>CAWGHO010000003.1:0-1884348 GCA_963822445.1 uncultured Acidobacteriota bacterium | reverse complement strand
GGCGTGATCGGCGTGCGCGTGCGAGAGCAACGCCCGGGGGGGGACGGGGACCGCAGGATCGATCCAGGCCTCGAACGCCGGAGCGTAAAGACCCTCGGGCCGCGGCTCCAGCAGACCAGGAAAGGGCGCCATGGGGGAACGGATTCTAGTTCTCCCGGGCCCTTCGGGTTCGGCTCTCTTCGAACATCGCCAGCGCGGCGCGCCGCTCGACCGCGTGGTCCACGATCGGCGCGGGATAGTCCCCGCCAGGGCCGATCCGACAGCCCGAAGCCCGCTGCTCGGTAGTCGGTCATCGTCCAGGGCTCGTGGATCTTCTGCCGCGGGACTCGCGCGAGCTCCGGGACGAAGCGGCGGATGTAGGCGCCGTCGGGGTCGAAGCTTCTTCGACTGGAGGACGGGGTTAGAAGTCCGGAAATAGGGCGCCGCGTCCGCGCCGGTAGCCGGCCGACCCACTGCCACCCGCCGTTGTTGTTGGCGAGATCCGCGTCCGCGAGCTCGTGCTCGAACCACTCCTCGCCCGCTTCCAGTCGCACGTGGAGATCCTTCGTGAGAAAGGAGGCCGCCGCCATCCGCGCGCGGTTGTGCATCCAGTGCGTCCGGGCGAGCTGCGCTCATCGCCGCGCGTCGACGAGGGAAAACCGGTGCGCGCCGGCGCGCCACGCGGAGAACGTGCTTTCGTCGCTGCTCCAGGGAAAGTCGCGGAACTCGCGGCGGAAGCTTTCGGTGGCGACACGCCGGGAAGTGGAAGAGGAGGTGGTGAAAGAACTCGCGCCACGCGAGCTCGAGGACGAATCTTCTTCGACGCCGCGCGCACGCTCGGGCCGGTCAGACCGCTCCGCCGCCGCCAGGATCGTCCGCGGGCGATATCGTTCCGAAGTGGAGGTGAGGCGAGAGCCGCGAGGTCGCCGCGCGGGCCGGGAAGTCGCGGTCGCCGGCGTAGCGCCTCGAGCGGCGCCGGAGACGAACCCCGAGAACGGCACGTCGCGAGGGCCTCGGTTTCCCCGCCCTGGGGCCGAATTCAGACTCCGGTCGGAAGGGAACGCCGGCCTGCACGCGTTCCATGGACGGCCGAACCCGGAAGCCGCCGAGAGCCTCCGACGCGGCGGGCGCGCGGCGGGGATCCGCGCTTTTCCGCCGCCAGCCACTTGCGCGAGAACAGCGAGTAGACCGTGTACGGCGTCCCCGGCCGCGGTGGTGAGGGCGTCGGGCTCGACGAGCAGCGCGTCGGGGAAGAGGACGCAGCCTCGCCCCCGATCGCCGCGAGCGCGTCGCCGGCTTCCCGGTCGCGCGCTCCGGTAGGGACCGATCTCGGCGTTCGCATAGACCGCGGAGGCGCCGGTTTCGGCGACGAGAGCGGGCAGGGCGCGGGAGGCCGGGCCCGGGCCGGAGCACGAGGCGGGAGCCGAGGGCGGCGAGCGTCCAGCGGCCGAGACCTTCGAGGCTTTCGCGGAGGAAGCGGAAGCGCGCGGGGCCCGACGTTCGGATCGTTCGCGTAGTGGTCGTCGAGGACGAACAGCGGCACGACGCGATCGGCGTCCCGGGCGGCGCGGAGAGGGACGTGTTGTCTTCGGACGCGCAGGTCGCGGCGGAACCAGTGGATGAGAGTCGTCATGGGGAAAAAGTCGAGGGTCGAGGGTCGAGGGTCGAGCTCGGAGGGAAGATCTCGTCGATCGCTCGGCGGCGGAACTCGAAGATCGTCTTCGAGCTGGCGGCGGACGAGAAAGCGGTGCGACGAGCCGGCCCAGCGGGCCGAACGGAAGCGCGTACTCGACGCGGTCGCGCACGACCACGCCGTTCCGTCCTCTTCGAAGGTGTGCGTGTGGATCCACGTGCGTAGGGCCCCGCTCCTGGACGTCCTCGAACTCCGAGCGCCGGGCCACTGCGTGATCCGCGTGACCCAAGGGAGCCGGTGAATAGACCACCGGATTCGATACTCGAGCCGGCTTCCCTCGGCGAGCGGGTCGGCGCCGTTCCGTGAATGCGGAACGCGAGCCCGGGAGGCGTCAGCCGGGCGAGGTTCGCCGGGTTCGAGAAGAACGCGAAGACCTCCGGAAGCGGCGCCGCGATCCGCTGGGTCTGGTCCAGGGAGTACACCGGGCGAGGGTATCGGTTCCGGGCTCGAAGCGCCGCGCCCCGGAGAGAAAACTAGAGGAGGGGCCGGAGACCGAAGAGCGGCAGCGTGACGACGTTGTGAAGCCCCGGCGTCGCCGTGACGATGAAGGGGATCGCGTTGACGACGGTCCCGATCGTCGAGCGGTCGCCGTGGAAGCCTCCGGCGGCCACGAGGTGCAGGGGCGGATCGCCCTCGATGTCGATCCGGTCGGCGGGATCGGGCGCGCCGACCGCCATCTTGAGATCGAGCACGACCTTGGCTTCGTCGCCCGCCTGGACCAGAGCCACCTGGTGCAGCCCCAGGATTCCTCCGGCCGGAATTCCGTCGAAGTCCTTCTGCGCAATGACGGGCTTGATCGTTTCGGTGATCTCGTGGATGGGCAGGCCGAGCCCCAGCGCGATGATCGCGGCGGACTCGGAGAGGCCGACGTGGCCGAGCTTCTTCGCGGAGACGCCTGCAGTGAACTCTTCGCGCGTCAGTCCGGCGCCGACCTTCGCGCGCAGCGGCCCGCGCCGCTTGGCGGCGTCCACGACGCGCGTGACGCGCACCGAGTCGACGCGCACGCAGGCGGCGGCGACGGCGAGCACGAGCCGGTCCATGACGCAGGCCCGGATTGACGCCGGTGCCGAGGACGGCGACGCCCTTCGCCTTCGCCATCCGGTCGATCTGCCGCGCCATGGGAGCGTGGTGAAGCTCCGGGTAGGCGAGTTCTTCGCAGGTCGACACGATGTGGAGGCCCGCTCCGACGGCCTCTTCGATCTGCGGCAGCATCGCATGCAGGCGCGAGCCGGTGCAGAGGACGGCCACGTCCGAGCGGCTGCGCGAGCCCGCGGTCAGCCCGTAGAGCGCCGCCGCCGAGGGCATCATCGAGACGCCGGGGAAGGCGCCGTCGAGCAGCGGCGCCAGCGGCCGGCCGGCCTTGTCGGGGGCCGGATCCGCCGCGCCGGCGAGCTCGATGCCTTCCCGTCCGGCCAGAGCCTTGCCGACCTCGATTCCGATCGGACCGAGGCCGACGAGGGAAACGCGCGCACGCGGTGGAGTCATGTTCGGGACCGGATTCTATGGGACTCGGGGTCCCCCGCGGCAACCGCGTCGGGCACGCCCCGGAGGAGCCAGGACGCGACGGCCATCAGCCCGGCGAGCGAAGCGACGGCGAGCCGATAGGCGGTGTTCCTTCCGAGCGGCGCGGACAGGCCGTCCACGATTGCGGCCCAGATGAGCGGCCCCACGATCGCCGCGGCGCGCGCCGAGAGCGAGAGCAGGCCGAAGAAGCGGCCGGCCTCGGCGGCCGGAACGAGCGTCAGAAGCAGCGGCCGCTCGGCGGCCCAGATCCCCCCGAATGAGAGGCCGACGATGAAACCGCCGGCCCAGAATCCGGCGAGCGTCGGCGCGAGCGCGATCGCGGCGAGGCCCGCGATCCAGCCTCCGAGCACCACCTGCAGCGTCCGCCTCGGCCCCACCGGTCGCACGCGCGTCCGGCGGCGTAGGCTCCGACGATGGCCGGCACCGTGAGCGTCACGAACAGGCGGATCTCGCCGCCGGGGGGAAGGCCCAGAACGGAGACGGCGTAGAGCGCCATGAACGAGATCGCGGTGCCGAGAGCGTCCTGGTAGAAATAGCTCGCCACGACGAACCGCGTCAGCCCGCGGTGGCGCCGCGCTTCCCGGAACGCCGAGACGAGCTCGCCGACGATCGCGCCCCAGCGCACGGGCGGCCTCTGCGAGCGCGGAAGCGCGAGCGGATCTCGGCAGAACAGAAAGAAGGGCAGGGAGAAAAGGACGAAGAGAAGCGCCGTCGGCATGAACGCGGCCTGCCGGCCGCCGGCCGGGATCCCGAGGCCTCCCGTCACGAACGGGGCGACGAGGAGAACTCCGGTGATCGAGCCCGCGTAGCCGAGCGCGGTTCCGAGACCCGAGAGTTTCCCCCGGTCCTTCTCCGGGACGAGCTCCGCGAGCATCGCGTTGTACGGCGGCAGCGCGAGCTGGTACGCCGTGTTCGCGACGGCGAACGCCCCGAGCAGAAGGAGAAGTCCGAGATGCCGAGAGCCTCGGCGCGGGCGAGGGACGCGAGGGCGAGGGTCGCGCCGGCGCAGACCAGCGTGAAGCCCACGACCCACGGTTTACGCCGCCGCGATGCGTCCGAGACGGCGCCGATCCAGGGGGCGAGAAGGAGCACCGCCACGGAGGAGAGGCTGGTCGCCACCGAGTATGCCGTGTTGGTCGCCCCGCGCTCCGTCACGAGCCAGACCGCAAAATACAGGGTCACGACGTTCATCGAGAAGATCGTGTTGGCGAAGTCGTAGAGGGCCCAGCTCCAGCGCTCCTTCGCCGGGGCGGGCGCCCGGACCAGAAGGCGGCCGTCGGGGGTGAGCTCGAGGCGGGGTTCGGTCATGCGTCGTGGCGTGCGCGTTCGCGCATTGGGGAGCGCTCGCGCATTAGCATAGCCTTCGGTCGGAATCGAAAGGGAAGTGGGGGCGTTCTCGCTGACATGCGACAGAGAATCCTGGCGGCTGACCATTTCGCTGTTCTCGCACTTTTCGTAGCGAGCCTGCTCGCGGCGGCCTGCTCCTCGGCCTCCAAGAAGGATCCGGGCCTCGGCATCCGCACCCTCGACTGCATCGTCGTCGAGCGTCAGCAATCCGCGCCGGGCTCGAGCGGAACGGGCCGCAGCTACGCGAGCACCGGCGAATACAAGATGGTCTTCGAGGCGAAAGAAGGGGAGGCGACGTCGCGCTACACCCTCGAGGTCACCCGGACGCAGTGGTTCCGCTTCCCCGAGGGTTCGCACGTGCGCATCACGCTCAACAACAACATCCTCACCGACATCCGGTCGATCGATTGACCGAGGCGCGGGGCCCCCGTCCCCGCCGGCGCTGGGAGTGGATCGCCGTGCCGGCGCTCGCCGGCGTGGCTTCGGCGTTGCTGAGCTGGAATCGCTGGATTCGTCCCTTCGTGGATGGCTCTCGCGAGCTCCAGGTGCCGGCTCGCCTCGCGGACGGCGAGCGGCTCTATCCCGCGACGTCTCCTACTACTACGGGCCGGCCGCTCCCTGGGTCAACGGCGCCGCCCTGGGGATCTTCGGCCGCCGCTTCGCGGTGCTCGAGCTGTTGGGAGCTCTCGCGGCCGTCCTTCTCCTGTGGGCGCTCTACCATCTGACGCGCCGCGCCGGTTCGCCGCTTTCGGCCGGCGTGGCCGTCACGATCGCGGCGGCCGTCTGCGTCGGGGCTCCGAACGGCGGCGCGTTTCTCTTTCCGTACGCTTTCGCGGCGCTCTTCGCGGCGGCGGGCGCGCTGGGAAGCCTCGTGGTCCTGTCCGTCGCGTGGAGCGCTTTCACGCCGTGGCGGCCGCGCTCGCCCTCGCGTTCTCGCTTCTCGCGAAGGCCGAGATCGGAGCCGCCGCAGCCGTGGTGGTCGTCGTCGCCGCGCTGCGCACTCGTCGCCGCCGGCCGAGCGCCGAAGGATCCTCCTCTCGGTACTCGCCGCCGGCGCGTTGGCCGCCGCGGGCTATGGGTTCGCGTTTCGGGGAATCCCGATCGCGTCGCTGGCGTCGGAGGGGCCGCTCGTTCTCTTTTCGCCGCCGCCGGAATGGCGGCAGGTCTACCGGTTGATCTCCGGCTTCGACGACCCGGGCGCCGCCTTCTCGCGTCTGGCGACGGCTCTGTTCCTCGGTCTCTTCGTCCTCGCCGCCGCGTGGCTGGTCTCGCGAGCGGCCGGAGACGCCGAGAAGAAGCCGGGACTCGCCGAGACGGTCTGGTGGGTCCTCCTCGCGGCGGCGGTCGCCCTGTGCGCCACGCCGGTCGGCGGCCGCGATCGAGGACCGCCTGCCTCCGATCCTGTCTCCCGCGCCGCTGGCCTCGGCGCTCGCCGCGGCGTGGCTCCTGCGCGCGCCGCTCGACGAGCGCGGGCGCGCGCGGTTCCTGCTCTTCGGGTTCGCGGCTCTGGCGTCCGCCCGCGTCGCGGGCAACGTGGCATACGGTTTCGTCACGACGCCCTACGCGATCCTCGCGCTGCCCGCTCTCGCGGCGGCGTCGGCCGTCCTCGTGCTCGACGTCCTGGCTCCGAGACTCGCGCGGCCCGTGGTGTTCCGGAGAGCGGCGGCCGCGGCCCTGCTCTCCCTCGCCGCCGCCGGCCTCGTCCGCCTCGAGCGCATCCGGCGGGCCGTTTCCGTGGCGGCCGTCGAGACGGCGGCCGGTACCGTGCGCTTACCCGAGCCGTGGGGCCGCGCGACGGAGCTGGCTCTCGGTTTTCTCGCCGATCGGGCGCGGCCGGGGGACGGGCTCGCGTGCCTTCCCGAGTGCGGGTTCTTCAACTTCGCGACCGGGCTACCCAATCCTCTGCGCCAGGAGCAGATCCTTCCCGGACATCTCGACGCTCGCGCGGAAGCGGAGGTGGCAGAGCGGATCCGGAGCGCCGGGCCCAGATTCGTGATGGTCGTGGATCAGGCTCCGCCCGGGTGGTCGGCGGCGCGGCTCGGCGTCGACTACGCGCGGGAGATCGCGATTGCGCTCGATGAGCGTTATGCGCTCGCCGGCGTCGCCCGCTCGCAGGACGGAGTCCCTCTCATCCGCGTGATGGAGCGACGCCCCGGGTAGAATCCGATTCGTGACCGGGGCGTGGCTGCCGAAGACATTCACCACGCTCTCGGGTTACTCGCGGCGCCAGTTCCTCGCCGATCTCCAGGCCGGCGTCGTCGTCGGCATCGTCGCCATCCCGCTCGCGATCGCCTTCGCGATCGCCTCGGGCGTGCCTCCGGAGACGGGCCTCGTCACGGCGGCCGTTGCCGGTCTTCCTGATCTCGTCGCTGGGAGGCAGCCGCGTCGCAGATCGGGGGCCCCACGGGAGCGTTCGTGGTCATCGTCTCCGGCATCGTCGCCCGCCACGGGGTCGATGGGCTCACGATCTGCACGATTCTCGCCGGCATCCTCCTCATCGATCCTGGGCCTCGCGCGCTTCGGCGCGGCGATCAAGTTCATCCCGTATCCGGTCGTCACGGCTTCACGAGCGGAATCGCGGTCATCATCTTCTCCTCGCCAGATCCGGGACCTCCTCGGCCTGCGGATGGCCGCGGTCCCGGCGCAGTTCTTCGAGAAGTGGAGCGCGTATGCCGCGAGCCTGCCGGACCGTCTCCCGCAGCGCGTCGCCGTGGCGGCGGGATCGCTCGCGATCTCTGCTGGGCTGGCCGAGGTTCCCGGACGGTCCCCGCGCCGATCGTGGCCATTCTCGTCGGCTCGGTGCTCGTGGCGGTCCTCGGCCTGCCCGTCGAGACGATCGGCACCCGCTTCGGCGAGATCTCGGCTTCCATCCCCGCGCCCGGCTGCCGTCGGTCGACGCTCGAGCGCATCCGCGAGCTCTTTTCGCCCGGCGGTCACCGTCGCCCTCCTCGCGGGCGATCGAGTCGCTGCTCTCGGCCGTCGTGGCCGACGGCATGATCGGCAGCCGGCACAAGTCCAACGTCGAGCTCGTCGCGCAGGGAGTCGCGAACGTCGCGTCGGCCCTCTTCGGCGGCATCCCCGCCACCGGCGCGATCGCCCGCACGGCCACCAACGTCAAGGCCGGCGGCCGCACTCCGGTCGCGGGGATGACACACGCCGCGGTCGTCGCCGCGGCGTCTCTCTTTCTTCGGGCAAGTGGGCGCGGTACATTCCGCTCGCGACTCTGGCGGCGATCCTCGTGGTCGTCGCGTACCACATGAGCGAGTGGCGCGCCTTCCGCGCGAGCTCTTCCGGACACCCAAGAGCGACGTGGCCGTTCTCCTGACGACGTTCCTGCTCACCGTCCTGATCGACCTGACGGTGGCGGTGCAGGTCGGGGTCGTGCTCGCGGCGTTCCTCTTCATCAAGCGCATGGCCGACGTGACACACGTCGGGATGGTGACGGAGGAATGGAACGACGTTCCCGACGGCACGATGCGCGGGGACGCCGAGGGCGTAGCGCGGCGCGCGATTCCGGCGGGCGTCGAGGTCTACGAGGTCAACGGCCCGTTCTTCTTCGGCGCGGCGGACAAGATCAAGGACGTCCTGCACCTCGTGGCCAAGAAGCCGAAGGTCTTCATTCTCCGCATGCGCAACGTCCCCGTCATCGACGCCTCCGGGATTCGCGTGCTCGACGACCTCTTCCGATCCTTTTCGCACCAGCACATCCGCTTCCTGATCGCCGGGATCCGCGCCCAACCACTCGAGGCGCTCGAGGGAGCGGGAAAGCTGGACGAGTACGGGCGGCAGAACTTCGTCGCGACGATCGACGAAGCGCTCGAAGTCGCGACCCGCCACGTGGCGGCTTCGGCCGGGCCGGCGGAGCGCGCTCCATGAAGGCACCGGCCTCGGGAGTCCGGTTTCCGCCGCCGGCCATCGACGCCCTCCTTCTCGCGGCCGGCTTTCTCCTCCACCGTCGCTGGCCCGCCGCGATCTGGCCAGGCCATGTGCGGGAGCTGCGGGTGGCCGGGGCGCTGCTCTTCGCGGCCGGCGCGGGACTCGGGCTCTGGGCGGTCGCGACGTTCCGGGGCGCGGGAACGAGCCCGAACCCGATGGCCCCGACGACGGCGTTTGCGACGGGAGGGCCGTATCGTTTCACGCGCAATCCGATGTACCTCGGTATGTCGATCCTGAGCGCTGGGTTCGCCGTGTTCTGGAACGCGCTCTGGCCGCTCCTCACCGTTCCGATCGCGATGGTCCTCGTGAACGTCCTCGTGATTGCGAAGGAGGAGGCCTACCTCGCCCGGCTATTCGGAGGGAATTACCTCGGTTATAAGTCGCGTGTGCGACGATGGATCTGAAGTGAGAACCGAACACGTTGTCTGGGACGGCGAAGCGCTCTACGAGCGCGCCGACCCCGAGACGGGCGCCACCATCCTGATCGCGCTCCATTCCTCGCGCCTCGGGCCGTCCTCCGGCGGCACGCGGATGAAGACCTACCCCGACCTCGAAGCGGCGCGTCGCGATGCCCGGCGGCTCTCCGAGGGCATGACGTACAAGTGGGCGGCCGCCGGGTTTCCGCGCGGGGGAGGCAAGGCGGTGCTCGCCGTGCCTGCGGGTCTTTCCGCGGAGCGCCGCGACGGACTGCTCCGGCGGTACGGCTCCTTCATCCAGGATCACGAGATCGCTGCCCTTCACCTCGGCCGCGGCCGCGGGCGCCCAGTACAGCGTGAGCGCCGCCGTTGCCGCGCTGGCATCGGCGACCTTCCAGGGAACGACGTAAGCCTTCGGCGCCGTGCCGTTGTTCGGCATCATCCCGCCCGTGCCGCCTCCACCTCCGCCGCCGCACGTGGCACGGGCGGAAAAGGTCAGACTAGCGCGGTGATGACGACGGCGAAACGGACGGATTGGCGCATGGAGCGAGGACGCTACCACCTTTGATCGTTCAGGCACGTTTGCGGAATGCAAAATTCTGCATGAAACACCCGCCCGGCTCCGACGAATCGCTCTCGCTCTGGATCGACACCACCCCTTCGACGAACTATCCCTCGCTGAGCGAAGACCTCGACGCGGACGTGGCCATCGTCGGCGGCGGCATCACCGGCATCACCGCGGCGTACCTGCTCGCCAAAGCGGGCAAGTCGGTGGTGCTCGTGGACAAGGGGCGGATCGCGATGTCCGAGACCGGCCACACCACCGCGCACATCATCGATGCGACGGACGCCGACTACCGCGACCTGATCAAGGTCACGGGGTAGAGGGCGCGCGCCCCAATACCGAGGCCATTCGGAAGTCCATCGCGCTGATTCGCTCGCTCGTCGATGAGCTGGCCATCGACTGCGGCTTCAAGGCCGTGGACGGCTATCTCTATACCGAAGAAGAGGAGACATCGAATACCTGCAGCGACAGCAGGAGTATCTGCGGGAGACGGGCATCGAGACCGAGTGGGTCGAGGAAGTGCCGCTCCCCTTCGCCACGATCGGCGGCCTGCGCTATCGCAATCAGTACGTCTTTCACGTTCGCGAATACCTGCGTCCCCTGGCCAAAGCCGCGGTCAAGAACGGCGCGCGCATTTTCGAGAACACGCTGGTCAACGACGTATCCACCGGTGCGATCAAAGGGGAGGTCGGAAGTATGCGCGCGAAGCACGTGCTGCTCGCGACGCACGTCCCCATCAACGATCGCGGTGGCATCTGGGCCAAGATGTACGTCACCCGCACGTACGTCGTGGCCGCCCCGATCAAGCGCGACGTGATTCCCGATGCGCTCTTCTGGGATACGGCCTACCCGTATCACTACACGCGTCTGCTGGAGACGGACAAAGGGCTGTTCTGATCGTCGGGGGCGAAGACCGCGACGTCGGTAAGGAAGGGAATGACGAGGAACGCTACGAAGCGCTCGAGCAGTACTGTCGCGAGCGATTTGGCGTGAAGACCTTCTCCCACCGCTGGTCCGGCCAGATCAACGAGCCCGCGGACATGCTGCCCTTCATCGGCGAGAGCTCGCACGGAAAGAACGTCTGGATGTCGACCGGCTACTCGGGCACGGGGATGACGTACGGCACCCTCTCCGCGCTGATGCTCAGCGACTTCGCGCTCGATCGCGAGAACGAGTACGCGAGCCTCTACGACCCGGCCCGCAAGAAGCTCAGCGCGATCCTGGAGAACGTCGTCACCAAGGCGACGGTGTTCCCGAAGCGGATGATCGAAAAGGTCACCCATCTCGACGTGGAAGCGAAGAGCGTCGACGAAGTAGTCGAGGGAGAAGGGAAGATCGTCTCCACGGACGGGAAGAAATCAGCCGTCGCCCGCATCGACGGAAAGCTGTGCGTGCTCGACCCGACCTGCACGCACATGGGCTGCACCGTCGCCTGGAATGCCGCGGAGAAGAGCTGGGACTGCGCGTGCCACGGATCTCGCTTCGACATCCGCGGCGCCGTGCTCAATGGGCCGGCGACGGCGCCGCTGGGCGAAGCTGAGGTCAGCGCGGAAAAGTAGCCCGCGGCGCGCGACTGTAATCCCCCGCGCCCCGGTGCGTCTGCCTGAGTGAAGGAGAGACCACCATGCGCTCGCCACATTCGCGTCCGCCCGTTGATAATCACGCCCGTCATATGTCCGAACACTCCCATGCGCCCGTGGCGGGCGCAGCACACATCGACCCCGTCTGCGGGATGACCGTCGATCCCGCCCACGCCGCCGGCACTTCTGAGTACGACGGGCAGACCATCTACTTCTGCTCGTCCGGTTGCAAGGTGAAGTTCGACGCTGACCCGGCGAAGTACGTGGGCGGCGGCAAGAAGCCGGAAGTGAAGTCGACGTCCGGCGAGTGGACCTGCCCGATGCATCCTGAAGTCGTGCGCGATGCGCCGGGAAGCTGCCCCATCTGTGGCATGGCCCTCGAGCCGCGCGCCGTGCAGCTCGAAGAAGACACGTCCGAGCTGAAGGACATGAGCCGCCGGTTCTGGGTCAGCGTGGTTCTGACCGCGCCGCTCGTCGCCTTCGCGATGCTGCGACACCTTCCCGCGGGACACGACCTCCTCGGTCAACCGCTGATCGCGCGCGGGTCATGGATCGAGCTCGCGCTGGCGACGCCGGTCGTGCTGTGGGGCGGCTGGCCGTTCTTCGAGCGGGCCCGGGCCTCGATCGTCAATCGCCACCTGAACATGTTCACGCTGATCGGACTCGGCGTGGCGGTGGCCTTTCTGTACAGCCTCGTGGCCACCCTCGCGCCGGGACTCTTCCCGCCGGCGTTCCGCGATCACTCCGGCAACGTCGGCGTCTACTTCGAAGCCGCCGCGGCCATCGTCACATTGGTCCTCCTCGGTCAGGTCATGGAGCTGCGTGCGCGAAGCCGCACCGGCGCTGCCATCCGCGCGCTCCTCGGCCTTGCGCCGAAAACCGCTAGGCGGATCGATGCGAACGGCAGCCATGTCGATGTTCCCCTCGACGAAGTGAAAGTCGGTGACACGCTGCAGGTCCGGCCGGGCGAGAAGATTCCCGTCGACGGCCTCGTCCTCGAGGGAAGCACGAACGTCGACGAATCGATGGTCACCGGCGAGCCGGTCGCGGTTCAGAAGGCGCAGGGCGATCGGCTGATCGGCGCAACGATCAACACGACCGGCTCTGTGCTCATGCGCGCCGAGCGCGTCGGCGCGGACACGTTGCTCTCGCAGATCGTGAACATGGTCGCCCAGGCCCAACGCAGCCGCGCGCCGGTTCAGAAACTCGCTGACACGGTGTCGGCGTGGTTCGTGCCGCTGGTCATCGCCGCGGCATTGGCGACGTTCGTGGTCTGGTTGCTCGTCGGACCGGAACCGCGTCTCGTCTACGGAATCGTCAACGCCGTGGCCGTGCTCATCATCGCCTGCCCCTGCGCGCTCGGCCTGGCCACGCCGATGTCGGTGATGGTCGCGGCAGGGAAGGGCGCGTCGGCGGGCGTGCTCTTTCGGAATGCCGAGGCGATCGAGGTGCTGCGGAAAGTCGACACGCTGGTAGTCGACAAGACCGGCACGCTGACCATCGGCAAGCCCGAGCTCATGTCCGTCGTCGCCGTGCACGACTTCGATGAGAGCGAGTTGCTGCGTCTCGCCGCGAGCATCGAGCGGGCCAGCGAGCATCCGCTTGCGGCGGCGATCGTCGCCGGCGCGGAAAAGCGCGGCATCACCATTCCCAAGGCGGAGCATTTCGAGTCGGTGACCGGCAAGGGCGTGTACGGCGCCGCGGAAGGTCGCAGAGTGACGCTCGGCAATCGCGCGATGCTCGAGGAACTGAAGATCAACGCAGACGAGCTCGTGGCCTTCGCCGAGAATATGCGCGCCTCCGGACAGACGGTGATGTTCGTCGTCGTCGACGGCAAACCCGCCGGGCTGATCGGCGTCGCCGATCCGATCAAGGAAAGCACCGCCGAAGCGATTCGCGAGCTGCACGCCGCCGGCCTGCGCATCGTGATGCTCACGGGCGACAGCACGACGACCGCGAATGCAGTGGCGAAGAAGCTCGGCATCGATGAAGTCATCGCCGAGGTTTTGCCGGAGCAGAAGGCGGATGCGGTGAAACGGCTGCAGGGGCAGGGGAGAGTGGTGGCCATGGCCGGCGATGGAATCAACGACGCGCCTGCCCTGGCTCAGGCTGAGGTCGGAATCGCGATGGGCACCGGCACCGACGTGGCCATGGAGAGCGCGGACGTGACGCTGGTGAAAGGCGATCTGCGCGGCATTCTTCGCGCGCGGCGCTTGAGCGAAGCGACGATGAAGAACATCCGCCAGAACCTCTTCTTCGCCTTCATCTACAACATCCTCGGCGTGCCCATCGCGGCCGGTGTTCTGTATCCGCTTTTCGGTCTGCTTCTCAGTCCGATGATCGCCGCCGCGGCGATGAGCTTCAGCTCCGTTTCGGTGATTGCCAACGCGTTGCGGCTGCAGAGGGCGCGGATCTGACATGCGTAAAGAGATCGCGATCGCCGTACTCGTGATGACGGCGGTCGCGTGCAATCGCGAGCCTCGGAACGCGATCGCGGAAGTGAGCACGCCCGCGCCGGTTGGCGCGGCCGAGCCGTTTCTGTTCGCAACGCGCGACGTCGTGCTTCTCAGCTGGCTCGAGCCGCGGGGTGACCGATTCGCCCTGCGGTTCTCGCGTTACGTGGATAAAGAGTGGAGCGCGCCGCGCACGATCGTCGAGCGCGGCGACCTGTTCGTGAACTGGGCGGACTTTCCGTCGGTGATCGAGGACGCGAACGGTGCGCTGTACGCGCACTGGCTGCAGAAGAGCGGTTCCGGCACTTACTCGTATGACGTGCGCATGGCCACGTCGACCGACGGCGGATCGACGTGGAGCGCGCCGTTTCTTCTGAACCGCGACGGCAAACAGGCCGAGCATGGATTCGTCACGCTCGCCGCGCTTCCCGGCGGTGGCGTCGGTGCGACGTGGCTGGACGGGCGGAACATGACCGGCAGCGACGGCGACATGACCATTCGCTACGCGACGGTCACGGCAGCGGGGAAGATCGACGCGGACGTCGTCGTCGATCCGCGCACCTGCGAGTGCTGCACGACGGCGATGACCGTCACCACCGCGGGGCCGGTCATCGCCTATCGCGATCGCTCCGCGGATGACATCCGCGACATTTCGTATGTGAGCCGCGGCGGGGCTGCGTGGAGCGAGCCGCGACCGATTCACGCGGACGGCTGGAAGATCAACGGATGTCCGGTCAACGGTCCGCAGCTCGATGCGATCGGCAACGCCGCGGTCATCGCCTGGTTCACGGCCGCGCAGGAGAAACAACGTGTGTTCGTCGCGTTCTCGAACGACGGCGGCGCGACCTTCGGAAAAGCGATCGCCGTCGATGACGGTAAACCGGCGGGTCGCGTCGACGTGGTGATGCTCGACGACGACACCGCGCTGGTGACCTGGCTCGAACAGACCACCCTCGGCGCGGAGATCCGCGCTCGCCGCGTGCCACGGACCGGGGAGCCCGCGCCGTCGATCAAGGTCGCCGACTCGGCCACTGCGCGCGCCGCGGGTTTCACGCGAATTGCACGCCGCGGCGACGAGGTCTGGTTCACCTGGACCGAGCACCAGAAGGACTCGAAGCGGATCCACGTCGCGCGTGGCCGGTTCTGAGCGGCAAAAGGGTCGCCGCGTGACCGCCATGTGGGTCAGAGGCTGACGCAGTGCGCCATTTCTGACCCGTTCCATTAGCAGGTGGTCGCCGCAACGTTCTCCATTCAAACGACATCGCGCCGCGCGCCGATGGGCCGTGCGATTGCCTTTGTATGGCCCCAGTCAACATCCGCTGCCTGTCCCCTCAAAGGCGCTTTTCATCAACTTTCGAACGGAGATCAAATGAAAAAACGGTTCTCGATCCTGCTCGTCGCAATGCTCGTGGTGAGCGTTGCCCAGGTCAGCGCGGCGACGCTCGACCATGCCGGCGCTGTCAAAGCGACGGAACGGTCCGCCGTGGCATTCAACCGGGCTGCACACAACCAACAGATGATCGACCTGCAGAAGCATCTGTCGATGGGGGCGATCGATCTGTCCGAAGCGCGGGCGCTCGACGTCGTGGTGACGCCCGAAGAGCGCCTCGCCCTGGCCCAGGACGCGTTGATGGATGGGGCCATGCAGCAGAAGATGCGCGTCGGCCTGGTCAAAGAGCTTCATGTGCCGATGGGTTTCTCCCGCCGGGCGCTCAGCACTCGCGCGACTGCGCACGACCTCTTCGGTGCGGTCCGCGGTCGTGCCGCGGGCGGCTTCGAGTGGGCCGGTCTCGTGCGCGCGCCGGAAGCGGCCGCGATGCGCGTTCATTTCACTGATTTCAACCTGCCCGAAGGCGCCGAGCTGTACATCCACACGAACGCCGGCATGGCCTACGGTCCGTACACGGGCCGCGGCCCGAACGGCACGGGCGAGTTCTGGAGCAACACCGTCTCCGGTGCGGAGTTGGTCATGCAGTTGAATGCCGCCGGCAATGAGGCTCCCGCCTTCACGATTTCCGGCGTCGGTTATCTGACCGAAGCGTTCAAGCTGGCGGGGCACCTCAACCCGGTGACCAATGCCGCGAACACGAAGCCCTGCTCGTTCAATGCGAACTGCACCGTCGACGCGGCCTGTGGCACCGAGAACGCTGCCGTCACCACGGCCCGCGACGCCGTGGCGCACATCCTGTTCGCCTCGGGCGCCTATCTGTACATCTGCACGGGCGGCCTCGTGGCCGACTCCGACACAGCGACGAACGTTCCGTATTTCCTGACCGCCAACCACTGCATCAGCCGGTCGAGCGAGGCCGCGAGCCTGGAGACGTTCTTCTTCTACGTTTCCTCGACCTGCCAGGGCTGCCCCGATCCGGGCGCGGCGTCGACCACGGGCGCGACGATCGTCGCCGCCAACCGGACCAGCGACTACACCCTGATGCGTCTGAGCCAGAACGCACCGTCCGGTGCGGCGTTCCTCGGCTGGAACTCCACCGCGGTCGCGAACACCAACAACACGCCGCTCTATCGTCTGAGCCACCCGAAAGGCTCGCCGCAGGCGTACTCGGAGCACCGCGTCGACACGTCTCGCGGGACCTGCCAGAGCTGGCCGCGCGGCAACTGGATTTACAGCAGTGACGTCCTCGGCGCTACCGAGGGCGGCAGCAGCGGCTCGCCGGTCGTCAACGGAGCGGGCCAGATCGTCGGTCAGCTTTCCGGTGGCTGCGGCTACAACGTGGGTGACGTCTGCGACACCGCGTCCAACGCGACGGTCGACGGCGCGTTCGCCGCGTACTACAGCAGCGTCTCCTCGATCCTCGGCGCGGGTGGCGGCGGTGGCGGCTGCACCGACGCCGACGGCGACGGCGTGTGCGCGTCGCAGGGCGACTGCAACGACAACGACGCGAAGATCTACCCGGGCGCGAACGACACCAAGGGCAAGCCCGGCCGCGACGGCATCGACAACGACTGCGACGGAATCATCGACGGCTAGTCGATCGGCTACATCGTGATTGGAAAGGCCGGGCGCGAAGCCCGGCCTTTTTTTCATTCAGCGCACCGCCGGCAACGCGGACAGCGGGATCCACGGCGCGCGCGGACGGTTCTGAGCCGCAAAGGGTCGGCGCTACGGAGGCGTCACCAAAGTGACGTGCTGCGTCAGGTTATTCGTGATGCTGGCGTACGCCCAGAAACGAAGTTCCGGCGTGAGCGGGATGATGTCGATACGAACGCTCTCGGAGCGGACGGTGAGCGGGATCTCGATGTAGCTCGGTGCGAAGGGTAATCCGTCCGCCGGTAGATAGCCCGACGCGGTAAACGCGCGCGTCTCGCTGTGCAGCAACGTGCCGCTCAGGGAATGGATGCGGATCTCGACGCTCGCGGCGTCGCCGGTATCGTCGACATCGAAGATACGCAACATCACCCGGTTTTCAGCGCTGAGGGGGACGTTCACGAGGCGCAGCGTGCTGGTGTGGAACTGTCCGGACCGAACGACCGGGACTTCCGTGCCGGCGTCGACGGCGTGCCGCGACACGTCTGCCAGACGGAGCTTCATGTCCAGTAGATGTGCCACGTCGCGCCGGACATAGCTCAACCGTCCTCGATCGCCGGCATCGGTGAACCCGATCGTCGGATCGATGCGCGTGCTACCCGCGTTCAAACCGAAGATCTGTGGAGGGCAGGGATTCGGCGAGGGAACGTTGCACGGTCCGAAGTCGATGAACCGGTCGCTCGCGTTGTGGACGGTAAGCTGGGCCTTCCACTGCGAGCCTTGCGCCCCCGGCACCGTCAAGCCCCTCGTGTAAGCAGGGAGAAGGTACGTTTCCAGTCCGTGCTGATCCGCGGTAGAAGCCGCCGCGATGGGCGCCAGGACGACGAGGAATGCGATACCCAGGCGGATCACAGACACTCTGAACTCTTTCTGGCGCGGCTCGAGTAGAAGACCAGTTGCGAACCGGTCACGCTCAGACCGGTGATGCGGACATTGTAAGTACCAAACGCCAATGTACCGCTGGCCTTGGCCCGCTGAAAGACGCTGGTCGTGTTGATACTCGAAGCGAGAGTAGTCGTGTTGGCGGGGTTGCGCAGATATAAGCCAATGCGGTTGTGCGTTTGCGTTGCCGTCTCGGGCCACCATAGGGCCACTTGCCAATCAGCCGGGGCGGGGTAGTCCGATCGTACGGTGAGGCTGATCGGGACAGTAATCGTCTGCCCGTTTGTTATCGTTTCCCATCCCCACGAGTCCCAGCCATAGCATTCCATGAGGCGGATCGGTCCGGCGCCAGTCTGAGCGCCGAACGGGTGCGACAACGTGCCGAATTGGATCATCGCTGCGTAATTTGGTCCTGGATAAGGGTTCGGCAGCCCGGTGAAAGGATCGATGCACTTCGAAGGCGAATCGCAGTACCACCGATGCAGAAGCGCTGCCGTACCAGCTGCCCAAGCCGTCGCGGCGCTTGTCCCGCCGAAATCATCGAGTCAGTGTCATTCTGATTGCCTGCGGTGGTGAGGAATTCACTTGGTAGCTGAACGTCAGGTTTGATTCGGTTATCGGTTGTAGGGCCGTAGACGGCATAGGTTTGGGTGACGCCAGTTTCGCTGTCAACCGCGCCGATGCCCAGCACGCGGTGCGCGTTGGCAGGCGAAGCAACGACGGAGACCACGTTGCTGTTGCCGTCCGCAGCGACGACGGTCACTCCGGCATCGAACGCTGCTTCCGCGGCTGCCGCAATCGAACCAGTGAAGGTGCTCGGATGCTGCATCTCGGCGGCGATCACCCATGCGCCCTCGGCGACAGCCGCGCTGAACGCTCGTAAGACGGCGGGCTCGTTGAGATTGTTGCCAAGGTACACCTTGTAACTGTCAATCGTGAACGTTGACACGCCGCGGTAATCGCCGCCGAGCGGTCCGCCATTGCCGCTGATCACGCCAGCCGACCTCGTACCGTGGCCACTGGTGTCATTTGGGTTGAGGTTCGTACCCGTCGCGCAATTGTTCGATGTCCCGTTGACGCAATCGCGCCAGATCCTGATTACGTCGGGATTGTTGAACATGGAATGCGTGGCACGAACGCCGGTATCGAGAAGGGCCACGATGACTTCGGAAAAGGGAAAAAAGATGTTCCATCCGTACGTGACGGCAAACCAGTCGCTGTTGATCAGGGCGCGGCCGCGATAGGCAGGGGGCGGAAGGCCGATGCCGGTCGGTTCTACGGAGGTCACCTCGGGGAGTGCGGCGAGCGCGCGAATCCGTGAAGCGGGCATGTGCGCAAGCCAGGCGCCGGTGAGCCAGAAAGTCTCGACGACGTCCACGTCGAACTCTCGGCGCAGGCGTTCGCGCCGTCCGACGCTCTTCGCTTCGCGTTTGGCTACCACGCCAATGATGAGCTGCTTTGTGCGCTCGCGGCTGGCCGCATTTGTGGCCGAGTCAGGGGACTCATTGCCGAGCTGCCTCGGCATCGCTGGGATCGAGACGCCGTCATCGAAGCCAATGATGACTTCCACGATTTCAGTACTCTGTCTGTCCAGGAGCGGACTGAGCAGCGGGTGAATTTTTTCTCGCTGCGGCTCCTGAGCTGGCTTCGAACTCGGCTGACCCGGAGTGACGGCGATGGCAGGGAAGACTTCTCGAACTCGCGGGCCGGCGGCACCCTCGCTGCCTTCGAAATGATGACCGCGCTTAAGCGGCTGCGCCGCGAGTGTCGTTGCGAACGTGAGGACGAGCGCACCCGATATTGCGGCGGCGAGCTGGCGACTCCATGCTCGCTTGACGATCGAGAGGTTGTTTGATCGATCCTGAACCGCGCTGCTGTTGCGTCGACGCATATTTGCCTCCGGCGCAGTCAGCGTCCAACGCGACCCACGCAGTTATTTTGATGAGGGTACATCAGGAAAGACGGCACGCAGGAACTTATTAAGCAGTTCCGGTCAAGGCAAGCCCCGGGGCGACGAAGTCATCACCCCCGTGACATGGGCTGGGCATCATCGAGCGCGAGCCGCTCGAGCGCGGCCGGGTGAAGTAGTCAGCCGCTGACAGTTCCCGAGTTGGCGACGGGCGAGGGAGCGTTCCTCGCCCGTCATCATCGAACCGCTGGCAGCGAGGCCAGGGGATGCTCGATGAGCTGACCGTCGGGATCGTACAGTTGATACAGCACGTCCCCGCGCAACTCGCCGCGCAAGGTGTCGAGATGCCGGACGTTGGCTTTGTACGCGCGGCCGTTGTCGGCGAACTCGCGGCAGAACCACTCGCCCCATTTGTAGTTGTCCGGGCCGAGCTCGATCACCAGTGAACGGCCGTGGAGGTTGCACGCGGATTCGTGAAGAACATCCGGCCACGCGCGCGGCGATCGGAAGTGCAGGCAGTAACTGCAATCGAGGCCGGCCGTGTCCCATCGCGCGGTGTAGCTGAAGGTGTCCTTCACGGAACGATCTTAGTTTCCATCGACCCGCCTCTCGGATACCCTCAATCCATGTTCGATGACCTGGCCCACCGCGCCGATCGCGCCATGCGGACGATGAGTGCGCGCAGGGCCGCCGAAGAGACGTACAGCCTGATGCAGGCCACGGAACCGCGAGAGTCAGCCGATCGCGCGGAGGCGCTTCTGGCGGCATTGGCTGCGCGACGCGGCTGGCAGCGGCATGACGAGCGTCAGTTCGTTTGTACCTTCGGGGGTCGTCGAGGAACTCTGACGGTGCCGTCGCCCTTCGACGCGATCGAGTTGATCCGGCTCATCATGCGCGTCGAGATCAACGTTTTCCTCGGCGACTCCGATCCGGTGATTCTGGCGGACCTCCACTCGCTGGCGCAGCGTGAACTGCAGATGCTGCTCACGCCGGATCTTTCAGCCTGAGCCGATGGCTCGCGTCTTGTAGCCTGGTCCAGTCATGAACTGGCTCGTGTGGCTTGGCCTGGCAGTGGTCGTCGTGGCAATCGCAGCAGTCACAGGCATCAAGCCCAAAGGGACGCGCCCCGTCGCTCATACGCGCATGATGGGCGTCGGCCGCATCGCGCTCTTCGTGATCATCGCGATCTTCGCTTACCTGGCGTATCGCGCTCGAGGAGGCTGACCCGGGTTCATCGAGACACGATGTCGAAGGTGTTGCGTCCTTCGCGCAACTCGATGTCGCCGACGAATTCGCCCGGCCCTGTCCGTCCGAGCTGAAGCCAGATGCGGTATTCGCCGGGGCGGATGTCCCTGATCGAGTACCTGCCGTCATTGCCGGTCAGCCCGCTGGCCACGACGACGCCACCCGGCTGAACCACGCCGACGGTCACGCCGCCCCAGACCTGGCCGTAGCGGTCGGTCACGGCACCGGAGAGAGTGGCCGATCCTCCGGCAAACGGAGCGGTCGGTGAATTGCCATCACACGAAACGAGAGCGAACAGGAGCACGAGGAGGAGGGGGAGCCGTTTCACGCCGTCAAGTACGGTCAGGCCCGCGTTTTCGTCCATTTCAAATAAGAAACTGGCACCGGCGTCGCACTTGGTTATTTGCAGTGCGAATGACGCTTCTGGCTGCTCTGCTCCTCACCGCAACTCTCAGCGTTGCCGCTCAGGAGATCGAAGGCCTCCCATCGGACGCTCCGCGAACGGGACCGGTCATCACCATCGACGTCTCCACCAACCAGGCCTACTTCTTCCGCGACGGCGTGCTGGTCAGGAAATCGAAAGCCGCCACCGGCTCCGACAAGATCCTGCGCAGCGGACGGAAGGTGTGGTGGTTCCGCACCCCGCGCGGCCGTCACAGCGTGGTCGGCAAGGTCAAGGATCCGATCTGGGTGAAACCCGATTGGGCATTCGTCGAGGAAGGGAAGCCGATTCCGCCGCCCGAGTCGCCGCTCCGCAAGGAAAAGGGAACGATGGGCAAGTACGCGCTCGACCTCGGCGACCGGGTGATGATCCATGGCACGAACGACCCGAAGTCGATCGGCCGCCGCGTGTCGCACGGCTGCATCCGCTTGCCGAAGGACATGCTGACCCTGCTCTGGAGAGAGGTGGAAGTGGGGACCGAGGTCCACATTTTCGAGTCGGTGGCGCGGGAAGCGAGCAACTCGCGCGGGATCAACGATCTCGATCTGAAGACCTTTCCGTAGTTACGAGGTCGCGGGGTTACGAGGTTTCGGGGTTGTTCTGAAAGACCTCGCAACCTCGTAACCCCGAAACCCCGAAACTCCGTCGTAACCTCTCAGAATGCTCGCGGCACTGATCCTCGCTGCATCCGTTCTCACCGAGAACGTTCCGACGCGCACCGATCCCTCGCAGACGTACACGCTCATTCTTCCGAGCTCGTACGATCCGGCGAAGAAGCATCCGCTGCTGCTGGTGCTCGATCCGCGTGGCCGCGCGACTGTTGCCGCGAAACTCTTCGAGGAGGCCGCTGACGAGCATGGCTGGATCATCGTCAGCTCGAACGGCACGCGCAGCGACGCCGGGCCGGAGCCCAACGAACGCGCTCTCCGCGCGCTGCTGCCCGAGGTTGTGCAGCGGTACCCGGTCGACATCAAACGTGTCTACGCGACCGGTTTCTCCGGCACCGCAATCACGGCATGGTCGCTGGGCGTGCGGAGCAATGGGCTCGCGGGTGTGATCGGCGTGGGCGGCCGTCTGGTCGAGGAGATGCCGCCGGCGAAGTTCAACTTCGCGCACTACGGCTTTTCCGGTGAGGGCGATTTCAACAATCGCGACATGCGTGCGGTTGATGCGCTGCTCACCGTGCCGCACCGGTTCGAGAGTTTTCCCGGCGATCACACCTGGATCACACCGGCGCTGGCCCGCGACGCGATTCGCTGGATGGAAGTCATGGCCATGAAGGAAAACCGCCGCGCACGCGACGAGTCCTTCATCAACGCGGCCTACGACAAGGATGTTGCCGCGGCCGCGGCGCTGTCACCGCGCGAATCCCTGCGCCGCTACCAGGCCATCGTCCGCACGTTCGATGGATTGCGTCCGATCGATGACGCGCGTGACGCGGTCGCGCGTCTGGAAAAGGACCCGATCGTTCGGCGCGAGCTGGAAGCGGAGAAGAAGTGGGACGAGTTCGAGGAGCGCTACATCCGCTCCACGTTCCTCAATCTCCGCCCGATCTTCGCGCCGATTCAGGGAGCGAATCCGGTCGCGGCGAAACGGCACTTCCTCCGCGAATTTCGCGTGGAGGAGATGAAGACGCGCGCCACGCGCGAAGGTGCCGAGGGACAGACCGCGCGGCGGATCCTGGCCACGATCTACGTGCAGCTGGCGTTCTACCTGCCGCGCGAGCTGGAGGGGCGGGGAGCGAAAGATCTGGCGGAAGGGGCGCGGGCAGCGGCGGAGGAACTGAAGAAGTAGTTACTTCCCCTTCATCTTCGCCTTTTCCCGATCCTCGCGATCGCGCAGGAACGTGGAGATCACGAGATAAAACGCGGCGACGCTGGCGAGGAGATAGCCGAGCACGGCGATTCCCGGATAGCCGGCGATGCTGAATCGCGTCGGCACGCGAGCCATCAGCGAAGAAGAGATCAGCAGCGCGGCGATGATCACCCCGACTGTGATCCGATTGGCGATCTTGTGAATCCCCCCCAGGAACTCCTCGGCCTGCGTCAGCTTGATGCCGAGAGAGAGCTTGCCCGCGGCGGTCATGTCCACGATCTCCCGGGCGCGATGGGGGAAGTCGAGCACGAGCTGATTGAGGTCGAGCAGCGCCGGATAGAAGTTCCGCGGATTGAATTTCTGGGCGAGCTTCTGCGTGATCAGCTGCTCGGCGTAGTCGCGGATCACCTGCTGCGGGTCGTACGCGGGATCGAGCTTCTTGGTGATCGCGTCGAGATGCAGCAGGGTCTTGGCGAGCATGGTCAGCTCGGGCGGCGCCTTCAGCTCGTTGTTGTTGGCGATGGCGACGACGTTGAACAGCAACTGCCCGGTGTTGATCTCGTTGACGCTGACGTCCTGCACCGACGCGACGATCATCGAGATCTCGCGCGTGAACTTCATCGGATCGAATCGCTCCTGAATCTCCGACATGCGCACGCAGGCATCGGCCACTTCCGCGCCGCGATTGGAGGAGATCGCCAGAAGCAGCTTGATGACCTCGTCCTGGAACTCGTGGCTGATCCGGCTGCACATGCCGAAGTCGAGGAGGACGATCTCCGGCGTGCCTTCGATCTCGCGGATGAAGACGTTGCCGGGATGGGGATCGCTGTGCCAGAAGCCGTCGACACAGATCTGCTTGAGATACGCGCGGGTGAGGACGCTCGCCAGCGCGGCGTAGTTCCCTTCGATCAGCGCGAGCGGGGTCATCTTCGAGACCTTCCGCCCTTTCACCAGCTCGGTGGTGAGCACGCGCGATGAGCTCAGGTCCTTGATGACGGTGGGGATGTAGATCTCCGGGAACACGGCCAGGTTTTCGCGGAGGACCTCCGTGTTGCGAGCTTCCTGCAGGTAATTGAGCTCGCTGAGCATCACCACTTTGGCCTGCTCGATCGCGCCGACGAGGTTCATCTTGCGGCCGATGTCGGTGTGCTTCTCGAGCTCCGCGGCGATGTCGGTGAAGACCTCGAGATCCTTGCGCACTTCCTCGCGGACATTCGGCCGCTGCACTTTGACCACGACCTCGCGGCCGTCGCGCAGGATGGCGCGATGCACCTGGCCCAATGAGGCCGCGGCGAGGGGAGTGGATTCGAAGACTTCGAAGGCCTTGGAGATCCGCACACCCAGCTCTTCTTCGATGATCTTCTCGACCTCGGCGAACGAGAACGGCTCGAGATCATCCTGCAGCGACTCGAGAGCGAGGATGTACTCCTGCGGCACGATGTCGGGACGGGTGGAGAGGAGCTGGCCGAACTTCACATACGTCGGCCCCATCGCCTTGAGCTTCTCCGCGAACGCCTTGGCCCGCCGCGCCACATCCGGCTCGATTTCCCCCGCCTCCGCCTCCGGGACGAGGAAGTCTTCCGTGGTCAGGTTGAGGCGAAAGTCCTTCCGGCCGTAACGGGTGAACAGGAGAAGCAGATCGCGATACGCGCCGATGTTCCGGGTCTTGAGCATCGGCGGCGGACTGTGCAAGGCGCCCGCCCGTCGGGCGGGCTTAGTAGGCGGTAGGCAGTAGGCAGTAGGCGGGGGACCGCCACCCGGCCACGAGGTGTCATTCAGCGGGACGGGCGGTGGCCCCCTGCCTACCGCCTACTGCCTACCGCGAGGCGCGCAGCGCCGTACTGCTCTTATGCTAGGATTCCCCGTCTTCAAGCAGTCCTCAATTCACAGGAGCACAACACCATGTCCAATTTCAGGACCCTCTTCACCTCGGAGTCCGTCACCGAGGGGCACCCGGACAAGATCGCGGATCAGATTTCCGACGCGATCCTGGATGCAGTTCTCGCGGAAGATCCCGTCGGACGCGTGGCCTGCGAAACGCTGGTCACGACCGGTCTGGCCATGATCTCGGGTGAGATCACCACCAAGACCTACGTCGACTTTCCTTCCATCGTCCGCAACACCATCCGCGACATCGGGTACACCCGTGCGAAGTACGGTTTCGACTCCGAGACCTGCGCGGTCATCTCCTCGATCGATCCGCAGTCGCCGGACATCGCCCAGGGCGTCGACACCGGCGGAGCAGGCGATCAGGGCCTGATGTTCGGATACGCCGTGCGCGAGACGCCGGAGCTGATGCCGCTGCCGATCATGCTCGCGCACAAGCTCACCAAGCGGCTCACCGACGTGCGCAAGTCGAACGAGCTCGACTTCCTCCGTCCCGACGGCAAGTCGCAGGTCACCATCGAGTACGACGGCAAGCGTCCCGTGCGTTGCGAAGCGGTGGTCATCTCCACCCAGCACTCGCCGAACGTCAGCCATCGCGATCTTTCCGACGCCATCATCGAGAAGGTCATCAAGCCGATCGTTCCCGCGGAGCTGCTCGACAGCAACACGAAGTACCACATCAATCCGACCGGCAAGTTCGTCATCGGCGGACCGCAGGGCGACACCGGCCTGACCGGCCGGAAGATCATCGTCGACACCTACGGCGGCCGTGGCCGTCACGGCGGCGGCGCGTTCTCGGGCAAGGACCCCACAAAGGTCGATCGCTCGGCGTGCTACATGGCCCGCTACATCGCCAAGAACCTCGTGGCTTCCGGCATCGCCGATGAAGTCGAGGTCCAGCTCGCGTATGCGATCGGCGTCGCCGATCCGGTGTCGGTGTACGTCGACACGTTCGGTACCGGCAAGGTCGATCAGATGCGGATCGTCGAGCTGGTGCGCGAGCACTTCCAGATGACGCCGCGCGGCATCATCGAGTCCCTCAACCTGCGCCGTCCGATCTTCAAGAAGACTGCCGCGTATGGCCACTTCGGCCGCAACGAGCCGGAGTTCTCCTGGGAGAAGACCGATAAGGCCGAGGCTATCCGCCAGGCGGCCGGCGTCGAAGCGGTCGCGGCGGTTTAAGCAACACGACATCCTCGAACGCCCGCGGCACCTTCTCCTCGAAAGGGGAGAAGGTGCCCGCCAGGGGCGATTCACGAGGAATCTCCCCCTTCCCGAACCCGTTCCCTCTCGCGATCAACGCACCAATTAAGGAGAGATCCCGTGAAAAAGACCATCCTGACCATGATCGCGCTGTCGCTCGTTGCGACCGCCGCGATCGCGCAGCCGGCCAAGCCTGCCGCGCAGCCGACCCCCGCCGTCACGACGGCGCAGACCGACCCGATCGTCGTCGCCGCGGGTGACGTCAGCATCCGCCAGTCGGAATTCGAGAGCGCGCTCAAGACCCTTCCGGCCGAGTATCAGCAGTACGCTGCCGGCGCTGGGAAGAAGCAGTTCGCCGAGGACTTCCTGCGCATGAAGCTCCTCGCGTCGGAGGGAATGAAGGCCGGACTCGACAAGGATCCGGACGTCGTTCGCCAGCTCGCCCTGATGCGCGAGAACCTCGTTGCCAACGCGCAGCTCTCGAAGATCGAGAAGGCCATCACCCTCTCCGACGAAGAGCTGAAGAAGCAGTACGAGGCGAAGAAGAACGAGTACGAGCAGGTCGGCGCGCGCCACATCCTGATTGCCTTCAAAGGCAGCCCGGCCGCGCAGCCCGGCAAGGCCGAGCTGACCGAAGAGCAGGCCAAGGCCAAGGTCGAGGATCTGCGCAAGCAGATCGCCGGCGGCGCGTCGTTCGACGAGCTGGCCAAGAAGGAATCCGACGATCTCGGCTCAGGCGCCAACGGCGGCCAGCTGGGTGAGTTCGGCCGCGGCCAGATGGTCCCCGAGTTCGAGAAGGCCGCGTTCGAGGCGAAGGTCGGCGACCTCACCGTCGTCCGCACGCAGTACGGCTACCACCTGATCAAAGTCGATTCGCACGGCATGACGCCGTTCGAGCAGGTCAGGCCGGTGCTCGAGCGCAACGCCCGCCAGGAAGCGCTACAGGCGAAGCTGGACGCGATGAAGGCCACGGCCAAGCCGACCTTCAACGAGACCTATTTCGCGCCGCCGCCCGCGCCGCCCGCCGAGGCGAAGCCGGAAGGCGCCGCGCCGAAGCAGCAGTAATCGACATACCGAGCTCCACGCGAAAGGCGGGCGCAAGCCCGCCTTTTTTGCGTCTGTGCGAATCTACAGACCGGCCGGATGGCCTGTAGGAAATCCTTTACAGGCTCAGTCGGCGTCTGCTACTTTCCCGCGCTCGTTCCGGTTCTTCAGATCAACCAATAACAATCGAGGTGGTTCATGGCCAGGCGCGCCTTCGGTGCCCTTCTGGGCGCCGTATCTCTGCTCTACGTGTCTCTTTTCGCTGCCGCGGACGCTTCGGCGCAGTGCAGTCATCCCGTCGAAATCGGCGTCAATACCCAGGGAGGGCCGCGCGGCGACAAAGTCCGCGAAGCGAACATCCGCTGGGTACGCATGACCCTCCCGAAGTGGCAGGACATCGAGACGAAGGACACCGGTCCTGACGCCGATCCGCGCGGGCACTGGGGCAGGTTCTACCTCATCAACGAGCACATCAACCAGCAGATGAACGGCCACGGCGACATCCGCATGCTGGCCGGCATCGGCGGCGCGCCTCCTCATGAGGGAGGAAACGCCAACGGCACCAAGCCGTCGCCGAACATCGGCGGAGAGTTCAACGAAGGCCGCTGCCCCGAGCCGTTCGAGCACTGCGAGGCCAAGAGCGGCTGGCGCGAATACGTGTACAAGGTCGCGTACGCAGCCCAGGGGCGCATTTCAGCCTACGAGTTCTGGAACGAGCCCGATTACAACGAAGACCATGATCCGGGCGTGGGCTGGGTCGGCTCGTATACCGGCAACCCGCGCTGGGGCGATCTCCTCGCCTCGGCGGTGCAGGAGATCCGGCTCGCCGAAAAGCATCTGCGCGAGGACGGCCACAACATCGAGCCGGCGCTGATCGTCGCACCGTCGATGGCCAGCCAGCCCGGCACCGGCGGCGCACAAACGACGCTCTACAGGCACATCCAGAACGACACCGCCTTCGGGCAGCCGGTCCATTCGTGGATCGACGTGGCCTCCATTCACGCACGGGCGAACTCCGACAAATCGTCGTTCAAGATCATCGACGACATCCTGAACTCCGCCGTCCGCGCGATGCGGCGCCAGGCTCCCGCACTGGCCGGAAAAGAGCTGTGGATCAGCGAGTTCGGATATCTCTCCGAGGTCAAGAACAGCTTCTGGCGCTTCACCCTCCCGAACAGCGAGCACGAGGACGAAAAACTGCAGATGGAGCGGCTGCGCCGCTCCGTGGAGGTGATGTCCGGCGCGCACGACGACGGCTGTGACGAGTGGGCGAACTGGAACATCACCAAGGCCTTCATCTACAGAATCGCAGACTTCGAAGACTCGACGGGCATCTGGCGGGCGGGCTTCACCGCGCCGAAGAAAGCCATTACCGACTGGCTGCAGAAACTGCCTTATCCGCCGGTCGAATGCGGCGCCGGCTGCGCGTCCGCGACGGCCTGTCCCTCCATCCTGATCCGCGACCATCCGGACCCGGTCGTTGCCGACGCGGGCGACTTTTTCACCCTCGACGTCGACGTCACTTCATCGGCCGGCGTCACCTATCAGTGGTACGACGGACAGGAAGAAGACGAGTCCGGACCGATCACCGGCCAGACCGGCCCTCAGCTCCGCATCCGCGCGCCGAACGAGTCCGGCTACTACTGGGTCAAGGTCAGCAACGCCTGCACGAGCGTCCGCAGCCAGCACGCGCTGGTGACGGTGACGTGCGCGGCGCCACGCATCAACAAGGCTCCGGAGTGGCAGACGGTCAACCGCGGCGATCCGGCCACCCTCATGGTCGATGCCTCCGGCCGCGGTGTGATGAATTACAAGTGGTACGAGGTACCGGTCGGCGGGCAGACCAGCGGACACGTGCCCATCCAGGACGGACCGGAGCCCGGTCTGGTGGTCTCTCCGACCGCCACCCGTGAATACATCGTGGTCGTCTCGACGCCATGCGGCGAGGTCGAAGCGCGGGCCCGGGTGAGCGTCGTCGGCGACAACCAGCTCGACTACGCGCTCGAGACCTACAACGATCACTACGTCTCCGGCACCGCCACCGCGACCTCTTCGAACCTCGGCCCGTCGCAGACTCTGATCTTCACCGACTTCAATGCCGGCGCCCTCGTCGGCGGCGACCTGGTCTACATCCAGAACGACAACGGCGGCTACTTCTCGGCCGCGGCCGACGGAACGCTCTCCATCGTCGGCTCGCCGTCGTCGGCGACGACGTTCACGGTCCACTTCATGTCCTTCGCCGGACGGATCGTTCCCGGCGCGACGATCCACGACGGATTCCGCGTGGTCATCGAGGCCGCGAACGGCAAGTATTGGGCTGCCTCCAGCGATCCCGCCGGCGGTCCGATCACGGCCGACTCCGACTTGACCACGGCGCGCGAGACGTTCGGCATCGGACCGTCCTGCAAGCCGCGCATCATCTATCACCCCAGCTCGGCCACGCTCCGGCGCGGCCAGGGGACCACCATCGGCGTCTCCGCCGACAACGCCTCGACCTACGTCTGGTACATCGGCAAGGCCGGCGACCGCACGCAGCGTCTCTGGGGCCTCACCGGCGGGTCGTTCTTCGTCCGGCCGAACGAGACCACCGAATACTGGGTGGAGGTCGGCAACAGTTGCGGCACGGTCAACAGCCGCACCGCCATGATCACCATCCGCCACGCCAATCCCGGACGCCGGCGCAGCGTGCGCCATGACTTCAACAACGACGGCTCGTCGGACGTCATCATTCGTGAGACAGCAACCGGCGACGGAACGCTCTGGATGATGGACAAGACCAGGACCGCGTCGACGTGGACCCTGGAGCCTTCCGACGCCAACCAGCAGATCCAGGGCGTCGGCGACATCGACAACGACGGCAACCCCGACCTCATCTTCCGCGATCGCAACACCGGCCAGACCAAGGCCTGGCTGATGTCGAACGGTGTCAAGACCCTCGAGCAGCCGATCGAGGTTCACGCTGATCCAAACGAGCAGATCGGCGCTGTCGGCGACTTCGACAACGACGGCGAGGACGATCTCGTGGTTCGCAACTATGCCACCGGCGAGACGCTCGTCCGCACGCTCAATTCGGCGCGCGAGGACAATGCGTACGTGCTGCCGACCATGAATTCATCGTGGCAGCTCGTCGGCAGCGAGGACTTCGACGGCGATCAGGACCCGGACCTCGTCTGGCGCAACCGCGCCAGCGGCGAGAACCAGGTCTGGTACATGAACCACATGCACGTGCAGTCGATGGCGCGGATCGGCGGCGACGATCCGCTGTCGGCGCGCCGCATCGGCACCGAGGCGGTCATCGCCACCGATGACGATCTGTCCTGGTCGATCGTCGGCGTGCAGGATTACAGCGGCGACGGCAAGCCCGACCTGCTGTGGCAGAGCAGCAACGGCAGCACGCGCATCGATGTGATGAACAACACCGTGGTGGAGTCGAGCGTGACGCTGGTACAGCTCGAGCCGACTCTGGCCATTCAGGGCGGAAGCGGAACCCCGGAAGCGCCCCCGACGCTGTCGGGCGTCACCCTCCAGAACGCCACCGCCGCGTACGGAACGTCGATCACGCTCTACGCGCAGCTCACCTCGGACGGGGAGGGGATCGCCGGCCGCACGATCACCTTCAAGATCAACAGCGCCGCCGCCGGCAGCGCGCTGACCGACGGCGGCGGCTTCGCTTCGATCACCGTGGCCGGGACGTACAACGCCGGGAGCTATCCGGTCGTGGCCAGCTTCGCCGGTGATACCACGTACCCTGCGGCCTCGCGCGCCGGAACGCTCACCATCACCAAGGGTGTGCCGGTTCTGTCGTGGCCCCATCCAGCAAGCATCGTGGCCGGCACGCCCCTCGGCAGCACACAACTCAACGCCACCGCCGACGTGCCTGGATCGTTCGTCTACGCCCCGCCGTCCGGAACGGTTTTGCCGGTCGGCGAGCATTCGCTGCAGGCGGTCTTCACTCCGTCGAACACCACCAACTACGCGACGGCGACGATGACACGCCTCATCACCGTTCGTGGCGCCACGGCGACGATCGCGTGGGCTCCTCCCGCGTCGATTGCATACGGCACGCCCCTCGGTGCGGCGCAACTCGACGCGACCGCCGACATCGCCGGCACGTTCACCTACACGCCCGCGGCCGGAACGGTGCTGCCTGCCGGCACGCACACGCTGACAGCGACTTTCACGCCGGCCGATCCGTCGTACACCGGCGGCACTGCCGCCGTCCAGCTGGTCGTCTCCAAGGCCTCCCAGCAAATCACCTGGCCCCAACCGGCAGCGATTCCATACGGCACGGCGCTCGGCACCGCGCAGCTCAACGCGACCGCGCTCGGCGCGCTGACGTATAGCCCCGCGGCCGGAACGGTGCTCCCGGCCGGAACGCACACGCTGACCGCCAACGCCGCGGCTACCGCGAATTACGAGGCGGCAACTGCCACGGTGAGCCTGCTCGTGAACAAGGCCACGCCGTCGATCACCTGGCCGAATCCCGCGGCGATCGTTTACGGCACTCCGCTCTCCGCGTCGCAGTTGAACGCGACCGCGTCGGTTCCGGGGACGTTCGCCTACTCGCCCGCGTCGGGAACGGTGCTGAGCGCCGGCACCCATTCGCTGAGCGCGACCTTCACACCGAGTGACGCCGCGAACTACAACGGCGCCACCTCAACGATGTCGCTGGTCGTGAACAAGGCCACGCCGTCGATCAGTTGGGCCACTCCCTCCGCGATCGTCTATGGCACCGCGCTCTCCGCGTCGCAGTTGAACGCGACCGCGTCGGTTCCGGGCACGTTCGTGTACTCGCCCGCGTCGGGAACGGTGTTGAGCGCCGGCACCCATTCGCTGAGCGCGACCTTCACCCCGAGTGACGCCGCGAACTACAACGGCGCCACCTCAACGGTGTCGCTGGTCGTGAACAAGGCCACGCCGTCGATCAGTTGGGCCACTCCCTCCGCGATCGTCTATGGCACCGCGCTCTCCGCGTCGCAGTTGAACGCGACCGCGTCGGTTCCGGGCACGTTTGTGTACTCGCCCGCGTCGGGAACGGTGTTGAGCGCCGGGACGCACGCCCTCCATGCGACGTTCACTCCGAACGACGGGGGGAATTACAACGCCGCGGCCTCGAGCGTGAGCATCACCGTCAACAAAGCGACCCCGGTCCTGACCTGGGCCGATCCGGCGAACATCGTCTACAGCACCGCGCTGTCATCGGCGCAGCTCAACGCCACGGCCGACGTGTCCGGCACGTTCGTCTACACACCCGCAGCCGGGGCCGTCCTCGACGCCGGCGCGCACATGCTCAGCGCCGCTTTCACCCCGACTGATCCGGCGAACTACAACTCAGCCGCTGCGACGGTGACGGTGGTCGTGACCAAAGCGCCGCAGGTGCTGGCCTGGAGCGATCCCGCCGCCATCGTCTACGGCACGCGTCTCGACGCGCAGCAGCTCAACGCGACCGTTTCCGTCGCCGGACCTTCCCCGGCCGGCGCGCTGACCTACAACCCCGTGGCCGGAACGCTTCTCCCGGCCGGTACGCACGTCCTCACCGTCGACGCGGCGGAAACCGGCAACTACACCGCCGCGTCACTCTCCGTCGAGCTGACCGTGCGCAAAGCCGATCCGGTTCTGACCTGGCCGGCTCCGGCGGCATTCGTCTACGGCGGAGCGCTCTCCACGGCGCAGCTCAACGCGACCGCCGACGTCGCGGGCGCCTTCGTCTACACGCCCGCGGCCGGAACGATCCTCGACGCCGGCACGCACACGCTGCGCGTCCGCTTCGCGCCGTCCGATGGCGCCAATTACAACGCCGCCGAAGCCGCAGTGCAGGTCACTGTCGAAAAGGCGGCTCAGTCGATCGCCTGGAGTAATCCCTCCTCCGTCGTCTACGGCACCGCCCTCGGCGCGGCGCAGCTCAACGCGACTGTCTCCGTCGCCGGACCGGCACCGCATGGACTGCTGACGTACACGCCTGCCGTGGGAACGGTTCTCGACGCCGGCCAGCACGTCCTGCAAGTCACGGCCGCCGCGACTGACAACTACCTTGCCGCCGGTGCAAGCGTTTCGATCATGGTCACTCGCGCTCCGTTGCACGTCGCGGTGAACGCCGCGTCGAAACTCTACGGCGCGCCGCTGCCGCCGCTCACCGGCGTAGTGACGGGCGTCGTCAACGGCGACCCGGTCACCGCCTCGTACTCGACCACGGCGACTGCCGCCAGCGCGACCGGCAGCTATGCCATCAACGCCTCTCTGAACGATCCGTCCAACCGCTTGCCGAACTACAACGTGACCATCGTTCCGGCCACGCTGGCGGTGCTGCCGTCGCCGCTGGTGGTACGCGTGGTGGACAGCGCGAAGCAGTACAGTGACGCGCTGCCGCCGTTCATCGTCGCAGTTGACGGGTTGGTCCTCGGCGAGACTCCGGCCGTTCTCGGCGGCCTGCCGCTGTTCGCGACCAGCGCGACCGCGCTGAGCGCACCCGGCTCCTACACCGTCTCGGTCTCCGGCCTCACCAGCACCAACTACGTCATCACCTTCGTTTCCGGCACGCTCACCGTGACGCCCGAGGATGCGCGGGCGGCTTACACCGGCCTCACGGTGGCGGCTCCGTCCGGTCAAACATCCACCACTGCCACGCTGCTCCTGGCCGCGACGATCGCCGACATCAGCGCGACTCCCGATGCGGCGGGTGACGCGGCCGCGGGCGACGTCGCGAACGCCACGGTGACGTTCGTCGATCGGTTGTCCGGCACTGCGCTGTGCACCGCGGCCCTGGCGTTGCTCGACCCGAGCGATGCACGCATCGCGACCGCAACCTGCACGGCGACGGTCGATGTGGCGTCGCGCGCGTCAATCGGCGTTGGCACCGTCGTGAGCGGGCACTACATTCGAAACGCCGCGGCGGACGACGTGACCATCGTCATCGAGCGGGCCACACGCGACTTCACCACCGGAGCCGGATTCCTCGTCGCCACGCGGAGCGCCGGGCGCCTTGGGGCTGACGTGGGGTCGAAGATTCACATCAACATCGACGCGAAGAACGTCGAGCGGAGCGCCTCCGGATCGGTGCGAATCGAACTGAAGCGCACTGCCGGCGGTGTCGTCCGCACCTATCGCATCACCACCACCGAGTTGCAGGCCGCCGCCATTCAGGTCAATCCGAGTGGTGGGTCGGCGGAAGTGCTGGCCACGGCGCGGATCGAAGACGTCACCAACGCCGACGCGGCGGTGCTCGTCGACCCGGCGGCCCGTCTGCACGTGTCCCTGAAGGATGCCGGCAATGCGGACACGTTCGCGGCCACGGTCTGGAGCGCCGACGGAGCCCTCTGGCTCAGCACGAACTGGAACGGTCTGAAGGCCTCCCAGCAGGCACTCGACGGAGGATCGATGAACGTTCACGCGAGGAAGTAATCACCGGCAGAAGACGTCCACCGGACGACTGCGCGCGCGCTCGAAGCCGCGCGCAGTCGTCAATCCTGCCTCCGCGACGATCGCCCGCATCTCCGGCGTGATCTGACTCCGATACATCGCCACGCAATCGACTCGCGGCGCAGCCTCGCGCAGCCGCGCCACATCCGGCGGAATCCCCAGCTCCTCGACGTTGTGCAGAAAGAGTCTTCCCCCGTACGCCCACTCTTGCGACAAAGCGACGCGATTCGCGGATTGCATGGAGCGGGCGGCATCGACGGCGGCCATGGTCCGCTTTTCGATCGAGCGAATGCGCGCGAGCTGAAGGGGCAGGGCGAGGATCAGCAGCACGATCACCAGCTTGCGCCGGCCCTCCTTCCACCAGGCCAGCGCGCCTGCCGCGGCGAGGATCATGGCGAAGGGAATGACCGCCTGCAGATAGCGCAGCTCCTTGTGATGGATGAGGCTGAGGGCGATCACGGGCAGGACGATGAACGCGAGCGCTTTCTTTTTCTCACGCCAAAGGAACGGCCAAAGCGGTGGCGCGAGCCACTGCGGTAGCGCGGCGATGTACCACCAGGGCGGCTGCGCTTTGACGAGCGATGAGGACTCGCGGGCGATGAGCGTGTAGCGCGCGAACTCGATGAGGCTCGCGAACGGGCGGCCCCAAGAGAGCCAGTCGTAGAGGCCGACGAAGAGGAGGACGCCCAGTGCGAAGCCGCCGACCAGTTTAGGAGTGCGGCGGCGCCAGTCGCCGCTTTGGTAGGAAAGCGGCGGCCCTGCCGCCGCACTCCTAAACAGCAACGGAAGCAGAAACACGATCTCGCTGTACCTCATCGCGAACGCGAGCGAAGCGAGCCAGCCGGCGGGGAAATGTCCGGCCAGCGCCGCCAGCAAAAGAAACGTCGTCCCCGGAATCCGCGGATAGAGCGAGCTCCCGAACACCAGCGGCAGCCAGTGAATCGAATAGAGCGCCGCGGCGAGAAAGCCCGCTTCCTCCGAAAACCACTGGCGGCCGAGGAAGTAGACCAGGAGGACGTTCACTCCGGCGAACAGGATGAACGGATAGCGGGCCAGCGTCGCCAGCGCGAAGGGATCGGTGACGCCGAAGAGCGACGCGATCTGCAGCAGCGGCGCGACGAGCGCGTTCGAGACGAAGAGATTGCGGATGTTCCAGGGCGCGTAATCGAGCCCCAGCGCGGCGCGGAACGCTTCCTGCGCGATCTCCACGTCGTCACCGGTCTCGAACCCGTAGTAGTGGTGGGCGAGCCAGACGCGCACGGCGGTCGACAGGATGGCCAGGATGACCACGCGTCGGAGCATTGACCGGCAGCGTAACATTCGCCCCCGTTTGAATCTGCTTCAGCCTCCCGACCCATTGACGCGCCGCCAATGGACCATCCTCTGGGTCCTGGCCGTGCTCTGCGCGGCCACGCGCTTCGCGGCCATGGCCCGATCCATCTGGGGCTGGGACGAAGCGCTTTTCTGCCTGGGGATGCGCGCGTACGACGTCAGCAGCCATCATCCCCATCCGCCGGGATTCCCCGCGTTCATGGCCATGGCCAAAGTCGCGCGCTTGATCGTGGGCAGCGACTTCCGCGCGCTGCAGTCGATCAGTCTGACGGCGGGCGTCTTCCTTTTTCCCTCGATCTTCCTCCTCGCGCGCGAGCTCCGCTTCCGCTTCGCCGTTGCGGCGACGGCGGCGACGCTCTGCGCGTTCTTCCCGAACGTCTGGTTCTTCGGCGGCACGGCGCTGAGCGACGTCCCGGGGATCGTCATCGCGTCGCTGGCTGCCGCGCTTCTCTTCCGCGGCTGCCGCGGCTCAGAGTGGTACCTCCTCGGCACATTCCTGCTGGCCATCGCCATCGGGATCCGTCCGCAGAACATCCTCATCGGACTGGCGCCGGGCCTTTTCGCGACCTGGTATCGCGCCCGAAAGGACTGGCGCGACGTCGCCCTCGCCGCGATCCTCGGCATCACCATCGCCGGCGGCGCATTCTGGTTCGCCGCCGAAGCGACCGGCGGGATCGATCGCTACATGCGCGCCGTTCGCGAGCATGGCGACTACATCGCCCGCGTCGATTCGTTCCGCAGTCCCGACCGCCCGCCGCTCTGGCGTCTTTTCGATCGCTTTTTTCTGCTGCAGTACCAATCGCGGCCGCTGAGCATCATCACCTCGATCTTCGTGCTGTTCGGCGTCGTGGCGGCCATTCGATCGCGCGAGAAACCGGTGTTGTACGCGGCGCTGACCTTTGCGCCGGTGGCGGTCATGACCTGGCTGATGCTCGACCGCTTCAGCGTCAACCGCTTCTCGATCGGCTACGCGCCGTTGTTTGCGATCCTCGCCGCGTACGGCATCTCACGCGCGGCGCGCAAGTACGAGAGCGTCGTCGCCGCGGCGCTCATCGCCGCATTCGTGCTCTGGACCTGGCCCGCGCTCACGCCGGTGCGCAACGAAAAATCGCCGCCGGTGCGCGCGATCGAGGCTGCGGCCGCGCAAATTCATCCGGTGCGCGATCAGTTGTATGTCGGCTTCAGCATGGTGCCGTTCGTCGAGTACCTTGCGCCGCAACTGGGGTTTCTGCAGGTGGCCGAGGAGAGGGCCATGCCGCTGACGACGAACGGGCATCGGGCCATCGTGCTTGCCGAGGCGCGGGGAGGGGGAAGTGGCGGGACGCTCTTCGCGCGGGAGCGGGGCAACCTCTGGAACATCACCCGTCACTACTACTACGACGTTGCCTTGCGGCCTCTGATCGCGCGACCGCGATTCGTGAGCGGCTGGAGTGCGCCGGAGCGCTCGGGGCGATTCGAATGGCGATGGATGTCGGGAACGTCGGCCATCCAACTCCCGCGAGTCGAAGGGGACGCCAAGCTCCGTCTCGCGTTCAACGTGCACGACAACGCGAACGTGACCATCACCTTCAACGGCCAGGTCATCGACCGGATCGCGCGTGCTCCCGGCTTCGTCGATCGCGACTACGACGTGCAGGGACGGCCGGCCAATCTGCTGCGCATCGACGTCGATCCGCCGCGCGAACAGGTCCTCAAACTGACCATGCTGGTGTGGGGTCCACGACGCCCGTAGCGTCGTGCTAGAGTTCGTCGCGCATGGAGATTCCGTCCAAGGTTTCGATTTTCAACCGCACGCTCGAAGTGAAGGGGAAGCCCGGCACGCTGATCGCGATCAGCGACAGCGGCTACTACGAGATCGTGCTGGAAGTGCAGTCGCGGAACCACACGGTCCTGTTTCCGATCGCGGAGACGGTAATCATCTTCAACGAGGCCCTGCCCGCGGTTTCGGCGGATTTCGAAGTCGAACGCTGAGGGCAGTGATCCGCGCCCTTCGCGTCGCGATCGTCACCGTCTGGGGCGCAACCAGTCTCTGGCTCGGCAGCGACGCGGGGTTGTCCGTCCTGGCCTTACTCCTGGTTCTTTATGGCGGCTTCGCCATGCTCCTTGGCTGGGTCATCGCCTCGAGCACACTCCGCTACCGGCACGAGCGCCTCAGCCGGATCTGGCTCGAGCCAACCGTGGTCCTGCTAATCCTCGGACTCATTCTGACCGGCGCCCCATTTCGCGTTCGATTTCTTGTCAGCCGGCCGGCTCTGGAGCAATACGTCGCCAGTGCCGTCGCGAATCGCGAGCCGCGGCGCGTCGCGCTTTTCAAGGTGTTGGAGACAGAGCGCGTGTCCAGCGGCGTCGTTCGGCTGATCACCACCGAGTGCATGTTCGACGACTGCGGGGTCGTGTTCAGCCAGAGTGAGCCGCCGAGAATCGGCGAGGACACCTATCGCCGCATTCATCCCCGCTGGTGGCAGTGGGAACGAAGCTGGTAGCCGGTCACTCGATCGGCTTCGCGAACAGGTACGCCACGCCCACGCCCAGCAGGTAGAGCAGGATCATCGGGATGGCCAGCGCGGCCTGAGTCACCATGTCCGGCGTCGGGGTGATGACCGCGGAGATCACGAACGCCAGCACGATCGCGTATTTGAACTTCTGCATCAGGAACGCCGGCGTCACGATGCCCAGGCGGGCCAGGAAGAAGATCAGGATCGGGGTCTCGAAGACCACGCCGGTGGCGAGGATGATCACGCTGGCAAAGCCGAAGTAATCGTCGACGGTCACCATCTGCTTGAACTGCTTGCCGGTCTCGACGAAGAAGCTGCACGTCGCCGGGAGCAGGTAGCGATAGCCGAAGTAGCCGCCGGCGATGAAGAAGACCGAGCCGAAGATGATGAACGGCGCGGCCAGGCGGCGCTCCTTCTTGTACAGGCCGGGCGCGATGAAGAGCCAGAGCTGCAGCAGGATCACCGGCGCGGCGACGAAGAGGCCCGCGAAGAAAGCCACCTTCATGTATAGGAAAAACGGCGCGGTCAGGCGGGTGAAGGCGAGCTTGTCGCCGGGCGGCAGGAACCGGGTCAGCGGCGCCTGCAGGTAGCCGAAGATCTCCTCCGCAAAGGCCCAGCACGCCAGGAAGCCGACCGCAACCGCGATCAGCGAGATCATCAGGCGCTTGCGAAGCTCCTCGAGGTGATCGAGGAACCCCATCTTGGGGAGCTCGGCATCGGGATCCTGCGTATCGATGGTGGGATCGGCGGCCATTCGTTACTCGGCGCGCGACGCTGCGGGCGTGACGGACTCCGGCACGGTTTCGGCGACAGGAGCGGGCTCGGGCGCGGCCTCGGCGGGCGGAACCTCCGATGGCTCATTCCTTGATACCGATTCGAAAGGCGTAATGATCGATTCCAGCGTCGGAGGGGTGATCTTCTTGAGCTCTTCGAGCCGTACCTCGCGCTCGATGGTGCTCTTGAGGTCGTCGGTGGCTTTGCGGAACTCGCCGAGGGCCTTGCCGAGGGTGCGGCCGATCTCCGGAATCCTCCGCGGCCCGAACACGATCAGGATGACGACGAAGATGAGCAGTAGCTCGGGAACTCCGAGTGAGCCGAACATTTATGTGAGGACTTTCGCGAACGATTGGAACGGTGTGACGGCGGCGTGAACAGCAACCTTCCGATGAATACTCCGTCTCACTAAACGCGTTACCATCGCAAAGTTTATCGTAGGGCGCTGAGACTATGGCCAAAGTGCAAAAGACTGAGAAGTGGACGTTCTCGCTCACGCTGCTCGTCGCGATCGCCGGTGCGACGCTCATGGGCGGTTTCTACGGCAACCGCCTGTTCGGCGCTCCGATGCAGAACTCGGAAGTGCAGAAGCGGATGCGGGAGTACACCGATCTGCTCAGCGCGGTGACGACCTACTCGGCCGAGGACATCGGCTCGGACAAGTTCGTCTACGCCTCGATCGACGGCATGCTGCGCACGCTCGATCCGCACACCTCCTTCCTCGAGCCGAAGGAGTACTCGGACATGCAGGATCGCCAGAAGGGCACGTTCTACGGCCTGGGCATCCTGGTGACGAAGCGGAACGACCAGGTCACGGTCATCACGCCGCTCGAAGGCACCCCGGCCGCCCGCCTGGGCATCCGCGCCGGGGACGTCATCTCCGAAGTCGAAGGCGTGGCCACGGAAGACCTCACCCTCGACGAAACGGTCAAGCGCCTGAAGGGGCCGAAAGGCACCACGGTCAACATCAAGATCAAGCGCGTCGGGATGAAAGAGCCGATTCCGCTCACGATCGTCCGCGCCGCGATCCCCACCAACTCGATCTCCAACGTCCTGATGATCCGTCCGGGCGTCGGCTACATCCGCCTCAAGGACTTCACCTCGACGACCGTCCGCGAGCTCGCCGACGCGATCGACAAGCTCGAAGAGCAGGGCATGCAGAAGCTCGTCCTCGACCTGCGCATGAACCCGGGCGGCCTGCTCGACGCGGCCGTCGGCGTTTCCGATCACTTCCTCGACAAGGGGCAGATGGTCGTCTACACCAAGGGCCGCACCGCGGATTCGGCGCAGGAGTACACGGCGCCGGGCAAGCAGGAGAAGTTCGACAAGCCGCTGGTCGTCCTCGTCAACCGCGGCAGCGCCTCGGCATCCGAGATCGTCGCCGGCGCGATTCAGGACCACGACCGCGGTCTCGTCGTCGGCGAGACCAGCTGGGGCAAGGGTCTCGTACAGAGCGTCTACACGCTGCAGTACGGCGCGGGCCTCGCGCTCACGACGTCGAAGTACTTCACCCCCGCCGGCCGCAACATCCAGCGCGACTTCACCTCGGTCTACGACTACTACATGGCCGACGAGACCGAGAACGGGCCGGAAGTGCCGCTCGAGCAGCGGGAGAAGTTCCGCACCGACACGGGCCGGATCGTTTACGGCGGTGGCGGCATCACGCCGGATGCGATCGTCAAGCAGCCGACGCTCTCGCGCACCACGCAGCTTCTCGAAGTCCGCAGCACGATCTTCAATTACGCCGTCGAATACGCGGCGAAGAACCCGGATCTCAGCAAAGAGATCGCGATCACGCCGGCCATCGTCGAGCAGTTCGTTCGCTTCGCCGTCGACAAGGAAGTCGCGCCCGAGCACGACATCCGCGAGGCGCTGACCAAGCCCGACGACCGCAAGTACATCGAGCGCGCCCTCAAAGCGGAGATCGTCGCCGCGAAATACGGCTTCGACGCCTCTTACCCCTACCGCCTCCAGGGCGACGCCCAGGTCGAAAAGGCCCTGGAGCTCTTCCCCGAGGCCCAGAAGCTCGCCACCGTGGCCGCGGACGCACGCTCGCGCGGCTCCGAGAGCCAGTCCGGTCAGGCAGGCACGAGGGCCGCACAGGCTAATCCCAAGACGGAGTAGGCAGACGAGTAGGCGGTTTGCGGTAGGCGGTAGGCGGGAGACTCAACGGCCCCGTTCCCCCGCCTGCCGCCTACTGCCTACCGCCTACTGTCTTTTATGCTAGCCTTCGCCCGTTTTTTGGAAGGGGATCCACACACACATGCCTGAGCTGGGAAGAAAGTACACCTGCTATAGCTGCCACACGAAGTTCTACGACCTCGGCAAGCCCGTTCCGCTTTGCCCGAAGTGCGGCGCGGATCAGCGGGACGCGGATGACACCCCGGTTTACACGACCTCCCGGCGCGCTGCCGCTTCGCGTGCAGCCGCGGCCGCGGTCGTAGACGAGCCGGCCGAGGACGAGGATTTCACTCCGGCGGCGCCCAGCAGCGAAGCTGCGGAAGGCGAAGAAGAAGAGGATTTCGCGGTCGATACCCGCGAAGAAGAGCCGGAAGAGGAAGAAGAAGAGTACTGATATGAAAAATCTTGGACTGCTGGGTTGTGTCGGAGCGCTGATTCTCGCGGTCCTCATTTTCGGCGGATATTTCGTCGGTGTCCGCAACAACCTGGTCGGCCTCGACGAGCAGGTCAACTCGCAATGGGCGCAGGTCGAGAGCCAGTACCAGCGGCGCTACGACCTCATCCCGAATCTCGTGCGCACCGTTCAGGGCGCGGCGAATTTCGAGAAGTCGACGCTCGAAGCGGTCGTCAATGCCCGTGCGCGCGTCGGACAGGTTGCCGCGCCGAGTGGTCCTCCGGGGTCCGGTACCGCCATTCCGAACGATCCGGCGAAGCTCGCCGAGTTCGAGCAGGCCCAGGCCGGCCTTTCCGGTGCGCTCTCGCGACTGCTCGTCGTCGTCGAGCAGTATCCCGACCTCAAGTCGAACAAGAACTTCCTCGAGTTGCAGTCGCAACTCGAAGGAACCGAGAACCGCATTGCCGTCGAGCGGCAGCGCTTCAACCAGGTGGCGTCGACGTACAACATCGCCATCCGCAAGTTCCCGGCGAGCCTCGTCGCGAGCATGAGCGGATTCAAACCGAAGGCTTACTTCAAGGGCGCTGCAGGCAGCAGCCAGGCTCCGAACGTCCAGTTCAACTTCTAGGGGCGCACACTCGGTGCGCCCCATCCGTCTTCTTCTTTTTCTTTTCCTCTTCGCGCAGTCGCTTCATGCGCTGGAGGTCCCTCCGCCGCCCGATCGCTGGTTCACTGACACGGCCGGCGTCGTGCCGACAACCGAAGCGGCGATCCTCGACACGAAGCTGAAGAACTTCGAGCAGGAGAGCGGCGCTCAATTCATCATCTACATCTTCCCGACCGTGGGAGGGGAGTCCATCGAGGACTTCACCATCCGCTGCGTGGAGAAGTGGAAGGTCGGCCAGAAGAAGTACGACAACGGCCTGGTGCTCTTCGTCTTCATCCAGGAGCGCAAGGTTCGCGTCGAGGTCGGCTACGGTCTCGAAGGGACGATCACCGATGCCGTCTCGCGGCGCGTGATCGAGGAGCAGATCGGCCCGCACTTCCGGAACGGCGCCTACGCCGCCGGCCTCAACGCCGCGGCCGACGAGATCATGCGGCGCATCCGCACCGGCGAGAAACCGGTCGAGCCGCTGCAACCATCGGGACAGCCTGCGCGCGAAGAGGGCATCGACGTCCAGCTGCTCATCTTCATCGTGGTCATCGTCGTGTTCTTCATCCTGCCGATGCTCAGCCGCCGACGCGGTGGCGGTGGTTGCGGCGGATGCATCCCGCTGTTTATCCCGTTCGGCGGCGGAGGGGTGACGTTCGGCGGCGGCGGATTCGGCGGCGGCGGTGGTTTTGGCGGGGGCGGCGGGTTTTCGGGTGGCGGGGGCAGCTTCGGTGGCGGTGGCGCGACAGGGGGCTGGTGATGAACCACAAGACATTCATCGACGCGGTCGATCAGGACCGGGTGGTCAAGGCGATCTGCACGGCCGAGGAGATGACCTCGGGCGAGATTCGCGTGCACATCGAGCCGAAGGCGCGCGGCGAGATCCGCGAGGTTGCCGAGCGCACGTTCGAGCGGCTGGGGATGACCAAGACCGATCTTCGCAACGGTGTCCTGCTCTTCATCGCCTCCGAGGAACAGCGCTTCGTGATCCTCGGCGACAAGGGCATCGACGAGAAAGTGCCGGCCGGGTTCTGGGACGAGATCGCGGCGAAGCTGACCATCCGCTTCAAGAACGGAGAGTTCACCGATGGCATCGTCGAAGCCATTCACAGCGCGGGGGAAGAGCTCCGGCACTACTTCCCGCGCGCGCACGCCGACGTCAACGAGCTCACCAACGACATCAACATCGAGCATCACTAGCTCTGTTGTCATCGCCCTCGGCTCGAACCTCGGCGACCGCCGCTACAACCTGCTTCGTGCCGTTCACGCTCTAGGCGATATCGTGCGAGTCGTGCGACTCAGCTCGATTCACGAGACCGAGCCGGTCGACGCGCCGCCCCCGCCGTTTCTGAACATGGTCTTGAGCGGGTACACGTCGCTCGACCCGGAGGCGTTGATGGATGCGCTTCTCGAGATCGAGAGCCGCCTCGGACGCAAACGCCGCGGTGGGAAAAACGAGCCGCGGGTCATCGATCTCGATCTGATCCTGCACGGCGGTCATCGTCTGCGGACGAAGACGCTGACGTTGCCGCATCCGCGGGCGCGTGAGAGGTCGTTCGTGATCGAGCCGTTAGCCGAGGTTTGGAGTGCGGTGGCTCTGCCACCGCTTTGAGACGCGGCGGAGCCGCGCTCCGCGCGATGTGAAAGCGGCGGCAGAGCCGCCGCACTCCACTACCGCGTGCCCATTGAGCCGCCCGCTTCCACCATCACCCGCGCGCGCTTGACCGGCGTTGCCTTCGCGAGGACAGGGTAGGGGTTCACCATTTCGTCGTTGTCGTTGATCCCGAAATGGAGATGCGGAGGGGTGGTCTTGGCGTTGCCGGTGTTGCCGACGTAGCCGAGAAGATCGCCGGTGCGGACTTCCATGCCTTCGTAGAGGCCGGGTGCCCAGCGATCGAGATGCGCGTAGTAGAACGAGGCACCGGCTTCGGTGGTCAGCCAGATGCACTGGCCGCCTTTCGGCTGCTCGCCGATGAAGCTGATGATTCCGTCCGCGACTGCGACGACGCCCGTGCCTTTCGGCGCGAAGATGTCGATACCGCGGTGTTTCCGGCGGCCGCCGTCGCGCGGTTGCCCCCAGCTGTTGTAGAGGTCGTACGGCTGCACGCCGACGACCGGCATGGCCAGGGAAGCGCGGGAGAGAGGCGCGCACAGCTCCTGGGCCCGGGCGGCGAACTCTTTGTCGCGCTGCTTCTTCGTGTCGACCGTCGGCGTCGTCGTCGCGGTCTGGACCACCTCGCGGCTCTTGCGGCGGGTCAGATCGGCCCGCATCTGGGCGATGAGATCGCTGAAATCTTCGTCATCCGAGACCGGCACGGGCGGCGTGGCCACGACCGTGGTCGTGGAACAGGCGGTGAGGAGGGAAAGGAGGATAGGCAAGGCCATCAGCCTGCCAACCCACCCGACACGAGGCATTGTGGTCTTCATGGTTACCGGAATGAACCGGTCGAGTTTAAGGGTGACAGCCGAGCTTGTAAAGAATTAAGCCCGGAAAAGGGCCTCGGCGACGTCCTCGACCCGCCTCACCGGGAGGACCTGGATGTCCGCGCGGATCTCCGCGGCGTTGGACTGCGGTACGACCAGCTTCCGGAATCCGAGGGCCACGGCCTCGCGAGCCCGGAGGTCGGGCTGGGACACGCTGCGGATCTCGCCGAGCAGGCCGACCTCGCCGAAAAGGGCCAGATCGTGGGCGATCGGCACGTTGCGCTGGGAGGAGAGGATGGCCGCGATCACGCCGAGGTCGAGGGCCGGCTCGTCGATCTCCAGGCCGCCGGCGACATTCACGTAGATGTCGTGCTGGACGAAGGTCGCGCCGCCTTTGCGCTCCAGCACGGCCAGCAGGAGCGAGACGCGGTTCGCGTCGATCCCCATGGCCATCCGCCGCGGTGACGGAAAGTGCGTCGGTGAGACCAGCGCCTGCACTTCGATCAGCAGCGGCCGGGTGCCCTCGACGGCCGCGAGAATCGCCGAGCCGGGCGACTGGCTGCGCTGGGAGATGAGCGCGGCCGAGGGGTTCGGCACTTCCTCGAGACCGTTGTCGTGCATCTCGAAGATCGCGACCTCGTTCACCGGGCCGAAGCGGTTCTTGTAGGCCCGGACGACCCGGTAGTTCTGAAACTTCTCGCCCTCGAAGTAGAGGACGGTGTCGACGATGTGCTCGAGAGTCTTCGGGCCGGCGATCGTCCCTTCCTTGGTGATGTGGCCGATGAGGAAGATCGGCACGGACAGGCTCTTCGCGGCGGACATCAGGGTTCCCGCGGAATCGCGAACCTGCCCGACTGAGCCGGGCGTCGACGCGTTCGCGGAGGTGTGCACGGTCTGGATGGAGTCGACGATGACCGCGACCGGCTTCATCTTCTCGACCTCGGCCAGAATCCGCTCGACCGAGGTTTCGGTGAAGAGGCGGATGTTGTCGTTGGCTGTGCCGAGGCGCCGGGCCCGCAATGCGATCTGCCGCGGCGACTCCTCGCCGGACACGTAAAGCACGGGTCCATCCTCGGCCAGCTCATTCGCGACCTGCAGCAAGAGTGTCGACTTGCCGATGCCCGGCTCGCCGCCAACCAGCGTGACCGCGCCGATGACCAGACCGCCGCCGAGCACGCGATCGAGACTGGGGATGTGCGTGGAGATCCGCGGCGCGCGGTCGGCGTCGATCGCGCCGATCGACATCGGCGCGGCGGCACCACTCATCGCGGCAGGGTGCGCATGACTGGTGGCGGGCGCCTCGTCCTGCGCGTACGAGTTCCAGGCGTTGCAGTCGGGACAGCGGCCGAGCCACTTGGACGCCTGGGCGCCGCATTCAGTACAGGAAAAGACGACCGCTTTTTTCGCCACTCGGAGGCGATTCTACGTTGTCGAACGGGTCTCTACCCGGCGTGGAGTGAAGCGGACCGCCGCCGCGGCGAGCAACAGCAGCACGATTGGCGGGTAGATCCAGGAAGTGTGCACCCGGACGAGGATCGCGTAGAGGAAGATCATCCACAGGACGTAGATCGCCCAGCGCGGCGCGCGAAAGGCGGCGAAGACCATGAGCGAGTAAATCAGCGTGCCGACGATTAGCGTCTCGGCGTTCATTCCCACGTGTTCCGCACTGGTGATCGCGGCGCGCTTCGCGATCAAAGCGTAGTGCGCGGCGTGCGAGATCGGCAGGGCGATGAGTGCCGCACGAGTGCGGATTCCGGCGAATGCGCAGGCGATCGCAAACGTCGAAAGGCGTGCTGTCGCGCGAACGGCGGCGCCGATGCCTTCCTCGCCCGCGCCGTAAACCGCGAGAACGATCGCGACCGTCATGGCGACGGCGATCACCCACAGCGTCAACAGCGCCCGGCCGCTCATCTAGCTCACGCTGAATTCGTCCAGTCCCCAGTTTTTCAGCTCGGCCTTCAGGCCATGCACGCTGCCGCTGCCTTTGGCAATGGTCACCTTGCGGTTGCGAACGTCTTCGCGCCATTCCGGCAACGCGTTGTCGGCGACGGCATTCGCGATCAGCAGCCGGATCTCGGCCTCGGCCATGCCCGGCTGGAGCTTGGATTTGACCGCGGTTTCGGCAGCCGCTTTCACGCCGCCGTTCTGCACGTGGATGTCGAAGCAGAGCGCGGTTCCGACTTCGGTCTTGATCCCGAACTTCTGCGCGGTCTGCAGGGCCGGCGTGTAGTAAGCGTCGCGCACCCGCTCGAGCTGCAGGCGCTGCGCGAGCGCCGTCTCACCGAACTTCGCGAAGCCGCTTTTGTAAGGCTCGGCGAGCGTCGCTTTCGATGAGCCGAGGCTGATTGCGTCGGCCCACGATTTCTGCTTCTCCCATGGCTCGTCGAGCATGTGCAGGATCTCGTCGGTCTTGTCGCCGAAGCACTCGCGCACCAGCGCTTCATCCTCTGCAAACGCCGATTTCAATATCTTGGTGAGCTCGCCGTGCTTGAGGGTGAAGCCGATGATTCCCCAGGTGATCCCCGCGCCGTCGAAGTTGCCCTGGGCGAGCGTGAAGCCGTGGCCTTCGAAGGTCGAGGTGAGACCGAGACAGCGATCGAGGACCGGCGGCACCGGCTCTTCCATCAGCGTCTTCCAGGTGTCCTCGTCGACGGATCCGGTTTCCGGCAGGTCATACAGCTTCTGAAACGCCTTCACAGCCGCGACGGTATCGCCGCCGTAGATCCCGTCGTGGCCTTTCGTGTCGCAACCCGACGCGGTGAGCTTCTCCTGAATGCGCTGAATGATCGCGCCGCGCGCCCCGCGAGCGAAGAATAAACGTGCCATGGAGGGATTTCCTTTCGGGTGTCTATGCTACCCGAATGGTCATCTCGCCGCAGAGGTCGCGCTGCATTTCCTCGCGCACGCGGGCGGGACTCAGGCGGCGGCCGAGGAGGCAGTACAGTTTGGCCAGCGCGGCTTCGACGGTCATGTCGTACCCGCTGATCACGCCGGCCTGGGCGAGCGCGGAACCGGCGGCGTATTCGCCGAGATCGACGGTCCCTTCGAGGCACTGCGTGCAGTCGACGACGACGACGCCGCGCTCGGTGGCATCGGCAATCGCGGCGATGAACTCGCGATCCTGGTCGGGACCGTTGCCGACACCGTACGCCTCCAGCACGAGGCCCTGCAGCGGCGGCCGCAGAACGTTGCGGACGAGCTCGGGAGAGATCCCGGGAAAGAGCCGTAGCGCACTCACGATGGGCCGCGTAATCTCCTTCACCTTCAACCGTTTCCCTTTCACCCGGCGAACGCGATCGAAGTCGATCTCGATGTCGATTCCGACGGTGCCCAGCGGCGGGAAGTTCGGGGAGTCGAATGCGGCGAAGCCGTCCGCGCTGACTTTCGTCGACCGGCAACCGCGCAGCAGTTTTCCCCCGAAGTAGAGGCAGACCTCGGGGATGTCATACGACGCGGCGAGCATCAGCGAGGTGATGAGGTTCTCGCGCGCGTCGTTGCGGATCTCGCAGAGCGGAATCTGCGATCCGGTGATGATGACCGGCTTGCGCAGGCCGCTGAGGAGAAAGGGGAGGGCCGACGCGGTGTAGGCCATCGTGTCAGTGCCGTGCAGCACGATGAAGCCGTCGTAGCGGTCGTAGTTCGTTTCGATGTCGCGCGCGATCTCGATCCACTCGCGCGGGGTCATGTTCGACGAGTCGAGCAGCGGGTCGTACTCGTGAATCGTGTACGAGGGCATGGAGGCGTGCTTCAACTCAGGCATCTCCGCCATCTGCGCCTGAAGCGATCCGGAGCGGGGCCGGTAGCCGGAGCGGGTCCGCTCCATGCCGATCGTGCCGCCGGTGTAAACGATGTAGACGCTTCTTGCGCATCGCGGCGCGATAATACCCGGCCATGCCAAAGAAGACTCTCGAATCACTGGAGCTGCAGTTACGCGATTACGCCCTGACTTTCCCCGAGGTCACCGAGGATCATCCGTGGGGCCACCGGGCGATGAAGGTGAAGGGCAAATCGTTCGTCTTCCTCGGCGGCGACAAGAACGCGAAGGAGCTCAGCCTGTCGGTGAAGCTGCCCTGCTTCGCGGGACATGGCCGTCGATCTGCCGTTCGCGGAGCCGACCGGGTACGGTCTCGGCAAGAGCGGCTGGGTGACGGCGAGCTTCACCAAGGTCGCCGACGTGCCGCTCGATCTGCTGAAGTCGTGGATCGACGAAAGCTACCGCGCCATCGCCCCGAAAAAACTGGTGAAACTGCTGGAGAGTGCCTGATGCGAAAGATGCTGATCGGTCTCCTGTTCCTCGTTGCCTGCCAGACCACGACCACCGCGCCCACGACCTCGCGACTCGAAGCCACGCCCCGTCACGATGAGTGGGTCGACGTCGGCAAGGTGCGCACGTATGTCGTCTATCCGCAGTTGTCGAATCGCGCGCCCGCCATCGTGGTCATTCACGAGAACCGCGGGCTCACCGATTGGGTCCGCACCGTTGCGGATCGTCTTGCCGAAGAGGGATACATCGCCGTTGCGCCGGACCTGCTTTCCGGCACCGCGCCGAACGGCGGGAACACGAAAGACTTTCCGACCGAAGACGCGGCCCGCGAGGCGATCGGCAAGCTCGATCGCGCGAAGGTGATCGAAGACCTGCGCGCCGTCGTCGACTACGCGCGGAAGATCCCCGCCGCGAACGGGAAAGTGTCGGTCGCCGGTTTCTGCTGGGGCGGGTCGCGGACCTGGGACGTGGCGAACAATATCGACGGCATCACCGCGGCGTATCCGTTTTACGGCGGCGGTCCGCAGGAAGCGTCGGGTGTCGCCGGGATCGAAGCGCCGGTGTACGGCTTCTACGGCGGCAACGACGCCCGCGTGAACGCGAGCATTCCGAAGACGGAAGAGCTGATGAAAGCCGCCGGCAAGACCTTCGAGCCGGTGATCTACGAGGGCGCCGGCCACGCCTTCATGCGCCTCGGCGAAATGCCCGACGCGATCGAAGCGAATCGCAAGGCGTACGAGGAAGCGTGGAAGCGGTGGGTGGGGTTGCTCAAGCGCTAGCGCTTTGGAGCGCCGCCGGCTCGGCGGCTGTTGCGCCGCCGTCCCGGCGGCTTGGCCGGCGGGGACGCCTGCGGTCCAGCCGGCGGGAACGCCAGCGCTCCGGTAGCCGCCGCGATCGAGCGCGGACATTCCATCGCGCAGCAGGATCTCGAATGTCACGGGGCGCGATTGAATCACGTCGCCGGCGGCCGGTTCACCTCTGCTTCCCACATCGTCATCCGCGCCGCGGCAAGCTCACCGGACAGCTGGCCGAGCCGCCGATAGCTCTCGAACTGGGCCTCGTCGTAAAAGAGGTCGAAGGTCTGCTGCTGCGGGAAGTCGGTGTTGAGGAAGCCGTACTGCTGCACGTCGACCGGCTCGCTGCCGGAGAGGTTCGGCTTCATGATGATGATCGTGCCGACGCGTTCCGAGTCGGGAAGGCCGAGGGCTTCGCTGTGCTTGTCGCCGTAGCGGATCTTGCCGACGATGATTCGCTCGCCGGGAGGACGCGTGCGCAGCTTCTTGATGTCGGGATCGTCGAAGGTGATCTCCGCGCCGAAATCGATGCGCACTTTGCGGATGAGATTCCCGAGGTCGTCGAGCGTCGTGTCGGGATCCGCGCCGCATTCACCGATGACGATGAGATTGCAGCCGCGTTGCACGAGCGAATACGCGCCGGTGTTCTCGTAATGGCCGCCGTCGGTGAGGTAGCAGTAGGGAAGTAGATCGGTCGTTTGCGACACGAGCTCCTGCAGTGTGTACACCGGCCAGAGTCGCGTGGAACCGCTGCGCCAGTAGCTGAGACTCGGCGTCGGAGCCCAGTACCCCGTGCGGACGTTGAACAGCGTCATCAATGCGGACAGCGCGGCTGACGGCGTCTGCGCGCCCATCGTCGGGCTCGCGGCCGCGCCGGAGACCGCCACCGCGGTGCCGAGCGAGATCGCGCCGCACGCGTATTCGGAGGTCCGTCGGTATCCGGTGCGCATCGATCCGCAGAAATGCTTCGACATCAGGAACAGCTCGGACGCACGCGCCTGCGTGGCCAGATCGCCGCCGCCGACGAGGTTCAGCATCGTGTTGACGAGGTGGTAGGGCGCGCCGCGGTCGGTGTTGCGGAGCTGTGTGAGCAACACATCATCGCCAGGCACCGCATCCGTGATGTCCGCCTCGGTCGCCTGAGCGCGTTGCGGGTTCGACGCGCCCATGTACGCGCGGACGAGACGTGCTTTGTAGAAGGCGTGGATGGTCAGCGAGTTCGGATCGGCGAGCCATCCCAGGGCCAGGACCCAGCCGAGGATGATCGCGATCAGGCTGATGATCGTCAGGGCGCGCTGGCCGATCAGTCCATGAACGGACGCGGACGCGCCGACGAGCACGAAGATGCTGCAGGCGATGATCGTCAAGGCGATGCAGCGCGTATTCGCGCCGCGGCCCGCGGCCAGTTCGAGGACGAGCAGCGCCAGTGTGGCCAGCGTGCCCGCGACGACGATCTGCGAAAGCCCGAGGCCCCACAGCGTGACCGCGCTGGCGTCGAGCGTGGAGAACCACCAGGCCACGAGTCCGAGGACCGCGGCGTAAAAAGCGATCCAGCGGCGGCGCCGGAGAATCGAGCGGCCGATCAGCACCACCGCGAGGATGGCCAGGATGATCACGCTGAGCGACAGGAGGCGCGACGGCTCGAGCTTGAAGCGCAGCGCTCCCACGACGATCGCGATCCAGACCAGGCTCAATGCGATCAGCGTCGGGCCTTTCTGCCGCGGGCGGAATTCGTAGAGGCCGAAGATGAGAAAGAGGAACGCGGCCACGATCGCGCCGCGGCTGACGAGATGGAGACGATGCGGTGACCTGTGGATGATCTCGTACAACTCATTGCCGACCCACGACAGCACGATGCCGAGCGTGAGGATCAGCAGGAATGGCGCGACGGCAAATGCGACGCGGTGCACGAGCGACGGCTTCGCTTTCGACTTCTGATCCGCGCCGCCGGTGGGCGAGGCCTTGTACGCCGTGTACGCGGCGCCGAGGAGCGACAGCGCCAGCGCACCGAAGCCGCCAGCCTGCGTCGCGGCGTGCGTTGTCTTGTCTAGCAGAAAGTTGAAGAGCACATGTCCGAAGCCCGCGAAGAGGAGGATGACCGCGGCGAAGACCGCGTACGCGAGGGTCTTGGTCTGGATCACGACCAGGCGGTTGCGCCAGTAATCGGCGTCGGTGAATTTCGACTTGCTGACGTACTGCCACCAGAACAGCCGCACGAAGACGTAGATGAACCAGAGGATGAACAGCGCGGCCAGGCCGATGATCACGCCGTCGGAAACGTCGAGCACGGAGAGTCCGATCGCGGTGAGGGTCACGAAGACGACGCCGCCGAGGGTGACCACGATCTTGTCGCCCCAGGTTTTCAGCCGTCGTGTGGCCAGGATCCAGATCGCTACGGCCGCCGCGTTTCCCGCCGCGAGAAGACCGGGCGCGGCCAGCGCGAACAGAAGGCGTTTTGCGAGGTCTTTCGAGTCGCCGAGGGCGAGGACGAAGGCGGCCTGGCCGATGATGATCGCCGCGAGGATGATCGGCAGGAGGATCAGCCAGGTCAGGACGATGTTGCGAAGGGTGATGGCGATTGCCCGCCAGGTGTCGGCGCTGAGCAGTCCCTTGCGCGGCGTGATGAAATTCGAGAACAGGCGAAGGTGGTGAATGGGATCGTCGGCAGCGGTGAGGGCGCTGTCCTGGACCTGCTGGCGGTCGACGCCGCCTTTGTAGCCGGCCTGTTCCATCGACGCGCGGCGGTTATCGCGCTCGGTGACGATGTTCTCCCGCGGCGGGAAGAGCCGCGGCGGATCGCCGTTCTGCTCGTCGCGCGCGAGCCAGGCGCTCCACCAGCCGCCGGTGTAGCCGCCGCCGGAAACGGTGGACAGGTAGTCGAACGTGCCCAGCTTCAGTTTCTCGGCGAGGGCCTGAAGAACGCCCAGATTGAAGGTCGCGCTGCGGATGCCTCCACCGGAGAGTGACAGACCGGTCAGGCGCGCGGGACGCGTTCCTGATGGCGGCGCGTCCGGCAATCCGGCCGCGCGGCTACGCCGGTGCTCGACCTCCACGTACTCGCGACTCAGGACGTCATCAAAGCGGATCCGTTCCGTGAAATCGAGATCATCGCACTCGGACATTCCTCACCTCTCTGGAGAAGGAGAGGCGGACTGGGGGATTTCCCTACCTGCCCGCTAAAACGGGCAATCCTCACACAGCGATCCGCAGCACGTCGGTTCCGACGCGGGGCGCCAGCGCGGCTCGGGGGGCGCGTGCTCGCATTGCGGAGGTTGGGGCGGCGGTACTTCCTCCTCCGCGCGCGGCTCGATCGGTTCGTCCACGCCGCGTCAAACGGCGGCATGAGCGGGGCGCATTCCGCCGGGGAACTGCTAGCATCCGCATCCCGAGCTCAACTGAATGCAAGCGGCTTCGCCACGCGCGGCGTCCATCGACATCGTCCGCGGCGCGGTCATGGTGCTCATGGCTATCGACCATGTCCGCGTCTATTCGGGAGTTCCCGCGGGCGGCCCGACTCCGGGAGTGTTCTTCACGCGCTGGGTCACGCATTTCTGCGCGCCCGCATTCGTGTTTCTCGCCGGCACATCCGCGTACTTCCTCGCGCGCAAGCTGGGCGACGTCGGGAAGCTGTCGCGGTTTCTGCTGATCCGCGGTGCGTGGCTGATCCTCCTCGAGCTCACGGTCATCCGCTTCTTCTGGACGTTCAACTTCCAGATCAGCCATCTGCTGGCAGGTGTGATCTGGGTGATCGGGTGGAGCATGATCGTGCTCGCGCTGCTGGTGCGTCTGCCGGTCGTGGCCATCGCCATGTTCGGACTGGTGATCATCGCCGCGCACAACGTCACCGATCTCATCCCCGGTCTGCACGATCGCGACTGGAGCGCGCTCTGGAAAGTGCTCTATTTCGGAGGACCGGTCGGCAATGGCTTCGTTCTCTACTCGCTGATTCCGTGGATCGGCGTCATGGCCGCGGGGTATGCCTTCGGCGCGGTGATGCTCATGGAACCGGCTCGGCGCCGCCGACTCTGTTTCGCGATCGGACTCGGAGCCACGGCGCTGTTTATCGTTTTGCGGGCGATCAACCGTTACGGCAATCCCAGTCCATGGAACGCCGAGTGGCAACCGGCCTGGCTGTCGTTCCTGAATCCAGCGAAGTACCCGGCCTCGCTCGACTTTCTCCTGATGACCCTCGGCCCAACCATCGCGGTGATCCCGCTGCTCGAGCGCGCACGTGGTCCGATCGCGCGAGTCCTCGAGATCTTCGGACGAGTGCCGCTGTTCTACTACCTGCTGCACATTCCGCTGATTCACATCGCCGCGATCGTCGTCTCGCTGGTGCGCTTCGGAACGGTCACGCCGTGGCTCTTCGCCGATCATCCGGCCATGGTTCCGCCGGCGCCCGAGGGGTATCGATGGAGCCTCTGGCTGCTCTACCTCGTGTGGATCGTGGCTGTCGCGCTGCTTTACCTCCCGTGCCGCCGGTTCGCGGATCTCAAAGCGCGCCGGACCGACGGCTGGCTGAGGTACGTCTGACAGCACGATTTCCTTCCGTCACTGGTACTATTGGCGCCTCTCTTCATCGCTACTTCGGGTGTGCAGGGTGACGCTCATTCGGCTCGCGGCCTCTCTCCGCAGCTGCATGCGCGCGGCCACCAACGTTCGGTTTTCTTCCCCGGCTCGCAGTCCCTCTTACTCCGTTCTCGAACCAACTTTGGTGGAGGATTCATGAAGAAAACGAAGTTTCTCTGGCCACGGCTTTCCCTCGTCCTGGTCGTCTCGCTGGCGATGATGCTGCCGGCTCTCGCCCAGGAAAGCGTCCCCGTCGACGAGACTCCGTACGTCGCGCTGACCGAAGAAGCGGACGCGGAAGCGAAAGCAAGCCTTCCCGAACAGGACAACCCGACGGCGCGGCTCGAATGGCAGCGCGCGGCCTGGGGCGTCGTGACTCCCGAATTCCGCAGCAATGCGATGAAGGAAGGGAAGAACCACTCGGCGAAGAAGAACGCACCCGGACCGAAGTGGGTGAACATCGGACCGATGGGCGCGAACTTCGAGCAGAACGGCAGCTTCACCGGTCACGTTCGCGACAGCGGACGCGCTCGCACGGTCCTGCCGCATCCGACGAATCCGGAAGTGGTCTACTTCCTGACCTCGGGCGGCGGCCTGTGGCGCACCAACAACTGGAGCTCGCCGAATACGGAGTGGACCCCGCTGACGGACGACCTGCCGACGACGGGCGGCGGCTCGGTAGCCTTCGGAAAGAATCCCAACACGCTCTACCTCGGCCTCGGCGACTTCGTCGACCAGATCCTCGTCGGCGGCTCGATGGTCAAGTCGACCAACGGCGGCAACACCTGGTCGGACGTGATCGAGCTGGGCAGCTCGATCGCCGTTCGCGACGTGAAAGTCGACACCAGCACGAACCGCGACATCGTCCTCGTGGCGACGAATGACGGTCTATATCGCTCGGCCAATGAAGGCGACACGTACTCGGCGGTTGCCACATTCAACGGCATGTCCGTCTGGAACATCGTGCGCACCAGCGCGGGATGGCTGGCCTCGGCGCAGCCGTGTCCCGCGGTGAACAACGGTCTGCAGTGCGGATTGGCAACGACGCTTTATCTCTCTACCGACAAAGGCGCGACCTGGGCGCCGATCTCGAACGCCGGCACCGTTTTCTCGGCCAACGGCCGGACGACGCTCGGTGTCGCGCTTCCCGGCGACAGCGTCGTGTACGCCTATGCGAACGTGCAGAACGACACCCAGCTCCGCGACGTCTATCGCTCCGCGGACGGCGGCCAGACCTGGGTCGCGAACGGCGTCAATTCGACGAAAGTGCCGCTCAACCCGGTCGCCGGCATGACCAACATGAACATCTGCCACGGCCAGTGCTGGTACAACCAGATGATCCTCGTAGATCCGCGCGACCCCGCGCGGAACACGGTCTGGATCGGCGGCGACCTCGCCACCGCACAGACCACGAACGGCGGCACGAGCTGGTCGGTCAAGACCTGGTGGCTGTATAGCCAGTTCCCGACCCTTCCGTACGCGCACGCCGATCACCATGCCGCGGCCTTCAAGACGACCGGCACGCCGACGATCATCCTCGGCAACGACGGCGGCTTGAACATCAGCACCGATGACGGGGTGACGTTCAGCAGCGACAAGAACAACGGGCTCGTCTCGCACCTCTACTACACGGTCGCCGGCAGCCCCGGCTTCCCGAACCTGGTCATCGGCGGCACGCAGGACAACGGCACGCGCCTGCGCACCGACAACAGCGGCATCCACGATCAGGTGATCGGCGGCGACGGCATGGGCACCGCCCACAGCCAGGCCAACACCAACGCGCTCCTCGGCAGCTCGCAGGGCTCCGGCATCCGCACGAGCCTGATCAGCAATCCGAACGTCTTTCAGAACTGGGTCTCTCGCGGCGGATTGACTGACACCGCGGGCGCCGGCTTCTTCACCGCGATCATTGCGCCCGAGGCGAGCCTCGATGCGACGGGGAAGGTGTTCTTCCACTTCACCGCGTCGCGCGTCTGGCGGACCAACGACGGCGGCTTGAGCTTTGTGTTGCTCGGCTCAGCCACTCCGCCGGTTTCGCCTGGCCTTCCGCCGACGCGCCGCTTCCGCTCCAGCCCCTACAACCTCGGCGTCAGCCCGCTCGATCTGGGCCGGATCGCCGTCGGCGCCGGCGGCGGCTTCATCGACATCACCACCAACAACGGCGCGAGCTGGACGGACGTCAATCTGATCGCGCTGGTCCCGGGCTATCAGGGCTTCGTGTCGAACCTGACCTGGCAGGACAATCAGAATCTCTGGGTCACCGCCGTCGCGCAGGCACCGGGCTCGGTGCGCGTTATCAAAGGGACGATCGCCAGCCCGAGCGCGAGCTGGGCAACCGCGACCTGGACGCCGATGCAGAACGGTCTTCCCGATCTGCCGGTCACGCGCGTCTACTTCGACCCGCGCGACGCGTCGCGCAACACGATCTACGCGGCGACCCACGTCGGGATTTACAGAACGACCGATGGGGGAGCGAACTGGTCGCCGTACGGCAACGGCCTGCCGACCGTGCGCGTCAACGACATCTACATGCCGCCGGACGGGGGCTTCCTCCGCATCGCCACGTACGGCCGCGGAATCTGGGAGCTGGCGCAGCTCGAGCTCGTCGACGCCACGCTCGCGGATGACGTGGCCTCGTGCGACGCCGACGGCGTCATCGACAACGGCGAGACCGGAAATCTGACGGTCACGCTGATGAACCAGGGTCCGAACAACGTGAACCATGTGACGCTGACCGTCACCTCGACCAACGCCAACGTCAGCTTCCCCGACGGCAACACGGTCTCGTTCCCGCCCGTGCAGAAGAACGGCACCAGCACCGGTTCGATCCGCGTCGCGGTCAACGGCGCCGCCGGACTCGAGACTGCTGATTTCAAGGTGTCCGTCGCATCACCGGAGCTCGGTCTGCCCGGTCCGCTGAACATCGTCTCGACTCATCGCGTGAATTACGACGAGCAGGCCGCGGCATCCGCGACGGAGTCGGTCGAGGCCGGAAATCCCGGCTGGACCGTGGCCGGCAACGCCACTACCGCGCCGAACATCGACCGCTGGCAGCGGCGTGCGATCACGCCGACGCAGCACGTCTGGTGGGGACCGGACAACAACGGGCAGATCGACGACATCAACCCGAGCCTGCCCGATCAGCAGTCGCTGATCTCGCCGGCGATGCAGGTCGGCAGCGGGCCGCTGGTGATCACCTTCCAGCATCGCTTCGCATTCGAGGCCGGTAACTGGGATGGCGGCGTGATCGAGCTCAGCACGAACGGCGGCGCCAGCTGGACCGACATCGGCGTCGGCTCGTACAACGGCGTGACCAGCGCGGCCACCAACGCTCCGATCGGCGCGAGCCGCCCGGCCTTCGTCAACCGCATGGTGGGCTGGCCGAACTTCGCCACCGTGACCCGCAACCTCGGCACTACCTACGCGAACCAGACCGTGATGATCCGCTTCCGCGTCGGCGCCGACGACTCCACCGGCGCGCCGGGATGGGAGATCGACAACATCACCGTCTCCGGACTCGCGAACACTCCGTTCACGGCCCTGGTCGGTGAGACCGCGGCCTGCACTCCGTAACTCGCAAAAAAAAGAGGGGCTCCGCGCTTGCGGAGCCCCTCACTGCGGGTGCGCTCGTTATTTGCCGGCGCCGGCGGGGTCGACGATCTGGAACTGCTGCGTGTTGACCTTCTCGTCGCCGATCCAGACCTCGGCGCGATAGTCGCCTTTCGCCCACGACTTCGTGTCGGCTGAGGTGAAGGCGAGGTACTTCTGACCGGCCACGACCGGCTTGTTCTCTTCGCCGATCTTGGTCTCGTTCGGGCCGTACCAGACGACCTTGACGGTCGAGTTCGGGGGAGCGTCGCCGACTTCCATCGACAGGTTGACCGGCTGGCCGGGTGCGAAATCGTCGCCGCCCTTGCCCGCGACCATCGTGCCGTCCGGAGCGAGCTCGTGGCCGAGGGTGAAGTCATCCAGCCAGGTCTGCGCCGTGATCGGCGCGACGTCCGAGGGGCTGCTGGTCCCGGCCTGTTCGACAGTCGTCGTCGTCGCCGGCGGCTCGGCCGTCTCGTCGCGGCCACAACCGACCACCACCACCGTCATCAATACCAATGTCACTGCCAGAAAGATTTTTCTCATAATTTTCGGGCCTCCTGCCCTGCGTAGAGCACGACGGGTGCCGCGCTGAGCCAGCTCGGCTGCGAGTGTGGCGGCCAGTGACGCGGATCACCGGCTGAGCTGCCTTGGCACGCATCATGGTAGTATTACGACTACCACGAAAGTGGTGCCCGCTTCAGCAAATCAGGAGGATGTTCACCAATGGCAGCTTCAACCTCGCGGCTTCGTGCCGGCCTCATCGCCCTCGTCCTTCTCAGCCTCTTGCCTGCGCTTTCCGCCACGGCGAAGGCCGATCTCGGCCCGACGCTCGTCCAGCGGCTGCAATCGGCGGCGCCGGCCGACCTCATTGAGGTCATCGTCACCTACCACGGCAGCGGACCGGTCACCGCGGCCCAGCTCGACGCACTCCGCACGATCGGCGTGGGAGGCCTTTATTTTCAGAGACTTCCGATGGCCGGCGTGCTGGCCACGCCCGCGCAGGTGCAAGCTATCGCCGCGATGCCGGACGTGCGCTCGGTCTGGCTCAACGACCGGCTCGAGTACGAGATGTCGCAGGCGCGCACGCTCAGCTCCGTCGATCAGCTCGCCGCGAACCAGCAGCTGCGGACGGCGGTCGGCCTCCCATTCACAGGCCGCGGCATCGGCATCCTCGTCAATGACTCCGGGGTCGACGGTACCCATCCCGACCTCCTCTTCGGCACGAAGGTCGTCCAGAACGTCCTCGGACACGCCGGCGGCCCGGTCAACGCCGGCACGCTGGAGCCGTTCCTCAACATCGAGAACGTGCCCAACACCGACGTCGCCGGCTCGCACGGAACCCACGTCGCCGGCATCGCCGCCGGTCTCGGAACGATGTCCAACGGCGTTTACGCGGGAGCAGCGCGAGGAGCGCACATCATCGGCTACGGCTCCGGCGCGGCGATCTCCATCCTGAACACGGCAGGTGCGTTCGACTACGCGCTCGCCAACCACGCGCGATACAACATCCGCATCATCACCAATTCGTTCGGCGGTCCGAGCACGATCGGCCAGCCGTTCAACCCCAACGATCCGACGGTCATCGCCTCCAAGCTGCTCGCGGACGTCGGCGTGATCACCGTCTTCTCCGCCGGCAACAGCGGCTCCGGCCCGGACACGATCACCGGCCCGTACAAGAAGTCGCCGTGGGTCATCCTGGCGGGCAACGGCACGAAGAAGGGGACGCTCGCGCCGTCGTCGTCGCGCGGTCAGATCTCAGGCGGCGTCTATCAGGTGACGATCGGCAGCGAGACGTTCACGGTGGAGGATCGTCCGACGGTCGTCGCTCCGGGCACGTCCATCGCGGCGCCGCGCGCGCTCGCCACCGCCGACGCCACCGGCAACATCGGCTTCCAGACCGATCTCGAAGTCCTCGGCCCGACGCTCGCTCCGTTCTACTCGATCAAGACGGGCACCTCGATGGCCGCGCCGCACGTGGCCGGCCTGGTGGCCATCATCCTCGAAGCGAACCCGAACCTCGGCTGGCGTGAAGTGAAGTCGATTCTCAAAGCGACGGCGACGAACATGTCCGGCTACGAGCCGTGGGAAGTCGGCGCCGGTCACGCGAACGTCGAGGCGGCCGTGGCGATGGCTCTCGGCAGGCGCACCGATTTCGGCCTCGCCAACAACCTCACGCGTCCCGGCGGTTTCAACGCGAACGCCACCGTCGTCGAAAGCCCGGTGGTCAATACCTACAGCATCGCGTTCATGCCGGCGCCGCGCGGGCAGACCGGATTCGCAGAGTTTGAGATCGGTCCCGAGGTCGCGGTGGTGACGGCGCGGTGGTCGCAGCCGACGGGCAGCCCGTGTACCTGCGCGGTCCTGCTCATCGATCCGGACGGCAAGTCGTATGGCTCGGGGATCGCGCAGCCGGTGCTCGCGCCGATCGTCTCGGCGGCGGCGCCGGGCAAGCCGGGCCGCTGGACCGTCACCATGCGCGGCATCGGCGGAGTATCGGGAGTCGCGGTGGATCCGCTGCAGCTGACGAACGGCATCGCCGGGCCGGGAACCGCCAACGTCACGGTGCGGACCTACATCACGCAAGGCTTCACAGGACTCAACGACATTGCCGCGCACCCGATGCGCGGCGTGATCGAGTTTGCCGCCAGCAACCGGCTCGTCGATTCGTTGACGAACGGAACGTTCAGTCCGGACCGCAAGATCGATCGCATTGCCGCCGCCGAGTATCTGGTCTCCGGTTTCGGCATCCGCCAACGCCTGGACCTGTTCGGCCGGCGGCTGTTCGCGGACCTGACCAACGACAACCCGGCCGCGGAAGTCTTCGCGCAGATGGTCACCGCGAACGGCACGCTGCTCTTCGATCTCAATCACGATGCGAAGCCGGTCTCGCTCGTCGACCGCAGCCGCGGCATGTTCAAGCCGAACGCCGACATGGAGCGCCAGGAGCTCGCGTATGCGCTCATCCAGGCGCTCGGCCTGCAGAAGACAGCGGAGGAGACCACTGGCTCGGTGACAGCGCCGTACGAAGGCGCGCGCATCGTGCTCTCCGACGAGAACCGGATCCGGCCCGAGCTCCGCGGCTACGTGCAGCTGGCCCTCGATCTCGGCATCCTCAACGCGACGTTCTACGTCGACAACACCAACCCGCTGTTGCCGAAGATCAAGGCGGTGTTCCAGCCCCAGTCCGGCATCACCCGTGGCGATTACGCGCTGGCCGCGGTCCAGGCGAACCTGCATCATCTCAAGTAGTCGAGAGTGAGCGCCGCGTCATTCGACGCGGCGCTCTTTCTTCGCTTCCTCGACGCTCTTGAAATCGGGCACCGGCAGCACGACACGCCGCGCCGAAACGTCTTTGCCGGCGAAGTAGTCGGCGATGACGGCCTGCACTTCCGCGTTCGGTTCGAGATCTTCGTGGCCGGCATTCGGCACGATGAGATGCATCGCACGCGGCATCCCCCAGCGCACCTCCTCGGCCTGATGCGGCGGCGTGTTGCTGTCCAGCGTGCCGCTGATGAAAAGCACGGGGAGGTCGGAGTGGATCGGAGCGCGTAGCGCGTCGGCGCCTTCGATCGACGGCAGTGCCGCGCAGACATCTGGATACGGCGTGTTCAACGCGTTTCCCAGGATCGAGGTCTGCGCCTGCAGAACGATCTCGCGATCGCGGCTCGCACTCGCGCCCGCCGAACAACGCATTCCGTAGGTCATCAGATCAGTGCCGGCAGCCTGGTTGAACCGCTTCTCCACGAACCAGGCGAGGATCGAAGGATCGCCGCGCTCGATCGTGAGCAGCAGGGCAGGGAAGAAGGGGAAATCGTTGCCATCGCCGATGTCGAGAATGAGGATCCTGCGAAGTGCATCCGGTCCGATGCGCAGCTGCACCTTCTCCTTCCGCGCGCGATCGGTGATGGTCACGGCCATCGGCTCGCGCTCGAGCTTCGCGAGAACCCTGCGGAGAAGCACGGTCATGTCCGGCACCTCGCTGCCGATCGACGGATCGTCCTTCGCGAGCATCGACAGCTTCGCCAGTTGCGCATCGAGCATGAGCGGAAGCTTGCGCATGTGATTCGGTCCGGCGGTGCCGATCAGCGCAGCGCGCTCGATCGTGCCGCCGTACGCACGGATGGCAGTCAGCGCGAGGTAGGTTCCGTAGCTGTGGCCGAGGAGACTGATCTTCGGGACGCCGAGGGCTTTGCGGAGGTCGTCGAGATCGGCGGCGCTTTCGGCGACGTTGAATCCAGTGACGTCGATGCCCTTCGCCGCCCACTCCTCGGCGCACGCGCGCGCGGCGGCGACCACGCGCGGCAGAACCTCAGGCGTCGACGCGAACCGCGCTTGCGGCTCGACGGTCCTCGGTCCACAGACAGGTCGGGGAGTGGAGAGGCCGATGCCGCGCTGATCGAGCAGGATGACGTCGGCCGATTCGGCGAGGCGGGTGAGGTTCGCGATCGCAAAAGGATTGCGCGCCGCGGCGATCCCCGATGTGCCGGGACCGCCGGCGAGGTAGACGATCGGCGCGCCGCGTTTCTCACCTGCCGTTGAAAGACGAACGAACGCGAGATCCACCGAGCCCGCGTCGGGTTGCGCGCGGCGCAGAGGGACGGTCAGTCGTCCGAGTTGGGCCCGCAGCGCTGAGGGAAAGGGAACCAGGAACGGCTCCCATCGAATGGCCGGCTCGGCCGCGATGGCGAGGGCGAAAACGAACGTGAGCATGTGCTCAACGTAAGTCCGTCCGAAACGAAACGTGAGGAACCCGAGGCCTCAGGCCTCCACGATCGTCCCCAGCAGGTTCGGCTCGTCACGCTCGCCGGGGACCAGACTCGCTGTCATCAGCGCCAGGAGCGAGGTGCCGTCTTTCCGCTTCATCGGGATGCGGATGTTGAGCATCATCCGATTCTCCTGCACGAGGCGAAGAACTTCTTCGCGCATGGAGCGCTCGTGGTAGAAGTCCCAGGCCGTGTGGGCCAGCAGGTCGTCGCGCGAGTCGTATCCAAGGAAGTGGACCAGGGCGTTGTTGCAGTCGAGGATGGCTCCTTCGAACGTGGTGCGGAACACGCCGGCGACGTTGCGGTCGAAGAGCATTCGGTAGCGGGTGTCGGAGGTTTGGAGCGCGCGGAACGTTTGCGCCTGAGTCAGACCGCCCGAGGCCATTCCCGCGAGGAGTTGCAGCGCATACACGTCGAGATCGCCGAATGCGCGAGCCCGGGAGGAGAAGGTCTTGAGCGCGCCGACGGCGACGTCCCCTTCGAGCAGCGGGGCGATCAGCATCGACCGGATTCCGATCGCGCGACAGGCGTCGCGATCGACGCGCGGATCGTCTTCGACGTCGTCGCATTGCATGATCGACTTCTCCGTGACGGCCAGGCCGGAGAGGCTGCCTTTGAACGGGAGGCGCAGGCCGACGTGTTCGCGCGCGGCGCCTGACGCGGCGCGGTAGACGAGCTGGTCTCCTTCCACGATCTCGATGACCGCGCCGTCGCCGCTGGTCACCTCCGGTGTGCGCTCGACGACGAGCGCCATCACTCTCTCCAGATCGGTGATGGCCGCGAGGACTTCATGCTGCGTCTGCACGACCGCGGACAGACGTCCGGCAAGCTGCAACGTTGTGGACATGAGCTGACCTCCGAAGGTACGCATCTTAACGAGGTTACGAATCGCCGTTACGGGGTCGGCGCCCCCAACGAAAAACGCCGACCTCGCGGCCGGCGTTTTTCGTCGTTGTCATCGTGGACTACGTCGTTCGATCGGGTTGCACCACCGGTGTGGTCACGTCGGTGGACGGGCCCGATCCCGGCGCGATGGTCATGGCCTCGCCGGGGCTTTGCTCGGGGTAGTACTCCTTGAGCTTCAGGTAATCCGTTCCGGTTTCTTCGGTCAGGATCTGGTTCACTTCCCAGCCTTCGAGAGTCTCGCGCTCGAGCAGCTTGCGCGCGATGCGATCGAGCGAGCCTTTGTTGCCGCTGATGATCTCGTGCGCGGCCTTGTAGGCCTTGTCGAGAATGCGGCGGACTTCCTTGTCGATCTCGACCGCGGTCGATTCGGAGAAGTCCTGGTGCTGCGCGAACTCGCGGCCGAGGAAGATCGCTTCTTCTTTCTTGCCGTAGGTGACGGGGCCGAGATCGGACATGCCCCACTCGCAGACCATCTTGCGGGCCATGCCCGTGGCGCGCTCGATGTCGTTTCCGGCGCCGGTGGTGATCTCGTTGAGGAACACCTCTTCGGCGATGCGGCCGCCCATCAGCACGGCCAGCATGGCCTCGAGGTACTTCTTCGAGTACGAGTACTTGTCCTCGACCGGCAGCTGCTGGGTGAGTCCCAGCGCGCGGCCGCGCGGAATGATCGTGACTTTGTGCAGCGGATCGGCGGCCGGCAGCATGGCCGCGACGATGGTGTGACCGGACTCGTGATACGCGGTGTTCCGCTTCTCGCGATCGGACATCATCATCGACTTCCGCTCGACGCCCATGATGACCTTGTCCTTCGCGTACTCGAAGTCGACCATCTGGACTTTCTTCTTGTCGTAACGGGCGGCGTTCAGCGCGGACTCGTTGACGAGATTCGCGAGATCGGCCCCGGAGAATCCAGGCGTGCCCCGCGCGATCACAGCCATGTCCACATCCTCGGCCAGCGGGATGTTGCGGGTGTGCACGCGGAGGATGCCCTCGCGGCCCTTGAGATCGGGAAGATCGACGACCACGCGACGGTCGAAGCGGCCCGGGCGAAGCAGGGCGGGGTCGAGCACGTCGGGACGGTTCGTGCCGGCGATGAGGATCACGCCGTCATTCGATTCGAAGCCGTCCATCTCCACGAGGAGCTGGTTGAGGGTCTGCTCGCGCTCGTCGTGTCCGCCGCCGAGGCCTGCGCCGCGGTGACGGCCGACGGCGTCGATCTCATCGATGAAGATGATGCAGGGCGCGTTCTTCTTGCCCTGCTCGAACAGATCTCTGACACGAGACGCTCCGACGCCGACGAACATCTCCACGAAGTCCGACCCGGAGATCGAGAAGAAGGGAACGTTGGCCTCGCCGGCGATTGCGCGGGCGAGAAGGGTCTTGCCGGTTCCCGGAGGACCCATGAGCAGAACGCCCTTGGGGATCTTGCCGCCGAGCTTGGTGAACTTCTGCGGCTCTTTGAGGAACTCGATGATCTCGTGCAGCTCGACCTTGGCCTCGTCGACGCCGGCCACGTCCTTGAACGTGACTTTCTTCGCGCTGCCGGAGAGGAGCTTCGCCTTCGACTTGCCGAAGGAAAGGGCCTTGTTGCCGCCGGCCTGCATCTGGCGCATGAAGAAGATCCAGAGGCCGATCAGGAACAGGAACGGGGCCCAGGTGATGAGCGCGGTGACGAACGGCGCATCGCGCTGCGGCTCGAACGTGACGACCACTTTCTGGTCGTTGAGCAGGTTGTGAAAGTCGTCGGGAAGGGGGGTGGGACCGGTGGTGTGGAACTGCTTCTTCCCACCGGGTGCGGTGGTCTTGGTCTCGCCGCGGATTTCATCGCCGCGGACGGTGATCTTCTCTACATGCCCCTGCGTAACGCGATCGCGAAACGTGCTGTATTCAATGGGGTCACTCGCTCCCTTGGCCGTGTTGAACAGGCTCCAGAGGAGGAAGACCAGCACGATGATCACGACCCACAGGAGTGCAGTTTTGACGGTCGAATTCAACGGATTGCCTCCAACGAGGGCTGGGCGATGCTTCGCCCATGCCATCTACTCACGGACGTAACGAGGTCTGCCGGGTCGATATTCTGTTGCGGGTTACGGGGTTACGGGGTTTGGAGGTTACGAGGTTTGGATCCGTCTTCCTCGTAACCCCGCAACCTCGAAACCGCGTAACGCGCCGCGCAGCGGCGCTAGCCCACCCTCCCAATAAACGGCAGATTCCCATGCCTCCGCTCGTGCTCGAGGCCGTAGCCGGCGTAGATGCCGTCGCTGATGGTGAAGCAGTGAAAATGGGTGGTTACATCGGACGTTCGGGCGTCGGGGCGGTCTAGGAGGGCCACAAGGCGGAGCGTGGCCGGGCCGTGCACGCGCAGCTGGCTGAGGAGGTAGTTCTCGATCACGCCGGTGGCGACCACATCCTTCAGGACGTAGACCCGGCGCTCGCGGATGTCGGTGTAGCTGAGAAAGTCGATCTCGATGGCGTCGGCGATCTGGCTGTCAGCGGCGTCGCGGACGACGTCGATGAAGCCATAACTGACATCGCCGGGGATGGCGCGCAGGAGATCGCTCAGGAAACAGGAGGCGCCTTTGAGGATGCCGAGGAGGAACACTTCGGCGTCGCCGGCGTCGGCGCGGATCGCAGCTCCCAGCTCACGGATCCGCCCCCTGATCTGTTCCTCGGTGAAGACGGGAGTGATGTTCTGCACCCAAGCCCTCCATCCACACTTCGTAGAGCATTCCCCCCGGGGCCGTGGTCACCTTGAAGCGTTCGGAAACCTCCACCCCACCGATCCAGACGATCTCGTCGTTCCACAGCAGCAGGGGTAGGCGGTCTCGGACGTCCGCGGCGATTTTACGATCAATCAGAAAATCCTTCAGCTTTTTCGGGCTCGTAAGTCCAAGAGGCTGAAAGCGGTCGCCGTTGCGACGGTTGCGGACGATGAACCTGGCCGCCGCGCCGGAGGGGAGCTGGAAGCGCTGGCCACGGCCGGTCACGCCTTCGCTGATGCCGAGCGTCAGATCGAGCTCGGGGATGTAGACCGCGGCTCCGGCGGCGACGCTCACCGCGAACTCGGCGGCTTCCTCGCGCTTGCGCTCGAGAAGAAGTGCGCCGCGGCGCCGGACCAGTTCGACCGACCTGGAAACGCTGACGCGCATCACTCCATCCAGCTCTTCGGCGAGCCGCCGCGCGTCGAAATCGCGAGCGTCGGGATCGAGCCGCCGAACCAGTCGCTGGAGGAGCGCCTGGCGCAACCAGAGTTCGGGGGGCCAGTGTCCTTGCAGCGCCGCCGGCTCCGCCGCGTCGATGGCCTGTTCGAGCATCGGCCATTGCTCGCGAGCCTGCGCGGCGACGGCGACGAGGTTGTCGACGGCGTTCAGCTCGCGCACGATCGCGCGGACGCGATTGCGCAGGAAGCGGGGATCTTCGTTGGACCTGTCGATCCGCGCCGTGACGCCGCGTTCACGCAGAAACGCTTCGATCTCTTCGCGGGTGAGGTCGAGCAACGGGCGAATGAAGCCGTCGGCCCGCACGGGATGCACGCCGCGAAGGCCGGCGATGCCGCTGCCGGTGAGCAGCCGCATGAGCACCGTTTCGGCCTGATCGTTCTTCTGATGGGCGGTGGCGACGAGACGATCGCCGCCTTTTTCGCGCAACTTCGCGTAACGCACCTCGCGAGCCGCGGCTTCGATCCCGCGCCGCCTGATCGCTTCGGTATCGAGCGTTCCGTCGACGACATCGAGCGGCACGCCCAATTGCGCGCAGAGATCGCGAACGAATGCTTCATCGCCATCGGACTCCGCGCCGCGAAGATGATGGTTGACGTGAACGGCGGCGAGGTCGAAGCCTTCGTCGCGGAGATCGGCGAGGGCGAGCAACAGCGCCGTGGAGTCAGTGCCTCCCGACACCGCGGCGACGATGGCACGCGGTCCGATGTTCTGTTTGACGAAAAACTGACGAACGGCACTAAGGAGCATTGAGGTCCCTGGCGTAACTTTGCCAAAAGTACGTCAAAAGGAGTCCGGGTATGCGCAGACGGCAGGCTGGTTTCTCGGTCCTCGAGCTTCTCATCATCGGCGCGATCATCGCCATTCTCGTGGCCATCGGCATCGTGAACTACATGAACGCGATCAACCGCGCGCGCCAGAAACGGACCGTGAACGACATCCGCATCATCGCCCATGCCTGGGAAGCCCGCGCCACGGACACGCAGAGTTACATGCTGTCCGGCTACACGTTCCCGTCGGCGGCGCCGGTGACATACGACGCGTTGGTGACCGCGCTCCGCCCGACGTACCTCCGCGACATTCCCAGCGTCGACGGCTGGCTCCGCCCGCTGCAGTTCGCCGTGACGCCGGAGGTGAGCGGCTCGGACTCGGGCGGCTACGCGATCCGCTCGGCAGGCCGCGACGGCAACTTCGACGCGACGTACGTGAACGGAATCACGAGCGACTTCGACTGCGACATCGTCTGGGCAAACGGGAGTTTCATCATTTATCCGGATGTGACCCAGACGGATTAAGCGCTCAATCCTGGTCGAGGATCGGGTCGACGCCGCGAGTTTTTCCATCGGGACGACGCGAAGCTGGCCTCCGAACTCCCCGTTCACGACGTCGGTGAGGTAGCGAATGGCCTTGCGGTCGAACTTCACGCCTCTGACGTTTCCGCGGCTGACCTCGAAGCGCGCCGCGTTGGCGAGCCCGTTTTCTTCGACGTCGGCGATCGTCGCGCCGCAGGTCCGCTCCTTCGATCGAAAGCCCGCGAAAGTCGATCCTTCGCAGATCGTGTCCCGAAAGGTCGAGATTCTCGACGCCTGAGAGGCATTTCGGCCTCCGCCCGCGCGAGACGTCGAGGAGTGCGGAAATCTCCGCCGCCCGCGGCGCCGAATCAGGCTGCCTCGATCTGGTGTTGCCCGTTGTCCCACATCATGAAAGCGCCGCGACCGAGGAGCAGCCAGGTGAGGGCCGGCGCTCGGTTGATCTGTACTCCGCCCTCGCCGGCATCAGTACTGGTGGTGCTGTTCGCAGGGCAGCGGAACGTTCCGTATCCGGGCGTGTCGTTCATCTGGAGCAAAGCGACGTCGTCGTCGGTGTTGTTCACGATCACGGCAGACGACCTGCGGCGCGCCGAATGGTGGCGCGCCGGGCGCGTAAAACCAGATGTACGCCGCTCCGTCATTGAACCAACGGCGGCCCCCGATGTTGTCCGCGCCGTACTGTCCCGGCGAGGCGAAGAGAGCCCATCCATCCAGGGCTTCCACGATCATCGCGGACGGGTAGGGGGTGTCGTTGAAGAAGGTCTGTACGAACGGCATGCGTAGATTGTAGCGACGCGCGGACCTTCCCCACGGTCGCTCGCGCCGCCGCAGCCGATTACGCGCGGCTGAGCGCCTCACTTCGGCGATTGCTGACGTACAATTCCCGTAATCCCGTTAGCTGAGATTCCTATGGGGCGCCGCCGGTTCGTCGTCGTCTTTTCGTTTGCCCTCGCGGCGACAGGGGCGCTAGCTCACCCGACCGCCGTCACCGACACCCCTCCGGCCAACCTGCAGGCGACGGTGAACAGCACGACGTCGGTGACGATCACATGGAACGCCGTTGCCGGCGCGCAGACCTACGAGGTGCTCCGGTCGACCGGCGGCCTGCCCGTACAGATCGGTTCCTCCTCGTCGACGAGATTCACTGATACGACCGCGGCGGCGAACACGACCTACCGCTACCAGGTGCGGGTGGCAGGAGGCTCGAGCAGCACGGCCGTTTACGCCGGCACGTTCTCATTCACCGACGATCCTCTCGTCGCCGGCGCGACACCCGTAAAAACCACCCACATTTCGCAGCTTCGCACCGACGTGAACGCGATGCGCGTGTTCGGCGGACTTGGGGCTACGTCGTTCACCGATCCGACGCTGACGACCTCGACGACGATCCGCGCCGTTCACATTTCGGAGCTGCGTTCGGCGTTGAACGCTGCCCGGACCGCATTGGGCATGGCCACGATCACGTTCACCGACAGCTCGCTCACGGCCGGCGTCACGACGGTCAAGTCCGCGCACGTCCACGAGCTGAGAAGCGGTGCGCGGCAGGCGTCGACGACGGGTGCGCCGTTGAACGGCCCCCCTGTCTTTACATCATCGACGGTGCCGGCCGCCGCCGAGAACGCCACGGCGGTGATGACCGTGACGACCACGGACCCGGAAGCGAATCCGCGCACCTATTCGATCTTCGGCGGCGCGGACGCGGCGAAGTTCTCGATCCATCCCACGGTGGGTGCGCTGACGTTCAACGCGGCGCCGAACTTCGAATCGCCAACCGACGGCGGTGCCAACAACGTGTACGAGGTCATCGTCGCCGCCAGCGATGGACAGGGAAACGTAGCTGCCGAGGCCATCGCGGTGACGGTGACGAACGTCAACGAGGGGCCGTCGTTCACGAGCTCGAGTGCAATCAGCACGACGGAACAGGCGGACGGCGTGTTCCATACCGCCGTCGCCCCCGATCCCGAAGGCGATCCGGTCACCTTCACGATCACCGGCGGCGCGGATCAGGGCGACCTGTCGATCGCCGGCAACGGCGCGCTCTCGTTCAGCGTCCCACCTGATTTTCTTGCTCCCGCGGACTCGGACGGGAACAACGTCTACGTCATCGACGTGACCGCAAGCAGTTCCGGCGGGACGGCCGTGCAAACGCTTTCGATCACAGTGACCCAGATGACATGCGTCTCGCTGTCTGTAGGCGGCGTCTTCACGTCGGCGACGCCGGTGCCGCCGACGCTCTGTCTCTCGAGCACTGCCGAGTACACCATCGTGCCGGTCAATGCATCTTCTGAAAGTTCCGTCGGTGTCGAGTTGACGGCGACCGGAATCGTGGCGGTGAGTGGTCCGCCGCTGCCACTGGCGAGCCGGCTCCGCCCCTCTCCTGATGCGAGCCGGAGCCTGGTCGAGGACCGCGCGTTCGAGTCGCAACTCCGCGTGCGCGAGCGCCGGGAGATGAAGAAGCGTCTCCAGACCCACCATGACGGAGTGCAGTGGAATGCGATCACGCCCGGCGTCCCTTCGGTCGGCGCGCTGATGACGATCAACGTGGAGACCGACAACTCCTGCAGCACGTTCGACAACCGGCAGGCGCGCGTGGAGGTCGTCGGTACGCACATCATCGTCATGCAGGAGGTCAGCGGCGGATCTCCGGTCATTGCGAACGGGCTGACGACCGCGGACTACCAGGAGATCGCCGCCGAGTTCGACGACACGATCTGGCCCGCGGTGACCACGGCGTTCGGACAACCGGCGGACATCGACAGCAACCTGCGTGTCATCGCGTTCTACACATCAGCCGTCAATCAGCTCACCCCGACGAGCGCGCCTCTCGTCGACGGCTTCTTCTTCTCGCGCGATCTGTCTCCCGCGGCGAGCTGTACGACGAGCAACGTCGGCGAGATGATTTACACGCTGATGGCCGATCCGGCCGGCTCGATCAACGGAAACGCGCGGAGCGTTTCCTTCGTGAAGGAGAGGACGCTCCGCACGCTCGCGCACGAGCTCGAGCATCTGCTCAACGCGTCGCGGCGCATGCATGTCAACACGCCGTTCGTCGAGCTCGAAGAGGTCTGGCTCGACGAAGGGCTGGCGCTGGTCGCGGAGGAACTGGTGTTCTACCAGGCCGCTGCGCTTTCACCGCGATCGAATCTCGGCGTCGGCCAGGTGGGCGGCGCGGTCGACGCGTTCTTCCGATATGGAGAGCCGAACTTCGCACGGTTGCGTGACTGGCTGTTGTCGCCGCATGCCAGCGGCCTTACCCAGGAGGATGACGATGACGCTACGCGCGGTGAGGCGTGGGCGTTCCTCCGCTACGCGTCGGATCGCCGCGGCAGTACAGAAACTTCGTTCTGGCAGGGATTGGTCAATACACAACAGACCGGCCTGACCAATCTCGAGACGAATCTCGGAGCGGATGCGGAACCGTGGATCGCCGACTTCGCGCTCGCGACGTACAGCGACGACGCTACGACGGGGGTGGCGGCGCAGTTCACGCAACCGAGCTGGAAGTTCCGCGAGATCTTCCAGAATCTCGACTACGACCCGGGCGCGGGTTGCTCGTGCGCGTATGAGCTGGATACCAGGGATCCGGCGAATGGCGTGACCGACAGCTTCACTCTCTCGAGCGGAGGGGGAGCGGTGTACTCCCGTGTGGGCGTGGCGTCGGGCCGTGCGTTCATCAAGGCGCGCGATTCCGAAAACAACGCGCTGCCCTCCAATGTCCGGCTGATGATCTTTCGCCGCGAATAACGGGTACGAGAAATCCCTTCCCGACACCCTCCCCATCGACAGCCGCTGGAGTCCAGCGCTCCGCTACAGCGCGGCGAGCGGCCGCCCCCTTACAGCAAGCCCCCTCGATCGGCGCTATCCGCGGAGCCGCCCCTCTTCTCGCGAAGTCGCGCGCGAATGCTCGCCGATGACCTGCGCGAAGCGTCCGCTGCATCGCGGCGAGCGACCGGCCGAAGGGCCGCGCGGCGCGGCAGGTGATGGGATCGAGGACGACAGGAGCCGCGGGAGGGTGCGTGGTGGCGGTGATCGGAATCGAACCTATGACCTGGCGCCTAGGAGACGCCCGCTCTAAACCTGGCTACATAGCGCGACATGAGGACGCTCCGCGCCCATGTCGCTCGCGCCGCCGCAGCCGGCGCGTATCGCGCGGCTGAGCGCCGCGGTTGGCGAGATGCAACGCCGTCGATCAGCGGCGCGAAGCGTCCGCTGCATCGCGGCGAGCAACCGCGGCCGAAGGTCCGCGTGTTGCGGGGAGTTGGTGGCGGTGATAGGAATCGAACCTATGACCTAGCGCTTATGAGACGCCCGCTCTAACCATCTGAGCTACACCGCCAGGTGCGAGGGGACCGGGATTGTAGGAGGCCCGGCTTCCGACCGTCAAGGAGCGGCCGGGACTAGACTTAACAGCCCGAATGACTGGATATTTCGAGCGATGAGTGAGATCCACGATCGGATCTGTGTGGGCTGCGGGGCGGCGCAGGAGGCCGCGCCGCTCGAGCTTTGCACCATCTGCCAGCGGCACTTCTGTGCCGACTGCGCCCACAAAGGGTACGGCCGCAAGTTCTGCTCGCCCGATTGTGCCCGCGCCTACTATTTCACCGGAGAGAACGATGACGACCAGGACCCTGAATCGGACTGAGACCGCCGCACCCGCGGCCCTGACCAACCGCCCGCGACGGCTGCGGCGGAGCGAATCCATCCGCTCGCTCGTGCGGGAGACCATCGTTCGTCCCGAAGACCTCATCTACCCGCTCTTCATCGTTCCCAACTCGCGATCGAAGACCGAGATCGGTTCCATGCCCGGCGTTTTCCAGCTTCGCGTTCGCGATGCGGTCGAAGACGCTCAGCGGGCTTACGAAGCGGGGATTCGGGCCGTGCTTCTCTTCGGGCTTCCCGAAGCCAAAGATGGCATCGGGTCCTCCTCGTGGGATCCGTCCGGGCCCGTGCAGCTGGCGATCGAGGCCATCAAGCGCAGTGTGCCGGCGATGACCGTCATGGCCGACGTTTGTCTGTGTGAGTACACCGACCATGGACATTGCGGCGTCATCGTCGATCACAACGGAGTCAAAGACGTCGACAACGACCAGACCCTGCCGCTGCTCATGAAGCAGGCCGTTTCCTTCGCCGCGGCGGGCGCGGATTTCGTCGCGCCGTCCGACATGATGGATGGGCGCATCGGCGCCATCCGCCGCGCGCTCGACGATCGGTCATTGAGCGAGGTCGGGATCATGGCCTACTCCGCCAAATTCGCTTCGGGCTTCTACGGCCCGTTCCGCGAGGCTGCCGAGTCCGCGCCGCAGTTCGGCGATCGCCGCACGTATCAGATGGATCCGGCGAACAGCCGCGAGGCCATGCGCGAGATCGAGATCGACGTCGACGAAGGGGCCGACATCGTCATGGTCAAACCGGCCTTGTCGTATCTCGACGTCATCCGCCAGGCGCGCGACCGCGTGGCGCTTCCGATCGCGGCGTACAACGTCAGCGGCGAGTACGCGATGGTCAAAGCCGCGGCGGCGAAGGGATGGATTGACGGGCCGCGGGTCATGAACGAGATCCTGACCTCGATCAAGCGCGCCGGCGCCGATCTGATCATCACCTATCACGCCATGGAGTTCGCGACCTCGTTCACGCAGCGCTGAGCTCGCGCACGAGCATGCCGGCGATGCGCTTCGCCGCTTCGCGATACGCATCGGCGCCGGGGTGAAACGAGTCGTAGCGGCTGAGCCGTTGCGCGGTCACGATGTCGGACATCTTCACCACCGCCACGCGCTGGTCGGGCTCGAACCGTGCGGCGAGCGCGGCGTCCCAAACGCCGAGCATCTGGTTGATCGTCGACGCCCATTCGTGCCGCGGAACGGGGTTGTAGCCGCCGAGCACCAGGACGCGGGCGCGCGGGTTGATCGTGTGCAGGTCGGCGACGATAGTTTCGATGCGGCCGAGGATGCGCTCGGCCACGGCCAGCGGCGCGCGGAGCGTTTCCTCGCGTGAATGCGGAGTGCGGAACAGGTCGTTCGCGCCGATGGACAGCACGATCGCGTCTACGCGGGCGATCTCGTCGCGCACGCGTTTCTGTTTCAGGCGCGACATCAGGTCGGAGGTCTGCGCGCCGTTCACGCCGAGATTCACCGTTTCGACGTCGGCGATGCCGTGTGCGCGCAACTCCGATTCGAGACGGCCGGCGATTCCTTTGCCGGACTCGTCGCCGGCACCGTAAGCGAGCGAGTCGCCGAGAGAAACGACATGGATGCCGGTACGACCGGCGGCGCTGGTTGCTGCGCTGGTGCACGTGCGGCTGCCGTTAGCCATGAGCCCTAGCCACACCACACAGCCGTCACCGCGTCCGGGTGATCGAGCAGATAGCCATCCTCTTCCTCGCTGTACTCGATCACCGCCCCTTCGAGCCGCGAGGCGGACATCGCGTCGAGGGCGACCTGCACTCCGTCGACGGAAATGACTTCATCACCGTCCACCGGTTCCGTGGCGTAGCTGAGCCGATAGCCCGAGCCGCCGCAGCCGGTGGTGAAGGCGATGCGGAGCATGCGGCCGTCGAGATCGTGGCCGAGGTGCGAGGCCGCTTCGGGGGAGAGGGAGAGGTTCATGATTCGCGGGCGCCGTGCACGACCCGCCACTCGGCGTCCTCGCGCTTCCACCAGTCCGAGTCGCCTTTGATCAGCTCGAGATCGCGCTCGAGCTCGACGATGTGCGCGCGCTTGACGGCCTCGAGGTAGATGAGCAGGTTGCGATCAGCCGGGCTGGCCGTGGCGAGGAGCTCCCGCAGCTTCTTCTGCATGGTCCGCTCGCGGGCGATGAGGAACTCCGACGCGGCGCGGTAGGAGAGCTCGCCTTCGAGGATGTCGTTGAAGATCATGTCCGCGCCGAGCGTGACCCGCACGCGGCCGCGGCCGGTGGCGGCGACCTTCATCTCGATCAGGTCGCGGTTGCCGCGCTCGTCGGCTGCGAACTGCTTGAACATGAGCTGGGTCATGGGGTTGGGGAGGTTCTCGGCCAGTTTCTCGAAGCTCTTGTAGGCCTCGACGGTGTACTGGAAGAACAGGGCAAGGTTCTGTTCGGAGAGCGAGCTGGTTGTCGTTTCGACGGCTGTCATTCGTACCTCATTCGATCTTCGCTACTTTGATCACTACATCACCCATCAACTTCGCCTGACAGCTCAGCCGGTGGGGCGGATCGAGCTCTTTGTACGTCTCGTCGGGGGTGGGGGGGGTGAGGCAGTCCCAGCCCTCGATGACCTCGATCCTGCAAGTCCCGCACGCGCCGTCGCCGCCGCAGACCTGGCTGACGCGAACGCCGAGCTCTCCGGCGATGGAGAGGAGCGACTTGCCCGAGGGAAATTCGCCCGATTTACCTTCGTCTGCGAACGTCACTCGGGGCATCGGGCCGGGATTCTAGCAGTCAGTACGCGCCCTGCGGGCGCTCGCAGCAGGCAGTGGGCAGTAGGCAGTGGGCCACCGCCCAACCACGTTGCACTTCTCCCCGCGGGCGGGTGGGCCTGCCTACTGCCCACTGCCCACTGCGAGCGCGTCGTCAGGCGCGCGTACTGCCCTGTGCGCCATGTACGAGCTCCGCACCAGCGGCGCGCTCTCCACGTGGTGAAAGCCGAGGGCCCGGGCCTGGCGGCCGAGCTCCGCGAATTCGTCGGGGGTGTAGTAGCGGCGGACGGGGTGATTTTTCTCGCTCGGGGCGAGGTATTGGCCCATGGTGAAGATGTCCACCCCGGCTTCGCGGAGATCGCGGGCGACGGCGAGGATCTCCTCTTCCGTTTCGCCGAGGCCGAGCATGATGCTGGACTTGGTGAGCATTCCCTCGGCGCGTTCTTCGTGAGCCCAGCGGAGCAGTTCGATCGAGCGCTGGTACTTCGCGACGGGACGCACTTGCGCGTAGAGCCGCGGCACGGTCTCGACATTGTGCGCGAGCACTTCCGGCTGCGAAGCCATCACGGTGCGCAACGCGTCGCGGTTTCCTTCGAGGTCGGAGATCAGCACTTCCACCGCAGCTCCCGTGCGATCGCGCACGGAGCGAACAGTCTCCGCGACATGCTCCGCGCCGCCGTCCGCCATGTCGTCGCGATTGACCATGGTGATGACCGCGTGTTTGACGCCCATCGCCGCAACCGCTTCGGCCACGCGCCGCGGCTCGTCGCCATCGGCAACGAGCGGCTCGCCGCGGCCGACCGCGCAGAAGGTGCAGCGCCGCGTGCAGATCTCGCCGAGGACCATGAACGTCGCGGTGCCCGCGGTCCAGCATTCGAAGATGTTCGGGCAGCGCGCTTCCTGGCAGACAGTGTTCAGCCGCAGGTCGTTCATGAGCTGCGACACGGGGAGCGAAGCGAGGTCGCCCGGCACGCGGATCTTCAGCCACTCCGGGCGGACGCCAGCTCGTTTATTGATGGGGGTCATGCGGTCACCGGCAGCGAGGCTTCCAACCGTTCCAAAGCCTCCCGATCGTCGGTCCACCGGATCTTTTCATAAGCCTCGGCAAACGTGAACCAGCCATGCCCATCGTGTTCCTGCTCATCGAGCGCGATCGGCAGGCTGGAGTCGAGCGTCGCCGCGAAGCCGACTTCGCTGGCGATGATCGGCCCTGAATACTTCGCGGAGAGGTACGCGGACTCGATGAGGAACGACTGGCGAAGATCCAGAGCGCGCGGATCGCCGGGATGACCGGTCTCTTCGATCAGCTCCCGCCGTGCGGTCTCCACCGGCAGCTCGCCTTCCTCGATCGAGCCGGTGATGGGTTGCCAGAAGTTTCCCCGCTCGGCGCGGCGATGCAGGAGCAGCACGCGATCGCCATCGTGCACGAGCACCTTCACCAGGCGGATCGTTTCGGGACGCGCCACTAGCTCGCGCTCGAAGATCTCTGCGAACTTCGCCGCGAGAGTCTCGCGCACTTCGTCGAGAGGAACGGGGCGGCCGATCTCCCGTTCGATCGAGGTGACGCCCATGCCGCGGATGCCGCAGGGGGTGATCAGACGGAAGTGATCGAGGTTCGTGCTGACGTTGAGCGCCCAGCCATGGGACGTGACCCAGCGCGCGATGCGGACGCCGATCGCGGCGATCTTGTTCGAGCCGACCCAGATCCCGCGCTTGCCTTCGAAGCGCTCCGCGGTGATGCCGTATTCGGCGACGGTGCGGATGAGCACTTCCTCGAGTTTGGTGACGTACTTGCGGACGTCGCGGTTGCCTTCGCCGAGGTGGAGGATGGGGTAGCCGACGATCTGGCCGGGGCCGTGGTAGGTGATGTCGCCGCCGCGGGTGGTCTCGAAGAAGCGCACGCGCTGCTCGGCGAGGACGTGGGGTGGCGCGAGCAGGTTGGTGGTGTCGCCGCCGCGGCCGAGGGTGATCACTGGTGGATGTTCGAGGAGGAGCAGTTGATCGGCGATCTCCTCGCGCTGCCGCAGCTCGACCAGTTTCTGCTGGAGCTTCATCCCGTTTTCGTAGGTGACGAGATGGAGACGATGGATTTCGCAGGGACGCATGGTGGGCTTCGGCAAAATAGCCTAAGGCTTCTGCCCTCGCAATTCGCGCCGCAGTTTCTCGGCGTCGCGCTTTACTCTCGCGTCGGTAACGACCTTCATCAGATCATCGAGAATCTTCAGCGCGGCTTTCTTCCGGCCGGCGTTCGAGTGGGTCACCGCCTCGTTGTACAAGCCGATGTGCTGGTTCACGAGCACCAGCGACTCGATCTCCGCGGCCTGACGCTCGAGGTCGCCGCGCGCGTTTACATCGGGGATCGTTGCGGCGATTTGCCGAACGAGCGCCGCGGCCTCTTCCAGCTTCCCCTCCTGCGCAAGCGCGTTCGCGCGATTCGTTTCCGCATCCAGCAGCACGTTGCGCGCGGCGAAGGCCACCTGCTTATCGCGCGCGTTCTCGAACGCGGCCGCGAAGAGCGCGTCGGCTTTCGCGCGCTCGCCGGTCTGGAGGTACATCGAGTAGAGGTGGATGGCGTAGTCCATCCGCCAGGGCGCGAGCGCACGCGCACGTTCGAGCGCCGTGATTCCGGAGGCGAAATCGTCGTCGGCGAGGTAGCTGATGCCGAGCGCGCCGCGAGCGCGAGCTTCGCTCGCGCCGAGGCTCAGCGCGCGCAGGGCCATCTCGCGGGCCTTGCGGAAGCGCTCGGGATCGGCGGGCTCGAATACGCCGGCGAAATCGCCGATGGCGGGGCCGAGGAGGACTTCGGCGTATTTCAGCGGAATCTCGGCGTCGCGCGGATCGGCGGCGAGCGCCGCTTCGAAGTCGCCGATTGCGGCGAGCGTGCGAGCGTGCTTCGGCTCGATCCGCAGCGCCTCGCGATAGTGGCGGTCCGATTCCGTCTCGGCGCCGGCGACGTGTCCAAGGAAGGCGCCGAGCTCGTACAGAACCGTGGCGCGATCGATGGTCGCGACATCGGTCGTGACGGCCGGCGCATGGCCGGCGAGATCGACCGGTGCGCTGCGGCGAACGTTCGCGTGAAGACCGCGATTCAAATCCTCCAGCGACTGGTGGTAGTGCGCCTTCAGCGCGTCCACGGCGGGCGTGTCTCGCTCGAGATCGCGCAGGAAGGGCCAGAACGCTTTCGCATTGGTCTTCATCAGCCAGTGCACGGCCGCCCAGCTCTGCGCGTAAAAGTACGACGATGCCGATTCGGGCGATTCGTTTTTCATCTCCAGCATCTGCTCGATCGTCCGCTTCGGTTTCGACTCGAGAATCTTCGCGTGCGCAACGATCGGCAGACCGGCCGCCACGCCTTTCTTCGTGACCTGCGCGTTGGCGACATACTCGGCCAGCCCTTCTTCGAGCCAGAGCGGCGGTACGACGTCACCCTGTCGCAAGAGGTCGTGCACCAGCTCATGTGTGGCCGTGCGCTCGAAATGGCGCCGGGAGCCGTCGATGAACATCGTTCCGCCGCCGCTGTGCCGGACGTAAAGGCCGGACACGTTCGTGCCTTCCATCCCGGTCAGGAGATCGAAGTACGGCTGGCTTTCGCCGCGATCGGCGAAGACGAACACCGTCGCCGGCACGCGGGCGTTCTCGAACCGTGGCGCCGCTTCGACCAGCGCGGCGGCGAGCGATTCGAGGTCGCCGGCAATGTCGCGCGTGCGAGCCTCGTCAGCGTTGCTGAGGACGTCGAAGCGCGGCGTCCGGACGCGGATCCACTTCTGCGACTCTTTCGGAAAGGGGATGGGCTGCTTGACCGTGCGGACCTTGCCCTCGCGCGCGACGCCGATGGGCACGGGCGGCACGAAGACGTCCTGGGCGAGGGCGAGGAACGCGGCGAGGAGTAGCACCGGCCGCAAAAACAATTCGAACACCTGGCTACTTCCTGGCTCTAATGGAGTGCGGTGGCTCTGCCACCGCTTTGAAAGCGGCGACAGAGTCGCCGCACTCCAACTATGCAATGGCTCGTTCTGAAGGCTCAGGCAGGTGATCGGGAGGCGCTCGACGCGCTCCTCACCCGCATGCAGGGCCCGCTGTTCCGCTACCTCCGCGCGGTCCTCGGCGACGCGACGCTCGCCGAGGATGTGCTGCAGGAGGTGCTGTTCACGATCTACCGCAAGCTCGACTGGCTGCGCGATCCGGCGCTGTTCGAGCCGTGGGCGTTTCGCATCGCGTCGCGGGCCGCATTCAGGAAGCTGAAGAAGACGCGGCGATTGCACGAAGAGCCGTTGCCGCCCGATCTACCCGCCGAAGTCGTCCCGGACGAGCACGAGCCTCTGCTCGAAGCGCTTCCGGCACACATCGACGCGCTCTCACCGGCGAGCCGGGCCGTGCTCACGCTGCATTACACGCAATCGATGACCCTCAGCGACATCGCCGAAGTCCTCGGCATCAGCATCGGAACCGTCAAATCGCGTCTCGCGTACGGCCTGCGTTGCCTGCGCGCGGCGATCAAACCGTCATGAGCGAACAAAAAGGAATGAGCGAGAAGGCCATGGTCTGGGCGTACGTCGTCATCGAGGCCCTCGTGCTCATTCCTCTGGTGATCTACCTGGCGTGCAGGAAGTGAAAGGAGAACCATGAACACGAATCCCGATCTCGACACGATCCGCCGTTCCACTCTCGAGCGCATCGACCGCGCGGAGCGCCACTACAAACTGGCGTTCTTCGGGGCAGCGCTGATCGAGCTGGCCTTCCTCGTGGCGTTTCTGCTGCTCGCCGATTTCTCGCAGCGGCTGCACGTGCTGCTCTTTCTCTCGACGATCGCCACCTACACCATCGTCATCATCGGCATGGTCGCCCTCGGCGCATGGGACCGCCGAAACACGCTGCTCGTGCTGAAGGGGATGGAAACCTTCAGGGCTTGACCTTGACGATGCGCTCAGTGAGCTTGGCGTCGTCGGGTAGCAGGCCGGACTTCACCAGGCGCGGGGTCAGTTCGCGCCACGCGGGCTCGAGCTTGAAGACCCGCGCGAAGAGAGGCAGCGCTTCGTCCGCGCGGCCCATGTTCACCAGCGACACCGCGTGCCAGTAGGTCATCTCGGCGAGGCGGCTCTGGGGAATGCCGGGCGTGGTCGAGGCGATGGTCTCGGCCGCGCTGTACTCGCGCAACGCAGATTGATGGTCCTTGTGCTCGACGGCGAGATCGCCGGCGTTCATGTGGTTGTAGGCGCGCTGCAACGCGACGAGGCGGCGGAGCTCGGCGAGTGGATCGGGAGCGTCGTCGACGCGAAGGTCGAAGACACGATCCTGCCAGGAGCGTCCGGTCGATTTCGCACCGACGACGACCAGCGCCGCGGACTGCTTGCCGCGGATGTCGCCGCCGACGGCCTGCGCGGCATCGAGCGCGGCGAGCATGCGCTCGGCGAGATCGCCTTTCGATTCGGAGTAAGCCCTGGCCATGGCCGGCCAGACTTTGTCGTTCTCCATGAGATTGGCCTGCACGGCGAAGTCTTTGCCAATGCTCAGCGTTCCGCCGTGAGTGCCGCATTTCGTTTCCTGGGTCGATGAGGCCTGCGATGCGATTCCGCCCGCGGCGACGATGTCCCGCGCGCCGGTGAACGTGGCCACGTTGCCGGATGCGTCGACGAATGCGACCTGGCGCACTTCACAGGCGGCGTCGCCGCCGAGGAGCGCTCGCAAGGAGTCAGGTGCGCTCTTGCCGGCGCGGAGGAGATCGAGTCCGAGCTTGCCGTACGACGGATCGACGAAGCTCTGCGTCGCAACCGCACCGACTCCGGCTTCCGCCCAGGGAACGATCTGCCCGACCGCGAACCAGTGCGATTGCACGGCCACGCCGATCTGGCCGTTCGCCGGATCGCGGGCGACGATCGAGTAGGTGTTGACGGGGCGGAGTTGGGCGGCGAGCGGGAACGTGAGGAGAAGTGCGCAGAGAAGCTTCATAGGGAAAGTATAGGAGTGCGGCGGCAGAGCCGCCGCTTTGCGAAGGGATCGCAAAGCGGCGGCTAGGGCCGCCGCACTCCTAAACAAGCCAGGGCTGCGGCGAGGGCAATCAGCATCCACTGCGAAAGCGTCGGAATGGCAACGCCTTCGGCGGCGGCGGTCACGTTGATCGCGGCGGTGCCGAGGGCGGGGGAGAGGTCGCCGGCTTCGGAGGCGCCCGTGGCCGTGTTGGTGATGGTCCCGGGCGTGTTGAGTTGCACAGTCAGCGTGACAGTCGCGTTCGCGCCGTTGGCGAGCGTTCCCACGTTGCAGATCACGGTCGTCGTTCCGTTGCACGTTCCGCTGGTTGGCGTCGCCGAGACGAACGTCGTTCCGGCGGGGAGGATGTCGGTGACGGTCGCATTCGCGGCCGCGTCGGGACCGGCATTCGAAAGCGTGATCGTGAACGTCGCGTTCTGGCCGACGACGAACGGTCCGCTGCCGACGACGGCTTTGGTCAGGCTCAGGTCAGCGACCGGCGCGACGTCGTCGTTGGTGATCGTGCCCTGACCGGTGGCGTCCGTGATTGCAGCGAGCGGCGCATTCGAGAGCACGACGTTGAACGTCTCGGTCGGCTCGATGCTCGTGTCGCCGGCTACCGTTACGGTGATGGTCTCGCTGGTGTCGCCGGGCGTGAACGTGAGCGTACCGGACGTCGGCGTGTAGTCGCTGCCGGCCGTGGCGTCGCCGCCGCTGGTCGTGTAATCGACGGTGACTGTCTGTCCGCTCGCCGGCGCGAGGGTGACGTTGAAGACGAAGTTGGTCGTGCCGGCGTTCCCTTCGGCGAGCGTGACGTCGTCGATGCTCAGCGCAGGCGCGCCGTCATCGTCGGTGATCGTGCCGATGGCGGTGTCGTCGAGGAGGACCGCGTTTGCGTTCGGATTGGTGAGCACGACGTTGAAGGTCTCGTTCGGCTCGTCGAACCCGTCCGGACTGGTCGCGACGGTGATCTGTTGACTGGTGACGAGCGGGTTGAAGGTCAGCGTGCCGCTGTTCGGCGTGAAGTCGACGCCCGACGTCGCGGTGTTGCCGGCTGTCGCGAAGTCGACGGTGACGACCTGCTCGGTCGGCGCGGACAGCGTGACGTTGAACACGACGTTCGCACCCTCGAGGGCCCCCGAATCGCCGATGGAGATCGTCGGCGACGGATCGTCATCGCCAATCGTTCCCACGCCCGTACCGTCGAGAATCGTTGCGCCGGCGCTGGGATTGGTGAGGTTGACGTTGAAGGTCTCGTTGGCCTCGTCGACCGCGTCCTGCGCGGTGACAACCGTGATCTGCTCGCTCGTATCGCCCGGAGTGAAGGTGATGGTGCCGCTGTTCGCGGTGAAATCGGTCCCTGACGTTGCGGTGACGGCGGCGGTCGCGAAGTCGACGGTGATCGTCTCCGAGCTCGCCCCCGACAACGTGACCTGGAAAACGATATTCGTCCCCTCGGTCTGCCCGGCGTCGTTGATGGAGATCGTCGGCGTGGGATCGTCGTCGGTGATCGTGCCGACGCCGGTGCCGTCGAAGATCGTCGCGTTGGCGTTGGGATTGGTCAGCACGACGTTGAAGGTCTCGTTCGGCTCGTCGATCGCGTCCTGCGTGGTGACGATGGTGATCGGCTGGCTGGTGACGAGCGGGTTGAAGGTGATCGTGCCGCTGTTCGCCGTGAAGTCGACGCCCGACGCGGCCGTGACGCCGGCGGTCGCGAAGTCGACCGTCACCGTCTGCGTGGTCGGATTGGAGAGGGTGACGTTGAAGACGACGTTCGAGCCCTCGGTATTGCCGGTGTCGTTGATGGAGATCGTCGGTGCGGCGTCGTTGTCGGTGATGGTGATGAGCGCCGTGTCCGCGCCGAGCGTCGCGACGGTCGCGCCGCTCAGGGTGACCGTGAATTGCTCGTTGCCCTCGAAGATGAGGTCGTCGGTGATGTTGACGTTGAACGACTTCGGCGCCGCGTCTCCGTCGGCCCAGTTCAGCGTGCCCGCGGTCGCGGTGAAGTCGGCGCCGGAGGTGGCGGTGCCGCTGTTGGTCGTGTAGTTCACCGAGGCCGCGCCGTCCGATCCGCCGGTGCGGGTCACGGTGATGGTGATGAAGCCCGCGCCTTCTCCGACGGCATTCGCCGCGGAGATGTCGAGGACACCGGGACTGAGCTCCACCGCGCCCATGTCGACGATGCCGACCGGCCGGGGGAAGCCGCGCTGGTCGTTGGGCGGCGTGGTGTACAGGGGATCGCCCGCGTTCACGACGGGGCTCGCCGGCGCCGGCTTCACGGTCTCGGTCGGCCCGCCGTTGTTCTGCAGCGGTCCAAGTTGCGGATCGACGCCGGTGATGTTGTTCGAGCCGGTGAACGAGGCGCCGGCGGTGTCCTCGATCAGCGAGTAGTTGATCTCGACGGTCGACGTCGCGGTCACGAGGTCGGGCCCCGCTAACGCGATTCCGTTGGCGACGATGGAGTTGGTGATGTACAGACCTGAGCCGTAGCTGAAGATGTTTCCGGCGGCGCCGGCTGGTGCGCTGTTGCCGGAGATGGTCGAGACGTCGATGGCCGCGAAGGAAAAGTTGATTCCGAGACCGCCGACCGAACCGGTACTGGCGGTGTTGTTCGCGACCGTGGAGTTGATCAGATACAGGTAGCTGCCATAAGCCACGTACAACCCGCCGACGATCGGCGCCTGATTGCCGCTGATCTGCGACTCGATGATGGTGACTTTGGCATCCCAGAGCGCTCCGCCGCCGTCGTACGCGTCGGCGGTGTTGTTGATCAGGCGGACCCGTTCGAGGGTGACGTCGTCGACGTCGTAGAGGTACAAGCCGCCGGCCGAATCAGTGGCGGTATTGCCGCTGATCTCGGTGTCGCGGATGACGACCGGGCTCTCGCCCGCATACGAAAGCCAAACGCCGCCGCCGTAGGCCGCCTCGTTCGCGCTGATGACCGAATCCTCGATGGTGACCAGCCCGGCCGGCCCATAGAAATAGAGACCGCCGCCGGAAAGGAGCGCCTCGTTGCCGCTGATGGTGGAGTTGGTGATGGTCGTCGTGTCCGTGTAGTACAGCGCGATGCCGCCGCCGATGGTCGCGGAGTTCCCGGTGACGGTCGAATCGGTGAGGGTGAAGGCCCCTTCGATCTTTTTGATCGCGCCGCCGCAGCAGAGGGCGGTGTTGAGCGTCAGTGTGGAGCCGGTGATCGTGACGTCGCCGCCCACCGCCAGGATCGCGCCGCCGTCGGCAGCCGAAGTGTTTCCGGTGAAGGTCGAGCCGGTCACGGTCAGGTTCGGATTCGAGGGGGAGTACAGATAGATCGCACCGCCGGCAGCACCGTCGTTGCCCGAAAAGGTCACGTTGGTGATGACGAGAGTTTCGGCGCTGAGGATCGCGCCGCCACCGGGAAACGATTCGGTGGCGTCGTTGCCGTTGGCAAGCGTGAGGTCGTTGATCTCGACCGTCATCGACGTGCCGGAGTCGCCGTCCGCAATCTCGAAGATCCGGGAGGCGTCGTTCGCGTCGATGGTGAGATCGGTCTGGCCGGGGCCGTCGATGATCAGCGGATCGACGATCGACAGGGAAGTGCCCGACAGCGTGATCGTGGCCGGAAGGGTGAGCGCGAAGTCGATCGTGTCGAGGCCCGTGCCGGCCGCGCAATCGACTTCGGTTGCCGCGTTGGCGTTGGCGTTGGTGATGGCCTCGCGCAGAGTGCACTGCGCGTCGACCGCCGCGGTATCGGCAGTGCTGTTGACGGTGATCACTGCAGCTTCGACCGCCTCCGGCGCGAGGACCGCGCCCATCGCCAATGCCGCTCCCGTGGCGATTTTCTTCCGCTTTTGCATACATTTACCTCTTAGCGCGAAGCCGGATTTTTTGGAGCGAAGACTCGTGCGAGTATAAGCCGCTTGCGTCTCCCGACTGAGTTCATTCGCCTTCCGCTGACCTTCGACGCCGCGCGTCTGGCGATGGAGGTCGCGCAGTTCGAAGAGGCTGACTGGCGTCCGCATCCCGAGGGGCATCGCGGGAACTGGGCGCTGCCGCTGGTGAGCGTCGGTGGCGATCCGTCGAACGACGGCGTGAAGGGGGCGATGCATCCCACGCCCCATCTCGCGCGCTGTCCGTACATCCAGGAAGTGCTCGCGTCGCTTCGCGCGCCGATCGGCCGCACGCGGCTGATGCGCATCGACGGAAATGCCGAGGCCACGCCGCACATGGACATGAATTACTACTGGACGCAGCGCGCGCGCGTGCACGTGCCGGTCATCACCGATCCGGCGGTGCGCTTCCTCTGCGGCGACAAAGAGCTGCACATGACCGCGGGCGAAACGTGGATCTTCGACACGTCGAAGACGCACAACGTGATCAATCCGAATCCGACACGGCGGATTCATCTGGTGATCGATACGAAGGGGTCGCCGGAGTTCTGGGGGATGGTGGAGGGGGACGGGGTTTCGGGGTTGCGGGGTTCCGAGGTCGAGTTTGAGTCTCGCAATCATCCGGTAGTCATGTCCCCTGACGAGCAAGCCTCGCTCGTTCCGCTGCTCGACGGTGCGTTGCGCGCGGAAGTCGACCGTTTTCTCGACGACTGGCGTCAGGTCTGGCATGCGCACGGTGAGGGGAAGAGCGGGTGGCCGAAGTATCGGGCGCTGCTGGATGAATTCGATCGCGCCCTTTCGGCGAGCGGCAATGCGCGTGCGGCGACGATCGCCCGGCACATGTTCGTGCACGCGGCGTTGAATCCTGATCTGGCCGAGCCCGAGCCCGCGGCGGCGCCGCACGTCGCCTTGCGGCGTTTTGACAGGCCCGTTTTCATCGTCTCCTCGCCGCGGTCGGGATCGAGTCTGCTGTTCGAAACGCTGGCCCGGGCGCCGCGCGTGTTCTCGCCGGGCGGCGAGAGTCACGGCATCATCGAAGGCATCGAGGCACTCCATCCCGCGGCGAAGGAGTGGGAGTCGAACCGTCTCACGGCCGCTGATGCGACGCCGGAAGTCATCGCCAAGCTGGAGCGCCGCTTTCTCGACTCATTGCGCGATCGCAAAGGGGACATGCGCCTACCGGACCGCGTGCGCATGCTCGAGAAGACGCCCAAGAACGCGCTGCGCATTCCGTTTCTCAAAGCCGTGTTTCCCGACGCGTTCTTCATCTATCTCTATCGCGATCCGCGGGCCACGATCAGCAGCATGCTGGACGCCTGGCGGTCGGGCCGCTTCGTCACGTATCCCGCGCAGAAGTGGTCGCTGCTGCTCGTTCCCGGTTGGAGGGACGTCGTCGAGCAGCCGCTGAACGAAGTGGTCGCCCATCAGTGGGAGACGGCCACGCGGATCATGCTCGACGACCTTGAAGCGCTGCCGGCTGACTCATGGTGCGTCGCCAGCTACGACCGGCTCGTCGCCGATCCGCAGAAGGAGATCGAGCGGCTCTGCACGTTCGTGGGATTCGGCTGGGACACGCCGCTTACCGCGCCGCTGCCGCTTTCGAAGCACACGCTCACGCCGCCGGGCATCCAGAAGCTGGAGCGCAACGGTCCGGAGATCGACGCGGTGTTCGATCGCGTTCGCGAAACGGCCGATCGCGCCCGCGATGTCTTCGCGCGCGAGCCGTTGCAGCGCGTGCGCCTCGTTCCGGCACTGCCTCCTCCCGAAGAACCGAAGAGCGAGATCTCCTTCCGCAGCATCCACACGAGCTCCTTCCCGGAAATCCTCTCCAGCCTCGGCGCATCGCTGCTGGTCTCGACATACCAGAGCGGGCGGGTGGTGGTGGTGCGCGCGGATGGCGGAGTGCTGAACACGCATCTGGTCGCGGCGCCGAGTCCGATGGGGATGGCCGTCGGACCGGAGACGCTGTCGATCGGCACGGCGCGACAAGTGGTCACGTATCGCAACGCCGGAACGTTCGCGTCGAAGCTCGAGCCGGCGGGAAAACACGACGCCTGTTTCGCGCCGCGCGGCACGCACATCACCGGCGACATCCGCATTCACGAGATCGCGTACGACTCGGCCGGCGAGCTGTGGCTGGTCAACACGCGCTTCTCGACGTTGTGCACGCTCGACGGCGCGCACAGTTTCGTGCCGCGCTGGCGGCCTTCGTTCATCACGGCACTCGCGGCCGAGGATCGTTGTCACCTCAACGGATTGGCAATGATCGACGGCCGCCCCCGCTTCGTCACAGCCCTCGGCATCTCCGATCAGCGCGACGGCTGGCGCGAGAAGAAAGCCAGCGGCGGCGTGCTGATGGAGATCGATTCGGGATCGGTCGTCCTCACCGGCCTCTCGATGCCGCACTCGCCGCGCTGGTACGCGGGACGGATGTGGATTCTGGAATCGGGAAAAGGAACGCTGTCGACTGTCGATCTCGCTGAAGGCCGCGGTCACGTCGTCGCGGAGCTTCCGGGATTCACGCGCGGCCTTGCGTTCGCTGGTCCGTACGCATTCGTCGGGCTCTCGCAGGTCCGCGAGAGCGTGTTCGAAGGCATCCCGCTGGCGAAACGGCTCGCGCCGTCCGATCGCGCATGCGGTGTGTGGGTGATCGACGTCCGCAGCGGGAACATCGTGGCCTTCCTGAAGTTCGAAGGATCGGTGCAGGAGATCTTCGACGTGCAGGTGCTGCACGGCATCCGTTATCCGGAACTGCTCGAGCCGGATTCGGACAAGGTGGCGACGCTGTATTCGGTGCCGGTGGCCGCACGGACGGTGCCTGCGGCCGGCGTTACATCGTGAACTGCCCGGCCTCGATGATCTGCTTCACCCTCGCCATGAACTGATCCGCGACCGCGCCGTCGATCAGGCGGTGATCGAACCCGAGCGAGAGGTAGCACATCGAGCGGATGGCGATCGAGTCGCCGTCCTTGCTCTCGATCACCACCGGACGTTTCTTGATGCCGCCGACGCCGAGGATCGCGACCTGGGGCTGATTGATGATCGGCAGTCCGAACAGACCGCCGAACACGCCGGGGTTGGTGATGGTGAACGTTCCGCCCTGCACGTCGTCGGGGGAGAGTTTTTTCTGGCGGGCACGGTCGCCGAGGTCGTTAATGGCGCGGGCGGCGCCGAGGACGTTCAGCTCGTCGGCATGTTTGAGCACGGGAACGATCAGGCCCCAGTCGAGGGCCACGGCGATGCCGATGTTGTGCTCGCGGTGATAGATGACGTTGGACTCGTCCATCGACGCGTTGAGGATCGGAAACTCGCGCAGTCCGGCGATGACGGCCTGGACGACGAACGGCATGAAGGTGAGCTTCACGCCGCGCTCGCCGTAGGCGTCTTTGTGCCGGCGGCGGAGCTTGTCGATGTTGGTGAAGTCGACCTCGAACACGGTGTGCACGTGGGCGGAGGTCTGCTTCGACTGGGTCATGTGATGCGCGATGCGCTTGCGCATGACCGAGAGCGGTTCGAGGCGGACGTTCTCGCCTTCGCCGAACTGCGGACCGGCCGCACGAGCCTGCGGTGCGGGCGCTTCGGCCTGACGCGGAGCGGCAGCAGGCGCTGATGCGGCGGCCGCGGCGGGTTTCGGCTGCTGGATGAAATCGAGGATGTCGTTCTTCGTCACGCGGCCGGAGACGCCGGTGCCGGGGATCTGGGAGATGTCGACGTTGTTTTCCTGGGCGATCTTGCGAACGAGAGGCGAGGACTTCGTGCGGCGTCGCTCATCGAGCGACGTGACTTCGGCGTCATCCGCTTCGCGAGCGGCCGGTTCCGGTGTGCGCGTGCTTTCCACGCGCGGCGTCGACTCGGTGGCCTGCGGCGCTTCCGCGGCGGGCTGGTCGTTCGTCTCCGGTGGCGGCACGGGTCTTTCGACGGTCTTGTCTTCCGGTTTTGGCTCGGGCGCGGCAGGAGCCTCCGCGGCTTTTTCACCGGCGCCGCCGATTCGGGCGACGACGGCGTTCACCGGAACGGTGTCGCCTTCCTTCGCCAGGATCTCGGTGAGGACGCCGGCAGCGGGCGAGGGGATCTCCGCGTCGACTTTGTCGGTAGAGATCTCGAGCAGCGGCTCATCGCGCTCGACCGTGTCGCCGACTTTCTTCAGCCATTTCGACACGGTTCCTTCGGCGATGGACTCACCCATCTGGGGCATCAGTACGTCTTGGGCCATTGGATTCTTCAGCTCCTAGTTACGCGCGCGCTTTTTACATGCAAAGAGCGCGCGGGGCAAGCCGGGACGCCCGGCAGCGTTGGTCGCTCCGCAGAGTGCACGCGCGGGTCCCCTGAGGCGCGATCTCTGCCGCGCCGATTGCTAGCGCACCCGTTTCGCCGCTTCGATCGGACGCGGATCGTCCGGCAGCAGGCTCGCCGCGCGCTGCAGGTAACCCTGGGCCTCGACGGTCTTGCCGAGGACTGCCTGGAGCTGGCCGGCGTAGAGGTAGGCGACGCCGGCGTTGGGATCGATGCGCAGCGCGTTCTTCACCAGCTTGATCGCATTCGCGGCCGGCGTGTTCCCCAACCGATAACGGCACCACGCCACCTCGGCGGCATACGTTCCGTTCTGCGCATCGCACTGCGCGGCGAGCTCGAACGAACCGAGGGCCTCGCGCAGTTTGCCGCCGGCGGCGAGGTTCACGCCGCTCTTCCAGAGCACTTCGGGATCGATCATCGCCGCCGGTCCGGCTTTCGCCGCGGCTTCCGCTTCCTCGCGCAGCTTCGCCCGTTTCTTCACGAGCGCCTCGCGCCGCGCGGGATCGGCGAGCTCCGCGTACGCGCGCGCGGCGGCGAGGAAAACTTCCTGCGCTTTATCGCGCAGACCGTCCGGCGTCTTCTCCGGAAAGCGCGAGGGGAGGAAGCGCTCGACCATGGCCAGGTACGCCTTGATGATCGGCACCGGCCCCGCGGTCTCCTCGACCCCGAGCAGATCGAAGGCGTCTTTGCGGCGGAAGGAGAGGTAGGCCGACACGACCTCTTCGGCGGATGCGTGCGCGGGCGGAGCAGGCTCCGGCTCGGGCTCAGGCTCGGCCTCAGGTTCGATCGTAGCGAGCGAGACCTCGATCGGCGTCTCCTCCTCCGCGGACGCGAACGGATTCGCCATCTCGAATCGCGGCGCTTCGCGACGAGGCTGCACGGTCGGCTCGACGATCCCGAGGAGGAGCAGCGCGTACAGCGTGCGATTCATCTCGTCCGTGTCGATGCCCGGAGTGGCGCGGAGTTGGTCGAGCTTCCAGGCATTGCGCGCGGCGTCGACGACCTTCTGCTGCGCCGCGCTGAGGCGAAGCTCATCGAGCTCGAAAAGCGGATCGGGCGTGATGGCGAGATGGAGGCCTTCCGCGCCCGCGGCCGCTTCGTCCGCGTTCTCCTGCGGCTCGACTTTCTGAATGCCCGTGACCAGTAACTGCGGGACCTTCACCCGAAGAGAAGACGCGAGCGGCAGGGGATTGTCGGCGATGGACCAGGTGCCGTCGGTCCAGCTGAAGGGCTCGAGCAGCTTGCGGCCGAGGTTCTGCTGGAGCGCGCGATAGAGCTCGGTGGGCGTGAGGAGCTTGCGCTCGATGAGGATCTCGCCGAGCGGCACACCGCGCGATGCGGCAACGGCGAACGCGGCGGTGGCGTCGGCCTCGCTCACTTTGCCGGCGGTGACGAGGAAGCGGCCGAGGATCTCCGTGGCGATGTTGGAGCGGCAATCGACGGGCGCGCCGGCGTCGAAGATGACCGTCTTCTGGAGGACGTTGCGGCGAAGCTCGAGGACGGCGTCGGCGCCGCTCGCGGCGAGCGCGACCAGGAGGACGGCGTACGGCGTTTCTTCGAGAGTGCCGGTCCGCGCCTCGAGAACGCGGGCGACCTGATCGCGCATGCGCATCGAGCGGTGAATGATAGCTTCGCGGGGCACAGAGGACACAGAGAGATGAACAACGAAATCACCATGCGACCGATCGGCGTCATTCGTTGCGGCTACACATCCACCTCGCAGATTCCGAAAGGGCGGGGCGCCAGCCACACCGAGGAAGGCTCGATCGAGATCCTGCCGGAGCTCGAAGAAGGGCTCACTGACATCGAAGGGTTCTCCCATCTCTTCGTGATCTGGATGTTCGATCGCTCCGCGGAGGGATACGACCTGCTCACCACACCGCCGGGCGAGCCGCTCCCGCATGGCCTGTTCGCCACGCGCTCGCCACGCCGTCCGAACCCCATCGGTCTTACGGTCGTCCGCTTGCTGGGTCGCGACGGCTCGCGTTTGCGCGTGCGCGGCGTGGACATGCTCGACGGGACGCCCGTGCTCGACATCAAGCCGTATCTGTCGGGCGTGCCGGCCGAAGAGCTCAGACGCGGCTGGCTGGACGCGACCGAGCGTTAAAAACCGGTCATCGCGATACGCCGGTAGACCTCGATCTGCTGCCACGCCGCGATGCACACGACGAGGTTGATCGCCGCAACGGCGAGAGGTGCGGGCGGGTGCCGCCACGTTCCGATCAGGAGCAACACGATGATCGCGATCAGCAACGCGATGCTGCCGAAGAACACCCGCTGCAGGAGCAGCAGGTCATAGCGGCCGCCGAGGACGAATGGAGCGAACCAGATGCTGACGCCCGCTGCAGCCGCGAGGGCGAACACCGTCATCACCGTTGAACGTCTCGAACCGTGACGCGGCCCCCGGATCGCGGTCACCAGCGCCAGGACAGCGGAAACCGCCGCGCCGAAGCACAACATCCAGAGCGCCTCGGCCAGGCCGGCTGCCAGTGCCGCACGGCCGCCGCCTGAGATCGACATCGCGCGGATCACCTGAACATAGCCCCACCAGACAATCGGGATGCTGGCGAGGAACGGCACGACGGCAAGAAATCCAGGCCTTGCCGACCCGCGTCTGGCGATGGTGACAGCGCACCAGATCGCGTACGCGATCGTGAAAAGGAAGGCCAGGCTCGTCGAGAGCGGGTAATGCGGGCCGCTGCTCCAGGTCATGTCCATGCGTGTTGGACACCGAACTCAGTACGCGAGTAACTCCCGCGCCGCTTTCACCACCTTCTCCTTGTTCGGAAGGTAGAAGGCCTCCAGCGGCGGCGAATAGGGCGTCGGCACATCGAGCGATGCCACGCGCTTGATCGGCGCGTCGAGGTAATCGAAGGCCTTTTCGGCAATTCGCGCGGCGAACTCCGCACCGGCGCCGCCGGTGAGCGGGGCCTCGTGAAGGATGATCACCCGATTCGTTTTCGCGACGGATTCGAGGATGGCTTCTTCATCGAAAGGGAGGATCGAGCGCAGGTCGATGACCTCCACAGACACGCCATCCTTCGCCAGCTGGTCGGCCGCGTCATCGGCGACGTAGATCATCGCGCCCCAGGTGAGGATGGTCAGGTCCTTACCCTTGCGCCGGATGTTGGCCTTGCCGATCGGCACGACGTAGTCCTCTTCGGGCAGGTCTTCCTTGATGCGGCGGTACAGGTACTTGTGCTCGATGTAGAGCACGGGGTTGTCGTCGCGCACGGCGGCTTTGAGCAGGCCCTTGGCGTCGTACGCGGTGCCGGGCGCAACGATCTTGAGCCCGGGCCGATTCATGAACATCGCCTCGGGGTTGAGCGAGTGGTACGGGCCGCCGTGCGTGCCGCCGCCCGCGGGCCCACGCACGACGATCGGACAGGCCGCGGCCGAAGAGGTAGCTGCTCATCGCGGAGAAGTTGACGAGCATGTCGTAGCCGCAGGTGATGAAGTCGATGAACTGCATCTCGGCGATGGGCCGCATTCCCATCAACGCGGCGCCCGAGGCCGCGCCGATGATGGCGATCTCGGAGATCGGTGTGTCGATCACGCGCTCCGGGCCGAAGCGGTCGATGAGGCCCGCGCTGGTCTTGAAGGCGCCGCCGTACGCGCCGACGTCTTCGCCGATGAGAAAGACGCGCTCGTCGCGCTCCATCTCTTCGCGCATGGCCTGGTTGATGGCATCGAGGTAGGTCGTCTCAGGCATTCCAGTAACCATCCTCGATGTACAGGCCGCGCGCGGCGTCCGCGGGATCGGGCATCGGCGAGCGGTCGGCCTCGTCGGTAGCCGTGTCGACCTCGCTCTTCACGCGCTGTTGAATCTTCGTGAAGTCCTCCTGCGTGGCCACGCCGAGCTCCATCAGCACCTTCTCGAATCGCGGCAAAGGGTCTTTCGCCTTCCATTCCTCGATGACCTCGGCCGGTACGTACGACTGGTTGTCGTGCTCGGCGTGTCCCTTGAGGCGGAACGTCTTCACTTCGAGAAGCGTCACTCCCTCGCCGTTGCGCGCGCGCTCGATGGCCTGCTTCGCGGCGCCGTAGACAGCGAGCACGTCGTTGCCGTCGACGGTGACGCCGGTGCAGCCGACGGCGACGCGCTTTGTCGGCGAGCGTCCGCGCCGCTGTCTGTTTCGAGGTCGGCGTCGAGTAGGCGTAGCCGTTGTCCTCGACGACGATGACCATCGGCAGCTTCTGCACCGCGGCGAAGTTGAATCCTTCCCAGAACGCGCCGGTCGATGAGCCGCCGTCGCCGATGAAAGCCAGGGTCACCAGCTTGCGCTTCTGCATCCGCCCGGCGAGAGCGATGCCGGCCATGACCGGAATCATGTCGCCGAGCATGGAGATCTGGCCGATGAAACCGTCGCGCGCGGGATGGCCGAAATGGATGTTCAGCTCGCGTCCGCGCGTGGGGCCGTCACCCTTGGCCATGTACTGCTTGATGATGTCCGCCGGCTTCGCGCCGGCAACGAGAATCGACCCGATGTTGCGGATGAGCGGCTGCACGACGTCGCCCTGCGTGTAATCGAGCGCATACGCCGCCGCGACCGACTCCCCTTCCTGGCCAAGGGAGCGGTAGAGCCCTCCGATGACCTTCGATTGGCGGAAGAGCGCGACGAGCCGTTCTTCCAGTGTCCGGGTGAGGCGCAGGAAGTAGTCGATCTCGAGAAGTTGCTCGGGTGAAAGGCCGTACGAATTGGTCGTATTCAAATGTGAATCGCGTGCCCCTGCACCGCCTCCGCTGCTTCCATGAGGGCCTCCGACAGCGTCGGGTGGGCGTGGATGGTCTTGGCGATCGACTCGCTCGTCGCCTCGAGCTCCAGCGCGGCGCAGGCTTCGACGATCAGCTCCGTGGCTTTCGGGCCGACGATGTGGACGCCGAGGACTTCGTCGTATTTCGCGTCGACGACGTATCTTCACGAGACCGTTCGACTCGCCGATGATCTTCGCCTTCGAGTTCGCGCTGAAGGGGAACTTGCCGATCTTCACGTCGTAGCCCTTCTCCTTCGCCTTCTTCTCCGTCAGCCCCACCGAAGCAACCTCGGGCTCGGTGTACGTCGCGTTGGGAACGTGGTCGTAGTTGATGGCGCGCACGGGCATGCCCTTCATGTGCTCGACAGCGAGGATTCCTTCGGCCGAGGCGCAGTGGGCGAGGGCGGGAGTGGGGACGATGTCGCCGATGGCGTAGATGCCCGGCTCGCGCGGTGCGCATGAATTCGTCGACCTCGACGAACCCGCGATCGCTGACTTTCACCTTCGTGTTCTTGAGGCCCGCGTCGCCGGTCACGGGACCGCGGCCCGTCGCCGAGAGGACGAGCTCCGTCTCGATGACCTGCTGCTTGCCCTTCACCTCGACGGTCGACTTCACGCCGTTCTCGCCGACTTCGCAGGAGAGCACCTTCGCGTCGGTGAAGACGTCGATGCCTTTCTTCTTGAAGATGCGGGTGAACTCCTTGGCGATCTCGTCGTCCTCGATCGGCAGGAGCTGGGGCATGACCTCGACGATGGTCGTCTTCGTGCCGAAGCGGGAGAAGATCGAGGCGAACTCGCATCCCACCGCGCCCGCGCCGATGACCAGCATCGACTTCGGGATGTAGTCGAGCATCAGGATGTGATCGGAGTTGATGATCCGCTTGCCGTCGGCCTTGATGTGGGGCAGGTCGCGCGGCACCGAGCCCATGGCCAGGATGATGTTCTTGGTGTTGAGGGTCTTCTTGCCGCCTTCGCCCTCGACTTCCACGACGCCGGCTTTCACCACGCGGCCGTGGCCGAGGATGCGCTCGACCTTGTTCTTCTTGAAGAGGAACTCGATGCCCTTGGCGTTGTTGTCGACCACGCCCTGCTTGCGCTTCTGCACTTCGGAGAAGTTGATGGTGACGTCGCCGACCGTGATGCCGAAGTCTTTCGCCTTCTGGATCTTGCCCCAGACGTCGGCGTTCTCGAGAAGCGATTTGGTGGGGATGCAGCCGCGGTGCAGGCAGGTGCCGCCGAGAAACGGATCTTTCTCGACCACCGCCACTTTCATTCCGAGCTGCCCGGCGCGGATGCCGGCCACGTATCCGCCCGGTCCGCTGCCGATGATGACCACGTCGTATTGCTGTTGAGCGTTTTCTGCCAAGGGGAAGACCTCCGTGATTTGCGGCGCGCATTATATGCAGCGCCTCCGCGGGGACTACCATGGTCGCATCGAGAAAAGAGAGCTGAGGGGGGATCGATGGCCGAAACGCTCGTCGGGACGATGGCGATGTTTACAGGGGATTTCGAGTTGCGCGGGTGGTCCCTGTGCGACGGCAGGCTGATTCCGATCCAGGGAAACCTGGCGCTCTACGCGACGCTGGGTGGGGAGCCTGAAGGGGATTCGTTCCGGTTGCCGAAGAAGGCGGACCCGCTCGCCGGCGTCCGCTACATCATCAACGCCGACGGCACGTTTGCGCGGCGGGATGAACCGCGGCCACCGTACATTCCGGACATCGTCGGCGTGCTCGCCGGCTGGACGCGCCGGAAGCCGCCCGAGAACTGCGTGTTCGCCGAAGGGCAGGTCATCAACATCCGCGACAACCCCGAGCTCTTCTCGATCCTCGGGAATCGCTTCGGCGGTTCGAGCCAGGTGACCTTTCAGCTTCCCGATCTCCGGGACCGCCTCGAGAACGACGAGGAGCAGGCCATCATCTGCGTGAAGGGGAAGTTTCCGCCGCGGGCATGAACGGCCGGGTATACCATCCCCGAATCCCGCTACAAACAGGAGGTAGAGCATGGGCGATCCGCTGCTCGGAGCGTTGGCCATGTGGCCGAACGATTTGTCTGTCGAGGGCTGGCTTCGCTGTGATGGCAGGCGGATCTCGACGAGCGACCACCCGCACCTCGGTGGGGCACTGGGGATTGCCACGCACGGCGATCACGAAACGATCGCGCTGCCGAACCTCGCGGATCCGGTGCGGGGCGTCCACTGGATCGTAGCCAGCCAGGGCTTGTACAGCCCGCCGGGAGCACCCCGGCCACGCTGGGAGCCGGAGCTCGTCGGCCTCATCGTTCCGTGGGAGTCGGGGGACCCGCCGGACAACTGCGTGCCCGCGAACGGTCAGGAGCTGCAGATCAGCGGCGATTACCAGAAGCTGTACGCCGTGGTGGGGTCCCAGTTCGGCGGTGACGGGATGAGAACGTACAAGCTCCCCGATCTTCGGAAGCCGGGGAAGCCGGGCTCGATCATCTGTTTCGAGGGCTACTTTCCGCGGCAGGGTTAACGGAATGCCGTGGCGGCGCACCTTCCGTGCATGAACGCGCGCCTTCTCCTGATCGCCACTCTCGCCGCCGCGGCGCTGCCGCTCTCCGCCCATCCGCCGGTATCGGTGGTGATCGACGCGCAGGGCAACGCGTATTACTCCGATCTCGATCAGGTCTGGAAGGTCGCGCCGAACGGGACGAAAACCGTGGCTGTGACGGGCGTGCACACGCACGAGCTCTATCTCGACGCGCGGGGCAATCTGTACGGCGAGCATCTCTGGTACGAAGGGGAACGGATCGACAAGTGGGGCCACTACCTCTGGCGCCGGTCACCGGACGGCAAGGTGGTGAAGCTGATCCAGGACCGGGAAGGGTTCCCTCGCGACTACAGCTTCGTGCGCGATGCGGCGGGCAATCAGTACGTGGCCGGCACCGACCGAAAGCGCATCGAGAAAATCGCTCCGAACGGGCGGAAGAGCGTCGTGGCCCGCGGCTTCACGAACATCCGCTGGATGATCGCCACGCCGGACGCGACGCTCTATCTCGTCGATCGCACGGACGTGGTGAAAGTCAGTCCGAACGGCGCCGTGACGCGGCTGGCGAAGAACATCTCCGACACGAGCATCTTCCGTCCGCAGGTGATGGCCCAGCATTCGGTGATGGGTCTGTGGACCGATCGCGCCGGCAATCTCTACGTGGCGTCGTACAGCGAGGGAAAGGTGAAGCGCATCGCCGCGGACGGTAAAGTGAGCGTGGTCGTCGACTCGAACGGCAGCTGGTCGCCCGTCGGCGGCGCGTTCGCGGCGAACGGCGATCTGCTCCTGCTGGAGACGTCGCCCACGAACAAGGTGCGGCTGCGGAGGACGAAACTGAAGCGATGATGCTCGTGCGGTCCTGGTGGGCGCGGCTGGTGATTCTGGCGATCGTCTTCGCGGCGATCGTCGTGCCGAAGATGTCGCCCGCGCGCGCGGCCGCCTGGAGCATCGGCCTGGCCGCCATCGGCGCCACCGGCATCGGCATGATCCGCCTGTCGGGCCGCGAGCGGCGGGACATGAAGCTCGTCGAGCAATCCGACCGCGTCACGTCACCGCGCGACGGAGAGCGGGTCGCCATCTGCGGCACGCTCGAGGCGGACGGTGAGCCGTTCGCCTCGCCGGTTCGCGGACGTCCCGCGCTGCTCTACCTCTACACCGTTCTGCACTACGAACGCTTCTCGCCCTCTTCGCGCGCCGGCCGGAAGGACGTCGTCGATTACGCCGGCTACGGCGCGAGCCCGGCCCGGATCGAGGGGGCGAAGTTCAGCGCGCGGCTGGGAGGCTTCCCGAACCTGCACGACTTCGGCGAGAAGTACATCCTCTCTTCCGAAGCGCGCGAAAGGGTGAAGGAGCATCTGCGCTTCGCGCGGTTCGAGGAGAAGCGTCTGGGACACATCGAGTGGATCGAGGTCATGGACGACATGTGGGACGGCCGAGAGCGCACAGCCCGCGATTTCCGCCAGGGCAGCGGCCGCCCTCTGGAAGACTGCGTCTTTCATGAGACGTCGGTCCCGCCCGGACAGAAGGCGTGCGCGATCGGAATCTGGTCGGCGGCGGAGAAAGCGCTGATTGCGACGAAGGAACAGGGGCTCTGGGTTTACCGCGGCGAAAAGGAAACTGTGCGCGAGGTTCTCGCGACCTCGGTCGGCTGCGGAAGGTTCCTGGGGATGCTCATGATCGTGGGCAGCATCGGCGCGGCGATCTTCCTGCGGCTGGCCTGAATCGCGCATGCCCGCCGCGCAGTGGGTCGTATCTCCGAATCACTTCAGTCGTTGCTGCAGCAGCGCCTTCCCTCGCTCGAACAGATCGAGATCGTTCTTCTTCTGCGCGGCGACCAGGCCCGTTCGTGGTCGGCGAATGAGGTGGCGACGGAGCTGAAGATGCCGTCCGAATCGGCAGCGATGCGCCTGTTTCTCCTCGCCTCGAGCGGTCTCCTCTCGTTCGAGCCGAGCGGTGTGCCGCGCTACCGGTATGCCGGCGGCGATGAAGAGGTCGACGCTCTTGTAACCGAGCTCGCTCAGATTTACGGCGAGGACCGTCAGGTTGTCGCAGCGGTCGTCGGCGCGCCCCCCGATCCGCTTCGAAGCTTCGCCGACGCCTTCAAGTTCAAGAAATGATGGAGAACATGTTCGCGACGATCGTCTACGTCCTCTGCGCTGCAACGAGCGCGCTCTGTGCGGCGCTGCTCGTTCGCGGCTACAGACAATCGGGAGCGCGGCTGCTGTTCTGGAGCGCTCTCTGCTTCATCGGCCTCGCGCTGAACAACGTCCTCCTCATCGTCGATGCGCAGCACGTCACGCGGTTCGACCTCCTCACCGTGCGGCTGATTCCGGCGCTCGTGGGCGTGGCCCTGCTGCTCTATGGATTGATATGGGAAACGCGCTGAACGGAGTGGTCTCGGGTGCGCTGCTGATGGGTTACGCCGTCGCGGCGCTGTTCTTCCTGCGCTTCTGGAGCGCGTCGCGCGACCGCCTCTTCGGCATGTTCTCGCTGGCCTTCCTGCTCCTGGCCGTGCAGCGGTTCGCCATCACCATGACCCGCGAGACGATGGAGGATCAGACGATCTTCTATCTGCTGCGGCTGGCCGCGTTCGTGGTGATCATCGTGGCGATCGTGGACAAGAACCGGCGGTAGACAGTCTGGACTGCGGCAGCAAGGCTGCCGCTCTCACTTGCGCCAGCCGCAGCTGGCGCTGCGGCGAGTGAGAGCGGCGGCCTTGCCGCCGCAGTCCAGAGCTTCGCTACTGCGCTGGTACGTAGGTCGGGTCCTGCGTCGTCACGTCGATCGCCGATCCGTACGCCGTCACCCGACCCGATCCGCTAACCACCTTCACCGTCACGCGGGCGTTGTAGACCGCCGCGCCGGCCTCGAAGAAGTCGGCGAGGCTGATCTGGCGGAACTCGCCCGCTGCCAGATCGAGAGTGATGATCGGCGTGACGATCGAATCAGGCTGAATCGCCGTCAACTCCACGCGCGCGGGGTTGCCCGAGGTCTCGGTCACGCCGACGTTCGTGCGGAAACGGGAGGACGTCTCGAGCTGCAGCAGCTGCAGCGCGCGATCGCCATTGCCGACCGACTCCGCAACCGTAACGCCGGGGATGAATTGACCGTAAGTCCCGTTGCTGGTCTGGTTGTACGTGCGCGCGGTCGCCGACAGCTGCGTGTTCGCCGGCGTGGTGATCGCGATCGCGCCGCCCGAGCCGTTCGGTTGACCGAACAGAGTGGCCACGACGTTGTTCAGCACTTCGATCTCACCCGCGTCGAGGGTGATGTTTCGCGCCACGGGCGTGCCGTTGCCCTGCGGGTAGAACGTGACCGTGGCCGGCGTCGAAGTCGTGCCGGCGTTGAAGATGCGCAGGTCGCTGACCCAGAACGCGAAGCCGTTGTCGATGTAGGCCATGCCCGGAACGACATAGCGATTCGCGGAGGTCGCGCCCTTCGGCACGGCGTTCACCAGCAGCGGATCGCTGGTGCGGTTGTCGAGCTCGGACACGTACGCGGTCACCTTGCCGTCGCCGTTGACCACTTCCACTTCCACGCGGCCGTCGGCCAGATCGTTGATCCCGTTCTGCGCGAGCAGTCCGTTCATCTGCGTGTGCTGCGTTGCGCCCAGCGAGACGGGGATCGTGGCCAGGAGGATGTTCTTCGTGTCGTACACCCGCACGAGCAGGTCCACCGGCGAGCCGCCCGCTTCGGCGAATCCGAAGTTCGCGCGGTAGTCCGCCGATTGCGCGACCTGCAGCAGCGACAGGATCGAGCCCTTGCCGACGAACTTCGAGAACGGAATCGCCGGGATGAACTGACCGTACGTGCCGTTCGGCGTGAAGTTGTAGGTGCGGCTCGACGCCGCGGTTGCAAGCGCGGGGAACGCGGACGAAACCGCCGAGAAGAGACTCGGCGAGGTCGTGGACGTAGTCAGCGGACGCACTTCGAGCATCCCGAGAGCGCTGGAGATCGTGCCCGTGCCGAAGACGCTGGCCACGATGTCATCGAGCGCGGTGGTCGTGTTCGGCGGCACTTCGATCGTCGTCGAACTGCCGGTCTGCGTTCCGTCCGTTCCAGACGGCGTGAAGTTGACCTGGTACTTCATCGTCTGCGGCGTGAGGTTGGCGATGCGGATGTCGGACTCGAAGAGCGAGTCGTTGACGCCGGTGGCGTGACCGACGATGGGGAAGATCAGCGCGTCGGGCGGCGGCGTTCCTTTACCGACCGGCGTTACCGGCGTGACCAGGCTGACCGACACGGGCACGCTGCTGAATGTCGTCCCGTTCGATTCGATCTTTCCGTTCGACGGCGTCGTGTACTCGACCGTGACCGTGCCGGTGTTCGTGCCGAGGAAGAGGACGGAGGGGTCGGCCGTGACGGTCAAGGTGACCGGGTCGTCCCGACGACGCCGCTGGAGGGCGTCACCGTCAGCCACGGCTTGTCAACTTTCGCTACGAAGGGAAGAGGCGTCGGCGATGCGGGGAGGGTGACCGTCTGCACGATCGTTCCTTCCACACCGACTTCCGCGCTGGCGTTGCTGGTCCGCGGCGGCACGATGAAGATGCTCACCGGATCGGAGTACGGACCGCGCGAGTCATCGCAGTTGCTGATGCCGCGAACGCGATAGTGGTACTGCAGCGGCGAGGTGACCTCGTGCTCGAAAAGCAGCACGGGACGCTCGACGACGGTCGTCTCGGCGCTTTCGAACGTCAGCGAGGTCGACTCCTGGACCTCGTACACATCGACGTTGGGCAGCGGCGTCCAGCGCAGGCGATACGGCGTTCCGGAAAGGGCTTGTCCGAGGACCTGGGCCGTCGGTTGATCGGGCGTGCCGCAGGGAACGGGCTCTTTGACCTCGAACTCGGCGATCGCTGATTCCGTCGGATCGCAGGTGGCGAAGCGAGCGACGACGTACCACTGGTACGTGCCCGGCGGCAGATCGACGGTGGCCGTCGTTTCCGTCGTCGACGCGATGATGCTGGCCGTGGGATTCATGACCGGCGAGCCTTGCGGCACCCAGATCTGATAGCCGATCGCGCCCGGCACGCGCGTCCAGGCGAAGGTCACCGGCGAGTAGACGTCGCGTGTGCTTTCGGAGGGCTGCAGCAGGATCGGGCTGCGGTTGCTGCAGTTCTGATCGCGCGTGATGGTGAACTGGAAATGCTCGGATTCCACCGGCTCGCATCCGGCGAAGAACACCACCACCCACCATTCGTTGCGGCCGAAGGGCATGCGCCGGCGGAAGGTCGTCTCCGCGCTGTCGCCAACGGGAACGGGCGAGCCATCCTCGGTCTTGGCGATGATCACGTAGCGCACGGCGCCGCTGACCGGCGTCCAGGCGAACTCCATTTCCTGTTCACTGAGCGTCGCGCCGTTGGCCGGCGACACCAATCCCGGTTTGTCGTCGCTGCAATTCGCCGCCTCGGGGATCGTGAACGGAACGACGTCTGACGAAAGAGCGCGGCATTCGGCGGCGATGGCCTCGACTCTCCAGCGCGCAGCACCCGGCGGCAGAACGCGCTCGAGCGAAGTGTCTTCCGTCGTCCCGATCAACCGCTCCTCGGAACCATCGATGGAAACGAACACGCGGTACTTCTCCGCGGCCGCAACTTCGGTCCAGCTGAAGCGAACAGGCGCCGCACTGGTGGATCCCTGCGCGGGAGCCAGCGGAGCGGGAGCATTCGTCGGGCAGCGCTGGGTGGTGTCGGCGATGACGAAAAAGCCGCGCGTCGACGGCACCGGGTCGCAGTTACGAAACAGCGCATCGACGAACCATGCATACGCGCCGCCGGGGAGAGGAATCGTGATCTGGGTCTTGTCGGTCAGGCCGATGTCTTCGAAGGCTTTGCCGTTGGGGGAGACCCACAGGCGGTAGCCGAGTGCGCCGGTCGCCGCGTTCCAACTGAACGTGACCGGGCTCGTGACTACAACCGAATTGGTCCCGGTGCTCAGCGGCGCGATGAGCGTCGGCGCGGGATTGGTCGCGCAGTTCGTCGCGCGCTGCACGGTGAAGCGCCCCTGGTTCGAGAGGATGGGATCGCAGCCTTCGTTGATCCCTTCCACGTACCAGCGCATCGCGCCGGCCGGGAGATCGAAACTCTGCTTCTGTGGCCGTCGTGCGACGAACGATCGACGTCTCGTCACTGAGGATGACCGTGACGCGATAAAAGTCGACGCCCGCGAGCGCGGACCAAGACAGCGTCACCGGTGCGCTGACGGTTGCGCCGTCGGCGGGGGAGCGCAGGGAGATCGTTCCGGTCGGGCAGTCATTGATGTCGCCCGCGGTGAAGGTGGAGACACTGCTGCGCGTTTCGGGGCAGTTGGGGAAGATCGCCGCGACCAGCCAGCGGATGGTGCCATCGGGAACGAATCCTTCGAGCTCCGTTGCCTGGGTGGTGCCGTAGAAAGCGAAGTCGTCGCTGTTGATGGCGACGAAGACCGCATACCGCGTCGCGCCCCGAACCGAGCGCCATTGGAACGTGACCGGCGACGCCACACTGTTCGCACCATTTGCCGGCGACAGCAGCAGCGGCCCGTCGGTCGAGCACTCCGTGGCGCTGCCGACCGCGAACTGCGAGGGCTGGCTGTAGCCCGGGTCGCAATCTCCGTCGTAATTGGCGCGGAGATACCAGGACCACTCGCCCTTTGGCAGCGTGGCCGTGTGCGTGCGGCCGGTGAGGTTCTCGACGAGGAGGTCGTACGTCGCGCCCGCATTCGAGCTGACGTAGATGTCGTAGCCCGCGGCGCCGACGACGGCGTTCCAGATGAAGGTGATCGGGGCGCCTTCATCGAAGCGCGCGTTGTGCTGCGGCGCGATGAGCGTCGGCACTTCGTCAGGGCAATTGGTGGTGAAGGTCGAGACCGCGGACGTGGCGCTGACGCAGTTATGCGCGTGCGCGACCACCGCCCATTTGATGAAGCGGCCTGGCTCGATGAAGAGGGTCTTGCTGGTCTGCGTCGTCACTCCCTGCGACGACGGCGGATCGTTGTCGACGGAGGTGAAGAGCTCGTAGGACGTCGCGTTCGCGACGGGGTTCCAGTCGAAGGTGACCTGGCCGTAAGGGTGGTAGCCGGCGTTTGGCGAGACCAGGGTCGGCGCGGCGAGCTGGCAGCCCTGATTCGTGTTGGTGTTGAAGGAAGCGCACGTCGTCGACGGCGGTGGAGGCGCGGTGCAGTTCGTGCCGTTGGCGACGACGCGCCAGCCGTAGGTTTGGTTGTCGGTGACCTCGTTCGACGGCGGGCTCCACTGCGTGTCGTTGACCGTCGCGTGCGGAGTGCCTGTGCAGACGCCGGGACCGAGCGGTCCGAAGAAGACGTCGTAGCTGTTGACGCCGGGCACCGTGGCCCACTGGAGGACGACGTTCTCTTTCGGAATCGTCGAGCCGTTGGCCGGGGAAACGATCGGGATCTCCGAACCGCATTGCGCCATGAGCGAGGGCGCGAAGGAGAGCAACAGCACCGCACAAAGCGCCGGGAAGGCGAGCCTTTTCATCGAGTCTCCAAAGTTGATCGTGGGATTCGACGGTCAGTGTAGCGATTACGTTGACAGACGTCGCGTGACCGCAGTCACCGGTACTTATTGCCGCCGGTGTTGAAGACCACCACGAGGTCATCGTCACCAATCGCACCGCGCTGCTTCAGCTCGTTAAGCGCCAGCCAGGCCGCGCCGGTCTCAGGTCCGGCGTCGACGCCTTCGCGGCGGCGGAGATCGGCCGCGGCGTCCTCGATCTTCGCGTCCTCGACGGCGATCGCCCCGCCGCCGGAATCGCGCAAGGCGCGAAGCATCAGCCGGTCACCGACCGCACGCGGCACGCGCAGGCCCCACGCGCTGGTCTGCGGCGATTCCCATTCCGGCGCGGTCTCGAGCTGCTGCTCGAACGCGCGCACGATCGGCGCGCAACCGCTCGACTGCACGGTCCACATCCGCGGGCGCTTCGCGTCGATCCAGCCGAGGCGCTCCATTTCGTCGAAGGCCTTCCACATGCCGATGAGACCCGTGCCGCCGCCGGTGGGATAGAGGATGACGTCGGGGAGGCGGCCGAGGTCGGGGAGGAGCTCATAGCCCATGATCTTCTTGCCTTCGACGCGGTAGGGCTCTTTGAGCGTCGACAGGTCGAACCCGCCGTTTTCAGCGATGAACTGCTGGACGCGTTTCGCGGCGTCGGTGATCACCCCTTCGACCAGCTCGACCGCGGCGCCGTAATCGCGGCATTCATCGACGATCGATTGCGGCGTGTCGCGCGGCATGGCCACGAAGACCGGCAGACCCGCTCGTGCGCCGTATGCCGAGAGCGCGGCGCCGGCGTTTCCCGCGGTCGGCGCGGCGAGACTCTTCGCGCCGAGCTTCTTTGCCATCGAAACCGCGGCGGCCATCCCTCGCGACTTGAACGACCGCGTCGGATTCTTCGATTCGTCCTTGATAAAGACGTTGTCGCGCGAGCGCGCCGGAAGCAGCGGCGTCAAACCTTCGCCGAGCGTGACGACGTCCTCCTCCGAATCGACGGGAAGGACGTCGAGATAGCGCCACATGTCGTTTCTCTCGAGCAGACGGGGCGCGTTCTCGAAGTGGTAGTGCACAAGAATCGGTGCACTGCATTCCGGGCACAAATTGAAAAGCGCTGCGAGCGGCGATTGCCACTCGCAGCGCGAACATTGAAGAGTCTTGGACACTGCCTACTGCTTCTTCGCTTCGTCTACTTTCTGCTCGAATTCCTGCACGCTCTTCTGCACGTCGCCGGGCTTGTCTTCGTACTTCGACATTTCGTGGGCGAAGGCGTTGAGGGCGTTCTCGTACTTCGAGAGGAGCTGGCGGTTGAACGTGGCCGCAGGATCGGCGTCGGTGTTCTGCTTCATCTCCTGCTTGGCCTTCTCGTAGCCGGCCAGGACGTCGGCGTACATCTTCTTGGTAGTCTCGTCGGTGGCGGCGTCGTAGGCCTTCTTCGCATCCTGATAGGCGGTGTCGAAGTTGGCGGTCATCGCTTCGCTGAACTTCTCGGCCATGGCCGTGGTGCTGGCGGCCATGATCTGGCCCTTCACCCAGACGTACTCCTGAGTGTTGTAGCCGAGGTCCTTGGCGGCGCGGAGGTCGGCGGTGAGGAAGTCGGCCGCGGAACCCATGGCCTGCAGACCCTGGACGAGGCCGGCCAGCGACTTCTCGCCCGCTTTCTCGGCCTTCTGGGCGTGCTGCTTCATCTCGTCCTTCGCCACCTGGGCGATCTTCTTCTCGTGCTCACGCACCTTCAGATACATCTGAATCTGCGCCTCGGTGAGCCGCCCGTCTTCCGGTGCGGTGTACTCGTCCTTGGCGATCTCCTGCATCAGGTCGGTCGTCCCGCGCTTGTCGAGATCCTTGGAGATGTCGGCTTTGTCGATTGCTTCCTTGGCTTTACAGCCGGCGAGAGCGAAGGTCAGGCAGAGAAGCAGAATGAGAATGCGGCGCATTGTTTTGGATCCCCCTCGATGAATTGTTATTTGCAGATGATAACAGGGTTGTCAGGTTATCGGGTTATCAGGTTGTCGGGTGTGTCTGCGCTACTTGACAACCCGACAACCGGACAACCTGACAACCATCATTGAAGTTCCGCCTGAACCCGCGCCCGGATGTCATCCAGCTCCCGCAGAATCTGCTCGAGCGTGTCCTGCCTGCTGCTGAGCTTCTGCTGGAGCGAGGCGACCTGGGCTTCGAGCTCGGCCACGCGGCTGTCGGCACGGCCGGCGGAGACCGGTTCCTCGTCCATCACCGCGACGGCGACGGGGGACTCATCGGGAATCGCGACCAGCTCGTGCGCTCCCAGCTCCTCCACGTCGTCGATCGGCACGCGCACCGTCCCGGCCATCGTCGCCGGACGGCTGCGGCCCTCGGCGAGAAGCTGCTCGAGCGACACCTCCTCGGCGCCGTCGTAATCGGTCTCTACGGGAACGGCGTCGGGGAAGGGGACCGAGTCCGCGAACGGATTCGGCGCGGCGGACATCGGCTCGGCGTCGAGCATCGCGCTGCCGACGGTCTCCGGCTCCGGCTCGGGTTCCGGGATCGGAGCCGGGGCGGGGCGGGCTTTCACCTGCGACGCGGACGGCTTCGGCAGGGCGGCCTTCTTGATCGGCTCGCTCTTTCCTTTCAGCCTGGCGAAAAGGTGTTTGGCGGTGATCTTCGAGACGAGCTTGAACGTCTCCATGACGCCGTCGCCCTTGAGCGCCGAGGCTTCGGTGTAGGGATAGCCCTCGAAGCCGAGGGATTCGGCGAGCTTGTCGACCGGCATGGCGTGGGGCAGGTCGCGTTTGTTGTACTGAATGACGATCGGCGTGTCGTTCGGATCGATCTGGTTCTCTTCGAGATTATCGAGGAGGTTGGCGAAGCTCTCGCGATTCGCCTCGACCATCGCCGGCTGCGAATCGGCCACGAACACCACCGAATCCGCGCCCTTGAGCACGAGCTTGCGGGTCTCGTTGTAGAAGACCTGTCCGGGGACGGTGTAGAGCTGGATCTTGAGGTTGAATGGTCCGACTTTGCCGATGTCGACGGGCAGGAGATCGAAGAACAGGGTGCGGTCGGTCTTGGTCGCCAGCGACAGCATCTTCCCCTTCGATTTCGGGTCGAGCTTGTCGAAGATGACCATGAGATTGGTCGTTTTTCCGCACAGGCCGGGGCCGTAGTAGACGATCTTCGCCGTCATCTCGCGGGTGGCGTGGTTGAAGAGGACCATTCGAGCGCGATCTCCTGAGTGAACGGAGAGTATCGCACAGGGCGATATCAATAGAATGCGCCCAGCGTGGACCCCATCGAGATTCCAATCACCGACACCCTGGACCTGCATCCGTTCCGTCCGGACGAGATCAAGGACGTAGCCCGCGAGTACCTCATCGAGGCCCACCGCCTCGGCTTGACGCAGGTTCGCCTGATCCACGGCCGCGGCATCGGCGTGCAGCGGGAGCGCATCCGCTCGTTGCTCCGCGAGCTCGACTTCATCCTCGATTTCGAGGACGCCGATCCCTCGGGTGGCGGGTGGGGATCGACGGTGGTTCTGCTGGCTTCGGAGGCTCGCCGTTAAGCAAGCTGTCAGGCGCGCTGCGCCGCCCGAAGCCGTGATCGTGAGGAAGAGACGCGCGTGCCGCAAGGCGCAGCAACCTGCGCAGCCGGCCGTGCCGGCTGGCGCCGAATTCGCTAAATAGGAAGTGACATGTCAACACTTTACGAAGAGCTCAGCCGGGTATCGACGTACGAATACTCGCGGGAGGAAGTCCGTGAATTCGAGGCTCTCCACGAAGAGATCCGGGCGCTGAAAAAAGAGCGCAACGCGGTCATCGTCGCTCACAACTACTACCGTCCGGAGATCCTCAAAGTCGCCGATTTCGTCGGCGATTCGCTCGAGCTCGCGCTCATGGCTTCCAAGGTCTCGGACGCGGACGTCATCGAGTTCTGCGGCGTGAACTTCATGGCCGAGACGGCGAAGATCGTCAATCCCACGAAGCGCGTGCTCCTGCCCAATCTGATGGCCGGATGCCAGCTCGCGGATTCCGCGCCGGCCGAGGATCTCGCGGCCCGGATCGAGGAGCTGAAGAAGGACTATCCCGATCTCGCCGTCGTGAGTTACGTGAACACCACCGCGGCGGTGAAGGCGCTCTCCGACATCATCGTCACTTCGGCGAATGCAGCGAAAGTCGTGCGGACGCTCGACGCGAAGAACATCCTCTTCGTCCCCGATCGCAATCTCGCCAATCACGTCGCCGAGCAGGTTCCGGAGAAGAACATCATTCCCTGGGACGGCTTCTGTTACGTGCACCAGCAGATCACGCCGGAAGAAGTCGCGCGGATCCGCGCCGCCGATCCCGAACTGGAGATCCTCGTCCATCCCGAGTGCCGTCCCGACGTCGCGAAGCTCGCCGACGCCGTCCTCTCGACCTCGGGCATGGTCAAGTGGGCGAAAGAACGGCCGGCTTCGCGATTCCTCATCGTCACCGAATGCGGTCTCTCCGACCGCCTGGCCATGGAAGTGCCGGACAAGCAGTTCCTCAAGGGCTGCAAGCTCTGCGCGTTCATGAAAGTGACGACGCTCGAAGACGTGCGCGACTCTCTCAAATACCTGCAGTACGACATGGAAGTGCCGGAGGAGATTCGCGTTCCGGCGGAGCGTGCGCTGCGGCGCATGTTCGACGCGACCGCCTGATGCGCCGGGGGGTCCTCTTCCTCAACCCGCGCGCCGGGACCTTCACCGCCTCCGATGAATCCGCACTTCGCACCGTTGCGGAAGAGAACGGCTTGCGCGTCGTGGAAGTCAAAGAAGGCGTCAACGTGCGCACCGTCGTTCGCGAGACGCTCGACGCGGGACTGAAATCGTTCGTCGTGGCCGGAGGCGACGGCAGCGTGCATCACGTCATGCAAGCCCTCGTCGGCACGGAGGGCGTCCTGGGTGTCGTTCCCGTTGGCAGCCTGAATCATCTGGCCCGCGATCTGGAGTTGCCGCTCGACGACTGGAAGGCGGCGATGGAGATCGCGTTGCGCGGCGAGGTGCGGCAGATCGACGTCGGACGGGTGAACGGACGCTACTTCCTGAACAGCGTGATGCTCGGGATCTATCCGACGCTGAGCGAGTTCCGCGAGCGGTTCCGCTCGATGCACAGCCGGTGGCGCGCGTACGCGAAAGCGGCGCGTCTGGCGCTGCGCCAGTTTCCGCACGTTGTGCTGGTCGTGGAGATGGACGGCCGCGTGGAGACCTTTCGCACGCAGATGTTCGTGGTGGCCATCAACGCGTACGACCTGAAGCAATCCGGACTGGTCGCGCCGAAGACGACGTTCAACGACGGCCGCGTGACCATCTACTCTCTCGAGTTCATGAGCCGCCCGCAGTTCGTGGGCGCGGCGGCGAAGTATCTGCGCGGCAAGATCGTCGACGTGCAGGGATTCCGAAGCGTTCGCACGACCCATCTGCGCGTGGATACACCGCGGCGCAGGATGCGCGTATCAGTCGATGGTGAGCTGGTGGAACTGGAGACGCCGCTGCAGATCGCGGCGGTGCCATCGTCATTGCTCGTGCGCGCGCCCATTACCTGAGCACGACCACACCCGCCGCGGCGATCATCAGGGCGACGAAAATCAGGGCCAGTGTCCCCGTCGTCGGGATCGCCGCGCCCGGTCCGTTGGCGCTGAGGATCAGCCCCGTGGTCGCGTCGATGTTGATGTCCTGGCGGGACAGCTCCTCGCCGTCGTCGAAGGCGAGCCGCAGCAGGAACGGTTCGGTAACGCAGCTCGGCCCAGTGGTGGTCATCCAGAGTGTCTGGCCATCGGCGCCGAGCGCGATCTGACCTGGAGAAAGAGAAGCATCGCTTGTGTACGACGAAATGGTGGCCACGGTACGAACCAGCGTTCCTGATCCGTCGTACAGGAGGACGTCGCTTCCCGACGTTACGAGGAACTGCCCTCCGGCAGTCGGGAAGATGTCGTGGACCGTGCCTCCCGTCGTCGCAAAGTCAGGCAGCGCCGCGCCGGTGCAGCCGTTGATGCGGTGGATGACGTTTCCTTCGGCGTAGAAAACGGTGCATCCGTCCGCACCGACAATCATCACGTCGACATCGTCGGAAACCGCGAGGACGTACGTGGCCTGCAGCGTTCCTGTAGATGTGAACACAAGCAGCCGGCGCGTGGTCGGCACGAAGGTTCGCGTCGACACGAAAATCAGTCCGTTCGTGGATACGGCGATCGCCTGTCCGAACTGCCCCGCCGGCAGGTTGAAGAGCGGAACGGCGCCGTTCGGCGTGACCCGAAAGACGCCGTTGGCCGACAGACCGAAGACTTCGAGCGAGTCCGCCGACGCGACGGCGAAGGGCAGGCCGGCCTGGTCGACGTTTGGATTGATCCATTGAACCCAGGGCATGGCGGGCGCGCTGATGAAGAACTGAATCTGGGCGTTGTGACCCGAGATGACCGCTTCGAAATGGATCTGCGCCGCGACGGGGGTTGCCAGGACAGACAGAAGCAGAGCAGCCGTAACGTATTTGGCCATGCGGCGGTCTACCGGCAGATCAGCTGATAAACACCCACCACGTCGTCGCGCACATCGTCGAGATCCGACTTCATCTTGCTGACGATCTGCTGGAACTCGGGGTCGGCCTGCAGGCCCTGCAGCCAGGGATGTTTGATGAGCGCGTACCAGCTGTGATTGCCCGCCGCCGCGGCACGCTGCAGCCAGGTGATGGCCTGGTCGCGGTCGCCGAGCTTCGCGTAGCAGAGCGCGACGCGGAACGCGGCCCAGTGGGTCCGTTGCGCGTCCGCGGCGAAGGTCCGCAGCGCGGCTTCCGTCGCAGCGCGATCGCCTCGGCCCGCGGCACTCATCGCTTTGAGGCTCTTGCCAAGGTAGTTGGCGGGGACGAGCTTCAGCGCGGCGTCAGCTTCCTTTTCGGCCGCGGCCAGGTCGCCTCGCAGCAGGGCCGCGTATCCGCGGATGTCGTGAGCCGCGAGAGCGGTGTCCGCCGTTTCGGATGCGAACCTCGCGTTCTGCAGCGCGCCTTCCGGATCGACCGCGTTGACGTACCAGTAGCCCCGCGTGCGCGCCTCGTTCGACATCGGATCGAGCTGCACCAGCTTGTCGCCGATGCACTGCGCTTTCTGCATGTCGCCGGTCGATACGAAGTAGGTGACCATCGAATGCAGCGCCTGCGTGTCCGTCGCTTCCAGACGCAGCGCGGCCAGGATCTCGCGCACGGACTCGCGATACCGCGCCGGATCGCGAACGAACACGCGTCCCAGCGCCAGATGAGCCTCGGCAAGATTCGGATCCAGCCGCACGGCCTGCCGTGCATACCACTCCGCGCGTTGAATGTCCGTCGGATCGGCGAGGCTGCGCGCGATCCCCAGGGAAAGCGTCGTCGCCAGATCCGCGTATGCCGCGGCGAATGACGGATCGAGCGCGATGGCGCGCTTCAGCGCCGCGATCTGATCGGCGAAGTGCTGCGGCACGAAACTGCCGTTCAGCGCGCGGGCCTTCAGATACTCCTCGTAAGCTTTCGGATTCGACGACCGCGCCTGCGATCGCGCGAGCTGCGGTTGTTGCACGCCGATCTTTTCGTTCAGACCGGCGACGGTTCTCGTCGACACGTCGTCGATCAGTTTGAGCAGGTTGTCGCGCCGTCCGTCGACCGTGTCCGACCAGATGCTGAAGCCCGTTCGCGAGTCGGTCAGCTGGAGCGTCACGCGAACGAGATCGCCCGCCGCGAGGAAGTGTCCTTCCAGCACGCCGTCGACCTTCAGCTTCTGGGTCGCCTTCTTCGTGTCGACCTTGTCTCCCTGAAACTCGAGCACCGCCGAAGTCGGGCGAACCTGCAGCGAGGGGATCTGCTGAAGTTTCGTGACCAGCGCGTCGGCGAGTCCGACGGAGAGAAATTCGTCGCTGGTGTTGTTGGCGATGTTCCGCAGCGGCAGCACGGCCATCGAACGGATCGGCCGCGACGCCTCGACGGCGGGCTCGCCGTTGAATCCACCGTCGCGGCGGATGAGGAAGATCGCCGCAACCACGAGCAGCGCCGCAAAGAGGGTGATCGCGGCCCGCATCAGGTTCGAGCCACGCCGCACGGTCCGTCCGAGCATGGTCTTCGATGTCGACATGGTCATGCGGATCGTCGGCGTGTCGATCTCCTCGAGATCGGAGAGCAGCTCGCGCGCGGTCTGAAAGCGGTCCTTGGGATCTTTCTGCAGCAGCTTCGAAATGATTTTCGCGGCCGCCGGCGGAAAGGTCGGATCGAGCGGAACGAACGGTTCCGGTTCTCCCTCGCGGATCTTGTCGAGCACCATCAGCGGCGCTTCGGCATTGAAGGGAAGGTGGCCGGAGGCCATGTGATACAGCACGACGCCGACGGAAAAGAGATCGCTCCGCGGATCGGCGTTCTGACCGCGAGCCTGTTCGGGCGAGATGAAATGCAGCGTGCCGAAGAAATGGCTGCTGGTCGATTCGAAGGTTTTTTCCAGCCCCGGATCGGTGAGCGCGCGCGGGAGCGATTTGGCCAGGCCGAAGTCGAGAATCTTCGCGACACCGTTCGACTCGACGATGATGTTCGCGCTCTTGATGTCGCGGTGGATGATGCCCCCTTCGTGCGCGGCGGCAACGCCGGCCGCGATCTGCCGGGCAATCGAAAGGAACTCCGCGGAATCGAGCGGGCGCCGGCGGATCCGCTGCGACAGCGTTTCCCCCTCGCAGTACTCCATGACGATGAACGGCTGCCCATCCTCGGTCTCATCGACGTCGTAAACCGTGGCCACGTTGGGGTGGCGGATGGCCGCGGCTGACTTCGCCTCCCGGAAGAAGCGCGCCTTGCGGTCGTCGTAAGTCAGCTCGTTGGCGTTGAGGACCTTGAGCGCGACGTAACGGCCAAGTCGCTGATCGCGCGCGAGATAGACAGTTCCCATCCCGCCCTTGCCCAGGACGCGCTCGATCTCGAAACCGTCGAATGATTGGGGATTCTCAGACATCTGCCGGCCGGTCGCGCATTCTACATGGACACCGCTGGTCAAATTGTTGACCCCCATCGGCGTGGGGTAGGGTTATATTCTCACCCTCAACCAAAAACGTCATGACCACAACCACTGATGAAGGCGTGACCCCCGAGGTTTCACTTCCGCCGCGGTACCAGGTGCGTGCGACGCTGAAGCAGACGCCGGAGACCGCGGTTTACCGCGTGTTCGACGTTGCCGACCGCCGCGACGAAGCGATCAAGATCCTCCGTCACGAGCTGTCCGATCCGCAGCAGCTGCTCCGATTCAAGGCGGAGTTCAGCACGCTGGCGTCGCTCGAACATGCGAGCGTCATCAAAGTCTTCGACTTCGGCGTGCTGCAGGAAGGCTTCCCCTACTTCACGATGGAGTTCTTCCCGGGGAAGCGGATCACCGACTGGTTCGACGGGCAGAACTGGGACGCGCTGTACGACGTCCTTCTGCAGATCGCCTCCGGCCTGCATCACGTCCATCACCTCGGCATCATCCATCTCGACCTCAAGCCGTCGAACATCCTCGTCAGCGACGACGGCAAGGCCAAGATCATGGATTTCGGCCTGGCCATCGAGGCCCGCCAGGTCTTCGACCGGCAGATCCGCGGCACGCTGCAGTACATGGCGCCGGAGGTCCTGAAACAGGATCGCGTCGACTCGCGCGCCGATCTGTACGCGCTCGGGATGACGCTGTACGAAACGGTCACCGGCGCGTTGCCGGGCTACGGCAAACCGCCGATCGAAGTGATCCGCATGCGCCTCGACGAAGGCGTGCGGCCGGTCTCGTCGATCAATCCGCGCGTGCCGGAAGCGCTCGAGCAGATCATCACCAGGCTTCTCGAAAAAGATCCGCGTCATCGCTTCCCGTCAGCCGCTGCGCTCCTGCAGGCGGTGGCCGAAGCGGTGGGAAAGAAAACGCCGCCGTCGGAACTGCTGGTCGGCCGCGGTGAGCTGTTCGCCGCGCCGCTGATCGGCCGCAAGACGGAAGTCAGTGCGTTGATGGCGCTCATCGCCGAGGCTCGCGAAGGACGCGGCAACGGCGTGATCCTCGCCGGCGCGGAAGGCATGGGAAAGAGCCGCATCGTGCGCGACGTGACGCTGCGCGCGCAACTCGACGGCGCGCGCGTGTTCTGCGGCCGTTGTCCGGTGAACCGCAAGACGATCTACGCGCCGTTCTTCGAGATCTTCGAGCAACTCGTGAACGCCGTGAATCCCGAGGCTGATGTGGCGGAGGAGATCCGGCGGATCCTGCGGCCGGTCGTTGCTTCCGCGGGACCGGACACCAGTCCGCCGCAGCACGGGCAGAAGTACAGACTCTTCAACCGCATCGTCCAGTCGATGCAGGACATGTATGGATTCCTGAGCGTCGGCAGCGAGACCGGCGGCTCGCCGCTGATCCTGATCATCGAGGACGTGCAGTGGGCCGATCCTTCGACCGCGGAGCTCTTCGCGTTCCTGGTCGGCGAAGCGAAGCAGAACCGGTTGCTGGTCATCGGCACGCTCACGCTCGATTCCGGCGGCGAGGCGGCCATCGAATCGTCCGCGCCGAATCTCTCGTTCTGGGAGCAGCGCGCCAGGGAAAGCAATTTCCCGATCATCCGCGTCGAAACGCTGACCGAGTCGCTGGTGCGCGAGCACGTGCAGTCGCTGCTCGGCGACACGAACGTCGACGACGAGATCGTTCGCTGGATGCTGTGGGAGTCGGCCGGCTCGCCGCTGAACATCCGCCGCATCGTCGATTACCTCGTCGCCCACGAATACCTGACCTGGTTGCCGACGGGCTGGGTCGCGGACATGGACCGCATCCGTTCGCTGCGCATCCCCGGCGGACCGTCGCAGATCCTCATGGAGAAGGTTGAGACGCTCGGCAACGGGCATCGATCGTTGCTGGAGATGGCGTCGGTGTTCGGCGAGTCTATGGACATCGAGTTGCTCGCGCGCGTCTCCGAATTGAACGCGGAATCGCTCTACGAAACCGTGAGCGAGCTCGCGCGCCACGGTCTCGTCGACGAATCCAACGACGGCAGGATCATCACCTTCCCGCAGATTCATCTCCGCGACGCGGTCTACAACGCCATGCCCGAGCGCCGGCGGATGGAACTGCATCTCCGGGCGGGCGAAGCGCTCGAGCCCGCGGTGGTCAGCGGCTCGACGCAGATGCTCGGTCAGGTCGCGTATCACTTCTCGCGCGCCAACGACATCGAGCGGGGCACGCGCTACTCCATCGAAGCAGGCGATCTCGCGACGCGCACGCTCGCTCACGAGGAAGCGACGGAGTTCTACCGCATCGCCCTCGAGCTGATGGACCTCGGCGGCATCGAAGAAGCGCGCAAAGCGGAAGTGCGCGAGAAGCTCGCCGACGCCTACTACCGCCGCGACGACTATCGCAGCGCGATGCACGCGTACCAGTTCCTGCTCAAGAGCATCCAGAGCCGCCATCCCGATGACGCGCCGAACGCCGAGATCGCCCGGGTGATGAAGAAGATCGGCAAAGTGCTGGCCCGCCGCGGCGATCAGGAAGCGGCGATGACGTACTACAACTCCGCGCTCTCGATCTACGACAGCCTCGGCCAGACCGTCGACGTCGCGGAGATGCTCAATCGCCTGGCCTGGCTGTACCGGCTGCGCGATGACCTCGACGCCGCGCGCGACACCGCCGAGCGGGCCAAGGTCATGCTCGAGCAGATGGAGCCGACCGTCGTCTACGGCTACGTCAAGAACATCCTCGGCCTCATCGAGTTCGCCGGCGGCAACTGGCAGCGCTCGCGGGACATCCTCGAAGAAGCGCTGGCCATCGGCGAGAAGCTCGGCTCCGAGCAGCTCTGCAAAGTCGCGTCGATGAACCTCGGCAACACGCTCTGGAAGCTCGGCGCGTGGGACGAGGCCCTGCAGCACTTCCGCAAGAACCTCGACGTCTCCGAGAACGAAGGCGACCTGTGGGACCTGGTGACGTCGTACAACAACGTCGGCGTCGTCGAGTACGGCCGCGGCAATTTCCACGCGGCGGCGGAGTACTTCGAGAAGAGCGTGCGCATCGACGAGAAGATCGGCGCCGTCGAGCATGAGGCGCTGGCTCGCGAGAATCTCGCCGATGCGCTGGAGATGACCGGACGCTGGAACGAGGCGCTCGAGCAATACAAGAAGTGTCTCGCGCTCGAAGGCTTCGATGAGACCCGCGCGTCGCGCCTCACTGTGTATGTGCCTTTGGCCCGCCTTACCAAGAAGCGCGGGGACATCGCCAAAGCCCTCGAGTACGCGCAGAAGGCGATGGCGGCAGGGGAGCGGGCTCGCGATGAAGACCTGATTGCCGAGGCCGCGTATGTGCTGGCTTCGATCGAGGATGAGCGGGGCAATCTCGAGGAGTCGGAGAAATACCTCAACCGCTCGATGCAGATCTTCGAAGCCAATCGCACGCTGCACGGCCTGGCGCGCGCGCACACCGCTGCGGCGTGCATGGTTCTGCAGAAAGGCGACGTGGACGGCGCGACGAAGCACGCCGAGACCGCGGAACAGTTCGCGCGACAGCTCGGCGATCGTTTCTCGCTGGCCAAGAACGAATGGGCCTGGGCCAAGATCCACAACGCCCGCGGCGATCGCGATGCAGCGCAGTCAAAGTTCGACTCCGCGCGGACGACGTTCGAGGAAGTCGATGCGCCGTACGAGCTCGCGCGGCTGCTGTTCGACATCGGCGTACTTCGCGACGAGCCGGAAGAAGCGACGCAGACCATCCGCGGCGCGATCAAGATCTTCGAGCGCCTGGATGCCTCACTCGATCTCGAGCGCTCGCGCGGCGCGCTGTTCCGCATCCGCCCGGCCGGCAAGGCGCCCGATCAGGGCGTGGTCGGTCTGTACGAGATCGTGAAGATCATCAACTCCACGCTGAACCTCGAGGAAGTGCTCAATCGCGTTCTCGATGTCTGCATCCGCCGTCTCCGCGCGGAAAGGGGCATGCTCATCCTCCTCGATCCGATCACCGGCGCGTTGCGCACGCGCGTCGCGCGGAACATCTCCGAGCGCGCGGAAGGCGATCAGCGCCGCTCGCCGCAGTCGATCGTCAAGGAAGTGATTCAGAGCGGGCAGTCGGTGATCTCCGCGGACGCGCGGGCCGACCAGCGCTTCGTCGAGTCTGAATCGGTGATCGCGGACAACATCCTGTCGATCCTCTGCGTGCCGCTGATCATGAAAGAGCGGATCGCCGGCGCGATCTACATCGACCACCGCCAGGCCCGCCATCTCTTCTCGCAGAAGGACCTCAGCTTCCTGGAGGCCTTCGCCGATCAGGCCGCGATCGCGATCGAGAACGCGCGGCTTTACGAGGAGCTGGAAGAAGCGCGGACGCGGCTGTCGCTCGAAAACGAGGGTCTCCGCCGCGAGGTGCTGGTCGAGAAGCATCTGGATTCGGTGATCGGGCAGTCCGAGGCTGTGGCGAAGATTCAGTTCGCGATCAGGAAGGCGTCGGCCGGACATTCGACGGTGCTGCTGCGCGGTGAATCGGGCACGGGCAAGGGGCTGATCGCCCGGATCATCCACAACATCGGGCCGCGGCGTCAGGGACCGTTCATCAAGTTCAACTGCGCGGCGCTGCCGGAGACGCTGGCGGAGTCGGAGTTGTTCGGCCACGAGAAGGGCGCGTTCACCGGCGCGGATCGCCGGAAGCTGGGACGGTTCGAGCTCGCGAACAACGGCTCGATCTTCCTCGACGAGATCGGAAAGATGTCGCTGGCCATGCAGTCGAAACTGCTGCGCGTGGTCGAGGACAAGGAGTTCGAGCGGGTCGGCGGCACGCAGACGATCAAGGTCGACGTGAAGATCATCACGGCCACGAACCTCGAGCTGGAGAAAGCGATCGAGGACGGGACGTTCCGCGAGGATCTGTTCTATCGCCTGAACATCATCCCGATCATGCTGCCGCCGCTGCGCGAGCGGAAGGACGACATCCCCGTCCTGGCCGAGCATTTCATCCGCAAGATCTGCAAGGACCTGGGCATCGACACCAAGCGCCTCGAGCCGGGAGTGCTCGACCTGTTCATGCGCTACGACTGGCCGGGCAACGTGCGCGAGCTCGAAGCGACGCTGCATCGCGCCATCGTCATGTCGAACGACGAGCTGGTGACGAAGAACGAGTTCTACAGCCTCTACTCCGACAGCGCGCCGGCGCTCGTCGCCGCCGCGGCACCGGGCGGTGCGCCAGGCGCGTTCCTGAATCCGATGGTCGGCAAGATGGACATCACGAGCGAGGTCTACGACGAGGTGATGTCGACGGTCGACAAACAGCTGATCCTGCGCGCACTGGAAAGCTCGGGCGGCCGCATCCGCGAAGCCGCGCGACGGCTGGGACTCGCGCGGAACACGCTGAAGTCGAAGATTCAGAAGTACAACATCGCGGTCAAGGAATGATGTGCACGACGCGTTCATCTCCTATTCGAGGCGGAACGCGGACTTTGCACGACGGCTGGAGAAGGCGCTCGAGGAGTTCAAGCCGCCGCGCGACCTTGCGGTCCCGCAGCGTTATCTCAACGTCTTCCGCGACGAGACGGACTTCACCGGCGTCGAGTACTTTCAATCGGTCGAGCATCACCTCGGCGATTCCTCGAAGCTGATCCTGGTCTGCTCGCCGCAGGCGCGCGCCAGTACGTATGTCGGCGACGAGGTGCGCCGCTTCGCCCAGAAACATGGCGCGGAGAACATCATCCCCATCCTGCTCGACGGCATTCCGAACAATGAAGCTACGCCGGAGCAATCGAGCGACTGCGCGTTTCCGGAGGCGCTCTGCGAAGTGCTGGGCATGCCGCTGGCGATCTCGTATCGCGGCTTCGATCCGAAGAAGGATCGCGTCGACAAGGGTGCATTCGCGGACTCATGGTTCGCGCTGCTGGCGAATCTCTACGGCATCAGCCGCGCGGACGTGGAGCGGCGCGAGAAACGACGGCAGCAACGCAACCGCCGCATTCTGGTCGGCATCGTCACCGGGATCATCACCTCGCTGGCAATCGCTCTCGTCGTGAGCCTGCTGTTCTGGCGGCAATCGGAGGTGCAGCGCGGCAAAGCCGAAACGGCGTTCTTCAACGAGCGCAAGGCGAAAGAGGCCGAGAGCAAGGCGCGGCTCGAGGAAGAAGTGCAGCGGAAGTTCGCGGAGGAGAAGCGGAAGGAGGCGGTGCGCGAGTTCGAGCGGGCGGAGCGCGAGCGCGCGGCGGCGGTGCGGGAAGCGATCGCCGCACGCAGCGAAACGTCCGGGCGATTGGCCGTGCAGGCGCTGGAGAAAGTCGACGGCGCGCCCGACGACGCGCTCGAGCTGGCCGTCGCGGCCGTGAACACGTTCCACAGCCGCGGCGACCCGATCACGCCGCGCGCGATCGGCGCGCTGCAGCGCATCTCCCTCGCCTTCGCCGGCAGCAGGCCCGCGCTGCCATGGCGGAAGGATCGCGCGCCGGTCGTCGTCGACGGCATGCTTCAGTGGGCCGCGGCGAGCGAGACGGACGGCGCGATCGTGTTTGGCGCGGCGGGAACGTCGTCGCCGCGAACGCTGTCTCCACCGTCCGGCGTGCTGCAGCGCGGCGAGCGGTGGGCGCGCGCGCCGTCGCATCTCGCATTCGCCGGCGATCGCCTGGTGGCCATGCGCGGCATCGTGAAGAGCGGCAAGCCGAACGAGATCAAGCACGGCGCGCTGTGGTTCTGGCGCATCGGCAAGAACGGGATCGATGCACAGCCCGTGATCGCGGGCCGCTTCGATGTCTCGTCGTGGGGCAGCATTCGATCGCTGCCGAGTCCCGACGGGCGCTGGCTCCTGTGGGAGGTCGGTTGGGACAAGACCTTCCTGCAACGCCTCGATCCGCCCGGCAAACTGATGCCTGTTTGCGACAACGGCTGCGAGCCACGGGCGTTCACGGACGACGGGCGGAAGCTGCTCTTTTATTCGGCCGGCAAGATTCACCGGTTCGCGATTGGTGAGTCCGAGGCAACCGCGCTGCCGGTGATCGAGACAGAGATCTATGTGGCGAACATGGCCGTTCTCGCCCGCGAAGAGCGCATGCGCCTGGCGGTCCTGGGCCATGGCGGAGGGGCGGAGTGGTGGGACATCGACGGAAGCTCGGTGCAGCAGCACGCGCTGCCGAATGTCTTCCCGCCGTTCGAAAAAGACCTCGAGGTCGTAAGCCTCGGCAACACCAGCGTGCGCACCAGCCTCGCGTGGGATAGCGAGGGAGAAGCGCTGCTGGCGACCGTGGCCGAGGAGGGGAAGCAGGAGTTCGGAATCGCGGCCGTGCACGATCTGAAAGGGGAGGCGTGGCAGCCGGTCCAGCATCGCTACGAGCTCAAGGCCACGGAAACGATGGCGCAGCTGTCGGGCGACGGGGGTGGCGTGACCGGTGGTTATCGGGTGAAGAACGCGGGCAATCTGGGCACCGCGTCGGCGATGTTCTTCGCAACCGACGTTCTCTCCCTCGGTTTCGACGGGACCGTACTTTACCGCCGCGTGGACGAGGGCAAGGTGAACGAGAAATTCAAGCTCATCGAGACCGGTGCCTCGTTCGTGACGTTCATGACGGACGACATCGTGGTCGCGGGGAAACGCGACGGCAAGGTGCAATTCGTCGACAGCGACAACGAGCGCTGGCGCAGCGCGCCGTTCAATGGACACGGTGCGCCGGTGACCGCCCTCCGCTGGACGATGGACTGGAACACGCGGCTTCCGGCGCGGCTGCTGTCGACCGACTCGACCGGGTTCACCCGCGTCTGGGATCTGAGCGCGCCCGGCGCGTTTCCCACGAATGACGACGTGCGCGTCACGTCGGACTGGAAGTGGCTGGCGGTCGACGAAGACGAGGGCACGCGATTCTGGCCGCTGGCGCTTCCCGAGCCACTCTGGTCGCCGCGCAATCACCCCGCCTTCGCGAAGGCCACCGTGGCGTGGAACGAAGACGCGTCGCAGGCGGCCACGGTTCACGTCGAGCCGAAGGCGCGGCTGCCGATCGTGGTCCGGCTCTGGACCATGCGTGGCGATCGCTTGCCGCGCGTGCCGGTGGCCGAGCGCCGCTTCGCCGGACCGAAATCCGACGGGACGTACATCGCCGCGCGTCTCGCGGACTCGGGCCTGCTCCTCAGCGATGGCGACCAGGTGTGGATGACCGACCTCCGCCAACAGCAGCCGCTGCGCAACATCGGCGGACCGGGCGTGAAGCTGCATGGGGCCAGCGACGACCTGCGCTGGCTCGTGGTCGAGCGCGCGAAACAGGCCTTTCTCGTCGACACCCGGCAACCGCGGCTCATGCCGCTCGGTGCGACCGTCCGCGTCGAGTCGGTGAGAGAGTGGAGCGCGGATGGCCGGTGGCTCGTGATCCGCGGCGAGCACGACCACTATTTCGTCGACCTCACCGCCGCCACTCCCAAAGCGCTCGCCGCCGGCAACGTTCGCGACGTGCTCCTCGGCACGGCCCGGCCCCCGCTCATTCACGAGTACGGCGACGATCACACGCTGCGGATGTGGCAGCCGTCAGGCCGCTTCGCGAAAGTGGCCGCGAACGCGAAGACGCTGGCCTGGGATCAGTCCGGCCGATGGGTCGCGATCGGACACGATGCCGGCCGGGTGTGGCTGACGCAGCCGGCGGCCGGAGCGACTCCCGCACAACTCGGCGCTCAGCTGCGATCAGCGATGAAACAGCGGCCGTTGCCACAGCCCGCGGAAGTCGAGGCGCGCGGCGACATCGAGGAGCTCTTCCCGTTTCCCGAACAGGGCTGGGTCCTGGCCACCGTCGACCGCCACCTCATCGTCTGGCACCGCGGCATCTCCGGCGCGTGGGAACAGCCGACTGTCTTCACCAAAGCCGAGTTGCGCCAGGAGCACATCCGCGACGTCCGCCTGCGCGCGGACGGACGCATGGCGCTGGTCGGCACGCAGATCCTGAGTCTCGATCCCGAGTACCTCATGACGTACAGCAAGAGATTGGCTAAGTGAAAGCATCCTCACCCATCCGCCCGCCCATTCAAGCCGCCTGATTCAGAGCCAGTAGGCCTTTGTCCCTCATGTCCGGCGCGGTCACCTTTCCGATCGCAGCGAGCAGTTCGCCTAGCTCGTAAGGCTTCAGCAGCGAGAGGATCCGGTTCTTCTCGTTGGAGAAGTCCAGCTCGACGTGGCCGGTCGAGAGAACCACAGGCAGGTCCTCGTGCTCGGCGCGCAGAAGGGGAACGAGATCGACTCCGTTGCCGTCCGGGAGATTGATGTCGATGATCGCCACCTGCGGCCGGCTCTGGCGCGCGGCTTCACACGCGTCCGCCGCGGTGCGCACCCACGTCGTCTCGTATCCCTCCAGTTTCAGGAGCTCTTGCAGCCCGGTACCCACCAAGAGGTCGTCTTCGACGAGCAGGATGCGGTTGATTCCGGGGGTCGTGCAGTCCCGCCGGTGCTCCGCCGGCGACGGCGCCTCCGCGGCCGGCAGGAGCAGGTGAAACGCTGATCCGCCTTCGGCACGATTCTCGACCGTGAGCGTGCCTCCCTGACCGTCCACGAGACGGCGGGCGATGGCCAGACCGAGTCCCGTGCCATTGCGCTTGGTCGTGAATAGCGGCTCGAAGATCCGGTCGAGCAGCTGCGGAGCAATCCCTGGACCGTCGTCGCACACGGAGATACGGACCAGGCTCGTGCCTTCGAGGGAGACGCCGACGTGGATCGTGCCGCTGCCGCTGATTGCGTCGCGCGCGTTGAAGACCAGGTTGGTGATCACTTGTTCGAGATGCTCGCGGTCGCCGCGAACGAAGCGGACGCCCGGCTCGAGGGAGCTGCTCAGGGAGATCGATGACGGCAGGCTGGCCACCAGTTGCCCGAGGAGTGGCGGCAGCCAGGCCGTGGTGTCGATCGCGGAGAGCTGGGGCTCTTTCGGATTGGCGAAACGGAGGATCTCCTGCGACGCGCGTTTGCCGCGGGCGATGGCCTGGGTGATGTGGCCGAGCGAATCGCCGAGCGCGGGAGTGGCGGCGGTCGTTCGGGCGATGTTCTCCACGAACGGCTGGATGCCCATGAGCACGTTGTTGAACTCGTGCGCCAGCGACGCCGCAACCTGTCCGAGGCTGCTCATCCGCTTCGCCTCTTCGAGCTTCCGGGCAATGGTTCGATGCTCGGTCACGTCTCGGGCCATGCCGATCGTTCCGGCGACGACGCCGTCGACGTAGCGCGGCTGCCACGAGACTTCGACAGTCACCACCGCACCCGTGGCCGCGGCGATGTCGTACTCCCGAATGATTTCCCCTTCGCCCCGAAGCGCTTTTCGGAAGTGATCCATGGCGTTGGGCACGGAGTGCGGAAGGAAGAGCTCGGCGAAGGGGCGGCCCAGCCACTCCTCCACGCGGTAGCCGGTGCTGCGCTCGAAGCTCGGGTTCAGCGACACGAACCGCCCTTCCGAATCGAGGGTGTAGAGGATGTCGCTGACTTCCTCGACGAGCACGCGGTAGCGCTTCTCCGAAGCCTCGAGGGCCTGTCGCGCGCGCACGCTCTCGCTGATGTCGGCGCCCGTTCCGATGACGATCTGCTCGCCGTCGATGGTGACCTCGTTCTGGTAGAACGCGACGTGCAGCAGCGTGCCGTCCTTGCGCCGCACCAGGGCCACGCCATTGCCCCGGTCGTCCGACGGGTCCGCGCTCGTTTCCACGAGCAGCGTCGACAGGTCGATCGACGTCAGCTCCTCGGCGCTGTAGCCGAGCATGGCCGCGCCGGTGTCGTTGATGTAGGTCAAGCGCCCGCCGGAGATCATGTACACGGCAACCAGCGATTGCTCGACCAGCAGGCGGAATTTCGTCTCGGCCGCCGCCCGCAGACGCTCGGCCTCGCGCAGGGGTGTGACGTCCAGCATCGAGCCGATCACCCGCCACTCGCCGGACGGCGACTGGATGTGGTGTCCGCGCTCGAGAACCACGCGATAACTTCCGTCGACCTGGCGGAGACGGTACTCATGCCACCAGGTGTGCTGCAGCCCGCCGGCGGCCCGCTTGCCGACCGACCAGGCTTTCTCGCGGTCATCCGGATGCACGTGGGACAGCCATTCTTCGCCGAACGTGGCCGGATCGCTCGGGGCGCCGAACATGCGAACGTAGGCGTCGTTGGTCCAGAGCTCGTTCCGCTCGGGAGACCATTCCCAGATGGCCTCGTGCGTGCCGGCGGCGAGCAGTTGCAGGCGCGCCTCGCGGGCCTGCAGTTCCTCCTCGGCACGGACGCGGTCGGTGATGTCGCGGGCGATGACCTGCACGGCGTCGCGGTTTCCGTAGCGAAGGGGGAGCGCCGCGACTTCGACGTCGATGAGCGTGCCGTCGATCCGCAAGTACTTCTGGCGGACGTACGGTACGGCTTCACCGGCGTGCAGCCTTCCGAGGCGCTCGCTTACTTCGTCGCGATTGGCGGGATCGACGAATGACAGACTGCTGCGGCCGACGATCTCCGCTTCGCTCTTGGCGCCGAGGAGGCCGACGAATGCCTGATTGACGTACACGTACGTTCCATCGACGTGAACGCCGATGCAGTCGGGCGACAGCTCGACCATCCGCCGGAAGTTCTCCCGGCTCTCCAGCGACGCCGCCTCGGCCTCGCGCTCGCGGGTGATGTCGACCATCACCCCGAATAGCTCCACCGGGACGCCGTCCACGGTGTGGACGTTGACGTAGTCGCGAAGCCACACCGTGCGGCCGTCGGCGGCGATCATCCGATAGACGAGCTCGTGATTCCTGCACGCGAGCGTTTCGCTGTGACAGACCATGGCCACGTGCTGGTCCTCGGGATGAAGATGATCGGTCCAGAAGGTAGGCTCGTCGATCCACCGCTGGGCCGGATAACCAAGGAGGATCTCCGCCGCAGGGTTGACGTAGGTGAATCGGAACGTCTGCGCGGATGCCGACCATGCAATGGCGGGCAGCGCATCGAGCAGACGCGACAGACGGTCGTCGGGGCATTCGATCGATGTGTTCATTTTCGGGCCGAACCTGGTTGTGAGATGAGCCCCGAGTAATGGCCGAAAATAGAGATGTATTCCATCTTTCCGCACACGCGCTGAACGGCGCAACTCCGGAAATAACGACGTGCTAATAACTCTTAAGGGTAGGCACAAACGGACGGCGGTGGGCCGGCCCGGTCAATCATCCAAGGAGACTGAACAATGGCTTATGTTGCGTTGGAGTGGGATCACAAAATCGGACGGCCGATGATTCATTGGCTGGTAGTGAAGTGTCACAGTGTGGGACAGAAGTTCGGGGGACCGCAGGCAATGGCGCCGCGCCGTGACGTTGCGTATTTCGTCGATGCCGAGACCGCCGAGCGCGACGCCAAGGCGTTCGCCGCCTACAAGACCCGCCTGGAAGAGCAGGGAAGCTCTGCCGTGGTGGCATCGGAGGCCACTGCCGCCTACAGCAACCGGCATGCTGCGTTCGGTTGGGATCACAACATCTTCAATCCGCTCATTCAGTGGGCCGTTCTGGAGTGGAACGGTGAGAATCCCGACGGCGCCAGCGTCCGCTCGGACGTCGCCTATTTCCTCGATCCCGAGACCGCCGAGATCGACGCGAAATCGTTTCGCGTGATTCGCGACGAGCTGGTCCAAGACCAGGCCATCGCGGCGTAGTCTCCAAACAAGAGCAGTGAGCAAACGCCGCTCGGAAGAGCGGCGTTTTTTTTTCGAGTGCGGTGTGGTGCAGGCCTCCGGCCTGCCTTTGGGCGGGGGAACGAGGGGCAGGCCAGAGGCCTGCACCACACCGGAGAGCCGCAGTCCAGATCTCAATCCAACGCGGGAACGAAGATGTGGAAGGTCGTGCCTCCGCCGGGCACGCTCTCCACGAAGATCTCGCCGCCGTGGCGGGCCACGATCTGATGGGCGAGCGAAAGGCCCAGGCCCGTGCCGCTCTTCCTGGTTGTGAAGAGCGGCTCGAAGATGTGGCGGCGCGTTTCCTCGGTCATTCCGGTACCGGTGTCGCGAACCGACAGGTGCACGAAGCGCTCGGGCCGCTCGACGATGCCGAAGGGGAACTTCGCCTCCGCCGGCTCGCGCGAGGCACGGATCGTCAGAACGCCGCCGGCGGGCATGGCATCGCGGGCGTTGAGAATGAGATTCGTCAGCATCTGATGGAGCTGCCTCACGTCGCCATCGATGGCCAGGCCTTCCTCCGACACGACGTCGAGCGTGCAGCTCGGAGGAAGAAGCGAATGCGCCTCGGCGGAGACCGCGCTCAGCCACTCGGCGACAGCGACTCGCGCCCGTGAAAGCGCGGCCGGCTGCGTGAACCGCAGGATCTCGCCGGTGATCCGCTTGCCGCGGGCCAGCGAAAGCGACATCTGACCGAGGGCAGACTCGATCCGTTCGCGGGACGTGGTCCGCCGGATGACCTCGAGAAAAGGAGCGATCCCCATCAGCACATTGTTGAACTCGTGCGCGACCGTCGCCGCGAGACGGCCCAGGCTGGAGAGGCGCTGGTCCTGCTCGAGCTTGGCCTCCAGCTTCAACCGCTCGCTGATGTCGCTGAACGTGACGACAACTCCGATCGTATTTCCGTCCTCGACGAGAGGCGCTGCCGAGTACTCGACCGGAAACGGTGTGCCGTCGGCTCGCCAGAACGTGTCGTCGGCGATGACCAGAGTCGCCCCCGTGTGAAGCACTTCCATGATCGGGCAGTCTTCGACCGATCGCGGCGAGCCGTCCGCGTACCGGTTGTGAGAGACCTCGTGCATCTCCACTCCCGTGAGCTCATCCTCGGATGTGCCGAGCATGCGCGCGGCCGAGCGGTTGACGAGCTGGCAACGGCCGTCGACGTCGACCGCTACGATTCCCTCGGCTGTCGATTCGAGGAGCAGTTGCAGATTCGAGGTGAGCTGCTGCGCGGTGAGGTCGTTCACCAGCGCGATGATCTCTTCGATCTCCCCCTCGTCTCCGAAGATGGGGGTGAACGCGATCCGGACCCAGACCGTGTGTCCGTCTTTGTGCAGCAGACGGCGTTCGTGCTCGACCGTCGTGCGGAGCCCTTCGATCTGCGCCTGCCAGATTTCGGCGTCCTCGATGTCGTCCGGATGAACGAGCTCCTCGAATCGACGGCCGATCAGATCGCGCTTCGAGTAGCCGGTGACGCCAGAGAAATACTCGTTCACGCTCCTGAACCGCCCATCTGTGCCGATGTTGGCGATGCCGATCGGAGCCCTTTCGAACGTGCTCCGGTAGCGTTCCTTGTTGTGGCGCAGCTCGTTGAACAGATGCGAGCGCTCGCTGCGCGTCGCGGCCTCCCGCAATTCGCGGCGCAGCGCCGGGGCAAGCAGGCCGAGGCGATCCCTGGCGATGCAGTCGCTGGCGCCGGCGCGCATGGCGTCGATGGCATGCTCCTCGCCGGCCGCGGCCGACAAGATCAGGAAAGGCAGGTTCGGATGGCGATCGTGAACGAGTTGCAGCGCCTCGAAGGCCGACCAGCCTGGCAGCGTCTCGTCGGCGATCACCGCGCTCCATTGCGTTTCCTCCTGAAGCGCACGCAGGACAGCCTCGCGATCCCCGGCGACGCGAACCCTGGCCTCGATGGCATCGCGCTCCAGATGATCGCCCACCGACCGGGCGTCGCCCTCACGGCCGATGTAGAGCAGGTTGACCATGAGGACCCCGTCAGAGGTCATGGGCTGACAACGACTTCACGGCGCCATGATCGTGTCCGGGTCGTCAAGAAAGCAACATACTTCCATCTATCCAGCGTTACAGGAGCGGATAGTTTCCGTGCGTTTCTCGTTGAGGGCGTTGGCCGTGATCGAGGACAAGCGCTTTCGTCGGGCCGGAGGACGCGCGACATCCGCGCGACTTCCGTCTCATCGCCGCGACGAATCGGGATCTCGCGGCGGAGGTAGCCGCGGGCCGGTTTCGCGCGGACCTTTACTACCGGCTGAACGTCGCTCGTCTGAAACTGCCTCCGCTGCGTGGACGGATCGAGGATGTGCCGATCCTCGCCGAGGTGATGCTCAGCCGCGCGCAACACGCTGAAGTCGAAGATTGCGAAGTCAACATCGCGGTCAAGGAGCAGGGAGGCGTGTTTCCGCAGACCATGCTGGTGGACGCGGTAATGAACTCGTGGGTTGAACCCAACTCTCTGTTTACGGGGTGCACTTAGATAAGAGTTGGGCGGACGAAGAGAACGGTGCAAGGGTCAGATTCTTCGATCGTCCTGGTCGTGAGATGGCGGCCGAATGTTCCCCACGAGCAAGCCGCGCTAACGACGTGTCGTTTCGTATCGCGGAAGTTGCGTTAAGAGGGAAGCATCGCGACAATGGTCACCGTGCGGCGGCGACGCTGCTAATCTAGCCAAATGGAGCGGTGTGACAAAACGAAGCGGTAGGCGCGCTCGACCCGGCCATCCAAACGCACGGAATTCCGAGTTCTTGCCAGAATCGCCGGCTGTCAGTGTCGAAGGCTCAAATGCAGCCGGAGTAGCCTGGGAGCTCGTGCGCATTGCATACGAATCACATTTCGAGCTCGCTCGCCACTACTCGTCGCTGATGTTTCAGGCACGTATAGCGATCACGACACTTATCGTGGTTGCCGTGGCACTTGGATTCGGTTTCCTTCCAAAAGGCCACTCAAGCGACATCGAATTCGCTGGCGTGCCTGCTCGTGGTCTCGTTACCTATGTGGCAGCGCTTCTCATAAACATCCTTTACGCGATGGAAGTGACGTATGTCGTACGTTTCTATCGTATAGTCCAAAGCGGCCGAAACATCGAACAAGAACACAAAGCGCCGGCGTACTTTTCTGGCTATGAGCGCGCGGACTCGTGGCCGCTCTACTTGGCGTACTTGGGTGGTGTTTTGGTCCTCATCGCTCTGTTTCTAGGCGCAGCTTGGGGGCGGAACCAAGGATTCGTCCGTTCAGCCGTGCTCGTCCTCGTAAGCGCGTTGCCGGCGGCGGTGTTCATTCGTTCATACATCAGGCTTGTTCGCACAGGACGTAGCCTGCTCGACCGATAGGGGTATGAAGATCCAGAATCGGAGTCGCGGGACCATCGGTCAAAGACCGTGCGAAGCGTCGCCGCCTAACCGCGGCTAGAAACTGACGGCGGCCCGTTCGCTGGCCCGAGGCTGAAGCCCCTGAAGCGTCGAGTGATCCGCCTAACAACGCACGCGTTCGCATCTTGTTACCGAGGCGGCGGCCCGATGGTTAACGAGGAAAAGCACGAATGGACATCACCAGGCGAGTGATGCCCACTCGTCCTGATTGCCGCCTCGACGCGCAACGTCGGCAGTGCCAGCGGATGGGCCGACAACTGAACCCACACGGAAACGCCGCGGACGCGAACCGCGTGTTGACCACACTGGGTACGAAGCGCGCATACGTCGTCCTCGGAAAAGCGAGGACAAATGAAGACGGCCTTACGGGTCGCGCTCGGGCTGAGCCTGATCGTTGCTGCCACACAGAACGCTGATGCGCAAACGGCCTGGCAGCCGGCTGGCGGCCACAAGCAGATCGTTCTCTGGCCTGACGGGCCACCCGATCCACGCCCCGGCGTCGGCATCGAGGCTCTTCACTACGCCCTGAATCGCGAGACCAACCAGAAGAAGTTGGTCGGCGGCAAGCCGTACATGTACATCGAAAACGTCACCCAACCGACGGTCACAATCTATCCGCCGCCAAAGAAAACCGCCGCGACACCGGCGGTCATCGTGTATCCGGGCGGCGGATTCAACGTCCTCGCCATCGACATCGAGGGGACCGAAATCTGTGACTGGCTGATTTCGAACGGAATCGCGTGCGCATTACTGAAGTACCGCGTTCCCTGCGAGCATCAAGGCCCGTACCGCGAGTGCGCATCGGCGCACGTGGACGCCCAGCGAGCGATGAGCATCGTGCGCGCGCGCGGCCGAGTGGCGCATCGACCCGAACAAAATCGGCGTCATCGGTTTCTCAGCCGGCGCGCACATGGCGATCATGGCCAGCACGCGCTTCGACCGCCTCTATCCGGCCGTCGATGACGCGGACGAGACGAACTCGCGGCCGGACTTCGCACTCGTGCTCTATCCGGGACGCGTGGCCAAACGTACGAACTTCACACCAAATCCCGACGTTCAAGTGACTGACCGTACGTCGCCTACGTTCCTCGTTCACGCGTACGACGATCCCATGAACCCGGTGGAGAACTCGCTCGCCTACGCCGCGGCGCTGCGCAAAGCCGGAGTCCCCACGGAGATCCACATCTTCGCGAACGGCGGCCATGCGTTCGGATTGCGCCGCATCGCCTCGACCGCAACGGCGTGGGCCCCGCTCGCCGAAGCGTGGTTGAAAGCAATCGGAGTGATCGGACAGTAGCGCGCCGCTCTCCGCCTGCCGCGACGGAGAGGTGAAATTACCCTGACGTTGGTTACTGGCACTCCACAATGACCCTGATGACGGAACCACCAGGAAACCCATTCACTTTTGTGCCGGCCGAACACTCTACTCTCAATAGTCCGACAGGTACCGCACGCATGACCCTCGCTTTACATCCCGCTCGCAGCGCAGCATTCGTTCGAAAGCTGCTGATGAAGCTCGCCTTGGCGGCCTCGCAGTCCGCGACGGCTGGATAGTGTAAGCCGTCGACGATGATCTCGAACGAGTTTGCTGGAAGTTCGGCGCTCCAGTCACCGCCGGCACATGCGCCCAGCGGCTCGATAGGGGTGCCGGTGGAATCAATGATGTCGGCGAAACCGCCCCGGCAGCGCGCTATTCTTTTTCTTGTCGCCGCAGAGTTTGCGCGGGTCGGATCATCGGGCGCTTTGATCGAAGCAGCCAATGACTGCTGCAGCCAGTGTTCCAGACCAGTGTAAGGCGGAGTAGGTGGGGGCGGTGCTGTTGTAGCGGAGCAAGTAATCCAGGCGGAGCCATACGATCGACCGCTCACATCGTCGGTGCAGCTCCTGCTCCAGGAACGGCAGGTGCACACGTCATGATGCTCGAGCAGCTGGTCACCGTTCTTGTCCAGATTACATCCACCCAAGGGACTGAACTCATACTGGCTGATCGCCGGCGTGCATATGTACCTGGCCTCGGCGCCGACTCCTAAGAACATGAAGATGACTGCAGAAAAGGCGAAGCAGTTACGTGTTACGACATGAGAAGACATATGATTCCCTCATTTCTCGTTTCGGTGTGGTGTGTACCCTCCGAGCAATAGTGAGGAACCAGTCGCGATCGTTTCACGCCTAACCGCGCCGCCGCGCACACTCCATAGCTGTGGGTAGGGATTCGGGCGCGAGCGGACCCTCCTTCTATGTAACCCCAAAAGGAGAGGTCCATGCATCGACTGATGTGGGTCGTCGTGGTCTTGGTGTCAGCGGGATGCACGATCGGACTCGGCCGGACCTCGCGATCCGAGGTGAAACCGCGGGTGACCAAGCCGAAGGCGAAGCCCGAAGTGAAGGCGCCGAGACCGAACGTCGACACGCCCGGGCTGACCGTAACGGATCCGAAGCCGCCCGTGGGAAAGCATCCGTTCCCGACGCCGAAACCGGTGGCAGGCACGATACACGGCGATCGCCCGCCCACTCCGCGGTTCGTTCCCGCGGCTCCTCGCATCATCCATGGCGACTCGCGAGCCGCAGCCAGGGTGCGCGAGAAGCTCACCCGCGTTCGTAACGACATTCCCCGGTATGCCGCCGAGCTTCGTCCGATCCAATGCGGGTACGCCATGCAGTGCTACTCCGTCGCCCAGGTGCGGGCACTGGTCACCCGGATCCGCCGGGAGGTCGCGGCGGTGTTTCCCCGCGAGGCGCTCGCTTCGCAGTTGAGCCTCGACGCCGAGATCGCGGAGGTCAGTCAGACCATCGCCCGCAACCATCGAAACGCCATCCACCTCGTTCGCAACGACACGAGAACCGCGTCCTCGGCCGCGGAAGTGGACAGCGGACCGGTCGACGCCCTGCTGCGACGCGTGGTGGCCGCCATCGACCGGTACCTCGCCCACGACGTGCTGAATCCCACCATCACAGTCGATTCGGCCCCGAACGAGGCGAGCTTCGCGATGCAGATCGGGACGAACACGCTCTCGAAACGAGAAACCACGACGAACAACAAGATCAAATCAGTCTGGAGAGGCCGTTACACGGCCAGCGTGAAGAGACGGGGCTATCACGCTTCGACGTTCAGTCTCGACCTCATGAACGACGACCGCACGCGGGTGGGCTGCACGCTCGTCTCCGCCGGCGACACCACCAGAGACACGTTCTGCGGGTTGAAGTGACGACGAACCAGGGCAGGCTCGCGCCACTGACTCCGCTCGGCAGCAAGTATCTCCGCTACCTGCTCTCGTTCGTGGTGACCCTGAGTGTCGGATTATTGCCGCTCTGGGGTGGCAAGCTCGGATTCACCGCCATCCTCGACGTCTTCCCTCGCGATCTCCAGGGCGTCGTGATTCCATGGGCCTCGCTCCTGATCAGCATCACCGCCGTCGGCGTGCAGTTCTTCGGCGGCGATGCGACGCACGCTCATTGGCTGAAGCGCGCGTTCGCCGCGACGTTCATGCTCCTCGTGGTCCTGGTCTTCGTCCTGTTCGCCGCCTATCAGAAGTCCGTCGTCCGCGTCGAAGTGCCGGGCGCGCATTCAAAGATCGCGTATGTCGTCGGCAAGGAGATGGTGAAGACCTGTGCATGCCTGGAAGCGAACCTTCCCATGCAGAGCTGCATCGGTCGCGCGATCAGCGTCAATCCCGACGACGTGTCGGCCTGTTATCCGCCGGGCCAGATCAGCGACCGCAACATCCTCCTCTCCGTCTTGTACATGGCGGTCATGTTCTCCCTCGGCCTCCTCATCGGATTGCTGGTTCTGAAGGAAGCCCTCCCCGCTACCACGCGCAGGAAACCGAGAGCTGCGCCGCGGCCGGTGGTTGCCGATGAGCCGCCGCCGGCGGACGCATAGCGAGTTTGCGCCCTCACTCCGGCTTCGGCTCGTCCTTTCGCTTTGCCGTTGCCGCGTTGCGTGCATCGCCTCAGCAGAGACTTCCGCCCATCGCGCCTCGGCGGTGTACTTGACGTGAGCGGCAAGTCTTTCGAGGTGCTCGCCGAGGACGCCCTGCGCCGGCACGAGCTGGGTCTCCTCGTTCATCTCTCCCTCCGAATCCCAGGCTGCGCCACTGGGATACGACGCTCGGTCGAGAGAAATCTGGATGCGCGGCGCCGGGTGCCGGAGCCGGACGACGGCCGCGCCATCGAACGCGATGAGAAATCGAGTGCCCGGCTCTGAGCGTCGGAGTCGCGCGTTCTGCGAATGGGTTCGCGGCGACAACTTGCTGCGGACGACGGCGGCAATTACTGAAGTGCGGAAAGCGCGCCTAAAACTCTGTACCATGGCCGCACTCATTCATGACCTCGGAAGCGCGTTTCGACCTCTTCCTCAGCTACAACCACGCGGATGAACAAGCCGTTCGCAGGATCCGTAAGCGCCTCATCGCGCGCGGTGTGCGCTCATTCATCGATCAGGACGACCTGAAAGTGGGGAAGGCCTGGCCGGCGGAGCTCGAGCGCGCGTTGCAGAGCTCGCGCGCCGTGGCGGTTTTCATCGGTAGATTCGGATACGGCCGGTGGCAACAGCGCGAGATCCAATACTCCCTCGTTCTTCAGGAGGAGTCGAAGGGCAGGCTCGCGGTGATTCCAGTCATTCTCGAGGGCGCCCAGCTGCCGGCGGGGTTCATCGCGCTGAACACATGGGTCGACCTACGCAACGGGATCGACGATCACTCGATCGATCGGCTCGTCCAGGCGATCGAGATGTCCGAGGATGCCTCACCGCCGCCTACCGACATCAGCCCCTATCGACGGCTCGACGCATTCCGCGAAGAGGATGCCTCGCTGTTCTTCGGACGCGAACAGGCGATCGATGCAGTGGTCAGCAGGATCGATGAGGCGAGCCGGTGGGAGGATCGGCCGCGATTCGTCACCGTCACCGGACCCTCGGGCAGCGGGAAATCCTCCGTGGTCAGTGCCGGAGTCTTACCGCAGCTTCGGTCGCGCCGCCCGCCGCGTCTCGTCTGGGACGCGGTGGTGATGCAGCCGCGAAAGGACCCGTGGCGTTCTCTGGCCAGCGTTTTCGTGCCGCTGCTCGAACCGGCGCTGTCAGAGATCGACGGGATTCGCGCCTCGGGAAAGCTTGCCGAAGCTTTGTCGGTCCAGGGAGGCATTGCGACCACGATCGAGCGCATTCTCCGGAAATCCCGCGGCACCGATCGACTGCTCATCGTGGTCGATCAGTTCGAGGAGCTTTTTACGCTGACCGAAGACAGCGCTGCACGCGACTTCGTGCGCGCGTTGCTCGAGGCTTCGCGGAATGCCCCGCTTTGCATCCTGGCGACTCTTCGCAGCGACTACTACGGCAAGGCCATTGCGCTCGACCGCGATCTGAGCGATGCACTTCCCGGCGCGCAGGTGACCCTTGGACCGATGCGTCGGGATGAACTGCGCGATGTCATCGTTCGTCCGGCGAGCACGGTCAGGCTGACGTTCGAGGCCGGTCTGGTTGATCAGATTCTCGACGACGTCGGCGACGAGCCTGGAAACCTGCCGCTGCTCGAGTATGCCCTCAGCGAACTGTGGGACCTGCGATCGGAAGGACGGATGACCTTCGCTGCCTATCAGGAGATCGGAGGCGTTGCTGGTGCACTGACGCGGCGGGCCGAGACCATTTACGGCGAGCTTTCGGACACGCAGAAAGAGGCGGCGCGCAGATTTCTGATGCGCCTCGTTCGAGTCTCGGCCGCGGATGAAGAGGGCGCCGACACGCGCCGCCGCGCGCGCCGTGACGAGATCGGCGACGACGGCTGGAAACTCGTTCAGGCATTCGCCGGCGAACGCGCGCGGCTCGTGGTCTCGGGCAAGGACGCGTCGTCCGGCGAAGATGGTGTCGAGGTGGCCCACGAAGCGTTGATCCGGCGATGGCAACGGCTCCGCGAATGGCTCAATGACGACCGTGAGTTCCTGCTGTGGCGCCAGGATCTCGCGCTGTATCGCGCGGCGTCGCCAGAGGGCATACCCCAGGGCACATTGCTCACCAAAGCATCGAGGTGGCTGAGGGACCGTGGCAGCGAGCTCAATGCGGCGGAACGGGAGTACGTCGAGAAGAGCCTCACGGTTGCCGTACGATCGCGGCGAATGCGGAAAACCCTCGCCGCGGCTGCAGCGATGCTCATCGTTCTTCTCGCGGGATGGATCTGGTACACGCGGACGGCCGGGTATGACGTGCGAACGATCCTCGCCAGAGGGCCCGAGGTACAGATCAAGAGCGAGTCGCGATCCCGCCAATCGTACGACACGAACGTCGCCTGGCTGACCACGCTGCTCCGCCTCGAACGTTATGAGGAGATTCGCCGCGGAATCGCAGCGCAAGCCGAGGCCGGCGAGCGAGCGAAGCAGTTGGCGAGACTGGCGGTGGCGATGCGTGGGATAGCGCCGGACCGCAGTGCCCTGGTCCTGAAAGACGCGCTCGCGGAAGCGAACCGGGCGAGTCACGCGACTCCGTGGCAGGCAGCCTTCCTCGCTCAGATCGCGAAGGCGGCGGCGCTCGCCGGTGACAAGAAGACGTCCATTGGCCTATTAGAGACCGCCGATGCGCTCTTGTCTCACTCCGACGCTCAATTCGCAAGCGGAGCGTTCGTTGGCTATACCGGCGGCTTCTACCGCAAACAGGTGGCCGATGCCTGGAAACAGGTTGGCAGACCAGATCGTGCGCGGCAAGCTCTCAAGCCGGTTCTGGAGTTGCCAGCAGACGGCGAAAACATCGGTGTGCTCACTGATGCTGTCGGAGAGCTTTTACCGGGCGAAACCGGCGTGGCCGACAGGTTTCCAAAATTCGCAGGCGCAGATGAGCACTCGCGCAATTGGTACGAATTCATGCGAGCGAAAGCCTACGCGACGGCCGGTGATCTGGATAAGGCGCAGGAGATCGCCACCGCCCTGCCCAAGAACTTCATCGACATCCCGCTGGCGATGATTGCCAGGATCGACTTCACGCGGAATTCTGATCTGAGCCGGACGAGGACCCTCGTTCGGAATGCCGATTACTCTGCAGACCGCGACTTGCTCGACTACGTCGTCGGCGAGCTTGTCCGTCACAAGCGCGACAGTGAGGTGGAGCAATTGGTGGCGGAGGCGAAACGCCCGTCGGCCCGTCGTGATATCCGGGAACTGTTCATCCAACACCTCATCGCGACAGGCCGCCTTGACGACGCTGCCCGAGTGGCTGAGCTGCTCAGGTCCAACGATCCAGAGAGCGGGGGGCGGCCGCTGATGTTCGCGCGGCTCGGCTCAGCCTTCGCCCGTGCCGGCAGACGGGCGGAGGCAGAGAGAGCCCTCGGCGACGCCGTGAGCCGCACCGCAGAATTGCTGAACGAACACGAACGCGACGAGGTCGACGCCGTCCGTGCCCCGGCCGAGGCAAGTCTTGGCCGCTTTCGCGAGGCTCGACTCATTGCCGACGGCATCGAGAATGACGACCGGCAATGGGAGGCGTACTTCGGCATCCTGGACGTCTACGCGACTCAGAAGGCGCGCCGGTAGTCTCTAACGCTCGCCTGCGTATCATGCAGCCCTCCGAATGCCTCACTACCGAATCGGCTGGACCAATCCGCACGATCGCTTGATCGACGTCAACATCCAGTTCACAGCACCTGCTGACAACCCATTGCTGTTGCTGCCGGCGTGGCGGCCGGGGCGCTATCTCATCCAGAACTACGCCGCCAATGTTCGCGAGTGGGCGAGCTCGCATCGCATCTGGAAAGAGGGGAAGACCGCGTGGCGCGTCGAGGCGCGGGCGGGGGCGGACGTCGAAGTCCGCTATCGCTACTACGCGGGCGTGCTCGATGCCGGGTCGAGCTTTCTCGATGACGACGAGCTGTATGTCAACGGCTCGAATCTGTTCATGCTCGTCGAGGGGCTTCGCGGCGAAGAGCATCGGCTGACCGTCGACGCTCCGCCGTCGTGGGCGATCGAGTCGCAGATCGCGCCGGACTTTGTCGCCCGCGACTACGACCATCTCATCGACTCGCCGCTCATCGCCGCGGAGCGGATAACGCGGCACACCTTCGAGGAAAGTGGGGCGACGTTTCATCTGCTCTTCCGCGGCGATCATGGGATCGACACGGAACAGTTCATCGAGCCCATTCGCGCCATTGCCCGAAGTCAGCGGGAGTTGTTCGGCGCGTTTCCGTTCAGCGAGTACCGATTCCTCTACCACGTCGCCGACAAATGGCATGGCGTGGAGCACGAGAGCTCCTCGTCGATCATCCTCAAACGCGCGGATCTCCTCGGCGCCGGTCCGGGCGACGAAGGCTACGACCACACGCTCTCCATCACCTCGCACGAGCTCTTCCACGCCTGGAACGTCAAGCGGATCGTGCCGGCCCGCTTCCGGCCGTACGACTACTGGACCGAGACGCCGACGCGATTGCTGTGGGTGATGGAAGGGCTGACTTCGTACTACGGCGAGCTGACCCTGGTGCGCAGCGGGCTGTGGCCGGTCGGGCGGTATCTGCAGCATCTGCAGAAAGAGATCGAGACGCTCGAAGCCATGCCTGCGCGCTTGCATCTGCCGCTCTCGCAGGCGAGCTTCGACGGCTGGCTGGCCAGTCCCGTGCAGATGCACGATCACGCGAACGCGACGTACTCCTTCTACAACAAGGGTGAGGTCGTGTCGGCGCTGCTCGATCTCACCATTCGACGCGCGACCGAGGGCGCGAAATCGCTGGACGACGTGGTGCGGCTGATGTGGGAGGACTACGGCGTCACCGGCCGCGGTCTCGAAGAGGACGGGTTCGAGCGGCTGGTCGCGCGCGTCGCCGACGTCGGAGACTTCTTCGCCCGCTACGTCGCTGGCGTCGAGCCGCTCCCGTACACGGAATTGTTCGATGCGGCCGGTGTTGCATTCGCGTCGGCGGCGCGGGGAGATCACGCCTCGCTCGCCGTCAAACTGAAAATGCAGAACGGGTTGCTCATCGTCGACAGCGCGATTCGAGGTGGGGCGGGGATGGACGCCGGCCTGCTGCCGGGCGATGAGCTGGTGTCGCTGGACGGCGTTCGGACGAGCTCGATGGAAGCGCTCGATTCGGCGCTGGATGGAATGGGCGAGACGGCGGAGCTGGTCATCGCGCGGGCAGGCAGCACAAAACGGCTCACCGTTGCGGCGCGCCCTGATCCGCGGCCGCAGATCCGCTTGCGCGTAGAGCAGGACAGCGCCCTCCGTCGCGAGTGGCTCGGGAGAAACGAATGACGGAATCGCGGCCTTCAGAAAAGCTGGTTGAGTTGAGCGAGGATCGGATCCCCTTCGACGGGATCGAGACGACCATCAGCGAGCTCGTGGATCTCTACGGCGGAGAAATCACCGCGGAGCGCGATCGCGAGCGCGAGTTCCAGCTGCCCCTTCGCCGCGGCAATGCCAGCGGCGGTGCGGTGGAGTGCACAGTTTCGTGGGCACCTGACGATGCCACCGAGGCGACGGTCACGCTGCACTGCAACCGCGATGTCGATGCGCCGAAGGCTCAGCGGGTGCTGCTGCTCATCGCCGGCGTGATCGGCGCGCTGCTGTTCATGCTCTGGCCGTTCTATCCCGGCCAGAAGCAGTTCGGAACGCTGGCCTGGCTGGGCGGCGTGGTGGCCATCGCCGTTTATTTGATGACCCTCCGCCGCACGAGCGGCGGGCTGGCCGTCGATTTCCTCCAGCGGCTCGCGGCGCGACAGCGGAGTGCCGCGGCCGAGCCGCAGCACTCCGAAACGCCTTAGTTCACTTCGACGGCAGCCTGTCCGGCGACGCCGAACGGGTCGAGGCCGAGGAGGCGGACGTCGAGGAAGAGGTCTTCGAGCTTCGTTTCGCCGAGGTGGGCGAGGGGGATGTCGAGGGTGAGGGTGGCTGGGCCGGGCTGAAGCTGGCGCATCCCTTCCGCCCAGGCAAGCGACGGACGAACCGAGTCGGCGACAGTCGGGCCGGCGACGATCACGTCGAAGCGATACGCGCCGGCGATGCGGACATCTGCGGACGCCGTGATTCGCACCAGGTCGCCCGCGACTTCGGCGCGGATCGAGCGGGGATCGAGTCTGGCCGCTCCGCGCTCCGCAACGAATTCACCGGAGCCGGTGCGGGCGAAGGCGATTCCGTTCCCGGTCAGGCCTTCCGCTTCGAAGCGAACCTGCCACGCGCCCGCGGTGGCCGCGGGAAGATCGGCGATCGTCGCGCGATAGGTCCCGTCGCCTTGATCGACGAGCGGGATCGAATCGAAGGCTTTCCCGTTGGGTGAAGCCAGGCGCGCGGTCACGACAGCGCCGGGGATGGCAACCGCGCCGTCGCGCAATGCGACATGCAGCGTGACCGGCTCGCCGGGCTGGCGGGAAAGCGGCGAGGCCCAGCTGGAGAGCGTGATCGGGCTTTCCGGCTCGGCCGCGACGACTGTCACTCCGGCGACGTCGGCCGGCAGGTCGAGCTCGAGGCGGTACGTCGCCGGCGAGGTCCGCAGGACGTGCACAACTTCATGTGCACCGCGAGGCAGGTCCAACTCCGCCGTTTCCGGCGCGGGGATGTCGAAACGGCGCAGGCCGCGCTCCAGCGAGCCGCGATCGCCCGGCTCGAGAGTCGCGCCGTGCGGCGTGATCAGCCGGGAGCGGACCGGGCGCGCACCAATGGTCCAGACGATCATTCCGGAACCTCCGGCGGCGGGCAGCTCGACCGTCGTCGTGCGCGCAGTGCGGGTGAACGACTTGGAGAACATCCGCGAGACATTCGCCGGCGCGTGCGCGGCCGGCGGCTCGTAAGCGGTACCGCGGTCGAAGCGGCCGGTGAGGTCGGCGGCGAAGGCGGCGGGCGTGATCAGGAGGATCGCAAGCAGGGTCGTTTTCATCGTCTCCTCCTAGAAATCGGTCGCCAGCGAGTCACCGATCTTCCGGTAATCGTTGCGGCGGTTGTGATGGTGATTGGCGAGGGTGGTGAACCAGATCGTGCCGACGGCCTGGGCGCTGTATTGCGAGACCATCCCGTCGTCTTCGCCGGGCATCCCCGCCACACCCGAAAGCGTCGCCAGCCCGGTGTCCTCGGGATGGATGAAGTCGTTCCAGAGTCCGGTGCCGGCGATGTTGTAGATCGTCTTCGGCAGGGTTGGACGTCCGGCCGTGCCCTTGAGGTAGTAGGTGTTGTAGTAGGTCATCGAGGAAGTCGTGCAGTTGCGGGTGGAGTCGTTGTTCTGGCCGACCAGGTCGACCATCCAGCCGGTGAGCCACGATCCCGAGAGCGTTCCGGCGAGATTCGCCGCCTCGGAACCCTTGTTCGGAGGGGCGATCGAGTTCACCCAGCGGATGCGGTTGATGATCGGCTGATACCGCGAGTCGTAGGTCGGATTGGAGAGGATCCAGCGGATGACCACGCCGCCGAAGGAATGCGTCTCGATGACGATGTCATCGATGGCGTTCGCATTCATCCAGTTGTAGATCTGCCCGGCGACCTGGCCGCCGGCGACCCACATGTACTGGGTGCCGTCGTACGAGCAGATGAGATGGGGGATGGTGAAGCCTTTGGTCGTGGCCCGGATCATGTCCTCGCCCCAGTAGGCGCGGGCAACGCTCGGCGTGGCGAGGTTGGTGCCGCCCTTTCCGTGGATGAACACGACCCCGGTCTTTGCCTCGGCCCCAACCGCGAGAACCAGCAGAATCAGAGAGAGAACCGTTCGGCGCATGAGCTGCCTCCTGGGGAGGCCCGCTACTTCAACGCCGGTGCCGCCGATCGCTCGACGTGTTCTCAACGAGTTACGCGAGGCACGGGTCCACGTCTGTACCAAACAGACACTGAATGAGGGTTCAATGTCTGACGCGGGGGTCGGAAATTGGACCGGTGTGGTGCACCACACCGTATCTACAGCCGGTCGGTGAGAATCGTTTTCGCGATCGTCGCCAGCTGCATGTTGCTGGTCCCCTCGTAGATCTGGCCGACTTTCGAGTCGCGCCAGAACTTCTCCACCGGATACTCCTTGGTGTAGCCGTTGCCGCCGAAGAGCTGCACGGCGAGAGAAGTGACCTTCTCGGCGACCTGGGAGGAGAAGAGCTTGGCCATGGCGGCCTCGCGCAGGAACGGCTTGCCGGCGTCTTTGAGGCGGGCGGCGTTGTAGACCATCAGCCGCGCGGCCTCGAGCTCGGTCGCGGCCTGGGCGATCTGGAACTGCACGCCTTGGAACTCGGAGATCCGCTGGCCGAACTGCTTGCGCTCCTTCGTGTACGCGATCGCATATTCGAGAGCGCCGCGGGCGACGCCGAGCATCTGCGCGCCGATGCCGATCCGCCCTTCGTTGAGGGTCTCGATGGCGATCTTGTAACCCTTGCCGGGTTCGCCGAGGACGTTTTCTCTGGGGACGTGGCAGTCCTCGAGGATCAACTCGCAGGTGGACGAAGCCCGGATGCCGGTTTTGTCCTCTTTCTTGCCGATGGTGAAGCCGGGGAAGTCGCGCTCGATGAGGAAGGCGGTGATGCCTTTGTACCCGGCGTCGGGATTCGCGTTGGCGAAGACGATGAACACACCCGCCTCGGCAGCATTGGTGATCCAGAGCTTCTGCCCGTTGAGAACGAAGTGGTCGCCCTTGTCCGCGGCCTTGGTGGCCAGGGCGAAGGCGTCCGATCCGGAGCCCGCTTCGGAAAGCGCATACGCGCCGACGGTGTCCGCGGCGAGCATGGTGAGGTACTTCGACTTCTGATCGTCATTGCCCCAGCGGAGGATGGCGTTGTTGACCAGGGTGTTCTGGACGTCGACGAGCACTCCGCAGGAGGCGTCGACGTGCGAAAGCTCTTCGACGATGAGCACCGCCGTGAAGAACGACGCGCCGGCGCCGCCCCACTGATCGGGCACTTCGACGCCCATGATGCCCAGCTCGAAGAAGGCGGAGATGAGCTCCTTGGACATGGTGGCGTCGTGGTCCATCTGATGGACGAGCGGGCGGATCTTCTCGACGGCGAAGTCGCGGACGCTCTGCTGGAACATCTGTTCGTCTTCCGACAGCACCGTCAGCGGTGCGCCGGGATTGAGCTCGAGGGTTGCGGTCATGATGGGGCCTCCAGGAGGGACTTCGATTTCGGGGGCGAATGATATCTGATCGGAGCCGGTTACCATTCGCCAGCCCCGGTGGCGGAATGGCAGACGCTGCGGACTTAAAATCCGCTGCCGCGAAAGCGGCGTGCCGGTTCGACCCCGGCCCGGGGCACTTGCGAAGGTCAACGTGTTGACCTCGTGCACAAAGGTCGCTACAGTGTTGATCAACGCTTTCTGAGCGTTGATCAACGCATATGGACACCTGCTCGTACTGCGGCTCGCCCTTTCCGAAAACGCGACGGACGCGAAAGTACTGCACCAACCGGTGCCGTACGAACGCCTGTCTGGAAAAGCGGCCGCGGCTGAAAGCGGGGGAGGTCGAGGCGCTTCACGCGCTGCTCGACGTCGAGTTCACCACGGTCGAGGCGTTGCGCGAACAGCTCCGCGCCATCCTGGCGCCGCACCTGCCGGCGATTCCCGTCGTCGAAAACCGCGTGTCCATCCCGCGGATGGACTGACGCCTTTCCCCAGAAACACAAAAAGGGCGCCCTTTCAGGCGCCCTTCCGGGGTTGGGTTGCTACCGAGTAGCAGTGCTACGAAGTAGCCCCCTCAGGTTTATTAGAACAATCCATAGCGAATTCGTGTACCTCCTCCCCATGAATTTCCGGCGGCCCCGCAACGGCGTCATGTCACGTGCCATGACCCACCTTGCCGATGTTGCGGACCGGATCGACCGCTCGCACACCCCGCGGTGGTGGGGAGGAGCGGGAACTGGTCGACTTTTCAAAAGATCATGCGGCCGTCTGCCGCACTGAAAACGTATGGCTAGGGAAACAGCGGCCGATCTGCTTTATTGCAGCTCGCCCTCCCCCGTGCGCATGTGAGCATGTCGAATAGAGTACGTTTTTTCACGAAAATCGCAATGAAAAATTCGCATGACATTTCTACTTCAACCCCCATGCCGAGGCACATCCCGAAGCACAAATCCCTGTGCTACACTTTCCGGCTCCCGGAGCAAAATCCTATGAAACGGTTCCTCGTCGCTGCCGGCCTCAGCGTCCTTCTTTTCGCCGGCGAGCTCAGCGCTGCAGTTGTGAGCGGACAAGTCATGTTTCTCACCAAGCGCGGCCAGAATCCGGTCAAGAACGAGACCCTGATCTGGCTCGATCCGGTCGCCGGCAAACCCTCCCGCCGCACGGCGCCGACCTTCACCATGACCACGCGCAGCAAGACCTTTCTGCCGCACGTCGTGGCCGTCCCGGCCGGGGCGACGATCAACTTCCCGAACGAAGACCCGATCGCCCACAACCTCTTTTCCCTCACCCCCGGCAACACCTTCGACCTCGGTCTCTATCGCAAGGGACCGGGCAAACCTCACAAGTTCGAGACCCCCGGCGTGGTCAGCATCTACTGCAACGTCCATCCGAACATGTCCGCCGTAGTACACGTGATGTCGACCCCTTACTACGGCTTCGCCGACGCGAACGGCAGGTACTCGTTCGACGTCCCGCCGGGCAAATACCGCCTGACCGCCTGGAACGAGCAGGGGGGGACGGTGACGAGCGACCTGGAGGTCGGCCCCAACGGCCTGCCCAACGCCCCCCTGGTCACTATCGACAGCCGCAACTTCCGCCAGTCGCAGCACAAGAACAAGTTCGGGCAGACCTACAAACCGGCCCGGGATTACTGAGTGGTGCGTTTCGGGGTCGCGGAGTTTCGAGGTTTCGGGGTGGCCGGGTTCTGGGCTCCCAGCAACCGCGAAACCCCGCAACCCCGAAACCCCGCAACCGTGAAAACAAGGAGCGCCCAACCCGCGTGACTGACCAAACACTGGATCCCGTCACCGTCGCCGACCGCGAGCTGCCGAAGAAGAAGGAGTACGCGGTGGAGCGGCCGCGGTTCCCGCTGGTCCTCAAGCTGTTCGGGCTGACCGCCGTTCTCATCGTGATCGTCGTCGCCGTCGCCGTCGCCATCACCATCCAGCGCGCGAACCAGGTCGCCCAGACCTCGGTCAACAAGTCGATCACCAGCGCGGCCAAGCTCTTCAAGCAGTTCGAGGCGGATCGCTTGAAGGGGCTGGAGAGCGTCACCGGGATCATGGGCAGCGATCCGAATTTCGTGGCCTACATTCAGGCCGCGATCGAGGGCGAGCCCGCGGCCGCCACGGAGCCCGCGCCTGCTGATCCGGCGGCGCCGGCCGCGACTCCCGAACCGGCTGCGGCTGTCCCAACCGAACCGGCCCCCCGTGCCATCGACCTCGTAAGCATCAACGACACCCTCGGCGAGCAGCGAACCCGTCTCGGTGTCGACGTGATGATGCTCCTCGACGACCAGGGCGTCCTCGTGGCCCGAACGGACGACCCGATGGTCGCCTCGGCGTCGAAGGAGGATCTTTACAACCAGACTCCTCTGGTCAAGCAGATCGTCGACGACGCCTCGGTCGCACGCACATCCGGCGTTCTTCGCCTCGGCAACAAGCTCTTCCACGCCGCGGTCGCTCCGATCGGTGCCGGCCCGCGCGGCGTGCGCATCGGCTATCTCGTGAACGCGTTCGCCATCGACGAGACCTTCGCCAACCGCATCGCCGAATCGACGAATGCCGGCGTGGTCTTCGGGACCAAGGGGGCGGAGTCGATGACCGTCCGGTCTGCCGAGGCGCCCAGCGTTTCGCCTCAGAGCCTGCCGCAGGAGAAGACGTCCGAGACGACCGTCGATCAGAGCCGCTACATCTTCACCACCGAGCCGCTCGTATCCGGACGGGACGTCGTCGGTTCGGCGATCTTCCTCCGCTCGCTCGACCGCGAGCTCGCGCCATTCCGCGAGATCGAGAACGCCATGCTCATCGGCGGCGGCGTTGCGTTGCTGCTGGCGTTTCTGCTGTCGTGGCTGATCGCCAAGCGCGTGACCCGGCCGATCGAGCAGCTCGCGGGGATCGCCCAGGCCGTGACCGCGGGCGACTACTCCGTCGATCCTCCCAGCGACCGCAACGACGAAGTCGGAATCCTCGGCCGCTCGTTCGGAAAGATGATGAATTCGCTCCGCGACAAGGCCGAGCTCGAGCAGCTCTACGCCGACATGGCCGAGAAGGCCGAGGATGTTCCGGCGGCGAAACCTCCCGAAGCGGCGAAGCGGGATGAGGGGACGATCCTGGTGACCGACCTCCGTGGCCTCTCCTCTGTCGGTGAGAGCGACGCCGAGACTGTGATCGCCACCGTCGAGCGGGCCATGCGCATCCAGCAGGCGGAAGTCATTCGCCAGGACGGCTCGGTGCGCGAGCTGGACGGACATCGGCTCGTTTCGGTTTTCCGCGGCGACCGCGGAATCATTCACGCCATCCGCGCGGCGCGGGCGATCAACGAGGAGCTCGCGCTGCAGTTCGGTGCGAGCACGCCGATGTCGATTGGCATCGGGATCGCGACCGGCGAGTTCGTGACCGGATCCGTGTCGCTGGAGAACGAGTCGGGACTGGCCATCATCGGCGATGCGCCGCTCCTTGCGCTGCTCTTCGCGTGGCACGCGCCGAACGGGTACGCCTACGTTTCCTACGAAACCGCGCAGTCGGCCGGCAGCGAGGTTTTGAGCTCGTCGACGCGCGAGGAAGTCCGCCTCAAGTGGCTCGCGCAGCCGCTGCCGGTTGCGTCTCTGCCGCTGGTCAGCGTGACGACAGGGATGATGCGCTCGATGGGCGGAACGATGTCCGAGGGCGCGACGCTGAAGATGGACGCGACCGCGGCCGGTGTCACCGCTCCGCAAGCTCCGTATGCCGATCTGCCGCTCGGACACCTCTTCGCCGAGCGCTACAAGATCGAGCAGATCCTCGGCCGCGGCGGCATGGGCGTCGTCTACAAAGCCGTCGACTCGCAGCTCGACGAGACCGTGGCCATCAAGACCCTGCCCGGCGACGTGATGACCAGGTCGCCGGAAGATCTGGAGCGTTTCAAGCGCGAGATCCGTCTGGCGCGCAAGATCACCCACCGCAACGTCCTGCGCACGTACGACTACGGACAGGCCGAGGGCGTGTACTTCATCAGCATGGAGTTCGTGCGCGGCTACACGCTCAGCGAGCTGCTCGAGGAAGCGCCGAACCGGCAGATGCCTGCGCGCGCCGCGGTGGGCATCTCCCGTCAGATCTGCCGCGGACTGCACGCCGCGCACGAGCAGGGGATCATCCACCGCGACATCAAGCCGGGCAACGTGCTCATCGACGCGAAGGGCGAAGTGAAGCTGATGGATTTCGGGATCGCGCGCATGGCCGAGACGCCCGAGGCCATGACCCAGGCAGGGCTGATCATCGGAACGCCGCACTACATGAGCCCCGAGCAGGTGCAGGGCAAACAGCTCGATCCCCGCAGCGACGTTTATTCGATGGGCGTGCTGATCTACGAGATGCTCGTCGGCCGCCGCCCGTTCGAGTCGTCATCGCTCACCGGCGTCCTGACCGCGCACATCACCGAAGCGGCGAAGCCACCGATCGACGCGCGCCCCGACATCGGCCGCGAGGTCAACGGCATCGTGATGAAGTGCCTGACCAAAGACCCGAAAACGCGCTACGCCGATGCAGGTGCGCTGCTCGCGGATCTGGATCGGGTGCAGATTCCGGCGGCCGCGCAGGCGGCGTAGAATTGACGCGATGGACGAAACGGATCTGAAGCGGGTCGTCGAGGGTGCGCTCACGGGTTTGCGCGATGAGATTGCGGAGACCCGGCGACATGCCGAGGCGCTGGCGGAAAAGGCGCGCGAGCACACTGAACGGATGGCCGAGCAATCACAACGCCATTTCGATGTGGTCGCGGAAGGCCTCAACCACAAGATCGAGCTCGTCGCCGAAGGTGTCATGACGGTGAACGATCGCGTCGACCGCCTCCGCGACGAGATGAAGGAAGAGTTCACCGACCTTCGCGCGACGTTGTCGTCGCTTCCGCGCCGATAGCGTCAACGGTCCACTGGACTGCGGTAGCGCAGCTACCGCTCTGGCTTGCGGCGACGATGCCGCCGCGTTGAGAGCGGCAGTTCGGCTGCCGCAGTCCAGAGCTGGCGCTACTTCTTCTCGAACAACTTCTCGAGGACCGTCGCGCGCATGTACATCGAGCCGAGCGTCAGGGCGTCCTTCTCGTCGTCCGCGGCCATGGTCAGCTTCTTCAGTTTCAGCAACCGCACTTTCTTGAAGCGGCGGAAGTTGAGCTCGACGAGGATCGGCGTTCCTTGGAACTTCGCTGCATAACGCGCCGTGCCGGGGGAGATGCCTTCGAGCATCGCGTTCACGATGCGGCGCAGTTGCGGGTTCTCGGGAATCTCGTGCGTGGTCCAGACATCGATCCACGCCTCGGGGCCATAGGGCAGGCGGTGACGCATCGCGTCATGTGTACCGACCTTGCCTTTGGCCATCAGCACGCCGGAAGGCACGGCCTTCTGCTCGATCTCTGCGTCCGACCCGCCGAGCCTGCGCAGGGTCGACGTGATGTCGGCGATCGGCAACTCGACGTACATCCGGGCCAGCGGATTGACCACGGTCACGTGGGGCTCGCCGTTGCGGCTGAAGCTGTTCAACCAGAGCGCTTCCGCACGAACACCGCCTTCGTATACGTGCAGCTCGACGTCGCCGAAGCGGCCCAGGTACGGGAACACCGCCCCGGGCGAGGCTTCCAGCTCGAGGTGATAGGGCTGGGCCGCGAAGAGGGGAAGGGTGATGAAAAGGGCGGCCGTGAAGGCCGCCCTGAGTGTCTTAGAAAGTCGCATCGAGGAAAGGTCGCAGTTTCTTGGAACGGCTGGGGTGACGGAGCTTGCGAAGGGCCTTGGACTCGATCTGGCGGATCCGCTCGCGGGTGACGTTGAACGAACGGCCCACTTCCTCGAGCGTGTGCTCGGCACCGTCGCCGACGCCGAAGCGCATCTTCAGGACCTGCTCCTCGCGCGGGGTGAGAGTGCGCAGGACCTTGGAAGTCTGCTCCTTGAGATTCGCAACGATGACGTGCTCGATGGGGGAGATCACGCCGCGATCCTCGATGAAATCGCCCAGATGCGAATCTTCCTCTTCTCCGATCGGAGTCTCGAGGGAGATCGGCTCCTGCGCGATCTTCATGATCTTGCGAACCTTCGCCACCGGCATGTCCATCCGCTCGGCGATCTCCTCGGCCTGCGGTTCGCGGCCGAGCTCCTGCACGAGCGCACGGGAAGTGCGGGTGAGCTTGTTGATCGTTTCGATCATGTGCACCGGGATGCGGATGGTGCGGGCCTGATCGGCAATCGCGCGGGTGATGGCCTGACGGATCCACCACGTCGCGTAGGTCGAGAACTTGTAGCCGCGGCGGTACTCGAACTTCTCGACCGCCTTCATCAGGCCGATGTTGCCTTCCTGGATGAGGTCGAGGAACTGCAGTCCGCGGTTGGTGTACTTCTTCGCGATGGAGACGACCAGGCGCAGGTTGGCGACGATCAGCTCCTGCTTGGCCTGATCGGCTTCCTGCTCGCCCGACCAGATCTCGCGGATGGTCTTGCGCAGGTCTTCGTGGGTGACGCCGTAGAAGACCTCGAGCTCACCGAGCTTCTCCTGGTACTTCTGGAGACGGCGGCGGTAGAAGTCGCGGCGGACCTTGTCCTTCTCGCGCTTGAGGGCCTGCTCGTCCTTGCGGATCATCGACGCCGCCTGGGCCAGCTCGTTGTCGATGTCCTTGAGCTTGTTGATCATGCGGTTGCGCGTGGCGGGGGTGAAATCGACGCGCTGCAACTCGTCGGCGAGCTCCTGTTCGAGCTTGTCGACGTTCTTGAGGGCCAGGCTCAGGGCGCGGGCCGAAAGCTTCTTCGGATCGCCGAGCTTGAGGTGGTTGTCCTTGATCTTCTTGTCGAGCTTGGCGATGCCCTCGAAGATCACCATGATGTCGTGGATCTTGTTGATGGCCGCGGCCGGCATCTTCGGCTCGCCGTCCGGCGAGGCCGCGTCGATGGTGGTGCCATCGTCATCCGGCATGGCCAGATCGATGGTCTCCTTGATCACCCGGGCGTCCTTCTTGGCCGCCTCGTGGATCTTCAGGATCTCTTCACGGATGATCTTGTTCTGGGAGAGGGCCTTGAACACGCGCCGCTCGCCCTTTTCGATGCGCTTGGCGATGTCGACTTCGCCCTGACGGTCGAGGAGCTTGACCGTGCCCATCTCGCGCAGATACATGCGCACCGGATCGTTGGTCTTGTCGACGATCCCGCTGGAGGCCGCGATGATGTCCTGCTGGACCTCCTCGCGCTGATCCATCTCTTTTTCTTCGATCGTTCCGTCGATCGTGACGATGCCCTTGGGCGACGTCTGCAGCGGCTTCTCGGCATCTTCGATGACATCGATGCCGAGGTCATTGAAGCGGATGTAGATCTCGTCGAGCTCCTCGGGGAGGCTGGTCACCTCTTCCGGGAGAACCTCGTAGATCTCGTCGTAAAGCAGAAAGCCCTTTTCCTTGCCGATAACGATGAGCTGCTTTACTTCCGCATATTTTTCTTCGACACTCAACTCGCCGACCCCCTCATCTTCAAAGTTGGCTTCCGGTTCGAGATTCGAAGTGCGCTGGCGTGTGGTCATCGTTTTGGCTCCTCGCAATCGGGCAGCTCTTTCCACTCTTCTGGGCACTCGAGGCCTTCGAACGAGGCCTTGGCAGGATGGTCAAACGGGTGGGGTTGACAAGCCTTCCAAAGTATCGTCCAGAGGACATCCGCGTAATCGATGGGTGACGATAATTATTTCAGGGAGCGCAACATACGGGCGAGGTCGTTCTTCTCAACCGCGAGCTGATCGGCGCGCTTTTCGTCGCCGGAACGGAGTGCCTCCTGGAAGTCTCGCTGGAGCTGGATCTGCCGACGATCGAGGTAGGCCCGTTCCATGGGGACCAGGTTCTCGTCGAGACGCTGAAGTTGTGGATCGTCAAGCTCTTCGGTGAGGCTCAGTTCGGAGAGGAGCGTCAGCTCAGCCTCGCCCCTAAGATGGGTCGCGACTTGCGCAAAATCAATGGGGCGTCCGCTCGCGAGGTCACTTTTTATGATAGAAAAGACCGTTTTGCACGCCGGGTCCTCGAAGTACTCCTCCCGAAGCCTCCCGATGTGGTCTTCCGTCAGCCGTCCCTGAAGCGCGGCAATCAACACGAACTTCTCGCCCGTGCTCTGCGGCGCTGACTGCTGCCGCTCAGTGGGCGCCGCCGTGGTGGCCTTCCCGCGAACGCGCGACCAGACGGTTTCGAACTCCAGCCGGAAGGCGTCGGCGATGCGTTGCGCGGCTTCGTTCCGCACCACCGGGTCGGTGACTGCTGACAGCAGAGGCATGAACTGCTCGACCCGCTCCGATTTCTCCCTGCCGGAAAGTTGCGCCGCGTCCGAGGCCCATTCGCGGAGGCCGAACTCGAAGACGTCGATGGCGTGGGACAGCACATCCAGGAACTTGTCCGTTCCATGTTTCTGAATCAGCGAGTCGGGATCCTTCTCGCCCTGCAGATCGAGCGCTTCCACGTGCAGTCCGGCCGACAAGAGGATCGGCGCGGCCCGCAGAGTCGCATTGCGGCCGGCGTTGTCGCTGTCGTAGGCGAGAACGATCCGTCGCGTGTACCGCCGCAGCAGCGAGGCCTGGCCGGTCGTCAGGGACGTGCCCATCGACGCGACCACTCCCGGCACACCGGCGTGATCGATGGCGATGGCGTCGAAGTACCCCTCGACCAGAATGGCCCGGTCGTATCGCCGCATCGCATCCTTGCTCCGATGGAGGTTGTAGAGGAGCCGCGATTTGTTGAAGAGCTCTGATTCAGGAGAGTTCAGATATTTCGGCTCGGTTCCGTCCAGCGATCGGCCGCCGAATCCCACCAGCGCGCCGGTATCGGAGTGGATGGGAATCATCAGCCGGTTGCGGAAACGATCGTAGAAGCCGCTCTTTTCCTTCCGTGGCTGCACGAGCCCGACGGCCTCGAGCCGCTTCTCGCCGTGCTTCTGGCCGAGGCGGCGGAGGATGTAGTCCCAGGAATCGGGGGCGAATCCGAACCCGTACTTGGTGATGATCTCCTTCGAAACGCCCCGCTGCTTCAGATACTCGTCCGCCGCATTCGGCGTCCACCCCAGCGCCTGATGAAAGGCCTCGGACGCATCGTCGATGACACCGAGGAGATCGTCCTTGTCGTTTTCGCGCGCGGTCTTGCGGCGTTTCGGCAACTCGATCCCGACCCGTCCGGCGACATGCTCCACGGCCTCAGGGAAGGTGAATCGCTCGGTGAGAACGAGGAACTTGAAGATGTCGCCTCCCGTACCGCACCCGAAGCAGTAGAAGAGGCCCTTGTCGCGATCGACGTGAAACGAAGGCGATTTCTCGCGATGAAACGGGCAGAGGCCTTTGTAGCTCTTGCCCGCGAGCTTGAGCGGCGTGACCTGCTGGACGAACTCGACGATGTCCGCCGATTGGCGGACTTGGGCGATCACCGTGTCGTTGAGATCTACGAAGGCCATGTTCGAAAGCAGAAAGCAGAAGGCAGAAGGCAGAAGGAGTTACGCATCGAGCACCGCAATCGTCGCTCCATCGCCGCCTTCATTGTCCGCGCCCGGCCGCCAGGACTTCACCGCGGGGTGCTTGCGGAGATGCTCGCGGATGGCCTTGCGCAAGGTGCCGGTGCCGAAGCCGTGGATGATGCGGACCGCGGCTTTGCCTTCGAGGAGCGCGCGATCGAGGAATTTGTCCGACTCATCGAGCGCGTCATCGACTCGCTGGCCGATGAGATTCAGCTCCGCGGCAATTGCCGGCGTGATGTCGCTGGACGTTTCAGCGGGACGCACTTTCGATTTCGCGGTAGGTGAGGGGCCGCCTTTCGGCACGAGATCGTTCAGATCGACAGTCATCTTCCTGCCGCTGACGTTGATGACCGCTTTCTTCCCATCGACCGACACGACCTCGCCGACGACCTTGAACTTGCGATGCTCCGCCTTTTCGCCGACGCGGATGTCGCGCTGTTCGGCGGGGATGAACTCCATCGCTTTTTCGACAGGCTTGGTGACCGTGCGCAGGATCTCGGCCGCGTTCACCGATGCTCGCGCGGCGCGATCGGCCTCGCGCAGATTCTTGATCTCGTTGGTGAGCTGGCGGGTGACGTCGTCGCGCAGCCGCTCGAGCTCTTCGCGGTAGGACGTGCCGAGGCGGAGGCGTTCTTTTTCCAGCGCGTCTGCCTTCTCCTGCATCGTGCGGCGATCGCTCTCCAGATTCTTGCGAACGCCGAGGATCTCGTCCTGCTGCGCAACGACCTCGGACATCTTCTTCTGCAGCGTGGCCAGCAGGTGATCGGTCTCGCCGTACCGTTCGCCGAGGCGTTCCTTTGCCGAGGCGATGATCGAGTCGGGCAGGCCAATCATCTTCGCCACCTCGATCGCCCGCGAGCGGCCGGGGATGCCGGTGATCATCCGATAGGTCGGAAGCGCCGTGGCGCTGTCGAACTCCATCGAGGCGTTGACGATGTGCGAGTCGTTGACGGCGAAGCTTTTCAGCGCGGAGAGGTGGGTCGTGACGATGATCAGAGAGCCGATACCCAAAAGGTGCTCGATTACCGACGCGGCCAGCGCCGCTCCTTCCTCCGGATCGGTGCCTGATCCGAGCTCGTCGAGCAGCACCAGTGACTTCGACGTGGCGCGATTCAGGATCACTTTGAGCCGCGTCAGATACGCCGAGAACGTGGACAGGTGTTCAAGGACGCTCTGATCGTCGCCGATCAGCACGTGCAGCGCGTCGACGCAGGGGAGGACCGTTCCTTCCGCGGCCGGAACCGGCAATCCGCTCATGCCCATCGCCACGAGGAGCCCCGCGGTCTTGAGCGCGACCGTCTTGCCGCCGGCGTTCGGACCGCTGACCACGAACGCGGAGCGCTCGCCATCGAGCGCGATCGTGAGCGGCACGATGGTGCGGTCGCTCGGTTCTTCGTCGAATGCTTCCTGTCGTAACGCCGCGAGTCGCTCGTCGAGCAGCGGATGACGTCCGTCGAGGATGTGCAGCTCGCGTTGCGTGCTGAACGAGGGTCGCGTTCCGCGAATCGTGTCGTGAAAGATCGCGCAGGCCTGCAGGGCGTCGAGCTCACCGGCCACGTCGATCGCGCCGAGGATCTCGTCGCGTTTCTCGAAGAGCGTCTGCGAGACGAAGCGCGTGATGCGGGCGATTTCTTCGCGCTCCTGAATGAGCAGGTCGGCGAGGTCGTTGTTCAACTCGATCGCCGCCATCGGCTCGATGAAGAACGACGCGCCCGAGCCGGATCGCTCGTGCAGGATGCCTTGCACCGCGTTGCGATGATCGCTGCGCACGGGGATGCAGTAGCGATCGCCGCGCATGACGATCAGCGGCTCCTGGATCGCGTCCGCGCTGCGATTCATCACGTCGTTGAGCGTTTTCTGAATCGCGTTCCGCTTCGCGTGGACCTTGCTGCGGATCGCGCGCAGTTCCGCGGACGCTTCCTCGCGCAGCTTGCCCTCGCGGGTGAAGTACTTGTTGGTTTTGGCCAGGAGCTCGCCGTGGTCGGGGATCGTGTTGGCGATCGCGGCGAGGCGCATGTAGCCGTCGCTGCGAAGCAGTGCTTCGCGCATGGCCTGCGTCGCTCGCACGGCGCGCACGACATGCCACGACTCGTCGAGCTCGAGGACCGTTTCGCGATTGAAGAGCGGGCCGAGATCGTCGAGGCCGGCCAGCGGAAGCAGACCTTCCGCGTGGTAGAAGCGGACCATCTCGCCGAGATTCCCCTGCGCGTTTTCGCACGCTTCCACCGAGGACAACGGACGCCGTTGCGCGACGGCGTCTTTGCCGGGCGCGCTCTTGGCCTCCATCGACACCAGCGCGAGCACGCGGTCGAATTCGAGAACCTGAAGTGAAGTGAGAGAGGTCATGAAGGGCCGGTCCGGATGCCAACATTACTTGCATTCGGACTCTTCCGCGCGCAGACTCGCCGAGTCCCTCTCCCCACAACTTGCGGCACGGAGGTTCGGCCATGCCAGTGATCACGATCTCCCGGGATTCGTCCGGAAAACTCGTCTTCGATCCGTCCGTGGTGACCCTCGACCCGACCGGCGACTTCGTCAGCTGGGCCAATCACGACCCTCGTCAAGCACACCAGCCGACGAGGCAGGGGAAAGCGAAGGATTACTGGCTCAGTGATCCCTTGCCGCCATTCGTCAAAGGACATCCGGCGGCGACCTCGCCGGCGGTGGCGCTCACGCCGCTGTCGACGGAGGTGACCTATCCGCCGTGTCCGGGCGTCCTCGGCGTGGTCTGCATCACCTTCGTCGATGGACTTCATCCCGACGACGCCACGGGCACCATCAGGGTCGCCGTGACCGCCGCCAACACGCAGGGAGGCACGCAGTGAAAACGCGCAATCTGGGGATCAGTCGCCGGCAGTTCATCGCCCGCGCGACGGCAATCACCGCCGGTGCGGCGCTCCTCGGTCCGCGCGCGGCGTTCAGCGCAACGTGTCCGGCGGACACGCTTCCGAGGATCGGCGAGATCGCCAGCTCGAACAGGAAGTTGAAGGCCGTAATCAAGGTGAAGAACGGATTGAAGGTTCTTCCCGGATACTCCGGCTCGCAGCAGCCGATGATGCGCTATTTCGAAGGCTACGATCAGCAGGCCGAGACGCCGGCCGTGTGGCCGGAAGACAAGACCGCCATCAATCCCGGGCCGACGCTGCGGGTGAAGGTCGGCGAGCGCGTCGAGATCACGCTTCTCAACCAGGTCGACTCCGGCGCGTTTCCGGCGGGCACGATCGACAACGCGGAGACGGGACGGACCGACGGCTGCGATCAGGCGACGAACGCCACGGTCGACCCGCCCGACAAGAACTGGTACCCGAAGACGCGCGGCGACAAGTTCCCGAACTGCTTCCACGCCTCGAGCACGATGAATCTCCATTTCCACGGCAGCCACGCCTCGCCGGATGGGTTCGCGGACAACGTCCTCGTGCACGTGCGGCCCGATCCCAAGATCACCGAGAAGACGGTGAAACCGTATTTCGACGCGATCTTCGCTGCATGCGCGAAGCACGACGAACACGCGCCCAGATGGGACGACCTGGCCGAGCCGTATCGCAAGTGGCAGAAGGAGGCCATTCGCAAAGACGATCTGAACGCGCTCTGGAAAGGGAAGCGGGGGCCGGTCGATGGCAAATCGGTGCTCCCGGTGCCGAATCAGCTCGCGCCGAAAAACGAGGACGACGTCGCCGCCGGTCTCTGGCCGCAGTACTTCTCCGGCGCGTACCCGAACTGCTTCAAGGTCACCGAAGGCAAGGGACACGTGATGGGGCAGGCGCCGGGGACGCACTGGTATCACGCCCACAAGCACGGCTCGACGTCGATCAACATCCTCAACGGCCTGGCCGGCGCGTTGATCATCGAAGGGGATTACGACCGCGATCTGGAGAAGATTTATCCCGATCTGAAGAAGCGGGAGAGGGTGATGATCGTGCAGACCTGGGAGGCGATCAACGACCTGATGCTCACCGCCGGGTTCCCGGGCGGGAAAAAGGCCACGACGACGAACGGCTCGCCGATCACGCTGACGGCGAAGGACAGCGCCGGGAACCGTTTGCCGCAGATCGCGCCGGTGATCGTCATGCGTCCCGGCGAGATTCAGTTGTGGCGCATCGTGAATGCCCAGGTGCAGAACAACATCGGTCCGAACGCGTCGTTCTACGCTCAGGATGGCGGAACGCTGCCGGAGTGGCGGCAGATCGCACAAGATGGTGTGCAGTTCAGCCGGTACAACTACAACAAACAGCCGCTCAAGACGATCAATGCGACGACCGGTGCGGCGCAGCTGACACTCGTCGCGGGCGGGCGGATCGACCTGCTGGTGCAGGCGCCCACGGTCGAAGCAGGGCAGACGCGCACGTTCGAGTTCCCGAACCTCGTGAACCTCGTCGTCTGCGGCGATCCGGTCGACGACAAGTTTCCCGACGGCGAGAAGGGCGACTACCCGGAGTTCCCGCCATTCCTTGCCGACATCGGCGAGTGCAGGATCAAGCGGACGCTGAGCTTCGACTGGGAGCAGTTCCGCTTCAAGCCTGGACCGGCCGCGGCGGGCACGGCCGCCAAGAGGACGCATTGCCTGAGGGCCGATGAGGTCAAGGGCTGCACCGAGCCGCCGGACACGTTCCCGTTCCTCGCCGACACGGGCGGCCCCGCGGGGAAGATCAAGGTGAACAAGGACCGCGCGCCGTACTTCATGATCGACAACGAGCAGTTCAGCGATGCGAAGTTCTACCAGACCATGATCCTCAGCGACATCGAGGAGTGGACGATCACCAACAACACGAACGTTCCGCATCCGTTCCACATCCACGTCAATCCCTTCCAGGTCGTGGAGGTCTTCGATCCCAATTCGCCCGGCACGAACTACATCAATGAGGAACACGGTGTGTGGCAGGACGTGGTGAACGTTCCTTCGGCGCTCAAGTACGGTGACGACGCGGGCGAGGAGAAAGGGAACGTGGTGCTCGGCAAGGACGGCTTCGCGAAGACGCCCGGCTTCGTGCGCATCCGCAGCCGCTTCGCCGACTTCACCGGCAACTTCGTGCTGCACTGCCACATCCTGGCTCACGAGGACCGCGGGATGATGCAGCTCGTGCGGGTGATCGACGGGGGCACGACCATCAAGCACCATTGAAACGAAAACGGCCCGCGAGTTTCCTCGCGGGCCGTTCGTGAATTCGATGGGTCTCGAGATTTAGTAACCGGTACGACGTTCTTCGGCCAGCTTGCGCAACACTTTCTTGCGAGCGGCGATGGCTTTGCGCTTCCGCTTGGTGCTCGGCTTCTCAAAGTGCTGACGCTTCTTCAGCTCAGAGAGAATCCCCGACTTCTCACATTTCCGCTTGAAGCGGCGAAGCGCATTCTCGAAAGTCTCGTCTTCTTTGACGTGTACGAGAGGCATTCCCCGATTCCCCCCCTTCGGCTTGAGCTGTAGAAACGCGGGCAGTTGCTGTGGGCTCGACTATTTTAAGGTCGCCCATCCGGCCGGTCAATCGGCTGGAAGGGCCTGCCTCGTTCCGTGGGGCGTTCAACCGGGCCCGACCCCGGCCGATTCCGCAGTTCCTGTTAATTGTTGTAAGTTACACGGCTATAAAGGAAATCTGGACATGCAGAGACTGCGAATAACTTCGGCGATTCTCCTGCTCCTGGCTGCCTGTGCCACCCCGAGTGTCACGGATGCGCCAACGACGGCTCCTTCCACAACCAGTAGAACGGCGATTCCGGCGACGGAAGCCCGACCCGTCTCGGAAACGGTCCACGGCGTCAGCCTCACCGACCCCTACCGCTGGCTCGAGGATCAGGAATCCCCTGAGACCCGCGCCTGGATCGCCCGCCAGAACGACTACACGGACGCCGTTCTCGGCAGCCGCCCGGAACCGTCGATGTTTGTCCCGAGGCTCACCCAGCTCATGAGCACAGACCAGTACTCGACGCCCCAGGCTCGCGGCGGACGCTACTTCTTCATGCGCCGGAAAGTGGGCGAGGACCTGTATTCGATTTACATGCGCGAGGGTGCGAACGGCGCGGACCAGCTCCTGATCGATCCCGCGCCGATGAGCGCCGATCACACGACCAGCGTCGGCATCTCCGACGTCGCACCGGACGGGAAGACGCTCGCGTACTACGTGCGGAAGGGCGGCGCCGACGAAGTGGAGATCCGTTTCTTCGACGTCGACGCACGGCGCGACATCGGCGCGCCTTTGACCATCGCGCGCTACTACGGAACGTCGATCGCGCCCGACCGGCAGACGATCTACTTCACTCGAATGATGCCGGACGGCCCGCGCGTCTTTCGCCGCGCGCTTAGCGGTGGCGAGGAGACGCAGCTCTTCGGCGAGGGCTACAACCGCAGCAAGATCCTGTTCAACAGCCTGTCCGAGGACGGGCGGTATCACCTGATTCATGTCTTTCATGGCTCCGCGCCGAAGAAGACCGAGATCTACGTCGACGATCTGACCGACGCCGCGCCGATCAAGACCGTGGTCAATGACCTCGACTTCCGTTCATCCGCGGAGATGGCCGGCGACTCGCTCGTCATTCAGACCAACTGGGACGCGCCGAACGACCGGGTCATGGTGGTGAGCGCCGCGAACCCCGGCCCTGAAAACTGGAAGGAGATCGTTCCGGAGAACCCGAAGGCGGCCATCCAGGGAACGTCGAACGCCGGACATCGCGTCTACGTCAGCTATCTGGAAGACGTGAAGCCACGAATCGTCGGTTACGACATCAGCGGCGCGAAGAAGGAGGAGATCTCCTTCGAGACGCTCGGCAATCTCGCGTCGGTGAGCGGGACGTGGGACACACCGGTCGCGTTCTTCAGCTTCAGCTCCTTCCACGTGCCGGCCACCATTTACCAATACGACGTCGCCACCGGGACGCGCGCCGTGTTCGCCCGAACCGACGCGCCGGTACGCTCGGAGGACTACGTCGTCGAGCAGGTCTGGTACGCGTCGAAGGACGGCACGCGCATTCCGATGTTCGTGCTCTACAAGAAAGGTCTGCAGCGCAACGGAAAGAACCCGACCTGGCTCACGGGCTACGGCGGGTTCACATCGAGCTCACTGCCTTCGTTCTCGCCGCGCGCGATCGCGTGGGCGGAGCAGGGTGGCGTGTACGCGGTACCGAATCTGCGCGGCGGCGGCGAGTTCGGCGAGGCCTGGCACAAGGCGGGGATGCGCGAGGTCAAGCAGAACACGTTCGACGATTTCATCGCCGCCGGTGAATACCTGATCCGCGAGCGCTACACATCATCCGAGCACCTCGGCATCGCCGGCGGGAGCAACGGAGGACTTCTGGTGATGGCTGTCGCTACGCAGCGTCCCGAGCTCGTCGAAGCGGTGGTCTGCCGCTATCCATTGATCGACATGGTCCGCTATCACAAGTTCCTGGTCGGCGGTTACTGGACGCCGGAGTACGGCGATCCGGACAAGGCCGACGAGTTCGCGTGGGTGTACAGCTACTCGCCGTATCACCGCGTGAAACAGGGCGTCAACTACCCGGCCACGCTCTTCATCACCGGCGATGCGGACACGCGCGTCGCGCCGTTGCACGCGCGGAAGATGACCGCACTGATGCAGGCGATCGACGGGGACAGCGATCCGATTCTGCTGCGGTACCACGTGGCCGGGGGACACTCGGGCGGCGAGCCGCTGCCGGTTCAGGTGAAGAACCTGGCCGAGGAGATGGGGTTCATGTGGTGGCAGACGACACGCGGCGATTAGCGGCGTGTCGTCCCGAGCGAAGTCGAGGGATCCCGTGCTTCGGCAGGAGGTCCTTCTCCCTCTGCGGGGCTCAGGATGACAGTCAGGCCAACAACCCTTCCACCCGGGCGATGATCGCGTCGATGGCCACGAGATTCTCACCCCCCTCGGGGATGATCAGATCGGCGTAGCGCTTTGATGGCTCCACGAACTCCTCGTGCATCGGGCGCACGGTCGTCACGTATTGCTCGATCACCGACTCCACGGTCCGTCCGCGCGTTTTGATGTCGCGCATCAGTCGGCGGACGAAGCGGATGTCGGCCGGCGTGTCGACGTACAGCTTGATGTCGATCCGCTTGCGCAGCTCCGGCTCGTACATCACCAGGATGCCTTCGACGATGATCACCTTCCGCGATTCGACCCGGTGCGTCTCGATCTTTCTCGCGTGAGTGGTGAAGTCGTAGATCGGAATCTCGACCGACGAGCCTTTGACCAGCACGTCGAGATGGCGCGCCAGCAGCTCCGTCTCGAGCGAGTCGGGATGATCGAAGTTGATGTGATGGCGCTCTTCGACGGAGAGCCCGTCGAAGTCGCGGTAGTAGGAGTCGTGCGAGATCCACTCGATCTTGTCTTTGCCGACGCGGTCGTAGATCGCGCGTGCAACGGTGGTCTTGCCTGAGCCCGTGCCGCCGGCGATGCCGATGATGACCGGCCGCACTAGCTCATTTCCTCCAGCTCGGCTTCGGTCATGAACTCGGACACGTCATCGTTGCCGCAGGTCGTGCAGACGATCGTGGCCAGTTTTCCGTTCACGTACTCGAACTGATAGGTCGGCGTTTCGCACTGCAGACAGATCAGATACTCGGGCTCATCCATGAAGGCGAAGGATAACGCGAACGGCTGTCATCCCGAGCGTGAGTCGAGGGACCCGGTGGAAGGGTGGCGCGCGGCTCGCGCCCAGGTCCCTCGACTTCGCTCGGGATGACAAAGAGCGGTTACGCGCCCGTTCGACTGAAGCCGAGCGAGTCATCGACGCGCAGCAGCGCTTTCGCGACCCTGGCGCCGGCGGGCATCTCGATCGAGAACGTTTTTTCGCCCGTTGCGTCGGAGGGCACGTCGATCGTCTGACGATGGAAGCCGAGGGCCACGCCGTCGGCGCCGAAGATGTAGATCATCAGCTCCGCCTTGCCGCCCATTCCGAGCTGCGCGGCCAGCGGTCGCATCGGCACGCGCACTTCCAGCTTGTCTCCGGTGAGATTCAGCGCGGCCGCGGTGCCGGTCTGCGGTACGTCATTCAGCACGACGTCGGCGAGATACAGGCCTTCGTTCACGTCGAATTGCCGTGGCGTGCCGGAGAAGCCTTTGCGGTACTGCACCGTGGTGCCGCGCGGAAGATCCTTCACCTTCACTTCGATCCTGTTGTGACCGGCCTTCACCGCGCCGGGCTTGAATCCGAGGAGATAGCCGTTGCGGTAGGTGCTCGCGAGCTCGACGAGACCTTCGCCGAGATCGTTGCGGTTGCTCACGGTCTGGCCGCCGGTGCCGTTCGAGAGGATCCGCAACGAGTCGCTGCCGCGCATCTGCTGCACGCCGTTCAGGTCGACCGTGTGCAGGAGGATGTCGCCGCTTTGAAAGGCCTCGTACATCTCCTGCAGCACGTGATACGGAACGCCAAAGCTCTCGAATCGCGGATGCTGAGCGGCGTAGCCGTCGGACAGCACGACCACGTGCTTCTGACCCTGCAGCGCCGCCAGCCGGTCGGCGAGGTCCTTGAAGCTCAGAATCTGATGCTCGGCGGCGCGCGCGAACTGCGTGTGCCAGATGTCGCGCATCGCATCGCCGGAGATGCGATCGACCACGCCAGTCTGGGGCTCGATCGCTGCACGCTCCGAAGCGGTGAGGACAATTGCCAGCGGATCGCCGGACTTCGACGACGTCAGGCTTCCGATTCCGCGGGCCAGGGCAACGCGATCGGAGGTGAAAGGAGTCGCGAACCACACCGCGCGGCGCGACGAGAACGTTGCGATCGCGAACAGATCGCCGGCCGGGGCCTTGGCGATCATCTCCGCGGCTGCTTCCTGCGCGCGGCGGACCGAGTGCGGCGACGAGAACGCGAGATCGAGCACGATCACGAACATCCGCCGCTCGCGGAGTGACGACGCGTCACTCGATCCAGACACATCGAAGTAGTCGATCGCCTGCGGTTTGCCGTTCACGAACAGCTCGAAGTCGTCCGCGCTGAGTCCCGCGACCGGTTGATCGCCGCGCGTCACGAAAACCGGCACGTCGACCACTTCGATGGTCAGCGCGTCCTGGACGGATTGAGCGGCGAGGGGAACGGTGAGAAGAAGAAGGAGGAGGAGGGAGAGGAGCTGCGAACGATGTTTCAAGCGATCACCTCGCCGCCGCTTCGTAGCCGCTCTCGTGCCGTCATTTACCGCCTGAAATCAGCGATTTGCGAGGCATCGTGTCACCGGCCGACGACGATGTGTCCACCTAACGCGACGAGGCCCGCGGCTGGATGAACGTGCCCGTGTGCTCGTTGTCGATCACCGAGGCGTAGACGTAGGTGTCGCGCACGACCGTCTCCACGACCACGCGGAAATGCTCACCTTTCGTGATCAGAGGGAAAAGCGACTGAATGGAGATGTGCAGCAGCGACTCCGCCGGCACATTGACGCGGGTGACGGCCATGTCGCGGCCGGGCAGACGTTGCAGGGCCAGCAGAAAGTCTGTCGGCCGGTCGCTGAAGTTCACCAGACCGATGTTCGTCCGCATTTCGTCGCTGAACGCGAGTCCGTCGAGTGCCCGGAACGGCGCGTACTCCGTTCCGTAGGTCGTCCCCAGCGATTGCGTTTTCGAGATCGTCCCTTCGCGGATGGCATACGCGGTCGCTTTCACCGTCACCGATCGCCTGCCCATCGTCGTCACGCGGAGTGGGGAGAGCGCCAGATCGACTCCGAAGGCCTGGCCCACGACGTCGCTGAATCGCTGCGAGGCTCCCGGGGCAAGGTCGAGGATGAGCGCCGTGCCGGGAACCGACGTCAGTTCGAGCGCAACTGTGGTCGCGCCGCCGGTCTCGTTGATGATCTCGACGTCCGTTTTCCAGAGGACGTTGGTCGCGCCGAAGACGCTTCCGACCACGGGCACGACCGCCGTCGAGGTCACGTCCTGCTGCGCGGCGGTGTTCGCAGCCGCCCCAAACAGCACCAGGATCGAAAACACCCACCTCATCGCGTCAGTCAGACGATCCTGATTATCTGTGAGTTTCAAATAAAGTGTGGACGGAGCACGCGGCTGCCCACGACCAGCACCTTCTGCAGCTTCGAAAGCGAGAGCCTCCGGCGGATGGCGATCAGCGGGTCCTTGCGCAGTTTGCCGAGGACGGTTGCGTAGATTCCACCCATGAGCAGGGTCGGAAACCTGGCGTCGAAGGACAGCTCCCCCAGGAGCGGCTCCGCGGCCCGGAAGTACCCCTCGGCCCGCTCGATCTGGAATTCGATGAGGGCGCGGACCCGATCGTTTTCCGCTCGCGCGAACAGCTCCTGCTCGGTGACGTTGAAGCGGCGGAGCTCTTCGCGGGGGATGTAGATGCGATCGCGAGGAAGGTCGTCGCCGATGTCGCGGGTCACGTTGGTGAGCTGCAGCGCAGTGGCGAGATTGCGCCCGTACTCCGGCGCGGCCGCGGTGCGATAGCCGTAAATCGAGAGGGAGATGTCGGAGATGGAAGTCGCGACGAGATCGCAGTACTGGAGCAACTCCTCGAACGTCTCGTAGCGCGTCTTGACCATGTCCTGGCGGCAGCCGTCGATCAACGCGATGAACGCGTTTTTAGGGATGTCGTAGCGGGTGAGGGCGTCGGCGAGAGCGATGGTGATGGGATGCGAAGGATGGCCGGCGTAGCAGGCTTCGAGCTCGGATTGCCAGGCGTCGAGGCGTTCGGTGATTCGTTCGCCCGGCTCATCCGCAATGTCATCCGCAACCCGGCAAAACGCATACGCCGCATACACCGCGCGCCGCTTCGCCGGCGGCAGGAAGCGGAAGCCGACGGAAAAGTTCGCTCCGTGCTTGTGCGCGATCGCGCGGCAGTAGCGGTAAGCCTCGTCGACTGTCGTCATTGCGTGAGCGGGCCGAGGGGCGGGACTTTGATCTCGGTGTCGCGGGAGCGGCACCAGTGCTCGTGCGGTTTGTGCAGGCAGCGGCCGCGATGGCGCCAGAACCGACGCACCACCGGCGAGAGCAGCGTCTTCCACCAGGTCCGCTTGTGCCAGCCGCGCAGGTAGCCGTTGAAGTCCTTCGCGCGCGAGGCCTGCCAGACGAACATCGACAGGCCGTTGTTGCCGCCGGCCTCGTACAGAAAGCGATTGACGAGACTCGTTTCCTGCTTCGCGCCGAGCTCGCGCGTCCAGAGCTCGTCGAAGCTGCGCTCCTCGAGAATGCTTCGCGCCGCGAGCCAGCCGCTGGTGAGCGCGTAGCGGATGCCGAGTCCGAACAGGTAGTCCTGAAAGCCGGCCGCCTCGCCGACGTAACGCGCTTCGCCGCGGGTCGCGCTCTGCTTCAGATGAAAGTTCATGTACGAGTAGCCGGTGCGGGTCTCGGCGGGGATCTCGAATCGATGCAGCTTCTGCGCGGCGGCGAGGGAGTGATCGAAGTAGTCGTCGATCTTCTTGAAGTCCGCGACGATTGCGCAGCCGAACGTGGCGATGCCGTCGAGGATGAACAGGTACGCGTAGCCGCCCGGCGCGAGCAGATGATTGAAGTAGACGTCGACCCGTTCCGGCTCGTCGGTCTTCCAGGTCATCTCCCGCGCCAGTCCGTCCGGAGCGGCGGGACCGGTGGCCACGACATCCGCCTGCTCTGGCGCGAGTCTGCTGTTGAAGATCACCTTCGCGCCGTGTTCACGGGCCTGGGCGAGCAGTCCGCGATCGAGGGTCGTTTCTTCCGCGCCGCGGCGGATGAAGTAGCCGTACGGATCGCGGCTCTTGATGGTGCGGGCGTTGTTGCGGTGGTCGAAGAACGTGGCCCAGGTCGCGGGTCGGAAATAGAAGTTGCGCTCGATGCCGATGCGATCGAGAAAATCGGGCACCGGCTCGGTCTCCGACGACCCCTCGATGATCTGGATGTCGCCGATGAAGCGCGTGCCTACATCCTTCTTCGCTTCATGCACTTCCACGGCACGCCCGGCGCGAGCGAGGGAGATTGCCGCGGCGAGACCGGATGGTCCCGCGCCTGCAATGAGGATGGGTCGGGTGTCTGACATCGAAAGCAAAGTATCTTATCCCGCCGTGTCGGAGGCCCTTCCAGTACCACCACCGCAGCCGCGCGCGGCCCGTTTCGGCGGTTACGCGATCCTCGTTGCGGCGGGCATTCTTCTCAGTCGTGTCGCCGGCCTGATCCGCACGGTCGTCTTCGCCCGCTACTTCGGCGCGTCGTCCGCCGCGGACGCGTTCAACGTCGCGCTGAAGGTCCCGAACTTCCTCCAGAACATGTTCGGTGAAGGCGTGCTGTCCGCGGCGTTCATCCCCGTTTATTCGCGACTGCTTGCGAAAGGGGAGGAGCGTCTGGCCGGCCGCGTCGCCGGAGTTTTCGCCTCCTTCCTCGCCCTCGGCGTCACGGTGATCGTGATCATCGGCGTGATCGCCACGCCGGTCATTCTGCAGATCACCGCCGGCGGTCTGGAGCCGGACGTGATGGCCCTCGCCGTGAAATTGACGCGGATCATCTTTCCCGGCGTCGGCCTGCTCGTCCTCTACGCCTGGGCCCTCGGCATCCTCAACTCCCATCGCCAGTTCTTCATAGGTTACGTCGCGCCCGTGCTGTGGAGCGCGGCCATGATCGCGACGATGGTGATCTTCGGGATGCGCATGCGGGGCGCGCCGCTCGCGGTGGCGCTGGCCTGGGGGACGCTGATCGGCTGCGCGCTGCAGTTCGCGATCGAGATCCCGTTCGTACTGAAACACTCGAAGCATCTTTCCTTCGGCTTCGATCGCGCGCTCGAGCCGGTTCGCACGATCTTTCGGAACATCGTTCCGGTCATCGGCGGCCGCGGCGTGGTGCAGATCAGCGGATACGTCGACGTCCTGCTCGCGACGCACATCGCCAGCGGCGCGGTCTCCAGTCTTCTGTACGCGCAGGCGATTTACATGCTGCCGATCTCGGTGTTCGGAATGGCCATCGCCAACGCCGAGCTGCCGCAGATGGCCAGCGAGACCGGTTCGGAGGAAGAGATCCATACCGCGATCCGCAAGCGCCTCGATCGGAGCCTGCGGCAGGTCGCGTTCTTCGTGATTCCGACCGTGGTCGCGTTCATCCTCATCGGCCGGCTTCTGATTCGCGCGTTGTACGAGAGGGGAGAGTTCATTCCAGACACGACGTCGCTGGTCTGGTACGTCCTCGTCGGCGCATCGCTCGGACTCCTCGCCGCGACCCTCGGCCGTCTTTACTCATCCACTCTCTATGCGCTGCATGACACCAAGACGCCGTTTCGCATCGCCGTCGCGCGCGTGATCGGCGGCGCTGCGCTCGCCCTCCTTTTTGCCTTTCCGCTGCGGCCGATGTTCGCCGCAATCGTCGCCGGCCTCGGCTTGCCCGTGCCGCAGCGACTCGGCGGATTCACCGCCCTCGGCGTGGTCGGCATCAGCACGGCCTCGGCGTTCGCAGCCTGGATCGAATTCATCCTTCTTCGCGCCGCCGTTCGAAAGCGGGTGGGCGAGGGACAGCCGAAGTGGGGGTTCTACGCGAAGCTCTGGATCTCGGCATTCCTGGCCGGTTTTGCCGCACTGGCGATCGACCTGCTCGACCTGCGGTTGCCGCTGCAGCAGTACTCCGAGGCCATCCTCGCCTGCGGCGTGTTCGGCGTCATCTACTTCGGCGTTGCCTTCGCTCTGGGCGTACCGGAAGTGCGCTCGACCTTGAGCCGGTTCGTGAGGCGGTAACGTTCTTGCTACCATCCCCGCGCGTGACGGAACAGCCTGTTGGGATGAGCGGTGCCGCTGTCGCGGATGTGGACGTGAACCCGGCCGAGGCGCTGCTCGAGGTCAAGAACCTGCGCACGACGTTTTACGGGAGCGACGGCGGCAAAGTGCACGCGGTCGACAACATCTCTTTCAACGTGCGCAGGGGCGAGGCCGTGGCGCTGGTCGGCGAGTCGGGCTGCGGCAAGAGCGTGACCGCGATGTCGATCATGCGGCTGGTCGCGTCGCCGGGAAAGATCAGCGGCGGCGAGATCCGCTTCAAAGGCCGCGACCTCGTCAAGATCCCGGAACGGGAGATGCGGGCCGTGCGCGGCAACGACATCGCCATGGTCTTCCAGGAGCCGATGACGTCGCTCAACCCGGTCTTCAAGATCGGTGAGCAGGTCGCGGAAGCGATCCGCATCCATCGCAAAGTCGGGAAGAAAGAAGCGTGGAAGCAGGCCGGGGACATGCTCGAGCTGGTGTCGATTCCCGATCCGCACAAGCGTCTGCATGACTATCCGCATCAACTCTCCGGCGGCATGCGCCAGCGGGTGATGATCTCCATCGCGCTTTCGTGTGATCCCGAGCTGTTGATCGCCGACGAGCCGACGACCGCGCTCGACGTCACGATCCAGGCGCAGATCATGGAGCTGCTCGAGTCGCTGCAGAAGCGACTCGGACTGGCGATCCTGCTCATCACCCACGACCTCGGCGTCGTCGCCGAGTTCTGCGAGCGGATCATCGTCATGTACACCGGCCGGGTGGTCGAAGAAGCGCCGGTGACGAAGCTCTTCTCGAATCCCTCGCACCCGTACACGCGCGGACTTTTGAAATCGCTGCCGAGCATCGTCGACAAGGATGTCGTAGCGCCTGCGCAGACAGGAGTGTCTGCGCCACCTGACTCGTACAACCCGCCGCCGAACCGCCTGGCAACGATCAAAGGCATGGTCCCGCCGATCAGCAATCTGCCGCAGGGTTGCAAGTTCAACCCGCGCTGTCCGGACGTCATGGACATCTGCCTCGGCAACGAACCGGCGCTGATGCCGGTCGATCCGGGACAGGCTGCGCGGTGCTACCTGCATGGGGATGAGGCCGATCCGGAGAGGCTTGAAGGGATTGAGAATTGAGGATTGAGGATTGAGGATGAACACCAAACGACAGTCGCGAGCACGCGCATCCTCAATCCTCAATTCTCAATCCTCAATCCGCTCGTCGCGAGACGGAGTCGAGCGATGAGCGACAAGCCCTTCATCCCCGGCGACGACGGCGTGGCCCCCGCGATCACGGGCGGGCTGCAAACGCCCGCCGATCAGACCGCGCGTCAGGTCGATCGCGATGCGAAGCCGACGCATGATCCGAGAGAGAAATCCGCGCCGCAGACGACGCCGAAGATTCCGATCGGGCTCGGCGAGCCGCTGCTCGTCGTCAAGGATCTGCAGAAGTACTTTCCGGTGAAACGCGGCGTGCTCGCGCGCGTGGTCGCGCAGGTCAAAGCCGTCGACGGTCTGAGCTTCGGTCTCGCAAAAGGGGAAACCTTGGGCCTGGTCGGCGAATCGGGATCGGGCAAGACCACGGTCGGCCGCTGCATCCTCCGGCTCATCGAACCGACCTCCGGCTCGGTCGAGTTCGAAGGCACGGACGTCCTCGGCCTCGACAGCGGGGACATGCGCCGCATGCGCCGTCACATGCAGATCGTGTTTCAGGATCCATACGCGTCGCTCAACCCGCGGATGACCGTCGGGTCGATCGTCGCCGAGCCGCTGATCATCCACGGCGACATGGGCGGCTCGGAGCGCGGCGATCGCGTCGCGCAGCTTCTCGAACGCGTTGGCCTGAGCCCCGACTACCGGAAACGCTATCCGCACGAGTTCTCCGGCGGGCAGCGGCAGCGCATCGGTGTTGCGCGCGCGCTGGCGACGAATCCGAAGTTCCTCGTCCTCGACGAGCCGGTCTCCGCGCTCGACGTTTCCGTTCAGGCCCAGGTCGTCAATCTGCTGATGGATCTGCAGGACGAGCTCGGACTGACCTACCTCTTCATCGCCCACGACCTCTCCGTCGTCGAGCACATCTCCACGCGCGTCGCGGTCATGTACCTCGGCAAGATCATGGAGCTCTCGCCGCGCCGCGCGCTGTACGAGGATCCGCTCCATCCGTACACAAAGGCCCTGCTTTCCGCGGTGCCGATTCCCGATCCGACGCTGAAGAAGACCCGCATCCTGCTGAAGGGCGACATCCCCACGCCGCTCAATCCGCCGAGCGGCTGCGTCTTCCACACGCGCTGTCCGATCGCGCAGTTCCCGATCTGCAAGACCGAGGTTCCGCCGCTGATCGAGCACAAGCCGGGACACTTCGCGGCGTGCCATTTCGCGGGCGACCCGCTCCCGGCTCAGAGCGATCCGGAAGGGCTCAATGTCGCGCGGAACGCCGCCGCGGCGGTGCCGCCGGCGGGTTCAGCACCGGCTTGATCTTCGCCACGCCATCGACGACGTAGATCGCGAAGATCGATCCGTCGGGCAGGCGTACCGTGGCCAGTTTCGGCAGATTGGCGGTGCCGAAGTAATCGGTGAGTTGCCGCGCGGTGCCATCCTGTTCGACGAGCGTGGTCGTGATGCCGCTGCCCCACTCGCGCACCGCATTCACCGCCAGCCGCGTCCCGTACGGATGAACGAAGACGGCGTACGGCGACGGGTAGGCATACGCGGTCTCGAGAAGTGTCCCGGCGACCGCTGATCCGTCGAGGTTCATTTGTGTGCCGAGCAATCGGTCGTAGCGTCCCGCGCGGGCCTCACGCCAGACGACGTAAAACACCGATCCAAACGGGACGATCCTAGGCGTGCCGATCCAGGTCGCGCCGAACCCCGTGCTTGCTTGCACCGCTCCGACGGTCGTGCGCCGGGCAGCGAGGTGTTCGCTGTCGAGAAGCATCACGTCGACCACGCCGGAGTGCGTTTCGGTCGAGTAGTGGAGGAGCAGCGCGACGCCGGACGCGCTCGCGGCCACGTCGACCAGGCTGCGCGCACCGCTCACGGGTCTGACCGACTCGAGCACTCCCTGCGGTGAGACGACGGCGACCACGCCCGGATCGCCACCGGCGGCCACGACATACCGCGATCCCTCCCATCGGACGAACAGAGGCGCGAACGGAGGCACGGCGACCGAGGACTCGGCGATCGCCGTGCTCGCGCCTTCATCGAAAAGCGCGATCCGCATCGTGGTTCCTTCCCGCCAAACCACGAGGAACCGCTCGCCGTCGAATGCTGCGGATTCGGCGGGAACCCCGAGCGGCATGACCGCTCCGCCGCCGGCGGGAGCCCACTGGTCGTGGACGAGGATGAACCGACGGCCGGCTACCACTTCGGCGGAGGCTGAGAAGGTGAGGAGGAGGAGGACGAAAAGGCCGAGGAAATGACGCATGGTCTGGTCGTCCTCAGGTACGGCCGGCGAGGGCAATCCATCCATTAGAATGCCGTCGTCTTCATCGGCCCGCCGTACTTAGCAAGAAACCATCACCGCGGCAATTCGTACAAGAGCCGTGTTTGGGAGGATCTATTACATGACCGCAGTTCGACGGTTGCTTACCACCTGTCTGTTGTCGCTGATCGCGGCGACGATGCTCGCGCAGGACGCGCCGGTCCAGCGGACGACCGAAAAGGTCGTCGCCGACACCGACCGCGACGCCACGGATCCGCGCGCCCTTCGCCTCTCGCTCAGCGACGCGGTGAACACCGCCGTGAATCAGAATCTGGGCGTCCAGATTCAGTCAGCCGAGCGCCAGATCTCGGGCCAGAACCACCGCGCCGAGTACGGCGTCTTCGACTTCGTCTCCGCAGCGAACCTGCTGATGTCGAGCAATCGCACGCCGACCACCTCCACGTTCGAGGCCAGCGGCCGGCGTGGGATCGTCGCGAACGCCAGCATCAGCCAGATCATCCCGACGGGCGGCCAGTACACGGTCGAATTCGCCAACTCACGCCAGAACATCATCGGCGGCGGAACGTTCGTCAACCCGTCCTACGACACCGGACTGAATTTCGGCTTCACCCAGCCCCTGATGCGCGACTTCGGCGTGGACATCACCCGCCGTGCGATCACCATCGCCCGGAACAACCTCGGCTTCACCCGCGGCGAGTTCCAGAACGTGGTGATGAACACCGTCCACAGCGTCGAGCAGGCCTATCTCGATCTGATCTACGCCCGCCGCAATGTCGAAGTGGTGAAGGAATCGCTGTTCCTGGCCCGCGACCAGTCGCGCATCACCCAGATCCGCATCGACGTCGGCGCCGCTGCTCCGCTGGACATTCTCCAGCCGCGCGTGCAGGTCTCGACGACCGAGGAGTCGCTGGTTTCGGCGATTGCCACGGTTCGTGATGCAGAGGACCAGCTTCGCCGGCTGCTGAACCTGCCCGAATCCGAGTGGGATCGGCCGATCATCCCGACGGAGGACGACGTCACCTACCAGCCGATGACGGTCGACGTGAAGACCGCTGTAGCCCAGGCGATCGCGAATCGGCCGGAGATCGTGCAGCAGAGCCTTCTGACGGAAAACGCGCGCGTCCAGGCGCTGTACCTCCGCAATCAGACGCTTCCCACCGTCGATCTCTCCCTCGGCTACGACCTCGGCGGCGTCGCCGGACGCAGACTCAATCAACAGGGTGAGCTCATCGAGTCCACCAACTACGCCAACACACTCGAACAGATCCTCGGCCTCGATTTCCCGAGCTGGGACATCGGCGTCAATTTCGGACTGCCGCTTCTCAACATCCGGGCGCGCGCCAATGCCCGCGCCGCGCAGCTCGACCTGCAGCAGTCCCGCACGTTCGAGTCGCAGACCCGGCAGAACATCGCCATCGAAGTGCGTTCCTCGGCGCGCGCGATCGATGAATTCGCGCGGACCATCGAAGCGTCCCGCGCGGCGCGCGATGCCGCCGAGCGCAACGTCGACGCGGCCCGCCGCCGCTACGAAAACGGCATGGCCACGAACTTCGAAGTCCTCCAGGTCCAGCAGCAGCTTGCGGACGCCCGCGTTCGCGAATTGCTCGCTCTCGTCGGCTACCGCAAAGCCGTCGCCGCGTACCACCGCGCGGTCGGCGACATCCTCGAAGTGCACGACATCCGTCTGGCCGAGGATGAGAAGGTCGACATCCCGCCCGACACGTTCTTCGATCGTGTAAATTGGCTGAACTACGGGAGCAGAGTCCGAACGGAGGAACAGCCGAAATGACGACAGACAGCCCGGGATACATAGCCCCGCCACCAGTGGCGGAGACACCAGCCAAAAACACGTTTCAGCGGATCGCGGGGGTGCTGTTTGCCCCCGCGGAGACTTTCAGGGACATCGCCCGGCGGCCGGACATCGTGACGCCGCTGATCATCCTCGTGGTGATCGGCTTCATCGTGACCGCGCTCATCGTGCCGCGGATGGATTTCGAGTCGGCCTTCCGCGAGCAGATGGCCGCGCAGAACAGCAAGATGTCCGACGCCGATCTCGATCGCGCGGCGAAGATGGGCAGCGCGTTCGGCAAGGTCATGGCCTGGACCGGTCCGATCTGGGGAATCCTGATCTGGGCCATCATCGCCGGCGTGCTGCTCCTCGCGCATCGCCTCTTCGGAGGTGAGGGCAACTTCAAGCAGGCCTTCTCCACGGTGCTGTACTCCTGGATCCCGCTCACGATCGGCGGGATCGTCACCGGCATCGTCGCCCTGGCGCGCGGCGAGATCGATCCGACCACGATGCAGACGCTCGTGAAGTCGAATCCGGCCTTCCTCGTCGACATGAAGGAACAGCCGATTCTGTTCGCCGCGCTGACGTCGCTCGACATCTTCACGATCTGGACGATCATCCTGCTGGTCATCGGGTTCTCCACGCTCTCGAAGCTGTCGCGCATGAAGTCCGCGGTGATCGTCGTATCGCTCTGGCTCGTGACCGTGGTCGTCAAACTCGGATTCGCCGCAATGGGCGCAGCGCGGGCGAAGGCGACGTGAAACGTGGGTTGATCATCGCCGGGGCCGTGGTCGTCATCGCGGCCATCGTCCTGGCGAGCATCAAAGGCGGCGGGCCGAAAGGCGAAAAGGTCTACGTCGAGCCCGCCGCCACGAAAACCATCGAGGCCGTCGTCAACGCGCCGGGGCAGATCGATCCGAAGGTGAAGGTCAACATCAGCGCCCACATCGTCGGCAAGATCGAGAAGCTGTATTTCCTCGAAGGCGACACGGTGAAGCGCGGCCAGCGGCTGGTCGATCTGGAGAAGTTCATTTACGTCGGCCAGCGCGACCGCCTCAGTGCGGAGTTGTCCAGCCGCCGCGTGGAAGTCCGGCGCGCGCAGGCCGCGCTGGCAACCGCGAACGCCGCCTATCAGCGCGCACAGAATCTGAGCAAGCAGGGGATTCAGGCCCAGGAGCTGTTCGACCAGGCCCGCATGGCCCACGACAACGCCACCGCCGCGCTGGACGCGGCACGCCTCGGCGTCACGCAGGCCGAGGCGGGGTTGCGTCAGGCGGCGGAAGACCTCTCGCGGACGACCATCGTTTCTCCGATCGACGGCAAAGTCGTGCAGCTCAACGCGCACGAAGGGGAAGTGGTCGTGACCGGGACGATGAACAACCCTGGCTCGGTCATCGCCGTGATCGCCGACCTGTCACAGATCCTGGTCGAGGCCGAGGTCGGCGAAACCGAAGTCGTCGGCGTCCGAATCAATCAGCAGGCGAAGATCAAGGTCGACGCGATTCCGGACCGCGACTACCGCGGCCGGGTCGTGGAGATCGGCAGCTCCGCCGCGGTCCGTCAGGGCGCCGGCTCGGGCATCCGCTACTTCAAGGTGAAGGTGGCCATCGACAACGCCGATGACCGTCTGCGCCCGGGCATGACCTCGCAGGTCTCGATCGTGACCAGCACCGCGCCGAACGCGACGGTCGTCCCGATCCAGGCCGTCGTGGAGCGCGTGCCGGGTGCGAAAGCGGGCGACGATGACGATGACGACAAGCCGAAAAAGAAGTACGTCCTGCTGGCCGGCAAAGAGAAGGTCAGGCAGGTCGAAGTGATGACCGGGATCAGCGACGCCACCCACGTGGTGGTGCTGTCGGGCGTGAAGCCCGGCGATCCGGTCATCACCGGGCCGTTCCGCACGCTCCGCGAGCTGGATGACGAAGAGAAGATCGTAGTGACGAAAGAAACGAAGAAGTCGTCGAAGAAGAAAGACAAAGACGACAAAGACGAGGATGACAAATGAGCGCGCTTCCTGAGCCCGAGCACCACCACCTGATCGAGATGAAAGAGCTGACCCGGGTCTACGACCTCGGTCCGCAGCAGATCTTCGCCCTGCGCGGAATCAACCTGACCATCGATCCCGGCGAGTACGTCGCGATCATGGGCCCGTCGGGCTCGGGCAAGTCGACGCTGATGAACGTGGTCGGCTGCCTCGACACGCCGTCGTCCGGCCAGTACCTGCTCGACGGAGTGCCGGTCGAGACGCTGAACGACGACGAGCTGGCGGCGATCCGCAACAAGAAGATCGGCTTCGTCTTCCAGACCTTCAACTTGCTCGCGCGCACGACGGCGCTGCAGAACGTCGAGCTGCCCCTGGTCTACGCGAAGATCCCGCGCGTGGAACGCCGCCAGCTCGCTGAAGAAGCGCTGACCGCCGTCGGCCTGAAAGACCGCATGTCCCACCAGCCGAACGAGCTCTCCGGCGGCCAACGCCAGCGCGTCGCCATCGCCCGCGCCCTCGTGAACAAGCCCTCCCTCCTCCTCGCCGACGAACCGACCGGCAACCTCGACTCCCAGACCGGCCGCGAAATCCTCGACCTCTTCCACGAGCTCCACACCCGCGGCAACTCGATCATCATGGTCACGCATGAAGATGATGTGGCTAAGGAAGCGGCGAGGGTCATTCGGTTACGGGATGGCAAGGTGGTTTAGGTAAGAGGTACGAGGGACGAGGGACGAGTATGAAGATCCAGCGATTCGAGGAACTGATCGCGTGGCAAAAGGCAATGGATCTCGCTGTTGACGCGTACCGGATGACCAGAAAGCGACCGCTCAGCCGCGACTTCGCGCTGAGCAACCAGGTGCACAGCGCCGCGATCTCGATGCCCGCCAACATCGCCGAAGGCTTCGATCGCGGGAGTCGCGCGGAGTTCCATCGGTTCCTCTCGATCGCGAAAGGCTCGTGCGCGGAGTTGGCGACGTACGTTCACCTCGCGCATCGCCTCGAATACATCGACGACGCGGTCTACAAAACGATGCTCTCGAATTCCGAGGAAGTGGGCCGGGTAATCGGCGGCCTCCGCGCAAAAGTCGCAACGCAGCGTCCACCGTCCAAACGCTGACCACTCGTACCTCGTCCCTCGAACCTCGTCCCTATGTTGCTAGAAAACCTAAAAATCGCCTTATCCGCCATCCGCGCGAACAAAATGCGGAGCGTATTGACGGTCCTGGGTGTCATGATCGGCGTGGCCGCGGTCATCGCCGTGGTGTCGATCGTTCAGGGGTTTCAGAAGAAGATCTCCGGGGATCTCAACTCCATCGGCGGGGGGTTCATCGAGGTCTTTCCGCAGGGCGATCGGCGCAATCCGTTCAAGACGCCGGAGCTCACCATCGACGACGCGCTGGCGGTGCGGCGGCAGACGACGGCCATTCGCGATTTCTCGCCGATCTTCATCTCCAGCGTGCAGCTCAAGCATGCGGACGCGCGGCATTCGGTGCAGCTCTACGCGGTCGCGCGGTCGTATCCGGACATCCTCAATCACTGGGTCGATCGCGGCCGTTTCTTCACTCCCGTCGATGAAGAGCAGAAGAAGCGCGTCTGCGTCGTCGGAGTGGAGGTCATCGAGCGGCTCGAGCTGGGCAGCAATCCCATCGGCAAGCTGATTCAGGTCAACACCGACACCTTCACCGTCGTCGGCGTGCTCGAGAAAAAAGGCGGGACCCTCGGCGGCAACCAGGACGACGTCATCCTCATCCCCTTCGCCACGGCCGTGGTCATCTTCGGCAGCGAGAACATGCGCACGCTCGTGCTCGCCTTTCAGATGGAAGACGGCGCGGACCTCGAGCTCGCCAAGGAACAGGTCACGGAGGTGTTGCGGGCGCGGCACCGGATCCCGAAAGGGGAACCGGACGACTTCCGCATCCTGGCCCAGGAAGAGCTGATGAAGATCTTCTCCAGCGTCCTCGGCTCGATCACCCTGATTCTCGGCGGCGTCGTGGCCATCGCCCTGCTCGTCGGCGGTATCGGGATCATGAACATCATGCTCGTCTCCGTGACCGAGCGGACCCGCGAGATCGGCATCCGCAAATCCATCGGCGCGCGGCGGATGGACGTCCTCGTGCAGTTCCTCATCGAGGCCATCGTCCTTTCCGGCTTCGGCGGGCTGGTGGGAATCGCCGGCGGATTCGTGATGGCCAACATCGCCCGCCTGATCATCAGCCGCTGGGTCGAGTTCCCGGCCGTGCACACGCCGCTCTGGGCGGTCCTCGGCGCGTTCAGCTTCTGCGCACTCCTGGGCATCGTCTTCGGAATCTACCCCGCGGCCAAGGCTTCGAAGCTCGACCCGATCGAGGCGCTGCGCTGGGAATAGCCCTGGCACATCCCTCGAAATGAACCCTCTCGGAAGGTGGTTACTTCGACCGTGCTCACCCGAAAATTGATGCTTCTGGTCACCGTCCTCGCTATGGCGTTTTCCGTCACGCTTGCGTCTGCCGCGGTTGCGCAGCCCGCAGCGACCGCTGAAAAGATGCCGCTCTCGGAAGTGAAGAAGGGGATGAAGGGCTACGGCCTGACCGTCTTCGAGGGCACCGAGGTCGAGCGGTTCGAGGTGGAGATCCTGGGGGTGCTGGAGAACATCGGCCCCGAGCAGAATCTGATCCTGGCGCGCGTCGACTCACCGGTCGTTCGCCGCGCGGGCATCATCGCCGGCATGTCCGGCTCGCCGGTCATCGTCGACGGAAAAGTCATCGGCGCACTCGCGTACGCCTGGCAGTTCTCGAAAGAGCCCGTCGCCGGCATCACGCCGATCGACGAGATGCTGAAGATCTCCAGCCGCACGCGGCCGGCCGGCGCCACGCTCGCGGACGCCGCCCCGCGGATGACCGGCGCGGAATTGCTGCAGGCGCTTGCCGACAAGAAAACCGACGCGGCGTTCGACAAGCTGATGAGCGCCTTCTCCGCGTCGCGTCCCGTGAACGCGATGAGCGGAGCGAAGCGCATCGCCATGCCGATGTCGCTCTCCAGCTTCGCGCCGGAGACCATTTCCCGCTTCGCCCCGCATCTCGACAACCTCGGATTCGTGGCCGTGCCCGCGGGCGCGACCTCGTCCGCGAAGAATGCGTCGAACAACAAGAAGACCTTCGCGCCCGGCGATCCGGTCGGCGCGGTGCTCCTGAACGGCGACTTCAACGTCGCGGCCAGCGGAACGGTGACTTACGTCGACGGCGACAAGGTTTACGCCTTCGGCCATCCCTTCCTGGACATGGGCGAGATCAGCTTCCCGATGGCGACGTCGGAAGTCGTGACCGTGCTGCCCAGCATGGCCACGCTCGTTCAAGTTCTCGAACACCGGCAACGTCGTCGGCGCGCTGCGGCAGGACCGCTCGGCCGGCATCATGGGCGTTCTCGGCGAGACCGCGGATCTCATTCCGGTCGAGCTGACCCATGAACGGCGAGCAGACCTACAACGTCAACATCGTCCGGCATTCGCATCTCTCGCCGTTGATCCTGGCCATGGCCACCGACACGGTGATCGCCAACGCGCAGCGCGCGGCCGGCGAGCGCACGGTGATGCTCGACTCCGAGATCCGGATCAAGGGCTTCGAGCCGATCCGCCTTCGCGAAGGCTGGGCAGGCCAGCAGGCCCGCCAGTCCATCCCCGCGTATCTCGCCGTCGTTTCCGGTTACCTGATGTCGAATGAGTTCCGCGCTGCGGACATCGAGTCGGTGAAGGTGAACCTGCGCCACGACGACGAGCTCCGCACCGCGAAACTGATGGAAGCCGCGCTGGTGCGCACGGACAACGGCCGCATCAAAGCGGGCGACACGGTCAAAGTGCGGACGGTGCTCAAGCCTTATCGCGGCGAGTCGTTCGTCGAAACGTTCGACGTGCGCATCCCCGATGACCAGCCCGCGGGCGAGGCGTATCTGCTCATCGGCAGCGGCTCGGTGATGAACGCCGTCGACTTCACGCTCGTTCCGCCCGATCCGCGAACGCTCGAGCAGGTGCTGGCCGTGTTGCAGCGTCTGCGTCCTTCGACCGACCTCACCGTCGGCCTCTATTCGAATGGCGAAGGTGCGGTGACCTCGGGCGTGTATCTGCCGAATCTGCCGCCGTCGATGCGCGCGGTGGTCAGCGCGGATACCTCGAACGGAGCGCAGGCTCCGGTGAAGTACCATGCCACCGGTCATCAGGCCCGCCCCCTCGGATACATCGTCGACGGCGCGCTGAAGATCAACATCGACGTCCGCCCCGCAATCTGACGTGTAGTGTGGGCCTCCGGCCTACCTTCGCGCCCCGCCCAGAGGTAGGCCGGAGGCCCACACTACACGACCGAAAGGAACCAATGCGTTTTCTCCCTGTTGCACTGGTGTTCCTCGCAGCAACCAACCTTTTCGCGGTCCAGCCCCAGTTCTGGCGGGTCACCACCGCGGAAGACTTTCTCGCCGGTGAGATCGAAGGCTTCGCCGTCAACACCCGCGGCGAGCTGCGGCTCGCGCCGGGCGTTCGCAAGATCGCCTCGTTCACCGATCCGTTCGTCCTCTCGCAGACCTCCGCACCGAATGGCGATCGCTTCTTCGGCACGGGCAACGACGGGAAGGTCTATCGTCTCCGCGGCAGCGATCTGAAACTGCTCTTCACCGCTCCCGAGCCCGAGGTCTATGCGGTGGCTTTCAAGGATGGGGCGGTTTTCGCGGGGACATCGCCGAACGGCAAGGTCTATCGCGTCGATCCCGAAAGCGGCGCGAACACGACCTTCTTCGATCCGAAACAGGCTTACATCTGGGCACTCGAGCCGCTGGAAGGCGGCGATCTCGCCGTGGCGACCGGCGTCGAAGGACAGCTTTTCCGCGTCAACTCCAAGGGCGAAGGCAAAGTGCTGTACGACGCGCCGGACACGCACATCCGCTCCCTCGCCGAGCGAGGCAACGGAACGCTGCTCGCCGGCGCATCGGGCAAAGGCCGCATCTACGAAATCTCCGCGACGGGTTCCGCCCATGCGCTCTTCGACTCTCCTTTGAACGAGATCTCCTCGATCTTCGTCGACGCGAACGGCATCGGCTGGGTCTCCGCGGCCAGCAACGTGCTGCCGAGCAGCGCGCCCGCCAAGTCGACCCAGCCGGCCAAAGGCTCGGGCCAGCAGCAACAGCAGCAATCGACGTCGGGCTCCGGCGAAGCGAAGAAGGAAGGGGAGGCAACGGCCGTCGAGGTGACATTCTCCTTCGACGAAAGTGCATCCGCCGCATCGCAGAGCGGCAGCGCCGAAATCTACCGCATCAACCCCGACGGTTTCGTCGAGACCGTGCAGAAATTCGAGCGGGAGATGGTCTACGCGCTCAGCGCCGCCCGCGATGGGGGAGTGCTCATCGCCACCGGCCCGAACGGCCGGATCTACGAACTGCGCGACGGCGAGATCGCGCTCGCGGGCGCCGTTCCCGAAAAGCAGATCGTCTCGATCAACGCGTCCGGAAACGCGACGGTGATCACGACGACCAACAGCGGTGCGGTCTACCGGATGGAAGGCGGCACCGCGCAGAACGCGGAGTTCCGCTCGGCTGCCAAAGACGCGGAGCGCTTCTCGCGCTTCGGCAACTACCGCATCGAAGGCCGCAATCTCGCGGCGGGAAACGTGGCCATCGCCTTCCGCTCCGGCAACACCCGTACGCCCGATTCGACCTGGAGCGCCTGGACGCTCGCCCAGAACACCCTCGAGGGAAAGATCGACGTTCCCGCGGCGCGGTACGTCCAGTGGAAGCTGACCATGCCCAAGCCGGCGGCCGATGCGGCCATCGACGGCGTGACCGTGGCTTTCATCAATCGCAACGTCGCCCCCGAGATCTCCGCGATCGCCGTGCAGGATCCCGCGGTGGTCTTCATCAGCGCCGCGTATCCGAGCGCACCGCAGGTCGTCGAGGCCACGAATCCCGACGAGTACGGCATCTTCACCAGTCTCGACAACCCCCGCGAGCGCGCCCAGGGCGATCAGGGCAAGCGGATGTTCCGCAAGGGCTTCCGCACCGTGAGCTGGCGCGCCGAAGACGAGAACGGTGACGCGCTGCGCTACACGCTCTCGTTCCGCCGCAAAGGCGAGGAGAAGTGGCTCCGCCTGCGCGAGAACATGGAAGAGACGCAGCTCAACTTCGACACCTCCCAGTTGCCGGATGGCCGTTATGAGCTGCGCCTCGTCGCCAGCGACGCCACCGACAATCCCGAGCAGCCGCTCACCGACACGAAGGAAGGGGTCGAGTTCCAGATCGACAACAAGGCCCCGGCCATCGCCGTCTCCTCGAGCGGCAGCGAGGTCGTGGTCCGCATCACCGACGAGCTCTCGCCGGTGGGGAAGGTCGAGTATTCGGCCGACGCGGAGAAGTGGATCCGCCTCATTCCGGTCGACGGAATCGCCGACTCGCGCGACGAGACGTTCCGCCTGCCGAAGAACGACGTCGACGGCAAGTTCGTCATCGTCCGGGCGGTGGATGGCTTCTTCAACGTGAGCACGGAGTCGATCACACTGCGGTAACGGACGCGGGCGTGGCTATAATCGCGGAGTGCGCCGGTCCTTCGCGCTGCTCGCCGTTCTCGTGCTCGTGGTGTCTTGCGCGCCGGAACAGAAGGTCACGCAGCAGGCCGTTCCCGTCGATGACGACACGCCCCGCGACGGCGGGACGCTGTACCGCCGGCTCGAAACCGACGTCGTCGGCCTCAATCCCGTCATCGCCAGCAGCCGGTACGACCGTTACGTCGGCTCCTACCTCCACACGCCGCTGATCCACATCGACGAGGACCTCAGGCCCGCGCCGGGCCTCGCGAAAGAGTGGGAGATCTCCAAGGACGGCCTGCTCTACACCTTCAAACTGAACGAGAAGGCCACGTTCTCAGACGGCACGCCCGTGCGCGCGAGCGACGTCGTGTTCACGCTCCGCAAGATCGCCGACCCCGCATCGGAGGCGGTGCAGATCGCCGGTTCGTTCGAGGCGATGGATCTCTCGAAGACGCGCGCCATCGACGATCACACCCTGCAGGTCGCCTTCAAGCAGGCCCTGGCCTCGCAGCTGCTTCGCTTCAACGACGTCCTGCCGATTTCCGAGCGCGTTTACGGCAAGGGCAATTTCCGCCAGGACTACAACAACATCGCCGTCGGCACCGGCGCGTACAAGCTCGTGCGCCGCGATCCGGGCCGCGAGATCGTGATGGAGCGCCGCGACGACTACTGGGGCACCAGGCCGCGGATCAAGACCGTCATCTTCAAGATCATCATCGATCACGGCACGGCCTGGAACGCGATCAAGCGCGGCGACATCGACGAGACCCTGGTCACGTCCGACACCTGGATGCGCGAGCAGAACAATCCCTCGCACAAGAACGCCCTCAACTTCGAGCGCTTCTACAGCCTGAATTACAACTACGTCGCCTGGAACAACCGCAACCCGCTCTTCAAAGACAAGCGGGTCCGCCGCGCGCTGAGCATGTGCATGCCCATCGAGGCGATCGTCAAGGATCTCTACCACGGCACCGCGCGGGCGATGAGCGGCCACTTCGTGCCGGACAACTGGGCGTACAACCCCGAGGTTCCGGTGATCCGCTACGATCCCGATGGGGCCGGCCGGCTGCTCGCGGAAGCGGGATGGACCGACAGCGACAAGGACGGCATCCTCGATCGCGGCGGCAAGCCGTTCCGGTTCGATCTGATCATCATGGCCGGCAACGCTGTGACCAAGCAGCTCGCCCAGATGGTGCAGGCCGAGCTCAAACGGGTCGGCGTGGATGCGGAGCTGGTCGTTCTCGACGGCGCCACCGCCATCCAGCGTCTGCTCGCCGGAAACTTCGAGGCGATGTACGGCGGATGGGATCTCGATCCCGATCCCGATCCGTTCGCGCTCTTCCACTCGTCGCAGATCCCGCCGCGCGGTCAGAACGTCGTGTTCTATTCGAATCCCGAGGCCGATCGCCTGATCGAGGCGGGGCGGCGCGAGCTGGATCAATCGAAGCGCAAAGAGATCTACAACCAGCTCCACGCGGTGCTCTCCGAGGATCAGCCCTACACGTGGATGATTCAATCCTCGGCCAAGTGGGTGCTGGCCAAGCGGCTGCGGAACGTGCAGAACAGCCGCGGCTTCGGCTTCTTCCTCTGGGATCCGGGCGAGCACGGGTGGTGGCTCGCGCAGGACCGCGGTCCGCGGTGATATGGGCCGCTACCTCATCCGGCGGCTCGTCTACGCGATCCTGACTTTCTTCGGCATCACCATCGCGACCTTCACGCTGGTCCACAGCGTGCCCGGCGATCCGATCACCTTCTACATCGCCCGTGCCGGTACCCACACCATTCCGCCTGAGATCCTGGACGCGATTCGCCGCGAGCACCACCTCGACCAGCCGCTGCCGATCCAGTACCTGCACTGGGTGCGGCGGGTGGTCTCACTCGATTTCGGACGCTCGATCGTCGAGCGCCGCGACGTCCGCGAACTGATCTTCGAGAAGCTCCCGAACACGCTGCAACTGAATGTTGCCGCATTCCTGCTCGCGGCGGTCGTGGGAATCCCGATCGGTCTCTGGAGCGCCGCGAGATCCGGCCGCCCGATCGAGCGCGCCTCGGCGGTCCTCTTCTTTCTTCTCTACTCACTCCCGAGTTTCTGGGTGGCGCTGCTGCTCATGCAGTTCTTCTCCGTCCGCATGGACGTCTTCCCGCTCTTCGGGATGACCTCGGACGACTACTACGAGCTCGGAACGGCCGCGCGCATCGCCGATCGGATGCAGCACATGGTGCTGCCGGTGCTCACGCTGACCTACGCGCAACTGGCGATCTTCGCGCGATTTTCGAAGTCTGCGCTGTCCGAGGTGATCCGCGCGGATTTCATTACGGCGGCGCGGGCGCGGGGGGCGGGGGAGGCGGCGGTGATGTGGCGCCACGCCTTTCGCAACGCCCTCATCCCGCTGATCACCCTCCTCGGCCTGACCATTCCCTACCTCATTTCGGGCAGCGTGATTGTCGAGCAGATCTTCCAGTGGGACGGCGTGGGCCTGCTGTACTACGACGCGATCCTCACGCGCGACTATCCCGTGGTGATGGGGCTGACCGTGGCTACGGCGATCGTCACGCTGCTGGCCAGCGTGCTCGCGGACATTCTTTACGCGCTGGCTGATCCGCGCGTGCGGCTGGGCGAGGGAGCGTGATGCGACGCGACCCATCGGCCACGAATGAGACCTGGAAGCGCTTCCGCCGCAGCAAGCTGGCCACGGTCGCGCTGGTCTACGTGATCGTGATGAGCCTCGTCGCGTTGCTCGCGCCGTTGCTCGCGAATCGGAAGCCGCTGATCGCCAGAGATGAGACGGGACTGAGCTTCCCGGCGTTCGCGGACTACTGGAGTGACGATCCGGACATCGATGCGCCCGGCGGCAAAACCAGGGTCGTGCTGCCCGCGCCGGTCTCGTTTTCCCCGAACGCGATCGAACTGGGCAGCCGCCTCGCCCCGCCGAAAGGTGCACATCTTCTGGGCACGGATGATCTGGGGCGCGATGTCCTGGCGCGGCTCATTCACGGCGCGCGGGTTTCGCTGACCGTCGGATTTCTGGCCACGGCGATCTCGGTGGTCGTCGGCTCGTTCCTCGGCGCACTGGCCGGCTACTACGGCCGCGGCGTGGACTGGGTCGTCTCGCGCCTGATCGAGGTCGTGCTCTGCTTTCCGTTCCTCTTCCTCGTTCTCGGCATCGTCGCGCTGTTCCGCCCGTCGATGTACACGATCATGATCGCCCTCGGCCTTACATCCTGGACAAACGAGGCACGCTACGTCCGCGGTGAGTTTCTGCGCATCCGCGAGATCGAATACGCGCAGGCCGCGCGGGCAAGCGGCGCGCGCGACGCGCGGATCATCGTCCACCACCTTCTGCCGAACGCGATTGCACCGGTGCTCGTGTCAGCGAGCTTCGGCGTGGCGGTCGCCATCCTCACCGAATCAGCACTCTCTTTCCTCGGGCTCGGCGTGCCGCTGCCGACGTCGTCGTGGGGAAGCATGCTCTCCGCCGCGCGCGAGCACATCGAGTATGCGTGGTGGCTGGTGCTCTTCCCGGGCGTGGCGATCTTCACGACGGTCGCGGCGTTCAACATCATCGGCGAGCGGTTTCGTGATGCGCTCGATCCGCGTTCGGCTTAGGCCGAACGCGGAAATGCAGAATGCAAAATGCAGAATGCAGAAAGATGATCCCTTCTGCATTTTGCATTCTGCATTCTGCATTTCGCGCGAGCGGTCACAGCGTGACCGCGAGTCGCGACTTGAGCGCATCGAGAACCGGCGCCGGCACGAGGTGCTTGATGTCGCCGCCGAGGCGGAAGACCTCTTTCACCAGGCGCGAGGAGACGAAGGTGAACTCGACGGCGGGCAGCATGAAGATCGTCTCCGCGCCGTCGTACAGCTCGCGGTTCATGAGGGCCATCTGCAGCTCGTATTCGTAGTCCGACACCGCGCGGATGCCGCGGACGACGACGCTCGCATCGACGCGGCGCATGAAATCGACCAGCAGTCCGGAAAAGGAGTGGACCTCCACTCCCGGAACGTCCGCCGTGCATTTCGCGATCAGCTCCATCCGCTCGGGGACGGAGAATACCGGCGACTTGCCCTCGTTCTCGAGCACCGAGACCAGCAGGCGATCGAACAGTCTCGACGCGCGGCGGATGATGTCGAGATGCCCGTTCGTCAGCGGATCGAACGAGCCCGGATACACGGCGATGCGCATGGGCGGAGAATAGCAGGACGAGTCGTTAGTCGTTAGTGGTTAGTCGTTAGTAGAGGGATCGCGGGTTCGTCCCGGTCCTACTAACGACTAACCACGAATCACTAACGACTGATCGTCAACCTCTTGACGATCAAGCCGCATCGCTCTACACTGAGTAGCAATTCGACGTTGGGAGGGTGTGATGCGGCAGATGATTCAGGTGAAGCGCTCGAATGCCACGGTGGCTCCCAAGAGCCGCCTCCTCTCCACGCTCCTGACCTACCTTCCCGGCGCGTGGATCGATCCGAAGAACAACGAGCTGATCACGCTCTACCGCCTCCGTTACCGCATGGCCATGGAGGAGGAGAAGTACGACACGGCGATGATCTTCCTCAACAAGATCCTCGAGCTCGACCCGCTGAACCTCGAGGCCAAGCTCTGCAAGGGCGACATCTACCACCGCTGCCTCGGCGAGTACGACCGGGCCATCGAGCAGTACAACAAGGTGATCCGCCTGTCAGCGGATGGCGCGAACGACACCGTTCACGCGCGTGCCCGCGCGGCGATGTCGGAGATCATGGAGATGTTGAGCTAACCGCAGTACTACCGGTCCCGCTCCAGCACGAAATCGAGCGCCATCTCCAGCGTCTCTTTCGCCGGTGAGGCCGGGAACGGCTCCAGCGCGCGGCGGGCGCGATTCGCGTAATCGCGAGCGATTCCGCGAGTCTGCTCCAGCGCGTCGTAGCGGTTGACGATGTTCAGGATCTCCTGCGGCTCGATCCCGTCGAACGACTTCATCGAGGCCACGCGCGCGACGATCTCGCGCTCGCGCGGAGTTGCGCGCGGCAGGGCGAGGATCAGCGGCAGGGTGACCTTGCCTTCCTTCAGATCCGATAACACCGGCTTGCCGAGGACCTCGGTGCTGGAGGTGAAGTCGAGCAGGTCGTCGATGAGCTGGAAGCAGATGCCGAGGTTGAATCCGTAGTTGAACAGCGCCTGCGCCTGCGCCTCGGGCATGTCCACGAGGTAAGCCGGGATGCGGCAGCAGGCGCCGAACAGTGCCGCGGTCTTGCGGCCGACCACGTCGAAGTAATCCTCGCTCGACAGGTCCGCGCGTCCGCTTTGCTCGAGGCCCAGGATCTCGCCTTCGATCATGCGGATGGTCACGTTCGACAGGAGCCGGAGCACGTCGAGATTGCCTTCGCCGAGGGCGATGTGCATCGAGTGCATGAAGATGTAGTCGCCGACCAGGACGGTGAGGTTGTTGCCCCAGCGATAGTTGATCGAGGTGCGGCCGCGGCGCACGTCTGCCTCATCGATGATGTCGTCGTGGACGAGCGTCGCCGTGTGAATGAACTCCACGACTGCGCCGTAGGTCACGTCGCGGTAGCCGTCGTAACGGACCATCTGCGAGACCAGGAGGAGCAGGGCGGGGCGGAGCCGTTTTCCGCCGCCGGCCAGGATGTGCTCCCCGACGTCGGCGATGGTCCTGATCTGCGAGCGGAAATGCCGCTGCAGCTCTTCCTCGACGAGCTCGAGTTTCGGAGCGATCAGGTCGAGGAGCCGGTCCGCATAAGCCGTGTGACCGTTGAGGGTGCGGGGAGCTGTCACGAGCCGCAAGGATAGTCGATAGCGGCTTTGGCGCTCAACCGCGGTAGTTCGTGAACTGGAGGGGAATTCCGAAGTCGTTTTCCTTCACCACGGCGATGGCCTTCTGCAGATCGTCCTTGCTGCGCCCGACGACGCGCACCTGGTCGGACTGAATCGACGCCTGGACCTTGACCTTGGCGTCCTTGATGGCCTTGACGATGGCCTTGGCCTTATCGCTCTCGATGCCCTGGACGATCTTGGCCTTCTGCCGGACGGTGCCCATGGTCGCGTCCTCGAGCTTCTGGTAGTCGATGGCCTTGAGCGCGACGTGGCGCTTGACCAGCTTCGACTCGAGGATGTCCTTCACGCTGCGAAGCTTCCCCTCGTCGTCGCTGGTCAGCACGATCTCCTCGGCGGTCAGCTCGATCGAGCTCTTGCTGCCCTTGAAATCGAACCGCTGAGCGAGCTCCTTCTGAGCCTGCTGGACGGCGTTGGCGACTTCCTGCATCTCGGTTTTGGAGACGATGTCGAATGAAAAGTCCTGGGGCATGGCAGTACGCGCTCCTTGCGTCGCGCTCGCAGTGGGCAGTGGGCAGTGGGCAGGAAAACCGTTTCCACTGCCTACCGCCTACCGCCTACTGTTTTCAGTCGGCGCGAACCACTTGTACTCCCGCCGGCGGATCGAATCGGAACGTCTCTGCCGACGCGGCGCGGCGATGATAACCGGAGAAGTCGAAGGACGTGCGGTTGCCCTCGCGGTCGGTGTATTCGATGCGGGAGATGAGGTGCGTCGACGGGTTGATGGTCACGCTGACCGCGCGCACGACGGCTTTGCTGTCGCGGGGATTGAGCGTGGTCACGACCGCACCGTTGCGGGTTTGCTGTTTCACGACGAAGTACTTGTTGCGCGCCGCGGGGTCGCCGAGGAGGAGGAAGGGGAGCTCGCGCTTGCGGGCGTCGCTGACGCGGCCGAGGGTGACCTGCTTGTCGGCGGGGACATAGAACCAGGAGCTCGTGCCGTCGAAGACGAAGATCTTCTTTTCGGGGGAGTTGTAGCTCCAGCGCATCTTGGGGAGCGCCCCGAACACGACCGAGCCGTTCTCGACCTGGCTGGTTTTGAAGCCTTTCGCGGTGAAGCGATGGGTGAAACTGGCCTCCATCCCGGACATCGCCGCGGCCGCGCGATCGAGCTCGATCGGCGCGCCGAAGGCGGGCAGGGACAGGGCGCAAATCAATAGAAAGACAGTGGTTTTCATGATGGGAGTCCTCAGCAATGACCGGGCCGGATCAGCGGCCTTACAGCTTCTCGACTTCGATCGAGACGATCGCCGAGTTCACAACAAAGATCCGGTCGTTCTTGCTCCGGTCGGCGGGGAAAAGGAAGAAGCCGTTCCGTTCGGGGTTGTAGTGCGCCGTCCCGCGGATGACCTCGCCATCGTTGAATTCGACGGAGATCTGCATGCCCGTGGCGGGCTCGAGCGCGTCGGCGCTCTCTTGCGGGAAGAACACGGCCTTGAGCTCGGAAAAGGGGACTTCAGCCGGTCCGTCATCGCGCTGAACGACGACCACCTCGCGCGAGGCGTCGATCGGCTCCAGCGTCGCGCGCTCGGTGCGGCCGTCGCGAAATCGAAGAACTGCTTTTCCGTCCGTCAAAAGAGTTCCAGGCCCCAGAGATCGTGGATGTGAATGATACCTTCGACTCGCCGCGTGTCATCGACGATGAAAAGTGACGTAATTTTTCGCTGCTCCATGATCTGCAGCGCCGCCGAAGCGAGCTCGTTCGAAGCGATCGTCACGGGATCGCGCTTCATGGAGTCGCGCGCGGTTTTCTTCATGACCTGTTCATCGTGCTGAAGGAGCCGGCGGAGATCGCCGTCCGAGACCACTCCCTGCAAACGCCGTTCTCCATCGATCACCGCCGCGATTCCGAAGCCTTTTTTCGACATCTCGTAGATGACGTCGTGCATTTCCGCCGACTCAGCGACGGTCGGAACGTCATCGCCGGAGTGCATGAGATCGCGAACGCGCAGGAAGCGCTTGCCCAGCTTTCCGCCGGGATGGAGGAAGGCGAAGTCTTCTTCTTTGAAGCCGCGCCGCACGAGCAGGGCCATGGCCAGCGCGTCGCCCAGCGCCAGCGTCGCCGTGGTCGACGCGGTCGGTGCGAGTCCAAGCGGACACGCTTCCTGGGAAATGGCCGCGGAAAGATGATGATCCGCGCCTTTTGCCAGGGTCGACGCAGCGTTCCCGGTGATGGCGATCATCTCCGCGCCGACGCGCTTGATGCTCGGCAGCAGCTTGATCAGCTCTTCGGTCTCGCCCGAATTGGAAATGGCCAGGACGACGTCGCCCGTCACCAGCATCCCCAGATCGCCATGAATGGCCTCGGTGGGATGCATGAAGAAGGAGGGAGTGCCGGTCGAAGCGAGGGTCGCGCTGATCTTCTTGCAGATGATCCCGGACTTGCCGACGCCCATCGTCACGACCCGCCCGTTGCAGGTGGCAATGAGCTCGACGGCATCGACGAAGTGCTGATCGAGATGCTCGACGAGGCCGAGGATGGCCGCCGCTTCAACCTCGAGGACTCGCTTGGCTTCTTCTATTGCCGGGTGATTCACGCGCGCGGATGGTATGACATTCTCGAGTCTATCCTTCGCGCGGGCGGTGGGTGGGGGGCGCGGAGGATCAACGGTTACACCGCGACGGCCGGACCCAAAGACGCTACACGTTAGGCCACATGGACCCGGTGTAACCGGAGATCCTCCGGCCCTGCGGGCCGAAGGATAGACTTTGAGCCCTACCCCCCGCGAGCGCGACGCTCTTGCGGCAGAAGCAGGTGGTAGAGCACCTCGGTCACGGGCGTCGCGACGCCGCTCTCCCGCGCGAACCGCACCACCGCGCCGAGTTGCGCGTCGAGCTCGGACGGCTTGCCCTCCATCATGTCCCGCTGCAGCGACGATGTCGACGCGGCGGCGAGTGCGTCGTAGTGCTGCCAGGTTCGTTCGAGAGCGTCCGTGCCGAGGTCGATTCCTCGTGCCTCGGCGACCGCAACCACTTCGCGCAGCGAGCGATCGACGATCAGGCGCACTTCGGGCACGGTTCGCCATTCGCCGATCGGCACACGCGTCAATGCGCCGATGCCGCTCAGCGAGGCGATGAACAGGAACTTGCTCCACATCGAGCGGTGGATGTCCTGCGGGATGTCCGCTTTTACTCCGGCGCTCACGAACAGCTCGCGGAGACGCTCCACGCGCGCGGTGCGACGGTTGTCGAGTTCCCCGAACATCACGAACGGCTCGGATGCCGCGTGGCGAATGTGCCCCGGCTCCACGACGAAACTGACGATGCCGCAGAGACCGCCGAGGACGTGTGGGGCGCCGAGGATCGTGGCGAGGACGTCGGGAGCGTCGACGCCGTTTTCCAGCGGAATCACCACTGTGTCCGGACCGACCATCGGCACGAGGCGCACCGCGGCGTCGTAAATCTGCCACGACTTCACCGTCATCAGAATCGCGTCGAACTGCCCCGCCGTCTCGCAATCGTCCGTCGCTTTCACGGATTCGATCGTGAAATCGCCGTTGATGCTCTCGACGCGCAGGCCCTTCGTCCGCAGCGCCTCGAGCGTCGCGCCGCGGGCGATGAACGTGACGTCGAGGCCGGCCTTCGCCAAACGGCCGCCGAAGTAGCCTCCGACGCCGCCCGCGCCGACCACGGCGATCCGCGTCATCGCTTCCAGGCTCCTTCCGAGCGATGGGTCTTGATCCAGACCTCGTCGACGGAGCCTTCCTGCAGCATCTTCGCGATCCAGACGATCTGGCCGGCGTGATTGGAGATGTGGACGGCGATGCCGAGGAGATCTTCGAAGATGTTCGCGTTCAGCTTCGGCTCGGGTGAGGGATCGGCGAGTTGCGCGGCCGTCAGCTTCGAGAACGTTTCTTCGGCGGTGGCGATCATGGCGTCGAACGCGGCCAGGACTTCGGACTTCGGCCGCTCGCTGCGCTCGCTGAATTCAGCGGGGCGATCGCGGGTGAAGTCGACGCCGCCGAGGTTGCGGTTCAGGAAGTGATTGAGCGAGCCGGTGAGGTGGATGACGAGGTTCGCGATCGAGTTCGAGGACTCGTTCGGCCGCCACCACATCTGTTCCTCGGTGAGCGGCGCGATCGCGGCGCGGATCTGTGCGGGGAAAACGCGGGTGATGCGGAGGCGGAGCGCCTCGAGAATCAGGTCGTTCATACCAGCTCCAATCGTCGGGCGTGCGTGAGGGCCTCGTGCGAGTCCTTCACATAAATCATCTCAACACCAAGGTCCTTCATCTCGTTCGCGATCTGGGCCACGCCCTTGTCGCGCACGTCCGGCGTGACGTCGCGGATGAAGACGGCGATGACGCGGCCAGGATGCGCGCGGATGACCTGGAGGTAGATCTCCGGATCGTGCTGGCCGCTGTCGCCGATGAGCACGAACCGCAGCTTCGGGTAGTAATCGACGACCGCCTGAATCTGCGCGAGCTTGTGCTCCGTGTGCGAGGCGAGGATCAGCGTCTTTTCGTCGATGCCCCAGTCCTGCAGGAACATCGGTCCGTGCGGGATCCGGTTGATGTCCATGTAGTCGCTGAGCAACTCGTACAGGTTCCACGGACTGCTGGAGACGTAAAAGATCGGATTGTGACCGGCGTGCAGGGCCTGATAGAGCTCGGACACTCCTTCGAATGGGAGCCTTGCCGCGGCGTTGTTGACGATCGACTTCACCATTCGAAGCAGACTCGTGGCGTTGGTCTGGACGATGGTGTCGTCGATGTCGCTGATGATGCCGAACTTCGCCGCGTCCGACGGAATCATCACCTCGGCGATCGCGGAAACGCCGCCGTCCGGAAGCTCGATCGCCGCCTGATGCCACAGCGTGTGCTCGGCCATCTCGCGCGGCTGCAGGCGGACCTGGAAGTGCCCCTCGTCGTCGCTGACGGTTTCCACGACGGCGTCGCGGTAGGACGCACGCACCTTCGCGCCCGCGACTTCATCGCTTTGAAAGCGGTGGTAGGTGTTGAGGAGGTTGCGCCAGAGCGACTCCGCCTCGCGGGCCCGCGTCACGGGCCTTTCCATGAGCATGCGTCCTCGAAGGAGCATCTCGTCGGAACGTCCGAAACCTCGATAGGCACTGATCACGAGCTTGCCGGGCCGGCCTCGGAAACGGCGGTCGATCCCTCTCTCGAGCAGGTGTGCGGCGCGGTGCAGGTGGCGCTTCGGCATCGCCGCCATTTTGCTGTAAAATCCGCCGCCTCCGGCAAGACGGCGCGATCCTTGCGTCGAAAATCCAGATTTAAAACCACCCGAAAGAGGATCTCTCATGACTGACCTGGTGACCGCCACGCCAACGCCTTCCGTGCGGCCTGCCGCCCGTTCTGAGAAGCAGCAGAAGACGCTTCCGGTCGAGCCGAAATCGATCGTCTGGAACCCGACGCCCGAGCAGCTCAGGTCGTTCGCGGAGCAGATGCCCAATGCGCGCGCGACGGAGTTCGGCAACCTCAATGTGGCCACCCGCGTGGTGTCGCGCTCGAAGATGTCGACGTTCATCGCCACCGATACTCCGGAGCATCATTCCGACCAGACCATCAGCCGCGCCGAGTACGCGCGCATCGCGAAAATTCAGGATGACTACATCCGGCAGCAGGACATGCTCGCCATCGAGGGCTTCATCGGAAACGATCCGGCCTTCCGCGTTCCGACGCGCCTGATCATCGAGAAGGCGAACGCCAACATCGCCGCGATGCAGCACATCCTCTATTACCCGGCCACGCCCGAGGAGCTGGAGAGCTTCGAGCCGGCGCTGACGGTCATCTACACGCCGAATCTGAAGGCCGAGGGATATCCGGACGAGCGTTTGATCGCGGTGGACCTCGAGAGCTACATCACCCGCGTCTTCAACTCCGATTACTTCGGCGAGTCGAAGAAGGGCGGGCTGCGGATGTGGAACAAGCTCGTGTACGAGCGCGGTGGTCTGGCGCTGCACGCGGGCTGCAAGGTGATTCCCGTCGGCCCTGCCGAAAACGGCGCCAAGCGCGTCGGGTTGATCGTCGGCCTCTCCGGCACGGGCAAGACCACGACGACGTTCACCAAGCAGAACGAATCGCAGCCGGTGCAGGACGACTTCTGCGCGCTGATGCCCGGCGGCAAGGTGTACGCGACGGAGAACGGCTGCTTCGCGAAGACTTTCGGCCTGAATCCGAACGATGAGCCGACGATCTACCACGCCTGCGCGTCGAAGCACGCGTATCTCGAGAACGTCTCCCAGAGCGACGACGGCAAGATCGATTACTTCGACACGTCCTACACGCCGAATGGGCGCGCCGTCATCCGGATGGAGGACATCGCCGGTGCCGCGGACGCGCGTGAGGTGACGAAGGTCGACTTCCTGCTGATCCTCAATCGCAACGAGAACATCATCCCCGCGGTGGTGAAGCTGGAAGGGCCGCTGGCAGCCGCGTACTTCATGCTCGGCGAGACCAAGGGCACCAGCGCCGGCGGCGCCGCGGAAGCGGGCAAGTCGCTGCGCGTGCCGGGCACGAACCCGTTCTTCCCGCTGCTGCACGCGCTGCAGGGCAACCGGATGAACGAGCTGATGAAGGAAAGCCCGATGGACGTCTACCTGATGAACACCGGCGCGATCGGCGGAGACGGGAAGGCGGAAGGGTCGAAGAAGGTGAAGATCCAGCACTCGTCGGCGGTGGTCAAGGCGATCGCCGAGGGGATGATCAAGTGGGCCGTCGATCCGGACTTCGGTTACCTCGTGGCCACGGAAGTACCGGGCATCGAGGACATGGACTACCTGCAGCCGAAAGCGATGTACGAGCGGCAGGGGAGGCTCGACGAGTACAAGCAACTCGTCGCCAAGTACAACACCGACCGCCGCGAGTACCTGCGCAAGTGGAAGGGGCTGGACGAGGAGATCGTCAACGCGATCTAGCCGGCACGGCCGGCGGCGCTGGTTGCTGCGCTGATGCGCGTACGGCTGCCGCGAACGCGATCCGCGTCACATGCGCCGCGCCGTGCCCGAGACCCTGATCGAGCTGCCCTTTTCGGCCGGAATCTCCGCGCGCAACCGCGAGCGCATGCCCATGTCTTCGCCCTGCACGACGTCGATGTGGCCGCCGTGCGGCCAGCCGATGTCGCGGAGGTAGCCGGCCAGAGCGGCCGTGGCGGCGCCTGTCGCGGGATCTTCGTAGACGCCGCCGGACGCGAAGGCATTGCGCGTGTGAAAGAGTTGCGGCGTTTCGGCGTACGCAAGAACGATCGTGACCAGCCCATCGCGGTTCATCAGGATGCGGCCGGCGTCGAGGTCATAACGCATCGATGCCAGAGTGGCGCGGTCGCGGAGGGCGAGAAGCAGATGATCCGCCCCGCCATGCACGATCGCCGGCGGAATGCGCGGATCGAGATCGTCTTCCGATAACCCGAAGAGCTCCAGCGCGTCTTCGATGAGCCACGGCTGCGCGGGAACGCCGCGCGTCGGCGGGGACTGCAGCGCCGCTTCGACCAGGCCTCCGCTCGCACGTCCTTCGACGGTGATGCGGGCTTCGTTCAGCGTCAGCGTGTACACGCCGTCACCGAACCGCAGGGCCAATGCAGCGCCGAGCGCGATCGTGGCGTGGCCGCAGAACGGCACTTCCGATTCGGGCGAGAAGTAACGCACCCGCCAGCCATCGGCGATCGAAACCGCGAAGGCGGTTTCGGAAAAGCCGACGTCCGCCGCGATCCGCCGCATCTCCGCTTCCGCGGGAAACGCATCGGCGATCACGACGCCGGCGGGGTTTCCGCCGGCATCGCCATCCGAGAATGCAGCAATCCGTTGAACGTCCATGTCCTGCTTACTCCTTCATACCCCGAGACTTGGAACAGCGGTCACAAGTGGAGCGGTCCTTGCTCTTTGAACCGGTCATGAGCGACGAAAAATCAACCGAAGAGCAGAACACGAAGATCGACGCGATCGTCGGCGATGAGGCTCTCGGCTACGACGGACCTGCCCACGGCGAGCACTCCGGCCAGGAATCCCCGCGCGAGAAGGACGGCCTCGGCGAAGGTCTGGCCGACAACAGGCCGGAGCAGATCAAGTAATCACTTCGCCTTTTCGATCGTGAACTTGCCGAAGGCGATCCCGACGTCGACGCCCGTGCCCTTGCCGGCGATGGCGAGCGAGATGTCGCCCTTCGTGACGACCGATGCCTTCGCGGACTTGCCGGCCCCGGCATGGGCTTCACCCTGAGCATAAGAGCCGAACAGGTCGGAGATCGAGTCGACTTCGGTGAACTTGCCGATGGCGTCCTTGATCTTCGAGCGTCCGAAGGTAATCCCACCGCCCTTTGCAGACAGCTTCACTTTCGCTCTCTCGCCGTTGTCGCACTTGATCGTGCCCGTGCCCGACGACGCTTTGTAGAACGCGGACCAGCCGCTCATCGTGAAGGTCATCTCGCAGACTGTTCCGGCCTGCATCGGCACGGCTGCGATTACGGCAAGAGCGAGCACTGCGACTGTGAATCGTTTCATCAGGATTTTTCCTCTGCTCTGCTGTAAAAGGCCACCGCCGCTTTTCCGACCGCACGCATGGAGAAGTAGTTGATCGACGCGCCGGCGACGGTCCCGAGCGCCGGCGCGATCATCGGCACCTTCCGCGCGAGAAAGCGGCCGAAGATCTTCCTGGCCAGCTTCTTCGCCACCGTTTGCTCGAGACCTTTCGCGAGCAGGACGCGGACGCCGAGACGCCCGGCCGACGCGCCCGTGGCAACGGCCAGCGTCGCCAGGACTTCATTGAAGCGCTGCTTCAGATTGGCTTTGCGATCGTACAGAAATGCGATCGAGAGAATGAGACGGCTCTGCTGCATGACGAGATTGAAGATGTCGGGGGCCATGGCCAGAACCGCCAGCGGTCCTCCGGGAATCCCCGCGGCCGCACCGACGCTCGCGACGCGCACGGACGCCTTCTTCGTGAGGTGATCCGCGAGCTTCTCGCGAGACATCTCCGGCTTCGCCTTCTTCAGCGCCTCGACCTCGGCCTGAATCGACTCCTGATCGATCTCCTTGAAGAGACGCTCGAGCAGCGCGTAGAAGCGGCTGTCTTCGTCGGTGAGTTTCTTCGGCATCGTTTCATCTCCCAGGCGCGGCCGGCTGCGTCAATCCCGCGCCGGGCCGTTGACAGCCGGTGTCACCGCGATCGACACACAGACGATAGACGGTCAGGTCCGACCAGTAGGTGAGGATGTTCTTCACGTCGCCCCAGCTGGTGAATGTGGCTTTGCCGACCTGGTTGCCGCCGACGCGGCGGTCAGCGCCGGCGGCGAGAAGCTCGCCGGTCTGCGCATCCCTGATCATGTATTCGAGCGACACTTCTCCGGCGAACGCCGGCTTGCCCGTCGCGAAGGTCCAGAGGAAATCGGCGACGCCGGCGTAGGGCGCAATCAGCTTCGCCACTTTCAGGGTCTGGTTGGCCTGCGATCCGTTGACGAGAGCCATCTGGATGCGGAACGCATTCGCAGCAGGAACGTCCACCATCTCGTAGCTGCGCGCCAGCTTTTCGTGAAGCGTCAGATGAAAGCTGTCGACCATCTTCTGATAGTCGGCGGCCTGGTCGGACGGAAGCGTCGACGGCTTCGCGCTCCAGACCTGCACCGGGTCGAGCAGGATCTTGTCGAACGAACGCCAGTCCGCGCGCCCGTTGCGGTAGACGAGCAGCGACTCCTGTTTGTCACCCTTCTCGAGGAGCGCGGCGGATTCGCCGAGGAATGCGCTGGGCTCGATGGTTCTGGCCTGGCGGCTGGTTACGCAGCCGGTCATCAATACGATCGTAAACAGGGCGACTGCGGTCTTTCTCATTCTTCTGCCTCACTTATCAGAGTAACCCCGTGACGATGTACAGATCGGCGAGCAGGCGGCGGTATCCGTACGCATACGCCTCGCCGTCGGCGGTGATGGTGACCGGCATGATGTCGAGCACGCCCGCGGGATCGGGCGGCTCGAGCGTCAGCCACTCTTCGCGCTCTCCGGTGGTCACATCGACGCGATACACGGGGACGGTCGTGCGACCTCTCGTATACACGTACAAACACCGGCTGTCTTCCGTCCATCCGATCGCAACGTCCGACTCCGTGCATCCGGGAGCGGTTCGCGACTCGAACGCCTCCGTCGAGAAGAGCACGATGCGTTGATTGGTACCAGTCGCGGCGACCCACTTCCCATCCGTCGAGAGCACGCACGGCCAGCCGACCGGCTCGTTCGTCAATGGCCGCGGAGTGCCGTCGCCGTCGATGGCCACCTCGAACAGGCGCATCGGCTCATTCGTTCGAAAGGCGAGAATGATCAGCCGGCGGCCGTCCGGCGTGAACTGCCACCACATCGAGTGGTTGAGGCCATTGCAGGCGATCCGCCGCGGCTGGCCCACGCCGAGGGGGAGCAGTTGCAGTTCCTGGCTTTCATCTGAGAGCACGGCGACCCAGCGCTCATCGGGTGAAATGGCCATTCCGCGCGCACGTCCCTCGCCGATGCGGACAGCGGGTGAACCGTCGGTGCCGCGGATGTAGAGCAGATGTTTTCCGCGCGCCGCGGCGGCCTGCTCTTCGATCAGCACGAACGTCCCGTTGCGGCTCAGCGCGGACAGCCAGGACCAGTCGAACCAGGAGAGGTTTCGCTCTTCGTTCGTTCCGCGACGGCCGGCCATGATCTCCCGGCGGCCGCTCTCGAGGGCGATGAGCACGCGTCCGTCCGGCGCGATGTCGTGCACGGACACACGTCCGGGAAACGATTGAACGGTGCGCTGTCGTCCCGCGAGCGTCGTGGCCACGAGGGCGCGGCCGTCACCGGTCGTCTCCGCGGCGACCCAGATCTCGTCTCCCTTCGGCGTCCAGGCCAGGCCCGCGGTGCTGTTCCAGGTAGTGGTACCGCGGACGATCTCCCGCCCTTCGCGGTCGATCACGACGAGCGTTCCACCATCGTCGCCCCACACGCGATGCTCGAGGAATGCGATGGCCTGTTCGTTCGGCGAGAACAGCGCGTGGCTGATCCAGGTGGGCGTCTCATAGAGCACGTTGTCGATCGGCGACTCGATGCGGTAGACGCCTTCGACGTGCCGGACGATGAGGAAGTCCCGGCCGTCGCGCGTCCACTGCGCATCCTGCACGCTCTCGCAGATGAGCCGGGGAGGACCTCCGGCGAGGGGGGCACGCGCCAGCGTCCCATTCATGACGTACCCGCCAAGGAAATGCCGCCCGAGGGAGACCGCCAGCTCGCCGGACGGCGCCACGGAATGCACGTCGGCGCCCGCGAGGATCGATCGCGATTCGGGCGTGGAGAGGATCGACGAGAAAACCTCGACGTCGTCCTCCTGCCATGCCGCGCCGTACACCACCGACCCGTCCGGTGCGAACCGTGCGCTCATGACGAATCCGGGCCGGAACGTGACGCGGTGATAGTGAACCGGCGCCGGTTTCTCGCTCTTGCGGCGCGAAGGCTTGATCGCCGGTGTCGCGCTGGTCTCGCTGTCGCTGATCGCTTCGAGGGCGAAGGCGATGTCCCGCGACGACTGGAAGCGATTGCCGGCCTTCTTCTCGACGGCGTGCCCGATGATCCGCGCCAGTCCGGCCGGCACGACCGTGGTCGCAGGCAGGTCGTCGTGCAGGATCGCGTTCATCGTCTCCACCGCGCTGTCGCGATGGAATGGTTGCCGGCCGCTGACCATCTCGAAGAGCAGGACGCCGAGGGAGAAGATGTCCGAGCGATGATCGACGGGCCCGCCGCGGACCTGCTCCGGGGACATGTATCCGACGGTGCCGAGGACCACGCCGGGGTTCGTCGGCTGGCGCTGCGTCTCCTCACTCGGAGAGATCGAGTCGGGTCGCAGCAGCTTGACCAGGCCGAAGTCGAGCAGTTTCACCCGGCCGTCGTCGAGCACGAAGACGTTCTCCGGCTTCAGATCGCGATGGACGATGCCTTTGTCGTGTGCCGCGGCCAGGCCCTGGCCGATCTGCGACGCGTAGTCGAGCGCTCGGCGGAGTGGGAGCCGCGCACGAGTGAGCTCGTCCCGCAGCGAGCTCCCTTCGAGCAATTCGGACACGATGAACGGTGCGTCGTCGTGCATCCCGACGTCGAAAACGGTGAGGATGTTCGGGTGGTTGAGCATCCCCGCGGCCCGCGCTTCCTGCTCGAAACGCCGCAGGGAGTCGGCGTCGCGGCGGAGCATCGGCAGCACTTTCAACGCAACATCGCGGCGGATGCGCGTGTCGTGCGCGCGATAGACCTCGCCCATGCCGCCCGCACCGATGAGCGCGATGATCTCGTAATGCTCGATGCGTTCGCCGGCCGCCAGCACTCGCAGAGGATAGCAGCGGGGGTGTTGGCGCCCGTGGTACGTTTTCCGTCGCCATGACAACACGCGCTCTGCTTCGCACGCTCTTCGCGTTGGCGCTGCTCTGCATCGCCGGCACTCTCTTCGCCGCATCGCCCTGGACGCCGGTCGGCCCGCCGGGAGGCGCCGTTTACGGGCTGACGATTGATCCGAAGGACGCGAACGTGCTCTACGCGGGGACGTGGGGCGGCGGCGTGTGGAAGTCGAAGGATGGCGGCGCGACCTGGACGCGGCTCGCGGGCGCACCCATCGGCGAGACCTTCAACGGAGTCGCGGTGAGTCCGGTCGACTCGCGAATCATCCTCGCCGCCAGCCCGCTCGCTCTCTACAGGTCCACCGACGCTGGAGCGACCTGGAAGAGAGTGCTGGACCAGAAAATCAGCCAGCCGGAGATGACCGGCTTTGCCTTCGATCCCGGCAAACCCACCACTGTGTACGCGAGCTCGGATTCCGATGGGAATCCGCACGGTGTGTTCAAGTCCACCGATTCCGGCGCGACCTGGAAGGCCGCGAACGGCGGCATTCATCAGAACTCACGCGTTTACAACGTCGCCGTCGCGCGCGACAGCGCGTCGGTGTTCGCTGCATCCTCCGACGGCGTTTATCAGTCGGATGACGGCGGTGCGACCTGGAAGCTGACGTTGTCCGGAAAAGCGGTCCACAGCGTCGCCACTGGTCCCGAGGGGCTCGTCGTGGCCGGAACGCAGGGCGATGGGATCTGGCGCACCGTCGATGGAGGGACGACCTGGACCGTGGCCACGACCGACGCGAGGATGAGCGGCAACCGCGTCTACTCACTGGTCAGCTCGACGGCGACGCCCGGTCTTCTTTACGCGGGGATTCCTAACCGAATCCTGCGATCCACCGACGGCGGCGAAAGCTGGAAGACGATCACGAAAGGCTTCAACTGGATCAACTTCCGCTCGGTCGCGATCGACGAGAAATCGGGAACGATCTGGGGCGGCACGGGCCGCGACGGCGTGGTCAAGTCGACGGACGGCGGTGCGACCTGGACGACCGGCGCCGGCTTCCTCTCACTGCAGGTCACCTCGGTGCTGATCGATCCCGCGTCGCCGAAACGGATCTTCGTCGGTTCTACGCAGGCCGGCGTGCACCGCTCGGACGATGGTGGCGCGACGTGGGTGCTTTCGAATGAAGAGATGACCGACCGCTCCGTGCATTCGCTGGCCGCGCATCCGACCGCGAAGGGAACGTTCATGGTCGGCACGACCGAAGGCGCCTTTCGATCGACGGACAGCGGCGCGTCGTGGACGCACACGCTGAAAGGCGGTTGCGATCCGGTGGTCCAGCACCTCCGTTTCGCGCCCTCGAATCCCAAGCGGGTGTACGCGCACAGCGGAAGGGACTTCTGCCAGGTCATGCGCAGCGACGACGCCGGAGTGACCTGGAAAGAGGTGAAGACGCCGCGTCCGGACAGCTCGATGCTCGGCCGGTTCGCGTTTTACGTGGACGCCACGGAGCCGGACAGGATCGCGTTCAACACGGACCGCAATCTCTACCTCTCCACGGACGGCGGCACGAACTGGACGAATGGCACGGGCATCCCGCCGACGTCGCGCATTCAGACGATCATCGCCGCCAGGACGCCCCAGGATCTTTTCGCGGGAACGCATCAGGGCATCTACCGCTCTGCCGACGCCGGAAAGACCTGGACCGCGGTGGGCGGGAGCGTCAAGGACCTCAACGTGACCGTACTTCTGTTCGATGCAGCGGCGGAAACGATCTGGGCAGGGGCGCTGAGGGAGGGCATCTTCCGCTCGACCGACGACGGCAAGACCTGGTCGCGCGTCGGCGGCGAGCCGCCGCATGAGGACGTGATCGACCTCGCGCTCGAGTCAGGAGGAAAGACGCTGCTGGTGGGATTCAGCGGCGGCGGCGTGCACCGGCTGTCCGTGAAGTAATCACGTTTCCACGTGCAAAAACCCGTAAACCGCCGCGATCGCGAACAGGATGTTTCCGGCCCACGCCGATAACAGCGGCGGGAGATTTCCGACCTCGCCAAATTTGGTGAAGACGGCGAAGACCATCCAATAGACGATCCCCAGCACGAGCGCGAGGCCGATGCCGTACAACGCGCCGCGCTTGCCCATTCGAAACGCAAACGGCAACGCGATCAGAGCCATGACCACGCTGATGGCCGGCCATGAGGTTTTCTCCCAGAGCTCGACTTCCAGCTCGTCCGCGCCGTATCCCGAGGCGCGAATGGCTTCGATGTATGTCCGCAGCTCCGCGTACGACATCTGATCCGGCGCCTTCACCTCGGTCGCAAAGTCTTCCGGTGTCTCGCGGTAGTACAACGTGACCGGCCGGGTCATCGGCGTGAACGTCGAATTTCCGTCGTCCTGGAACGAACGGATCCAGCCGTCCTCGAAGCGCCACGCCAGTCCGGTCCATGTGGCGGTGCGGGCGTAAACGCGGCGAACCAGGCGGAACTCGGTCGGATGAAACTCGAAGACCTGCACCTGTGACAGCTGGCGCAGGGTGCGGTCGTACGAGAGGAAGTTGATGACGTAGCGGCCTGCGCCGAGGTACCAGAGCTTCTGTTGCGTGGCGGCGCTGCGCGTTTCCTTGCCTTCGATCCTGCGCCGCACCTCCTGCACGCGGCGGGTCGAGTACGGCAGGACGAAATCGCGAACGAAGTAGGCGAGCACGCCAACGAGCGCGGCGACGGCCACGATCGGCAGCGAGACGCGGTACAGCGAGACGCCGTTCGCCTTCATCGCCGTGACCTCGTTGTTCTTCGAGAGCATGCCGAACGTCACGAGCGTCGCGACGAGCACGGAGATCGGCAGCGTCCAGTCGATGACCTGGAAGATCTGGAAGCGGTAGTAGGTCGCCAGCACCGACAGACCGATGCGGTTCTCGCGGATGTCCTTGGCGATCTCGTTGTAATCGACGATCACGAACAAAGCGATGACCGAGATCAGCACCATGGCCAGGATCTTCAGGAACTCGCGGAGCACGTAACGATCGAGGATGTTCGGGAAGGTGATGTCCAGGCGGTTGAGGAGCGACGGCTCGTCCTCGATGGCCACGACCGGACCGGGCCGCTTGCGGACGATGAGGCGACGAATCGTGCGGATGACCACGGCGAAGATGCCGCCGCCGGCCTGGCGCGCGCCGGCGTCGCGGTTGGCGCGGGCGAGAAGATAGATGCCCAGCGCGAGGAGCATCAGGTTCGCGGCCCACATCCCGACGGCGGGCGGAACGCGGCCGCGGGCGGCGAGCTGCTCGCCGTTGTTGATCATCACGTAGTAGAAAAGGATGATCAGGATACTTAAAGAAAAACCTGAGCTTTTGCCGCCGCGCCGGTTGGTGATGCCCAGCGGTAAACCCAGGATTCCAAAGGCGATGCAGGCAAATGGAATGGCGAACTTCTTGTGGATCTCGACCCGGGCCAGGTTGCGCGTGACGCGGTCTTCCTCGCGGTCCGCGCGCTGAAGCTGGCGTTCCTGTTCGACCAGCTCCCGGAGGTTCATCTCCCGAAGCGACCGGACCAGAGTGCTCGCGTCGAATTCGCCGGCCGGTGACGGCAGGAGCAGCCGCTGGCTCTTGTTGCGGGTGTGGTCGTAACGGTCGGGCCTGGCGGGATTCCAGATGTGGGTCTCCGCGCCGGTGAGATTCATCCAGATGTCTTTGCTCGGCTCGCTGACGGTCAGCGTGCCGCTGCGGGCCACGATCATGCGCTGGCCGGACGTGTCGCGGCCGAGGGCGGCCAGCTCGGGATCGTCCTGGGGGCCGGTGACATTTTCCGCGGCAGCAGAGGCGCTCGTGGCGTCGCGCGACTCGTCGGACCGGTTGTCGGCGATGAAGACGCCTTTCCAGAGCCCTGTGGCCGGATCGACGTCGTTCACGTAGATCATCAGGTTCTGGTACTCGTCGTAGAAGACCCGCGGCTTGATCGCTTTCTCGGCCGAGGACGTCATCAGCTCCGCGCGCAACGCCACGAACTGGCGGTTGCCCTGGGGCAGGACGTTGTTGATCAGGTAGAGGTTCAGCAGGAACGCCACGAAGCTGAAGAAGAAGACTGGCCGGTAAATCGTGCGCGTGGAGAGGCCCAGGGCGCGCATGGCCACGATTTCGGAATCCGAGGAGAGCCGGCCGACGGCGATGAGGATCCCGAAGAGGATCGACATGGGGACGGTCAGCACGACGATGTTCGGCAGCGAGTACATGAGCAGGCGGCCGACGGCGTCGGCCGACAGCGACCGGCGGATGATCATGGCGGCCATGTCGAAGAGCCGCTGCATGACGATGATCGATGTGTAGAAGAGGAACCCGAGGAAGGTCGGGCCGATCATCTCTTTGAGAATGTAGCGGGTAAGGATGTTCATCAAGACTGCCGGGGCGCGATTATCGCGAGAATCAGGCCCGAAACTACCTTTCCACAGAGTCTCATAAGATGGATTATGTTAAATTGAGGATATCGCCAAGCAGGGCTGCGGCTGTCGGCAGCGATCCAGCTCCTCGTCCGCTCAGCCAGATCTCGCCTACCGCCCGCCCTCGTATGGCGACTGCATTCTGCTCGTCCCGCACGCCGGCCAGCGGATCGGAGGCCGGCAGCCGTCGATTCTCGACCACCAGCTCCACGCCGCCGGCAACGCGCCGCGCCTCGGCGACCTGGCGGACTACATAGCCAGTGCCCGCACGCGACGCGCTCTCGATTCCCACGACCGTCGTCCTCCGCACCGGCTCGTTGAACGCCAGCCCGGCCAGGATCTTCAACTTCTGCATCGCATCGTGGCCGCCGATGTCCAGCGAGGCATCGGCCTCGGCAAACCCTTTCTGCTGCGCGAGCGCCACGGCCTGTTCGAGCGTCAGACCCTCGTCCATGCGACACAGGACGTAATTCGAGGTCCCGTTCAGGATTCCGCGAATGCTCTCGATGGTGTCGCCGGCCAGCCCGCGACGCAGCGCGCCGACGACCGGCACACCGCCGCAGACGCTGGCCTCGAATCCGATGGTCACGCCTTGCCGGGCGGCGGCGGCGAACAATTCACCGCCCGTGGCCGCCAGCAAGGCTTTGTTGGCGGTAACGACGTGGCGGCCGCGCTGGATGGCGCGCCGTACGAACGTTCCGGCTGCGTGAACGCCGCCCACGGCCTCGACGACCAGATCGCAGTCGCTGTCGATGACGTCCAGCGCGTTCGTCGTCAACAGTTTCCGATCGACGTTCGCGCGCGGCTTTTTCGGGTCGCGGATCAGAATGCGGCCGATCTCGAGGTCGACGCCGAATCGCGCGCGGACGCGGTCGCGCTCGTGCGCGACCAGCCTCACCAACCCGCCGCCGACCGTTCCGCAACCCAGTAACCCGATCCGAACCCGCCTCACGCGACACGCTCCTCGGCATTCGACCGCGCCGTCCTGGCAAAGGCCTGTTCGAGATCGTCGATGAGGTCCCGAACGTCTTCGAGCCCCACCGACAGCCGGATCAGACCGTCCCCGATCCCCACACTCCGCCGAACGTCGGCCTCGACCGACGCGTGAGTCATCGTCGCCGGATGACAGAAAAGGCTCTTCACGCCGCCCAGGCTTTCCGCGAGCGTCCAGAGGTGCAGACGGCGCGTGAAGGCCCTGGTCTCCTCGAGTCCGGCATCGAGCTCGAAGGAAACGATCGCACCGAACCGGTTCATCTGCCGGCGGGCCACGGCGTGATCGGGTTGATCGACGAGGCCGGGATAGTAGACGCGCCGCACGCGATCGTTCGCCAGCAGCCAGCGCGTGAGGAGCTCGGCGCTGGAGCAATGCCGCTCCATGCGCAGGCCGAGGGTCTTGATGCCGCGGAGGATGAGGAAACAGTCCTGCGGGGCGGGCACGGCGCCGATCGCGTTCTGCAGGAACTTCAGCTCTTCGAACAGGCCGTCATCGTTGGTGAGCACTCCCCCGCCGATCACATCGGAATGGCCGTTGATGTACTTCGTGGTGGAGTGCACGACGATGTCGGCGCCGAGGGACAGCGGTTGTTGCAACACAGGTGTGGCGAAGGTGTTGTCGACGACGGTGGTGATGCCGTTGCCGCGCGCGATCGCGGCGCAGCGGGCGATGTCGGTGATGCGCAGGAGTGGATTGGATGGCGTCTCCAGCCAGAGCAGTTTCGTCTCCGGCCGAATGGCGTTTTCGATGGCCGCGGGATTGGATGTGTCGACGAAGGTGAAGTCGATGCCGAAGCGGCTGAAGACTTTGGTGAAGATGCGCCACGCGCCGCCATACAGGTCCTGCGTCGAGACGACGTGGTCGCCTTTGCTCAGCGTGGACAGCACCGCCTGAATGGCGGCCATGCCGCTGGCGAATGCGAGCCCGTGCCGCGCGTTCTCGAGCGCGGCCAGGTTTTCTTCGAGGGCGGTGCGCGTGGGATTGCCGGTGCGCGCGTAGCAGAAGCCTTTGTTCAGCCCGGGCTCGGTCTGCCCGAAGGTCGAGGTCTGATGGATCGGTGTGGTGACGGAGCCGGTGGCGACGTCGTTGTGCTGACCGGCGTGGATTGCACGGGTATCGAAACGGTAGGCCATGACTTTCCTCCAGAAAGTTCGATGCGTTACAGGTTGTGTGGAGGGAAAAGCGCGGAGGACCCGGATCTACAAACGCGTAGCTACGCGATCGCGTCCGGGCGACGCATCATCATTCGAACCGCGGCATGCGATGAATGACTCATGGTTGGCCGCGGACGATACGCGCCCTTTGTTATCCTGTCAACCCGTTCGCAAAATTCAGCCGGAGGTCGCTCGCCATGCAGGGATCGATGCAGGACTACCCGCTCACGCTTCATCACGTGCTCTGGCGCATGGAGAAGCTGTTCTCGCGGAAGGAAGTCATCACCAAGCGGGCCAGCGGCGTTCATCGCTACACCTACGCCGACATGGCCAGGCGCGTGCGGAAAGTCGCCAACGCGCTGGCGAAGCTCGGCGTGCGCGAGGGCGATCGCGTGGCCACACTGGCCTGGAACAACTACCGCCACCTCGAGCTGTATTACTCCGTGCCCTTGATGGGCGCCGTGCTGCACACGTTGAATCTGCGGCTCTCGCCGGACCAGCTCGCGTTCATCGCCAACGATGCCGCGGACTCCGTGATCATCGTGGACGACACTCTGCTGCCGCTGCTGGTGAAGTTCATCCACCGTTGCGAAACCGTGAAGCACGTGATCGTCATGAGCGACGATCCTTCCGTCGCCGGGAAGTATCTCGATTACGAGACTCTGATCGCGAACGAATCCGATCAGTATCAGTGGCCGGAGCTCGATGAGCGTGCGCCCGCGGCCATGTGCTACACGTCGGGCACGACCGGCCATCCCAAAGGCGTGGTCTACACCCACCGCTCCAACTTTCTGCACACGCTGACCGTTCTCCAGACCGACACCATCGGCATGGTCGAGAGCGACGTGATCCTGCCGCTCGTGCCGATGTTTCACGCGAATGCCTGGGGCCAGCCGTACGCCGCCGGGATGGCCGGCGCGACGTTCGTTTTTCCCGACCGCTGGATGGGTGATCCGGAAGCGGTGCTGGCGCTGGCGGAATCGGAGAAGGTCACCTGTCTGAGCGGCGTGCCGACGATCTGGGTCGGCGCATTGGCGAAGATGGGCGATCGGAAGCTCGGCAACATCCGGCAGATCATCTGCGGCGGCTCCGCGGTTCCGCGCTCGCTGATCGCCGCCTACGAAGCGCGCGGGCTGAATCTCATTCAGGCCTGGGGCATGACCGAGACGTCGCCGATGGGCTCGATCGCCCGCCCGCGCAGCTGGCATGAAGGCGACGCGATGGATGCACGCGCGACGGCCGGTCCGCCCGTCCCCTGCCTGGAGATCCGCATCACCGATCTCGCGACGAACAGCGAGCTGCCGTGGGATGGCGAGGCGTTCGGCGAGTTGGAGGTGCGCGGCCCCTGGGTGACGAACGGCTATCACAACGACACGGCCACGGATCGCATGACCGCCGATGGCTGGTTCCGGACCGGTGACGTCGCGGCGATCACGCCCGACGGCTACATCACCATCGTCGACCGGGCCAAGGACGTGATCAAGTCGGGCGGCGAATGGGTGTCGTCGGTCGAGCTCGAGAACGCGATCATGGCCCACCCGAAAGTGCTCGAAGCCGCCGTGATCGGCGTCCCCCATCCGAAATGGCAGGAGCGGCCGGTGGGCTACGTCGTCCCTCGCGCCGGCGAATCGGTTTCCTCCGAGGAGATCCTCGAGCACCTTTCGCAGAAGTTCGTGAAGTGGTGGCTTCCGGACGAGATCCGCTTCATCGAGGCCGTGCCGAAAACGTCGGTGGGGAAATTCGACAAGAAGGCGTTGCGGGCGACCGCGGAGCCATTGCAGGACGCTTAGCGCGGCGACTCCGTATCACTGGCATTCATGCGGTCCATCGTGCTTCCGCGCGGACGCCGGCTTCTGCTCGATGAGCTGCAACTCGATCGCGATGTTCCCCATCATCTGGGAACGCTGCTCGCGACGATCACGCTCTTTGGCGCAACCTACGGCGCCGTTCTCGGGGCATGGCACGGGCCGCGGCTCGCGGCGTACGTCGCGATCAAAGTGCCGCTGTTGCTCCTGTCCACGGCCGCGCTCACGGGCCTGTTCAACTGGGTCGTGGCCGCGCTTCTCGGTCTGCCCCTTCGCTTCCGGCAGATTTTCGCGCTGACCCTGCTGCCTCTGGCCATCGTCGCAATCGTCGCCGCCTCGCTCGCGCCGGTGGCGTGGCTGTTCACGACCTCGCTGCCGCCGCCGTCGCCTTCACAGCGCACGCTGCACAACATGCTCTATCTCACCCACCTCTCGCTGATCGCGTCGGCCGGTGTTGCCGGCACGGTCACGCTGCATCGCGCATTGCTGGCCATCTGCAATGGCGACACGCAACGCGCGCATCGCATCCGGATCGGCTGGCTCGCCGCGTACGCGTTCGTCGGCGGCGAACTGGCCTGGGCGCTCAGGCCCTTCGTCGGCAGCGTCTATCTCCCCGTCGTTTTCCTGCGCGATGACGCCCTGCGCGGCAATGTGTACGAATTCATCCTCACCGAGATCCTTCCTCACCTCTGGAGACAGTTATGAACGTTCTTCGATCGATGGACGACCTGCTCAAGAAGCCTGAGTCCGCGCTGACCGCGCATCCATTCGCTCTGCTCACCGGCGCGTTCTGCTGCTACGTGCTCTACGGGCTGGGCACCGGCTTTTTCCAGGGCGGCTGGTCGGTGGCTCTGGCGGCGACGAAGGTGCCGCTGATCATCCTCGCGTCGACGGTGCTCTGTCTGCCGAGCCTGTACGTGTTCATGGGCCTTAGCGGCGTCGATTTTTCGGCGCGGACGTTCTCGTCGGCCGTCGCGGGATTCGCCGGGATCACCGGCCTGATCCTGCTCGCGCTCGTGCCGGTGATCTGGCTGTTCTCTGTCAGCACGATCTCGCTGGGGTTTCTGGTCTGGCTGCACGCCTTCGTCTGGGTCACGGCCCTCGCCTTCGGGCGCCGGTTCCTCGTGCTCAGCACGAAGGCCGCTCGCGGCGCCGTCGGACTATGGCTGGTGTTGTTTTTCTTCGTGTCGCTGCAGATGACGACCTACATGCGTCCGGTGTTGTGGCGCACGCCCGGCAAGCCGCTGGTCGCGTCGGAAAAGCAGTCGTTCGTCGATCACTTCTACGGCGTTTTCGACTGGAAGCCCTGACGCATCACCAGGCGCTTGATCGCCGTGTGCGCGAGCACCGCGCGGCGCGTACCGAGGACGCGCGCCGCCGCGCGCATCCACCACTGGCTCTCTTCGTCGCGCGGCGCGAACTTCGGGTCGAGCTCGTGGATGTGCGCGAGGACCCGCTCGAACTCGGCGCGGTCGTGCAGGCTGAGCACGCGCAGCTCTTTGTAGAAATACTGCGCGAGGCGTCTCCGGCGCGGTTCGGTGAGATCGCCGTTTGCGGAAATGCGCGCCTCGATTTTTCCGAGGATCCGAACGAATGCGCGCGCGTTCACGACCATGGTCACGTTCGTCTCTCGCGGGCCGCTGTGATCGCGCCAGCGGTACGCGGAACCTTCGACTGTGACGATTCTCTTCGCGCTCAGCGCGGCCTGGGCGAAGTAGTCCCAGTCATCGAGCTTGCGGAGCGTGGGATCCCAGCGCCAGTCCTCACGCCGGCGGTACAGCGCGGCCGAGGTGGGAACGCCCTGCCCTGCCAGCACATCGTCGACGATCGAGTCGAAGTGCGGCGCAGGCCATTCGCGCTCGTTCCCGGCCTCATCGACATTGATCCAGCCTGAGACCGCGATGTCCGCATCGCCGATCGCCTGAACTTCACGGCCGAGATGACCGGGCACGAGTAGATCGTCGGAATCGAGAAACTTGATGTACTTGCCGCGGGCGGCATCCAGACCGCGATTGCGCGCCACAGACTGGCCGCTGTTCTGCTCCATCCGGATCGCGCGAACGCGCGGATCGGCGAGACGCGAGATGACTTCCCACGTTCCATCCGTCGAAGCGTCATCGACCACGATCACTTCGACGGAATCTTCAGCGAGCGCGGAGGCCAGCGCCTCGCCGATCAGCGAGACCCGGTTGTAGACCGGAACGATGATGCTGACGTCGGGCGTCACGGCTCGTCTTCGAGCCGGCGAAGGAGCTCGCGCACGGCGTCGATGACCTCGCTCTTCTCCACGTTCGGCTTCTTGAACGAGAGATTCAACGAGAACGGCAGGGACTTGTCCTTGACCTGGAACACGTAGTTCTTCGGCCGGCCGGCCTTCTTCGGCTCGGGCTTCGACGCGGTCTGCCGGCGGAGATCGTCGCGGGACAACTCCCCTGCCGCGAACGCGCGCACCACCTGCTCCATCGCCTCTTCCGAGCCCGCGCGCGCGACCTGCACGAGCACGCTCTTGTTCGAGATTCCGGCCTCGCGGCACATCACCCGAATCCGGTCGGGGATCTCGTTGATGAGCAGGGTTTCGGTGACGGTCGAGCGCGATTTCCCGATGACCTGGGAGATCTTCTCGTGCGTGTAGTCGAACTTCTCCTGCAGCACGGCCAGCCCTTCCGCTTCTTCGAACGGCGTCAGATCCTTGCGCTGGATGTTCTCGATGAGGGCGATCTCGAGCTGCTCGCGCTCGTCCACGTCGAGCTCGATCGCGGGAATCTCATCGAGTCCGGCCATCGTCGCGGCGCGGAACCGGCGCTCGCCGGCGATGATCTGGTAGCGATTCGGTCCGATGAGCCGGACCAGAATCGGCTCGAGCACGCCTTTTTCGCGAACGCTGGCCGCAAGCTCTTCGATGTTGCCGAGCTGCGTGCGGGGCTGCTCGGAGTTCGGTTCCACGAACGCGAGCGGCAACATCGAGCCGATGTGCCGGCCGGAGCGCTTGGTCAACTCCTCGACGTAATGCGAGTCGTGTCGCATGACGGAGCGTTCGGGGAGTCCGCGTTTTGCCATCGATTCGTTCCTCACACCCGGGCCAGCAGCTCTTCGGACAGCGAGTAGTACTCCATGGCCCCGCTCGATCGCGGGGCGAAGGTAAAGATCGATTCCTTGTACGCCGGGCTCTCCTCGAGCCGGATCGATTTGGTGATCACGGTGTTGAAAACGCGATCGCCGAAGACGTTGCCGATGGCTTCGTGAATGTCTTTCGAAAGGGTCGTGCGCTTGTCGTGCATGGTGATGACCACACCCAGCAGCTGCAGGTTGGGATTGGGGCGGGCCTTGATCTTCTCGATCGTCTCCAGCAGGTCGTCGGTGCCTTCCAGCGCGAAGTACGAGGACTGGATCGGCACGAGCACGTGCGTCGAGGCGACCAGCGCGTTGACGGTGATCATGCCCAACGTCGGCGGCGTGTCGATGAAGATGTAGTCGTACTCGCTGGCCGTTTCCTTCATCCGGTCTTTCAACCGGAAGGGGCCGTCGAGATCGCCGATCAGCTTCGATTCGAGCTTGGCCAGCGCGATCCGCGACGGTGCCAGCCAGAGATTCGGCAGCGGCGTCTGGACGATGACCTCCGGAAACTCGAGCTCCTCGCTGACCAGAACGTCGTACATCGACTTCGTGACCGCGCGCGCGTCGACGTAACTCATCGTCGAGTTGGCCTGCGGATCGAGGTCGATCAGGAGGGTCTTGAAGCCTTTGTTGGCGACCGCGGCAGAGAGGTTGATCGCCGTCGTTGTCTTGCCAACGCCGCCTTTTTGGTTCGCGACAGTGATGATCATTGGGCCGGAGCGGATTCTAGTCGGGAAGTCTCAGAGTCTCAAAGTCGCAGAGTCTCAAAGTGCTTCGCTCCAACTTTGCGACTCTGCGACTCTGCGACTCTGAGACTCACATCTTGTACTTGCCCAGATCGTCGGGTCCGAGGTTCTCGAACCACTTCTTCATCTTCTCGTCCTGGTCCTCGCCTTCGGGAGTGATGGTCTGGGCCTGATCGAGGACGGACTGCGCCACGTAAATCGGCGCTTCGGTGCGAAGGGCGAGGGCGATGGCGTCGCTGGGGCGGGCGTCGACTTCGAGGGTCTTCGCGCCGACATTCAGCCGGATCTGGGCGAAGAAGGTGGAGTCGCGGAGGTCGTTGATCACCACGCGGGTCACGTGCCCGTCGAGCTCGGAGATCATGTTGCGCAGGAGGTCGTGGGTCATCGGCCGCGGCGTAGTGACGTTCTCGAGCTGCAAGGCGATGGCGTTGGCTTCGAAGATGCCGACCCAGATCGGCAGGAAGAACTTCTCGTCGTCGTCCTTGAGCACCACGATCGGAGAATTCGAGACCGGGTCGAGCATCAGACCCTTGATGGACATCGGAACCAGTGGTGACAAGCTGCTCATGCGACGGCCTCCCCGCGGAGCGTGTGGTGCCCTGCCGACTCGATGCGGACGTCAAGAATACTCCCGACGGGCGTCGCCGGATCGCCGGTGAAATTCACGACCCAGTAATCGTCCGTCCGGCCGGCCAGCATCACCGGATCGTGCTTGCTCGGCCCTTCCACGAGAATCGACATGACCCTGCCGCGATAGGACTCCAGCCGCTCGCGTTTGTGGCGCTCGTGGAGGTCGAACAGGCGCTGCAGACGCTCCGACGCGACGGCATCATCGACTGCTTCGCCGATCTTCAGCGCCGGCGTCCCCGGTCGCGGCGAGTACTTGAAGGCGAACAGCGATCCGTACCGCACTTCCTCAATCAGGCTCAGCGTCTCCCGAAAGTCCTCCTCGGTCTCCCCCGGGAAGCCGACGATGATGTCGGTCGAGAAGTGGATGTCCGGAACGGCCGCGCGGATGCGGGCGATGGTCTCGATGTACTTCTCGCGCGTGTACAGCCGCTTCATGCGCCTCAGGATTCGCGAGGAGCCCGACTGCACCGGCAGGTGGAGGAAGCGCGAGATGTTCGCGTGGTCGCGCATGGCCTCGATCATCGAATCGCTGACTTCGGCCGGATGCGAAGTCATGAACCGCAAACGAACGACGCTTTCGATCTCCGCGATCGCGCGCAGCAACGCGCCGAAGTCCTTACCGGTGACAGGACAGAGATACGCGTTCACCGTTTGTCCGAGGAGCTCGATCTCCACGCGACCGCTCGCCACGGCCGCGCGAGCCTCCGCGACGACGTCGTCGAACGGCCGGGAAACCTCGCGGCCGCGCGTGGTCGGCACGATGCAGAAGGTGCAGTTCTTGTTGCAGCCCTCGATGATCGTGATCCAGGCCTTCGTCGCGGACGTGCGATCGATGTTGACGTAGTCGTAGTTGCGGTCTTCATGGAACTCGAGCGCGAGGCGTTTGCCGTTCTCGAGGACGTCATCGAGATGGCCGACGTTGCCCGGACCCATAACGAAGTCGACCCACGGCGCGCGGTCGAGAATCTGCTGCCCTTCCTGCTGCGCGACGCAACCGCACACGCCGATCTTGATGTCGCGTACTTTCTTGAGCTCGCGCAGGCGGCCGAGGTGGGAGTAGACCTTCTGCTCGGACTTGTCGCGGATCGAGCAGGTGTTCAGGAGGACGAGATCCGCCTGGGTGTCGCTCTCCACGCGCCGATACCCGCGCAGCTTCAGATTGCCCGACAGGCGCTGCGTGTCGAGCTCGTTCATCTGGCAGCCCCAGGTTTCGATGTAGAAGGTCTTACTCATCCGCTTTTGGTTTTGGAACCAACGCGTCGCGCTCCGTGCGTGCCTTATCCAGCTTCACCTTCGCCTCGTTGAACTTCGCTACGAGGTGGGTGTCGCGGAATTCGAAGTCGCTCGCCTCGTAGTAGCGCTGCTCGATGGACGCGAGCTCGTTCTCGAGACCTGCGATCGTCGCATCGAGCGCGAGCAGCTTCTCGTCGAGGATCGCTTTGGCCTTCCGCTCGGCCTCGTATTTTTCGACGAGCGACTCGACGGGCGGCAGCGGCGCGAGGTCTTCCGGCTTGCGCTGGATGACCTTGCCCTTCGACTTGGCGAGATCGGCGTTGGTGATGACTTTGCGCGTGCCCGTCGTCTTGCGTTTGGCCTTGGCGTCTTTCGCCGCCTCGACGAGCGCCGTCGTATCGCTCTGCGCGAGCGCGAGGACCAACAGCGCGATGACCGGAATGTTCATGTGCGGCCGTATCTGTCTTCGAGGCGGACGACGTCGTCGAGCTCGGTCGTCGACACCTCCGCGACATCCGTATCGGCGATCGCTTCCATCCGGTGAATCAACCGCGGCGGGATGTGAAAGGCCTCGCCTTTTTTCAGGGTGAGCTCGCGGCGATCGCCGTCGTGCTCGATCGTCAGCTTCAGTTCGCCTTCGACAACGTACAGCGTCTCTTCTTTCATTTCGTGGTACTGCAGGCTCAGCGACTCGCCTTCGTTGATGTGCAGGATCTTCCCGACGTAACGGTCGGTGTGCGCGAAGATCAGCTCGTATCCCCAGGGCTTCGAGACCCGCCTGATTTCACGATGAGTAAACAAATCGGTCATATGTTCTGGCTGACGAGCCCCTCGGGAAAGCGCATGGCCACGCTCTCGATGATGAACTCCTCGATCTCCTGAGCGGTCTTCTTCTGCAGCGCCGCTTCGGCGATACGGCGGCAGTCTTTGTAACGGACGGAGCGGACGACGTTCTTGATGATCGGAATCGACGAGGGGTTCATGGAGAACTGCTCGAGTCCGAGGCCGAGTAGCACGATCGCGTAGATCGGATCGGAAGCCATCTCGCCGCACATTTCCACGGGGATCCCTGCGCGTTTGCCGGCGTCGATCACGCCTTTTACGAGCCTCAGAATCGCTGGATGTAGCGGCTCGTACAGGTAACTGACGTTCTCGTTGCCGCGGTCGATGGCCAGTGAGTACTGAATGAGGTCGTTCGTGCCGATGGCGAAGAAGTCGGACTCGGTCGCGAGCAGGTCCGCGATCACTGCCGCGGACGGCACCTCGATCATGATTCCGATCTTCATGTCCGGGTTGTGCGCAACGCCCTCGGCATCGAGCTCGAGTCGGATCTCGCGGATGAGCGTCTTCACCTGCCGCAGCTCCTGCACGCCGGAAACGAGCGGGAACATGATCTGGAGATTGCCGTAAACCGACGCGCGCAGCAGCGCGCGAAGCTGGGTGCGGAACATGTCCCGATGCTGCATGCACAGGCGCAGCGCGCGGAGGCCAAGGACAGGGTTGTCTTCTTTCGAGCCGGTGATGGCCCGGGCGAGTTTCTTGCCGCCGAGGTCGAAGGTGCGAATGACGCAGCGGTTGGGATTCGTGGCCTCGATCAGCGTCTTGTAAATCTCGAAGTGCTCTTCCTCGTTCGGGAGATCGGGGCTCTTGGAGATGTACAGGAACTCCGAGCGATACAGCCCGATCCCCTCGGATCCGAACTTCACCGCGTCCTGCAGCTCTTCGACGAGCTCGATGTTCGCCAGCAGCTCGATCTGGTGGTGATCTTTCGTAACCGCCGGCAGGCTGCGATTCTCGAGCAGTTTCTGCTCGGCTTCCTCGTGACGGGAAACGCGGCTGAGGTACTCGGCGATCATCGCCGGCGTCGGGTTGACGATCAGCGCGCCTTCGTAGCCGTCGACGATGACCAGCTCGTCGTTGTCGACGATCTTGGTGAGGCGCGGGACGCCGATGATCGCCGGCATGAACAGCGACTTGGCAATGATCGACGTATGCGACGTCCGTCCACCGGCCTCGGTCGCGAAGCCGACGATCGGCCTGCGGTTGAAGTGAATCGTGTCGGAGGGCGTGAGGTCGTCCGCGAGGATGATCACGTCGTGCTCGATCTCGGAGATCTCGTGATGGGCGACGCCCTGCAGGTTGACGAGGACGCGTTCGGCGACGTCTTTCACGTCGGCGGTGCGCTCGCGCAGGTACTCATCGTCGAAGCTCTCGAAGCGCGCCTGCAGCTCTTCCTGAACCTCGGCCAGCGCCCACTCCGCATTGACCTGCTCGTTTTCGATCTTCTGCACGACCTTGTCGGCGAACGAGGCGTCGCTGACGATCATGGCGTGGGCCTCGAAGATGGAGGCGTACTCGTCGCCCATCGAGCGGCTGACTTTGTGCTTCAGCTCGAGGAGCTCATCGCGCGTTTTCTCGAGCGATTCGTGGAACCGGGTGATCTCCGAGGGGACTTCCTCGTCGCGGATGGGGATGCGGTAGACCGTGGCGACGCGCTTTTCGACGATCACCGCGCGGCCGATGGCGATGCCGGGCGACACACCGATTCCCTTGTAAGTCCGGATATCGGAACGCGTCTGGGCAGCAGGCATCAGGTCATTCTACTTCGTCGAATTTCGCGTCGATGAGGTTCTCGATCGCATCGAGGGCCTCGCGCTCGTCGGGACCATCAGCGCGCAGCTTGATGGTCGAGCCGCGGCCGGCGGCGAGAAGAAGGATGCCCAGGATCGATTTGCCGTCGACTTCTTCGTCGCCCTTGCGAATCTTGATGTCGCATTTGAACTTCGCCGCGACATGGACCAGTTTCGCCGCCGCGCGCGCGTGAAGCCCCAGCTTGTTCTTGATCTCGACGTCGCGCTCGGTCATCAAGCAGTAGCCCGTTTTTCAGCGGTGAGCAGATCCGAGGCGACGCGGATGGCTTTCGAGCCCTTCTCGCTGATCAGGTGAGCGAGCGTGGAGACGTCCTTCGCCTCTTCCTTGACCATGGCGAACTTGACGACCATGGGCAGGTTCACGCCGGTCACGATCTCGACCCGGCCGGGCTCGAGAAACGAGAGGCTGATGTTGCTGGGGGTGCCGCCGAACATGTCGGTGAAGATGATCACTCCCCGCTCGGGCCCGATGCGCTCGAAGGCCGCGGCGATCTTGGCCCGGGCGTCTTCGACGGTGTCGCTCCATTCGAGAGGAACGGCTTCGATTGCGGATACATCGGCTTCTATCTGGCGGGCGGCGTTCAATAGCTCGTGCGCCAGGTTTCCATGAGTAACGATTAAGGCCCCGATCAAGCTACCTCCCCAAGGACAGGGCATGATACCCGATCCGTCCATCCCCTCCGGTCGCACATGATGTGATTGCTTGACACTCATCTATTTCTGCTAGAATCGCCGTCATGAGATTGAAACTTGAGTCTTATCCACTAAGGAGCAAGCCCATGACCCACTACACGAATGATCGCGACGTGAAGAATCTCCAGGCGCAACTCAACCGGCTGTTCGAGCCCTTCGCCCGGTTCGCCACCGGTGACGAGGATCTGGTGAGCGGCACGTGGGTGCCGCCGGTCGATGTCGCCGAGACGCAGGACAGGATCCTGGTCCGCGCCGAGGTGCCGGGGATCCGGCAGGAGGACATCTCCATCGAGTTCGAGAACGGCCTTTTGACCCTGCGCGGTGAGCGGAAGCTCGAGAAGTCGGAAGGGGTGACCTGGCATCGCGTGGAACGGATCTACGGAAACTTCAGCCGCTCGTTCACCCTGCCCCGCTCTGTCGATCCGGAGAGGATCTCGGCCAGTTACCGCGAGGGGATTCTCGAGGTCGAGGTGCCGAAGCGCGAAGAGGCGAAGCCGAAGCACATCAAGATTGCGGTTTCTTGAGTCTATCCCCGCGCGAAGACGCGGGGATCTCTCCGTGCACGAACGGAAATCTCGCAAGCGGTCAGGCAGGCGGGGCTACGATCATCGTTGATGGGCTTCGGCTGCCGCGGTGTAACCGGAGATCCCCGCGTCTTCGCGCGGGGATAAACTGGAGAGAGAGAAACACCTACCTCTTGAAATCCCGATGCACGATCTCGATCGCGTACCCCGCGCGGTCGAGATCGTCCGCGAGCCGCTGGGCAATGGCCACGCTCCGGTGCTTCCCGCCCGTGCAGCCGATCCCGATGGTCAGATAGCTCTTCATCTCTTTCTGATAGCCGGGCAGCACGTAGGCCACGAAGTCGTACAGCCGTTTGTAGAACTCCTCGTAGTCAGGCTGCGCGGCGAGGTACTCGAGCACTTCCGGATCGAGCCCCGTCTTCGGCCGCAGCTCCGCGACAAAGTGAGGATTCGGCAGGAATCGCACGTCGAAGAGCAGGTCGAGGTTGTACGGCATGCTGTGCTTGAAGCCGAAGGAGATCACCGTGACGAGCATGGTCGGCTGCTCGCCCGGCAACGAAAAACGCCGCATGACCTCGGCCTTGAGCTCGTGGACCGAAAACGCGGACGTGTCCAGGACCATGTCCGCCAGCGACTTCACTTCCGTCAGGGCTTCGCGCTCTTCGTGAATCGCTTCGAGCACGGGGCGATCTTTGGCGAGCGGATGCGGGCGGCGCGTTTCTGAATACCGTCGCGCGAGCACTTCCTCCGAGGCCTCGAGAAAGATCAGGTGCGCGTTCGGGACGCGCTTCTTCAGCCGCTCGCGGTAGAACGACGGGAAGATGGTCGCGAAGTCATGCGTGCGGACGTCGACGACGATGCCGACGCGCGTGGCTTTCTCATGAGTCACGACCTCGTCGAGATACGGCTCGATCAGCTCGATGGGCAGGTTGTCGGTGCAGTAGAAGCCGAGGTCTTCGAGTGTCGACTGCACGTAGCTCTTGCCGGAGCCGGACAGACCGGTGATGACGACCAGGTGGTCGGGCAACGCGTTCAAGCTAGCGCTGCCTCCGGGTCCGATCGATGACATCGGGCGCGAAACGGTTGCGCGAGTTCACGCTCCGCATCTCCGAGCTGGTCATCTCCTCGCGATTCGTCGCCGGAAGGGCATCGGAGATCGTCCCCTGTCGCGCGATCTGCTCGTCGATGCGCCGCGTGAATTCACGCGCCGAGTCGTAGCCCTGGAGCTTCATCAGATGGTTCCGCGCCGCAATCTCCACGAGCAGAGCAAGGTTGCGGCCCGACGCGACGGGCAGCCGCACGTACGGTTTGGCGACGCCGAGGAGCTCGTAAGTCTCGCCGCTCACGCCGAGCCGGTCGTACTCCGCCCCTTCCGCCCACTTTTCCAGGCGCACCACGAGGTCGATCGGTTTCACGTCGCGCGTCGAGGCGACGCCGAAGAGATCCTTGATGTCGATGATGCCGATGCCGCGCAGCTCCATGTGATGGCGCAGGAGATCGTTCGAATATCCGAGGAGGACGTCGTTCGGATGGCGTTTGATGACGACCAGGTCGTCGGCGATGAGGCGATGTCCGTTCGACACGAGGTCCAGCGCGCACTCGCTCTTGCCGATGCCGCTGTCGCCGAGGAGCAGCACGCCGATGCCGTAGACGTCGAGCAGTCCCGAGTGCATGGTCAGCCGCGGCGCCATCGTCTCTTCTAGGAAGTACGTGGTCCGGGTGATGGTGGTCGAGGACATCGCCGGCGTCGAAAACAGCGGCACCGAGCGCTTCTCGCATTCGGTGCGGAACTCGTCGAGCGGCGTGATCCCTTTGGTGACGATGAACGTGGAAACGTCGAGACCGGCCACGTCGCGGATGCGCTTCTCCCGCAGGCGCGGCGGAAGGCTCTGCAGGTATTTGGTCTCCGACGCGCCGATGATCTGCACGCGCCAGGGCTTGATGTATTCGTAGTAGCCGGCGAAGGCCAGGCCGGGCTTCTGCACGCGCGGCCTGGCGATCACCCGGCCCATGCCGTCGTCGCCGGTGACGAGCTTCAGCTGCAGATCATCGAGCTCACCCGAGCGAAGGGACTCGACGGTGGTCTCGATGTAGTCCTCGTCGCGCACGAGGGCATTATGACTTGTTCTTGATCGACGCCTCGGCCGCGGCTTCGAACATGTCGTCGAGATCTTTCTGCTTCACGCCTTTACCGGCCCGGTCCTTGCCGGTCGCGGTGTCGGCTTCGATGACGACGACGTAGTCCTTGCCGTTGAATGCCGGCGTGTTCTTCGCGGGAAAGGTGAAGGTGAAGTCGCGGAAGCTCCGGCCGGGCTGGCCGGTGCCCATCTGCTGCTTGTTGCCTTCGGCGTCGCGGGTGCTGGCACCGACGCCGAGGTCGGTGACGGCCGCGGAGGAAGCACCAGGGGTGTAGCCGCCTTTGACCACTCGGTCGTTCACGCCGATGTTGGCAGGCGCGCCGAACAGAATCACGGCCTTCCCGCGAAGCGTGGCCGAGCCTTTGACCTTTCCGATGGAGAGGTACTTGTCGGCGTTCTCGATGCGCGTCGTCACTTCTTTCACGAAGGCATCGCCACCGCGGCGGGCGCGAAATTCGTTGACGAAAGTCTCCGCGGCCGTGTCGTCGGCGACGGCGCGCCACTGCTCCCGCTCGACGCCGGTCATGAAGTAAGCCTCGGGCGAATCAGCCCAATCCTTGTATTTGGTGAGCGTCTCCGCGGAGGCGGAGACAACGCACAGCAGCAGCATGACGGCAATCGCAAAGGAACGGTACACGGAGCTCTCCTGGATGGTCGATCTGGAACGGTCAGGATAACCTGAACCGCTCGCCGGATCATCTTGCCGCTACCGTTTTGTAATCGAGGCCGCGGCCGCAGCCTCGAACAGCGCGTCGAGGTCCTTCTGGCTCATGCCTTTGCCGGTTCTGGTCATGCCGGTTCCCAGGTCTGCTTCGATGACCACCACGAAATCCTCGCCGTTCAACGCCGGCGTGTCTCTTCCGGAGAAGGTAAAGGTGAAGTCGCGGAGCCGGAGTGGCGGAAGATGAACCGCCGTCATCTTGGGGGTCGGGTAAGGGCGCTTCTCTACACGATTCTTGACCGCGAGCTTGATCGGTGCGCCGAAGAGGACCACCGCTTTCCCACCGAGGGTTTTCGACCCTTTGATCCTGCCGATCGAGAGGTGCTTGTCTGCGTTCTCGATCCGCTTCCTGACCTCGTGGACGAAGTCCTCGCCGCCACGCTTTGCGCGGAAGTCGTTGACGAACGGCTCCGCCTTCTCGTCGTTGACGATCCCGCGCCACTGCTCGCGCTCAGCCGCCGTCATGAAATAGGCCTCGGGCGTCTCACCCCATCCTCTGTATTTCGAGAACGTCTGCGCGGAGACCGAAAAGGTGCAGGCCGCCAGGAGGAGGAAGGCGAGCGGAAGCCGGCCCATGCGCCTCAGAACTCCGGTGAGATCAGCCCCAGGTTGCTGTCGCGGCGTTTGTAGATGACCGAGACCTTGTCGGTGTCGATGTCGCGGAAGACGATGAACTCGTTCTTGGAGTCATCGAGCCGCAGCGCGGCTTCCTCGATCGACATCGGCCGGATGGCGATGTTGTTCGTCTTCACGATCCGCGGGCTGTTGTTGCCGGTGGTGCGCAGCTGGGTGGGCTCGAGGACGTTGATGTTCCACTCGGTGACGACGCTCTTGCCCTTGTTGCCGCGGTGGTGATCGCGAATCTTCTTGCGGTTCTTCTGGGCCTGCCGCTTGAGGTGGTCGAGGGCGGAATTGACGGCGTCCTGCATCGACTCGTCCGACTCCTGGACCGACTTCACGTCGTGCTCTTTGCCGACGATGAGGATCTCGCAGATGTTGCGGTACTTCTCGACCTGCAGCACGACGCGCACGTCGATCACGTCGTCGAACAGCTTCTCCGTGATCTTGGCCAGCTTCTTCTCGACCAGTTCGCGTACGTCGGGGGGAATCTCGTAGTTCCGTCCTGAAATCTCAGTCGCCATTGTCGTACCTCGAAACTAAAAGACCTGTTTGCGGTCCGTGGATGAAGGGATGTTCAGCTCGTCGCGGTACTTCGCCACGGTGCGACGTGCGATGTTGATGCCCTCGTCGTTGAGGATCTTCATGATCTTCGAATCGCTGAGGGGCTTGCGGGGATCCTCGTTCTCGATGTAGCTCTGGATCTTCTTCTTCACGGTCAGCGAGGAGATGTCTTCGCCGGTATCGGAGTCGATGCCGCTGTGGAAGAAGTACTTCATCAGGAACAGGCCGCGCGGCGTGTGCATGTACTTGTTGGAAACGACGCGGGAGACGGTCGACTCGTGCATCTGGATGTCGTCGGCCACGTCGCGCAGAACCAGCGGGCGGAGGAAGTCGATGCCTTTTTCGAGGAACTCCCGCTGGTGCTTCACGATCGACTCGGCAACCTTGTAGATCGTGCGCTGGCGCTGGTCGAGCGATTTGATCAGCCACACCGCGGAGCGGATCTTGTCCTTGATGTAGTTGACGGTCTCGCCATCCGATTTGGAATCCATCGAGTTGAGCATCGAGCGGTAGCCGCTGTTGATGCGCAGCTTGGGCATCCCGTCTTCGTTCAGAACGATTACGTACTCGTCCCCAACCTTATGAACGTAAACATCGGGCTCGACGTAGATCGCTCGCTCATTGGAGTATTTCCTCCCGGGCTTGGGATCGAGGTGCTTGATGATCTCAACGATGCCCTCGAGAGACTTCATGTCGATACCGAGGGACTTCGCCAGGGGGACGAATTTGCGCTGCATGAACTCGTCCCAGTGATCGCGAATGACGACTTCGACGAGCGGCTCGTCGATCTCGAGGAAGCGGAGCTGGAGCAGCAGGCACTCGCGAAGATCGCGCGCGCCGACGCCGATCGGATCGAGGGATTGCACCGCGGCGACGGCCTTCTCCACCTCTTCCGGCTCGAAGTTGCCCGAGGCCACGATCTCGTCGTTCGAGGCGCGGAGGTATCCGTCCTCGTCGATGTTGCCGATGATGAACTGGGCGATCTCCTTGGTCCGCGGTGAGGCGTCGGACATGGAGAGCTGCCAGGTCAGGTGATCGGCGAGGTTGGGCGGCCGGGTGAGGGTGTTCTCGATCGGGAACTCTTCGTGCTCCTCGGACATCCCCCGGGGGTTGTAGCCGTATTCGATGTAGTCCTGGAAGTAGGCGTCGTAGTCGATCTCGTCGAACGAATCCTTGTCTTTGTCCTGGGTCTCGACTTTCGGCGGCTCGTCGGTCTCGCTCTTCGCCTCGGTCTCTTCGGCGGGCGTTTCCTCGGCCTTCGCTTCTTCGGCGGTCTCCTCGAGAAGGGGGTTCTCCAGCAGCTCCTGGTTGAGGACTTCCTGGAGCTCGAGCTTCGAGAGTTGCAGCAGCTTGATCGCCTGCTGCAACGACGGCGTCATGATCAGCTTCTGGCTGAGTTTTAGATGTAGTTTTTGTTCAAGTGCCATTACGGTAGGTACGTCTGTGGTGCCGACTCCGGTCAGTTGAGATTGAATTGTTCGCCGAGATAGATGCGGCGGACCTCTGCGTCGGCTGAGAGACTTTCCGGCACTCCCGGCCCGGAAGATCTCACCTTCTTTGATGATATAGGCGCGATCCGTGATCTTCAAAGTTTCCCGCACGTTATGGTCCGTGATCAGAATGCCGATCCCACGCGCCCGAAGCTGCGAAACGATGCGTTGGATTTCGAACACCGCGATTGGATCGATTCCTGCAAACGGCTCATCTAGCAAGATGAATGCCGGGTTGATGGCGAGGGCTGCGGGCGATCTCCACACGCCGCCTCTCACCCCCTGAAAGCGCGTAGGCCCTGCTCCGCGCGATGTGCGTGATTCCGAACTCCTCGAGAAGCTGCTGCGTGCGACGCTCGCGCTCCGCGAGAGGCAGGCGCATGGTCTCGAAGACCGACATCAGGTTCTCTTCGACGGTGAGCTTGCGAAACACCGACGGCTCCTGCGGCAGATAACTGAGGCCGCGTTGCGCACGGAGATACATCGGCAGGTCGGTGATGTCGTCGTCGCCGAGGGTGACCGTGCCGTCGTCCGGGCGGACCAGGCCGACGATCATGTAGAAGGTGGTGGTCTTCCCCGCCCCGTTCGGCCCGAGAAGACCCGACGATCTCCCCCTGCTGAATCTCGACCGACACGTCCCGCACGACTTTGCGGCTCTTGAAGACCTTCACCAGATGCGACGCCGCCAGCCGCAGACCCTGCGGCGCGGCGGCGGTGGTGTCGTTGATTACGTCGGGGGTAACTTTGTAGCGTTCGGTCACGCGGAGGGCATTGTATTGGGGTTGCTGAGTTGCTGGGTTGCTGAGTTGCTAGGTTGTTGTGGCAATCGCCTCTTCACGCTCGGTCAGCTCCTCCATCCGTGCATCCAACCGTTCGTACTCGGCAGCGTGACGGTCTCGAAACTCGCGGTAGACGTCGGCGTTCTCCCAGTAGTCGATGGTGATGTACTCGTGCTGGTCACCGCGAAACAGCTCCGTTCGAACGTACCCGGCTGAACGACGGAACAGCTCTGCCCAGGAGCCATCCGGTCCGTAGTGCCGCTCAAATTCAGCAGCACGCTCGGGTCGCACGACGAACTTCCAGACAGTCACAAACACGCGCCGATCCTACCCAGCAACTCAGCAACTCAGCAACCGGTCAGGCGGGCGGGTTGGTCACCCCTCGTGCTTGTACGTTCCCGTGGTCTGACCGCTCGGACTGATGACCTGAACCTTGTTGCGATTCAGATCGAAGAGGATCTGGCCTCCGTGCAGCGTTCCGCGAGGATCGGTGACCGTTGCCGGCGAGCCGTACAGGTAGATCATCTTCTTGTCGACGTTGTACGTGGCCTTGTCGCCGACGCCTTTGCGTTGCGTCGGGATCTCGTTCACCCGAACGTTCGTCTCCGCCTCGATGCGCTGGATCTTCTGCGCGTCGGTGAAGAAGAACGAGGCCTTCTCCGATTCGAGGCGGCGGGCGTCGTCGATGATCGTGACTTTGCCGACCAGGTCGATGCGCTTGTCGCTTTTGCGCGCGATCATCTGATCGCTCGTCGATTGCACCGGCGTGCGGCGCTGCGGGTCGGCACTGTTGTAGAGCATCGTGCGCACGTTGCCGCGCGCGGTCACGCCGTCGCCTGCTCCCTGCACCTGCAGCTCATCGGTGAGGATCGTGTTCGTGTCCTGCCAGGCTTTCACGTTGCCGGTGAAGACCGCCGTGCGATTGGCCTGCCGCATCAGCAGCTCGTCGGCATTCACGAAGACCGGTTTGCCCGATGGAAAGAGCGTCGTCGCGTCAGCCGATACGGTTCCCTTCCCCTTCGACGCGAGTTGGGCGATGACCGCGCCGGATGCGCGTGCGGTCTGGCCCCGCGGCGAGAACTCGATCTGCTTCGCTTTCAGCGTGTGGCCGTCGGCGACGACTGTCGCCTGCCAGCCCGGATCGGTGGTCAGCACGATGCGATCGCCAGCGATGTCGTAGTTCGCGCGGAACGCCGACGCGGTGGTCTTCGGATCGGTGTAGCGGAAGTTGCCTTCGAGATACGCCGAGCGGGCGCGCCGCGAGTTCGGATCGAAGTAAACGGTCACATGCTCCGAGAGAATCTCGCGCGGCGCCGGACCGAGCTCCTTCATCACCACCTGCCAGTCGGCTTTGATCTCGGTGACCGCTTTGTTCGCGAGCGCCACGCGGAACCCACGCGCGGTGATCTCGCGGCGCGGCGGCCCGTCGAGGATCGCTTTCGCCAGGTTCTCCGCGCTGCGGGCGTTGATCGCGGTGAGCTCGCCACCGGGTCCGATCTCGGTGAAGAACCCGTCGCAGGTGATCTCTTTGCGGCCGCCGAGGTCTTCGCCTGGTGCAGTGGACCCGGCCATGACGATCTTGGCGTTGCCGTTGCCCTCGAGGCCGATGATCTGCTTGCGGTCCTGGGTGAAGCGTCCGATCACGAAATCGGCCTTCACGTTCTCCGGGCCGCGCACCATCTCCACCGATTTTTCGAAGGCTGACTGTGTTGTCGCGGCGATGGAAGATGCTCTGCTCGCCGCTCAGGGTCATCGGCAGCTCCGTCGGGCTGGCCGGTGTCATCACCGCAGTAACGTTCTTGTGCAGGCGCAATGTCTCGCCGGCGACATCCAGATCGAGCGCGCCGGCCTTGCCTTGCCAGCGATCGATGGTGAACTCCACCGCCACATCATTCGTGAGCCGGTTCCCGTCGAACTTGATCTCCGCGGTCTTCAGCGAAATGCCGTCGCTCGACGTCACGCTCACACCGCCCTTGGCCTCGGCCTCCTTGGTGTCGGCGTGGAACTGCGCCTGCGGACAGGCCACCTCGTAGGTCAGACCATTCGCGCGGTACACGGTCAGGTACGCCTCTTCGAGCGTGGCCCAGCCCGACTCATGCGACGTGACCCGGCGCGCGCGAATCCGCGAGACGACCCGCCCGCCGATCGTCTGCACGTCCTCGAAGGCCATGCCTTCTACGAGACCTTTGTCGTTCGGGCGCTGGGTGGAGGTGACCGGAGCAGTGTTCGTCTTGCGGGTTCCGGCTGTGCTTCGGTTCCAACTCAGGACGAGCACGGCCACGAAACCGACGAAGAGGATGGGCAGCGCGATGCGCAGGACTCGGACTGTGCGCTGCATGTCGTTGGGCCGTAACACCTTCGCCACGGGATTCGTTCCGACCGCCGTGTACGATCGGCCGACATCAGGAGGTCATGATGCGGATCCGTGTTGCGGTCGCGCTCGCCGCGATGTTCCTCTTTCTCGGCGCCGGCGAGGCTCCGAAGGAAAACCACCACGTCACCGAGCTGCTCCAGGCCATCAAAGGCAAGGAGAACCGGCCCGCCGGCGAAGTCTTCAGGAACGTCACGATTCTCAAGTCGATGCCGGCCGCCCGCTTCCTCCGCGTCATGGACATCGGCTACTCCCGCTCCCTCGGCGTCGGCTGCGACCATTGCCACAGCGAGGATCGCTGGGAGGCCGACGAGAAGCGGCCCAAGAACGCCGCTCGCGAAATGATCCTGATGACCGAGGAGCTGAACAAAAAGCTGGCGACGATGGACCACATCGACAACACCGAGGCCACGGTGAATTGCACGACCTGCCACCGGGGGTTCGTGAAACCGGCTACGCAGATGCGGTGACGCGCGCGTCGACGATCTCGAGCCGGGCTGCGTGATACCGATCCGGCTCGAGCTTCACGAGCAGATCCAAAGGCCCTTTCGCGATCGCACCGGCGAGCTGCTTCGCGCTCGGCCACAACACCCCCACCGCCCTCCCCGTCGCGTCCTTCAGCGACAGCTCGCAGCAATCCTCCGCAAACGTGCGCGTGCCGGTGATCTCGACGTTCTCGATGAGAAACAGCGGCTGCGGATTGCCGGCACCGAAAGGCTGGAGCATCTCGTGTGCGGCGAGGAACTCCTCGCCGACCTCGCTGAGCGTCAGCGTCGCGTCGATGTGGGCTTCGCGGCAGAAACGCTCTTCGTCGATCGCGGCGAAGCGTGCGTGCAGCAGTTCGCGCAGAGCCGGCAGATTGCGCGTCTCGAGCGAAAAACCACAGGCGAACTCGTGGCCGCCGAAATGGGTGAAGAGCTCGTGCACCGCGTCGAGCTGCTCGTGCAGGTTGATGGTGGTGATGCTGCGGCCCGAACCGACGCACAGGTCACCTTCGATGGTCATGACCAGCGTCGGACGGTGATAGCGCTGGGCGATGCGGCCGGCGGTCAGGCCGAGGACCCCGCGGTGCCAGCCCTCGCCGGCGAGGATCAGGATGCGCTCGCCGCCAAGCACCTGCGCTTCGGCCGCCTCGCGCACCTGCAGCTCGATCTGCTGGCGCTCGACATTCATCCGGTCGAGCTCCGCGCAGAGCTCCCACGCTGCTTCTTCATCAACCGCCGCGAAAAGATCGATGGCCGTATTCGCGGATGCGAGGCGTCCCGCGGCGTTGATTCGTGGTCCGATCTTGAAGCCGACGTCTACCGCTCGTAGAGGCCGCCCTTCGAGGCCCAGGCGCCGCAACATGCGCCCGAAGACCGGCGTTCCGGACGGTGGCCAGACCGGCGAGTCCGAGGCTGGCGATGGTGCGGTTCTCGCCGATCAGCGGTGCGACGTCGGCGATGGTACCGATGGCGGCGATCTTCAGCAGCGAGTCGATGGAGATCTTCTTCCCCGCCCGGCGGATCAACTCGCAACAGAGCTTGAAGGCCACGCCGACTCCCGCCAGCTCCTTGAACGGATACTCGCATCCGGGCTGCTTCGGATTCAGCACCGCCGCGGCATCGGGAAGCTCGCCCGGCGGCAGGTGGTGGTCGGTGATGATGACGTCGATGCCCTGGGCCGAGCGCGCGACGCACCGGCTCGATGCTGGTGATGCCGCAATCCACTGTGATTACGAGCTTTACGTTCCGCTCGGCCAGCACGCGCTCCAGCACTTCGGTCTTGAGTCCGTAGCCGTCGACGAGGCGATGCGGGACGACGAAGCCGGCGTCCGCGCCGAGGGACTTGAGGACGGTTTGCAGCAGGACGATCGAGGTGACGCCGTCGACGTCGTAGTCGCCGTAGATGACGATCCCTTCTTTGTCGCGAACAGCGCGGGCGATGCGCTCGCAGGCATGGTCGATTCCGTGAATCGTGGAGGGTCGTGCAGATCGCCGATCGCCGGCGCGACGAACCGCCGGTACGACTCCTCGTCCTCGACGCCGCGACGGATGAGCAGCGAGCGCAACGTCGCGTTGGCGATGGGAATCCGCGGGTTGTCAGGGGGTGGTGTGGCGAGGGTCCAGAGGTCGTGGATCACCGTTTGGGAGGGTAGCGCAAATGGGGAAATTCATGCGACTGCCCGGTAGACTACTTCTCGAAAACCCCCATCTTCCTGAACTTCTTGAACCGCTCGTCCAGCAGCGCCGGCCCTTTCAACTTCTGCACGTCCTTGAGCGCGCGCTCGAGGTAAGGCGCGAGCAGCTCGGCTGCCGCGGCAGGGTCGGCGTGCGCGCCGCCGTTGGGCTCGGGGACGATCTCGTCGATGACGCCGAGCTTGTTGAGATCGCTCGGCGGTGATCTTCATGCGCCGCCGCGGCATCCGGTGCAGCGGCCGAGTTCTTCCAGAGAATCGCGGCACATCCCTCGGGCGAGATGACCGAGTAGACAGCATGCTCGAGCATCAGGACGCGATCGCCGACGCCGAGCGCCAGTGCGCCGCCGCTGCCGCCTTCGCCGATCACCGTGACGATGATCGGCACCTTCAGCGCGGCCATCTCCCGCAGGTTCACGGCGATGGCCTCGGCCTGTCCGCGCTCTTCGGCGCCGATGCCGGGATACGCGCCCTGGCGTGTCGATGAAGGTGAAGATCGGCAGCTTGAATTTCTCCGCCAGCTTCATCACCCGCAAGCGCCTTGCGAAAGCCTTCCGGACGGGGCTGGCCGAAGTTGCGGGCGATCTTTTCCTTGGTGTTCCGCCCCTTCTGATGGCCGATCACGCAGCAGGGCGTGCCCCGGAAGCGGGCAAATCCAGTCACCACGGCCATGTCGTCCCAGAACTTGCGGTCGCCGTGGATCTCCGTCCACTCCTCGAACATCATGGCGATGAAGTCGAGGGTGTAGGGCCGCTGGGCGTTGCGCGCGACCAGCGTCTTCTGCCAAGGGGTGAGGTTCGAGTAGATTTCAGAGGAGACTTTGGTAAGCTTCGTCCGCAGCTCAGCGATCTCAGCTTCCCGCGCCGGCTCCGACTCCAGTGCCGTGAGCTCATCGATGCGACGCCGAATACGGAGGATTGGCTCTTCGAACTGCGTCGGGTCGGCGCTCATCGCGGGTGGACCCTAACAAAGAAAGTACATGCTGGCAACTGAAGAACCGGTCACTCCGAGTGATGATCCAGAAGGCTCTGCACCGGAGCCTGTGACGCCCGAACCGACTGCACAACTTTCGTTGCAGGAGCACTGGCGCGACAACGAGCGCATGCGCCATGTCCCGGCCATCGGCTGGATGATCCAGAAGCTCGACGGCGACCTGCGCCACCGCATCGAGAAGCTGTATGCCGTGTATGCGGCGCTTCCGGGAAACGATCCGCGTCACTCGCCGCTCGAGCACGAGCTGCGCGCGCTATGCCGCGACATCGATCGCGTTGCCGACGTCGCGCGCCGCCCCCGCGGCAACAATCATCCACCGGCGGATCTCGCCAATCGGGTCAGCTGGAGCATCAGTCACGCGGTCACGAATCTGAAGGAAGCCGACGCGGAGACGTTCGGCCGCCGCTTCCCTTTCCAGACCTTCGAGCGCTCGAATGCCGAGCCTCTCTGGGCGGCGATGTTGAGCGTCATCGATCACGTGCAGCGGCTCGTGCCGCGCATCCGCGAGATCGATCCGGGCATCGATGAGCGGTTGTATGAAGGGCTGGTCGTGTTGAACGAGCCGCTTCGTCGCGAGCCGATGGCCTGAGGTGTGGTGCAGGCCTCCGGCCTGCCTCGGAGCGCTGGGAAAGGCAGGCCAGAGGCCTACACCACACCCTTACGGCCGCGCGACCGGCTCGAGCGCGCAGTCTTCCTCGGTCTCCACCTTCAGCGCATCCAGTGGCTTCAACGGCAACCAGGCCACGCGCTGCTCATCGAGGTCTCTCTGCAGATCCGCGGTCGCGCGCTGCAGCTTCTTCTGATCGGAAACATCGACCACATCTCCCCAGACCGCGGCGATGTTCTTGCTCGAACGGAGCAGCGACCAGACCTGCAGCGGCACGCCGATCCGCTCGAGGTAACGCTTAACCACCTGCGCATTCAAACGGCTGTGATCCTTCTCGCTTCCGAGCACCAGTACGACCGCGCGCCGCCGCGCTCCGAGGGCCGCGTGAAGCCCCGCGACCGCAACCGCGTCGGCATAACGATGCTCGATCTTCCGCGGCCGTGCTCCGCCGGTTAGCAATTCATACGTGCCGCGTTTCCCGGGGATGACCTGAGTGTGCTCGAACAGGTTCGTTACGAACCGCGTTTCTTTCGCGACGATCGCGGTCGCATTCGGCCAGATGATCCGGACGTCGGAGGCGAGGTCGAATCGATTGACGTTCCCGCCGGGGCTGAGCTTTCCCAACGCGTACCGGGCCTGCGCACCATCAGGATTGCGCACAAACATGACGATCGGTGAATCCCCCAGCTCGACGGCCGCCGCCGGAACAGGGTCACCGCGCAGACTGAAGCAGCGCGCGAGATCGGTAGAACCCTCCTCACGGCGAACCACGATCCCAGTCAGCTCGGTCGGCACCTCCTCGGTGAACACGCCGCCGAAAACGCGCTCGTGCCGCGCGACGACGCCGTCGCGGAACGTCACCGCGGCTTCGACGACATGCAGATTCTTCGCTTCGAACGGCGGAAGCAGCACCGTCGGGCCGTCCCCTCCGAGATCCTTTCCGTCGAGCTTCCAGGTGATGTGGCGGATGTTCGCGGAGGCGATGTGCTGCCATAGCACGGTCGCGCGTAAGCCGTTCGCTTCGCGCCGCAGATCGATCGAGGCTTCCGCGGGAGGACGCGGCAGATTCACGAGCTGCGTGTCCCGTCCGACTTCGGTGCCGTTCGCGTCGTAGGCGACCGCGGTGAGCTCCTGTGGAACCAGCTCTTCGCCGAAATTGAGCAAGGCCTGCCACGGCGCGCCTTTGACGGTCGCAGCGATCTGGCCGTCGCGCAGAAGATCGACCCGCGCGACTTTCGGATCGACCTGAATCGCGACCTGGTATTCGCCTCTGAGGAGTCCGAGGAGGCGGGTCACGAGAACGAGCTCGGCGAGCATTCAGAGAATGTTAATCGGATCGACGTCGATGGCGATGTCCACTCCTTTGAACTTTCGCGGAAGCATCACCGCTTCGACCGCGCGGCGCAGTGCGATCCGCTGAGGCGAGCGCAACAGGATCTGAAACCGCCAGACGCCTTTGATGCGAGCGAGGGGCGCCGCGGCCGGTCCCTGAATGCGTGATCCGGCCTGTGGCTCGAGTGCCTCCTCCAGCATGCGGCCGCATTCGGTCGCGGCGCGCTCGACGTCGGTCAGATTCTCGCCGCGAAAGAGGATGGCGATCATCGACGTCACCGGCGGGTAGTGAAACGTCTTGCGGAACTGGATCTCCGCTTCGTAGAACGACTCGTAGTCATGCCGCAGCGCGTGCTGAATCGCGTAATGCGTCGGAAAAGCGGTTTGAATCAGCACCTTCCCGCGCAACTCGCCGCGGCCGGAGCGTCCCGCGACCTGGGTGAGCAGGTAGAACGTCTTCTCCGCGGACCGGAAGTCGGGATAGCCGAGGATCGAGTCGGCGTTGAGCACGGCGGTGAGGGTGACGCTGGGAAAGTGGTGGCCCTTGCTCAACATCTGCGTGCCGATCAACGCCCGCGTCTCGCCGCGACGAAAGCGATCGAGGATCCCGACCAGCGATCCTTTCTTACGGGTCGAGTCGCGATCGAGAACAGCCGAGGAAATGCCCGGAAAATCGCGCAGAAACCGTTCTTCGACCTTTTCCGTGCCGAAGCCGATCGGCTGCAGCACTTCGCCCTGACAGAGCGGACAGCGTTTCGGCATCTGCGCGCTGAGACCGCAGTAATGGCAGATCAGCAGACCCTCGCGGCGATGGACGGTCATCGTCACGCTGCAGTCGCGGCAGCGGAACTCGTGGCCGCATTCGCGGCAGAGCAGGTACGGCGCGTAGCCGCGGCGATTGATGAGGATGATCGCCTGCTCGCCGGCCTCGAACGTCTCGTGCAGCGCTCTCTTCAGATCGGTCGAGAAGATGACGAAGCCTTTGTCTTCCTTCTCCGCGCGCTCTTTGCGCAAGTCAATGATCTCCACGTCCGGTAGCGGCCGTGCCTCAACGCGCGCGGTCATTCGAAGCAACGTGTACTTGCCGCGAGCGGCGTTCTCGCGCGATTCGAGCGACGGCGTAGCTGAACCGAGAATCGACCGGAATCTTGCGCAGTTGCGCGCGCACGACAGCGAGATCGCGCGCGTTGTAGCGCGGCGTTTCTTCCTGCTTGTAGGCACCGTCGCCTTCTTCGTCGACGACGATGAGTCCGAGCCGCTGGAACGGCGTGAAGAGCGCGGAACGCGGACCGATCGCGACGTCGACTTCGCCGCGCCGCGCGCGCCACCATTGGTCGTAACGCTCGCTCGCGGAGAGGTTGCTGTGCAGGATGGCGATGCGCTCGCCGAAGCGCTCTTTCAATCGCGAGGCGAAGACGGGCGTCAGCGAGATTTCCGGCACGAGCAGGATGGCCTGCTCTCCCCGCTTCACCACTTCCCGCATCAACTCGATGTAAACCTCGGTCTTCCCGCTCCCGGTGACCCCTTCGAGAAGAAACGGCGCGAATGTGCCCAGGGCCGGACGGACCGCGGCGATTGCAGCGCGTTGTTCGTCCGAGTAGGTGATCTCGCCCGTCGGCACTTCGCCGAGGCCGGCCAGGAAGGCGTCGAGGGTGTGACGGCGCGCGCGGCGCTCGATGCGCACGACCCCTTTCTTCAGCAACGCCGAAAGAACCGACGCACTCACGCCGCCATGCTCGAGCGCACGAACGGAAAGCTCGCCGCCACGCGCACGCAACAAGTCCGCCGCGGCTTCCTGCTTGGGCGTGAGCGGTCCAGGTGCGCTTTCGAGAATCACGAACCGGTCGTAACGCACGCCCTCGGCATCGCGCAGACGATCGTGAATGGCGATGATCCCGGCATCGCGCAATCGCTCGATCGCCGATCGCGACACCTTCATGTCTTCGAACAGGGAATTGAGGGCGACGGGCCGTTTGGAAAGCTCGTCGACGACGGCCAGGTCCGCGGGAAGAATCTGTTTGCGCTCGATCGCGCTTTCGATCATCGCCGCGTCGCCGGTCAGCACCGCCTGTCGCCGTCCGCGCGCGGCCATGTTCGCGGGCAACGCCACGCGCAGCATTTCGCCGGGCGGAGCGATGTAGTACTCGGCCGCCCAGCGACAGAGGTCGATGATCTCCGGAATCAGCGCCGGTTCTTCATCATCGAGCACGGCCCGGATCGGCTTCATCTTCTTCGCGTCGACGGTGGTCTGGTCGAGCAGCGCGATCACGAATCCCGTCGTGGTCTTGGTGCCGAGCGGAACTTCGACGCGCGAGCCGAGACGCACCGCGTCGCGGAGCGGCTCAGGGATGCGGTAGGTGTAAGTGTCGTGGACGGCGACGGGGATCGCGATCTGGGCGTATTCGGAGAGGCCGGGCATGGGGTTACGAGGTCGCGGGGTTACGAGGTTGCGGGGTCAATGCGACGAGAGAACCACCTCGAAACCCCGAAACCTCGAAACCCCGTAACTCCATCTAAAACGAGATCCCCAGCTCCGCCATCACCTTCTTCATGTCCGCCCACACATCCTTCTTCGCCGCGGGCGTGCGGAGCAGATACGCGGGGTGGTACGTGGGCATGAGCTTGATGCCGTTGTAGTCGAGCCACTGTCCGCGGATGGCGGTGATGCCGTAGCTCTTCTCGGTGAGGCTCTGCAGGCCGAACTTGCCGAGGGTGACGATGACTTTGGGATTGATCAGCTCGACCTGGCGGCGGATGAAGGGGCGGCAGGCATCGAGCTCGTCGGGCTCGGGATTGCGATTGTCCGGCGGGCGGCACTTGATGACGTTGGCGATGTAGACGTCGTCGCGGGTCAGCTTCATCGCTTTGATGATGTCGGTGAGCAGCTGACCCGCTTTGCCGACGAAAGGCTCGCCCTTCAGGTCCTCATCGCGGCCGGGTGCTTCGCCGATGAACATCAGGTCCGCGTTCGGATTGCCGACGCCGAAGACGACGGTGGTGCGTCCGTTGGCGAGGCTGCATTTGCGGCAGTCGTGGGCTTCGGCGGCGAGGGCGTCCCAGTCGCTGACGCCGGTTGCTGGGTTGCTGGGTTGCTGGGTTGCTGGGGGAACTGCGACGCTTTGTAGATCGAGGTGGGTGAAGCCGAAATCGCGCAGCACCGCGAGCTCGTGGAGGACGTCGTCCGTCATGGTCCGATTATCTTCTATACTCCCGGGTCTACCTCATGAAGAAAACCGCACTCGCTCTCCTCATTCTTTTCGCCATCGCCCTCCCCTCCTTTGCCGCGCCGAAGAAGGCCACGGTCAAGATCATCAACCAGAGCAAATGGGAGATTCACCACGTCTTCCTCTCGTCGACCGAGGATGAGAGCTGGGGTGAGGATCTGCTCGAGGACGAGATCCTGGTCAAGGGCGACACGCTCACCATCACCAACATCTCCTGCGATCTCTACGATGTGAAGGTCGTCGATGAAGACGGCGACGAGTGCATCATCGAAGAGGTCGACCTCTGCGGCGACGCGTCGTACTGGAAGATCACGGACAAGGATCTTCTGGAGTGCGAAGGGTACGAGTAGCTACGCGCCGAGCTTCGCTACGATCACATCGAGAAGGCGGTTGGCGATGACGGCCTTGGCCGCCTTCTCGATTCTCACCACCGCCCCCTCCCGCCCGATCACCAGCACTTCGTTCTGATCGGAGTCGAAGCCGATGGACATGTCGGCGACGTCGTTGGCGACGATGAGATCCGCGCCTTTGCGCTGGAGCTTCTCGCGCGCGTTCTGCTCGACCATGTCCGTCTCCGCGGCGAAGGCGACGATGAACGGCCGCGGGTTGATGCGGGCGACGTCGGCGAGGATGTCCGGGTTCTTGCGAAGGATGATGGTCAACTCCTCCGCGGCGCCTTTCTTGATCTTCCGATCAGCGACTTCCGTCGGTGCAAAGTCGGCCACGGCCGCGGCTTTGATCACGATCTGATTCAGCGGCGCGGCAGCCATGACCGCGGCGTGCATCTCCGTGGCGGTCCGAACGCGGGTCATCTCGACGCCGGCCGGCATGGGAAGGGACGTCGGGCCGGAAACGAGCGTCACGTGCGCGCCGCGCCGTCGGGCGGCCTGGGCGATGGCGTAACCCATCTTTCCGGAGGATCGATTGGAGATGTAACGAACGGGATCGATGGCCTCGATCGTCGGTCCGGCCGTGACCAGCACGGTCTTCCCTTCGAGGTCGCGTGACGCGAAATACGCGCGCACGTGATCGACGAGCACAGGAACGTCGGGCATCTTCCCCGCGCCTTCGTCGCCGCACGCGAGCAGTCCGTTCACCGGTTCGATGATCCCTACGCCACGCGCGCGCAAGGTCTCGATGTTCTCGCGAACGGTGGGATGGCCGAGCATGAACGTGTTCATGGCCGGCGCGACGAGGACCTCCGCGCGATGCGCGAGCGCGTACGTCGTCAACGCGTCATCGGCGATCCCGACGGCGAGCTTGGCCAGGATGTTCGCCGTAGCCGGCGCAATCAGCAACAGTTCCGCCCAGCGAGCCAGATCGATGTGATCGACCCCGCCGCGCTCGGAATCGCCCCACTGATCGATGATCACGCCGTGGTCGGAAACGGCCGCAAGCGAAAGCGGCGAGACGAATCTCGCCGCATTCGGAGTCAGGATCACCCGCACCTCGGCACCAGCATCACGAAGCCGGCGAACCAGCTCCGGAGCCTTGTAGGCGGCAATGCCGCCGGAGATGCCGAGAACGATCTTCATAGCAGGTTGTCCGGTTGTCGGGTTGTCGGGTGTCCGGTGGATGAGACCTGACAACCTGATCACCTGACAACCCGACAACTATTCTTCGTTCTCCAGCGCCGTCGATTCCTCGACCGGGGCCGTGAGCTGCCACTTCACCTGATTCTTCTCAACCTCTTCCATGGCCACACGCGTCGGTTTGGCGTGCTTGCTCTTGGTTCGGGGCTGGGCTCCCTGAATCAACTGTTCCGCGCGCTTCGAGACCAGCAGCACGTAGCGGAACTTGGAGTCAACTCCTTCGGGCAGTCCTTCCATTGCGATCCTCCTCTTTGAATCGCTCGGCCATCACGGTGATGGCTTCGAGCGCAGTCTTGGTCTGTAGTTTCTTGGCGATGATGGCGGCCTTGAGGCACTCGGTAGCGGCCCGCAGGTCGTCGTTGATGATCACGTACTGATAAAAATCCTTGTGCGCGTCGATCTCGTCCACCGCCTTGCGGATGCGGATGTCGATCTCGTCCTCGCTGTTCAGGCCGCGGTCGCGCAGCCGCTGCTCCAGCGTTTCCAGCGCGGGCGGAAAGATGAAGATGCTCAACGATCGGGGACTGAGCTCAGGGTCGTCGGCGATCTGCTTGGCGCCCTGATAATCGATGTCAAGGATCACATCCTGGCCATCCCTCAGGCGCTGAACGACTTCCGCGCGCGAGGTGCCGTACCGGTGAGCATGAACGTGAGCCCATTCGAGGAATTCCCCGGCACCGACCATGCGCATGAACTCCGCCTCGTCGACGAAGTGATAGCTCCGGCCGGGGATCTCCCCCGTCCGCGGGCGACGGGTGGTGTGGGAGACCGAGAAATAGAGCGGGATGCCCAGCGGGGAAAGCTCGGCGCGGACGCCGTTGATGAGGGTCGTCTTCCCCGCCCCGGACGGGCCGGACACGATGAATAAAGTCCCGTCCGAGTGAAAGTTACTCGACATTCTGTACCTGTTCGCGGATCCGCTCGACCTCGGTCTTCAATTCTACGACAACGGTCCGGATCGCCGCCGAGCGCGACTTCGAGCCCATGGTGTTGATCTCGCGGAGCATCTCCTGGGAGAGGAAGTCCAGCTTCTTGCCGGCCGCTTCCTTGCCGGCGATCGCCTTCTCGATCTGATCGACATGATGGTCGAGCCGGGTCAGCTCCTCGGCGATGTCCCCTTTCTCCACCATGATCACGATCTCCTGGGCGATGCGATCCTGCCCCACTTCGACGCCCGCCGCTGCGGCGATCTCCTGCACGCGTTGCTGATAGCTGGCCAGAACTTCGGCGCGGATGTCGTCGCGATGCGATGCGACGCGATCGCGCAGCTCGCGGATCGTCTTCACGCGCGAGGTAATGTCGGTCTTGAGCGACTCCCCTTCCCGCCTGCGCATGACGGCCATCAGCTCGAAGGTCTCGCGGACGATCTTCATCAACCCCTCACGCTCCTCATCGGTGACCTCCGCGTCAACAGGTTCTACCTGGAGGAGATCGGGAACGCGCATGAGATCGCTGCCGGTGAAGGAGCTCAGGCCGAGCTCTTCCGCGATCGATTTCAACTGCGGGATGACCTGATTCGCGATCTGGGTGTTGATGCGGACGCTGTACTCGGGCTGCTGCGTGCGCTGGACGCGGACGGAAAGATCGATCTTGCCGCGGGAGAAGACTTCCGAGGCGATCGCTCGGAGCGGCGCTTCCATATCCCACAAGTACTCAGGCAGGCGCACGCCCAGCTCGAGGAAGCGATGGTTGACGCTTTTGGCAGTAATCGTGACGAAATAACGCGCGGAGATCGCGCCGGACGCGCGGCCGAAGCCGGTCATGCTCTGAATCATCGGTTCACCTCGACCTCGGCCTCATCGGCGAGGTCATTCATCTGCTTTTCGATTTTCAAGCGCCATTCCTCCACGTCGCCGTCCCGCGGAACGAGGATCGGATCGCCGTAAAGAAACGCGACTTTCGTGAAGGGCCAGGGGACGACCATCCGGTCCCAGGAGCGCAACCGTTTTTTCGACTTCGCCGCGTAGTGAAATGGAACGACCGGCAGCCCGGTCATCTTCGCCACGTAGACGATGCCTTCCTTCACGACGCGAGGAGGACCTTTCGGGCCGTCGGGAGTGAAGGCGATGTTCTTTCCGTCGCGCACGTCGCGCAGAACCTCCCGCAACGCAATGTCCCCGCCACGCGTCGACGAACCGCGAGCCGTTGTCGCGCCGTAAAGCTCGAGGACACGGGCCACGATCTCGCCGTCCTTCGATCGCGAGATCATCGCCGTGGTCGGCTTCCGCCACCGCGAGTGCAGCGACAGCAGAACGCACTCGTGCCAGAACGCGACGATGTACCGCGGTGTGTCGACGAGGTTGTGCGCGCGAACATGCCGCACGCGCAACGTGGTGTGAAGGGCGCGGATGAAGAGGTATCCAAGGAAGGAGAGGAGCTTCAAAGCGCGGATCTTACGTGATCCGGGGGCGGTGACGCCTTACGCGCCGCGCGTCGAGTTCGAAGACACCTTTCGGTGCATCTTGACGTCCATACAGACGTCGGATATATCTGGAAGGCATTCAAGAATGCTCAACCGTCTCAAGCAGAAAAGGACATGAAATGCGAAACGCAAACTGGATCGTCCTGACTTGCATGGTGCTACTGACGGCGCTTCTCGCTTCGCCGGCGAAGGCCCAACTCGTGTTCGAGGAGTTCGAAGAAGATGGTGCGATGTGTCAGGACATGACTGGTAATTGGGTCATGTGCGACTCCATGGGCGAGGACGGGATGAGTGGCGGCGGCTCCGCTCCGGGAATGAATAGTTGTACCAGCACGAGAGGCTGTAAGAAGTGCGTCATCCCGGACGGGTCAATCGACCGAAAGTCGGTGTGCGCAACGGAAGAATATGCGGACGGCTATTGCAAATGTAGTACGGAAACGGGCTCATGCATTGCGAGCGGCGCATGCAAGTACGTCGGCTAGTAGTTCTGTGCGGTTCGCTCCTGCTGGTGGCTGTGCTCTTAGCTGGAAGTGCCGGTGCAGCGGTCGTGAACGTGAAACTGCGATCGACAACCCCGGTGAGTGGGGTTCTCCTCGCGGAACCGGCAGGCCCTGGCGTCGCACCGGTCCGCGTGGAGATGAAGGCCCCATCAGAGGTCACCATCAAGTTGCCCGACGACGCACCCGCATGGACCCTGTCGGTACAATCGAAGGGTGGTTGGGCCGCGTCACAGGTGATTTCCGGCAATCGAGCCGAAAACGTGGTTTTCGACGTCATCCCCACAGCCACCTTTGAATTTCGTCGGAAGGTCGCCGCGGACAACTCCGATCGCGCCTTTCGTGCAACGTTCCAGTCGGCAGACAGGAAGATCAGCGGAACCACCGAGTGCGTCACACGTGAGCGGACGGTCGCCTGTACGGTCATCGCGCTGCCTGTCGACGTTCGCATCTCGGCGGAGGGACTCGTACCGCACTATCTGTGGTCCGTTGCAGTCGGCGCCGGCAAGACCCGTTCGGAAGGAGAGATCGCGTTCGTCGCAGGGGCCTCCCTGAGCGGATACGCGACCAGCAGGAACAAGGGTTACTCACTGGCGCGAACCGTCGTCGAGCTCGCGGCGGAACGGGCCATCGGACTCAGTGGCGAAGAGCAGAACCGCGCCGCGCTTGCCACGCAGCGTGTGCAGCCGACGAAGAACGGCTTTTTTCAGTTCCGCGGCCTCCGTCCAGGAGCCTATGTCCTCACTGCTGTCTCCGGCCGCGAGCGTTCCGCAGCGACCAAAGTCACGATTCACCCAAACCTCGAGGCGCAACTGAAGGAGCCCCTTCTGCTCCAAGTGCCGTTCGATTTTCATGTGGTCGTAACGCCGCCGGTCGATCCGGCGAACGAGCCGTGGGTCCTCGATCTGAAGCGCCGGAACGGCACGCCGAACGAGGCCGAAGACTTCGCACACCATGCCGCCGATGCCGCAGGAGCTTGGCAAGTCACGGGTCTTACGGCCGGTGAATATCTGGTGAGTGTCGAACGAGCGAGGGGCGGAGTCTGGTTGCAGAAGGAGATCCAGTTGCACGACGAGACGCGGATCGTCCTCCCCATCGACGTGGTGAAAGTCGCTGGGAAGGTGCAGATCGGCGGAACACCGCTGGCGGGAGCTGTCGTTCGGTTCCGGGGTGCAAACGGTGAAATTCCGATCCGCGTGCCCAAAACCGGAGCGTTTCGCGCATACCTGCCAAGGCAGCCGGACGACCTGTGGCCCGAGGTCGAAGTCGACGCCGAAGACCCAATCGTCCGGGCGACATTCAACGATGTGCTCGTGAAGCCCGTGAGCGGCGGAGAGATCGCCCACGTGCTGCTGGAGGTCAGCGATCGCGGTGTGCAGGGGCGCGTCGTGGACAACGATGGCAACCCTGCCCGCGAAGCGACGATCAATCTCACGCGCGAAGACCCTCATCGCCTCCTCCAAATCGAAGCGGATGAAGCAGGCCGGTTTTCGATTCACGGTCTCGAAGAAGGAACGTTTCATCTGCGCGCCGCCTCGAGGGATGCGGAAAGCAGTTCGGTCCCTGTAAAGATCGAAGCGGAACAGAAGCCGCCCGTCGTCGAGCTTCGTCTGCGACCGAGGAAACGGGTTCACGGCGTCATCCGCTCCAGCAGCGGGCCTGTGGCCGGTGCGCGGATCACGGCCATGCCCGATGACCGCTCCACGAGCTTTTCAGCTCCGCGGGCATCCGACGCCGAGGGCAGATTCGAGGCGCCCTTGAACGCGGGTTCGCCTGGCGTGACGCTCTCCGTCGCCGCGCCGGGCTATGCGTTTCGATTCTTCAGGACCGACGTGAGCGCCGAACCACTGCTCGTCAACGTCGATCAGATCGGAGGACGCCTCATCGTGGAACTTCCAACAGGTGACAGCGACAAGTGGGGCGCCGTGCCTGTGTTCGCTCATGGCGCGGCCTACGCGAGTCTCCTGAGCATTCCGTTCCGGGCCGGAGAAGGGTTCAACAGTACCGCGGACGTTCAAACCGTCACGCTGCCGCTTGCCGAGCCGGGCGAGTACTCTGTTTGTTGGAAGGGCACGGACGAATGGCGAGCGATCACGCGCGGGCTGGCGGTTCCAACCTACGAACCGGCACGGTGTACGCGCGGATACCTGGCGCCCTTCAGCGAGCTGCGTCTTCGAACCGAACCGCCGCGGCAGCACGCGAACCGGTAAGCGTCAAACTGCGGCGCCCGCTTCATCATCCACGAACTGCAGGTCGTACAACCTCCGATACACACCGCGGCGCGCTAGCAGCTCTTCGTGCCGGCCCACTTCCACGATTGCGCCCTTGTCGAGGACGACGATCTTGTCCGCGCTGCGGATGGTGGAGAGGCGGTGGGCGATGACCAGCGTTGTGCGGCCGCGCATAAGGTTGGCCAGCGCCTGTTGCACGAGGCGTTCGGATTCGGTGTCGAGCGCGGAGGTCGCTTCGTCGAGGATGAGAATCGGCGGGTCTTTGAAGAGCGCGCGGGCGATGGCCAGGCGCTGGCGTTGTCCGCCTGAGAGCAGGACGCCGCTCTCCCCGATCTCTGTGTCGTAGCCCTGCGGCAATGCGGTGATGAACTCGTGCGCGTTGGCGGCTTTCGCGGCGGCTATGACTGCGCTTTCGTCGACGTCGGTGCGGCCGTAGGCGATGTTGTTGCGGACGTTGTCGTTGAACAGGACGACTTCCTGGGTCACAAACCCCATCAGGCCGCGCAGCGACTTGAGCGTCGCGTCGCGAACATCGATGTCGTTGATGGTGATCCGCCCTGACGTCACGTCGTAGAACCGCGGCAGCAGGTTGACCAGCGTCGATTTGCCCGCACCGCTGCCGCCGACGAGCGCCACGATCTCGCCGGGGGCGACGACGAGATCGACATCGCGAAGCACGGCGGAATCGCGATAGCCGAAGGTGATGTGGTCGTAGCGGATGCCGCTGCCGACCGAGCGCAACTCGATCGCATCGGGCTTCTCCACGACCTCGTTCGGAATGTCGAGCATCCCGAACACGCGCTCCGCGGCGGACAACGCCGTGTTCAGCGAGAGATTCACCTTGTTCAGCTTCTTGATCGGCGCGTACATGAGCGCCAGTGCGGTCAGGAAGCTCGACGAACTCGCCGGTGGTCAGCGTGCGCGCGGCAATGCGCGACTGCGCGTACGCGAACAGCGCCACCATGCAAAGGCCGGCAAGCAGTTCCATCACTGGTGAAGTCAGAGCCTGGATCCGCTGCGCGCTCAGGTTCCAGCGAAGGTGTTTGCGCGTGGCCTCGCGGAAGCGGTCGATCTCGAACGGCTCCATGGTGAAGGCCTTGACAATGCGCACGCCGCGGATGGTCTCCTCGAGCAGCGTCGCGATCTCGGCCATCCGCTCCTGCGAGCGATGGGTCGTGCGGCGCAAGCGCTTGCCGAACTGCACGACCGGCGTGACGATCAGCGGCGCGCCGATGAGACTCACCACGGCCAGCACGGGATTGAGGATGAACAGATACACCGTCAGGCCGACGAGCGTGACCGACTCCTGCAGCAGATCGCCCATGCGCGTCGACACCGCGGCCTGAATCGCGTCGGCATCCGATACGACCCGGCTGACCATCTCACCGGTCGGCCGTTCGGAAAAGAAGCGATGGCTCTGGCCGATGATCCGTTCGTAAAGCTGATTCCGGAGATCGCGAACCGTCGAGAGGCCGACTTTCTGGAAGGAGTACTCGGATGCGAAGGACGTGACCGCGCGGATCATGAAGACGATCAGCAGGATGGTAAGAACGCGGCGCCATTTCAGCGACGGATCGGCATTCCACCAGCGATCGACGCGCTCTTTCGCGCGATACACGACCGGCAGATGTTCCGCGACCAGTTTCTCCGCCGCGGCCACGCGCCGATTCGGCGCGGCCTCGACGCGCGCGCCGGGCGGCGTCAGCACTTCATCGAAGAGAGGCTGCACCATCGCCGCGAGCACGGTCTGCGTCAGCGCGAAGACGATCATCGAGCCGAACGCCACCACCGCCCACCCTTTGTAGGGGCTGAGGTAGCGATAGAGCCGGCGGAGGACCTTCACCGCTTTACCATCTCATGAATTTCAGACGCGGCGCGACCGCTGGCGCCGGGGCCGCCGAGGAGGTCGCGGACGCGGGAAAGCTCCTCGGTGAGACGCTCATAAGCGCCAGGCGCAATCATCTTCCGCACTTCCTCGGCGATGCGCTCACCGTTGACCTGGTTCTGAATCAACTCGGGCACGACCTGCTTCCCGGCCACGATGTTCACCAGGCTGAAATGCGGAACGCGCACGAGCTTGCGGCCCGCCCAGTATGTGAGCCGGCTCAAGCGATACATCACCACGACGGGCGTACCGAGAACCGCAGATTCGAGCGTGGCCGTGCCGGATGCGGATAACGAGACGTCCGCGGCGGCAACGCCTTCTCCGCGATCGCGCTCGACGATGCGGACGTCGATGGCTTTCGCCGCGATGAGGATGTCCAGGTGCGCTCGATCGATGGTCGGCGCCTGAATGACGTACGCATCGACCTTGCGCTCGCGGCGCAGGACCGCGACCGCGTCGAGCATTGCCGGCAGCAGTTCGTCCACTTCCTGCCGGCGTGATCCGGGCAACAACGCCAGACGCAGCGTCTCGCCGCGCGGCGGTTTCTGCACGTGCCCGAGCTGCTCGACCAGCGGATGGCCGACGTACTTCACCGGCACGCCATGCGCTTTGTAGAAGTCTTCCTCGAACGGAAACACGACGATCATTCGATCGACGTAGCGGGCGATGTGCCGCACTCTCCCCTGCCGCCACGCCCAGATCTGCGGCGAGATGTAGTAGACGACGCGCAGCCCGAGCTCCTTGCACCGCTTGGCGACGCGCAGGTTGAAGCCGGGATAGTCGATGAGAAAGACGACGTCGGGACGCTCGCGCTCGATGCGCTTGATCAGGTCGTTGAACACGCGCCGGAGCATCGGCAGATGACGGATGACGTTGAACAGCCCGACCAGCCCCATCTCACTCGCGTGATGAATGAGCTCCGTGCCTTCGCTGGCGAGGAGATCCCCGCCGATCCCATAGAGCTGCAAGGAGGGATCGAGTTTCTTCAGCTCGCGGATGACTTCCGAGGCGTGAAGATCGCCGGAAGCCTCGCCGGCGACGACGGCGAGCTTCATCGGTTCAGCGGAAACGGGTACATCACCCACCCCGCGATGATCCCGCCGAAAAACAGCGAGCAGAAGACGATGAGGAAGAAGCGTTTGCGGTCGCGCGGCTCTTTCCAGAGCAAAGTGAAGAACAGCGCGGTCAGGGCGGCGTAGATGAACATCAGGGCGATGTGGTTTTTCACTGCTTCCGCCCCTGCGCGATGTCGTGGCAGTCGAGGACGAGCAGGAGATTCATCAGGCCGGCGGTAAGTGTGAACATCCGGCCGTATTCGAAGGTGAAGGAGCGGAAGTCGCCGGCCGGACCGAACATCCGTCCGAAGAGATAGACGACGCCCGACCCCATCGAGCCGATCGCGGCGAGGATGCCCAGGAGCTGCCGTTGCGCGTTCGCGATCGTGTAGAGCACGCCGTCGAGCCAGAGGCCCGTGACGAACAGCATCGTCACGATGCCGAAGAAGATCAGGCCGCGGCTCCGGCGGCCGAGGTAGATGTGGCCGGCGCCGGGGACGACGTAGGCCAGGATCATGGCCACCACGGAGCGTTTGTTCATTGCGGCACGCGCACGTCCTGGAAGCGCGGCGCGAGCTTGTCGAACGTGACCTCGAGCTCCTCCGGCACCAGGCGCGTGCGCGCGGTGACGGTCATGAAGTTCGAGTCGCCGCTCCAGCGCGGCACGATGTGCAGGTGGTAGTGATCGGCGACGCCCGCGCCCGCGACTTGGCCGAAATTCATCCCGACATTGAATCCATCCGGCCGGTAGACATCCGAAAGAATCCGCTGCGCTTCGGCCGTCAGCCGGATCAAGGCCGTCAGCGAACGATCCGCGCTGTCGAACAGCCGCGCCTCATGCGCGATCGGCGCGACCATCAGATGGCCGTTCGTGTACGGATAGCGATTGAGCATCACCAGGGCGTCGCCGGTGCGGAGCAGCGTCAGCGTTTCTCGTTGATCGGACACCGCCGCGGCATTGCAGAAGATGCAGCCGGGTGCGTCGTTCTTGGGGGCGGTCAAGTAGGAGTATCTCCAGGGAGTGAAGAGGATGTCCACGGCGCGGCGGCCCGCCTACTCGGAAGCGGCTGCCGTCTCCGATTCCACGTCGGCGAGTGCCTTGTTGATCAGCTCCTTCAGCTCTTTCCCCGGTTTGAAGTACGGGATCTTCTTCGACGGCACTTCCACCTTCTCGCCGGTTTTCGGATTGCGGCCCGTGCGCGATTTGCGGCTGCGCAGGCGGAAGCTGCCGAAACCGCGGAGCTCGATTTTCTGGCCGGCCCGCAGGGAGTCGACGATGGAGTCGAAGACGATGTTGACGATGGTCTCGGCCTGTTTCTTGGTCAACTGAACGACTCGTGCGACCTCGTCGACCAATTCGGCCTTGGTCATCACACCGGCATTCGGGCGTGCATCCTCGAGAAGATGCTCATCGTGCTCGTCGTCGTGCTCATCATGCTCGTCATGATCGAGTTCGAGATCTTCGTCGTGTGAATCCAAGGTAGCCTCCTCACTCAACCTTCACCACCTGTACAGGAACTGCGGCAGCCGCCGGCTCAGGATCTTTTCGAGCGTGGCCTTCGCATCGCCGCCATCGGTCAACACGTCGAACAACGTTGCTTCACGGCGCTTCGGCCAGATCGTGGCCGGATCGCCTTTGATGCCGGCGAGCTTCGCGGCCGCGAGGACGGCATCGTCGATCGAGCCGAGTTGATCGACGAGCTTCAAGGACATCGCTTCTTCGCCGGTGAACACGCGTCCATCCGCGATCTTCGCAACCTCGGCCTGGGTGATCTTGCCGGAACGGCCTTCGGCAATCGCGCGGACGAACTGCGAGTGCAATTGAAGGACGATGCGCTGGAAGTACGCCCGCTCCTCTTCGCTCAGCTCCTTGTACGGCGAGCCGGCTGCCTTGAGCGGACCGCTGGTGATGGTCTCGGGCTTCATCTTCGCCCAGCGCACCAGGTCTTCCATGTCGAACCACTGCAGCACCACGCCGATCGAGCCGGTGATCGTCCCCGGATTGGCGACGATCGAGTCGCAACCGGCGGCGATGTAGTAACCGCCCGACGCCGCGACGCTGTCCATCGAGGCGACGATCGGCTTGCCGCTTTCCTTACGGGTGCGGCGGATGGCCGAGTAGATTTCCTGCGACGGCGCGATGGCGCCACCGGGGCTGTTGATGCGGATGACGATCGCTTTCACCGTCGCGTTGTCGGCGTAGCGATCGAGGGCGTCGAGAGTCTCACGCGAGTCGAAGATCTCCCCTTCCACGGGGATGATCGCGACCTTGTGCGTGCTCAGCGAGAGCTCGCCGGAGTCCTTGTCGAGCGCGAAGGCGAACATCGCCAGCAGCGCGCCGCCGATGAGCACGAGCAGGCAACCGCTGAGCGCACCGATGAAGAAGACGCCCGTGCGCGATTTCTTCGGCGCGGGCGGTGGAGGCGGCGGAACTTCAGCCTGCGGCAGCGCCGGTATGTCCGGCGGTGCGGGAGGGGTAACGGCAGGCGACTCGAGCTCGGACATTCGTCAACTCAGGTCTGAGGGTTGTCGTCTTCGGGCGGCTCGCCGGCGTTCGCCGTTTCGTCCGTCGATCCCGCGGACGCTTCCGCGGCGACCGGTTCCTCGTGGCCATGCTCTTCGTGCGCGGCACCGTGCGTGTTGCGCTCTTCTTCGGTCAGCGGCTCGACGCCGCGCGTGGTCAGACCGATCTTCCGCTCGGCGGGATCGATTTTGATGATCCGCGTGCGCACCGGCTCGCCGACGGCAAAGCTCTTGTCGAGCTTCTGTCCGCGATCGCGCTCCACTTCCGAAACGTGCGCGAGCCCTTCCACTCCGTCCGCGAGGCGGATGAACAGGCCGAAGTCGGTGATCTTGGAGACGTTGCCGATCACTTCGTCGCCGACGTTGTGGCCGCGGGCGAAGTTGTCCCACTCGTTCGGCAGGAACTCGCGGATCGAAAGCGACAGGCGCTGATTCTCGCCGTCGACATTGATCACCCGAGCCTTCACCGTATCCCCCTTCTTCAGCACCTCGGACGGATGCTTCAGGCGGCGGTGCCAGGACATGTCGGAGATGTGAATCAGCCCGTCGATGCCTTCCTCGACCTCGACGAACGCGCCGAAGTCGGTGAGGTTGCGAACGCGGCCTTCGATGACGGCGCCGACCGGATAACGCTCGGCGATGGTGTCCCACGGATTCTGCTCGAGCGCTTTCAGCGACAGCGAGATGCGGCGATTGGGCACGTTGACGTCGGAGACGACCGCTTCCACTTCGTCGCCGATGTTCATGACCTTGGCCGGATGGCGGATCTTCTTCGTCCACGACATCTCGCTGACGTGGATCAGCCCTTCGACACCTTCCTCGAGCTCGAGGAACGCGCCGTAATCGGTCAACGAAACCACACGACCCTTGACGCGGCTGCCGAGCGGATACCGATCTGAGACGTCGCTCCAGGGATCCTGCGATTTCTGTTTGTAGCCGAGCGACACGCGCTCCGCAGCAGGATCGAACTTGAGCACGATCACTTCGATCTCATCGCCGACGTTGAAGTACTCGGACGGATGCGTGACCCGGCCCCAGGAAATGTCGGTGATGTGCAGCAGACCGTCGACGCCGCCGAGGTCGACGAACACGCCGTAGTCGGTGATGTTCTTCACCGCGCCGTGCGTGAGCTCGCCTTCCTTCAGACGCGCGAACGTGTCGGCCTTCGCATGCTGCTGCTCGACTTCGACGATGGCCCGGCGAGACAGCACGATGTTGCTGCGCTTCTTGTCGAACGAGACGATCTTGAACTTCATCTCGTGGCCGCGAAGGGCGTCGAGGTTTTTGACCGGCTTCGTGTCGATCAGCGAGCCCGGCAGAAAGGCTTTCACGCCGCCGACGTCGACGGACAGTCCGCCTTTGACGCGATCGATGACGCGGCCGTTGATCGGCTGATCGGCTTTGAACGCGGCCTCGATGTCGTCCCAGACGCGCATGCGAGCCGCTTTCTCACGGGAGAGGGCGACGTAACCCGAAGAATCTTCGAGGCGCTCGATGAAGACTTCGATCTCGTCGCCCCGCTTGACCCGGACCTGGCCGTCATAGCCGGTCACTTCGGTTGCGGGCAGGAGGCCTTCGGATTTGTAACCGATGTCGACGACGATATCGGTGGGGGTTACTTTGAGGACGCGGCCCTTGACGATCTCACCTTCCGCCAGAGTCGGCTTGGTGTAGAGGTCGAGAAGCTGCTCCATGCCGAGGCTCTCCAGATCCGTGGTGTCCGCCTGACGCGGTGGCTGAGGCTTCTTCGACTCGTCATTGGACGCCATGTACTGGGGAACCCCCTCCGAAATTGTTGGGCGGTCCGCACACGGTGCAGCCGCCGGCCAAAACGACGCTAAGTTGTTGATACACGTCGGAATCGGGAGTTTAGTCGCCGGATTTAGGGGAGTCAAGAAACGGCGCGGACGGAACTCACTATTTTTTCAACCACTTCCGCGATGGTGAGGTCGGAAGTATCGACCACCGAATAGGTCTCGTCGTGCGTCAGTGGGGAGTCGGCGCGGGTCGAATCCTGCTCGTCCCGCTGCAGGCAGTCAGCAAGCACTGACTCGAAATCCGGAGACTCCCCCTTGGCGACGAGCTCGGCGAAGCGGCGGTGGGCCCGAACGTCTGGGCGGGCGGTCAGGAAGAACTTGTGCGGGGTCCCGGGAAAAACCTTCGTCCCGATGTCCCGGCCTTCCAGGACTCCCCCGCTGCGGCGGCCGAGGTCCTGCTGCAGGCGGACGAGCACGCGCCGGACGGCCGGGACCGCCGAGACGTGGCTGGCGGCCATGCTGATCTCCGGGGTGCGGATGAGGTGGGTGATGTCTTCGCCGTCGAGGATGATCCGCGGGTTGTCGCCGGGGACGAATTCGATGACCGAGCGAGCGGCCAGCGCTTCCAGGGCTTCGGCGTCATGAACATCGATGCCGGCGCGGGTAGCGGCCAAACCGATAGCGCGATACATCGCCCCGGTGTCGATGTGCGGAATGCCGAGCTCCCGCGCGACGAGCTTGCTGGTGGTGGATTTGCCGACGCCGGAGGGGCCGTCAATGGCAACGATGAGGGGCACGGCTCAGCCGCGTCCCCGTCGAGGCTCGCGTACCGGGCCGGTGCTGCGTCGCCGCGGGGAAGCTGCCGGCGCACGTTTCGTCGAAGCCGCGCGTTTCGTGGCGGCTGGACGCTTCGTCGCGGAGGGCTGGGTCTTCTTCTTCGACGTCGACTTTTTCTTCGTCGGACGGGTCGACGAGCGGCGGGCCTTCGGCTTCGGCATCTCCTGCATCGTCGACAGCATCTTCACTTCATGCTTGGTGAGCTCGCGCCAGTCGCCGGGATTCAATCGCGGATCGGCAATCGGTCCGATCGCCACGCGGCGAAGTTTCGACACCGGATGTCCGACCGCTTTGAACATCTTGCGGATCTGCTGATTGCGTCCTTCGCGCAAACGAACCTCGAACCAGCTGTTGCCTTCATCCTCGCCTTTCCCAGTCGAACGTCCCGTCGTCTTCATCCGCGAGATCTCGCAGGGAACGGTGCGCTTGCCTTCGATGGTGATGCCGCGCTCGAGCTTCCCGATGATCCGTTCGTCGGGAACGCCGCGCACCTTCACGTGATACGTCTTCACCGATCCATGCGCGGGATGGGAGACCTTGAATGCGAGGTCGCCGTCGTTGGTGAGCAGCAGCAGACCTTCGGATTGATAGTCGAGACGGCCGACGGGATAGATCCGCTCGCGGATGCCCTTCACCAGATCGATGACGGTCTTGCGGCCTTCGGGATCGTTGACCGTCGACGTCACTTCGCGCGGCTTGTAGAGAAGGATGTAGCGGTGCGTCTCCGCGCGGGTGATGAGCTTTCCGTCGACTTTGATGTGATCGCGACCGGGAGCAGCCTTCGTTCCGAGCTCGGTGACGACCTTGCCGTTCACCGTGACCCGTCCCTCCCGAATCATCGTCTCCGCTTCTCTTCGCGATGCGAAGCCCGCGTGGGCGATGATCTTTTGCAGTCGCTCGAGTTCCATCACTCTTCTTGTTGGCCGCCGTTCGATTCTAACTGACTTTCTTCGGCGGCAACGGAAGGTTGTTCTTCGAGATCCGTGCCTTCAAGCGCATCGACGCTCGCATCGACAGTCGCATCGACGTTCGGCTCATCTTCGCTGAGCGGCAACTCCGCCGACTCCGGCGTCGGCTCGGCGTGTTGAATCGCGTGCACGAGATCGTCGTTGATGGTCTCGCCGATCAGATCTCCGAACTCTTCGAGGCGCGGCAGATCGCGAATGTCGTTGAGTCCGAAGTGCACGAGAAACTCTTTCGTCGTGCGATACAGAAACGGACTGCCGACCACGTTCTTGCGTCCCGACACGCGAACCATGCGGCGCTCGAGCAGCGTGCGGATGACCGCCGTCGCGTTGACGCCACGGATCTCCGACACTTCCGGCGCGGTGATGGGCTGGCGATAGGCGACGATGGCCAGCGTCTCCAGCGCCGCGATGGACATGCGGTTCTCCCCTTTCTTCGCGAAGTACTTGCGAAGAACGGCGTCGTGCTCGGCGCGTGTGGCCAGACGCCATCCGCCGGCGGTCTGCTCGAGCTGGAATCCGCCGACGTGCTCGTCGAGGATGCGCTTGATCTCTTCGAGCTGCGCCGCCACCGCTTCTTTTCCTTCGTCCGCGAATGATTCGGCCAGATCGTCGACCTTCACCGGATCGCTGCTGACGAAGAGGATTGCTTCCAGTGCCGCGCGCAGTTCGTTTGGTTCCATGGGCATGACTACGAATTGTCGAAGATGGCGAAGGTCGCCTCCTCGATCTCCTTGTCCGTTTTTGAAATCAGAATCTCGCCGAAGTTGTCGCCCTGCTGTAGTGCGATGCCGCCGAGGCGGACCAGCTCGAGGGTGCCGAGGAAGACGGCGATCAATTCGTTGCGATCGCGGTTCTCCAGGAACCATTGCAGGCGGAGCGGGGACTTCTCGCGCACCTTCTCATACAGCTCGCGCATCTTGTCGGAGATCTTGTGGACCGTCCGCCGCAACTCGATCGCCTGCGGATGGGCCTCGGCATAACGCGACAGCGCGGTGCGGAACGCGTCGATGAGGTCGAACAGGCCGACCTCGCTCATGTCCATCTCCTGCGCGTCCTGCGTTCCCGGAACCGGCACGCGCGGGCGGGCCCACATGCCCATGCGCACGACGTCGAGCTCCGCGAAGGTCTCGGCCACGGCCTTGAAGCGCTGGTACTCGAGCAGCCGGTCGACCAGCTCCTTCCGCGGATCCTCGGCATCGGTGCCTTCCGTCTCGTCGCGCGGCAGGAGCATGCGCGACTTGATGTTGATCAGCAGCGAGGCCATGTAGATGTAGTCCGCGGCGATGTCGAGATCGAGCTCGGTCATCGCATCGAGATAAGCGTTGTACTGCTCGGTGATCAGCACGATGGGGATGTCCGAGATCGAGACCTCGTGCTTTTTGATCAGGTGCAGGAGAAGGTCGAGCGGTCCGTGAAAGGACGGGAGGGTGACTTTGTACGCCGCCTCTTCCTGCTCCTCGGGCATTGGTGCGCCCTGCACGGGGGTCTCGTCGCTCATCGCCGCAGCTCGGGATAATCGATTTTCATCGCGTCGCGCACCAGCGCCAGCGTTTCCGCGGCGCGAGCACGGGCTTTCGCGCTTCCTTCGCGCAGCACGTCCCAGACGATCGAGGGATCACGATCGATCTGCTCGCGGCGCGCGCGGATGGGCTGGAGCTTCTCGATCATGATGTCGGCGAGAAGCTTCTTGTCCTGCACGCATCCGATCTGCGCGGTGCGGCATTCGTGATCGACGCGGGCGATGGTCGCGTCGTCCGAGAAGATCCTGTGGAACTGAAAGAGGTTGCAGATGTCGGGATTGCCGGGATCGGTGCGCCGCACGCGATTCGGGTCGGTGAACATGGTCATCACCAGCGCGCGAACTTCATCCGCGGATGCCGTCAGCGGAATGGTGTTGCCGTATGACTTCGACATTTTCCGTCCGTCGAGCCCGGGGACTTTCGCGGACGCGGTGAAGAGCGCCTGCGGCTCGGGGAAAACCGGACCGTAGAAGTTGTTGAAGCGGCGCACGATCTCGCGCGACAGCTCGAGATGCGACGCCTGGTCCTCACCCACCGGAACGAAGCCGGCGCGGTAGACGATGATGTCCGCGGTCTGCAGCAGCGGGTATCCGAGGAACCCGTAGGTGTTGAGGTCCTTGTCCTCGAGCTGGGCCTGCTGGTCTTTGAAGGTGGGCACGCGCTCGAGCCATGGCAACGGCGTGACCATGGAGAGCAGCAGATGCAACTCGGCGTGCTCCTTCACTTCGGACTGCAGGAAGATGACGCACTTCTCTGGATCGAGCCCCGCGGAGAGCAGATCCGCGGTCGCCTCGAACGTCGAGCTTCGGACGCGCGAGGTGTCCGCGTAGTCGGAGGTCAGCGCGTGCCAGTCGGCGATGAAGCAGTAGGACGGATAGCGGTCCTGCAGCTCGACCCAGTTCTTGATCGCGCCGAAGTAATTGCCCAGATGGACGCGTCCGGTCGGACGGAGTCCGCTGAGCACATGTTGTTGAGAAGGTTGATTCAAATGAAGACTCACCGGGGTTCGAATTGAGCGGCGCAGTGTAGCAGGTCAATCCCGCGCCGTGGCCGCGGGAACGGTCATGCCCAGAAGGTCCTTCGCGGTCGCTTCTGCACGCCTGAAATCCTCGGCCACCAGGGCGATGGAAAGGTCCCGCGCCCTCTCCATCAAATCGTAGTCGCGAAGGATGTGGCCCATCCGAAACTTCATCGCCCCCGACTGCCGCGTTCCCAGGAACTCTCCCGGTCCCCGGCTCTGCAAATCCGCCTCGGCCACCTCGAATCCATCGCGCGACTTTTCGAACGCGCGCAGGCGGTCCTTCGTGTCGCCGGTGATCTTCACGTCGTGCAGCAGCACGCAGTACGACTTGCGCTCGCCGCGACCGACGCGGCCGCGAAGCTGGTGCAGCTGGGAGAGACCGAAGCGGTCGGCGTCGACGATCAACATCATCGAGGCGTTCGGAACGTCGATGCCGACCTCGATGACCGTCGTGGCCACGAGGATGTCGATCTCGCCGCCTTTGAAGCGCTGCATCACCTCTTCCTTCTCGTCTGACTTCATCCGCCCATGCATCATGGCCACGCGGCGATTGGGAAAGCGCTTCTGCGTCTGCTCGAAACCGATTGTGAGCGGCTTGAGGTTCGACTTCTCCGACTCCTCGATGATCGGGTAGACGATGTAGATCTGCGCGCCGTCGGCGATCTCGGCGTCGATGAAGTCGTAAACGCGCTCGACTTCATGCGCGGCGCGCACCGCCGTCTTGATCCGTTGCCGGCCGGGAGGTAGCTCGTCGATGACGGACAGCTCGAGGTCGCCGTAGATCGCCAGCGCGAGCGATCGCGGAATCGGCGTCGCGGTCATGACCAGGATGTCGGGCAGGTCACCCTTTGCAAAAAGTTTCTGGCGCTGCTCGACGCCGAAGCGGTGCTGCTCGTCGACGATGGCCAGGCCGAGGGACTTGAAAGCGATCTTTTCCTCGAGGAGGGCGTGCGTGCCGATGGCCAGCTGGATGTAGCCCTCGCGTAATCCGGCCTGCAGCGTACGCCGCTCGCCGGCGCTCATCGAACCGGTCGCGCGGGCCACCACCACTGACTGGTCAAGTAGTTGACGGATACGCTGGTAGTGCTGCTCGACCAGAATCTCGGTCGGTGCGAGCAACGCGACCTGGTGTCCGTTGCGGATGCAGGATCATCGCCGCGATGAGGGCGACGATGGTCTTGCCGCTGCCGACGTCGCCCTGCAGCAGGCGGTACATCGGCTGCTCGCTGCGCAGGTCGGCGGCGATCTCGCGTAGCACACGTTTCTGTGCACCTGTCAGTTTGAACGGCAGGATCTTTTTGACCTCGGCGCGCAAGGCTCGTCGATGTTGACCTTGCGCGTCTTCTTCTTCGTCTCTTCGGTAACGCGCCGCACGCGCAGCGCGAGCTGGAAGGTGAAGAATTCCTGCAGGATCACCCGGAGATGGGCGAGGCGAGCGCTGGCTGAGGAACTGCGGTGTGAGCTCGCGCGGCTGATGGATCTCGCGGAGCGCGCTGGCGAGGTCGCCGACAACGAGACGCTTGCGGAGGTCCTCGGCCAGCGGATCGGGTAGCGCCGGAAGCGTCTCCAGCGCCGTGGCCACAATCCGCCGCAACGCCTTCGGAGGAATGTTGGCGACCTTCGAGTAGATCGGGACGATCGCTCCTTCCTCAGCCTCATCCCCCTCGAACTTCTCCCAATCCGGCGATTCGATGGCCAGCGAGCCGTACGTGCCGACGCGCGGCGGCCGTAAACCGCGAGCTGATCGCCCCGCTTGATCTGATCGGCCAGGTAGCGCTGGTTGAACCAGATCAGCTTCACCGAGCCAGTGCCGTCCTCGAGGACGACCTCGAACAGCCGCATCTTGCGTCGGGGCGAGACGCTGGCGTGCGCGGAGACGACCCGGCCGCGCAGCAGCACCGGGACGTCGATGTGCGGCCGAGGTCGGCGATGCGGGTCGGGTGGCGGCGGTCCTCGTAGCGGAAGGGAAAAAAGTAAAGGAGATCGCGGATCGTCGTCGATCCCGCGCCGCCTTCAGGGCGGCCGCGCGACCGGGCCTGACACCTTTGATGTATTGGATCTCGGTGGAAGGGGTGGGCGGCGGCACGTATCTATTGTGCGGGACGCGCGACGGCGACTTTACTAGTCGAACACCGTCTTCATCGAAATCAGGCCGATCTTCACAGATCGCCGTTGTGCAGGGTCACCGGCACGCCGGTGGGGATGCGCTGATCGTTCACGTAGGTGCCGTTCACGGTCCCCACTTCCTCGAGGACGTGGTAGTCGTCGCCGGTCTTGATGATCTTGGCGTGGCGGCGGGAGACGGAGCGGTTGTTGTCGACCGGGGTCAGGTCGATGTCGGGGAGGATGCCGGTGACGGGGTCGGCGCGGCCGATGGTGGTCTCGTCGCCGGTGCTGAAGAAGAACGCGGTCCCGGTGGCGACGTCGACGAGGCGGTGGCGGGTGGCTTTCTCGGCCGGGGCGACGACGGTCGCGTCCATCGCCACGTGATCCGCGTCGAGCTCGCGGCCGGCCAGTTTCTCGAGCAGCGTGTTCGCCTCGCGGAGGCGCTTGGAGTACTTGCGGATGATCCGCACCGCGACTTCCGGGTTCTTGCGGAGCATCTCGTCGAAGCGGGAACCGTTGATGGCCACGAGCTTGACGTCGGTGACGGCGAGGGCGTCGGCGGTTCGCGGCATGGCCTCGAGCAACGCCATCTCGCCGAAGAAGTCGCCCTTCTCCAGGCGGGAGAGGGTGTGCGACTCCCCGCCGATGTGCTTGATGATCTCGACCTCGCCCTCCTGGATGATGAACATCTCCGTTCCCAGGTCGCCCTGGGAGAAGATGCGCTCACCCTGTGAGAACGACAGCGAAGAATCTTTCACGGGATCTTTCCCGCCGGTTGTCTTGAACACGGCCTTCATGCCTGCTGGACCCCTATCGGACGACCGCGGGCTCAGTGAGCGTCAGACGCCGCGTGCGAGTGTCGAGATGGACGGGTACACCGATGGGCAGCAGGAGGTTGTTTCCCTGGTGCCCGAACGGCAGGTTATAGACGACTGGGATGTCGAGGGACCCGAACGTATCTCGCAGAAGCACCAGCATTTCTGCTTCGTTTCCGCAGTTCTTCAGCGCACCAATGACCACGCCTCGGATGCGCTGCATTCTGCCAGACAGCCGTAAGTGGGTCAACATGCGATCAATGCGGTAGACCGGCTCGTCCGTGTCTTCCCAGAACCAGATCCCGCCGTCGATCCAGAAGTCGTACGGCGTTCCCATCAACGCCGCGGTCAACGCCAGGCACCCGCCGAACAGAACGCCCTCCGCTTCGCCGTCGATGAGGACGTCGTCCGATCCGAAGTCGTAGGTCATCGGCGCCTGCCCGGCGAGCATCGACCAGAACCACTCCTCCCGGTCGGCAGACAGCCCGCCATGAAAGTCGAGATTGAGCATCGGCCCATGCAGCCCGGCGACATTGACCTGCGTGGCCATGGCCTGATGGAGAGCGGTGACGTCGCTGAAGCCGACGACGGGACGCGGATCCGCGGCAATGGCTGGGTAATCGATGCGATCGAGAATGCGCATCGCACCGTATCCGCCGCGGGCAAAGAAAAATGCGTCGTACTCCGCAGACCTAAAGAATCGGTTGAGCGTTTCCACCCGCTCGTCATCGGAGCCCGCGAGATACCCGCGATGGCGCAGCCCGATGTTCGGCGCAAGGGTGACGCGGTGCCCGCGTCGCTCGATCACCCGCGCAGCTTCTTCAATGCGCGAAACCTCGGACGGACCCGACGCCGCGAGAACGGCGATGTGCGCTCGATCGGGCAGGGCTCGCGGTCGGATCAACATGAGCCGCGAATGGTACTCGGGCCTCGTTGCTCGACGATTGAAAAAAGCGTGAAGTGAACCTGTAAGCCGAATTCTGTTTCCCGTTGCCGGGATGAGAATCATTCATCTGCCGCTCGCATTGCTGCGGCGGTCGAGCAACCTACCCGGACACTCGAACGGAAACGGGCGGTTCCATTGCGTCCCTATTTGGTCTTGCTCCGCAGGGGGTTTGCCATGCCGTCGACACTCGCGTGCGACGCGGTGCGCTCTTACCGCACCGTTTCACCCTTACCGCCACGTGCCTTGCGGCTCGTGGTTGGCGGTTTGTTTTCTGTTGCACTTTCCGTCGCGTCACCGCGCCTGGCCGTTAGCCAGCCTGCTGCCCGTGGGAGTTCGGACTTTCCTCCGCACCTTTCGATGCGACGATTCTCCGGTCCACTTCACGCTCGGACGATAACAACGTCGGCGGGGGAAACTTCCCGGAAATTGACTCAGCTAAATGATTGATGATTTAGCAACTTAGTAAGAATGTCGGCCTGCCGACATCAAAAATCGATCCGGTTTTTCGGGTCCGAGAACCAGGTCGACCAGTCATCCCCGGCCAGTTCCTCCCCTGTCGCCGATTGCTCCATCTCCCGGATGAACGCTCCCGGCGCAACGATGGTTACCTGCCGCCGCTGCACCCGCGCAGCGAGTCCGCGATCAGACGTGACCACGCTCCATCCGCGCCCCTGCGCGGCGCGCTCGGCGATCAGGTCGTCGGCCGAACGGGGGCCGCTGAACACGGCAATGACCGCGCCGAGGTGCCGCCCGAAGTTGTCCGGCTCCGGACCGTCGAAGATGCAAGTCACCCTCGTTTTCTTCGCCCGCGCGAATCCGGCCAGTAGCCGCATCAGGCCGCGCTTGGCCTCGTCGCTGTGACGGTCCGCGTGCATCGCTCCGAGGACGTTGCTGCCGTCGACGAGCCAAGGCACGAGCTCAGCCTTTCGGGACGGGTTTCACAGCCGCGCTCGGATCGCGCAGCGAGGACGGCACGTTCGCGAGAGCGCGCTGCGCTTCCTCGCGAGTAGCGTAGCGACCCCAGAACACGCGGTAGCAGGAGCGCGTACCGATCGGCTGAGGCACGAACCAGATGTTCTGCCCGCCTGCGGTGATCGCTTTGCCGAGGTTCGAAGGGTCGCAGAGGATCTGCACCTGGACCGTGAAGTTGCCGGTCGCGTTCGCCGCGTACTCGCGGGCCAGGGCGTCGTAGCGCTCGCGCGAGGCGTTCGCCGGTGCAGCGGGAGTCGGAGCGGGTTCGGCCGGCGTGATCTGAAGCGGAGCCCGGGCGGGCGGCGCTTCAGCAACGGCTGTGGTCGTCGTCGCCGGAGCAACCGTCGCGGTCGTTTCGGTTGCGGTCGTTTCCGTTACCGCGACCATCGTTCCCGTCTCTGGAGGCGTCGTAGGCGCAGATTTCGGCTGCGGAGTGGTCACAACCGTCACGGCCGGTTCCGCCTCCCGGTTCTGCCACCACATCCACCCGAAGTAGCCGGCTCCGGCCAGAATCGCGAGGACCAGCAGGGCCAGGATGAATCCGAAGCGTCCGCCCTTGCCTTCCTTCACCCGGGCCGGTTTGGTGACCTTCGGCGCGGGTGTGATCACCGGCGCGCTCGCGGTCACGGGCACTTTCGCTCGGGCGGCGGTCTCGATCTGAGCCTCGTCGAATCCCCACTGCTCTTCCGCTTCCGGCTTGGTGGGCGCGTCGACATCCCAGGAAGGCATGGCCGCGGGTGGAGGCGGCGCCGCGATGACCGGCTCTTCGACAGCGTCGTCGTCCCAGGCCGATGTGGAAGCCGCCGGCTCCGGTTCGGGAGTCACTGCTTCGAAGGACATCGGCTCGATGGGCACTTCCAGCGTCGGCTGGCGGATCGCCTCCGCTTCGTCGAGCTCGAACATCGGCGCCGGCGCAGGACCGGGGACCGGCGGCTCGCTCCACATGTCCGCCGCGTCCGCAACTCCAACCGACGCAAAGTCATCCATCGAAAACTGAGGATCTACTTGAGGTTTTGCGCCGCGCTGGATGACGCCGAGCGTCGCCAGCGCCTGCAGCAGTTTGTACGCGTTGAAGGTGTCCCGTCCCGAAGCCGTCGCAATCTCCGCCGCGGAAGCCGTCCCGTTGATCTCCCTGGCAATCGCTTCGGCATCCTCGTTCAGGCCGAGGCGGCGGAAGACGTCGTCGAAATCAGCCGACTTGGTGAAAACCGCGTTGCCGCCCTCCATCGCCCGCTCGAACTGCTGGCGATCCTGCTCGGTGACGATCAGCTCGACCAGCACCTGCGGCAGCGGGAACAGCGTGCCCTCGTCGCGCTTCGGAAGGTAGTCGGCGACGATGGTGAACGAGCCGGTCTGCCACGCGGCGATCGAGCGGATGACGCCGACCACCTGAACGCGCCGCGCCCAGGTCAGCTCTTTGCGGGTGATGAATCCGAGGTTGAGCAGGGCGTCGCCGAGGGTCTCACTTTCCTTGCGCTTGGCTAGGGCCTGCTTCACATGCTCGCGGGTGACCTTGCCGGCCTTCATCAGGATCTCGTCGATCGAGTCCGCGCGATCGTTCGTCGAAGCCGAGAGGATGTCCCCGCCCTTGAAGTAAACGATCTTGATGATGCCGTCGCTCTCGAACCGGATCGCCCCGGTGAACTGCTCGCGCCACAGCTCCACGAGCCGTTCGACCAGTTGGATCTCGTTGATTTCGCCTTCGAGCATTTGCACCGCCACCCCTCGTCTTTTCGCGCGTTGTCGTGGACCGCGGCGATTATCGCACTGGTTCCCCCGCCTACCGCCTACTGCCTACCGCCCACTGTCTGGTGCAACTCCTCCCACAACCCCTGCCCCACCTTCCGCCCCAGCACATTGACCAGATCCTGTGCACTGGCCTGTTTGATCGCGCTGACGCTGCCGAAGCGCTCGATCAGCAGGCGTTTGCGTTTCGCGCCGATGTTCGGGAGGTCATCGAGCTCGCTGTGCAGCGTGCGATTCGACCGCCGGCGGCGGTGCGAGGAAACGGCGAAGCGGTGCGTTTCGTCGCGCACCATTTGCAGGACCTGCAGCGCCGGATCGTGGCGCTCCAGACGGATCGGCTCCTCGCGCTCGGGGATGTAGATCTCCTCCTCCCGCTTCGCCAGCCCGGCGATGGGGATCTCCTCGATGCCCAGTTTCTTCAGAGCCGCGAGCGCCGCATTGAGCTGCCCGCGGCCGCCGTCGATGAGGATCATGTCCGGCAACGGCTTCGCGTCCGCCAGCAGGCGCCGGTACCGCCGGTCCACCGCCTCGGCCATCGATCGAAAATCATCGGCACCGACCACGGTCTTGATGTTGAAGACCCGGTACTGCTTCTTGTCGAACTTCCCCCGGTCCAGCACGACCATCCCCGCCACCGAATCGCTCCCCTGGATGTTCGAGATGTCGAAGGACTCGATCTTGGCGACGTCGCGGCCCTCGTACCCGACGATCGCGCCGAGGCGGGAGGTCGCGATCTGAATGCGATCCTGCGTCGACTTCCGGAAACGGGACTCATGCGAGAGCCGCGCGTTGCGGTTGGCCAGTTCCACGCGATCCACGCCTTTCCCCCGCTGGGGAACGCGAACGCTGACTTTTCTACCAGCTGTAGAGGTCAGCCATGCGTCGATCAGCTCCTTGTCCTCCACATCCAGTGGGATCAGGATCTCCTGTGGAATGAACAGGTTGTCCTGGTAGTAGCGCTGGAGGATCTCGCTGAGGAAGTAGCCGGCCTGGTACTCCTCGACCTTCTCCCAGAACAGCTCGCGGCGATCGACGACGTTGCCGTCGCGGATGACGAAGAGCTGCACCGCGACGTCGCCTCCTTCTTCGTAGAGGCCCCAGACGTCCATGTCCTCGTCCTGCGGCCCGGCCACCTGCTGCTCGGCCTGGATGCGCTCGACGGTGCGGATCAGATCGCGGTAGTACCGCGCAAGCTCGAAGTTCTCCCCCTCGGCCGCGCCGTACATCCGATTCCTCAACCGGTCCTGCAGTTCCCTGCTCTTGCCGCCGAGGAACAGCACGACGTCGTCGACCATCTCCCGGTAGGCCTCGGTCGTGGTGAGGCCGACGACGCACGGACCGAGGCACTGGTGCATGTCGTAGTAGAGGCAGGGACGCAGAAGGGCGTTCTTCCCTTCCCTGATGTCGAGATCGCAGCTCCGGAGCTGGAACTGATCGGCGACCAGCTTGAGGATCCGCCGCGCGGTGCCGGCGAAGAACGGCCCGAAGAAGAGATCCCCCTTCTTCCGATCCATCCGCCGGGTGAACACCACCCGCGGGTAATCCTCGGACAGAGTGACCTTGAGGTACGGATACGACTTGTCGTCGCGGAGAAGGATGTTGTAGCGCGGCTGGTGGGCCTTGATCAGGTTGTTCTCGAGGAGGATCGCCTCGAGCTCGTTGTTCGTGGTGACGAAGTCGATGCCTTCGATCTCCGGAATCAGCGCGTTCGTCAGCGGATGGCTTCGCGCACCCTTGCCGACCACGTAGGAGTTCACGCGGTTGCGGAGATTGCGCGCTTTCCCGACGTAGATGACTTCTCCCTCGGCATTCTTGTGAAGGTAAACGCCGGGACGGTCGGGGATTTCTTTGAGGCGCGCCTTGAGGCGTTCCAGACGGGACATCAGGGAGAGGAAGAACGTCGCAGAGAGGTCAGGAACTCCCCCGCGGCCGCGCGAAACTCATCGGTCCATTCATGCCCGCCGTCGAAGACGAGCGTTTTCGCCGGCTCGAAGAACTTCAAGTCTTCGTTGAACTTTTCTTCGGTGTACCACTCGTCGCGAATGCCTCTCGCGAGAAACAGCGGAGGTATGTTTCTGCCGCGGACGTCGGGAGGGATGTCGCCGCCGAGGACGATCAGCGCTGCCGCGGGGATGTGCGCGGCCGCGCGGGCGGCCATGGCCGCGCCCTGGGAAAATCCGAGGAAGACCAGCGTGCGCGCGGATGGCATCTCGGCGACCACGCGCCGCACGTACTCGAGGTTGTCCTCGATGGCCAGCTCCCGATCGAGGCTGGTCATCCAGTTCGCGCCGATGACCGTGCCCCCTTTCGAATAGAACGGATGAAGCGCCTGCACCGCGGCCAGCGACCAATCGCCGGGGATCTGCTCGAGCTGCGCGAGGTGCGCCTCGGCGAGCTCACCGTAGCCGTGGAAGCCGACGACGAGGTGTTCCGGATCGCGCTCCACGAAGGCCACGCGGCCGTGAACCGTGGTCTCGATGTGTCTGATGGTCATGGTCATTGCGCTGACTGGTCAAGATGTTGACGGGTCAGCAGGCCCGTCATTCTACAATCCGCCGCCGTGCATCTCATCGTCGTCGTCCCCTGCTTCAACGAAGAGCATCGCCTCCCCGTCGAGGAGTTCGAGCGCTTCCGGCTGGAAGGGGCACGCGTCGAGTTCTGCTTCGTCAATGACGGCAGCCGCGACGGCACACTTCGCCTGCTGGAGTCGATCGCGGCCGCGGATCCCAGCGCGGTTCTCCGTGCTGAACCTGGAGCGGAATCGCGGGAAGGCCGAGGCCGTGCGGCACGGGATGCTGGCGGCGTGGAGCGAAGACACCGGACCTCGTCGGATTCTGGGACGCCGACCTGGCCACGCCGCTCGATCGAGATCAGCGAGTTCATGAAGTGTTCGAGCGCGCGGCCGGAGATCGAGATGGTCTTCGCCGCGCGCGTCCGCCTCCTCGGACGCTCCATCAGCCGCAATCCGCGACGCCACTACGTCGGCCGCGTCGGCGCCACGCTCATCTCCTCATCCCTCGGCCTGGCCGTTTACGACACGCAGTGCGGGGCCAAGCTCTTCCGCGTCGAGCGACTCGATGCGCAGACGTCTTCGTCCACGCCGTTCCTGTCCCGCTGGATCTTCGACGTCGAGATCATCGCCCGCTTCGCGCAGCAGCGAACGCGGCGACGTCGCCGCAAGCGCGATCTACGAGCTGCCGATCATGGTCTGGCACGACGTCAAGGGATCGAAGGTCAAGCTCGACCGATTTTCTCCGCGCGCTCAAGGACCTCTGGAAGATCCATCGCGCTTACAATCGCCGCCGATGATCGACGCCGTCCTCCGACAGCTCAACGACCAGTCCCTTTCCACCCTCGCCCAGGGGATGACGGGATCCGAAGTTCTCAAGATCGCCGGCGAAGTCCGCGCGCTGAAACGGGAAGGCCGCTCGGTGCCGATCTCACCGTCGGCGACTTCTCGCCTGCCGAGTTCCGCATCCCTGCGGGTCTCGAAGCGCTGATCGCCGAAAACCTCGCCGCGGCGCAGACCAACTACCCGCCGTCGGACGGAACGCTGGAGCTGCGCAGAGTCAGTGCTCGAGCTTTTCCGCGCGCGAGCTCCAGCTCGAGTATCCCCTCGAGTCGACGCTCATCGCCGGCGGATCGCGACCGATCATCTATCGCCGCCTACGCCGCAACGGTCGATCGCGGCGACAAGGTCATCTACCCGACGCCGTCCTGGAACAACAACCATTACACCTACCTGAGCGGCGGCGTGCCGGTCGAGCTGGTGGTCGGCGCGGAGACGAACTTCATGCCGACCGCGGAGATGATCCGCCCGCACGTTCGCGACGCGCGCTGATCGCGGTCTGCACGCCGCTCAATCCGACCGGCACGGTGATGGCCAGAGCGAGGTCGAGACAATCGCGACGCTGGTCGTCGAGGAAAACGAGCGCCGCGCCGCCAGCGGCGAACGCGCGCTGTTTCTGTTGTGGGATCAGGTCTACTGGATGCTGACCTTCGGCGAGAACCGTCACTGGGCGCCGCCGCAGGTTGTGCCGGAATCAGCGGCCTACACGATCTTCGTCGACGGCATCTCCAAGGCCCTGGCCGCGACGGGTCTCCGCGTCGGCTGGACCGTCGCGCCGCCCGCGGTCACCGCGCGGATGCGCGACATCATCGGCCACATGGGCGCCTGGTCCCCGAAAGCCGAGCAGCTGGCCATCGCGGAGTTCCTCCGCCGCCCCGACGAGATCGCGGACTTTCACGAGCGGATGGTCCGCGAGCTCCGCCTCCGCCTCGGCGCGCTCTACGAAGGAATCATGTCCATGCGCCGCGACGGCCTCCCCGTCACCGCCATCGCACCGCAAGGCGCGATCTACCTCTCCGCGCAATTCAACCTGCTCGACCGCTTCGGCACGAACGAAGCGATCCGCAAATTTCTCCTCGACGAGGCCGGCTTCGCCGTCGTCCCCTTCCAGGCCTTCGGCCTCAAACGCGAAGACGGCTGGTTCCGCCTCAGCGCCGGCGCGGTGAGCGTACGCGACTGCGAGGATGGATTGCGGCGGGTGCGGGAGGCGCTGGCGCGCGTGTAGTGCAGGCCTCCGGCCTGTCTCCTTGGCTGGCGCGCGTTACTTGGGACAACGCGCGGCCGGCGAACGATGTCAGACATCGAGATCTACGGGTGCAATGATCGGCAAATGATGTGTGCGAATCGAGCCGGCCTTGACCGAGATCGCAACGCCCGCCTCGAGATCACTCTTCCTCTCACGGACAATCCAATCGATGATGCGAATGAGCTCGTCCTCAGGCAGTGGCTCAATCCGGATTCTCACCACCGACGGCGCGGACTGCCCGGTGCGGGCGAGAATCGCATGGAAATCGGCGTCTCGCGTGAACGCGACTCGCCCCTCACGACGACACCATTCAAGAATCTGTTCATCGGGAGCGGTTGCCAGATCGACGGACCCAGTGTGAATTGCGTCGATCCCTTGATTGCGCAAGGGACCCACGATCGATGCAGCCATGTTGTGATCAAGGAGGAGCCTCATCGAAGCGGAACGAGCTCTTCGATGTGATCTTCAAGATTCGCGGCGGCGTAGGCAAGCGCCTGCCGGATGTCTTCGTCGTCGACGTCCGGGTATGCCCGGCGAAAATCATCGCGGTTCGGATACTCCGCCAGTGCAAGCAGGACACGCTTCACCGTGATCCTCATGCCCCGAATGCACGGTTGGCCACTCATCTTTCCAGGTTCTACGGTGATCCGGTCAAATGGCGTCATGTCGAGGCCTCTCGTTGCCCGGCTTCGCGTGGAACCGCGTTTTCTGACTGGCGACGTCAAGCGGTGCGCACAGGGCGACGTAGCCACCGTTTTCGCTGTAGGTCACCGCCGTGAATCGTCGCGTGTCGCTCATTCGGGCTCTTCTTCTCATCTTAGGCCGTGAACTTCTTGGCTTCTACGACGGCAACGGGTGTGCCGTCGCGAGAGCATACTCCGCGGGACCAGCCCAGCCTGTCCAGACGAGTTTGACGTGTCTCCCCATTCGCCCTCCTCGGCAGCAGTCACCACGGATAGAGTAGCAAGACAGTGTGGGGTGCGCCGCAATCGGACATGAACCGTCGCGAGGCTTCTGCGATGCTTCGCGAAGTCGAACAGGGACGGAAAGAGGCTCTTGCGCGTCGCGCAGCGACGATGCTCGCGGCCGCGGGAATGTCCCCGGGCACGCCCGCGAAGGCAGACGAGTAACGCGGCTACGCTGTAGCCTGCATTTCCGCGAGCGCCATCTCCAACGCCGCAGTCTTCAGCTGCTCCTGTTCGGACAGATGCTCGACCGACGCCTGGGCAACGGCCGACGCGTCGAGCTCTCGAACACTGAACAGGCAGGCCCAGATCAGGAAGATGTCCTCGAAGACGACCCAGCCGGCGTGCTCGAGGAAGCGCCACCACTCCGGATTCGCGATGCCGTAGACCGACTCGGGCCAGAAGATGCCGCGCGCGAAATGGTCGGCGGCGACGACGACCGTGGCGGTGATGATCACCTTCCAGTCGAGATAGAACGCGAGGAAGGCCAGCGAGCCGAAGACGTGGAAATGCGTCTCGATGCGGCCGCCGGTGAGGTGGATCAGCAGCGCGGACGAGAGCATCTGCGACGCGGCGATGATGTGCCTCGTGAGCGGCTGCCCCGGGCGGAACCAGGCCATGAGCAGCGGAAGCAGCGTGATGCCCGCGCCGGCGATCACCGCGACCCACACGTGGAGGTGGATCACGCGATCCTTCCCTTCCCACGCGTACGGCGAGACGGCCCACGCGCCGAGGATCCCCGCTACGTATTGCACGACCAGGAGGATCGCGAACAGGCGGTCCACCCGGGCGCGCCGGGTGAACATCTGCGCGTCGCGAAGCTCGACGGCGCGCGCGGCGATTCTTGGATCGGCGACGGCGACACTAAGGTTGCTCATGGTTGTGCCCTCTCTTCGCGTTTTGCGATCGCGCAGCCGAACACGGGATGCGACCCGTCTCCGATGCGCGTGCGAACGATGTCGATGATGCCTGTGCGGCCGCTGTTGATTCCGGAGTGTCCGCGCAGCGAGGTGATCCCGCCGGCAAATCGCAGCTTGCCGTGGTCGTCGTACAGAAACGTTTGTCCCGAGGTGAAGCCGCCGAAGCGATCGGCCTCGGCGCCGTTCTCGTCAATGATCACGCTCGCGCGACGCAGCTTCATCGCGTTCTCGACGACCTGCGTCCGCTCCCAGCCAGCCGCGGCGGTCGCCGGCCGAAAGACCAGGACGTAGGTGCGGACGTGTTGCGGAGCCTTGTCGAGGACCGCTTGCAGCTCCTGCACGCTGGCGCGGCTGCACGAGCAATGCGGATGGACGAGCATCACCAGCGACCATTCATCAGGCGTTCGCGCGATGAGCGAGCTCGCCGGCCACGCTCGCGGCGCGTTCGCGGCCTCGCCGGGAGTAGTCTCGAACAAGCGGATGGCGCGATAGGCCGCGGCCACCGTTCCGGCCCAGATGAAGGCGGCCACCACCAGGACCAGCGAAGTGACAAGGCGTCTGCGGTTCATTTTTTCTTGAGGGCGTCGAGTGGCGAGATGACCTGGTTGTCCCTCTCGAACTTGATGCGACTGCTCGTCAGCAGCTCGATCCGCTCACCCAGCGGCAATGCGTAGAAATCGCTCGGCGGGAGCTTGGCCACGCGGCCGTCGGGGAAGGAGATCGTTGCTAGATCGAAGGACATCGACCAGACCTCTCTCTCGTCATGTGTTTTTGGGAACGGGCGTCAGTGTAGGCGGACGCTGCTCACCACGCAAGAGGTAAGTGATTGATACGGCAGGCTTTACGTATGGCTATGCGAACATGCGGACTTCCTTCAGGCGGTCATGTTCCGCCCGCGCACGAATGAGTGCATCACCGCGTCGTGAAACACGTCGTTGATCAGCAGACGAGCTGCGAGGATGCACTCTCGAACCGCTCCCGCTTTCTCAGCCACCCGCAGACTGGCTACGTTGCCGACGCTGACCACTACCTCGATCCGTTGGAGATCGGTGTGCTCGGCCGCCCACGCGACGAGAAGTTTGACTGCCTCCGTTGCATAGCCACGGCCGGTCGACGCGCTGCGTATCCAGTAGCCGAGGTTTGCACGCCGGTTCGCGCGATCGATCTGATTCAGCCCACAACCGCCGGCGATCTCCTCCGCGTCGTCGACGATCACGAACTCATACATCTCCCCGCTCGGGAACGCTTCCAGCTGGCGGTCAACCCAGCCTGCCGCTTCCTCCGCCGAGTAGCCGGGATGAAAGCACGGCATCCAGGGGAACAAGTCCGTGAGCGACTCGGCGGCCGCGCGATGAAACCCGCGATCGTCGCCGATGGCATAAGGGCGAATCCGCATGAAACGGATTCTAGACCCGGGTCCAGACTCCTTCGGCTTCCCTCCGCCAGCGAACGCCTCGCATGTCGAGCCAGTCGCCGAACGGCTCGCCGGGCTTGTTCTCCGAGCCAAGTCGAAGAACGTTTCCGTCCGGATCTTCGACCTGCATCTCCCGCGATCCCCACGGGAAGTTCGCCGGTGGATGACGCACGCGCGCGCCGCTGGCAATCAGCTCGTCATGGAGGACGTCGGCGTCGCTCACGCCGATCCACACCCAGCTTCCTAGATGGCCCTGATCGCCAATCGACAGGAAAAGATGGCAGTCGCCGCGCGACACGGAAGCGAACGAATTGCCGTCGTCATCGCGCCAATTCATGGTGAAGCCAAGTACGCGGACGTAGTACTCGAGGCTCCGGTCGAGGTCGGAAACACGCAGGATGGGGGTGACCCGTCTGAATGCCGCGGACGCCGTCATCGATCCTCCTAAACGAAGATCCGCACTTCCTTCAACTCCCGCAGTTTGTCCCGGATCTCGGCGGCCTTCTCGAAGTCGAGGTTCTTCGCCGCCTCCTTCATCTCTTTGGTCAGGCGCGTAATTGCCTTGTCGATGTCCTCGTTGTCGCCGATGCCCAGCTTCGAGCGCTGGCCGGGCAACGGAACGTCGAGGTAATCGAGGTTGGACATGCGCACCAGGTCGGAGTCGACGGCCTTGATGATCGTGGCCGGCTCGATGCCGTGCTCCTCGTTGTACTTCTGCTGGATGGCGCGGCGACGCTTGGTTTCGCTGACCGCCCACTTCAGCGAGTCGGTCATCTTGTCGGCGTAGAGAATCGCCTCGCCGTTCACGTTGCGCGCGGCGCGGCCGATGGTCTGAATGAGCGAGGTTTGCGAGCGGAGGAAGCCTTCCTTGTCCGCATCGAGAATCGCCACCGCCGACACTTCGGGCACGTCGAGGCCCTCACGCAGCAGGTTGATGCCGACCAGCACGTCGAACGAGCCGAGGCGGAAGTCGCGCAGGATGGCGATTCGCTCGAGCGTCTCGATGTCCGAATGCATGTAGTTGACCTTGATCCCCAGCTCCATCAGGTACCGCGTCAGGTCCTCGGACATCCGCTTGGTCAGCGTCGTGACCATGACCCGCTCGTTCTTCGACACGCGGTCGCGAATGACTCCGATCAGGTCGTCGACCTGCCCTTTGACCGGGCGGATGATCACCTGCGGGTCGAGCAGTCCCGTCGGCCGGATCACCTGCTCCGCGAACAGGCCGCCGGTTTTCGCCAGCTCGTACGGACCCGGCGTCGCGGACACGTAGATGATCTGCGTCAGTTTTCCTTCGAACTCATCGAAGGAGAGCGGCCGGTTGTCGATCGCGCTCGGCAGCCGGAAGCCGTATTCGACGAGAGTCTCTTTGCGAGCGCGATCCCCTCCCCACATCGCCCGCACCTGGGGAATGGTCTGGTGCGACTCGTCTACGACCAGCAGAAAATCTTCCGGGAAGTAGTCGATGAGTGTAGGAGGCGGCTCCCCTTTCTCGCGACCGCTGAGATGGCGCGAGTAGTTCTCGATGCCGTTGCAGTAACCGAGCTCCGCGATCATCTCCAGATCGAACATCGTCCGCTGCGACAACCGCTGCGCTTCGAGCAATCGGTCGTTCGCGCGCAACTCCGCAACGCGCTCATCCAGTTCGGCGCGGATGTTCTCCATGGCCTGCATCAAACGCTCGCGCGGCGTGACGTAATGGGTTCGCGGATAGATCGCCAGACGGTCGTACGTCCGGCTGCCGGTCTTGCCGGTGATCGGATCGATGCGCGTGATCTTGTCGATCTCGTCGCCGAAGAATTCGATGCGCACCGCGTCGTCTTCGTACGCGGGCCAGAGCTCGAGAACGTCGCCGCGCACGCGGAAGCTGCCGCGGGCGAGATCGTACGGAGTCCGCTCGTACTGCATCTCCGTCAGCCGCCGCAGGTACTGCGTCATCGGTTTCTCCGTGCCGCGCTCGAAGAAGAGCAGCATGCCGAAGTAGAGATCGGGATCGCCGATGCCGTAGATGCAGGAGACCGAGGCGACGATGATCACGTCGCGGCGCTCGAAGATCGACTTGGTCGCGGCGAGGCGCAGCTTGTCGATCTCGTCGTTCTTGGTCATCTCCTTTTCGATGTACAGATCGTTCTGCGGGATGTAAGCCTCGGGCTGGTAGTAGTCGTAATACGAAACGAAGTACTCCACCGCGTTCTCGGGGAAGAAGTTGCGGAACTCCTGGTAGAGCTGCGCCGCGAGGATCTTGTTGTGGCTGAGGACGAGCGTCGGGCGATTCACGGCCTCGATCACCTTGGCCACGGTGAAGGTTTTGCCCGAGCCGGTGACACCGAGGAGTACCTGATCGCGGTTACCGGCATTGACGCTCTCGGTGAGCTGCCGGATGGCCTCGGGCTGATCGCCCTGGGGCTGGAAGGGAGAGATGAGCTTGAAGGGGGCGGACATGGAATCTCAGAGTCTCAAAGTCGCAGAGTCTCAGAGGAGAACGCGCGAAGGTCTCTGAGACTCTGAGACTTTGCGACTCTGAGACTTGGCGGCTCCGTTCGCTTTCCGCACCGCCGCCGTCAATTGCTCGACTTCGGCCGGCGTCATCTTCTCGTCCTTGATGCCTTTCTGCATGGTCTGCAGAACGGGCTGAATGTTCTTCACGGCGATGGTCTTGTCGCGGAGACCGGCGCGCATGGTTTCCATCTCGCGGTCGAGAGTTTCCTGCTGCGCCTTGGTGACTTCGGGCGTGTACATGCCGCGCATCTCGCCGAGACTCATGCCGAGGGCGAAGTCCATGAACTGGTTGAGACCGCCGCCGCCGAGGAAGGCGCCGCCAACGAAAACGATGATCAGCACGACGACCGCGGCAGCGCCGCAGCCGAATGTGGCCCAGGGCGGAAGGACGGCACTGGGCGTCGCCGTGGAGTAGTAGTCGGCGGGCCAGCGGAAACGTCGTTGCGGTGGGGCCGCGGGCTCGCTCGCCGGATCGCTGAAGGGGTCAGAAATCGAAGGAGGCATCGGGGCTCGAAAGGGTATCATGTGCGCCGAAACCGCTCGTTTTCAGCAATAGGAAAGTGACAATCTACGCATGGCTGCTCTGGCGAACGTTACCGTTCTGATCCTCGATGACAATCCACTGGTTCTGAAACTCGGCCGCGCTCTTCTGGAGCGCGAGGGCTGCACTGTCCTCACGGCCTCGAGCTGGATCGAATTCAATCACGTGCTGGCGAGCAACACGCCGGACATCATCTTCCTCGACGTGAACCTGCCCAGCATCAAGGGCAACCGTCTGAGCGAAGTGCTCAAATCGCAGTCGAACAAGAAGGACATCCCCATCGTCCTGATCTCGGACCTCCCGGAGCGCTCGCTCGAGGAGATGTTCCCGAGCTCCGGCGCCAACGCCTGGATGCGGAAGCCGCTGACGCGCGACAAGATGGTCGACATGATCACGCGGTACGTCAGCGTCTAGGAGTGCGGCGGCAGAGCCGCCGCTTTCCGACCGTACCAAAGCGGCAGCTGTCGCCGCCGCACTCCTAAACAGGCGGCCCGCTCGTGTCCGTGGTCGTCGTCGTGGCCGGCGCGGGCGACTCCGCCCCCTCGCCTGCCTGCGCTGACGCATCATCCGCGGCTTGCGTCGGCTCCCCTTCCTTCGGCTGGTACATCGGCCGCTGGAGGTAGAACGGCAGCTTGGCCACGTTCACGCCGGCGCCGCTGCAGTCCTTGTCCGGCTCCTGGCCGGCAACGAACGCGTTCATCACCACGCGGCTGCATGGACCCGTACCGCGGCGGCCGGTCGGAAGATCCATCGGGACGATCACCACTCCCGGCGGCGCTTCGAAGTCCGGCTTGGCAACGCGAAGCTTCTGCTCTTCGAACTGTTTGAAGATGTCGATCCAGATCGGCAGCGAGATGTCCGCGCCCGTGGCGCCGCCGCCCAGCGATTTCGCGGGATCGTCGTAACCGTTCCAGACGCCCACCGTGTACTCCGGCGAGAAGCCGATGAACCAGGCGTCGGTGTAACCGTTCGTCGTGCCGGTCTTTCCCGCCAGCGGGTCCGCGAGCGTGTGCGCGGCGTAGGCCGTACCGCGATCGATCGTCCCCTTCATCATGTACGCGAGCTCGAACGCCACCGCAGCATTCATCGCCTCGGACAGCTCGGGCATCTTCTCTTCGAGCACGCGATCCTGCTGATCGGCGATCTTCCGGATGTAGCGCGGCTTGATGTACACGCCGTTGTTGACGAAGACGTTGTACGCACCGGTCATTTCCAGCGGAGAGACGCCCGCGGCGCCGAGGGACAGCGACGGGTACTTCGGCAGATCGGCGGTGATGCCGCAGCGCCGCGCGAAATCGACGACGCGATCGCCGCCGGTCATCATGTACGTCTTCACCGCGGGCACGTTGATCGACAGCTCGAGCGCGCGCTGGATGGTCACGATGCCGGCGTACTTGCCGTAGTAATTCTTCGGTGCGTAGATCTGATCGCCCACCGGAATCGCCACCGGCGCATCGAACAGCGTGTCCGCGGGAGTGAGCCCTTTCTCGAACGCGGCACCGTACACGAACGGCTTGAACGACGACCCCGTCTGCCGCCGCGACTGCACGGCGCGATTGAATTTCGAGATCTGGAAATCGTACCCGCCGACCAGCGCGCGGACCTCGCCGCTCTTCACGTCGATGACCACCACCGCGCCCTGGACGTTCGGCATCTGGTCGAGCGTCCACTTCTTCGCCTTGGTCTTCTCGTCTTCCTTCTGAAGCACGTAAACCACGTCGCCGCGCTTTAGCACACCGTCGAGGGTCTTCTTCTTCGTCCAGGCCCAGGCCGCCGGATCGAGCTCGATGCGGTCTTTATGAACGCGCACCGTCACCGCGGTCTTCGTCACGTCCAGCACGATGCCCGGATACAGGCGATCGACCATGTAGCCTTCGTTGCTCCAGCTCGGATCGCGATAGGTCTCCGGATCGAGCCCTTCCGCGACGAGGTTGCGCGTCGGCCGGCGGAAGCCGCGGCGCTTGTCGAACTTGCGCAAACCGCGCTGCAGTGCGCCTTCTGCGATCTGCTGAATGCGCAGATCGAGCGTCGAATGCACTTTCAGTCCGCGCTGATAGAGGTTCTCGACGCCGAAGGCTTCGTGGTTCTCGATGTACTGCCGGATCTCTTCGGTGAAGTAGGCGCCGACGCGCGGGGCCTCTTCTTTGAACGTGCCGAGGACGATCGGCGCGTTCACGGCCTGCGAATACTGATCGCGGCCGATGAATCCTTCCTTGAGCATGCGGCCGAGGACGTAATCGCGGCGCATCTTGGCGCGATCGGCGTGGGTGATCGGGCTGTAGTACATCGGCGACCGGATCAACGCCGCGATCACCGCCGCCTCGGGCAGCGACAACTCCTTCGCATGCTTGCCGAAGTAGAGCCGCGACGCCGCTTCGACGCCGTATGCGCCGTGGCCGAGGTAGACCTGGTTCGCGTAGAACTCGAAGATCTGGTCCTTGGTGAAATCCTTCTCGATCTGCACCGCGAAGAACATCTCGCTGATCTTGCGGCGGAAGGTCTTGTCGGGTGTGAGGAAGACCTGCTTCGCGAGTTGCTGCGTGAGCGTCGACGCGCCTTGGGCCTTGCGCCGCTCGATCACATCCTTGATGACGGCGCGGACGATGGCCTTGGGATCAACCCCGCCATGTTTGTAAAACTCCGAGTCCTCGGTGGCGATGATCGCGTTGACCAGCAGCGGCGAGATCTCCCGCTTCGGCACGACGATCCGCTTCTGGATCGAATACTCGGCGAACGGGACGCCATTGCGGTCGTAGATGCGGGTGATGATCGCCGGCTGGTAGTCCGCCAACGACTTCACGCGGGGCATCCGGACAGCGTGGGCGGAAAGGAAGCCCGCGGGGACGCCCAGGGCGCCCGCGACGAGCAGCATCAGCAGGCGCGAACGGGCCCGCGAAGGCGGCTTTTGTGGCGTCAATTGATGGTCAGTCATTTGTCAAAACTCCATCAAGGATAAACTACCGCCGCATGTCAGCTAACCCCATCGCACCGGCGCGCCCCAACTGGGCGCGGCTGGTCGGCGAGTCACTCAAACAGAACGGCGCCTGGCACACCTACGCGAAACTGCTGGAAGCCCGGGAAACCTACCCCGACGACCTCTCCATCCGCGGCTACATCGAGATCCTGCGCAACAGGATCGTGCACGAGTTTCTTGCCCACCCCAAGGGAATGCAGGCCGTGCCGAAACTGAGCGCCGACTTTCTCACGAATTTCGACCGGTTCAACCTCAACGCGCAGGAAGGTTTCCTGGTCTCGCTCATCGACGGGCGATTCGACCTCCAGAAGCTGGTCATCCTCAGCCCCTTCGATCAGTTCAATACCCTGTTCATCCTGGCCAAGCTGCAGCAAGAGCGGGCCATCACGGTGCCTCAATGAGCTTCACCACGGGAGTTCTCAACCACCTTTCGATGCCGATCGCCGTCGTGACGGAAAGCGGCGCGATCCAGTATCGCAACTCGGCCTTCACCGAGTCGTTTCGCGCGGAAGCCGATCAATGGATCAAGGACGCGGCGCGGGCTGTGGCCGGCGAGCGCGGCTGGCTGCATGGATTCTTTCTCGAATCCGACGAGCACCGCACGATCGACGTCGAGCATGAAGGGCGCATCTACCGCGTCGACCGCATCATGCGCGTCGACGGCACCGAGCCGACGGCCGCGCTGCAATTCGAGGATGTGACCGAGCAGCGCGAAGCCGAGCAGGCCAAGTCGGATTTCACCGCCCAGATCGTGCACGACCTCCGCGGACCGCTCTCCGGCATCCAGGGAACGCTCGAGTTCGTGCTCTCGCAGGAAGGCACCAAGATCGATTCGCTCTACGCCGATCTGCTGCAGGAAGCGCAACGGGAGTCGGAGCGGATGATGTCCCTGATCAACGAGATTCTCGATTTCTCGAAGATCCAGTCGGGCAGTTTCGCCGTCGAATCGGAGCCGGTCCGCGTCGCCGGTGTGCTGAAGCGCGCCGTTCGCAGTCTGCAGTCCGTCGCGGCACGTGACGAGATTTTCCTCCTCACCGCGCATGGCCGCGACATCCCCCAGATCATCGGCAGCGTGGAGAAGCTCACCCAGGCGGTGATCAATCTGATCTCGAACTCGCTCAAGTTCACGGAGAAGAAGGGGCTGATCTCCGTCGGCGCGCAGATCGTGCGCAATGGCGACGTGCCCGAGGCGATCGTGGTCACCGTGACCGACACGGGCATGGGGATCAAGGCCGAGGAAGTGGACAAGATTTTCGAGAAGTACAAGCAGAGCGGCAACAAGTCGCTCCGCGGCGGCGGCGGCACGGGCCTCGGTCTCTACATCGTCAAGCAGATCGTCGAGGCCCATGGCGGCGAGGTCAGCGTAGCCTCGGTCGAAGGCGTCGGCACGAGCATGGTTCTCCGTCTGCCCGTCAAGCGAGCCGCGTGAAGCTCGAGGACTTCGAGGTCCGCACGAGCAGGATTCATGGGAAGGGTGTCTTCGCCCGACGGGCGGTGCCGCAAAAACGAAAGATCGGCGAGCTCACCGGCGAGTTGATCTCCGTGACCGAGGCCCGGCGTCGCGCGAAAGGCATGGACGTGGTGACGATCGTCGAGTTCGAGGACGACAAAGCCCTCGACGTCTCGACCGACCCCTGCCTGCGCTACGTGAACCACTGCTGCGAGCCGAACACCTATATGCGCCGCGTCGGCCATCGCGTCGAGTTCTACGCCATCCGGCGGATCCGCGCGGGTGAAGAGCTCACGTGCGATTACGGCGAGACGCATCACGAGGGGCAGCTGCCCTGCCGGTGCGGCGCCGCGCGGTGCCGGGAGCGGATTTAGGAATGGAGTGCGGCGGCTCTGCCGCCGCTTTCGCACGCGCCGGAGGCGCGCTTCGCGCGCATGCCAAAGCGGTGGCAGAGCCACCGCACTCCAACGCTAGCGCCTACGGCACGTTCACAGCGGTCCCGCTCATCCCCACCGCCTGCGACGTTCCATCGAGTACGCCCACCGTGATCCGATGCTCCCCCCGCTCCAGCAGCAGGTGGATCGTGTGCGTCCAGGCCTTTGTGCGCGCTCGCGCAAAGTCGGCGAGCGGTATGTCGACGATCTGCTCGGGATCGGAGCCGTTGACGAAATCAGCGCCCTTGTTGCTGATCGCGTAATGAATGCTGAATCGTCCTCGCTGCGCGTTGCTGGTTTGCAGATACGTCAGGTTGCCGAGCGGCACGGCGACATCGACCGTGACCGCGTACCGCCCGCGCTGCCCTTTTACCGGTTGCGGCTCGGACGCTTCGATGGCGATCCCGAGCTCGTTCGGCATGTCCTCGGTGAACAGTGCCGCCGCGACGCGGTCATTCATGTCCCGCTTTGGAGATTTTCGCGCGACTTGCGTGCGCGCGCGCACCGTGTACTCGGGATGATTGCGAACGCGAACGGTCACGCGATGCGCTTTGTCGTACGTCGCCGAGCGGCCCCGGTAAGCCAGCGAGTAGTAGGACTGGACATCCGCGGCGACGGTCTTCAGGACTTCGTTCATGCTCGCCGCACCGAGGGTCCAGGTGCCGCCGGTGAGCTTTGTGAGGAGATCGACGGTCGTGTCGGAGTTCGTCGTGGCCCGGTTCACGACGCGAGTCGGAATCCCGCCCTCCGCCGACATCTTCAGATCGGGGGAGATGCGGAGATCGAGCTCCGGCCGCAGCGCGTAGATGGTGATGCCGTTCGAGCTCGCGGTGCGGGCGATGTCTTCGATCGCGGGAGTCACGTCGACCAGATCGGTCTCGATTTGCTCGCCGATGGTGAGCGCCGGCGCGTCGAGCGGCGCGAAGGTGATCTGGAGCTGGCTCACGTCGATGTCGAAGAACTCCCGCCCCGGCTGCACGGGCAGCGATTCCGTGGCCACGATCAGCACTTTCCGCCCCTCCAGCGGCGCCATGGTGGCGACGACCGCGCGGAGGATCGCCAGGCGTTGCTGCACGCGACGGCGCACCCGCTCGGCATGCCGGCGGGCGATGAGCAGCGTTTCCTTCCGGCTGCTGGACGACTTTGCATCGACCTGGAAGCGATCGTATTCGGCTGCGAAAGCAACGTTCGTTCGCGTCGTGTTCTGAGCGATGGCTTTGCCGAGGGCTTTCCGCAGTTCCTCGCGATCGGACGTGAAGGTGAGATCGATCGGCTTCGCACCGTCGGGTGGACGAACCACCGCGCCTTCGTCGCCCGCCCGCATCGTGCGCTCGAGCATCTCCGTGGCCTGTTCGGTGAGCAGCTCCCGGCTGCGTGGATTCATGCTCATGTCGTCGATGAAGAAGACCAGGCGCCGCGTCGGCGGCGGTGAGACCGGCGCGGAAGTCGTTGCTGTCGTGGTCGTCGTCGAAGGCGCCGCGGCGCGATCGTCGTACTCGGCGAAGTTCGTGATCTCCTGCCGGACACCGTCCTCCAGTAGCTCGAAATCCGAAAGGCGAAGGCCACGCACGTGGTTGCCTTCATGATCGGTGACGATGACTTCGACGTTGTGCCGGCGGACTTCGATGACTTCGGACAGCGGCGCCTGCTGCAGCGCGAGCACGAGAGCAACGGTCACGAATCTCATTCGAAATTCCCCAGCTAGGGTACGTCGATCGTCATTCCGCTCAAGCCAGCGACCTGCGACGTCCCATCGAGCACGCCCACCACGATGCGATGCATGCCGCGCTCGACGACGAGGTTGACCGTGTGGGTCCACGCTTTCGTGCGCGCCGCGTCGAAGTCGGCGAGCGGGATGTCGACGACCTGCACCGGCTCCGTTCCGTTGACGAAGTCGAGGTCCTTGCTGGCGACTGCGTAATGCACGGTGAACGTGCCGTGCTGCGAATCGCCCGCCGGCAGATACGTCAGTGCGCCCAGAGGCACGCCGACGTCGACGGTGACTCTATATCGACCGCGCTCGCCCTTGATCGGCTGTGGATCGGACGCCTCGATGGTGACCCCGAGCTCATTGGGCATGCTCTCGGTGAAGAGCGCCTCTACGACGCGGTCGTTCATCTCCCGTTTCGGCGACTTGCGCATGACCTCGGCCCGCGCACGCACTGCGTACTCGGGATGATTGCGAACGCGGACCTCGACGCGATGCGATTTGTCGAACGATGCCGATTGCGCGCGATACGCGAGCGAGTAGTAGGAGTCGACGTCTGAAGCGACCGTGTCGAGGACCTCGTCCATCTGCGCCGCGCCCATGCTCCACGCGCCGCCGGTGGTCCTGGTGAGCAGGTTCACGGTCTTGTCGGAGTTCGCCATGGCCCGATGCACGGCGCGCATCGGGATTTCTTCCGTCATCCGCAGATCGAGCTCGGGACGAAGCGCATAGATGGTGATCCCATGCGAAGCCGCGGTGCGGGCCACGTCCTCGATCGCGGACGTCATGTCCACGAAATCGGTCGTCCCATGGTCGCCGATCGACGTCGGCGGCTCGTCGACAGATGCCGAGCCAATCTTCAACTCGCTCAATCTCACATCGAAAAACTCACGGCCCGGTTCCGCCGGAAGTGACTCGGTGGCGACGATCAGCACCTTCCGCCCATCCAGCGGCGCCATGGTGGAAACGATCGCGCGAAGCGTGGCCAGGCGATGACGCACACGGCGCAGGACGCGATCGGCATGCCGGCGGGCGACCTGCCGCCGTTCCTGCGGACCACCGCAAAAGGCGGCGTCGACCTGGAAGCGTTCGTGCTCCGCCGCAAACGCGACGTTCACGCGCCAGGTGTTCTCCGCCACCGCTTTTCCCAGTGCGCTGCGCAACTCCTCGCGGTCGGACGTGAAGGTGAGCGCGACGCTCTCGGCCGCCTCACCCGGTCGAACGACAGCGCCTTCATCCCCCGGCCGCATGGCCTTTTCCAGCAGTTTTGTGGCCTCTTCGACGAGTTTCTGCCGGTTTCGGGGATGCATGCTCATGTCGTCGATGAAGAAAACGAGCCGCCGCGTCGGAGCGGGCATTGCCGCATTCGACGAGGGCGCTGACGATGCGTCGATTCGATCGTCGTACGCGGAAAAGTTCGTGATCTCCTGCGCGACGCCGTCTTCGAGCAACTCGAAATCGGATCCGTGCAGACCGCGAACGGGATTGCCAGCCCGATCGGTGACGACGACGTCGACGTTGTGCCGCCGGACTTCGATGACCTCGGACAACGGCGCCTGCTGAAGCGCGAGCACGAGCACGGCCGCGGCGAGTTTCATGGAACCTCCCTAGAGCACCGAGTCGATTCCGTAGGCGATCTCATCGACAGTAACGTCGTTGACCACCACGCATTCGCCCAGGCGACGGGGGAAAACCATTGCGCGCGCCGTGCCGGTGTTCTTCTTGTCGTGCTCCGTCGCCGCAAGCACCACGGCGCGATCGAGTTTCGGCAGCGGCGAAGGGTTGTAATCGAGGATCACCTGGTCGATTCGCGCCGCTTCATCCTTCGCCAGCAGGCCACGCCGGACGGCGATCGCATTCGCACCGATCATCCCCCAGGCCACGGCCTCGCCGTGGGTCATCCCCTCGTAATGCAGCGCGGCCTCGATGCCGTGAGCGATGGTGTGGCCGTAGTTGAGAAGGCGGCGCAGATCGGCTTCCTTCTCGTCGGCGGACACGATCTCCGCCTTCACCCGGATCGCCTTGCGCACGATCTCGTCGAGATCGTTCTCGCGCCGCTCGAACATCTCGAAGAGCGACGGATCGCCGATGACTCCGCCCTTGAGCGCCTCGTACATTCCGCTCAGCAGCTCGCGCGGCGGAAGTGTGTCGAGAATCGACGTGTCCGAGACGATGGCCCGCGGCGGATAGAAACTGCCGATGAGGTTCTTCCCCTTGGGATGATTGACGGCCAGCTTCCCGCCGATCGAGCTGTCGACCTGCGCGAGCAACGTCGTCGGCACGTGCACGAGATCGATCCCGCGAAGGAAGATCGACGCCGCGAATCCCGCGGTGTCTCCAATCATTCCGCCGCCGACGACGACAACCATCGAATCGCGCTTCGCGCCGCGCTCGAGCAGCTGAGTGATGACCTCGTTCGCCGTCTCGAGGGTCTTGCGCGACTCCCCTTCTTCGATAGTGATCACGTCAGCACTTGCAAAGGACGCCGCAACGCGATCGCCGAAGCGCTCCCGCAATGCAGGCGAGGTGATGACGAAGACGCGCCCCTTCGCGCGAACGAGCTCGCCGACGCGGCCGATCAGGCCGCGGCCGACGAAGACCGGCGCGTCAAGAACGAGGAGAAATGGCGATTCCGAGCTCATTGAGCTGTTGCGTATCGACTTCACTCGGGGCCGCGCACATCAGATCCTGCGCGCGCGCGGTTTTCGGGAACGCGATCACGTCGCGCAGCGATTCGGCACGGCACATCATCATGGCGATGCGGTCGACGCCGAACGCGATTCCGCCGTGCGGCGGCGCGCCGTAGCGGAAGGCGTCGATGAGGAAGCCGAAGCGCGATTGCGCGTCCTCGTCGCTGATGCCCAGGGCCCGGAACATGCGCTGCTGGACCTCGGGCTGATTGATGCGGATCGATCCGCCGCCCAGCTCGATACCGTTGAGCACGAGGTCGTACGCGCGGGCCAGCGCCGAGCCGGGATCGCTTTCGACGACATCGAGATGCCCGAGAGCTGGCGACGTGAACGGATGATGCCGCGCGTAGAAGCGCTGGGTCTCGTCGTCCCACTCGAAGAGCGGAAAGTCGGTGACCCAGAGAAAGTTCCACGTCTCGTCCGGAATCAGCTTCTCTTCCTTGGCAACTTTCAGCCGCAGATTCGCCAGCACGTCCCAGACGACCACGTTCTTGCCGGCCACGAGCAGGGCCATGTCCCCTTCACGCGCACCGAGCGCCTCGCGGAGGGTGTCGTGTGTCGCGTCATCGAGGAACTTCTTGATCGACGAGCCCCGCTCGGCGTTGAACTTGATCCACACCAGACCGGTAGCCTTTAACTTTTTCGCTTCCTCGGTCAGATCATCGATGCGCTTGCGCGAAAACGCCGCGCCGCCGGGAACGACGATCGCGCGAACGGTCTGCGCCGCTTTGAACGGCTCGAAGGCCAACGAGTGCGCGATCGCGGTGATGTCGCTCAGCTCCATGCCGATGCGCGTGTCCGGCTTGTCGATGCCGTAGCGGTCCATGGCGTCCTGCCAGGTCATGCGCGGGAACGGCGTCTTCACGGGGATGTTCGCCAGCGGAAAAATCTCCGCGAACAACCCTTCGATCGTCGCGTAGATGAACTCCTCGTCGATGAATGAGGCCTCGACGTCGATCTGGGTGAACTCAGGCTGGCGATCGCGCCGCAGGTCTTCGTCGCGGAAGCAGCGCGCGATCTGGAAGTAGCGCTCCAGCCCAGCGACCATGCAGAGCTGCTTGAAGATCTGCGGCGACTGCGGCAGCGCGTAGAACTGCCCTTTGTGTACGCGGCTGGGCACGAGGTAATCGCGCGCGCCTTCGGGCGTGGACTTGGTGAGGATCGGCGTCTCCACTTCGATGAAGCCGTTGCGGTCGAAGTAATTGCGGACGCCGTTGAGCATCTTGTGGCGCAGCACGAGGTTGCGTGTCAGCGGCGGGCGGCGCAGATCGAGATAGCGATACTGCAGCCGAAGCTCATCGGCGGCGTCGGAGTCTTCCTCGATCTGAAACGGCGGCGTTTCCGCGCGATTGAGAATCTCGATCGACTTCGCCACCACTTCGATGTCGCCGCTCGGCAACTTCGCGTTCTTCTGCCCTTCGCTGCGCTCGACGACTTCTCCTTCGATGCGCAGCACGAACTCGGATCGCACGTCCTTCGCAATGGCGATGACGTCCGCGGACGCGCCGCGCTCGCGGTCGATCACCACCTGGCAGATGCCGCTGCGGTCGCGGAGATCGATGAAGATCAGCTCTCCGAAATCGCGCTGCTTCTGCACCCAGCCTGCGAGGGTGATGGACTGTCCGACGTGGTCTTTCCGGAGTGTTCCTGCGTGAGTGCGGTTCATTGCGAAAGATACTTTTCCTTGTACTGAACGTAATTGCGCCAGGATTGCTCGAGCCTGGCCAGCTCGTCTTCGGTCAGCGAACGTTTGACGCGGGCCGGCACGCCGACGACGAGCGTCCGCGGCGGCACTTTCATCCCCTCGGGCACGAGCGCACCGGCTCCGACGAGAGCGGACTCGCCGACGACCGCGCCGTCGAGCACGCGCGAGCCCATGCCGATCAGCGCGCCGCGGTGCACGGTGCAGCCATGCACGATCGCGCCGTGGCCGATGGTCACTTCCTCGGCGATGATCGTCGGCCACTTCTCATGGGTCACGTGAATCGTGCAGTTGTCCTGCACGTTCGTGCGCGAGCCGATGCGGATCAGATTGACGTCGCCGCGGACGGTCGTGCCGAACCAGATCGAGCAGTCGTTTCCGATCTCGACGTCGCCGATCAGCGCCGCATTTTCCGCGACGAATACGCGCTGCCCGATGCGCGGCTTTTTCCCGTCAAACGCCCTCAGAATCATCAGGCGCGGGAGAGTAGCACACGCGGTTTTCAGCGCTTCACGCCGCCGGCGATCACCCGAATCGTGACTTCATTTCCGAGCACTCCCGGTGACGCGGCAACCCAGCGGCCGCCGGTGACACCGAATGCGCGGCGATCGATCTTGAAGGCCGTCTCGAAGCCGGCCACTTCGCCGCCGTCGCCATGTCTGGTCACGCCGAGGAGGCGGACGGGCACGGTGATGCGCTTGGTGACGCCCTTGATGGTCAGGTCGCCGGTGACATCGGCGACGTCTTTGGTCCGCGGCACGATGCGAACGCTCTTGAACGTGAGCCTGGGATGCTTCGTGACGTGGAAGAAATCCGCGGAGCGCAGGGTGCTGTCGCGAGCGCCGTTCTTCGTATCGACGCTGTCCGCCTTCACCTCGAACTCGACACGCGACTTCGCCGGCTCGCGCGAGTCGTAATGGATGCTGGCGTTGAAATCGCGGAACGAGCCTTCCTCGCGAACCACTCCCCACTTCATCAGGCTGAAACTGACAGTGCCGTTGACCGGCTCGACCTGATACAGCGTTGCCGCAAGCAGAACCACCAAGAGATTCATCTGTGTGCCTCCTGGTTGTGAAGATGCGCGGCCCGCGTGGAGTGTTAACGCGGCAGGAAGAACAGATTCTCGTGCTGGCCGGGATCGTCGATCTCGACGAGCTGTCCGCCGACGACTCTGTGGCCGGCGTAACCGAGGTTCTTCAGCATGTTCCACGACTCCGCCATGTCGAAGCCGTTCAGGGCCATCCGGTAGCGATTGAATTCAGCAAAGAGGATGGGGCGATCGCGTTCGAGAAAGGCACGTGCTCCGCGCAGGACGGCCGGCTCATAGCCTTCGATATCCATCTTGATGAGCGTGATGTCCCGCAGACGCCCTGACGCAATCAGTTCATCCAGTGTCGTCAGCGGAACGGACACCGTACCGGCCGGCGAAACGATGCCGTTGATGCTGCTCGTCGTGAAGTCGCCGCCCATCATCACCGTGCCGCTCGTCTCGCCGACGGCCAGCTCGAGCAGATCGACGACATCCGCGGCGCCGTTCAAGTCGATGTTCGTTTTCTGACGGGCGACATTCGCGGCGAGCGGCTCGATCGAGTAAATCCGGCCGCCCGCGGCGCGCACGAGATCGGCCATGCAGACGATGTAAATGCCGATGTTGCTCCCCACATCGAGAAAGTTTCCGCGCTGGTAGAGCTTTCGCAGGATCGCGAGATAGTCGGACTCGTACTCGCGGTAGTAGAAGGTGAACTTGTCGCCGAACACGCGCAGGTCGGAGTGCAGCCGCACGTTGCCGAGCCATCCCACGGCGTTGAACGAGTCGGGATCGTCGTAATCGGTGAGCAGCGCATCGATGCCCATCGTCACCCGCCCCTTCCCTCGAAAATGCGGGAGCGCCGACAGGACCACCGCGACGCCGTCACGGATCCGATGGCGCAGGCCGGGCAAGGGCTTCATCGCGCTACTCTAGAACGGGTGACTACAGAATGCGCCTGAAACCAGAGGCTTCGCCCGCCGGATAATCCTCGCCTAGGTGTGATGTCTCAACACGTTGTTCAGTGGTAGGAGTTGCCCACCCGGGCGACTTCGGTGAATCTGTGAGTGCGAACAAACAGAACATCGAAGGAGGCCCAGGTGGACATTCATAAGAATGCGCGACTGACGCCGCAGAGTCGAGCCCTGCTGGTCGATCGGGTTCTCAGCGACGGATGGACCGTGGCTGAAGCAAGTCACGCCGTCGGGGTGAGCGAGCGTACCGGATGGAAGTGGCTGGCGCGGTTCCGACAGGAAGGGCTCAAGGGGCTGGTTGACCGTTCGTCACGGCCACGCCGGTCCCGCGGGACCGGCGTGGGCACGCGACGGAAGATCATCAAGCTCCGTCGAGCGAGACTGACTTGCCGAAAAATCGCAGGTCATGTCCGTCCGAGCCGGGCGACCATCGCCCGGATCGTCAAGGCGGCAGGACTGGCTCGACTTCGATCGTTGGATGGTCCACCTCCTCCGGTGGTTCGTTACGAGTACGGACAAGCCGGCGGTCTGCTGCATCTGGATACGAAGAAACTGGCTCGTATCGATGGCATCGGTCACCGAATCACGGGCAGTCGACGCGGTCAGAAGCGTGGTCTTGGCTACGACTTCGTCCATCTCTGCGTCGATGATCATTCGCGTGTCGCCTACGTCGAGATCCTTCCGGACGAGCGTGGAGAGACCGCAGCCGCGTTCTTTCGCCGAGCTGTGAAGTGGTACGAGCAACTCGGCGTCAAGGTCCAGCGCGTGCTCACCGACAATGGCACCTGCTATCGCTCCCATGTCTTCGCAGCAGCCTGTCGTGACCCTGCCGTTCGGCACCTTCGCACCAAGCCTTATACGCCACGAACCAACGGCAAAGCCGAGCGTCTCGTTCAGACCCTGCTGCGCGAATGGGCGTATCGCTATCCCTTTCGCAGCTCGCTCGAACGCAAACAACTACTCGAACCTTACCTTCACTTCTACAATCATCACCGCATGCACTCCGCTCTCGCTGATCAGCCGCCAATCTCTCGGCTAACTCTGAACAACGTCTTGAGACGCGACACCTAGGCGGGACTTGGAGCCGCTTTTACAGCCGCGAGAACCTCCTGCGCGTTGCCGCTGACTGCCTCGTCGCATTCCTTTGGCGAAAGATTCTTGATCCCCGCTACCTTGACACTTTCTTTCAACAGCTTCTTGTCTACCTCGTTCGTAAGCCAGCGTGAGCCGCTCATTCCCACGAGCAGAGCTCCAACGACTGCCGATAGCTCGAGGCTTATCCGATTCCGCGCATTCAACTCCCCGAGATCGATGCTCGCGCCCGAGCCGTAGAGCGCCCAGGACGCCAAAGCGGCTACCGCCCCGATGAACACATTGGCCAACGCTCCCGGACACCAGACACCACTCTGCCAGCGTGGCAGAGCAAATCCGTTTCCGCTGATGAGCGCGTTCACGACTCCTCCGACAGCACCGGCTGACGTGACCAGGAGAATGCAAAACAATGGGTCCATCGCTGCTCCTCACGAATTCTTCAATAAAGGCGCCTTTGATAGGAGTGCCTTGAATCGGCAAGTTCCCGACCTCTTCCCGGGAACCTCGCGTTCGCCTAGGCGAGATGTCGACCACGGGCGCGATCTACAAACGGCATGACGCCGTAAGTCTCGGCTAGCTGTCGGCGGCTCGGCCGCCGGTCGACGGGCTGCGTGCTTTGCCGGTAAGGTGTAACGATGTCGCTTTCCGCCACCGACATCATGCGAGCTTTCGAGAGTCTCGAGGAAGAACTCTCGAGGCGCGGTGAACGTGCTGAGATTGTTATCGCTGGCGGTGCGGCGCTCGTGCTGCTTTTTGGAGCACGCGAAACAACGAAGGACGTCGATGCGTACTTCGTCCGCCCGGAAGCGTCGGTGCTGCGTCAGGCGGCCGCCCAAGTTGCGTCTCGACTGGACTTGCCTGAGGACTGGCTCAACGATGGCGCGAAGGGTTATTTCGTCGGCCTGACGAATGGCTCGCACGTATACGACTCAGCGTCTTTGACGGTTCGCGCCGTTACGACAATCCAGCTGTTCGCCATGAAGTTGTGCGCGTGGCGCGATGCTGTCGATCGGAGCAATGCTCGCCTCCGGTTGTCTAACCTCGAGGGCACAAAGGCCGAGATCTGGACGCAAGCGACGCGATTTGTTCCTCCCCAACTAATGGACAAGGCTTCGTATGCCTTTGACGATTTATGGGAGTCCACTTGATGGAACTTCGTGATCTGGTCGAGGCCATCCTGGCGGGCGAGCTGCTCCGCGCGCGTCAGTGGGTTGCCGATGCTCGACGCGAGGGAATCGATTGGGAGGCGGTGGGTTGGCTCGCGGACGTGGACGACCGCGCCCTTGTGGTGGGGGCCGCCGTCGCCGAACTGCTGGCGGCTCGCGCCGGAAGCCGTCCGCCTTCATGGACCTCCACTGTTGGCGCGCATCAGGAACCGATCGTTCTTGATCCAGGGCTGGAAAGCATGCCGCGTTCGTTTGCGTACGCGAAGTCACACGGCCCCGCGCCTTTCAGAAACCGAAACCTGATCGTGCTACCCGATTTTCTCGACGTGGCCTAAAACGCATCCCGCCAGTGCACCCACCACTTCTTCACGCCGCCGAGGCCCATGCTCTCGCGCCAGCGGCCCAGCATGCGCTGGTCGCGGTCGAGGATGCCTTCGCGGGTCACGCCGGGCGGGGGCGGGGCGATTTTCGCGAGGTGGTCGAAGAGCGGCGCGCGATGTTCGCTGCGGGCGCGCTCGAGCATGTGCTGGAGGGTCATGGCATCGCGCGGGCGGGCGGCGGCGAGGACGCGATGCAGATCGACGGTTGACGCCGTGCGATCGAACGAGCGCAGAGCCTCGCGCAGCGCAGGCGGCGCGTCGTGCCAGTACGGCGTGCCCGGCCCCAGCTCGCGCCGAAGCTCCGACATCGCCCCCTCGGGGACCAGCGACGAGCGCGTGTCGCCGTCGAAATCCACCCATCCCGAGGTCACTCGCAGCAGGCCTTCCTCGTCGCCGTAACGGAGCGTGAACGCGCAGCCGATGTCGCTCGCGAGGCCGGCCGGCGTGCGGACGCCGAACGTGAACGGCGGCGCCCAGACCCGGGCGTTGATCGTGCCGCGGCGCAGATCGATGCGATGGCGTCCGCGCGAAGTTGCGATCAGCTCCAGCTCACTCCCCGGCTGAATCTCCAGCTCCCCGACCCGCGCGATGCGCACGGTCACGCGGGAATTCGCGTCGGTGACGAGCGTGTCGCCGATGCCGAGGCGGTCGTGACGTTTCACGGTCTCGCCGTTGACGGTCGGCGTGCCGTCGACGGTCTCGATCTCCCAGGGACGTCCCGCCGGCCAATGCATGCGGAACACGTATGCGCCAACGGTGACCAGAGCCAGCATGGCCGCTGCTGCGAGCCAGGTCGATTTGCGTCGATGGAACGGCACGATGCGCAGCGGCGCCTCATGTTTGTAGCGGCCGAGAAGCTTCTCGAGATGCTCGATCTCGGGGTCGGGCGTGCCGGAGCGATCCCACAGGTAGTCGTCGTTCACGCGCGCCCCCTTTCCGGTTTTTCCTGCAGCGCCTGCCGCAGCAACTCCATCCCTCGGTGCAGATTCACGCGGACCGATCCGGGCGTCAGACCCGTGCGCTCGGCGATCTCCGGGCCGGTCATCCCCTCGACCAGACGCATCATCAACGTCTCCCGATACGCCTCGGGCAAAGCGCGAATCGTCAGCAGCACGGCCCTGGCCTCGCGCTCCTCTTCCTGCGTCGCGGCATGCGCGAGCTCCTCCGGCAACTCCTCGACCTCGACCGCGGCGCGATGGTGTCCGTTCGCGCGGTTGCGGGCGATCGTCGCGAGCCAGCCGCCGAAGGCCGATTCGTCGCGGAGTGAGTGGAGTTGTTTCATGGCCGTGAGGAAAACGTCCTGGACGATGTCGTCTGCGTCATTCGGTCCGACGCGGGCGATGGCGATCGCGTGAACCATGCGGTTGTACAGCGCGTAAAGCCGTCCGAACGCGGAGCGGTCGCCGTCGCGCGAGGCGCGTACCAGGATCGCGGCGGTGTTCGGATCGGCACTCAACTTCCCGGATTCTGGCTCATACGGATGTTGAACGTCGCGTGAAGCACACCTTTCGCGCCACGGGTGGTGGTCACGATCGGGGCGAATTTTCCTTTGGCCTTCGAGGCCTGCTTCCTCGCGTCGCTCAGATACGGATCGTCGTCAAACTCGAGCGCATCGGGATGTTGAGCCGGATAACCGCCTCCGGACGCCTCGATGTGAATGTGCGCCGGGTTTCCGCCGCCGGGATAGGGCATCGGCCGGATGGTTCGCCATTCGAAGCGGCCCTGCGCGTCGGTAATGACCGTGCCGTGGAGGCGAGCCCGCTGACGCGCGCCGGGCACGTTGTAAATCCCCTTCGCGTCGGTGTGATACGCGTAGAGCTTCACGCCCGCGACCCCTTTCGTGCCGGTGTGATCCCACACTTTCCCGGACACGATGAGCCGCGTGCCGGGCTCGCCTGGGGGCGCGAATGTCGCGCCGGGGCCCCACTGACCGGCTCCGACAACAATCGCAAACAACGGCAGGACCAGCGGCAGCCATCGAGCTTTCATTCGTTTACCCTCCACGGATGAAGATGCGCGTTAGAGACCGAGCGTTAACACGCCTTCTGCTTTCCCTCGGCATTGTCCTGCTGCTGATGAACGCGCGCCATCGCGCGGTGCAGCATCCGTCGCCGTTCACCGACCTGCCGCAGGACGCGTTCAGCTTCTCCGAGCCGGCCAGAATCACCACACGCCATCTCACGCTCGATCTGACCGTCGACTTCGCGACCCGACGCGTCAGCGGCAAGGCCACGCTCGACATTCAGAACCTCACCGGCACCCGGACGCTGATCCTCGACACATCCGCGCTGACGATCTCGCGCGTCACGCGCGACGGCCAGCCCGCGACTTACTCCTTCGGCACGACCACCGACTGGGGCACGCCGCTGCGGATCGACATCGAGCCGACGACGCGGAGAGTGACCATCGAATATTCGACGAGCAACGCCGCGGGACTCCTCTGGAACACCGCCGCGCAGAGTTACGGCCGCGTGCAACCGTACCTCTACACGCAGAACGAGCCGATCCAGGCGCGGTCGTGGATTCCGCTGCAGGACACGCCGACCGTGCGTCTGACTTACGACGCCACGATCCGCGTTCCGCAGGGCCTTCTCGCCTTGATGAGCGCCGGCGACAACCCGCGCGAGGTCGAAGCAAGCGGCGTCTACACGTTCGCGATGGAGCAATCGATTCCGTCGTACCTCATCGCGCTCGCCGTCGGCCGCCTCGCCTATCACCCCTTCAATGAGCGCACCGGCGTCTATGCCGAGCCGGAGCTGCTCGAGGATGCGGCCTGGGAGCTCGCGTATCTCCCGGACATGCTCGCCGCCGCGGAGCGCATCCTCGGCCCGCACCCCTTCCCGCGGCATGACGTGCTGCTCATGCCGCCGACGTACATCGCCGGCGGGATGGAGCATCCGATGCTCAATTTCATCAATCCCTTCAGCGTGGTGACCGGCAATCGGCCCGCGGTCTTGGAGCCGCGGAATCTCATGGCGCACGAGCTCGCGCATTCGTGGGCCGGCGACGCGACGACGCTCGGTTCGTGGAACGACATCTGGCTGAACGAGGGCATCACCTCGTATCTCACACTACGGATCCTCGAGGAGATGGGTTACCGCGAGCTCAGCGAGCTGGGATTCCAGATCGATCGGCTGAACTATCAGGGCTTCGCCAGTACAACGCAGACGCCCGAGGTCACGACGCTGCATCGCACGGTGCCCGATCCGTACGGCTTCAACATTACCGCGTACACGAAGGGCTCGCTGTTCCTCCGCACGCTCGAAGGCCACCTGGGCCGCGCGACGCTCGACCGATTCCTGCGCGATTACTTCCGCTCGTTCTCGTTCCGCTGGGTCGACGACCGCAACTTCGTCGCGCGACTGGCGGCGACGCTCGGCCACGCACCGGCCGCGACCCTGCGATTGTCGGAATGGCTCTACGGAACGGGGCTGCCATCGAACCTCACCGCACCGACGAGCTCCGTGATGTATGACCGCGTCACCGCGCGGCTGATCGCGTTCAGCGGGGGCGCGGCATTCTCGACACTCGATCCGCAGTCGTGGACCGAGACCGAGCTCAATCTCTTTCTGCAGGGCGCGAATCAAGACACGCTTCGCTCGCGGCTGGGCGAGATCGACGCGGCGCTCGGGCTGAGCATGCGCCAGGCGCCGCCGACGGCGTGGCTGACGAACGCTCTCGCCGCGAAGTACTCACCGGCCGATGCCGCGGTCGAGCGCGTACTGATGCGCGGCGGCGGAAACGGGACCATGACCACCGTTTACAGCGCGCTGATTGCCGTGAATCGCACGCGGGCGGCTGAGATTTTCGCGATTGCGAAGGACCGATATCACCCGAACGTCGCGGCTGTGATTCAGAAGTGGCTCGAGGAATCGGCTCTCGTAACGCGAGCGGCCTGACAAACGTCAGGCGACAGCCGAACCCGGAGCCGTTAAAGTTACGGCATGCGTGACAAATTCAAGTTCCGCCCCCGCGCGCGCGAGGTCTCGCGCACCGAGGCGTTCAGCGATGTCGTGTTCGGCTTCGCGCTGACGCTCATCGTCGTCTCGCTGGAAGTGCCGAGAACCTATGACGAACTGGTGAGCATCATGCGCGGTGTGCCCGCGTTCGCGATCTGCTTCGCCATCCTGGTCTGGATCTGGTTCGAGCATCACCGCTTCTTCCGCCGCTACAACATGCAGGACGGGCTGGTGATCGCCCTCAACGCTGCGCTGTTGTTCGTGGTGCTCTTCTACACGTATCCGCTCAAATTCATCTTCGGGTTGAACACGGGATTGATCGACCGCCGCAGCACCCATCCTCCGACACTCTTTCTGATTTACGGCGCGGGCTTCGCCGGCATTTTCGTGCTGCTTTCGGCGATGTATCTCCTCGCCTATCGCCGCCGCGAGCAACTGCGATTGAACGAGTTCGAGATCCACGACACGAAAACCTCGCTCTGGATGTACGGCTCCTACATCGCCCTCGGCATCACCTCGATCACGCTCGGCTACACCTTGCAGGGCAAATGGGTCGGACTGGCCGGACTGATGTACTTCCTGCTCGGTCCGGTCTCAGCGATCATCGGTTACGTGCGCGGATCGATGCGCGGCGATCTCCAGAGGCGCCACGTCGAGAGCGCCCAGCCGGCGCCGAACATCAGCGAGAGCATCGCCGTTCCGACAGTGGCCGCCAACGGACCGTAGCGATCGGACGCGATTCCGGCACCGAGGCTCGACAGGGCCATGGTCAGCGTGACGAAGCCGTAGTCGGCGGCGAAGACGCGGCCGCGGATGTGGTCCGGCGTCTCGCGCTGCAATCCATACGAGGAGATCTGCCAGGCCGTTCCGCCGCCGAGGTGGGCGAAGAAGATGGCCAGGAGTCCGAAGGCCAGCGATTTCGAGAACGCCAGCGCCACATAACCCGCACCGAACGCGAGGATGCAGAACGCGATCGCGCGATACTGCGTTTCATCGCGGCGCGCGATACCCCGCACCATGAACGGGCCGAGCAGCGCGCCCATCCCTCTTGCGGCGAACAGGAGACCGATGCCGTAGGCGCCGGCCTGGAAGACCTCGCGACCGAACACGCTGAGCATGGCGATGACGCCCGCGCCGAGGCCGTAGCCGCCTTTCACTGTGAGCAAGCCGAGCACGCGGGGATGGGCTTTGGCGAAGCGGATCGTTTCGCGAATCGATTCAAGAAGCGGCGGTTGCACGTGGTGGGCGTCGCGGGTCTCCGCGAATGGCGTGCGGATCATCTTCAACAGCACCGCCGAGACGACGAAGCTGATCGCATCGATGACGAACGACGCGTCGCGGCCGAACCGCATCGTCACCAGTCCGCCGATGGCTGCACCGACGGCGAGCATCGTTCCCCACGTCGAGCCCATAAGCACGTTGGCTGCGCCAAGGTCTTCCTCGGCGACGAGATTCGGCAACGCGGCGTGTGAGGTCGGCTCGAAGTACGCCGAGCCGATGGAGATGATGATCACGCCGGCATACGCGAACGGCAGGGTTTCCGGTGTGCGCGCCAGCAACGGCAGCAGGCAGGCGACGGCGCGCGCGAGATCGACGGCGATCATCAGCTTCTGCCGGTCGAGGCGATCGATGACATGCCCCGCGTGCGGCGTGAACAGAAAGATCGGCAACGTCTGACAGAGCATCATCACCGAGGCGAGCGTGGCCGAGCCGGTGAGCTGCAGCACGAGGTCGAGCAGCGCGACGGTGAGGAACCAGTCGCCGCCCAGCGAGATCAGCGTGCCGAAGTACAGCAATCTGAAATCGCGATTCGTTCGCAACAGCCGCCAGTACATGCGGCGAAAGGCTATCCCTCTTCCGGAATGGCATGACCGGCCGGCGCAACCCGGTCGTAGGTCAGGAAGGAGAAGGGATACTCGTCCTTCTCACCGGCTTCGAAATGTTCGGAGTCGGTGAGCTTCCACTCCGTCACGTCGTCGAACTCGGGGAAGAACGTATCCCCTTCGACGTCCGCGTGGATGCGCGTGAGGTACATGCGGTCGGCACGATGGATGGCCTGCTCGAACACCACCGCCCCACCGGCGATGAACGGCTCCGCATCCCCTGACTGCTCCGCGATGCGAATCGCGTCTTCGAGTGAGTTGGTAACCGTCACGCCTTCGGCTTTGAATTCGGGATTCCCGGTGATGACGATGAAGGTCCGTCCGGGCAGCGGACGGCCGATCGAGTCGTAGGTCTTGCGGCCCATGATCATGTGATGGCCCATGGTCAGCTTCTTGAGCCGCTTCAGATCGGTGCTGATGTGCCAGGGAAGGTCGTTGTTTCTGCCGATCACGCCGTTCGCCGCCAGCGCGGCAATCATGGAGAGCCTCATACGGCGATCGGTGCCTTGATGCTCGGATGAGGATCGTAGTTCTCGAGCGTGAAGTCGCTGAACTTGAAATCGAAGATCGAAGTGACCTCGGGATTGAGCCGCATCGACGGCAGCGGCCGCGGCGCGCGCGTGAGCTGCTCGCGGGCCTGCTCGAGATGATTCGAGTAAAGGTGCGCGTCGCCGAGCGTGTGAACGAAGTCGCCGGGCTGCAGACCGGTGACCTGCGCGACCATCATCGTCAGAAGCGCGTACGAGGCGATGTTGAAGGGGACGCCGAGGAAGACGTCGGCGCTGCGCTGGTACATCTGGCAGGAGAGCTTGCCGTCGGCCACGTAGAACTGGAAGAGCGCGTGGCAGGGCTGCAGGGCCATCTTGTCGAGCTCACCGACGTTCCATGCGCTCACGACGAGGCGGCGCGAGTCCGGCGTGCGTTTGATGTCGTTGATGACGTTCGTGATCTGGTCGATGTGCCGTCCGTCCGCGGCCGGCCAGGAGCGCCACTGATAGCCGTAGACCGGACCGAGATCGCCTTCCGCGTTCGCCCATTCGTCCCAGATCGTGACCTTGTTCTCCTGCAGGAACTTCACGTTCGTCTCGCCGCGCAGGAACCAGAGCAGCTCGTAGATGATCGAGCGCAGATGCAGCTTCTTGGTGGTGAGCAGCGGGAAACCGGCGCCGAGGTCGAAGCGAAGCTGATGACCGAAGACGCTGAGCGTGCCCGTGCCGGTGCGGTCGGTTTTCTTCGCGCCGTTCTCGAGGATGTGCTGCACGAGTGACAGGTATTGCTGCATGCGTTGAATTATCACTCATGCCTTACACTCGCGCGGCGAAATGGAGTATCGGTCCGGATACCTGTACATCGGTGACGTTGCCGCCGCGGAGCTCGCGGCCCGCTTCGGAACCCCTCTTTACGTTTACGACGCCGCGGCGATCCGCACGCAGATCGAGAAGGTGAAGAACGCCTTCGCCGGCCTCCCCTTCCGCCCGTTTTACGCGATGAAGGCGAACGGCAACGTGTCCATCCTGCGCATGATCCGCGAGCATGGCTTCGGCTGCGACGCCGTGTCGCCCGGCGAGATCTACCTCGCGCGCGCGGCCGGCTATCAGGCAGACGAGATCTGGTTCACCTGCTCGAACGTTTCCGACGAAGACCTGCGGGCCATCCCCTACCCGGGCATCGTCATCAACGTGAACTCCATGTCCGAGATCGACCGCGTGCTCAGCGTCGATCTCGAGAATCCCATCGCTCTCCGGGTCAATCCCGACGTCGGCGCGGGGCATCACAGCGACGTCATCACCGCGGGCGACAGCGTGAAGTTCGGGATCGATCTCGCCGAGATCAACGAGGCCCGCATTCTCGTGGAAGACGCCGGACGCAAGGTCGTCGGTCTGCATTCGCACATCGGATCGGGCATCGACAGGATTGCGCCGCTGATCCAGGCCGCGCGGGCGCTGCTGGAGCTGGCTCCCGGTTTCCCGAACCTGCGCTGGATCAATTTCGGCGGCGGGATCTCCACGCCGTACAAACCGGCCGACAGCGAGTTCCCGATCGACGAATACGGCGCGGAGCTGGCCCGCGTGGCCGGCGCGATGATGCGGGCGCGCGACCTCACCGCGATTCTCGAGCCGGGCCGCTACGTCGTCGCCTCATCGGGAACGCTGCTGGCCCGGACGACCAGCCGGCGCATCAGCGCGGGCGTGGACTGGATCGGCTGCGACACCGGCTTCAATCACCTGGTCCGTCCGTCGAAGTACGGCGCGTATCACCACATCATCAACGCCTCCCGCGGCAGCGAAGCATCGTTGCGCGGATCATGGCGCGATGAGGCGACGCGCGAGAAGGTCGTAGTGGCCGGCAACCTCTGCGAGTCCGGCGACGTGTTCACGCGCGTCGAGGGCCGCGCCCAGACCCGCACGATCGATCGCGTCGAAGTCGGCGACCTCCTCGCCTTCTGCGACGCCGGCGCCTACGGCTTCTCCATGGCCTCCCACTACAACGCCCGCCTGTTGCCGCCGGAGATCCTCGTCGACGGCGATGAGGTGCGGGTGATCCGGAACAGGCAGGAGATGGCGGACTTGGTGAGGGGGATGGAATGAGTCTCAGAGTCGCAGAGTCTCAAAGTCTCAGAGAGGGCATTCGCGAACAGAATCATTCTTTGAGACTCTGCGACTCTGAGACTCTGCGACTCGGCGCCGCCGCGCTGCTCATCCTTCTCACCACGGCCTGTGCGACCACGAAGCTCAAACCAAACATGTTGGATCTGAAAATCACCAACGGCCGCATCCTCGACGGCACCGGCTCTCCCTGGTTTCGCGCGGACATCGGCGTGCGCGGCGACACGATCGTCGCGATCGGCGATCTTTCCGTCGTCAAAGCCAGATCAACCATCGACGCCCGCAACCAGATCGTCTCGCCCGGCTTCATCGATCTCCTCGGCTGGTCGCAGTCGACGGTCATCGACGATCCGCATCTCGAGGCAACCGTCCGCCAGGGCGTCACCACGCATCTTGGCGGCGAGGGCAACTCGCCGGGCCCCTACAAAGCCGATCGCGTGAAACCTGGCGAGCGCTGGCTGACCCTCGGCCAGTACCTCGATGAAGTCGACCGTCGCGGTGCGGCCATCAACTTCGCCATGCTCCTCGGCGCATCGAATCCGCGCGAGATCGTCATCGGCGACATCAACCGCCAGCCCACCGCCGCAGAGATGGAGGAGATGGAGCGAATCGTCGAGCAGGCCATGCTCGACGGCGCGGTGGGCATCGGCTCGTCGCTGATTTACGTTCCGGCGATGTTCTCGACACCCGAGGAGCTGGTGAATCTGTCGCGCGTCGCGCACAAGTACGGCGGCGTTTACTTCTCACACATCCGCGACGAGGGCGATCGCATCGACTCCGCGCTCGACGAAGCGTTCCGCATCGGCCACGAGTCGGGAATCCCCGTCAACATCTGGCATCTCAAGATCGGCGGCCGCCCGAACTGGGGAAGGATGCCGCAGATCATCGCCCGCATCGAGGAAGCACGCCGTTCAGGCATCGACGTCTCCGCGAACATTTATCCATACGCGGCCTCCTCGACTGCCCTGAGCACGCTCGCACCCGACTGGGCGATGGAAGGCGGCTACGACGACTTCCGCAAGCGCCTCGAGGATCCCGAGCATCGCGCGAAGATCGCCGAAGCCTTCCGTGCGCAGTTCGCGCGGCGTGGCGAGAAAGGCATCTTCGTCGCGCACATCTTCGGACCGAGCAACCAGTACGCGAAGAAGTACATCGAGGACATCGCCGCGGAGATGGGCGTCAGCGTCGATGAAGCGCTGATCCGCCTGTTTGCCGCGGAAGAAAACTCGCCGCGCGTAATCTACTTCTCGATGAATGAAGAGGACGTGCGGTATGCGCTCAAACAGCCGTTCGTTTCGGTCGGGTCCGACGCCAGCTCCCCCACCGCGGCGCAGCGCGCGAGCAACATCGCCATGCATCCCCGCGCGTACGGCACGTTCCCGCGCGTCATCGGCCACTACGTCCGCGATGTGAAGCTGTTCCCGATCGAGGAAGCGGTCCGGAAGATCACCTCACAGGCCGCGCTGCGCATCAACGTGCATGACCGCGGGCTGCTCAAGCCGGGGATGAAGGCGGACATCGTCGTGTTCGATCCGGAAACGGTCAGCGATCCTTCGACATTCACCGACGTCCACCGTTTCTCGGAAGGCATCAACGACGTGATCGTGAATGGGGTCCCGGTGCTGCGCGATGGGAAGATGACCGGCGCGCTCCCCGGGAAGACGATTCGAGGAAGAGGGTACCGGCGATGAACGACCGCACCGAGAAACTCGTCAGAACCGTCGGCTTCTGGGGCCTGGTGGCGATGTGCATCAACGCCGTCATCGGCTCGGGAGTGTTCCTCCTGCCGACCGAGTCGTACAAGCTTCTCGGACCGTTCTCGCTCTGGGCGCCACTGCTGTTTGCGGTGCCGGTGCTGATCCTGACGCTCTGTTTTGCCGAGGCTTCGAGTCATTTCAGCGAACCGGGCGGCGCGTATCTGTACGCCAAGACCGCGTTCGGCGATTTCATCGGATTCGAAACGGGCTGGATGAACTGGCTCGCTCGCGTTACGTCGCTGGCCTCGCTGTCGAACGGGTTCGTGGTCGCGCTGGCGTTGCTTGCACCGGGACTGAAAACCGGCGTTCCGCGGGCGATGGTGATCACCGCCACGATTCTCATCCTCGCCCTGATCCACTACCTCGGCGTCCGCTACGGCGCGGCATCGATCTACATCTTCACCTTCGGCAAGCTCGTACCGCTGATCGGTTTCATCCTGCTGGCGCTCATCGTCTGGAAGACCAACCCGATCCCGCAGTCGTTCACGTTGCCGGGTCCGGGGACGAAGTGGGTCGACGCTGCGTTGTTCATGCTCTTCGCGTACGCCGGCTTCGAGAATCTCGGTGTTCCCGCGGGTGAATACAAGAACCCGCGCCGCGATCTGCCGTTTGCGCTGATCACGGGCATTCTGGTGATCGCGACGATTTACGCGCTCGTGCAGCTCGGGGCGATGTCCGCGCTGCCGGATCTGTCGCAGACCGACACGCCGATCGCATCCGCGGCTTCGGCGATCATCGGCCCGATTGGCGCGTTGATCGTGACCGTCGGCGCGCTGATGTCGATGGCCGGGACGAACTCCGGGACGATGCTCGAGGGCTCGCGCATGCTGTACGCGCTGTCACTGGACCGGCGCATGGGACCTGTCTCGTTCGTGCATCCGCGATTCCGCACGCCCAGCGTTGCCATCGCCATTCACACGGCGGTGGCCCTCGGCCTCGCACTCGGTGGCTCGTTCCGGCAACTGGCGTTGCTCTCCGCGACCGCGCGCCTGGCGACGTATCTCGCAACCTGCCTGGCCGTGCCGCGCCTGCGGAAACTGAATGAAGGGTTCCGCACGCCGGGACTCATCGTGCCGATTCTCGGGACGCTGGTGGCGCTGGCGTTCGTGGTGACGCTCGATCGATGGAAGCTGTTAGCCGCGGCGATCGCGTTGACGGTGGGGGCGATTGTTTATTTCGTTTCGAGGCCGAAGCGTTAGCTCTGGACTGCGGCGGCAAAGCCGCCGCTCTCACTTGCCGCAGCGCGAGCTGCGGCTCGCGCAAGCCAGAGCGGCAGCTTTGCTGCCGCACTCCAGAGTCAGAACATCCACATACAGATGGCAACGGTCGCGATCGCGGCGACTAGATCCCCGATCAACGCCGCCGGCACCGCATGGCGCGTGCGCTTCACCGCGACCGCGCCGAAATACACCGCCAGCACGTAAAACGTCGTCTCCGAGCTGCCGTACATCGTCGCGGCCATGCGGCCGATCAGCGAATCGGGTCCGTAGGTTTTGATCAGGTCCGTTGTGAACGCGAGGGAGCCGCTTCCGGTCAGCGTGCGCAGAATCGCCAGCGGAAAGAGTTCGGCCGGAAATCCGGTCGCCGCCATGACCGGCTTCAGCGCCGCGGTCAACAGATCCATCGCGCCCGACGCGCGGAACATGCCGATGGCCACGAGCAGGCCGACCAGAAACGGGATGATGTTCACCGCCACGCCGAAGCCTTCCTTTGCGCCGTCGACGAACACGTCGTAGACCTTCACCTTGCGAATGAGGCCGATCAACGGAATGGTGACCAGCAGGACCGGGATGGCCCACAGCGAGATCTGCTCGAGGGTGTAGCGGATCATCGGTAGAACCTCTGCAACATCTTCGCGGCGAGAACCGCCGCGACGGTGCCGGTGAACGTCGCGACGAGCGACGGCGCGATGATCCAGGTGGGATTGATCGAGCCGGCCGCGAGAAGAATCCCGATCATCGTGGTCGGGATGAGCTGCACGCCCGAGGTGTTGAGGGCCATGAAGGTGACCATGGGGTTGCTGGCCGTTTCCTTGTCTTCGTTAAGCGTCTGCAGCTCTTCCATCGCCTTGATGCCGAGCGGCGTGGCGGCGTTGTTGAGGCCGAGCATGTTCGCGGCGATGGACATTACGATCGCGCCGTTCGCAGGATGCTCGGCCGGCACTTCAGGAAAGAGCCATCGCAGGACGGGGCGCAATGCGCGGCCGAGGAGGGCGACCAGGCCCGCTGCTTCGGCGATGCGCATCATGCCCAGCCAGAGCGTCATCACGCCGACGAGGCCGATCGCAATCTCCACAGCCGTCTTCGCCGAGTCCACCGCCGCCTTCGACACCGCCTCGGCGGTCCCGTTGAATGCCGCGATCACGAGCGCGATCGCCATCAGACCGAACCAGATGTAATTCAGCATGCGGGCGATGGTAACCGCTCCCCTAGAATGCCGCGATGCTCCGGCGTGCCGCGGTTCTTCTTCTGTTCCTGATCGCCTGCTCCAAACGTGAGGCGGTTGCTCCGGTCGCGGCCGATACTCCGAAGCCCTCGATCCTCCTGATCACCCTCGACACCACTCGCGCGGACGCGATCGGGCCGCGCACGCCGTCGATCAATGCCGTCGCGGCGCGCGGCCGCGTTTTCACGCAGGCGTACGCCACGACGCCGCAGACGCTTCCCTCGCACAGCTCGATGATGACCGGCCTGTATCCGGCCGGACATGGGGTTCACGAGAATGGACGGTATCTCGGCGAACAGCATCCGCTCCTTCCCGAAAAGCTTCGCGAGCGCGGTTACGCGACCGCGGCGTTCGTGTCGACGTTTGCGCTCGCACGAAGGTTCGGGCTCGGGCGTGGATTCGAGCGCTACGACGACGAGTTCGGCGGCGAGGCAGTGGAGCGCACCGCGGCGCAGACGAACGAGCGCGTCCTCCCGTTCCTGAGCGATCCGCGCGACAAGCCGCTGTTTCTGTGGGTGCATTACTACGACCCGCATCATCCGTACGTTCCGACGTACGCCGGCGAGATCGCGTCGATGGACGCACAGGTCGGCAGGCTCGTCGAGGCCTTCCGCAAGCACGCGAAGACGCCGGTCGCCATCGTCATCGCGGCGGATCATGGCGAGGGGCTCGGCGAGCATGGCGAGGCGCAGCACGGGAACCTGCTCTACCAGTCGACGATGCACGTGCCGCTGATCATCGAAGGTCCCGGATTCACGCCCGGCGCGACTGCCGCGCCAGTCAGCACGCGGCGCATCTTTCACACGATTCTCGACTGGGCCGGCGTCGACGCAACGCACAGCCTGCGCAGCGAGCACGAAGGCGTGATCCTCGGCGAAGCGATGAAGCCCTTTCTCGATTACGGATGGCAGCCGCAGACCATGGCCGTCGAACGGAATCAGAAAACGATCCTTTCGGGCGGCAAGACCGAGCTGTACGACGTCATCGCCGATCCGCGCGAGACGCGCGATCTTTCCGCGTCTGGCATCCCCCGCGTGGCACGTGCAGCATTGCGCGACTATCCCCTGCCCTCGCTCGCCGCGCCGCCGCCCTCATCTTCATTGAGTGAGGAAGAGCGGCAGAAGCTGGCCAGCCTCGGATACGTCTCAGCGGGCGTGAAGCCCGTCGTTCGCAAGGACGCTCCCCGCGCCGCGGACATGGCCCATCTCTTCGATTCCCTCGACCGCGCGTCGGCGCTGTTCGTCCGCGGACAGTACGCGGAGGTCGTTCCACTGCTGGAAAAGATCCTCGCGGCCGATCCGTACAACCTCGATTGCGCGCTGCGGCTCGCGACCGCGCATTCTTCGCTGGGCCACGACGCTAAGGCGGAAGCCGCCTTTCTGCGCGCGCAACAGATCGCGCCTGACTCGGCGGATGTACGAACGTACTTTGCGTTGCATCTCGCGCGCGGCCGCGACTGGCCACGCGCGGTTCCGCTGCTCGAGCGCGTGGTGGCCGAGGATCCCGATCGCCTTCCGGCGCTGCAGGCGCTGGCCGTGATTCGCGAACGCCAGGGCCAGCTTCCCGACGCCATCGCGCTACGGCAGAAGATCTACGCGAAACGCGCCGCCACGCCCGCGGAGCTCCTGCGCGTCGGCGAGATGGCCATGGAAATCGGACAGACCGCGGCGGCCATCGACGCCTTCGAAAAAGCGCGCGCGGCCCAGGGCGACGCGTTTCGCAATCATCTCGAGCTCGGCGTTCTCTATCTCGCCGTGCGGCGGTTCGAGGCGGCGCGCGACGCCCTCGATCGCGTGCCCGCCTCCCATCCCGCGTATCCGCTGGCCCTCTTCAAACGCGCCCAGGTCAGCGTCCTGTTGCGCGAGCCGGACAGCGAGGCCCGCATCGCCGCAGCGCGCACCCACGCGAACGACATGACCCGCGGCCTCATCGCGAACGAGCGGCTCTTCCAGAAATGAAAAAGCCCGGCGTTGCCGCCGGGCTTTCGTGAGTGCGCTGAAAAAGTCTAGAACTGAACGCGCGCCATAATCTGGAACCGGCGCGGCGCATAGAACCTCTTCGGGAACGGAGCGTTGAGGCGCGCTCCCGGTGCGAGATTCAGAGCAGCGAGAGTCGCCGGCGAAATCGTCGACGGAATGTCGACGGTGGGTACGTCGGTGCGGGTCGTGAAGTTGAGCGCTCCGATGCGCGTCTCGTAGTCGAACCCGGTCTGCTTGTCGAAGACGTTGAACATGTCCCCGATGATCTGGAAGGTGATGCCGCGGGGCAGAGGAATGCTCTGCGTGTACTTCAGGTCGAGCTGATGATGGGACGGCGTTTTCCGCGCGCCTGCCGGTTCTGCATAGCGATTGGTATCGCTCGTCGAACCGGTCAGCGGACGAAACGGAAGAACGCTCTCGATCTGGTACGGCTGGCCCGACTGATACAGGCCGAATGCGCCGACGTTCGCGCGCCACGGAAGGTCGTACGTCGTCGAGACCTTCACCACATTGCGGCGGTCACCGCGCAGGTCGCCGTACTTGTTGTTCCAGAGCTGCCGGCCCGCGCCATCAGCGATGTTCGACGAGCCGATGAAGATCGCCGCGTCGTTCGCGTCGGCGAACGACGTGTTGTCCTGGTCGAAGTTGCCATAGTAGTGGCTCCAGGTGTACGAGCCATTGAGATAGAGCTTGTCGGTCCGCCACGACGACTCCATCGTCGCCTCGTAGTACTTGGTGAACGCGCCGTCGAGGTTGGCGATGACGTAAGTCGATCCGCTGCCAATCGAGCCGCGAATCGTGTTCGGGCCGCAGCTGGAGAGCGTGCCGTTGCAGAGGTCGGGAATGTAGTCGTCGTTGGTGAGGTCGGCCGGAGAGTCCGCGAGGGCACGCGCGTTGTTGTTGGTGTCTTCGAGGAAGTCGCTGCCTTCACGGTAGCGGGTGTAGAGACGGGTCGAGAAGCCGGACGTCCACTGCTGGGCGGTGCCGATCATGAACTCGTCGACTTTGGGATGCTTGATGTCTTCCTGCCACCACTTGCCGGACGAGGAAGCGTTCGGCTGGATGCCGATGAGCTGGCCGGCCTGATTGAAGTACACGTTGAGCTGGGCGACGAGGTTGCGGTCCCACGACGCGGCGCGCGCGTCCGAGTTCGCCGCCGGGCTGTAGCGGCCATAGCTGGCGTAGAGGGTGTCCGTGCCGTTGTAGGCCCAGGTCGCGCCGAGGCGCGGCTGGATCTGCTCCTCGAAGCCGAACGTGTGCATCTTGTACTTCGTGCCGGGCGAGGTCGTGTATCCGGCGTAGTTGTCCGCCTTGGCCAGACCCTGTCCGTACAGAATGTCCTCGCTGAGCAGGACGCCGACGTTGAACGACCAGTTGTTCATGCGGATGGAGTCGTTCAGCTCGATGCTCGTCGACACGAACTCTGAATGAATCTCAGGGACGCCACGGGCGCCCTGCTGGCTGACCTGGGCGACGAAGAACGCCGGTGTGGCCGTGCCGCACGCGGTGGCCGGGCAGGTGCCGGCGGTTCCGATGCCGGCCGGTACGCTGAGCAGGCCCCAGCCGTTCGACGTCTGGAAGCGGTCCTCGGAATCGGTGTAGTTCTGAAACCCGACGTGCAGGTCGTGCGTGATCGAGCTGCCGAGGGTGTGGTTGTAGCCGACCTGGAAGCCCTTGCGGTAGAAGCTGTCGTCATCACGCGCGAACTGGCCGAATCCGACCGTGCCGCCGCCGGTGCGCTGACCGGCAACGCAGTTGAGACCCTGCGCCGAGGGGTTCGGCGGGCAGATGTATCCGTACTTCTCGATGAACGGCGAGACGAACGCGTTCTGCGCCGCATTTCCGACAATCAGCGACGGCACGACCAGACGGCCCTGAGCACCGAGGTCGGCGAGGTTGAGCTGCGTGCCATTCGTGAAGACCGGCGTCACGTCCGCGATGAAGTCGGCCGTGCCGAATCCCGGGTTCCGGTAGTCGGTGTACTTGCCGGTGGCGTAGCTGTTGTTGTTGATGACCCACGAGGCCTCGAAGGTGCCGATCTGCAGCTTCGTGTCGTAGCCGGTGCCGGTCGTTCCCGGGCGGAACGAGCCGAACGCGTCGCCGGACGTCTCGATCTTGTGCGAATCGCGATAGCTGGCGTTGAGAAGGATGGACTGCAACGGTGTGGCGGTGAGCTTGGCGAAGTATTCGTCGCGATCGCTCGTGAATGCCGGCAGCTCGCCATACAGGTTGGCCTGATTCTCACGGGACGCTTCGGGCTTGTAGTACGACGTGTAGAAGAACAGCCGGTCCGGCAGGATCGGTCCGCCGACGTTGGCGGTGATCCAGGAGCGCTCCTGGTCGAAGAACAGGTTCTGGGCGCCCTTCTGATCGGAGACGAAGGACGGATCCATGAGCTGGTAGCTCAATTCGCCGAAGAAGTTGTTCTGGCCGGATTTGCTGGCGGAATCGATCAGGAATCCGGCGGCGCGATTGAAGTCGACCGCGGTGGCGCCGCCCTTGATCACGTTCACCTGCGCGACGTCGCGGGTGTTCGGCTCGACGTTCAGCACGCCGAAGAGCGGCATGGTCACGTTGACGCCGTCGAACATGTACACGTTGTCCTGTCCACTGGCGCCGGCGCTGGGGCCGCGCACGGTGTCCTGGGTGTACATGACTCCGGGGATGAGCTTCTGCAGGTCGCGGTAGTCCTGGGTCAGCGGAAGGGAGGTGATCTCCTTGCTCGACAGACTGCTGTGGATCTCCGTCGACTGCCGGTCGACGAGCGTGGACTCGGCGGTGACGGTGATCGTCTCGGCGAGACCTTCCACGCCCATGGCCACGTCGGCGTAGGTCGTCTGGCCGACGTTCGCGTCGGCTTTGCGCGTCGCCGTCCGCATTCCGCTGAGGGTGAAGGTCAGCGTGTAGCTTCCGGGCTGCAGTGCCGGGAGTCGGTACTCACCGTTGGAGTCCGTGACGGTCACGCGGGGCTGGGGCAGCACGTTCGACCGCGCCTCGACTGTGACTCCGGGCAGCGGTGCACCGTCAGTGGTGACTTTGCCGCTGATGGCCCCGGTCTGCTGCGCGAGCATCGGGATCGCGGTGAGGGCGATCAGGAGAAGGAGAAGGGGACGAACGACGCGGAGCGTAGCCATGGATGCCTCCTCGAATTTTCAGTGAGAAAAAAGACTGACTGCCCCGTATGGTAGCGCAGCGGCGAGGGAAAGGGTGCGCTGTCAGCGAGGACCTCAGTCGCCGAGGTAGTGTTCGAGCTCGCCGAGGAAACGCTCGTCTTCGCGCCATCCTTCATGAACCGATACGTGGAGGTCGAGAAAGACTTTCGCGCCGAGGATCTTCTCCAGTTCCTGCCGAGCCTCGGTACCGATCTTCTTGATCATCGAGCCCTGCTTGCCAATCACGATCGGCTTCTGCGACGCGCGCTCGACGTAAATCGTGGCGAAGATAGTGATGAAGTTCGTTTCCTCGTCTTCTTCGAAACGCTCCACGTTCACCGCGGTCGTGTACGGCAGTTCCTCGGAGGTGTGGATGAGCACTTTCTCGCGAACGATCTCCGCGGCGAAGAACCGCTCCGGCTGCGTGGTGTAGTCGTCTTTCGGGTAGAGCGCCTCGCCTTGCCCCACGGTCTTGAAGAGCAGATTCGTGAGCTCCTCGATCCCCTCCCCTTCCTTCGCGGAGATCGGGATGATCTCGTCGAACAGCGCGAAGTCGTGGTAGCGCTGCATGAGGGGCAGGAGCTTCTCTTTCTTGAGGCGATCGATCTTGTTGAGGATGAGGAAGCGCTTCGCGTCGCTGTTGCGGTCCTTTTCCTGGCGCACGAGCTCGATCACGAATTGATCGCCCTTCCCGAACTCCTCGGTCGCATCGACGATCACCGCGATCACATCAGCTTCGCTGAGCGAGGAGCGGACGTGATCCATCATCCGGGCGTTGAGCTTGTGCAGCGGCTTGTGAATGCCGGGTGTGTCGAGAAACGCGAGTTGGCCGCGCTCGTCGGTGAGAATGCCGACGATGCGGTTGCGCGTGGTCTGGGGCTTGTCGGAGACGATGGAGACCTTCGTGCCGAGGATGCGGTTGAGGAGCGTCGATTTGCCCGCGTTGGGACGGCCGACGATCGCGACGACGCCGAACTGGCTCACTGCTGATCCTCTTGCTCTTCCGCGTTCCAGTTCGGATCTTTCCGGACTTTGACGCGATAGATGCGGCGGCGGTCGGCGCGCTCGATCTCGAACAGGTAGCCGTTCTTCGGAATGATCGTGCCGGTTGCGGGAACGCGGCCGAGACTGGTGAAGATCATGCCGGCGACGGTCTCGTAATCCTCGCCGGAGAGCTTCGCGTCGATCGTCTCCTCGAGATCTTCGACGCGCAGGAGACCGCTGACCAGCCAGGCTCCGTCGCCGAGGTCGACGACTGTGGCTTCTTCGTCCTCATGCTCGTCGGCGATCTCACCGACGATCTCTTCGATGATGTCCTCGGTGGTAATGATGCCGGCGGTACCGCCGTACTCATCGACGACGACCGCGATCTGCAGATGCTCGCTCTGGAACTCCTTCAGGAGCTCGGAGACTTTCTTCGTTTCCGAGACGAAGTACGGCGGACGCGCTAGGTCGACGACCGTCTTCTGCTCGCCGCGGATGAAGTTGTCGAACAGATCCTTGATGTGCACGATCCCGGTGATCTGATCGATGCTCTGGTCGTAGATGGGGATGCGCGCGTATTTGGTCTCGCTGAAAATCTTCGCCAGTTCCTCGATCGGCCGGCGGGAGTCGAAAGCGAAGACGTCGATGCGCGGGGTCATGATCTCGTGCGCGAGGCGGTCACCGAAGTCGACGATCGACTGCAGCATCCTGCCTTCGGACGGCTCGATGATCCCTTCCTCTTCGCCGACGTCGATGTAGGCCTGGACCTCTTCGTCGGTGACTTCCTCCTCTTCCTCCTCTTCCTGCGCGCGGCCGAGACGCTCGAGCAGTTTGCGCAGAGGCCAGAGCAGCGGGAAAAAGAGGAAGTAGCTCATGCGGGAGATCGGGAGCAGGGCCTTGAGAATGACCTCGCCCGTGTCTTCGGGAACGAGGGCGAGGAGAAACTTCCAGATGAGGACGATCGCGCTCCAGAGTCCGACGCTGGTGAGGACGGCGGCGCCGAAACCCTTCTCGTCGAAGATCATCACCGTCGCGCCGGCACCGACCAGGAGGGCAATCTGGAGCATGGCGCCGCTGACGAGCTGGAAGTCTTCGACGTCGAAGTAGGTCCAGCGGAAGCCCTGTTCCTCAGCGCCCGTGCTCAGCCGCCGGAGCTTGACCGGGCTGAGCTGGAGGGCGAAGGAACGGAGAGCGTCGAACATGAGATAGAAGATCCCGCAGACGACGGCGATCACCACCCAGTGGACGTGCAGGTGCGGAACGGTACTTCCCATGTAACGGCGCGGATTCTAGCCGACGCGGGTCGGATGCAATATTCAGGGCCGAAAGCGTAATCTGTGTGGGTATGAACACGCTCCTGCTGCTGTTCACCATCGCCACGTCCACGCTCGTGCTGCGCTCCGGGGACCGGATTGCCATCGAAGGGCCGGTCCGGCTGGAGAACGGCGTCGTCACGTTCCGGATGAACGGGCTGCTGTACTCGATGCCCGCCTCGGAGGTCGATGAGGACGCCACCCGCCGCGGTGAAGCAGCGACGGCGAAGGCGGCGGAGGCGGAGGAAATCCGCCGTCTCAAGGTTTCGGCCGAGGAGCGGGACCGCCTGCTGCGGGAGCTGGAGAAGAATCACGGCGGCGACCCGATCCCCGCGGATCAGGTGTACCCGCCCGCCCCGCCCCCACCCAGCCGCGGCGAGGTCGAGCAGCGGAAGCGCGACGAGCGCTCCTGGCGGCAAATGGCGCGTGACTACGAGGAGACGGTGCGCCGGGCGTACGAGGAACTGGACCTGATCGAGCAGCGTATCGTCCAGCTGCAGCAGGAGATCCGCACGTTCACAGGCCTCGGATTCGAGCCGCGCCAGTTCACCTACCAGACGACGCGTCTGGTCCAGGCCCGCGAGCAATTGCCCGCCGCCCGCCTGGAGATCGCCCGCGCCGAGCGCGCACTCGCGCAATTCCGCGAGGACGCGCGCCGCGAAGGGATTTTGCCGGGATGGCTCAGGTAGTTAGTAGCCAGTAGGCAGTGGGCAGTCCGGCGCTGCGCGCCTCGCAGGGGAAACCGAAGAACCCTCTCCTGCCCACCGCAGCCGCGAAGCGGCGTACTGCCCACTGCCCACTACGGCTGGGGCCCGAACGTCTCGCTGATCATCGTCCCCGGATCGACCTCGATCGATCGCAGGGCTTTGCTCACGCGGTCGAGGAACGGGTCGAAGCCGGCGGCCATCACCACGGCGCCTTTGATCAGCGAGCGATTGCGCTCGATCAGGCCTTCGATGGGGCCGCTCTCGTGGACGATGTGGCCGGCGCGGGCCAGCGGGTCGAAGTCGCCGGCGTAGAGGATGTTGCGCTGGTCGGGCTCGTACAGAACCACGGGATGGCGCGGATCGCCCTCGGCGATCATGTAAAGCACGATGCTGCGGATCGGCGCGATGCCGACGTCGCCGGCGAGGAAGACCACTGATTTCGAGTTGTCTTCCGGCAACAGGAAGTCACCATACGGCCCGTCGATCGCGACTTCAGCTCCCGCTTCGAGCCTGCTCAGCGCCTCCCCACCCTTCCCCGCCCCCACCCGCACGCAAAGCTGCACAGCCTCGGGCCGCTGCGGCGCGGAAGCGATGGTGTAGGCGCGGGAAACGCCTTCCGGAAAGCGGAAGTTCACCCACTGCCCGGGACGGAAACGGAACTCCTCGGTGAAGGAAACGGTGAGCTGGCGGACGCTCGGTGCGAGCTGCTGAATCTCCGTCACGATCGCGGTCTGTCGCATCGCGCGGGATTCTACATGCCGCGCGTCAGAACCACATGCCCGAACGGGCCAGCTTGGAGATCTTCTTCAGGATCTTCTCTTTCTTGAAGCCGCGCAGGTGATCGACGAAGAGGGTTCCGTTGAGGTGGTCGATCTCGTGGCACATGGCCCGGGCCATCAGGCCTTCGCCCCACATCTCGCGCTCTTTTCCGTTGCGGTCGAGGTAACGCAGCTTCACTTTCTCCGGACGGGTGACGATCTCCACGAAGTCGGGGATCGAGAGGCAACCCTCTTCCTCGGTGACCTCGCCTTCCGAATCGATGATTTCGGGATTGATGAAGACGTGGCACTCACCGGGGCGCTTGCCGACGGAGAGGTCGATGACCATCAGCCGGCGGGCCACGCCGACCTGGTTCGCGGCAAGGCCGACGCCGGGAGCGGCGTACATGGTCTCGATCATGTCGTCGATCAGCTTCTGCAGCGGCTGATCGATCTCGGCGATGGGCTCGGCGGGGAGGCGGAGCACGTCGTCGCCGAATTTGCGGATGGGCAGGATCATTTTTTCTTTTTCAGACTCTCGATCATGGCCTCGACTGTGTGTTTCGCCCGCTTCTTGTAGAAATCGTCGAGGACCTTGCGGATGCCCGGGTATTTCGCGAGAGCGGTGTCGAGCTTTTCCTTGTCGAGGCGAAGGAGCTCGGTGCGCTGGGAGGCGGTGATGGTCGCCGTCCGTGGCTTGCCGGTCAACATGCTCACTTCTCCGAAAAAATCCCCTTCGCCGAGGTTGGCCAGGTAGACCGTTCCGCCGGTTCCGCGGGTGTAGACCTTCACTTCGCCGGAGGCGATGAGATACATCGACGTGCCGGGATCGCCCTCGCTGATGATGACGCTTCCCTCTTCGTGCGACTCCCCTTCCATTTCCTTGATGAGGGCCTCGCGCTCGTCGTCCTGGAGCACTTCGAAGAGAGGGCTCTTCACGGCCGGCTTGTTGAAGAGTGGCTCGGACTTGCCCGCGGCGTCGTCGGCTTTCGGGAGTTGCTCGCGAACCTTCTCCGCCTTCTTCCGGACGGCGATCGCCTGCACGGTGAGGCCGTTGTCTTCGTAGTACTGCGCGGTGGCGTCGTACTGCCCGACGGCCTCGTCGATCATGCCCGCGCCGGAAAGGGCGTCGGCGTATTGCAGGCGAATGCGCGGGTTGGAAGGGTACTTCTCGTGCTCGCGCTTCAGCAGCGGCACGGCACGCGCGTACTCACGACGAGCAAGGAGTGACGCACCGCTTTCGGTCTCTTCGGCCATAGCGGGGCATTCTAGTAGGCAGTAGGCAGTAGGCGGTAGGCAGGAGTAAGGCGGTTCCACTGCCTACCGCCTACCGCGAGGCGCGAAGCGCCGTACCGCCTACTAGTACTTGATCCGCTGCAACTCCTGCTTCGCGGTGGAGGCCGAGCTCGAATACGGATAGCGCTCGATCACCTGCTGCAGGGTTCTGCGCGCGAGGGCCAGGTCGCCGGTGCGCTCCTGCGCGAGGGCGGTCTTGAACATCGCGTCGGGGGCCTTGTTCTGGTCGGCGTAGTCCGTGGTGACGCGCATGTAGAAGCGGGTCGCGTTCACGTAATCCTTCGCCGCAAAGTACGTCTCGCCGATCCAGAACAGCGCGTTATCGGCGAGATCGCCCTGCTCCTCGGCTTCATAAACCTGCTGGAAGGCGCGGCGGGCATCGGCGAGCTTGCCCTGGCCGAAGAGAACGATCGCCTGGCGATAGTCGCCGGCGATCTGCGCGCTCACCAACGCGGGTTGCGTGGGCTGCGGCGGAGCTGGCGAGGGCTGGACCGGTGTGGTGCGCGCCTCCGGCGTGCCTCGGGCGGGAGCGGGAGGCGGGGCAGAAGCCTGCAGCACAACCGGTTCCTCGAGCCGCGCAATGCGGTGATTCAGGACATCGATCCGCTCGAGCAGCTCGGTGAGCTGGGTCTGCATCTCGCCGATACGAGGATCGGCTGCAGCCTGCGGCGGCATAGAGGACGGCGCCGGTCCGTCATCCGACGAGGCGCAGGCCACCGCGAAGAAAAGGGCCGCCGCGGCTAGCTTTCTCATGCTTTGGTCGTCTCGAGCCGGCGCTTCGCGCGGTCGGCGTACTCGCTCTGCGGGAACTCCGCGACGATGCGCTCGAAGTAAAGCCGGGCCTCGCCGTTCCGTCCCATCTCCGACAGCGACGTGCCGAGGTCGTAGAAGACGCCCGCACGGTCGACGTAGTTCGGATAGGTGTCGACGAGGTAATTCAGACGCTGGAGTGCCGAGGTGTAGCTGCCTCGCTTGATGTAGTAGCGGGCGACCATGTGCTCGTGCTTGGCCAGGCGGTCGAGCGCTTCCTGCTTCTTCGCTTCCGCTTCCGCGCGCAGGGCGCTCTTCGGATACGACTTGAGCATGTCGTCGAACTTCTCGACGGCCTCGCGGGTCTTCTGCTGATCGCGATCGGGCTTCTCCATCTGCTTGAACGAGCACATGGCGATCCGCAGCATCGCGTAGTCGGCCTGTTCGCTGGTCGGGTAGCGATTGATGAAGTCGCGGTACTTGTACTGGGCTTCCACGAGATTCACCGCGTCACCCTGCTCGTAGTACGTGTCGGCGATGCGCAGCAGGCTGCGGCGGCCGAGCGGGTCGTTCGGGTAGTTCTCGTAGACGTGGGTGTAATAGGTGCGCGCGCGCTGCCACTTGCGGCGGCCGAACTGCTCTTCGCCGCGCTGATACGCCTCTTCCTTCGAAAGCGCGAGCAGCTCCGGATCGACGGTGAGCCGCGGACTGCGCATACCGCTCTTGCACGCCGCGAGCGACGCGACGAGCACCAGTAGCGTGATGATGGTTCTGAGTTTCAAACGACCTCCGGTCATACCTTTTGGACCCCAGCCTTTTGGCCCCTAACAGCGTTTCTGATCGCTTCCATTGCCTTGGTGCGGTCCGGCTGTCCGAAAACGGCTGAGCCCGCAACGAGGAGCGTCGCGCCGGCGGCCGCCACGATGGGCGCCGTCCTCGCGTCGATTCCTCCGTCGACTTCGATTTCTACCTGGAGACCCCGCTCACGAATGAGACTGGAGATATGACGGATCTTGGGCACCACAGGTTCTATGAACTTCTGCCCGCCGAAGCCGGGATTGACGGTCATGACCAGGATGTAGTCGCAAAACTCGATCGCCGCCGACAGCGATTCGGCGCTCGTGGCCGGGTTGATGGCGATGCCGGCCTTCGCTCCCCCGTCCCTGATCAGTTGCAGGGCGCGCTGGAGATGAGGCTCGGCCTCGACGTGAATCGAGATCATGTCCGCCCCGGCGTCGAGGAACGCGCCGATGTACTTCTGCGGCTCCTCGATCATCAGGTGACAGTCGAAAGGCAGCTTCGTGCGAGGACGGAGGGCCTTGATGATCAGCGGGCCGATGGTGATGTTCGGGACGAAATGGCCGTCCATGACGTCGAGGTGCAGGACGTCCGCGCCGGGGTCGATGGTCCTCAACTCCTCGTCGAGACGGGAGAAGTCCGCGGAAAGCAGTGATGGGGCGATGCGGATCATTCGTTCTGGTCAGGGCGCGGGCGGCGGCGGCGCTCCCTCGATGATGCTGGTTTCTTCCTGGCGCGACACGACTACGGAGATCGGATCGCGGCTGCTCACCGGTGCGCCGCGGAGCGGGTACTGGCGGATGATTATGCCATCCGCGATTCCCGGGTAGGCCTCGAACTTCACCGTCGAAACGGTGAGCCCACGCGCTTCGAGCGACGGCCGCACGCGGTCCAGCGGGCGGTCGATCAGATCGGGCATCACGTATTGCGGCGGGAGCGGCGGAACCGACACCAGCAGCGAGACCGCGGTCTGGGGAGGAACGACGGTTTCTTTCGGAGGATCCGCGCCGAGGATGCCCGTGGCGATGGTGCCGACGTAGGCGAGATGGTTCGGCTTCAGATTCTGCTGGCCAAGGCGGAGCATGCCCGTGCCGGCGGTCGATCCGGCCAGGTCGGGGACGCGAATGACCAGCGGACCGGCGCTGAGCTCGACTTTGATCGTGCTGCCGCGCTTGATGAAGCTGGTCGCGCCCGGGGACCGGTTCTGCCAGACCATGTGGCCGACGGGAACGTTGTCGGCGTTGCGGCGATGCTCCTCGTCGACGATGAGCTCAACCCCGAGATCGGCGGTGATCGCGCGGGCCTGGGCCACCGATCTGCCGATGAGATTCGGCGTCGGCAGCGAGCGCCCCTTCACGAAGTAGGTGAACCAGAAATAGCTGCTGCCGCCGAACGCAAGGAGGAGAAGCGCGCCAAACAGAAGAGTGCCGAAACAGCCGCCCCGCCTCATTTGCCGCAGTTCATCCTGCGCGAGAAGTTTATCCCGCGCGTAGACGCGGGATCTCTTCGTGCACGAACGTGGATTTCGCGATGAAACGAAACCGCGGGGCTGCGTTCCTCCCCAACGGCTTGAGGGACCCGGTGTAACCGGAGATCCCGCGTCTTCGCGCGGGATAAACTCTGAAAGCTCTCCCTCATCGCCGGTCGGCCCGCTCCCGCTCTTCCTTCTGCTGTTCGGCGGTGAACTCCTTGTCGTACTCGGCGCGGTCGTACTTGCGGTCGTGATCCTTGACCACGTACAGCGGAATGAGGGCCTCTTTCCAGACGTCCTCGACGCGCTCGGCGAAGAGGAACTTCAGCGCGCCCTTGGTCTCCTCCGGCACTTCCTGCAGGTCCTTGCGGTTGCCTTCGGGCAGGAGGACGGTCTTGATGTTCGCGCGGTGCGCGGCCATCACCTTTTCCTTGATGCCGCCGACGGAGAGGACCTTGCCGCGGAGGGTGATCTCGCCGCTCATGGCCACGTCGTGGCGCACGGGACGCTCTCCCATCACCGAAGCGATGCAGGTGGCGATGGCGACACCGGCGGACGGCCCGTCTTTCGGAATCGCGCCGGCCGGGAAGTGGATGTGGATGTCGGCGTCGGTGAACTTGCTGTCGTCGATGCCGAGGTCGTGGGCGCGCGAGCGGACGTAGGAGTAGGCCGCGGTGACCGACTCGCGCATGACGTCGCCGAGCTGGCCGGTGACAGTGGTGCGGCCGCTGCCGGGCATGCGCGTGGCCTCGATGAACATGATCTCGCCGCCGAACTGCGTCCAGGCCAGACCGGTGGTCACGCCGATCTCCGGATGCCGCTCCGCGAATTCGTGTTCGAACTTGGCGAGGCCGAGGTAGGTCTCGATGTCGTCTTTTTTGACCTCGTAGGTCTGCGTTGCGACGGCGTCGTCGCTGGCGACTTTGCGCGCGATCTTCCGCAGCACCGTCGCCAGATTCCGCTCGAGATTGCGCACGCCCGACTCGGCGGTGTAGTCGCGGACGATGGTCGAGATCGCGTCGTTCTCGATGGTCACCTGCTCCGGCCCGAGTCCGTGATTCTCGAGGAGCTCGGGGATGAGGTGTTTGGTGGCGATGGCCAGTTTCTCGTTCTCGGTGTAGCCGGAGAGACGGATCACTTCCATGCGGTCGCGAAGCGGGCTGGGAATCATGTCCAGCACGTTCGCGGTGCAGATGAACAGCGTGTGCGAGAGGTCGTACGGAATCTCGAGGTAGCGATCGACGAAGGCGTGGTTCTGTTTGGGATCGAGCACTTCGAGCAGCGCCGACGCCGGATCGCCGCGGAAGTCTTTTCCGATCTTGTCGATCTCGTCGATCATGATCAGCGGGTTGTTCACGCCGACCTGGATGTAGCTGTTGATCAGTTTCCCGGGCATCGCGCCGATGTAGGTCTTGCGATGCCCGCGAATCTCCGACTCGTCGGTCACGCCGCCGACGGCCATGCGCACGAATTTGCGGCCGAGCGAGTCGGCGATGGCGGATCCGAGCGAGGTCTTGCCGACGCCGGGAGGTCCGACGAAGCAGAGGATCGGTCCTTTGAGATCGCCCTTCAGCTTGAGCACGGCCAGGAACTCGAGGACGCGCTCCTTGACCTTCTCCAGACCGTGATGCCGCTGGTCGAGGATCTCCTCGGCCTTGTTCAGATCGAGCCGGTCTTCCGTGTGCGCCGTCCAGGGAACCTGCAGGACGGTGTCGAGATGGCCTTTGATCACGGCGTAGTCGGATGAGGACTGCGAGAGCTGCCCCATGCGCGTGACCTCGCGCCGCAGCGACTGTTTGTGCTCTTCAGCGACCGGTAGCGCTTCGATGCGATCGCGATAGGTGTCGGCCTCGCGTTCGGCGGCGTTGGTCTCCCCCAGCTCGTCCTGGATGATCCGCATCTGCTCGCGCAGGTAGTTCTCGCGATCGCGGCGATCGATGGACGTCTGAATCTGGCGCTGGAGCTCGCGATCGACGGTCGCTCGTCCGAGGTCGCGCTGGATGTAGTCGATCAGCAACTCGATGCGCTCGATCGGATTCACCGTTTCGAGCAGGAGCTGTTTCTCTTCGAGCGGGAAGTTGACGAACGACGACAGCAGATCGGCGAACGTGTCCGGCCCCTCGGCCATGTTCATCCGCAGGATGTTCAGGAGTTCGTTCGAGTACTTCGAGTCACTTTCGACCAGCTTCTCGAACAGGGACATGGCCTTGTTCATGAGCTGATCGGTCTTGACGCCTTTCGAGATCGGCTTCGGCGCGAGCTCGCGCAGCTGCGCTTCGAAGTAAGGCTCGTTCTGCAGCATCTGCACGAGCTCGACGCGCTGCCGCCCCTGCAGAAAGAGCTGGTAACGGTCCGCGGAGAGCGGAAGGCGCTGCACGATCGCGGCGAGCACGCCCACCGGCGCGAGGTCTTCCGGCCGCGGGTTTTCCTTGTCGCCGGTCTTCTGGCAGAAGGCGGCGATGAGGTTCTGATCGTCGGGGAGGCTCTTCAGCAGGCGGACGTTGCGGTCGATCCCCACCTGCAGCGAAAGCACGCCGCCCGGAAAGAGGACGGACGAGACCAGCGGGATGACCGGCAGGCGGCTGGGGACCTCGAGGTCGACCCAGTCGTGCTGCATGTTGTTCGGAGTTGGTTTAGCTCTTTGCGATGGAGGCATTTGCAATTTTCTGTGCGGGGGCACGCGAATTGTAGAAAATGCCCCTCGGATGAACAATGTTCCTGATCAAGCGGCCGGCCAGATGATTGAAACCACAACGTCGGATGCATTTGCCGATCCGACGCTGAAGCGTGCCGATCTGCACTGCCACAGCCGCTTTTCGGTCTTCAAATACTTCCGCCGCGCCAATACTCGGGACTGCTACAACCCGCCCGAGGACGTCTACCGGCTCGCCAAAGAACGGGGGATGTCCTACGTCACCCTCACCGATCACGACTCGATCGATGGCGCACTCTACCTTTTAAACAAGTACCCGGACATGACGGACTTCTTCATCGGCGAAGAGGTCGAGACCTATTTTCCGGAGACCGGCCAGCGCATCCATATCGGCGTCTGGGGGCTGAACGAGGAGCAGCATCGCGAGATCCAGCGTCTCCGCCCGAACATCCGCGAGCTGATCCCCTACATGAAGTCGCAGCAGATGCTCTTCGGCATCAACCACCTCTTCCAGAACTATCGGATGAAGAACGTGGCCGGCCGCTACATCGCCGAGTTGCTGGAAATGTTCGACATCTACGAAGTGGTGAACGGGGCCATGGCGTCGTTCCACAACAAGATGGTCCAGCAGCTCGTGCAGCATGTGAAAGAGGAGCACGGCAAGCACGTTTCGATGGTTGGCGGCTCGGACGCGCACACGCTCAAGCACGTGGCGAAGGTGCATACCGTGTCGAAGGGCGAGACCGTGCAGGAGTTCCTCGACAACGTCCGCGCCGGCAACTGCTTCGCCTGGGGCAGCGAGATGCGCTTCCGCGAGCTGGTCGCCGACATTTACCTGCTGACCATGGCCTACCAGAGCGAGATGGGAGCGGATCTGCGATCGACGAGCTACTCGACGATCGACAAGACCATTCAGCTCGCCGGCCGGCTGGCGTCGATTCCAACCGCGATCTCCGGGATCCCCGCGGCGATCACGTCGCTCAACTACCTCAAGCAGATCGTGATCACGAAAGGGCTGTCGTACCGCTTCGCGAAGCTGGTCGAAGAGATCCGCCCCGGATTCATGAGCGGCGGGCAGCAGTAGCGAGCGCGCGAAACAGCTCCACCAGCTCGGGCGCCTGATAGTTCGCGTTCAACCCGCTCGGATTCGGCAAGACCCAGATTTTCGTGTCGCCGATGGTCTCGTCCTGCAATCCCAGCTTCGCCTTCGGCCGCGCGAACGCCGTGCGATAAGCGCCGATTCCGACCACGGCGAGGTATTTCGGCTTGTAGCGCTTCACCGTCTTCGCGAGCTGCTTGCCTCCCTCGATCAGCTCCTCTGGCGTGAGCTCATCCGCCGCCGCGGTCGCGCGGGCGACCATGTTCGTGATCCCGCACCCGTGCTTCAGGAGCTCGTGCTGCTCCTGCGGTGAAAAGAGCCGCGGCGTGAATCCGGCGCGGTGAATCGTCGGCCAGAAGCGATTACCGGGGCGCCCGAAATGACAGCCGATCGCCGCGGTGTAGAGACCGGGATTGATGCCGCAGAAGAGGACGTCGAGGTTCGGAGCGATGACGTCCGGCAGGGTCTTGCCGTACGCGGCGGCGAGGTCGGATTTGCTTGGCTTCAGAAGTTCAACGCCAACCCGCCCAGATACTTCTTCGAGCGCCCCTGCGGGGTGAGCGTGTCGATGAGGTACGGGGAGTTCTCGGCGCGCGCGAGCTCGAGGCCGATCAGCAGTTTCAGGTCGACGGGCAGGTAGAGCGACTGGGCCATGCGCACGTTGATGCGCTCGGTGCGGTAGTCCTCTTCCTGATCGTCGCGGGGCTGCTGGATCTCGCGATACGACACCGCGAGGGTCGTCCGCGTCGGGCTGAAGGTCGACTGCAGATCGCCTGTCACGTAGGTCTTCGTGCCCACGCTCGTTTCGGTGATGTCGCGATGGGCGGCCGTGCCGGCGCTGGTCGCGACGTCGATCGCCAGACGATTGCCGAACTCTTTGCGATACGCCACGCGCACGTCTTTGCGGATGTCGCCGGCCTCGATGTACAGGCCGTCCCAGAACTGGTCGTAGCCGTTGCCGAACACCATCCGCAGTGGCTCGTCGGTCTCGGAGACCGTGGCAATGGCGGACAACCGCGACTTGCCATCGACGTCATGCACGACGCCGAACGTGTACAGGTACCGCGGCAACACACGCGTGTCCTCGGTCCAGAAAACGAGGCTCGGCAGCGTGAAGCGCGTCGCGTCGTGATCGATGATCTTGTACAGACCCGAGCCCACGATCGAGGTGTTCTCGGTGATCTTCCACTCGGCGCCGGTGCGAGGCGCCCAGTCCTGACCATCGACCCGCAGACGGCTGGACATGCCGTAGTGCAGGATCAGCGACGGGACCACGCTCACCGAACCATTGGCCGTCAGGTCGGCTACGCGAAGCGCGTCTGACGTCGACCCGACCGTTTCCTGAGTCACGCGCAGCGAGACGCCGAGGTCATTGCGGCGGGTTTGCAGGATGGTCGATTCGCCGGCGATCTCGATGACGTTCGAGGCATCGTGGAAAAGATTCTGCTGCTGGAAGTAGCGGACCTCGACCTTCGACGGACCGCTCTGCCACTCGAAGTTGTGCGCGCGCACGTCGGCCAGGCCGCCACCCTCGCGCTCCGCGTCGACGTAACGCCACGAGCTCTTGGTCGAGGCCACGCGATACGACTGCGTCGGCGACGAGCGGAGCTCCATCGACATCACGCTCGACTCGGCGAGCGGAGTACCGAAGGAAACGCCGTCGGTCGCATCTTCGAAGCGCTGCATGTTGCCGCTGATGCCGACCTGCCAGTTGTCGCCGATGCGGCCGTGAACGCCGAGGGCTGTCTGGGCGAATGCGGGGTCCGCGGCCTGGTTCACGAGGCCGGTCAGCGAGAGCATCTCGCCGCGGAAGCGCGGCACCTCGTAGGACGCGATCTCCGCCGGCTGCAGAACGTTGTCGAGATCGCGAAGAACATCCGGCGGCAGCGAGCCGCGAAGCTCCCAGATTTCCTGATTGGCGGTGCTCTTTTTCTGCTTGCCTTCGTTCTCCAGCTTCAGCGCGAGCTTGTGTTTCGCGCCGGTCGGAACGAGAGTCTGAATGGCGGGGATGAAGCCTTGTTTGACGGCGATGATCTTGTAGATGCCGCCGCGAAGGGTGGGAAGGTTGAACGTGCCGTCGCTCGCGGTCCAGGCCTGGGAGGCGGCGAAATCCTGAAGATTGAGCGCGATGACGAGGGCGTTGGCAACGGGGCGGGCGGCGTTGGTAACTGTCCCCAGAACTTCGAGAACCGGCGGGACCGGCGTTTCGGATCGAGCTGGCGCAGCGGCGGCGAATACGACGACCGCGATGGCTAACGTTCGAAACCGGCGCATAAACCTCCTCCGATTGTTAAAAGCCGACGACCAGGAAAACGCGACCCCCGGCCCCCTACCATTCCCCCTGAGGTGCAATGCGCATCCTACACCCGGTCCCGGGAGCCAGGCCGCAGCGTAACCGTTCGGAAACGAGAGCGTCCGGCTCGGTTTGCCTTCTCCCCGAGTGTCCGTACAATCCGGCTGTCACCAAAAAGGAGTGTCCGCATGAAGCGCTTCGTCGCCTTCGCCGTCCTTTGTTGCCTGCTGTCGCCCTCGCTTCCCGGTCAGCGTCGCCGTCAGGCAGGCGCCAGCGGCCCCGACCCCGTCGCCGAGTTCGGCAAGCCCCTTCCCGGCCTGACGCGCGGACAGCTCGAACGCTTCGTGGCAGGGCGGGAGGAGTTTCTTCGCGTGCGGCGCGTCGACAACGGCCTCGGTCCGGTCTTCAACGCTGCCTTCTGCGCTTCCTGCCACAACCGTCCAGCCACTGGCGGAGCGAGCGGGGGAGTCGAAACGAGGATCGGCACGATCACAAACAACCAGTTCGATCCGCTGAAACACCTCGGAGGACCGATCATCTCGAGGCGATCGATCGGGGAAATGGACGGCGCCGTCCACACCTATCGCGCCGAAGCGGTGCCGCCCGAGGCGACGATCAACGCCAGTCGCCGTTCCATTCCTCTCTTCGGCCTCGGACTCATCGACGCGACACCGGACTCCACCTTCATCGCCCTGGCCGCTGAGCAGGCCGCGCGCGGCGACGGAACAGCTGGACGCGTCGCCTGGGTCGACAATCCGGCCGCTGGAACGCAGACCGTCGGCAAGTTCGGGTGGAAAAATCAGAATCCGACGCTCTTCCGCTTCGCCGGCGATGCCTATCTGAACGAGATGGGGATCACCAATCCGGAGTTCCCGGACGAGGACTGCCCGTCCGGACGATGCGAGGAGCTCCGCTTCAACCCCGCGCCGGGGCTGAACGACGACGGGAGCGGGGTCCGGGCGCTGACCGAGTTCATGATGTTCCTGGCCGCGCCGCCGCGCGGTCCGATCACCGCGGAGGTGACCGCGGGCGAAGCGGTGTTCAACCAGATCGGCTGCAACTCCTGTCATGTCTCGACGCTGCAGACCGGACCTCATCCGGTCCGCGCGCTCGATCGGGTCACGTATCACCCGTATTCCGATTTTCTCCTCCACCACATGGACGATCTCCGCGACGGAATCCCGCAGGGCGCGGCAACGGGCAATGAATTCCGCACTCCGCCGCTGTGGGGGCTGCGCGCCATCACTGGCTTCCTTCACGACAACAGCGCGCGCACCATCGAAGACGCGATCATCGCCCACGACGGACAGGGGTTCCCGGCGAAGGATCGCTTCCGAAAACTGAGTCCCGGCGACCGGGCAAGGCTACTGGCCTTTCTCCAGTCGCTCTAGTCCCTGACCCGGTGCACGCGCAGCAGGTTCGTTTTCGCGCGCTGATAGATCGGTGATCCCATCAGGATCACCAGTCTGTCGCCGGGACGGACGATGTCCTTCGACAGGAGGAACGTCGTCCACGCGGTCGACGATCTGCTCATGGAACTCCCCCGCTTCCTGCACCACGAACGGCTGCACGCCCCAGAGCAGATTCATGCGCCGCGCGACCCAGCTCGAGGGCGTGAGGGCGATGATCGGGACCTTCGGGCGGAACTTCGACATGAGCCGCGCCGCGAACCCGGTCTGGGTGAAGACGACCAGGTACTTCGCGTCCAACTGCTCCGCGGCGTAGTTCGCGGCGCCGGCCAGCGCGTCGGTGAATTCGTCGAGCTCCGATACTTTCCTGAACGGCTCGCGCTCCCACTCGAACGCCACATGCTGCCGGTTGGCCTCGGCCGCAAAGACGATCCGGGCCATCATCTGCACGGCTTCGACGGGATACTTCCCCGACGCCGTTTCCGCCGACAACATCACCGCATCGGATCCGTCGAAGATCGCGTTCGCGACGTCCGAGGCTTCGGCGCGTGTGGGCCGGGAGTTGGTGGTCATCGACTCCAGCATCTGCGTCGCGGTGATGGCGAATCTCCCCCACCGGCTGGCGCGCACGAGGATCTTCTTCTGAATGATCGGCACCGCTTCCGGCGGCAATTCGACGCCGAGATCGCCGCGGGCAACCATCACTCCGTCACTGACCTCGAGGATCTCGTCGAGGTTGTCGATGGCCTGCGGTTTCTCGAGCTTGGCGATGACGTTGATCTCGTTGCCGCCGTGCGAATGGAGGATTTCCCGCAGCTCGACGATGTCGCTCTTGCGGCGGATGAACGACGCGGCGATGTAGTCGAGCTTCTGCTCGACGGCGAACTTCAGATCGACTTTGTCCTTGTCGGTGATCGCGGGAATGGTCAGCTCGGAGTCGGGGAAGTTCATCCCCTTCTTCGAGGAGATCGGACCGCCGTGAATGATCCGCGTGCTGACGCTCTTCGGCTCGACCGCGGTCACGACCAGCTCGACCAGGCCGTCGTTGATGAGGATGCGCTGGCCGATCTGCACTTCGTTCGGGAGCGGTTTGAAGTTGGTCGAGACTTTCTTCGCGGTCCCGAGGACGGGCTCGGTCGAGATCTCGAATGGTTGTCCGGACTCGAGGTGGAGCACGCCGTCGACGTCGCCGATGCGCAGTTTCGGGCCCTGAATGTCGCCGACGATCGGAACGTAGCGGCCGAGGTCCATGGCCACGGAGCGGATCGTCGCGACGACCCTCGCGTGCTCTTCATGCTTGCCGTGGGAGAAGTTCAGGCGAAAGGCGTCGACGCCACAGGTCAGGAGCCTGTAGATCATCTCTTCGCTGCTGCTGGCGGGGCCGAGGGTGGCGAGAATTTTCGTGCGGCGCATAAGATCGCGGGGCGTGAGTCTACCAATGCAGCCGATTCTCACCGCGGAACTGTTTGCGCCGCTTCACGAAGAGCTGATCGCGCTCCTGCGCGGGATCTCTGACGAGGAGTGGAACGCGCGGACCGCGGCGGGCTCGTGGACGGTGAAAGACCTGACCGCGCATCTGCTCGATACCGCGCTGCGACGGCTGTCGCAGGTGCCGATTCCGGATTTCGAGCCGAATGCTGCAAATCGCGACTGGATCGTGGCCATGCGGCGGATCAGCCCGCGGATTCTCATCGAGATGATGGATCGCTACGGCAGCGAGGAGGCCTCGTATCTCGTCTCGCTCGATCCATTCGCGAAGGCGATGTGGGGCGTGGCGTGGGCGGGCGAAGAGGAATCGCCGGTGTGGTTCGACGTCGCTCGCGAGCTGACGGAGCGCTGGCATCACCAGCAACAGATCCGCGACGCCCTCGCCCGCCCGCCGCTGTTCGAGCCGTTCCTCGGCCCGGTCATCGACACGTTCGTCCGCGGCGTGCCGCACGCGTATCGTGATTTTTCAGCGCCTGATGGAACGGCGATCGCCTTGCGAATCACCGACGCCTGGACGCTTCGCCGCGAGAATGATCAGTGGAAACTGTTCCCCGGCGAGGATGAAGCGTCGGCCGTCGTCACGATCGATCCCGATTCGGCGTGGCGGTTGTTCACGAAGGCGCGGGCGAAGAAGGAACCGCAAGTCGAAGGGGATGCCCGCCTCGCCGAGCCGCTTTTGAAGATGATCTGCGTGATCGGATGAAAGTCACCCGGAACGGCACGGCCGCGTTCACCGCGGAGTTCGACAGCGAGCAGGAGCTGCGCGCGAACCTCGTGGACAACGCCCTCCGCCTCACGACCGCCGAGACCGTGCCCCTGAACACCGCGCTGCTGCTGACGCTCCGCGGCGCGGGCGGCGGCGAGGCGTTCGCGAAAGCAACAGCAGTTGCCGCGCTGCCGGACGGCATAGCGGTGGTGATCGACGGCAATGTCGAGGAGATGATGCAGAAGCTCCTGACGAAGCCGGAGGCCGAGGAAGAAAAACCCGGCAACGTCTGGGATCGCATCCGCGGCCTGTCGCAGATGGAGAAGTTGCTCCTCGCGGTGAAAGCCGATCGCAGCGAACGCGCTCTCCTGCTCCAGGACAACGACCCGCGCGTACTGCTATCGATCCTGCGCAACCCGCGAATCACGGTCGAGGAAGTGGCGCGCCTCGCGAAGTCGTCGTTTCTCAACTACCAGATCGCGGACGTGATCGTGAAGACCGGCCAGTGGATGGCCAGCCTGGACGTGCGGGTGGGCCTGGTCAACAACCCGAAAACCCCGCCGGCCTTCGCTCTCAAGATCCTGCCGACGCTGCCGGTCCCGGAGTTGCGCAACATCGCGCGCGGGGGCACGAGCATGGCGTTGAAGCAGGCTGCACTGAAGCTGTTGCAGGGCAAAAGCTGACCGGGGCGCCGGAGGCGCCCCGGTGTGCTCGTGCGCTACGACGCCGCCAGAGCAGGCTGCAACGAACGCCCAAGCACCTGCGCGATGGCGTCGCACTGCTGCACGACCACCGCGAACGCCTCGGGCAGAAGCGCCTGCGGTCCGTCCGACAGCGCCTCTTCCGGCTTGTGGTGCACCTCGATGATCACCCCGTCGGCGCCCGCGGCGATCGCGGCGCGGGACATCGGCAGCACCTTGTTGCGCTTGCCCGTGCCGTGGCTCGGATCGACGAGGATCGGTAGATGGGAGATGCGCTTCACCGCGGGGATCACCGAGAGGTCGAGCGTGTTGCGCGTGTGGTCGGCGAACGTCCGCACGCCCCGCTCGCACAGCATCACCGCGTAGTTCCCCTCGGACATGATGTATTCGGCCGACAGCAGCAGCTCCTCGAGCGTCGCGGCCATCCCTCGCTTCAGCAGGACCGGTTTCCGCGAGCGGCCGGCGCTTTTCAGGAGCGCGAAGTTCTGCATGTTCCGCGCGCCGATCTGGATGCAGTCCGCGTACTGCTCGACCAGCTGCAGCGATTCGTGATCGATCGCCTCGGTGATCACTGGGATGTCGAATTCCTCGCGAACGCGCGCGAGAATCTCCAGCGCCTTCTCCCCCAGCCCCTGGAACGAGTAAGGCGACGTGCGCGGCTTGTACGCGCCGCCACGGAAGAGCTGCGCACCGGCGCGCTTGACCGCCTCGGCGATGGTGCGGGTCTGGTCGAGCGATTCGACCGCGCAAGGACCGCCGATGACCACGATCCCGTTTCCGCCCACGTCGACCCCGCCGACGTTGACGATCGAATCCTCCGGTCGCGCTTCCCTGCTGACGAGCTTGTATGCGTGGGAGACAGGGATGACTTCCTTGACGCCGGGGAAGTTCTCCAGGATGAGCGGATCGGCCTTCCCGCCGTGTCCGGTGACGCCGATCGCCGTCCGGTACGCTCCCGGGATGGGGTGCGCCTTGAAACCGAGACGCTCGATGTGGCGAACGACGGCTTCGATCTGCTCGGGCCGCGCCGCGGCCTCCATGACGACCAGCATGCGGGTATCTCTCCTGGGGTGAAGAACCGGATTCGGAATCGCCGACCGGCAGTCCGGCGTTGCGACGCGTCAGTATAATCGACCGCTTCACCCCCAGATTCCGGAGGCGCCATGCAGAAAAGACTCACCCGATTCGTCGTGATGTTCGCAGCGCTGCTCGTGGCCGCGCAGGCGTTCGCGCAGTACACCGTCGTGATGCGGGACGGCACGCGCTACAAGGCCAAGGCGAAGTACACGATCCAGAACGGCAAGGCGATCATCCTCCTGACCAACGGGCAGTCCCTACAGGTCGATCCCGCCCTGATCGACGCGGCGAAGTCCGAACAGCTCACCAAGCTGGGCGTCGACGGGAAGCTGCTCGATCTCACCACGAACATGCCCGTCTCCCAGGTTCCCGCGCAGCAGCAACAGGAGCCCCTCGGCGGCCAGATCAAGCTTCGTCAGCGCAGCACCGGCAAGGTGCCGACGCCTGACACGTCCCAGGCTCCCGTCGTGGCGCCGCCGCCGAACGTCGTCGCCGGCACCGTGCCGCAGCGCGTGCTCGACAATTTCGACAAGTCCTACGAGAACATCGGCATCTTCGAGAAGAACATCGTCTCGACCGGCGCGCGCAGCCTTCGCGCCGAGCTGACCGTCGACACGGAAGAGCGCGTCTTCAACGCGATCTCGGCGACGTCCTACCTGATCATGCGCAACGCCGGCGTCGACGGCGCGGTGATCGACATGGTCGAGCTGTTCATGAAGACGACCTCCGGCGGTTCGGCGGGAAGGTTTCAGATGAGCCGCGCCGACGCGGATGCGATGGAGAAGCGCCTGATCTCGCAGCAGGACTACTTCGTCCGCAAAGTCATCTACTAGGAGATCTTTCTTTCAGTTTATCCCGCGCGAAGACGCGGGATCTCTGCGTGCACCAGCGGCGCAGTAGCCATCATTGCGGCAGGTGCACCGAGAGATCCCGCGTCTTCGCGCGGGATAAACTACCGGACCTCCTCCGCCCGCACTCCCCTCGCGAACACCATCGCGTAGCGGAAGTCGTGCGTCTCGGGCGTGGTGACGGACATCTCGCCCGGCGCGAAGACGATCGGCCGCAGATTCCATTCGACGTAGCCGAGCTCGTGCCGCGCGAAAGCGAAACGCACGTTCACCGTCCGGCTGGCAAAGTGCGACCGCTCGCGCGTCAGCCGCAGATGCCCTTTCGTGAAGCCGAAGTCGAACGCCGTAGCCCGCGCGCGATCGGCAACCGCCACCGCCACGCCGCCGCGCGTTCGGATCGCGGGAATCAGCCCGACGACTTCGAACGAATCGCGCGGAGGCACGACCGTCGTCGTCTTCGCGCCGTGTTGCCGCCGCGCAACCTGCAGGTAGTTCCACCGTCCGACCGGCGGCGCACCGACGATCTGCGGCGGTTCCCACGGCACGCCCACGGGATCGCGGCGGAAGAGCTCCGGATGCCACTGCCGATAGATCTTCCAGTCCGCATTCGTCACCAGCCAGTTCTGATTCTCAGGCGCCAGGTCGATCGACGCGATGAGACCGCCGATGCCCGCCGGTGCGCGGACGGTGATCACGATCCGGTTCCTTCCGGTCTTCACCAGTGAGGAGATGTCGTAGAGATCGAGCCGCTCGTCGACGTGCGTCTTGCGACGCCCCGCCAGTCGCCGCCCCGCGACCTCGCGCCCGTTCACATGAATCGTGTACTCCGGGTCGCCGATCACTTTCAGGTGAGTGAAATCGCGCCGCTCCGGGAGCACGACGTCGCGCGTCGCGAAAAACGCCACCGGCTCGTTCGAGCTCATCCGGTGCTGCGCCCAGATCCACTCCGCCCGCCCGGTGATGCCGAAGAACTTGTCGGCGTAGACGCGATGGAGATGCGCGAACGCCGCGGTGAAGACGAGGATGAAGATGACCACCACGCCGAGGCGCTTCACGAGGTCGCGCTCGCGGGCGTTGATAGAATCCCCGGCGTTCATGCGGTCGGTGATTGTAGTTCCCGCGCGCTGGGGCTCTTCGCGATTCCCCGGAAAGCCTCTGGCGCAGATCGCCGGCCTCTCTCTCATTCAGCGCGTGTACGAGCGGGCATCGATCTCCGCGCGCGCGACCGCGGTCTACGTCGCGACGGACGACGACCGCATCTTCGGCCACGTCCTCGAGTTCGGCGGAAAGGTCGTCCGTCCCGAGGGCGAGTTTCAGAGCGGGACGGACCGGATCGCCGCGGCCCTGCCGATCATCGAGAGCGCCGAGGGAGAGCCGTTCGACATCGTCGTCAACGTGCAGGGCGATGAGCCGCTGATCGACATGACCGGCGTCGACGCGCTCATCGACAAGTTGGCGAACACGATTTCGGGATTGGCCACGCTGGCCTCACCGCTCGAGTCGGACGAGGAGTTTCAGAGCCGCGACGTGGTGAAGGTGATCCGGGACATGATCGGCAACGCTCTCTACTTTTCCCGCGCCCCGATCGCCTCCCGGGAGACGGCCATGCGCCACATCGGTGTGTACGCCTACCGCCGCGACGTGCTGAACCGTTTCGTGGCCCTCGCCCCGTCGTCGCTGGAGCTCGCCGAATCGCTCGAACAGCTGCGCGCCCTGCAGAACGGGATGCGCATCAACGTCCTCCAGACCACCCGCGCCCACCTCGGCGTCGACCGTCCTGAGGATGTGGCGCGGGTCGAGGCGGAACTGCTCCGGCAATGACTTCTCCACCCGCCGGTCTTGCCGCATTGCTGGCGCCGATTTAGAATGCCTTCCGATGCGTGAAATCGGAGCTTGTCATTGAGCCGTCTGGCTCATTTTTCGATTCAACGCCCGACCCACCTGAACTTTCTCCCCAAAAAAGCAGGCAGAACCGCGTAGGAGGCATCCGATGAGCACGAAGTACATCTTCATTACCGGCGGCGTTGTTTCAGGGCTGGGCAAAGGCATCGCCGCGGCATCCATCGGAGCGTTGCTCGAAGCACGCGGTTTCAAGGTCACTCTGATGAAGTTCGATCCCTACATCAACGTCGACCCCGGGACGATGTCTCCCTTTCAACACGGTGAAGTGTTCGTCACGGACGACGGCGCGGAAGCGGACCTCGACCTCGGCCACTACGAGCGATTCACCTCGATGCGCGCCACACGGAAGAACAACTACACGACTGGCCGCGTCTACCTGAAAGTCATCGAAAAAGAGCGCCGCGGTGACTACCTTGGCAAGACCGTGCAGGTCATCCCCCACATCACCGACGAAATCAAGAAGTGCATCCGCGAAGTCACCGAGAATGTGGACCCGATCGACGTGGTGATCATCGAGATCGGCGGCACGGTCGGCGACATCGAGTCACTGCCGTTTCTCGAAGCGATCCGTCAGTTTCGTCAGGAAGCAGGACGCGGCAACGCGATCAACGTTCACGTCACCCTGGTCCCCTACATCAAAGCTTCCGAAGAGTTGAAGACCAAGCCGACCCAACACTCGGTTCAGAAGCTCCGCGAGATCGGCATCCAGCCGGACATCCTCCTGTGCCGCTCGGAACGGACCATCCCCGAGGACATGAAGAAGAAGATCGGACTCTTCTGCAATGTCGAGGAAGAGTCGGTCATCCCCGCGTACGACGTCGACTTCATCTACCAGGTGCCGCTGGCGTTCTCGCGCGAAGGTCTCGACGAGATCCTGCTCGACAAGCTGCATCTGCCGCAGGAAGAAGTCGGCTCGCTGGCGAAGTGGGAAGAGATCGTCCGGAAGATGCGGCATCCCGAGGATGAAGTGCGGATCGGATTCGTCGGAAAGTACGTCGACTTTGGCGATTCGTACAAGTCGCTCAACGAAGCGCTGCAGCATGGCGGCATTGCGAACAACGTCAAGACCCGCATCGTCTACATCGATTCGGAATCGCTCGAGGAAGAGGGCTACCACGGCGAGCTCGGTGGCGTCGACGGAATCCTCGTCGGCCCCGGCTTCGGCTCGCGCGGCGTCGAAGGAAAGCTACGCGCCATCCGCTACGCCCGCGAGCGCAAGATCCCCTTCTTCGGCATCTGCCTCGGCATGCAGTGCGCGACCATCGAGTTCTCGCGGAACGTCGCGGGGATGGTCGGCGCGAACTCGACGGAGTTCGATGACGAGGCGCCGTACAAAGTCATCTACAAGCTGCGCGATCTCATCGGCGTCGACGCCCTCGGCGGCACGATGCGCCTCGGCAAATATCCGTGCAATCTGCGCGAGGGTTCCATTGCCCGCGACGCGTACGGCGTGGAGATGGTCGAGGAGCGCCACCGCCACCGTTACGAGGCCAACCCGGAGTACATCCCGCAACTCGAGGAGCGCGGGTTCCGCGTGACCGGCCTCTCACCGGACGGCAAGTTCGTGGAGATCATCGAGCTGCAGGACCACCCCTGGTTCCTCGGCTGCCAGTTCCACCCTGAGTACAAATCGCGGCCCACGGCGCCTCATCCGCTGTTCCGCTCGTTCATCGCCGCGGCGCGCTCGTTCAAGGCGACGAACAAGGCGGCGATGGCGTTGCAGGAGCGGCAGGCGACGGAGTTGGTTTAGGCAGCCGTGCTGCAACCCGATGGCTCTGACCCCGACGATTCACGCGTTTGCGCTCGAAATCTCTGACATCGATCGCGGCGTCTACGAGAAGGTCGACCTGCGCGTTGCCCGTCAGCCGTCGGAGACCGCGCCGTACATGCTCAGCCGGGTCCTCGCGTATTCGCTCGAGTATGCCGAAGGGATTTCGCTGACAGAAGGAGTCGCGGCCGGCGATGAGCCGGCGGTCCTGGTGCGCGACCTGACCGGACGCATCACTGCATGGATCGAGGTGGGCGCACCTGACGCCGAACGGATCCACCGGGCCACGAAGTTGGCCGGCCGGGTAGCCGTTTACACGCACCGCCCGCTTCGAGTGGTGATGGAGTCACTCTCGGGCAAGAGAATTCATCGTTCGGATGAGGTGCCGGTCTACACATTCGGCGACGGCTTCGTCGAGGAGGTCGCCGAGGCGGTCGGGCGGCGCGCAGCGCTGTCGCTAACGGTGACCGAGCGTCAACTCTACCTGGAGCTCGATGGGCGCACATTCAACACCGTGATCGAGGAGCATCCGCTTCCCGTGTAACGCGCGGGTTGCAAGCGGTTCAGCTCGTTAAATCCATGCCTTCCCGGTTATAAACTGCGCCCGCAAATAACCTTTTCCCTGGAGCTTTTACTTGAAGACCTTTCTCACCCTGTTCGCTGTACTCGCCACGATCGCAGTAAACGCGCAGGTTCGCTTCACCACCTGCCAGGTAACCGAGGAAGTCGCGCTCACCGTGCCGGTCGCGCGCATCGTCGCGTGCGGCCCGCAGTTTCCCGAGAACGTCCTCTGGCATCTCGACCGCGCGGATAGCCGCGCCGGCGCGCTCGACGGCCGCATGTTCATGCCCGCAACCGGTGCCGGCGTCGTGGTCTACGTCATCGACCTTTCCATTCGGGCCGATCACAACGAGTTCATGCGCGCTGAGGGCAGCATCGTCATCCACGAAAAAACGGTCGGACCTGTCCCGCCCGGTTGCGGAGCCGGATCGACGCGCTGCAGCGTCGGCGTGAACCACGGCACATCGGTGGCGTCGATCATCGGTGGCGCCACGACCGGCATCGCGCCGGACGTAAAGATCGTGTCCATCATCGCCGGGCCTGGAGATTACCGCGAGGCGCTGCGCGCCGTCGTCGAGCATGCGTACAGCCCGACCGCGCCGTCATTCCGTACGGCCGTGGTGAACATCAGCGGCGGCTACTTCCACGGATTCACCGAGTACGCCGAGCTCGCCGAAGACGTGCGACGGATGACCTCGGGCGTCGACGCAAACATGAACCCCGATCCGAATGGCAAGCGCTTCGTCATCGCTGTCGCCGCCGGAAACGCAGCGGGCGACGGATTGCCAAACGGTTGCTCGGAAAACGGAACGGTCATCGCTTACCCGGGACTCTTCGGTCCTTCGATCGACGGCCTGATCACGGTCGGGGCGATCACCCGCGACAACCAGGTCTGGTCGCGGTCGTGCGGAGGTCCTCTCGTCGAAGTCCTCGCACCCGGCGCGAACGTGCTCCTGGCCTCGGGAACCGGGATCGATCACTTCATCCAGCCGGCCTTCGGCTCGGGCACATCGTTCGCCACGCCTTACGTCGCGGGCATGGCCGCGCGAATCCTCGAGCGCGAGCCTGACCTGACGCCGGCCGAGGTCGAGGCGCGTTTGAAAGCGTCCTCGTCGCTGGTGAACGGGCTGCCGGTGCCGGTCATGACGCCGGTGCCAAGACGGCGCGCGGTGCGCTGAACCTGCTCTAGACTCTTCCGATGCGAAAACTCGGCATCCTGGCCATCGTTGCCTCGGTCGGTGGCTTACCGGTGACAGCATGAACATCCTCGCCATCGCGCTCATCCTCGCCGCCGAACTCGGCACCGTTGCCTTTCCGACCTCGACGAAGAATCGCGAGGCCCAGGCTGAATTCGAGCGCGGCGTCGCGGCGCTGCACAGCTTCTGGTACGAAGAGGCGGCCGCGTCGTTCCAGCGCGCGCAGAAGCTCGACCCGCAGTTCGCGATGGCGTACTGGGGCGAGGCCATGACTCACAACCATCCGATCTGGATGGAGCAGGATCGCGAGGCCGCACTGGCCATTCTTGCGAAAGCGCCCGCGCCGGCGACGCCGCTCGAACGCGATTGGCGGGCAACGCTGGATGTTCTGTACGGCGAAGGCTCGAAGCGCGAGCGCGATCTGGCGTACGAGCGCGCGCTGGCGGCGATGGTCGAAAAGTATCCGGCCAACGCCGAGGTCAGGGCGTTTCACTCGCTGGCGATCATGGGCACGATGTACCGCGACCCGGATGCGATGCGGAAGCAGATCCGCGCGGCGGAAGTCCTCCAGCCGCTCGCGTCCACGCATCCCGAACATCCCGGCGTCCTCCACTACACCATTCACGCGTACGACGATCCGCTGCATGCGCCGCTTGGTCTGCGCGCGGCGCACCGCTATTCGCGCGTTGCGCCGGCCGCGCATCACGCGCTGCACATGCCGTCGCACATTTTTCTGCAGCTCGGCATGTGGAAAGAGGCCGCGGCCTCGAACGAGGCCTCGTACGCCGCGTCGAAGGCCTGGGTCGAGCGCGACAAGCTGCCGTCCGCGAAACGCGACCTGCACAGCCTGCAGTGGCTGCAGTACATCTACCTCCAGCAGGGACGCCGCGACGAAGCAAAAGCGCTCCTGGCCGAAGTTCCCGCGGACGGCGCGAACAGCGATCGCGAGCGCTCTACGCGAGCCTGGATGACGGCGAGATGGATCGTGGAAACCGGCGAGCCGTTGAACATCGCCACCGCCGGATACGACGCGAAAGAAGCCGCGCATTGCGCCGCGCCCCGCTACGACAGCAGCAAAGCCGTGCACTACGCGAACGGCCTGCTCGCGATCCGGCGAGGTGACGCCGCGGCCGCGCAGGCTGCAATCGGGAGTCTCGTCGCCGCGCGTGAGTCCGCAACGCTTCCCGTCGAGAAGCGCACGCTCGAAGCGATGGAGCTGACGTTGCGCGCGATGGAACTGCGCAGACAAGGAAAGCTCACCGAGGCGCTCGATTTCGCGAAACGCGCCACCGCGGTCGAAGAAACGCTCGGCGCACCGTCAGGACCGCCGGACGTGCTCAAGCCATCGCACGAGCTCTACGGCGAGATGCTTCTCGCCGCCGGCAAGCCGAAGGAAGCGCTCGAGCAGTTCAGGATCTCGCTCGAGCGCATGCCCAATCGCGCAGCATCGTTGAAAGGGTTGAGCGCGGCCGAAAGCGCCGCGCCTTCCGCCTCACTTTCCGCTTTGCCATAACGCGAACGCGTACAGGTCCGCCCATTCCTCGCGAACCGCCGAGCGTCGCGAGCCCAGTCCGTGGCCCGCGCCGGTTTCCACGCGCAGCAGCACCGGACCGCCGGTCGTCGCGGTTTGCATCCGCGCAGCGAATTTCGCGGGCAGCCACACCGGCACCCGCACGTCGTGCATGCCGCCCGTGACCACCAGCGCCGGATACTTCACGCCGTCCTTGATGCGGTGATACGGATCCGACGCGAAGATGAACTTCACGTCCTCGGCGTTGGCAACGCTGCCGTACTCCGGCACGTTCGCCGGACCGCCTTCCGTCGACTCGAAGCGCATCAGATTCGCGACCGGCACGCGCAGGAACGCCGCGGTGAACAGATCCGGACGCCGCGTGATCGCGCCGCCGATGAGCAAGCCGCCGGAGCTCGTTCCCGTGCCGGTGAGCTTCGACGCGCTGGTGAAGCGATTGGCGATCAGATACTCCGCGCAGGCGATGAAGTCCTCGATGCCGCGCTCCTTGTTCTGCTTGATCCCGGCCGTGTGCCACTCCTTGCCGCGCGCACCGCCGCCGCGCGCGTGACACTCCGCGGCCACACCGCCCTTGTCCACCCACGCCAGGCGCATCGGATAAAAGTAGGGCGTCTGCGCCGAGCCGTACGACGCGTATCCGTCGAGAATCGCCGGCGCGCTGCCGTCCTTCGCTTGATCCTTGCGGTACACGATCGACAGCGGCACGAGAGTACCGTCCGCGCTCTTCACTTCGATTTCTTCGGACGTGAGATGCGAGTAGTCGACGGGCCAGGGCTCCATCAGTCCGAGGTCGCGGACCTGCCTGTTCGCGTCGACGGCGAACGTGCGGAACGGATGCGTCCAGGTCTCGAGATAGAAGCGCGCGCCCGGTTTGTCGGGTGACGCGGAAAGTCCGGAGATCGTGCCGTTGTACGGAAGCGCGATCGTCTCGCGCGTGCCGTTCCAGCCCATGCGCTCGAGGCGGAAGCGGCCACCCTCGTTGTAGCTGATGTAGACACCGTCCTGCGCCGCCGCCCACCCATCCAGGACATCGTCGTCATGGCGGACGAACTCGCGCGCCGCGGCAATCGTCGGCGCGGCCGGATCGATCTCCACGATCTTGAAGCGCGGCGCATCGCCATACGTGAGCGCCAGCAGCCGCTCGCCATGCGCGGTCATCCCCCACACGCGATCTTTCGGCCCGGTCACGCGCCGCCAGGGAATGGGCACTCCCGGCGTAACCGCATCGAGCGGCGCGACGAAGTATTCGAGATCCGCCGAGGTTCCGGGCGTCGAGCCGGCGAGCACCCATCGTGAGGTCGGCGAGACCTGAACCCAGGAGAAGCACTCCTCGCAGATGCCGAGCTCGCGCATCGCCGGTCCGAAGACCGGAACGGCTTTCTCGGGATCGTCGCCGAGGCGGTGGAGGTAGGTCGCGCTGTTCTTGAACCAGTCCACTCGCGTCGCACCGGGTGCCGGCTTCGCGCGGCGCCAGTAGAAGAACGAGCGGTGATCGGGACGCCAGGAGATGCCGGCGTACTGCGCGCGATCGATCCGTTCCGGGAGCACGCGGCCGGAATCGACTTCCATCACCTCGATCACGCTGTCTTCGGAACCGCTCGCGGAGATGCCGTACGCGATGTGCTTGCCGTCCTGCGACGGCGAGCTGTAATCGATGGAGTGGTGAACGTCGCCCTGGTCGCGCTTGCGCGGATCGACGAGCAGGCGGTCGGTTCCGTTCCATCCGTCGCGGACCCACAACTGCGCGACGTCCTGGTCGGGCTTTCGCTTCATGAGGAAGATCCGCGGCCCGTCGCCGACGACATCGACGATCGAGACGCGGGTGACGCCGAGGTCCGCCGCGGTGACAGCCTTCAGCATCTCGGCGCGGGCGGGCAGCGTGTCCAACACCGTTCGCGCATGCTTGCCTTGCGCCGCGAGCCACGCTTCCATCTCCGGCCCGCCCTTCTCCATCCAGCGATACGGATCGCGCACTTCGATGCCGTGGATGTTCTCGACGACGACCTCGGTCCGCGCCGCCGGCGGCGCCGGCATGGCCACGGTCGTTGCCGGCTCGGCGACGGGCTGGGAGGGCGGTGCGGCGGCACACGACGCGAGAAGAAACGCCAGGAAACCGATCGATGTACGCATCCGTAAATCATAGAATGGACGCCATCATGACAACCGAAGTTGCCCCGCCTCCGGCGCCGCCGGAGCCGCTCCGCCCTGTCGCCACGTCCGAACGGGTCGACACGATCGACATCCTGCGGGGCATGGCTCTCTTCGGCATTCTCGCGGCGAACATCCGCGGCTTCGCAGGTCCGGCCCTGGTCTACATGATGCCGAGCCGGTTCTGGTCCGCGTTCCACGATCGCCTGGCGCAGGCCTTCGTCGACACGTTCATTCAGGGCAAGTTCATCACCATCTTCGCCTTCCTCTTCGGCGTCGGTTTCGCCGTGCAGTTCGAGCGCGCCGAACAACGCGGGGCCAAGTTCGGGTGGACTTACTCGCGGCGATTATTCGTCCTCGTTCTGTTCGGGCTCATTCACGGCCTGCTGATCTGGTTCGGCGACATCCTGCTCGTGTACGCGCTGTCCGGCTTCGTCCTGCTCCTGTTCCGCAAGCGCCAGAACAAGACTCTGACCATCTGGGCTTTGATCGGGTTGCTGATCATCCCCCTGATCATGACGCTCGTGTTCATCGGCGCGCAGGCCGGAGCAAAGATGCCGGAAATGCCGAAGCCGACCGCGGCGGAGATCGCGAGGCAGGCGGACATCTATGAAAACGGCTCGTTCGCGGCGCTCGGGAAGCAACGCGCCACCGATGCCGTCACGCACAACTGGAATTACCTCCCCTTCTTCGGATGGCACGTCGTCGGTCTGTTCCTCCTCGGCATGCTGGCCTGGCGCAAACGGCTGTTCCATCCGTCGCCGGAGTCGTTGCCGAAATACCGCACGGCGATGTGGTGGGGCCTGGCCATCGGCGTGACCGGCAACGTCGCCGTGACCGCGCTCCGCTGGATCTTCGACCCGCCGATGATGCCGACCACGGTCCCGGCGTTCGCGGTGATGATGATCGGAGTGGTCGCAACGCCCGCTTTGAGTCTCGGCTACATCTGCTTCGTCATCGTCATCTGCCAGAGCCAGGCGGTGCGCGCGAAGCTGCGTGCGTTCGCCGCGATCGGCCGCACGGCCCTGACGAACTACCTTCTGCAGTCGATCATCGGAACGCTCATCTTCTACAGCTACGGCCTCGAATTACTCGGCGACGTCGGACCGGCGGTTCTGCTGCCGATGACCGTCGCGATCTTCGCCATCCAGATGCTGATCAGCCCCTGGTGGCTGGAGCGATTCCGCTTCGGACCGGTGGAGTGGCTGTGGCGTCGGCTGACGTACGGAGGGCCGTTGCCGATGCGGCGCGAGCGGATTGGCTTGGTCGAGAGTGTCCCCGCGGTCACGGAGATGCCTTGAATTGCCACGCACTCCAGTGACCGTTGCGGCGGCGGCGGGGTAACTCCCGCCGCCAACCTTGCTCGACGAGGCGATTCGAGAGCAGCAAGCGGAGAGATCCATGGGTCACGGCGAGCACGCTCTCGTGTGATGAAGCGAGATCGGCGAGCCATCTCGCGGCGTCTCGCGAGCGCTGCAGTTCGAGCTCCGACACATGAACGCGGCGCAGGATCGCTCGCGTAGCCCACTGGACGCCGATTGCGATCATCCAAGACGTCAGCGGCATTCGCATCGGAAGAGCAGGCGGTGCCAGCTCCAGTTCCGCAAGCAACGGCGATGTGCGGATGTCCCTGCCGGGTGCCAGCAGCCTTGCTGATTCGATCGCGCGTGGAGCCGTACTGGCCGCGATGACGCCGCTCTTCGCCGCTGTGGCGTTCAAGTCGTGGGGCGGGACTTCGTCCTGATGAATGCCGGCGGATTCGTAGGCTTCACGCCAGCCGAGAAACTCTTCGCGATTGATCCAGCCTGAGTGAAGGTGGCCGGAACGGCCGTGTCTTACGAGAACTATCCTGGCCATACCACGGGGATCGAAAACCGCGCGGCGTAGCCACGCGTCGTGATTTCGACGGACCACCACACGTCCTGGCTCGTGGGTTTCGCCGCGTCAGGCATCTCGAAAGTGAACGGAATGACGAGATCCGATCGGACTCGGGAAACCGTCGACGGATCGACGAGAACCTCGTCCTCCCAGACGATTTCGGCCGCGCTATCGGGATTGGGGCTCATCTCTTCGCAACGCAACACGATCCGAAATCCGGCGTCCGGCATTCTCGGTAGCCCGACTTCGATGTGCCCACGCAACTGCGCCCCGAGTTGCACGGGAACGTCACAGGTGAGAAGGGGACTCGCGATATCTGCTGAGCACCCAGGCGATGACGACCGCCAGCGCCACGGCGCACGCGACGGCGATGAGCTGCACCTCGCGGCGCCCGGGCATGAACGCTAAGAGGCCGACACCGACCCCGACCAGGAGTGTGCCCGCGACTTTCGCCCACAGCGGCAGAGCCACGCGAGCGCCGATGCTTTCCAGCGGCATCGCCGATCATGGTAACGGAGGTTACCGGCGTCTCTTCGACCTCGTCAGCAGGAACAAGGGCACGAACGCGAGCAACATCCCGGCGATGATCAGCGGGGTTCCGTACGTCGTCGGGATCCGCTTCTGCGCGAGCAGCACCACCGCGATCATCTCCACGGCGATGCCGATGAATCCGAGGATGATCGCTGTCCGTTTACCCTGCATTCGTGTTCGCCGCGAGCATGCCACACGCGGCATGGCGCGCGGCACCTCCCGAGTAACGCCGCACCACCGGAATCCCCAGCGTCCGCAACTCGTCGCGAAACGCCGCGAGCTCTTCGTCGCTCGCGCGAGCGTAGCCGTCTGGCCGCGCGTCGTTGACGTCGATCAGGTTCAAGCGGAGCGGCACGCCGTCGAACAGCTCGCGCAGCGCTTCCACTTCATCGCGTCCCGTGTTGATGCCGCCGAGGACGACCCAGGCGATGGTCACCCTGCCGCCGGCGGCGCGCTGGTACGCGCGGACGGCGTCAGCGAGCTCGCGAACCGGCCAGGCCGCGGCTTTGGGAACGAGCGCGCGGCGCCGCTCGTCGATCGCCGACGTCAGCGACACGATCAGGCGATACGGACGTCCTTCACTCGCGTACCGATGAATCGCCGGAACGAGACCGACCGTGGAAATGGTGATCGCCTTCGCGCTGATCCGGCCGCCGCAGGGATCGCACAGGATCTCCGCGGCGCGCATGACCGCGGCGTAGTTGTGCAGCGGCTCGCCCTGTCCCTGAAACACCGCGCCGGTCACGCGGCCCGGCGCTTCATCGCGCACGGCGACGAACTGCGCGACGATCTCCCACGGCTCGAGACTGCGCGTCAGCCCCATCCGCCCGGTCGCGCAGAAATCGCAGGCCATCGCGCAACCGGCCTGGCTCGAGAGACAAACCGTGAAGCGCCCCTCGACTTCGAGCGGAATGCGCACCGCTTCCGCCAGCGCGCCGTCGTGAAGGCGAAAGAGGTATTTGACAAAGCCATCGCCCGGATCCTCCGCCCGCTCCACGATCTCGAGACGACGCCGATCGATGAGTGCGTCGATCGCGATCTCCAGCGCGCGCGGCACTGGTCGCGAGGTCGGATAGCCGTCCTTCCCTGCCGCGATCGCATGCGCGATCACGCGCCGCGCCTCCGCATCGCGAACGGCTACGCCATTCGCGCGGAGGTGCGACGCCAGGTCACCGGGAAGCAGTCCGAGAATTTGCGGCGGCATGTTGCGACTGGCGAGTGTGCCGCACGAATGCCGACGAGGACAACCAGTTGTCGTCCGGGTAGTAGGCGAAGATCGGGCTGCCGCCGCGGACGGTGTCGATGAGCTTGCGGGCGATCTCTTTCCGCACGGCCGGGCATCCCCAGCTCCGGCCGAGGCGGCCCAGGGCGCGGATGGCTTCGCGGCTGACGTAGGGGGCGCCGTGCATCACGATGGCCCGGTCGAAGGCCATGTCGTTCACGCCTTCCTCGAGCCCTTTCAGGCGGAGCGAGTAGCCGTTGCTGCCGACGTAGGTGCCGCCGGTGACGAAGAGGCCGAGGCTGGTGGCCAGGCTGCCCGAGCTGTTGGAGAAGAAGCTCGGAAGATTGCCGCCGCTGTTCTTTCCGTGCGCGACGAGCTCCTTGAACAGCAGCTTCTTTTCGGCGACGTTGAACACCCACAGGCGCGGCTGGGTGGAGGGAATGGAGTAATCGATGACGGTGAGCAACTCCTGGCGCTTCACCAGGCCTTTTTCCGCGGCGCAGGCCGTGGCGTCGAGGGCCAGCGTGAGGACTTCCGCCTTGAGGCCGGGCGCCTGGCGCAGCAGAGAGCGCAACAGCGGCTCGGACGCTCCCGATTTGCAGGAGGCGTGAAGGGGCACGGCAAACAACACGGCTAATGCGGGAGCCAGCAGCATTCGCTTCATTCGGGACACCGTTTGGACCTGACAGAATCGCGGCGCGAGGGACGAGCCCGCGTCCGCGTTGACGCATAATAACAAATCTCCGCACGTCCCGTCTCTGCTCGTTTGCCGTTTTGACAAGACTCGAACAGGGGCGATGCCTATATTCGGCAATCGAAAGGAGCAACACACATGAAGAAACTCGTTCTGGTTCTCGCGCTCGTATTCGTCGCGGCCACGCTCTACGCCGGCGACGGAGCAAACTGCGACATGAAGAAGGCCTCCAAGGCCAAGTCGGTCGAGCTGACGGGCAAGGTGGTCTGGGTGGACGGCGAGCAGTCCAAGGCCGTCTTCAAAGTCGCCGACAGCGACAAGAGCTACGACGTCTGTAGCGAGTCGAAGGTGACCGGCAAGTCCCTCGCCAAGGACGGCGCGATCGTCCGCGTGAAGGGCAAGCTCGTGAGCTGCGGCGAAGCCGAAGGCCAGGAGCTGATGATCGAGTCCGCGAAGTCGATCTGACTGCTTCCAGGTGTAGTGCAGGCCGGGAGGCCTGCACTACACCGCTACTTCCACGACTTCCCGCATTCCTCGCACACCCACCTGTCGGCGATCATCGAAAAGATCGCCGCCGCGGCCACGAAGTAAAAGGCTGCCTCCGTCTCGCCGAACGCAAAGCCTACGCTGATGGCCAGCGCCGCGATGACGACGAAGTAGAGCGCGCGCGGGCGCTTTTGAATGTCCGCCGAGCCGCACGAGGCACAGACCAGCTCTTCCGGTTCGGCCAGCTCCTCCGGCGCGTCGATGAGATCTTCATCCGGCATCGTCTGATCGTACCGCCGATGGTGCGAGCGGCTGCCAGCGCAAAGATGTGAGCGACACGACGATCAGATCGAGCAGGATGTACAGGATGCCGACGCCGGCCGGCGGATTCGCCGATCGCAATCCGACGAACGGGACGTCCGCGGCCCACAGCCAGTTGCCGTTTGCCGTCCCGGCCCATTCGAGCAGGATCGTGTAGACGAAGCAGGTCGACAGCAGCAGTTGATTGCGCGACCGGGCGATCAGCGCGAGCGCGCCCAGCCACCAGAGAAATCCCCAGGTATCGCGGAACGCGACGAGGCTGAGGATGGCGATCAGCGTTCCGGCCACGAGCACGCCGCGGGTGATCACCGATTCGCGCCGCCGAAACCACTCCTGCTGCGCGCTCACCGCGGCCAGTGTGTAGAACAGTCCATGCCCCGGCGGCACGTACAGTGGAATCAACGCGTGCTGGTAGGAGTAAAGGCCCCATCCGAGGGAGAGCACGACTTCGCCGAGGGTGGCTACGGCGATCGCGGTGAGGACCGGGCGCGTATCGACGCGCAGGTAGCGCACGAAGAACCAGAGAAACCCGGCTGTAGCCGCGGAGAGCGTGAGCTGCCGCGGCAATCCCGGACCGTCGAGCAGGAGAACCGCGGCCATCAGGACGGTGGAGGCTGCGACGAAGAGGACGAACCGGGGGGCCAAAGTCCTCGCATGATAGCTTCCGGTCATGTCCATCCGCATCGTCCGCCTCGGCACGCCCCGCCTTCCCGGCGAGGGCCTGCGCATCGGCACGGTCCGGCGTCCGCCGCGTGGGGTGCGCAAAGAGGACTACGCGTCGCGCGACTATTTCGATGTATGGCTTCCCGAGCTCGCGCCGTCGGCGGCACTGGTCTCCTCCGCGCTGTCCGGGCCCTTCGCCCCGTTTGCCCGCAAATACCGCGCGGAGATGAAACAGCCCGCGGCGCAACGGATGCTCGCGTTACTCGCCGCGCTATCGAAGACGGCGAACTTTTCCGTCGGCTGCTACTGCGAAGAAGAGTCGCAGTGCCACCGCTCGCTGTTGCGCGAGCTCCTCGCGGAACAGGGCGCGGTCATCGAATCGTAGCGATGCACTCGATCTCGACCCGCGCAGCCATCGGCAGACCGTTCACGCCGACCGTCGTCCGCACCGGCTTGTTGGTTTTGAAATACTCGCGATAGACACCGTTCATGGTCTCGAAGTCGCCGATGTCGGCGAGGAAGACCGAGCACTTCACCACCCGGTCCATCGACGAGCCATGCGCCTCGAGGTTGTGCTTCACGTTCTCCAGCGCCTGGCGCGTCTCCGCCGCCACACCACCCGGCACGACCTGCCTCGTTCCCGGCGCACTGCCGACGGTGCCGGACAGGAAGACCAGATTCCCCACGCGGACAGCGTCGGAGTAAGGCGTGTTGAGAGCTGCGCGCTCCGGCAAGGTGAGGTAGGTCGGCGAAACCGGCGCGCACGCTGAGATCACGATGAATGAGAAGAGGATCAAGCGAGCCATGGTCGAAACGCCTCCATCACTTCCGCATCCGCGCGCACCGGTTTGCGCGACTCGCGATCGAGCCACAAATGCGCACTGTGGCCCGTCGCTCGAAGCTCTTCCCCCGCTCCGTCGTAAAGCTCATACGAGAAGCGCATGGCCCGGCTCGCGGCATCGGCGACGGACGTGCGGATCACCACCTCGTCGTCATAGCGATACGGCGTGCGGAACCGGCAGGCGATCTCCGTCACCACCAGAATGAATCCACGCGATTCGATCTCGTTGTACGGAAATCCGGTGGCCCGGCAGAGGTCCGTGCGGCCGATCTCGAACCAGACCAGGTAGTTCGAGTGATGGACGATGCCCATCTGGTCCGTCTCTTTGTAGCGCACGCGAACGCGTGATTCGACGTACCTCAAGCGGCGAACTGTAGCACGGCAAAACTCTTGCTCTGGAGTACCCTAGGTCATGCGATTCGGCAGGAAAAAGAGCTCCCTTGGTGACGCCGCCGGCGTGCCGCTGCTGATCGGCGGCGCCGCTGTGCTGGCCGCGGAAATCGGCCGCCGGATCTATCGCCGCTCGCAGCTTTTCGCTCCCAGTCCCACACCGGTCAAGAGCTGGAATCCCGAGGATTACGGCATCCCGAAAGGCGCCGTCGAAGAGCACTGGATCGAGACGCCGGACGGCGAGGAGCTGTACGCCTGGTACTGCCGCGCCGAAAAGCCCGTCGCCAGCGGCGTGTTCTGCCACGGCAACACCGGCAATCTCACCATCAGCGCGGACATCATTCCTCACCTGCTCAACGCAGGCTTCAACGTGCTGTTCTTCGACTACCGCGGCTTCGGCCGCAGCACCGGAACGGCGTCGTTGGGTGGAGTGATCTCGGATGGCGTCACCGCGTCCCGTTTTCACGACAAGATCCGCCCGAAGAATGTCCCCTCAGTCCTCTACGGCTTCTCCCTCGGCGGCGCGGTCGCGGCGCAGGTCATCCGCCGTCATCCATTCGACGCGCTGATCCTTCAGTCCACCTTCACCAGCCTCCCCGACATCACGCGTCACCTCTTCCCGCGCCTGCCGCTGCATCTCCTCTCCGGCAACATCTTCGACACGATCGGAGTGATCAAGCGGCTGCAGGTTCCGCTGCTCGTTCTGCACGGCACCAGGGACGAGGTCTGTCCCGCGATGATGGCCCACGAGATCTACGACGCCTGCACGCCGCGGCGAAGCGGATTCACACCATCGACGAAGGTCTGCACAAGGACCTGTATCTCCGCGATCCCGATGCGCTGATCTGGGCGATCTCGCAGTTCATCGCCGATCTTCCTCACGGCACGCGCACGGTCTCGGTGGAACAAACGCCGGCGATCGAAGAGTGGGCCGACACGGCCCTGCGGGTGGTGCGGAGCCTCTTCCGCAGGAAGCGCTCCGGACAAGTGATAGCATCCGCCGCCGCTCATGCTAGCCGTCGTTAAGTCCGCCCCTCTCGACGGTCCCGTGGGAACCGAAATCCGCGATTGTCCGGTTCCGAAACCTGGTCCCGGCGAAGTGTTGATTCGCGTCGCCGCCGCGGCCATCTGCGGGACCGACAAGCACATCTACCACTGGGATCCGTCGATCCGCGACTCGGTCACGCCGCCGCGCGTGTACGGCCACGAGTTCTGCGGATTCGTCGAAGCCATCGGCGAAGGCGCGGAGCGCTCGCACGAAGGCCTCCTCCATCCGGGCGATTACGTTTCAGCGGAGATGCACATCATCTGCGGCGAGTGCCCGCAATGCCGCTCCGGCAACGGCCACATCTGCACCCGCACGAAGATCTACGGCCTGCACGAGGACGGTGCGTTCGCGGAGTTCGTGAAAGTGCCCGCGTCGAACGTCATCAAGCTGCCGTCGTACGTTCCGCCGCGCATCGGCGCTTTCCTCGACGCGCTGGGCAATGCCGTGCACACGACGCAGGTCGTCGATCTGGCCGGAAAGAGCGTGGCCATCACCGGCTTCGGACCGATCGGCGCGATGTCCGCCGCCATCGCCGAGCACAGCGGCGCTTCGGTGGTCATCGTCACCGACGTCAGCGACCACCAGCTCGAAACCGCACGCCGCTGGGCGGCCGCGCGCAACTTCTCGAACATGCACGCCTTCAACGTCCGCACGACCGACAAGGCGGAAGTGAAGAAAGCCATCGAAGCGATCACGGATGGTGTCGGCGTCGACGTCGTCTGCGAGATGTCCGGATCCTCGGCCGCGATCAACTTCGGCCTCGACATCGTCCGCATGGGCGGCACGCTCTCCCTTCTCGGCCTGCCGGCCGGTCACTCGGTGACGATCGATGACTACACCCGCAACGTCATCTTCAAGGGTGTGACCATGCACGGCATCATCGGACGGCGTATGTACTCGACCTGGCAGCGCATGCTCGCGCTGCTGCGCTCGGGCCTCGACGTCGACTGGGTCGTGCAGGCCACGTACGACTCGCTGAACGACTTCCACGACGGCATCGGCAAGTTCGACCGGCACGAAGCGCTGAAGGTCGTACTGTTTCCGGAGGGTGAGACCAAGGCCAACGAACGTCTGCTATAAACGCGGACGTGCGACGGATCGGAGTCCTCACCGGCGGCGGAGACGTTCCCGGCCTCAACGCGGCGATCAAGGCCCTGGTCTGGCGTCTCCTCGACGAGCCCTGCGACTGCGAGGTCATCGGCCTCCGGCGCGGATGGGCGTCGCTGATCAACATCATCCCCGAGGCCGGCGCCGACAATTCGGAGTGGATCACGCCGCTGACGCGCCTCAACACGCGCGCGATCGATCGCACCGGCGGCACGGTGCTGCACACCTCGCGCATCAATCCGGCGATCAGCCGCGCCGAGCACATCCCGGCGCACCTCGAAAGCGAGAAAGGCGAGCCGGATGATCGTGGACGCTACGACCTGACCCAGGTCGCCCTGCGCGTGATCAACTTCCTCGAGCTCGATTGCCTCGTGGCCCTAGGCGGCGACGGCACGCTCACCTTCGCGCGGCGCCTGCATCAGGAAGGCGTGCCGATGATCGCCATCCCCAAGACGATGGACAACGACGTCTTCGGCACCGACTACTGCCTCGGATTTTCGACAGCGGTCACGCGCGCGGTCATGTTCATCAACGATCTCCGCACCAGCGCCGGCTCGCACGAGCGCTTCCTGGTCGTGGAGCTGTTCGGACGCAACTCCGGCGAAACGTGTCTGCTCGCGTCGTATCTCGCCGGTGTCGATCGCGCGGTGATCGCCGAGGTGCCGTTCGACATGGAGCTGCTGTACCAGATGCTCAGCCGGGACAAGAGCGAGAACCCGAGCAATTACTCCGTCGTGGCGGTCTCCGAAGGCGCGCGTACAACCACGGGACTGACGATCGAAACAGGCGAAGCGAATGAAGCCGGCCAGCGGAAGCTGGGCGGTGTCGGCGGCGTGCTCGCCGAATACCTCGAGCATCGCGGCCGCGACAAAGTCATCTACCAGCGCCTCGCCTATCTCATGCGATCCGGCGCGCCCGATTCACTCGACCTCATCGCCGCGAAGAACTTCGGGGCGCTCGCCGCCGATCTGATCCGCCGTCGCGGCGAGACCGGTCGGATGGTCGCCGTCGTCGATGGCCGCTACACGACCGTCCCGCTGGAGATCACCGGCCAGGGCCAGAAGCGCGTCGACGTCACGCGCTTCTACGACGCGGAGGAGTACCGGCCGAAGGTCGCGGATGTGATGGGGATGCCGATGTTCCTGCATTGACCCCCGTGTAATGCGGGCCTCCGGCCTACCTTTGGGCGGGGGCCAGAGGTAGGCCGGAGGCCCACACTACACGGGGGACTAGAATCGCCGCTCCATGAAGAGACTGCTCCTGATCCTGCTCGCCGCCACCACCGCGATCGCCCAACAACCCGACATCGCCAAATCCCTCGACGCCCACGACCGCGGCGTGGATCGCGCGTTCGAAGATACGCAGCGCTTCATCGACGACGCGCTCTGGTATTTCAAGCTCGGCGACGTCGCAAACATTCAGAAGTACCGCATCACCAGCAGCAAGCCGCGGCGCGAGGCGAACGCCACCTCGATCAGCGCCGGGAACATGCTCGTCCTGCCGGTTTACGTCTTCTCGCCGAAGAACCTCAGCGGCAAGGCGCCGGCGCTCATCTTTGCGCACGGCGGCGTGCATGGGAGGCTCGACAGCAATTACGCGCACATCTTCCGCGAGGCTCTGGAGCGCGGCTTCGTCATCGTCTCGCCTGAATATCGCGGCTCGATCGGACATGGAAGCGACCTGCGCAGCCAGATCGATTACGGCGGCGCGGAGATCGACGATACGCACGACGCGCGCAACTGGGCCGTCGAGAACCTGTCCTTCGTCGACGGAAATCGCGTCGGCATCTTCGGCTGGAGCCACGGCGGCTTTCACGCGCTGATGAACATCCTCAACTGGCCGAACGACTACAAAGTCGCCTACGCCGGCGTGCCGGTCAGCGATCTCGTCGCGCGCATGGGCTACACCGGCCAGGAGTACCGCGACATCTTCGAGGGCTTCATCGGCAAACAGCCGGAAGACAACGTGATGGAGTTCCGCCGCCGCTCACCGGTCTATCACGCGGCGAAGCTGCAGACGCCGCTGCTCATCCACACCACCACGAACGACGACGACGTGCACGTCCTCGAGGTCGAGCATCTCATCGCCGCGCTGAAGGCGGCCGGCAAGAAGTTCGAGTACAAGATTTACGAAGCCGCGCCGGGGGCGCATCAGTTCAACCGCATCGACACGAAACTGGCCAAAGATTCACGGCGCGAGATGTGGGACTTTCTCGCGCGGCATCTGAAGTAACTACTCCTCCTCGCCTTCATCACGCCGCGGCTTGGGAATCTCCAGCGCGGCGATCTTCTGGTGGAGGTAGGTGCGCTGGATGTCCAGCAGCCGCGCGGCGTGCACGAAGCTCCAGTTCGTCCGCCGCAAGACGCTCTCTATGTACTCCTTCTCGCATTGTTCCTTGAAATCGCGGAGCGGAAGGATCGGCGCGGTCTCGATCAATCGCAGGACGCCTGACTCGTGCATGGCCCCGGGCTGCGCCATCGATAGCGGCAATTGCTCGACGGTCACTGGATCGGTGCCGAAGATGGCCAGCTGCTCGCAGACGTTGCGGAGCTCGCGGATGTTGCCCGGCCAGGAGTAACGCTCCATTCGCGCGAGCGCATCCGGATCGATGGTGAGGCGGCGGCGGCGGTTCTCGGCGCAGAAGTGATCGAGGTAGTGGCGCGCGAGAATGCGGATGTCTTGCGGCCGCAGTCGCAGCGGCGGAACGTCGATCGGCACCGCGGTCAGGCGGAAGTAAAGATCCTCGCGGAATCGCCCGTCGCGGACCATCGCTTCGAGATTCTTGTTCGTTGCCGCGACGACCCGCACGTCGATCTGCCGGTCCTGCGTCTCGCCGATGCGCCGCACCTTCCCGTCCTCGAGCACCCGCAGCAGTCGCGCCTGGAGAGTGAGCTCCATGTCCCCGATCTCGTCGAGGAACAGCGTTCCCTTGTGCGCTTCCTCGAACAGGCCCGGCTTCGCGAACTTCGCGTCGGTGAACGCGCCGCGGGCGTGGCCGAACAGCTCGTCCTCGACGAGATGCGGCGGAATCGCGGCGCAGTTGATCTTCACCAGCGGCTTGTCGCGCCGTGTGCTGAGGCGATGGAGCATGTTCGCCGCGAGCTCCTTGCCCGTGCCGCTCTCACCGCGGATGAGCACCCGCGCATTCGAGGGCGCCACGCGCTCGATCCGCTCGCGCAACTGCGCGACCAGCGATGACGCGCCGAGAATCGCGTTCTCGTCGCTGATGCGCGTGTGGAGCGCCGACAGCTCGCGCTTCAGTGACGCGTGCTCGAGACAGTTGCGCACGGACTGCAGAAGCCGCTCGCGGGTGAAGGGTTTCTCGATGAAGTCGTAGACGCCGAGGCGGACCGCTTCGAGAGTCTCGCTCATCGAAGCTTCGCCGGAGATGATGATCGTCGGCGGCAGCCGCTCTTCATCGCGCAACTGGCGGATCAGATCGATGCCGTTGCGGCCGCGGAAACGGACGTCGAGCAGCAGCAGATCGGGTGGATCGCTCTGCTGGGCCATGAGCTCGAGCGCGGTCTCGGGCGAGTCCGCGTCCTGCACGGCATAGCCTTCTTCGCGCAACTGCCAGGTCGTGCTCGCGCGAAGCTTCTGATGGTCCTCGACGATGAGCACGAACCGCGGCTCTCCGTTCATGACGCGATCTCCGTCGATGGGAAGGTCAGTCGGAACGTCGCCCCACGGCCGCGATGATCGACGAGATCGAGGTCGCCGCCGTGATCGAGCATGATCTTCTTGGAGATGGCCAGGCCGAGGCCCATGCCTTCGCCGATGCCGCGCGTGGTCGTGTAGGGCTCGAAAAGGCGGCCTTTGATCTCCGGCGCGACACCGGGACCATCATCGGCGACGTCGAGCAGCCACGACGATCCTTGGCGGCGCAGTGTGAAGGTGATCGTCCCTCCCCCGCTTCCGAACGCCAGCGCGCTGTTCCCGGCCAGATTCGCGAGCACCTGCCGCACCATTTCGCCGTCCGCGTTGATCATCGCTGGCGCGCCCTCGTTGCTGATCAGCCGCACTCCCGGCCAGGCCGTCGCGAAGGTCGCGCAGAAATCGCTCACCAGCTTCTGCAGATCGAGCTCACGAACGCGCGGCCTGGGAATCGTTGCGAACGACGTGAAGCTGCGCGTGAATTCGCCGAGGTGATCGATCTCCTCGAGAATGCTGCGGCGAGCTTCGTCGATCTCCGGGACTGCGTCTGGCAGACGCCGGCCGAACGCGCTCGCGAACCGTTCGACTTCCATCCGCGCCGCGGCAAGCGGCGTGCGGATCTCATGCGCGTGGCGCCGCGCGGCTTCCTGCCACGCGGAGAGATGCTCGAGATAGCGGAGCTGACGCCGGTCCTGCGCGGCGGCTCGCGAGGTCCGCTCGATCGCCGAGGCGATCCGGCCGATCACATCCTGCCGCCGGTCGTGCAGCACGATCTCCTGCTCGCCGCGCGACAGTGCGGTCAGCGCGGCTTCGAGTCGCACCAGCCTGCGTTCGCGGCTGCGCCGCTCGAGCAGATACAGACCGATGCCGCTGGCGAGGATCAGCGCCACCAGTCCGATCAGCAGTTCCTCGACCTGCCGCGCGACCTCGCTGCGATTGAACTGGACGACGCGCAGATGGCCGAGGAGACTGGCGATCTGGTCGAATCGCTGGCGATGTTGTTTCGAGCCGGCAGGATCGAGACGCGCCAGCTTCTTCTGATCTTCGAGCGACTGCCGGAGCTGTTGTTCGATCTCCGCGTGCGCCGCGAGTCCCGTGGTCACTGTCGAAAGCCGCCGGAGCACGTACGCGAACGTGATCAACGACGCCGCGGTCAACAGCAGCAATACCGCGGTCACTGCCCGCGACGACGTCACGGCCTCTCCGCGCGGACCGACCATTCCCGCTCGAGCAGAGGCCGGCGGCGGATCGACGTCTCGACGATGATCCGCAGGATGTCCGCCGATTGCGCGGGCGTGAACTCCTCGCTCCGCGATTGCCGTCCGGAAAGAGTGCGCGCCAGCCAGCGGCGCGTGTCGCTCTGCTCCTGACTGGAGAACGGCAGCAGTTTCAGCCTGACCCGGACATCCACGCGCGGACCGTACTTGCGCGGCGGACTGACAGTCAAAGGGTTCTCGCTCCACCAGCGCCCCAGGGCGGCCTCGTCGGCGAAGGTCAACTGCCGTTCCTGGCCTGTCGCCTCGATCACCGAGACGAGGTACTTCTCCTCCCACAACGCGAAACGGACGTCGATGCGCGCGGCGCCTTTGATCGATTCCCCGCCGTCACTGGCGACGGTGGTGATCACGAAAACCGTCGTGAGGCCGCTGGTCAACTGATCCCGCACCTCGGCCGACCGCAGCAGATCCGCGGGCAGCGTGATCGTCAACGCGCCATTTGCGGAGATCGCCGCGCCGGGACGCCGGTCGGCGCCGCCGGCAGTGATGGCCAGCATCAAGAGGAGAATGCCGGCCGGCCGCCTCACGCTACGGCTCTCTCCAGGCGTTGTATTCGAAGTCGAGGCGCAGGACACCCCAGACGTTGCGATGAGCGAGGCCGATGCGCGCGGTCGACTCCGCGTCGAACGGGAACTGGCGAACCTTGGTGAATACGCGATCGGCCTGCAGCTCGAGCCGCAGATCGCCGTACTTCAACGTCCGCTCGCGGCCCCAGAGATCGAACGCGTAGCGCGCATAGCCGCGGTACTTTTTGATGCTGCGGTCGAAATCGAGTCCGCTCGCGCCGAGGGTCAGCGATTGTTGGGGAGTGACGGTCCAGGAGCGCTCGAGCGTCGTGCGGTATTCATCGACCTTCACCCGTCCCAGCTCGGTGAACCCGGACGTGGGCATGCTCGTCCGGATGACTCCTGCGGTGATCCGCGTGCCGCTCGTCGGAAACAGCGGATCGTTCGTGGTGTCGTGAATCCAGAAAAGCTCTTTCCGGATCTCGGGAAGGGAGCGGAGCACGCCGCGCGGGGATCCCGTTTCCGGCGAAAGCTCGAAATAGCGGATGGGCCGTTCCGAACGCTGCCACGTGCCGCGGATGGAGTCGTTGTTGCCGATTGGAACGACTCCGATCAGCTCGTACAGAAAGTTGTCCCGGCGCCGCCAGTCGATGCGCGCGTCCGGTCCCGGCGGACGCATCGCGCCGGGATCGTCGAGCTCGGAAACCAGCGCGGTGATCGACGCCCGCGTGCCGAAGAGGTCGTACTGCGTAAAGGCGAGGATGTAGCGGTCCTCGCGATCTTCGACGACCTGCGCCGCCGCGGTCAGGACGCCACGCGAGCCGAGAAACATGCGCCCGCCCCCAGCCAGCTCGGTCCCGCGCGCCTGGTCGATGACCTCGCCGACCTTCACCAGCCCTTCGGGTCGCCGTTCGAACACATCGAGCGGCGTCCACCGCGTCAGCATCCCCACATTGAGGAACAGCGGCTTCATCTGCTTGATCGAAATGACCAGCACGTACTTTTCGACGGCGGAGCCCTTGGCCAGCCGGAAGTCGGTCCAGAGCACGAACGGCAGGCGCTGGATGCGGGCCATCGCATCGCGCAACTCCGGCTCGCCGTAGATCTGTCCTTCGCGAAGGCGGGACTCGGCAACGACGATTCGTGCCGAGGATGCTCCTTCGACGGTGATCGTCTCGATGAAGAACGCCGGCGCGTTCTGGGCGAGCGCGGGCAGGGCGACGCAGAGGGCGAGGAGCGCCGCCAGGCGGACGAGACGGCTTGCGATCATCCGCCGCGCAATTTACACGTCGCGCCCTCCCTCACTGCGTATGAGCTTTCATACTCTGCGTGCGCGAGGTCATACGCTCCGTTTCGGTCCGCGGCGGTTATAAATCCAGACAAGTTGCGCGCTCTCAAGCAGATCTGAATGAACCGCGCCGATGGTGGCGCGATTGCGATGGGTGGAGCGCAAGGAGACGACGATGACTCGACATTCAAGACTGGCAGTACTGCTTCTGGCGATGCTGACCCTGACCGCCGCGATCCATGCCGACTGCACGCTCCAGCTGTCCGCGGAGGGTGTGGTGCGCCTCGCTTCCGGCGAGCAGCAGACGCTTTCGTGGAACGAGGTTCCTGGCGCGACGAGCTATTACGTGGAGACGCTGATCGAAGGGCTCAACGAGCCGTCCGGTCCCGACTTCATGTTCGGCGCGCCGTACACCGAATCGCGCAACTTCGAAGCCCGCAACGTCACCTCGACGCGCGTGCAGCATGCCGTGCTGTACAAGATGCGCTTCCGCTACATCGTCACCGCGCTGAATCGCGAGGATCCGACGTGGGTGCCCTGCAAGGACGACGTGCTCTACGTCGTCGAGGCCGATGAAACGATGGCCACCATCGCCGGAACGCGGTACATCCCGATGGCCGGCCGCGCGCCGGGAGCGAACGGCGCGAACTTCTCCACGGCGGTCATCCTCACCGGAACCGGAATCGGCGTCGGGCAGGTTGGCGGCGACGCGGAAGCGCCGAAGCTCTACCAGGGCCGCATCTACTTCCGCCCGCTCGGCACGGCGCCGAGCGACACCGATCCATCAATACCCTATGCGCTCGACGGCGACGACACCGTCGTCATCGACGACATCATGGCCAGCCTCGGCGCAACCGGCACCGGCACCATCGAAGTCGTTTCCAACCTCGGCCTGCCCAGCCCGCTCGTCGACGCGGTCATCGAGAACCGTGCGCAGGACGGGCGCCGCTTCGGAACGCGCATCCCGGCGCTCTGGGGCCGCGATCAGCTCAACACGAATCCGAAGGTCGTCTTTCCGCTCCGCAGCGCCACCGACTCCCGCGTCGCCGTCGGCGTCCGCAGCCTGGGCGGCCACGGCTCTCTGATCATCCAGCACGTCAAGTCCAACGGAACGGTCGCGCAGACGGCCAACGAGTTCGGGTACGCCGACACCACGACGCTGTTCGCGCTGCATGAGCTCTTCGCGGGACCGTTCGAGAAAGGCGATCGCATCACCGTTCGTTACAACGGGTTCCAATTCACGACGCCTGATGGACCGCGCTTCCCGCCCACGCGCGGGGTAATCCTGTTCCTGACCGAGACCGGCAACGACTTCAACAATCCGAACATCGTCTACCGCGAGGCGATGGACGGATGGCGCTACGCGTTCGGTTTCGACCGCTTCCTCGTCTACTAAACCTGACAGGTGGAGGATGAGATGCGCTCGTCCTCCACCGGACTCTGGCGATAGACTGCGTAACGGTTTTGCATAGTTGAACGTCAGAGACACGATGATGAAAGCGAGCGCAACCTTCCTGATCCTTCTCCTGGCCGCGAGCGCATCCGCGCAGGAGGCGCCGAAGCCGGATTACTCGAAAGAGGCGATTCAGGAGTTCGTGATGTCGATCGACGTCGAGGAAGAATCGCCGGTCACTTACTTCCCCGACTCCGTCCGCTTTAACGCCCTCGGCACGAGCTGGAACTTTCACCCCTTCCCCACCCTGATGATGCCGCTCGCCGGCACGCAGATGGGCGTCACCCAACAGTGGCCCGACGCGTTTTCCCTAACCGGCACGCAGATCGCGACCACGCCTCGCAGCTGGTACACGAGGCGCGAGCTGAAGCGGGAGCTGGACAAGATCAACAAGCGGTTGAAGGCGAAGGTCGACGTCAGGACTAGATAGCGTTCCTGGTCATTCCCCACGACGTCGTCTTGAGCCAGGTCATGAGCGCAGCAGCGTTCATCGGCTTCCCGATCCAGTAACCCTGGGCCAAGTCGCAACCGAGCTCCATCAGCATCTGCCAGGTCTCGCGATCCTCGACTCCTTCAGCGCAGACCTGTTTGCCGAGGTTGTGGGCGAGGTCGATGACGGTGCGGACGATTGCCGCGTCGGCTTCATTGCGGGTCATGCCGATGACGAAGGACTTGTCGATCTTGATCTCGTCGACCGGCAGCTCGCGCAGATGTGTGAGCGACGAGTAGCCCGTGCCGAAGTCATCGATCGACAGGCGCACGCCCATCGACTGGAGCATCGACAGGATGGCCAGCGCGTGCGCGGGGTCGGCCATGATGCTGCTCTCGGTGATCTCGACCTTGAGAAAGCGCGGGTCGACTTTCCACTGATCGAGCTTCTTCTGCACCTTCGAGGGCAATGCCTGATCGAGCAGGCTGCGCGCGGAGATATTGATGGCGATGTGAACCGGCGCGCCCTGGTCCTGCCATTCGCGAACCTGCTGCAGGGCGCGATCGAGCAGCCAGTCGGTCATCGAGCGGATCAACCCGGTGCGCTCGGCCATCGGAATGAAGTGGATCGGTGAGAGCAGGCCGCGCTGGGGGTGATTCCAGCGCATCAGCACCTCGGCGCGGGTCATCAGTCCACTGCGCAGATGCAGCTTGGGCTGGAAATGCAGCTCGAGCTCATTGCGCTCGATCGCGCCGCGGAGCTCCACGACCAGCGCGAGTTGATCGGGCGAGCGGGTTTCCAGCTCCTCGCGATGAAAGCTGTAGCCGCTCTGCTGCTGCTTGGCGGTGTACATCGCGACGTCTGCGCGGCGCAGGAGCGTGCGCGCGTCGGTGCCGTGCTCCGGAAACAGGGCGATGCCGATGCTCGCGCCGACGTCGAGAACCTGCCCCTCGATCACGAACGGCTGTTCGAGCGTGTTGAGAATCCGGCGCGCGGCCCCGGAGACGTCGTTGGTGTCGTCGGCCTTGGGCAGGACGATCGCGAACTCGTCGCCGCCGAGTCGCGCGACGACGTCGCTATCGTGAAGCTGGTTCTGCACGCGGAAGGCGACCTGCTTGAGGAGCGTGTCGCCGAAGTGATGGCCAAACGTGTCGTTCACTTCCTTGAAGCGGTCGAGGTCCATGACCATCAGCGCGACAATGGTCTGATCACCGCGCGCGGTCTCGATCGCCCGTTCGAGCGACTCGAAGAGCAGCGTGCGGTTCGGTAGCCCGGTGAGCGCATCGTGCGTGGCCTGGTGGCGCAGGGAGACGACCTGGTGCTTCGCGGCCGTCACGTCACGCAGGAACGCGACCCAATGCGTCAGCTGACCGCCGTCTTCGACCGGAACGAGCTGCAGATCGAGCTCGAACTCGTCCCCATCCGCCCTGCGAGCCGTCGCGTCGGCCGAGAACGGCCGGTGCTCGAAGACGTGCTGCAGCAGGGAATCGAAGATCGACTGGTGGCGCTCGACGATCCCGAAGATCAGCGGGGTCTGGCCAATGACGTCATCGCGGCGATAGCCGTAAATCGAGCAGAAGCCGTCGTTGACGAACGCGATGCGCGGCCCCACCGCTTCGACCGCCGGCGTGAGGATGGCGATGCCTTCCGGAGTGACATGAACGGCACTGCCGAGCAGCCGCAGCTGCTCACTCTGCATCCGCTGTTCCGTGAGCTTTCGCTCGAGGCCCTGCGGCTCGAGTGGGGCGTCAGGCATTACTTCCATCATAACAGTGGCACCGGGACGATCACGCGGTGGCGAGTTTATTCGATGGGGGGCGCGAGTCGATGGCGCAGGCGGATCGTGGCGAGGTTGTCGATGCTGACGATCTGCTGGCAGAGTTCGACGATTCGAACTGATTCGTGCGATTCCGAGCGTGGGCTATCTACTCCCTCCCCGCCCGCCTCCCCCGAAAAAACGCCCACATCTCCCGTGTCGCGTCGATGCTCTCGGTCGTCGTTCCGGCCATCCACTCCGGCATTGGTTTGCCGCCCGGCCAGGTGTGGCCGCCGCCTTCGATTCGGTACAGCACTACCGGCGCAGCGCAGTTCGTGTACTCGATGCGGGTGACGTCGGTGGCGACGCGCGTTTCGACGGGTGCAGGCGAGCAGCGGTTTCTCCGAGCCCAGTTCGACGTCCAGGATGTGACGCTCGGGAAGGAGTGATTGCGGGAGACCAGTGACGTGCCGCCGTTGTAGTTCGCGAAGGTATCGGCGGTGCCGTGGAAGTTGATCATCGGTACGGGTCGATCGTCCGTACACCAGTTCCACGGCAAGGACTGCGCGGCGCCAACCATCCCCACTGCCGCGATCCGATCGGAAAGCGTGCAGGAAAGGACGAAGGCCATGCCGCCTCCGTTCGACAGTCCGTCCGCGTAGATGCGCGCGGGGTCGATGTTGTAGGTCGATTGCAGTTTGTCGATCAGGTCGGAGATGAAACGGACGTCGCGCTGAAGGCCGGGGCCGCGGTTCACGTTCCACACCTTGTGCCTTCCGCCCTGGTGTCCCCGGCGCAAGCCGTTTCCTGACGGATAGACGACGATGAATCCATGCTCGTCGGCGACGCGATTCCAGCGGCTGATGTCCCGCTGCACGGCCGGCCAGATCGCCGCGCCATGGAGGCTGATCACGAGCGGCGCCGGCCGGGTACGGTCGTAACTCGCCGGAACGTGCAGCAGGTACTCCCGTTTCTCCCCCGAGGAGGTGAGCGTGCCGTTGTTGCGATTGAGGACGTGGAACGAGGCTGCATCGATCGCGACCAGGAACGCCGGAATGCTGACGACGGCCACGATCAACGCTTTCATTTGTGTCGATTCCACGCGAGCGCCAGCGGCGCCGCGGACAGTCGAACCAGCGGCATCACCACGATCGCCACAAGGCCGAAGAGATACCGAGGGATGAGCGGCATTCCGAGCAGCCACGTTAGAAGACCGTAGAGCGCGACCACCGTTGCGCTCCAGCAGGCGGCGGCGATGAGCAGCGCACGATCGCTGACCAGCCGAGCGGAATGAAGACGCGTGACGATCCAGATCCCGGCCACCATCTTCAAGCAGACCAGCACCGCGCCGATCCACGGCAGCGCGTCCCAGAGCGCGACCATCACGACACGGTCATTGATGACCCAGGGGACGACGAAGCCGAGGATGACCAGGAAGGTCAGTGCCAGGAAGACGCGCGACTTGATCAGCCCTTCACGTCCGCTCAGACCGACGCAGAGGCTTTGCACGAGTTGCTTCCACGTCGCGATGATCAACGCGGCGATCACCAGCAAAGCGATCACGATCGCGCGTCCCGATCCGATTCGTTCGACGACCACCGGCCACGCACCCGCCAGCGTCAGCGCAATCGGGACGGCGAGGAAGACCAGCAGCCATGCGGCAAGTGTGCTCCGGACGGCCACCTTCAACTTCGCCGCGATGAGCGCCGCGGTGCTCATCGGCCGCGTCGCGGTGAAAGGCGTCAGGCGTTGCGCAGGAGCGAACGAGGCCATGAACGGCGGCGTGAGCAGCGCGAGAGCCAGCGCGGTCACGACGAATACCGGCGTGTCGTTGTCGGTGACGAACATCAGGGCCAGCTCGAACGGCAGGAGGATCGCCACCCACACCGGCAACGAACGCCCATGCTGCTGCCATTCGAACCATGACTGCGCCCGCGAGGACGACTTGAACCCATCTCGCCGTTGCGCGCGGACCGGCAAGGCCACACTCCAGTCGGGCACCTCACCGCGGCGCGCTCGCGCCACCGCGTACCACGCCGCGAGATACGCCAGCGGAATCTGCGGCGCGAGGAACGCGATCATCATCCCCTCGGAAACTCTGTAGTGAACGGCAGTGAAAACGATGGCGTCGAGCACCGGCAGCCATAACAACGCCGCGACCACGCGCAGCCCGCGGAGTCCGTACGGCATCCAGGTGAAGACCTGCGTCCAGGCCAGGAAGGCCGCGGCCAGCAACGCCGGCCAGAACCAGGGCAGCTCGATTCCCCACGGCCATCGCGCGAGGAGCACCGCCGTCGCCCACAACCCGAACATCGCGCCGATGCCGTAAAGCATCGGCCATCCCGCGAGCGCTGCCGTCTTCACGGGCAGCGTGAACATGCGAGCGGGATACATCGACTCGCGCGCGGCCAGGTCTCCGGAAAGACCGAAGCTGAACACCGCCAGGAAATAGAGATAGGTTGCCGTGTACGGCACGAGCAGCAATGCGCCCATCTCATTCGGCGGATCCAGTTCGATCGCGTGTCCCTCGCCGAGAATCGGCTTGATCGCGCCCAGCGCGAGGAAGTAGGCGACGACGGCGATCATTCCCCAGCGATGCTGCCGGCCGAACTGCCAGGCGAACGCCGCTGCCGGAGATCGCATCACGTTCCTACGCGGGTAACGAAAATCTCGTCGAGCGACGGCACGCGCTCGCCGACGCGGTGCGATTCCCTGATCTCCTCGAGAGTCGCGCTCAGCACGATCCGTCCTCCGCGGATCATCGTCACGTGATCGGCGACCTGCTCGACTTCCTCCAGCAGGTGCGACGAGAAGAGCACGGTCCGACCCTCATCGGCGATGGTGCGAATGACGGCGCCGAGAATGTCGCGCCGCACGATCGGGTCGAGGCCGGACGACGGCTCGTCGAGCACCAGCAGCTCGGGGCGATACGCCAGCGCGATCAGCAGTCCCGCACGCGCTTTCTGCCCTTTCGAAAGATTCTTGATTTTCGCGGCCGGGTCGAGCGCGAACGCGTGCCGCAGCTCCTCTGCGTAAGCGTCGTCCCAGGCCGGATAAAAGGCGCGCGAGTAGCGAATCAGCTCATCCACCCGCATCCACCCCGGCAGGTCATTCTCCTCGGACAAATACCCGATCCGCGACAGCACGCCGACCGGGTCGGCGACGGGATTCAGGCCGAACACGCGCACCGAGCCGCTTTCCGCGCGCAGCAGTCCGAGAATGTGTTTGATGAGCGTCGTTTTGCCGGCGCCGTTTGCGCCGACGAGACCGTAAACGCCGCCGCGCGGCAGCGACAGCGTCACCGAGTCGAGGGCCGTCTTGCCGCCGAAGCGGCGTGTCAGGTCCGCGACGTGGATGACCGGCTCGCTCACCGCATGAAGCTCGGGTTACTTCGTCTTCACCGCGATGTGCGTCCGGTCGTCGGCGCGTTTCAGGTAATCGCGGCCGCCGGTGTCGTTCTTAAGATACGCATCGAAGAACGCGAGGGCGATCGATCGAATCGTGCCGAAGAGCACGCGTTCGCCGAGGCCGCTGGCGCGTGAACGGGCGACTTCCATCTGCTGCGCCTGCTGCCGTGCGACGACCGGATCGACGTTCGGATTTGCAACGACCGCGGTATGACTCGTGGCGCGGTCATCGATCACGCCGTAGGACTGTCCGGTGAAGGTCGAGGCCCTCACCCCTTCGATGGTGACGAACCACTTCTCGCCGGCCGGCGAAAGCGCGAACGCTTCTTCACGCCACGCCGGCGTTTCCGTATCCGTACCGCCGGTGTCGCGCGATCCCGTCACGAACAGCGCCGGCACACGGACCTCCGCCCATGATTCCGGGGTCAGCCCCCACTGCTCGCGCGGCCCGTTCGGTGAGAACGCGACGACGGCCTTCACCCGCGGATCGGCGAACGCGACCGGGCCGGGGAACGTGCGCAGGCCGCCGAGCATCAACGCGGTCGTTGCGCCCCGGGCGTGTCCGGCAACAGCGACGTTCGCGGCGTCGATCTTTCCTTCGAGCTCCGGATATTTCTGGATGAGCGCCGGCAGCGAATCGAGGATGAAGGTGACGTCGCTGGCACGCTCGCGCCAGTGCGTCGTCGTCATTTCATCAACTGTCACCGTGTCGCTGTGCGCGGGGCGAATGACCACGTATCCGTAACTGGCCCAGTGCGAGCTGAGGCCGGGATAGGAACGATTCGACAGGCCGCTGCCGTGCGAGAAGATGACCAGCGGATGGGGGCCGGTGCGCGTCGGGTAGTCGATGCTCAGCTTCACGTCCTTGTTGCGCTGGGCGTCGTTCAGGACGACGTCGGGGATCGCGCCGACCGGCGACGGTCCGGGGTTCTCACCGTAGCGGAACTTCGGATCCTTCGCTTTCGGATCGACGAAGTCGCCTTTGGGCGTCGACGAGGACGCGGTTGACGCACAAGCGACGGTCAGGACGGCAACTCCAGCAACGACGAGCAGACGACGAATCATGCTTCCTCCGGTGTGATCTGCGCGGCCGGGGCCGCGCCGGGTGCGTACTGTGCGATGACGACGCCAACGAGAACGAGAATACCGCCGGCGATGATGACACCGCTCACCCGCTCGCCAAGCAACAGAACTGCTGCGGCGAAGGTGACCAGCGGCTCGGCATAGAGCAGAGCGGCGACGCGCGAGACTTCGATGTGCTCGAGTGCGCCGTACCAGAACAGGTAACCGAGGGCCGAGCAGCCGATACCGAGAAAGAGGACGGAGCTCCAGCCGATGGTGGAGAGGTTGGGAAGCTCACGCCATCCGCGATTGGCCACGAAGAACGGCAGGAGCATGAGCGAGCCGAACAGCATCGCCCCGGACGTGGCCAGCCGCGGGCCGATCCTGCGGATGGTCTTGTGCCCGATGACGGAGTAGATCGCCCAGTTGATCGTGCTGACGAGGATCATGAGATCGCCGGTGGTCGACGGGCGGCCGAAAACACTCTTGCTGAAATCGCCGCCGGTGACGACCAGCAACGCCCCGGAGAATCCGGCGACCAGGCCCACGACCTTCCAGCCGCCGAACTTCTCCCGAAGCACGATCGCCGACAGGAGCGCGGACCAGATCGGACAGAGACCGATCAGCCAGCCGGTGCTGGAGGCGGTGGTCATGGTCAGGGCATACGACTGCAGCATCTGGTGGACGAAGACGCCGACGAAGCCCATCAGCGCCAGCGACGGCCACTCGCTCCGGGGCGGCAGCTTCCGGACGAGCAGGAGGAGCAGGAAGGCGCCGATGAAGAAGCGCATCCCGATCAGCGTGACCGGCGAGACCTCGCCGAGGGCGGCCTTCGTGGCAACGAAGGAGATCCCCCAGAAGATGACGGCGACGAACGCGAGAAAGCGCGGCATCAGGTTTAGGAGTGCGGCGGCAAAGCCGCCGCTTTTCTACCCAAAGCGGTGGCTGTCGCCACCGCACTCCTATACCCTTCCGCGGCCCAACATGTCCACCAAAGTCCGCCGCTACACCCTCAAAAAACCGGCAAAACCACAGAAGCAGTACCGGGTCCGCTATGAAGACGAGCTCAATCAGGAACAGCTCGACGTGGTCATGGCCGGCGAGGGGCCGCTGCTGGTCATCGCCGGCGCGGGAAGTGGAAAAACACGCGCCCTCACCTATCGCGTCTCGCGCCTGATCGAGGACGGCGTCGATCCCGCGGACATCCTCATCGTCACCTTCACCAACAAAGCCGCGCGGGAGATGCTCAGCCGCGTCGAGCAGCTCGTCACCATCGACACCCGCCGCATCTGGGGCGGCACGTTTCACTCGATCGGCAACCGCTTGTTGCGCCGTCACGCCGAGCCGCTCGGCTACCGCTCGAACTTCACCATCCTCGATGACGAGGACGCCAAGGAGACGATGGAATCCGCCGTCTCCTCCCTCGGCATCAACACGATGGAGAAGCGCTTTCCTAAAGGCGACGTCCTCCTCGACATCTACTCGTTTCTGATCAACACCCGCACCCCGCTCGAGCTCCATCTCGAGAACAACTACCCGCACTTCGCGCTGTATCGCGACGAGATGGTGAACGTGTTCCGCCGCTACAAAGACCGCAAGCGCGAATCGAACGCGATGGATTTCGACGACCTGCTCGTGTTCTGGAAGGTGCTGCTCGACGAGCATCCGGAAGTGTCCGCGGCTCTCAAACGACGCTACCGCTACATCCTCGTCGACGAGTACCAGGACACGAACAAGCTCCAGGCGGACATCATCGACTCCATGGCCTCGGAACGCCGAAACGTGATGGTGGTGGGCGACGATGCGCAGTCGATCTATTCGTTCCGCGGCGCGTCGTTCGAGAACATCCTCACCTTTCCGCTGCGCTTTCCGGAGACGCAGATTTACAAGCTGGAGACGAACTACCGTTCGACGCGGCAGATTCTGAATCTGGCCAACGAATCGATCGCGCACAATCGCTTTCAGTTCCGCAAAGAGCTGCAGGCCGTGCGCGGCGACGGACCCGAACCGGCGGTGGTCGGTGTCGACGACGTGTTCGAGCAAGCGAATTTCGTGGCCCAGCGCATTCTCGAGCTCCGCGACGAAGGCACGAGCCTCGCCGAGATCGCGGTGCTCTACCGCTCGCATTACCAGTCGCTCGAGCTGCAGATGGAGCTGTCCCGGCGGCTGATTCCGTACGAGATCCGCTCCGGCGTCCGCTTCTTCGAGCAGGCCCACATCAAAGACGTTCTCGGCTATCTGAAGATCGTGACGAACACGCGCGACGAGCTGTCGTGGAAGCGCGTGATGAAGCTCTATCCGAAAGTCGGCGAGAAAACCGCGGCGGAAGTGTGGTCGCGGATCTCCGGCTCGCCGAATCCGCTGGATGTGTTCCTGCGCGGCGTCGAGGCCAGCGGACGCGGAGTCGCGGGAAGCATGAAAAGCCTGCGCGACGTGCTGGGGATGCTCGCCGGCGAAGGCATGCGCCACAACCCTTCTGAATCGATCCGCATCGTCGTCGAGCGCGGATACGCGGACTACGCCCGGTCGAAATTCGCGAATGCCCAGGCCCGGCTCGACGATCTCGAACAGCTCTCGCAGTACGCGCTTCGCTACGAGGACGTGGAAAAGTTTCTCGACGAGGTCGCGCTCGCGAATCCGATTGCCGGTGAGGACGTGGCCGTGGTCGGTCCGGAAGACGAGAAGATCGTGTTGTCATCGGTGCATCAGGCGAAGGGGCTGGAGTGGCGGGTGGTGTTCGTGATCTGGCTCGCGGATGGGCGATTCCCGTCGCAGCGGGCCTTGCGGGTGCCGGGAGGGATCATCCGCATCGAGCCGAATCGGTTGCATGAGGCGTTGCCGCTCCTGGAAGGGGCGACGGAAGACGCGCCGGTGATTGATGAGGCGGGCACCCGCGAGCTCGTCATCCCCGGCGAAGAAGAAGAGCGCCGCCTGTTCTACGTGGCCATCACCCGGGCCATGCAGGAGCTCTATCTCGTCTTCCCGGTCATGGCCCGCGATCGCGGGGGCATGGATATCCTCATGGAGCCTTCCCGCTTCGTACGCGAGCTGCCCGGCGAGGTGTACGAGAAGTGGGTCATCGGCAGCGAGTAGACTTTCGGACCATGCGCCGGACCCTCCTCGCCGTTGCCCTGCTCGCCGCGCTGGCGTCGTGCAGAAAAGAGACTCCGGCACCGCCGCCAACGCCGAAGCCCGTGGCGCAAACGGCCGACGGCGGCCGCATCACCATCCGCCTCGAAGGCGACGTCAAGACCCTCAATCCGATGCTGCAGGACAGCGATGAGGAGCGGCAGGTCCTGACGTTTCTTCACGACCCGCTCATCGACCTCGACAGCGACGCGAATCCGGTCCCCGGCACCGCCGCGAAGTGGGAAGTGCTCGACAGCGGTCACAAGTACGTTCTGCACCTCGATCCGCGGGCCACGTTCAGCGATGGGAAACCAGTCCGCGCCGGCGATGTCGTCTTCACTCTGCGCAAGATCGTCGACTCGCCGCAGTTCGGCGGCGCGTTTGCGTCGCTCGATCTGGAGCAGACCAAGGCTATCGACGAGCGGACCGTGCACGTCGTTTTCAAGGAAGCTCACGTCGCGCAGCTCCTCGCCTTCAACGTTCCCGTCCTCCCGGAGCACGTTTATGGTCAGGGTGATTTCGCGAAGAACCGCGCGGTCGTCGGCAACGGGCCGTACGTCCTCGTCAAGCGCGAGCCCGGCCGCTCCGTGCACCTCAAGCGCCGCGCCGATTACTGGCGCGAGAAGCCGCACATCGAGAATGTGATTCTGCGCGTGGTCAGCGACGACACGACGGCCTGGAACGCGTTGAAGCGCGGCGATCTTGACATCGGCCGCATCAACAACTCGACCTGGCATCGCGCGAAGGACGAGCCGGCGGTCAAAGAGAAGCTCGACTTCCTCAATCTGTATCTCCTCTCGTACAACGCCATCGCCTGGAATCTTGCCGATCCGAAGCTGAACGACGTCCGCGTGCGCCGCGCGCTGGCCATGACTTTCGACCGGCAATCGGTGATCGACCGCCTCTACTTCGGTCACGCCCGGCCGGTGACCGGCCCGTTCACGCCGGAGCAGTGGGCCGCCGATCCGAGCGTGCAGGCCATCGAGTTCAACCCGCAGGGCGCGGCCGCGCTGCTCTCCTCGGCGGGATGGACAGATACCGACGCCGATGGAGTGCTCGATCGCAAAGGCGAGAAGTTCGAGCTCGAGCTGCTCATCCCCGCCGGCAATCGGCCCACGGCCGATCAGTCGCAGATCTTTCAGGACGCATTGGCCAAGATCGGCGTGAAGCTCGAAGTGATGCCCCTCGAGTCGACGACCTTCTACGACCACATCCTCGGTCGCAATTACCAGGCGGCGTTCATGGCCTGGGTCAACGAGCCCGACCCCGATCCGTTCTCGCTGTTTCACTCCTCGCAGGTTCCGCCCGAGGGTTACAACATCGTGGGATACGAGAACGAGGAGGCGGATGCGTTGATGGAGCGGGCGCGCGGAGAATTCGATCGGCGGCAGCGCGCCGACCAGTATCACAACCTCCACGCCATCCTCGCCCGCGATCAGCCTTACCTCTGGACCGTGCAGTCCGGAACGAAGTGGGCCGTGAACCGTCGCGTGCAGAACGTCCGCCCCGCGAACAGCGGCCTCGGACTGTTCGTGTGGTCCCCGGGGCCGCGGGCCTGGTCGGTCAAGTAGACTCGCGCCCCATGCGACTGCTGCTCATTTCCAGCACCATCGTTCACGGCTACGGCTATCTCGAATACGACGAATCCAACGTCCGCAACTTCCTCGGCGACCGCAAGCGCATCGCCTTCATTCCCTTCGCCCAGTTCGATCGCGACGCCAACACGAACCGCTTTCGCGAGGCCGTCGCGCCCATGGGCTACGACGTCATCCAGGTGCAGGAGGCGGGCGACATCGAGAGCGCGGACGCGATCTTCACCAGCGGCGGGAACACATTTCGACTGCTCAAAACGCTCTACGACCGCAACCTGATCGACGTCATTCGCAATCGCGTTCGCAACGAGGGCGTGCCGTACATCGGATCGAGCGCCGGAACGAACATCACCGCGCCGACGATCAAAACCACCAACGACATGCCCATCGTCTACCCGCCGGCGTTCGAAGCGCTCGGATTCGTGCCCTTCCAGATCAATCCGCACTATCTCGATGCCGATCCCAACTCGACGCACATGGGTGAGACCCGCGAGACGCGTTTGCTCGAGTACCTGCAGGAGAACGAGACTCCGGTGGTGGGTTTGCGGGAGGGCTCGACGTTGCTGGTCGAGGATGGGCGGGTGACGCTGCTCGGGGAGAAGACGGCGCGGATCTTCAGGCGGGGACAGGAGCCGGAGGAAGTCGCCCCCGGCCACATCACCGTTTAACCCACCGCATCAACGGCGCCGTCGCGCCAGGCGCTCCGAACCGCGGCCGTGTCCTCATACACGCGGAAGCTGGTCACCTTGCCGTCGCGCACGCGGAACTTGTGCATCGAGCCGACCGGTGCTCCTTTGCCGTTCTTGCGCAGGCGATAGTCGTAGTCGACCTGCACGATCACTTCGTCGCCGTTCGGGATGAACGCCGTGGGCTGGAACTTCGTGAACTCCACTTCGCGGCCCAGTGTCTCGAAGAACTCCGCGACGCCCGCGCGTCCGCGGCGGATGCGATACCAGGGCACTTCCGTGGCCACGGTTTCGGTTCCCCAGTCCACGTCGTCGGCCACGTTGTCCAGGATGGTGGCGATGTCGCCGCGTCCGAAGGCGGCGTACATCTGCTGAAGCTTCTCTACGTTCTCGGTCATTGCTTCCTCCTCGTCGTTTGCGTGAACTACGGACGAGGATCACAACCGGATTTTCTTCGTTCGACCAGGCTCGCCGTTCTCGACGCGGAACTGCACGATTCCGATCGCGGCGCCGCTCTCCGACTCCGCGGTCACGCGCCACACGCCCGGCACGACGTTGCTCTTGTACGTGTAGCCGCGATACCCGGCCTGGCGTCCCCCGGCGATGCTGAACGAGCGCAGGTCCGCGGTTCGCCATCCGTCGTCGGTCCGCAGCTCCCAGCGATGGCGAATCGTCGTGCGAATTCCTGTCGGAACGAACACGGAAGTGAAGCAGTACACGGGCTCGCGCGCCGCGCGATGAAAGGTGTCCGACGACGCGCGCCAGAAGCGCCAGCCCGGCGACTCGATCGTCAACGCGTAGCCATCAGCCGTCCGGCGCACATCGTGCGCGATCAGCATCTGCTTCTTCACCAGCGGCACCGGCGGAATCACGTTGAACATATGCAGCGCGATCATCACTGCCGCCACTCCGATCGCGGGCTTGACCGAGCTCGATTCGCGCTTCGACGTCCGCCGCAGCGCGATCACCAGCAGGACCGCGAGCAGAGTGCCGACGTAAAACCAGAATGTGCTGATGCTCCGGAAGAGATGCGCCAGGGCGAAGTTGAAGAACATCGTCGCGCTGAGCGTGAAGAACGCCCACGACAACGTCAGCTCGCTGTAGGCGTTGTGCAGAAACTCGTTCCCGATCAGAAGCGCCGCGAGAAGCAGCACGAACAGATATCCCGGCAGGCTGCTGGAACTCAGGAAATAGAAGATGAACAGTGCGCTGAAGATGCCGCCGAAAAGGAACTGCAGCACCGTGTTGAGGTACTGCGACCCGCGGAACGTCACTTCCCGCCCGATGGCCACCAGGATCGCCGCGGCGCCGGCGAGGTAGCCGAGGAGGATGAACAGGTCGCTCGGCTTGATCGTGCGGCCGAGGGTGAGGGCGTCCCAGACGAAGCCGCCGATGAAAGCCGCGACCGGGGCATAGCGTCGGACCGTGGCTGGCAGGCGCGGCATATTCGCGCGCGTATTTTGCGTTAAGACCACGCCGATGCTGCCGCCGGACACGAAGTACGAGGAATCCGCAGTCGCCGAAGCGGAAACCCGGGAGAAAGTCGCCGAGCCTCCCCTGTTCAAGGTCCTCCTCCACAACGACGACTACACGACCATGGAGTTCGTGGTCTGGGTGCTGGAGTCGGTCTTCAACATGCCCGAGGAGCAGGCCATTCAGGTCATGCTCAACGTCCACCTGCGCGGCGTCGGCGTGGCCGGGATCTACACCTTCGAAGTCGCCGAGACGAAGGTCGAGAAGACGACCTCGCTGGCGCGGGAACATGAATATCCGTTGTTGGTTACGATGGAAGCCATCTGATGATCGCCAAGAACCTCCAGTCGAGTTTCGAATTCGCCGTCAACGAGGCGATGCGGCGGCGGCACGAGTACGTCACCATCGAGCATCTCCTCTTCGCGCTGCTGCATGACCGCGACGTGGTCGAGGCCGTGCGCGCGTGCGGCGGGGATGTGGAAGAGCTCAAGAAGCAGCTCGACGACTTCATCGAGAAGACCTACGAACAGCTGGCCGACGACAGCGACGTGCAGCCCGTCCTGACCAGCATGCTCCAGCGCGTCGTGCAGTACGCGCAGCTGCACGCGCAGAGCTCGGGGCGAAAAGAAGTCGACACCGGGCAGATGCTCGCCGCGATTTATCAGGCCGAGAAGTCCCACGCCGTCTACCTGCTCCGCAGCCAGGGGATCGAGAAGCTCGACGTGCTCAACTACCTCTCTCATGGAATCGCCAAGAACACTCCGGCGCCGGAGCCGGCCTTCGCGACGCCTGACGAAGAGGGCGGTGGCGCGTCCCGCGATCCGCTCAAGAGCTTCACCGTGAATCTCATCGAGCGCGCGAAGAAAGGCGAGATCGATCCGCTGATCGGCCGTGGTCCGGAGCTCGAGCGGACCATCCAGATCCTCTGCCGCCGCCGCAAGAACAATCCGCTGTTCGTCGGAGAGCCGGGGGTCGGCAAGACCGCGATTGCCGAGGGGCTGGCGCTGAAGATTCACAAAGACGAAGTGCCGGCCGTGTTGAAAAACGTCGAAGTGTTCTCGCTGGACATGGGCGCGGTCCTGGCCGGCACGAAGTACCGCGGCGAGTTCGAACAGCGCCTCAAGGCCGTCATCGGCGCGCTGACCGAGAAGAAGGACGCCATCCTCTTCATCGACGAGATTCACACCATCGTCGGCGCCGGCGCGGTCAGCGGCGGAACGATGGACGCGTCGAACCTCCTCAAACCCGCCATCGCCTCGGGGAAGCTCCGCGTCATCGGCTCGACCACGTACGGCGAGTACAAGCAATCCTTCGAGCGCGATCGCGCCCTCGCGCGGCGCTTCCAGAAGATCGAGATCGGCGAGCCGACCGTCGCCGAGACCGTGGAGATCCTCCAGGGCCTCAAGGGCTACTACGAAGAGCATCACGGCGTGACCTTCACCGATGAAGCGCTGAAGCTCGCCGCGGAGCTGTCCGCGAAATACATCCACGATCGCCATCTGCCCGACAAAGCCATCGACGTGCTCGATGAGGCGGGTGCGCGCGCAAGGATGTTGGGAGTGACGGGCACCATCGACATCCACGAAATCGAGACCGTCGTCGCGCGCATCGCCAAGATCCCGCCGCGCACGGTCGCGGTCTCTGAAAAGGAACGCCTGCAGGGGCTGGAAGCCGATCTGCGGCGGGTCATCTTCGGTCAGGACCACGCCATCAAGCAGATCGTCAACGCGATCAAGCTCTCCCGCTCCGGCCTGGGCAGCGCCGACAAGCCGATCGGCTCGTTCCTGTTCTCCGGCCCCACCGGCGTGGGCAAAACCGAGCTCGCCAAACAGCTCGCCCAATCCCTCGGCGTGGAGTTCATCCGCTTCGACATGAGCGAGTACATGGAGCCGCACACCGTGTCGCGTCTCATCGGCGCGCCTCCCGGCTACGTCGGCTTCGATCAGGGCGGTCTGCTCACCGACGCCGTCGTACGCACGCCGTACGCGGTGCTCGTGCTCGACGAGATCGAGAAGGCTCATCCGAATCTCTTCTCGATCCTGCTGCAGGTGATGGATCACGCCACGCTCACCGACAACAACGGCAAGAAGGCCGATTTCCGGAACGTGATTCTGATCATGACGACGAACGCCGGCGGCCGGGAGATGACCGACGCGTCGCCGGGATTCATGAACGTCGGCGCAACGGGCCGCGGACGGGGCGCGATCGAGAAGACCTTCGCGCCGGAGTTTCGCAATCGACTCGACGCCTGGATCGCGTTCGAGACGCTGAGCTTCGACACGATCCAGCAGGTCGTCGACAAGTTCATCGCCGAGCTCCAGGCGCAGCTCGCGCCGAAGAACGTGACCCTCGAGCTGCGCGGCGCGGGCCGCGCCTGGCTCGCCACGCATGGCTACGACAAGTCGTTCGGCGCGCGACCGATGGCCCGCCTGATCTCGCAGAAGATCAAGGAGCCGCTCGTCGACGCGATTCTGTTCGGCAAGCTGGCGGACGGCGGACAGGTGATCGTCGACGCGGCGAATGACGAGCTGACGCTGGCCTTTTGAGCACCTTCCCCGACCCGCGCTACGCCCCGAGCGACATCGTCGCCATGGGCGAAGACCTTCGCGTGGACACTCTGCGCGAGGCGTATCGCAAGGGCATCTTTCCCTGGCCACACGAGGGCATGCCCTTGCCGTGGTTCTCGCCGCGCCGCCGTGCGGTGATCTTTTTCGACGAGCTGCACGTCGGCCGCTCGCTCGAGAAAGCGGCGCGCCGCGCGCCGTACACATTCACGATCGATCGCGCGTTTCCGGAGGTGATCCACGGTTGCGCGCGGATCGCCCGGCCGGAGCAGGACGGAACGTGGATCGCGCCCAAGATCATCGCCGCCTACACGCGCTTTCACGCAGCGGGCGACGTGCACAGCATCGAGGCCTGGGACGGCGACGAGCTCGCGGGCGGTTTGTACGGCGTCGACGCCGGCGGCGTGTTCACCGGCGAGAGCATGTTTCACCTGCGCCCGAACGCGTCGAAGCTGGCTTTGCTGTTCCTCATCGAGCACCTGCGCGCACGCGGCGCCGCTTTCCTCGATTGCCAGGTCATGACCCCGCACATGGAGGCGCTCGGCGCCCGCGAGATCACGCGCGGCCGGTACCTGGACATGCTCGCGCACGCGCAAGCATCTGGCATCGCGTTGTTTTGATGGAGTGCGGCACTCCATCGTGGCGAACGCCTTGCACGCGTCAGCGCGCATGCACACGCTCCTGCAGCAGTTCGAGACGCCGGTCGAGATTGATGGCGAGACCTACATCACGCACCTGTACGGGCGCGATCGCGGCGACGGCACTTGGGAGGGGCACATCACCTTCGAGCGCACCTCCGATCGCGCTTCCTTCACCACTCCCGTCGAGACCACCCAGGCCAACGCGAAAGCGATCCTCTACTGGGCCACTGGTCTGAGCGCGGCCTACTTCGAAGGTGCACTCCGCCGCGCGCAAACGAGCAGACCGTCGCGGGAACCGGTTCCTGTTCCTCCGCCACTCATTTCAGGCGGACAGAATGCCGCCACGCGTGAAGCGCTGCGCGAAGACATCGAGCGCGCGGTGCTGGACATCTTCGCGGTGCGCAACGCCACCCAACTTCTAACTCGCGACGTCTTCGACTCCCTGCCCCACTCCCACGCCGATGTCGTTCGCGCGATTGAACATCTCGAAAAGGGTGAGCAGCGGGTCGTCCGGCGGACTGAGGAAGGGAACGACTGGCTGTTTCTGCGCTAGACCCAGGCACGCGCGCCGGGCATCAGGCCGAGCGGACGGTTCATCAGCGTCTGCGAGTACTCGCCGAGATCCGCTTCCTCGAGCAGTGTGAGCTGATAGAGACGTGCCAGGCGGTCCACCCATCCGCGCGCGTCGTGCTCGTCGAGTGATGCGAACGTGTACGCCAGCGCGTCGGCTTCGCGCGGGAAGCGGCTGCGGATGCGTGAGAGAAGAAGTTCCTCGCTGCCGTCCTTGTTCATCACCCGCAGCGCGTCGAGGATGAGGATGTTCGTCGTCCCTTCCCAGATCGGAAGCACCTGCGCGTCTCGCAGAAGCCGCGGCAATGGGCTCTCTTCGATGTACCCGTTTCCGCCGATCAGTTCCATCGCCTCGGACACACAGGGCACTGCGAGCTTTCCGGTGACCGCTTTCGTGATCGGCGTGAGGATCCGCAACAGCTTTTTCGCGTCCGCATCTCCCGCGTCGGAGCGGCAGAGCGCGTCCACCGTTTCGAACGTCAGCAGCAACGCGGCGATCTGCTCCGCCTCGATGTCGAAGAACGTCTCCTGCGCGAGCGGCCACTCCAGAATGGGACGGCCGAATGCGTGACGCCGCTCGATGTAGTGCCGTGCCTCGTACACCGCGCGGCCGATCACGCCGCACGACGCGACGGCGTTGTAAAGGCGGGAGAGATTGAGCATCTCCGCCATCGCCGCGAACCCGCCAACCTCCTCGGCCGGCGCATCGGTCAGCGTCACTTCACCGGTCGGCATCGAGCGCACGCCGAGCTTGTCCTTCAGCCGCTCGATCGTGAATCCGGGGTTGTCGCGCGTGAGAAGCAGAAACGTGCGCAGGCCGTTCGTTCCTTCGCTCGCGCCGTCCGGTCGCGCCGTCACGAGCACTGCCTGCGCGTCGACGTTCGAGCAGAACCACTTGTGCCCGGTCAGGCGCCAGTTCCCCTCGGCGTCTTTGCGGGCGACGGTCTCGTTCGCGCCGACATCCGATCCGCCGGCGCGCTCGGTGAGAAACATCCCCCCCGTCCAGAGCGTCGCGGGATCCGCAGACGTGAGATGGGGAACGACGCGCATCACCTGATCGTGCGTGCCATGGCGCGTCAGCACGCGCGCGACGCCGTCGGTCATGCACAGCGGGCAATACAGCCCGCATTCGGCCATGGCGAAGAGATATCCGAGGGCGAAGCCGACGAAAGGGGCGGCCTGGGAGTGCTCGTGGGTCTGATACTTCATGGCGATCATCCCCGAGCCGTAGGCGATGCGCTCCATCTCGCGATACGACGGGTGATACTCGACGCGATTCACGCGGCGGCCGCGCTCATCGTGCGTGATCAGCCGCGGCGTTTCGCGATCGGCGATCGCGGCGAGCGGCGCGACTTCGCGCGCCGCCCGCTCCCCCATCGCCGCGAGTTGCGGCTCCGCCCACGCCCACGCGCTGTCGTTCAGCTTGCGCTGGCAGAGGGCGCGAAAATCGGGAGAACAATCCCAGTAAGAATCGGTTGGTGGATCAGGAATCGACTGCACGGCCATTCCGCGCAGGATAACTGCTACTTCTCGACTATGTCTTTCTCCAGTGACGTGATGGCCGCCAGCACTTCCTTCTTCTCGGCCTCGGGAACTTTGAACTTGTCCAGTGTGGCCACGAGATGAGCAGCCGCGGTGTTCCATTCCGCCTTGCTGATGCCCATCCCCTTGTGCGCCGACTTCATGTCCCGGCCGATGTACACGCACGGTCCGCCCGTCGCGGCGCAGAGCTGGTCGACGACGAGCTGGCGGATCCTCTTGAGTGAGTCCTCGCTGTGTCCGACGAAGAACCGGCCGAGCTGTTTGTCCGCCGCCATGCGGCCGATGAAATCGTCGGTGACCGCGGCAATCGCGTCGTAGCCGCCGAGGCGCTGGTAGAGCGTCTTCAGCGCGGCTTCGGAGTGGTGATTGGCGAGAGCCGAAAACGCGAAAAGGAAAACGAGCGCCAAAGCGATCTGTTTCATGGATGACCTCCTCTTTGTCGGATCTACGGTGGAGGTCATGAGGCGGATTGCCCGCTTACATCTGCTCGTTGAACAAAAAGAACATCAGATCCTGCATCTTGTGCGTCACCGGCCGCTTCTTCCACTCCTCGAGATTGACCTCCTTCGCGTCCTTCAGGTCCTTCTCGAAGGTCTCCTCCAGTTCGCGGGCGATACGCTCGTCGTGCACGACCAGCGAGACCTCGTCATTGATCTCGAACGAGCGATCGTCGAAGTTTGTCGAGCCGACCGCCGCCCATAGCCCGTCGACGATGATCACCTTCTGGTGCAGCAGCGTCTTCTCGTAGTCGTACAGCTTCACCCCGCCCTTGAGCAGCGTGCCGTAGTGATGGTGACTGGCGTGCTGCACGTGCGGCGCATCGCTGGCTGTGGTCGCGGGGATCATCACCCGCACCTCCACCCCGCGCTTCACCGCGTCGACCAGTGCCTTGCGCGCATCCGGATCGGGCAGAAAGTAGGGATTCTGGATGGTGATCCGCTTCTTCGCCGCGCGGATGGCCAGGTAGTGCAGCAGTTTTACAGTTGACGGGCTTCCGGACGGCGAGATCCATACCGCATGCGCCTTCATGTCGCCGCAAGGCTCGAGCTCGGGGAAGAAATTCGTCCCGCCGATCACCTCGCCGGTCTCCTCGATCCAGTTCTCCGCGAACGCCGACTGCAACTGCGCGACGATCGGTCCCTCGACCCGCGCGGTGATGTCGCGGAAGTGCTTCTTGTCCTGGGCCTCGCCGAGCCATTCGTCGCAGAGACAGTGGCCGCCGACGTAGCCGATGCGGCCGTCGATGATGGCCAGCTTGCGGTGATCGCGCTGGTTGATCAGGCCGAGGTTGCGGATGCTGATGGGGTGGTAATCGTCGGTGCGCACACCCGCTGCCTCCAGGCGCTGCCGATCGACCTTGCCGTAGTTTTTCCCGCCGGAGCCGTCGAGCATCATCCGGACCTGCACGCCCTGGTTCTGCTTGTCGATCAGCGTGTTGGTCATCCGCTCGGTGAGCGTCCCGCATTTGGTCAGGAAGGTCTCGAAGTTGATGGTGACCTTGGCGTTCTTCATGTCCTCGAACATGCGGTCCCACAGCGCACCGTTCTGAATGAGCTCGATCCTGTTCCCATCGACGATCGTTCCCTGGGTCACCCCCGCGATCGAGGGCATGAGATTCTCGTTGGTCCCTTCGCTTTCCTCGAGGCCGAGGTGCGGGCGGCGGCGGCGCTTGATCGACCAGATGATCACGACCAGGGCGACGATCGTGACGACGAGCAGGAGCAACACCCAGATGGGTACGGCGATCTTCATTCACTCTCCCGCAGTTTCAGGTCGACGACGATCGCCCAGTGGTCGGACGGTCCGCGACGCATGACCTCGGCGGAAACGAACTCCCACCGCGGATCGCAGAAGACGTAATCGAGACGCTGGCGCGTCATCGGAAACGTCGCTTCCTTCGCATCGCCGCAAACGCGCAGATGGCCGTGCGCGAGCAGCACTCTGATTTCCTCGGCGGCCGGCGGAACGTTGAAGTCGCCGACCAGAACGTGCGGCAGCGAGCCGCGGGCGATGATGTCGCCGACCTCCGCGATCTGGCGCAACCGGGCCACGCGCAACAATCGGCCCCAGGCCGCGAGATGGGTGACGAAAAAGCTGAAGCTCATGCCGTCGAGGTCGATGTCGGCCTGCAGGACCGAGCGGGGCTCGCCGGAGCCGGGCAGCGGATAGGCGTGCGCGTTGGTGATGTTGCCGCGGGTCAGAACCGCGTTTCCGTAATCTCCACCGTCCATGACCGTGCTGCGGCCGAAGTGATGGTTGAGTCCGGTCAGAGACGCCAGGATCTCGCTCTGATGGTCCGGCCCGACGCGGGTGCGGAAGTGGACCTCCTGCAGGCCGACGACGTCAGGCTTCACGGCAGCGATCACCTCGGCGAGCTTGGGCAGGTGGTCCTGCCGCCGCATCGCGGCGTGTCCCTGGATGTTGTACGACATCACTCTGAGGCTGGTCATCCCGGACGGAACGATACGAAGCGAGAATCCCGCCAACCGCCCGGCCGACTGGTATCCTTGCGTCTCGGTCCGTCCTTACCCCTGAGCTTTCGCCCGACGCAATCCCGCGTGCCCATGCCGGCTTCGGGAAGTTGAGGGCGGGCCGTTTTCCGCAGAATGCTCGGCGATCTCCACCGATTGATGACGCAGCGCGGCATCGACGCGCTGATCGTGCCCATGCACGAAGCCATGCACCCTTCTTTTCGCTGGCTGTCGCGCGGCGCGAAGGTGACCCGCGGTTACGCGGTGAAAATCGGCGATCGCGCACCGGTGCTCATCACCTACCCGATGGAACGGGAGGAAGCCGCGGCCACGGGTCTCGAGGTCCGGCTCGTCCATGAATTCGACGCGGAACGGATCTTCAAGACGGCCTCGAATGCTGCCGAGGGCTACGCTGAATTTTTCAGCGTCGCGTTGAGCGCGCTGGATGCGGGGAAGAGCGTGGCGTTCTTCGGCAACGGTCCCATTCATCTCTACGGCGGCGTTTTCGAAAGCATGGAGCGCCGCGGATGGCGCGTCCATCGCGCGAACGGCGAGGATCTGATTCAACTCGCGCGCAAGCGAAAGGACGAGTGGGAGATCGAGGCCATCCGTTCCGTCGGCGAGCGCACGGAGCAGGTCGTGGATGGCGTGCGCGCGATGCTCAGCGATTGGACGCCATCGATGACCCTCGGCGATCTGAAATCGTTCGTCTCGCAGGAGATCGCCCGTCTGGGCATGATCGAGGACCACGAGACCATTCTTTCGCAGGGCCGCGATGCCGGAATCCCCCACTCGCGCGGTGACGCGAAGGCGCGGGTGTGTGAGTCCATACCGATCGTCCTCGACATCTTTCCCGCGGACAAAGCCAGCGGCTACTTCTTCGACCTCACCCGGACGTTCTGCGTCGGCCAGATTCCGGCGAAGCTCGCACGCATTCATGCGGACGTGCTCGAGGCCTTCACGCGAGCGCGCGACGCGATCCGTCCCGCCACACTCGCGCAGTCCTATCAGGCGCTCGTCTGCGATTTTTTCGAGGGGAAGGGCTACCCGACCTCGCGCGCCGATCCGACCACGTTTTCAGGCTACGTGCACGGCCTGGGGCATGGCGTGGGGCTGGAGATCCACGAGAAGCCGGCGTTCCAGCTCACACCAGCGAACGAGGACCTGATCGAGACCGGCGACGTCATCACCGTCGAGCCGGGACTCTACTTCCCCGACCGGGAGATCGGCGTGCGCATCGAGGACACGTTCGTCGTTCGGGAAAACGGAGTGGAGTCGCTGTGCCGCGGCGGGTACGGCATGGACGTGCGGCGGCCGTAGCCGCCGCACGCGATCGGGCGATCAGAGGTTCTTGTCGATGAACTGCTGCAGACGGTCTTTCGGGGCCGCGCCGACCATGCGGTCGACCAGCTTGCCGTCCTTGAACATCATCAGCGTCGGGATCGAGGTCACACCGAAACGCTGCGCGACCTGCGGGTTGTCATCGACGTTCATCTTGGCGATGACTGCCTTGCCGTCGTAGCTCGGCGCGAGCTCCTCCACGATCGGTCCGACGATGCGACACGGGCCGCACCACGGCGCCCAGAAATCGACGAACACCGGCTTGCCACCGTTGACGGTGCTGTCGAAGTCGGAGTCGGTGAGCTGTTGAACTGATTTCGAATCTGCCATCTGCAAATCTCCTAACGATGTGACTCAAATGCGCGCAAGCATATGAGTTATTCCCCCGTGAATCGGTAGGCAGTACGCGCGCTGTCGCGCGCTGCAGTAGGCGGTAGGCCCCCATCCTTTCCACCCGTCACCTGTCCGCGTGGGTGTGTGGTGGCCCCCTGCCTACTGCCCACTGCCTACTGCCTACTGTTTCTCCACTGCGCGTTCAATGCCTGATGGTAGCAACGCAACCACATGAGATTGGCACGTCCCTCGCGAAGTAACTATCAGCGATGCCCGAACGGCGCACTCATTCAAGGCCCGAGGCGCCGGACCGGAGGTCGTTTCCACGACCACCGCTCTGGCTGAACCTGCTTCTTCTTCTCCTCGGCGTGGCCGGGGTCGTCTTCGCGCGCTATCACCGCGAGAAGATTTCGACCCGCTTCGCGCACGTCATCACCGAGGAGGCTCGGACTCCCGCGGACGTGAGGAAGATGAAGGAAGAGCTCGCGGAGATGGATCTCACCCGCGACCAATTGCAGAAAGAGCTGGAAGGCCGCACCAAGCTGATGGCCGGCCTCAAATCCGAGGATTTTCACATCGGCGTCGACACCAGCGAGCGCAAGTTCCGCTTCTACTACGGCGATACGGTCCTGCGCGAAGGCGACGTCACCGTCGGCGAGAGCAGGACCATCGAAGCGCCGGACAAGAAGACCTGGACCTTTCTCCCGCTGAAAGGCGCGTTTCCGGTCGAGGGCAAGATGGTCGGGCACGACTGGCAGGTCCCGGAGTGGCTTTACGCGATGAACAACCAGCCGATCCCCGCGCAACGGCCGGTGATTCCGAACGGGATCGGCAAGTACGTGCTCTTTCTGCCGAACGGCTACGTCATTCATTCGCCGCCGGGCGAGGAGAGTCCGCTGAAGGGAGCCAAACCCGGATCGTTCATGGTCGCTGAAGCGGATCTCGCCGCGATCTGGGAACGCATCAACAAAGAGAAGACGGTGGTCTATGTCTACTGAGGAGCGATACCGAATGCCGCGATGGGTTGGACTGCTGGGATCGTGGGCGCTGCTGGTACTGGGCGTCGGCGTGTTGCTTTATGCGGTTGCGGCCGAAGCGATCACCGTCAGCGACGCGCGCAAGCTCCAGCGCGTGGAGACGATCGATCGTCTGATCCAGCAGCAGATCAAACAGCAGATCGCGAACCTGCAGAAGACCATGTCCCAGTCCGCGACGCGGGTGACGAACCTGCAGTCGGACGTTGCTTCGACCGACAAGCAGATCGAAGACCTGCACGACAGCAACTTCGTGATCACCGTCTCGACCGCCGAGAACCGGGTCTACGCCCGCCGCAACGGCCAGCTCGTGTTCGACGCGATCTGCTCGACCGGGAAGAACACGACTCTCTTCACCGGCGGCGAGACGAAGGTGTTCCGGACGCCGATCGGCCGCTTCCGCATCCGCTCGAAGGAAACGGATCCGAAGTGGGTGCCGCCGGACTGGCATTACATCGAAGAGGCGCAGGACAACGGCTTGCGCGCGGTACATCTCGACTACGGCGAGTGCATCGACGATCTCTGCGCCAGCGGAAGCGAGGTTTACGCCAGCGGATACAAGGTGGAAGGCGGCCAGCTGCTCGTTCGCGGCGGCGCGGTGGTGATTCCGCCAGTCGGCACGACCGCGCGCCAATTCCCCGACGTCCTCGGCACCCACCGCCTCAACCTCGGCGACGGCTACGCGCTGCACGGAACGCAGAACGTCAAGCAGCTTGGGACGAACGCGTCTCACGGGTGCGTGCGGCTGAAGAACGAGGACATCTCAAGGCTGTACGAGATGGCCAGCGTGGGCGACGAGGTGATCATCTACTAGTATCGGCGCATGCAGGTCTGGCGCGATCGGTTGCACCGCTGGTTCGCGCCGATGGCCCGCCGCTGTCCCCTCTCGCCAAACGCCATCTCCCTGATCGCGCTCGCCCTGAACGCAACCGCCGCGGTGCTGCTCTACCGCCGTGAGTTCCTCATCGCCATCGTCTTTCTCGTCGTTGGCGGGCTGGCCGATGCGTTCGACGGGATCGTGGCCCGCGTGCAGAACAAGACGTCGCGCTTCGGCGACTTCCTCGACCACTTCGCGGACCGCGTCAGCGACGTGCTGCTCCTCACCGGCTGGCTCCTCGGCAGCGGAGTCCGTCCGGAGATCGCCCTCCTCGCCGTCATCGCCATCATGCTGAACGGCTACATCGGCACGCAGCTCGAGGCAACGTGGCACGAGCGCACGTACGAAACGGTCGGCCGCGGCGAGTTCGTGCTCGCGCTGGTGGTCTTTCCGATCGTCTCGCACATCCTCTTCAGCAACGGCTGGGACGCGGTCGCGCCAGCGGGATTGCGCATCCCCGAGTGGATGGCGCTCCTGCTTACGCTCGGAGCGCTTCTCGGAATCGCGCAGCGGCTGGTGTTAGCTCGCCGTCTGGACCGCGGATGACGCCGCGGCATCCTGCCTGATCGGCATCATCGGCGACGCTTCCACGAGCGTCGTCGCCGGTTGCGCCGACGCGGTCAGCGTTGCCGGGAACGGCTTCCCCTGCTGCAGTTCGTAGATCAGCGCGACCATGTAATCGGCGCGAAGCTCGCGGCCGATGTTGTCGATCGCTCCGAGAGGCATGTTCACCTTGTCGGCGATGCTCGTCAGCAGCTTGGTGTCATTCCCGGCATGCACGAGGGCCAGGTTGATCGCGCCGCGAATGCCGATCCCGCGGGCCGCCTTGACGTTGGCGCGGAGGTAGCGGATCAGCAGCGCCTGATCGATCCAGTCGAGAATGCGATCCAGCGGAAGGAGCGTGCGATCGCACAGATCGCCCGGCTCGCTCGTCGAGAGATGCTGAATCGACGAGACGCCATACTCGGTGAGCAGGTCGCTCGTCGTGTCGTCGATTCCGTCGATCGTCGTCAGTGGCAGGGTTTCTTCCTGCTCGGCCGAACCGAAGATCTTCGACGCCTTCTTGCGCAGAGCCTCGATGGCCATGTTGTGGAACAGGCCCACCATGAACAGCACCGCGTGGGATCCGAGGGCTTCGGTGCTGGTGGCGTCAGGCGTGGATGGCACGCCGGCGAACGCCGTCACGCCGACGATTCCGAAGACCCAGCCGATGGCGACCGCGGAGGCGGTTCGCAACGCGCTGGTCATCAGGAACCGCGAAGAAAGCGCGTTCGCGTAAAGCCGCGCAACCATGTAATACAGCACCGCTACGTACGCGCCGATCCCGGCGTACATCATCCCGATCACGCCGTTGTACGCGGAGCCTTTCTGTTCCGACGCCTCGAATCCGGCGAAGACGGCAATGAGCAGGAAGATGCCCGTCAGAAAAAGCGACGCGGCGATCGCGCCTAGGGGATCGGTCGATCCTTCCTGGGTCGTGTGCGAGCTGATCTTCTCCTGCGCCCGCGCCTCGGGACGTGAGTTGCGGAACGCGTAATAGAGCTGAATGGTCTCGCGCCCTTTCGAGCGCCGGCCGGTGGCCGTGACGATGTGGTAGACGATGCCGATCGCGCCCGGCAGGAGGCCGAGGGAGAAGAAGAAGCCGCTGGCCTGGAGGTCGCGGATCTCGTACTTGTGGACCTGCAGGTCGCCGATGAAGAAGAACGGTAGGGCCGCGAAGACGCCGGCCAGGGCCAGAACCACCCAGCGCTGCGAAGGCTTGAGCGGATCGGTGGAAGACGAATCTGTCACCTCGGGCGCCAGTTGCGTCATGGGAATCCTCCTGTATGGAAAGAAGCAGTGTAGCAGGGCGTGGTAGATTCCGGACGTGTCCCGCAGGCACGTGATCACCGGGGAAGAGATTCTTTTTGCCCCACAGCGCGCCTCGCGGCAGGGCGCATTCGTGACCGCGGAAACCACTGGCGAGCCCTGCCCTTTCTGCCCCGGACACGAGAGCGACACCCCGGCTGAGATCTCCCGTGTCGGCGATTCAACGCAATGGCTTGCGCGCGTTTTTCCGAACAAATATCCGGCCGTCGACGGCGCGGAAGTGATCGTCGAGTCGCGCGATCACGACGCGCGCTTCGAGACGATCCAGCATGCGGCGGACGTCGTCCGCTTGTACGTCGATCGCTATCGCGCTCATCGAGACGCGGGATACACGGCGCTCTTCAAGAACGAGGGTCTCGAGGCGGGATCGTCGATCCCTCACCTGCACTCGCAGCTCGTGCCGTTGCCTTTCGTGCCGCCGCGGATCGTTCGCGAGCGCGACGCTTTCGCGGGCGCGGCCGCTTGTCCGCTGTGTGCGTCACTCGAATTCGTGATCGCCGAGACGGATGCGTTTCGCTGGATCGCGCCATTCGCCTCGGTCATGCCTTATCAACAGTGGATCGTGCCGAAGCGGCATGTTCCGGCGATGGCGGATCTCGATGACAGCGAGATCGCGGAGCTCGGGGAACTGCTGCGCAGCGTGTCGCGCGCAACGTCGGGCGTCGCTCCAGCCTTCAACTGGTCCTTCATGAACTTTGCGCGGACTGCGAAAGCGCACGCATACATCGACGTGATGCCGCGCCTGACCGCCATCGCCGGCCTGGAGCTCGGAACCGGCACGTTTGTTGAGATCATCGATCCGTCCGCGGCCGCTGAACGGCTCCGACCATGATTCCTCTTCGCGACAACAACCCCCGCCGCACCGTCCCGATCGTGACGTACAGCCTCATCGCGATCAACGTGGCGGCATTTCTCTGGCAGCTGTCGCTCGGACCGAATCTCGAGCCCGAGCTGTTTCGGATCGCGTTCATCCCGGCGCGCTACTGGATTCCCGGCAACTGGTTCTTCGACGTCTACACGATCGTGGTGTCGATGTTCCTGCACGGAAGCCTGATGCACATCGGCAGCAACATGCTCTACCTGGCCATCTTCGGTGACAACATCGAGGACCGCCTCGGCCGCACGCGCTACCTGCTCTTCTATCTGCTGTGCGGGTTCCTGGCGACGCTCGCGCACGCGATCTTCAGCCCGGGCTCGCGCATTCCGGCGATCGGCGCCTCGGGAGCAATCGCCGGAGTGCTCGGCGCGTATCTGATTCTGTTCCCGCGCGCGCAGGTCATGACCCTGCTGCCGATCTTCGTCTTCATCACCGTTCGCGAGATCCCGGCGATCATCATCCTCGGCCTCTGGTTCGTGCTGCAGCTCTTCAGCGGCGTCGGCTCGCTCGGCGTGCGCGATGCGCAGGACATGGGCGGCGTCGCCTACTTTGCACACATCGGCGGATTCCTCGCGGGGATGCTGCTGATCGCGCTGTTTGGCGGACTGCGTGCGCGCAGGCAACCGCGGGCCGAAACGGAAGTGCCGTGGTGGTATCACCGGCGGTGAGGTGCTCGCCCTCCATGCGCTCGGTTCAGATTCCGAGGGCAGTCCACCAGCGCGGGCGCGCGGAACCGCGTTTCGCGATGCGGCCGCCTCTCAGCTCTGAGACAAAGCGATAGGGCGCGTCGGCCGAGCTGTTGTCGAAGACGAAGGCGTGATCGACGACCGGCAAAGCCCGGACGAGATTCGCCAGTACGCGGGGGAAGCGGGACCCGATCTTCTCGTCAGGCACGTCATGCCCTCCCTCTTCGGTCCGCTGCATCACGCGGGCGGCCGAGAGATCGGCGCTCTCCAGACCGATGAAGATCAGGATGACGAAGTAGCCCACCTTTCGCGCCTCTTCGAGGAAGGCGACCTTCGCGCCGGCGGGATCGGAGAAGACGGTTTCCATGCAGAACGAGACGCGGCGGCGAAGGAGGTCGGCTCGGACCGCGTCGGCCGCGCGCGCCGCCTCATATGCCGCCTCTCCCGGCGCGTCGGGGAAGAGCGCGCGGGCAATGGCGTCGGGGTTCACCACCCGAATGCCGAGCGGGTGGAGGAACATCTCGACGAACGTCGTCTTGCCGGCGCCGTTCGGCCCCGCCACCGCCACGAGCACCAGTGAGGCCTCGCGGCGGGAGCTCATCTGCGACGCGCGGCGTGCTTCGGTTCGTCGGCGACGAACCGGCGATTCACGAAGCGGCCGATGGTGCGCGTGCCGTCACGCTCGATCCGCTCGATGCGTGACTCGCCGGCATCCTGATAAACGGTCCGGTTTTGCCGAAGCGTTTTCGCCAACTCGGTCCGCGCCGCGCCTGAAGCGATCTGCCGCAGCACCGTCAGAATGGCGCGGCGAGTCGGCGGAGCGAAGGGCGAGTCGTCGGCGCGTTTGAGGTTCAAGACGTCTTCATGCTGGAGCACGCGCTCGACCTTGCGGCCTAGCCGCGCCCAGTGCTCGATCTGCGAGGTGAGCGACCGATCGGTCGCCTCCGCCTCCTGGCGAGCGTCCTTCACGAGGTCATCGGAGAGCTTCACCGGCATGCCCATGGTTGCATTCTACTACCTGCATGAAATCTGCCGGGCGGGGGAGCGTGGGGCGGGGCGCCCCACGCCGGGCGAGCAGGGCGCTCGCTCTCCCCCGGTCACTGGCACTGCGTGGTGAAGCTGTCCCCATCGAGAATCATCTGATCGACGCGGAATCCGCGGAGGTCCGTGCGCGGAAGCGACATGAAACCCTCCAGCCACGAATTCATCGTGTGCACGAACGTCCGGTACGTCATCGTCGTCTCCGTGAATTCAACGGTGTCGAAGACGCCTTCGTGCTTTCCGCAAGAGGGCATCCAGGAGTAGAACGTCGGGAAATTCGTCCCGGCGGGCATGCTCGTGTCGGCGCCCGTCGCCAGCTCGGAATTGATGGCCGACTCGTAAATCATGGCCTCGACCTGCGCATGCAGGCGCTCGCGATACTCGGCCGGGTCCAGTTCCGGAAGACAAATGCTGCCTGCTGGATCGCAGAAACTGTAGAGCCCCGGATCACCCCACTGAACCGTGTGCGCCAGACCCAGATAGAGATGCTCGGGGTTGGGGTCGGTAAAGTCCTCGCGGAAGAAGAACGGCGTGGAGATGTGATTGAGCAGGACGTGATGCCGGTCGCGGCATTTCCACGATTCGTCGAGCGCGGGATCAAGGCTGTAATGCGTGTCGAGGCAGGAGGCGTCCAGGCCGTTGTTGTAAACGCCCCACATCAGGTATTGGTCGGAAATGAAGCTGGTCGTGTGATACCCGTATCCGTCGTACGAGAACGGATCGACGGCGCGGTCCGTCGTCCCCGACCAAAGACCGCTGTAGGCCGTCTCCCCCGCCTGTGTCGAGTCGAAGCCCACTTCGTTTTCCATCGACGGCAGAAAATTCGCGTCGAAGAGCGCCCGCACATCGGCCTGAGGCAGCATCGCCGCAAGCCGGTCGGTGTTGTGCATCAGGCCGTGCGCCGCGCCGGAATGTCCGACGAAAAGGACCATCTCCGCATCGTCGAGCGGCGGTAGCGTGGCCGCGGGATCGGTCACGATCGCGCCTGCCGCGTCGAGGGTCCAGGTCGTGTACGTGAGCCCCGGTCGTAGCGCGTCCAGGGTCTCTTCCAGGATCTGCCAGCCCTGTTGCCACAAATCGAAACTGACGGCCGAGCCGCCGGGAGGCGTGACCGTGAAATAGCCGGTACCGGGGGCACTGGTGTAGGCGACGCGTCCCATATGGCGGTCATAGCCGCACTTCTCGATCCGGACGCGGTTGTAATCGGAGAACGTCGGATTGCTCGCATCGCGCAGGTGAATGCCGCCGAAGCTCTTCATCGGCGGCTCGCGCGACGTTCCCATCTCATCGCGCTCCGTGACATTGAGATACGTCTCCGCGATCTTCACCACATCGCGGACACCGTCGCCGTCGCTGTCATAGGGATGGGCACCGCCGCCGCCTGTGAGCGTGATGACCCACTTGTTCGACGGATTCGTCGTGACGGCCTTGTCGACGTAGATCACCGGAAAGGTGCCGTCGAGACAGCGCACATCGGTTTCGTCCGTCAGAAAGACTCGCGTGTGCGTCTTCACCTGGCTCGCAGCGGTGGGAACACTCCCCCAGTTCAACTGCGGGACCTGGAGCGGGAACGTCTTGCACCGCAGGGTGTTGCTCCAGTAGTCGTCGGTACAGACGTTCGGGTACGGCTGCGCGTGCAGCGTTGCCGCGAGACCGAACGGGATGAAGCAAAGGAATGCGAAACGGACAAGCAGGTTCATGATCTCCTCCTGCTTTCCTTCGCGACATTACGGCGCAGATCCGGACATTGCCCTCTGCGCTGCGGCGACATCATCCGGATGCGCGAGTCCATAACCCGCAAATACCGGGAGGTGCTTTTCCAGGATTGCGCGCCCCTCCCCCACCCGGCCCCGCGCGATCACCGCTCGCGCGAGCATCACTTGCGCCTCGGCGATGCGCGGGTCGCCCGCCGGATGGACCGCGGCGAGCAGAGGCACGAGCGGCCGCAGTTCCGCCTCCGCTTCCGCCGCCCGCCCCCGCGCCAACAGGATCGTTCCGTGAATGAGCTGTGCACCGATGCGCGCGCTCGCGGTCTCAGGCGCCAGACGTTTCAGCTCCGCCAGGGCAAGGCTCGCCTCGCGTTCCGCCTCCGCCGGCCGGCCGACCCGCAACAGCACCATCGCGGCCTGTGAGCGCACGCCAGCCAGGAACGCCTCCTCCGTTCCCCGGCGGCGCAGCACCGCGATCACCGCCTGCAGGTGTCGCAACGCACTCTCGTGATCTCCCGTCAATTCGAAGATCCGGCCGATGCTCCTCCGCGTGTTGAGCGTATGAGGATGATCGCGGCCGGCGATGATCGTCCATCGATCGACCGACTCGCGGAATGCCGCGAGGGCGCCCGCGAGGTTGCCGCGCCGGGCCATGGCCACGCCCATGTTGTTCCACGCGAGTGCGGCCTCACTGCTGTTGCGGCCGAACCGGGTCTCGTGCGATGCGATGAGGCTCCGGAACAGCGCTTCCTGCTCCGCGTCATCGGAGACGACCAGCGAGAGATGGGACTTCACGGAAAGCACTTGCGGGTGGTCGGCGCCGAGCGCCGCGGTCGCCAGCGCCAGCGATTCGCGCCAATAGCGCTCCGCCGTATCGCGTACACCAGCCTCGTACGCAAGCGTTCCCAGCTCGTTCAGCGTGTCGGCGACCAGCATCGGTTTCGGAGGGGCGATCGCTCTTCGCAGCCCGAGAGCGCGCTGCAGAAGCGGCTCGTCTTTGACCAGCGTTCCGAGTTGATTGAGCGCGTTCGCGTGAATCTCCGGGCCGCCGCCGTCGCGCTCGACGCGCGCGATGATGCCGCGCAGGATCTTCTCCGCGGCCGGGTTGTTGCCCAGCTTCTGCTCGGCATTTGCGAGGTCGAGCGCCATCTCCAGGCTCCGCGCGGCGCCCGCGCCGGCCACCGCGGCCTCGCGTGCGTACGCAAGCTCGAAAAGCTCCCGCGCTTTCCTGAGACCGCTGCGGTCGAGCTGAATTTTTCCGAGTACGTGCCACAGCCGGGCCTGGATCTCCGGCTGGCCGTCGAGGTCGCGAGCCCGCTTCTCGCCGCGTGCGAGGAGCTCGTCGACGTTCACCACCGCCCCTCGAGCCCCCGCGGTCGGCGCGGCGCCGCCGAGCACTTCCACGAGCAGATCGACGACCGCGTTCGCCTTCACCTCTTCCGCCGCGGCGCGATCGCGTTCGCGGATCACCTGCCGCGCCTGCACGATCGACGCGACGGAAAACGCGATCAGACATACGAACGCCAGCGTGCTCGCGGCGACGGCGGCGTGATTGCGCCCGACGAACCGCCGGACGCGATAGCCGAGGCCGTGCGGACGGGCGAGGATGGGCTGGCCGGCGAGAACGCGCTCGACGTCGTCGGCCAGTTGGCCGGCCGAGGCGTAGCGTTGGTCCGGTTCGAGTCGCAGTGCGACCGCGACGACAGTGTCGAGATCGCCGCGCAGGCGAAGGCGCATCGGCTCCGGTTCCGCGGTCACCGCTCGCTCGATCTCCTCCCGCGAACGGCCGGTCACCGCGAACGGGAGCTTGCCCTTGACCAATTCGTACAGCAGAACGCCGAGAGCCCAGACGTCGGTGGCAGTGGACGACAGCTCGCCGCGCAGCTGCTCCGGCGCCGCCCGCTCGGGAGTCATCGGCGCGCCTTGGAGATGCGTGACCTGCGTCTCCGGATCATCGCCCTCCGACGCGAGCACCTTCGCGATCCCGAAATCGAGCAGCCGCGGCTCCCCCTCGGGCGTAACGAGGATGTTCGACGGTTTCAGATCGCGGTGAATGATCAGCCGGCCGTGCGCGTACTGCACCGCGCGACAGACGTCGACGAAGAGCCGCAGCCGCGCATCGACCGACAGCTTTTTCTCGTCGCAATAGCGCGTGATCGGCAACCCTTCGACGTATTGCAGGACGAGATACGGCCGCCCGTCGGACGTGACGCCGCTGTCGAGAAGAGGGACGACCGCGGGATGGGCGAGATGCGCGAGGATGCGGCGCTCGCGGCGGAAGCGCGCCGCGGCATCGCGACCGCCGTACGGCACGCGCAGAACTTTGATCGCCACGAGCTGTTCGAAACCTGCGTCCACGCGCGCGGCGAGATAAACCTCCCCCATCCCGCCCTGCCCGATCCACGACTTGACGCGATAGCTGCCGATCCGCGTTCCTTCGGCGAGAGTCGCGTCGGAAACTGCGAGCAGCTCGCTTTCGATCTCGAGCGGCTCGTGCTCGCGCAGCATCGCTTCCACTTCGTGCCGCACGTCATCCGAGCAATGGCCGGCGAGAAACGCCTCGCGTTGCGCGGGCGGCAGATCGAGCGCGCGATCGTACGAATCAGCGATCTCGTCCCACATCCGCGCGGACCTCTTTCCGCAGCCACGCCCGCGCGGCCTGCCAGTCGCGCTGCACCGTCTTTTCCGAGAGTTCGAGGAGGCCGGCGATCTCGAGCAACGTCAGACCGCCGAAAAAATGCATCTCCACGACCTTCATCGCGCGCGGCTGCAGCGCGCGGAGCCGCTCCAGAGCTTCGTCGATTCCGAGGACCTCCTCGGCCGCGCGATCGCTCAGGAATGGCTCCACGTCCTCCAGCGGAACTACCTGCAGACCGCCGCCGCGCTTCTGCCGGTGCCGCGTGCGCGCGTAGTCGACGAGAACGCGGCGCATCGTGTTCGACGCCACGGCGAAGAAGTCGCCGCGCGTTGCCACGTCGATCGTCTGTTGCCGGAAGAGCCGCAAATAGACCTCGTGAACCAGTGACGTGGTGTCGAGCGTGTGGCCGGTCCGCTCGCCGCGCAGCCGCTGCCGCGCAAGCGAGCGGAGCTCGTCGTAAAGCAGGGACACGACCCGGTCGAGGCTTCCGGCCGATCCACCGCGAAGGCCCTCGAGCTCCCGAGTGATCTCCCCGGCCGACGCGCCGTTGCCCGTCCTGCATCGGATATGGCGATGTTCCCTCGCGAGATCGGACATGCCGGATTGGACGGCCGATCCGGCGAACCGTTTATCATCCTGACGGTTCCATGCCTGCCGGCGAGTCCATCAACAGCAATCGTTTCCGAGTGCGGAGGCGAATCGGCTCCGGCGCATTCGGTGTGGTCTACGAGGCCTTCGACCCGGTCCGCAATCAGGTCGTGGCCCTCAAGGCGCTTCGCACCGCCATGCCGGAGGCGCTTTATCGATTCAAGCGCGAGTTCCGCTCGCTCGCCGAGATCACCCATCGCAATCTCGTGCGGCTGTACGAGCTCATCGCCGAGGGCGACCAGTGGCTCGTATCGATGGAGCTCATTCGCGGCACGACCTTCATCGAGCACGTCACGAGAGAAGCTCCCCTTCCCGCTGAATCGAGCGGCTCACAGCTCCCGCCGATGCGCGCGGACATCGGCAGACTACGCGTGGCGCTCGGGCAGCTGGCCGCGGGCGTGATCGCGCTCCACGACGCCGGCAAGCTTCATCGCGACATCAAACCGTCGAATGTCCTCGTCGCCGATGACCGGCGAGTCGTGCTCCTCGACTTCGGCCTGGTGATGGACACCGACACGCGCGCCGGCGAGAAGAGCACGAGCACGTCGGGCACGCCCGCATACATGTCGCCGGAGCAGGGCGGCGGCGATCCCCTCGGCCCGGCCAGCGACTGGTACAGCGTCGGGATCATGCTCTACGACACGCTCACCGGCCAGGTGCCCTTCAGCGGCGGGACCTACGTCGACGTGATCAATCAGAAGCGTTCCGCCGACGTACCGCCGCCGAGCACGATCGCGTCGGGGATTCCCGAGGACATCGATGCGTTGTGCAGGGATCTGCTGCGTCGCGATCCGCGGGAACGGCCAACCGGCGAAGAGATCCTGCAGCGGCTGGGACGCTCGCAGCAGGCCGGAACGACGAAGCTCTCACCATCGACGCCGTTCATCGGGCGCGATCGACACTTGCGCGAGCTGCGCGAAGCTTTCGACGCGAGCATCAACGGCACGCAGACGACGGTCTGCGTGGACGGCCTCGCGGGCGCCGGCAAAACGGTGCTGATCCGCGCGTTTGTCGATCGGCTCCGCGATGAGATCCCCGAGGTCGTCGTGCTCACCGGCCGCTGCTACCAGCGCGAGTCGGTGCCGTACAAAGGCGTCGACAGTCTCGTCGACGCTCTGCAGCGCTACCTGTGGCGTCTGCAGCCTCACGAGCTCGACGCTCTTCTGCCGCGTGACATCAGCGCCGCGGAGCAGCTCTTCCCGGTCCTCTCCGAGGTGGCCGACGTCGTTCGTTCGCGACGCCGCGGAGGCCCGACTGTCGTCCCGGACCAGCTCGAAGTCCGTCGCCGTGCGTTTGCCGCCCTTCGCGAGCTCTTTCTCCGCCTTTCCGATCGCGTTCCGCTGGTCCTCGTGATCGACGATCTCCACTGGGCCGGCGCCGACAGCGCGGAGTTGCTCGCGGACATCCTCCGCCCGCCTGACGCACCGGCGCTGCTGTTCATCGCCGCGTACCGCTCCGACGAGGCGCAGAGCAGCGCATTCGTCCGTGCGTTCCGCGCGGCGATACCGGTTCGCGACATCGAAGTCGCCGAGCTCACCCCGGACGATTCGCGACAGCTCGCCGAACGCCTCCTCGGAGACTCCATCGCCGACTCGCGCGAAGTGGCGAACATGATCGCCGAGGCGTCGGGCGGCAATCCGCTGTTCATCGAGGAGCTGGCCCGCTCGTTCGCACTGGCCGGCGACACGATCCGGCAAGCCGCGGCCGACGCGATCATCCAGGAAGTCTTGCAGGCCCGACTGCGCCGTCTGGAGTCGGGTGCCGCGCGAATGCTGCAGTACGTGGCCGTCAACGGGAGGCCGATCCTCATGCCCGCGCTTCGCCTCGTCTATCGGCGGGAGGATTTCGACGACACACTGTCGACGCTCGCCGCACAGCACTTGATCTGCACGCGCGAAACGGCCGCCGGTGAGGCCGTCGAGACGTATCACGAGCGCATCGCCCGCGCGGCAGTCGCGCTGCTTTCCGAAGATGAGCTGCGGGACATGCACGCCGTGCTGGCGCTGGCGCTGGAGGGTCTCGCTGGTGCGGACCGGGAGCTCGTCGCGCATCACTTCCGGGCGGCGGGGATGTTGGATCGGGCGGCGAAGTACGGCGCGCGATGAACACTCACCGCCAGTGCTTCACGCTCGGCCAGGCCTGCTCGATCGGCACCTTCAACCCGCGCCCATGCCAGATCGGTCCGTTCTCGCCGGGGATCGCGTACGGGTGATGGCGGCGGTCGACCTGGCGCAGTGACTCCCACGGCGCGTCGCTGTCGGGCTCGATGAGGATCACCGACTCACCGGTGTAGCCGCGCGGGCCCCAGAGGAAGTAGTTCTGGTGGCCGCTGATGGCGTTCGGCAATCCGTACTTCGGTCCGTAGAAATCGATCGCGCCCGCCTGGCCGTAGTTGTTCGTGTAAATCGCGGTCTTCTTCCGCTCCTCCGCCGGCAGCGAGTGGTAGTAACGCGCGACCCTCCGCACCATTTCTTCCCATCCGAATTGGTCGGCGAAGATCTGCGGCATCTCCGCCGTGTGCGACACCTCGGTCTGCGACGGCTTGACGCCGAGCGCTCGCTGATACGCGAGGTACTTCTCCGGCGGGAGAATCGGCAGGGCGAGCGGCGCGGAGATGAGGCAGCCGATGACGATCAATGCGCCGACAGCGATCGCCGCGACTCTCTTCTTCGTCACGACCACCGCCCCTGCCGCGAAAAGCGCGGGATAGATCGGAGCGAGGTAGTAATCCTTCGCTTCGAGCCTGATGAAGAGAACCAACAAGATGACGTAAGTCCAGGCGAGGAAGCGATACTCGCGGCGCGTGAACAGCCAGATCAATCCAGCGATCCAGAGCGGCGCGGTGAACGGGTTGAGCATCATCGCCTGCTGGATCACGAACGGAATCGGCGCGAGCACGACGTTCTTGCCGGTGTTCTTCACGTTTCGCAGCAGCTCGAGCGTCGCCCAGTCGTGGCGAATCTCCCAGATCACGTTTGGCAGGAAAATCAGCGCCGCGATCACACCGCCGATCCAGATCCATGGCCGCAACAACGACCGTCGCAGAGGCGTGAGGATCATCGCCGCAACGATCGCTGCGCCGAGGAAGACCATGGAGTGTTTGTTCTGCAGTCCGAGACCGGCCAATGCACCGAAAGCGAGCCACCATTTTTCGGAAGCGCCGTTGGCGATCTCGATGACGATCAGAAGGCAGCCGAGCCAGAACAGATGCTCGACCGTGTTCATGGTCATGATCGTGTCCACGGCCAGATACATCGGCGCGAGGAGCACCGCCGTGAACGCGAGCGCCTGAGCGGCGCGGCCGCCGCCGAGGCGCGCGGCGATCACGCCGGTGAGGATGATCCGCAGCGTGCCGGAGATCGTCGAGATCAGCCGGAAGCCGCGCAGCGACGGTCCGAGCATCTCGCCGAGGCGCGCGTACAAGGCGACCAGCGGCGGATGATCGACGTAACCCCAGTCGAGATGACGGCCGCAGGCGATGAAGTACAGCTCATCGCGGAAGTAGTTGTAGTAGCCGCTCGCGTAGAGATTCAGCGCGAATTTCACCGCGGCGAAGGAGAGGATGATCAGCCAGGCGGGCCGCACAGAGTTTATCCCGCGCGAAGACGCGGGATCTCTCCGTGCACTGACGGAAGATTCGCGAGCCGGGGAAGTCGGAGGGTGCTGCGGCAATGGTCAATCGCTTCGGTCCACGCGGTGTAACCGGGAGATCCCGCGTCTGCGCGCGGGATAAACTTTCAGGTTGCCGGCCGCCCGAAATATCGCTCGAGGTGATCGTGAGCCTGCCGCAACCCCTCGGTCGGCGTGCGCACTTCGGCGAAGGCATCGCGCCACACCAGTGCCACGCGGGACGGGTTGCGCTCGCGGAGGCCGTAGAGCACTTCGCGCAGGGCCTCGCCTTCGCGCGCGCCGAGGTCGGGGCGAGCGAGCTCGCGCTCGAGAATCGACTGTGCCGATCGCAGCTCGTCGTCGGTCGCGCCCGCGGCCGGCGTCTGGATCGCGGGAATCTTCATCGTGGTCGGCTTCGGTCCCTCGACGATCTCGCGCTGCGGCGCCATTTCCACGGCGCCAGGAAGCTCCTTCAGCTGCGGGCTGAACTTGCCCATCATGAAGAAGAGCTCTTTCTCGTTCGCGAAGTTGCCCACCAGACGTGCCGTTTTCGAGAGCTCGAGGACCTCGGACTCCTGCAACATGATGAACGCGCGGGCGCGGTCCTCAAGGGTGATGCGCTTCGCGTGGACCTTCCACGCGGTGAGCGTGCCCTGAATGAAGCAGGCCTGGCCGGCGCGGATGCTCACCGCTTCGACGGTGACGTTCTCCTCGATGCGGATCGAGCCGTTGGTCGACTCGATCTCCGAGTAAACGCCGGAGTTCTGGATCACGAGATTACCGGGGGTTTTGATCGAAAGCTGTCCGTGGGTATTGACGCGGATCTCCGTTCCGCGGGGAATGATCATCGTTGGAAAATTGGCTTGATCGGCGGCTGTACTCATCACGACCTCCTCTTCCCACTCACGCCCTTCTTCCCTCCCGCCCCACTCCCGAAGCCGACGAATGCCGAAGGCAGCGGATCGAAGTTGCGGTAGTCCTTCGTCGTGCGCGCGCGCATGAGAAGGACTGCTTCATTCGGCCACTGGTAATTGAGGATGTAGATCCGCGGATCGATCGGAGCGTAGACGCCGGGCTGCTCCATGTCGCTGCGGACCTCGTAGTGCAGATGCGCGTTGGTGCTCCAGCCGGTGTTGCCGACGGTGGCCACGACTTCGCCCTGCTTCACCGTCTGTCCGGCTTTGACCCGAACCGCGTCGCAATGTGCGTAGATGGTGATGAACCGGTCGGCGTGTTTGATGGTGACGACGTTGCCGAAGCGCCACCAGTTCACGCTGTGCGAGATCGGATAGCGGCCGGCGAAGGTGACCACGCCGTCCGCGGTCGCGTAGATCGGCGTTCCGACCGGCGCGGAAAGATCGAGGCCTTTGTGGAAGTCCGCCGTGCGCGTGAACGGCGAGACGCGGTTGCCGAACGGCGACGTCAGCACGAATTGATCGGGCGGCAGCGGCAGGACCGACGGCGTGTGCCGGACGATCTCCGCGTTCGCCGCTTCGTACTGCGCGAGCAGGTCGAGCTGCTCCTGCAGGCGGCGCATCGAGGTCATGAGCGAGATCTCGCGGAGGCGGGCGTCGGTCAGCGGCTCATCGGCGGCTGTGCGATTCGGCGTCGAGAATCCGCCCTGGCCGAGGGTTCGCTCGAGGCCGTAGACGGTGATCAGCTTCTCGACGCGGATGCGCTGCTCGTCGAGGCTCCGCTCGAGGGAGGTCATCTGAACGACGTTCTCGCGCAGCCGCTCGCGCTGGATGCCGCGTTCTTCACGCTGCTCGTTGAGGAAGTTGGTTTTGTAGACCCGGCGGATGACCGTGGGAGCGGCGGCCATCGATCCGATCAGGCCGACCAGGAGGACGGACAGCCCGACAATGCCAAGCACGACCCGGCGGCGGTCGAAGAAAAAGTACCGCACACGCCGGCGAATGTCGCTCGGATGGATTTGGATCTCGATCATGTGCCGTGGCCCCGCCCCGACTGCGTTTGGACTACCTCAATAACTGCAGGGTCGATCAGTTTAGCACAGGGAGACATGCACAGGAATGAGTGCAGTCCGCTCCGTTCCCTTAAACTGTCCCCACTGTGAACGAAACACAACGGCTTACGTCCGACACGCTCGCCGCCGAAGTGCAGCGCCGCAGTCCGCTCGATGCAGCGATCCTCCTTCGGACCGTCCGCCCCGAGGCCGTCGCGGCCGTGTTGCAGTCGCTCAACCCCGCGCTGGCGCAGGACATCCTCGACGACTTACCGACGGAGCATCGCCGTGCCGTCATGGCCGCGGTTGCGCCGCAGCAGCGCGCGCAGTGGCTGCGCAACGACCGCTATCCCGAGGACACCATCGGCCGGTTGATGGAGCCTGCCACGGCGGTGTTCGCGCGCGAACAGACCATCGCCGATACGATCGACGCGGTTCGCGAGCTGGCCAAGACCTCATTCGTCACGTATGGATTCGTCGTCGATGACGCCGGCCGTCTGCAGGGCGTCATCACCATGCGCGACCTGCTCCTCTCCCCGCGCGAGGGGCGGCTCGAGGACGTGATGCTGCGCGATCCCTTCTTCCTGGTGCCGGAGACGGAACTGCCGGAAGCCATGCGACAGGTCGTGCGGCGCCACTTTCCCGTGTATCCGGTGTGCGAAGCCGATCGAACGCTCATCGGCCAGGTCCGCGGTCAGGCCATGTTCGAAGAGCAGGCTTACGAGATCAGCGCGCAGGCCGGACGGATGGTCGGTGTCGACAAGGAAGAGCGCCTGACCACGCCGTGGCTGCGCAGTCTTCGCTTCCGCCATCCCTGGCTGCAGCTCAACCTGCTGACGGCGTTCATCGCCGCGGCGGTCGTTGGTCTGTTCCAGGGCACGATCGACCGGATCGTGATTCTCGCGGCTTTCCTGCCGGTGCTCGCCGGGCAATCGGGCAACACCGGATGTCAGGCGCTGGCTGTTGCCTTGCGCGGCATGACGCTCGGTGAGCTCCAACCCGGCCGCGAGCGAGCGCTGGTCATGAAGGAAGCACTCCTCGGATTGCTCAACGGCGCGATGGTCGGCGTGACCGCGGCGCTGGGGATGTACTTCGCAGCGCGCGCGCAGTCGCACCCGTCGGCGCCGACGCTCGCGATCATCGTGTTCTTCGCGATGATCGGCAGCTGCGTGGTCAGCGGCATCTCCGGCGCGCTGATTCCGCTCACGCTCCGCCGCCTGGGCGCCGATCCGGCAACCGCGTCGAGCATCTTCCTGACGACGGCAACCGACGTCGCGAGCATGGGCCTGTTTCTCGGACTGGCGACGATGCTGATTCGATGAGTCTGGCCATCGAGTTGCATCGTTTACATGAGCCCCACGAATGTCCCTGCCTCTGAACAGTCAGCGTTAGAGGCGTCCGAGGCGCGTTACCGCAGGCTATTCGAGACCGCGCAGGACGCCATTTTGATCCTCGATGCCGAGGGAACCACCGGAAAGATCATGGACGCCAATCCGTTCGTGATCGACCTGCTCGGCTACTCCCTCGACGAGTTGATCGGCAAGGAGCTCTGGGAGATCGGCCTGTTCTCCGACAAGAACGAGAGCAAGGCCGCCATGGAGCGTCTGCAGAAGGACGGCTACATCCGCTACGAGGACATGCCGCTCGAAACCAAGCAAGGTAAGCGGATCGATGTGGAGTTCGTCAGCAACACCTACATGGTGGGCGACCGGAAGGTCATTCAGTGCAACATCCGCGACATCACCGAGCGCGCAGAAGCAGGCCGCGCTCTCGAGGCTTCCGAAGCGCGGTATCGAAGGCTCTTCGAGACGGCGCAGGATGCGATTCTCATCCTCGAAGAAGCGACGGGAAAGATCATCGACGCCAATCCCTTCCTGATGAATCTCCTCGGCTACTCCCTCGACGAATTGATCGGCAAGGAGCTCTGGGAGATCGGCGTGTTCGCCGACAAGGCCGAGAGCCAGGCGGCGATGACCGAACTGCAGGAGAAGGGCTACATCCGCTACGAGGACATCCCTCTCGAGACCAAGGACGGCAAGTCCGTGGAAGTGGAGTTCGTCAGCAACTCCTACATGGTGGGCGACAGGAAAGTCATTCAGTGCAACATCCGCGACATCACGGACCGTAAATGGGCGGAGGAGGCGGCGCGAATCAGCACGGAGCGTTTTCGCTTCCTCGCCGAGTCGATGCCGCTGATGATCTTCACGGCCACCCCGAGCGGAGCCATCGACTACGTGAATCGCGAGTTGACGGCGTTCACCGGCCTGCATTCCGAGGACATCTACGCCTCGGGCACGTGGACCTTCACTCACCCGGATGAGATGGCAGAACATTCCCTGCGGTGGAACCACTCGATCGAGACCGGTGACACGTTCCAGCACGAGTGCCGTCTCCGTCGCAGCGATGGGGTATATCGCTGGCACCTGACACGCGCCTCGGCCATGCGCGACGCCGAGGGAAACATCGTGATCTGGGTGGGCTCGAGCACGGACATCGACGATCGGAAGAGCGTCGAGGAGAACCTGGTCCGGCAATACCGCGAATCCGAGACCCTCAGCCGTGCCAAGGACGAGTTTCTGGCCACGAGCTCTCACGAGCTTCGCACGCCGCTCACGTCGATTCTGGGCTGGTCCGAGCTTCTGGTCACAGGCGAGCTGGATGCCGACACGCAGCGGGAGGCCCTCGACTCGATCCGATTCTCCGCGCGGGCGCAGTCCCGGCTCATCGATGACATGCTCGATGTCTCGCGCCTGCTCACGGGGAAGCTCGAACTGAATAGCGAAATGGTCGACGTGGGAGCCGCGCTGCTCCTGGCCATCCGCGCCATAACGCCGGCCGCTGAAAACAAACGCATCCGCATCGAGAAGTCGTTCGCTCGCGACGCCGCCCGTGTTTATGGCGACGCCACACGGCTCCAGCAGGTTTTCTGGAACCTTCTCTCGAACTCCGTGAAGTTCACGCCGGAGGGAGGAAGCATCCGGATACGGCTCTTCTCGACCGAGTCGCGCGTTGAAGTAGAGGTGAGCGATACCGGCAAGGGCATCGGCCGGGATTTCCTGCCGCGCGTGTTCCAGAGCCTCAGCCAGGAGGGAGGAACGAGCACACGCCTGCACGGCGGACTCGGTCTTGGCCTGTCGATCGTCAAGCAGCTCGTGGAGATGCACGGCGGCACGGTGCGCGTCGAGAGCGAGGGGGAGAACCGCGGCTCGACCTTCACGGTTGCCCTCCCAGCCAGGGGCCGCGAGAAGGCGTTACCGAGCTCTCCGGCCACGATCACCGAAATTACGGATGCGCCGAGTCCCGCGAAAGGCACCGTGATCGCGGGACTGCGGGTCCTGGTCGTCGATGACGAGCCGGACGTGTTGAAGATGATCGCCATCACCCTGCGAGGAGCGGGCGCTTCGGTGAGCACGGCGACCAGTGCCGCCCAGGCGCTGGAACAGCTGTCCAACGAGACCTTCGATGTACTGGTCAGTGACATCGCCATGCCTTCCGAAGACGGTCACTCGCTCGCGCGGCGGATCCGTGCGCGCGACGACGACTCGTCCCGCATCCCCGCCATCGCCCTGACGGCGTACGGCGGCCCGCTGCAACAGCAGTTGGCGCTTTCGGCAGGCTTCGATGAGTACGTGAAGAAGCCGTTCGCACCGCAGGCTCTCATCGACGCTGTGGCCGGCGTCGCGCGGCGAAGGTCGGAACCAGAGGTGCCCGCTACCCCGGCAGGTTCTTGACGTCCGCGGTCCGCTTCGACAGGCGCTTCACCAGCGCCGGCAGCAGCGTGATGCCGATCATCAGTGCCGCCGCGATGATCATCCGTTGCACGACCACGCCTTCGCTGATCGTGCCGTTGAACAGCGCGTCCGCGAAGTAGGCGAAGACGAACGTCGGCGGAAGAATGCCCAGAAACGTCGCCGCGACGTAATCGCGGAATCGCACTCCCGCCACGCCCGCGCCGTAGTTCAACACCGCGAACGGAATGCCCGGGATGAAGCGCAGCACGAGCAACGACCGAAAGCCGGCGTGATCGGCCTGCTTCGCGACGAATTGTCCGAGGCGGCCGAAGCGATGAATCAACCCCTCGCCGACGAAACGCGCGACGTAGAACGACGCGATCGCGCCGAACAGGCCGCCGATCACCGTGTACGTTCCGCCGAGCATCCAGCCCCAGATGAAGCCGGCGGCGAGGCAGAACAGCGAAGCCGGCACGGCGAAGATGCACGCCGTCGCGTAGACGAGCATGAAGACGATCGGCCCGTACCAGATGCCGCGAAGATGCTCAACTGCCGCACGCACGTTCTCACGCGTCAGGTAAGCACGGAGTGGCGAGAACCACAGCGCGGCGACGACGGTGGCGATCAGCAGCGCCACCGCCACCTTGATTTTCGTGCGATGCGTCATCAGCGAGGACGCGTCTGGACGAAGAGCACGTTCGGATCGGGCTGGCCGGCGAGACCGAACTGCCGGAAGACGACGCGGAAGGCCGTCGCGCAGGGCACCTGCTTGAAGTAGAGCGTGCCTTTGCCGGCGACGTCCGGGTCGATGACCAGATTGCGGATGCCGCACTGTTTCTGCATCGATTTGAGGATGTCGCGGACGTCCGCGTCCTTCTCGTGAAGAGTCACCGTGCCTTTCAGGTCCGCGGCCTGCGCGGCCGTCGCTCCCATCAGGACGAGAAACAGCGCGAGCGCCTTCACGCCGCACTCTCCACGATCATGGCGATGCCCTGTCCGCCACCGATGCACGCCGAGGCCAGGCCGTAGCGCTGCTTGCGGCGGCGAAGCTCGTACAGAAGGGTCAGCACGAGCCGCGTTCCGGAAGCACCGAGTGGATGGCCGAGCGCGATCGCGCCGCCGTTCACGTTCAGCTTTTCCTTGTCGATGCCGAGCTCTTTCGCCACGGCGAGGATCTGGCCGGCGAAGGCTTCGTTGATCTCGATCAGATCGATGTCGTCGAGTTTCAGACCGGCCTTCTTCAACGCGATCTGCGTCGCCGGAACGGGACCGATGCCCATGATCTCGGGATCGCATCCCGCGACGCCCCACGAGACGATGCGGCCGAGCGGAGTCTTGCCCTTTTCCTTCGCCTTGTCCGCGGTGGTGACGACGAGCATGGCCGCGCCGTCGACGATGCCCGAGGCATTGCCTGCGGTGACGAAACCGTCTTTGGCGAATGCCGGTTTGAGCTTGCCCAGGATTTCCATCGTCGTGTCGGGGCGCATGTGGTCATCGGCAGTGATCAATTCACCTTTGCGCCCGACCGGAACCGCGACGATCTCTTCCTGCAGGCGGCCGTTCTTCACCGCCTCGCCCGCGCAGGTCTGGCTGCGCAGCGCGAACTCGTCCTGCTGCTCGCGCGAGATCTCGTACTTGCGCGCGAGGTTGTCCGAGGTTTGAGCCATGTAGAGACCGGCGTAGGTGTCGAGCAGCGCCACCATCAGCGAGTCTTCCATGTTGCCCTGTCCGAGCTTGAGGCCTTTGCGCGCGCCGCGTACGACGAACGGGGCCTGGGACATGTTCTCCATGCCTCCGGCGAGTACGGTGGTGGCTTCATCGAGCTGGATCTGCTCGGCGCCGCTGATGATCGACTGGATTCCGGATCCGCAAAGGCGATTCACGGTCAGCGCGGGAACCTGTTTCGGAACGCCGGCTTTCAAGCCGACGTGACGCGCTCCGTAGATCGCATCGCCCGAGGTCTGCAGGGCGTTGCCGACGATGACGTGATCGATCTCCTCGCCGGCGAATCCGCTGCGTCTGAGGGCTTCCTTCGCGGCGATGACGCCGAGGTCGATCGCGCTGATGTCGCTGAAGTGTCCGTTGTATTCCGCCATCGGCGTGCGGGCGCCGTCGACGATCACGAGTTCTTTCATTCTCACTCCGTTCGAAAATGCAGAATGCAGAATGCAGAATGCAAAAACGACCTAGGGCATTCTCATGTTCTGCATTCTGCCTTCTGCATTCTGCCTTCTGCATTCCGCGTTCGGCTGAGCAACGCGATTGCCAGTAGTTCCACTGCCGTCATGACCACGCTCCCCTCGATCCCGAACTCCCCTCCCGAGAGCCACCAGGGGCCCTGCCCGCTCTCGGTGAGAACCGTCTCGTAGCCCTGATAGCCGCTGACTTCGTGACCGAGGATCGGGCCGGTCATGAGGTTCCAGGCGAGGTGCAGGCCGATCGGGAACCAGAGCCGGCGGTACCGCAGGTAGGCGACGCCGAGCAGGACTCCGCCCAGAAAGATGTTCAGCAGGCCGAGCGGAGTGACCGAGGAGTTGTTCGCGTGCAGTGCGGCGAAGAGGAGCGCGATCGCCACGACCGCGAAGGTCGCGTTCATCTTCACGAGCTTCTGGAAGGGATAGCCACGAAAGACGAGCTCCTCATGAATTGCCGCCGGGAGAAAGACCGCCGCGAGCTCGGCCCAGGGGAATCCGCGTCCGGGACCGTGCCGTACCTCCGTGGTGAGGATGACGATGATCGCGGCGACTCCGATCAGCGCGATCCCCCACGCGCTGCCGATCAGAAACTCGCGAACGGCCAGGCGCGGCGGCACGAACAGGCCGAGGTCCCAGCGGCCGCGGTCGAGGATGAGGATGGTCAGGACGGTGGCGACGGTGGCGGAGATCAGCCCGATCCACTGCTGGAAGGGGAAGCGAAGCCAGCTCAAAAGGATGAGTGTGGCAACATAGAACGACACGAACAGGAAAACGGGAGCGATCACCCGTTCCGCCAGCCCGGCGGGGCGTTTGCCGCCGTTCACCGAGGAGGGGACATGAGGAATGTTGCCGGAGACCTCGCCGCGTTGATCCTGCGCATCGCCGCGGGATTGATCTTCCTCCCCCACGGCTGGTCGAAGGTCGCCGGAGACGGCGGAGCGGCCGCCTTCGCCGCCGACATCGCCGCTAACTACAACATCCCCTCGCTGCTCGGTTACGTCGCCGCGTACGCCGAGGTCATCGGGGCCGTCCTGCTCATCGCCGGGTTTCTGACGCGTCTCGATGCGCTGCTCCTGGCGGGCACTATGTTCGTGGCCGCCTTCATCGTGCAACTCCCCGACGCATTGTTCGAGGTGCAGCCGGGTGCAATCAAGGCTTTCGTTGCCCTGCGCGGGATCGAGATGCCGCTGGCGCTGTTCGCGATGTGCCTCGCGCTGCTGCTCACGGGCGGGGGAAAAATCTCAGTGGATCACCTGCTCAGGATCGATGAACGGATGGCGGCTTTGCTGCCGCGGCGGAAATCGGCGGCGCCTGGGTTCGTGGCGATGTTCATGCTCTTCACGCTCACTGACTGGACCGCGCGGCAAAATTTCATGCGCGATCATCGTGTTCAACGGTTTCAACCAGCATGTCAAAGCAGGCCGACGATCCACTCGGGTTCATTCAGAAATGCGTCCGACAGCGGAAGCTCTTCTGGACTTACCACGTGAACATGCGCCTCGAACGGAGACACATCACACGGGCAGAGATCCTGAACACGGTCGACGCATACTCAATCATCGAGTCGTATCCTGACGACAAGTACCTGCCTAGCTATCTGGTTGCATCGTCAGGGTTTCACGTACTGTTTGCCATTGACCTCGAGGGAGACAACGCCCGCGTCGTCACGGCCTACCGGCCCGATCCCGAAGAATGGGATCCGCCGGACTTCAAGAACAGGAGAAAGCGATGAAATGCAGGGTTTGCGGTGGCGTGCAGCATCGCGTCGAGACCGATCTGCCATTCAAGACCGGAGATCGCACCATCGTGGTCATGAAAGGAATCCCCGTGTATCAGTGCGAACGTTGCGCTGAGTACGCTCTCGATGATCCAACCTTCGCCCGGGTGGAGGACCTTCTCTCGCGCGTCGGGTCTTCCACGGAACTCGAGATCATCTCCTTCGCGGCGTAAATGAAAAACGGCGGCTCGCGCCGCCGTTTTCGTAACTTCGCTTGCGTTGAGTTTACTGCCCGATGGCCGATGCCGCGGGGGACGCGATCGGATCCTCGACGATGATGCCGATGTTCCGGGCGCCGCTGGCGCGGGCCAGGTCGAGGAACTTCATCGTCGTCTCGTAATCGACGTCGCGACCGCCGGCGAAGAACACCATCTTCGAGGTGTTGCCGCGCAGGATCTCACGAACCCGGCCGGGGAACTGAGCCATGGTCAGCTCTTCCTTGTTGATCATGACCCGGTCGCCCGTATAGAGACGCAGAACGATCTGGTCCTGCACCGCGGACGGAGGGAGGTTCGCGGGTGCTTTCGGCGGAACCTTGACCAGATAGCCCATCTGGACGACCGGCGTGATGACCATGAAGATGATCAGAAGTACGAGCACAACGTCCACCAACGGTGTGACGTTGATGTCCGAATTCATTGAGCCGCTGCCACCTACTTGCATGTGACTAGACCTCTCCGGGCCCTCTCTTGGGCTGCGCGATCAAACCGACGTCGTTGAAGCCGACCTCACGGCAGGCCTTGAGGACGTCGAGCACGTCCCCGTACTTCACCATCTTGTCGCCTTTGACGGCGATCTCGCGGTCCGGCGTACGCTGATGGATCTCCTCGAGCGCCGTCTGGACCTGATCCTTACGGACCACGTTCGGGCCGAGGTAGACCGAGCCGTCGGCCTTCAGCGAGATCTGCAACTGCTTGTCGGTATCGGGTGTCGTCTCCGGCTGCTCGGTCACCGGCAGGTTCACCGGGACGCCCTTCTGCAGCATGGGCGTGACGACCATGAAAATGATCAGAAGCACGAGGCAGACGTCCACCAGCGGCGTGACGTTGATGTCCGACGTCAGCGCCGCGCGGCTCAGCTTGCCGAGCGAACTGACGTTAGACGACCGCTTTGTCATTGCCGGTTCCGACTTCCTTCATGAAGTAGATGGCCATCTCCGAGCCCGAGTTCGACATCTCGACGGTGAAGCGATCGACGCGGTTCTGGAAGTAGTTGTAAGCCCACACCGCGGGGATGGCGACGAGGAGGCCGCCGGCCGTGGTGAGGAGCGCTTCGGCGATACCGGCCGAGACCGAGGCGATACCGCCGCCGGACTTGGCCATGCCTTCGAACGCTCGGATGATGCCCATGACCGTGCCGAAGAGACCGACGAACGGCGCGGTGGCGCCGATGGTCGCGAGAACACCCAGGTTCTCCTTCAGCTCAGCGACGGTGATCATGGCCGTACGGTCCATGCCCTGGCGCGCCGCTTCGACGGCGAGCTCGGGATCGGTCGTGCGCTTGTCGCGGCGTGATGCCTCGAATTCGAGCAGACCGGCAGCGATGACCTTCGAAAGGTGGCTGGCCTTGTACTTCTTGGTGACTTCGATGGCCTGACCATACTCACCGCGGGTGAGCAGATTCGAAAGCGCGCCGAGCAGCTTGAGCGACTGATTCTTCGCCTTCTGGAAGACGATGAAACGCTCGACCATCACCCACAGCGAGTAGACCGACATCAGAAACATCAAGACGACGACGGCCTTCCCGACGAAACCCATCTCTCTCCAAAGATGGCCCCAGGACATGTCCATGAAAAATCCCTCCTGATCAAATGGGACGGGGCTCACGCCCTCGGCCCGGTGCTTGTTAGTTGAGCTTGAAGTTGACTGTGAGATTGAAGATGACGTCGACCGGCTGCCCGTTGAGCGTGCCGGGGCGGAACTTCCACTTCTCGACCGCGTTCACCGCCGCCTGATCGAGTCCGAACGGCAGCGGCTTGAGAACCTTCACGTCCCGGACGCGGCCTTCTTTATCGATGATGCACTCGACGATGACGATGCCCGCGATCCGGGCCTTGCGCGCCACCTCGGGGTAGTGCGGCTCGACGCGGCTGATGACCACCGGCGCCTTGACGTCGCCGCCGACGCGCAACGGAGCCTGCTCTTTCGGCGGAGGAGGCATCGTGTCCGTGACGATGCCGCCGACGACGCCGCCGACCACACCACCTACGACACCACCTTCCACTCCACCTTCGACGCCGCCTTCCACACCCTCGACGCCGCCTTCCACCTCGACCGGCTTGACCTGATCAGGAACGGTAGTGGGCGCGAGATTCTGGATGTCCTGCGGCACTTCGACCGGCCTCACTTCCACCGGCTTGACCGTGGCCGCTTTGGGCGGCGGCGGGGGCGGCGGCGGAGGCGGGGGCGGCGCGGCGGCCACCGAGTACTGCGCGACCTGGGCGGGCGAGTTCGTGGGGAACTCGACGTTCCATACCGCGCCGAAGAGGATGCCCAGAATCACCACGATGTGCAGGCCGAGTGACACCGGCAGCGTCAGGTACTTCTGGATCCCGACCTTCTGTTTTCTGGATTCGACGACTGTCGTTTCGAACATGGTGTGGTTCCGTTAGCTCTGGTTGCCGGCGGTCTTCGCCGCGGCTTCCGCTTTCTTCTTCCGGACGATGGCGATCGCTTCGTTGCGGATGCGATCGGCCTCGGCCAGAAGGGCCTGCTGCTTGACGGGATCGGTCTCGATGGGAGCCTGCTGCCGGTAGAGCAGCTGCAGGTAGACCATCGCCTCGAAGTAATCCTTGCGGAGGCTGACCGCCTTCTGCAGCGCGCCCTTGCCTCTCTCGATGATGGCCATGCGCTCGGCCATGTCGGCCGGCGGATTCTTCGCGACCTTCTCGTAGCAGACCACACCGAATGTGTAGAACGCTTCGGGGTTGCGGGCATCGAGCAGAGTGATCTTCTCGTACCAGTTCAGCGACTCGTTGAAGTTGCCCTGCTTCGCGTAAAGCGTCGCGATCGAGCGAACGGCATCGATGTCGGCCGGGTGGGTCTGCAGCCACTCGCGGAAGTAGTTGATCGCATCGGTGATGCGGTCCGCGTTGAGGTACAGGTTGATGAGAGCTTCCCGCGCGATCTGATCGTCCGGCTTCGTCTTCAGATACTGACGAAGCTCGGAAACGGCTTTGTCGGCGTTCTGGAGGTTGGCGGGAGACTTGTCTTCCGGAACGAACATGCCGATCCGGGAGTAGCCGATCATCCGACCGAGTTCGGGAAAGCTCTTTCCGTCGATCTGCCGCGCCTTTTCGTAGTGCGTGAGAGCCGACGCGTAGTCTTCCTTCGCGTATGCATCGTTGGCGTCACGAATCTCCATGCGGGCCTGGATCTTCTGGCAACCACCGAGCAACGATAGGGAAAGAGAAAGTGCCACCAAGAGGCACAACTTCTTTTTCATTAGATTCCGAACTCCCTGATGAGTGATCGCAGAACTTCGCGGGGGGCCCGCGTCAGGCAATAGGCGGCGAATATACAGATCGACCTTCTCACCGTCAACCCAATTGGTAATGGCTGAAACCGAAAGTTTTAGCCGCGAAACCGACCTTCAAAAACACGTCTTTTCGAGACCTCTCCGAAGTCTCTTTGACACCCGGTCATGGCGAAAGGAAACCGGCGCGGATCGCCGGCTAGTACGTGGGCTTGTACTCCGCGGTGAGGCTGCTGATGGCATCCCACAACTCCGGAAACAACGGCTCGCGTGTTCCGGCCTCGAGCTGCGCCGCGGGAACGCCTTTGAGCGACATCACCTTGTTGCCGATGATGCGGAAGGCCAGATGCATGTGCGTGAACCGCCACTTCAGGAAGGCCTCGTCGTAGTCCATGTAGGACTGAAGCAGACGAAACAGCTCCTGCTCGCGCCGCGGATCGCGCTCGAGATCGAGAACCGTCGTCCCCTTCCGAGCCAGCAGATCGCGGAACGGTGGCCACAGGCGTCTGCCCGCCGTGAGCAGTTTGTTGAACCCGGGCGACTCCTGCCCGCTCCCCCGCCCCAGTGAGCTCGTGCGGATGATGTGGTAATCGACGGGAGCCATGGTCTCGAGGATGACGATCTGCTCGCGAAGCAGGTCGACGATCAACCGGCATCGCTCCAGAAGACCGGCACCCTGCGCGACCTCATCAGCGCTGATGTAGGAAATGACCCGATCGATCTCGTAATCGATGTGATGCAGCCAGAGCTCCGCGGCCTGGTGCGTGGTCTGGAAAAGCCGCTCTTCAGGATGGGAAAGCTGCTCGACAGGCTTCTGCAGCTCGAGCAACTCCGGAACGCGAACGTAACGCTCGTAGTCTGAGTTGCCGCGGCCTTCGAGGATGGGACCGGTGTGAGGCATGGGGGCGGATGATAACCGGTTGCGGGGTTACGAGGTTACGGGGTTACGGAGGTTGCGGGGTTACGGGGAAGAAGAACATCCCGACGACATCAACCTCCGAAACCCCGAAACTGCGAGTGAAGCGAAGCTACACGAGCTCCAGAATGTGCCCCAGCTTCTTCTTCTTCGCCTCGAGATACTTCCTCGTCGTCAGCGACGGGGCGATCTCGAGGGGGACGCGGGCGACGATCTCCAGGCCGAAGCCTTCGATGGCCACGAACTTCGCGGGGTTGTTGGTCATCAGGCGGATCTTGCGGACGCCGAGGTCGCGGAGGATCTGGGAGCCGGTTCCGTAGTCGCGGATGTCGGGGGCGAAGCCGAGCTTGGCATTCGCCTCGATCGTGTCGTCGCCTTCATCCTGCAGCTCGTACGCGCGGAGCTTGTTCACCAGGCCGATGCCGCGGCCTTCCTGCAGGAGATAGAGCACGACGCCCTTCCCCTCCTTCTCGATCAGCGCAAAGGCGCGATCGAGCTGGTCGCCGCAGTCGCAGCGGCTGGAGTGGAAAACGTCGCCGGTGAGGCACGACGAGTGGACGCGCACCAGGACCTCATCATCCTCGGTGATCTCCCCTTTCACCAGCGCGACATGCTCCTCGCCGGTGATGTCGCTCTTGTACGCATGCACGCGGAACTCGCCGTAGTCCGTGGGAAGCTTCGGCGAGGCGAGGCAGTGCACGTGCTTCTCCGTCTGCATGCGGTACTTGATGATGTCCGCGACGGAGATGATCTTCAGCCCGTGCAGGATGGCGAACTCGCGGAGATCCGGAAGCCGCGCCATCGTGCCGTCCTCGTTCATGATCTCGCAGATCACGGCGCCCGGCGCGAGCCCGGAGATCGTCGCGAGATCGATCGACGCCTCGGTCTGCCCGGCCCGTTTGAGCACGCCGCCCTTGCGCGCACGGAGCGGAAAGACATGCCCCGGCCGCGCGAGATCGTGCGGCCGGGTCTTCGGATCCATTGCTACGCGAACCGTCTCGGCGCGGTCGAACGCGGAGATGCCCGTGGTCACGCGTCCGCGAGCTTCGATCGAGACGGTGAAGGCCGTCCCGAACGTCGCCGTGTTGTTCTCGACCATCAACGGCAGATCGAGCTCGTGCGTCCGCTCCTCGGTCAAAGCCAGGCAGATCAGCCCACGGCCATGCTTGGCCATGAAGTTGATTTTCTCCGCGGTGACCTTCTCCGCGGCGATGCAGAGATCGCCTTCGTTCTCGCGATCCTCGTCGTCGACGATGATCACGAACTCGCCGCGGCGGTAGAGCTCGGCGGCTTCCTGGACGGTCGCAAAGGGCATATGTGTTCGCTATTGAACCACTTTGAAGGAGTCGGTGAGCGTGTAGGACGTCTTTTTCACCGTATCCATCACCTTCAGGGTCAGGGTGTAGTCGCCCGGTTTGAACGATTCGAGAGGAATGGCATTCCCGATTCCGTAGTGGCCGGGGACGCCCTTCATCGCGATCGCATCGACCTCGCGCGGCGGCGCGGTCTTCTTGGGAAGCGGCTTGCCGTCGGTGCCCTTGCCCTCGACTTCCATCTTCATCTGAATCTTCGGCTTCGCTTCGGCGGGCGCGCCGGTTGCGCTGCCTTCCGTCGCGGCCATCTCGGCCAGGCCGGGGTTGCGCACCGAGAAGAAGAACCAGAGCTCGTCGGAGGTCTTGAAGACCTTGTCCGCCTTCGGCACGACCTTCACCCCGCCGAACGAAAACGCCTCGGTCGGCTCGGTCGCGGTCTGCGACGCGGCGATGTAGTTGGCCAGAATCAACTGCGTGACCGCGCTGGCGTCCTTGTCGAGCGAGCCGGCCAGGGTCATGTTCGTGGAGGCGATCGCCAGCGGCTGGCCGTTGCGGGCGATGCCGAAAATGCCGCGGTGCTTGCCGGCCGGCAGTGCCAGGGAGCGGTCGACGAAGTAATCGTCCTTCGCCGTGTGCAGTCTCGCCGGCTGCTCGAAGGTGAGTACGCTCTTGCCGCTCTCGTCTTCGATGACACCGAAGAACGTGACATTTTCCTCGGGGGTGATGCCGCTGCTCTTCGGCACGTACAGCATCACCGGGACGTAGTACTCACCGAGCGGCGTGACGTACTCGCCCCAGGTCGCGAAGGCCTTGTTCTCGTACGGATTCGCCGTCGCTGCCTTGAACTCGGAGACGGCCGTGCTCAGCGCGGCCGTGCTCAGCGGGTTCACCGCCAACGGCGTGGCCGCGACCGGCACGGGAGCCGGAGCGGCGGCCACGGGTGCCGGAGCAGCCGTGGTGGCGAACGTCCGAGGCGCCGTGAGATTCGGGGAGACGATCATCCGCGCAACGGCGCGCTTCTGGGCCGACGTGAGATCGACTCCACCGCGATCGACTCGGAACTCCTGGTTGCCCATCTGATCGACGAAGCGGATCGTGGCGCGCGGCGTTCCGAAGAAGTTCTTCGCGTCGTCGCCTTCGTAGACCCACTGCACCCAGCTCGAGGTATCGACCATGTCGTTCGACGTGGTGCTCATCCGCGGCGCGGCGACGGGCGAGCGCTCCATCCGCTTCGGCTGCCCGTAGAGGATGAACGCTTTGCCACGGTCGGTCATGGAGCCGCGGCTCTTCCCCTGCTTGAGGTTCTCGTCCGCCCAGGCCACACGCTGCTCGAACAGCTCGCGAGCCTCGTTGCGGGGCGTGTCGGGAGTCGGATCGCGGCGCGCCCAGAAAAGCGCGACGAACGCATCGGCGTCGCTATCGCTTTTGATCGCTTTCCAGGCAGCAGCTTCCTGCTCGGTGAAAAGGTAACTGACGGCACTCTTCCCCCACGTTTCATGCTGCGGGGAGAGCGCGAGCGCATTTGCGCCGGCCGTGATCAGGATGGCCACGGTGAGAAGTCTTCGGATTGTCATGGGTTTCTCCGGGGCGAGTAGTTGCCGGTCGAAACAGGCTGAAGTGGCCCCTATTCCAATTACTGCTGGTCGAAATTCTCCATCTCGTCGTAGAGGCGATCCATCTCCGCGTCGATCTCTTCCTGCTTGAGAATGCCCTTCCGAACCAGGAGCGCGGCCAGGCTGTGCAGGAGGATGCCGTTCTCGATGATCATCTGCTCGATCTGCTCGTCCTCATCCTCGTAGTCGCCGCCGTCGTTGTTGCGTTCGATGTCGTCCATGAATCCTCCTTCAGTCGCAGCTCTTCCGTGTATCACTGGCCCCTACCGACTGTCCACCCGTAAAATCCGCGCCATGAAACGTGCCGTGGTCGCCATTGCCCTTCTCTTTCTCGCCGCATGTGAGTCGCGGCGGGAAACCGCCGAACCCGTCACCGCCACCACCGCACCAGCGCCGGCATTCAAAGTCGGCCTGCTCACGCCCGGCTCGATTCAAGACGCCGGCTGGAACGCCATCGCCTGGGAGGGCATGCAGCGCATCAAGAGCAATCTCGGCGCCGAGATCTCGCATCAGGAGACGAAGACCCCGGCGGAGTTCGAGGAAGGATTCCGCTCCTACGGCGCGAAGGGATTCGAGCCTCGCCTTCGGCCACGGCTTCGAGTTCCAAGAAGCGGCGAAGAAGGCCGGCGCCGAGTATCCGAAGACGATCTTCGTCACGACTTCGGGAAGCACCATCGGCCCGAACTACGCTCCGATGAGCTTCAAGGTCGAGGAAGCAACCTACCTCCTCGGCGTCATCGCCGCGCGCGAGTCGAAGACCGGCAAAGCGGGCCTGGTCGGCGGCATCAACGTCCCCTCGATCGCTTCGAGCTTCCTCGCCTTCAAAGCCGGCGCGCACTCGGTGAATCCGAAGTTCGAAGTGAAGCGAGATCTACACCGGCAACTTCGACGACCTCGGCGCCGCGAAGTCGCCACGCTCTCGCTGATCAACGCCGGCTGCGACTTCATCTTCCATCAGGCCAACGAGGCCGGACGCGGCGTGTTCCAGGCCTGCAGCGAGCGCAAGATCCGCTGTTTCGGCGCGAACAAGAACCAGACCGAGCTCGCGCCGGACGTCGTCGTCGCCTCGGCGGTCGTCGACGTCGCCGGCGCGTACGCGGAGATGGCGAGAATCGTCAAGGAAGGGCGCTTCAAGCCGGAAGTGCAGCACTTCGGCATGAACGACGGCACGATCCGTCTCGAGTGGAACGACGCCCTGAAGGCGCAGATCACACCGGCGACGGTCGCCGAGGTCGAGAAGCTGACCGGAGACATCAAGAGCGGCGCCTCGAAACCGCCGCTCTGGATTGCTGTAGTGCTCCGGCTCTCCCACATCGTCAAATCCTTCGGCGCAACGCGCGCGGTCGATCGACGTTTCCTTCGAGGTGCGCGACGGCGAGATCGTCGCGCTCGTCGGCGAGAACGGCGCGGGCAAGACCACGCTGATGCGCATTGCCGCGGGCGAGATCGCCGCCGGACAGCGGCACAGTCGAAGGATCGGGCGCGGTCGAGCTCGTGCATCAGCACTTCATGCTCGTCTCCGAACTGACCATCGCCGAGAACCTCGCGCTGAACGATCGCGGCTTTCGCTTTCTGCGTCGCGCGAGCCTGATGCGTCAGGCCGCGGCCGTGATCACTGCGAGCGGCATCGAACTGCGGGACGTGTCGCGCCGCGTCGGCGATCTGTCGGTCGGCGAGAAGTCGAAGCTCGAGCTGATCAAAGCCATCGCGCGCAAGCCGGCCACGCTCGTGCTCGACGAGCCGACGTCCGTCCTCACCCCTTCCGAGTCGCGCGAGCTGTTCGCTGTCATTCGGCGTCTTGCGATGAACGGAACGGCGATCGTGTTCATCAGCCACAAGCTGGCCGAGGTGATGGAGATCGCCGATCGCATCGTGGTGATGCGGGCCGGGCGTGTCGTGGCCGAGAAGAAAACCGCGGAAACGACCGCCGTCGAACTGGCCAGCGCGATGGTTCAGACCGCGCCGCAGGAGCGCAGCGGCTCGCCATCGCAACATCACCGCAATCGTCGGAGTGGCCGGCAACGGTCAGACCGAGCTTGCCGCGAGAATTCGCGATGAACATCCGGAGGCGGCGCACATCCCCGAGGATCGGACCCGCGACGGGATCGTGGCGGAGATGAGCATTGCCGAGAATCTCGCGTTGCGCGGCGTCCACAACGCGAACGAGATCATCGCGCGCTATTCGATCCGCGCGAGCGGTCCGCATCAGAAGACGGGATCGTTGTCGGGCGGCAATCAGCAGAAGGTCATCCTCGCCCGCGAGCTGGATCGCAATCCGAGGCTCATCGTCGCCGCTGAGCCGACCCGCGGCCTCGATCTCGACGCGACCGCCTTCGTGCACGAACAGCTTCGCTCCGCGGCGGATGGCGGCGCGAAGGTCACGCTCATCACCTCCGACCTCGACGAAGCCTTCGCCCTCGCCGCCACGATTCAGGTGATCTACCGCGGCCGGCTCAGCGAGCCCATGACCGCCGAGGAAGCGATCCCGCGCATCGCGAATCTCATGGCGGGGATCCTGTGAAGCGCGTCGCCGCGGCGATCGTCGCGGCCGGCGCCGCCGTGCTCCTGCTCGCCCTCGCCGGCGCGATGTTCGGCCACTCCCCTCGCACGCTGCTTTCGATCCTCATCGGCGGCTCGGTCGGCTCGCCGTTCGCGATGCAGGGCACTCTCCTCAAGACCGTTCCGCTGCTTCTCACCGGACTCAGTGTCGCGCTCGCGTTCCGCGGCGGAGTCTGGAACATCGGCGCCGAAGGGCAGTTCATCGTCGGCGCGATGGCGGGTCTTCTCGCGTCGCCGTACGGAACGATTCCGGCGCTCCTCGCGTCGATGCTGGCCGGCGCGGCGTGGGCGTCCATCGCGACGGCTATGCGGCTATGGCGCAACGCGCCCGGAAGTGCTGACGACCATCCTTCTGAACTTCATCGCCATCCATCTTCTCGGCTGGGCGGTCAACGGACCGATGCAGGAGAAGGTCGCGCAGTATCCGCAGAGCGATCGCGCCGGCGCGGAGCTCATGCGAATCGGCTCGCTGCATTCGGGATTGCTGATCGCCCTTTTCGCCAGCGTCGCCGTCTGGTGGCTGCTGTATCGCACCGCCGAAGGTCTGCGGCTTCGCGCGACCGGCTTCAACCCGTTCGCCGCGCGCTGGGCCGGCATCAACGTCAACGCGCAGATCGCCCGGGCCATGGCTCTCTCCGGCGCGCTGGCCGGACTGGCGGGCGGCATCGAGCTCCTCGGCGTCACCCATCGTCTTTTCGAGCGGTTCGCCGCCGGTTACGGCTACTCGGGAATCGCCGTCGCGCTCCTCGCGCAGCTGCATCCGCTCGCCAGCATCGCTTCGGCGATCTTCTTCGGCGCGCTCGTCACCGGTGCGGGCGAACTGCAGCGAAGCGCGAACATCTCCTCCGCGGTGGCCACATTCGGCCAGGCCGTGGTCATCCTCGTCCTGATCGGATTCGAACGTGTACGAACAGCTCGCTGATCTGATTCCGCTGGCGCTGCTCGCGTCGACACCGCTACTCCTCGCGGTGCAGGGCGAGCTCGTCGTCCAGCGCAGCGGCATCCTCAACCTCGGCATCGAAGGGATGATGCTCGTCGCGGCGATGTGCGCAGTGCTCGCCGGCCCGGCGGCGGGAATTGCCGGCGCGGCCGCGGTCGCGCTGCTGTTCGGCTTCTTCACGATCACGTTGCGCGCCGATCAGATTGTGACCGGGACAGCCATCAATCTCCTCGCCGTCGGCATCACCAGCTTTCTGTATCGCGAGATGAACGCGCGCTTTGCCACGCCGCAGCGCTTGAATCCGGACGTGATCCTGCCCCTGGCCTGGATCGTCATCCCCATCGCGCTCGCGCTCCTGCTCTGGAACACGTCCTTCGGATTGCGGCTGCGCGCATGCGGCGAGAATCCCGAGGCCGTGCTCGCCGCGGGACATTCCGTGCAGTTGCATCGCTGGCTCGCCCTCGGAATCGAAGCACTGCTCGCGGGACTCGGCGGCGCATTTCTCTCTCTAGGATTGTCGAGCGGCTTCGCCGAGAACATGACCGCCGGGCGCGGCTTCATCGCGCTGTCGATCGTGATCTTCGGCCGCTGGAAGCTGAAAGGCGCACTGGTCGGCACGGCGATCTTCGGTCTCGCCGCGGCGCTGCAGTACGCGCTGCAGGCCTCGAACCGCGGCGTGCCGTTCCACCTGCTGCTGGCCGTGCCCTACGTCGTCACTCTGCTGATTCTTTGCGGAGTGGCGGGACGGGTGCGGGCGCCGGAGAGCCTGGGAAGGTAATCAGGTCCCACACCGAGGGAATCCCCCGCTTCGGTGCTGACCGCTGCACGTTTCCGCGGCACGCCGGCGATGGCCGTCGCGATCATCGCCGCGACCTCCGGCACATCCCGCCGCAACGTCTCCTCGTGCTCGGGGATGAAGCGCGTGCTCACCAGCCCTTCACGAAATGCCGGATGGGTGATGACGCGCCGCAGCCAGGAGACATTTGTCTTCGTCCCGAGAATCACGTAGTCGCGGAGCGCGCGCGAAAGACGATCGATCGCAGCTTCGCGCGTCTCCGCGAAGGCAGATCGAGCTTCGCGAGCATCGGATCGAACTTCACGCTGATCTCGCTGCCGCGCATGACCCCGGCATCGACGCGAATGCCCGGGCTGGACGGCTCGGCGTACGCGGCGATCGTTCCGCTCTGCGGCAGAAACCGATCATCCGGATCTTCGGCGTACACGCGAACTTCGATGGCATGTCCGCGCTGACGGAGCTCTTCCTGTTTCCACGGAAGCGGTTTGCCCGAGGCCACGTCGATCTGCGCGCGAACGAGATCGATGCCGGTCACCAGCTCCGTCACCGGATGCTCGACCTGCAAGCGCGTGTTCATCTCCAGGAAGTAAAACTCCCCTTCCGGCGTGACGATGAACTCGACCGTGCCCGCGTTGACGTAATCGACGCCGCGTGCCGCCGCGATCGCCGCCTTGGCCATACGCTGACGAAGCTCGTCGGGGTAGCGCGGCGCCGGTGTTTCCTCGACCACCTTCTGATGCCGCCGCTGGATCGAGCAATCACGCTCGAAGAGATGAACGATGTTGCCGTGCGTGTCGCCGAAGACCTGGAACTCGACGTGCCGCGGCTCTTCGATGTAGCGCTCGAGTAGCAGGCGGTCGTCGCCGAACGCCTTCATGGCCTCGCGCTGCGCGGACTCGATCGCCGGACGAAGCTCTTCGCGTGCGCGAACGATCTTCATCCCCTTCCCGCCGCCGCCCGCGGACGCTTTGACCAGCAGCGGGAATCCGACTTTCTCCGCTTCGCGCGTCAGCGTTTCCAGCGCCTGATCCTCGCCGTCGTAACCCGGGACCACCGGCACGCCGTGCGACTGCATCAGGCGGCGCGAGTCGGCCTTCGAGCCCATCGCCGCAATCGACGACGATTTCGGTCCGACGAAGATGATCCCGCTCTCTTCGCAGGCTGCCGCGAGCTCGGCCCGCTCGGAAAGAAAGCCGTAGCCGGGATGAAGAGCGGTCGCGCCCGACTTCCGCGCGGCGTCGATCACCCTGGCGACGTCGAGGTACGACTTGCCGAGCGAGATCGTCTCGTCGAAGAAACGGCGGATGTAGCGGATGTCGTCATCGTCCGCGTGAGCGAGCACGGAAGCGATGCCCATCTCCCGGCAGGCGCGGGCGATGCGCACCGCGATCTCGCCGCGATTGGGGACAACTAATTTTTCGATATCCAAGAGGCCAGACCTTTGTTGAGGAACGCCTTCATCCCCTCCTGCCCCTCTTCCGAGGTGCGGCGGGTGGCGATCGCTTCGATGGTGAAGCCGATGGCGTCGGCGAGCTCGTGCGACTTGACGTGCGCGATCAGCTTCTTGCACTCCCGCACCGCCTCGGGACCCGACGTCTTGAGCTGCGTGACGGTCTCGTAAACCGCCGCGTCCAGCGCTTCGACCGTGTCGACCACGCGATGCACCAGCCCGATGCGCAACGCGCGCTCGGTGTCGAACCGCTCGCCGGTGAGGAACAACGCCCGCGCGTGCGTCTCGCCGATCTTGGCGATGACATACGGCGAGATTACGGCGGGGAGAATCCCCAGCTTCACTTCCGACAGCCCGAATTGCGTTCCTTCGAGGGCGACTGCGATGTCGCAGACGGAGACCAGTCCGACGCCGCCGCCGATCGCCGCGCCATGGATGCGCCCGACCAGCGGCACCGGGCATTCGTTCATGAGCTGGTACATCTTCGCCAGCTTCGACGAATCGCGGACGTTCTCCTCGCGCGTGTAACTGACCATCCGCGACATCCAGTTGAGGTCCGCGCCCGCGCAGAAGTTCTTGCCCGTGCCTTTCAGCACGACCACGCGCGTGGCCTCAGCGTCGATGTTCGAGAAGAGGTCGATGGCCTCGGCGATCAGCTCGTCGTTGAACGCGTTGTGAACTTCCGGCCGGTTGAGGGTGACCGTGAGCACGTCGTCGGCATGCTCGAGAGTGAGTGTTTTGTACGCCGCCATAGCGGCGCGCATTGTAGTGGAGTGGAGCGGGGGCGAGGTTCACTGAACAACGATCAACTTGCCGGGAGCGAGCGCCGTCAGTTGGGGAAGCAACTCTCGCACGAGAGGTTCGAGATCGTTGATGTCGTTGCTACGAGCGCGAAGAAGAACAAACGCTATCGAATACGCGGCCAGGTGCTGCTGATACTGAATACTCTTGTCCGTGGTGATGAGCACGTCGAACCTACCATCGGCAGCGCGGAGGAGCTGACCGTTCTCGAGCCCTGCGAACCCGGCCTCGGGAACCGTTACGACCTCGTGTCCGGCCAGGCTCCGCTTCAATCCGCGCGGAACGCACTCATCCAGCAGAATGCGCAACCAGCAGTTCCTTCGCCTGCTCGAGCGCGGCAACCGCCTGCTCTCGACTGACGGTGGGAAAGTCGTCGAGGAACTCTGCCAGAGGGTGCCCGCCTTCCAGATAATCGATCAGGGCTTGCAGGGGTACCCGAGTTCCGACGAAAACGGGAGTTCCGCCGAGAATCTCAGGATCGGAGTGAATGACGCGCTCGGGCATGACGAACAATGTACCGGAAACTACCGCACCGACCGCCGCCGCGGCGCGCTCGGCGCGATGAACTGCGGGGTGAAGCGGTAGAACGGCTCGGCGCCGAGCGTTCCGAGTGACTGCACCTCGACGGTGAAGGTCGTCTCCCCGCCCGTCGCTCGTTCCGAGAAGGTGTGGGTGCTATTCGCCGGAATCGAGACGGTGGAGGTCGCCTTCGTCGTTTCGTTGATCAGCGTCGCGCTGATCGCGGTGTCGCCGGTCGTGAAGGTCACGCGCACGTCGCCGGGCATCGCCACGAACCGGAAGATGTCGCGGTCGCTGGACGAACAGAGCGCGGCGTGGATGGTCTGGCCGGTGACGATCGGACCGTAACCTCCGTCGTTCGAAGACTCGGTCAGATCGAGGCAGGGCGCGGCGGTGCGTGCGGTCGAGATCACGACCGCGTTCTGCGGGCCTTGCGGAACGTTGCGGCCGTTGACGGACACGCGGTAAACGCCGGGCGCGGCGTTCTTGATCTCGATCTGCTCGGTGTTGTCGACGGTATTGACGCCGGTCGTCGCGTTGGCGTTGAAGTTGGCCTTGTCGAGAACGTACGGCAGGTGAACCGTGCCGGTCGGACCGACGATCTTCATGTCCAGGTCGTTGACCAGAGCCTTGTCCGCGACGAATTCGTTGACGAGCGGAATCGACGGATCTCCCCACTGCAGGACCACCCGCAGGTTCTGCGCGGCGTCGAGCACGATCGGAATCTGAGTCTCCTGCCCGTTGCCCACACTGATGTTGCGGATGCGCTTGCCCGAGCCTGCATCGCCGATGATGAGGTCCGCTGAATTCTTCGCGTTCACCAGTCCGAAGCCGTACGTGTAATCCGGCCCGGGATTTCCGAGGTCGTCCGCGCCGGCGATGATGAGGGCCTTGAGCTGGACCGGATTCGGGTCGCTGACAAAGACCTTGCGCCACTGCTCGATGAGCAGCGCGGAGATGCCCGTGACCGCCGGCGCAGCCATCGACGTGCCGTTGCTCGTTCCGTAGGTGTTCGTCGGAACGGTGGAGATGACGCCGGCGCCACGCGCGACGACATCGGGCTTCACCCGGCCGTCCTTGGCCGGACCGCGCGAGCTGAAGTCGGCGATGTTGATCGCTGCGGCGTTCTCCTGCACCGCGCCGACGGCGATGGTGTTCTTCCCCGAGGAGACCATGCCGATCGTGTCGAAGGGGATGGAGGGGTGATGTTTCTTGATCTCGCAGCCGGCGTACTTGCCGGCCGAATCGGTGCCGTTGCAGATCGCCGTCGGGCAGTCCGTGCCGGAGCCGTTGATCGAGTAGCAGAAGAGCTTGTCCTTGATCACGTCGAAGTCGTCGTCGACGTGACGATGCTCAGAGAACGCAGCGAAGCCTGGTGCGTCGCCGTCGTTGCCGGCTGAATGAACGAAGAGGATGTTCCGCTCGAGCGAGATGGCGTCGATCGGCGAGACCAGCTCGAGCTCGTACGCACCCCAGAACTCCTCGCCGTCGTTCCAGACGTAGTACTCGTCGAGGTCCCAGCCGAGGACGTAGCCCCAGGAATTGTTGTCGACGCGCGAGCCGACTTTGCTCAACTCCTTGTCTTTGTCGGACAGGAAATCGTTAGTGCAGGAGTTGCCTCCCGAGCGGACGCAGAACTGGAAGACCTTCGCCTTCGGGGCCATCCCCTTTGCCAGCGCGTTGACGCCGGACGCGCCGATCGTTCCGGCGACGTGCGTGGCGTGGTTCTTGTTCGAGTTGCTGCCGCCGACGACCTGTGGCTGGACGGTCAGACGCCCGCCGAACTCGACGTGATCAGCCTGGGCCGTACCGAGCTCGAAGAGCGACACGTTCACTCCGGCGCCGCTCAGGTCGTACGGCGCGCTGAACAGCTCGGTGACGTGGGACATCGCCGCGGACTTGGCGTTGTCGGACTTGATCTTGAAGCGCATGGGACCGGTTACGGCCTGCACGCGATCATCGGCCGCCAGGGCCTCGAGCGACTCCGGGGCGATCTTCACCACGATGCGTCGCGGCGCGAGGAAGTCGAGCGACAGCGGATCCATCGCCGCACCCGCCGCAAGCAGTGCCGCGCGGGCATCATCGAACTTCACGTCGTCGTGAAAGTAAACGTTGAGCTCCGCCCAGGTCTTGCCCCGGCCCGTCTCGCGGAGTGCCGTGCGGGAGATCTTCTTCTCGACGGTCAGCGGCTCGATGGACGTGACCCGCGCGTCGGCGACCGTGCGCCCTTCCGCGACGCGAGCGAGATACCGCCCGTTCGTCATCGCCCGCTGGACGAGGACGCCTTTCGCGGCGAGCTCCTGCCGGTCTTCCGGCGTGAGCGGCTTGCTCGCGTGCACGATCATGTGCCGCAGCCCTTCGATGTCCCGGCCCGGCTGGCGGAGCGTCGGCTCGACGGCGAATGCGGCGGTGGAAACGAGGAAGACGGCGAGTAGAGTCTGCAGGCGGCGCATGGGGGAAAAGTTTAGGTCCTTCACGAGGCGTGTTTGTAAATGTGTGGTGCCCGAGGTCGGACTCGAACCGACATGAGGGTTGACCTCGGCAGATTTTGAGTCTGCTGCGTCTGCCATTTCGCCACTCGGGCCCTTGTTGAGTCGTTAGTCGTTAGTCGTTAGTGATTAGTGGTTAGTCGTTAGTGATTAGTAGAACCGGAGCCGCCGTCGCCTTCATAGCTACTAACGACTAACGACTAACCACTAATCACTTTCTCCTCAGCTTCCCGCCATCGGCCAACCGCCGCGTGCAATTCATCCTCGGTCAATACGCGGTTCGTCGACTTTGCCTGCTGGAAAATCTCTTTGGCCAGCGTTTCTTCCTGCGGGTAGCCGTTCGCGGCCAGCCAGTAGATCACGTTGGACAGGCCGCACATCGGACCGACCTCGATGATCTGCCGCAGGCCGAACATACCCGCGGGAACTCCGGAGTAAACACGGTCCGCGAGCCACTCGCTTCCCTTCTTCTTCGCTTTGATGATCGCCGCGGCGTGCACTCCCGTGCCCGTGCGGAACGCGTCCCGGCCGAAAACCGGGTACCGGTCATCCAGTGGTACGTTCGTCACGCGGGAAACGTGGTGGACGTAGGCCGGCAGCTGGGTCAGATCGTTGTCGATCCAGCCCATCAGCTTGAGGTTCACCATCAGCAGGTCCATCGGCGCGTTGCCGACGCGCTCGCCGATGCCCGCGGCCGAGCCGTGAACCCGATCCGCCCCCGCCTCCAGCGCGGCGATGCAGTTGATGATGCCCAGCCCGCGATCCTGGTGTCCGTGCCAGTCCACCTTCACGGCGGGATTGGTCCGCTCGACGATCTTCCGGACGAACTTCACCAGGTTCCGCGTGCCCCACGGCGTGGCGTGCCCGACCGTGTCGGCGATGCAGATCCGCACCGCTCCCGCATCGATGGCCGCGGTGTAGAGCTTCTCGATGTCGTCCGGTTTCGCCCTGGTCGTATCCTCGGTCACGTACATGACCGGGATGCCCTGGCTGACCGCGAACTTCACCGCCTTCGCCGACTGTTCGATGATCCAGTCCAGCTCCCACTCCTCGGCGAACTGGCGGATCGGCGACGAGCCGATGAAGAGGTCCGCTTCGATGGCGATGCCGACGCGCTGGGAGATCTCCACGATCGGCTTGATGTCGTTCTCGTGCGTGCGCCCCGCGGCGCTGGGATAGACCGACAGTTTCTGCTCGACGATCTCCCGCGCCAGCCGCTCGACGGTCTTCTGCACGTGCGGTCCCGCGCCGGGCAGGCCGATGTCGGCGTTGTCGATGCCGATGGCATGCATGTAATGGAGGATGCGGAGCTTGTCCTCGATGCTCGGATCGGTGACCGACGGCGACTGCAGCCCATCGCGCAGAGTCTCGTCGTCGAGCTCGATCTTTCGCGACGGACGGGGCGGCTGTTCGCCTTCCACGTTCCAGTCGTAAATGAGGTGTTCGAGGTTCTCGGTCATTCGGAGCGGCAGTTTAACCGCTGGCTACTGCAACGCGGACCGGACCTCGGTGAAATCCGTCGCCTGGACCGCGAGCCCGCTGGTGACAGTCCGCGAGAACGCCGCGGCCGGTAGCGCGAGCGTCGTTCGCGCCGCGGTGATGCCGGCGCGCAGCTCCGTCATCTGCGATGCGCGAATGGCCGCGCCAGCTGCCGGAGCGTTCGTGAACGAGATCGCACCGAGACCGGCAAGGGCACGGACGGCATTCGCGACCGTGGTCAGCTGATTGATGTGGGCGACCTGGATCGGGCTCCCAGCCGCGAGCGTCGGGTCGAAGGTGACCGTCGTCGCCAGATCGGCGTTGCTGAGGACCATGCCTCCCCCGGTCAGATACGCGTTGACGTGATAGGCGTAGGCCGAATTCGCGTCGACGTCGTCGTCGACATAGCTCGGGCTGGTAAGGCCGGAAACGAGAAGCGTCGCTCCGCCAGGACCGGTGCGGCGGTAGACGTCGTATGTGGTGCCGGTCCCGACGGCGGTCCAGCTCACCGACACCGACGGCGCACCGGAGCCGGTCGCTGTCAGGGCGATCGGCTGCCCGACCGGGTCGGACACGCCGGCATTGGCGACGAGGACGTATTCCTGCGGCGATGCATCGTTGATGTCCGCTCCCCGCACGACCACGCGGTACGTCCCGGCGGCGGCATTGGGGATCTCGATCATCTCCACGTTGTCGGTGCGATTCGGGCCACGCGTGGCCGCGGCCGACGGATTGTTCTTGTCGAGGATGTACGGGTACGTGACCGTACCGTCAGGACCGATCACGAACACATCGAGATCGTTGACCAGCGCGACCGCGGCGATCTCGTCGCCGCCAAGGAACTCGATGTCAGGATCCGCCCAGCCGAGGACGATCCGCAGGTTCTGCGGTGAGGCGAGCGTGATGTTGTTGAAGATCGACGTCCCCTCAGCGAGCGCGCCGATGAGGATGCGGTCGTCCTCGAGGATCAGATCGACGGCGGCTTTCGCGTCGACCAGTCCGAAGCCGTAAGAGTAATCAGGACCGGGATTGCCGAGGTCCTCCGCGCCGGCGATCATCAGCGTCTTCAGGGTCGTCATCAGCGGATCGCCGCCGTACGTCAGGCGCCACTGCTCGGTGAGAAGACCGGCGATGCCCGTCACCACCGGCGCGGCCATCGAGGTCCCTGACATATGACTGTAGGCGTCGGTCGGCACCGTCGAGAGAACCGAGACGCCGCGCGCGACGAGCTCGGGCTTCACGCGGCCATCCAGAGCCGGACCTCGTGAGCTGAAACTCGCGAGGTTCTTGTTCGCGTCGACCGCGCCGACGGTGAGGATGTTCTTCGCGCTCTCCATGTCCCCGATCGTCGTCCACGGCGTATTCGCCGGATGGGGAACGGTCTCGCAGTAGATGCCGCCCGCGCACGGGTATGGGCAACCGATGTTCGGCTGGGAGAAGCACCACTTGGTGTTGCCCGTCGAGTAGTGCCGGTGCTCGCCGTTCACGCCGAGGTTCGGCGTCAGGCCCTCGTTACCGGCCGAGTGGACGTAGAGGATGTTCTCCTGGATGGCGATTGCGTCGAGCGGCGCCGTGTAAAAGAGGTCGTACGCGCCCATGTACTCCTCGAGCTCTTCCCAGTTCCAGGTCCCTCCGTAGTAATCCCAGCCGAGGATGTAGCCCCAGGAGTTGTTGTCGGCGGTGATGTCGAGCTGGTTGGCGCTCGTCTCTTTCTTCCAGAGGATGTCTTCGTGGTCCCCTTCGACCGACAGAAGACTCAGTGTTGATTCCGGCGCCATCCCTTTCGCTGCCGCGTTTCCGAGGCCCGAGCCACCCATCGTTCCCGCCACATGCGTGGCGTGGTCGTCGTAGAGGTTGAAGTACGGAAGGGGGTACGTAGTGACGCGGCCGCCGAAATCAGGATGCGTGCGCTGAATGCCGTCGTAGTCGAGGACCTCGAACAACGACAGATCGACGTTGTAACCGGTCAGAAAGTACGGCGAGGCCTGAACGTCGGTGACGCGCGAGAGAGCCGCTGACGTGGCATTGCGCGATTTCTTCCGCCGAACGACGGCATCGGTGATCGTTTTCACGCGATCGTCGTTCGCGAGCGCCGCGAGCTTGTTGCCCGGCAGCTTCACTTTGATCTGACGGCCGTACCCGAGCTCACTCTGCAGCGCCTCGAACGATCCCCCAGCCTCGGACAAGGCAGCCCGAGCGTCATCGAGCGTGACGTCGTCGTGGAAGAAAACCCGCAGCTCGGCGAATGCCTTTGCTCGGCCGGCCTCGCGATGCGCGGACTTGTGAATCTTCCGATCCGCGGCGATCGGCTCGATCGCGGCGATGCGGGCGTCGTTCTTCGCGCGCGAGCCCGGCTCGATACGCGCCAGGAACTTGCCGCCCGGCACCGGTTTCCCGATCTTCAGACCCGCCGCTTCGAGCTCCGCGCGATCGGTCTCGGTCAGGTTCCTCGTGGTCTGCACGAGGACGTGCTTCGCCTTCGAATCGTCGTTCGCCGCGGACGCACCCGCGCACACGAAGCCCACACAGATAGAGATGATGAGTCGCCGAAGCATTGGATTCCTTCCCGGATCGATGGACCGATCCGGGAATTATACCCATCACCGATTCTTGAAATCAGCGGGACGTTTTTCGAGGAAGGCCTTCATTCCTTCCTTCATGTCGTCCGTCGACGCCAGGAGGCCGAACAGCGTGGCCTCGAGGAACTGCCCTTCTTCGAACGGCATCTCGCTTCCGCTCATGACCGCTTCGATCGCCGCACGCACCGCCAGCGGACCGCGAGTCATGATCCTGCGAGCCAGCTCCTCGGCCGCGGGCATGAGCTGATCGGCGGGAACGACTCTGTTCACCAGCCCGATCCGCTCCGCCTCCTCGGCACCGATGCGGTCGCCGGTCAGGATCAGCTCGAGCGCTTTTCCTTTGCCGAGCAGCCGGGCCATGCGCTGCGTGCCGCCGTAACCGGGAATGATCCCCAGCGTGACTTCGGGAAGGCCGAGCTGCGCTTTTTCCGAGGCGATGCGGATGTGACAGGCGAGGGCGAGCTCGCAGCCGCCGCCGAGCGCGAAGCCGTTGATCGCCGCGATGACCGGCTTCGGGAAACGCTCGATCGAATGAAAGATACGCTGCCCTTTCTCGGCGGTGGCCTTGCCCGTGATCGGCGTCATCTGCGAGAGCTCGCCGATGTCCGCGCCGGCCACGAACGCTTTCTCTCCGCCGCCGGTAAGGATCACGCAGCGGACCGCGTCATCTTCGCGCGCGGCCTCGAATGCCTGGCGCAGCTCGTTCACGGTTTGCGCGTTGAGCGCGTTGAGGACCTTGGGGCGATCGACGGTGACGATCAGGACCCCGTCGCGATTTTCTGTTCGAACGTTTTCCATCAGGCTTTCCTGTCCATCGGCACGGGCTTGTCACCCGAGTAGTCGTAAAACCCGGCGCCGGTCTTTCGCCCGAACCGCCCGGCGAGCACCATGCGGCGCAAGAGCGGCGGCGCGGCGAAGCGCTTCTCCTGATATTCCTCGTACATGACGTGGGTGATGTAGTAGGTCGTATCGAGGCCGACGAAGTCGAGGAGGGTGAACGGTCCCATCGGATGGTTGCAGCCGAGGACCATGGCCTTGTCGATATCTTCGATCGAGCCGACGCCTTCCTCGAATGCGCGGATGGCGTCGAGGATGTACGGCACGAGCAGCCGGTTGACGATGAACCCGGAGTTGTCGCGGCAGGACGACAGCTTCCTTACCGAGACTCTTCGCGAATTCGTACGCGGTGTCGAAGGACTCGTCGGTGGTGAGGATGGTGCGCACGACTTCGACGAGCTTCATCACCGGAACGGGATTGAAGAAGTGCAGGCCGACGAACTGTTTCGGCCGCGCGGTGGCCATGGACAGCTCGGTGATGGTCAGCGAGGAGGTGTTCGACGCGAAGATGGCCTCGGGCTTGACGATCTTGTCGAGCGCCGCGTAGGTCTCCCGCTTTAACTGCGCGTTCTCGATGATCGCTTCGATGACGATGTCGCAGTCGGCAAGATCGTCGAGGCTGGTCGTGCCCTTGAGCCGGCCCAGGCAGGCATCAGCATCAGCCTGCTGCATTTTCCCTTTCTCGACGGACTTGCCGAGGTTCTTCTGGATGCCGCCCATGCCCTTGTCGAGGAACTTCTGCTCGACTTCGCGCACGACGACGTCGTAGCCGGCCTGCGCCGCTACCTGAGCGATGCCGGAGCCCATCAGGCCACAGCCGAGCACGCCCACTTTCTTGATTGCCATTTGCGAGACTCCTTTCGAAATGCGGGCGCATTCTACTTGGACCGTTTGAAACGAAAACTGCTCGATCGTCACTATCCAGACGAGATGGACTTCATGCGCAGAGACTTGACGGGTACCTGGCGCAACGGTGACGAGACGATCGTGTTCGGCGACGACACTCTCATCCTCGGCCGCAGCCGCTTCCAGTGTGAGGAGGATGGCGACCGCCTGTTCATCCTCCCGGCGGAAGCGGAGATCGTCGTGCCGTATCGGGTCGACGGCGACACGCTGCGGCTCGATGTGGATGGTGTCGTGTCGGTTTGGTCTCGCGTGGGCGGTTGCTGAAGGGAACCGACCAGGGGGCCTCCGGACATCTGAGCCTTCCTGTCAAGTCAGGGAGCAGCTGTGGCGAGGGTTGAGCCTCGCGTGGCTAGCTGCCGCAGATAGAGAGCTTCGTCGTAGACGGTGCGATTGTTCCAGCAGGCGTAAAGGACGCGGATCCAGCGGTAAGCGAGCGTGCGGATAGCCTCGTGGTGGCTGTGTCCGCGCAGGCGTTGCTGCTTGTAGAAGGCTCGAGCCCATACGGACTGACCGATCGACACGCGGGCGTACTCATGGAACGTCTGACGCAGGAACTTCGGACAGGCCCAGCGCATGTGCACGACCGCCGTTTTGCCGCTCCGGCGGAGAACCGGGGCGATGCCGCTTCGGGTGGCGACGTTGACGGCGCTGCCGAAGCGCTTGCGATCGGTCCCGAAGGCGGCGGCGAGCCGCGGCGCGAGCTGTTGGCCGGCGCCAGGGAAGCTCGCGAAGATCGACGCGTCCTGGTGGGCGGCGAACGCCGCGGAGATCTTCTGGTCGTACGTGGCGATGCTCGTGTTGAGGGCCCGGATCTGCGCAACCTCGCTTCCGATCAGTAGCACGGCAGCGTCAGTGGTGACCTGATCGTCGTGGAACGCGACCTCTGAACGGATCTCGGCGAGCTTCTGGTCGATCCACGCGGCCGCGTGATGATGACCCGCATAGAACCTCCGTATCGCGGACGGCCGAGCCCTTTGGATGGCCTCGAGCGTCGGCCAGCGTTCGAGGAAGTCACAGGCCTGCGCCGTAATCAACGCGCCGGCCCACCGGAGCGCCTGCGGGTAGTACGTCTTGAGCCGATCGGTCATGCGTTGGACGTGTTGCGTCCTCTGATCGACGAGCTCGCGCCGATCCTCGGTCAGAAGCCGCAGCAGACGCGTAGAAGCGTCGTCGGCGATGAACGGGCGCAGTTCGTTGCGGTGCTTACGAAGCAGGTCGAGCAAGGACGCCGCGTCGGTCGGATCGTCTTTCGATAGGCTCGGATGAAACGCCTCACGATACCGGGCTGCACTGCGTGGGTTGATCGGATACAACGTGACGAACGGATAGCCGCTGAGCGCGTCGAAGACCGCGCCGCGGGACTGCTCGATGGCCACGGCGATCGGTGCCCCGCCGAAGCGCGCCTGCAGCGCTTCGATCCATGCGCGCAGAGCCGCAGGCGTGTGCTCGATGCGCTCGTTCGTGCACGTCTGCTGCTGCTCGTCCCAAAGAGCCACCTCGTGCGATGTGTCACCCCAATCCAGCCCCACCAACGCCCCAAACTCGAACTCGCTCATCACACCCTCCCTTCGGTTGGCTTTGGCCGCGCGCAAGGCCTATAGTCGAGTCGTGCTCCGACAGCATCTGAGAATGCGTTTCGGGCCAAAGCACTTCGTCCCGCTCGAAAGTCCGGAGGGATTCGTCGATCCGAACACGGGCGGAATTCGTAGCGGGACGAACCCTTCTTCTCAGTATCGCGCCGCCTGAATCCGATTCTCCCGATTGCCACCCAACGGGTACTTCTCTGAGGGCTGAGGGAGAAGCGGAGAGACGGCCGGACAAGCTATAGGCGGGCGGCCACGGCCGGCAGCGCTGATGTTGGCGTGAACGCGATTCGCGCTAGCTACCGCGAGTTCGGCAGAAGGCACAACCAGCGCCTGCCGGCCCGTGGCCGGCCCGCCGGAGGCCCCCTCGTCGTTCCCCCTTACCATTCCCCGCGTGAAGCTCAAGCCGCAGGTCATCCTCCTCGGCCTCGCCGCGCTGCTGAACGACTCGGCGAGCGAGATGATCTATCCCCTCCTGCCGATCTTCCTCACGGCGACGCTCGGGGCGAGCCCGGCGGTGCTCGGGTTGATCGAGGGTGCGGCTGACGGCCTCTCCTCCATCCTCAAATACTTCGCGGGGGCCTGGTCCGATCGCATGCCGCGGCGGAAACCTTTCATTGTCAGCGGCTACGGTCTCGCGGCGGCGTCGCGCGCGCTCATTGCGGCGGCGACCGTGTGGCCGCTCGTCCTCTTCGCTCGGCTGCTCGATCGCACCGGCAAAGGCATTCGATCGGCGCCGCGGGACGCGTTGATCTCCGACGTCACCCCGCACGATCAGCGCGGACGCGCGTTCGGCTTTCATCGCGCGCTCGATCACACCGGCGCGATCATCGGTCCCCTGCTGGCGTTGTTGCTTTTGCAGGTCCTCGGCTTCTCGCTCAAGCAGACCATTCTCTTCGCGGTCATTCCCGGCGCGATCGGCGCGGCCATGCTGGCGTTCTTCCTCCGCGAAGTGCCGCGCACTTCGAAACCGAAAGAACCCTCGAAAGTCATCGGTGGACCGGCGCTCCCCGCTTCTTTTCGCGGCGCGATCACCGCCGTCGCGCTTTTCTCCCTCTCGAACTCGAGCGACGCGTTCTTGCTGCTTCAGGCTCATGCAGCAGGAGTGACCACGGCGATGCTGCCTCTGCTGTGGGCGTCGCATCACGTGATCAAGTCACTCTTCTCCACGCGTGCCGGTGCGTTGTCTGATCGCGTCGACCGGCGGTGGCTCCTGGTCGCGGGGTGGACGTCTTACGCCGTCATTTACGCCGCGTTCCCCTTTGCGCAATCGCTGACCTCGTTCTTCGTGCTGTTCGTTCTTTACGCGATTCCGTTCACGCTCGCCGAAGGTGCGGAGCGCGCCTGGATTGCCGATCTCGTCCCTGCGGATGTGCGCGGAAAAAGCTTCGGCATTTATTACCTCGCCAACGGTCTGTGTGTGCTCCTCGGAACGGCGTTGTTCGGTCTGCTTTACGAACATGTATCGCGGCACGCCGCGTTTTTCACGGGTGCAGCGCTCGCGCTCGCCGCTGTTTTTGCGGTGTTGCTGACGCGCAAAAAGTGACGCGCTTCACAACGCGAAACGGCATCGGTCGTGCTCCTGTAAACCGTGGGCACTTCTTTGAGCCCGAAGGAGAAAAAACATATGGCTGAACAACGGGACATGAATCGCGATCCCATCACGGGCGAGCCCGGCTCGCATCCTGTCGGCACCGGCGTTGGCGGAGCTGGCGGCGCGGCATTGGGCGCGGCTCTGGGAGCACCGTTCGGACCCATTGGCGCACTCATCGGCGGAGCGATCGGCGCGGTTGCCGGTGGGGCCGCGGGACACGAAGTCGGCGAGCGGGTCGATCCGACCGGCGAGACCGAATACTGGAAGAACGAGTACAAAGCACGGCCGTACTTCGACAAGTCACGCACGTTCGACGACTACGAGCCGGCGTACCGTTACGGCTGGGAGTCGCGCGCACAGCATCGCGATCGCACCTGGGACACCAGTCTGGAGAGCGATCTCGAGCGCGGCTGGGACAAGGTGAAGGGCAAGTCGGCCCTGGCCTGGGACAAGGCGAAGGACGCAGTGCGCGACTCCTGGGACCGCACCGACCGCACCTTCAACACCTACAAGAAGACCGACGAGCAGTTCCGCACGCACTACCCGAAGAGCAACTACTTCGACAAGTCGTTCGACTACGACCGCGACTACGCACCGGCCTACCGGTACGGAACGTTCTCGCGGAACCGCTACGCCGACCGTGGTTGGGACGACAAGCTCGAGAACGATCTCTCCCGCGACTGGGATCGCTTCAAGGGCTCATCCCGCCTGACCTGGGACAAGGCGAAGAACGCCACCCGGGATGCATGGCACGGCGTCGAGCGGGCCATACCCGGCGACGCGGACAAGGACGGAAGGTAGCCGGCACGGCCGGCAGCGCCCGTTGCTGTGCTAATGCACGTGCGGGTCGCCTGTCGGTAAGGTTTTCGCGCAGGCTGGATGGAGGACGGCACACTCGTGCCGCCCTCCATTTTTCTTTGTGTGCGATCTCGGAGATGCCAGGCGCGTTGCGCCGCCCGAAAGCCGCGATTCGCGACGCTACAAGATCCCGTGCCGCAAGGCGCAGCAAGCTGCGCAGCGGGCCGTGCCCGCTAAGCCGTCTCCATCATCTCCGACGGCACATCGAAGTTCGAATACACGTTCTGCACGTCGTCGTGATCGTCGAGCGTCTCCAGCAGCCGCATGACCGCCTTCGACTTCGCCTCGTCGACCGGCGACGTAGCGTCGACGGGATCAGGCCCAGCTTCGCTTCCACCGTCGGGATCTTCGCCCCTTCGAGCGCCTGGCGCACTGGCTCGAATGTGTCCGGCGTGGTGTAGATCTCGTACACGTCGTTGTCGTCGGTCTGCAGGTCGTCGGCGCCCGCTTCGAGGGCGATCTCCATCAGCTTGTCCTCGCCGACGGCGCTCTTCTCGATGGCGAAGTAGCCCTTCTTCTCGAACTGGAACTTGACCGAGCCGGGGGTGCCGAGGTTGCCGCCGGCTTTTTCGAAGATATGGCGGATCTCGGGAGTGGTGCGGTTCCCGTTGTCGGTGAGCGTCTCGACGATGATGGCCACGCCGCCCGGGCCGTACCCTTCGTACGTCTGTTCCTCGTACGTCACGCCCTCGAGCTCGCCGGGCCGCGCTTGATGGCGCGGTCGATGTTGTCCTTCGGCATGTTGCTGGCCTTGGCCTCGGCCACGGCCGCGCGGAGGCGGGGATTGCCTTCCGGGTCGCCGCCGCCCATTCGCGCGGCGACTGTCATTTCCTTGATGATGCGGGTGAAGACCTTGCCGCGCTTCGCGTCGGCAGCACCCTTCTTGTGCTTGATCGTGCTCCATTTACTGTGGCCGGACATGGAAGAACTCCTTGGTAGGTTGGGCGTATGACGCCGGAATTTCCGCTGCGGATCATAACGGATGACGGCGAATGCGCGGTCATCGCCTCCCCCGAAGAATTGATGGCCTCGGTCGACTCGATCGATTCCACCGATCCCGGCAACCGGGTCTGGATCCGCGACGCTTACGACCGGACCGTCGACCTCCGCATGCGCGGCGGGTTCATCGAGGTGCTTCGGTTACACTTTTAGCCACACGGATGGAAGGCGAGAAAAACCGTTGGTGGATGGACGTCGGCGCAGTCACCGGCGTGCTCGCGCTCATCTTCTCCCTCTATTCGATCCACATCGCCAACCAACAGCATGCCGACAGCGAAGGCACGGCACTGATCAACGAGACCTACGCGACCTACCACGAGATCAGCGCCAAGCGGATGGAGACGATCGAGATCAGCCACCTCGTTTGCTCGCCCGAGCGGTATCCAACGGCCGTGGAGCGGGTCAAGCGGGCGACGGCAGGATTCTCACCCGACCAGCGTGCCGAGGCACTGCTGCGCGAGGATGCGATGGCCCAGTACCTCTTCGCGCAGTTCGAACAGACCGTCTATCTCCATCGGAACGCGATGGAGCTCGGCGACACCGAACGTATCCGGTTCTCGCAGGACACGCTCGACTACTTCACCGACACGCTCCTGCGCAATCCGCGGCTGGTCCACTTCTGGAGCGCGTCCGGCGAGAACATGCGCGTGTATTACGTCCCCATCTGCCAGAAGTACTGGGACGAAAAGGTCCGGCCGCACGTGACGAAAGTCGATGCGACCGGACCATTCGGTTCTTGACGCGCTACCGCAATCCCTCGATCACCCACTGCGAGTGCCGTTTCTTGGGATCGCCGCTGTAGGAGATGTACGGCGACTCCCCGCTCAGCCACATCCAGTAAATCGGCCGGGCCACCCGGTGCAACGCCCAGTTGCCCGACGCCGGAACGATGCTGTAGTTCGTCGGATCGATGATCGCCGCCGGGTGCTTGTGCAACTTCATCGCACCAGTCACCGCGGTGTAGCTGAGGAAGAGGCTCGGCGCGTTCGTCACACGGAACGTCGCGTTGTGCCTCGGCCCGACCATGGTGAAGTCGACCGGAGGATCGCTCGCCCGGCAGTACACCCATTCCTCGGGGCCGATCTTCCCGCCGAGGTATTGACCGTTGTCGACGCTCTTAAAGCGCACGCGCGTGCCGGTGTCCGCCGGCAATCTCGGCGGTTGCCACGAAGCGGGCTTCGGCTCCTCCAGGTACGCCTTGTTGCGCCATTGCCAGGAGAACCAGATGTTCATGGACGTGTCGGCGAGGTCCGAGTAGCCGGCCCAGGGGATCGCGTTGTAGAGACACTTGCGCCGGTCGGTGACGAGCTGTCTCGCCCGAACCGCGGGATCGTCCGTTCCGACCTTGAGCGCCGCCATGCACTTCTTCACGCCGTCTGCATTAGCCACGTAGGTCGGGCCGCGATTCGCGGCGTTGTCGTACCAGGTGCTCATCTCCCGCTCCTCGAAGCCGAGCCAGTGGTTGGCGAGCGTGGTCGCCTCCGCGCGCGCCATGCGCTCGCGGTCCGCGACCGGCGCGCCCATCGTCCGGATGATCGCAGCCCACAAATCCTTCGACGCCTCGGTCGCGACGAGCGCAATGGGCTTCATGTTGCTCGCTTTGTACGAGCTCCAATCCTTGTCAGTCCTGCCGACGGTGCTCGCAGCCAGCGCGCCGGCGAGTGCCGAGTCGGCCTTCCAGATCACGTCCCCGCTCGTGTAGTTGATCACGGCGGTTTTGGAGTGGGTGTGCTGCTCCGTTCCCAGCGCACAGGCGTAGCTCAGGACCTGCCGCACTTTGACGTGGTTGTCCGACGCGATACGCACCGTGTGCTCGGAGCTGAACGAGTCCTGGAAGAGATGCGTCGCGCGCCCGAAGAGAAAGAAATTGCGGTCGACCTCGACGGCCGTTGATCCGATTGCGCCGCCGTCGTAAACCGAGATGACTGCCGGCGGTGCGATGGCTGCCTTCACGAAGTAATCGATGAACCGTTCCCGCGATGCCTTGAATGCGGTCACTCCCGATGCGCTTCCCGACTCGTCCCAGCGGCGCATGGCATGGTCGTACTGCGTGTCCACCGCTTCCTGGGCCACGGAGTTGAAGCAGCCCTGCGACGTCAGCGCGTTGTAGCCGGCGATGTCCACCCAGCGCTGGCCGACGATCACGTCGTACACCGCCTTGTAGCGCGAGCGGTACTGGGAATCGTTCCAGCTCACACTCTTGATGGTGCCGACGACTCGCTGCGCGCCCGGCGAGGAGATATCGAGGTTCCTCGCGAGCCCCTGCGTCCAGGTCTTCCGAGGGTCGTTCGGATCGCACCACCTCACATTCGGCGTGCAATCGGGCACACCGCCCGGTGCGTAGCCGATCAACTCGATGGCGGCCAGACGGGTGAGCCACTCGTGGCCCATCGGCACGACGTCACCGAAGCCCAGTCCGAATCCGAAGCCGCTCTGGGTGAAAGCGGATGCGGGCCGTGGGAAAGAGATCAGTGCGACGAAAAGGAGCGTGGCGGCAAGAACGATGAGGACCCGGCGACTGTGAGACATGATAATAATTGCCCTCCTTCGGGCAATATTACCTCTCGCGAACCGCTACTTCACTTTCGGCGTCGCACCCAGCTCCCGCATCAGCTCATGCGCGCCATCGACCGCGTCCATCACCCAGAGCATGTACTGCGCGTCGACGTGGATCGAGCGTGTGTCCGCTGGGTTGTACAGAAAGTCGGCATCGATGGACTCGTAGTTGCCGTCGAACAGCAGACCGACGAACTCCCCTTTTGCGTTCAGCGTCGGCGAGCCGGAGTTGCCGCCCGTCGTGTCGCACGACGAGAGGAAGTTCACCGGCACGTCCTTCACCTCGGGATCGAGATACGGCTTCGTCTTCGCTTCGTCGGCCGCCGCGGCCAGCAGCGTTTTCGGGCTGTCGAACGGCGCCTTACCGGTCTCCTTCTCGACGATCCCGCGCAGCGTGGTCTGCGGCGTGTACCAGGTCGCGTCCTTCGGCTTGTAGCCTTCGACGCGGCCGAAGGTGAGGCGAAGCGTGGAGTTCGCGTCGGGATACAGCGTGCCGCCGCTGGCCTTGCGCAGCGCTTCGAAATACGCCGGGCGCACGCGCGCCATCGCACCGGTCGACGCGAGCTCGCGTTCTTCGCGCGCCTCGATGAGGGACACCAGGGTCATCGCGTACGCGAGCATCGAGTCGTTACGCGCCCGCAGCTGCTCGGTCGACTCGCCGAGCATCTTCAAGCGCTCCGCCGCGTCGCCGATCTTCGTGGTCGCGTAAAGCTTCTCCACATCCGCAACCGGAATCCCAACCTTCGCCGCCTCGGCCATGAAGTACTTCAGCACTGCTTTGTCGCTGCCGGCGTGCATGGTCCGCTGCGCGCGCTCGGACGACTGCTTCAGGTTCGGCCAGTCCCGCTCCTGATAGCGCGGCAGGCGGTCGATGTCCTTCTTCGTCCGCTCCCGGGCCATGCGCACGATGGTGATGGCCTGACTGAGCATCGGTGAGCCGCGGCCGGTCATGAAGTCGAGCACGAGATCCGCCTCGCGGTTCCTGACGCGGTCCGCGTTGATCCGATTCACGGCTTTCACCGCGTCGGCGATCGCGCCCTCGCGGGAGCGGCGCACGTCGACGATCCTGTCCTTCGCGAAGCCCTCGCTGACGCTCGTGTAGTTCTTGAGCGAGTTGGAGAGGCTGTTGATGCGCGACGCGTTGCGGATCTGCACGTCGCGGCTTTCCTTCCCTGCTTCTTCGAGCAGGCGGATGGTCTCGGAGAGATAGCGGATCGTCGTCGGATACACGAACTCCGCGAAGTTCTGCACTTCATCGGCCGTGCGGTAGCGGAAGGTCCGCCCGGATAGCCGGCGACGATCACCAGATCGCCTTCGTCCATGTCCGTCGTCGCGAACTTCAGCCACTGTTTCGGCTGATAGGGCTTGCCGTTCACGTACGCGCGGAGGAACGCGAAGTCGCCGGTGTGCCGCGGCCACTCGAAGTTGTCGATCTCGCCGCCGAAGTCGCCGATGCTGTTCGCCGGCGCGTAAACGAGCTTCACCTCGGTGATCTCGGACTGGATCATCCGCAGGTACTGCGAGCCTTCGAAGATCGACGACACGCGACAGCGGACGCCGCCCGCTTTCTCGCATTCGGCAACGAGCTCTTTCTCGCGGCGATCGAGCAGCTTCGCCCGCTGGACGTCGTCCGCCGCGGCATCGACGTCCTTCAGCATCCGCCTGGTCACGTCCTCGATTCCGGTCGTGACCCACACCTTTGTTCCGGGCGCGGCCGGCAACTCCGCGTCGCGCGTGCGAGCAAGGAAGCCGTTCGCGATCAGATCCCGCTCCTCGGTCGAGTTGTGCTGGATCGAGCCGAACGCGCAGTGGTGATTCGTGGCGATCAGGCCGTCCGTCGAGACGAAAGCGGCTGTGCAGCCGGGGATCTGGATCACGGCGCCCATAGGGTCGCCGGTCAGCTCGGAGAGACGGTTTGGATCGATCTGCAGCCCGAGCTTTTTCAGGCCGGCCGCCAGCTGGGGGACCTGCTGCGGCATCCACATGCCTTCGTCAGCGAACACTGGCAGGGCGGCGAGGAGGAGCAGAGCGGCTTGGCGAATCATGCGAACGCTCCCCAACCCGAAACATACCGCTGAATTCCACGTTATATTCACCGTTCACCGGAGGGACACAGGCCATGGGTTTGTTCGACGCGCTGAGAAACGAATTCATCCAGATCATCGAGTGGCTCGACGAGAGCGGAAACACTCTGGTCTACCGCTTCCCCGTCCACGAGCAGGAAATCAAGATGGGCGCGCAGCTCACCGTCCGCGAGAACCAGGTCGCGCTCTTCGTCAACGAAGGCGAAGTGGCGGACCTCTTCAAGCCCGGCCGCTACGAGCTGTCGACGCAGAACATGCCCATCATGACGACGCTGCGAAGCTGGAAGTACGGCTTCGACTCGCCGTTCAAGGCCGAGGTTTACTTCTTCAACACGCGGTTGTTCACGGACCTGAAGTGGGGCACGTCGAACCCCGTGATGATGCGCGACGCGGAGTTCGGCATGATCCGCATGCGCGCCTTCGGCACGTACGCGATGCGCATCGCCGATCCGAAGGAGTTCTTCAAGACGGTCGTCGGCACGCAGGGCCTCACCACCACCGAGGACATCCTCGGCCAGCTGCGCTCGACGATCATCAGCCACTTCTCGGACATCGTGGCCGAGTCGAAGATCGCCGCGCTCGATCTCGCCTCGGGTTACCGCGAGCTGGCGACGCTCGCGCAGAAGGAGCTCGCTCCGTCGTTCGCGAGCTACGGCCTCGAGCTGGCGCGCTTCAACATCGACAACATCTCGCTGCCCGAGGAAGTCGAGGCGGCGATCGATCAGCGGACCAAGCTCGGCGTGCTCGGCGACAAGATGAACCAGTACGCGCAGATGCAGACCGCGGAGTCGATCAAAGTCGCCGCCGCGAATCCCGGCGGCATGGCCGGAGCCGGCGCCGGAATCGGCGCGGGCATGGCCATGGGGCAGATGATGTCGCAGTCGATGGGCGCTGGTTCCGCATCGGCTCCTCCTCCACCCCCCGGCCCGGCCGCAAACGTCCCTCGCTGGTCACTGGCCATTGACGGCAAGACGTACGGTCCGTACACCGACGACGCGCTGAAGAACATGATCCAGGGCGGACAGGTCGCGTCGTCGACGCAGGCCTGGCGTCCGGGCGCCGCCGGTTGGGCGCCGCTGGACACGTACTCGGAGCTCGGGTTGGGTGGTGGCGGGTCCTCGATGCCGCCGCCCCCGCCACCGAAGGTCTAGGAGTGCGGCGGCAAAGCCGCCGCTTTGGTACGTCGCTTAGCAAAGCGGCGGCTCTGCCGCCGCACTCCGAAACATGTCCAGTCAAGTAACCGCCAAAGCGCGCAAGTTCCCATGCGAAGGTTGCGGCGCCGACCTCCGCTGGGATCCCGGCGTCACGGCGCTGAAGTGCCCGTATTGCGGCTTCGAGAAATCCATCGCGCCGGCCACCGGGAAACTGCAGGAGCGTCCCGTCGACGTCGCCCTGCGCGAACCGCGCGACCTCGGCTGGGGCGCGGAACGCAAAGTCGTCGCCTGCAAGCGCTGCGGCGCGCACACGACGCTCGATCCGCACATCGCCGCCAGCGCCTGCGCGTTCTGCGGCACGAGCGCGGTCGTCGAAGCGCCGCCCCACGCGCCTGTCGTTCGTCCCGAGGGGCTGCTGCCGTTTCGCATCACCCGCGAGACCGCGCTCAACTCGTTTCGAACATGGCTCGGCAAGCTCTGGCTGCGGCCGAACGATCTCAAGCGCGCGTCCCGCGTCGACAAGATGCAGGGCGTCTACATCCCCTTCTGGACCTTCGACGCCGCGACGCAGAACTGGTGGACCGCGGAAGCCGGTTACTACTACTACGTCGATGTTCGCGTGCGTGTGAACGGCCGCATGACCACGCGCCGCGAGCGCCGCGTGCGCTGGGAGCCCGCATCCGGCGCGCTCGACAAGTTCTTCGACGACGTTCCCGTTCCCGCCTCGCGCGGCATCGACGACACCCTGGCCCGAGGGATCGAGCCCTTCCCCACCGCCGACCTCACGCCGTACGAGCCGTCGTATCTCTCCGGCTTTCTGGCCGAGGAGAATGCTGTCGATCTTCCGGAAGCGCTGGAGCTCGCGAAGGTTCGCATGAAGCGCGAGATCCACGACGCCTGCGCGAACGAAGTGCCCGGCGACACGCACCGCAACCTCGAGGTGGAGAGCGTCTTCTCCGCGGTCGCGTACAAGAACGCGCTGCTGCCGGTCTGGATCGCCGCGTACGACTATCACGGCAAGCCCTATCGCTATCTCGTCAACGGCGTGACCGGCAAATGCACCGGCACCGCGCCCTGGTCCTGGATCAAGGTGACCTTCGCCATTCTCGCGGCGCTGACCGTGCTGCTGATCATCCTGTGGATCGAAGGACAGTAGCAGAGCGATGCCGTTCGCCGAGATCGCGAAGATGTTCGACGAAAGAAGGAGCGGTCGCGTCGCCTACAATCTTGGTTTCTCGCGGCATGAACTCCGCAAGATCGAACGCTTGATCACAGAACATGAAGAACGCTGCTTGAGAACGTGGCATGAGTACTTCGGAACCTAAAGCCGGCGAGCGCATCACCGCTGTGCGAGTTACTGACGACTCGCTGACCGCCGACCTGCTCGATGGTCGCACGATCACTGTTCCACTCGCGTGGTATCCCCGGCTGCTGCATGCGTCAGAATCGCAGAGAAACAATTTGCGCATCATGGGCGCTGGGTACGTAATCCATTGGCCCGACCTGGACGAGCATCTCTCCTCACAAGGACTGCTTGCAGGCGCACCCGCGCCCAACGCAGCAGTTACACACGCGGGCTGACGACTTTCTCGACGGGGCCGTTGCCGCGCCGAACTCCTGTGGATCGAAGGACAGTAGCCAGACGCCTCCGCGAGCTCGCGAACGCCGACGACGCCGCCGGCGTGCAGCGCTATTTCAAGGACGTCGGCAACGACAAGTTTCTCGGCATCCGAGCGCCGGTCTTGCGTGCGCTCTCGCGCGAGTACCAGGCCATGCCGTTTGCGGAGATCGCGAAGATGCTCGATTCGCCGTGGCACGAAGAGCGTGCGCTCGCGTTGATGATCCTCGTCCGCCGCTACAAGAAAGAACCGGACGCGGTTTACAAGCTGTACTTCGACAAGATCGATCGCATCAACAACTGGGACCTCGTCGATGTCTCCGCCCGCGACATCGTCGGCACGCATGGCGATCGCGCGATTCTCGACAAACTCGCGAAATCCGATTCGATCTGGGAGCGGCGCATCGCCATCGTGGCCACGCAGCACTTCATCCGCCGCAATGAATTCGACGACACCCTGCGGCTGGCGAAGGTCCTTCTGCGCGATCCCGAGGATCTGATTCACAAGGCCGTCGGCTGGATGCTTCGCGAAGTCGGCGATCGCGATGGCAAAGCGCTCCGCGCATTTCTGACCAAACACGCGTCGCAGATGCCGCGAACGATGCTCCGGTATGCAATCGAGAAGTTCCCTGAAGCGGAGCGCAAGACGTGGCTGAAGGCCTGAACCTCCTCCTCGGCATCCTGGCACTGCTCGCCATCGTCGCCGTGATCGCCGGCCTCCTGGCGCTGGTCATCGGCGCGATGCTGCGCGACAAGCATGGAACGTCAGGCTCGCTCAGCAGCGCCGCCCTGAACGTTCAGTCGCTGCTCGAGCCGGAGAAGAAGAAGGTCGTCGAGACGATGCAGGAGATGGAAGAACGCGCCGAGAGCGACGAGTCAGGCGAGTAAAACTTCTTCCGCGGCCCGCACGCCGTGATACAGCGCTTCTTCGAACAACGCAACGCCGCTGAGGTCCGTGTTCGCGAAGTGAATGTTGCCCATCGGTTCCGCGGCTCGTTTCAGCGCCTCGCTGCGAACGGTACCGGGGGTCGGGCGAATCATCGCGTGCCCCCAGCGCATCACATCGATCCTCGTCGTCAGCGTACGCATCTCGGGATGCGCGCGCGACAGATCGGCGAGCGCGATCTCCGCCCATTCATCGCGACCGGCATCGAGCAATCGCTGGCGCGCGACGCGCGGATCGGAATCGCACAGCGGGTAGTAGTAAGTGATGACCGTCGGCCCATGATCGACGCCGCGCTGATGCGTCGAAACGACGTAGCCGAGAGCGGGACTCTCGTACATCACGTTGTCCCACGCCAGCGGAAAGCCGGACGATTTCGGCCGGTCGCGCAACGTCAGGTTCGCGACCATCCACGAGCCGTAGGTGAGCTCATTCGCACGGCCGGTCAGACGTGAGGCGATGAATTGCGGCGCGGCAATGATCGCGTGCCGCGCGCGGATGCCGATCGTGTCGGTGAGGATCTCGACACCGCCTTCGCCAGGGCCATCGACCGCATTCACGCGATGAACGAGCACGCCGGTTCGCGTCTGCGCGTACCTCGCGAGATGCGCCACGATCCGCCCGTTCCCTTCCGGCCAGGTGATGAATGGCCGGTCGTCGCGAGACGCGAAGTAGAAGAGCGCCGCCCAGGCGCTGGTGTCGCCGAGGAGCGTGCCGTAGTCGTCGCGGCAGGCGTATTCGATCAGCCAGCGCAGCCGCGGCGAGGTGAAGCCGCGCTGATCGAGCCATTGCTGCATGGAGATCGCATCGAGCGCATCGGCGTCGGCAGTGCTGAACGCGACAGGAATCGCGAACGTGCGCCGCTTCGACCACGCCGCGACCTCCGCCTCGAACGCGTGCAGCTGGCGCATGTCTTCCGCCGACGCGCCGGCGCGCAGATACAAGCCCTCGTACCAGCGCCCGCGATAGAAAAGGCGCTCCTGCGGATCGCGACAGAGGAACTCCTCGCCGATCACTCCGGCGCGCATCACGCCCATTTCCTCGAGCAGCTTCGTGAGCACGCGATTCTCCGGCGACGGCGCGACCACGTAGTGCGCGCCCCATGGATACGACGCCGCACTGCGCGACGTACCGCCGATGGCCGGTTCGAGCTCGAGAACGAGCGTCTTGCCTCCGAGTCGCCACGCCGCGGCCAGTCCGGCCACGCCCGCGCCGATGATCACGACGTCATGCGATTCCCACCGCTCCGGCCGAGGAGGCGATCCGGCGCGCAGGCGATGTCCGAGCTCGTGCGATGCGCCGACCAGCTCACCCGGCGGAAGCGCCGCGGCGCGCTCGCGACAGGCGATCGCGGCGAACGGAGCGCCGAGGTAGGCCGCGAGCAGATCGCGGCGGGTTAACTCCAGGGCCGCCACTCGTCCTCGTAGTAGCGGACCAGCATCTGGTTGTCGAGGCGATTGATCTCGACCGGGACCGCGGTCATGTCGCGCGGAAAAACGAACATCGCCGAGAGCGTCGCGTCATCGAGAAAGCGCACCGGCGCGCCTACATGCTTCGGCGCATCGAACGGCCGCTGCATGGCCAGCGCGAATCCCCAGACGCCGAACGATGGCACGGTGGTCTGGTAGGGCCTCACGTGCAGCCCCGCCGCTTCCATCGTCCGGACGATGCACCAGTACGAGCGGCGCGCGAACAACGGCGAAGTCGACTGCACGGCCATCGCGGCATCGGGAGTCATGCGCGAGCGCAGCAGGCGGTAGAAGCGCGTCGTGTACAGCTTGCCGAGGGAGAACGAGCTGGGGTCAGGAAAGTCGACGATGACCGTGTCGAAGGAATCGCGGACGCGCTCCAGCCAGATCATCGCGTCTTCGTTCACCACCTTCACCCGCCGGTCGCGTAGGGCCTGGGCATTGAGCCTGCCCAGCGGCGGAAACGCTTCCGACAACGCGGTCATCTTCGGATCGAGATCGACGAGCGTGACCCGTTCGACGGACGCGTACTTCAGCACTTCGCGCAGGGCGAGACCGTCTCCGCCGCCGAGGATCAGCACGTGCCGCGGTACACCAGCGGTAGACATTGCCGGATGCACGAGCGCTTCGTGGTACCGGTACTCATCCGACGAGCTGAATTGCAGATTGCCGTTGAGAAAGAGCTGAAAGCCGGTCGCCGCGCGCGTAACCAGGATGCGCTGATACGGTGAGCTGGTCGAATAGACGATGTCATCCGCATACAGCTCATCCTCGGCAAGCGTCGTCAGCGTATCGGCTCGCACCAGCGCGACGACGAGCACCACGATGACCACCGCCGCGCGAATGCGAAGCACGGTCACGCCGCGAAGCAACGGGCGCAGGAGCCACGTGCCGTACAAACCGACCGCCGCGTTGAGCAGGCCGAACACGATCGACGTGCGCACCAGTCCTAGCCGGGGCATGAGAAACATCGGAAAGAGCACTGCCGCGAAGAGCGAGCCGATGTAATCGAAGCTCAACACGCGCGACACGAGCTCTTTGAAATCGAGATGCTCTTTGAGGATGCGCATGAGGATCGGCAGTTCCAGCCCGACCAGCACCCCGATCGCAAAGACGACCGCAAAGAGAAAGAGCCGAAACCACTCGAGCCGCGAGAATCCGAGAAAGAGCATCGGCGCGGAAAGCCCGCCGATCAGCGCGACCGCCAGTTCCACATCGACGAACCGCGCCGCCAGATCGTGATCGAGGAACCGCGAAAGCCACGCCCCGACGCCAAGCGCGGAGAGATACAGCCCGATGATCAGCGAAAACTGCGTGACCGAATCCCCCAGAACGTAACTGGCCACCGTCCCCGCGAGCAGCTCGTAAATGAGCCCGCACGCCGCGATGATCAGGACGTTCAGGAAGAGGATGGGGGTACGCATTTAGCGGGCAGCGGGCAGTGGACAGTGGGCAGTGGAACCCGGCGTGAAGCAACTCACTGCCCACTGCCCGCTGCCCACTGCCCGCTGATTCATCATCCGTGTAATGCCGCGGCAATGATGATCGCCAGCCCGAGGATCACCGCCGCCATCAGGATCGCTACGGCGACGTTGTGGTCGGCCTCGAGCTCCTTCCGGATCGGGAACGGGGAGATCTTCACCATGGCCCAGAAAGCGAGGGCGAAGACGATCACGCCGAAGAGCGTGTAGACCACCGTGTTGATAAAGACGTTCTGCATCTGCATCACTTCCCTCCTCGATAGCCGCCGCGGTAGTAGACCCCGCCGCCGCCGTGCGTCGCGCGGACGCCCTGAGGCGACAGTTGCTGTTTCGTTCTGCGAAGCTCCAGGCCGTTCCACGAGGCGTAGCCGTAGCCGGCGATCACCACCAGCCCGAACAACACGTAAAGCGCTTTCAGCATCGGTCACTCCTCATCGTCATCCTCTTCCACCAGTCCCGAGATCTCGCCGAACGGGCTGTGCGCGCTCTCTTTCCAGCGCGTCGACTCGAAGCTCGCCTTCCGCAGGAGCGCCATGAAAGCCGGTCCGGTCAGCAGCAGGAACGCGAGAAGGAAATGCGGCCAGCGGAAGCCGCCCTCGTGCACGCGCAGGGTGAACTTCGGCGGCGTTCTTCCATCCTGCCAGTTCGCGGCGAGCCGCACCACGTACGAGCCCTTCTCCGGACGCGAGAGAAAAACGCGTCTCGTCCTCTTCCCCTCGCTCCAGCGCTCCCCGCCGTCGACGCCGTGGTAGTACTCGATCGGCATCGAGAACTCGGAGAGCTTGTTCGTCGCCGTGTTCACGAAATCCCCTTCGACGAACAGCCAGTCGTTGTCGACGTTCGCACGTCCCTCGATGACGACGTTCGACTTACCCGAGACTTCGATCGGATCGGTGAAGAACAGCCGCCCCGGTTCCGACGTAGCGGGCAATGCGGCGATGTCGAAGGTGCGCTGGAGCAGCGTCTTCCGTGGGCGCGCCACGCCCATGACGATCGCCGTGACGAAGAGCAACAGCAACAGAAGGGCGAACGGCTTGCCCAGGCTCGGGCCGGGGAAGGGCTGCATCGGTCCGATGCCGATCGGCCGGGGAAGGTTGACGGGAAACACCGCCTCCACTTCCTTCGTGGTCATGTAGCGCGCGTGCGAGTAGTTCACCTCTCGCGCGCCGGTCTTCGTCACTTCCTTGGAGATGCCGAACGGCGGGGCGATGTAATCGGCCGTGTCGACCGTCTCCCCCACCTCGACCTTCCAGAAAAACTCGCCGAGGACGTACGTGACGCGCGCGGTAGCGTCCTGGAAGAGGCGATAGCGGCGGCCGTCGTAGTGCACTGCTTTCCCGACGCCGCCACCTCCGTACGAGTCGCCGACTTCCCCCGCGCGCAAGGGCGTGACGAAGCTCCAGTGATTGTCGCTGCTGACCAGCCATCGATAGCCGCGCTCGCGGTTGTACAGAAGGTATTCGGTCCAGAAATAGTCGCGATCGAAACGGACCGCGCGCTCCATGAATCCGGCGACGACGTATTCATCGCCGTCGATGGTCCCCTTTGATCCGAGCGGGATGACCGGCGCGACTTTTTTCTTCTTCAGCGTCGAGAGGTATTGCAGCTTCCCGGCGGTCACGTCGTGGCCCGCCCGGCAGTTCGGACACCAGATCCGCTCGGCCTGATCCGGCGCGGTGAGATCCAGCGGTCCGCCGCACTGCGTGCATCGCAGCGCCGTGGCCGTGACGCGACCGGTGCTGAACTCGAGCGCTTCCAGCCCGAGATCGCGCAGAGCGACTTCGTGGCCTTTGAAAACGACCGGCGGGTCTTCGCTGTAATCAATGGTGGCGAATCGCTGATCGGTGCCGGTGAGGTCAGCGTATGCGTACGCATAGCCAGGCTCGGGCCGCCACGGCAGCTCGCCTTCCGCCGAGATCAGTTCGGCGCGGCCGATCTCGGCGACGGTCAGGCCGTCGACGACGCGGCCGAGGTCGATCGATTCGTGGGATGGGGCTTCGTCGCCGACCTTGAAGGTGACGTAGTACCGCCCCTGCGCCTCCGCCACCCATCCCCAGCGTCCGTCGTCGAACGCGGCATACCACTCGTTCCACACGCCGCCGGCCTGATGGCGGAGCTGCGATCGCCCGGTGATGCGAAAGCCGTTGCCGCGGTACTTGCCGCTCAAGCCGGTCCGCAGCGGTGTGCCGGTATCGATCACCGCCGCGACCGTGCCGTGTGACTCGACACCGCGATCGGTGCGCGCCACGACGGAACGGCAGTACGAGCAGATGACGACGACGGAGGAGCCGATCGCGAATTCGACCGGCGCGCCGCAGGATGGGCAGTTCGCGACGCTCACGAGCCTCTCTCCACCGCCCGCACGCGAACGTCCGTTGCGCCGAGGAGCTCGGCCAGGCGTTCGCGCCAGGGCCATTCGTCACGCGGCCGGCAGCAATAGAGATTGATCGTGGCCAGGCCATGCTCCGGATAGGTGTGGCAGGCCAGGTGCGACTCGGTCAGCATCACGAATCCCGTCACGCCGCCCGGCCCCGGAAACACATGCCACGAAGGATCGTGCAGCGGATTGAGACCGACCTCGTCGATGACGCGCGCGAACAGCCGCCCGAGCAGCGCCACATCACGCAGCGCTTCCTCCCGACAACCGGACGCTTCGACCAACCACTCGACGCCGATTGATGACTGATGATTGATGATTGATGAAGGGTTCATCGGACGCGGCCAACGGACGGACAATCATCAATCATCACTCATCAATCATCAATCTTTTGTGCTACCTTCCTCCGATCGTAACCAACTGGTCCTGAATACGTTCTAGGGAGGGTTTGTCATGGCCTTTCGGCGCTCCGTCCGAGTCCTGTGCCTGTTAATTATCCTGATCCTTGCGGCTGTCCCTGTGCTCGCCGCCAATGGCCGCATCGCCGGCCGCATCACGCGCACCGACGGCACCGGCATCGGTGGCGTCATCGTGCAGATCGTCGAGCTCTCGCGGGCGATCACCACCGAGTCCGACGGCTCGTTCAGCTTCGACGTCCCGCCCGGAACGTACACGCTCAATCTCGTGGCCGGTGACCAGGCCACGACCGAGAGCAACGTCGTCGTCACCGACGGCGGGACCACGCGGGTCGACAAGCAGGTCGACTGGCGCCTGTCCATCGCCGAGACGATCACCGTCTACTCCGCCTCGCGCCGCACCGAGCGCGTCGTCGAAGCGCCGGCGGCCGTCACGGTCATGGCCCAGGAAGACATCGAGGCCGTGGCCTCGTCCGGCCAGGCCCCGCGCATCATCGAGAACGCGGTCGGCGTCGACTTCACCCAGAGCGGTCTTTACGACACGAACTTCAACGCCCGCGGCTTCAACAGCTCGCTGAACCGCCGCATCCTCACCCTCATCGACGGCCGCGACCCCGCCATCGCCTTCCTCGGCGCACAGGAATGGGGCGCGGTCTCCTTCCCCCTCGATGAGATGCAGAGCGTGGAGCTGATCCGCGGTCCGGGATCGGCGCTCTACGGCGCGAACGCCTTCAGCGGCGTTCTGAACATGACCACCAAGATGCCGCGCGACAGCGTGGGCGGACGCCTGCTGCTCAGCGCCGGCGATCTCGACACCAAGCGCGCCGATCTCCGTCACGCCGGCGGCCTCGGCGGCGAGTGGTATTACCGCCTCGTCGGCGGCTACGCGCAGAGCGGCGACTTCGCCCGCTCGCGCAATGCTGACCGTCGAGTACACCGTCCCCTGCGCCACGACCAGCGCGATCAACTGCCTCCGCCGCGAAGCGCGTCCGCTCGCGCTCGAGGAAGTGAACGTGAAGTTCGGCGGCCTCCGCTTCGACAAGCACTTCGCCAACTCGAACGTCTTCACCGTCGAAGGTGGATACGCGACGCTGGAAGGTCCCGTGTTCCAGACCGGTATCGGCCGCGTGCAGGTGACCGACGTCGAGCGCCCCTGGGCCCGCGTCAACTACAACATGCCGCACTGGAACATCGGCGCGTATTACGACGCGCGCGTCGCCGAGAACCAGGTCGCCCTCGCCTCCGGCGCCCCTCTCTACGAAGACTCGAGCAACATGCACGCGGAGCTGCAGACCAACTGGGATTTCATGGGCGGCCGCACCCGCCTCGTCGGCGGCGTCGCCTGGAACGAACAGGAAGTCGACACCACCAACCCCAACACCGGCCTGGGCACGCTGATGGCCGATTCCGCACGATGAGACCCAGCAGTCCGTGTTCGGCCAGGCCGAGTTCGATCTGTCCAACCGGATCAAGCTCGTCGGCGCCGCGCGCTGGGACGACTCGACGCTGCACGAGGCGCAGTTCTCGCCGAAAGGCGCGATCGTCTTCTCGATCAACACCAACCACAACGTCCGCTACGGCTACAACGAAGCCTTCCAGCGCCCGAACTACTCGGAGCTCTTCCTCACCGCTCCGGCCGGCGCGCCGGTTCCACTCGCCGCGGCGGCTGCCGCCAATCCCGCGGCCGCGGCCCTCGCGCCGTTCCTGAACCAGCTCGGCTTTGGCTCGCTGCCGCTTCTGGCGCGCGGCAACGCCAATCTCGTCGTGGAAAAGGTCAAGAGCCACGAGATCGGCTACGCCGGCATCTTCGGCGGCAAGGTGTTCCTCACCGTCGACGTCTACAAGAGCTTCCTCAGCGACTTCGTGACCGACCTTCTCCCCGGCGCGAACGAGGCGTTCGCGGCCTACGTCGTTCCGACCACATTGCCCAACGGCACACCGATCCCCGGCGCGGTCGTCGGCGGCATCAACCAGTTCCTCACCACCGCGCTCGGTGCGAACCGGGCCGGCCTGACCACCGTCGGCGGCTCGCCGGCCCTGGTGTTCTCGTACACGAACGCCGGTGAGGTCGACACGCAGGGCGCCGAGATCGCGGTGAACTACTACCTCACCAACAACTGGGTGCTCGAGGCGAACTACTCGCACTTCGACTTCGAGGTGAAGGAAGGGACGCAGCGCATCGGCGACCGTCTCCTCCCGAACGCGCCGGAGCAGAAGTTCAACGCCGGTCTCTCGTTCCGCAGCTCGCGGTTCGACGGCAAGGTTTCCTACCGCTGGGTCGAAGGGTTCGACTGGGCGGCAGGTGTGTTCGTTGGAACGGTTCCCACGTACGGCGTCGTGAACGTGGCCGGAAACTTCAACATCAGCGACATGTTCAAGGTCGGTGTGGACGTCAGCAACGCACTGGATAACGAGCACTACGAGGCCTTCGGCGGAGACCTGCTCAGCCGCCGCGCCCTCGCCTACCTCGGCATCGGCTGGTAATCAGAGAAACGAAATGAGCGAAGTCGTCGTCATCGCCCGCGCGAAAGCGCAACCGGGCCGCGAAGAGGAAATGGCGCAGGCGCTCCGCGCCAACGCCGAGACCTCGCGGTCGGAGGACGGATGCTCCTCGTATCTGGTCCTGCGCGGTGACGAAGGCGTTTTCATGACCGTCGAGCGCTGGGCGACGCGTGGCCATGTCGATCAGCACATGGCCACGCCGCACGTGCAGACCCTTCTGCGCACGATCACGCCCATGCTCGCCGCTCCGCCGGACATTCAGGTACTCGAAGAGGTGTAGCGCCGCGAGGCGCTGCACCTTTTCGCGATCGACCGCACATCGGTGATGTCTTCCCTCGAGCCCATCGCGTCGCGCGCTGAGCCCACCGCGTCGCGCGGGAGAATCATCTTTCTGGCGAGTGTGCTCGGCTTGTTTGTCGAGCTGGCCCTGATCCGCTGGGTATCCTCCGAAGTCAGGATCTTTGCCTACTTCAAGAACCTGGTCCTCGTGGCCTGCTTCCTCGGATTCGGAAGTGGCTGTCTGCTCTTCCGGCGGCGGGTGCACCTGCTGCGCGCGCAGCTCCTCATGCTTTTGCTGTTTCTGCTGATTCAGCTTCCGTGGCAGCCCCTTCTCGATTTCGGCCCGCGAAGGATCAGCCGGATTCTCGCGGGCATGCCGGGTCTGATGGTCTTTCACGCCATCGATCCGGTCCTCACCTGGTCGGGTGCGGCTGGGCTCGTATTCGCCGTCGGCTGGACTCTGGTTCTCTTCGTGATCCTGGCCGCGATCATGGTGCCGATCGGCCAGATCACGGCGTCGGCCATGGCGGCGATGCCCGACCGTCCCATCCGGGCCTACTCGATCAACGTCGCCGGGAGCCTCGTGGGCATTCTCGCCTACACGCTCATGGCAGCGGTGGAGCTGCCCCCCGTCTGCTGGTTCGGCGCTGCGGCGCTGATGTTCCTCTTTCTCGATGAGGACCGCGCGTCTCGCAGAGAAAGCATCTTCGTAGTGGTTGCCCTGACGCTCACGCTGCTCCCGAACGATACGCCGCGAGAGCGCACGCTCTGGAGTCCCTACCAGAAGCTGGCCGTGGTCGACGGGCGGGCGGTGATCGTCAACAACATCGGTTACCAGGCCATGCGCGCGCAGCCGCGGATCGAGGGCGCGAAGGAGTTTCCGATCACCCGGATCGTCCTGCCTTACATCGGGAAACGGCCGCCCGGCGACGTCCTGATCGTCGGGTCGGGAACGGGAAACGACGTCGCCGCCGCGCTCGGAGCCGGCGCGAGGTCGGTGACCGCCGTCGACATCGATCCCGTCGTCGTCGACATCGGAAGGCGTTTACATCCGCAGAGACCTTACGACGATCCGCGAGTGCGGGTGGTCATCGACGACGCCCGCCACTTCATCAGAACCACGAGCCGATCGTTCGATCTGATCGTCTTCAGTCATCTCGATTCGCATACGACCCTCTCCTCGTACACGAACGTCCGCCTCGACGACTACATCTACACGGTGGAGAGTCTCGGCGACGCGCGGAAGCGCCTGAAGCCTGAGGGATGGCTGTTCCTGTCGTTTTTCGCAGAGCAGCCGTATGTGGCCGAACGCCTCGGCCGGAATCTGGAGGAAGCGTTCGGTCACAAGCCGGTCGGATTGCTCTCCTCGGAGCAGCGACCGGGCGGGCCGGTGATCCAGGCTCACTTCTTCACGGCGGAAGAGCGATGGATGCCCCGCGTCCGTCAGGCTACCGGCCAGATCGGATCTCTGGCCCCGTACTCAGGCACCGGCCGGGTCGTTCCGTCCACCGACGCCTGGCCGTTCCTGACCCTGTCCACGCCGCACGTGCCGATTCTCGTTCTGCTTCTTTCGTCGGTCATCATCGTGCTCTGCTCCCTGTTCATCTGGCGCGCGCGTCCGGCTGGTGAAACATTCCGAGGCCGCTTCTTCTGGCTCGGTGCGGCGTTTCTGTTGCTCGAGGTCCACAACGTCTCGCGTCTGGCGCTCTGCTTCGGCACGACCTGGCAGGTCAACGCCTGGGTGATCGGCGTGATCCTCGGCGTGATTCTGCTCGCCAATTGGGTGAGCACGCGCATGGCCCGAGTTTCCGCATCCGCGCCACGGTGGGTGATCGGGGGACTTTTCGCGAGCCTCGCGGCGGCCTATCTGTTGCCTGTGGAGCGATTCCTCGAGCTCCCGTCGCCGTTCGGGGGCTTCGCGGCAACGCTTCTCCTCACCGTGCCGATTTTTTTTGCAGGCGTGCTCTTCGCCGGCGCGTTCGCGAGCAGTTCCTCCCCAGGCTTCGCTTTGGGTTGGAACATTCTCGGTGCAGTGGTCGGCGGGATGGCGGAGAGTGTTTCGTTCGCGTTCGGAATTCCGAGCCTCATTCTGGTGGCCGCGGTCTTCTATGCCCTGGCGATCTGGTGGCCGCGATCGAGCGGCATCGCCACCAGCACGTGAGAGATCCGCGCCGCGAGCGCGAGCCTCAGTCCCGCGCCGGCCGCTTCGCGTTGATCGTCTTCGCCCTCGCCTCCGGCGCTCTGCTACGCCTAAAACGGGGCACAAGAAAGTCGTTCTGCGGAACGTAATTGAGAGAAGCCCCCACGCATCACGAATGGCCCCGCGCCGAATGCACACCGTGCCGCGTTAGAACGGGCGACTGTCAAGCCCTCCTGCTGCCTCCGCCGCCTGTTCGCGAACCATGACGGCTGTCACCGATTTACCGGTGACGACTGCCGTCAAGGGCAGAGGAACGTCTGCAGGTACGACAGCTTGCTGGTGTCCATCTCAGCCCCGGCGAACGAGACGAGCCTCCCTCCCTCGTCCTCGGGTTCATCGGCGGGGAGCTCGAACGGATTCAGGGGATCGAGACTGATCGGCGCCATCCTCGGCTTGACGGAATCGGTGTCCCGCCCTTGCCAGATGCCGCCGTCGCTCCAGGAGATGGCATAGAAGTACACCATCGACCCATTCGCAGCGACGACATTGGGCACCGCCTGCCCGGGGGGTAACGTCCACCAACCTTGGCTGACCCATTGATTGGAAGTGTTGAGATAGCAGATGGCCACGACGATCTGTCTGTCCATACAGCGATTCTGGATCGTCACGGCGATCGGTCGCGGGACTGGCGGAGGCGTGACCACCGTCTCCGTCGTTTTCGTCACCGGGGCGGTTTCTGTCGTGCGGGTGAGTACCGGGTCGTACACCTGGGGAGATGGGCTCGGCAGGTTCATGACGACGGCTACGAGCAGGAGGGCCAGCAATCCGAGTCCGCCGACGACCGCGGCGATGAGCGGCCAGCGGATGCCGGTGGCTGGAGGCTGAGGCGCGGGATGCGGAAGCGAAGTCGGAGTCGGCGTCGGCGTCGGCGCGGGATAGACACCCCGCAATACAGGAACTTCGCGGGCAGGGACCCAATCGGCAACCGCCGGGTCATAGATCTGGCTATCGGCCCGGACACGCCCTTCCTTGGCCCACTTGCGCAAGGTGTTCGGATCCGGCGCGCAGAACCGCTGACCATCCTGCATGATCCAGACGTCATCCAACCGTTCGTCGACCGGCGCAGGTTTCGGTTCCGGCTTCGGCTCGAGCTCCGGTTCGGGAAACGGAACACCGGGGAGAGTTTTCCTGCGAACGAGCTTCTCCACCGAGGCCAGGCACGACTTGAACTCGGGACTGTCGAACCCCTTGCGCCAGTCGCAGAGGTCCGCGGTCTGAAGACGGCGAAACTCGAGCGGCAGGCGGACATCGTCGATCCGCACCGGCACGAGGATCTCCCGCTGGCTGGCATCGGAGGCCTCGCTCTGAACCCAGTCCGACTGCACTGAATGGCGTGACCAGAGAACGATGACGCACTTGGCCTGCGAGAGCTCGCGCTCGATGACCGCGGAAAACCGGCCCCCGACATCGATGAGGCGGTCCCACCACACCGACCAGCCGTGGTTCGTCAGCGCACGCGCAAGGATCTCCGCGCACTCGCGATCTTCCCGCGCGTAACTCAGGAACACTTGGGCCATTCGATTGACCGGATCTCGGGATGATACAGCAGCGCCATGGCGCACCATCGCCGTACCCGCCGCCGCTCTCACGTTCCTGCTCGCGTCCTGCGCGGGACGTACTCCGGTCGCCTTCCACCGCGAGGCGCTGCACCTCTTCCCCTGCTTCACCCCACCGCAGCTCGAGCCAAGGCGTATAGTGGACGTTCTTCCACATCTGCCGCCAATTCCGACGGCTCAAACAGCCAGGGAAAGCTCATGTTCCAACACGCGGGGCGGCGGCGCTTTTCTCATTTCGCATTCGCGGTGATGTTCTTCCTCGGCCCGGTCGCGTTGGCGGCCAGTCCCGTGCGGGAGCTCGACCGCAGCACGCTCTCGAGCATTCGCAGCGCGCGGAAGAGCGCGACCATCGTCCTGCCGAACGTCGTCCTCTCCGATACCGACACGGTCTCCATCGAGCTCGAGGAGTTCGCGGTCTGGGCGCCGGATGCCACGATCGTCGTTTACGACTCCGACCCGCCCCGAAGAATGGCCCTTCCCGCCCGGCGCTATTTCAAAGGCCGCGTGGCCGGCCAGCCGGCGGCCACGGTCTTCTTCTCGACCGCGACGGACAGTTCCGACGTGTCCGGCCTGATCCTCATCGGCGAGAAGACGTTCACGATCCGGCAGGGCCGGCAACTGCCCGGCCGGAGCGGCCCGAAGGCCCGGAAGGAGGCGCCGATCTTCATCGACGTCGTCGATGCGTCCCGGGAAGGCTTCGCCGGAACCTCGTTCGAATGTGCCACCGAGAACGTGACCCTGCCGCACGGGAAACTGTCGCTGCCTGCCAGACCGGTGACGCTCTCTGTGACGGACGCCGCGTACGAGCTGCGGATCGCGATCGAATCGGACAACGAGTTCTACGCCACCTTCGGCGCGGCGAACAGCACGACCGACGCCGCGGTCAGTACGTATATCGGCGACCTCGTCGCGCAGACGTCCGTGATCTACATGCGCGATCTGAATACCACCCTGAACATCGGGCTGGTCAACATCAGGCCGAGCAACGTAGAGGATCCCTTCGTGGCCACCGGCCACCCGCAGGTCCTCCAGGAGCTGGGCACGTACTGGAATGCCAACTACAAGCTCCCCGATGACGATCCGGAAACGCCACCGGGCGTCCCACGGTCTGCAACCATCATGCTCAGCGGCAGGGTGAACGGCGGCGCCGCACACACCGACAGAATCTGCGACATCGATCGCGGGTGCGGTCTGAATTGCTGGAGCGGCGCCTACGCCGTGAACGGCTCCGTCGGCGAAACGACGGTTCCCAACCCGAACGCGACCGTGGACGGCGTCGTGTACGGCCTCGGCATCAACCACTTGATGTTGCAGGGATTCGCCCACGAGCTCGGACACGTGATCGGCTCCAACCACACCCACTGCACCGATCTGACGCCGGCGGAGAAGACCGCCTACAACGTCACCCGGGACTACGTCGACCTCTGCTTCGTCGAGAGCAATCCCGGCTGCTTTTCCGGCAGCACCAGCGTGCCCTTCGAGAAGGGCACGATCATGAGCTACTGCTACCTGCAGACCCGGGCCTCGGGTTATCCCGAGAGCAGATACGTCCTGGGGGAGTTGGGGAAACCGAGCCAGAAGATCCTCGAGATCCTGACCGACAAGCTCGAATACGCATTGTCGACCAACTCCATCATCGTCGGCACCAACCTCCCCTGCTCGGCCGGACAGACTGCGTCCGAGGACGGTGGTTGCGCGGGGCTGGAGTGCACGTACTCCTGGGCGATCTCGGGCGGCTCCATTCAGGGATCGACGACGGGCACCTCGATCTCATTCACACCAAACGCTGCCGCTTTGACACTGACCTTTTCCATCGCGAACGAGAAGGGCTGCAAGATCACGCGATCCTTCGCCACGACGTCGCAGTGCGCCACAACCCTCGGCCCGCCGGCGAATCTCGTCGCCACAGCCGCGACTTCGACTTCCGTCCAGCTTTCGTGGACCGCCGTCGCCGGCGCGGCGAGTTATGCGGTGGAACGAAGCGCCGACACCGTGGCCTACGCAATCGTCGGAACTCCGGCGGGAGCTCTGTTCACCGACACGACGCCGCTGGCAAACACCTCTTATCTCTATCGAGTCGCTGCCCGCGACGGCGCGGCAACTACGGGCGCGTTCGGCCCGACCGATCTCGCCACGACGATCATCTTCACCGGGGATCCGGCCGTTGCCGGGACGGGCGTCGTCCAGGGAGTGCACATGACGGAGCTCCGGACGGCAGTGAACGCGACCCGCGTGCTCGCGCAACTCGGCGCGGCCACCTTCACCGACTCCATCGGCCCGCTCGTGCCGGTCAAGAAGACTCACGTCGACGAGCTGCGCGCGAATCTGAACGCTTCCCGCGCCGCACTGGGACTGGTCGAGCTCAGCTACACCGATCCGAGCATCACCGCCTTTTCAACGACCATCAAAGCGGCGCACTTCAACGAGCTGCGGACCGCCGTCAAGTAGCTCGCTACTTCACCCCATCCCGCAGCTCGCCGAGGTGAACGGCGCGCACCTGCGTCGCTCCTTCCGTCAGCGTGGCGTCGGTGAACGTCACGCTGCTCAGGCCCAGAGGGACTCGCGCCTGATTGAGGGCGAGGCGCAGCTCGCGGAAGTGCGAGGCTTTGATCGCGATCGCGGTGGACACCGTTGGATCGGTGAACGTCGCCGGTGGCAGGCCGGCCGCGGCCCGGAAGACGTTCACGGCCTGGCGAAGCTCGGTGATGTGAAGCGCTTTGATCCGTGTTGCCTGCGCAATGAGCGGGTCGTCGGTGAAGAAGAACGTGGTCGCGACGTCGGGTGACGAATACGGCGAGTTCCCGGCCGGATCGATTGCTCGCACTTTGTACACGTGCGCCGTTCCGGCGGTGACGCTGTCGGTGAAGCTCGTCGCGGATGTGGTGTGGATCGTCACGAACGGGCTCGAGGCCGAGGCGCGGGCGATCTCGTACTGTGTGCTCGGCGTGGCGCCGGCGGACGCGGTCCAGGACAGACCGATGGTCGTCGTCGAGGTGGTCGTTGCGCTGAAATTCGCCGGCGCGGCAGGAATCGTGGCCTGCTTCGCCTTCCAGAACTGCAGCAGCACGGTGAGCGCGGACGGCGTGTTCACCGGCGGATCCTGATCGAGCTGGGTCTTGGTGTTTGCGCCGTGGCACGAGCCGCACACCCTCACCTCTCCGGGCTGGAACGTGAGCCAGTAGCGCTCGCGCACGACGCCGGTGTGATTCGGATCGGCGAGCTGCCAGGTCATGGCCCGGCGCGCCGGCACGAACGCGGCGGCCGAGCCGTCCAGTGCGACCTGCACGCTTCCCTGCGCGCTGACCGTGGCCGGGGGATTGGCGGCCATCGCCGCCGGATCGTGCATCGTCCGCGCGAGCACACGCCGCCCCTGCCGGCCGCCCGTGACGAGCGCCGGATCGGCGGGATGCGGCGAGCTGCCGATGCCGCGGAGCTGATCGGCCTGATAGAGCTGCAACCGGCTCACGTCGTAGATCTTCTGCGAGGGATTGACGATGCTGCTGACACCGCCGGGCACGCGCAGATTCACGGGCTGCTGCTTGTCGGCCTTGTCGCGGGTCGTGACGTTGCGCGTCACGATCAGGGCCAGGTCGTTTTCGGCGAGGTACTGCCGGAACTGCTGCACGTCGACGTTCGCCTGGGCGAAGGCATTGACCTCGGGCTGTTCGAGCGGCGTGGTGGCGGTCCCCGGGATCGTTCGCGCGCGAATCTCCACCGCGCTCATCTCCCACAACGTCCCGGTCCAGGAGACGAGGACGTCGGGACTCCAGTACGAGATGGTCGCGGGAATGCCGCCCGTCAGGGGCGCGCCGGGAAGATAGAAGCCGCTCGCCTGCAGGGTCATCGGCTTGAGGCGGAAGTCGTAGCGCGACTGCGGATTCGCACCGGTGCCGATGTTCGTGTCGTCTCGCGTTTCCGCCGTGTGCGCGGCGACGAGCGTGCCGTTCGACAGCGGCAGCGGATCGCGATAGTGGCCGGAGTGATCGGCCGGCGCCGGCGGATCGCTGAAGAACTTCGTCGAGCGCGGGGTGATGTAGTCGATCTGAATCTGATCGGGGTTCTGGCTCGGCGGCGCGAAGAAGCTGACGATCTGCCCCGCCGCGTGGGAATCGAACTCCACGGAATCGACCGCGTAGTAGCGACCCGCCGTCACGGGATCCTCGCGGATCTGAAACGTGCCGTCGGCCTGATTGGTGTTGAAACGGATGCCGTCGAAGTAGCCGAAGTCGATGACCGCCGGATCGTCGGTGAACGACCTGCTGAAGTAGTTGTGCAGCTCGTGACGGCCGATGTGGTTGAGCGTCTCTTCGGACGTGCCGTCCTCGTTCATCATCCAGGGGAAGAAGTGATTGATGCTGTTTCCGGCGAGATTACTGCCCGGAGGGAGACTGCTCGCGCGCGGCTCCGGGAAGATCTCGACGCGCTGATTGAGCTTCAGCGCGGCCGCGCTCTCGTCGGAGAAATCGAACGTGCCGTACTCGCCCGGAGTCTCGGCGTCGGCGTCGGCCTGCTGATCGCGCTGGAGGTGATCCCAGCGGGTGAAGATCAGCCGGCCGAAGCTGTCGATGGACGGCGTAAAGGCGCCGGACGGTGCGTGATTGAGGAGCCGCAGGTCGCCGTTGAGCGGATTGAGGCTCCAGATGCCGGTGACCGTCGGCGCCTCTTCGTATTCGTCGAGTTGTGGATAAAGGTGCGCCTGCCCGTTGCGGGGGCGGTCGGTCGTGAAGATGATCCGGTCGTCGGTCCCGTAGATCGGCGAGATGTTGTTGAAGTTCGCCGGCTGGTTGGCGACCTTGGTGATGACCGGCGTCTGGGTCTCGCCGAGGTTCGTGACCTCGTAGATCTGCCAGAAGAAGGTCGCCACCTGGTACTGCTGCGTCGGCGCGCCGATGACCATGCTGAAGAGGGCTTTGGTGCCCGACCAGTGCACGCTCGGCTCGCGCACGGCGATGGAGCTCGCTCCCTGGAAGCCGCTGTTTCCGAAGCCCGCGGTCCGGGTCACGTTCTTGAGCGTGCCGCTCGGGTAGAGGATGAAGAGATCGCCGCCGCGCGGGGCGGAGGTCTGATGTCCGCGGTGATTGCCGAAGGTCGAGGCGACGGTGGTGAAATCGTCGGGAAGGGGAACCTGCCCCACGAACAGGATCGGGTTCGGCAGCGCGACGTTGTCCGTCCGCGGCTCCTTCGCCAACGCCGCGGAGACCAGACACACGCCGATCAGGCCGGGAACAAACCACTTTTTCACTGAGAGAGCACTCCTGAGATGAAGTCGACGGGGATCGATAAGTCCGGGCATCTTGCACGGCGAATCGCTACCGGAGGGTGAGCCCAGTCACCGGGGAAGGCTCCGTTACCGGATGATTGCCGCGTACAGTCGCGAGCTCGGGACTAGTCCCGCGTCGGCCGCTTCGCGTTGATGGTCTTCGGAGGCCGTTGCACGGGCGGACGGTGGATCTCCTGCCGGCCCGCCGGACGAACCCTCTTCTCGAACGGAGGCAGAGACACGGCCTTCCCTTTCTTCGCCGCGCGATAGGCGGCCTCGATGATGCGCACGTCGGCGAGACCTTCCCAGCCGGACGGCTCCGGCTCGACGCCGCGGTTGATGCAGTCCGAAAAATAGGCGAGCTCCGGCGCGAACTGGTCGCGCTTGGCGAACGTCTTCTCGCGCGGCTTGCCACCGGTGGTCACGAATTGCTCGAGCGCGACCGCGTATTCGTACGCTGGATCGAGACGGATGTCCCCTTTCGTCCCGACGATCCTGTACTCGGCGCAATCCGAAGCGCCGAAGCTGCAGACGAACGAAGCGAGCCGCTCCTTCGGAAAGCGCAGCGTGGCGCTGAACATCTCTTCCACCTCGCCGAACCGCGCCTGCTCGCCGCTCGCTGAAAATCCGGTGACTTCGACCGGCTCGTCGCGAAACAGATAACGAGCGGCGTTGATGCAGTAGATGCCGATGTCCCAGAGCGTGCCGCCACCGGTCTCGTCGCGCAGGCGGATGTCCCCCGCGGTTACGTCCATGGTGAACGTCGAGTTGAAGAGGCGCGGCTCGCCGATGCGGCCGCGCCGCACCATGTCGATCGTGGAGAGGTTCGCCTTCTCGAAGTGCAGACGGTAGGCAATCATCAGCCGCACGTCGTTCTTCTCGCAGGCCCGGATCATGGCCAGACAATCCTTCGACGTCATGGCCATCGGCTTTTCACAGAGCACGTGAATTCCATGCCGCGCCGCGCGAACGGTGTACTCCGCGTGCAGGTGATTGGGCAGGGCGATGTAGAGCGCATCGACCTCGCCGCTGCTCATGCATTCATCGAACTTGTCGTAGCTGTACAGCCGCTCGACGCCATACCTGCGGCCCAGCGCGCGCAGTTTTTTCGGATCGCTTGAGATGAGCGCCGCGAGCGTGGAGCTGCCTTTGGCGTGGGCGAACGAAGGGAGGACCGCCTGCTGGGCGATGTGGCCGAGGCCCATGACTGCATAGCGAATGCGTTTCATGCGTTCGGCCGCTGCCAGAGATATGCCGTTGACGGATTCCAGGACCGTCCTCTATCCTGCCGTGCACAACAACATGTGCAGATCGAAAGGCCGGGTGCTCGCCCGGCCTTTCTTTTTTTTCGCTACGTGCTCGATCAACGGGAGAGAGGGAGGATGGGATGTTGTCGAGACAACAGATCGAAAGACTGGCCAAACGCCGCAGCTGTCCGCGATGCAATCTGGAAAAGACCGATGGCACCGCACTCTGCCGCCGGTGCCGTTTCAAGCTGCCGGCCCACATGCGGCTGCCGCTCGAGGGAATCGTGAAGCGGGAGGAATCGGTGGTCAGCAGCGCGCTCCGCGCCGCCGCCGAATACTTCGATCTTCATTACCGATCGATTCGCTTCTTCGGCGGCGGCAGGTTGCGGTAATCCTTACGCTCCGTCGTTGTTCTTCGCCGCCGGCATCTTGAATCCGATGTACGTGCCGGAGCTGATTCCCATCAGCGACAGAAGCGTTCCGCTGAACTCGGGCATGGTCAGCTCGAGAATCACCGAGCTCAGAAAGATGATGCCGAGGACCGTCGTCCAGACCAGGATCTGAACGCGGTCGAGGGCCACGCCGCCGCGGTCGTCGCTGATCAGGTCCCGCCACCAGCCTCGCGAAGGAACGATCGCGGTGACGCTCGCCGACCGCGCGACGAGCGCGTTGCGCGCGCGCTGCTGTTCGTCCCGCTTCTTCTCCAGCACCGGCACGAGCGTGGGATTCGTCGACATCGAGACATTGATCCGCTCGAGCGACGCGTCGATCGCCGCGATGTCGGCGTCCAGCGACGCACGCAGCGACTCCGCGCGATTCGCCGTTCCCGAAGTGATCGACACCGCCGCGACGGCCGTGGCCGCGCTGATGCCCATCAATCCGAGGAGCGACGCCGGGATGGTGTCGCGATCGCCGGTGATCAGCCAGACGAAGACATACCCGAGAAGAATGAGCACGAACCACCAGGCCATCTGCGCGCGGGCCAGGCTGAACGTCTGCCGGATCGGGCCGAGGGAAGGGCCGTCGCGAAGCATGTCCGTGTGTTTGCCAGCCAGGAGCACGCCGAGGACCATGCCGCCGACGATGATCGCCAGAAGCCACGTGAACCAGTCCACGTAGATCTTGTGGAGGTGCACTTTCGTGTTCGCGCTCGGCACTCGCGGCAGCGGCCTGTCGCCGCCGCGGCCGATGCTGACCCGCAATTCCTGCCGTGACTCCTGCAGCGGGTCGTACAGCCAGTTCCGCCAGAGCTGCTTGTTCGCGTCGTTGCGATCGGCGACGAACGTGATCGAGCCCTCTTCGCGATTCACGGCCACGGGGAAGTTCTTCGTGTCGACGCCGTCGAGATAGAGCGTCACCGTCTGCTGCTGGCGCTCTGCTTCGGCCAAGAAGTCGTTCAGATGGCAGACGTGAACGGTGAGGTAATCGGATAGATAGAACACCCGCGGCGGATTTGCCGCCGGCGTGGTCACGCCGGCCACGGCCTGCTCCGCGCCGCATGGAGCGAGCGTCGTTGCCGCATGGACCGCTGAAGACACGATGAGAACCAGGACCGTGATGATTGGACGGATCATCTCTTCCCCCTGCTGCACAAGAATAGCTGCAGTTCGCGTAATCTAGCCGGGTGAGTCGTCTGGTCCGCCGGATTGTGATCGTCGCGGTCATCGCTGCGGTCGGGTCGTTTTTGATCTGGCGCTCCATGCAATCGGACGCGGTGAGCGTCGCCATTGCCACCGTCGACCGCGGATCTGTCGAGCGTTCCGTCGCCAATACCCGCGCGGGAACGGTCAACGCCTGCCGGCGCGCGAAGCTCGCGCCGCCATCGGGCGGGCAGATCGTCGGATTGCCGGTCAAGGAAGGCGATCGCGTGCGCGCGGGGCAGGTGCTGCTCGAGTTGTGGAACGACGATACGGTCGCCCAGGCTCGCGTCGCCGATGAACAGGTTCGCAGCGCGGCTTTGCGGACCGAAGAGTCGTGCTCGCGCGCCGACGTTGCCGAGCGGGAGGCTGCGCGCTCGCGAAAATTGCACGCGGACGGTCTCGTTCCCGAAGAGCAGTTCGATCGCGCGGTCTCATCTGCGAAAACGCTTCGCGCGGCGTGCGATGCCACACGCGCCGAATTGCTGCAGAGCCGCGCGCGGGTGGATGTCGTTCGGGCAAGTCTTACCCGCACCGTCCTGCGCGCGCCGTTCGCGGGCGTCGTCGCCAAGATCACCGGCGAGATGGGCGAGTTCACCACCCCTTCCCCGCCCGGCATCCCTACCCCGCCCGCCGTCGATCTGATCGACGACACCTGTCTCTACGTCACCGCGCCGATCGACGAGGTCGACGTCGCTCGCGTGCGCGTCGGGCAGCCCGGCAACATCACCATCGAGGCCATTCCCGATCGCAAGTTTCCGGGCCGCGTTCGCCGCGTCGCGCCGTTCGTGCTCGATCTCGAAAAGCAGGCCCGCACCGTCGACGTCGAGATCGAGCTCACCAATCCCGAAGACGCGAAAGCACTGCTCGTCGGCTACAGCGCGGATGTCGAGATCATTCTCGAGACACGCGCGAACGTGGTGCGCGTGCCGACGCAGGCGGTGATGGAAGGCAATCGCGTGCTCGTCTACACAGCCGACGACGCGAAGCTCGTCGAGCGGCAGATCGAGACCGGCCTTTCGAACTGGGAGTACACCGAAGTGCGCTCGGGCCTGGAGCCGGGCGACAAGGTCGTGCTGTCGGTCGAGCGCGAAGGCGTGGTCGCCGGCGCGCGAGCGATTGCCGAAGCAGCACCGAAGAAATGATCCATCTCGATCGCGTCCGCCGGATGTTTCACGTCGGCGATGAAGACGTGCACGCCCTGCGCGACGTGAGCCTGGAGATCGGCGCCGGCGAATACGTCTCGATCATGGGCCCGTCCGGCTCGGGCAAGTCGACGATGCTCAACATCATCGGTCTGCTCGATCGTCCGACGGAGGGCGTGTACCGGCTCGACGACGAAGACGTGACCGCGCTCAGCGACGAGGAGCAGTCGCGCGTGAGGCGCGAGAAGATCGGCTTCGTCTTTCAGTTCTTCCACCTCGTCCCGCGTCTCTCTGCCGCGGAAAACGTCGAGCTGCCGCTGGTCCTCGCCGGCGTTCCGCCAGCGGAGCGTGCGCCGCGCGTCGCGCGCTTGCTCGAGGAATTCGGCATCGCCCACCGCTCGCGCCATCGTCCCGACCAGCTCTCCGGCGGCGAGCGCCAGCGCGTGGCCATCGCCCGGGCCATGGTCATGAAACCGGCGGCAATCCTCGCCGACGAACCGACCGGCAATCTCGATCAGCACACCGGCAAGGAAGTGCTGGCGCTGCTCGAAGAACTGCACACGCGCGGCATGACTCTGATCATGGTCACGCACGATCCGCTGCTGGGCGGGCGGGCGAAGAGGCAGATTCAGATGATCGATGGGAGGGTGGAGAGCGACGCATGACTTCCCGCGACCTCACCACCTTCGCCTGGCGCGCGCTCTGGGGTTACCGCCTCCGCACGCTGCTGATGATCCTCGCCACCTCGATCGGCGTCGCCGCGGTTGTCGTCCTCACCTCCCTCGGCGAAGGCGCGCGCCGCTACGTCCGCAATCAGTTCGAGGCCCTCGGCTCGAACATCATGATGATTCTCCCCGGCCGCGCCGAGACGGTCGGTGGCGTCGGCGGGATGATCTCCGGCCGCACGCCGCGCGATCTCACCCTCGACGACGCCCTCGCCCTCTATCGCATCCGCGGCGTCCAGCGCGTCGCGCCGGTCAATCTCGTTTCCGGCGAGGTCACCGCGAACGGCCGCCGCCGCGATGTGCCGGTGATCGGCACGACCGACGCGCTGTTCTCGCTCTGGAACCTCTCCATGGCCCAGGGCCGCTTTCTTCCGCTGCAGGACCCTCGAAAAGTCACCTGGGTCTGCGTGATCGGCACGAATGTCCGCCGCGAGCTGTTCGGCTCGCGCGCAGCCCTCGGTCAATGGGTGCGCGTCGGCGACCGCCGCTTCCGCGTCATCGGCGTCCTCGCGCCGCGCGGCGAGATGCTCGGGGTCAACGTCGACGAAGTAACGATCATCCCCATCGCGGCGGCACAGGTCACCTTCAATCTCACCTCGCTGCTGCGCCTCGGCGTCGAAACCAACACGCGCGAGCAGGTGAACCGGGTGAAGGAGGAAGTCCGCCGCACGATTGCCGCGCGGCACGGCGGCGAGGAGGACGTCACCATCATCACCGAGGATGCGGTGGTGAAGACGTTCGACCGGATCCTGCTCGCGCTGACCCTGGCCCTCGGCGGCATCGCCTCGATCAGCCTGGCCGTCGCCGGAATCCTGATCATGAACGTGATGCTGATCGCCGTCTCGCAACGCACCGGTGAGATCGGCCTGCTCAAAGCCATCGGTGCATCGCCTTCGCAAATCCGGCGAATCTTCGTTTCCGAGGCGATCGTGCTCGCCGGCGTGGGCGGCATCGCCGGATCGATCCTCGGCCAGCTCGGCAGTCTGCTCATCCGCCGGATCTATCCAGCCATCCCCGCATTCGCGCCGGGCTGGGCGGTGATCGCGGCGTTCACCATCGCCATCCTCAGCGGCGTCGCCTTCAGCGTCCTTCCGGCACGGCGGGCGGCCGCACTCGACCCCGCGCTCGCGCTGAACAGGAGATGACGTGGCGCCGAGTGACTTCATCCGGCTGACCTTCGGCGCGCTGCGCGCACATCGAATGCGCACGATCCTCGCCGCGCTCGGCATCGCCGTCGGCATCGCCTCGGTCATCCTGCTGACGTCGATCGGCCAGGGGCTGCACGACTTCGTGCTGTCCGAGTTCAGCCACTTCGGCACGAACCTGATCATCGTCACGCCGGGGAAAGTGGCCACGGCCGGAGTGTCCATCGGCGTCTTCGGCACGGTTCGTCCGCTGACCATCGACGACGCCATCGCCGTGCGCCGCGTGCGCCACGTCATCACCACGAATCCGACGACCGACGGCAACGCCGAGATCTCCGCAAATGGCCGCCGCCGTCGCGTCAACGTCTACGGCATGACCCCGGCGTGGATGACCATCACCGGCATGCGGATCAAGACGGGATCGTTTCTTCCGAATGACGATCCGCACGCTCCGCGACCCCTGGCGGTGCTCGGCTCGAAGTCGAAGGAAGAGCTGTTCGGCACGGCCAATCCGCTCGGCAAGCAACTCGACGTCGGCGGCATGCGCTTTCACATCGTCGGGGTGATGGAGACGCAGGGGCAGTTCGTGGGGATGGATCTCGACGACATGGTGATGATCCCGACCGCGCGCGCGATGGAGTTGTTCAACCGCGAGGGATGCACGGGCTTTCACGCGTCATATGACCCCGAGGCGGATGTCGACGAGGTGACCTCCGGAATCCGCCGCGTGATTGCCGCGCGTCACGGCCGCGACGACATCACGATCATCACCCAGGAGCAGATGATCGACGTCCTCGGCTCGGTCCTCGGCGTCCTCACCTTCGCCGTCGGCGCGCTTGGGAGCATCTCCCTGCTCGTCGGCGGCGTCGGCATCCTCACGATCATGACCATCGCCGTCAGCGAACGCACCGCGGAGATCGGCCTGCTTCGAGCAATCGGAACCACGCAACAGCAGATCGTGCTGATGTTTCTCGGCGAAGCCGCGCTACTGGCGGCCGTCGGAGGTGCCGCCGGATTCGCGCTCGGCGTGCTGATCGCGCAACTGCTCACGCTCGTGTTTCCCGCGCTCCCGGTGAGCACGCCGTGGTGGTTCGCGCTGCTTGCGGAGAGCATCGCCGTTACGGTGGGGCTGGTGGCGGGAGTGATTCCCGCGCGACACGCGGCGCGGATGGATCCGGTGGATGCGTTGCGGGCGGGGTGACAGGAGTGCGGCGTCTCTGCCGCCGCACTCCTGGACTTTCAGTCGTGGCGGCTAATTATCGCAACAGCAAGTCGACGATCCGCACGAGCACCCGCCGTCTCTGATGAAGTTGAGAGCTGCTGAACGGACGCTTGCGAGTTGGCCCACGCGACCGGGCGCTTTCGCGTCGACGGCGAAGACGGTCACGCTCGGGTCAGGATTGAGATTCTGGTGGTGATGCACATGATCGCCAGCACGCGTGTCTTGCTCGCCATGCTTCTCGGGCAGCTCATGCATGTTCAGGAAGAGCACCTCGGCGTCAGCATTATTCAGCGTGATCGTCCGTGAATCGGCGGGGTCGTCGCGTGATGTGACGACGATCGCGAGACCCGGGTCAGTGATCGTCCATTCGACGAGCGTGACCTCCTTGAAACGACGCGGCGTGATCGACCCTCCCTCGACGGCCACCTCCGCATTCGTCAGTGCCGCTCCGGGAGTGACCTGAAATGCCTGCACCGGTTCGTCCGGATCGTCGGCCTTTTGCTTCGCTTTCTGCTTCTTCAGCTTTGGAAGTCCATCCTCGAGACCGGAGCACGTGACCTCGCCTGAGCCAGGGAACTTGATGTCGGCCGGACCGGGGATCTCGAACTCGATGACCATCTGGTCTTTGCCAACGCTACGCGGGTCGCGCCTCAGACCCTCCCACCACGACGTCTGGCTTTCGTTCAAATCATCCGGCTCGACCCACAGGCTCGCGTGATGCCCCTCCGCCTGCGTCGCGTACGCGCGCACATCTCCGTTACAGCCGTTCAGGTAGATGAGTCCCGTCATGTAGACCTTCACTTGCCTACCTCCTTTCAACTCCCAATCAGTTGAACCGCCGCCCAGAGCGACAGCGGTATGTTGCCGTCGCGGATCGCATCGCGTTGCGTCTCACGCAGCGCTTCGGCCGGCGACAGTCCGGCGGCCAGCTTTTCGTGCAGGCGCGGGAAAAATCGCGCCGCTGCTTCGTCAGAAATCGGCCACAACGTCGCCACAGCGGATGGCGCCCCCGCCGCAAGGAATCCGTGCGCGACGCTCATCACGCCTTCGGCAGCGCGATGCTCGCCGCGCGCCGTGCTGCAGCCCGCGAGCACGACGACCGCCGCGCGATCGAGACGCAACTTCGCGATCTCCGCGACGCCGACGCGCCGCTCGACGCCCTGGTTGCGCAACACAATCGACGCAGGCTCGTACCCACGGGGATCACCGACGGCATGGCCGCCGAAGTGAATGACGTCGGCGGCAGATGCCCATTTCGCCAGCTCGTCGTACTGAGAGGAGGCTTCGCCGAGGCTGAACGCGCTTCGATACTTCTCCGCAATCCTTTTCGCTTCCCTGGCGACGAACCTGAGGCTTGCCCCATCAGCCGTCGGTGCGGACGCAGCGACCACGAGTACCGAACGCGGAGCGGACCGTTGACGGCGGCGTTCGTTCGCGACGTTGAAGGTGGCAGCACTCGGTGCAACGACGACGGCGTGGCGCTCCAAGAGATATTCGCCCTCGCCATTCACGAGAGCGCCGAATGGAACCGTGGAGAGCGTGGCGTCCGGCACGAAGACCACGGTCGCGGCACCAGTGATTCGCGATGTGACCGGTGCCAGGAGATAGCCATACAGCAAGGCTGCCCGGCGCGACGCTTCGGAAGATTGATCCTTCCGAAGGGCAGCAGTGAATGCGCGAATCTCAGAAGCCAGCGCATCACGCGACGAAGGCGCTCGCACGGCGTGAACGCCGTTCCTGTCGGCCACGAAGATGACGACGCTGGCGGGAAGCGTCACGTACTCGACGATGACCGTTCCCGCCGGAATCGCACGGATGTCCGCATGCGACGTGGCGCCGTACGAGTCGAGTAGCGACCGCGCGCGGGCTTTCTCCGAAAAACGGAAGGCTGCTTCTCCGTCGCCGGCAACCATCGCCAGATCGACTGCCTCTTCGAACAATTCCTCGGCGGCGTGGAATGCCCCCCATCTGGCGGCGCCTTCCGGCAGAGACTCGCGGTAGCGCTCCAACTGCTGGATGCCGCGCTCGACATCTTCCAGCGCGGCGGAAATGTTCTCCTGGAGACGGCGCGCCCGCGCGCGCAGCAACAGCAGTCCCGGAACTGCACTCGCCTGGCCGACCGTCGACTCGTACTCAATCGCTCGGGTGAGCATCGCATCCGCCGTTGCGGGAGGCGTGGAGCGCAGCATCCCCAGGGAGCGCCATTCTGCTGCGTGCAACTTGTCGCGATACGTCGCGTCCGCGAGGCGCGACGCGATGAGCCTTCCTTCTTCGACGTCTTCGCTGGCCCGTCGCCGGTCGTCGAGACGATCGTGGACGACGGCGCGCATCAGCAATGCGTTGGCGAGCACGACGTCGCTATCGGCCCGACGTGCGAGCTCGACATACACCGAGAGGAACGACACGGCCACGTGCCATTCGCGGCGAAGGATCGCTGCTTCAACGATGAACCAGACCTTCAGCTCATCGATCTTCCCAGCGCGCATGCCCGGGCCGCCGAGGGCGGCAATGCGGTTCTTCCAGGCAGTCTCCGGATCACCGGTCTTGTCGTAGATCGCGGCGAGGATCTGGCGGATGGTCGCGACATTGCCACGCTCGCCGATGCGCTCGAAAAGCGCAGCGCTCTGTTCGAAGAGCTCGATCGCCGCACCCCATTCGCCGCGCGTGTCCCGGTAATTGGCGAGCTGCCACAACATGAAGCCGCGATAGGCCGGAAAGTCGGACGGTGTTGCGGCCAGCAGCGCTTCAAGCCGCTGGGCCGCTTCGTCGCGGCGTCCGGCCATGTACGCACACGCCGCGGCGAAGTGCGCTGCGGGAAAGGTCATCGGACTCCCCGCCTCGCGGAACGCGGCCGACGCCCGCAGGAGCAAAACCTCAGCCTGTTCGAGCGAGTCGTGAATCGTCTTCATGCCCTTGTGAAAGTCGGCATGTGCAGCGGCAAGGGCGCGACGGTCGGGCGCGCGATCGATGGCGGCGACGGCCTTTTGCAGCGTCCGATCGCCGCCGCGAGCGACTACATCTCCAAGTCTTCTGGCCACGCTGAGATGCCGCGCGGCCTCGCGCTCGTCACCGCGCACCATCGCATGGCCCCAGCGTCCCAGGACTTCGACGACGCCTTGTCCGCGAGCGCCAAATGGATCACGTGCGTACAGCGCTTCCGCGGCAGAGGGATCGCGGAGGACGCGGTCATACTCGGCATCGAGGACCTCGAGAAACGGCCGCTCGGGCGGAAGCGCCGCGAGATGCTTCCGCGCCTCGTCGCTCCACCCGCTTTCGGGATCGGTCGCCAGATAGCGGGACCACGCGGCGCGTCCATCGATGCGAAGGCCGAGGCGATCGAGAATCAGCGCTCGATTGAAGAGCGCTTCGGCGCGATCGGGTTCCAACGCGAGGGCGCGATCGACGGCGGCAAGCGCGCTCGCGAGAAGCTCCGGCGCGTCATGCCGAACCGCGGCCTCGTAGTACGCGGCGGCGAGATCGCTCCAGACGGCCGGCTGGTTCGCGGCCGACGCGGTCTCGAGCATTGCGACCGCGTCACGCGGGTCGCCGGTGAGCAGCTCGATCAGACCTTGGCGCTGTCCTTCCGTATCGAACGACTCCCCGCGAGTGGCGACGGCGGTGTTTTGAACTGCTGCGGGCACCTTACGAACAAAGGGCGCCCAGGGTAGTCCGCTGACGCGGGCCTCGACTGGACGGGTGCGCAACAACGACGGGGGCAGGAAACGCGTAATCGAGAACGCTTCGGTGGAGTCGGTCCGTAACCGTACGGCGAAAATACCGGCGATCGCGATCGCAATCAGCGGCACTGACCCCAAAAGCAATCGTCGATGCGCTCGTGGCAGCAATGCCTCTCCTGACATCCGTGCTCCCCATGATCAGAGGGACATGGATCGGTGATTCCGCAATACGTTCGACTTCTGGACCGTGCTGAAACTGCTGAAGCTGGACGGAAAGAATACACCGCGGTGCAGAGCTGATGTGCCCGTCGCAGCCGTCACTCCCGCCACCGCCGGGTCCACCGGTCCCGCCTGTACCACCTTGTTGCCAGCTAGCGTCAACCGTCAGCGTGCCTTCGCCACGGAACGTTCCGACACGGCTCGTAGGGCCAAAAGCTGCCGCTCCGCCCTTCACGCCCGGGATGCCTGTGTATCAAGGCCTTCCAACATCGCTCTGGCCCGTTAGAACGCCCTCCTGTCACGCTTGTTGCTGTCGACGAGGTTACGGCGATCGTTCGACACAGACAGGAAGCGGCCATTCGCTAGCGCAACGTGTGTCGGCAGAGCGGACAGTGAATGTGCCGGCTCGTGCACGAGTGACACACGAAATGCCCCTTCTCACAGGACTTCCCGCCGGCGGTGTCTTTCGATTTGCCACAATTGTCGCAAGTTCGGCTGGCCATCGGATTTCTCTCCTATCTATTCGTTTCCGCGATTGCGCACGAGCGTCGTTGTGACAATCGCATGCGCCAGTTCCTCGGAGACCCCGAGCGTCTTCGCGAGATCGATGATCGTGTGTTCCTCGTCGGTGGTGACGATGCCGTCGGCGAGCACCATGTCGCAGGCATACGCGAACGCCGTCTCCCGCAATGCCGGCGGAAGTGCCGCCGCGGCCAGCGCGACCGCCTGCTCCCCGAGTTGATGTGTGGTGTTGTCGGCGAAGCGCAGGACCACGTTGTCCTGCTCCGTCGAGTTGGTCGAGAAGAGAGGATTCAAAGCACAAAGGGAGCGGATCCGACGAATCTCATCGTCGGAAACATGACCATCGGCTTTGACCGCCGCGACGACGATCGTCATGAGAGCTTGCTGCGGATTGAACGTGACTGTGCTGGAACCACGAAGCTTGTCGAACAGACCCATCGCATTTCCCTTTCTCAGACCTTCTGCAAGGAACTCCCGCACTTGTGACACCGTCCCCCATTCGAGCAATACCAGGAGAGATGCCACCGGCATGAAGGACACCAGTACGCCGCCTCGGTGATCTTCTTCCCGCAACGAACACAGACCAGCATGAAGTCGCCTCCCATACGGGAAAGACACCGCCGCGCCGATTTAGTTGCAACCATTCGTTCCCATCGAAGCATCCGTCCCGTCTCTGCCACGATGCCGTCCATGAAGCCACATCACTACTCCGCCCATCATCTGGGACGGCAAAATCGCGTCGACGGCGCGGCCACGGCGGGTATGGGCCGCCGATGCCCGGTCCGACGTCCGAGTCGAAGTCACCGGCGAGGTTCCTCGGCATCGCGCCGCGGGTGAACTCGAGCACCCACACGTCGGGCTGGGATGCGAGCGCACCGCCCAAGAGACCTCGGCCGCGATCGGCTCGTCCACGAGCGAGTAGTAGCCGCCATTTCGACGGCTTTCTTGTCTCTGCTGTTGTCCTCAATGAGGCGCCGTCTCACGGCGCCCCCTGCCGCCACGTTCCCTGGGGATCTCCATGTAGCGAGAACGCGGCCCAGAGCCTCGGCGACGCGAATACTTCCGTATGCAGCATGGACAGTTGCGCCTCGCGCAGTGCGTCCGCGACGGGAACACCCGACACCAACCGTTCGTAGAACGCATCCATCAGCGCCGCCGACGCCATGTCGTCGATCTCCCAGAGCGTCGAGAGCACAGCAGGCGTGCCCGCGTAAAGAAGTGCTCGCGTCAGGCCGACGATTTCATCCCCGGCGCTCGGTTTTCCGGCGGCTGTGCTGCACGCCGAGACCACGACGAGATTCACGCCTGTCAGATCGACATCCGCAAGAATCTCCTGCGCTTCGAGATTGCCGTCGTACTCCTCCCCATCCGCGGCGAGCGCGATGAAACTGAAGAGCGGATTGGCGCCGTTGTACAGGGCATGCGCGGCGATGTGCAGCAGATCGACCGTCGGATCGAGGTCGCGAATGAGACGTTCGCACGCGTCGGTACCGAGCAGCGCCTTCGTGCCGAGCCGGCTGGCCACCATCTCCGCCTCGCGCCTGGCAAACTCCAGGGCGCCCATCGACCCGGCGGGATCGCCAAGGACCAGCGCCCGACCTGAGACCGGCGGCTCGTCACGCCGGAGGAATCGCCACGCGGTCGCACTCGGCGCATAGACGATCGTGGCATCCTCGATCAGATAGCAATTGCGTTCCGCGTCGTGCAGCGCGGCGAAAGGAACGTAGTGCAGCTCGCGGTGGGGCACGATCACGAGACGCTGATGGCGGATCATCGCGCGCAGTGGCGCTATGAGCATCGCGTACGCTTCATCAGCGGTTGCGCGGTCGCTGCAAGTGCCGGCCCGCACAATCACGCCGCGAGAGTTGACATCGTCGTCGGGCGGGCTGAATTGTCTTGCCCAACAGGTGATGCGGCGCAACGCGGTCGCATCGATCGGAAGCCGTACGTAATCGACCGATCCGCGGTCGATGACCCATGCATGCACGCCGGTGCCTGTAACGAAATAGTCGATCATCGTCGTACCGTCGGGCAGCTCGTTCTGGATGACATCGACAGGCACGGTCTCGACGCTCGTGAGCGCCGCGTATTCCGGATTCGAGATCTTCACGCGGACCATCAACGCCTCGTATTCGCGGCGAGCCGCGACGCGCTCGCGTTTCAGAAGCGCCTTTTCCTCGTAGGAGGCAGCGGTTCGGATGGACTGATCCATCGCGCTGATGCGCCGTCGCTGAATGTCCGCTTGTTGAACCAGGTGCGGATCGGCGCGGCGAGCGCCGACACGCCGGTTTCCGATCATCTGGAGAAACGCGCGGGCCCGCGCACGCTCGCTCTCCTCGAAAGCCTCGACCGTGCGCCCCTCGCGCAAGAGCACCTCCACAAAGTGTTCGTACAGCGAGTGCCTTGCACCGAGGTAACTCATCAGCATCTCTTCGACAGGAACGTCCGTCGCGACGCTCTCGAGGATTTCCGTGGAGCTCTTGAAATGGCGAATCGCATCCTCGATCTTGCCTTCGCGCCAGTACGTACCAGCGATCAATTGCTCGAAGATCGCCTGCGCGTCGCGGCTTTGGAGAAGCTCCTTCGCCTTGCTCCAGATTTCACGGGCTTCCGCGTAGTCGCCACGCGCCGCGAGAGGAACACCGCTCATCATCAGCGCCATCGATGGGAGTAGTTCCACACCGTCTCCGGAGATGCGCGCGGGGTCGGGCGGCGTCATTGCGATGTTCATCGAGACGACCTCCGTCATGAACCGCTTCGCCTCGTCGCTGATCACCAGCCCGTAGTCTTCCCGGACCGCCAACAATGCTGCGAAGGCACCGCGCACGTCGGCGTGCTCACCCTGTCTCCATTTCAGCGTCGCGTCGAGGAAATCGGCGATCGTGCCGGCCATGGAAAAGTTACTGGTCTTCGCGAACTCCTTCGCCCGCGCGATCGCCTCGGCGGCGCTGACGTGAGAGTCGATCGCCATGTGTACGTCCGCCAGCAGCGTCCACAGCACGGACTCTGCTTTGCCCTCCTTCAGCTCTTGAAAGATTTCGATCGCCTTCGCGAAGTCGGCCGCAGCCTTTCCGTAGTTTCCGGCGTAGAAGTAGAGCAACCCGAGCTCGCTGTGAACCGCACCAACGGGATGACGTTCGCGACGCTTTTCGGCAGCCACCAGCGCTTCGCCATACGCTTTCTCCGCGTCGCGGACACGGCCGGCCTTCTGGAGCAGAGAACCGCGCTCGATCCAAATCCACGGCTCACGCGCCGGCTCGGAATCGCGGGCGAGCGTTCGTTCCAGGTCGTTCCGCGCGAGGGCTTCGTCGACGTGCCCCGTAAGCACGTCGATCTCTGCGAGCTTCCCGAGCAAATCGATCTGGACTGATGCAGGCCGAACGAAAATCACCCGTCCCGGCATCACACCCGTCGTGAGCGCGGTCTCGTAATGCTGCCGCGCCTCGTCGAATCGCCACTGCCGCTTCCGGAGATCGCCCATCGGTGTCGCCAGCATTCCATCGAGCAGGTTGCCGAACATCGCCCCCATCGTCGTGGCCTGCGTGAGCTGGTCTTCCGCGTTCTCCAGCTCTCCCACCGCCAATAGAGTCTGCCCGTAAGCAATCCGGCTCGTGAACTCGGCGAGCGAAATCCTCAGCGTTCTCGTCAGCTCCGGAGCCGCGGTGAGCATTTGAATCTGTTCCGGCGATGCGCCGAATACGATGCCGAGGACCTCGATCGTTGTGACCGAGAGTCGCGATTGCGGATCGGCCGCAGCGTCGAGCAGTTGGAGCGATCGCTCGTGCAACGCGATCGCGTCGCGCGGGCGGCCGCTCTGTGTCTCGAACTGGGCCAGTGTCGTCATCGAGAGCCACGCGCCGAAATGCTCCTCGATCGCGAGGAACATCGACGCGGCTCGGTCGAGATGCGAACGCGCCGCGGTCGAATCACCCAGCGCCGTTTCGGCGAGGCCGAGGAGGAGCTCGGTGGATGCTTCGCCCGATCGGTCACCCTGTGTAACGAAGGAATCACGCGCGCTGATGAGTCGCGCGCGCGCTTCCGCCGCACGATCCGTCATGATCAACTCACCGATGCCGGCGAGCGAATCATCGGCGATCGCGGGGAGGGACACGAGGAGGGCGAGGCAAGCCGCCATCGCAGACGCAAATCGCGAGAGACACATCCGTCTTTAGCGGGTTTCCGGCCGTTTTCTGCCAAGCTCCCGCGCCTTCTGCGACCAGCGTTTCGCTTCCTCGGGATGACCCGTGACCGTCTCGAGGCGCACCAGGCGATCGTAGAGGCCCGCCTGGATCTGCTGACCGCCGCCCATGGGAAGCATCGTCGCTGCCGTCGACGAGGCGTTCAACGCCTTCACGTAGTGTGTCCGCGCTTCGTCGTAGCGCTGTTGCCGGAATCGGAGATCGCCGAAATGCGACTCGATCGAGAAGTCGTACATGCCCTGCGCGTAGATCGCGCCGGCTGCCGCCGCTTTCAGCTCCGCCTCGGCCTTCTCGAGCTGTCCAACTTCCGTCAGCACACTGCCGTAGAAGTCGTGCGTCATCGGCTCCAACGAGTACTGAATCATCAGCGACTTGATCGCGCCCACATTCGGGCCTTCGAGCAATTGGCCCATCTCCGGTGGAAGTCCGGAGACTGCGCCAAGGGCCATCAAGGTCTTGAGCGAGAACGGTGCGGTCGAAGCCTTCGCCTCGTTCAGCGTGCTCAATGCTCGTTCGGCGTGGGGAAGCGCTTCCGCCGGCCGTCCCGCTGCGACTTCGATTTGAGAGAGGACGAGGAGCGCCATCCATGCCCCCACGAGGTCGCTCTGCGCGCGCATTTTCTCGACAGCTTCTGCGAGGTTGCTTCGCGCCCCATTGACATTCCCGAGTCCCGCCTCGGTGAACCCCAGCTTCAGGAGCGTGACCGCTTCACCATGACGGTCCTTGGCCGCCCGATACTCCTGCAACGTTTTCGTGAGCTGCTGTCTCGCCTGAGGGGTCGGTTGAATGAGCGTCTGCGGCTGGGGTTGCGCGTGGAGCGAAAGCGCGAAGAGAGACGACAGCACTGCGACGGCGATCCGATTGTTCATGGCACCTCCCAAGGGTGGCGATCACCACCTCGAGGGACATAGACACGGGTTGCGCTGGTTCGTTGTGATGCATCCCGAGCGAGCAGCTTCATCAAGCGTCGAGAAACGACGTGGAGTGCGGCGGCTCTGCCGCCGCTCTCCTAAACCTGCAGTCGGTTCAGAATCGCATCTCCGGCAGCGCGAGTCCCCAGGCTCCCACCCAGGTCCTTCGTCGTTTCCTCCGCACGAATGGCCTCGGTCACGGCGTCTTCGATGATCCGAGCCTCGTCCGCATGTCCGAGGTACTCGAGCATCATCCCGGCGGTGAGAATCGCGCCGGCGGGGTTGGCGACGTCTTTCCCGGCGTATTTCGGCGCGCTGCCGTGAATGGGCTCGAAGAGTGAGACGCGGCCGGGGTGGATGTTGCCTGATGCGGCGACGCCGAGGCCGCCCTGCAGTGCGGCGCCGAGGTCGGTGACGATGTCGCCGAACATGTTGTTGGTCACGATCACCTCGAACATCTCCGGCGCGCGCACCATCTGCATGGTCAGCGCGTCGACGAACATGTGGAAGTGCTCCATGTCCGGGTACTCCTTCGCCACTTCCTCGAACGTGCGCAGCCAGAGATCGCCGCCGAAGCGCATGACGTTGTTCTTGTCCGACATGCACACCGACTTGCGGCCGGTCTTCTTCGCGTACTCGAACGCGTAGCGGATGATCCGCTCCACGCCGCGGCGCGTGGAGACGTCTTCCTGCACCGCGATCTCGTCCATCGTCCCCTTCTTGAAATTGCCGCCCATGCCCACGTACGCGCCTTCCGTGTTCTCGCGGAAGATCACGAAGTCGATGTCGGCCACCCCTTTATTTTTCAGCGGCGAGAGGCGCTCGTCGAGGAGCTTGACCGGCCGGTAGTTGACGTAGAGATCGAGCTGGAAGCGCATGCCGAGGAGGATGTCCGCGGCGTGCTTCATGTCGGGGACGCGGGGGTCGCCGAATGCGCCGAGGTAGACGGCGTCGTAGTTCACGCGGATGTCGTCCATCGCGCCGTCGGGCATGGAGATGCCCGTGCGGAGGTACTCGTCGGCATTCCAGCCGAAATGGACGAACTGGAGACCGAGACCGCGGGCTTCACTGACCCGGCTGAGCACTTTCAATCCGGCGTCGATCACTTCAGGACCGATTCCGTCGCCGGGGACTACTGCAATCTTCTTTGCCATGCGGGCGCGGATTATAGGTGTCGTGCCGGTGTGGTGTAGGCCTCCGGCCTGCCTCTGGGCGGTGGACAGAGGCAGGCCGGAGGCCTGCACCACACCTAATGCCTCACCGCGCGGCGGCGCTGCGCTGATTCCTCCCGCTGCGGCGGCGCGAGCATGGCCACGGCGGCGTGAAGCCGGGCCAGGTATTCGCCCTGGAGCTTTCCCAGCGGCGAGCCATCGGCGATCGACGCGGCGATCGCGAAGCGCGTCGCCTCCCGCGCGAAGGCTTGCAGCGCCGGATCGCCGGTCAGCGCCGCCGCGGCCGCGAGCGGGCCAGCCAGCGTCGAGCGGCCGGTGTCGTAGAGGAACGGGTCGCTGCCGCCCGGCGTGGCGTCGACAGCGATCAGCGTCCCGCCGAGTCGTGGGCCGCTCCAGGTCACATCAAATGAGTTCGGCCAGGAGCGGGCGGGCGCGTAGCGCTCGATACTTCGCGCGTATGCGGCGATGACCTCGCTCGGCCGCACGGGCGGATCGCCGATCGGAGCATCGGCGGTGTCCCGGCGCAGACGATCGAGATTCTTCATGTCGTAGAGAGCGGACATCCAGAGCTGGTCGGTGGTAACGCGTCCGGCCGCGGTCACCGGACGCCAGCCGGCGAGGATGAAGCCGAAGCCGCTGGCCTGCACGTATTGCTGCGTCACCGCGCGGGCGAGGTTGTTCCGGTAGTCCTCGAGGAAGCTCGCGTCGTCGCTCGCCAGTCCGACGAATCGAAAGGTACCGATCCACTGCGAGGCCACGCGGCCGGTGAGATTCGCGTATTCGTCGGTCGGCGCATCGTGCGGCTGGCAGGGCGCGGCCGGACGGCGCTCGCACAGGTAGTCGCGCATCGAGCGCGATCCGCGCTCCAGCGTCTCGACGACCGCCGAGTCGCCGGTCAGCCAGTAATAGAGCTGGAGGTTGTCGAAATAGGCATGCGATGAGTTGAAATCCCCGCGATACCCGCCGTAGCCCGCCGGGGCCTGGCCGCAGTAGAAATAGCCGTCATCGGGGGAGCACTGAAAGATCTGCGTGTACAGCACGCGCAGCGCCGCGGGTCGCGTGATCTCGTCGAGCCACTGCACCTCCCCTGTTCGCATCGCCCGCGCGGCGGCGGCGTACGTGGTGTTGTGGTAGTCGGTCCAGGTCGCACACCAATAGAGGTCGTCCCACGACTCGCCGGGCGTCGGATCGTCACCGCACACGACTTCGTCCGAGTAAATCGGATTGCCCCAGATGCGCGGATAGAGTCCGAACGTCATCAGGCCGTGGATCCCGAGCTCTTCGCGCCTGGCGATCGTGCGATCGAGCACACCGCGAACGGCGGCGTCGTAATCGGAATGCTCCGGCGCGACCGCGCCCGCGGGGAACGGATCGACAGCATCCGAAGCGGCGAACCACGACGCGTCGGGCCATGCGCGCAGCGGGTGATTCAGCTCCGCTCCTACCGTTTCCGGCGTCGCACCGATGGCCATGGTCACAAAGAGTGCCTGCCGCGCGCCGAGCCAGACTTGATCGGCGGCGATGTCGATGGCGATCGAACCGTCGTCGAGTGTTCGCACGGCCTGCGGGCCGTAGTGATGCATGTCCTGGAGTGCGACCGCGACCGTGGCGCCAGTCGTAGTCCGCAACGTGTCGCGAATCTGCTGGACGCGAAGGGCGTTAATGGCGTTTCCGCAGCGGATTGCACCGGCGGTCTCGCAACGGTTCCCTTCCCAGGCCAGCGTCTGCCGGATGGTCACGGTCGACGAGCCGGCGCCGAACGTGTAGCGCCGCTGGGAACTGACCTGGGGCGTGTCGTACGTTCCTTCCACGACCACGACGGCGCTGACCGGGCCGGCCTCTTCGATCGAGAGACGCCGCAGGCTCGCGTAACGCGATTCGGCGTTCTCGATCCGTGCGGTCAGCGACCCACCGGTCACGACGGGCGCGGTTCCGAAACGAATCTCCTCAAAAAGCGAGGAAGCCGCGCCGTCGATGGTGAAGCTCGCGGCGCCCGTGTCGACGATCACGCGATTGCCGTCGCGCGTCAGACGCAGCGGTGACGGCGACGCGGGGTTGACGCCCGAGACGAGGCGATAGGTCGCGGTCGCATTCGCGCTCACGCTCGCGGGAAAGGAAACCAGCAACCACTGAATGGGCGCGTTCGCATCGGCTCGCCCCGCGTTCCAGCGTGCGAGCACGCGAAACTGAGCGGGGACGGCGGCGCCGTTCGGTCCGACGATCGACAGAGCTGTAGTCGAGAGAAGGACGGCGTTCCGCGGAATGGGGATGCCCGAGCGAATGACCTCGCCGGCGCGCGTCACGCCCGCGGTTTCACGGACGCGCAACGGCACGTCGATGGCCGCGGACGCATTGGCGCAAAGAAGGAAAGCCAGAAGGACGCGCATGAAACGAATGTGGGGCTACCGCGTCAGCCGCGCTGTGATGCGCGTGACGGTGCACTGAGCTCGATCCCGCGCTTGGCCAGCTCGTCACGCAGGCGGGGATCGCAAAGCGCGCGCGTCTCGGCGTCCCACGCGTACCCCCAGTCGTAGCCGCTCACGCCGACGCCAGGATGGGTGACCAGCTCGGTGACGCCCTCGACGTGATCAAGGAGCGGAACGACGTCGTCGAGATGGCCGGCACCGGCAACGCCGATGGTGCGATCGTTCGTCAGCCCCGCGGTTCGCCCTCGGCGGCCGAGCAAGCTGAGGGCGGCGATGGGGAGACCTCTTGCTGTGCCGCCGCGGTCATCCACGATCCGCACGTACGGAATCGAATACTCGCGCGCCAGCCTCACCACCACCCGAAAAATGCGCGGCAGCAGATGCAGATGCTGGTGCCCGTTCAGATGCGTGACCCGCAGGCCCGTCGCCATCACCCGCTCGATCTGCGCGCGCAACTCGCGCTCGATGTCGCCGATGCCGATCACCCGCGCCAGGTACAACGGCACGAACGACGTGTACTTTTTCGGGAAACGGATCGCCGTCAGCGGCCGCTCTTCGACCAGCGTCAGATGCACGCCCACTTCCAGCGACGGCACCTCGCGCAGTCGCGACACGGCGTCGTCGAACGCGGCACCGTTCGCGACGATGCTGCAGGCCGTGACGATGCCCTCGCGATGCGCGCGGATCGCTCCTTCGGTCATGCCCGGATGCAATCCGATGTCGTCCGCGGTGACGATGAGCGTGCGGCGCGTCATCGGTGCTTCGCGCGCATTTCCGGATAGAGCTTCACCAGCTCGCGGATGATCTTCAGGATCACGCCGACCGAAGCGAGATTCGACGTGCCGCGGATGCGTGGAAAGTAGTCGATGCCCATCTGCTGGATAGCGAAGCCGCGGTTCTTCGCTTTCACCACGAGCTCCGCATCGATCAGCGAGCCCTCCGACTTCAGCTCGATCGCTTCCAGCACTTTCCGCTTCATCAACTTGAAGGAGAAGTTGATGTCGCGGTGCGGCCAGCCGAAGAGGACCCCGATCAGCCAGTTGTAGAGCAGCGTGTAAACCGCGCGCCGCGCCCCTTCCATCGTCCGGTCGTGGCGGTACGCGGCGATCATGTCCGCGCCGGTGACGTGCATGGCCCGGATGGCGTTGCCGAGGACCTCGGGGTCGAAGGGGATGTCGGCGTCCATGTAGAAGATCAGCTCTTTGGTCGTGGCCGCGAAGCCACTGCGCAGCGTCGCGCCGAGCTTCTGATTGCGCGTGTGCGTGATCACCCTGATGCGCGGATTCTCGCGAGCCAGCTTCGCGGCCAACTGCGGCGAGTCATCGGTCGAGGCGTCGTCGACGATGATGATCTCGTAGTCGTCCGAGTACTTTTGAAGAGACTCCACGGCAGCCGCGACAGCGTGCTCGATGTTGAGCTCCTCGTTGTACATCGGGATGACCAGGGAGACGGATGGACGGCGCATGGGCGGCGATTCTAGCGGCTGGCGCCGCTAGAAAATGCAGAATGCAAAATGCAGAATGCAGAAAAGGCCCCGCGAAACCGCGCGTTCAACCCTTTCTGCATTTTGCATTCTGCATTCTGCATTTGTCCTTTATTCAGCGCGGTTTGCGCGCTGAATAAAGGACATGCGGATGCGGATACCCCGCATCGATGGCCCGCGCGCGAAAGTTGTCGAAGCCGATGCCGCGCAGCGTCGTTTCGACTTCGGCGCGGGTCTGGTAGATGAAGCCCTCGCCGATGCTCACCTTCAGGAACGTGTCGGAAAGCCACTCCTGGAAGCGGGCCCACTTCATCTTCCAGCGGTGGCCGGGATCCATGTCTTTGAGGATGAACGTGCCGCCGGGGCGAAGGCGATCGAAGACGCGCCGATAGAGCTCGGTGCGGTAGGCGATGGCCATGCGGTAGGTCGCGTCGTAGATCACGATCGTGTCGAACGTGCCCCGCACGGCCTCGTCGAAGCCCGCGATCCATTGCACGCCCGGCGCATGTTCCGGATGCAGGGCTTTGCGCAGATCCGGCTCGACGGCGTATACGCGGCGCGAGGAATCGTTCGTCGCGAGATAGGAGTAGATGCCGTGCCCCGCGCCGATCTCCAGCATCCGCCCGCCGGTTGGAAGGTCGTCGAGCGTGCGCACGAACGGACAGGTGACGTAGCGCACCAGCACGTGCAGGCGGTGGGCGCGCGGATAGTCGCGATAAACGCGGCGGAGGAAACGCGCCGCGGCGAGGCAGGACATGGACATCGGGCGCGCGGATTATAGTGAGTAGGTGAAGTCGCGTTCGTTTCTTGTCGCTCTCGCCGCGCACGTCGTCCTGCTGCTTTGTGTGATGCCGGCCAGCCCGTGGGAGTTCGACGAGCCGCTCTTCTTCCAGGCCCTGCACAAGTACGACCCCCTCGCCCACCATCCGCCGCCGCCGGGCTATCCGGTCTTCATTTATTTCGCACAGGTCGTGCGCCTGTTCGTTCCCAGCGACTTCGCGACGCTGGTCGCCCTCAGCGTCATCGCCTCGGCGACAGGGTTCGCGCTGCTCGCCCTGGCCTTTCGGAATCTGACCGGCGATCTCGCCACCGGTCTGGCCGGCGCGATGTTTTTCTACTGGTCGCCGGCGTTGCTCATTCATTCGACGTTACCGATCTCGGAGCCGGGGGCGCTGGCGTTGCTGGCGGCAGCGCTCTACTGCGCCACGCGGTCGCGGTGGGAATGGTTCGCCGTCTTCGCGGCTCTCACGGTGGGCTGGCGCATGCAGTACGCGATTTTCGTCGTGCCGCTCTTCCTCGCGTATGTGGCGACGATGCGAACCTGGCGCGATCGATTGATGGCGCTCGGCATCTTCACCGTCGTCTGTCTCCTCTGGCTCTCGCCACTGACGACCGCGATTGGCAGCCTGGAAGGGCTGATCGAGTTCGAGACCGGCCAGGGCAAATACTTGGTAGCCCACGACGCCGCTCAGTCGCGTACGGGATGGACGCCGGCCCGGATCGCCTTCCGATTCATCGGCCGGCCCTGGGGCACCGAACCGATGGCGTTGATTGCCCTCGCGCTTGCGGCGTACGGCTTCTTCCTCACCGCCCGCAACCGCGCCGCCTGGCCCCTGATCGCGGCCGGAGCGATCTACATCAGCTTCGCTCTCTGGGTCATGGACCCGGCGGACGGAGTTCGTTACGCGATTCCGTTCGTTCTGGTCACGGCTTTCTTCGCCGGAGCGGGAGTACGGAAGTGGCCGTATCAGGCCGCGGCGATCGGCGGAGTGGCGTTCCTCCTGTACACGGGCACCCTCCTCGCCCAGCGGCGCAGCAGCGCTTCGCCGCCCGTGCGCGCGGCACAGTTCGCGCGGGCCGCCTACCCGCCGAACGCGGTGGTGCTGTACGAGCTCCCGCTCTGGCCTCACGCGACGTACTTTCTCGCTAACCGCAATCCGCATCGAGTCGACGACGGCCTCGCGAAATTCTGGAACCGGCCCGATGTGCCGCTGTTCATCTACGCCGATGGTGCGACGGCGCGGCCGGACGCGCGGGTCTTTCGATGGAAGCCGAGCGACGCCTACATCAAGCTGACCCGCAATCACTATCGCGCAACCTCGGTCATCCCTCTGCCGCCGGAGCGGCGTTTCCGGATCGTCGAAGGGGTCTTTCCGCCCGAGCGCGATCAGGACGGACGGGAGTGGCGGTGGTTGACGCCGGCCGCAACGATTCAGTTGCCGCCCGGGCCGGCGCGTTCTCTGTGGCTGAGAATCGGACTCCCGCATGCGGCGGCGATCGAGGCCAATACGATCACCATCGCCGTCAACGACGTCGAGACCGCAAAAGCGCGCGTGGAGCGCTCACGGGGCACGAACATCACGGTCGACGTTCCCACAGGTGCGCCGCTGATCAGGCTCGTGGCGGAGCGGAGTTTCGTTCCGGCGGAAGTTCCGTCGCTGCGGAGCGGGGATCGCCGGCGGCTTGCGGTCGAGCTGTACGAATTGCGAACCGGACTCCCCACCGGCCGATGATCGCCAGCACGGCGATGGCCACGCAGGCGCCGAGGATCCGCAGCTGCGTGGCGCCGCCCATTGCCGAGTCGCCGAGGGTGTCGATGAAGTAGGCGAAGAGGAAAACGCTGGGAATCGAGCCGAGGAACGTCGCGGCGATGTAGTCGCGGAGACGGTAGCGGGCCACGCCGGCGACGTAGTTGAGCGCGACGTACGGAAAGATCGGCACGATGCGCAGGATGAGCAGCGGAAAAAACTCGGGCGTGGCGTTGAAGGCGATGCCATGCCGCTCGAAATACGCGCTCACCCGCTTCGGCAGTCCACGTTTCGCGATGAAGTACGGCGGCAGCGAAGCGAGCGTGCATCCGAGAAGATCGAGCAACCCGCCAACCTCCCAGCCCCAGGCCAGTGCCGCGGCCGCGGAGAGAATGCCCACGGGCATGAGCACCAGCGCGAAGAGCACGTACAGCGCAAGGAAGAGCGGAATCGCCCACCACTCCCCGCCCATCCCCCGCATCAACTCCATCCCCTCCCGCGCAAACGTCAGCCGCTGCATGTTCGCCAGCAGCACCGCGACGATGGCGATGGGGAGGGCGATAGCGAGAAGGGGGAGGAAGGGGCGGACTTTCAAGGCTCAAAGGCGCAAAGGCTCAAGGGCTCAAAGCGTTATGGCATAGTCTCACAAGCTCCTTTGAGCCTTTGAGCCTCTGCGCCTTTGAGCCTTCGCCTCCTCCACCGCACCTACCGCCGCCGCCCGCCCGGGACGCGGCTGCACATCCTCATCCGCTATCTCACCTGTCCGTTCGGGCGGTTGTTGCGGTTCGTGCCGCGAGAGGCGCGGTCGATGCTCGAGATCGGCGCGGGGCATGGGCTCTTTTCGCGACTGGTCGCGGCGCGGGGTATTCGCGCGGTGGCGGTGGAGCCCGACGTGAGGAAGATCGGCGCGGTCGAGGGCGTGCGCTACGTCGCCGCGTTCGATCAGGCCGTGCGCGGCCGGTTCGATGTCGTGGCCATCGTCGACGTCCTGTACGCCATTCCCGTCGCGGCGTGGGACGACATCCTGCGGCGTGCGCTGGAGCGGCTGAATCCCGGCGGCGTGCTGCTGGTCAAGGAGATGGATCCGGCCGTGAAACTGAAGAACCGCTGGAACGCATTTCAGGAAGCCCTCTCCACGCGCCTCCTCGGCATCACCATGGCCGAGACCTTCAACTACGAGTCGCGTGAAGTGTTCGCGGCGAGGCTCGCGCGCATCGGATTCGCGGAGGTCTCGTCCTCGCGGATCGATTTCGGATATCCCCATCCGCATATCGTGTACGCGGCGAAGGCGAGCAGCAGCGGATCGGTGAAGGGGATGCGGTAGCGCATCACCACCTGATGCGGCACGTGGGCGAGCCAGATCACCACGAAGTAAGTGAGCACCGCCCAGCGCAGGCGATGCCGGAAGATGCCGATGAATCCGAGCACGTACAGCGTGATGAGAATGATCGCGCTGGCGATGACCGCTCCGCGGCCATGCTCGATCGGATTGAGCCAGGGCCGCCAGTAGTAGCCGGCCTTGCGCAGCATGAACCGCAGCGATTCAGCGGGCTCGCGGCGAAGGTCCTCGATGGCCATCCGCCGCCATTCGGCGTCGCGCGTATTCGGCGAGCTCGCCCGCGCCTCGACCTGCGCCGCGACCGTGTGAATGGTCTTCGTCTCGAACTCCAGCTCGCGTCGCTTGAACTCCTCGCGTGTCTCCGCGGCGTAAATCCGCCGCGTCTCCGGATGCGACGCGTGCCAGACGCTGTAGCTCCCGGCGTCGTTGACCACGATGATCTCGCCGAAGCGGAGGTAGTTCCGCGCCATCCACGGCGCGAGCGTCAACGCTCCCGCGATCAGCAGCGGGACGGCTTTCTTCCGCCCCACGAACAGCGCGAAGAGCGGCAGGCAGAGCAACGCCGTCGGCCGCGTGAGCGCGGCGAGCGCCAGCGCCACCCCCGAGCCTGGAGCGTTGCCGCGCAGCAGCAGCAGGATGGCCAGGGTGAGCAGGAGCATGAACAGCGGCTCGCTGCGAAGGTCCGTCGTCGAGAAGATGAAGAAGGGATAGCAAGCCGCGCCGATCCCGGCGAGCAACCCCGCAAAGCCGCCGAAAAGCATCGCCGCGAGCTCGAAAATCACCACCACCGTCGCTGCGTCCGTGGCCGCCAGGGCGTACTTGATCACCCGCGTCCGGGACGGCTCGCAGAGCGTCACCCCGGCGATGAAAAACGGCAACCCTGGAGGGCGGAAAAAGGGCAGATTGCCCCGTTCCGGATAGACATGCTGGCTGCAGATCGACTGGGCCGTGGCCACGTAATCGCCCGCGTCGCCGAAGGCCATCGTCGTCGCGCCGGTGATCTCGATCGCCGCGACCCGGATCACCAGGGCCGCGATGAAAAGCCCGATTCGCATCGGGTATGATTGCCGGCCCTCGAATCTCAACGTTTTCAGCTGCAAAGAAGGAGTATCCCGTGCCCAGTTTCCCTGGCGTCGACTATCTTGAAATCGACTCGCTCTTCAGTGAAGAAGAGCTGATGGTAAGGCAGACCGTTCGCGACTTCGTCGATGAGGAAGTGATCCCCATCATCGAGCATGCGAATCGCGAAGAGAAGTTCCCCATGCACCTCATCCCGAAGATGGCCGAGATGGGCCTCTTCGGCGCCACCATCAAGGAGTACGACCTCCCCGGCCTCAATCACGTGGCCTACGGCCTGATCATGCAGGAGCTGGAGCGGGGCGATTCCGGCCTCCGCTCCTTCGCCTCCGTGCAGTCCGGCCTGGTGATGTTCCCCATCAACGCGTACGGCTCGAAGGAACAGCGCGACTACTGGATCCCGAAGATGGCCGCCGGCGAGAAGATCGGCTGCTTCGGTCTGACCGAGCCGGATTTCGGCTCGAACCCCGCCGGCATGCGCACGCACGCCCGCAAGGACGGCGATTCCTGGGTCCTCAACGGCGCGAAGGCCTGGATCACCAACGGCTCGATCGCCGACGTGGCCGTGGTCTGGGCGAAGTGCGAAGGGACCATCCGCGGGTTCCTCGTCGAAAAGGACACGCCCGGCTTTTCCACGGCCCTGCACATGGGCAAGTTCTCGCTCCGCGCCTCGGTCACTTCACAGCTGTTCTTCGAGGACTGCCGCATTCCGCTCGAGAACGTGCTTCCGGAAACGAACGGCCTCAAATATCCGCTCTCCTGTCTGACCCAGGCCCGCTACGGCATCGCCTGGGGCGTCCTCGGCGCAGCCATGGGCGTCTTCCACACCGCGAACGAGTACGCGAAGTCGCGCATCCAGTTCGGCGGGCAGCCGATCGCCTCCCATCAGCTCGTGCAGAACAAGCTCGCCTGGATGATCACCGAGATCACCAAAGGCCAGCTCCTGGCCGTGCAGTGCGGGCGGATGAAGGATCAGGGCCGCCTCAAGCCGCAGCACGTGTCGATGGCGAAGATGAACAACTGCAACATCGCCCTCGAATGCGCGCGCATCGCCCGGGACATGCTCGGCGCGAACGGCGTGTCGGACGAGTACCCGGTGGTGCGGCACATGATGAACCTCGAGTCGGTGAAGACATACGAGGGCACGCACGACATCCACAACCTGGTCATCGGCCAGACCGTGACCGGCATCGCCGCCTACAACCCGCCCATGTCGAACAAACAGGAGCAGGAGTTGACCGAGGCGGCGGCGCGGGCCGCGGAGGCTAGCGCGAAGAAGTAGCGGAGCGCCGCCGTCCGCGGCGGCTGTTGCGCCGGCGTCCCGCCGGCCGAAGACAAGCCGGCGTGGACGCCGGCGCAACAGCCGGCGGGACGCCGGCGCTCCACAAAACCCACCCTCCCCCTTTTCCGTACAATCCGCGCAATATGAAGAGAGCCCTGCTCGTCCTCTGCTCCCTCCTCGCCCTCAACACCTTCGCGCAAACCAAAACCCCCGCGAAACCCGCCTTCGACAAATCGAAGCTGGCCATTCCCCACCAGAAATTCGTCCTCGACAACGGACTGACGCTGATCGTTCACACCGATCACAGCGTCCCCATCGTCGCGGTCAACTCCTGGTACCACGTCGGCTCGCGCAACGAGAAGCGCGGCAAGACCGGGTTCGCGCATCTCTTCGAGCACTTCTTCTTCAACGGCTCGGAGAACTACCCGCACGGCTTCCGCGAGGCCATGGACGACCTCGGCGCGAACAACCGCAACGGCACGACGAGCACCGATCGCACGAATTTCTTCGAGGACGTCCCCGTCTCCGCGCTCGAGCGCACGCTCTACCTCGAGGCCGATCGCATGGGCTTCCTGGCCGGCAACATCTCCAAGGAAATGCTCGAGCGCGAGCGCGGCGTCGTGCAGAACGAAAAGCGCCAGGGCGAAAACCAGCCCTACGGCCGCGTCTTCGGCCGCGTCGTCGAAACGATCTTCCCCTACTCACATCCCTACTCCTGGTCCACGATCGGCTCGATGGAAGACCTCAACGCCGCGTCGCTCGAGGACGTGAAGGAGTGGTACAGCACCTACTACGGCCCGAACAACGCCGTGCTCGCGCTGGCCGGGGATATCACCGCCGAGCGCGCGCTGGAGCTGGTGAAGAAGTACTTCGGCGCGATCCCGCCGGGACCGCCGCTGTCGAGCACCGAGGAGTGGATTCCGAAGTTCGATCGGAACATCCGGGACGAGATGCAGGACCGCGTTCCCCAGACGCGCATCTATCGCGTCTATCACGCGCCGGCGTGGCGCGATAAGCAGCTCCAGTACATGAACCTTCTGTCCGAGGTTTTGAGCGGATCGAAAAGCGCGCGGCTGGACCGGGCGCTGGTTTACGAAAAAGAGCTGCTGACCGACGTCGGAGCGTTCGTCTGGGATCGCGAGCTCGCCAGCTCCTTCATCGTGCAGGGCACGGTCAAGCCGGGCGTCGATCCCGCGGTCGCCGAGAAAGAGATCGACGCGATCATCGCCGACGTCATCAAGAACGGACCGAAAGCCGAGGAGCTGCAGCGCGCGCAGAGCCGGCAGATTGCCGGCTTCGTACGCGGCATCGAGCGCCTCGGCGGCTTCGGCGGGCGCTCGGACGTGCTCGCCGAGAGCATGACCTTCGGCGGCGATCCCGAGTTCTATCTCCGCTCGCTCGAAGTCGCGCAGACCGCGACCCCGGCGGACATCCAGAAAGTCGCCAAGACCTGGCTCGACACGAATCACTACACCCTGCTGGTCAAGCCCTTCCCGACGCTCGCGCCGGGCAAGTCCACCATCGACCGCAAGATCCTGCCGTCGCTCGGCGACGCGCCGGAGGTCAAGTTCCCTCCGGTGCAGCGCACCACGCTTTCCAATGGCCTGAAGGTCATGCTCCTCGAGCGTCACTCCGCGCCGATCGTGAACATGACCCTCGCCCTCGACGCCGGTTACGCGTCCGATCCCGCGTCGCGCGCGGGACTCGCGGGCCTCGCACTCGACGTGCTGGACGAAGGCACTGCCACCCGCGACACCTTCGCCATCGTCAACCAGCTCGACTCCCTCGGCGCGACGATCAACACCGGCAACTCGCTGGACATGTCCTTCGTCAACCTCTCCGCGCTGCCGATGAACCTCGGCAAGTCGCTCGACATCTACGCCGACGTCATTCTCAATCCCGCGTTCGCGACGGACATGGTCGCGCTCTCCAAGCGGCAGCGCATCGCCCGCATCGCGCAGGAGAAAGCCAGCCCGACGGCGAATGTGAACCGCATCTTCCCGCGCCTGCTGTACGGCGCGGATCACGCGTACGCCAAGCCGCTTACCGGAACGGGTTACGTCGAGACAGTCACGCCGCTGACGCGCGCCGATCTCGCCGAATGGCACAAGAGCTGGTTCGTTCCGAACAACGCCACGCTGATCGTCGCGGGCGACATCACCATGGACAAGCTCGAGCCCGAGCTCGAGCGCGCGTTCGGCTCGTGGAAGCCCGGCCAGGCGCCGAAGAAACAGCTCGACACCCTTCCCCGCACCGCCGGCAAGAAGGTCTACCTCATCGACAAGCCCGACGCGCCGCAGTCGGTGATCGTGGCCGCGCATCTGTCCGAAACCGGCGGCCGTGCGGAAGACCTGGCGGTGGAAACGGTGATGCGCAACTTCGGCGGCATCGCCACCTCCCGCCTCAATCGCAACCTCCGCCTCGACAAGCACTGGAGCTACGGCACGCAGGGTCAGATCGTGGAGACTCGTGGCCAGCGTCCGTTCCTCGTGGTCGCGCCGGTGCAAACCGACAAGACCAAAGAATCGATTCTCGAAGTGGTCAAGGAAGTGCGCGGCGTTGCGGGCGAGCGTCCGCTGGCCGGCGAGGAGTTCCAGAGCGTGATGCGCAACCAGACCCTCCGTCTGCCGGGCGCGTACGAGACTCTGGGCTCGCTGCAGAACGCAGCCATCCGCCTCACGAACCTCGGATATCCCGACGATTACTTCGCGAAATACGCGTCGAGCGTTCGGGCGCTGAACGAAGAAACGCTGAACTCGGCGGCAAAGGCGTACGTCCGGCCCGATGAAATGATCTGGCTGATCATCGGCGATCTGAAAAAGATCGAGGCCGGCGTCCGCGAGCTGAACCTCGGCGAAGTGATCAAGCTCGACGCCGACGGGAATCCGATCCGATGAAAAGCACAGCCGGACAGGGCGACACGGTCACCGTGCATTACAAGGGAACGCTCGACGACGGGTCGGTCTTCGACTCGTCGGAGGGCAGCGACCCCATCGAGTTCACCATCGGCGCTCACGAGGTGATCGATGGGTTCGAGAACGCGATTCTCGGCATGGCTGCCGGCGAGAAGAAGACCGAAAACATCCCCGCCGAACAGGCATACGGCGACCGCGAGGAGCAGCTCGTATTTCACGTCCCGCGGTCCTCGTTGCAGGGCGGGCTCGAAGTCGAGGTCGGCGACTACGTCCGCGTGACCCTGCCCGACGGCAAGGCCGCGTCGATGCAGGTCGTCGGGCTGGATGACGAGGGAGTGACGCTCGACGCGAATCATCCGCTGGCCGGGAAGACGCTGACGTTCGAGCTGGAGCTGGTGGAGATCAAGTAAGCAAAGCTCTCTGGACTGCGGTGGCACAGCCACCGCTCTCACTCGCGGCGGCATCGCCGCCGCGGTAGAAAGCGGCAGCTCTGCTGCCGCACTCCAGAGCTTCGCTAGCCCACCCCACCCCGCAGCTCCATCCAGTGCGCGGCCTTCGCGGTCGTCACGTTCTGCGTGATCGTCGGATCGGTGTAGCTGATCGCCGGCAATCCAAGCGCCGCCCGCGCCTCATCGAGAGCCGAGCGCAGCTCGACGATGTGCACGCGCTTGATCAGCGTCGCCGACGTCGGCGACGGGTCGGTGAACGTCGCCGCGCTCAATCCTGCCGCGGCGCGCATGGCGTTTACGGCCGTGCGCAACTCGGTGAGATGGATCGCCTTGATCGGGATCGCGCTGTTCAGAATCGCATCGGTCATGACCACGGTCGTGGCCACGTCGATCGCGCTGTAGTCCGAAGGTGCGCCGGTGCCAAGGGTGCGCACCTTGTACAGATAGGTCGTGTTCGCGCTTGCCGATGAATCGGTGAATCCCGTGGTGCCCGTCGTTCCGAGGGAGGTGTAACCGGAAGTGAGCGAGGTCGCGCGGAAGACTTCGTATCCCGTCGCGTCGCTGACCGGCGACCAGCTCACCGATACCGAGCTCGCGCCGGTTGCAGTCGCGGTGACGTTCGCTGGGGGGCCGAACGGCGGCAGATCGTTCTCGGCGATGGTGATCGCCGCGTTCATCGTTCCCAGCGCCGCGCCGCCCGTGGGCGACGACAGCACGAGCTCGAACGTCTCCGACAGCTCGGCAGTCGCGTCATTGAGGATGGTCACGTTGACCGACTTCGACGCCGTTTCGCCCGCGGCCCAGGACAGCGTTCCCGATGCCGCGGTGTAATCGGCGCCGGCCGTCGCCGTGCCGCTGACCGTCGCGTATTGAACGGAGACCGCGCGGTCGCTGCCGCCGGTGCGACTCACCGTCACAGTGACCGTCCCCCCATCCTCGGCCACGTTGTATGTCGCCGGCGAGACCGACAACGTCCCCGGCTGCAACTCCACCGAACCGAGATCGACCTGCTCTCCCGCAACGCGAGTCAGGCCGCGCTGGTCGGTGATCGCGCAGTCGCACAAAGGATCGCCGGCGTCGACGACCGGGCTCGTGCCCGCCGGCTTGTGCGTCGCGGTGAGGCCGCCGTTGTTCTGCAACACACCGAGCTCCGGATCGACGCCGGTGATGATGTCCGAGCCGGTGACGGTGGTCGTCGTCGGCAGAGTTTCGATGAGGGCATGATCCGCGACAACGCTGTTTCCCCCGTGCACGCTGATGATGTCGGGTTCCGCCCCGGCGACGCCGTTGGCGATGATCGAGTTCTCGAGGATCAGGTCGGCGTTGCTGTACAGGACGACGTTGCCGCCGTCGTTTCCTCCGGTATTTCCCGTGACCGTGGTGTTCACGAGAGTGACCTGGCTGCCGTAGAGATACAGCCCACCGCCCGAGGTGACGGCGTTGTTGCCGCTGATGGTGGAGTTCTCGACGGTCAGCTCCGTGTCCCAGCAAATGAGACCGCCGGCCCAACTGATCGTCGCGTAGTTCCCGGAGATCGTGGTGCGGCGGATGACCGCCGGATCGGCCAGGGAGCCGTGGTAGATCCAGAGCCCGGCGATGTTCTGCGCGCTGTTGCCGGAGATCGTGCTGTCTTCGATCACGAGCGTCCCGATGTCCTCGAGCTGCACGCCGCCGCCTGCGCCGAGAAACGACACGTTGTCGACGACACGGACGTTGAAGAAGGACACGCTCGGGCAGGTGGCGACCTTCATTCCTGCGTAGTACTGCGTGGTTTCGTTCGCAAGGACGTCGACGTCCGTGAGCGTGAGCGAACCGATCTCGTGCTTCATCCCGCCGGCCTGGTGGGCCTGGTTCTGCGTGAGGACTACGCCGGTCAGGGTCAGGTTCTCGCGCGAGACGATGCCGCCGCCCTCGCCCGCCGTTTCGCCGCCGGTGATGGTCAGTCCTTCGAGCGTGACGTCGCGCAGCGTTCCGTCGACACCGTCGTCGATGGTCAGGACGCGCGAGGCGTTGTTGGCGCTGACGGTGAGCGTTTCCGGGCCCGGCCCGTCGATGGTCACCGAGTCGGTGATCGTCAGTTCGCCAGTGGTGAGGACGATCGTGCCGCTGGTGGTGAAGTTGATCGTGTCCGCGCCGGCGGTCGCGTTCGCATCGGCGATCGCGGCGCGCAGGCTTCCCGCGCCGGTATCGTTCGTGTTGGAGACGGTGAACGTCGCCGCGTCCGCGGCTTGCGGAAGGAGCGCGGAGCCCAGGGCCACCGCCGCACCAGTGGTAATGCGAACACGGCTTCGCGCCATGAAACCCTCCGGCGTTTGTTGATTTGAACCGGACGAAGTATAGCAACGCGCCTTACGGCTTGACGCGGTACCCGAGCTTCCTCAACTCATCGGCGATCTTCGCCACATGGTCGCCCTGGATCTCGATCTCCGCATCCTTCGCCGTTCCGCCGCTGCCACACTTTTTCTTCAGCGATGCGGCGAGCTTCACCAGCGACTCCGGCGTGTGCTCGAAGCCGCTCGCAACGGTGACGGTCTTGCCCGCGCGACGCTTCCGATCGGCAACGACGCGAATCGTCTGCTTCGAAGGCTCGGCGTCTTTTGCCGGATCGAGCTTCCCCTCCTCGCGCAACCGTCTCGCGGCCTCGGGATCGCTGGTCCAGACCAGTTTTCGATGTCATGCAACGAGTCTCCTCGTGTAGTGTGGGCCTCCGGCCTACCTCCGGTTCGAAGACGTAGGCCAGAGGCCCACACTACACGATGGACGAGTACTACCGCGGGTGGCGCCGCCCCGGCCCCGAGCCTCCCGGCGGAATCGAGCCGGAACCCGGCGAGACCCTCGATTTTCTCTGCGGCCGCTTCCGCATCTTTCAGTACGCCAAAGGTCATCGCTACTCGACGGACGACGTGATCACCGCGTGGTACGGAACCACCCACGCACCTCGCGTCGACCGAGCCTGCGACCTCGGATCGGGCATCGGCTCCGTCGCTTTGATCTCCGCGTGGCGGCTTCCCGGCGCGACGTTCTGCACCGTCGAAGCGCAGGAGATGTCCATCGCCCTCGCGCGCAAGAGCGTGCGCTTCAACGGCCTCGAATCGCGGTTCACGCTCTACCACGGCGATCTACGGGACGTGTCAATTCTTGACAAAGAAAGGCCGTTCGATCTCGTCACCGGCTCGCCACCCTACTGGCCCGCGGGAACCGCGACCGTGGCCGAACATCCGCAGGCGATTCCGGCGCGGATCGAAGTGCGGGGATCGATTGCCGATTACGCGCAAACAGCGGCGCGCATCCTCGCGCCCGGCGGTTTGTTCGCGTTCGTCTTTCCGACGGTGCAACTCGATCGCGCGTTGGAGGCTGTCACCGGCGCCGGATTGATTCTCATCCGCCGCCGCGACGTCATCTTCCGCGAAGGCGATCCGCCGCTGGTCACGCTCTTCGCCGCGTCAAGGGCCGAGGACATTCCGACGACCTTTCAGGCGTTCCGCGAGCCGCCACTCACCATCCGCAAACGCGACGGCTCCGTCGATCCCGAATACTCCGCGGTCCGTCTCAGCTTCGGCTTTCCGCCCGGCAACGTGCCCGCGGAGCCGAGCGCGTGACCGCGCGGCGAGCAACTCTCCTGCTGATCCTCCTCGCTGTACCAGCGCTGGCGTGGTGGCTGTTCGGCTCCTCGACTTCCCACCAATACGGCATGACGATGAGAACTCACCGGTATTTCGGCCGAACCGTGCGTGCGGATCTCGATGCGAATCGGGACAACGCGGCCGAAACGTCCTTTCGCTTTTCGTGGAGCGAGCCGATGGGCCATCACCAACCTGCGGTTGCCGACACCGCGCGCGCCGCAGCGCCGGAAGACCTCTCCACAGCTGTAGTTCTTTCGGCACGATTCGGTATTGCTGAATGCTTTTAGAGCGAATCGTCAGGATCAGCATTCACCGGCCGGCCGGTCTGCTTTGCGTCGTTGACAACCCAGCATCGCACCTCTAAAGTGCCGCGTCTTCCCCGTCCACAATTATTTCCAAATACACCAAATCAGGAAGGTGCTGATGCGAGCTTCAGTCAGGAGTCTCTTTGTGTTCATGATCGCGATGATCGCGATCTCCGGTTTCGCCGCCGAGCCGGTCGCGGACCTCGCCCCCAATGCGTTCATTGCCATTGCCGATCCGGAAACGGGTCGCGCTCTCGTTCCCGAGGGAACCGTGGTTCCGGCCGGCGTCCGGTTCTATCTTCGGAAGATCGACGGATCGCTGGCCGAGGATGCGCCGGCGAGCGGGCCGGGACAGGCGTTGGTCTTCGCCTATGCCCCCGAGTCAGCGTTCACCAAAGCCCGCGTCGCCATCGCCGCGGCACGGCAGACCACTCCGGACGCCGAGCGCCGCTTCGTCGCCAATCCGCAGGAACCGAAGGATCGCGTGGCGGCCAATGCTTTCGGCATTGCTCCGAACGCCGCGTCGACCCAGTACATCTATCTCTGGTTCGACGACGGCAGCTACCTGGAGACCTGGCGTTACGTCAACGTCACGTCGACGGAATATCAGTACGGTGTGGGAACGACCGTCTGGTGCGAGGCAACCGGCTACAGCAGGGCCACTGTCCGCGCGAAACAGTCCAGCAATCTCGTATGGGGACCGACCGGTGGCCCGTATTTCGATCCGTACGGCTACAGCAAAACGTGCAGTGACTACTCGGGCGGTGGTGTTCTCTGCCAGACGTCGCACCCGGTCGTGTACGCGAAGAGCTCCTCGTTCAGCGCCGTCGTGAAATCGGAAGCCTCGATCACGCAGCGCTTCTACGATTGCTGGAGCAGTCCCGAATATCCGTATCAGCCGTGCATCGTGTCGTACGCCGGCACGATCGAGGTTCGCTTCCCCTGAAGTCGCAACGCGGACCCGCCGGTTTCTGACCGGCGGGTCCGCCGCCTCGCCGTTCCGCAGTTCGCGTATCCTTACGCGTCGATCCCCTGAGAGAGAAAAGCGACGATAAGGAGTCCGGATGAAACGGATGGCGATCCTCCTCGCGTGTGCCGCGTTCCTGCCTGCGGCCCCGTCCGCGGCACAGCAACAGCAGCAGGGCACGGTGCCCTCGCGCGCCCGCATCGAGGTCGACCTGCGCAGCACCGCGGCCACGGGCACGGTTCCCTTCGACGTTCCCTTCGAGATGGTCGGCGACGTGCCAGATCGCGTCGATCGCATCGAGCTCGTTTACCGCGAATGCAAACGCAGCGATTGTCCGCGGCCCGGTTCGATCCGGCGCGATGAGAACTGCACTCCGGTCCTCGACGATCGCAACGCCTGGCGGCCACCGCAAGCCCTGGTCTGGGAGCGCGACGCCCTCACCGCGCCGGCAGCCGGCGCCGCGCCCCGCTTCTCTCTTCCCATCGACGCCCTCGACGCGCAGCGCCTTTACGTCTTCCTCTTCGACGTGCATGGAACGCCGACCGACGCGCAGGCCGCGGCCTTTCAACCGCGGGCGCGCGATCTCATCGCCCGCCGGCTCGGCAACTTCACCGATTCCAACCAGTCCCAGGCCGCCTTCGACGCGCTGCGCGCCGATCTGATCAGCGAAGTCCGCACGCTCGCGCCTTGCGTCGTGGTCGGAAGCATCCTCGATCCGTCCACCGACATCGACGAGCAGTTCACCTCCAGCATCGCCGAGATCATCGACGACCAGCAGCAGAAGGTGAACGGCGTGGAGACGTTCAATGAAGGGGCGACGCGGCTTCGCGCGAATCTGAATTCCATCGCCGAGGCGCCGCTGACGCTGCTGGTGCGCAGGCTGCGGACACTGGCCAGCACGCAGCCCGAAGTGGCCACGGACCTCGACGCGCACGCCGACGAGATCCGGTTGATCTCCCTCACGCCGGCGCAGCTCGAAGTCGTTGCGCGGGGCGCCTCCATCACGTCCCCCGATCGCTCGCTGCAATCGATGACCGTCGACATCACTGCCGACGCGGCCACGACTCGCGTCACGAATCTCACCCAGACCCGCGACACGTTGCGCGGCCTCGGCCAGTGGGTCAAGCGACTCGACAGCGACGGTGTGTTCGATGACCTCGCCCGTACGAATCAGCTCACCGCCGAGCAGGTCACTGCCCTGCGAACGCTCACCGCCCGCGGCAATCCGATCGATGCCGCGGCCTCGGAAGCGTTCCGGATGGTCAATGCGGGGCGGAACATCGCGGAAAACTCGACGTCCCGCGACTCGCGGGTCAACGCGCTCGCCGACGAGGTCCGCGAGGAGATTCGGGCGGTTCGCCTCATCGGATCCGACACCGTCGGCACCTACGACACGTTCGTGAACTGGTACATCTCCGCCGATGCCGGTTTCGCGTACGCCCCGAACATCGAGACCACCGTCCCCTACCTCGGCGCAAACGTCTACTTCCGCCCGATCAACAAAGACGCGCCGTTGCGGCTCAAGGGCGGCATCAAGCGCCGCGTGTCCTTCACCATCGGGATGACTGCGACGTCGGTCGCCGACACGAACAAGACCCGGCAGGATCTGTTCGGCAATCAATCGCTGGTCATCGGCGGCGGCTTCCGCGTCACGGACGCCCTCCGCGTCGGCGGCGGAGCGCTGGTCTACGAAAAGCTCGATGGCACGAACACGGTCATCGGCACCGCCCCGTACGTTTCGATCTCGTTCGACTGGAACGTCGCCAAGCAGTTCGCCGGCGTCGGAAAGCTTTTTCAGTAGCTGAGGAGAATCAGATGGCCATCGGCATCGTGAAGAATCTCGAGCCCAAGCCGCGCAAGACGAGCGTGCCCGGGAACGTCGACCTGAAGCAGACCATGATCTCGGACCAGCAGGTGGAGCAGGTCGTGTGCGAGTTCCGCCTGGCCGGCGGCCACGACATCTGGTTTCAACTGCCGAGCGGCACGCCCTCGAAGAGCATCACCTTCATGCACGAGGTGGGACCGGAGAACACGGACGTGCAGTTCGACATCACCCTGATCCGCCACGTGGGAACGGCGATCGATGGTTCAGTGGGGATCGACGAGACGCTGACGGATGCGGGCGGGATTCAGATTCCGGATCACTGTACGGTGGTGATTTTGTAATTGCCGGGCCGCTGAGTTACTGAGTTGCTGCGAACGTCACTGTATGGACCGCGAATGCTCTCTTTGGGTGGAGGCGCGGTCCATAGTGGCAAAACGCGCAATCGCGCCGGGTGTATGGTGAGCGCATGACGACTTGGGACGTGTTTGTGAGCCATGCGCGCGAAGACAAGTCGTCGATCGCACTGCCTGTCGCGGAGGGCCTGGCTGCCGCGGGCCTGAAGGTCTGGATCGATCGTGAGGAGCTGAGACTCGGGGACAGCCTTCGGCGCAGGATCGAGGACGGCCTTCTGAACGCGCGCTTTGGAGTCGTCATTCTCAGTCCGGCATTTCTCGGGAAGGAATGGCCACAACGCGAGCTCGAGGCCATCCTGGCGCTGGAAATGACACACGGAAAGCGCATCCTTCCGATCCTGCATGACCTCGACTACGAAACCCTGCTGCGCAAAGCGCCGTTGCTGGCCGACCGGTTCGCGATCTCGACGTCTGATGGTGTCTCGGTGGTAGTTCGGGAGATTCTGCGAGCGGTTGGCGGCGACGTTACGCCTGTCGCTTCCGTCGGGCCGTTCGATAGTCCGAAGCGTCTCGTCGGAACGGTCATCAATGGCTATGGCTTGTCTGATCTCGTCGGAAGCGGTGGAAGTGGAAGCGTGTACGTCGCAACGCATCCGCAACAGCGCCGATCCCTGGCATTCAAATTGTTCTTTCCGCTCAAACAAGGGTATCGACACCTCATCGGCCTGTTCGAACGGGGATTTCGGGCCGTCAAGGCGGTGCGTCATCCCAACGTCGCAACTCTGCTCGATAGCGGGTATTGCGACATAGACGGCCTGCGGACCGCTTTCATGGTCACCGATTTCGTGGAGGGACGGCGGCTCGACGACTGGTCGGCAACGGTCGGGGATGACGAGCAAGCTCATATCGCGAGGCTCGAGGTTGCCTTCGCCTTGTCAGACGCTCTCGCCACGTGCCACGCGACCACTTACATCGATGAATTCGGGTTTCAAGTGCAGGGAGTTCTTCATGGGGATCTCAAGCCCGCGAACATTCTGGTGGACGAACGCGGTTCTCCCAGCGTGATCGACTTTCTCCAGGTCGACGTTCAGCGGCTGATCGACCCTCGCATAGTGCCGTCCCAGGTCATCGAGCCTGTCCCTTCCACGGCCGCATGCGGTACGCCCGGATTCATGGCCCCGGAACAGGAACGTCATGGCGTCGTAACGCAGGCCACTGACGTGTATGGGCTGGGGATCACGTTGACGCACTTGTTCGCCGGGCCGCGACGCAACACCGTTTTCGGTTTCATGCAGAACACACGCGTGTCGGATGATCTTCGGAGCCTCGTGTTCAGCATGATCTCGGAGGACGTAGCGGAACGTCCGCGCCGGATGACCGATGTGCACGCAAGTCTTACGGCGATGCTTCGCGCGCGCCGCGGCTAGCTGGTCATCGGCGGCGGCTTCCGCTGAAACCTCACTGCGGGCGCTTCGTTCAAAGACTGAAAGGAGCGTGTATGTCTGCTTCGACCTCCGTAGTGGCATCTCCAGGCGCACCCCGGGACGTCAAGGTTGCGGTGGCCTTGTTCGCCGCGGCCCTCATCATCCGAATCGTCGAATTCGCGCTGCAGCGCGCCGGCGTGACGTCGGTTCCATCGGAAGGGCTCTCTTCGCCGGTCTCGCTCGCGCTCGGTACCGTCATGACCGTCGGATTCCTGTCCTCGATCATCACCGGCAAGAACTGGGGTCGAATCATGTTCGCGGTTTTGATGGCGGTGGGCCTGCTGGTTTCGATTCCCATCGTGCGCGCTGAAATCGTCGTCGACCCCGCCCGTGCCACGCTTTCGCTGCTCCAGATGGTCCTAAACGCGGCAGGGCTGTTCTTCGTGTTTCGTCCGGACTCGAATCGCTGGTTTCGTCACGCGTAACGTCAGCCGGACGAGAGCCGACGGTCGCGAACGCCGGATGCCTCGGCAGCAGCGGCGCTCTTACGCAATTTACGGCCGAGGGCTTTTGCCTTTCGCAACCAGACACGGTCGCGGCGCTTCTGATAGAGAGGCATGGTCATCTCGCGGGCCACGATGCGCTCCACGATCTCGCGTGCGGCCGGCTCACGGCCGTTGTCGGCGTAGAACTTCGCCGCCTCGTACAGTGTCTCGGCTGAGTGGGAGCGCTCGATGAGCTCATCGAAGGCCGCCAATGCCTCGGCCGTCCTGTTCATCAGACCAAGCGTTCGTGCGTACAGACAGAACGCGCCGGAATAGTCGTATCTCGGATCGACAGTTGTGACGTGCCTGAGATCTCGCGCGGCCGCCTCGTAGTCGCGAAGCTGGAAGAGTGCCTGTGCGCGGCGGTAGAACGGGTCGATCGAATCGGTTCGCACCGCCAGCGCGCGGTCGTACGCGTCCCGCGCTTCCCCGTAGCGCTTCTCGAGCAGGAGCAATTCGCCCAGCTCTTCGAAGTTTCCGGCCGACGGATTGTCGAGCACCAGGGCCCGGAGCATCCGGATTCTCCTCCGCCTCCCGGGCCCCTGCAGCCTCCGCCCGATGCTCTGAAAATCCGGCATGCCCTCAATCAGAAAATAAGCGAGCGCACCGATGAATCCGCCGATGATGATGATCCAGATCCAGAACATGGCCGGCCGCTTGCGCGACCAGTGAATCAGTGCCGCGATCTGCAGCAGGAATCCGTACGCGAACAGTCCGCCGATCAGCGAGAACTCGCGCGGGGCCGGCGGCTCCTCTTCCTGCGCCAGCATCGCGGAGGGCATGCAGACGAGCAGAATCGCGAGCGCGATGACGACCCTGTTCTTCATGAGGATGTGGAGGAATCTTACCCCCACGGGCCACATGGCGCCGGCGTCAGTTGCCGGAATGCCAGAAATCGGAGGGTTCGGCTAGCAGGCGCATCCCGTACCGAAGTCCTCGGCCGATACCGTCACCCAGCTCGAGCCACACCACGCCTGATATTCGATCGTAAAGCTCTCCGTAATCTCGTCGCACGGCCAGATTTGCTCACAGTCATATCGTTCGATGATGCGCCACTCGGCGCCGCTGCTCGTCCCATAAGAGTACGGAACCTTGTCGCAGCCGACTCCATTGTTCCCGATGAGCGTGGGATTCGTGCATCCGTCGTAATACTGGTAGTCGACGGTCTCCAGGTTACATGGGCCGGCACTGGTCGGCAGGGCCATGAGGATCGCGCAAAGTGCTGCGGCCAATACTCGCGTTCGGCTGATTTCCATAACGCCTCCTTGCCGTAAGATATGTTCGGCCGTGCGAGGCGTCAAGGATGCCTGCTCTCACTTCCCTCCCGAGGCCATGTAATCAAAGGTGGATCCGAGTGCTTCGACCATCGCCGCTTCCAGATCGGCGTTCATGATCTGCACGCGGTTGAGGAGGTCGACCAGGTTCTGCCGTTCGCCGCGGGCATCGGAGAGTTGCTGGAACAGCTCGCGCTGGATGCCCGACCCCTGGTGGGAGATGAATCGTTGCAGATCGGCCAGGTCGGCCATCGTGCCCTGGCGGCGGCCGTCGTCGAGCTTGTCCGTCATTTTCTTGAGTGCGGTCAGCGTTCGCATGCTCGCCTGCGGGTCCTGTCCGGCGCGCAGTGTGGCTTCCTCGATTCGGTCGAATGCTTTCTGAATCGCGGACAGCTTTTGAAAGTCGTCGGACAGATCGCCGACGGCCAGGGTGACCCGGCTGATGATGAAGGCGTCGCGCTTGATGCCCGCAGTGAGCATCTGCACCCGCTTTTCGTACTGCGGCAGAGCGACGCCCCAGTCCGGAGGGAACCTTTGGATGCGACGCTCCCGCTCCTGGGAAACGAGCGGCATCGCGACCACGAGACACACCAGCACGGCTAGACGGCGCATTCAGACACCTCGCAGATTTTTGTCTTACGACTCGGGCGGCGTGCGAATGGTTACGTCATTTCTGGACTGCGGTGGCACAGCCGCCGCAGTCCAGAGTCGGACGCCCCTACTCCCGACCCGCGAACCAGTTCACCACCACCCCGATCCAGAGTCCGATGGCCGCGCCGCCGACGAAGTCCATGCCGTCCTCGGGGAGGAAGGCCATCGGCGTTTTCTGGACGATCCAGAGGATTACCGCGATGATCGCCAGAACCAGAAGAGCTCGTTTCCCCACTTTCCACCTCCGTACTCTCGGCGACATACAATACCGCCCCGCGCCATTCGCGCATTCAAGCAGTACCAACCACTTAAACAGGAGGAAGTCCATGAGAGCACCTCGCCTCAGACTGCCTGTCCTCGCCCTCATCCTCGTGACCTTCGCGGCCACGATCAGTGCGCAGGACCTGGCCTCGTTCGAGAAGCGGACGTCGATGCGCAAGCTCGCCAACGGGCTCACGGTGATCATCACCGAGCGCCACGACGCCCCCGTCTTCTCGTACGCGACATTCATCAACGCCGGTTCCGCCCAGGAAACCCCCGGGATCACCGGCCTCGCCCACATGTTCGAGCACATGGCCTTCAAGGGCTCGGACCGCCTCGGCACGACCGACTGGCCCGCCGAGCAGGCCGCCCTCAAGCGCGTCGAAGAGGCCTACTCCGCCTACGACGCCGCGCGCCGCGCCGAGACGGGCCGCGACGAGAAGAAGATCGCCGAGCTCGAAAAGGCCTGGAAGGACAGCATCGCCGCGGCGGACAAGTTCGTGGTCAACAACGAGTTCTCCACGATCATCGACCGCGCCGGCGGCGTGGGCATGAACGCCTTCACCAGCTCCGACGTGACCGGCTACTTCTTCTCCCTCCCCTCGAACCGCTTCGAGCTCTGGGCCTTCGTCGAGTCGGAGCGCTTCCGCCAGCCGGTCTTCCGCGAGTTCTACAAGGAACGCGACGTGGTGACGGAAGAGCGCCGGATGCGCACCGAGAGCAGCCCGGTCGGCCGCCTCATCGAGGAGTTCCTCGGCACCGCGTTCATCGCCCATCCCTACGGCTTCGCCACGGTGGGCTGGCCTTCGGATCTCTCCAGCTTCTCCGCGCAGGACGCGGATGAGTTCTTCACGAAGTACTACGTGCCGTCGAACATGGTCATCGCCATCGTCGGCGACGTGAATCCGGCCGAGGCCTGGCCGGTGATCGACAAGTACTTCGGACGTCTGCCCAAGGCTCCCCAGCCGGAAGTGCTGGCCGTCGTCGAGCCGCCGCAGCGCGGCGAGCGCTCGGTCACCCTTCGCGAGACCGCCCAGCCGATCTATCTCGAGGGCTACCATCGCCCTTCCGCCCTTCACGCCGACAGCGCTACCTACGACGTGATCGCCATGCTGCTCTCCAGCGGCCGCACGTCGCGGCTGTACAAGCTCCTCGTTCGCGACAAGAAGATCGCCGCGCAGGCGTCGGGCTTCAACGGTTTCCCCGGCGAGAAGTACCCGAACCTCTTCGCATTGCTGGCCGTCCCCACGCCGGGACACACGAACGATGAATCGGCGGAAGCCATCCACGCGGAGCTGGAGCGGCTCAAGAATGAAGACGTTCCCGCCGACGAACTGGCCTCGGTGAAAGCACGCGTCAAGGCCGGGCTGATCCGCCGCCTCGACAGCAACTCCGGTCTGGCGACGCAGCTCGCCAGCTATCAGACCCTGTACGGCGACTGGCGCGAGCTGTTCCGCGAAGTCGACGCGATCGACAAAGTGACCGCGGCGGACATCCGTCGCGTCGCCAACGCGACGTTCACCCCGAACAACCGGACCATCGGCCGCATCGAACGGGCCGACGCGGCACCGAAGGGTGGTGCCAAATGATCAGGTGCGAAATGAAACGCTTTGCTACGACGACTCTCGCGGTTCTCATGACCACCGGCGCGGCGCTGGGACAGGTCACGAGCGTGAAGGACATCAAGACCCCGCCGATGCGCAGCTTCTCCATCCCCCAGCCGAAGCGCATCGCGCTTCCGAACGGGTTGGTCATCTTTCTTCAGGAAGACAAAGAGCTGCCTCTGATCCGCGGCACGGCCACGATTCGCGGCGGCTCGCGCGACGTCCCGTCCGACAAGGCCGGCCTCCTCGGCATCTACACCTCCGCCTGGAGAACCGGCGGCACGGCTGCCAAGACCGGCGATGAGCTCGACGAGATGCTCGAGGCTCGCGCGGCGCGCGTCGAGACCGGCGGCGGCGTCGACATCACCTCCGTGTCGATGGACATCCTCAAAGGCGATCTGGACACGGTCTATCCGATCTGGGTCGACGTCCTGCGCAACCCCGCGTTCCGCCAGGAGAAGATCGACCTCGCCAAGACGCAGGCGAACACCGGCATCTCCCGCCGCAACGACGAGCCGGGCGGCATCCTGGGACGCGAGTCGACGAAGCTCGGCTACGGCGCCAGTTCGCCATACGCGCAACAGGCCGAGTACGCGACGATCGCGTCGATCACCCGCGATGACCTGATCGCGTTCCACCGCAAGACCGTTCATCCGAACAACATCATCATTTCGTTCATCGGCGATTTCGACGCCGCGAAGATGGAGAAGCGCCTCCGCGACACGTTCGGCGCCTGGACGAAGGGTCCGCAGATCACCAAGCCGAATGCCCCGCTGGCGACGGCCAAGCCGGGCATCTACTACATCAACAAGGAAGATGTGACCCAGGGCAACATCGCCATGGTTCACGGCGGCACGACCCGCGAAAACCCCGACTACTACCCGCTGGTGGTCATGAACGAGATCTTCGGCGGCGGTTTCTCCGGCCGGCTGATGCAGAGCCTCCGCTCCGCGCGCGGCCTGACCTACGGCGTGGGCGGCGGCGTCGGCGCGAACTGGGATTACCCCGGCCTGTTCCGCATGCAGATGGCCACGAAGAGCGAAACGACGCTCGAATCGATCCAGGCGCTGAAGGATGAAGCCAACAAGCTGATCACCGCGCCGGTCACTGCCGAGGAGCTGTCGCTGGCGAAGGAGTCGATCCTCAACGCGTACGTCTTCACCATGGACACGCGCGGCAAGGCCCTCAATCAGCAGGTGCTGCTCGAGCTGTACGGCTTCCCTTCCGATTACTTCGTGAAGTACCCGTCGCAGATCGAGAAGGTCACGGCGGACGATGTGCAGCGCGTCGCGAAAAAGTACGTGAACCCGAACCAGCTCGCGGTGCTCGTCGTCGGCAACGAGAAGAAATTCGAGAAGCCGCTCTCGACGCTCGGCCCGGTGACGACGATCGACATCACCATCCCCGAGGCGAATGCCGGGGCTGCGAAGGCCGCGGTTCCGGCTGGAAGCAACGCTGAAGGCAAAGCGCTGCTGAACAAGGTCATGGACGCGATGGGTGGCAAGGCCATGATCGACGGCATCAAGGCGATCCGCGTGACGTCCGCCCGCACCATGATCACGCCGCAGGGCGAGATGCAGGCCGAGAACTCGACGCTCGTGCAGTATCCGTTTTCCATCCGCCAGGAGATGAAGCTTCCCATGGGCACGATGACCTCGGTCATCACGGCCGACGCGGCCTTCGTCATCACGCCGATGGGAACGCAGGACCTGCCGAGCTCGCAGCGTGACGCGGCCGCGGCCGACATCCGCTCCGACGTGATTCACATCCTGAAGAACGCCGACGATCCGAAGTACGTCTTCAGCGCCGGTGGAACGGAAAAGGTTGGCGACGTGACCGGCCGCGTGCTCGATATCTCACCGGGCAGCGGCTCCGTCCGCTGGGTCGTCGATCCCTCGAACGGGCGCATCCTCCGCAGCACCCGCACGGTCGCGGGACCGCAGGGCGGCGAGATCGTGACGGACTACCACGAGTGGACGAAGTTCGGCCCGATCACCATCGCCTCCAGCGCCACGCAGTTCCGCGGCGGAAAACAGAGCGGCTCGTTCAAGATCACGAATGTGGAGATCAATCCGGCCGTCGAGCCTGACGCGTTTGTGAAGAAGTAAGCGAGCAACGAGGTACGAGGTACGAGTTAAAAACACTCGTACCTCGTACCTCATACCTCGTCACTGCGCCGGCGGAGTCCCGCCGCGCTGCCCCTGAATCTCCTTCACCAGCCTCACCAGCGTCAGGGTGATCTCGTGCAGCGAGTGGATCATCCCCACCTGAAACGCCGTGGGAGGCTCGCCCGCGGCGCATGCGCAGTAAGTGCACGGTCCGCCCCGTCCGCCGTCGTGGTGATCGAGCGCGTGACCGCAGGCGCAGGAATCTTTACCGAGTTGCATCAGCTTCCCTCCTCATCCGAACCGTAAGATTACCCAACATGCCCCGGCTCCTACTTCCCCTCATTCTTCTGACCCTTGCCTGTAGCTCGTCTGTCGCGCCGTTGCGCAACGACGAGCCGGGCGCAGCCGCGGAGTATCACGCCATGCTCCGGGCGGGCAGCGACGATCCCCATCGCGACTACGCCGTCGCCCGCGAAGCGATGAAGCGCATGCCCCGCTACTCGACGGCCAGCGATCGCCTGGCCGGCGGACGGATCGGGTCGAACGACTTCGATGACGGCCGCCCGTTCGATCGCTGGGTCCCCCTCGGACCGGGCAACATCGGCGGACGAACCCGCGCCCTGGTCTTCGATCCGGTCGAGCCGCGGTTCGCTTACGCCGCGGGTGTCTCCGGCGGCGTCTGGAAGAGCGAGACCGGCGGCGAAGGCTGGCGGGCGATCGGCGATGAGCTGACCAATCTCGCGGTGAACGTGCTGGTCATGGATCCCAAAGATCGCAAGACCATCTACGCCGGCACCGGAGAGGGTTACTACCGCGAAGAAGTGCGCGGCACCGGACTGCCGCTGCGCGGCTACGGCATCTACGTCACGCGCGATGCCGGCGAGACCTGGAGCCAGCTCCTCTCCACGGCGAACGACAACTTCCATTGGGTGAACGACGTCGTCATCAGCCCGCATGACTCCTCACGTCTCTACGCGGCCACGCGCACCGGCGTGTGGCGCTCACGCGACGCCGGCGCAACGTGGACGCGCGTCGTCACCACGACGGTGATGGGCGGCTGTCTCGATCTCGCGTTGCGCACCGACACCAGCGACGACTTCCTGTTCGCGTCCTGCGGCACGTTCGAACAGGCGACGGTTTACCGGACCACGAACGCGAACAGCGACGATGCATGGACCGGCGTTCTTTCGGAAACGAACATGGGCCGCACGTCGCTGGCCGTCGCTCCTTCGAATCAGTCGGTCATCTACGCACTTTCGGCAAGCAACGAGACCGGCAGCTACCAGCAGGGCCTCCTCGGCGTCTTTCGCTCCGACGAAGCCGGTGCGCCGGGATCGTGGAAGCCGGTGTTGACGAACGACGCCGGCAACCAGGATGCGGCGACGCTCATCCTCGCCAATCCCATCTACGGACAGCTGCGCAAGTGCAACGGCGTCAGCTCGAAGGACCAGTTCATCAACATGGGCTGGTATTGCAACGTCATCGCCGTCGATCCGAAAGATCCGAACCGGGTCTGGGCCGGCGGCGTCGATCTCTTCCGCTCCGATGACGGCGGACAAACCTGGGGTCCGGCGACGTACTGGTGGACCGAGGAGAGCGAGAAGGCGTTCGTACACGCGGACCAGCATCGGATCGTGTTCCATCCCCAATACGACGGCGTGGGAAACGCGACGATGTTCGTCGCCAACGACGGCGGGGTCTTCCGCACCAACAACGCGCGAGCTGCAACCGCGTCCGGCGATCGCGCGGTGTGCGATCCGAAGCTCTCCTCGCTGGTGTTCGAGCCTCTGAATCGCAACTACGGCGTGACCCAGTTCTACCACGGTGCCGTTTTCAGCGATGGCCGCCGCTTCCTCGGCGGCACGCAGGACAACGGCACGATCATGGGCAACACCACCGACGGCATCGACGGCTGGCAGCGCATCGCCGGCGGCGACGGTTGCTACGTCGCGATCGATCCGGTCGACGAGACGATCATTTACGCGTCGAGCCAGGTGGGCAACATTCTGAAGAGCGGCCCCGGCGTGATCGATTTCCGCCCGGCGACGACGGGCCTGAGCGACTCCTTCCTCTTCGTAACGGTGTTCATCCTCGATCCGAACAAGCGCGAACGGCTCTGGACCGGCGGCTTGTCGATGTGGCGGACGGACAACAGCGCGATGCTCTGGAAGCGGGCCAGCGCGATGCTGCCCGGGCGCGTTTCCGCCCTGGCCGTGGCACCGGGGATGTCGGACCGGGTCGTCGTCGGCACGCACACCGGCCACATCGTCCGCTCCGACGTAGCGACGACAACCACCATCGACTCGCAATGGAGCTCGACCCTGCCGCGCGCTGGATTCGTGACGTCGGTAACGTTCGATCCGGTCGACGCGAACGTGGTCTACGCGACGTACGCGGGATTCGGCGGCGATCACGTCTGGCGCTCGATCGACGGCGGCAAGACCTGGTCTCCGCGCAGCGGCAATCTGCCGGACATGCCCGTGCATTCGCTGGCCGTCGATCCAACTCGCCGCGAGCGCCTCTACCTCGGCACCGACCTCGGCGTCTTCGTCTCCCTCGACGCCGGCCTGACCTGGGCCGTCGAGAACACCGGCTTCGCACCGGCGGTCACGGAGACCGTGCTGGTCGCGAACGGCTCTCGCGGCCCCGCGGTCTACGCGTTCACGCACGGGCGGGGGGTGTGGCGGGCGGAGCTGGTGCCGCTAGGTCCGAAACGGCGCAGCACGCGGTAGCAACTCTGGACTGCGGCAGCAGAGCTGCCGCTCTCAACGCCGCGGCTAAGCCGCGGCAAGTAAGAGCGGTGGCTTTGCCACCGCAGTCCAGAACGGACCTACAACGCGTCGGCGATCCGCCGCGCGATCAACTCGTACCCTTCCCCACTCGGATGAAACCGGTCCAGCGACAGCCTGTCCCGGTGCGAAAACAAATCCGCCGTCTGCACGAGCGTGAAATCAGCATCGCTCCCGAATCGCTCCAGCATCTGCGCGTTCCAGCGCGTCACGTACGGCGAGAGCATCTTCCCCATCGGGCTGTACAACCCCACGAAGAAAATCCGCGCACCGGGATTCGCAACGCGCACCTTCTCGACGACCGTGGCGATGCGATCGAGCACGTCCCTCATCGCCTTTTCCGGATCGCTCGGCGGTGCGGAGCGCCAGTCGGCGCCGCCCCATAGATCGTTGCCGCCGATGGAGATCACAATCACGTTCGACTGCCGAAGGAGCTCCTGCACGTTCGCCGCTTCGATCTGACGGAGCAGATCTGCCGTGCGCGCGCCGTTGATGCCGATGTTGAACGTGCGCCGCGCGCGGACCCCGCGGCGTTTCAGCTCCTGATCGAGCCGGCCGGCGATGCCCATCCCTTTCTCATCGCCCGCGCCGCGCGCGAGCGAGTCGCCGAGGATGATCGGGGCGATCAGTTTCTGCGGCGCGATGGGAGTCGGCGCGACCGCTGACGGACGCACGACCTCGACCGGCTCGCCGGTGTCGCCGCGCAGATAAGCGGCAAAGCCGTACGCGAATACCGACGCGGCGAGTACGGAGGCGAAGACCGGGAGATACCAGAACAGGAACCGGCGCATGATCGCGCTTCAGTTTATCCCGCGCGAAGACGCGGGATCTCCCGGTGCACGAACGAGGACCATGGCCCGTTTGCTGCCGGTGCACGAAGAGATCCCGCGTCTACGCGCGGGATAAACTGAAGAACGACGTATGCAGGCCGCCCTCTCCGTCTCCCACCTCACCAAAGTCATCGGCAAGCGCACCATCGTCGACGACGTCTCGTTCGAGCTCCGCCCCGGCGAAGTCTTCGGCTTCCTCGGACCGAACGGCGCCGGCAAGACCACCACCATCCGCATGCTGGTCGGCCTGATCAAACCGACTCGAGGGACGGTCACCATCTGCGGCTACGACGTGCGGCGCGACTTCGAGAACGCCATGCGCTGCATCGGCTGCATCGTCGAGAATCCCGATCTCTACCGTTTCATGACCGGCCGGGAGAATCTCGAGCATTTCGCGCGGATGCTGCGCGTGAATCATGAGGAGATCGAACGGGTCGCGGAACTGGTGAACCTCGCCCATCGACTCGACCAGCGCGTCGGTACGTACTCGCTGGGCATGCGCCAGAGGCTGGGCATCGCCCAGGCCATGCTCGGCAGCCCGCGCGTGCTCATCCTCGACGAGCCGGCGAACGGACTCGATCCTGCGGGCATCCGCGAGATCCGCGAGCTCCTGCGCCACCTCGCCGCGGAACGGGGGCTGGCGGTGTTCATCTCCAGTCACCTGCTCGCCGAGATCGAACTGACCTGCGATCGCGTGGCGATCATTCACAAAGGGCGGATCCTGCGCGAAGGAACGGTGCGCGACCTCATCTCGACGCAGCGGATCATGGAACTGCGCGTCGGCAATCCCGACCGGACGATGTCCATCCTGCGCGATCGCGGCGTCGAAGCGACCGTCGCCGACGATCTGGTGCTGGCCGCGATCGACGAGCCGAACGCGCCGCCGCTCATCGCCGCGCTCGCCCAGAACGGCGTGGATGTTTTCCACGCGCGGCAACGGGTGCGGACGCTGGAGGACATGTTCCTGGAGACGACCGGCGGAGAAACGGTGGACTGATGGCCTACACCCTCGCCGCGGCAATCGCCGTCACCGCCATCCGTTACACCATCGCGATCAAGCGCGGCGAGAGCGTGCGCGTGTTGTACGAGATCCCGGCCGCGGCGCTCGCGGGGTTGCTCGCCGGCCTCTGGTTGGGCCTCGCCGCGCGCATGGCTATGCGCGTCGTCGCCTTCTTCGCCAGTGCGCCGCCGCGGATCAGCGTCAGCGGCTCGATCGAAGTCGTGCTCGTCTTCGCGGCGATGGGTGGCGGCATCGCCATCCTCTATCCCGGTCTCTTCCGCCACGCTCTCGGCAGGAACGGGATCTGGTTCGGGCTGCTGCTGTTTTTCGGATCGTGGTATCCGCTGGCGCAAGCCGGCGCCCAGCTCCTCGGATACAAACCCGATCCGCTGAAGCTCATGCTGGTTTCCGGCGTGGTCGTCGCGACGATGTTCATTCCTTACACGCTGCTGCTCCAGAAGCTGATGGTTCCGCTCTGCCGGCGCTTCGTTGCGGAGACTTCGCCCGCATGACCATGATTCGCGCGCTCACCGACGACGACCTTCCCACGTACGTCGCCATCCGGCGCGAAGCGCTGCTCGATGCGCCGCTCGCGTTCGCGGCGTCGCCGGACGACGACTTCGCGTCGTCGGTGAAGGACCTGAGCGTGCAGTTGAAGAAGGCGCCGGACTGGATGATCTTTGGCGCGTTCGAAGACCGGCTAGTCGGCACGGTCGGCCTCATTCGCGACCGCCACGTCAAGGCCGCGCACAAGATGCATCTCTGGGGCATGTACGTCACGCCGTCCGCGCGCGGGCGCGGCGTCGCCGCGGCACTTCTGCAGGCCGCACTCGATCATTGCCGCGCGACGGAAGGCATCGAATGGGTCTTCCTCGGCGTCACCTCCGCCGCCCCGGCCGCGCGGCGGCTTTACGAGCGCGCGGGCTTCCAGGTCTGGGGCACGGAGCCCGATGCGTTGCGCGAAGGTAACCAGAGCGTCGTTGAACATCGAATGGCGTTGCGGCTATAAGGATCGGCAATGGCCATCGGAAGAAACGAGCCCTGCCCCTGTGGAAGCAATCTCAAGTACAAGAACTGCTGCGCGGGGAAATCCCAGCGCGGAGTGTCGAAAGGGTTGATCGCCCTGCTCGCCGCGATCGGCATCATCGCCGCGGTCGGCATCATCGGCTCAATCACCGGTCGCGACGACGGTTCGGCGACGCGCGCGCGTACCAACGCCGCGGCCCCCGCGTCCGCGCCGATGCAACCCGGAAAACCGCAGCCCGGTCCCGCTCCTCCCGGCAAAGTCTGGTCGGTCGAGCATGGGCACTGGCATGACGTGCCTGCCGCCGGCGGCGCCGCGCCGGTGCAGGTCACGCCGGGCGCCGCACCGGGCACGAAGCCGGCGACCAACGTACAGGTCAACCGAAGAGCCGTGCCCCAGCCTCCCGGCGAGGTTCCTCCGGGCAAGGTCTGGTCGCCCGAGCACGGCCACTGGCACGACGCGCCGAAATAACGATCGTGTTCCTCGCCCTCATCCGCAACGAAACGCTGAAGCTCCTGCGTCGCAAGAGATTCGCGATCGTGGTGGGGATCATGTTCGTGATCCTCACCCTCGTCTCCTACTCGCAGTACCGCCAGCTTCGCGAGCTGCGCAATGCGAACTGGCGCGCGGAGCTGCAGGAGCGGATCGCGCGCTACGAGAACCGGATGCGCCGCGGGCGGATGAATGAATCGTGGCTGCGCTCGATGCGCGCCGAAGTGCGGCGCCTGCAGTTCTATCTCGATCGCGGCATCAATCCCGAGCAGCCGACTGCACCGCTGGTCGTGCGCACGTTCGCGAACGCCGCCGGCTTCCTCCTCCTCCCCCTCCTCGTCGCCGTCCTCGGCAGCGACATCGTCTCGGCAGAAAACGCGGAGGGCACCGACAAGCTCTTGCTGACCCGCCCCGTGCGGCGTTGGAAGATCCTCAGCGCGAAGCTGGTGACGCTCTGGCTCTTCGCGTCATTGACGTTGCTCGTCGGAGCGCTGGTTTCGTACGCGGTGACCGCACCGGTTTTGCCACCCGGCGGATGGGACGCGCCGACCTTCAACGGCTTCCAATTCAGCGGCGACAACTTCAAGGTCGATTCGATCCGCCAGCTCCCGCTCTGGCACGACATGCTCCTCGCCTACGGCCTGGAGTGGTACGCCCTGCTGACCGTGGCCTCGATCGCATTGATGCTGTCGGTGATCTTTAAGTCATCCGCGGCATCGATCGGAACGATGCTCGCCTCCCTGATCGGCGGCACGATCCTCACCCGCGTCAGCCCCGACTGGACCGCCGGCAAATACCTCTTCGTCAGCGCCCTGCCCCTCGCCGATTACTACACCGGCCAGGCCACGCCGTACGAAGGAATGTCGATGACATTTTGTATCGGACTTCTCGGCGCGTGGGCGGTGGGGGCGTTAGTCGTGGCGTATACGTTGTTCACGCGACGCGACGTCTTCGGCTAGGCCGGCAACCAACAAGTAACAACCGTCCCCCCAGTCTCCCGTCGTTGCAACCGCATCCGTCCCCCATGCGCTTCGATGATCTCGTTGCTGAGGGCGAGGCCGACGCCGGAGCCGCCGGCTTTGGTCGAGTAGAACGGGAGGAGGGCCTGGCGCATGACGTCGTCGGGCATTCCCGGGCCGGCGTCGGAGACGCGCACGACTGTGCCATCGGGGACGCGCTGAATGGCCACGACGACTTCATCGGGATCGCTGCCTGATTCGTGTGCGTTCTTGACTAGGTTGATCAGGACCTGCTGCATCTGCGCGCGATCGATCAGCGACTCCACGCGCGGATCTCCTTCCACGCGAAAGTCGTAGATGGCGCGCACGTCCGCCAGCACGTCCTCCCATGCCGTCTGCTCCTTTCGCGGCGCGGGAAGGCGCGCGAATTTCGCGTAGGACTCGAGGAACGACCGCAGGAACGCCAGGCGCTCGTCGATCGTCTCGTAGATCTCCTCGAGCCGGTCGTGCCGTTCGGGGTTGGCCTGGGCCAGCTTCGCCGAATGCACGAGTGAGCTGATCGGGGCGATGGTGTTGTTCAACTCGTGATTGAGCACCCGGATCGCTTTCTTCCAGATGCTCACTTCCTGGCGGCGCAACTCCGCGGTCAGCCGTTCGACGAGGACCAGCCGGTGCTCCTGCGTGTTGATGCGGAACGTGCGCTGGGTGACGTGTACGGTCTCGTCCTGATCGACTCCCGGCACCGTGACCAGCGCATCGCCTCGCGTCGCGAGAACCTCGCGCACCGGTTCTGCAACGCGGTCCGCAATGTCGGTGAAGCGATGACCATCCAGTCGCGCGCCGGTCGCGAACAGCTCCCGTGCGGCGGCGTTCGAGTAAACGATGCGGTCCGCTGCGTTGATCAGCAGCACGGCCACCGGCGTGCGCTGCAGAATCATGTCGAGCAGCAGTTCCTTCTGGTAGATGTCCGAGCGTTGCGTGCGCAGCACGTCGGCGACGTCGTTGTAGACCCGCTTCACATGCGACACCTCGTCCACGCCTTCCGCGGCGAGGCGCATCGCAAAGTCGGAATCGCGGAACGCGCGCAAGCCGTCGTCGAGACCAGCCATCGCGTGCGTGACGTAATGATCGATGCGCATGGCCCCCCAGATGATCAAGGGGATGGTCACCAGCAATGCCAAGGCGTAGGCCGCGTAAGGAGGGAGGAAGAAGGAAGCGAGAAACACCGCCGCGAGCGCGACGACCACGCTGAAGAGAATTGCCAATGCCGCGCGAGTGCTGAGTCTCAAAGTCGCAGAGTCTCAAAGTCTCAGAGATCTCGCAAACGCCCTCTTCGAGACTCTGCGACTCTGAGACTCTGCGACTTACTTCGGCCGCCGCTCCAACACGATCCCCAGCTTCTCCATCCGCCGATACAGAGCCTGTCGCGAAAGCCCCAAAGCCTCGGCCGCACGGGACACGCTGCCGTTCGCATTGAGCAACGCCATTTCGATCTGCCCCCGCTCCACCGGCACGTCGGCGACCGCGTCGCGAGACGCGCCGAAGCCGAGGTCTTCGGGAGTGAGGACGTCGGCGTTGGCGATGGCCATCGCGCGCTGGATGCGGTTCTGCAGCTCGCGCACATTCCCCGGCCAGTCGTGCGCGAGGAGTGCGCTCTTCGCGCTTTCGGACAGCGTCCTCGGCGCTTTCAGAAACGCCTGGGCCAGCGGCAGGACGTCTTCCCGCCGCTGATTGAGCGGCGGTACGGCGATCTCGATGACGGCCAGACGAAAGTAAAGATCCTGGCGAAACGTGCCGCGGGCGATGGCCTGGCGCAGATCGGCGTTCGTCGCGCAGATCACCCGCACGTCGACCTTGCGCGTCTCGTTCGAGCCCAGTCGCTCGAACTCACCGCTCTGCAGCACGCGCAGGAGCTTCATCTGACCGGCCGGTGACAGATTGCCGATCTCGTCGAGGAACAGCGTGCCGCCGTTCGCCGCTTCGAAGCGGCCCAGGCGGAGGCGGGTCGAGCCGGTGAAGGCGCCAGGCTCCGCGCCGAACAGCTCACTCTCGATCAACTCGTCCGGAATCGCACCGGCATTCACCTTCACGAGCGGCTTCTGGCGGCGCTTCGAATGCGCGTGGATGATCTCGGCGATCTTCTCCTTACCGGCGCCGTGCGGTCCGGTGATGAGCACCGGCACATCCGACGGCGCAATCTGCACGGACAGCGAAGCCACCCGCTGCATGGCCTCGCTCTCGTACACCATCCCCGGCACGCGCGTGCGCGCCCGTTCCGCGCGCAGCCGCTCGTTCTCGCTCTTCAGCGCGCGTAGCTGCAGCAGATTGCGAACCGTGGTCACGAGCTTCGCGTCGTCCCACGGCTTGGCCAGATAGTCGCTCGCCCCTTCCTTCACCAGTTGCACCGCGGTCTCGAGCGACGACCACGCCGTGATGAGCAGGACCGGCAACTCCGGATCGGCCGCGCGCAGGCGGCGAAAGAGCGCGATCCCCTCCTCGCCGCTCGTCGCACCGGGCGTGAAGTTCATGTCCGTCAACACCAGATCGACACCGCCCCGCTCGATCACCTTCAGCGCAGCATCGGGACTGCTCGCCGACTCCGACTCGATGTCGTTGAGATCGAACAGCATCCGCAACGCCTTCGCCACGGCGGGCTGGTCTTCGACGATGAGAACCTTGGTCATAAGTAGGTTGTCGGGTTGTCAGGTTATCGGGTTGTCGGGTGAAAACGACCTGACAACCTGACAACTCGACAACCCGATAACCGGTTTATACAGATCTCGTCGCGATCGCCGGCGACACGGTCGCGGCGCGAAGCGCGGGCGGGATCGTCGCGATCAGGCCGTTGAGCCAGAGCAGGACCATTCCGATTCCGACCAGGTACCAGGGCATCTTCGTCTCGGTGAACTGGCTGACCAGGAAGTAGTTCAGGCCGTACGTTGCGGCGACGCCGAGGAGGAGGCCGGCGGTGGTGACGATCCAGTTTTCGGTGAGGAAGTGTTTGAGGATGTCTCCCTTTGTCGCGCCGAGGGCGCGGCGAGTGCCGATCTGTTTCGTGCGCTCAGCCACAGCCAGCGACGTGATGCCGAGGATGCCCAGCGCGGTGACGAAGACCAGGACCACGATCACGGCGGTCATCGAGCGGATGATCAGTTTGCCCGCGGTGAAGTAGCCATCCTTCACCTCGGAGATGGTCTGCGAGCGGAAGACGCGGCCCGAGTTCACGCCGAGGAGGCGCGCTTCGATCTGCGAGGCGACCTGCTTCATCTGGCCCGGCTCGGTGCGGATCAGATAGCGCGCACCGAACGATCCGTACGAGCGTCCCGGCGTGAACAGCACGTACTCGCCGATGTTCCACGCGTACGGGTTGAAGAACTCTTCGATGACGCCGATCACCTGCCGCGGCGTGTCGCCATCGCCGGAGGTGATCACTTTGCCGATCGGATTCGCGTCGCCCCACAGTTTCCTGGCCAGGGCGCGGCTGATGATCGTGACTTTCGTCGATTCGTTCGGATCGGCGGGCGTGTCGTTCTCGGTGAAGTCGCGGCCTTGAGTGATCTTCGTGCCGAGCACGTCGAACACTCCCCCGCGAGCGGCATAAAGCTGCGCCTGGAACTTGTCCGAATACCCCTCGGTCTTCCAGATCCCCGAGCTGCCGCCACCCTGCCACGGAAGGAAGCGCGTGGCCGCCGCGGCCTTCACGCCGGGCATGGCCTTGATCGCGCGGAGGTCGGCGTTCACGACGTTTTCGTTGAAACCGTCGTCCTCGAACTCCTTCGCGAACGGTGCATGCGACACCGCCAGCAGGTTCTCGTCGTCGAAGCCCGACTTCTGCTGCATCTTCGTGCGCTCGGCCATGATCATGTTCACGCAGTTCGTGACGATGGCCAGCGTGATCGCGATCTCGAGAATGATGAGCGCGAACCGCGTGCGGTTGTGCTTCATGGAGCGAAGAATCGGTCCGATGGGCATGGCGGTCTCCTACTGAACCTTGAGCTGCATTGCCGGCGCGATCGAGCAGACGCGCCACGACGGGTAAATGCCGGCCAGCAGGCCGGCCACGAGGGAGAGGAAGATCGAGACGCCGACCATCTCCATGTCCAGGGCGACGATGTGGCCGTTGGGGAGGAACTTGGAGATCATCTCCAGGATCCCGAGCGACAGCACGAGGCCGATGATGCCGCCGATGATTCCGACGAGCTCACATTCGACGACGTGCTGCACGAAGACCTGCCAGCGGCTCGCGCCGAGGGCCCGGCGAACTGAGACTTCGGGAACGCGGGCCAGGAACTTTCCGAGCAGGAGGCCGACCAGGTTCAGCGAGCAGACGATGAGAAAGAGCAGCGAGACGATGCTCATCGACTTCACCGCCGTCGGCACCTTGCCGAACTCCTCGAACAGCTCCGTCATCGAGCTGACCTTGAAGTGCAGCGGACGCGGGAAGCGGCCCAGCTTCTTCTGATCGAGGATGTGGCTGCGGACGAGATCGCGGAAGGCCTGCTGCTTCTCCGGCGTCGGCAGCTCCGCCCAGTACATGAGCCAGGTCTGCTCGGAGTTGAGGTAGGCCTGATAGCCGTCGCCGTCCGTTCCCTTCCAGCCATCGCTGTTGCCGGTGGTGATGATCTCCAGCGGCTCGGTGAAGTTGAAGGGGATGAAGAACGACTCGGGCTGCGAGCTGAAACCGCCCTGGTTCGAGTCGTAGTAGCGGAATGCCGGCTTCCAGGTGTCGAGGACGCCGACGACTTTGTAGTCGCGCTCGTCGATGCGGACGGTCTTGCCGACGCTGTTCGCGTTTTTGAACAGGCGCTCGTTCATGGCCGAGTCGATGACCACGACCTGCTCCGGCTTCGCGTCCGCGGCCTTGTCCCACGGTCCGCCGTGTTTGAACGGCACGTTGAACATGCCGAAGAAATCGGTGAAGACCAGGCGCACGTCCTGATTGAACGGCTTGCCCTGTTTCGGATCGGGGAAGATGAAGCTCGTGGTCTTGTACGTCGCGGTCTGGCGCGTGGGGATGGTCGACTTCATCAACGAGCGCGCGTCGCGATACGTGAGCATCACCGGCAGCGACTTCGGATCGTCCGCGTTGTACGCGCGGGTCGGATCCCACGTGTCGAGCCGGACGTTGAACATCGTTCCGCTCTTGCCCGGCAGCGGATCTTTTTCGTAGACGTGGCGCAGCGCGATGAAGGTGGTGGAAACGCAGATGCCGAGCGCAATCGCCCCGACGAGCAACGTCGTCAGAACGGGATTGCGGCGAAGGCTTTTGGCGGCGATGCGAAGGTTGTAGAGGAACATGGTTTTTCCTTTGGTTGCTGGGTTGCTGAGTTGCTGGGTTGCTGCGGGGTGGAAGGGACCCAGCAACCCAGCAACCTAGCAACCCAGCAACCTCTTCTTTATCTCAGCGTCGACGCCATGCCCGCACCGACTGCCGGCGCGGTCAGGGACATGCGCGGGGTTTCGAGATCGACGACGCGGCCGTCGAGCACGTGGATCTGGCGCTGCGCGCGGACGGCGCATTCGGGGCTGTGCGTGACCATGACGATGGTCGTGCCGGCCTCGTTGATGCGGTCGAGGAGGTCCATGATCTCGCGGGCCATGAGCGAGTCGAGGTTGCCCGTCGGCTCGTCGGCCAGGATCAGTTTCGGATCGCCGGCCAGGACGCGCGCGATGGCCACGCGCTGCTGCTGGCCGCCGGAGAGCTGCGAGGGCAGATGTTTCGCGCGCGACGAGAGTCCGACCAGTTCCAGCGACCGCTCGATGCGCTCCTTGCGATCGGATGCGCCGAGGCCGCGGTAGCGCAGGGGGACGTCGACGTTATCGAAGACGTTCAGGTCGGGGATCAGGTTGAACGACTGGAAGACGAAGCCGATGGCCTGATTGCGGAAGCGCGACATCTCGCTGTCCGACAGACGGCTGACGTCCTTGCCGGCCAGGAGATACGTGCCGGAGTCGAAGGTGTCCAGCAGGCCGGCCACGTTCAGGAACGTGGTCTTGCCGGAGCCGGACGGCCCCATCACCGAAACGAACTCGCCTGAATTGACGACCAGCGAGAAGTCCTCGAGTGCATGGGTCTGGATCGTGTCGGTGCGGTAGACCTTCTTGATGTTTCTCATTTCGAGCATTGGTTTTTCTCCGTTACCTGAGTAGGACTGTCTTGGCGTCGCCGAACGCTGCCGTGTCGGAGACGATGATTCGTTCACCTGCAGTGAGGCCGCTGACCACTTCCACTTCGGAGGCGCTGGTGGCGCCGAGGGCGATCTCGCGGCGGGTGGCGACGTCGCCGTCGACGACCCAGGCCGTGCGGCCGCCGCCGGCGTCGACGAACGCGCCGCGCGGCACTTTCAGCACGTTCTTCTTCGACTCGAACACGAGCCGCGTGGTGAGCCGCTGGTTCTGCTTGAGGCCGGCCGGCTGCTCGCCGACGAAGGCCACGATCCCCGCGACCTGGTTCTCGGCGACTTCAGGCGACATCGCCGTGACTCGTCCCGCGTATTCGCGGCCGTTGAAGTAAATCGCCGCCGCCGTCCCGATCGCTGTCTCGCTCCCATACTCCTCGGGTAAAGCAATCTCCAGTTCCAGCGCGTCGAGATTGACGACCGTGAGAATCGCTTGATTCGGCGCGACCGCGTCGCTGTTCTGCACGGCGACCGAAGCGACCATGCCGTCGAACGGCGCGCGGACGGTGAGCTCGGTCACCCGCTTCTGCAGATCGGCGACGACGGACGACTGGGAGATCACCTGCTGTTCGCGGGTCTGCACCTCGAACGACAAGGTCTCGCGCGAGAGCTGCACTTCGCGGCGGGCCTGTTCGAGCTCCATCGTGGCGATGCGTACGGAGTCCTGCGCTGACTCGAAATCGGTCTTGTTGCTCAGGCCTTCGTTGAACAGACGCTGATTGCGCTCGAGGTTGCGCTTCGCCGCTTCGAGGCGAAGGTTGAGAAGGTTGACCTGCTGCTGCGCACGCTGCTCCGACTGGCGAGCGAGGATCTTCTGGCGCTCGAGCTCCGCGCGCGTCGACAGCATCTGCGCGCGGGCCTGTTCGAACGCGGACTGCAGTTCTTTACTGTCGATGGTCGCGAGGATGTCGCCGGTGCGGACCTGCGAGCCCGCTTTCGTACGCAGAGAGACGATGCCCTGGCCGGGGCTGAAGAGCGTCGGATGGAGCGAAGCGACGACGCGGCCCTGCACGGATACGTCGCGCAGCAGATCGCCGCGCGTGACCGCCGCGATGCGCAGGGTCGTCGCGTCAACCGCCGTCTCCGCGCGCGCCCAGCTCCGGACGGATGGAAAGAGAACGACGGCGAGAATCAGCGCGAGGATGACGACGATCCCCGCGATCACCATCGGTCTGGTGACGCGCGAGCCCTCGACGGGCCGGTCCATGGAAGAAGTGTCCTGGATCATCTGACTGGACCTCCCCTAGCGCAATGGAGCTGCCAATGAAGAAGCACGTGTTTTCAACGAGTTAGCGTGTCCGGACAGGCGGACGGTTGACGAGTGTCCGCGGACAGATGTCCGTTGTTCCGGGGTTTCGGGGTTGCGGGGTTCCGAGGTTTTTCCCTCGTAACCCCGTAACCCCGTGACCCCGTAACGCGCGTGGTATGTTCGCCAAAATGAGGCGCTTCGCACTCCTTCTCCTCCTCGCCGCCTGTACCCCCGAGCCTCCCGCCGTCACCGAAACCGTCGACACCCGCCCGGCCATCGGCGTTCTGTATGTCGGCGCGCCGGAGTTGCCGGTTCGGGAGCAGCCGAACGACACGGCTGCGGTCATCACCACCTATTCGAACGGTGAGGCGATTTCCATCCTCTCGGAAAAGGGTGAGTGGGTCGAAGTGCGCACCGGAGATCGCGCGGGATGGGCGAAGAAGGCTGATCTCACGACGGCCGAGGGGAAGACGCAGAACGAGGAAGATCCGCAGCCGAAGTTCCGGGTGATGCCGCTACCGGTTTCCGCGCCGAGCGCGCGCGGAGAGATCTACATCGAGGCGGATGTGAATACCGACGGCGACGTCGTGTCCACGCGCATGATCACCAATACCACCGGCTCGGCCATCCTCGCATCGCAGAACGAGGCCGCGCTGAAGTCCGCGCGCTTCTATCCGATCATCGTCAAAGGCGAGCGGCAGAAGTTCAAGTACTACCACCGCGTGACGTACTAGGCGCTACCGCGCGGTCAGGATCGCGTGGATCGCGCTGAGCAGATCGGCGGCGCGGAAAGGCTTCTGCAGAAGAACGTCCGGCGCCGCGCCCGACATCCGCTGCCTCGTATAACCGCTCATGCCGATCACCCGCACGTTCGGATTGAGTTTCCGCAGCGCGCGAATCGTCGTCGGGCCGTCGAGCACCGGCATGAGCATGTCCGTCACGACGACGGCGACGTCGGAGTTCCGCGCGTACAGGGCGATCCCTTCGCTGCCGTCCGAGGCCGTCAGAACGCGGTAGCCGAAGCTCTTGAGCGTCGCCGCGGTCACGTCACGAATGGCCATCTCGTCGTCGATCACCAGAATGAGCTCCCCCTTCCCGGAAATGATCGGCGGCGGCGCGTCCTCGGCCTCATCCACCGTCTCATACAGCGCGGGCATGTAGATCCTGAACTCCGTCGCTCCCGGTTCGCTGTAGACATTGATGAATCCACCGTGGTTCTTGACGATCGAGCGTGCGGTGGCCAGGCCGAGACCGGTGCCGGCTCCGGCCGGTTTCGTGCTGAAGAAGGGATCGAAGATCTTGTCCAGGTTCTCCGGCTCGATCCCCGTTCCGGTGTCCGAGACCGACAGGAGCACGTAGGCTCCGGGCGTCGCGCCCACATTCATGTTCGCGTACTGCGCGTCGATCTCCACGTTCTCCGCATGGATCGACAGAGTGCCGCCGTGAGGCATGGCGTCGCGCGCGTTGAGCCCGAGGTTGAGCAGAACCTGGAGGAACTGCGTGGGATCGCAGGCGATCGACCAGATCTCCGGCTCGACGTCCGTCTCGATCTCGATCGACGGCGGGATCGTCTCCCGCAGCATGCGCTGGACCTCGGTCACCAGCCGGGCGGGATTCGTCATCTGGCTGTCCACCCGGTGCCCTCTTGCGAAGGTGAGCAGCTGCCGGATGATCTCCGCGCCACGCCGCGAGCTGCTCGCGATCCGATCGACTGTCTCCTCGGCCGCGGGCGGCAGGCCGGAACGGCGGAGATGCTCCGCCCCCATCAGGATCGGCATCAGGATGTTGTTCAGATCGTGGGCGATGCCGCCGGCGAGTGTGCCGAGGCTCTCCAGCCGCTGGGCATGAAGGAGTTGCTGCTCGAGCGATTTTCTTTCGGTGATGTCGGTGTTGATGATCAGCATCATCGGCGCCTCACCGAACGGCGAGGGAATGAGCGAGCAGCGGCTGTCGACGACGATCTGCGCGCCGGCGCGCGTGTTTTGATTGAGCTCGCCCTGCCATTCGCCGCAGGACATCACCGACTCGTCGATCACCGCGGCGGTGTGATCGATCGTCGCGTTGATGAGATCGGATAACCGCCGGCCGACGGCCTCATCGCGACTCCAACCGTAGAGACGATGCGCACCCTCATTCCAGAAACAGACATGCCCCTCGCTGTCGCGCAGGATGATCGCATCGCGCGCGCTGTCGAGAAGGAGGGTCTGGTTCCGCAGTTCCACTTCGGCCCGGCGCGTCGCCGTCTCGTCGACAACGAACGTGACCATCTCCTCGGGCGTCAATTCGACGATGGCGGAGGCGAGAAGCACCGGCACGGCCGCGCCGCTGCTGTGCATCAGCTCTCCCGGAAGCGGCGGGAGAACTCCCCGCTGGCGGATCTCGCGCTGCCGCGCCGCGTGAATGGCCTGTGCCGTCGGTGCCATCAGGTTTCGAAGCGTGAGACGCCGTGCGGCGACGTCCGCGGCCTGCCGCCCGACGACTTCGAGGAATGCGCGGTTCGCTTCGGTGATCACCCCGTCGGAGCCGCAGAAGAACACTCCGACGACGTTCGAAGCGAACAGCGTCTCGTAGCGGGCCTGAGCCTGTACGCGGTCGGTGACGTCGCGCAGGACGACGACGACCGACCGCCGTTCGGCGTGAACGAGCGGCACGACCGACACGTCGAAGCGGGACGGCGCCTCGAGGCCGTCCATGTCGAACCGTTCCGTTCCGGCCGAGGCCAGTGCACGCTCGATCATGGACCGCCACCGCACCCGATGCGTGGTCGGCACAGTGAGCTCGTCGACGTGCATGCCCATTCTGGCCACGGGCAGCCCACGGACGCCGGCCCGATTCAGATACTGCACGCGCAGGTCCTCGCCGAAACGGAGGATCCGTTCCGGCACGGCGTCGAGAATCTGCTCGAGCTCCGTGCGGCTCTCGCGCAATGCCTTCTGCGTGGCTTCGCGCTGGATCGCCGCCGCGAGAATGTTCGCTACCGCGGAAAGAAACGAGGTCTGGCTGTCGGTGAACGTACGCCTCTCGGCCCGCCAGGCAACGAGCAGCCCTTCCGCGGCGGTGAAACTGGTGCGCACCGGCACGGCGACGACGCTGACCGCTTCGAGCTCGCGAAAGACTTCCACGGTCGCGGAGTCCGCGCTGCCGCGGACGTCATACACGCGAACGGCGTGGTTCGTCCGGATCGCCTCTCCCAGCAGACTCGCTTCGTCGACGCTCACCGGTGGCCATTGCCCGGCTGTGCAGCCGACGGTGGCCTTCGCCACCAGAAACCCGTCATTCGTGCGCTCCATGAACATCGCGTTGGGCACGCCGAGCACGGCGGCGACGAGCTCGCACAACGTGCCCAGAACCGTTTCGGCTGACACGTTGGTGAGCGCGAGATGGCCGAGTTGCGCGAGGGCCCTGTTCTGCGCGTCGCGCTCCGCGGCGGCGAGCCGCTCGGCGGAATGGCGGATCGCGTAGCGGACCACGCGATGGATCGCCGCCGGGGGGATGAGTGCCTTCGACAGGTAGTCGTCCGCTCCGAGCGCAAGCGCCTCCTCGGCAAGGCTCGCATCCGCGGCCGCCGTGAGTACGATCGCCGGCACCGGCGCAAAACGCTCCAGGATAGCGGTCAGCGTCGCCAGGCCGCTGCTGTCGGGCAGGCCGAGGTCGAGCAGAACCGCATCGACATCGGCTCGTTCGTGGGAAAGCGCTTCCTTCAACGTGGGCGCGATGATGACCGTGGTGTCGGCTGAGGACTCCTCGAACAGCGAGCGCATCGCCTCGCTCTGGTTGGGGTCATCTTCGACGAGCAGCAACGTGACTGACATGGTTCCTCCGGGTCGTTTACGTTGCTGTCTTAATAATCAGGATGGCGTCCAGAGTGGGGGGCGAGACACGGAACTCCATCCGATGAGGGCGTAGGACGTTGTCCGAACCGGACGTAGGCGTCAGCGAAGGCCGTAATCGGTCACGTACGCGACGATGTCCGCGTTCGTTTCGAGGCCTGTTTTCGCGAGGATGCGGGTGCGGTGGGTGCTGACGGTCTTGACGCTGAGATTGATGGCCCGGGCGATCTCGCTGACAGAGTTGCCTGCGCCGAGGAGACGAAAGATCTCGAATTCGCGGTCGGTGAGGCGTTCGTGAGGAAGCGAATCGGCCCACCCGCGCCCGAGGTCGGTCCTCAGCTGCTGCGCGACCGCGGCGCTGAAGTACGTCCCTCCCGTGGCGATGGTACGGATGGCGTCGCGGAGGACGTCCGTAGCCGCGGATTTTTCGATGTATCCCGCCGCGCCGGCCCGGAAAGCGCGCACGGCGAAGATCTCTTCGGCGTGCATGCTGATCATGAGCACGGGGACATTCGGAAATTCGGATCGGACGTGCTTGAGGACTTCGATGCCGTCGCGCTCCCCCAGGGCGACGTCGAGAATGACGGCATCCGCTCGCTGCAACCGGAGAAACGCCAGGAGCTCGTCCGCGGACGCGGCTTCGCCGGCCACCTCGATCCCCACCGCATCGGCGAGAATCAACCGCAACCCTTTGCGAACCACCGCGTGATCATCAGCGATCACGATCCGCGTCATGCCGTACAGCATGCGCCTTCCTGATCACGCGACGATGACGTTTCCGCAAAAACTGGCCCGGCAGCGCTATCGTGGGGGCATGGAGCCGCGTTCGTCCCTCCGGCGCACAGGCGGCGTGCCGCCGGCACGACGGGATCTGATCCTGGTCGTTCTGATCCTCCTCGCCGTCGATGCGGTCGCGGCCTGGTATCTGATCTATATCTATTTCCCCGCGCGCCGGGAGGAGGCTTTTGCCAGGGCGCCGGCGCAACTGTCGCTGCTGGCCAAAGACCGCCAGAACGCGCTCGCCGGGTGGGTCGAGGAACGGCTGTCCGACGCGGAACTGGCGACGAAACTCCTCGGCCCCGCGATTCGCGACGGGTCCGCGCCGACACTGCTCGATCACTTCATGCGCGGATACGGATACGAATCCGCGTTCATCCTCGATGGCGCAGGCAAGGTCGTGATCCGGCGGGGCGGCGCGGAGGCCGATATCGCGACGATCTCCGAGTTCGTCAGGCGCGGAGGAAGCCGATCGGGCGCCTGGATCGATTTCGTGAGCATTGCCAGGGAGAAACCGAGAATCCTCACCGCCTCGCGCTTCGAGAACGGCAGCCTGGTCTTCGTCTCCGATCCCTACGAGTACGTCTATCCGTTGTTCAGCACCTTCGCGGTCGCATCGAAGAGCGGCGAGACGAATCTCATCGGGTTGTACGGCGACATGGGAGTGGCCTTGAATCCGTACAAGGGCGATCCGCTTCCTCCCATGATCATCCGCCGCAAGATCCCCCGGGAGTACGCTGCCTGGGCGCTCACGACCGGAGAGAAAAGCGTCCGGATGCCCGACCGCCACAACAGGCCGGTGATCGGCGTGGTGAAGGCGATTCCCCGGACGCCGTGGATCGTCTTCGCGAAGATCGACGAGCAGGAAGTGCTGGCGACCTCGGTCGACGAAACGGTGCGGCTCGGGCAACTGTTCGCGGCCTTGTCGGTCATGCTGGCGGCGACGGCGTTCGCGGTTCTGCGATCGCGGCGCATGCATAAGTTACGCGCCGCCGAGGACCAGCTGGCGCGGTTGTACGTGAACACGACGACGGGCATCATGGTGATGCGGTTGGTTTTCGATGAACGGGAAATGCCCGTGGACCATCAGGTCGTCGACATGAATCCGGCGGCGGAGCGGCTCTTCGGCGTCAGCGCGAGCAACGAGATCGGGAAGCGATCCGGGGACGCAGGTTATCTGCAATGGCCTGAGGATGTGCGGGCGAAGAACTACGACGTCGCGATCACCGGGACGTCGATTCATTACGAGCAGTACGACCCCGCGTCCGAGCGGTGGTTCGAGATGCGATGCTTCTCACCACGCCATGGCCAGTTCGCCCAGCTCTTGACGGACGTGACCGAGCGCAAGAAATCGGAAGAGGCCGTGCGACACCTGTCCGCCCGCCTGTTGCGCGTTCAGGACGAGACCCGCCGGCGCATCGCCCGCGACCTGCATGAGACCGTGGCCCAGAGTCTGGCCGGCCTGCGCATGAATCTGGGCATGATCAAAGACCTCCCCGGCGCCGGGGAGATGGTCGACGACAGCATCGCCGTCGCGGATGATGCGTTGTCGGAAGTGCGGACGATGTCGTATCTGCTGCACCCGCCGATGATCGATCAGGCGGGACTGGCGACGGCGCTGCGCTGGTATGCCGACGGATTCCAGCATCGCAGCGGCATCACCACGACGCTGGACGCTGACGATCATCTCGGCCGGCTCCCGCGCGACGTCGAGACTTCCGTTTTTCGGATCGTGCAGGAGAGTCTCACCAACGTCCAGCGCCATTCCGGCAGCAACACCGCCCGCGTGTCGCTCCAGCGCGACGGCGAGCGCCTGTCGATCGAGGTCGCCGACAGCGGCCGCGGCCTCCCGCCCGCCCTCCGCTCCGACCACGGCGCCCTCCTGGCGTCCGGCGTGGGCATCGCCGGCATCAACGAACGGGTCCACGAGCTTCGGGGACAGATGAACATTCAGTCTTCGGAACTGGGGACGACAGTGCGGGTGACGCTGCCGGTGCCACCGAGGTCATCGCCGCGGGTTGAGGGTGCGGGCGCGGAAGCGGTCGTCAGTTCGTAGTGCTTTACGGCAACTTCCAAACCGACCGGCCAGACCGTGAAATTACACGAATTTCACTCAAAGAATCATTGACGCCTGTGTGTCTGTCCTTCTAGACTGTCCTCCCGCTTTTCCCAATCCATTTCATTAATCTTTTCGGAGGATCTCGCGTGAAGAGAGTCCTGTTCACCCTGATGGCCTATGCCGTGGCGTTTGCCGCCGCGGGACAGGAAACCCACATACCCCCGCGGGAAGGGGGATTTCAGTTGCCGTCCGCCCCGAACGTCACGTTTCTTCTCCCGCCGCCGTCCGCGAGCGGCAGTTCCGGCCGCGACGGCCGGTTCGCGGTCGCGCCCAATTACGCGCAGACCGAGTCCCGCGTCTTCTTGTACCGGTACAAGACCGAAGCTGATTTCCCCCGCCCCAACGACTATTACAACGGGCGGCCGATCACTGTGCCGGAAGACGGCACCGGCGTAGTGCCCCGGAGCGACTACGCGTTCGCCACATACCTGAGCAATACCCACGGCGGCGGCTACTTCACTGGCCCCGACGGGAACCTCGTGCCCAAAGAGCGCGAGCAGTGGATCGTGCGCCACTCGTACATCGATCCCGTGACGAACAATGAGCTGGAAGTCGACGATCCGAATGTCTATGGCGACGGCGACTATTACCTCGAGTGGATCCGCCGGACCGAGCGCAATCGTTCCTGCTTTACGTTCTATGCCGCGTACTGCGATATGTACGGCTTCGATTTCGACGAGCTGCCGGGACTGTGGGTCCAGGTGTACCCGTCCTGCAACATCAAATTGAGCACGCAGTATTTTTCGAGGGTCTTCTACAGGTACTCGAAATATCGCACGACCGAGGAAGTGCCGGCCGGCGCGCAGGAATGGGAGCCTGCCGAAGTGCCCCAGACGCTCAATCCGCTGCGGTTGAACAAACCGGGCGAGTTGGTGTCGGAAATCCAGTTCACGCTCGGGCCTCGCGAAGACGCGCTGAGCGTCAGCTTCACGAACAGCATCATCAACCCCGCCGTCCCGTCGACCGGTGGATCGGAGATCCCGAGTCTTCCCGCAGGACGGACGGAAGTAGTCGTCCGGTCGAGTGAGTGCAACGGGCCGATTCCGAACGTTCCCTTCACCCTCACCTCCGAACCGACTCCGGGCAGTGGCGGGCACGTTCACCTGATCAGCGGCAACGTCACCCCGCCTGCCGGCGCCTTCACGAACGCACCAGCCTCGGTGAGCGGCCAGACCGACAGCAACGGAGAGCGGCGCTTCACCGTTACAGCGGGCACGTTCGGCGGGGCCACGACGTACAGCGCCTCGACCGACAACATCGGCCTGACGGCGACGCCGATCCCGGTGACGTCACGTCCGGCCAGCCTTTACACCGGCGTGATCCTGCGGGACTACGTCCCTCATCCGCTCGTGTTGCAGAGTTACGTGAAGCTCACGGGCCATCGGACCAGCGTTTGCGGGGGTGAGACGGTCACCGATCCCGTGACCGGCACCGAGTCGACGATCTATCACTGCGACAACCATAAGGACGTCAGCCACTACGGCCGGCCGGAGCTCCACTCGTTCATCGAGCTGGCAGCGTCTCTGTACAACGAGGACGCGACGATCCCCGCAGCGAACAAAGGCCGCCTCGGCATCAATGACATGAGCACGCCGCTGGGCGGCAAGTTCGACATCCGCGGGAACTGGGGCGGCAGCCACGCCTCGCACCGTCTGGGTGTGGACGTCGACGTGGACCGGTCGGTCTTTGACGCGGCCGGCAATTACAAAGGCCCCCTGAGAGTGGCGAAGATGACGGCCATCGTCGAAAACGAGCTTCAGGGACGACGAGTCCCCGAGACCCCGGTTCACTACCGCCTGAACGACGCCCTGATCGATGAGATCATCAGGGACCTTCGGTGCGACACCTGTTCCTTCTCGACGGTGAAGGAGACCGAACAATGAATGCAAAACTACTGACCCTCGCCGTCGCGACCCTTCTGCTCGCGGCCGCGTCGACCGCGCAGGTTCCAGCAGAAAACCCGCGCGTCATCGCTCTGCCGCCACTGACCATCACCGGAACGACCCTGCAGGCCAACGTCACCTACGACCCGGCGCGGAGGGTGTACCGCTACGAATACACGCTGAGCGTTCCCGCGACGGCCGCCGCGCCGGTGAAATCGTTCTTCATCGACATCTCCGGCCGCGTCGCGCGCGCGCAAACGGATACCGACCTGCAGAACAACTATTACGTGCGCTTCCCGGGCCGGCAGATCCAGCCGAATACGACGATCCCGGTGGGAATCGTGCTCGCCGATCCGGCCACGACCAGCGCCGGTTTGACGGTTCTCGGCAATGTGTTCTTCGCGTTCGAGGAGTCGACCATCCCGCCCGGTGGAAGCCGCGGTGGCTTCGTCCTGGAGAGCAAGTTCCCTCCCGCCGAGCGGAAGGTCGAGATCCGTCCGGACGATTCCGGGTGGTACACGATCGTCGACGGCTACCAGGACAGCACCGAAGACATCGTGTTCGAGCCGAAAGACGCGGGGAAGTTCGACATCCGGACCACGACCATCGCGCCGAGCGATCCCGACCTGTCGAACCTGTTCAACGGCGGCGGCCAGAGCCCGGCCGAGGTGAACCCGTTCCTCCGCTACGTCACGCCGACCGACACCCGGACCTCGCTGCCGGCGGGCGCGACATCGGCGTGGGTGACGGTGGTGTACGGCGACACGACCGACGCCGCGACCTTTACGGCGACGTTCAACGGCGTGGACGTCCGGTCCCGTTTTCATCCCGCGCCGGGTGCGATCGAGTCGGTGAAATTCGATCTGGCGCCGGGTACGTCCAAAGTGCAGCTCTCCATTCAGGGAAGAACGTCGTCCGGTCGTATGGCGCGCGATACCGACACGCTGACTTTCCTCGTGCCGTAGCCGACACAAGACGCCGGGGGTAGCCTGTGCTGCCCCCGGCGAGTTTCCCCCGGCTGATACGATCGTCCACGTGACCTTCATGCGTGCGTTGAGACAGCTCGCCATCGTCGAAGGCATTTCGACGCTTCTGCTGTTCTTCGTTGCGATGCCGCTCAAGTATTTCGCCGGTTTCCCGCTCGCCGTTACGGTGGTCGGGTCGATTCACGGCGCCCTGTTCGTCGCGCTGGTGGTCATGTTGCTGATCGCGATCGTGAAGGTCCCCATCAGCGCCGGCCTCGCCGCCGCGGGAATCCTCGCCGCGGTGGTGCCGGGGGGCCCGTTCTTCCTCGAACGGCGACTCGCGACGATCGAGACGACTTGACCGCGTCGGCGAGACCCGTCACCTGACCTCCTCTTGTTCCCGGGTCACGAACGTCGATTTGCGATCCGCGATCAACCACGTCCCGCCCTGTCGCACGTACGAGTCGTTGTAGATCACGAGCATCGACGTCTTCATTCGCTTGCCGTTCTCGGGACCGATGAGCGTGACCAGGCAGTAGGAGACTCCGGAGGCAGTGTCGCCGCTGAGGGTGAGATCGAGTTGGGCGTTGGCGTGGTAGACGGTGTCGAAATTGGCAAGGAACTCCGCGCAGCGAGGAGACGACCTGACCGTTCATCGTCGTCGATACCGCTGCGTCTTCGGTGAAGAGGGCGGTCTGCTCCTGAGTCTTTTTCACGTCTGCCAGCACTGAGAACCTGTCGACGAGTTGCTTGATGGCCGCCCGGTCTTCCAGCGCGGCGATTCTCGTTGCGAGGTCTTCATTGTTTCGGGTTTGTCCTGGGGTGTGCATGGTTGTACAGGCTCCTGTGAATGCAATCACGAGTAATGCCGCGAGCAGAACGGTGCGATTCATGACACACCTTTCGGCGGTGCCTCGATGCCGACCTGGGTTCCCTGCCGGGAATGGGACACGCACGAGGTTGAAGAGCGCCATGTTCGCCTTCAGGGCATCGCCCTCCAGGCGAGGAACGGATGCGCGGTTGTCGTCCGAACCGAAGCGCATGCCTTCGCCGAATCTGCCGGAGAGAAAGCTGCGCGCGACCGGACCTCACGGCACGAAGCCGATCCCGAGCTCCTCGCAGATCGGGGGATCTGCCTTTCGGACCTACGCTCGAGCAGCGAGTACTCGTTCTGAATCGCCGCCACGGGCCGCACGGCATCGGCGCGGCTTCGCAGCCGTCGGCGAGCGAGTGCTGAACCCTGGAGCGCGATGCCCGACTTCGACTTCAGCATCGGACTTCCCCACCGCCCATCGATCACGTGAACGCGCGCGCACGGATCCGCACGCGGCGATCATGAATGAGCTCCGCTGCCGCCGCTGTATACCTCCTGGCCCGACGGACGTAACTATGGTCAGGGAGAAACCCTTTGCCAGACCTCCGGATCCGCGATGTGTCGAAAACCTATCCGAATGGCGTCCATGCGCTGCAGCGCATCAGTCTGACCATTCCACCCGGCATGTACGGACTTCTCGGCCCGAACGGCGCCGGCAAGTCGACGCTCATGCGCACGATCGCCACCCTCCAGGAGCCCGACGAGGGGGAGATCCATCTCGGGTCGCTCGATGTCCTGCGGCAGAAAGACGAGGTGCGCAAGACATTGGGCTACCTGCCGCAGGAGTTCGGCGTCTATCCGAAGACCACGGCCGAGCGGTTGCTGAATCACTTTGCCGTCCTCCGCGGCATTACGCGGCGAGGGGAGCGGAGGGATGTGGTCGAGTCGCTTCTCCGCCAAACGAATCTCTGGGACGTGCGGAAGCAGAAGCTCGGTGGCTTCTCTGGTGGAATGCGTCAACGATTCGGTGTCGCCATTGCGATGATCGGCAATCCAGGACTCCTCATCGTCGACGAGCCCACTGCCGGTCTCGATCCAGCAGAGCGCGTCCGCTTCCTGAACCTCCTCGCCGAGTTGGGTGAGAAGAGCGTCGTCATCCTGTCGACGCACATCGTGGAAGACGTCTCCGAGCTCTGCACGCGGATGGCGATCATCGACAGAGGGCGAATTCTTCTGGAGAGTGAGCCGCATCGCGCTGTCGGCGATCTTCAGGGGAAGATCTGGAGGCGAGTCGTCAGCAGGGACGAACTGGCGGCGCTCGAGCGCGAGCACGCAGTGATCTCCACGAAGCTCCTGGCCGGGCGGACCATCGCCCACGTGTTCCGCGACGGCTCGCCCGGTGAGGGATTCGAGGCGGTCGCACCCGATCTCGAGGATGTCTACTTCAGCGCCATGTCAGGCCACTCCGGCGCGGGCGCAACGGCGCAGTCATGAACTTTCTCGAAGTCGTCCGTTTCGAGATCGACTACCGGCTGCGCCGTCCCTACACCTGGATCCTCTTCGCGGTATTCGTCGCTGTGGCCTGCCTGATGGCCATGGGAGTGCTCGTTGGTGAGGCGAAGAGCGCAGGCGATCTGCACGCGAACGCTCCTTCGCTGGTTGGCATGGCCACCGTTCTGGTCAGCATGCTCGGGCTCGTGATCAGCGCGGCGCTCTTCAGCGAGGCCGCCCTGCGGGACCACGATACCCGGATGTTTTCGCTGTTCGCGACCTCGCCGATCACGAAGACCCAGTATCTTGCCGGACGCTTCGCCGGGACGCTGCTGGTCAACGTTCTCTTCGTGAGCGTCGTCCCGATTCTGTTGATGCTGCTCATGCGGCCCCCGTTCGTGAAGGCGGAGCTGCTCGGCCCGTTCCGTGCGGCTGCATATGTGCAGCCCGCGATCGTCCTTCTGCTGCCGAACGTTCTCTTCACCGGCGCACTTCTGTTCGGCGTCGGCGTTCTCACCCGGCGCACGCTTGCCGTTTTCGCCACCGCCGCATTCGTGTTTCTCGGCGGGCTGATGCTCGAAGAGTACATCGAAGGAGAACGCGGTCTTGCGGGTCTCGCCGCCCTCAGTGATCCGCTCGGATTCGTCGCCCTCAGTGAGAATTGGGAGTTCTGGACGAACCATGAGAAGAACACGCGACCTCTGAACGTCGACGCCTCACTCCTCTGGAACCGCCTGCTCTGGGCCGGCGCGGCGGCCGCGATCCTGCTCTTCACGCGATGGCGGTTCCGGACGAATGTCGCCTCAGCGCGCCAGAAAGGCCGTCGCGAAGATCGGGTGGACGTTTCGCGAGCTCGTCTATCGCCGCGACCCTTCAACGCCTCGTTCGATGGGCGAACCCGGATCCGCCAGCTCGTTGCAACCGCTGGTGAGTCGGCGCGGGAGCTCGTATTCAGCCGCGACTTCGCGGTCATCGCCGTCCTTCAGGCGATCATGGTCCTGTCGCTCGGAACGGAGACGATCAGCGACGACTTCCGCACGCCGCTGTGGCCACTGACGCAGTTCATTACCGAGTACCTCGTGAGCTTTTTTCCCGCGCTAACGATGGCGCTGCTGACGACGTTCTATGCGGGTGAGCTCGTGCACCGCGAGCGGAGTGTGGGGATCGCCGAGATCGCGGACGCCACCCCGGTCCCCGACTGGATCCTCTACGCCGGCAAGTTCGCCGCCCTCGTGCTGGTGCTCGTGACGCTGCAGGCGATTCTGATGGCGTCGGGATTGATCGCACAACTTGCGGGCGGGTATTTCCATCTCGAGATCGGTCTCTACCTGCGCATCCTCTTCGGTCTCGAGCTTGCGGACTACCTGCTCCTCGCCGCGCTGGCGATGCTGGTCCACGTCGTGGTCGACAACAAATACCTCGGGCACGTCGTCGTCGTGATCTGCCATCTCTTCACGATGTTCGCGGCGCGCTTCGGCCTGCATCACAATCTGCTCGTCTACGGCCGCGCACCCGGGTGGACCTACTCGGACATCAGCCAGTTCGGTCCCTTCCTCGAGCCCGTGCTCTGGTTCAGGCTCTACTGGGGCGGCTGGGCATTGTTGTTCGCGGTGATCGCCGGACTCCTGTGGATCCGCGGACGCGATCGAGGAGTCAGAACGCGACTGAGACTGGCGCGGCAGCGGTTTGGTCGTCGCGCCGCCGTCGCCACCGCTCTGGCGGCGCTGATCGTCATCGGCGCCGGAGGGTTCATCTTCTACAACACGAACGTCCTTACCGGGTATCGCACACCGTTCGAGGCGGCCGAGCAAAGTGCCGAGTACGAGCGCCGGTATGGGAAATTCGAAAACGCGCCGCGACCGACGGTGATAGGCACGAAGTTGCATGTGGAGATCTATCCCGAACGACGCGTCGTCGACGTCCGCGGCACGTATACGCTGGTCAACGAAACGGCGGCCCCGATCCGCACGATTCATCTCTTTCTCAGTCCTGAGGTCGAGACTCGCGCCGTGTCGTTCGATCGGGAGAGCCGCGTCGTCATCGCGGACGACACACTCGGGCATCGTACGGTGGATCTGGCGCACGCGCTGGAGCGGGGCCATTCGCTCCAGATGACGTTCGACGTCCGGTTCGTGCCGCGCGGATTCCCGAACAGCAATCCGAATACTTCGGTCGTCCGCAATGGCACGTACTTCGATCACGACGGCGGAGGGCCTGTGAATCGTCGACGCTGGCTTCCGCTCGTCGGGTATCAGCCGAGTCGCGAGTTGTCACTCGCTCACGTGCGACGCGAGCACGGCCTCCCTCCGCGTTCGCTCGTGGAAGATGCCGCGGGGGCCGAGACGATCACGTTCGAGGCGGTGATCGGCACATCGCCTGAGCAGACCGCCGTCTCTCCGGGAACGTTGCTGCGGACCTGGACCGAGAACGGGCGACGCTACTTCCATTACGCCACCGAGCGGCCTGTCAGGAACACGTTTGCCATTTTCTCTGCCAGGTACGCAGTGCATCGCGAGACGTGGAAGGGTGTGGTCATCGAGCTTTACTACCACCCGACCCACATCTTCAACGTGGAGCGGTTCGCGAGGGGTGTGCGAGCCTCGCTCGATTACTACACGAACACATTCGGTCCCTATCCGCACCGGCAGATCCGCATCGTCGAGTTTCCGCGGTACGCCAATCTGGCCCACGCCTATCCCGGCACGATCGCCCAGGCCGAGGCGACGGGATGGCTGACGAAAGTGGACCAGTCGCGCGATTTCGATCTCGCTTCGATGACTGTGGCGCGCGAGGTCGCGCGCCAGTGGTGGGGTTTTCAGGTCATGCCTGCCGCCGTCGAAGGGGCGCCGGCGGTCAGCGAGGTCCTCGCTCAGCACGGCGCACTCATGGTCATGGAGAAGCTTTACGGAATGGACATGGTGCGCCGGTTTCTTTGGAACACGCGTATCGAGTACCTGAACCAGCGTAGCAAGGCGGATCATCCTGAGGTTCCGCTCCTCGAGGTCACGAACCACGCGAATGTGGTTGACCAAAAGGGACCACTGGTCATGTACGCGCTTCGACAATACGTCGGTGAGGGACCGCTGAATGCGGCATTGCGCCGGCTCGTCGCGGCACATGGTTCCGGTCACCCGCCGTTTGCCACGTCACGCGATCTCTATCGCGAGCTGAAAGGCGCGACACCGCCGGAGTACCACTATTTGCTGCAGGACCTTTTGGAGACCATCACTCTCTGGAATCTTCGCACGACTGCCATCGCAGCGGAGCCCTCAGGAAACGGCGCGTGGCGCGTGACGCTCGACATCGAAGCGCAGAAGCTCCGATCCGACGGAAGCGGGAAAGAGACGGAAGTCCCGATGAACGACTTTGTTGACATCGGAGTGTACGGCGATGCGGTCGCCGATCCGCTCTACCTTCAGAAGCATCGCATCCGCTCCGGCCGGCAGAGAATCTCCGTGGTGGTCAAAGGGACACCGGCGCGCGCCGGCGTGGATCCGCAGCTGCTCCTCATCGATCGCAACTGGTCGGACAACCTGCGACCCGTGATTGTGGAGCAGCCGCGGTAACAGGGAAATCGCCGCGAGACGCATGTTGAGCGCGTAATCGTGGTACTCGAGACAGGTTGAAGTTCTTGCCGCGCGGTGCAGCGCTCCATCGTCACCGACCAGTTAAGCATTCGAGGAACTGTTCCTTCCATTATGTTGCCCGAAGCCTCCCGCAACTGGGGCTGCGGCCTAACGTCTATCGCCTCAGCGGCGGCGAGGCCCCACGCGCGAGCGGCAGAGCGGCGCGCCGCTTGCCGCAACTAACGAACATGTCGGCGGGCGCGATCTGCAAGCGGCGTGACGTCGTGCGTCTCGGGATGTAGTAGGCGGCTCGGCCGCCGGGCGCGGCGAACGGCCCGCCGTCCGCTGCTGGCAGTAGTTAGCCCGCGGCTAGATGGGAGGGTCACTCCCACGGCGCGATCCCCAGAACGCTACGATCTCCACGTATTCGGGAGGCGAACCAACTGTTCTGTAATACAGATCGTAGTGAATCCGTTCGATGTGAATGCGACGTACACCGCGCAGACTGACGTTCGTAGCACGCGCACCCAAGTGAGGCTGAAACGCTATGAGCGAACCGATACGCTCGAGTTCCTCACGAATGGCGTTCGGTGCCTTTCGACGGTTCTCGCGCCACCAGACATCCGCTTCTTGAATCTGTCGGTCAGCAAGCTCGCTGACTTCGATGTGTAACGGCCCGTTCACCCGCGCCGCCGAAGCTCCTCAAGCACCGTTTCGAACGGTACGGTCTGTCCGCGCTCGCACTGCGCGATCGACGCGAGAAGCATCCGTTCGGTTTCGGGATCTGCCTCAAACGTTTCGTCACCTTCGCTGAGGAGGACGGTAACAGCTGCACCCTCAGGAAGTTCCGTGCCCATCAGCTCAACTCGCCCATCGATTACGCGACCAGAGGCTACTCGCATGATCTCCGGATTCTACCTCGAACCTGATTCAGCGTTGCGTGAGTCGCATGTCCCGACTCATCCAGCTGACAGAGCCAGCAACACCGAGGTGACGCACGAACAGTCGGGCTCGCAGCGTGAGTACTACCGAGTAGGCATGTCTAAATTGCACGAGCTTCGAAGCGGAACCGGACCAAATCGCGACGCCTGACGTGGTGCGGCGTCGCCGCCGTACGAAGAGGCGCGGCTAAGCGAGATCGTCCGTTACTCGAAGCGCTGTAATCACGTCGGCCTAACTTCACGTTGTAGCTGGTGCGCCCGGCTTCGGTCCGGCAGCCGAGCTGCCTGCCGTGTCGTGGAATGCACGGCGTCACGCCGCTTGCAGATCGCGCCCGCCGACATCTCGTTAGTTTCGGCAAGCGCCGCGCCGCTTTGCCGCATGCTTCCGGGGCCTCGCCGCCGCTGAGGCGATAGACGTTAGCCGACACGTTGAACAGAGAACCCTCGCAAAGTCATCGCCTCGGTCGCTTCCACATTCCTGCGCGCAAAACATGGTTGCGAGAGACAAAGCGAAAGCGACAGTCGACCAAGGCGCTTCGTATACCATGCCCCACTTCGGTGAGGCGTGAATCGAGTGTTCGAATCTTTTAGAAACGTCTGGAAGCTACGTCAGGAGACAAGGCGGCTCAAACGTGTGTCCGTCCTCGACTGCAACGCGGCATTGTTATGTGCCGCTGATCGCGTCAGGTTAGACGAGATCTTCACTTCCGGAGAGATCGATACGGCATGGATGGAGGTGATGCCGGCGCTTCGTGCGTTTGAAATACCGGACGGGACCGGGGGCGTGAATCCAGGAGACAGGAGGGCGATCTTTTATCTCGTCAGCTATCTCCAGGCCCGTTCCGTCCTGGAAATCGGCACCCACATCGGTGCGTCGACCGTGCACATCGCCGCCGCCATCACTAGTTGCCGGAATACCGTGGCAGAAGACGGCGCCTGCCTGATCTCCGTAGACGTTGTCGATGTAAATGAGCCGGTGTCGAGGCCCTGGTTGCAACACGGCACCGCGAATTCGCCGGCCGACATGATCGGTCGCATGGGTTGCACAGACGTCGCTGAGTTTGTTACAGCCAGTTCCTTGGATTATATGAGGAGCTGTAAAAGGAAATTTGATTTCATCTTCCTTGACGGCAATCATGCCGCGGACGTGGTCTACCGCGAGATACCGGCTGCATTGAGATTGCTCAATCCGAATGGTGTAATCCTGCTTCACGACTTCTTCCCCGGAGCGAAACCATTGTGGTCCAACAATGTGGTCATTCCCGGCCCATTTCTGGCGACACAACGGCTCGAGGCGGAGGGTAGTTCATTCGTCGTTCTACCGCTCGGGCGATTACCTTGGCCTACAAAACTGGGGTCAAACGTGACGAGCCTGGCGCTGCTTGTGCGAACAGATTAGCGGCGTCGCGCGGAGAAACCCACGCGCGTGCGATTCCTGCGCTCGCAGACTGACAGCAGTCGAATGGTCATCATGCAGCCGCGTCGGACGTTCGTTACTGTGATGGCATTGTCCGCGCTTGTGTCGTGCGCCATACGAGATCATCGGGAGCAGCAGGCCCAGACAATTTTTTCGGCAACGCTTTCCGAACCGGATGTTGCAACACGCAACATCTCGACGGAAGAGATTGGAGGCCGCAGCTCGGAGCGGTGGTGTCGTCGTGCTCGACACGCGACGACGCCTGGAGTGGGCGATCAGCCGCATCCCGGGCGCCTTGAACGTGGCGCCGAAGCCCGATACCTCAATAGCGCTTTATGTGTCGGATGTCGCCGAGATCGAACGGCTCGTCAACGGCAACAAAGCCCAGCCGCTCATCCTGTACTGCAATGGCCCCTTCTGCGGAAAGAGCAAGCGTCTCAGCGACGAGCTACTTGCCGCGGGCTACTCGGACATGCGACGTTATCAGCTCGGAGCTCCCGTCTGGCGCGCGTTGGGAAAGGTCATGGTCATTGAGCCCGAGGGCATCCGTTACGTCCTGGCTCAGGACCGAAACGGCCGTCTTCATAGATGCGCGTGACCGGCCAGAGTTCTCCGCGAGCTCGGTCGCCGGCGCCAGAAACATTCCCCGGTCTCTCGTGCTGCCGGGCAAAGATGTCGGCGAAATCAAGACTGCCAAGGACGACGGCCGGCTGCCGATGAACGATCACAATACGCGTGTCGTCGTGTTCGGACGCGATCAAGAGCAGGCTCGAGATGTGGCTGAGGCAATCGCAAGAGAAGCGTTTCACAATGTCTCATTTTTCGAAGGCAGCTATGAGGAGTTGGTGGGAGCTGCTCGCGACTCGCGACCGTAGCTATACTCGCGTTATGAAATTCACGCCGTTTGCGCGAGTTGCACTCGTCCTCCTGTTCGCGGCCATCCTCGCTGCGTGTACTCAGGTTGATCAACCGCCTCGCCCCACGTTTCCCGAGGAGATCCTCGCCGTACACATAACCTCGCGCGGCGTCATAACAGCCGACGGACGTGAAGTGACGCTCGAAGAATTGAAGCAGGAGCTCACAAGACTCGCTGCCAGAGGTGGGGGCGTGCTTTACACGCGAGACAACCCGACGGCAGATCCGCACCCCAATGCCATGAAAGTACTTCGGGCGGTCGTCGACTCAGGCGTCAGACTCCTGATGCCTGGAAAGTGACTGGCGACGCTGTGGCCGTTGGAGTGCGGCGGCTCTGCCCTACTTCAACCGCGCATACAACGTCGAGGGGCTGATCTTCAGTTGCCGCGCGGCTTTGCGCACGTTGCCGCCGGCGGCATCGACCGAAGCTTTCACGTACGACGCGATCACGTCGTCGAGAGGCTGGATCTCCCATTCATCCGATGGCAGTCCTCCGCGAGTTGACGGAAGCGAGGCGGTCGCGCTGTCCAGGACGAGATCCTCATTGCGGATCTCGTCGCCGCGCAATGTCAGGAGGGCGCGCTCCAGCACGTTGCGCAGCTCGCGCACGTTGCCCGGCCAGGCGTAACGCTGCCACTTCTTCATCGCCCGCGCGCTGACCTTCGGCACCGGCCGGCCGATCTCCTTCGCAAGAGGCGAGCATCGCTTCGACCAGGATCGGGCACGTCCTCGATCCGCTCGCGCAGCGGCGGCATGCGAAGGCGCACGACGTTGAGGCGGTAATAGAGATCGGCGCGGAACCGCCCCGCCGCCACTTCCGCCTGCAGATCGCGATTCGTCGCGGCGAGCAGCCGGAAGTCGACGCGAATGTCCCGCAGCGCCGCCCACGCGGCGGAAGCGCTTGTCCTCGATCGCCTTCAGCAGCCGCGCCTGAACGGTCGGCTCCATCTCCGCCGATCTCGTCGAGGAACAGCGTTCCTTCTCGCGGCGATCTCGAAGAGGCCCGGGCTTCGTGGTCGTGGCGTTGGTGAATGCGCCGCGCTCGTGGCCGAAGAGCTCCGACTCGAGCAACTCCTTCGACAACCCCGCGCAGTTCAGGTCGACGAACGGCTTCGCGCTGCGCGGCGAGCGGTTGTGGATCAACCGGGCCATCACGCCCTTGCCCGCTCCCCGACTCCCCTTCCATGAGCACCGGTGACGGCGCGCGCGCGATCTGAGGAAGGATCTCGTTGAGATGGTTGATCGCCGGCGAGATGCCGGGCAGCCTCTCGACCTGACCCGTTTCGCCGCGGCGCAGTGCCATGAGCTCCTGCGCGTCGCGATCATCCGCGGAACCTGCTCGAGCGTGGCGATCAGCACATCCGCGTCGAAGGGCTTCTGGAGAAAGGTCTCCGCGCCGAGCCGCATCGACTCCACCACCCGCTCGAGCGTGCCGCCGCCCGACATCATGATCACCGCCGTGGTCTCGGAGTAGGCCTTGAACTGATGGAGCAGGTCGATGCCCGTGGTGTCCGGCAGCTGGACATCCAGAAGCACGACGTCCGGAGAGAACTCGGCGAACGCCACCACCGCCTCCCTCCCGGTCGACGCGGTCCGGACATCCCAGTCATCGCTGAGCAGAGCGTCCAGTCCGGCGGCGATCTGGGCATCGTCATCGACGATCAGAATCCGGTTGCGTATGTCTGACATGACCGGAAATTAGACACTTGTATTGATGTCAAACACAAGCGCCACGGATGTGTCTGTAGATAAGTCGCTTCCTGTCTTGAGTTTGGCCGCTTTTCGGGTCGTGGTGCCAGTCTTGGACTAGTGGAAGCGCAACGGAGACCCAGATCAAATGACCCTCGCAGCAGCCCTCATCCTCACCGCCTCGATCAACGTCGAGATCGACCTCGGCGCTCTCTTCAAGCGGGCCAGGACCGTCCAGGAACCGGCCGTCACCTGCAACATCTCCACGGTCGGCTACCGCTTCATGGGCAGGCCCGGACAGGAGTTCCGGTATGCGGGAGACACCTACACCGTGCCGGCCGAGGGCTCGATCGAGCTGATCGCCTCGCGCCGCCGCACCAGCTACACCATCAATGGCCGTTCGTTGCCGCTCGAAGTATGGCCGCGCGACCAGTTCGGATTCCGTGAAGTTCCTCTTCCATCCCCCGCCAATCAAGAAGGAGACCTGAAATGAGCCGATTCATGACCGAGACCCTCACCGACCTCCGCCACGGCCGCGAAAGCTGGCGCGTGTTCGTCGCGCTCTGCGCCCCGGCGCTCGCGATCACGGTCCTCACGTTCACGCTCAAGCATCTGCACTGAGAGAAAGCGGCCGCCATGACCAAGCGCCTGACTCTGATCGTTTCGAATGACGCGAAGCATTCCTGGAAGCATCCGGGGACGCTCTACGTCGGCTCTCTCGCGCGACTGAGGGAGGCCGCCGCTGTGCATGACGTGGAGCGCGTCATCATCGACCGCTGCGCCTCGGCCGACGAGTATCTGCAGTTTCTCGCCTCCCTGCCGCACGAGATTGCCGGCGACGTGATGCTGGTCCAGCAGGACGGCGCGGCGTTTCTGAGCTCGGTCGGTCGCGGCGGAGATCGGGTGCTGTATGCGCTCGCTGCAGGCGACGTCGATTTCTACCTGAAGACCCACGGCCTGGCCGCAAACACCCGGGAGCTCGCGCGGATCGCGTAAGGAAGCCCATGCGCCAGACCATCCTTCTGATCGACGACGAGCGCCTCATCACCGAGGCCATGGCCGTCGCGCTCGAGCGCCCGGGGCGGACGGTTGTGATCTGCCCCGACGTGCACGCGGCCGAGCTCGCGCTCAAGACCTTCCCCGTCACCGACATCGTCTCCGACGTGCAGTTTTCGGGGCTGTTCGGCTTCGAGGGACTTCATTTCGTCGATCGGATCCGGACGCGCGTGCCGGGCGCGCGCATCGTTCTCATGACCGGGTTCCTCTCCGACGCCCTACGCGGAGCCGTTTCGGGTTACGGCGTGACTGCGATCCTCAGCAAGCCGTTCGACACGTCGGAGCTCGAAGCCATCATCGGCCGTGCCGCGCTGGAGGACTCGCCGTACAGGGTCGTTCGCGTTCCTGACATCGATGAGGTCCTGGCGGAGGCGCGGATCGAGACGGCGTTTCAGCCGATCGTTCGAACGGGTGGTGAACGTGGAGCACCCTATGCGTTCGAGGCCCTGACCCGCCTGCGCGGAGGATGGCCGCTCGGCGGCGTCCAGGCGCTCTTCGAATACGCGGTGCGGTCCGGGCGAGCGGTCACACTCAACCGTGCGGCGATCGTTTCGGCAATCCGCTCGGCCGCGGCGCTGCCGCGGGAATCGCTCGTGTTCATCAACGTCGATCCGCCGACCTTCAGTGACCCTTTGCTGGCCGGTGAAGTCGTGGCAACGGCCGCGCGTTCGGGCATCCCGCTGAGCAGGATCGTTCTGGAGATCACCGAGCGCAGCTCCCTTTCCGGGGATCCGGTATGCGCGGGCACGTTCAGCGCGCTGCGCGAGGCCGGAGTGCGCTTCGCCCTCGACGATCACGCTTCGGCGTACTCGCACATCGGCACGATCTCGATGACGCGTCCATCCTTCTTCAAGATCAGCAATGTCTTCGGAACGGACTTCGAGTCGGACCATGACAAACGGCGGGTGGTGCGCAACGTCCTGTCCCTGGCCCGGGACTTCGGTTGCACGACGGTCCTCGAGGGCATTGAGACCGAGGCCACGGCCGCCGCGGCAGGAGAGCTGGGCATCGAGCTGGCCCAGGGCTACTACTTCAGCATCCCTCGCGAGGCTTCGCACTGGAGCGCGGCGGCGGCATGACCCACGATTTCTTTACACCGCATAACGATGGTTCTGCGGAATTATGTGTCTGCCGACGTGGCGCCGCGATGATGACTTCAGTGAGGTTGCTGGTTGCCGGGGATGATCCGATCGTTCGCAAGGGTCTGCGCGAGATCGTCCGGGCACGCCCGGAATGGGCCGTAGCGGGGGAAGCGGCCAGCGCCGATGAGCTGGCCGGCTGTCTTCGCAACGAGCCGTTCGACGTGGTCGTCCTCGACGTGCCGCTCGGCTCGAGCAGCGGTCTCGACGTCGTCACTCGCATTCGTGCGGAGTTCCCTGCCGTGTCGCTGATCGTCCTCTCGACCTATCCGGAATCGCAGTACGCGATCCCTTTTCTCCGCGCGGGTGCGAACGCGTTTCTGCGACGCAACACGGAGCCGGCGGAGATTCTCAGCGCGATTGCCGGGGTGGCCGGCGGGCGGCGGTATGTGACGCCGGCCGTGGCCGAGGAGGTTGCACGAAGCCTCGAAAAAGACGGCGTGAAGCAGCCGCACGAGCGATTGTCAGCGCGCGAGTTCGAGGTCTTCCGGCTCCTGTCGCTCGGCAGGTCCCCTACCGAGATCGCGGGGATGTTGAACCTCAGCGTGAAAACGGTGAGCACGTATCGCGCGCGGATTCTCGAGAAAGCCGGCTTCAGTTCGAACGCGGACATCGTGGGTTACGCAATCAGAAACAAACTGATTTGAAACGCCGCGTGTAAGACGTGTCTTACGCGCTTTGTACGTACGCTCCGATAGGCGGGTGCCTAATTAACTGCCATAAGTCCCGCTGCCCGGAATGACGTTGGACGACAAACTCATGGTGCGCTTGCTGTACATCGGCCGGGAGCGGGACGGCGAAGCTGTCATCGGCCAGCTCCGGCGGGACGGGATCGAGGCCAGCTGGCGGACCGCTTTCGACAGCCACTCCGTCGCCCAGGCGCTCGAGAAGGCGTCCTGGAGCATCGTCATCGCCGAGGAGAAGCTCACTGGCTGGTCCGGCTTCGACGCGTTGAAGCTCGTCCGCGAGTTCTCCCCGAATCTTCCCTTCGTGATGCTCTCCGGCGACGGCGAAGAGCACGCCGCGGAAGCGATCCGTACCGGCGCGAACGATTACGTGAGGAAGGACCAGCTCCCCCGCCTCGCGGGAACCGTGCGCCGGGAACTTCGCGACGCGGCGACGCGCGACGAGCGCACTCACCTCTTCGCCGAGCTGCGCCAGAACAGGGAGCGTTACCGGCGCACCTTCGAGCAGGCTCCGATCGGGATCGCAAACGTCAGCGCCTCCGGCCGCCTCACCAGCGTGAACGAGCATTTCGCGTCGGTCGTGGGTTACACGAAGCGGGAGCTGATCGGGCGCCGCTTCACCACTCTCCTTCATCCTGACGACGCCGCCGAGGCCGAGGCGCGGTTCTCCGCGCGCTTGCCGACGGAGGGCGAGACGCGATTCCTTCACAGTGCCGGCCGTACGGTCCGCGTCCACCTCACCATCACGCCGATGATCGGCACCGACGAGAGTCTCGAGGAGATCATCGTGCTGGTCGACGACGTCAGCGAACGGCACGCGACCACCGAACGGCTCGCTCTTCAGGCGCGCCTGCTCGACTCGGTCGAACAGGCAGTCGTTGCCACCGATCTGCAGGACCGGATCACCTACTGGAACCGCCATGCCGAGGAGCTGTACGGTTGGGAGGCGGCGGAGGTGCGGGACCGGAACATCCTGGAGGTGACCGCGCCGTCCTACGTGAAGCCGCTGGCTGCGGAGACGCTCGATCGATTGCGGGCCGGCGAGAGCTGGACCGGCGAGCTGATGCTGCAGCGCCGGGACGGCTCCCACTTCCCGGCCTGGGTCGTGGCCGCCCCGATCCACGACGAACAGGGAGCGATCACCGGAGTCGTGACCGTGTCCAACGACATCTCGACCACGAAACGCGCCGAGCACGAGCTGCGCGCACACAAGGAACAGCTCGCGGAGGCGCAGCGGCTGGCCGGGATTGGAAGCTGGCAGTACGTGCTCGCGACCGGCGCGCAAACCTGGTCGGACGAGATGTCGCGGATGTTCGGCCTCCCGCCGGGCATCGTCCTGAACGTCACCGAGATGCGCTCGATGCTTCATCCGGCCGATCGCGAGCGGGTGACGTCCCTCGCCCGCCACGCTCTGAGCCTGAAGGTCCCCGTCGAGACGGACTGCAGGATCGTGTTGCCGGACGGGGACGTCCGGACGCTTCACGCATCCACGCGCGTGATGACGGACGCACGGGGAGCGGCGCAGGAAGTCATCACCGTGGCCCAGGACGTCACCGACGCCCGCCGCGCCGAGGAAGGCATCCGCCGCTACGCGATCCAGCAATCGGCGATTGCGAACCTCAGCCATCTCGCTCTCAGCGGCGCGGGCATGACCGAGTTGTTTCACGAGGCCGCGGCGTTCGCCGGCGAGGTGCTGAAGGTCGATGCCTGCGAAGTGACGAAGGCCTCTGGCGATCGTCTGGTCATGGTCGCCGGAGTCGGCTGGGAACCGGGCACCGTCAATGACGCGCGTCCGGCCGGACCACTTTCCCTGGCCACCTACACCCTCCGCGAGCGCACGGCGATCATCAGCCGCGACATCGCCACCGATGATCGCTTTCGCCCCGCCGACCTGCTCCTGCGTCATGGACTCCACGGCGGCGCGACGGTGCCGATCGGAGCCGGCGGCGAGGCCTGGGGATTCATCGGCGCGTACTCGCACGCGCAACGCGTTCTCGAGCACAGCGAGATCGAGTTCTTGAGCACGATCGCAACGATCCTCGGCCAATCGATCGAGCGGGCCGGCGCCGATGTGGAGCTGCGCGTTCGCGCCATGCAGGAAAGCGCGATCGCCGAGCTCGGAGCGCTGGCGTTCACCAGCGTCGATCAGAAGACACTCGACCGCGCGTGCGAGCTGGTCCGGATCGGTCTCCGCGTCGAGCACGCGCTGCTCCATGCCCGCACGAATGGAAAGCTCGTCGTCCGCGCCGGCGAGGTGTGGCATCCCGACCTGAAAGCCATCACCGTGGTCGGCGACGATTCGCAAACCGGAAAGACGGCGATGACCAGGCAGCCGGTCGTGGTCACGGACTATTTTCAGGACGGAAGGTTCAGCAGGGAGGTTAAAGCCTCAGCCGCGGCAGCAGGCGTACGAAGCGGGATGTCGGTCCCGCTGGTCGGCTCGAAGACGTTCTTCGGTGTGCTGAGCGCCTACGGCAGCATGGCCCGCGCGTTCACGCAGGCCGACGTGCACTTCATGCAGTCGCTGGCGAATGCACTGGCCGAAGCGATGGAGCGCGAACGGACCACGCGGGCTCTCGTGGCATCGGAAGAGCGTTATCGCTCCGTCGTCGAGGGCGCCTCGGAGATCATCTTCGACGTCGACAGCGACGGCGTCATCTGCGCGATCAACCGCGCGTTCGACACCTTCACCGGCCGCAGCGGCGAGCCTCTCATCGGAAGGCCGTTCGGGGACCTCTTCCACGGCGACGACCAACAGCAGGCCCGGGAGCTGTTCGCGGAGCTGAAGAGAGACCGGAAGACGCTGACGTGGGAAGCCACCGCGCTCCGCGCCGATGGGACGCCGCTCCTTCTCGACCTGACCCTGGTGCCGAAGGTCGTGAACGGCGAGGTCGTCTCCATGCACGGTTTCGCCCGCGACGTGACCGAACGACGGCGCATCGAACGGGAGCGCCAGCAGCTGACCGCCAGTCTGCAACTCCTTCTCGAGTCGACTGCCGAGGGAATCGTTGCCGTCGACGACGAGGGCCGTTGCCAGTTGATCAACGGCTCCGCGGCGCGCATGCTCGGCTCGTCCGTCGAAGAGCTGGCCGGCAGGAAGATGCACGCACTCTGTCACTCGAAGTATGCGGACGGCTCGGCGCGGCCGCTGGCGGAATGCCCGATCATGGAGGTCCTTCACAACGGCGCGACGCTGGTCGTGGCCGAGGACACGTTCTGGCGGATGGACGACACCCCTTTCCCGGTCGAGTACTCGGCCTCGCCGCTGATCGATGACGGGCGGACGCTCGGCGTGGTGGTCACGTTCAGCGACATCACCGAACGGCGGAAACTGGAGAGGAAGCTGGAACAGGCCAATCGCCTTTCCAGCCTCGGCCGGCTGGCGGCGACGGTCGCCCACGAGTTCAACAACGTGCTCATGGGCATCGCGCCGTTCGTGGAAGTGATCCGGCGTACGACCGCGCGGGACCGCATCGACAGCTCCCTCGGCCAGATTACGCAGTCCATCGCCCGCGGCAAGCGGATCACCAGTGAGATCCTTCGCTTCACCCAACCGGCCGAACCGTCCCGGGCGCGCGTCGACGTGAGCGAGTGGCTTCGCGCGGTGACCGCGGAGGCGCACTCGCTGCTCCCGGCAGGGATCACGCTCGACGTCGTGTCGGACGAGGGGCTGGCGATCGACGGCGACGTCACGCAACTCCATCAGATGCTGACGAATCTGATCCTCAACGCGCGCGACGCGATGCCCTCCGGCGGCATGCTGACGATTCGGGCGTTGCGCGAGGCGCCGGATGCGAAATTCGCGTTCGGCGTCGTCGAACGGCCGGAACGATTCATCCACCTCATGGTGCGTGACACCGGCGAAGGCATGAGCGCCGAGACGCGCCGGCACATCTTCGATCTTCTCTTCACGACGAAGAAAACGGGAACGGGACTCGGCCTCGCGCTCGCACACCAGATCGTGATGCGCCACGGCGGGGAGATTTTCGTGGAAAGCGCTCTCGGCGCCGGGACGACGTTCCACATCTTCGTTCCGGCGGCCGGCGAGGAGATGACGTCCGCCGCCGACGCAAAGCCGCAAACCGAAAAGCGGCCGCACGTGCGAAAGCGGCGGGTGTTGCTGGTGGAAGATGAGCCGTCCGTGGCCGCGGGCATCGCCTCCCTGCTGGAGCTGGAAGGGCTGATCGTCGAGACGGCGGGCTCGGGCGCGGCCGCGATCGAAGCCGTCAGGGCCGCACCTCCCGATGTGATAGTGCTCGACGTCGGCCTTCCGGACATGGAGGGCCCGGCCGTGTATGACGTGATCGCCGAGGCGCATCCGGAGCTGCCGGTGATCTTCTCGACCGGTCACGCCGATGCATCGCGCCTCGACCAGTACCTGTCCAAACCGACAGTGTCGTTCCTGTTCAAGCCGTATGACGCGGCGGCGCTGATCGCGGCGATCGACGACGTGTCGTGACGTTCACGCGCTTCCATCCGAGCGAGCGAGATCGAGAGCGTTGAGGACCGCCGATCCCAGCTCGTGGTCCGAGATCGTTGGCGGCACTTCGAGCACCGGCAGTCCCATCGGTTGAAAACCATTCCGCGCTCCGCGGTTCTCCTGTGGCAGAAGACGGATCACATCATCGTAGCCTTCGACATGCGTCAGGTCCGCGCCTCTCGCGAACACTCCCCAACTCTTCACGCCAGCCGCTGCATACAAGGGCATCGCAAGCGCGTCCCACTCGTGAGGCAGCGGATGTCTCAGACCGTCTTTGAAGGCCGCCAAAGCCCTTCGAAGAGCACTTCCTATCGCCGCCGCGTCCGCTGACGCCGGCAGCACGATGAAAGGCTCGATCGCGATGTAGACGCCCGCGGTCGTCTTCCCATCGGGATGCACAATGAACTTGTCACGTCGTCGGTAAACGGCAGCGTGCCTCATCGGATCATGATCACTTTCATGGTTCCCATGGACGATCACCCTCCTGCAGCGGCCGTAAGAATTCGAAGAATCGGCCGCACGCCAGGAAGGCAACCGCCGCTTCCATGGCGCGGCGTGTAACGTCCGGCACGACAATGAGCCCCACTTCCGCGAAGACTGGCGGGTCCGAGTCCTCGAGCTCCTGGCGAAGGCGTACCGGGTCGACGAAGAAGACCGGAAAGATGCGGCCGTCGTCGAGCTGAACCCGGGCGTGGCTCAAATAGCCGCGCAACTCGGCCTCGACCTCCGCCCTTTCATCAAAGTCTTCCGGAAGTAGCAAGCGTGCCATTGAACGAACCCTGATCTTGCCTAGGGGAACGCCAGTGATCCCTTCTTCCATTCAGAGAGTGTCATCTCCGCGTTGAGCCGGACGAGGCTCGGGCTGCCGCTTGCGAGACGGTTCAAAACAGCCTCGCCGCGTTCTGGTGCGAACTCCAGAGCGTGGGCCGCCGACCATGCTCTCGCATGAGCGTTGATGTCATCCAGCAGCGGCAAGAGTGCGGCCTGTCGGTCGGCGCTGGCGATATCGACTGACTGCCTCTTCTTCACTCAAATGACCCTCGTGACGTATCGACGCGCAACAACACCGCCGCCACGACACCGATCGGCACGTACATCACCAGCGCGGCCACGCGCTGGAGGATCCCGCGGTACTCATCGAGTGAAAACGCCGTCGCGCCGCTCATGACCGGCATCAGGATCAGGAAGAGGATCGCGTTCGCGATCGTGTACCCCTTCAGAAACCGCGAGCCTGTGCGCCAGGCCACGAAGAGGAAGAGGAACGGCAGCGCGAACATCCCCGCGCCGATGGCGCCGGGGTTGTGCCGCGGATCGGGCAACGGATGCATGCCGGCCCAGATCCCCGCGGCGCCGTTCGACAGCATCGCCAGAAACACGAGCCAGCTCAGCACGCGCCGCGTTCCGAGCGCGTGCAGGAACCCGAATGCCGCGATCAACGCGGCGATCCCGGTTGCCACCGCGCCGGCGTTGAAGACCGTGGGATTCGTCGACTGATTCGATCCGAGCTCGCTCGCGACCTGACGGAGGATGCGATACCCGGGATAGAACGGCATGGCCGCGAACTGCGTCCCGTAATAGAGGATGGGAACGGCGACGCCGAACCAGAGGGCGATGCGCTTCATGTCTCGTCCCGCGTGATCCACTTCTCCACGCGGGGCGGCTTCCATTCGTCGAAGCGGCGCAGGAGCCGTTCGGCGTCGGCATCGAGCAAGGCGATCGAGCGATAAGGCTCTTTCACGAAACGCTCGCGGACGGCGCGGTCGAGGAAGACCATCAGCGGTGTGAAGAAGCCGTTCACATCGAGAAAGCCGAGCGGTTTCGCATGCAGCCCGAGCTGGGCCCAGGTCCAGATCTCGAAGATCTCTTCCAGCGTTCCCAGTCCGCCGGGCAGCGCGATGAAGGCATCGGCGAGATCGGCCATCATCGCCTTGCGCTCGTGCATGGTCTCGACGATGCGCAGATCGGTGAGGCCGCGATGACCGACCTCGCGCGCCCAGAGCGCGTGCGGAATCACGCCGATCACTTCCCCACCCGCGTGCAGCGCGGCGTCGGCGACCTCGCCCATCAGGCCGACGCTCCCGCCGCCGTACACGAGACCGATCCCGTCCCGAGCGAGAAGCCGCCCCAGCGACCGCGCCGCCTCGGCGTACGCAGGATCCGATCCGCTGTTCGATCCGCAGAAGACGCAGATTCTCCGAATCACAGCCCGGCCGCGTCCCACTTTTCGATCGTGTCGCGGATCAGCGCCGCGACCTTGTCGTTCACCTTGCGGAAGTACTCATCCGCTTTGGCCTGATCGAACTTCGGATAGCCCTGCCCCGGCTGATACAGCCCGATCGACGAGGGGAATGGCACCGCCGACCACGTTCCCGGCGCGGGATACGCGGTCGCTAGCTTGTCGCTGTAGCGTTCGGGATGCACGAGCGTGCGATCCGCGGCCTGCACGTACGCGGTCTCGTTCCAGCCGGCGTGCCCGCCGTCTTCGCCGAACACTTCCTTCGTGACGTCCGACGCGAAGGACCACCAGTTGATGACCAGCGTGCGCACGCGCTTTTCCGTGGCTACTTCCGCGGCGACGGCATTCAGCACCGCGGTCTGCGGTCCGCCATGGCCGTTGAGGATGATGATGCTGCGGAAGCCATTCTTCGCCAGCCCTTCCAGCACAGCCTTGATGTACGGGCGGTACGCGGCCTCAGGGATCTGAAACGCACCGGGATACGCCTCCATCGAGCCGGTGATCCCATACGGCACCGCCGGCGCGATCATCGCGTTCACCCGCGGCGCAATCGCATTGGCCATCGCCACCGGCGCGGTAATGTCCGCACCGTTGTTGATCACGCCATGCGGCTCGAGCGTGCCCGTGGGCAGGAGGACCGTCTTGATTTTCGAAGGAACCGTCTCTCGGAACTCCATCCAGTTGATGCGCGACATGTCGCGCTCTTGCGCGAACGCGGACGTGGCGAGAAGGAGAAGGAGAGCGATTCGCATACCCCGAAACCTCGTAACCCCGAAACCCCGCAACTAAGGCGCGTAGCGCCGCGTCGGTATCCCCTCGGTCTTCGAGATACTCAACGCCGCGAAGGTCTTGATCAGCCGGCGCGCTTCGGCGTCGCCGATCTCCCAGGTCCTGCACAGCGTCGCGATCTTCGCCGGCGTTTCGCTCGCCGAGATGGTGAAGCCGTTCGGCGGCTGTTGCGGGTCTTTCGTATCGAACTTCATCCACCCCGTCGCGCGGAGCTCGCAGCGGACGAAGTTATCGCCCTTGCCGGTCTGGAACGACTGCGCGGCGATCGCCGGAATGCCTTCCGCGTTCGCGCGCTGCTCGTCCATCGCCCGCTCGTAGCAGCTCTCGATGATGTCCTTGATGATCGCCTGCGAAAACGCGTCGTTCGGCGTGATGAAGAGGCCGGAGTGATGCAGCGACTTCTCGTACCTCGATCGCGCCGCCTTCTCGACCTTCGTCCGCCGCACTTCGGCCTTCCCGGTGAAGCGGCGGCCTTGCCATTCGAAGACCAGCGTCGCCGTCTGGCCGATCGCCGGAAGCGGGTCCTGATGCGCCACGCGCACGCCCGCCAGCGACACGTCCAGGACGTAGATCGGCACGGTCCCGACCATCCCGCGAATCCGCTGGACGGGCGTTACGCGACCAAACTGCCGGCGCTCATCCGGCTCGAGAAGTACGTTCGACATATGGGTGTGTGGATGGAGAACCGCGCCTATTGTGCACGACATTCCGTTTTCGGCAAGTGCGACCGGAATGTCTGAAGACTCAGAGCGTTAAGGGTCGGGCATGCAGTTTAGACACGACATCAGAAACGTAGCCATCATCGCGCACGTCGACCACGGGAAAACCACGCTCGTCGACGCGCTTCTCAAGCAGTCCGGCGCCGTCCGTGCGAACCAGCACATGGATGAGCGCGTCATGGACTCGAACGACCTCGAGAAGGAGCGCGGGATCACCATCCTCGCCAAGAACACTTCCGTCCGCTACCTCGTCGACCAGCCAGACGCCCTCGGCCACCCGGTCCATCACGAGGCCACCCACACGGCCAGCGGACACGACCTTCCCGCGGAGTTCGTCCACCCCAGCGAAGTGAAGATCAACATCGTCGACACCCCCGGCCATGCCGACTTCGGCGGCGAAGTGGAGCGTGTGCTGTCGATGGTCGAAGGGGTCATCCTCCTCGTCGATGCCGCCGAGGGGCCGATGCCGCAGACGCGGTTCGTCCTGCGGAAAGCGCTCATCCTCGGCCTCCTGCCGATCGTCGTCATCAACAAGATCGATCGCTCCGACGCGCGGCCGACCGAGGTCGTGAACGAAGTGTTCGATCTGATGATCGAGCTCGGCGCGTCCGACGAACAGCTCGACTTCCCCATCCTCTACGCCATCGGCCGCAAGGGCATCGTCCGAACCGAGCTCGCCGACACTACCGAAGACTGCCGGCCGCTGTTCGATGCCGTGCTCAAGCGCATCCCGCCCCCGCCCGGCAATGCCGAGGGCGCGCTGCAGCTCCTGGTCAGCTCCGTCGACTACAACGAATACGTCGGCCGCCTCGGCGTAGGCCGCATCCAGCGTGGCACGATCCGCCAGGCCTCCGACGTCGTCCTCATCCGCCGCGACGGCACGCACAAGAAAGGCCGCGTCACCAAGCTGACGGTCTTCGAAGGTCTCAAGCGGACCGAGGTCGAGGAAGCGGCAGCTGGAGAGATCGTGGCCATCGCCGGATTCACCGACGTGGAGATCGGCGAGACCTTCTCCGCCATCGATGCGCCGGAACGCCTCGAGCCGATCGCCATCGACGAGCCGACCGTGTCCATGTTCTGGATGGTCAACGACTCCCCGTTCGCCGGCACGGAAGGCAAGTACGTCACCTCCCGCAACATCAAAGACCGCCTCGAGCGCGAGCTGCGCAAAGACGTCGCGCTGCGCGTCAAAGAGACCGGTCAGGCCGATCGCTTCGAAGTGTCGGGACGGGGCGAGCTCCACCTGTCGATCCTCGCCGAGAACATGCGCCGCGAGGGCTACGAGTTCGCGCTGTCGCGGCCGCAGGTCATCCTCAAGAACATCGGCGGCCAGACCATGGAGCCGTACGAGGCCCTGGTCGTCGACATCGAAGAAGCGCACACCGGCGCGATCATGGAGAAGATCCAGGAGCGCCGCGGCGAGATGACGGACATGGTCAATCCCGGCACCGGTCGCGTGCGCATCGAGTTCAAGATTCCGACGCGCGGCCTCTTCGGCATCCGCACCGAGTTCCTGACCGAGACGCGCGGCACGGGCCTGCTGTTTCACACCTTCCTCGAATACGGTCCGTATCGCGGCGAGCTGGCCTCGCGCAATCGCGGCGCGCTCGTGGCCAAGGAGACCGGGGACACCACCGCCTACGCAATCGAGCCGCTGCAGGAGCGCACCACCTTCTTCCTCGGACCGGGCGTCAAGGTTTACGGCGGGCAGGTCGTCGGGGAGAACTCGCGCGACAGCGACATGGTCGTCCAGGTCTGCCGCGCCAAGCACCTCACCAACATGCGCGCCTCGGGATCGGACATGGCCGTGCGGCTCACCCCGCCGAAGCAGCTGACGCTCGAGCAGTGCCTGGAGTGGATCGAAGATGACGAGCTGGTGGAAGTTACGCCTGAGTCAATTCGCATCCGCAAGACTGTTCTGGACCACTCCCAGCGTGAGGTAATGGCGAAGAAAGCGAAGAAGGCAGCCGCGGAGGGCTAAACACAGTGCGACTCTGGTCAGTCGCTGTTCTCGTTTCGATATTCGCCGTTCCTCTTCCCGCACAGCAGCCCGCGCCGAAGCCGGCGGTCTCGATGGGCGAGATCGAGATCCATGACGAGAGCGATGACGAGGTCGAAGCCGAGCCTCCGGCCGTCGATCCCGCGACCGATGCTTCGTGGCGCGAGGCGCTGGAGCGCGCCGGACGCGAGAAGAAGCCGATCCTGCTCTTCGAGAAACCGGCCAAGTGCAAGGCGCAACGCCGCTGCGCCGACTTCGAAGACAAACTGCTGAAACACCCCGGCGTTCAGCGGCGTCTGGCCGAGATCGTGTTCGTGACGCGGCCGCTCTTCGGGCCGCCGGAAATGCAGATCAGCGACCTGGTTCTGCACGATCGTCGCGGGAAACCCGTAGCCAGGCTCGGAGGACTTCCGGCCGACAACACCGTCTTCGCGGCGATGCTCGACGGCATCGTGTCGGCCAAACCGAATCTCGAGAACGCAGCCGCGCTCGCGGAAACCAAAGGTCCGCATGAAGGCGAGCTCGAACTGGCAACCGCCCTGTACATCCTCGGACGCGGCGACGAAGGTCGCGCCGCCATCGAGCGCGCCAGCTTGCACGGAAGTGCGTCCACGCGGGAGATGGCGATCGTGGCGCTGGCCATGCTCGACTCGAACGGGCCGAAGCGAAGCGAGGCCTTGCAGTCCCTGCAGACGCTGGCCGCCAACGCGAGCAATACCGAGGCGGCTGCGACGGCGTGGATGGGAATCGCGACCATTCATCGCAGTGCAGGTGCAACCGATGAAGCGACGCAGGCGTACAGGAAAGCGATCGAGCTCGCGCCGCGCGGCAGCGGCACGCGCGCCAGCGCCAGCGAGGCCCTGGCGTCGCTCCAGCCGGCGGCCGCAGCTCCGCAGTCGACGCCGATCCGGATCATTCCGCCGCAGGAACAGATCGTCACCGGACCGCAGCGCATCCTGACCTCCGTTTCGTCGACCCACGTCGCGCGGGTCGTGTTCACCGTCGACGGCGATCAGAAAGCGGCTGTCGATCGGCCGCCGTTTTCGACGAGCGTCGATTTCGGGCGCATCCCGCAGGCGAAAACCATTCGTGCCGTCGCATTCAACGTGAAGGGGAAAGAGATCGGGCGGCATGAGCTGACCGTCAACCATGCCGGCGACATGTTCTGGCTCCGGCTGATCGAGCCGCGAGCGGGCAAGGCCAGCGGCAATGTGCGCGTGACCACGACCATGCGCGCGCCGGCCGGCCGTAATGTGAAACGCGTGGTCGTTTCCTGGAATGACGCCGAACGCGCGGTGATCACCAGAGAGCCCTGGCAAGCGGATGTTCGCATCCCGACGGAGCTCGGAATCCTGAAAGCGGTCGCGGAGCTCGATGATGGCCGCACCACGGAAGACGCGGTGCTGCTCAACACGACGGGTTACGTCGAGCAGTCCAATGTGCTGCTCGTCGAGCTTCCGGTCACGATCACGGATGACGGCGCCCCTGTCCGCCTTACGACGAAGGATGTGACGGTCCGCGAAGGCCGGATGAAACGCGCCATTGAGTCAGTCATCAGCGGGAGCGACGCCCCATTGACGGTGGGCCTCGTCTTCGACACGTCCGGGAGCATGTACAAGAACCTGCTCGACGTGCAGGAAGCCGCCATCCGCTTTCTCGATACAGCCCTCGGCCCCAATGACCGCGCCTTTCTGATTACGTTCGACACTACAGCGCGCTTAATTCAGACACCAACCTCCGATCGCGCCTTATTGCGCAACAAGATCATGGCGCTGCGCACACAAGGCGATACCGCTCTCTACGACGCCATGATCCTCGGCCTCCTGCAATTCGAAGGAATCAAAGGCCGGCGAGCCATGATCGTCTTCAGCGACGGCGACGACCGGGTCAGCCGCTACGAGACGAAACACGTCGAGGACCTGGCCAGGCGCAGCAACATCCCCATTTACCTGATCGCCGCCCCACCCACCGCCCGCCCCTTCGCCAACGCGCCCACGCGCGCGGCCGGCCCCAATTCCCGCGACGGTTTCACGGTGCAGTCCGTCGCCGGCGATTCCTGGTCGATCAACTTCGCCGGTTTCGTAAACGTGATCCGCTCGACCGGCGGCAACACCCATTCCCTCCGCAACCTCACAGAGCTCCCCGAGGTATACGAGAAGATCGCCGCCGCCCTGCGTGCGCAATCCCTGGTCGTGATTCGCACCGATCCAGGCAGGAGTGAGAACGACTGGCGGACGATCGACGTCGATGTGGCCGGGCGGGGTCGCGAGGTACGAGCACCGGCTGGGTATTACGCGCCGTGGTGAGACGCGTTCGCTAACCGTCGGCTGCTACCTTGCCTCCAACCCGAGTGGACGCCGGGGGCCGGCTACGCTGGCTAATCAGGAGTTAGGCGGACTGGAGCGAGAATCCAGAGGTGGCCCGACGTTCGTCCGAGCGCGTGACAGACGCTTGTTCGAGCCAATCGTCCTATCCTACCAGGCAAGGCAGCGCAATCGCTCCGGCAGACCAGCTCCAAACAACCGAAATGCGCAATTGTGTCAAAATAGGTAATCGCCCATTCGATTGGCCGCAACGTTCGCTAGAATTCATGGAACCGTCGTTGCCGTCTGCGAGGATCGATGACCAACGCATCACCGGAAAACAAACCGGAGCCCGACGCCAATCTGTTCGCAACTCTGATGGCGCACTTTTGTCATCAGGACGCGCTCATGTGGAGTCGGGTGCAAATAATACTCGCGATTCAAGCCGGTGCACTCGGTGGAGCACTTTCTCTTCGAACCGACTGGCTCTCCGCGGTGTTACTCGTCGCCGCGGCGATTCTAACGATCGCACTCGTCTTTATGATGCTCCGCGATGCGAAGATTCGAGATGCCAACGGCCACTTACTCACGTGGCTTGGTTACGAGCTCTCGAAGAAGTACATCGGGCAAGGCGTCCCTTCTGAATTACTTCGCCGAACCGGCGACGATCACGGCGATCCGACGGTCAAGCCCTTCCGTCTTGCGCCTCGTCCACAATGGCCGGCCCCGTTTCGCGCCGCTCGCTTGAACGTTGCGCTATCAGTAGTTCTGGCTGTGGCGGACGTGGCGCTCGCGGTCGTCATTCAGTGTTTCCCGGAAAGTATTTCGCGTTAAGGATCGCTTACGACACTGTTTAGTATGAATGGAGCCGCCTAACTACTGCCAGAAGCTGTCGGCGGGCTGTCTCCGTGGCCCGTCGGCCGAGCCGACTCGGCCGACTCCAATCTGCGCGGCGTCACGGCCGTTGCAGATCGCTCCTGCCTGAAAAGGCGTTAGTCGCGGCAACGGCCGCGCCGCTCAGCCGGTTGCACTCGCGCACCCGCCGCAGCTTAGGCGACAGACGTTAGGCGGACGAATCAAAAGTTGTGTTTTCGCACGCTTCCATGAAGCTCCGCGAATGGACCAACATGGAGGCCGCTCAAGGTCATTTCCTGCTGCGGTTCGCGTGCGATCGGATCGTTAGCTTTGATCAAGTGCGCGAAGCAAGTGCTGAACCGCACGCGAGTTCGCTGCGACGAATAATCGTTCGCGTCGGTGGTACTCCGTGCCAACACCCACAAGCTGTAAATGATCGAGTGCGTACCAATCATCGGCGACGGAGTTCCCGAAGCAATACACAGCTCCGCCGCTCATTCCGTTGGGGTCGGGTAGAGGCCTTCGCGCGTCGTCGTATCGCTGGGAGTTATCACGATCAAACCGCGCAACGAAGTTCACACTTGCGATCGCGTTCACAAGTTCGTACGCCCTTTGTTCGGATGCCTGCGCCGGCATGAACGCGGCGGTATTTGGAAGCATTTGCCGGAGGCGTCCACCGGCCGTTTTAACGCGGTCAACCTTGTTCACTGAGCGCGGGTATCCTACGAATGCGTAGATCGCCTCAGTGTTGATACGGTCGGTGAACAAGAGTTCCGACACGAAAACGGCACCGATGGAACTAAGCCTGTCGGCTGTACGATCATCGAGGATGAAGGCTGCCAGGTCGACACGATCGGCACGGCGTCTGAACGAGCGTGGTTCACTAGTTAGCGCGTCGCGGTACCGCAGGCGGATCGCACCCGACTCGGACGTGCCCCATGTCAGAAGCGGATCTGGAATTACGTTATCGAGCACGTGACCGGCCGTGACGATCACAAATCGACGTGCACGTGTTCGGACGAGAACGGCGGAACCGACGTGTTCGAAACGCCGGCGACTACGAGCGGCAAACAGCGGAATCACCGGGCGACGAGCCGCATCCACAACCGTCTCCAGAACTGAAGAATCTGTCATGATTTAACGTCGCGCCTCCGCGAACGGATTCAAGTATAGGCGCCGCCTAACTACTGCCAGCAGCGGACGGCGGGCCGTTCGCTGACCCGGGGCTGAAGCCCCTGTTTCGTCCCAAGATGCACGGCGTCACGCCGCTTGCAGATCGCGCCCGCCGACATCTCGTTAGTTGCGGCAAGCGGCGCGCCGCTTCCCGGTAGGCACGCGGGGCCTCGCCGCCGCTGAGGCGATAGACGTTGGGCGGACCCGAGACGAGCAGAGTACACGACTCGACATCCCTCGGCCGTATCAGTCCACGACGCCGTGTTTCACAAGCAGAGTCCGGAGTAATTTCTCGTTCGCGCCTTCGTTGAAGACGTCATCAACATTGAAGAGCGCGGTTACAAAGCTCTCGACGAGATTGGACGCGCGACTCCACCCGGGCGTTTTCCAGACCTCCAAGAGGAGCCTGTCGGTGGCTTCTGTGCCCAGTTTTTCTCGCAAGTCCCACGCGAATGCACCCCAAGCCAATCCGACGGTGTGCGCGTCAGCGAAGTCGCGCGCAGATCGAATTTTCAAGTCGTTCGCGAGAGTGCGTTCAGGGAGCGATTCGTATGCGGGAGAGCCAGCGAAGCTTCGCGAAAAGTAGTCAGCGAGACCAGATTCGAGTGCATAGAGATTCGGCGTGCCCATTGCTTTTGCGTCTGGATTTGCGAGCGCGAGAACGAGGTGCGTATACTCGCGGAGCACGACGTCGTCGTTAGCGATATAGTCTTCACTGACGACCATCTCATTTTTCTCCGGATCGTAATACGCGAGTGAATTCTTCTCGGCCATCACGTCTGACTTCTCAATGCGGATGTTCGTTTCCTGATTCGCGGCGAAACGGACCCCGAGGGAGGCGAAATGAGCCTGATATCGAGTGAGGACGTCTTCGATACGGCGCCTTGCGTCGGTTCCGACGTCCGCCGAGCCGCTGAATTTCACTTCGAGCGATTTCACTCGAGTGGCAAGACTTGTTAGCCGCTGTTCGAGCGAGTCGAGCTCCTTTAGCTTTGCTAGCTGCGCCTGTTTGGATATGACGTCGGTCTGCAACGCGGCAATCTGGTCCTGGAGCTTTTCCAAATCGCTGATCGACTTGTAACCGATCCAGCCAAGCCACACTGCGATTAGCACGAGTGGAATACCGGCAAAGAAGCCGAAGACTTTCGCCCAACCCATGACGCGGTTCGCGATTGCCGCGGCGGTCTCAAGCTCAACGTGGCGCACGTCTTTGTAGTTGTTCTGAAGCACATCGCGGATCTGCTCGGCGATGGAGCTTCGATCGATGTCATCGCTCACATCGATAGGAGTGACGCCGGACGATTTATCCCTACCCGAAACATCAAGTCCGGGTAGACCGTGACAAAGCCGCCCAAGTCCTGCCAGCAACCGTCAGCGACCCGTTTACCGCGCCCGGGGCTGAAGCCCCTCGATTCTTTCAAGATGCGCGGCGGCACGCCGCTCGCAGATCGGTCGACGTCAATCGCGGCGACCGGCGTGCCGCTCTGCCCGCACGCGCGTGGGGCTCGCCGCAGCTTAGGCGACAGACGTCGGCCGGACGAATTACAGGTGACGCGTATTGCACGCTTCCATGAATTCCGCGTACTCGCAATGCTCAGCGTCGGTCGTTCCTGTGATCCGATCGGGCAGCCCAGCGCACGTAGCAGGTTGTAACCAATGTGAATCCGTGGCGAGGCGGGACCGGAGATTAAACTCGCGGTTCCATGCGCACAATGGCCACTCTAACCAACAGGTTTGCTGCTGTCTCGATCGACGCCACCAGCGCCGTTGTTGCTCATCGTCGGCGCGTCATTGAACTGGGTTCTCGTACATCTCGCGCTGCGAGGCTTCTCGTCCGCATCGCTCCGTGCCTCGCACTGCTCGGCCTCGCCTCGGCGGCGACAGCGCAGCAGCCGGCCCCCGGCGAATGGGGGATGCGAGCCTCGACGCTCGAACCCCTCTCCGAGTTGGCCCTCGCGGAAGCGAACGGCAAGCTCTACCTCATGGGCGGCTATCCGCCGAATCGGGTGACCGCCCGTACGGTCCAGATTTACGACATCGCCACTGACAGCTGGGCCTACGGTCCACAGCTCCCGCTGCCCAACAACCACGGGATGGCGGCCAGCGTGAACGGGAAGATCTACCTCCTCGGCGGCCAGTTGAACGCCGATGACCCCCCGAACACGAACAGCTACGTGAACACCGTCTACGAACTGGATCCCGCCGTCGGTGTATGGGTCACGAAGGCCCCGATGCCCACGGCGCGCAGCTCCGGCGTTGCCGTTGTGCACGACGGCCAGATCTACGTCGCCGGTGGACGATTGCCGCGTGGATCCGACTTCGCCGTCTACGACCCGGCGGCCAATACCTGGCAGGTGCTGCCGAACCTGCCCACGCAGCGCAACCACTTCACCGGCGCGGCGATCAACGGCCGCATCCACTACGTCGGCGGGCGGCAAGGCAATGGATTGTCGCCCCTCATGACGACCGCGCACGAAGTTTTTGACCCTCAAACGCAAAGCTGGACGACCGCCGCCCCCATGGTGGAACCCCGCAGCGGCATGAACGGGGTCATGGCCCGCGGTTTGTTCCACATCTGGGGCGGCGAGGGGCCGGCCGGCATGTTCCCCGACCATGACTACTACAACCCTCAGACCAACACATGGACAGAACTCCCCGACATGCCTATCCCGGTTCATGGCATTGTCGGCTCAGCCTTCGTGGACGGTCTGATCTGGGCGACCGGTGGCGGCACCGGTATCGGGGGCAGCTCCGGCAGCACTCTCAACCAGGTGTACCGGCCAGCGGTCGGATTGGCGGATCCCGTACCTGGAACGCTGTCCTTTTCATCACCGGCGTTCAGCGTCGTAGAGAGCGCCGGCAGCGCCACCATCGAGGTGCAGCGAACCGACGGCTCCGACGGCGCGGTGAGCGTGGCGTATGCCGTCACGGGCGGCACCGCTGTAGATGGGATCGACTATCAGAGTGTGAGCGGTGTCTTGAGCTGGATTGATGGTGATGCCGCCAGCAAGACGTTTACGGTTCCGGTCTTCAACAACGAAGTAATCGGCGACTCGAAGACCGTCATCATCACGCTGGCGAGTCCGACCGGCGGCTCCGTCCTCGAGACCAACATCCTGACCTTGACGCTCTATGACGACGACCGGCCGCGTCGTCGGTCGGTGAGAAAATAGCGGGTGCATCTCGAGGCATAGACGTTCTCTGACGGCGACCTGCCGTCGTGCGAACATTCGCGCATGGCAAACAGCACCCTGCCTCACGACGTCAAAGCGGAATCCGAGCGCATCATCCGAACCCTGGGAGGAGAGGTTCTCGACGCGCTCCCCTGGCTCGACAGGACGCAGCCGCGCGAATCCGGACAGGTCGCCGATCGCGCATTGGTCATGAATGCGTTACTGCAGATCTACTTTGGCGCGCCGATAAACGTCATCGACGGGTGGATCACATCCAATGGTCTTCGAGGTTCTCTCTCCCGGCGTGAGTCGCAGATTCTTCGGAGATCGAACGCCCAGTTGAGCGAACAGGACAAGGTCGATCTCTATTGGTACGTAGAATCTCTCTGGACTCTGGTGTGGGCCGGCCAGCTCATACCGGACGTTCCGATCCCTCAGCCCGTGGGTGACCATCTGGCGTCGCTACTTCCGAATCTGCAGGTCGGCGAAACCGGGGAACGGTTTCGTGCTCGCTTCTCTCTCCGTCCTTTCGATCAGATTTACCCGATGCTCGACTTGTATTACCGTGCGCACTGGTACGCGCGCGACGGGCAACTAGGGGGTTACGATACCGGCGTCTTCAACCTCGATGTCATCGTGGAACGCCGAAAGGCGCTCGAATGGATATGCGATCGGCAGGTCATGGACTGGGACGACGCGCCTGCCGACACATAGGCTGCCTGGCTTCATCCGCGCTGGTCTCACCTCACCGTAACGACCGGAAGCCCATGAAATCGAACACGCTTCACGACGCGCCTGCATCCGTGCGACTGAAGATTGCCAGTCTATGGGTGAGCGTGATGTTCTGTTACGTCTACGGCGACTACTTCGATCTGTATCGTCCCGGAACGCTTCACGGAATGCTGCAGGGCAGGATGCCACCGCTTGGTGCGGTGCTGATCGCCCCATCACCAACGGATGGTTGTTATATCGATTTCTTGCGGTGGCCGAGGCAGGACGAAACCTGTAATCGTCCGTAAGCGTCATCATTCCATGACGAACATCCCCGGGCGCATTGCGCGGTTCGTAGTCGTCGTTCTTGCCCTCATCGGCTGTTCGGGCGACGATCGCCAGGTGTCGCGCCGCATCGTCATCATCCCCATTGGACCAGTTCCGCAGGATGTTCTGAGCCATCTGCAGAGAGAGTTACCGGCGATCGTGAAACGGGACGTCGTCGTCGGAGCCGCGGTGCCTCTCCCCGAACAAGCGCTCGATCCGTCGCGGCGGCAATATCGAGGGACCGCTCTTCTCGAAGACCTCGCGCGGCAGGACGTTGCGGATGCCGATCGGATCGTCGGAATCATCGATGCCGATGCGTACGCGCCAGGGCTCAACTTCATCTTCGGCCAGGCCCAGAAGCCGGGCCGGTTCGCAGTGGTCGCTCTGCCGCGTCTTCGCGAGTCATTCCGAGGATGGCCCGAAGATCCTGGCCGGCTTCGCGAGCGGGTCGTCAAGGAGACCGCTCACGAGTTGGGCCACACCTTCGGATTCGCCCACTGTCCCGATCGAACGTGCGTCATGCACTTTTCGAACTCCCTCGGAGACACCGACTACAAGAGCTCTCATTTCTGTAACCGCGAGCGAGTGAAAACCTAGGCAGGTACCGAACCTTCCGCTGCAGGCCCAATCGGCTGGCCCTCGATCACTGCCAGACCGGTACGCCACGCTAATATTCGGCCATCACATATCCTTTGATTTTCGCGGTCTTGATAGCGCTCGTGATCATTCCTGCGGTGGCTGGTTACGTGCTCGTTCGACGACGGTCCTGGAAGGCGGCAGTTCTGTCGACAGTAAATGGGTATCCGACGCTCTCGGGCGTGGCGCACGCGAATAGATTGCTCGGTACAGCTCTTCCAATCGAGGATCCGTGGGGTACCCCATACGTCGTCACGACGAAAGGTCGAAGCTACTAATTGGTCAGCCTCGGTAGCGATAAGACTCCCACCACGCTGCAGGCCTGCCTTGACCCATCGGGTGTGACGGACAGCTTCGACTGCGAGATTATCTTTGTAGACGGACGCTTCCGCCGCTACATTGAACTGGGTGACCCTGATTTCGAGCCTTGACTATTTCTTGGTGGCCCTGGCGGCTTTGTGCAAGTACCTGCGCGAGAAGGAAAGTGAGCATCCCGATCGTCGTGACGCTTGAGCCCCGCCGACCGGAACTCGCTGAGGCCACGAAGAAGTGGTTCCGTTCGGCCGGCGCTCAACTACTGCCAGAAGGCGTCGCGGCTCGGCTTCGGTGCGGCGCTAAAGCGCCTACATCATCCGTCGGCCCGATCGTCCTCCGCAGGTTCCCTGAACTGTGATTCCGATCGACAATGTGGTAAACGTCGAACCGAAACCCTGATGCGAGCTAGACCGGCCCGGCAAATCTTCATCTGCTATCGACGCGACGATACTGGAGCGTACGCCGGGCGATTGAACGACGCCTTGTGCAATGACTTCGGCGAAGACAACGTGTTCTTCGACCGCGGCGGTGGCATTGACGCAGGGGACGACTGGAAGCAGGTCATCGATGAGCGGCTCGAATCGTGTGCGGCGCTCATAGTCATGATCGGTACCAACTGGCGGCCGGCTCGGCTGGCCGATCCGGAGGATATCGTGCGCCGCGAGATCTCCAGCGCGCTCGAACGCGACGTGCGGATCATTCCAGTGCTCGTCAACGACGCCACGTTGCCAAGTGCCGCAGTTCTGCCGGGCGAGTTAAAGTCGTTCCTGGGCCGGCAGATGATGGAGATGACGGACCGTCACTGGCGTGCCGATTATGAGCATCTCGCCAAGTCAATCCGTAAGGAGATCGTGCGACGGAAGAAGCGGAACCCGTCGCCGCTGTTCACGCAACGGACCGTCTTTGCAGCTCTCGCGGTGATGCTGGCGCTGGCCTTGGTCTTCATGGCCACGAAGAAATGGGTGGGCGCCGATGTAGGGACCGATACGTCCAATACCGGACGCGCGCCTTCACCGTCGCCACCACTGGTGTCGACAATCAACCCCGTGGGAGTCGACGTCGGATATATGAAGAACCGTGATTGGGCCAATCCGGAGCTACGAGATGTGTCCTTCGCCTTCGTCGATGCCGATCAACCGGAGTTTTCGCGAATGCGGGAGGAAGTGCGCTCTCGAAATCTGATTGGCGGAGCCTATCAGGTGTTATACGACATACGCGATCCGATAGCACAAGCGGACCGATTCATCCAGACTGTCAAACCGTCGGAGTACGACGTGCTGTTAGGAGTGAACGTATCGCCGCTTCAAAGCGGCAATCAACCAACGAAAGACCTCAGTGCCCGCTTGCATCGATACCTCGACCGAATCCGGCAGCTCACCGGAAAGCGTCCGTTCATTTACGTGACGACTGATTCGTGGAACGCGAACTTCGACGACACGTTCGGTTCCTACCCTCTCTGGCTGACGAAGTTCGAGCAACTTCCTCACGGCTGGTCGCGTGTGTCGCTCGAGCAGGAGGTCAAGGACGGTGGATCGACAATCACATTCACCTTCAAGGGCACATTGGAAGACCTCGAGGAGCACGCTAAGAAACGCTAACGGAGACACCGACTAAAAGAGCTCTCATTTCTGTGACCGCGACCGAGCGAAAACCTAGGCCGCTACCGAACCTTCCGCCGCAGGCCCGATCGGCTGCCCCTCGATCACGTACTTCACCACAAACGCCGCGATGGGAACGCCCAGGAGCAGTCCCCATACGCCGAAAAGGTGTTCGGCAATGATCAGGATCAGCAAAACGGCCACCGGATGCAGCCGCAGGTGCCGTCCATAGATCAGCGGATTGAGCATGTACGCCTCGATCGCGTGAATGATCAGGATGCCGGCGACGAGCCACAGCACACGGGTCACGCCGCCTATCTTCAATGCGAGAAACGCTGCCGGCAGCGTCGACAGGATCATGCCCATGACCGGGATGTACGAACAGACGAACACGATCATGGCCAGGAGCGCGATTGAGGGGAGGCCGAGGAGAAGGAACACGATTACGGAGAGAATCGCGTTGACCACGGCCACTACACTCTGGGCCTCGAACGCGCGGCCGAGCATCGTTCCGAACGCGCTGAGGCTGGGAGTGATCTCGGCGTAAATTTCAGCGGTCCGGCCTTTCGAGAACTGCCGGAGCCGTTCCTTCATCTTCGGCAGGTCCCAGATCAGCACGAACGACAGGATCATCGCCAGGACGAATTGAAAGGCCAGGATCAGCGCGACGTTCGCAAATTGCGTGACCTCGACAGTGATCCGGCGGCTGGTCGTCGTCATCGCCTCCGCGAGCCGGTCGACGATGGCCACGTACGCGTCGGACTGCCTGAAATCCTGAAACGTCTCCGTACCGGCGATGCCCAGACCGACCGAATCCACGAGGTCGCGCGCTTCCCGGCGGATGAATGTCTCCCCACCCTCCTCCCGAGCCGCCTCGGCAGCGATGTATTGCCGCGCCAGCCCCCTGGCCTCGTTGAGCATCCTGGGCACGACCAGCACGGTCACGCCGGCGAGCACCGCCAGAAACGTCGCGTAAACCAGGACCACGTTCAGTCTGCGGCGCGGGAAGCGTTTCGAAAGCGCATTCACGGCCGTATTGCCCATGTACGAGAGCACGAACGTAAGGAAGAAGATCGGGAACAGATGGCGGAGAAGAAAGAGGATGCCGATCAGGGAGATCCAGATCGCCCATTTCTCGAGCAGGAGTGCCGTGGTCCGGTTCACGCGGCAAGTCTAATAGCGGGTTGAACGTGATCCGAGTGGCTGCGGTGTTGCACGAATGCTGTGCCGTGACTAAGAAGCGATCGCTCCCCTGGCTCATCGCCTCTCTGCTCGCGCTCGACGCCGCCGCCGCGCTCCCGAAATGGCGCGCGCAGGAATGGACGAAGCGGCTCGAGAAGACTTCGATCCTCCTCAAGAAGGGCTCGTACCGCGAGGCGCTCCCCATTCAAGAAGCTGAATGCGGAGATGCTCGATGCGCTCGGTCCCAGCGATGAGACGACCTACGTCCTGGTCGTCCCGCTGATCCAGACGGCGCTGGCCGAAGTCGGTAGCGGAGATCGCGCGGCCGGGCTGTGGCATTGGCACATGGCCCAGACCCTCTTCCCGAAGAGCGCGGAAAGCGATCTGTCCGCGTTCGGCGAGCCCGGCGTCATTCTCAAGAACAACATCCTCCCCTCGCCCAACCCGGAGAAGTGCCCTCGACCGCCGTCGGAAGCAACCACTCCGCCCGCCGTCATCTCCACGGCCGAGCCGAGTTACCCCCGAGGTGCGGTCGCTTTTGGCAATCAGGGGCTTCTGATCGTTGCGGCCAAGATCGGCGCGGACGGCAGCGTGACCGAACCGCGGGTCGTGAAGCCATTGCCCACGCCGTTGGCGTACGCCGCGCTCGAGGCCCTCCGTCGATGGCGGTTCAAGCCTGCGATGGTGGATGGCGCAGCGGTGGAATCGACTTTCTGCCTCACCATCAATTACAGGCTGAAGTGAATCAGAGAGAGACATCCGCCATCGCGGCGTGACTCGCGTCCCTGGTGATCCCCCTCACCAGCCTCCCGCCCGCCTTGCCCTATCCTCAGGGCCATAGTTTCCACAAATAACCGGTGGTAGAATCGCCGGCACGCATTACCAGAGAGAGTTTTCCGTGTGCACGCGTGGGTCCGCGTGCGTGCGAAGGTCCAATCCCCCGGTGTGAACAATCTGCCTCGCGTGGAGAGCTGTCTCCGCGCCGTTCGGAGCTGATGAATGAGCCGTGTGTTCAGTCGTGCTTTGGTTGTGCTGGTCGCGGCGGCGCTGCTGACCACCCCCCTCTTCGCAGCCTCCGGTGAATACCGCGCCGTCGTTCTGTCCGACAACCCGGTCGCCTACTACCCGCTCGACGACGCGTCCGGCGCAACTGCCACCGACATCTCCGGGAACAGCCTCCACGGCACGTACAACAACGTCATCCTGACAGCCGGCGCCCTCGGCAGCGCCACCACCGCCGCCGCGTTCGACGGCGGCTCCAGCTACGTCCAGCTTCCCGGCAACTGGGGCGGCGGCTCGGCGATCACCATCGAGGCCTGGGTCCACGTCGACAATCCCAACGGCACCCAGGCCATCGTCGCGGCCACCACGACCGACTTCGTTCATCTGCAGGCCGGCACCGGTTTCTGCGAGCTCTATCTCGACGGCAGCCAGCAGAACCTCAGCAGCGTTCCCGACTCCCCGGCGGCGTGGCATCACGTCGTCCTCGTCGTCACCACCGGCGGCTCCAAGCTCTACGTCGACGGCGTGCAGACCGGCTCGAACGCCAGCACGTTCACCTCCATCGACCTCGCCGGCGACGTACGCATCGGGATGGGCCAGAACCCCGGCCGCTTCCTCAACGGAGCGGTCGATGAAGTCGCGATCTACAACACGGCTCTCTCCCCTGCGCGCATCGCCGCGCACTTCGCGGCGCAGGCCGACGGCCCGATCACCAGCATCGCTTCCGGCAACTGGAGCTCGCCGTCGACCTGGAACAACGGCCTGGTCCCGACCAGCATCGACGACGTCCAGATCAACGGCAGCCACACCGTCACCGTCGACACCGCTTCCGTGACGGTCAACAACTTGACCGTTCTGGGCGTCCTCGACCTGTCCTCGTTCGGCATGACCGTCACCAGGACCGCTACCGTCGCCGGAACGATCAACGGCACGGCCGACCTCACCCTCCCCGGCACCACCGGCGCGCAGCTCATCGGACTGGGCACGATCAACGCGCCGGTGTACTTCGATACCGGCACGCCGCGCGAGATCCCCTCCGGCGAATCGCTGACCCTCACCAACACGATCACCGTTGCGGGATCGGTCCTCAACAACGGCACGATCACGCTCACCGACGCCTCCGGTCTCGCCGGGGGCGGCACGTGGAATCAGGGCTCGACGGGCACGCTGAACGTCGAAGGGCAGATCACCGTCGGCACCTTCAACGCCAGCGCCGGCGGAAACACCGTCAACTACACCGGCACGCCCGTCGCGGTTCGTGGCACGACCTACCACCATCTCACCACGACCGGCGCGCTCGAAACGCGCCTTCTCGGCGGCGTCACCACCATCAACGGCAACCTCAGCATCGACGGCTATCTCGAAGACCAGGGTTACCAGATCACAGGGCCGGGAACCAGCGGCACGCTGCTCATGAATGCCGGGGCGGTGCTGCGCATCGGCACCACGTCCGGCGCGCAACCGGGGAACGGCACGTCCCTGCCGGTCTTCCAGAGCTACGCCCTCTCTCCGACCAGCACCATCACTTACGACGCCCGTGCGAACCAGACCATCGCCAACATTCTTTACGAGAACCTGACCATCACCGCGTTCGGACTGCCGGCGGTGAACGTGACCAAGACCGCGAGCGGTTCGATCTCGATCAACGGCTCGCTCGAAGTCGATCAGAACAATTCCACGGTCGTCTTCGACATCGGCAGCAACACCCTCACCATCGACGGCTCGCTCATCGGCGCGGGGGAGATCACCAAGAGCGCCGGAGGCCTGGTCATCCTCGAGGGAAGCAACACCGCCTTCTCCGGAACGATCACCCCGACTTACGACATCACCTTCTCCGGCGGGAATGCCCAGACCATCCGCGGCACGCTGTACGACGCGCTGACCATCAACAAGAGCGCAGGCACGGCCACGCTCGGCGGCGCCGCCACCGCGACGATCCTCACCCTCACCGCCGGCACGCTCTTCGACGGCGGCTTCACCCTCACCAGCAACGGCACGGTCAACCTCGGCGCGAACACCACCCTGCGCATCGGCGCGACGATGCCGGCCGGCACGCACATCACCGATCCGACCAGCACCGTCATCTACGAGGCCGACGGCAACCAGATCATCGACATCACCCCGCTCTACGGGCATGTGATCGTCACCACCGGCGCCACCGCCGCCACCAAGACTCTGAGCGGCTTCGCGCCTGCGGCGCTGAACGCTGCATCGCTGGCCATCGTCAACGGACCGGGCCTCGCCACGTTGGACCTCAATAGCAGGGGCGCCGTGGTGACCGGCGACGTGACCGGCAATGGCGCGCTGGTGCTGAGCCTTGGCCTGCTCGAGATCGGCGGCGACTTTCTGCACACCGGCACGTTCGTCAGCAACTCCTCCGGCGTCACCTACAACGGCACCGGCGCGCAGATCGTCCGCGGCACGGCGTACGAAGATCTGACCATCGACAAATCCTCCGGCACGGCGACGCTGGCCGGCAACGCCAGCGTCGCCGACGAGCTGTTCATCCTCGACGGCACCTTCAATCTCGGCAGCTTCGCGATCGACTCGCAGGACGTCGTCCTCATCGACACGCCCGGCACGCTCGAGCTGAACAGCGGCATTCTGAAGATCGCCGCCTACCTGATCATCGACGGCGCTTTCAACGGCGGCACGACCGGCGAGCTCTGGATCACCGCCTCCTCGTGGTGGGGCGAGCTGAGCGGCGCGTCCACCGCCGCGATCTCGATTCCCACTCTTCGCATCACCGGCACTTACGGGATGGAGCTCGACTCGTTCGCCGGCTACGACCTCACCGTCACCAACCTCGTGGATCTGAGCGGCGGCGGCAACATCGTGATCGAGTCGCCGCGGAAGCTGACCGTTGCCTCGACAGGAACGATCAGCCGGACCTTCGGCGGCGTGCAGGGCAACCTCTCCATCGCCATTCCCGCCGGACAGATGCGCAGGTTCGAGACCATCAGCGATCTCTCCGGTGGATACGCGCCGATCGAGATCACCTCCGCCTCCGCGGCTACGATCAACGTGCTGGTCACCGACGTCACCTCGACGTCACGCGTGAACTTCCTCTGGAACCTCAGCGGCGATCCGTCCACGGTCGACCTGAAGTACTACTGGCCGAATCTCAACTGGAGTGGCGACATCCGGACGTTCGTCCCCATTCGCGACTTCGGAACCACTCCCACGTTTCCCGCGGGCTGGGTCGACACGACGAATCTTTTCGCCGAGGTGAATGGGGTGGCGAGTTACGCCACGGAATGGGGCGCCGGCATCGCTCAGCAATGGGGCGCGACTGATCCGTCCGTGGCCAGCTTCACGCCGACCATTGGCGCGACCGGAACCGCGGTCACCCTCTACGGCTCGAACTTCACCGGCGCGACCGACGTGAAGTTCAACGGCGTCTCCGACCCCGGCTTCGGGATCAGCGGGGACACCGAGATCTACGCCACCGTCCCCGCCGGAGCGACCACGGGCACGATCAGCGTCACCGCCTCCACCATCGGCACCAGCTTCAAGTCCTTCACCGTCGCCCTGCCCCAGACCATTCAGACGCAGAGTCCGGGCAACTGGTCGAGCACGGCCACCTGGCAGGGCGGCGTCGTTCCCAACGCGTGGGACAACGTCGTCGTCAATCACGACGTGACCGTCGACGTCAGCGCGACGATCAACGACATTCAGCTCAACGCCAATCTCTGGGGCTCCCTCGACCTCACCGTCGACGGGACGATGGCCTGGAACAGCGGAACGATCTCCGCGGGCCTGACCATCTCCAACGGGTCGATTCTCAACATCGCCACTGCAGTCACCCACACCATCGAGTTCTCGCCGCTCGTCAACGACGGCACGATCAACCTCAACGCGGCCAGCCTCCATCTGTCAAACGGGGCATCGCTGAACAACGACGGGACGATCAACATCAACGGCGATTTCGACCTGATGTGGAACGGCGCAGGCGCCATCGTTCAGATCGACAACAACGACAGCGGCATCATCAAGAAGATCGCCGGGGCGGGACTGAGCTCGCTCGGCGGCGGCGCGGAGCTGAACAACATCGGCTTCATCAGCGGCGAGTCGGGGACGCTGAACATCACCAGCGACATCACCACCGCCGGCTTCATCATTGGCAGCGCCACCAGCGGCCGCAGGATCTCCGCGAACCCCGCGGCCTCGCAAACCTTCCAGGTGCTCAACGGCGCCACGATGCAGTTCTCGACCGGCGGCACCTTCGAGACCGGCACCGACTTCACCGGCACGGGCACGATCCTCATCAACAGCGCGGTCGAGCTCAAGGGCTCGATCTCCGCGAGCGCGACCATCTTCCGGATCGACGCGATCGCGAACATCACCTGGACCACGGCCACCTTCACCGGCAATCTGGAGTGGAAGGACGCCACGTTCATCGGCAACACCCTGCAGACCCCGCCGGGAACGGTCATCACCACCATCAGCGGCGGCACGGTGAAGATCGCTGACGGACTGGCGTGGCAGAACAACGGCACGCTCGAGCTCCAGGGCGCCGCCGTCCATTTCACCAACGGCTCCTCGATGGACATCGGCGGTCTCGTCGACATCCAGGACGATCGCGACTTCCGCTGGGACGGCGTCGGCCTCGTCGCCTCGATCGACAACTCCGGAACGATCCTCAAGAGCGGCGGCTCGCTGCCGATGTCCCTCGGCGGCGGCGCGACGCTCAGCGGCTCGGGCACGATCCAGTCCGACAGCGGAATCATCGAGATCACTTCGCCGATCACGAGCGACGGCACGTTCAACGCGGCGGCTGGCGCGACCGTTCGCTTCAGCAACGGCGCGACCTTCCTGACCGGCGCGAGCTTCATCGGCAACGGCACGCACGACGTCAACAGCGCGGCGAGCTTCGCCGGCAACATCGCCGCGCCGACGACCGGCGTGCTGATGCTGCGCGGCGCGAACACGATGACCTTCAACGGCGTCACGCTGACGGGCATCCTCACCTGGAAGGAAGCATCGATCGCCGGCAGCGGTCTGACCATCGACAGCGGCGCGACGCTGAACGCCGTCGCCGGTACGCAGACCCCGAAGGTCGACGGTGGAACGATCACCATCGCCGGCTCGATGAACGCCGGCACCACGGTTGGCTTCCGCAACGGCGGCTCCTTCAGCCTCGCCGGTGCTCTGGCCTCGCTGGCCATCACCGGCGATCACGACTTCGGGTACGACGGCACCGGCGGCGCCGGCACCTTCGGCCTCAGTGGTCTCTTCGGCAAGACCGGAGGCACCGGCACGAGCAACGTTCATTGCGGCGGCGTCTGCACGAACACCGCGACGGGCACCATCGGCGCGGCCACGGGCATCCTCGCCTTCCCCAGCGGCCTGACCAGCAACGGCACGCTGAAGTTCCCCATCAACGGCCCGACGCCGCTGACGGACTTCGGCCGCATCGCCGTCACCGGCACCGTGACGCTTTCCGGAACGTCGACTCCGGAAGTGAACATCGGCTACGTCCCCGATGGCGGCACCGCGTTCCAGGTGCTGACGTTCGGCGGTCGCAGCGGCGACTTCATCACCAAGAACTACACCTTCGCCGGCACGCGTACGCTGGCCGAGACCTACAACGCGAACGATCTCACGCTGACCGCGAGTGGCCCGACCATCACCACGCTGTCCCCGATGTCGGGCGGCCTCACCGGCGGCACGGCGGTCACCATCACCGGCACCGGCTTCACCGGCACCACGCCCGGCGAGAACTTCACCGGCACGGTCAAATTCGACACGACCTTCGCGACGCCGGTTCTCTGGCAGAGCGCGACCGAGCTCACCGCGACCTCCCCCGCCCACGCCGCGGGCGCGGTCAATGTCACCGTCACCAACGCGAACACCGAAGCGCACACGAAGCTCAATGCGTTCACGTACAACGCGAGCTCGCCGACGATCACCGCGCTCTCCGTCACCAGCGGCACGGTCAACGGCGGAACCTACACCGAGATCTCCGGCACGAACCTCAGCAGCGTCACGCAGGTTCAGTTCGGAGCGAGCAACGCCACCATCCTCTCGACCTCACCGATCCTCAAAGTGCGCACACCGGCCGGCGCGGGCACGGTCAACGTCACCGTCACCAATCCAGACGGGTCGGACACGTTGACCAGCGCGTTCAGTTACGCCGCCGCGCTTTGCGACATCACCACCAGTGGCGTCGTGTCGTGGTTCCGAGGCGAAGGAGATGCGACCGACGGCGCCGGTGGAACGAACGGCACCAACAACGGCGGCTATGCAGCGGGCCGTGTCGGGCAGGCCTTCGCTCTCAACGGCACCCAGCATGTCAGCGTCCCGGACTCCGTCTGGAGCCGTCCCGCCCCGAACGTGACCATCGAGGGATGGGTCAAGTTCAACAGCGTCCCGGTGGGCAATTACGCGATGTTGTTCGGCAAGACGGCGGGCACGGGCACGTTCGAGTCCTACGGCGTCTCGTACAAGGACAACCTGCTCTACTTCGGCGTCGGTGGTCCGGGCGGCATCACCTACAAGACCACGGCCTTCACGCCGTCCACCGGCGTCTGGTACCACGTCGCGCTGACCTTCGATGACGCCGCAAACGACATCCGCCTCTACGTCGACGGCCAGCTCGCCCTGAGCGCCGCGGAGCTCGCGTCGATCGCGTACGACACGCATCCGCTCACGATCGGCGCCGAGTACGAGAACGAATCCCTGGCCTACTTCTTCAACGGCTCGATCGATGAGGTCTCGGTCTACAACCGCGCTCTTTCTGCTGCCGAGGTGCTGGCGATTTACGATGCGGACGACGCTGGTAAGTGCTATCCGGCGGCGCCCACCGTTCTGAGCATCAACCCCACCAGCGGCACCACCGCGGGCGGCACCGGCGTCACGATCGCCGGCAGCTCGATGAGCGGCGCCTCGGTGACCGTCGGCAATCCCATCAGCATCGGCACGAACACCCAGTCGCAGATCACTGCGACCACCGTTGCCACCGCCTCCGGCACGTACAACGTCGACGTCACCACCGCGGCCGGAACGGGCTCGCTCACGAACGGATTCGCCTTCATCGCCGCCACCACGTACACCAGCGTCACCAACGGCGCCTGGAACAATCCCGCCACCTGGGGCGCGGGCAGCTTCCCGCAGTCGTACGACAGCGCCGTCATCAACCACGACGTCGCGCTGGACTCGAACCGCTCCGTGACCAACGTCACCTTCAACGGTTCGGGCACGCGCCTCAGCGGTGCATTCACGCTGACCGTCACCGGCGGCATGACCTGGAACGGCGGCGACCTCGGCGCCGCGCTCGTCCTCGACACGGGCTCGATCTCCACCATCACCGGCGCCACCACCCGCTACAGCGCCGGTGGCATCACCAACAACGGCACGGTCACCTTCGACATGACCGGCACGTACACGCAGCACACCAGCAACTTCACCAACAACGGCACGTTCAATCTGCAGAGCGACGCCACCTGGCTGCGCTTCAACTCCACGTCCTTCCTGAACACCGCGACGGCCACGTTCAACAAGACCCTCGCCACGGGCACCTCTACATGGCAGGGCACGTTCTCGAACGCGGGAACGATGAACCTCGGCGCGGGCACGCTGAACTTCACCGAGACCTTCGGCAACACGAACCTGGTGAATGTCACCGCCGGCACGTTGAAACTCAGCGGCAGCGGCTCGAGCAGTGGCACGTTCGCCACCGGCGCAGGTACGGGCATCGTCGAGTACTCCGCCGGCAGTCACACATTCAGCGGCGCGTTCACCGGCAGCGGGAAACTCCGAGGATCGGGCGCGACGGTGACTGTGAGCGGTACGGCGTCGAACGTCGAGCTCACCGCGGGCACGATGACCGGCACATCGGCGTTCGCCATCAACGATTCTCTCCAATGGACGGCCGGCGACTTCGTCAGCGACGCTCTCACCCTCGCCAGCACCTGCACGACCACGATCAGCGGCGCCTCGCCACGCGTCGTCGCGACGGTGGTGAACAATGGCACGATCAACTTCGATGTGACCGGCGCCTTCACCCTCAATACCGGCAACTTCACCAACAACGGCACCTTCAACCTCCAGAGCAATGCCACCTGGCTGCGCTTCAATGCGCCCATCTTCACCAACGCCAGCGGCGGAAACTTCAACAAGACCACCGCCGCCGGCACGAGCACGTGGCAGGGCACGTTCGTCAATGACGGCACGATGACGCTCGGCGCGGGCACGCTCACGTTCTCCGAGTCCTTCAGCAACAACAACCTCGTTACCGTCAACAGCGGAACGCTGAACCTGAACGGCAGCGGCACCAGCACCGGTACTTTCGACACCGTCGCAGGAACGGTGGTCGCGTACAACGCCGGCTCTCACACCTTCGGTGGACTTCAATCGAGCGGCGGGAAGCTGCAGGTCACCGGCGGAACCGTTTCGGCGAACGGTGCGGCCGCCAATAACCTCGAGCTCACCGGCGGCACGATCAATGGCACGGCCCTCACCGTCGACACCACCTTCCTCTGGAGCGGTGGTGACTTCACCGGTGGCGGCGTGCTCATTCTCGGTGGCGGCTGCACGACGACCATCACCGGCGCGAACAACCGGGCCATGGAGCGCGTCGCTACGAACGACGGCATCGTCAACTTCGACATGACCGGCTCGTTCACCCTGCAGACGGGCAGCATCACCAACAACGCCATCTTCAATCTGCTCAGTAACGCGACCTGGCTGCGCTTCAACGCCACGACGTTCACCAACGCCACCGGCGCGAACTTCAACAAGACCACGGGCACCGGCTCGAGCACCTGGCAGGGCACGTTCGTCAACGACGGCACGATGACCCTCGGCGCGGGCACGCTCACCTTCTCCGAATCGTTCAGCAACAACAACCAGGTCACCATCAACAGCGGTGCGCTGAATCTGAACGGCAGTGGCACGAGCAGCGGAACGTTCACCACCGCCGCCGGGACCGCCGTCGCCTACAACGCGGGCGGGAGCACGTTCAACGCCACGCAAACCGGCCTCGGCTCGCTGCAGGTCTCCGGCGCAACCGTGACCACCAGCGGTACCGCCACCGTCGCGAACCTCGATTTCAGCAGCGGCACGATGAACGGCGCCGGCACGATGAGCGTCAGCGACACCTTCAACTGGACGGGCGGCTCCACGAGCGGCGCCGGCACGATGACTCTCGGCCTCCTTTGCGCGACCACGATCAGCGGCAGCAGCCCGCTGGTGATGGAGCGCATCCTCAACAACCAGGGCAGCATCGTTTACACATCGACGGGCGGCCTCACCTTCCAGACCGGCAACTTCAACAACAGCGGCACGGTCGACCTGCAGGTCGATGGAACGTGGTCGCGGTTCAACCCCTCCTGGGTGATGAACACCGGCACGATCAAGAAGACGGCCGGCGCGGGCACGTTCACGATGGGCGTGAACTCCGACAACAGCGGCGGCATCGTCGACGTCGAGAGCGGTGCCATCAACTACACCCAGTCGATCGCTGGCAACGCCAGCTCGCATTACAAGTTCGGCGTCAGCAGCGCGACCACCGCCGGCACGATGACCTTCACCGGCACGCCGAACATCGGCGGTGCGCAGCTCACCGCGTACGTCGTCGGCCCGTTCGTTCCGCAGGGCGGACAGACCTGGTCGGTCATGTCGCCGGTCAGCGGCACCTTCGGCACGACCAGCACCAGCTTCGGCGCCGGCCGCTCGTTCGGTGTCAGCTATCCGGGCAGCAGCAGCGTTCTGCTCACCGCCAGCGGCCCGACCATCACCAGCCTCACCCCGAATTCCGGCACGGAGTTCGGCGGCACGAGCGTCGTCATCGTCGGCACCGGCTTCGCGGCCACGCCCACGGTGACTTTCGACGGCGTCGTGGCCTCGGTCACGTTCAACAGCCCGACGCAGATCACCGCCACGACGCCCGCGTTCGGCGGAACCGCTCCGGCGGCAATCGACGTCGTCGTCACGAATCCTGACGGCCAGCCGGCCACCAGCGTCGGCGGCTTCACCTATCTCGCGACCTCCGGTCCGACGGTCAGTGCGTTGCGTCCGAACAACGCCAACGTCGCCGGCGGCACCACCATTTACATCGACGGCACCGCGCTCGACACGGTCACGTCAATCGTCTTCGACTCCACGCCCGCGACGATCGTCAACCAGACGGCGACGTTGCTCGAGGTCATCGCGCCTGCACACGCCGCCGGCAACATCGTCGTCTCCGTCACCAACCCCGCCGGCTCCGCCAACGGCGCGTTCGCGTACAACGACAACTGGGACGTCGCCCGGGACTTCTCCAGGACCGTGAATCCGACCGGACCGTGGTCCTACGGATGGTCAGCCACACGCGGAAGCGCGTTCAATCTCTTCACGACGTCCACCACCCATGGCAGTGGCTACGATTACTGGTACGTCGGTGCGGCGCCGACGGCGTTCCACAATCCGACGGCCTCGCCAATCACGCACTCCGGCGACGTCACCGTTCCCGCCGGCACGTTCGGCGGGCATTCCGGCGCGGCCGGGGAAAACTCAGTGGTGCGCTGGACGGCCCCCGCGGCCGGTCAGTGGCAGATCAGCGGCGCATTCACGGGCGTCGATCAGGCTCCGACCACTACCGACGTGGCGGTCCTCATCGGGGGCATCGAACAGTTCAGCGGCAACGTCACCGCCTACAACGTGCCGCAGAGCTTCGTCCTGCGCAGGTCTCTGAACCTCGGCGACGTCGTCGAGCTGACCGTCGGCTACGGCAATGGGAACTACCTCGACGACAGCACGGGGATTGCCGCGACCATCACTCCGCTCACCGGCCCGGTCGTCACCGTCACCGGCATCGCGCCGGCCATCGGCTCGCCGGCGGGTGGTCAAAGCGTCACCATCAGCGGCACGAACTTCCACGCCGGCGCCGGCGTAACCTTCGACGGCGTCGCTGCGACGTCGATCACCGTCGTCAACACCAGCACCATCACCGCGACCACGCCGGCCCATGCCGCCGGCACGGTCGATGTCGTCGTCACCCACCCCGACTCCGCTGACGCGACCCTGACGAATGGCTACGTCTACTCGGCCGATCCGCACTGGCTCAATCCTGTCAGCGGAAACTGGAACACCGCCGCCAACTGGAGCACCGGTGTGGTCCCGACGTCCGCGCAGACGGCGTACCTCGACGCCACCGGCACGTACACGGTCACCATGAGCGGCATCAACCAGACCGTGACCGGAGTGCATGTCGGTGCCGGGGCAACGCTGAGCGTAGGCTCGGCAACGCTCATCCTCACCGGACCCAGCACCATCGCGGCCACGGGTGCGCTGTCGGTCACCGGCACGCTACGGTTCGAGCCGGGAGCGTCCCTGACCAACAACGGAACGCTGACCCTCGCCGGCGCCACCGTGGCCACGCCCGCGGGCATCGGCTCCACGCTCACCAACAACGCCACCTTCAACATTACCGGCAACGTCTCTTTCGGCTCGTTCAACACCAGCGGAAGCGTCGGCGTCACCATCAACAACACCGGCACCGGCACGATCACCAAATCCGCCGGCGCGGGCACGACCGGCTTCGACGTGAACTGGGCCCTCAACAACAGCGGCGCGCTGACCGTGACCGACGGAACGCTCCGCCTCGACGGCAGCGGCAACACCAACACCGGCCCGATCACCATCACCTCGCCGGGCATCTTCGAGGTCGGAACGGGATCGTTCTCCAGCACCGCCGGATCGCTGTCCGGAACGGGTACCTTCCGCAGCGCCGGCGGCACCTCGACCATCAGCAGCACCTATAACGTCGGCACCGCGATCACCGCCGGCACCCTGACCTTCGACACCGCCGCAACGACCGCGCTCCTCACCGCATCCGGCGGCACGATCGCCGGCACCGGCAGCCTTACCCTCGCCGGCACTACCCACACCTGGACCGGCAGCACCGTCGTCCAGACCGCGCTCACCATCAACCCGGGCAACACGCTGACCATGAGCGGCGGCGCGTTCGTCTTCGACACCGGCTCCAACCTCACCAACAACGGGACGTTCAACGTCACCGGTGGCGGCTTCAACTCGCGCGCCTCCATCGGCGCGACCTGGCTCAACCCCGGCGTGGTCAATCTCTCGAACGACGTGCAGTTCGGCTCCTGGAACACCAGCGGCGCGGTCGGCACGACGATCGTGAACAGCGGCAACATCAACAAAACCGCCGGTGCCGCCACCTCCACGCTCGACTCCACCTGGGCGGTCAGCAACGGCGCAACCGGCACGATCGCCATCACCAGCGGCATCCTCCGCCTCGAGGGCAGCGGCAGCACGAACGCAGGCGCAATCACGGTTACCTCGCCGGGCGGGTTCGAAGTCGCCGGCGGCTCCTTCGCGAATACCACCGGCTCGATCGCCGGCTCCGGCTCATTCCGCATGACGGGCGGCACCGCCACCATCGCGAACACGTACGCGCCGGGCGCAACACTCGTCAGCGCCGGCAACGTCTTCTTCAATACAGCCGCGACGACGAACCTCCTCACCGTCACCGGCGGCACGATCTCCGGCTCCGGCGGTCTGACCCTGGCCGGCCCCTCCCCGTCTCACACTTGGGCCGGCAGCGCGGAGCTGCGGACGTCCCTCACCATCGACCCGGGCAACACCCTCACTCTCAGCTCGGGCGCGATCAACTTCGAGACCGGCTCGAATCTCACCAACAACGGCGTCGTGAACGTCACCGGCGGCAGCCTCAACTCGCGCGCGTCCATCGGCGCGATCTTCGCCAACGGCGGCACCTTCACGCTGGCCGGCGACATTCCCTTCGGCTCGTACAACACCAGCGGCGCGGTCGGCGTCACCATCAACAACAGCGGCACGCTGAACAAGACCGTCGGCACGGGCGCCAGCGCGTTCGACACCAACTGGGTCGTCAACAACACCGGCACCATCGACATCATCAGCGGCACGCTGCAATTCGCGCAGAACTACACGCAGACCGGCACCGGCGCGCTCACCCTGAAGCTCGCCGGCACGGGCGCCGGCCAGTTCTCGCGCCTGACCACCAGCGCCCAGGCCAACCTCGCCGGCACGCTCAACATCAATTACGGCATTGGCTACACGCCCGCGAACGCCGACACCTACCAGATCCTCTCCTTCGGCAGCCGCAGCGGCGACTTCACCACGAAGAACGGGTTGACCTTCACCGGCGGCACGCTCAACTACGGCCTCAACCCCACCAACATCACCCTCACCGCCTCGGCGGCGGCTGCTCTGTCGATCACCAAGACCGCCGCGGCGAACGTCGCCGCGAACGAGGTCTTCACGTACACCATCACCGTCGTCAACGCCGGCCCCGACCCGGGCAGCAACGTCAGCGTCACCGACGTGATGCAGGCGGGCATGGTTCCGTCGAACCTCTCCGCGCCTTCCTTCACCTGCACCGGCACGACGACGCTCACCTGCACCGCGGCGACCCTCGCCGCGGGCACGCACACCATCACGTTCGACGTCACCGCGCCGTCAGCGCCGCAGGCCATCAGCAACGTCGCCAACATGACCGCGAGCAACGACTCCAGCGGCGGCGACAACACCTCCACCGCCGTCACCAACGTCGGTGCGGCGCAGGCCGATCTCGCCGTCACCAAGAGCGCGGCCGTCGGCACCGTGGCCCTCGGCGGCACCGTCACCTGGAACCTCAACGTCCTCAACAACGGTCCCTCGCCGGCGACGAGCGTCGTCATCACCGACACGCTGCCGGCCGGTCAGACCGTGACCGGCGCGACCCCGAGCACCGGCTCGTGCAACACCGTCGGCAGCGTCGTCACCTGCAACGTCGGCACGATCGGCGTCGGCAACACCGTGACCGTCGCCATCAACGCGACCGCGAATGAAGGCGGCACGCGCACCAATTCAGTCGCGGCCTCGGCAACTGAAGCCGATCCGAACAACGCCAACGACGTCGGCACGGCAACGGTCACCATCACCGGTGACAACACCCTCGTCGTCACGAACAGCAATGCGTCCGGCACCGGCTCACTCTTCCAGGCAATGCTCGATGCCGACGCCGGCGTCTGCCCGTCGCCCTGCACGATCACCTTCAACATCGCCACGCTGACGCCGATCGCCGGCCCGCTCCCGGTCGCCGACGTGCTGAACCTCACCATCGACGGCACCACCCAGCCGGGCTACAACGCCACCACGCGCGTGCCGCTGATCGAGATCGACGGCACCAGCGCGAACCCCGGCTCGTCCGGCCTCAACGTCGATGGCGACTCCCATGTCATCCGCGGCCTGGCCATCTACGGCTTCGCCGGACCGGGCGCCGCCGGCATCAACATCATCGGCGGCAGCCACACCTTCGAAGCGAACTGGATCGGCGTGAAGCCGAATGGCGTCGCCGCGCCGAATACGCAGGGCATCTTCGTCAACTCCGGTGCGAACGTGATCGGCAGCACCGACCCGTCGCTCGGCAACGCGATCGCCAACAACGGCATCGGCATCGCCCTCAACTTCGGCACCGCCAACCACATCCTCGGCAATTCCATCCGCAACAACACCGGCCTGGGCATCGACCATGACGGCGATGGCGTCGTCGAGATCCTCGACGCCGGCGACGCGGACACCGGACCGAACAACCATCAGAACGCACCGGTGATCTCGCTGGTCGAGATCACGCCCAGCGATCTGGACGTGACGTTCAGCGTCGACTCCGCGTCCGTGCTGACCACGAACAGCATCCGCGTGGAAGTGTTCAAAGCCGACGCGTCCGGCGAGCCGAACGAATTCCTCGGCACGGCCTGCTTCGCCGGCCGCACGCTCACCAACCAGTTGATCAACGTGCCGTTCGGCAGCGTGATCGCCGGAGACGGCATCGTCGCCACCGCGACCTCGTTCACCGACGGCGCCTGCGCGACGGTGAACGACGGTACGTCCGAAGTCTCCGCCTCCATGGCCGCGACGAGCTGCGTACCGCCGCCGGTCACCATCACCGGCAACACCGCCGTCTGCGCGGGCGGCAGCGTGATTCTCGACGCCGGCCTGCACAGCAGTTACTTCTGGACGCCGGGCAACTTCACCTCGCAGACGATCAACGTCTCGCCGACGAATACCACGACGTACACCGTCGTCGTGACCGATGCCAGCGGCTGCTCCAACAGCGACACGCACACCGTCACCGTCAACACGCCGGCCGCGGTCACCATCGCCGGGCCGACTTCGAGCTGCAGCGGCAACTCGGTCGTCCTCGATGCCGGCCCGGGCGTGACCTACGCCTGGTTGCCCGGCGGCGAAACCTCGCAGTTCATCACCGTATCGCCGACGAGCACGACGACCTACTCCGTTACCGTGACCGACGGGAACGGCTGTCAGTCCGGCGACTCGCACACGGTCACGGTCAACACTCCCGCACCGGCGAGCATCACCCCGAGCGGCCCGACCACCTTCTGCACCGGCGGCAGCGTCACCCTCACCGCCAGCGCGGGCAGCTCGTTCGTCTGGACGCCGAACGGCGAGATCACGTCATCGATCACCGTCAGCACGAGTGGCACGTACGGCGTCACGGTCACCGACGGGAATGGCTGCACGTCCACCGCGACGCCGGTCACGGTCACCGTCAACAGCGCGCCTCCGGTGGCCGTCACCGGCGCGGCGAACAGCTGCAGCGGCAACAACGTCGCCCTGAACGCGACGGCCGGCTTCAGCAGCTATCTGTGGCAACCGGGCAACCTCACCGGCGCGAACGTCAACGTCTCCCCGACCGCGACGACGACCTACACCGTCACCGCGACCGACGCCAATGGCTGCACGTCAACGGCGACGCACAGCATCACCGTCACCAGCGCGGCGCCGGTCTCCATCACCGGTCCCGCGAACAGCTGCGCCGGCAACAGCGTCACCCTGAACGCGACGGCCGGCTTCACCAGCTACCTGTGGCAGCCGGGCAATCTCACCGGCGCGACGATCAACGTCACCCCGACGGCCACCACCACCTACACCGTCACCGCGACCGACGCCGGCGGATGCACGTCGAGCACGTCGCACACGGTCAACGTCACCACTCCGGCGCCCGCAACGGCGACGGCCAGCGGACCCACCACCTTCTGCGCGGGCGGCAGCGTCGTCCTCAACGCCAGCGCGGGCGCGTCGTACCAGTGGCTGCCGAACGGCGAGACCACCTCGTCGATCACCGTCAACGCCAGCGGCGCCTACAGCGTCATCGTCACCGACGCCGGCGGCTGCACGTCGACATCGAACAGCGTCACCGTCACCGTAAACCCGAATCCGGCCGTGACCATCACCGGTCCGACAGCGACCTGCGACACGGCCGCGGTCACGCTCGACGCCGGCGCCGGCTTCTCCTCCTACCTCTGGCAGCCGGGCAACCTCACCACCCAGAGCATCACCGTCAATCCGACGACGACGACGACCTACACCGTCACCGTCACCAACGGCAGCGGCTGCAGCGCGACCGACACGCATCAGGTGACGGTCACCGCGAATCCGACGGCCACCATCACCGCGCCTGCGCTGATCTGCAGCGGCTCGACTGGCCACACCGCCTCCGTCGGCACGCAGCCCGGCGCGACCTACGCCTGGTCGATCACCAACGGCACGATCACCGGCGCGACCAATACGCCGTCCATCACCTTCAACCCGACCGGTCTGGCCTCGGTGCAACTCAACGTCACTGTGACCACCGGTTCATGCACGGCAAACGGTTCGGCCACGGTTGGCGTCTCGCCCACCCCGGCGACGCCAGTGATCACCGCGCCCGCTTCGGTCTCCGCGTCGACCGGCGGCCACGCCGCGAGCATCGATCCACAGGCCGGCGCGTCGTATTTCTGGAGCATCAACAACGGCACGTTCGACAGCGCGACTTCCGGCCCGTCGATCACCTTCAGCGCCGGCACGTCCTCGCCGGTCACGCTGTCGGTCACGGTCAACATCAACGGCTGCACGGCCAGCGCGAGCAAGACCGTCACCGTCGACAACGTCCCGCCGCCGGTCTCCGCCGCCGATCTCATCGTGAACAAGTCCGCCCCGGCGAGCGTCACCGCCGGTTCGACGTTCACCTACACCATCAACGTCACCAACAACGGCCCGGCCGCCGCGACCGATCTGTCGATCGTCGACACCATTCCCGCCGGGCTGACCGTGCTCAGCGTCAACGGCGGTCCGTGGGATTGCACGACGGCCGGCTCGCAGATCACCTGCACCGGCAGCGCCTTCGCCGGCCAGTCCAGCACCATCCTCATCGGCGTTCGCGCGCCGGCGCAGGCGACCACCGTGACCAACACCGTTACCGTGAGCTCGGCCGTCGAAGACCCGAACGACTCGAACAACACCGACGCGGTCTCGACGACGATCAACGTCGCGCCGCCGACGTGCCCCGCCTCCGCTCCCACGCTCACCTCGCCCGCGAACGGCGCGACCAACGTCTTCTCACCGGTCACGCTGTCGTGGAACACAGTCAACTCCGCGTCGAGCTACGACGTCTGGGTCAGCACGGAAGGCGTGCTCACGCTCGCCGGATCGACCACGGGCAACTCGCTTTCGGTGAGCGTGGCCAGCGGCGTCACCACCTGGTACGTCGTCGCCCACGGCAGCAACGGTTGCGAATCGCTCACCTCCGACAGCCGCACCTTCACCGTCGCTCCGTCCTCGACGTGCGGCAACAACGGCAAGCCGCAGATCATCTCGCCGAGCGCGGGCGCCAACGCCACCTCGCCGCTCACCATCAGCTGGACTCCGGTCCCACAGGCCATCGGCTACCGCGTCTGGATTTCCGTCGATGGCACCGAGCCGCAGGACGTCGGCGCGACGAACGGCGCGCTTTCGCTCAGCGTCAACGTGCCGCCGGGCGCGATCGACGTCTTCGTCGACGCGCTCTTCAACGCCTGCCCGCCGTCGCGTTCCGATGGCGTCGCCTTCAACGTACCCCAGCCCGATCCCTGCGCGAACCGCAGTGCGGCCGCGCTGGTCTCGCCAGCGAACAACTCCCAGGTCAACTCGTCGTCCGTCGAACTGCGCTGGACCGCTCCCGCCGGCACGACGCTGCCCGAGTACCGCGTCTGGGCTTCCGTCGACGGCGCGCCCCCGGCAGTCATCGGCACGACCAACGAGACCTCGCTCCGCGAAGTGTTCGAGCGCGGCCAGGTGGTCTGGTACGTCGAGAATCTCTACCCCGGTTGCGCGTCGACCGAATCGCCGCGCTTCAACTTCACCATCCCCGCGCGCAACGAATGCGGCAACACCAAGCCCACGCTCATCGCACCGAACGGCAACACCGTCGCCAACGGCTCGGTCACCTTCACCTGGAACGGCGTCGCCGACGCCGTCGCCTACGAAGTCTGGCTGGCTCTCGGCAACGAAAGCGCCACGCTGATCGGCACCACCGCCGCGGGCGTCACCACCTTCAATTACTCCGTGCCTCCCGGCAATCTCGTGTGGCACGTCCGCGCGCTCATCGATCGCTGCCCGGCGCGCGAATCGACGCCGGCCCGCTTCACCCACGAGCCGCCCGCGGCCTGCGAGGGCAACGATCGTCCGATCGCCATCTCCCCGATCGGTCCCGCTCCGCTGACCTCCCCGGCCGACTTCTCCTGGAGCGCGCCGGAAGGAGCGACGCGTTACGAGCTGTACGTCCATCGCGCCACGCAACCGCCGGCGCTCGTCGCCTCGACCACGCAGCCGCAGGCGAATGACATCGCCCTCGCCGCCGGCTCGTATCTCTGGTTCGTCCGCGCCTTCTTCGACGGCTGCTCGCCGCTCGATTCGGGCGAAGAGCCCGTGACCATCGTCGCGCCGCCGCCGGCATGCGCGGTCCTCGTTCCGCCCGTGATCTCCGCGCCCGGCCAGATCTCGAGCGGCATCCCCTTCCTCATGCAGTGGACGCCGGTCGCCGGTGCGAGCTCGTATCAGCTGCAGGTCGCTTCGAATGAGGCCTTCGATGGTGCCGAAGTCGTTTCGACGACAGCGACGCAGTACGAAATCGTGCGCACCAACAACGCCGCGTCGGCAATCGGTCTGTACGCGCGTGTTCGCGCCATCGACAGCCGCTGCACACCGTCGCCCGCGATCACGGCTTACGGTCCGGTCTCGGCGATCTTCGTTCTGCCCGCGCAGGGCAGCGAAGGCGCCGCGCCGCTCGCCGGATCGGAGCCGGTCACCTACACCATCAACCTCGGCGCGCAGTTCGCCGGCCAGAGCTTCACCGCCGTTCCGACCCAGACCTGGCTCACCGTCGCGCCGGCATCTGGCGTCGTCCCGGCCGGCGGAATGAATCTGATCGTCACCGCCGACACCAGCGCCGTCGGCGTCGGCACGAGCCTCGGCGGGATCACCATCACCCTCAATGACGGTCTCGCCGGCCGCGTGAAGTCGACCGGCACCACCACGGTCACGAGCCCGATCAACATGAGTCTCGTCACGCCGGTCAGTCCGTCGCCGAAGAGCACTCCGCCGCCGGACGCGCTGATCATCCCCGCCGTCGCCAACGCCGACGGAATCAACTCGCACTTCCAGTCCGACGTCCGCGTCAGCAACACCTCGGCGCAGCTCCTCAAATATCAACTGACGTACATCCCCAGCGGCGACGCCGGCATCACCTCCGGACGCCAGACCACCTTCTCGATCGAGCCCGGACGCACCGTTGCCATGGACGACATCCTCAAGTCCTGGTTCGGCACCGGCTCGGCCAGCTCCACCGGCACGCTGGAAGTGCGTCCGCTGACGCAGACCACCACCAACACCTCCAGCGCGATCGTCGGCGCATTGGCGAACCTCTCCACGTTCGCCTCGTCGCGCACGTTCAACGTCACCTCGAACGGAACCTTCGGCCAGCACATCCCGGCCATTCCGTTCGCGAACTTCATCGGCAAGTCCGCCAACTCAATCGCGCCGACGGTGCTTTCGCTGCAGCAGATCGCCCAGTCCTCGAAGTACCGCACCAACCTCGGCCTCGTCGAAGGCTCGGGCCAGCAGGCCTCGCTGCTGGTGAAGGTCTTCGGCTCCAACGGCCAGCGGCTCACCGACTTCCCGGTCGTGCTCAACGGCGGCCAGCATCTGCAGCTCAACGGAGTCCTCGCGCAGAAGGGCGTCAGCTCGCTGAGCGACGGACGCATCGAAGTCGAAGTCGTCTCCGGCGGCGGCAAGGTCACCGCCTACGCTTCGGTGCTCGACAACGAAACCAGCGATCCGCTGCTCGTTTCGCCGATCACCCTTGGCGCGGAAGGCAACCGCAAGTGGGTCGTGCCGGGTGTCGCCGATCTGAACAACGGCACCGCCAACTGGCAGACCGACCTGCGCGTCTTCAACGCCGGCACGACCGAAGTACCGGCCACGCTGTCGTTCTACTCGCAGAACGGCGGCGCGCCGAAGACGGCCAACGTCACCATCCCCGCCGGTCAGGTTCTCAACTACGACAAGACCCTCTCGACCGTGTTCGGCGCGGCGAACGACGGCGGCGCCGTGCACATCGACACGGCCTCCGACGCGCGGCTCATCGCCACGGCCCGCACCTACAACCAGACCACGCAGGGCACGTACGGCCAGTTCATTTCCGCCGTCACCCCGCTCGAAGCCGCCGGCGCCGGCACCCGGCCCTTGCAGCTGCTGCAGGTCGAGGAGTCGGACCGGTTCCGCTCGAACATCGGTCTGGCCGAGGTGATGGGGAGTCCGGTTCGGGTGGAGATCAGTGTCGTGCCGCCGGACGCGAAGTTCACCGCACTGCTGCAGGTCGATCTCGGTCCGAACGAGTTCCGCCAGATCGGCTCACTCCTCAAGACCGTCGGGCTGGCCGATACCTTCAACGCCCGCGTGACCGTCCGCGTCGTCGAAGGCGCCGGCCGCGTCGCGGCCTACGCCAGCGTGATCGACATGAAGACGAACGACCCGACGTACGTACCAGCGCAGTAGGCAGTACGCCGCGCCAAGCGCGGCTCGCAGTAGGCAGTAGGCAGGAGAACCAGTTAGAGGTTCTCCTCCCTGCCTACTGCCCACTGCCCACTGCTTGTGACCTTCCGCACTGCCCCCCTCCCTCCCCCGACTTACATCTAATCGACGCTCCCCTTCCAGAGTTATTTGAAACTCTTGTAAAATGAGCGTTCTCCAACCCAGAGAGGGGCCAGATGCGCAAGTTCTCGACCAGCGCCGTTGCGGCGATTGTGTGCTCACTGCTTTTCTGCGGGGCTGCCTTCGCGCAGTCCATCGATCTGCAGATGAACGGGATCAGTGACAACCCGCCCGACATCACCCTCGGCCAGGGCAACGTCCAGTACACGGTCAACATCTACAACTCCACCGGCTCGTCGACGGCGACCAACGTCGTCCTGACGAACACCCTGCCCACCTCGGCGACGTACGTTTCGTCGAGCGCAACCGGCAGCGGCGTCTGCGGCGACATCGGCGGCGGACAGGTCGAGTGCACCTGGCCCACGCTCAACGCCTTCAACTCCGCCACGGCCACCATCATCGTCACGCCCGGCGCTGGCGGTACGAACACGTTCACCGCCAGCGTCACCGGCGATCAGGGCGATCCCAACCTGCTGAACAACACCGAGTCGGAGACCACCACGGTCAACGCCACCATCGACCTGCAGATGAATGGCATCAGCGACAACCCGGCGGACATCACCCTCGGGCAGGGCAACGTTCAGTACAACCTCAGCACCTACAACGCCTCGTCGTCGAAGGCGACCAACACCGTTCTCACCATCAACCTCCCCGCCTCGTCGACCTTCGTGTCCGCGAGTGCGACTCTCAGCGGGACGTGCAGTGAGTCGTCGCCGGGCGTGGTCACCTGCAACTGGGCCGTCCACAACGCCTTCAACCAGCCTTCCGTCACGCTCATCATCACGCCCGGCGCCGGCGGCACCAACACGCTGACCGCCAGCTACGCCAGCACCGACCAGGGCGATCACGTTCCCGGCAACAACAGCGAGTCGGAGACCACGACCGTCAACGCCACCATCGACCTGCAGATGAATGGCATCAGCGACAACCCGGCTGACGTCACCCTCGGGCAGGGCAACGTCCAGTACAACATCAGCACCTACAACGCCTCGACCTCGAAGGCGACCAATACCGTCCTGACCCTCAATCTCCCGGCCTCGTCTTCGTTCGTTTCGGCCAGCGCGACCCTCAGCGGCACGTGCAGTGAGACCACGCCCGGTGTCGTCACCTGCAACTGGGCCGTCCACAACGCCTTCAACCAGCCTTCGGTCACGCTCATCATCACGCCCGGTGCCGGCGGCACCAACACGCTGAACGCGAGCTACGCCAGCACCGACCAGGGCGATCACCTTCCCGGCAACAACAGCGAGTCGGAGACCACGACCGTCAACGCCACCATCGATCTGCAGATGAATGGCATCAGCGACAACCCGCCCGATGTCACTTTGGGCCAGGGCAACGTCCAGTACACCATCAGCACCTACAACGCCTCGACCTCGAAGGCCACCAACACCGTCCTGACCCTGAATCTCCCGGCCTCATCGACGTTCGTCTCCGCGAGCGCAACGCTCAGCGGCACGTGCAGCGAGACCACGCCCGGTGTCGTCACCTGCAACTGGGCCGTCCACAACGCCTTCAACCAACCGTCGGTCACGCTCATCGTCACCCCCGGTGCCGGCGGCACGAACACGCTCACCGCGAATTACGCCAGCAGCGATCAGAGCGATCACGTCCCCGGGAACAACAGCGAGTCGGAGACGACGACCGTCAACGCCACCATCGACCTGCAGATGAATGGCATCAGCGACAACCCGGCTGACATCACTCTGGGTCAGGGCAACGTCCAGTACAGCATCAGCACCTACAACGCCTCGACCTCGAAGGCCACCAACACCGTTCTCACGATCAATCTCCCCGCCTCCTCGACGTTCGTTTCCGCGAGTGCAACGCTCAGCGGCACGTGCAGCGAGACCACGCCCGGCGTCGTCGCCTGCAACTGGGCCACCCACAACGCTTTCAACCAGCCTACGGTCACGCTCATCGTGACGCCTGGCGCGGGTGGCACGAACACGCTCACCGCGAGCTACGCCAGCAGCGATCAGAGCGATCACCTCCCCGGCAACAACAGCGAGTCCGAGACCACGACCGTCAACGCCACCATCGATCTGCAGATGAATGGCATCAGCGACAACCCCGCCGACATCACCCTGGGGCAGGGCAACGTCACCTACACCATCAGCACGTACAACGCCTCGACGTCGAAGGCCACCAACACCGTGCTCACCCTCAATCTCCCGGCTTCGTCGACGTTCGTCTCCGCCAGCGCCACGCTCAGCGGTACCTGCAGCGAGACCACGCCCGGCGTGGTGACCTGCAACTGGGCCACGCATAACGCCTTCAACCAGCCGTCCGTCACGCTCATCGTCACCCCCGGCGCCGGCGGTACCAACACGCTGACCGCGAGCTACGCGAGCAGCGATCAGAGCGATCACGTTCCCGGCAACAACAGCGAGTCGGAGACGACAACCGTCAACGCCACCATCGACCTGCAGATGAATGGCATCAACGACAGCCCCGCCGACGTCACCCTCGGCCAGGGCAACGTCACCTACAGCATCAGCACCTACAACGCCTCGTCGTCGAAGGCCACCAACACCGCCCTCACTCTCAACCTCCCGGCCTCGTCGACGTTCGTTTCCGCGAGCGCAACCCTGAGCGGAACGTGCAGCCTGACCTCACCCGGCGTCGTGACCTGCAACTGGGCCACGCACAACGCCTTCAACCAGCCCTCGATCACCCTCATCATCACGCCCGGTGCTGGCGGCACGAACACGCTGACCGCCAGCTACGCGAGCAGTGATCAGAGCGACCACGTTCCCGCGAACAATTCCGAGTCGGAAACGACGACCGTCAACGCGACGATCGATCTGCAGGTCACGAGCCTCAACGACAACCCTGCCGACATCACCCTCGGCCAGGGCAACGTCACCTACACCATCAACACCTACAACGCCTCCACCTCGAAAGCCACGAACGCCGTCCTCACGCTGAACCTCCCGGCCTCGTCGACGTTCGTTTCCGCGACCGCCACTCTGAGCGGCACCTGCACGCTGTCGTCACCGGGCGTCGTGACCTGCACCTGGGCCAACCACAACGCCTTCAACCAGCCGTCCGTCACCCTCATCGTCACACCCGGCGCCGGCGGCACGAACACGCTCACCGCATCCGTGGCCGCCGATCAGGGCGATCACGTGCCGGGCAACAACAGCGGCAGCGAAACGACGACCGTCAACGCCACGATCAACCTGCAGCTGACGATGACCGACAGCCCGGATCCGCGCGTCCTCGCCGCCGGCAACGTCACCTACAGCATCACCGTCTTCAACGCCTCGAGCTCGAAGGCCACCAATCCGGTGATGACCCTGGCCCTCGATCCGACCACTACCTTTGTCTCGGCCGCGCCGACGACCAGCGACGCCGGCGCGTGCAGCCTCAGCGGAAGCACCCTCACCTGCACCTGGACCCAGGTCGCGGGGTCGACCTCGAAGAACATCACCGTCATCGTCACCCCCACGCAGGTCGGTCAGATCAGCGCGACCGCTTCGGTCACCGCCGATCAAAGCGATCACCTCCCGGCGAACAACACCGACACCGACACGACCAACATCAACCCCGGCTCGGCGCCGACCATCAGCGGCTTCACGCCCACCAGCGGACCGGTCGGCACGACGGTGACCATCACCGGCTCGAACTTCTTCTCCTCGACCGCCGTGAAGTTCAACGGCGTCAACTCGATCTTCACCGTCAACGGCAACGGCTCGATCACCGCGACCGTGCCCAGCGGCGCGACCACCGGCGCGATCTCGATCACGAACTCCGTCGGCACCACCACCGGCGGTACGTTCACCGTCACGCCGGCGCCGGACCTGACCATCTCCAAGACGGCCTCCGCCGCGACGGTTCCGACCAGTTCTGTCTTCAGCTACACGCTCGCCGTCAGCAACATCGGCGCGGGCACGGCAGCGAACGTCACCGTCACCGACACGCTGCCCGCCGGCGTCACGCTCAACGCGGACCCGAGCGACACCAACTGGAACTGCACCGGCACGACCACCATTACCTGCACGTACAACGCGGGCGCGCTGGCACCCGGCGCGGCTCCGAACATCACTCTCAACGTCACGGCTCCGGCCAGCGGCACCACCGTCGTCAACACGGCCACGGTCAGCACCACCACGCCTGATGCGAACAGCGGCAACAACAGCAGCAGCGTCTCCGTCGGCGTCGTCGGCTGCCCGGCCAACCCGGTCGTGACCTATCCGGCGACGGTCTGCGCGAATACGACCGGCCACACCGCCTCGATTCCGGCGGTCCCCAGCGCGACCTACGCCTGGACCGTCATCGCCGGCAACGGCACCATCACTTCGCCGACGAACGGCACGAGCATCACCTTCGATGCCGGCACCGTGAATCCGCTCAGCATTCAGGTCGACGTCTTCGTCACGAGCTGTCCCACGGCGACGACTGTCTTCACCGTCAATGTCTCCACGCCGACGGCGACGATCACCCCCTCCGGCCCGACCACCTTCTGCACCGGCGGCAGCGTCACCCTGAACGCCAACAACGGCGCGTCCTGGCTCTGGTCCAACGGCGCGACCACGCAGTCCGTGGTCATCTCCGCGACCGAGACTCTGACCGTCGACGTCACCGACGCGGCGGGCTGCATGGCCACGTCCGCACCGACGGTCGTCACCGTCAACAACCCGCCCAACGCCACCATCACCCCGTCCGGCCCGACCACGTTCTGCACCGGCGGCCAGGTCACACTGAACGCGCCCGCGGGCATAACCAGCTACGCCTGGTCCAACGGCGCGACCACGCCGTCGATCGTCGTGACCAACACCGGCTCGTACGCGGTGACCATCACCGACGCGAACAGCTGCTCGGCGACGTCCGCTCCGACCCTCGTCACCGTCAACGCACCGCCCGATACGACCATCACTCCGTCCGGCCCGACGACGTTCTGCGCCGGCGGCAGCGTCACCCTCACCGCACCGGCGGGCATGACCACCTACGCCTGGTCGAACGGCGGCAACACGCAATCGATCAACGTCACCAGCAGCGGCTCGTACAGCGTGACCGTCACCGACGGCAACGGCTGCACGGCCACGTCGGCTGCGACGAACGTCGGCGTCAATCCCGCGCCGACCGCGAGCATCACCGCTTCCGGTCCGACCACGTTCTGCGCGGGCGGCAGCGTCACCCTGACCGCGAACGCAGGCATGACCGATTACCTCTGGTCGAACGGCGCGACCACGCAGCAGATCACCGTCAACGCCACCGGCTCGTACAGCGTGACCGTCACCGACGGTTCGGGCTGCACCGCCACCTCGGCGCCGGTTGCGGTGACCGTCAATCCCGCGCCCGACACCACCATCACCTCGTCCGGTCCGACCACCTTCTGCACCGGCGGCAGCGTGACCCTTACCGCGCCCGCGGCGATGACCAGCTATCTGTGGTCCACCGGCGCCACGTCGCAATCGATCACCGTCAACGCCACCGGTTCGTTCAGCGTCACCGTCACCGACGGCAGCGGCTGCAGCGCAACCTCGTCGCCGACGAACGTCACCGTCACGCCGCCTCCCACGGCCACGATCACCGCATCCGGCCCCACCACGTTCTGCGCCGGCGGCAGCGTCACCCTCACCGCTCCGGTGGGTATGACCAGTTACGCCTGGTCCAACGGCGCGACCTCGCAATCGATCACGGTTTCCAACACCAGCTCGCACACCGTGACCGTCACCAACGCCGGCGGTTGCAGCGCCACCTCGTCGCCGACCAGCGTCACCGTGCTTCAGGCCCAGCCGGCCACGATCACGCCTTCCGGCCCAACCACGTTCTGCCCCGGCGGCAGCGTCACCCTGACCGCCAGCGCCGGTTCGTCGTACCTCTGGTCCAACGGCGCCACCACGCCGTCGATCACCGTTGCGACCTCCGGCAACTTCAGCGTCACCGTGACCGATGCGAACGGTTGCACCGCGACGTCGGCAGCGACGAACGTGACCGTCACTCCAGCGCCGTCCGTGGTCATCTCCGGTCCGACCTCGACCTGCCCGGCGTCGCCGGTGGTCCTCGATGCCGGTCCGAATTTCGCCAGCTACTCCTGGTCCACCGGCGCGACCTCGCAGACGATCACCGTCACGCCTGTGGCGGACACGACCTACACCGTCAACGTCACGGATGCCAACGGCTGCCCGGCCAGCGACACGCACACGGTCACGCTGAACAGCAGCCCCACCGCGAACATCACCGCGCCGGCCAGCGTCTGCGCCGGCTCGAGCGGCCACGTTGCATCAGTTCCCTCGCAGCCTGGATCGAGCTACGCCTGGACCATCAGCGGCGGCTTCTTCAACGGTGCCAGCGACGGCCCATCGGTGAGCTTCACCGCGCAGATCACCACCCAGGTCGTCCTCGGCGTCACCGTCACCACCGGCAGCTGCACCTCTACCGGCAACGCGACGATTCCCATCACTCCCGTTCCGAGCTCGGTCATCACCGCGCCGTCGACCGTCGACGCCTCGACCAACGGCCACGTCGCCTCGGTGACGCCGGAAGCCGGCGCGACCTACGCCTGGTCGATCACCAACGGCACCATCAGCGCCGGCGCGGGAACTTCGAGCATCACCTTCTCCGCCGGTGAGAACGGCCCGATCACGCTGACCGTCAACGTCACCCTGAACGGCTGCACCAGCACCGGCAGCGCCGCCGTCGAAGTCGCGAGCAGCACGCCCGCGGCCGCCGACCTGTCCATCACCAAGTCCGCGCCCGCCAGCGTGCAGGCCGGATCGCAGTTCACCTACACGATCGGCGTCGTCAACAACGGTCCGGCCCTGTCGCAGAACGCGTCGATCGTCGACCTGCTCCCGGCCGGCCTCACTGTCGTCAGCTTCACCGACGGCATCTGGACCTGCTCCTCGCTGCCGGGCGAGTTCAAATGCAGCGGCAACGTGCCCGCGGGCTCGTCGAGCACGATCAGCCTCCTCGTGCTGGCCCCCTCGCAGGCAGGAACGATCACCAACACCGCCCTGGTCAACGGCAACGTCACGCCCGACCCGAACAGCGCAAACAACTCCGCGTCGGCAACGACCGTCATCACCCTGCCCTCGCCCGTTTGCGCGACGACGCCCGCTTCGCTGCTCTCGCCGGCCAACGGTGCGACGGTCAGTGCGCCGGTGACGTTCGAATGGAGCGCGGTGGCGAACGCCGTCAGCTACGACGTCTGGATCACCACCGAAGGCGCGACCACGCTGGCCGGCTCGACTTCCTCGTTGAAACTCACCCGCCCGGTCCCCAGCGGCGTCAGCTCCTGGTACGTCGTGGCCAACCTCGCTTCGGGCTGCAACCCGCTGACGTCCGCGCAGCACGCCTTCACCGTCCCGCCCTCGAGCACCTGCGCGACCAACGGCCGCCCGCAATTCACCGCGCCGGCAGGAGCGATTCAGACTTCGCCCGTCCTCTTCTCCTGGAACGCCGTCGCCAACGCCATCGGCTACAACCTCTGGATCGAAGTCGACGGCACGGCCGCGCAGAACATCGGCAGCACCGACGGCGCGCTCTCGCTCAGCGCCATTGTTCCTCCCGGTTCGATCGTCGCCTACGTCGACGCGCGCTTCAGCGCCTGCCCGAACACGCGCTCGGACGCGATCACCTTCACCGTTCCGCAGCCCGATCCCTGCGCCGGCCGCACCTCGGTCGCGCTGATCGCGCCCGCGAACAACACCCTCATCAACTCCTCCTCGGTCGAGATGCAGTGGACCGAAGCCGCGACCGCCGATGGGTATCGCGTGTTTGCTTCGGTCGACGGTGCGGCACCGGCCGTCGTCGGAGAGACGACCAGTGAGACCTCCCTGCGCACGACCTTCGAGCGCGGCGACGTGATCTGGTTCGTCCAGGCGCTCTACGACGGTTGCGCCGCGACCGAGTCCGCGCGCCATCGCTTCACCATCCCCGCGCGCAACGAGTGCAGCAACGACAAGCCCCAACTCGTCTCGCCGGTGAATCAGCAGAACGTCACCACCGCGACCGTGACCCTCGACTGGAACGGCGTCGCTGACGCCATCGGCTACGAAGTCTGGCTCGGTCTCGACAACGGCACGCCGACGCTCATCGCCACCACGCCCGCGACGGTGACGTCGCTCGTCCATCTCGTGCCGCCCGGCGAGCTGTCCTGGTTCGTCCGTGCGCTCATCGATCGCTGCCCCACGCGCGACTCGCAGTCCGCGCGCTTCACCTACACGCCGCCGGCAGCGTGCGAGCAGAATCACCGTGCCCTGCTTTCGGCGCCGCTCGACGACGCTTCCATCGCCGCGCCGGTCGACTTCGACTGGAACCATCCCGGTGCCTCACGCTACGAGCTGTACGTGATTCGCGGCACGGATGCGCCGGTCATGATCGCGAACACGACCGCGTCCGAAGCCAACGACATCGCCCTGGCCACCGGAAACTACCGCTGGTTCGTACGCGCGTTCTACGGCGAAACCTGTGCGCCGCTCGACTCGATCGAGCACACCCTCGAGATCATTTCGACGCCGGCCGCCTGCGCCACGCTGAGCACGCCGATCGTCTCCGCGCCAGGACAGATCTCCAGCGGCGTCGAGTTCGTCCTGCAGTGGACGCCGATCGCCGGCGCCACGTCGTATCAGCTCCAGCTTTCGACCAGCGAGAGCTTCGAGCCGTCCAGCGTCATCAGCACCACCGCGACCGAACATGAGCTCGTCGTGGCCACCACCACGCCGACGGCGCGTTACGCGCGCGTTCGCGCCCTCGACGCGCGCTGCACACCGACAGCGACGGTCGGCGCTTTCGGTCCCGTCTCGGCGATCTTCATCCTCCCGAGCAACGAGTCCGACGGATCCGCGCAGTTCGGCGACGGCAGCGTGATCACCTACACACTTCCGCTCGGCGCCGAGCTCGCCGGTCAGACCTTCACCGCGATCACCACCGAGGCATGGTTGAGCGTTTCTCCAGCCTCGGGTGTCGTTCCGGCCGGCGGCATCATCCTCACCGTCACCGCCAACACCGCCGGCCTGCCCCCCGGCACCAGCCTCGGCTCGGTCACGATCAACCTCAATGAATCGGGACGGGTGAAGACCGAGGGGACGAGCGTCAGCGTGCCGTTCGGGGTCAGCCTCGTCACGCCGGTCACCCCGACGCCGAAGAACACCCCGCCGCCCGACGCGCTGGTCATCCCCGCGGTCGCGAATGCCGACGGTATCGGCTCCCACTTCCAGTCCGACGTGCGCGTCAGCAACACCTCTGCGCAGTTGATGAAGTACCAGCTCAGCTTCGTCCCGACCGGCGAGGCGGGCATCACCGCCGGACGCCAGACCACGTTCACCATCGAGCCCGGCCGCACCGTCGCCCTCGACGACATCCTCAAGACCTGGTTCGGCACCGGCACGAGCAACGCCGTCGGCTCGCTCGAAGTCCGTCCGCTGACCGAAGTTGCGAAGTCGACGTCGAGCGCCGCGGTCGGAGCGCTCGCGAATCTCGTTACCTTCGCCTCGTCGCGCACGTTCAACGCCACGCCGAACGGCACCTTCGGTCAGTACATCCCCGCCATTCCGTTCGCGAACTTCATCGGCAAGTCGACCGACGCGTTGCAGCCGACCATCCTGTCGCTGCAGCAGATCGCCCAATCCGACAAGTACCGCACGAACCTCGGCTTCGTCGAAGCCTCCGGTGAACCGGCGCATTTGCTCGTCAAAGTCTTCGGCGCGACCGGCCAGAAGCTGACCGAGTTCGAGGTCAAGCTGAACGGCGGCCAGCACACGCAGCTCAACGGCGTCCTCGCGCAGCACGGCATCACCTCGCTCGATGACGGCCGCGTCGAAGTGCAGGTTGCGAGCGGCAACGGCAAGGTCACCGCGTACGCCTCGGTGCTCGACAACAAGACCGCCGATCCGCTCCTCGTCTCGCCGGTCACCTTGAGCAGCACCGGCAACACCAAGTGGGTCGTGCCCGGCGTCGCCGACATCAGCAACGGCACCACCAACTGGCAGAGCGACGTCCGCGTCTTCAACGCCGGCAGCACCAGCACCGACGTGACGCTCTCGTTCATCTCCCAGAACGGCGGCGAGCCGAAGACGACGACCATGACTCTGGCCGCGGGCGAAGTCCGCCAGCTCGATCGCGTGCTGTCGCTGTTCAACGCCTCGCAGGATGGTGGCGCGCTGCACATCGCCACGCCGACCGAGTCGCGCCTCATCGCCACCGCCCGCACCTACAATCAGACCACCCAGGGCACGTACGGCCAGTTCATCTCCGCGGTGACGCCCGCGGAGTCGGTCGCGGTCGGATCGCGTCCGCTGCAGCTCCTGCAGGTCGAGGAGTCGGCGCGTTACCGGTCGAACATCGGGTTCGCCGAGGTGACCGGGAAGCCGGTGACGCTCGAGGTTTCGATCGTTCCGCCGGACGCGAAGTTCACCGCGACCCTCCAAGTCGATCTCGGACCGAACGAGTTCCGCCAGCTGAATTCAATGCTGACCGGAGTAGGCGTCGGCGACATCTACAACGCCCGTGTCAGCGTCCGCGCCGTCAGCGGCGAGGGGCGCGCCACCACCTATGCGTCGGTCATAGATCTGAAGACCAACGATCCGACGTATATCCCTGCACAGTAAGCCGGATGGGCCCGCCAGGGGCCCATCTCGTGCGCTGAATCACAGCGCGGGAACGTTTCCCGTTACACTTTGTTTCTTCGGCAAATCGAGGCAGTTTTCCGGTCCACTGGGGGGGTTCATGCATTACCAATTTTGCGGGGCAACCGCGCGGGCGGTCTCCGTTGGATTTCTTGCATTAGTCCTGTCTTCACCGGCACTTGCGGTGACGAAAACCTGGACGAACAACAACGGCTCGGGCGACGGCAAATGGAATACGCCTTCGAACTGGAGTCCGGCCGGAGTTCCGACGTCCTCGGACGACGTCGAGATCGGCGTCACCGACCAGACCTCGAACTACCTCATCGTCGACACCGCCGCCACCGCCAACAGCGTCACGGTCGGCAACGCCTTCACCAATAACCCGACCCTCGAAGTCAAAAGCGGCGTCACGCTCACCATCGCCTCGGCATCGACCGTCGACGCCGGCGCCACGCTGTACATCAACAACGGCACCGTCACCGGCGCCGGCGCTCTCACCGTCAATGGAGCGCTCAATTGGACCAATGGCTGGATCAGCGGATCGGGAGCGTTGACGATCAACGGCACGGCCTCGCTGTCCACCACGTCGACGAAGTATCTCGATACCCGGACGCTCACCAACAACGGCATCATCACCTGGAGCGACACCGGCCTGCTCTACATGGCCAACGGCTCCACGCTCGCCAACCAGGCCAGCGGATTGATTCAGAACACCTCCGACACCGGCCTGTATCACTACACCGGCGCCACGCCGACGTTCACCAACGCGGGCACGCTGCGGAAGTCGACGGCAACCGGTGTGACGGTGATCAGCAGCGGGATCGTCTTCAGCAGCAGCGGCACGATCGACGCGCAGAGCGGAACGATCCGTCTCGATAACGGCGGAACGATCGCCGGCACGCTCAACGCCGCCTCGCCGGGCACGATCCAGTTTCAGGGGGGCACCTTCAATCTCAACACCGGCGTGAACTGGACCGGAACGGGAACGATGCGCATGGCCGGCGGCACGGCCACCATCGCCAACGGCGTGACCCTCGCTCTGCCGACGCTCGTCTTCGACAACGGCACCATCAACGGCACCGGAACGCTGAGCACCGGCTCCACCGGCACCATCACCTGGAACGCCGGAACGATGGACGGCGGCGGCACGACCCTCGTCCCCAACGGCGGCACGCTGAACATGCCCGGCTCGAGCCACAAGTACCTGGGCATCACCGGCAGCCGGACGCTCGACAACTCCGGAACCATCAACCTGACCGGGACCGGCTACCTCTACATGGGCGACGCGGCCACGTTCACCAATCAGCCCTCCGGTCTGGTCCACATCACCACGAACGTGGCCGGCGGCACCGAATCGTGCGTCTGCCACTACAGCGGCCCGGGCTCGACTTTCAACAATGCCGGTACGCTCCGCAAGTCGGGCGGCTCGAGCACAGGAACCACCTACCTCGGCAACAGCGTCACCTTCACCAACTCCGGCACCGTCGATCTCCAGACCGGCACGATCCGCTTCGACTTCGGCGGCTCGAACAGCGGCACGCTCGATGGGCTGGCCGGTGCGACCTACTACTTCTCGAACTCCACCTTCACTTTGAACAGCGGAACGACGCTGAGCGCGCTGCCGACGTTCCGCATGGTCGCCGGGACCCTCACCATTGCCACCGGCCTGACCGCCGAAATGCCCACGCTCATCTTCGACGGCGGCACCATCAACGGCGCCGGCACGCTCAGCCCGGGCACCACCGGAACCATCACCTGGAACAACGGGACCATGGACGGCCCCGGAACCACGCTCATCCCCGCCGGCGGCACGCTGAACATGCCCGGCACAGGGCACAAGTATTTCGGCATGAGCGCGGCGCGCACCCTCGACAACTACGGCACGATCAACGTCACCGGCACGGGCTATCTCTATCTGAGCGCGGCCTCGACGTTCACCAACCGCGCCGGCGCGCTCTACGAGATCACCGCCAGCTACGCCGGCAACCTCGAGTCGTGCATCTGCTTCTACACGGGCGCCAGCGCGACCTTCACCAACGCCGGTACGTTCCGTAAGACGGGCGGCTCGAGCACCGGCTACACCCAAATCGGCAGCGGGATCCTCTTCACCAATGCGTCCACCGGAACGATCGATCTCGAGAGCGGGTCGATCCGCTTCGAGAATGGCGGCACGAACCACGGAACGCTCGACGGTATCGCCGGAACGAAGTACGTGTTCCCGGGCGGCACCTTCACGTTCAACACCGGGTCGACGCTGACCACGCTGTCGACGGTGCAGGTCGTCGGCGCGACCGTGACCATCCCCACCGGCGTCACCGTGGAGATGCCGACCCTGAGCTTCGACGCCGGCACCATCAACGGCGGCGGCACGCTGAGCACCGGCGCCACCGGCACGATCACCTGGAACAACGGCACCATGGACGGCGGCGGCACGACTCTCATTCCGCTCGGCGGCACGCTGAACATGCCCGGCACGTCCAGCAAGTACGTCGGCTACACCGGCTCACGCACGCTCGACAACTCCGGCACGATCAATCTCTCCTCGACCGGCTACCTCTACCTGTCCAGCGGGGCGACCTTCATCAACCAGTCCACGGGACTCTTTCACGTCACTGCGAGCTTCGCCGGCAACATCGAGGCCTGCGTCTGCCTCTACACCGGCAGCGGCGTGAGCTTCAGCAACGCCGGCACGTTCCGCAAATCCGGCGGCACCAGCACGGGTTACACGCCGATCGGCAACGGCGTCGCCTTCACAAACACCGGCACGATCGACCTGGAGACCGGCACGATCCGTTTCGAGGGCGGCGGCTCGAACAGCGGCACGCTGGACGCCGTGACCGGCACGAGCTACGTTTTCCCCGGCGGCACCTTCACCTTCAACAGCGGCACGGCCCTGACCACGCAGGGGACCGTCCGCATCGCCGGCGCGACGGTGACCATCCCCACGGGCGTCACCATCCCCATGCCCACCCTGGTCTTCGACAGCGGCACGATCAACGGCCCGGGAACGCTGACCAGCGGCGTCGCCGGAACGATCACCTGGAACGGCGGCTACATGGAGGGCGGCGGCACGACGCTGATCAATTCCGACGGCACGCTCAACCTCCCTGGGACCACCGCGCGCATGCTCGGATACAACGACGCCCGCACCCTCGACAACTACGGCACGATCAACATCTCCGGCACCGGCTATCTCTATCTCAGCACCGGGGCCACCTTCACCAACCGGCCGTCGGCCTTCCTCAACTTCACACTCGCCAACGGCAGCACCGAGTCCTGCGTCTGCCACTACACCGGCGCCACGCCGACGTTCACCAACGCGGGCACGCTCCGCAAGCTGAACGGCACCGGCATCAGCTACGTCGCCGGCACGATGACCTTCGCCAACACCGGGACCATCGAGAGCCAGAGCGGCACGATGCGCATCGAGACCTCCGGCACGCACAGCGGCACGTTCACCGCGGTGACGTCGGCGACGCTCGAGTTCGCGAACAACACCCACAACCTCGATGCCTCGTCCACGGTCAACGGGGCGGGTCTCATCCTCTTCTCGGGCAACACCACCAACATCGCCGGGACGTATGCCGTCACCGGTGAGACCCGCGCCGCCGGCGGCACCGTGAACATGAACGCCGCCGCTACGACAAGCATCCTCGAGATCACCAACGGCACCTTCAACGCGAACGCCGCGGTTTCCGTCACCTCGCAATTCCAGCAGACCGGCGGCGTTCTCGGCGGAGCCGGGACGGTCACGGTGACAGGCCTCTCCACGCACACCTGGTCGGGCGGCACCATGACCGGCACCGGCAACACCGTCTTCGACACCGGCACGACCCTGGTGATGCCGACCACGAGCTACACCTACGTCACCGGCGGCCGCACGATCACCAACAACGGCACGATCAGCTACGGAACGGCCGCCAATCCGAACTACTACCCCTACCTGCACATCTACAGCGACGGCAGCAAGATCGTGAACAACGGCTCGTTCACGCTCATCGCCAACGAGAGCATCGTCAACAACGGCACGTTCCAGAATGCTTCGGGCGGCACGTTCACAAAGACCGGCGGCACCGGGACGTCCGACCTCAGCGTCGTCTTCCACAACGAGGGCACGCTGACCGCTACGACCGGCACGATCGCCCTGACCGGCAGCGGCGGCACGCACACCGGCCCGTTCAACGTGGCCGCGGGCGCGGGCCTGACCTTCGGCGGCGGCGCGACGCATTCCGTTCAGGCCACCAGCTCGATCACCTCCGCGGGCACGCTCACCAACACCGGCGGCTCGACCGTCGTCAACGGCGCCTACAACACCAGCGGCGCGAGCGCCACCCGTGCCATCGGCGGCACCATCACCTTCAACACCACGGTCTCGAACGACCTGATCGAGATCACCAACGGCACCGCGATCTTCAATGCCGCAACCGCCTCCTCGCGCTTCAGCATGAGCGGCGGCGTGCTCGCCGGAACGGGCACGGTGACCCTCTCCGGCACCGTGAACCCGCTGGTCTGGTCGGGGGGCACGATGACCGGCACCGGCACGACGATCTTCGACACCGGCACCACTATTTCGATGCCGACCACCAACTACACTTATCTGACTTCCGGCCGCACGCTCGACAACAAAGGCGCGCTCACCTACGGCACGAACGGCAACGTCAACTACTACCCCTACCTGCACATCTACAACGACGGCAGCACCTTCAACAACAACGGCTCGGTCACGCTGATCGCGAACGAAAGCTTCACCAACGGCGGGACGTTCAACAACAATCCCGGCGCCACGTTCGCCAAGACCGCCGGGACCGGCACCTCGGACCTCGCCGTCACGTTCAACAACAACGGCTCGGTCAACGTCTCCTCGGGGGCCATCGCCCTCAGCGGCGGCGGCGGCACGCACGGCGGTCCGTTCAGCATCGCCGCGGGCTCCACGCTCTTGTTCGGCGGCTACGGGACGCATACTGTTCAGGCGGCGAGCTCGATCACCTCCAACGGCACCCTTCAGCAGTCCGCCGGCACAACCGTCGTCAACGGCACCTATTCGACCAGCGGCTCGACCACAACCCGTGTGACAGGAGGAACGGTCACCTTCAACACGCCGGTGAGCAACGATCTGATCGAGCTCACCAACGGCACCGGCAACTTCAACGGCGCCACCACGGCCACGCGCTTCCAGATGAGCAACGGCACGCTCGGCGGCACGGGCACGGTCACCGTCAACGGCACGGCCACCACCCACGTCTGGTCGGGCGGCAGCATGACCGGCGCCGGCGCCACGATCTTCGAGAGCGGCACCACGCTGTCGATGCCCAGTACCACCTACACCTATCTCACCAGCGGCCGTGCGCTCACCCTCAAGGGTGCGACGACCTACGGCACGACCAGCAATCCGAACTACTACCCCTATCTGCACATCTACAACGACGGCAGCTCGCTCACCAACCACGGCACGTTCACCCTCGTCGGGAACGAGAGCATCACCAACGGCGGCACGTTCACCAACACCGGCACCGGCACGGTCACCAAGACCGGCGGCAACAGCTCCGATCTCCAGGTCACGTTCAACAATGCTGGCACGACCAGCGTCTCCACGGGCACGCTCGCCTTCAACGGCGGCGGCGGAACGCACACCGGCCCGTTCAACATCGGCGCGGGAACGACGCTGCAGTTCGGCGGCTACGGAGCGCACGCTATCCAGTCAGCCAGTTCGATCACCAACACCGGCGGCACCCTGCTCCTCAGCGGCGGCACGACCGTCGTCGACGCCGCCTACAACACCAGCGGCACCACGAAGACGAAAATCACCAACGGCACGAACACCTTCAACGTGGCCGTCACCACCGACGAGATCGAGATCACCAGCGGCATCGCGAACTTCAACGCCGCCACCAACACCGTCCTCCTGAAGATGTCCAACGGCACGCTCGGCGGAACCGGCACCGTCACCGCCACTGGCACCGCCACGGCCCACATCTGGTCCGGCGGCTCGATGACCGGCGCCGGCACGACCATCTTCGAGACCGGCACCACCGTCTCGATGCCCAGCACCACCTACACCTACATCACTGGCGGGCGCACGGTCACGAACCGAGGAAGCGTCCAGTACGGGACGACGTCGAATCCGAATACCTACCCCTACCTGCACATCTACACCGACGGCAGCCAGTTCGACAACGAGGGCACGTTCGAGCTCCTCGGCGACGAGGCCATCACCAACGGCGGCCCGTTCAACAACAGCGGCATGTTCCGGAAGAACGGCCGGACCGGCACCTCGATGATGGCGGTGACGGTGAACAACAGCGGCACTGTCGAAAGCCAGACCGGAACGCTGGCCTTCAACTCCTACAACTTCACCCAGACCGCGGGCGCGCTGAAGCTCACCGGCGGCAACGTCTCCGCCACCCAGCCCATGTCCTTCCAGGGTGGAACGGTCGGCGGCACCGGCACCATCACCGCGACGGTCAACAACTCCGGCGCGGCGGTGATCCCCGGCGGCGCCTCCGCCGCGGGAACGCTGAACATCACCGGCCCCTACACCCAGTCCAGCAGCGGCACGCTCGACATCGAGCTGGGCGGCACCACCGCCGGCAGCGGCTACGACCAACTCGTCGTCACCGGCGCGGTCACGCTCGCCAGCGATCTGAACATCTCCACCATCAACAGCTTCCTCCCCGCCTCGGGCAATACCTTCCAGATCCTCACCTTTGGGTCGCGTCCCGGCAACACCGACTTCGCCAACAAGAACGGCCTGAACCTCGGCTTCGGGACGAATCTCATTCCGGCGTACAGCGCGACCGATCTGCAGCTGACGACGAACACCGTGCAGGCGGACATCTCCATCGCCATGACCGCCACGCCGTCGACGGTGAACACCGGCGACTCGTTCACCTACAACGTCTCCGTCACGAACAACGGCGGCTCGAATGCCTCCGGCGTCGCCTTCAGCGCGTCGCTCCCGGCGAACGTGACCTTCGTCAGCGCCAGCCCGGCCATCTGCACCGGCGCGCCGAACCTGACCTGCACCATCGGCAACCTCGCCGATCAGGCCACGGTCAACGTGACCATCACCGTCGCCACGAGCGCCGCCGGCAGCGCGTCCATGACCGTGTCCGTCGCCGCGAGCCAGTTCGATCCGAACGGCGCGAACAACACCGCGAATGCATCCGCAACGGTTACGGCGAACGCGGACCTCAGCGTCGGCGTGACCAACACCCTCGCCCCGGTCGCCGGAGCAACGTCCGACTACTCGATCGTCGTCACCAACAACGGTCCCGACACCGCGAACAGCGTGACGCTCGCGATCACACCGTCCGCGCAGCTCACCTTCAGCTCGGCCAGCGGAGCGTGCACGAACGGCTTCCCCTGCGCGCTCGGCAACCTCACCATCGGTCAGTCGGTCACCATCAATGCGACCTGGAGCGTCTCTCCGAACGCGACCGGCAACGCGCAGATCGCGGCGAGCGTCAGTGCCGCGTCGCCGACCGATCTCGATTCCAGCGACGACACCTCCACGGCGACCAACGCCATCGCCCAGGAAGCGGACGTCGCGGTCGTGAAAGCCGGTCCGTCCAACGTGCCGCCGGAGTCGGGCAGCACCGTGACCTACTCGATCGCGGTCACGAACAACGGTCCTTCCGAAGCGAGCGCGGTGACTCTCGATGATTCGACGCCGAACGGGTTGACGCAGCTCAGCGTCACCGGTGACTGCGCCACCCTCCCCTGCAACCTCGGCGTGATGAGCGTCGGCCAGACCAGCAACGTTCAGGTCACCTACTCCATCAGCGGCGCGGTCGGTACGACTTACACCAACACCGCCACGGTCAGCTCGGCCGCAGACAGCAACACGAGCAACGATTCCTCGTCGGTCGTCACGACCGTCTCCAACTGCCCGGCCACGTCCATCACCGCGCCCGGCGCGGTCAACGGCGGATCGGCCGGCAACGTCGCCAGCGTCACCAGTGTCGCCGGTGCGACCTACAACTGGTCGATCGGCAACGGCACGATCACCGGCGGCCAGGGCACTTCGAGCATCACCTTCACCGCCGGTACGAGCGGCACGGTGAGCCTCGGCGTCAACGTCACCAGCGGCAGCTGCGTCAGCAATCCGAGCGCGGTCGTCACCATCAATCCCGTCCACGCCGATCTCTCCGTGGCGAAGAGCGGCCCGGCGAACGTCTCGCCGGCGACGGCCAGCACCTTCACCTACTCGATCGACGTGACCAACAACGGCCCGTCGGTCGCGAACAGCGTCACGTTGTCCGATCCGACGCCGGCCAACCTCACCTTCGTCTCCGCAACCGGCGCCTGTTCGGCGTTCCCCTGCTCGCTCGGCACACTCACCAACGGACAGACAGCGAACGTGCAGGTGACCTACTCGTTCACCGGCGGTTCGGCATACGCGGTGACCAACGTCGCCACCGTTTCCTCGGCCAACGATCCGAACTCCGGCAACAACAGCGCCTCGGTCGTCACGAACGTCGCGGCCTGCCCGACGATCACCATCACCGCTCCCACCTCACTCGAGCCCGGCGCGGCTGGAACTGCGACCGCGACGTCCGTTGCCGGCGCGACCTACAGCTGGTCGATCACCAACGGCACGATCACCGGCGGCCAGGGCACGAACACCATCAACCTCACCGCCGGCCCGAGCGGCACGGTGAGCCTCAACGTGACGGCTACCGTCAACTCGTGCTCGAGCAACGCAAACACGGCCTTCCCCATCACCGCCACCACGCTGAGCGTGACGAAGACCGGCCCAACGAGCGTCTCGCCGACGAACGCCAGCACCATCACCTACACCATCAACGTGACCAACGGCGGAGCGTCCGCGGCGAACAGCGTCACGCTCTCCGATCCGACGCCTGCCGATCTGACCTTCGTTTCTGCCACCGGCGCCTGCACGGCGTTCCCCTGCTCGCTCGGCACGCTCAACTCCGGACAGAGCGCATCGGTTCAGGCGACCTACTCGTTCAGCGGCGGACCGGCGTACTCGGTGACGAACGTCGCGACGGTTACGTCCTCGAGCGATCCGAATCCGCACACGGCTTCGATCACGACCGCCATCTCCGCCTGTCCGACGATCAGCATCACCGCTCCCACCGCGCTCAATCCCGGCGCGAACGGAGCCGCGACCGCGACCGCCGTCAGCGGCGCAACCTACAACTGGTCGATCACCAACGGCACCATCACTGGCGGCCAGGGCACGAACAACATCACCGTCACCGCCGGCTCGGTCGGCACCACCCAGCTCGGCGTGAACGTGACCGCCGGCCAGTGCACCGGCAGCGCAACGCACCAGATCACCGTCACGAGCAACCAGGCCGACGTAGCCATCACCAAGTCCGCACCGGCGAATGTCGCCTCGGCCGCGAGCTTCACCTACACGCTGACCATCACCAACAACGGACCGGCGAACGCCGACGCGGTGACGGTGAGCGACATCCTGCCCGCGAACGTCACCTTCGTCTCCGTCTCATCTGGTCTCTGCACCAGCGGTCCGAATGTGAACTGCAGCCTCGGCACGCTCGCCGCCGGCGCCTCGCAGGTCATCACCATCGACGTCACCGCACCGCAGGGCCCGGCGACGGTCACCAACATCGCCACGGTCAGCACGACCAGCGCCGATCCGAGCAACAGCAACGACAGCAGCTCCGCGACGACGTCGGTCTCCGCGCCGCCCGCGCAGTGCCCGCCCAACGAGCCGAATCTCGTCGCGCCCGAAAACGGCGCGAACAACCTCACCTCGCCGGTGACCTTCGACTGGGATCCGGTCGCGAACGCGACGCTGTACGAGCTCTGGATCGGCGAAGCGGGTGACGATCTGACGCTCGCCGCGACAACGGCGAACACCGCGTTCACGATCGAGCTGTCCAGCGGCTCATTCAATTGGCAGGTCATCGCGAACGGCGCGCAGTCGTGCACGCCGAAACCGTCGGCCGTCCGCTCCTTCACCGTTCCTCAGATCGACACCTGCGCCGGAAACGGCGTTGCCACCGGCCTCTCGCCGGACGGCGGCTCGTTCGATTCACCGGTGACCCTGTCCTGGAACGCCGTGCCGAACGCGATCGGCTACATCGTCCGTTATCGCCTCGGCGACGAAGCACTCCAGGACGCGGGCCCGATGACCACCGCGACCTCGCTCACCGCGTCGTTCCCGCCGGGCGCCATCACCTTCGTCGTCGACACGCTCTTCAGCGGCTGTCCGTCGACCCGCTCCACCGAGGAGTCGTTCACCGTCGAGCAGCCGGCGACGTGCGAAGGCGTCGCGACGCTGACCCAGCCCGCGAACGGCATCAGCATCTCCAACGGCATGATCGAGTTCCGCTGGACCGCGGTGAGCGCATCGAGCGGTTATCGCGTCTGGTTGCAGTCCGGAATGAGTGCGCCCGAGGTTCTCGCTTCGACGCTCGATACCACGCTGACGAAAGTCATCCCCGCCGGGACGCACACCTGGTGGGTCGAGACGCTCTTCCCCGGATGCCCATCACGCGAGTCGCAGCGATGGACGTTCACCGTTCTTCCCGCGCAGAACTGCGACGATCGCGGACGCCCGGCGCTCCTCAGCCCGTCGATCGACTTCACCACCTCGAATGCCACGGTGAACTTCTCCTGGACCACGGTGGCAAACGCGATCGAATACGAGCTTTACCTTGCGCCGGTCGGCGGCGTGCCGACGCTCATCGTCACCACGCCGTCGACGTCGGCGACCGCGGAAGTAGCGACGGGTCATCTGGAGTGGTTCGTTCGCGCGATCTTCAGCGGTTGCGGCGCGACCGAGTCCGATCATCGCCGGTTCACCTACGAGCCGCCGCCGAACTGCACCGCCAACGAGCGCGCCGTTCTGCACGCGCCGTCCGAGGGTGAGCGCATCGCCTCGCCGATGTTCCTCGACTGGAACGACGTTGCCGGCGCGACCTCGTACGAGTTGTACGTCTCGCACGGCAATGCCGAACCGGAGCTCGTCAGAACGACGGATGAATCCGACGCGCCGAACGTGCAGCGCCAGCTCGGCGCCGGACGCTGGTTCGTCCGGACCCGCTTCGCTCAGGGTTGTGCCGCGCTCGACTCGACAGAAAGCCGCTTCGTCGTGATTCCGCAAGTCGCGGCCTGTTCGCAACTCGAAGCGCCGGTCATCTCGGCGCCGGGTCAGCTCTCTTCTGGTGTCGTAAGTCTCCTGCAATGGTCCTTCGTTCCCGGCGCGACCAGCTACTCGTTCGAGATCTCCACCGATCCTGATTTCGCCGCGGGCTCGACGACGACGAACGACACCGGCAACGCGCGCCAGCGCGCCGTCCTGTTCACCAACCGTGGTACCGAGCCGATCGCGAAATATGTTCGAGTACGCGCGATCGACACGCGCTGCAATCCGTCGAACATGGGACCGTACTCCTCGACGGCGCTCGTCTACATCCTTCCCGAGTCGACCTCCGAGGGCTCTTCGCCGATCGGTGACGCCAACTTCGTCGAGTACACGCTGACCCTCGGACCCGAGCTGGCCGGCGAACCCTTCACCGCGACGCCGACCGCGTCGTGGATCACCGTCTCCCCGTCGAACGGCAGCGTGCCGCCGGGCGGCCGCACGCTCACCGTCGTCGTCAACACCGCCGGTCTGCCTCCGGGCACGAACATCGGCGGCGTTGCGATCACCACCGGTTCCTCCGGCCGCACCGGAACGACAGGTACGACCGTGACCAAGCCGGTGTCCATCAGCCTCGTTTCGCCGGTCACGCCGACGCCGAAGAACACACCGCCGCCCGATGCGCTGGTGATCCCCGCGGTCGCGAATGCGGACGGCATCGGCTCGCACTTCCAGTCCGACGTCCGCGTGAGCAACACCTCCGCGCAGGTCATGAAGTACCAGCTCAGCTTCATCCCCAGCGGCGACGCGGGCATCACCGCCGGCCGGCAGACCACCTTCTCGATCGAGCCCGGGCGCACCGTCGCCCTCGACGACATCCTGAAGACCTGGTTCGGCACGGGCTCGACGAACTCCGTCGGCTCGCTCGAAGTCCGGCCTTTGACCGAGGTCGCGAAGTCGACGTCGAGCGCGGCGGTTGGCGCGCTCGCGAACATCGTCACCTTCGCCTCGTCGCGCACGTTCAACATCACCCCAAACGGCACGTTCGGTCAGTACATCCCCGCCATTCCGTTCGCGAATTTCGTCGATCAGTCGAAGGTGCTTTCGCTGCAGCAGATCGCCCACTCCTCGCAATACCGCACGAACCTCGGCCTGGTCGAAGGCTCGGGCGAGCCGGCCAACCTGCTGGTCAAGGTCTTCGGCTCGACCGGCGCGAAGCTCACCGAGTTCGAGGTCCTGCTCAAGGGCGGCCAGCACACGCAGCTCAACGGATTCCTCTCGCAGCACGGCATCACCTCGCTCGATGACGGCCGCGTGGAAGTGTCCGTCACCAGCGGCAACGGCAAGGTCACCGCGTACGCGTCGGTGCTCGACAACAAGACCGCCGATCCGCTGCTGGTCTCGCCGGTCACGCTGAGCGACAGCGCCAACACGAGATGGGTCGTCCCCGGCGTCGCGGATCTGAACAACGGCGCCGCGAACTGGCAGACGGACATGCGCGTGTTCAACGCCGGCTCGACGGCCGAGCAGCTGACGCTTTCGTTCTATTCGCAGAACGGCGGCGCGCCGAAGGTCACCAGCATGACCTTGCAGCCCGGCGAAGTGCGCCAGCTCGACAAGATCCTGACCGGGACGTTCGGTGTGAGTCAGAACGGCGGCGCGGTGCACGTCACCAGCGCGGATTCCGCGCGACTCATCGCCACCGCCCGGACGTACAACCTGACCACCCAGGGCACGTACGGCCAGTTCATCGCCGCGGTCACGCCGGCCGAAGCGGTCGGTGTGGGCTCGCGTCCGCTGCAGCTCCTGCAGGTCGAAGAGTCGCCAAGGTATCGCTCGAACATCGGCCTCGCCGAAGTGACCGGCAAGCCGGTCTCGCTCGAAGTCTCGATCGTGCCCCCCGACGCGAAACTCACGGCAACCGTTCAGGTCGATCTGGCCCCCAATGAGTTCCGCCAGATCACCAGCATGCTGGCCGGCCTGGGGATGGGCGACGTCTACAACGCCCGCGTCACCGTCCGCGCCGTCGGCGGCGAGGGCCGGGCCACGGCGTATGCATCAGTGATCGACGCAAAGACGAACGACCCGACGTACGTGCCAGCGCAGTAGGCAGTAGGCAGTACGCCGCGCCAAGGCGCGGCTCGCGGTAGGCGGTAGGCAGGAGAACCAGCAACAACGTTCTCCCGCCTACTGCCTACCGCCTACCGCCTACCGCAGTAATCAGCGCTTCCATGTGCCCGAGGTACTTCTCCAGCGCTCTCTTCCCCGCGGCGGTCAGCGAGTACTCAGTCTTGGGCATGCGCCCCTCGAACGACTTCTTGCACGAGAGGTAACCCGCTTCCTCGAGCTTGCGGGCGTGCACGCTCACGTTGCCGTCGGTCGTCTTGAGGATCGCCTTGAGCTCGTTGAAGCTCAGGGTCGTATTCACGGCCAGCGCGCTCACGATCGCCAGGCGGGTCTTCTCGTGAATCAGGCGATCGAAATCGGGGATCTGCGTTTCGACCGGCTGCCGGCGCGGTGCGGGTTGTTCGGAAGTCTTTCGTGCTGCTGCTGTTGCTCTTGAAGCCATCCTAGTTTGCTCCTGCGTTTGACGACTCTCGTGCCTAAGCCTTGGGCAACCGGCGCTGCGGGCCGTGCCCGCTAGCCACCGTAGCTCCTTGCGATTACGTAACCGAAGATGATGTGCAGGCCGCCGAAGCCGGTGCCCAATAAAGCATTTCCGATCGTGAAGGGCACGAAACAGGCGATCACGCCGAGGACCATGAAGCACACGCCCATTACCGGCACCACGCGAATCGAATACGCACCGCTGCTGATGAACGACGCGCCGTACAGCAGCAGCCAGGTCGCCGGAAGGGCGGCAAACATGCCCAGCCTCGCCAGCAGCAGTGTGAGGATCGCCGCGGCCACGATCGGTGCCAGGTAGCTCACGAAAAATCGCCGGGCCGGCGCCCCCGTGAACGAGACATTGGCCTGCTTTGCCTTTCGGGCCATCGCCACGCCGCCGATCAAGGCGGCCACGAACGCGTCGACGAGCCACGTCCAGAGCCACTCCCTCGACGCCGGTTTGGGATGGGCGATCACCGCCGTAATCACGCCGGTCACTCCGACCAGCACTCCGCCCCAGCCGGGGATCGACGTGAACGCGCTGGCGCGCTCCATCGCCTCGCGGATGTAGCGGAGATTGTCGAAGGCATGCTCGTGAATCGGGGCGGGCTCGGGCATCGCACGGAAATGGTACCGCAAAGCGCTTTACGCGGTCAGGCTCGACTACAATAACTCTCTCAGACCGAACCGGAGGATGTTCCCCATGCGTCGTGCCTTCCTGGCCGTTTTGTTCTTTTTTCTTGCTGTTTCCACCCTTCCGGCGGCTACCTTCGATCGCCCGGTCACCGATGGACAGCTGATCGAGCGCGCCGACCTGGTGGTCATCGCCACCGTGGAAAGCGAGGCCTCCCGCACCGCCGATCGGGCCATCGTCACCGACTACCGCTTCCGCGTCGAGCGCGTGCTCCGCGGCGCCCTCTCCTCCGACCTCGTCACCGTCACCGAGCTCGGCGGCACGGTCGACAATCTGATGATGATCGTCTCCGGCGCGCCGGCGTACCAGCCGGGCTCACGCGTGCTGGCCTTCCTCCGGGCGCGCGGCGACGGAACGTACTTCACCACCTACATGTCCGCTGGTGCGCTCCGCTTCGTTCGTGAGGGCGGCAAGGACATGCTCGTCCGCACGAACGACGGCGACTCCACGATGTTCCCTGTGAACGACGTCATCGACTTCGTTCTCGGCAAGACCACCGCTCCGCCCCTGCCGATGCCCGTGTCGCACGCGCGGTTTTCTCCGGAAACCAACGCCCTCGCCTCCTCCTACACCACCACCGCCGACCCGCCCGGCACGCCCCCGCGGCGCCCGGTCCGCTGGCCGTGCGACGGCACTCCGATCTGCAACATCAACTTCGTGGTCAACGACAGTCAGGACGGCGTCGCCGATACCCTCAGCGGAGTCGAATCCGCCCTCGGCGCCTGGGACGGCGCCGCGCCTTATCTCGCGTTGAACCTGGCCGGCCCGACCGGGGTCACCACGTCCACGCCCGACGGCATCAACGCGTTGATGTTCGACAACAACTCTTCCTCGCCGATCGGCACCTGCGACGGCGCGATCGCCTGCGGCATCGCCTGGGCCACCACCGACGTGCACACGTTCGACGGCGAGCAGTTCTACAGCATCATCGACGGGGACGTTCTCTTCCGTCCGGGCTCGTATGGGCCGCTCACCTTCGCCTCGTACATGGCCCACGAGATCGGCCACTGCCTCGGCCTGCGCCACTCGAATGACGCCGAGCCGAAAACGACAGACGCGATCATGCACAGCGCCCCGCCGAACACCCAGGGCGCGACTCTGCGCAACTGGGACATCGACGCGGCGACCGAGGTTTATGGAGCGGGGCTGGCGTGCAGCGCGCCGGGCATCACCAGCGTCACCGGCGGAGGCACGGTCACGTACGGCAACAGGACCACCCTCACCGCGAACGCCACCGGCAGCACGCCGCGCACCTACCAGTGGTACGAAGGCGCAACGGGCCAGACCAATTCGCCGGTCGGCACCAACCAGTCCACCTTCCAGACTCCGAACATCACCACCGAGCACCAGTACTGGGTCAAGGTCACCAACGAGTGCGGAACCGCAAGCAGCAACACCGTGACGGTCACTCCGACGGAGTGCACCGACGCCGAGATCAGCACCCATCCGCAGAGCCAGCGCATTCAGCCCGGCAATACCGTGACCTTACTGGCCGCGGCGACCGGCACCAGTCCGCTGACCTTCGCCTGGTACCAGGGCGAGCGCGGCATCACCACGACGAAAGTCGGAACCAACTCGACTCAGTTCAAGACTCCGGCGCTGAACGCGACCACGACCTACTGGGTCCGCGTCACCAACGCCTGCGGATCCGATGACAGCGATGCCGCGGTGATTACCGTTGGCTCGCAATGCGTTCCGCCGACGATCTCCAATCAGCCCGCCAGCGCCGACGTCTCCCTCGGATCGAAGGCTCTTCTGCACGTCTCCGCGTCCGGCGACGCGACCATCACTTTCCAGTGGTACGAAGGCGATTCCGGCGATTCGACCAAGCCGATCCTGGGCGCGACGTCTCCGGCTTACGAACCGGGTCCGTTCCAGACCGCGGGCACATTCAAGTATTGGGCGAAAGCGACGAACACCTGCGGCAGCGCGAACAGCAACACCGCGACGATCACCGTGATCTGTCCCACGGTCGAGGTGCCGGTCATTTCGGCGCCGCCCGTTTCGCCACGCTCGCAGGCGTACGAAGTCTCCTGGACCGGCAATGTCGCGGCCTCGTTCACCTTCGAGCTGCAGGAAGCGAACAACCCCGACTTCATCGGCGCCGCGACGACCGTCGTGGCCGGGGCGCTGAAGGCCAACATTCCGGCGCACACCGGCATCACCACCGACACGCGCCTCTACTATCGCGTGCGCGCCATCTCCGCCTGCAACGGCCAGATGAGCGCTTACTCGAACGCGGCCGACACGCTCATCACCGTGCCGCAGCCGGCGAACAGCACCGAGTTCGTCGTCGGCATCCCCGAAGGGACGACGACGCCGTTCGTTCAGGACTATCTCGTGCCCGGCTTCGGCGAGACCGCGACGAACGCCGACACGTTCAGCATCAGCGCCGACGTCCCCTGGATCAGCCCCTTCCCGGCTTCAGGTGCGCTCTCCGCCGGCGGCACGACCATCCAGTTGACCATCAACCCGACCGGACTGCCGGTCGGCTCGACCACTGGCACGATCACCGTCTCGCGCGTCAACGGCACGGCCGGCAAAATCTCCGTGCACGGCACGACCACTTCGTCCCTGCCGTTCTCGATCAGTCTCGTCACGCCAGTGTCGCCCACACCGCGCAATACCAGCGCCCCCGACGGCACGCTGCTCATCCCGGCGATCGCGCACGCCGACGGAATCGGCACGCGCTTCCAGTCCGACATCCGCATCGCCAACGCCGCCGGCGAGGCGATCACGTACGACATCTCCTTCACGCCGTCCGCCTCGAATGGAACGACAACCGGCAAGAAGACGACGTTGGTCATCGGCTCGAATGAGACGAAGGGTCTCGACGACGTCGTAAAGACCTGGTTCGGCGCCGGCGTCCTCGGCGAGATCGGACTGGGCACGCTCGAGATCCGCCCGATCAAGCTCGCCAGCGGCGGCGCGCCGAATGCGCTGTCGACCGTCGCGTCGAGCCGGACATACGCGATCAGCAGCACCGGCACGCTCGGCCAGTTCATCCCCGCCCTTCCGCTGTCGGGCTTCATCAGCGACTTCTCGAAGGACTCGCTGTCGCGCATCAGCCTGCAGCAGATCGCGCACAACGATCGCTATCGCACCAACATGGGCTTCACCGAAGGCTCGGGCGCGCCCGCGGACATGCTCGTGAAACTGCTCGACGCCGCCGGCACGGTGGTGAAGAGCGTTCCCTTCAGCCTCAGTCCGTACGAGCATCGCCAGCTTGGCTTCGCCGGCGTCTTCGGCAACGACGTCACCATCGGCGACGGACGCGTCGAAGTCACGGTCACGTCATCGAGCGGCAAGGTCACCGCGTATGCGTCGGTGCTCGACAGCAACACCACCGATCCGCTGCTGGTCTTCCCCGTGCAGGCCGGCCGCCTGTCCGCGACGCGCTACGTCGTTCCCGGCGTGGCCGAACTGAACGCGGGCTCGAACTTCCACACCGACATGCGTCTCTTCAATCCGAGCGCGAACCCGATCACGGTCACGCTCGATTACAAACCGCAGCGCGGCGACGCGACCGCCGTGCCGGCCTCGGTCAATCGCACCATCGGCGCGGGGCAGGTCCTGGCGATCGACAACGTGCTGCCGTCGCTCTGGACGCTCAACGCAACGGGCGGTGCCGTCACTGTGACGACGCCGAACGCCGCGCCGCTCGTCGCCACCGCCCGCACCTTCAGCCGTGAAGCGGACGGCGGCACGTACGGTCAGTTCATCCCCGCCGTCACCGCGACCGACGCCGTCGGCCTCAACGAGCGAGGTCTGGAGATCCTGCAGCTCGAAGACTCGGCCAGCTTCCGCTCGAACGTCGGCCTCGTCGAAGTCACCGGTAATCCCATTCGCGTCGAGATGACCATGCGCACGCCCGACGCGAAGGAGACCGGCGTCCTCGAGTTCGATCTCGCCGGCGGGGAGTTCATGCAGATCGGCCGCGTCTTCAAGTCGGCCGGCTACACCAACGTTTACAACGGCCGGATCACGCTACGCGTCATCTCGGGCAGCGGACGCATCGCCGGATATGGATCGGTGGTCGACAATCGCACCGAGGATCCGACGTACGTGCCTAGTCAGTAACGAACCACCACGTTTCCACGCCCTGCGTAACCAACGCGATGGGGTGCGGCTCGCCGAGCCGCACCTCATCGATGATCTTCGCTTTTGACTCTCCCGCCACGAGGACGATCCGCAGCTTCGCCGCGCGAATCACCGGCTTCGTGAGCGTCACCCTCCACTGATCGAGCCGCGGAACGAACACCTCGCTGGCGATGCGATCCTCGACGTCGAGCACCGGCGTTCCCGGAAAGAGCGAGGCGGTGTGTCCATCGTCGCCGATGCCGAGGCAGACGATGTCCAGCTGCTCGATGTCCCATTGCGATTCGAACAATCTCGCCGACGCCGCGGGATCGTTCAGCGACGTATCGAAATGCAGCCAGCGATGCGTCTGCGGAATGCCGTTCGCGAACAGCGTCCGCTCGATCATCGCCGCGTTCGATTGCGGATCGCTTTTGGGCACGTAGCGCTCGTCGACGAGGACCCAGTCGATCGGATCCTCCGCGCGAAGTTCTTTGCTGAGTAGCTCGTACAGCGGGATCGGAGTCGAGCCGCCGGAGATCGCCACGCTTCGGTGATCGCGCTGGAAAATCGTCCGCGCGGCGGCGCGGGTGAGATCGTCCATCGAATCGAAGCGCCGGATGTTCATGCGATCTCGCGGACGCGGCGCAGCGTCTTGATGTAAACGCGATCCGCCTCCGGCCGCTTCAGCAGACGGACGATCAGGTCTTCCTCGCCCCGCCCAAGCGCGCGGGTGATGCATTCGAACGATCCGTCGATGTTGCCGACGACCACGCCTCGCTCGCGCTCGCTGTGAATCCGGGCGACATGGCCATCGTCGAAATGGATCTCCACGGCAACGATGCTTCGCTCATCGCTTTTCACCAATTCGAACGGCACGTCCGCACCGAGTTGTGCGCGCATCCACGCGAGATACAGCACCGCCTCGGACCGCGAGCCGCTCTCGACCCGCACCCGGGCGATCGTCCGCAACCTCGGGCGCATCGAGGCCGGATCGAAGATCATCGCCGTCGCGCCGCGCCACTCTTCGATGCGCGCCCAGCTCAGATCGGCCGGCGCGGTCGTGGTCTCTTCACCGATGCGGCAGATCAGATCGAAATCCGCGGCGCTGTCGAACTGCGAGGAGTCGACGATGAGCCGGTCCGCCGGCTCCAGGAGGGTTTCCACGTACTCGTGATGATCGCGAGGCAGATCGCCGATCCACCACACCGCCACCGGCATGTCCGGCAGCAGCAGCGACGCGACCAGCGGAGGCACGTGCTGCATGCGATCGCCGGACGCGATGATCGACACTTCCTCGGAACAGACCTGCTGCCCGCCGCCGCCGATGAGATGGCAGTTCGCGGAGATCCAGGAGGCCATCTCCCCTTCGCCGCGCGGATCCGCGCGAATGACGATGGTGCGCTGCGGCACGGACGCGCTCGCGCGGCCGAGCACGGAGGATGCGCGGGCCTGCTCGTCACCGTTCCACGTGTGCGCGATGACGTTCCAAAGCGCCGCGCGCGTGACCGCGCGCTCGCTCCCCTCGTCGCCTTCCTGCTCCTCGCGCCAGATGTCGGCGAGCCGCTTCTCGATCGTGTGCGCGTTGACGCGGACGTCGTCGCCGTTCAGGGCCTTCGCCATTTGCGTCCGTCCCGTTCGATCATCTCGTCCGCCGAGTCAGGCCCCCACGTGCCCGAGGGATACAACTCCGGCGCCGCGGGGTCGCTCGCCCATCGCTTCAGTAGCGGATCGAGCCACTCCCACGCCGTCTCGATCTCGTCGCGCCGCGCGAAGAGCGTCGCGTCCCCCAGCATCGTCTCCAGCAGCAGCCGCTCATAAGCCTCGGGCGGCTCGGCACCGAACGACGTCGCGTAGCGGAACTCCATCGTCACCGGCGCGGTGCGGATCGTCGGCCCCGGCAGCTTCGAGTCGAACTTCAGCGAAATGCCTTCGTCCGGCTGAATGCGGATGGCCAGCACGTTCGGCTGCGTCTTCACGCCGAGGTGGCTGAAGAGCGGGTACGGCGCGGGGCGGAAATGGATGGAGATGTCCGTGACCCGCTTCGGCAGACGCTTCCCCGCGCGGATGTAAAACGGCACCTCCGCCCAGCGCCAGTTGTCGACGAAGACCTTGATCGAGGCGAAGGTTTCCGTTCGCGATTCGGGATTGACCTTCTCCTCTTCACGATACGGCGGCGCGAACTCGCCGAGGACCGAGCCGGCCGAATATTGCCCGCGAACGGCTTCCTTGATCGGGCGAAGCGCGCGCAGCACCTTCACCTTCTCATCACGCACGGCGTTGGCCTCGAAGGCCACCGGCGGCTCCATGCCCACCAGCGACACGAGTTGCAGGAGATGGTTCTGGATGATGTCACGCGCGATTCCGGCCGAGTCGAAGTAATTGCCGCGCTTCTCGACACCGATCGATTCCGCGACGGTGAACTGGACGTGGTCAATGTATTGACGGTTCCAGAACGGCTCGAAAAGGCCATTGGCGAAGCGGAGCACGAGCAGGTTCTGCACGGTCTCCTTGCCGAGGTAGTGGTCGATGCGGAAGACCTGGCGCTCGCGGAAGGTGGTGACGGCAATGCGATTGAGATCGCGCGCCGAGGCGAGGTCGTGGCCGAACGGCTTCTCGATGATCACCCGGGTGTACGGATTGGCCGTCTCCGGATCATTGACCATCTGTTCGGCCGCTAGATGTTGAGCGATGTCGTCGAAGAACTCCGGCGGCACGGCCAGGTAGTAGAGCCGCCGCCCGCCCGTCCCGCGCGTGCGATCGAATTCCTCGAGCCGCTCCCGCAGGCGTCCATAAGCCGCGCGATCGCCGAACTCGCCGGGAACGTAGAACAGCCCGCGCGCGAACGAATCCCAGATCGCATCCTCGACCGGCCGCGTCCGCGCGTGCTTTTCACATGCCGCTCGCATCGCCGTGCGGAACTCCTCATCCGTCTGTGCCGCGCGCGCCATCCCCACGATGGTCTGCCCCGGCGGCAGCAGCCCGTCGTGCGCGAGCGAATACAACGCCGGGATGAGCTTGCGCTGGGTGAGATCGCCCGACGCCCCGAAAATCACCAGGCAGGAGGCATCGGGAACGCGTTCCTGCTCCAGCCCCTCGCGGAGCGGATTCGCCTCGAGCAGCGTTGACGACATGGCGTCACGCTACCCGACAACCCGACGACCTGACAACCTGATAACCTCCGTTTCCATGACCTGGCAATACGTCCCCCGTGTCGCAGTGATCGCCGGCCTTCGTACTCCCTTCGCGAAATCGGGAACGAATTACGCGCATCTGTCCGCCCTCGATCTCGGCAAGATCGTCGTCGCCGAGCTCGTCCAGCGCTCGGGCATCGACCCCAACGAAGTGCAGGAGCTCGTCTTCGGCAACGTCATCCCGTCGGTCAAGGCGCCGAACATCGCCCGCGAGGTCGTTCTCGGCACCGGCCTGCCGCGCAAGATCCCCGCGTACACCGTCGGCAAGGCCTGCGCGTCGGCGAATCAGGCCATCACCGCGGCCGCGGACATGATTGCGCGCGGTTACGCCGACACGGTCATCGCCGGCGGCGCGGAATCGCTGTCCGACGTCCCCATCCTCTTCTCCAAGAACTTCAGCGAAGCGCTCGTCACTGCAAGCAAACAGAAAAGCGTCGGCGGCAAGCTCGGCGCGTTCTCGAAGATCCGTCCGAAAGACCTTGCTCCCGACGCACCGGCCATCGCCGAATCGACCACCGGCCTGTCCATGGGTGAGTCCGCGGAGAAGATGGCCAAGGCCAACGGCATCACCCGCGAAGCGCAGGACAAGCTCGCGCTGCAGAGCCATCAGCGCGCCGCCGCCGCGCACGCGAGCGGCCGATTCAAAGATGAGGTGATGACCGTCGTCGTCCCGCCGAAGTTCGAGAACATCGTCGAGAAGGACAACCTCGTGCGCGACGACACGACGCTGGAGAGTCTCGCCAAACTCCGGCCGGTCTTCGATCGCAAGTACGGCACGATCACCGCCGGCAACGCATCGCCACTCACCGACGGCGCGTCCGCGGTGCTGCTCATGTCCGAGGACAAGGCCAAGGCGCTGGGTCTGAAGCCGATCGGATTCATCAAGAGCTACGCTTACGCCGCGACCGATCCGTTCGATCAGTTGCTGCAGGGCCCCGTCTTCGCGCTGCCGACCGCGCTCGAGCGGGCGAAAGTAAAACTGTCCGACATCGGCGTCATCGAAATGCACGAGGCTTTTGCGGCGCAGGTGCTGTCAAACATCCAGTGGCTCGGCTCGAAGAAGATCGCCCAGGAAAAACTCGGGCGCACCGAGCCGGTCGGCGACATCGATCCCGAAAAGATCAACCGCACCGGCGGCTCCATCGCCCTCGGCCATCCCTTCGGCGCGACCGGCGCCCGCATCGTGACCACCGTCTGCAACGAGCTGCAGAAGACCGGCGAGCAGTACGGCCTCCTGACCGTTTGCGCCGCTGGCGGAATGGGCGTGGCGATGGTGCTGGAGAGGGAGTAGCGGCGCTTGGCTGAAGTCGTTCGCGCCGTCTGCCCGCACGATTGCCCCGACACCTGCGCGATGCTCGTCACCGTCGAGAACGGACGTGCGGTGCGTATTGCGGGCGATCCCGACCATCCCGTCACGCAAGGCTTTCTCTGCACGAAGGTCGCGAAGTATCTCGAGCGCACGTATCACTCCGACCGGCTGCTCTTTCCACAGATTCGCGTCGGTGCGAAAGGCGAAGGGAAGTTCCGGCGTGCGACCTGGGACGAAGCGCTCGATCTGATCGCGACGCGCCTTCGCGCGACCGCGGACGAATTCGGGCCGCAGTCGATCCTTCCCTACTCATACGCCGGGACGATGGGCCTGCTGCAGAGCGAGTCGATGGACCGCCGCTTCTTCCACCTCCTCGGCGCGTCGAAGCTCGATCGCACGATCTGTGCGACTGCCGGCGCCGAAGCGTTGAATGTGACCTTCGGCACGCGGATGGGGACGAATCCCGAGGATGTCGGCAACGCGCGTCTGATCCTGCTCTGGGGAACGAACACGCTCACTTCGAATCCGCACCTCTGGCCATTCATCCGCCAGGCGAAGGCCAACGGCGCCAAGACGATCGCCATCGATCCGATTCGCACGCGGACCGCGGCCGCTTGCGACGAGCACATTGCCATCCGGCCGGGAACCGACGCGGCGCTGGCTCTGTCGATCATGCACGTCCTCTTTCGCGACGGTCTCGCCGACCTCGGCTATCTCGCCGAGATGACCGTCGGCTGGGAAGGCCTTCGCGATCGGGTGATGAACGAGTACGCGCCGGAGCGCGTCGCGAAAATCTGCCGGATCCCGGCCGCGACGATCGAGGATCTCGCCAGGCGATACGGCACGACCCGTCCGACGTTCATCCGCCTCAACTACGGTCTGCAGCGGCACGCCGGCGGCGGCTCGGCAGTGCGCGCGATCTCGATTCTTCCCGCCGTGACCGGAGCCTGGGACGACCTCGGCGGCGGCGCGTTGCTGTCAACGTCGGGGACGTTTTCCAAGGTCGATTTCAGCGCGCTGTATCGCGCCGATCTTTCGCCCGCCGGCACGCGCACGATCAACATGAGCCGTCTCGGTGAGGCGCTGACGAAGATCGACGACCCGCCGGTGAAGGCGCTCGTGGTCTACAACTCCAATCCCGGTGCGATCGCGCCCGACCGCGAGAACGTGCTCGCGGGCCTGCGTCGCGAGGATCTGTTCACGGTCGTCCTCGAGCATTTCCAGACCGACACCGCCGATTACGCCGACGTGTTGCTGCCGGCGACAACCCAGCTCGAACACGAGGATCTCCATCGCGCGTATGGCCACATCTACATGATGTACAACGCGCGGTCGATCGAGCCGCTGGGCGAGGCGCTTCCGAACACGGAGATTTTCCGCCGACTTGCCGCGCGAATGGGCCTGGACGATCCGGCGCTGCGTGACTCCGATGAAGAGATGATGCGGCAGGCCCTGCGCAACATGCCGTTCACGCTCGAGGAGCTGCGCGAGCAGGCCTCCATCCGGCTCGACGTCGGCAAACCGCACATGCCCTACCGCCGCGGCGAGCGTCTGCCGACGCCGAGTGGAAAGATCGAGATCGCGTCGCAGGCCGCGGTCGCGCACGGACTCGATCTGTTGCCCGAATACGTGCCGCCTTACGAATCGGAAGAACGCGACCCCGAGCTCGTGAGCCGCTATCCGCTGGCGCTCATCTCCCCGCCGGCGCACGAGTTCCTGAATTCGTCGTTCGTGAACGTCGCGTCTTTGCGACGCTCAGCCGGGCGTCCGACGCTGGAGATTCATGCCGAGGATGCGAAGAACCGTGGCATCGAGGCCGGCGTGAAAGTCTCGATCTTCAATGGTCGCGGCGCGTTCACGGCCGAGGCCGTGATTACCGACCGCGTGCGCCCGGGGGTCGTGTCGGCGCCGTCGGTCTGGTGGCCGAAGCTGACGGACGGGACCAACGCCAACCACACCACCTCGCAGGCTCTGACGGACATCGGCGGCGGGGCGACGTTTTACGACAACATGGTCGACGTGGCACGCGTGTAAACTTCGCCCCGCGCCATGCCCTACATCATCTCCATCGCGTTCGTGCTCGTCGTCTGGATCGCCATCGTGATCCTCAACGAGCGATTCAACATCCTCAGTTGCGACCGTTTCCCCAACGCGGCCATGAAGTGGATCGCGTACATCTGGCTGGGCCTCTTCATGGTCACCCTGGCCGGGCTGGTGACCAACTCCGCGCTGACACCGCCGACGTCGAAGCAGCTCGCCAGCGTGCCCTTCTACTCGCTCTTCATGCTCCACGTCATCCTGATGGTCTTTCTGGTCGGATGGTGGGCGCTCAGCGGCCGGCCGAATCTCAAAGAGTTCCTGCAAATCCGCCACGAGCGACCCGCGGAAGTCCTGGCCATCGGCACGGCGGTCGGCGTCGGCGGCTGGATGCTGACGCTGCTCATGGCCATGCTCGTCGCGCTGGCGCTGCAGGCCGCGGGGTTCCTCGAAGAACCGCCCGATCCGCCGGCGATGATCGGCTGGATGGCCGCGCTGCCGGTCTGGAAGAAAGCGATGATCGTGCTGTCGGCGATGACCGTCGAGGAGTTCTTCTTCCGCTCGTTCCTGCAGAAGCGGGTCGGCCTCATCGCCTCGACGATTCTCTTCGCCCTCGCCCACTTCACGTACGGCAACCCCCTGCTGCTGATCGGCGTGACGATCATTTCGCTGATCATCGGCATCACCTTCTATCGCACGAAGAACGTGATCCCGGGCATCCTCGCTCACGGCGTGTTCGACGCCATCCAGCTCTTCGTGATCGTCCCGATCGCGGTCAAGGTGACGGGCATCGGGTCGTGACCTCCGCTGTACGCCGAGGCCCTGCGGCAGCTCCGCGCAGACGCTCCGGTCTCGCGCGAAGAGATCCACCACTGGATCGACTCGGGCGATCTGCTCACCTGGAGCATCGTGTACGCGCTGCTGGAGCAGCCCTCGACGGAGATTCCGCCCGACGAAGCGGCCGACTTCATGCGCCGCTACCTCATGCGCTGCATCGAGGAAAATCCCACGCCCGGCGATTACCTCCACGGCGGCTTCGAAGCGGCGTGGGATCTGGCTGCGCTGATGAAGGAGTGGCGTCAGCGCGGCGGCCGCGTCGCCTCGACCATTCGCGGCATCGCTCTCGAGCTCGAGAAGCTCTATCGCCGCGGCGATCCGGCCACGAAGAATCGCGTGCTCTGCGGCGTGCTCGAACATGCCTTCGAAGACGCGGCGTTACGACCGTACTTTGCGAACTGGGATCGCGATGCCGAGCTTCGCGACGCGTACAACCTGGCGGCGGAGTGGGGCACGGCGCACGAGGAGTGAGCGGCTACTGCTCGGAAACCACGACACCATCACCCTCGAAACGGATCTTGAACCGCGCCCGCCCCTTCCATCTCGATCATCACGTTCTCCAGCGACTCATCTTCGACGACGGTCGGGATGACGTTGCCGGTCCAGGCGACGAGCGCGCGGGAGGAGATCGACAGTGGATATTCCTTCGTGACGCGCAGGGTGAGCGGCTCGATCGACGTCGAGATCGCCAGCGAGCCCTTGCCGAAGATCTTCACCACGTCGATCTTCCGCTGATACGAGCCGTCGTAAATCGGCTCAACGCGATACGTCAGCGAGTCTTCCAGCGCGAGCAGGTTGCTGCCTTCGACGTAGATGAACTCGTCGTTGAGATCGAGGAGGAAGGTCTTGTGGCCCTTCTCGTACACGAAGATCTTGCCCTGCCCCACGGCTTTCACCAGCGTCTGCGCGGTTGTGCCGAGGAGGCCTGATTCGGCGATGAACTTCAGATTGCCGGAGTAGCTGGAGACCGTTCCCCGCTTCACGTGCACGCTGCGCGCGAAGTTGATCTCCAGGAATCCGTTCTCGTGCAGGGTGAAGGTCTTCGACGCCCCTTCGATCTTGTTGCCGACGTCGATGCGCTTCGCCTCGACGTGCTGCGGCTCGTCGACCGCGTCCTGAAGCTTGCGCGCGGCCGTGACCGCGGCATCGACGGGCTGCGGAGGCGGCGGAACGCCGGGCATCGTGCGCACGACCGGCATCGTTCCGGGCTGGGTGCGATGCTCGATCGCCGACTGCGGCACGTCCATCGGCTTGATCGCCGGGATCTTCTGTGTGGTCACGGCGGCCTGTGGGATCGGAGGCAGCGGAGCAGGAGGCGGCGCGGGAGGCCGCATCTCCAGCTTCCACTTCCCGCACGAGCTTGTCCGCGCCGGCGAAACGCAGATGCTCGAGGGCCAGGCCGAACTTCTTTTTCTGGCGGTAGAGCAGGCCGAGGTAGAGGTGCGACTTGGCGTAGTTCGGGCGCAACTCGACGGCGCGCATCAGGAAGTGCTCGGCCTCGTCGTTCTTCCCCTGCTTGAACAGGATCAGGCCGAGGTTCGAGTGCAGGATGAAGACATTGGGGTTCTCACGGATCAGCCTTCGGTAGATGACTTCCGCTTCGGGGAAGGCGTTGGTCTTGAAGTAGACCAGGCCGAGGAGGTTGAGCACGTCCGAGTCATCGGGACGCAGCCTCTGCGCCGCCTCCAGCTCCCGCCGGGCCTCGGCATAGCGTCCTTCCTGGAACGCCTCGCGGCCGCGGTTGTAATGGAGCAGGAAGACGCCCTGATCGAATGGCGGTGCCACTGCAGGGTCACGCTCAGGCATGCGGGGCGGATTGTACTAGAGGGTTATTCGAAGCTAGTGCGTTCCCAGAAACTTAACGCCCGGGAGCACGGCGGCGGCGACCGGGGCGGTGCCGAATCCGCCTTTCAGCTTCGGTCCTCCGCGGCGGCCGGCGATGGTCATCGCACCGCTGCCGTAAGGCCGCCCGTAATAGACCGTCATCGCCCGCACGACGTACGTCGACGTTTCCTGATATGGCGGAATGCCGCCGTACTTCATCACCGCGCCTTCGCCGGCGTTGTATGCCGCGAGCGCGCGGGGCATGTCGCCGAACAGCTCGAGCAGATACGCGAGATAGCGCACGCCGCCGTGAATGTTCTGCTCGGGATCGTGAACCTTCGTGACGCCGAAGCGCTTCGCCGTCGCCGGCATGAGCTGCATCAGGCCGCGCGCGCCTTTGTGCGAAACGCAGAGCGGATCGAAGTCCGATTCGACCTGGATGACGGCGCGGACGAGCGTCGGATCGACGCCGTACTTCGTCGCGTAATGCTCGATGAACGGGTCGTACTTCGAGCGCCGATCGTGGCGGCTGGCCAGCCAGGTCAGGTTTCCGTGGGTTCCGGAGCGCCCGCCGCTGTTGTAGATCAGCTTCGTCCCGTCTTTCTTCACGGTGATCTTCACGGCGGCGTTCGCGGACGCCGCGACGACGAGGATCAACGTACTCAAAGCGAGAGAACGCATTGGCGGTAATGCTAGCACGCAGGCAGAATGAGCCATGTCCTTCGCACCCGCGCAACGAGACGTCGACGAGTGGATCTCCCAGTTCAAGGAAGGCTATTTCGCGCCGCTGCCGATGCTGGCGCGGCTGACCGAGGAGGTGGGCGAGCTCGCGCGCGTGCTCATGCATCTCTATGGTGGGAAGAAGCCGAAGCCTGGTGAGGATCCGGGCGATGTGGGAGATGAAATCGCCGACGCGATGTTCGTGCTGATCTGCCTGGCCAACTCGCTGAACATCGATCTGGACGAGAAGTTCGGGGCGATGATGGCCAAGATCCGGGAGCGGGACGCGAACCGCTGGACGCGCAAATAGCGCCGGAAAATGTAAAAAAATCGCCGTTTCCGGCCATTTTTACCGGTTTTTGCGCTAGAATCCTTCCATCCAAAATTTGTGAAGCAGGTCATGACCGCCGGCTGGTGTAGCGCGGCGGGAGGCCTGACCATTCAATTGTTCCGGGGTCCCCGTTAAGGAGAAATGTCATGGACGGCCTGCTGCGAGCGCTGATCAAGACGGTGCGCCGCCGTTTGCGCGCGGATGAAGAAGTCACCGTGGAAGCCGTGACCAAAGAGCTCGGCTACACGCGGCAATACATCTCCGGCCGCTTCCATCGCATCACCGGACGCCTGCTCAGCCAGTTCCTCAAGGAGAAGCGCCTGGAGAAAGCGGCCCGCCTGCTGAAGGCCGGCAACGTCCGCGTCTCCCAGGTCGCACGCCGCTGCGGGTTCGACTCCGAGAATTACTTCCGTCAGCAGTTCCGGATCCGGTACGGCATGTCACCGCGGCAGTTCCGCTCGAACGGAACGATCCGCTCGACCCCGCGCCGGGCCACGATGGTGGCCGCTACGGCCTAGCGGGCACGGCCCGCTGCGTCTGTTGCTCCGCCTTTGATCACGCGCGACCCGACCTCGCGTGTCGCGCCTTGATCCGGCGCAACGCGCCTCGCATTCATTATGCGGCGCGGCCAGTAGTCGCGTAGCCCGCTTCGATCCAGAGGTACCGCAGCGTGTTCGCGTCGCGGGCGCGCGTGCCCAGCACGTAGCGCGCGAAGACGAGCGCACGTCCGATCGCCGATCGCGCCTTGCCCTGCTTCGCCAGATGCGCGCGATGCTCCTCAGCCGTCGCGAACGTCACCGATCGCAGGACGTTCGTCAGCCGCACCACCGTCCCCTGCACGGCCACTTCGCCGCGCCGCAGCAGCGACCGGCGATGAAAGAGCCGCAACTCCCCTTCGTCGACATTGATGCGCAGCGGCTTGCCCAGATAGAACGGAATCGACCGCACCCGAAACCCGCGCGCGTTGCCCGCGCTGATGACCGCCACGATCTCGCCGGCCAGCGCGTCATCGATGATTTCGCGCTCCCGGACGATCAGGACCCAGTCCGCCGTGCCGGCGTCGATCGCCCGATTCAGCTCCGCGCGATGCTCGACGAGCGACGCCCGCGGCTCGATGTCGAGCACGAGCTGTTCGAGCCTCGTGAAGTGCGTCTGCAACGCGGCCAGATCCTCGGTGTGGACATGACCGAGGGTGACGATGGAAAGCTCCATTACTCGCCGAGGTCTTCGCGAATCCGCACGATCCGCACTGCCTTCCCCGTCTCTTCATCCACTTCCACCAGCACCCCCGACAGGCGGATGTCGCGCTTCGCCACTTCGAGCTTGCGCGGGGTATTCATCAGGAAGCGGTGCAGGGCCTCGTCGGGACGGAAGCCGATCACCGAGTCGTAGGCGCCGGTCATCCCGACGTCGGTCTGGTACGCGGTGCCGAGCGGAAGAATGCGTTCATCGGCCGTGGGCACATGCGTGTGCGTGCCGACGACCGCGGAGACGCGGCCGTCGAGGTAGCGGCCGAAGGCCTGCTTCTCCGAAGTGGCCTCGCCGTGGATGTCGACGAAGATGACTTTGACCGAGTCGCCGAGCTCCTTCAGCTCGCGATCGGCGGAGTAGAACGGGTTGTCGATCGGCGGCATGAACACGTTGCCCATGAACTGCATCACCGCGACGTTCACGCCGCCCGCGGTCTGCCGTACGACCTTCCCCTTGCCGGGATTGCCGGCCGGGTAATTCGCCGGCCGCACGACCTGCGGGTAGTGCTCGTAGTTGTCGACGAAGTCTTTCTTGTCCCAGATGTGATTGCCCGAGGTGTAGGCGTTGATCGGGAGCTCCGCCAGCTCCTCCATGATCGCCTCGGTCACCCCGAACCCGCCGGCCGCGTTCTCGATGTTGACGATCGTGAAATCGACCATCTCCCGGCCCACGACCGTGTTCAGTTTCTGATGGAGAGCGCGCCGGCCAGGCTGGCCGACGACGTCGCCGATGTAGAGGATTCTGATCAAGGCTCAATGGCTCAAAGGCGCAGAGGCTCAAAGCACGAGAGACTCCTTTGAGCCTCTGAGCCTATGAGCCTTTGAGCCTTATTTCGCGTACTCCGTAGCTCTCATCTCCCGGATCACCGTTACTTTGATCTGCCCTGGATACTGCAATTCCGATTCGATCTTCCGGGCCACGTCCTTCGACAGCCAGATCGACTGCTCGTCGGTGATCTTCTCGGAATTGACGATGATGCGAAGCTCGCGCCCTGCCTGGATGGCGAAGCTCTTCGAGACGCCGTCCATCGAGTTCGCGATCGATTCGAGACGCTCCAGACGATGCACGTAATTCTCGAGAATCTCGCGGCGCGCGCCGGGGCGGGCCGCTGACAGCGCGTCGGCGGCGTTGACCAGCACGGCCTCGACGGTCGTCGGGTCGTAATCGCCGTGGTGGCATTCCATCGCGTGAATGACTTCGCGCTTCTCGCCGTACTTTTCGAGGACCTGGCGGCCGAGCTCGAGGTGCGTGCCTTCCATCTCCCGATCGATGGCCTTGCCGATGTCGTGCAGCAGGCCGCCGCGCTTGGCGATGGTGTCGTTCACGCCCAGTTCCACGGCCATGAGCGCCGCAAGCTGGGCGACTTCGAGCGAGTGCACGAGCACGTTCTGCCCGTACGACGTCCGATAGCGAAGGCGCCCGAGGAGCTTGAGGACCTCGGGGTTGATGTCGGTGATGCCCAGGGAGAAGGCCGCGGCCTCCCCTTCCTCGAACAGTTTCTGGTCGAGCTCCTGGCGGACCTTCTCGACCAGCTCCTCGATGCGGGCCGGGTGAATGCGGCCGTCCTGCATCAGCCGCTCGAGGGAGATCCGGGCGATCTCGCGGCGGATCGGATCGAAGCCGGAGAGGATGACCGCTTCCGGCGTGTCGTCGACGATCAGATCGACGCCGGTGGCCAGTTCGAGCGCGCGGATGTTGCGACCCTCGCGGCCGATGATGCGGCCCTTCATGTCCTCGGACGGCAGGTCGACGACCGAGACGGTGTTCTCGGCGACGTAATCCGAGGCCATGCGCTGGATGGCCATGCCCAGGATCTTCTTCGCCTTCTGATCGCCGAGCTCCGTGGCCTCGGACTCGATGCGCTTCATGATGTTCGCCGCCTCGAGCTTCGCTTCGTTCTCGATGCCGCGGATCAGCTCGCGCTTCGCTTCCTCGACGGTGAGGCCGGCCACCTGTTCGAGCTTGTGGCGCTGGGCCTCGATCAGCTCGTTCAGCTCGTTCTCTTCGGCCTCGACGTTCTTCTCGCGGTTGCCGAGGGCCTTGTCGCGACCCTCGACCTCGGCGATCCGCTTGTCGACCTGCTGACCGTCTTCTTGTCGAGGTTCTCTTCCTTTTGTTCGAGGCGGCGCTCGACGACCTTGATCTCGTCGCGGCGCTGCTGGGCCTGCTTGTCGAACTCGGAGCGCATCTGGAGGAGCTTCTCCTTCGCCTCCAGATCGGCTTCCTTGACGCGGGAAGTGGCCTCCTTTTTCGCGTCGTCGATGATCCGCTGGCCGGCCTGACGGGCGTCAGCCAGCTGCGCGTCGGCGCGCTTCCGGTAAATGGCACCCCAGACGAGGGCCAGAACGATCGCCAGGGCCAGCCCTACGCCGATCGCGATTGCTATTTGGATGATGTTCAAACCGCACCTCCGCAGTGGGAGGCTTGCGTGGAGAGGAAAAAATTTCGGAGTACCCCGCCTGAGCCGTGTGGTGATTCTTACCTGAACCTGTACGAGACAGGTGGGCGCCCTACTCGTGCCGTTTTGGCTACCTTCTGAGCTCCCAGATCGGGAGGAAGGTGTGCGCGCGACCCGAGACGCGAGCTACCCGAGATAAGAAGTACGGTTCAGGGGTTAGATCGAGCATCACGAACTCTGCAGGGCCTCCGAAACCATTGCATCTACTACCAGTTGACTCAGCCTATTACCTCTCTGAGACGATCCGATATTTCCTCTGTTCTCTCGATCCAGATTCCAGCGGCATCCTCCCGCTGTTTCCGGTACCTCGAGAACTCGTCGGCTATGTTCAACGCTGCCAGGATGGCGATTTTGGCCGGATCGACCGTTGCGACCTGGGCCGCTACATCTCGCATCCTGGAGTCGACAAACCGCGCAAGCTCCATTAAGTAGTCTGGGTCACCGTCGCCACGAACGGAGTACGTCTGACCAAAAATCTCGACGCTGGTCGTCTCGTATTTCGCGTCCATGGAGAAGGTTACCTGAAACCCGGCGGATTATAACCGGGTTGGCCCCGTCATCCCGAGCGAAGTCGAGGGAGCCCGAGGTGTCCCGCGGACAGCGAGATCGCCTATTGGGCGCCGGTGAAGGTCGTCCCGGGCCGCCAGTCGACGACCGTCGTCGCCGCTCGTGCAGACCCACGCCACCGCGCTCATGTCCCGCCGCAGGACGCCCTTGCGGAGCTCGATGCGGTTCCAGTCCGAGGCCGTGAACGGGGTTCCGTTGATGAGGTAGGAGCGGAGCGGATCCTTGATGGTGATCGTCTCGAGCGTATCGGCGCTGGTGTGGATGGCCAAGGTGGTCTTCCCGAGCAGCCGCCGATATCTGCTGACCTTGCCGGCGTACGACGTCAGCTCGTTCCGGTCGCAGCGCACGGCCGCGGGCGGCGCGAGGCGCCCCGGCGAAGGGACCGCCACAACCGGCTCGCGATTCGACTCGAGGGGAAATCCCGCCGAGGCCCACGCCGGATAGCCGCCCCTGAGCACGGCCACGTTCGCGAAGCCGAGCTCGGACAGCCGCATGGCCGCTTCGAGGCTGGTCTCCTCCGACTTGCACGTGCAGTACGCGACCACCAGCTTGTCCTCGGGCAGCTCGCCCGCGCGCTGATTCAGCTGCCCGAGCGGAAGCCAGACCGCGCCGGCGATGTGACTGACCTCGATAGGGAACCGTGCCGCGGACGTCGATCGCGACCGCTTCCCCTTTCTCCATCAACGCGCGGAGCTCCGGCCGGCTCGATCGCGGCGCACGTCGGCTTTCGAAGTGATGGTGGTGGCGGCAAGAACGAGGGAGAGTAGAAAGGTCATCGCAAGAAAATGAGTGCGGCGGCACACGCCGCCGCACTCGAATGGTAATCGAAGGGATTTTACAGCCCGCGGTACGTGCCGGACAGCGACGCCGCGCGCGCAGCCTGGCCTTCGGAGAACTTGTACATGCAGTAGTCGTCGGTGTAGTCCATGAAGTTCTCGATCGGGTCATTGCCCGGGTACTGCTTGGTGGTGCAGGTGTTGCGGCCGGCCGGGCAACCGAAGGCCGGGGACTTCTCGGCATTCGTGTCGGCGACGAAGTCGTTGTTCTTCGAGCAGCCGCCCTGGAACGTGTGGTACAGGCCGACCCAGTGCCCGACTTCGTGGGTGCCGGTGTCGCCTTCGTTGTACGGCGAGAACGTGCCGCCCGGAAGGGTGCGGTAGTCGCAAACGACGCCGTCCTTCAAAGGCTGGCTGGAGTAGCTCGACGGGAAGGTCGCCCATCCCAGCTCGCCCGTGCTCGGCGCATTCGTGTAGAAGTTCAGCGTGGCCGCATTGCCCTGACGAAGGGCGGACTTCATCGCCGTTTCCGCCGCCGAGCCGTAGCCCGCCGCGTACCAGGTGTTGTTCGCGGTGCGGGTCGTGCCGGCGTGCGCGAAACGGAACTTCGTGTTCGCCCCGCCGGTCAGGCCGCTGTAGGCGTCATTGAGGACCTGAAGCTGGTTCGCGAGGTCGGCATCGGAGACATTGCCGGCGCCGGAGGTGTTGGTGATCACGTGGAACCAGACGTTCACGGTGACGGTGGTTGCTTCAGCGCCGACGCGGAAGCGATTGCCGCCGCGGTCCGACAGCTCACGATGATGGTCTTCCATCGCCGCAGCCTCGAGGTCCGAGGGATGCGGAGTTGCGCAGCTGCGCTCTTTGTCTTTGCGCTCAAACGAGTCGACGTCGCGGGAGTCCGCAACGGCAGCCAGGGAAACGACACACACAGCCAGGGCCACCAGGAAACGACGATACATTCAATTTTCTCCTGTTAAGTTTGTCCGGGGCGGGATGCGGTCCCTAGAGCAGCGTCAGTGCCACCGAAGCGCAGCTCGTAAGTTGTTGATTCTAAACGAGCCACCAATTTCCAAGTGGATCATGAACTGCGCCATGGATCAGCATCGCGCCCATCGATTCCGGAACCTTTGGTCCGTTTCGGACCCAGCCGCCTTTTTGTCCATGTCTACCTGTCGTGGGGCCTCTTGACCGGCCGAGGTAGCCTCGGTTCAAGGAGGAAACATGCAGATTCAACAGGTGATCTCGATACTCGACGCGGTGGCCGCTGGTGTGGATCCGAAGACCGGGGAAACCATCCCGAACGATGTCTTCCACTCGCCGGACGTCATCCGGGCCTTCTTCACGGCCGCCAACGCCCTGCGGACGAACGCGACGGCCGCACCGCCGATCGTCGCGATCCCCGCGCCTGCCACCAAGAGCCGGCCGCAGGCCGCCGGTGCACGCTGGACGGAGCAGGAAGACACCCTGCTCTGCGACGAATTCGACGGCGGCGTCTCCGTCGCGGAGATCGCCCGGCTCCACGGCCGGACCACCGGCGCGATCAACAGCAGGCTGGTGAAACTGGGCAAAGTCGATCCGGAGTCGGTGAACGTGCGGGAGCGGGTGCGACGGGCGTCGTGAGTTGCGGCGCACGCGATGTGGCGGCGGACCGCCACAAGGTAGTAGGCAGGATCTCCTCACTTGATTACGCCCCATTACCGCCATATGTTGTAGCCGGTGGTTGCGGCGGCGCGTTCTCTCGACTGGCAGTTCCAGCTCCTCGATCTCAAGCCGGGCCGCCCCACCCCCACCCTGGTCCCCCCTCCACCGCCCGTAGAACAGGGAGAGAGCGAGGCCCTCCGCCAGCTCCGGGCCGCGCTCGATCCGTCGGTCGCCGCCCGGGTCCGCAGTGGCGCGGAGCTGCTCCGCCGCGTAGTCAATAGCGACCGCGCGCCGGTCATCCCCACGACGCTCGGGCCGCTCGATGCCCTCCTCGGCGGAGGTCTGCAGCGAGGAAAACTGGTGGAGCTGGTCTCGCGACGCGCCGCGGGGCGCTACTCGATCGTCCTGTCCGCCCTCGCCGCCGGCACGACCATGGGCGAAGCCGTGGCCCTCATCGACCTCGGCGATCACTTCGATCCCCAGCTCGCCGCGGCGAACGGCGTCGATCTGCGGCGCCTGCTCTGGGTCCGCCCCCGAACGGTGAAAGAAGCGGTGATGAGCGCGGAGATGATCACCGCCACCGGCTTCCAACTCGTCGTCGTCGACACCGGCCTGCATCCGCTGCGCGGGCGGCGGGCGCCCGAGGCGGCTTGGGTGCGGCTGGCGCGAACCGCGGAGACGTGCGGTACGGCCATGCTCATCTCCTCACCCTATCCACTGACCGCGACGGCGAGCGAAGCCGTGGTGAAGGCTCACGTGGCGCGCGCGAAATGGATCGGAACGCGCCCGCGGCTGCTGGCGGGCGTGGCGATGACGGTGACGCTGGAGAAGCACCGCCATTTGAAACCGGGATCGACGGCGACGCTGATCTTCAACTTCCAATGACGCGCATCGCCTGTTTCTTCGTTCCGATGTTCCCGCTCGCCGCGCGTTTGCGGAGCGAACCGGAGCTGTTGCAGGAAGCACTGGTCATCGTCGAAGGGAACGGCAACAACGCGCACGTCGTCGCGGCCACGCGCCGCGCGCGAACGAAAGGAATCGGCGCCGGGCTCTCGCTCGCCCAGGCCCGCTCGATTCTGCCGAAGGTCATTGCCCGCGGACGCGACAGCGAATGCGAGCGCACCGCGCAGGAGGCCCTCTTCGAAGTCGCGGAGACGTTCTCGCCGCGCGTCGAAGATGCCGGCGAAGGCGTGATCTACGTCGACATCGCCGGCATGACCCGCCACTTCGCGACCGAGCGCGATCTCGCCACCGCGGCGATGCGCGCCGCGGAAGGTGTCGGGCTGCCGGCGCGCGTCGGCATCGCCGCGAGCAAGCTCGCCGCGCGCGTGGCCGCGGAGCTGCCGAAGGCGCCGACGATCGTCGAGGCGGGAAAGGAATCGGAGTTCCTCGCACCACTTCCATTGACGCGATTGACGCCGCAGCTCGACGCGGCGTCGACGCTTCATCGCTGGGGCATCGCCTCGATCGGCGAGCTCGCCAATCTTCCGGAAAGCGAAGTAGCGAGCCGCCTCGGCGAGATCGGACGCGAGCTCCATTACGCCGCGCGCGGCATCGATCCCCGTCCGCTGATCCCCCGCCCGCTGCCGCCCGATTTTCGCGAGGGGATGGAGCTGGAGTGGCCGCTGGTCGCGCTCGAGCCGTTCTGCTTCATCGCCAATGCCGCGCTGGACCGATTGTCGAAGCGGATGGAGATGCAGGGCTTCGCCTGCAAGCGTCTCGAGCTGACGCTCAACCTCGAGCCGGATGGTTTTTACGCGCGGGGCATCGATCTTCCCGCGCCGACGCGCGACGTGAAAACGATGCTGACGCTGCTGCGTCTCGATCTGGAAAAGAATCCGCCCGGCGCGCCGGTAACGGCATTCACGCTCGTCGCGCATCCCGATCGTCCGCGCCGCGCGCAACTCTCGCTGTTCGGTCCTCCCGCGCTTTCGCCGGAGAAGCTCGCCACGACGATCGCCCGCCTGGTCTCACTCCTCGGCGACGGCCGCGTGGGCATGGCCATGGCCGTCGATGGACATCTGCCGGAGCGGTACGCGATCGGCGATTACGCGCCGCCACCTCCGCCGACGACGCGAGCGAAGCCGGAGAAAAGCCGCGGCCTTCTCGCGGTGCGCGTCTTCCGTCCGCCGGTCCCGATCGAGGTGATCACCCGCGAGGCCGGCGGCGAAACGCAGATCACGTCAATCAATGGAGAGGGCGATCTGTCAGGACCGGTGCGCGCGTCGTCCGGACCATGGAAGATCGAATCGTCCTGGTGGAGCGATGCTCCCGCCGCGCGGGAGTACTGGGATGTGGAACTGGAGAAAGGCGGCGTTTACCGCGTCTACCAGGCGGAAGGCGCGTCGGCGTGGTTCGCCGACGCGCGCTACGACTAGTCGGCGATCGCGATGTCGGCCCACGGCAGGCGGCGCACGGCGAGGACTTTCTCGTCGAGCTCTTCCTGCGTGGCGGTGTTGCCAAGAACCCGCTGGACGTAGCCGATCTCGGTCGAGACCAGCTTGACGGTCAGCAGACGTGACGCGGTTTTTCTGATGTTCAGTTCAGAAATCGAGACTTTGGTCTTGCGAACCGGTGCGGCAGTGGGTGCTTTTTTCATCTGTTCTCCGTTTGAGTTCAGGCCTGGGAGGCCGGTGCGGGGGTCGACGGGGCGTCGCTCTTGCGCGGGCGGGCCTCGCTCACTTTGATCGCCTGTCCGTTGACTTCCTTGCCGTCGAGACCGCTGATGGCCGCGCGGGCATGATCGGCATTGCCGTACTCGGCGAAGCCAAAGCCCTTCGACGCGCCGCCGCGATCCGTCGCCAGCTCGACCGTGGTGGTCTCGCCGAACGGCGTAACGAGGTCTTTGAGCTGTGCTTCAGTCATGTCCTTCGAGAGATTTCCGATGTGCAGTTTCATCAATACTCCTGGCCGTCGACCGGCCGAGCCGCGATCCTTGCGCTTCACGCGTAAAGATGTTGTGGGAACTCTAAGAAGGTGGGTCCAGGACGCTGACTTAGTTCAGCGGACTGAAGGATGAGGAAGTTTCCTCACTCGTGCATGGTAACACGCGCGAGAGCGAAAACCTTTCTCCGATAAGGATTTATCGCCCGCGACCGCTATCCTTTCCCGATGCCGAGCCTCTTCCTGCTCCTCCTCATCGCCGCCCTCGCCGGAATCGCCGTTGCCATTCAAGGACAGTTCATGGGAACGATGGACCGCCTCGCCGGCACGGCCACCAGCGTCCTCATCACCTACGGCCTCGGCGCGATCATCGCGGCGATCGTCTGGCTGTTGAAAGGGCGTCCGCTCGAGGGCGTGAAACAGATCCCCTGGTACGCCTGGTCCGCCGGCGCATTCGGCCTGGTGATCGTCGCCGGCATCGGCTACGCCGCCCCCCGCCTCGGCCTGGCCCGCACGCTGGTCGTGACCGTCGCCGCGCAACTCCTCGCGGCGATGCTCATCGACCGGCAATTCGACTTCACCCGCGTGGCGGGACTGGCGCTCACCGTCGCGGGCGTGTGGGTGGTGGTGCAGGGGAAGTGAGATTTCGTCAACGCCACTGCACGGCGTACATCTCCACGTGCTGCTCGCCATCCCCCGCTCGGCCGTAGACGTCGATCTGATATCGGCCGTTCGGCAGGAACGCATGGGGGACGACGATTGAAAGGATGCCGCTTTCCGGAATTTCCACCAGTGCACTTCGCCACAGCGATCGAGGCGGCGTCGCGCTGGCGTCGGAAATCTCGACGCGGTACGCCGAGAAGCGGGTATCGGTCAGTTGCAGGGTCAGTAGAACCGACTTCCCACTTGCGGACGAGATGATGGCGGTACTGCCGGGACCCCGGGAGACCGGCGATTGCACGTCCACCATGTCAGTGATGAGGCGCGGCTCGGCAAGCCGGTTGCGCGCGTCCCAGAGCATGGCGCTCGAAACGAGTGCGACCGCCGCAGCGACCGCAGCGAGGGCCCGCCAGATCTGAAGCGCACGACCCTGTTCGCGCGGCGCGGAGCTCATTCCGATGCGCTGCTGCAGCGCCATCCACCGTTGCGTGAGCTCGTTTTCGGAGAGGTAACCCGGTTCGCCGGGTCTGGGGTCCGGGACAGGCTCGGTCAGCGTGCGCGCGAGCTCGGGGTAACAGACGAGCAGCTCGCGTACCCGTTCTTCATCCTCGCCGGACAGCTCGCCGCGGGTGTACGCCAGGATCTGGTCGGCCGTCGGCGGATCGCCGGCGTCGGTACGTCTCTCCGCCATCAGGTCATGACTCACTGATTGCCATTCTGCTTTCGGGATCATTCGTTGTCCTCCGGGAGTATGCCGTCATCTCCCAGTCTTGCCCGCAGTGCTTTCCTGGCATCGCGGATTCTCGATCGCACGGCGTCCATCGTGATCCGAAGGACCCTCGCGATCTCGTCATATTGGAACTCGTCGAGCCAGAGCTGCAGACACTGTCGCTGGCCCGCTGGAAGCTCGGCGATCGCGTCGTGGAGCCGCTTCCGCCGGAGGGCGATCTGCTGGCGCTCGGCGTGATCCGGAGCCTCTTCGCGTGCGGCCGATACCCGTCTCAGGTCGGCGTCATCGATATTGACGCTGGTGCCTTGTCGCTTGGCGGTGTGCAGCGAACGGATTCGGTTCAGCGCGACATTCGTGGCGATCTTCTGAAGGAACGCCCATTCCGCCTCGCCGCGATATTCGTCCATCGCCTCGTAAAAGCGGATGAACGCGTCCTGCGCCAGCTCCTCGGCATCCTCCTCGGAGATACGAAACGCGCGGATCAGGAACCCGATCAACCGGCGAAAATACTTTTCGTAGAGAGAACGAAACAGCTCGTCCCGGTTCCCACCGTTTTGCACGAACCGCATCACTCGGTCCCGCCTTCCGGAAGCGCGTATCGTATGGCACTCGTGAGAAAACTCTGGGTCATCGTCTGTGCTCTCTGCATCGCTGCCTGCTCTAGAGAAGACACGGTCCCGAGCGATTCCGGGCGTTGGGCCGAGCCGCGATTGAGCAGCACCAGGACCTGGAATTCGTGCACGAAATCGCTGACTGGCGAACGGGTGGTCGCGCAGGCGCAATGCGGAACTCCGCCACCGCGCGTTTCCTGCGACGGCATTCTCGCCACGCGCGAGCGTGCCCTCCTCGCGCTCCCCTCATGTCCCGACGAAGCCATTGCAGCGTTGAAGCAGTTCGCGCTCGGGGATGCGGCTGCCGGCAGTGACCTCGCAGCGGCGCTTTACGTACGCGCGCAAATCAGGGACCGTCCGCTCGACCTGCTCGAGGCGCTAGGGCCGGTGGAACACGCGGTGGCCGCCTCTCCCCGAGACGCCGCGGTGCGCTTCAATCACGCACTGATTCTTCAGGAGCTCGGACTCGAAAGCGAAGCGATCGACGCCTGGGACGACTTTCTGAAGCTCGACGACAAGTCGGAATGGGCGGAGGAAGCGCGCGATCATCGAGCTCGTCTCGCCAGCCCGGCATCGAAGGACCTCGTCACCCACTCGCCGCTGACGGCCGTCAAGGAGCTCGAAACGGCGCTCATCAACGGAAAAAAACCTGAAGTCAATGCAGAGGCATTGTCGAAGCGGCTCGGGAACGACCGGTATCCGCTCGACCTCCTTACGTTGCCCGAGGCGTTGGATCTCGAGAAGCAACGGCGGGACGCAATCCGTATCGCGCTCTCTGGCCAGGCCGGGGCGTTGACCATCCTTCAGAAAATCGAGTCGAAGGCCCGGGCCCGTCACTATCGGCATCTGGTCGCGCGGATCCGGGACACCCGCGGTTACGTTCATTTCAAGGAGGGCAAGTATCTCGACGCGTTTCGCGAGACGGAGGCGGCGTTGAGCGGATATCTGGCTTCCGGCGATCAGGAAAGCCAGGCCAATGTTCACGCCCACCGCATCGGCTATTACCGCACCGTTGGGCAGCACAAGTTGGCCTGGCGCGAGGCGTTCAAGGCCAAGCGGTTTGCAACGTCGATCGGTCAGGCCTACTCAGATCACTTGTTTCGCGGAGAGGTTGCCATGACGGCGGCGGCGCTGGGCTATCCGAACATCGCCCGGCGCTACCAGTCCGAAGCGGTACGGCGGATGGAGCGCGCGGATCCGTACAACCTCGCCGTCGCGTTGCGCGAGCGCGCGAAAATCGCGATCTACCTCGACCGCCTCGATCTCGCCGAACAGGATCTCGAGAGAGCAAAGGCGCTCGCGCCTGTCCAAACTGAGGACGCGAACATTCGCAAGGCATACGGCGCTCGCGAGCATGAAGTCCGCGGTCGTGCCCTGCTTCGCAACCCGCCAGACGCGGTCCGGGAATTCAGTCGTGCGTTGAGCAAAGTGAACCCGAACGAACAGTTCACGTTTCGCGCCTCGCTTCATGCCCAGCTCGCCGATGCGCACCGCCGTGCGGGACAGCGTAAAGCGGCTGAGGACGAGTTACGGAATGCACTGGCCGACCTGGCAAAAGAAGAAGAGCGCGTGCTCGCGACACGAAGTCGCGGACAGGGCGAGGCCATCTGGCGAACCTATTTCTCGCGATTCGACGAAAGCTACGAAAGCCTCGTCCGGCAGCTCGCCGACCAGGGGGACTCACAAGGCGCATTCGCCGTTGCCGAGCGGGCGCACGCCTTCGAGACGCTCGACCTGATTCTGCATCACGGGTCCCCGCCGTCCGCCTTCAGCCGCCTTGCACAAGACGGCCAACCGATCGCGTTGCGCGACATCCAGGAGATCCTGCCACCCGGCACGTTTCTCCTTCAATACGACGTGCAGGCCGATCGAACGTACACCTGGATCATCTCGCGCGACGGATTCCAGCTGGTGCGGCAACGGGCAAAGCGCGCCGACGTCGAGCGTTGGACCGGCGCGCTGCAGGACGCCGCCGAGCGCGGAAACGATCGCATGCTCACGTCGCAGTTGTCCGCGCCATTCGACGGGCTGATTGCCGAGCCCCTCGCCGTCATTGCGAAAATGCCCGGCGGCGGGAATCCGTCCCGGCTGGTGTTCGTCCCCGACGGTCCGATGCACGGGTTGCCGTTTGCGGCATTACGAGATGCACGCACGCGACGCCATCTCGTCGAGTTTCCACCGCCGATCGCCAACGCCGCGAGCGCGACGCTCTACATCTACTCTTTGTTGCGCGATGCCGCCCTGAAACCGGCGCGACGACCGTCGATTCTCCTGATTGGCGACCCGGCATTCGATCGCACGCTGCCGTTTACCACCGGATTACACCCCCTCGCCGGAGCCCAGCGCGAAGTCGGCGACATCCAGGCGCTTTATGCACCGCATGCCGAGCTTCTGGTCGGTGCGAAAGCAACCGCGCCCGCATTGTTCGCAATGGCGTCGAGACACGAAATTCTCCATTTCGCGGGACATGCCATTGCCAATGGCGAAGAACCATGGCAATCGCTGTTGCTTCTGGCCCTGTCGGAAAAGCATTCCGGCGCAATTGACGCCAATGAGTTACTAAAGGATCTGAAACTCCATGAGACCAGGCTCGCCGTGCTGTCGGCATGCAGCAGCGCCGGCGGGCTTTCTGTTGGTCCCGAAGGCATCGCGCCGCTCGTGCGGCCGTTCTTTGCCTCGGGTGTTCCGGCCGTAATCGGCAGCCTATGGGACGTACGAGACGCCACAGCGGAGCCGTTGCTGGTGTCTTTTCATCGTCACTACAGGAAGGGCAGCGACGCGGCGACGGCGATGCAAGCCGCACAACGCGAGCTGCTCCGGAACAAGAACGCCGCTCTCAAATCGGCACTTGCGTGGGCCCCGTTTCAGGTGATCGGTCATGCATCGTCACCATTCGCGGCCCCGCAACAACAGTCATGGAGGAATACCCTTGGAATTCATTCTGCGAATCTTCTTCAGCGGCCTGATGGCGCTGATTCCGAGCGAGGACGGAACCGAACTGACCGTCCTGCTCCTCAACGTTGAACATGCTCATCACGTCTCCGACGGCACGACCCTCGCCCAGCACAAACCGCTGCTCGTGGCCCGTGCCGGAAATTGCACCGGACAATGTCCAAAGCGCGACTCGGACATCGCCGAGTATCTCTTCGCCGACCAGACCACCGCCGTAGCGCTCGACTCGCTCGAAGCGGCCGTCGATGGCGGTGGAGCCTGGGAGCTGGTGGGCTCCGATCTCACGCTCCGCAAAGGCAGCACCAGCGACCCTGATCTTCCCTCGCTCGTCCTTCGCAAGAACGTTCGCGGGATGGTCAACGGCGAGCCGCGCATCATTCCCACCACTTCGGCAGAGCGCGAGGATTACACCTGGCTCGCCGATCTGGATCAGCTCTGTCCCACGTGCGAGCTCAATCCCGCGGTCCTCGGATCGCAGCCGCCGGCAGGCATCGTCGCCGCACGCCTGCGGCTCCGCAGTGGCAACGTTTTCACCTATTCAATCGCGCGAATCGGCACCGACGTTACCCCCGTTCACTTCAAGCGGCTCGACGGCCAGGGGAGCGCGTCTCCCTACACACAGGCCGTCGCAACGTGGATGGCCGCTGAAATCGCGATCTCCGGCGACAGTGTCGAGATCGTCGAGGCGCAGTTCGACGGCGGCGCCGGCCGTTCGATGCTCCTCGAGCCGAACGAGGAAGGCCAGGTCGAGATTGCGGTTCTGAATCTGCCGCCATTCGTGCCACCGGCGACGTCGCCCCGCACGGCCACGCCTGAAGTCGGAAAACATTTCGAGCATTACTACGAGCTCGCCGACACGCCGCCCGCGGCCGCAACACGGCTGGTACCGCGTGCTGGTGCCGCGCCCGGCGCCCAGTCGTACCCGGCCGTCAACTGGGAGTTGATCCATCCGCAGACCACACTCTGGTCCGATCTGCTCAACGCCATCCGGTTGAACGTCGGACGAGGTGCGTACGACATCACCCTCTGTCCGCCCGCGGGAGGCGGTGGCGGCTAACTCTCGCTCCCTCTCCCCGCCCGGCGGGGAGAGGGATTTTTCGATGGAGGGGATATGAGTCGATATCTCAATGCCGCTGCACTCGCGTTCTTTCTACTGATGGCGTGCGAGTCGAGTCCGGCCGCCGACGTCCATGTTGCCGCCGCACGACAGCTCACTGACCGCTATGCGGAATCGCGACTGTCCTTCTGGAACGTCAAAGGCAGTGCGGCGGGGGCGGATTGCTCGGTGCTGCTCGTCGAGACGGCAATCATCATGGAAGACGCGATGGTCGAGGCCCTGCACTATGGCGGTGGCGCGTATGACATCTACGGCGGCGGTGTCGAGCAGTTCTATCGCGACAGCAGCTTCCGCGGAGTGGCATACAGAGATTCGGCGAAGCATCTCTGGACATACGGCGCCGTCAATTCGTCTGAAGCGGAGTCGATGAGTCGCTGTCATTGAGCGGCGGCCCGGAAGACACAATTCTGCAGGAAACGTGTCTCATCCAGTCGAGACCTTTTTGCGAACCCGACTCTGGCTCGTCCTGTGCGCTGTTCTTGCGTCCGCGCCGGGTGGTGACGCGCAGCCATCGGCCCGCCGGCGCGCTTTGTTGATCGGCATCAACGACTACACGGCCTCCCGCCTCGGTACACCTCGACAGAAAACCAACACCCGCGACTGGCCGAACCTCGGCGGCACCATCAATGACGTCACCGCCTTGCGTGAGATGTTGATTGGTCTGTACGGATTTCAGCCCGATGACATCGTGACGTTGACCGATCAGGAAGCGACGCGCGCAGCGATTCTCCGCACGATCGATCGTCATCTCGTCGAGACGGCGGCCAAGGGCGACACGCTGTTCTACTACTTTGCCGGTCATGGGTCGCAGGTGCCGAACTCGAGATCCGACGAACACGATCAGCTCGACGAGTCCTTCGTTCCCGCCGACTCGCGCGTCGGCGCTCCCGACATCCGCGACAAAGAACTTCGGCCGCGGTTCAGTCGCGTCCTCGACCGCGGTGCGCTACTGACTGTCATCCTCGACAGTTGCCACAGCGCTTCGGGAATCCGCGGTTTGCCTTCCGGTGCACGTCCGCGCGGCATCCGTCCCGACACGCGCGACGTGGCCGACGGCACGAAGGCCGGGCCGACTCCCGACAGTCGCGGCGCGCTGGTGATCTCCGCCGCGCAGGACTTCGACGAAGCCTGGGAGACGCGCGACGACCAGGGTCAGATCCGGGGCGCCTTTACCTGGGCCTGGATGCGCGCGCTGCGCGATGCGGCATCGGGTGAGTCCGCCCTGGAAACGTTCCTGCGCGCACGCGCGAGACTGCGCGGCGAGAAACCACATCAGGTCCCCGTGCTCGAAGGCAGTTCCGTCGCGCGCTCGCGTCCCTTCCTCGGCAGCCGGATCGACCAGCGAGGCGAGCGTGTCGTAATCGGCATCGAGGACGTTCGTGACGATGGGACCGTTCTGCTTCACGGCGGGTGGGCCAACGGCCTGTCAGTCGGTTGTGAAGTGCGCGTCTCGAACGCCGCGCACGTGACGACAGCTCGTCTTCGAGTGACCGCACTGCACGGCATGACACGCAGCGAAGCCAGGATTGCGCCGCCAGGCACGACGCTCCCTCAGGCAGTGCGTCCAGGCGAGCTGGTGGAAGTGGTCGCGTGGGCAGCGCCTCCGCCACGCCCCCTTCGGGTATGGGCACCAACGGTATCCGGTGATGTCGATGCGCTGGCCGCGCGTCTTTACGTCGAGGCGGTACAGCGCGGGATTCATTGGGTCACTGAACCAATCGAAACCACGACGACGCATGTCCTTCGCTACACACAAACTGGTTGGGAAATCCTGACAACGCACGCCGAGCCACGGGTGATCGGACCGGAGGCCGGTGACGCCATCGCCGCTCTCGAGAGAGTTCCGCTGGGCTCATCGCTCTTCGTGCAGTTTCCCGCTCCGGCCAGGATCGTCGACGGCATTGCAATCGGTCCCGGGACCGATGGTGAAGGCATCGAGCCAGTTACCGGAGCGGAAGACGCTGATTACGTTCTGGTCGGACGTTTCGCGAATCGGCGCCTCTCGTACGCGTGGATGCGTCCCACGGCGGAGCGTTCGGACAGGCGCGAGTCAGGCCTTCCGCTATGTACGAAGTGGGTAGACGAGGACGGGCGCGACGGGACGATCCGCGATTCAGTGGGTGCTCTGCGCAACGCGGTCGTGGCTCTCCGGAAGATCCTGGGCTGGCACCTGCTCGAGTCGCCGCCCGGATCGCGGTACCCATACCGCCTCGCGCTTCGCCGGCTCCGAAACGGCGAATGGGCCAAGGACTCGGCGGTGATCGGCGAGGAGGACTATGGCCTCGTCCTTCGCGCGGCATCGACGCCGCTTCCGCCGCGCGTCACGCCGCGATACGTCTACGCCTTCAACATCGACAACCACGGCAGGAGTGTTCTGTTGTTTCCTCGAAAGGGATCGGTCGAAAACCGTTTCCCCGCGGCACCTCCCCCGGTGGAGATCGATCTGGGAAAGAGCGCGGAGTTCACAATCAGTCCGCCTTATGGCGTCGACACCTACTTTTTACTCACGACTGATGAACCTCTAGCCAACCCCTGGATCCTCGAATGGAACGGCGTCCGGGCCGTGGAGCCCGCGAGCTCACTCGAACGGCTTCTGATGATCACGGCCGCCGGCGATCGTGCCACGCCACCGCCGACGCCGGCTACCTGGTCGATCGAGAAAGTGTTCCTGGAGAGCGTCCCACCGAGAGCGGGGCCGAAATCCGCGAACTGACGCCACAAAGTTCCGGGCCGGGTGTCTTAAGAGAACGACCTCCTCCAAGCGGGCTTCGTGCGGATCATCACTCACTCCGACACTCAAACGGGGTTCCGTGGACGAGGAGGTCACGTTCATCGACTGCACGTGCCGCCGCCAATCTTGCCCTGCACCACCGCCCACGCTGCGCGCTGAATCTTCGCGGCGGTCGCGTCGCTCAGGCGATCGTTCACCAGCGAATGGCGATAGAACTGCTCCTCGGCGAACTTCACGTCGAAGGTGTGTACGGCGTTGAGCGGCGGTTTCTTGTAGAGCATCGCCACGAATACGCAGGCGGAGAGATAGGAGCCGGCGAGATTCGCGTGCAGGCCGCCCTCGTCGAACATCTCCACCCCGTGCTTGCGCAAAGCGTCCCAGGCGATGCCGACCGGCGCGATCGGCGCGCCGAGCTCCTTCGCCAGCTTCGCGAACTGGCGGTTGTACGCGGCCTGGTCGTGCGACGCGGTCAGCGGCGCCCACGTCAGGAAGAGGATCGTCTTCGCACCGCTCCGCTTGATCTCCTCGTCCAGCTTCTTCGCGTACTGAAACGTCTCCGCGGGAGTGCGCACGATCTCCGTGCTCTGCGGCTGCAGCACGACGTACGCGTATTTACCCTCACGGATCGCGCGAAGGGTCCGGCTGCGCTCGAAGTGTTGCTTGAGCGTCGAGCCGCTCCGTCCCGAGAAATGAGTTCGCAGCAGCGGCTTCACGCCGAGGGATTTCGCGACCTCCTCGGTCAGCCAGGGCATTTCATTGAAGTAGGTCAGGCTGTTGCCGATGAACAGCACCCGGAGCTCATCCGGGTGCCGTTTCGCGCCTGCGTCGACACGCTTTCCGCGGACCCAGACCTCGATGTCGCCGGCCGCCATCGTCCATGAGACGACGATGGTGACCAGCAACATCGCCAGACGGGTCATCTTCACTTAGAACTTTCCGCGCACCTGGAACGAGAAGATCGGACCGATCTGCCGGTCGCGATGCTCGACGAATGCGACCTGTCCCGTCGTCCGGCGGCCGTCGTAAACGGTGCGATCCCACATGCTGTCCGCGGCGAGGAGGTTGTACACGCCCGCGCGGACCGTGAGGCCGTACACGTCTTTGTTCTCGATGTACACGTCACCCCACACGGGACCTTCCCACTGTCTGCCGACCTCGGTGAGCCGGTAGTTCTTCGCGTTGAGCTGATACGAGTAACCCGTTCCCCACGCCCAATCCGTTTTCGCTATGTCGTGCCGCAGGGCGAAGCTGAAGAACTCCTGCAGGCTGCGGCTGATCGGGCGCTTCTCGCCGGTGAGCGGATCTTCGACTTCGCTGTCCTGCCAGCCGAGGTGCGCGTCGAAACGGGCACCGGTCCAGCCGAACCGGTCGAGGTTGAAGGTGCTGCGCGACTCGATGCCGTAGAGCATCGCGTGATCGAGATTGCCCGGCGCCTGGCCGGTCGTGCCGATCGGAACGTAGTCGATGATGTCGTCGATCAGCCGTCCGTAAAGCCGCAGTGTCGTCGACCCCAGCGTGCCGAGGTTGCGAACGCCTTCGAGCTCGAGGTCCCAGCTCTGTTCAGGAACGAGATCGGGATTCGCGTCCGTCTTCACGTCGTTCGACACGTCCACCGACGCGAGGAAATCGAAGAAGTTGAGCTGACCGACGCGACGCGCGAGCTTGACGTTCAGGTCCGTGCGCGGCGAGACCTTCCATGCTGCCGAGGCCTCCCCTTTCGGACGATAGAACGTGCGCGTCGTGCCGCCCGCGCCCACCTGCGCGAGTTGTGAATACTCGCCGCCCGCCGCGAGCTTCATCGTCAACGTCGGGGACAGCGAGCGTCCGTAGCTGCCCATGATCTGGTAGCGGTCCTCTTCGACCTTGGCGATGCCGCCCTCGAGCTGGACCTCGTCGAAACCGCCGTTCGCGTTCATTTCGAAGAGCCGCGAGACGTTATCGAGACTGTTGTACGCCCCCTCCGCGGAGACCTGCCATTCCGAGCCGCCGGTCGTCCAGCGATACTCGCTGCGGGCGATCATTTCCCGGTCGTCGCCGATCTGCGTGAAACGGTCGCCGACCGCGGTCGCCTCATCGGCGAACCGATCGATCACCGTGACCTCGCTCGGATACCGCGAGCCGCGGCCGACGCCGATGAACTTCAGCCGCCCTTTGCCGAGGGCCAGCTCGTAGTCGCCGCTGATCTCGTAGTTGTGGCCGTGCTCGTCCACGGTCACCGTTCGTGAAAGGTCCGCCGAGTCCGCGCTGATGCGCGTGCCGGTTTCGAGGTAGTCGTAGGTCAGGCGGCCGTACAACAGATTGAGGTTGGCCTTCGCGTCGCCGGGCGCATCGAAGACGAACCGGCCGCTGAGTCGCGGCTGCTCGACGTTGCCGCGCCACTGCTCGTCGCGCTCTTCCATCAGCGAGCCATCGGGATGAAAGATCCACGTCGGTCCGCCGGCGCCGCTGCGGTTGCCGCGGTTGTCGAGACCGAGGGTGTACTGGACCGGTCCTTTCGTTCCGCTGACGGACACTTCGAACCGCGAGAAGAGCGGATCGGTGTAGTACGAGCGGAACTCGGGGCGGTACGCCCACTGGCCGGTGATGCCGGTCGACTTGACGATGACGTTCGCAACCTGGCCGGAGAGGCCGGTGATCTTGAGGGTCTCCCCTTCGACGAGCTCGATGCGCTCGACGTTGCCGGCCGGGATGCGGCTCAGCTCCGTGATGACGTCGTTCGATTTGCCGGAGAGGCGCTGGCCGTTGATGACGACGTTGCCGCTGGCCTCGCCGAGGCCGCGGTCGCCATCTTCTTCTTTGATGGAGAAGCCCGGCACGCGATTGAGCATGTCCAGCGCGGTGCGCGGCGCGAACTGCGTGAAGTCCGCCGGCAGGAAGATTTTCTTACCTTCGACGGGGTTGGGCGGGGGCGCGGTGGTCTGCGCGGAGGCGAGGGTCGCGCAGGCGAGGAGGAGCGAGACGAGCAAGGGTCGGAAGGTCATGAGGGTTCTCTTTCGGAGTGTCTGACGGTGGGATTCCAGAAACGTTAGTGGGTTACGAACGCCTTCGTAGAAGGTTTCACGGGGAGGCTGTCCACGGTAGGTAGAGGAATGGGGAAATGCAGAATGCAGAATGCAGAATGCAGAATGCAGAACGATGAAGGAGATTCAGGAGAGAACGTTTCGGTTCGCTTGTCGGGTCGTGAGGCTCTATACGACTTCGATCAGCCAGCGGAACGCGGTTCGGCCCCTTCTCGGCCAACTTCTTTCCGCCGGAACATCGGTAGGCGCAAACCTCGAGGAAGCCGAGGCCGGCCAGAGCAAGGCTGACTTCATTGCCAAGTGCCGTGTCGCACTGAAGGAAGCGCGCGAAAGCCTCTACTGGCTACGCCTACTCGCCGCAACAGAGATCGTAAAGCCCTCCCGCATCGCACCGTTGACGCAGGAAGCAAACGAGATCGTGGCCATCCTCACCACGATCCTCCGCAAAGCCAGCCCCCCGCGTTAACCCACAGCCATTTCTGCATTCTGCATTCTGCCTTCTGCATTCAATGCCCACCCGCGACCTCGACGCCCTCGCCATCACCCACCACCCTCCCGGTGCGCAGAAGGAGAAGGTCAAGGAGCGCGCGGCGGCGGTGCCGCTCTCCTGCGAGTACGACCACATCCCCTACGTTCACGAGCAATGGGGCGGGACGTACAAAGAAGAAGAGGACGCGCCGCCGCCGAAGAAGAGGAAACCGAAGAAAACGAACAGACCGTACGCGGAGTTGCGCGCGGCCAGCTCCTTCTCATTTCTCAACGGGTCGAGCCTGCCCGAAGACCTCATCTACCAGGCCATCCAGAAAGATCTGCCGGCCATGGCCATCGTCGATGCCAATGGCCTGTATGGCGCGCCGCGCTTTCACACGGCGGCCAGGAAGAACGGGGTGAAGGCGCTCATCGGCTCCGAGCTGCGGATGGATGAGACGAGGACGATCACCCTCCTCGTCGAGAATCGCGCCGGCTACAAAAACCTCTGCCGGTTGCTCACTGCGGGGGCGCTCGAGCATCCCAAAGGCGAGGCCCGCTACACCTGGGAGCTCATCGAGCAGCACGCCGCCGGGCTGCATTGCCTCACCCGTGCCGACGACGCCACGGTGCACAAGATCAGTGGCATCTTCAGCGGGCGCACGCATGTCGAATTGCAGCGGCACTTCAATCGGGAGGAGGAACACCACAACGTCCGGCTGGTCGATTTAGCCGGAAAGCTCGGTCTACCCCTTGTAGCGACGAACGGCGTCCGGTATGCGCGTGCCGAGGACAAGGAGCTGCACGACATCCTCACCTGCATCCGCGAAGGGAGGAACGTCGACACAGCCGGCCAGCTCCTCGGCATCAATCGCGAGCGCCACATCAAATCAGCTGCTGAGATGGACAAGCTCTTCGCCGATCTCCCGTCGGCCATCACCGGCGCCTGGGAGCTCGCCAACACCCTCGACTTCACCCTGGCCGACCTCGGCTATCAGTTCCCCGACTACCCGTTGCCGCCCGGCGAGACCAACGACTCCTTTCTCCGCAAGATCGCCTGGAACGCGGCCACCGCCCGCTTCCGCCCTCTGACCGCGAAAGCGCAGCGGCAGATCGAGAAGGAGCTGAACATGATCGAGAAGCTCCAGCTCGCGGGCTACTTCCTGATCGTCTGGGACATCGTTCAGTTCTGCAATCGCTCGAAGATCCTCGTGCAGGGCCGCGGCTCCGCGGCGAACAGCGCGGTCTGCTACGCCCTCGGCATCACCGCCATCGATCCGGTGAAGATGGACCTGCTTTTCGAGCGATTCCTCTCGGAAGAACGAGGCGAGTGGCCGGACATCGACCTCGACCTGCCGTCCGGCGATCAGCGCGAGAAAGTCATCCAGCACGTCTACGAAAAATACGGAAAGCACGGCGCGGCCATGACCGCGAACGTCATCACCTACCGCGACCGCTCCGCCGCGCGCGAAGTCGGCAAGGCTCTCGGCTTCTCACTCGAGCAGGCCGACAAGCTCTCCAAGACCGTGAGCACCTGGCACTTCGGCGAGATCCGCGAACAGATCGACAACCTTCCGCAGGAACTGGCCAGGAGCGGCTTCGATCCGGACGACCTCCGCGTGCAGCACTTCATGCGGCACTACCTCCAGATCCAGAACCTCCCCCGCCACCTCGGCCAGCACTCCGGCGGCATGGTCCTGGCCAAGGGCCGCCTCGACGAAGTAGTGCCGCTCGAGCCCGCGGCCATGCCCGGCCGCGTGGTCTGCCAATGGGACAAGGAAGACTGCGCGGACCTGGGCATCATCAAAGTGGACCTCCTCGGACTGGGGATGCTAGCCGCGATCGAGGAAGCGATTCCGATGATCCGCCGGTGCGAAGGTAAAGAAGTTGACCTTGCCCATCTGCCCCAGGACGATCCCGCCGTTTACAAGATGCTGAACGAGGCCGACACCATCGGCATGTTCCAGGTCGAGAGCCGCGCGCAGATGGCCTCCCTGCCGCGCAACGCGCCGAAGACCTTCTACGACATCGTCGTGCAGGTGGCCATCATCCGCCCCGGTCCGATCGTCGGCGGCATGATCAAGCCGTTTTTCGATCGACGTCAGGGAAAGGTACCGGTCGAGTATCCCCATCCCTGTCTCGAGCCGATCCTCGAGCGAACTCTCGGCGTTCCGCTGTTCCAGGAGCAGCTTCTCAAGATCGCGATGGTCGCGGCGAATTTCACCGGCGGTGAGGCCGAGGAGCTGCGGCGGGCGATGGGGTTCAAGCGGTCGATGGAGCGGATGCAGGACATCGAGAAGCGCCTGCGCGCGGGCATGACCACGAACGGGATCGGCATCGCGGCGCAGGACCAGATCGTCAAGTCGATCACTTCCTTCGCTCTTTACGGTTTCCCGGAGTCGCACGCGGCGAGCTTCGCGCTCATCGCCTACGCCAGCGCGTATCTCAAGGCGCATCATCCGGCGGCGTTTTATATCTCGCTGCTCAATGCCTGGCCGATGGGCTTCTACCACCCGGCGACATTGATCAAGGACGCGCAGCGGCATCGGACGAAGGTCCTGCCGGTGGACGTGAACAAATCGGGCTGGATGTGCCGCTGGGAAAACAACGCCGTCCGCCTCGGCCTGCGATTCGTGAAAGGGCTGCGCGCCGATACGGGACGGCGCATCGAGGCCGCGCAGCCGTTCACGTCCGCGGACGATCTCGCGCGCCGTGCGCGCCTGCGCGACGATCAGATGACGAAGCTCGCGTACGCCGGTGCGCTGGGATCGTTCGGTCTGACGCGACGCGCCGCGCTGTGGCAGGCGTCGTACGCGGCAAAACCGGGCGGCGAGCTGTTCGAGGAAACATCACATTCAAAGGGATCGCCGCTGCCGGAGATGCTCGCCGCCGAAGAGACGATGGCCGATTACAACGCGATGGAGCTGACCACCGGCCGCCATCTCCTCGAGCACTTCCGTCCGCACCTGAAAAAGCAGGGCATTCTCACCGCGGCGCAGTTGAAGACGGCCCGCAACGGCAGCCGCGTGACCACGGCCGGCGCGGTGATCGTCCGCCAGCGTCCGGGAACCGCGAAAGGCTTCGTCTTCCTCACGCTCGAGGACGAGACCGGGCTCTCGCAGGCCATCGTCAGCCCTCGCCTCTTCTCCGACGAGCGCAGCACGATCCTTCGCAACTCCGGCCTGATCGTCGAAGGGATCGTGCAGAACCTGGAGGGGCAGCCGTCGGTGAAGGCGGAGAAGTTCTGGGGGCTGGAGGGATTAGGGGACGTGGCCAGTCACGACTTTCACTAGCCCGTTACTCTCCAGTTCCCCCACCACCCGCTCCACGTCGGCGGCGAGCTGATCGCGGGTCACGTCGTATTCGGCGAGCAGCGTGTCGATGATCTCGCCGAGGGTTCTGCCGGCGGTGAGGAGCTCCCAGATGCGCGCGCCGACGGGATCGAGGCCGTAGTAGACCTCACCTTCGTAATCGAGCAGGACCAGCTCTTCGCCGACCAGTTTCGCGACCACGTGATCGGCCGCACGGAACGTCGCGTCCCAGCGCATGGCTTCACAGTATCGCGGCGGCGATTGCATCAACCAGCTCGCCCGTCGCGCGGAGGTCATCGCGCGGCGTCACTTCGATGATGGGGACGCGTTCCGCGACACGCGTCACCTGATCCAGCTCGGCCTTGCGTTGTTCGGGCGTGAGCAAGTGGGTCATCGACGTGCGGACGAGCAGGGCCATGGCCGCTTCGTGACCGGCGAGTGGTCGCGTATGCGGCGGGGCGTCGTGACGCGGCGCGAGAACGACGATGGCGCGAATGGGAACGCTGCCGGTTGCGAATTGCCGGCGCGCGTCGACGAAGCGCTTCGACCAGGTCGGTGTCAGCAGCGGCAGCGCTTCCGGCGATCCGTACAGCGCGGCCGCGGAGTCGTCCCAGAGCCGCACCCGCGGATAGCCCGGAAAAACGTGCGGCGTATCGCCCTGACAGTCGATCACGGAGACGTCGTCACTCAACAGCGATGCGCCGCGGCCGAGGAATGCGGCGGCGGTCGTCGATTTGCCGGCGCCGGCGACGCCGGTGATGAGCAGAGCGTGATCGTCGAGAACTACGGCCCCGGCGTGAAGTGCCAGTGCGCCGCGCAGCCGGACGATGAAGGCGAGGATCGGCCCGAGCAGGTACGTGGCCATGTCCTCGGGGGTGCTTGATTCAATGTGCGCGGTGATGCGGCGGCCCGATTCGTCGATGCGGAAGCGCGTGCCGTCGAGGAACTCGAAGACGAACGTGCCCCGGTCGTTGCGGCTGCGCTCCACGCGCGTTCCCGGCTCCCCTTCCTCGATCAGCGGCGACGTGTCGAGGACGATCGCCTCGTCGGCGGGCAGCATGTCCACCGGCCCGGCGAACAGCTCGCAGTCGCCTGGCGCGTCATCGTTGGGAATCAGACCGTCGATGGGGATCGCAGAGGTGATCTGAAGGCCGTAGACGCGGTAATGGAACACGGCCTACGGCGAGCGGCGGCAGACAGCGTTCGAGCCGCTGTCTTTGTTGGTGTAGCACCCCAGCTCGCGAGTGAGCGCGCGGACCGATCCATACCGCGTCAAACGTGGCGATGCGTACGGCTTTCGAGAACTCACGACCGCTGCCGTTTGCTTAGCCATAGAGCAAAGGAGACCGCGAATGCCTGCTGCGAATATTGGTAGTGCGAGCCGCCCTTACGTACTGCTTCGCAAAGTGTAGGCCGCTTTAGCCAATTGTCGAGCCCGACCGCCAATTCCACCGTTTTCAGCCACTTCGGCGCGGTCTGTTCGAACCGCACCGCGCTGGTGTCCATCGGCAGGGGGGTCTTCCTCCGGCGGAGGAGCTCGTCAGGGATCCATCCGCGCAGGCCCTGTCTCACGATGTCCTTGTTGGCGGAATGCGGCATCGGCGGCAGAGAGAAGAGAAATTCGATCAGCCGGACGTCGAAATAGGGCGACGACCACTCCAGCGGTTTGCCGGTCGCGCCGGCGTCGTTCGCCTCGAACGTGCGGGCCCAGGTGGCGCTGTCGATCAGGTGCCACGCCCCGGCGCGATAGGGATGCACGGGCGGGCGCGGCGGTCCGTAAATCTCGTCCCAGCGGTCGCGAAGGTGCAGACGGGCTTCGAGCTCCGGCGTGATCCAATCCGGATAGTCCGGCGTGCGCTGTCGGCCCATGACCCGCAGCATTTGCGAGCGGAGAAGCAGCGGCGGACGCCGGCGCCGGGTGATGGTAAAGCCCACCGCATCGCGGAGGAATCGCAGCCAGCGCATGCGCTTCAGCAGATTGAAAAAGTAGTCGTGCGACGTGTAGAGCGCGGGATCGCCTCCCTCGCCGGTGAGGATCACCCGCCCCTTCGCCAGCGCGGCCGCGACGAACGTGTGAAAGAGCGCCGTGCAGGGCTCGTCGGTCGGTTCCAGACCGCGGACGCGGCGATCGTCCCAGCCCTCGAAGGCCTCGCACCGGTCGGCGACGTGAAATTCGATGGGGATTCCGTAGTGATCGGCGGCGATCTTCGCCAGCCGCCCTTCGTCGTCCGCGAACATTTCCGTCCAGACGTTGGTCAGGGCGCTCACGCCGGTGGTCCGTTGCCGCGTCAACGCCGATGCGACGGCATTCGAATCCATCCCCCCGCTAAGCGAGATCACGATCCGAACGGCGCGGGCCCGGTCCATGACGGCCTGCGTGAGAACGTCGCGAAACTCCGCCTGGGCATCGGCTTCCGAGATCCGCCGCGGCGCGTCGCGCATCGGAATCGACCAGTAGCGTCGCAGTTGCTGCCCCTGCGCCGTCACGACGAGCGAATGCGCGGCCGGCACGCGGGAGATGCGCGCGAACGTCGTCCGTTCCGCGTGCAGATTTCTGCCGAACAGCAGAAAGTCGGCGACGGCCGCGTCGTCGAGATCGTCCGCCAGGCCGGGGATGTCCAGCAGTGTCGTCAGATTGTTCGTGACCAGCACCGCGCCGTCGTGCCGGGTCACGAACAGCGGACGCCGGGCGAAGTGGTCCCGAGCGCAGACGAGCCGGCGTTGCGCGCCGTCCCAGATGGCGAAGCTGAAATCGCCGATGAGGTGCTCGAGGAAGGCGTCGCCCCACTTCGCATACGCCCGCAGGACGACTTCGGCATCGCTCGACGGATCGGCCCGATCGCGGCCGTCGATGCGGATGTCTCCGGCGATGACCGTCTCGCCGAGACGCACGGGCTGCTTGGCGGTGCCGTTCGTGGCGAGCAGCGAATGGACCATCGCCGCCTGCTCGCCGATCCATTGCCCGTCGCCGTCCGGACCGCGGAAGCGGATCGAATTGGCGAGGTACGAAACGAACGCCTCGTCGATCGGCGCGCCGTCGAACCGGACCAGCGCCGCGTAGCCGCTCATCGTCCTCCGGAGGCGAGCATCGGCGCGTCGAGCGGCAGGTAATGCGCGGCCTCGTCGTCGAGAAGCACGATCCCTTCATGCTCGACCCAGGCGTGTGCGCCGAGGGAGGCGTCGTCTTTCTTGCGGACGCCGAGGCGGAGGTCGGCGGCCAGACCGCGCGAGGACAGCAGCCACCAGAGCGCGACCGCGCGATCGAGACAGTTCGTGCGCAGCGGCAGATGCGGCGCGATGCGCAGGACCGACTGGGCGATGCGCGCCGCGGAAGCGCCATCGATGTGCGACTCGCTGTTGTTCGCGAGCCAGCGTCGCGTGCGCGAGACGCCGATCGTCGAGAGAAGCATCCGCGCGATGACGAGGCGCGCCGCCGCGGCGATCAGCAGTCTTCGCTCGTCGGGCGGCAGCGCGAAGAACCTGCGCAACCTCTTCATAAGTCGGCCGCCCGTCGGAAGAGCCGCGCCACGCCGCGAGCGCCGCGGTAGACGTAAAGCCACGGCAATGCGATCGCGCTGCGCGTGGCGAACGCTTCCTCCATGAATGCGCGTGGCGGAAAGGCGAGCTGGCGCAACCGCGTGAGCCGTGCGCTCCACGGCAGCGCGCGCATTTCAGCGAGCGTCGCCCGCCCATAGGTCACGTCGCGATCGAGCAGCACGCGCGACGGCTCATCCTGCGCCAGTTGCTCCGGCCTCAGGAATCGCTCCGCGGCGTGTTCCGCTTCGCCGCCGAACCAGCTTTCGGCAACGTCGATGGAGCGGCGGCAGACCGCGAGCACGCGCCGCTCGGCGGCGCGCTCCCAGAACAGGCGGTGCTCCTCGATGGTCATCCGCGAGCGGAGCAGAGCGATGTCGGCCAGCCAGATCAGCCGCTCATCATCGTGGTGATGGGCAACGCGATGGATGCAAGCCAGGAGCAGCGCATCGACGCGCGAGAGTCCGTAGGCGTTCGCATCGATCTTCGGCAATGGAACCGGCTCGACCTCTTCGATGCGAATGACATCGGCGAACAGCGGCGAGTTCGCGACAGCCCAATGCACGTCGTACAGATGCTCGACGCCGAAGCGATCGACGCGCGAAAAGCCGACCTGCCGGAGGCCATGCTCGTCGCCGCTGGTGATCTGCTCTTCGAATCCCAGTCGCGCCATGGCCGTGCGAACCGCGGGAAGGTCGTTCCGTGCGATGAGCAGATCGGTATCGGTGCGCGGACGATGCTCCGGTTGCGCGTAAAGGTCATAGGCCAGGGCAGTGCCTTTCACCAGCAGCGCACGCACGCCGATCGCCTGCAGAACCTCGCGCAAATCCTCCAGCCGCAACGGCTCCGCCGCCGCAACCCGCAAAGCCTCGGCGTGAAATCGAGGATCGTGTGTCGCCGCGTACATCAGCGGGCCGATCCCCTCGCCGATCAGCGCGGCGACTTCGCGCTTCTCTAGGATTCGCCGAAGCGGCTCGCGCAACTGCGAAGCGATCATGCTGGTTCGCAACTCCTGCAAGCGTACGGCCTGTTCCCCCCGACCGACTACAATCTGTGCAATGTCCACCAGCCCGATCGTCCCCATCGCGCTCGAAGACGCGCCTGCTCCGCAGCCGCGCCAGCGCATGCCGTGGGAAGAGATCACCGCCTACGCGGTCGTCGCGGCGGGCGTTCTGTTCGTGCTCTGGCAGGACCTCGTCCCGGCCCTGATCATGGGCCTGGCCCTCTACCTGATCCTCGATCGCGTCTCCGAGCGGTTCAAGGGAAGGATGTCCCACGGTGTCGTCCGCCCGCTGGCCCTGCTCGCCGTCACGACAGTCACCGGCATCGTCATCACCGGACTGATCGCGTTGACGGCGATGATGCTTCGCCGCGGCGCAGGCAACCTGCCCGAGATGATGGAGCAGATGGCGGAGATTCTCGGGTCGGTACGGCTGTGGCTGGGCGGTCTGGGGCGGCAGTTCATCCCCGAGGTCATGACCGATGCGGAAGACTTCAAGCTGACTGTCGCGACCTGGCTGAAAACGCACGCGCAGACCATTCGCGCGGGCGGTCTCTGGCTGACCATCGGCTTCTTCTACATGATCATGGGCGGCCTGCTCGCGCTGCTGGTGTTCTTCCGGCACGTGACGAAGCACGACGACGTGAATCGCGGCCCGCTGGCCCGCCATCTCGTGGAAAAAGTGGACCGCTTCGCCCACGCCTTCTCGCGCATCGCCATGGCCCAGGTGAAGATCTCGGCCGTCAACACCACGTTGACCGGCCTGTACCTGCTGGTCGTGCTGCCGCTCTTCGGCATCCATGTTCCCTTCGCGACGACGCTGGTCATCGTCACCTTCCTCTGCGGCCTGATCCCGGTTCTCGGCAATCTGATCTCGAACACGGTCATCACCATCCTGTCGATGGGGGTCTCCATCGGGACGGCGGTGGCGTCGCTGACCTTCCTCGTGGTCATCCACAAACTGGAGTACCTGATCAATTCGCGCATCGTCGGCGGCGAGACCGATTCGCAGGCCTGGGAGATCCTTCTGGCCATCATCGTCGGCGAGGCGGCTTTCGGTGTGGGGGGCGTGGTCATGGCGCCGATCGTCTACGCCTTCATCAAGCGCGAGTTGCGCGACCGGGCCCTCGTTTAACATGACGACCATGCAGAGGTTGCTGGGTTGCTTGGTTGCTGGGTTTTTGGGGATTTCTGTCGAAGGTCAATTGACGATTGCCGGAACCGTCTACGAAGACGCGCCCGCGCTCGGCTTGCGGCAGCACTTCATGCCCGTTCCGGGCGCCACCGCGAAGTTGTATCGCGATGGCGGCGACCGCACGCCTTCGGCGGACGATGTTGCCGTCGCGGCGGCGACGACGAACGCCGCCGGCGTTTACACCTTCCGCGTGCAACGAGCCGGTGACTACTGGGTCGCCATCGACTCGCGCACCGTTCGTCCGGGCCAGGCCTGGCCGGAGCAGACGTTCGGACCGTCCGGCGCGCTCTGTTCGCATCCCGACGGGACGGCGCAGGCCAGCTATTTCGAAGGACCCTGCTTCGGCGGACGCACGGCCGCGTCGGACAACGCCTCAGCGCTGATGACCTCCGAGCACGTCGCCGGCGTGACGCTGCGCGATACGGCCACCGACATCGACTTCGCCTTCAGCTTCAACGTCGTCACCTCGACGAACGACGGCGAGCAGATTCAGGGCTCGCTCCGGCAGTTCGTCGTCAACGCCAACACCCTCGACGCTCCGAATCGCATGCGCTTCGTGCCCGTCACGCGTGCGCCGGAGCAACGCGAGACCGTGATGGGCGTGCCGCCGCGCTGGTGGTCGATCATCCTCGGCGCGCCGCTTCCGGAGATCACCGGCAACGACACGATCATCGACGGCACCGCCTACAACTTCCTCTCCCCTGCTTCGGTCCTGAATGCCCATCCCGGCCGCCTCGGCGAGCCGGCTGACCTCCGTCTGGAAGACCGCCAGATCGTGCGGCAGGAAAAGCCGGAACTGGAGCTCATCGCGCGCGGCGAGGCGGGCCTGGTGTGCAGCGGAGCGTGTGCAATCCGTTCGCTGGCCATTCATGGTCCGGCGGTGCCGGTCCACTTCAAGGGCGACGCGCGCATCGAGCACGTGATGATCGGCGCGGCGCCGGATGGCTACGCCGTCACCGGCGGAACGAACGGCATTCGCATCGACAAGGGAACCACCATCGCCCGCCACGTACTGGTCACGTCGCAATCGAGCGCCGGGATTTACGTCGCGTCCGGAGCCAGACTCGATGGCGAGCGGTTGGAAGTGACCCGCTGCGGCGCACAGCAGTCCGGCGGCGGAATCGTGGTGATCTCGGACGGATCGTCGATCCGCTCCTCGCTCATCGCCGCGAACAGCGGCGCCGGCATCGTCCTCGGCGCGACCGACGGCTCGCATCCCGCGAACGGGAACACCATCGACGGCTGCACCATCAGCAGCAACGTGGCGGGCATCTTGTTGTCACCCGGTTCGTCGCGCAACGTCATCACCCGCAACGACATCATGTGGAATCGCCTCGGCGGAGTGACCGTCGCGCCGTTCGAGACCACCGCACCGCGCGAGAACCGCCTGAGCGCGAACCGCTTCGACGAAAACGGCCTGCGGCCGATCGTGCTCGACATCGGCGCCGCCGAACCGAATGCATTGCGACGCGCGGCCGAGAACTGCGCGCGCGCCGAGGGATTGCCGAACGGGGGCATCTCCCCGCCTCGCATCGACAGCGTCCGCGTCGGCAGCGATGTCGTCGTCGTCCGCGGCCGCGCGTGCCCGGGCGAGCTCGTCGAGCTGTATCAGTCGTACGTCACGTCCGGCGTTCGCGAGGAGAAACAGCAGGAGATGCCACGCATCCGCGGCGATGAGAACGAGAGCGAGTCGATGACGACGGCAACGCGCGAGCGCTCCCTTCCGTCTATCGGCGAATTCAACTACCTCGGCGCGACCAACACCGCCGCCGACGGCACATTCGAGGTTTCGTTCCCCTTCCCCGCCCTGGCGATCAGCGATCGCACGCGAGGTGGCATCGACGAGGAGAACGACATCTGGGCGAAAGAAGTGATGCCGAGCGCGAGGCCGGAGGAACGCGCGTTTTCAGCGATCGCCATCGACGCGACGGGGAACACGTCGGAGATGAGCGTCCGGCGCAAAGTGGATTAGCGCCCGCAACGCGAATCGCCACACGTTCAGCGCGACACCTGACAAAGCGATCACCCGCCGCGTCCGGCCGTTCCGCTCCGCGTGCGTGACCACGCCCAACACGCGCGAACTTTCAATCGCTGGATCCGGACCGGTGACGTTGTCGCCGCACGTCACGACCATTCCATCCGCGACTTCGACCACGCGATGCGCCGTCAATCCACGTTCGGCGAGCGTCAGCACCACGCTGCCGCGGACGATGGTCGAAACCGGCTCGACGAGCAGGTAGTCGTCGCAGCGGATGATCGGATGCATGCTGTGGCCGGTCGCGCGAAAGCGCACGGAGTGGCCGCGCGCGAGCAGGTCCGCGATCACGTCCGCGGCCTCGAGAGTCATGCCGCGAGCACCAGGTCGACGACGCTTCGATCGCGAACGAAGCGCAGCTCGCGAACGGGAAGGGCATTCACCAGCCGGTCGAGAAACCCGAGCGTGTAATCGACCGACGGCGCGTCGTAGAACGGCGGGAAGGCGCAGCCGAACAGACGCGCCACCGATTCCGCATGCGGAATCGGTCGAATCTCGTTCGCCCCGGCCTGCACGAGCAGATAGACATCCACGAGCGGCGCGCGCGTCGCCATCGACAGCTCGGCCTCGCCATGCCACGGCGTCCCATACATCCACAACGCGCCATCCTCCTCGCGGAGGATCACCCGGTCATCGCTCACGACTCCGTGCGACGCGCCTTCCCACAAGTGCGCGGTCGTGCTTTTACCGGCGCCGGACATGCCGACGAAGAGATGGCCGCGGCCGGCGTGATCGATCACACCGCAGGAGTGGAGCTCCACACCGCGGTTGCGGCCGAGGAGGTTGACCATGAGCAGCTCGTCGAGGGGGTAGTCGATCGGTGCGAGCTGGAGTGGAAGAATGTCGGGGCGGATGCGAATCTCGCCGCGGGTAAACGACGAATCGAAACGCGCGACTTTGTAGGGACCTGCTTCGAACGAATCGGAGTAGCACTCGATGCGGTAACCGTCGCCGTCGCGGTACATCCGCCAGACCGCGCCGGAATCGAAGACGAGCTCACCACCGGTGGGGAACGCTGAATCGAGAACGCCGACTTCGATCTCGACGTCGGCGTGTTGGGGGGAGATCAGGAAGCGGTGGGTCGCGGGGCTCCATTGCCAGCGCACGCGATCGTCCGTGCAGCGGAGGGCGATCGTGATCCCGCCGATCTGCAGGAAGTGATCGTCGGACACGGCGTCTACGAGCCGTTGATGCGGCAGACGTTGACGTTGATGCAGCCGCCGACGTTGCTCGGGCCGGAAGTGCCGTCGGTCTTGCAGAATCCGAGGACTGCTTCCTCGGTGCGCAGCTCGAAGCGGGCCACGACCGGACGCTCGTATGGTTTCTTGCCGTTGCGCTGACCGTTCTGATTTTTCATCGTCTCTCCTGATTATCGCCCGACCGAACAACTGCCGCAGGACGGTCCGCATCCGCCCTTCGCTTCCATGGCCGCCATCGGCGTTGCGGCAATGGCCTCGGCCAGATCGCCCGAACGCCTCGCGCGGACGCGCTCGGCCATCGTCGTGATCGTTTCTTTCTGATCGCCGCAGTATTCGCAGTCGCCGTGCGGGGTCACCGGCACGTCGAAGACTTCCGCGCGCAGATGCGCGGTCTTGCAGAGAAAATCGACCGGCGCCTCGGGATCACCCATCTCCAGCTCCGCCGTCGCCGCGCACGAGCCGCACAGGGACTTGAGTTGGCAGTTCGTGCATTTGGTGACGCGGGTGATGCGCTTGTTGCGCACCTTGCCGATGAAGTTCTCCCAGCCGTCGCGGACGCCGTTGCGGACGTTGTAGGTGTCCTGGTGCGAGAGCACGCAGATCGTCAGCTCGCCGTAAGGATCGATGGCGAACGAGTTCATCCCGCCGCCGCAGTCGTAAACCTTCGGCGTTTCCCCTTCCGGGTGCACGACCGCGAAGTCGAGCGCCATGCGGCGCCATTCCGTGACGCGCTTCGGCTCGTCGAGATCGAGGCCGACGATGTCCTCCGGCGTCAACCGCACGGCGAGCGGACTCGCAGAGCAATCTATGCGCGGGTTGATCATCGGATCGAACTTGAACTCGCAGCCCAGCTCCTCGGCGAAGCGCTTCATGGCCTGGATCTCGTGCTTGTTGATCGTCAGGGCGACGGTCTTCAGCTTGAGCGGCAGCTTGCGCTCGAGCAGCAGATGGATGCCGCGGATGCATTTCTCGAACGAGCCCGGAACGCCGGTGAGCGCTTCGTACGTCGCTTTGGTGCGGCCGTAGAGCGTGATCTCGATCGTGAACGGCCGGATGCGCGCCAGCTCATCGGCGATGCGCTCGGTGATCATCGTGCCGTTCGTGAAGAGCGTGATCAGGAAGCCGCGCTTCTTGGCGTAGCGGTAGATGTCGAGGAAGTCATGGCGCGCGAAAATCTCGCCGCCGGTGAAGAGCAGCCAGAGGGTTCCCAGCTCGGACAGCTCGTCGAGGAGCTTGTAATGCTCCTCGGTGGTGAGCTCGCGCTTCCGGGCCGACGCGTCGTTCATCGGCAGGTTGTTGTAGCAGTGCGCGCATTCGAGCGGGCAGCGATTCGAGATCTCGATCGTTCCGTTCATCGGGATGCGCATAGACGTGACGGCCCCGAAAACCGATCTGCTGAAGTCCGAATATTGGCGCGTTTCGATCATTGATTCAGCTCTTCTGCAAAACAAGCGACACGTTCTCGAGATCCGAGACGAGCTCAGCCACGTCAGCGGCTGCCTGCTCCCGGGTTACCTCGTACTCCTCACAGATGGTGCTCACCACTTCGTCGATCGAGCGCGTCCCGTCGAGGAGCGCCCAGATCCGCGCCGCGACCTCCGAGAGCGTGTAGATGTAGTCGAGGCTGCCCACGTTGTTCTTGATCGGGACGAGGATCGACTCCGTGCCGACCTGACGGCAGATCACATCGTCCGCGTGACGGTACACACGGGCTCCATCAATCATCGTTTCGGGCATCTGGACCGGACTCATTCTAGCTGATCGATCTTGGCGGCCAGGATGAAGTCGCTGCGGGTCAGGCCATCGACCTTGTGGGTATAGATCGAAATGCGCACTTTTCCCCAGGCCAGGAAGAGGTCGGGATGGTGCCCTTCCTCCTCGGCCAGCGCTCCGACGCGGTTGACGTAGGCCAGCCCCGTGGCGAAATCGGGAAAATCGATCTCTTTTTCAAGATGATGGTCGACGACGACCTTCCAGCCGGGCCCGAGCTGGCCCTCGAGCTCGCGCAGAAGCCGGCCCTGCATGGGTGGCTCGCCGCCGCGGCAGGGAACGCATTTCTCTTTGGCCAGAGTGCTCATAACGTCTCCAAGATACGTCATCCGGCTGGCAATCCGTTTGCTTTGGTTGGGCCCGGGGAGGCCCGGTTGTCGGAGAAACGAAAACCCATCCTGGTCGTCGATGATGACGACGCCATTCGGACGATGGTCGAGCGCGTTTTGCGCCGTGAACAATTCGAAGTCGAGAGCGCCCGTGACGGATTCGAGGCCATCGAGAAACTGACTCGTAACGACTACGCCACGGTCCTGTTGGACCTGATGATGCCCCGCGTGGACGGCCACGGCGTGCTGCGGTTCCTGGAGCAGCACCCCGCGCCCGCGCCGGTGATCGTGATGACCGCGAACATGCAGGGCGGCAGCGAAGCGGCGGAGGCCAGGCCGGTGTTCCGCGTGCTGTCGAAGCCGTTCGACATCAGCCAGCTGATCGAGCATGTCCGCCAGTGCGCGGAAGACGAAGTGCCGGTTTAAACGCGCCGCAACAACCGCACGATCCCTCTCGCTCCCCTGTACACGTACAGCCATGGCAGCGCGAGCCGGTTCCGCGTGCCGAAGCTCCGTTTGACGAACGAGGCCGGCGGAAACGCGAGCTGCCACATCCTGCGCGCCCGCGATCGCCACGGCAATGCGCGCAGATTCGCGGCGAGGACTCGACCGCGGGTAATGCGGCGGTTCATCAGCACGCGCGAAGGCTCATCGCGGCGGATCCCATCCTCGGATAAATAATTTTCGGCGCGATGCCGCGGTGGGCGTGACATCCACTCATCGGCCAGCTCCACGGCCCGCTCACAAATCCCGACGATCCACCGTTCCGACGCGAGCTGCCAGAACTGTTGATGCTCCTCCGCGGACATCCGATCGCGCAGCAGTGCGATGTCGCACAGCCAGATCAGGCGATCGCTGTCGTGGTGATGGGCGACGCGATGCACGCACGCGAGCAGAAGCGCGTCGACGTGCGACAGGCCGCGGCCATGCTCGGAAATGCGCGGCAACGGCACCGCGCGCCGGCGAACCTCGTCGAACGGCAAAACCCCCTGCAAAACGGCAGTGTTGGCGACCGACCAGTGAACGTCGTAGGTATGCGGTCCGCGTGTGAACAGCGCCTGGCGAACGCCATGCTCGTCGCCGCTGCCCGGAATCTCCTCGAATCCGAGACCAGCCAGCGCTTCGCGAGTCGCTTCCAAAGCCTCGCGCGAAATCAGCAGATCGGTGTCGCCGCGGGGGCGGAGCTCCGGCGCGTCGTAGATCTCGTACGCGAGCGCGCTGCCTTTGAGGATGAGCGCATCGACCCCGCGTTTCGCCAGCGCCTCGAGAACTTCGCGCAGATCGGCGAGGCGCTGCGGCTCGACTCCCGCGGCGCGGATGGCCAGCTCGCGCAATTGCGGCAAATGCACGACGCGGTAAACCAGCGGCACGACGCCGTGTTCGATCAGCGCCTCGATCTCGTCCGCGGTCAGATCTGCCGGCCACGCGGCAGATTCGCCTCGCAAAGCCGCGCGAAGCGGCTCGTGCAGCCGCTCGTCGATCGCCAGTGTGTCGTAAATCTCACCCATTTCTGACAGCGCAACGTTCGGCAGGCGGCTTGCTATTCAGAGAGTGAGGCATGGTTCGATGACGTCACTTCTGGTTCTGATTGTTGCACTCGCGGTAGCGCTCGCCATCGCTATCGGTCTCGCGTACATCCCGATGCGCCTGCTGATGGGACAGATGGCGCGAAACATCCGGGAGTTCATTCAGCGGCAGCGCGACCGGCGGACCATCGCCCGCGAGACGCCCGACCGGCGTAGGACGTAACCACTCAATCCTTCGGCGCGCAGCGACGGAGGATCTACGGTCACACCGGCAACGCCGTGGCCCAACGTGCAGCGCCTGTCGCTCCGGCCGTCGCGGTGTAACCGTAGATCCTCCGCGCGCCCCCGACCCCCGCCCGCGCGAAGGATAAACTCTCACTACAACGCCGACTCGATCGCTTTCGTCAGTTCCGCGTCGTTGGGCATGATCGCGCCGAATTTCTTCCAGACGATCTTCCCCGTTCGATCGATGACCACCGAGGTCGGCAACACCGAGGTCTGAAACACGTTGGCCAGCTTCCCCTCGGCATCGAGCACGATCGGATAGCGCATCTCGTGTTCCTTCACGAAATCGCGCACCGATTCCACGCCGCTCTCGTCGACGCTCACCCCGATGACCTCGAACTTCTTCGCGGCGTACTTGTCGTGAATGGTCTGCAGCTCGGGAATCTCGTAGCGGCACGGCCCGCACCACGTCGCCCAGAGGTTGAGCAGCACCACGTTTCCCTTGCGCGTCTCCAGCTCGAACTTCGAGCCGTCCAGCCACATCGCCGAGTACTCCGGCATCATCGACCCGACCTCGGTGCCTGCAGCGGGCGGCGGTGGCGCCGGTCGCGTCGAGGTGGCCTTGCCCGGTTTGTCGAACGTCCGTGCCGGCTGCTCGGCCTTCTCTTCACGTTTGCACGCCGTCGCCACGAGCATCGCGATGGCCAGAGTCACTCCGAGTCTTTTCATCCGTTTCAAAGCCTTTCGATGATTGCCAGGTGTGCGCCGCCGGGCCTGCTCCAGACGACGGCGACATTCTCATCCCAAACGGCGGCGCGCGGAAATCCGGTGCATTCGCCGAGAGGAATCGGGTTGCCGAGGGTGGCGTCGGGGTTGATGCGGCGGAGGTGGAGCTGGGACTTGCCGCCGGTCTGGGCGACCCAGGTCACGGCCGCGGATCCGTCGGGAAGGAGAACAGCGTCGACGCGACCAGCGGCCTGACCGCCGTCGACGCGAATCGGCTTGCCGAACGTTGCACCGGCGTCCTCGGAAAACGCGACGTAAACGCGAGGATCGTTGTTCGCGCCGGTGAACCAGGCCGCCACGACGCGTTTTCCATCGGCATCGAGCTGCGGTCCGTTCACCGGACAGCCGGGGATCTTCCAGCCGTCGGCGTTGAGGGCCTTCGGCTGCGTCCATCCCGTTGCCGTCTTGCGGACGATGGAGATGTCGCGAACTTCATCCGCCGAACGGTCGCGGTACGCGACGACCGGACCCTCGCTGGTTGTGGCGATCGCGGTCTGACAGCAATCGCATACGCGCGGATCGAGGGCTGTGCCGTCGCTCGCGCGCAACTCCATCTCCCCGTTTCCTTCCATGCCTCCTTCGAGCTTCCGCCCGTCGAGAAACACGAAGTCCTCGCCGGCCAGGGCGACGAAGCCGAACTGGGAGATGACGTCGGGATGCGGAGTGCGCGGCGAGGACCACGTTGCGCCGCCGTCGCTCGATTTCGCGACATGCACGATCGAGCCATGCTCTTTCCGCGTCGACCATGCGGCAACGACGTCCTTGCCGTTGGCGGAGATCGACGGAAAGTCGGCGCGATTGATCAGCATCGCCTCGTCGGTCGCGATCGTGCGCGGCTCCGAAAACTGGCCGTCGCGGTAGGTGATCATGCGGAAAGCCTTGGCCTTGTCGTCCATGTAGCTGATCGCGCCATCGCCGGAGACGTACGGGACGACCGCGCCGGCCGGAAGATCGACGACGGCGACGCTCATCTCTTTTTTCGCGCAGGCCGTGACGAGCAAAAGCATCAGGAACGCGCGTCTCACAATCCTTCTCCCGGCTGGGTCGGCTGCATCTGCAAGGCGTCGTTGACGCGGTTGAAGTAGTTGAACAGTCCCGCCATCGCCGAGATCTCCACGATCTCCCCTTCGTCGTAATGCTCGCGCAGCCGCGCGAACAGCACGTCGTCGATCCCGTGAGGATCGAGCGTCAGCCGCTCGGCATACGCCAGGGCCGCTTTCTCCGCGTCGGTGAAAGGACCGTGCTCGTAATCGAGCAGCTGCGAGAGCTGCTCGTCACCCGCTCCGAACCGCGCAGCCTGCGCGGTGTGCGAGCGGTTTCAATACTCGCAGTGGTTGATGCGCGAGACGAGCGTGGCCACGAGCTCTTTCGTCCGCACGGGCACGGTGCCACTGTTCGTGACGGCGTTCAGGTGCGCAACCATGGTCTTCAGCAACTCCGGACGATGGGCATAGACCCGGAACATGTTCGGCACGTTCCCGCGGGCCTGGCCGACGGTCTCGTAAAGCTCGCGAACGTCGCCGGATACCTGGTCTCTGGTGAGTCTGGTCAGTCTGGACATGTGCACTCCCCTGAAAACAAAAAAGCCCCGCGATTGTCTCGCGGGGCTTTGAAATCTCGAAGTTGGGATTCGTTACTTCTTGTCTTTCTCGTCCTCGGGCTTGCCCTTCTTGATGACCTCGGGCTCGGCGACCGCGGCGGCTTCCGCCGTCGGCTCCACAACCTCGGCCTTCAGATGGGTCACACCGACGACCACGCGCTCCGGATCGTCGAGCACCTTCACGCCCTCGGGGACGATCAGGTCCTTGACCCGGTAGTACTCGTGTCCGCCCAGCGGGGCCACGTCGACTTCGATCGAGTCGGGAATCGCGTTCGGCAGGCACTCCACGTGAAGCTCGCGGACCTGAAAGTCGAGCACGCCGCCCTCTTTCACGCCGATGGCCGTGCCGTTGAGGTGCACGGGGATGGTGACCTTGACCTTTTCGTCCATCAGCACGCGGACGAAGTCGATGTGGGTCATCTTCCGGGAGAGCGGGTCGATGGTGATCTCCTTGATCATCGCGTGCCGCTGCTGGTCCGTTCCCGCCATCTTCAGCAGGAACACCGAGCGGACGCCGTGCTCGCTCTTCTGAATGAGCTCGGAGACGGCCTTGCGATCGACGGTGATCGCCACCGGATCGCGCTTCGCGCCGTACACCACGGCCGGAACCTTTCCATCGCGCCGAAGCTTCTTGGCGATCTCTTTTCCGGTCGTCTCCCGTTTGCTGACTTCCAACGTCACTTCAGCCATGTTGCTGACTCCTTGGTTTTCTGGTTCGACAGAACGGCCTAAATCTCTGGAAATGGAGGCTTATTCCCGTTACGAGGTTGCGGGGTTTCGGGGTTTCGAGGTGGAACCGGTCATCAGCTCCCTCGTAACCCCGAAACCCCGTAACCCCGCAACTACATCTCGAAGAGGCTCGAAACCGAATCCTCCGCATGAATCCGCTTGATGGCCTCGGCCAGCAGCGGGGCGATGGACAGGGTCTTGAGCTTCGAGCAGTCCGCTTCCTTTTCCTCGGTGGGGATGCTGTTGGTCGTGATGACCTGGTCCAGCTTCGAGGAGTTGATGCGCTGGATGGCGGGGCCGGACAGGACGGCGTGGGTGCAGGCGGCGGAAATCGACCGGGCGCCCTTCTCGAAAAGGGCCTGGGCCGAGTGAATGAGCGTCCCGGCCGTGTCGATGATGTCGTCGACCACGAACACGTTCCGGTCCTCGACCTCGCCGATGATGTTCATCACCTCGGTCTGGTTCGCGGCGAAACGGCGTTTGTCGATGATGGCCAGGGAGGCGCCCAGACGCTTGGCGTAGGCCCGGGCGCGCTCCACGCCGCCGGCGTCGGGCGAGACGATGGTCAGATCGTGCAGGTCGAGCGTTTTCAGATGTCCGACGATCACCGGAGCTGCGAAAAGGTGATCGACGGGAATGTTGAAGAAGCCCTGAATCTGCGCGGCATGCAGATCGAGAGTGAGCACGCGATCCGCGCCGGCCTTGCTGATCAGGTCCGCGACGAGCTTCGCCGTGATCGGAACGCGGGGCTTGTCCTTCCGGTCCTGGCGCGCGTAGCCGTAGTACGGGAGGACGGCGGTGATGCGGCGTGCCGAGGAGCGCTTGAATGCGTCGAGCATGATCAAGAGCTCCATCAGGTGATCGTTCACCGACGGCGGCGAAACGGGCTGGATCACGAAGACGTCCGCGCCGCGGACGTTCTCGTCGATCTGCACGTAATGCTCACCGTCCGAGAAGCTGTAGAGCGTCACGTGGCCGCGCTCGACCTCGAGGGTCTTGCAGATCTCATCGGTGAGCGCAGGGTGAGAGCGACCCGCGAAAATTTTGAGCGCGCGCAAAGCGGCGCGATTATAGCGGCACCCCTCCCGATACCTTCATTAAATGGGGAACCAAAATCCCCGCGGGCGTCGTATCGTTGGTCAGGACCCTGCTTCAGCAACGTCCGGAGGAACAATGAACACCAGCATCACGCCGAGGCCTTCCTCGGTTGGATGGCGAACCCTTGCCGCGATGGCAGTGATCACGCTGGCGACACCGTTGCTGTGGCCGGGCGTCGTTCGCAACCTCTTCGCATCCAGCTACATGCCGCACGGGCACTGCTATCTCTGGACGCGCTCGCTCGTATCGCTCCACCTCGTATCGGATCTCCTGATCGGCGGCGCATACGTGGCCATCTCGGCGTCATTGATCTATGTCGTCCATCGCGTGCGGCGTGAGATCCCGTTCCACTGGATCATCCTCGCCTTCGGCGTCTTCATCGTCGCTTGCGGCGCCACGCACTTCATGGAGGTCTGGACGATCTGGAATGCCACCTACTGGCTTTCGGGCGCGGTCAAGATGATCACCGCCACCGCATCGGTGATCACCGCCCTGGCCATGCCGATCGTCGTACCGAATTTCCTCAAGCTCGTCGGGGATGCCCGGCGGTCGCGCGAGCACCAGCGTGACCTGGAGGTCGCCCATGCGGAGCTCGACGAGGCGTACCGCAAGATCCAGGGAGCCGACGCGGTGCTGCGGCGAGAGCACCGATATCTGGCCGCGCTGCTCGATGGGCTGGATGAGCGGGTCATCGTCTGCGACCCCAAAGGACGGGTGATGTTCGCCAATCGGCCGCACGAAACGAGAGCGGTGGCGTACCAGACGCTCGAAGACTTCGCAGAGGATCTGGAGTATCGGAACCCCCAAACGGGCCGTCCGATCCCTTACGACGACAGGCCCCTCGTCCGCGCGCTCCACGGCGAAACAGTCGAAAAGATGCTCGTCGAAGTGCGCACACGCAACACGGCCCGGCGAATCGCTCTCGCTTCGGCCAAGCCGGTCTTCGACGAGGACGGCGCGCCTCTGGGAGCCATGGCCGTCATCCGCGACATCACCAATGAGCGACGGGCCGAGCAAACCATTCACGAGCTGCAGCGGAACACGTCCGCAATTCTCGAGGCGGCCGGCGAGGGGATCTGCGGCATCGACATGAAGGGCCACACGATGCTGATGAACCCGGCCGCGGAAGAGATCAGCGGATGGCGGCTCGATGATCTCAGCGGACGCCTGCGTCACGCCATGGTGCATCACACGCGGTCCGACGGAACTCCGTATCCCTGGGAGGAGTGTCCGGATTACTTCACGCTGCAGGATGGGAAACCGCGGGCCATCACCGACGACATCTTCTGGCGACCGGATGGAACATGGTTCCCCGTCGAGTACGTGGTCACGCCGATCTACGAAGACACGGCCATCACCGGCGCCGTGATCACCTTCCAGGACGTCACCGAGCGCAAACGCCTCGAGCAGGATCTCGAGCAGGCGCGGCGCGTGGAGAGTCTGGGCCGCCTGGCGGCGACGATCGCGCACGAATTCAACAACGTGCTCATGGGAATCCAGCCGTTCATCGAAGTCATCGGCTCGCGCGCACCCGACAACCCGGACATCAGAAAGTCTCTGAACTACATCGCACTGGCGGTTCAGCGGGGAAAAAGGTATCCCACGAGATCCTGCGTTTCACGCAACCATCCGAACCGACGCTCGAGCAGATCGACGTGCAGACCTGGGTGGTGCAGCTCATCGATCAGGCCAGGCCGCTCTTGCCGTCACACATGCTGATCGACGTCGATATTTCGATCGATGTGGAGGGGATGCTGGGCGATCCCCAGCAATTGCATCAGGTCTTTCTCAATCTGATTCTCAACGCGCGTGACGCCATGCCGACCGGGGGGAAGATCCGCCTGACCGCGGCGGCCACCGCTCCCGGCGCCCAGTTCCCGTTCGGTGCAGTGCCCGACCCTGAGCAGTTCGTTCACTTCACGGTGGCCGATACAGGAACCGGTATTCGGCCCGAGGTGATGAAACATCTGTTCGAGCCGCTTTTCACGACCAAGAAAGTGGGAGGCACGGGACTCGGACTGGCGCTGGTTCGACAGGTCATCACCGCGCACGGCGGACATGTCTTTGCGGCGAGCAAGCTCGGCGAAGGCGCGGCCTTCCACGTGTTCCTCAGAACCTCGGATGCGCCGCCGTTGCCCCAGGTTGCCCAGCACCGGGAAGGCGCACTGGCCGGCTGCAAGGTTCTCCTGGTCGAAGACGAACATGCGGTGTCCGCGGGAATCGAGATCCTGATGGAGATCGAGCGGATGGAGGTGAAGCTCATCTCGCGTGGCGCGGAAGCCGTCGCTGCGATCGAACAATTCGTACCCGACGTGGTCGTGCTGGACATCGGCCTGCCTGACATTTCCGGCGACGCCGTCTATCTGGAGATCGCACGGCGGTGGCCGGAATTGCCCGTCATCTTCTCCACCGGCCACGCCGATCCTTCCACGCTTCGAGAACATCTCGCTCACCCCAACGTGGAGTTCCTCACCAAACCGTACGAAGCCTCCGAGCTTCTGCTTCTCATCGAGAAGGTCGTAGGCAATTTCCGTCAGGAGGTGTGACGAAAGTTTCATGACTGGAAACCGCCAGGAGCTCCGTTTCGACGACAATCACTGAACACGATGATTGACGGGCGATTGGGAGCCGCTGGAGTACCCAGTTCCGGATCGCCGCGCCGTTCGAATGCAATCGCGAACGGGCTCGTCACGCAGCCACCAACCCGCTCCGATGATTCGGGCCAGAGCTCGCGGGAAGCCGACTATCACCGCTACTTCGAGTCCATTCACGAGCCGGCGCTGATTCTCACTCCCGAAGAGATCGTGATCGACGTCAACGATGAAGCCTGTCGCGTCTATGGCTTCAGCCGGAATGAGTTCGTCGGCCTGGACATGAAGACCATCTCCGTCGACGTTTCCGAAGGCCAGCGGCAAATGGCCCGCGTGCTGGCCGGCGAAAGCGTCCGGTTCGAGAGCCGTCAACTGCGGTGTGACGGCACGCCCTTCCTCCTCGACATCCATGCACTCCCGATTCCCTACGAAGGCGGCGTGGCGGTGCTCACTCTGAACCGCGACGTCACGGAAGAGCGGCGTCGCGAGTCGGACTTCGTCGATTCGGAAGACCGTTACCGCAACCTCTTCGAAGGTGCGCCCATCGGCATCTGCCGTGCGGGATTCGACGGCCGCATGCTGGCCGCCAACCATTTCCTGGTGAGCCTCCTCGGCTACCCCGATCGGGCCGAATTGCTGGCCGTGCCGCTCCACGCCCACTTCCTGCGTCAACGCGAACGCCTGCGCTTCGAGAGCGATCTCCTCCGTGACGGTTTCGCGCGAGGCGAGTTCCGGCTGGCCCGAAAGGACTCGACGATCATCTACGTCGACGTCCAGGCCCGGATCGCATCGGATGTGGTCGAAGCGTTCGTCATCGACGTCACCGCGCGCAGAGAAGCGGAGATGAACAGTCAGCATCTCGCCGCCGAAGTTCATCGCCTGTTGCAGGCGGCTTACGAGGGAATCATCGCCACGGACGCGGACGGCCGCTGCACGCTGGTCAACGAATCCGCGTTGCTCATGTTCGGCGTCAACGCAACCAGCGCTGCCGGAACGCCGCTACACGCCATGATTCACTTCGGATGCAGCGATCCTCTTTGCTGGATCCTGCGAGCCCAGAGCACCAGCGAGGCCGTCCGGATCGAAGAACGCCTGTACCGAAACGGCGAGCCGTTCCCGGCGGAGATCACGCTCTCGCCGATCGTCATCGACGGCAACTGGCGTGGGGCGGTCTGGTCATTCCTCGACATCAGCGAGCGAACGGCGACGGCCAGGCGCCTGGAGGTCGCTGAGCGTGTGGCCGGCCTGGGCCGCCTGGCTACGGCCATGGCTCACGACTTCAACAACGTGCTCATGGCCATCATCCCGGTGTGCGACGTGCTCGAGCGGCGCGTCGCCGACGACAAGCTGCGGCGCCTCGTTCAGGGAATGAAGTCTTCGGCCTTGCGGGGCCGGAACATCACCCGGGAAATTCTTCGCTATTCGCGCCAGAACGAACCGGTCGTAACTCCGATCGCCGTCCCTTCCTATCTCGACGATCTTCGCCACGAGCTCGCCAAAGTGGTCGGGCCGAACATCGGCGTGCGGATCCAGCTTCCCGACGAGTCGCTTCGGATCATCGCCGACGGCGATCAGCTTCGGGAAGCGTTCATACGGCTGGCCGAGAACGCACGCGACGCGATGCCCGGCGGAGGCGTCATCACGATCTCGGCCACCCGCGATCGAGCTGGACCCCATGTTCACTTCGAAGTGACCGACATCGGGGCGGGCATGACGCCAACTGTCCTGAAAAAGGCCCTCGAGCCGATGTTCACCACCAAGCAGGGCGCCACCGGGCTGGGTCTGGCCCTCGTCCACAAGATCGTGAAGGACCACGGCGGCCAGATCTTCCTCGAAAGCGATCCCGGCAAAGGGACTTCCGTGCACCTGCTGCTGCCGCTCGACGAAAACGGCAATTCCCTCGACGTCGCCGATCGCAGCTCGACGGGCGACCGGCATCGCCGCTCTCCATTCGGTACCGGGTAGGGACTTGCCCCCGCCAGTCACTCCTCAAAGGGGGTGACCACTTGCCGATTTGTGCGGGCTGCTCCGGTTTCGTGGCGACGAACGATCGCCTTTGTCCCATCTGCAGCGATACGTTCCGAACTCTGGCCTTCCAGGCGCGGGAGCTCGTCCTGAGCCTGCGCGAGACTCACGAATCAGCGCTCGACGCCGAGCCGGGCGTTTCTGCCGCCCGAGACTCCGCCACGCAGCCTTCCGAAAGGCATACGAAGTCGAATTGATCCCGCGAAAATTTTGAGCGCGCGCAAAGCGGCGCGATCATAGCGGGACAACAATGAAGGATGACGACGGTGTTGGCCGGGCGCTGTTTCAGATACTGGTCGACCCCGTCTGGCTGGTTGACGATCAGCTCCAGGTGACGCGGGCCAACGCGGCCTACCGCAAACTCGAATCGCGCGAGCTGGAGGAAAGCTGGCGCGCTCTCGCTCCCCGCGTCCTGGCCGGCCGCAACGTCACATCGGACGTGCGAAGCGTCATCGACGGCGTCGAGCGCTTCTTCAGCGTTTCGGGGATGCCCGTCAGCCGCCATGGCGCGATTTTCGTGGCCCGCGACGTCACCGACATGAGCCGCGGCGAGCGCGAAGACGTCATGGAGCTCGCCGTCACGCGCATCTTCGCCAGCGACAAGCCGCTCGACCGGATCATCGATGACGTCCTCGAGTTCATCGGCGAATCCGACAACTGGGACTGCGCCGTTCTCTGGCTTCTCGACGGGAAGGGCACCTCGCTCGAGGCGAAGACGATCTGGTCGCGGCCGGGGATGAACGCGACGAGGTTCCGCGAGCGTGTAAGCGAGCTTCACTTCACCCATGGACATGGCGTTCCGGGGCGGGCCTGGGCGACGAACGACGTGGTCTGGATCGCCGATCTGTACGACGAATCGGGATTCGTGCGCGCCGAAAGCGCATCCGCGGCGGGATTGCACGGCGCGGCGGCGGTTCCTCTTCACGATGGAGGACGCTTCGTCGGCGTCCTCGAGCTGCTCACCCGCGCCGTGCGCCCGATGAGCGAGCAGGGCCGCCGCGCCCTCCTTCGCGCCGGCGCCTCGCTGGGCCGCCTCATCGAGCGCCGCAAGCTGGAAACGATGATCGAGCGCAAAGGGCGCGAGTGGAGCCTGACCTTCGACGCCATCGAGCTGCCGATCTTCATCACCCGCCTCGATGGAACGATCACCCGTCTCAATCGCGTCGCTCGCGATCTCGTCGGGGCCGGCGAGTTCCTCGACGTGCTTCATCGCAAGATCGCTTTCACTGCCGAGGAGCCGTGGAAAACGCTGACCGACATCGTCGCGGCCGTGCGGGACAGCCACGCCCCCTGCACCGCTCACATCGCCGCCGGCGAGCGGACCTGGGACGTCAGCGCGAGCTGGTACTGGTCGGAAAGCGAGAGCGACGACCGGGCCATCGTGGTCATGCGCGACACGACCGATCTCGTCCAGCTTCAGGAATCCGTCCGCCGCGGCGAGCAGCTGGCCGCCCTCGGCGAGCTCGTCGCCGGCGTCGCCCACGAGGTTCGCAATCCGATTTTCGGCATGGGCCTCACCGTCGATGCGCTCGAGGCCATGCTGCCCGACGAGCCGGAGTTCGCGGAGCTCGGCGGCGTGCTGCGCACCTGGCTGGACCGGCTGAACCGGCTGATGGAAAACCTCCTCGAATACGGCAAGAGCTGGACGCTCGATCTCACCCACGGATCGCTGGATGCCGTTCTCCCGGACGTGATCGAGCGCTGCACGCAGCTCGCGGGCAAGTCGTCGGTGCGCATTTCGTACGAGATCGAGGCCGGCCTTCCAATGTTGATGGATGCGAACCGCCTCGGACACGCGTTCGACAACCTGATCACCAACGCAGTGCAGCACTCCAAGCCGGGGCAGGAAGTGCAGGTCACCGCGCGGCTGAACGGCGACACCATCGAATGCACCGTCCGCGACCATGGCCCGGGCTTCGATCCGGTCGACATGAGCAAGGTTTTCCAACCGTTTTTTACCCGGAGGCGCGGAGGGACAGGACTGGGACTGTCGATCGTCCAGCGCATTGTGGATGAGCACGGTGGCACCATCGCTGCAAGGAATGGGGACGACGGAGGGGCGCTGCTTACCGTACGCTTCCCGGTCCATCGAGCACCTTAGGAGACCCAGATGTTCCCTCAGCAGGCGGCGAAACGGGCGGCGCGCATTCTCATCGTCGACGACGAAGAGCTCATTGTTCTGGCCATGCGCCGCTATTTCGAGGGTCTCGGGTACATCGTCGATTCCGCCCACGAGCTCGAGGAAGCGCAGGCCCTGCTCGCTAATCGCGGTTACGACCTGGTCATCGCCGACCTCCGGCTGACCGGCATCGGCGGCGTGGAAGGCCTGCAGATCGTGGCCGACGTCCACCAGCGCTGCGCCAACACGCGGGTGATTCTGCTGAGCGCATTCGGCACGCCGGAGATCGAGCGGGAGTCGTACAACCGCGGCGCCGACGCGTTTCTCCACAAGCCCAAAGCGATGATGGAGATCGCCAGCGTGGCCATGAACCTGCTCGACGCGCGGTGACCGGGCCGGCGATCAACAAGATCCTGCAGCCCGGCGGCATCACGCCGGTCTACCAGCCGGTGTTTCGCACGAACGGCACGACGATGGAGACGTTCGGCCTGGAGTGCCTTTCCCGCGGTCCCAAAGGCACGAACTTCGAGTCCGCCGCGGTGCTCTTCGAATACGTCCGCCGCAAACGGGAAGAGTCGCTCGTCGACCGCGCCTGCATCTCCGCGGCGCTGCGCGGCGCCTCGTCACTCCCCTCGACCTTGCGCCTGTCCTTCAACGTGCACGCATCGACCCTCGGCCGCGATCACGGCTTCATCGATTTCCTCCGCGGCACGTGCGCGGCGACGTCCATCGAGCTGTCGCGGCTGACCGCCGAAATCGTCGAGCACGCGCCACCCTGGGATGGAGTGAGCTTCCGTTCGTCGATCGAACAGCTCCGCGAGCTGGGACTGGAAATCGCCCTCGACGACATCGGCCTCGGCCAGTCGAACTTCAAGATGCTCCTCGACGTCGACCCCGACTATCTGAAAGTCGACCGCTTCTTCGTCGAAGGTTGTTCGCGCGATCCGCGGCGCCGGGCCGTCATCGCCTCGCTGCAGCAACTGGCGACAGATTTCGAGGCCGAGCTGGTGGCCGAAGGCGTTTCCGATGCGAGCGACGCGGACACGCTTCGCGCGATCGGGGTGACGCTGATGCAGGGCTTTCAGTTCGCCCAGCCGATGACGCTCGAAGAAGCGCGGCAGTTCTTCAGTCAATAAACGGCGTCGCTGGCAGCCGCGTACCTCTCCGGTGACTTCCCATCCCCTCGACGATCACGACGTCCTGAAGCACAAGCTCTCCTGGACCGGTCCGAGTGCGGCGAACGGACGCTTCCTCAGCGTCTACATGGACCAGAACAACAAGTGCAATCTCCGCTGCCGCACCTGCGGCTTCAGCGATGCGCGCGTCGACGGCATCGCCAAGTACGACATGCCCGTGGAGCTCTTCGAGCGGATCGTCGAGGACGTTTTCCCACACACGAATTACCTCTGCCTTTCGATCATGACCGAGCCGTTCATGACCCGCGAGTTTCCGGACCGGCTCGCGCGCGTACGCGAGGCGGGCGTCCCGTTCAGCGACATCATCACCAACGGAACGCTGCTCAATCCTCGAATCCTGGAGAAAGTCTTCGACGCCGGCATCAACCGGTTCACGTTCTCCATCGACGGCGGCACGCGCGAAGTCTTCGAGCGCCTGCGCACCGGCTCGCGTTTCGACCACGTCATGGCCAACGTCCGCCTGTTTCAAACGATGCGGCGATCGTCCATTCCAGCGCTGCGCATCAATCACGTCCTGTCGGAGCCGAACATCGATCACTTCGAAGAGTTCCTGGCGCTGATGGAAGAGGTGCGGCCGGAGCAGATCGCGGTTCGCACGGTGTCGCGCATGAGTGACGCCGTAATTCAGGAAACGCAGGACCCGCTCTTCTGGGCGAAAGTGCAACGCTGCCGCGAACAGCTGGCCGCATTCGTCGCGAGAACGGGCATCGAAGACGCGGGCTATCTCCGCGGACGCCCGACGCGCATCGATCTGTTCGACGAGCAGGGCCAGGCCATGATCTGCCAGCTGCCCTGGACGACCATCGCCATCCACCCGAACGGCGATGTCTATCCCTGCATGGCCTGGACGCGGCCGCCGGTCGGCAATCTGATGATCGACAGCTTCGACGCGATCTGGAACGGAGCGCCGCTCGCCGCCTTGCGCGAAGAGTTCATTCGCACACGCGCCGGTGTGGATTGCCTGAACTGCACCATCCGCTCAGCGCCGGACGATGCGAAGGATGATTTTTTTTATCGGAAGGTGGCCAAGCAGCCGGCGATGTAGGCGGCGGCGAGGACGCCGGCATTTTCCGCCGCACGGCCTCTCACGATTCGGCGACTACCCATCTCCCTCTCCCCTGCCGCTTGGCCTCGTACAGCGCCTCATCGGCCCGGCGCTTCAGCGTCTCCGGCGAGTCGTCCCTCTTCGCAACAGCGAGGCCCGTGGATGCGCTGAACGGGCGCGTCACGTCATCGAACTGCAGCGGAGACTGCAACAGCCGCGCGTAGATCGCGTCGATGAGGCTGACCGCCCCGTCGAGCGACGTGCGGGGGAAGAACACCGCGAACTCATCACCGCCGATCCGCGCAAAGACATCGTCCGGACGGAGAAGGGCGCGCACCGTTCCGGAGAAAAGCGACAGGGCCTTGTCCCCAGCGGCATGTCCGAGCTCGTCGTTGATCGGCTTGAAATGGTCGAGATCGAGCAGCGCGAGCGTTCCCCCCTGGGGCAACTGCTCCGCCAGCACGCTCTCGAAATGTCTGAGATTGAAGATGCCCGTGAGCGCGTCGTGCGTCGCCTGGCGGCGCAGCTCCTCTTCGTCGGCAACGTCTTCGAACGTGAGGATCGTCGAAGTCTGCGACTCCCCGGCAAAGCGGAACGGCACGGCCTTGGCCTCGTACGGGCGATTGGCCATGCGCACGCGCTGCACCTGATGGCGCTCCAGGTTGCTCCACCATAAATCGGCGAGCGTCTCGTCGCGCAGCAGCGGCGCGACCTCCATCCCGAAGTAGAGATTCCCGAACAGCTCCTCGGCCGCGCGGTTTCCGTAGAGCAGTTTCTGCTGCGAGCTGATGATCAGCAGCGGTTCCGGCACGGCGTCGAACGCTGCCTTCAGGTAATGCTGCTCGGTGACGTCTTCGAGAATCAGATAGGCGTACGTCGCGCCGGAATGCTCGACCGAGTAGCAGCGCAGATTGGCCATGCGGGCGACGCCGCCGACGTAATACACGGCATACCAGGCCGTCCCCGATCCGCGGGCGATCAACTGCTCGACGCGCTCGGGGTGGGAAAAGTCGACCAGGTCGAACAGACCTCGCCCGGCCCCGCGATTGGCGTCCATGAACGTGCGGCGGAAGCTGTCACTGCCGTCGACCACGAACGCGGTCGCGCGATCGACGATCAGGCTCGGCATCGGAGACGCGCGCAGCACCGACTGAAAGAGATCCTCGGCCTGCCGTCCTCTCGCGCGCTCGTGAGCCTGCTGCACGTGCTGCTCGACCGCGGCCGCGAGACGCGTCAGGCGATGCTTGAGCAGATAGTCGTGCGCGCCGGAGCGCATCAGCTCCACCGCCGTTTCCTCGCCCACCGCGCCCGACACGACGATGAACGGCACGTCCAGGCCGGACCAGCGGTAGATCTCGAGAGCCTGCGGCGCGCTGAATCGCGGCAGGTGGTAGTCGCTGATGATGAGGTCCCACGGCGTGCCCGACCGCATCTCGCGCTCGAAATCCTCGGCGGTCTCGACGCGCGTTATCTCCAGCTCGAAGCCGCCACGGCGCAGCTCCAGAAGCAGGTGCGCGGCGTCGAGATCGGAATCCTCGACGAGGAGCAGTCGCAGCGGCTTCTTCATCCTGTCGTGAAGTAAATCGTGGCGCCTTTTTCCACTTCACCCTCCGCCCAGGCCCGTCCGCCATGCCGTTCGACGATCTTCTGCACCGTCGCCAGACCGATCCCGGTTCCTTCGAATTCGCGCGCGGAATGCAGCCGCTGGAACGGGCGGAACATCTTCGCGGCATGTGCCGGATCGAAGCCCGCGCCGTTGTCGCGGATGTAAAACGCGTCGCCGGCCGCGCCGAACTCGATGCGCGCGTCCGTTTTGTTCCGTGTGAACTTCCAGGCGTTTCCGATGAGGTTCTCCAGCACCGCGCGAAGGAGACGCTCGTCACCGACCGCGCTCACGCCATCGCGAATCTCGAACTTCACCGCCCGGTCGGGCTGGTTCTGCTTCAGTGAATCAGCAACGCTTTGCGCGATCGAGCTGAGGTCGACCGTCTCCCGCTGCACTTCATATTTGGCGAGCCGCGACATCTGCAGCAGGCCGTCGATGAGATCGCGCATCTGGCGGATGGCTTCGTGGATCCAGCCGAGGTACTCGCGGGCTGTGTCGTCGAACTTATCGCCGTAATCCAGTTCGAGCGCCTGGGTGAAGCCATCGATCGATCCGAGGGGCGAGCGCAGATCGTGCGACACGGAGTAGGCGAACGATTCGAGATCCTTGTTGACTGCCTCGACCTCCAGCGTCCGGCGACGGACCGCAATCTCGCGTTCCTGGATCTGCGCGAGGAGCTCGTTGATGGAGGTAATCAGCCTTCCCAGCTCTCCCGCGGCGGGCTCGAGCCGCTGCGACCAGTCACGCTCGCGCGAGGCCTTGTCGATGACGTCGCTCATGCGGCGGAGGCGCGCGTCGGCCGATGCGGCCAGCGCACGGCCGGCGATGAAGCCCGCCAGACCTGCGACCAGCGGCACGATCGCGGCGAGGAGCGACGCGGTTCGCACCGCTCCCACGATCGCGCCGGGCGACGACTCGACGCAGACCGAGCCGTCCGTTCCCGAATCGCATACGACCTCGGCCGGCGCGAGACGCTCGGCGAGACCGTAACGTGCGGCAGGGCGCTGGAACTCGGCGATGAGCTTTCCGGCGGCGTCATGAACGCGCACCGATTGCACGGCGGGAAGTGACTCGAGTGAGGCGACGGCGGCTGGATTCGATTTGGCGATCGCCACGGCCGCTGCAACTTCTTCTGCCGCGGTTCGCCGCGCCTGGTGGACAATCGTCCATGCCGCGGCAGCACCGGCGATCAACCCGAGCACCAACACGACCATGGCTACTGCAAAAGGCAGACGTTTCATGAACAGGCGTATGACACGCTTTTTGCAGCAGAGTCTGCAAGAACTTCGCCGGTGGGTTCCGGAGGTCAACACACAATTGCGCGCGACCCTCATGCTGGCTTGCATTGCCGCGTCGCTGCTCGTCGTGCGCTGCGACAAGGAAGACGACGTCGCGGCGGCGGACGTCCCGAAAGTCGAGATCCGCGCGCAGGTTGCGAGCGCGCAGACCGCGACCGCCATCGCCCCCGTCGACGGCCGCGTGGCCACGGTCGACGTCGCCGAAGGGGCCACCGTGCAGCCCGGACAGCTCCTGGCCACGCTGAATAACGCCTCCATCGAACGTGATCTCGCTCACGTTCGCGCGCAGATCGCGGTCGCCGAACAGCGCCTCCGCGACGCCCGCAGACCGATCGCCACCTCCCTGATCCTCGGCGACTCCGGCGCCCGCGAGCGCGCCTCCGCGGAGATCCTCAAGAATCGCGAGACCAAACGGGAGCGCTACCGCGAGCTGTTCAAGACCCGCGACGTCTCGAAGGAAGAGCTCGAGAACGCGGAGAACGAGTACGCCGCCGCGCTTCGCGATTACCTCGCCGAAAAAGAGCGGGCGTCGATCAAAGTCGTGCAGACCGACACCAGCCTTCTCCAACTCGAGCTCGACAAAGCGCGCGCGGACGAGGCAGTCGTCAGTGAACGCAAGTCGCTCCTGCGCGTGGTTGCGCCGATCGGCGGCGTCATCACCCGCGTGCATGCCCGCGTCGGCGACAGCATCTTCCCGCGCGACCCGGTCGTCGAGATCGCGAACAACGCCACCGTCGACGTTCGCGGCGCGATCGCGCCGGAGCTCGTGCGTTACGTCCGCGCCGGCGTCCCGGTCGAGGTCAAGGTCTTCACCGTCCCGCCGCGCAAATTCACGGTTCCGGTGAAGAGGGTCGTGCCTGGCGCGGGCGGCGCGGTCCTCGTGGTCGATCTACCGAATCCCGACGGCGTCCTGCAGGTCGGGCAGCAGGCCGTGATCACGGTGAAGTGATGAACGCCGTCGCCATCGTCACGCTGGCTGCCACTCTCACCTTCCCCGCGGCACTGGAGCGGGCCATGCGCACGCGCGCGGCCGCGACTACGTACGACGATCGCGCCCAGATCATCGAGGCCCTCCCCTTCCGCACGCTGCCGGTGATCCGCGCGGAAGCCGGAATCAGCACCGCGGAAAATCTGAATCTTCTCAATCAGAACGTCGGCCGCATCGACGCGTTCACGGCGCTCGTCAATGTCGATTACCCGCTCTTCAGCCGCGGTGCGGAGGAGCGTCGGCGGCTTGGCATTCGCGCCGACGCCCAGATCGTCCGTCGCCGCGCACTCGATGAAGCCGAGGATGTGTTTCGCGAGACGCTCGAAGCGTTCGGCGATCTGTACATCGCCGAGCAGCGCATCCAGCTTCTGGCCGAAGGCGCGCGGCGCGCGGCGATTCTTCGCGATCGCGCGCAGATCATGCTCGACACGGGACAGATCTCGAACCTCACCGCCGCCCAGTGGGAAGACCAGGCCCTCGCCACCGAATCGCAGCTCGTCGATCTCGAGCTCGGACGCCTCGAAGCCGAGACCCGTCTCAAGCAGATGATCGGCGACACGTCCGGGGAAGCGCTTCACGCAGCGCTCGAAATTCGCGACGAGCCGATGCTCAAAGAGATCCGCATCGACAGCATCGTCGAGGCCGATGCCGCGGTCGCGCGCGCGGCGCTGATGGAACAACGCAAGCGACTCGCATTGCAGGATGCCGTCGCGCTGCATCGACCTCAGTTCATGCTCTCCGCGTTCGGCGGGATGGCCGCCGTCCCGAGCACGTTCCGCTCGGACGTCGAGGAAGGCGCGTTCGGCATCTACGGCCTTCGCGTGTCCATGTCCTTTCCGCTGCTCGATGCGGCCGCCGCGCGACGTCTGGCCGAGGCGCGGATCGAGGCGGATGAAGCGGTGCGCGTGCGGAACCTCACCGCGACCGCGACCCGCAATCGTCTCGACCTGCTCTGGCTCGCCGTCGCGGCTGCCGACAAGCGGATCGAGATCCTCACCGAAGCGGTCAACGTGGCGAAGAGACGCGAGGAATCGGTGGCGCGGCTGGTCACGGCCGGCGTGCGTCCGCAAGCCGATCTCGTCGATGCGGCGGCGCACGTCGCGCGGCGCGAAAGCGATCTCCTCTCCGTTCGTGTCGATCGCTGGAAGCTGCAGCAGCGGCTCAAGTGGGGCGCGCAGTCGGGATCGCTGCAGCAACGGGTGTCATCGCCGATCGGGGGGCAGTGATGCTCTCCATCCTCATGACCACCGAGGGGACGTATCCGTACAGCGCGGGCGGGGTGAGCACCTGGTGCGATGCCCTGCTGCGCAACACGCCCGACGTTCGCTGGACCCTCCTGCCGTTGATGATGAATCCGCACATCGAGCAGAAGTTCGAGCCGCCGGACAACGTGCGCCGGATTCTCAACGTCCCGCTGTGGGGCATCGAAGAGCCGGCCGAGTTCATGACCGAGATCGCCTTCGCCCAGCTTTACGACCGCAAACGCCGCACGACCGACGAAGCGATCGAGCGCGAGTTCCTCCCCCACTTCCGCAAGTTCCTCACCGTCGTCTGCTCCGCACCGGACGACTCGCCAACCCTCGGCAACGTGCTGGTCGCGCTCGAAGACTACTTTCGCGTTCATGACTACAACGCGACCTTCAAATCACGCGCGGTCTGGAACGAGTTCAAGAGCAGCGTCGAAAAGTGCAGCAGGGAGTTGTCCGAACGGACGACTCGGCCCGGCCCCGAACATCAGCTTCCGTCCGTGTTCGATCTCACCGAGTGCCTGCGCTGGCTCTACCACTTCCTGATCGTGCTCAACGTGCGCGTGCCGAAGACGGATGTCACTCATTCGACAGCGGCGGCGTTCTGCGGCATTCCCTGCATCACCGCGAAAGTGCGGCACGGCACGCCGATGATCCTCACCGAACATGGCGTGTATCTGCGCGAGCAATACCTGTTTCTCTCGCGCTTCCGCCGACTCTTCTTCTGCAAGCAGTTTCTGATGAATCTCATCACCGCGATCGTCCGCGCGAACTACCACTTCGCCGACGTCGTCGCGCCGGTCTGCCACTACAACACCCGCTGGGAAGTCGCGCATGGAACACCGCAGCAGAAGATCCGGGTGATCTACAACGGCGTCGATCCCGAGCATTTCACCGCCACTCCCAAACTGCACGGCGAGCATCACGTCGTGGCGACGGCGCGCATCGATCCGCTGAAGGACATCGAGACGCTGCTGCGCGTCGCGGCACGCCTGAAGGACACGCATCCGAAGGCGAAGTTCACGGTTCACGGCGCCGTCGCGGACGAGGCCTACTACCGCCGCTGCCTCACCCTGCGCAAACGCCTCGGCGTCGAGGATCGCGTGACCATCGGCTCGGCGACCGAGGATGTCGTCGGCGCGTATCGCGATGCGGATGTCGTTCTGCTGACCTCGATTTCCGAAGCGTTTCCGTATTCGGTCATCGAGGCCATGGCTTGCGAAAAGGCGATCGTCGCCAGCGACGTCGGTGGCGTCGGCGAGGCACTCGAAGGCTGCGGCGTTCTGGTCAAGCCGCGCGACGACGAGCGCTTCGCCGTGGAAGTCGCAAAGCTCCTCGACGATCACCACCTCCGCCTCCGCCTCGGCGCAAAAGCGCGGGCCCGCGTGCTCGACGAATTCCGCCTCGATCACTCCATCGGCCGATATCTCGATCTGTACAGGCACCTGGCGGCATGACCGCCCATCCCGCACCCGCCGCCACGCCCGCCCACGACCTCGCCCAGCAGGTCATCGATCTGATCGGCATTCCGAAAGACGAGTGGGAGATCGCGGCGCAGCTCGAGGTCATGGGCTTGCGCGATTCCGATGCGCGCGCCGATTACGACGCGCGCGATCTGTTCGATCTGGCGCGGCGCATCTACTCGTGGTTTCTCGAGGATCGGTTGCGATTCGAAGCGGAGCCCGAGGATCCCCAGCCCCGTGTTTCGGCGCTGGGACGGTTTCTCCGGAACTACATCATCGGCCTCAGTTTCTCGCTGCCGATGGCGTTGCAGGCCGTGACCATGGTCGTCTGGGGTTACGGCGTGTGGGGCGCGATCGAAATGGATCTGCGCATCGGCACCGCCATCGCCCTCGGCTTCATCGCCAGTTACGTGGTAACGGGCGGCTTCATGCAGGCCATCGTCCGCCGCGGCCTGTTCTACGTGTATCAGCAGGAAGAGTGGCTGGCGCGATGGACCGCGCTGCGGGCGTGGTCCATCGCGCTGCGGATCGTGCTGGCATTGCTGATTCCAGCACTGGCGATCAATGCGATTTTCGGATTGCTGCCCTGGTCGATCGTGCTCACCGCCGCCGGTTATTACGTGGCGCTGGCGATTCTCTGGCTGAACTGGGCGCTGATCTACCTCGTGCGCAAGACCTGGCTTTTCTTTCTGACGACGGCGATTGCGCTGGCGATGGTACTGATCGCGGCGAAAGGATTCGGAGCGCCGCCGATCCTCGCGAATGCGATCGGACTTCTCGTCGCGGACGTACTCAGCTTCGCGCTCGCGCTGCATCACCTCAACGCCATGGCACGGGGCGGCACGGGCCAGGGCGCTGTCAATCCGCCGCGGCTGACTGTGCTCGTGTACAGCACGTCGCGGTTCTTTCTTTACGGTCTGCTCTACAACAGCTTCCTCTTCGCCGATCGGGTAATCGCCTGGACGTCGGGAACGGGCCGCGAGGACTTTCCGCCGTACGGTTTCTGGCTGAACGTGCGGTACGAGCTGGGGATGGACCTGGCGCTGATCGTGGTCATGCTGCTCAGCGGCGTGGTCGAGCATGCGACGCGCAGGTTCTCGGAGACGCTCGTTCCGAACGAGAAACGGGTGAAGAGCATCGAGACCGAGCGCTTCACGGCGAAGTCGATCGATGAGCACCGCCGCCGCGGCTTCATCCTCGGCGGTGCGGCCGTCGTCGCGGTGTTCGTGGCCGTCGCGGTGGCGTTGACGCTGCGCGAGATCCCGTCGCTGCCGGTCTACGAGGCGCTCCGTGCGCCGACCACCGCCCGCGTGTTCGTGCTGGCGACGATCGCGTATGTGATCTTCATGTTCGCGCTGCAGAACACACTCATGCTGCTGACGCTGTCGCGCGTGGAGATGGTCGTGCGCGCGGTCGGAATCGCGCTCGCGGTCAACATCGCCGTCGGATTCATCTGCAGCCGGGCCATCAGCTATTCGTACGCGGTTCTGGGCCTGCTCGCCGGCGCGGTGGTCATGGCCATTCTCACGTCCCGGTCGATCCGCGAAGTGCTCGCGGGACTCGACTATCACTACTACGCCGCTTACTGACATGTACACGCTCCTCGGCATCGACGCGGTTCTGCGCATCACGGCGGCGCTGGTGCTGCTGTTCCTCGTCGTGCCGCGGCTCGCGCGCAAACGTCCGGCGGAGCTGGACCGCCTGGAGTGGTTCTGGTGGTGCCTCGCCGCCGGCATCACCCTTCTGACTCTCGGCGGGCAACTGCTGACGCTTCTCAACATCTATTCGTCGTTGACGCTCGTTCTGGCCATCGCCGCGCTGGTTCTCGCCGTTCGCGCGCGCGTCACGGGACGCTCGCCCGCGGGGCAACTGCGCGATCTCTATCGAACCGTCGTCGTTTCAGCGCTGAACGTGATCGAAGGAAGGGTGAACGTGCGCCGCCGGATGCGCCGCGTGCTGCGGCGGACGCGATCGCGTTTCGGGTTCTCGTGGCAGATCGCCGCGTGGTCGTCGCTGGTCGCGGTCGCGGCGGCGATTCGCCTTTACCGGCCGTTCGCAACCGCGAATCTCGGTTTCTCGGACACTTACGTTCACCTCTACTTGATCCGCCTGCTCGAGCAGGGCAAGCAGGTCGATCCCGCCTGGGGACCGTATCCGCGCGGGATGCATTTCCTGCTGATGGCCATTCGCGATCTCACGAATGTCGATTCGATCCTGCTGCTGAATTTCTTCGGACCGATCGTCGGCGTGCTGATGACTCTCGCCGTTGCCGATGCAGCGCGACGGTTGTCGCGCAGCCTCGTCGCCGGACTCGTGGCCGGGTTGCTCTTCGCCACGATGATCGGCGGCGCGAGCCAGTACTTCCTCCTCGGCGGCAGCATGGCCACCGAGAACATCGCCGACGCTCGTGCGTTCGAGCGAATGACGTACGCGGACCTTCCGGAGACGAGCGGCGAGTTCGATGTCCTGCAGACCGTGTTTCAGCGCCAGACCGCGACGTTGCCGCAGGAACTGGCCATCGTGCTGCTGTTCCCGGCGGTCATGTTCCTGCTGAAGAGAGAGAGCTGGTGGCACCTCAGCGGCTTCCTCTTCTGCACCGCCGCCATCGCCGCCACCCACCCCGGCGTCGCCGTCCCGCTGGTGCTCCTCTCCGGTATCACCGTCCTCGTCCAACGCGCGAACGTGCGCGAGATCGGACGGGCCATGCTTCTCGGCGCGGCAGGAATCGTCATCGGCTCGACGTGGATGCTCGGCTACATCGCCTACCCGAACGTCGGCGCCCGCGATGCCGCGAGCGCCAACAGCGCGGGCTCGGCCGCGGCTTACTACTTCCCCTTCCTGCGCGAAGGGGACACCGCGCGGATCGTGACCTGGGTCGCGATCACACCGTTCCTCATCGCCTGCCTGGTCATCGCCATCGCCCTGCTCTTCCGGAAGCACTACTGGATCGCCGCCGCGACCTTCGTCTTCACCGCGACCCACCTCGCCTCGCGATTCGGCTGGCCGGAGATCATCGAGGTCCGCCGCAACGCCGGCTGGCTGGCCATGACCCTGGCCATCCTTCTCGGCATCGCGATCTTCGAGCTCTCGCGGGTGAAGCTCGCGCGCATCATCACCGTGGCCGCGCTCGCGCTGTGGCTGTGGCGCGTGCCTCTCGCCGGCGCGCACGACAAACTGATCAACTACTCCGGCTACGGCGCGACGGCGTACGCGGTGCTCGAGATCCAGCGGAAGATCGAGCCCTTCACCTGGACGCTCGTCACCTACGGCCAGGAGTTCCCGATGGTCCTCGGCCGCGGGTTCCATCTGTCCGCCGCCGATTTTCTGGAGCGTTACGACCCCGAGGCGCGACAGCTGCCGATTCCGACGCGGTATGTTTTCATCGCCGTGGAGAAAGTGCCGCACCGCTTCCAGATCAACACGTGGGCCACGCAGTTCTCGCGCGCCGACATCGAGCAACGTCTGCAGACGTGGTGCTTTCTCTATCAACTCAATCACCGCGACATGCGGATCTTCATGGATGATGAGAACGTGCGCGTGTACGTCATCCAACGCACTCAGGAAGAGACCAATCGGCTCGCGGAGGCGGCGCGATGAGCTCGCGGCTGCAGCTTCGGAAGCGGCCCGATGCGCACGTCATCGCCGTCGTTCCCGCCTACAACGTTGCGACGCACCTCGGCGACGTGCTGCGGCAGATGCCGCCGATCGTAAAGACCATCATCGTCGTCGACGACGCGTCGCAGGACGACACCGCCGCGGTCGCGGAACGTTACGCGCAGCTCGATCCCCGGATCATCGTCTTGCATCACGAGGTGAACCGCGGCGTCGGCGGCGCGATGATCACCGGCTTTCAGAAGGCCCTCGAAGCCGGGGCCGACGTCGTCGTGAAAGTGGACGGCGACGGGCAGATGCCGCTCTGGCTCATGCCCCAGCTCGTGCAGCCGCTCGTCGACGGAACGGCCGACTACACGAAAGGCAATCGATTCCGCGACTTCCAGGCCTTGCGCTCGATGCCGACCGTGCGGCGCATCGGCAACGTCGTCCTCAGCTTCCTGGCGAAGGCCGCGACCGGATACTGGCAATGCTTCGATCCGACCAACGGCTTCGTCGCCATCCGCGCGGACGTGCTCTCGCAGATCCCGCTGAAGAAGGTCGATCCGACCTACTTTTTCGAAACCTCGATGCTCGGCCACCTCTACGTCCTCGGCGCGGTGGTACATGAAGTGTCGATGCCGGCGAGGTACGCCGGCGAGACGTCGAGCCTGCGCATCGGCCGCGTGATGCGCCAGTTTCCCGGCCGCCTCCTCGCCTGCCTGCTGCGCCGCATCACGCTCAAGAACTTCGTCTACGACTTCACCGTCGAGTCGTTTCAGATCGCGTGCGGCCTGCCGCTGCTGCTGGCCGGCCTGATCTACGGCGGCTATCACTGGTGGTGGTACGCGAGCCGCTCCGTCGGTGCGCCGGTCGGCACGGTGGTGCTGTCGGCGATGATGATCATGATCGGCGTGCAGCTGCTGGTCTCGGCGGTGAATCTCGATCTGCAGGCCGTTCCGCGCGAGCCGATCAACGGCGGCCCGCTCGTCAAGCCGGCCGAGGAGGATGCGGCGCAATCGCAGCCACAAACGGCTTCGCCTTCGCCTCGAAGTCCTCCCACGTGACGCCGAACCGCCGCTCGTAGAACAGCTTTCCGCGATGGGGCTTGTCGCGGAGTCGGTCGAGATCGGCCTCGCGCGTCCACTCCCGCCGTCCCACCGCCAGCCGCAGAAGCGCCTCGGGCAGCAATCCGAGCCACGTCTTGCGCTGCGACGTGTAGAAACGGCAGAGCAGGGCAATGCGAAATCCTTCGGAGAACGCGATCTGCCGCGCCGACCACGTTCCGCCGATGCGCAAGGGCGCGAGGGTGTTGAAGAACGGGCCGGGCAAGCCGTAGCCGTGATACAGCGGCATCTCGAAGAGTGGCACTCCCCGCTTCGCCGCGTAGGCCATGGCCACGAGATGCGCGGCGTCGTGATCGTGATGTCCGCCCTCGTACGCCAGCGTCCAGGCTTCATCCGCTTCAGCGACCGATTCCTCGAGCAACTGCAGCGAGCGATCGAGATGCAGGAAGAGCCGCCCGTCGGGAATGCGCTCGCGCGATCCCGCGAAGTGAACGCGCGACAGATCGACGCCGAGCTGCGCCAGTACTCTCCGCGTTTCCTCATCGCGGACATCCGACTTCGCGCGGCCGCCTTCCCCGTTGGTGAGGTAGACGATGGAAACGGTCCAGCCTTGACGAAGGAGATGGAGAAGACGCGTCGCCGTCGCGATCTCGTCATCCTGATGGGCGAAGACAAAGAGCGCGTGCGGCATCAGAGATCGGCGGGAAGGATGCGAAAGCTCTTCTTCGTCGTCGGCCGCGTGGCCCGGAAGTGGCGGATGTCGAGCGTCAATATGTCGCGGCAATCGAAGCGGTCAGCCAACACGATCAAAGACGCATCGGTGACGCCGATGTTCAGGTCTTTGTAGCGCAACACCATGACTCGAATGTCCGTCATGTCGTCGGGACGAATGTCGACGAGCTTGTACGCGCCGCGCGCGACGTCCTCGAGAAACATCAGTTCCGCTTTCACGCCGGCGTACTTCTGGATCAGGTAGTCGGTCTCAGCAAGCACGAACGGCGACAGGATCAGCGGCCCCTGGGCATTCCGCAGGACGTCCGCACACTCCTCGTGATGACGCTGGTCGTCGAAAAGCGCAGCCAGCAGGCCGCTCGTGTCGAGCAGGATCACTCGCCGAAGCCTTCGAGCAGATCGCCGGCGCGCTCCGCGATCGTCGGATCCCCGAGCTTCATCCCGGGCAGCGGCACGCGCGGAGCGGGATAGATCGGCTTTGCGTCGACTGCACTCGAGATCGCGTCACGGATGACGTCGGCTTCCGACTGACGCCCGGCCTTGGCCGCCGCCTCGACCTTCTTTTTGAGGTCGTCCGGAAGGTAGATGGTGGTCTTCTTCATAATGCCATACGTTGTACCATACATCGTGCCAGATCACAAGTGGTCGGTGTCCGCCCAGGTCAGCGCCCATTTCGCCCGGCCGAGGCGGAGGCGCTCGTCGAAAACGTTGACCAGGAAGCGGAAACGGTGCGGCGACGGCAGGAATCCGGAGCGCACGAACGTCGGCAGGGCCGGGTGGCCGAGGGTCATGAGCACGGCGGCGAGCTGGACGCCGGCGGCGCGGCCGCGGGCGATGGCATCGCGCAGCAGCAGGCGCGCCTCGCGCGACTGGCCGGGGCGCCAACCGATGTCGGCGATGGCCAGCGTGTCGTAACCGCGCAGGGTCGTGCGGCGGGTGACGACGTAGGCATGGTCATTCGCGTCGATCGCGTATTGCCAGAGCGGATTCTTTTTGAAGCGCCAGTCGAGGTAGTCCGTCGTTCGCACGGCGCGATTCACCGTCGCGAGCAGCGGCAGCTCGGGAAACGTGGCCGTTGCAGCCGGCAGTTCGCCCGCGATCGAGCGCAATGCGATCGGTTTGACCAGCACCGAGGCTCGAAGCAGCGGCTTCCATCCATTCACGGCCATGGCCGGCAAGACCGCGTCGCGGATCTGCCAGGCCGTGCTCAATTGAACGGCGTCGCGCAACTTGTCGCGGGCGAATTCGGCGACGCGCGTGAACAGATGCTGGCGGCGGTACTCGGGATCGGTCATCGCATCGACGGCCAGCATCGCAGTCACGCTCTCGCCGTCGATCACGTAGGTCTGTGGATAAAAGCCGAGGTGAGCGATGCAGCGGCTGCCGTCGACGGCCATGAAGGTGCGGCCGGAGCCGAACTCCCAGTCCCAGAACCGCGGGTCCTGCTTCTCGAGATCGTCATCGGGAAAACAGCGTTTGCGCAGGGCGAGGATCTCTTCGCGATCCGAGGCCGCCCCCTCGCGAAGCTCGATCATCGAGGTTGCCTCAGGATGATCGCGCTCGACGGCGGCACGACCACCTTCCCTACCTTCATCGGCTTCGCGCTCGCGTTGTAGGCGACGAAGCCGTTCTCGAAATCGCGATAGGCGCCGCGGGCCGTTTCTACCCGCGGCTTCGGACGGCCGAGATCGAAAAAGTACAGATCGGTCTCGATCACTTTGCTCAGATCGGCCATGGCCAGGAACGCGTCGTGATCGTAGAGGCGGGCGATGGCGATGATTTGCTCGATCGTTTTCGGATCCGCTTTCGTGAGGTAGTTGATGTGTGCGAAGCGGACGCGCGGGTACCTGCGTTGCGCGGGCGAGATCAGCTTCCGAAACAGAAAGGCAGTGCTGTTCCACAGATCGCCGGGCGCGTTCCACGGCCGCAGCGTAAAAGAGCCTTCCTGCGGATACGTGATCAGGCTCTCGGTCACGTCCCAGTCGACGTGCGGCAGCACATCATCGGCGCGGCGGTATCCCTGATTGGTCACGATCATCATCCCCGCGGCGCGGAGACTCTTCAGAAAACGGGCGAAGGCCCTGTCGTAATCGAGGTCCGGATGGCGCCGCCGATATTCGGTCAGCGCGGCCGGATGCACGCTGGCGGACGTGGTCGTATCGAGGAACGCGCCGTCGTAACCGATGGCCCGCAACCGCCGCGCGAGTTGTTCCGCGCGGCCCTGCTGATGCTCGCGCGAACCCGGATCGAAGTAGAACGCGTCGGAGTCGTTCGCGCCGAGATGCCCGCGCAACGGCTTGCGGTTCAGGAGAGCGGAGGGCGGAAGGGACTTGTCCCACGTCGTCGCGCGCGAGGTGTAGAACGCGACCGCCCATTCGTACAACACGAGCTTCGTTCCGCGGCGACGGAGCGCGTCGACCTGCGCGCGCGGCAGTGGATCGTGCGTGACCAGCACCTCGAAGCGGCCGAACCAATCGAGCTCGCGCGCGGTGAGCGGCGTGGCGTAATGGAACGCGATTCCCCCGCGGCGAACATCGGCTGATGCCGACAGCGAGACCAGCACCGCCGCGCTCACGAAGGCCATACGCATGGATCTCACATTGCATCACAATCCGGCGGTCGCAATGTCCGATACCTCGCCCCGTCTTGCCGCACTTGCGCGTGTATCGAGCCTTCTCCGCTCCGATCTCCCGTCGCGCAACCTCGTGGAAAAGGTTCTGGAGATCGTCCCGGAGATCATCCCCGCCGATGCCTACGCGATCTGGCGATACGACGGCCGCGTTGGCCGCTGGGAGATCACTTCCGGCCGCGGACTGTCCGCGGAATACGCTCTCTATTCGATCGAGGAGAAGCGCAACGAATCGGTCCTCTCGAAGGGTCCGTTCGTCACCGACATCGCGGCCTGGCCGCTGGCTGCCGACCGCCGCGTCTTCTACGACGTCCAGGGCATCCGCCAGGCATTCGTCATCCCGCTCAGCATTCGCGGTGAGGCCGCGGGCACGCTCTCCTGCTACTTCCGCACGCCTCGCGAGATCTCCGAGGAAGAGCATCACCTCGGCGCGATCATCGGCGAGCTGCTGTCGGCCGCGGTCAGCGCGCGCAAGTTCGATCGCTTCGCCGAAGCGGCGCGCGTCGTGGCCGGCGAGCTCGATCTGCAACGCGTCGTGCAGGCCGTCACCGACGCGGCCACTGAGCTCACCAACGCGCAATTCGGCGCGTTCTTTTACAACGTCATCAACGAAGCCGGCGAGTCGTACACGCTCTACACGATCTCCGGCGTTCCGCGCGAGGCCTTCTCCCGCTTCCCCATGCCGCGCAACACCGCCGTATTCGAGCCGACGTTCAGCGGAACGGGTGTCGTCCGCAGCGCGGACATCCGCCGCGATCCGCGCTACGGCAGGAACGCGCCCCATCACGGCATGCCCGAGGGACATCTTCCCGTCGCGAGTTACCTGGCCGTGCCCGTGGTGTCGCGCTCCGGCGAAGTGCTGGGCGGTCTTTTCTTCGGCCACGAGGAAACGGGCGTCTTCACGGAAAGCGAAGAACAGATCGCCGTGGCCCTGGCCGCGCAAGCGGGAATCGCCATCGACAACGTCCGCCTCTACGACGCCGTCCGCCGGGAACGCGAGCGGCTCGCGCGCAGCGAGGCCCGCTACAAATCGCTGGTGATGGCTGCGCCGAACGCGCAGGCCATCTGGATCGCCGCGCCGGACGGCCGGGTCACGGTCGACATTCCTTCCTGGCGCGACATCACCGGCCAGACCCCGGAAGAGATCCTCGGCTGGGGCTGGGCCGAAGCAATTCATCCCGACGATCGCGACCAGGTGGTCGCAGATTGGAAGACCGCGGTCGACACACAAACGCCGATGGCCCGCGAGTTCCGCTTGCGGTCGCGAGCCGGCGGGTATCGCTGGCACGCCACGACCGCGGTTCCGCTCCTCGACGAGCAGGGCGCGATCGTCGAGTGGGTCGGCACGACGATGGACATCGACGAGCGCAAAGTCGCCGATGACCGGCAGCGCTTTCTCGGCAAGGCCACCGACGTCCTGACGTCATCACTCGACTACGAGACCACCCTGAAAACGCTGGCCAGCCTGATGGTCCCCGAGGTCGCGGATTGGTGCGCCGTCGACATCGCTGATGAAGAAGGTGGACCGCACCGGCGTCTCGCCGTTGCGCACAAGGACCCGGCGAAAGTCGAGCTTGCCCACGAGCTGCGCCGCCGTTTCCCTCCCGATCCGAAAACCGACACCGTCACGCGCGTGATCCGCACCGGCCAGGCGGAGTGGATGTCGTTCGTCCCGCCCGAGCTCATCGAGGCCGCGCAGACTTCGGAAGAACACCGCGCCGTGCTCAAGTCGTTGAACATCGTCTCGTTCATCGTCGTCCCGCTGAAGACGCGGGAGAGGGTATTCGGCACGCTCACGCTCGTTTCCTCCGATTCGAACCGCCGCTTCACCGAGGCCGATCTGGAGTTCGCCGAGGAGGTCGCGCGGCGCGCTTCGGTCGCGGTGGACAACGCCCGGCTGTACACCGCGGCCCAGGACGCCAATCGCGCGAAGGACGAGTTCCTGGCCACGCTCTCCCACGAGCTTCGCACGCCCATGACCGCGGTCCTCGGCTGGGCGCGCATGCTCAAGATGGGCCTCGACGGCGCGGACATGCAGCAGGCCGTCGACGCCATCGAGCGCAGCGCGACCATGCAGATGGACCTGATCGAAGACATCCTCGACATGTCGCGGATCATGGCCGGGAAGATGCGCATCCAGATGGACTCGGTCGACCTGCGCACGGTCGCGGAAGCCGCAGTCGCCACCGTGCAACCAGCAGCGGCGGCGAAGAACATCGAGGTGCTGACGAGCTTCCCCGCGCAGATTCCGCCAGTTCTCGGCGACCCCGCGCGATTGCAGCAGATCATCTGGAACCTGATGACGAACGCGATCAAGTTCACGCCGCGCGGCGGAAACGTGATCGTCCGCCTTTCCGCGACCGAGGAGACGGTGACGCTCGTCGTTCGCGACAGCGGCATGGGCATTCCTCGATCGTTTCTGGCGCACGTCTTCGAGCCGTTCCGCCAGCAGGACAGCTCCACCACCCGCGCGCACGGCGGCATCGGCCTCGGCCTGGCCATTGTCCGCTCGCTCGTCGAGTTGCACGGCGGAAGCATCAGCGCGCAGAGCGAGGGCGAAGGCCGCGGATCGACGTTCACTCTGGAATTGCCGGTGCTTTGCGACGCGAGCAGGATCGGTTCAGGGAAAGCCACCGGCGAGTCCGAGCTTCCTTCGCTGCAGGGAAAGTCCGTGCTGGTCATCGACGATCACCAACCGACGCGCGACGTCGTGGCCACGATTCTCCGCCGCGCCGGGGCAGACGTGACCTGCGCGGAAACCGTGGCCGAGGCGTTCGAGACGATGGGCGATGGAAACCCGGATGTCGTGGTTTGCGACATCGCCATGCCCGGCGAGGATGGCTACGACTTCGTGCGCAAGCTGCGAGACTCCGGACGGCGCGTGCCGGTCATTGCCCTGACCGCGTTCGGGCGTCCCGAGGATCGGGAGAATGCGCTTGCGCGCGGCTTCGACGCGTTTCTGAAGAAGCCGGTCGACCCGATGCAGCTCGCCGAGACCGTGCGCGACATGGCTCAGCTCAACTAAAGTCCTCTCATGCAACCAGCTTCCGCTCCTCCCCCGCCGGCGCCAACCCGCAGCTCGCGCATGTCCCCGAAGAGCGTGCTGCTCGTAATCGGGCTTCTCGTTGGATCGTTCGTGGCCGGGTACGCGCCCCAGCGCCTGCGTGCCGATCGGCAGGCGAAGACGCTGCGAGCGACGACGCTCGACCTGGAGCTGGCCAACACCCACCGTGACCTCGGCATCGCCGCGCTCGAAGCCCAGCGCAGCAACTACGCGAACGCGGCGCTGGCCGCGCGCCGGTTCTTCGACGGGTGTGCGCGACTGGCTGACGATCCCGGTCTCGCCGAGCAACCGCGCACGCGCGGCGCGCTCGGTTCGTACGCCTCGTCGCGCGACGCGATTTCCGTGCAGCTCGCGCAGGGCGATCCTCAGGTCGCGCAGCGTCTGGCTTCGCTGTACTTCACGATGGATGGGGTGCTCGCGAGACGGCAATAGGACTGCCGGGCACAACATCTGCTCCCCGTTCGGAGCGTGGAGATCCGTGCAGCTACGGCGTTGAAGGTCACGGCGATCGTCTTCGCGGTCCTCATCGCCCTCCGTTTCCTCTGGATCGCCCACGCCATCTTCATCGTCACCCTCCTCGGCGTGCTGCTCGGACTGGCGCTGGCCCGCGCGGTCGACTTCCTCGAAAAATTCAAAGTACGGCGCGGCCTCGGCGCGGCGATCTCGATGATCGTGGTCATCGGACTGCTGATCGGCATCGGGGCGATGGTCGCGCCCGCGGTGCGCAGGCAGACCGGCGAGATCGCCAAAGAGCTGCCGAAAGTCATCGACGAGATCGAGAAGAAGTTCGGGTCCTCCGGCGCGTCGAAGGCGCTCGGTCTCGACACGCCGCAGCAGAAAAAGCAGGGTGGCGGCCTGTCCGCGCAACTGACGAAAGAGCTGCGCGGCGCGACGAAGTTCCTCTTCCCGATCATCTCCTCGGTGTTCGGCGCGATCGGCGGCGTGGTGATCGTGCTCTTCATCGGGATGTACATCGCCGCGGAGCCGGGCAAGTATCGCGACGGCATCCTGCATCTCGTTCCGCATCGATCGCGGCCGCGAGCGCGCGAAGTGCTGACGACCCTCGCGCAAACGCTGCGGCAATGGCTGATCGCGCGGCTGATCGCGATGGTCGCCATCGGGCTGATCACCGGAATCGGGCTGGCATTGTTGGGCGTGAAAGGGGCGGCGGCGCTCGGTCTGCTCGCGGGACTGATGGAGCTGATCCCCTTCTTCGGACCGTTCGTCAGTGCGATCCCGGCGATCGGCATCGCGCTCGTCGACTCGCCGCAGAAGGCGCTGGCCGTGGTCGTTCTCTACGTGATCGTCCAGCAGCTCGAGGGCAACGTGATCACGCCGCTGATCCTCGAAAAGCGCCTCGACATCCCGCCGGTGCTCACGGTCGTGGGGGTGTCGGCGATGGCGATCGTCTTCGGCGTGATGGGGATGCTGGTGGCCGAGCCGCTGCTGGCCGCGGCGCTGGTGCTCTCGAAGATGCTCTACGTCGAGGACGTGGTCGGCGACGAGGTCAAGGTCGGGAAAAACGGCTGAAGAAGTCGATCACGGCCCTCGTCGCGTCGGGACCCTTCGGATCGGTATACGTCGCCTCGGCTGATCCGCCCGACCAGGCATGTCCGAGGGGGGCGATGCGCCATTCCTCGACGTCGACGTCGTCGTAGGTGACGATCGTCGCGTCGTAACGGCCTTCCTCGCGATGAGTCGTTTCTCGCGATGACGGAATCGCCGCCGGTTTGCCGAGGGCGATTGCGTTTGCCACGGCCCACTGCCCGGCGAGATTCGTCCCGTTGCGCGGATGGAGCGCTGCATCCTGGCGGCCGTGCAGCACGAGCGTCGGAATCACGCGTGCTCGCTCGCCCATCGCCTGATTCGCCTGGACTCCGAGCGCGAGCGGATCCAGATCGCCGGTGCGCATGGCCGTGAGCGCGCCGGCCACGGTCGACGCCGCACCGAATGCGATTCCGGAGTGCATCGCGATGGCCGTGATCATCTCGGGATAGTTCGCCGCGAGCACCGCGCTCATCGCCGCGCCGGCGGAAATGCCGCCGAGAAACACGCGATCGAGACCGTGCTCGGCGCGCACATCGCGAATGAGCTCAGCGAGCATCGCCGGCTCGCCGGCACCGCGGTTCTGATGGTCGGGCAGGTACCAGTTCCAGCAGCGCAATTCATGCGCGGCCTGCGACTGCTGGGGCCACAACACCGCCCAGCCCTTCGCCGCGGCGGCGGCGTTCATGCGCGTGGCGATCGCGAGCTCGCTCGCCGGCTGCACGCAGCCGTGCAGCATGACCAGCAGATGACCGCGCTCGCCGTCGGGCAGATGCAGCGAATGCTCTATTGAAGCCACCACTGCTTCGGCCCGGGATGCCAAATGAACAGTCCGAAGCCCTTCGACACTTTCACGTTCTTCACTCTCTTGTTCACGGCCCACTTCTGGGCGAGCTGCAGCGTCCAGAGATACGGCTGATCGGCGGCGAGCATGACATGAAGGCGGTGGTAGGCGGCTCGCCGCGTGGGAAGGTCGAACGTGCGGCGGGCCTCGTCGATGGCCCGATCCACTTCGGGATTCGAGTAGCCGATCACGTTCATCCCGGCCGGCGGGATCTGGGTCGAGTGGAACAGCGGATAGAGATCGGGCTCGGGATCGAGAGACCAGGCGAAAAAGGCCGACTGGTAGTTGCCGCGCATGATGTGCTCGAAGAACGCCGCCCCTTCGAGGGCCTGCACGCTCAGCGTCACGCCGATCTTCCCCAGGGCATCCTGCAGGATCTGCCCCTGCTCGAGGCCGACGGTGTTGCCGGCGGGAAGGATCATCGTCAGTGCGAGCTTCTTGTCTTTCCATCCCGCCTCGTCGAGCAGCTTCCGCGCGCCGGCGAGATCGAACTTCACCGGCGGAACGGCGGCGTTGTATGCCCACTGATCGGGCGTGAACGGGCCGCTGATGGCGCGGGCCTGGCCGTGGTACATCGTGTCGATGACCTGCTTCGTGTCGAAGGCCATGGCCAGCGCGCGGCGGACGCGCGGGTCGCGCAGGATGGGATCGCGGTTGTTCCAGGCGATGCAGTTGTACTGAAGGGCCCAGACGTCGTGGAACTCGACGTTCGGCGCGTTCTTCTCGCGAGCCCAGAAGTCGGTCTTGAGCCGCATCTCGTCGATGTCGCCCCGCTTCATCGCGTTCCAGGCCACGGTGGTGTCGCCGATGACCTTGAAGACGATGCGCTGAATGTGCGGCTTCTCGCGCCAGTAGTCGGCACGCCGCTCGAGCGTGATCGGCTGTTCCGCCTGGCGGCGCGCGAGCACGTAGGGCCCGTTGCCGACGGCCATGTCGTTGAAGTCGTTCTTGAAATCGCCCTTGCCGTAAACGTGCTCCGGTAACACGCCGATGTTGAAGGCGTACCAGCGGGCCACGTGCGGCTCGGTGAAGACCACTTCGACGGTCCTGTCGTCGAGCGCGCGCAACCGGTTCAGATCGAGCCCGGTGAAGAACGACGAGTACTGCATCGACTCGGCCTCGATGATCTTGCGGATGGTGAAGACGATGTCGCTGGCGCGAACGGGCTTGCCGTCGCTGAACGTCGACCGCGGATCGAGCTTCAGCGTGTAGGTCAGCCGGTCGGGAGAGACCGTCCAACTCGCCGCCGTGCCGGGAATCGGTTGCAGGTTCTCGTCGAGATCGATGAGCGGGTCGTACAGATAGGCGAGAACGTTCCGCTCGTAGTCCGTCGTGTGGAGGAGGTAGTTGAGAGTGGTGACCTCGTTCTCCAGCCGGCGGGTGAGCGTGCCGCCGTCGCGCGGTTGCACCGGGGCCGGTGCCGGCGTGGGCGCGCGCTGCTGCTCGCGTCCACAAGCCAGCGCAATCAGCGCGAAAGCGATGAAGAACCGCCGAATACTCACCGCCGAGCGCGCTTGCACCTTTCAGGCCGGGCGGTCGGCCGGCAACTTGCTGCTGCTGGGTCTGTTTTTCGCATACCGATTCCAAAACCAGTAGTGGCAATATCGGTCATCACGTTCCCGGGAGCCCGTCAAAAGTGCGTTTCTGCCCGAATTGCGGTTCACAGATGTCCGCTGATTCGGCGGATTGCCGGAGGTGCGGATCTCCCGTCCGTACCGATTGCGCCCGCTGCGGCGTTTCCAATGCCGCCGGCAGCCGTTTCTGCTCTTCCTGCGGCGCGGCCCTGACGCGCGAGGGCGCGCACTCTTTCACCATCCGCGCGGAAGATCCGGCCGAGGGGCCGTCGACAGAGCGGCGCGAGGTCACGGTGCTGTTCGCCGACGTCACCGACTTCACCGCCACCTCCAGCCGCCTCGACAGCGAAGACGTCTACTCGTTCATCGACGAGGCCCTCAAGCTTCTCGCCGACGTGGTCAACGAATACGAAGGCACGATCGACAAATTCACGGGCGACGGCCTGATGGCGCTCTTCGGAGCTCCCGCCGCCCATGAGAACGACGCCGAGCGCGCCGTCCGCGCCGCCTGGGACATGCAGCGCGTGATCCGGCCGATGCGCGAGCGCCTCGCCGCGCAACACGGCTTTCAGTTCCGCATCCGCATCGGCGTGCACACCGGTGAGGTGATCGCCGGAAAGATCGGCAGCGCCGCGCACACGGAATACACGGTCATCGGCGACACGGTGAATCTCGCCTCGCGGCTGCAGACCGCGGCGGAGCCGGGCTCCGTGCTGGTCAGCGAGGAAACATACAACCGCACTTCGGCGAATTTCCGCTACGAGACCGTCCCGCCGCTTTCGCTGAAAGGGATCTCGCGCCCGGTCACGGCCTACCGCGTTGCCGGCGTGCAGCCGCACGTCGGGCCGCAACGCGGCGTCCCGGGGATGACCATCCCCCTCATCGGACGCGAGTCGGCCACGGCCCTCCTCCAGGAATCGCTGCGACGCATGCGCGCGACCGGCGTCACGCAGATCGCGTTCGTGTGCGGCGAGGCCGGCGTCGGCAAGACCCGGCTCGTGCATGAGTTCATCCGCACGCTCGACAACGACGCGGTCTCGATTTACGGCGCGCGCTGCATTGCCTTGAGCCGTTCCCGCCCGCTCACCCTGGCCGCCGATCTCCTCCGCGCCATCCTCGGCATCGACGCGGCCGATCCCGCGGCCGCGCAGTCACAGGCAGCAGCGGCATTCATCGCTGCGCACGACCTTCCCGAAGCCGAGGTGACCCCGTACGTTCTCAACGTCCTCGGCCTTCCGCAGAGCGACGAGGTTTCCGAACACCGACTGCGCCTTCTCGACGAGGCCATGCTCCAGGAGCAGACCCACGCCGCGCTGCGACGGATCATCATCGCCGCCACGCGCAACAAACCGGCCGTGCTCCTGTTCGACGATCTGCACTGGGTCGATTCCGCGTCGCGCGATTTCCTCCAGTACTTCATCCAGTCCGCCGGCGATCAGCCGCTGATGATGATCGTGATCTCCCGCCATCTCGAGCGCGCCACCACGATCCGGCCGCTGGTGGAGATGGCCGCCGCGCATGGCGAGCACTTCTCCGAGATCGATCTCGAGCCGCTTGGCGCAACCGATTCGCGGCGTCTCGTGAAGCAGCTCGTTCCGGGCGATTCGGTCGAGGCAGTCGCGCTGCGGCAGAAGATCATCAATCGCGCCGAAGGCAATCCGCTCTACGTCGAGGAGCTGGTGCGGATGCTCCTCGATCGCGGAGGCCTCGTCGGAACCGCCGGCGAGTGGCGGGTGACCGGCGAGGCAGCGGCTGTGCTCCATGACGTGCCGTCGAGCCTGCGCGGGCTGATGGTCACGCGCTTCGATTGCCTCCCCCGCGAGCTTCGCCGCGTGCTGCAACGCGCGGCAATCCTCGGCCGGTCCTTCCCCGTGCGTCTGCTCCAGCAGCTCCTGGCCGGGGCACCGATCGACACCGTCGATGCTCTCGAGGAGCTCGAGGCCCGCGAGTTCCTCGAGGAAGAGGCGTTCGGCCTGGAGAAGGGATACGCGTTCCGCCACGCGCTCATTCAGGAAGCGATTCACAGCACGCTGCTCAAACGCGATCGCCAGGAAATGCATCGCGAGGTCGCCGAAGCAGTGGAAAAAGGCAGCTTCTGGCCGGCGAACGAGCGCGACGAGGTGCTCGCGTACCACTACTCCGAAAGTGGCGAAGCCGCGAAGGCGGTGCCGTATCTGCTCGGCGCGGCGGAACGCTCCGCGCGCCGCCATGCGAACGACGTTGCCGCGGATCACTACCGCCGCGCGCTCGACATCGTCCGGATCCTCCCGGAGTTCGATCGCGACGAGTACAACCGCCTCGAGCTGTTGCACGGGCGCTCACTGAAGTTCCTCGGCCGCCTCAGCGAGACGCGCAGGATTCTCGAGGACGCGCTGATCGACGTTTCGAATCGCGCGTCGCAGCTCGAGCGTCCGCCGTTCCGCCTGCTGATCGATCTGCTCGTGGAGCTTGCCGACGTCGAGGCGCGCGAGGGCATGCTCGAAGAAGCGGCGCAGCATCTCGACATGGCGTCGCTGACCATCGCCGAATTCGCCGGAACCGAATCAACCGCGGTGCGGCGGACCATCCGCGAGCGCCTGGCCTGGGTGCGCTTCCGTCAGCAGCGCCTCGACGAATCGCTTCTGATCGCCGACGAGCTCGCGCGCGAAGTCGAGTCCGACAACGCCGCTGAGCCGGTGCTGCTCGCGAATCTCTACAACACGCTTGGCGGCGTGCTCTGGAAGTACGGACGTCTGGAGCAGGCCGCGGAGTACGTCCGCAAGAGCCTCGCGATCTACCACAAGATCGGCTACCTCTTCGGCAAGGCCAACGCGCACATGAACCTGGGCATCCTGTACTACGGCCAGGGCCGGTGGAAGGAGGCGGCGGAGAGCTACGAGCGATCGGATTTCATCCGCCGCGAGATCGGCTACGTCGTCGGCCGCGCGGAGAACCTGCTGAACCTCGCCGCACTGCACATGGCCATGGGCGAGCATGCCGCGGCTCGCCGCGATTGCGAGGCCAGTCTTTCCGTGAGCGTGCATCTCGGCGAAGACATGGTCGCTGCGGCAGCGCTGATCGGCCTGGCGCAGGTGGCGATCCTGGAGAAGCGGATCGGCGATGCCGAGACGGCGCTGCAGAGCCTGACCGCGTACGACCGCGCGCTGACGAATGACCATCGCATCGACATCCAGTGGGTCTCGGCATTGATCGCGGCGGAGAGGTCGGTCGATGACGCGATCGTGATGGCCGAGGAAGCCTGCCGGACCGCCTGTGAATTCGGCGTGAGAGATTCGGAGGCGGACTCCATGCGCGTCCTCGGATCGTTGCATGCGCGTCGCGGCGATGGCGCGGCCGCGGAGATCGCGTTTCAGAGATCGATCGAGGCCGCGAGGAAAGCGAGCGATCCGTATCGCGAAGCGCTGGCGCTACTGGAGTTGGGAAACGCGCGCAAATGCAATGAGTTGATCGAGGAAGCCGCGCGGACGTTGGCGCGGCTCGGCGCCGCGCATGATGCGCAGCGCGCCACGGCGATGTTGTAGGTGGAGTGCGGCGGCTCTGCCGCCGCTTTGGCTGCGCGCGGAGCGCGCCTCCGGCGTCGGAAAGCGGCGGCAGAGCCGCCGCACTCCACTACGCCGCGAAATTCGCGCGCACCGACTCGGCGCGCGCCAGATCGCGCTTCGCGCCGAGATGCTGGAACACCTTCGCGGCCTCGTCGACGCTCGTCCGGCCCTGCGCGGACCAGCGCTCGGCGGCCGAAGCGTCGCTGCATGACGCTTCGTGGCACAGGGTGCTGATCTCGAGCAGCGCCAGCGCGCGGCGGTACGGATCGGACGCTCGTTGCGCGAGCGACGCGGACTCGGCGAAGAAGTTGTGCGCCGTGTCGTACTCCTTCGAACGCAAGTGCGCGATGCCGATGGCCCGGCAGCAATCGGCTTCCCAATCGACGAGCGAGGACTCCTGCGCGATCTTTCGCGCTTCGCTGGCCAGTTTCACGGCCCGATCGGTCGATCCGCGCTCGCACTCGATGAGAGCGCGCACCCAGGTCGCCTGAACGCGATCGTCACCGCACATCCGGTCGTCGCGGGCGATCGCCGCGTTGACATACCTGTCGGCATCATCGACGCGTGACTCGATGAGCGCCAGATACGCGAGACCGAGTTGCGCGTGCGAGGCGACGTGGCATTCGCCGGTCTCCTCGCTCATGGCCAGACTCTCGTCGAGATGCTGGCGGGCTTTGTCATGCTCTCCCAGAGAAAGCTCGAGCAGACCGAGGTTCAAGAGATTCGACGACCGGCCGGTTTGATCGGGCAAATCGCGCCGAACGCGGTCCGATTCCGCGAATTGCTCCGCGGCTTCAGGCCACTTCCCTTCCGTCAGAAGAAGCACGCCGAAGTTCATGCGCGCCGTGGCCAGCCCCGACCTGTCGCCGGCCTTTTCGTAGTGCTCGATGCTCCGCTCGATGGCGCGCATCCCTTCTTCTGCACGGCCTTCGCTGTACGCGACGCCGCCGAGGGTGTTGTAGATGCTGGCGAGGTGCGCCGAGCTCGAGTCCTGGTTGTTCAGTTTCGCCAGAAGCTTCAGCGCGGTCGCCCGCGCGTCGCGCAGACGGGTCTGGCGGAAGTAGATCCAGGCCCGCCGCTCCATGAGCGCGATCCAGAGATCGGAGTGCTGCACTTCCGCGTGGGGGCCCAGAAGCTCCAGTGCCTCGTCGATCACGGTCTGGCCGCGTTGCCACGCGCCGACCTTCGAGCAGACATCGGCGAGCTCGTACAGAAGCGAGACCCGCTCGAGCGTCTGCAGGTTTCCGTTCTGGTCGAGAGCCCGTTCCAGCTCCCCCTCGGCGTCGACGTACCGGCCGAGGGCCTTCAATCGCCGAACCGCTTGAATCGTTGCCTCGGTAGTCATCTGCATGTCTCCTTGCGATGCCTACCTCTCTATTGCGTACCTGCAGGGGATGGAGTGGTGTTGACGGGTGGCTCGACCCAATCGTCTCCGACCCAGGCGTGGTTGCTTCCGGTCGGACGATGCGTTGAGACGGAGCTCACCCACGACATGCGCGAGCCCGCGTACGTTCCGGCGTCGCCGCCCCAGATCAGCTTGATGCTGCCCCAGGCCGGGCCGCCCTCCCAGGGACCCGAGCCGCCCCAGATCAACTTGATGCTGCCGGTGAGGCCGCCCCAGATCAGCTTGATGGCGCCACCTGGCCCGCCGCCGCCCCAGATCAGCTTGATGCTGCTCCAGGTGACATGACCGTTCTTGGCTAGATCGACGCCGGACAGACCGCCGGCCCAGGTGAAGGACGTTCCGCCGCCCCAGGCATAGGCCCCACTGAGAGCATCGCTCCGGCTGAGCCAGCGGCCGTTCAGATCAGATACGCCGAGGCCGATCATCTCGCCGCCGTTGTCGACGTAGTAGAGCCACGCGTTACCGCCGTCGCTGAGCTGTCTCTGCACCGGGCCCTGATAGTGGTACGCCAGGTCCTCGACGGTCTCATAGCCGCGCGCGAGATCGCCGGGGAGACTCAAACCCGCATTGGCCGCCGCGGTCGACGTGGCGAAGACCGCATCGGGTGCCCAGATGCGTCCGGCGCCCTGCTGGAACACGTTGAATGCCGGCTCGTCGCCTTCGAGCGATGCACGCGCGGTGTCCATGAGGCGGAACTTCACCTGGTCGGGCGTGAGGCTCGGGTTGGCCTGCAGCATCAGTGCGACGACGCCGGAGGCAACGCCCGTGGCCATGCTCGTTCCGTTCATGCGGAACAGGGTCGGGTCGGATGAATAGTCGGGATGCTGGCGAACGAGCGCCGGCGTGTTCGTGCCGCTCGGATCGTTGTACATGTACGACACGATCTGCGAGCCCGGCGCGAGGATGTCCGGCTTCACGAATCCGTCATGCGTCGGTCCGGTGGCGGACCAGCCCGCGACGATGTCGTCCTTCCAGTAGCCCGCGGTACGCCGCGAGTTCACCGCGCCGACGGTGATGACGTAGGGATCGTTGCCGGGCACGGTGATCGTCTGCGCGAACGGGCCGACGTTACCGGCCGCGGCGAGAACGACGATCCCCTTCTGCCAGGCCCGCTCGACCGCGCGATTGAGCGGGTCGACGAAGTACGGAACCGTAGCGAAGGCGCTGATGCTGAGGTTCAGCACGCGCACGCCGTACTTGTCCTTGTTGTCGACGACGTACTGGATGCCCTTGACCACCGACTCGTATGAGCCGGTGCCGTCGGAGCCGAGGACGCGGACGCTCAGAATCTTCGCGTCGGGCGCCACGCCGATGAAGATCTGGTCGGAGTTCTGCCCCTGCGCGAGCGCTTCGTAGAGGAGCTTGTTCGAGACCGTGCCGGCGACGTGCGTGCCGTGGCCGTACGTGTCGCGGCTGCCGTTGAAATCGAAGAAGGCGTAGTCGCCATGCTGGGTGCAGCCCGACGCGGAGCCGCAGGTCGGATCGACGTAGTCAGCCTGGCCGGCGAACTGCTGCTGGAGCTGGGGACCGAGGATCGACTTCACGTCGGGATCCCAGTACACGCCGCTGTCCACGACGGCGACGGTGACACCGTTGCCGCGGAGGAACGTCGACGTACCAGTGACCGTCTTCTTGTGAACCTGATCGGCGCCGATGTCGACGGTGTACGGATTGACGAGCTTGTACCGGCCCCTCGATGAGCCCTTCTCCACGTCGGGGCGGCCGTTCCATGCGTTCGGCAGGCGGCCGGCGAACATGAGCTGCGGGGCGGCGCTGAGGCGGATGACGATGTTGCCCGAGTCCGAAGCCTGGGAGAGATGCGTGATCGCGGTGTGGGTCTTGAGGCGGTGCGACTCGGTACCGTCCGGATTGAGGCGATACATGCTCGTGTTCGAGGCGGTGAAGATCACGCCGCCGTCGGCGTCGATGACTGGATCGGCGATGAGCGTGTTCACGCCGAGCGCGTACGGTGCGGTCCACTTGGCCTGGCCACCAACGCGCTTGAAGGCGGTGATGCCCTGCGCGGTCTTGCCTTTGGCGGTGTCGATGGCGACGTAAACGCTGGTGTTGTCGGGCGAGACCAGCGGCTGGCGGATGAAGACGTTGCCGGTGGACGCCGCCGTCCACTGCATCTGTCCGGTGGAGGTCAGGGCGTAGACCTTGGCCGCCGAGGCGATGATGACGCCGCCGTCCGGCGCGAGCGTCGGTGATCCGATCAGCGTCGAATCGGCGGTGAAGGAAAAGCGGATCGCGCCCATGGCCGCGTCGAATCCGACGAGCTTCGAGCCGGCGTTGACGTACAGCGTGCCGCCGCGTAGAACCGGCGTGGCCCCCGCGTAGCTCCCCTTCTGGTTGCCGTTGATGCTGGCCGACCACTTCACACCGCCGGTCGACGTCACGGCGAAGACTTCACCGTTGTCGCTGCTGACGTACATCGTGTCGTCCGGTCCAATGATCGGCGAGGTCTTGTACTCGGCGTTGTTGCGGAGGATCGACTGCGACCAGCGGATCGAGCCGTTGTCGGGGTCGAAGCCGTAGACGACGCCGTTGTAGGCGACGACGATGACCGTGCCGTCGCTGGAGACGACGGGCGTCGGGTAAAAGTACGTCGTGTTCAGCATCGACGCGTTTTCCCAGAGGATCGCTCCGTCCGCGGAAAGCCCGTACATCACGCCGTAGACCGCGGGGACGAAGATGCGGCCGCTGGCGTCGGCGCCGGCCGAGCCGTAGAACGGGCCGCCGTTCGTGAGCTTCACGCGCGCTTTCTCCGAGCCGTCGGCGTTGACGATCAGGATTTCGCCCTCGGTCCCGACCTGGACGAAGCCGCCGTCGGGAAGGTGCGTCGGCGCTCCGTACATCGTGCCGGCGACCGAGTACTGGCCCTTCAGGATGCGCAGATCGCTCACCCATCCGTTCCACTCGCCCGCCGCGCGAACCTGCTTGTTCTCGACGACGGAGACGATCCCGGGCTTCTTCGCCAGACGCTCGATCGAGCGAACGGGGACGCTCGCGGCGACCGCGTCGACGATCCAGAGGTCGCTGGTGACGCGCCCGCCGGCGCTGCGAACCGCCAGGGCCGCGGTTCGCGAGTCCCGTGCGGTCACGATGACCGGCACGTTGCCACGCCGGTCGAGCAGTGATTGCTCGACGTACGCGGATGGTGTTGCTGCAAACGACGTCGTGGTGCTCAGAACAACCGCGATTACTGCCCACATCATTACGACGCAATGTGACTGCCGCACTTTGCCCGTCATGTGAGTCCTCAGCTTCTCTGTATTGTCTCGGTTCCGACCGCCGCCTAGTGCGAACCTACTACCAACTGAGCGTGAGGGAAGTCTGAAAGAGTCAGAATGTGACGTAGATCACATTTTCGGGGCGAGCAACTTTCCAAATTTGGCCCGTGTGAGGTCGTATTTGGCCCCCAACCGCTTGAAAACGGTCACTGCAGAGCTCGCCCGAACCGAGTCGCCGGTCACTTCCGAGAGCTCGAATCAGCAAGCGCCCTCCGATAAGGGTCCTCGGCCTTCCGCGCCAGCATCAGGGACTCGTCCAGAAGGGCCTTTGCGTCGTCGAACCGGCCGGCCGATCGGTAAATTGTGCCAAGAGCCCGGCAGGCATCGGCACTGGACTCAGCAATTCCGGTCCCGTGGGCCTTCCGCCGGGCATCCCTGGCGAGGTCGATGGCATGGTCGACGTTTCCACGGCGGCACTCGATGAGCGCCTGCAGCCAGAGGGCCTGAACCAGCGCATCCCCGGTCAGGGCCTGGCGAGCGCGCATGATCTGGCCGATCCGCGCCGCGGCATCGTCGATCCGATTCTCGAAAAGGTCGATCTGGGCCAGGGCCATCTCCGCGAAGAGCGCCTCATGCTCCTCGCCGGCGGCACGGCTCCGCTCCGCGCTCTCATCGAGGTAGCGGCGCGCGAGGCTCAACTTCCCGCTGGCCAGTTCCACCTGGCCGAGGTTCAGGAGCACGAGGGCCAGGCCGGACGTTGCCCCGCTCGCGGCGCGGATGCGCCGCGATTGCACGAGATAGCGGCGCGCGCGCTGCCAGTCTCCCCGGGCGAAGCAGAGGATGCCGAGGTTCAGGCGGCTGTGGGCGGCGCCGTTCTGATTCCGGGCGAGATCGTAGAGGGAGATGCTCTCCCCGATGGCGGCCATGGCGTCGTCGATCCGCCCCTCCTGCCAGGCGATGCCACCGCGGGTATTGAGGAGGTCAGCGAGCAGGCCGACGCGATTCGAATCGCGCAGCCGCCCGAGCATCTCCTCACAAAGCCGCTTGGCCTCGGCGATCTTGCCTTCGCGAAAGAAAACCCAGGCGCGGCGCTCGAGCAACGCATCGCGCGCTTCGTCGTCGCGCAACCGGTCGACGAGCGCGAGCCCGCGATCGATGGCCTGCTGCGCGAGAGCCCACTGCCCTTTCTTCGCCTGGATGTCGGCGAGCTCGCGGAGCAACGCGAGTTGATCGGAGGAATCGCTCTCGTGCCGAAGCGCATCTTCGGCTGCACGCGCGGCGCGATCGAGATCTCCGGTCTCTTTCAAGCGCACCACGTGCTGAAGAGACGCGGTAGGGGCCGGGCTGATCATTTCCGAGGCGATTATGCGATGCAAATCGCAGGCGCGAAGTCTCAGCCGGTTGTGTTCTGCGTCACGTCGCTCCGGATAAGTACCTCGACGCGGACTCCGGGGCACGGCCTGTGGATCACCGCGGACTCCGGAGAGCGAGGCCTGGAGACCAAGATGGAACCGAAGATCTTTCAGTTGTTCATGGGCGCCATCACGCTCGCCGCTGTTTGCATCGCCTGCCACGCAACCTGGCGGCGACACATCCAGGCCTCGTTCTACCTCATGGCCGCGGGCCTGCTGGGCATCGCGTTCTTCGCCACGATTCCCGGCTGGCCGCTCGCTGCAATCGGCGTAAGTGCGCTCCTCACCGTGGTCGGCTTCATCCTCGGCTGTGAAGTGGAGGAAGAGGAAAAAGAGGATGTGCTCGAGTCTTCGTTGACGCGGCGGCGGTGAGATTGTTTTGGTGCGCCCGGCAGGATTCGAACCTGCGACCTTTCGCTCCGGAGGCGAACGCTCTATCCAGCTGAGCTACGGGCGCATGACGGAAGGAGTGCGGATTGTACTCAACACCCTGACCTGATTGGAGATTTCGTTCTAGGCCTTGGTGCGGAAAAGGAGGATCAGCACGCCCAGGCCGATCAGGATGAGGATCGCCGGGATGAGGATCGGCCGGCCCTTCGCCGGTTCCGCGGCGGCGGTGGTGGTCGTGACCGGAGCCGTGGTGCCGGTTTCCGTGACGGCGGACGTGGTCATCGTGTCGGCGGCCACCGTGTCAGTCAGCCTGGTGTCCGTGTCGGTTGCCATCGGATCGGCGGCTGGCGGGGACGGCGCCGCGGTGTCCAACATCCCCGCGGCCGGTGGTGCACTGGCCGGCGATTTCTCGACGGCCGGAGAAGCCACCACCGGCGCGGGCTCCCGCGCGGCGATCCTGGGCGGTGCCGAGGGATCGGGTGAGCTCGGCGGCGCCTTCTTTCTGCTCGCGGCGGGTTTTGAGCTTGCTGTTTTGCCGGACGTCGCCGGCGTGGACCGGCGAGTGGTCGTTCGCGATGGAGTCGTTCTGGATGGCGTCGGAGCAGGTTTTCTGTCAGTCGTCGTCGTGATGCGACGCGAGGTCGGCGATCGCACGCCGGCGTGCGTCGCGACGAATGCGCGGGACTCCGCGGCCGGGTAGTACTTCCTGCCGCTGGCATCGGTGAACACCTGACGGCGCACCGCCTCCGCGTATCCCGGATACGAGCTCGCCACGCGATACGCATCCGAATCCTCGGCGAAGAACGGCGACTGGAACTGCGCGTCCCAGATGCGGGCGATGTCCTCGTAGACGCGCGTCGCCACCCCATCTTCCTTCGCGCGCGCCAGCGCCGCGTCGAACGCGGGACGGTCGTTCGCGGCCAGCGCGCGTTTCAACTCGGAGACGTGAGCGGACGAAGTCGATGCCGGCAACGCGCGCGCGGCCGGCCTGACCGGCGGAAGGGGCATCGCCGATTCCTCACCGGGAAGATCCGCGGCAGCGATGACCGTGCGCGGCATCGGCGGCGCGTCGCTGACTTCGCAATTTTCGGGAGTCATGCCGCGCGGTTCGGGCGCACGGGCCACGAGCGGGTTGAGCGCCGCCATCAATGCAAGCGCTAATAGCTTCGTCGCAATCATCGGTTTGCCGAACTCGACAAATGCAGGAGATACGCCAGCGGTTTAGTTCGCCGCCTGGACTTCCTGGGGCAGATGCTTCTTGAACAGTTTGATCAGATCGTCGACGGCCAGCGGCTTGGCCACGTAATCGTCGACCTTGAAGTAGTCGAGGGCCTCGTTGCGGTACTTACGATCGGTGTACAGGCCGGTCATGATGATCGCCTTCGAGCGCGACGTCGCCGGATCCTCTTTCAACAGGCGGCACATCTCCCGTCCATCGAGCTTCGGCATGAACGCGTCGGACAGGATGAGGTCGGGGTTGTACTCGCGGGCGAGGCTCAGGCCTTCCTGCCCGTTCGCACCGACCACGAATCCAAAGCCCATCGTCGTAACGACTGTCTTCACTATCAGTTGCACGTTCTCGTCGTCTTCAACGAGCAGGATCAGCGGACGCTTGACGTCGGACGGAACAGGATTGGCCTTCTCGCCATGGTGCCGCTTCGAGCCGAGCATCTTCCGCTCGAACAGCGACGGCGGCGCGTCCATCCAGAACCGCTCTTTGTACGCCGCGGGAGACTTGCAGAAGCATCCGCCGCAGTGCGTGCAGACCACGGTCTGATCGCGGCCCACGCACGTGCACCAATCCGCGCGGGTCGCGTCGAAGGTGTTCTGGCAGTTGAAGCAGCAGACGTCGTAGGAGTCGCTCTTCGGAACGGCAACGAGCCGCGGCCGCACTTCGATCGTCCGTGGCGTGTCGAGCAGATCAGCCAGCGCAATCCCTTCCTCGGCCGGCTCCCCTTCCAGACTGCTCTCGAGCTCATCCTCCTCCTCGAAGATGTCCTGGCGATGAAGCTCGTGCAGATCTTCCTGCATGGGAAGACCGGCGATGCCTTCCAGATGTCTCTGCAGAAGGTTGATCAGATCGGTGATGGAGACGGGCTTGGCGATGTAGTCGTCGACGTGGAACCGCTTGAGGGCCTCGCTCCGATACTTCGTGTCGGTGTACAGGCCGGTCATCACGACCATCTTGCAATCGAAGCCCGGGTCTTCCTTGAGGATGCGGCACATCTCCCGGCCGTCGAGCTTCGGCATGAACGCGTCGGAGAGGATGAGGTTCGGCCGGTATTCACGCGCGACCTCGAGGCCGTCCTGACCGTTGGTTGCGTAGATGAAGCCGTAGCCGAGGTTCGAGCAGACGCGGGCGATGATGGCCTGGATGTCCTCGTCGTCTTCGACGGTGAGGACCAGGGGCCGCTTCACATCGGCTGGCGCAGGATTCGGCGGAAGCACATTCTGCTGCCGGCGCGCGTCGGAGGTCTTGCGCTCGAACAGTCGCGGCGGTGCTTCGACCCAGAACTTCTCTTTGTACGCGGGAGGTGCTTTGCAGAAGCAGGAAAGGCAGTTCGTGCAGACCAGCGAGCGCTCTTTCGCCAGGCAGCTGCACCAGTCTGCTTCGACGGCATCGAATTCGACGCGGCAGGAGAAGCAACCGACCTCGTATGTGTCCGAGGGTGCAGAAGAAACAACCACCGGCGCAACGGCAACGGGTCGCGGTTGCGGCCTCTGTTCGGCGATTGGCCGCGACGCCGGTGCCACCGGCGCTTTCGGTGCGACACGCGGCGCGGCCTGCTCGGCCAGCAGATCCTCCGGACGCGAGCTCGCCTTTTCCGCCAGCCGCACCAGTTCGTCCACGTCGTACGGCCGGACGACGAACGCGGCGCGGCGGGACGTGGCAGGAGCGGCAGTGCTCGACCGTCCACTGAGGACGATCGGCATGTCGCTGTACTTGGTTGTCAGCGTGTAGTGGATCTTCTCGAACTCGGGATGCTCGACGTCGAGGACGATGGCATCGGGGCGAACGCGGAAGATCTCGTCCACAGCGTCGACCCATCGCTCGACCACGCCGACTTCCATGCCGCGCTGGCGCAACTTCGGCGCGGCGGTGTCCGCGGTGGCGCGACGGCGCTCGACCATCAGCAGCCGCGGCTTGCGCTGAACCGGTTGCGATCGCGTGACCCGGCGTGCCGGCGACCCGTTCGTCGTCGCTGCCTTTCGCGGCGGCGCCACGTTGGTCGCGATTTTTCGCTTCGGCGGCACGGGCCGGTGCGGCTCGGCGCTCTGAAACCAGCCGCTGAACGTCTGCTTGAGCGAATCGACGACCGTGTGCTTCGGCGCCGGCGGCGGGACCCGCTTCGTGGCCGTTTCCGCGACACGACGGCTGGCTTCTTCTTCAGCGGCTTTCCGCGCAGCCTCGACGCGCGCGGCAGCTTCCCGCTCGATCGCTTCGCGCTCCGCGGCGAGCTGCTTCTCCATCTGCACGCGCAACGCTTCGCGCTCGGCTTCGAGACGCGACCGCAGTTCTTCTTCAGCGACGCGGCGTTCGGTCTCGAGCCGCTCCTGGAGGAGACGCTGCGCTTCTTCGCGCTCGCGGGCGAGCTGCTGCGTCAGTTCCGCTTCGACACGCCGCTGTTCCTCGGCGATGCGCTCCGCTTCGGCGCGAGCGATGCGTTCCATCTCTTCCCGCTCGCGCGCGAGCTGCCCGGCGAGCTCCTCGGCCGCGCGATTGCGCTCCGCGACGGCGCGATCCTCTTCGACGCGGTGCCGTTCCATCCGCTCGCGCTCGCGGGCCTCCGCAGCGCGATGCTCCTCTTCGGCGCGGCGCAGGACTTCTTCTTCCGCGGCGCGCCGCTGTTGCTCGGCCAGGCGCCGCGCTTCTTCCTGAACGGCGCGTTCCGCTGCTTCGCGCTCGCGTACGGCCATTTCCTCGGCTTCGCGACGCGCTCGTTCGGCATCACGACGAAGCGTTTCAATCTGAATCGCCGCAGTCTTCTCGAGCGTGCGCGCGATGCGATGACGCTCTAGCGATTCGCGCGCGATTTCTTCCTCATCGATGACAGAAGCATTGAACGCGACGACGTTCGAGCGCAGCGCCGCGGCGGCGGGCTGCATCACGGGCATGCGCGGAACCTGCGCGGCGCTGATGATCGCGCCGGCGGCGACCGCGGCACCGGTGAGCTCGATGAGCTGCGCCGCGCCGGTCTCCGACGGGAACATCGACAGCAGCGCGAGCACCGACAGCCCCAACGCCGCGAGACCGCCCTTCCACCCGCCCTTCCACACCGTCAGCGCGATCGCGCCGACGTACATGATCACCAGCGCCCGCGGCGACATCGGCAACATCATTCCTATTCCGGTCGCCAGGATCACCAGATCGATGGCGATGCCGTACCGAAAGATGTTGCGGCGGGTCTCCTGGGTCATGGACTCGTTCGTAGCTTTCTATTTCATCGCCTGCTGGGATGAGGTCTGCTCGATCTTTGCGCGATAGCGGCTCACGTCGTCGGTCAGTTGAATGAAGGGCAGCGCGCAGGCGAGCTCCTTCTTCGCTTCCTGGTAGTTGCCGATCTCGTAGAGCGCGACGGCGTTGTAGTAGCGGAGGTCTTCCTCGCCTTTCGCGAAGAGGCCGAGGCGCTTGAATGCCGCCGCTGATTGGCGGAACGCGCCGGTGCGATACATGCCGACCGCCGCTTCGGCGATCAGCTCACGCGGCGCGGTCTCGGTGTTCGCGACGCGCTGGTAGATGGCGTTCGCGCCCTCGAGATCGCCTTTGTTCGCAAGTGCGTCGGCCTGGCGGAGGCTGGTCACGTACGCGCGGCGGGCATTGGCCGCCGCCTCCGCGATCTGCGCCGCGGCGGCACGTTCGGCCTCGGCACGCTCGGCCGCGATGCGCCGTTCGGTCTCCTGCTGCAATGCGGCCACGCGGGCCTCGGCGTCGCGTTTCGCTGCAGCTTCTGCCGCGGCTACACGCTCTTCCGCTTCTTTCCTCGCCGCCGCAATCCGTGCCGCAGCATCAGCCTCGGCGACAGTCAAGCGTTCCTGCGATTCGTTCTGCAGCGTGGCGATCTTCTGCTCGGCCTCGCGCTGCGATGCGGCAATGCGCTGCTGCGCCTCCGCTTCCGCTGCGGCTGCCTTCTGCTGCGCTTCCGCGGCGGCCGCGGCGGCACTCTGCTGCGCTTCCGCAGCGGCCTCGGCTGCTTTTCGGTCGGCTTCCGTCTGGGCCGCAGCGATCCGCTGCTGCGCCTCGGTCTCGACGGTCGTGGCGCGCTGTTCGGCGGCGGCGATCTTTTCAGCGGCGGCGCGCTCGGTGGCCTGGCGCTCCGCGGCGATCCTCGCTTCTGCTTCCTTCTCGATCCGCGCGCGCTCGATGGCAACCAGCTCGGCGACGATCCGTTCCCGCTCAGCACGTTCTTCGGCCATCGTCCGCTGCGTCACGAACCGCCCTTCGGTCTGCACGGGGGCGGGCGCCGGTGGGGCTTCGGCGATGACAGGTGCCGGAGCCGCGGTGACCGAAGGCAGCGGCGTCGTCTCTTCCGCTTCCGCGACGGCCGTCGGCGGCGCAGGCGCAGGTGCCGGCGTCGCGGCCGCGATCTGCATGTTCGGCGGAAGGGTCGAGGCCGGTACCAGCGAAGCGACCAGCATGTCGAACTCTTTGGCCTCGGCGATCTGCAGACGCTCGTAAGTCGGCTTGATCCGCTCGGCCGACATCAGCCGGAGGATCGTCTCGCGCGCATCGCCTTCACGGCCGAGCTTCGACTGGGAAAGCGCGAGATAAACCAGCGCTTCCTCCAGCTTGTCGAGGTTCTCGAATTTGCCCGTGTTCACGTACCGCTGCATGTTCTCGGGCGACATGTAGCCCTGCGCCGCCGCCTGCAGGTCGATCACGGCCGAGCCGTAATCGCCTGAGCGGAACGCGGTCGTGCCGCGCTCGAGAAACCCGCCAGGCGAGGTGACCTGACCAAAAGCGGACAGTACGAGGAGCAATGAAAGGACCCCGGCTGATGTACGCACGATGAAACCTCCAGATTTTCGGAAATGTGGAACTGCTGAAGCGCTGCGTTACTCGTCGTACAGCCGGGACGCATCCTTTCAAGATCGCTGCCGGGTGCGGCACGGGACCCGCACACAGTCCGCCCGGGTGCACGAGAACCTCATCCAGTTCCTGCGGCAGCGGCAGGACGCCTTCCCCTTCCGCCGCGACATCGACGTCCGTCATTTCCTCACGGACGCGATCGGGCTCACCTCCAGCGCCCGCCTTCCGGTCCCGGCCAAGATCTTCCTGGTCGACGAGCTCGTCCCGAAGAGTTACGGCTTCCCTCTCGCGAAATCGGCCATGGTCGACGAGCTCGAGGCCCGGCTGGGACGATGGCTCAACCAGGAGGTTGAGGCCCGCACCGGCGATCAGCAATCCCAGCGCCGCGTCGACGACCTCCTCGCCCAGTACCGCGATCAGGTCCTGAAGCTCGCGCACAACGCCCGGAACTCGAGCATCCTCTCGGACTACCACTCCGTCTTCTGGCTCCTGCACTCCCAGCACGCGGCGCGCGCCCTCACGGCCGTCGTCCATCGCGGCCTGGACGCTCGCCTGTCGCGCGACGAAGCGGACCGGCTGAAGTACACGCTGCATGAGAAGTGGGTCGCGGCGCTCAGGGAGATCGAGCACCCGGAAGGGTTCCTCGAGCTGTTGCTGGAAAACCCGCTGATCGCGGCCGAGGAGTTCGTCGGGCCGGATCTGCGCGAGCTGCGGGGCTACTTCTCGTACATGCGCCGCGACTACTCGAGCTTCCGCCGCGCATTCGACGACATGCGCGGTCAGGCCCAGGACCTCGCATCGAAGGACAAGCTTCTCCGTCGCGCCCTGACCCTGCTCGGATATCCCGAGGCGATCCTCCCCGCGATCGCCGTCCTCGATCCCCGGGTCCGCCAGCTTCTCGGCGATCACTCCGCCTACCGTCCCGTTCAGGACAGCTCGCTCATCGATTCACTGAGCCGCCGCGCGCTGGAGCTGTTCCTCGTGCAGGCGTTGCGGCGGTCGATCACCTGGATGAGGACGACCGAGGCGGGTGAGAACGTGGCTGACGACGGGACGGATGCCGTTTACTCGCGCGCCATCCGGCCGATGGACTTCGGACGGCGCGGCGTGGTCGAGCCGATCGTCTATCGCTACGGCCTGGTCTACGACATCACCTCCTTCACCGAGACCCTCGGCGAGATCGCCCGCGGCGGCAAAGGCGAAGAGCAGAGCTCCTACCGGCAGATGCTCGAGTTCCAGCGCGAGCTGGCCGCCATCACCCGCCGGCACGGTCTGCAATTCGAGAAGTTCCTCGGCGACGGCGCGTTCTACACGTCGCGACGGGCCACGCGCGTCGTGCAGGCGGCGATCGAGATCCAGCGCTTCTACTCGCGCGCCCGCTCGAAAGGGTTCGCTTTCAACAAGGGCATGCGCATCGCCCTCAACTACGGGTACTACCGGCTCCTGCCGATGCAGGTTTCGACCGACGGCGCGCAGATCATCGAGTTTTACGGTCCCGGTATCGTTGAGCTGTCCCGTCTGACCACGGGCAAAGCGACGAAAGAGCTCGAGGACGTACAGCACCTGCTTCTGACGCACGGTTACGACCAGAACGAGGTCTACCGCTTCTTCTCGCCGCTGGCGCGGAGCGTCGATCACACCGACGCCCTGCAGCAGCAGCGCGAGTTCTACGCGTACGTGAACGAGAGCGGCCATCTCATCAACGAAGGCATCGTCGTCTCGATCCCCTTCCTTCGTCAGCTGTCGACCGAGCTTTCCGAAGATGCACAGAAGGTGTATCGCCTGCGCACTCCTTGGAGCGTCTACCTCGGCGTATCCGCTGATGAGCTGGGCGGCTACATCGGCATCCGCCTCCTCGGATCGGTAGCGCTGAAAGGAATCGGGACGCAGGACATCGGCGAGGTCGTCTGGCTCACGCCCGAGATCGCGGAGATCTCCGTGATGGATGAGTCCAAACCTCTTCTTCAATTACTCGAGCAGGAACGCAATCGGAGCGCCGCGCGGAATGTCGCCGTGGCCGCGCAGGCGGAGAACGAGCTCGGAACCTCGGACCTGGTCGTGGCCGAGACCGAGAGCGCGATTCTCGTCGGCGAATGGGATCCGGTGTCGGAGGAAGTGCGCCGCCCGATCCGCCTCGACGAAATCGACGCCGAGCGCTACGGCCTGGCCACACCGCTGACGATCAAGAGCGTCGAGCTGCAGAGCGTCGCCTACCAGAAGTTGTACAGAACGCTGAGCCGGATCGAGACGCTGCCTTCGTTTTCGGTGGATGCGGTGCGGCACAACCCGAACTTCAGCGGATTCATCATCGGGGCGACGGTGGAGCCGTTGTAGCTGATGTCATCCCGAGCGTAGTCGAGGGACCTACCCCGCCTGCCGCACCCAACCCACGATCCCCGCAATCTTCGGAATCTCCACCTGATGGTCGAGATACTCCCAGATGCCGAGGACTTCTTCGCGGTCGCGGGGGCGTTCCGGCGCGGCTTTCCGCACGTTTTCATCCGCCATCGAAAAGCGCGCGCGCGAATACCAGCGGCTGGCCTCGACGGGATCGGTGGCGAACTTCTGGATGGCGTTCGTCACGAGGGCGATCTCTTCGTCCGAAATCTCTTCGATCGCGACCACGCCGTCCGTCGCACGGCGCACCTGCGCGCGGCGCTCGGGCTGCAGCTCGTTCGTCGACTTCAACAGATCGATCGCGCGCGCGAGCCGTTCCTGATGCGCGGTCACGCGCAGGCCGCTGATCGAGAAGCGGTCCTCGCCGGAGCGGGCGATGCTCGTCCAGACCACTCGCGCGCGAACGACGAAGGACCGCGCCGGCTTCATCAACGCAAAGGAAACCTTGGCCTCGGTGCCCGGCAGCAGTGAGTCGCGATGCTTGATCCGCAAGCCCGTCGCCGAAATCTGCAGGAGCGAGAACTTCGTCTCGCCGAAGATGCCGTCGATCTGCCGCAACGGCACATAGCGCGAAGCGATGCGCAGCTCCGGCCGGTCGGCTTCTTCGTCGTCTTCGTGGTGAACCGGCGTCTGCACCGGCCGGCTCACGGCCTCCGCGGGAACCTCGGGCGCCGGCTCGGGGGGTGGCGCCGGCGGCCGTTCCGGTTCCGGCTCGCGAACCATGACGATCGGCGCGGCCGCCGCCGCTTCGGCGCGATACAGCCGCACCAGCGAGTCGCGCAGGAATCCTTCGAGCTGCTCGACGGGGATGCGCGCCTCGCCGCGTTTCACATGACAGAGGATCCGGCCGCTGTCGATGAGGGCATCGACGACCGTTGGATCGAGCTCGAGGAGCTGACTGACTTCGGATCGCGAAAGCGAGGCGCCCACGGCGCGGCGTTTATGCGACGCTGATGCCTGCCGATCCGCCCAGGCTGCCGAAGCAGCGGCGAACCGAGGCCAGCAGACGCGAAGGCATGACCGGCTTCGCCAGCGTCTCGCACACCGACGGGAACAGCTTGCGGATCTCGCCGACGTCGAGGCCGGTGACGACGATGATCGCGGAGAGCAGCTCCGGCGTCGTACTGGCGATGTACTCCATCACGTCGGTGCCGCTCATCTTCGGCAGAGCGATGTCGAGAACGACGGCGTCGTAGCGATTCCGGGCCAGGCATCCCACGGCCTTCTCGCCATCGATGGCCAGGTCGACGTCGCACCCCTCGGCGACCAGAATCCGTCGCAAAGCGTCACGGGTGGCGGCGTCATCTTCGACGATCAGGACCTTGGGGCGCATATACGTACTTAACTCTAGCAGCATATACTCAAGCGCGGAAAGGGGCACGTGTGTTGAGGAATTCCTCCATCAACCCTGCCGCGCGCTCGAGGTTCTGCCGCTCGGTCGTCCCGGAGCTCGCCCGCGGTTTGAAGGAATGGTCCCCATCCTCCAGCCACTCGATGCGAATCGTCTTCGATAGCTCATACGTGGAAACCTCGCTCTCGGTTCCAAAAGGATCGCGGGTCCCCTGAATGATTAACGCCGGAGTGCGGAGAGAAGTTAGGTGGGCCGTGCGAAGTTGCTGAGGTTTTCCCGGCGGATGGAAGGGATAGCCGAGGCAGATCAGCCCTCGCACGCCGAGCTCGTCCGCGACCATGCTGGCCATCCGCCCGCCCATCGACTTCCCGCCGACGACAACTTTCCCACCGCCGCCATGCTCTTCGACCACCCGCCGAAACGTGTCGAGAAGTACAGGCTGGCGATCCGGCGCGCCGCGCTTCCCGCCTTCCCGCCGCGCCGCCATGTATGGAAACTCGAAGCGAACCACGCGAATCCCCCGTTCGCCGAGGTCTCGCGCGACGCGGGTCATGAACGGCGTGTCCATCGCCCCGCCCGCGCCGTGGGCGAAGAGGAAGATGTGGGGCGAGTCGGCGGGACCGTCGGTGAGGTAGTTCATGACGCCAATAGTAGGCAGTAGGCGGTACGGCCGCTGCGCGGCCTCGCGGTAGGCGGTGGATGGAGCGGCAGGTCTCCTACCTACCGCCTACTCCTGCGCGGGGCACGCCGGTCTGCCTCTCGGCGATGCCGCCGGTCGGCTCAGTTTACGAATGTTGCCTTAACCCGCTTCGACACCAAGAAATACGGCATCCATATGGCGCAAGACACACCTGACCGAATGAACGCTCCCCGAGTTTCGGCGTCGTTCTGGTCAGCCACCGCGGGAATTGCCTGCGCTAAGAAGTAGTCCAATGCGACGAGTACGAAGACCATGAACAGATAAGCGATCATAGCCTTCGGAAAGCGGCCCGATTTCCTGAAGAACCAGAAAATGAGAATCGCCTCACTGGCGATGAACAGAACGTTCATCACGACTTCAAGCGCGATCACGGGTCCCCACAAACGGTGATACGCCGCGCTGGCCGAATCGGTAAGGAGCGACCACGTGCCGTTAGTAAAAATCGGCAGAAGATTCGCCAAGGTAAGCAGCTGAAGCACCGGCGATACGCAGAGACCTATCGCGACGAGAACCAGCCAGCCGCCGATGCCGGTGTTTACTTCCAGTCATTCGTAACGACTTCGGTCGATGCCGATGGGACCACGGACATGGAGCACCTCGCGTTGTTACTTCGTTGCCTTTGGTTGTGGACGCGGGCTCTTCTGTCTGACGCCGTAACGGAAAGCAAAGCGAACTTCCGGCTCCGGCGCGCCCCTTGCCGCGGTTTTCGACTGACGGAGATCTGCAAGCGGCGTGACGCCGTGCGTCTTGGGATCGGTAGGCGGCTCGGCCGCCGGGGCGCGGCGAACGGCCCGCTGCCGGCTTCACACCATAGTTAGCCCGCATGTACGACGATGAGACATCCAGATTTCGAAGGCATGCGTCTTTTCAACCCGGCAAAACTGCGGGCGTCAGCATGAATGTGATGACGAAGAGCGCTAAAGCTCCACCAGCCCTGATGAGAACCCCTTTGGCAGTGAGATCGACCCTGAGCATCCCGGGTATCGTCGCACCGAAAACGGCTATAATTAAACTCAAGACCGTGCGAACCAAGACGACTAAGTTCGGATCCGCGAACGGTTTGTTGCGAATTACGAGGAATCCAACTACGGCCAAGAACGTCGCGCCGGTCGCATACGTTACCATTCGCTCCCACTCCCGGGGCTCGTAGGCCATGCTTTCCCTTTCATACGCGCTTTCGTTGAACAGCGAGGTCTCGCCTCCTCCCTTTTGAGTTGCGATGTAGTCGCCATGGACATTGATGACAGTGTGCGCGAGCCGGTCTCGCCGGAGGACGTCTTCGATCCCGCTCAACAGGCTAGAAACGTTGTAGGCACGACCTAGTCGACCGACGAAGATGTCATCGCGCCCCGCCTGTTCATGTCCGACCAGCTCACGGTAGTCGATGGCGATGTCCGGGGCATCCGGCAAAGGCACAAGCTCAGTGACTGCCAACTTCTCGAACGAACTGTTAATGTCGGCAATTACCTTTCGAATGATAGCGAAGTAATCCCGCTTTTGCCCACCGGTGACAGACACATAAATACGTCTCGCTTTTTCGTCCGCGCGGACGAGTGCTGTGGCGCCAAGCGCATCGTCAGCCAGCATTACTCCGGTGCGCCACAGATTCTGCCCTTTAATATCGCGGTGCATGCGTACGATGAAACGCGGAATCACCGACCGTGGCAGGTAACTGTATTCAAAGATGAAACGGAGGCTGCCCTGCCGATCCAACGGTAGCGGCGGTTCCTGAATGTCGAGCAGATCCGGAATCAGAATGGAGGCCATGTCCAAACGGTAACAAAGCTCAAACTTCAACATGAGCTCAACGATATATTGATGCTTGTCTTTGGGAAAACGATGGACCGCGTCTTCACCACCAGTCAACACCGATGACAATTGATCAAGCCGGAGCTTACCGCGCTGCGTGGCAACGATTTCCGAATTTATGATCTTATAGACGCCTTCGGTGACCCACAAGGGATCCAAGACGTGCGTGTCGAGCAGATGCAGGTCACGAAAGTGAAGAATTACACCTAAATCGTGCAAGAAATCTACGAGTGTTTCGCGGCTCGCGGGATCTCGTACGGCCTCCTCGTCGCAAATGCGATTGTAATCTGTGAGGGAGATATACGAGGTATCGAGAGATTCCAGCCGCTGCTTGACACGAAACCAATTCGCAGGCCAACGCGTCCGGAGAATCGATACCTTGCCGATTTCGTCTCGGAGTCGCTGCGTGAACGAATCGATACCGAGTCCAGTCGCGCATGAAATGCGACAAAAATCGACTATGCCGGGGTACTTTTGCTTCAAAAAACGCCGATTGACGTCGAAAGAGGGATGCTCATCGATTTTGTTCAACACTACCAAGATTGGCGAATCGCCCCCGAAACTTTCTATGTGCTGTAGCCAGTATTCCGCATCCTCCTCTTTCCGGCCGTCCAGCAGCAGTATGTAGAAGCTTCGCTTGGACAGGAAGAACTGGTGCGTTGCGTGCATTATCTCCTGACCGCCGAAATCCCAAAAGTTCGCCTTGATCTCAGCGTTGTTCTCTACGCCGCAATGCCAAGTACGAATATTTATCCCGTGTGTTTGTGGCTCATTCTGGTCGAACGAGTCGCCGAATACTCGCTTAACGAGGGAGGTTTTGCCGGCACTACCGTGGCCGACTAGAATGATCTTAACCTCATTCAACGGCAAATCACCGCCGCGCCGGTCTTCAAAGTACCGCTCTATCGCATCACGTCCCTTGACAGCTATCTCAAGTGGGGGATCTTCTAGCTCCGCGCCCGAAAGGTATAAACCACGGAGCCGCAGGCTTTCATCGCAAGCTGCCAGCACCTCACGCCGAAGACGTAAGTCGACAGTGCCGTTGTTAGGCGCATCGTCGCGCCAGATCGCCGCGATAATTTCCTCGTTCTCTTTGTCGCGTCGCTCGTAATCGGCTTCGCGCTCGGCATCGTCGGGCGGTAACGTCACTGGGGCAGCCGTGCCTTTCGTTTCCCTTATCGCGTCCGCCAGCTGGTCGAACCTTCTCATCACCTGCGACTGGCCGTCCGGTGCGTGCGCGTCATAAACATCTAGCGCGAGATTCAAGAATTCCGGCGGGAGCCGTTTAACCGACCCGCCAAGACTCAGAAAGCGGAGATTTGTGAGGTTACCGATCGCTGCAGGCACATACACATCTTCAGCGCTGTGAAATACGAGCCGCTCAAGATGGCGAAATCGCGCGATAAGTTCGAGGGCTCGCTGCGCGCCAGGTGAACCGCCTATCTTAATTCCGATCACGGAGCCGCTACCATTCACCGCATAGCCGATGGACCAGAACGGCAGAATGAGCGGTGGCGGAACTAGCGCCAACTCGCGTTTCTCGCCGTGTTCACGGAGCAGCTTCTTCAGTTCGGTCAGTAGCCGTGCGTCTTCGTTTGCCGTCGCCATGAAGCCTCCGCAAGGGGGACGAAGCACCGATTTACGATGGAGTAACTCAGCGGTTGTACGTAAGTCATGAAGTATAACATCGTGCGTTCACGCGCGGGCTAACTAAGCGATTAGTGTTCAGTGATTCGTCGAACCAACCATCACCGCTACTCCTAACCCCCAATCACTCCTGCGCCGGCATCTCATACGGCATCGAGCCCCAATACGAGTAAAACGTGTCGTCGAGTTTCTTCCAGCCGGCGGCCATCTTCGGCTCGTTCTCCTCCAGCCAGCGGATGAAGTGCGGGCGCGTGCCGTCGGCATCATTGACGCCGTATTCGTCGCCGAGATCCCAGGAGGCGACGACGCGGCCGTTCTTCGACGCGACATTCGGGTCTGCGGCGAGCGCGGCGATGCCGCGGCCGACGAAGAGCGGCGTCTCCGAGGCGATGAACTCCTTCACCTTCTTCGCCGCATCCCGCCAGTTCGCCTCCGTCACGCCGAACTGGTCGAGCATCCACTCCGAACGCAGGAAGCCGGGCGTCACGGCGACAGCGGTGATGTCCGCGGCCCTTCAGCTCCTGCGAGAGCGCGAAGGCCATCCGGATGACCGTCGTCTTCACCAGGTCGTAGAAAAAATGCCCGCGATAAAAGTACGCGTCGCCGTCCGTGATCTCGACGACCAGCCCGCCCGCTCGCATCCGCGGAAGGCCGTAGTAGCTGGTGATGATGTGCGTCTTGATCGCGCGGTCGATCATCGTCAGCCCGTCCTCGAGCTTCGTCTCCCACAGCTTCTTTCCCCACTCGGCGAGCTCGTCGCCGCCCCAGATGTCGTTGATGAGGATGTCGAACTCGCCGACCTGCTCGAACAAACGCTCGACCTGCTCCGGCACCGTGTGATCGACCTGCACGGCGATCCCGCGACCGCCGCGCGCCGTCACGATCTCCGCGGTCTGATCGATCGTCTCCGGGCGACCCTTCATCCCCGGACTACCCGGAACGCTCCGGCCGGTGCAGTAAACCGTTGCTCCCAGTTCCCCGAGCGCGGTGGCGATTCCGCGTCCCGCACCGCGGGTGGCACCGGCGACGACAGCGACTTTCCCTTCCAGTTTCTTCATCACCAACCTCTTACCGGCTTCCATTCATCGACGACCTTCCCCCGCTCCACGATCGCGTACTTGTCGAACATCGCCGCGGTCAGGCAGGAGTGATTCGGAACGATGCGCACGCGCGTTCCGACCGGCAGCCGCGCCTCCCCTACCAGCTTTCCATGCTCCTGCGACAGCGCGGCGACGCGCATCGGCAGCGGGCGCAGATCGAGATCGCAGACGATTCCGTAACCGAACTTCGGATCGACGTGCTCGGGGCCGGCGTCTTTCGACATTGCGAGTGCGCCCGCGTCGACAATTACCGAACCACGCTCGGGATACGAGCCGACGACCGTCGCCAGCACCGACACGGCGACGTCTTCGAACGCGCAGGACCCGATCGTGGCCTGGAAGGCGTCGTAGAAAACATAATTGCCCGGACGCACTTCATCGCAGTCGCTGAACCGTTCCGTCACCGAAAGCGTCGGCGTCGAGCCGATGCTGCGGCGGGCGTCGCCGAGGCCTTCTGTGGCGAGGAGGGCGCGGAAGCGGCTCAGCGAGCCCGACTCCTCCGCGGCCACGCGCCGGATCTCCTCGATGTCCCGCGCGTTGTAGGAGTGACCCGCATGCGTGAGCAGACCCTGAAAGCGCACGCCTTCCGAACGGGCCATGCCCATCGCCAGCCGGACGCTGTCGGGGCTCGATGGATCGACGCCGGCGCGGTGATAGCCGCAATCGACCTTCAGAAAAACGTCGAAGACCATGTCATGCGACGCCGCGTACTCCTCGAGCGCGCGCAACGCCGTTTCCGAGTCGATGAGAACGCTGAGTCGATCGACACGAGCGGCGAGCGCGTTCACGCGATCGAGCTTGTCGCGTGACGGCGCAAGCGGCACGGCGTAGGTAATGTCCCGGAAGCCATCCGCCGCGAAAACCTCCCCCTCGGCGAGCGTCGACACGGTGATCGCTCCCGGCGCGCCGTCGTGCTGGATGCGTCCGATCTCCACGGACTTATGCGTTTTCACGTGCGGGCGGAAGGCCACGCCGGACGCGAGGGCCTTCTCGCGCATTCGCGCGCAGTTGCGGTTCAGTGCCGGTCGATCGACGAGAAAAGCGGGAGTGGGGAGGTCGTTTAGGATGCTCACAGGTGCGGAAGATTATTCACATCGACATGGATGCGTTCTACGCATCCGTCGAACAACGTGACGATCCGTCGCTCAAAGGCAAGCCGGTCATCGTCGGCTGGGCCGGCGAACGGAGCGTCGTTTGCGCCGCGTCCTACGAGGCCCGCAAGTTCGGCGTGCACTCGGCGATGCCCGCCTCGCGAGCCAAGCGATTGTGTCCGTCCGGGGTCTGGCTCGTCCCTGATTTCGAGCGTTATCGCGCGGTCTCGAAGCAGATCCGGGAGATCTTCGAGCGGCATACGCCGCTGGTCGAGCCTCTCTCGTTGGACGAGGCCTATCTCGATGTGACCCAGGAGCTGACCGGCATTCCGACGGCGACCGAAACCGCGGAAACGATCCGCCGCGAGATCCGCGAGGAAACGAATCTCACCGCCTCCGCCGGCGTAGCCCCGAACAAGTTCCTCGCGAAAATCGCCTCGGACTGGCGCAAGCCCGACGGCTGCTTCGTCATCCGTCCGCACCAGGTCGAGAAGTTCCTGGTCTCGCTCCCCGTCCGCAAGATCCCCGGCGTCGGCAAGGCGACCGAGGCTGTGTTGCATGAGATGAAGATCGAGACGGTGGGCGATTTTCACCAGTTCGAGCAGAACGAGCTCATTGCCCGCTTCGGCAAATGGGGCACGCGTCTGTGGGAGCTCGCGCGCGGCATCGACGAAAGCCCTGTGGAGCCATCGCGCAAACGCAAGTCGTGGTCGAGCGAGAACACCTTCGCGAAAGACGTGACCCGCGAAGAAGCCGCGGCCTGGATCGCGGAACAGGCGCAGAAACTGTGGGAGACGCTCGAACAGAAATCGATGCGCGGCCGCACCGTCACCGTGAAACTGCGCACCCCGGACTTTCAAACCGCGACGCGGCGGATCACGCCGCCCGAGCTTCCGTCGAGCGCGCAGCAGCTCGCGGACCTTGGTGTGTCGCTGCTGGATCGCTTCGACTTTCCGCCGGATGCGCGATACAGGTTGGTGGGCGTGGGAGTCTCGAACTTTCTCGACGAGGACGAGGAAGAGCCGAGCGCGGAGGCATCGCTCTTTTAGCGCTTACAATCCGCGCCGCATGAACATTCAACCCATCACCGTTGCTCAGTACGGCATCGGCCCCATCGGCGCGGAGATCGCGCGCCTGCTCCTCACCAAATCGTGGGTCAAGCTGGTCGCAGCGGTCGACATCGATCCGAACAAGATCGGCAAAGACGTCGGCGAAGTGATCGGCCTCGGGCGCGAAGTCGGCGTCGCCGTCACCGCGGACCTCAACGTCAAAGCCGACGTGGTCTGCCACTCGACCGGCTCGCGCCTCGTCGACGTCGCCGATCAATTGAAAGAGTTGCTGTCGCGCGGCTCGCACGTCGTCTCGACCTGCGAGGAGCTCTCCTTCCCGCTCGACACGAAGATCCGCGAAGAGCTGCAGCAGATCGCGCGATCGAACAGCGCCGCTCTCATCGGCACCGGCGTGAATCCCGGCTTCGTGATGGACAAGCTCCCCCTCACCATCACCTCGGTCTGCCAGGACGTGAAGTCCGTCGAGATCATCCGCATCCAGAACGCATCGACCCGCCGCGAGCCGCTGCAGCGCAAGGTCGGGGCGAGCATGACCGTCGACGAGTTCCGCGCCGCCGTCGCCGCGGGGAAGATCAAGCACATGGGCCTCAGGGAGTCGCTGATCATGGTCGGCAACGGCCTGGGCGTCGACTTCACCAGCGTCAGCGAGGAAACGATCGAGCCGATCATCGCCGACCGCGAGATCATCACGCAGTACCTCAAAGTCGCGCCGGGACAGGTCGCCGGCGTGCATCAGACGATTTACGGCAAGGGCCGCGTCGACGTGAGCCTCGAGCTGCGGATGTACGTCGGCGCGGAAGCCGTGGCCGCGGATCGCGTGATCGTGCGCGGCGTCCCCGACGTGGAGATGGAGATCAAGCACGGCGTCCACGGCGATCGCGCCACCGCGGCCATGGTCGTCAACTGCATTCCCCGGATCGTGCAGGCGCGCCACGGCGTGCTGACCATGGACGACATCCCGATTTCATTCAGGTGAAGGCCTGCGAAAACTGATCGCCAGCGCGACGATCCCGAAGACAATCCAGAGGCCGATCCAGAACAGGTTCCCGGACTTGATCCAGTTGGCAATTGCCAACGTGAAGGCCCATAGTCCATAAACCAGCAAGAAAACGCGGCGGTGCCGCGGATCGTCGTCCGTGCCGGCGGCGATGCTCGCGCCGAGAATGAGAATCGGGGCGAAGCCGAAAAGAAGATTGAGGAGGATGGTCATGAAGAGGTGCGGATTGTTGCTCATCCTGATGGTGATTTCGCAGTCGGCGTTCGGGTGGGGCGCGCAGGGACATCGCGTGGTCGGTCAGATCGCCGAGAAGCGTCTCGAGCAGACCTCGCCCCAGGCGCTGCAACGAGCCCGGGATGCTCTGCGCGCGAACAACCACAACAGAGACTGCGCGCCGTGCGACGACCCGCGGTCGTTCGCCGCGGTCGCCAACGCTCCCGACGACTTCCGCCAGATCGAGCTGGCCCTGCCCACGCGCGACTGGCACTTCGTGAACATCGACATCGCCAATCCGACGTACGACGAGAGCAGGGACTGTCCGAACGGCGACTGCGTGGTCCGCCGCATCGACCGGATGGTGGAGATTCTCAGCGATTCGAAGCGCAACAATTGCGACCACGAGTCGGCGCTGATCTACCTCATTCACTTCATGGGCGACATGCACCAGCCGTTTCACACCGGCTTCGGACGCCTTCCGAACGGCGATCCCGACCTCGGCGCCAATCTCGTGAAGCTGACATTCGACGGACGGGAGACCAACCTGCACAGCGTCTGGGACTCCGGCATCATCGAGAAGCAGGGCCGCACCGACGCGCAGTGGGTGACCCGGCTGATGAACGACACGCTCGCCGGACGCGACCCAGCGGTGCTCGCCACGGGAACGTCGACGTCGTGGCTCAACGAATCGCACCAGAAAGCGAGGGAGCTCCACACGACCAAGAAGCCGTTCGACGAAACCTACGTGAGGGAGGCGGTGCCCATCATCGAAGAGCGCATGCTCCTGGCCGGTCTGCGTCTTGCGCGGTTGATCGAGGAGGCACTGAAGGTACCTAGCGGTACCGCAAGTCAATGACCTTCCGCACCGCGTCCTTCGCGGCGCCGGGAAGGTTCTGAACGCGGGTCAGCACGTCGTTGAACGTGTGCGACTCGCCGCCGTGCTTGAAGCACTCGCCGCACCGGGGGAGCTGGGAGAAGTCGCGGCGGTTGAAGGCGTCCTGCATCGTGGCGAAGCGGTCGCTCTCGATGATCTCGCGCAGCGAGTGCGTCTTCAGATCGCCCATCACCTGATCGCCGTGCGCGTCGTAGCAGCAGTGCGTGACCCGGCCGTCGGCGAAGACCACCACCCAGGTAAAAAAGGCGCCCTGCACGCAGCCGTAGAACTTCCCGTGCAGATCGGTCTCCTCGTTGACGTCGAGGGCCTCGCACGTTTTCTCGATGACCCGCGCATTTTTGAACTGGCGGAGATCGAAGAGCTTGCGGAAGTCGTCCGTGGTCTCCTCGAGCGTCAGCCGCGAGCGCATCTTCTGGATCTCGATGCGCATCGGATGGCCCTTGGCCTGCCTGAGGAACTTCTGGGTGAGATCGACGAGCTTGTCGAAGTCTCCGCCGGTGCGGAGCTGGGGATAGACCTTCGGGTTGATCGAGTCGACGCAGATGCGCAGGCGCTTGAGCGGCGAAGCGAGCAGCTTCGCGCCGACCTCCTCGGTCAGCACCAGGCCGTTCGTCGACACGCTGGCCTCGGGGAAGAGGCGGATGGCGTCGTCGATCCGCGCGTACAGCAGCGGCTCCCCCATCTCGTGCAGCCACTTGAGCTTCAGGCCCATCCCGTGGATCTCGCGCTCGGCCTTTTCGACGAGGTGCCACTCCATGTCCTCGTACGGACGGCGGAGCACCGGCAGCGGGCACATCCCGCAGCGCAGATTGCACTTGGAGGTCAGCTCGAGACCGACCTTGATCCGTGAAGGGGAAAACTTCATTCGCCTGCCACCAAGCGCCCGAGGAGCGCTCCGTATTCCTCCCAGGAATACTTACGGGCCGAGGCTGCGGCCTGTCGCTCCACCTCCTCGCGATCGTTCCGCGCGAAAAACGCATCCACGGCTTTCGCCAGCGCCGCGGGATCCTCGACCGGCACGAGCATCCCGTTCCGGCCTTCCTCGATGATCTCCGGCAACCCGCCGACGCGCGTGGCAATGACCGGCCGGGCGAAGTGAAACGCGGTCAGTGCGACGCCGCTCTGGGCTTCGATGCGATAGGGCGCGAGCACGACGTCCGCCGCGGCAAAGTACGTGGCGATCTCCGCATCGGGGATGAAGCGGAAGTCGAAGCGGACGTTGTCCAGTCCTTTCGCGAGCCGGCGATACTCGTCCTCCGATTTCCACCAGGCCTCGCCGGCGACGACGAGGGTGACGTCGGTCTTCAGCAGTCGCCATGCGTTCAACGCGATGTCGAGGCCTTTGAATGGGCGGACGTGGCCGAAGAAAAGGGCGACGTTGTCTTTGAGTCCGAGCTGTTTGCGGGCGTCGGCGCGGGATGGAATTGCGCCGCCCAACTCATGCACCGGGAGGAAGGTGGAAACAATCGGTTTGGTGGTTCGTCTCCACGCATCCTCCGCCTCGGTCTTCGCATGCACCACGAGCACATCCCCCCGCCGCAGCACGAGATTGCTCAGCATCCGCTTCCAGGCCGCTGGTTCCTTGTCGCCGATGTTGTGGCACTGCAGGATCACCCGCGTCTTCTTCGGCAGCAACGCAATCAACGTCAGGTACGGCAGCGCCCACACCCACACCCACCAGACCAGGATCACCGCATCCGGCTTCTCGCGCCGCAGCAGCAACGCCGTGCGCAGCCAGGTGAAGGGATTCACGATGTCGAGAAGGAACCTCGCATTCGCGCGCGGCAGGGTCGGATCGACGTCATCGCCGCCCGGATAAAGAAACTTCGGGAACTGCCGTTTGAAGGAGATCACCTCGCACCGCAGCTCCTCGGCGAGACGCGTCGTGCAGTAGGCGATGCCGGCGCGGAAGGGGTAGACCGGGCCGACGAGGATGGTCTTCACGAAGCGGAGAGGAAATTCACGACGGTGCTCTGCAGATACGCGCCCCAGGTCCGGACGTCGAACACCAGCGAGGACGACATGAAGCAGGAGTGCGTGCAGTGGCACTCCTTCGCGCGGATCGAGCGGCGCTGTTCATCCGCCTCGGGCGAGAACCAGAGCTTGTCCCAGTTGAAGCCGGTGTCCTTCACGTTCCCCACGGCCTCGCGCAGCTCGCACATCCGCACTTCGCCGCGCGCGTCGAGCACGCCCGAGACGAGACCGGCGTGGCACGGGCGAACCTGCGTTTCCTGTTCGAGCACGGCCAGCTCCATCTTCCGCGAATAGATCTTCACGAACTTCAGGAAGCCGTCGTAGTTGCGGTAGCTGTTCCAGTACTCCTCCAGCTTCGGCAACAGCTCTCGATAGCGCTCGGTGGTGATGGGCTGGATGTTCTTGTCGGGCTGATCGCCGCGCAGCATCTCGAAGGAGTGGAAGGAGACCTTCGGAAAATCGCGCCGCACGCCCTCGAACAGGACGTCCAGATCCTCGGCGTTGTAGGTGCACAAGCACGTGTGCACGTTCACCGTCAGGTTCGCGTACTTGTCGCGCAAGGCGATGAGATGCGCGTAGGTCTTCTTCGCCTTCTCGTAGTTGCCGGGAACGCCGCGGATCCAGTCGTGCTTCTCGCCGATGTGGTCGATGGAGAGGTTGACCACGATCTGCGTGTTCGGGCAGCGCTGCAGCGTCGTCTCGACCTGGCGGGCGATCAGATCGCTGGTGATGGCACCGGTGGGGATGGTGATCTGCTTGACGTGGTTGTTGGTCGACAGAAACTCGCAGATCTCCGGCAGATCACGGCGGAGAAAGGGCTCGCCCCCGCTCATGACGATGAACAGCAGGTCGCCCATCGACGAAAGGGTCTGCTTGATCTCGTCCAGCGACAGCTCGTGCTCCTTGTTCTTCCGGAGCTGCTCCCAGTTGAAGCAGGTGCGGCAGAAGGAGTTGCAGTCGTAGGTCAGGCCGAGGATCAGGTAGACCGGGCGCATGCCGCGCTTGTCGACCAGATACTTCAGATAGGGGAGCTTGTCGGAAAACTTCATCGAGTCGCGGGTGGCAACCGCGACGTAAGTGTATGCATTTCCGCGGGCTTCAGTCCCAGGCGAAGATCGCCCGGATCCGTTCGGCAACCGTGCCGGGTGCGGTGGAAGCGATTTCCATGGCCAGGGTCCGGAGCTGTTCGCGATCGATGTCGCCCAGCGCACGAGCCCGCCGGCGGATGACCTGCCGGGCCAGGCTGAACTTCATGTCGGAGAGGCGCGCCAGGCCGGGGAGGTCGGTCACGAGCTGATCGAGGGGCCGGCGCTCGATGCGATCGGCAAAATCAGCCATCTGCCCGAAGGTGATTGCCTGAGTACCGCGACGGACGAGGGTGGAGTCGAGGTCGAGAACGCTCATGTCCGGCGGCGAGTTGCAATCGCGATTCCCGGATGACTGAACGGGCCGGCATGGCCGGCCCGTTCGGGTTTAGGTTAGCTGTTGCCGTCGCTCTTCGCTGCATGACTGATGCTGTGGCGGCGGCGGTGTCGCCGAACGTTTGCTGCCGTCGGCGGCTCGACCATCTCTGGTCCTGGCGCCGGCGGCGGAGGCGGAGGCTGGGGGTCGTTTTCGATCTCGGGATCCGACGAATACGTCGTGTTGTTGTAGGTCACTGAGATCGTGTACGAGTACATCTGGCCGGCGCCCGAAGTGTTGGAGTTGTCGTCGGTACCGGTCCAGTTGTTCGAGGCGCTGGGGTCGACGGAAAACGGATCGCCGCCGCTGCCCCAGGTGATCGCGGAGATCGACCCGTTCTGGCCGGCGGCCATGCTCCACTGAACGTCCTGCGTTCCGAAGGAGACCGCCATCGTGTCCGGGGAACAGGTCACCGGTGGGTTGGCGGTGGTGTTCAGATAAACATTGATCTGGTAAGTCATGAGCTCATTCCTCTCTTTCTGCTCGAACCATTGATTGAAGCGACTACGGTCGTGAGATCCCTGTTGGCGTACCGCGCTTCCCGCAGCCAGTCCAGGATTGGCTGCGCTTCTGTGGTCTTTCCGGAAACGAGCAGGGCTCGCGCGCGGCGATCCGCAACCCGCAGGCCCTTGCTCTCCCCCACCGCGTCCGCGGCGAGCTGCCAATGCGCGCGAGCATCCTCGGGACGCCGCTGTCTGGCGGCGATCTGCCCCAGAAGCAGGTGCGCATCGGCGGTGAGCTCAGGTTCCCGCAGTGCGCCGACGGTCCGCACTGCCAGTTGTTCCGCGGCGGCGAGCTCGTTGGATTCGTAGAGCGTCATCGCCAGCCAGAGGTCGATCATCGGCGCGTCTGTGCGCCATTCCTTCATCTCCGGCGCGTCGCGCTCGAGCTCGCGCTGCAGCGGACGCACGCGCTCGAGCAGCCGCCGTGCCTCGGCGAGATTGCCGCGCATGCGCTCGGTGTTGCCGAGGTTTGCCAGGCTGACGATCAGATTGCGGCGCCAGAGTGTGTTCGCCCCGTCGAGCTTCACAAGCCTCTCCGCATCCTCGAGCGCCGCCGCGAGCTTCGCCGCCGCCTCGTCCACTTCCCCCAGATCGTTGAGCAGGCCCGCCAGATACCAGTGGCTGGTGACCAGTCGGTTACGCCACGGTGCGTGATCGGACTTCTCGCTGACGAGCTTCTTGAGGATCCGATTCTCTTCCTCGAAGTGGATGCGGGCCTGTACGAGATCGCCTTTGCTCTGATTGGCGAAGGCCAACTTGTTGATGGTCGTGGCGAGGTCGGCCTGCCACTCGCGGTTCGACGGGTCCGTTCGAAGGCGCCCCTGCTTGATGGCGAGACAGCGCTGGTAGTTGACGAGCGCGCCGTCGTAGTCCTTGTCGACCTGGAGCATGCTCCCGACGTTGCTGTAACCGTAGGCCAGCTCGACCTGGTACTCCTGATTCGCGGGCGCCGCGCGCGCGAGACGCTCCGACGTCGCCAGGTAGTCCTTCATCTTCGCCAGAGCCACCTGCTTGTTGCCCATTCGCCGGTGGGTCTCACCGACCCAGAACTGCGACTGCCCCAGCGTGAACAGCGCCTGGAGATTCGACGGCTCTTTCTTCACGGCCGCATTGGCGAGGATCAGCGACTGCTGGAAGGCTTTGAGGGCTTCGGCGCGCTTTCCCTGGCTGCCGCGTACCTTGCCGACGTTGTGCAGCGCGGTGGCGTTGTGAGCCAGTTCGTCGGCCGCCATCAGCTCCGGTCGCTGGGAGGACATGTAGGCCATGGCCCGTTCCGCGGCCTCGTCGAGGATGTCGACCTTTCCAATCGGCACGAGCTGCTTGTGCAGGTCGTCCACCATGAAGTCGATCAGATCCTCGGCCTGTCCTCTGCGATGCTCCGCTTCTGCGCGCGCCTTGACGGCGAGCGTGCGCTGTTCCGCAAGATCGACCGTGTAGCGCCACGTGCCCGTACCCAGGATCAGGACGAGCGCCGCGGCCGCGGAACGCCGTCCGATGCGTTTAGGCCGGTCCATGATCCAGTTCAGCTTTGCCAGCGTTTCACCAGCCGTGGGGCGGTCGGTCGGTGCCGTCTGCTTGAGATGCTCGATCAGCGCGATCACGGCGCGATCCGTTCCGCGCACCGGCTCGGTCACGTTGCGCGCGGCCCGAAGGATCACTTCACGCGCCGAAAGAAGCTCGGGATGCGGCTCGATCCCCGTGAAGAGCGTCTGCAGCACGAGGCCGAACGTGTACATGTCGCTGGCCGGCGTGAGTGCCTCCCCGCGGGCCTGTTCGGGACTCATGTAAAGCGGCGTGCCCATGGTGATGCCGGCCGCGGTGAGCAGGAATGAGCGCTTCGATTCGCGTCCGCCCCCGAACGATGGCGTCGTTTCTTTCATCGACGCGTCGGGAACGTCATTCACGACGGCGTGAGGTCCCGATCCGCCGGCGGAGCGCATGTGCATGAGCCGCGCGAGACCGAAGTCGAGCACTTTCACGTCGCCCGACGAGGTCATCATCACGTTCTCGGGCTTGAGATCGCGATGGACAATGCCCGCGCGGTGCGCGGCCACGAGAACGCTGGCAATCGACGCGGCCACCCGCAGCTTCTCTTTGTAGGAAAGATTTCCGCGCACCGACTCGAGCGTCTTTCCGTCGATGTACTCGAGCACGAGCAGGTCCTGACCCGCTTCGCGCAGATAGTCGTAAATCCGGCAGGCGTTCGGATGGTCCAGCTTCGACAGCGCGCGCGCCTCGCGCAACATCCGCTGATGCGCTTCTTCATCGAGACGGGCGTCGAAGTGGAGGGCCTTGAGCGCGACTTTGCGATCGAGCGTTTCGTGGTGCGCCGAGTAGACCGCGCCCATCGCTCCTTCGCCGATGAGGCCAAGAACACGAATGTCGCGAAACCGCTGGCCGATCAAGTCCATTGATGGCGGAGCCCCGAAGTTGTATTTGGTAAGACCCGACGAAACTTTAGCACAGTTCCTTATCGCCTCTTCGCCGTGCTTCCGTACAATAAGGAACGGGAATTCCCATAATGAATACGACGCCCGCGGCCCAGGAGGCCGATGATCATCTCTTTCTCTTCGGCAGGCCGCCGGTCACTGAAGTAATCGGCGCCGTGCTCACGCTCGCCGTCGACGCCAGGCGTTACAGCGAGGGGGAGCTGATGGCGGAATGGCGCACCGCGAACGATCGGATTCGCGAACTGGAGCGCATCGAGGCCGGAATCGCCGACGGTGCTGCGCCCGGACCGTTGCCTCCGGAGCTCGAGGCGCTGGCGGAAAGTGCGAAGGCCACTCCCCTCTTCCGCCGCGCGTTCCAGATGGTGTCGACCGAGATCGCGATGGTGGAGCTCGATCGCCTGGTCGTTTTCCAGAAGCACATCAACCTCTCCCAGGTGCGCCGCATCCGCGAACGGCTCGACGAAAACCCGTCGGCCGAGGACGTCTTTCACACCTGCATCTCCGTCAATCCGCAGCGCGCGCCGGTGCGCGCGCTCAAGACCGCGCCCAACGCCTATACCTTCGTGTCGCCGTCCAACGATCTCCGGTTCATCGAGCCGGTCCTGCTCGATCCCGATCAGCTGGTGAATCCGATGGCCGCGGCGGTGACGTCGATCGTCGGCCTGGTCGTCGGATACGGCCCGAACATCGTCAACGCCATGCACGTCGAGAATCGCCTGGTCCTCGGCAACGGCAGTCATCGCGTCTTCGCATTGCGCGAGCACGGCGTGACGCACGTTCCCTGCGCCGTGCAGAAAGTCACGCGCCGGGAGGAACTGGAAGTGGTCGGGCCGGAAGGCGTGCGCATGTATCCCGACCGCTACCTCACCGCCCCGCGCCCGTCCATGCTCAAGGACTACTTCGATCCCCTGCTCCGGAAGATCGTCCCGCTGCCGCGGAAGAATCACGCGGTGAAGGTGATGTTCAACGTGGAGCGCGCTGAGATCCCTGCATGATTCCGCTCACGAGGCCCACCCAGTACGTGAGGTGATGCATCGCGAAGGCGAGCGGAATCACCGGCCACCAGCGCATCGGCAACCGCGTCGCCATCGCGCCGAGGATGAAGGTGAGGATCGCGTACGGGATGATCACGAACGGCGCGAGGATGATCGCCAGGAAGCCCGCGAATAGAAACGCATCGATGCGCGGATCGCGCGCCCGCTCCCCGGTCGCGATCATGCGGCCGGTCTTCACGCGATAACGCCAGCGCTGGCGGAGATACGGTCCGGGAAACGCGCGACGGCGATGAAAGACGCGCACGCCGTCGTGATACACGACCCGGCCGCGCTTCATCAGCTCTTCGATCAGCTTCGTGTCCTCGCCGATGTAGCCGATCGACTCGTCGAATCCAGTGAACGCGTTGCGTCGCACGAACAGATTGACCAGGGCCACGTCGCTTGCGCGCGTGACGTCGAAAATGCCACGGCGATTCTCATGAGCCGCAACGCCGCTGCCGATCCACCGCGTCGCCAGCAGCGTGTCCGAGATGAGCTCCGCAATCGTCGAATCGGGAGGCGCCGGATCGGGTCCTCCGATGGCGAGCACGTCCGGATTCGCATCGAGGTACGCGACCGCCGTCGCCAGCCAGCGCGGATCGGCCACGGCGTCGTCATCGACGAAGGCCAGGACCTCCACATCGGCCGAAACGGCGGAAACTGCTCGATTTCTTCGAGTTGCGGGATTACGATCCTGCTCGAGGACGTTTCGTACGCGGGTTTCGGCAGGCAGATTTCCCGGCAAATTCAACGCTGCCGCCGACACGACAATCAGCTCGAACGGAAACGGCGCTTCCTGATTGAGTACCGAGGAGATGGCGCGCTCGGCCTCACCGCCGAGACGTTCGACCGGCATGATGACTGCGACTTTCACTAAATGAAGCTTATCGTTCAAATCCCTGCTTACAACGAAGAGGCGACCATCGCGCAGGCCCTGCGCGACCTGCCGAAGAAAATCGACGGCGTGACTTCGATCGAGACCCTGGTCATCGATGACGGGTCCTCCGACAAGACCGCCGAGGCCGCGCGCAAGGCCGGCGCGAACCACGTGCTCCAGCTCAAGAGCCACCGCGGCCTCTCCTCGGCATTCGTCGCCGGAATCGACGCCGCGCTGCGCCTCGGCGCGGACATCATCGTCAACACCGACGCCGACAATCAGTACGTGGCCGCGGACATCGTCCGCCTGGTCAACCCGATCGTGAAAGGCACGGCGGAAGTGGTGATCGGCGATCGCGAGGTGTCGAAATCGCCGCACATGTCGCCGCTCAAGCGGATGCTGCAACGCATGGGCAGCTGGACGGTCGGCAAGGCCTCGGGACTCAGCGTCGCGGACGTCACCAGCGGTTTCCGCGCGTTCACGCGCGAAGCGGCGATGCAGATCAACGTCTTCAATCCGTTCACCTACACGCTGGAGACGGTCATACAGGCCGGCAACCGCAACCTCGGCGTGCAGAGCGTGAGCGTGCGCACGAACGCGCCGACGCGCCCTTCGCGTTTGTACAGCGGCATCGGCACGTACATGCGCAAGTCGATGGCCACCATCTTCCGCATCTACACGCTCTACCGTCCGCTCAAGACCTTCTTCGCCATCGGCTCGGTCCTGATGCTCCTCGGCATGATCCTCGGCGCGCGTTTCCTCTGGTACTTCTTCCAGGGCGAGCGCGGCGGCCACATTCAGTCGCTGATTCTGGCGGCTGTGTTTCTGATCACCGGATTTCACACCTGGCTGATCGCGCTGCTCGCGGATCTGATCGCCGTGAATCGCCGGCTCACCGAGGATGTGCTGATTCGGGTGAAGCGGCTCGAGTCGCCGGCGGTCGCGCGGCGTCCGCAGCAGCAACAGCAGCCGCAGCATCCGCGTCGCGAGCGCGAGCCGCGCCGCGAAAGGCCTGTGGCCGAGGTGGCCGCTCCAGCGGCCGCAGTGCCCGATACGCAGTGGGTATGGCTGCTCGACGAGGACAAGCTCAACGATCGCGGCGCGAAGAAAGCTGAACCGCGTCCACCTGCGCCACCCGCGCCTGCAGTGGTTGATGCCGACGATGACGCGCCGGCGATGACGCCGAAAGGGCCGCGACGCCGCCGTCGCCGCCGCGGTGGCGCGCGCCAGCACACCGAGCAACTCCCGGGAAATCGCGGGAAGCATCTCCTCGGCGGTGGCGACGAAGGCGGCGAGTAGCCTCAGTCGTACTCGGGCTTCCAGTCGTACAACTCGAGCTCGCAGCAGACTTCGAAGCCGATCGAACGGTAGACGTTCACCGCCATCTCCGATGACTGCAGCGCCGCGACCGTGCATCCCGTGTCCGCTGCTTCGCGCATCGCCGCGGCGGTGACCGCCGCACCCACTCCCCGCCCGCGCGCTTCGGGCAACGTCCCCACGTGGAAGATGCCTCCGACCTCACCGCCAAGACAGAGCGAAGTCGTGGCCACGGGCCTGCCGTCGAGCATGGCAAGGAAGTGACGCCAGGTGTCGAGGCGCGAGTAGACGTCGTACCAGACGCCTTTCGCCTTCTCCGACAACGAGAAGACTTCCGCGAATACATCGACCCACGTCGACAGCGTTCGTCCGTCCTTCACGCGAACGATGGAAAGACCAGTTACTTCCCGAACTGGACCACCGTCGCTGATGTCCGCTGCCATCCCCGTCGCGTAATAAAAATGCCGCAACCCATTCGCAGCGAGCACGCGAATGAGATCCGGCGGCTCGACCGACGGCGTGAGCCACCATCGAAACGGCGTTCCACGATCGCGAAACCAAGCCGCCGTCTCGCGAACGCGCTCGTTCGCGTCAGCGGCGAATGCCGTGCGCGAGATGCCGTTCAGAAACGTGAGCGGAAGATCGGTACGCACGGCCAGAACATCGTCGCGATCCTCGACGACGGCACCCGGAAGCGCGGCGAACGTGCGGAAGCACTCTTCGAGACCGCGCTCCACAAACGAAACAGGGCCGGCGTTTCCGCCGGCCCGAGGATCACGCATCAATCAGATTTGGCCGGGTCGTTCTGACTGCCACCGGTCTGGCCGCCGCCGGGCTGACCACCGCCGACGTTTCCACCACCCGTCGGGCCGCCGGGTCCCTGCTGTCCGGGCGGGTTTTTCGGCGGGATCACTTCTTCCTCACCAGGAGGCACCTCATTATCGATTTCGGGATCCTGGGTTGCGCATCCCGACAAGGTGATGTTGTACGCCCAGTTCACGGACCCGGGGATGTTGTAGTTCAGCGTCAATGTCGTCCCGTCGCTGCTGCGCGTCGGCAGGATGCCGGGGTTGGTGCTGTTCTTCCAACTGAAGAACCCTGACTCCGGGAACGTGCTGCCGCCCTGAGCGTTCCAGTTGATCGTGATCGCGGTGCCCTGGGCACGCTTCACGGGTAACTTCGGTGGATTTGCGCTGGTACTGCCTGAATTGCAGGAGACGTTGACCGGAAATGTGTTGACTCCGTTGGACATGATTTCCTCCCTAATTTTCTCTCCCTGCTAGCATCCGTGCTCGGAGCAGAGCTGTTCAAGCTGAGTGGTGGCGTAGCCGGTACCGCGCAAGCGAGCGAGGCTCGCGCGAGCTTCAGGCAAGCGCTTTTGATGGATCAAAAGCCGGGTCCAAATGGCCATCTCGTCCGGATGCGTCGTCTGTTCCACGATCGGTTCCATGTGGCGGGCTGCGCGATCGAATGCGGCCGCCGCGGCGGCACGATCTTTCTTCAATGACAGCTCGCCGAGAATGACCGCGCACCGGCCGGCCTGGTAACGCGTCATGCGGTCTTTCGCAACCGCCTCCAGCCCCGTCAGAACTTCCCGAAGCATCGCCATTCCGCGCGGATCGCCTTGCTCCGCAAGCAGCCGCGCATAGTCAGTCTTCACATTCATCGAATCGATGACGAATCCAGTGCGCGAGGGGTCGCGCTTGACGACGTCAACGATGATCTCAACCGCTTCGCGGCACAGTTTCAGGGCCTCGGAGCGATCGCCGCGGTCTGAGTGTTCGCTCGCGAGCCAGCGAAGGGACATGGCGACGTTGCGCTGCCATTCGACATTGGCCGGATCGAGCGCCGCGATGGCGCGATTCATCGTCAGCGCTTCCTCGAACATCGCCCGCGCCGCGTCGCTGTTTCCGGTATGGCTGAGCGTCCGCGCCAGATAGGTGACGCTGTTCGACAGGCGGCGCTTCCAGATGGCCTGTTTCGGTTCCTGCGAGACAAGCCGGCGGTAAATCTCGACCTCGCGCTGCGAGTAGTCGAGGGCGCCGCGGAGATCACCCTTCTTGTACAACAGCACGGCCACCTTGTTGTAAGCGCGCGCCAACTCCGCCTGCGCTTCCAGATCGGCAGGATCGCGACGGGCGAGCTCGTGTTTGACCTCGCGAGCCTGCTCATAATGCCGCAGCGCTCCGGCAAGGTCGCCCTTGCTTTCGAGTATTACCGCCACTCCCGCATGCCCATACGCCCGCTCGAGCTGGTTCTCTTTCTTCAATGGATCGATCTCGACGAGCGTGTCACCGGCCTTCATGTACTCGCGCATGTGGGTCAATGCTTCGTTCAGATCGCCCTTCAGCCGGTGGCTGTTGCCGATCCAGAAATGCGAGTTGCCGTACACCATGAGCGCCTCGGTGCTGCGCGGGTCGCGCTTCATGGCCGTTTCACTCAAGAGGAGTGATTTTTTGAAGAAATCGATGGCCTCGGGCGTTTTTCCGAGTCCCAGCTTCACTTCCCCGAGCTGATTGAGGACTTTCGCGTGGCGGGCGATCTCGTCGATGGACATCGCGTCGGGCCGCAGCCGCTGCACGTATTGCAGGACCTTCTCGCTCGGCGCTTCCAGTACGTCCAGCCGGCCGACCACGGTGAGTTTTTTCCGCAGGTCGTCGACCATGAAGTTGATCAGGTCCTCGGCCTTGGCCTTTTCCTCCTGCGCGACCGTTTTCTGCTCGATGGCCTTCGCCCGCTCGCGATCGAGATCGACCGTGTAGCGCCAGCCGCCGAACAGCATCATCACCGCGACGCCACCGGCGATGGAGCGGCGGGCGATGCGCTGCGGTTTGTCAATCTGGAAGCGCAGCCGCTCCACCATCTGCACGGCCGTGGGTCGGTCCGCGGGGGCGAACATCTTCAGCTGATTGATCAGCGCGGCGATGTCTTTCGGCGCGCCTTCGACGGGATTGGTCTCGCCGCGCGCGACGCGCAGGATCACCTCGCGCGCGCTCATGACGTCGCCATGCGGTTCCTTGCCGGTGAAGAGCACCTGCAGAAGCAGACCGAACGAGAACATGTCGCTGGCCGGCGTCAGAGCCTCGCCGCGTGCCTGTTCGGGACTCATGTAGAGCGGTGTGCCGAGGGTGATGCCGGCGGCGGTGGCCAGGAACTCGCGGCGTCCGCTCGGGAAGATGTCGGAAGGACGGGCCGAGGGCATGGCCGTCGTCTCGCCGAGCGATATGTCAGCGGAGCCGGAGTCTTTGGTCGGGTCCACACGCAGGAGCGACGGGGCGGCCTGATGGCTGTCGGAGGACTTACGGCCGCGGTGCAGCCAGCGCGCGAGTCCGAAATCGAGGACCTTCACCTCGCCGGTTTTCGTGAGCATCACATTTTCCGGCTTGAGATCGCGATGAACGATGCCGGCACGGTGAGCGCGAACCAGCACTTCCGCGACGGCGAGAGCGATGCGCAATTTCTCCGTGTGCGCCAGCCCGTTGTCGATCGCGGCCTGCAGCGTGCGCCCGTCGATGTACTCGAGCACGAGTAGATCGACGTCGCCGGTCTCGATGTAATCGTGGATGCGGCAGATGTTCGGGTGGTCGACCTTGGAGAGCGCGCGGGCCTCACGCAACAGCCGGTCCCGGGCCTCTTCGTCGAGGCGCTGATCGGCATGAAGAACTTTGAGGGCGACCTTGCGGTCGAGCTTCTCGTCGTGGCCGGCGTACACCGCGCCCATACCGCCTTCACCGATTACTTCAGTGACACGGATATGACCGAACTGCCGTCCGATGAGCTCCATATTCCGACCGTTTTTGGTTATTAGACCCGCGGCGATTATAGCAATCGGGATGCTAGAGACGACGCAGGCCGGCGATTGGCGCCGGCCTGCGATCACGAGGTCACGGCTGGGGCTCGTTCTCGACTTCCGGGTCGATTACCTCAACCGTTCCGTCGGGCTTGGTGCGATGCACCTGGACCCGTTGAAGGTTATTGAACTCGTCCACCACGTTGATCGTGTAGTTGTACATGGCGGTCTCGCCGTTCGGCATGATCATCTGAGCCATGGCGATGTAAAACCGCCGATCCGGGCCGACATCCGGCTTCGCACCGACCGGCACCGGATTCGATCCGGGCCACGGGGCGTAATTCGGATTGTCGTTCGTGAACTGGATCGGCTCGAGAAAGTCGGGGGGCCACGCCAGTCGGGATTCCGGCGCAAAGCCCCACATGAGCACCTGGTCGTCTCTCCAGACGCTGGCAATGTCCGGTCTCACGTCGGTCAGTGAATAGATGGTGATGTGCTGGGTCATATGCTTGCCTCCTTTTCTCTCGCTGTTGCAATCGCTCTCATGAAATCGGGAGCGCGATATCCGATGCGTGTCAATTGCTCGATCAGCGGCTCGGCTTCGTCCCGACGGTCGAGGCGGAGAAGCGTCCGGACGAGCGTGTCGAGCAGCTCCGGAGTGCGCTGTTCGGCCGGCACCCGGGACAACACGTCGACTGCTGTCGACCACGCTTCCCGGGCGCGCACTGCGTTCCCGGCGGCAGCGCGGGCGTCGCCGAGGGCCAGGTAGCTCTCGGCGATATGACGCGGCATGGCCGCGTCCATGGTAAGCAGCGGTTCGGCGAGCGCAACCGATGCGGCGGCCGACTGTTCTGCGGCGGCGGCGTTTCCATTGGCCAGGTATGCCTGGGCCGCCGCGGTCTGAATCGTCGCCAGATCGCGATGCCACGACGACACCGTTTCCTTGCGCATCAGAAGGCGTTCCATCGAGGCCTCGCCCGTGCGAATCGATTTCAACGCCGGCGCGAACTCGCCGGCGACGCGCAGCACGTCGCCGTACTGCATTTGGATCACGGCGAGATTCCTCTGCCACTGCGCGTTCTCGGGATCGCGCTCCGCGAGCTGTTCGCTGAGCACCAGCTCGGCCCGGCGGTGTTTCAACGCAGCGTCCACGTCGCCGGTCATCTCGAACATCCGGGCGAGGAAGTCGTGGCTCACGATCAACCGGTGCTTCCAGCGGCTGTTCTGGGGATCGCGGGCGACGAGCCGCGAGTACGTAGCGAACTCCTGCTCGTAGTTGGCGCGCGCGCCGCGGAGGTCGCCGCTGCGCTCGAGAACGAAACCGATCCGGTTCAGGGTTCGGGCGAGGTCTCCCTGGCGTTCCGCGTCGGAAGGCTTGGCGGCCACGCGGGCGACCTTGACCTCCCGCGTCAAGCGCAGGTGTTCGAGCGCGCGGGAGAACTCGCCTTGCAACTCGTAGATCGACGCAACGTTGGCGTGGCCATACCCGCGCTCGAGTTGATACTCATCGTTTTCCGGATGGGCCTTGAAAAGCGCCTCGGCGCCGTTCATGTAGAGCGTGTAGTGCGCGAGCGCGTCCTTCAGATTTCCCTGTTTCCGGTAGACGTCGCCGATCCAGAAGTGCGTCGTTGCGACGGCGAGCTGCGCAGGTGCCGAATCGGGCTCGCGCTTCAAGGCCAGTTCGGCCAGGCTCAAGGACCGCTTGAACAGCGCGAGTGCATCGTGAAGCTTCCCCTGTCCGATCCGCACTTCGCCGAGCTGATTGAGCGCCTTGGAGCTTCGCGCGAGCGCGTCATTGGACATCGTCGCCGGCTGATGCGAGCCGATGTACGCCAGCGCGCGCTGGCTGGCATCGTCGAGGATGTCTAGTCTTCCAACCGGCTCGAGTTTCTTGCGCAGATCGCCGAGCATGTATTCGATGAGGTTCTCCGCGTCCGCGCGTGCTGCCACGGCGACGGCCCGCTCGCGATCGAGGTCCACGGTGTAACGCCAGACGCCGAAGAGCATCATCAACGCGACGCCTGCGGCGATCGCGCGCCGCGCGATCCGCTGCGGCTTCGCGATCAGAAACCGGAGCCGCTCCACCGCCTGGACGGCCGTCGGACGGTCGGCCGGGGCGAGCATCTTGAGATTGTTTACGAGCACGGTGATGTCTTTCGGCGCACCTTCAACGGGATTGGTCTCACCTCGCGCGACGCGAAGGATGACGTCCCTCGCGCTCATCACTTCCGGATGTGGCTCCTTGCCGGTGAAGAGGACCTGCAGGAGCAACCCGAAGGAAAACATGTCGCTGGCCGGCGTCAGTGCCTCGCCGCGGGCCTGTTCGGGACTCATGTAGAGCGGCGTGCCGAGGGCGATGCCTGCGGCCGTGGCGAGGAAGGCGGCCCGGCCTGATGGGCTGACGTCCGACGCATGCACGGAGGGCATGACCATCGTCGCGGCAATGGACGGTTCGACTGCTTCACCCGCCACCGAATGAGAGTCGGAAGACTTCCGGCCCTTCTCGAACAGCCGCGCCAGGCCGAAGTCCAGCACCTTCACGGCGCCGGTTTTCGTGAGCATCACGTTGTCCGGCTTCAGATCGCGATGGACGATGCCCGCGCGGTGAGCGACGACCAGCACCTCGGCAATCGTCGACGCGATGCGCATCCGCTCGGCCTGCGGAAGGCCTTCATCCATCGCCGACTGCAACGTGCGGCCGTCGATGTACTCGAGCACGAGCAGGTCGACGTCTCCGCTCTCGATGTAATCGTAGATCCGGCAGATGTTCGGATGATCGACCCGGGAAAGCGTCTGCGCTTCACGTAACAGCCGCGTGCGCGCCTCGCTGTCGAGACGCTGTTCGGCGTGGAGGACTTTCAGCGCGACCTTGCGGTCCAGCTTCTCATCATGCCCCGCATAGACCGCCCCCATGCCGCCTTCGCCGATGACTCCGGAGACGCGGATATGCCCGAACTGCCGTCCGATGAGCTCCATACGCAGGTTGTGTGGTGGTAAGGCCCGCGCGGATTATAGCAGTTCGGGAGAGAAGGAAAAATGACTCAACAGCCGGACTCGCGGCACATCTGCTCGAGCTCGCCAACCCACTGCCCGTTTGCGCGCATGCGGGCGAGCATCGCCTTCGCGTCGGCGTGAAGACCGCGGCGGATGAGGATCCGCGTCCACAGCGCGAGATCGGAAGGATCGGACGACTTCGCGATGACCGGCGCCAGCTCACGTTCCGCAATGCTGTAAATCGCTTCCGCCGATTGCGGTTTCGTCTTGCGCAGAATTTCCGCTTCGTAGAAGAGCGCACGCGCCGTTGACGCAGTGGCCTCCAACTTCTGTAATCGTGGAATGGCCTGGCGAATGATGCGCAGGCCGCCGCTGACATCACCGTTCTCGGACAGGAAGCGCCCGTATTCAACGTCGATCACCGCAGCATCCACCGCATACGACGTTCGCGTCGGCGCAAGCTTCATCGCTTCGGCGATCTTGGCCCGCGCCTTTCTGTACAGCTCATGCGCACCAGCGACCTCGCCGCGACGGGCCCTGGCCTCGGCAACATGCCGCGTGCTGATGGCCACGCTGCGTTGCCAGACGACATTGGCGGGATCGCGTTCGGCGAGCTCGCTCTCGATGGCCAGCTCTTTTTCGTACAAGGCGGCGCCCTCGTCGCGCTGTCCACTGGCAATCAGTGCGCGGCCGAGATAGGCCATGTTCGTGGCGAATTTCTGCTTCCAGCGCATGTCTTTCGGATCGCGCGCCGTCAGCTCGCTGTAAATCTGATGCTCGCGCCGGAAGTATTCGAGGGCCTGACGCAGGTCGCCGAGCTTGTAGAGCGCGAGCGCGACTTTGTTGCAGCCGACGGCAATCTCCGCGCGGCTGCTGTTGCTGCCGTCGTCGAGCCGCTCTTTGACCTGAAGATTCAGACGGTGGTGCGGCAAGGCCTCGCGCGGCTGGCCGAGGTTTTCGAGCATCGAGGCGACGTTGCCGTGACCGTATGCGACCTCGCGCTGATAATCGCGATTGGCCGGCTCGAGCTCGACCAGGCGATTGGCGACGCGCAAATACTCGCGCATGTGCACGAGCGCCGCTTCGACATTGCCATCGGTGTAAAGACCATTGCCGATCCAGTACTGGGTCTGGGCATAAACGAAAAGCGCTTTCGGATCGCCGGGGGCTTTCTTCACAGCGAGCTCGCTCAGCTTCAGCGAACGGCGAAAGATCGCCGCGGCCTCCGGCCCCTTGCCCTGTCCAATGCGCACTTCACCCAGTTGATGGAGGGCCGCGGCATTGCGCGACAGCTCTTCGGCTGACATGACCTCGGGGCGCAGTTCGGCGGTGTATTGCAGTGCTTTTTCACCGACGTCGTCGAGGACATCCAGCCGGCCGACCGGCTCGAGCTTCCTGCGCAGATCGCCGAGCATGAAGTTGATCAGATCCTCGGCCCGAGCCCGCTGCCTCTGCGCCTCGGCTCGCTCCGTTTTGAGATCGACCGTGTAGCGCCACAATCCGAGGAGGGCCAGGACGACCACGGCGGCGATCGCGGAGCGGCGTGCAATGCGTTGCGGCCTGGCAATCAGCCATCGCAGTTTCGCGACCGCGTCCGTAGCGGTCGGGCGATCGGCCGGCGCAAACGATTTGAGCGCGTTGATGAGCGGGAGGATGCTTTTCGGCGCGCCAGTGGCCGGCTGTGTCTCCCCTTGCGCAACGCGCAGGATCACGTCGCGCGATGGCATGTTCTCCGGATGCGGCTGCGTTCCCGAAAACATGATCTGCAGGAGCAGACCGAACGCGTACATGTCGCTCGCGGGCGTGAGCGGCTCCCCGCGAGCCTGCTCGGGACTCATGTAGAACGGCGTGCCGAGGGTGACGCCCATGGCCGTTGCCAGTTCGGGCCGCGGCGAACGACCGCCCGGTGTAATCCACGGTTGCGGGAGGCGTAGAACAGACACTCCTGTCTGTTCGGACGGAGCAGACAGGAGTGTCTGCTCTACGCCGCGGTTCCGTCCGGATGATTTGCGCGCGTCGCGCAGCCAGCGCGCGAGTCCGAAGTCGAGGACCTTCACCTCCCCCGCCGAGGTGATCATCACGTTGTCGGGCTTCAGATCGCGATGGACGATCCCCGCCCGGTGCGCCCGCAGCAGAACCTCGGCGATGGTCGTGGCGACCCGCAACTTCTCGCTGTACGCAATGCCGCCTTCGAGCGCGACATCGAGCGTGCGGCCGTCGATGAACTCGAGCACCAGCAGATCGACGTCGGCGGTCTCGATGTAGTCGTGAATGCGGCAGATGTTGGGGTGGTCGACCTTGGAGAGGGCGCGCGCTTCGCGCAGCAGCCTCTCGCGCGCTTCTTCGTCGAGTCGCTGCTCGGCGTGCAGAACCTTCAGCGCGACTTTGCGGTCCAGCCTGTCGTCATAGCCGGCATAGACCGCACCCATGCCCCCTTCGCCGATGACTTCCGTGACCCGGATATGGCCGAACTGCCGCCCGATGAGCTCCATGGAAATTGGACCGGCGCGAGTGTAAGCGCCGCACTGCTTTTAATTTGCCGGACAGCAGTCTCAAAAACGCAGGCCGAGCGAAGCCCTCACCGTCCGCGGCCGCTGATAGGCGAGATCGTTCAGCGGCCGGCCGAAATTCGCGTTGAGCTGGTAATGCGTGCCGGCGACGGGGATGGTGTTGAAAGGATCGAACGGCTGGAACGCTGCGGACGTCGCCGAGGTGGTGACGCCGGTGTTGAGGCGCTGGGGATCGGCCACGTCATCGTTGTTCATCACGTTGAGCACGTCGGCCTGTGCAAACAGTTCCGCGCCGAGAATGCGGCGGCTGTAGCGGACCGCGAGGTCGGTCGAGTGCACGTCGTGCGTGCGGAACTCGCCGCGGTCGCTGATGAAGTACACGCCGTTGGCAATGGCGTTGTAGCCGGGATTCGCGGGCGCGCCGGCGTAGGACGTGACGTTGACCGGCGCGACCGCTGAATACGGCTGGCCGGAGTCGAAGGTCTGCAGGAGCGAGACGTGGAACGAGCCGAGCGCGACGCCGGCCCAGGCGCGGAGACGATGGCGCTGATCGCCGCGCAGCCAGCCGATCGGGGAAAAGCGCTCGTAGTTCAGGAACTCGGGGTAGTAAATCGAAGGATCGGCGTCGGCGACCGCGCCCGTCGTCGCGCTCTCCCCTTCATGATTTCCGCGGAGCTGCGACCATGTGTAGAACGCGCCGGTGTCGAATCGCGAGTGATTCCAGCTCGCCTGCAGTTGCACGGCGCGGTAGGTGCGCTGGAGGTTGTCGCTGTTGCCGTTGCGCACGAGATCGACGGGGATGCCGAGGGGCGTGCTCGTGCGGCGGGTGTTCTGGGTGACGCTGGCCGCGTAGAGATCACGCCAGTCGCGGCTGATCACGTCGATCTTGGCGAAGCCGCGATTGCCGATCGACATGCCGTACCCGGCAGTCAGCTCCTGCACGTACGGCGCGGCCAGGGTGCCGTCGACATAGGACGAGTAGCCGGGAATGGAACGGGTGCCGTTCGGGCGGAGGTTGTTCGCGGCCCGGTTGTTCGTGCCGCCCTGAGTGCTGTTGAAGTAGTCGAAGACCATGCGGATGGCGTCGGCCATCGGCACGTTGAGCGAGTTGGCGTTGATGGCCGGACCGCGGTAAGCGAAGTCGATCGCGCCGGTGATGCCCGCGGTCTGGTTGGCCGAGGCGATGCTGTCGGCGATGCGGGACGCGTATTCGCCGTACGACGCGCTGAAGCGATGGCGCCCGTCGCCGGCGAGGTCGTACTGCACGACCAGGCGCGGCGAGATGCGACTGTCGTCCGACATCACCGTGCCGTCGGCATCGACGGCGTCATTGCTGTCGAAACGCGCGCCGGCGGAGATGCTCCAGTGCACCGACGGGTCCCAGCGATCGTTGATGTAGACCGAGTCGGTGCGCAGGCGATTCGGTTGCGGCTCGACGAGCAACGGCATCCAGCGGATGAACGTCCCGCCGCCGTTGTTCGTCGTCGGCGTGATCACCGGATAGATCGCGCCGTCCTTGAACTGCGCGCGGCTCACGAAGAGACCGAAATCGCTTCCGCTGTCATGGCCGGCGCTGCTGCGGCGCTCCTCGAAACGGTCGATGCCCGCGACCAGACTGTGGCTGCCGAACCGGCGCGTGTCCGCGAACCATTGCCCTTCGAGGGCGAGATTCCGGTTGTCGCGATTCTCGGTGCCGCAGACCGAGCAGAGCGACGGAGAGTTGAAGCGCGCGTTGCCGTTCGCGCGGTCGAAGAGGACCGTGCCGCCGACGAGATCGGTCAGCTCCGAGCCGCTCTGCAGGGCCATGTCGCGTTTCGCGAAGCGGCCGGTGATGAGCAGATCCTGCGCGGCCAGGAGGTCGTAACGGAACGCGAGCAACGACTCCGGATCCATGCGCGTGGTGAGGCTGGCCTCGTCGTAAATGTTGTTCGCGGCGCGGGCGTTCGTCCCTTTCGTGTCGATACCGAAGTACGAGCCGACGATGTTGTGATTGGCCAGCGGCTGGGCGGTGAGCTTCGCTTCGAAGCGCTTCTGATCGTTCGATTCGAGATAGCTGATCTGCGGCGAGCGCGGCGTCGATTCGGGACCGGTGAAAGCCGGCACGGCGATGGTCTGCCGGGCGGTGTCGTTCTTCGCCCAGCGTCCGGCGCCGAAGTACCAGAGCCGGTCGCGCATCACGAATCCGCCGAGGGTCGATTCCCAGACGTGGCTCAGCGAGTCCTCGCGCGATTCGTTGGCGGGCGTGGTCGAGGACCAGGAAGGATTGCTGAGCGAGTCGCGCAGCGAGCCGGTGACCTCGTTGCCGCCCGAGCGGGTCAGCGTGCTGATCACGCCGCCGGTGAAGCGGCCGTATTCGGCGGAAATCGCGCCGGTGAGCACGGTCGTCTCCTGAATCGCGTCTTCGACGTACATCGGCCGCATCTGCCCGCGGGTGTTTTCGTTGACGACGACGCCGTCGACGATCGCCAGCGAGTCATACCCAGGCGCGCCGGAGATCGAGACCTGGCCGTTCGTCAGAACGTTGGCGGTCACGCCGGGCATGAACTGCGCGGTTGCCAGCTGGTTGCGCTGCACGGGGAGGCGCTCGATCTCGGCGAGGGTCATCGTCGTCGCGACCGCGGGCGTTTCGAGCTCGGAAGGCGGCGCCGCGAGAACGGTGGTGTGTGTGTCCAGCACGATGTCGAGGACCGCATCGAGCCGCGTGGTCTGCGCGAGCTGCAGTTGCGCCGTGGCGGTCTCCTCCTGCGCGCCGGCGAGGGTGAAGCGAACGCGATACTCGCCGGGCGGAAGCGCCGAAAAGCGATACGCGCCGTTCGCACCGGTCTCCGCCGATCGCGATCCCTGCAGCGACGGCGAAGTGACCGTGACGATCACACCGGGCGCGGGCTCATCGCCGATCGTGACCTGACCGGTGAGCGAGGCGGTGGTCTGCGCAAACAGCGGCAGCGTGGAAAGGCAGAGCGCGGCGATCGCGCGAACGACGTTGCGAGCTAGCATGATGGTGTGCCGAGAACGATAGCAGTCTTTGTTCTGTTTTTCCTCCTGTCCGCCTGCCGCACGTCGACGCCGGCCGATTCGCTCTGGTCCGCGCTGCAGCCGTTGTGCGGCAAAGCCTTCGAAGGACGCGTGGTCGAAGGCACCGAGCCGTCCGACGCGGCGTTCCGCGAGCAGCGCCTGGTCATGCACATCCGGGAATGCTCGGCAAACGAGATCCGCATCCCCTTCCACGCCGGCGAAAACCGCTCGCGCACGTGGGTCCTCACCCGGACCGCGGATGGCGTCCGCCTCAAACACGATCATCGTCACGAGGACGGCTCGGAAGATCGCGTCACGCAATACGGCGGGGACACGCGCGCGATCGTGAATCCACTCGCGCTCGACTTTTACGCCGATGACTTCACCGCGAAGCTGATCCCCACCGCGGCGACGAACATCTGGACCGTGGCCGTCGATCCCGGCAGGACCTTCACCTACGCACTGCGCCGCGAGGCGCAGGGGCGGCGGTTTCGGGTGGAGTTCGATCTGACGAAGCCGGTGACGCCTCCCGCGCCCCCGTGGGGCGCGGAGGCGAATTGAAAATTGAAAATTGAAAATTGAAAACGTGACGGTTATGAGTAGTTGCCCTCGTTTTCAATTTTCAATTCTCAATTTTCAATTCGGCGGCCCGCCGCCGCTCACATCCGCACCACCGCCCCCAGCTCGATGACCTGATTTGCGGGGAGGTTGAAGAAGATCGACGCGCTGGTGGCGTTGCGGGTCATCCAGTCGAAGAGGTGCTCGCGCCATTCGGCCATGCCCGGGTCGTCCGTCGGGACGAGCGTCTCCCGGCCCAGAAAGTAACTCGTGGCCATCGGGTTGAACGGCACGGGCCCCTGCAGGTTGCCGAGCAGTTCCGGCAGCTCGGGGTCTTCCATGAATCCGAAGTGGAGGATGAGGCGCCACACGCCGTGGCCGAGGTCGATCCATTCCACGCGCTCGTCATCGCTGAGATGCGGACTTTCCTCCATGTTCACCGTGAGCAGGACCGTCCGGTCGTGCACGATCTTGTTGTGCTTGATGTTGTGCAGCAGCGCGGTGGGAATGCCTTCCTGGTTGCGGGTCATGAAGATCGCCGTGCCGCGCACGCGATGAATCCTGTTCGCCGCCAGCTGGCCGATGAAGTCCTCGCTGCTCATCGAGCTTTCGGCGAGGCGCTCGGTGAGAATGCGCCGTCCCGTGTACCAGGTCGTCATCGCCGTGAAGACCAATGCGCCGACGGCCAGTGGAAACCAGCCGCCGTCCGCGACCTTGATGATGTTCGCACCGAAAAACGCCAGATCGATGATCAGGAACGGCACCGCGAAGGCGAGGACCATCGGCAGCTTCCAGCCCCACCGCTCCCGCGCCATCACCGCGAACAGCGCCGTGGTGATGCCCATCGTCGCCGTGACCGCGACACCGTACGCGCCGGCCAATGCGGTGGTCTCCTTAAAGCCGATGACCAGGCCGATCGCGCAGACCATCAGCAGCCAGTTCACCGACGGGATGTAGATCTGGCCGATCTCGCGCGCGGAAGTGTGGCGGATGGTGATGCGCGGCAGGTAGCCGAGCTGCACCGCCTGCCGCGTCAGCGAGAAAGATCCGGAGATCACCGCCTGGGATGCGACCGCGGCGGCGAGCGTCGACAGGATGACCAGCGGCCACAGCGCCCATTGCGGCGCCATCAGAAAAAACGGATCGCGCACCGCGCTCGCATCGCGGAGCAGCAACGCGCCCTGGCCGAAGTAATTGAGCAGGAGCGCCGGAAACACGGCGCTGAACCAGGCGATGCGGATCGGGCGTGCGCCGAAGTGCCCCATGTCCGCGTAGAGCGCCTCTCCGCCCGTGACGACGAGGAACACCGCGCCGAGGACCAGGTAGCCGGCGAGCGGATGGGCCAGGAGGAACTTCGCCGCCCAGACTGGATTCGCCGCGAGCAGCACGTGCGGCAAGCGGACGATGTTCCACACGCCGAGCGCCGCCAGCACCGCGAACCAGACCAGCATCAACGGTCCGAAGAGCATCCCCACGCGGGCGGTGCCATGTTTCTGCACCGCGAACAACACGATCAATGCAGCCACGGTCATCGGCACGATCCAGTCGTGAAAGACGGGCGTGGCCACGTCGATGCCTTCGAAAGCGCTGAGCATGGTGATGGCCGGCGTGATCATGCCGTCGCCGTAGAGCAGTGCGGAGCCGAAGAGGCCGAGGGCGATGAGGATCGTGCGGCGGACCCCGCGGCGCCCTGCCTCGCGCGGCCGGACCAGGGACATCAGCGCGAGGATGCCGCCCTCACCGCGGTTGTCCGCGCGCAGCACGAAGACCAGATATTTGAGCGAGATCACCAGAATCAGCGACCAGGTGATCAGCGAGAGCACGCCAAGGACGTTGTCGTGCGTGACCGCGATCTGCTGGCCGTGATGGACCTTGAAGCATTCCTCGAGCGCGTACAGCGGACTGGTTCCGATGTCGCCGTAAACGACGCCGAGGGCGCCGAGGGTGAGAGTGAGGAGGTAGTTTTTCGGGTGGGTGGTCATGGTTGCGGGGTTTCGGGGTTGCGGGGTTACGAGGAGAAGAAAGCCACCTCGTAACCCCGCAACCTCGTAACCCCGCAACCGTTCTAACTCCGGCAGCCACGCGTTTCCCGTATCTTTAGAAAGTCTTTATGCGCGCAGCAGTCAAGTGGTTGACCGTCGTGGTGGTGATCGTTGCGCTCACCGCCGCCGGCGCGGCGACGCGGGTGAATCCCACGACCATGGGATTCATCTACCTGTTCGGCGTGGTCTTCCTCTCGATGTGGGCCGGGCTGAAGGTGGGAATCGCCACGTCGTTTCTGGCCACGGCCTGCTACAACTATTTCTTCCTTCCGCCGCTGCACACGTTTCACATCGACGATCCCCGCAACTGGACGGCCATGACCGCGTTTCTGCTCGCCGCGCTGGTGGTGACGCGGCTCGTGCTCGCGGCGCGGGCGCAGGCGGCCGAGGCGGAGCGGCTGCGTCTCGAAGGGGAGGCGAATGCGCACATCGATCTGCTGCGGCAGAGCGACGCGTTCAAGACCTCGCTGCTTCGGGCGGTGTCGCATGACCTGACCACGCCGCTGACGGCGATCCGCATTCACGCGGCGTCGCTGGAGCGGCAAACGGCCGGTTCGCAGGAACTGGCCACGACGGTCGGCGCGATCCGCGACGAGACTGCGCGTCTGCACCGGCGCATCGACAACTTGTTGACCATCGCCCGGCTGGAGTCGGGCCGCTTCACGCCCCATCCGGAGCCGACGCCGCCGGCGGACCTGTTTCGCTCGGTGCGGGAAAGCCTGGCGTCGATGCTCGCGGCGCGGCCGGTCTCGATCACGCTCGATGACGACTGTCCCGACGCTTACGCCGATCCGTCGCTGCTGCTGGAGATCCTTGTGAACGTCGTCGAGAACGCGCATCGCGCCTCACGGCCCGGCACGCCGATCGAGCTGGCCGCGCAGTTCGTCGGCTCGCACGTCCGTCTGGAAGTGCGCGATCGCGGCCCCGGCCTCGCCCCCGACTCCGACCTCCCCCGCCACGGCCTCGGCCTGGAGATCGCCCGCGGACTCGCCGCCGCGTGCAACGGCACGTTCACGCTGACGAATCGCGAGGGCGGTGGCGCGATCGCGCGGATCGACCTTCCCGTCGCGAGGCCGGCGTGAACGAGGTCATCCTCGTCGTCGACGACGACCCGGGCATTCGTGAATCGCTCTGCATCGAGCTTCGCGCGGCCGGCTACGACACCATCACCGCGGAGGACGGCCGGGCGGGACTGGCTGCGTTTCGCGTGAATGTCCCCGAGCTGATGCTCACCGACCTGGCCATGCCCACGGCGGATGGATTTCAGTTGATCAGCGCGATCCGCCGGACGTCGCGAACGCCGATCATCGTGATCTCCGTCCGCGGCGCCGACGCCGACAAGATCCGCGCCCTCGACCTCGGCGCCGACGACTTCGTCACCAAGCCCTTCTCCATTCCGGAGTTGCTGGCGCGGGTTCGCGCGCAACTCCGCCGCAGCGCGACTGCGTCCACGGCACCGCTGCGCTTCGGCGGGTTGAGCATCAATCGCGAGCTTCGCGTCGTCACGGAAGGCGATCGCGAGATCAAGCTGACGCCGACCGAGTTCGCGCTCCTCGAGCTGCTCGCCACGCGGGCGGGCAAGCCTGTGTTCATGGAGCAGATCATCGCCAGGGTGTGGGACTCGGCGGCCGGAACCACGCACGACACCGTGCGGGTGCACATGAGCGCGCTCAGGCGGAAGATCGAGCCCGATCCGGCGAATCCGCGCTACATCGTGACTGAGCCGTGGATCGGATACCGGTTCATTGCCGAGCCGGAGTGATTTGCCGTTACGACCGGCGCGTCGCTTCGGCGATCACAAAGTGCGCGCTGATCTCCGCGGCGATGATCAGTTCGAACGGCACATGCACCAGCGGGTGGATGGCGTTGAAGGTGTGGCCGGCGCGGTCGATTACGACCACTGATGAATGCGGTGTTTGATCGGCGACGAGCCTTCCCTCGTCGACGGACACGCTTTCGTCGCGGCCGCCGTGAATGACCAGCAGCGGAACCTTCAGCGCTTTCGCGGCGGCGGTGATGTCGAGGCGATCGCGATTGGCCTCGTAGTCATCGAGGATGCGCGTGGACATGCGCATCACCTGCTTCGTGCGTGAATTCACTTCTTCGCGCACTCCGTCCGCGCGCCACTGCTTTTTCGTCTCGTCATCCCAGCGATCGACGCGCGAGATCGGGCTCCAGGTGATCACGCCATTCAGATGCGGCACGTCCGACGCGGCAAGGATGGCGATGCCGCCGCCGCGGGAATGGCCGAGGAGAAAGGTCGGGACGTTGGGCACCTGCTGCTGCGCGTACGCGACCACGCGGCGAAGATCGTCGAGTTGCGTCGAGTAGGTGTCGTCTTCGAACAGATCGAGGCGGTCGAACGTCTCCGGATCGTCGCCGATGCCCGAGCGCGACATGTTGAAACGGCAGACGGCCAGGTGATGCTGGGTGAGCCGCTGCGCGAGCCAGGGGAAGAAGCCCCAGTCCTTGAAGCCCTTGAAGCCGTGGACGACGATCACCAGCGCGCGCGGACGCTCGGGTGCGTCGAGGTTGCCCGCGATCGCGAGACCTTCGTTAGACGGTATCTCAAACATTGAAGCGGAACAGGATTACGTCGCCGTCCTTGACCTCGTAGTCCTTGCCCTCGCTGCGCATCCGGCCGGCCGCTTTCGCGCCCTGCTCGCCGCGGTTGGCGATGTAGTCGTCGTACGAGATCGTCTCCGCGCGGATGAACCCGCGCTCGAAATCGGTGTGAATTTTCCCGGCGGCCTGCGGTGCCTTCGAGCCGCGATGGATGGTCCAGGCGCGCGCCTCTTTCGGTCCGGCGGTGAAGAACGTCTCCAGGTCGAGGAGTTTGTAGCCGGCGCGGATGAGCACATCCAGCCCCGCTTCCTCCAGCCCCATCTCCTTGAGAAAGTCCTCGCGCTCTCCGGCCGGAAGTTGCGAGATCTGCGCTTCCAGCTCGCCGCAGATGACCACCACTTCGCCACCCTTGTCCGCGGCGGCCTTCCGCACTTTCTGCAGCAGCGGCGTCTCCTTGCCCAGATCGTCTTCCGCGACGTTGGCCACGTAGAGCACGGGCTTGATGGTGATCAGGTTCAGATCCGCGAGCAGTTCTTTCTCCTGATCGGTCAGTCCGGCTGCGCGCAACGGCGTTCCCTTGTCGCACGCAGCAATCGCCTTCGCCAGCGCCTCGGCCTGGCCGAAGTACTCCTTCTGCCCGACGCGCGCGAGCCGCGAGACGCGGTCGTTGCGTTTGGCGAGCGCGTCGAGATCGGCGAGCAGGAGCTCGGTCTCGATCACCTCGATGTCCCGCTCCGGATCCACGCTTCCCTCGACGTGCACGACGTTCGTATCCTCGAAGCAGCGCACGACATGCAGGATCGCGTCGGTCTCGCGGATGTTGGCCAGGAACTGATTGCCAAGGCCTTCGCCCTTGCTCGCGCCGCGGACGAGGCCGGCGATGTCGACGACTTTGAGGTCGGTGAAGACGATCTGCTTGCTGGCCGCGAGCTCGGCGATCTTCATGAGGCGCGGATCGGCTACCGGGACGATGCCGACGTTCGGCTCGATGGTGCAGAACGGATAGTTCGCGCTCTGCGCGCCGGCGGCGGTGAGCGCATTGAAGATCGTCGACTTACCGACGTTCGGAAGGCCGACGATGCCTACGGACAAACCCATACTTGAAAGACTCCTTACGTGTCGCGTGCGGCCCTAACCCGCTACGGCTCAATAGGATTCCAGCGAACGCCGCGCCGCCTCGGCCGCGCCGGCCAGGCCGGCGTCCTCGCGTGCGATCAGGTCAACGGGAATGCTCTCCATGAGCTCGCGGAAGCGGCCTTTGCGGCGAAACGCCTCGATGAACGCGCCGTCGTTGAACCAGCTGACGTTCTTCGCGGCGATGCCTCCTGCGAGGAACACGCCGCCCCGCGCCAGGACCCGCAAAGCCATGTTCCCCGCCTCGGCACCGTAGGTATCGACGAACATCGCCACGGTCCGCCGGGCCCGCTCGTCGCCCTGCTCCGCCAGCCTCGCGATCTCCGCGGCATCGATCTCCTCGCCGCCGAAGAAGGTAAACATATTGACGAGGCCGATCCCGGAGACGACCCGCTCCCAGCTCACATGACCGTGCCGCTCGTGAAGGTAGAGGAAAAACCGAGCCTGCTCCTCAGTCTGCGGTGCGAAATCGCCATGACCGCCTTCGGTGTCGACCACTTCGCCATTGACGATGAAGGCCTCCCCGAGACCGGTGCCCGCGCCAAGGATGGCGATGGGACGGCTCTTGTCGCGCGACCCGCGCTGGAGGGAGATCAGATCGGCCTCAGCGAGCAGTGGTACGCCGAGGGCGACCGCGTGGAAGTCGTTGATGAGTGAGACGCGGCCGATCGAAAACGCGGATGCGAGCGCCGCGCTCTCCATCAGCCAGTGCAGATTGGTGATCTCCGCCCGTCCTTCCCACACCGGACCGGCAACGGCGAAAGAGGCCGCGTCGATCGGACCTTCGATACCCTGCAGAAAATCACGGAGCAGGTCATCGAACGTTCCCCACGCTCCGCTCCCGTAGTTCTGCTCGCGCACGATCTGTCCGCGCGCATCGACCGCGCGCAGCCGCGTGTTCGTTCCACCCACGTCACCCGCGAGAATCATCACATCTGCTCGTCGGCTGACGGTCCGTACATCGCCGGCAGCGGGACATCGAGCAATCGCAGGTAAACGGACAGCTGTCCGCGGTGGTGGTAGGTGTGATTGAGGAGGACCGAGCGCACGATGCCGATCTTCGTCAGCGAGGCGACCGTGTTTCCCTCTTTCTTGAGCGTGAACGGCTCCTTGAGCACGGAGTCATCGATCGAAACGAGGTGCTCGCGAATCTCCTGGAGGTTCTTCTCGAACGCGGCGACGATCAACGCCGTCTGGTCCAGTCCCGGCGCCGGGCCGGCATTCACGAGATCGAACTCGCCTGCACGCAGCCAGAGCAATACACGCGACGGGACCATGGCGATATGCGACGCCAGCCGGCCCAGCGTCATCGACCGCGGATGCGGCGCCCAGCCCAGTTTGTCGTCCGGAACGCGCTCTAGTACTTTCCTCGTCGTCCGTGATTCCTGTTCCAGCTCTCCAAGAATGGCGCTGACCAGCGACATGCAATTCCTCCTGTGATCTCCCGGCCCGCGAATATACTGCCGGCATGGGTCCGCCCGGCGACGATGATTCGCCGGCTAACAAGCCAGGTCGTCACACGGGACGCGTCGAAGACGCGTACAACGGCCATGCCTCGCGCCTTCGCGCCATCGCGGAAAAGAAGTTCAACATTCCGCCCTGCGATGCCGAGGCCATCGTCAACGAGGTCTTCACTTCCTATCTGACGCGGCACGACTCCGTGCGCGACGCGCGCAAATGGCTGGTCGGCGCGGTGTGCCACGCAAGCCGCGCGTACTGGCGCGCGGCAGCACGCACCTGTCAGTTTCCGGATGACCTCGCCGAGTACGTACATCCTGACTCTTCCGGCCTGGAAGGTCGCATCGTCGACCGGGTTACGATGGCGATGGCCTTGAGTCAGCTCGATCCAAAGTGCCGTGAGACGCTGCACATGTTCTACGCCGAGGGATATTCGGCGGCCGAGATGGCTGAGCGCCTCGGCACGACCACGGGATACGTTCTCCAACTTCTGCATGGCTGTCGCAAGCGGGTACGCGAGGCCTATGCCGCGCTGAAGGAGAACAAACCGTGAGCGGTCACTACGACGAGACCGCTCTCCAGGATTACCTCGACGATCCTGAAACCTTCCCCGCACGCGATGCGCTCGAGGCGCACGTTTCAGCCTGTGGGCAATGTCGCGCGCTGCTCAACGAGCTGCGCGCGTTCGACGCCGCGCTTTCCGCGGAGTCGCTTTGGGAACTGGCCGGCGCGGTTTCGGCGAATCCGCCCGAGGCCATCCGCGTGCTGGCCGAAATGCTGGCGAAAGAAGACGCCGATGCCGCGGATCTCCTCGGACCGCTCGTGGCCAGTCCGGTCTCCTTCCGTCGCGCGAACGTCGGCTCGATTCCAGCCATGCACACCGCCGGCGTAGTGCGGCGTCTGTGCGCTGAATCGCGATCGCTTCGCGAGCGGCAGCCGATGCACGCGCTGGTCGTCGCCGACGCGGCCATCGCCATCGCCGATCAGCTCGGGAGTCAGCGCTATCCACAGCCTTTGATCGACGAGATGCGCGGCGATTCCTGGCTCGAGCGCGCCAACGTGCTCCGCTACCTCGGCCGCCATCCGGAAGCGCTCGATGCTCTCGACATCGCCGAGCGCGCGTACTCCGCTTCGCCGGTGGCTGTGTACTGGACGGCGATCGTCGAGTACTCGCGCGCCGTCATTTTCCTGGAGACGGGAAAGCTCGAGGACGCGGTGCGTCTCGCGCGAAAGAGCGCGCGCGTCTTCCGGCAATTTGGTGAAGACGAGCGTTACGTGCACGCGAAGATCCTCGAGGGAGCGATCCTCTTCGATCACAGCCGCTTCCGCGAAGCGCGCGAGCTCTTCCTGTCTCTGCTCGACGTCGCCAAGCGTCTCGGCGATGCCGCGTCGCTGGCGCGGCTCTACCTCAACATCGCCAACTGCCAGCTCCGCCTCAACGAGCTCTCCTCCGCCGACTCGTACTTCACCCGCGCCCTGTCGCTCTACGAGGCCCTCGGCCTGGAGACCGAGCGGATTCGCACGCGCTGGAACATCGGCTGCCTGCGCATTGCCGCGGGCGATACGGCCGAGGGGCTGGCGCGCCTGCGCGAGGCCCGCCGCGAATTCGAGGAGCTCGGCGCGCGAACCGACGCGGCGTTGGTAACGCTCGACATCGCGGAAGTCCTCCTTGCCGCCGGCACCGTCGCCGGTGCGACGGAAGCGGCCGACCTTTGCTCAGGGCTGGTCGGCAACTTCACCGCCGTCGGAATGACCGGCAACGCGCTGACCGCACTCGCGTTTCTGCAGGAAGCATTTGCCACGGGCGCGGTCACGCCGCAGCTCGTCCGCCACGTCCGCGAATACCTCGAATCCCACCCCGACCAGCACGGCACGCCATTCGTGCCCCCCACGCTGAACTAAGGTTTTCCCGACTCACGACACTCCTTACTGAGGGCCCTCCATTCGTCCGCCCAAGCGGGGCAGAAGGGAGGGGTACGTGGAAACGGTCATCATCCTGGTCGTACTGGTTGTACTGGATCACCGTTTGTCCGTCCCTGGAGGCTGAGCAGTCGGTAACACGATTCCGGAGCATCCCTCTCGCTAGAGGTGGGGAGAGGGTGGCCGGACGCCGGATGTGGACTCGGAAGCTCCTTCCGGGACACTCACCACAGCCGGTGTCCGGCAGTTTTTTTTTCAGGGCGTGTCGTAGCTCATGGCCCGCGTGGCGATCGAGCAGCAGCGGGGATCGTTGCGGAAGGTGACCCAGCCGGTGCGCTCCGATTTTCGCGGAACGTAAATGATGTCGAGCTCCGCGCTCTCGACCTCTTCCTCGCCGCGCCGCAAGCTCACTTCGATCCGCACCTGCTCCGCGCTCGTGTCACCCGCGTTCCGCACCTTCACTTCGACGCGATGACCGGCGCTCGTCGCCGACGCCGACCCGGTCGTAATCCGCAGATCGGGAGCGACCTTCTTTGAGCGAATCGCTGCCATCGCCAGATATCCGACCGCCAGCGCGACGATGACTGCGCTGACCGCGAACACGCTCCACTCCACGGCGTTCTTCTCGTGTTTTTTCATGCTTGCAGCAGAAGCCTTCCCGCGGATGCGCCGAGCGTTGATGGCAGACCGAGGACGATGATCTGGCCGATGCAGACCTCGAGGCCCTGATCGTCGAAGCGTCCGAAAAACCAGAGGATGAACGCCGAGGCGACCAGCGCCAGCGCGTAGGTGACGATCGTGCCGCGAATGGCCTGGCCGTGCGTCTCGGTCGGTGAGTAGCGGGATGCGCTCGCGAAGTTCGTGAAGTACAGGATCAGCGCGCCGATCAGCAACGAAAGCGCGGCCACACCGAGCAGCCGCGCGGGAGGGGTCTCGATGGCGATGATCAGGATCTCCTCGGTCGGCGCGACATTCGCCGCGAACAGCACCGCGCCGCACAAGGTGATCACCAGCTGACCGCCGAAGTGCACCGTTTCGTGCTCGTTTTTCCCGCGGCGTTGCGCGCCGCCCATCCCCGACTCCCCTTCGTCCTCGGCCCCGAGTTGCGCGGTGCCGATCGAGAAGCCGATGGCGACCACGCCCGCTTCGGTGATGATCCGGCCGAACGCTTCGGCGAAGGTGGACTCCGGCCCGATGCGCCCGATCAGAAAGAGCAGGGCCGCCGAGGTGATGACTCCCAGGCCCAGCTCTTCGACCGAATCGATGGCGACTTCGGCCCAGCCCGCGTCATGACGCAGGCCGGCGTAGCGGTTGTAGCCGAGCAGCAGCAGGAAGACGAAAACGAGATAGGCGAGGAGGCGTTCCGGACGGACGAGCGACCCGACCGCCCACATCTCCATCGTGTAGAGAAGAGGAAGGCTGAAGATCAGACCGCCGGCGAGGCCGCGCCCGTATTCGCGGAGAGACTCGGCGTGACTGATGGCGGCGGCCATGGCGGGCGCGGCCGCAACAACCGGGCCAAAAAACCCGGCGACCGACGCCTGCGGATTGCGTCGATCGCCGGTATCAGAACGTTGGCCGGTACGCTCAGCTCGGCGGCCCGGATGCCTCGCTCGCTCGAATCGGCCGGTTCCCGCAAGTTGCAACATTCGTGCACATATTTGCGTCAGCCGCAATTCTGAGCGCGGCCGGCCGTTTGCACGGAAAGTAATGGAGAGAGCGAAGTCGTTGCAGGATTCGCTTAGGATGGCTCAATGGTCGGAGAGAAGATTCGCGAAGTAAGGCAGTCGCAGGGGCGGTCGCTGGCCGAAGTCGCAGGCAAGGCCAAGATCAGCGTCGCCACGCTGTCCCGCATCGAGACGGACAAGCAATCGATCGACGTCGCCCTGCTGGTCGTGCTGTCGCGCATCCTCGGAGTCGAGGCCAGCGACATCCTCGGCTCGGAGAGTGCCGGACCCGATCCGCTCGCCCATCGCATCGCCAGCCTGGACACGCGAAAACGGGCCGAGCTCTGGCGGGATCTGGCGACGGAGCGCCGCACGCAACGGTCGCGCAGCCGAAACGCGAACACCATGGGCCAGCAGGTGGACGAGCTGCTCGCGCAGATCGACTTCCTGCGCGAAGAGCTCGAGGCCGTCCGGCTCAAGGTCAAAAAGCCGCGCTAGCGCACGTTTTGCACTGATTTCTGTCCATGTCCGGACGAAAGAAGAAGCCCGCCACAGACGACGACTCCACCGAAGGAACGGTGGACGGCGGCGAAGGCCGCGGCATCCCCCTCGGCGGCCGCGACGACCGCCCGCCCACCGGCTACCGCTCCGATACGGAGGACGCGTTCGACGTCGAAGACCGCGACTTTCTCTGGGAGGAAGGCGACCCCGCGGATCGAAGGAAGGACCCGCTGAGGAAGCCGTAGGCTCAAAGGCTCAAAGGCTCAAGGAAGTTGTCAGACCTTTGAGCCTTTGCGCCCTTGAGCCTTTGCGCCTTCTGCCCCCTCCCCCGGCACACCCTTCGCACTATTCGGGTCAATGCGATACCGAGGACCGAAGGCGAAAGTCATGCGCCGGTTCGGGGTGCTGCTGGCCTCATCGCCGAAGTACGCGCGCATCCTCGAAAAGCGGCCGAACCCGCCCGGACAGCATGGTGCGCGGGCGCGGCGCGGCAAGATCGGCGCGTATGGCTCGCGGCTCAATGAGAAACAGAAGCTGCGCGCGTTCTACGGCATCGCGGAGCGGCAGATGCGCCGCTATGTCGCCGAAGCTACACGGCGGCAGGGACCGACCGGTACGAATCTCCTGCAGATCCTCGAGCAGCGCCTCGACGCAGTCGTCGCGCGCCTCGGCCTCGCCCCAACCATCTGGGCGGCGCGGCAGCTCGTCGCGCATGGGCACGTGCTGGTCAACGGCAAACGGGTCGACATTCCGTCATACGAAGTACGGCCCGGCCAAACGATCACACTCACCGAGCGGATGAAGCGCAGTCGCCAGATGGCCGTATGGGCCGAGCGCGGCGGCATCCTTCCGCCGGCTTACCTCGAGCTCGACCGCGACACCATGACGGGTCGCCTGGTGAAAGTCCCCGACCGGGAGGAAATCCCCATCCCCGTCGATGACCGTCTCATCGTCGAGTTCTATTCGCGGTGACGATGCGGCAATCGCTGGCAGTACTCATCCTTCTCGCAACCACCAATCTCTCCGCCGAGCCGCTTCACGTCGCGCCGTTCGCGCGCGACCTCGGCGAAGCGCGCGCGATTCTCGTTCTCGAAGACGGAACGGTGCTGGTCAGCCGGCCGACGATGTTCGACGTCATCTCCCTTCGCGATCGTGACGGCGATGGACAGGCTGACGAGATTCGAACCGCGGTCTCCTCCATCGAAGGCGCTCATGGATTGGCGATGCGCGGGCGGACGCTGTTCGTCGCTGGCACCAGGCAGATCGTCGCCGCCGATCGTTTGCCCGATGGTTCATTCGGCGCGGCGCGCGCGGTGTTGAATGACCTGCCCGACTCCGGAACGAATCCGCGCCGCATCATCAGTGTCGGACCGGACGGAAAGCTCTACATCGGTGTCGGAGAGCACGGAACGCTGCTGCAACTCGATGCGAGTGGCGCGGGCCGCCGCATTCACGCGCGCGGTTTGCGCGACCTTCGCGGTTTGTCCTGGCATCCGCAGACCGGCGAGCTCTGGGCCGCGGATGGCGAGGAGCTCAATCGCATCGGCGATGGTCTCAACTACGAGAACGAGCCGGCCGTCGCGAAGAACGCGCCGTCCGCTCTGAGCTTCGACGAGAGCGGATCGCTGGCGTTCGGTGTGGCGCGCGACTCGGTCGTGCAGATCCGCTTCGATGACGGCAAACCGGGCGCGGTGGAAACCGTCGCCACCGTCGATGGAGCGACACTCACGGGCTTCTCACGCATGTTCGTCGCCGACGAGCGCGGATCGATCTACCGGCTCACATCGACGCCGATGGCGATGACGTCCAGCGGCTCATCGGAACTGACGCGCGCGATTCTGGCGAAAGTCTTCGAGACGCACGATCTTCTCGGTGCGGAAGCGGTCGTGCACGATGAAGCGCAGGACATCTACCTCGTGTCCGGCAAAGGGTTCATCGCCCGCGTCTCCCCCGACGGCCGCGTGCTGAATCGCGAGTTCATCAAGGATCTGAACGCGCCGAACGGCATGGCCATCAACGGCAGTGAATTGTGGGTCGCCGACGCGACGGTGGTTCGCGTCTTCGATCGCGTGACCGGCCGCGACATCCGCACGATCGATCTCGCTCCCCACGGCGCGGTGTTCCTCAACGACATCGCCACGGGAATCGACGACGCGGTCTACGTCACCGACAGCGACGTCCGCATCAAAGGCAACCGCGAGCGCGTCCGCGAAGGGCATGGCCGCATTTTCAGGATCCAGCGCGACGGCGACGTCGAGGTCGCGATTCACGGCGAGGAGCTGCACTCCCCCACCGGCATCGCCTGGGACGGCACGCGCTTCCTCGTCGCCCAGGCGTACGGGAACGAGATCGTGGCCTGGCAACCGGGCCATCACGTCAAGGCCGTGCTGCGCGGACCGGGCGACTTCGACGGCCTGACCGTGCTGCCGAACGGCACGGTGATCGTGGGCAGTCGCCACGACGACGCGCTGCATGTAGGGACGACCGGGGAGCTCAAACCGCTGTTCGCGCAATCCGCGACACCGTCCGGCATCGCCTTCGATCGCAAGCGCAATCGACTGCTGATTCCCTCGAGCGTGGGCGGGTGGCTGGAAGGATGGACGCTTCCGCCGATGGATGCGCCGGTAGTCACCGAAACAAAAAGAGCGGCAGCTTTCGCCGCCGCTCAGTAAACGTTTCGTCGATTTGAGTTAGAGGGCGCGCTTCTTGGCGCGGATGTTCCGGCGGCTGCCCTTGCTCTTGCCGCCACCGCCGCCATAGCCACCACCGCCGCCGCCCCAGTCGCCGCCGCCACCGCTGTCCTTGTCGTAGCCGCCACCGCCGCCGCCGTAACCGCCGCCGCCGTAGCCACCACCACCGCCGCCGCCGAATCCGCGTCCGCCGCCGCCACCACCGCCACGAGGACGGTCTTCAGCGAGGTTCACACGCAGTGCACGGCCGCCCATCTCGTATCCGTTGAAGCGCTCGATGGCGGCCTTGGCTTCCTCTTCCGTCTCGAACTCGACGAAAGCGAAGCCGCGCGGGCGGCCCGTCTCGCGCTCGGTCGGGAGAAACACGTCGCGCGGTTTGCCGACTTGCGTGAAAAGCGATTCGACCTCCTCACGCGTAGTCTTGAAATTCAGATTCCCCACGAAAACTTTGGAAGCCATGCTTTCCTTTCTCCTATGCGGGCGGCGCGTGCCACATCATGGCTCCCGGCCCGTTGTCCGGCGGAGTCTACCGCGTTTTTTGGCGGCTGTAAGATGACCCCGTTGCCACTCTTGTCCGTGGCATGCAGCGTGCCGATTTCCGAGGCCCCGACCAAATGATTCGCTACTTCACCGTCCCGTACGACTCCGGCCATCGCGGAGCCCGCATGGGCGCCGGCCCGCTCCGGCTCGCCGAGGTCCTCGGCATCGAGCCTGAGTCCATCGAATCCGACTCCCCGTTCACGAAGGAAATCGGCACCGCCTTCGAGCTCTACGCGAAGCTCGCCAACGCCGTTCACGAGTGCGTCGCTGCGGGCGATTTCCCGGTCGTCTTCTCCGGCAACTGCGGCGCGATCAACGGTCTCGCCGCGGGACTCGGAACGGAGAAGCTGGCCGTGATCTGGTTCGATGCGCACGGCGAGTTCATGACGCCGGAGACGACCACCAGCGGCTTCCTGGACGGCATGCCTCTCTCGATCCTCACCGGCCGGTGCTGGAAATCGATGGCCGCGTCGATCCCCTGGTTTCGTCCCCTGCCGCCGTCGCGGACGATGCTCATCGGCTCGCGCGACTACAGCCCCGGCGAGCGCGACGAGCTGATGGCCAACGCCGTTCCATTGCTCGAGCCCGAGACCCTCACCGAGCCGAACCTCGATCGCTGGCTGAGCGCGATGCAGCTCGAAGCCGATCGCCTGCTCGTGCACGTCGACCTCGACGTCCTCGATCCCCGCCACGGCCGCGCGAACGAGTACGCCGCCGACGGAGGGCTGTCGCCGGAGGACATTCTGCGAGTGATCGAGATCGCCAGGCGGCGCTTCACGATCGTCGCGCTGGAGCTGGCATCGTTCGATCCGTCGTGCGACGAGGACGGCCGCGTCGCCGCGATCGGCGCGGAGATCGTGCGAGCGATCTGCTAGAGTTCACGCCGCAAAAACACCCCCGGAAAAAGAACGGAGCAACATGGAATCGAGTCTCGAAGTCGGTTTTCTGCGCGCGGCTGAAAAGGCGGCCATCGCCGCGGCGCGCACGATGGGTTACGGCAAGCGCAAATACTCCGATCAGGTAGCGGTCGAGGCCATGCGCGAGGAGCTGAACAAGCTCAAGATGCGCGGCTCCGTCGTCATCGGCGAGGGTGAGCGCGACAAGGCTCCCATGCTCTACGTCGGCGAGCCGCTCGGCCGCGGCTGGACGGAAGGCGAGATCTACCCCGAGGTCGACATCGCCGTCGATCCGCTGGAAGGGACGAACCTCTGCGCGACCGGCTCGCGCGAACTCGATCGCCATCATCGCCGCATCGGAGAAGGGCGGCCTGCTCAACGCGCCCGACATCTACATGGACAAGATCGTGGTCGGCCCCACCGCCGCCGACTTCGTCAGCCTCAACGCCTCGGTCGAAGAGAACCTGCAACAAGATGGCCGAGGCCTTCCAGCGCGACGTCGACGAGCTGACCATCGTGGTCCTCGACCGCGAGCGCCACCACGACCTCATCGCCCAGATCCGCGAGGCCGGCGCGCGCATCAAGCTGATCACGGACGGCGATCTCTCCGCCGGCATCGCCGCCGCCGTTCGCGGCACGGGCGTGCACGCGGCGATGGGCATCGGCGGCGCGCCGGAAGGCGTCCTCACCGCCGCAGCCATGCGCTGCCTCGGCGGCCGCATGCAGGGAAAGCTCAAGCCCCTGGAGAAGTGGCAGGAAGACCGCCTCAAGGCCATGGGCTTCAAGGACGATGACCAGCGTTTACGACACCGCGGAGCTCGCGGCGGGCAACGACATCATCTTCGTCGCGACCGGCGTGACCGACGGCGACCTCCTCCGCGGCGTGCGCTTCTTCGGCGGCGGCATCCGCGTTTCCTCGCTGTTCATGTCGCTGAAGTCGAACGTGATCCGGTTCGTCGACACGATTTATCGCGAGGAAGGCTCGAAACTCTCGGTGAGCTTCGTTTAGTTCTGGACTGCGGCAGTAGAGCTGCCGCTCTCTACGCGGCGGCTCTGCCGCCGCAAGTCAGAGCGGTAGCTGCGCTACCGCAGTCCAGAGCTTCGCTAAAACACCTTCTTGAACGCCGAAGGGATCGGCGCCGTGAACACCACGTGTTTCCCCGTCGTCGGATGATCAAACCCCAGCAACTTCGCGTGTAACCCCAACCGTCCGATCGGATTCACGGTACTGCCGTACATCCGGTCACCGACCACCGGATGCCCAGCCTCCGACAGATGCGTGCGGATCTGATTCTTCCGGCCCGTCTCCAGCGTGATCTCCAGCATCGAGTACGGTTTCTTCGTCTGGATGGTGCGGTAGTGCGTCACGGCGAGCTTCGCGTCCGGATGGGACTTCACGCTTTCCATGCGCAGGTCGCGGCGCTCGCGCAGGTAGGACTCGATCGTGCCGCGCGGCGGATCCATCTCTCCTTCCACGATGGCGACGTAGACGCGGTCGACGTCGTGCGCGGCGAACTGATTCTTCAGCGTCTCGCGCGTCTCGAAGTTCTTCGCGAACACGAGCACCCCCGAGGTCTCGCGATCCAGGCGATGCACGACGTGGATGCGCTCCTCGCCTTTCTGCTTGAGGTAGTCGTTCAGGTAGGCCTGCGTCGTCGTATCGCGCTCGCGCTCGGTGGCCACGGTGAGCAGGCCATGCGATTTGAGGACGACGATCAGGTCCTCGTCTTCATGAAGAATCGCCAGTCCAGGCGGCAGTGTGAGCTGCACCGCTTTCTGGCCAATGTCGATCGCGTCGCCGGGCTCGAGCTCGCGTCGCGCGTTCTTTTCGATCTCGCCGTTCACGCGGACGCGGCCCGCCTGAAGCATCTGGCGCAACGTGGTCTTCGAGGAATCGGGGAACACCGCCGCGAGCGCGTCCAGCAGCGCCTGCGCCTCCGAGACCGTCTGGCGCATCAACGCCTTTCGAGCTCGCGAAGGATGCCGCGCGCGGTCGCGTCCTCGGGATCGAGGGCCAGCGCCTCACGCGCGCGCCGCGACGCTTCCTTTCGATCGCCCTTCATGAACGATGCTTTGGCCATCGACGTGTAGAGCTCGGCCACGTCGCTGGTATCGATGTCGTCGGTCACATGCTCGAGGCCCGCCTCCGCGGCGGCGATCGCTTCGTCGGGACGGCCCAGCAGGTTCAGAACGTCGGCCCGCACACGCGCGGCGGCGAAGACCGTCTCATCGCTTTCGCCCGGAGCGCGATCGAGCCGTTTCAACGCTTCCTCGTAACGGCCGGCGCGATGGAGCACGATCGCGGCGTTCACATGAATCTCGTCGATGTCCGCGCCTTCGATGGCGGCCGCCGAGTCATAGGCCTCGAGCGCCGCGTCGTAATCGCCGTTCTCGGAGCGGAGCTCGCCGAGGAGCAGGCGAAGGGGCCACGCGCGTGCGGCTTTCGCGACTCCATCCTCGACCACGGCGATCGCCGCGGCGAGATCGCCGCGCTGCTGATGCACCCGCGCCAGCACTTCGAACCCGCGTACGTGCCGTGCGTCGAGCAGCCGTTCGCCGGCGCGTTGCGCGCGCTCCAGTTCGCCGTCGATGAGCGCGTCTTCTGCTTCGTCAATGAGCCCCTGTACGTCCATGACCGCAAGATACAATCGCTCGGCGGAGGAAGTCGAACATTGGATTACAAAATCGTCGGCGATGTGATGCAGGCGCTGCAGGTCACGCTCAGGCAGAACGAGGAGCTGTTCGCCGAGGCCGGGTCGATGCTGTACATGGGCAACGGTGTCGAGCTGCAGGCCAAAATGCAGGGCGGCATCGTCAAAGGGCTGATGCGGAAGTTCCTGGCCGGCGAGTCGATGTTCATGAGCGTTTTCCGCTGCCACGCCGGCGAAGGCAAGATGGCCCTGGCCAATCCGATCGCCGGAAAAATCTTCCCCATCGAGTTGCGCGGCAACACCGTTCTCGCGGAGCGCAATGCCTTCCTCTGCGGCATCGGGAACATCGACCTCTCCATCGCCTTCACCAAGCGCTTCGGGGCCGGTCTGTTCGGCGGCGAGGGATTCATCCTCCAGAAGCTCTCCGGCCACGGACTCGTTTTCCTGCATGCCGGCGGGAACATGCTCGAGTTCGACCTCGCGCCGAACGAGCAACTGCGCGTGGACACGGGATGCATCGTCTCGATGGCGGAGTCCGTCCGCTACGACATCCAGTACGTCGGCGGATTCAAGAACGCGCTGTTCGGCGGCGAGGGGCTGTTCTTCGCCGTGCTGACCGGGCCGGGACACGTCGTGCTGCAGACCCTCCCCTTCAGCCGTTTCGCGAATCGCGTGGCCGCGGCAGCCGGCGCGAACCGCGGCGAAGCCCGCGGCCTGGCAGGCCTCGGAAACGGAATCCTCGGCGACATCATCTCCGACTGAGCGACCCTGCCTTAACTCCGCCCAGGTGTATACTCAATCCTCAATTTCAGAGGAGGGTGCGACGTGAGAATGGTGATTCGCTCTCGCAGCGGCAATGTCGTTCTTGCAGCGCTCGGCGTGACCTACGCAGTGAGCGCGCTCGTGGTGCTCGTCTGGTTCGTGGTCGATTCGTGGGCCGCGGCAGCAATCCTCGATCGGGCGATGCAGGTTTGTCTGGCCGCGTCGGCGGCGTGCGGAATCTGGTTCATCGTGACCGCGCGGGAGAACCTGGGCGTGTCCGGACCGTTTTCCCGCCGGCATCAGCGGCACTAGCCCGCTGACGACGATTCCAGCCGGTCGAACAGCCGCTGAATCTCCGTGGTGATCTCGCCGCGCCTGCTGTTCCCGATCACCCGCGAGTCGATCTCCGTCACCGGCATGACCCCCTGAGTCGTGCTGGTGATGAAGGCCTCGTCGAGATCGAACAGCTCCGCTTCGCGCAGCGGGCGCTCGTCCACGCGGATCTTCGCGGCGATGGCCAGGCCGATCACGCGATCGCGGACGACGCCGGGAAGAATGTGCTCATCGAGCGGGTGCGTGACGATGCGGCCGCCCCTCACCGCGAAGAAACTCGAGCTCGCGCCTTCGCGAACGGTGCGGTCGTCGTCCGCGAGCAGGATCGCCTCCTCCGCTCCCCCGCGCTGCGCTTCTTTCTTGGCCATCGCATTACCGAGCAGGTTCGTCGATTTCACGTGGCAGGCGCTCCAGCGCAGATCACGCGTAGTGATCGCTTTGATTCCGAGCTCTTTCTTCGTCGCATCGGGAAACTTGAAGCTACGCGAGTAAGCGACGGCCGTCGGCGCGACGTTCTCCGGCCAGAAATGAGTCCGCGGAGCTTCGCCGCGCGTGACCTGGATGTAGACGATGCCATCATCGAAGGACGTGCGGTCCAGCAGCTCCCGCGACGTCTCCTTGAACGAGGTCTCGTCCCACGGGCAGCGGATCTCGATCTCCTGGAGGCCGCGCTGCATCCGCTCGAAGTGATCGAGGAGAAAGATCGGCCGCTTGCCGATGAACTTGTAGACCTCATAAACGGAGTCGGCGAACTGGAAGCCGCGGTCCTCGACCGTCAGCACGCGCTCGTCGGTCGTGGTGAACCGGCCGTTGAAGTAGAGGACGTCCGGCATCAGCTGACGGGAACGGCCTTCACGATGACGATGGTCCGGTCGTCTTCGGCCGCCCTTCCCCACTCCTTCACTTTGGCCAGGACTTCTTTGCCGATCTCGCTCGACGTGCGCTGGCGGCTCGCTTTGACGAGACGGACGAGGCGATCGGTCCCGAATTCACGATCTTTCTTGTCGTGGGCTTCAATGATGCCGTCGGAGTAGAGGCAGAGCAGATCGCCCGGCTCGAGCTTCGCGAACCCGCGGGTGTAGGTGGCGTCGGGAGTGGGTCCGAGGACCGGTCCGGTGGAGTGAAGGAACTCGGTCTTGCCGTTCGCGCGGAGGAGGAACGGCGGATTGTGGCCGGCATTGCAGTAGATGAGGATTCCGCCCGTTTCGAGCTCGCCGTAGAACAGCGAGACGAACTTCGTGGTCAGGCGGCCGCGGTGGATGATCTGGTTGAGCTTCTCCACCGTCCGCACGATCTTGAAATCGCGATCGGTGGCCATGCGCAGGCCCATGTACACATCGCGTACGACCAGCGCCGCCGGCAGTCCGTGGCCGGAGCCGTCGGCGACGGCGAGGCCGAGGATGCTGTCGGAGACGGGGATGAAATCGTAGAAATCGCCGCTGACCACTTCCGCGGCCACGGTCCGGCCCCAGATGTCGTAGCCGGCGTACTGCGGAATGCGCTGCGGCAGGATGGACTGCTGGATGCGCTGCGCTTCGACGATCAGCGACTCGTACCACTGCGTGCGGATGCGATTGTTGATCGCGTAGCGGATGAGGTTCAGCGAGAAGAGGATGTCCTCGCGAACGAGCGACGGGGAGACGTTGAAGGCGATGATGTAGTCCTCGTCGCCGACGGAGATCGCGCAGAACCGCCGCGCGCCGAGCTTCTGTTCGAGGGCGAGATCGAAGCCGGGATCGCTCGGGTCCATGACCACGATGCCGTTCTCGAGCGCGAGCTCGACCGGCCGGTACTCGCGCGGCACTGTGATCCCCAGCTCCCCTTCATGGTCCTCACCGAACCGCGCCACGAGCTCGTACGCATCATCGCGATTCTCATAAACCCGCCCGCCGGTGATCCCCAGCTCTTCGCGGAAATTCGTGGCGATGGTTTCGGCGATCTGCGAGACCGTGACGGTGTTCGACTCGGAAGTGTCGATGGCCTCGAGCGTGCGCTCGACCTGGGTGAGGAGGCGTTTGTAATCCAATGGTTGGCTTTCTGTTTGTGGAGTCTCAGAGTCTCAGAGTCGCAAAGTCTCAAAGAGAGTGGCAACGACACCTATTTGCGCTCGTTCCGCGCGCGGATGCGGTCGACGCGCAGTTGTTCCCAGCGATCTCTGTCCGCGTTCGCGTCCTCTATGGAGCGGTATCGGCGCACTCCTCGTGGAATGCACGTTCCTACAGAGCCGAGCAGCGCATCGGATAAAGCCCAAAGGTAGCGGATCTTGCGAGGAATGGCGGGATCGCCCGTTTCGAGCCAGTCACGCTCGGCGTTCATCTCTTCGATCGAGCGATATTTGCGAACCGGCATCAGTGTTCCTCGAAACGAAATTTGCTGTTGAGCCTGCCGGCATCCACCTTGTCCTGACCCCGGACCGTGTTGCTCTTCATCTCGTACAACTTCGCAGCCGTTACGACTCGAATAGGAATGCCTTCGTACTCGATCACTTCAGACGGAAGATTGTCGTACGAGTAGACCTCCCCGAGCCGTGTGAGAAAGTCAAAGCTGAAGCTTTCATCCGGTGGCCCATACATCACCGAAGGATAGTCGCCGAGGAGGTCATCGGCAGTGATTTCGTCAATGTGAGGATCGCTCCAGATGGATCGCAAAGCACGCTTGAGCCGTTCGATGTTCTCGCGTTCGGGCTTGATGAAAAAATCGGCGTCCGTGGTAGCGCGGATGACGCCGTGCAGGTTGAGCGCCACCGCTCCGAAGGTGATGTAGTCGACACCTTCACGGTTCATTGCGCGGATGAAATCGAACACCTTTCCGAAGTCCATCTCTATCGCAACTCTACCCCATCAACCTCATACGGCACGTTCACCCCCAGTGCGCCCAGCACCGTGGGATACACATCGGCGATATACGGAGCCCGACCGCTGGCCACCTTCCGGTTCGTGAAGAAGATCCCCTTCACGATCTCGGGGTCGACCGAGCAGTGGTCGCCGCTCCAGACGGCTTTGTTGGGTTGGAAGACGTCCTTGGGGACGCCGCCGAGGGAGGTTTGCCAGGAGACGCGGTAGCCGTCGTTGTTGAGGATGAAGAGGTCGGGGATCATGTTCGGGTCGAACTTCTTGTAGACCTCCTCGCGGGCGAGGACGCGGCGGATGGGATACGCGCCGTCTTCCGGATCCTGCATGGCCACGAGCCGCTGTTTCAGCTCCGCCTTCAAGGCGTCGTATTCGGCGCCCGGCTCGACGATACCCTGCGCCTCGCGGCCTTTCACGTTCACATACAGCTCGCCGAGCCCCATCGCGTACGCGCGCGTCTTCGACCAGTCGACGTTCTCCCAGAACTGCCCCTGATCGAAGAGCATCTCCACGTTGCGCTCCTTCACCTGCACGCCGGTCTTCAAGGTCATGTAGCCGTTGAGCACCAGCCAGGTGTTGTAGTGCACGTGCTTGCGGAACGACGCGAAGCCGTGGTCCGACGCGACGATCAGCAGCGCGTTCTTGCGCGCCGCGGCCGCCATGGCGTCGCCGACGATCTCGTCCATCAGCTGATACGACTTCAGCACCGCGTCGCCCCACTCCGCGGCAAGCTTCGCGTCGTACGCCGGATGCTTCGGATCGACGATGCGCCAGAACACATGGCCGACGCGATCCGGGAACTCGAAACACTGCACGATCAGGTCGTCGTCCCGTTTCAGGAAGGCCTCGAACATCTTCCGCGACTGCCTGACCGTCCACTCCATGTCGTCCCAGAAGATCTTCTCCGTGGCAAAGCCTTCGGAGATCGCCCAGGTATCGATCTGCCACCCGAGCGTCTTGTAAATCCCCAGCTCCTCGGCCACCTCAGGCGCCCACTTCGACGGAGTGGAGATCCGGAAGCCCGGCGGCAGCTTGCGGGGATCGAAGTTGATCGGCGACAGGTAGAGCTTCACTTCCGGCTGCACGGACAGCAGATGGAAGCGGCTCACGCCATGGACCTTGATCAGCGGGTTGAAGGGAAAGACGAAGTTCACCCAGTCCGTCCATTCGCCGGGCTTCAAGGTAAAGGTCTGTCCGCTGACGGCGATCTGAATCGAATTGCGATCGTCGGCGACGGTGATCGTCATCGGGATGGAGATGTAGGGCGGCTCTTTGAACAGCTTGTTCGGCGGCCCCTGCAGCTTCGTCTCGACGACGCCCTTGTTGTCCTCGAGTTGCACGACCTCGATCGAGAACTCGTTGGTGCCGGCGCGCTGAAAGTCGAGCTCGGAGGTGAAGTAGAAGGGCTTACCGACGCGGCCCGAGACATCGGGCACGCCGAGACCCGAGAGCATGTGGCCTTCATGAAAATCGGTGGCCGGGAACGTGACCGGGACGTGGATGATCGTCGACTTCTTCCCCGCCTTCGCGGCGACTTCCCAGAACGGAGTACCCTGCCGGCGATTGATCACGCCGGGGCGCGTGGCCGGGATGTACTTCTGGACGACGTAAAAAACTGCAGCGCCCAATCCGATTGCCAACACCGCGACGATCGCACCGCCGACGCGCCGCCGCCGCGCGAAAAGAATCGCCGCGATGATCAGAAAGAGCAGGCCCAGGCCGCCGCCGAAGACGAACGGGTTGCGATCGCCGAGGAGGAACGGCTCGGTGGTCTCGTCGAACGCGGCGAATACCGGCAGGTACGTTTTCGGATCGCGGCGAAGGAAGTCGAAGATCCCCGTACGGCCGGGGTCGATACCCGTGCTGAAGGTCGACCAGGACACCGGCGTCTGCGCGGGCGTCGTCGGCAACAGCGGCCGGAAAGTGCCCTGGGCCCGCAACTTAGCGAGGTTGGGCAGCTTCCCCTCGTTCATCCAGCGCTCGGTGTAGTTGGCGTCGACGCCGTCGAATCCGAGGACGATGACTTTCTGCTGTTGCGCCGCCGCGGTGGTCGCGATCAGCGCGGCGCAGATAAGAGTGAGTGTTCTGAACGACATGGCGGGCGATCATACAAGTAGGCAGTACGGCGCTGCGCGCCTCGCGGTAGGCGGTAGGCAGTGGACCGCGCCCGGCCACGTGGGCGTGTGGCGGCCCCCTGCCTACCGCCTACTGCTTACGGCGAGGCGCGCCAGCGCCGTACTACCCCGGGCATTCCTCTTGTAACTCACCGGACGGAGGAGTAACGAATGAGAACGCGGTATTTGCTCGTGCTCGCGGCCGTTTTCGCGGTCGCACTGACAGGATGCGGCGGTGGCGAAAAGAAGGCCGGGGGGAGCGGCGGGGAGGCCGACGCGAACCGGATGGTCATCGCGGCCACCAGCGCCCCCACCAACCTCGACCCGCGGGTCGGCAACGACAACGTCTCCGGACGGATCTTCGACCTCTGCTGCCGCGGCCTGATCCGGGTCACGCCGGAGATGGATTACGCGCCCGATCTGGCCACCAACTGGGAGACGCCGGACGACAAGACCATCATCTTCCACCTCAATCCGAACGCGAAGTTCCACGACGGACGCCCCGTCACCGCGCAGGACGTGAAGTGGACCTACGAATCGGTCATCAATCAGACCGTGCAGAACACCAAGGCTTCCGGCTACTCCGCCGTCGAGCGCATCGAAGCGCCGGACGCGAAAACGGTCATCCTCCATCTGCGCGAGCCGAACGGCGGCCTGTTCGACAACCTGAACATGGGGATCGTGCCGGCAAACTCGGATGCGAACGCGATGAAGTCGAAGCCGATCTCATCCGGTCCATACAAGATCATCGAGTACCGGACGGACGAAGCCGTCGAGCTCGAGGCTTTCGACGGATGGCATCACGGTGTGCCGAAGATCAAGCACCTGACCGTCCGCACCATCCCCGATGAAACGACGCGCGTCCTCGAGCTGCGCCGCGGCTCGATCGACTTCGAAGTGAACGCCATTCCCTTCGAGAGCGTGAAGGAGTTCGAGAACAGCCCGAAACACCAGGTCATCAAGAAAGCCGGCTCGGTGTGGCAGTATCTCGCCTTCAATCTCAAGAATCCGGTCCTGGCAAAGGTCGACGTGCGCCGCGCGATCGCCCACTCCATCGATCGCGCCAAGATCGCCAAGGACCTCCTCGGCGGCCACGGCGTTCCCACGGACACCATGTTCGGCGAGGGCCATTGGGTCCGCGCCGCAAATCTGCCGACCTATCCGTACGACCCCGCGCGCGCGAAACAGCTTCTCGATCAGGCGGGTTACCGGGATCCGGACGGCGACGGCCCGCAGCCGCGGTTCTCGCTCACGTTCAAGACCTCCACGAGTGCGGAAGCCAATCAGCGCGCGGTCGCGATCCAGCAGATGCTCAAGCAGGTGGGCATCGACATGAAAGTGCAGTCGGTCGAGACGGGCACGTTCTTCGAGGACATCGGCAAGGGCAACTTCGACATGTACTCGCTGAGCCGGAACGGCATCCAGGATCCGGACTTTTACTACGTCATCTTCCACTCGAAGAACTTCCCGCCCGAGGGGCAGAACCGCGGGTACTACAGCAACCCGCGGGTGGATGCGCTGATCACGCAGGGCCGCGGCACGTTCGATCGCGCCAAGCGCAAGCAGATTTACGCCGAGATCCAGAAGATCGTGCAGGAAGACCTGCCCTACCTTTCGCTCTACCACCAGATCAACGTCGCGGTGATGGATAAGGACCTGAAGGGCTACGTGATGTACCCCGCCGGGTTCTGGCTCGGGCTTCCGAACATGAGCAGATGATCGATCCGGTCACGATCGTCATCCGCATCGCGCTCGCCATCGCGTTCGGCGCCGTCATCGGCGTCGAGCGCGAGTGGCGTCAGAAGCACGCCGGCCTCAAGACGATGACCCTGGTCGCGCTCGGCGCGGCGGGCTTCGCGATGATGTCGAATACGTTCGGGCCCGAGAATCACAATCCCGGACAGATCGCGGCGGCTGTCGTCGGCGGCATCGGCTTCATCGGCGCGGGCGTGATCATGCATCGCGGTCTGACCGTGCAAGGCGTTACCACCGCGGCCACGCTCTGGGCCGACGCGAGCATGGGCGTCGCCGTCGGCCTCGGCCACTACGTTCTCGCCGGCACGCTCACCGCGGGCATCGTCATCGTGCAGTTGATGCTCCGCAGCGTCGAGACCTTCATGTTGCGGATCGCGCGGCGCGACAACGGGATGGGACGCTTCGAGCTTCGCGTCGATTGCGATGCCGAGGCGGTGCATGCGGTCAATGCGGCCTGGCGGGAGTTGCCGGATGTGACGCCGTTGCGGCGCTCGATCTCACGCGGCCCGGAGCAGAGCACGATGCGGGTGATGCTTCGCGCGGCGCAGGCGATCGATCTCAGCGGGCTGGAAGAACGACTCGCCGCACTCGAGGGAGTGCGGCGAGTCGACATCAGGCATCTGGGAGTGGACGAGGACTAATAGTCGCCGCAGACCGTTTCAATCAGCATCGCGCAGACCTGATACGGATCCATGTTCGCGGCGGGGCGGCGGTCTTCAAAGTACCCGTAACCGAGGTTCGCGGTGGCCATGGGGATGCGGATGGACGCGCCGCGGTCGCTGATTCCCCAGCGGAACTGGTGAATCGGCGCCGTCTCATGCTGACCGGTCAGGCGTTCCTCGTTGTGGGCGCCGTAGACCTTGATGTGGTCGTCGTGACGCTTCTCGAGCTTGCGCATCGCGTCTTCGATGACCTTCATGCCGCCCGGCTGGCGCATCGACTTCGTGGAAAAGTTCGTGTGCGCGCCGGCGCCGTTCCAGTCGCCTTTGACCGGCTTCGGATATAGCGTTGCGCTGATGCCGAGGTCCTCGCCGATTCGGTAGAGGAGCCAGCGGGCGATCCAGAGCTCGTCGGCGACGTCGAGCGGACCGATCGCGCCGATCTGGAACTCCCACTGCGCCGGCATGACCTCGGCGTTCGTTCCGTAGATGTGAATGCCGGCGCGAACACAGGCTTCGGCGTGCGCTTCGACGAGATCGCGTCCGAACACTTCATCGCTGCCGACGCCGCAGTAGTAGCCGCCCTGCGGCGCGGGGAATCCGTGATCCGGCCAGCCGAGGGGACGGTTGCCTTCGAAGAGCGTGTACTCCTGCTCGATGCCGAACCAGGCGTCGTGATCCTTGTACTTTTCGGAGACTTCGCGCAGTGCCGCGCGGGTGTTGCTCCAGTGAACCGAGCCGTCGGGATTGAGCACCTCGCAGAGGACGAGGATGTCGTTGTCGCGATGCAGCGGGTCCTGGAGATGTCTGACGGGACGGAGCAGCAGATCGCTGAAATGTCCGCTCGCCTGTGCCGTGCTCGAGCCGTCGTAACCCCATTCGGGAATGTCCTCGAGCTTCTTGACCGGCGCGTCGAGAATCTTGGTCTTCGAGCGCAGCTTGGCGGTCGGTCTCTGACCATCGATCCAGATGTATTCAGCGGTGATTTTTGCCACGGTGAAATGCCTCCTCGTGCGGGATGCGAGACGATAGCAAGAAAGTGGGGCGGTGTGGAGATGCTATTCTCGCGAATCGTGCGCGAAGCCGATCTGATCGCTTATGCCAGCCGCGACTGGGCGGCGATCGAGGAATCGAAGCGGCGCCGCTGGGCGGAGCAGAAGGGGCAGATGACTGCCGCGGAAGCACTTGCGGTCGGCGACGCGCTGCGGCGGCACGCGGCCCTCATCCGGCCCGAGTGGCCGACAGCGACCGATCGCGAGGAAGACCTCGCCGTTCACGTCCGGGTGTCCGAGAGCCTTCGCCGTGTCGACCTCTCCCGACGTCGCTGATCTCGCGGTTCGCGTGTCATCCCGAGCGAAGTCGAGGGATGACAAGGCGTTCAGGTCCGCGCGTCCGACAACTCACCACCCGCCGCCGGCATGAGCGCCTCGTCCCACACGACCACCTGATTCTTGCCCAGCGATTTGGCGTGGTACATGGCCACGTCCGCGCGGCGCAGGAGCTCGTTCTTGTCGATCTCCACCGACGAGATCGAACCGGCCTCGGGCGCAAAGCGGGCGATGCCGATCGACGCCGACAGAACGCCGCGCAGGTGGACGGGAGCCATGCTGAAGCCCCACTCGCGCTCGAGGAAGGTCGTGGACTCGATCGCGCGGCGAATTTCTTCGCACACGCGCAACCCCTCGTCGAGACTCGTGTTCGGCAGGATCATCACGAACTCGTCTCCACCGTAGCGCGCGACGGTCGCGTCCGTTCGCTGAACGATCCGCTTGAGCAGAAATCCGACCTCGCGGAGCACCTGGCTGCCGGCGAGATGTCCATGGCAGTCATTCACCCACTTGAAGCGGTCGAGATCCATGAACAACAACACCGCTTCTTTCCCACTCTGCCGCGCCTCGGACAACGTTTCCGTGAGACGGACATGGAACCAGCGATCGTTGTACAGCCCGGTCAGATCGTCCTTCTTCGCCAGCTCGTGCGCGCGTTTGGCGTCGAGCGCGTTCTGCAGCGTGAAGGACGTGTAGCCGGCGAAGATCTCCAGCAGCGTCATGTCCCGCAACGTGAACGGCTGGCGGTCGAGCCGATTGATCAGTTCGAGCACTCCGCAGACGTGCTTTCCGATGTGAACGGGCACGGCGACGAGGGAGTTGGTCTTGTGACCGATGGCCTCGTCGATATCGCGATAGAAGTAGTTGTCCCGTTCGACATCCGCGGAAAGATGCGGTGTGCCGCTCTGATAGACGCGTCCCACGATGCCGTTCTGTGCGGAGAGCCGCTGCCCAATGAGGTTGGCGCTCGAATCGCCGAACGTGGCGATGAAAACGAGCTCGTTGTCCTTGCGCGTCGCCACTTTCCGGTAAGGGTCGTCGAGCAGGATCGAGCCTGATTCCGAGGGGACGAACTCATTTGCTTTCTGGAGGATCTGGCGCAGGACCAGGTCGAGATCGACCTCGTTCTTCAGGGACAAACCGGCTTTGTGGCGCTCGAGAAAGCGCTCCAGTTGCGGTGTCTCCAAAGAGTTGAACTGCAGCATTGGGGAAAGGCCGATTATAGGCCTTCTTCCGCGGCCTTCGCCTCGACCTCGAACGAGATCTTCCGGTACGCCTCATTGACCGAACGCTCGCGCAGAAGCAGACGGACGAACTCAGCGATGTACCTCACGAGAAAAGGGATCAGCCCGTGGCGATTGACCTGCCGGACGTGAGCGAGCTCGTGTCGGAGCAGGCGCTCGAGATACGCCGACGAACGGGCCGTGGCCTTGCCGCTGAGATAAATGCGGCGGCCAAGGGTGATGGCGATGACGTCGCGGGCCAGCCACGGTCGCAGCCACCAGGGATAGCCGACGCGGACCCGCGCCCGTGACTCGGCGATCGCGGTTTCGATTGCCGACAAGACACTCTCGGGCAGATTCGGCGGCATTTTCATCAATCTATAGTCCGCGCCGATGCGCGAGACTGCCTACCGTCTTTTCAAGGAGAGCGTCAGTTCGAACTTCGCGACCGGCTCGTCGCCATATTTCTCGGGCACCGTCGCGACGACGTGGACCGTCGATTCCTGGCGCTCGCCCGACTCCATCGCGCGCGCTACCAGCGCCTGAATCATCGGGCCGTCGTTGTTGGTGAACACGACGTCGCCGTCGGCGCGCTTGAGAAACTCCCCGCGGATGTCCTTGAACACGAACGAGACGTTGAGCTTCCGGTCCATCACCAGCTTGAAGGAGATCAGCCCGGCCGCCACGTCCGCGCCCATGCAGAGGGTGCCGAGGTACATTGCGCGAATGTCGCGGCGGCGGGTGCGCCAGTTCAGCGGCACGCGCACAACGCAGCGGTCGTCCGTCAGTTCAACGATCCTCGGCCGGATCAGCCAGAGCAGGAAGACGTTCTGCAGCGACCAGAGACGGACCATCGTCGTCGGTTTCATCACTTCGCCTTTCGCCGTCCGAACGGCACGGTGACGCGGTCGTACAACGCGTCGGGAACCAGTCGCACGAATCGCATCAGCAGCGACATGCGTTTGGGAAATTCGATCACCCGCGCCCGCCGATCGATGCCATCGGCAATGATGCGCGCCGCTTTGTCCGCCTGCATGAGGAACGGCATGCGGAAGCGGTTCTTGTCCGTCATCGCCGTGGCCACGAAACCGGGATTGACGATGGTGACGCCGACGCCGTACGGCTTCAGCTCGATCCGCGATGATTCGAGAAATGCCTGCATGGCGGCCTTACTCGCCGAATACGGTCCCGCGGTCGGCAATCCACGCAGGCCGGCGACGGATGCGACGCCGACGAATTGCCCGGTACCCTGCTCGACCATCGCCGGAATGACGGCGTCGAAGAGATACATCATGCCCAGGACGTTCACGCGGATGATCTGCTCGGCCTCGTCGATCTTGAACTTCGTCGCATGGCCGGGAATGCTCACGCCGGCGTTGGCGACGGCGAGGTCGAACGGCCCGCCGAGTTGCTGCTGGGCCTTCTGTACGGCGTCGCGTACCGATGCGCGATCCGAAACGTCGCAGGCGATGGCCACCGCCGGCGAGCCGATCTCGTGAGCGAGGTCGTTGAGGAGATCGATGCGGCGCGCGAGCAGCGCCAGCGCGTATCCGCGACGCGAGAGCTCGCGCGCGAGATGAAGTCCGATTCCGCTGGAGGCTCCGGTGATGATGGCCCGTTTCACGACGCGGATCTTACCCGCTCCGTCATTCGCCGATGATCTTGATCATCACCCGTTTGTCGCGGCGCCCGTCGAACTCACCGTAGAAGATCTGCTCCCACGGACCGAAATCGAGCGTGCCGTCCGTGATGGCGACGACCACCTCCCGGCCCATGACCTGTCGCTTGTGATGCGCGTCGCCGTTGTCCTCGCCGGTGCGGTTGTGGTGATAGCGCTCCGGACTCGGATCGTAGGGCGCAAGCCACTCCAGCCAGCGCTTGTAATCCTCGTGCAGCCCGCGCTCGTCGTCGTTGATGAAGACGCTCGCGGTGATGTGCATCGCGTTGACGAGACAGAGCCCCTCCCTGATGCCGCTGGCGCGCAGCTCGGCCTCGACTTCATTCGTGATGTTGATGAACTGCATCCGTTCGCGGGTGTGGAGGGTGAGGTGTTTGGTGTGTGATTTCATGTCGCTACGCGTTGCTCGGTTGCTGAGTTGCTGGGTTGCTGGGTGCTTCGCCAGGAAGCGCGATCATGCGACTCGGCGGAGCGCTCAGCAACCTAGCAACCCAGCAATCTCACTTCAATTTCGGCAGCTTCACCCCATTCCTGAACACCTCTTCGAACAGGTCCCCCACCTTCGCCAGCCGATTGGGCATCGTGCGGATGTTGTATTTCAGCGGGTCGAGCTTCTTCGTGATCTCGCTCCACTTCAGCGGTGCGGAAACGGGAGCGCCGTCAATCGCGCGCGGCGAGTAGGGCGCGACGACGGTCTTGCCGTACGCGTTCTGCATGCAGTCGAGGTAGAGACGGCCGCGCCGTTTGGCGAGTGAGCGCTCGACGGTGATGCCCGGCACTTTCGTGGCCACGGCTTCGGCGAGCGAGCAGGCGAAGTCGCCGACTTCCTCATGCGTGTAGCCGGCCTTGAGAGGGACGAACACGTGAATGCCGCGCTTTCCGGAGGTCTTGGGGACGCTCGGCAGTTCGAGATTCTCGAGCAGCTTGCGCATCACGATCGCGGCGTCGATGGCCTGCTCGATCCCCTTTCCTTTCGCAGGATCGAGATCGAAGAGGATCCAGTCCGCGTGGGCGAGGCTCGATGCGCGCGAATGCCACATGTGCACGGTGAGCACGGACATCTGCGCCAGCCAGCGCAGTGCGTCGACGCTGTCGACGACGAGATGTTTGACGCTGCCGCTTTTCGTCGTGCGCGTCGGCGTCTCCACGACGGTCAGCCACGACGCCCCTTCCTTGCCGATGTTCTGATGAAACCAGGACGGCTTGTCGATGCCCTGGTTCCAGTGCTCGAGCGTCAGCGGCCGGTCTTCGAGCGCGCGCAGCATCGGCGCGGAAACAGCTTCGTAATACTCGGCGATGTGCTGTTTGGTGATCTTGTCGCGCGGATAGAGAAGACGGTCGGGATTGGTGAGCGTGACTTTCGGTTGCGAGGTTTCGAGGTTACGGGGTTTCGGGGTGGACGACTTTTTCGCGGCCGGGTTCTTCTTCCCCGAAACCTCGAAACCCCGTAACCCCGTAACCCCTGCTTTCTCTCTCACCACGTCTTTCACTCCTTTGTCGTCGCGGAGTCCGAGGAATGAGGGGTGGCGCAGGCGGTGATCGCCGGTCCACTCGGTGAACGAAACCTGGGCAACGAATCGCGGTTTGGTCCAGACCGCGGTCCGTACGCGCGGCGCGTCCTTCACATCCGTCTTCGGGATCACGTCCTTGTCCAGTTCGTCTTTCAACCAGCCTCGCAGCTTCGAGGAAAAGCCCGTCCCGACTTTGCCGGCGTAGCGCAGCGCGCCGTTCTCGTTCACGGCGAGATGCAGCGATCCGATGTCGCGATCGTTGGCGTTGCTCGGTTGATAGCCGACGATCACGAGCTCCTGCTGATTGATGGCCTTGATCTTCAGCCAGTCCTTCGAGCGGCGCGACTCATACGTCGAGTCGTTCTTCTTGGCGATGATTCCTTCCCACCCGCCCGCCGCGGCCGTCGCCAGAGCTTTCTCGCCGGGAGGATCCATCTTCTGGGAGACGGCGATGCCGGCAGGAGCCTTGCGGAGGAACTTCTCCAGCATTTTTCGCCGCTCGAGATAGGTCTTCCGCCGCAGGTCTTCGCCGTTGAGCCAGAGGATGTCGAAGACGGCCATCAGCTCGCGGCCGCCCTGCTGCAGCAACTGGAACCGCGGCGCGCCCTGCTCGTCGAGCACGACCACTTCCCCGTCGATCACGATCTCGTCGCACTCGAGTTTCTTCAGCGCTTCGAACGTGCGCGGAAAGCGCGGCGCGAGATCGAGCTCGTTGCGGCTGAGCATGGCCACCTCGCCCTTCACGATGCCGACCACGGCGCGGAAGCCGTCGTACTTCAATTCATACGACCAGTTCGACTCGTCCCGCGGCGGCGCTTCCGCCAGCGAAGCGAGCATGGGAGGAAACACTTTCTTGAGCAGTTGCCTGGGCGTCATGTCGTAACGCTCGGGATCGGGGCGATGACGCGGACCTCGTCGAATCCTTCCGCGACGCCCGGCGGCACCATCTTCTTGGCCGAAACGAACAGGGCGACGTCGGGAACGCGCGCTTTGCCTTCGCGTTGCCGGTTGCGCGCAACCGCGTCCTTCATCGTCGTCTCGAAGTAGTACGCCACGACGCGCGCGCCGTGGCGCTTGCCGAGTGCGATCAGCGGAGCACGGATCGCGGGTGTGGGATTGGTGTTGTCGACGACCACCGATCGTCCTTGTGCCAGCGCCTGGTCGATCATCTCGATCTGTCTCGCCTCGCGATTGCGCGCGTTCTTCATCAGGTCTTTGCTCACATGCACGTGCGTTGCCGCAAAGTGAGTCTGATAGTAGGTGGACTTGCCCGAGGCTTGAAGGCCGACGAAGATGATCAGCTCCGGAGGCATTTCGGGAGGAAGAGTATGCGAGGTTTGAAGTGGTTTCTTGCCGGCGCGCTGGCCGTGCCGCTCTTTCACCAGGTCGTCGTCGCGATCATGAACGCGGTTGGTTTCATCGATCGATCGCCGTACTCGTTCGCGGCCACGAAGCCGTTCGGCGTTCCGGAACTGATCTCGCTTTCGTTCTGGGGCGGTGTGTGGGGTGTGATCCTGATGCTCGTCGTGGGAAGGATGACCGGCGCGAAGTTCTGGATCGTCGCGCTGCTCTTCGGCGCGATCGTGCCGACGCTCGTCGCCGGATTCGTGGTCGCGCCGCTCAAAGGAATGGCCGCCGGTGGCAACGCGAAGATGGCCGTCGCCGGACTGCTGATCAACGGCGCGTGGGGGTTGGGCACGGCCGCGCTGGCCCGGATCATGGAACGATGGGGCGTTACCTCAAGAAGTTCACGCGAGTAGGCTCGATCGGGCCCACCGAGGAGCGGGGCTTCGCGGTGTGGGCGGGCTACGATATCGCCGGCGTCGATGACGATCTGTCCGAGCAGGGGTTGATCAGGATCGAAGACGCGCCCGCCAATCATGGCGTGACGGTTTTCGCGCGCGTGGAGACGGACGACGACGCGATGTACGAAAAGCTGGGGATTCAGAGGAGACGATGAGCGATCACCACGAAGAGAAGCTTCCGATAGCCATTCCACTCGAGCAGCTCAAGCAGCTGGCGGCGGCTGTCGCGGAGGAGTTGAAGACTGTTGGAGACGGTGCACCGGCAGCGGATCTTCGCGAGCGTTTCATCGACGTTCGTGCGGCGCTGTTCCAGCGGGGGATTTACGATCCGGTGCTGGTGCGGTTCGATTCGGCGACCGTCGCGAAGGCGTCGACGCAGGAGATTGCCGAACAACTGGCGAAGGTGGCCGGGGCGCTTTAAGCCAATCGTCCGACGATCTTCAGATAGCACTCGTCGTTGCCGACGAACTGCACCTGCCCCGCCGTTTCCCATTCGCGGATCCTTGCCTGCACGCGAGGATGGACGAGCTGGCGGTCATCACCAAAGAAGCCGAGGAGAATCGCCCGCGGCACAGCGGTTTCTCCGCGCGAGCGAATCCGCTCCATGCCCACGAGCAGCGCGTCGAGCCGGTAGTCGATGTCCTGATCGTGCAGCTCGCCGCCGGCCGCGTTGACGGCGCCCATTCCGAGAAAACTCTCGAACGGCATCGTCCGGAATTCCTTGACGCCGCGGGCCCGGATCTCCTCATCGGTCATGTGATCGGCGAGCGTCAAGCCGGGGACTTCCGTGCCCACTCCGTCGATTTCCCATCCGATCCAGCGCTCCTTGCCGAGGAGCGCGATGCGCTGAATGTAGCGAGCCATGGACGTGACATTCTTGTAGCACATTCGTTCGCGAGGGGTGCTAACCTCCCGCCGAAGCGATCAAACACGGAAAGCAATGTTCGAGACGGTCGTCCCGGAAGCGGTTACGCCGCGCAGCCGCAAACTGTTCTACGAGACGCTTCCCGTGTCGTTGACGATCCACGCCCTGTTGGCCGCGGCCGCGCTGGCCGCCACGATCTGGAAGGTCGAGTTTCCGAAGCAGTCGCCGAAAATGTTCATGGCGTACTCGCTCACCGAGCCGCCCCCGCCACCTCCGCCGCCGCCCCCTCCCCCCGCCGCGAAAAAGGCAGTCGTCGCGCCGGTCAAACCGGTCACCATGCCCCAGCAGATCGTCGCGCCGACGGTCATCCCGGATGAGATTCCCGTCGTGGCGCCGGCCGAAGCTCCGGTTGATCAGCCCGCGGTCACCGGCGGCGTCGAGGGCGGGGTCGAAGGCGGCGTGGAAGGCGGGGTCGTCGGCGGAGTCCTCGAAAGCGTCGTCGTCGAACCTCCGAAAAAGCCGCTGCCGCCGCCGGAGATGGTCGAAGTCGCGCGCGACGCCCAGCTTCCGATGGAGTCGATGTCGCAGGACTACCCGATCTACCCCGACACGGCAAAGGCCAAAGGCTGGGAAGACACGGTCGTCGTCCGCTACATCATCGACAAGCGAGGCAGGGTTCGGGAGGTCATCATCCTGACCAAGCCCGAGCATTCCGTGTTCGAGCGGGCCACCATCGACGCCATCCGCCGCTGGCGCTTCCGGCCGTTCAAGGACGAAACGGGCGAGGCCAAGGAAGTCTCGCACGAGCTGACCGTGCAATACCGCCTGGTTCGCAAGTAACGGACGACCGGCGCGGTCCTTGCTCAAAGGGGATCGTCCGAGGTTATGTCCGACGATTCCCTTCGTTTCCCGTATAGCAACGAGCTCCGGATGCCGGTGATCGGTCTCGAGGCCGAGTTCAAGGTGTTCGTGGACGACGTCGAGATCGAGCCGGAGAGCTACTGGCGCACGCCGTCGGCTTTCATCGACAGGCCCCTTCTCCACCGAAGCTCGAAGGCCTCGCAGTTACCCACCGGCGGCGCGATTTACTTCGATGGCGGCGTGCTCGAGGTCGTCACGCCGGTGATCGAGATCGCACCGCAATGCACGGCCCGGGTCGTCCGCAGTCTGTGGGAGCAGATCGGCTTCGTGCGCGATCAACTCGATCGCTGGGAAGCGCGCAACGCCAAGCGTGTCCGGCTGCAGGCGTTCAGCTGTCACTTCAACATCTCTTTCGAGATTCCGCGTGACGAGCGCAATCGCAATCGCACCATTCAGAAACTGGCGTTGCTGCTCGCCCATCTGCTGCCGGTTCCGGCGATGGTCGCCGGCGCGAATCGCCGCTCGACGGGGCTGGGCGTGCGGCCGCGCCGCGATCGCATCGAGATCACCTTCGACTTCACACCCGATCCCGGCCTGATGGCGGCGACGACGGCGTTGATCGTCGGCGTGGTGCGCGAAGTGGTGTCGTGGCCGTCGTATCTGGTGAGCGAGATCGAAACGCGCCGGATTCCGGTGATTCGCGGCGTCGAGCCGGGGAAGCATCCGACGCGCAAGGGCTGGGTGACGCGCGATTTTCATTTCCCGCGGAACCCGTTCACCAGCGACATCAACGCGCCGCTCTGGGACGGCCAGTCTCTCCGCGAGATCGCCCTCGGCATCGCCACCTTCTTTCGCGACTCGATCCGGCGTTACTCCGATCCTTTCAGCTATCGCATTCTGTTTTCCGTGCTGCGCGGCGAGACGCCATCGCTGCTCGACCTGCCCGATCGTCCTCCGGCTTATGACGACGTCGGACGTCAGGCGCGGTGGGGCGACGCGATTCCGGAGCTCGAGAATTACGCGCCGGCGATGCAGGACGAAGCCGCGCGGAAACCGCGACGGCGCCGCGCGGATGTGGAGGAGAAGCTCGCACCGCCCTGGCGCGGCGAAGGCGTCGATCGCCGCAATCGCGTCACCCTCCCCCCGCGACTGCAGCGCCGCGAAAGCACCGACCGCCGCCGCGAAGCTCCGCCGCCGTCCTCGACGCCGCGCCTGACCCGCTCCGCCTACGAGCGCGTGTTCCTGCGCCTGGCCGCGGGCAAGACCCTGAAGGTGGGCCGCGAGGTGCTCACGCCGGTCGGCGTGAAGGGCTGGTACCACGCGGTGTTTCGGGATGCGAAGGGAGGCGAGCGATTGCTGTCGATCGATCAGGTGCTTGACAACATGTAGTCTCCGGGCGGACAGGAGGACGCAAGCGTGAAGCAATTTGTTCGCAGTGCACTGTGCGCCGTAACGCTCGCGGTTGCGGCTTGTCGAACCGGAGGCCACGATCCCATGTCCGTCGCCACACTTGATCACGTCATCGTTGGCGTTTCTGACCTGGAGCAGGGCGTCGCCGCCTTCACCGCGGCAACTGGAGTCGTTCCTGTTCGGGGCGGTCAGCATCCCGGCCGTGGAACGGAGAACGCGCTGGTTTCGCTGGGCAACGGCGCGTACCTCGAGATCATCGCGCCCCAGCGTGACGCGGCCGACAACCCGATGGTCAAATCTCTGCGATCGCTCCAGCGGCCAACGGTGATCGGCTGGGCACTCCAGGTAAAGGATGCTGCGGCGGCGCACCCGTATCTTCGCGACCGTGATTTCGAAGTCACTGAGCTACGACCCGGTAGCCGTCGAACGACCTCGGGCGACCTGCTCGAATGGACCACCTTCGGCCTCCCGTTGGGCGCTACCAACGCGGTGCCCTTTCTCATTCACTGGGGTGCGAACACGCGTCATCCATCCGCGACATCTCCGACCGGATGTGTGCTCGAGTCGTTCGAAGTTCGCGATCCCGAGGCGCCAACCATTTCGCGCCTCGTCGAGGCGCTGGGTGTGGCAGTTCCGGTCAGCACTGCGGAACGGACGAACATCATCCTCAATCTCCAGTGCGGCGATCGACACGCCAGCTTCACGACTGAATAGTAAACAGGCTTGGGCGTGTCGTTGCGGCGATGTTGTTAGTGTCGTGCATCGGCATCGCATTCGTCGCGTTCCGGCGATACACCTCGTACGGCATCTTCATGGCGTGAGGCGGAACGTACTGGGTGCTGCCAGAAGCTGTCGGCAAGCCGTTTGCCGCGCGCGGACCTCAAGCGCCTCATTCAGGCAAACGTGGCCGGTGGCAACCTCATGCACGCAGCGCCGCAGCTCAGCTAATAGACGTCAGATGCTTCCGACGTAAAATCGCGCTAAACCAAATGAACTGGCAGCCACACATCACCGTCGATCCCAACGTTTGCCACGGTCAGGCGTGCGTAGCCGGAACACGAATCCTGGTATCCGTCGTACTCGACAATCTCGCTGCGGGAATCCCGGAGCGCGAGATCATTGCCAGCTACCCCCGTTTGTCGCCGGAGGCCATTCAGGCTTGTCTCGCCTACGCCGCCGACCTGGCGCGTGAAGAAGTCGTTGGCCTGCCCGCGTGAAGTTCAAAGTCGACGAGAATCTGCCGGATGAACTGAGTCAAGTTCTTCTCAGTGCAGGTTGGGATTCACTCACCGTCGTGGAACAGCAACTCGGCGGCACACAGGATCCTCAACTGGCGCAGATCTGTCGCGAAGAGGGACGGATCTTCGTCACATTTGATCGCGGCTTCGCGAATATTCGTGCGTATCCGCCAGCCGACTCCGCGGGAATGATCGTCTTTCGCCTCAAGAGCCATGATAAGCGTCACGTGCTTGAAACTGCGGGGCGTCTTGTGGCGGCTCTTTCCCAGCGCGAGGTTCGGAATCAGCTATGGATCGTCAGTGAGGACCGCATTCGCATACGTTCGCTTTGATTGGAGCCCCCCGGGCCCGCGCCTTGCTTGCCCTCTTCCCCATCTCGAGGTGACGAACATGAAGCGAGCGGTCGTCGCGGCCCTTTTCTGCTGTCTTCTGTCACCAGCCATCATCGCCAAGCGGCGCGCTGTCGCGCCGGCGCCGCCGCCTGCGCCGGCGGGGCAGCCGATCGCCGGCCTTTCGCCTGAGCTGCTCTCCCGCTTCTTCGAAGGGCTCAAGGAATTCCAGAAGCGTCAGAAACTCGCCGACGGTCTCGGTCCGGTCATGAACGGCATGGACTGCGAGCAATGCCACTCCCGGCCTGCGCCCGGCGGCGCCGGTTCGATCGGGAGCGAGGTCACACGCTTCGGCACGATCACCAGAGGCGTCTTCGATCCCCTCGAGCGGTTCGGCGGACCGGTCGTGCAGAGTCGCGGCATTCAGGCGAACGATGGAGCGGTCATCGCCTTCAACTCGGAGAAGGTGCCAGCCGAGGCCACCATCGTCGCGCACCGGCGCTCGCCCACTGTGCTCGGGCTTTCGCTCGTCGACGCCACGCCCGACTCGACCTTCATCGCGCTCGCCGCGGAGCAGGCCGCGCGCAACGACGGCACGGCAGGCCGCGTGGCCATGGTCGAGAATCATGCCGCCGGGATGAAGACCGTGGGCAAGTTCGGCTGGAAGGCGCAGACCCCGACACTCCATCAGTTCGCCGGCGAGGCCTTCCTCGACGAGATCGGCGTGACCAGCCCGTTCTTTCCGAACGAGAACTGCCCGCACGGACGCTGCCAGGATCTCAAGTTCAACCCGCGTCCGGGCCTGAACGACACCGGCGAAGCCACGCAGAGGCTGACGGACTTCATGGCCATGCTGGCGCCGCCGCCGCGCGGCCCGATCACTCCGGACGTCGTCGCGGGCGAAGCGGTGTTCAACCGCATCGGCTGCAACTCCTGTCACGTCTCGACGCTGCAGACCGGACCGAATGCCATCGAGGGGCTCGACGAGGTCACCTACCACCCGTACTCCGATTTCCTGCTCCACGACATGGGCGCCCTCGGCGACCGCATCCCGCAGGGCGACGCGCGCGGGTCCGAGATGCGCACGCCGCCGCTTTGGGGCCTGCGCTTCCTGGAGGCCTGCCTCCACGACGGGCGCGCGTCGACGTTCGAGGCCGCGATCCTCGCTCACGACGGCCAGGGGCGCGCGGCGCGCAACCGGTTCAGTGAGCTCGGCGACGGCGAACGCGCGCAACTGATCGCGTTCCTGAAATCGCTTTGAGTGGCGTTTCGCTTGAAGGAGAATCGGCCAATGCGAGTTGCAACGCTGTCCGCCGTCGGGTTGATCTGGGGCGTTCTGTGGGTCGCGCTCGCGATCATTGCCGGGACTCTGATCGGCTTCATCGATCCCGCCGACATCGGTCCGGGCGAAGAGCCGCTGGTGCTGGCCCCGATGATCGGACTCGTTGGTTTTGCCTGTGGACTCGTCTTCGCTGCTCTTGTCGCGACGGTCGAGAAACGTCAGGCGATCTTCGATGCTCCCCTGGCGCGAATCTGCGCGTGGGGAATGCTCGTTTGCGCGGCGCTCCCCTTCATCGCCGGCAAAGGCCTCCCCGAAATCCTCGTCACCATTCCCCTCGGCGCGCTATCGGCCATCACATCCGTGGCAAGCTTGCGGCGATGGACCGTGCGCACAGCGTCCTGACCCGCTTCGCACCCGAAGCGTTTTTCGCCGCATCCGCATGTTCGTGGATGCCGCACTGGGCCTGCCACTATTACAAGCTGGAGACCGGGGCCACGTTCGTCGTCGGTGCCTGGAGCTTCTCGCGGATCGACAGTCTGATCGCCATCGGACTGTACACGTTGCTGGTCGTGGTCAATCTCGCGGCCGTTGTGACGCCACGAATGCGCATGGGCGTGGGAATCGCGTCAGGGACGCTGCACGTCGCCTTTGCCGTGCTGCACGCCTTCCGGGTGATCTCGCCATTCCGGTTCGAGGTTCTCGGCTACCCCTGGTCCATGGCGGCGTCCGCGCGCGAGACGGTGATCGTGGGACTCTTCGGCATCGCGTCGATCACCGCGGGCATTGCGTACGGGAAGAGATTGGCACTGCCCTCGCACTTGGGCACAAACGGCCCCGGTCACGAGCCGGGGATCGCTGGCGACGAAGCGCGTCGATAATCGCAAAGGCGGTCGGCGCGCTTCATTTTTTTCTCCCCATCGTGTCGATTTGCGCGGAGCTCCTTCGTCTGTACAGTGAAGAAAGGAGAAACGCCATGCCCCAGTTCGTCCTCATGCTCCGCGACAGCGGCAGCTTCCCCGAGAACATCAGCCCCGAGGAGATCCAGCAGATCATCGAGCGGTACCGCGTATGGAGCGAACGCGTCGGCGCGAAAGGCCAGAAGCTCGCCGACGGCGAAGGCCGCACCGTGGTCCGCAAGAGCGAAGGCGGAGTCACGGTCACCGACGGCCCGTACGCCGAGAGCAAGGAAGTGATCGGCGGCTACTTCGTCCTGGACGCGCCGAGTTATGACGCCGCGGCCGCACTCGTCGAGGACTGCCCTCACCTCGATTTCGGCTCGATCGAGATCCGGCAGATCGAGTTGTGAGCGACATCCACCGCCTCGTCGACCATCTGTTCCGCCACAGCGCGGGACAGATGGTCGCCACGCTCACGCGCGTGTTCGGTCCGGCGCACCTGTCGCTGGCCGAGGAGGTGGTGCAGGAGGCGCTCGTTGCGGCGATGCAGCAGTGGGCGATCCGCGGCGTTCCGGACAATCCGCGCGGCTGGCTCTTTCAGGTCGCAAAGAACCGCGCCCTCGATCAGTTGCGGCGCCAGACCTCGTTCAAAGGGAAAGAGCAGGACCTCGCCGCGGCGCTTTCGGAAGTCACCATCAACGAGCCGCGGTTCGCGCACGAGCTGCGCGACGATCAACTGCGGATGGTGCTGATGTGTTGTCATCCGGCCATTCCCAAAGAAAGCCGCATCGCCCTGACGCTGAAGACCGTCGGCGGGTTCAGCGTCGACGAGATCGCGCGCGCTTTTCTGACGAAGAAGGAGACCATCGCCCAGCGCGTCGTCCGGGCGAAGAAGATGATCCGCGAGGAGAACATCCCCATGGATCTTCCGCCGCGCCCGGAGATGCCGCAGCGGATGGAGACGCTGCTCGAAGTTCTGTATCTGTTCTTCAACGAGGGTTACAGCGCGCAGAACGCAGACCTCTGTGCCGAAGCGATCCGCCTGACGCGCCTTTGCGGCGACGGCCCCGCGGTTCACGCGCTGCTCGCGCTCATGCTCCTGCAAACCGCGCGATTGCCCGCGCGTGAAGTGTTCACGCTCGAGGAGCAGGATCGCTCGCTCTGGGACGGAGCGATGATTGCCGAAGGCCTGCGCGAGCTCGGGAAATCAGCGGCCGGCGAGTCGCTGACTGCGTACCACGGCGAAGCAGCCATCGCGTCGTATCACGCGATCTCCCCCTCATTCGCGGAAACGGACTGGAAGGCGATCATCGATCACTACGACCAGCTCCTCGCCATCAAGCCATCGCCCGTCGTTGCCTTGAACCGCGCCATCGCCGTGGCCATGGCCGAAGGTCCCGCCGCGGGCATCGCCGCCATCGAGGAAATCGCCACCCACCCCTCCCTCCGCGACTACCTCCCTCTCGCCACCACCCTCGGCGAGCTCTGGCTCCGCAACGGCGATCGCAGGCAGGCCGCGGCGCATTTCAACCGCGCGCTCGAGCTTCCCGGCACGATGATCGAGAAGCGTTTCGTGCTGAAAAAACTCGCCACGCTTTAACTGCCCGCTCCCTACTGCCCGCTGCCCACTGCTCTGCTATCCTCCGCCGCCATGGACGACGCACTGGCAACGATTTACACAGCACATGTGACCATCCAGAAGCTGCGCCACGATCGCGCGCTCCTCGATTCGAAATTCGACCACGCGGTGGTCTTCTCCGGCGCGCTGCATTACCAGTTCGTCGACGACATGCCCTACCCGTTCAAGGTCAACCCGCACTTCAAGTGCTGGGTGCCGGTCACCGACAACCCGAACTGCTTCGTGATCTACACGCCGAACCTGAAGCCGAAGCTGATCTACTGGCAGCCTGTCGATTACTGGCACAAAGTCGCGGAAAAACCGACAGCGAAGTGGGTCGAGAAGTTCGACCTGATCATGATCGCCGACCTGGCCGAGGCGAAGGCGCACATGCCCAAAGGCAAGAGCGCGTTCATCGGTGAATGGGATGAGCAGTTCGCGTCATGGGGCGATCTGACGCCGAATCCCGAGGCGGTCGTGAACAGCCTTCACTTCGATCGCGCTGAAAAGACTCAGTACGAGATCGAGTGCCTGTATCGCGCGAATGTGCGCGGTGTGCGAGGACATCGCGCCGCCGAGCGCGGATTCCGCGAAGGCCTGTCCGAGTACGAAATCCATCTCGACTACCTCCGCGGCGCCGATTCCGTCGAGGAGGAAGTGCCGTACGGCAACATCATCGCCCTCAACGCGAACGCGGCGACGCTGCACTACTACCATCACCTTCGCGAGCGGGTCGACGAAGCGAACCGCTGGTCGTTCCTCATCGACGCCGGCGCGAGCTACAACGGGTACGCGTCGGACATCACCCGCACCTACTCGGCGCGTAAGGACGAGTTCCAGGAGCTGATCGAGGCGATGGACGCGATGCAGCTCGGGCTCGTGGAGATGATCCGCCCCAGCCTCAACTATCCGGACGTGCACTTTGCGGCGCATCGCGGCGTGGCTGAAATCCTCGCGCGCTTCAACTTCACGAAAGACATCGACGCTGACGGCATCGTCGAGCGCCGCATCAGCAGCACCTTCCTCCCCCACGGCGTCGGCCACCTCCTCGGCCTGCAGGTGCATGACGTCGGCGGTTTCATGGCCGACCGCGGCGGTAAGAGCATTCCCAAGCCGGAAGGGCATCCGTACCTTCGCCTGACACGCGTCGTCGAGCCTGGCTGGGTCTTCACCATCGAGCCGGGTCTCTACTTCATCGACTCGCTCCTCGGTGAGCTGACGAAGACCGACAACGCGAAGTACATCAACTGGGAGAAAGTCGACGCCTTCCGCAAATTCGGCGGAATCCGCATCGAGGACGACGTGGTCGTCACCGAGACGGGGCGCGACAACCTGACCCGGAACGCATTCGCGAATGTGGCCTGACCTCGCATCGACCAAGGAGCTGGCGTCGGTCATCGACGTGCTCTCGGCGATGATCACGCCGGCCGTGCTGCTGCTCGCGACGGGATCGCTGGTGATGACGACGTCCAATCGATCGATCCGCTGTGTCGATCGCGTCCGCGAGCGCGCGGCGGAGCTCGAGGAGCTCGGTGACGCGCAGGATGAGCACACGGACGTGAAGCGGCAACATCTCTACCGGCAGCTGGAGGTGAACACGCGCCGCGCCCGTCTGCTGCAGAAGGCTTTGTCGCGTCTCTATCTCGGCGTCGGGTTCTTCGTGGCCACGAGCGTTTCCATCGGTGTGGTCGCGCTGCTGCACGTAAACGTCGGGTTCGTGCCGCTGGTTTTCGGGTTCATCGGCGCGTTCCTGCTGTTCTCGGCGAGCGTGTATCTGATTCTCGAGTCGCGTCTCGCGCTGACCACGACCTACGCGGAGATGGACTACATCACGCGGAATTACATGCGGTAGGCGTACGGCGGCCGTCCCGGCCGCCTTCTGCCGGACGTCTCGTTCGGCAGTCAGCGCGGGGCGGGACGCCCCGCGCGTTGCGGGCGAGACGCCCGCCGTACGGCTTTCCTCACCAGCTTCAGCGACTTCTCCAGGAGCGCGCGATTCTCCGGCTTGTTCGTCCACGTGCTCCGTCCCGACGGATGCGGAAGCACGATCACCTCGAACTCATGTCCGCCGCGGGACGCGCGATGAACGCGGCCCACGATGTCTTTCAATTCGGAGATGCCGAGAAGCTGCTTCGAGGCGAGCGTCCCCACGGCGATCACGACCTCCGGCTTCAGCAACGCCAGCTCGCGATCGAGATGTGCCGCGCAGTTCGCGATCTCCGTCGCATCGGGAACGCGGTCGCCGCCCGCCTTCGCATCGCGTCCCGGAAAGCAGCGGATCACCGCGCCGATGTGCACGCGTCGCCGAAATTCATCTTCGGAGATGCCCGCGGACTCCTGCAGCCATTGAAAGAGCCGCTTGCCAGCCGTGTACGCGAATGGACGCCGTTCGTCGGCCTCATGCGGTCCCGGCGCTTGGCCGACGAGCATGATCCGCGCGTCATGCACGGCGCCGGTCACCGGCACGCCCGCGACGTTCGGGCAGGCGCGGCAGGAGTAGAGAAGCTCGAGATGAGCTGCAAAGTCGGGATTCATACGCTACGATCGTTCCCCAACAATGCGGCGCCTCGGAATCGTCCTTCTCATCCTGTTTCCCCTCACCGCCACCGCCTGGACGCGCGTTTCCGACGAGCGGATCGCGAAGAAAAGCGCCGCGCTCGCTCCGCCCGATCTGCGGCTCCTCATCGAGCGTTTCGAAGGCGATTACAAGGCCGGTCTGGCCCAGGCTCAGGCCGAGGAGGCGACGGATACGCATCACTTCTTCGTGCTTTCGCGCGAAGGACGGCTGCGCGAGCGCATCGAGAAAGAGACGCGCGGAACGATCGAAGCGATCCGCAGAGGCGACTCGATGAGTCACGTCGTCGAGCGGCTGGGCGTCCTCGCGCACCTCGTCGCCGACGCGAACAATCCCTTTCACGTAGCCAACGACGATCCGCGCCTCAGCGAGTCGCACAACGATTTCGAGCAGTACTTCGAGCGGCGCCTGTCGAAGTTCCCGACCGTCTTCTACGGTCTCGATCCGCAATTCCGGCTCACGTCGTACCTCGACAAGACCTTCAAGCGGACCGCGAAGTTCTATCCGCTGATGTCCGAGGAGTACTTTCGGACCGGGTCGCGGCGGAGCTCGACGGAGTTCGACGACCGCTCCACTGCCTTCGGCGTTGCTTCGATCTGTTACTCCCGCGCCGTCACGGACCTGGTGAACCTCTACTACTTCATCTGGAAGGAAGCCGGCGGTGACGTTCGTTCCGCGGCGCTGATGCGCAACGGCAATCTGTCTTTGAATGCCCATTGAACGCGCGATCCTCTCCGTCTCCGACAAAACCGGCATCATCGAACTGGCGAAAGCGCTCACCGCGAAGGGGGTCGAGATCCTCTCGACCGGCGGCACGGCGCAGCATCTGACCGACGCCGGAATCCCCGTCACGCCCATCGCCCGCTGGTCCGGCGCGCCTGAAATCCTCGGCGGACGGGTGAAGACGCTCACGCCGAAGGTCTTCGGCGCGATCCTGCACGACCGCAACAACGTCGATCACCTCGCCGACATCACCCGCCTCGACATCCCCCGCATCGATCTGGTGGTCGTGAATCTCTATCCGTTCGCGGAGACGATCGCCAAAGAGGGCGTGACGCTGGCCGAGGCGGTGGAGCAGATCGACATTGGCGGTCCGTCGATGCTGCGCGCGGCCGCGAAAAATCATCGCCACGTGGTCGTGCTCAGCGACCCGGCAATGTACGACGATTTTCTCGATGAATTCGAGAAGGGCGAGATCAGCGAGCAATTCCGCCTGCATGCGGCCATCGCCGTGTTCGCGAAGACGTCCGAGTACGACATCACCATCGCCAACTACCTGAACGACTCCGCTCACGAAGACGCCGAACCTGTCGAGACGATGACGGTCGAGCTGGAGAAGTTCCAGGACCTGCGCTACGGCGAGAACCCGCACCAGACCGCGGGATTCTGGGTTCCCTCGGGCGCGCGCCCGTTCGAGCAGCTGCAGGGCAAGGAGCTGTCGTACAACAACCTCCTCGACCTCGACTCGGCAATGCGGCTCTCGAGCGCGTTCGCGGAACCGGCCATCGCGGTCATCAAGCACACGAATCCCTGCGGCGTCGCGCGCCAGGACACGCTGGCCGACGCGTTGCGCGCGGCGATCGAATCCGATCCGGTGTCAGCCTTCGGCGGAATCATCGGTGCGAATCGTACCTTCGACGCGGAGTGCGCGCGGCAGATCGCCGATCTGTTTCTGGAAGTGATCGTCGCGCCTTCGTTCTCATCCGACGCCCTCGAGCTGCTGGCGAAAAAGAAGAACCTACGGCTGGTCAGCTTCGAGGGACGAGGGACGAGGGACGAGTGGCGCTCCGCGGCCGGCGGGATGCTCGTGCAATCGGCGGATGTCATCGCCGGTCGCGATTCATGGAAGGTCGTGACCGAGAGGCAACCGTCCGATGAGGAAATGGACGGCCTGGAGTTCGCCTGGATCGTCTGCGCGCACGTGAAGTCGAACGCGATCGTGCTCACGCGGACGTCGCAGTCGGTCGGCATCGGCGCGGGGCAGATGAGCCGCGTGGACGCGGCGAAGGTCGCGATCATGAAGGCGGTGCTGCCCGCCGCCGGCTCGTTCGCGGCATCGGACGCGTTCTTCCCGTTCCGCGACGGCCTGGACATCCTCGCCGACGCCGGCGTGCGCGCGGTGATTCAACCGGGTGGGTCGGTGCGCGACGCGGAAGTCATCGCCGCGGCAAACGAGCGCGGCCTGACGATGGTCTTCACCGGCGAGCGGCATTTTCGGCACTGATCTCTTGAGTTTATCCCCGCGCGCAGACGCGGGGATCTCCGGTTACACCGCGCCGGCCGAACCGCGTTGCGCGAGACTCGTTCGTGCACGGAGAGATCCCGCGTCTTCGCGCGGGATAAACTGAAAGCATGTCCCGCGCCGCCAACATCAAATTGATCGTCTCCGACGTCGATGGCGTCTGGACCGACGGCCGGATCATCTACACGTCCGCCGGTGACGAGATCAAAGAGTTCAACGTCCGCGACGGGCTCGGTGTGAAGCTCGCGCAACGCGTGGGAATCAACGTCACGCTCTTGACCAGCCGGCAGTCCCCCATCATCGAGCGTCGCGCGAAAGAGCTGGGCATCACCGAGATCCATCAGGGTGCGGCGAACAAGCTCGCCGAGACCGAAAAAATGGGCGTTCCTTTCGAGCACATCGCCTACATCGGCGACGACCTCCCCGATCTCGCGCCGATGTCCCGCGCCGCGATTTCCGCGGCGCCGTCGGATGCCGCGCCCGAGGTTCTCGCGGCTGCAACGTGGAGGCTGGAGAGTGCGGGCGGTCGCGGCGCGTTCCGCGAGCTCGTCGAGCGCCTTCTGCGCGAGCGCGGCGAGTGGGATGCAGTGGTGAAGGAATTCGCGATTGGCAAGCCCGACGCTGCGAGCATTTAGAGCGCGGCTGCTCTACCGCGCGCTGGCGATCATCACCGCGATCGGCCGCAGCATCCCCCTCCCCATCGGCCAATTCCTCGGCCGGCAATTGGGTCGCGTGGCCTGGCATCTCGTTCGGCGGGAACGGAAGAAAGCCCTGCGCAACCTCGCCATTGCTTTTCCCGAGTGGAGCGAGGCGAAGCGGAACGAGACCATCCAGGCCATGTTCCGCCACTTCGGCATGTCGCTCTTCGAGATGGCCTGGCTGCCGAACATGAACCCGGTCCGGCGCGAGCAGATGACCATCGTCGACGGCATCGATCGCATTCTCGAGGTCCTCGACTCCGGCCGCGGCGTGATCATGTTCACCGCCCACTGCGGCAACTGGGAGTGGCTGTCGTACGTGATGGGGACCTACGGCCGGCCGGTCAGCGTCCTTCACCGCGAGCGCGATCAGCCCGACATGAACCGCTACATCATCGAGCTCCGCGCCAAGGCCGGCGTGCGCACGATCGGCCGCGGTACCTCCAGCTCGGCGAAGGAAATGATTCAGGCCATTCGCAAGGGCGGCATGCTCGCGTTCGTGCTCGATCAGAGCATCCGCACCGAAAGCGTGAAGGTTCCCTTCTTCGGCGTGCCTGCGCTGACGCCAATCGGGCCGGTGAACTTCGCGATCCGGACGGAGGCGATGATCTCCGTTTCGTACATCCACCGCTTACCGGATGGCCGTCATCACGCGCAGTTCCTCGAGCCGACGGAGTGCCGCAAAGGCGACGATCCCATTGCCCTGGCCGCGGAGATCACACGCAAATACGAGGAGCAGATCCGCCGCCACCCCGAGCAGTGGGTTTGGGTGCACGACCGCTGGCGGGAACGGCCGCAGTGGGATGTCAGCGAGGCGTATTTGCCGCGAGCGGCCACTGCCCCCGCAGAAACTGCCTGATCGACGCGCCCAGCGTCGCCGGATCATCGAGCCACATCGCGTGCGCGGCACCTTCGATCGTCACCAGCCGCGCGTCGGGCAGGCTCTTCGCCCAGGCCACTCCACCTTCGTATGCTGCCTGCCGATCCTTCGTTCCGTGAATGGTGAGCACGGGCACGGTCACCTTCTTCAACTGTTCGGCGCTCAGCTCCGCGTTGGGCGATTTCATCAGCGACGCGAAATGCGGGTTCACGTTCACCGGCCACTCGTTCTCGTGCACGCAGCCACCGGCCACGTCGAAGCGCGAGGCGTTCTTCGGGTTGCCGGCCATGTAGTAGGCCAGGAGATTCGCCAGCGCGAGACAGGCCTCGCGCGGGGTCTTCTCGATGCCGCCCGACTTCTGCATCTCCTGCCACGCGGTGATGACCGATTCCGGCGCGCCGAAGTCGCGGGACGCCGGCATGTCGATGCGCTTGTTGCCGAGGGGGCCGAGCTGGATGATCCGGGAGACGCGCGTCGGATGCTCGACCGCGTACAGGATCACCATCTTGCCAAGGTAGGAGAAGCCGATGGGGATGAACTTCTCGAGCTTGAAATGCTGGCGGACCGTCTCGAGGTCCTTCACATCGTCCTGGATGGTCACGTCCTTCGCCTTGCCCGAGCGGCCGCGGTTGCGGAGGTCGTAAGTGATGATCGTGGCGACGTTCGCGAACTGCTTGACCTGATCGAACATCACGAAATCGAGAGGCACGATGGCGGTGACCGGACCGCGCCCGAGCTTCCGGTAGAACAGCTTCACGCCGTCGGGAGTGGTGATGAAGCCTTCCTCGATCTTCATCGCCTGCTCGGGCAGCGGAGCGGGTCCGGGTCCGTTGCTGTCGAAGACGATCTTCCACTGCCCTTTTGCGTCGCGACGCCACGTCGAGATGTAGTCGCCGGCGTGATTGCCTCGCGCGTCGTACACCGGTCCGGTGGAGAGTCCGAGCGTTCCATCACCCGAAACCGAAACCCGGTCCGGCGCCCAACTGAACGGCGCCTCGGCCGTCGCGAAGTAGGGCGTCCAGCTCTCGATCATCTGCTGCTTTCCCAACGATGTCGTCGTGCCGGAGAGGAAGGTCGCGTCATCGGCGACCACCGCGAAGAATGCTTGTTGATCGCGATTCGCAAACGCGCGGGCAAACGCAATTTCGGCGTCGCGGACCTGATCGACGGGACTCGCGGCAGTGAGCGTCGCGGAGAGCAAGAGCGCGGAAAGGATCATCCGCAGATCTTAATTCGCCAGCGGATAGCAGAGCGCGTAGATCCGCAGCGAATAGAAAGACGTCCACGTCGCCGCCAGAAACGTCACCAGAGTGATGAGGCCTGTTCGCCGCGTCTGGACTTCCGCGAGTGCGGGCAGGAGTCCGAACAGCGCCAGGATCAGCGGAGGGACGAGCACGGGATCGAAGAGGTAGGGATGCAGCGCAACGAGCTGGCTGAAGACCGCGGCGTGCAGGACGTACGCGCCGAGGAGCGTGATCAGCGCGACGATGGCCATTCGCGGAATCCGATCGCGAAGGTAGGCGATCAGCGCCGCGATCACGGACAGCGCGCCCGCGAAAAAGAGGACCGGCCAGCGAAAGAGGTACTGGCGATTTCCGGGACTCTCGGCGCGGATGAAGTCCCTGCCGAAGGCGATGTCGAGGTGATCTCCGTAGAGCTCCCCGTCGCCATCGAGGCCTGTTCGATACAAGAATCGCGACCCGAAGAGCTTCACGTCGGGGTCGTATTTCGCGAGCGTGAGCTGGCCCGCGAAGATGACCAGGGCGGCCACTGCCGGCACCACGATCGTGCGCACGATCCGGCTGAGCGAGGGCCGCTCGTCGCGCATGACGAAGAGGACCGCGACGTACACGGCGAGAAACATCATCGCGTACACGTACTGCACCCGGACCATCGCGAAGACCAGCACCGCCTCACAAATTTCCATGCGCCGTGTGCGGCTCTCGACGGCCCGTTCCTCGATCAGCAGGAACAGGAGCGCGAAGACGAGCCACATCATCTGCGCCGTCATCCCCCAGAAGATCGTGACGTTCCCCGGAAACGTGAATTGCACCATCTCCAGGCCCACCGCAAGCACGAAGGCGTGAAGCGGTTTGACGCCGGCACGAATCGCCAGCCGGTACGCGAGCAGCGCCAGGAGCGACGCGGCCAGGAGCGAAACGAGGAGCTGATAGAGCCCGAGTGCACGCCAGTCGAAGCCTCCGACGAGCACCAGGACGTAGGAGGGGAGCATGAAGTCACCGGGCCATGACCGGTAAAGCCGGTGGGGATCGCTGGTCGGGACGAGCAGGCCGTACGACGCAAAGTAGCCGTGCTGTTTCCACTGCAGCATTTCCGTGCGGATCAACCTCGAAGCGGGTCTGCCCTCGAAGTCCGCGTCCTTGCGCTGGTGAACGGTCGCCCACATGTACGCGAGGGCGCAGAGGCCAATCGCGAAAAAGAGGGCGAGCAGCGTGAGGCTGCGCGGGCGGCGGTCCATTTACCTCCGGAAGAGGTTTTTCAGGATGAAGATGGCGTTCGCGGGCCGCTCGGCGAGCCGCCGCATCAGGTACGGATACCACTCCGTGCCGAACGGGATGTACACGCGCATGCCCCAGCCGTCGCGGACCAATTTTTCCTGCAGATCGCGGCGCACGCCGTAGAGCATCTGGAACTCGAACGACGACGGGGCGATCTTCTCGCGGCGCGCGAAGTCGATCGTGGCGTCGATCATCTTCGGATCATGCGTGGCGATGCCGTGGTACGTGCCGCTCTTGAGCATGATCTGCATGAGCTTCACGAAATTCGCGTCGACGTCGGCCTTATCCTGATACGCGATCTCCGGCGGTTCCTTGTAAGCCCCTTTGCACAGACGAATTCGGATCCCCTCGGCGCAAAGCTCTTCGACGTCCTTCTGGCTGCGATGGAGGTAGGCCTGGATGACCGCGCCGACCGATCCCGCGTTGCCCGGCTGCGCGTGCAGCTCGCGAACGATGTCCAGCGTCTTCTGCGTGTACGGCGAGCCTTCCATGTCGATGCGGACGAAGTTCTTCTGCCGCGCCGCGTGGGCCACGACTTCGTTCACGATGACGCGCGACGCTTTCTCGTCGACGTCGAGCCCCATGTGCGTCAGCTTCAGACTGACGTTCGCGTTCATCTTCCGCGCGGTGATGGCGTCGACCATCTCGTGATACAGGTGAGCGCTCTCGCGCGCCTCCTCGAGGTTGGTGACGTTCTCGCCGAGGTTGTCGACGCTGACACTCATGCCGCGGGCGTTCGTGGCGGCGGTGGCCGCGAGAGCGTCTTCCACGCTCATGCCCGCGACAAAGCGCATGGAGAGCCGGCGGCCGATGCGAGAGCGTTCGGCAATCGCGCGGAGCATGCGGCTTTCGGAGAGAGCGATGAAGAATGCGCGGAACAAACGGCGCGCATTCTAACGGCGTCAGAGGGCTCTGGCTACGGCAACCGCACAAACGCGTTGCGCGCCGGCTTCGATCAGGGCCGCCGCGCACGCGCGGAGGGTCGCCGCGGTCGTGCAGATGTCGTCGACGATGAGCACGGACTTGCCTTGCGCTTTCGGAGAGGCAGAGAAGGCGCCGCGGACGTTCACGGCCCGATCGCGACGGGCCAGCGTCGACTGCGCGGCTCGGTCGCCTCGCGGCGCGAGCAGGGACATGTCGCAGGGGACGTCGATGCGGCGCGCCAGGGCCCGCGCCAGGAGCTCGGCCTGGTTGTAACCGCGGCGGCGCTCCTTCTTCCGCTGCATGGGAACGCCGGCCACGGCATCGAAGGTGACGTCGCGAGCGCGAACGGTCTCCTCGAGCAGCGAGGCCAGGGCGTCATCGAGAAAATCGTGGCGCTGGAACTTGAGGGCCTGGAGCAGGCTGGCCAGGCCATCGCGATACTCGCCCCAGGCCTCGCACCAGGCGACGGGCAGCGGATCGGCCATGCACTCGATGCAGAGGGCTTCGGCGGCCGGAATCGGCAGCGCGCAGGAGGTGCATTTGGGGGTGGTGATCCTGGGCAGAGTGGACCAGCAGGTCCCGCAGCACGAGGCCGTCCGGTCCCGCCAGGGAAGCTCCGATTCGCAGACCACGCACCAGGAAGGCAGAACGATTCGGACCGCCTCGCGTCCTACTACAGACAACGCGCTCGCCAGCCTCAGCACGGACGCATTTTAGTAGGCAGTAGGCAGTAGGCGGTAGGCAGGAGCACGTGGTTCCACTGCCTACTGCCCACTGCCGACTGCCTACTCAACCAAGGAGTGACACTGCATGAATCCTTCGCTTATAGTCGCGCCCATGAAACGAGCCATCTTCCTGACCCTGCTGGCCCTTATGGTCGCGGTCCCCACGTTTGCGCAGCACACCGAGTTCGGTGTTCTCATCGGCGGCAGCCGCCGCTTCATCGAGTCGGGCCTCGGCGAGCCGATCCCGGACAGCGATGAAAGGCGCGAATTTCTCGACAACGAGCTGTCGCTGAGCAACAGCGCCATCGATCTCTACTGGGCGATGGAGATCGAAGAGGCCACGCGCCTCAAGTTCAAGGTCGGCCGGCTGGAGGGCCCGGTCGCCTTCCGGATCGACAATCCGACCTTCGATCCCAAGAAGCCCGAGGAAACGGGACCGCGTTTCTTCCGCCGCGACGTCGAAGGCGAGGTTCAGCATGCCTCGGCAGTCATCGAATATCGCTTCGATGAGCCGTACGGCCGCACGTCGATCTTTGGCGGTCTCGGCTTTTACCGGCACTCGGCCGATGACGAAGAGGTCGAGTCCGATAGCGACTACGGTTTTCAGTTCGGCGTGAACGCCGATTTCCCGATCTCGCGCAAATACGGTGCAATTGTGGAAGCGACGTACCACATGTCCCGCGGCCACTTCTCACCGCGGTATTTCACGCTCACCGGCGGCCTCCGGCTCGCTTTCTAACGGGCTCGGACATTGCTCTCTCCTTCTGTTGTTTGAAGGAGGAACAAATGGCCAAAGAAACTCGCCATGTGCGCGACGTGATGACGCCCAACCCGGAGTGCGTCTCGGAGCGGGACAGCATCAGTGACGTCGCTCGGATCATGAAGGAACAGGACACCGGCGTGGTGCCGGTCGTCGACGGAAAGAGGATCATCGGTCTGATCACCGATCGCGACATCGTCGTCCGCGGCATCGCCGAGGGGCGGGACGTATCGAGCGTGAAGGTGAACGAGATCATGACCAAGAGCGTCCGCAGCGTGAAGGAAGACACGCCGCTGACAGAAGTGCTCGATCTGATGGGCAGCGCCGAGATCCGCCGTCTGCCGGTGGTCAACGGCAACAACGAGCTCGTCGGCATCGTCTCCCTCGGCGACATCGCCACCAACTCGAGCCAGGACGGCCGGGTCGGCAAGGCTGTCGAGAACATCTCCGAAGCACCTCCGAACAATTAGTAGGCGGTACGGCGCCGCTGGCGCCTGCAGTAGGCGGTAGGCAGGGGAACCGGCCTACCGCCTACCAATCCGGAATGCCGCCCCCGCCATCCCCCGTTTCACCGCGCGTGAAACGCCACCTGCTCGTCTGCGCTCTCCTCGTCTCGTCGACTGCTGCACTTGCGGCCGAGGTCGATCCGAAGCTCGATCGCATCCTGCGTGAGTCCCTCACCGTCTGCGAGGGCGGCAAGGTCACGTTCGAGGACATGCAGGTCAAGCTCCCGCCGCGCTTCAAAGGCGCGATCGTGAAGGTCGAGAGCGAGAACCATCGTTGCGACAGCCAGATGGGTGGCGTGCTCGCCCCCTCCGGCGCGGTCTACCTGGGCATGCCCTGGACGCTCAGCAACGAAGAGGGCAAGACGGCCGAGGAACGGATCAAGGCCTTCGTCTGGCGCAACTTTCAGATGAATGCCACCGCCGTGGTCGAGCCTGAACCGACGGTCGATGGCTTACGGAGGGCGACGCTGCTTCAGGTGACCGAGAACGGAAAGGTGCCCCTCGACGGCGTGTTCGATGCCGAAGGGAAGATGTTCTTCCTCGGGCAGTTCCGCAGCGGCGAGAACCTCCGCGCCCTGCGCCTCAAGACGTTCGAGAGCCTGCTCGCCAAATCGCCGACGCGCGGCGCGGCTGACGCGGCAGTGACGATCATCGAGTTCTCCGACTTCGAATGCCCGTCCTGCAAGCGTGCATCGGGCTTCGTCGATCCGATCCTCACCAGGCACAACGGCAAAGTTCGTTACATCCGCTTCGACATGCCCCTCGAAGGTCATCCCTGGGCATTCGGCGCGGCGCTGGCCGGCCGGGCGATTTATCGCCAGAAGCCCGACCTGTTCTGGGAGTACAAGAAGCAGGTCTACGCCAATCAGGACAAGCTCAACGCCTTCTCGTTCTGGGATTGGGCCCGTGCCTTCGCGTCGGAGAACGAGATCGATCTCGCGAAGTACGACGCCGACCTCGCGTCCGAGACGCTGAAGAACGAGATCCTGAAAGGCGCCGGCACCGCGCTGTCGAACGAGGTGCGCGGCACGCCGACCTATATGGTCAACGGCGTGCTCGTGGATGAGGGGCAGGACGGCAAGGCGCTGGCCGAGTACGTGGACAAGCTGCTTAAGTAGCGGTCCAAACCAGGTCGAGAAACGCCTTCAACATCCGTCCCGTCAAACCCCAGATCTCGTACGGTCCGTGGTGATAAAAGTACGCCGGATAGCGCTTGTTCCGGAACGGGACGTAGCGGACTTCCGGGTTCCTGATGTCGAGCAGCGCTTCGATCGGAACCTCGAAGATCTCCACGACCTCCGACTCCTGCATCACGTACTCGATCCGCTCGTGAATCACGCCGGCGAACGGCGCGACGAGAAAGCCGCTGTGGGTGATGACGTCGTCCAGGCGCCCGATCAGCTCCACGTGACGCCGAGGTATCCCCACCTCCTCCTCGGCCTCCCGTAACGCGGCATCCTCGAGCAGCTCGTCCGCCTCGACCGCGCCGCCCGGAAAGGCGATCTGTCCGCCGTGCGCGGCAAGGTTCTCAGCGCGGCGGGTGAACAGAATCGACCAGCCGCCCGCATTGCGGATCAGCGGGATGAGTACGCAGGCGCGGCGATGCTGCGGTGCGTCGATCTCGATGGCAGGGCGGCGGGCGAGGATCTCTTTGAGCCGTTCCAGCGCCGCGTCATCGAACACGCGGAACCTCTTCGAGCGCGACGAGAGGAATGCCCTGCAGGGCGATGCAGACCTTGCCGGTTACGCCGATTTCCGCGGCTTCGCCGGGATGGAGATCGCATGGGAGCACGAGCCATTGGTCGCCCCTTGCTGAACGATGGATGAGGCGGAGCTCGGGTTGGCCGTAGGTGCGGGTGCGGATGGTGGACGTGCCGACGTTGCGGATGGTCGTGCCTTCCAACTGAAGCTTTGGAAAGAGTTGGAGTGCGGCGGCTCTGCCGCTGCTTTCCAAAGAGGTGGCAGAGCCACCGCACTCCAACGCGGAGAGATACCCATCCACTGTCAGCTCCACCCGCGCGTTCGCTTCCAACCACGCTCTCTGCGCTCGCGACGTGTCGGCGAGATCGCCAGTGAAGAACTCCACCAGCGCCTCCACCTCCCCCGCCCCCAGCGGCACTCTGACGGCGACGTCATCCGGCAACTCGGCGAACTGCGCGTAATCGCTCACGGCCACCGGTTTTCCGGCGTCGAGCGCGCGGATCAGCGTGCCCGAGGTTTCGCCGGCGGTGGGATAGCGCAGGTTCACGAGGCGATCGGCGGCGGCGTAGTACGCGGGAAAATCTTCATCCGCGACATATCCCGTCGTCACGATCCCTTCGCCTCGCGGCAGTTCGATGTTCGGCGCGGGCTCGCCGACGATCAGCAGCGCCAGGTTCGGATCCTTCGCCCGCCGAAACGCCTCCAACACAACCTCGGCACGCTTGGCCGACGTCAGAAAGCCGAAGAAGCCGATCACGCGACGGCCGGTCAGTCCGAGGCGTTCGCGGATCGCGTCGCGATCGAACGTTCGTGTCTCGGGAACGTACGGATGCGGCACGACGCGAATCGGCGTCGTCACCCCGAACGATCGCAGGCGATCCGCGGCGTACTGGTTGTGCACGATCACCGCGCGGGAGCGATTCGCGACATCGACCGAGGCGGGCAGAAGGAAGTTGCCCATTTCGCTGTGCAGTCCCGCAGCGCGTCCTCGCGCCCAGGCCGCGCCGGCCGCGCCGTGATTCGCTTCCAGGGCCGCGACGTAGCCCTCGACGTCGCCGCGGGCCAGAGTCATCTCCACGATCAGGTGATGCAGCACGAGGTCGTGCAGCACGACCACGCCCGGCTCGCGCATCGCTTCGGCGTACATCGCCTCGTGATGCGGGTTGTTGCCGAGCTGATAGACCACGTGATTGAAGTCGGCGCGGCGATAGCCATCGAGCGATGGAAAGGCCTGCACCTCTACTTGCTTTGCCAGCTCCGGCAATAGCAGCGACGCGTAGTGCGCCACCCCTGTTTTGGTCGGAGGCAGCGGCGTGAGGACGGCAATCTTCACGGGCCTAGTCCGCCGTCTTTCGCGCCTGCGCGGAGAGGTAGGCCTCGATGAATCCGTCGAGATCGCCGTCGAGCACACGCTGCGGGTCGCCGACCTCGTAACCGGTGCGCACGTCCTTGATCAGCTGATACGGCTGGAGGACGTACGAGCGGATCTGCGAGCCGAAGCCGATGTCCTTCTTCTCCCCTTCCAGCTTCGACTGCTCCTCTTTCCGCTTCTCCAACTCCTGTTGATACAGCCGTGCCTTGAGCAGATGCATCGCCGTCGCGCGGTTCTTGTGCTGGCTGCGCTCGTTCTGGCAAGTCACCACGATGCCGCTGGGGATGTGGGTGATGCGGATCGCCGAATCGGTGACGTTGACGTGCTGCCCGCCGGCGCCCGAGGAACGATACGTATCGACGCGAAGGTCCTTGTCGTTGATCTCGATGTCGATCGAGTCGTCGATGTCGGGATAGACCAGCACCGATGCGAACGACGTGTGCCGCCGCTTCGCCGCGTCGTACGGCGAGATGCGCACCAGGCGATGAACGCCCGTCTCCGCTTTCAGATAGCCGTACGCGTAATCGCCGCGGACCATGATCGTCGCGCTCTTGATCCCCGCCTCTTCGCCGGCCTGGTAGTCGATCTCTTCCGCCGACCAGCCCTTGCGCTCGCAGTAGCGGAGGTACATGCGCAGCAGCATCTCCGCCCAGTCCTGGGATTCCGTCCCGCCCGCGCCGGGATGGATGCTGACGATGCAGTCGCGGAGATCGTGCTCGCCGGAAAGCTTCATGGTCAGCTCGATGGAGTTGATCTCCTTCTCCAGCTGATCGACGAGCGATTCGATGTCGGCGTCGACGCTCTCCCCTTCCTTCTGCAGGTCGAGAAGGACGTCGAGCTCTTCGGACTTCGATTCGATGGACGTGCCCGTCTCGATGCGCTTCTCCACGCGGGCGCGCTTGCGGCCCACTTCCTGCGCGTTTTCGGGATGGTCCCAGAAGCCCGGCGCCGACATCTCGCGCTCGACTTCATCGAGCGCGCGTTTCGCGGAGGCTAGGTCAAAGATAGCTCCGGACGGAGCGGAGTCGGTTGCGGAGGTCGGTGATCTTTTCGTGTGTGTTGTCGTTCATAGGTAGTCCGAAGAAATGCAGAATGCAAAATGCAGAATGCAGAAAAAAACCTCTCCTTCAATTCTGCATTCTGCATTCTTCATTCTGCATTTCGCCGCCGTACAACGGCGGCGATGAGTACCACGACCACCGCGACCCACGCAAACCAGTCGCCGAACCGGACATACGGCGTCATGGCCGTGCGCGGCTGGAACTTCGCGTAAATGATCCCGTCCCGTCCCATGGGGATCGACTCGAGCACGCGGCCCGTGGGATCGATGTACGCGGAGATGCCGGTGGTGGCCGCGCGAAGCAGATAGCGATCGCCTTCGACCGCGCGGAGCCGCGCCTGCGCGAGATGCTGCGCCGGCGCTGACGTGCCGTCGTACCAGGCGTCGTTGGTGATCGTCAGCAGCACATCCGCGCCGTTGCGGATCTGCGTGCGGGTGATCTGGGGATAGACGATCTCGTAGCAGATGGCCGGGCCGTACTTCAGCAATCCGCCGAGCGGCGCTTCGTTCGAGCCGAACTCGAACTCACCCACGGCGCGTACGAGTTTCTCCGCGAAGAAGAGCACGCGCCGCAACGGCACGTACTCGCCGAAGGGAACGAGGCGGATCTTGTCGTAGTGGCCGATGGTGATGCCGCTGCTCACCAGGAAGGCCGAGTTCCAGATCCGGTTCGGCTGCGTGGGATCGGTTGCGACGGATCCGAGGATGATGTCGATGTTGCGGGTGCGGGAGAGCTGCTCGATCGACTCTCGGTAGAACGCGGTCTGCGTGTACGACAGCGGCACCGTCGATTCCGGCCAGACCACGACCTTCGCGCCGTTGTCGGCCGCGCGCTCGGTCATGGCGATCATCTTCTGGTAGATGGCCAGGACGTTCTCGTCGTCCCAGCGCATTTCCTGGGAGATGTTCGGCTGTAGCAGCGCCGCGGTGATGGCCGGCGTCGCATTCGGCCGGGCGATCAGCTTCGACGCGACCAGCCCGGTCCCCCACCACACCAGCGCCAGAATCCCGAGCGACCCGCCGACCAGCACTTTCGCGATCTGCGCCGGCTTCTGGGTGATCCACCACGCGACGACGACCGAAGGAAAGACGACCAGCGCGCCGACGAAGTACGGACCGCCGAAGCGATCGATCTGGATCAGCGCCGTGTAGTCGACGATCGACGTGGCGATGAGATTCCACGGAAATCCGGTCAGCAGATAGGTGCGCGCAAACTCGATCGCAGCCCAGGCCAACGGAACGAATAGCCACGGCAGAAACGCGATCCCCAGGTTCAACCGGCGGACGATGAACGCGAACAGCCCGCCGTACAGCCCGAGAATCGAGGCCATGGCCACGAACAGCACGACCCCGAGAAAGTACGGCAGCCCGCCGTAGTGCGACATCACCCGCACCACCCACGGAACCATGATCAGCCATGCCGTGGTCTGCGTCACCCACCCCAGAAGAAACGACTCCCGCGTACTCTTCGCGCGCACCACCGCAACGAGCAACGGCGCCAGCGCAATGAACGCAAGCCAGCCGACTGCGGCGTCGGGGAAGGCGAGCGCGAAGAGGGCGCCGCTCGTGATTGAGAGGAGAACGCGGACGGGCATCGTTGCGGGGGTTACGAGGTTTCGAGGTTACGGGGTGGAAGAAGAAGTCGGTCCGAGATGGACACCTCGTAACCCCGAAACCTCGTAACCCCGTAACTCACTTTTTGAACAGCGCATCAAACGCCGTTCGCGCGTCATCCGGCGTCACCGGCTGCCGGCCTTTGTCGGCGGCCAGGTCGCGGACGATCTTGGGCTGGAAGAACGTGCATTCGTTTTTGACGTGCTTGCCGACCACGCGGGCGGGGATGTTTTCGCGGCACTCCCAGAGCGTCATCGTGTCGAAGAAGCGGCAGTTGCCGCAGGTGTGGAGATCGGCGCCGCATTTCATGCAGGCGTCCTGCGGCGTCAGCGCGTCGAGCGTGACCCGACCCTCCCCGCACTTGTTGCACTTGAATGCTTCGGGGCCGAAGCCGCCGGCGGTACGGCCGCGCGGCGCGCCTTCCATCCGTTCCGGTCTCGGGTCGGGACGCGGTCCCATCGGACGCTGCGACTGCCCGCCGGACTTCGAGTACCCGCCGCCGTCCTGATAGCCTTGATGCTTGTATTTGCGATCGCTCAACCAGTCACCTCGCGAAGACGAACCAGAGCACACCCAATACGACCGCGATCGTGATGAAGAAGAAAATCACCCGGATCGCGATGCGCGCCAGCTTCAGCACAATCCAGATTGCGAAGATGGCGACGAGAAGAATGAGGAGCTCGTGGGTGCTCGGCATTCGGGGATGCGGCTAGTGTAACAAGGATATCGGCCAACTAATCCACGTACGAGCCGACATTCTTCGAAGAGCTCCTCGGCGACACCACGATCAGCGTCGGATCATTCGTCGAGTTCTCGGTCACCGTGTAGAAAGGAATGACCGAACCGGTGAACTGCACCTGCACGACCTGCCCCTTCGTCAGCGTCTTGCCGGCGAAGTCGTTCGCGGAGGTCATCTGCATCCAGCCCGCGGGGTAGGTCACGTCGTGAAATGACAACAGCCTGAGGTCGGGAGCGTAGACGAAAATCCGCATCTTCGTCTCGGTCAGCGTCCGGAAGCCGATGTTGACTCGCGAGCGGTCGTTCTCCGGAATCACCACCTCCATCGCCGGCGGCCGGAGATAGTCGAAGGGATACGTTGCCGCCGCGAGCGTGCCGAACGTGCCGATCGACGTGTCGTTGTAGAGACGGGCTTCGATGCTCGGGACGAACGACGAGGCATCCTCGTCGGGGACGATGTCCAGCGAGCCGATGCCGCTCTGCCCGATCGCCGCGACGACGTCATCGAACGCCAGCGCGACTCCGGTATCGAACGAATACGGGATCGATGGATCGGAATCCGACGCGACCTGTCCCGCGGAATGAAAGATCAGCCGCCCGCGCTGGTTCGACGCGAACGGCCTGAGGATCAATGAGGTCTTGAACTTTCCGCCGAACGAGCCCGGCGTCGATCCGACCACCGGAAGGATGGCCCGGCGCGTGAGTTTCCGGAATGCGGGATCCGCGGGCATCGGCACGGTGATCGTCGCCGCGCAGGCATCCGTTCCTTCTCCGGTCAGCGGCGGCGGCTCTTCCTCGACAAGACCGCGGACACCGATCGGCAGCACCGCTGTGACCGTGTAACGCACGTTCGTCCCGGCGCTCGATCGATGCGCGACAGCCATCGCCGTGCCGCGGACGTTGTAGTGGCGGTAGACGATCGGATCGCCAAAAGCCTCGAGCACCCAGTACTCCGTGGTTCCCTCCACGCGATCCCAGACGAGCGAGCCGTTCTGGTAGCGCAGATTGAGCGTGCAGTAGGCGTCAGCGGGGAGGGCCGGGAGGATGGAGAGGAAGAGTGCGGCGATGGTGACCGCGAGTTTCAAATTGGGGAATCCTTTCGGACGGCCAGTATGCCCGAATTCACATCAACAGCCGCAGCGGCTGCTCGATGTACTGCCGCAACGTTTTGAGAAACTCCGCGCCGGCCGCGCCGTCGACGATGCGGTGATCGCAGGACATGGTCACTTTCATCCGGTCCCGGATCACGATCTGCCGGTTCGCATCCGCAACCGGACGGGCTTCCGCGGCTCCGATGGCCAGGATCGCCGCGTTCGGCGGATTGATGATCGCCGTGAATTCCTCGATGCCCCAGGCGCCGAGGTTGGAGATGGTGAAGGTGCTGCCCTGGTATTCGTCCGGCTTGAGCTTGCGGTTCTTGGCCTTGTCGGCGAGCGCGCGGATCTCCGCGGCGATGTCGACGACGGATTTCTGATCGGCGTTGCGGATCACCGGCGTGATCAAGCCGTCCGGCGTGGCCACGGCGATGCCGACATGCACGTCGCCATGCTGCGTGATCGCGTCTTCACCCCACGAGGCGTTGACGTTCGGGTGATGACGCAGCGCCAGCGCGACCGCGCGCACCACAAAATCGTTCAGGCTCACTTTCGAGCCGCTGATGTCAATCACCTGCTGCCGCGCGGAGACGAGGTTGGTCACGTCGTAGTCGGCGGTCAGGTAGAAATGCGGGATCGGTCCGGTTGACTCGGCGAGGCGCTTGGCGATCGTGCGGCGCATCGCCGTGAGCGGGATGATCTTCGTTTCAGCCGAAGGCGCAGACATGAGTGTCTGCTCTACGTTGCGGCTGTTCTTGACGTCTGCCGCGACGATCCGGCCACGCGGTCCGCTGCCCTGGACCTTGTCGAGACTCACACCCATCTCGCTGGCCATCTTTCGCGCGAGCGGTGATGACCGGCGGCGTCCGCCTTCGGACTCCATGGGGACGACGTTCGATTCCGGCTCGGGTGCGGTGCGATCGCGCCGCGGGCCTTTCTGTTCGATGGCCTCGTGATACTCGCCGGTGGTGTGCTTGACGCTGTCTTTCTTGTCGGTGGAGCGTCGCTGCTGCGAGTCCGCCGCGGACTCTTCTTTCTTTTCGGGCGCAGGCGCAGGCGCGGCCTTTTCTTCGCGCGGCGCATCCTTTTCGCCCTCGGCGAGGATGTTCGCCAGGAGGCCGCCGACCTGCACGACTTCCCCTTCTTTGGCGGCGTGCTCGCCGAGGGTTCCGGAGCCTTCGGCTTCGAGATCGAGGTTTACCTTGTCGGTCTCGATCTCCGCGACGGCCTCCCCTTTCTTGACCGCATCGCCCGGCTGTTTGTACCAGCGGACGACCTTCCCCTCGGTCATCGCGTCGCCCATCTTCGGCATGATGATTTCAGCCATTCGCGTACATCACTTTCTTGACCGCTCGCGCGATGTGCTCTTCATGCGGCGTCGCCAGCAGCTCCAGATTGCGCGCGTAGGGCATCGGCACATCCTCGCCAGTCACGCGCGCTACCGGCGCATCGAGCTCGTCGAACATCGCCTCGGTGATGCTCGCCGCGATCTCCGCGGCCGCGCCGTACAGCTTCCACTGCTCCTGCACGACCACCGCGCGATGCGTCTTCGACACCGATGCGTAAACCGGATCCATGTCCAGCGGACGGAGGGAGCGGAGGTCGATGACCTCGCACTCGATGCCTTCCTCTTTCGAAAGCTTGTCAGCGACGATCAGCGAGAGCTGGAGCATGCGGCTGTACGAGACGATGGTGACGTCGCTGCCTTCGCGCGCCACGCGCGACTTGCCGAACGGCACCGTGAAATCGGGATCGTCCGGCACTTCGCCTTTCATCCCGTAGAGCGCCGCGCTCTCGAGGAACATCACCGGATCCTTGCCGCGGATCGCGGTCTTGAGCATGCCCTTCGCGTCCGCGGGCGTTGCCGGCGCGACGACGTGAATGCCCGGGAAGTGTCCGTAAAACGACTCGAACGACTGCGAGTGCTGCGCGGACAACTGCACGCCCGCGCCCTGCGGTCCGCGGACGACGACGGGGATGTCGACCTGCCCGCCGGAGAAGTAGCGGATCTTCGCCGCGTGATTGACGATCTGGTCGGCGGCGACGATCGAGAAGTTGACGGTCATCATCTCGACGATCGGCCGAAGTCCGAGCATGGCCATTCCCACCGCTGTGCCGACCATGCCCGCTTCGGCGATCGGCGTGTCGATGACCCGCTTCGGTCCGTATTTTTTCAACATGCCCGCGGTGATGCGGAAGGTGCCTTCGTAGACGCCGATGTCCTCACCCATGATCAGGACGTTCGGGTCGCGGTCCATCTCCTCCATCATCGCTTCGCGAATCGCGTCGCGGTACGACTTCTCACTCATGCTCACTCTCACTCATCGGCCGTGGGCCATGCTCCGCAACGACGTCGGCAAACAACTCTTCAGGCGCCGGCACCGGACTTTCCTCGGCGAACTTCACCGCGGCCGCGACCATCTCCGCGGCCTCGTCTTCCATCGCCTTCACGTCGTCTTCGCCGAGCCCGCAGACTTCGGAGAGACGGTTGCGGAGGATGGTGATCGGGTCGCGATTCTTCTGTTTTTCGACTTCTTCCTTCGATCGATAGGGTTGCAGGATGTCCGCCGCGCCGTGGCCCGAGAAGCGATACGTGATCACCTCGAGGCAGTACGGTTTTCCGGTCTCGCGAATCTGGCGGACGATGCGATCGGCCGCGCCGCGCACCGCGAAGATGTCCTGGCCGTCGACCTTCTCCGTCTGAATGTCGTAGGCGCGAACGCGTGCGGCGAGATCGGTGAGCGCGGAATGGCGCTCGATCGAGGTGCCCATCGCGTAGCCGTTGTTCTCGATGATGAACAGCGTCGGGCACATGCCCGAATGTCCCCACAGACCGGCCATGTTCATGGCCTCGTGGAACGAGCCGATGTTCATCGCCCCGTCGCCGAAGTAGCAGACCGCGATTCGATCGGTGTCCTGATAGCGCAATGAATACGCGGCGCCCGCGGCGAGGGTCAGATGTCCGCCGACGATGCCGTAGCCGCCGTACAGGCCGTGCTCGGCGTCGAAGAGGTGCATCGAGCCGCCCTTGCCCTTCGAGACGCCGGTGCCTTTGCCGTAAAGCTCGGCCATGACTTTTCCGGGGTCGGATCCGAGGGCCAGGGCCTGGGCGTGATCGCGATAGCCGCAGAAGACGGCGTCGCCCGGTTTGAGCGCGCTGATGATGCCGGAGGCGATGGCTTCCTGGCCGATGTAGACGTGAAGATACCCGCCGATCTTGCCCCGCCGGAACGCGGCTTCGGTCGCTTCCTCGAAGCGCCGAATGAAGATCATCTGCCGGAGGAGATCGGTCCACTCCGGCGCACAGGCGGGATCAGCGACAGCGGAACTGCTTTCTTTCTTGGCTTTTGGCATTCCTGACACGCGCGGGGAAATGCAGATTGCAGGCCGCGCGGGGGCGGATTGTATAGGACGGGGGACTGGCAGGCGGGAAGGTGAGGAGCGCCGCCGTCGCGGCGGCTGTTGCGCCCGCGTCTCGCGGGCCTCATGCCGGCGGGACGCCGGCGGACCAGCCGGCGCGGACGCCGGCGCTCCATCCCTACGCCGTCGCTCCCCCCGCCGCCGCATCCAGCTTCGTCCCCCGCACGATGAACCAGAGGGCCACCATCGCCAGAATCGCGCCGTTTACCGCGAGCGCGGTCGAGATCGACCACTTCTCCGCCACGAAGCCCGCGATCAGGTTGCCGAGGGGCATGCCGCCGCGGAAGGCGAGCATGAAGATGGACATGACCCGGCCGCGCATGTCGTCGCTCGTGGTCAGCTGAACGAGGGAGCTGTACAGCGAGATCACCCCGACGATGCAGATGCCCGCGCAGAAGGAGATGACGAGGCTGAGCGGCAGCGAACGCGAGAAGGCGAACGCCACGAGCAGACAGGCGAACGCGAGCTGCAGCTTCAGCGCGACAGCGCCCTTTCGCGGGAGATGCGCGGTTGCGGCAATCACCAGCGCACCGGTTACCGATCCGAGGCCGTACGTGGTCATCATCCAGGCGTAGCCCTTCGCGCCGAGGCCGAAGATCGACTTCGCCACGACGGGAAGGAACGTGATGATGGGCATCCCCAGGAACGTTCCCGCGAACGCGAGAAACGTCAGCAGCTGCAGGGTCGGCCGGCGGGCGACGAAGCGGAACCCTTCCTTCATCTCCTCGACCATCCCCCGCTTCTCACTCCGCCGGTCCATCACCGGCGATTTGATCAACAGCAGCGCGACGACGACCGCGAGAAAGGAGAGGCCGTTCAATCCGAAGCAGGCCGCGGCGCCGAGGGAGGTCAGCGCGATGCCGGCGAGAACCGGACCGACCACGCGCGCGAGGTTGAACTGCATGGAGTTCATCGCGATCGCGTTGGAGACGTCTTCCCGTTTGACGAGCAGCGGCAGCAGCGAGATGTAGGCCGGTCCGCTGAACGACTGCGCGCTCCCGGTCAGAAACGAGAGCAGGAAGATGTGCCACACCTTCACGTTGCCGGAAAAGATGAGCGCCGCGAGGATGAACGCGAAGGTCATCTGCAGGTACTGCGAGAAGAGCATGATCTTGCGGCGCTCGATGCGGTCGGCGACCACGCCCCCGAAGAGCGAGAAGACCAGCATCGGGCCGGTCGACAGAAAGCCGTCGACGCCGAGGAGGAAGGCGGAGTTGGTCATGGTCAGGACGACCCAGCCCTGAGCCACGGTCTGCATCCAGGTCCCGGTTGTCGACGTGAACGCGCCGATCCAGAGCAGACGGAAATCGCGGTAGTGGAGTGCGCTGAAGGTCCGCGCGATGGGCCCGCGCGGCGGCGTTGGGATCTGGGCGCGGTTCTCTAGCTCTTCTTCCTCGGGCAGCGATGCACTCATGCTCGTATCTTGAGACGCGCGGCGGTCCCGGCCGTGTGCGCGTGGCAGATGGCAATCGCCAGCGCATCGGACGCGTCCGCCGACATCTTCAGTGTCGCGCATCCCGGGAGCAGCATCCGCACCATCTTCGCCACCTGCTCCTTCTCCGCGCCGCCGTATCCGACCACCGCGCTCTTCACCGAGCGCGGCGCGTATTCGAAGACCTCGAGATTGGCGGTGCGGGCGGCGAGCAGGATCACGCCACGAGCATGGGACAGCTGGATGAGGCTCTTCACGTTGTGGCCGGCAAACGGCGTTTCAACCGCGGCCGCGACCGGTTGCGTGCGGGCGATGACGGCGCTCAGCCCTTCGTGAATGTGCGCCAGACGCTCGGCCAGGTCCGCGCCGCGCTTCGTGTTGATCGAGCCCTGATCGACGAGCGTCAGACGGCCGCGCTCGTAGTCGATGACGCCGAAGCCGGTCGAAACCGAGCCGGGGTCGATTCCAAGAATGCGCACTCAGGGATTATGCCGTCACTTCCAAAACCTGACCTCATAAATCTCCCGCCCTTCGGCCCGGTACTTCGCCTCGTAATTCGTACGGGGCACGTCTTCGGGGCCGGGGATGCGCCGCTCGGCGCGGAAATGCTGCTCGATCAGCGGCGCGGCGACTTCGTAGTACTCGCGGTGATCGGTCACGTAGATCCCCCATCCGCCGTCGACGAGCGTGCGCCGGAACTGCTCGAGCACCTCCGAGCGGATGATCCGCCGCTTCTGTTCCTTCTTGCGCGGCCAGGGGTCGGGAAAGTAGACGTGAATCTCGGCCAGTGAGGCGTCAGGGATCATGTCCCGCAGCACGAGAAAGGCGTCGTGATTGATGAGCCGGATGTTCTGCAGATTGCGCTTGAGGACGCGATCGCGAATGACGCGGTGATAGTGCAGCGATTTCTCGATCCCGAGCAGATTCAGGTCCGGGCGTTCAGTGGCCGTGCTGATGAGAAAGCGGCCCTTGCCCGAGCCGATCTCGAGAATCACCGGATTGCTGTTGCCGAAGAGCTCAGCGAAGTCGAGGCGGACGAAGCCGATCTCGCGGGGGTTGAGGGTGAACTCCATGAGCCGCGCAATATCTCATGCCTCCGCAACCTTCCAGAACGGCGTCGCCTCCACCATTCTCCTGATCGCGCCCATCAACGCCGGGTCCTTGCGCACGCGCGAACGAATCCAGCGCACGAAACGCACATCGCCTTCATCGCCGCCGTGCTCCTTTAGTCGCGTCAGCCATGCGTCCGCGTCACCGTCGTAAACACGGATCAGGACGTGATAGCGGATGAATTGCGCGACCATCGAATTGTCGCCACGAGGCATGCGCACGACCTTCGATGGCGCGTAAACGTTCCTGTTTTCTCCCCTTCCGACTCCTATGCGCGTCACTCGCGTGTCCTCATTAAGGAGTGTGCGGAAATCCACGTTTACCTACCTCCTTACTGTGGTACGTTGACCATTAATCCAGCGATTGTCACCATGACTCCTCAGACGAGCCCGCGCCTCGACGATCAGCAATTCGAGGCGATCTACGAGCAGTACTTCGACCTCCTCGTCCAGATCGCGGCCTACAAGTTCCAGGTGCCCGATTCGGAAGCGGAGACGCTGGTCCACGACGTCCTGATCACGTATCTCCGCAAGAGCAACGACGTCATCGAGCTCCGCTCCTGGCTCATCGGCGCGATCTGTCACGCCAGCCGGCATTACTGGCGGCTCAATGGCCGGATCATCGACGCCGACGATTACAGCGAGCTCGAACGAGTCGATCCCGCATCGCTGCGCATCCTCGACAGTCTTCCCAACCAGCTCGCCGCGCGCGAAGCGCTGGAGTGTCTGACGCCGCGATGTCAGGAGGTGCTGCGCATGCGCTATTTCGAAGGTTGCACGGTTCCCGAGATCGCCCAGTCCCTCGGCGTCACCTCGAAGTACGCGCAGAAGCTGATTACGAAATGTCTCCGCCGCGCCGAACGGCTTTACGGCGAGAAGGGACGCGCGCAGTGACCGATGAGAGCAAGCTCGTTCCCTTTTCACGATCGCGACGATTGCCCGATCCCGTGCGCGTGCGCGAGTTCGCCACGATGGCGAGGCGGCTTCAGGAGGAACGGGATTCTTTCGCGACCGTCATCGCGCGCGTACTCAACGACACGCCGCGCGAGGAATGGCCGTCATTGGCGTCGCGCGCCTCGCTCCATACCGTCGGCGCGCTCGAAGCTCTGGCCCGCGAAGTGGAAGCGCGACTCGATCGCGAGCCGCGCGAAGCACTGGTCATCGCCGAGCTGGCCACGAGCATCGCCGCCGCGATTCCGGCAATGACTTATCCGCCGATCGTCGTCGCGCAGGCTCGAGCTCATGCGTGGAAGGATCGCGGTCAGGCGCTGTGCTACCTCGCGCGTCACGACGAAGCACTGGAAGCGCTCGATCGAGCCGACGCGCTCCTCAATTCGTTCGGAACGCTTGCCCACGACCTGGCCATCATCCGGTTCGTCCGCGCGACGACGCTACAGGAGATGGGCCGCTTCGAAGAATCGATGCAGTTGCTCGCCGAATGCCGCGCCGTGTTCCGCGCGCATGGCGACGCGCGGCGATCGCTTCGTTGCGGGATCGCCGAAGGATGCCTGCTGCATCGGATGAAGCGCTTTCGCGAGGCCCGCGAGATGTACACGGCGCTCCTGGAGGTTGCGCAGGAGCTCGACGATCGGCGGGCCGAGGCGCATCTGCATCACGACATCGGCTACATCAGCGTTGAGTTGAGCGACTTCTCCGCCGCCGAGTCGCACCTCGACCGAGCGGTCGCGCTTGCCCGCGAGCTCGATTGGCCGGTGCAGGCTGCGAGGTCAGAGGGAGCTCGCGGCGTTCTGTTCTCGCGGCGCGGCGAGTATCGTCGCGCCGTGTCGCACCTCAAGACCGTTCGCAGGACGTTCCTCGAGCATGGCTTGGTCGAGGAAGCCGGTCTCTGCGCGCTGGAAATCGTCAACGCCCGCCTGGCCCTCGGCGAACCGCACGAAGCGGAATCGCTGGCGCGGCAGGTCGTCCTCGAGTTCACGAACGCCGGACTGAACTCCCGCGCCATCACCGCGCTCGGCTACCTCTCGGAGGCGATTGCCGCGCGGACGGCATCCGTGGCGATGGTGGGCGGCGTCCGCGAGTACATCGTCTCGCTCCGGAAGTATCCGGAGCGAGAGTTCGTCCTTCCGTGATTACGGTCGCGGGATGGTGATCATGTCGCCGTGCGTGCCGAGGCCCAGTTTCTTGAGCATCTTCACGACGATCTTCGGTACCCACCCGTCGTCACCCCGCGGTGGCCTTGCCTCCGCCGGCACCGCGAGCAAAGCGGCCACCGACACCACGACCAGAACGCGTCCCACTCTCCTGCTCAGACCACGCATAAGCCCTCCTAGTCCGGCCTGCGGCCGGATCGAATGTTGGGAGGGCGCCCTCTATCTGGTGGTGTGACGGATCCTGCACGAATGCCACCCCCTGGCGCAGATAACGTCGTGCAGAAAACTGCACAAGCGGGCGTCTACGAGTCCAGATCCTGCCAGAGCCGCACGTACGTCTCGTACCGCGCCGCGCTCAGATCCCCGCTCTCGACACGATCCTTCACCTCGCAGTCGGGCTCGTGGATGTGCGTGCAGTCGGTGAAGCGGCAGAGCTCCATCGGCTCTTCGAACTCCGGGAAGTAATCGCGCAGCGCGTCGCGATCGAGATCCCAGAGACCGAACTCGCGGATGCCGGGCGTATCGATCAGGTACGTCCCGCCGCCGAAGTCGTAGAGCGTCGACGCCGTGGTCGTGTGTCTCCCCGTCCCCCGCTTGTGCAAGGTTCGCGTGGCGAGCTGCAACGTCGTATCGAGCGCGTTGAGGATCGACGACTTGCCGACGCCGCTGTGGCCGACCAGCGCGGCCATCTTCCCTTCCACCTCGGCGCGCAGTTGCTCGAGTCCCTCGCCCGTTTTCGACGAACAGCCGATGACCGGGACGCCGAGGTCGAGGTAGGGGGCGAGCTTGATGATTTCGGCGTCGCGTTCCTCTCTGCTGAGCAGGTCGACCTTGTTGACGCAGATGACGGGATGCGCGCCGCCGCGCTGAATGGCGATCAGAAAGCGATCGATCAGTCGCGGGCGAAGCGGCGGCGCTTTCACGGAAACGACGTGAATGACGACGTCGACGTTGGCCGCGATGAGCCGCTGCATGTGCTTGTGCAGCGGATCGGGACGCGCGAGCACGCTGTGCCGCGGCAGCACGTTCTGCAGCTTCCAGATGCCGCCATCGTCGAAGACCCGCACGCGGTCGCCGACCGTCAGCGAGCTTTTCTGGAGCAGGGCCAGTTCCTTCGGAATCAGGCAGTCAAGTTCTTGACCTTCGAGGAACACCCGGCATCGTCCGCTGGCCACGCTGATGACGATGGCGCTGCCGGCGCGGTCTTCATCGGTGAAGACCGGCTCACCGACGCGAAGCTCTTCGACCAGCGTCGACAAGAGCGGCCGCTTCGGGCTGTGGCCATGCTTGTCGAGCAGCGACTCCCAGTTGTCTTCGGTGATGCGGTGCTCGCGCACCTCACCTTCGTCTTTGCGGAAGGCGCGGCGCAGTTTTCCGGCGCGCTTCCGCTCTTTCAACTGATCAGGAGGAAGGCGTTTCTCGAGGTCCTTCTTGTGCCTTTTGTAGGTGTGCTCTTCGTCTTTTGGATAGCGAGGTGGCACGCGCGGAGGGTCCGTTCAGAGGGAGCGAAAGTATAGGTTACAATCGCGGCCATCGTCCAAACCGGAGACCGAGCCAGAGTGGAAAAACCTTTCGTTCTGATCGCGGACGACAACGAGGCGACCTGCACGCTTCTCATCGCGCTGCTCCGCAATGACTTCATCGTCGAGGTCGCGCACGACGGCGCCGAAGCAATCGCGAAGCTCACCAGCCGGCGGTATGCGGCCGTTCTTCTCGACCTGCTCATGCCCCGCTCCGATGGTTACGACGTGCTCGATTTCGCTCAGGCCCAGCGGCCGGAAATGCTCGAGCGCATCCTCGTGGTCACGGCCTCGCTGACCGAGCGGCAACTGCAGCGCGTCCGCACATATCCGATCTGCGGCGTCGTCGCCAAACCGTTCGACGTGGAGGTTCTCCTCAACGCGGTGAAGGCGTGCGCCGGTGAGGGAGACAACGGCGGGCTGAAACCACTTCTCACCGCCGGCGTGATCCTGATGCTCGCGGATCTGTTGTTTTGATCAAAACCCGCGCAGCCAGGTGATCAGCGCCCCACCCGACATCACCGTGGCGATTGCCATCGTCTCGAACGAGCTCCGGCCGCGGACGTCGGCGATCGCGGCAACGATCGACGCGACCTCGAGAGGATCGAACGGCTTGCGCACCACGCCGTGAATGCGTTGCGTATCGAGCCGTTCGATGAGCTCGCGCGACGCACCGGTCACGATGAGCACGACCGGCGGATCGGGAAGGTCGGTCTTGATCGCGTCGAGCACGCCGAAGCCGTCGACGTGCGGCATCATCAGGTCGAGCAGCACCGCGGCGTAGGTGTGCTCGTGAAGCATCTCGATGGCCTCGCGGCCGTTGGTGGCCTGGTCGACGCTCAGCGATTTCTGAGCGAGTGCCGTGGCGAGGATGCTGCGGACCTGGGGGTCGTCGTCGACGATCAGTACGCGGCTGTGCGGCTCGTTCATATCCTCGGTTCCGCTACCAGAGTCGCGGATACTGCACCGCGGTCACTCGACTGTCAACCTCGACCGGCGCGGTGCTGGACGTCCCGACACACCGTTCGGATTGCCCTGCAGATCCTTTTCGAATTCGGCGGCGGAGAGCGGATGGCTGTAGAGAAATCCCTGCATTTCCGCGCAGTTTTCGCGCCGCAGGAAGTCGAGTTGTTCCTGCGTCTCCACCCCTTCCGCGACCACGCGCAGGTTCAGCGCGCGAGCCATGGAGATGACGGCGATGATGATCGCCGCGTCGTCGCTGGTGAGGTCGCGCACGAAATCCTGATCGATCTTCACCGTGTCGATCGGGAACCGCTTGAGGTAACTGAGCGACGAGTAGCCGGTGCCGAAGTCGTCGATGGAGATGCGGATTCCCATCTCCTTGAGCCGGTTCAGGATCGCCAGTGAAAGCTCCGCGTTCTGCATCGCCGTCGACTCGGTGATCTCCAGATCGAGCAACGGGGCCGGGAATCCTGTCTCCGCGAGAATGCCTTCGACGGTCGCGACGAGATTGCGATCCTGAAATTGCCGCGGCGAGAGATTTACGGCAACACGTAGCCGGGGGTGCCCCGCGTCGTGCCACGCCTTCATCTGTTTGCACGCCGTGCGCAGCACCCACGCGCCGAGCGGCACGATGAGCTGAGTCTCCTCGGCGATGGGGATGAACTCTTCCGGCTGCATCAGCCCATGCTCGGGATGGTTCCAGCGCACCAGCGCTTCCGCACCGACGACGCGGCCGCTGGCGATGTCGATCATCGGGTGGTAATGCACGACCAGCTCGTTGCGCTCGAGACCACGGCGCAGATCGCGCTCCAGCGTCAGGCGCGAGTCGGTGCCGTCGAGGTTCGCCGCGGTCGCGTATTGATAGTTGTCGCGGCCGAGCTCTTTCGCGCGATACATCGCCCGGTCCGCGTTCTTGAGCAGCGTCTCGGCATCGTCACCATCGTCAGGGAAGATCGCGATTCCGATCGACGTGGTCACGTACAGCTCATGTTCGTCGACGCGAACCGGATGACGCACGGCATCGAGGATCTTCTGCGCGACCGCCGCCGCACCGCGGCGATCGTTCAGGTCAGCAAGAAGGATCGTGAACTCGTCGCCGCCCATGCGTGCGACCGTGTCTTCCGCACGAACGCAATTCACGAGGCGTGAGGCGATCGACTGCAGAAGCCCGTCCCCGACCGTGTGGCCGAGGGTGTCGTTGACGAGCTTGAATTGATCGAGGTCGAGGAACATCACCGCAATCGTGCGGGCATTGCGCCGCGCGTGTGCCTGCGCGACGGTGATGCGATCGCGGAACAGCAGCCGGTTCGGCAGTGAGGTCAGCGCGTCGTGATACGCCTGATACTCCATCTGCTCCTGGGCGTGCTTGCGATCGGTGATGTCGATGATGGTCCCCTCCATCACGCCGTGATCGAGGAGGTTCACGTTCTCGAGGACCCACACCGTCGATCCGTCGCGCCGCCGGAGGCGCAACTCCATGTTGCTGATCGAGCGCTGGTCGTTGAGCATCTGCACGACCCGGTCGCGCTCGCGATCGTCGAAATAGAAGTCCGCCGCGTCGAGGCCAAGGAACTCCTCGCGGAAGTCGTAGCCGAAGATGCGTGCACACGCTTCGTTGCAGTCCAGGATGCGCCCGTCGGTGGTGGTTCGATAGACGCCGGCGAGGTTGCGCTCGAACAGCAGGCGGAAGCGGGCCTCGCTTTCCTTGCGTTCGCTGATGTCGCGGCCGATGCCCTGGATCGCGACCGGAACGCCGTCCTCGTAAATCAGCCGCGTTCCCACTTCCAGCGGAATGCGGCGACCGTCCTTGCGGGTGATCTCGATCTCGTAAAACGTCGCCGTGACCTCGCCGCGAACCTTGCGAGCCATCGCGTCGCGTCCGCGCTCGCGTTGCTCCGGCGCGACGAAATCGGAGATCGGACGGCCGAGGACCTCGTCGCGCGAATAGCCGGTCATCCGCTCGCCGGCCACGTTCATCGAGGTGACGATCCCGTGCAGGTCGTGCGTGTAGACGATGTCGTTCGCGTTCTCGAACAGCTCGCGATAACGCTCCTCGCTGCGGCGCAACTCGTCTTCGGCGCGATTGCGCTCGGTGACGTCCTGGGCGATGACCAGTCGCGCCCGCCGGCTTCCCGACAGGAACTCGAAGGACGTGATCTCGGCGTCGAAGATCGTTCCGTCTTTCTTGCGATGACGGAACGGGTGCGGTCCGCGACGCTCACCGAGGTCGCGCAACGCTTCCATCACGCGCGGGATGTCCTCCTGCGGACGGATGTCGGTGATCTTCATCTGCAGGAACTCGTCGCGGGTGTAGCCGTAATGGCGAAGCGCGGCGTCGTTGACCGCCGTGAATTGCAGCGTTTCGAAGTCGTAGACCCACATCGGCAGCGGGTTCATCTCGAAGAGCGTGCGATAGCGGTGCTCGCTCTCGCGCAGGGCCTGTTCGGCGCGTTTGCGCTCGGTGTAGTCGCTGGCGATGTAGACGACGGCCACGGCCGCTCCATCGTCATCGCGCAGGAAGGACGACGCCGCCAGGACGTCGACGCTCGAGCCATCGGCGGCGCGCCAGACCATCGAGTGCTCGAGCACGCCCAGACTGTTCAGAAGCTGGCCGGTGGTGAGGTTCTGCGCCGGCGGAAGGATGGTCCGCACGTGCGTGCCGCGGAGTTGTTCCGGTTCATAGCCGAGTAGATTCACCGCGGCGCGATTGACGACGCGAATGGTGCCGGACATGTCCGCGACGATGACCGCGCCTTTCATCGTCTCGAGGATCTGACCGGCCGCGAATTCGGGCGTGATGTCGGCACTCTCGAATCGCCAGACCGCGGTCGCGGCAACGACGAAGAATCCCAGCGCGGCCACGAAGCCGATCGGCTGCAGATCGACGCCGACCGACGGCAGGTAATCGAACATGGCCAGCAGCCCGAGAAGGAACGCCAGCAGCAGCGTGAGGGCGCGCTCCCTCGCGTTCCCTTCCGCGTTCCGATAGGCACGCCAGAAGAGATGGACGCTGGCGATGAGGATGGCCACGAATCCGAGGACGACCAGTCCGCCGAACGGTCGGCCCATCACGTAAGAGCCCCACGCGTAGCGGCGCACGTTGCCGATGACCGCATCTGTCGTCAGACCGACGATGCCCACGCCCGCGCACCCGAGCCAGAACAGCACGATCGAAGGCCGGTAGTGCCGCCGCCGCCCCACGACCTCGGTCGCAAAGTGGAAAACGGCCGCGGGGACCATGGCCCCGAAGAAGAATCCGAGGCGGCCGAGGGTGAGCGCGGTTGCCGCGTCACCGGCGGCATACATCGCCGCGAAGGCAGCAAGCCAACCGGCGGCGGTCAGGGTGATGAGGAAGAAGAGCCGGCTCGCCGCGATCTTGCGGCCACGGACGAGTGCGCCAAGGCCGAGGAGGAGGATGGCCACCGAGACGAACAGCGTCGCGAATGACAGGGCATTCGCTGAGTAAGTGGCTGTCAGGAGGCGCGAGAGGTCCGGTGGAATGGAACGATGGTAACGCCTTAAGCGCGGCGCCGTGTAGCCGCGATCACAAATAAGTCTCTATTCGTAGTCGCGCTTCCGGAAGTACCCATCGGTCTTCGTTCCGCCCTCGGCCGCGGTCACACCGGTCACGGGAGCGTGGGAACCGGTTGCGGTGATCGTGGGGTGGGCGACGCTTTCCTCGTCGCCCTGGTGTGGTGCAGGCGTCCCGCCTGCGTTTTCCGGAGGCAGGCCGGAGGCCTGCACCACACCGGGAGAGTCCTGATCGTTGACCTCCTGCCCGGTTTTCCCGGTCACCCAATCGGGTCCGCTTCCGTAGCTCTGCGGCTCTTTCTGATCTTTCGGCATGAGGGTCGGAGGTGCACATGAGCTGCCATCGATACAATCGCGGCATGCGCAGACTGGCAGGTCTCACCGTGATCCTTCTCGCCCTGACTATGGTCGCCGCATCGCCCAAGAAAAAGGCCTTGCCGCCGCCCAACGCGCCGGACGTCGTCCCCCACTCCGTCGCTCTTTTCCTCCGCTCGTTTTCCCGCGACGGAGCGCGTCAGGTCACGTTCAGAGCGACCGCCACGGGCACGCGATTCTTCGTCGAAGAGCCGACCGGCGTAACGGTCTACCGCTTCGACAAAGGGACCTACGTGAAGCAGGAGTTCGTGCGCGGAATCACGCTGCAGACGGCGATGAAGCGGTGGGCGAAGAAGTAAGGCACGCGATACGATCCACCACGGCAATTACGACGGCAATGCATCCTGCCTTCACGCCTCACTCGAAGTTGGATGAGTACACTGGCCGGCCACTGTACTGTGACGATAGAACCTGAATCCGTCCGCTCCTCGGTCACTCCCGTGCGCTGGAGTATCGCGCTCGGATTGACGAGCCTGATCGTCATCGCGGGTGCGGTGATACTGGCCGGCTGGTTCGTTCTCGGTTGGTTTTCCACGCTTCAGCGAGAAGTCGCTACCGCGATCATCGCCGGCTTCGTCGCAGTCATCGTTTCGATTGTCTCCGTTTTGCTCTCCAAGTATTTCGACCGCAAGCGTGAGATCGAGCAAGCACAACGCGGCAATAAGGCGGAGATCTACGAGGACCTCCTCCGGTTTGTTTTTAGCCACGCGTTCAGAGCGGCGATGCCTCACAAGGTCCCGACGGAAGCCGAGGGGATCGACTTCTTCAACCGCTTCACCCAGCGCGTCATCGTCTGGGGTTCGGACGAGGTTCTGCTCCAGTACGCGAAGTGGAAGTTCTCCATGAACGACGGTGAACCGAACGCGCTTGTCTTCGAAATGGAGAAGCTGTTCTTTGCGATCCGCAGAGACATGGGCCACAAGAACGCCGGCCTCCGCCGCGGTGACATCTTGCGGATCTTTACTCCAGATATCGAACAGCACCTTTGATCGCCGCGTGCGGGCCTTCCTTTCTCAGATCGTGCGCGAAGGATCTGCCCGCCATGGACGGCACGCGATACGCACAAATGCCCGCGCGATGAATCCGATTCAGATTGGTTGGCGACGCGGCGACCCTGCCGAGGAACTGCTGCGGCGCGAATGGCTCGTTACGAACGGACTCGGCGGATACGCGTCGGGCACCATCGGCGGTGCATGCACGCGCCGCTTTCACGGAAAGCTCATCGCCGCCCTCCCCGCTCCCCTCGGCCGCACGATGATGCTCAATCATCTCGAAGAGTGGGTCGTCGAGGGGGAGGACCTGACGCTGGAAGAGTTCGCGCTCGAATGCGGTGTGCCGGTCTGGCGGTATTCGGCGGGCGGATCGCGCTTCGAGAAGCGGGTGATCATGCCGTACGGGCAGAACTCGACCTACATCCTCTATCGCCTGGTCGACGGCGAGCCGATTCCCTTGAGCCTTCGCCCATCGGTGAACTTCCGCGCGCATGAAGGCCTTCTCACCGAAGACACGCCCGGCTGCAGCGTCACCATCAACGAAACCAACATCGAGATCGACGAGCGGAACCAGTTCCCGCCGCTTCGACTGGCGCTGATCGGCGACGGCGCGCGGCTCGATGAAGATCCCCGCCGCATCGACCAGGTCGTCTACCACCTGGAGCGCGATCGCGGCTACGAATACGCCGGCCCGCTGTGGAGTCCGGGCATCATCCGCATGAACCTGACGCGCGGGCAAACCGCGGCGCTCGTCGCATCGGTCGAGGAGTGGGACGTGATTCACGCCCTCGGCCCGGACGAAGCGCTGGAGGCCGATCACGCGCGCAGAACGAAGATGCTGCAGAAGGCCGTGGCCGCCGCGGACGACAATTTTTCCGCGCAGCTGGTGCTCGCCGCGGACCAGTTCCTGATCCGCCCACACACGCGCACCGCCGACGAAGCGCGCATCGCCGCCTCGGGCGATTCGCCAAGGACCGTCATCGCCGGCTATCACTGGTTCACCGACTGGGGCCGGGACACGATGATCAGCCTCGAGGGGCTGACCCTGGTCACGAAGCGCCATCGCGAGGCCGGCAGCATCCTGCGCACGTTTGCGTCGTACATCCGCGACGGCCTGATTCCCAATCTCTTCCCGGAGGGCGAGCACGGCGGGCTCTATCACACCGCCGATGCCACGATGTGGTTCTTCCACGCGGTGAAGAGATACGTCGACTGGACGAACGACCGCGACACGATGCGCGAGCTGCTGCCGAAGATGATCGAGATCATCGACCATCACGTGCGCGGCACGCACTTCAACATCCACGTCGATCCAAACGACGGACTGCTCGCGCAAGGGGCGGACGGATATCAGCTCACCTGGATGGACGCGAAAGTCGACGGCTGGGTGGTCACGCCACGGCGCGGAAAGGCGGTGGAGATCAACGCGCTCTTCTACAACGCTCTGAGGATTCTCGAGTCGTTCCTGAAAGAGGAAGGCGATCCGGTCTCGAAACGGATGGGCGAGCTCGCCGATCGCGTGCGCGAATCATTCAACGCCAGGTTCTGGTACGAGGAAGGTCAACATCTTTACGACGTCCTCGATCCCGATGATTCGGCGCTGCGTCCGAACCAGATCTTCTCCATTGCCCTCGATCATCCGGTTCTCGATCGCTCGCGATGGGCCGCAGTCATCGAGACCGTGGAACGTGAGCTGGTGACGCCGGTCGGCCTGCGCTCGCTGGCTCGCAATCATCCCGATTACAAGCCGGCCTACGACGGCGATCTGCGAGCGCGCGATGCCGCGTATCACCAGGGCACGGTCTGGGGCTGGCTGATCGGGCCGTTCATCGACGCCTGGGTGAAGCTGCATCCGAATCATCTCGAAGGCGCCCGCCACTTCCTGGCCGGCTTCGAGCCCCACCTCGGCCAGGCCTGCATCGGCACGATCAGCGAGGTGTTCGATGCCGAGGAGCCTTTCACGGCCCGAGGGTGCGCGGCGCAGGCGTGGAGCGTCGCGGAAGTGCTGCGCTGCACGCGGGCCCTGTCGTATCGTTGAGGGATGACTGACGCGGACGTCCGCCGCGAGCTCTACGACCTCACGATTCGCAATGGTCGCGTTCCCGCCGTCGCAGATCTGACAGCGGACCGCGACGCCATCCGCCGCCTTGCGGAACAGCGAATCATCGTTCTCGACGCGAATGGCGAGATCCTCATGGCCGCGCCGTTTTCCGCCGTGCCGACGCCGTTCGTCGTGCGTGCCGGCGAGCGTTCGTATTTCGCCAACTGCATCTGGGATGCGCTGGGCATCTCGCCGATGTTGAAAGTCGACAGCACCATCGCGACGTCGTGCCCCGACTGCGATGAGCCGCTCGAGCTGCGCATTCGCGACGGCGCGCTGACCGGCGAAGGCATCGTGCATTTCTCCGTGCCGGCAAGAGAGTGGTGGACCGACATCGTTTTCACATGACGCGCCATGCTGCTCTTCCGGTCGGAGGAGCATCTCGATCGATGGAACGGACCGCGCGGCGCAACTCTGTCACTCGACACGGCATGGAAGCTGGCGCAGGCGTGGTTCGGCGTCGACCGCCGGTTGCCGGAATGGCGGCGACGGACGCCCGACGAAATTCGCGAGCTGTTCGCATCCCTGGGACTGACCGGTGATTTCTGGAGGCTGACATGATCGATGACCTGGCGGCGTTCCCATCGACATTGAAGGAGGCGGTTGCCGCGGCGGGCGCGCGGCTTCGCGTTCGCGGCAGCGACGGCGGGTTCGCGATCGTCGAGCATCTCTGCCATCTCGCCGATCTCGAGAGCGAGGGTTACGGCCAGCGCATCGAGCGCATCCTCGGCGACGATCAACCGTCGTGGGATGACTTCGACGGCGCGGCGATCGCAATCGCCCGCAACTATCTCGAACAGGATCCGGACGCGGCCTTCCAACGTTTTGTCGAAGCGCGCGATACGAATCTGGCGCGTCTGCGCGCGGCGAGTCAGGACGATTGGCAGAAGCGCGGAACGCATCGCGGCGTCGGCGACGTCTCGCTGCACGACGTGGCGGAGATGATGGTCGAGCACGATCGCTCGCATGCGGCCGAGATCAAAACGCTCCTCGGCGAGCTGGAAGGTCGCTGATGGATCTGCAGCTCGCCGGAAAAGTGGCGATCGTCACCGGCGCGAGCCGCGGCATCGGCCGGGCCATCGCGGAGACGCTGTCGGCCGAGGGGATGAAGCTGGTGCTGGCCGCGCGATCGGCGTGTCCGGAGCTCCCCGATTCCATCGCCGTCACCACGGATCTGCGTGAGCCCGATGCACCGGCGTCGCTCATCGCGCGGGCGATGGAACATTTCGGCCGCATCGATCTGCTGGTGAACAACGCCGGCGCGACGCAACGCGGCGACTTTCTGACGTTGAGCGACGAGACCTGGACCGACGGATTCGCGCTGAAGTTCTTCGGCGCCATGCGTTGCTGCCGCGCGGCCTGGCCGCATCTCGTCGCCTCGAGCGGCGCGATTGTGAACATCGTCGGCGTGGGTGGGCGCACCGGGAGCGCGGAGTTCGCGATCGGAGGCGCGGTGAACGCGGCGCTGATGAATCTCACCAAGGTCCTGGCCGATCGCGGCGTGCAGGATGGCGTGCGCGTAAACGCCATCAATCCCGGGACGATCGCCACGGAACGGCTGAAGAAGCGGGGAAATCTCGATCCCACCGCGTTCCGCGTGGCGCGATTCGGGGAGCCGGAGGAGATCGCGCGAGCGGTCGCGTTCCTCGCGTCGCCGGGCTACACGCAGGGCGCGGTTCTCGATGTCGATGGTGGGGCGACGCGGACGTTGTAATTAGCTTCTGGACTGCGGCAGCAGAGCTGCCGCTCTGGCTCGCGGCGGCGATGCCGCCGCGTGGAGAGCGGTGGCTTTGCCACCGCAGTCCAGAGCTAACGCTTCAGTAGGTCCAACACCGCCGCCGTCGCCGCCCGCACACCCGTCGCCATCGCCACATCCGGCTGAAACGGCGCGTACTTGCTCGAGTGCAGCCCGGGCTGCGTCCCCGCCGCCAGCTTCGCCGGGTCGGCCGCGCCGACCGCGAGAAGCACCGTCGGAATCGCACCGTTCAATCCGAATCGTCCGAAGTCCTCACTGACCATCGCCGGATCGATGTGTTTTACGTTCGCCGCGCCGATCTCACGCCCGATCGATTTCGACAGGCGCTCGGTGAGCGCGGGATCGTTGACCGTAGCCGCGCCCGACTCCGCGACGAGATGCTCGTAAACCGGACCGCGATCCTCGGGCACACCGGCCACGAGCGCGATTCCTTTCGGCACGCGCTGAATGGACTCGAGCACGCGACTGCGCACCTCGGGGCTGAACGTGCGCACCGTCAGATAGAGACGCACGTCGTCAGGAATGATGTTGCGCTTCGTGCCGCCGTCGATTCTGCCCACGGTCAGCACGACTGGATCGAGCGGTGAACGCTCGCGGCTGACCACGGTCTGCAGCGCGAGAATCGTCTCCGCGGCCATGACCACCGGATCTTTTGTCGTGTGCGGCGCGGCACCATGTCCGCCGACGCCGCGAATGGTGAGGTTGATCGAGTCGACCGCGGCCATGAACGGGCCGGGGCGATACCCGATCTTCCCGGTTTCGAGCGCCGCCCAGTCATGCAGAGCGATGCCGAAATCGGGGCGGGCGATCTTCTCGTAGAGCCCGCCGGCGAGCATGGCATCGGCGCCCTGCCCGACTTCTTCGGCGGGCTGGCCGATGAGCATGACCGTTCCGCGCCACTGCGATTTCAGATCGGCCAGCATCTTCGCCGTGCCGAGGAGCATGGTCATGTGCAAGTCGTGCCCGCAGGCGTGCATCACTCCGGCGTTCTTGCTCGTGTAAGGCAATCCGGTCTGTTCCGGCACCGGCAATCCATCGAGGTCGCTCCGCACGAGAACCGTCGGCCCTGCGCCGTTGCGCATGATCGCGACGACGCCGTAGCACGTGACCGCTGGATCGTTGTACTTGCCGAACGGGTGAGTCACCTCGTAGCCGAGGTCGCGCAGGCGGCCGGCGACGAAGGCGGAGGACTTCACCTCCTGCATCGAAAGCTCGGGCGCGGCGTGCAGGCCCTGATAGGTCTCGACGAGCGAAGGCAGTGCGGACTGCACGCGCTGTTCGAGGGTCTGAGCGAAAGCGGGGACGGCGATGAGCAGGACGATGAGTGCGCGCGTCATGAGCGGCAACTCTACATTGCTCTACGTCACATGGCTTCCGCTTCGGTGATCTCGTGGGCCATGGCCACCTGATTCTTGCCGTTCTTCTTCGCGTGATACAGCGCGGCGTCGGCGCGGGAGATGAGGTCCGCCGCGGTCGTTCCCTCGCGCGGAAAGACGGCGACGCCGATGCTCACCGTGATGAACAGCGTGCGATTCACGCCGGGAATGGGGAACTCGCGCTTCTCCACGATCTCGCGCATGCGGTTCGCTGCATCGCGCGCGGAAGCGGTCGCCGTGTCGGGGAAGATGATCGCGAACTCCTCGCCGCCGTATCTCGCGACGACATCGCTGTCGCGCGCGTTGCGCATCAGCTCCTCGACGAGACCTTTCAGAATCTCGTCGCCTACGGGATGCCCGAACGTGTCATTGATCTTCTTGAAGTTGTCGATGTCCAGCATCGCCAGCGCCAGTTCGTGGCCGGTGCGCGAGTGGCGATGGATCTCTTTGTTCAGCGCTTCCTGGAAGTAGCGGTGGTTGTACGCGGGCGTCAGCGCGTCGATGAACGTCAGCCGCTTGATCTCCTCGTACTGCCGCGCCGATTGCAGCGCGGTGACCGCCTGCGTCGCAAAGATCTCCAGGGTCTGCACCTTCTCCAGCGTCGGAATTCGGCGGTCGTGCGGATCGCGAACGGAGAGATAGCCGAGCATCTGGTCGTTGCCGGACAAAGGACTCGTCAGCGGAACGAGCAGCATGTCATTCTCATGCCATTCGTCGGGCTTCAGGAAGCTGTCGTCTTCATCCGGCCGCACGAAGAAATCGTGCTCGCTCTTGCGCAGCGATGTGTGCGAGACAAAGTAGGAGTTCGACGCGCGGAACTCGGGATTGAAGAACGCCGTGATCTCCGACGTCGGCACATGCTTGCGCCGCACGTCTTCCCACACGTCATCGAGACCGGCGTGCGCGCGGCGGACGTATTCATCGCGACGCGGTTCGTACAGAGCGAAGACCACGGCTTCGAATCCAAGGGCCTTGCGGATGGCCTGGGCGATGCGCGTGAGCGCCGCGTCGACGTCGAACTGGCCGATCAGGCTGTTCGACACGTCTAGAATCGTGGTCATCGTCGCGGCGTGACTCTCGAGCTGGATCGTCTTCTCCCGCATTTCGCGGCGCAGCAATTGATCCTGCAGCGAGAGCGCGGTCTGGTTCACGAGAAGCGTCAGCAGATTGAGACTCCCCGCCTTGAGAATCGAAAGATCTTCCGTCTCGAAAATCAGAATCCCGTAAATGACCTCGGGCGTCTGAATGCCGATCAGCACCTGAATGGCGCGTCCGCCCGAGAGCGGGAACTTGCGCATGTCGCTCTGAAACACGAAGGCGCGGCTCGGCGCGGACTGCGCGAAACCGGCTGACTCCACCCAGCGCAACACTTCCTGATCGGTGGGCAGGCACTCGCCGAAGCGATACACCGTTCCCGGCGCTTCGGGATTCGCTTCCCACGTGACCACCGCGCACGCCTTCATCTGCGCGAGCTTGGAAAGGAGCGACATCAATCGCCGCAACGTCTCGTGATCGGTTTCGGCGGAGAGAATCTGCGTCGAGCTCTCCGTGAGGATGGCCAGGTCTTTGTTGCGCCGGACCAGTTCGACGTTGTGCTGCGCGGCCTCGACCTCGCTGCGCATCGTGTATGCGACGATGAGCACCGGCAGAAACGCGATCGCGAATCCGGCCGGACCGTAGGTCGCGTACAACATGACTTCGATCGCGACCACGGGCGTGATCAGCACCAGCGTCTTGCCGTGCACGGTCAGGACGCGGCGGAAATCGAGCGGCGCCGTGTCTTCTTCGAAGTAACGGCGGATCGACACGAATAGAAGATGCGTGACCAGGTATCCGATGAGCAGCAGGACGAAGCCGGCCATCTTCGCCGCCGGTTTCGCGTCTTCCGCAACCGCGACTGAATACAGCAGGCCGACGATCGCGTACGACAGCGCGAGCTGCGAGGCGTTGTAGAACGGGTCGATGGAGAGGCGTTTTTCTTTGACCGCGAGATAGACGCCATGCGCTGCGCATCCGAGGAAGACGGCGAGCAATGCGACGAAGGGGCTGTGAAAGATGATCAGCGCGCCGAACACGACCGCCGCTTCGAATCCGACCGAGGCGTCGCCGCCTTCGATGCGGAGGAAGGTCGCGATCAGCACCAGCGCCGCAAAGAAAAGCGCCGTCTTCAGCTCGGTCACTGGCCGGACGACCACTGTCGCGGCAAGCAGCACGATCGTCAGCGCGACGACGGCGACTTTCCACCAGCCAAAAAGAGATGAGCGGGGCATGGGGATGGGGGAATTGTACGTCTCAAAATGGACGCGGATCACTCGAGCGACGTACCCTTCTTACTTCCACAAAGAAGAGGGAGGAGAGTTCGAATGAAAAAAGCCGGCTTGCGTGTCCTTTTCCTGGTGGTATTGCTCATGGTGAGCGCCGCGCCAACGTTTGGTGGCGAGTCTTGCGAGGCGTGCGGTGGGTACTACGATCCGAACACTTACACAGCGGAAGTTTTTTGCGCCCGAGCGAGCGATGGTGAAATGGGCGGGTTCGATTGCACTATCGATTGCGGCTACGGATTCTGCTATTGCTACCAGGATGGGCCTCCCGTTTACTGCATGACGATCGTCGTCAGCGGCTGAGCCCTCCGTGACCCCTGCCCTTCTTTCGCTTTTGATGCTGGCGACCGCGGCAGCCGGGGAGCGCCCCCTCATCTTCCGCGCTGTCTGCGTCAATTCCGCCGACTGCAACGTCAACGGCACGTTGACGTTACGTGCGGCCGGCCAACCGGAAATCGTCCGACCGATCGCAACCGGGGTGGCGACCGTGACGCTCGCGGATGCCGTCAAAGAATGGGAGATCGAGCTCGCCGCCGACGGCTTCTGGATGCCGCGCCAGCCGTTGCCAAAGACGGCTAGCCTCGAGGTCTGGCGCACGACGCGGCTCGCGGGAAAGTTCAAACCGCCCGCGAAGGCGGAGATGCCGAAATCGTTCGAGATCTCCGCGCAATCGACCTTCGGGACGCAAGCGATTTCGACAGCGGTGGACTGCCCGATCGCGGCCGACGGCTCGTGGATGTGTGCCGTTCCGGCTGTCCCGCTCGATCTCACCTTTCGCGTCAAAGGGTTCACGCCCGAGTACCGATGGGACATCGAGCTTAAGCCCGGCGCGCCGAAAAACTTCGGGACCGTTGCGCTGCGTCGCGGCGCTTCCGTAGTGGCCTTTCTCGATCGAGACACGCTCAAACAATTGAAGGGCCCGGCGCGGGTGAAACTCGTGCGGATGGCCATGGCCGCACCGTCGGTGGTGTCGGTGAAGCTCAACGAGCCGGTCGCCGAAGGGGAGTTCAACGACCGCGGAATCGTGCAATTGGCTCCCCTACCCGCGGGCAGCTTCTCACTCGTGGTCAACGCACCGGGATTCGCACCGGCGACGGTCCCTTACATCGAGGTTTACGAAGGCAAGGAAAGCACGTTGCGGCATGTGATCCGGCTCGATCCGCCGCTGTCGATCCGCATCAGCGTCAATCCGCCGAGAGATCCGTGGGACAAGCCCTGGAAGGTGACGCTGTCGCGGTCGGCGGAGCTCGGAATTCAGGCGTCCTTGGCGGGCGAAGGCACCGTCGACGACGGAGGCGCGTTCACGGCAGAAGGACAAGCGCCCGGGAAGTACTCCGTCAACGTAAGAGACTCTCGTGACAATCGAGTCGTCCTCCGCGAGTTCCCCGTTCGATCCGAAACGGAGGCATTCTTCAACATTGGCCTTGCGAACCTTCGCGCGGCCGGAAGAGTGACGATGGCCGACAAGCCAGTCGCTGCGAACCTGCGCTTCGGCGGCAGCGGGGAGGAGCGGATCAGCACCAAAGCAAATGCCGACGGCGAGTTCGAAGTCTTTCTTCCGCGCGCTGGCCAATGGAACGTGGACGTTCGCGAAGATCTGGACGGAATCAGAGCAGCAGTCAATGTACTGGTCAAACCCGAGGCTCCGGTCGAGATCGAGCTACCCGATACCGAGATCGCTGGGTGGGTGATTGGACCGGACGGCGGCCGAGTCGCCGCAGCGCATGTGAACGTCATTACCCCGGCTGGATGGCTGGACCGTGATACGGATGCGAGCGGCAGCTTTCGAATTCGCGGCGTCGCACCGGGCAGGGTGAAGATCGATGCCCGCAACATGAAGACCGGCGAATTCAGCCGGGTCACCGAAATCGCCGTCGAGGAAGGAACGCGCACGCAGAACGTGCAGATCGAATTGCAGGCCATCGGCACATTCCGCGGCTCCCTCGTATCCGTGGGCCACCCGATCGCTGGCGCGCTCATCACGGCCTACGGTTTCACCGGCGGACTCGCCAAGAAGCTCCAGGCCGTCACTGGTCTTCAAGGGGAGTTCGAACTCTCCGTTCCCGGCGATGCGAACAGCATCCTCCTGATCGCTGCATCGCCCGGACGAACACTTCAGGCCTACACCCTTTCGCCCAAGGACAGCCCGATCAAGCTCGAGCTCGCGGCCGTCGGCGGCACGGTTCGCGTGACTTGGCCGAAGGACGCAAAGCGGCCACTACTCATCTACAACGGAACCGACATTCCGCCGCCTGATCTCTCGAACTGGCTCCGAGCGCACGGCAAAACCATGATCGGCTCGACGGATCTCGAGATCCCCGCCATGGCCCCCGGTCCCTACCGCTTCTGCGCGGACAAGACGGAAGGCCGTGTCTGCCGCGAGGGCGTTCTCGCCCGTGGCGGCTCGCTCAGCCTCACCATCGACTGACCCGCGTACAATCGCGCGCCTCATGTGGGAAGCGGTAATCGGACTGGAAGTCCACGCGCGACTGCTCACGCGCACGAAGATCTTCTGCAGTTGCGCTACTGAATTCGGCGCGCCACCGAACACCAATGTCTGTCCGGTCTGTCTCGGCTATCCCGGCGCGTTGCCCGTGCTCAATCGCAAAGCGGTCGACCTGGCCATCCGCATGGGACTCGCCACCGGTTGCGAAGTCCACGAGCGCTCGGTCTTCGCCCGCAAGAACTACTTCTATCCCGACCTGCCCAAGGGCTATCAGATCTCGCAGTTCGACAAACCGCTGGCGACGGGCGGCCGCATCAACCACGTGCGCATCACCCGCATCCACATGGAAGAAGACGCGGGCAAGCTGCTGCACGAGCGCGACGCGTCGCTGGTCGATCTCAATCGCGCCGGCACGCCCCTCATCGAGATCGTCAGTGAGCCCGACATCCGCAGCTCGGAACAGGCCTCGGCGTACCTGACGCGCTTGCGGCAGATCCTCATGTATGCCGAGGTGTGCGACGGGAACATGGAAGAGGGGTCGATGCGGTGCGACGCGAACGTCTCCGTGCGCAGAAAAGGAGAGCCCCTCGGCACGCGGACGGAGGTCAAGAATCTGAACTCGTTCCGCTTCCTGCGAACCGCGATCGACTACGAGATACAGCGGCAGATCGGCGTGCTCGAAAGCGGCGGAACGATCACCCAGGAAACGCGCCTGTTCGACGTGAACAGCGGCGAGACGCGGGTCATGCGCTCGAAAGAAGAAGCGCACGACTACCGCTACTTCCCCGAGCCCGACCTGTTCACGCTGGCGATCACCCCGGAGTGGATCAGCGACGTTCGCTCGTCCTTGCCGGCGCTGCCCGCGCAACGGATCGAGCGATACCAGCGCGAGTTCGGATTGTCCGCCGGCGACGCGGAAGTCATCGTCGCTGACAAAGCCGTCGCGGATTTCTTCGAAGCGACAGCGGCTCAGGTCAACCCGCGCGCGGCGGCAAACTGGGTCCGCAACGAAGTCCTGCGCGTCGGTCATGAAAAACTGACCCCCGCGACGCTGGCGCGCTTGATCGCAATGATCGACACCGGCGCGATCGGCGGCAAAGCAGCGAAGGAAGTATTCGAAGAGATGGTCGAATCCGGCGACGCGCCAGAAGCGATCGTCGAGCGCAAAGGCCTCAGTCAGATCAGCGACCCCGGTTTCATTCGCGAAGCGGCGCTTCGCGTCATCGAAACCAACGCCGCGCAGGTCGAGCAATACCGCGCCGGCAGCGCGAAGGTTTTCGGCTTCCTCGTCGGCCAGTTGATGAAGGAAACGAGGGGCAAAGCCAAGGCCGATCTGGCGAACGAAATTCTTCGCGAATTGCTGAATGAGCGCGCCTGATCGCCGCAATTGCCGGTGCTATGATCCGCGCCGTTTTGGTCCGCCGTAATTCCTTCTGAAACACAGCCTTAGGAGGCACCTTGCGATCCTTTCGAACAACCCTTGTGACCTTGCTCGCGTTGTCGATTTCCGCGCCGGCATTCGGCGCCGGCTTCTCGATCTTCGAGCAGGGCGCGAAAGCGAGCGGCATGGCCGGCGCGTTCGCCGCAACGGCCGATGACCCGAGCGCGATCTTCTACAACCCCGCCGGCATCGCCCAGCAGCGCCGCCTCGCCGCTTACGCCGGCGCGACGTTCATCAACTTCAGCAACGAATTCACCGGCGACCCGAACAGCCCGATCACGTCCGGCGTCGACGGCAAGTACAACCGCCACACCTTCGTCCCGCCCAACATGTACGCGATCATGCCCATCGGCGAGAACATCACCGTCGGCTTCGGCACCTACGCCGCGTGGGGCCTGCGCACCGACTGGGCCGAGCCCTGGGCCGGGCGCTACATCTCCGAAGACGCGGACCTGAAAACGGTCTCGTTCAATCCCACCATCGCCTGGCAGACTTCAGACGGCCGCTTCGCCCTCGGCGGCGGCCTCGAATATCGCCGGGCGCGCGTGTTCCTCAATGCGAACCGCATGGCCCTGAATCCGTTCAGCGGACGGATCGCCGACGTCGCGAATACGCGCCTCGCTTCCGATTACGGCAGCGACATCGGCTGGAACGTCGGCATCCTCTTCAAGGCCACGCCCCGTCTCCGCTTCGGCGCGACGTACCGCACGGACATGGACATCGAGCTGGAAGGACAAGCCGAGATCAGCCCGATTCCGAGCGGCAACGCGCAGTTCGACGCCGTCGTCCGCAGCCAGCTCCCGCCGAATCAGGCCATCAACACGATCTTCCCCTTCCCCGCCGTCGCCTCGATCGGCATCGCCTTAAGCCCGAATGAAAACTGGGACCTCGAGTTCGACGTCACCCACATGACCTGGAGCAAGTTCGAAGCGCTGTCGGTGGACTTCGAGACCACGCCCGCGGCGAGCTTCACCCGCGTGCAGAACTGGGAAGACTCGTCGGCGTTCCGCTTCGGCGTGAACCACAACGCAACGGAGCACTTCGACGTTCGTCTCGGCGTGCTGTATGACCAGAACCCGCAGCCGGTCGAAGCGGTCAGCCCGCTGCTGCCCGATTCGGATCGCGTCGGCGCGACGTTCGGCGCCGGCTTCCATCACGGCCCGTGGACCATCGACGGCGCCGCGTTCATCCTTCACTTCAAGGATCGCGACACGGAAGGAACGAACGACGAAGGATTCGACGGCGTTTACGAAACGGACGCCGTGCTCTGGTCCGTCAACCTCGGCTACCGGTTCTAAGGAGACCCGCCATGAAGAACCTCAAATTCGCAGCGGCAGTACTGATCGCAGTCCTCGTCGCAGTTCCGGTGTTCGCCGCGCGCGGTAACGCGGACTTTTCGAAGCTGGTCACCCTCGGCGACAGCTACGCCGCGGGCGTCCACAGCAACTCGCTCAACGAGCGCCATCAGGTCTGGAGCTGGTCGGCGATTCTGGCCAAACAGGTCGGCCTCAACCTCTGCCCCGCGAACGCGGTCATCACCGATCCCTGCTTCGCACAGCCGCTCGTTTCGTATCCCGGCATCGGACCGGAGATGGTGTTGACCAGCCTCGCCCCGACGATCAGCAACGCATCCGGAAGCGGCCAGCCGCTGATGCTGACCTTCGGCCGCCCCTACAACAATCTCGGCATCCCCGGCGCGACCCTCGGCGCGTTGCTCACGATCACCGGCGGTGAGCCGCAGGCCGCGAACGAGCCGACGCCGGTCAGCTTCGGCCGCTTCATCCTGCGCAACCTCGGCGGCACCGCTCTCGATCAGGCAGTGGCGCAGCGGCCGACGTTCATCGCCATGTGGATCGGCGGCAACGACTTCCTCGGCTCCGTGCTCTCCGGCACCGATCAGGGGATGACCTCCGCTACGGATTTCCGAGCGCGCTACGAGATGATCCTCGACAAGCTGATCGCGGGGGCGCCCGCCGCGGGCATGGTCGTCGGAACGCTTCCGACAAATCCGTTCGTCGCACCGCTGGTCGGGACCATTCCGCCGTTCATCGTCGATCCGGCAACGCGTCAGCCCATTCTCGTCAGCGGCCAGCCGATCTACTACCTGTACGACACCGGGACGGGCGTCGGGCAGCTTCCGCCTGGAAGCGCTGTCCTGCTGACCGCGCAAGGTCTTCTTCAGTCAGGATATGGATTCCCGCCGGTGCCGCCGTTCAGCGCTCTTCCGAACTCCGGCAAGCCGCTTCCCGCGTCAGTCGTGCTGACGCCGAGCGAGCTGGCGGCCGTCGTCACGCGCGTCACCGATTACAACAGGCACATCACCGAAGCGGCGACGGCTCGGAACATCCCGGTCGCGGATATCAAGGGTTTGTTCGATCGCGTCTTCGTCAATCCGCTGACCGGCGCCGGCGGCATGCAGCTCGGACCGATCCGCGTGACCAGCTCGTACATCAGCGGCGGCTTCTTCAGCCTCGACGGCTTCCATCTCACCGATCTCGGCTACCTGCTCTTCGCGAACGAGTACATCAAGGCGATCAACGCCGGATACGACACGGAGATCCCGCTCGCGTCGATCACGCAGCTCTTCGCGAACAACGGCGCGTTCTTCCCGGAGACCATGGACGGACAGCTGGTCATCAACACCGACAACTTCGTCCTGACCGATGCCGCGGCGAAGCAGATTCTGTCGATGTGGGCCACGAAGCCGAACGTCAGCAAGATTCGCCGGCATTGATGAATGTGGGGCGGGCCTCCGCCCGCCCCGCATCCCCACTACACTGACCCCCACTTGAAACGGGCACTCCTCTACGGCGCGATCGGCGGCATTGGCATCGCGGTGCTCAAGTTCATCGAGTACCAGTATTTCGTGCGGGCCTACACCACCGAGATCTACGGCGGCCTGGTCGCGCTGATCTTCACCGCGGTCGGCATCTACGTCGGCCTGAAGCTCACCCGGCCGAAGGAAATCACGGTGGTGAAGGAAGTGCGGGTTTCGGACAGCGGTCCGTTTTCGCTGAACGCCGAAAAGCTGAAGGAGCTCGGCATCACCCCGCGCGAGCACGAGATCCTCGGCCTGATCGCCGAAGGGCTGAGCAACCGGGAGATCGGCGAGCGGCTGTTCGTGTCGGAGAACACCGTCAAGACCCATTCCTCGAGGCTGTTCGAGAAGATGAGCGTGAATCGCCGGTTCCAGGCCATTCAAAAGGGCAAGGAACTGGGCCTCATCCCCTGATTCATACTTTCGTTGACCCGAAATCACCCGAAAGTAGGCCGACGACGGGCCACCCGCGGCTCTACCTTGCGGCCAGAAACGGAGGAAAGAAATGTTGAAACGAACCGTACTGACCTTTGGACTGATTTCGGGGGGGATCCTCGCCGCGCTGACGGCGATCCTGCTGCCGCTGTGCTTCAACGGCACGATCGATTTCTCGAACAGCGAGTGGATCGGCTACTCGGCGATGTTCCTGTCGTTCCTGGCCGTGTTCCTGGGCATCCGCCACTACCGCGAGAAGACCGGCGGCGCCATCACCTTCGGACGCGCGTTCAAGGTGGGCATCCTGATCACCCTCGTCACCTGCGCGGTCTACGTGATCGGCTGGGAGATCGTGTACTGGGGCTTCATCCCCGACTTCGGGGACAAGTACGCCGCGCTCACGCTCGATCGGATGCGCAAGGAAGGCGCGCCTCCGGAGAAGATCGCCGCGACCGAGAAGCAGATGGAGTCCTTCAAGCAGTGGTACAAAAACCCGTTCCTGAACGTGGGGATCACGTTCCTGGAGGTGTTCCCGCTCGGGTTGCTCGTGACCCTGATCTCGGCGGGGATTCTGCGGAAGAAGCCGGAGGACGGAACACCGGCCGCGGCGCCCGCGTAGCGCGCGGGCTCAGGTCCCGGCCGGACGTCCGCGGGGCGACGGCCGGGAAATGTCGATCATGGCCATGCGCTCCTTCTCGTCGTACCAGCAGTGGAAGCGCTTGATGCCCGGAACCTCGATGTCGTACGTGCGGAAGAACGCAGGCACGTGGATGGACGTCGACTTGTCGGACTGCCTGATCTTGGCCGCCCCTTCTTCCTTGCGGTCGAGGGGCTTGATGCCGATGACCTTGCGTTTCTTGTCGTAGTAGAGGTTCGCGCTGACCTTGCCCCGAAGCCTGAGCATGTTGGCCACGGGCGATGGAAGTCGAATCAAGCGCGACTGAACGATCGTCGCTGAAGCAGGAAATCGCTCGAACTCGGGTTGCGGCTCCCACTTCTCAAAAGCCATAGACCGACTCCTCACCCTTCACGGACCCACCAGGTGTACAGGACACGATCATAAAATCCGGAACCTTTTTGTCAACCATTAATTGCACTGTTTCGCGTTCGGAAAACGTCACGAACGGCGTCTGTATTCTCCAAGTAACTTGAAATCGCCGCCCGAATGGCCCGTCGCAAGACGCGTGCTGATTCCTCCTAAGTTGTTGAAATCATTGCTACTAACGAAAGTACGCGCGATCCAGCGCCCGGTACTGAACGGCCTCAGCCACATGGCCGGACTCGATCCGCTCCACCCCGGAAAGATCAGCAATTGTTCGCGACACTTTCAGGATCCGGTCGTACGCGCGGGCCGAAAGGCCCAGCCGATCGATAGCGGAAATCAGCAACTTTCTCGATCGTGGATCGAGCTCGCAGTACTTGCGCAGATCGCGCGAAGTCATGTCCGCGTTGCAGCGGCGGAAGCGCGCGCGCTGAATCTGTCGCGCGGCTTCGACGCGCTCGCGGATCGCCGCGGATGGCTCGCCCGGCTCGACGGACGCGATCTCTTCGCTCGTCAACGCCGCGACTTCCACCTGCAGATCGATCCGATCGAGGAGCGGGCCGGAGATCTTCGCCAGGTAACGCGAGATCTGCTGTTGCGAACAGATGCATTCGCGGCGGCCGTCGTTGAAAAATCCACACGGGCATGGATTCAACGCGCCGGCGAGCGTGAAGCGCGCCGGGAACGTCACCGTTCGCGCGGCGCGGGCAATCGTTACCGCGCCGTCCTCCATTGGCTGGCGCATCACTTCGAGCGTCTCGCGGCGAAACTCCGGCAACTCGTCGAGGAACAACACGCCGTGATGCGCGAGACTCACCTCGCCCGGTCGCACCGGCGTGCCTCCTCCCGCCAGTCCTGCCGTGGAGATCGTGTGATGCGGCGCGCGAAACGGTCGCCGGACGAGCAGCCCGCTCTCGCGCGGAAGCACGCCGGCAACGGAGTGGATCTTCGTCGTGACGATCGCTTCCTCCAGCGTGAGCCGCGGCAGAATCGTCGAGAGCCGCTTGGCCAGCATCGTCTTTCCCGAGCCCGGCGGGCCGATCATCATCACGTTGTGCCCGCCGGCCGCCGCGACTTCCAGCGCGCGCTTGGCCTGAGCCTGGCCGCGAACTTCAGAGAAGTCCGCCCCTTCCACCGCCGGTCCGCCATTCGATGTCGAGATCGCCGGCTCGATCGCGACCTCACCGCGCAAATGTTGCAGAAGCGCTAGCAGATGCGGCGCACCGATGACGCACATCTTCTGCACGGCCGCCGCTTCATTCGCATTCGGCGCGGGCACGATCAACTCGCGCGTTCCCCGATCGCCTGCGAGCGCCGCGGAAATCGACAGCGTTCCGCGAACGGGAGTCAGCGTTCCATCGAGCGACAGCTCGCCGACGAACACGCGGTCAGCGACGTGCTCGTCCCGCAGCACTTCCAGCGCGTGCAGGATGCCGATGGCGATGGGCAGGTCGAAACCAGAACCCTCCTTGCGCACGTCGGCCGGCGAGAGGTTGACGGTGATGAACCGACACGGGACATACAGCCCGCAATTGGCGAGCGCCGAACGCACGCGCGAGTACGACTCGCGCACGACCGGGTCCGGTAAGCCGACCAGCGTGAATCCGGGCTGCTGGGCAACCCGCGCGTCGACTTCGATGACGATCCGTACTGCTTCAATTCCGAGGGTGGCCGCGCTCCATACTTTGGAAAGCATGGTGTTGACGACCCAGCGGAAGTCCCGCGCCGAGGCTACCTCGGACACACGATGCACACAAGGAAGAAGACGCTCGACAGCCCTGCCAATACTGACCGGCCGGTCCGGTAATAATTCTTGACCGCTAACAGTCACGCATGATTTCCTCCGCGCCGGTCCTTCCGTCAGCAGGCAACAACTAAATCAGAGCGCGGCCGTTCGTGTCGCTGATCCTCGCCCGCCGTTCCGGCGCGCGCTCAGCTCCGCAATTGCCATCTCTTCACGATTCGAGAATCGATCTATGCGGACTCTGTCCTTCTTCTCCCTCCTCGTCCTCATTGCACTCGCTCCTGCGGCACTCGCCCAGAGCGCACCTCTGGCGCTGCAAGTCGGCGAAGACAGCGTGCGGGTCTCCAACCTCACACCCGGTGGTGACGTTGTGCTCTTCTCGTACGCCAAATACGTGCGCAACGGGCAGGGCGTGAACGACTCGCGGCCGCGGCTTCTCCGCGACGACGACGGCGACGGCGTGGTCTCTTTGCCCGGCCCGGTGCCGTACGTCTCGGTATGGATCGCGGTCGACTACAAGACCGGAGCCGTGGCCACGGGCGCGCGGGAGGGCTTTCCGCTTTACGTCGCGCCGCTCGCACCAATGCTCCGCAAGGACGCCGACGACCAGATCGCGACGCTGGAGAAGCGGATCCTCCGCCTGATGCTCCTCGTCGTTCGTCCGGAAAAAGGAGCGTGGACTCTTCGGGGACGTGAAGGAGGAAGCGCCGATCGCGACAAGGAGGCCAACGGCCGCCTTTCGATGGCCTTCGAGGACGCCAAGCCGCTCGAGGAAGGGAAGGAAAAGGCGCCGAAGCATCTCAAGGCCGGCGACGTGGTCGTAGCCGTCGATCTCGGACATCTCGACGTCTTCCTGGGCGAGGTGGGCAAGTGAAAAAGCGGATCGCCCTCGCCGCACTGATCCTCGCTCTGGCCGTTCCGGCCGTCGCACAGAAAGGGCCGGACCTGGAGCTCGGATTCCAGCCCGGAAAGCTCTACGACTACTCGGAGATCGACTCCGTCAATCTGTTCAACGGAAACCTGATGCTCACCGTGCCGATCGGGCCACGGAAGCAGGTCAGCAAGACGCTGTCGTACCAGATGCAGGTCATCTACAACGGCAAGGTGTGGGATCACGAAGCGGTCGAAGGCTGCGTTCCAGCGCCGTGGGGAGTTCCGTATTGCACGGAGTCGTTGCCGAATCGCCGATCGAACGCCGGTCTGGGTTGGCGCCTCACGTTCGGTCGCCTCCTTCCGCCGTCGGACCCGACCATCATTCCCAGGACGACATCGACTCGCGAGGCCTTCGTATACGAGAGCGCCGCAGGCGACGAGCATGGCTTTTACGGCACCGAAGACGTGATGGTCTCGATGGATGCGTCCGCACTGCGGCTGGTCAAGGTTCCGGCCAGTCCCAAAGCCAGCTATGACGTCGAGTTTCCCTCAGGAGAAAGGCACCGCTTCGAGTGGGAGCGCAACGCCTATCGTCTGAAGAAGATCTCCGATCGCTTCGGGAGCTGGGTGACATTCACTTACGAGTACGACGAAGCGAACGACGACCGCCGTGTCCTGAAACAGACGATTCTCGACTCGACCGCTACCGAGCACGTCATTCACTACGCAGTCGACGAGGACCTCAACGAGGGCGTCGATCGCGGGTCGATCGTCGACTACATCGACTACATGGGTTTCGGCGGCGCCAAGACTCTGTACGACTTCTCGTATACGACCATGTCGGTGCGGCTCATGCTGGGAGAGGATCGCGTTTCGCTGCCGATGCTGACGAGTGTCGCGCAACCGGATGGCTCCAGCTTTCAATTCAATTACTACAGCGATCCGGATCCGACCGGCGCCAATCCGGCGCGGCTCGGCGCGATGGCCAGCATGGTGCTGCCGACCGGTGGCAGCACCGTTTACGAGTATCAGGAATATGTGCACCCCGGAAAACTGACCTGCGCCGACTGGACGTCCGACCCCGGGATCAAGAGCCGCACCATCTCGGATGGAAACCCGCTGACCAAGCGCCGATGGGACTACGTACACGACGGCGGTCACGCCGCACCCGTCACCTTTCCCGACCCCCTGGCCAACTACTGTTGCAGTCTGGTGTCGCCGATCGGCGCGAGCAGTGCCCTGCCCCATTACTGGTTTCGGACCTCCGTTCTCTCGCCGGAGGAAGGGGTTGGCAGTGCAAAGTTCCGGACACGCAGCGATCACTACTTCGACACGTATTCGTTCGATTTCTACTTCGACACGAGCTTCGGCGAGTGTCCTCCCAGAGTCCCGTTCCCGGGCGATGAGCCGCGGCCCGTCGATCCGTGGGCGGTCGAGGGACGGATGGCGTTCGGGTATCCGGGAACGATCGTCACGTCATCACCAGCCGTTCGAAAGGGACCTCTCGGACCGAGGGTCCTCGGCGACGCCGAATACGCCGCTGATGCCGACGGACGGCGTCTGACCACCGAGGTCTACTCGGGTTGCACGACAGCCGGCGATTGCACGAACGGCAAGCTCGAACGCTCGACCCACACCAAATACGAGAACCATCCGCTGAGCGTCGACAGGTCGGCCTATCCGCTCGTCTATGGGACGGATCGAGCGCAGCAGCTCCAGTCATCCAAGACCGTCTTTCACGAACAGGACGACGCGGGTTGCGATGGCGACTGCTACATCGCCACCGACCACTTCGATGACAACGGCGCGGGCGTTTACGGGAAAGTCGTCCAGAGCAGCAACTTCCCGGACGCCGAATCGAAGACCACCATCACCAAGTACGACAAGTGGGAGCACGACGACCTGTTCATCAAGAGCAAGGTCTGGATCACCGGACTATTCACCGAGCGCAACGTCTCGAAGGGTACCGAGACACGCCGCCAGTTGGCCTGCTTCAACGCGACCACCGGCTTCCTCGAGCGCACCCGCCTGCTCGTCGATTCGACCAAACCGAGCAAGAACGACCTGCTCACTGTCTACGAGCCCTCCACCCTCGGCGACATCGAGTTCGTGAAGAACTTCGGCGGTGACAAGCAGAACACGCTGCCGGAGACGCACGACTGCAGCACCGGCATCACATCCCTCGGCCAGCCCTGGTACCAGGTCGAGACGCATTACCTGACGCCGGTGGAGGGAAGCAGCACGGAGTTTTACACGGGCGGCTTCCCCGTCTGGTCGAAGTATTACAAGCGTGAGGACGGTACGGAGCTCGCGTTCAAAAGCCTCGACCTCTGGGTCGACGTCTTCACCGGCGTCGTGGTCAAGAAAAAAGACACCGCCGGGGTCACCACCACATACGACTACGAAGCGAAGCCCGTCCGCCTCAAATCGGTGAAGCCCGCCGGCGGTGCGACGGCCAGCTACGAGTATGAGAACTCCACCGCCAGCCGGAATGCGCACGTGATCGAAACGGTCACCGGCCCGTCGGGCGTCATCGCCACGAACACCTATGAGTACGACGGCCTCGGGCGCGTGAAACGCTCCAGCAAGACCCTGCCGAACGGCAAGGTCGCGGTGGTGCAGAACGATTACGACGCGCTCGGACGAGCCGCTTCGGTCACCCAGCCGATCGAGCTCGCCCAGCATCCATTCTCCGACGTCTCCGGCGACGCGACGGACGTCACCTACGACGCCTTCAACCGCCAGAAAACCGTCCGCGCTCCCGACCTCACCACGACGACTTTCGAATACTCCGGCATCCGCAGGAAAACCCGCGCGCAGGGCGTGGCTACCTCGCTCGGCGGAAGCGAGAACGTCGTCGTCACCGAGTTTTACGACGCACAAGGCCGCCTCGAATCGGTCATCCAACGGTCCGGTCCCGGCGGGAGTCCCGTCACCACGGATTACACGTACAACATCGACGACAGACTGATCGAGGTGTCGACCACCGCTGAGGTGGCGAGCGCCTCTGAAGACGTGACCCAAACGCGTACCTTCACGTACGACGAGCGCGGCTTCCTCGAAAAGGAATCGCATCCCGAGACCCAGGATCCCGACCAGGCGGGCATCGAATACACCACGTACGAGGACTACGACGCGCGCGGTCACGCCTGGAAACGCACCATCGGCGGAGTGACGACCGATTACACCTTCGACTCCGCCGAGCGTCTCGTCGAAGTGGCCGGCCCGAGCGGTCCGCTCAAGAAATTCGTGTTCGAAGTCGACGGCGCGGACGATGGAAAGCTCAGGAAAGCGATCCGGTACAACAGGCTTTCCTCGCCCGGGAACGGCAACATCGAGGTCACCGAGAGCTACATTTACGGCGCCACCGGCAAGGTCGACACGCGGAAGACGCTGGTCGAGCGCGCGGCCTACGACGGGCAGAACAACCGCACCGCGACCACCATCCAGGAGTTCGACTACGGCGTCACTTACGACGAGAACCTGTTGCCGGACACGATCCGCATGCCGCGCTGCACCTATTCGGTCTGTGCAGTCGACGACGGCCTGTTTTCTGTCACGAACAACCGCACCGCGGGCCGTCTGACCGAAGTCGAAGGATTCGCGACGCTCACCTACCACCCCTCCGGCATGGTCGAAAAGGTCCAGCATCAGGCCCTCGACGACCCCACCGACACCTACAGCGCCCGGAACGGAATCCCCCGCCCGAGCAAGATCACGTTCACCGGCTGCACGAACACGGATCCGTACTTCGACGCCGGCTTCGTGCGCGCGAAGGTCAATCCGACGGCGTGCGGCATCGAGGTCTCCTGGCCCGCGGCCATGCTTTGCGGCGCCGCGAGCACGATCAAGTACCGCGTCCTCCGCGACGGCGTGAACATCTCCGGATCGAGCTGCATCACCGGCACGAAGTTCCTCGACACCACCGCCGTCAAAGGCAACACGTACACCTACACGGTCGTTGCCGAAGGGCCTGAGGTCGAAGGCGGAATGGGTGTATGCCAGCGCGGTCTGACCGAGGAGCTGGTCGGCAAGCCGTTCAAATTCGAGTCGTGCGACGGCGATACGCAGCTCGTCGCCGCGAACGTGTGGGCATCGATCGGCCGGAAGGCGCGCTTCTCCGCGAAGCTCTCCTCGGCCAACGGTCCCCTCGTCGACGAAGACCTGACCTTCAGCGTCCTCGGCACACCGATCGGTACGGCGAAGACCGGTCCGACCGGCGAAGCCGTGCTCGAGTACACGCTCGACCTCGCTCAGGCTACCCACAAGGACGGCGTGACCGTCAGCTACGCCGGCGGGCTGTTCCCGGCGGAAACCGATACCGCGGACATCACCATCATCTGCGACTTCATGTCGTACACCGTCGTTCCGAGTTTCATGAATGTCGGCGCGGCGGGCGGGATCTTCGCGGTCGCCGTCAACACATCGAACAGGTGCTCGTGGGAGCCGATGAACCCATCGGGGTTCCTGTCGAATCGCGTCGGACCGATCGTGAAGAAGCAGGGATACGGCGAGTTCAACGTCGATGTGCCGGCGCTCGGCGGCTCCGGCCAGCGCTCCGACAACGTCTGGGTCGATTTCGACTACAACACCAAGAACATCCCTGTCGAGCAAGGCAGCGACTGCACGTTCCGCTTCTCGACCTCGCCCGTTTTCATCCCGTACAAGTTCGCGTTCGACGGCAGCGTCAACGTCATCGCCCCGGCCGAATGCGAGTGGACCGTCACGGATGACCAGGACTGGCTCGATCTCATTTCCTGGAGCGGCAAGGGCAACGGCATCGTTTCCTTCCGCGCCGACGTCAACAACGGCAAGCAGCGCATGGCGACGCTCTCCATCAACGGCGGCGTCGAGACGGCCCGGGTGAACCAGGAAGCGCCGCCGCCGGTCGTCTGCCCGACCATGGTCAGCGACCTCGAGGACGGCGGCACCGTCCGGAACGGACAGAACGTCTCCCTGCGCATCCACGTGGAAGGCACGTATCTCAATTACAGGTGGTACGCGAACGGCCGGAAGATCCGTGATTGTCCGAATGACGACTGTTCCGCGCTGACGCTCGCGCCCGGCGACGCAGGCTATCCCGACGACGGCGAAACCGTGACCTACGTCGCGACCGTCGACAACGAGTGGTGCGAAGGGGTGGTCAGCAAGTCGGTCACCTTCCGCAACGCCGGCAGCAGCTGCAGCGTGCCGCTGATCACCAACTCCTTCCCCTGGGGCCTGAATCAGGCGCCCGGCGACCATCTCATCTTCGGCCATTCCAGCGAGATCAAGCTGTGGGCGAACGCGTCGGGAACCTGGCAGTGGTACCGCGGCAAAGCCGGCGACGAGAGCGACCCCATTTCTGCCGCGGACGGCGGAAACACCGACACCGCCACCGTCCGGCCGCACGGGATGACCTTCTACTGGGCCAAGGTCACCAACTCCTGCGGCTCACAGATCAGCCGCACGGCGGCCGCCTTCTTCTACCAGCAGCCGCGCCAGCGGCGGCGCTCGGTCTCCAAATCGTTCAACGGCGACGTGGTCGCGGACCTGGTCTGGCACAACACGGTCACCGGTGCGAATGAAATCTGGACGCTCGATGCCAAGGGCAACCGGCTCCAGACGTTCGGCCTGCCGGTGAACACCAAGCCCGGCATGCGGTTGCAGAGCGTGGGCGACATCGACGACAGCGAGCGTCCGGACCTGGTCTGGCGCGATCCCGAGACCGGCGCGAACGAGGTCTGGAGGATGAGCGGAACGACTCCGATCCAGCCTCCGCAACCGATCGAGCTGCGCAAAGACGGCCCCTGGACGATCGGCGGCGTGGCCGATCTCGACGACGACTACAACGACGACATCGTCTGGCACAACGAAGCCACGGGTGAAAACGAGATCTGGTTCATGGACGGAGCCGACCGCGAAGGCACCTGGGCCCTGCCGGCGAACTCGGGTCAGGGCTGGGGTCTCCACGGCGCCGATGACTTCAGCGGCGACGGTAGGCCGGACCTCTTCTTCCACAACCGCAATACCGGTGAGAACTCGATCTGGGTCATGAATGACGCGAAGCAGGGCCCGCAGATCACGCCTCAGGGCGACAAGATGGGCCGCTCTCCGCTGCGCAGGCTCGAAGCCGCCATCAAGCCGCTGGCCACGACGCTCGATCCCAACTGGATGCCGGCCGTGATCGGCAACTTCGACGGCGACTCGCTGGGCAGACCGGACATCGTCTGGCGCAACGTCGTAACCGGCGAGCACAAGGTCTGGGTCATGAGCGGTCTCTATATCGATCCCGACCCCGAGAAGGCCGTCACAATCGACAAACGCGAGGATCTGAACTGGCAGATCGGCGGCGGCGGCAGCACTGTCGCCGGCCCCTCCGGCACCGGCACCGATCCGCGTACGGCGACCTCCATCGCCGTGGTCGCCGATCCGCCCACCGTCGGTACGGCCGTGGCCGTGACCGCGACGCTCGCTGCCGGCAGCACCCCGCTCGCGCAGAGGGAGCTCGTCTTCGCTCTCAATGGCAGCGAGTTCGCTCGTCTGCGAACCGACGCAACCGGCCTGGTCCAGGCCGCGAAGAGCGTGGCCGGAATCGCGGCAGGAACGTATCCGAACGCGATCACGGTCCGCTTCGACGGCGACACGACGCACAACGCGTCGTCCTCGACTACAAACCTGGTCGTCACGGCCGCGCCGGCAACCGTAACGTGGACCGACCCGGCACCCATCGGCTACGGCACGCCGCTCTCCGCGGCGCAGCTCAATGCCACCGCCGATGTACCCGGCACGTTCGTCTACACACCGCCCGCGGGCACGATTCTCAATGCCGGCTATCAGACCCTCGGCGTGACCTTCACGCCGGCCGACGCGACGCTCGCGCCGATCACGAAGAACGCGCTGCTCATCGTCCAGAAGGCTCTTTCGTCAGTGACCTGGGCCAGCCCGGAAGCGATCAAGTACGGCGCGCCGCTCGGCAGCGCACAGCTCAACGCCACCTCCAACCTGGCCGGTGAATTCACCTACGATCCGGAGCCGGGCACGCTCCTGGCCGTGGGCAACGCGCAGACGTTGCGGGTGACGTTCGAGCCCGAGAGCCCGAACCACAGCCTCTCCACGGCCACGACCACCATCGATGTCGGGAAGGGCGAGCAGATCATCCGCTGGTCCGATCCGGCGACGATGCCATTCGGTGATGCTCTCACCGCGGCCCAGCTCAATGCCGCGGTCATCACCTCCGGTCCCGCGCCGGCCGGCGCGCTGACCTACACGCCGCCCGCCGGCACCCTGCTGCCTGAAGGCACCCACGAGTTGAAAGTCAGCGCGGCCGGGACGGATCACTACAACTCCGCCACGGCCACCGTGGACGTCGTGGTCGCGCGTTCCTCGGCGCTCGTTACCTGGAACAACCCCGCTCCGATCGTCTACGGCACGCCGCTGTCGTCGACGCAGCTCAACGCCACGACGAATGTGCCGGGGACGTTCGCATACACGCCACCGGCGGGCACGATCCTGAGCGCCGGCACGGAGCGACTCGCTGTCGTCTTCACGCCTGCCGACAGCCGGTACCAGCCGGCGACGGCGTTCGTCACGATCGAGATCACCAAAGCCACGCCGGTGGCGACGTGGAGCGCTCCGGCGCCGATCGTCTACGGCTCGCCGCTCTCCGCGACGCAGCTCAATGCCACGACCAGCATCCCCGGCCAGTTCGCCTACACGCCGAAGCTCGGCAGCGTTCTCGACGCGGGACGTCACGAGCTGACAGCGAAGCTCATCCCCGGCGACGTGCGCAACTACGAATCCGTCACGCTGAAGGTCTTCCTCGACGTGGCCAAAGCGGAGCAGATCATCACCTGGCCGCAGCCGGCGCCGATCGTCTACGGCACGCCGCTGTCATCGACGCAGCTCGCTGCCACGGTCACCGTGGTCGGTCCCTCGCCCGCCGGTGCGGTGACGTACTCCCCTGCCGCCGGCACGGTTCTCCAGGCCGGCGCGGGACAGGCCCTCTCCGTCTCTGTCGCGGCAACACCGAACTACAACGCCGCCGGCAAGACGGTGACGCTCGACGTCCTCAAGGCGACGCCGGTCCTGACCTGGCCGCAGCCCGCGCCGATCGTCTACAAGGCTCTCCTCGGCGCGACACAGCTCAACGCCACCGCCAACGTGCCGGGCACGCTCATCTACACGCCGCCGGCCGGCACGTTGCTCGAAGCCGGTCTGCATACGCTCACCGCGAGTTTCACGCCCACCGACACGGGCAACTACAACGACGCCAGCACCACCACGACGCTCGAAGTGCAGAAGGCCGATCCCGTTCTCGCCTGGTCGAAGCCGGCGGAGATCGTCTACGGCACGGCCCTTTCGTCCACGCAACTCAACGCCACGGCTGACGTGCCGGGCACGTTCGACTACACGCCCGCCGCGGGAACGATTCTCGACGCGGGTACGGGTCACACGCTGTCCGCACACTTCACGCCGTCCGACACGCGCAACTACAACGAGGGCGACATCGCCACCACGATCGACGTGGCCAAAGCCCCGCAGACCATCGTCTGGACAGCACCCGTGCCGATCGTCTACGGAACGGCGCTGTCGGCGACGCAGCTCAACGCCGCCGTACAGGTGGTCGGACCCGCGGCGCACGGCGCTTTGACGTATACGCCACCGGCCGGGACCGTGCTCGACGCCGGGGGACAAGTTCTCTCCGTCGCCGTTGCCGAAACGCCGAACTACCTCCCCGCGTCGGCGTCGGTCACGCTCGACGTGCTCCGCGCGCCGCTGTCGCTCGTCGTCGACGCCAAGTCGAAGCTCTACGGCGCGCCGGTTCCGGCGCTGACAGGCGTCCTCACCGGCGTCGTCAACAACGATCCGATCGCGCCGTCGTACGCCACCACGGCCACGCACGAGAGCGTGACCGGCACGTATCCGATCACGGCGACGCTCGTCGATCCCAACAACCGTCTGGTCAACTACGACGTGACCATCACGCCGTCGACACTGACGGTTCTTCCCGCGCCGCTGACCATCGCCGCGAATCCGGCTTCGAAGCAGTACAGCGATCCCCTGCCGCAACTGACGGCCACGTTCACCGGCTTCGTCCTCGGCGAGACTCCGGCGGTGCTCACCGGCGTTCTGTCGATCCAGACCACGGCCGAGCGCCTCTCCCCGCCGGGTACGTACCCGATCACCATCGGCGGCCTGACCTCGAGCAATTACGCGATCACGTACGTCGGCTCGACGTTCACTGTGACTGCCGAGGATGCGCGGGTGCTGATCACCTCGCCGGCCTTCATCGGCGGCGCGCGCAGCGGACTGACGAGCGTGACCCTCGCGGCCACGGTTCGCGACATCAGCGTCACCGCCGAGGCAAACGGTGACGTCGATGCGGGTGACATCCGCACGGCCACGCTCACCTTCGTCGATCGTTCCACGGACACCGTTCTCTGCACCGCTCCGATCGGGCTGCTCGTCGCCACGGACGAGCGGACCGGCGTAGCCACGTGCACGTTCACGCGCGACTTCGGCACGACGCTCCCGGCATTGCTGACCGTCGGCGCGCGCGTCGGCGGCCATTACACCCGTGACGCTGCGGCGGAGGATCTGGCGATGACCATCGCCACGCCGACCGAGGATTCGCTCAACGGCGGTGGCAGCGCCGGCGTGGCCTCGGCGGCCGGTCCGTACGCACCACAGACAGCAACGTCGCTGCGCTTCAACGTCAACCTGCAATACGACAAAGACGCCGTCCTGAAAGGCAAGCTCACGTTCGCGTTCACGCGCACGGAAGGCGAAGTCGCTCGTTCGTACGAGCTGACCGCGGCTCCCGTCTCGATGTCCATCCGCCGGACCGCCGCGGGTGGTCTGGCCACGATAGTCGGCACGGCCACGCTGCGCGACGTCACGGATTCGACGGCACCGGCCGTCATCGTCGACGGCGCGCCGCTCGTCGTGACCGCGACCGACGCCGGTGAGCCCTCCGTCAACGACGCCGTCAGCGTGGTCCTGCTCAAACGTGACGGCGGCATCTGGCTCGCCACCGGTTGGGACGGCCTGCGAGCCGTCGAACAACGGGTGGGCCAGGGCAACGTCCAGGTGGTTGGGAAGAAATAGCCATGATTCGACTCACGATCGTCTCTCTCGCTTCCATTCTGGCCGCGGCTCCGCTTCTGGCGGATGCGCGGATCGCTCCTGCTGCCGGCCCTGCCCCGGCCGAGAAGGTGAACTGGAACAACGGCCTTCAGTACACCTACGACGGCTCGGGCAACGTGCGCCAGATCGACAAGGACAGGTTCGTTTACGACAAGGCTGGCCGGTTGGTGCAGGCCGATGTCAACGGCGTCACGCGCGTGTACACGTACGACGCCTTCGGTAACCGCACCGGCTGCACGCACGCGCCCGAAACCACGGAAGTGAGCGATTGCCAGTTCGGCCAGTCCATCGATTCCACGACGAATCGCGTCGAGAACCTGAACTATGACGACGCCGGCAACATCCGTACGTACCAGGGACACACGTACACGTACGACATCCTGAACATGCCCGTCCGCGATGACAGCGGCGGGGGGATGGCCAAGGAATTCGTCTATACGGCGGACGACGAGCGTATTGCGACCCACCTGGTCGGCTCGTCGTGGACCTGGACCATTCGCGATGTGAACGGGAAAGTCCTGCGCGAATTCGCCAGCAATGCACAGGGCGCCTTCACCTGGACTCGCGATTATGTCTATCGCGACGGGCTCCTGCTCGCGTCCGTGCGTCGCACCGGGATCGGCGCCGCTAGGGAGCACTATCACCTCGACCACCTCGGCACGCCGCGGCGCGTGACCAATCAGAACAATCGCATCATCGGGTTTCACGACTACTACGCATTCGGCCCGGAGGTCAGCGGCGGGTTGACGGAACCGGCGGCCACTCCCCTGCAGTACACCGGCCACGAGCGCGATAAGTGGCTGACCGACGGACCCGACACCCTCGACTACATGCACGCGCGGTATTACTCGCCGGCTCTGGGCCGCTTCCTGTCCATTGATCCGGTGCTTGGTGATCAGCGCGATCCGCAATCCTGGAACCGCTATGCGTATACGCGTAACAATCCGATGAGCCGGACTGACCCGTTCGGATTGGCGGACAAGGGGCCGCCGTGTTTCGAGAAACGTGGCGACAAACCGTGCGGAGAGGAGCCTGAGCCAAAGAAGAGCTCCACGGCCACGGCTGAAACCGAGCAGAGCGCTGAAGGCGAAAAGATGACGTTCTTCGGCAAGCGCGAATACAGCAATCGAATGGCAGCATGGCTGAACTCCGTGCCGGACAACACGATCCTCATCAATTCTCACGGAACCAGCTCGAAAGTGAATGGAATGACTGCGCAGGAGCTGGCCGACAAAATCCGGGCAGACTCCCAGATATGGCGTCCCGGCACGGCAATCATCCTCAACTCCTGTAACTCGGCGCGAGGTGACGATTCCATTGCGGAAGAGCTGTCGAAGATCATGCAGACGTCCGTGACTGGTAACGACCAGCCAACCTGGACCTTCGGGGTCGATCTGGGTACGTGGGGGACGTGGGGGGCAAACGGTGGACAGAAGCGCGAGGGTTGGCCGGATTTCACGACGCGTGGGAATCAGGTAACGTTCGTCAACGGCGTTCGACAACAGGAAAAAGATGAGATACGTCCACTTCCGTGGGATTAGCCTGCTCTTCGCGGCGGCTTTGCTGATCGCAGCGGCTTCCTACTTCATGATCAGGAAGACCTGCTGTGGTGAGCATCTCGGCGATGAGCAGATCCGGGAGCTGGAGCGAGCCGCGGCCAATGGCAACGTGCCCGCGATGATGCGCCTCTACATCTACTTCGACGAGGGAGAACAACCCGAGAAAGCCGTGGCATGGCTGCGGCGGGCGGCGGACGCGGGCGATGCGAGAGCCGAGTTCCACATGTTCGACAGGTTGAATGGGAGTGACGACCCCGAACAAAAACGAATGGCCATGGGCTACCTGCACCGCTCGGCGGAGCATGGCTCGTCGACCGCCCAGTCGACCCTGGGCAAGCTGTACCGCGACGGCGCCGGCGTCACCAGAAACCTGGAAACCGCCGAATCCTGGTTCCGCAAGGGGGCGCATGGAGGCGATGTCGACGCAATCCTCTGGTTGTGCGACAGGGCCGCGGCCGAGCGCGACATCCAGCAGTGCCGAGAATGCACCGTGCTTCAGGACCGGGCCCTGGCGTCGGTCCATCCGAAGTCCTACTTCGCTTCTCAACTTCAGAAGCAACGTAAGCTCATCCAGGGCATTCTGAATGAACAGAGGGTGCGGTAGCGTCAGCTGTCAGAGCGTCCGTCCTGCGAGGCATATCGGTTTCCGCCGTGTGGTTGTCTGCACTCCTTTTCGGATGTGCGAGCACTCCCCAATCGCCTGCGGAGGCCGTTCTCAGGCAAATCTGCACGATCGATGAACTGCGGAATTCACGGACTGTTTCTCTCGTCTCGAAAACCCAGCCCATCTGGCCGATTCCGGCACTATGGATTCATTACAAGTCCATCCCGGCCACCGCAGCCGAAGTCGAAGAAGTCGGCCGGATCGAGGATGGATTGCGAGCGCGGTTCGAGCCTGCTGAGATCGATGTTCCGAAAAACGTCGCATGTTCCATCGTCGCCGTGGCCGCCCCTCGCAATGGAGCGTACGTCGAAGGCGTCCTTGTTGAAGTCTCCCCGATTCTCGAACGCGGCGTTGCCGGGAACCCGACCGACGGCATAGCGGTGCGCATCTCCTCCGGCGGCAGACCGGGCGCTTCGTTTTACTGGGTGCCGCTTCTCGACTGCACGACCAAAGGGTGCCGTGCCGGCGACCCGGTGAGACTCGACGTTCATGACGGCTAGGGACGGCACGCGACGCGCAATCCGATTCGCGGAGGGCAGCAATGCACATCACCGTTCCCCACCGCACCACGAAAGCAGCGGCCCGTTCGCAGATCGAGCTTCGCCTCGGCCAGCTACTCGGCCAGTTCAGCCAGCACGCGGACGATCTCCATCACGAATGGGACGGCGACACGCTGCGCTTCAGGGGAAAGGCCCGCGGACTGTCGGTCGAGGGAACGGTGGAGGTCACCGATACCGAGCTGATCATTCACGGGAAGCTTCCGTTGCTCGCCAAGCCCTTCGAGGGGCGGATCAAGCAGACCGTGGAGCAGGAAGCGCAGAAGATGTTCCGGACGGCGTAGCGCCGCCCGGGGCTTAGTTCACTTTCAGGATTTTTTTCAGCGCGTCGACGTTGGGATCGACGAACAGGCGGCCATCCACTTCTACTGCTGGATCTGATCCGAGGTTGTGCACGTGCTTCGTGTAGTCCTCGGGGCGGACCATCTCGTGGTCAACGCGGAACTGCCTGAGAAACCCTGCGATCAAACTCGTTTTGTGTCTTTGACTTCCGGGGAAGAACCTGACGGTCACTCGCCTCCCCTCCCTTCACGGATTCTATCCATCACTTATCTTGGATTTGCCAACCTTAGGCCCAGTCCGTACGGAAGTCAAATAACGCGGGTTTCGTCACAATTCACGCCACCGCCGCCTCCCGGTACTGAATCTCATACAGCCGCCGGTACAACCCGCTGATCTGCATCAGTTCGTCATGCGTCCCCCGCTCCCGGATCTCCCCATGGTGGAAGACGAGAATCGTGTCCGCCGAGCGGATGGTCGAGAGGCGGTGAGCGATGACGATCGACGTCCGCCCCTCCAGAAGCGTGCGGATGGCCTCCTGGATCAGCAATTCGGTCTCCGTGTCGATCGACGAGGTGGCCTCGTCCAGGATCAGGACCGGCGGGTTGAAGGCGAGCGCTCTCGCGAAGGAAAGCAACTGTTTCTCCCCCACGGAGAGTCCGGCGCCCCGCTCGCGCACCTGCGCCGCGTAACCCTCGGGCAGCCGGGTGATGAACCGGTCCGCCTGCACCCGCGCGGCGGCGGTGCGGATGCGGTCGTCGGAGATGTCCGGGTCGCCGAGGGAGATGTTCTCGGCGATGTTGCCGGTGAAGAGGAAAAAGTCCTGCTGCACGATCGCGAACAGGCGCCGCAGCGACTCGATCCGGTACTTGCCGATCTCCACGCCGTTCACGAGGATCGACCCGCGCTGCGGCTCGTAGAACCGGAGGAGCAGCGAGGTCACCGTCGTTTTCCCGGCGCCGGTATGGCCGACCAGCGCCACGCGCTCGCCGTTCTCGACGCGAAACGACACATCCTTCAGCACCCATTCGGGCTCGTGATACGCGAACCAGACGTTGCGGAACTCGATCGACTCCAGATGCGCGACCTCCAGCGTCCCCTCGTCCTGAATCTTCACCGGCGTGTCGATCAGCTTGAAGATCCGCTCGCTGGCCGCCATGGCCGCCTGGAGGATGTTGTACTTTTCGGAGAGGTCGGAGATCGGCTGATAGAAACGCTGCGAGTACTGGAAGAAGGCGATCAGCGCTCCGACCGACAGCGTTCCCTGAATGACCTTCCCGCCGCCGTACCAGACGATGAGCGCTAGGCCGATCGTCTCGATCAGCTCGATCGCCGGATAGAACACGGCGTAGTAGAAGATCGAGTCGATGTTCGCGTCGCGGTGGCGGGCGTTCAGCCCTTCGAATTTCTCCGCTTCCTTCTCCTCGCGGTTGAAGAGCTGGACCGTCGACATGCCGGAGATGTGCTCCTGCAGGAAAGCGTTGATCGCGGCGATGCGCGCGCGGACCTGCCGATACGTCTTGCGCGCGCCGCGGCGGAACCAGATCGACACCAGGATGATGAACGGGGTGATGGAGAAGAGCACCAGCGCCATCCGCCAGTTCATCCAGAACAGCACGCCGACGATGCCGACCAGCACGAAGATGTCGCCGAAGATGGCCACGAATCCGGCGGTGAAGAGATCGTTCAGCGCGTCGACGTCCGTCGTCACGCGCGTCATCAGCCGGCCCACCGGGTTGCGATCGAAGAACTGAATGTCGAGCTTCTGCAGGTGACCGAAGATCTGCTTGCGGAGGTCGTACATGATGTACTGCCCCGTCAGATTCATCAGCACCATCTGCGTGTAGAGCACGGCGAATCCACCGGCGAGTGCGAACAGGTACAGACCCGCGGCGATGGTGATACCCGTGTGCGAGTCGAACACGAAGCCGTTCGCCGCGAGCCACTCCCCGATTCGCGCGCTCACGCCGATCGGCGTCGATCCTTCGATCGGTTTCACGTAGAGATCGATCGCGATGGCCGTGATCGCCGGTCCGGCGATCTCGAACAGCGACGAGAGAATGACCAGAAAGACGGAGAGCCCGGCGCGGAAGCGATACGGTTTCAGATAACGGAGCAGGCGCCGGGTGAGATGCGGATCGAAGGCTTTCGCGCCTTCGTCCTCATGTCTTTCGATGATTGCGCCTTCGCTCACGCGATTTCTCCTGCGCCTTTCGACTTTATCCCGCGCGCAGACGCGGGATCTCTCCGTGCACCGCGACGAGCCGTTCCGATGGAAGATCGTCGTTCGTGCACCGGGAGATCCCGCGTCTTCGCGCGGGATAAACTGAAGACACTCACGCGATCTCCTCCAGCTCCGCTTCGATCGTCTGCCGCCGGTACAGATCGGCGTAGTAGCCGCCGCGGTCGATGAGCTGCTCGTGCGATCCGCGCTCGACGATCGCCCCTTCCTCGAGGACGACGATGTGGTCGGCGTCTTTCACCGACGACGCGCGATGGGACACGATCAGCACTGTCCTCCCCTTCCGAATGCTCCGCAGCGCCTCGAGGATCCGATCCTCGGTCTGCGTGTCGACCGCGCTCAGCGAGTCGTCGAGGATGAGGATCAGCGGATCGCGGACGAGCGCGCGGGCGATCGCCGTCCGCTGTTTCTGGCCGCCGGAAAGGGTGATGCCGCGCTCGCCGATGACTGTCTCGAGACCTTGCGGGAAGACGGTGACGTCGCCGGTGAGACCGGCCTGATCCGCCGACGCGGCAACCTCCGCATCCGCGGCCTCGGCACGGCCGAAGCGGATGTTCTCCGCGATCGACTCCGAGAAGAGAAACGTTTCCTGCGGCACCATGCCGATCCATTCGCGCAGTTGTTTCAGCGGGATGGTCTCGATCGGCCGGCCATCGAGAAAAATCGTGTCCGGCGGCGGCTCGAAGGAACGGGTGATCAACGCGAGCAGCGTCGATTTCCCGCTTCCAGTGCGGCCCACGATGCCGATCGTCTCGCCGTGGCGAACGTCGAGGTTGATGTTGCGGAGCACGTCGCGCGCGCCGTACGAAAACGTGAGATCGCGAATCTCGAGGTTCCCCTTCGGCTGCATCTCCACGGAATCACGCGCGTCGACGTTCGGCTCGACGACCCAGATCTCGTGCAGCCGTTTCATCGAGGCCATTCCGCGCTGGATGAGATTGATCACCCAGCCGAGCGCGATCAGCGGCCAGATCATGCGGCCGAGGTAGAACTGGAAGGCCACGAATGCGCCGAGGGTCATCGTGCCGGCGACGATCTTGTGGCTGCCGAAATAGAAGACGATCACGAACATCACGCCGATCAGCGCGTGCAGCATCGGATAGAACGTCGCGGTGAGACGAATCAGACGGCGGTTCTTCTCGACGTACTCGTGATTGAGGCGTTTGAACGTCTCGATCTCGTTGTGCTCGCGCGTGAACGCGCGCACGACGCGAACGCCGGCAAGGTTCTCCTGAACGCGGGCGGAGATGTCGCCGAAGTAGTCCTGCACCGCTTTGAACCGGTTGTGAATGCGCTGCCCGAAGAACTGCACCAGGCCGGCCACGATCGGAACGGCGACCAGGGCCATCAGCGCCATGCCCACGTCGATCTGCAGCATCATCACGAACGAGCCAACGACGACCAGCAGTGACGATAGCGAATGCATCGTCGCCGGACCGATGAGCATGCGCACGGAAGCGAGGTCGTTGGTTGCACGCGACATCAGGTCGCCCGTGCGTTGCTCCTGATAGAAACTGAGCGGAAGACGCTGCAGATGCAGGTAGAAGTCGTTCCGCATGTCGTACTCCATGCGGCGCGATGCGCCGATGATGATCGACCGCTGCAGGTACAGAAAAAGGCCCTCGACCATCGACGCGCCGATGAGCATCAGGCTGTAGCGGACGAGGTCCTCGCGCGTGAACTCAGTGGTCAGCCGGTTCACCGCGCGGCCGATGATCATCGGCTTGAGGAGCGAGAAGCCCGCCGAGCCGACGACGCAAAGCGCGCCCAGGGTCAGACGCTTTTTATAGAGGGCAAAGTAATGAAGGAGGCGGCGGAACGGCGTCATTCGGACGGCGATTGTAGTGCTTCACGCAACGGCAATTTCCGCAGTTCCTGCAACGTAATCCGCAACACCGATCCGAGGGTGAAGCCTGTAGGAAAACAGTGCGGGATGCGTACGCCGGCGCCGACGAGCTCGAGAAAATCGAGCGGCGGGCGCCGGCGCGCCAGCACGTACAGAAGCTTGCGCGGGAGGTCTTCGCGATCGTCGACGTTCAGGTGCAGCGGCTGGAGGTAGTACCCGAAGTGCATCTCCCTCAGAGCAGGAGTGCCGCCCGCGAATTCGGGCAGGGTCACGCTCAGACTGAGGCTGCCGAAGATCCAGTTCTCCTGGGCGAACTCACCGCGCCAGTGGTCCTCTTCATCGATCGAAAGATGCTCGAGTCGCATCAGCGAACGCGCTCCATGATCCGCAGCAGTTCCTCGCGTCCCTTATAGCCTTCCATGCGACCGACTTCGCTGCCGTTCGCGTTGACGAAGACAACCGTCGGAAAGCCTCGGACGAAATACCGCTTCTCGAGCGCGTCGACCTCCGGCGCGTTCCGGCCGTCTTCCTGTTGCCGGTCGGTGATGCGCACGGGGATGAATCGCTCGTTGATCTCCCGCGCCGCAACGTCATCGCCGAAAACTTCGGCATCGAGCACATGACAGGGGTCGCACCACTCGGCGGTGAAGTCGTAGAGGATCGGTTTCCCGGTCGATCGTGCCAGCGCAACCGCTTCGCCGGGATTGACCCAGCGGACGAGGTCGCGCGTGCCGTTTTGTTTCGGCGCGTACGCGAACCGCGCGATGAGCAACGCGATGGCGATCAGCAAGATCGCGATCGGCACCGAGCGCTGGCTGCGGCGATCGAAGAGCTCAATCGCCGCCATACGGCACCTCCCGCCGGCGGAAGATCAAGCAGGCCAACGCCAGCGCGACGGCAGCGTTGGAGAGGACCATCAGCAGCCACGGCGTATCGAGCGCGCGAGGCTCTTCGGGAAAGAAGTTGTTCATCACCTGCTGGAGAGCGCGTGACACGGTGGGAAAGCGCCTCCCCATGGCGACCAGGGCCATGACGATCCCGAGAACGATCTGCATCCCGACATAGATCGCGACGTTGAAGTAAGCGCGGGTGAAACTGCCGAAGAAGACCAGCAGCGAGACGACCAGCACCGAGGAGATCGCGACGTTCAGCAGGGTCGTGCCGAGGATGTTCGCGTGAATGGGCTTGTCCATGACTGCGCGGCCGAGGAGCTCCGCGACGGCGGCGACGATCCCCGCAAGCCAGACGGCCGTGACCACGCCCGCGACTCGCGACAGCAGATACGCGGAGCGATTCACCGGCTTGACGAGAATCAACTGAAGCGTGCCCGACGAGAACTCCGGTCCGATCGGCGCGCAACCGGCGATGATCGCCAGCAGCGTGATGAGCGGCGGCCAGGCCGCACCGGGACTGTCGAAGCGCGCCGTCCCGAAGGCTACGATTGCCGTCAGCGCGATCAGCGACCAGTACGCGGTGCTGGTCAGATGCCGCCGCACGGTCTCGGAGTAAACGACCCAGCTCACGCCGCACCTCGGAAGATGCCTTCGAGATCGGCGGTATGCCTGCGGACATCGATGACGCCGGCGCCGCTCTCGACCAGCGCGCGCACGACGCCCGCGATCGCGGCCTCGCTCTCGACGGTGGCGATGACGATGTTCTCGCGCGGCGCGGTGCCGATGATTTTCTCGACCGCGGCCGCATCGAAACCCGGCAGCAACGTGATCGCAACGACGACGCGATCGACATGCCGCAGGGTCTCCATCCGCGCGATCAGACCATCGCGCAGAAAGAGCACGCGATCGCAGACCTTCTCGATCTCCGCGAGCTGATGGGAGTTGAGCAACACCGCCGCGCCACGCTGCTTCTGCTCGGCGATGAGATCGCGAACGAGCAGGACGCCGTTCGGATCGAGACCGGACGTCGGCTCGTCGAGGAAGACGTACTGCGGTTCGTGAATGAGTGCCTGGCACATGCCGATGCGCTGGAGCATGCCTCGGGAGTACTGCGAGAGCCGCTTCGTCGCGGCATCGGCAATCCCGAGACGCTCGAGCATCGCCACGGTCCGCGGCCGAACCTCGGCACTCGGAACGCCGGCAAGCCGGGCCATGTAGCGGAGGAACTCGCCGCCGGTCGACCGGCGCTCGAAGTTCATCCGCTCCGGAACGAATCCGCTGCGGCGCCGGACGTCGAGGTCATCGTTCGCGCGGCCGTCGATGGTGATCTCCCCTTCGTCGGGATCGAGAAATCCGAGGAGGCAGGACATCAAGGTGGTCTTGCCGGCGCCGTTGGGACCGATGAGACCGACGACTTCACCCGGAGCGACGTCGAGGTCGATCCCTTTCAGCACTTCCTGGGTTCGGGTGAGGGAGCGGAACGACTTTCTCAGACCGCGGACGCGAACGGTCATTGCTGCTTCCGCGCGCGCAGGCCTTCCATGATCTCGTCGATCTTCGCCTGATGAAACTCGTTGGTGATCTTCTGCAGCTCCGGCTCGGCCGATTCGGAAACGTCCTGGGTGTAGACCTTCTTCAGCTCCCCGCCGAGGTAGACCTTGGTCTCGATGCGCCAGGACGGGCGGGGAAAGAACTCGGTCTGCACGGTGAGCTTTCGAGGCCCGACGTCGAAGGCGTCGAGGCGGCCCATGGGTGGGTTGGCGGGGTCGGACATCGAGGGGAAGTTTAGATCAACTCCGCCGAACGCTTCGCCGGCACTTCGCCTCGGCCCGAGACTCGATCTGCCGCACGCGCTCGCGGGACAAGCCGAGGATCTCGCCGATGTCGCGCAGGGTCAGTTCGTCGTCCTGAAGCACGCCGTAGCGCAGCTTGACGATCGTCTTCTCTTCCAGCGACAGCGCGTCGATCGACTGCTGCACAGCGCCGTGCTGCTTGAGGTTCTGGAGGAACGGCAGGCGCTCTTTCGGCACGTCCGGGCTCACGCCGTCGCGGCGGTCGTTGAGCTCGTACCAGAAGCGGAACCAGGCCTTCGGGTTCGGGTTCGTGTACAGCAGCAGCACCGCGAGCTCCCCTTCGGTGATCTGCAACTGATCGCAGACCTTCGTCTTCGCGCTTTCGAGGATGGACTTCACGTTCTCGACATCGCGGTTGAGGAACGAGGCCAGCTCACTGACGCTCTTCGGTACGTTGTCGCTCACACCGTGCCGGAGGGTGAGGACGAGCCGCTCTTTCGGCGAGAGCTCGGACATGTGCGCGAGCAGCTCCTCGCGCCGCGACTGCGACTGCATCTCGTCCTCGGCCGAAGGGATGGTCGTCTGCTCGATTACGTCGCCGAGCTCCGTGTGCGACTCGTCGTCGAGCTCCGCGTTGAGTGAGAAGTTGTCGGCGTTGGCCTGCAGAAGCGTGTTCACTTCCTTGACCGTGACGCCGAGGTTGAGCGCGAGCTCGTCAGGGGTGGGGATGTGATTGCCCTCGCTCATCGCGGTGGCGATCGCCTTCTCCAAGCGGTACATCAGGTTGGCGCGCTTGGGCGGCAGCCGGAACGCACCGGCCTGCTCGGAAAGCGCGTGGAGAATGGCCTGCCGGATCCACCAGACCGCGTACGTGATGAACTTCACGTTCTTGTCGGGGTCGTACTTCTTCGCGGCGTGGATGAGGCCGATGTTGCCTTCGTTGATCAGGTCGAGGAAGAGAACGTTCGCGTTGCGGTACCGCTTCGCGTACGACACTACGAATCGTAGATTCGACTTGACCAGTTCCTCGAGCGCGGCCTTGTCGTTTTCCTGCACACGGCGGCCCAGCTCCTTTTCACGCTCGGGCGTGAGACGAGGGATTCTGGCGATTTCCTGCAGGTACTGATTGAGGAGATCGTGCGAGTCTTCTCGTGCTTCGTAGCGGGCCATTTGGGGAGCGAGCATTCTACACCGCCGCTCCCTCGCGGCGCTGTCTCAGCGGTGCGCCATGCGCCTCACACTTCGCGGCTCGTTGAGTTGCCGCGCGAGCACGTTCGCATCGACGTTGACGCGCACGAGCACGGTGTCCTCGTCGTCGTGCGCGAGGATCACGATCTCGATGTCCTCGCGGTTCGGACGCGGCCTGGCGTAGATGAAGCTGAACTCTTTCTTGCCCGACTTCCGCGACCAGACCTGGACCAGCGGCTGGAAGCCCTGGCCGAGCTTCTCGCGCATCATCTGCTGCAGGTCGCGCGGATCGACGCTCTCGGTTCCCGTGAACGTCGCGAGCTGAAAATCATTCACCCCCTCGGGCTGAATGACGCGCACGGCAAACCGCGCGAGGCCGAGGAGCGGAATCCAGATCCGCTTGACGCCGGCCTTCCGGTCGAGCGCCCGCGCAACCTCGGCGAAGTCGGCATGCAGAGGAAGTGTGACCGCGACGAGAAGCAGCGCCGAGAACAGACGCTTAGTCATTGTCGTGGTCCTTGCTCTTGCCGTTGCTGAAGTTGGGGATGCCGAACTCACCTTCGAGGTCGGCGAGCCGCTCGATGTCGATCGGTCCGACGATGTTGACGACCGTCAGCTCGCGCGGCTCGGCAGCGACGATGACCAGTCCGACCACGCGCTCGCCCCGCATGTCCGCCCAGATGTTCACGTTCTCTTTCTTCTTGCTGCGGACGGTGACCAGCGGCTTCCAGGTGTTGCCGAGCTGGCTCTTCACGCGGTCGAGGAGCTTGCGGTCGTACTGCCCGTCATCGGCGAACTCGTAGCTTCGGACGTAGATGCCTTCGAGGCCGCGGACCATGTCGCCGATGGCGCGTTGATCGTGGTCGCGTCCGTTGAAGATCTTCGCGGCCATCCGGAGCATGTTCGCGTCGAGAGTCACGTCGACCACTTCGTCGGCGCGCTCTTCGAGGTCGGCCAGGAAGTCGAGGTTGATCCGTTGCGCCGACGCGGGAATGGCGACGACGAGCAAGAGTGCGAGCGAGACGATGAATTTACGCATGGTGATCTCCTTGATTCAGTTGTGGGATCCGATAGCGCGGACTTCCTGCTGCGCGTAGCGAACTTTCTCGCCGGCGATCTGCATCGCCAGGATGACCTGCTCGGCGGCCTTTTCCTGTTCGCGGCGCTCGGCGACTTTGTGCGCGCCGTATCCGCCGAGAAGGGTCGCCAGGGTGACCGAGGCCGCGGCGGCGCGCCACCAGACGGGACGCTTGCGGACTTCCGGTTGTTCGATTCGCGACAGCACCCGTCCCGCGAAGCCGGGAGCCGGCGACTCGCGTCGAAGTGCGCGTTTCAGATCATGTTCGAGGTTCATAGGTGTTTCTCCAGCTTTCTACGCAGCGACTGCAGTGCGCGGTGCAGATGGCTTTTGACGGTGTTGACGGGCATGTCGACGATCTGGCAGATCTCCGACGGATCGAGGTCTTCCTGGTAGCGGAGGGTGACGACGGCGCGTTGAAGATCGGGCAGCTCGGCGATGAGCTCGCGGAGCTTCTTGTCGCGCAGGAAGTCGGTGTGGCGATCGGCGGCGCGAAGCTCGCCGGCGTCTTCGAGGCGGACCGCTTTCATGCGGAATCGGCGGGTCTGGTCGATGCAGCGGCGGGTCGTGACCTGGCGCAGCCAGAAGAGAAGGTGGGATTCGGATTCGATGGTGCCGAGGTTCCGATAGAGCTGCAGGAAGACGTCCTGCGCGATCTCCTCGGCGCGGCCGCGGTCGGAGAAGAAGTGGTAGCCGAGGCTGTAGACCATGGCCTCGTGCTGCTCGACCAGTTCCGCGAAGGCGTCGTGATCGCCGCCCTGCGCTCGTTTCAGCGCGGTCGGAAAGTCGATCGGTTCGGTCAAGATCGCCGTCATCCTGGGGCTATATACGCAGGATTTCGGGGATCGATTGCAAATGGGGTTGCGGGGTTACGGGGTCAGAACCTCGCAACCCCGAAACCCCGCAACCTATTTACCTACTTCACCTTCACCAGCGTCATCTCCAGGAACTTCGACCACTTCTCGCCGTCGCGGGAGTACTCGCCCACTTCGAACCACTCCCCTTTCTCGTTGAGGGTGATGGTGTAGCGCATCTTTCCCTGGGGGAGATCCATGCTCCAGACCGCTTTGTTCGGGCCGGTTACCTCGAAGGTCGGCTCGGCGGTGCCACGGCCGGCGACGGCGGTGGAGAAGCGGTACTGCTTCGCGGCGTCGTCCCAGCGGAGCAGGGCCAGGGCGTCGTGGACGATCTCACCGGCGGAGCCGTCCTCTTTTTTCGTACGGCCGATTCCTTCGACCAGCAGGGCGTTACCGCCGGCGCGGGGGGTGACCTTCTCGTGCTGAAGGGCGTACTCGCGCTTCGCGTTCGGCCCTCCCATCTGCCACCAGGCCTCCCCTTTCCATTCGCCGATCAGGAAATCGAGCTTCTTCATCTCATCGGCCGCGAAGACCGGGAACGCCAGGGCGAACATCAGCAACACACGCATGAACTTCATTGAACTGCCTCCTTACAGGACGCAATGTAGCGCCCGGGAGGCTACGGAAGCAGTCACGGGTGTCAGCGGAAAAAGGTGACTTTCGTCAGTGCGCGCCGACGGGCATGTCCAGCCGGCGATACCGCTTCGTGCCGGGGAGACAGCTCTTGTGCTCGACGTGGTGCAGGTACTCGTCGCGGAACTTCTTCACCGACGAGATGACCGGGCCGATGGCCGCGTCGCCGAGGGCGCAGAGGGACTTGCCGCCGATGTTGTCGGACATGTCCAGGAGCAGATCGGCGTCCTGTTTCCGCCCTTCACCGCGCTCCAGACGATCGAGGATCGACTCCATCCAGTTCGTTCCCTCGCGGCAGGGCGTGCACTGGCCGCAGGACTCGTGGGCGAAGAACTTCGCCAGACGCCAGACCGCGTCGACGATGCACACCGTTTCGTCGAGAACGATGATCCCCGCCGATCCGAGCATCGACCCGGCTTTCATCACCGCGTCGAAGTTCAGCGGCAGGTCGATCTCGTCGGGAAGGAGCATCGGCGCGGACGCACCGCCGGGGATGACGGCTTTGAGTTTCTTGTCGCCAACGATGCCGCCGCAGTGGTCGTAAATCAGTTCCTTGAGGTTCATGCCCATCGGGAACTCGTACACGCCCGGCTTCTTCACTTTTCCGGAAACGCAGTAGAGCTTCGGCCCGGTGTTCTTCGGGCTTCCGAATGATTTGAACCAGTCCGCGCCGTTCTTCACGATCAACGGCACGCAGGCCAGGGTCTCCACGTTCTGCACGACGGTCGGACCGCCGAACACGCCGACGACCGCGGGGAACGGCGGCTTGACGCGCGGCTGGCCGCGATGCCCTTCCACCGATTCGATCAGGCCCGTTTCCTCGCCGCAGATGTATGCACCGGCGCCGCGGTGGACGGTGATGTCGAAGTCGAAGCCGCTGCCGAAGATGTTCTTGCCGAGGAAGCCTTTGGCGCGCGCTTCCTCGAGCGCTTTCACCAGCACGGTCGCGCCGTAATGGAACTCGCCGCGGATGTAGATGTAGGCCATCGGATTCGAGCCGATGGCATACGCGGAGATGATCATCCCCTCGATGAGGAGATGGGGATCCTTCTCGATGATGACCCGGTCCTTGAACGTGCCCGGCTCGGCTTCGTCGGCGTTCGCCAGGAGGTACGTCGGCAGCGGCGCATTGCGCGGCACGAAAGACCACTTCATCCCCGTGGGGAATCCCGCGCCGCCGCGTCCGCGGAGCTCGGAATCCTTCACCAGCTGGATGACTTCTTCCCACTTCATCCCCAGCGCTTTGCGCGCGGCCTCGTAGCCACCGCCCTGGACGTAGGTGTCGATCGACGTGGAGTTCGGCTTGTCGATGTTTGCAGTCAGGACCCGGATCGGTTCCGTCATTTCAGGCGCTCCAGCAGAGCGTCCATCTTCTCGACGTTCATGTTCTCGTGGTAGTCGTTGTTGACCTGCACGACCGGCGCGGTGCCGCAGGATCCGAGGCACTCCACTTCGAGGACGGTGTACAGGCCGTCCTTCGTGGTCTCGTGCGGGTTGACCTTCAGCCGGTCGCAGAGATGCTCGTAGATGTCGTACGCGTTCGAGACCATGCAGCTCAGGTTCGTGCAGACACGCAGGCGGTACTTGCCGACCGGTTTCTGGTCGTACATGTCGTAGAACGAGACGACGCCGAAGACGGTCGCCGGCGACAGATCGAGCAGCTCGCCGACGTAGTGCACCGCCTCGGGCGAGATATAGCCCCACAGCTCCTGCACGAGATGCAACGTCGGCAGCAGCGCGGCTTCCTTCGTCGGGTAGCGCGTGAGGATGTACTCGAAGCGCTTCTTCGCCTCTTCGGGAAACTCGACGGTTTTTTCGAGCTCGGGGAAACGCTCTCTGGCGTAGGGATTGTCGGGTTGGAGATCGGCCATGTCGGACGTTACTTCCAGTCAAAAGTCTTCTTCTTCCAGACGTAGACGTAGCCCACGCCGAGGAGAAGGATGAAGAGCAGCATCTCGCCGAAGATGAACCAGGACAGGCCGCTCGGGCCGCGCGTTGCGTCGCGATAGATGACCGCCCAGGGATAGAGGAACGCGGCCTCGATGTCGAACAGGATGAACAGCATCGCGATCTGGTAGAAGCGGACGTTGACCCGCTTCCGGCTCTCGTCGAGGAGGGGCACGCCGCTCTCGTACGGGGCCAGCTTCGACGGATTCCGCTGATGCTTTCCGAGGAACCAGTTCAGGCTCAGGAAGAGCGCGCCCATGCCCGCGGCGATGATGAGCATGATCAGGATGGGGATGTAACTGTTCGTCATAAAAAGGCGGGCGAATACTAGTCGCGCGATACGGGGGGAAGCAACTTCGCGGCCGGAAGGGTTACGCCGCGCTCTCGGTCAGGTACTGCATGGCCGTTTCGCGCGAGTCGAAGATCTTGAACACCGTGTCCAGCTTGGTGATCTTCAGCAGGGCCAGGATGCGGTGGGAGGGCTTGACCAGGGCCATCTTGCGCTGCCTGTCCTCGAACTTCTGCAGGTAGCCGATCAACTCGCCGAGACCGGTCGAGTCCATGTAGTTGATCGCCTCGAAATTGATCATCACCGGCCCGGTCTCGTCGTTGAGGACCTTCTCCAGGTAGCTGGAGAACTCGCGGGCGCTCTCGCCGAGCTTGATCACGCCCTGAATGTCGAGAACGGTGACGTCATTCACCCTGTTTTTGATGATGTTCATACGGACGGGCCGAATAGTACCAGACCGGCACGGCCGGTTGCGCTGGTTGCTGCGCTGACGCACGTGCGGATCGCCAGTCGCTTCGTCCTCGCGGGGCATTTAGTCATCAGCGCCGCTCATCCCGCTGCGGACCGATGCGATTCGTGACCAGCGAAACGATGGCCAGAACGAGCGCGCCGACGATGGCCCACCAGAAGGAGTCGATGTCGAATCCCGGGACGAGCCAGGCCGTCAGCTCGAGCATGATCCCGTTCAGAATCAGCAGAAACAGGCCCAGGGTGATGACCGTGAGCGGCAGCGTGAGGAAGAAGAGAATCGGCCGGACGATCGTGTTCAGCAGCCCTAGCACAGCGGCGGCAATTACCAGCGAAATCCACGAGCGGTAGTGGAAGCCGGGGACGACCGTGACGACGAGGAACAGGGCCAGGGTGTTGAGAATCCAGCGGATGACGAGGGCCATGCGCTGGATTCTACTTCCCTACTCCCTCACCGCCCGCTGCTCCACCCCGTCCGGTCCGCGAAAAACCATCGCCACGACCTTTCCTTCCTTCACCTCGAAACGGATCGTGCTCGGCGTGGCCTCGTAGAAGAACTCGGTCTCCGATGCCGGCCGGATCGCGAAGGGCTGGCTGCCTTCGCGAAGGGTGTACAGCACCGAGCCGGCCTTGATCACCCGGCGGGCGTTCTTCTCGTCGATCCGGTAAGTGCCCACGTAGCGTCCGAGCACGTCGTCGCCGACTGCGGCGACCTTGCGCGCGGCGAGGAACGTCGCCGGCGGCGCGGTCAGATAGCGCTCGCGCAACGGCTCGCCGCGCAGGAACGCTTTCATGGCCTCGAGGATCTTCGGCGAGGAGAGAAAGAGCGGGTCGCTGTGTCCCGCGCCCTCGATGACCAGTTGCTCGCGCGTTCGGCATCGTCAACCGCAGCTCCTCGGCCTGCCGCGGCCGCGTGCGGCCATCCAGCGTTCCGCTGATCAGGAGCGCCGGAACGTCGCTCACGACCGGCGCCGCGAAACGCGTCGCCCGCGTCGGGGACATTCACCGCCGCGCAGATCTCGGGAAAGGGCATGTTGATCGCGTCGCCGAGCAGCGTCCGCTTCGCCTCCTCGGCGATGCGTTGTCTGCGCGCGTCGCTGATGCCTGACGCGCAGTCCATGGCCACAGACATCGCCCGAGGCGCCGGGTCCGAATCGCGCCGGCGGCCGGCGGCCAGTCCGAGGGCGGTCCAGTCGCCCTCGCTCGAGTCGCGCGACGAGATCGGGCATCGCCGCGAATGAATCCGGCGCGAAGAGCATGTCGGCGAGCGCCCTCTGCAGGTCGAGCTTGCCGAAGACGAACGTCGCCGTCTGATCGTTCAGCGGATGCGTGAGCGACACGCGACTTCGGGCGCGCCTCGAGCTCGGCGCATGAGCTTTCCGATTGCGCCGAGGAGATCGGGATGCTTTCCGTCGCGCGCCGCGAGACGCGCGATCTCCTCCATCAACGTCTGCTGATCGCTGGGAAGCTTGTACGTGTCGTCGGGCCCTTCGATCCCCGCGAGGATCACGCGCTCGACGGATCGCGGGTGATAGCGCAGCATCGGCCGCGGCCAGGTGCGTCCCGTAGCTGATGCCCCAGAGCACGAGCTTCTCCGCGCCGAGGGCTTTGCGGAGATCCTCGAGATCGGCGGCGCTCTCGCGCGTGTTGTAGCCGGCGAGGTCCACTCCCGCCGCGGTCAGCCGCTCGGCGCATTTGCGCATGGCGCGGCCATGGCCGCGCCGCCTTTGCACCCGATCCAGCGGTTGATTCGGTGCAATCACGTACTCCTCGGAGCACCGCAAATCCGCGCCGCCCGACTCGTTGGTCCCGCGCTGGTCGTAGGCGATCACGTCGGCGTGCTCGCGGAATGACATGAAGAGCGGAAAGCGCGTCGACATCGCGGCGCCGATCCCTGAACCTCCCGGTCCGCCGGCCAGATAAACGATGGGATGGCCCGGGATTCGCCGCGGTCGATTTGAAGCGGACGAAGCGGATGGCGATGTTCCGCGATCCGGGTTTGTTTCGGTTCTCGGGGACGGTGAACTCCCCTTTCTCCGCGGCGACTTTCTGTCCGTCCTGCGCTTCAAACGTCATCGGTGTGAACGTGGCTTTAGCAGGGGCCGGCGCGGCCGCGGCGCTTGCTGCGATCGCAACTGTCAGTACTGCCATTCGTATGAGCATTCATTGCCTCCGACACGAACGTACGCAGACCCACGACCGCGGATGCGCGCGCATCGGCGAACGACGCCGCGCGTCGGTGAGCGTCACTCGCGCGCTGCTACCGTGCCGGTCATGCTCCTTCTCGCGCTCGTTCTTGCGGCGACGACGGCCGCCGCCGAGCCGCCTCGTGCGTGGGACGGAACGCTGCGCTATCGCGTCGGTCACGATCCGTCGTGGTCCGCGCGGTCGCTCGATGAATCGCAGTGGATCGAGGCGTCGTTCGACAAGTTGCCGCAACCCGACGATTCGCTGTGGGTTCGCCTGAAACTCGATCTGACCGAATTCAAAGTGAAGCCGGGTCACCCGTTCGGCATCTACTTCGGCGGCATGGCCTCGCACGAGATCTGGTGGGACGGCGAGAAGATCGGCGGCGGAGGTGTCGTCGGCCGCACGAAAGCGAGCGAGGTTCCGGGCCCGATCGAGGCGCACTACCACGTCCCCGATCGTCTGATCGCGCCGGGCATGCACACCGTGGCAATCCGCATGTCGGTGTTTCATCGCGGCTTTTCGCCGGTGCACGGCTACTGGGGCATCCAGCTCGGCAATTACGACCGGATCATCGCGATGCGGACGCGCACCGCGCAATCGCCCTCGCGGCGCTGAGCGGCATCGTCCTCACCACGGTCTTCGCATTCGCGATGTTCTGGCTCACCCGCCGAGACCGCTTCCTTCCTCCTCCTCGGCGTCCTCTGTCTCGCTGCGGGCGGGTTGCTCGCCGCCGAGGCGTGGCGGCCGCTGTTCGGGTACACGTATGACTGGCACATCGTGCGGCTGCGATGCGTGGTCGGGCTGTCGTGGCTGACCGGCGTGCTGCTCGTGGCGCTTGGTGGTGACGCGATTCCCGGGCAGGTTCGGGCGTGCGCTGCTCGGACTCACGGCGTTGATCGCCGCGATCATCCCGATCTTTCCGCGCGGGCTGGGATCCGAAGTCCGGCTATATCTTCGCGCTCTGCCTCAGCGTCGCCGCGGCGTGGACGACGTGGGCGGCCATCAGGCGGATGAACGGCAGCGTGCTCGCGTTCATCGGCGTCGGTGGTGCGACCGCAGCGTTCTGGCAGAACCCCTGGGCCTGGGTCGACAGCCGGCTGTACTTCGCGCTCGATCTTCCTGTTCGTCTGCCTTCTCTGCTCGCACGCGCTCGAAGTGCGGCGCGAGCAGCAGCAGAAGACCGAGGCGGTCGTGCGATCGGCGCGGCTGGAAGTGGAGATGCTCAAGCGGCATCTGCAGCCGCACTTTCTGATGAACACGCTCACCGCGCTTTCCGAATGGATCGAGCAGGAACCGCGAACCGCCGTGCGGATGATCGACGCCCTGGCCGACGAGCTGCGCATCCTCGGCGAGATGTCGACGGCGACGCTGGTCAGCGCGGACGATGAACTGCGGCTCTGCCGGAGCCATCTCGCGAACATGAGCCTTCGCAAGGATGTGGCGTACGACCTCGAAGTCGAAGGCATCGACGGATCGCATCGCGTGCCACCGGCCGTTTTTCACACGCTCGTGGAGAACGCCGTAACGCATGGCGCGGCGTCACCGAAAGTCACGTTGCGCTTGTCGGCGTCGCAATCGGGATCGCGCGTGCGGTACGTGTTCGAAGCGCCCGCTGGCGACGAGAGCAACGGCGCGAACGGAACCGGCACGAAGTACATCGAAGCGCGTCTGCGCGAGGCGTGGGGCGAGGCCTGGACCTTCCGCCAGGGACGCGCCGGCTCGCTTTGGCGCGCCGAGCTGGAGGTGCCGGCGTGAAGATCGCCATCGTCGAAGATGAAGCCATCGTCGCGCGCAGGCTCGAGAGGATGGTGCGGGACATCGTTGGTGTCGACGCCACGATCGACCTCGCGCCTTCCCTTTCCGCCGCGCGGACGCTGATGACGCGCCGGTTCGACCTTCTCTTTCTCGATCTGAATCTGAACGGTAGCGATGGCTTCAAACTGCTGGAAGAAGCATCCGCTTCGCCCTTTCAGACGGTGGTCGTCTCCGCGCATCACGAGCAGGCCGTTCGCGCGTTCGACTACGGCGTCGCCGATTTCGTCGCAAAACCCTGGACGGCGGAACGGCTGCGCGTCGCCGTCGAGCGTGCAACCGACCGCACGTCACCCGGCCGCGCGCGATGCCTGGTCGTCCGCAAGGGCCGCGAGCTGCGCACGATCCGCGTCGACGACATCACCTTCATCCGCGGCGCCGACGATTACTCCGAGCTCCATCTGCGCGACGGCAACGTGCACCTGCACGAGAAGACGCTCACGTCGCTCGAGTCGATGCTGCCGGCGTGCTTCGCGCGCGTTCACCGCTCGTACATCGCGAATTTCGACCACGTGCGCGGAGTCCGCTCGGCCGCGCTGGTGCTGAACGATGATTCGATCGTGCGGGTCGGACGGGTTTATCGCGACAACGTCCGCGAGCGGCTAGGCGTTTGAGCAGCGCGCCCTTCGAGGCGGTCTGAACGCGATCGGACTAGAATCGCTGGCGAACCGTTCACGCGAGTTGCAACAACGGCTGCCATGTCGCTACCAGACCATGACGCTGCCTCGAGACTCCGGGAGTCTCTGGTCCTCTCCTCGCGTGCTCCCGGCCGGGCGCGGTGGCGGTCGCGGGCACTGCGCTCCGGCGCTCAGGCCGAGGCCGTGTCCCTGTCGCTTCGCTCCAGGGAGGGCGTGACCGGCGTCGAGGTGAACACGCTCACCGGCAGCGTGCTGGTCACGTTCGTCGGGACCACCGATCTGCGGCAGGTGGAAGAGGTCATCGTCCGCGCGCTCCCGAAGCGTCCGGGTCATCACCATCATCACGGTCATCACGAGCACACGGCCTCGCCGCGAGCGCTGCGCCGTGACCTGGTCCTCGGCGGCGCGGCGCTGGCCTGGTCGCTCGCGGCGCGGTGGGCGCTCGTCCCCCTCGCTGTCTCAACGACCGGCGGAGTCGTGGCCACGCTCGTCGCGCTGTTCACGGCGAAGCGGTATTTCCGCGGCGCGCTGGAAGAGCTGCGCGAGCGGAAGGTCAGCACCGACACGCTGGTCAGCGCGGGCGTCGTGAGCGCGCTCGTGACCGGCGAGACCCTGACTTCCCTCTCGATCGTCTGGCTGCTCAACATCGGCGAGTACGCCCATGCCTCGACCCTGCGCCGCACCCGCACCGCCATCCGCAACCTCCTCTCCGCCGACGACGGCTACGCCTGGCTGCGGACCGACGCCGGCGACGTGCGCCGCCCGATCTCCGCGCTGAAACCGGGCGATGTGATCGCGGTTTACGCCGGCGAGCGCGTGCCCGCCGACGGCGACGTGACCGGCGGCGAAGCCTCGATCGACGAGTCGTCGATCACCGGCGAGAGCCTCCCCGTCCTGCGACAGCCGGGAGATCACGTGAAGGCCGGCACGACCGTCGTCTCCGCGAGCGGCTTTCTTCTGCGCGTCGAGCACCTCGGCGCCGACACCGTGATGGGCCGCCTGATTCTTCGCGTCGAGGAAGCCGAATCGCTGCATGCGCCGATCGAGCTGGTCGGCGAACGGTTCGCCGGCGTGTTCGTGCCGTCCGCCGTGCTGCTCGCACTCGGCGTGCTGCTCCTCACCGGCAATGTCGCCAGCGCCGTCTCCATCCTGCTGATGGCCTGCCCCTGCGCGATCGGTCTGGCGACGCCGTCGCCGGTGAGCGCCGCCATCGGCAACGCGGCCCGGCGGGGCATCCTGATCAAAGGCGGCCCGAACGTCGAGGCGGCAGCGTCCATCGATGTTGTCGTCTTCGACAAGACCGGCACGCTGACGCTCGGCAAGCCGGTTGTGGCCCGCACGATCGTGTTCGCCGCCGGCATGACCGAGGTCGAGCTGATCACGGTCGCGGCCCGCGCGATCAACCGCTCCCACCATCCGCTCAGCCGCGCCATCGTCGATCACGCGCGCAACTACGGCATCACCAGCGGCGGGCTGGGAGACTTCACGGAGTACCCGGGCGAGGGTGTGATGGCGAACCTGGGCGCCGGAACCGTCCTCGTCGGCAGTGCGCGGCTCCTCGAGCGGTCCGGTGTGACGGTACCGCACGTTGAATTGCATCGCGCGGAATCGGTGGTCTATGTCGCTGTCGCCGGTTCAGTGGCTGGCGCGATCACGGTCGCGAATCCGCTTCGTGCCGAAGCCGCGGCGGCCATCGGCGCTCTGCGTCGTCTCGTTCCGGACTTCATCATGCTGACAGGCGATCGCGCCGAGGCCGCCGGGCATGTCGCGGACCACCTGGGGATCAGCGAGTGGCGTGCCGCGCAGTCGCCCGAGGAGAAATATGCGCTCATCCGGGAGCTCCGCGCGTCCGGCCGCCGGGTGGCAATGATCGGCGACGGCATCAACGACGCTCCGTCGCTGGCAGCCGCCGACCTCGGGATCGCCATGGCCACCGGAGGGTCGGACATCGCCATCGACGCGGCCGGTCTCACCCTCGCGTCCAACGATCTCCGGGATGTCGCCTCGGCGATCCGGCTCAGCCGCGAGACCGTGCGCGTGATCCGACAGAACTACGGACTCTCCTTCGCCCTCAATGGCGTCGGCGTGATCGCCGCGCTCCTCGGTCTCGTCAACCCGCTCATCGCCGCGATCCTTCACAACGCCGGCGCGATCGCGGTGGTCGCGAACTCGAGCCGGCTCATCCGATATCGGCCCCCGTCCGACGAGGGAATCGACATCGAGACCGCCAACTCATATATTCTTTCCGGATCCCCATCGCGATAGAGAGAGCCGTCCCCGGAAGAAAGGGAGCACCCATGTTGCACAAACTGCTATACGCGGCAATCGGCGGCGCCACCGCCCTCGTCGTCAAAGGGCTGGTCGGCAAAGACGGAGCGAGGCCGGTGGTGAAGGGCGTCTACAAAGGCATCGCCCGCATGAATCGCAACTTCGAGCGGATGACCGCCGAGATTCGCGAGGACCTCGAGGACGCCCGGCAGGAAGTCGAGCGCGAAGAGTCCGTGCCGCGCCCGGTTGTCTAGACGGCGTATCGCCGCGTCATTGTCCCCGGGGAGATGAGAAAGCATGAGCAGTCAGCTCGAGGCGGTTTCCATCCTGCCGGGGAGAATTCGCCTGCGCGTGCCGTTGATCCGCGACACTCCGGCTCTCGCCGAGGAGCTGGCTGACGATCTGCGTGGCCTCGATGACGTCACCGCGGTGACGGCGAACGCGACGACCGGCGGCGTCCTCGTGCAGTTTCACGAACATCGCCCGACCGAAAGCGTCGTCGCGGAGGTCGCAGTCCGCGTGCGGTTGCTGGCGGCGCGCGACCCTCGTCCCGAGGTCACCCCACGCGAGCCCCGCATTCACGAGCCGGTCCTTCCCGACTTTGACGGACGCTGGGTGCGCAACGCCCTGGTCGCGACCGCCGGTTTCGCCATCCTCTCGTGGGCTTCCAGCACGCTCGGCTCGATCGCCCTCGGCGTGGGTGCAGCCGCGGCGATCGTCGGCGGCGTCAAACGGGCCAGACGCGAGTTGCGCGAGGAGCCGGCCGGCGCGGTCTCTCGCGACCCGGTCTCCGCCCTGTGGCGGCGTTACGGCAAAGGCATGATCGCGCCGAGCGTGGCGGTCCTGCTCATGCGCTTTGCCGACCTCGCCCTGCCGTTCTGCATCGGCCTCGCCGTCGACATCCTCGCCAACGGCGCTTCGGCGTGGATTGCCGCCATCGGGATCACCACCGTCGGCGGGCAGATCGTCTTCGTCTCCATCCTCCTCATGATCGGCGCGGCGCTCAGCTCCCTGTTCGAATATGTCCAGTGGCTGCTCTGGCGCCGTCTTGGACAGCGGATCCGCATGGACATGCGCCTGGAGGTCTATGGCCACGTCCAGACGCTCGATCTGGCGTACATCGAGGGCAAGAGCTCCGGCGAGCTGCTCAACCTCCTGCTCGACGACGTCGACAGGGTCAGCCGGTTCTTCGACTACCGGGCGATGGAGGCGGTCTCGGCGCTGACCGTGCTCCTCATTCCGCTGGTGGCGCTGATCTTCCTGCCGCCGTGGATCGCGCTGCTGCTCTTCGTGCCGATCCCGCTCACCATCATCAGTTCGCGCTGGTTTCAGGAGCGCCTCGGGCCGGCGTACGACGACGTGCGCACGGCCTCGGACCGTCTGGCGCTCGAGCTGTCGACGAGCCTCAACGGGTTGGTCACCATCAGGAGCTTCACCGCCGAAGAGCGCGTGGCCGCGCAGCTCGCGGAAACGAGCGACGTCTACCGGCTCCGCACCGACTCGGCGAGCCGACTCTCGGCCGCATTCAACCCGGTCATGCGCATGTGGGTCGCACTCGGCTTCGACCTCGTGCTGCTCACGTTCGGACTCTTCGCCTCGAAGACGCCGCTGTCCATCGGCATGTTCTCGGCGCTGGTCTACGCCAGTTTCCGGACCTGGTACCCGTTGACGCGCCTCGGCGATCTCTTCGACGAGCTCACGCACGCGCAGGCCGCGCTGACGCGCATCCAGGCGCTCCTGGATACGCGAGCCACCATCATCGGCGGCAGCGAAGTACCCCCCTCTTCCGGCCGCGGCGCCGAGATCGTGTTCGACTGCGTCGCATTCGAATACCCCGGCGCGGCGGGAGCGATCTCGGATGTCGCGTTCCGCGCCGGCGCGGGAGAAACGCTGGCGATCGTCGGCCCGACCGGCGCGGGGAAGACCACCATCGCCAAATTGTTGCTGCGCTTCTACGACCCGAACGCGGGCCGCATCTCGATCGACGGCATCGACATTCGCGATCTCGCGCTCGAGTCGCTGCGCGGCGCGATCAGCCTGGTCACGCAGGACGCGTATCTTTTCGACGGCACGATCCGCGACAACATCGCCGTCGGACGGCACGACGCGACGATCGACGACATCGTCGCCGCGGCTCGCGTGGCCCTCGCTCACGACTTCATCATGGCCATGCCCGATGGGTACGACACGCTGGTGGGAGAGCGCGGGATTCGGTTATCGGGAGGCGAGCGCCAACGCGTCGCCATCGCGCGGGCGGTGTTGAAAGACGCCCCGATCCTCGTCCTCGACGAGGCGACGTCGGCGATCGACAGCCGGACCGAGGCGGCGTTGCTCGACGCGCTCGCGATCGCCACGCCGGGCCGCACGAAGCTCGTCATCGCCCATCGCCTCTCCACGGTCCGCAATGCCGGCGAGATCGTGGTGTTGAAGGACGGCACGGTATGCGAGCGCGGAGACCACGAGACCCTGCTCGCGAAAAACGGCGTGTATGCGGCCTTCTGGCATCTCCAGGTAGGCGCTGGCGTCAACAACGGTAACTAGGTGGAGGACAGGCAGGATTGCCTGTCCTCCACAGCCGAAATTCGATCAGTCTTTCTTCTTCGTTTCGCGGCTGTTCGCCTTCGTTGCGGAGCTCGCCTTCGTGCCCGTCGGGATGACTTTCGGAGGCGGCGCGTCGGTCGGCGAGACCGCCAGGACGCTGCCGAGCGGCATCATCTCGCTGAAGATGTGGCTGACGGCCGTCGTTGCCTTGTGTCCGGTCGACGTGTCGGAGTGGCAGGTGAAGCAGTTCGAGCCGGAGTTGCCGGTGGCCTGGTGGTACGTCTCCATCGTGCTGTTGGCGAGGCGGTTCGTCCCGATCTCGGCACCGTTGCCGTTGTTGGTGGACGGGTTGTACTGCCCGGTGGGCGCGTAGCCGCCGAACGTCCAGGTCGAGCCGACGAAGTAGTAGTTCGCGCGGACGTCGCCTTTGGCCAGTGTGTTGAGCTGGCCCAGCACGCTGTTGTCGCTCGAGAGGACCTCCGTGTTCGCGGCGGCCGGCGTAGCATCCTCCTGATTCGGGACGCCGGTCGGGGCCACACCGAACTGATAGACGAGCTGCGTGTCGCTCGGGCTCACGTTGAAGAACTGACCCGACTGGTTCGGGATGGGACTCCCCTGGATGTACGGCGGGGCCTGGTAGTTCGCGTGCGCCACGTTGAACGGACCGCTGGAGTTGCTCGTCGAGAACAGCCACGTTCCGGCCGAGTTGGCTGGGACGGTGACGGTCTGGTTCGCTGTGTTGACGTACTGGTACTGGCCGACCGGCGAGTTGCCGAAGTGCTCGAAGGTCGACCAGACCATCTCCGGATGCCCGTTCACGCTGCCGACGAAATGGACGCCGACCAGGGCCAGGGTGGTGAACTTCTCGCCTGTCGGCACCCACTTCTTCGGATTCGACGTGTCGTACGTCGGCACGAACGCCGGTGAGGTGATGTAGGTGCCCGGGTTCTGCACGGCGGAGATGTCGACCCACGCCAGTTTCACCTCCACGGCGAGGGCGATGCCGTCCGGGAACGTCTGGCCGGCGTACTGCTGGATCGCGTTCAGGTCGGCCTGCGTCGTCGGGAACAGCGCCGTCGGCACAGGGTTCTGCGAGTTGATCTGGCTGGCGTAGTAGGCGTAGACGTCGTTCGCCACGATCGTGTAGTAGACGACGGAGCTGTTCTGCGCGAGGAGCACCGCGGAACCGCCGGCCTGGGCCGGACTGACGTCGAAGACGACGCCGTCCGAATCAACGATGATCGGCGAGTTGTCGGTGGTGAAGAACCGCACGCCGACGCGTGCGCCCTTCAGGTTCGCCGGGATGTTGATCTTCGGCTTCGGGATCACGTTCCCCGCCGCGTCGTGAAAGACGGCCTTCTTGTCGGCGCCGACCGTGACGCGCATCGCTTCGACCAGTTTGCCGGCCTGGTTGAACAGAAGCGGCCGGTTGTTGGGGCCGGTCGTCGCGGGCAGGACCTCGATGATGTTGCCCTGCCGGTCGATCACGGCCGGCAGGCCGTTCGGACCCGGTTTCGCGGGGCGCACGCTGACCAGCCTGCGCGCCTTATCGGCCGCTGTCGCGTCGGGCGGGAAGACCGTGTGTTGAACGAAGTAGCGCTTTCCCGAGAACACCGTCGTGACGTCGTAGAAGACGCCGGAGTCGAAGACGCGGCCTGAACCGCCGTAGTTGGAAGGCGCCGGAGAAAGCAGCCAGAGGAGCATCTGGTGCGACCAGAGATAAAAGTTGCAGTTGTTCGCCGGCTGGAAGGTGATGCTGTTGGCCGGGTTCACGACCCCGTCGCGGCTGGCCGATCCCGATGCAAACCACGAGTTGAACAGTTGTGGCGAAGCGACGCAGGTTGGTTGCGGATTCGTCGGAAGGGTCTGGGCGAACGACGTCGACGCGGCGACGAGGAGCGCAAACACCGGGAGCAAAAGCCGGAAAGCTCGCATGATTCCTCCTGTTCGGTTGTTGTGTGGGGACCCGGACGAATGATGATGGAAATCAGTCTTGCCGTCAACGAGGTTCGACGGCCACCACGCGATCGCAGAACGCCGCCGCCTGGGCCTGATCGTGGGTGATCAGCAGCACGGCCAGGCCGCGCTCGCGGCGTAAAGTGTTGAGCCGTTCCAGCCAGGCCCATTTCATCGGCGCATCGAGCATCGACGTCGGCTCGTCCGCAATGATCAGGCGAGGCTCCGCAACGAGAGCGCGCGCCAGCGCGACGCGCTGCCGCTCGCCGCCGGAAAGACTGTCCACGTTGCGCTCCGCGTAGCTCTCCGCGAGCCCTGCCTCGGCGAGCGCACGCGCGACGGCGGACGCGCGACGGACGCGGCTCACGCCCGCGAGCCGCAGCGGCTCGGCGACGATCGTCCTCACCGGCTGATGCCAGGGCAGCGCGGCGAACGGATCCTGGAAGATGAGATGGGCGTGGCGAAGGTGCGCGCGCAAGGCGCTGCCGTGCAGCGTCGCCAGGTCGCGCCCGAGGAGCTTCACCGTGCCGCTCGCCGGACGCAACAGGCGCAGCGCAAGCCGCGCGATCGTCGTTTTTCCGGCGCCGCTCGGACCGACCAACCCGACCGATTCTCCGCCGTGGATCTGCAGCGAGAGATCTTCGAGAACGGTTTCCGTCGCGTACGCGAAATCGACGGCGGCGATGTCGAGAATGACCGGCTGGCCATCGTTGGTGTTGCCGGCCGGCCGCATCTTCGGCCGCGCCGCCGCCGTCAATGTCCGGGCGACCGCGCTCTGCGGTGCGGCGAGCAGTGCGGCCGCGGGGCCGCTCTCGACGATCCGCCCCTCATCGAGAATCGCCAGACGATCGCAATGGCGCTCGATCAATGCGAGATCGTGCGAGACCAGCAGCAACGCCATGCGCCGCTCCCGGCAGAGGCGCGTCAACAGGTCCACGATCTCCCGCGCGCGATCGCTGTCCAGGCCCGAGGTCGGCTCGTCGGCGAGAAGCACGCGCGGCTCGCGGCAAAGAACCATCGCGATGACCACGCGCTGGCGCATCCCGCCGGAGAGCTGATGCGGATAGGCATCCTTCAGCTCGCGCGACAAGCCGACCTGTTCGAGCAGGCCGCCGACATCGAGATTACGGCGATCGAAACGCGCGACCTCCCGAAGCTGCGAGCCGATGGTCCGCACCGGATTGAGCGATTGCATCGCCGCCTGCGAGATCCATGCGACCTCGCTCCCGCGTTTTCGGCGGCGCAAACGCTCGGGCATGCGCAGCAGCTCCTGGCCGGCGAGCCACACGCCGCCGCGCGCGATCTCGGCCCGCGGAAGAAGTCCGAGGATCGTCTGCACGAGGGTGGTTTTGCCGGCGCCGGAGAGTCCGGCCAGGCCGACCACTTCGCCGGGCGCCAGCTGCAGGTCGAGGCCTCGAAGGATCGGCGTTCCCGATTGGCTCACGTGGAGATCGCCGGTCTGGAGCAGTTGTGACGGGTCGGGATCCGGGGCCGGTCCGTGCGGGATCATCGCGGCCCGCAGCGCGGCGCCGCGCGGCTGGCCCACGCCGAGCAGCGCGAAGCCGGTGACCAGCAGCGCGATGCCCAGTCCGGGCGGCAGGACCCACCACAACCACGACTCGCCGAGAAAGGCCGCGCGCGCATTCGCGTAATACAACGTAGTACCCCAGCTCACCACTCGCCGGTCGCCGAGGCCGAGAAACCCGAGCGCGCTGTCGAGCAGCACTGCGTGGTACGTGAGCCGCGCGAACTGCGCGAAGATCATCGGCGACAGCACCGGCAGAACGTGACGCAGGAGAATGCCGGTCGCCGTCGCTCCCATCGCGCGCTCGGCGACGATGAAATCGGCATCGCGCAGAGCCGCCGCCGCCGGATGAAGCTCGCGCGCACAACGCGCCCATGACCCGAAGATGAGCACGGCGATCAACATCGGCGTGCTCGGGCCGGCGTAGAACGCGACGACCAGCACCAGAGGAAGCGACGGCAGCGTGAGAAAGAAATCCACCAGACGCATCGCGGCGAAATCCCATCCCCCTCGCCGATAGCCCGCGCCCGCTCCGATCAAGGTGCCGATGAGTGTCGCGGCCACGGCCGCGATCATCGCGATCACCACGGAATGTCTCGCGCCGTGCAGCCACGCGCTCCAGAGGTCCTGGCCCATGTCGTCGGTCCCGAGCCAGTGGCTCGCGGACGGCGGCTGAAACGGCGCGGCGATCCATGCATCCGGCTCGTAGTGAGCGATCCATGGGCCGGCGACGGCGAGCGACGCCATGATCGCGACGAGAACCGCTCCGATCCGGCGCACGCTCATGACGTGAGGTCCAGCCCTCCGCGAAGTCTCGGATCGAGCCGCCGCTGCACGAGGTCCGCGGCGGCATTCGCCAGCACGACCGAGAACACCATCAGCAGAAACACGCCCTGCACGAGCGGGAAATCGAGCGAGAGGATGCCTTCGTACAGCAGCATCCCGAGCCCCGGATAGGCGAACACGCTTTCGACGATGACCGTGCCGCCCAGGAGCACGCCGAAGCTCATCGCGAACTGATTGACGAGCGGCAGAACGGCGATCGGCGCCGCCTGCCGGACGAGCACGCGCAGCGGTGTGGCTCCGTGCGAGCGGGCCAGTGCGACGTACCCCTCCCCCAGCGCCGACTCCAGCGCCGCCCGGGCCACGAGAAACACAGAAGGGAGATAGCCGAGCGTGAGCGTGGCCACCGGAAGGACCGCGTGGCGCAACACGCTCATCCATGTGACTGCAGTCCCGACCGGCGCCGCGCCATGACTGGGCAGCCATCCGAGTGAGACCGCGAACACGGCGATCGCCACCATGCCGGTCCAGAACGACGGCAGCGAGCCGAGGAACACGACGATGGTCATCAGCGCCGACGACGTGCGCGAGCTGCCGACCCAGTGAAAAAGGCCCGCCAGGATGAATCCGGTCACGAAGGCCAGCACGATCGCACTGCCGACGAGCAGCAGCGTCCATGGCAAACGCTGGGCGACCAGTCGCGTCACCGGCGCGCCGTGACCGACGGAAGTGCCGAGGTCGAGGCGGGCGATGCCGGCGAGGTAGCGGAGGTATTGCTCCGATAACGGCCGTTCCAGTCCGAACTGGGACAGGACCGCCGAGCGCTGCGCGCTGGTGAGGCGGCTCGATTCCTCGCCGATCAGGAACTCGACCGGATCGCCCGGGAGCATCCGCGGCAGGAGGAAGTTCGCTGTCGCACCGAGCCACAGCACGACCACGTAGCCGGACAACCGTGCCGCGCGCTTCATCGATGTCGGGGAACCACGGGGGCCTCCGGCGGCCGGGGCCAACGGCCCCGGACCCCGTTGGTTGGCCTAGCCTCCGCGACACTCTGTCGCAGGATTGGAGGCTGTGTCGCGGAGGCTAGGCCAACTAGCGGGTCCGGGCCCGCGGCCCGGCCGCCGGAGGCCTCCCGTCGTTCCCTAAGCAGCGACCACTTGTGAAAAACGCCCATGCCCGGAACGCCGCGCCAGCCGTCGTACGCGCGCGGGCGGTACGCGTAGCGCGAAATGGGGTAATACAGCATCAGCGTCGCCGGCTCCCTGCTGTGCAGCTCCTGCAGCGCGAATCCCGCGCGCATTCTCGCGTCCGCGGTGGACGCCGCCCGCCACCGCGCGATGCGAGCCTCCATCTCCGGATTCGGGAGGCCGGCGCGCCAGAGGTACCCGCCGAGGATCGATTGCATGAGCTGATCGGGGTCCGCGAGATTGTGCGGCGTGACCTCGGCGATCATCAGGTCGAACTGGCGCGCCGAGTAGAGGGCCCGCATGCGCGCGGGATCGACGACCTCGATCCGCGTCGCCAGCCCGGCCGCCGCGAGCTGCCGGGCCACGACCTGGGCCGCGCGCTGGTGCAGCGGCTCGCTGCTCGAGACCTTGAGGCTCAATCGCAACGGCGCTCCGCGCAACCCGTGCTGTTCGAGGATGCGCATGGCCGCCTTGCGATCGCCGTGCAACTGCCGCAGCCCGGGCATCGTCCACGGACTCGCGGGCGCCGGGTAGCGGTCGCCAGGGATTGCCTGTCCCAGCGCGACACGCTTCACCACTTCCGCAGGGTCGATCGCGAGCGCGATGGCGCGACGCACCGCCGCCGCGGTGAACGGCGGCCGATCGAAATTGATGCGCATCTCGAGGGCGTACAACGGCGCGCCGCCGTCCGCGAGCGCGAGTCCCGGGCGGCGCGACAGCGACTCGACGAGCTCCGGCGGCACGGCCGACGCGACGAGGTCCAGCTCGTTCGCGCGCAACGCCGCAAACGCGGTCGCGGGATTGCGGATGAAGGAGACCAGGAGACTGCCGACGCGCGGGACTCCCGCGAAATAGTCGCGGTTGGCATCGAGGCGCAGAAACCGGCCCGGGGCGAATTGCGTCACCCGATACGGACCGGTGCCGATCAACGCACCGTGATGCAGGTGCGGCTGCGTCACCGTTTTCCAGACGTGAGCCGGAAGCATCACCAGATCGGCCGCGGTGACTTTGTCGAAGAGTGGACACGGCAGCTCGCATCGGATGCGCAACGACAGCGGTCCGAGCGGCTCGATGTCCGTCAGCTTCGGATTGTCGCTGACGTGATGCGTCCAGCGGTTCGGCGTGCCGTCGCGGTAGTAGCGCAGCGTGAACACCACGTCCTCCGCGGTGAACGGTTTCCCGTCATGCCAGCGAATGCCGTCCTTCAATTCGATGCGCCACGTCCGCCCGTCGCTGCCCTCCGGAACGATCGCGCTGGCCAGCCAGGGCCGGGCGTCGCCGAGGTACGGGGACGGCGCGGCGAGCTTGTCGTAGACCAGATCCAGCAAGGTCTCCGGCACGCCGGCGGTGTACGGCGTGACGTTCGCGACTTCCACCGGGATGGCCACGCGAAGCGGCGCAACCATTCCCGCGGCTGCGAACCCGGTCGCTGCGAACAAGGCGACCGCGAAAATCATCAGAAGGCCGCCGTGAGATTGATGGTCAGCGACCGCCCCGGCTCGATGAGCGGATTCGTGGGCGACACCGGAAAGCCGACCAGCTCGCGCGTGACCGGATTCACGTACTGCTTGTCGGTGATGTTGTCGACGCCGATCGTGAGCCGGTACGGCGCGAACGCCTTCCCGAACCGGGCGAGGTCCCCGCCGGCGTAGAGGCCGAACACCTGGTATCCGTCCTTCGGCCGCTCCTGGGTGCGATCGATGCGCGTCTTGTCCCGCGACCAGCGGCCGGACGCTTCGACCCACAGGTCGCCGGGCGCGGTGTGCCGCAACGCCAACAGCCCGTTCAGCGGCGGCACGTACGGCAGCGGCGCGTTCGTCAGCTTGTTCGTCGCGCGCACGTTCGCCGCGTTGAAGCGCCAGGCCCAGCGCGGAGTCATCTCGACCGTGCCGTCGACCTCGAAGCCTTGCACCCGCGCGCGGCCGATGTTCTGGCGCTGCCGCGTCAACGGCGTCGGAAACACGAACTGCAGAAGGTCTTCGTAGTCGCTGCGGAACGCGGTCAGGTTGACGTTCCAGCTCTTCAACCGGAGCCGCGCGCCGGCCTCGTAGTTCTCGCTCGATTCAGGCTTCAGCTCCGCGTTCGGCAGCGTGTTCAGCGCGCCGATCGTTCCCGATCCCGATTTGTCGAAGGTGGTCGGCGAACGGAAGGCGGTGCTGACGTTCGCGACGAGATGGAGCATCGGCATCGGCCGGAAGATCAGCCCCACGCTGCCGGTGAGCTTGTCGTCCCGCGACGACCGGTTCCGCGCGAATGCCTCGGAGAGCGCCGGACTCTCGCCGAGCGCCGGCTTCGAATCGATGTCCGTCCAGATGACGTCGTAGCGGCTTCCGAGGGACACCGTCCATCGCTGCGTGGGGTCCCAGTCGTAATGCGCCAGCGCGCCGATGTTGGTCTGCACGGCGGCGCGGATGCGCGGCGCGCGCGGATTGAGCGAGACCTGCGCGCCCGCGCTGTTCAAGACGCGGACTTCGTCGTCGAAGGGCGGCACGTCCTCGCGATAGAGGTCGACGCCGTACGCGAGCACGCTGTCGCCGACGATCGAGCGGCCCAGCACCTTGCCGCCCGTGACCGTCGGGCCGATCACCCACGTGTCGCGGAGCTCCACGTTTCCGCTGGCGGCGGTGCGCGTGTCGCTGCGGATGACCGTGTGCATGTAGCGCGCGTACGCCGAGACCTCCAGGTCCTGCATCCAGCGCGCGACCTGGCTCTGCGTGTACCCCAGCCGCGCGGAGCGTTCGCGGAGCGGCGTTTGCCGGGTCGTGACCAGCGGAGCGCCGGGAGCGGTGGCGCGGCCGGCCTCGATGATCATGAACTTGGTGACGATCTCGAAACGCGCGGTGTCGGTCGGCGCATAGCCGGCGCGGACGTTGAGCGAGCGCGTCTCCATGTCGCTGTTCGGGATGGCGCCCGCCGGCGTGTCGTAGTCGTTCGCGACGCGGTAGTTCGCTCCGACCAGGAGGTCGAACTTCTGACTCGCGCCCTGCAGCTCGAGCCGCGTCGCCGCGAAGTTGTTCGCGCTCGAGTAGCCGAGAGCGTAGAGCCGCGGACGGAGAGAGAAACCGGGCGACGCCGGATCGGGCTGCGCACGCCGCGTGATCACGTTGACCACGCCGTTCATCGCGTCGGAGCCGTAGAGCGCCGCCGCCGGGCCGCGGATGATCTCGATGCGCTCGATCTCGTTCGGATCGAGGAAGCTGTACTCCAGCGACGGCCGTCCGCGGAAACGATCGCCGTCGATGAACAACACCGTCCGCGAGTCGTTCGAGCTGAGACCGCGAACGGTGAGCTGGCCGTCGAGGGCACCGCTGCGGGAGTAGGAGATGCCGGGAACGTCGTCGAGCAGCGACTGCACGTTCAGCATCGGCCGGGCATCGAGCTCCGCCGATTCGAGAACGGTCATCGACTGCGGTGTCAGATCGATCGGCCGTTCGAACCGCGCTGCCGTCACGGTGATTTTTTCAACCACCTTCGATTCGGAGCCGTCCGCCTTCTTTTCTTCCTCCTCCGCATAGGCGTTCGGAAGAAGCACGAAAACGAGCGCAACCAGCGCGAGGACGTGGCGCATGCGAGCCTCCCTTGTCGAGGTTACTCAGTGGACCGGATTGGACGGAATGCCGGAGCTACGGATCGCGAAGAGAGTACTCTTCGCGGCGAGCTCAGGCAAGGAAGGCGAGCTTACGTTCCGACGTCTTTCCATGGAACGACGTGGCCGGCGTTCCGCTGCTGCGATCATCGAAACGACGAACTCCCGCGGGACCGTTCGCAGTCATCTTCACGGCTGAACGTCTGCCCGTCATGCGTTCATCGGCGAGCGTGACCCGGCGGTTCTGCCTCATCATGGTCAATGATCGGGGTAGGGACGAGGGGGTCCTCCGTCCCTCCTCCAGAGAGAGCAGAAGGAGAAGATTCCATGGCTGATTGGTCGATTGTCATCTCGGATTCATCGGGAAGCGTCACCCTCGATCCCGATCCACAGAATGTGCTGTCGAGCGATCTGGTCAGCTGGTCGAATCGGACGAACGATTCGCAGACGATCACGATCGATGGACTGCCCGATACCGTGGTGCCCATGGTTGCACCACCGTGGGATTCGTCGAGCCCGGCCTTCAAGGTCTCGCTGCCGGCAGGCACGAAGGCGCCGTACTCGTACACGTACACGGTCAAGCCCACGGATACCTCGAGTGTTTCGGGCGTGAAGGGAACCATCACCATCCAGACGGCGCTGGCCATGCTGATGGTGGTGCTGCTCGGCGGCGTCTTCGCGCCTTCGCTGCACGCGCAGGGATGCGAGGATCTCTTCGGGGTCCTCAGCAAGGACAAGTCGACGCGGGTGAGGGAGCTGCTTCCGATTCCGGAGATTCCCCGGGACAAGGACAAGAACCAGGTCGTCGGGACGCTCCTCACCACTGGCGAGAATCAGTACATGGCATTCAACAAAGGGACGTTTCAGTCGGGAGAGATCACCACGGCCAACATCACGTGCGCCAAGCAGTGGGTGCGGACGTATCGGACGGGGGCTCCGCAGCTCCCGGGGGACGCGAGCCAGGCTCCCAACGCCCCGACGACGCTGCCGATACCGGGCCCGACCATCCGCGCACGCGTCGGAGACCTGGTCGAGCTGACGTTCCTGAACCTCATCGACCGGCTCAACTTCCCGGGCACCGATACCAAAAAATGCAACGAGGTGCAGGACAACACCGGCCAGATCTACCCGAAAACCGCGCAAGGCGGCGATCTGTACCCGAACTGCTTCCACGGGTCGGTGTTCACGAACGTGCACTATCACGGCACGCACACCAGCCCGACCTCGACCGCCGACAACGTCTTCCTCGAGATCGTGCCGTGGACGCGGGACAACAACGAGAGGCGCGCCCGGACCATGCCCCCAGGCTTCGACGACAAGGTCCTCAAGGACACTTTCCGGGAGTTCTTCGGCAACTGCGAAGCGAACCTCAATCTCGCCGATCGGCCGCAGCAGTGGCCGACGCGATGGGAGGATTTCCCGAAGACGTATCGCGACATGCAGGAGGCCCTGCTGCGCACGGCCCAGCCGGATCTGTGGAAGCAGAACGAGGCGGCGATCGTCGCCAAGAAGTTCCCGCAGAACTACATCGGCGCGTTTCCCTACTGCTTCCGCCTTCCGGTCTACAACGAGGCGACCTTCCCTCCGAAGCCCGCGATGCCGGCGGAGGGGCACCACGACCCGTCGATGGCGATGGCTCCGCCGCCGTTGATCATGGGACAGTCGCCGGGGACGCACTGGTATCACGCCCACAAGCACGGCTCCACGACCATCAACGTCTCGAACGGCATGACCGGCCTGATGGTCGTCGAGGGCGTCTACGACGACGAGATCAATGCCTGGTACGACAGGAAAGGCGGCATCGAGCAGAAGCTCATGGTCCTCAACCAGCTCGGCGTCACGCCGAACCGGGAGGGAGGCAATATGCCGAGCCCGGGGCCGTATTACTCGGTGAACGGCCGGCTGCAGCCGACCATCACCATGAAGCCGGGCGAGGTGCAGTGGTGGCGCATCGCCAACACGTCGAGCCGTTCCGGACTGATTTTCTCGGCGCCGGCGAACGGTCTGCAATGGCGGCAACTGGCGGTCGACGGCGTGCAGCTCGCCAACACGCGCTATGTGGAGAGCGAAAACAAAGAGTTCGTGATCGTCTCGGGCAATCGCGTGGACCTGCTGGTGATGGCACCGCTCGACGGCAAGGGAAAGATCCCGGTCAAGGCGGTGCTCACGACCGATCCGCTCACCAACACCTCGAGCACGCAGTTGCTCTTCAACGTGGTCATCGATACGGCCAACGGGACCCGGGACATGGGGTTCATGGACCGGTCGAATACCTACTTCCCTCCCTTCCTGAAAGACATCACCAAGGACAAAGTGGAGGGATACAACACCGTCCTCTTCGCCACCGACAAGAATCCGGACCCGCCGAGACCGAATCCCATCTTCAACAGACACACCATCAACGGGAAGCAGTTCCACGGTGAAGTGAGCCAAAGGGTCGACCTGAACAAGGTCGAGGAGTGGACGATCGTCAACGCCAGCTACAACCCGAAGATCGCCCATCCGTTCCACATTCACATCAACCCGTTCCAGATCACCGAGGAGTTCGAGCCGAATGCGCTGCTGTCGAAGGCAACCGGCCCGGGCACGGTGAGCACGGTCAAGGACACGAACGTCGTGAAAGGCACCGGATTCAACACCACCTTCCGGGTCGGCGACTTCATCACCATCGCCGGCGAATCGGTGGCGAACGTGGTCTCGATCGCCGAGGATGGCACGTCACTCACCTTCAGCACCGCCAAGGCGAAGGGCGTCACCAACGCCGCGTACACAGTTGGCATTCCGCTCTACACGACCAACAAGGACGTCAGCGACCGCCATCCGGATCAGTGCTACATCGATCCGGCGATGGAGAGCAGTTGGCATCCATGCGGTCCGACCGAGCCGCCCGAGGGCGATGGCCGCAAGTGGTGGGACGTCTTTTCGATCCCGTCGGGCCAGACGTTCTATACCAAGGGGGGACCGTCGACCGGGACGAAGATCCCCGGTTACTTCAAGATGCGCAGCCGCTTCGTCGACTACTCCGGCCACTTCGTCATCCACTGCCACATCCTCGCGCACGAGGACCGGGGCATGATGACGGGCGTCTATGTGGGACCGGAGGAGCAACTGCCGGTCGAGCACCACTAGCCCATGCAAACCGCCGGACGACCGAGGTCGTCCGGCGGTCCGACGACATCACCTTCATCCGCGGCGCCGACGATTACTCCGAGCTGCACCTGCGCGACGTCACGTGCACCTGCACGAGAAGACGCTCACGTCGCTCGAATCGATGCTGCTTGCCAGCTTCGCGCGCGTGCACCGCTCGTACATCGCCAATCTCGATCACTTGCGCGGCGTCCGCGCGGCGGCGCTGGTGCTGAACGACGATTCGATCGTGCCGGTGGGTCGGGGTTATCGCGACAACGTGCGTCAGCGGATGGCGTCGCGCAATTCCTGGACGTGCGAGGCGCGCACCGGCAGTCCCGGCGCGACCGCGTCGGTGTACGCCACCGGCGAGGCTCCGAGGGCCACGCGGGCCTCGTTGATGGCCGCTCGAAGCTGCAGGACGTGCGCGGCCTCAATCACATGACCGGGCGACGTATCGATACTGATCGCGCCCAGACTCGCCGCGGTTCTCAGCGTATTCGTGGCAGCCCCGAGCTCGGTGAAGTGCAGTGACTTGACGACGGTGCCGCGCACGAGAGGGTCATCGGCAAACGCGTAGACCATCGCCATTTCGGTGTTGCTCGAGGCGAGCAGTTGATTGCTCGAGTTGTACGCCTCCATCCGAAACAGGTAAGGGGTATTAGGGTCCGGTTCGAGCTCGATCCATGAAGCGACCGGTCCCTGATAGATGATCCATCCAGGAACAGTTCCTCGGCGGCTATAGATCTTGAAGTAACCGCCAGCCGGAAGGTCGTACAGTCCGCGAACGCGGATCGAGCCTTCCTGGACCCACGCCTCGATTGCGAAACCCTGGTCGGGCACCACGACGTACCTCGTCACACCGGAAGTCGACGGCTCGAAGTTCGCGTCACCTTCGTACACGGCGTGAAGGTAGTGCACGCCAACCGGAAGCGAGAGCGGGATCTGGACCGAGGTACCGTCACAACAGTACGGAGCCACGGCAGAAACCGTGGTGAGCAGAGTCGAGCCGTTGTACAGACGAACGTTGCCCCCGGGGCTGCCGCGGTACTTACCGGTGAGGCTGACCCCGACCGTGGTCTGGTCGCTGAGCTGAACGAAGACCTGGCCGAGCGTGGTGATCGACGTCCCCTTGATCACGACCTGCGTGACGATCTCGGAGGTGCTGGGCGGCAGGGTCTCCGTTCCACGGAACACTGCACGATATGTGTAGGTACCGGGCCCGAGAATCGCTTGGTATTGGGCGGTCGGACCTTGCCATGACGAGACCAGGTCATCGTTGCGGTAAATCCACAACGGTCCGTCCAAGGGCTCGTTGCTCGTGGAGGTAACCGTCGCGGTGAGCGTGATGCCCTCCGCGTACTCCAGGGGTCCGGAAGCTGAATTGGTGAGCGTCACGGAGGTGGTGTCGGCGCTGACGTTTTGCAGGACCGGTGCGGAGGCAGTGGCCCGGTAGGAGTCGTCACCCGAGTAATGCGCGGTGATCGCGTGCATGCCAACCGCGAGTGACGGGAGCTCGATCGTCGCGGCGTTGTTGCTGACGGTCGCGCTGCCGATCTCGACGCCGTCTTCTTTGAGCGTCACCGTCCCGGTTACGCCCGGCGGGGGATACTGAGTGAAGTGCGCGAACTGGGCGTCCCGGATCAGCACTGAGAATGTAGCGGTCTGCCCGGCGGCGATGGTCGGATACTCGCGAGACACCAACAGGTCGACTTCGCCCGATCGGTTCTTGTAGAGAGCAATGAAGATGCTGCCGGCAAGAGCGATGTCCGGGCGCCCATCGCCTGTGAAGTCGGCGGTCGCCAGATATTGCGGCGCATACTGGCCGTATGGCGTCCCGCCCGCGTAAACGTAAGCGGGCGAATTCAGCGAGCCGTCTCCGTTGCCCGTGAAGGTGGCCATGTACTTTTCGTTCGCGAGGGTCGTGACGACGTCGGCATCGCCGTCGCCGTTCATGTCGGCAACCACGATGTCGAATGGATTTCCCGAGGGCGGCGCCACAGGCAGAACCGGATAAACCAGAGGTGACGCGAACGTCCGGCTGCCGTTGTTGGCAACGACGGTCAATGTGTTCGCGGCGAAGTGCGTGGCGATGATCTCCAGGTCGCCGTCCGCGTCCAGGTCCTCGATCAACATCCTGGTGGCCGCCGCCGCGAGCGAGGAGAGGGGAAATACGGTCTGGAAGGTGCCGTCGCCGTTGCCGTAGTGAACCTCGTACGGTGTCGTGTCGCCATACCCCACTACGTAATCCGCCTTGTCGTCAGCATCGATGTCGCCGGAGACGACGATCTGAGGCGCACTTGCCAGAGGCCGGTTCAGCAGGAGTGCAAAGTTTCCCGCACCGTCGCCGGTGTACAAAGCGACGGCCAGATCATTGAGGCTCCGGACCACCACGTCGATCTTGTCGTCGCCGTTGAAGTCCGCGATCGCAAGCCCCGCCGGATCGACAGCAATCGGCGAGGTGATCGCGGCACCGAAACTTCCGTCGCCATTCGAAGGAAGGACGGTCAACGCTTCGGGGGCACTGCCGGCGATGATGAGGTCGAGTTTCCCGTCACCATTCACATCGGCGACCGCGAGGCCGCTGAGCCCGGTGGTGGAGTGAACCGACATCGGCGGTCCGAGCGTACCGTCTTCATACGTGATGAAGAGGTGAATTTCGGTGGTGCTGGTGCGCGTAACCACGTCCGGCCGACCGTCACCGTTGAAGTCAGCGGCGAAGATGTTTCGGATGTTCGCCACGATCGAAAAACTGGTGCGATTCCACAACGGGTAGTAGGCCTCGGCCGGATCTGCAGCGAGGAGAGCGAGCGCGAGCGTTAGCCAGGAGATTGTGCGGAGCATGGACCGGTTCGCATTGTTAACCGGCCGCACCGAAAGTTATTCGACCTGCACGTCGATTTTCCGCTTCGCGAGCTCTTCCATGAACAAATCCGGCGGAATGCACCGTTCCTGCGGCAGCGCTCCCTTCGACGTCGTGTGGTTGCGAGCCATCATCAACGCCACGATCGACGCGGGGAATGCGGTCGTGCGCATCATCGCGCTGAGGCCGGTCTCCGGATCGTAGCGGTCGATGATGTCGTAGGTCAGACGGCGGTCGCCGCCTACGAACTCGACACGCACGAGCACCACGTCGGGCTCGTCGTGAGGGAGGTTCTTCACGAGCAGATCGCCGAGAACGCGCCGCGGTTTCACGCTCACGCCATCGACCGTGATCGCCTCGGAGCTGCAGAGGCCGAGGTCGATCATGGTCTTGAACTTCTCGCAGTGGCCCGGATAGCGGATGGTCTTGTAATCGAGCTCGCGAACCTTGCCGCGGAACGTGTCGACGAGCGTCGAGGTCCCGCCGGATGTCTGGAACGCTTCCATCGTCCCGAACGGCCGCGGGAACTCCAGCGACTCCACCTCGGTCATCGATTCGACGGTCACGATCTTCCCGTCGCGGATGACGCGCGCCGGCTCGATGTATTCGTTGATCAGCCCTTCGACGGAAAAGACGAGCTGGTAGTCGAGCGGCGGCTTCGGGTTCTGGGGCAGACCGCCAACGCGGATGTGGATCTCGTCGAGCGTCTCGAACTGCTGCGCGCCATGCGCGACGAGGACGGCCACCATGCCCGGAGCGAGTCCGCAGTCGGGAATGATGTTCACGCCCGCGGCGCGGGCCTGCGCGTCGAGAGCCAGTTCGGCGTCGACGACGTCATTGTTGCCGCCGAGATCGCAGAAGTTCGTGCCCGCGGCAATCGCGGCGCGGGCGAGGCGCTCGTTCAGCCAGTAGTTGACGCAGCTGATGGCCGAGGCATGACCGCGCATCAATTCGACGACGGCGTTGTCGTCGTTGCAGTCGATCTGTTGCGGCGTGACGCGATCGCCGCACCGCGCGGCGATGTCGCGCGCCTTCGCGCCGTCGGCATCAGCAACCGTCACACCGGTGACGTCGGTTTGTGAAACGAGATCGTGGACCGCGCCGAGACCCATTCGGCCGGCGCCGAGGACGAGCATTCGCATAAGGGGGCGGATTGTAGTCGAGGCTCAAAGGCTCAGAGGCTCAAGGGCTCAAAGGAGAAACGCTTTGAGCCTTTGCGTCTCACAAGTATTGCTCAATCGACGAGATGAACGTCTTCACGTCGATCGGCTTGGAGATGTAGCCGTCGCAGCCGGCTTCGAGGAAACGGTCCTTGTCGCCGCGCATGGCGTGGGCGGTCAGGGCCAGGATGGGGATGCGGCGGGTGCGGTCGTCGGTCTTCATCGCCCGGACCACGGAAAGGCCGTCCATGCCCGGCAGGTGGATGTCCATCAGGATCAGGTCAGGCGCGCCGGAGGTGTTGCGGGTGATCTCCAGCGCTTCCTCGCCGCTCGCGGCTTTCACGATGTCGTATCCCCCCTCTTCCAGGAGGAATTCGACCAGCTGCATATTCATGTCGTTGTCTTCGACGACGAGAATCTTCCGCGCGCTCATGAGGGATGGCGATAAGTGTACGCCTAACCCTTGGTCTTGGGTGGCGCGGCGGGCTGCGTGGGAACAGGCGGGAAGAACTTCTCGTCCAGCTCCACCTTCGCGCCCTTCTGCAGGCGGGTCACCGTCTCCTCGACGGCCTGACGCTGCATGCGATCGGTGAGCATCTCCCGCATGTCCTCGAGCTTCGGCTCTTCGACGTTGAAGATGTGGATGCCGAACTGGGTCTGGACCGGATCGCTGATCTGTCCCGGCTTGAGCGCGGCCACCACCTTTCCGATCTCCGGCGGTAGTTGATCGGGGCGCGCGGCGCCGAGGGTTCCTCCGCGGGGAGCGGTCTGCTGATCGTCGGACTCGAGTCGCGCGACCGAGCCGAACTCCTCACCGCGGCGGATGCGGGCCACGAGCGCGGCCGCCTTCTGCTTCGCCTGCTCGGCGCTGACCGGCTTGCCCGCGCGCGGCGGAACGGCGCTGCCCTGATAGGCGAGGAGGATGTGCCGCAGCGTTTTCGAGCTCGCTTTCTCTTTCGCGAACTCCGCCTGGATGTTCTTGTCGACCTGCTCCTTCACCAGTCTCTCCAGGGTCTTGCCGGCGACGATCTGCGCTTCGAGCGATTCGAGCTGGGAGCGCACTTCCGGTTCGTCGGCGACGCCGAGGCGGCGGCCTTCCTGCTCGAGAGATTTCAGCTTCACCAGCTCGTCGGCGAGCAGGCGCTTGCCCTGATCGCTGCCGTAGAACGCGCGCTGCTCGGCGGGTGCCTGCGCCATCAGGGAGGTGAATTCACTCTCCGTCACCGCTTCGCCGTTGACGTGCATGATCACTTTGTCGTTCGGATCCTCGCCCTTCTTCTTTGCTTCCTTCCCATCGGGGCGGAAAGGCTGCGAGGGCGTGCCCGGCCGGTCGGGTCGAACGCTCGCGAGAACGTATGCGGCAACGAGAACGACAACCACGGCAACGAGAGTAATGACGGCGTCTTTTTTCACTTGTCCCCTTCAGATCGAATCAGTATGCTCCGCGCTTGTGAAATCTTTCACGGGCCGGCACGGCCGGCTGCGCTGACTCACAACTTCAACCCGCCGGGCCCCCATTCTGCAACAAGTCGCGCGCAACTTATGGCCAAAGTCACCATCGACGGAACCGAAGTCGAAGTTCAGGATGGAATCAACGTCATCGAAGCCGCCAAGGCGGCCGACGTCCACGTCCCGCACTTCTGCTACCACCCCTCCCTGAGCATCGTCGGCCAGTGCCGGATGTGCCTCGTCGAAGTCGAAGGCATGCCCAAGCTGCAGGCCGGCTGCGCGACGCCGGTCAAGGACGGAATGAAGATCGCCGTCTGGAACGAGAAGGTCGACAAGGCCCGCAAGGGGCAGATGGAGTTCCTGCTCATCAACCATCCGCTCGACTGCCCGATCTGCGACAAGGCCGGCGAATGCCCGCTGCAGGACTACTCCTTCAATTACGGCTCGGTGGAGTCGCGCTACGGCGAGTTCAAACGCACGTACCCCGGCATGGATCGCACGGCCATCGGCCCGCACGTCGTGCAGAACATGAACCGCTGCATCCACTGCACGCGCTGCATCCGCTTCACCGCGGAGATCACCGGCACGAGCGAGCTGGCTTTCTTCAAGCGCGGCGCTTCGACGGAAGTCGGCGTGTTCCCCGGAACGCCGCTCGACAACTGGATGAGCGCCTGCGTCACCGACATCTGCCCGACCGGCGCGCTGACCACGCGGGAGTTTCGCTTCGAGTCCCGCGTCTGGAACCTCGACTCCACCGACTCGGTCTGCAACGGATGCGACGTCGGCTGCAACATCTTCATCGGTCACCGCAGCGGCCAGATTTTCCGCTACCGCCCGCGCGTGAATCCCGAGGTCAACGATCACTGGCTGTGCGACTACGGCCGCTTTTCGTACGAGCGGTATGAAACGGACCGCGTGGTCGTCCCCAAGGTCCGCACCGAGGACGATTACCTCGGCATCTCGACCTGGGATGAAGCCCTCGAGGCGATCGAGAAAGCCTTCAGCGGCGCGAAGAACAACTTCGCGATCCTTTCCGCGCAGATGACCAACGAAGAGGCCTGGCTGGCGAAGAAGCTCTTCGCCGACAAGGCCGGCGCGAAGATCGGGGTGATGGTCGATCCGATCGGTCCGATCAAGATGAAGTCGCGGACGGAGTGGCTGATCGGCGAGCAGGGCGCGCCGAATTTCCGTGGCGTCAGCGCGGTCGTGGGCACCGGCGCGTCGATCGAAGACCTTCTCACCAAAGGCGCCGACGGCATCGACGTCCTCTACATCTGCGACGCCGAGTTCACCGACCGCGCGAAGGACCCCGCGGTCGTGGCCAATCTGCGCAAGGCAAAGTTCCTAGTTGTGCACGCCTGGGATGCGAACCATCCTTTGACCGAGGTTGCGGATGTGCTCATTCCGTCGGCGACGCATGCGGAGAAGGAAGGCACGTTCACGAATCTGCAGGGGCGCGTGCAGCGGATCCATCAGGCCATGGCCCCGAAGGGTCAGGCGGAGACGGATCTGGAAGCGCTCCGCCGCGTGGCCGCGCGGCTCTTCCCTGCTGACGAGGCGTTCCTCACCGCCGACGCGCTGGACGTCTTCGCCGAGCTGCGCGGCACGGTCTCCACACTCGCCGAGGTCAGCGCGTAATGCCCTTCGACGCGACCGACATCGCGCTTTCCGCACTCAAGATCGCGATCGTCCTCGGCCTGATGCTCAACGTCACGCCGATCATGGTCTGGGTCGAGCGGCGCGGCAGCGCGCTCATTCAGGACCGCCCCGGCCCGAATCGCGTCGGACCGATGGGCCTCCTGCAGTCGTTCGCCGACGCCATCAAATTCATCATGAAGGAAGACATCATTCCTTCGGGCGCGCACAAGTGGCTGTACACGCTCGCGCCGGCGTTCGGACTGCTCCCGGCGATGACCACCATCGCCGTCGTGCCCTGGGGCCGCGGCTTCGAGATTCCCGAGTTCACGTTGTTCGGACGGAAGTTCGTCGAAGGCGGACGCTGGTTCGAGCCGGTCATCGCCGACGTCAGCGCCGGCATCCTGATCGTCTTCGCGCTGGCGTCGCTCGGCGTCTACGGCATCGTCATCGCCGGCTGGTCTTCGAACAACAAGTACTCGATGTTCGGCGGCATCCGCGCTTCGGCGCAGATGATCTCGTACGAGCTCGCCCTGACCCTCGCCGCGGTCAGCGCGCTGCTCGTGGCCGGTTCGCTGCGGTTGACCGAGGTCGTTCATCAGCAGACCGGTTACTTCGTGCTCTTCGACACGATCAAGATCCCGGCGTGGAACGTTTTCTCGCCGGCGATGTGGCTCAGCTTCATCGTCTTCACCGTTGCCGCCTTCGCTGAAACGAACCGCCTGCCCTTCGATTTCGCGGAGGCCGAGGCGGAGCTGGTGGCGGGATATCACACCGAGTATTCGTCGATGAAGTTCGCGCTCTTCTTCATGGCCGAGTACATGGCCATGGCCACGATGTCCGCGCTCATCGCCACGCTGTTCTTCGGCGGGTGGGACATCCCGTACTGGAACGAGCCCGCGACGTGGTGGGCGTTCCTGGCGACAGCGCTGTTCTTCCTCGCGAAGGTCGTCTTCATGCTGTTCGTCTTCGTCTGGGTGCGCTGGACCATTCCCCGTCTGAAGTACGACATCCTCATGCGCATCGGCTGGAAGTTGTTCCTGCCGATGGCCATCGTAAATATCGTTCTCGTAGCTGCGTTCATCGCAGCGGGGTGGTTATGAGAATCAGTAGGCAGGGGGCCGCCACACGCCCCCGGTCCACTGCCCACTGCCCACTGCCTACTAATCATGGCTGAATTCGTCATCTTCTTTTTCTTCGCCGCGGTGGCCGTCGTCTTCGCGCTGGTCGTGGTGCTGCACCGCAATCCGGTGGTCGGCGCGTTGTCGCTCGTGGCGTCGTTCTTCGCCCTGGCGGTGATGTACGTGCTGCTCGAGGCGCCGTTCCTGGCGGCGCTGCAGGTCATCGTCTACGCCGGGGCGATCATGGTCCTGTTCCTCTTCGTGATCATGCTGCTCAACCTGCAGCACGTCGCCGAGCCGAACACCCGTCCCGTCCAGCAGTTCCTCGGCTACACCAGCTGCGCGTTCCTCGGCCTGGGGCTCGTCTACTACCTGCTCAAGTACGGCGTGTTCGACACGCTTCCGGCGCCGGGCTTCCGCGCCGACGCGCGGGCCATCGGCATCGCCATGTTCGAGGAGTACGTCTTCCCGTTCGAGATGGTGTCGATTCTTCTTCTGGCGGCGATCGTCGGCGCGCTGGTCCTCAGCGGCGGACGGGGCCGGGCGAAGAGTGCGGAGGTTCAGCAGTGATCCCGACGCATTACTTTCTGATTCTCAGCGCCATCCTCTTCGTCATCGGGGTGATGGGCGTGCTGACCCGCAAGAACGGCATCACCATCTTCATGTCCATCGAGCTGATGGTGAACGCGGTGAATCTGACGTTCCTCGCCTACGCGCGACAGCTCGGTCAGCTTCATGGACTGATGTTCGTCTTTTTCATCATGGCCGTCGCCGCGGCTGAGGCTGCCGTGGGGCTGGCCATCTTCATTTCCCTGTTCCACCACCGCGACACCATCGATGTGGATGAAGCGAATCTGATGCACTGGTAGAGGGTGCCAAACGGCACAACCGTCGCAATGTTCAGCTCCCAGGAGCACTGAACATGGACAAGACGGAAAAGCTCATTGACTGGGAAGACAACGAACGGGAAGACCGGAACCGGAACGGGCTCAGCGACGACATCGAGCCGCCGATTCCGGACGTCTCGGCCGGCTCTGCCCGCCTCGCTCACCGGCTCGAAAACGACTCGCTGGCCGATCCACGGATCACCGCGGGCGACGTCGATGCCCAGTGGGAAGGCGCGCAGTTCTCGGGAGACGAGTCGGCCGTCAGCAGCATGACCACGCCGGACAACAACCAGGTCGACGACATCGGCACGGCGATGGGCGTCACCTACAGCGACAACGAGGAGTTGAAAGTCGGTGAGAAAGAGCGAGACCGCGACAAAAAACGGTGGGAGCTCGATCCGGCCTCTTCGGATGATTACCGGGACCGTGTAAGAGACGAAGACAGATAGTTCCGATGCGGGTTCTCCTCGCATCGGAAACGGTGTGAGGAGACTGGTTGTCAGGTTGTCGGGTTATCGGGTTGTCAGGTTTTCACCTGGCAACCTGACAACCTGACAAGCCGACAACCCCGCAAGCATGCTCGACAAACTTTGGCTAATCCCGATCCTGCCTTTTCTCGGGTTCTTAGCAAACGGATTATTCGGCAAACGCGCCGGCAAGGGCTTCGCCAGCGCCGTGGCCATCCTGGCCTCGCTGGCGGCGGCGGTCCTCGGCACCGCGGCGGTCTTTGAGTACAACGGCCGTTACCATCACGGCGAGCGGCACCTGAACGTCGTCTACGAGTGGTTCAATTCGGGCGGCATCGGGACCGACATCGCCTTCCAGCTCGATCCCCTCTCCATCGTCATGCTCATGGTGGTGACGTGGATCGGCTTCCTCATTCACGTCTACTCCGTCGGCTACATGCACGACGACGAGGGCTACTGGCGCTACTTCGCCTACCTCAACCTCTTCCTCGCGGCGATGCTGATCCTGATTCTCGGGAGCAGCTACCTGTTCATGTTCGTCGGGTGGGAAGGCGTAGGCCTCTGCTCGTACCTGCTGATCGGCTTCTACTACCAGACTGACTACGCGCCCGCGGCGGGCAAGAAGGCCTTCGTCGTCAACCGCATCGGCGACTTCGGCTTCCTCATCGCCATGTTCCTGATGTTCGCGTACATCGGCAGCGTCGACTACGCGAAGGTGCAGCAGGTGGCAGCGGGCGGTGGCATAGCGACAGGCATCGTCACCGCGATCTGCCTCCTTCTCTTCCTCGGCGCGTGCGGCAAGTCAGCGCAATTGCCTCTGTACGTCTGGCTTCCGGACGCGATGGCGGGACCGACTCCGGTTTCCGCTCTGATCCACGCCGCGACGATGGTCACCGCGGGCGTCTACATGATCGCCCGCTCGAACGTGCTCTATCGCCTCTCTCCGACGGCGATGGCCGTCGTGGCGATCGTCGGCGGATTGACGGCGCTGTTCGCGGCGACGATCGGCCTCCGCCAGTTCGACATCAAGAAAGTCCTCGCCTACTCCACCGTCTCCCAGCTCGGCTTCATGTTCATCGGCGTCGGCGTCGGCGCATTCAGCGCGGGCGTGTTCCATCTCGTCACCCATGCCTTCTTCAAGGCCTGCCTCTTCCTCGGATCAGGCTCGGTCATTCACGCGATGAGCGGCGAGCAGGACATCCGCAACATGGGCGGTCTGAAGTCGAAGATCAAACAGACGTATCTGACCTTCGCCATCGCCACATACGCGATTGCCGGCCTGCCGCTGGCCGCGGGCTTCTTCTCGAAGGACGAGATCCTCGTCTCGGCCTGGTCGACGCCTTACTTCCCCGGTATCGGCAAGTTCGTCTGGCTTCTAGGAACCCTCGCCGCGTTCTGCACGGCGTTCTACATGTACCGGCTGGTGTACCTCACGTTCCACGGCGATTTCCGCGGCACGCACGAGCAGGAGCATCACCTGCACGAGTCGCCGGCCACGATGACCATCCCCCTGTGGATCCTGGCCGGCCTGTCGATCTTCGGCGGCCTGCTCTCGCTTCCGCACTTCATCTGGCACGGCTGGTCGCTCTCGTCATGGCTGCATCCGGTGATCCCGGACATCCCCGGCGTCGGGCATGCGCTTCACCTCGATCCGAAGACCGAGGGGATCATCGCGCTGATTTCGACGATCGTGGCGATTGCTGGCTGGCTGGTTGCGAGGAGCCTCTACAAAGACAAGCAGCTGGCGTCCGACGTCGCGTTCGAACAGAAAGCGCCGGGCCTGGCGCGGGCGATCGAGAACAAGTGGTACGTCGACGAGCTGTACGCGGCGATCATCGTCCGCCCGCTCGCGGCTCTCTCCCGTTTCTTCTGGAAGGGCGTCGACGCATTGATCGACGGCCTCGCGGCCATGCTCGGCTTCGGCGTGCGGATGTTCGGCGACGTGATGCGCTTCTTCCAGACCGGCAACGTTCGCAACTACGCGCTGATGTTCGTCGTCGGCGTGGTGGTGTTCATGGTGTTTTTTGTTTAAAGGTCATCAATGCCCTTATTGAGCACATTTCTCTGGCTCCCCCTCGCGGGCGCGATCATCCTCGCGTTCTTTCCGCGCGCAGCGGCGACGGCCGTCAAAGGCTTCGCCCTGGCCGTGTCGGTAGCCACGTTCATCATCTCCCTCGGCGTCTTACGCGGCTGGGACGACGCGCAGGCGGGCTTTCAATTCGTCGAGAACAAGCCCTGGATCCCGCAGTGGGGCATCAACTACAGCCTGGGCATCGACGGCATCTCGCTGTGGCTCGTGCTGCTGACGACGTTCCTCGTGCCGCTGATCTTCCTCGCCGGCTGGAACTCGCTGCACAAGCATCCGAAGGAGTACCTGATCTCCTTCCTGGTCATGGAAACGGCCATGATCGGCGCGTTCCTGGCCACGGACCTCCTCCTCTTCTACATCTTCTTCGAGCTCATGCTCCTGCCGATGTACCTGGTCATCGGCGTGTGGGGCGGCGCGAATCGCATCTACGCCGCGGTGAAGTTCTTCCTCTTCACCATCGCCGGATCGCTGCTGATGCTGCTGGCGATCATCTACCTCGTCTTCCAGAACTATCACCAGACCGGCTTGCCGACGTTCTACATCCTCGATCTGTACGGCACGCAGCTGCTGCCAAAAGCGCAGATGCTGCTCTTCTTCGCGTTCGCGCTCGCCTTCGCGATCAAGGTCCCGCTGTTCCCGCTGCACACCTGGCTTCCCGACGCGCACGTCGAAGCGCCGACCGGCGGCTCGATCATCCTCGCCGGCGTCATGCTGAAGATGGGGACGTACGGTTTCCTGCGCTTCGTCCTGCCGTTCTTCCCCGAATCATCGGCGCGGTGGGCGGGATTGATGATCGCCCTCTCGGTGATCGGCATCATCTACGGCGCGCTCGTGGCCTGGGTGCAGCCGGACATGAAGAAGCTCGTCGCTTACTCTTCGGTCTCTCACCTCGGATTCTGCGTGCTGGGCATCTTCGCCATGAACCAGACCGCGATCGAAGGCTCGATCCTGCAGATGGTCAATCACGGCCTGTCCACCGGGGCGCTCTTCCTTCTGGTCGGCGTCGTTTACGAGCGGCGCCACACGCGGCTGCTCGCGGACTACGGCGGCATCGGACGGACGATGCCGGTCTTTACCACGTTCTTCATCATCGCCGTGCTCTCCTCGGTCGGGTTGCCCGGCCTGAACGGATTCATCGGCGAGTTCCTGATTCTGTCCGGCTCGTTCAAGACCGCGCCGGTGGCGACGATCATCGCCACGAGCGGCGTCATCCTCGCGGCGATCTATCTCCTGTGGCTCGTGCAGAAGGTCTTCTTCGGCCCGATCACGAACGAGGAAAACAAGAACATCCCCGAGATCGCCTGGAACGAGATCGCGGCGGTCGTGCCGCTGGTGATCTTCATGGTGTGGATCGGCGTGCACCCGAATACGTTCCTCAAAAAGATGGAGCCGAGCGTCAAACATCTGCTCACGGCGGTGCATAGCCCCAGCGGCGGACCGCAGACGATGGTCGCCGCACGACAGGCAAGCGTGCCTGTCGTACAAGGAGCTGCGCGATGACGTTGCAGCCTCTCCTCGAACCGGGCTGGCAGTGGGCGATCCTCCCCGAGCTGATTCTCTGCGGCGGCGGCATGCTGCTGATCCTCTTCGACGCCTTCCTGCCTCGCGCAAAAGGCGCCCTCGCTCCGCTGGCGCTTCTGATCTTCATCGCCACGGCCTGGGTCGAGAACCTCTTCGTGCAAGGCGGTACGTTCTTCGGCGGGACTTACGAGATCAGCGCGATCACGATGATCTTCGACCTCACCTTTCTGCTCGCCGGGATGATGGCCCTGCTGTTCTCGCGCGAGTACCTCGAGCGGGAAGGCATCGAAGGCGGCGAGTACTACGCGCTGCTGATGTGGGGCACGGTGGGGATGATGATGATGGCCAAGGGCCTCGATCTTCTCATCGTGATCCTCGGGCTGGAGATTCTCTCCGTCTGCATCTTCGTGCTCCTCGGCTATCACCGGAAGCTCCCGATCTCGAACGAGGCCAGCCTCAAGTACTTCCTCATGGGCGCGTTCGCGACGGGCTTTATCCTCTACGGAACCGCCCTGTTTTACGGCGCGACCGCATCGACGAACGTCACCAAGATGGCCGGCTGGTTTGCGGCGAATGAAGCGACGCCGCTGTTGACGGTCGCTTTCGTGCTGATGATGGCCGGCTTCGGTTTCAAGCTCGCCCTCGCTCCGTTCCACCCATGGGCTCCGGACGTTTATCAAGGCGCTCCGTCGCCTGTCGCCGGGTGGCTTTCCGTCGCGCCGAAAGCCGCGACGCTCATCGCGCTGGTTCGTTTGTTCGACGCGATGAATCCGATCCTGCCGCGCGTCAACTGGATGACCATGGTCGCCGCGCTGGCGGTGCTCTCGATGATCGTCGGCAATGCCGTGGCCATCGTGCAGCGCGACCTCAAGCGCATGCTCGCCTACTCAGGCATCGCTCACGTCGGCTACATGACCATCGGCATGCTCACCGTGCGCGAAGATTCCGTCGCCGCGGTCGCGGTTTACACGATCACCTACGCCCTGATGAACATCGGCGCGTTCGGCGTGGTCTCGCTGCTGATGAAGAATCAGAACGATCCCCAGACCCTCGACGACATCGCCGGCCTCGGCTTCCGCCGCAAGTTCTACGGCTTCGCGCTGGCCATCTGCATGTTCTCGCTGTCCGGCCTACCACCGACTGCGGGATTCATGTCGAAGTTCTACATCTTCAAGACCGCCATCGAGTCCGGCCACACCGCGGTCGCGCTGATCGGCATCCTCACCAGCATCGTCTCGGTCTACTACTACCTGCGCGTCGTCTACTACCTCTACATGAAAGAGCCGTCCGAGGGGTTTGCGGCGACTCCTGTTGGTGGAGTGTTTGCGGCTGGTGGATTGACCATCGCCATCGTGGGAATCCTGGCCATCGGCCTCTATCCCACGCCCCTGTTCCAGGCCGCGAACAACGCGGCGCGGGTGCTGTTGCAGCATTGAACCGTGCATGGCCACGAATGACCGCGAAGCGATTTCGGAGCTCACCACCGGACGGCTCTCCGTCTACCTCCGCTGCCTGACTTTCCTCGAGGTCCAGGGGCAGAAGACCGTCTCCTCGCACGAGATGGCCGATCGCTTCCACCTCAATTCCGCGCAGATCCGGAAGGACCTGGCCTGCTTCGGCGAGTTCGGCACGCGCGGCGTCGGATACGACGTCTCCCGCCTCAAGCAGCAGCTCGTGCAGGAGCTGGGCATCGACCGCACGCGCAACGTAATCATCGCCGGCGCCGGAAATCTGGGCATGGCCCTCGCCGATTACGCGGGATTCAACAGCAACGGCTTCCACATCACCGGCATGATCGACAGCGACCCGGCCAAGGTCGGCCGCACGTCCCGCGCCGGAATCCCCGTCCTGCCGGCCGATCGCCTGCCCGAGCTGGTGAAGAGGAACCGCGTGGAGATCGGGATCATCGCCGTGACCGCGGAAGCTGCGCAGGGCGTGTACGAAGCGTTCGCGGATGCCGGCCTGCACGCCATCCTCAACTTCGCGCCGGTGCAGCTGAAGCTGCGGCCTTCGGTCAAAGTGAAGTCGGTCGACCTCCGCATTAACCTCGAATCGCTGTCGTTCCACCTCAAGAACGTGGAAGACGGCGTGGTGTAGTGCCGGCCAGCCGCATGAACAGAAACGCCTCCTTCGCCGCATGGCGAAGGAGGCGGATGCGAGACGGCGTTGGCGGCGCAGGTTACGGAAGGACGACGACGACCGGCCAGGTCAGCTGCACTTTGGAGTCGCCGTAGGTCGTGTAGAGACCACTGACGCTCTCCCCTTCGACCAGTGTCGGAACCGGGAATTCACCGTCGAGATCCACGTCGAAGCCGCCCGGGCAGACGTTCAAAGGCGCGCCGCTGTCGTCCTGCACGTCCGCTCCGGTCAGGATGTACCCGACCATCTGGTTCTTCTGGCGCGCGTCCCGGCTGATCTCCGTGGCGATCGCCGCTTTTTTCGTGTAGACGTGCCTGATCGTGTGGCGCTGCGTTTCCTTGATGCAGCTCTGCTGATACGTGGCGCTGGCTTCGTAGTAGAAGCCGACCCCGTCCTGATTCTGCTGCATCTGTTTGTTGTTCCAGCCGAAGGCCAGCTGGACGTCGCCTTTGCCGACGAAGCCGGTCATTGTGGACGGGTTCAACGTGACCGCGGCGAACGTGGGTACGGCGACGATGGCGATTGCTGCCAAAACTACGAGAATGTGTCTCATGTGATCTCTCTCCTCTGGTCGTGCGGGCGTTGACGGCGTAGTTCTTCTCTGAAGCCAGACTCTCTCTGGCGTTTGCTGCGTTTCGCTCAGTTGTTGGGACAGGACGCTGAAGTGTTCCGGACAGGCGCAAGATAGGCGCGGCGCGCTGCGACCGCAATATACCGATGGGTATACGGTTCCGTTCAGGCGAGCTCGTTCTCGCGCGCGTAGTTGCTCAGCTCGACGCGGCCGGAGATGTTCAGCTTCTCGTAGATCGAGTGCAGATGCATCTTCACGGTCCCCTCGGTGATGGTGAGCTTGTCGGCGATCTGCTTGTTGCGCAGTCCCGTGGCCACCATGCGCACGATCTCGAGCTCGCGCTTCGTGAGGGTCTTGCTCGCGCGGGCGATCCCAGCCTCCCGGCGCAGCATCGACTCGAGCGCGCTGTGAATGGTCTCCTGATCGAGCCAGCGATCGCCGCCGGCAACCACCCGGACGCACTGCACGAGCGTCCGCGACGCCGACTCTTTCAGAACGATCCCGCCGACATTCATGCGCACCGCTTCCACCACCTGGCTGTCGGTCATCTGGGCCGTCAGCAGCACGACTCGCGTGGCGCTTCCGCTCTCGTGAAGTCGTCGAAGGAGCTCCAGCCCGGTGAGCCCGGGCATCTTCACATCGGCGATGAGAACGTCAGGCCGCGCGCGCTCGACCGCCGCCAGCGCCTCCGTGCCGTCGGTGCATCGCAGCAGGATGTCGAAGTCGCTCTCCAGCGACAGCAGCTGGGCGAGTCCATCGAGCACGATGCGATGGTCATCAGCCAGGACGATTCGTATCGGCATCGCGTTGGAGAGTAGCAGGACTCGACGCCAGCCCGCGGCCCAGGCGGATGTCGACGCGGGAGCCCTTCGGCGTGGAGTAGAGCATCAGATCGCCGCCGAGTGCCGCGACCCGTTCCTTCAGCGTCACCGGTCCGCGGCGATCCATGTTCAATTCCTCGAGCGTGTATGCGCCCGTGAACGAAAACCCCGTACCGTCGTCGGCGACGATCATCGCGATCTCGGCTGCATCCGTGTAGAGCTCCACCCCGATTCGCGACGCGCGTCCGTGCTTCGCGGCGTTGACCGCGCCTTCGGTGATGATGTTGTAGATCTCCGACGCGAGGTCGTCCGGGAGACCCACCGCCGAGGACTCGATGGTGATTGCCACCTCCACGTCCCACTGCCGGCGCAGGCGCTCGGCCAGTTCCTCGAGACGAGCGGCGAGGGTCTTTCGGGGCAATGCCGCCTCGGGGCGGAGGGCGTTGATCAGCGAGCGCAACTCGGACTGGTCGGCGGCGATGAGATCCTGCACGTTCTGCAGCCGGGCGCGCGCCGAAGCCGGGTCGGTTTCGATCAGCCGGTTCGTCATTTCGAGCTGCAGCGAGGCGGCGGTCAGGGACTGCAGAAACCCGTCGTGGAGATCGCGGGCCATGCGCAGGCGCTCCTGTGCCACCGCCGCGAAGCGCGTGCGGAGGGCGATGTTGAGCTGATCGAGACGTGCCGCCACGAGCCGGGCCACGATCTCCACCACGACGACATCGTCCACCTGTACGTCGTTCCGATCGAAGAAGAAGATCCGGCCGCTGATCGTCTGTCCCCGCACCGGCGCGGAGAGCATCGCCTGGGGACGAAATCGTGCCGCGCCCTCCGGCGTGAGTGCCGATGTCCCTTCGCGCCGCGTTCCGCGGTCGGTCACCAGCAGCGCTGTCGTATCGCGGCCGTTGCGCTCGAGGAACGTCGCTTCGCGCGCGGCGGCGCTCACCATCATCTCCAGAAAGCCTGGTGCCTCGCGCGTCATCTCCAGCTCACCATCGGCGAGCATGGCCACGGTCGTCCAGGGTTCTTCCTCCTCTTCCCAGACCAGCAGCGTCCTTGGTGCCGCCATCAGGTCACGGACGAGGAGCAGCGTCTCGCGAATCATCGGCTCGGTCTGATCGGAGACGAGAGGCGGCCACGCAGCCAGCTTCGTGAGCTCGGTCCGGACCCGCTCGTAGTACGCGCCGACGTATGCGAGCAGCAACGTGGCCACGCTGAGCGACGTGACCCTCATGATCAGGTAACCGGGATCGCTGCGGATCATCGCGTCGGTCGTTGCGAGGCCGACGTACGTCGCGATGGACACCGCCGCGGTGATCAACATTCCCCTCACTCCGAACCGGAGCAGCGCCGAGAGGAGTGAAAAGAGAAAAAAGATGAAAAACGGGCTGACCGATGCGTGGGTTAGCTCGATAAAGGTGGAGAAGAGCAGGAAATCGACGATGTGAACCAGGAGCCTGGCGCGCACGGCGACCACCGGGGCGCGCCATCCGACGAGACCCACCAGAATGGCATAAACAGCGAAACCGGCCGTAATCGGCAGCAGCCGGAGCTGCGAATCACTCACATCCGGGTCGACATAGACGACCAGAGTGGTGAATATCGCCAGCATGACCCGGCCGGTGGCGATGATCCGTTCGCCACGCGCATGCTCGAGAAGACCCCGTTCCACGGTGCCAGAGCATAAGCGACGACCTGGGCTCTATAACTTTCGATATACCTCCTACCGCCCCCCGATGAATGGCGTCGCGCCCGCGTCGAGCCGATACTCCAACCCGGTCCAATAGTCCAAGGAGCTCAATTCATGTGCGCAGAACGCCGCGGCGTGACGCGGTACGACCTCGCCCTGCCGGTCTTCATCGGCGAGGCTCGCGGTTTCACGCGAAACATCGGGATGGGCGGCGCGCTCATCGTGTCGCCCAGGAAATTCGCCGCCGGCGACGCGTTCGACGCGGTCATCGAAGTCACGTTCAGCGACCCCGACATGGCCACCCGGCTCCATTGCCTGGGGCGCGTCCGCCGCGCGCACAAGGTCCGCGCCGCCTGGGCACTCGCCGTCGAATTCACTGAAGTTCACGTCCTGACCGACGTGTCGCCCGGAACACCTGCCGCAACCCGGCTGCCGTATGACGGAGGATAGATTGAAGAAGCAGAATCGATTCGCGCTCGTAGTCACTCTCGTGGCGATGTTTGCCGTCAGCGCTCAGGCAGCGGTGACAGTGACACCGGCAAGCGGCGGTACGAACATCAGCGCCGACAAAGCTGCGAACGCGACGACACCCGCGTACACGGCGCTGGTAAACATCATCATCGTCGAAGGAGCGAACACCGATTTCGCGCACAGCGGCGGCAGCGTCGTCACCCTCGTCCTCGAACCGCCGACTGGCTGGAGCTTCGAGGCAAGCCAGGGCAGTACCACCCGCAACGGCGGCCCTTCGGACTTTCAGAATCCACCAAGCATCGGCGTCACGGCCACGGCCGCAACCGTCCAGTTCCGCATCAACAACACGACCGCAGCCGACACGCTGACCGTCAGCGGTCTGCGGGTACGACCCAATGACGGTGTCCTGGGCAATACGCCTGCCGGCGACATCGTGCGCGGCGCGGCGAGCACCTCCACCATCAACGGCGTCAGCGGCGCCACGAACTTCGGATCGCTGTCGATGACGTTCGGCGCGGCGAAGCAACTGTCCGTCGATACGCAGCCCTCTTCGGCCGCCACCGCGGGCGTAGCCTTCGCGCCGCAGCCGGCCATTCGCGTCGAAGACCAGCACGGCAATCTGCGAACGACGGACAACACCACCAGCGTCAGCGCCGCCCGGGATGGCGGCGGCTCCCCGGCGATTCAGGGAACGCTTTCCGCGACCGCCTCCGCCGGCATCGCCACGTTTCTCAACCTTTCGCACAACAAAGCCGAGACGATCAGCCTCGCCTTCAGCTCGTCAGGGCTGACCGGCACGACCTCGAACAACGTCGTCGTTTCGGCGGCAAACGCGAGCACCGTCAAGTTCACCACCCACCCCGGCGGCGCAACGGCCGGCGCGGCATTCTCGACCCAGCCCGTTCTGCAGACGTTCGACGCGTTCGACAACCTCTCGAACGGCGGTCTCGCGGCGAGTGTGCCGATCACGCTCGCCGTCGCCAGCGGCCCCGGCACCTTCCACGGGTCGAGCACGACCCTCCATGACATCGGCACCGGCGGAGGCAACGGCACGATCACCGGGTTGGACCTGCGGATCGATACGGCCGGAGCCCACACGTTGAGTGCGAGCGGCTTCGGCACCGCAACGAGCGACGCATTCACCGTCGCCGCCGGGCCGGCCGACCATCTGGCGATGGTTCAGGATCTGCCGGCCAACGCAACCGCGGGCGTTGCCTTCTCCCCTGCGCCCGCGGTTCGGATCTTCGACGCCTTCGGCAATCCGACCAGCGCCACCAACACGATCACCGCGACGCGCAACAGCGGAAGCGGCACGGCCGCGTTGCAGGGCGACACGTCCGAAGACGCCGTCGGCGGACTGGCGACGTTCAACGACCTTCGCTACAACGTGGCCGGCGAGACGATCGCCGTCGATTTCGCATCCATTGGCCTTACGGGTGTCACCTCCGGCTCCGTGACCGTTGCCGCGGGACCAGCTGCTTCGTTCGACGTCAGCACTCCCGCATCCGCGCAGGCCGGCGATGTCATCAGCGTCAGCGTGACCGCGCGCGATTCAGGCGGCAACGTTGCCACCGGCTACACGGGCACGGTCCAGTTCACATCGAACGACGCCCAGGCCGTCCTTCCGGGCGACTACACGTTCCTCGCCGGCGACAACGGCGTGAAGAGCTTCAACGTCACGCTGAAGACGAGCGGCAACCGGACCGTCACCGCGACCGACGGCGGGATCAACGGCACCAGCAACAACGTGAACGTGTCACCCGGTGCGCCTCTGACTCTTTCCCTGACCGCACCCGTGAACGCAACGGCAGGCAACGCATTCAACGTCACCGTCGCGGCGCGGGACGCCTTCAACAACGTGGCCCCGAGCTACACCGGCACCGTGCACTTCACGTCCGGCGATCCGCAGGCGACCATGCCGGCAAACTACACCTTCCTCGTCGCCGACAACGGCGCGAAAATCCTCAGCTTCACCCTCGGCACGAGCGGTGTGCAGAGCATCACCGGCACCGACACCGTCACCGCGACGATCACCGGCAACAAGAACGTCACGGTGGTCGCCGGAGCGGCAACGTCGATGACCATCACCGGCCCCGCGAACACCACGGCCGGCGATGCCTTCGACGTCACCGTGACGCTTCGCGATGCGTTCAGCAACATCGCCACCGGCTACACGGGCACGGTCGCGTTCAGCTCGACAGACGTCATGGCGACACTCCCCGCGAACTATCCATTCACGGGCGGAGACGCAGGCCAGAGAGTCTTCAGCGTCACCCTCAAGAACGCCGGCACGCACACCATCACCGCGAATGACGGAACGCTGACCGACGCCACGGACAACATCGACGTCGCGCCCGCCGCTGCTGCCTCGCTGACTACGTCGGCTCCGGCGAACGCGATCGCCGGTGACGCGTTCGACTTCACCGTCACTGCACGCGACGCCTTCGGCAACATCGCCACCGGTTACGCGGAAACGGTCGGATTTACCTCGACCGACGGCATCGCCATTCTTCCGGCGGACTACGCATTCACCGGCGCGGACAGCGGTGTGCGCACGTTCAGCGCGACGCTGAAGACGTCCGGTACACGCACCATCACCGCCAACGACGGCACATTCAGCGACGCGAGCAACAGCATCAGCGTCGCGCCCGGCACAGCCACGAACTTCGTCGTGGCCCTCCCCGCCACTTCCACTGCCGGCACGGCGTTCAGCGCCACGATTACGGCGAAAGACGCGTTCACCAACACCGCCACCGGCTATACCGGCACCATCGGGTTCAGCTCCGATGACCCGCAGGGCGTGCTGCCGGGCAACTACACCTTCGTCAGCGGCGACAACGGCGTGCGCACATTCACGAACGCGTTGACGCTGAAGACCGCCGGTTCACGCAGCGTGACTGCGACCGACACGGTGTCCGCATCCATCAACGGCAACAACACCATGACCGTCAACGCTACGACGGTGGCCGGGCTCGGTTTCACGACCCAGCCCGGCGGTGCCGTCGCGGGGTCGACGTTCACCGCCGTGGTCAAGACGCAGGACGCGTTCGGCAACAACTCCATCGTCGGCCTGGCCAACAACGCCAACATCGCGCTGGACATCGCCAGCGGCACGGGCACGCTGCAGGGCGGCGGCAACATCAACGCCGGGAACAACGGCGCTACGCCGGGCACGGCTACGTTCAGCAATCTGCGCATCGACACCGCCGGCATCAAGACGCTGGCCGCCTCGAACAATCAGCTCACCGGTGCGACCAGCGCCGCCTTCACCGTCGATCCCGGTCCAGCCACATCGCTCTTCTTCACCACCGACCCGGGCGGCGCAGCAGCCGGTTCTGCGTTCGGAACGCAGCCCGCGATCGAGACGCGCGACGCCTTCGGGAACGACTCTTCCTCAGGCCTCGGCGGAAGCAGGATCGTCACGATCGCCCTGCAGAGCGGCACCGGCACGCTGCAGGGAACGACGACGGTCGACATCGGCACGGCCAACGGCAACGGCGCGGGCACGTACAGCGGGCTGCGCATCGACACGACCGGTGCGAAGACGCTCAGCATCAGCGCACCCGGCCTGACCGGCGCGACGAGCAACAGCTTCACCGTTGCACCGGGCCCCGCGGCGGTGATCGTGAAACTGGCCGGCGACAATCAGACGGCGCCCGCCGGCTCGACCCTCCCCACCGATCCGTCGGTGAGGATCGAAGACGCGTTTACGAACGCGATTCCCAGCCAGCCGGTGACCTTCGCGCCGGCGGCGGGCAGCGGCTCAGTCACCGGAGGCTCGCAGACGACCAACGGCTCCGGCGTCGCGACCGTCACGAGCTGGACGCTGGGCCCGACCGCCGGCGCGAACACTTTGAACGTCACCGCCGGCGCGGCCTCGACGTCCTTCAGCGCGATCGGCATCTGCACGTACACCACACTCGCCAGCGGCACCTGGAACGACGGCTCGACCTGGGTTGGCGGCTGCGTGCCGACGATCGCCGATGACGCGGTCATCGCTGAAGGTCACACCGTCACCGTGACCGCCGACGCATCCGCCGGCACGCTCACGTTCGACGCGGCCACGATCAGCTCCGCGGTGGTGCTCAACAACGGCGTGACCCTCAGCGTCGAGGGCCTGCTCCGGATCGAGGCGCCGCTGAACGCGAACATCGAAGCGGTGATGAACGTCGGCCACGGCACGCTCGACATCGGCGGGCTGGAGATGAACGGCGCCGGAAACCGCAAGGCCATCCTCACCGTCGCCGGCGGCACGGTCAATCTTGACGGCAACGCGACCTTCCCCGGCAACCCGCCGACGCAGATCCTGGAGATCACCGGCGCGGGCTCGATGAACATCACCGGCAACTTCGCCGCCGGCTCGACGCTCGAGCTCAGCCCGACGTCGACGATTACCTTCAACGGCAGCCAGCTCCAGACCATCGGCAGCTACAACCCGAACAACTTCTTCTCGAATCTGGTCATCGACTCCGACGTGACCATGCTCGGCAACCTGCCGGTGTCCGACTCGCTGGTGATCAACAGCGGCCGATCGCTCAACGCCGGCTCCGGCAGCCTTCATCTGCACGGCGACATGACCGTCAACGGCGGATTCAGCACGACCGGCAATCTCAACGTCAACGGCACGTCGCCTCAGACGATCGATGGAACTACCTCCCCGATCGCGCTGCACAACGTCACCATGAACAATGCCGCCGGGCTCACGCTCGCGACCCAGGTCACGGCCGGCGGCACATTGACCCTGACCCTCGGCAACATCGACACCGGCGCGAACACACTGACCATCCTCGGCAGCGGATCGGTTTCACGGACCAGCGGCCATGTGATCGGCAACCTCGCCCGCGTCTTCACGGCCGCCGGAACGAAGGCGTTCGACGTCGGCACGGCAAACGGGTACTCGCCGGTGAGCGTGAACGCGACCACTGGAACGTTCCCTGCGACCGTTACAACCACCGCGGTTCAAGGCGCGCATCCGAATTCGCCGACCGCCAACGCGTTGCAGCGCTACTGGACTCTCAACGCGGGTGGCGTCACCGCAGCCGATCTGACCTTCACCTATCTCCCGGCCGACGTGGTCGGCAATGAGCTCGCTTATCGCCTCGCGCGCCATAGCGGTGGCTGGGCATATCCGACGGCCTCCGTCGACACGATCCTCCACACCGCGTCGGGCGCCGGCATCACCTCGTTCGGCGACTTCACGCTGCACGCGCAAGCGGTCGGCATCGCCATCACGTCCGTCAACGGCGGAGTCAACCCGGTTGCCGGCACACCCTTCGATGTCGTCGTGCAGGCAGTCGATGCGCTCGGCAACGCGACCGGCGTCCCGGCGAACACACCGATCGCGCTCACGCTCGACACCGGCACCGGCCCGCTCGGCGGCACCCTGAACGGCGCCATCGCGTTCGGCAACACCGGAACGACCATCAGCGGCGTGACGTACACGAAGGCCGAATCGGGCGTGATCCTCACAGCCACCGCGACCGGCGGCGTCAGCGCGGCAGATGACAGCGATCCGTTCACCGTCGATCCGGGCGCGACGACGCACTTCACCGTCGCTGCTCCGCCCACTGCAACGGCCGGCGTGGCGTTCAACGCCACCATCACCGCCCTCGATGCCTACGACAACGTCACGCCGGCCTTCTCCGGCACGGTGATCGTGACGTCGACCGATGGCGACGCCACGTTGCCCGCGGACGGCACGCTGACCGGCGGCACACGGCTGGACAGCATCACCCTCCGCACGTCGGGCAACCAGACCATCACGGCCACGTCCGGTGTGATCACCGGATCGGCCGAGGTCGCGGTCGCGGCCGCGGCCACCGATCACTTCACCATCAACGCTCCGGCGACGACGATCGCCGGCGATCCGTTCGCGGCAACGGTGACGGCACTCGACGCGTTCGATAACGTCACGACGACCTACTCGGGCACTGTCTCCTTCACCAGCAGCGATCCCGTGGCGACCCTTCCTCCGGGCTACGCGTTCAACGCCGGATCGGACCAGGGCGATCACGCCTTCACCGGTCTCGCCCTCATCACCGCCGGAACGCAGACGATCACGGTGACCGACGGACCGATTACCGGCCAGGCGACGATCGACGTGCAGCACGCGGCCCTCGATCACTTCAGGGTCGAAGCGCCGGCCGGCGGCAACATCGCCCCGCAGCAAGCGGGCGTCGCGTTCGCGGTGCGCATCACCGCGCGCGATGCGTTCGGCAACACCCACACCGCGTTCAGCGGCACGCTGGACCTCAGCTCGAATGCCGGAACGGTCTCGCCGCTCACAGTCACGTTCGCCGGCGCCGACAACGGCGTGAAGACGATCAACGTCACGCTGACAGCCGCCAATGCCGCGGCCACCGTGACGGCCACGCACGCGCCGAGCGGAAACAGCGGATCCTCCAACTCCTTCGTCGTCAGTGCGGCCGGCGCAGCGAACCACCTCGTCGAAGCGGGCGGAGGCGGCAACATCGGCCCGCAGACGGCCGGCATCCCCTTCCCCGTCCGCATCACGGCACGCGACACCTTCGGCAACACGGCCACCGGCTTCACCGGCACGTTGACCGTCACCACGGACGTGGGCGACATCGCGCCGACCAATGTCACGTTCATCGCTTCCGACAACGGCGTGAAGACGATCAACGTCACGCTGACCGCATCCGGCGCGGGTCGCACCATCACCGCCGCGGACACGAACGGCGCCGGCACGTCCAATCCCTTCACGGTCAACGCCGGACCGCTGCATCACTTCGCGATCGAGTCGGCCGGCGGCGGCACGATCCCGCCGCAAACGGCGGGTGCACCGTTCGCCATCCGCATTAGCGCACTCGATGTGCACAACAACGTCGTCGTGTCGTTCAACGGCACGGGCAACACGGTCGACATCTCCTCGAGCGGCACCCTTTCGGCCGGCGCCGGAACCACGGCAACGTTCGCGAACGGCTTGCTGGCCAGCCACGGTCTCAACTTTGGAACGGGCGGCTCCTCATTCACCATCACCGCAACCCGCACCGGCGGAAGCGAAAGCGGCACCGCCACGATCATCATCGGCGGCCTGCCCAACCTCGCGGTGTCCGTGAACGGTCCGGCGAGCGCGATGGCCGGCGAAGGCGATGACTACTCGGTCGTCATCCGGAACAACGGTTCCTCCCCCGCCGCGAATACGTCGGTCTCGCTGACGCCTCCTGCCGGCTGGATCCTCCAGCCCTCCGCACCGTGCGCGTCGTTCCCCTGCAACATCGGCACTGTCGGCGCCGGTGCCCAGCAGACCATCAACTTCCGGCTCATCACACCGCTCGGCACCGCAGGCGGCCTGTACACCATCACCGCATCCGCCTCCTCATCCTCGGGCGAATCCGATCCATCCGACAATAGCGACACCTTCTCCACGCGCGTAGCCGCCTGCCCGACCGTATCGAACATGCGGCCGGTAACCAGAGGCGCCGCTTCCGGCGAGCTGACCTGGAGCGCCCCGGGAGCGTCCCGCTTCGACGTCTACCTCGGCGTGCAGGGCAGCGGTTGCACGACCCTGGTCGGCAACATCACCGCACCCCGTTTCGCCTACTCGAACCTCCAGCCCAACACTACGTACGAGTGGCGTGTCGTCGCGCACCGCAGCGGTTGCGGGGTGATCACGAGCGCCTGCGCGCGCTTCACGACGGAAGAGGAAGACGTTTGCGCCGCGCCGCGCATCTCTGCCGTCTCCGAGACCAGCACGCGCTCGAGCTTCCACGTCCGCTGGTCGGATGTTCACACCACGCGTTATCAGCTCCAGCAGTCGTCGAGCACCGATTTCACGTCGGCCACACAATTCGAGGTCAACGGCTCGTCACGTCTCTTCCGTTTCGATGTCGCCTCACCCACCGCGTACTACTTCCGAGTCAAGGGAGTCGATGGATGCAGCGACGAATGGTCACGGACGTTGCGCGTCGTCGTACAGCCGATGTCGTCCGGCACTGAGAACGACTTCGACATCCCCATCGAGCGCGGATCCACCGATCAGCTCACGCAACCTGCTGGCCTCACTCCCGAAGAAGGCGTGGGCATCAGCGCGAATGCATCGTTCATCGCCGTCAGCAACGCCGCCTGGCTCAAAGTCACACCGGCATCCGGAACGATTCCGCCGTCCGGTCTGGTGCTGGCTCTGACGGCCGACCCTGCGACACTTCGCAGTGGCAGCACGACCGGAACGGTCAGCGTTCGTGCGCCCGACAACTCGCTCATCACCACTTACAGCGTCACCGTTCACGCGATGGAGCCGGTCGAAGAAAGCGGCAAGTCAGCCTCGCAGCCGGCGGCCGTCATCCCGGCGGTCGGTCACGCCGCCGGCATCGGGTCGCACTGGCGCTCCGACGTCCGCATCTACAACCCGTCGGCGACCGCCGCAGCCTATGACCTGCTCTTCACGCCATCGCGCACCGACGGCACGCTGGAAGGACGCCGCTCGACCATGACCATCGAGGCCGGAGCGACGCTCGCTCTCGGCGACGTCGTCCGCCGGATCTTCGGCTACGGCGCGATGGGCGAAAGCGCCACCGGCGCGCTCGAGATACGGCCGGTCGACGGCTCATCGAACGCTGTCATCTCCAGCCGCACGTACAACCAGACCGATTCAGGAACCTACGGTCAGTTCATCCCGGCAATCCCCGCGTCTGCCTTCGCCGGTACAGGAACGACGCTCTCGCTGCAGCAGCTCGCCCAGTCGGCGGCCTATCGCACGAACGTCGGACTGGTGGAGGGTTCCGGCAACGCCGCCAACGTCATCGTCCGCTTCTACAACGCCACCGGTCAGAAGCTCGCCGAGGAGACCATCGCCCTCGCACCATTCGAGCATCAGCAGATCGACTCGATGCTCGCGCGGCACGACGTGAAGATCGACGACGCCCGGCTCGAGGTCGAGGTCAGCTCGTCGAAGGGAACGGTTGCCGCGTATGCCTCGCTGGTCGACAACGTCACCAGTGATCCTCTGCTGGTAACCGGTGTCGTCCCCGCGGCCGTCAATGCCCAGCGTTATGTCGTCCCCGGCGTCGCGCACTACGCGACCGGGCGAAACAACTGGCGCAGCGACGTGCGGATCTACAACGCCGGCGAAGCATCGATCAGCGCCACGTTGACGTTCCATCCCGAGGGGGGTGCGGGTGCGGTGACGCGCATGGTCACGCTCTTCGGGCGCGAAGTGAAGGCGTACGACAACATCATCGAGCAGATGTTCGGAAAGACCCAGAGCGGCGGCGCGCTTCACGTCTCGACGTCGACGGCATCGAAGCTGGTTGTCACCGCGCGGACTTACGACCGCCGCGATACCGGCGGCACGTACGGCCAGTTCATCCCGGCGATGACCATCGCCGATGCCTCCCGGCTTGGCGGAAGAGCGATCGATGTTCTGCAGCTCGAACAATCTGCCCGCTTCCGCAGCAATGTCGGCGTTGCCGAAGTCGCGGGACACAGCGCCCAGGTAGAAGTGATCGCCACCGGCGGCGATGGTCAGACGTCCTCCATGACCATCGACCTGGCCCCCTACGAGTTCCGCCAGTACGGATCCCTCCTGGCCAACCTCGGCCTCGACGGAGCGACGAATGCCCGGGTCTCGATCCGGGTCATCGGCGGCAACGGCGCCGTGATCGGATACGGCTCTGCGATCGACAACCGCACGCAGGACCCGACGTACGTGCCCGCCCAATGACGATTTGCCAGCCCTCTTCCCGCGCGTCGGGGAGAGGGCTGTAACGCCGGCCGTCTTTCCGTCACTACTTCTGTGAGGCTCCAATGCCTCGACTAACTACAGGAGTAGCGATATGTCCAAATTCTTCCGGTCTCTGACGTTCGTTTGTCTCGTCGTTCTCTCCACCCTCTCCATCAACGCGCAACAGAACGGCATCAGGGGCACGCGCGGCACGCCGCCGCAGCGCGACACGGCCTTCGATCCGGTGACCGTCCCGACGGCCGGCCCGTGGCAGGAGTTCCTGTTCGGCGGCGCCGGCAGCTTCGCGACCGGCTGTCTCGCCGGCGGATGTGCCGGCCCCGGCGTCAACGCCGTGTTCGCCGGGGATCCGCCCTGGACGTTCACCGCACCGGCCGGCGGCGCGACGGTCAGCGTCACGGACGCGTTCCTTCGCGGCGATCGTTTCGAGGTCTTCGACTTCGGCACGTCGATCGGCGTGACCTCGGCTCCCGCCACGAGCGGCGACTGCGGCCCGGATCCCGATCCCTGCTTCGCCGATCCGCTGGTCAGCAAGGGAACGTTCACGGTCGGCCCCGGACCGCACTCGCTGACGATCAAGGCGGTGGCCAGCCCGTTCGGCGCCGGCGCGGCGTACTTCAAGGTGGAACCGGCGAAGAACCAGCTGGATCACTACCTCTGCTACGAGGTGAAGCCCTCGAAGGAGTTCCGCAAGCGCAAGGTTGACGTGCGCGATCAGTTCGGCGGCCAGACTTACGTGGTGATCGCCCCGCGGATGTTGTGCGTGCCCGCGACGAAACGGCACCTCGACTGATTCCGTGTAGTGTGGGCCTCCGGCCTACCTTTGGGTGGGGGCCAAAAGGTAGGCCGGAGGCCCACACTACACCGTCGCCAGTTGCGCGTTCAGGCGCGCCACCGCGGCCTCGAGCTCGTCGACCATCGCGTCGACGCGCTCCAGATCGCCGAGGCGGGCGGCGTTCTCGAGGTTCGCGGCAACGGCCACGCCGCTCTGCCCGGGGAAGTTGCTCAGCGAGCCCTTGAGCTTGTGAGCTTGACGCGCGAGTGCATCGCTGTCGCGCGCGGCCGCGGCGGCGCGCATCGCGGCGAGGATCTCCGGCGTCTGCCGTGCGAACACCTCGCGCACGCGGGCGAAGAGATCGGCGTTTCCTCCCACGACATCGAGCAGCGACTCCGATGCGTGCGGCGTGTCGGAGATCATCGCGGCGAGTTGCGCGGAATCGACGGGCTTCACCAGCACCGATCGCATTCCCGCGGCGATGCATCGCTCCGCGTCATCCCGCGTCGAGTGAGCCGTGAGCGCGACGATCGGCGTCGTTCCGCCGGCGGCGCGGAACCGGCGCGTCGCCTCCAGCCCGTCGATGCCGGGAAGCTGCACGTCCATGAACACGAGGTCGAATTTCTCGCGCGCCAGCGCGGACAGCGCTTCCTCGCCGTCCCACGCCAGGGTGACCTGATGGCCGAGGCGGCGGATCATTTCGCCGAGGACCTCGCGGTTCACTTCGTTGTCGTCGACGAGGAGAATCCGCTGCGGATTGTCGGCCGGCGTGCGCAGAGGAAGGCTGTATTCGACGTGGTGCGTGACCAGGCCGAGGGCCACGCCGATGGCGTCGATGAGCTCGCGCTCCACGATCGGACGGGTGACGTGAATCGTGTCTTCGGGCGGCGACAGCGGCGAGGCGATGAGCACCTGCGGCTGCACGGTCACTCGCGAATCGGCAGTGACCGCGCAGAGATAGCGGCCGCCTTCCGGCGCCTGCGAAGCTGATGCGAACGCGCTGGCGAAAATCCCGCGGCTGCGGAGCATCTCTGCGATCGCTCCTCGCGACATCTCCGCCGGCTCGACGACCAGTACCGAACTTCCCGCGAGCGTCGCTTCCCATGGACGCCGATGAGGTCCGGCGCCGATGGCATCGGCAGTCAGCGGAACGATGAACGAGAACACCGAGCCCGCGCCCTGCTCGCTCGAGACGTCGACAGTGCCGCCCATCACTTCGAGCAGACGCGCGACGATCGAAAGGCCGAGTCCCGCGCCGCCGTGACGGCGTCCGAACGACGAATCCGCCTGCGTGAACGGCTCGAAGATCCGCTCGCGAACCGACGGTGCGATTCCGATCCCGGTGTCGCGAACGTCGAAGCGGACCTTGGCCTGGGCGCGGCTGACCGTGACCATGATCTCCCCCTCGTGCGTGAACTTCACGGCGTTGCCGACGAGGTTGACCAGCACCTGCCGCAGCCGCTGCGGGTCGCCCCACACCGTCTCCGGGACGTCGGGCTGCACGAGATATGAAAGGGTGAGCCGCTTGCCCGCTGCGATCACGCCGAGGGCCTTCATCGTTTCGGCGAGCATGTGGCGCAAAGAGAAGTAGACCGGTTCGAGCTCGAGCTTCCTCGCTTCGATGCGCGAGAAATCGAGGATGTCGTCGATCATCGACAGAAGCGTTTCGGCCGAGCGCTTCGCCGTTTCCAGACGCCGCGCCTTCGCTTCAGACGGCTCGTCTTCGATCGCCAGTTGCAGCACACCCAGCACGCCCTGCAACGGCGTGCGCATCTCGTGGGACATGTTCGCCACGAATTCGCTCTTCGCCGCACTCGCCTCCTCGGCACGCGTATGAGCTTCGCGCAGCTCGATGGACTGCTCTTCCAATCGGCGGATCAGATTGCGCGACGTGCGGATCGCACCGGCCAGTCGCACCCGTCGGGCCTCCGCTGTCCGTGCCGCAAGGGCGATGTAAAGACCGGCGATGAAGATGAACGCGAGCCGGGACATCGCGGCGGCGACGTCGAGCGTCCGCCCGTCGACGAGCACCCAGACGAGCATCGCCGCGTAGCAGGCCGTGGCCCACATCGAGAATGCGATCGCGCGGCGGAATGTGGTCTGAGTCTGGTCGGCAACGCGAAGAAGGAGCACGAAAAACAGCCAGCTCTGCTCGGCGCCCGTCAGATAAAGGACCGCGGTCCAGACCAGGAGATCGCCGCCGAGGATCCAGGGGGTGAGGTCGCGGCGCCGGCGGAGGAATGCGATAAGGACGAGCCAGGAGACGGCGGCGTAAATCGCCAAGATCGCCGCGACTGTCTTCCACGCGTCGATGTCCGCCGTGGGAACGAGGTAGCGGTTGTTCAGCCAGACCGCGAACGTCAGAAAAACGGAGCCGATGAGGCGCAGCAGCGGCAGCTCGTATGCGGCCAGGCGGTAACGGCGGTCGCGCCGGCTGGGCTCCGGTTTCTGTTCGAGGGGGGAAGCGGGCATGTTCCTTATTCGCCGGCGGCCGCGTGACGGCCGCTGCGCTTCAGGATACCCCGCACCTTGGGAACCAGCACTTCCTTGCGGATTGGCTTACGCAGGAAACCGGCGGCGCCCATTTCCAGGCTGCGCGTTTCCACTTCGACGCCGCTGATGCCGGTGATGAAGAGGGCCGGCGTTTGGATCTGCTTCTGCAGCATGATCTCGAAGAGCTTCAGGCCGCTGAGCGTAGGGATGTTGATGTCGAGGATGAGCAGATCGAACTTGCGCCGGCCGAGCTCGAGCAGCGCGTCCGCGCCGTCGGCAACGGTGACCACTTCATATCCCGCTTCGACGAGGAAGGCGTCGATGAGCGCGGAGGAGACCAGGTCATCTTCGACGACGAGAACGAGGGTCGGTCCGCCGTTTTTGCGCGAGGACGGCGAGACCTCGCGAGGCGCGGGCTCGCGCTCGAGGGCAACGGCAATCTCCTGGCGCAGACGCTCCGTCTCCGCGCTCGGCTCGCGTCCGTAATCGCGGCGGAGGACGTCCGCGCATTCCTGGTAGCGGCGCATGGCTGCATCGGCGCGGCCCTGCTCGAGTTGCAGCCGCATCAGCGTGCGGTGCACTACTTCCTGCGACGGATCGAGCGACAGCAGCCGTCCGGCCGTTTCGACGGCCTCTTCCCACCACCCTGCCCTGATCTGCGTGGTCAGCAGCGTGCCGAACATCGACAGCGCGCCGCGCCACATGTTCAACCGCCGCTCGGCCAGCCATTCATCGAAAGGGCGGATGCCGGTACTGAAGTTATCGAGGAGATTGCCGCGGTAGATCTCGACGGCCTTGCGGATGGTGTTGATCGACGGTCCGGAGATGAGGTCGTTGAACTCCTGCGCGTCGACCGACACCTCGTCGCGATTGAAGCGAACCGTCCGTCCGTCGTCGACGAGGATCTCCGGCGAGAGATAGCGAAGCGCGTACTGAAGATCGCGAATGACCGCGCGCACCTGCGTTTCCGCACCCGGATCTTCGAACAGCAGCTCGCCGATCTCCGCGATGGACGTCCTGCCGCCGCGAAGCGCGAGATAGACCACGAGGGCCTGCGTGCGGCGGTTGCCTATCGACAGCGCGTTTCCGCGGTAATCGGTTGCAGACAACTCCCCGAACAGACGGATGGAGAGAAGGGGCATTTTTGGACCGCAATAAGTATAACGCCCGGCGGGAGCCGGGCGTCATGGTTTGCGTCGAAATGCCGTCAGTGTGTGCCTAAGCGGCCTTCTTCTCGACGACCTTCTCCGGAGGCATCGCGCCGAAGAGGCGGAGCGCTCTCTCGAGAATCAGATCGACCTCGTCGGCTTTGTCCTTCTTCTCGGGATCGTCGAGGGCCTGGGTGGAGAGATCGACGACGACATCGGGCTTCACACCAGTCTCGGTGATGGCCTTGAGGTCGGGAGTGGTGTAGTGCGCGACGGTCATCTGCACGCCGCCGCCGCTGGAGAGCGGGATGAATTTCTGGACGATGGCCTTGCCGTACGTGGTCACGCCGATGACCTTGCCGCGGTTGTTGCCGCGAATGGCACCGGCGAAGATCTCGCCGCCGGCCGCGGTGGACATGTCGGTGAGGACTTCGACCTCGCCGTCGAACGCGGTCTCGCGATCGGCCTGCCACTTCTTCGCCTCGACGGTGCGGCCTTCGAGCGCGGTGATGACGCCGCTGGTCAGTAGATCGTCGGCAGCGGTGATTGCTTCCTCGACGACGCCGCCGGCATTGCCGCGGACGTCGACGATCAGCTTGCGGATGTTGCGCTTGCGCACGTCGTCGAGAGCGGCGCGGAACTCGGCCGCGGAGCCTTTCTCGAAGTAAGGAATCTTCACGTACGCGACGCCGGAGATGGTCTCGTTGGAGACTTTGAGCGGATGGAACTCGGCGGGCGAAACGGCGATCTCGGAGCGCTTGGTTTCGCCGCCGTGCAGGATCTGCAGCTTGACCGGCCCGTTGTTGCGCAGGGCATTGCGAATCTGCCAGACCTGCATCGTGGTGGTCGAGCTTGCCGTTGATCTTCTCGATGAAGTCGCCCCGCTCGACGCCGGCCTTGTCCGCCGGCGAGCCTTCGACGGCCGACACGACGTACGCGTAGCCGAAGCGCTTGCTGACGACGACGCCGATGCCGTTGTCATCGATGTCGCTGAACTTCGCATGCGCCGGCATGTCGATCGGCGGAACGTAGTAGCTGAACTCGTCGATGGCGTCGGTCACGCCGGAGAACGCGCCGTCCATCAGCTGCTCGGAGGTCACGGTCTCGACGTAGTTGCTCCTCACCAGGTCGAACACCTCGGAGAAGATGCTCAGGTATCGGTAGACGTTGCTCTTCTGCGTGGCCTGCCCGAACAGGGCGCCCGCGAGCAGCGTCATCATCAGCACCACGGAGAGGGAGAGGAAAGCGATTTGTTTTTTCGTCATCAGCGCAGCCAGGTCTGTGGATCTTCCGGGCGATTGTCCTGCCGGATCTCGAAGTAGAGATGGCCGGAGCTCGCGTCCTCGCTCTCGCCCACTCCTGCAATCGGCTGGCCGGTGGCGATCCGATCACCAACGGCTACCGTCGACGCCTTCACGTTGCCGTACAGCGAGAAGACGCGATTCCCATGGTCCAGAATGATCAAGTTACCGTACCCCTTGAACCACTGCGAAAACAGAACTGTTCCAGCGAACACGGCCCGCACGGGTGTGCCCGCAACTGCCTCGATTTTCAGGCCGTTATTGATCGTGAAGGTTGCAAACTTCGGGTTACGCTGCTTGCCGAACCGCTCGAACACTTTCCCCTTGACCGGCCAGTCGAGCGCACCCTGAACGCTGCGGATGTCGAGCGCGTGACCGATGCCCCGCTGGGTCTGGGACAGGGCATCGACGAGCCGCTGAAGCCGCCTGGCCTTCTCTTCGAGCACCGCCAATTGCTGTTCCGCACCGGTTTCCTCTGTCCTTAGACGCGCAACCACCGCCTGTTGTTGCTTGTACGCCACCTCGACCGCCCGCCGCCGCTGTTCGACGACCACTTTGACCTGCTGCAGCTGCGCGAGCCGATCGGCAAGCTCGACCTGCCGCGCCGCCAGTTGTTCCTTGCGACGTCTGAAACCGCGAAACGGCACGCGCATCGCGGGAAACGAGGTAGCTGAGCATGGAGACGGCTTCGATGGGATTGCGATCGCTCTCCAACGTCAGAAGGACGCGGAGGTAACTCAGCCCTCCGAGGCGGTAGAGGGCGACCAGACGCTTGCGGAGGTCTTCTTTCTGCCGGGCGATGCGCGGAATGAGCTCGTCGATCTGCGTCTGCGTCGCGATGCGCTCCCCGTTGATCCGCGTCTCCTCGCGCGCCGCGAGCTCGAGCTCATTGCGTCCGGATTCCAAGCTCGAGATCGACTTCCTCCAGCTGCGCGCGCCGCCGATTGGGCCTGCCGGCGAACGTTGTCGAGGCGTTTGCGAAGGTTGGAGATGTCGGTGCGGATGCGATCGAGGTCGGTGCGCTGGGAGTGCGCCGGCGTCACCGCGAGAATCGCGATCAGGGCTGCGATCAAGAGGGAACGACGGGGGGCCTCCGGCGGGCCGGCCACGGGCCGGCAGGCGCTGGTTGTGCCTTCTGCCGCGACCGCGCTGGTTGCGCTACCCGCGTTCACGCCAACATCAGCGCTGCCGGCCGTGCCGGCCCGCCGGAGGCCCCCCGGTCGGTCCCTTTTGATCTCACCGATTAGCGAATTCGCGCAATGCATGACGAGCCGCCTGCTGCTGCGCTTCCTTTTTCGATGAGCCTTCGCCCTGCGACGTCTGGCCGCCCGAGCTTCACCTCGACCACGAAACGCTTGTCGTGATCCGGCCCCACCTCGGCCACGACGTTGTACTCCGGCAACGGAAGCCCCTTCGCCTGCGCGACTTCCTGCAGCGCGGTCTTGTAGTCGTGAAAGAGAAGGTCCTCCTCGTCGATCGCGCGGATGTCATCGCGGAACGTGCTCTCGATCACCTTGCGCGCCGGCTCGATGCCGCCGTCGAGGTAGATCGCGGCGATCACCGCCTCGAACAGGTTCGCGAGCAGCGAGTCCTTCTTCCGGCCGCCGGTTTTCTCCTCGCCGACGCCGAGGAGGATCACGTCGCCCATCCCGTACTCGCGCGGCTTTTTTCGCGAGGCTCGGGGCGCTGACGAGGTACGCCTTCATCTTCGAAAGCGCGCCTTCATCGAGCTGCCGGAAAGTGCTGGAAGAGCAGGTCGCCGATGACGAAGCCGAGGACCGAGTCGCCGAGAAACTCGAAGGTCTCGTTGTGGCGGACCTCGAAGTCCTTCGCCTCGTGCGAGTACGACTTGTGAGTGAGCGCGCGCCGCAGGAGATCGCGGCGGACGAACGTGTAACCGATGCGCTGCTCGAACTCCGAAACGCCGTTTTCCACGCGAGGCAAAGTATACGGTTCGATCAGCGGACGATGAACGGCAGGGTCACTGCCGTCTCCGTTCCGTCGCTGGTCTTCACATCGAAGCGAAGCTGGTGATTGCCCGCGGCGATGTTCTGCGGCGTGAAGTTGAAGATCAGCTTCACCGAGCCGCGCTCGTCGGCGCTGCTGCGGCCGAGGAGCTTCAGGTTCGCGGGCTGCGGCGTTCCGCCCTTCGTGATCAGCGTCGGCAGGACCGAAAGATTCTCGAGCGGTACGCGATTCAGGAACAGCGCGATCTTGTACTCCTGGCCCGCCTTCACTTCCGGCTCGCTCTTGGGGATGTACTTCGCGTCGCCGACGGCGAACGGGTACGGGTAGTCGTCGCCGCGCGCGGGCCCGAACAGCATCGCCCACTGACCCGGATCCTCGAATACCACCGGCGGCATGATCGCGGCCTTGTCGAAGGCCGGAACGTCCACGTCTTCGCGCTTGTAGCCGATGCGACCGGTCTCGTTCACCCGCACCAGCGCCTTCAGGGCGTGTTTGCCCGGAGGCAGCCGCAGCGTTCCGTAATAGCGGACGCCGCCCTTGCGAACGGCGTCGCCGGCGACGTCGAGGTCGAGGCCGATGCGCTCCTGCAGGAAGTCCACGACCTGATCGTGCTCATTGAACGCGTAAAGCAGCAACTGCGCACTCGCCTTCGAGCCCTTCAATTCCTGGAGTAATCCGCTCGCGGGGATCTCCACCACCACCGGAACCCGCGCCTTTCCTCCCGGCCCGGGCAGCGTGGTCGCGCCGAGATTGAGAACGACGTCCTCGATCTGCGCGTCGGTCATCAGGATCTCGGCGAGGGTGAGGTTCCGCTCGAGATCCGTCATCTGCTCGCTCTGCTCGTAGTAGCCGACGCGATGGGCCACGCGCGTGCCGCGAGGGGTGTTCGCCTTCACTTTCAGCGAATGAAACTTGCCCGGTTTGCCGGTGCCGCGGGCCTGGAAGCCGATGAGATAAATGATCTCCTGCTGCTTCAACATCTTCTGGAACGTCTCGCCGAGATCGTTGGAGTTCTTGAAGACCGTTCCGCCGGTGGGCCGGGTGATCATGTGAAGCGACTCGACCGATTTGCCCTGCGTGGCGTTGGCCGTGCTCGCGTCTGTTGCTGCTCCACGGAGTCCCTTGATGTCGATCGCGTGCAGCACGACGTCCGACCGGCGGAAGAGCTCGGCCATGTCCATGACGTCGTTCGTGGAGGAAGAGCTGCCGAAGCGCTGCTCGCTGTCGACCTTCCACACTTCGCCGGCCATGATCGTGTCCGCTTCCTTCGTGGCCTCTGCTCCGAGAACCTCGCGTCCCTGAACGAGACGCGAATCGAAGCCTTCCGACAACAGCACGATCTGCTTCTGGCCGCGCAGGCGATCGAGCGCGCGCGCGACCTTGCCCATGTTCGAGAACTGGATGCGCAGGCGATTGCGCATTTCGTTGTCATGTGCCGATTTCGCGAGCCGCTGCTGGTCCTGGGTGAGCTCGGCGAAGATCGCGTCGGCATCGATGCCCGCGCCCGGGCCGCCGTCCGACCCGCCGCCGCTGGTGTTGGCGGAGATCATCAGCGGATCGGCGACCTTGAAGAACTTCGGATGGCCGAGCGTCTCGATCGCACTCGTCAGCAGGCGCCGGTCCCTCGTGAAGTTGGTGACCATCCGCGCGCCCGCTTCGACTGTGAACGTGGCCACCGCGGCGAGATCGCGCGGGCCGAGATCCCTCGTGACGAATGTGCGTGCGGCCTCGCGCGCGCGGCCGATCGTGCCCGGCGATGAGTTGGCGATGTCGAACATCAGCAGGAAGTGACGCGTCGCGGCGGGAGGAAGTGCTTCGGCGGGCACGTCCACGTTGACCGTCGACGTTGAGGAGAGATCGAGAACGTCGAAGTACTCGATCGGCACGCGCTTCCCTTCGTCATACAGCTCGAAGTTCTCCGCGGTGAGACCGGCGACCGACTTCCCTTCGCGGTCGGCGACCGTGACCGGGACTTCGACGACGGTGACCTGCACGGCCTCGCCGACACGCTGCGCGAGAACGGGCGCGGCCACGGCGATGGTCAACAGGATGCTCAGCATGCGTCTCGTGTTCATCGGGTTCTCCTTGGGATCCGTCAAGGCAACGCCTGGAGCGCGGAACGCGCGCGGGCGATGTCCTGCGCGTACCGCTCTTTCGGCGCGGTTTTTACGAACTGTTCTAAGGCTTGGCGGGACTCATCGTACCGGCCCGCGTTGCCGGCGACGAGCCCAATGTTGAACAAAGCGTCATATTGCTTCGGATCGACCGCCACAGCCCGCTTCCAGGACTCCAGCGCGCGCGGCAAATCATTGCGGCGGGCGTAGACCACCCCCATCGAGTTCAGGGCCAGCGGCATCTGCGCATTGAGCTGAAGGGCGCGGCCGAGATACTGCTCGGCCCGGGCGAGATCGTTCACGCGCAAGGCGACCACGCCGAGGTTCTGATAGGCCGTCGCGTTCGTCCGATCGATCCGCAAGGCGCTCTCGAACTGCTGGATGGCCGCGGGAAAGCGGCCCATGTCCGCGAGCGCGATTCCGTAGGCATTGAGCAGATCGGGGTCGCGCGACCCGGAGAACTCCGCGAGAACCTTCACCGCCTCTTCGGGGCGACCGCTTTCGCTGAGCAGCAGGCCGAGGCGCTTGCGCATGGCGTCGGTCGCGGTGCCCGCGGCCATCGCCTCGCGGATGACGCCTTCCGCTTCCGCCCCTTTTTCGCTCTCCTGCAGGACGAAGGCGAGGAAGTCGCGGGCCATGGCCATCTCCGCGCGCTCGGCGATCACCGTCCGGGCGATGCGCATCGACTCCTCGAGGTCGCCCTGCTGATACTTCGCGATCGCATCCATCATGATCGTGTAGAGATGGACGACGTTCTTCGGATCGTCGCGCTCGGTGTACTCCTTTTTGGCCGCGGCGGTGCCGGCCAGGTATCCGAGACTGAGCAGCTTGCGCGCTTCTTCCGGCGAGAGATTGCGCTCGATCGGGCCCGCCGCAGGCGCGGCACTGGCCAGCATCGAGCGGATGCGCGTGGTCATCCGCCGGTTGTCGGTGAGGATGTTCTTCTTCTCCCGCGGATCGGCGCCGAGGTCGTAGAGCTCGGGGAGTGGAAGCTCGATGTACTTGTGGCCGCCGTGAATCATGCCGATGAGCGGCGCCCAGCCGAGGTTGATGTTCGCGGTGAGCGCTTCGAAGTAGGTGTCGCGCTCCTTTTCGATCCGCAGCAATGACTCGCCCAGGAGCTCCTTCGGCTTTTCGAGTCCGGCGCGCTCGAGGATCGTCGGGACGATGTCGACGTGCCGGACATAGCTCTGCTCGACCCGCGGCGCGACGCGGCCCTTCTCGTGAACGATCAGCGGAACGTGCAGCGTCTCCTCGTAGGCGAAGACGCCGTGGGTGATCTCGCCATGCTCGCTCATCCCCTCGCCGTGATCGGCGGTGACGATGAGCAGCGTGTTCGGATTCTTTTCGAGGATCGGGCGAAGGAAACCGCCGAGGACTTCGTCGAGCGCGGCGATCTCGCCGTAGTAAGGATTGTCTTTGTACTTCTCCCGATACGGCGAGGGCGGGTTGTACGGCGCGTGCGGCTCGTACACGTGCACCCACAGGAAGCGGCCGCGGTCGGTGACCGAGTCGAACCATTGCTGCGCGGCGGCGAAGACTTCCGATGCGCCGCGCTCCGGCACGACGAACGCCGTCGGCTTCGTCGCCTCGGGATACTCGTCGTCGTAAACGTCGAAGCCGGCGCCTAAACCGAAACGAGCGTCGAGCGGAAACGCGGCGACGAATGCCCCGGTCGCGTATCCCTTCTCCTTGAGCAGCGCCGCCACGGTCTTGTGCTTCGGGTCGAGCACGAAACCGGCGTTTTCGCGCACGCCGTGCTGATACGGCAGGAGGCCGGTGAGGATGTTCGAGTGCGACGGCAGCGTGACCACGTTATGCGCGTGGGCGTTGCGGTAGTACACGCCGCCGCGCGCCAGCTCGTCGAGAAAGGGCGTGCTCACCCGCTTGCTGCCGGTGAAGCTGATGCCGTCGGCGCGGAGGGTGTCGATCGTGACCAGAATGATGTCCGGCTGTTTCGAGCCGAGTGCCGCGACACCGACGGCGCCACGCCGCAGCACGAAGAACGCCGCCACGGCGACGACGATGAGCGCAACGGCGATGACCGCGCGCTTTTTCATGACGCCAGCCGCCGCAACGTCCTGTCTTCAGGGAACTGAGCCAGCCCGCGCCGCGCCCAATAGCGCACGCCGCGTTGATCGCCGACCGTGTCGAGAATCTGACAAACGGTGTGGTACGAACCAGGAAAAGGCGCCTCGGCAATGAGCTTGCGAATCAGCGCCGTCGCTTCCTCGATCCGTCCGTCCGCGACGAGCAGCAGCGCGAGATTGCGGTAGGCCTGCGGACTTTCCGGGAAGAGCTCGATCTCACGCCGGAAATCCCGCTCCGCCTCCTCGGCACGTCCCAGACGCGCGCGCATGTCCCCGCGCAGGAAGTACAGCGAGGCGATCTCTTCCCGCTTCTGTTTTTTCTCGACGGCCTGCTCGAGAAGCTTCAGCGCTTCCTCATGCTGCCCCTGCTCGCGCCGCACGAGGGCCATGGTGATCAGCGGCGCGACGCGGTCGCTCGCACTCATCGCTTTCTTCGCTTCCGCTTCCGCGCGATCCGTATTTTTTCGGGCGATCCAGACTCTCGCGATCAGGTCGTGGGCCTGGGCCGGGTCAGTCGCCAGCGCGAGCTCAGCGTGCTTTTCAGCGTCGTCGTAATTGGCGAGATCGATCTGCAGCGTGGCGACGTCGATGGCCAGGTGCGTCGCGTTCGGCGAGAGCCGCAATCCTTCTTTCGCCGCCGTGACCGCTTCCTCGAGACGCCCCATGCGCGCGAGGGTCTTCGATTTGAGGTCCCACAGATCGAGGATGCGCGGGTTCTCCGCGAGCAGCCGCTCGATCACGACCAGAGCTTCGGCGTACTGGCGCTGGTGATATTTCGCGAAGGCCTCGTTGGAGCTCGTCGCGAGATGGATGTTGTCCTTCGGATCCGGCAGCGTTTCACCGGGCTTGGTTTGCACTGTCGATCCGAGATAGCCCAGAGCCGCCAGCTTCGCCGCTTCCTCGGAACCAACCGGCGCCGGCGCCGACGCCTCCTTCACCAGCGGCTCGATGGCGGACTTCATCGCGAAGAACGTGCGTCGATCCGCTTCCAGCACGTTCGCCTTCTCGGCAGGGTCTTTCTCCAGGTCGAACAGTTCGGATTTCGTCGAGTGAATGTAGTGATGGCGCCCGTCGATCAGGGAATGCTGATCGGCCCAGCCGAAGTGGAAGCGCGGGTAATAGCTTTCGCTGTAGACCTTGCGCCATTCCGGTTTCTTCTCGACCAGGAAGCTCGCCAGCGAGCGCCCGGCAGGCGTGCCCGTGGACGGTATGCCGGCGCGATCGAGGATGGTGGGAACGACGTCGATGAGCTGCACCGGCGCGGCAACCGACGTCCCGCTGAATTTCGAGTCGGGGAACTTCACCAGCAGCGGAACCTGGATGGCCTCGCGATAAAGAAACGTGCCGTGCTCCACCTCGCCGTGGTCGTTGAGTCCTTCGCCGTGGTCGGAGAGCAGGATGATCAGCGAACGATCGTAAAGACCGCGGCTTTTGAGCGCATCGAGAAACGTCCCGACGATCTCGTCCGCGCGGGCGATCTCGCCGTCGTAGTGATTCGCGTAGCGGCTGCGATACGGCTCCGGCGGCGTGTACGGCATGTGCGGCTCGTACAGATGGAGGAGAAAGAAGACCGGCCTGGTCTGCTTCTCGATCCACGACGTCGCCACCTGCACCGTTTCGGCGCCGTCGCGCTGAATCGCACCGATCTGGCGGTTCTGCGGATTGAGCGGCGCGACCTCGTCATCGAAGAATTGAAAGCCGCGATCGATTCCGGTCTGCCGGCGCAGCACGAACGACGAAACCACGGCCCCGGTCGCGTATCCCCGCTCACCGAGAATCTCGCCGGCGGTGCGGACTTTCGCGCCGAGACGGTAGCCGGTGTTGTCGCGGATCCCGTGATCCGCCGGAAGAGCGCCGGTGAGGATCGACGCATGCGAAGGCAGGGTCAGCGGCGTGTGCGAGTAGGCCCGCTCGTAGAGCACGGCGTCGTCGCGAAAAGCATCGATCCGCGGCGTTTCGACGCCTTTGTATCCGTAGGCCGGAAGGTGATCCGACCGCAGCGTATCGATGGAGATGATGAAGACCGGCGTGCCGGCCGCGGGCGGCGGCAATTTGTCGTCGCCGCGGCAGGCGGCCAGCGCGAGGCCGAGGACGATCAGCGCGACCGATCTCGCCGGGGAACCCATCATTTCATCTGAGCGAGCAGTTCCTTCGCGTCTTTGGCCTCGGGTGAATCCGGCGCCATCTCGATAACCTTGTTCAGGTCCTTCTTCGCGTCCGCCATTTTCTTGAGCGACAGCGAGGCAACGGCGCGGTAGTAATAAGCGGCCGCGAGATCCGGCGCGACGCCGACGGCGTCATTGAAGTACTTCAGGGCCTCTTCGCCCTTGTTCTGATTCATGAAGCGGATGCCGAGGTTGATGATCGTGTTGGGATCAGAGAGCGCGCCCGGCGGCAGCGCGGCGAGAATCTTCTTGGCCTCGTCGATGCGCCCCTTCTCGAGGAGCATGTCCGTGAGCAGCGTAGCCGCGGTCATGTTGCCGCTGTCCGCCGCGTAAACCGCCTGCAGCTGGTTGATCGCTTTGTCGATCTCCCCCGCGCCGTAGTACGCGCGGGACAGCGCGAACTTGAGAGACATGTTCGTGGAAAGAACGGCCACCGCCTTTTCGTATTCGGCGGCCGCTTCCTTCCACTTCTGTTCTTTCATGAAGCCGTTCGCCGCTTCGAGGGCCTGCGCGATCTCGGGAGTGACTTCGACGCCACCAACCTGAATGCTTTCCACCGCGGCCGGCTCTTCCTTCGGAGCGGGAGGCGGCGCGGCCTCGAGCTCGATCTTCATCGGCGGGATGCGCGTGAGCTCACTGAGCTCCACGCTCGTCGCGCGCGGGAGGAAGCCCTCGGCCTCAACGTCGACGTTCCACTTGCCGCTGGCCAGCCCGAGGGCGGCCCATTTGCCACGGTCGTCGGTGACGATCGGCTTGGGGCCGGCGCCATCCATCCGCACCGACTTCAGGTGAACCTTCGCGCCCTTGATGGCCTTGCCCTGGGCATCGACGACGACGCCCTGAATCCGGGCCACGCCCTTCCATGCCTGTGCGGACGCGCCGAGGGCGGCGCACAGAGCGAGACTCACCGCAAAGAAACGTGCTGATCGGATCAAAGTCAGGACCTCCGGGTTGTTGGTGACGGCGCACGGAAAAGAAAAAAACCCGCCGGGAGAATTCCCGGCGGGCTGGTGGAACCATTGTGATCCAAGGGGCTTAGAACGAGAAGCGGGCACCGAACCGGAGAACGCGGGGACTCTGCAGCTCGGTGATGCGGTTGCGCGACGCAACGGCCGCGTCGAACGACGTCAGACTGGAGTTGCGCTGCAGGACGGTGCGCTCGTTGGTGATGTTGAAGGCATCGACGGCCACTTCCAGCCCCACCCCGCGGAAGCGGAAGTCTTTCGACAGGCGAAGGTCGAGCGAGTACGGATTGTCGAGGCGGCTCGCACCGACTTCTTCGACGAGGACGTTCTTCGTGTCCGCACCGGCCTGGGTCACGTCCGCGTTGTGGACGTAGAGGATCGGATAACCCTGGCGGGTGGTGAAGTTCACGCCGAAGTTCGTCTCGATGACCGGGATCTGGTAGACGCCGGCAATATTGAAGGCCCAGTCGGCATCGATCCAGACGCTGCCCTTGTTGCCAGAGCCGGTCGACTGCTCGACGACGTCGGCGCCGTCGCAGTTCGAGCAGCCCGAGCCGACGCGAACCGGCGTCGGATCGTAGTACTGCGGATCGACGTCCTGGGTCCAGTCGTTGAACGAGAAGTTGCCGCGGAACATCCAGCGGTTGTTCATCCGCTTGACGAGAGACAGCTCGATGCCGTCATACGTCTGCGAATAACCGGGCAGGTTCGTCAGAACTGAAAAGTTCGGTGAGATGCCGGGCTTCAACTCATAGACCGGTACCGAGTAGTTGCCTACCTCGGTCACGCCGCCCGGTCTCGTAGCGGGGAACGGTTGCCCGGTATCGCCGTTGACCCGCAGCTGATAGTCGGCTGCGGTTATGTAGTCCCCCATGCCGCGGTTTTTCTCGAATCGTGTTCCTACGAACTGATCGATGTCGCGGTGGGTGTAGTTCACCGCGACGACGAAGTCCCGGAACATCTCGTACTCGAAGCCGAGGATGTACTCGTCGGTCGTTGGCGCTTCGATGTCGGGATCCACCCGGGTGGTGGGGATGACCGAGCTCGGATTGTCGGGATCGAGTCCCAGCCAACCGTACGGCCCGTAGTTGTACAGAACCTCCCCTTCCTCGATGAGATCGTTCAGATTTTCATCGAAGGTCAGGAAGGATATGTATCTGTACGAGACCGGTATGACGCCGGCGTAGCCTGATGTGTTCGACCCTAATTGACCGACGAATCGATTGTATGAAGCTCGTACCAGTGCTCGTTTGTCCTGCCCCAGCGCGTAGGTCAGGCCTATTCGTGGCGAGATGCTCTCCCATTCCATCGTGTCGATCTCACTTCCACTGATCGACAGCGCGGGCAGAAATTCAGGAACGATCGGATTCTCGGGACCGATCTGATCCCCGGCTGAGGCTTTCTGGCGGTCGAAACGGAGACCAGCCTGCAGGGTCAGATTGCCCCACAGCATGGTGTCGCCGACGTAGATGTCGTTGTAGTCGTACTCGTAGTTCACGAAGTCGGACGACTGGAAGTAGGTCAGGCCGAAACCCGCGCCGTCGAGGTCGAGGATGTACTGCCCCTGCGGCCAGATGGAGACGCTGTGCGTGCCGGCCGTGCGATAGCCGAAACCGAACTTCAGCTCGTGGTTCAGCGCGCCGGTGGAGAAGAACGCCGAACCGTCGAGGCGGGTCTGCTCCTGCGGACGCTCGCCGAACGGCGAGAAGTAGGTGTTGCGGTATTCGAGATGGTGGTCACCGCCGGTGACGTCGCGAACGATCGCCTTCGGCACCGAGCGGATGCAATCGATGGACGTGCAGTTCTCACCGCTCTGCGCGGCGAGATAGAACCCGCCGTTGACCTTCGAGTACATGCCGGTCAGGTAGAAGCTCGACGAGAAGATGTGCGTGTCTTCGAGCTTGAACGTTCCACGCGGGCCGAACGCCCCCTGGTTCCAGGTCGTCTCGGGCGGACGGAGCGGACCGATGTTCCGGCCGATCTTGATCTTCTGGTTGTCCGTGTAGAAGCCGGTGAAGCTGTTGTTGCTGAAGACCTGGGCGTTGACCTTCGCGTTCAAGGTCTCGAGCGTGGTCTTGTCGGAGTAGCGAACCGTCGTGTTGATCGGCTGCGCGGTGAACAGGTCGATCTGCTGGTCGGCGTAGGCGCCCCACAACCAGAGACGATCGCGGATGATCGGGCCGCCGATCTCCGCGCCCCATTCGGTGATGTCTTCGATCTCGTTGCGTGCGCTGGAGATAGAACGCCTCGGCCGGAACGGAGGCCTCGGCCTGATAGTCGCCGGGGGTCATGAAGTAACGGCCCGAGCCGCGCCACTCGTTGGTGCCGCGCTTGGTCACCATGTTGATCGTGCGCGCCGGGGTCTGCACGCGCGGTGTCGGTGCCGCCGGTCGTGACCTGCATCTCTTCGAACGAGTCGAAGTCGTAGTAGGCCGGCGAGGAGCCGGTGGCCGCCATGTCGGTGATCACCACGCCGTCCACCGCCGTACGTCGCCTCGTCGCTGGTGTGATGCCCTGGAAACGAAGGTCGACTGCTGGCCGCTCTCGTTGCCGCCGACGTTGATGCGGTCGCTGAGCACGCCCGGGGTCTGCTGCAGGATCGCCCAGGGGTCACGCGCGGTCGGGATCTTCTTCGAGCTCGATCTCGGTGATCGTCGTGCCCGTGCCGGTGCGCCGCTCGTCGAGCAGCGGGGTCTCGGCGGTGACCGTGATGGTCTGCGAGACGGAGGGATTCAGCGTCATCGAGACTTCGGCGTTGCGTCCGATGTTCACCGTGACGCCCGACCGTTCCGCGGTGCCGTAGCCGGCAAGCTCGGCTCGCAGCGAGTACGTGTCGGGAGACAGGTTGATGAAGCGGAAACGTCCCTGAGCGTCGGTGACGGTGGTCTGTGGAGCACCGCCGCCTGTCAGGACTACGGTCACGCCCGGGAGGGCGCCTCCGTCACTGCCCGCTACCGTGCCGAAAATATTGCCGGACTGCGCACCTTGCCCGTATGCACCGAACGCCAGCAGTGATACGAGCATCGCGGCCCATGCCGCGCGATACCAAAGGGGAGGGCACCGTTTCATATCGGCTCCTTTCAAAGGTTTCAGAACGCCGTGGTTGTGCAGGTTTCCAGCCGCCGATGCCGGAAACCGTCAACTACCTGCTGCTTCTATCGTTTGCGGCGGGCGGAGTCAATTCCGAAAAAGGTGGATCGTTCAAGACGCCGTTGCGGGGGATCCATCGGGATGGATTTTTCGCGCAAATGTTCGCGCAAATGACAAACGCCGCGAATTTCTTCGCGGCGTTTGCTTGGCCGAGCCTTCCGGCTGCCTACGAGGTTAGCTGTCGGATTCGGGCTGGAAGCCCTACCAGCTTCTGGCTGGATTCACCCCGGACGGTGGCAAGCCGTCGCTAATTGGTTCCCCCGTTCCTCGGCGCCGAGGATTAGGCGGCAAGGCCGCCACCCAAATGGCGGCTGGAGGAGTGTACGCGGGATCCGGGCCATGTCAACGGGCGAAACGGAATGATTCACGGGCTCATGCGTTTACGTCGAGGCTTGCCACCGAAAACGGCTGTGGTATCTTCCGCGCCGCTTCTGCCGCCCAGGTAGCTCAGTTGGTAGAGCAGCGGACTGAAAATCCGCGTGTCGGCGGTTCAATTCCGTCCCTGGGCACCACCCCTTCCCTCCCGAGCGCCAGCAATTATTGCGTTGAACGACCGGCCGTCCTTCCGTATAGTGCTCGCGGTCCAAAATAACTCGCAAACCGGGCAAACGTGACGACGCTCGAACGGCCGATTTCCGGCTGATCCCGCCCGCCTGTCAGCTCGCGAATGCCCAGGGTTCCGAATCCATGCACACGACGCTCCGTGTACTCGTCCGCTCGCTCCTCATTCTCGTCTTCGCGATTTCCGCCAACGCCGCGCCGGCGATCAAGCCCACCGGAGGATCGGTTCCCCGCGAGGTCCTGATCAAGATCAGGAAGGGGGCCTCGCAGGCCGCGCTGGCGAACCTCGAGCAGATCGCCGACGCCGAGGAGTCGGAACGGGTTGCGAGTTTCGCGTCGGGAACGGTCATGCGCTTCCGTTCGCGCTCGAAGAACGTCGAAGCCCTTGCAGCGGCCCTCGAAAAGAACCCCAACATCGAATACGTCGAGCCGAACTACGTCCTCCGTCTCGTGGCGACGCCGAACGACACCTCGTTCGGCCTGCTCTGGGGCCTGAAGAACACCGGGCAATCGATCGGCGGCTCGCCCGGATTTCCGGGCTCCCACATCAATGCCGAGGCAGCGTGGAACGTGACCACGGGATCCGCATCGATCGTCGTCGGCGTCGTCGACACCGGCGTCGACTACAACCATCCCGACCTCGCCGCGAACATCTGGAACAACCCCGGCGGCAAAGGAAACGTCACCTGCGCCGCCGGCACGCACGGGTTCAACGCCATCACCAAGACCTGTGATCCGCACGACAATCACTACCACGGCACGCACGTCTCGGGAACGATCGGCGGAGTAGGCAACAACTCCCTCGGAGTCGCCGGCGTGAACTGGACGACGTCGATCATGGGACTCAAGTTCCTGGACGCGGACGGTTACGGCACGACCGCGAACGCCATCGCCGCGATCGACTTCGCGGTCCAGGCAAAGATCGACGGCGTGAACGTGCGCGTGCTGTCGAACAGCTGGGGCGGCGGCTACTTTTCCAAATCGCTGCTCGACGCGATCAACAAAGCGAACGAGCACGACATCCTGTTCGTCGCTTCAGCCGGCAACGACTCGAGCAACAACGACTTCTATCCCAAGTACCCGGCGAATTACGCCACCCCCAACATGATCTCGGTCGCGGCGACGACCAACACCGACGGCATCGCGTATTTCTCGAGCTACGGCCCGACCACCGTGCACCTCGGCGCGCCGGGTGTCGACGTCTACTCCACCTTCCCCGGCGCGTCGTACGGATATCTCAGCGGCACCTCCATGGCCGCGCCGCACGTGGCTGGCGTCGCCGCGTTGATCCTGGCAAGCACGCCCGCGTTGACGACGGCCGAGGTGAAGAGCGAGATCCTCGACAACACCGATCCGCTTTCCAGCCTCTCAGGCAAGACCATCACCGGGGGCCGCCTCAATGCGGCGAAAGCGATCGGCGCTCCTCTCGGCCCCGATTTCTCGATCACCACGAGCCCGTCGACGCGAACGGTGGTCCGCGGCAATTCGACGACCTACACGATCACGATCACGCCATCGGCCGGATTCACCGGCTCGGTCGCGCTTTCCGTCAGCGGTCTGCCCAGCGGATCGTCGAGCTCCTTCAGTCCCTCGTCGGCCACCACCACCTCGACGCTGACCCTCAACATCGGCGCCTCCTCGCCGACGGGAAACTATCCGCTCGTCATTTCGGGAATCGCCGACGGCATCGCACACGCGACCGTCGCCAACGTGAGTGTCGTCACTACCGCTCCCGTCGTTGGCTGTCCCTCTTTCAATGCGCGGATCGACTATTCGGCCGCCGGCGCCGCCGCTCTGGCCGCGGGTGATTTCAACCGCGACGGCATCGTCGATCTCGCAGTCGCCAACGTCACCGGCAAAACCGTTGCGACGCTCCGCGGAAACGGCACTTCGTTCCTCTCGGCGGTCTATCACGAAGTCGGCACCGCTCCCATCGCCGTGACCACGAGCGATTTCAACGGCGACGGCAAGACCGACATCGCCGTCGCGAACTCCGGCTCGAACGACGTCTCGATCCTCCTCGGCACCGGCGACGGCGCCTTCCAGTCCGCGGTCCATTACTCAGCCGGCGTCAGTCCGTTTTCAGTTGCCGCGGGCGATTTCGACGGCGATGGAAAGATCGATCTCGCCGTCGCGAACAATGGCTCGAGCAACGTCTCGATCCTCAAAGGCGCAGGCGACGGCACGTTCCAGTCGGCGGTCAATTACGGCACCGGCTCCGGCCCGTTCTGGGTGGCGATCGGAGATTTCGATTCAGACGGCCGGAACGATCTCGCCGTCGCGAATTACAACGCCGGCAAGGTGTCGATTCTCCCCGGCAATGGCGACGGTACATTCGGCGCGGCCGTGGACCTGACCGTCGGCGGCGCGCCTTCCTCCGTCGCCATCGGTGACTTCAATGCCGACGGTGCGCTCGATCTGGCCGTTTCGAATTACACCTCGAACAACATCGGCGTCCTGACCGGAAACGGCGATGGCACCTTCGACGCGGCTGTCAATTACGCGACCGGCACCGGGCCGTATTCCGTCTCGGCCGGGGATATCGATGGCGACGGCAAGCTCGACCTCGTGACTGCCAGCAGTAGCGGACCTGTCTCGCTGCTTCGCGGAAATACAAACGGAACCTTTGCGGCCGCGACTCAATATGTCGCCGGCACCAATCCGAATCAGGCGATCATCGCCGACCTGAATCGCGACGGAAAAGCGGACATCGCCGTCGCAAATCCGACCTCCGCCAACGTCTCCGTATTGTTCAATTCGAGCGTCTGCGCGTTGAACTGCGGTACCTGGGCTGCCGCGGTCGATTACGCCGCCGGCACCACTCCCGACGCTCTTGCCGCCGCCGATTTCAATGGCGACGGCAGGATCGACCTCGCCATCGCCGACAAGAGTGCGAACGACGTTTCCGTCAAGCTCGGGAACGGCGACGGCACGTTCACCGCGGGTGGCAATTACGCCGCCGGCGACGACCCCGACGCCCTGATCGCCGGCGATTTCAACGGCGATGGCACAGTCGATCTCGCAGTCGCGAACAACGGCTCGGGCAACGTCTCGATCCTCATCGGAAACGGCGACGGCAGCTTCCAGACCGCCGCGAACTACGGCGCGGGCACCAATCCCCGCTCCGTGGCGGCGGGCGACGTCAACGGCGACGGCAGGCTCGACCTCGTCGTGGCGAACGGCGGATCGAACAATGTCTCCGTTCTCCTAGGCAATGGCAACGGCACCTTCCAGGCGGCAGTGAATTACGCCGTGGGAACGAATCCCTCTGCCGTGGCGACCGCCGACCTCAATCGCGACGGCCGCGCCGACATCGCTGCCGCCAACACTGGGTCAAACAACGTCTCGATTCTCCTGGGCAATGGAAACGGCACGTTCCAGACCGCGACGATCACTGCCGCGGGCACGAGTCCATCATCGATCGCCGCCGGCGACTTCAATCGCGACGGCAAGCTCGATCTGGCCGTTTCCAACGGCGGATCGAACGACGTCTCCGTTCTTCGCGGAAACGCCAACGGCACCTTCCAGGCGGCGTTGAATTACGCGGTCGGAACGGCTCCGTCGATGCTCGTCGCCAGCGATGTCGATGCTGACGGCAGCCTCGATCTCGCCGTGACGAACAACGGTTCGAACAATGTCTCCGTTCTTTTCAACACGGGCACGGGCGTGTTCGAGTCCGCTGTGCATTCGAGCGCAGGGAACGGCCCGGCGGCGCTCGTCGCGGCTCACTTCAATCGCGACGGCAAGCCCGATCTGGCCATTGCCAACAGCACTGCAGCCAGCGTCTCGATATTGCTCAACACCTGTCCTCTGTCGGACATGACCGTGACCAAGACTCACACCGGCAACTTCGTGCAGGGTGATGCGGCCAGAACGTACACGATCACCGCGACCAACAGCGGCGGTGCGCCGACCGAGGGCGTGGTCAGCGTGAAGGACACCCTCCCGGCCGGACTGACCGCAACAGCGTTGAGCGGCACGGGATGGTCGTGCAGTGCGGCGACGCTTCTGTGCACGCGCACCGACAGTCTCGCGCCCGGCGCGAGTTATCCCGCGATCACGCTGACGGTAAAGGTAGCGAGCAGCGCCCCGGCCAGCGTGACCAATACAGCCACCGTGGCCGGCGGCGGAGAGCTCGATGCACTGAACAACACCGCCAGCGATCAAACGACGGTCGAGCCGGTTACGGACCTCACCATTACGGCGACCCACTCCGGCAATTTCGCTCAGGGAGACACCGGCAGGACTTACAAACTGCTCGTCAGGAACGCGGGCGGTCTGGCAACGGCGGGTCTCGTCACCGTCGTCGACACCTTGCCTGCTGGCCTCACGGCGACCGCAATCGCCGGCACGGGATGGAACTGCACCCTCGGCAATTTGACATGCACCCGCAGCGACGCGCTCGCGGCCAATACCGCTTACCCGGCGATCACGCTCACCGTCAACGTCGCCGCCAACGCTCCGACCTCGGTAACGAACGTCGCTGCGGTCACAGGAGGCGGGGATGGCGTCGCCACGAACAACACGGCATCCGATCTGACAGTAATCTGGAACAGCCAGAACTGCGGGAGCTTCGGCATCAGCGTGCAATACGACACCGGCGACAATCCCCAGGACCTGGCCATGGGGAATTTCAACGGCGACGCGTACGCCGATCTCGTCGTGGCCAACTACTACGCCGACAACGTCTCGATCTACCTCGGGAACGGAGATGGTACGTTCGCGACAGCAAGCAAATACGCGGTCGGCGACGCTCCGATCGCGGTGGCCACGGGAGACCTCACTAACGACGGCATCTCCGACTTGGTCATCCTGAATCAATACAGCGGCAGCGTCTCAGTGCTGCTGGGCAACGGAAACGGCACGTTTGCAGCGCGCGTCCAGTATCCGGTCAGTGACTACGTCAATTCGGTCGCACTCGGAGATTTCGATGGCGACGGGGATCTGGACGTCGCTGCGACCGAGGGGGCCTATCAAGGTGTGGTTCACATTCTTCTCGGAAATGGGAACGGAACGCTTCAGACAGCGGCTGAATACCCGGCCGGCCAGTATCCTCAATCACTGACAGTCGCCGACTTCGACGGCAACGGCAGACTGGACCTGGTCGTGTCGAGCGAGTACGGCGGCCTCTGGGTACTCCTCGGCAACGGCAACGGTACCTTCCAGAGTGCCGTCCAATATGCGTCGGGCAACTCGACCTACTGGGTCAGCGCCGGCGACTTCAATCGGGATGGCAACGTCGATCTCGTCGCGGGCAGCTACTACTCGGGGACTGCTTTCGTCTCGCTCGGCAATGGAAACGGGACGTTCCAGGCACCCGTGATCTTCCAGGTCAGTTACGGCTCGTTCTCCGCGACCGTCGAGGATCTCAACGGCGATGGCAAAGCCGACCTGGTCATCGTGAACGGAAGCTCGAACAGAGTCGTGATCCTGCTCGGTAATGGCGACGGAACGTTCCAGCCGGAGATGAGCTATTCCGTCGGCAATGGACTGACGGCCCTGGTCATCGGAGATTTCAATGCGGACGGGAGACCCGACCTGGCCGTGACGACCGCGCACAATGACAAGCTCATCGTGATGAGCGGCGGCTGTCCCGATCTCACCATCGCCAAGAGCCATGCCGGAAACTTCAAGCGTGGCCAGACGAACGCGAAGTACACGTTGAACGTCGCGAACATCGCCGCGGGCGGCACACTCGGACAGGTGACGGTCACCGATGTTCTGCCTGCCGGACTGACCGCGACGGCGATGAGCGGCTCCGGATGGTCATGCACGCTGGCCACTCTCACCTGCACGCGCAGCGATACGCTCGGGTCAGGAAGTTATCCCGACATCAGTCTCTTCGTGACGGTCTCGGAGACCGCCCCGGCAAGCGTTACGAACACCGCCACTGTCTCCGGTGGCGCGGACGCGGTCACCAGCAACAACAGCGCGAGCGATCCGACGACCATCGTGCAGGGCGCCGATCTGACCATTACCAAAACGCGTCTTGGACCATTGGCGCGCGGCCAGCAGGGAGCGACGTACTACATCAATGTCGGCAACAGTGGCGCCGCGCCGTCGAGCGGAACTGTCACGGTGACGGATGCCGTGCCGACCGGCATTACGCCTATCGCATTGACCGGCTCGGGCTGGAATTGCGATCTCGCGGCGGTGACGTGCTCACGCACCGACAGTCTCGCCGTCAATCAGACCTACCCGGTGATCATCCTCAACGTGAACGTCAGCGTGAACGCGCCGGCGACGTTGACCAACACCGCCAACGTATCCGGCGGCGGCGACGTCGTGCCTTCGAACAACAGCGCGACCGACGTGGCGAACGTCTTGTTCACGCCGACGAATCTGATTGCCACCGCGGCCACTTCCTCGAGCGTCGCGCTCACGTGGACGGCGATTCCAAATGCACCGGGCTACGACATCCTGCGCAGCTCGAACGGTGGACCGCTGGTCCTGGTCAAGACCGTGGGCGGCAATTCCACGACCGACACGGGTCTCGTGCCGTATACGACGTACACCTATCGGGTACGCGTCAGCGTGGCCCCGCTTCCGGAACTGAGCAGTCCCGATCTCGCCACGACCGTCATCTTCACCGACGATCCTCTCGGTCCGGGCACGGGGATGAAAGCGGTGCACGTCAATGAGCTGCGAGGCGCTGTCAACGCCATGCGCGCCGCGGCTGGGTTGGCAGCGCAGACGTTCACGGACTCAGTGACGATCGGGGGGCCGTTCAAGGCCCTGCACATCACCGAATTGCGCTCGAGCCTCAATGCCGCACGCACGGCACTGGGGTTGCCCGCGATCGCATTCACCGATCCGGCTCTCACCGCCGGCACCACCATGGTGAAAGCCGCTCATGTGAGCGAATTGAGAAACGGGGTTAAGTAGCTCAGCGAATCCGATCCCGCACCACGATGGCCAGGTCGCGCAGCGGCCTGGCCGTCGTGCCGAGGGGCTCGATGGCTGCGAGCGACGTCTCGACCAGTTCCTCGCTGAGCTTGCGCGCTCCGTCGACGCCCGCCAGTTTGACGAACGTCAGCCGCTGCTCGTCTTTGCCTACATCCTTGCCAAGCACCTCCGGATTCGAGGTGACGTCCAGGACGTCGTCGGTGATCTGAAACGCCAGGCCGAGATTCTTCGCGAAGACTTCGATGCGCTGCAGTGGCGCGGTGTGGATGTTCGCGAGCATGCCTCCGACTGCGGCCGCGGCAACGAACAGCGCTCCGGTCTTGCGCGAGTGAATGAACTCCAGCGTGTCGAAATCGAGCGGCGAGTCGGCGCTGTGAAGGTCGACCGCTTCGCCGGCGATCGTTCCGTTCCAGCCGACCGCGTCGACCACGCGCTGCATCACCTGCTGCATCGGCCAGCGGCGCGGCGACAGCTCGGCATGCGCCTGGGCGATGAGACCGTACGCGTGATTGAGCAGCGCCACCGCGGACAGAATCGCCAGATCCTCCCCGAATTCGCGATGCAGCGTGGGTTGGCCGCGCCGCAGGACAGAGTCGTCCATCGCCGGAAGGTCATCGAGCACGAGCGAGGACGCGTGAATCATCTCCATGGCCGCGGCGGCGGCGACCAGCTTCTCGGCGCGGCAGCCCGACGCCTCCCCCACCGCGATCAGCAGAATGCCCCGTACGCGTTTGCCGGCCGAGGTCAGCGCGCGTTCGAGTGGGGCGCGGAGCGGAGCGGGTGCGTCCGTGCGCCCGGCCAGTTGACGAAGGTAGTCGTCCACCAGCGCGCGCCTCGAATCGAAGTACTCGTTCACCGGCGCCGATGCTAACCGATCGCCGCAGGCGCTCATGTATCATCCAAAGTCGGAACTCTATGAACATACGTAACTTCGGACGGACTCAGCAGGCATGGGTCCTGTTGTTTGCGTGCATCGTTTTGTTCGCCATTTTCGTGGCGTTCGTCCCCGGCCTGACCTTCTCGATGTGGTGGAAGGTCATGATCGCCGCCTTTGCGGCGGCGTTCATCTGCGTCTTCATCTTTCAACTCTGGCTCGCCAAGGTCCTGGCCCGCCGCGAAGGCATCCTCAAGCTCATCGATCGCATCACCTCGGGCGACCTGTCCCTGAGCTCGCGCGACATCGTCGCGGAAACGCAGTCCACCCGCATGGCCACGGCCATGCGCGGCCTGGTCGCCAATCTCGAGCGCACCATCCGCCGCTTCGGCCAGCTCGCCGCCGACGTCGCGAAAGTCAGCGATCAGATCAGCGGCCGCTCGCGCATCCTGGCCCGCAGCGCAACCGAACAGCTCGAATCGACCGAATCCACCTCCTCCTCGGTCATGCAGATCGATCAATCGATCAACAGCGTGCGCCGGAGCATGGAAGAGCTTTCCGCGAACGCGGAAGAGACCTCGACCTCGATCCTGCAGATGTCCGCGTCGATCGAGGAAGTCGGCCGCATCGCCGACACGCTTTCGGAGTTCGTCGAGCAGACCGGTTCGGCCATCGAAGAGATGATCGCGTCGATCAACGAAGTGGCCACCAACACCGAGAGCTTCTCGTCGTTCGCGACGCAGACCGCCTCGTCGATGGTCGAGATGAATGCGACGACCGAGGAGATCCGCAATTCGGCGCGGCAATCGTCGGAGCTCGCGCGGTACGTGAAAGACGCCGCGAACGAAGGCCGCTCCGCCGTCGAAGGCACGGTCGACGGCATGCGCAAGATCCAGGTGTCCGTCGATGACGCAAAGATCGCGCTGAACGACCTCGCCGAGCGTTCGCAGGAGATCGGCGACATCGTCCGAGTCATCGACGACATCGCCGGACAGACGAACCTGCTCGCGCTGAACGCGGCCATCATCGCCGCGCAGGCCGGTGAGCGCGGCCGCGGCTTCGCGGTCGTCGCCGACGAGATTCGCGATCTCTCCGAGAGGACCTCGGTATCGACCGAAGAGATCCGCACGCTGATTCAGAACGTCCAGCGGGGCGTGGAACGCGCCGCGGATCAGATGACCATGAGCGCCGACCGCGTGACGGACGGCGTCAGCCTCACCGCTCGCGCGGCGCAGGTCCTCGACAAGATTCTCGAGCTCACCGATCGCTCGACGAATTCCATCTCCGAGATCGCCCGGGCAACCGAAGAGCAGGCCCGCGGCAGCGCGGCGGCGACGTCGGCCATCGAGGAAGTCACGAAGATGGTGCAGACCACCGCGGCCGCGACGCAGCAGCAGTCGCAGACCTCGAGCAAGATCGGCGAGCAGGCCGCGCTCGTCCGCGATTACACCAAGCACCTCAAGCGCGCCATGACCGAGCAGGAAACGGGCAGCCGCGCCATCAGCCGGGCCATGGAAAACATCATGGGCCTGGTGCAGACCGTTCTCGAGTCGACGTCCGTGCTCGCCGCGGAGAGCTCCGCCATCGTGAAGTCGATGGACGTCGTCAAGCACGGCTCGCGCGAGTCGAGCTTCGGCGTCAGCGACCTCAATCAGATGGCGAATACGCTCAGCCACGAATCGACGCTCCTCAAACAGGAGCTCGGCCGCTTCACCCTTCCCGCGCCGAATCAGGGCGGCAAGCTGGCCACGGCGACCGTGCTCTGGCAGAAGCTCACCTTCGATCCCGCGCACACCTCGGCATCCGCGCTCGGGTTCATGTCCAAGGCCATTCACGCGACGCTGGTGCGGTACGGCGAGGGTGCTGAGCTCATCCCCGATCTCGCCGAGCGCTGGGAAGTGCTCGAGCAGGGTCTCGTGTACCGCTTCCATCTCCGCCGCGGCGTGCGCTTTCACAACGGACGCACCGTCGAGGCACGCGACGTCAACGAAAGCTTTCTCCGTCTGCTGCTGCCGGAGATGAAATCGACAGGCGCCTGGATTCTGCGAAGCGTGCGCGGAGCGCCGGATGTGCTCGAAGGGAAGACGCGCACCCTGGCCGGATTCGTGACGCGCGACGCGCACACGTTCGACGTTCAGCTCACCGAGCCGATGGCCTTTTTCCTCTCACTGATGACCATGCATGAATGCGGGATCGTGCCGGCCGAAGAGGCGCGCGATCCGGAACGCTATCGTCTGCGCGGCATCGGCGCGGGTCCGTTCAAGGTCGAGGAAGCGGTGGAAGGCGATCACGTGCGGCTCGTGAGAAATCGCGATTACTTCATCCCCGGCCAGCCACTGCTCGACGAGCTGAATTTCCGCCTCGACCTGCGCAGCTTCAAGGAAGTGTCGGACGCGTTTCTGCGCGGAGAGCTGGACGTCGCGCACGGCATTCCGCCGAAGATCGTGAACGAGATTCGCGCGAACGCGCAGTACGCGGCGTACCTGCTCACCACGACGCAGCTGCACACGTCGTATCTCGCCTGGGATTCGTCGTCGCCGCCGTTCGATCGCGTGGAAGTGCGTCAGGCGATCGCACACGCCGTCGATCGCAAAAGGATCAACGAGCGCGTATTCGCCGGGCTGTCGGTCCCCGCGCAATCGCTCCTTCCGCCCGGGCTTCTCGGATACGACCCCGACCTGAAGGGTTACGAGCATGACCCGGAGCGCGCCCGCAAGCTGATGCAGCAGGCCGGCCTCGCTTCAGGCTTCAACGTCGAGTACCGGACCTGGGACACGGACGAGTTCAACAACTCGGGGATGATCCCGATGATCATCGAGGACCTCGACGCGATCGGCATCCGCGTGAACGTCACCCGCCATTCCGCGACCGACGCCAGCGCGCCTCGCGCGCACCGCGGCCACGGCCTCATTTACTGCGCGAACTGGTACGCCGACTTTCCCGACTCGGACAACTTCTTCTTCATCTTCTTCCACAGCCAGGCCACGTCGATCTCCGGGATCTACTACCACCGTCCCGAGATCGACGCCCAGATCATGGCCGCCCGGCGCTCGAACGACAGCGAGGAGCGGGCGAACATCTATCGCGCGCTGAATCAGATGGTGGTGACGGAAGCGCCGATGCTGCCGCTGTTCCACGAGCGCCTCTTCGTCCTGCACAAGCCCGAAGTACGCGGCGTGCGGACGTCGCTGGTGCCGCCGCCGGTGCGGTATCACGATGTGTGGGTGGAGAGGGACGAAACCTAAGCGTTGTCGAAGCTCAGACTCCATTCCGCGCTGTTCACCGTCGCGCTTCTCTTCTCACTCAACTACCTGATTTCGAAACTGGGGATGCGGGAGTTTTCTCCGCTCAGCTTCGCGTGGCTGCGGATTCTCGGGGCTGGCGTGATCCTCTGGCTGATCGCACGGAATGAACCGGAGCTTTCTCGCGAAGACGGCCGCCGCGTTGCCGGCTGGGCAATCCTCGGCGTCGTCATCAACCAGTCGTTCTTCCTCGCGGGCCTCGCGCTGAGCACGGTGCAGGTCGCGGCGATTCTCATCACCACCATCCCTGTTTTCGCTCTCGCCGCCGCAATCGCGGCAAAGCAGGAGACCGCTTCGATTCAGCACATCGCTGGAATCGCGCTGGCGGGCGCGGGGGCGTTGCTCGTCGTCGGCGGCGAAGGCCTTCACGGAAGCTGGCGCTCGTTTGCCGGCGCGGTGATGCTCATTCTCAACTGCTTGTCCTACGCGCTTTACCTCGTCGTCTCCAAGCCGCACATGGCCCGTCTTTCGGCGCGGCGGGTGGTCGCGAGGATGTTCGCCGTCGGGGCGATCGTTCTGCTGCCGATCGCGGCCTGGCCGATGTCGCAGGAGCGATGGTCGGCCATCTCGCCGCAAGCCTGGCTGGCCCTTGGTGTGGTCATCGCCGGCCCGACCGTCGGCGCGTATCTGTTGCAGGCATGGGCATTACGACACGCGGACAGCTCGTCAGTCGCCGTCTACACCTACCTCCAACCCGTTCTCGCCTCCCTCCTCGGCGTGATCTTCCTCGGCGAGCATCTCCGGGGGATCGTGATCGTCGCGGCGGTGATGATCTTTGGCGGGGTCTTCCTTGCCACGGCAACGCCGCGGGCCGGACGCGCCTAAGATGTGTAAACGAAATCCGGGCCGAACCGTCAAACCCGCGTGAGAAGCAACGTGGCAGCGTTCCGATTGAGCGACACAGCCAGCGCACCGACCGACCAGGAGCTGATCGACCGCACCCTGGCCGGCGACGGAGCCGCGTACGGAATCGTGGTCGAGCGTTTTCAACGGAAGATCTTCCGCGTCGCCTTCGCCATCGTCCGCGATGAGACCGAGGCCGACACGATCACCCAGGATGTCTTCGTGCAGGCCTACACCAACCTCGCCCGCTTCGAAGGACGCGCCGGTCTCGAGACCTGGTTGACGCGTATCGCCATCAATCGCTCGCGGGACTTTCTGCGCCGCCGCAAATTCTCGAGCCTCTTCGTGCTCCGCAGCGGCGACGATGGAGAGTCCGAGGTCATGATCGAACCGGTCGACGAGCGGCCGGATCCCGAGCGGCAGTTCATGGCCGGACAGCTCCGGATCGCCATCCAGCGCGCGGAGAAACTGCTTTCCTCGCAGCAGAAGGTCATCTTCCGCCTGCGTCATTACGAAAACCTCTCGCTGGAAGAGATCGCCGACCATCTCAGCCTGCGCGCGGGCACAGTCCGCGCACACCTCTTCCGCGCCATTCACAAGATTCGCAAGGAGCTCGCGTGCTGGCGAACTTCGCGAGGACTCCAGGAGACCGAACATGAAGCAGCACTTCACTGAAGCCGATCTGCTCGAGACGTTCTACATGCAGCCCGGCGAATCGATGCCGGTGATGATGCATCTCGCCGACTGCAGCGAATGCGCGGCGCGCTACGAGCGTCTCGATCGCAAGCTGCGCAGCCTCACCGCCTGCTCGCACGACGAAAAGCCGGAAAGCTTCTGGGCCCGCCAGCGGATGCTGGTGATGCGGAAGATCGACGCGCAGCGCGCGCGGACGTCGTACGTTTCGCGCATTTCACGAATCGCTGCCGCGGCGGTGTTCGTGCTCGCGCTGGGCGGCGGGGTGGTGACCTGGCGGGAAGGCTCAGAGGCGCAAAGGCTCAATGGCGCAAAGCCGCAAGTCGTCCAAACCGCATCGCAGCTCTCCTCTGAGCCTTTGAGCCTTGAAGCCACTGAGCCTTCTGACCCGTGGGAATCCGATGAGCTGAGCGAGTTCCAGTCCGTCGTGGCCTGGGAGTCGTGGGTCGAGCCCTCGAACGGAGAAAAGTCCCTATGACCCGTCGTTTCCTCATCGCCGCGGCGCTTCTGCTCGCGGCGGGCATTGCCGAAGCGCAGCACCTTCCCCCCGGAAAATGGTGGCGTCGGGCGGAAGTGGCGCAGAACCTCGAGCTCACCGCCGACCAGCAGGACCGGCTCGACGAAGTGTTCCGCGATGCGTCGGACGGTCTGATCGACGCCAAGGCCGCTGTCGAGAAACTGCAGATCAGGCTGCGCGGCGAGATCGATCGACCGGTGCTGCGCCGCGCCGACATCCAGCGGATTGCCGGTGAATTGAACACCGCTCGCGGCCGGCTGTTCGAGCGCGAGCTGATGATGCTCGTCGACATGCGCGGTGTTCTGAATGAAGCGCAGTGGAACCGGCTGCGGCAGCACCTCGATCGGATGGAGCGGGACCGGCCGATGGATGGGCGGCCTGGTCCGAAGCGTCCGCCTCCCGGACGCCGGCCCAACTAGAATCGCGGCGTGCTGGACGTCGCGCTACGGAACCTCGCGTTCGGATACGACCGCGAGCTTGTGCTCAGCGGCGTCAACGCGCTGTTTCCTCGCAGCTCGCATTCGGCGATCGTCGGCGCGCCGGCGTGCGGCGCCTCGACGCTGCTGAAGCTGATCGCGGGGACGCTCAAACCTCGATCGGGCGAGATCGTCATCGGCGCGCGCGTCGTCAACGATCTCAAGCCCGCGCGACGTCCGCTGCTCTACGCGACGTCTGAGCTCGACATCCCCGGCCGCTGGAGCGTGCAGCATGCGCTCGTGGCCGCCGTCCGCACGCGCACGCTCGATCGCGAAGACCGCCATCGCGATTACGCGCTGGCCGCGCAGGCGTGGCGGCTGGAGACATTGCTCGAACGGCGCATCGATTCGCTGTCGTCGACCGAGCGGACACGCGTGCAGTGTGCACGGGTCGAGTTGCTCAAACCGGGGATTCTCGTCGCCGATCGCTTGCTCGAGGGCGTATCAGCCTCGTCGCGGGATCGCATCGCCGACGCGTTCTACCGCACGCTGCGGGTCATGGGCACGACGGTCATCTTCGCCCCCAGCGCGCGCGATGAGCTGGCGTTCACCGATCGCATCGTCGTGCTCGATCAGGGCCGGGTCGTGCAGAGCGGCGGAGCGGCGGAGATTTTCGCGAATCCGATCAACGACGCCGCCGCGGTGGCAACGGGCGAGTTCGACCTGATCCCGATCACGATCCGCGGCAACTCCGTCGAGTCGGTCATCGGCTTCTGGGAAGTGAAGGAGGCGCCATTCCAGGGCAATGGCGTGGCGCTGGTCCGCCCAACGGATTTCACGCAGACCAAACCGGGCGAAGACTCGGATCTGGTCTTCGGCGTGGAAGAAGCGGGCTTCGCCAATGGCCGCTGGATCGCCCGCGGCCTGCTCAGCGGCGCAATCTCCCTTCGGATCGAGCTCCCCGCCGACGCGAACGTGCACAAAGGGCGACTGCTGGCCCTCAGTTACGACCCCTCCCGGTTCCGCCTGCTGCCGCGCGAGACCGAAACGCGGCAAACGTCCGTGCCGACGGATGTCGTGCCGCCGATGAGCGAGAGCCGGTAATTCAGCGGGCAGCGGGCAGTGCGCGCCTGCGGCGCTCGCAGCGGGCAGAGCCTCGATCCACTGCCCGCGGCCCACTGCCCGCTGCCCGCGACGTCCGGCGTAACCCTTGCAGTGCCCGCTTCGGATCGCGCCACGACTGGAGTACCTGATTTGATTCGAGCCAAGCGGACCCCCTTCAAGCTTCGCAAGCTGCTGGTCATCGACGATGACGAGAAGCTGGTTGGCTTTTACCGCGAGGTGCTCACGCCCTACGGCTTCGAGGTGCTCTACGCGAACGACGGCGAGCAGGCCATGCCCCTCGTCGATCAGAACCCCGACATCCAGCTGGTCATCCTCGACCTGGCCATGCCCCGTATGGACGGCCGGCAGTGGCTCCGCTGGTTCCGCGGCAAGAGCAAGGAATCGCCGGTCATCATCATCACCGGCTACAAGCTCGAGCCCGCCGACGAAGACCTCAAGCCGAGCGTCGTCCTGGAAAAACCCTTCCACGTCGCAGAGCTGCTCGACCTGGTGGGGTTGTTCTGCGGGCTTGGAACGCCGATCGCGGCGCCGAAAGATGTGACGGCGTAAACCCAGTGATGAGTGATGAGTAATGAGTGATGAGTAAAAGCGCGCAAGCGCTTACTCATACCTCGTACTTCATACCTCGTCACTGAGCGGCGCGCGTTCAGCGCGCAGCGACTAACGGCGTAACTCAGTGATGAGTGACGAGTGATGAGTTAAAAGCGCGCTAGCGCTTACTCATACCTCATACCTCATACCTCATACCTCGTCACTGAGCAGCGCGTTCAGCGCGCCGCGATCATGACCGGCGGCCCCACGATCGCCTGAAGATCGAGCTGCAGCGAGGCCATGCTCTGTTGGATCTCGATCCGCACCGGCAGGCGCCGCGCGTCGTCGGTGAGCCACACCTTCACGCCGCCCGGCCACTTCTTGCCGCCCGGCGCGTCGACGATCTCGTAAGCGGTCGCGGTCGACTGCTTGCCGGCGATGACGAAGCTCTTCCGCTCGCCGGGACGCAGGATCACCGGGTACTCCTTGCCATCCGAGTAGATCCGCGTCTGCATCGGTCCTTTGATCGACTGCGCGTTCTGGCGCATGAAGTAGATCGCCGTGAGGACGTCGCGCATCTGCTCGTCGCCATCCGGGAGTTTCTTGACCTTGTTCTCGATCTCTTCCGGCGTCTGCTTGCGGATGCGCGCCAGGCGCTTCACGTAGTCGAAGATCGTCCGCTCGTGCCGCGCCTTCTTGCCCCAGGCGTAGCCGTGATACGTCATCAGCGTCTTCGCCCCGCGCTCGTCGATCTCCGACTCGTACGCGTAGTAGCCGCCGTCCTTGCCCGTGGGCGCGGTGATCAGCAGCTCGCTCTGAATGGTGTGCCCGCCGTTGACCGGCGCAGTCGTGCGGAGGTTGCCCACGCCGTTCGTCGGAAAGACCAGACCTGCCAGAAAACGAACGCCGCCCCGCAGCCGCCACGAATAGCGCAGCTCTTCCGTACCATCCGCGAACGCCGAAGCGGACGCGACCATGACTAAGGACAGGGCAAGGGCTCGGCTGGTCTTTTTCATGTGCGCTCTCAAAACAGTGGACGGCTGGAAGTTATTCAAAGTTTCGCGAGGGATTGCTCGACCTCGTCGATGACGTAATCGGGCGTCGAGGAGCCTGCCGTGACGCCGACCACGGCCGCGCTCGCCAGCCAGGCGGGATCGATATCGTCAGCCCCCTGAATCAGATACGCCGGCTTGGTCTCCCGGCAGATCTCCCAGAGGTGCTTGGTGTTCGCGCTCTTCTTGCCGCCGATGACCAGAATCACGTCGACTTCCGGATCTTCCGCAAGGACCCGCGCCGCGTCCTGGTTCTCCTTCGTCGCGTAGCAGATCGTGTCGCCACGCTCGACGCGCGCCGCACGCCGCTCGATGGCCCGCACCACGTCCTCGAAGTCCTCGGCGTTCAGAGTGGTCTGGTAGAAGATCTTGATCGCCTTGTACGGCGACCAGTCGATCGACTCCGCGTCCTGAGTTCTGGAGATGATGTGATACGTCGAGGGATCGAGGTCGTTCGTATAACCGATGACCTCGCGGTGCTTCGGGTCGCCCATGAAAACGAGGTGAAACCCGTCCTCAAGGGCCTTTTTGGCCTCGCGATGGATGTCGTAGACGAACTTGCAGGTCGTGTCGAGGATCTGCAGGCCGCTGGTCCGGGCGCGATCATGAAAGGACGGCGGGACGCCATGCGCGGAAAAGACGATGGTCGGCTCAGCCACGGCCTCGATGGTGTCGATGGTGCGCACGCCGAGCTTTTCCATCTCCTCGACGACGCGCTCGTTATGGACGACCTGGCCGAGGATTGCTCCGCGGCCGCCGCCGGCGGCGAATCGCTTCACCTTCAGGTCGGCGATGCGGACGCCTGAACAGAATCCGTACTTTGCTGCGCGCTTCACTTTCATCGGGGTGGGGAACATACCAGACGGCGCATACAATCCGCGGGCTTGCCGGAACGCCTCTTCACCCCCCGTTTTCTCGCACTCTGGACGTTTCAATTCCTGACGTTCTTCTCCGTCTTTCAACTTCTCCCGGTCATCCCGCTCCGGATCATCTCCCTCGGCGGAAGCAAAGCAGCGGCGGGCCTCTTCCTGACGGCCTACACCATCGCCAGCGCGTTCGCGGCGCCGATCATGGGCACCATCGCCGATCACACCGGCCGCCGGCGGATGCTCGTCATCGCCTCGGTCCTCTTCATCCTCTTCTCGCTCGGATACGCCGTCGTGTCCTGGCTGCCGCTGGTGCTGATGATCGGCGTCGTGCACGGCACACTCTGGTCGGCGATCCTCTCCGCTGCCGGCGCGATCATGACCGACTTCATCCCCAGCGCGCGGCGAACGGAAGGCCTCGCCTACTGGGGTCTGGCCCCGACCGCGGCGATAGCGCTCGCTCCAGCGGTCGGCTTGTATGTCTACGAATTCGGCTGGTTCGTGCTCTGCGTCGAGCTGGCGGTGATCTCCGCAATTACCGCCGTGTGGGCCTCGCGGCTGCCGGCGGACGACAAACGCGGCTCGCAGGCCATGCCCCGCATGAGGTCGTGGTGGGACTGGAAGGTCGTGGCGACTACGCTCTCACTGGCAATGGTTGCGTTCGGCCACGGCGGCGTCACGAGTTACGTGACGATCCTTTCGCGCGAGCGCGGCATCAAGCCGGAGTCGATCTTCTTCACGGTCTTCGCGATCTCGACGATCTTCGTCCGCATCTTCTTCTCGCGAATCGGCGATCGCGTTTCCACACGCGCATTTCTCTATCCCGCCTTTGCGCTGATGCCGATCGCGTACGCCCTCCTCGCCTACTCGCGAACCCGCACGGAACTGGTCATTTCCGCGATTCTGTTCGGCGCGGGGATGGGCGCGTCGTTTCCCGCGTTCATGACCTTCGTCGTGACGCACAGCAATCCCGCGAATCGCGCGCGAACGTTCGGCAGTGTGATCTGGGCCTTCGACACCGGAATCGGAATCGGCTCCGCGGCAACGGGAGCAATCGGCCAGCGATGGGGCCTCGGCATCGCCTTCTACATCGCCGCCGCACTGAGCTGCTTGTGCATCCCCATCTTCGCGGTCACATCGCGGCGATTGGTCCGTGGCACCGACGTTGCTGAGACCGCTGAACATGCCTGAACCAGATGAAAACGAAGACATGGTCTCGCGGCGCGTCATCACGGAGACCGTCAGCGCGAGCAGCACGAAGGGAACCGCGATCACGATCGGCATCATCGTCGTGGTGGCCATCGCGCTGGTCGTCTGGGTGATTCTGCAGATGCGCTAGCGATGAAGGCGCTTCTCCTCGCCGCCACGCTCTCGCTCGACCCGCAAGCGGCGGAGCGATTCGCGAGCCTCGCCCTCGCCTGCGTGCACAAGGAGTATCCCAACAAGATCGCGCACGTGCTGCAGTCCGACAAGGACGCGCAGCCGCCGCGCGTGCTCACGCCGGCCTTTTACGGTTGCTACGACTGGCACTCCTCCGTTCACGGCCATTGGCTGCTCGCGCGTCTGGCGCGGTTGTCGCCCGATGCGCCGTTTGCCCCGAAGGCGCGCGCCGCGCTCGAAAAGAGCATCACCAACGAGAACATCGCCGCGGAAGTGGCGTATCTGAACGGCGCCGGGCGGGCCAGCTTCGAGCGGCCGTACGGACTCGCGTGGCTTCTGCAACTCGCCGGTGAATTGCGCGAGGCGAACGATCCGCTGTACGCGATGATCAAGCCGCTCGAGGACGCGGCGGTGGAGCGTCTGCGCACCTGGCTGCCGAAACTTTCCCATCCGGTGCGCTCCGGCGAGCACAGCCAGACCGCGTTCGCGCTTGGTCTGATGCTCGATTCCACTGCGGATGACGCATTCAGAAAGCTGATGCGCGAGCGTGCCGCCGCGTTCTACGCGAAGGACCGTAACTGCCCGCTCGCCTACGAGCCGTCGGGCGAAGACTTCCTCTCGCCGTGCCTGGCCGAGGCGGATGCGATGCGGCGCGTGCTTCCGCCGAAGGAGTTCGCGCGCTGGTTGACCGGCTTCATGCCGAAGATGACCCTGACTCCGGCAATCGTGACCGATCCGACCGATCCGAAACTCGCTCACCTCGATGGTTTGAATCTCAGCCGCGCCTGGATGCTCGACGGCATCGCGTCAGGTCTACCATCGAACGATCCCCGCGTCGCCACGCTCACCGCCTCCTCCCAGGCCCACGCAACCGCGGGCCTGGCCTCGGTGACCGGAGAACATTACGAAGGTGGCCACTGGCTCGGCAGCTTCGCGACGTATCTGGTGACACGCCGCGGAGTGTCATCCCGAGCGTCAGTCGAGGGACCTCCTACTTCTTCGCCTTCCGCACCCGCAACGTCGGGGAGGACAGGTCGAGATCGGCGACCGAAATCACTTCGACATCGCTGAACTGCTTCCGGAGCGGCTCGACGAACTGCTTCGCATCGCCGACGATCACCACGTTCACGTCCTTGCCGCCAAGATTCGACGTCGCGAACTTGCGCACATCCGCGGCGGTGACCGCCTGGACCTTGCTGACGTAGCGATTGATCTCCTCGAGCGGGAGCCCGTACAACGCCAGCGCGGAGATGCGATTGACGATGCCCGCGGTCGACTCCAGCGACTGCGCAAAGCCGCCGATGAGCACGGCTTTGCGAGGCGTCAGCTCCGCCTCGGACACGTCGGCGCTGGAGAGATTGCTCATCTCACCGAGCACGATCCCGACGACCTCCGCGGCCGATTCGTTCTTCGTTTCCGTGCGAGCGGTGAACGGGCCGACGTCGACGCGCGGATCGAACGAGCTGTTCGCGCCGTAGCTGAGACCGCGCTTGATGCGGATCTCCTGATTGAGCCGTGACGAATAGCCGCCGCCGAGAACCGAGTTCGTGACCAGCGCCGGCATGTAGGCCGGGTCGCTGCGGCGGATGCCCTGACGGCCGACGACGACACCAGCCTGTCCGGCCTCGGGCATGTCGATGACGACGACGCGCGGGCCGGCCGGCTTCGCGGAAGTCGCGGCGGTCGACGGTTTCGCAGTGCCGCGCTTCCATCCGCCGAACGCGTTCTGCGCCAGGGCGAAGGCCGCATCGGCTTTAACATCGCCCGCAAGCACGAGCACGGCGTTGTCGGGCCGGTAGTGCGTCGCGTGATACTTCACCAGGTCTTCGCGCTTGATCTTCTCCAGCGCTGCCGGCGTGCCGCCGAGGTTGTGGCCGTACGGACCTTCGCCGAAGATCAGTCGGGACGCGACGACGCTCGCCAGCGTGCGCGGCTGGGTGAGATCGACCTGCAGCGCGTCGATCATCTGCGCGCGCTCGCGATCGAATTCATCTTTCGCGAACGTGGCGTTGCGCGCGACGTCGCCGACGTACTCCATCGCGTTGCCGAGGTTCGTCGACATGACGCTCATGTCGATGCTGGAGCTGTCCCAGCCGGCATTCGACTCGAGCGTCGCGCCGAGGGCTTCCACGCCGCGCGCGATCTGCTCGGCGGTGCGGTTCTTCGTTCCCTTTGTGAGGACAGTCGCGGTGAGCTGCGCCAGGCCATCGCGTTCCGCCGGATCGGCCGCCGCACCAGTCTTGATCATCAGCCGCGCGGCGACGAGAGGGATGTCGTGTTTCGGAACGACGATCACGCGCAGGCCGTTTTCGAGAGTCTTCTCGACCGGTTGCGGCACCTTCGGATCGCGCGGTGCCGAGGGCGCAGGCGGCGTCGTCTGCTGCGCAACCGAAGTGAACGCGAACAGCAGCGCCAACATCAGGATGCTTGCGCGTTTCATTTCGCACCTCCGGCCGCCGGCTTCTTCGATTCATCGAGATACGTCAGCACCAGAGGTTTCCCTTCGATCATGTATTTGCGCACGACGCGCTGCACATCCGCCGCGGTCACGGCCTGCAGTTTCGCGAGGCCGGTGTTGATGAAATTGGCGTCGTTGCGGAGGACGAGCGACTCGCCGATGCTGAAGGCCTTGCCGTTGCTCGTCTCGCGCTCGCGAAGCGCGCCGGTGAGAATCAGGTTCTTTGCTTTCTCGAGCTCCGCGGCCGGCACCGGTTTCTCTGCCAGCGCCGCGATCTCGCTCCGCAGAATCTTCTCCGCCTCGGCCGGCTGATGCTCGCCGCCCAGGATCACGATCGCGTCGAACAAGCCGAGGTCTTCGCGAAGATCGGCGTCGACGAAGACTTCCTGCGCGATCTCGCCGCGCACGAGTTTTTCCTGCAGGCGCGATGACTCCCCTTCCGCCAGCAACGTCGCCGCGACATGCAGCGGAACCGAGTCGGCGTGCGATGCAGGCACGGCCTGCCAGACCATTCCCAGCGCCGGGAGCGGCACGTTCGGCGCGTATTCGGTGATCCGCCGCTCCGACGCGTACGGCGGCTCGGGCACGTTCACGTTCGGCATCTGCGCGTCGGGTTTGGGGATGTTCGCGAAGTACTTGTCGATCCACCCATCGAGCTGCGGCTGCTCGAAATCGCCGACGACGACCAGCAACGCGTTGTCGGGGCGGTAGAACATGGAGTGGAACGAGCGGACGTCGTCGAGCGTCGCCGCGTCGAGATCCTCGATGCTTCCGATGCCGGGCCGGCGATACGGATGCTTCGTGAAGGAGTTCTTCGCCAGCGCGTAGAAGAAGCGGCCGTACGGCGGCGCGAGGATGCGATACCGGAACTCTTCCTTGACCACGTCGCGCTCGGACTTGAACGCCGGATCATCGACGTTGAGCGATCCCATGCGCTCGGCTTCGGCCCACAGCAGCGTCTCGAGGTAGTTCGACGGAACGACTTCGTAATACGCGGTCGCGTCATCGAGCGTGGTGGCGTTGTTGAAGCCGCCCACGTCCTCGGTCAGCCGGTCGAGCATCTCCGAGGGCATGTTCTTCGTGCTCTTGAACATGATGTGCTCGAAGAGATGCGCGAAGCCGCTGCGCCCCTCGGGATCGTGTTTCGAGCCGACTCGATACCAGACGTGAATGGCCACGGTCGGCGTCGAGCGATCCTGAACGGTGTAGACCCGAAGTCCGTTCGGGAGGCTTCGGGTCTTGAGCGGAATCGGCGGGATGGTTTGCGCCGATCCCGCGGCGGCGATGAGCAGGAGTGGAAGGACGAATCGAGCGATGCGCATGGAGGCGCGATTATAGGAACTACCGGCGCCGCGCGACGCCGCTGCGAACCGCGGCCCTGAAAACGTTTTCCATTTCCTTTTCGGCTTTCTTCGCGGCTTCGCGCTGCAAGTCACCGAGGTCGCGCTGGCGCTCGCCCAGTTCACCCTGACGCGCACCGAGCTCGCGCTGTTTCTCCGACAGCTCGCGCTGTTTGTCGGCGAGCTCGCGCGCTTCGTCGTCACGCGCCCAGGCCTGCTTCGCGCCGAGCGCCGCCTGTTGCGCGCCGAGCTTCGCCTGCTCGGCGCCCAGCTTTGCCTGACGCGCGCCCAGCGCCGCCTGCTTCTTCCCCAGCTCGACCTGCGGCTCGATGATCTCGTCGAGCTTGTCGAGCGTGTCCTCGTCGGTGATGACGTAGCGAACGCCGTCCAGCTCGAAGGAGGCATAACGACCGCCGAGCGAGTGGTCTTGGTGTCCATCGCCGTTCACATACGAGTGGTCGCCGTTTCTGATGATGATGTTCTCCACCGAGGCGGCGACGGCGGTTCCGGCGAGGAGGGCGAGAGCGAAGGTGGCCAGCAGTCTTCTCATGCCGGGTACAGACGGCGGCTGGTGCGAAAGGTTAGGATTTCGCGTCATGACGATTACCGGCGCCCACTCGATCATCTACAGCAAGGATGCCGAAGCCGACCGGGCCTTCCTGCGCGACGTCCTCGGATTTCCGAACGTCGACGTAGGCGGCGGCTGGCTGATCTTCGGCCTTCCGCCCGCGGAAGTCGCGGTCCACCCCGGAACGAACGACGAGCACGAGTTCTATCTGATGTGCGACGACGTCGACGCGTTCATGAGCGACATGAAAACGCGCGGCGTCGCCTGTGGCGAGTTGCACGACCAGCCGTGGGGCCGCCTGACGCACGTGACCTTGCCGGGCGGGGGGAAGCTGGGCGTTTACGAGCCGCGCCACGCGCGGCCCGTGTAGTGTGGGCCTCCGGCCTACCTTCGTCTCCACCGCCCAAAGGTAGGCCGGAGGCCCACACTACACGGCTCACTCGTACCTCAACGCCTCGACCGGATTCAACTCCGCCGCCCGCGTGGCCGGGTAAATCCCCGACACGAGGCCCACGCTCACGGACACGCCGGTCGATAGCAGCAGCGACCAGATCGTGATCACCGTCGGCCAGCCGGCGTACGCCGCGACGATGCGGGCGAGGACGATGCCGATGATGATTCCGGCGACGCCGCCGAGCAGACTGATCGCGAACGACTCGATCACGAACTGCGCGCGGATGTCCTTGCGCGTCGCACCGATGGCGCGGCGCACGCCGATCTCCCGCGTCCGCTCGAGCACGCGTGGCCAGCATGATGTTCATGATCCCGATCCCGCCGACCAGGAGCGAGATCCCGGCGATCGATCCCATGACGATGTTGAAGATCCGCTGCGTCTGCCGGCTCTGCTCGAGCAGAGCCTCGGGGATCACCACTTCGTAATCGTCCGCGCCGCCGTGCAGACGCTGCAGCAGCGGCTCGATCACCTGCGCCGTCGCGCGCGTCGAGACGCCTTCCTTCACGGTGCACCATCAATTCGTCGACCGGCGCATCGAGCGGATCGCGATCGAACTTCCGCATCGCAGTGCTCACCGGAATCCAGATCTCCTTCGACGTCGAGGTGGTGGCGACAGCTTCCTGCGAGGCATTCGCGCTGCCTGGATCGCTGGCCAGCACGCCGACCACTTCGAGCCAGACGTCGTTGACCTTGAGCTGCTTGCCGAGGACCGAGCCGTAGCCGAAAAGGTTGCGGCGGATCTCCTGGCCGATGACGCAGACCTGCGCATGCTCGCGTTCGTCCTGCGCGTCGAAGAAACGGCCCGCGTCGAGACGCACGTCCGCGACCTCGCGGTAGCGCGACGAGACGCCGAAGACCTTGCCCTTCGTCTTCGCGCCGAGGGTCATGATCTTGTAGGGCTTGACCTCGACGCGCGGCAGCACGCGTTCGATGTTCGGCACGGCCTCCATGATCGCTTCGCCGTCGCGCAGGGACACGCCGAGCGATTTCTTGCGGATCTCCTGGCGATCCTCGGGCTTCACTTCCTTCGCGCTGACGATCACGTTGCGCAGGCCGAGGCGGCCGATGGCTTCGAGGGCCTTCTGTTCCGCGCCGGCGCCGATCGACAGCATGGCGATCACCGCGCCGACGCCGAAGATCATGCCCAGCATCGTCAGGCCGGTGCGCAGCTTGTGCGTGGCCAGGTTGCCGAAGGCGGAGGTGAAGGTTTCACGATTTTCCATCGCTCGCCCCCTCCCCGTCCTTCTCCGGGTCCTCCAGCGCGATCTGTCGCCGCTCACGAGGCCTTTCGTGACGACCACACGGCCCGCGCTCGACGAGCCGATGACGATCGGAACGGACTCGAAGCCGTCGCCTTTCTTGCGATAGACGAGCTTCTTCCCTTCCTTTTCGAAGACGGCCTGCCGCGGGATCGCGAATGCGCCGGTCTGATTCTCGAGTTCGAGGATCGCGCGAACGCGCGTGCCCGGCTTCATGAATTTCGACCTGCGGGCTGTCGATCTCGACGGTCACGCCGAAGTACTGCACCGGCTGCCGCGGGATCCGCGGACGGGCCATCTTGTCGACCGATTTGATCTTCCCCGTGAGCACCATGTCGGGCTGCGACTCCAGCCGAAGCGTCGCCTTCTGTCCGACGGCAAGACCGGCCGCATCGGCTTCCAGCACGAACACCTCGGCCTTCATCGGTCGCCAGCTCCGGGATCTCGCCGATCGGCTGCCCGCGCCACATCATGTCGCCGATGCGGGGCATGTCTCCGCGCCAGTTGCGCGAGAGCACGAGGATGCCGTCATGCGGAGCGACGACCTGCAGCGCGCGCAGACCCTGCTCGGCCTGGGTGATCTTCATGCCCGCCTTGCGGTCTTCGATCGACAGCAGGTCGCGCTCGACCCGAGCGAGGCTGTCGCGAACGACCAGCACTTCCTCGGCATGCGTCTTCTTGTGACCGGCCAGCCCCTGGTCGACTTCCGCTTCGATGCGCGCGTACCGCGAGAAGACCTCCGCGTCGTCGAACGTGAATCGCTTCGCCGCGTCGAGCTCGGCCTGGGCCTGCTTCGCGTCGCGCTTGAGATTCGTGCGCGTCGCCCCGGCTTCAGCGCCGGCCTTGTTCAGTTTGTTCGAGGCCGTGGTGCGATCTTCGTTGCCGCGGAGGAGCATGTTCTCGAAGTCGGTCGCGTCGAAACGGACGATCACCTCGTCCTTCTTCAGCAGCGCTCCGTCATCCGCGATCCAGGACACTTTCAAGGCCTGCGGCGCGTCGTGCGGCGCGGTGACCGGCGTCGCTTTCACGGCCTTCAGCGTTCCCTCCGCGGTCACGCGGCGGGTGAACTGCAGGGGCTCGACTTTGAAGGTCGCGACTTCGTCGTTGGACTTGCCGCACGCGACAGCGAGGAAGACGAGAAGGAGAACGACCGGGAGGCCTCCGGCGGGCCGGCACGGCCGGCAGCGCTTGTTTTGCTCGAGTTTTCGCTCGAGCCGTGATTCGTGCGTCATGCGTGGGTTCAGGCTAGGCCAACCAGCGCTGCCGGCCGTGCCGGCCCGCCGGAGGCCCCTCGTCGTCCCCATCACGATTTCTTCTCCTCGTCGCCCGTTTTGGCGACGAGCACGCGATCGCCGGGCTCGACGCCACTGAGCACTTCCACGAATTTGTCGTTCTCGCGGCCGAGCTTCACCGGAACGATGTCGACGTCGAATGCGCCGCGGCGATAGATGTACGGTCCTTGCGACGCCACGGAAACGGCTTCGCGTGGAATGAGCACCGCGTTCTTCACGCGCGCCAGCTCGATCGTTCCCTGAAAGCGCATGCCTGGCCGCATCTTCGCGGGATCGGTCTTATCGAGCTTGATGTCGACGCGCAGGACCTTGAGCGGATCCTGCGTGTTGCGCTTGCGCTGCACGGTCCGGCCCGCGCCGACGATCGTGCCCTGGAACTCCTGATCGGGAAGCGCGTCGAGGCGCAGGATCACGCGCTGGCCGACATTCACGCGGCCGGCGTCGGCCTCATCCACTTCCCCCTCGCCTTTCATCATGTTGAGGTCGGGGATCTCCAGGATCTTTTCCTGCTTCCAGGCGTTGTCGCCGACTTTCTTCTTCTCGCCGTTCCAGGGATTGGTGACGTAGACGACCGTGCCGTCGCGCGGCGCCTGGATGTTCATCATCTGAATCGAGCGCTGCGTGCGCGCCGACGACGCCGCGGCCTGAGTTTGTTTGCTCTCAAGCAGACTCGATGCTGGCTCGCGCGGCGCGTTCGAGCGCTTCGAGCGCGCGAGCGAATCGCGGTGGCCTCGCGTTTGGCGATGGCGTGTTCGATCTCGACGGTCTGCCGCGCGGTGACAGCCTGCACGTCCGGCGGGGCCTCGAGTTTCAGCGCGGCCTTGCCCAGACGCGCCTCGGCTTCGGCGAGCTGCATGCGCTCGCCTTTGGTCTGCAGTTTGAGGTCGGCGCGTTCTTTCTCGATCTGCTTGCGCGCTTCTTCCGCTTCGGCGCTCTTCTCGTCGAGGCGACGCTGCAGCTCGGTCGTGTCGAATGCCGAGGACCGGGCTGGCCTTTCTTGACGTCGGCGCCCTCCTGTTCGAGCACGAGCGATCTTGAACTCCCACACGTCATCGAGCGGCGGCGGCCCGAGCGTGTCCGAAGCACCGCGGCCAGCGTGCCGATGACTTCGAAACCGGTCACGAGATCGCCGCGCGTGGCGCGAACCCATTCGCCCTGCCGGTCGGCGGCGAGCTTGTTGCGCAGCGTCCAGCCGCCGAGGAGGAAGAGGACGAGGGCGGCGAGAGGGATGAGGTAGCGCTTGCGGAGAATCCTAGCCACGAAGCTTCGCTCCTTCTTCCAGGCCACCGGTGATCACGCAGTCCTGCGCGTTGCACGAGCCGAGCTTCACGTCGACGAGCTCACCGCTCGCGGTCCGTGCGCGCGGCGTTTTTCCGGAGAAATCGAGCGCGGCCCGCGACACGAGCAGCGCATTCGGAAGCGATTCGCGGCGCACGATCACGCGGGCGGAGAGTGCCGGACGCATCCGCTCGGCGTCGAGACGATCGAGGTCGATGAACACGTCGAAGTGACGCCGCAGCGACTGCCGGCGGCTTTCCTGCGCCACCGCGGAGATCGACGAGATGCGGCCCGTGTAGCTCACGTCCGGATAGCCGTCGAGGGTGACGACCACCGGCATGCCCGTCGGCGATCTTGCCGTCGTCGACGTCAGCGAGAGCCGCCTTCAATCGGATCGAGCTCAGGTCGGGGAGCATGGCGATCGGGAAGCCGACGAAGACCGTGTCGCCGATCTGCAGCTTGCGGCCCTGCCAGTGATCGCGAATGACCACGATCCCGTCCTTCGGCGCGCGGAGCACCAGCGCATTGATGCCCAGCCTCGGCGCGGCGATGTCCCGTTCCGCCTGCGCGATGCGGAGCAGGACGTTTTCCCGTTCCGCGGCGACGGCAGTCCGGCGGGAACGCAGCACGTCCAGGGCTTTCTCATGCTCGATGTTCGCTTTCTTGAAGGCCAGCTCGTTCTGTTCAAACTGCCGCACTGACTGCAGCTCCTTCGGGACGAGCGTCTGCAGGCGCGTTTTCTCGACGTCCGATTTCTTCTTATCCACTTCGAGCTGTTTCTGCTCGAGGTCCGCTTCCCATTCGCCTTCACGCTGGCGAAGCTCCTGGGCCGCCTGCATCGCGGTCTGGCGCTTCTGCTCGAGGTCGGCAGTGAGCGCGCTGTTGTCCAGCTCGGCAACGGGATCGCCGGCCTTCACCGTGGCGCCGTCTTCGGCCATCCACTTGATCGCCGTTTGCCAGTTCGGCAGCGGCGGCACCGCCAGAGAGTCGCCGCGCGCCGCTTCGAGCTCGCCGGACAACACCACCTCATTCGTGAAGGGACCGCGGCGGACGCGGATCTCATTCGGTTCGGGAGCGTCCGCATGGCCGGAGAAACAGCCGGCGAGGACCAGAAGGACTACGCAAACAGGAGCTTTTTTCATTTGTTTGAGAGCTGTCGGATTGTACGGTCACGGGGTATACGAACGACCCCGCTCCGAGTTACTGACGTGCGACAATCCAGCTTGGTTAGCCCATGACCGCAGCCCCTTCCGTTCCTTCCACCCCGCGGTTCGTCCTGCACCGAACGCAGTCCGCCACCGGGAACTTTCGCCGACGATGTGCGCCGGGGCCTGACCGCACAGCGCAAGTCGCTGCCGCCCCGCTGGTTCTATGACGAACTAGGCTCCGCTTTGTTCGACACGATCTGCTTTTTGCCCGAGTACTACGTGACGCGGGCGGAGACGGAAGTGTTAACGACGCATGCCGGGGAGATCGTGGACGCGTTCGGCAGTCACTCGCGCCTGGTCGAACTGGGCAGCGGAACGGCGCGCAAAACGCGGATCCTCTTCGACGTGATCACTGCCCGGCAGCGCGAGCTGGAGTACGTGCCGGTCGACGTCGATGCGTCGATGCTGGAGAAGGCCGCGCGCGATCTGCTGACCGAGTACGAGGGACTGCGCATCTCCGCGATCTGTTCCGACTTTTCGCGGCCGTCGATTCCGATGGCCAAACTGACCATGACCCGCGGCCGCACGATCGTCCTCTTCCTCGGATCGACGATCGGCAACCTGGAGCCGGATCAGGCCGTAGCCATGTTTCGCGATCTCCGCGCGGCGCTTCGTCCCGGTGACGCTGTGCTTCTCGGCGCCGATCTGCGTAAAGACCGGGCCACGCTCGAAGCGGCGTACGACGACGCGCTTGGCGTGACCGCGGCGTTCAATCTCAATGTCCTGCAGCGCATCAATCGCGAGCTCGGCGGACACTTCGCGCTCGATCAGTTCGCGCACCGCGCGTTGTACGACGAGACGCACGGCCGCATCGAGATGCACCTCGACAGCCGCCGCAAACAGACCGTGCGCATCGACGCGCTCGATCTCGAGGTCGCGTTCGAAAAGGGCGAGAGCATCCACACCGAGAGCTCGTACAAACACAACGATCGAACCATCGCCGCGCTTGCGGCGGCGAGCGGTTTCACGGTGAGCCGGACGTGGACGGATTCGCGGCGCTGGTTCGCCGATTTCCTGCTGACCGCGTCGTAGATCGCACTCCCTGCTCCACGGTCCCAGCGCGTGCGCAACATAAGTCCGCGGGATCGCGCAAATCGTCTACTGGACGCGGTCCTGTGCACGATCACACACGCTTCGCGCGCGCTCGCACATCGCCGGGACGATTCGATTGCGCAATGCCTCTGCGCATGAAACTGCGCGTGATTCTGCGCTTCGTAGCGGCAATTCACGATGTGTGGCAATGCATGTCCAATTCTGAACAGACGTGGCTATCGACGCTGCCTACGATCGCTGCGCCTCTAACCAAATGCCTCATGCGCACGCACTGTCACTCCGCGATGTATTCGATCGCGCTTCGGCATCGGCACACGTGCGCGTCGATGTTCAGCAGTCGATTTACGCCCCGGGTGACGACGACGACTCGATGTATCTCATCGAGTCGGGGCAGGTGAAATTGTCGATGTCGTCCGCCGCGGGCAAGGACTGCCTGCTGGCCATCTACACCGCCGGCGATGTCTTCGGTGAGTCCTGTTTCACCGCACCGAAGCGCTACGAAGCCGCGTCGGCGATGGTGCCCACCGTCGTGCATCGCATCACCCGCCGCGACTTCCTCGGCGAGGTGAAAGCGGCCGCCGCGACCGATCTGCTGTTACGCCATCTCGCCGACCGGATGGCCGAGCGCCAGACCGCGGTGTTCGATCTCGTGACCATGGACGCCGAGCGCCGTCTGGCCAAAGTCCTCCTCGGCGTCGCGGAGAAGCTCGGCGCGACCGACGGGCCGTACGTTCGCCTCGAACAGCGCATCTCCCACGAAGAGCTGTCCCAGATCGTCGGCACGACCCGTCCCCGCATCACCGCGTTCATGCAGCGCTTCCGCAAGCTCGGGCTGGTGGAGGACAGCGGAACGCGCTCGATCGGCGTTCATCGCGCGAAGACCCGCGAGTTTCTCGCAGGAACCGACGCGGAATGACCCGGAATGTCCAATATTGAACAGCGCCGCGACCAGACTTAAGTCTATCTTTCCATTTCGCAGGACTCCCGCTTCGGAGGCTGCCCCTCACCATGCCCGGCCTCGCGTCGCCCGCCACCCGGATGCACGACGTCGTGGTCACGAATGATCAGACGGGCGCGCGGTGGCACGCGCCCGTCGCTTCGATCAGCGCCGGCCTGATCGTCGTGACCGGCCTCCCGCCCCGCGGCTTCTTCGACAACCCCATCCACACGTTCACGGTCTCGGCCGAGGATGGCGGAGGCCGGAAACGCAGCTTCCCGTACGTCACGTTGGAGCGCTCGGCCTCGAAGCCGCCGAAGGAGTTCGCGTTTACCTGAGAGATTCCGCGGTGAGGCCGTGGGATGCCAGGAGGTCCGCGAGCTCAGCATCTGCGCGAAGGATGTCCCGGAGCAACCCCACGGGCGACGCGCCCAGGTGCCCGTCCCGTTCGATGATCGCGCGGAACACCGGGAGCAATGCGGAGTCGAGGGGCAAGGGCGCGGCCACGCCAACATTGCTCGCAACCCGTCGCTCGCACTCTTCGAACGACAGAAACTGAGGGTCGTCTACGACCGTGACCAACCGGGCGCGGTCGATCCCGAGGCTCGCGCAGTGTTGGCGAACTGAATGCGTCCGCAGAAGCGCACCGACCACCCGTCTGCCGGTCAAGACCGATTCACCCGCAAATTCCGCGACGAGAGCCACCCGGAACATGGCTCGTTTTGTTTCCAGAGATAGCGAGAATGCGGACCGGCCCAATTGCGTTCCTCTTCGGGTATCATCCCCCTCCCGTGCCGGGGTAGCTCAGTTGGTTAGAGCACCAGATTGTGGATCTGGGGGTCGGCGGTTCGAGCCCGCCCCTCGGTACCAACTCCCGCCGCGTTCGCGGCGAATGCAGAATGCAGAATGCAGAATGAAGAAGTGAGCGGGCGCCGAACGCGGCCCAGTCTTCATTCCCCCTTTTTGCATTCTGCATTCTGCATTCTGCATTCATGACTTCCACCGTTCAGCCACGGCTCTCCCGAGGGTTACGCGATCTCCTTCCCGACCAGATGCTGGCGCGGCAGCAGATGGTGGACACCATCCGTGGCGTCTATGAGCTCTACGGCTTCGTTCCGCTGAGCACGCCCGCGATCGAGTACCTCGACGTCCTCTCCGGCAGCGCGGGCCAGGAAGCGCAGTCGTCGATCTTTCGGGTCACCAATCCGGAAAAAGAGGAACTGGGGCTCCGCTTCGATCTGACCGTGCCGCTCGCGCGCGTCATCGCCCAGTACGCCGATCTCCCCCGCCCCTTCCGCCGTTACCAGGTCGCCTCGGTCTGGCGAGCCGACAAGCCGGACAAGGGGCGCTATCGCGAGTTCACCCAGTTCGATCTCGATTCCGTCGGTGTCGAGTCCGAGGTTGCGGATACGGAGATCATCGCCGGGATGTGCGACACGCTCGACGCCCTGAAGGTCGGCGGCTATGTGGTCCGCTACTCCAGCCGCGGCGTTCTCAATGCGCTGATGGGATTCGCGGAGATCACCCCGGAACAGGGCGTCGACGTGTTTCGCGTCCTCGACAAGCTCGACAAGGTCGGTCTCGAGAAGGTGAAGCTCGAGCTCATGACCGGCTACAAAGACGAATCGGGCGACACCATCCGCGGCGTCGGACTGGCGCGGCAGCAGGTCGACAAAATCGAGAAGTTCCTGGCCATTCGCGGCACGCGCCGCGAGGTCGTCACCCAGTTGCAGGAGCTGTTCGCCGATGCACCGGCCGTCGCGGACGTCGCAAAAATCTCCGACCACCTCTACGCCCTCGGCTACGACGACGACAAGGTCTCGCTCGACCTTTCCATCGCCCGCGGTCTCGCCTACTACACCGGTCCGGTCTTCGAGGCGATTCTCACCGAAGCCCCTCAGTTCGGGTCTGTGTTCGGGGGCGGACGGTATGACGACCTCGTGACCCGCTTTCACGGCGAGCGCATTCCGGCAGTCGGTGCCTCGATCGGCGTCGATCGTCTGCTGGCGGCACTCGGCCACCTCGGCAAGCTCGACAAGCGCAAAGCCACCGCGCGCGTCCTCATCACGAACATGGACGCCGAGCCTCGCTTCGGACTACATGGCGATGACCTGGGAGCTGCGACGCGCCGGCATCCCCACCGAGCTTTACATCGGCACGGCGAAGGGCCCGGGCAAGCAGCTCAAGTACGCCGATCAGTACGACATCCCCCTGGCGATCCTCTACGGCTCGAACGAAAAAGCCTCAGGACAGGTGACCGTGAAAGACATGGTCGCCGGCCGCGAGCGCGCCAAACCGGTCGCCGATCGCAAGGAGTACCTTGCCCAGCGCGCCGGACAGGTGACGATTCCGCGGACGGAGCTGGTCGAGGGCATTCGCAAGATGCTCGCGGAGATCGAGTGATCACCCTCGACGGCAACTCCCTCACCATCGAACAGCTCGCGGCCATCGCCCGCGATGGCGCACGCGTGGAGCTCGACCCATCCACGAACGAGGCGCGTCGCGCGCAGCGAGCGGCTCATCGCCGAGGTCGTGGAGAACTACCGGCGGGCCTGGGCGGAAGGAAAAGCGGCGCCGAGCGAGTACGGCGTCACGACCGGCTTCGGCGAGTTCAAGGACAAGCCGATTGCGCCGGACGATCTCGAGCAGCTGCAGCGCAATCTGCTGCTGTCGCACTCCGTCGGCGTCGGCGAGAACACAGACGCCGACGACCTCACGAATTACTACCCGCCTGAAGTCGTGCGCGGCGCCTTGCAACCCGACTGAACGCATTTCTGCGCGGCCATTCCGGCGTGCGCGCGAAGCTGGTCAGCATCGTTCAGGAGATGCTCAACCGCGGCGTGATTCCGCTCGTGCCGCTGCGCGGTTCCGTCGGAGCAAGCGGCGATCTCTGTCCGCTATCGCATCTCTTCGTCACCCTCCTCGGCGAAGGGCGGTTTTTCACGCTCGACGACAAGACTCTGCGCGACGCGAAAGACCTTCCGGCCCTCCTCGGCTTCACCGCCGAAGAGATGAAGCCGACCTTCAAAGAAGGCCTCGGACTCGTCAACGGTGCGAACTTCTCGGCGGCGATGCTCGCCCTGGCGGTGCACGACGCGCAGCAGCTCGCCGATCTCAGCGACTCCGCGGCCGCGATGACACTCGAGGCCATGGCCGGTTGCACGCGCGCGTTCGACTCGAAAGTGCACGAGGAACGCGGTCACCCCGGTCAGATCGACAGCGCGCGCCGCATTCGCGAATCGATCAGCGGCAGCAAGCTCGTCGAGCGCGCCGGTGCCGTGCAGGATGCGTATTCGCTTCGCTGCGCGCCGCAGGTTCATGGCGCGACGCGCGACACGATCAACTTCGTGCGCGGCATCGCCGAGAAAGAGCTCAACGCCGCAACCGACAATCCGCTCTTCTTCCCCGGCGAAGGCGAGCCGTTCGACGTGCAGTTCCGCGCGAACTGGCCGGACTGGTATCACGGCGAGAGCCGCCTGGCGTATTCGGCCGGCAACTTCCACGGCCAGCCGCTCGCACTGGCTGCGGACTTTCTGACGATCGCCGTCGCCGAGCTGGCGAACATCTCCGAGCGCCGCACGCAGATGATGCTCGACGGCGATCACAATCGCGGACTGCCCCAGAACCTCACGACCCGCCCGGGCGTGAACTCGGGCCTGATGATCCTCCAGTACACCGCGGCATCGATCGTCTCCGAGAACAAGGTCCTCGCCCATCCCGCTTCGGTGGATTCGATTCCGACCGGTGCGAATACCGAGGATCACGTTTCGATGTCGACGTACGCCGCGCGGAAATTGCGCACCGTGCTGTCGAACGCGCAGTCAGTGCTGGCCATCGAGTTGCTGACGGCCGCCCAGGCCGTCGAATGGCGCGCGACGTTCGATTACGACCCCAATCGGCCGTCGCCCCAGCTCCTCGACGTCGACGCCGCGGAAGCGCAGGCGCGGCAATTCGAATCCGTCGATCGGAACAACGTGGCCGCGCAACTCGGAACGGGCTCGCGAGCGCTGTACTTATGCGTTCGACAGGCTGCCGCTCCGGTTTTCAAGGACCGGCCGCTCGACGGTGACATCCGCAACGTCCGGCGCGCCATGCACGATCGCCTCGGCGACAAGTAAGTTCGGTACCCAGGACGACCAGGCCACGATTCGATACGCCGGCTCGAACGCGCCGAAAATCGCGATCAGGATCGGCAGCTCGATGCGCAACGTCACCGCGCCGAAGAGCAGCGCGTAACTGCGGATCATCCATCGCCGGTGCGCCGCGACGTCGCGCGCTTTGATCGAGGTGAAGGCCTTGATCGTGGTGAAGAGCAGCGACAGTCCGAGTCCCGCGAATCCCAGTTGCGTGACCGGACCGCCGAACGCGTACCACGCCATGTAGGTGCCGACGATGCCCGTCACCAGTGCGCCGAGGACATAGACCCGGCCCATCACGCGATGCACGGGACGGCGCCGGAGAAGCAGACGACGATTGAATTGAAACGGCCCGATGACGAGCGCGATCGCGCCGATCAGCGCGTGCGGGTAAATGCCCCACGGCCGCGCGAGAAACGACGCCTTGAGCGGCGGCGGAAACATCCGCTCGCCGAAGTAGAGAAACGAAGCGGCGTAAAGACCGATCGGAATCGCGAAGAAAGCCAGGACGGCCCACCACCAGCGCCAGCGAGTCATGGCCACTGATACGTTGGCGGCGGGCTCAAGGTTAACAATGCACCATGATTAGAGGATGTTCTTCGCCGCCCTGATCACCTACGTCGTCCTCGGCGACAGCACCGCCGCGGGCGTCGGTGCCCCGTACGAGAGTGGGCTCGCCGCCGTCACCACGCGGCACCTCGCAGAAAAGCACCAGATAGCGATGACCAATCTCGGCATCTCCGGTGCGAAGTTGAAAGACGTCGTCCGCGATCAGTTACCCGCGGCTGAGCAGGTGAAACCCGATCTCGTGCTGCTCTCCGCGAGCGCGAACGACGTCATCCGCCTCACTTCAGTCTCCTCGATGCGGAAGAGCCTCCTGGAGATCGTGCGCCGGCTACGTACGGCGAATCCGAACGTGATCATCGTCGTCACCGGCTCGCCGGACATGGGAGCACCACCGCGCATTCCTCGCCTGCTTCGTCCTCTTGCGACGCGGCGAACGCGGAACGCGAACGCGATGTTCAAGGAGGTCGCGAAGAAGGAGCGGCTGTTCTTCGCGCCGATCGCCGAGGAGACGGGACCGCTGCTTCGCGCTGATCCGACGATGTTCCATCCGGACCGCTTTCACCCGAACGAGCGCGGGTACGCGACGTGGATCGTGGTGCTCGATCGGGTTCTCGGTGAGGCGCTGAGGTCGAAGGTGTAGTGTGGGCCTCCGGCCTACCTTCGGGCGGCGGACGAAAGGTAGGCCGGAGGCCCACACTACACGGCTAACAACTCGCGTCGATGATCACCAGGTCCGGGGTCGTCCGGCGGTGGTAATTGCGCCAGTGGACGAAGCGTCCCACCAGGCCGAGGGCGAAGCCGCTGCCGGCCGCGATTCCGGCCCAGAGCATCGGACTGGTCTTCATCGAGGTCTGTACTTTCGTCACCCGACCCTTCGCGCCGCTCAGCACGCGGAAGCCGGTCCGCGCTGGCGGGCTGCTGACGTGGCTCACCGGCACGTGGAACGCCGCCGACTCCACTTCATTGCCACTTCCCATCGGGTTCGTCGTGGTCATTCACGTTCCTCCTTCGCCCCTTTCTCCAGTGCGAGGGAGATGCCATTTAAGCTCTGCCATTTCAGAGATTTAGCGAACTACCACGTACGCCGGGACGCGCTTGTCGCCCTCGACCGTGACCGCCCCGTCTTCCCTCCGCAGATACATCTGCGTCGACGGCCCGCCGTCGAACAGCATCGCGTCGCGGCAACGCATCGCGCCGACGGCGAGCGCGACCATCTGATGCACGTCGAGCTGGGTCTCGGGAGGCGTGGCGAAGAAGATCACCCGCTTCTCCGGATCGATGCACACGCCACTGCGCCAGGTCGATTCTGCTTTCGCGACCTTGTTCTTTTCGCCGCCGATCACCAGACGCGGCCCGCACTGCGACGCGGCGGTCGCCGATCCGCGCACGTCCTTCCACTTCTCCATCGGCACGATGTGCGGCGCGCGCTCGCGGTCGACGTAAAACACCGACTGCCAGCTCACCGGATGGAGCCGATTCACTTCCTTGCCGCTGGTGACGACTGCGCCGAGGGGGCGGAAGTTCTCGTCGAAGAAGTTGGCGTTGACGGCGAAGGTGTACTCGCGGCCGAGATCGGTAGCGGACTGGCCGGGCCGAACGACGGCGTCGATCTGCGCGACCTTGGGATCGACGCGGACGAGGTGTAGATCGAAGCGATCCGCGGTGCAGCTGAGCATGCGGTAGTCGATGCCGTTCGCGACCGGCGTCCATCGCTGCACGCACTCGATCGGCTTCGGCTTCGGGTCGTGCCGCGGACCTTCCGCCGTTTCTGCGCGCGCGCAACTGATGACGAGGAAAAGGAGGAAGACGAGAAGTCGATTCACGCGCGCGTCGCTGCGGCAAACTCGATGCCGGTTGTGCTATCGTTCGCCTCCCACACCTGACGCCGCCTGCCGCGGTCGCAATCCCTTTCCTCCCGTTCCAAAACAAGCATGCGATTTTTCTCTGTAGTGATTTTTCTCGTGGCAGCGCTCCGCGTCGAAGCGGCGATGGTGCGCGTCGTGGCAATTGAAAATGGCCGGACCATCACGATCGAGCGCAACGGCGCTCGGGAGTCAGTGCGCCTGGCCGGCGTGGAAGTGAGTGACGACGCGCGAGCGCGCGACCTGCTTCACTGGACCATCGGCAACGCCTGGGTGATGGTCGAGTCGGCGGGCAACGGCGAATATCTGGTCTATCGCTCGCCGGACGCGCTGTTTCTCAATCGCGAGCTCGTCCTGCGCGGGTATGCGCGAGCGACGCTGGCAAACATCGCCCCGGAACTGCGGCCGCCATCCCGTTACCTCGGCGAATTTCAGCCGGCCGATCCGCCCCGCGCCAAACCCCCGGTCAGCGAGAAGAAGCCACCACGAACCGGCACAGGTAAGAGTCCCCGTTCGTCAAAGCCACGTTCACGGCGAGCTCGAGCCCCGGCTGGGACCTGAGGGCGCGGTTCGCGTTCTGCGCGGCGCGGCCGCGAAGGGGGATCTTGAACATGTGGTCCTTCCCTTCGGGGATGACCTGATCGTATTTGCCGTAACCGGTCTCGACGAGATACGGCGAGGACTCGTTCTCGACCTGCTCGACGCGGATGGTCTTCACCGTCACTTCCTCGTGGGAGTTGTTGCTGACCTCGACGAAGGCCTCGAACTGGTCCTGGGTGCCGTCCATGTGCAACCCCGGTGCGTCGACTCCGGCCAGGATGGAAATGTCCTGGCCGGGGTCGCAGCCGAGCTGGCGCTTGTCGATGACGTCGGTCGAGGACGCGCAGGAAACGAGGAGAGCGATCGCGAGACTGGCGATGATTTTCATACGGTGACGGGACGGCAGACGCGAACAACGGTGGCGATGCCGACCACGCGATCGTCATGCTCGACGACGCGCAGCTCATCGCCGCGGGTCATGTCCAGGTCGGACTCGATCTCGAGAACCACCCGCGCTTCCTCGCCCGGCGCGAGCAGGGCCGGACCTTCGAGCAGGCGGATGCGCGTGAGCTGTTCGTCGAACCAGGCAAAGGGACGGTACGAGCCGTCGCGCGGCGCGACCGGGTTGTGACGCCCGCCGGCATCGGGAGGAAGCAGCACCAGCAACGCTTCGACGAACGCGGACATGGATGCTCATGCTACACGCCCTCGCCCGCCCGTCCATAAAAGTACGACTTGCCGGCATCGGCGTCGTCGAACGTCCAGAAGCCGACGCGGCGGTGAATCCAGATGAAGTTGAGGAGGGACCAATCGCCGATCGCGCCGTGAAGATGCCAGAGCAGGACGAAGAGCAGGAACACGGCGAGCTTCGGGACGAGGATCGCGCCGAGGATCAGGACGACGTTGATCGCGAACGGCGCGAGGGCCACGAAGATGAACGGCTTGGTGGTCGCGACGAATCGATGGGCGATCACCCAGACCGCGGCCATCTTCATCGAATAGTCCCAGCGGATGTCGCGCGCGCCGGCCAGCCTGTACGCCGCGGCGTGCAGAAGCTCGTGAATTGGAAGAATGACCACGAGCAAGGCGGCGAAGGCCAGGCCGAATGCAGCCAGCCCCGCGCGGAGCGTCGTGTCCTGCGCGTCGATGACCAGGGCCACCGCGGCGATGGTGATCAGCGACATCGCGTGATGCAGCCAGACCACCCAGGTTCGCCGGCGGATGAAGTACTCGATGACGAACTCCGCGAGGGAGGCGTGATGCATCTCGGCGAGGAGAATGTATTCGGCGGCGGAGAGGTGTTCGGGTGAGGTCAACCGCGGTGCATCGTAATTGCAGTACCGGTCATGGAGAAGGAGCACCTCATGACCGAAAAGAAGAGTGGTGAGCTGGGCGGCGACTACGCGAGAGACACGCATCGGGAAGGCTTCGGCGACGATTACGCCCGCGACGGCGGCTGGAGCGGCGCGGGAAGTCACGAGGACCACGTCCGCGACACCGGCGACGACAAGGCCGACGATCCCGACGCGACGCTGAACATCCGCGACACCTACAAAACGAACGAGTAACGGCGCGTCGCCGCGGCACGCTCGGCAAACCGCAGCTCGTTGGCCGTTGCGACGATCACTGTCGACGCTCGCGTCCCGTAGCGCTCGCTTTCGATGAAGACTTCCGTTTCGACAGAGCCGGAGCCTCGCCGCGCGGTCAGAAAGCGCATCAGTTCGTCGTCGATCACCTCACTGGCCAACGCGCTCTGCATCGCTTCCACGGCCAGTGTTTCTTTCGGCCAATGCTCGCCCGACGGCGCGTTGCTGAACGCGTAAACACCGGGATCGAGGTTGGCCAGCTCGCCACTGCTGGCCAGATACACGACGTCCCCGCCGACCTCTCCCACCAGCAGATGAAACCCGGCGTAGTTCGCGACGTCGATCGAGCGCGCGTACGAAAGCGGATCCGCGTCGCCGGTGACGAACGCGCTCACCAGCTCTCCGCGCGATCGTGACCGCGGCGTGGCACCCCGCAGATTCGTGACCGCCGCGAATCGCCCCGCTCGCGTGAGGGCCAGCCACGATCCATTGGCCACGGCATCGCGTCCGCCGAGGACTTGCGGCGCGTCGGGCCAGAAGTCGGCGGCGTGCGAGGGCCGCGCGTACTCCTCATCGCGATTCGCGGCGACGACCAGAGGATAGCGCGGCGACGCGCGGTGAGCGATGGCGATCAGGCACATGGGCCGGCGTAGTCTACGAGGTGGTCTGCCGATTGCGATGTACGTGCTCGTCCAAACTTACGGAGCCCGGTCATGTTCTCGAAGACTCAACGATTTACGTCGTACCTCGCCGCGTTCGCGCTGCTCTTCCCGCTGTCCCTCTTCGCGGAAAATCGCAGCCGCGGAAGGACAGACCTGGAGCGCCTCGCCGCCGACCTCGAGCGAGCCCTCGGCCGCGGAAGCGTCGTCGTCGAAGGAGCGCAGAAGCGCATTCCCGTCCCCGAACGCGTACCGCAGCAGCAGCAGAGGCCGGCGCCATCGGCCGGTTTCGCCGAGACCATCGTCGCTGCCATGAACCGCGAGCGCGCCGCGAAGGGTCTCGACCCGCTGCACCTCGAGTCGCGCCTCAGCCTCGCCGCGCAGGACCGCGTCGGCGACATGCTCGACAAGCGCTATTTCGATCACGTCTCGCCGGACGGCGTCAGCCCGTTCGTCTGGGTGAAGGCCCGCGGCTACAGCTATCGCGTCATCGGCGAGAACCTCGCCCTCGGATACCGGAGCGGCCAGTCCGTCGTCACCGGCTGGATGAACTCGCCCGGTCACCGCGAGAACATCCTCCAGACCAGCTTCAACGAGGTCGGCATCGCCTTCGCCGACGACTCGCCCCAGCGCGGGTATCGCGGTCCGCTGGTCGTTGCGTTGTACGGCCGGCGCTGAGTTACTCTCCGCGCCCATGATCGAAACGCTCCTCGTCATTCTCGCCACCGTGATTCCGAGCGGCTACTGGCCCGAGTCGAAGTCGAACGAGCTGCTGGCGAAGACGGAAACGATCCGTCTCGCACCCGATCTCGACGCGCTCGATGAAAACGAGCGCGCGGCGTTGAAGGACCTGCTCGAAGCCGGCGCAATCATGCAGCGGCTTTACGAACACTCGCGCCACCATGAGGCGCTGACGGCGCACAAGAAACTGATGGAGCTGCCGCGCACGAAGCAGACTGCCAATCTCCTGACGCTGTACGCGCTCCATCACGGTCCGATCGCGGTGACCCTCGACAACAAACGCGAGGCCTTTCTGCCGGTCGCCGCGACCGTGCCGGGTCGAAACGTCTACCCGATTGACGTGACCCGCGAAGAGCTCGACGCCTTTCTCGCCGCGAATCCTACGCGTCGTGACGAGATCCTCGCCGAACGTACGGTCGTCCGCCGCGCGACGAAAGAGAGTCTGACCCGCGATCGGAACACGCTCGCCGCGAATGCCGCGCTCCGCGTGCTTCATCCGGAACTGACAGCACGGCTACAGGCGATGGAAGTCGATCCGAAATCGTTCTACGCCGTGCCGTATTCGCTCGCGTATGCCGATCACCTCTTCGAAGCGCAACGCCTGCTGATGCGCGCCGCCACGAAGCTCGAAGCGAGCGACGCCGAGTTCGCGCGTTACCTGCGCAACCGCGCCCGCGACCTCATCACGAACGATTACGAGAGCGGCGACGCGTCATGGGTCACCGGCCGCTTCAAGCGATTCAACGCGCAGATCGGCGCGTACGAGAGTTACGACGACGCGCTGTACGGCGCGAAAGCATTTCATTCGATGAGCATCCTACTGACGAATGAGAAGGCGACCGCGGAGCTTCGCCGCGCGCTCGGCAGCCTGCAATCGATCGAAGACGCGCTGCCGTACGAAAGCGAGAAACGCGTCCGCGATCACATCCCCGTCGGCGTCTACGACGTCATCGCCGATTTCGGCCAGGCCCGCAGCGCCAACACAGCCACGATCCTGCCGAACGATCCGCTGTTCGCGCGACGTTACGGCCGCACGATCCTCCTCCGCCAGAACATCATGCGGCACCCCGGCATCTTCGCCGCCGACCTGCGCGTGTTCCGCGCGGCGACGGTCGATGCGCACGCGAACGACCTCGCCGACGACGGCAACTATCTGCGCACGCTCTGGCACGAGATCGGTCACTACCTCGGCCCCGCGGAAACGGACAAGCTGGAGGAGTACACCGACGCGGTCGAGGAGATGAAGTCCGACCTGGTGTCGCTCTTCGCCCTGCACCGGATGAATCACCCCTCGCTCCGCGCGATTCAGGCCAGCGGCATCCGTCGCACGCTGCAGAACGTGAAACCACGCAGCGACCAGCCCTACCAGACCATGCAGCTCATGCAGTTCAACTGGTTCCTCGAGCACGGCCTGCTCGAAGCCGACTCGCAGACCGCGCGCCTGACCATTCACTACGACAAATACGCGGAAGTGGTGACGTCGCTGCTGAAGGAAGTGCTCCGCCTGCAGCAGACCGGCGACAAAGACGCGATCGCGAAGTTCTTCGAGCGCTGGACGATGTGGAACGACACCCACGAAAAACTGGCGGCGAGGATCAGAGAGGCGCAAGGGGCGCGGTGGCGACTCATGGCTTATGGCGCGCTCGGCCAGTAGCAGCGGCCGTTAATTGTGCGGGCGCATCGTCGTCTCCGTCCTTGCCAGTCACCTTGACGGCGCTACGCTGCCGCGTAAGAATGGATGGCGTTCCTTCGAGCAATCTTTTCTTACGTCCGTAACCGACGGGAGGCTACACATGTGGCTGAAGGCAGCGAGCGCACGTCGTGTACGGCGCCTGACTGCCGCCCTTGCACTGGCTTGTGCATTCTGGACCGTTTTCGGCGGAGCGTCCGATGCCGGGTCTCCTTTCGAGACGATCACCAACAAAGGCGATCGTGCGAGCCGCACCGATCCGCGCTCAGCGATCAAGAACTATTACGAGCCGAATCTCGATTCGGTCGATTTCGCGAGCGCAGCGATACCCCTCCAGGAACGATTTCTCTACGAATATCTACAAGCATGTAATCGCGCGGCGGAGCGCGCGCCGGAGCACTTGCCGTTCCTGACGACGCGGTACCGGAAAATGGCGGTAACGGTCGCGACGCGATACATCGTGTGGTTCCGGCGCGTCGAGCAGGGCGGGCTCACGAACCAATTGCCAGTCATTCGTATCGAGACAGTCGTGGAGAATCTCGGTTCGGCGAGGATTCTCGCCGGTACTCGCGACGACCTGATCTACGACTTTGAGGCTATCCCGCTGGAGACCGCCTATTACTTCAACGTCGAGTCGCTGAAGTTGTGGGAAGGCTCATTGCGCCTCTCGCTGGAGTCCATCATGACCGACCAGGCGATCAAGGCACGTCTCCGCAGGGACCCTGAATATGCGGTGCATTGGAAAGCGTTCCGAACCGTTCTCGAACAAGTGGCGAAGGGGACCGGCCGGAGCCGGGGGTATGCGCACGGGAGACTCGTGATGGTGGAACAACTTCTATCGCAGTCGGGCCTATGACACCTCGCCTGCGAATCGTGCTGCTCTGCGCCGCACTCATTGTTCCGAAAGCGCGCGGGCAAAGCATGCTCGAAATCAAGCCGATGGTCGAGTCGAACGGATTGACCGGGCCGATCGAGATCCGGCTGCAGATCAAAAACAACAGCGCCGACACTTACATAGACGTCACACAAGCAAGAGTGCAGTTGCCAGTATCGATGGTTTCCTCCGGAAGGCGCCCGGCGGTCGAGCAGATGGTGACGGGCGACCTCGATCCCCAGGAGCCGATGGAGGTCCTCATCATCATTCCTGAAATCGAGTGGTACAACGCGTTTCGGCCGGTGTTTTTTCAATGGCGACAGAACATAGCCACCGCCACCGTGCATGTCGTTACTCACCGGCCCGCCGCCGAGGCCCAGGAACAGGACTTCAACGTCACGATCGACATCGCGCCCGCGCCATCGTTCTTCCTGATCGTTGCGGGCGGTATGGTGGGAGTCCTGCTGCTGATCGCTTTCTACGCGGCCGTAAAACCGCTGCGGTTGAGCCGGAAGACAATTCGTAAACAGTTCGTGATCGGAGTGATCGCTGTCGTGATTTTCTGCCTGATCAGCAAGGTGACGCAAAAGGGGGTAATCCCGCTCCCCATCGCGATCGATGTGCGCGATTTTTACGGCGGTGTCATGCTCGGCTTGTTTTCGAACGCGATAGTCGCCGAGTTTCTCAGGCTCGTCGGACGCGCAAAGGGTAACGCCCCGAAGTCTGCTCTATGACGGAATGCGGCGGACTGCTCTTTTGAAGTGGACGCCTGGCCGCGCGGATTCGCGAGGCGCAAGGGGCGCGGTGGCGGCTCATGACCTACGCGGCGCTCGGCGAGTAGTCGCGGATTTCATCACCAGATTCGCGACTTCCGGCGCGACGCCGATGCTGGCAATCGCCCCTGAGTTGAAAGCAAGGTAGTCGGTCTCCACGCCGTCGCTGAAGATCACGCCGTTCCGCGGCATGTGCGACTCGATCGACAGCGGCGCGTCGCCTTCGATGCTGCCGACCACGATCTCCGCTCCCGACGCGCGGCTGACGAAGGGCTCGCGGACGACGAAGAGGAGCCTCCGCGCCTCGCGAGGCAATCGTGTCGCCGCACCGGGGTTGCCGCCCGTGAACTCGGCGACGCCGCGGGCCATGTTGAACACGGAGCTGAGCCAGCCGGTCGAACCCGCGCCGGTCGAAACAAGCACACCGCTGGACGACTGCTCTTCGGTGCGGCCACGGTGGGTCAGCCGGTATCGCGCGGAAACGTGGCTGGCTGCGCCAATGAAAAAGTCGTTGAACGCGAGCAGCCGCTGGCCGTCGCTCAGCGTCGCCATGGCCATGGTGATCTTCTGCACGCGAGCGGCGCGCTCCTGGACGAGTCGCACCGCCGGCGCGGCCTCGGCCGCCAGGAACGGCAGCAGGACGCCGTCGAACCGTTCCGGATCGGGATTGACGGCCACGATCGGCGTGCCCCGCACGTACTTTGCGGTGTTCGCCACAAGGCCGTCCTGGCCGACGGTGATGATCACTTGATCGGGCGCGACAATGAAGTTCGGGAGGAAGGACCGGTCGATGACCTGCACCTTCACGATCGGCCGCAGCGACGCTTCGACAGCATCCAGTCCGCGGCGGTAATTGTCGTGTTCGCGCTCGTAGTCGGCGAAGTCGCCGCCGGCGTGCTCGATGTAGAACTTCGCCTGCTCGCGCGTGTTGAAGCGGGCGATCAACTCCTCGAGCCGCGTGCTGCGGCGGACGACCACCGCTTTTTCGATCATCGATCCGAGGAATCGCGGAGAAGGTTGTCGAGGAGATCGGGTGAGATGTTGAGCACTCCAATCTTCCCCGCGTTTTCGGCGAGCTCGCGGAAGGCGTGGGCGATGGCAAGTCTCGTATCGGCACCGCCGCTGGTGATGGCGGTCAGCGTCCGCCAGTCGACGTTCTTCAGCGGCTCGAGCGTGGCCTGCATCGCGAACGCCCGCGCCTCGGCCATCGTCCGCTCGTTTTCCGACTGCACCGTCACGAGCTGCTTCCGCTGCTCCTCCACGGCGATCTCCGACTGCATCTGCGTCTCGCGAATCTGCCGCTTCTTTTCCTCGACCGCGATCTCGGTATTGAGCTCGCTCTCCTTGATCTTCCGCTCCTGCGCTACAGCGTTGTCGCGCCGGGCGTACACGGCCATGTCGGCTTCCTGCTGCAGGCCTTCCCGCGCCTCAGCCTCGAGCGCACGCGCCATCTCCGGGGTTGGCGAAATCGCCACGATCGCCACGTTCAAGGGCTCAACGCCGAGTGCCTGGATCGCCGGCGAGGTGCGAAGGCCAGTCATGATCGCCTCGGTGATTCGCGGCGCGGATCGCAACGCGTCGCGTAGCGTGAGCTGCGCCATGAGCGTGCTGCTCGCCGTCTGAGCCTGATTGATCAGTCTTTGCGCGAGTTTGTCTGGATCCTTGCTTCGATAGCCGCCGAGACGTGCGGTGGTGAAGTCGAGCACCTCGGCCAGTCGGCGCGGCTCCGTTACGCGATAGGTGAGCTGACCCTGAATCGTGACGGTCTGAAAATCCTGAGTTACCTGATTGAACACGAACGGGACGTCTGCGCTACCTACGGGGACGGCGACGATCGTCGACGTCGGTACCCAGTAGAAGAAGGAGAGCCCACGCCCCTCCCTCCGCACTTTTCCATCCGAGTAATGGATCACGTACTCCATCGGGCCGAATTTCGCGAAGCTGAACATTCCGCGCTCCTCGCCTGTTTGTTGACCGGATTGGACTGGCCGAGGATAGCGCATCGGCACGTACAATCGCGCCCGATGCGAAGCGCGATTGCCCTTGCCATCCTCCTCACCGCCTGCACCACCACCGCGCCCACACCGCCGCCGGCGCAACCGGTGACGAACACCCTCACCACCCTCGAAGGCTTCATCCCCCTGCAATGGGACGAAGCCACCGGCAAGCTGATGATGGAGATCACGCGCTTCAATGAAGAGCTGATCTGGCAGGTCTCGCTGGCGTCGGGCGTGGGCTCGAATCCCGTCGGCCTCGATCGCTCGCAGCTCGGCGCGACGCATGTCGTCCGTTTCGAACGGGTCGGACCGCGCGTGCTGATGGTCGAACCGAATTACGCGTTCCGCGCGATCAGCAACGACCCATCCGAGCGCCGAACGGTCGAGCAATCCTTCGCGACCTCGATCCTCGCCGGATTCAAAGTCGAGCAGACCACGCCGCGCGGCGTGATGGTCGATGCCACGGAGTTCTTTCTCAGCGACGCGCATGGCGTCGCTCGCCGCCTCCGCGATGCGCAGCAGGGCTCGTACACCCTCGATCGCAATCGAAGCGCGATCTACCTCCCCCGCACCAAAGCGTTCCAGAAGAACACCGAGGTCGAGGCGACGCTGACGTTCAGCACGAATGACCGGCCGGGGGCGCTCGTGCGCGGCGTGACGCCTACTGCCGACGTCATCACCGTTCGCGAGCATCACTCCTTCGTCGCCCTCCCCGAGCCCGGCTACCAGCCGCGTCGCTCCGATCCGCGCGTCGGCGTCTTCGGCATCGACTTCTACGATTACGCATCGCCGTTCACCGAGCCGATCTCGAAAACGTGGATCGCCCGCCATCGCATGGAGCCCGGCAAACCGCTCGTCTACTACGTCGACAACGGCGTGCCCGAGCCGATCCGCACCGCGCTGGTCGAAGGCGCAGCGTGGTGGAACACCGCATTCGAAGCGGCCGGCTATCCGAACGGATTTCAGGTGAAAGTCCTGCCGGTTGACGCCGATCCGCTGGACGTCCGCTACAACGTCATCAACTGGGTGCATCGCTCCACGCGCGGCTGGTCGTACGGCGCGAGCGTCGTCGATCCCCGCACCGGCGAGATCATCAAAGGCACGGTCCTCCTCGGATCGCTGCGCATCCGCCAGGACGTGATGCTCGCCCGCGGGCTCATGTCGACGTACGACGAGCTCGATCCGAACACGTCTCCGTCGCTGATGGCCCTGGCCCGGATCCGCCAGCTTTCCGCGCACGAGGTCGGCCACACGCTCGGTCTCGACCACAACATGGCCGCCTCGACCTACAACCGCGCCTCGGTGATGGACTATCCCGCGCCGTACGTGAAGATCGTCAATGGCAAGCTCGATTTGTCCGAGGCTTATGCGACCGGGGTTGCGCCTTACGACATTGCGGCGATTCGTTATGCGTACGCGCCGGTTGCGAATGACGCGGAGCTCGAGGCGCTGGCGCGGGCCACGCCGCTGTTCGTTTCCGATCCGCATTCGCGCGCTGTCGGCGGCGCGCATCCCCTCGGATCGGTGTGGGACAACGGCGGCGATCCGGTCGTGATGCTGCGGCACGAGATCGAAGTGCGGCGATTGGCGCTCGAGCAGTTCGGGCTGAAGAATCTGAAACGCGGAGAGGCTCTGTCCGCGCTCGAAGAGCAGCTCGTGCCGCTCTACCTTCACCATCGCTATCAGACCGAGGCGGCGACGAAGTCGATTGGCGGGGTGTTTTTCACTTACAGCGTGAATGACGACGGATCGTCGGAGTTGCCGCGGCCCGTTCCGGCGCAGCAGCAGCGGGAGGCGTTGAATGCAGTGCTGGCGACGCTCGATCCGAAGTTCCTGGAGGTCCCGCCGCGCATCGTGGCGCTGATTCCGCCGCCGGCGTACGGAACCGGCAACGCCAACACCGAGCTCTTTCCGCGGCGCACCGATCCGACCTTCGATCCAATCGCCGCGGCCATGACCTCCGCGGACATCACCATCTCCGCGCTGCTCGATTCCTCGCGCGCGTCGCGGCTCGCGCAGCAGCAGGACTTCACCCTGCGCGACGTTCTGAACGCGATGATCGACGTGGTCATGCAGCAAGGCTCCGTCTCGCGCGGCACGCGCACGATTTTCGTGACGCGCCTTTCCGATCTCGCCGCGAATCGTGAGACCGATCCGCAGGCGCGCGCGGAAGCGGTCGATGGGCTTCGGCGTTTGTCCGATCGTCTCCGCGCCGGAACACGCGATGCATCGGAGGACGCCCACCGCCGCGCGACCCGCGACGACATCGAGCGCTTTCTCAATCGACCCGCGGAGCCGTGGAAACCGCCCACGCCGCCGCCCGTGCCGCCAGGGCCGCCGATTTGATTCATGCACGTACGGCGGGCGTCCCGCCCGCTTCGCGACGGGCATGATGCCCGTCGCCGGGCGGGCGAGACGCCCGCCGTACTGACTCCGAAACTTTTCGTTGTTGCCTGCGTACTTGGCCTCTGTCAGGAGAGCCACGCATGTCCAGACTCGGAAAAATCCTCCTCATCCTCGTCATCCTCGCCGCCGTGACGGTCGGGGTGTACGCCGTCGCCCGCAACAGCAAGAAGAAAGACGGCTCTCTGAAGGAAGTCGAGGTCATCCAGGGAACGATCGTCGAGAAGGCGGTCGCCGTCGGCCAGATCCAGCCGCGCCAGAAGTTCCAGGTGAAGTCGAAAATCTCCGGCATCGTCCGCCGGGCCATGGTCGAAGTGGGCGACACGGTCAAGGCCGGCGATCCGCTGTTCGAGATCGCGCCCGATCCGACGCCGCTCGAAGTCACGGAAGTCGATCGCCGCGTCGAGTCCGCGCAGGCCAGCTTCCGTCGCGCGGAAGGCGATTACGTCCGCGCCCAGGAGCTCGCCCGCAGCGGCGTGCTGCCGAAGTCGGAAGTGGAGCAGAAGAAAGAAGCGTTCGAGCTGAATCGCGTCGCTCTGATGAAAGCGCAGCAGGACCGCGAGCTCACCCGCCGCGGACGTCTGACCGCGGGCGGAACGGAATCGATCATTCGCGCGCCGGCCGCCGGCACGATCCTCAGCCGCGCCGTGAATCCGGGCGACCCGATCGTTCCCCTGACCTCGTACCAGCCCGGAACAGAGATGGCGACCATCGCCGACATGTCCGACCTCATTTTCAAAGGCACGGTCGATGAGATCGACGTCGGCAAGCTCTCCGCGGGCATGACCACGCGCATCAAAGTCGGCGCGCTGCCGACGGACGTCGTCACCGGCAGGGTCTCCCGCATCGCCCCCCAGGCCCAGCAGAAGGAAGGGGCCACGCTGTTCGACGTGGAGATCGAGCTCGAGCCGAACGCGAAGATCACCCTCCGCGCCGGCTACTCCGCGAACGCCGACGTGATCATCCGCGAGAAGAAGGACGTCCTCGTCCTCCCCGAACGCCTGGTGACGTTCGAAGACGGCGGCAAGAAGACGATGGTCGAGATCCCCAACGCCGACCCCAAAGCCGAACCGAAAAAAGTGGAGATCAAGACCGGCATCAGCGACGGCCTGAACATCGAGGTCGTTTCGGGGCTGAAGAAGGGGGAGAAAGTTGTGGAGAGGCCGCCGAAGGAGATCAGCTAGCTTCGCTGGTTACGGGGTTACGAGGTTTCGGGGTTACGGGGTAACACCCACCTCGAAACCCCGAAACCCCGTAACCCCCGGAACCCGACAACATGGTTTCCATCAAAGAAGTCCTCCGCCAGCTCTTCCGCGATGTGCGCAATGAAAAGCTGCGCACGTTTCTGACGGTCTTCGGGATCGTCTGGGGAACGGTTGCGATCAGTCTGATGCTCGCGTTCGGGACGGGGCTGCACAAGCAGCTCATCAGGAACACGGCTGGCCTCGGCGATCGCATCGTCATCGTCTGGGCCGGGCTCACTTCCATTCCGCACGAAGGCCTCGGCAAGGGGCGGCGGTTGCGTGTGGCCGAAGAGGACATTCAGGCCATCCGCACGGAAGTGCAGGGACTCAAGCGCGTGTCGGGCGAGTACATGACCTCCATGCGCCTCGACTACGGCACGAAGACCATCTCCGTCGACATCTCCGGTGTCGCGCCCGAGTTCGGGGAGATGCGCAATCTCATCCCCGTGGCCGGCGGGCGGTTCATCAATCCGCTCGACGAAGGCTCGCAGCGGCGGGTGGCGTTCATCGGCGACGAGCTCAAGACCAACGTCTTCGGCGAGTCCGACGCCATCGGCAAGACCGTCCTGATCAACCAGTCGCCGTTCCAGGTCATCGGCGTACTTCAGGCCAAGGAACAGGACTCGAGCTACAGCGGGCGGGACAAGGAAAAGATCTTCATCCCCGCGTCGACCTATCGCGCACTGACCGGCGAGAAGTACATCGACAACATCGTCCTCCAGGCCGCGAACCCGACGCAGACCAAGGCCGTGATCGAGGACCTGCGCGCGGCGTTCGGCAAACGGCTCCGCTTCAACAAGGACGACAAGGAAGCACTGTCGATCTGGGACACCACCGAACAGTTCCAGTTCTTCGACATGTTCATGCTCGCCTTCAACGCCTTCCTCGGCATCATCGGCGTGCTCACCCTCGTCGTCGGCGGCATCGGCGTCTCGAACATCATGAACGTGATCATCGAGGAGCGCACCCGCGAGATCGGCATCAAGATGGCCCTCGGCGCGAAGCAGCGCTGGATCATGACCCAGTTCCTTCTGGAGACCATGCTCGTCACCGCGGTCGGCGGCGCAATCGGCTTCGCCATCTCCTACGGCATCTGTGCGATTTTCCCCGAAGGACCGCAGGAGTTCGTGGGCAAGCCGGAGCTCTCGCCGATGGTGGCAGTGCTCACGGCAACCGCGCTGGGCATCGTCGGATTGCTGGCCGGTTACTTCCCCGCCCGTGACGCATCGCGGTTGGATCCAGTGGTGGCGATGAAGCTATGAAACACGATCTGCACGTCATCTTCTCGCTCTTCGCGAAGGCCAGCCAGCTTCAGAAGAAGCGCGCCTTCCTCACCATCGCTTCGATCGCGTGGGGCACGGTGGCGATTCTGCTGCTGCTCGCATTCGGCGAAGGGCTGAAGCTGCAGCTCGACAAGAACCGCCGGGCCATGGGCGAGAACATCTCCGTGCTCTGGCCGGGCGAGACGTCGAAGTCGTTCCGCGGACTTCCTCCCGGCCGTCCGATCCGTCCGCGCATCGACGACCTCGAATTCGTGCGTGCGCGCATGCCCGAGCTCAAGTCGGTCATCGGCGAGATCACGTCGTGGCGCACGGCCATCGCCTGGGAACGCAAGACCATCAACTCGCGCGTCATCGGCGTGAGCTGGGAGTACGGCGACGCCCGCAAGCATTACCCCGTCGCCGGTGGCCGCTGGCTGTCGCCGGAAGACGAGAAGCAACGCCGCCGCGTGGCCTTCATCGGCGATGAAGTGGCCACGGACCTCTTCGGCAAAGTCGAACCGGTCGGCAAGACCATCCTGATCAACAACGCGCCCTACACCGTGATCGGTGTGATGCAGCACAAGACGCAGATGGGCACGTACGGCGGACCCGACGCGACCCACATCACCATTCCGATCACCACTGCGAAGGCGCAGTTCGGCCGCGACCGGCTCAGCAACCTGCTCATCGAGACCCACAACCCGGGCGACATGAAGCCGATGCTGAAGAAGTTCCACGAGACCATGGGCCCGAAGCTCGGTTACGACCCGGCCGACGAGCGCGCGTTCGGCACCTGGGACACGGTGAAGGGCGCGGAGATGAACCGGAAGATCACCGGCGGCATCCAGCTCTTCCTCGGCATCGTCGGCGCGCTGACTCTGCTCATCGGCGGCGTCGGCGTAGCCAACATCATGTTCGCGGTCATCAAGGAGCGCACCCGCGAGATCGGCGTGAAGATGGCCCTCGGCGCAAAGGCGCGCTGGATCATCTGGCCGTTCGTGCTCGAGGCGCTGGTCTACACATTCATCGGCGGCGCGGTCGGAATCGTGATCGCGACGCTGATGACCGCCGCGGCGACGTTTCTCCCGATCGAAAGCAACCGGGTGATGTCGTTCCTGGGCCGCCCCACGCTCTCGCCCGCCATCGGCATGGCCACCTCGGCCATCCTCGGCATGATCGGATTACTGGCCGGCTACTTCCCCGCCCGCCGCGCGGCGCGCGTCGATCCCGCGGCAACACTTCGTTATGAATGAGAGATCAAATGGCTGACAGCATCATTCACATGTCCGGCATCCGGAAGGTTTACGACACCGGCAAGGTGAAGGTCGAAGCGCTCAAAGGCATCGACCTGGACATCTTCGGCGGCGAAATGGTCGCCATCGTCGGGCCGTCCGGCTCGGGCAAGTCGACGCTCATGAACCTGCTCGGCTGTCTCGATACGCCGACCGAAGGCACGTACGAGATCGGCGGCGAGAACGTGGCCGGCGTGACGCGCGATCAGCTCGCGGAGATCCGCAATCGCCGCGTCGGATTCGTCTTCCAGAACTTCAACCTGCTGCCGCACATCAGCGCCGCGGAGAACGTCGAGCTGCCGCTGCTGTTCGGCGGAGTCTCACCGAAAGACCGCCGCGAACGCGCGAAGGAGCTGCTGACCCGCGTCGGCCTCGGCGACCGTCTCGATCACCGCCCCACCGAGCTCTCCGGCGGTCAGATGCAGCGCGTGGCCATCGCCCGCGCGCTGGCGATGAACCCCGACATCGTTCTCGCCGACGAGCCGACCGGAAACCTCGATACGTCCAGCGGCGGCGACATCATGTCGATCTTCACCGAGCTCTGGAAAGCCGGCCGCACGCTGGTGATCATCACCCACGATCCCGCCCTGGCGAAACGCGCCAGCCGGATCGTGGAGATCCGCGACGGACGCATCACCAGCGATCACCGGAACGAAGAAGCGGCGTGATTCTGGACTGCGGCGGCAAAGCCGCCGCTTTTACTCGCGTCAGCGCGAGCTGACGCTCGCGCAAGTCAGAGCGGCAGCTTTGCTGCCGCAGTCCAGAGCAAATGCTTCTGCACCTTCCCCAGCGCGGTGCGGGGAATGCTCTCCACCTTCACGAACCTCCGCGGCACTTTGAACGACGCGAGCTGCTCGCGGCAGATGCGCTCGAGCTCCCCCTCGTCGAAGTCGCCGACCAGATACGCGACCGGCACCTCGCCTCGCACGTCATCGGGCACACCGACGACCGCCGCTTCACGCACGCCGAATTGCTCGAGCAGCAGCTCTTCGATTTCGCGGGGATAGATGTTGAAGCCTCCGGAGATGATCAGATCGCTGCGGCGGCCGAGCAACGTGTAGTAGCCGTCGGCATCGACCGTGGCGAGATCGCCGGTGCGAAAGTAGCCGTCGGACGTGAACACGTTCTCCGCGCGGCGCCAGTAACCGGAAAACACGTTCGAGCCCTTCACCAGCAGCTCGCCGTCCTCGATCCGGACGGACACGCCCGGCAGCGGAAAGCCGACCGTCCCCGCGCGGCGCTCGCCGACGTACGGATTGCTGATGTTCATGAACGTCTCGGTCATGCCGTAGCGCTCGAGGATGGTGTGATCGAAAAGCGCGCGGAACTGCTCGAGGACATGCGCCGGAAGCGGGGCGGAACCGGACACGAACAGGCGCATTCGGCTGCCGATGACTTTCGCCGCCTCCGCGGGCGTTTCGAGCAAACGCACGTACATCGTCGGCACGCCGAAGAAGAGCGTTGGCTGGAAATCGAGCAGCTCCTCGACCGCGGTCCGGTGATCGAACCGCTCCAGCAATCGCATCCGGCATCCGCTGGCCAGCCAGGTGTGCAGGCCGTTGCCGAGGGCGTGGATGTGGAAGAGCGGGAGTGCGAGGAAGAGGCGGTCCGCGCTGGTGATCTGCCACGCGGTCAACAAGTTGACCGTGTTGGTCAGGAAGTTGTTGTGGGTGAGCACCGCACCCTTCGACGCGCCGGTCGTGCCCGAGGTGTAGATGATTGCGGCCGGTGTGTCGCCGTCGAGTTGGGTTTGCGGACGCGTGTCGAAGTCCGACGGCTCGATCGGAGACGAAATCACTTCGCGCGGTTCCGCGTCGGTGGTGATGTGCGCAATCTCCCGCTCGCGATAGAGGATGTTGATCGGGACGAAGATCACCCCGAGCTTCATGCAGGCCAGGAAGACGTCGATCAGCTCGATGCTGTTCGCCATGTAGACGCAGAGGCGATCGCCCTTCTCGAATCCGCGCGAGGTCAGCGCATTTGCGACGCGATTGCTGCGACGTTCCAGCTCGCCGAAGGTGTACGTCGCGCCGTTCCATTCGAGGGCGTCGTCGTCCGCGCGGGCGAGGAGGGAAAGATCGAAGAGGTGGAGCAGATTCAAGCGGTGCTCATGCTAGCCTCGCGCACGTCATGCAGCCACGCGAAGACGTCGCCCTTCACGCCAAAAAAATGTGGGCCGCGGGCCTGGTCGCCGGTTCCGCGGGAAACGTGAGCTGCCGCGCCGGCGAGGGACGCATCGCCATCACCCCCACCACCGTTCAATACGACGGGCTCGTTCCCGATGACGTGGTCCTCGTCGATCTGCATACCGGCGAGGCCGTCGAATCGAATCGCGAGCCGTCCTACGAGTTGCCGCTGCACCTCGCGGTTTACCGGTCGCATCCCGAGGTTGGGGCGGTCGTGCATACGCACTCGCCTTGTGTCACGGCGCTGTCCGTTCTGCGCAGACCGTTGCCGCCGATCCTCGACGAGATGATGGTCTTCTTCGGCGGCCAGATCGAAGTGGCCGAGTACGCGTTCACCGGCACCGAGGCTGTGGGGACGAACGTCATCCGCACGTTGGGCGATCGAACGGCGGTGATTCTCGCCAACCACGGCAACGTCTGCGTCGGCCGCGATCTCGAGCATGCGTTGCATCTCGCCGTGGCCATGGAAGCGGGCGCGCGGATCTACCTCGAAGCGTTGCGCATCGGCGAGCCCGTTCCGCTGCCGAACGACTCCATCGTCGCGGGAAGGCGATTGTTCGAGAGCCGCAACAAGCTACACTGATCCGACAACACAAAAAAACGATCGGTTGGAGGCCTTCATGCGAGTGGTTCTCTCCGTCACGGCGCTGTTGCTGTTCGCTGTCTCCGAGCTTCATGCTGCATGCGGTGTCGAGCGCTGGTCGGTCAAGACCGGCACCGATCCGAACGCCCCATCGGTCAACCTCAGTAGCTACATCTCTTCCACGATCTACAACTTTCACCAGTCCACGAGACCGAGCTCGCTGCCCTCGAACGGGCGCGTCTCGCCGCGCGAGACCACCCAGTACCGGCTCAGCGGCACGCTGACGAAGTACGTTCGCGAAAACGACTCCGACTATCACCTGGTCATCAAGGACGGCTCCGGCCGGACGATGATCATCGAGCTTCCGGCCACGAACTGCGTCGGCGCCGGCAGCCCGTTCGGCCCCGGCATCGCCCGCGCGCGCAATCAGTTCGACGCCCGTTTCACAGCGACGACGAGCTTCAAGACCACCAGCACGCCGGTCACGATCAAAGGCATCGGCTTCTGGGACTACATCCACGGCCAGACCGGCGTGGCCCCGAACGGAATCGAAGTGCATCCGGTGCTCGACATCGTCTTCGGCACGGCGGCGACGTCCGTGGCCGTCGAAGGCGAGGAAAGCGAAGCGACGGAAGCCACGGAGGCGATCGAGCCGCAGGTGGCGTTGCCCGCCGACATGGTCCGCGACGATGACGGCGGCCTGGTCCGCGTCTACCGCGGCGGCGATCCCCTCGGCGACGTCCTCTTTCATGGCGGACCGGTGCTCGAAGATCCGTCGATCCAGGTTCTGTACGCGGGCGAATGGGCCAGGGGCGACATGGCTCCGATCATGGCCATGGCCCGCAGCATCGATCGCGATGAGCGGATTCGCGATCTCGATCGCTACGGCGTGCGCAGCTTCGGCTTCCGCTTCGGCTCGCGCCAGTTGCCGCTCGCAGGTCCCGACGTGACCGATCTCGACGTGCAGCGCGCGCTGCTCGCTCAGGTCGAAGCGGGCGCGATTCAGCACGTCGACCCGAACGCCGTCTACGTCGTCGTCCTCGGCGCCGGCATGAACGCCAAAGTCGGACAGACCACCGATTGGTTGTCGTATCACTCGCAGTTCCATCCGACGGAAATGCCGATGCGCTACGTCGTCGTCCGCGGAGGTCTCGATCGGAACGAACAGCGGAAAGCGATGTACGCGAGTCTGGCCCGGGCCCTGGTCAATCCCGCGGGAGACGGATGGTTCTGAAGAAAGTCATTGCCATCGCCGTGATCGTCCTCGCCGGCTGCAGCAGCGGCGTGAACGTCGAACGGCACGCCTTCAAGCTCGCGGAAAAGAATCGCGCCGCCATCAACAAGATCCGCCTCGGCCAGACCCTGGTCGAGGTGGAGCGGCTGATGGGACCGCCCGAGCGGCGCGCGGCGCGGCTTCGCTTCGACGGCGTGTCGATCGAGGAGTGGAGCTACGTCACCGACTACGTCCGCAAGATGGATTCGCTGGTCGTCTTCGTCGGTGGAAAGGTTCAGGAGATTCAGTCCACGTCGTGGGACAAACGGATTCGTGATTCGCTGGCCGAGCCGGCACCGGCACAGTAAACGAGGAGGAGGAGTCGCATGCGACGCATCGCCCTGGTCCTGTCCCTGGTCCTCATCTCCCTTTCCGCATTCGCCCAACGTCCGACGACGAAAGTGCAACCGCCCGGTCTCGAACGCGATCGCTGCTGCACCACGAAGATCTACGACGCGAACGACACCCTGGTGGGCGATCTGATCCGCTGGGACGACCGCTTCCCGACCGTGCCCCTGTCGGCGATCGTCCGCTACAAGCTGAAAGGCGGCGACGAAGTCGCGCTGCTGGTCTCGCCGGAAACGATTCAGGGTCTGCAGCAACCCGGCGGGAGCGTGGCTCTCTTCACCACACCCGACTGCAGCGGCACGTCGATGTTCGCGATGCTGCACTGGCCGCCGCTGATGAAGCGCTACGCGATGGTCCTGCCCGTCGGCGCGCACTTCGCCCCGACCAACGCCTGGCTGTGGGTCACCGATCCCCTGCCCTCGCGCGTCAGCCCCGGCGCCACGGTCTTCCACTCCCAATGGGGCGAGTCCGGCGCCTGCGTCCCCTACCCCCCACCCGGCTACACCGTCTCCCCCTCCCCATTCGGCGGCTACTGGATGAAACGCGTCGAAGACCTGCTCGCGAAATACAAGCGGCCGTTTTACTCGAAGCCGTAGCTCGGCGGACGGATCGAGGATGTGGTCGGCGGCCAAGATCCGCGTACAGCTCTCAAAGACCAGAGTGACGATCGTTCGGTGACACATCGGATTGACCACTGGTTGTATTTCCTGCCTCCTCGGATCGCGACGCGTTCACTGCCTGGGCGGTCCCGAACGGTTTCACGATCCAGCATTGACTGATCCTGAAGAACTCGGCGGTCGCTACGACGGATGGGAAACCAGTGTCGAGACATCTCCGGATGGTGACGCGCCCGCGCGCCCACGGAGAGCCATCAAGTGAGAACCGATAGCAATCGGAATCACTCCGTTATTACCACTTGCCGTATCTATTGCTGCGACATATCTAGTGCTGCAGGTCCACTCTTTCCTCACATACCGTGAAGTCAGTAGCCAGTGTCGCTTCGAAAAGCGGCGTTGGACGTAACCCGGTTCGGCCCGGCCTGTGGCTGCGCTCTGTCTGGTTTCGCAGGACCCGCAAGGAGAGAGGTCATGACGATCCCCATTCAGGACAAGAGCAGTGTGCGTGGACGCGCGCAGGAGGGGGCCGCGGTCCTGTTTGCCGCGCAGGAGAGTGAACGGATCGAGGCGCTGTCGAATACTGCTGCCCTTGCGCCGATCGGCGCGGGCACGACCACGTATGCCGTCTCGATCTCGTCCAGCAACGGATTCGCATTGCTGTCGTGGAACGCCAGCAACCAGCCCTACGGCGGAAACATCGTCAGCTCCTTCGACTGGATCGGAGTGTTCACGAACGCGGCCCTGGCGCGGGTCAATCCGAACTCGAACTTCCTGGGCGGCTCGGCCGGATTTCAGTGGGCGGCCAACGGCAGCCAGTACACCACCGACGTCCAGCTTCAGCAGGGCATGGTCGCCGCGTACGTGATCAAGAACAGCGACGGAAATTACGTCACGGTCGCGATCAGCCAACCCGCCGGCCCGCAGGGCTGACACCATCAGGAATGACCCACTCGAGAGCCGCCGCGAGACGGCTCTCGACCTCCCCTTTTCACGGCTGTGTTTGACCGCCTCGACTCGCGATGCGACGATGCCGGTTCGCATGACCGTTGACCCCGTCCATCACGAGCGCGCCATTCCGACTTACGCAACAGCCCTCGAGCCGGCCTGGCTGCGCCTCGCCGCGGACGCGGGTTGCGTCGGGTTCTGGCACCTCGACGTAGAGACGGGCGTCATCGACTGCACGCCCCGCTGCAAGGCCAACCTCGGGATTCCTCTCGACTCGCGCGTGGTCACCATCGACACGATCTGGGCGCTCATGCATCCCGACGATCGCGACCGGGTCAACGATCGCGTCCAGTACGCGATCGAGACCCGCGCGTCGTATGCGATCGAGTACCGCGCCATCTGGCCCGACGGCTCGGTGCACTGGATCGCCTCCCGCGGACGCTCCGTCGACATCGCCGGACGTCCGGGCCTCGTCGGCACGACCATCGACGACACCGAGCGCCGCCGCGTCGAACAGCTGAACCGGCTCATCACCACCCACGTCGCGGAAGGGCTCTGCTTCATGGACGCGAGCGGCCGCCTGACCTACATGAATCCCGCCGCCGCGGAAATCCTCGGCTGGTCGGAAGACGAGCTCCGCGGCAAAGACCTCCACACCGCCGTTCACGAAAGCCACCCCACCGCCGAGTGCCCGCTGAGCCAGACCCTCTTCGAAGGCAAGACCGTTTCCGATCATGAAGAGCGATGGCTGCACAAGAACGGGCAGAGCATCTCCCTGATCTGTTCGGCCACGCCGATCATGCAGGAGGGCCGTCTGGCCGGCGCGGTGCTCTCGCTGCACGACATCACCGATCGCAAGCTGATGGAGAACGCACTTCGCGACGCAAGCCGCGCCCGCGATGAGTTCCTGGCCACGGTCTCCCACGAGCTGCGCACGCCGATGACCTCCATCCTCGGCTGGGCGCAGCTGATGAAGGTGATGAACATCGACGCCGAGCTGCGCGTCGCCGTCGAACAGATCGAGCTCGCCGCGAAAGCGCAGGCGGCCATCGTCGACGACCTGATCGACATCTCCCGGGCCATCACCGGCAAGCTGCGGCTGCACATCGACACCGTCGACGTGATCAATGTCCTCGACGAGGCCATGCGCTTCGTCGAGACGACCGCCGCCGCGAAGAAGATCGACATCGAGCGCATCATCGACTGCGAAGATCCGATGCTGAAAGCGGATCGCGGCCGCCTGCATCAGGTGCTCTGGAACCTGCTCTCGAACGCGATCAAGTTCACGCCGGAAGGCGGGCGCGTCTGGATTCATCTGGAGTGCACGTCCGAGCGCTTCAAGGTGACCGTGAGCGATACCGGCATCGGCATCCCGCCGGAGTTCCTGCCGTCGGTCTTCGATCGGTTCAGCCAGCAGAGCACCTCCGAGTCGCGCCAGCACGGTGGTCTCGGCCTCGGCCTGGCGATCGTGAAGCAGCTCGTCGAGATGCACGGCGGCACGGTCTCCGCCGCGAGTGAAGGCGTGGGGAAAGGCGCGACGTTCGTGGTCGTTCTGCCGCGGCGATGAGCGTTCCGGAGTACCGGGCCGCCATCATCGGGGCCGGCGCAAGCGGCACGTTGCTCGCGGCGCACTGGCGCAGCGTCGCACCGCCCGATGCGCGCATCGCTCTGGTCGAAGCCGGCGCGCGCGCCGCACGCGGACTCGCCTACGGAACGCCGTACGGCGCGCACCTGCTGAATGTTCCCGCGGCGCGCATGAGCGCGTTCACGGATGATCCCGATCATTTCCTGCGCTGGCTGCAACAGCTCTTTCCCGCGGCGGACGGCGGCACGTTCGCGCCGCGGGCGCTGTACGGCGAGTACCTCGCGCATGTTCTCCAGAACGGCGGACCGTCATCGATCGCGCGCATTGCCGGTACCGCGGTCGGCATCACCCGTCAGGACGATCACTGGATCGTTCACCTGCACGACAGCCGCACGATCCGCGCGAACGCCGTCGTCCTCGCCCTCGGCAACCTTCCACCCGCAGATCCTTGCGGCGGAACGGATGTCGGACCGCCGCAATACCTGCGCGATCCCTGGGCGCCCGGCGCTGCGGTCGGATTGCAGCGCGACGCCGACGTCCTGCTGATCGGCACCGGCCTCACGATGGTCGACATCGCCTTGTCGCTGCGCGCGGAAGGTCATCGCGGAACGCTGCACGCGCTGTCGCGACACGGACGCCTTCCGCAAACGCACGCGCCATCGACGCCGCAGACGCTCGCGCTTCCCGACGACGTCGATTCGCCGCGTCGCGTGCTTCGCTGGATTCGCGAACAGATCAGCGGCGATTGGCGCCCGGTCATCGACGCTCTTCGCCCGCTCACCGCGACGATCTGGCGGCGATGGTCGATCGCCCAGCGCGCGTCGTTTCTGCGACATGCGAAGAATGTCTGGGATGTTCATCGTCATCGCATGGCTCCCGAGGTTGCTCGGCGACTGGGTGAGACACCGCTGGTCGTTCATGCGGGACGGATCGAAGAAATGCGGCAGACCAATGCAGGCGTCGAAGTCACCTGGCGCGATCGCGGAACGAGCGAGCCTCGCACGATGAACTTCGCGCGAGTGATCAACTGCACGGGACCGGCGAGCGATTACGCGCGCGTCGAGCTGCCGCTCGTCGTGCAGTTGCGCCAGGCTGGCTGGCTGAGTCCCGATCCGCTCGGGCTCGGCCTCGAGACCGACGACGACGGCGCACTTCTCGGCTACGACGGCGCCCGCGTCGATGGCCTCTTCACCCTCGGCCCGCTCCGCCGTCCGGCGCTGTGGGAGTCGACTGCAATTCCGGAAATCCGGCAGCAGGCCGCGGATCTCGCGAGACATCTTTCCGCCCCGACGCGCTAGAATTTCCGCCTCGAAATCAGGGAGGCGAAGTATGCGGCGCATCGCGGCACTGGCAGTCGTCCTCTTGTTCGGCATCCGGCCCGTCCTTGCGGCCGATTCGATCCAGACCATCCTCGACAGCAAAGCGCTCCAGGGTGAGTACAACCCGGTGCTCGTCTCCTTCCTCCTCGACGAGGGGAAAGCGAAACTGCCGCAGAAACAGCAGAAGCTCGCCCTCGATCAGCAGCTCGCTGGCTTCAAGGAATCCGTCGACGTCAAACCGTCGGAAAAAGTGACCGCGCAGGTAGCGACGCTCGCCGGCGCGCTCCTCGGCGGCGACGTCGGCGACGCGACCGCGGATGCGGCGGCCGAAGTCTGGAGCGAGTGGGTCGACGCCGCGTTCGTGCTGCTCAAAGCCGGATACAAAGCCGAGGTTGCGCCGTTCTTCAGGAATTGCGTCGACAACTTCCCGTACGAATCGCTGCAGGGCCGTTGCGCGACGGGTCTCGTTTTTTCCGATCCCGAAAACGCGATGACCCACCTCATGGCGTTGCTGGCGAAAGACAAGCCGTCCGAGGTCACGAACGCGGCGTTGCGGATCCTCGGCGATGTCGCCGGCGATGAGGCGACGCCGAAAGCGCAACGCGACGCGATCGTGGCCGAACTGATCAAGCGCACCGAGGGAATGCTGAACAACATCTACTACGAGGCGGCGATCGAAGGTCTCGTGCGAGCGAAAGACGGACGCGCCATCGAGCCGCTCCGCAAGATGACGAAAGGCCTCGGCAAGGCCGAAGAGGTGAAGCAGGCCGCTCTGCGTGGTCTGGCGCTCACGTACAAGGACTCTACGGCGCTCGAGCAGCTTCGCGCGGCACTCAAGGGATCGAACCAGCTCTTCGCCGCGGTCACGCTCATCGAGGCGGGTGACTCCGCCGGATTCGAGTACGCGACGCAGAAGCTCACGCCACAGAAGAAGAGCGCATTGAAAGGTCTGCTGAAAACGAAGTCGGACGTCGATCCCGCGCCGGTTCTCGTTCGCGCGTTTCTTCACCGTGGCGATGCACAATCGCGCGACGTGTTGACCAAAGCGCTCGAAGGCCGCGCGGAGAACGATCCGCTCTGGCCGACGATCAACGTCGTCCTCCTCGAGCTCGGCGATGCGTCGAAGCTGGAAACGGTCAAGAAGATCGTCGCCGGCGACTACAGCACGATCACCCGCACGCGCGGAGCAATGGCGCTGGCGAAGATCGATCAGGAGTCCGCCGTTGCTCCGCTGGTCTCGCTCCTCGGCGACTCCAGCCCGACCGTCCGCGCCAGCGCCGCATACGCCCTCGCCCGCCTGACCACGCCCGCGGCACTGGACGGAATGGCCAAAGCATTCGATGCGACTTACGACCGCACGCCGGTCGTGCAGGCCCACCTCGTCCGAACCGCAGCCACGCGTTTCCCGAAAGAAGCGCGCACGAAGGCATTGCTCGACAAGGCGAAGACCGCGCAAAACGCGAGCGTGAAGTTCATCGCCGTCGCTCTTGCACCTGCGGCGGCAGAAAAACCGGCGGCACCGGCAAAAAAGAAGAAAGCCTCGTAACCCCGAAACCCCGTAACCCCGCAACTACCCCTTGATCACCGCCACGGGCTTGAACCTCGCGATCTTCTTCGCGATGCCGGCCTTGGCCACGACATCGACCACGGCATCGATGTCCTTGTACGCCTCGGGCGCCTCTTCCACGAGCCCCTTCGACGATCCGGCCTCGGCGATGATCCCGAGCTTCTTCAGCCGCCCCTTCAACTCCTCGGCATTGATCTCCGTGCGCGCTTTCGTTCGGGACATCGTCCGGCCCGCGCCGTGGCAGCTCGAGCCGAAGCTCTGTTTCATCGCGCCGTCCTGTCCGAGAAGGAGGTAGGAGGCTGTACCCATGCTGCCGGGGATGAGCACCGGCTGGTTCGGAAATGCGCGCGTCGCGCCTTTGCGGTGCACGACCACCTCGCCGACATCGGGATAGCGCTCCACCTTCGCGACGTTGTGGGCGACGTCGTAAACGATGTCGATGCGATCGTCGGTCAGCTCGTGCAGCCACGCGCGGCGGATCGCGGCGGTGATCAGCTGCCGATTGGCGAATGCGAAATTCGCCGCGGCCGCCATCGCACGCAAGTACTGCTTCCCTTCGCCCGAGCTGAGCGGCGCGCAGGCCAGCTCGCGATCGGCGACCTCGATCCCGTATTTGGCCATGGTCTTGGTCATCACGCGGAGAGAGTCGGTGGCGACCTGGTGGCCGAGGCCGCGGGAGCCGGTGTGGATCTGGATGACGATGCCGCCGCGGACGATGCCTAGACGCTCGGCTTCCTCGACGTCGTACACCTCGTCCACGCGATCGATCTCCACGAAGTGATTGCCTGACCCGATCGTTCCGAGTTGGTCGGCTCCGCGCTCGCGTGCCGATTGCGACACTTCGTTCGGCTCCGCGCCGTCGAGACGGCCGCCTGATTCGATGTGCTTCAGATCCTCGGCATCGCCGTATCCCATCGCCACAGCGCGCGCGGCGCCATCGCGAAGGATCAGATCGAGATCCTCTTTCTTCAGCCGCACGCTTCCGCCGCGGCCGACGCCCGACGGGACGCCGCGCGCCAAGGAATGCGTGAGCTTCTGCAGCAGCGGCTGGATCTCGTCGAAGGTCTTCGTCGATCGGAGAAGTCGCACGCCGCAGTTGATGTCGTAGCCGATGCCGCCCGGCGACACCGCGCCGTCCTGCGCGTCCACCGCCGCCACGCCGCCGATCGGAAAGCCGTAGCCTTCATGCACGTCCGGCATGGCGATCGCGTACTTGCGGATACCCGGCAGCGTGGCCACGTTGACCAGCTGATCGAGCGAGCGGTCGCGCAGGATCGCGTCGAGCATCTGTTCCGTCGCGTACACGCGAGCGGGAACGCGCATGTCGCCGCGGAAGCTCTTCGGCACTTCCCAGAGATGGTCGTTGATTTTCTCGAGGTTGGATTTGTTCATAAGTCGAACACCAGCATCGTCGTCCATCCGCCGTTCTCGCGACAGACGTCTGCTTCGTGGTACGTCACCGCCTTCACATCCTCCTCGAACTCCGCAGGCGCTGTGCCAGTCAGCTCCGCGGTCAGCGACTCCGGCTCGAATCGGGTGAAGCGCACGTCCTCGAACATCTCCTGCCCGATCTGCGCGCGATTGAGGACCTCGTTCAGAAAGTCGACCAGCAGCGCGGTCGTGTCAGCTGATTCGTCGACGGCGATCACGCGATGAACGGGTGCGCCGCCGCGAGCTTCGCCGCGCATGACCGCGTACATCCCGCGGACGGCATCGCGGAAAAGCTCCTCGAGCGTGGCCGCGGAAACGCGCAGCCGCACGTCGGCCGTGTGATGAATGACCTCGAACATTAGTGGGCAGTAGGCAGTGGGCAGTAGGCAGGAGGCCGCCGCCCAACCACGACGGGAGTGGGTGGCGGTCCACTGCCTACTGCCCACTGCCTACTGCCTACTAATCAAGGAATCGGCGGCGGGTCCCCTTGCGCGGTCGGAGCACCGACCGTGCGCCACGCGTCATATCCGCCTTCGAGAGCCGAAACGTTGGTGAAGCCGTACCGCTGCAGGATGAGCGCCGCCCGGGCGCTCGATTCTTCATTGGGTCACGTACAGTACGTGACGATCGGCTTGTCCTTCGGCAGGAAGGTCACCTGGCTCTCGATCTGTGCCATCGGCACGTGCAGCGAGCCGGGGATGTGGCTGGCGATGAACGTCGTCTTGTCCCGCACGTCGATCACCGTGACCTGCTTCGCGCTCACCTTCGACTGCAGTTCAGTGACGCTGATGCGCTTCACGCTCGCGTTCTCGTCGGACACCGGCGGGACCTGGACAGGCGAAGCGGTGGCCTGATTCGGGTTCGGCATGCCCTCGAGCGGCGGCAACGTATTCGTCGCGGGCTGGGTCTGGGTCTGTTCGATGGGGATGTCCGCCGCGACCGACGGGGCGGGCTGCACGGTGCGGGTCAGCGCCCAGATGACGAGCCCCGCCACGGCCAGTCCGGCCACGGCCATGCCCGTCATCGCCGATTTGGAGGATGAGGTCTGTACTTCTTCGTGTCTGCGTTTCGCCATTGCCGGTCGATCCTACTGCACCGATGCGATCCGCGCCACACCGTCAACGAGCCGGCGCACGTCGTTTTCCGTCGTGTAGCAGGCGCATCCGACCCGCACCAGACTCTCCACCGCGTACCGCTCGCAGACAGTCGCCGCGTAGAAGTCGCCGCTGCTCACGAACAGACCTTCGGCGGCAAGCGCGCGGGCCACGTCATCGGCGTGCATGCCGTCGATCGTGAAGGAGATCGTCGGCGTGCGCGGCTGACCGGGAGGCGGTCCGTAGACACGGACTCGCGGCAACGCGCTGAGCCCTTCCCAGATCATCGCCGCGAACCGCTGCCCTTCTTCGTGAAGTCCGGCGAAGGCGCGGCCGAGCCGTTCGCGTCGTGTGCCGCCCTCTCCGCCGATCGACGCCAGGAAATCGATCGTCGCTGTGATTCCGGCGATGCCTTCGTGGTTCTGCGTTCCCGTCTCCACCCGCTCCGGCGCGGTGTCCGGCGCCGGCAGCAGCTTCGGAAACGGCAGGGTGTCGAGTAGCTCGAAGCGTCCCCAGAGGATGCCCTCGTGCGGACCGTAGAACTTGTACGACGAGCAGGCCAGGAAGTCGCAGCCGATCTCGCGCACGTCGAGGAGCTCGTGAGGCACGAGATGCACGGCGTCGACGAACAGCAGCGCGTTCGCGGCTTTGGCGATCTGCGCGACTCGCCGCAGGTCGTTGATCGTTCCGATCGCATTCGACGCCCCGCCCACGGCGATGAGCTTCGTCCGCGGCGAGACCAGCGACGCGAGGTGGTCGTAATCGAGCTGCCCGCCATCGCAATTCAGCTTCGCGCGAACGGACCTCGATGCCGCGATCGATCTCCAGCGCGCGCCACGGCGCGACGTTGGCGTGATGATCGAGCTCGGTCACGATCACCTCGTCGCCTTCCGACCACATCCGGCCGAGGGCGCGGGCCAGGTGGAAGGTGAGCGTGGTCATGTTCGCGCCGAAGGCGATCTCGTCCGGTGACGCACCGAGCAGATCCGCCGCGGCTTCTCGCGCTCCGCTGATGATCGCGTCGGTCTCCTCGCTGGTCGGATAGTCCCAGTGCGTGTTGGCGTTGTGGTGAAAGAGATAGTCGGTCATCGCCTCCGCGACGACGCGCGGCACCTGCGTCCCGCCGGGCGCATCGAAGTACGCGACGGGATGGCCGTTGTGGCGTGCGTTCGAGAGCGGGAAACTGGGCGCGGATGTGGTCGACGTTCATGGGCGGGGCATTGTGCATCGCATGGCTCAAAGGCTCAAAGGCGCAGAGGCTCAAAGGTCATGAATGGACACGCCTCTGCTTTGAGCCTTTGAGCCTCTGAGCCTTTGAGCCTCGTCTGCTATTCTCCCGCCCCTATGGCCGAGCAGTCCCTCCGCGACGTCCGCATCGAAAAACGAGAAGCCCTCGAGGCGCGCCGGGATTCAGGTTCATCCGGACCGTTTCGAGCGCACGCACACGCATCGCGGAAATCGATGAAGCTCGCGGATGGGACGAAGGTGCGCGCGGCCGGTCGCGTCGGGCAGCTGCGCAAGTTCGGGAAGCTCACGTTCGCCACGCTGGAGGACTTCGACGGGCACATCCAGCTCGCCCTCGTCGCGCGATCAGCTCGATGACGATCCCGAGGTGAGCCGGAAGAAGTACGAGCTCTTCTCCAAAACCGTCGACCGCTGGGATTTCCTCGGCGTCGAAGGCGAGATGTACCACACCGACAAGGGCGAGCTGACCATCAAAGTCCGCAACTGGATCTTCCTCGGCAAGACCCTGCAATCCGCCGCCGAACAAGTACCAGGGCGTCAAAGACATCGGAGCTGAACTGGCGCAAGCGCTACCTCGATCTCGTGTCGAACGAAGAGACGCGCAATCGCTTTCGCGTGCGCACGAAGTCCGTCAATGCGCTGCGCGACTTCCTGAACCGCAGCGGCTTCGTCGAAGTCGAGACGCCGATCCTCAACACGCACGCAGTCGGGCGCTCTGGCCCGGCCGTTCTTCACGCATCACAACGCGCTCGACATGGATCTCGTCCTGCGCATTGCGCCGGAGACGTATCTCAAGCGTCTCATCGTCGGCGGCTACGACCGCGTCTACGAGTTCGCGCGCTGCTTCCGCAACGAAGGTCTGGCCGCGTCGCACCTCCAGGAATTCACGATGCTGGAGTTCTACGCGGCCTACTGGAACTACGAAGACAACATGACCTTCACCGAGGCGCTGCTCAAGCATGCGATCAAGGAGGCGGTGGGCACGCTGCAGATCGAGCGCGGCGGCAAGACCATCGACTTCGAGCAGCCCTGGCCGCGGCGCCGGCTCGCGCGATGTGATCCGCGAGCACAGCGGCATCGACATCGATCAGTACAAAGACGCCGATTCGCTGCGCAAAGCGATCTTCGCGGTGAAGGTCGAGCTGGATAATCCCGGTGCGGGCCGCGGAAGCCTCATCGACCAGCTCTACAAGCGCACCGCGCGTCCGACGCTGATCCAGCCGACGTTCATCGTCGGCCATCCCGTCGACCTCTCCCCGCTCGCTCGCCGCAGCGACACGAATCCCGATGCCGTCGATCGTTTCCAGCTCGTCGTCGATACGTGGGAAGTGATCAACGCCTACTCCGAGCTCGTCGACCCGCTCGACCAGCGCCGCCGCTTCGAGGAACAGGCCGAGCTGCGCAAGAAAGGCGACGACGAGGCCATGCCCGCCGACGAGGATTACCTGACGGCGATGGAGTTCGGCATGCCGCCGATCTCCGGCTGGGGCATGGGCATCGATCGCTTCGTCGCCCTGCTGACGGATGCGCCGAACCTGCGGGATGTGGTTTGGTTTCCGTTGATGAAGCCGGAGGCCGAGGAGCCGGAAGGCTCAGAGGCTCAGAGGCTCACAGGCTCAGAGGAATCTGCGTGAAACCGCTCATACCCGCCGAAGCGGCGGACAACATCCGAGCCACGTTCGATACCGAACTCTCAGACGCGCAGACCCCTGAGGAACTGAATGAGCTAAGGACGAAGTATCTCGGTAAGAAGTCAGACGTCAGAAAGCAGCTCAAATCGCTCGGCTCGATGGATGCGGACATCAGAGCGCAATTCGCACAAGGCCTCAACGACCTGCAAGCACACATCGAGCGCGAGCTCGACGAAGCCAACGCCCGAGTCGCCGAGGCGGCGGTTGCGAAACAGATCGAGAGCGAGTGGCAGGACCTCACCCTACCCGGCATCGCCCAGCAGCGCGGCTCGACGCATCCGCTCACCCAGGTCCATCAAAAGTGCATGGACGTCATGCGCCGGCTCGGGTTCCGGCTCGAGCCGGGGCCGGACATCGAGACGCCGTATTACAACTTCGACGCGCTCAACATCCCCGAGAACCATCCCGCGCGGGACATGCAGGACACGTTCTGGCTGCCGAACAACATGCTCCTGCGCTCGCACACCACCACCGTGCAGGCCCGCGTGCTGGAATCGAAGCCTCCCCTGCCGATCAAAGTCGTCGCCGCGGGCCGTGTGTATCGCAACGAGGCTGTCGACGCGACCCACCTGGCGATGTTTCACCAGTTCGAAGGCATCTGGGTCGAGGAAGGCCTGACCTTCGGCGATCTCAAAGGCACGCTGCTGGAGATCGCGAAATCGATTTACGGCGCGGAGCACAAGTTCCGCTTCAAGCCGAAGTACTACCCCTACACCGAGCCCTCGGTGGGCATGGACATCCAGTGCGCGGTCTGCTTCGGCAAGACCGACGAGTGCCCGACCTGCCGCGGCGCGGGCTGGATCACCATCCTCGGCTCGGGGATGATCCATCCCAAGGTCTTCATCGAGTTCGGCTACGACCACACCCGGGTCAGCGGCATCGCCTTCGGCCTCGGCACAACGCGCATCGCCGCGCAGGCCGCGGGCATGACCGCGCTCAAACCGCTTTACGAACAGGACCTGCGCGTTCACCGCACCATCCACCGAGGGGGCCTGTGAAGATCCTCCTTGAACATCTGCGCACCTTCATCGACATGCCCGAGCGCCTGCACGACGCGCGCGAGCTCCTCGACGACGTCGGCATCGAAGTGAAAACCGCGGAGACCTCGTCGCTCGGCACGGTGTTCAACGTCGAGCTCCTGGCGAACCGCGGCGATCACTACTGCTACGCCGGCATCGCCCGCGAAGCGAGCGGGCGGACGGGCGGGCGGTTGCGTTATCCGCCGGTTGCGACACTGAACCGGCAGAACGCGACGCCCGATCGCGTGCGTATCGAGTCGCCGCTCTGTCTCGTGTACACGGTGACGGAGCTGTTCAAAACCGATGGCGGTGTGCTGCCAGGCGAAGCTCTCCTCCCCCTCACCGCTGCCGACATCCATTCCATCAGCGCGTCCGTTGACGCGTCGAACCTCGCCAACATCGAGATCGGCCAACCGACGCATGCCTTCGACGCGGACACGATCGACGGACCGATCATCATTCGCACGTCGCGCAAAGACGAAAAGGCGTGGATGCTCTTCACGCCGGAAGCCGTGGAGATCCCCGAAGGCACGCTCGTGATCGCCGACGAGTCGAAGATCCTCGGCATCGCCGGCGTCATCGGCTGCGTGGAGTCGTCGGTTACGCCGAAGACGACGCGAATCCTCCTCGAGTCCGCGACTTTCGATCCGGTTGCCGTGCGCATCGCTTCGCGAAAGCTCGATCAACCGACCGATGCCGCGGCGCGCTTCATGCGCGGCGGCGATCCGAGTCTGCCGCTCATCGGTGCCTCGCGGGTCGCGTATCTGCTGGAAAAATACTCCGGCTATCGCATCGGCAATGCCTACGCCGCGGGCGACTGGCGCGATCCGCAGAGGACGATCGAAGTTCACGTTCCGGCGATGCGTCGTTTCATCGGCGCGGAAATCAGCGCGATGCAGATGGCCGATCGCCTGACGCGCTACGGCTTCGCCATTGAGGATCCGAACGAGCAGACGTTCCGCGCGATCGTGCCTCCCCATCGCCTCTGGGATGTGCACTTCGAGGCGGACATCGCCGAGGAGCTGGTGAAGAGCGTGGGCTACAACGAGACAGTGGTTACGCTGCCGCACGTGGAAATGGGCGCGCTGCCGTCGCACGAAGAGAACGTCGTCGCGCACGTGAACGAAGTCCTCGTCGCCGAAGGTTTCTACGAGATCTTCACCGACAGCTTTTACGGCCGCGGCATGCGCGACCGCCTCGGCGTCGTCGAAGGCGATGCCTTGTGGCCGCACGTGGAGATGCAGAACTCGATCGAGAAGAACTACTCGCTCATGCGCAACAACACGCTTGCGCAGGCGCTCGACGCGCTGGTCACGAACCTCAACCTCAAGACCGCCAGCCTGAAGATTTACGAGTGGGCGAAGATCTACCTCGCCGATCTCTCCGAACAGGGCGTGCTGTGGGGGCTGGTCAACGGCCGCGATCGCGGTCCGTTCTGGGGTGACAAAGGACGCAACGCCGACGCGATTTACGTCAAAGGCATCCTCGAGCAACTGCGGCTGGAGCTCCGCGTCGACATCCAGCTGGTCGCATCAGACGGACATCGTCTCGAGTCCTTCTTCCATCCCGGCCGCCGCGCCAGAATCCAGGTCAATGGATCGCTGCGCGGCATCGTCGGTGAGCTTCATCCGCTCCGTGCTGCAACGCTTCGACATCAAACGCCAGCGGCCGGTGTATTTCGAGATCGAGAGCGAATCGCTGCTCGCATCGCCGCTGCCGAAGACCTACACCGAGCCGCCCTCACGCCAGGCCGTCGTGCGCAATGTGGCGTATGCGATTCCGCGCGGAATCAGCGCCGGCGAAGTCAGCGCGACGCTGCTCGCCGCCGCGCCGTCCTTCATCCGCACGATCCGCATCACCGATCTCTTCGAACTGCCGGACGCCAACGCGATCACGTTCGAGATCGAATACCTCGCCGATCACGCCCTGACGAACGAGGAAGTGAACGCGGCCACCGAAACGATGATGGCCGCGGTGGCTGCGCGGTTCGGGGACAGAGTCGCGCTGCGAGCTTAGTAGGCGGTAGGCGGTACGGCCGCTGCGCGGCCTCGCAGTAGGCAGGGGATCAAACCCCGTCGTTCCACTGCCCACTGCCTACTGCCCACTGCCTACTGCGCGGGCGGCGGCGGAAACATCAGGTCCAGCTTGATCAGCACCTCGTCCTTGATCAGATCGTCCGCCATCCCTTTGTACGAGATCCCCCAGTCGTGACGATTGATCGTGAACTCGCTCGTCGTGCGAACGCCGTCGGCGTTCTGTTGCGCGATCACGGGAATGGTCACTTCCTTCTCCACGCCATGCAGGTTGAGGTTGCCCTTGACCGTGTGCGTCGCGCCGCCCGGCGCGCCGGGAGGCGCTTCGGTCAGCGACGTCGAGACGAACGTCGCCTTCGGATACTTCGCCACGTCGAAGAAGTCGGGACTCTTGAGATGCTCGGTGAGCTTGTCCGTGTCCGTCCAGATGTCGGTGAGATCGATGTCGAAGGCGAGCCGGGAAGGTTTGCCGGCCGCGTACTCCAGCCAGCCGTCGAACTTGTTGAAACGGCCCTGGTGATCGCGGGTCACCTTCGCCCCGACGAACTCGATCTTGCTCTTCTCTTTGATGACGTTGGTCGTCGTGGAGCCGGGCGTGGGCATGGTGCCGGTGCGCGCGGGCGCCGCGGTGTCGGCGGCCACCGTCGCGCCGGTATCGGAAACCTCGGCCGCCGGTTTGTTGGAGATCTCGCTCTCCTTGCAGGCGGGGATGAACAGCAACAGCGAAAGCACGAACGGCAGACTGCGGAACTTCATCGGTTTTCCTCCGATGAGTCTGCACTGCAAATATTTCACCGCCCGGCAGCGCTTTTCACTGGCGATGACACGGTTCGCTCTGCTGCTGATGCTGCTTGCCGCGCCCGCCGCACTCGCGGTCGACGTGGAAGGCTACGTCTACACGCCCGACGGAACGCCGGTCGCGAAAGCCGCCGTCACCGCCGGTTCACAACGCGCGACGACCTCCGATGACGGCCATTTCAAGGTCACCGCACCTGCCGATTCGATCGTCAACATCGAGGTGCGCGCGGCGAACATGCCTGCCGCGAAACTGCTGGCCCTTGCCGGCGATCCACCCCTGACCATCACCCTCGGCCGCGAAGACATGATCATGACGACCAGCGCCGTGCCGATGCGTGCTGGCCGCGCCACTTCGGCACCGGTGGTCGAACGGGATCGCGTGATCACGGGCATCGCTCGCATCGGCAAGAAGCCGCTGGCGAATGCGCCGGTGATGATTCACGGCCTGGGCGAGGTCTACCACTCGCCGACGACCATCACCACGGACGACAAAGGCCGCTACCGCATCAACGTCGCGGCGGGACGCTACATGGTGGCGATGGGCGATGGACTGTCGCCTCGCCTGCGATCGATTCACGAGAGTCGGATGTACGCCGACAGCGAGATGCAGTACGCCGATGTGACGCAGGCACGCGAGGCGTCGCAGGACGTCGAGCTCGTCGCGGCGCAGCTCATCGCCGGCCGCGTGCTCGATGCGGACGGAAAACCGGTCGCGCGCGCGGATGTGATGCTCGTTCCTTCCGGCCGGCCCACGCTCGAATATTTTCACCAGCCCATCACCCGCACCTTCCCCGACGGACGGTTCGCCGTTCCTGCCCCGCCGTTCGAGGACACGAATCCGGTCGAGATCGTGGTGACTCCGCCGCGCCATTCGTCGACGCGATCGAAAGCGTTCCCGCTCGCGCAGGCGAAGAACACGACCATCACGCTCCCCCGCTTCGAGACCGTCACCGTTCGCGTGACCGATCGCGCGGGAAAGGCGCTGACTGATGCGAATGTCAGCTACGCCGGCGCGGAGGAGATCGCGAGTTTCGGCGATCCCGGCGTCCTGCTCATGCCTCACGCCGCGCGGCGGCGCGTGAAGACCGACGCGGGCGGAACAGCCATGCTCCACCTCGAGGCCGACGACTACGTCTTCGCAGCATCCGCGCCGAAGCATCAGCAGCAGACGACCTCGCGATCGATCGCGCGCGCCACGACGATCGACATCGCCCTCGAAACCGGCCATCAGATCCGCGGCCGCGTGCATCGCGGCAAGCAGCCTGTGTCCGGCGCACACGTAACGCTTCGCGGCGGCACGGCGCCGCGCGGCGAGCGTGCGGTGCAGACCGACGAAAAGGGCGAGTTCGTGTTCGACGCTCTTCCCCGCGAGACCTTCACCGTGGCCGTGTTCAAGGCCGAGGAGATGGTCGACAGGGTGTTGACCGTCGAAGCGCCGGCGGAACTGGACATCGATCTGCCGCCGGTGGCCGTGCTTCGCGGGCGCGTCATCGACGCGGCAACCGGCAAGCCGGTGCCGCAGTTTCTGTACTCCCTCGAGTCGCTCGATGAACCGCGGAACGAGCGCCGGCGCGGCGGTCATCAGCGCGGCGAGTCTCGCGAGGACGGAACGTTCGACACGACCGTTCCCGTCGGCGCGTATCGCATCGTTGCCGCGGCGACCGGCTTCATCGCCTCGGAGCCGCGCGAAGTCCGCATCGTCGAAGGCGAGCAGGCATTCGTCGAGATTCCGCTGAGCCGCGGAGCAACAGTCAGCGGCCGAGTCATCGACGAGCAGGGCAAGCCCGTGCTCGAGGCCCAGGTCATGGTCATGAGCGAGATCGGCGAGATCACGCGGTCCAGCCGGTCGGTGACGCGCATGGGTCCGATGTCCGCGACGACGGGCGAAGACGGCACGTTCACCATCACCGGCGTCGAGACCGGCTCTTCGCAGGTCATCGTCCGCGCCCGCGGCTACGTCATGCAGCGGAAGACGATCGACGTCGAGCCGCAGACGCGTGTCGACATCACCCTCGCGCGAGGCCTCACGGTTTCGGGGATCGTCACGCTCAACGGAAAACCGATCGCCGGCGCAAACGTCGACGCCACGACGTCCGCGCTCGGCTCGGATCATCAATCCGCCGCAACCGACGAGCGAGGTCGGTTCACGCTGGAAGGGCTCATCGCCGCGCGCTACACGCTCAACGCGAACTTCGAGACCCATCATGCGCAGGTGGGCGACGTCGATCCCGGGCAGCGACGCGAAGTGACGATCGAGCTCGATGGCCGCGGACGCGGAGTCGTCTTCGGCACTGTCTCCGGCCTACCCCGCGACAGCGGAAAAATGGCGCGGGGAACGGTCTTCGCCCAATCGACGGAACGGGGTGCCGAAGGAATGATCGACGCGTCGGGGAACTACCGGATCGAGAACGCGCCGGCGGGTCTGGTGGACATCGCCGCGCATGTCGAGACGGCGGCGGGCTCGCGCTCCACGGTCCGCAAGCGCGTCGCGCTTTCGCCGGGACAGACAATGCGCGTCGATCTCGATCTCACACCGGCGTTGATCGTCAGCGGCCGCGTCACGCATGGCGCTTCGAAGCCGGTCGCGCGGGCGCAGGTCGTGTTTCACAACGAAGAATTCGGGATGGTCAACGCCACGACGCGCGAGGACGGCACGTACGAGGCCGGGCTGCCGGCCAGCGGGCGCTATCAGGTCTTCGTTCATGCCGAGGCGCTGCAGTCGCGGAGTTACCAGACCAGTCGGGACGTGCGTGGCTCGGAGACCTTCGACGTGCATCTCGCCGAGCAGACCATCGAAGGGATCGTGCTCGATGCCGCGACCGGCCTGCCGATTCGCGAGGCTCTGGTCACGCTCGTGCCCCGCGAGGCGGTGAACGCGAACATGCCGGCTTTCTCAGGCGAGACCATCACCGATCTCAACGGCCGGTTCACGCTGGTCGTTTCCGCGAGCGGACCTCACCTGCTGATAGCGTCCGCCGCGGGGTATGCGCAGCGCTCGCAGGAGGTCCTCGCGGGCGGTAGCGCGGCGATCCGAGCGCAATTCGAGCTCGCGCCCGCGTCGGAGTTGCGCGTGCGGGTCGTCGACGCGCGAAACGGAACGCCGCTCGAAGCACACCTCGTCATCGCCGATGAGAAGGGAACGCTCCTGCCGATCCGTCCGAGACGCACCGCCGACGGATCGGAGTTCGTGTTCTCGCTTGCGCCAGGGAAGTATCGGGTGAAGGTGGTGACGATTGGGTATGCGGAGAAGACCGTCGAGGTCAGCGCGCCGGGTGGGGTTGTGATTGGGATGGAGTGACGACGTCAAGCTCTGGACTGCGGCGGCAAGGCCGCCGCTCTCACTCGCCGCAGCGCCAGCTGCGGCTGGCGCAAGCGAGAGCGGCAGCTCTGCTGCCGCTCTCCAGAACTGGCGTTCCGTCACATCCGCCGCCCCAGCTCCCGCACCACCCCGCTCAGTTGCGCGCGCGTCACTTCCCCCATCACCGCGATCTGCAACCAGTTGCGCGCGCGCAGGTAGGAGCTCGCATGAGCGACGACGAATCCGCTCTTCTCCAGCGAGGCGGCGACGGACGCCGCGTCGTCCACTTCGATCGTGACGACATGCGGCGCGGATGAGCGAATGAGCTTCACGCCGGCCGCTTCGAGCCGCGCGCGCAGCCAATCGCCGATGCGGGCCAGTTCCGCGTAGCGCTTCGGCCAGTCCACGCGCTCCACGGCCACGCGCAGCGCGCGCACGAGATTCGAGGAATGCGTGAACGGCACTTCTCCCTCGACGCCGTACAGTCCGAGGTCGAGATAGCGCGGTAGACCGTGCGGCGCCGGGGCGACGGCGTGATCGTGAAAGACGAACGACAGGCCTGGATACGACGCCAGCGCTTTTCCGCTGGCCCCCGTCGCCAGCCAGACCTTCGAGAGATCGAGCGGCACCGCTCCGATCGCACTGACCGCGTCGACGCACAAGCGCTGCACGTCACCCAGCGCGGCGATGTCGTTGAGCGTCCCCGTCGACGTCTCGCAGGCCACGACCCACGTCCAATCGGCGTTCTTCGCGCGGATCGCGTGGACGTCGAGCGGCTGTCCCCACTCGAAGCGGAGATGCTCGAAGTTCAGCCGCGCCCGAGAGGCGTGATCGGCCAGCCGCTCCCCGAATTCGCCGTTGCTCGCCACGAGACCGCGCGCACCTTCGAGCAGCGAAAGCTGCGCGGCCACGACGTCGTTGGCCACCGTCCCGCTGCCTAAGAGCACCGCGACGTGCTTCGCTCCCGTCATCGCGCAGAGACTGGCCTTCACCGCCCGAAGGTCATCGCTGAACGTGTGGGAGCGATGCGACGCCGGAGGCGACGCGAACGCCGCCGCGACATCCGCATGCACAGCGACGGGCCCTGGAAGAAAGGTCGCGATCTCGCCGCGCATCGCCGGCGGCAGCGCGCCGAAGCGGCGGACATGCTCGCGGAACCGCTCCAGCGTGACGATCATCGGCTGAAACGGTGCCTCGTCCGTTCCGACGAGCGGCCCGAACGGCTCGAATCCGAGCTGCGCGTAAAGCTTCAATTGCCGCGTCGTCGCCGAGATCACCGCGCAGTCGAACCGCTGCCCCATCGCGTAGTCGTGAAACGCCGACAGGATCCCCGGCAACACGACGCCGGTGCGATGCTCGCGATCGATCGACAGCAGCCGCACCTCGCAGATCCGCCGCCCCTCGGGCAGATAGCTGTCGAGATCCTCCAGCTTCCCGTCGAGCGAAAACGGCCGGTGCGTCCGCACCGCCAGCGACCCAACCACCTCGTCATCCCGCAGCGAGATCACATACACGTTGTCGTCATGAAACTTGTCGACATGCCGCCGCGCCTCGTTGGGATGGTGCTGCGGGATCTCCTCGACGAAGGTCTTGTAGTGAAGGGCCTGGATCTGCTCGATCTCGGCAGGAGTGTCGGCGAGCTTGAAGGTGAACATGGGGGCGTTACGAGGTTACGGGGTTACGAGGTTGCGGGGAAGTGAAACCCCGAAACCCCGAAACCTCGCAACCCCGTAACTACTCGTACCTCAGCGCCTCGACGGGATCGAGTCTGGCCGCTTTGTACGCCGGGTAAATCCCGAAGAACAGGCCGATCGAGATCGACACGAAGAGGCCGACCATGATCGACCAGAGAGGGGTCGTCGTCGGGAGCGGGCTGACGGCGCGCACGATCGCGGCGATGGCCAGGCCCAGCGCGACGCCGATGATGCCGCCGATTCCGGAGAGGGTCATGGCCTCGGTCAGGAACTGCTGGACGATGTCGCGGCGCACCGCGCCGATCGCTTTGCGGATGCCGATCTCGCGCGTCCGCTCGGTGACCGAGACGAGCATGATGTTCATCACGCCGACTCCGCCGACCAGAAGAGCAATCGACGAGATGAAGACCATGGCCAGCGCGATTCCGCCGGTGATCTGCTTGAAGCTGTTGATCAGCATGTCCGGGGTCATGATCCCGAAGTCGTTCGGCTTGTTGAACGGCACCTTGCGGCGCGCGCGCAGCACGGTCGTCCCCTCTTCGATGATCTTGTTGACCAGATCGGGGTGGCGCGGCACGGTGGCGATGTTCACGCCGCGCTGCCGCTTCACGTGCGGGTAATCGATGTCGAACCGCGTGATCGGGAGATAGACGTGCTGGTCGGTCGACTCGAACATCGTCTGCCCCTGCTTCTCCATCACTCCGATCACCGTGTACTTGCGGCCGGAGATGGCCACGACCTTCGTCAGAGGGTCGGAGTGGGGAAAGAGAGTCCTGGCGATCTCATAGCCGAGGACCGTCACCGGCGCGGAGCGGCGGACGTCTCCTTCATTGATGAACCGTCCCTCGCCGACCTGATGATTGTTGGCGATCGGGTAATCCTCGCTCACCCCCGCGAACTCGTCGATCGATGCCTCTTCCCCGCCGTAGACCGCAGCGGGCTCGCGGTTGTCGGGCGAAAAGTAATACCGCTCCGGTGACACGGCCGCCATCGACGGGCAAAGCTTCTTGAGGGCCAGCGCGTCCTCGTAGGTCAGCTCCTTGCGCAGACGCTGATCTTCACCACGACGGCCCGGGCCCATGTTCACGTCGAACTTCTGGAACTGCACCAGCGTCGCGCCGAACGATTGAAAGCTGCTGATGACACTGTTGTTGAAGCCTTCGATGACCGAGACCATGGCGATGACCGTGGTCACGCCGATCACGATTCCCAGAACCGTCAGCGCCGAGCGGAGCTTGTGCGAGAGCAGAGCGCCGGTCGCGAAACGGATGTTCTCGCGCGTTTGCAAGAGAAGCTCGATCATTCGTACCTCAGGGCATCGATCGGCGGCAGCTTCGACGCGCGGATGGCCGGGACGATTCCGGCGATGACGCCGGTCAGCACGGACACGCCCAGGCCGGCGATGACGGTCATCGGACGCACCAGCGTCGGCAGCGGGCTGACTTTCGCGATGATGAAGGCGATCGTCGCGCCGAGCACGACTCCCATGATTCCGCCGCCAAGAGCGAGATAGACCGCTTCGGTGAGGAACTGTCTGCGGATGTTGCCGCGGGTTGCGCCGAGGGCGCGGCGGACGCCGATCTCGCGGGTCCGCTCGATGACCGAGACCAGCATGATGTTCATGATCACGATGCCGCCGACGACGAGCGAGATGCCGGAGATGAAAATCATCAACGAGAACATCCCCGCGGAGATCCCCTTCCAGAGGTTCTGCAGCACTTCGGCAGTCACGTATCCGAACGGATCATCGGAGCGGAACGCGGTCTTGCGCGCGCCGCGCAGCATCACCCGCACCTCGTCCTGCGACTTGTCCATGCCTTCGACACCGCCGCGAGCGCGGATGACGAGGTCGAGGCTGTTCCGGGCGCCGAACTGTTTGCGCCACGTGGTGACGGGGATGTAGACGACGTCGTCCTGGTTCTCGCCGAGGACCGTGCCCTGCTTGCGCAGCAGTCCGATCACGCGCATGGGCTTGTTGTCGACGCGGATCATGCGGCCGATCGGATCGAGCTTTCCGAACAGCGCGTCGCGTACGTCCGAGCCGATCACGACGACCAATGCGGAGCGGTGTTCTTCACTGTCAATGAAGTAGCGTCCCACCTCGACGTCGATGTTGTTGATCTCGGCCATGTTGGCCGTGGTGCCGCGGATGCGGATGTCGGGGACGCGCTCCGGCCCGAACTTGATCGCGCCGCGGCGGCCGTGGGAAACACCGACCCCCGCGCAGGTCTGGCAGCCCTCGCGAACCATCTCGAAGTCGCGCCAGGTGATCGGCTTGCGCTTCAGTGCTTCGAGGAACTGCTCGCGGCTGGTGATGATCCCGAATTGGGAGACGACGTAGACGTCCGGATTGAGATCGAAGACCTTCTCGGCGATGTAGTTGTTCAGCCCGGAGATGATCGACACGACCGTGACCACGGTCATGACCCCGATGATCACGCCGAGAAGCGTCAGAAAGCTGCGCAGCTTGTGCGCGCGCAGGGCGCCGGCGGCGATGCGAAGAGTCTCCATTGTGTTGGTTGCTGAGTTGCTGGGTTGCTAGGTTGCTGGGTGCTTCGCTGGGGCGCAATCACGGCTCTCGGCGCAGCACCGAGCAACCCAGCAACCAAGCAACTCAGCAACCAGTCAACGTCACGACTCTTTGCCCTTCTCCGCGTCCTTGTCCTTCTTCTCTTCCTTCTGCTCGCGGACCTTCGTATCGTCCTTGATCTCGCGCAGCGCGCGGAACGGGCCGGTGATGATCTGGTCGCCGTCGGCCACGCCTTTCACGATCTCGATGTTCGTGTCGCCGGTCAGACCGGTGGTGACGGGGACGAACTTCGCCTTGCCGTCCTTGTGCAGGTAGACGCCTTCTTCATCCGTCGGCGGCTTGACGTTCGGCTTTTCGCGGACGACCAGGGCCTGGATCGGAATGGACAGCGCCTTCGAGCGCGTGCCGGTGATGATGTCCGCCGAGGCGGAGAATCCCGGGCGCACACCCTCGGGCGGATTTTCGATCTGGATCTTGACCTCGAAGTTGATCGCTTCGGCGCTGGCCGTGCCCATGCGGGTGATCGGGCTCGACCCTACTTCGGTGACGATGCCCTTGAAGGTCTTGTTCGGATAGGCGTCGATCGTGACCGTGGCGCTCTGCCCGACCTTCACCGCGGGGATGTCCGTCTCGTCGACTTCCATCACCGCCTCGACCACGCTCATGTCGGCGATGGTGAGGAGGATCGTGCCGGGGTTGTTCATGGTGCCGATCACCGCGACTTCGCCCTCCTCGACGGGCAGGGCCGTGACGATGCCGGCCATCGGCGCTTTCATGGTCGTCTTCGAGAGCGTGTCCTGGGCGGCGGCGACGTTGGCGCGGGCCTGGCCGACGCGCTGTTCGATGCTGCTGAGTGCCGCGCGGGCGGACTCGAGGGCGGTCCGAGCCCGGTCGAGCTCGGCGAGCGGGATGATCTTCTGCTCGTAATTGTTCCGGGCCCGCTCGTGAATCCGCTGGGCCTCGGCCAGATTGGCGCGGGCAGCATCACGATCGGAGAAGAGCGCCCGCATCGATGCGGCGGCCCCTTCGGCCGAGTGGGCGAGCTGCTTCTGATCGATCTGCAGGAGGAAATCGCCCTTTTTGACGACGTCCCCCTCCCGGACGGCCAGGTTCACGATCTGCCCCATGACGTTCGCGGAGAGGTCGACTTTGCGCTTGGCATCGATGTGGCCGTTCGCGGAGACCTTGCTGGTGAGGTCCACCCGCTCGACCTTTCCGAACGTGACCGGCGTGCCTTCCTGCTTCTTCCCCTTGATGGAGGCGAAGGTGATTCCGGCGATGGCGAGAAGGACAATGACAGTAATGATGATTTTCGTACGACGCTTCATGCTGGCTACCTATACGGAGTTTTGCCGCGGGGGTTACTGCATCATCGTCCGAAAGATGTACAGATCGCGGAACTGCTGCTCGCCGACGGTGTAGCTGACGAAGCCGCGGAGGTTCAGGGGCTCGGGGTCCTGGATGAACCCCTGCTGGGAAAAGGCGCTCATGACCAGCCTGAGGGTGTAGGTCTGCTTGGGCTGAATGACCTCGTGCACCGACTGGTCGGCCGGCGTCACGCGGTACTGCTGGCTCAGGCCTCCCTCGATCCGCATGTGGCGCAACGTGAGCGGCTGGGTGTGCCGGTTGGTCAGCTGGACCTCGACCGTGAACGGCGCCCTCGTGGTCGCCGCAAAGTTGATGGCGCTGAGTTGATCGAGCGTCACCGTAGGCCGGTACGGATTGGGGGTCGAGGAGCAGGCGGCCGCGAGAAGGATGAGGAAGAGCGAAAGGTGACGCATAACGGACATTCTAAGAGTGAGACACCCGCCGTACGAGGAACACCAAAAGCCCAACCAACGCCATCCCACTAATCCCCGCCCCCCACACAAACGACCGCGGCCGATAAATCAACTCGACCCGACTCTCCCCCGCCGGAACCTGAAATGAAAGAAACGCGTGGTTCGCGCGCCGAAGCGGCAACCGCTTCCCTTTCCCATCGACCGCCCGCCACCCGCGCCAGGCGGTCTCGGTCACCACCACCCACGACGGCGCGGTCGTCCGAATATCGAGCGTGAGATGACCAGGCTTCCTGCGCGTCGTGCGCACGCTTCCGGTCCCGTTGATGAAGGGCGTCGTCTCGCAGTCCCCGCGAAGCCAGGCCCGCGCGGCGAAATCAGTCTCGCCGGTCATGGCCTGCAATGCGTCGGCACCGCAGATCACCGTCTTCGGAATGAACGCGCGCGGCAGAGCGCGTGTGTTTTCGGCGATGAGATAGCCCTTCTCGCGCCCGATCACGTTCCAGCCGGCGGGCAGTTTCGCGTCCGCGGCCGCGAAGGCGTAGCGAACGTTCATCAACGAGAGGAACGGCGCGCCGAGGTCGTCGACGATGTTCGCGCCGACCGGCGGTGCCTTGCTCCAGAGGCCGAAGGTGTCGTGGAAGAACGTCAGGTTCATGGCCTGATAGCCGCGCACGTCTTCGAGGCCGAAGTAGGCCGAGCTGTTCGGCGGAAGGACTGGACCGTGGCCGACGACGCGATACGGCTCGCCGGTTCGCGGCAAGCGCTCGACGAGCTGCAATTTCGGCGTGGCCAGGCTGCGGTCGACAGTCGGCCAGAAATCGCCCATCTCGAGAAAGCGCTGTGCGAGCAGCAGACCGATGATCAGCGGCACGCGCGTGCGAAGAAACGGAACGATCGCCAGCGGCACGAGCAGGAAGGCGGCGTTGGTCGCGAGCAGCTCCTCGCTCAGATTCGCCGCGCGCATCGAGGGCCAGAGCGCTGCGACGAGAATCGCCAGCACGACCAGCGTTTCCACGGCAATCTTCCAGAACGAGCGATCCAGTGCGTCGATCCCCAGCACCGCAAGCGCAACGAGACCGAACGCGCACAAGACGATGAGGCGCTCGTTCAACGCGATGTTGAAAAGAGGCAATCGCGCCAGGAGTTCAGAGACACCCGGCGCATCCGAGCCGGCCATCAGGCCGAAGAGGACCAGGCCGAGAAACAGCCAGCGCTCGCGGCGGCGCGAGCGGACGATCGCGAATGCGGCCAGCGCGAGCACGATCGAGCCGGCGTATCCATTGTCCGAAAGCCAGTAGCGCATCGGCACTTCATCGGCGACGTCGTGCGCGAGCCGGCCGTACGCGAAGGGCACGAGCGTCCGCACGGCCAGCGCTTCCGCTTCGCGCCACGGCACTGAGCGGTCCATCCGCGCGAACACTTCGCGCCGGAACGTGTACTGGACCGTCTGCGGCAACGCGTCCTGAATCGGAAGAAGGTAGATGGCGGTGAGTGCCAGTGCCGCGATTCCGGCGCAAATGCCGGCGAGGATCGTCCGCACGTTCCACGCGCGCTTCATGATCAGCCGCACCAGCGCATACGCGGCCGACGCACCGACTACATGCACGACGCTCTCGGGATGTCCGGCCAGAATGAGCAGGGTCAGGGCGATGGTCAGCGCGATCGCTCCGGGGATCGCGTCCTCGAGCAGCCATTCCGCGCCGAACAGAACCAGCGGCAGGAGCGCCAGGGATGTGCCGAGGGGCCATTCCAGGTAGAAGACGACGGGGGTTGCGTACATCCACGCCGCGGCGCCGAACAGCGAAGCCAGCTCGCTCGACTCCAGTTTTCGGAAGAAAAGATACGCGCCGAGCCCGGCCATGAAGAAGCCCATCGCCGCCGCGAACGTGAGCGCATGCGCGAGCGGCAGCAGCCACGCCAGAATCGTGACCGGGTAGTACGGCGCCGGCTGCCCCGCGGCGGCGAGCACATCGCCGGAAAGCATCAAGCGATTCCAGAGCGGCCACGCGCCCGCGCGAACCGTGTCGCGCACGGCGACGTTCCACGGGATGATCTGGTGCGAGATGTCGGTGAGCACGGAGTTGCGCACCTGCACCGATGCCGCGGAGGCGAACGGCTCGGACATGTACAGAAGATCGAGCGGCGCATACGTGCGGCCGGTGAAGAGCGCCGGCCCGGTGAAGACCAGCGGCATGGCGATGAGGACGATCGCCGCGGTTCGCGGAATCAGCCTCCGCAGGAGCGCGGCGATGCCGACGGTGACGGCCAGATAGAGCACGAGCGCCAATCAGGCCTCGTCCGTCAGTCCGGCCGCGCGCTTGACGCGGAACCACTGCTCGCGCGCCTTCCAGAACCGGCTCTGACGCATGGCCTCGATCTGCTGCGCGAGCGAGTCGCGTTGATGCGCGGCCACGGTCACATCGTGTCGCAGCGAGCCCAGCTCGAGATCCCGCTGGGCGAGTTGCTCGTCGCGCTGTTTCGTTTTCTCGCGGGCGATCACGCCGGCGAGCGACTCGATCACACCATGAAAGAGGATGCGCTCCACGCCTTCGCGCGAGAACGCCGAGACGGTCACGACCTGATAGCGGAAGGAGCGGATGGCGCGATGCGGCACGTCGCACGACCAGCCCGACTTCCTCGCCGCATCGATCTTCAGCCAGGCCGCGACGTCATCGCGGTCGTAGAACTCGCGCGCCGTGGCGACGAGCTGGTTGTCGACGCGCACTTCGATGCGATCGACAGGGTCGCCGAGGACCGTGGCCCAGCCGGCGAAGCGGAGGCCTTCGTCGGTCATCTCGAACTGATCGAGAAAGCCTTTGGGCACGCGGCGCGGCTTCGGATCGGCGATCGGCCGCGGCGAGATCACGTACACGTCCTGCCAGTCGCTGAGCGCGCGCGGCAACCGCACGCAGGCGAAGGCGGGATCGATCGCCGCGACCTGATCGCGAACGTATTGTTCCGTGACCCAGGTCGAACCGTATTCATTCGCGTCGAGCACGCGGCTCTCGCTGTAGCTGTGAAAGGCGATGCCGTCGACAGCCACCGGGGCGATCGATTCGTCGTGCACGCTGAAGATGAGCAGCCCTTCCGGCTCGAGCAACGCCGCCAGCTTGCGCAGCCAGGCCGTGAACGCGGCCTCCGGCAGATGGGTGAACAGCGACGCGACGAAGATCAGGTCGTACTTTCCCGTCGCCGGAAAATCCACGGGGCGAGTCGTCGAGACGATCGTCCTCACCCCGAACTGCGCGGCCTGAAACTCCATCCCCCCTTCGAGGATGTCGGACACGGTCACGTCATCGGCGAGATGCTCGTGCACGAGGAAGCGCGTCAGGCGCCCGTAGCCGCTGGCGAAATCGAGCATCGTCTTCGGGTGCGCGCGCCAGCCGGCGATGTGCCGCACCAGCTCGAACTGCTCGAAGCCGTTCTGAAAGTAATTGGAGATGGCGACGTCGCGGTCGTGCTCGAAGAGCTTGATCGCGAAGTCGAGCATGTCATCCCGCTCGTCGACGGCGCGATTGAGCTCGGTCCACCGCGGCACGCGCGGGGCGAGAAAGGCGTCGACCATGGGATGGCTTTCTTTGGGGCCGAAGGCGAGGGACATCGGCGGACGTTTTAACATGCACGTACATGCGACGCACCCTGTTCATCGCCCTTCTCGTCCTCACCCTGCCTCTCCTCGCGCAGACCGACCCGCGGGTGGAGCGCATCCTGCGCGACGTTCCGCTCATCGACGGGCACAACGACCTGCCCTGGCAGTACCGGGAGCGCGTGAAGAATCAGCTGGCGCAGATCGACCTCCGCCAGGACCAGTCGAAGCTCGCCAAACCGCTCCACACCGACATCCCCCGCCTTCGCACCGGCCTCCTCGGCGCCCAGTTCTGGTCCGTCTACGTGCCGGCGACGCTCAAAGGCGCGGACGCGGTGCAGGCGACGATGGAGCAGATCGACGTCGTGCATCGCATGAACGCCGCGTATCCGGATGTTTTCGGGCTCGCCCTCACCGCCGACGATGTGGTTCGCCTTCACAAGAGCGGCAGGATCGCCTCGATGATCGGCATGGAGGGCGGCCACTCGATCAACAACTCCCTCGGCGCGCTGCGACAGCATTACGCGAACGGCGCGCGGTACATGACCCTCACCCATTCGCTGAACAACGACTGGGCCGATTCGGCGACCGACAATCCGAAGCACAACGGCCTGACCGCGTTCGGCAAGCTGGTCATCGGGGAGATGAACCGGCTGGGCATGCTCGTCGATCTCTCGCACGTGGCGCCGAAGACGATGCATGACGCGCTCGATTCCACCGCCGCGCCGGTGATCTTTTCCCACTCCTCGGCGCGGGCGATCACCGATCACGCGCGCAACGTCCCCGATGACGTTCTGCAGCGGCTAAAGCAGAACGGCGGCGTGGTCATGGTCACCTTCGTGCCGTCCTTCGTTTCGGAAAAAGTGCGCACGTGGGAAGCGGATCGCGAGGCGATGGAAGCGCGGCTGAAAGAGGCCTACCAGGGCCAGCCGGACAAGGTGAAGTCGGAGCTGGATGCCTGGCGCGCCGCGAACGTGCGGCCGCGCGCGACCATCAATGACGTCGCCGATCACATCGAGCACGTGATGAAGATCGCCGGCGAAGACCACGTCGGCATCGGCGGCGATCTCGACGGCATCAGCACGACCCCCATCGGTCTGGAGAGCGTCGCCGACTACCCGAAGCTCTTCACCGAGCTCCTCCGCCGCGGCCACACCGAACAGCAGCTCAAGAAACTGGCCGGGCTCAACGTGCTGCGGGTGATGCGGCAGGCCGAGTCCGTTGCGGCAAGACTGCAGAAGGAGAAGACGCCCGGGGACGCGCTCATCGCGGACGTGGATAAGAAGTAATCCGCGCTTCAGGAGCGCCGGCGTTTTCCGGAGCCGGCGGGACGCCGGCGAGCCAGCCGCCGGGACGGCGGCGCTCCACGTCAGCCGCAAGGCACCCGCCATGCACCGTCACGGCACGAGGAGAACGACCATGCCCCACGAAAAGGATGACGACGCCCGCGAAGAAACAGTTCCCCAGGCCAAGCGCACGGGCCGCGACAGCTCCGAGCCGCGCAATCAGCCGGCCGAGTTCGCGGATGACATGGCCACGAACCGCTTCACACCGCCGCCGGAGCCGGGGGAAGACGAGGGAAAGCAGTAGGCGGTAGGCGGTCAACGGCCTGATTTTCCACTACGCCCTGCCTACTAACCGCGCCCGCCCACCGACCCCGCCTCCACCACCGCCACCCCCACCGCATTCTTCGTCGTCGACTTCACGCGGTACATCGCGGCGTCGGCCTGGCGGATCAGGGCTTCTTTGGTCATGGCGTGGATCGGGTACGTAGCGATGCCGAAGCTGGCCGTGATGGACACGGCGACGTTCGAATCGATCGTCAGAGGGCTGGCGGTAATCGAGCGGGCGATGCGGTTCGCAACGAGGATCGCCTGGTCCTGATCGGTCTGGGGGAGGATCACGCAGAACTCATCGCCGCCGAAGCGAACCACTTTGTCGATGCCGCGGACGGCGCTGAGAATTCGCTTGGCTACTTCCTGCAACGTCCTCGAGCCGCTCAGGTGACCGTAGAAACTGTTCACCATCTTCAAGTCATCGAGGTCGAGGAAGATCACGCTGAACAGCGTGCCGTAGCGGCGGGAGCGCTCGATCTCCTCGTCGAGGTAGGTCTCGAAAAAGCGGCGGTTGTATGCCTTGGTCAGGTCGTCGCGCATGGCCAGGTCGCGGCTGCGGGTGAGCTGATAGATGTTGCTCAGGACCTGCGCGACTGCGCCGAGGTACTTCGTCACGGCCGCTGTTCTTTCTGCGGTGAGTGCCTTGTCGTCGGGCAGCGGGACCTTGATCACGCCGAGAAGGTCCTCGCGGACCTGCAGGGGCATGATCATCATCCCCGACGCGACCGCGAAGAGATCCGGAGAGGACAGCGCCTGCTGCAGCACGTCGGGCGGGATCCCAGGCAGAAACTCCGAGGTCTCTTCGTAGCCGGGATCGTTGGTGTAGCTCACCACGTAACGTTCGAGTCGCGGGTCGTGGAGAAACAGCGTGCCGATCTCGAGGTCGAGAAGCTCGAGGACCGTGGAGGTGATCCGCTCCGATACCGACTCCGCCTCCACCATCGTCATCAGTTCGTGAATCTGGCGGAGGTACGACGTCTCCTGCTCGAGCGATGACGCATGCACCGCGGCGTCGGCAAGATCGGCGGCGAAGGCGAGGTAATCGCGCGGGCCGGCGAGAAAGGTCTGGCGATCGATCAGCAGCTCGCCCTTCCGCCGCTCCGGCCCTGCACTGTCCTCGGTCAGCATGATCCGAACGACGCTTTTACCGGACGGGCGTTCGGTCCCCGCATCGGCAACGGCGATACGGCAGGCGTCGCGCGGTTCTCCCTCCGGCTCGAACGTCCAGTCGGGGCAGCGTTGCCGCAACAGATCGATGAGGTCGCCGCGGTCGCTATAGATGCCGGCCTGCGAGATCATGGCGCGTAAGTTGTTCATTCTACGCCCATGCGGATAGCCCAGGTCGTTTTGGCGGATGCGTCGGAGTACGAGCGCAAGTCGCAACGGGTCGATTCGGCGGCGCTCGCGGAGCGTCACGAGGTCCTCGCCACGTCTCTCGATGAGGTCGCCGGAAGCGGCGCGCAGGTCGCTCACATCTACGCTTCAACCGAGCTGCCGGCCCGCGCTTTCGTTGGGTTCCCGATCCCCTACGTTGCCTCCGCAAACCTCAAAAGCTCGCGCTGGTCGTTCCGCAAGCCGGTGCCGCCCGGCTACGTGGTCACGCCGCTGGAACTTCCTGAAGCGGTTGAAGTTGCGTACTTTGAAAAACGAGAGTTCACGCGGCAAGCGGGCAAAGTCGTCGGCACATTCGGAAGGGAGTCCGTCCGCCGGATCGTCGAGCAGAGCCTGGCCAGAATTCAGCGCGTGCGCGACGACGTCACCTGGCGCCTTTTCGATCACGTTCCGACCCCCGAAGATCTATCCCGTGTAGACCTCTGGGTCGACCCGGCGGCCTCGGAAAATGACTACGACGGATTCGTCGCCGAGGCGTTAGTCGTGGGGCTGCCGGTAGTTGCGTCGAGGACGCCCGTGAACGCCGCCAGGCTCGAACAGGGACGCACCGGTTTGCTCGTTCCACCCGGCGATCCCAACGAGATGACTCATGCGATACTGTCCGCCCTGTTCAAACCAGAGGTGGCTTCGAACAAGGTAGCGGCAGCACGGCAAACGGCAGGAAAATTCAGGGCGAGTCAGCGCCTTCGCGTGCTGCTGCACATGTACCAGACGCTCATCCAATGAAACCGCTTCTAGACCTGCCCTATCCACAGAAACGCGCCATCGACCTGGTCAAAGAGGTCGCCGTGGAGAAGGAGTGCCGCCCGTATCTCGTCGGCGGCCCGGTCCGCGACCTCCTCTTAGGCCGCCACGCCATCGACGTCGACCTGACCTTGGAGGAAGGCGGCTCCACGCTGGCCCGGGCGCTGGCCAAGAAGATCGAAGGGCGGGTTCGCTCCTTTCCGCAGTTCCTGACCTACAAAGTCACCGCGCAGGGCATGCCGGAGATCGACATCGCCACCGCGCGCAAGGAGCGTTACCGCCAGCCGGGAGCTCTTCCGGCGGTAACTGCCGGCCGTCTCAAGGACGACCTCCTTCGCCGCGACTTCAGCATCAATGCCGTGGCCCTCGATCTGCTCGACGGCAAGATTCACGATCCGGCGCATGGCGCGCGGGACATCCGCGACGGCGTCGTCCGCGTCCTGCACGACCGCAGCTTCATCGACGATCCCACCCGGATCTTCCGCGCCATCCGCCTCGCGACGCGCCTCGGATTCGAGATCCATCCCGATACGGCGAAGCTGATGCGCGAAGCCATCGAGGCCAACGCCCTCGGCACGGTCTCGCGCGAGCGCATCTGGCGGGAGCTGTTTCTGGCGATGGACGAACAGGAAGCGCCGAGAGTGCTGGCCGCCCTGGCACGCGAAGGGGCGCTCGAGGTCCTGTTCGGGCCGCGCCGCAGCGAAAACCTGCAGAAGCAGTTGGAGCGCGTGCATGAGCAGCTCGCGGGTAATTCCGAGCTCGATCGCTACGTGATTTACACCGGCGTCCTCCTTCGCGGCGACGCCTCCCCTGTCGATTTCGAAGGCTCCGGCTTTTCGCAGAAGCGGGGCCGCGCCGTCGTGGAGATCGCGAACGAAGTGCCGCGATTCGAAGAGTCGCTGGCGGATGCGCCGGACGATGCTCGGCGCTTCCGTCTTTATCGCGGTGTCTCGCCGGAAATGCTCGCCGTCATCGCCATTGAGCGTCCCGCCGAAGCGCCATTGATCGCCCGCTGGCGGGAGTTCGAGGAATTCAAACTGCCGCTGCGCGGCAACGATCTCGAAGTGCCCGGCGGACCGCACGTCGCCAAAGCGCTCGAGCAGACTCGCGAGGCTGTCTGGAACGGCGACATCGCCCCGGAAGAAGCGCGGTCGTATGCGCGTGAAGTCGCGAAGCGGCTGCTGGACGATCCTCAGCAATAACCGCGTATCATCCTTCCATGCGCCTGCTGCTGATCGCGGTCCTCGTTGCGTTCACCGCGAACGCGCAGCACGACATCACCAAAGTCGAGCCCGCGCCGCCCGATGCCGCGATCGCCACGCCCGGCCCGCGCAAGCCGATGAAAAAGTACGACGTTCCCGATCTGGCGGGAGCGATCCAGGCCATCGGGTCACAGCTGATCGACGGGCGCCTGCCGAAGCCGCTCATCGACTACGTCGCCGTCTCCGACGACGTGCACCAGCGCATCTCGATCTTCGAAGGCGGCCTCGTCGTGGTGAACATGACCGGCGCCTCGTCCATCCGCAAGAAAGTGATCATCCCCGCCGACGCGCTCGAGGCTTACATGAAAGCCGCATCGATCGAAGTCCTCGGCAAGATCGATCAGAAATCGCTCGCCGCTCCGAAACCAACCCGTCGCGCGCAGTTGCGGGTCTACGACAAGGAAGGCGCGTTCGTGGAGCGCGTCTTTGATCCGGGCCACGTCCTTCCCAAGACGCTCCATCGCCCCATCTCCCCGCTGCGCGACCTGCTTCGGGCCATCTCCGAGGATCGCGACGTGACCAGCAGCGTCGCGGGATACGAGCCGAAGCCCGGCGACGAGCTGGTTGCTGACGACCAGAAGATCTACCGCGTCATCCGCGTCGCCGAACCGAATGGCGTCGTCGAGCTGAAGTGCCTGTCGGCACCGACGACGGTCTATATCGCCAAGAAGGACCTGCATCAGTACTTCGTGGGAGCCAGGCCGAAGTGAGTAGGCGGTTTGCGGTAGGCGGTAGGCGGGGGACCTCGCAGCCGTCAGTACGCCGTTCTCCCGCCTACCGCCTACCGCCCACCGCCTACCACCCATGATTCGCGTGACCGCGGGCACCCTTCGAGGCCGCCGCATCCCCGTTCCAAAGCAGGACGTCCGGCCGACCTCCGAGCGCGCGCGGCAGGCCTTCTTCAACATCGTCGGCGAGCGCATCGATGGCGCGAAGTTTCTCGATCTCTTCGCCGGCAGCGGGATCTTTTCCTTCGAGGCACTCTCACGCGGTGCGGCCGAAGCGGTGGCCGTCGACTTTTCGCGGAAGGGAAATGCCGACATCGAGCGGCTGGCCAGGGAGTTCGGCGTCCAGGTCCGCACGGTAACCGCTGACGTCATGCCCGGGATCGAGCGTCTCCAGGGCGAAGTTTTTGACGTGGTTTACGCCGATCCGCCATACGCTTACGACCGGTACGACGACCTGTTGATCTCCCTGGACAAACACCTGACTCTCGCTCCCGCCGCGGTAGTGGCCATCGAGCATCGCCGGCGCACGGAGCCCTTCACCGCAGCGTTGAACCAGCTGAAATTCGACCGCCGCGCCGAGTACGGCGAGGTCTGGATCACTTTTTTCATTACCTGAGGTTGCATGGCAGATCAGAAAACGACCATAGAACTGACCCTGGACGAACAGCAGACCCATACCCTCTTCGGCAGCCACGACGAAAATCTCCGCATGATCGAGGACGCCTTCGACGTGAAGATCTCTTCACGTGGCAACGAGATCTTCGTCAGCGGCGCCCCGGACAGCCTCGCTCCCGTCGAGAAGGTGATCAACGAGCTGCAGTCGCTGATCGCCCAGGGTTATCCGATGAAGAAGTCCGACGTCCTGACGGGCGTGCGCGTCGCGCGAGACAAACCGGACGCGAACCTGATCGAGTTCTTCACCGACGACAAGGTCGGCTCCGCCGTGCGCCGCGTGGTCACGCCGCGCAACATGGCCCAGAAGCTTTATCTGCAGCACATCAACGACATGGACATCGTCTTCGGCGTGGGTCCGGCCGGCACGGGCAAGACCTACCTCGCCGTCGCCGCGGCCGCGGCTTCGCTGCAGGCCAAGGAAATCAAGCGGATCATCCTCTGCCGTCCCGCCGTCGAAGCGGGTGAGCGTCTCGGATTCCTCCCCGGCGACATCGCCGAGAAGGTCAATCCCTACCTCCGCCCGCTGTACGACTCGCTGTACGACATCATCGGCTTCGAGAAAGTGGAGAAGCTGATGGAGCGGAGCATCATCGAGATCGCGCCGCTCGCGTTCATGCGCGGACGCACGCTCAACGACGCGTTCATCATTCTCGACGAGGCCCAGAACACGACTCCCGAGCAGATGAAGATGTTCCTCACCCGCCTCGGATTCGGCTCCAAAGCCGTCGTCACCGGCGACATCACCCAGGTCGATCTACCCGACGGGAAGAAGTCAGGCCTGCGCGAAGTGCGGCGCATCCTCGACGGCGTGGAAGGATTGAAGTTCTTCGACTTCAGCGACAAGGACGTCGTTCGCCATCCGCTGGTCGGCAAGATCGTCACCGCCTACGACAAGTGGGACGCGTCGAAGAAAAAGGACGAGGCGCCGGCTTCGTGAGCAAGGTCGAGGTCACCGGGCCAGCGGTTCCCCGTTTCAGCCGCCGCGAGATCGCGGAGTTCGCGCGGAAGGTCCTGCTCGCGCTCGAGAAGATGAACCGTATCGAGCGGGAGATCACCGAGGCGTCGATCGCGCTGGTCGATGACGAGACCATGGCCGGACTCAATCGCAAGTTCCGCCGCAAAAACAAAACGACGGACGTGCTCACCTTCCCCGCCGACGACTCCTACGCCGACCCCTCGTCGAAAGGCCGCCCCCTCGGCGACATCGTCATCTCCCTCGACCAGGCCCGCCGCCAGGCCGCGGACGAAAAGCATTCGCTGGCGACGGAGCTCCGCTACCTGATCCTGCACGGCGTTCTGCACGCGCTTGGCTACGACCACGAGACGGATTCGGGGGAGATGAACACGCTGGAAGTCGAGCTGCGGGCGGCGGTGGGACTCGAGTAGCTCAGTCCAGCGCGATGATCCCGTCTTTCCACAGCTTGTGAAAGATGAGCATCGCGTCGGTCTCGCGGATGGGGCTGATCTTGATCAGCGAGCCGATGTCCCAGGTCCCGTTGATGCGCGAGAGGATGAAGCCTTCGTTCGGGGAGAAGTTCATCTGGGTGATGTCTTCCAGTGACCGGGCCACCTTCGGGACTTTCGAGTCCATCAGACCCTGATTGCGGAGCTCGCCGAGGATGACCGTCTCGGCGCCTCTGATGGCGCTGCGGACCTTCGGATGATTCGGATCGAGGTTCTGCGCCGCGCGGAGGAGGCGCTGGGTCTTTTCGTAGTCGCGCGAGCGCAGCGCGTTCTGCGCGCCGGTCAGCAGCGACACGATCTCGTCGTCTTCGTTGAACTCCGGCCGAGCCGCGGGCACGACCGGAACGTCAGCCTCCGCGGGCGCGGCCTTCACCGCCGGATCGAGGAGATCCACCGCGCCCTGCCGCACGAGCGTGCTCACCGTTCCTGACACCGCGAACTCCGAGGAACGGCTCTCCAGCACGATCTCGGCGATGCTGCGCTTGCCGTCGATCGCGCGCGCGATCAGCAGCTCGTGCTCCTCGAGCTCGGTCGGATCGATGTCCTTCACCGTCAGCGGGATCACGGTGTCGTTGGGAACGACCTCGCGGATGCGCGCCCATTCGTCGACGCGGCGCGTCCCTTCCATGATGATTCCGGTGACGTCGACCTGCAGCGGGATCATCTCCATCTGCGGAAGCTGGTCGTCGATGAAATAGAAGTCGCCGTCCTCCCACAGGAAGATGTCGTAGATCTCTTCTTCCGCCTTCAGCCGCATCAGCCGCTGCAGATCCTTCTCGCCGATGACGTCGATCATCACCAGGATCTTGCCGAGGAGGATTCCCGACTGGGTCTGGACCTCCATGGCCTTCTTCAGCTCCGGCTCGCTCGAGATAGCCGTGGCTCATGAGGAACTGGCCGAGGTACTCGCGGGGGTCGTTGGAGGCGGAGGAGATCACCCGGCCGGTGCGGAAAAAGATCTTCTTCTCGACGCGCTTGTTGGAGATCACGAGCGTACCCGTCTTCTGTCCAAGGCTGAGCCATTGGAGCAGATCGCCGGGAAGCATCGTTCGGAGGTTGCCGGAAAGGCCCATCGAGGGAGCGCGATTATATCCGCCGCTTTCGATGGTTCCGGAACCGGGCGAGGGATCTCGTGTCAGGAGATCCCTCGCCGGAAAGAAGGCAGTTTAGCGCCGCCGCGACTGGGTCACGCGGACGGTCGTCGTGGCGGTCGACGTGTTGCCGCTGGCGTCGGTGGTCTCGACGGTGATCGTGTAAATGCGGTCCTGCGTACCCGAACGCTCGGCACGCAGGTCGACGGTGAGCGGACCGGTGATCTCCCAGTCGCCCGGGGTGTCGCCGTCGCCCGTGCCGTTGTCGGGCTGGTTCGAGGTGACCGAGGTGATGACTGAGGTCGGATCGAGATCGACGGCGTCGATGGCGACCACGGTGACCGTGATCGGAACCATCTTGTGATCCGGCGGCCACAGCGCCACCAGGGACGGCTTGACCAGGATGATGATCGGCGCCGTCGTGTCGACGACGTTGATCTTGAACGTTTCCGTGTCGCTGCCGCCCGCGTTCGTTGCGGTGCAGGAGACCGTGGTCGTGCCGAGCGGGAACAGCGAGCCCGACGCAGGCGTGCAGGTGACGACGCCGTCGTTGGTGGCCGTGGCGGTGAAGGTCACCGTAGCGCCGCCCGGGCCGGTGGCCTCGACGGTCATGTCGCTCGGAACCGTGAGCACCGGCGGCGGCGTTTCGATCACCGTCACCCGGAACTCGTTGAAGTCGGTGTTGCCGAAGTCGTCGTACGCGTAGCACACCACGAGAGTCGTGCCGATCGGGAACGTGGCGCCGGAGGCCGGCAGGCAGACGATAGTCGGGTTGCTGTCGACCGTGTCCGTCGCGGAGGTCACGAAGGTCACGACCGCACCGGACGGCCCCGTCGCGCCGACCGTGAAGTCAGCAGGGACGGTCAGAACCGGCGCGGTGAAGTCGAACACCAGGATCTTGAAGGCCCCGGTGGTCGTGCCGTTTTGAGTCGTAGCCGAGCAGCTCACGATCGTCTCGCCGAGCGGGAACGTCGCGCCGGAAGCGTGGCTGCAGGACAGTTCGGCGTTGTCGGTGGCCGAAACGTCGAACGTCACGACCGCGCCGGCGGCGCTGCTCGCTTCGGCCTGGATGTCGTCCGGCAGGTTCAGCGCCGGAGGACCACCGGGCACCGTCACCGTGAAGGAACCGAAGGCGTAGTTCAGCTGGTGATCGTATGCGTAGCAGTTGATCTTGTTCACGCCGCCCGGCAGCGTGCTACCCGACGGCGGGTGGCAGACGACCGTCGGATTCGGATCGAGCGTATCGGTCGCGGTCACCGTGTACGTGACCGGATTCGTGGAGGTGAACGACTCCGGAACGGTGATCACCGGCGGGGTCGTGTCCACGACGAAGAGCGGGAATGAGCCTTGCGCGGTCTGGCCGGCGCCGTTCGTCGCCGAGCACTGCACGACCGTCCCGCCCAGCGGGAAGTTCGAGCCCGAGGCCGGCGTGCATGTAGCCGCGGCACCGGTGTTCGTCAGGGCCTCGAAGTCGACCTTGGTGCCGTCGAGCGACGTAGCTTCGGCGACGATGGATTCGGGAAGAACCAGGTAGAACGGATCCGGCTCGTTCTCAGGGACCTCGACGTCGAAGAAGCCGGGGCCGAAGTGCTGCGTGAGCTCTCCGCGCTGCACGTACACGTCGACCGAGTAGCGGCCTTCCGTGACCATGATCTCGAGCGGAACGTACGTGATGATCTGGTTCGCATCGACGTAGCTCGGCTCGAGGGTGAACTGACCGGCCGGCCCGTTGAACGTGACCGTGATCAGGTCCAGGGAGCTCAGGCCGCTCACGAAGATCGCGAGGAAGCCTTCATCGCCCGGGCGGATGGTGGTCGGCGAGACGCGCATCGACTCCTGTGCGGAGACGGCGCCTGTCAAAAGACACAGTGCGAGCAGAGGTACGGCAAGAGAATGGACGCGCATGGCGACCAATATGGGACTTTTCGGCTCCCAAGTAAATGGCTGGGAGCCCGATTCATGAATAAACTACGCCGCCGTGACGGACCGCTCACCTCTTTTTACGCCCCGGGATCTTGCCGATCGCGCCTTTGACGCCGAGCGCGACGTGGCCGAGCCGGGACAGTTTCCATTTACGCGCGGTCCGCAGAAATCGATGTACCGCGGCAAGCTCTGGACGATGCGGCAGTACGCCGGCTTCTCCACGGCCGCGGAGTCGAACCGCCGCTACCGCTATCTCCTCGAGCGCGGCACGACCGGACTCTCCGTGGCCTTCGATCTGCCGACCCAGATCGGCATGGACTCCGACGACAAACGCGCCCGCGGTGAAGTGGGCAAGGTCGGCGTGGCCATCGATTCGATCGCCGACATGGAAACGCTGCTCGATGCGATTCCGCTCGACGAAGTGTCGATCTCGATGACCATCAACGCGCCGGCATCGATCCTCCTCGCGCTGCTGCTCGTCGTCGCAGAGCGGCGCGGCACCGACTGGTCGAAGCTCAGCGGCACGATTCAGAACGACATCCTCAAGGAGTACGCGGCCAGGGGCACGTACATCTTCCCGCCCACCCCTTCCCTGCGCATCGTCACGGACATCTTCGAGTTCTGCGCGAAACACGTCCCGCGCTGGAACACGATCTCCGTCTCCGGCTACCACATCCGCGAAGCCGGATCGACGGCGGTGCAGGAGGTGGCGTTCACGATCGCGAACGGCCTGCAGTACGTGCAGGCGGCAGTCGAGCGAGGGCTGGACGTCGATACCTTCGCGCCGCGCATTTCGTTCTTCTTCAACGCCCACAACGATTTTCTGGAAGAGGTCGCGAAGTTCCGCGCCGCGCGCAAGCTCTGGGCGACGCTGATGAAGGAGCGTTACGCGCCGAAGGATGCCCGCTCGCTGGCGCTACGCTTTCATGCGCAGACCGCCGGCTCGACGCTGACCGCGCAGCAGCCGGAGAACAACGTGATCCGGGTCGCCTACCAGGCCATGGCCGCGGTGCTGGGCGGCTGCCAGTCGCTGCACACGAACAGCCGCGATGAAGCGCTGGCGCTGCCGACGGAGGAGTCGGTGAAGATCGCCTTGCGCACGCAGCAGATCCTCGCCCATGAAAGCGGCGTGGCTACGACCGCCGATCCGCTGGCCGGCTCCTACGCCGTCGAAGCGATGACGCTCGACATCGAGCGCGAGGCCCGCGCGCTCATCGAGAAGATCGACGCGATGGGCGGAGCGAAAGCGGCCATCGAATCAGGATTCATGCAGCACGAGATCGGCGACTCCGCCTACATAGCCCAGCGCGCGCTCGAAGAAAAGCAGGCCATCGTCGTCGGCGTGAATGAGTTCATCGAAGCGGATCAGATCGCGCTGCCGACGATGGTCATCGAGGAGAGCGTGGAGCGCGATCAGGTGGCTCGCCTGCAGGCGTTCCGCGAGTCGCGAACGCGCGACTGGCAGCGCGCACTGGAGGCTCTCGATACGGCCGCGCGCTCGAGCGAGAACCTCATGCCGCTGATCGTCGACGCCGTGCGCAACGAATGCACGATCGGCGAGATCGTGGGGACGCTGAAGAAGACCTTCGGCGAGCACACGGAGCAGAATTTCTAGTGCGATTCGGCGAGCAGCGGCCGGTCGCGGAGGTCGCCGCGCTCGCACTGCTGCTGATCGGCTTCTGCGGACTCGCCGCGGCCGTTTTCTTCCTGCGCGAGACGATCATCGGCGTGCTGCTCCCGCTCACCTTCATCGCCGGCGCGTTCGCCGGTCTGCGCACGGAAGTCCGCGAGCTCGAGATCCTCCCTGACCGCCTGATCCTCCGCACGTTCTTCCGAAGCTACGCCGTGCTGCGCGCAAACATCACCAGCGTGGTCATCACCGAGCGTGGCGTGGCCATGGATGTGCTGAATGGCTCGCGCTATCCGATTAATCCGCCGGGCGTCGATCCGGCGGAGCTGCACGCCGCGTTACGGGAGTGGCTGCAGTAGCTCGATGCGATTGCCGAACGGATCGGCGACATACGCGCGGTCGTAGCCTTCCAGCGGCTCGTCGATCGTGAGCATCGAGCCTGATGCCTCGCACGCGCGCCGGATCGCTTCCAGATCGTCGACCAGCAGCGCGGGATGCGCTTTCTTCGCCGGACGAAAATCCTGTTCCACGCCGAGGTGCACGTCCGCGGTTCCCGACTGGAGCCAGAGACCTCCGCGCGTCACCAGGTTTGCCGGCTTCGGAGTCTCCGTGAATCCGAGGACGCCGATGTAGAACGCACGGGCCTCGTCCTCACGATCTGGAGGCATCGCCAGCTGCACGTGATGTAGCGCGGTGACGGCCATTACCAGCCTCCGCTCGATCCGCCGCCACCCGATTCGCCGCCGCCGCCGCTGAAATCGCCGCCGCCCGATTCGCCGCCGCCCGAATCGTTTCCACCGGCTTCACCAGTGCTGTCGCTGCCTGAAGAAGAGAGGTCCGACGAGAACGAGCTCACCCCGTTGTCCGCGAATCCGCCCGCGGCCGACATCCTCCTCCGGCCGCGACGCGCAAACAGATCGTCGAGAAGCAGCATCCGCAGCCAGTTGACGACGATGAACAGGACGACCCCTCCCGCGAACACCCAGAAGATGACGTCCAGCACTCTCATTTCTTACCGCGCCATTCCTCCATCATCCGGACGAAATCGCCGAAGAGATAGAAGGAGTCATGCGGTCCCGGAGCCGATTCGGGGTGGTACTGCACGGCCATGGCCGGCTCGCTGCGGTGGCGGAAGCCTTCCAGGGTCTGATCGTTGAGATTGATGTGCGTGTACTCGACGGTGTTCTCGCTCAGCGAATCGGGATCGACGGAGAAGCCGTGATTCTGCGCGGTGATCTCCACGCGGCCGGTGCGCAGGTCCTTGACCGGATGATTGCCGCCGCGATGTCCGAATTTCAGCTTGTACGTCTTGCCGCCGAGGGCCAGGCCGAGGAGCTGATGGCCGAGGCAGATGCCGAAGATCGGGACCTTGCCCACGAGATGGCGGATGTTCTCCTGCGCGTACGTCACGGGCTCGGGATCGCCGGGGCCATTCGACAGCAGCACGCCGTCGTAGTTGCGGGAGAGGAGCTCATCGGCGTGGGTCGTGGCCGGATAGACGGTCACGTCGCAGCCGACGCTGGTGAGCTGGCGGAGGATGTCCCGCTTCACGCCGAAGTCGTAGACCGCAACGGACAATTTTTTCTCGGCGGGATGTTCGTCGAAGGGATACGGGCGAAGCGCGGTGACGCGCTGCACGAGATCGAGGCCGGCCATCGAAGGTGCCTGGCGAAGCTCGGCGACAATCGAATCAATCGACCGGTTCGCATCGCTGGTGATCATCCCCCGCATCGCCCCCTCGTTGCGGATCTTGCGCGTCAGCGCGCGGGTGTCGACGCCAGCGATCGCGGAGATTTTGTTGTTGGCGAAGTAATCGCCGAGGGACATCTGCGAGTGGGCGTTCGACGGCTCGGCGACCGCGTCGCGCACGACGAACCCGGCGACCTGCGGCTCTTCGCTCTGCGCGACCTGCTTCTCCACGCCGTAGTTGCCGATGTGGGGATAGGTCATCACCACGATCTGGAACCGGTAGGAAGGATCGGTCGCAATCTCCTGGTAGCCGGTGAGGGAGGTGTTGAAGACGACTTCGCCGATGGTGTCCGCCGGCGAGCCGAACGACTCGCCTTCGTACGCCGTGCCGTCTTCGAGAACGAGTCGTGATGGAGGCATGAACCGGCGCGGATTATAGCGGCGTATCATCCGTGGCCATGCCCCGCATTCTTCTCGCGCTCCCGGTAGCGCTCCTGCTACTGGCGAATGTTCCTCTGCCGCAGGCGCCGGTGCAGTACGTGACCGATGCGGCCGGGGCGATCCCCGATGCGCGTGAGATCTCCCTGAACGAGACGCTCGCGCAGCACGAGCGCGACACCGGCAATCAGCTCATCGTCTACGTCGACCGGCGGGTGCCCGCCGGAACGACGCTCGAGGAGATGGGTGCCGAGGCCATCCGCACGTGGCGCATCGGGCAGGAGAAGAAGGACAACGGGGCGATCCTCTTTTTCTTCATCGAGGACCGGCAGTCGCGGATCGAAGTCGGGTACGGCCTCGAAGGCGTGCTCACCGACGCGCTCTCCAAGCGGATTCTCGTCGACCTTCGTCCCTCGCTCCAGGTGGCCGATTACGCGAGCGCCGCGGAGTTGGGAACGTCCGCGATCATCGCCGCGCTCGCTCCTCCCAAACCGTACGATCCGGCGCAGGAACAGGCCGACCGTGCGGCCGCGATTCAGCTGCGCGCCGATGAGATCGCGGAGCGCGAGAAAGAGCTGATCATCCCCGCGACGATCTTCGGGATCGTTTTTTTCACCTTGATCTTCTACATGCTCTACCGCGTCTTCATCGTCGGCGACTGGAAGCTCGGCCGCGACGGAGGCTCGCGTTCCGGCTCGTCGTCCTCGTCTTCTTCGTCGTCCGGCTTCAGCGGAGGCGGAGGAAGTGGCGGCGGCGGCGGAGCCTCGGATCGCTGGTAGATCCAGCTACTCGTAGCGCAACGCTTCGATCGGATTGAGCCGCGCCGCGCGCATGCTCGGCAGAATCGTGGCGAAGAACGAGACGGCGATCGAGAACGTGGCGATGGCCGCCAGTTCCAGAGGCCGCGTCACGAACGGAATCGAAGAAACGAAATAAACCTCGGCGATCTCCGGCGGGAACGACACCAGCTCGTACCGCGTGATCACCCAGCAGATCAGCGATCCGAGGAGGATTCCGCTTGCCGTGCCGGCGACGCCGACCATCGTCCCGTACCAGATGAAGATCCAGCGCACGGTCTTCGGTTCGGCGCCCATCGAAGTGAGGATGCCGACCTCGCGACGCTTTTCCTGCACGGTCATGATCAGCGTGGAGACGATGTTGAACGTCGAGACGAACACGATCAGGCCGATGACCAGGAACAGCACCAGCTGCTGGATCTGGAGCATGGAGAAGAGCTGGCGGTTCGTGTCCCGCCAGTCGGTGACCGCGAAGTCGCCGCCGGTCTGTTTCTCGATGGTCTTGACGACTTTGTCCACGTCCGCGCCGGGCATCAGCTTCACCTCGACGACGTTGGCCACGCTCTCGATGCCCGTGAGGCGCTGGGCCTCGCCGAGCTCGGTGAACATCCACTTCGCGTCGAACTCGTAGAAGCCGGTGTCGAAGACGTTCGTGACGAGGAAGGTCGCCTGTCGCGGCATCATGCCGCCCTCGCCGCTCGCGGCAACGGTCACGCTGAGCGCGTCCCCCTTCTTCACTCCGAGCTTCGACGCGAGGTACTTGCCCACGGTCACGCCCACCCCGCCTTCGCCATTCTCGAAACGCCCCGTCGGGCCGACGATCTTCGCCAGCATCGGCGAGGACTTCCCCCGCGCCGGATCGATCCCCTTGAGCATGACCTCGGAACCAGTGGCATTCGTCTCCGTGGTGATGACCGCGTGCTGATACAGGACCGGCGACGCGTCGGCAACGCCGTCGACGCGGCGAAGAAGGGAAAGGAGCGGCTGGGGATTGGTAATCGGCGCGCCGAGCGAGTAAACGAACACCTCGGCGTTCCCGCCGAGGAGCTTCTGCTGCAAATCACGGCGGTAGCCCGTCATGAGGGCCATGGAGATGACCAACGCCATGACACCTATGACCATGCCGAGGATCGAGACCAGCCCGACCGCCGACACGAGCGCGTCAGTGGGCCGGCGAAGATAACGCCACGCGATGCTGCGGGCCAGAGACATGAGGTCGCGGATTGTAGTGGAGCGCCGCCGTCCCGGCGGCTGGATCGCCGGCGTCTCGCCGGCCCCGCGAACCTCAGGGATCGCGTCGGACTGCGTGACCGGTAACCCACTCTGAGAACTCCTCACGGGTCAGCTCTCCAGAGGCGAGACGCAACATCACCTCTTCCTGTTCATCGACCGGCGCAACGAGCAAATACCCGTTCAAACGAAGTGTGACCGCGAGAGCCGCGTGGGCGACCCGCTTGTTGCCGTCGATGAACGGATGGTTTGAAGCGAGGAAGAACCCTAATGCCGCAGCCTTGTCCAACGTATGTGGATAAAGTTCACGGTCGTCAAAGGATTGAAGTGGTTGCGCTACCGATGACTCGAGCGCGCCGCGGTCACGAAGGCCATGAGAACCACCTGAATCCGCGATCACTCGCGAATGGATGTAAAGGATGTCCTCTACGGAAAGGGACCGCAATTAGGCCAGCCGTTTGTAGAGCTCCGCGTTCTCAACGAGGACCTCGCTCACCGCTTGTTCGAGCTCGGCGTCGCGGTCGAGTTTCTCGTCGAGGCTCATACGGAGAAGATCTTCGATCGTCACGCCATGCTTCTGCGCGACTGCTTCGGCCTTCACTGCAACCTCGTCAGGAACTTGCAGTTCGAGAGTCTTCATGAAGTCAACGTACCGTTGAGCGGAGTGCCGGTCAAGCAATGGAACGACGGCGGCTACCTCCGCAAAATCCGTCCCTCAACCCCCGTCCCCACCTCCCGCACCCGCCGCACGTACGACTCCACCGCCGTCCGGAAATCGGCCTCGCGCCCCACATTCACTTTTGCGGGGCGGTTCGGGTCGGTGAAGAGGGTGTAGCCGTCCTCGATGCCCTTCTCGTACATGTAATCGAGGAGCGCCACGGTGTACGTCGCGTTCGGATCGAGAGGTCGGCCAGCGACGGTCACGTCCGAAAGATTCACGGCGAAGTCGGGCGGTTGGTAGGCGAAGCGGAGGCCGGAGACCTGCAGGAAGCGGCCGTCGCCGGCATCGGCGCGCGAGACGGAGTTGCGCAGCAGGTCCAGCAGTTGCGCGCCGCTCACGCGCACGGCGACGAGCTTGTTCGTGTAATAGAAAATCCCCTCCATGTCGTACTTCGTGATCGGGCCGGGAGGGATGTTGTCGTTGATGCGGATGCTGCCGCCGTTGATCACCGCCACGTCGGTCTGCATCTGCTCGCGCGCGACGTCGGCGAGAAGGTTGCCGAGGGCGGTTTCGCGGCCGCGGACGGCGGGCTCGACGCCTTCGAGCAGATTGCGCGTCGTGCCGAGGGTCTCGTTGCCACCGAGCTTGGCCGAGAGTTCGCCCAGCCAGCGCTGCACGGACGTGTCGACCACCGGATCCTTGGCCACCGTCGCATCGAGCACGACCCGCAGCGGCGTCGTGCGGATCGGGCCGTTCTGCGGCACGGTCACGTCATAAACGATCACGCTCTTCGCGTCCGCGTCCGCCTTCGCGATCCAGGTGTCGTTCACCTGCTGCTGCATGAAGAGATGATCGTGGCCGCCGATCACCAGATCGATCCCGGGCACGTTCTTCACCAAGTCGATGTCCGCGCCCATGTCCTGATGGGTGATGGCGATGACCACGCGCGCGCCGTCTTCATGCAGCGCGGCCACCGCCACACGCGCCGCGGTGATGACATCCGACGAGCGCGCGTACGACTTCTCCAGCGGATACAGGATGCCGAACAAGCCGATGCGCGTGCCGGCGGTGTCGACGAGAATGGTCTTCTTGATCGCCGGCGCATCCGGCGCGGTGATGACCGTGTTCGTCGCCACCCATTCGAATGCCGATTCGCGCAACCGCCCGATCAGCACATCCGGCGTGCTCTTATCCAGCTCATGATTTCCGAGCGTGACGATCAGTTTCGAATCGAACGCCGTCGCGTCGCCATCGAGAAGGTTCATGACGTCGACCATCGGCCGCGCATCGAGGTACTTGCTCATCACCGACGGATAGAGTGCATCGCCGGCATGCAGAACGAGCACGGGAGTGCCGTCGGATTCGAGATGCTTGCGCAGCGTGCGCAGCCGGGCCAGACCGCCGCTCTGTCCTCCCTCCAGGCCTTCGATCTTGTATACGTCGTTGATCTGCAGGATCTTGAAGCGGTTCGACGCGGCCTGCGGCTGAGTGGTCGTGCACCCGGCCAGGGCGAGCAGGAGGACGAACGAACAAACGATGACTGACGAACGACGCGTGCGCATGCCGTCAATAATACTGGCTCGCCTCGGCGTGCCCGCCGCGATTCTGTTCGTGCTCTTCGTCTACACGTTTTTTGCGACGTACGGTCAGTTCGCCTTCAAAAGCAGACCGTGGTACCTCCTCGGCGGACGGCCGGGCGACGCGTATTACGCCGCGCTGGCCGAGGGATTCCGGCAGGGGCAGTTGAACATGGCCCATGTGCCCGTTCCCATTCTGATGGAGATGCCCAACCCCTGGGACTACGAGCTGCGCAAGACCAACAACGTGCCGTACCTCTGGGACGCGAGCTACTTCAACGGCAAGTACTACCTCTACTTCACACCGCTGCCCGCACTCCTTTTCTACCTGCCGGTGCGCCTCCTGTACGGCCTGTATCCGAGCGATCAACTGGCCGCAACGGTCTTTGCGGCATGGGCCTTCCTCTTCGCGATGCTGTTCGTCAGACGCGCGCTGAGCACGACCGCGCGTCACGTTCCTCTGTCGCTGTGGATCCTGCTGATCGGTCTCGGCAACGTCGTGCCGTTCATCATGGTGTTCTCGCGAACGTACGAAGTGGCCGCGCTGTGCGGCATGGCCATGACCGCGACCTGGGCCTGGTCGCTCCTGCGCTATCTCGCGTCACCGACGACCTCGCGGCTCATCTGGATGAGCATCTGGCTCGGACTCTCCATCGCCGCCCGCCCGAACGTAGGCGTTTTGCTGGCAATCGCGCTGATTGGTGTGGTGCAAGCCGGAGGGCTGCACCACACCATCAAGTCCGCGCTCATCGCATCGATCCCCCTGGCGTTCATCGGCGGCGCGCTCCTCGCCTACAACTACGCGCGGTTTCAGCAGCCGTTCGAATTCGGCCATCGCTACCAGCTCACCCAGGTGAACATGGCCGACCATCGCGTCTGCGGTCTCTGCAGCGGCCCCGAGCTGCTCCGCCTGCTGAACACGTCGTCCCTCTATCTCTTCGCGCCGCCGCAGATCGGCGGCGAGTTCCCGTTCGTCGATCTCCCGCCGCAGCGGCTCGGTGATGATGTCGACATCGCGTACAACTCCTGGAGCGAAGAGGTCGGCGGCCTGGCGCCGCTCGCGCCGCTGACGATCATCGGCAGTCTGTTCGCCATCATCCTGATCCTTCGCAAGGAGCCGAAAGACGTCGAGACGCGCGCCGCGCTCCTCGCGATCGCGGGTGGCTGGCTGGTCCTTCTCGGCTTGTCGTCCTGCTGGTTCGTCACGGCCCGGTACGAGCTCGACTTCTGGCTGCTGATCACCGTCGGGGCCATCGTCTGCGTCGAGCGCGGTCTGACCTGGCTCGCGAATACCGGCGTTTCGATCCGGCCCCTGCGCATCGCCACGATCGTCCTGGCGGTCTACTCGATCGTCATCGGAATCCTCATCGGCTTCAAAGGAACGAACGACGAATTTCCGAAGGCGGGTGAAAAGATTTTCCGGCGCGTTTCGGAGCTGTTCTAGCATCCGCGTCCATGACTCGTCTGGCAGGGCTCGTCGCCGTCACTCTTCTCGCCTTCTCCGCGCTCGCGCAATCGATTCCGTCGCCGGCGCAGTTTCTGAAGCTCGACATCGGCAAGGATCGCGTGCTCGCCGACTACTCGCAGATCAAGTCGTACTTCCGCGCCCTCGACGCCGCCTCCCCGCGCGTCGACATCGAAGTCCTCGGCAAGACGACGCTCGGCGACGAGATGATCATGGCCGTCATTTCGTCCGAGGAGAACATCCGGAACAAAACGCGGATCAAGGATCAGGCGAAGCGGCTCGCAGATCCGCGCGGACTCTCCGACGCCGATGCCGACGCGCTCATTCGCGACAGCAAGGCGGTCGTCCTCGTCACCTGCAACATCCACTCGACCGAGATCGCCTCGAGCCAGATGGCGATGGAATGGGCGCACGCGCTGGCAACGACGAACGATCCGGAGACCAAACGCCGCCTCGATGAAGTGGTCCTGCTGCTCGTGCCGTCGCTGAATCCCGACGGCCAGACGATGATCACCGACTACTACCGCAAGTACGCCGGCACGAAGTACGAAGGCGGCCGGCTGCCGTGGCTGTATCACCACTACGTCGGCCACGACAACAATCGCGACTGGTACATGCTCACCCAGCTCGAGACCCGCGCGTTGAGCCGCGCCGTGTACCACGACTGGAATCCGCAGGTGTTCGTCGACGAGCACCAGATGGGTTCCGACGGCCCGCGCATGTTCATCCCGCCGTTCGCCGATCCGCTCGATCCCGACGTGCACCCGTTGATCTGGCGCGAGGCCAATCTCATCGGCTCGAACATGGCCTTTCGCCTGGAGCAGGCCGGCAAGAGCGGTCTCATTTACGGCTACTCGTTCGACGCCTACTGGCTCGGCGGCACGCGCAACACCGGCTGGTGGAAGAACATCACCGGCATGCTGCTCGAAGTCGCGTCGGCGCGGATCGCGTCGCCGATGTACGTCGAGCCGACCGAGCTTCGCGGCGGCAGCAAGGGGCTCATCGAGTACAAGGCGACAATCAATCATCCGAATCCGTGGAAGGGCGGATGGTGGCGGATGCGCGACATCATGGACTACGAGCGCATCGCCTCGGACGCCCTGATCGAGCTCGTCGCGCGCTATCGCACCGACTTTCTCCGCAACCTCCTCGTGCGTGCGCGTGGCGCCATCGCGCAGGCGAAGCCGGGCGACGCGTATCGCATCCCGAAGCAACAGCACGACTGGCCGACCGCGCAGCACCTGGCCTGGCTGATGGCCGAGCACAACGTGGAAGTGCGTCAGGCCGCGAACGGCGACTACTGGATTCCGCTCGCGCAGCCGTATTCGAAGTTCGTGAGCGAGATGCTCGAGCCGCAGCGGTATCCCGAGGTGAGACTGCAGGCGGGCAAGGACATTCTCCGTCCGTACGACGTCGCGACGTGGACGCTGCCGCTGCAGATGGGCGTTCGCGTCGAGCGCGCCGCGATGCCCGAGGGTACGACGCGCGTCAGCGACATCAAGCCGGCGACGAAGGAAGTGATCGCCCGCGCGGAGAAGCTCCCGCGCAAACCGAAAGTCGCGACGTACAAACCCTGGCAGGCATCGATGGATGAAGGCTGGACGCGCTGGTTGCTCGAGACGTACGGCGTCTCGGTCAAGGGCCTCTCGAATCAGGAGATTCAGAAAGGCGGGCTGGCCGGCTACGACGCGGTGATCCTCCCGGACATGCACAAGCAGCTCATCGCCGCGGGACGGCGCTCGCCGAGCGACACGACGATGCGTTACGAAGAGGAGATGCCGCCCGAGTATCGCGGCGGTCTCGAATCATCCGGCGCGGACGCGCTGCGCAAGTTCGTCGACGGCGGCGGAACGCTGATCGCGTTCGGCGACTCGACGGAGTACGTGATCGAGCACTTCAACATCCCCGTGCGCAACGCGCTCGCGGGCATTCGGTCCGAGGATTACTCGAATCCCGGGTCACTGGTGCGGATCAAGCTCCGCCCCGATCATCCCGTCACCGCCGGCATGCCTTCCGAGACCGCGGCGTTTCTCGATGGAGCCCTCGCCTTCGACACGACCACACCATCGAGCGACACCCAACGCTGGGTCCTGGCCTGGTACCCGGAAGACGCGCAGGACATTCTGCTTTCGGGTTGGATCGAAGGAGAAGAACGCCTGACGCGTAAAGCCGCCGCGGTCGCCGTGACCTACGGCAAAGGCAAGATCGTGCTGTTCGGATTCCGCCCGCAACACCGCGGCCAGACCCACGCGACATTTCCGCTCGTGTTTAACGCGTTGTGGTGGAGCGTCGCGCCGTAGTCCTCATGTCATCCCGAGCGAAGTCGAGGGACCTGGGAGGAGGGGGGCACGTGAGTCGCGGCTCCCGGCCCGCCAGGTCCCTCGACTTCGCTCGGGATGACAAGCTGAACAAACGCCGCAATGCCCGATCCACCCAAGAAACCCTTCAAACTCGACGAAGCCTGGCGCGAGGCGAAGACCCTCGTTTGGGCGCGGCGCGGGCGCATCGCCGCGGGTCTGACGTTGATGCTCATCAGCCGCTTCGCCGGGCTGGTGTTGCCGGCAAGCTCGAAGTTCCTCATCGATGACGTGATCGGCAAGGGACGGCATGAGCTGCTGCCGTGGCTGGCCGCGGCGGCGTTCGGCGCGACGCTCATCCAGGCCGCGACTTCCTTCTCCCTCTCCCAGATCCTCGGCGTCGCCGCGCACGGAACCATCACCGAGATGCGCCGCAACGTCGAGCAGCACGTCCTCCGACTTCCCGTCGCCTACTTCGACTCCACGAAATCCGGCGTCCTCATTTCCAGGATCATGTCCGACGCCGAAGGCATCCGGAACATCGTCGGCACGGGACTGGTGCAGCTCGTCGGCGGCATCGTCACGGCGATCCTCGCGCTGGGCGTGCTGCTCTACCTCAACCCCACGCTGACGATCCTCACCCTGACGACTCTCGCCATCTTCGGCGGGATCATGGCCTTCACCTTCAAGCGCATCCGCCCGCTGTTTCGCAAACGCGGCGAGATCAACGCGCAGGTCACCGGCCGTCTCGCGGAAAGCCTCGGCGGCATCCGCGTGGTCAAGGCCTACACGCGTGAAAAACGCGAGGACCGCGTCTTCACGAAAGGCGTTCACGAGCTTTATCGCAACGTCGCGAAAACCATCACAGCAGTGTCGGGAGTCACGGCGCTGGCCACGACCATCCTCGGCATCGTCGGCGTCACGATCATGCTGATCGGCGGTCGCGCCATCCTCGCCGGCCGCATGACCCTCGGCGAATTCATCATGTACATCTTCTTTACCGGACTGCTGGCCGCGCCGGTGATGAGCATCGCTTCGATCGGGACGCAGATCACCGAGGCGTTTGCGGGGCTGGATCGGATCCGGGAGATCATGAAACAGCAGACGGAGATGGTCGAAGACGCGGGCCGCCTTCCCGTCGATTCCATCCGCGGCGACGTGAAGTTCGAAGGGGTCACGTTCGAATACGACGCAGGCGTTCCCGTGCTGAAGAACGTTTCCTTCCACGCGCCGGCGCGCACGACCACGGCGCTGGTCGGCTCGAGCGGTTCCGGCAAGAGCACGCTCATGAGCCTGGTGATGACGTTCAATCATCCGAAGGGCGGGCGCATCCTGATCGATGACCGCGACCTGGAGAGCCTGCGCCTCCACGACTACCGCTCCCACCTCGGCATCGTCCTGCAGGACAACTTCCTCTTCGATGGCTCGATCCTGGAGAACATCCGCTACGCGAAGCCGACCGCGACGATGGAAGACGTGCTCGAGGTCGGGCGTCTCGCTCACGTCGACGAGTTCGTCGAGCCGCTCGAAAAGAAGTACGACACGATCATCGGCGAGCGGGGCATCAAGCTGTCCGGCGGCCAGCGGCAGCGCATCGCCATTGCCCGGGCCATCCTCGCCGATCCGTCGATTCTGATCCTCGACGAGGCTACGTCCAGTCTGGACAGCGAGAGCGAAGCGAAGATTCAGGACGGCCTGCGGGCCTTGCGCAAAGGCCGCACGACCTTCGTCATCGCCCATCGGCTGTCGACCATTCGGACTGCCGACCAGATCCTGGTGATCGAAGGCGGCGAGATCGTCGAGCGAGGGACGCATCCGGAATTGCTGGCCCTGAACGGACGGTATCGCCAGCTCTACGACAAGCAGTACAACTTCGAGACGGACCGGTTCATCAATCCGGGGGAAGAAATTCTGCCGGTGTAGTGTGGGCCTCTGGCCTACCTTTCGTCCCCCGCCCACAGGTAGGCCGGAGGCCCACACTACACGTCAGGCCCGTTTCATGAACGCGCTTTTTCGAATGCGCTTCAAATCCGTCCTCCTGCTCGTCCTCGTCGTCGCCGCCGCCGCTCTCGTTCTCACTCTCGCCGCCTGTGAATCGGCCCGCCTCCCGGTCGAAGCCGGCATTGGACCGAGCCCCGAGCTGCCGCCGCCGAACAAGACCCTGATTCCGACGGTGCACATCGCCCCGGCCAAAGGATGGCCCGCCGGCACCACACCCACCGCCGCGGCGGGATTCGCGGTCAACGCCTTCGCGACCGGCCTCGATCACCCCCGCTGGCTGTACGTGATGCCGAACGGCGACGTGCTCGTCGCCGAAACGAATCGTCCGCCGAAGAACCCCGAGCCGAAAGGCATCAAAGCCTGGTTCATGAAGATGTTCATGAAGAAGGCCGGCTCCGCGGTTCCGAGCGCGAATCGCATCACCCTCCTTCGCGATGCGGACGGCGACGGCGTCGCCGAAACCCGCAGCGTCTTCCTGCAGAACCTCTTTCACCCGTTCGGCATGGCGTTGGTCGGGAACAATTTCTACGTCGCCAACGCCGATGCCGTGGTCCGTTTTCCTTACACAGCTGGCGCCACGAGCATCGCCGAAGCGCCGGTGAAGGTCGCCGATCTTCCCGGCGGCCCGCTCAACCATCACTGGACGAAGAGTCTCCTCGCCAGCCGTGATGGATCGCGCCTGTACGTCGGCGTCGGCTCGAACAGCAACGTCGCCGAGAACGGGATGGACAAGGAGGTCAACCGCGCGGCCATCCTGGAGATCGACCCCAGCACAGGTAGTTCGCGCGTTTACGGATCGGGCTTGCGCAATCCGGTCGGCATCGACTGGCATCCGGAAAGCGGCGTGCTCTGGACCGTCGTCAACGAGCGCGACGAGCTCGGAAGCGATCTCGTTCCCGATTACATGACCTCCGTGAAGGACGGCGCGTTCTACGGATGGCCGTACAGCTATTACGGTCAACATGTGGACGATCGCGTGAAGCCGCCGCGGCCCGACCTCGTGGCCACCGCCCTCGTCCCCGACTACGCCCTCGGCTCGCACACCGGCTCGCTCGGACTCGCTTTCACGGCGAAGGGCGCATTCATCGGCCAGCACGGCTCCTGGAACCGCCGCCCGCGCAGCGGCTACCGCGTCATCTTCGTGCCCTTCGCCGGCGGACGTCCGAATGGCGCCGCCGAGGAGGTGTTGACCGGGTTCGTGGACGAGGACGGGAACGCGCGCGGTCGCCCGGTCGGCGTGGTCGTCGACGCGAAAGGCGCGCTGCTCGTCGCGGACGACGTCGGCAACGTGATCTGGCGCGTGACGGCGAGGTAGCGGGTTATCCTCAGCGCCGTTTGCAACTGAACGCCGGTGATCGCCTGGGGCCCTACGAGATCGAATCGCTCCTCGGCGCGGGAGGAATGGGCGAAGTCTATCGAGCGCGCGATCCCCGTCTCGATCGCGTCGTCGCCGTCAAAGTCCTTCCCGCGCGATCGTCCGACAACGCGGAGTCGCGCCAGCGCTTCGAGCGGGAAGCGCGAGCCATCTCCAGCCTCACCCATCCGCACATCTGCACCATCTACGACGTCGGTGAGCTCGACGGCCGCCCTTACCTGGTCATGGAGCACCTTGAAGGCGAGACCCTGGCCGATCGCATCGCCCGCGGACCCATCCCGCCGTCGCAGGCGGCGCGTTACGGCGCCGAGATCTGCGAAGCCCTCGACGCCGCGCATCGCCAGCACATCGTTCATCGCGATCTGAAACCGGGCAACGTCATGATCACGAAGAGCGGCATCAAGCTGCTCGACTTCGGTCTGGCCAAGCTCCGCAACGTGCAGGCCGCATCGATCTCCGGTAACGAGCCCACCGTCCGCCAGCTCACGAACGAAGGGATGATCCTCGGCACGCTGCAATACATGGCGCCCGAACAGGTGGAAGGAAAAGAAGCCGACGCGCGGACCGACATCTTCGCCGCGGGCGTGGTGATGTACGAGATGGTCACCGGACGCCGTCCGTTCAGCGGAGGGAGTCAGGCGTCCGTCGCCGCGGCCATCGTGCACACCGATCCGCCGCCGATGACCACGCAACCGGCGCTGGAACGCATCATCCGCCCCTGCCTCGCGAAAGATCCCGATGAGCGCTGGCAAACCGCGCGCGACATCGCGTTGCAATTGAAATCGCTCGGCAGCTCCAGCTCGCACGAAACGATCATCGCGCCCATCGCGCGCCGGCCCGGGTGGTTGCTTCCCGCGATTGCGGGATTGATCGCCGGGGCGGTGATTGTCGCCCTGGCTTTTCGGCCATGGAGCGCGCGACCGTCGGCGGATGGTCCCCCGCTGCGGCTCTCGATGATGCTTCCGGACGATCAAACGCTCTGGCTGGGCATGATCGACACACCGCTCGCCATCTCACCTGACGGCACGCGAGTCGCCTACGCGGCGTCGACGGCCAGCGGCTCGCACGTGTACCTCCGCGACTTGCGATCGCGTGAGATCACGAAACTGGCGGGGTCCGAGGGAGGAAGCAGCATCTTCTTCAAGCCCGACGGCACCGCGCTCGGCTTTCACAGCAGCGGCAGGTTGAAGGTTCTTACATTCACCACCGGAGAGGTCCGCGAGCTCGGATCGAGTGACGGGCCAGGCCGGGGAGGTGCGTGGCTCGAGGACGGGTCCATCGTGTGGGTCGGCATGACCAGCGGCGGCCTGATGCGGCTCTGGCCGGAGACCGGAAAACGGGAAGGCCTCACCGTGCCGGAAGGCGACGATGGCGGGCACCTGCAGCCGAGCACGATTCCCGGCGGGCGTTATGTCCTGTTCACGTCCGAGGTGACCGGCAAATCCTACGACGAGGCGCGCATCGAAGTCGTCGACGTGAAAACGAAGAAGCGCACCGTCATTCTGGAGGGTGGAACGCACGCACGGTTCGTCCCGCCAGGACGCCTTCTTTTCACGCGCGCCGATGCGCTTCTTTCGGTCGCGTTCGATCCACGGACGCTGAGCGTGAGCGGCACTGCCGTCGAGATCGCGAAACCAGTGCTCGCGCAGCGCGGGTCGGGATCGGCGTTCTACGACGCCGCGCTCAACGGCACGATCGTTTATGTTCCCTACTCCGCATCGATCCTCGACCAGCGCGTCCTGTGGGTCGACCGCACCGGGAAGACCGAAGCGCTGTCGCTCGAGCCGCGCCGATACCTCGCTCCGCGCATTTCACCGAACGGCAGGAAGCTGTTGATCGAGATTCAGGAAGCAAACGACGATCTGTGGGTGAGCGATCTCGCGCGCGGAACCTTCTCGCGACTCACGTTCGAACACGAGAATCTGGCGCCGGTCTGGATGGCCGACTCCCAGACCGTGCTCTTCGGCCACTACCACAAAGGCATGCCCAACCTCACGCTCGTCAGCGCCGACGGCAGGATGAAGCCGCGCAGGCTCGTCGAATCGGAATCGCCGATGTTCCCCAGCGCGGCATCGGCGGACGGACGGTGGATCGCTGCGATCCGCCATTCTTCGTCGACCCGCTGGGACATCGATGTGTTCCCCGCCGCCGGCGGAAAGAAAGTGTTCGAGATCAGCACTCCTTTCGAAGAGGGCCCACCCGACTTCTCCCCCGACGGCGAGTGGATCACCTACTCCTCCGACGAATCGGGCCGCAACGAGATCTACGTTCAGCCGCTTCGCGGTGGCGGCGAAAAGACCGCGATCTCGACTCATGGCGGCCTCGAGCCGCGCTGGTCGCCCGACGGCAGCGAGATCTTTTATCGCGCCGGCAATGACGTCCTGAGCGTCAAGGTTTCGACCGCTGGGACGTTTACTGCGAGCACTCCGGAGAAGCTGTTCGAGCGGCGTTTCGAGTCGATGAAGAACGCGGTCGGGCGCAATTACGACGTCACTCCCGATGGCAAGCGCTTCGTGTTCACCGAAGGGATTCAGGCGCATCAGGCCATCCGCCGCATCGACGTCATCGTCGGAGGCCTGCCTTGACCCTCCTCGAGGTCCTGCAGGAGCGCTTCCCCGATTCGTCAAAGACCACTCTGCGCGGCCTTCTGCAGAACGATCGCGTCCGCGTCAACGGCGCGCCGGAGCGCGATGCCAAACGCGAGATCAATGCCGACGATCGGGTGGAGATCGCCGGCAAAACCGAGCGGATCGATCCGCGCGTGCGCATCCTTTTCGAGGACTCGGACCTCATCGTCATCGACAAGGCCGAAGGGCTGCTCACCGTTCCCAGCGACGAGGTCCTGCACGAGACCGCGGAGACGTTTCTCAGCGCGTATGCGAAGAACCCCGTGCATCACGTGCATCGCCTCGATCGCGACACATCCGGCGTGCTCGTCTTCGCGAAAAACAGCTGGATCCGCGATCGCCTGCAGGAGCTATTCGCCACGCACGACATCGAGCGCGTCTACGTCGCCATCATCCACGGCAAGCTGCGCGAGCCGGTCGGAACGTTCCGTTCGTTCCTCGCCGAGGATCGCAATCTGCGAGTGCGGAGCGTGGCCAATCCCGCGGAAGGCAAAGAGGCCGTCACGCACTACCGCACCGTCGCCTCGGGGCGCCGCTACTCGATCATCGAAGTGACGCTCGAGACCGGCCGGCGGAATCAGATCCGCGTCCATCTGGCCGAGGCCGGTCATCCGGTGGTCGGGGACACGATGTATGGGAAAGGACGCGAGGACGAGTTCGGCCGACTCGCGCTGCACGCCAAACACCTCGGCTTCGTGCACCCGCGAACGGGACAGAAGGTGACGTTCACCGCCGACCTGCCGCGCGCGTTCCGCGAGCTGAAGCTCTGAAAACCGATGAAGATCCCGGTTCCCCTCGCCGCCCTGCCCCTGCTTGCCGCTTGCGCGGCAACTCCCGCCCCGCGCACAACGCCGCTCGTCGACTATCACCAGCATCTGGTCAGCGCCGCGTTCGAGCCGATTGTGAAAATGCCTAGAAGAGACGGCGCAGCGCTGGTGAAGGAGCTGGATGCGGCCGGCATCGAGCAGGCGGTGGTGCTGTCCGTCGGATACAGCTTCGCCGACGAGCGCAAGGCGCTCAGCGACCCCGACCGGCTGACGCGCGAACAGAACGACTGGACGTCCGCCGAAGTCGCGAAGAATGCGCCGCGGCTGATCGGCTTCTGCAGCGCCAATCCGCTCCGCCCCGTTGCCTTGGAGGAACTTGACCGATGCCTCGGCCTCCCTGGCATGGTCGGAATCAAGGTGCACCTCGGCAATGCGGGCATCACCCTGCGCGATCCGGCGCATCTCGCGCGCATGCACGAGTTGTTTGCGCTCGCGCAACGGCGGCGCGCGCCGGTGCTGATCCACATGCGTGCGCGAGGCGGCACGAATTACGGCGCTGAGGACGCGACGATCTTCCTCGACAAGATCGTGACGACCGCACCGGACATCGAGATCGTCATCGCCCACCTCGGCGCCTCAGGTCCCGGATACTCGTCTCAGCACGACGAGGTGATGGCGGTCTTCGGCGCCGCGGCGGAGCGCAAGGACCCGCGGATGGCCAATGTCTACTTCGATGTCTCCTCGAACGTCACCGACGAGATCACGCCCGCCGACGCCGCGCTCGTCGTGCAGCGCATCCGGCAGGTCGGCGCGCGGCGGATCCTCTACGGATCCGATCTGAGCGCACCCGGCGGAAGCATCCGTCAGGGCTGGGAGATCTTCCGAACCAAACTGCCATTGACGGCCGCGGAGCTGCAGCAGATCGCGAACAACCGGATGCGGTTCACGCGCTGACGACAAGTCGTCGTTTGACCACGGCCACGTGATGCCCGTGGTGGTACAGGGTGAAGAACAGCATTTCCCTGACGGTCAGCTTTCCGAGCAGCGGATGCGGAAGTTGAAGGCGATCCAGCTTCCCTTCCGGCCAACGCTGGACGGCGTCGCGAAGCTGCGCGTTCACGTTGGTGAAGTCGCGCATGATCGCGTTGCGCCACGCCTGGCGATCATCGAGCGACTGTGCAGACGGCGCGAATCGCCCAGCCTGACCGCCTTGCGCCAACGCCTGCAGATAGCGGGTGGTGAACTCCTCATAGCTCATCGAAGCCCGCCTCGCCTTCCCGAAGAGCAGGCGGAGGAGAAGCCGCGACATCTTCAATGCCTTCACGACCGGCCGCGTGGATTTGCTCAGATGCCTCACCGTTTCCGCCGGCGACCACGTAGGACCGATCCGACGAAAGAAGGTCTCCGTGTCGAACGCGTTCCAGTAGGCGAGGCTGTCGACCTCCTGCTGATCAAAGGCGCGGAGGAGGTCGTCTTTCGTATGGGGAGAAGTAGAGGTCACGCCGAAGCATCGTACTGCCCGGCGGGTGCGGTAAACGACGCATGAGAGCTTGGCAGAAGTTAGTCAGCGGCTCTTGAGCCGCCGCTTTCGCCAGTAGCCCGGGCGACGCTTGTCATGCGCCACCGCAACAACTCTGATTACGTGATCTTCAACGAAGTAGACGAGTGAGTAAGGATAGGTGGGAAACACGTATCGACGCGTGCCGGCGAGATACGGCGGCCATTGCTCAGGCGCATCGATGACCTGCTGCACCGCGTGGTCGATCTCGCGCAGAAAGCCTGCTTCTGCTGACTCACTGCGCTGGCGGTACCATGCGCGATCTTGTTCGATCTCGGCAGCAGCGTCTTCGAAGAACTCGAGCCGCATTAGCGGTCAGTACGATGCAGATGCGCGCGAACCGCCGACCACGGAATGGTTTTGACTCTGCCGGCGCGATAGTCGGCCAGCCGTCTTTCGATTTCTGCCGCCCAGGCTTCCTCGACACCCTCGTCGGAAGGATCTTCGATACTCTCGAGTAGCAGACCCGCGAGCTCGGCGCGATCTGCTTCCGGTAACTGAGAGGCCTCTTCGTAGAGCTCTTCGACCGCGCGCGTCATAAGGGAATTCTACCTCGATGGTCCCTTGCGCCGCCCTCCTGCATTCGATGTCCTTGATCAGGGATCCTTACTCCCTCCACGACGCCAGCACCTCCGCCTCGCGCGCCGCAGTCAGCTCGGCCTTCAAAACGTCATTCGTATTCACATCCAACGTCGCCCGCACCGTCTCCGCAAACGGCCGAAACGTCAGCCCCGCCGCGAGCGCGTGCCGATTGCTTCTCCGCGAGAATCCGGCCCTCGAGTCGATCGGCGGGATCCATGCCGGCATGTCCACCCATGGCCAGACTTCGTGGCGCTCGAGAAAATCGGCGGGGACCCAGGTGAAGCGCGCATCGGCGTTGGTCGCGGCGCGAATGCCTTCGAGCATCTCCCCCATCGACATCGGCATCGCAGGACCGACGGCGTTGAACGTCCCGAACGCTTTCTGCTCGACGAGGCGAACGGTCCACTCCGCGAGATCGCGGACGTCGATGACCTGCACGGGATCGCTCGGATCGCCTGGCGCGAGCACCTCGCCGCCGCGAGCGATGCGAGCCACCCAGTAGGTGAAGCGATCGGTCGGATCGCCCGGTCCGACGATCAAGCCCGGCCGGACGATGGTCGCGCGTTCGCGGAAGACTGTCTGCAGCTCCTTCTCCGCACGCGCTTTCAAGCCACCGTAGGTCGAGGAGCGACGCGTCTTCATCCGCGTCAACCGTCGAGCTGTCCGCATAAACCGAGATGGTCGAAATGAACACGGCCCTTCAGCGCATCGAGGTTCCCCTCGCGATCACCCGCGAGCTGCTCGACGTCCGGCAACAGCGTCGTGCCGCGATTGAAGACCGACACCCGATGACCGCGCGCCACGGCATAGCGAACGAGATGCGGTCCGATGAAGCCGGTGCCGCCGAGGATGAGGATATTCAGCGGAGGGGATGGCATAGCGAATGTAACCATGGCGACCCCGATGTACACCCACTACATCGCCCTCGGCGACAGCATCTCCATCGACCTCTACCCCGCGGCCGACGTCGCGCGCCGCCATCCCGGAAAAGCAAGCACCGATCGGCTCGGCGCCGCATCGCTTCTCGTTCGCAACGACGATCGCCTCTGGCCCGAATTTCACGGCCGCGATCTGAAAACGCGCTGGCCGAAGATCAAAGCGACCGATCTCACCGCGGATGGTGCGACGACCGAGAGCCTGCTCCGCCAGGTCGAGCGCATCGCGCGCGACGACGAGCACACCCTCGTGACCATCACCGCCGGCGGCAACGATCTCCTCGGCGCCATCGGCTGGGGCAGCGAAAACCCGGCGCCCGCCATCGCCGCGCGTCTTCAGAAAGCGATCGGCCGCGTGCTCGAGCTTCGTCCGTTCTCTCTGATCCTCATCGGCACGGTCTACGATCCCTCGGACGGCACCAATCGATTACCCGGCGTGGCGATGGGTCTGGATCGCGAGGCCGAATGGCTGCGCGATTACAACGAGCGCGTTCGCCAGATCGCTGACGCGCATCCAACACTGCGGCTCGTCGACATCCACGCGCACTTCCTCGGCCACGGCCTGAAGCTTCGCGAAGCGGAGCGATGGTACCTGCAGGAATCGATCATCGAGCCGAACGCGCGCGGCGCGAGCGAAGTACGGCGGCTCTGGCTAAACGCCCTCGACCACGATCATGTTTGAGCGCGCGCAGGTCTCGCGGACCTTCTTCGCTTCCGCATACTCGGGCGATGCGCGCCACGCTTTGGCCTTCTCCATGGAGTCGAATTCGAGGACGACCAGACGCCGCGGAGTCCAGTCGCCGTCGAGCACTTCGGACTGGCCGCCGCGAACGACATAGCGCCCGCCATGCGCGGCGATGGAGGCGGAGGCGAGGCGTTTGTAGTCTTCGTACGGAACGGGATCGGTCACTTCGATGTCGACGATGATCAGAGCAGGCATGCGCGCATTCTGACAGGAGCGCCGACGTGGTGTGGTGCAGGCACTACACCTTTTCAATCAGCGCGACATCCTCCGCCGACAACGTGAACTCGAGCGCCCCCAGATCCTCCCGCATGTGCGCAGCGTCCGTCGTGCCGGTCAGCGGCAACATCCCCACCTCCAGCGCGAAGCGGAACACCACCTGCGCCGCCGTTCGGCCCGTACGCTTCACGATCTCCTGAAAGGGCGCGCTGCGCAGCTCGCGCACATTCGCGGTGAGCAGCGAGAAGCCCTGGTAGACGACTCCCTTCGCCTTGCAGAACGCGCGGATGTCGAGATCCCAGCCGGTCGAGGCATAGCAGCGGTTCTGCACGAACGACGGTTTGATCGCGGCGAACGACCAGAGCTCTTCGAGCTGATCGAGCGCGACGTTGCTGATGCCCAGATGACGGACGGGAAGCTCTTCCATCGCCCGCCACACCTCACGATCCTGCGAAGACAACCCTCGCCGCTGCGATGGGCCATGCAACACGTACGAATCGATGTAGTCCGTGCGCAGATGCTCCAGCGAGCTTGCGAACGATTGCTTCACCTGCGTCGGTGCGTCCGCGTTCGGGTCATACGGAAGCCGGTGATCCTGACCGTCGCGCGAGGTGAACTTCGTCTGCAGAAACAGCTCGGCGCGGGGAACGCCGCATCCCGCCACTGCCGCGCCGACACCCGCCTCGAAATAATGCTTCCGCTGATTGGCCGTGTCGATGCCGCGGAAGCCGTTCTGAATCGCCAGCAGCGTCAGCCGCTCGGTCTCGTTTTCCTTCCACGCCGTGCCGTACAGAAACGGAGGAGTCATCCGCCGGTTACCCTCCGCTGAGGGCCGGCAGAATCACGAGCTCCGCGCCGTCCCGCACCGGCGTTCCGAAGCCGCCCGAAAAGCGGATGCTCTCGCCGTCCACGAAGATGTTGATGTGCGGCCGCACTTCATTGCGCTCCGTCACCACGCGATCGCGAAAAGCCGGGCACTGCTTCCACAGCAACGACAGCGCGTCGCCCAGCGACGACGCGCTTCCATCGACCCGAACCTCGCTCTGATTGCCGGCGAGCTCGCGCAACGGACCGGAGATCACGAACGTCAACGCCATCACACTTCCTTCGGCATCGAGACCACGGCCGTTTTCACCGCCACGATCGGCGGAAGACCGTCGGCGAGCGACGTCCAGCTCTTGCCTTCATCCGCGGACCCGAACAACTTTCCGCTGCGCGTTCCGAAGTAGACGCCGGCAGGATTCAGCGAGTCGACGTCCATCGCGTCGCGCAGCACCGTCTCGTACGCATCGCTCTGCGGCAGCCCCTCGTCCATCGGCTCCCATTTCTGCCCCGCGTCGCGCGTGCGGAACACGCGCAGCTTCCCTTCCGGCGTGCAGCGGAACCCATCCGATTCCAGCGGCACGATCCAGGCGCAATCGGGATCCTGCGGATGGATGACCATCGCGAATCCGAAGTCCGAGGGTACGCCGTTGGCGATGTCGGTCCAGGTCTCGCCGCGGTCGTCGGTGCGATAAAGGCCCCAGTGGTTCTGCAGGAACATCCGCTCCGGCTTGCGGTGCGATTGCGCGACCTTGTGCACGCACTGCCCGAACTCGGGATGCTTGTCCGGGAGAAAATCCGCGCGCACGCCTTTATTCGACGGACGCCACGTCACGCCGCCGTCTTCGGTCACGTACATGCCGGCCGTCGAGACGGCGATACGGATGCGATCCGGCTCGACGGGATCGAGCAGGATGGTGTGCAGGCACAACCCGCCCCCGCCCGGCTGCCACAAAGCGCGTTGCGGATGGTTCCAAAGCCCCTCGGACAGCGACCAGGTCTCGCCTGCATCGCGCGACACGAACAGCGCCGCCGGCTCGACGCCGCAATACAGTGTGTCCGGCTCGTTCTCGCGGCCGGGCACGACCTGCCAGATGTTGTTCAGCGCGACGCCCGCGCTCTCCGGAAACTTCACCGGGGCCTGCTCCGGATTCGTCCAGTTGCGCCCGAAGTCGTCGCTCGAGCGCAGCAGCGCGCCCCAATGCATGCTCGCCGGCCCGGCCCACAGACGATTGCGGCCGACGCGGTTGTCATACGCGAGCGCGTACACGGCGCTGCCGGCAAAGTACGGCCCGCCCATCTCCCATTTCGCCCGGGTTTTGTCCGCGTGAAGGATGAACGCACCTTTCATGGTGCCGACCAGAACGAGCACGTCGCCGTTCTGCGGGGTGATGTGACGAGTCTCAGGCATTGCTGCTTTCTCCTGGGCGGAAGGTTAGTTGTCATCCCGAGCGAAGTCGAGGGATCTGGCGGACGGGCGCGGCGTAGAATTCCCCCACAACCTCATGCTCGACAACGCCACCCGTCTCGGGCCGTTCGAGATCCTTGCGCCGATCGGCGCGGGCGGCATGGGCGAGGTGTACCGCGCCCGCGACACCCGCCTCGACCGCCAGGTCGCCATCAAAGTCCTCTCCCGCGAGCTCGCCGGCAGCCCGGGCGTGCGCGAGCGCTTCGAGCGCGAGGCCCGCGCAGTCTCGCAGCTCTCCCACCCGCACATCTGCGCACTCTTCGACGTCGGCGTGCACGACGGCATCGACTATCTGGTGATGGAGTACCTCGAAGGCGACACGCTCGCCGCGCGGATCAAGCGCGGGCCGCTTCCGCTCAGCGAGGTCTTCGAGTACGGCATCCAGATCGCCGACGCTTTGGACAAGGCTCACCGGCACGGGATCGTTCATCGCGATCTCAAGCCCGGCAACATCATGCTCACGCGCAGCGGCGCGAAGCTCCTCGACTTCGGCCTGGCCAAGCTCTCCCTCAAACAAGAGCAGCCGCTCAGCGGCCTGACCAACCTCGCCACCGCCCACAAGAACCTCACCCAGGAAGGCACGATTCTCGGCACCTTTCAATACATGGCGCCCGAGCAGTTGGAAGGTGACGAGGCAGATCAGCGGACGGACATCTTCGCCCTCGGCGCGGTGCTCTACGAGATGACCACCGGCCGCAAGGCCTTCGAAGGGAAGACGAAGACCAGTCTCATCGCGGCGATCGTCGATCGCGATCCGCCGGCCATCAGCACCTTGCAGCCGCTCACACCGCCGGCGCTCGAATACCTGATCCGCAAGTGTCTGGAGAAAGATCCCGACCGCCGCTGGCAAAGCGCCGCGGACATCGCCACGCAACTCCGGTGGATTGCCGAGGGTGGCTCGCAGGTCGGGTTGGCTTCGCCGGTGGTTGGGCGGCGGAAGCATCGCGAGTGGATGGCCTGGGCCGTCGCCGCGCTGGCGATCCTCTCCGCGGCGGTCCTCGGCTATTTGTGGCGCCGGGAGAAAGCAACACCGCGGGCGCGCATGGAGCTGATGCTGACCGCGCCGCAGGACCTGCAGTACGCCTTCGCCGGAACGGGTGAAGGGATGGCGCTTTCGCCCGACGGCACGAAGATCGTTTTTCTGGCGCGGGGAGCCGACGGGCGCACGCAGCTCTGGGTGCGACCGTTGCGATCCAACCATGCGCAGGCACTCGGCGGCACCGAAGGAGCGGCCATGCCCTTCTGGTCGCCGGACTCGCGCCACATCGCTTTCTTCGCCAACGGAAAGCTGAAGCGGATCGACAGCATGGGCGGACCGCCGCAGACGGTGGCCGATTCGAATGGGGCCGGCGGATATCGCGGCGGGTCGTGGAACCGCGACAACGTCATCGTCTTCACGACCAACAGCCGTTCGCCGCTCTACCGGATCTCGGCCGGCGGCGGAGAGCCGGCTCAGTTGACGAAATTCAACACCGCCTCCGGCGAGTATTCGCACCGCTATCCCTGGTTTCTTCCGGACGGCGAGCACTTTCTCTACCTTGCCCGCAGCGGCGCGAACACCGGCGAGATCATGCTGTCCTCACTCGGCGGCAAACCGCCGCGGCGATTGGCGACGGCGGAATCCCCCGTCTTCTACAGCGATCCCGGCTACCTGCTTTACGTGCGCGATCGGATGCTCGTCGCGCAGAAGTTCGACGCGCGCTCCCACGAGCTGGGAACCGACGTCATTCCCGTCGCCAGCAACATCCAGTTCTTCCCAAGCGCGGCGCTGGCGAACGTGACGGCTTCCGCGAATGGGATCATCGCCTTTCAGCAGGGGGTGGTCTCGAGCGAGTCGCAGCTGTTCTGGGTCGACCGGAGCGGGAAGCAGATCAGCACCATCGGCAGGACGCAGGACTACCGCTCCCTGGCTCTGTCCAACGACGCGAAGCGCCTGGCCTTCGCCGTGCGCGATCCGCAAAGCAACAACGACGACCTCTGGATCTACGACCTCGGCCGCGGAACCGAGACCCGCCTTACGTTCGAGCCGTTGATCGACGACTCGCCGGTGTGGACTCCGGACGACCGCGAGATCATCTTCTCGTCCGAACAGAACAACCGCGCCTCGCGCGAGATCTTCATTCGCAAGAGCAGCGGCGAAGGGGGGCCGGCACTCCTCTACAAGGCGGCCTCGCTCAAGTTCCCCACCGACGTCTCGCCGGACGGCAAGTGGATCGCCATGAACTCCGTCGACCTGGTCACCCGGAACGCGATGGACGTGGTGGTGCTGTCGCGTTTCGAGGGAACGACCACGCCGGTAGCGACTACCGGGTTTCAGGAACGGCAGGCGCGCTTCTCGCCGGACGGCCGCTGGATCGCTTACACCTCGAACGAGACGGGCAACGAGGAGGTGTACGTGCAGCGCTGGCCGCCGACGGGCGGTGAGAAGTGGCAGGTGTCGGTCGGCGGTGGCGGCACGCCCCAGTGGAGACGAGACGGCAAGGAGCTCTTCTACCGTCAGATCAACGGCAACAAGTTCTTTGCCGTAGCCGTGAACACGGACGCCCGCACGTTCGACGCCGGCCCGCCTGAGCTGATGTTCGAAGCCGCTCTCCGCACGGCGGGCAGCTGGCGGTCATCCGCGGACGGCAAGCGCTTCCTTCTCAACCGCCCCCTGCGCGACGAGTCGCCGACCGCGGTGACGGTCGTCGTGAACTGGGCCGAGGGGCTGAAGTAACAGACACCGCCGTCCTCGGAACCGGACAGAGCTTGCCCGGCTCATCCGCGTAACTCACTGATTCTTATGACTCCGGTCATGGCAGCCATACCGCAAATAACATTTGCCATGAACGCCAAGAAGATCCTCTCCGCCACCGCCCTGTCCCTGCTTGTCGCTACGGCCCCGGCTGCTCTCGCCAACCACGGCCATAAAGAGCACGGCAAGCAGAAAGAGACAATCAAACGGAACAAACAGCAGACCTTTGCGCAGTTCGACACGAATCGCGACGGCGCCATCTCCCGCTCGGAGTTTCCCGGCGATCCGACTCAGTTCGATCGCGCCGATCTGAATCGGGACGGCGTCATCACCCAGGCCGAGGCGCGCCAGGTCCTCGGGAATCGCGGCGACCGCCGGAACGCCGGCTCGCGCTTCAAAGGGATGGACCGCAACGACGACGGCCTCGTGACGCGCAACGAATGGCGCGGCAACGATGAGTCGTTCCGCAACCACGATCGGAACAACGATGGTGTGCTGTCGGGGGATGAGCTGCGAGGCAAGGGCCGCAAGCGGTAAACGGAGTGCGGGCGTCCCGCCCGCACTCGCGGAGCGTCCCGCTCCGCGATAACCATCGGGCGAAAACGCCCGACGGATGCGGCCGGGACGGCCGCTCCCCTCTTCATCACACAGGCAGATTCACCGGCGCCGTCCGTCCGAGGCGCCGGGCCAGCGCCTGCCATCGCGGGTCGCCGCGCAACGCGATGTAGTCGGGGAAATACAACCGCGCCCAGGTCAGCGCGTTTCGCTCCTGGCGCGCGGCCTCCAGCGCATCGAGTGCTGCATCGTGATCCCCGAGCGCGGTCAGAACCGTGGCCATGTCCAGCGAGGCCACGAACTCATTGCGCTCCCGTCGCGAGTGCAGCTCGTTGAGAATCTCCTCCGCCTTCGCACGCTCGCCCGCCGCGGCCAGCGAGCCTCCCAGCAGCGCGACGTAAAGCGGCAATTTCCGCTCCGACCGCTCCACGAGCGACTCGAGAATCGAGATCGATTCGCTGAACCGGCCCAGGCAGCGCAGAACGATGGCGTAGGTCCAGAGCGCGTAGGCGGCGTTCGGATCGAGCTCGATCGCCGTCGCCAGCACGTTCGCGGCGGTCTCGTAATCGCCAATGTAAAGCGACGCCCACGCGGACGACGTTCGCACGTTCGCGTTGTACGGCTCCAGCTCGATGCCGCGTGCCATGTAGTCGAGCGCCTCGCGCGTGTTTCCGCTCACCGCCAGGCAGAGGCCCAGCCAGTTCCAGCCGTCAGCGGACTTCGGATTGCGCTCGATGGCCAGGCGGCAGAGCTCCTGTTCGCGCGCTGTGTTCCAGCCGTAGTAGTGCTCGAAGATCGCCTGCGAGAGCGCGACGCCGGCCGACTCCGGCGCGAGCCGCGCCGCCTCGTCCGCGGCCGCACGTCCGCGCGCCCACGCTTCCCACGTCGATACGCCGCCGTAGAACCCGCGCATCGCCCACGCCTCGGCCAGTGCCGTATGCGCATCGGCGAAATCGGGGTCGGTCTCGACAGCCGACTGCAGCTCGGCGATGGCGTCGCCGATCTTGCGGCGGCCGAGGAGGTAGCGGCCTTTGAGATAGCTGTCGTAGGCCTCGACGTTCTGCGTTTTCCCCGGTGCCGCGCCTCCGTCGGTCTGCGCGAGGCGAAGCTTGAACGTCGTGGCGATGGCCTGCGCGATCTCGTCCTGCACCGCGAAGACATCGGCCAGCTCGCGATCCCAGCGATCGCTCCAGACCTGATAGCCGCTCTCCACATTGATCAGCTGCGCGGACACGCGAAGGCGCGAGCCGATCTGGCGGATGCTCCCTTCGAGGACCATCCCCACGCCGAGCTCGCGGCCGATCTTGCGCACATCGTCGTCGCGTCCTTTGAACGCGAAGGAAGACGTTCGCGCGGCCACGTGCAGCGAGGGGATGTTCGAGATGGAGTTGATGATCTCTTCGGTCATCCCGTCGCTGAAGTACTCCGCTTCGGCCGTGGGGCTGATGTTGCGGAATGGAAGGACGGCGATGGAGATCTGACCGGTCCGGCCGGAATCGGAGGGACGCGGCGTTTGGCGTGTGACGGCGTCGGAAGTCCCGCCGCCCGAGCCGGACCGCATGGCCAAGCGCAGCGAGAACGCGAGATCGCGCGCCGAGCGGAAGCGGTCGTCGGGATTCTTCTCGAGACAATGACGGAGGATGTCCTCCGCTTCGACGGAGATGTTCCTTCCCGAATCGGCGAGCGGCTTCGGCTCCTCGCGGAGAATGGACACGATGGAATCCGCCGCCGTCGCTCGCAGAAATGCAGGACGCCCTCCGAGCAGCTCGTAGAAGACCGCGCCGAAGGCGAAGATGTCCGAGCGCGCATCAGCGGTCTCGCCGCGAGCCTGTTCGGGCGAGAGGTAGGCCACCGTTCCGATGATCGAGCCCGGCCGCGTCTTCGCGATCATCGTGTCCGCATCGGCAACGTGGCCCGTGAACATCGCATCCAGACGGGCCAGACCGAAATCGAGGATCTTCACCACGGAGTCGCGGGTGACGAAGATGTTCTCCGGCTTGAGATCGCGATGAACGATGCCCCGCTCGTGCGCGGCGGCCAGACCCTGGGCGATCTGATGGGCCCATTCCAGCGCGCGGGCGAGGGTGAGCTCGTACTGGCCGAGGCGTTCGCGGAGGGTGGATCCTTCGAGGAGCTCCATGACGGCGTAGACCGTGCCGTCGTCGGTCCCGAAGTCGTGGATGGCGAGGATGTTGGGATGGGAGAGCGCCGCGACCGCGCGCGCTTCCCGCTCGAACCGCACCCGCGCCTCCTCACTCTGCATCATGGCCTCGGGTAGAACTTTGATGGCGACATCGCGCCGCAGACGCTCGTCGCGCGCCCGCCACACCTCGCCCATTCCCCCGGCGCCGATACTGGCGATGACTTCATAAGGGCCGAGCCGCGAACCGATCATCACCACGCGGCGATGATACCTTTCCCTTCACAGGAGGCTCCCCATGACGCCCATGACTGCGCTCTGGCTCCCCATCCTCGGCTCCGCGGTCCTCGTTTTCCTGGCCAGCTCGATCCTCCACATGGCGACCAAGTGGCATGCCGGCGACTTCCGTCCGGTGCCGAACGACGACACCTTTCGCGATCTCGTGCGTCCGCTGGCCATCCCGCCGGGCGACTACATGACGCCGCGCGCGAAGTCGATGGAGGAGATGAAGTCGCCGGAGTTCGCGGAGAAGGTGAAGGCCGGCCCGGTGATGCTGTTCACGATCATGCCTCCCGGCTCGACGTTCATGGGCCGCACGCTTGGGCTGTGGTTCGTGCACCTGGTGATCGTGAGCATCTTCTCGGCGTACATCGCCAGCCGCGCCCTCCCGCCCGGCGCGAACTACCTCGACGTCTTCCGCTTCGCGGGGGCCACGGCCTTCATCGCGCACTCCGTCGCGCTCTGGCCGATATGGATCTGGTACAAGCGCGACCTCGGCACGACGATCCGCTCGACGATCGATGGGTTGATCTACTCGCTGCTCACGGCGGGCGTCTTCGGCTGGCTCTGGCCTTGATGGAGTGCGGCGGCTCTGCCGCCGCTTTAACAGCGCGCGCGAGCGCGCATCCGGCGCGATGGGAAAGCGGCGGCAGAGCCGCCGCACTCCATCACTTCTTCATCGCCTTCTCGAGCATCGCCTTGATCTCCGGCTTGTCCGCGGCCAGCGTGAGGAGATCCTCCTTGTCGCGCTGCACATCCGCCTTGGCCGCGAGCAGCGTCTCGACGATCTCCTTGTACCCGCGAAGAATGGCCACCGACAGCGCGGTACCTCCCGACGTGTCCCGCGCATTCACCTTCGCACCCGCGGCGATGAGCGCTTTCACGGCATGGAGTCCCTGCTCCGCGGCCACGGCGAGCGGCGTGATGCGGTACTGATTCGGCGCGCTGACATCCGCTTTTGCGGCGACGAGCGCCTCGAGCATCCCCGGGTGATTCCCCGAGACCGCCGTCATGACCAGCGACTGTCCGTACGCATCCTTGTTGTTCACATCCGCGCCATGCTTCATGAGAAGCTTCGCGACCTCGGTCTTCCCGCGATCCACGGCCTCGCGCAGCGCGCCGCCTGTCTCCACAGGCATGCCCGCGGTAAGGAAGAGCGCGACCGCGTCAGCGTTGCCGTCGATGATCGCGTGACGCCAGCCGCCCTCGTCGTACTCGATCTCCATCTGCTTCAGCCGCCACAGCGCATGCTCCGCCGGCGTCGCATTCGCAGCCAGCGGTTCGACCGTCTGCACCTGCACGACGATCGGCGCTTCGAACGAGGCGTCGTACGACCACGAGTACCCGTCGTCGTTCATCGTGACGCGCCCCGCGAGCATCTTGTCGCGCGACTTCCACGGCTTGAACTTGCCGACCTGCCGCACTTCGAGCCCGGCCGGCAATTCCGAATCGAAGAAGAACGCCGAATCGGCCTCGCGATCTTCGTCGAGCTTGACGACCACCGCGCTGAGCTTCCCGTCGGCGACCGCGTTTTGCAGCACCTTGTCGTCGTAGATCGCCGCTTCATCGAGCGGTCCCGTGGCGAGCACGATCTTCAACAGCGCGTTCTTTTCGACGACGTACGAATGCGTCAGCGCCTTCCTGTTCTCGCCGACGATAAACGTGCCGTTGGCCTTCCCGCCACTCGCGGCGAACGCCGATCCGGCGACGAGCAGGAGCACCGCAACGGCGCGCTTCATTTCGCCCCCGCGGCCACGAGCAGGGCGATGATCTCTTCCTGGTCGCCCTTCTGGGCCATCTTCAGCGGCGTCGTGCCGTCCTTCATCTTCGTGTTCACGTTCGCTTTCAGCTCGATGAGGGTCTTCACCGACTCGATCTGCGCGCCGACGATCGCGCTGATCAAAGCCGTCTGTTCGCCGGTCTTCGCGCCGTAGTTCACGTCCGCGCCGCGCTCGGCGAGGAAGCGCATCATGTCCGTGTTCCCGCTGCTGGCCGCGAAGGCCATCGGCGTGAGACCGCTCATTCCGTCGTTGACCTTCGCGCCGGCGTCGAGCAGCAGACCGGCGATCTCCTGATTGCCGCCGGCGACGGCGGTGGTGAAGACGTTGAAGTCGAACATGTCCCGCAGTGAGACGTCCGCCTTCGCCGCCAGGAGCGTCTTGACGATGTCGACGTGCCCGCGCTTCACGGCGTTGGAGAGCGCGGTCTCCTTCGATTGCGTATCGCGCGCGTTCACGTTCGCGCCTTTCGAGAGCAGGTATTCGACGATCGGCAGGTCGCCGTCCCACGAGGCCTTCATCAGCGGCGTGATCGAGCTCTCGCCGTACACGATTGGCGTGTCGACCTTCGCCCCCTCCTCTTCGATGAGTGCCTTGACCGCATCGAGATCGCCATCCTCGATGGCAACGGCGAACCGGTTACCGAGCGGAAGTTTGTCGGCGTAGACGGAGATCGCGCACAGAAGAACGACCGGAAGCAGTTTTCGCATCCGGGAAGTGTAATCGTTGGTTACGGGGTTTCGGGGTTACGAGGTTTCGGGGTTACCCAACCCCGCAACCCCGTAACCCCGTAACCCCGCAACCCGGTTCCCTACCCCACCTTCTTCGCGATCGCCCTGACCAGCTTCTTCCCGGCGCTCTTCACCGGCTTCTTCGACTTGCCGCGAATGGCCATGATCGCGCCCACCGCGGTGGTCACAGTGGCGATGGCGATACCGATGGCCTGCTCCTTGTCGGCTTCGTCCATCTCGTTCCAGTAATTGAGGAGCCGCGCGACCTTGCTCTCGGCTGCCCGCTCGGCCTTGCTCAGCTTCTTGGCGACACTGTCGATAGCTTTGATGAGGACGGGTTCCAGTCCTGAATTGTTCATGGGACTGCTGTTGTGCAATTACATCGCCCGCAATCCCAGTCTCCCCCGCACTTCCCTCACCGCCGCCACCAGGCGGTCGCGCCGCTCCTCCGAATGCTCCTCCGGAAACCTCTTCGCCCGCCAGGCGTGAAAGGCCAGCTCCGTGGTCAAGGCGTGAAAGCGCCGTCGCGCGCGCCACTTCGAGAATCCGCTTTCGGTGAGCGCCCGCGCCGACGCCGCAATCCGCCGCTGCACCGAAGTCACCACCATCACATCCTCGGCACTCAGCACCTCCTCGGCCACGACGTCCGCCAGATGGTCCCGGATGATCCGCGCTTCGCGCCGCAGCGAGAACATCGCCACCACGATCACGCCGATCAGCGCCGGGGCCATGATGAAGATGTAGGCCGCGAAGAAAACCACGCCGAAACTGGCCGAGAGATTCCAGACCGAATGCAGGAGGATCGCCCCGATCAGGCCGACCAGCGGCGCGAAGAACTTCACGTCGCGGCGATCGCTCTCGCGGGCGATGCCCAGGCCGATGCCGGTCATGCTCGTGTAAAGCGGGTGCGAGAAGGGGGACATGATCCCGCGGAGGAAGAAGATCGAGACCGCCCCCGCGCCGCCCTGCGCGGCGACGGCCTTCGAGTAATAGAGGATGTTCTCGGTCATGGCGAAGCCGAGACCGACCATGGCCGCGTAGAGGATGCCGTCGGTGACGTTGTCGAATTCATCGCGGCGCCAGGCGAACAGCAAAAGCAGCGCGGCGCCCTTGGCGACCTCCTCGACGATCGGCCCCGAGACGGTGGCCATCAGCTGCGCGCCGAACAGCTCCCCGGCGATCCCGTTGAAGATCATGGCGAAGAGCACCGCGATCGTCGCGCCCCAGAGGAAAGCGAACGCCAGAAGGCGCGGAGGCTCCGGCTCGAAGCGATCGACCCAGGTCGCGAAGGCGATGTAGAACGGCACCGGCACGACCGCCATCAGCATCCCGGCGATGAAACCGGTCGCGGTGGTGCTCAGCCCGATCGCGAGCAACACCAGCGGCCCGGCGATCGCCGCCAGCAGGAGAACGATCGTGGCGACGAGTCCGTGGCGGCGCTTCATCCCACTGCCGGCGCCAGAACCTCCACCCCGTAATTCATCTTCACGTTCTCCCTCACCTGCGCGGTCATCGCATGTTGCAGACCCGCCGGATCGGTGAAGAGCGACCACACCTCCGCGTCGTCGTCCGGCTCGAGGCGGCGCGAGCGCTGCGGCAGCGCGCGCACGAGCGTGAACCGTTCCGCCGGCGAGGGATGGCTGTCGTACGGCGACGCGGGCGTGTTCAACGCCTCTTCCACGGCCTGACCCACATCGCCAGCCTGTTCCGCCGGAGCGTAGGTATACAGATTCGCGAGCGGCACCTGACGGTCGACGACCTCTTTCAGCGTCGCCCCGACGTGCGCGTCGAACCGGACGCTCCGCTCGACCACGTGCCTCAGACCGCGCTCGAACGCGTCCGCTCCATACGCGGACACGGCCCAGCGGTCGGCGAGGATTTCCTGCAGGCGCGATGCGCCCTGGGAGATGCGCATGAACACGCGATGGAACCCGTTCACGAACAGCCACGCCGGGCTGTACCACGCCGCCGCTCCGCCGTTGATCAGAGCGATCGCCGTCGCGTGCAGTGAGTTCCGCACCGCCAGCGCAAACGCGCCTCCGGCCGTATCGCGATTCGTGAAGTGGCCGTACTCGTGCCCGAGAACCGCTTTGAATGGCCGGAGCGCGAACCCGTCCAGCGCGGCGATGCCGAGAATCAGGCAGCGCTCTTTCGACTTCCGCTTGCCGCGCTCCATCACCGCCAGCTCGGTGCCCGGCGTGAGGTAAACGTTGTCGACGGCGCGTGTGCCGATCCGTTTCGCCACGTCGTCCAGGAGCGCCCGCAGCCTGGTCTCCTTCGCGAGATCGAGACGCACGCCCGGATCCTCGTCCCTGACCCTGATGAACAGGCTCTTGACGATCGACCAGAGACTGACCGCGGCGATGACCACGATCAGGATGACCAGCTTCACCGGGATGCGGCCGACCGCGAAAATCCCATACAGCAGCGCACCGGCCACGGCGACGACGAGCAGCATCACGATCGGAATGGACGCGTAATAGAAACCGCAGCAGAGCGACAGCACGGCCGCATACGCGCGACGCACGCCACCGCTCAGCCCTGCGGCCGTGCCGTCCGATCGCACCTCGCGCGCGGCGCGCAAGGCCATCTGACTGAGAACCGCGCCGGCGATGAGCAGCAGCGCAAAGACCGCGAACCACGCACCGACGGCGATGGCCACAGGCTTCCACCAGCGGATGTAAAACGGCGTCGCCGCGTTGAACTGGCCGAGCAGATCGTCGTAGGCCGCCTTCGGCAGGCCCAGCGCGCGAGCGCGATCGAGCGCCGCACGAGCGTCGTCCCAATCGCCGTCGGAGGCAGCAACCATGGCGCGCAACATGTGAGTCTGCGGGGACTTCGCGTCGAGAGTCTCCAGCCGTTGGACCGAGGAACGGAGTGATTGAAGGTCGTTGCCGGCGACAGCGACCGTCGCGGCAACACTGTGCATGAACGGGTCATCGCCTTTCATGCGCACAGCCTGAGCTGAGAGGCGCTGTGCTTTTTCGAGCTCATCCGCGGCCGGCTGTTGTCCATCCGGGACTGTTACCAGCGCGAAAGCGAGAAACGCGATGTTCTCCGGCGACTCTTCCATTTGCATGGCGATGCGGCCATGAGTGAGCGCGCTCGCGCGATCGCCTGCCGCCAGCTCCACTCCGGCCATGCGGCGGAGAGCATGCGAGAACCCAGGTACGCGCCCGAGGACTTCGTCATAAAGCCGGATCGCCTCGGCATGCTTGCCGGCCTCGCGCGCGGCGTTCGCACTTCGCCAGGCGGCAACGGCAGCAGGATCGGCCGCCGCCAGCTCGCGCTCGACGCGTACATCGAATTCAGCCGACGACTCCGCGAATGCAGACGCGGCAAGGCAAAGCAACAACAGAAGTGCGAGAACGTGAGCGCGCACGGTTCCTCCGGGAACTGCTGATTTGTGGATTATTGGATGCCCGACGTTGTACCTCGGCGGAGGCCGCCGGTCAATCGAGCCTCAACCCACCACCCGGTTCCGCCCCTCCCGCTTCGCCCGGTACAACGCCTCATCGGCCGCGGCGATGGTCGCCTCGCGGGACATGTTCGGACCGTGCTCCGCGACTCCGAACGAAGCCGTGACCTTCTCTCCATGCTCGAACGCGCCGCGGATCTTCTCCGCGACTGCTACCGCGCCATCGCGCCTGGTATCGGGCAGCAGGAGGATGAACTCCTCGCCGCCCCAGCGCGCGACGAGATCGGCATCGCGCAGCATCGATCGCAGCCGCTCCGCCGCCGATTGCAGCAGCAGGTCGCCGGCGGCATGTCCGTGTTCATCGTTGATCTCCTTGAAGTGATCGAGGTCGATCATCACCACGCTGCACGCCTCGGCATTGCGCGCGCACCGCTTCAGCTCCAGCTCGCTCATTTCCAGGAAGCCGCGCCGGTTCGGCAGCGACGTCAGAGCATCCGTCCGCGACGCCTCGGCCAGCCGTTGATTCGCGACCTCCAGCTCGCGCGTGCGATCGGAGACGCGTTGCTCGAGATCGCCGCGCAGCGCCACGAGCTCGCGATGTTCGCGCTCGTAGCGCGTGTTGAGCGCACTCGCTGAAACCACGAACAGCGCCGTGAATCCGAGAATGGGCAGGCCGGGTACCTGGCCGATGACCCGGAGATTGCCGAGAAGGTCCACGACCAGACAGAGGATGAGGATGATCAGCCCCGCGGCGATCGTGCGCGACTCCGGATCTCCCGCCTGCCCCGCGCGCAGCGCATGGACCATCGCCCAGAGCAGGACCACCATCGAGGTCAGGTAGAAGATCGAAAACAACGGCTGCACCTTGCCGATGGCGACCACCGGGATGAGCACGCCCATGAACGCGTACACCGCGCGCATGGCCATGCTCGATCGCCCGTTCCCGAGCGAGATCACCAGCTCGAAAAGGCTCGCCGTGACGAGTGCCACGCCCAGGAGATTGAGGAAGGGCAACGCGCCGCCGGCGACGCCCGTCCCTCGCAACTTCATCCCGGTGAGATCGACCAGCAGCGCCCCGCCGCTCGCCGCGGCCAGCCAGAGATGGCTGGCCCGATCGCGGCGCTTCCGCCAGAGATCGAAATGAATGACGCCGAAGAGCAGATAGATGCCCGCCGCAAAGACATCGAGATATTCGATGGGGAGCATCGATGGAGCTACTCGACGTGCGCCTTGAGCCTGGCCAGCCCTTTCTCGAAATCCTTCCCTACCATCTTGTCCATGCTCACGAACACACACATGACCTTCATGAAGAACGGACTCGCTCCGGACATCGCCCAGGTCACGTTCGTGCCGTTGCCGCTGGGGGTCAGGGTGAGCTCGACGGTGTTGTGCGTCTCGAAGGGCTTGAGGAAATCGAGCTTGATGACCACCAGCTGCGACGGCGTGGCCGTGGTGATCTCCATCCGCCCTTCCCCGACCTTCTTGTTGCCGCGCCATTCGTAAACGGCGCCTTTGCCGCTGGTCGCGCCGCTGTAGGTGCGGTTCATGTTGGGATCGATCTCCTCCCACGGCGACCACGATGCCCACTGATGAAAGTCGCTGATCGTCGCGAACACCTTGTCCGGCGGCGCATCGATGCGCGTCGAACGCTCCACGCGAAACTGATCCGGACGGGTTGCCGCGTATCCGAGGATGCCGGCGACCACGGTACCGGCGCCGATGAGGATGGGACCGAGCATGTTGGAGCCTCCTTGGACGAGTACTGTATCGCTGGATCGGAATTGAAAATTGAAAATTGAAAATTGAAAATTGAGAGTCGGAGGCCCCCGCTCCGGTTCGCCCGCACCTATCGTTTTCAATTTTCAATTTTCAATTTTCAATTTTCAATTCAACACGGGCACCGCCGATGAAAACCGCGACGCACATGATCACCGGCGCATCCGGCCTCGTCGGCTTCCACCTCGCCCGGGCGCTGCCCGACGCGATCGCGCTCACGCATCGCGACCTGGACATCACCGACGCGGATGCCGTGCGTCGCCTCCGTGCCGACATCATCTTCAACTGTGCCGTCATCGGCGTCGATGACTGCGAAGCCGATCCCGCGCTCGCGGAGCGGGTGAATGTCGAGGGTCCGCGGAACCTGGCGCAAACCGGCGCAACCATCGTCCACTTCAGCACCAACTACGTCTTCGACGGCGAGGCTGACGTCCCGTACACGACGAACGACCTGGCCCGCCCGATCAACGTCTATGGCCGGACCAAGCTGCGCGGCGAACGCGCGGTCCTCGACGCCAGCGAGCGCGCGATCATCGCGCGCACGTCCTGGGTGTATGGCGACGGCAAGCAAAGCTTCCTCAGCACCTGCGCCGCAAAGCTCGCCCGCGGCGAGCGGGTCCAGGCCATCGCCGACACGTTCGCCAGCACGACCTTCGTCGAAGACCTCGTCACCCGCACCCTCGATCTCGTGCAGCAACGAGCGTTCGGCGTCCATCACATCGTCAACGACGGGGTTTGCTCGCGCGAGACCTTCGCCAGGGAAGCGGCGCGCCTGGTCGGCGTGGATGGCGAGACACTCATCGAGCCTCGCACCGAAGCGTCGATGAACCATCTCGCCAGGCGGCCGCGCTGGACGCCGATGCTGCCCTCGACGCCCATGCGCCCATGGCAGGACGCGCTCGCGGAGTTCGTCGGTGGTCTGCGCTCCGATCCCTCGCGATAGGCTTACCGCACGTAATAGGAGGACAACGCATGCCTGTTCATCACATCCCCGCGGGGTATCACAGCGTCATCCCGTACCTCGTTGTCGACGGAGCGGCGGAAGCGATCGAGTTCTACAAGAAGGCCTTCGGCGCGACGGAGCTCATGCGCATGCCCGGACCCGGAGGAAAGATCGGCCATGCGGAGATCAAGATCGGCGACTCCCACATCTTTCTTGCCGACGAGCATCCCGAATAGGGTCATGTCGGTCCGAAGACCGTCGGCGGAACGCCTGTCGGAATCATGATCTACATCGAAGACGTCGACGCGCGCTTCGCCGCCGCCATCGCCGGAGGCGCCGTCGAGAAACGCCCGCCCACGGACGAGTTCTACGGCGACCGCATGGCCGCGATCACGGACCCCTTCGGCCACAACTGGATGATCGCCACCCACATCGAAGACGTGGCGCCGGAAGAGATGGAGCGGCGACTGAAAGCGATGGAGAACACTTAGCGTCGCCGCGTCGCCGCCGCCTTCGCTTCTTCGATCGACAGATACTTCGGAGGCTCGAACGACACCGCGCGTCCCTTCACGTCCACACCCTTGAAGAAATCGACGACGACCGCCTGCACGTCCGCGCTGGGCAGCGTTTCGTGACCGCCGTTCTCGACGATCAGATGCGTGCTCGCCGGAAAGCCCCACCGCACCTCCTCGGCCTGAAAGGGCGGCGTATTGGCGTCGAGCGTGCCGCTGATGAACAGCGCCGGAATCAGACTGAACAAACGCGGCTGCAACGCCGGATCGTTCACCTTCACGCCCACCGCTCTGCAGATGTCGGTCGTCCGCTGCAGATTCACGTTGCTGAACAACGCGCCCGGCGTTTCTTTCGCCGCCGCGGCGGATCGCGTCGCAGACCAGCCGATCGAGCAGTCCACCGCGTTGGCCATCGGCGATCGGCCCTGGAGCTCGCGATGGAGCGGCGCGATCAGGCGCGTCAGCAGCGAGTAGTCGCCCTGATCGATCGTGTTGAGCAACGCCGGAATCCGCGCGTAGTTCCGTGCGTCGGTCATGCCGTGACGCAGCAGCCATTGCAGGCCGATCCTGCCGACGGTGATTTTCGTTTCCGTGTCCGGGAGGACCAGCGTCACCGGCTGTCGCTCGAGCTTGTCCAGGACCCGCCGGAGAAGCGCTTCCAGATCTTCACCCGCGAGATACGACAGCTTCCTGATGAGCGCATCCCAGACGCTCGGCAGCGCCAGGAGGTTGTCCGGCCCTTCCGTCGCGGCGAACACGACGCGATCGAGATGCTTGCCGTGCCGCCGCACTGTGGCCTGCGCGAGCAGAGTTCCGTACGAGTGGGCGATCAGACTGATGCGCTCCGCGCCGAGGGCCTGGCGGAGATCGTTCAGGTCATCGGCGCTGGCGTCGTTGGTATAGGCCGATACGTCGACTCCCTTCGCGCGCCAGTGATCCGCGCACGAACGCGACTTGCTGGTGATGACGCTCAGCCAGTTCGCGGAACTGGCGAAGGCATCGGCAGGAACCGGCGTGGCCGGACAATCCAGCGCGGGCGAGGACATGCCGAGGCCGCGCTGGTCGAGAAGAATGACGTCGGAGACGGCACGGAGCTGTTGAAACAGCCGGAAGTAAACGGGAACGCGTCCCATCCCGATGCCCGGCGCGCCAGGGCCGCCCGCCAGAAACACGATCGGTGCACCGGGACGCTCGGCGGTGCTTTTCAGGCGGACGAACGCGAGTTGAATGAGGCGATTCGAGGAACCGTTGCGGTTCTCGCGAACCCAGAGTTTCCCGAGCTCCGCGGGGATCTCATTTCCATCGAACGTCCGGAACGGATACGGCTCGAGAACGAGTGTGCCGGCAGCGGGTTGCGTGGCCTGTGCGGCGGTGCACAACAACACTGCGAGGATGAATCGCGATAACCGTGGCGTCATGCACGGTCTATACGGAGGACGCCGGAGAACGAATGCAGTTACGCTGCTCGCGTGGGCATCGGCTGCGTGCTGTTTCTCTGGGCCATTCTCGCGGTGATCGCATTAGCGGTCGGTGCCATCGGTGGCGCGATTTTCCTCGCAGCGGTCGCGCGGCGCTCGAAGGTCGGCATGGTCTCCGGTGGCCTCATCGGAGCAGTCGGTATCGTCGTCGCGATCGGCGCGATGGTGTTTATCGCCGGGTGGCTCTTCTGGGGCATCTGGCCGCACGAAACGACTTCGCGCGTGGCGTTCGAAGACGCCTTCGGCGTTCCTGCAGGCGCCGAGGTTACGAAGATTCGAAGCCGGTCAGAGAGCTCGACCGATTCCCACGAACAGTTCCTGAGCTTCCACGCTCCGCCGCCGGCCATCGCCGCCATCGTCAGGACTCGCTTCAAGCGCTCCTCCGCCGACCTTTGCCGGCAGGAGTGGCTCCGGTGGAAAGACGACGCGCCAGAGTGGTGGACCCCTTCGTTCAGTCCTCGAGTGGAGTGCTACAGGGCCGACCCTTACGACGACCATCTCGCCTGGAACACGGCGTGGCTGCTCTACGAACCATCGACGGGAGAGGCGCACTTTCACTACCTGGGCGTGGAGTGACTGGTTAGAGAAGCGCGCGCACGGTCTCCGGCGGCCGCCCCACCACCGCCCGCCCGCCGCGGACGAGGATGGGCCGCTCGATGAGGATGGGATGCTCGGCCATCGCCCGCAGCACGTCGTCGTCCGGCGTCTCGTCGTTGAGCCCGAGCGCGGCGTACTGCGGCTCCCCGCGCCGCACGATGTCGATCGGCCGCACGCCGAGAAGCTGCACGATCGCTCTCAACTCTTCAATGGTGAGCGGTTCGTTGAGGTACTCGCGGACCGGCAGCTCGACGCCGGCGTCGCGGACAATCTCGAGCGCCGCGCGGCTTTTGCTGCAGCGGGGGTTGTGGAGGAAGAGGTCGGGCATGGGGGGAGGATATATGCCGGCGGGCAGCGGGGGTGGAAGGGACGGGCGGCCGGGAAGGCCGCTCAGCCGCGCGCCGGAGGCGCGTCGGCTGCAGCGGGACTACACGTAACACCAGCCGACCATCCCACAAACCGCACTAAAACTCATCGCTTTTGCACGTCGCTAGCGACCGCTCTTGCGCTCTTCCACTCCGTGTGGAACATCGATGCGTCTGCAAAAAAAGATGTGCGATTCACATTGCAATGAGAAAGAACCGCACGCCAGAAGGCCTTTAGCTGTTCCGGATGAGCGCGTCGCCTTCCGATTTCATGCCCCGAGATGGAGCCTGCCGGGTAGATGAAGTAGACGTCAGCACCGCGAAGATCCGCATATGGATTGTCCAACGACTTCGCAGCGGCGATGTCAGCGTCCACGCGCGGACTGTTAAGCATTACCCTCCGTCCGCCGATAGACCTGTCGCATTCTTCGACCATGTCGCTTATGAAAACGATGTCAACAGGCCGGTCTTTCACGCCTGCAATGTCATCGGCAGCTCGGAGCAACGCGGCCGTGAGGCAGCTGGATGGGACGCTCGGTTGTAGCGCTCTGCCGGCCGTTACGAGCTTCTCGACTGTCTCCTTCGCGTGTCTCGCACGAACATCAGCGTGTTTCTTCCACGTCGTGGCTGAGTCATCTGACCGAAGCGGGATGTCAACTCTGGACAGTTTAGCCACGTAGGCCATCACCGGCGCGACCGGGTACACCACCACCGTCGCTTTCTCGGGTGCACGGTCGAAAATGTCATAAATAGCGCTGTGTACCGACGTTAGCTCATCACCCCTCAGGCTGTCAGTAACATCGGCAAACACCAGGATAAGAGGCGGCTTCGGTGGCTTCGGCTTCTGGTCCGCACGGCACGTCGCAAACGCCAACAGACTAGCGACGATTACCGCCATGACCATCCTCGACCGCGGCATCACGCTTCTCTTTCCGCCGCCTCGCGATTCGTCTGCGATAACTGCGCAAGCCAGTGATGCAGCATCGATTCGCAGCGATCATACAGCGACGCATCCTGCGCGAGCGTCTCGGGTACACACCGGCCGCGCTGAAAACCGTGAAGATAAAGATTCCGGAGAAAATCCTCCTCCACGCGGTCATTCTCCACCGCCTTCAGTTCTTCACGTGCGCTGGTAGTATTTGCGGCCGCTCGTTGATACGCGAGATGCGTCTCAATGTGGCGCGACCAGGCGGTTCCATGCTCCTTCGCGACGCGATCGTAGTGTGCGACGTTCTGCCACGCCGCTCGCGCCATCGAGAAGCAATACCCGCAAACAACCGGAAACATGATCGCTAGCATCGTGAACAACGCCGCGCTGTTTACGGGAGGACCCGACCCGTCATACGACGCTCGTGCTTGGCCGATCAGTACGAAAGCCCAAACGAGTGCGCCAACGGTAGCTGCCATGAATGCGAACAGGAGTGACTTCGACCACCACGTGCCAAATCTGAAAGGTCTGTGAAGCTTGTCGATCACGATCTTGAATGCAATCGTTAGAGCTGCGATGCCAACAGCCACCGCGAAGGGCTCCCACAGAGCACCGAAGTTCTGAATGAGATGCGTCAGGTTGTCGGCCGAAACGGCATCGCCGCCCTCCGTCGGCTCGCGCCGGAGTTCCACGCCCAAGGCCGGAGCAACGTTGAATGAGAGAGGCATGTCGGCGAGGAAAATGAGGACCCCAAAAATTAGATACACCCACGCTAGTGTTTTCGAGTACGCCACAGCATTCTGCCTTCGATCGCTGACCACGCGTTCGTACTCTCCGGCGATGTCATCCCATTCTTTTTTCCGCTCGTCAGCGAGGAACTTCTGGTGCTTCTCCTCGGCCTCGGCGTCGGCCACCTTTCTTTTCGCGTCGGCCGTCCGGACGGCGCGCGTCAAAGCACCTTGTGACGCGACCAGTTGAAGCTGAGGATCAGGTGTCTCGCCGAGCCGTCCATCCGTCCAACCAGCACGCCACAACCCGTGCTCGTACCGGCTCGGGGGGAGCCCGTCGGGCTCGCTGCCGTCAGACGTTTGTGGCGGCTGCTCAGCGATAAGTTTGGATTCGAGCACGAACCGGAATTCTTGCGCGGCCGGTGGGGCAGGCGTCGATTGAGTCTCCGTTACCGGTGTAGGCTCGACACTCGTCCTGAGCCGTAGTCCCGGCCATGAGGCAAAAGGGGCATTGCCATCACTGCCGACTGGTCCGTCACTCATACCTGCACCTCCGGCTTACGCCAGTATCGCGTCGCTTGTGCCGCGGTGGTCTTCGCACGATCGCGCATGATCTCGAACGCGGGCCGCACGGTTAGGCCGATTTCGAATCCGCGGCGGAACTCTTCGAGTTCGATGGCCTGCCTTTCGATCAGCCGCGCCGCTTCGGCCGCTCCTCGCTCGTCGGCGGTGGCCAGTTCAACCCGAGCGGCCGAATGTTCCGCCCGTACTGCGGCGAGCCGTGCTCGGGCTTCGACTGCGGACGCTGCCGCGACGATGGCCGCAATCTCGTCATCGATTTCGCGGAGCCGCCTCTCAATATCCGAGCGCCGTTGCGTCTCTTCGGCGGCGAGTTCTGCGTCGATGAGGCGCCAATCATTGACCGATGGTCCCTTCTCTGCCCGTCGACCCAGTATTCGCCCGAAGATAGACGATTCATCGGAGCCAGCAGACGACACGTAGGATCTAACATCCGCACGTCGACGGCGCCGACGGCGGGCCTCCTCCCGAATGGTCTGTCGCCGGCGAAGGTACCCGCTCTGCAGCTTTTTCACATCGTTTCGTTCCACCCTTGTCGGCTCCTCGAGTTCAGGGGGCGTGTCGAGTTCTTCTATGTCGCCCTCGCACGCTCGCAACGTGCGCTCGACCTCATCCACATCGCGGAACATTCCCCGATACACAACCCCATAGGCGAGCCCGATCGAGCTCAGGACCATAAACATCGCCAACGCGCCCCAGACGTAGCGGTCTGCCTGTGCGCGCGCCATAGCAACACCAAAGGCGACAATGATCGCCAGAGGGGGCACGGCGATCTCCCAGGATCGATTCCACGTTGACGTGCTGTCGCTGCCGCGGCGCTCGATCACCTTGATTACGTAGAGAGCGAACACGGAAGTTGCCAGAAGCGTGACGACGCTCCCAATGGCAGTATGGATGATCGCTGGGGCGAGCTCACCGAAACTCGCTCCGGAGGGTCCGATGCCGGCACGGCGTGTCACAACAAGGACGACGAGCCCCACGATGTACACGAACGGCAGTATCGCGAGGGTCTGGACGTAGGCACGACGTCCGACCTCGGGCGATGGCAGGCCGAGCGCGGTTCGGGAAAAACCATTCTCACGCCGCTTCTGCTTCCGCCAGCTCTTATCGAAATAATGAATAAGCTTGTCGCAGCCCCATACGACCCCAGCGACGGAGCTCAGCGTGAGCAACAGCATGAGAACGCCAATGGGCAGTGCAATGGCACGCGGCATTCCGTCGGTGAGGTCACGAGCAAGCCCGACGACAGATGTTGCCAACGTGTTCAAGCTGTTCTGCTGCTCTGATGTGCTGAGGAGGTACGCCACCGCCGCGCCGGTGCCTGCCACGGCACTGTAACCAGCCCACACGAGAAACCCAGCGACGGTTCTGCTTACGAGTGGGTCGCGGACGGCATCCAGACGCTCGGTGGCCGCCTTGAGCTTCTCTCGAAGCCGATCATGGAGTTGCGTCAGCCGAAGCCGCCGATGTTCGCGATCAGCCGTCCCGTCGCGCCACGAAGTGACCATCGCATCATGCCGCGCGAGACGCTCGGCAGCAATCCGCTCAAGGGCTTCTTTCTCCTCGGCATCGAGAGCGCTGAGTTCATCGTCGGTCAGCTTCTCCTCGTACTCGCCTCGCTTGTTGCGGATAGTATTTTGCACCGTGTTCGTTTCCACAACGAGTGTATGGCGCTCAGCCCGCAACTCCACGAGGAACGTATCTGGCTGTGCACCGCCGGTCGATGCTTCGAGGGAGTTGATCTCGCCCTCCAGTTCAACGACACGTTGCGCAAGCACCTTTTTTGCCTCTGCCTGCGTTCGATCCGTAGCCGTGCGTTCCGCCGCTTGGCGAGTGCTGATTAGTATTTCCACTTCCTCACGCCCGGGCGGGGTCGGAGCCAAACTTAGAGCGACCGCGTAGTCGCGCATTCGGCGAACGGCCTGAAGCTGCTCGATGGGAGTCCCCATATGAAGTGACCTCGGTTAAGGGAATTGCGCGTGTGCTGAGCACGCGGCAGGTCAGGGTACCGCAAAAACGGCCATCCCGACGTCTTTCATGCTTTCTGGCCTAAACCTTAACATTGCGATCCGGCGGATACGGAAGCGCCGACGCTAACAGCGCGTTCATGAGGTAACGAGCTCCCTCAGGTAAGAGACACCCATTGCAAAGAAAGGTGGCGGCGAAGAATCTGCCGCGTATCTGAGCTAGACCTGGCCAACGACAGATTCTCGATAGCGTTACTGGCCGGGTCGGACCGCTGCCACCGTACATCGGGAAACGGGACAGCCCCCAGACCTGAGTCAGAACTGGTCCGGCTTCATCGTCCGCAGGAAAGCTCAGAGCTGGCCTGCGGGGTTTCGGATTTGCCTTCGGACGCGTTTGGCCAACGTTCACGTAACGTCTGAACGACGTCGGCGCGCGAGGTGAATCCGCGCGCGTCGTTCGGAATCGTGTCACCCCACGTCAGATAAATCCTCGACGTGGACAGAAACCTATCTTCGTACTCGCCATGCCGTCCCGCACGCAGCATCCAGAGCGCCATGTCCGTTCCCCGCCGCGCAGCCTAGAGGCGGAACGACAGCACCGTTAAATTCGCGGGAGTCGGTTAGCGAGGTTACGCTTACAGGCATGCACCTCGTAGGCGTCGACATCGGCTTCTCAGAACGGCGCCGCAGCAACGGCATTGCAGTTGTTCGGGACGGCAGGCTGATTCGCGCAGAACGCTTGACCGTCGGTGAGCGGGACGCGGCGTTACGGTCACTCAGAGACGTCGACGTGGTCGCAATCGACGCTCCGCTGCTGCCGCCCGGAACGGCCGACACCATTCCTCGCCATTGCGAGCGCGTGTTCAGCCGTGGCCTCTTTCAGAAGCGCTGCAAGCCCGGCATGTCCCACATCCGCGGTACGGGACAGCTCTTGCGCGAGCACGGCCGGCGCGCCGCGGAGCAACTGCTCGCAGCAAGCTCCTTCCAGCCGTCGATACATCCGCTGCAACGGATCTGGCCGGATGCGCCGATCGTCGAGGCATTTCCGAACGCCTTTCTCGGAGTCGTCGTGCCAGACGAGGATTACGCCATCGCGACCAAGGTCAAACGCGGTGGCAAGTTCGACTGGCTGTACGACCGCTGGATCGATCGCGGGCTGTTCGCTCCCGTCGTTGCTGCCGCTCAACTTTCCGATGAGATCGCCGCTCGCTGCGAAGCGGAGAAGGACCACGACATTCGAGCAGCCCTCGTTTGCGTGCTCACGGCGGCATTCGCAGCCGCGGGGACGGCTGAAGCCGTTGGTCAGGATGCTGATGGCTACTTCTTCCTTCCTTCCATGGACCTCTGGGCGACGTGGGCGAAGAAATCGCTCGAGACTTACTGCGTGTGACATGTTGCGGCGCAGTACGCACAACCATTCACTTGTGAATAGTGCTTCTTCGCCTCACGCACCGCGTCCTGACAATTGTTGAAGAGTCCGAGATCGATACGACTGGACGGCATGTAGGAACAGCCGTCGCGATGCACCTCATGGTCTCCGTTGGACTGGGCGTTCTTGTTCACGTAATAGCGATTCATTGCGTTCCTCCTCTAGTAACGACACGGTCGCCCTCAAAAAGTGGGGCGATGACCAGGAGCATTCACATCAGATTGCGCTGCTTGAACGAGAGGAACGCACTTCCCGCCACGATGATGTGGTCCGGTACGTCGACACCCAACGCTCGCCCGATCTCGACAAGTCTCGCGGTGAAGACAAGGTCCTGCGGTGATGGCGAGGGATCACCGGACGGATGATTGTGAAAGACGATCACCGCCGCGGCGTTGTCGTGCAGTGCCCACCGGAACACGTCGCGCGGCGAAACGCTGGCGGACGTAAGTGTCCCGACGTAAATCTCGCGCTCACTCAAGATGCGGTGGCGCGCGTCGAGGTAGATCGCGCCAAATGTTTCCTGAACACGATGGGCATATCGCGCGATGAGTCGCTGCGCGAGTACCGCGACATCGCGAACGGGTTCCGCGCCGGTAACTGATAGCGCGGCGATTCGCCGGCCGAGCTCGAGTGCCGCCCCGATTCGCGCGACTCGGCTTGCACCGAGGCTGCCGACGGCCTTGCCGGGTATCCAATCTCGCCGCGCCACTGCAAGAAGCCCATCGGCGACAACTTCCCGGGCAATGTCTAGAGAGCTCTTGCCGCGGCGCCCCGGCTCGATGAGCAGTGCGACGAGCTCCGCATCCGACAGCGCCACCGCACCGCCACGCGCCATCCTCTCGCGCGGGCGTTCGTCAACGGGCATGTCGGCGATGCTCACGTGATCCTGCACAAAACCGAGGTTCCCTCGGATCGCACAAGAAGACCCAAAGTTCTACGGCGTGTGGAAACGCCGCACTCAGGCTGCTGCCGTTTCCGACACCGATCGCAGGATCGATACGATCTGCGCGGCATCGGGCGCCCCGAAGACACCATCCACTCCGCGTGGACTGAAGTCTGTGTACGGCGATGAATACAGCAGGGCGGGATCCATCGCGCCGTTCTCGGTGAGATGATCGACGATCATGTTCACGAACTCGATCTGATTGGCGGTGAGTGTCTTTCCGCTGAGAAATACAGCGAATGCCTCTTTCGCCGCACCTCGATCCAGGCCCACCAGAGATCGCACGAAAAGGCCGAAGCCGTGACTCGCCTCGGCGACTCGCCGGATCTCTTCGGCAGATCCGGCCCCACTCTCCAGAAGAATTCGCTCCAGTTCCGCGAGATCACCCTCGGTCAGCGGTTTGTTCATCCGGACTTTGCGCAGTACCAGGTCGTCTTCGCGCGAGCGAAGATATTGCCGCGCTTTTGCCCGAACGCGCTCGACATCGACCGTGGACGCAAACGGCACCAGGTCTACCTCGACCTCCTCCCCCATCTCGTCCTCGAAGTCGGTGTAGATGACGCGACGGTCCTTCTTCTCGATCAGGCAAACCAGCGAACGGAGGCGCTTGCGGACGTTCTCGAACATCGCCACGGTCGTGTCCCGCCACCACTCGTCGCTCTGCAGCTCGAGGATGAGCGGCAGCTCGGCCCGGATCATGGGGATGTTCTTCTTCTCCTCCAGCAGCCCGGCGATCTTGCGCAGTTGCTCGGCCAGCCTGACGAAGCGATGGTCCCCTTGCAGCCGCGCGAGTTGAAGGCGAAGCAAGAGCGAGTCGAAGCGCTTCGCCTCCTCCTCTTCGCTCGGGAGCTCGTTGGGCAGCGACGCCAGTCCGTGCGCGAGCTGTTCCAGGTCAGCGCTGGTGAGGTTCTTCCACGCATCGATGCCGCGCCATTTCTCCACCAGGCGCCGCTGCGGCCGGACGACGAAGTTGTCGACGTTCATCGCCTCGATCTCAGTGCGCAGGCGGCCCGTGACATCCAGCCGCAGACGATACTCAGCGAGAAATCCTTCATACGGCTCCGCAGCATCTGCTACTTCGTCCGACGCCGGCTCGAAACCATGCTGATGGAAACGCCGGTCGAGCTCCTCCACCAGCTCCAGCCGGTACTTGAACAGCCTCGTACTGAGCGAGTCGGCAGCCTTGCTCTCGATGCCTTCAGCATTCGCCCCGAAGAATGCGAGGTTGTCGCAGTAGTCGAAGAGGGAGAAGAACTCCTTGTCCTGCCCAGGCCCAAGCAGATCGGGGGAGAGCCGCGTCCCGCGCCCGACCATCTGCCAGAACTTCGTCTTCGATCGGACGATCTTGAAGAAAACCAGGTTCACGACTTCCGGGATGTCGATCCCGGTGTCGAGCATGTCGACGGAGATGGCAATGTGCGGCGCTTTCGACGGTTTCTCGAACTCGGCGATGAGCGACTCCGCATACGTGATGTGGTTGTCGATCACGCGCGCGAACTCTCCCTTGAACTGCGGATAGTTCACGTCGAAACGTTCGGCGATATAGAGCGCATGAGCGTGGTTCTTGGCGAAGACGATCGTCTTGCCGAGGCGGTCGCCGCCGGCCACCTTGACCCCGCGCGTCATCAGGTGCGCGAGCACCTTGTCGACCGTGTCCTCATTCATCAGCCACTGGTTGATCGCTCCCGCTTCCACGCGAGCCGGCACCTGGCCGCTCTCGTCCCACTCGATCTCATCCCACAGCTCTTTCTCTTCTTCGGGCAGGTCGTTGTAGGTGATGCCCTGCTGCACGAATTTGATCGGCACGGCGACCGGCTTCGCGGGAACCAGCACACGGTCCGCGACCGCCGTCGCCAGATCATAGGCATCGGTCGGCACACCGCGCTCGAGGTCGAACAGCTTGTAGGTGTCGCGATCGACTTCGTCTTTGGGCGTAGCGGTCAGGCCGACAAGCAGCGAGTCGAAGTACTCGAAGATGGCGCCGTATTTCTTGTAGACAGACCGGTGCGCCTCGTCGATCACGATTAGGTCGAAATGACCAGGGCCGAAACGGCGGAGACCATCCTGGGTCTCGTCGATCAGCCCCATCATCGTGGGATACGTCGACACGAACACCCGTCCCTCGGTTTCTTTTTCGGTGACCAGGTTCACCGGCGAAGAGCTGGGAAGGTGTTTCGCGAACGCCCTCACCGCCTGACGCACGAGCGCCTTTCGGTCGGCGAGAAAGAGCACCCGCTTGACCCAGTTGCAGCGCATCAGGACATCGCAAAGGGCGATGACCGTGCGGGTCTTGCCGGCGCCGGTGGCCATCACCAGCAGCGCCTTCCGGTCGTTGTCGCCTTCGAACGCCTCGGTGATCTTGCGGATCGCCCGGGTCTGGTAGTAGCGCTCCACGATCGCCTCGTTGATGTCCGCCGTGGCGAGCGGCCTGCGCGTCGTGCGCCGCTGGATCAGCAGCTCCAGCTCGTCTTTCTTGTAGAAACCCTGCACCGGCCGAGGCGGATACGAAACATCGTCCCAGATCCAGTGCTCGTAGCCGTTCGACGTGAAGATCACCGGTCGCTGGCCATAACGTTTCTCCAGACAGTCGGCGTAGAGCTTCGCCTGTTGCTGGCCGATTCGTGAGTCCTTGCGGGTCCGCTTGGCCTCAACCAGGCCCAGAGGTTTGCCGTCGTCGCCCCACAGGACGTAGTCGACGAAGCCGGTGCCGTCGTCCCTCCCATCCCTGGTCGGCATTCCGCTAACTTCGAGCTCGACGTCGTGCGGACCGTTCAGCGACCATCCCGCCTCCTTCAGCAGCAGATCGATGAAATAGTCGCGTGTCTCCGCCTCGGAGTAATCGTGCGTGTCGGGCCGAGCACTATTCGCCGCCTTGACCGCCGCGATCTCGTCACGGAGGCGCTGCAACTCGGCGTCGATGTTTTGCCGGTCGGCGACCAGCTCGTACAGCTTCTCGTCTCGTGCAGCGAGGTCGCTTTCCAGCTTCTGAATCTGGGCGACGCTCTGTGGCGACACCGCTTCGCCCGGAAGCATCGAGACATTGAACGAGACCGCATCGGGTGGCACTGATCCACGCCCATACGTGCGGGCCATCCAGAACACGAAATGGAAAAGGTCTTCGGTGGCCCGTAGCGAATCCTTTTCCTGCAGCGGTTTGGGGCTGTGAGCCGCGAGATTGCCGAGGTCTTTGATGAGACGCGCTTTGGCAAAAAGCGCCGGACCAACGCTTTGTTTGAAGGTCGGATCGTGGATCAGTGCCGCGAGCTGCTCCTGATACGGCAGCTTCAGAGCCGGGTCGTGTTTGTAGAGCCAGACGACGGCCAGCTCCAGCGCCCGCCGCGCATAGAAGCACGACGTCCGAGGGTCGGGTCGCGCGGTGTCCTCGGCGCGCACGGCAGCGTCGAAGATCTCCGGCCACTCGTGCGCCACGAAGGAGAACTGGCTCAATCCTGTGCGTATCCTTCCGAAGCCGACATGTGATGCGCCTCGCTGTTACATGGACGTGGGGACGCTGCATATGATAGCCAGCCTTGCGGATGGGCAACTCTCACTTGGCTGCAGCGGAGGCGGGAAGCCCGCTCCTCAGGCAGCGTGTTATCGTCGGAAAGGAGGCAGCCGCCATCACCCGGATCACGAAGACGAAGGATATTTACCAGGGTGCCGATCCGAGATCGTTGCCGGCGTATCCGCTTGTCGAGGCGGCTCACTACCTCGGGTTGAATGTCTCCACGCTCGGCTCCTGGTTTCGGGAGGGGGCACTGCTCCTGCCTGACGGCAACGCGGAGCAGATGTCGTTCTGGAATCTGGTCGAAGCGTTCGTTCTGAAGGGACTGCGCGAGGAGCATCGGATGTCGTTCCAGCGGGTACGGGTCGCTGTCGAAGAACCGCGTTGGCAGTATCCGAAGCTCACGCACCCGCTCGCACAACTCGAGCTGGCGGTGCTGAATCGGGACTTGTACGCCGACCGTCACGGCCTCCTGGTCGATGCATCGCGTGGCGGTCAGCTCGGCATCCGCGCAGCCTTGGAGATGTATCTGTCGCGGGTGGAGAACGGTGCCGGCGGTGCGATCCGTCTGTACCCCTTCACGCGGCCGAGCCTCGATGATGCTCCTCGCCTCGTCGCGATCGATCCGGTTTCCTTTGGCAGGCCAGTCATCGCCGGCACGTCGATTCCGACGGCCGTGCTGCACGAGCGCTGGAAGGCCGGCGACTCGATCACCTACCTGGCGGAGGACTACGATCGCCCCGTGGCGGAAATCGAAGAAGCACTCCGCTACGAAGCGGCGTGAGCCCGAAAGGATCTTTTTCGTCGACGCCCTCCATGGGCCGCGCGCTTCGCTCTTAGGGCAGCGAGACTTCCGCGGCGCCCTGAGATATCTCAGGCGGGTCTGGAGGCTCCTGCGGCGGGTCGGCCAATTGGCTACCGAGCGTGTCGAGGAGTTCGCTGTTTCCACCAAAATAACCCGACGCAGTCAGAAGCAAGAGCGGAACGATCATGGAGTCTCTGAGTTCAAGCTCTCGCGGCGCCTTCCTTTTCACGATGTTGTGCCGGACGCCAGGGAAGTCGGAGGAGAACTCATAAAGTTTCTTAACCGACTCTCGGACGAGCAAGTTCGGCCAGCAGGTGAGACTGTCGCAGACTACACCGAAGTTATTGCCCCGCGCTTCCGGCTGCAGGCTCGCCAAAGCTTCAGCCAACATCGCTGCCTTGTGGATGCAAGTCTTCATGTCTACTTCCACGTGCGTGCGCTGCAAGGATCGAAACGCATGCGAGAAGTCGGACAGCGCCTGCCGCACCTGCGGATGCCGATTAGTCGCATCAGTGACGTCTGTCATTAACGCCTCAAACACGCCTGGAAGGTGAGATCGAAGCTCGAACGGGTCGAGCAGTTCGTAACGCAGGTTTCGAGATGTCAAAAACTTGTCCACGAGATTGCGGTAATCAGTAAACAGCGTCACATTACCCGACTCCGCGATTACTTCAGCAGCACTTTCGAAGAATCGCGCAGTAGCAGTCTCGCTTCTCATCTTCTCTGCCCGTGTCGTTCGTAGCGTGTCGCGCGCGAGACGTGGATCGTTTGCCGTGGCATCGTATACCGGCGGTTGAGGAGCCTTTCTCGTAGCCTTTACGAGCGCAAGATACAAGTCGACGTACAGCTCGTCTGGCGTGTACCCTGACTCACCGGCAAGCTGCTCCCATCCCTCCGATTCCTCAAGGGGTTCCCAAATCTCAGCCCAGACAAACTGCCAAGCGTCCTGAAGCCTGCCGGACATTTCAGAGCCGCCCCAGAAACGCTCGGTGCTGTAGAGATGCGAAGAGAGCGTCGCACTGCATCAGTGCTGTTTGTTCAGACGCGCTCACAGCTTCCGCCGCTTTAATACGGCGAGCATACTCGCGCTGCAACTGCAACGGAGGCAAGAAGACCTGCGTTTCCGATAATTGCTTAATGTTCAGTGTCGGTTGACTCACCGTGCGAAGCTCACTTGTGAAATAGCGTTGAACAGCAGTAGTCCTGAGATACGAGGCAACAAAAATCCTATCTACAGCATCATTCAGTGGAATACGTGCGACTGCTCTGGCGATATTAAAGCCCCGCACGGTCTCATCGGCGAGCGCGACGATCCCAATCGTCCCGACACAGCTAACTAGAATCTCGTCGCCTCGGAGGCGAGAGCGCCTATACGCAACCTCGATTGTCGGTGAAATGTGCTTCACTGCCGAATGGTTGATTGTCCCACCGGCCAAATCACTTACGCGAATCAGAGGGACTCCGTCGTCTACCTCATCACCAGGCTGAACCACACCATAGTTGATTGCATCGTCTTCGCGAACGATAGCTGCGAGGACTATCGTTGGATAGCCTTGCGGATTGGTACTGGGGTCGCCGAACATGGTAACAAAGATCGACTGGGCGAGGTTGTCGAGTTGGGCGAGGGCCGTGCGGCGCTTGGCCCGCAGTGCGTCCGCCTTGTCAAGGATCTCCGCAATCCGCCGCTGCTCGGCGAGAGGCGGCGTGAATAGTCTGGTCGACAAAAACTCGCCACGATTCACGTGTTGCATGGTTGCGCCGTGAAGGTGCCGCTGCATCTCGCGGAGTGCGCGCTCAAGCCCGTGTCGTAAATATCGCTTGTCAACCTTTCGCTCATTCGGGAGAACCCGAAAGATATGCTGATTGAGGAGCGCAACGTCAGGTCCTGCCCACTCAAACACGCCGAGTGAAGCCGACCAAGAAACTAGAAGATCACCCGGTTGAACATGCAACCGCGCAGGAACTTCGCGAGTTGTTCGATTGAATGGTTTGCCAGCGTCGGTAAGGTTCTGGATGCGGATAATGCGCTTACCGTCCTCGGACCAATCATCAGGTGTAAACGCGGCCCCATTTACAAAGTCGGCTAGCGACCCCAACTCGGCAAACTCTCCGCTCACGCCAGCATTTCCTCCAACTCACGCATCGCCTGCTGAATCTCCGCCTCGATAGTCGTCAACTCGGCGAGGATCTCCTTCGGCGGGCGATGGTTGATCTCCTCGTGCACCACTTCTTCGTATCGATTGACTGAGAGGTCGTAGCCTTGCGCAACGATTTCCCCCTTCGGCACGCTGAAGCTCTGCGCGGTGCGGGGCCGCTCGCGCTCCGCACCGTCGCGTTCGCGCCAGCGCGCAAGGACGTCGGGGAGGTTGTTCTTCGCGTGCTCGTCTTCGTACAGGGGCGCCTTCGGAATGGCGCCGAGTTTCTCCTCGGCTAGAAGCGGCGTGCGCTTGTCGTCGAGGCTCCAGCCGTCGGCGTCGACGTCGTAGAACCACACCGCATCCGTTCCGCCGGAATTGGTCTTGGTGAAGAGCAGGATGGCCGTGGACACGCCCGCGTACGGCTTGAAGACACCGCTCGGGAGCGAGATCACGGCGTCGAGCTTCTGATCCTCGACCAGCATCCGCCGCAGCTCCTTGTGGGCCTTGCTCGAGCCGAACAGCACGCCCTCGGGCACGATCACCGCCGCGCGGCCGCCGGGCTTGAGGAGTTTCAGGAAAAGGGCCAGGAAGAGCAGCTCGGTCTTCTTCGTCTTCACAATCGCCAACAGGTCCTTGGCCGTCCCTTCGTAGTCGAGCGAGCCTGCGAACGGCGGATTGGCCAGGACGAGCGTGTACTTTTCCTCCTCGCCGGCGTGATCCTGGGAGAGGGAATCGCGATAGGTCAGGTCGGGGTGTTCCACGCCGTGCAGGAGCATGTTCATGCTGCCGATACGCAGCATGGTGCTGTCGAAGTCGAAACCGTGAAAGAGCTCCTCGTGGAAGTGCCGGCGCTTCTTGTCGTCGCGGAAGAGCTCCGGATGGCGTTCGCGCAGGTACTCGCCCACCGCGACGAGAAAGCCCGCCGTGCCACAGGCGGGATCGCACACGACGTCGCCGGGCGTCGGCGCGACCATCTCCACCATCAGCCGGATGATGTGGCGCGGCGTGCGGAACTGCCCGTTCTGCCCGGCCGTGGCGATCTTGCCGAGCATGTACTCATAGAGGTCGCCTTTCGTGTCGCGCTCCTCCATCGGAAGGTTGCTGATCAGATCGACGACCTTGGTCAGCAGGGCCGGCTTTGGGATCGTGAAGCGGGCGTCCTTCATGTGCTGGGCGTAGGTCGAGCCTTCGCCGCCCATCGAGCGGAGGAAGGGGAACACGCGGTCGGCGACGAGGTCGTACATTTCCTTTGCCTCGAAGTGGCGGAAGCGCGACCAGCGGTAGTCGTCGTACGGCCGCGGGCTCGCCGGATGGCCGTCGTTCCCGGCCGGAAAGATCCGGCGCTCGACCGGCGTGCCGAGGCGCGCGGCCTTCGATTCCTCGTTGAGCTGCAGGTCGTCGAGGCGGCGGATGAACAGCAGATAGGTGATCTGCTCGATCACTTCCAGCGGATTGGCGATGCCTCCCGACCAGAAGGTGTTCCAGATGGCGTCGACCTGATTGCGGATCTCTCCCGTGAGCAATGGATCTCCTCTCCGCGACGGCGGAGCGCGTATGACGAAATGCGGTGCATGGACCGGGCGAAGATTACCAACTTTCCGCGAACGGTGGTGTGGCGGAGAGCTCAGTCCCGGACGGATTGCCCGGGATTACCCGAGTTTCGCGAGACGCTGCTGCGTAAACGGCTGAAACAACGAACCCGGCTCGATCTCGAGTGCCTTCGCGATCTTGACGATGTTCACGAGTGCCACGTTCCGCTCGGCGCGCTCGATCTGGCCGATGTAGTTCCGGTCGAGACCGGCCAGCTCGGCGAGTGCCTCCTGGGAGAGATTTCGCCCCGTACGCAGCTCGCGGAGGCGTTCGCCGAAGAGGCGGAGGATCTCGTCGCGCATTCGTGTCGCATTTGGACTTGCGCGGGCCGAACACTCCACCTACTATGAGTATCACTTGCACGCGTGAAAGACACGCAAAGGAGTCGCATTCATGCCCGACGCTTCCGCCATCCGCCGCCTTTTCCTCGAACCCAAACCCACCTACTCGATCACCGAAGCGGCGATCCTGCTCGGCATGGACGCCCGTGACGTGCGCGGGTGGATGGAGACGGGTGAGCTCGAAGGCGTGGATACCGACGAGGGGCTCGCGGTGCCGTGGTCGGAGCTGGTGTCGTTCGGGATCGACTTCTGGTCTCAGGAGGTCGTCGAGGAGGCGCTTGGGGCAGATGTCGCGGAGACGATTCCGGAGTTGCTGCGGTTGACAGAGCTGGAAGTGCGGATCCCGCGGTTGGAAGTGGTGGCGTTGGAGCGGATGGCGGCGCGGGATGGGAAGAGCGTCGATGCGGTGCTTGCGAGGGAGTTGCTGGATGTTGCATCGGCGAACTCGTGGTGGCTCGAGAGGGAGGTTCCTGGGTTTCTCGCGGCGCTGGCGTGGCCGGAGGCGAGGGACGCGACGGCCTAAACCGCCGCAGCTGACGCGCCTCGCGGCGCGCAGCTGAGCGGCCGCGTGGTCCCTCACGAAGTTCGCGATTCAGAAGGGCGGAACCGGGCGGTACCAAAGCGGCGGCTTTGCCGCCGCACTCCTAAACGCGGCAGTTGCACCCTGGAGAGTGTCCTCGGGAAGCGACAGCGAAGTGATGAGAAGGAGCAGGACCAGTATGCCGCAGCCTGCGATGTTCGGAATCTGAACACTCGAGTGTGTCCGGATCCGAACAAACTTGATGGCCAGCCCATTGAACTCAATGGGAATCCCATTGAACTCAATGCGAATCTGATTGAACTCAATGGAAAACTGACTGGGCTTGATCAGAATCTGATCAGACTCGATGAGAATCTGACTGAAGTTGTTCAGAATCTGATCAAACCTGATCAGAATCCCATTGAAGTTGATCAGTTTCCCAATGAACTTGATCAGCTTTCCAACGGACTTGATCACTTTTCCAATGGAGTTGATCAACTTTCCAATGAAGTTGATCAGATTCCCATTGGACTCGAGCAGAATCCCTTCAAATCCGGTGAGTTACTCGATCCCCTCGTTCCCCCGGCCACGCTCGCTGCGGCCGGTCTCGATGTCGTCGTCGCGGTGAGGGGCGCGTTCGCTGCTGAAGCCGGTCTCGGGGTTGGGATTCGGCGCGGGGCGCTCCTGCTCGGACTGCGAGCGGTCAGCGGGCTCCTGGCGGGTCACGGATTCGTCGGGGTTCGGGCGGTTCGGGTCTCTGGCCATGGGGGGCTCCTTTCGAGATGCAGGTTCGTGGAGTGCAGCGTGCGTTCCCGGAGAGCGGCGGCTGTGGCCGCCGCGAGTGAGAGCGGCGGCTTTGCCGCCGCACTCCAGAAAGAGACAATGGCGCGCATGCCGAGAAAGCTTGTAGCCGCACTCTTCACTGTCGCCATTGCGAGCCTCGCCGCCGCGCAGGACGTCCCGCTCTTCACCAGCGACTTTCCGCCGGAGGAGTTCGCCGCGAGGCGGGCCAAGGTCTTTGCCGCGATCGGCGAGAACCTGGCCGTCTTTCAGGGGGCGCCTTCGCCCGAGGGATACACGCGGTTCCGGCAGAGCAACGAGATGTATTACCTGAGCGGCATCGAAGTGCCGCACGCCTATCTCGTCCTCAACGGCGCGAACAAGCGGACGGCCCTCTACCTCCCCCATCGCAACGAAGCGCGGGAAGCTTCGGAAGGAAAGGTGCTGTCCGTCGAAGACGCCGAGCTGGTGAAGAAGCTTACCGGCGTCGATGCGGTCTTTGCGACGGAGGCGCTCGCCGAGCAGCTCTCGCGCTCGGCCCGCAATGAGCCGACGCAGGCTCTGTACATCCCCTTTCAGCCGGCGGAAGGGATGTCGGTCAGCCGCGACCTGGCCCTGCGCCGCATCGCCGACACCACCAACGATCCGTGGGACGGCCGCGCCTCGCGCGAGGCCGCGTTCATCGCCTCGATGCGCGCGCGCTTCCCGCAATTCGAGATCCGCAATCTGACGCCGGAGCTCGATCGCCTGCGTCTGATCAAGAGTCCACGCGAGATCGCGCTGATCACGAAAGCGACGCGCCTGGCCGGACTCGCTCTGATGGAAGCGATGCGCTCGACCGAGCCGGGGATTTTCGAGTCGGAGCTCGATGCGGTGGCGCGCTACATCTTCCATCGCAACGGCGCCCAGGGGGACGCGTACTATTCGCTGATCGCCAACGGCACGAACGCCTATTTCCCGCATTACAACGCCGGCAAGACCCGCCTCCGCGACGGCGATCTCGTGCTCATGGATTACGCGCCCGACGTCGGCTACTACATGAGCGACATCACCCGCCAATGGCCGGTGAACGGCAAGTTCACCCCCGATCAGCGCGACCTCTACAACTTCTACCTCGGCTGCTACCGCGCCATCCTCGACGCCATCCGCCCCGGCCTTACGCCCGCCGAGGTGAAGAAGGAAGCGCTTCGGAAGATGGACGCCATTCTCGCGAGCAGCGAATTCTCGAAGGAGATCTATACCAAGGGCGCGAAGGAATTCGTCGAGAGCTACCGCCGCTCCGCCAGCAATCCCCGCTCAGGCCTTGGCCACTGGGTCGGAATGGCCACGCACGACGTGGGCAACGACACCGGCCCGTTACGCCCGGGAATGGTCTTCACCATCGAGCCTGCACTGCGCATCCCTGAAGAGCGGATCTACATCCGCCTCGAAGACCTCATCGTCATCACCGAAACCGGCAAAGACGTTCCCAGCCTGTTCGTGCCGATGGATGTCGAGGCGATCGAGGCGCTGATGAAGGAACAGGGGATGCTGCAGAAGTATCCGGCGGACAAGTAAGCCGCTATCGCTTCCCCACCCGCTCCGCGTTCCGCTCGTACACCGCGAGGTTCGGATCGTTCGTCGTCTTGCCGATGGTGGCGGCGCGGCGATAGCTCGCCAGCGCGTCATCGAGCTTGCCGGCGCGCTCCTGCGCTTCGCCGAGGCTGTCGTAGACGTTCGCTGATTGCGGCCAGGTCTCGGCGTTCGCGCGGAAGACTTCCAGCGCTTCGTCGACGTGCCCCGCCAGCAGCAGGCGGTAGCCGATGATGTTCGCGGTCTGCTCCGGAATCGGCACCGTGAACCCGACCCGCGCAGACGACTTGGCGAAATGGTCGCGCGCCCGGGCGTACAGCTTCTTCGGATCGTCGGTTGGAGGTCCGAGGACGAAACGGAACGGCTCGAAGACTTTGCGAAGGCCGGCGTAATGCGTCGGGAGGACGACGGAGCCGTGGTCCTCATCCGCGAAACGGACCGCTTCGAATTCGAGCGACTTCGGTCCGCTCTTCTTCAAGAGCGTGTTGAGCGCATCGAATTCGCGGTCGAGCTCCGCCCCTTCGTTCCCGACCGAGACCACCAGCGTCACCGGGCGATCGGACTTGTTCTTCACCCATTCCGTGGTACGGCGGTAGATGTAGCGATCGTCCCAGGTCAGCGTCGGACTCACGGCGATCACGCCGTTGAAGAGCGCGGGACGGGTGAGGAAGGTGTGCATGGCGAAGAGACCGCCGAAGGAGTGTCCGGCCAGGACTCGGTACGGCTGCGTTCTGTAGTTCTTCTCGACGTACGGAATGACCTCGGAAGCAATGAACTCGAGAAAGCGATCGCCGCCGCCGCTGGTGGGCATCGGGAATCGCTGGCCGCCGTTCTCCATCGCTTCGACTTTCGTCGGCGTGAGGTCGCGCGTGCGATCGGTGTTGTTGATCCCCACGATGATGACCTCGGGCATCCGCCCTTCGCGCGCGAGAAAGTCGACGACCGCCGCGGTGTGGCCGATCTGCCGGTCGCCGTCGGTCATGTACAGCACGGGATACGCGCGTGCGCCGCCGGCATAGGAGGCGGGCGTGCGAACGAGGATGGTGCGCGTTTCGGCGAGGACTTTCGATTCGAGTTGCACCGGGACGGGTTGGGCCGCCAGCGACGAGACCACAACCACCATCAGAGCGAAGAGCGCAGCACGCATGAGAGAGATGCCTCCTGGCGCGCGATTCTAGGGCCGCGGGTTTGTTGCGGAGGCGCGGTTCACCAGTCGGTCACGACAATGTGTTGGGCGCGATACGTGTGGAGCGCCGGCGTCCTCGCCGCCGGCGCTCCAATCGCTACGCTCCGGCCTTTTTGTACGACTCGCTGTACCGCTTTGCGGCAGCGGGATCTTCCGACACCTTGCGCACGGTCTGTTCGAACTTCTGTTCGTCCAGACCGCGCTGGGAGAGAAGGCGTTTGGCGTCGGCAGGGTTTTTCCTGATCTGAGCGCCAAGCTCGCCGAGCTGCTCCGGCGTCAGATCGGCCTGCTGTTGCGTGGCGACGGCCGGTGTCTTGTTCGTGTCCGCACCCGCGGCCGCGCGCGGCTCGTCGTTCGAGCAGGCGCCCGCGACGAGGAGGGCACAGAGGGCGAGTGCCATGGAAGTCGGTTTCATCGCGTCATCCCTTTCCTTTGCCTTTGCCTTTGCCTTGACCCTGTCCCTGTCCGCCGCGCTCGGGTTTCGGCCGTTCGATGCGCTGCGGCCGTTCGGCTTTCGGCTGCCGTTCGACCTTCGGTTGCCGTTCGATCTTCGGCTGTTCGACTCGCCGTTGTTCGACCCGTCTGACCTCGCGCGGCGCGCGGCGTCCGCCGCGATTCGCGCGTTGCTTCGTCACTCGCGGCTCGGCCGAGCGGGTTTCGCGTTTGACGCGCGCGGGCCGGTCATCCCGCGACGATGACCCGCGTCTCGATCCATGAACCACCTCGGCGCCGGTCTGCAGGCCGAGCTGCTTCTTCAACTGACCGGGCGCTCCGCCGTGCGGATGCGCGCGGACCTCGGCGACGCGCGAGGTCACGGCCGTCGGGAAAAAGTCGTCGTCATCGACGACGTTCACCACCTCGACGGCATCGAACCGCGGCACCACGTCGTACGTGCGCAGACGATCGTCGATCACATCGATCAGCCGCGGACCGGTCACGACATCGACGACCTGTGTGTTCACGAACTGCAGGAACCGCGGCCGCTCGTAGTCGTCGACCATCACCACCGGCGAATAGCGGAGCACTTCCACGACCTGGAGAGGCGGCATACGCGCCGCGTTCAATGACGACACGAGACTGCTCAGGTCCGCGAAGGGAATGCCGGTGACGTCGGCGACCGCGGCGACGGCCAGCGGCATCGCCACCAGGGCGAGGAGATCGTTCGTGTCGCCGACGACATACGACGGTCTGACCGCGGCGACGCGCGTGACGACGGTCGTGGGGATGTAGTCATCGCGCACGACGTACGTGGTTGCCGGCTCCTCGAACGTGAAGAACTGCGGCTCGAGGTCGTACGTCCGGTATCGCTCTTCGATCACGGTGACCAGTTGCGTCCCGGTTACGCCGCGGTCGACCTCGTAGTCGACGTATTCGATGAACGCCGGCTGCTGGTCTTCGATGACCAGCGCGGCGGGCGCGTAGCGAACGACCTGCACGATCTGCGTAGGCGGGACGTTCGCGCGGTTGAGTGTGGCTACGAAGTGACTCAATTCGCCCACGGGCACGCCGGTGACCTCGCTTGCCGCCGCGACCGCGAGCGGCATGGCCACCAGTCCGAGAAGCTCGTTGGTATCGAGAGCCCTCGCCTGCAGGGGAACGAGCACCACGAGCAGCAAAGCAGCGAGCGCTGCCTTTTTCATGGGGCCTCCCTTCGTTACACAGCAAATAACTGCAAGAGGGGTACCCCGCGCGGCGGTGGCAAGAACGAGCAGACTGAAGTGTCCGCTCTCTGTCTACGCCAATTTCAATCCGAGCTTTGCGAAATGACGGAAGTCGCGATCGTGTGTCACCAGCGGCAGCTGGTGATCGATGCATGATTGCGCGATCAAGGCGTCGGCCAGTCGGGCCTTGAAGCCGCCCTTGAGCAGCTGTGCTCGGAGTAGTCCCGCGCGCGACCAGAACCCCGGATGAATCGTCAGGACGGGAAGGCCAGAGATGTCGTCGATCAGCGACGACGGAATGGCGGGATCACTGAGCGCCTCACACACGACGATTGGGGGAAGTACGGCCCGACCCTGGGCGATGGCGGCGGTCACGATCTCGACGTCACGTCCCGTCTCACCGGAAAGGAATCGTCGAAGGGAGCTCGTGTCGATTGCAATCAATCTTCGCGAAGCTCCTCAAGATCGATCGACCAGGTCACTTTGCCCGACCACTTTTGAAGGCGTTGCCACGCCTGCTGGCCAGCCCTCAGCTCCAAAGCGCTACGCACGACTTCGGTCACACCCTCACCAGCCCGCCGGGCGCGATCAAGAACGTCGGCAGGTACTTCGACGGTGATTTTGGTCATGCGCTTTCGCCCCATGCTGGTGAATGGTACCAGTGATTTCACCAGTGTGTCGGGCGGCGTTAGCGGCGCGAATGGAGTGCGGCTCTGCCGCCGCTTTCCCAGCGAGCGCGAGCGCGCCTCCGGCGCGTTTGAAAGCGGCGGCAGAGCCGCCGCACTCCAAGTAGACTTCGCGTCCCATGAGAGCCATCGCCACGATTCTCGTCCTCACCACCCTCGCCGCCGGCTGCACGACTTCGCAACCGGCCCCATGGCGAACGGTAGCGATCGAACCGCAGCCACCGACTGCTCCGCAGCCGCCCAAAGCAGCGCTTCGGCCGACGGTGCTCGAGCAGCATGGGCTGAAGCGGACCGACGAGTACTACTGGCTGCGCGAGCGGGAGAACCCCGAGGTCGTGGCGTATCTCAACGCCGAGAACGATTACCTCAAGCAGACGATGCAGCACACCGAACCGCTGCAGGAACAGCTCTACAACGAGCTCGTGGCCAGGATCCCCCAGCGCGATGAGTCGGTCCCCACCCTCCGCGACGGCTACTACTACTCGACCCGCTTCGAGGAGGGGAAGGAGTATCCGATCTACGTGCGCCGCAAGGGCTCACTCACCGCGACGGAAGAGGTGATGCTCGACGTCAATGCGCTCGCCGAAGGGCAGAAGTACTTCAACGTCGCCGGCGTGTCGGTCAGCTCAGGGAACGACATCCTCGCCTACTCGACGGACAACGTCGGCCGCCGCAAGTACACCCTCCGCTTCAAGAACCTCGTCACCGGGGAGACTCTGCCCGACCAGATCCCCGAGGTCACGGGCAACCTGGCCTGGGCCAACGACAACCGGACGGTTTTCTACACGCGCAAGCATCCGGAGACCCTTCGCTCCTACCGCATCTTCCGCCACGAGCTCGGCTCCGATCCCGCGAGCGATGCGCTGGTCTTCGAGGAAGCCGACGAGACCTTTTCCACGTTCGTCTTCCGCACCAAGAGCAAGCGCTTCATCGTGGTCGGATCGGAACAGACCCTCACCAGCGAGTACCGCTACCTCGACGCCGACAAGCCCCGCTCCGAGCTGAAGGTGTTCGAGCCCCGCCAGCGCGGACGGGAGTACTCGATCGATCACTACGGCGATCACTTCTACATCCGCACGAACGACGACGCGCGCAATTTCCGCCTGATGCGCACCCCGGTTACCGCGACTTCGCGCAGCAACTGGACGGAGGTCATTCCGCATCGCGCTGACGTTTACCTGGGATCGTTCGAGATCTTCCGCGATCACCTGGTGGTCTCCGAGCGGAAGGACGGCCTGATCCGCCTGCGGGTGATGCCCTGGAGCGGCGGAGGCGATCACTACATCACCTTCGACGAGCCGGCCTATGTGGCCCGCATCGACGAGAACCCGGAGTTCGACACGACCCGGTTGCGCTTCAACTACAGCTCCCTGACCACGCCCTCGTCGACTTACGAGTACGACATGAACGCGCAAACGCGGACGCTGCTCAAGCGCACGAAGGTCGGCGGCGGCTACGACCCGGTCAACTACCGCACCGAGCGGATCTACGCCACGGCCCGCGACGGCAAGCGCGTGCCGGTCTCGATCCTCTACCGCAACGGATTCAGGAAGGACGGCAGCGCGCCGCTCCTTCTTTACGCGTACGGCTCGTACGGCTCGAGCAGCGACCCGAGCTTCAACTCGAACGCGATCAGCCTCGTCGACCGCGGCTTCGTCTACGCCATCGCCCACATCCGCGGCGGCCAGGAGATGGGACGGGAGTGGTACGAGGATGGGAAGCTGCTCAGGAAGAAGAACACGTTCACGGATTACATCGACGTTGCCGAACACCTGATCGCGGAGAAGTACGCCGACCGCAACAACGTCTTCGGCTACGGCGGCAGCGCCGGCGGTCTGTTGATCGGCGCGGTGATCAACATGCGCCCGGACCTCTTCAAGGGCGTCGTGGCCGCGGTGCCGTTCGTCGACGTGATCACGACCATGCTCGACGCGTCGATTCCGCTGACCACGGGCGAGTACGACGAATGGGGCAATCCCGCCGATCGCCAGTACTACGACTACATGCTCTCGTACTCGCCTTACGACAACGTGGAGGCCAAGGCCTACCCGCACCTGCTGGTGACGACCGGCCTGCACGATTCGCAGGTGCAGTACTGGGAGCCGGCGAAGTGGGTGGCCCGCCTGCGCGCGAAGAAGACCGACGACCACCGCCTGCTGATGCACACGAACATGGACGCCGGCCACGGGGGCGCCTCGGGCCGCTTCCGCCGGCAGAAGGAAACCGCGTTGATGTACGCGTTTTTGCTGGATCTGGCGGGGAAGAAGTAGAACGTCAGCGGCCGGGGGCGCCGATGACCGGCTTCTGCTGCCGATAGCCATGCGGCACTTGAAACGAGAGGCCGGCGTCCGTCGCCGTCGTTACGATTTCGAACACCTCGACGACTGAGCTCTCCGTCATCGGCTTGCCGCCCTCATATTCGCGTGTGGCTGACAGGGAGAGGCGCAACGGGAAGTGTCGGACAGTGGCATCGGCCGCTGAAAGGGCCTCATCGACCTCCGGATAGCCCGTCAGAGGAAGTACGCGGCCGAGCCACAGTTCGCGCGGGTGGTTCTCCGCGACCAGGATCTCGAACGTGCCGGAGCACTTGACCTTGATCGCGACGCCATCGATCTTGCCGACCACGTCGTAGGCGATGCGCCAGGTCAGGAGGCGCGTGCCGTCGGCACCGGCAACTTCGGCGGCACGGATCTTCAGGTTCTTTGTCGTTGCGGGGGTCAGCGGCTGCAGGTAGCGCGAAGCAGACGCAAACGGCCCCTGCCGTTCGAGCTCATACCAGGTTTCATTTCGCGAGTTGATGGCGATGATGGGAGCACCGCTTACGCCAAGAAGGCGGTCGTAGATGACGACCGGGTCGTCCTGGTTTTCAACGAGCGTCGCAAGGATCTTCTCGCCCTCCGCCACCACCGCGAACTGTGCGCCCCTACTTTGCCGCACCTGGTAGGAGGTCGCTGCCGCCGCGGTTGCAGCATGGAGAGACGTGGCAATCGCAAGTGCAAGGGCGAGTCGTGGCATGGGCACCCAGCGTAATACCCGGCGGCCTCCTGCGTCTGCAGTTGTGAAAGCAAAAGGAGAACGACATGAACGCCACCACTCACCGCATCGCCCTCGAGGCTCGTCCGACAAACTGGGAAGCCGCGCCCGGAATCACCATCTCCGGCTACGGCTACAACGGACAGGTCCCCGGACCGGTCATCGAAGCGATCCAGGGCGTCCCGCTCGAGATCGCGTTCAAGAACAGCCTTGCCGAGCCGACGCTGATTCACTGGCACGGGCTGCAGATCCCGGCGGCAATGGACGGGACGCAGGCGACGCAGCGCCCCGTCGCGCCGGGGGAGACCTTCACCTATCGCTTCACGCCGCCCGATGCCGGCACGTTCTGGTATCACCCGCACCAGAACGAGACCGAGCAGCTCGAGAAGGGACTCTACGGCGCGCTGATCGTGCGCGGCGCGGACGAGCCGGTCGTCGATCGCGAGCAGATCCTCGTCTTCGACGACGTCGACGCCGACAAGCAAGGGCGCCTGGCGAAGTTCGGCGGGTTCAGGCAGCGGCATGACGGACGCGAAGGCGACTTCCGTCTCATCAACGGCAAGGCGGAGCCGGAGCTCACCATCGCCGCCGGCCAGGTGGAGCGCTGGCGCGTCATCAACGCGTCCAGTGCGCGCTACATCCGTCTGTCACTCAATGGGTTGCGATTCCGAATCATCGGCACGGACGGCGGTCTGATCGAAGCGCCAATCGAAGTGACGGAAGTGCTGCTTCCGCCCGCGGACCGCGTCGAACTGCTCGTCGGCCCGTTCGAAGAAGGGGAACCGCTGGAGATCAACTCCCTCCGCTATCTCCGCAGCACGATGAAGATGCGCGGCAACGAGCGCTTCGGCACGCTGAAGGTCGGAACGGATCAGCCGTCGCGCGCCTCCATCCCGCCGCGGCTCCGAACGATCGAACCGCTGGCCGGCGCGGACGCGACGCCGAACAGGACGGTGAAGTTCAGCGTCGGCATGAGTCTGCGCCGCGGCCTGGACTTTCTGGTCAATGGCGAGATGCATCACCACGATCAGCCGGTGAAGGTCGGAGAGCTTCAGGTGTGGGATGTCGTGAATGCCTCGCTCATGGATCACCCGTTCCACCTGCACGGCTTCTTTTTCCAGGTGCTGTCGGTCAACGGAAAGGCACCTGAGTTCCGTTCATGGGAAGACGTGGTCAATCTCCCGCCGCGCAGCACGGTGCGGATCGCCTGGATGCCCGCGGACCGGCCGGGAAGCTGGATGTACCACTGCCACATCCTCGAGCATCACGAGGCGGGGATGATGGGACATTTCGAAGTCGTGAGGTGAGGGGGTTGCGGGGTTACGAGGTTGCGGGGTTACGAGGTTCAGCAAAGCAACCCAGTAACCCAGCAGCCACCCCGCAACCCCGAAACCCCGAAACCCCGAAACCTTTTGAGGAACGCCATGACCATTCTTTCAGCAGCTCTCTTCTCCATCATGCTCTCCACGGACGCGTCGGCGATTCCGCAATACCAGCCGCGCTTCGGCCGGTCGCGTCCTGTGATCGTGGTGCTCGGCGACAACGCGGCGACGGAGACGACGGACTACGTCGTGCCGTACGGAATCCTCGCGGAGTCGGGCGTCGCGGAAGTCCTCGCGCTGTCGACGGAGCCGGGTCCGATCCGGATGCGGCCGGCGTTGCGCTTTCGCGTCCACGCCACGATCCGTGAATTCGATGCGCGAGTGCCGCTCGGCGCGGACTACGTGATCGTTCCGAACATCTACGAAGGTGCGGAGAACGAAGCCATTCTCGATTGGGTCCGCTCGCAGGCCCGGCGCGGGGCGACGATCGTGGGGATCTGCGACGGCGTGCCCGTTCTCGCGAACGCCGGACTGCTCGAAGGCCGGCGCGCAACAGGACACTGGAGAACGATCGACGGTCTCGAGCGCCGACATCCCGGCACGCGCTGGGTTCGGAACCGGCGCTACGTGGCGGATGGCAACGTCATCACCACGAGCGGCGTCTCCGCGTCGATCCCCATCTCCATCGCTCTCGTGGAGGCGATCGCCGGCCGCGAGCGAGCGGAAGCCGTTGCAAAAACGCTCGGCGTGAGCTCATGGACTCCCGTCCACGACAGCAGCCGGTTTTCACTGCGCGGGAAACTGGCCACCGGCCTCGCGAACAAGATGCTGATCTGGCGTCACGAGGCGCTGGGCATTCGCGTCGAGGCCGGAGTGGACGAGATCTCGCTCGCTCTCACAGCTGATCTGTATTCGCGGACGCGGAGGTCGTGGGCCTACTCGGTCGCCGGTTCGACCGACGCGATCCGGACTCGCCGTGGACTGACGCTGCTTCCCGATCGGGACGACGATGAAGTCGTGTCGATGATGACGCTCCCCGCCGGAGTGCCGCCGGCGCAAACGCTCGACCGCGCGCTGGCCGGCATCGAGGCGCGTTACGGCGAGCCGACGGCGGCCTTCGTGGCCGTTCAGATCGAATATCCGTGGCGGAATCGTGGTATGTGAAACGAACCATCATGATTCGGAACGTTCTGGCCGCTGTCGCCGGCTACGTCGTCTACTTTTTCTGCGTGTTCCTTTTGTTCACCGGATTCTCGGTGGCATTGGGGCCCGATCGCTTATTTCTTCCGGGCAACTACGAGCCGTCGATGCTGTGGATCATTGGCGCACTGGTCATCGGTTTGATTTCGGCGGTGATCGGCGGCTATGTCGCCGCGGTCATCGGGAAGAGCGGTGCGGTGAAGGTCATGGCCGGACTGGTCGTGCTGATCGGTGTGATCGTTTTCGTCGGGCTGCTCAGGGAAGAGAAGGCCGTCGCGAGTCGGACGGTCGATCTGCCGACCATGGAAGCGATGTTCGAAGCCCGTGAGCCGCTGTGGTTCGCGGCTGTGAATCCCCTCCTCTTGGTGATTGCCGTTTTCGCCGGGGGCGCGTTGCGAAAGTAATGGAGTGCGGCAGCTCTGCTGCCGCTTTCACCGGCCGCGGAGCGGCTCCGCCGCATGGGAAAGCGGCGGCAGAGCCGCCGCACTCCAAGCTAAACATCTGGAGCTGTGTCAGGGCGCTCGAGGTCGGAGGGCTGCAGGTTCAGGGAGCGGAGCTCGCTGAGGTTGTCGGCGCGAAGGCGCGCGAACGTATCGAGCAGCTCTTCGAGCGAGAGGTTCCGGCTCTCGGCCACATGCCCGAGGCGGTCGAACGGTTCGAATGGTTGCGCGTCGCCGGATTGCAGGATGAGGCGCGTGCGCGGCATCCAGTCCGTCCGCTCGCCGTGAATCAGATGACCGACGATATCGAACGGCGTCCACGTGCCCTCGCCTTCGTTGCTGAGCGTCCACGCGTCGGGCAGACCGCGCAGGAGGGCGTCGAGGGCGGCGGGGGTCCTGGCGAGGAGGGCGGTGGTCTGTTCGAGATCGTGACTCATGACGCCGCGGATTGTGGAGGGCGGGCGCCTCGCCCGCAACCGATCGGGCGCCTCGCCCGATCGTGGGGAGCACCGGGCGGGGCGCCCGGTGCGGGGCGGGCGGGGCGCCCGCCCTCCACTAAGATTCGGCACATGCGAAAGATTTTGCCAGCGATTCTCCTCGTGGCGTTGCCTTGTACCGCGCAGGTCTTGACCACCGAGGTCTGGGTCGCGCCGCTGAACATGCGCGAGGGCGCGTTCATGGTCGGCGCGCCGAGGAACATCTCCAACCATCCCGGTTACGACAACCAGCCATCCTTCTTCGCGGATGGAAAATCGCTGGTCTTCAGCAGCGAAGCGGACAGCGTCGCCGAAACGGGACTGGGCATTCAGGCCATCCGCTACGACCTCGGCACCGGCAAAACGACGAAGCTGACCAGGGTGCGCGGCTTCAGTCCGACGCCCACGCCAGACGGCAAGAGCATCATGACCCTGCGCGAGGGCACGGTCTGGCAGTACGACCTCGACGGCGCCAACTCGCGAGCGCTGTTGCCGGACGTCAAGACCGCGGGCTACTTCACGCGTATGGATGACGAGCGCTGGATCCTCTTCATGAACGAAGAGCAGCGCCACATCGCCATCTGGGATGGGAAAGCGCTGAATCGAATCGTCCCGAACGCGGTCACCGCGCCGTACCGCATCCCCGGTCAGCGCGCGGTCACCTTCGTCGTGCAGGAAGGCGACGTCAAGAAACTGATGCGTATGGATCTCGACGGAGATCGCGGAAGCGTGCTGGCCACCATTCCCTTCAAAACCGGCGGTCATCACGTCTGGACTTCGCGCGGCACACTGCTCATGGCCTCCGGCAACGCGATTCATGAATGGAATCCGGCAAAGCCCGACGACTGGCCGGTCGCGCACCGCTTCAGCGAGCGCGATCTGCAGGGCATCACCCGCATCGCCCTATCCCCTTCCGAAGATCGCATCGCCGTCGTTTCCGTTCCGAACGATGAAGTCGTGTTGCGGGAAGCACGCGACGCGCGCAACAAGGCTTTCGGCAAGTCGTACGTGCGCACGATCGATCAACTCCAGATCGACGGCGATCGCGCGACGGAACGGGGCACTTGGGTCCGACGCTGGGGCACGAGGACGGTGCCCGGCGAGTACTCGATCACCTGGAAGCGCACGATCTCCGGCAGCGGCGCGCCGGTCTGGTCGATCGAGACCGAGCGCTACGCGAGCACGCCATGAAGGTGATCCTCTTCGGCGGCACGGGCATGGTCGGTCAGGGCGTGCTGCTCGAATGTCTGCGCGATCCCGGTGTCGAACGCGTGCTCGTCGTCGGGCGCAGGCCGTCGGGACAAACGCATCCGAAAGTGACGGACCTCGTGCACAGCGACTTCACCGATTTCTCCTCGGTGGAATCGCAACTCGCCGGCTACGACGCCTGCTTCTTCTGCCTCGGCGTCACCTCCGCCGGCATGAGCGAAGCGGATTACGCGCGCGTCACCGTCGACTACACGCTCGCCGCCGCGCGGCCACTGGCGCGGCTGAATCCCGACATGACCTTCATCTTCGTTTCCGGCGCGGGCACGGACAGCACCGGCACGAGCAGGACGATGTGGGCTCGCGTGAAAGGCCGCGCGGAGAATGAAGTCCGCGCGCTGTTCAGGAATGCGTACGCGTTCCGGCCCGCGTTCATTCAGCCGCTCGACGGGATCACCTCGCGAACGACGCTGTATCGCGTTTTCTACAAAGTGCTCGCGCCGCTCGTTCCTCTCGTCCGGAAGCTCGCGCCAAAGTACGTGACCACGACGGCCGAGGTGGGACGGGCGATGCTGGTCGTCGCTCGTAAGGGATGGCCGAAACCGGTGCTGGAGAACGCAGACATCGTGGCCGCGGCTACTAACGACTAATCACTAGCGACTAACGACTAATATTGGCACCGCGTGACGGACGCCTTCCCCATCATTGCCGATCATTACCGCATCGTCTCGCTCATCGGAGCGGGCGGGATGGGCGAGGTCTATCTCGCCGATGACATTCGCCTCGGCCGCCGCGTCGCGGTCAAGATCCTTCCGGAAAGCGTCGGCCGCGATGCCGATGCGAAGCGGCGGATGCTCCGCGAGGCGCGCGCCGTGGCCGCGCTCGATCATCCCAACGTCTGCACGATCTACGAGGTCGGCGATCTCGACGCGCGGCCGTACATCGTCATGCAGTACGTCGAAGGGGAAACGCTTTTCGATCGCCTGCAGGACTCGCGGCTGACGCTCACCGAGGTGCTGGAGATCGGGACGGGGATCGCGGCGGCGCTCGATGAGGCGCACAGCCACGGCGTGATTCATCGCGACATCAAGCCGATGAACATCATGCTCACGCCGCGCGGCGGCGTGAAAGTCCTGGACTTCGGCCTGGCCAAGTTCTCCGACGCGACCGAAGGTCACACCGAGATCCTGAAGTCCGAGGCGGGGATCGTCACGGGCACGGCGCCGTACATGTCGCCCGAGCAACTCCGCGCGGCGCCCCTCGACGCGCGCACCGACATCTTCAGCCTCGGCGTCGTGCTGTACGAGATGGCCACCGGCCGCCGTCCCTTCGATCGCGACAGCACGGTCGCGACCATCACCGCGATTCTCTTCGAGGAGCCTCCCCCATTGTCCGATGAGGGAATGACGCCGCTCGCGCCGATCATCCGCCAAGCCCTCGCGAAAGATCCGGCCCGCCGCTTCGCGACGAGCCGTCTGCTGCTCGAAGCGTTAGAAGCGGTGAAGGGCCGCGCGCGGCCGCGCAGCAAACGGCAGAAGGTCGCCGGCGTCGAGAAGACCGAGGTGATGACCGCCGCGGCCGCGGCGCCGGCGAAGGCTCGTTTCGATTCGCTGTCGGTCCTCCCCTTCGTCACCGGCACGCTCGATCCCGCGCTCGAGTACCTCGTTTACGGATTGAGCGAAGGCATCGCCAACGCGCTCTCGCACGTGCGCAAACTGCGCGTGGTCGCACCCGGTTCCGCGGCGGCGCGGTACAGCGGGAAGGAGATCGACGCGCAACAGGTCGGCCGCGAGCTGAACGTCGCCGCCGTGATTGGCGTGAAGGCGCGGATCGAGGGAGACATGCTGCACGCCGACGTCAGTCTCGTCTCCAGCATCGACGGCACACGGCTGTGGGGCGCGCAGTATTCGCGGCCGATCCGCGAGATCGCGGTGCTGTGCGAGGGCATCGCCGACGACGTCATCGAGCACATTCGCGTTCGCGGGGCATCGGGGACGCGGCGCGCGGTCAAGAAGAAACGGGCCATCGATCCGGAAGCGCAGCAACTCTATCTGAAAGGGCGCTATCAGTGGATCAAGCGGACGCCCGAGGCGCTGAAGCAGGCCATTGCGTGCTTCCAGAATGCGGTGGAGCTCGATCCAGGGTTCCCCATGCCGTATGTCGGCCTCGCGGACACGTTCGTGATGCTCGGCTTCGTGCAGGCCTTGCCGCCGCGCGACATTCTTCCGAAGGTGAAAGCCGCGGCGCGCCGCGCGGTGGAGCTCGACGCGACGCTCGCCGATCCGCACGCGACGCTTGGTTACGCGGCGGGACTCTTCGAGTGGGACTGGGAGACCGCGCAGCGCGAGCTCGAAGAGGCGATGCAGCTCAATCCGAACTATCCGTGGGCGCCGCACTGGCTGGGCGTGTTGATGTGCGGGCGGGGCATGACCCGCCGGGGGATGGAGCTGATCGATCTGTCGAAGACGCTCGACCCGCTGTCGCCAATCATCAACGTCGGAGCGGGGATTCCGCATCACGTCGCCGGCCGATATGACGAGGCCATTGCCACGTATCGCGCCGTTCTCGAGACCGATCCGACACTCGCGCCAGGTCATTACTACCTGGGGATGAGTCTCGAGGCGCGCGGCGATTACGACGAGGCGATCGCGCAGATGCAGCAGGCCATCGACATCGCCGGCCCGGCCGGTCTCTACCTCGGCGGACTCGCGCATGTGCTGAGCTTCGCCGGACGCAAAGAGGAGGCGCAGGAGATCGTGGAGCGGCTGCGCGGATTGTCGAAGCAGCGCTACATCTCGCCGTATTGCTTTGCGCTGGCGCACACCGGCTTGCGGCAACTGGATGAGGCCTTCGAGGCGTTGACGGGCGCGCTCGCGGAGCACAACGCCTGGATGTGGTTCGTGCCGATCGACAACCGGTTCGATCCGCTGCGCGAGGATCCGCGATTTGCCGCGCTGATGGAGAAGCACGGCCTGCCGGCGTGGATCGACGCGGATGGGTAAGGGGGGCGACCGTCCCGGCCGCTCCTGCCGGGCGTCCCGCCCGGCAGTAATGAGCGCGGGGCGAGACGCCCCGCGCGATGCGGGCGGGACGCCCGCTCCCCTACAAAACCGGCGCGCGCTTTACGCGGCGTTCGACCGCTTCCCGTCGCGCAAAGGGGCGGGCGTGCACATCGCCCGCTTCGCGCGCGCGCTCTTCGACTGGGCGGGCGGCGGCGTGCTGTACGTCCTCGGCGGCGACGATCTGCCGGCGTGGCAGTCCGACGGCGACGTCGACGTGGTCCGTTTCTCGGCGCACGTCGACAACTTCCTCGAGCGCACGCTCGCGTATGGCCGTCGCCTGGACGCCCTGCTCGACGAAATGCCGCGCCTCGAGTTCGCGCACGTTCGCGATCCCTGGAGCGGCCTGCCGCTGGTCGAGCGAAACGTCACGATCGTCTACGAGATCAACGGCCTTCCCTCGATCGAGCTTCCGTTCGCCTACCCATCCGTCGCGCCGCGCACGATCGAAAAAATCGAGCGGCTCGAGCAGATTCTGATCGAGCGCGCTGACGCGATCGTCGTTCCCGCGAACACGATCCGCGATCTGGTCACCAGCAGAGGCGCGAAGAATGTGACGGTGATTCCGAATGGCGCGGACGTTCCGGAAGAGGTAGGCCAGAGGCCCACACTACACGGGGAGTACTTCATCTACTTCGGCGCCCTGCAGGAGTGGCAAGGCATCGAGACGCTCCTTCGCGCGTTCGCCCGCCTGCGCGACCTGCCGGTCAAGCTCGTCATCTGCTACCCGCATCACACGCGATACGCGAAGGGATACATCCGCCTCGCGGAGAAGCTGGAGATCGCCGATCGCGTGATCTGGCAGTCGTCACTGACCTCCGAGGAGCTGCAGCCTTGGTTGCAGCATGCGATTGCTTCGATTGCGCCGCTTTCCGATTGCGCGCGCAACGTCGTCCAGGGCTGCTCGCCGCTGAAGATCCTCGAGTCGATGGCCGGGGGCGTCGCCGTCATCGCCAGCGATCTCCCCGCCGTCCGCGAGCTCGTCACCGACCGCGTGGAAGGCCTGCTCGTCGCTCCCGATCGTCCGGCGGAGCTCGCGCGCGCGATGCGCATCGCCTTCGAATATCCCGACCTTCGCCAGGCCCTTGGCACCCGCGGACGCGAGCGAATCGCCGCCTCGCTCACCTGGTCCCACGCCACAAAAAGGCTGCAGGAGCTATATTCAACGCTTCCATGACACCTGAGCAGCTACGCATCGCGCAAACGAAACGGCTTGACGCCAATCGGCCGGTGGACGAAGTCCTCGAGCTGATGCGCGGCCTGGTCCACTTCGACGCGTACACCGCGGCGAAGCGAAAGAAGGCCGGCTGCTCGATTCCGCTGGCCATCCTGGCCGCGATCATTTTCTTCGTCATCGCCGGCAACGCCGAAGGCCTCACAACGGTCATGCTCATCCTCGGCGTGTTGTCCATCGTCGCGGCGATCGCCGCCGCCGTTTTCTACATGCGTCTCCGCGCCCAGGATCTTTCCGACAACCTGACCCTGACCGCCGCTCCCTTCATCACCCTGCTGCGCGAAGACATGAACCCCGGCGATCCGCTGCACGTCGACATCGACCTCCGCCCGTGGGCGATCGCCGAGAAGAAGAAAAAAGAGAGCGAGCCGTACAAGAAGGGCGCGTACTACAAAGTCATCGACCGCCTCTACGTCGATCCCTGGTTCAGCGGCAGCGCGACTCTTGCCGACGGCACGAAGCTGAAATGGCGCGTGATCGATCACATGCTCGAGAAAACGGGCAACAAGAGAAATGCGCGCGGCAAGATCAAGACGAAGACGAAGGTCAAGCGGAAGACCGTAGCGATCGTGACCCTGGGCTTCCCGACGAAAGAGTACGCGGTGCAGGACGCGGCGGACATCGAGCGGGATGAGAAGCGCACCACGATGACGCTCGCCCGGAAACACAAGAGTGCAGGCGAGGAGACGGCGGCGCTCGATCTGCTCGTGGACATCATCGCCGACGGATATCGCCGGGTGACCCTGACGAGGAGCGCGTGATGCAGACCTGCCGGGCCAGACGAGGTTTTTTCAGCCTTCGCGATTGCGGCGAGCGGGCGGCCAAGCAGTGCGCGCTCTGTTCGCGGCCGATGTGCTCACCGCATCTCTCGCCGCAGAGCGGTTTCACCCGCTGCCTCGATTGCGAGGGGCGCGCGGTCGAGAAGGACGTGCTGGCGACGCCGGGACAGAAGAAGAAGGACGCCGCGCCGCCGCGCAATGTCCAGGAGCCGCTGACCGATCCGGCGTGGCCGAACCGCTATCGCGACGACTACTACTCGCGAACTGGCTACGCGCCGTTCTACATGGGCACGTACTACGACTCTTACTACGACCGCTACGACACGCGCTCGTTCGATTCGGACATGGCCAGCAGCGGACGGTCGTCGATGCTGGTCGACGACGAATCCGGCACGGGCCTCGAGGACAGCTGATGCCGCTGCGGCCGCTCTGGCTGACCGAGACCTATCCGCCCGACCGCGGCGGTATGGCCCAGTCCTGCGACCGCATCGTGCACGCCCTCCGCGCGCGCGGCGTGGAGATCGACGTCGCGCATGTGTCGCGGCGCTATGACCAGTGGCGCGTCGAGACGAAGAGCGGCGGGCGGCAGATCTGCTGCCCGGCGGACGACGATCCGGCGCACACGCTGAACCGGCTCTGGAACGTGCTGCGCCGCGGTGAGACGCCGACGCACGTCGTCGCGTTCGGCGGAACGCTTCCGCTGCTCGCCGGGCCGGCGTATGCAGCGTGGCTGCAGGTACCGCTGGTGACGCTGATCCGCGGAAACGACTTCGACGCCGCGGTTTTCTCACCAAAGAAATCGGACGTGCTCCGCCACGCCCTGCGCTCCTCCGCCGTGGTCTGCACGGTCACACGCGATCACGCGGCGCGCATCGCCGCGCTGGAACCGGGAGTCGAGCCGGTGTGGATCCCCAACGGCATCGACGTGGACGCGTGGCAGCTCCTTCCGCACGATCTCTCCGAGGCTGAGCGTTATCGCGTGCCGGGACGTCGGGTGCTGGGGATGTTCGGACAGCTCAAGCAGAAGAAAGGCGTGCAGTTCTTTCTCGACGCGCTGCAGCAGTCGGGCCTCGCCGATCGATTTCATCTGCTGCTCGTCGGCGACGTGGACCCGTCGCTGGGCATCGAGGCCCTCCCCTTCCGCGATCGCCTCGACCTTCTGCCGCTGTACGCCGCGTGCGACATGGTCGTCGTGCCTTCGTTCTATGACGGTCTGCCGAACGTCGTCCTCGAAGCCGCGGCGCTGGGCATCCCCCTGCTGGCCTCGGACGCCGGCGGCATGGCCGACCTCCTCGTCGATGGCGAGAACGCAATCCGGTTCGATGCGGGCGATGCTCATGACTGCCGTCGGGCGATCATGACCGCGGCGGCGATGGACGACGATGCCCTCCGTGCGCTTGGGGCGCGGGCGAGAAGCGCCGTCGTCGAACACTTCAACCATGAAAAGGAAGCGCAGAGATATGTGGAAGTCCTTCGCACTTGCACTGCTGCTGGTCGCCTGCGGGCAGCCCGCTGAAGAGAACGTAGAGCAGACGCTCCCGTCTGCTCCATCTCCTCAGACGCAGACAGAAGCGCAGACAGGAGTGTCTGCTCTACGAGCGCCGATCGCCGTCACGACCAACGACGGACAGCGCGTCCTGGAAGTCGCCACGTCCGGCAGTGACGTCACCGTCACCTACGACGGCGGCGTGCTGCACGGCCGGCGCAAGGGGGAGAAGCGCAAGTACGAATCGGTGGAGGTGAAGTACGGCGACGAGGGCGGCTTCAAGGTGCGCACGCTCGACGGCGAACTGCTCTGGAAGGTGAAGATCACGCCGGAGAAGATCAAGGTCAGCGACAACGAGGAGAACGCGAATCCGTTCGAGCTGAAGATCAAGGAAGCCAAGGTGAAGGTCTACGCGCCCGGCGAGAAGCTCCTCGGCGAAGTGCGCGTGCGCGGCGACCACGTCGAGGTCGGCGACAAGTTCCGCGCGGCCGGCACGAACGCCGCGGCGTTCTACGGCGTGGCGTTGCTCGACGGCGTTCCGGCGCGCGAGCGCGCGGTGATCTTCGCGGAGCTCGCGGCGGGACATTGATCTCCTACTACGCGAACGGCGGCGGCCTTGGCCACCTCACTCGCGCCCGCGCGTTCCTGCACACGCTCGGTCTCGAGCGGGACGCAATGATCGTCGCCGACTCGCCGTTCGCCAGCGATCGCAGAGTCGTCGGCGACATTCCGGTCGCGACCGTTCCGCAGGGCGAGCTCATTCTCGACACGTTTCCCGCGGGCCTGTTCGGCGAGATCGAAGGTGGCGTGGTCGATTACGTAGCCCGCTACGTTCGCTGGGATCGCTACCGCGTTCCTCCCAACACGCCGCAGATTCGCCGTGCATACATCCTCGAGCCGCTGCATCCGGATCAGGAGCGTTACGTCCGCGCGCATGCCGAGACCGTCATCGAAAACTTCGAGTTGCGCGACCCGCCGTGCGCCGTGCAGCAGGTGGTTGATCTGCCGCCGCGCTACGTCCTCCTCGTTCACTCGCGGGCCGCGGAACGGGAGGAGCTCCTCGCCTACGCCCGCGAGGTCTGTGCCGAGGAGGGCGTCGACGATCCGATCGTCGCGCCTGATGTCTATCCGGCGACGCTCATCGCCGCGAACGCCACGCGCATCTTCACCGGCGGCGGCTTCAACGCCATGCGCCAGTTCGGCCGGGATCCGCGCCATCGTCCGCTGCCATTCGACCGCCGGTTCGACGATCAGTACGGGCGGGTGGCGCGGTTTCGGGTGGCGGCGGCCGAGGCGGCCGCCGCTCCACGGGTTGGGGACTAACGAGCCAGGCGGCGGACGCCGGCCTGAACCTGCTGCACGCCGTCTTCGATCTTCTCGACGACGTCGTCGGTCACACCGGCGATCTTCTTCTGAAGCTTCTTACCGGTCATCGGCGCAAAGAGAAGCGCGGCGACGGCACCGGAAATGGCGCCGATGATGAATCCGGTGGTGACCTTGGCTACGGGGAACTTGGGCTTGCGATTGAACATTGAGTTACTCCTTTTCTTGGGGTCGCCAGAACCCCGAATGAATGGCGATTCATTCCTGCTTCGCCGGTAGAGTGCGATTCAGGAGAGAAATCATGATCGACGCGGTCATCGACATCAGCCATTTCAACGGGTCCCCCGACTGGGCGCGGGTGAAAGCAGCGGGCATCCTCGGCGTAATCCACAAGGCCACCCAGGGCTCGAAGTCGGTGGACTCCACGTTCCACGCGGCCAGTACCGCGGTACCGGCGGCGGGACTGTTGTGGGGCGCGTATCACTTCGGCACCGGCGACGAAGAAGGCAGCGCGCAGGCGCAGTTCTTTCTCGATACCGTGAAGCCCGACGCGAAGACGCTTTGCGTCATCGACTTCGAGCCGAATCCCTCCGGCACGGTCATGCCCCTCGATCACCTCTTCGGCTGGATCGAAACCGTGCAGAAGGCGACCGGGCGTCCGCCCATGGTTTACGGCGGCAAGTCGCTGCTCTTTTCGCAGATCGGCAGCAGCACACATCCCACGCTCGCGGCCTGCCCTCTCTGGATCGCGGAGTACAACACTCTTCCGCAGCCCGTGGGGATCCCGTCGCAGGTGTGGAAGACGTGGACTCTGTGGCAGTACAGCGAGAGCGGCACCGTCGATGGCGTGACGGGCAACGTCGACCGCTCGCGCTACAACGGCACCGCGGAGCAGCTCAGCGCGTGGTGGCCGGGAGCCTAGAGCGCGCGAATACAATTCGTTCGCATGCGCGCCCGCTTGCTCCTTTCGCTTCTCATCGTCGCCGCCTCAGCCTCGGCTCGCGACGTGGCCACGTTCTCGATCGTTGCTCGTGATCCGGTGACCGAGGAGATCGGCGTCGCCGTGGCGTCTCGGTTCTTCAGCGTCGGGAGTGTCGTGCCGTACGCGCAGGCCGGCGCGGGCGCGGTGGCCACGCAGGCGAACGCGAACGTCACGTTCGGGCCGCGCGGACTGGAGTTGCTCGCGCGGAAGGCCAGCGCCGCGGAAACGATGCAGATCCTCCTTCGTGGTGATTCGGGGAACGGCACCGGTGGCCGGCAGATCGGCATCGTCGCCGCGGACGGATCGTCGGCAACGCACACCGGTCCGAATTGCAACGCCTGGGCGGGCGGTCGGAATGGTCCGAACTACGCGGTGCAGGGCAACATCCTCGCGAGCGAACAGGTCGTCGTCGCGATGGAGAAAGCGTTTCTCGAGACGAAAGGAACGCTCGCGCGGCGGATGTACGCCGCGATGGTCGCGGGCGATGCCGCCGGCGGTGACTCGCGCGGCAAGCAGTCCGCGTCGCTGATCGTGGCGAAGGAAGGCGCCGGCTTCAACGGCGGATCCGATCGCGCCATCGACATCCGCGTCGACGATCACACCGAGCCGTTCAAAGAGCTGGGCCGCCTGCTCGACTACGCGGAGATGAACTACGCCTGGAACCGCGCCTGGACCGCGTTCACGCAGAAGCGGTATGCCGAGGCGCTCGTTGCGCAGGAGCATGCGGCGACGCTCGCGCCGGAGAACCCGGAACTGATCTACGACCTCGCCGTGGTCCGCCTCGCCGCGGGCAAGCGCGCCGAAGCGATGACTGCGTTGGCGAAAGCGCTGAAGCTGAACCCGAATCTGAAGAAGCAGGCCGCGGTGGACAAGGACCTCGATGCGCTGCGCGGGGATCCCGCGTTTCAGGCGATGATCAAGCCGTGATCACCGCGTGCCGGTGCTGAACCGCGTCCCGAAGAGATCCCCCTCGTTCCATCGCGGCCTCGCCTCCGCATTCGCGATCGACACCGCGAGGTCGAGGTTCGTGCGCGCCCAGGCAACGCCGGTCGCGTAGTCGAGCTTCTGATCCGACTCGTCGGCAGCGGTGTGGTAGATCGTGCGAAGCCAGTCGCGCGTCAGCTTCTCGCCGTCGATCGCCGGATCGGCGCTGACCAGACCGCCTTTGTAGGAGATGGCCGGGATGCCTTTCCTGATGAACGCATACTGGTCGCTCCGGATGAACCGCACCTCCTCGGGCAGCGGATCGCTCTGAACGGTGAAGCCGTTCCGTTCGGCCGCGGCGCGGGCGAGCGGGCCGAGGGTGGAGTGCTCGAGGCCGAGGGGGACGATGCTCTTCATCGGAAAGAGCATGGTGATCATGTCCATGTTCACGTTCGCGACGATGTTCCCGTCGATGCTCGGGCGGTCGGCGAAGGCGTGCGAGCCCTGTAATCCTTTCTCCTCCGCCGTCACCGCGGCGAAGACGATCGAGCGGCGCGGACGCGGTTTCATCGCGGCGACGGCGCGGGCGATCTCGATCAGCGCGGCGACGCCGGACGCGTTGTCGAGCGCGCCGTTGCGGATGCGGTCTTCGCCGCGGTCGGTGATGCCGAGGTGATCGAGGTGGGCCGTGACGACCACGTGCTCGTTCGGGAGCTCGGAGCCGCGGACGATCGCGACGACGTTCGGGCTGGTCAACTCGCTGATGGTCGTCGTCGCGCGGATCGTGACGCGCTTCTGCAGCGCGAACGGCTTCGTGATCCCTTTCTCCGCGTCGGCGAGGATCGCGTCGAGCGTCGTTCGCTCGCCGGCGAAGAGCGCCTGCGCGGCAACGGGACCGAGGGTGGCACGTCCGCGGATCTGCGGGTAGGCCTCGAGCGGCTGTCCGTCGCGACCCAGGGCGCGCATGCCGATGGAGTCGCCGGTCGAGATCATCCGCGTCCAGGGACGGCGGCGCTCGGAGTCGAGCGTGGGAACGATGATCACGCCGATCGCACCGCGCTCGACAGCGTTCGCGGACTTTACGCTGCCGCTCGAGTAGTACGCGCGCTGGCTGTGCGGGAAGCGCGGCGGCGAATCGGAAAGCAGCGCGACGATCTTGCCGCGGACGTCGATGTTCGCGTAGTCGTCGTGGCCGAGGTCGGGAGCGACGATGCCGAAGCCGGCGAAGACGACCGGCGCTTCGACCTCACTCGTGTTTTCCAGCCCGACGACGACCAGCACGTCCTTGCGATGCTCGAACGTCTTGCCGTCGATAGCGAACGACGACTTCGAGGGATCGAGGAGATACGTGCGCAGCCGGACTTGCTGAAAGTAGGTACCGCCATCGCCCGCCGGTTCCGCGCCCACCGCTTACGGATCGGTGTGGTGCAGGCCTCCGGCCTGCCTCTCGTCAGGGCAGGCCGGAGGCCTGCACCACACGACTCAGTTCAACCGGCACTGCGTCGTACGCATCGCTCGTCCGCTCGCGTCGGTCCCGCCATCGATGAGGTAACGGCGCACTCCGCTCCGCGGCGCGGCCATGAACTCCTCGAGCCATTCACGCATCGACCAGGACGCCGTATCGGCGGCGACGGTGACGCCGAAGAACCCGTTGTCGTTGTAGGCACCCTCGTGGTTGTTGCACGACGGCATCCAGGCGAAGAGCGTCGGCCGCGTGGATGGGCTGACGTCGAGTCGCCGCGCGATCTCGGATCGCGTCCACAAACCCTCGAGGAGAGTCTCCATCTGCTTTTCCAGACGAGCGCGGAATTCGGCGACGTTGAACCGCGGCTCGCACGGCTTCACCCCTCCCGGACAGTACGGGAAGTCCGCGGGATCGCCCCATCGCACCCAGTGGCCGTCCGGCGCATCGAGGTGATCGCGGTTCGGATCGGTGAAATCCTGGCGAACCATGAACGGCGTGGAGACGTGGTTGAAGAGCACGTGCATGCGATCGCGGCACATCCAGGTCGTGCCGGCCGCCGCGTGCGTATCGAGGCACGACTGATCCTGCACCGCGCCGTGGGCGATGTAGTCCTGATCGACGACGTTCGTCGCGTGATACCTCTCGCCGTCGTACGTGAACGGCTCGCCTCGTCCCGAGCTCGCACCGGACCAGATCGAGTCGTACAGATCCTTGTTCGGCGGAGCGGTCGTGGCAAACGCTGCTTCGTTTTCGACCGATGGCAGGAAGTTCTCGTCGAAGAGCACGCGGACGTCGGCGCTGCCGCCGGTGATCTCCGCCACGCGCGCTGAGAGATGGTCGATGTTGTGGTACATGCCGTGGCTCGCGTTCGAATGCCCGATGAACAGCACCGCCTCGGCATCCGCGAGAGGCGGCAGCGACTCCTGCACCGCGGTCAGATTGTTGCCGCCGCTCGTCCCGCAACATGCCCGCCGCTTCGCGGGGGTGTTGGCCGTCCCCTGTTGAAATGTGGTGTAACGGAGACCTTTCTCGAGCGCCTTGAAGGTCTCTTCCATGATCAGGAAGCCGTGGTAGTAGGCGTTGAACGAGATCGGCGTGCCGTTCGGCGCGGTGGCGCGAATCGCCCCTCCCGGCGCTTCTTCCTGCGTCCGTCCCATGTAGCGGTCGAACGTGCACTTCTCGATGCGCACGCGGTTGTATGTGGAGAAGACGGGATTCTTCACGGGATCGGGATCGTGGATTCCTTCGAGATCCTTTGCCGGATCGCGTGTCGACGATCCCATCGCGCCGCGCTCATCGGGCTGGGCGTAGAAAAAGGCGCAGCGCTCTCCGTTGCAGGAATCGCCGCCGGTGACGGTGAAGATCCAGCGATTCGACTCGATGGGATCGCCGCGGCGGATTCCGTTGCCGCAGCCTTGCGCGTCCGTGCAGATGGCTTTGTCGACGTAGTACAGCGGGCGCGTACCGTCCGTGCAGCGCACCGCGGGGTTGTTGATGAAGAGCCGCGTGTATTTCGCTAACGCGTCGCCGTTGCCCGGGCCCGGCACGATGCTGAGATTCGGCTGAGGGACCTCGTCGGGAAAGAAGACGCAGCGCAGCGTGTCCTTCCAGTACGGATCGGCGCAACTGTTGGCGGATTGGGCAACAGCGGGCAGCGTGGCGAAGAGGAAAATGCAAACGAATTTCACAGTCTGCAAAAGGTAGCGTCCGCCACGTGAAGCCGTCAATTCACCGGAACCATGGCACGCGACTTGGGTGCATCCGCATCCATCGGAGACAACATGAAGCAGAAAACGTTGATCGCGGTAGCACTTGTGGCTGTTGCTGCGGTCGGAATCACGATGGTGCGCAGGCACGGGGCCACGCCTGTGAAGACGCGCGCGGTCGAAGCGAACGTGGTGAAGAGCTTTGAACCGGTCCTCAGCGATGCCGCAGCCGCGAAGGCGATCCTCGCCGCCGGCGTGTCCGTCGACCAGTTGGTCGTGCGCAGCAGCGGGGACGTGATGGTCCTGCGCGGCACGGGCGACGCCGCCGCGGCCCGGCACGCCGTCTCAGTCGTCCAGGCCCTCGGCGCGAAACGCGTCGCGAACCTGATCACACCGGCAAGAAAGTCGAACGACGACGAGCTCCGCCGCCAGGTCGAGCGGGAACTGGCCGCGATGCCGGGGCTCCAGGGCGCGCAACTGGCCATCACCTGCAAGGACGGCATGGTCGTCGTGAGCGGGAAAGTCCAGCGCGAGCTGCAGAAAGACCTGGCCCGCGAAACCGTCCGCGGGCTGCGCGGCGTGCGAGACGTTCGCATCGATCTCGCCGCGCTCTGATGGAGAGCGTACGGCGGCGGGCAGGATGCCCGCCGCGTTGCGAGCGGGACGCTCACCGTACGTATGGCAAGTACTTTGCGTGGTAAAGTTACCGCGTGAAGATCAAACGAGCGGAAAAATACGGCTTCTGTTCCGGCGTACGCATCGCCGACCTCAAGGTGAAACGCTTCGCGGCCGGCGGCGGCCGCGGCGCGATCCTCGGCCAGCTCGTGCACAACGAGCGGGTCGTCGCGGAGATGGAACAGCTCGGCGTGCGGACGGTCGTCGACATCGCCGCGGTAGCGGAGCCGACCATCGTCTTCTCCGCGCACGGCGTCCCGCCCTCCTTTCACCAGCGCGCGAGATCGGCGGGGCTGAAGATCCTCGATACCACCTGCAAGTTCGTCTACGACATGCATCACGAGTCGCAGCGGGCGCTGGCCGATGGCTATCACCTCGTCTTCATCGGCGATCCGAAGCATCGCGAGGTGATCGGCTACACGCACGATCTCGATCCATCGACCTACCACATCGTCTCCACCGTCGCCGCGAGCGAGGCCATCGACTGGTCGCCGTACGCCAAGATCAAAGTCTTCTACCAGACGACGCTCAATGCCGAGGAGTATGAGGACGTCGTGCAGACCATCGAGCGCCGCGCAAAGAGAGTGGAGCGCGCCGACACCATCTGCTACGCCACGAAACAGAACCAGGACGCCGCCCGCCTGCTCGCCCACGACCCGGACGTCGATCTGATCGTCGTCATCGGCGGCACGAAGAGCGCGAACACGAAGCACCTCTGGGAGATCTGCCGCGAGTCGAAGCCGTCGTACTTCGTGCAGGGACCCGATGATCTCGACGGGGAATGGTTCCGCGACGCGAACGTCATCGGCGTGACGGCGGGCGCCTCGACCCCCGAGTACGTGATCGAGGAGGTCGAGGCGCGGATCGCGGAGCTGGCGGGCTAGCGGTTCATTGCACCGTGTACTGCTCGATCCCCCATGACATCGCACCGGTCCCAGCGGCGTTGCTCAGGCCCACGTACCATCCAAACTGCATGGTGTCGCCGCTCTTGGCCGCAATGTCGCGGCCATCGTTGCTGTACAACGGGTGACGCACCTCGTAAGCCATGATGATTCCATCGCGGCCGACGGCGCCGGTGCCGTCTTCCGTGCCCCCAACCTCCGGGTCGCTGGTGTTGCAGATCGTGCCGGGGTAGCACGGCGGCGACAGGGTGGTGAGGACGCCGTCATAGAAGGTCTGCGGAAAGCACGCCCAGCCCTGCAGGCCCACGGAGTCGTCATCTTCCGTCCAGGGCCCATCGCCGTACCGGTCGAAGGTGACATTGAACGCGGTGAACGCGTCGATCGTCGTGCGCTCATAGCGGACGGCGAAATAGAGGTCTGTGGCGTCGTTGAGGATGTAGATGGTTCCGGCAGTCGTTCCACCCTCGGGCAGGTTGAGCGTGATCGGGTACTGCGTCGCTCCGCTCCATTCGCTCTGATGGAAGTAACCATCCACCAGCGGTTGCGCGGAAGCGACTGTAGCGATCGAGAAAATCAGGACGAACCTCTGCACGTTTCTTTTCATGGCACCTTCCTTTGTTCGCGATGAAAGATGCGGCGGCCGCGCGCTCCGGTCCTTACCGTGCGTTGAAAGATTCCTGAGATTGCCGTGAGAGGTATCCTCGTCGCGATGGCCGGCGAGGCTGCGGCGGCGTACGAGTTCGGTCCCTTCCGCCTGGACGTGCAGGCCGGGGAGCTGCGGCGCGGTCAGGAGCGTCTGGAGATCCGGCCGAAAGTGTTCGACCTGCTGGTTTATCTGATCGAGCACCGCGGCACGCTCCTCACCAAAGAGACGCTGCTCGAAGAGGTCTGGGGCGACGTCGTGGTCTCGGAGACGTCGCTTTCGCGGACCGTGGCCGACCTGCGCGAGCTGCTCGGAGACGATGCCGACGAGCCGCGGTACGTGCAGACGACCCGAAAGCGCGGCTACAAATTCGTCGCGCCGGTCGAAGAGATCAGGGCGGCGCCGAAGGTCGAGAGCTCATCGCCGTTCACGCTCCTCCACGACACCAGGCGGTATCCGCTTCGCGAAGGAGATCAGCTGATCGGCCGCGGCGAGGAGGTGGAGATCCCGCTCTTCACCGCGCTCACATCGCGCCATCACGCACGCGTTCGTGTGGCCGGAGAAACCGTGACCGTGGAGGATCTCGGGAGCATGAACGGCACGCGCGTCAACGGGCAGCCGTTGACCGGCGCCGTGGAGCTGAAGCAGGGCGATGAGATCGAGATCGGCGGCGAGCGGCTGGTTTTGTGGTCGCCGTCGGCATCGACGACCCCTGAGAAAGACTGAATCTCAGGCCTTGCGTTTTTCCTTCGTCGCTGCCTGCTCGATCAGTGCGGTGAAGCGCGGATCCGATCGCAATGCGTCGAACCACGGCGATGCTTTGAGATCGAACCAGCTCACGTACCCCGTCTCGACGCCCTTCTTCAGCCACTCCAGAGCCCGTTCGTGCTCGCCCAGGACGATGTGCGTCCCGCCGAGGACGTGACTCCTTTTGACGCGCTCCTCGGGAGGCAAGGCCAGCACCTCATTGACGATTTTCCACGCCTCTTGACCGCGCCCGGCGCGCGCGTTGAGCCAGGCCTGCATGATCCGAACTTGCGGATCCTTCGGGATCATCGCTGCCACGCGCTTGTATCCATCGATGGCCCTGTCATGATCGCCGCGCATCGACTGAGCGACGGAGAGCATGTGAAGGGTTCCGGCCGACTGAGGGTCGATCTGCAATGCGTTCTCGAGATGGCGAATCGCTTCGTCGTACTGTCGCGCGTACACCAGCGCGTGACCGAGAAAGACATTCGCGACAAGGTCGAGCGGCGACGATTGCACCGCGAGCCGGCCCTGCACGCCGGCCTCGTCGACGCGACACTCGCGTAGCAGCAGGTAGCCGTAGTAGGAGTGCGCTTCGGCAGAGTTGGGGTCGAGCTCGATGGCCCGCCGAAACTCACGTTCCGCTTCGGCGACATTGTTCCCGTGATGAAAGAAAACGTCCCCGAGCGCGATGTGCGCTTCGGCGAGGTTCGGATCGAGCTGCAGTGCGCGCCGCGCCGCTACTTCCGCCTTCTGGTGATGTTCCTCGACATGTACGCCCATGAGCTCGAAGTGCGTGTAGGCCTTGGCCAGACCGGAGTACGCAGCGGCAGAGCGCGGATTGCGGGCGATGGCCTGCTCGTAAAGGCCGACGGCTTGCTGCAACTGTGTTTCTGATCCCGTGTTGAGGGCCTGATTGAACCGGAAGTTTCCTTTCAGATAGAGGTCGTACGCCGCGAACTCTGCGGCCGAAGCGCGCTCGATTTTCGCCGGCGCCGCTGCCGCGGACGTGAGCCTGGTGACGATCTCGCGGGAGATTTCCTCCTGGATCCGAAAGACGTCCAGCATCTCCCGGTCATACGTCTCCGACCAGACGTGATAGCCGTTCTTTCCGTCGATCAATTGAGCCGTGACGCGCAACCGATTGCCGGTCTGGCGAACGCTTCCTTCCAGAAGATGATCGACGCCGAGCTTGCCTGCGATGTCGCGCGCATCGCCCTGCTTTCCCTTGAACGCGAAGGAGGACGTTCGTGCCGCGACGCGCAACCCCTCGACGCGCGACAACGCCGTGATCAATTCCTCGGTCATCCCGTCGCTGAAGTATTCGGCATCGGGCGCGCGGCTCATGTTGACGAACGGCACGACGGCAATCGAATTCGTTCTGCGGGCGGGCATGCTCGCGCGGCGCTGGTTGACCAGGTACCAGACGAAGGCCGCGAGGAGGAGCGCGGCGAGGATGGCCGCTACGGCGTACGACCACTTCGGCGAACCCGCGTGACTGTGCACCGACGCCGAGCCCGAAAGCGATGCGAGTTGTTCGAGATGAAACGCGAGATCGCGCGCCGACTGATATCGCCCATCGGGATTCTTGGCCAGGCAGCGGCGGAGAATCGGCAGAAGTCCCGGTTGTTCGCTGGAAAGCTCCGGCGGCTCCTCGTTGAGAATGGCGACCATCGTGTCGGCGGCGCTGCCGCGGTGGAACGCGCGCCGGCCGCTGAGCATCTCGAAGAGCACGACGCCGAACGAGAAGATGTCGGAACGCTGATCCGCCGCTCCTCCGCGGACCTGCTCCGGAGCCATGTAGCCAACCGTCCCCACCACCATGCCCGGCTGAGTCGGATGAGGCACGGTCGGTCCGTCCAGCACCGGCTCGAACGACTGGGCCAGGCCGAAGTCGAGAATCTTGGCGCGATCGCCATCGGTGGTGAGGAAGATGTTGTCCGGCTTGAGATCGCGATGAACCACCCCGCGCCGATGCGCCGCGGCCAGCCCCTCGGCAATCTGAACGGCGTAGCGAATCGCTTGTGAGTCCGGAATCCTGCCTCGCGCGAGGCGCTGACCAAGAGTCTCCCCTTCCAGCAATTCTGAAACGATGCAGGTCGCGCCGTTGACCGTCGCGACGTCGTAGACCGCGACGACGTTCGGATGGTTGATCTGACCGGCGGCGCGCGCTTCCTGTTCCAGCCGGCGAAGGCGATCGGGATTGCTCGCATACGCCGCGGGAAGGATCTTCAACGCAACGTCGCGCTCGAGGCGGTTATCGCGGGCACGGAAGACCTCTCCCATCCCGCCTTTGCCGATGGGCGCGATGATGGTGTAGCGGTCCGCTTCGGACGAGCGCTCCAGTTGAACTTGCTCCCGTGGGCAGATGATACGCGCCCGTGTAGTGTGGGCCTCCGGCCTACCTTTGAATTTTCTACCGTGGGTAGGCCGGCCCGGCACGTTTGTTACCATCCGAACTTGGTCAACGAGGTCCCCGCGTGAGCGACGGCGAGCTGACGATTCCCCCTGGTGGCGATCTGGTGCTGTACCGGACGGAGGACGGACGGACGCGGTCGAGTGCCGCTTCGCCAAAGGGACGATCTGGCTGACGCAGGCGGACATTGCTGAGTTGTTCCAGACGACACCCCAGAACATCACCATGCACCTCGCCGCCATTTACGAAGAGGGCGAGCTCGAGGAAAGCTCAACTTGTAAGGATTACTTACAAGTTCGCCGCGAAGGGGAACGCCAGATCCGTCGCAACCTCAAGCACTACAGCCTGCCGGTGATCCTTGCTGTCGGCTATCGGGTCCGGTCGGCTCGCGGAACGCAGTTCCGACAATGGGCTACCGCACGCCTGGAAGAGTACCTGGTCAAAGGCTTCGTCCTCGACGACGAGCGGCTGAAGAACCCGCCCGGGCCCGGTGTGCCCGACTACTTCGATGAGCTGCTCGCGCGCATCCGCGATATCCGCGCCAGCGAGCGCCGGATGTACCTGCGCGTGCGCGAGATCCTCGCGCTGGCCGCCGACTACGATCCGAAGGACGCCGAGGCGCAGCAGTTCTTCCAGATTGCCCAGAACAAGCTGCACTTCGCGGTGACGGGAAAGACCGCCCCGGAATTGATCTGAGCGCGCCAAAGCGACGCGGCCGAACATGGGTCTCACCACCTGGAAGGGCGACGTCGTACGCAAGAGCGACGTCACGGTCGCCAAGAATTACCTGCACGACGACGAGATGTTCCTCGACTTCGCCGAGGATCACGCCAACGGAAGCAGGTCTTGCTGAAGGACTGGCAGACGCGCCTCGACGACTTTCTGCGCTTCAACGAACGGCGCCTGCACGCTATCTTCGACGATCGTCGTCGGCGCGCGGAGGCGGCCAGCAGGAAATAGCCGGCGGCCGAGCACGGCTGGATTCCGCACGGAGTGCGGCCGCCGCGAGAATGGCGCCGTACAATCTTCGCCCGATGCCTGCCCCGGCCTTCCTCGCCCTCTCCAAATTCAAAGTCAAGAACGGACGCGCCGCGGATGTCCGCGACGCGTTTCTGGCCCGTCCGCACCTTGTCGACGGCGCCGACGGGTTCGTGCGCATGGACGTGGTCTCCCCCACCGCGGACGAGGCGGAGTTCTGGCTCCTCACTTACTGGCGTGATGAAGACAGCTTCCGGGAGTGGCACCGCAGTCATCTCTATCGCGAGTCGCACGCGGGCATCCCGGCAGGGCTCAAGCTCGTGCCGGAAGCGACGGAGATGCTCACCTTCCGCTACATCACGGATTGAAGGCACACATGGGACCCTTCGAAGCCGCGGCCGCTCATCTGGAATCGGGCCGCCGGGAGCTCGCGGCACGCATCGCCGCCGAGCATCTGCGGCGGCATCCGGAATTCGCGGAGCGCTGGGGCGAGGTCGGACGCGTGCGCTGCCTCGAGGACGCGGAGTTTCACCTCCAATACCTCGGCCACGCGCTTCGCTTCGAGACGCCCTCGCTCTTCGTCGCCTACACCCAGTGGGCGCGCCAGATGCTCGAATCGCGCAAAATCCCCTGGGCCGACCTGAAGACGAACCTCGAGGTCCTGCGCGAGGAAGTGATCCGCTCGCTCGGTGATGCGGAAGCCCAAACCGTGCGGAGTTACATCGACGCGGCCATCGAAAGCGAGCCGTCGGAAGCGCACTCGCATCTCGACGCCTCACCGCGGGCGCCCCTCGCACACACGTACCTCACCGCGTTGCTCCAGGGAAACCGGCGCGAAGCCGTGGCGATCATCGAGAGTGCGGTGCGCGATGGTGTTGCCATCCGCGATCTCTACCTGCAGGTCTTCCAGCCCGCGCAACGCGAGGTCGGACGGCTCTGGCAGAACAACGTCATCAGCGTGGCCGAGGAGCATTACTGCACCGCGTCGACGCAGGCTTTGATGGCCCAGTTCTACCCGCAGATCCTGGCGACGCCGCGGACCGGGCGAAAAGTCGTCGTGGCCTGCGTCGGCAGCGAGCTGCATGAGATCGGCACGCGGATGGTCGCCGATTTTTTCGAGATGGAAGGATGGGACGGCCTGTACATCGGCGCGAACACGCCCGCCGCCGCGCTGGTCGACCTCGTCTGCCGCGAACGCCCCGACCTCGTGGCCCTCGGCATCACCATGACCTACCACCTCGGCACGGCCCGCGACCTCGTGGCGCGTCTCCGTTCCGATTCGCGCTGCGCCAACGTGAAAGTGATCGTCGGCGGCTACGTGTTTCATGAACGGCCCGACCTGTGGCGCTTTCTCGGAGCGGACGGAGCGGCCACAGACGCCGCCGAGGCGGTGGCGCTTGGAAACAGTTTGATCGATGGCTGACCCTCGCTACTCGGGAGCCACGCAGTGGTTAGCGCTGTCCTGCGCCGCCGACGGCACGGTCGTCAAAGTCCACGGCGACGACTTCGGCGTGGCGCGCGCCGGCGTGACCCTCAGCGCGCTCGTCGATGAAGGCTCGGCGCGGAAAGCGGAGCACTTCATCGCCGCGGTCGAGGCAACCGGCTTCGCCGCGGGCTGGGAGCTCGACGTGCCCGCCGGCGGGACGGTGCGCTCGCTGACCTTCGCCGGCTTGCGGGGAGAAGGGCTGCTGATCCTGGCCGCACCGGCATCGCCCGGAATGAATCCGGGCGTGTACGAAGAGCTGTCCCGGCTGAACAACGAGGTCATCAACCGCGAGCGCGAGCTCGCTCGCAAGAGCGCTTCCCTGGAGCGGTTGTCCGCGGAGAAATCCCGCCTGCTCGCGATCGCCGCACACGACCTGCGCAATCCACTCACCGTGATCTCCTCGTACGCCGACCTGCTCAAAGCGGACGACCTTCGCCGCGAGGAACAACTGCTGTTCATCGACGAGATCTCCACGTCCTCCCGGTTCATGGCCGAACTGGTCGAGGAGCTGCTCGACTCGGCGAGGCTGGAGAGCGGACACGTCGACGTCGATCTGCAGGACGTCGACCTGGTCAACGCCGCCGCTCATGCCGCGGTGATCAACCGGCTGCGCGCGGACCGCAAGCAGATCACCATCACCTTCGAGCCTCTCACCGACCGGGCCATCATCCGCGCCGATCCGGTCAAGCTCCGGCAGATCATCAACAACCTGGTGGTCAACGCCATCAAGTTCTCGCGGAGCAACACCAACGTCACCATCCGCGTGCGCAAGGAAGCAGAGCGCGCGGTCGTCGAGATCGAGGACCAGGGAATCGGCATCCCCAGGGACAAGCTCGCCGAGATCTTCGAGCCGTTCCGAACGCTGGGAGCCGCGGGCACGAGCGACGAGAAAAGCACCGGCCTGGGCCTGGCCATCGTCAAACAGCTCGCGCACATGCACCACGCGGCGATCGACGTGCAGAGCGACGAAGGGCGGGGCTCGATCTTTCGCGTGGCCTTCCCGGTGTAGTGTGGGCCTCCGGCCTACCTTATCCTTTCCACCCATGCGTCTCGTCCGCTTTGGTGGCGCGGTCAGCCTCGACGGGTACATCGCCGGTCCGGACGGCGAATACGACTGGATCGTGATGGATCCGGACGTCGACTTCGCCGCGATGATGAGCCGGTACGACACGTTCCTGATCGGGCGGAAGACGTTCGACGCGATGCGGCAGATGGGCATGGCAGAGGAAGCACCGGGCATTCGCAACATCATCTTCTCGCGCACGATGAGACCAGCGGACTTCCCGAAATTCAGGATCGAAGCCGATGCCGAGCGGGTCGTGCGGGAGTTGCGCGGTCAGCCCGGAAAGGACATCGCCCTGTTCGGAGGCGGGGAGCTGTTTCGCAGTCTGCTCGCGGCGCGGCTCGTCGATCAGATCGAGGTCGCGGTGGTTCCCGTGCTCCTCGGCGGCGGCATCCCTCTCCTGCCTTCTCCCGCACCGCGCACGAAGCTGGCCCTTCGCAACCAGCGCGTCTACGAGAAGTCGGGCACGGTGCGTCTCGAATACGACATCGTTTACGACGCGTGAATTTGACGCGTCGAGACATTACTCCTTCGGCTTCTCGATCCGCTTGTGGGTGTCGTTGACGACCATCATCGCGGCCGAGCCGTACCAGGGCGTGAGCTCGTGGACGAACACTCCCGCCTTCACCGCCGGATCGAGCGTGACCAGCTTCTCCGCTTCTTCGAGAGTCGACACGTTGAAGATGTAGAGACCGCGATAGGACTTGTCGTTCTTGCCGAACGGGCCGGCCACGGCAAGCTTCCCTTCATCGGCGAGCTTGCCGATGTTCGCGAAGTGGCCGGCGAAGATCGCTTTCCGTTCATCACCCTTGATCTCGGCATCCTTCGGCCCCGTCTTGAGGATGCAGAGGACGTACATGCGCATGCCGCGCTCATCGGCGCCGAGCTTCTTCGCGAGCTCGGGATCGAACGCGGGCTCTTCAGCCAGGACCGGGCAGGTCAGCACGAAGCAGAGGGTGAACAGCAGCAATCGGGTGCGTTTCATGAGCCTGCCTCCGCGATCTCCTTGAGCTTTGCCAGCGCCTTCAGCCACATCTTCTCGAAGGTCTCGCGCGCTTTCGAGTCGATGTCCATCTCGACGCTCAGCTCAGTCCCGCCGTCTCTCTCCACGAACGTGTAGTTCTCGTACGCCGGCGCCCATTTCTTGGCCTCGGCGCTTTCCGTGTCTTCGACGCCATCGCGAACGATGCCCAGATGCTCGATGGAAATGAATTCGTGGCGCCGGTTTTCCTTGATCCGGCTGACCATTCCTCCCTCGCCGGAGCCGTCGTCGCTCGGGCCGAGGAAGAGGATCTTCGAGCCCTGACTCCAATCGCCTTTGTAGTACGAGCCGGCGTGGAAGGCGCTCGTCCACTGGCGGTAGGTGTCGTCGGCCAGCATGACGTCCCACACCCGTTCGCGCGGTGCGTTGATGAAGATGCGTTGTTGGAGTTTTTCCATTGGAGGATTCTACGGTGTGGTGCAGGCCTCCGGCCTGCCTTTCGATTCCCCCGCCCAGAGGCAGGCCGGAGGCCTGCACCACACCGTCACACCGTCGTCACTTCCATGACCCGCCAGCAGTGTGGTAGTGTTGCGCTTGTGTACAACACTGCCACGGCGGCCTGATGCTGGTGAACCTCGAACCGCAGGACGCGCGGCCGCTCTATCTCCAGATCATGGATGAGGTGCGGCGGGCGGTCGTCGTCGGCACGTTGCGGGCCGAGGATCCGCTTCCTTCCGTGCGCGAGCTCGCCGCGGAGCTGGTCGTGAATCCCCGGACCGTGTCGCAGGCCTACCAGGAGCTCGAGCGCGAGGGCGTCATCTACGTGCGGCGCGGACAGGGAACGTTCGTCTCCCCCACCGTCCGCCGCGGCGCCGGAGAGCGGCGCAGCCTGGCCATGGCCGTGGCCAAACGCGCGCTGCTGGAAGCGCGGCGGAACGGCATAGGCGTGGAGGAGCTGGTGACGATGATCGAGAAGCTGGCGGCGAAGGAGGACGAATGAGCCGCTCGCCGGAGTCATTCGCGGTAACGACGCATGGATTGTCGATGCGCTACGGAAAACAGCCGGCCCTGAACGCCGTCGACCTTCGCGTCCCCGAGGGCGCGGTCTACGTGCTCATCGGATCGAACGGCGCCGGCAAGAGCACGCGCGATGAAAGTGCTGCTGAATCTCGAGCGCCCGGACGAGGGACGTGCGGAAGTCTTCGGGCTCGACACCGCCACGGACGGTCCCCAGGTGCGGGCGCAGATCGGCTACATGCCCGAGTCGCACGAACACGCCTATTCATGGCTGACGGGCACGCAGTTGATCCGGCACGTCGCCGCGCACTACCCGGCCTGGGATCACGCGTACGCCGCGCGTCTCATCGAGATCTTCGGCGTCCGTCCGGAGCGGAAGATCGGCACGCTTTCGAAAGGCGAGAGCCGCCGGCTGCAGTTCGTGCTCACCCTGGCGCATCGCCCTTCCCTGCTGCTGCTCGACGAGCCCACCGATGGCCTCGATCCCGTCGTGCGCAATCGCACGCTCACGCAACTCGCCGAGCACCTGGCCGACACACCGACGACGGTCCTGATCGCGACGCACCACATCGGCGAGGTGGATAGCCTCGCCGATCACATCGGCGTGCTCAACGCGGGCCGCCTGGTCGCGCAGATGTCCCGCGATGAGCTGCGGCGGACCGTCCTCCGCTACCGCGTCGAAGTGCCCGAAGGATGGGAAGCGCCGCCTGAGCTTCGGACTCCGAGTCTGCGGCGCTCGCGCGGCGGCCGCGAAGTGCAGTGGACGCTGATCGGCGAAGAGCGCGACGTGACCGCGCGGCTCGCCGCCGCCGGCGCGACGGTTCGCGACGTCACGTCGCTGGCGCTGGAAGACGCGGCCCTTGCCTTTCTGGCCGAGGAGGAACCGCGATGACTGAAGTGACTCTTCATCCGCTGCCGCGCTGGCGCGACGTCGTGCTCGAGCAGATCCGGATCGTCGGCCTGAATCTCCGCCCCGCGGCGCTCGTCGTTGCCGCGGTCCTCGGCATCGGCACGTTGATGGTCGTGAAGGAGATCATCAGCGGCGGTCCGGGATTCGATGCCCACGACATGTTCCCGCTCCCGCTCATCGCCTTCCTCTATCCCTTCGCCGTCTGGAGAAGTGAGAAGCGATTCGGGCCTTCCTTCCTCTGGACCCTCCCCGTGAACCGGCAGCGATTGGCACTCGCGAAAGTGTTCGCGGGCGGGGTGTGGCTGATCGCTGCCGTGACGTTCTTCGTCACCTGGCTGCTCGCGCTGGCGCTCATTGCCGGCGCGTCCCCCGCGGAGCAGCTCGCGCGCGTCCCGGTCGTCGCGACGATGGCCCTGTATCTCCTCGGCAGCGCGCTGGTGCTGGGCCTGCGCCATCCAATGCGCTGGCTCTTCGGCGCCGCCGGCGTGCTTTTGCTGATGGGCGGACTCGGTGACCTGCTCAACCAGCCCGACGACAGCGAGTGGCGCTACGTCCCCGGCGCACAACTCTTCTTTGCCACGGTCCAGAAGAGCGCGGCGGCCTTGCTGACGTTGCCTGAGCTCGCACAGTGGGCCATCGCCACCCTCCTCTGGTTCGGAGCCGGCCTGATCGCGCTCTGGATCGCCATCTCGCGACACCGCGAGAGCCGGCGCCACTGACCTCAACTCACCCAATCACCAAGGAGACCCCTCGATGCTCGAACTTCATGACGTAAGCCATCTCTATCCCAACGGAACCCGCGCCCTCGATCACGTGACGCTGTCCATTCCGCGCGGCATGTACGGCCTGCTCGGCCCGAACGGCGCCGGCAAATCGACGCTGATGCGCGCGATCGCCACGCTGCAGACGCCGACCGAAGGAACGTATCCGCTTCGGCGAGGTCGATGTCATCGCCGAGCCGGAAAAGCTGCGCCGCACGCTCGGCTATCTGCCGCAGGATTTCGGCGTTTATCCGCGCGTCTCCGCGTACGAGATGCTCGACCACATGGCGGTGCTCAAAGGCGTCGCCTCGCCGGCGGACCGCAAGACCACCGTCGAAACGCTGCTGCAGCAGGTCGAATCTTGTGGAGCGTCCGCAAGAAGATGCTCTCCGGCTTTTCCGGCGGCATGCGCCAGCGCTTCGGCATCGCCCAGGCGCTGATCGGCAACCCGGAACTGATCATCGTCGACGAGCCGACCGCCGGCCTCGATCCCGAGGAGCGGAACCGCTTCCTGAACCTGCTCGCGGAGATCGGCGAGAACGTGGTGGTGATCCTCTCGACCCACATCGTCGAGGACGTCTCGGATCTCTGCCATCGCATGGCCGTCCTCGCGGACGGGCGCGTGCAGCGCGAAGGCGCGCCGCAGGAGCTCGTCCACGCCACCCGCGGCAGAATCTGGAGGAAGGTGGTCGAGCGCGGCGAGCTCGCCCGCCACCGCGAGCAGTACGAGCTGCTCTCCACGCGCCTCTTCGCCGGACGGACGGTGGTGCACATCCTCTCCGACCGCGATCCCGGCAACGGCTTCACGCCGGTCGACGCCGGACTCGAGGACGTCTACTTCTCCACGCTCGCAGAATCGCGGCGCGCGGCCTGAGGGCCAACCGATGATCATCGCCATTGCCCGATTCGAAATCCGTTATCTGCTCCGGAACCCGCTTCTGTGGCTGACGGCCGCGTTGATGTTCGCCATGGTGTTCCTGTCGATGAATGTCGAGTTCTGGGAGCTGGGCTCCGAGGGCGGCCTGGTCCGGAACGCCGCGTACGCCACGCTGCGCAACACGGTGATGTTCTCGGTCCTGGCCATGTTCGTGACGACGTCGTTCGTCGCGAACGCGGTCATTCGCGACGACGAGACCGGCTTCGGCCCGATCATCCGATCGACGCAAGATCACCAAGTTCGACTACGTCTTCGGACGCTTCCTCGGCGCCTTCGCCATCGCGGCGCTGTGCATGGCGGCCGTGCCGGTCGGAAGCCTGCTCGGCGCGCTGATGCCGTGGGCCAATGCGGCGAACCTCGGGCCCAACCGGATCACCGACCATCTCTACGCTTATTTCCTGATCGCGCTGCCGAATGTCCTCATGCACTCCGCGATCTTCTTCGCCCTGGCCACGATTACCCGCTCGATGATGGCCACGTACCTCGGCGTCATCGGCTTCATCGCCGGCTTTTTCACGCTGATGGTGCGTTCCGCCGGCCGCAACTCGAGACCGTCGTCGCCGTCGCGGAGCCGTTCGCATTGCGCGCGCTGAAAGACGCGGCGCGTTACTGGACGATCGCCGAACGGAACATCCTGCTGCCCGATTTCAGCGGCGCCCTGCTTTACAACCGGCTGCTGTGGATCACTGTCGCCATCCTCTTCCTGGCGGCCACGTATGCCGTCTACCGATTCACCGACCAGGGGATGTCGAAACGCGAGCGGAAAAAGCAGCGTGTGGTGCAGGCCTCCGGCCTGCCTTTTGATCAAGGAATCACACCTTCAGCGCTCCCCAACCCACGGCACGGCCACGCCGCGCTGCGTGCCCTCCTCTGGATGCGCACGAAATTCGAGTTCCGGCAGGTCGTCATGAGCCCCGCCTTTCCGGTCCTGATGGTGTGGGGGATGTACGTCACGGTCTTCGTCCTGATGACCCAGCGGTTCCCCGACTACCTGCCGGAGTACCCGACCACGCTGTCGCTCATTCCGGAGATCGAGGATGCGTTCAGGATCATTCCGCTGATCGTGGCCATCTACTACGCAGGCGAGCTGGTATGGCGCGAGCGCGACCGCAGGGTCCACGAGCTCGTCGACGCCTCCCCGCTCCCCAACTGGGCCTACGTCATTCCGAAGACCAGCGCGCTGGCGCTCCTGTTCGTGGCGATGCTCATCCTGAACGTCGTCGCGGCGGTCGTGCTGCAACTCTCCCTCGGGTTCACCGACGTGCAGCCCGGCCAGTACCTGCTCTGGTACGTCCTGCCGGCGAGCTTCGACTCGCTGATCCTCGCGGCGATGGCGATCTTCATTCAGGCGCTCAGCCCCCACAAGGCCGTGGGCTGGGGAGTCATGACCCTGTTCGTCGCGTGGCGGGAGGTGAACCAATACATCAAACACAATCTCCTCAATTTCGCAGGGACGCCGGAGATGCCGCTCAGTGATCTCAACGGAGCCGGCTCCTTCTGGCTCGGGCCGTGGACGTTTCGTCTGTACTGGGGAGCGTTCGCCGTCCTGCTGCTGCTCGCCGCGCATCTCTTGTGGAGGCGCGGCACCGAGATCCGGCTGAAACCGCGGCTCGCGCTGGCGCGGCGCCGTCTGGCGGGACCCGCGGGATGGGTGGCCGCGGCGACGCTGCTGATCTTCACCGCAACCGGCGCGTACGCGTTCTACAACACCAACATCCTCAATGAGTATCAGACGCAGGAAGACCTCCAGGCGTCGATGGCCGAGTACGAAAAGCGATTCGGAAAATACAAGGGCGTGCCGCAGCCGGCGGTCGAGGAGCTGACGCTCACCATCGACCTCTATCCGAGCGAGCGCCGGGCCGTGACGAAGGGCCGCTACCTGCTCCGCAACCGGACCGCGCAGCCGATTACCGACCTTCACGTCCGCCTGGCCACCGAGGGGGGTCTCGAATTGACGAATGCCGCCGTCCCGGGCGCGCGGCTGATCCTCGACGACAAGCGATACAACTACCGCATCTACCGTCTCGAGCGCCCGATGCAGCCGGGCGACGAGCGTCTCCTCACGTTCGAGACGCGGCGGTGGCATCGCGGTTTCCTCAACGAAGAGCAGGCGACGACGCTCGTCGAGAACGGCTCCTTCGTCACCGACACGGACCTCATGCCGATCCTCGGCATGAGCAACGGCGGCCTGCTTCAGGAACCCGAGACCCGCCGCAAGTACGGCCTCCCTCCGACTGTGACCGGCCCGCCGAAGCTCGAAGATCTCTCCGCGACGACGAAGATCTCATTCGGCAATGGATTGATGAAGAAGGCGGACATCACTCTGTCGACGGACGCCGATCAGACGCCTATTGCGCCGGGACGGAAGGTCTCAGATGTGACTCGTAACGGAAGGCGCACGGCCCGTTTCGTAACGACCGTGCCGATTCGCGTGCGCTTCTCGGTGCAGTCCGCGCGCTATGCGGAGAGGCACCGCCTGCACCGCGGGATCGACCTCGGCGTCTACTACCACCCGCGCCACGCATGGAACGTCGATCGGATGCTCGACGCGATGGCGGCCTCGCTCGACTACTACCAGGCCAACTTCGGTCCGTACCAGTTCGATCACTTCCGCGTCGTCGAGTTCCCGGGATACAAGGGCTACGCTCAGGCATTCGCCGGCACGATTCCGTTCTCGGAGTCGGTCGGATTCATCGCCGACTACGACGAGCCCGACACGATGGACTTCGTCACCGGCATCACCTCCCACGAATTTGCGCATCAGTGGTGGCCGAACCAGATGATGGGCGCGGAGATGGAGGGCTACACGATGTTCGTCGAGACCCTCGCCCAGTATTCGGCGCACATGGTGATGAAGAAGATGCGCGGCGAGGATCAGATCCGCCGCTACATGCAGTTCGAGCTCCACCGCTATCTCGGCGGCCGCTCCTGGTCACCGAAGGAGGAACCGCCGCTCGCACGCGTCCTCGGTCAGGACCACATCAGCTACCGCAAGGGCGCGATGGTCATGTACCTCCTGACGAAGCGGATCGGCGAGGACGGAGTCAACCGCGCCTTGCGCAACATGCTGGCGCGCTACAGGTTGAAGGGCGCGCCGTACCCACGGTCGCTCGACCTGATCGCCGCGTTTCGCGCCGAGGCGAAGACGGAGGAGGATCAGGCGCTGATTACGGATCTCTTCGAGCGCGTCACGCTCTACGACCTGAAAGTCGACGCGCCGACCGCCGTGCGCCGCGCGGACGGGAAGTGGGACGTGACGGTGCCGGTCGAGGCGAGGAAGGTCTACGTCACCGGCCAGGCCGTGGAGACCGAGACGCCGCTGGCCGAGCGCATCGAAGTCGGCCTTTTCACCGCCGAGCCGGGCCGCGACGCGTTCAACAAATCCCACGTGCTGCTGATGGAGCGCCAGCCCATCAAGTCGGGGCGGCAGGTGCTGAAGTTCGTGACCGAAAAAAAGCCAAACTACGCGGGAGTCGATCCGTACAACTTCTACATCGATCGGAATTCGGCGGACAACGTGCTGCCCGTGGGGTGATCAATGAAGGCGAATCTCGTGTTTGCGGCGGTGGCCATGATGGTGATTTCCGCTTGCGGGAAAATCGCGCCGGTCGCCGACCATCATCAGCACCTGATGAGCCCTGCCGCAACCGCGGTGTACAGCCCACCACCGCTGCCCGCCGTGAAATTGCCCCCGGACCTCGCCCTGCTCCTGAAGCAACGAGGGGAAAGGGTGAAAGACCTGGACGCGCTGAGGCAGCTTTACACGCACGACGCCTGGGTTCTCCGCTACAGCATGCCCGGTTGGGGCCGCGGCGACGAGGCATTGAGCAGCCTGGAAACCGTTTTCTACAGCCACGACCAATTGACGCCCGTCTTTTTACGCACGAATGGCTCGACCAGCAACATCGGCGGCTACTACACACGCAGCAAGGACCAGCGGCATCTCGGCTACTTCCACCTGACCGTCGAAGAGATGCCCGGCGGTCAGTTGCTCATCACGTCGGAGACGCCGTCGTTCCCGATCCCGCCGGTGCAGAAACCGATCTTTGCCGACGATCTGATCGCGCGCCTGGACGAGGCCGGGATCCAGCGCGCGGTCGTTTTGTCGAACGCCTATTTCTTCGACGGGCTCGTTCCCGTCGGCAAGGGCGACCGCTACGCAATGGTGCGGGCGGAGAACGACTGGACGGCCGCGCAGGTCATGCGCCACCCCGACCGGCTCGTTGCACTGTGCAGTTTCAATCCAACCAAAGATTACGCAGTGGCGGAAATGGAGCGCTGTGCGAAAAACAAAGCGTTCACCGGCGTGAAGCTGCACTTCGGTACGTCGCCGGTGGACCTCGACGATCCGGAGCACGTTGCGAAGACGCGCCACGTGTTCGAGGCCGCGAACCGGCTGCGGCTTCCATTGCTCGTCCATACGTCGGGCAGTCCGCGCTGGGGGAACGAACAGGCCGAGATCTTTCTGAACCAGCTCGTCGCCGCGGCGCCGGACGTTCAGGTCGTCGTTGCACACCTCTGGGGCGGAGCGTTTTACAACGAGCCGGCCCTGGGCGTTTTCGCCGATGCAATCTCGAGCGGTAACCCCGCGGCGAAAAACCTCTACTTCGAAGCCTCCTCCGTCTACGGCGATGAGGAGATGATGAAGACGCTCGTGCGCCGCATGCGTCAGATCGGCCTGCATCGCATCTACTTCGGCTCGGATACGGAGCCGGAAGATGCATGGGACAACTTTCGCCGCAGAATGCCGTTGACGAAGGACGAGATGAAAGCATTCACCGCGAATGTGGCGCCCTGGGCGCGTATGCGCGGCGTGTCGCCCGCGAGGTGACACGCGCGAACTGCTACCCTACGCCCCGGCATGTGGCCGAGGCGTATTGCGTTCGCGATCGTTCTGCTCTTGAGCGCGCTCTGTCTCGGGCTCACCGTCGTCGTGTTGGTCAGCTTCCGGGACATGGAGAAACCGGAACGCTACTTCGCCCTCGGCTTCGGCCTGCTGACGCTGTACATGGGCGGGTCGCTGCTGGTCAGCCTGATCTGGCCGTCGAAGCCGAAAGACCCCAACGCGCCAATCCAGATTCCGCCGCTCGATCAGGTTCGTGGCCGGACTTCCTATCGCGATGACAGCACCATGTCGCGCAACGTCATGCTCGTCATCGGCGCGATTTTTCTCGCGGCGAGCCTCAGCGCCGCGCCCGGCCAACCGATCGTGCTGGTAATTGCGGCCATCGCAGTTGGCGTCCTGGCCGGCGCGGGTGTGATGATCTGGCGGCAGGTTCAATACGGCCGCGCGCGTCTGGAGCTCGACGCCCCGGCGCGCCGCGGCGACCCGTTGCGCGCGGTGATCACGACATCCGGCTCGGCCTGGGCCAAGACCGGCCACGCCCTCAATGCGACGTTCGAGCTCATCGCGCTCCAAACGTTTCGCGCCCACCGCTACTCGGAATTGATCGTCATCGCCCGCGCGTCCGGAGACATCGCCATTACGAGGGATGGTGACGACATCACGTTTCGTATTACGACGACCATTCCAGTGATCGACACCAGCGACGGGCGATTTTCCTGGAACGTGCAGCTGGAGACGCGCTCGCCGAAATACCGCCCGACGTTTCTGATTGACGTGGCGTAGCGCCGTCTCCGATCACTCGTTCCACCGGTGGGTCGTGGTCGCGGGTCAAAAGGAAAGACAGCATTACAACGAAGCGATGCTCGACGTCTTCGCTAACGGGGCCACAGCGGCAGCCCCCATCGTCAAAGGACCGACTTCGCCCGGCAACCGAGACGTCAGCTTGTCAGCTGGCCAAGGCCCGTGATGTAGCTGTCGCCGACGCCGTGAAAAATGCCGACGATCCAAAGATTGCCTGACCTTCTGAATAACACTCCAAAGAAAAGCCCGATGAAGAAAATTGCGGCAAATATCATGAGCCTGCTAACCGGCGAGCCGGCCGAGAAATGGTAGAAGTGCAACGGACCAAACGTGTACAGAACATTGCTCACAAGGATGCCCACGATTGCGCCCCAGCGCCTAATGAGCTCCGTCTGGAGTATTCCGCGATAGATGACTTCCTGGTAGAAACCCCAGAGCAAGTACGTGACTAGTACAACCCATGCAGTTGATCGGGTCGTCGGATCCGTGAGAACTCGACCGAGTCGCTTCGCGAAAAGGAAGCAGAAGACGACGTTGGCAAGGACTAGGACCTGGAAGAGATAAGACCGTTCTGTCGTACTCCACTCCTTCCACGGCCGAAGCCCGATGTCCGTCAGCCTAACTTCGGCTGCAAATCGCACCAAGATCAAAGCGAGGACAAGCAGGACCGGCACGCGAATCCACGGAGGCGGCATTGAAAGCTGGACCATGTGCCAGAACCAGAGCCGCGGGCCGATCACCCCTTCGAGCAAGAGAAAGATGAGCAGCAACCTAACGCCGCTGGAGGCGTTGTATGTGGTTAGAAACTTCGTGTCGAAGAGGAGTGCGTGGCCCTTCAAATGAGGAATCAGCCAGTTCAGCGAACCATGAGCCGAGAGACGGTGCTGAGTCATGTAGCCTCCTCCCGTGTCGTAGCGCGACGGCGTCGTCTACTCGGTTATACGAGAATCAGCCAAAAGGGGTTCATTGACTCGCCTACCAGTTAGGCGCTCGGGACTCCGCTTTCCCGTGATTGCGCGATCCGCAACAGCAGGCAGCGGGATATCAGCTATGATCCAGACAGTCCCACCACAGAGCGATGGCTAACGACAAAGTTTCGGACGAGGCACCAGCCCCGGTGATATCACCGACTGATGAGACCCCTACGGCGCAATGGCTGGAGTTCACTAGAATCGTTGAAGGGGAGGGCGTCTCGGTTGTCGAGCGCCAGTTAGATGCGCTTGCAAAGGTCACCACGGTCAGCGCGATAACGCTCGGCAGCATCCTCGCGATGTTTCTGAGCCCGAACATTCGTGAATTCAAGCTCTTCGCCGCGATTGGGATATCCCGCGAATCTGCCGGCCTCGTCTTGGTTGTGATCTCTCCATTCGTCGCGTTACAAGTACGTCGGCTGCTTGCGACGTTGCGTCACGCCTGGGACATGGTCGGCGCTCGCCAGGTAGAGGCGGCCATCAAAATTCAAACCCACCCGTGGTTCTTGAATCCATTTCCATTGGCTAAGGACGGATTCGACGTTTATGCCGCTACGTCGATCTTTTTATGGCTTACAGTGACGTGGGGTACCGTCGTCGTAACTGGACGATTGGCTCTCGAGGGAGGCATGGTCGTGCCAACAGTGAGCGTCATTTCAGGCCTGGTGACAGGTGTCCTTCACAGGAACACCATGCGCGCATGGCGCAAGATGTACGTCGCCGTATATCGCCATGACCCACCATCGTCGTTGTGGTTACCTGCGGTCGTCGGGGCAATCGTCGTTGGCTGCTTTGTCGGCTGGGCCGGCGCCTAGCTACTGCCAGGAGCTGTCGGCGAGCCGTTCGCCGCGCCCGGCGCTGAAGCGCCTCGTTCTGTCAAGGCGTCAAAACAGTCCGTGCGAGATCCTCGGTATCGAGCTGGGCAGGACGTGTTTTTTCTTGGGATAGGTCTTCGATACGTCGCGAATGTGTAGTTCCAATGGTTGTCTCCTGTCAGACGTATCGGAGCGCCTCGGACCAGGGCGTCATACGTCGCAGCGGCAGGTGTAGTTTCAGGCCGCGGTGGGGTGATCCAGCGCTCGCACCGGGGCGAGATAACGCGAGGGCATGAGTGCGTGCAGGATGATCGGGCGCAATCCCGCCCGCACCAGGACGGGATAAAGCCGCAGGAGAGGTCGCAGCCACTCCGCGCGCTTCAGCCGCAGCAGGCCTCGCACGTGCTCCGGAGCCAGGATCGACTGAACCCTCAGCAGAAGGTGGTGGCGCCAGGCGCCGAGGTGATTGCGGTACTGGGCGTACAGCGCGGCTGTGCCATCGCTGTTCAGCAGATCGCGGCGCAGGTGGAGCTCGCGGTCGATTTTCCAATCGGCGTAAGTCCGCGGGAGGTCCGGGATTCCGAGGCCTGTGCCAACGCGGTAAAACACGTCGTAGAGCTCGCTCTGCTCTTCCGGTCTCAAAGGCCGAGCGAGCATCGCGTGGGCTCGTTCGGAGTAGTCGATGAGCATGTAGAGCACATCACGGTGGGCCCAGTCAGGGATCTGTTGACCGCGCTCATGCTCGACGGTCTGATGAACCGCGCGGATGCGATCGAGCGTGCGCGACGCGGTCGCGACGTCGGCGAAGACGATGTGCTGTGCATAGCTGGCCGTGGAGAAGAGGCGGCCGATCGGATCGCCCGGTAATTTTCCGGTGAAGAACAACCAGTCCACCGCTCGGTTCAGCGCGAACTCCGCGGCTGAGCCGGCGAAGACCAGCAGCACCATGTCCCCGTTTCCCCAGATCCTCCGCACGACGGACCCTCGATCGACGAAGTCACTCACGACACCCGCTCCTCGGCGATGGCTCCGAAGCGGCGCTCGCGCGTTCGATAGTCGCTGACCGCGCTGGCGAGGTCCGTCGCGTCGAAGTCGGGCCAGAGGCGATCGCTGAAACTCAGTTCGGCATACGCGGCTTCGAAGAGAAGAAAATCGCTGAGCCGCTTTTCGCGTCCCGTGCGGATGAGCAGGTCCACGTCTTCGATGATCGAATCGGCGTGGACGGCCAGCGAAAGGCGTTGGCGGAACGAGCGCTCCGAGCACTTGTCACAGGCCGCACGAGCGATCGCGTCGCGTGACGAATAGTCGATGGCCAGGCGCAGGCGCAGCTTCTGACAACCGGCGGTGGCTGCTTCCGATGATTCGATGAGGCGAACGAGAGACTTCGAGAGGCGATCGCGGCGGCCGATCACGTTCAGCCGGACGCCCGAGGCGACGCATCGTGCCGTCTCCGTGGCCAGGAACCGTTGCAGGAGGGTCATCAAAGCGTCGACTTCATAGTGCGGCCTGTTCCAGTTGTCGGCGGAGAAAGCGTAAAGCGTGAGGAGATCGATGCCGGCGGGAGGCGCGGCCTCGACGACCCGCCGAACGGCTTCCGCGCCGGCGCGATGGCCGGCCGTTCGCGGCAGCCCTCGCTCGGTCGCCCAGCGCCCGTTGCCGTCCATGATGATGGCAACGTGAAAGGTGCATTGCATGTCCGGCATAACCATGTCGCTCATCCACGCATCGTGTGGATCAGCGCCTCCATGCTGTCGAGATAACGGTCCAGCGCCTTGCGACCGGCGCCGGTGAGGCTGTAGACGGTCCTGGGGACCCGCCCGTCGAATGTTTTCGTGCATTTGATGTAGCCGGCTTCCTCGAGCTTGCGCGCGTGCACGCTCAGGTTGCCGTCGGTGGTGGCGAGCATCGCCCGGAGATCCGTGAACGTCAGCGGCTCGTTCACCGCGAGCGCGGAGAGGATGCCCAGGCGGAGGCGTTCGTGGATCAGCGGCTCGAACTGTGTTGCGCCGCCGGCATGCGCGTCGAGCTTCAGCGCCGTTGAGGACTTAGCCACCGTACCTCCGGATGATCACCAGGCCGCCGCCGATCTGGATGAGACCGAAGCCGAGGCCGAGAAGAAGGTTCGCGGTCGCGAACGGCACCAGCAGCGCGGCGCCGCCGGTCAGCAGCAGCGCCAGGCCCATGAACGGAACGACGCGGACGGAAAGTGCGCCGCCGGCCGAGATCGCGACGCCGTAGAGCAGAAGCCAGATGGCCGGGAGAAGGTCGAACTCGGCGCGGCTGACGAGAACGATCGTCAACGCGGCGGCCGCGGCGACGGCTGGAAAGAATGCGAGCGCGAATCGCCGCGCCGGTCCCGACACCAGCGAGGTTCCGAGGCGCCTGCTCTTCCAGGCCATCGAGAGGATGCCGACGGTGGTGGCGACGACAGCCGCGCTGAGCCAGATGGCGAGCCAGCGCACGGGGAAGCTGGTCTGCGTCGCCGCGGCGACGGCAGCAACGAGTCCCGTAACTCCCATGGCCACGCCGCCGCGTCCCGAGACGGCGGTGAACTCACCGGCGTTTTCGACGGCGGAGCGGATGTAACGGAGGTCGGCCAGGGCCTTCTCGTGAATGGAGGCAGGAGCGGTGGAGGATCGCGGCATGGACTGCAACATAGCACAAAGGGCTTTGCGCAACAAAGTCGACAGTGAGCCGGCGGGACGCCAGCGGTACAGCCGGCGAGGACGCCAGCGCTCCGGCCGCTTGGAGCGCCGCCGGCTCGGCGGCTTCCATGAGAAGGCCTGATCCTGTCAAGGGGCGGCGACGTGGCGCCGCCCTCCTTTGTCTCTCGCCGCTCGTCCTGACCTTGCTTCCATTCGCACTCTTGGTGAGCTCGATCGAGCTCGGTGCATGCTGAGGTCCGATTCAACTGGGTGCTGCCATCTGGTCCACGGTCTGGCATCGCTGCCGACCAAGCCGCCGCTCGCAGTCACCCGGATGAGGGATCGAGTCGAGTTTCTTTCTTTGCTGATCGGTTCTACCTGGTTCTCAAGCTGCTGAGTGCTCGGCACTCCTGTTGGCGTTGAACAGAGGTTCGTACACGCCTTCCGTACGCCACAGCCTGTGCATGAGCACCGCGAGTTTTCGTGCGACCGCGACCACGGCTCGTTTCTTCGCGTTCTTTCCGCCTCGCGCCGCCAGCGCCAACCCGTGCCGGCGCAGATCCGAGTCTGGTCGATTCGGCCCGAGGATGTACTGCGCGCAACTGACCAGTAGCCGTCGCAGATAGTTGTCTCCTTCTTTGGTGATCCTCATCTGGGGGTCCTGCTGACCCGAGGCGGATTGGCCCGGCGTGAGACCGACCCACGCTCCCGCCGTGCGACTTTTCCTGAACCGGCCCGGGTCGCCCACCGTGACCACGAACGCCACCGACGTCACGGGTCCCACACCGGTGATCTGCATGAGCAGCTTCGCGGCCGGGTACTCGGTCCTGGCGAGTTGCTCGATCTTGCGGTCGTAGCCGGCGATGTCTTTGTTCAGCTGCTCGACGTTGCGAAGAACAGGGTCAAGAGCAGCTTTCAGCTCTTTCGGGATCAGAGGCATCGCCCGACTTACGAACGCCTCTGCAGAGCAAGCCGGCAGCCGCAGACCGATCGACTTGACCGTGCCCCGAACATGCGTAATCAGACCTGTGCGAGTCCGCACCAGCTTGTCGCGCGAACGCAGAAGTGCCAGATGCTGCTGGTCGCGCTCGGAACGATGCGTGATCGGCTCGAGCAGTTTCGGGTCCATCCTCACCAGCCGTGCCAGGTACTCGGCGTCAACGCGGTCGTTCTTGCGGCGGTTTTCGTAGATCAGACGAAGCTTTCGGGAGTTGGCCACGACTACGCGATGGCCCAACTGCGTGAGCAGTCTCGAGACCCAAGGAGAGTGGGTACCTGTCTCGATGGCGATCAACTTTGGTCCGATCGCGCCGAACTCGTTGGCGATCGCCGTCGCTGTCGTCGTCGCCCTTCCTGTGGCCACTACTTCGCCGCTTCTGTTCAGACCCACGAAGTGCGATGCGCGATCTCCAAGATCGATCCCGATCACCTCGGCTTCACGGATATTGCTCTGCATGCTCGTACACGTGACGACGCTGGTAGACTTTTTCACGGCCAATCTCCTTTCTTGCGCTCGACGCATTCCTTGCAGCGCAGATTCCTGCGACTGCGTGGGAGGTTGGCCTTCTCATCTCATCTGGTCCGCCGGCGTCCCGCCGGCCCTCGGCGGCTACTTCTTGTAGTACAGCCCCTCGATCCCCCGCTTCTTCTCGATCGCCAGCATCTTCGCTTCCGCGGCGTTCTTCGCCTTCAGCCCCTTCGGGTCGGGGTTGAAGTTGAAGTCCTGCAGGGTTTTGAAGGCGGCGAAGTACTGCGGGTCGCTGAGGAGCGTCGCGATGCCGCCCATCGTGCGGGCAAATTCGGCGGCCTGCTCGGTGAAGAGCTTCGTCGCCGCCGCGGGATCGGTGGTTGCGAACTCCCAGCCCGGCGAATAATCGGCCGGCGTCGCGGGCGCGTATGCCGCGACGCGCTTCACCGCTTTCTCGAACGCCACCGGGTCGCGCATGATCGCCGGATTGACCGCTTCGCCGATCTGCTGATTCAGCGCGCCGAGGAGCGCGGCCGGGCTGTTGCCGCCGGTGCCTTTCGGCGGATAACGGGCGAGATCGAATCGCGCGCGCAGTTGCGCGGCGTAAAAGAGAAATCCCGCATCTGCCAGACGCTCGTTCCCCATCGCAACCGTCGACGCAACGAAAAGCTGCAGCGCCGGCGCCTCGGACGCGTGAGCCATGATGTAAAGAAACGGCGCCAGCGCATCCGCCGCCTCCGTAGAGGCATTGATGCGCGCGAGCGCTTTCTCCATCTCCTGATTTCCGGCGTGTGCGGTGAGTGCGACGAGCAGAGAGACGGCGAGCAGTGAGCGCATGGCGAGCGCTACTGTATCCTGTCGCGATGCATCGCACGCTTTGCCTCGCTCTCCTTCTCCTCGCTGCAACACCCGCTTTCGGACAAGAAGAGCCGCCGCCGCCCAAGCCGGTCACCATGACCATCGAAGTCGGCAGCCGCAGCCCGGAGCGCTCGCGCACCGACACGCCGGTTCCTGTCGACGTCGTACCGATCGAAGAAATCGCCGACGAGAGTGGCCAGCTCGACCTCGGCCAGCTCCTGCAGTTCGTCGCGCCGTCGTTCAACTCCAACCGGCAGTCGGGCTCGGACGGTAGCGATCACATCGACGCGGCAACCCTGCGCGGACTCGGACCGGATCAGGTTCTCGTCCTCGTCAACGGCAAGCGCCGGCATACCTCCTCGCTGGTCTACATCTTCGGATCGCGCGGCCGTGGTTCGGTGGGCACCGATCTCAACTCGATTCCCGTCAGCGCCATCGAGCGCATCGAGATCCTGCGCGACGGCGCGGCGGCGCAATACGGCTCCGACGCCATCGCCGGCGTGATCAATATCGTCCTGCGCAAAGAGGCCGGTCTGAACGTCCTCCTCTCCGCCGGCGCGTACACCGCCGGCGACGGCCAGAACGAGCAGGTCGCGGTGAACTACGGCCTCCCCATCGGCCAGCGCGGAACGCTGAACCTGACCGCGGAGATGCTCAATCGCGATCAGACCAATCGCGCGCTGCCGACGGAGCCGCGGCGCATCGGCGATTCGAAGACCGACAACCTCACCTTCTTCTACAACCTCGACGTGCCGCTCACCGACACCTCAGCGTTCTACGGCCACGGAGGCTACAACCAGCGCGACGGGCTGGCCGGCGCGTGGTATCGCGACGGCGTCGGATCGGACGACATCCCCTCGCGCAACTCCGCGGCGATGTATCCGAACGGATTCGTTCCCGACATCGGATCGGACATCGAGGACCTGTCCTTCGCTTTCGGATATCGCACGATCCTCGGCAACTGGTCGATGGACCTCAGCACGAACTACGGCTCGAACCGCATGCAGTACGAGATCAGCAACACGCTGAATGCGTCGATCGCCACGACGGCCAGCGGCATCTCACCGACGAACTTCGACGCCGGCGGATTCGAGTTCGGCCAGAGCACGACCAATCTCGACGTCTCGCGCTACTACCGCGACTGGCTGCGCGGCGTGAGCGTCGCCGCGGGGCTGGAGCTCCGCCGCGAGACGTACGACATCTTCGCCGGCGAGCCCGGATCGTGGGGCGACTTCGACGGACCGGGCGGCGGCAACGCCGGATCGCAGGGCTTCCCGGGCTTTCAACCGGTGGACGAGATCGAGGAGAGCCGCACGAGCAAGGCCGCGTATGTCGATCTCGAGCTCCGCACGTCGCCGCGGCTTCTGTTGACGACCGCGGTTCGTGCCGAGGATTACAGCGACTTCGGGAACACCGTCGATGGGAAGGTCTCGTTCGCATTCGCGGCGACGCCGCTGCTCAACCTGCGCGGCTCGGCGAGCACCGGCTTCCGCGCGCCGTCGCTGCACCAGCGCTACTTCAGCTCGACCATCACCGACTTCATCGCCGGCGAAGCGCTGGACGTGAAGATCGCCCGCAACGACAGCGAGCTCGCGAGACTGGTCGGAATTCCGTCGCTGAAGGAAGAGGAGTCGTTCAACATCTCCGGCGGCTTCACCTGGAATCCGCGAACGGACACGTCGCTCACCGCGGACGTCTACCAGATCACGATCGACGACCGGGTCGTGCTCACCGGCGGGTTCACCGCGGATGACGCGGACATCGGCCACATCATCAGCGCACAGAATCTCGCGGAAGCCCGCTTCTTCACGAACGCGGTGGACACGCAGACGCGCGGACTCGATCTGACGCTGTCGAACAATCGTCCGATGCAGGGCGGACGGCTGGCCACGTCGCTTTCGCTGAATTTCAACGAGACGGAAGTGGAGCGGGTGAATACCGCGCCGGGGCTGGTCGGCAAGGAAGACATCTACTTCAACAAGCGCGAGCGGCTGTTCGTCGAGGAATCGGCGCCGCGGACGAAAGGTGTGATCAGCGCGGATTACTCACGCGCGCAATGGAAGGCCGGCGCGCGGGTGAACTACTTCGGCGAGGTGGAGTCGGGCACGTGGTCGCAGCTCGATGACCCGAATTCGCCGAGCCAGCATTACGACCCCCGCTTCTCGACCGACCTCCACGTCGGCATCGACCTCCCCCGCAACCTCGGCCTGACCATCGGCGGCATGAACGTCTTCGACGTGAAGCCGACCGCGCAGGACCCGAACGAGACCGAGAACGGCGGTCAGTGGGAAAACGTGCAGATGGGATTCAACGGGGCGGCGTGGTACGTGCGGGTGAGCTGGCGGAAGTGACGGTTACGGGGTTGCGGGGTTACGAGGTTGCGGGGTGGACCGAAACGCTTTTCCATCTCGCAACGCCACAACCTCCTCGTAACCCCGTAACCCCGTAACCCCGAAACTACTTCTTGTCCTTCTTCGGCTTCTTCGTTTCTTTCTTGCGGGCGTTGTTTCCTTTGGCCATGGTCAGTTGACCTCCTGGCGTAAATGGTAACGCGGCTTTAGTCCGGACAGCCGCGGGCGGCGGCCTTTGCGGCGTCGGCGTTCGGGTAAAGGTCGCGCGCAGCGAGGGCGTGCTCGCATCTCCCCTTCCCTCCGCGGGCCAGGCGCATGTGCACGCGATAGTTGCCGGGATCGAGGATGGCGGCGCGGCGCAGCGATGGTCGATCGCCGCGCGTGAAGAGCTCCATGGCCACGATCTGCGCGGTCGATCGAGCGGCGGCGAGCGCCGCCACAACACTCAGCGTCAGCACCAGCACGGTGCGCGATCGCGACGGCATTACCGGTTCGGCGGGAATGTCTCGCGGCAGGAGTGCGCCGAGCGTCACCCAGACGATGAATGCCGGCAGGGCGAGCATCAGCACGGCGTCGAAGGCGCCAGCAACACAGGCGGCGACGAGTGTCGCGAGCAGAGTCGCCGCGAGCAGCGCGTCATCGCTGTCGATCGCACGTTTCAGCCGTCTGAGCGAGGAAACGGCGAGGCCGATGAAGACCGCCGCGAGAACGATCGCCGCCGCGAAACCTCGCTCCGACGCAAAGGCGACCCAGTCGCTGCTCGGCCAGGGGTTGAAGGTCATCCCGCCTTCGCTCGTATCGATGGAGGGATCGTTGCCGGGCGCGTGATCGGGATACTCCACCGCCCAGTTGCCCGGCCCGACGCCGAAGAGCGGATGCCGCGCGGCCATGCGCAGGGAGCGCTCGTACTGGATGAGCCGTCCGCGGCCGCTCCCCTCCTGGTAATTGACCACGCCCTGCACGGACTCGAGGTAGGGGTTGTCGCTGCGCCAGCGCAATTCGTTCGGGATGAGCAGTGCCGCCGCAACACCCACTCCGACGAGCACGAGAACGAGCAGCAGCCGGCGCCAGGTTCGCGCGTCTCGGCGCAGGGCGGCCGAGGAGAGCATGGCGATGAGAAAGACGGCGGCGGCCGCGGCGAAGGCCAGCCACGCCGCGCGCGAGCGCGTCAACACGAGCGTCGCCGTGAGAATCGGAACACCGGCCGCGGCGAGCATGCGACCGCGGAACGCGGCGAGCAGCACGACCGGCATCCCGAACGCCGCTGCATGCGCGACGAAATTGCGATTGCCGAGCGTTCCGCCCGGCGCGCGATTCGTGGAAAAGAGATCGATCCAGATTCCGTATGCCTGGGCCAGGGCGAGAAGCGCGGCGATCACGACGGCGATGGCGATCGCATTCAGGAACGGTCCGGCATTGCGCGCCGATCGCGCGACCCAGAAAAGGAGCGCGCTGGAAATGCTGATCGCCAGCGCGCGCACGGCCAGCCAGGGATTCGTGGCGAACAACGCCGAGATCGCGCTGAGCAATAGATAGATGGTGAGCAGCCAGTCGACCCTCGTAGTTTTGCTGTTGCGGATCGCGCCGATGGCCAGCAGACCTGCCAGCGCGGCCGTCGCGTGCAGCACGAGCTCTTTCGGGATCAGAAAGCGATCGAGATCGAACCCGCGATGCGTCGTCGCGGCGACGACCACCGCGATCGCGCCGACCTGGAGGAGGAGAAGGGAAACTCTCTGCATGCGCTGGGCGCCTACAATACCGCCCACGCATGCAAGTAGGTTCGGGAACGCGCCTCGGCCCCTACGAGATCGTCTCGCAGCTCGGCGCCGGGGGGATGGGGGAAGTGTGGCAGGCCAAGGACACGCGTCTCGATCGCTCCGTCGCGGTGAAGATCCTTCCGGCTGCGCTCGCGCAGAACGCGCAGTTCCGCATGCGCTTCGAGCGTGAGGCGCGGGCGATCTCGCAACTCAACCATCCCAACATCTGCACGATCCACGATGTCGGCAGCGAGGACGGTACCGACTACCTGGTCATGGAGCTGCTCGAGGGCGAGTCGCTCGCCCAGCGCCTCGCCCGCGGTCCGCTTCCTCTCGCCGACGTCCTTCGCTACGGCATCCAGATCGGCGAGGCCCTCGATCGCGCGCATCGCAGCGGCATCGTCCATCGCGATCTCAAGCCGGGCAACGTGATGATCATGAAGTCGGGGGCGAAGCTCCTCGACTTCGGCCTGGCCCGCGCGGCAACGGCGTCGGTCGCAACGCCGGACACGCCGACCGAGCACATGCCTCTTACTGCCGAGGGCACGATCGTCGGCACGTTTCAGTACATGGCTCCCGAACAGCTGGCCGGTGAAGACGCCGACGCCCGCACGGACATCTTCGCGTTCGGCGCGGTGCTGTACGAGATGCTCACCGGCCGCCGGGCGTTCCAGGGCAAGACCAAAACCTCGCTGATCGGCGCGATCGTCGGCGGTGACCCGCCGCGGGTGAGCGAGATCCAGCCGATGACGCCGCCCGCACTCGAGCATGTCATCGCCCGCTGCCTGGCCAAGGAGCGGGAGGATCGCTGGCAGAACGCGCACGACGTCGCGCAGGAGCTGCGCTGGATCAGCGAAGCGGGCTCGCAGGTCGGCGTATCTGCGCCGGCGGTCGCGCGTCGCAAGAATCGCGAGCGGCTTTTCGCGGCGTCGACGCTGTTGCTTCTGCTCGCAGCGGCCGGACTGGGATGGGCGCTCTGGCGCGAGCGCTCCAAACCGGTAGCGACGCGCAAGTCATCACTCGTTCCGCAGCCGGGAGCGGCGTTCGATCTGGCGGGCTTCGAAGCATCCGCGCTGACCATCTCTCCCAACGGCCGGTACGTGACCTACTCCGCGGCGACCTTCCCCGGTCCCGAAGAGCTCTGGCTCCGCGATCTCGAGAGCGGCGAGAGCCGGAAGATCGGAACGGGCCACTCGCCGTTCTGGTCGCCGGACAGCCGGTCGATTGCCTTCTGGGGCGGCGCAAAACTGCGCCGCATCGACGTCGCCGGCGGACCGGCCGTCACCATTACCGACAGCGGCAGCGGCCGCGGCGGAACGTGGAACGCCGACGGCACGATCGTGTTCGAGCCCAACTGGCGCGACGCCCTGCATCGCGTATCCGCGAACGGCGGCAAGAGCGTCCCCGTGACGAAGCTCGACGCGTCGCAGGCCGAGACCACGCATCGCTGGCCGTGGTTCCTCCCCGACGGCAAGCACTTCCTCTATCTCGCCGGCAGCCACAAGGTTCCCGCGGACAGCGACGTGAACGCGATCTACATCGGATCGCTCGATTCGCCCGAGCGCACGCTGTTGCTGCGCGCGAGGTCGAACGCCATCTACGCGAACGGGCACGTGCTGTTCGTCCGTGAGAACCACCTGCTCGCCCAGCCGTTCGACCCGGACCGACGGAAGTTCACCGGTGAGCCCATTCGCATCGCCCAGGACGTAACCACCGTCCCGGGCTTCTTCCGCGCGCTGTTCGGCGCTTCGGCGGAAGGAAGCCTGGTCTACTTCACCGGGCCGCCGCAGGGAAAGCGTTCTTTGCGATGGATGGACATCAGCGGGAAAGAGCTGAGCCACGTCGCCGACGTCGACGTCCAGGACGAGATTCAACTGTCGCCGGATGACAAACAGGCGGTGGTCCTCGTCGGCGACCCGGCCGACCTCTGGATCATCGATCTCGCGCGTGGAACGCCGACCCGGTTCACCACCGACGCGCTGGAAGAGTTCTCCCCGGTCTGGTCGCCGGACGGGAGCAGGCTGCTGTTCTCGACGGGCAGGCAGCGCCGCGTCACGGTCATGGTCAAGCCGGTCGACGGCCTGACCCGGGAGACCCTCGCGTTCGAACTGAAGGACAGGGATTGCCTGGCCACCGACTGGTCGAGCGACGGCAAGTTCGTGCTCGCAGGCGTCTTCGAGAGTGAAGACGACAACGGCGACATCTGGGTCGTGCCGATGGATGGAAGCGGGAAACCGTACCCGTTCATCGAGACCGAGTTCGATGAACAGTGGGGTCGATTCTCGCCGGACGGCCGCTGGGTCGTTTACACGTCGGACGAGACCGGACGTCGCGAGATCTATGCGGTGTCGTTTCCGAAACGCGGCGCGAAGAAGCAGCTCACCAACATGGGAGCGGGCGGCGCGCTCTGGCTGCGCGACAGCAACGAGCTGCGCATCGTCACGAACGATCTGACCCACCTGCGCGTTCGCGTGACGGGAGATACGTTCAGCGCACCGGAAGTGATCGGAAAGATCCCGCCGGAGCTGGTGAACGGCGATTTCTCAAGGGATGGCTCGCGCATTCTGTCGATCCACGAGGAAAAGCTGGAGCCGGTGCCGATCACGCTGGTCACGAACTGGACCGAAAGTTTAGGAGTGCGGCGGCCGTAGCCGCCGCTTTGGTACGTCCCAAAGCGGCAGCTCTGCCGCCGCACTCCTAAACTATCATCCCCGCCCATGCTCGAAACCAGCGACTTCACCGCTCCCGGACCCGGTGTCTGGGAGGTCGAATCCACGCACATGATGCGGCCCGTGTCGCGGTCGATGGCCGCGGTCCTTCCGCCCGCGGCAACGGCCGGCTTCCGCGAAGGCATGGCCCGCTACGGCATGCTCCTCGACTATCTCGAGTTCGCCGTCGTCAACCGCTTCATCTACATCTGCGCGCGTCCGGTCGGCGCGCCGAAAGGCGCGAAAGGTCCGCCGCCGAAAGCGATCTTCAAGCTGCTGACGAAGCTCCACCCGGAAATGCGCAAACGGATCAGGACCGTCGCCGAGGTCTGGCGGACGAAACGCTGGCGCGAGGATGTGCAGCGCTGGGATTCGGAGGTGAAACCCGCCATCGCCAGGGAAAACACGGCTCTGCAGAACGTCAACCTCGCCGCGCTGAGCGACGACGAATTGATCGCGCATCTCGACCGCTGCTTCGACGCGGTGCGCCGCGCGGTGACGCTCCACCACAGTCTCAACGCAACAGCGATGCTCCCCCTCGGCGACTTCCTCGTGCACGTGAAGGAGTGGACCGGCCTCGCGCCGGCCGAGGTGTTGCCGCTGTTTCGGGGGTCGAGCCGTGTTTCGCAGGGGGCGACGGACGAGTTGGATGCGCTGGCGGCTGCGATCGTTGAAAGCGGTGCGCCGTTCGAGAGCATCGACGCCCTCATCGCCCGCACCGACGCCGTCGGCGCCGCGGCCCGCCGCTACATCGACGCGGCCTCGGTGCGCATCGCCACCGGTTACGACTTCGCCGACGTCACCATCGGCGAGATGCCGGAGCTGCTCGTGGAAAACATCCGCTCCGCGGTGAACGGCAAGTCGGTGGTGAGTGCGAACGACGTCGCGCAGCGCGAGACCACCATTCGCGAGAAAGTCCCGCCGCAGCATCGCGCGCAGTTCGATGAGCTGCTCGGTGAAGCGCGGCTGACCTATCGGATCCGCGACGAGCGGACGTACTACAACGACATGTGGTCCGCCGGAATCGCCCGCCGCGCGATTCTCGAAGCCGGCCGGCGGCTTGCCGCGAAAGGCAAACTGCACGATGCCGAGCATGCGGTCGAGCTCACGCCGGACGAACTGAAATCGATGCTGCGCGGCGGCACGGATCGCACTGCCGATCAGGCGGCGGCGGACGCGAAGTTCCGGATGACGCACACCTTCCGCGACGCGCCGAAGTTCCTCGGCGGCACCCCTGCCGGTCCCCCGCCGGCGGATTGGTTCCCGCCCGATGCGGCACGCGCCGAACGTGCGGTCGGCATCGTCATGGGCGAGATGTTCGCCGCCCGCGAACAGGCAAAGGCGGCGGCGACGGTCAGCGGCTTCGCGGCCAGTCCGGGACAGGTCTCGGGAATCGCGCGGCTTGTGCTCGATCCGCTGGACATGGGCCGCGTTCGCAAAGGCGATGTGCTGATCACACGTTCGACCGCGCCGTCGTACAACGCGCTGCTGCCGCTGCTCAGCGGCATCGTCACCGATCGCGGCGGAACGCTCTCGCATGCCGCGGTGGTGGCGCGCGAGTACGGCATCCCGGCCGTGGTCGGCACGGGCAACGCCACCGAGGTGATTCGCGACGGCATGCGCGTGCGAGTCGATGGCGCGGCCGGGACTGTCGAAATTCTGGCGTGACGATCGTCCGGCTCAGCGACGCTGATTCCGAGGAGCGGTTCGGAGGGAAAGCGGCTTCGCTTGCGCGGGCGATCCGCGCGGGGCTGCCCGTTCCGAAAGGCGTCGCCATTTCCTGGGATCACAACGACGACGCGTCGATCATCGCCGCGTTTCACGAAACCGGCGAAAGGGTCGCATTACGTTCCTCGGCAGTCGGTGAGGACTCGATCGACGCGAGCTTCGCGGGGCAGCACGTGACCGTGCTGAACGTGACCTCCGAGGAGATGCTGTTCGAGGCGGTACGGACGATTCGGGAGTCGGCGCGCGCGGAGAGTGCGCTGGCTTATCGCAGGAAGATGGGCGTCGCCGGGGAGCCACGCATCGCCATGGTGATGATGGCCATGGTCAACGCGGACTGTGCGGGCGTGCTCTTCACGCGGAATCCGATCACCGCCGCAAACGAGCGGGTGATCGAGTGCGCCTGGGGACTTGGCGAAGCCGTGGTGGCCGGGCTGGTCATGCCGGACTTCATTCGCGTCAGCACGGACGGCGAGATCCTCGAGCGGAGGGCCGGGCGCAAGGACGTGATGGTGCGGTTCGCGGCGGACGGCGGGACGGTGAAAGCTGCCGTCGCGCCGGACGATGTGTGGCGGCTTTCGTTGAGCGATGTGCAGGTCATGGCGCTGCATCGGCTGGCCGGGGAGTGCGAGAGGTACTTCGATGGGCCGCAGGATCTGGAGTGGGCGTTTGAAGGGGATGAGGTGTATCTGCTGCAGTCGCGGCCGATTACGACGGGTGTGGTCCTCCCGCCCGAGGGTAGGCCGGAGGCCCACACTACACCGGCGAGCTTCGTGGGCTTGGCCCTCGCGGCGCTGCTTGCGCCGCTCAACTCGACGATCATCGCCGTCGCGCTTCCGTCGATCGCCGGCTCGTTCGCGGTCAGCCCGGCGGTGGTCACGCGCTGGCTGGTCACGGGATACCTCGTCGTCACGATCGTGGCCCAGAGTCCGGCCGGCAAACTCGCCGATCTCTGGGGCGCGTCGCGCGTCCTCACGCTGGGCCGGACGATGTTCGGCCTTGGCGCGTTACTCGCGGCCTTCTCCCCTTCCCTCGAAGTCCTCGGCGCCGGTCGCGTGCTGATGGCCCTGGGCGGCGCGTTCACCATCCCCACGGTTTTCGCGGTGTTACGCAACAGCGTTCCCGCGGACAAGCGTGGCCGCGTGTTCGGCGTGTTCGGCTCGATCATGGGAGGCGCCGCGGCGGTCGGTCCGATTCTCGGCGGATTTCTGACGGCGCGTTTCGGCTGGCACTCGGTCTTCATCGTGAACGTGCCCGTCGTCCTGCTCTCGTTTCTGCTGGAGCGGCCGCGACGCTCGCCGAAGTCGGAGCGCGTCGCGTCGTTCGACTTCGCCGGCAGCGCGATTCTCGGCATCGCCGTGCTCCTGCTCGTCGCAGCGATCGAGACGACGAACCTCGCTTTCGCGTCCGCAGCGCTCGTCGCGCTCATCGCCTTTGTCCTGCGCGAGCTTCGCGCGAGCGACCCCGTCCTCGACGTCCATCTGTTCACTCGCCCCGCGTTCGCGGCCGGCAGCGCGATCGTGGCCCTGCAGAACCTGGCCATGTACGCGATGCTCTTTCTGCTGCCGTTCTTTCTGGCGAAGAATCCCGCCGACACGGGACGCGTGCTGCTGCTGTTCACCGCGGGGATGGTCGTCGTCGCGCCGTTCGGCGGACGATTGTCGGATGCGATCGGCGCGCGCGTCGTGTCGCTGGCGGGCGGGCTCCTCGCGGCAGCGGGCGCGGCGATGTTCGTCGTCAGCAATGACCTCCTGGTGTCGCTGATCATGATGGGCGCCGGAATCGGGATGGCCACCAGCCCCGCGCAAGCAGCGGCGATGAGCGCCGTCGAAGCGTCGGAAGCAGGCGTGGCCTCGGGCGCGCTGTCGACGATGCGCTACGTGGGAGGCGTCATCGGCAGCGGCCTGGTCGCGCTGATCGCCGGCGGAAGCCTGGCCCGCGACAACCGGCTGATGATTTTTCCGGCGGTGCTGTTCGTGTCGGCGCTGGTTGCGCTGCTGTTGCCGGGAAAGCGTCTCGCCATCGACGCGAAATAGCCGTCCATGCTTCAATCCTCCGGCATCGGAGGGAACATGAAACGATTCGCAGTCTCGCTGGTGATCCTGGTGTGCTTTGCATCCGCCCTCTCAGCGAGCGAGAGTTTCGAGCTCACGATTCCGATCCGCGAGAGCTCGCCCCATCAGATCGGCGAGGTGCGGATCACCTTCGCACTCGACGCACCGCCGGCGGGCGCGCAACTGGTCGTCGCGGAGACGACGACGATCAATCTCGGCCAGACCGCCACCGTCAACGGCGACTCGGTCACTTTCGAAGCTGGCGCCGGCAACTCGGCGAAGATCACCTACAAGCCGCTGTCGAAATTCAATCCGGGCAACTTCTGCCTGAGCCCGAACGCGGGGGTGACCCAGGTGATGATGCGGTTTTCGGGACCGCAGGATGTGGTCGAGTACCGCATGTCCTCCTACTCCGTCGGCTCGGAGGTGGAATGCTCGAAAGTCTTCAAGCGCGTCGGCGATTTCCCGGCGACGATCCTCGGAATCGCCGACGCCGTCGCCCCCGAGTTGAGCGCGATCTTCCGGTCGCGACACTTCCTCGACGTCGTGCTGGTCCTCGACCGGTCGGGCAGCATGAACGAGCTGCCGCCGGGCATCGCCTCCGGCGCGTCGAAGGCGGCCATCCTGAAGTCGGCGCTGGCCGCGTTCATCGCCCAGTGGCAGCAGATCGATGCTCCGCTCGAAGAGAGCCAGATCGATCTGAGCGGCGATCGCATCGGCGTGGTCTTCTTCAACTCCACCGCCGCCGTGCAGTCGATCCCGGGCGCCGATGCGCCGGACAACTTCTTCGTGCAGCGCGGCGCGAACGAGCCGGGCTCCGGTCATCAATGGACGGCGGTCAGCGCGCACATCGACACGCTGACGCCGACCGGCTCGACGTCGATCGGCGGCGGCATCAACGAGGCCATGCGGGAATGGCTGGACGATCCGGACAACGATCTGGTCGTGGTCGTGGTCACCGACGGCAAGCAGAACACGGCGCCGCTGATCAACACCATCGCCGACGACATCCTCACGCTCGAGCCGATCGCCGGCCTGCAGTCGGAGCTGCGCAAGCGCTTCACGCCGATTCAAACGGTCGGCTTCGGACTTCCGGCCGGTGTCGATCAGGAACTGCTGGAGCGGATCTCGCTGCAGACCAACGGACTGTCCTTCATCGCCATCAACGCCGAGACGCTCTTCGACGCGTTCGGCCAGACGCTGGTGAACATCCTCAAAGGCAACACCATCTCCTCGGCATTGCGCCGGAGCGACACCCTCACCGGTGCCGGTCCGAGCGCGCCGCAGCCGCTGATCGTCGACCGCTCCGTTCCGCGCGTGGTCGTCTCGCTGCAATGGGCGCCACCTCTGGAACGCGTGCTCGATCTCGAAGTCCTCGGCGGCGACGGCACGGTCATGACTCCGACCTCGATCTCGCGGACGGGCCAGGCAGTCATTCAGCGATTCGACATCCGGCCGGAAGCAGCCGGCGACTGGAGCGTGCGGGTGAAGCGCGCGCAGTCCGATGCGAACCGGCCCATTCCCTACACGCTCAACGCGTTCCTGGTCGAGAAGGACCTCGAGTACCGCGTGCGTCTCGAAGAGCTCTCGCCGGCGACCGGCGACACGCTCCCGATTCAGGTCAACGTTTCGTTCGCCGGCCGGCCGCTGGCGAAGCTCCCCAGCGATGCGATCCGCGTCCGCATTCAGCGCCCCGCGGAAGGCCTCGGCACGATTCTCCACGACACACCCTCCACCGACTCGAACACCGGCACGACCACGACTCCCAGCGGCGACACCGCCACGCCGTATCAGCGGAAAGTCGACCGCATCACCGACACGGCGCTGCTCGCGCGCATCAGGCCGCGCGACGTCGAGACCATCACCCTGAGCGATTCGGGCAACGGCGACGGTCTCTACACCGGCACGTTCAGCGGCACGACGGTGCCCGGTCTGTACGTATTCGAAGTGCTGCTCGACTGGGACGATCCGCGCACCGGTCACGTGCGACGCACGGAGCGGCTGGAGCGGCATCTGAAAGTACAGCCGGATCCGATCGCGACGACGATCAGCATCAGTCGCGCGGGCGATGATGGGACCGCGCTGGTCGCGGTGACGCCGCGCGACCGGTTCGGCAACTACGTCGGGCCCGGATACGCGTCGAAGGTTCGGGCGACACTCACCGGCCCGGGGACGATCAGCAGCACGCCGATCGATCGCGATCAGACCGGAACGTACGTCTACACGGTGAGTGATCTGCCCGTGGGAACCACGCCGGATGTCGACGTCGTCGTCGACGGCATTCCGATCGATGGTTCTTCGGGCGGTGGGTCGGTCGCGGGCAAATGGCGCCTGTTCCTGGATGTCGGCCCCAACGCCCTCCACGACGGCCTGAGCAGCTCGGATGGCGTGTTGAGCGCGAACGCCGGAATCGAACGGCGGTTCTCGCAGAACTGGTCGGCCGAGCTCATCGCAGGAATCCACACGTTCCAGCGGAGCAGCTCTACCGATCCGAAGCTCGTGCAGTTCACGATCGGCGGCAAACGGTGGTTCGGATCGGGGAAGGTGCACCCGTTCCTCGGCGCCTCGGCGGGGGTGTATCGCCTGGATTACCTGGGGACCAAGATCCTCGCCGGGGGAAACGCCGGCGCCGGCCTGCTTTACGACATCTCGCCGCGCTGGGGCGTGGAGGGGCTTTGGAACGTGCACACCATGAACGCCACCGGCGGGAACATCACCTTCTCGACCTTGCAGCTGGGAGTGAGATTCGGGCTGTGACAGTTACGGGGTTACGGGGTTTCGAGGTGCGCCTCGGAGCCCTTTCTCACCCCCGTGACCTCGGAACCCCGCAACCCCGTAACCGAATCTGTTAAGGTTTCGCCCACACACATGAAAGTCGCGTTCCTGAAACCTCCCGTGGGCGGAATCCTCGGACTGGAGATGCTCACCTTCGTCGAGCCTCTCGGACCGATCTGCGTGGCAGCCTGCCTCGAGCAGGACGGCCACGTCTGCAAAGTCATCGACCTCCGCATCGACGGGGAGGAAGCGGGCATGGCCGCCTGCCGCGCGTTCGATCCGGACGTGGTCGGCCTGCAGTGCAACTTCACCACCGAGCGCAACCGCACCATCCGGCTGGCCCAGCGGATCAAGCGGGAGATGCCGAAAGCCTTCGTGGTCATCGGCGGCCACGACGCCTCCCGCGATCCGGACTGGTTCCGCGATCCGGCCATCGACGTCATCGCCATCGGCGACGGCGAAGAGGTCATGCCACCGCTGGTGAACGCCCTCGCCGATTCGGGGGACATCAAGAAGATCCCCGGACTCTGAAGTACGCGACGGCAGCGGCTGGATGAACACCGGGCACGCGCCGACGCGGCCGCGGCTCGACGACTATCCGATGCCGGCGCGGCATCTGATCACTCAGTACGCCGATCACTACTACATCAACTTCCGCAAGCCGCTGGCGCTGATGGAAACCGCGCGAGGCTGCCCGTTCAAGTGCAACTTCTGCTCGGTCTGGAAGTTTCACGAATCGACCTTCCGCGAGAAATCGCCGGCGCGCGTGGTCGAGGAACTGCGCGACATCACCGCGCCGAACATCTTCATCACCGACGACATCTTCTGGATGAACGTGAAACGCGGCGAGGAGATGGCCAAACAGATCAAGGCCGCGGGAATCCACAAATACTTCACCGTGCAGACCCGCACGGACATCATCTGCAAGTTCCCCCATCTCATCGAGATGTGGAAGGACTGCGGCAACCTGGCGATCTTCCTCGGCCTGGAATCCGTGACCGACGAAGGTCTGCGCGCGGTGAACAAGAAGAACTCCGCCGACAACAACGTGAAGGCGATCGAGATCCTCAAGGAGCTCGGCGTCGGATTCACCCCGAACTTCATCGTCGATCCGGCCTGGGACCGCGACGATTTCAAGCGGCTGCGCGACTGGATCGAGCACATGGGCGCGTACAACACCGGCTTCTCGATCCTCACCCCGCTGCCCGGCACCGACCTCTGGGACGCCGCGAAGCAGAACGTGACCACGCACAAGTGGGAGATGTACGACATCGTCCACACCGTGCTGCCGACGCGCCTGCCGCTCGACGAGTTCTACACGGAGTATTCGGCGCTCTGGCAGCACTCGCTCGACGTCCGCTACAAGACGCGCGGGAAGTTCCGCACGTTCGTGCAGCTCGGCGCGGCCGTGGCCACGGGACGGGTTTCGCTCGGCGAGTTGAATCGCGGCCTGGGCATGGCCAAGACCTTTACCAAGCCGAACACGTTCCTCCGCGCGCACGACGACTTGTAATGTCGTGCTGATCGACCGGCTGCTCCCCCACTCCGACTATCACGAGTATCACTCGACATTCGTGCGGGCCACGCCGGACCGCATTTACGAGGTGATCCGTCACGGCGAGCTGACCACGCATCCGATCGTGCGGATGCTCCTGAGACTGCGCGGCATGTCGTCCACCGCCTTTTCACTCGATCTCTTTCTTCGGCAGGGTTTCTGCCTGCTCGCCGAAGATCCACCACGAGAGATCGTCCTCGGCATCGAAGGCCCGTTCTGGAAACCGGCCTGCAAGCTGACGCCTGTCGATGTCGAGTCGTTTCGTCGGCCAGTGCCTCCGGATTCCGCACGCGCCGCGTGGAACTTCGCCATCGAGCCGCGTGAGGATGGGAGTCTTGTCTCGACCGAGACGCGCGTGCTCTGCGCGAACTGGAGGTTTCGCGCGTACTGGCTGGTGGTGCGGCCGTTCAGTGGGTTGATTCGCAGATTGATGTTGCGGGCGATCCGCAAGGCAGCCGAGCGGTGAAAGGGGAGCGGCCGTCCCGGCCGCATCGCGCCGGGCATCCTGCCCGGCGCTCATCCGATCGGGCGCGACGCCCGATCGCCGCGGGCGAGTCGCCCGCTCTACGCTGCAAGGCCGCAAGGTTCCGCGATCCTGAAGGAGCGCAGCGATGACCGTACGGCGGCCGTCCCGGCCGCTCCGATCGGGCGGGACGCCCGCAGTACGCTGCAAGGCCGCAAGGTTCCGCGATCCTGAAGGAGCGCAGCGATGACCGGGGAGCGGCCGTCCCGGCCGCATCGATCGGGCGTGTCGCCCGATCGTCAGAGCGCCGGGCAGGGTGCCCGGCGCGACGCGGGCGGGACGCCCGCCGTACATTACGGTGCAGACCTCGCGTTCATCCACCACGCCGGCTTCTCCGAATTCGCCGAAGCCGCGAGCATCGGCGTCATCGAAACCCTCTGGCGCCACGACATCCGCGAAGGGCTCGTCCTCGACATCGGTTGCGGCAGCGGCGTGTTGTCGCGTGAGCTGACTCGCGCCGGCTTCGACGTCATCGGTTTCGATGCCTCTCCGGCGATGATCGAGCTGGCCCGCGCAAACGCGCCGGACGCGCGGTTCGAAGTCGCACGATTCGCCGAGGCGGATCTGCCGGCGAGCGACGCGGTCGTTTCCATCGGCGAGGTCCTGAACTACGCCCCGTTCGACGAGGTCCGCACCTTCATCAGCAACATGAGCGCGCGCCTGCTGCTCTTCGACGTCGCCGAGTCCGCTGTCGATCACGAGAGCCGCATCGGCGGTGACGACTGGACGGTCATCGCCATCCAGGAAGGCAACGCCCGCCGCATCCTCACCTTCCGCGAGATCGACGGCGAAGTGCGGCGTTCCGAGGAAGTGCATCAGCTCTGGCTGCACGACCGCGAGGCGATGCTCGCGCTGTTGCGCGAGAACGGATTCCGCGTGAAGGTGCGGCGCTCGTACGGATCGCGCCGGCTCCCGAAAGGGCATGCGGTTTACGAATGCGTGAAACGCGACCGCAGCTCCGGCGGCATGAGCGGACACGCATCCTTGGTCTTGCCGAAAATCCGGTAGCGCACGCGCGCGACTAAGTCGTAGGCCGCGTCACGCAACCTGCGCGGCACGAGCGCGAAGACGATCGCGATCACCCGCCACAGCCCGCCGAGGCGATGCAGCAGGTGAATGACGGCGGTCGATCGGGTGAAACGCTCGCCGGACGCGGTCTCGACGACGACCGTCGATCCGCCGCCTTCCTGCGGCTCGTACGTGAACAACGTCCCCGGCCCATCCTCGGCGATGAGAAATCGCACCGAGCGGTGGCAGAGGCCGCACGAGCCGTCGTACAGCACGCGATCGGTGGTCGCCGGCGCGCGCCGCGGAATCCAGGCGGGATCGAAGGTGAAGAAATGCAGGATGAACATGCCGAAGCTCAAGTCGGCGAAGTCGATCAGCACCATCAGCCCGAGGTGCATGAGCAGCATGGCCAGCCACAGCCAGGGACGGACCCGGCGGAAGAGCGCCAGCGGCCCGTACAACAACTCCAGTGCGAGCGCGCCCCACGTCGCAACGCTGAGCGCGATCGGAGGTAAGCCGAGCATGAAATCGCGAATGAACGACGGCCGCGCCAGCGGATTGGCGAGGACGCGCGCGAAGGCCGTCCCGTCGGTCCACGAGGGACTGATCAATTTCGTGTAGCCGCTGTAGGAGTAGCCGAGGGACATCACGATCCAGGCGACGGCAAAGATCTGCGGCGGCATCGACCAGTTTCCGCGCGGATCGACGCGGCCGCGCGCGTCCCACGACCAGAACGGCGCTCGCGGCAGAAACGCGTGCGCGAGCAACAGCCATCCGACGAACGGCAGCGACGGATTGGCGATCAGCGGATTGCGTCCGAAGAGACACGCGAGGACGTACCACATCACCACAGCGGCGATGCGGTCGTGATAGCCGGCGGCGAAGAAGATCGCCGCGGCCTGGGCAATCACCAGCATCGGCAAAGCCACGTCGGCGAAGGCGAGGATGTTCGGGAAGAGATGCAGCAGCGGACTGGCGTCGCGCGGCAGGATCTGGTGGAACACTTCATCGGCCCAGGGAACAAGCGCGAAGAAATGAATGAAGAGGTAGACGCCAAAGACGATGCGATAGAGCGAGTACTGTCCGCCCGTCCAGCCGTTCTTCATTCGCAGGGAGCCTCGAAGCGCGTGCGCAGTGTGCCGAGGGACGTGCCAGGCAACGGCTCGAGCTCGACGGCCGGCGTCCGCGTCGCGCGCAATCGCAGCTCGCGAAGCAGCGGCGCATCACCACACAGCGCATGCTTCATCACCGGATGAAGCAACGACTCCGGCAGCACCGGCCCGTACGCCAGCGCCGCACCGTAAACGTTGCGCCGGTTGTACGGCCCTCGGATTCGCGCGTACATCTCGGGTGTGAGCTCGACGCGCTCGTGGCCGAGGTCGAGAAAGAAACGGGTCGAGTAGGTTTCGAGGCCCTGCACCGCGGAAAACACTTTCGGTGCGGGCGATGCGCCGGTCGCGGCCGCGACGGCTTTCAAGGGGAGGAGATGCGTGACATCGCCCAGCATCTGGGCCAGTCCGAGGACGAGGAGGAAGCCCGCGGCCTTCATGTGTTGACGTCGCGTCCCAGAAGAAGATCGCCGACGCGCAACTCGCGCTCTTCGGCGAATCCGCATTTCGCATCCCACGCCTTCGTATTCCGGAACGTGCCGAAGAGCATGTCCCACAGCGGCAGGTCACCGAAGTTGAAGGCGTGCAGGTCCTGCTCGTGATGCACGAGATGGCTCTCCGGACGTTGAATGACGAAGCCGATCCAGTACGGCGTCTTCACGTTCCAGTGATAGAAGAGCTCCGCGATCCCGGTGAGCGTGACCGCGAGCGTCGCCGCCTTCAGATCGAGTCCAACCAGCCAGTAGACGATCGCGCTGGACAGAATTCCGTTGACCACCAGCTCGAAGGGATGCTTGTAGAAGCTGGTGATGATCTCGATGCGCTGCGGGCTGTGATGAAACTGATGGAACCAGCGCCACAGGAAGTCGCTGGCGTGCCGCGCGCGATGCCACCAGTAGTAAATGAAGGTGATCACCACGTAACCGACGATCGCGCCGCCGACCAGCCCCAGCGGATCCGCGGACCAGGGCCGATTGCGAATCAGCCACCCGTCCCAGGTCGTCCCGGCCACGAACACGATCCCGACCTGCACCACGTTCAACGCAATGGCCCGACACCACCACCCGCGCACGGCCGGAAACGTTCGGCCAGGCTTCCACCGCTCGACGGCGAGCATGAGCACAGCCAGGGCGAGGACGGTCAGGGTTACGAACATCGGACTTGGGACGATTAACGGGGGGTGGATGTGTCGTTATTCTGCGGCGAAGGCCCGCCGCTTGCTACCCCGCCCCCCGTGCACCTGAAAGCAATCCTGTTGGACATCGACGGCACGCTCGTCGACTCGAATGACAAACACACAGACTGCTGGGTCGAGGCCTTCGCGCATTTCGGCAAGAACGTCGAATGGGATGTGGTCCGTGAGCACATCGGCAAGGGCGGCGACCTGCTCGTTCCCGACCTCCTGAACGCGCGGGAGATGCGGAAGATCGGCGAGAAGCTGCAGAAGTATCGCGGCGAGCTCTGGACGGAGAAATACATGAAATCCGTCCAGCCCTTTCCCGGCATCATCGACGCGCTGAAAGAGCTCCACGACCGCGGGTTGAAGCTCGCCTTCGCCTCGTCATCGAACGAGAACGAGGTCGAGTACTATGTCTCGCTCCTCGGCGCGGAAGACATGCTCGAGGGCTCGACATCGAAGGGAGATGCGCAGTTTTCGAAACCGTCGCCGGAGATCTTTCAGGCCGCGCTGGAGCGTGTGGGGACGAAGCAGGAGAACACCCTCGTCGCCGGCGACACGCCGTACGACGTCCTCGCGTCGCATCGCGCCGGTCTGGCCATCGCCGCGCTGCTGTGCGGCGGCTTCGACCGCGAGCTCCTCGCCAAAGCGGAGTTCCTCTTCGACGACATCCCCTCGATGGTGAAGGAGCTCGATCGGATCGATGAGTACTTTGCCGGTGAGTAACGACGTTCATAAGCGCGCCATCATCGTCGACGGCCACTGCGACACGCCTTACCGCCTGCTGCGGCACAACGTCCACCTCGACGAACATGACACCGAGGCGCAGGCGGATCTCAGGTCGCTGCAGGAGAGCGGGATCACGGCGACGTTCTTCGCGTCGTACGTCCCGCCGTTCTACGCCAATCGTGGCGCGGCCGACTTCGCCCGCAAGCTGATCGATCTCATCGAGTACGAGACGAAGCGCAAGCCGCTCGAGCTCTCGCTGGTCACGGACAGCGCCGGCATTCGCGCGGCGAAAGCCGCGGACAAGATCGCGATCATGATCGGAGTCGAAGGCGGTCACGCCATCGAGGACTCGCTGGACATCCTTCGAGAGCTGTACGACCGCGGCGCGCGCTACCTCACCCTCACTCACGTCAACACGAACAACTGGTGCGACTCGTCGGGCGACGCGGAGCGCCACGGCGGCCTCACCGACTTCGGCCGCGACGTCGTCCGCACCATGAACGATCTGGGAATGATCGTCGACATCTCCCACGTCTCGGACAAGGCCTTCTTTCACACGATCGAGACCACGCGGGTGCCGATCGTGGCCACGCATTCGTCCTGCCGCGCGCTCTGCCGCCATCCGCGCAACATGACCGACGACATGCTCCGCGAGCTCGCCCGCAACGGCGGCGTGTGCATGATCAACTTCTTCTCCGCGTTCATCAGCGACGAGGTCGCGCAGGTGATCATGCACGCCCAGAAAGGCCGAAAAAAGAACAACGGCGATCCGACCGGGGGCACCGAGGAGATGCCGGATGATCGGATGGACTGGGATACCTACCTCGAATGGTTCCAGACCCTCGGATGCCCGACGGCGACGCTCGACCAGGTCGCGGACCACATCTTTCATGCCGCGGAGGTCGCGGGGATCGATCACGTGGGCATCGGCAGTGACTTCGACGGCGTTCCTGCTTTGCCGGCGGGCCTGACGACGGCGGCCAATCTCCCGGCGCTTTCCGCGCGCCTGCTGGAGCGGGGCATGAGCGAAGTCGATCTGGAGAAGGTGTTGGGTGGTAACTTCATGCGCGTGTTCGAGGAAGTCGAGCGATGCGCGCGCAACTCATCACCATCGGCGTAATCGCCGTCACCTGGAGCGCGCTGCTGTTTTTCGAGCTGCGCAAACCGCTTCGCCGCACCGTCGAGCCGAAGCTGCGCCGCACCGCGCGGAATCTCACGTTGAGTGTGCTTTCGCTCCTCGCCGGCATCGGCATGCAGGCGGTGCTGGTGATTCCGATCGCGCGCTGGACCGAGGTCCATCGCTTCGGGTTGCTCAACCTGTTCGAGATGCGCAGCTGGATGGAGATCGCGATCGCGATCGTGCTCCTCGACTACACGCTGTGGTGGTGGCACTGGGCCAGCCATCGCGTGCCGTTTCTGTGGCGCTTTCATCTCGTGCATCACATCGACCGCGACCTCGACGCCTCGACGGCCCTGCGCTTCCACTTCGGCGAGCATGTGATCTCGTTCTTCTACCGCGCCGCGCAGATCGTGGCCTTCGGCGCGTCGCTGGAAGCGGTCTGGCTGTGGCAACTGATCCTCTTTGCGTCGATCCTTTTCCATCATTCGAATGTCCGTCTGCCCGCGCGGATGGAATCCGCGTTGGTCCGGCTGTTGGTCACGCCGCGGATGCACGGAATCCATCACTCGGATCGCCGGGGAGAGTCGTTCACGAATTACTCGAGCCTGCTCTCGGCGTGGGACTACCTGCATCGCACGATCTGCCTGGCCGTGCCGCAGCAGGAAGTCACGATCGGCGTCCCGGCCTACGAATCGGACCGCGAAGTGACCCTCGGCCGGATCCTGATGACGCCTTTCCGCCGCCAGCGCGACGACTGGCAGGACCGCGTCGACGGCCGCGCGCCGGTCCCTTCGGCGTCGCTGGCCCCCTGACTTACAATTCGCCGCGCATGCCGACCGAAGTCGAACAGATGCGAGAGCTCGCCCGCGCCTACTGGGCCGGGAAGCCGATCCCCTGCCCCCGCCACCCCGGCGCCACGCTGACCGGCAGCTTCGTGCAGACGACGTTCGCCGACCACATTTTCCTGACCTGCCCCCGCGGCAAGGAGACGATCCAGATCGGCCAGCGCCCGAAGCAGATGGAGTTTCAGGATCAGTCGGTGGAGGGGTTCGTGGAGAACCTCCAGCGCGGCGACGCGATCCTTTGCTACCGCTGCCAGTCGAAGATCGAGGTGAACGCCAAGGAGAACGGCGAGACGGGGGTGACCGACTACACGTTCACCTGCATCCGCTGCTTTTCCTGGGGGCGGTGGGTGGGGAAGCCGGAGCTCGCGAAGATTGGCAAGGACTGACCGAGAGCGCCTCCGGCGGGCGGCCACGGGCCGCGGCGCTGGTTGTGCCTTCTGCCAAAACCCGCGCAAGCTGTACGAATCGCGTTCACGCCAAAACCAGCGCTGCGGCCCGTGGCCGCCCGCCGGAGGCGCCCTCGTCGTTCCCTTTCGCCAACATCGTGGGTAGGGAATTCCGTCCCGCCGTCACTCCTTAGTTGAGTGTCCCGCTAAAGGAGTGAATTATTGTGATGACGTCAACTCTCGCTGGAGATGTCTCTGTTGAGGTCCTGGAATGGACCCCCCGCTGGAGCCTGGGTGCGGTCGCCGCGAATTTCGCGCGGATGCAGATGCTGTTGACCCTCTTCGACGGAGATCCGGACAAGTGGCTGGATCTCATCGAGCGTGGAGACGGTTCGGCCGACGATGATGCGGACGTGCCGTTTCTCGTGGTGATGAAACAGCGCATCGCCGAAGATCCGGGGTTCCTGGCCGACATGCGGCGGATCATCGACGCGTTCGCGATCCGGTTCAGCGGCCATGAGACCTTGCAGTAGGGGTAGAGTACGGCGCGAGTCGCGCCTGAAATGCCTCCACATGTGGTCATCATCGGCGGTGGGTTCGCCGGCCTCTACTGCGCCCGCGGACTGAAACACGTCGACGCGCAGGTCACGGTCGTCGACCGGCACAACTACCATCTCTTTCAGCCCCTGCTCTACCAGGTGGCCACGGCAGCGCTGAATCCAAGCGACATCGCCGCTCCCATGCGCGGCATCCTCCGCAAGCAGAAAAATGCCACGGTCATCCTCGGCGACGCGGTGGCCGTCGACATGGACCGCAAGCGCGTCCAGTTGCTCGACGGCGAGCTAGCGTACGACTTCCTGGTCATCGCCACCGGCGCCACGCATTCGTACTTCGGTCACGACGAATGGGAGCGCAACGCGCCGGGTCTGAAGACCATCGACGACGCGCTCGAGATCCGGCGCCGCGTCCTCCTCGCGTTCGAAGCGGCGGAACGGGAGACCGATCCCGTCGAACAGCAGGCGTGGCTGACCTTCGCGATCATCGGTGCGGGACCGACCGGCGCGGAGCTGGCCGGCGCGCTGTCCGAGATCGCGCGGCAGACCATGGTCCGCGATTTCCGGCGGATCAAGTCCGAAAGCGCGCGGGTGATTCTGATCGAAGGAAAAGATCGCGTCCTGCCAACGTATCCGCCCGATCTGTCCGAGAAAGCGCGCAAGCAGCTCGTGGAGTTGGGCGTGGAGGTGATCACCGGCGCGATGGTCTCCGTGGTCAATGAGCGGGAGGTTCGGATCGGGGATCGGGTGATTGCGACGCGGACCGTGCTGTGGGGCGCCGGCGTGCAGGCGTCGCCGCTCGCGAAATCCCTCGGCGTCCCGCTCGATCGCGCCGGTCACGTGCTCGTCGAGCGCGATCTCACCGTACCTGGGCACAAAAACGTCTTCGTGATCGGCGATCTGGCCGCGGTGAAACAGGCCGATGGCTCGTTCGTGCCCGGAGTCGCGCCCGCCGCGATTCAGGAAGGGCAATTCACGGCGCTGAATGTCGAGCGTGCGGTCGCGGGACAGCCGCTGCGGCCCTTTCGCTACAGAGACAAAGGCTCGCTGGCGACGATCGGTCGCGCCGCCGCCGTCGCGGACTTCGGCAAGTTCAAACTGAGCGGCTTCCTCGCGTGGTTCGCCTGGCTGGCGATCCACATCTTCTTCCTGATCGGCTTCCGCAACCGCTTCCTGGTGATCACGCAATGGGCGTGGGCCTACCTCACCTACCAACGCGGCGCGCGGCTGATCACGGGGAAGACCGGGAAGGTTCTGCGGACGTAGCGGCGATGCTCCGGAACGTCCTCGCCACCATTCTGCTGAGCCGCCTGCTCGTCTTCTCCCTCCTGGTCATCGGCTCGCAGATCACCTTCCTCGGCAAGGAATACGCGAACACGATCTGGCGGACGGAAGTCGTGTTGTCGGCGGAACGGCTGGTGCCGGAGCTGGTCCGCATAACCATGGTCGGCGATGCCTGGCATTACGAGCGGATCGCGCGCGAGGGATACGAGGCGCCGGGCGCGGATGGCAGACCGCGGAGCACCTGGGCGTTCTTCCCGCTTTATCCGCTGCTGATGCGGGTCATGCCTGTCGACTATCCGATCGCGGCATTGCTCGTGTCGAATCTCGCCTGCGTGGCCGGACTTCTGTTCGTTGCCGCGGCAGGCATGCGACTGGGCGCGACGAACGAGCAGGTCGAGCGGGCGGTGTTCTTCATGGCCTTCTTCCCCACGACTTACTTCTTCTCGCTGCCGCTGACCGAGTCGCTGTTCCTCTGTCTCTCGGCAGCGTCGTTCTATTTCGCGGCAAGGGACCGCTGGTGGGCCGCCGGAATCGCCGGCGCGCTCGCGGCCGCGACGCGCTTCATCGGCATCCTGCTCCTTCCCGCGCTGATCCTTCTGCCACTGCAGCAACGCGGAAAGTTGTCGCGCCGGCAACTCTGGCTTCTGTTGATCCCGATGAGCACCGCCGCGTTCATGCTTTTCCTCCATCAACTGACCGGCGACGCGCTGGCATTCGTGAAGGCGCAAGCGCTCTGGGATCGCGGGCAGTGGACGAAGTCGTTCGCGGTGAGCCGGCCCTGGAACTTCGTGCTCCTCAACGGTGCCGCCGCGCTCTTCCTGATCATCGCCGCCGTGGGGATGCTCCGCCGCCGTCAGTGGGCATTCGCCGCGTACGCGTTCGCGGCGGTGGCCGTTCCGCTCAGCACCGGGACTGTGCAATCGATCGCGCGCTATTCGATGGTCGTGTTTCCCACGTTTCTCTGGCTGGCCACGTGGGCGGAGACGCGACAGCGGGAACGGCTGGTGACGGCGACTTTCATCATCCTCCTGGGGTGGATGGTGACGATGTTCGTGCTGCGGGTCGATTTCGCACTGGCGTGACGCGGGATCAGCGCAGCGTGCGCACGCCCGACTCGTTCATCGGCACGCCGGCGATCACGCCATCGAGGCGGCGCCGCGTCGCGGGGACCTTCTTCATGTACTTCTCAGTCTCCGGCAATGTCCGAATGAGGCCGGCAAGCATGCGCTTCACGTTGTGCGAGCCGCCGTTGTAGAGCGCGGCGGTCATCTGCTCGACCTTCTCGTCGGTCGCGCCGAGTTTCCGCGCTTCGCTGGCTTTGCGGTCGAGGTGGTGGACGAGGAAGCGGGCCATGCTCTTCGCGGAGAAGCGGTCGTCGAGGTGCTCGCCGAGGTACTCGCTGGCCTCGTAGGCCATGGTCCGTTTCACTTCCTTGTGGCTCACGCCGAAGTGCTGCTCCAGCATGCGATCGCGTTTGGCGATGAGATCGTTCTGGTATTCCTTCCACGACGCGAGCTGGGTCTGCTTGAGCGCGCGGTACTCCTTGCGCGTCGCATCGCGGAACGACTTCAGCTGCGCGCGCGATCCGGACTCGAGCAGCTTCCCGAGACGCACGAGCACTTCCTTGTTGTGTTTGTCGCGGCGGGCGATGTCGGCGTAGTACTTTTTCGAGGCGTACGGCGCGAGGAGATCGAGCTCGTCGATGCCTTCGCGGCGGAGCTCCTTCGCCGCGCGCAGGAGGCGCTTGGCCTTCTTCCGCGTCGCGGGAGTGTCTTTGCCGACGACCAGCGAGGCGATGGTGTCCGCGTCGCCGAGGGGCTTCTTCATGATGTAGGCGCGGGAGCCGATCAGGTAGTCGGCGGTGACGAACAGCTTGCCGTCGAGATTTTCCTGGCGATACGCGACCGGCGTCGCCTGCGCAAGACCAACCGCCCCCGCCTCGGACACATCGAGAATCTTCCCGTTCGTTTCGGCGTGAGCGATGGCCAGCAGCAACGTCACAGACGGCGCGCTGGGAACGGAGCGGGCCGCGTCGTCGATCACGACCACGAGCTCTTCCGGGTTGCGCGTCCACATGTCGGCCATCTCGTGCGCGAGGGCCTTCACGCGAAGCTCGATCTGCTCCTCGCTGGCCTTGACCAGGGTCGGAACTTCACGCGACGGCTCGGCGGGCGGAAGCGGCGGTGGCTCGGGGATGTAAACCGGCTGGGGCGCGGGGCGGTGCGGCGGCGCAAACATGTTCGCCTGCACGATCGGGTCGTCGTAGGGCAGCTGCGACACTCCAAGCGCGATGCTGGCAAGCGCCACTCCCAGTGCAACCCACCACCACGAGTTTTTCCGCATGATTGGTATCGAACGTCAGGGTAGCATTCGCCTGTTCCGATGCGATGTAAACGTTTTCCTAAGTACGCGTTTCTGATTGTGTTCGTCGCCGCCTGTTCGCGCGAGACGCCCGCTCCGTCGACGACGACGGAAAGTGCGCCGACGATCACCAGCGTTGCCACGGCGCCGGCGTCCACGCGCTATGAAGATGCGGTCCGCTGGTTCCGCTCCACGCCCGGCTTTCATTTCCGCCTCGAAGAAGGCGGCGTGCGCGCCGAGGGGGAGATGACCCGCCCGACTGTCGGCGCGGAGGAACTCCGGGTCACCGTCAATGCCGAGGAGTGGACTGCGAAAGCCGGCGCGAAAGGCGTGGTCTGGCAGCGCGGCGGAGAAGAGGTCGCGCCGCCGGAATGGGGCAATCGCGTTTTCCAGCGGGTGACCATCGCCTTCGACCCGGAGAAGAGCGAAGGCAACGCCCAACTCGTCGGACCGCGACATTACCGCTTCACTGATGCGAACACAGGCGCGGTTCACAACGTCGGTGTCGACGACGCCGGGCATATCACGGAGATCAGGATCGACAACAGTTTCTGGATCAGGCTCACAGACCCGAGATGAGCAAGGCCAGGCAGGTCAAAGCGCCGCCGGCCGGCGACCGTCCACTGAAAACGCTGGAGCGAGTCTTGTCCAAAGCCGGCGTCGGCTCGCGGACCGAGGCGCGGCGTTGGGTCGGCGAAGGGCGGGTGAAGGTGAACGGGCGGGTGGAGGGCGATCCGAACCGGTGGGTCGATCTGGAGCGCGATCGCATCACCTTCGACGACAAGCCGCTCGAAAAAGCGGAGCCGCTCTACCTTCTCCTCAACAAGCCGGCCGGCTACCTGACCACGTATCGCGATCCGGAAGGGCGGCCGACGATCTTCGACCTGCTTCCTGATCTTCAGCGCTACCTGTTCCCCGTCGGCCGGCTCGATCTCGACACCAGCGGCCTGCTGATCCTCACCAACGACACGGCCTTCGCCGAGCGCATGACCAATCCCGACTACCACGTGCCGAAGACGTATCAGGTGAAAGCGTCGCGCGGTCTGAGCGAGGAGGAGCTCGATCGCCTGCGAAACGGGATCGAGCTGCGCGACGGTCCGACGCGTCCGGCGAAGATCACGCGCCTGCGCGAGCCGGGCGGGAAGACGGTGTTCGAGATCACGATCACCGAAGGGCGGAACCGGCAGGTGCGGCGGATGGTGGAGGCGCTGGACGCCAAAGTGATCTCACTGACCCGCACCGCAATCGCCGGAATCGACCTCGGAAATCTCGAGAGCGGCAAGACTCGCGAATTGACGCGGGACGAGGTCGCGGGTTTACTGCGCGCATGCGCCGTATCCTGATTGCTCTTCTGCTTACCGCGTGTGCCGCCGAACAGCCGGTCACCGACACCACCGCGACGGTGGCGAAACAGCCGCGCCCCGCTGCGCCGAGCGCCGCCGACGCGAAGACGTTGATCGCGAACGCGCCGGAGTTCAGCGAGTTCGAATTCACGAACGCCGGCTGGACGACGCCGGTGAGCGGCGTGTCGATGAGCACGCCGGTCCGCGACGAGGCCCGTCAGCTCGCGGAAGCGGGATGGATCGCCCTCGATCGCACGGGCGACGTGATGCTCGCGGACAAATCACGAAACGACAAACGCTTCCTCCTGCGGCCGAACGGCATCCTCGACGTCGTGCCTCTGGCGAAGAAGGAGATCGGCGACGTCGTCGCCGTCCGCGATCGCGAAGGCGAGGTCACCGTCGATTTCACCTGGCGCTGGATCCCGAATGAGGTCGGAGCGGCTTTCAAGACCGGCGCGGTTCACGACCGCTTCGCCGCGCCGCAACAGGCCACGGCCACGCTGCTGCACGATGGGACGGGGTGGGGGGTGTTGAGGATTGATCGGCGCTAGAACTGAGTGGTTAGTCGTCAGTCGCTAGTCGTTAGTAGAACCGCCGAGCTACTAACGACTAATCACTAACGACTAACGACTTTCCGCAATCAACTCATTCACCACCGGCCACGTCGACTCCCGCCATTCATCCCCCATCAGCAATCCCGCGGTTGCGAGATAGATGGCGGTGTCGCGGCGGTCGTACTCCCCCTCCAGCGCCTTGACCGCATCGCGGACCTGGTCGGCGCTGGGCACCGGGTACTCGTCGGCTTCGATGGTCCCGTTCTCGTGCGGCACGTTCCAGCGATCGAGGAACGCGGCCATCATCTCGTTCTTGTGATGGGTGTGATACGCCATCAGGCCGATCTCGAGGAACTGATCGAACTCGGCGACGCCGATGCGCGACGCGAGCAGTTCCGCCCTCTTCTGCGGTGCCATTTTGCGGATGGTCTCGTCGCGGAAATGGAGGGCTTTGGCCAGCTGCATCTGGGCCATGAACTTCGACTGGTCGTCGCCGTGCTTCCAGAACGCGGCGAGGATGTCGCGGCGGCGGTCAGGGTCGGCGATCTCTTTCAGAATGCGTCGGGCGGTCCACATGGAGGGCGCGATATATCACCTCACCCCGCCGACGCGATAGCCGAAGCCGCGCACGGTGAGAATGATCTCGGGCTTGTCCGGGTCGCGCTCGATCTTGCTGCGCAGCCGCCTCACATAAACCGCGACATTCTTCTCCGAGGCCAGCTCGTCGTCGCCCCACAACTGCTCCATGAGGTACTCGCGGCTCACCGACCGGCCGCGCCGTGACGCCAGCAGATGCAGGAGCTCGAATTCCTTCTGCGTGAGGCCGGCCGGCCGGCCGTCGACGATGGCATCGCGCAGGGCGACGTCGACGACCACCGGACCGAGATGGATGACCGATTCCGCGCCGGTCATCTCCCTCGCCCGCCGCAGGTGGGCGCGGACGCGGGCCACGACTTCCCGCGGCTCGAAGGGCTTGACGATGTAGTCGTCCGCGCCGGTATCGAGGCCGGCCACGCGGTCCTCGATCTCCCGGCGGGTGCTGACGATGATAATGGGCATCTGGTGGCGCTCGCGCATGCGGCGGCAGACGTCGAGGCCGTCGCCGTCGGGGAGGCCGAGGTCGAGCAGCACCAGGTCATACCCGCGCCGCCCGACCTCCCCCATCGCCTCGGCCGCGCTGCCAACAGGCGTCACCATGCAGCCGTCGCGCTCCAGGATCGCCTGGAGCAACCGTCTGGTCAGAAGATCGTCTTCAACGACGAGGATCGCAGCCGGCATGAATAGGGTGGGCAGACCATCCTGCCCACCCTTTCTAATTGCTGATTCCGTACCGAACTCCTACGACGGCGCGCCGGCCCGGCGAGCGGTACCCGAAAGCCTCTTCGTACCTCTCGCCGGTGACGTTTTCGATCTTCACGAACGGCCGCAAAGCACCACGATGGTAGTGCACCACCACGTCGGCTGTCGTGTACGCCCCGTTTCGGACGATTCCGTAAGGGAGGAGATCGGTAACGTCGTCGCGCGAGCCGGTGTGGCTGAGGACGACGAGGGCCGAGGCCGCGCCGGCGTCGTATCCGAGGGTGATCGAGCCGGAGTGCTCCGGACGGCGGACCAGCTGCGAACCGGTGGTCTCGTCCTCGGCATCGAGCCAGGTGTACGACGCGGCGGCGCTGAACGCGTTGAAGCGGCGGCGGCCGGAAAGCTCGATACCGCGCGCGCTCGCGGCGCTGATGTTGTCGTAGCGGAAGGCGCTGGAGAAGAAGATCAGGTCGTCGTACTGGCTGTCGAAGAGGGTGATCGACGCGCTGCCGTTGTCATCGAACCAGCGCTCGTAACCGACTTCGACGGTGCGGCTCTGCTCGGCCTGAAGATCGGGATTGCCGTAGAACGGGGTGTAGAGCTCGCCGATGCCGGGCGCGCGGAATCCTTCGCCGTACGCCGCGCGGATCTTGTGACCTTCGCGAACCCAGGCCGCGGCGATGCGCGGCGAGAGCTGGCTGCCGAACGTATCGAAGTCGTCGAGGCGCAGACCGGCGGTGATCTCGACCGACGAGTTACGGGCGGGAATCGACAGGCGATCCTCGACGAATGCAGAGCGGCTGGTGCGGTCACGCGAATCGATCACCGCGAACGCGCTCTGGTGATCGACGAGCGATTCCTCGTATTCGCCGCCGATGGTGATCGTGCCGGCGCGGGTGGTCGTGCGGGCGGTGGCGCGGGTGGTGCGCACGCGCGAATCGGTGAGGTTGCGCTCGGGACCGAACGTTCCTTCCGGATCGCGGAAGTCTTCATCGCGGCGGCTCTCCGAGACGCGCAATTCATAGGACATCCGGCCGGAATCGAAGTGAATGGGCAGGGCGAAGGAGGTCTCGATCCCCTCCTCGCGGCGGCTGGGGCTGGGGACGAACGCGGTGCCTGCAGCATTGGCGTTGAACGGAATGCCCAGGTCGTACGAGCTGCGCCGGGCCAGGAATCCCAGAGAAAGCCGCGGGGTGGCGCGATACGTGGCGCCGCCGCCGATCGACGTGCCTTTGTAGTCGTCGTTCGCGGCGAACCCGCTGTCCTGGCGGCGCTCAACGGCGGCGTTGACCGACCACTTGTCGAGCGAGAGCGCCCCGCTGACGCCGGCGTTGAAGAGACCGCGCTCGCCGACGGACAGATCGAGCGTGCCGCCGTTGGTTTTCCGCTCGGTCAACACGTTGACCACTCCGCTGACCGCTTCGGAGCCGTACAGCGCCGAGAAGGGACCGCGGACGACCTCGATCCGCTCGACACCAGCGGTAGACAATTGCCCGAAGTTGTAGCCGGAGTGGTAGGGGTAATTCAGCTCGACTCCGTTCCAGAGCACGAGGGCCTGCTTGGAGCTGCCGCCGCGGATGAACAGCGAGGTGGCTTTGCCGTTCGAGCCGGTGCGGTTCACGGTCAGGCCGGGGACTTCGCGCAGGACGTCGGCGACGTCGCGCGCTTCGCGGGCCTCGATCTCCTCGCGCGTGACGACGGTCGCCGTCGCCGGCGTTTCATCGACCCGCTCGGGAATCGCCGACGCGGTGACGACGATCTCCGCGGACACCTTCTGCGGGTCGGTTTGCGCGAATGAATTGGGGGTGATGATGAGAAACAGGACTGCCAGGGCCACACGCTTCATGACGACTCCTTTCGCTTCCCTCCGAAGCGGAGGCGTGAAGAGTCGACGCCAGCCGCTCCTCACACCCCGGAGGAACTCTGTGGGCTCTGAAGTGGCCGGTCTCCTGGCTTCCGGGTCGTCCTCGTCGCGCTGCCCTTCCCGCTTTCGCAGTGGGGGTCGATGCCTCAGCGTGATTCGTCGCCGGTTACAGTGGCGGGGGCCGCGCCGGTATCACACCGGCTTCCCGTACACCACTTCAGAACGAAGTTGGGAAAGAACAGGCGGGGGAGAATAGCACTGACGAAGTGATTAGTGGTTAGTCGTTAGTGATTAGGAAGGTAGCGTGCTCGGTTCTCCTAATCACTAATCACTAACCACTAATCACTAACCACTAATCACTCTTCCTCAAAATATCCCGGATGATCCGCAAATGGTGGTCGTTGTGGACCGCCGCGAAGCGCAGGGCCTGTCCCGGGCGCAGGCCACCGAAGCGAGGATGAGGGACGATCGCTCCGCGCTTTTCGGCGAGATGAACGTCGGAAAGCAGCGCGATTTTCTCCTCCAGTTTCGCCAGGGACGCCTGCAACTCCGCGGCGGCCACGCGTTCGCCGCGCAGACGCTCCGGCGCTCTGCCTTTCCCGCGTGGAATCCGCCCGACGGCGAGGATGATCCGGCCGAGCGGCGATACGCCCGCGGAGGCCGGCGCGTCCACCTGCAGGAGACGGTTCACGATCGACGCGGAGACTTTCACGATGTGATCGAGATGCTCCGATGCGCACCACGCGGAGCATTGTGCGGTTGCGAAGAGTTGCGGATCGCCGGCTTCGGCGAGGGTGCGCATTTGCGCGAGCTGGGAGCGAAGGCGGTTGAGACTGTGGGAGGCGCTATGAAACATCGCCAGCGAGTGTACAAGAGCGCCGGGCGCGGACGCCCGGCGCGGTGCGAGCGGGACGCTCGCCGTACGGCTAGCGTGAGGATCGAAGCCGTTTCCCTCGTCACCCGTGCTGCCGATGCGCGGTCCGCCGAGGGGATCGAAACCGTTGCCGTCGTCGACGGAAGCGCCAAAGAACGTGAGCAACAGAACCAGAACAATGGACATTGATTACCTCCCTTGCTGCAGCAACGTTGGTCCGTCCATCTCTGACAGCAATGGCGTTCACGGCTGCGTTGCGGGAGGTTGTCCGGTCTGGTGCATGAACGTCGCGAAACGCTTCGCGTCGCCGGCGCGGGGGATGTTGTTGAACATCACGTACGTCTCCCCTGCGCGCGGAACGCGCACGGCCAGCGAGCGCAACTCGTCGTCGGTATAGGTGTGGTAGTGATTCTTGATGCCGTGCAGCCGCCAGTAGGTCAGCTCCGGCGTCACGGAATCGCGCAGGAAGGGATCGACCGTGTGGACGAGATCGAGCTCGCTGCAGACTTCGACGAGCAGGTCATCGGGCCACGGCCCGCGCGGCTCCCACAGGTAATCGACGCCTTCGAGCCGCTCGATGCTCGCAAAGAAGCGCCGCATGTTCGCGACGTTCTCCTCGGTCGCCCGGAAGCTCGCCGGACATTGAAAGAGGATCGCTTTCGCCCGCAGCAGCTTCGCGCAGTCGCGAGTGACCTTCCAGCCGCGCATTGTGGTGTCGTTGACCTGAAACGCGCCGACTTCGTCGCGATTCACTTCGCTCTTCAATCGCCGGTAGGTGTTGCTCGTGGAGCGATGGGTGATGAGCTGCCACGCTTTGATGGTGAAGATGAATCCGGGCGGCGCCGCGTCACGCCAGCGCGACATGGTCTCGCGCGACGGCGGTTCATAAAACGTCTGCTGCACCTCGAGCGTATCGAACGACGCGAAGTACTCCTCGGCGTTGATGGTCCAGCCGCAAAGCCCGATACGGATCGGTAGGCGGTTCGCGGCTTCGCCGCTCGCGGTAGGCGGTAGGCGGTGGATGATCGTTCTCCCGCCTACCGCCTACTGCCTACCGCATACCATCTTCAACCGGCACGGCCCGTCCGAACTCCGAGCTCGTGTACGCGTACTCGTCCCAGCCCCAGAACGTGACCGCGACGGCGTTGCCGTTGATGAACTTGCCGCGCAGGTCGCCCGGATACTCGAACGTGAAGCCCGTGTTCTCGCGGTGGGTGACCGAGGTCTTGCCGAGGAACTGCTCCCCTTCCGCGAAGCCGTCCGCTTCGAGCGTGGAATTCGCGTACAGATAAACCTCGCGTCGATTGTTTCCCGCGTCCGCGATGCCTTTGATCGTCGTCACGCCGTCCTTGTAGATCGCGGACTGAATCACCGGCACCGGAATGACACCACGCTCCACGCCCGGAACGCCGGGGGCGGACAGCGTCGGACCATCGAGTCCGATGTCGATTCCACCCTGACCGTTGTTCCTGATCGAGTTCGCGAGAATCAACATCGGTGCGTTGGCCGTGAGCGCGACGCCGAAGTCCGCGTTGTTGGCGATGACGTTGCCGGCGATGCTCGGGTAGTTGTACGCGCCCCAGAAGTCGGCGATGAAAATGCCGCTCGCGCCGTTGCCGATGGGAGTGTCGTCGTGCGCGGCAACGCCGATCCGGTTGTCGCGGATCTGCGGACCGACACTCGGCTGGCCCATGAAAAACACGCCGCTGCGACGGTTGCCGCTGATCACGTTGTTGCTGATCCAACCTCGCATGGTCTCGCTGGAGATTCCGCGCAAGCCGTTGGGATGCGCGCGCGATCCGGTCGGATCGACACCGACGTAGCAACCTTCGACCAGAGCCTCGGATCGCACGGTGACGTGGATGCCGTCGCCGGGGAATCCGCCGATGGCCAGACCACGGATCTCCGCGTGCGAACCAATGCCCGCGGAGTCGGCGACGAGGCCGTGACCCGAGGGGAGCGAGGAGCCGTCGATGAAGATCGCCGGACCGGGCCTGCTCGAGGTCTGGGTCGTGCCGTCGATCCCCATGTCGTACGCCAGCATCGGAGGCAGAGGAGAGCGCAACCGAATCGTGTACCAACCTTCTGACGGAAGCGGATCGGCGATGTCGAACACGACCCGGCAAGGGTTCGACCACTCCGGCCAGGCCAGGCGGCAATCCCGCGAGGAATTGACGTCGTGAATGGTCTGGCGGAGCGAACCAGGACCGGCGTCCGCGCTCGTGGTCACGGGAAAATCCAGCCAGTAGGTCACCACACTGCTGTGGCTTTCGGGCATCCCGTAGACATAGACATAGGAGGCGCCGACGGAAGCCGAGGTTCGTCCGTAGCGAAACGGATGCTGCACGGAGGCGACGAACTCTCTCGAGCCGCCTGCTTCGAACGTGGGAAAGTCGCAGCTATACCCGCCGTCGGTTTGCGGCGAGCACGGAAGCTCTGGATCGAGCGACTGGATGCGTCCGGGATAGAACCGGAAGTAGATCTTCGTCGGCGGGAGCTCGGCGCCCGAGATGTTTTCGATCTTCACCCGCCAAGTCACGGGCTGATCACGCGACGGCGCCGGCGGCGCGGCGAACGTGACCTTCAGATTGTCGGGCGGCGGGTCGGTGACGGCGATGAGAGCGAGGAGAACGAGGATCGGGCCCATGGGTACCGGGAGAGTCTACACAGTTATTTGATGGCCGGCACCTCCGAGGTTTTGACCATGGTGTTGAGTGCCGGGAGGTCCTTTTCCCAGAGCTCGCGGAGCTTCGCCAGCTCGGCATCGATCTGAGTCACCAGCTGCGCGTAAACCGCTCGCTGCTGGGCAGTTGGGGCCGCGTCGCCCGACGATGCGGAGTCGGCCACGCTGGCCAGTTTGTCGTTGAGCCGGATCGGGAAATTGAGCGGGTCCTGGGAGCTGCGATTCTTCGTCTGGTAGAGCGCTTCCTCGATCGCGGTCATCTTCTTGTCGAGGTCTTTCGCCGCGTCGACGAGCGGTTTCGCGGCTTCGTCCTTGCCGGCGCGTTTGCGGATGCCGGCGAGCTGTGTGCGCACCTCGCGGATGCGCTCGATCTGTTCGTGGATCTCGGTGAGCTTGCGATTCGCGGCCAGCAGGAAATCGAACTGCGCCTGCAGGTCTTGCTGCGACGCGGACGTGCGCGGGTCCTGCTTCAACTGCGCGGTCGTGGTCTGCGATTCTTCGCCGACGGTGAGGCGAACGCTGTACGTGCCCGGCGGAACGCGCGGACCATCCGTCCCCCCACCCCACAGCACCAGCCCTTCGAACTTCGCGGCCTCGGGATAGCGCAGGTTCCACGCGAATCGATTGAGGCCGTACTGGGCATCGGGCAGCTTGTTCTTCTCTTTCTCTTTCTCGACCTTCGGATCTTTCTCCTCGGCCTCCCCTCCCTCGCTCTTCACGCCGATGGTCTTCGGCTCGTCGGCGGGCGGTTCTTCCTTCACGACGTCCTTCTGTTCGCGGGCTTCAACCTTCGCCGGCGCCGGCTTCACCTCGCCCGCGAGCTCGCGGATGACCGAGCCGTCGGCGTTCAGGAAGGCGAGCTTGACCGGCGTCCCGGCTTTGACGTCCTTGCCGATCCAGTAATTCACGACGAGGCCCTGCGGCGGATTCTTGCCCTGCTTCGCGGGCGTGCGCTCGGGAGTCGATCCGCCCGTGCGCCATGACGGGCGCGGCTCGAACAGATGAACGCGTGTCGATTTCGGTTCCTGCTGCAACGGTGACAGATCGTCGAGGATCCAGAAGCCGCGGCCCTGCGTCGCGGCGAGGAGATCGTCGTCGCGCACGGCGAGATCGGTGATCGGAACGATCGGCAGGTTGAGCTGCAGCGACTGCCAGTTCGCGCCGTCGTCGAAGGAGACGTACATCCCGCGCTCGGTTCCGGCGAAGAGCAGCCCTTTGCGGCGCTTGTCGGATCGCACGACGCGGGTGAAGTGATCGGTAGGGATGCCTTTGTCGATCTTCGTCCAGGTCGCGCCGTAATCCGTGGTCTTGAAGAGATACGGGCGGAAGTCATCGAGCTTGTATTGCGTGCCGGCGACGTAAGCCACGCCTTTGTCAAAGACGCCGGGATCGACGGAGTTCCACATGATCGCGGCGGGTGCAGCTTTCGGAGTGACGTTCGTCCAGGTCTTCGCGTTGTCGCGGGAGACGTGAATCAATCCGTCGTCGGACGCGGCCCAGATCAGCCCCTCTTCGAGTGAGGACTCGGCGACGGCGAAGATCGTTCCGTAGTACTCGACGGAGGTGTTGTCTTTGGTGATCGGACCGCCGGACGGCCCCATCTTCGTCTTGTCGTTGCGAGTCAGATCGCCGCTGATGCGCTCCCAGCTCCCGCCGCCATTGGTGGAGCGGAAGAGATGCTGCGACGCGGCGTAGACGCGTGTTGGCGTCATGCGGTGAAAAGAGGATGGGGAAGTTCCACTGGAAGCGCTCGACCGCTCCTTCCGCGCCGTGCCCCATCGGATTATCCGGCCACGGATTCACATCCCGGAACTCCTCGGTCCGATGGTTGGCCACGGTCAGATAGCCGCCGTACGAGCCGCCGAACACGACGTCGGGATCGTCGGGCTTGGCGACGATGTGGCCGCTCTCGCCGCCTGCGGTTTCTTCCCAATCGCGGAAGCCGATGCCGCTGCCGCCGGAGCGATGGCGGATGCGCACCGCGCTGTTGTCCTGCTGTCCGCCGAGGAGCCGGTACGGGAAGGCGTTGTCGGTGGAGACGCGGTAGAACTGCGCGGTGGGCTGGTTGTCCTGCGCAGTCCAGGTGCGGCCGCCGTCGGTGGTGACGTTCGCGCCGCCGTCGTTCGATTCGATCATGCGCTGCGGATCGTTCGGCGCGATCCAGAGGTCGTGATTGTCGCCGTGCGGCGTGGCGATGGTGGTGAAGGTCTTGCCGCCGTCTTTCGATTTGTGGAAGCGCGACGTTGAGGACGTAAACGGTGTCCTCCTCTTTCGGGTCGGCGTAGATCCGGGTGTAGTACCAGGCCCGCTGGCGAAGGTTGCGATCGTCGTTGGTTTTCTCCCAGGTCTCGCCGCCGTCGCGCGAGCGGAACACGCCGCCTTCCGCTGCTTCGACGATGGCGTAGACGTTCTGCGGATTCGACGCGGAGACGCTGACGCCGATGATGCCGAGCGGCGCTTTGGGCAGGCCTTTGTTTTTCGACAGATTGATCCAGGTGTCGCCGCCGTCGGTCGACTTCCACAGCGCCGAGCCTTCGCCGCCGCTCTCCAGTGAATACGGCGTGCGGCGCACGCGCCACGTCGACGCGTAAAGGACGCGCGGGTTGGCGGGATCGAGGATGAGATCGATCGCGCCGGAGTTTTCGTTGACGAAGAGGATGCGCTCCCAGGTCTTGCCGCCGTCTTTGCTGCGGTACACGCCGCGCTGCTGATTGGGACCGAACAGATGGCCGAGGGCGGCGGCGTAGACGAGATCGGGATTGCGCGGATGAACGCGGACGCGCGGGATGTGCCGCGAGTCGGCGAGACCGATGTGCTTCCATGTTTTCCCGGCATCGAGGGACTTCCACATGCCGTCGCCGTGGGAGACGTTGCCGCGCACGGTCTTCTCCCCGGTGCCGACGTAAACGACGTTGGGATCGGATTCGGCGACGGCGACCGCGCCGATGGAGCCGCCGAAGAATCCGTCGGAGACCGGCTTCCAGCTCTCGCCGCCGTCGACGGTCTTCCAGACCCCGCCGCCGGTCGCTCCGAAGTAGTAGACGTTCGGGCTGCGACGCGATCCCCTCGACCGCCGCGGAGCGCCCGCCGCGATACGGCCCGACCTCGCGCCATTGCATGGCCTTGTACTGCGCGGGATCGAACGTCGCGGCGAGGGAGGTGAAGGCGAAGAGCGTGAGGAAGAGCAGCAGCGTCTTTCGCGTCATGAGCGCGAATGGTACTCACAGCCCGAGCTTTTCGCGCTCTTCTTTGACGGCGGCAAGGATCTCGAGCTCGATGCGGTCCTTGGGACGGTTGGCCGCACGCTTCATGCGCATGAGGTCATCGAGGGAACAGACGAGGATGCGCGTGTCGGCGTCGATGGTGAGCTCGGTCGCGGCTTTCCGCAGATCCGCATAGCCGTTCGTGCCCGATGGCGTGCCGAGACAGTCGAACGGACCGAAAGGCGTGTTGAACGTGAACGAGTCTCCCAGCTCGATCGTTCGCTCATCGAGTTGAAACGGGAGCCCCGGGGGCGCGCCGCGAAGGGAGACCTCGAGTTCTCGAAGTGCCGCAACGAGCGGAGAGAAATTGGATCGCTCGCGGTCGTAGCAGATATCGAGGTCGATGGTGATCGTGGGTGAGCCAAGCGATGAACCGGCCAAACCTCCAATCAGGATGAAACGAACCTGATGTCGCGCCAGAACGCGGAGGATGGCGTTCGGATCGAAAGGCCTGTTCACGGCCTGCGCGTCTTGGCGAGGAAGTCGGCGAGATTGCGAGCTGATTGGACCATCAACTCGAGACGCTGCGCGGGCGTGAGCACGAGAAGGTCGCGAATGACCGTTCGATCAATGCCGGTACCCGGCTTCTGATTGACTGGTACGCGCTGCTGTTCCTGCTCGGCCACGCTGGCATTTTAACCGTACGGCGGCCGTCCCGGCCGCCTTCTGCCGGGCGTCTCCGCCCGGCAGCGAGCGCGGGGCGGGCGGGACGCCCGCTCCCCTTCGCGTTACTTGAGGCGCATGGTGGGGTCGCCCATCAGGATGAACGTGCGGCGCACGTCTTTGTCCGTCGTGGCGGCTTTGGCTTTCAGGACGGCTTCGCCGATCGTCGCGCCGGCGAAGATCTGGCGAAGGGCTTCGGCGTTCATCAGCGTCTGCTGATCGGCGGAGGTCGTTGCGGACGAGGCCCAGACGCCGATGGCACCGCCGGTGGCGTGGCGCAGGAGCACTTCGCCGAGGCTATTGCTGTAGAGGTCGTGGAAGTAGCCGTTGAGGCAGTTCATCGACATCACGAAGGGAAGCTTCGTGCCGTTCGTGAGCGTGGGGACGATGGCCGAGGTCATGGCGTTGCGGCTCCAGTTCTCGACCGAGCCGTGGCCCACGTAGTTCATCACCAGGCTGCCGTTGTTGAACGCGTTCTTCACGGCCGTCGCGGTCGCGGCGTTGCTCGGGAAGTTCCTGTAGTCGACCGGCGCGATCGTCATTGACGAGGGCACGGCCTGTTGGAGGTACGCGCTGCTCTTGTCGAACGGCGCGTTCTTGTCCGGACGATCGGTGACGAGGCTGATCGTCGAGGTCCATGTTGCTGACGGCGGCGCGACTCCGCGCTGCACGAGCTTGTTGACGACGTTCGCGGCGTGTGCCGCGGTGCGCACGGGGATGCGGCCGATGGCCATCGCCGGGATGCCGGTGTCGTCGAAGTCGGCGAACCAGTCGTCGGAAGACGTCTTCATCCAGTCGGTGGCGATGAGCTTCGTCGGCACGAAGTCGAAGTTGCCGGTGCCGAGGTAATTGCGGGGGTCGAAGCTCGCGTCGCCGAGGAGGATCGCGTACTTCGGCGCGAGGGCCCAGCCCTGGGCGCGCTTCAGGAAGTCGCGCATCGGCTGCGGGCCGTGATGTCCGAACGAGAACTCGTCGTAGAGGTTCTGCACGTCGACGACGGCCGTTGCGATTCCAGCGCCCTCGCGTGCGGCCTTGAGCGTCGTGGCCTGGTCGAGGAAGGCGCGGTTGGTGATGATCACCAGGTTCGCGCGGTTCTTCGCGTCGTTCCAGGTCGAGGCCTGATTGAGCACGACCTGACCCGGCGCCGAAACGCGCGAGTCGGCGTAGACGAGGACCGTGCGCTGCTGACCGTCGGGGACGACGACCGTGGCGTTGCCGGCAACCGTTTTCACCTCGAGACGGATCGGATCGAGCGCGTCGGTGACGTCAACAGCGCTCACCGCGTCGGTCGTAAGTCCACCGACCACGACTTCCGAGCCGCTCGGCGCGGTGAAGGCCAGCGCGTCGTTGTCGGCGCGATAGAGATGCGGGTAGTTGATGCTGACCGCCTCGACCACGCTGATGTCATTCGACGTATTCGTCGCTTTGAACGTCAGGGTGTTCTTGCCGGCGACGAGCATCGTCAGCGGAACGGTGGTCTTGAAGACGTGGCGATCGAGTCCATAGAAGCGCACCGGGCCGAGCTCGTTGCCGTTGAGCTTCACGGAGACGACGTGATTCCACTTCTCCATGCCGCCCTGCAGGACGATCTCGAGCTCCGCGGGCGCGCCTGCCGGGTCGAGGTTCTCGACGTAGACCGAGTCGGTGGAGACCTTGGTGTTGACGATGGCGCCGAAGAAGTTGTCGCGGTCGCCGTTGTTGGTGAGGGAGCTGAAGAAGACCGTGCGGGTCTTGCGCGAATAGGTGTAGCGGAAGCTGGCCGGTGCCGCGCTCCCCTTCTTCGCGCCGCTGTTCGACTTCAGGCGCAGGCCTTTGCCCTTGCCGAGGGTGACGAAGTAGATGCGGGCGCCGCTGGTGGCGGTGTCCATGCCCGAGCCGAAGAACTCGATGGTGTCGTTCGCGTCGAAGCGGTTCGGATTGGCCTGCCGGATCTCGACAGGGATCTCCATGCCGTCGACGAAGACGGAGATGGCCTTGCTGTTCGTGCCCGGATCCCAGCCGGCGGCGACGAGCTGCTGCTTGGTGACGCGCACCCAGCCGGTCTGGGCGACGACGAGCTTCGCCGAAGTCGCGCCGGAGACGATGTGCCACTGCTGGTTCATGCGCTGATCGACCGGCATGGTCTTCTCGGCGAACGGAACGCCCATGCCTTTGCCCGTCTCGATCACGCCGCCCGTCGAGCCGATGCCCGGATCGGGATCAGTCGGCGAGCCGGCAGCTTCGTCGTCCTCACCGATGCGCGGCGTGACCGGCCCGTGCATGGTCGTGACGCCGTGGATGTCGATGTCTTCGACGTAGTACTGCACGAAGCCCGCGGGAACCTTGATGTCCTTGAAGCGGTAGTTGCGGCCGTTGTGGCCGCGGCCCTTCACCAGCGCGGAGCCGTGGATGAGGTGCTCGTTGACCTGCTCCATCGGGCCGCCGGCCGCGCTGCGGTAGACGTTGAAGCCGATGTTGTCCGTCTCGAGCGACGTCTGCCAGAGCACGGTCACGCCCTTCGGCGTCTGGACGGCGTCGAGCTCGAGCATCTCGATCGCCGTCGGGGCGAGCAGGATGATGTTGCTCGTGGAGCTGTTGTTCGACAGATCGCGATCGGTCTCGGTCTGGGTGACCGTGGCCGTGTTGGAGAAGTCGTCGTACGCGCCGTCGACGAAGCCGGGGACGGTGATCGTCGCCGTGTCGCCGTTGTTCAGCGTGCCGATGGTGCAGGTGAGCACGCGCGTGCCGGAGTTGTAAGCGCAGCTGCCCTGCGTCGAGGTCGCGGGAGCATTGGTGTGGTCGTAGACGAACTCCGCGGGGAGCGTGTCGGTGACGGTCGTGTTCTCGGCGCGCGACGGGCCGTTGTTCGTGACGACGATCGTCCAGTGCAGCGGAACCGGCTGCGACGGCGGGCTGTAGAGATAGCCGGGGCCGTACGGCGGGGCGTTCGAGCTGTTCGTCTTCACGACGGCGTTGTCGACGCGGCGGATCACGCCGGTGTTCGCGGTGAGGGTGTTGTTGCTCGGCGAGGGATCGACTTCCTGCATGGAAACGCTCGCCGGAAGGGCGATGGTCGCGCCGTGGGCGAGCGTTCCGCTGGTGGCGAGGACGAGCACGAAGTTGCCGGTGGTCGTGTTCGCGGCGAGCGTGTTCGCGTCCGCGGTGCAGGTGATCGCGCCGGTCGCGCCGACCGCGGGCGTGGTGCAGCTCCAGCCGGCGGGCGGGGTCATGGAGACGAACGTCGTTCCGGCCGGGGTGGTCTGGGTGAAGCTCGGAGCGGTGGCCGCGGTCGGGCTGATGTTGCGGACCTGCTGGTTGTAGGTGATGTTCTCGCCGGCGATGACCGGGTCGGGCGTGTCGGCGTTGAGGATGACCGCGAGGTCCGGTCCGCAGGAGACGGTGAGCAGCGCCGGCGCGGAGGTGATGGTGCAGGACGGGCCGCGGCTGGCGATGACGCGATAGAGGTTGCCGTTCTCGGCGAGCGTGGCCGTGAAGGCGTACGTCGAAGCAGTCGCACCGACGACGTTGTTCCAGATGCCGCCGCCGTTCGTCGAGACCTGCCACTGATACGCGGTGGCGTTGGTGGCGGTGACGGTGAACGTCGCCAGGGTGTTCGGGCAGACGGTGATGTCGCCCGGCGCGACGGTGATCGCCGGTGAGGGATCGATCGCGACGGACTCGTTCGAGACGACGTTGCAGGCCGGGATGTCGTTGCTGAACTCGCGGGTCACGGTGACCTGGAGGTTGACCGTGCCGCTCGCACCGGCGGTGTAGATGATGCCCGTGCCGAGAACCGCGGCCGCGGTCGCGCCGGAACCGCTGCCGTTCGGGGTGATGACCACCGTCGGCACGGAGGTGTAGCCGCTGCCGGGGTTGGTGATGGTGATGGCGGTGATCACGCCACCGGAGACTGTCGCGATCGCGGCCGCACCCGTTCCTCCGCCGCCGGTGAAGGAGACCGCCGGAGCGATGGAGTAGCCGGAGCCGCCGCTGCCGAGGGCCACCTGGTGGATGGTGCCGGTCGAGGCGGTGGTGATCGTGCCGTTGCCGTTGGTGATCGACCAGGTCACTGTCGATCCCGGCTGATTGAGGATCGAGGCCACGTTTCCGGCCGAGCTGCCGCAGGCCGGAGGCGCGGAGACGATCGGCGGAGGCACGCAGACCTGCACGTCTTCCTGGGTCGTGCCGAGGTAGTCGAAGTAGAGCGCGGGGATGCTGCCGTAGGTCAGGACCTCGTTCTGATACAGACCCGGCGGGACTGTCGAGGCGAGATCGGCGCTGAAGGTGATGGTCAGCGTGCCGCCGCCGGGGATGGTCAGGCCGGCCCACTGTGGGCTGGTGGTGTTGTCGGAGAGGAAGGCCGTGGCCGCGGCCCCCGCTCCCGCGCCGCCGCTGAAGGAGACCGTCGGAGCGGAGGTAAAGCCCGAGCCGGGGTTGGTGATGATGATGCCCGTGACCACGCCGCCGGAGATCGTCGCTTTGGCCGTGGCGCCGGTTCCGCCGCCGCCGGAGATGGTGACCGTCGGCGCGGAGGTGTAGCCCGAGCCGCCGTTGGTCAGAGCGATGCCGGCCACGTACTCCGAGGTCGGATCGGCCGACGGCACGCCGTTGATGATCGTGCTGCCGGGGCGATAGGTGAAGCCGGTCGACAGGTTGTCGATCACGTGCACGCTCGTGGCCGGGGTGGCCAGCGGGTTGTTCACGGTGATGGTGTAGGTGGCGACGTTGGTCGGGACCTGATTGATGATCGACGGCGTGGAAGTGGTCTTCTGCGGATCGAGCGCGCCGAACGTGGCCGTGGCCGAATCGGAGTCGTTGTACGTGTTGAGGGTGTTGCCGTCGGAGATCGTGGCCGTGTTCGTGTAGGTGCCGGCGATCGTGGCGTACGCGAGGAAGCGTCGGATGCCGCTGTCGCCGTTGACGAGCGTGCCGATGTTCCAGGTGATGGTGCCGCTCGCGCCGATGGCCGGTGCGGAGTTGGGGGCGGTCGCGCCGGTGGGAATGCCGCCGTACGCGAGACCGGCCGGGAGCACGTCACTGACGACGACGTTCGTGCCGGTAGCATTGCCGTCGTTCTCGTAGCTGAGGACGTACTCGATGGCCTGCAGGACGTTCGTGCCCGAGGTCGCGGTCACGGCGGTGTCGAGGGTGATCGTCGTCGTGGTCTTGCTGACCACCTGCGCGGCGGTCGTGCCGATCACGACGTAGCTGCCGGTCTCCACGAGGCGCGTCGAGGCGACGGTGACCGTGGTCGTGGCGACCGCGTTCGCGGTGAGCGTGGCCACCGGGAAAGGCTTCAACTGATCGTCCGGCGATTTGTCGATCGAGTACGCCGGTGCCGCGCCGGTGAGGACGGTCGTGGTGACCGGTGCCGGCGGCGGAGTGTTGGTCGAGGTCAGGCCGCCGTTCGTGACGAGCGAGGTCTGCCCCTTCGGCAGCGAGGCGCCGACCGTGACCGTGTAGGTGAGCTGCGTCGATGCGCCCGGCGCAACGTTCGTCGCGGTCGAGTAGACCGTGTCGATGGAGAACGTGCCGCCGGAGAGGTAGTTGGTGTAGTTCGGGATCTCGTCGAAGAGCACCACGCCGGTGGCGGTGGCGTTGCCGATGTTCGTCGCGGTGAGGACGTACGTGATCGTGTCGCCGGGTGCCGGACCGACCGTCGGCGTCGCGGTCGCGCCGCCCGGTCCCGCGCCGGTGAAGACCACCGTCGGGTTGCTGGTACACCCGCTGCCGGGATTGGTGATGGTCACGCCGGTGACGGTGTAGTTGCCGGGTGTGCCGGTCACGCTGACTGTGCCGGTGACGCCGGTGCAGCCGCCGCCGGTGAAGCTGACCGTGGGGATGTCGGTGTAGGTGCCGCCCGCGGTCACGTTCACGTACACCACGCGGTTCGCGGAAGGCGTGGCCGTCTCGGTCAGCGTGAGCACGGGCGCGGCGCTGACGATGACGTCGGCGGTCGAGGTCCGCGGCGTGGTGTTGTAGCTGTCGACGACCTGCGCGGTGTTCGTGAGCGTGGTGTCGCCGGCGGGAATGCCGGAGGTCGCGACCTGGGCGTTGATGACGAACGTCGCCGTTGCGCCGACCGCGAGCGATCCGACGTTGAAGGTGATCGTCGAGCCGGCCACGGTCACACCGGCCAGAGTCGCCGTCGCCGTCGCACCCGCTCCCCCACCGCCGCTGATGAGAATCGCCGGCGCGGAGGTGTAGCCCGTGCCGCCGCTGGTGATGCTGATGCCGACCACGGTGTTGCCGGAGACGATGGCCGTACCGGCCGCGCCGGTTCCGCCGCCGCCGCTGAACGAGACCGTGGGCGTGCTGGTGTAGCCGCTGCCCGGCGCGGTCATCGTGACCGTGGCCACGGTGTTGGTCGTACCGGTGTAGTTGGTCGAGGTGATGAAGCTGGGCAGGAAATCGGTGACGACGACGCTGCTCGCCGGCGCGTTGCCAGCGTTCACGACGTCGATGGTGTAAGCGAACGTATCGCCGGGCGCGAGGGCGGCGTCATTGACCCGCTTGGAGATCGACACCGCCGGCTTGCGGAGTTGCGTCGTCGCCGACGCGCTGACCGGGGCAGTGACGTTGTTCGTCAGCGTCGCGGTGTTGGTCACCGACGATGCGGTCATGCCGTTGGTCGTGTTGACGGTGAGCGTCAGCGTTCCCGAAGCGCCCGCGGCGAGCGTGCCCAGGCTCCAGGTGACGGTGCCGTTGGCTCCGACCGCGGGGGCGGACGTCGGCGCAGGCGATGCGGAAACGTAGGTCAGTCCGGCCGGAAGCGGATCGCTGATCACCACGTTCGGGATCGCCCCGCCACCGGGATTGCTGTAGGTGATGGTGTAGACCAGCTGATCGACGCCGGGGATGGCCGTGGCCTTGTCCACGGTCTTGGTGATGGACGGACGGATCGGCGCCGCGCAGATGCGGGCGAGGGACGGGGATGCCGCGCCGTCCCAGCGGAGAGTGATGTCGTTTTCCTGGTTGTTGCTGATGTACTCGATGGTCCAGAGCAGGCGGTGGCCGGCCGGGAGGACCGTGCCCGCGGCGATGTTCAGGTTGAGCACCGCGTGGGGCTCGTTGTTCTTGTTTCCATTGACGATCGTCGAGAATCCCTGGCCGATCTGGGTGCTGGTCAGAGTGGCCGGGTCGAAGTCGTAAAGCGTGACCCGGGCCTGGACCTGCGGCGCGCCGTTTTTGTCGATGTAGAGCTGCACCACGGCCAGGCCGTCGTTGATGTTGGTGATGGCCATCGCGTCGGTGGCGGACAGCACGGGCGAGTAGAAGCGGGCCAGCTCGATCGGCGTCGTCGGAACGATGGTCAGCGGCGTGGTCGTGGCCGCACCGGCCGGCGTCGGGAACGCGGTCGTGTATTGCGTGCTGGTCAGGAACGCCTGCGCGGTCGCTCCGGCCCCGCCGCCGCCGGTGATGGTGACCGTCGGCGCGGTGGTGTAGCCGGAGCCGGGATTGGTCAGGGTGATGCCGACGACCCGTCCGCCGTTGATCACGGCGGTACCGGTGGCTGTCGTTCCCGCGGGAGGCGCCGAGAACGTCACCGTCGTACCCACGCCGTACCCGGCACCGATCGCGGTCATGCGGGTGTAGCCGACCTGCTCGGCCGTGCCGGTGGTGACGTCGGTCTGAACGTTGTCGAAGAAGTAGGCGGTGCCGGTCACGTTCGGCACGCCGAGGATCGTGCTGGTGCCGCAGCTGTTGTTGAAGATGCCGAGGGAGTAGTTCGCCGATGCCGACGCGGCGTTGCTGGCGTTGACCGTGGCCGTGTTGACCGAGGGATCCGGCGCCGCGGTGGTGACGGAGAAACGAAGCGTGCGGGTCTGGCTGGCGCCGGCCGCGAGAGACGCGTTGACGGTGCAGGTCACCTGCGTGCCGATGCCGCCAGCCTGCGTGCAGCCCGCGGTGGTCGGCGCGCCGGTCACGAGCAGGAAGCCGGCCGGCACGGTGTCGGTGACGGTGGTGATGCTCGCCGCCGCGTCGCCGACGTTCGAGTAGGTAATGGTGTAGTCGACGGTCGCCGGCGGGGAGACCGCGCTGGCCGTGGCCGTCTTGGTGATCGTCAGCGCGGGACCGGAGACGAGCACGGTGGCCGTCGCTGATTCCGTCGCGGCATTCGTCGACGTCAGCTCGACGTAGTTGGTCTGCGATCCCGGCGTCGTGGCCGTGACGTTGATCGTGATCGTGAACGGACCGCTGTTCGCGGCGACGTTGCCGATGTTCCAGGTCAGGACGCTTCCCGCGACCGACGTGGGGACCGGGACGGCGCTGACGAACGTCACGCCGGACGGCAGCGTGTCCGTGACGACGACTCCGTTCGTGATCGTGTCGGAGATGTTCGAGTAGTTGACGGTGTACTGGAAGGCGGCGTTGCGATCGACTGTGGTGATCGGCGTGGTCGGTGCCGAGGAGAACGCGGCGATCTTGCTCACGGCCATCGCCGCGGTCTGCACGGTGATGCCGGTGTTGTCAGCCGCGGAGACGGTGCCCGCGCTGGTCACCGCGGTCGCTGTGTTGAAAAAACTTCCCGGCGTCGAGCCTGCGGTCACATTGAAGGAGAAAGTCTGTGAGCCGCTACCCGGGACCGTGGTTCCGCCGGGAAATGTCCAACTGATCGTGCCGGTCGCGCCAGGCGCCGGCGAAGAAGAGGGGGTGATGGGATTGCCTGGATCGTTGCTGACGTACGCGAAGCCCGCGGGCAGCGTGTCGGTGATGGTCGAGAGGGTGATCGGCGTGGCGGCGTTGTTGGTGATCGTGAGCGTGTAGCTCATCGCACCGCCGGCCTGCACGTTCGCGGTGCTGGCCACTTTGGTCATCGACGGCGGCAGCGCGCCGCACGCTCCGGCGATGATGGTCTTCGCGTAGTTGACGCCGAGCGTCGCCGGGCTGATGCCGGCCGTGGGGAAGTTCGTGTAGATCGGAGGCGTCGCCGACGACAGCCAGGTGCGGGTCGTGTGCGGGACAGGCGTGGCGGTGTCGATCAGCTCGACCGCGATGAGGTACTGCCCCTGCACGAGCGAGCTGGTGTCCCAGTTCGCGCGGACGATCGTTCCGTCGCGCGTCGCCGGCGCGGCCACGTCGGTCCAGACGCCGCCGTCGTTGTCGAGGCCGTCGCCGTTGATGTCGTAGTAGTAGACGAACTTCGTGGCGCTCGACAGCGTCGAGACGGTCTCGCACTCTTCGACTTCGAGCGTGTCCAGGATCTGCGCCGACAAGGGCACGGACGCACACGATCCGGATCCCACTGCAACGGACGTCGCGATGGGGTGCTCGATGATGCCGCCGCTGAGCGTCAGCGGATCGCCGAACGGCGCCGGCGCGGTGGCGTTGCAGGTGTAGTCGCCGTTGAGGACGATGTCTTTCTGGAAGGGGTTCTGAAGGCTGTTCGCCGTTGCGAACATGAACGAGAACGGCGTGTCCGGGGTGAGGGCCGGTCCGCCGAACGCGGTCGCGTCGAGCATGCCCAGCGGAATCTGGTAGTCGACGAAGTACTCGCGGCAGGTGCTGGTGGAGACGTCGGTCGCGCGGGTCGTGCCGTAGTCCCAAACGGTTTCGCTCGAGCCGTTCGGCCACTGCACGACGGTCGGCACGGCGCTGCCGTTGAACTGGAGAATCTGGTTGTTGGTGTTGCCGGACGTGCCCTGGATGAAGGCGGTCGGGTTCGACGAGATGAGGTGAACGTTGGCCGGATCGCCGAGGTAGTCGAGGGTGTTGGAGAGGGTCGGGCTCCAGATCGCATTCATCATGTCGATCGGGGCCGAGGGCGATCCGGTGGAGCCGTTCAGATGCGCGGCGAAGTCGCGGAAGCCGTCACCGTTCGTGTCGAAGAGCACGGTCCACTGCGCGGACTGCCAGGGATTGGTGGAGCTGAACGCGCCAGGCGCGGGACCGGTGGCGTAGTTGTTCGGAGCGTTCTCGACGCGCCAGCGGTAGAAGATGACCTGCCGCGCGGCGTCGTAGTAGTAGTAAACCGAGGGCAGGGCTTGGTCGGTGCAACCGGAGGAGACGTTGACGTACGCCTGCGGGCTGGTGCCGCCGTTCGACGGATCCTGCGTGCGCTGGTCGTTGATGGAGTCGTTGGTTCGCGTGTACGCGATCCATTGCGGGGTCGAGGGCCAGGGCGCGGGATCGAAGTTGATCGCCGATCCGTTGCCGTTGTCCCAGTACGGGATGACCTGCGCGGCGGCCTGACCCGCGAATGCGAGCGTCGCCAGAATCACAACCGATACCGCAAAGCGCAGGCGGACCGATACCTCGGCCGTCGAGTGACTTTTCACGCTGTAGCTCCCTCTTGCTTGGACCCGATTACTCCGCTGAAGACCCGGGACGGCGGATCTTCACGCGGAATTCTGGCGCGCAACTCGTTGAATGGACGTCAGATGACCGTCAAAGGTACAGGAAAGTGCGAGAGGGGGCAACTATTATTTGACGTTCACCGCTGCTCCAGCGGCGCCCGGAACGAAGCTCTCAGCCGGATCGAGTCGTTCGGGGCCATCACCCGCACCCGCCCGTCCAGGGTCTCGTTCGTGTGCAGCGAGGTCTGGACATCGGAAGGCAACAGCCAATCGTCGGGGACGACGAACTCCCTGCCGTTGATGATGATCGCCACCTTGCCGCCGCGCTTTTTCTTGTCGTAAGTCATGGTCACGCCGTCGGCTTCCCCCTCCGCCGCGGCGAGATGCACCACGCGCTGGGTTGCATCCTCCCAACCCCCGGCGTGCTTCAGCTCGATCGCGCGTCCTCCCGCTTCCAGCCGGCCGGTCGCGCAGTGATCGCAGAGCTCGAGGAAGTACATCGGCCCGGAGTCGGGCGTCTTCCGGTACTCGCGCTCGATCCAGCGCTCGAGCTTCACCTCTTCCCAGAAAAATCTGCGATCGGGTTTCTGCTGCTCGGCGGCGTCCATGGGAACGCTGGTGAGAAAGACTCCCGCCGCGACGGTGAGGAGAGCGAGCAGGATCACGACGCCGATCGCGCTGCCGATGGCCTTGCGAATCTGTCCGCGGCGGAACGACGCCGGCGTGCCTTTCTTGATCGTCAGCGGTTGAACGATCCCGTCCGGATTGGGAACCAGCGCGCGTTTCTCCTCCGAGTACCTGCCGATGGCGCAGACGCTGTCGCCGGAGAGCAGCACCCGCTCTTCGAGCATGCATTTCCCCAGATCCTCGGTGACCGGTTCGATGCGATGGTCGTAATGGACCAGGCCATCGTCGTCGGCCATGAGATCGCTCAGCTCGGCCATCGCGCCCTTGATGCCTTTCGAGCGCATGTCGGTGAACGTCGTCGACTCGATGAAGGCGCGGGCCCGCTGTTTGGCCTCCTCCCCTTTCACGCGCTCCCAGGGAATGTCGAGCTCCGGATACGCCATCACGCGGACCTGGCCGTCTTCCGTCGCGATGTACGAAGACACGAGCGCGAATCCCTCGTAGTCGTTCTTGGGCTGTTCGCCCGCCATCGACACGATCTTGTAGTGATAGGCGACGCACGGTTGCCGCGTGAATGGCGAATGGAGCGACGCGCCGGAATGTCGGACCGTGCCGATGATCGCGCTTCGCTTTCCGTCGCGCGGTTTCGCGCCGGGGCGCATGCGCCACCAGTCGACGAAGGCTCTCGGGATGGCGAAGAGATAAGCGATGGCCAGGAAGAGGAAGAAGCCGGCGATGAGGCCGGACCAGATCGCGACCGTGACGATCGGCAACCGGTGGTAGACGACGATGCCGACGGCAATCGCCGCGAGGACGTACATCAGGAGCACGCGAAGGCAGGAGCGCGCCAGACTCGACATTGTGTGTGAGCGTCAGCGTAGTCGAACGCGGCGGATCAGCGCAAAAAGACCGATGGCGATCAGCGTGATGAAGGTGATGGCCCGTCCGCGGACGAATGATTCCGGCCAGTACACGACGCGCACGTCGTGCCGTCCTGCGGGAACGTACACCGCCAGAAACGCCGCGTTCGCGCGCTGCATGCGCACGCGGCGGCCGTCGACGTACGCGCGCCAGCCATCCCACGCGCCGTCGGAGATGACGACCCACCCGTCGCGTTGCATGTCTGCATCGAAGCGATACTCACCGCCCATCCGCCGCTCGCGCAGCGTGAGGGAGCCCGGACCGTTGTCGCGCTCGTGCGTGTTTACGCCGCGATCGGTGATCCAGGCCATTTCGCGGAAGTCAGTCGCCGCGACCATGCGATCGGCGACTTGCGCCGGCGTTTCGTCGGCGACGCGCACGCGCCGCGGAATGAAGATCCGCTCGATGACGCGCTCGTTTTCGAGCAGCACCGCATTGCCCTGAGCACCGATCGGACGCCAGCCTTCCGCGATCGGCGCGCCCTGCGCCTGGATGGCGAAGCGGACGTTCATGACCGACAGAAAAGGCCGCGAGAGATCGTCGACACGGTTGAACCAGATCGGCTGGTGTTGGCACCACAACTTCCAGGTGTGCACGAGGCCGCCGAGGGTGAGGGCTTCGAATCCGCGGGGATCTTCGAGGCCGTAGTAGATGTTCGCCGCGGGCAGCAGGGCGAAGGACGCACCGACGACACGGAACGGCTCCTTGATGGTCTGCAGCGGCTCGAGGAGGGCGATCTTCGGATAGGCTGCCTTCGCGGGATAGGTCTTGAAGGTGCCTGCTTCCGAAGCGATGCGTTGGGTAACGAGAAGTGCGAGGAGCACCGGCAACACGCGCCGCTTCGCTATCAACACGACACTCGCCAGCGCTAGACCACCGAGCTCCGCGACGATCTTGTACCGGCCCCAATCGGCGGGATCGTTCGCCAGGACGACGGTGCGCGTAACCGCGAACGTGCCGATCGCCAGAAACGCGAACACGCCGATCAGGGTCGCCGCCGCAGCACGGAAATCGTCGCGGCGAATCATGTGATCGACGCCGAGCGCCGCGAGCACGACCAGCGACAGCGCGCCGTGAAAGTTCAGCCGCTCGTGATGGACGATGTCGAAGATGGGAATCGACTGCAGCACGTCGACGACGAACGACCAGCGATTCCCAGCGGCGATGCAGCAAAGCGCCACGATCGCGAAGAACCACGTCTCCGCAGTTCGCCGCCGCCACACCGCGTAAATCGCCAACGCCAGGATGATGCTGCCCGCGGCGGCGGTCTCCGCGCCGGTCAATCCGAAGGCCGGTTTGACCCAGCGGCGCACATGCAGATGTGGAAAAAGATCAGTCGCCAGTGACGCGGCAGCGCGATCGGCCGGCAAGGCACGCTCCGAGGCCGCCCAGATCTGTTCTTTGAATTCGTACTCCCCGGATTGGGGCATCGCCTCGAAGAACGGCAGGAGCTGAATCGCGCAGATCAGCAACGCCACCGCCCCCGCCGCGAACGCGGTGGCAATCGATCGCCACGGCGCGACGCGGCGTCGAATCAGCTCGAACACCGCGTAGGCAATGGCGACGACGACATTCAGAAAAAGCGATTCCGGATGTCCGATGAAGAGCGACAGCGCGAGGACGATGGTCAGCAAGGCCGCCGATGCGACGCCGGGCACCCACACGACACGGCGTGTGGCCAGGAGGATCAGCGGCGCGAAGGAAGTCGCAAATCCCATCGGCGTCAGCGAGTACAGAACGGTGATCGCCGCCAACCCCCACCCCGCCGCCGCGACGAGCGACGCGCCTTCGCCGCAATCGAGCTCGCGCGCGAACAGGAATGCGCCGAGGGTGGCGATGAAGAGGGAGATGGCGGCGGTGTAGGAGAAGCTGACCGCCGCGGGAAGGAGCAGCGCGAGCAGCGTGAACGGCGAGAACGGCGCGGACTGCAGCGACGCCGCCATCAGGTGACCGCAGTGGTTGTACGGATTCCAGAGCGGCCACTCGCCACGCTGCAATGAGAGCTGCACCGCGCGTCGCCACGGCAGGAATTGCGCAGAGATGTCGGTCGCGGTGACGTTGTGCGCGTAGCCGATTCCGTATTGCGCCTTGAGCGCGGAAAGCGGCTCGGATTGATAGGCGAAGTCGATCGGGCCGTACACGGAGTCGGTGATCAGCGCGTAGCCGGTGATGCCCAGTGGCAGCACGGCGATGACGATCATCGAGGCGAGCGAGATCGGCCGCACGAAGCGGTGCACCAGCCAGAGAATCGACGCCGCGGTTGCCGCGTAGAGGACGAAGGCCACGCGGCGACGGAGATTAGCAGGTGGAGACGACGCGCTACCATGCCGCGATGACTCGGCCGGGCGCGGCACTGTGGATCGGCGCCGTCACCGCGATCGCCGTGACGCTTCTGCTGGCCTTCGGCTTCGTCGAGACACTGGAGCTGCCGCTGCGCGACATCGCCGTGCGCGCGTTGCCATCGCGAGCGGCCGCGGTGTCGGTCGTCGTGACGATCGACGAGCGCTCGTTGCGCGAGATCGGACCGTGGCCCTGGCCGCGGGACGTGCTCGCGCAGATCGTGTCGCGCGCCGCCGATGCCGAAGCGAAAGGCGCGATCCTCGACATCCTCCTCGCCGATCCGCGCACCGGCGATGACGTCCTCGCGGCGGCGATGAAACGGATTCCAAGCGCGGCGGTCTCGGTGCTCGTCGAGAACGAGCAGTGGCTCGTGCCCGCGCCCTTGATTCGCGAAGCCGGCACGGTCGCCCACGGCAATTTCGAGCTCGATCGCGACGGCATTCTTCGCCGCTTCGCCACGACCAAACAGAGCGAGGACCGGCCCTACACCGCGCTGTCGTACGTGGCCGCGTCGATGGTCCGCTCAGAATCGGTCCCCATCGGCCGCACGGTTGCGCCGATGTTCCGCACGCCTCCGCGCGCGATTCCGCAGATCAGCGCGCTCGATCTGCTGCGCGGCCGCGCCGACACGACGAAGCTCCGCAACAAGCTGGTCTTCATCGGCCCCACCGCCCTCGGCCTCGGCGACCGCGTGCTCACACCCGTATCGTCCCCGCTCGCGCCCGATCCCGGCGTCACCGTGCATGCCGCGGCAACGGAGTCGCTCTTGCGAGGCGAGCGCATTCGCGTGCTCTCCCCGCTTGCCGGCGGATTGCTCGCCGGACTTGCCGCCGGCACGATCGTGCAACTGCGACGACGCTCGCGCGCGACCCGGCTCACGTCGATGGCGATCCTGCTGCTCGCCGCGACCTTCGGCGGCTACGCGCTGCTCGCCTCATTCGGCACCGCCGCCCCATTCGGCATGCTGGTCCTCGCCATCGTCATCACCGGAGCGACAGTCGAAGCGCGAGCCATGGCCGCATCGACGCAGGACCTCGGCATCCGCCTCGAAGAAGTGGCCACGCGCATGGCCGAGGAGCGCGCGCAGGAGATCGAATCCAAACGCGTCCTCGCCCACGAGCTGAAAACGCCGCTGGCATCCATGCGCGGCCTGACCCAGCTTCTGAGCGGCTTCGATCTCAACGACGCAGAACGCCGCCGCGTCGCGAAACTGCTCGAAGCCGAAGCGGGCAAACTGCAGTCGATGGTCGGCGCGCTGCTCGATCTCGAAAGGCTTCCCTTGCGCGACTTTCAATCCTCCTCCGCCGTCTTCGATCTCGGCAACCTGGTCGGCGCGCGGGCGGAGCTTCTGGGAAGCGGCAACGATCGCGTGGAGGCGACTGCCGGAAGCGGCGTGATGGTCCGCGGAGACGCGATGCTGATCGAACGGGTCGTCGACAACCTCGTCGGCAACGCCCTCAAGTACACCGACGGCGACGTACGGGTCGAGGTGCGCCGCGTAAACGGCGACGCGGTCGTGGAAGTCCAAGACCAGGGTCCGGGAATCGCGGCGAAGGATCGCGAGCGGATCTTTCAACGGTTCGTTCGCGGCTCGTCGGCGGCCGGAACGGAAGGATTGGGACTCGGACTTTCTCTCGTGTCAGAAGTCGCCCGATGGCATGGCGGAACGGTCTCGCTGGAAAGCGGGAGCGGCGGAGGCTCGCGATTTCGCTTCATACTCCCGCTCGTGACGGAGACCGCCTGATGGCGACGGTGCTGGTCGTCGATGACGACGAGGGGATTCGCGAAAGCGCGGCGATGGCGCTCGAAAAAGTGGGCCATCGCCTGCTGCGCGCCGGCGACGCGGTGAGCGCTTTGCGCGTGTTGCGCGAGCATCGCGTCGACGTCGTCGTCAGCGACATCTACATGCCCGGCGAAGACGGCCTGACGCTGCTCAAGGCCATCTCCGAGCGCAACGACCCGCCGCGCGTGATCCTCATGACCGCGCGGGGCAGCATCGAAACGACGGCGCTGGCGCAACGCTTCGGCGCCTTCGACTACCTCGCCAAGCCGTTCGATCTGGCGGAGCTCATCGAGCGCGTCGCCGCCGCATCGCGCAAGGCTGCGCCGCGGAACGTGGAGATCGAGGCGCCGCCCGATTCGCGCATGATCGGCACGCATCCGTCGATGATCGAGATGTACAAGGCGGTGATGCGCGTGGCCTCGCTCAACGTCCCCGTGCTCATCCTCGGCGAGAGCGGCAGCGGCAAGGAACTGGTCGCCCAATCGATCCACGACCTCGGCGACCGAGCCGCCGGCCCGTTCGTGGCCATCAACTGCGGTGCGATTCCGGACACGCTGCTCGAAAGCGAGCTTTTCGGATCGACGCGCGGCGCGTTCACCGATGCGCGCGCCGATCGCCGCGGAGCGCTCTCGCGCGCGGACGGCGGCACGCTGTTCCTCGATGAGATCGGCGACATCTCCCCCGCCTTTCAGGTGAAGCTCCTGCGCTTTCTGCAGGACGGCACGGTCACGCCGCTCGGATCGGAAAGGAGCCATCGCGTGTCGGTGAGGCTCATCGCCGCCACGCATCGCGACGTGAAGGCCATGGTCGCCGCGGGGTCGTTTCGCGAGGATCTCTACTACCGGCTGGCCGGCTACGAGATCCCCGTTCCGCCGCTGCGCGAACGAAGGTCCGACATTCCGATGCTCGTCGAGCACTTCCGGCGCCGCATGGTCACGGAGCTGAAGCGCGACACGGTGCCCGGCCCGTCGCAGGCAGTGCTCGATCTCTTCGGCTCACAATCCTGGCCAGGCAACGTGCGCCAGCTCGAGCAGGTCATCCGCCGCACGATCATCGACTCCGGCGGTTTGACCGACGCCGACGCCGCGGCCGCCACGCTGCGAGCGATGACGCCGCGCGAAGACGGTGCCGCAGTTCCTCAATCCGCTACGCCACCCGCCGAGCTGACGTCGCTCGACGACGCGGAGAAAAAGCACATCGCGGCAGTGCTCCGCGCAACAGGCGGGAATCAGACCCAGGCCGCATTCATTCTGGGCATCGAGCGGAAGACGCTGGCCCGCAAGATCAAACGGTTGAACATCTCACTGGACGAATGAGGCTCCCATGAAGACAACGCTCATCGCATTGCTGTTCGCGCTTCCCGTCCTCGCGCAGGACTACCGGTTCGATGAGATCAAGCGAACGGTGAAGCTGAACGACGCGCAGATCTCGAAAGGGGATCACGCGAAGGGCGGCGACTCGGTGGAGACGGGCTGGTTTTCGTACGCCCGCATCGCCACGGAGAATCACGCCGCGAAGTTCGAGATCTACGGGTCGACGGAAGTGAAGCTCGCCGATGGAACACCCGGCGTGATCCTCTCCGTCGAGCGGGGCCGGATCCGCGCCGCCTTCGACAAGATCACCGGCACGGAACCGCGAGTGGTCAAAACGCCCGGAGCCTTGCTCGCCGTGCGCGGCACGCAATTCGACGTCCGCGTCGATGCAAACGGCAACACGACAGTCGATGTCTACGAGGGTGTCGTGGAGCTCCAGTCGCCGCTGCAGATGCAGCCGATCTTCGTGCGCGCCGGCGAGGAATCGACGCACGGCCCGCGCCGACCGCCCACGACGCGCCCGATGCCGGAGCATCGCCGCCGCGAGGACCCGACGCGCGATCGCGGCGAGGAGGATCGTCGCGGCAAGGATCGCGATGACGACGCGCGCCGCGAGCCTCGCGACACGCCGCCGCCTCCGAAGCCGCCGCAGCGACGGCCCGGCTAGACGCGACAGGGAACGACGGGAGGCCTCCGGCGGGCCGGCCGCGGGCCGGCAGGCGCTGATGTTGGCGTGAACGCGATCCGCGCCAGCTACCGCGAGTTTGGCAGAAGGCACAACCAGCGCCTGCCGGCCCGTGGCCGGCCCGCCGGAGGCCCTTGGTCGTCCCCTGTTGCCCACGCCGAGTCATCGCGACACGCGCAGCCGCGTCATTTCGACGCGGCGCGGACGCGGCTCCTCTCTGCGGCATGCGTGGCACCTCGCTTGTCTATGTGATCTCCCCGTTGAAAGGAGAAACACACAAAATGAAACGAGTTCTGATTGCTTTTCTCGCAGTGATGATGATTGCCGGCGCTGCCTTCGCGCAGGGTGGCGCACCGGGTGGCGGACGCCGGCCCGGTCAGGGTGGTCCTGGTGGTGGTGGTGAGGAGCGCGGACCGGGTGGAAACGTGATCGTAGCCGACAACGGCACCGTGTTCGCGGTCGCCGATGATCCGGGCGACCTGCAGGCTCCGTCACCGAGCATGGAGATCAAGGCCATCAGCACGACCGGTGCGACGCTGTGGACTTCCACGCTGTCCAACCGGCGCGGACGGCTGGTTCTCTCGGGCAGCAACCTGCTGTCCGTGTCCGACTCCAGCACCGACGCCGCGGCCTCGTCGACGATCACCGCGATCTCGACGGCCTCCGGCGCGACTGCCTGGACGTTGAACATCACCGGCCGCATCACCGACCTCGAGCCGTACAGCGGCGGCACGTACGCCGTGGTCGTCACTCCGGCGGCGACTGACGACGCCCCGCCGACCCGGTCGCTGGTCGCCATCAGCAACAGCGGCACTGTGCTCTGGAGCGCGAGCCTCTAGCCGCGATGTGCGAGCGGCGGCCGGCGGTGCCGCCGCTCGCATCTTCATGACATGCTGCGCCCCTCATGTGGCGCACCTTCTTCACCGTCCTCACCACCGTCTTCCTGGCCGAGATCGGCGACAAGACCCAGCTGGCCACCATGCTCTTCGCCGCGAAGGGCGACACCAGCAAGTGGCTGATCTTTCTCGCCGCCTCGCTTGCCCTCGTCCTCGCCGCCGCCCTCGGCGTCCTCCTCGGCGGCGTGATCGAGCGGGTGATCTCCCCCCGCGCGCTCAAGACCATCGCCGGGGTCGGGTTCATCGCCATCGGCATCTGGACGATCGTCTCGAAGTAACGTGTGGTGCAGGCACCACACCGCGCCCGAACTATAATTCCGCATCTTGCAGGATCCCGACTTCCTCCGCGCATTCGGTGAGCGCATCCGCGGCGAGCGCGCCCGCCGGGGGATGAGCCGGAAGCTCCTCGCCCATCACGCTGGCATTTCCGAGCGCTATCTCACCCAACTCGAGTCGGGAAAAGGCAACGTCTCCCTGCTCCTGCTCCGGCACATCGCCGCCGCGCTCGGGCTTCCACTGAGCCGGCTCGTCGCCGAGGAAACGGTGCAGGAGTTTCTGGCGCGGCTGACTCCCGAGCAATGGAAGGAAGCGCACGCCGCGATCGCGGCGGCGTCCTCGGGCGTCGCCCAACCGAGCCGTGCCGCTCGCATCGCCCTGGTCGGCCTCCGCGGCGCGGGCAAAACCACGATCGGCGCCGCGGCCGCGAACGAGCTAGAAATCCCCTTTTTCGAGCTGGACAAAGAGATCGAGCGCCTCTCCGGCACCTCCCTCGGCTCGATCATCGAGCTCTACGGCCAGCAGGCCTACCGCCGCTACGAATTGCAGGCCCTGCAGGAGCTGCTCGCGTCGCAACCTCGCTTCATCGTCGCCACCGGCGGCAGTCTTGTCTCTGAGACCGCCACCTATGAATTACTGCTCCGCAGCTGCTTCACGGTCTGGGTCCGGACGACGCCCGAGGAACACATGCAACGGGTTCTGGATCAGGGAGATCTCAGGCCGATGGCCGGATCCCAACAGGCCATGGACGACCTCCGCCGCATCCTCGACGAGCGCAGCGAGCTCTACGGCCGGGCGGACATCACCCTGGAAACGACAGGAAAGCGGATCGAAGAGTCGGTCCGAGAGTTGCTCGAACGGAAACCGGAATTATAGTTCCGAGTCTTGTTTTTGAGGTGCCAATGATCACATTCGACCGTGACCCGGCCACTTACCAGCACTGGCGGCTCACCTTTGACGGCCCCGTGGCCACCATCGCCCTCGACGTCAACGAGGACGGCGGCATCGACGAAGGCTACAAGCTGAAGCTCAACTCCTACGACCTCGGCGTGGACATCGAGCTCCGCGACGCGCTCGACCGCATCCGCTTCGAGCATCCCGAGGTCGGGGCGGTCGTGCTCGCGAGCGCGAAGGAGCGGATGTTCTGCGCCGGCGCGAACATCTACATGCTCGGCAAGGCCTCCCACGCCACGAAGGTGAACTTCTGCAAGTTCACCAACGAGACCCGCAACGGAATCGAGGATTCGAGCGAGAGCTCGGGTTTGAAGTTCCTCGCGGCGGTCAACGGCACAGCGGCGGGCGGCGGATACGAGCTCGCGCTCGCATGCGACGAGATCGTCCTAGTCGATGACCGTTCGTCGACAGTCAGCTTCCCCGAGGTGCCGCTGCTGGCGGTGTTGCCCGGGACGGGTGGACTGACGCGGCTCGTCGACAAACGCAAAGTGCGCCGCGATCTCGCCGACGTCTTCTGCACGACCGCGGAAGGATTCGGCGGAGCGAAAGCGAAGACCTGGGGTCTCGTCGATGAAGTCGTGCCGCCGCGCTCCTTCGTCGAGAAAGTCCAGGAGCGCGCGCAGGCACTCGCAGCTTCGACCGATCGCCCGAAAGACGCGAAGGGCATCGCCTTGACGCCGCTGAAGCGCACCGTCGATGAAGCGGGTCTGCATTACGAGCATGTCGACGTCGCGATCGATGCCGAGGCGCGGACGATCACCATCACCGTCAACGCACCGGCCGCCGATGAAGCGGTCGACATCGACGCGATCGTCGCCCGCGGCGCGCAGTGGTGGCCGCTGGCCCTGGCCCGTGAGCTCGACGACGCCATCCTGCACCTCCGCACGAACGTGCGTGAAGCCGGGATCTGGATCGTGAAAACGAAGGGCGAGATCGACGACGTCCTGCGCATCGATCGCGCGCTCGAGCAGCACAAGGAACACTGGTTCGTGCGCGAGACGATCGGCTTCATTCGCCGCACCTTCGCTAGACTCGACGTTTCCTCCCGCAGCATTTACGCAGTCATCGATCAGGGTTCCTGTTTCGCCGGCACGCTGTTTGAGCTCGCGCTGGCCGCGGATCGCTCGTACATGCTGCTCGCCGAAGAGAACGGACCGCGCGTCGCGCTGAGCGCGATGAATGGTTCGACTTCGCTCACCACAGGCTTCGGGCCGTACAAGATGGTCAACGGTGTCACGCGATTGGAGACGCGTTTCGGCGGCGCATCTGAAGTCGGAAAAGAGACGCCGTTCGATGCCGAGGAGGCGATCGAGCGGGGGCTCATCACCTTTGCTCCCGACGAGCTGGATTGGGAAGACGAGCTGCGCCTGGCAATCGAAGAGCGCGCGAGTCTCTCGCCGGACGCGCTGACCGGAATGGAAGCGAGCCTCCGCTTCGCTGGACGCGAGACGGTGGCCACGAAGATCTTCGGCCGTCTTTCGGCGTGGCAGAACTGGATCTTCATCCGCCCGAACGCCGTCGGCGAGCAGGGCGCGCTGAAGCTGTTCGGCAGTGGGACGAAACCGAAGTTTGGATGGGAAAGGGTCTGACCGATGGCCGCAATCAACTACGACGACAAAATCCCCAACAACGTCGATCTCTCGACGAACAAAACGCTGCAGCGCGCCCTCGAGCACTGGCAGCCGCGCTTTCTCGACTGGTGGAAGGACCTCGGACCCGCGATCTTCCAGAACAACGACGTCTATCTCCGCACCGCAACCTCGGTGGACAAGGAAGGCTGGGCGACGTTCGGGATGGTGAAGATGCCCGAGTACCGCTGGGGCATCTTCCTCGCCGATCAGAAGCAGGACCGCACCATCGGCTTCGGCGACAACATCGGCCAGCCGGCCTGGCAGGTCGTGCCGGGCGAGCATCGCTCCACGCTGCGGCGGCTCATCGTCACGCAGGGCGACACAGAGCCCGCATCCGTCGAGCAGCAACGAGCCCTCGGACAGAGCGCGCCGTCGCTGTACGACCTCCGCAATCTCTTTCAGGTCAACGTCGAGGAAGGCCGCCACCTCTGGGCGATGGTCTACCTCCTCCATGCCTACTTCGGCCGCGACGGCCGCGAGGAAGCGGAAGGGCTGCTCGAGCGCCACTCCGGCGACGCGGACAAGCCGCGCATCCTCTCGACGTTCAACGAGCCGATCAACGACTGGCTCTCGTTCTACATGTTCGCGTACTTCACCGATCGCGACGGCAAGTTCCAGCTCAAGGCCCTGGCCGAGAGCGGCTTCGATCCGCTCGCGCGGACCTGCCAGTTCATGCTCACCGAGGAAGCGCATCACATGTTCGTGGGCGACACGGGCATCGGACGGGTGGTGCGCCGTTCGGTCGAAGTGATGAACGAGTTGAAGACCGACGATCCGCGGAAAGTGCGCGCCGGCGGCGCAATCGACCTGCCGACGATTCAGAAGTACATGAACTTCTGGTTCAGCTCCGCGCTCGATCTGTTCGGCTCGGAGATCTCGTCGAATGCCGCGAGCTACTTCGCGAACGGCTTGAAGGGCCGTCCCGACGAATCGCTGTACGACGATCACATCGCGAACGGCGACTACTCGCTGGACGTGCCGGACGGCAAAGGCGGCGTGAAGACGGAGACGGTCTCTCAGCGCAATGCCATGAACGAGATCCTGCGCGTCGCGTACGTCCGCGATTGCGAGAACGGCGTGAAGCGCTGGAACAAGATCATCGAAAAGGCCGGCATTGATTTCGAGCTGCGCCTTCCCTCTCCGCGCTTCCGCCGCACCGTCGGCGCGTGGGCGAACGTGCCTACCGATCCGGCCGGCAATCCGATCGCACCGGAAGCATTCGCTGCGGGCCTGCCGAACTGGATTCCGACGCCCGAGGACCAGAACTTCGTCGCGTCGGTGATGCACGCGGTGCTCGAGCCGGGGAAGGTGGCGAGCTGGATCGCACCGCCCGATCGCGGCATCAACAACATGCCGGTGGATTACGAATACGTGCGGGTGTGAACGTACGGCGGGCGTCCCGCCCGCGACGCGCGGGGCGTATCGCCCCGCGCTGGACTGCCGGGCGAGACGCCCGGCAGGATGCGGCCGGGACGGCCGCCGTACTAAGGCTTCAGTCTCCCGTTGTGCGCGGCAGCGATTTTCTGCGCAAGCGCGTGAAGGTCCAGACCTTCGCGATTCGCCAGCAGCGTCACACACACCAGCTCACTCGGGTCCGTGTAGCGGCTCAGGAGCGACGAGAACCCGTTGCCGCTGCCGGTGGTGATCATCAGGCCGGGATGTCCGGGAAAGTTCCACGCGCCCACCCGCTTGGCCTCGCCGGGAACGTAGAGGACCTTCCGCAGCGCTGGATCCTTGATCAGGATCTCGCCGGCCAGGGCGATGTCCCAGAAGCTGATGTCGCGCGCCGATGAGTAGATCGCGCGCGGCTCCACGTTCACGCTCTTGCCGTAGCCGGTGGCAGCTTCGGTCGGATCGATGAAACGCGGCTCGCTCAGGAACTTCTTCGCCGGGTCGCGAGGTACGCGAGCGAGATCGGCGCCGAAGAACGTGTGCTTCAACCCGATCCGTTCGAACTGTTCCCTGCGGACGAAGTCCTCGTAGGTCATGCCGCTCGCTTTTTCCACGAGCCGTTCGAGCGACGCGTCGGCGGTGCGAAGCGGCTCGCGGACGTCCTCGAGCTTCAACTTGCCCATCTCCACGAGCTGCATCACCGCCACCGCGGTGTAGGCGTTCTTCATCTGCCCGACATCGAACACGGTGTTGTCAGCGACGAGCGTGCGGCGGTCCTTGTCGGCGACGCCGAAGCCCGTGACGCGAGTGATGTACGGCGCCTGCACGATCGCCACAGCCATCCCGGCCACGTCGTGCTCTTTCATGAACGCGGCGATCATCGCGTCGACCGTCTCGCCGCCGAACGACATGTCCGGATTGCCGCGCGAGGCCTGGCCGGACAGCGGCAACGCGAGCAACGCAATCAGCAAAGCGATCGTTTTCATGCGGACCTCCCTCAGCGCACCAGCCGTCCGCTCACGTACTGCGCGGTGCGGACCCAGTCGATCTTCGTCCCCGTCTCCTGCACGGTCCACAAATCAAAGTCGGCGTTCTTCCGGTCGCCCGCGGCGTCGAGCGCTGTCGGGCCGGTCACGCCCCAGTAACGCTGCACGTTGCGGACGAAGGACTCGCGGCGCAGATCGGAACGGCCGCGGCTTTCGATGTGCGACAGGATCGCCACCCAGGCCGCGTCGTAGACCGACAGCGAGAAAGCGTCAGGCAGAAATCCGACGCGCGCTTCGATCGCTTCGCTCAGCGGCTCCCACCGATCGCGAGTCGTCTCGCCGAGACCGACCGCCGGCGCCGTGAACGACGTCGCCGCGGCAAACGCGGCCACCGCCGGATTCGCAAGCAGAGCCTGACTCTGCGTCAATCCATCGCCACCGTACCAGCGCGCACCACTCAGGTCAGCATCGAGTCGGGCGCGGTCGAAGATCGACGCACCTTCCTCGAACGCGGCGATGTAAACGCCGACACGCTTGCCGGGGTTTGCATTCTTCGCGGCGCGCACGGCATCGCCGAGCGCGTTGACGGTCACGGTGAAATCGGTAGTCGTCGGATCGTAGGGAACCCCGCCGTGAACGATGCCGCCGCCGGCCACGAAAAACTGCATCGCCCCGTCGCGAAGGCCGGTGTTGCCGGTGTCGTTGCGCCAGATGGGCACGACCACCTCGATTCCATCAGCGCGCATGACGGCGGACATGGCCGCCCCTTCCAATCGATCGTTCGGCGCGAGGCGAAAGAGGTAGTCGTCCGGGATCGCCAGCGAGAACGCGGTGCTGCCCTGGCTGATCAGGACGATGCCGTACTGGTTCGCAAACGACAGAATCGCCCCCGCCTCGGCACTCGATTGCGGTCCGATGACGTACCTCGCGCCGGCCTCGTGCAACTCGGCGATCTTCTCCTGGGCAACGCTGGCCTTGAGCTGCGTGTCGACGATCAACGGCTGCACGCGATACGGGAGGCGAAGCGCCGCGAGCTCGTCGTTGATGTCGTCCGCGGCGATCTCCAGCGCGGCCTGACTGGCCCGGCCGAGGGTTGCGCCGTCGCCGGTGAGGGAAAAGAGACCGCCGATGACCACGATCTCGGCCGTACCGACCGAACGGCGCCGCGCCGCTTCGGCCACGGGGGACAGCAACGTGAGGACGGAGAGAAGAATGAGGACTGATCGGCGCATCCGCGCATTTTGCACCAGGGATACGACCGGGAGGCCTCCGGCGGGCCGGCCACGGGCCGGCAGGCGCTGGTTGTGCCTTCTGCCGCGCTCGCGGTAGTTAGCGCGAGTCGCGTTCACGCGAACATCAGCGCTGCCGGCCGTGCCGGCCCGCCGGAGGCCCCTCGTCGTCCCCTTGTGACCCCACGCACGGTCGCGCAGCCGTCCAGGTCGTATCTTCCCCTCCTCAACAAAAGAGGTGATTGATGCGGGCAACCTTCGTTCTCGGGCTCCTTCTCCTTCTCACCACGGCCGCGCACGGACAATCCGGCGTAGGCGTGGAAGTCGACGATGTCGTCGACAACCGCGTGTCGTCCAGCGACACGGGCGGATTTCAGATGGCCGGCGGCCTCGATCTGCGGGTCAAGCTCACCGGCTCCGGACTCGACAAAGCCACAGCCGCGCGCGTGATCGTCAAGGAAGCCAAAGACGACAGCGGCAAGAACCTTCTCAAAGCCAATCCGGACATCCCCGACTTCATGCCACGCGACTACAACAGCGGGACGTTGCAGATGTCGGTCGGCCAGCCGGAGCGCAAGGCCACGTCGGTTCGCTTGAAAGGAACCGTCGAGCTTTACGTTCCCGGCAAGGATCCGAACGCCAGTGTGAAAATAGACAAGCCTCTCGCGAAGCTCGACGTGCCGTTTTCCTCGAAGGCGCTCAAGGCGGCGAAGCTGGAGATCACGCCGCTTTCGCGTGAGGGTTACGAGGCTGCGAAGAAAGCGCGGACGATCACCGCGGAAGACATCGAGAAGATCCGCGCCGAAGGAAAAGCGCGCGGCGTCGATGCGAAGGAGATCGAGCTGGCCATCGAAATGGCCAAGGCCTTCGAGTCGATGGACAGCGGCTATCCGGAAGGGGCGGTGGTCCTCTCCGGCAAGAAAGCCGACTTCGACCGCATCTTCCGCATCGAGGTCCTCGGCAGCGACGGCAAGCCGATGAACACCTCCGGCCGTTCCACGAGCACGCGCGGCGAGTCCGCGCTGATGACCCTCAATCTCTCCGAGCCCATCCCTGCCGACGCCAGGCTGGAGATCCAGATGGTCACCGACAAGGCCAGGGCCTCCTTTCCGTTCGACCTGAAGGTGCAATTGCCATGAAGACGCTGATCGCTCTCACTCTCGTTCTCTCCAGTACGGCCGTCGCCGCGCAGGAATCGCTCGTCGTGCGCCAGGTCAACGATCGCCGGACCAACGGCTTCTTCGCCCAGCTGGCCATCTCCGTGGAGATGCCGAAGATCAAATCGTCGGACGTCGCGGCGTCGCGTGTCCTTCTGACGAAGGCCGTCGATGAGACCGGCCGCGATCTTCTCGATCCCGAGGCGAAGGAGCCTCAGTTCGAGACGAACCGTGGTGGACAGCCGGACCGTCCGGCCGCGGTGTCGGTCACGCTCAAGAATCCCGATCGCAAAGCGATGAGCATCAAAGAAGTGCGCGGCGAGATCGAGCTGTTCATGCCGGCGAAGGATCCGAACAGCATTGCCGAAGTTGCGAAGTTCCTTCCGCAGTCCGGGAAGCCGCTCGCTCACAAGGCCCTCAAGGCGAACGGCGTGGAGATCTCCCTCGTGACGCCCGCGCAGCTCGAGGCTGAGAAGAAGAAACGCTCCGACGAGAAGAAAAAAGAGTACGCGGAGATGGGATTCGAAGGCGAAGACCTGGCGAACATGCTCAAGCAGTTCCTCGAAGGCATGTTCATGGGCGCGTCCGAGAACGACGTCATGGTCCGGATCAAGGATCCGAACAAGCGCATCCAGGACATCAGCTACATCGACGGCGCCGGCGAAGTGCAGATGGTGTCGGTCATCGACGATGAAGGGATGACCAAGCTTTCGACGTGGGCGGGCAAGCCCCAGCCCGACTGGAAACTGCGGGTGAGCATGCGCACTTCGAAGAACCTGGTGCGCTATCCCCTCGCTCTGAACAACGTGTCTTTGCCGTAACGGCGAATCAGGGCCACGCCGGCGATCAGCATCAGCGTACTGATGCTGATCGCCCGGCCGCGCACGAACGATCCAGGCATGTACACCACCCGAACCGTGTGCCGCCCTTTCGGCACCAGCACCGACAGAAACGCGGCGTTCGCGCGATTGAGCGAAACGCGGCGCCCGTCGACGTAAGCGCGCCAGCCTTTCCATGCGGCGTCGCTGATCACCACGTACCCGTCGTTCTCCATCGCCGCATCGAAGACGTATTCGCCGCCGCGGCTGCGGGAGCGCAGGGTGATTTTGCCGGGACCGTTCGGCTGTTCGGGCTGGGCGGAGCGGGAGGTGATCCAGGCGATCTCGCGAAAGTCGCGAACGGGCGCCATGCGGTCGACGATCTCCTCGGGAAGCGCGCCGGAAAGCACGACTCGCGACGGCACGAAGATGCGATCGATGACGTTCGCGTTCTCCAGCAGCATCGCCCCTGGCTGCTTTCCAACGACTCGCCAGCCCACCGGCACCGGGAGATCGTCCGACTGAATGGCGAAGCGCACGTTCATCAGCGACAGGAATGGCGAAGTCAGATCGTCGACGCGGTTGAACCAGATCCCATGCCGCCGGCACCACAGCTTCCAGGTCGTGACGAACTGATCGAGCGTGAGCGCCTCGTAGCCGCGCACGTCTTCCACGCCGTAGAACGTGTTCACCGCCGGTGGCAGCGCAAGGCCAGCTCCCACGATGCGGAACGGCTCGCGAATCTGCTTCAGCGGCTCGAGCATCACGACCGGCGGATAAGCGGCTTTGAGCGGAAAGTTCCCGAACGTGTCGATCTCGGAGAGCGCGCGCTGGCCGACCAGCAGCGCCAGCAGCGCCGGCAGCAACACGCGCGATCGCGACGCGAGCAACAACGTCGCCGCTGCGAGAAAGACGATTTCGCCGAGGATGCGATAGCGGCCGTAGTCGGCGGCGGTGGTGGCGAGGATGGTGTTGGTTTGCAGCCAGAACGTGCCGGCGATGACGAAAGCGAGTGTCGCCAGCATGGTGAACATCACCGCGCGGCGGTCGTTCGTTCGCAGGCAATGCTCGACGCCGAGCGCGGCCAGCACGATCAGGCAGATTGCGCCGTGAAAAGCGAGACGGTCATGAAAGGTGATGTTCAGCAGCGGGAGCTTGTGCAGCGTGTCCGCGATCGGCGCCCAGCGCGCTCCGGTCAGCAGGCAGAACACGGCCAGACCGGCGAAGAACCACGTTTCCGGTGATCGTCTGCGCCAGACCGCGTAGATCGACAGCGCGAGGATGATGCTGCCCACCGGCGTCGTTTCCGGCGCGACGTAGCCGGCGTCCGGCTTCAGCCAGTGACGGACCTGGAGATAGGGAAAGAGATTCGTGGCCAGCGCCGCCGCAACGTGGCGATTCGGCAGACCGCGCGGGACGTCGGCGAGAGCATCGCTCTTCACCAGGTACTCGTGCGACTGGGGAATCGCTTCGAGGAGCGGCAGCAAGGCAATCGCGCAGAGGAGCAGGGTGATTGCGCCTGCGGCAACGGCTGTTGCGATCGCGCGCCAGGGGGCGGCGCGGCGGCGGATTAGTTCGAAGAGTGCGTAAGCAGAGCCGACGAGAACGTTGAGGAAGAGGGACTCGGGGTGGCCTTCGAGGAGAGTGAGGGTGAGGGTCACGGTCAGGAACGCGCCGGAAGAAACCGAAGAAGGTAGGCCGGAGGCCCACACTACACGGCGGACGGCCGCGAGGAGCATGGGGGCGTACGCGGTCGAAAAACCCATCGCCGTCAGTCGCGAGCCGGTGCAGGAGGCCAGGCCCCAGCCGATCGCGGCGACGAGCGAGGCCCCTTCGCCGCATCCGAGCTCGCGCGCGAAGAGGAATGCGCCGAGGGCGGCGATGAAGAGGACGATGGCCAGCGAGTAGGTCCAGCTCAGCATCGCCGGCAGCAGACAGGCGAGCAGCGTGAACGGCGAGAACGGCGCCGACTGCGCTTCGGCCGCGAGCGGATGACCGGCCAGGTTGTACGCGTTCCACAGCGGCCACTCCCCGCGCGCCAGCGACTCCTTCACCGCCAGCCGCCAGGGATAGAACTCGCTCCAGATGTCGATGGCCGAGGCGTTTCGGGCCGGTCCGATGCCGTGCTCCTCCGCGAGCGCGGAGAGCGGCGGGTATTGATATGGATGATCGACGGGGCCGTACACGCCGCTGGTGATGAGCGCGTAGCCCGCGATCGCGAACGGCAGTGCGAGCAGCACCATCGCGGCCGCGCGAGAGATCGGCCTGATGAACCGGTGCGCGAGCCAGAGGATCACCAGCGCGGTCGCGAGGTAGAGGAGCAACGCCATGCGCCGGGAATACTAAGTGGCATCCGCACCGGTTACGCCGGGAGCATGCGAACCCTGGCAACGATCGCCTTTCTCACGCTGACGGCTCTGACCGCCGGCGCGCAGACGTTCGTCTCGGAGTTCGACGTGGCCGGACTCTCCTGCGATGGATGCTCGGCTACGGCATCCGACGCACTCAAGAAGCTTCCCGGCGTGACGAACGTCGACGTGACCTACGCGATGAAACGCGGCCGCGTCGAATCGACGCGACTCGTCGCTCCCGCGGAGATCCGCGCCGCGCTCGGCAAATTCGGATTCGAAGCTACCTTCGCGGGTGACGTCGTCCGCGCCCGCCTCACGCCGCAGGAGCGCGCCGCGCTGGACATCAAGGTCGCCTCGAATGGCGAGGCCTTCGTCCTGCGCGACCATCTCGTCCGCGGCAAGTTCACGATCGTCGATTTCTGGGCGGAATGGTGCGGTCCCTGCCACGTGCTCACGCCGAAGATCGAGCATCTGGTAAAGGACAACGCCAACGTCGCCTTGCGGACGATCGATCTGCAGAACTGGGAATCGGCGGCGGCGAAACAGGCCACGAAGGAATTCAAGCTCGCCGCCCTTCCCTACGTTCGCGTGTACGGCCCGGATGGAAAGTTCATCGGCGAGGTCGTCGGCAACGACATCGACAAGATCAAAGCGCTCATCGCGAGGCGCACTCGGTGATCCGGGTGTTGCTGGCGGCGCTGGCGATCTTCGTCATCACGCCCGCCGCGACCGGCCAGACGTGACCGGCCTGAAGCAATCCTGCGATCCCGCGCGGCGGCGATCGCGGGTTGGAGCCCGGGTTGGCTCCAGGCGCAATCCGGTTCTCCCTGACCACGCTTTACGGAAGTGATTTCAAGGGAGGGCATTTCTCGCGAACCGGGAACACGTCTTCCGGCGCGCCGGTACCGGTGCCGCTGTATCGCCACGAGACCTCGCTGGATTACCTGCGCGTCGAGCTCGGCCTGCAATACACGCTGACGCCGGAGTGGGACCTGATCGCGCGCGTTCCGTGGGAGCAGAAGGAACAACGCTCCGGACTGGGCGTCGTCGATGCGGCATCTGCCGAAGACCAGGCCGCGATGCAACGGAACATCGATCTGCATCACCGCACGGCGACGCTGCGCGGCATCAGCGATCTGATGTTCCTCGCCCGCCGGCGCTGGACGAGGCTGAATGTCTCGCTCGGCGCCACGCTCCCCACCGGCGCCACCGTCGAAAACCCCTACCTCCTCGGCGAACAAGGCCGCGAGCATCTGCACATCCAGTTCGGCACCGGCACCATTGATCCGCTCTTCGAGGCAAGCTACTCGACGCCGATCACCGATCGCCTCACCGCCGGTGCATCGATGAACGCGCGCCTGCCGATTTACGAAAATCGCCGCGGCTTTCGTGCGCCACCCGACGGCGCGCTGAGCGTGCACGTGTCGCAGCGCGTGTCCGATCGCGTGCGGATCCGCGCGGAGGGGACGGCCTTTGCCCAGGGGTATGGGTACTGGGATGACCTGCGCGATGAGAATACGGGGCTCGTTGCGACGAGTGTTGCCGCGGGTGTGACGCTCAACCTCGAGGCGTTCTCACTTAGCGCGGATGTTCGTCATCCGATTTCGCAGCGCACGCTGACCGAAGGCGATGCGTTCACGCAGGGGCCGACGGTGATCGTGAGTGTGGGCGGAAGGCTGCGGTAGAGCCGGCGTTTTGGAGCGCTGGCGTCCTCGCCGGCTGGTCCGCCGGCGTCCCGCCGGCTCTCACACCCGCGCCAGCGCGAACGTCTTGAACCACTCCTGCAGCTCCGCAATCGGCAGCGGCGGGCTGATGTAGTAACCCTGGGCCATGTCGCACCCGAGCTCCCGCAGGATCTGCAACGCCTCGGCATCCTCCACCCCTTCCGCGATCACCTTCAGGCCCATGTTGTGGCCGAGGTCGATCGTCGAGCGGATGATGAGGAGGTCCTGCGTCGAGGCATTCCGCAGATGCATTACGAACGACTTGTCGATCTTCAGCTCGTCGACCGGCAGCCGCTTCAGGTGCGCGAGCGACGAGTAGCCCGTGCCGTAATCATCGATGGCCAGCTTCACCCCGCGGCGTTTCAGATCGCGGAGGATCTTCGCCGCGTGCACGGGATCCTTCATGACCGCGCTCTCGGTGATCTCCAGCACCACCTTCGACGGCGGAAGCGCGGCCTCGGTCAGCAGGCCATCGATGTAGGTCGGCAGTTTCGTGTCGAACAGATCGAGCGCCGAGAGATTCACGGCGACGCTGATATCCAGTCCGGCCGCGTTCCACGCTCCGCAATCCGTGATGGCCTTGCGCAGCACCCATTTCGTGATCATCCCGATGTTGCCCGATTGCTCGGCCAACGGGATGAATTCATCCGGCCGCATGATCCCATGCACCGGATGCCGCCACCGCACCAGCGCCTCGGCATGCACGCTCTCGTCACTCACGCCAACCTTGGGCTGATAGTGAAGCGTCAATTCATCGCGGGCGATGGCGTTACGCAACTCGGACAGCATCGCCAGCCTGCGCAGTGAATGCTCGTCGCGACCCGGCGCGTACATGGCGTATGCACTGTGGGTCTCCTTCGCGTCGTACATCGCCACGTCGGCGCGCTTCATCAGCGTCTCCGCATCGTCGGCGTGCAGCGGACAGACGGCAATGCCCATGCTCGCCGCAACTTCGATGGACACGCCGGCGAGCACGAACGGCGCTTCGAGCGCGTCGCACACCCGGCGGGCCATGTCCGCGGCACGGGCGGCCTCGCTCACGTAGAACGTCACCGCGAACTCGTCGCCGCCGAGACGCGCCACCGTTTCGGTATCGCGCAGCAGGTCGAGCAGCCGCTGGCCGATCTCCTTCAGCAACTCGTCGCCGAAGTGATGGCCGAGCGTGTCGTTGATCTCCTTGAAGCGATCGAGATCCATGATGATGATCGCCACCATCTGCTGCGAGCGCTTCGCGCGGATCACCGCCTCGTGCAATCGCTCCATGAACAGCACGCGATTGGGAAGGCCGGTCAGCGCGTCGTGCAGGGCCTGATAACGGATCTGCTCCTCGCGCTCCGCGATACCAGTGCGCATCTTGTCGAAGGCAGTGGCCAGCCGTCCGATCTCGTCGCGCTGGCGGATGTCCACCGGCTCCGCGTAGTCGCCTCGCTCGATGCGCGCCGCCCCTTCCGCGAGCTGTTCCAGCGGACGGCTGACGCCGCGCGCGAAGAGACTCGCCGCGATCAGCGCGACGATCAGGGCCATCGTCGACAGCCCGGCGATCCGCAGTTCGAGTTGGCGATACGGATGGGACGCTTCTTCGATCGAGCGCTGCAGCAGCGTGTTGATCCGCGAGTTGTCCGCGGTGGTCAGCGGATGGGAACGCGAGCGATAGCCGTCGGCGCCGATCTGGTCCGGCGGGAGCGTGGAGATCGACAGCGGCTTGGCGCCGGCCGCGGCGTTCAAAAGGGACACGTCGAGACCGGTCAGACGCCGGACTTCGTTCAGCATCGCCGAATCGATCTCGAATCCCATGCAGACCCAGGCAATCGGCTGCGGGCCGAGGACCGGAACTACGACCAGCTGGTACGGATGACCATCGAGCGAGACGATCCCCGACGACTCACCACGTGTCTGCGCTTCCTGAACGAGCGCGGAACGGGGAAAGCCATGACCGACCACGCGGCCGCCGACGGTATCGGCGATGACCACGCCCTCGAGCGAGATCAGAAATCCGACGTCGGCCGAGATGCGCGAGCCATGGTTCGCGAGCGCGGAGGTGATCGTCGGTCTTTCACCGAGCGCAATGGCTTCGCGGAACGCGAAATCGGAGGCGAGCACGCGAACGGTCTGGGAGAGCTGCTCGCCCTGCTTCGCCAGAATCTGGTCGACGATGCGCGTGCCGACGCGGAGCTCGTCGTCGATGCTCGCGAACATCGTCTTCTGCCCGGCCACATGCACGGCGATCAGCGTCGCAGCCTGAAGCAGGATCAGGACGGCGACCATCAGGTAGAGGAGCTTTGCCTGAAAGCTGCGGATGGGCATGAGGCCCCTAACGCAAGGCGAACACGAGTTGTGCCTGTTGGCTGGCCGTGAGCGTGATCGGCGCGGCGTCCGCGCGCAGCTGCGGATGCCAGATCTGCACGACGTACTTGCCGGCCGGCAGATCGGACAGCGTGACGCGGCCGCTCTTGCCGGTCGCGGCGAAATGCGGCGTGTCGACCACGACGATGTACGCGCTCATCCGGTCGTGGATGTTGCAGCCCAGCGAGGCCACGCCGGCCTTGTCGAACACGATCGGCTTCGACGGCGTGCCGCTGTAGAGCGGCAGCTGGAAGGTCTTCGCGGTCGAGAACGAATAGACCTGATGGCGGATGTCGTCGCTGTTCGGAAACTGCACCGCCGTTCCGGTCTGGATGGGCAGGACGTGCGGGAGGAAGGTGCGGTTCTTCTGGTCCATGACCGCGGTCCGCCTCGCCGGCGGGTAGTTCGTGCCTTCGCGCGTCGCGTACACCACGGCGTGCTCGAGCGTGGCGCCGCGCGCATTGCGCACGTCGACGGTGAGCGTGGCCGCGCTCGCCACGAGAGACGAAGCACAGACAATCAGGATCAGGAGAAAGGTTCGAAGCACCGCGTAACCCGCAGCAAATAATACGCGCGGAACGTCGCGGGGTTGTTACCTTCCGGAGAAGTGATACCGGACGTCGACGAGGACGCGCTCGTTACCGGCGGATGTCGAGACCTCGGCGCCGAGGCGCAATCGGGGGATGCCCGTCCAGAACCAGGCCAGCGTGACGGCGCGGTCGCGCTCATCGTCGACGCGGAAGGCATCGACGCGAATCGTCCCGCGCGAGCGTCCCCACCGCCGCGATGCCATGATGTAGCCGGCATCGAGCTTGTTGGTGAACGTCATCCCCTCCACCACCAGAAACGTCGGCCCCCACCCCGCCTCGGCCGCAAACGTCCAGTCATTCACGGTGTACTCGGCGCTGGCGATGTCGAAGCGCGTTCCCCAGTTGAAGAGCCGCCCGTACTCAAGGCCGTCGGCGCGGTTGTCGAGGTGGGTGAGCTGCACGAAGAGATGATCGCCGCGCCACCCTCCCCTGCCCGACCATCCCAAGCGGCCGTCGTTCTCGGCGGAAACGGAGGTGAAGTATTCGTCGTCGACGGGAACCCATTCGCCGAGGAGCGTCCAGTGATCGTCGAGCGTCCAGCCGCGGGCGACGGGGAGCGAGCCGAGCGTGTCGTTTCCGCGGAAGATCGTCGCGCCGGCAAAGAATCGCGGGCGAAAGTACGACGCGTCGATTCCGATCGGGCGGAGCTCCTCGCCGAGCCAGCTGTTCAGCGCGGAGGAGGTGATCGCGTATGGGTTCTCCCAGAGGGCGTCGACGTTCTCGCGCGACGTCGGCAGAAAAAACGCGCCGCCGCGGATGCGCAGGCGGTCATTGCCCGGATGCAGATTCAGCTCGAGGTAAGCCTCGGGGATTCCGAACGCGTCGCGCCTGCCTTCGTTGCCGGTGCGGGCGAGCAGGTGCACGTGCGCGCCGAGCATCGGCGAGGCCTGGAAGTCGACTCCGACCTGCACTTGCGAGGACAATTCATCGTGCGCATTCGATTCACTGGCCACGTCGCCCCGCAGCAGCGCAAACCCGCTCCACTGAATTGTTTGCGCATGGATTGCGAAGGCGAAAAAAAGGCACGCCGGAACCAGTGAAATCGCACGAAACACTGCGAGCAGAATAACGCGATCGATGTCGGACAACGCTCACAACTCACGCATCTGGATCGCCGCGAGCCTGGTTTGCCTCGCTTTGCCTCTCGCGGCGCAGATCGACCCGTCGATCCTCCGCCCGGTCGGATATCACCCCAGCGACGTCGCCTACTTCAACACTCCCTACCTCGCCAACTCCATGGCTCTGGGCGGCGAGTGGTACGAGTTCAGCGATTTCCAGTTCGGAACGAGGGTCGATTTCAGCGCCCCTGCGAACGCCGCGCAGTTCGTGAACGGGTATCCGCAGTCGCTGTCGCCGCGTGGCCCGAATCTTCGCGCGCTGCTCTTCGGGTTGAATATCAACAACACCCATGTCCGGCCTGCCGGCTGGCCGGCGCGCGACACTCTGGCCAAAGGGAAGTACGTCCTCACCTGGCAGGGCAATGCCGACATCCGCCTCAAGACCGGCACGTTCCAGGCGGGCGAGTCGTCCGGCGCCGCGACCGGCAATCTGCTCAACGGCCGGCGCGTGTACATCGGCAACACCATCCCCGAATCGCTCGAGATCCGCGGGATGGCCACGCCCATCACCGACATCAAGGTGTGGCTGCCGGCGGTCGACGATCCGGCCACGCCCGCGGTGAACGAGGCCTTCACCGATTCGCTGGAGGGCGAGCTCTTCCATCCGCTGTTTCTCGAGCGGATCGCCGATGCGAACTGGAGCTTCATCCGTTTCATGGACTGGGGAAAGACCAACGCCAGCCCGCAGCAGGACTGGGTGGACCGGCGCGTCCCCAATCACGTGTTTCAGGCGGGCATCCTCAACGCGCGCGCGCCGTCGGCGACGTCGGACGGCAATCGCGAGACCGGCGTGGCCTGGGAGCACATGGTGGCGCTGAGCAACCAGACCAGCAAAGACCTCTGGATCAACATCCCCCACCTGGCCACGGCCGACTACATCACCAGGCTCGCGCAACTGATCCGCTTCGGCAGCGATGGGGTGAATCCGTACACGAGCACGAATCCCAGTCCGGTCTTCGCTCCGCTCAACTCCCATCTCAAGGTGTACGTCGAGTTCTCGAACGAGATCTGGTCCAGCGGCTTCGCTTTTCCTCAGGGCAACTGGGCGCAGGAACAGGCCGCGATCGCCGGGCTGGGGTCGGACACCGCGGCGAAGGCGAAATTCACGGCGCGGAAGTTCTGCGACAGCTGGAAGATCTTCCAGACTATCTTCAGCGGCGACACCTCACGGCTGGTGCGGGTGGCGGCAATCTTCACCGCGCTCGATGCGTACTCGCGTCCCTTCCTGACCGAGATCGGCACGTACGGACAGTCGCTCAGTCCGCAGGTTCGCCCTGACGTGCTCGCGCTGACGACGTACTTCGGCAACGACATTCAGGGCTTCGTCGACGACCAGGACTTCACCACCGGGAAGCCGTTCAACGATCCCTACTGGCAGAGCGATCTCTTCGACACGCACATGCACCTCGCCTTCGAGGAATGGAAGCGGCGGATTCTCGCCGGCGATTCGGTGGCGGGCAGCGGACCGGATGCGACGGGAACCAGCGGCGGCTTCGACGCCAGCCTTCGCGATCTCGCCAGAGAGACGCTGACCACGTACTGCTCGCAGGCAGCCGACGCGCCGCCCTGCCTGCCACTGATCGCGTACGAGGGCGGTCCGTCGATCTTCACCGATTCGCTCGACTCCGGTGGAACGACGACCGATGACGGCGTCACGATCTTCATGGAGGCGATGAATCGCGATCCGCGCATCGCCGAGGTCTACCGCATCCATCTCGACCTGGCGAAGAGCAAAGGCTTGTGGACGCACAACCCCTACACCGACACAAGCCAGTGGACCCGCTTCGGGCAGTGGGGCCATCTCGAGCTGCTCGAGCAGGAGCCGGCCGAGTCGCCGAAGTACGCGCTGATGCTCGAGCACTTCACGCTCTACTCGACTCTCCGCCACATCGATGCGGCCGCCGGCGGCGTGCCTTCGTTCGCCACCAGCGCGACCCTTCCCGCGGGCATCGCCGGGCAGAGCTACACCACCACCATCACCACGACCGGCGGAACGGGATCGCGCTCGCTGGTGGTCGTCGGCTCACACCTCGACGCCGGGTTGTCGATCAGCAATCCGTCCGCGGACACGCTGGAGATCAGCGGTACGCCGATCACCAGCCGGAAGAACTACATCCTCGCGCGCGTGCAGGATGCGGATGGCGACCCGGCCTGGCGCACGTTCACCCTGCAGACCTTCGGCGGACCGGGCACGCTGATTCAGAGCAACTTCACCGGCACCGCGCCCGCGCAGAACCGGCCGTTCACGCAGACCTTCGTCCTCGACACCTCGAAGGTGACCTGGGGCGGATGGAACATCGGCGCGGGCGTGTCGCCGCAAACGGTGAACGACGCCTTCGTGTTCAGCGTCGCGGGCCCCTCCGGCGATGGGTCGGAAGCGCAGGACTCGACGCTCGCCGGCGCCATCACCGACAACGAGCTCCTCACCGCCACGGTCACGCCCGCGACGCCGCCGCTCAATCTCAACGGCGGTGAAGTGCGCTTCTCGACGCGCCGCATCGACTACCACTCGCCGCGCGGCTACGCGCTGTTTTCGAGCCTCGACGGGTTCGCCTCGGCGATTTACACGAGCGACCTCGTATCGAAGGACAACTTCGACGAGAACGAGCACGTGGTCATCCTGCCGGCGAGTTTCGCTTCCATCAACGCGACCGTCACCTTCCGCATCTACGCGTTCGGCGCGCAGTTCAGCGGCCACCACACGAGCCTGACCGGCTTCAAGCTGACCTCGAAGAATGCGCTGACCGTCTCCTCGCTTTCCGCGAGCGCGGGACCGGCGGCCGGCGGGCAGAGCGTGATCGTCAGCGGAACCGATCTCGCCGGTGCGACGTCGGTCACGTTCGGCGGTTCGGCGGGAACCATTAGCTCGAACACCGCGACGGCGATTACGGTCATGACGCCCGCGGCGGCCGCGGGAACGGTCAACGTCGTGGTTACGACCTCTGCGGGCAGCCTCACCCTCACCGGCGCGTATCGCTACATCAGCGCGCCGGTGATCACCTCGATCCTCGCTTCGTCCGGCACGACGGCCGGCGGCCAGAGCGTCACCATCACCGGCACGAATCTGTCGAACGCGACCTCCGTGACCTTCGGCGGGTTGCCCGCACCGATGACAGCGAATACGGCCACGTCCATCGTCGTCATCACTCCGGCACACGCGGCGGGAGCGGTCGACGTCGTCGTCACCACGGCCGGCGGCAGCGGGACGTCGACGAGCGGCTACACCTACACGGTTGTTGCGCTCGCGGCGCCGGCAGGATTGAACGCCCGCGCCGTGACTCCGTCGCAGGTCGATCTCACCTGGAACGCGGTCAGCGGCGCGACGTCGTATCAGGTCGATCGCATGGAAGCGAATGGCGGATTCACGCACATCGCCACGCCATCCTCGACCGCGTTCTCCGATACGAGCCGTCCGGTGAACACCTCATTCCTCTACCGCGTCCGCGCCGCAAACCTCGCCATCGCCTCGGGCAACAGCGTCTCCGATCTGGCCACGACGACGATCTTCACCGACAGCCCGCTCGTCGCCGGAATCGCGATCAAGTCTGTCCACGTCACCCAGCTCCGCACGGCCGTGAACGCCGTTCGCGCGCTCGCAGGACAAAACGCGTTCGTGTTCACCGGCACGGCCCTGCCGGGAACGATCATCAACGCCGTGCATCTGACCGAGCTCCGGGGCGCGCTCGATGCGGCGCGCTCGACACTCGGCTTCGCGGCGGGCGGCTACACCGATGCGGCTCCTACGGGCGTGCCGGTCAAAGCCGTGCATCTACAGGAACTGCGGACGCGCGTCGAGTAGGCCGGCGGGACGCCGGCGGGCCAGCCGCCGAGCCGGCGGCGCTCCATTAGCACGCGTCGTTGGAGCGCCGGCGTCCGCGCCGGCTGGTGCGCAGGCGTCCCGCGCCTGCGCCTCCGTTACGGCAGCGGCTCGCGGATCGCTTTCGAGAATCCCGGCCGGAGTCCGTGGCGCTGTGCGGCGGCATCGATGCGGAAGGCTTTCTCGACCTGGTCGAACGGCAGATCGGTGTCGATCAGCCCCTGCTCGTAGGCCAGCCGATCGGAGAAGCCCGGCAGGACGTTGCCAACGCCGAACGGGACCCGATCAGGTGCGACGGCGTTCACGTGGCTGACGATGTTGCTGATGCACGAATTCGTGAGCGTGTTGTAGAACTCCGGCCGCCTGGCCAGCCCCTCGGCGCGCATTGCCATTTCAAGGAAAGCCTTGCGCATCTTCTCCGGCGTCGTGCGGATCGGATAAAGGCTCACGCCCTCCTTCCAGATGTTCGTGCGCAGTCCGATCACATCGCTCTCCGCGCCGATCACGTACAGCAGCTCGTATTCGCGGAGCATCCCGCGAATCGGACCGTAACTCTCGTTCTTCTCGCGCCGCGCCTCGACGGAGATGGCCACGTACTCGTCGCCGAAACCGAAGGTGAGGAACGCGTGGGCCATCCCCGGCACCGCGCTGAAACGGCTGACCGCGTACCAGACCGAGTCGAGCTTGCGGAGGTCATAGACCCGCGTCGCGTACTGCGCGTCGAAGTCGTTCTCGGTCCGATACACGAACTCGCGGACGTTGCGGATCTCCACGAGATCACCACGAATCGTGACCCGCGGAGCAAGGCGGTGCGACGGAGTCCAATCGCGCTCGTTCGACGGCGTGCGGAATCGTGCGAGGAGAAAAGGGAGCACCGTGACCAGGGCCACGAGCAGGACGATCCAGCGGACCCGGCGGCGCATCTGCCGCGAAGAATAGCCTCAGCGCGACGGGCGCCGAAGCTCGGAGGCGATCGTCGCGAGCAGGGTCTGCTCGGGATCGTGGCTGTGCTCCCAGTACATGATCCCGCCGAGGGATTGATCGCGGACGAAACGGGCCTTCTCGATGAGCGATTGCTCGTCCTCATACGAGATGAACGTGCCGATCTCCGGATTCCAGAGATACGGCGCGCGCGCGGTGTTGTCCCAGCCGCGCGAGAAGCCGCCCGCGGCGATGTAATCGCGGCGCAGTTTGTAGGCGGCAACGTCGCCGGCGAAGAAATCGAACGGCTCGCCGAGACCGCTCGGGCTCTTGCGGTTCACCACCCACTTCCACTCCCGCGCGTAAAACGGCACGCCGATCACGATCTTTTCCGGCGGCACCCCTGCGTCGAGATACTGCCGCACGAACGACGCCGTGGAGCTGGCCTTAGCTGACGGATGCCGCAGCGGCGCGTGATGCGCGGTCGTCCCGCTCCACCCGCCGGCCATGTCGTAGGTCATGACGTTGAACCAGTCGACCAGCGGATGAAGGCGATCCATTTCCGTCGTTTCGAAATAGCGGTTGGCACTCGAGGCGATGGTCAGCGTGTGATGTTCGTCATTTATCTTACGAAGGAGATCGAGCTCGTGCCGCAGGAGCGCGATGAGCTCCGTGAAGTTCTGCCTGTCCTCGGCACGAAACCGGTTCCCCGCGCCGCGCTGCCCGGGATACTCCCAATCGACATCGAGACCGTCGAGGTCGTGGGTCTTCACCAGATCGATGGCGCTCGACGCGAAGCGGCATCGCGAGTCCGCGGTCAGCGCCGCGTCTGAAAACCACTCTGCTCCCCAGCCGCCGATGGAGAGGATGATCTTCAGCCGCGGATTGACGGATTTGAGCGCTCGCAGCCGCGCCAGGTCCTCGCGCGCGCCGGAGTCCTCGAAGTAGACGACGTCATCCCCGCGAACCTTGGCGAAGGCGTAGTTCAGATGGGTGACTTTCGTGACGTCGATGCTCTCGAACTTCGCGCGGTCGGTGACGTAGCCGACGATTCGATACTCGCGCGCCGGTGCGGCGGTCGGGGGCGGCGGCGCGGATGCGCAGGCCGGGAGCAGGAGCAAGCCGATGAGGGGGAGCAGGGAGCGAGGGGCCATGAACGCCGAGCAGAATGGCGAAGGTCATGCCATCAGGTGCCGCCGCGCCGGATCCGTTCCACGACCTGCCTGGCCTGCTCTGCCGAAAATCCGCCCTCGAGGATGATCGTGCCGGAGATCGGCGTCTCGATCGTCGGAGCCGAGATCAGGCGGCCATCCAGGAAGATGCCGAGGGTTTTGCCGACGTTCGCCGTGGTCCAGGTTCTCAGTTTCTCGTCGCCGGCAGCGTTGGTGTTCACGAAGATGACGTGCGTCCCTCCGGAGCCTTCCGACGCTTCGGCGGTCTGGAACTGCATGTCCGACAGATCGACGATGACTTCGGTCTCGGAGAAATACAGCGGACGGTCATACGCCACCGCTTCGCGTGCGCCGGGAAATCGCTCCGCGCTCATCGGTCTCACGACCAGGTATTGCGGATTGGGAGCCGCGACTGCCGGAGCAGTGGAAGGAACAGGTTTTTCCTGCGGCGGGATGGACGCTTTCATTTCGTCGACGAGCTCGCGCGCCAGGTACTGCCCGACCACGCGCAACAGCGTGGAAGTCGGTTGCGGAACGCGGTTCGCGGCCGGAGAGCGATACAACAGGTCGTAGGTGATGATGTTGCCCGCCGCATCCTCCCACTCACCGCCCCAGTGATGGACCCAGGTGGGCGGCCGAGTGGTCGAGTCACCGTAGTCGGTCCAGCCCCGTTTATGCGCGGTGGGAATGCCGGGATTCATGAAGTCTTCCTCGCGCGGCTTGAACTCGGGCGGAATCCGAGAGCTGATGAACCGGAGCACCGGCTCAGCGGGATAAGGAACGGAGATCTCGTATTCGATCCCCGCCGCCTCCTCGCGTTGCGGGGAGAGCGTTGCGTTACTTCCGGGATAGGGCTGCAGGAACGCCTGTTCCGGAAGTTTCGGCTGGTCCCGATGACACGCCGCCGCAAGCGTCAACAGCAGAATCGCGCATCTCATCGCGTTCGAAGCATGAGCATACCGGCGACCGCAACGAGTGCCATCAGCATCATCAGCAAAGGTTGACTGAGCGTGGGGATCGTCGGCTCGTTGACGTGGAAGGAACGCGCAAAGGTCTCGAACACCGCGGTTGTGTTCGGGTCGCGGTACCGCCAGACGACGTCATAGCGACCGGGAGCGAGCTGGCCGAGATTCACAGCCGGGGAAACGCCGCAGGGCATGTTCGGGAGGGCGGGAGGAGGGGCGATGTTGTTGACCGCCTGTTCCACGGTGATGCTGCCTGTGCCCATCGAGACGACGATCGGCGTGGAACCGGTGGGATGCTGCCGCCAGTCCTGCAGCCGGATGATCGTCGGCCGTTCCGCGGAAGGTGCCACCGGCTCGGTCACCAACACGACTGGACACTGTGCGAGGGCGGCCGGTGCAACGAGAATTACAGCCACTGCGAGCCAGAGTTTCATTCTCTCTCCCAAAACGAAACGGCGCAGCCGTTGGGCTGCGCCGTCCATTGATCTGCGTGTTGTGAGGTTGGATTGCCGGTAGGCTTTTACCAACCGCAGAGCCTCGGTGTCAACGCAGGGGTTAAGATCGCGACACCTTGAAAAACCTGTTGCCCGCGCTGCTGCTCGCCCCATGTTTTCTCGCCATCCCCCTTGCCGCGCAGGACGTCACGGTTTACGACGACGCGCTGCAGAACGGATTTCTCGACGCGTCGTACGGCGGCGGATCGGATCCGGCCAGCACGGCCCAGGCATACACCGGCACGAAGTCGTTCGCCCTCACCGGCAACAACTACAACGCCATTTCTCTGCGGCATCCGACGATCGACTACACCGCGGCGGGCTATCCGACGATTCATTTCTGGATTCACGGCGGCACCACCGGCGGCCAGCAGGTGTACTTCGGACTGGAGCTGAACAACGTCGACGTGGCGAGCGCGGAGCTCGACGCGTTCATCAGCGGCGGTGCGCTCGTCGCGAACGCGTGGCGCGAGGTGACCGTCCCCCTCGCCCAGCTTCCCTACGCCGGCTCGTTCGATCGCATCCACATCGGCAGCGACAGCGCCGGCGTGCAGGCGACGTTCTACATCGACGACATCGTCTTGCAGGCTCCGGTGTCGCAGCCGGCGGGAACGATGCAGATCGAGCGCGACGTCACCGTCGGGGCGATGGTCAGCGACCGCTTCACCTGGCAGGACAGCAACAACCAGCCGCGGGTGGCGGTGCTGGCCCACAACACCGGTCAGGTCGGCCCCGGCGGAACGCGCGGCGGCGAGCTCCGCGAGTTCCGCTATCAGGTCGACAACGCCACGCGCACAGTCGCCGCATCGTCAGCGGGCGCCGCGGGCTTCGGCTACGTCGTGGCGCACGCGCATGACGACACCGCCTGCATGGACCCCAACCTCTACGACAGCTCCTCCCTCGGCCATTTCTGGACCGGCACCTTCACGCGCGTCTTCGAAGGACGCCATCACGCCATCTTCCGCTTCACCCAGTCGTATCCGCGCTACTGCCAGACCGGCGGCGTCGCTCCCGGCGCACCGATCAACCTCCCTGTCACCATCGACTGGATGTTCGCCACCGGCCACGACCATCCGCTCTGGGCTGTGACCTGGGACATGAACGACATCGACGTGAACACGCTCCTCGACGACGCCCGCGGGCCGTACGGCGAGCTGCTCTTCGACGGCGCCGCGAGCGAAGGCACGCACAGCCACATCGCCGGCGTGGGCTGGGGCGACCGCTACAAATTCGCCTCGACGACCAATCCGGTGACGTACGCCAGCGACTGGACCTGGAACGTCGCGAACACGATCCCGTACGTGAAACTCTGGACCACCGCCGTCGACGCGACGATGGGCACCGTGCAGACCCAGCCGATCACGCAGCAGGATGCCGGCGGCTACTACGGCACCGCCGACTGGGGCACGGTGAGCGGACCTGCGAACCAGGGCTGTGCCGGCCACATGATGCCGTGCGACTACAACTGGCCTTACCAGTCGATTCAGTACTCGATCTACGGCGGCCAGACGCGCAACACCCGCCTGGCCTGGGGCACGAACTTCGGCTTCCTCGGCCAGAACGAGTACTTCGTGCACGGCAGCAACTACTACGGCGGTCCGCTCGCGAACGCGACCGCGCCGGGCTGGCCGCGCAAGAGCTATTCGACGCACATCGTCTTCGGCAAGCACACCACGACGCCGGTCGAAGCGCAGGTGACGCAGATCGAGACGATGCAGACGCTCACGCTCAGCACGACGATCGGAAGCGTCGCCACGAGCGGCCCCGCCGGCGCGGGACGCTCCGACACGGCGACGTACACGCCCGCCGGTTACGACCACGTCTACGGCGCGCTCACCTTCTCCGCGAGCAGCAACGCCGTCGACGCGAACATCGCCGTCGGTGCGGGAACGCTGAAGAAGCCTCTGATCGTCATCCGCGGCTTCACCAGCGGCTCGTATCCGACGGTGAAGCTCGCCGGCGCGACCCTCGTTTCCGACACGGACTACTACCCGTCGCTGCGCGCGGCCGCGAGCGAGCTGTGGATCACGCTGAACCGCGATCTGACCGGCGCCACGAATCGCCTCGAGATCATCGCCGCCGCGGGCGGCGCACCGTCGGCGCCGACGGGACTCGTGGCCACGGCCGCGAACTCGTCGACGATCGATCTCACCTGGACCGCCGTCGCCGGCGCCGATTCGTACCAGATCGACCGCAAGTCCGCCGGCGGCGATTACGTGCAGATCGACACCTCGATCGGCAACGCGTACTCCGATGACGGACTGGCCGCTGCAACCGCGCACCTCTACCGTGTCCGCGCGGTGAACGGATCGGGAACGTCGGGCAACAGCAATGTCGATCTCGCGACGACCGTCGTCTTCACGAATCACCCGCTCGCGTCAGGAGTGATCGTGCAATCGGCGCACATCACTCAGCTCCGCTCGGCGGTCAATGCCGTCCGCCTGCTGGCGGCACTCACGGCCACGACCTTCACCGACACCGCGGCTGCGGGCACGCTGATCAAAGCACTGCACCTGACCGAACTCCGCTCGGCGCTCGACGCCGCGCGCTCCGCGCTGGCCCTTTCGACCGGCGGCTATACCGATGCCGCACCGCAAGGCCTCGCCGTCAAGGCCGTGCACGTGCAGGAGCTGAGGACGCGGTTGGAGTAGGCGACTTACTCCGCAAGCCGGAACGGCGGCGTGAACGCGCGCAATGGCTCGCTTCCCTCGACGGCGTAAAGCGTCGCCGTGACCGGGGTGAACGATTGACAGACGCCGTTCGTTTCTTTCTGCGAAGCGTAAGCAACCGTGGCGCTGAAGGACATCTCGAACCTCGTGCTGTCCTGGCTCGAGGCGGCGATCAGCGATCCGAGGGCGACGGCCTTGCCCTCGCCCGTCGTCGCGCGTAACCGCACGACCCCGTCCGCGATCGTCGCCCCTGGCGCGAGCGAGCCCACCGACAACAGTTGATGCTCGTACGCCTGAAGAATGTACGAAGCGCGGGCGACCTCGACGCTCCCGTCGCTGACCGTCAACTCGAGAGCCACAGGCTTCCCGGTCGTTTCGACGAGGAAGATGTTGTAGCGGAAATCCGCGTTCTGCCGTACGCCCTGCAGCAGCGCCGACTCGTCCTTGCCGATGCCGAACGCCGGCGGGACACCCGTGACCGCAAGACCCTGCGCGCCGCCAGATGATTGCTGCTGGTTGAAGACCCGCGCCGACACGAGAACCGGTTTCGATCAGACGACGCGCAACGCTCCGAGCGCGCTTTTCATCGCGAACAGCCGTTCGACGGGATTTTCGTAAACCTTCGTCGCGCCGGCTGGAATCGTGTCGTTGAACCGCGCCGGCGCCGCGTTGCTCTGCCCCGCCAGCAACAGTTGAATCACGACATCCGCCGCCTGTTCGCCGGGATTCGAGATGTACAGCGTCGTGTAGAACTGCGAACCGCCGGCGCCTTCGACACGGCCCGCCGCGGGCACGATCAGATCGGTGGCGGTAAACCCGGCGAACACGGATGAGGCGGAGCCGAGGCAGACGGCAAGCACGAGGAAGAGTCGTCGCATGTGTGTGGGGACCTTTCGACGACTACTCTGCCACAGGAAACGCCTACCTCCTCGCCGCCCTCCTCTGCTCCGCCTCGTATTTCTGGAATGCCTCGATGTGCGGAAGGCGCCGGAGGATCTTCGCACCGGGATCGATCGTGAACGACGCGCCTTCAGGCAAGGCGATGTGTCCGCGGCCGTCGGTCATCGGCAGCGTCTCCACGCGATCGCCGACTCGAACATCCACGGGCATCGGAAACGGCTTGTCATTCGCGGTCTTCCAGACAAGTGTCAAGCCGGTGGCGTCTCGCGTGGTTTGCAGTTCCGGCAACGCCGCGGTGTACAGATAGACGTCGAAAAACCATCCGTAATCGCGGCCGGTGACCTCGTTGACGATCTGCATGAATTCGCGACTGGAGCTGTAGCGCGGCGCGAAATTGCCGGGACGCGGATCGGAGGTGCCATACACCAGCCGGCGCACCGATTCGAAAAAGGCGCGGTCGCCGATGAGGCTGCGCAGCGAGTGCAGGAGGTGCGCACCTTTGGTGTAGATGTCTCCGCCGGGGCCACCGCGATCCGAGCGATAGACATCGCCTTCAGTTCGCGTTTTTCCTGAGACCAGCGGCGCGGAATTGCGGATGCCGGGACGGCTGCGATACAGCGTCGCCAGGTACTGACCATCGCCGTACAGGTACTGCCCGTAGAGCGGCTGCATGTAGCTGCCGAATCCCTCGTGCAGCCACATGTCGTCCCAGTCGGCGTTGCTCATCTGGTTGCCGAACCATTCATGCGACAGCTCGTGATGCAGCAGCCAGTCGTATCCCTCGGCCGCCTTCGCGAACTTGTTGCCGTAGGCGTTGATGGTCTGGTGCTCCATGCCGAGATGGGGGGTCTCGGCGATGCCGAGCTTTTCGTCGGCGAACGGGTAAGGCCCGACCATGCTCTCGAAAAAATCGAGCATCGGCGTGAGCTCGGCGAACAGCTCCCGCGCTTTTGCCTCGTTTCCTTTCAGGTGATAGAAGCGGAGCGGGATCGTGTTGCCGAAACGGCTCTTGTATTCAGCCGAGATCAGGCCGTACGGCGCGATGTTGAGCGCGATCGCGTACGTATTCGGGCTGCGCGCGCGCCAGTGGTACGTGCGCCAGCCGCCCTTCTCCTCCATTCCCATCGGGACGCCGTTCGATGCCGCGACGAGCGGCGCCGGCACGGTGATGTGCAGATCGACCTGTTTCGGCTCCGCGAGAGGATGATCGATGCAGGGCCAGAAGAGATCGCATCCTTCGCCCTGAACCGCGGTTGCGATCCACGGCTGTTTGTCGGGAGTCTTCGCCCAGACGAACCCGCCATCCCAAGGAGCGCGTTTCGCGACGTGAGGTTTTCCTCGGTAGCGGATGCGGACTGTCGTCGTCTCACCGGCGGCAAGCGGTTTCGGGAGCGGGATGAACAACCGGCCGTCGGGGTTGCTCCAGGTTCCCGAAGCGAGGGCAACGCCGTCGACCTCGATCGAGCGGATGTTCAGGTTCCGATCGAGCTCGACGGCCAGACGATTCAACGACGATGTCGCGCGAAACGTGAGCGCCGCATCTCCCTCGATCGCTCGCCGCCGCGGGTCGACGCGAAGCTGGAGGTCGGCCAGCTCGAAGACCATGGCCATCTGCTCGGCGGTTCGCGGCGCGCCACTGCTGGCCGTGAAGTCGGTGAGCGGCTTGGCAGCGGCCGCGCTGAGGGCGGTGAAGAGGAGGATGGCGAGCGTTCGCATGGCGCCGGATATACTCCCACGGCCGACCGCTTTCGATGCCTCGCTCGACCACACGCTTCTTCGCCGTCATCGTCCTGGCCCTCCTGGGCGCGCCGGTGGCGATGCACGTCGTTCTGCACGACCTGCACGGTCATCACGACAATCACGCCGACATTGCGATGGTCGAGAGCGAGCACGCCGATCACGAGCACCCGATCGTCGGTGCCTCCTCGCCTGCTGCACTGCGAGTCGTGCGCGCGGCTCTTCCGGTCGTCGCGGCGACGGCACCGCAGGCAACCATCTCGCCGGCGATCGTGGCCGGCGAGCGCAACGTCCTCGCGCACGGCGCGCTTCGCATCGATGACGACGTCGGCCTGCAACCTCTTCTCGCGACCTTCTTGATCTAAGCCGCTCCTCGCAACGCGTTCTCACGATCCGCGTTTCCGCGACAGGAGTGGACTTTGCGTTTTCAACGATTCCTCATCATCGGCCTGCTGGTTTCCGCGACGGCAGCACGCGCGCAGACGATCCCGAACGTACTCACCGAAGACGATGCCGTGCGCATTGCCAGCGGCGCGCAGAGCGTCGTTGCACTCAGCACGGCGCAGCTCGATCTCGCGCGCAGTGACGTGGGGCGCGAACGCCGCTGGCCGAATCCGACGCTCGACTACACGCGCGAAAGCGCCGGCGAGACCGAACAGTTTCTGACGCTCTCGCAGTCGTTCGACGTCTCCGGCCGCCGGGCGTTGCGGCGACGCGCAGCCGAGCTGCGCGTCGAGGCAGTGCAGCAGGAGGTCGCCGGGCAACAACTCGACCTGGCACACGTCGTCCGATCGGAATTCAGCCGCGCGGCGAATCAACAGGAACTGGTGCGCGCGCTGACGGAATGGTCGACCAAGATCGGCGCAGCGGCGGAAACTGTGGCGCGTCTGCAAGCCGGCGGCGAGGTCTCGGGATACGACCGCCGCCGTCTCGAACGCGAGCGCATCGGTGCGGAAGCGCGCCTTGCGGCGGAGCGCGGCGCGCTCGTCGCGGCCCAACGAAGACTCGCCGGACTTCTCGGCATCGAACGGCTGGAAGGTGTGACGTTGCAGCGACCGGACGCACCGGAGATTCCGACGGACGCGGAGCTGACCGCGCGCATCGAACAGCGCCCCGACGTCGCGGCCATCGCCAAACGGATCGAAGCGGCGACGCTCGACCAGCAGGCCGCCCAGCGCTGGCGCGTGCCGCTCTTCGATCTGACGGCCGGCATGAAGAACACCGATGCGGCAAGCGGCGCGATTCTCGGCGCGAGCCTCAGTCTGCCGATCTTCAATCGCAATCAGGACGAGCTGCTGCGCGCGAACGCGGAGCTGGCGATCCTGACCGCGCAACGCACGCTCCTCGTCACGCGTGCACGCGCCGAAGCCGGCGCCCTCGCGGCGGAAGCGCGCGAGTTGCGCCATGCCGCGCGCCTCTTCCGCGAGCAGGCCCTGCCCACCTCTGAACGTCTGACTGGCACTGCCGAAGCGGCCTATCGCGCGGGCGAGGTCGGCATCCTCGAACTGCTCGACGCCCACCGGACGGCGCTGGATGCGGAGCTTGAAGCCGCCGATCTCGAAGGCCGCGCGCGCGCTGCCGAAATCGAGCTATTCCGTGCGTTGGCCGCGCCGGAAATCAGAATGCAGAAGGCAGAAAGCAGAAATGGGGGACCGGATCATGAAACGAACTAAGCGTGCAGCCGGCGGAGCACTTCTGCTTTCTGCCTTCTGCCTTCTGCTTTCGTGTTGCCTTCTGCTTTCCGCGGCGTGCCGCCACGAAGAACGCGCCGAAGCCCCCGAACGCGAGGCCCTCACCTACACGCACTTCACGGACAAAACGGAGCTGTTCGTGGAGTTTGACGCCTTGGCGAAGGGTGCGGAGTCGCCGTTCGCCGCGCACGTCACGCGCCTGTCCGACTTCAAGCCGCTCGCAACGGGAACGGTGACGGCGATCCTCAGCGAAGGCGGCGCGGCCGAGGAACGATTCAGCGCGAACGCGCCGAGCGTTCCCGGCATCTTCCGGCCGATCGCGAAACCGCAGCATGCGGGGCAGCGGCGGCTCGTCTTCGAGATCGCTTTCGACGGCGCGGTCTCGCGCCACGACCTCGGCCTGGTGACCGTCTTCGAGTCCGAGCAGGCGGCGATCGCAGCGGCGCCGAAATCGGAAGAGGAATCCGGCGGGATCGTCTACCTCAAAGAACAACAGTGGAAGACGGAGTTCGCCACCGCGCCCGTCGTGGAAGGCGAAGTGCGCGGCTCCGTCGCGGCGAATGGCGTGCTTCGTCCGCGGCCGGATGGCGAGGCGCGCGTGGGAGCGCCCGCGGGCGGCCGGTTCCTCGCCCGCGGCACGTATCCACAGGTCGGGATGAACGTCGCACGCAATCAGGTCCTCGGCGTGATCGCGCCGCGCGTTCCCAGCGACGTCGATCCGGCATCGCTCAACCTCGACGCGCAGCGCGCGGAGATCGCCGTCCGGCAGGCAGAAGCGGAGCGAAAGCGGCTCGAAGGACTCTTCGCGCAGGAAGCGGTGCCGGAGCGTCGCGTCCTCGATGCGCGGCGGCAGGAGGAAGCGGCGCGCGCGGACCTGCGGGCCGCGCAGAGCCGGCTCGCTCAGTACCGCGGCACGCAGAGCGCGACCGGCGGCCAATCGGCCGGACGGTTCGAGGTGCGCTCGCCGGTCGCCGGAACGATCGTGGCCGTGACCGTTGCTCCGGGCGAGTTCATCGAGGAAGGGCGCGAGCTGTTCCATGTCGTCGATCTCTCGCGCCTCTGGCTCGAGCTGCAGATCCCGGAAGGACAGATCGGTCAGGTGCAGAGCTCCGACAGCGTCTGGTTCCAGCCGGAAGGCTTCCCCACTCCGTTTGAAGTGAGCCCGCGCGGCGGCGGCCGCGTCATCGGAACAGGCGGCGTGGTGAACCCGCAGACCCGCACGGTCGCGCTCATTTTCGAAGTGCTGAATGCGTCGCGGCAGCTCAAGTCGGGCATGTTCGTGCGCGCGCAGGTCTTCACCGCGACGACGGTCCGCGGCATCGTCATTCCCCTGTCCGCGGTCGTCGATGAGGACGGCCAACCGGTCGCCTACGTCGAGCTGGAAGGCGAGCTGTTCGAGCGCCGCCCGCTGAAGCTCGGCACGCGCCAGGGCGATCGCGTGCAGATCGTCGAAGGACTCAAACCTGGCGATCGCGTCGTGACGCGCGGCGCCTACAACATCCGTCTGCAGGCGGCATCGGGGGCTGTGCCTGCGCATGGACACGCGCATTAAAGGCAGAAGGCAGAAAGCAGAAGGCAGAAGGCAGAAATATGAGCACGCTTGTGGATCGGACTCGGGAGTATTCGCTGCGGATCATCAGGCTGTACTCGGCACTGCCGCGCGACCAGGTCGCGGCGGTCATCGGTAAGCAGTTGCTCCGATCTGGAACATCACCCGGCGCGCATTTTCGCGAGGCGCTGCGTGCCCGCTCGAAAGCGGAGTACGTCGCGAAACTCAACAGCGGCCTGATGGAACTCGAGGAGACGCTCTATTGGCTGGAGTTGCTCATTGGGGCTGACGTTTTCCCGACCGACCGCATCGAGCCGCTGATGCGCGAGACCGAAGAGCTGATTGCGATCTTCGTAACACTCATCAAGAAATGGAGGAGGCAGTAGCCGTCTGGCAAAAGGCACTTCTGCCTTCTGCCTTCTGCTTTCTGCCTTCAAATGATCGACAACATCATCCAGTGGTCTCTCAACAACCGTCTCATCGTGATCGTCACGGCGGCGCTGCTCCTGGCGTGGGGTACGTACGAAGCGGTGAAGATGCCGGTGGACGTGTTCCCCGATCTCACCGCGCCAACGGTGACCGTCGTCGCCGAAGCGCATGGCATGGCGCCGCAGGAAGTCGAGACGCAGATCACCTTTCCCGTCGAGACGGCGCTGAATGGGGCATCGGGCGTCCGGCGCGTGCGCTCGTCCACGGGCGTCGGCATCGCCGTGATCTGGGTCGAGTTCGAATGGGGCACGGACATCTACCAGGCCCGCCAGGTCGTGAGCGAGAAACTCCAGCTCGCGCAATCGACGCTGCCGCCGGACATGCCGCCGCCCGTGCTCGCGCCGGTCTCTTCGATCATGGGCGAGATCATGTTCATCGCCCTCACCTCGAACCAGCACACGCCGATGGAGCTGAAAACGGTCGCCGACTGGACCGTGCGTCGCCGCCTGCTCGCGGTGCCGGGCGTGTCTCAGGTCATCCCCACCGGCGGCGAGACGAAGCAGTACCAGGTGATCGTGCGGCCCGACCGTCTGGCCGCATTCACGCTCGGCGTGGATGACGTGATCCGCGCGCTTCGCGAGAGCAACGAGAACACATCGGCAGGCTTCTACCGCGAAGGCGGTCAGGAGTATCTGATTCATGGCGTGGGCCGCATCACCACTCCCGACGACATCGGCGCGACCGTCATCGTCGAGCGCGGCGGCCAGCCGATCCTCGTCCGCGATGTGGCAACCGTGCAGATCGGCGCTGCTCTGAAACGAGGCGAGGGTTCGCACAACGCCAAGCCCGCGGTCATTCTCGGCATCCAGAAGCAACCGGCCGCGAACACGCTCCAGCTCACGCGGCAGCTCGACGTGGTGATGGCCGACATCCAGAAGTCGTTGCCGGCCGGCATGAAGATCAACAGCCACATCTTCCGGCAGTCGGACTTCATCGAGATCGCCGTACGGAACGTCGTCGCCGCACTGCGCGACGGCGCGATCCTCGTCATTGCCATCGTCTTCATCTTCCTCATGAGCGCGCGCGCGACCGGGATCACCGTGCTCGCCATCCCGCTGTCGCTGGTGACGGCCATCCTGGCCATGAAGCTGTTCGGCATCACCATCAACACGATGACCCTCGGCGGCATGGCCATCGCCGTCGGCGCGCTCGTGGACGACGCGATCATCGACGTCGAGAACGTCGTGCGCCGGCTGCGCGAAAGCAGAAAGCAGAAGGCAGAAAGCAGAAATGTTCTCGAGGTCGTGTTTGAAGCGAGCCGCGAAGTGCGGGGGTCGATCGTCTTTGCGACGGTCATCATCGTGCTCGTCTTCCTGCCCCTGTTTTTCCTCACCGGCATCGAAGGCCGCCTGCTTCGGCCGCTCGGCTTCGCCTACATCGTGTCGCTCGCCGCGTCGCTCGTCGTCGCGCTGACGGTCACGCCGGCGCTCTGCTCGCTTCTCCTGCCGCGCGCGCTGCCGGAGGAAAGCCGTGTCGTGCACTGGCTGAAATCGCGCTACGCGCCGCTGCTCGGCCGCGTGCTGCATCGCTGGAAGCTGATCACGGCTGTCTCCGTCTCCGCGCTCGCGATCGCCGGCGTCGCGCTCGCGTTCGCGGGCCGCGCGTTCCTCCCCGACTTCAACGAAGGCACGCTCACCATCAACCTCGTCACCCTTCCCGGAACGTCGCTCGAAACCTCAGACCGCCTCGGACGAATGACCGAGGAAATCCTCCTCGGCGAGCCGGAAGTCGTGGCCACGGCCCGGCGCACCGGCCGTGCGGAGCTCGACGAGCACGCGCAGGACGTCAACGCCTCCGAAATGGAGGTCAGCCTGAAGATGAAGGATCGCGGCAAGGACGAATTTCTGGCCGATCTGCGGCGCAAGCTGTCGGCCGTGCCGGGAACGAACATCACCATCGGCCAGCCGATCTCGCATCGCATCGACCACATGCTCTCCGGCACGCGCGCGAACATCGCCGTGAAGATCTTCGGCGACGATCTGGCGACGCTGCGCAAGCTCGGCGAGCAGGTGAAGAACGTCGTGACGGCGGTCGAAGGCGCGGCCGACGTGTCGCTCGAACAGCAGCCGGACATCCCCTTCCTCACCGTGAAGTTCGATCGCGCGGCCATCGCCCGGTACGGGTTGCAGATCACCGACGTTGCCGAAGCGATCGAGACGGCCTTCGCCGGGCACGAGGTCTCGCGCATCCTCGAAGGACGCGCCGCATTCGATCTCGTCGTGCGCTACGAAGCGGCGGCGACCGGCGATCTCGAGACGATCCGCGCCACGCGCATCGCCACGCCAGGCGGCGCACAGATTCCGCTTTCCGCGCTGGCCGAGGTTCGGAAGGATCGGGGACCGAACACGATCAGCCGCGAGAACGTCGAGCGGAAGGCGGTCGTCATGTCGAACGTCGCCGGCCGCGATCTCTCCAGCGTCGTCGAGGACATCCGCGATCAGGTCGCGGCGACGGTGAAGCTGCCGGCCGGCTATCACATCGAATACGGCGGCCAGTTCGAGAGCGCAGCGGAAGCGTCGCGCCGTCTCGTGCTCCTCGGCATCGTCGTCATCGCCGGAATCCTGCTGCTGCTCTACATCGCGCTCGACTCGCTGCGCGATGCGGCGCTGGTCATGGTCAACCTGCCGCTCGCGCTGATCGGCGGCGTCGCCGGCGTCTACGTCGCGGGAGGAACGCTCTCCGTCGCGTCGATCATCGGCTTCATCACCCTCTTCGGCATCGCCACGCGCAACGGCCTGATGCTCATCTCGCACACGCATCACCTCATGACCCACGAAGGCGTGACGGACGTGCGCGAGGCAGTGCAGCGGGGCGCTATGGAGCGGCTCTCGCCGATCCTGATGACGGCGCTCTCGGCCGGACTTGCACTGATCCCGCTGGCGCTGGCGATCGGCAAGCCGGGCAGCGAGATTCAGACGCCGATGGCCATCGTCATCCTCTGCGGCCTGTTGACCTCGACGGCCCTGAACATGTTCGTCGTGCCGGCGCTCTATCTCCGCTTCGGGAGTCGCGCAGTTGGAGGAACGGCGCGCTGAACGGCGTCTCCCACCTGCAACGTCAGCGGCATCGACGTGTCGATCTTCTCCGGTAACGCGATCGGCTTCGCGAACCGGAGCGTCTTTCCGTCGAAGCTCCAGGTGCCGTCGCTGCAGCGCGAGCCTGCTTCGATCGGCTGCCCGGCACGTGCGCGCAGTGCGTTCGCCGTGGCCTCGCGTTCGGCGCGGTAGCGAAAGGATCGCCGCCACCCGATGTCGAGCCTGGAGAGAGGATCACCGCGATCGCCGGTCTCGGTCACGCGCTTGAACTCGCATTCAGTCATCCGCCCCAACTCGGCGGTGAGCGCGCGCTCGCGCTCGATCCGCTCCGCGAACGGCTTCAGCGCGAACACATGATGTTTCCACTGCCGCCAGTTCTCGAACTGCAGCGTCTCCAACAGCGGCCGCACGAGCTCGCGCTCCTGCAACTCGGCGAACCACGCCGGCGCAGGAAGGGGCATCTTCCACGCCACGGCGTTGATCGTGCGGGTCATCGCCATCGCGACGACGCGCAGCACGATATGCGGATGTCCGTCGAGCGACTTCGTCAGATTCCACGCCGCGTGCAGGTCGTCCCACGCGGCGATGTCGTTCTGGCGCGCGCGGCCCAGCGCGTTTGCGATCAGAGCTCGCGTCAGCGAAAGGAACATCGGGACTCGCACCAGAAGACCGCCGTGCTGGACGGAGATCTGCCGCTTCCAGACGATCGGCTCGCGCAGCAGCAGGTCGCGGATCGCGGAGAGGTCGGGGATCGCCGGCGGCTCGGCGATGGTCAGCTCGCCGCTCGCGATCTCCTTTCGCACGTACGTGGTGACGGCGTCGTTTTCGGCGATTGAGCCGGTGAGACTCGTGAGCTTCCGCGCAGCTTCATTCTCTTGCTGCGGCGGATACCGATCGGGAACCCGGGCGAGCGTTCCCAGTCCATGAGGCCACGGCCGTGCGGCCGCGGCGTCGACCTGGTCCCCCGCCCAGAACCACGACGCGACCCAGACCGCCAGGGCCACGAGCACCAGGAGGATCAGCGCTTGTTTCATACTGGCAATGATGCTCGATCTCTGGCTCGCCGACATCGGCACACGCATCGACGGTTCGCTCCTCGACGACGAGGAAGCGGCGGAAGTGGCGCGTTATCGCTTCGAGGACGACCGCAAACGCGCGGCCATGAGCCGTTACCTCCGCCGGGTAGTGCTGGCGAAGTACTCATCGCACGATCCGCGTGACCTGCGCTTCACGCGCGCTGACGAAGGGAAACCCGCGCTCGCCGGCGGCGGTCTGGAGTTCAACATCAGCCACTCCGGCCAACTCGTCGTGCTCGCCGTTTCGCAGCAACCGGTCGGCGTCGACATCGAAGGCCCGCGAGCCGTTTCGGACGCGCGCGAGCTCGCCCACCGCTTCTTCGCTCCCGAGGAACGGCGCACGGTGGAGATCGCGGAGGATGTGCCGGCCACCTTCCTCGCCATCTGGACGGCGAAGGAAGCGGTCATCAAAGCCACCGGCCGTGGACTCGCGCACGCCCTCGACTCGTTCGTCGTCCGTCCGGAAGTCGGCCGGTTCGTGCCCGTCCAATCCGAGCTCGCGTTGCTGCAGGGCCTCAGCGTTCACGCGTTCGAGCTCGACGGCGGTTACCGCGGCGCCGTGGCGATTCGGGGGGAGGCGGGGGTTTCGATGAAGTGGTTGCGCTGAGGAAGGTTAGCCGCCATTGCTTTCACGGGACCTGCGCACCAGGAACGCCGCCATTCCAGCGGCCACGAGGCCGGTCACGGTGTAGAGAAGAATGGCGTAGTGGTCATGCCTCATGCTGATCGCCGCCAACGTCATGATGAAGATGGAAACGATCGCCCCCGCGCCACTGATCCGCGCCATTCTGGGGTCGCTCGTTTCCGCGGGCCGGATCAGAAAGAGCACCGTCGTGACGCAGAAGAGCAGCGCCGTCAGAATCTGGCCGCTCACGCGAAGAGCGGGGTAATACGTTGCGCTCAGAAGGTTATCCGCCAGGAACGCTTCCCACCCCAGCGCCGCACCGGTTGCACCAAGCGCGAGCTCCTCGTACTGGCGCGTCCAACCGCCCAGCGTGATCAGAAAGCTCTGATTCGTCATCACCCGCAGGTCCACGATCGCCGCCGCGATGACCGCCGCCCATGCGGCCAGGGCCGCGAATGGTGTGGTGTCGACCCGCGCGCCCGTCTTGGAGGGCGTCTGCAGAAAGGCCCACAGGATCGCGCCGACCAGGCCGAACTTCAGCGAAAAGAGCTGATGCTCCTGCTCGATCCGCATGCTGATCTCGGACACGACCTTCTCATACTCCTTCTCGAGCAGTTGCCGCCCCTCGGCATCGAGCTCCTTCCACGCATTGGCCCTGGCGGATGCCACGTGGATCGCCGAGACTTTCGGATCCCCGACACCGAGGAGACCGATGACGTCCACCGAAAGCACGAGGACCATCGCGGCCAGCAGGAAGAACGGATAGAGCTCACCCCGGGCCGCGCGCTGCGAAGTTGAAGGCATCGCTGAAGTATGGTCGAGCGTGTATCGACGGGCAACGTTCTTGTTGTCAGGTTGTCGGGTTGTCAGGTTGGCAAGCGCCCTCGCTACGGCTTCACCTGACAACCTGACAACTCGACAACCCGACAACGTTTTCGGAAGGAAACCTCATCACCGCTCGTTGGCCGTTGCATGCGATCTGGCCGGTTCTGCCTCGTTCTGCTGCTGGCGGGAACGCCGGCCTTCGCGCAACCGGCGCAGCAATCCGTGTCGGCCAGCATCGAGTATCTGAAGAAGGTCATGGACCATGACCACAGCCGCTTCTTCGTCTATGACGACGACGAATCGCCGGGCAATCACTTCGTGGCCTACGACAAAATGCCGGCGGATGGAGTGACCTCACTCGACGCTTCGTGGACCGCGACCCGGCACACGGGAGCGACTGCGATCCGTTGCCATTACGACGCGGCCTCGGCATCTGGATGGGCCGGGTGGTATTTCCTGAACGGCACGCTCACCGGAACCGACACCACGCCGGCACCGAACTGGGGAACGGTCCCCAACGCAGGAATCACAGCGCTCGCCGGAGCGACGACGCTGACGTTCTGGGCACGCGGCGAGAGCGGCGGCGAACAAGTCGAATTTTTCCTCGCCGGTGTCGGCGGACCTTACGGCGACTCGGCATCGCGGCGGCCGGCAGCGGGAACGCGAACGACGCTCACCAATGCCTGGCAGCAGTACTCGATCGATCTCACCGGAATGAATCTCTCGTATGTGATCGGCGGGTTCGGCTGGCTCGCCGAGACGTTGCACAATCCGGGCGGAGCGACGTTCTACCTCGACGACATCGAATACACGCTCGGTCCGGCACAGACCGAAGCGCGGCTCAACGAGCCGCGGTTTCTCCGCAGTTACACGACGCTCGCGCTGAACAGCGGCGTCGATCTCGCGCTGCGCAGGATCTCCTTCACTTACGACAACGCCCTGGTGGCCCTGGCGTTTCTCGCTGACGGCTCGAGCGACAGCGTGAGGCGGGCGAAGCTGATCGGTGACGCGTTCATCGAGGCCATGGAGCACGACGTGGTCTTCAATGACAACCGATCGTGTGCTGTCGCGATCGACCCGCAGACCGTCGATGGCGCGCGTCTTCGCAGTTCGTACGCGTCGGGGGACATCGCACTGCCGCCGGGTTGGACGCCGCACGGCCGCTCCGGCACCGTGCCCCTTGCCGGCGCGCAGACTGTGGACGTCGGGAACAACGCCTGGGCCGCACTCGCGCTGCTCGCGCTGCACCAGCGGACGCTCGAGACGAAGTATCTCGACGCCGCGTGCAAGCTCGGCAACCTCATTGACGCGTTCCGCAATGACTCCGGCACCTATCGCGGCTTCCTCGGCGGTCTCGAATATCCCGGCGGATCGACGATCACGCGGGCGTTCGCCAGCACGGAGCACAATCTCGACGTGAATGCCGTGTTCTCGCGCCTGTACGCGGTTACGGGCGAGACGCGCTGGCAGACCGGCGCCGCACACGCGCGCGACTTCGTCGAGGCCATGTGGAACGGCGGCTGTTATCTGACCGGAACGAACGACCCGGAGACGCGCAACACCGCGTCCGGGATGCTTCCGCTCGACGCGCAGGCGTGGGCGGTGCTCTCGCTGCCGAACGCGCTCGCGGCCCATCCAACGATCCTCGGCTGCGCCGAAGCGAACCACGCGACGACCGCCGATGGATTCAGCGGGTTCGACTTCAATGAAGACCGCGACGGGGTCTGGTTTGAAGGGACGGCGCAGATGACCGTCGCCTATGCCGTGGCCGGCGACGCGGTAAAAGCCGATACGTACCGTCAGACTCTCCGCTCCGCACAACAGACGGCGACGAACGGCGACGGCGAAGGGATCGTCGCCGCGAGTCACGATGGCCTCTCGACCGGGTTCGGCTTCGAGTACTTCGGAAGACTGCATACCGGGGCCACGTCGTGGAACGTCTTCGCGCAACTCGGCGTGAATCCGTACTACGAACCGTTGGCCGCCCCCGCGAACGTCACTGCTCACTACAACGGATCCGCGGCCGCAATCGCCTGGAACGCCGTCCCGGGAGCTACCGGCTACGAAGTGACCCGCAACGACGGCGTCACGATCTCGACGCCGTCACTGGCCACGACCGACGCATCAGTCACGCCCGGATCGGCATACACCTATCGCGCCCGAGCCACACGGAGCGGCACGCTCCCCTCGGCATGGAGCGCCGCTGACCTGATGACCGCGATGACGTTCACGAACGACCCGATCGTGTCCATGGCCACCGTCGTTCAAGCGGTCCACGTGAGTGAACTCCGCAACGCGGTGAACGCCGTGCGCACTCTCGCCGGCCTTTCGGCCGCGACGTGGTCTGACCCAGCGCTCGTTGGCGTCCCGATCCGCGCCGTGCACATCACGGAGCTTCGCTCTGCGCTCGCTGCCGCTCGCGCCTCGCTCGGCCTGTCCGCGATCGTGCCCGCGCATCCCGTGTTGCAGCCAAGCGTCTCGCCGGTGCGGGGGGTGGAGATCAACGAGCTTCGCGACGGGGTGCGTTGAACGCGGGCGCTGGGCCAACCATCACAGCCGCGGTCGTCGCTAGCGTCCCCCCCGAAAGTCGAATCGTAATCCGTAGAGAGCTGCGAACGGCGAGCTATCACTTGCAGCCGTCGCGCAGCTCCTGCAAGTGCGCGGCTTTGAGGGGCGTCGCGCCGGGCGTCAGCGTCGGATCGGTCAGCGCGAGCGGCGGCAGGCCCAGCGCCGAACGCGCCGCCGAGAGGGCATCGCGCAGCTGCTGGATGTGCAGGGCTTTGATGGGGCTGCCGGCCGGAAGCACGTGGTCGGTGAAGGCCGCGGGCGGCAGGCCGGCGGCGCTGCGCATCGCACTCACAGCCACACGCAGCTGGGTCACGTGCACTGCAAAAACGGGGACGCCCGGCGTCAGCGGATCGTTCGTGAACACGACCGTCGTCGCCGCGTCGAGACTGCTGTAGTCCGAGGCGCCGGAGGATCCGATCGCGCGGACAATGTAGAGGTAGGTGGTGTTGCTCGAGACGGTCGTGTCGTTGAACGACGTGCCGGTGACGGACCCGATGGTCTCGAAATTGGTGGTATTCGTTCCGCGTGCGACCTCGTATTCAGTTGCTCCGGAGACTCCGTTCCAGGTCACGGTCACCTCATTCGGGGCGGTCGGCGTTGCCGTGAGGCCTGACGGTGTCCCGAACGGTGGCCGCACGGAGTGCATGTGCACGGGCGACGTGCTGGCGCCGTACGTCGCGTCGCCGCTGTATGTGGCGGTGAGCTCGTGGAAGCCCACGTCGAGGAACGTGCGCGAGATGCTGGCCGTGCCGCCCGACAGAGCGGCCGTGCCGAGCGTGGTCGCGCCGTCGTAGAACGTCACCTCGCCGGTTGCACCGCTTCCCGTCACCGTGGCGGTCAGAGTGACGCTGGTTCCGATGTCGGATGGATTGGGCGCGGAGGTGAGGGTGGTGGTACTGGCCGTTCTCACCTGATGCGCGTGCGAGGGAGAAGTGCTCGGCGCAAAGTTCGCGTCGCCGGCGTACACCGCGTAGATCGTGTGCCAGCCGAGGGAGAGGGACGAGGTGGAGAACGTAGCCGTTCCGCCGGAAAGCGGCGCCGCTCCGATCGTGGTGTGCCAGTCCTTGAATGCCACCATGCCGGTGGCACCGGTGCCGGAGACCGTCGCCGTGAGCGTCACCGGCTCACCGGCCACGGACGGATTCGGAGACGAGGTCACGGTCGTCGTGGTGGCCGTCCCGGCGTCGCCGATGGAGAAGAGCGTGCGGCCGATGGCGACGTACCACTCGCCGTCGAGGTGATACGCGCTACCGAGGACTGAATTGACGGCGCTCGTGTCCGAAAGCGTGCTGAGGAATCGCTGCCGGTTCGGGTAGTAATTGATGAATGTCAGCTCGCCGTTGGAACCGAGAAGGTCGATCCTGCTCGAGGTGGAGAAGAATCGTCGGGTGCCAGCCGCCAGACCTGCCGTTCGCCGGCCGTCCCCGGGCGAGTGACGGCGATCCAGCCATTGCGGATCTGGTAGTCGGCGTCCTGCGCCACCTCCGTTGAACTGAACGGTGAGATCTCGGTCTCGCTGGTGCCATCGTGATGCGCGATCGCCCACATCTGGCCGCCGCAGCACGGCGAGTGCTTGCGATAGAGCGTGCTCGAGCCGTCCAGAAGCGGGTAGGTGTACCACAGCGACCCGTTCGAATTCGTCACCTGCTGCAGTCCGCCGTTGTACCGGTGGATGTTGTACGGATTGCTGCTCCAGAACGCCACCGTACCGTCCTCGTCGACGTCGTTCGAGTTGTTGCCGACTTCAACGAACGGCACTTCCGTGGTCGTGCCGGCCAGGATGTCGCGGCGGAAAAGGTAGGTGGGGCCGGTCCGGTCCGTTTCGCGCGGGCCGGTCCAGATCGCGTAGGCGCCCGTCACCTCCAGGGAAGACTCGGAGTCTGGATGCGTGTGCGTCAGCAGGTTCCCGTCCTGCCACTCATAGACGGTCGAATCGACCACAGTCGCGCCGAACGCGGAGAAGATCGCGCCACGCGGCGTCAGAAAGCTCTTCCCCGGCTTCTTCCCGGGGGTGGCGGGGAGATCCGTGTCAGCGGCGGTGGCGATGTCGCGGATCTTGAGAAACGTTCCGGACTGATCGAGGAAGAGAATCCGGTCCGGCTGCGCATCGACGATGCGGCCGGTCACTTCCTGAAACTCATGCAGGCGCGCGCTGGAGTCGACGTGGACGAAGCGTAGGGCAGTCGTGACCTGCTGTGCAGAGTCGGTCGCGACGAACACGAGGGCGAGGGTCTGGCCCTCGAACGCGTCCAGCGATACGTCCTGATCGATCGAGGAGACGCCCGAAGCCAGGGTGACGGCATCGTTGGCGCCAGGACGGACGCGGATCGAGGAACAGCCGGCGGCATCGTCGTCCGAACAGGAGGCGGTGATGCGGATGAGCGGCCTGGCCACGGTCTCGGACAGAGGTGCGACGATCGTGATGACCGGCTTGCGATCATGGATGAACGTCACCTGTTCCGAGTCGGTGCTACCGAAGACGTCCTGCGCGGCGACGGTGAGCTGGAGCGGCCCTCGCGGCAATCCGGTCAGATCGAGCGTGCAGGTCCAGCGACCGAACGACGAGTCGAAGGTGAGGCTCGTGGAGCGGTCGGCCACGGTCGCCGTGACGCTCTGCAACTGATACGTCGACGTCACCGATGCGTTGACTGTCAGCAGATCGCCGCTAAGCTCCGACGGCTGTGGTTTGGTGATGCTCACCTGCACCGCGGCGTCCATCGGAGCGGCCGCGAGAAGGAGAACCCCGGCAAGGAGCAGCTGTCGGAAGCGCATAAGCAAACGGACCACGCGACAGTGTACGCGGACGAATTCGTGTTGCAAATAATAATGGGTGGGCCACGCCCGCCCGGAGTTACCGCAGGGTTCCTGCGGGGTAAGGTAGGTCGAGGGGGTCGGCGCCAGTGGCGTCCTCAACGGGATTCGAACCCGTGACCCGTGGGCCCGACGATCCGAACTGCTGCCGTGATTCGTCATCGATGCGGTAGCCGACGGTCGCCGCGTGCCCCATTTCGAGCGGGGCCCGACCCTCGCTTTCCTTATGCTTTTGTAGCATATTGTTCTCTGGAGAAACCACATGCGTCTCGCCATCGTCACGATCCTTTGCGGGGCCCTCACGACATCCGCCCTTGCCGCCACTCCCCGTCTCGGACCTGCGGTTCCGGTCTCTGTTCCTGAATACGGACCGACGCTCTCGGAGAAGAGGATGTCCCGCATCGCCACGGACGGCGATTCGTACTTTGTGGTCTGGGGCGACCGGCGCCGGTCGGTCGTGGACCACATCTATGGCACGCGCCTTTCCGCGGACGGACACGTTCTCGATCCGGCCGGCATTCCGTTCGGCCTCGGCAACGATCCCACCGTCGTCGCGACAGGCCACGGCTACGCGCTGGCGTGGCACGCATACGACGGTTACTACGCCGCGACGTACGCGGACGAGCGACTGCGGATCAAGCGCATCGCCCCGCTGAATTCCGAATGCGGCGGCGCGAAGATCGCCAGCAACGGCAACACGATTCTGGTGGCGACGTGCGGGCGCGACCTCTTCCTGCTCGACCGTGAGCTCCGCGTCCTGAAGCAGATGCAACTCGCCACGAGGATGTGGACCGTCGGCGGACTGGCTGTCACCGCGATCGGTGACGCCTATCGGATCGCCGTGGCCTCGCGCGAGCTTCCGTACCCGGTGGTGACGCAGACTGTCGACGCCGCGCAAACCCTGCAGGCCGCGAAGACGGTGACCGGCTCGCTGGGGGCGGACAGCATCGACATCGCCGCGAACGGCAATGAATCCCTGGCGGTGTGGCGCGAGCGGAGCAACATCGTCGGCCGCGTGATCGCGCAGGACGAAAGCTCCGGCGAGCCGCGCACCGTCGGCACCGCGGACGCCGGTCTTCCCCACCCTGATCGCGCGCTCTACTCACCGGCGGTCGCCTGGCGCGGCGGCGGTTACGTGATGATGTACATGCGCGGCGGTTATGACCTGCCGCGGGAGTTGTTCCTCGCGCGACTCGACCCGACCGGTGCGCAGATGGGGACGCCGACGCTGGTGGCGAAGAACATTCGCCCCGACTGGCCGAACATCGCCGTGAAGAGCGACGGCAGCGGCGCCGCGGCCTGGCTCGATGAGAAGTGGTCGGTACGTGTGGGCCTCTTCGGCAGTGCGTCGATCGACACTGCCACTCCATTCCACACGATCATCGACGCGGCCAGCGGCGCCCACGAACAGTTGCTGCCCGCGGTGGAGCGCGTGGACGGCCAGGCGGTCACGGCGTGGCTCGACCGTTCGATCGGGACCAGCGATGTCCGGCTCGCGCGCCCGGGGGCGGCGCCGTTGCTGGTCGCGCCGAACACGGATGCGCAGTGGCTGGATCTCGCGTACGACGGCAGCACGCTGTGGGTGGTCTGGGCAGGCAACGGAAAACTCGGCGTGCGCCGCTACACCGGGGCTCTGATACCGATCGAGGCCGAGCCGCTCACATTCGATCCGCCCGCGGGTGCTTCGCGCGCGGTCGCCGGTGCCGCGGGAGATGGCGCACTGGCCGTGGTCTGGAGCACGGCGCCGCGCGATCGCTACGACGGGGATCTCCTGGCCACCGTCCTTCGCGCTGACGGCACGATGCGCGAGCTGGCCATCTCCGGGGAAACCGAGGGGAGCGAAGACTCGGCCGTGGCGGTGTGGGATGGTGAACGGTTCTTCGTGGCCTGGCGCTACAACGTCTTCGAGATGATCGATCCTCCGATGGCGGTTCCCGCCCCGATCCGCGCGCTCCATGTGACCTCCGCCGGGGAGCCGGTCGAGGCCTCCCCGGTCGAGCTCCATGTCACGGACAATTCCAGCCGCGATCTGAAAGCCGAGGCCTCACCGCAGGGCGTGATCCTGGCCTGGACCCAGGCCCGGTTCGACCTCGCGATCGAGACTCGCCTCGCGCGCTACACCGGCGCGGGACCGCTCGCTCCCTCCGCTCCGCTGGTCCGCGGCGCACTCGGCGACATCGCCCCGCTGGCGAACGGCGAGGTAGACGTCTACTGGTGGAAGGGGGACTATCAGACGGCGACGATCCGGCACGAGCGCCTTTCCCCGGCGCTGGAGTCGCAGGGCGACGTTTACACGACCCCACCATTCCCGGTCGCCGATCACGATGTGAGTATCGCCGCGACGGCCGTCGGCACGACTCCGGTGGTCATGCACACGCAGGTCGACGACGCGCCGGGGGTCGGCGGGATCTCGCGACTGTTCGTACGGCAGGCCGCTCCGGTGCGACGGCGGGCGGTGAGGTGATGGTCGTCACCAGTCCTAGACGATGGGGACGGATCGGCGATGCCGAAATTGAAACTTGGGAAACTGAAAACTGAAAACTGAAAATGAGTGAAAACCGCGTCCGTTTTCAATTCTGCATTTTCAATTTTCAATTCCGCCGCTGGAACGGTGTCTCATGCCGCCATCTTCATGCGCATTTTCGATTTGGCTCGGATGTACATCGGGCCGATCGAGCCGAGAGGAAGGTTCAATTTCGCGCTCACCTCGTCGTACGCGTAGCCTTCGATGGCGATGAGGTGGCAGAGGTCCCGCGATTGGCCGTCCAGCACTGCCATCGCCTGGGCCAGGGCGATCTCGCTGTCGTTCTGCACGCGAGTGCATGGGATCTCGGCCAGCTCCTCCTCTCCCACAAACGTCTCGCGGCGGCGATAAGCCAGTCCGATCCGATGCTTGCAGAGGTTCGCGACGGTTCCCATGAGCCACGGCCGGGCCATTCGAATCACCTCGCGGTTCTCGAGAAAGAGCAGCCACGCCTGCTGGACGACTTCCTCCGCCTCTTCGTTGGTCAGCCCGTACCGCTTGCGCGGAATCGAGTGCAGCAGCTTTCTGAGGCCGAGGTACAGCGCCTCGAAGTCGAGCGTCTCCTGGCTCATCGCGAGTCGCTCGACTTCCTCGAGCAACCGGCGGATGGCTTCGACAATCTGGAAACCTTCGGCTGGCTTGCGAATCACCATCACCGCGCCGCGACGGAGCACTTCCTCGTCGAGCTCCGACGTGCTGAACCCGGTCAGCGTGACGACGCGGGAGCGCGGGCTGATGCGCCGGATGGCATCGAGCAACGCCAACCCCTCGTTTTCCGTGTGAAGGCGGAGGTCGGCGACGATCACCGGGAAAAACGTCTCCGTCATGAGCGTCTCCGCGGTTTGACGGTCGAAGGCGCCCGCGCTTTCGATCCGTTCCGATTCAAGCAAGCAGAGCAGTCCGGCCACGATTGCTTGTTCGTCATCGACTACCAACACCCGTTCGTTCATCTCTCTATGACCCCTCGATGGGCCGATAGAGCAGGACCAAAGCCAGGAGGCGAACGACGATAAGCCGTGTATTCGTAGGTGTTTACCTCATGAGCACGCCACTCCCACTGCGTTCGTTACGCAGACGGGTGTTGCGAAACTGGACACTTGGTCACGCCGGCGTTTGCTGTAAGCAGTCCTCCACGATCCTGAGCATCTCGCGGTAATCGAACGGCTTGGCGAGTGTGGCGAACGTCCCATGAACCCGGTCCGCCGACAGACGCGAGTAGCCGGTCAGGAAAATGACCCGGCGCAGAACCTCCGGAGTGGTCATCTTCCAGTAATCGGCCAGTTGAGCCCCGCTGAAGATCGGCATGAGCATGTCGAGGACGATGACGTGGTAGTCGTGCTTCAGTTCGACTGCGTCGATCCCGTCCTTGAGCGTGTCCACCTCGAACCCCGCCGTTTCGAGGAGAATCTGCAGCAACTCCCGGACGTGAGCGTCGTCGTCGATGACCAGCGCGCGTTTGATGACGGCGGCCGCAGTCACGGTGCATCTCCGGTCTCGAGCTCCACGATCAGGGCGAGGAGCTCGGAGACTTCGAACGGCTTCTGAAGAAATCTCGTCCGGGGATCGTCGAGGCTGTCGTGGAGGGTCCGCCGGTCGCCGTGCCCGGTAGCAAAGATGATCGGGAGCGATGGGTCCAGCGTGCGGATGAGCGCGTAAACCTCGCTTCCGTCCATCCCGGGCAGCCCGTAGTCGAGGAGCACGACATCGGGATGAAATCGAGCGATGGCCTCGGCCGCCTCCAGCCCGCTTTCGATGCCTTCGACCTCGATTCCGTCGCCTTCCAGCAGGATCGACAGGCCGTCGACGATCGTTCGTTCGTCCTCGATCATCAACAGTTTTCGCGCCGCCGGTGCAGGACCGGGCTTCTCCGACTCCGCGTCGAGGCCACACCGCGTCGCCGCCTTCGGGAGGAAGAGATGGAAGGTCGTTCCCACGCCGGGCTCGCTCTCCAGGAAGATGTAGCCTCCATGCTGGGTGACTACCTGATGCGCAACGGCAAGGCCCAGACCGGTTCCCCCGCTCTCTCTGGTCGTGTAGAGCGGCTCGAACACGCGCTCCATGACGTCGGGGGTCATTCCGCACCCCGTGTCCGTGATTGAGATCTGCACGAAGCGATCGGGCTGAGGCACGACGCCGAACGTGAAGGTCGCGTCTGCGGCGAGCTCGTTGGCTTCGACGATGAGCGTTCCGCCCGCGGGCATGGCGTCGCGCGAATTGGCGACCAGGTTTGCAAGTACCTGGGAGAGTTGCCCCCGATCGGCAGTGATGCACAAGCCGGGGGGGATCGAGGCAATCACGGAGATCATGTTTCCGAGGACGACCGTGGCTTCCGGACCAAACGTCTCCCACCATTCGGCGAGATCGACGGAGGCCGTCGAAGGGACGTGGGGCTGGGTGAAGCGGAGGATGTCCATCACGATGCGCTTGCCGCGTTGGATCGAGGTGGCGATGTGCCCCGCGCCTTTGGAGATCATCAAGGGCGTCGCATCCGGGCGCTGCATCAGCTCTGCGAACGGTTGCATGCCCATGAGCACGTTGTTGAACTCATGGGCGACCGTGGCCGCCAGACGTCCGAGTCCGGCCAGACGGTTGGCCTGTAAGAGTTGCGCCTCGAGAAGCTTTCGTTCGGTGATGTCGCGCGCGTTGACGACGACGGCCGAGGGGTTTCCTCGTTTGACCAGTGTGTTGGCCACGATCTCGAACGATCGCCACGAGCCTCGAAAGTGGCGGGCCCGCAATTCGATACGCGACGTCGCGGCGGGATCGGCAATCTGGCGGCTCAGGAAGTGCTCTGCCGCCTTTGCATCGTCCGGGTGGACGAGATCGAGAAACCGCGTGCCGACCAGGACATCAGGCGGATACCCCAGAACCCGTTCGACCGAGGGGCTCTCGTAACGGATGCGCCCGTCCAGCTCGACGATGGCGATGACGTCGGAGGCGTTCTCGATGATGGAACGGAAGTGCTCTTCGCTGTTGCGTACGGCCCGGAACGCCTCTTCGAGGTCGTGTGTGCAGATCAGGTCGGCGGCCCTGGCAGCGACCGCGGCAGGTGACTCTTCGATCGCCTCCAGACGATGAGGCTGGGCTTCGTGCAAACGGGTCGAGGTCTCTCCGGGTGGCTTTTCGAACATCGGTATGGCGGCGCTTCTCACGGGCTCCTTTCCTCATCGGCGGGGGCCGCATCTGTCGGCCTCCATTGCAGAAGTGCACCGACGGTCCGTTTTAAATACGGGATCGGTTCGGACGGATTGATTCGCCTTCGATTTCTGAAGCTGGCTCGTATCAAACGGGCCGTCTGGAAGCACTACCGGGTAAGAGGGGAATGGATTACGTGCAGCCCAGACACCTGCTCCTGATCGACGACGAAGACGATATCCGTGAGGTGGCCGGCCTGAGCCTGGAAATGACCCAGGGTTGGACGATCACCACCGCAAACGGCGGCGCGGCGGGCATCGCCGTGGCCGGGGCGTGTGCGCCCGATGCAATCCTGCTCGACGTGATGATGCCCGATATGGACGGACCCGGAACACTCCGCATCCTGCAGTCACACGAAGCCACCAGAGCGATTCCGGTCATCTTTCTGACAGCCAAGGTTCAGGCTGCGGATCGCGAGAGTTTCATGCAGCTCGGCGTCCGCGGAATCATCGCCAAGCCCTTCGACCCGGTCACGCTCGGAGAGGAGATCAACGCTCTGCTCGGATGGAGCTAGCGCCTTCGACGATGATCTCGAAACGAAAGCAGTCCATTCGCGGGAACCTGACTCGCATCATCATGCTGACCAGCACGACCGCGGTGCTGCTGACCTGCTCCGCGTACTTCGTCTCCGGTCTCAACAACTATCGCAAGCGGATCACCGCCGACCTCTCGGCGAACGCGAAGATGATCGCTTCCAACAGCGTTGAGGCGTTGAAGCGCGGAGATCGAAGAGTCGCCCACGAGGTCCTGACCTCGCTTCGGCAAAAGCGGTCGATCATCGCGGCCGGCATCTATGACTCCCGGGGAGAGCCTTTCGAGCGCTACGAACCGAATGCCTCGATCTCCATCCCGCGGACGCTGCTGCCGGACGGCTTCCATGACCAGGACAACGGCCTCGAGCTGTTTTACGCCATCACCGTCGATGGCCAGCGCGCCGGCACTGTTTACATGCTCGCCGACCGTCGCGAGCGCAATGAACGGCTGAAGCAATTCGCGAAGTTCGCCGCGGGTGTCAGTTTCCTTTCGCTGCTGATCGCGTTCGTTCTCTCCGGGTGGTTGCAGGGCAGCATTTCGGAGCCGATTCGCGAGCTCGTGCGTGTGGTGGGTCTGGTCAGGCAGGGTGAGGACTACACCATGCGGGCCAATCATCACAGCACGAATCAGAGCGATGAGATCAGCGAGCTGGTGACAGGGTTCAACTGCATGCTCGCCGAGATCGAGCAGCGCGACCGTCAACTGCTGATGCAGCAGACGCTTCTCGAAGAGACAGTCTCCCTGCGCACCGACGAGTTGCGGGCCGCAAAAAACGCCGCCGAGAGAGTCGCCGAGGTCAACGCGCGGCTGGCCCGGGAGAGCGCACTGATCCTGAACACCGCCAGGGACGGGATCATGGGGATCGGTCTCGACAACCGGCCGACGTTTCTCAACCCGGCCGGTGCACGCATCCTGGGAATGACGCTGGATGATTTCGGTGGCCGGACCGTCCACGAGGCTGTTCATCATTCGTACCCCGATGGCACCCCGTGGCCCGAGGTGGATTGTGCGAAGACAGTGGCCATGCGGAGGGGCGAGCCGGTCGGGAACTACGACGACGTCTTCTGGCGCCCGGACGGTTCGAGCTTTCCTGTCGAGTACGCGTCCACCCCCATGTTCGACGAGGACGGAAATCACCTCGGAGCCGTGGTGACTTTCCGCGACGTCACCGAGCGCCGGGCCATCGAGCGCTTGAAGGGCGAGTTCGTTTCGACTGTCAGTCACGAATTGCGAACTCCCCTCACTTCAATCCGCGGAGCGCTGGGGCTGCTCGGCAGCGGCATGCTCGGCACTGTCGGAGACAAAGGGCGACGGATGCTGGAAATCGCAGTCAGCAACACCGATCGTCTGGTTCGTCTGATCAACGACATTCTCGATCTGGAACGGATCGAGTCCGGAATGGTCGAACTGCAACGTGGGCCCGTCGATGCAAACGCCCTGATGAATCAGGCAATGGATGGTGTGCAGGCGGTGGCCGACGAGGCCGGCGTGCGCCTGGCGGTTGTCCCGGCTGCCGCGACGCTGTGGGGCGACAGCGACCGGATCATTCAGACGTTGACCAACCTCCTGGGCAACGCGATCAAGTTCTCAGCGGCGGAGACGACCGTGACGCTGAGCGGTGTCGTTCGCGAGGACGATTTCGTGTTCCGCGTCGCCGATCACGGGCGGGGAGTGCCGCAGGAGAAGCTCGAGACGATCTTCGAGCGTTTCAGCCAGGTGGACGGCTCGGACTCGCGCGACAAAGGCGGTTCCGGACTCGGTCTGGCCATCTGCAAGAGCATCGTGGACGCCCACGGGGGCCGGATCTGGGTGGAACCGAACGAGCCGACCGGCAGCTGTTTTCAGTTCACGATCCCGCTCGCGGTCCCCAGCGTGACGAGCGAGTTGCCGGCTCCCGGCCGCCGCACTTTGCCATCTGTTCTGCTGGTGGAAGACGATGTCGATCTGGCGAAGGTCATGGGCGCGGCGCTGCAGAACCGCGGCATCGTGACGACTCACGCCGTCAGCGGACGTGATGCGGTTCAGCGCTGCAGGCACGACCAGCCGAGCCTGATCGTCCTGGATCTCGTGCTTCCGGACATGGACGGGTTCGCTGTCGTCGCCGCGCTTCGAGAGAGTGCGGACCTCGCCGGAACGCCCCTGCTCGTCTACTCGTCACTCGATGTCGTAACCACCGATCGGACCCGCCTTCGTCTCGGGCCTACGGAGTTCCTGACCAAGAGCAGATCGAGTCTTGGCGACTTCGAAGAACACGTCGTGCGTCTGCTCGAGACCGGGCCGGCCAAGCACGCCGCCGCGTGAGACAGCGGCCGATGAAACGATGACCCCGGAAGTCCGTCTGTATTTTCCCGGGCACCCAGGTGCACTCATGTCCATGCCGCGTGAGTCTCCGAAGATCCGGCGTCCGAAGACGGCGCGCGGCATTTTTCTCACTGTCTTCATCTCAGGCGCATTGCTTTTTTCCGCGACAGAGTTGCTGGCTCTCGATCCGTCCACGCTGAACACTCAGTACGGTCTGAGCTTCTGGATGTCCGATGACGGATTGCCCCAGAACACGGTCTCCGCGATCGCGCAGACCAGGGACGGATATCTCTGGTTCGCGACCGAGGAGGGCCTGGCCCGGTTCGACGGCGTGCGCTACACGACGTTCCTCGATCGCCAGAACATTCATGCCCTGCTCGTGTCCCGTGACGGCTCGCTGTGGATCGCTGTCGGCGGCGGCGTGGCGCGATACAAGAACCACCGGATGACTCATTACTCGACGCGAGACGGCTTGCGCGAGGGGGCCGTGTACTCCATGTCCGAGACGCCTGACGGCACCATCTGGGTGGGAACGCGATCGGGACTCAATCGCCATCGGCATGGACGATTCAGCACATACAACGTCACCGACGGCTCAGCGGCGAGCTGGATCAACGCGACTCACGTCACACGCGACGGCGCGTTGTGGTGGGGGACGAACGGCGGAGGATTGAAGCGTCTCCATCGGGGAGCTGTGACGACCTTTACGTCGAGCGACGGCCTGTCAGACAACGTCGTCGTGGCCATCCATCAGGATCGCCGGGGCGATCTCTGGATCGGGACGGCCGTGGGATTGAACAGGATCCGTGACGGGAAGATCACGACCTTTTCAGGGGCGGATGGGTTCTCCGGCCGTTACGTGAGATCCATTCGAGAGGATCGCGACGGGAATCTCTGGATCGGAACGGAAGGCGGTCTCAATCGCTACTCCAGGGGAAGGTTCACCTCCTTCGGAACGCAACACAGGCTCTCTCGGGCCACGGTCATGTCGTTGATGGAGGACCGGGAGGGTAGTTTGTGGGTGGGAACATCCGGAGAAGGAGTCAGTCAGCTCCGCCCCTCCAAGTTCACGACCATCGGCCGTCTGGAAGGACTGAACTCCGACCAGGTGTGGAGCGTTCGCGAGGCGCGGGATGGCTCGCTGCTCATCGGAACGAGCGGCGGTTTCTCACGATGGAAAGACGGCGTGATGACAACCGTGACCGTTCGCGACGGAATGTCTTCAGACGCCGTCCGGTCGGTGATGGAGGACCGCACCGGAGGGATCTGGCTGGGAACGAATTCGGGGGTCAATCTCTACAAGCACGGAAAGGTGACTGTCTATCAGACCTCCGAAGGGCTTCCTGACAATACGGCACGCATTACGGTCGAGGACCGTCAGGGAAACATCTGGATAGGAACGCGGGGAGGTGGGCTGGCCCGTTACCGCGATGGAGTCTTCAAGGTATTCAACAGGAAGAATGGCCTTCCGGGGAACGTCATTTCGTCCCTGGCCGAAGCACCTGACGGCAGCCTCTGGATCGGGACCGACGGCGGACTGAGTGTCCTGAAGGACGGCGTCTTCACGAATTACGGCGTGCAGCACGGGTTGTCCAGCAATTTCGTTCGCTCCCTTCATCACGATCGGCAGGGCGGCCACTGGATCGGCACCTACGGAGGTGGCCTCAATCGAATCAAAGACGGCCGCGTTACATCGATCACGGTCAAAGACGGCCTGTTCAATGAGCTCGTCTTCGCCATCGTGGAAGACCGCAGCGGCTACCTTTGGATGACCTGCAATCGCGGGATCTTCCGGGTCAGTCTTCGCGAGCTGAATGATTTTGCCGATGGCCGGATCAAACGTGTGCACTCCACCACCTTCAATGCCACTGACGGGATGAAGTCCGCAGAATGCAACGGCGGGTCTCCGGGAGCGTGGGCGGGAAGGAATGGACGTCTCTACTTCGCCACGGTGAAGGGCGTGGCCATCATCGATCCGAACAACATCGCGTTCAATACGATGGCTCCCCAGGTCTGGACCGAGGAAGTCCTGCTCGACGGAAAAGCGGTGAACGTCTCCGGCAATCAGCTCGCCGTGGGCCCCGGCCGGCACAGTCTCGAGATTCACTACACGGCGCTGAGCTTCCTCTCGCCGGCCAAAGTGCGGTTCCGCTACCGGCTGCGGGGCTTTTCCGACGCCTGGGTCGAAGCGGGCACGCGTCGCACCGCCTTCTATACCCACCTGCCTCCCGGGAACTACAGGTTCGAGGTGATGGGCAGCAACAACGACGGGGTCTGGGCCGGCGCCGGCAATCCTGTGCGGTTTCAGTTTCGGGCGGCGTTCTATCAGACGTTGTGGTTCCGGATCGCATGCGGCGTTTGTCTGTTCGGCGCGGTGCTGGCCGCCTTCAGGGTGCGACTCAGCCTGCTCCGGGAGAGCGAGCGGCGTCTGGTGAGCCGTGTCGCCGAACAGACCGCGGAGCTGAGCGCCGGCAAAGACGCCGCGGAAGCTGTGGCGGAGGTCAACACGCTGCTCCGCCTGAAGAACGAATTGATCCTCAACTCGATCGCCGACGGCGTCTGTGTAGTCGATCCGTCGGGAGCCATCACGATGGCGAATCCGGCGGCAGCCAGAATGCTCGGCTGGGAGGCGACGGAACTGGTAGGCCGGCCGGCTCACGCGACGATGCATCACGCGACGCTGCGCGGCCCCTATCCCGAAAGCGACTGTCCGATCCTCAGTACCCTCGCCGATGGCGCCGTGCGACAGGTCAGCCATGAGGTGTTCTGGCGAAAGGACGGCACGTCGTTTCCGGTCGACTACCTCGCCGCTCCGATCCTGGACAGCAGGGAACGCGTGACGGGCGTCGCTGTCACTTTCCGTGACGTCACCGAACAGAAAGCCATCGAGCGTATCAAGGGCGAGTTCGTCTCGACTGTCAGTCACGAATTACGCACGCCGCTGACGTCGATCCGCGGCGCGCTCGGCCTCCTGAGCAGCGGGATGCTCGGCCCGGTCGCCGACAAGGGGCAGCGGATGCTGCAGATCGCCCTGAGCAATACCGATCGCCTGGTCCGGCTGATCAATGACATTCTCGATCTGGAACGGATCGAGTCCGGCAGGGTCGAGCTGACACTCGCGCCCGTCGATGCAGGCGCGGTCATGGTGCAGGCCATCGAAGGAGTCCAGTCCATGGCCGACGAGGCGGGGGTAAGCCTCGTCATGACCACGTCGACCGAAACGATCCGGGGCGACAGCGACAGGATCATCCAGACGCTCACCAACCTGCTCGGCAACGCCATCAAGTTTTCGCCACGGAATACGACCGTCACGTTGTCCGGGACAGCGGGAGAGGCGGACTTCGCGTTCTGCGTCGCCGATCAGGGTCGAGGCGTCCCCGACCAGAAGCTGGCGACGATCTTCGACCGCTTCAGCCAGGTGGATGCTTCGGACTCGCGGGACAAAGGCGGCTCGGGACTCGGTCTTGCCATCTGCCAGAGCATCGTCAATGCGCACGGCGGCCGGATCTGGGCGGAAAAGAACGAGCCCGCGGGCAGCCGGTTTGAGTTCACGATTCCTCTGGCGAATTCGCCGATCGTGGCGCAGCCGGCAACCGCGAATCAGGACCAGGACCACTCCAGCGCCCCTCCGATTCTCGTCGTCGAAGATGATCTCGACCTGGCGGGCGTCATGGCCACGGCACTTCAGAGCCGCGGTTTCCGGACTCTTCATGCCGGCACGGGCGGCGAGGCCATCCGGGTCTGCCGGCAACACCAGCCGAGCTTGATCGTTCTCGATCTCACCCTCCCGGACATGGACGGCTTCGCGGTCGTCAACGACCTGCGGGAGTCTGCGAGCCTCGGACGCGTCCCCCTGCTCGTTTACTCGGCGATCGATGTCGGACATGCCGATCAGGCGCGCCTGCAGCTCGGCCCCACTGAGTTCCTGACGAAGAGCCGGGGCAGTCTCGCCGAATTCGAAAGCCACGTGGTCAGGCTGCTCGAAATCGTGACGAGCACGAAGGACGAAGATGCCGCGTGACGATGACTTCCTCGGATGGGAACCAGCGCAGCGGCGCGTCGCCGGTGGCGTACCGAGCGCGCGAGCAATGGCACTGGTCGCCTTCCTGCGGCAGGTGGAGCTACTTCGCGGGATTCGCCGGGCATTTCACTCTTTCCGGGCGGCGGAGCTCTGCGTCCCTGAGCGTCGCCAAGACCTCTTTCTCGCGTACGGAGTAGGAATCGCCGAATGGCGAGAACAGCAGCAGCGGCGGTGGCCGATGTACCCACCCGGAGAACCGACAGCGGGCACGGCGGTAGAGACAACGCGAATGCCTCACGATCGCGAAATGCTTCCGGCCGGGGGATCGGCGCCAGACGGTCTCGCCGGGATGCTGCCGGACGCGGTGGTGACATCGACCGCTTCATCGGAGTGGGTGGTGGACGCGGCGAAAGCGATCACGAAGTGCTACCACGCCGGTGTCTGCGTCTCGCACTGTGACCCGGCCCAAGCCGCAGCAAAGTACAGCGCGAGATTCGTCACGAGCAGCAAGACGGTCAGGCCGACGTTGGGCAGCGCGCGGCGAACGCGCCCTTCCCCGGCCCGATAGAGCGGGACGATCGATTCGAGCGAGCCGAGAAAAGCACAGCCGGAGATCATCAGCGCGAGGCGAAGGGACTCCGAGAGCATGGTGCGGTAACTCCAGAAACACGCTGGAGGTCCCAGCCCGCAGGGGAAATCTCGCGAACGCGTCCTTCTCACCTCCGGGGTGATGAAATGTTCGGTCTCGGAGCACCGGAGCTCGTCCTCGTCGTATTCATTCTTATCCTCCTTTTCGGCGCGGCGCGCCTGCCGAAGCTCGGGCGGGCGCTAGGCCAGACGATCGCGGACTTCCGGGAAGGAATTGGTTCGCACGCGAAGGACGATCGTCCATGAAAGGCGTCACGCGGCGGCGGTTCCTTCAATTCGGCTTCACCGCGGGAACACAGACGCAAACGATCGCGCGAGGGCTAGTGCAAGGGTTCTCCGCCGCGATCCTCGGCGCATGCCGCTCGTTGCTGAGCGGCTTTCGAAAGCCCGTCCGATGGGTGTTCCCCTCGACCGCAGGCGACTTCGTCGTGCATACGACACACGACGCGAGCAAGATCACCCGCTTCCCGATTCCGATCTGGGCAAATCGCATTCAGTTCCCGGCGGTCGCGGCGACGATGGTCGATGGGACCGGCCCGGACGAAATCGACTCGGATCAGGTGGAGATGCACGACGTATGGGTCGTCATCGACGCAAAGGCCGGCACCCGCATCTTCCGGGAACACGACATCGCGCGCAGTGACGTCCTGCGCGCGGCACCGAGCGGCGACTTCACTCTGGAAGTGACACCGCAGCTTCTCTTCCCGACGCTCGGCGAAGCCGTGCCGATGACGGTCGACGTGTCAGGAGCACCCCGTCCGAAAAAGCGCATCGAGCGGGAAGCGGATCGCGATCAGCTCCTGAAGTTCGATTTCTGCGTGCGTCCAGAGGTCTGTCAGACGCCCGAACGCTCGACCCTGCCCACCGTTGCCGCTCGATGGCCGCAGCTCGATCTGCTCGTCCGCCCGACGGGTGCGACGACCGCCCAGGCCTATCGCTTTCACCGCGAGCCGGCGCTGCGCTCCGGGCGCGGAGACCTGAGCGATTGCGGTGGACCAGCTCGCGAGCTTCGCTGGACGCTCGTCGAGTACCCGCTGCCCCATGCCATCGAGGTCGATGTAATGGCCCATCCCGACGGCGACGTGAGCGTGGTGCGCGTCGCGCAGCAGACCGTCACCGTCCGGGTCCGGCCGGGTTTCGTCGATTTGCTCATTCCCGCCGGCGCGACGCTGGAACGGCGGCGTGGCGGCGCGGTCATCGGGAGCGTCGTACTCGCCGAGTCGCACTTCCATACCGCGAACGTCTTCGCGTTCGCGTGGGTTTCAGACATGCCCGCCGAAACGACCACGCTGCCTGCCGAACTATCGGCGGCGTTTTGTTTCGAGGCAACCGGTGGCGAGATCTGGCCGCTTCTCGACGGAATCGCGCTGCCTCGCAGCGGATCACGCATCGAGCTCGAGGTCCGGTCCAACGATGTCGTCCGTGCACGAGTCGCCACGAGTGTGCGCGAGAAAGGCACAGTGATTTCGCGCTCGACCGAGCACGAATTCACGAGTGCGACGCTCGTCTTTCGTTCGGTCACTGGACAGCTCGCCCCGCGGCTCGCGATCACTCCGAACGGCGGAAACGTCATCCAGCACGCCGTTTTCGATGGCCGCGGGCGCCTGACAGCAGGAGAATCGGCGGCGACGTCCGACCTCGTGCTCGTCGCCGATCTTTTCGCGCGGATCCGCGCGGCGCGCGAGCTCGACATCCTGTTTCATGTGGATGGCCCCAAGTACGTCGCGGACACCAGCACGCTGGTTTTCGAGACCGCCGAAGCCGCATGGGCCGGGCGGAGCAGCATGCCCTCGGCCGCGGGCGACTGGGTGCATCTCAAAGCGACCAAAACGAACACGCCACCGGCGACGGACGACTACCGGGGCGACCTGATCGCGCTCGCGAGACCGGCCACGATTCGGTGGGAGATCGATCGCGATCGTTACCGCATTCTCGATCCCGTCGACGATGTCACGGCGTCGAACGACGAGATCGTAGCGCTGGCCCAGGAGGCATTCCGCGCCGCCGTGCCGGCGACACTGCCACGCGTACAGAAAACGATCGCTCTGCCACCGTTCTCGCTCCGTGAACATCGCGACTTCGATTTCGGAAGGTGGCAGGACAATGCCAATCCGGCCTTTCAGGAGCTCACCATGTGGGAGCCGCGAACGAGCGGCGAGGCGGCCGGCGACGCCCATTCTCCCGCGGAGCTCTTCAGCGCCCTGGCGGGCGCGGAAGGTGGGGCGACGACTCGCGCCATCTACGCCGGTTTCGGCATCGATGGCACGCTGGTGCCTCTGCGGGACCGCGACTGGGCTCCCGACGAACGCTGCCTCGCCGGTACGCTCGCGCCGTATCGCGCCATCGCCGCCGACAGGATGCGGCCCGTGAACGACGCGTTCGATGTCGTGGATCTCGATCCACAAGCGTTGCGGTCGTGCGTGAGGACTGCCTTCGACGAGCAGGTCGTTCCGTCGAAGAATCCGTCGATCCAACGCGCCCTGCGCAGACCGGGAACCGAGATCGCGCTCTCGCCCATCGGCGGGACGATCGGATTCGACTGGCAAAACGAGGTTCGTGAGATCGGAATGCAGGAGCTCGTGCTGCACGGTTTTCTCGGCCGCTACCAGAAGAACTACGCCATCTTCGCCGACCTGCTGCTGCCGTACGGGATCGTCTACAACGTCCTAACCCTCACCTCGCGTCAGGAAAACGGGAAGCTTCGGTACTGCACGAAATGGTGGTTCAACGAGCCATCGAAGACGTACGGCGACAAAGGCAACATCACAGTCGCCAACCTGCGGCCGATCAATTCCGTCAATTTCAACCCGAACGAGCCGCTGCTCTTCAAGGCCGACATCGACTACAAGAATGGAGATCAGCGCTGGGTCGATCGCGACCGGACGCTGCAGGGCATCGGTCTGATCACGGTGATCGCCGACCCTTCGCTCGCGCGATTCCTCACGCAGACCGTACCGCTGCGTGAGCCTCAGGCGCTCACGCTCTTTCATGACACGCCGATGCGGCTGCACCAGGTCATCTGGCACGCGACGGCGAAGGGCAACGCCGAGAAGCCTTGCGATCCGATCCCCGGCTGCACCGCCAACGTGCCCAAGATCGAGGTCACTGCGCGCGGCGAGCTCGAGGATGTCTCCGGCATGACCCTCGACTCGCGCGCGGTCGCAGTCACCTACGACAACACGATGAATCCCAACGACGGGAAATGGTGCGCGACCACCGGTGACGAGGTCCCCGAGTATGCCGCGACCGCCCTCACCCTCGGCGACGGAGTCGTGCGCGTCGACCGGCCTTTGCGGCGCAACGACACGTTCGAGCTCAACGCGAAGGCGGAGCACACGTTCCGCAGGAAGATCAAGCTTCGCGACGTCGGCCTTCTGCAACTCGTCCTCGGAGGCGAGAGCGACGAGTTCCTCGACAACGAGGGAACGCTCACCATCCACGAGCGGATCCGCATACACGACAAGCAGGTCCACACCCCTGACTCGCCCGACCTCAAACGCGATCAGAAGACCGAGGTCGAAGTCGATGCGAGCGTGGAATTTCCGGAGCTCACCAAGGGCGTCAGTGATGTGTGCGAGGGGACGCTCGCCTTCCGCATCAAGATCGCGCCGCGTTCGTTCAACGCGACGTTCAAAAAGAGCTTCGAGGACCCCGCTGATTACGACGTGACGCTCATGGCCGACGTCGGCGTACCCGGTCTGCTCGTGTTGAAGAACTGCCGCATTCAATCGAAGCCCGGCGAGTCAGTGTCGTTCAAGCCGGGCGATCTCGAGCCATGCGGCGAGCTCCTCAAGATCGTCTTCGAATTGCTCCTCGAAAAACTGAAGGGCCTCCTCGGGTTCGGAGGCGGAAACGGCGGCGGCAGCAACAGCGGGAGCAGCAAATCGCCTTTCCGATTCGATCTCCTCGATGGTCTGAAGGGTTTCATGATCAGCCTGCGCCTGCCGGTGCCGCGCATCCCCTTCGGAATCGGCTCGCTGGAAAATCTCACGTTCGATTTTCGGCTCGGACTCTCGATCGACATCTCCCGCTCCGGCATCAATACCGGCTCGATGTTCACGTTCATCCTCGGCGACTGGCCGAAGAAGGGCTTCGGAGGATTGAAGTGGCTCGACCTCGACTTGCCGGACATCGGCCGGGCCATCTTCAAGGACCTGCGTCCGCCGACTCTCACGGTCACGCCGTTCACGGTTCGTTTTTCGACCGTGATCGCCGTGCGGGTGAAGCCGCCGAGGACCGGGGGTCTGGACATCCCCAACCCATTCCGGCGCGTCTGCTTCCAGGCGGTGGCCTGCATCAGCGGCGAGGGTGGATTGGCCATCGCGTTCGACATCGGCGTTGCGAACGGAACGGTGTCGATCACGCTGGGCATCGTCTGGTGCCCGCACGCGACGTACCTCTTCGACTTCAGTCCCGACGGCGTGCGCGGAGACGAGTCATTCTCATTCGATGAGATCGCGCTGGTGGCGCGCCTCGAGCTCAAAGCCTCCGTTCTCGGCATCGTCAACATCTTCGTGCGCGTGCAGGCGATGGCACAGCTCAAGCTCGCCTGCGAGGAGAGCATCCTCACCCACCTCGAAGTCAGCGGCACGGCCTCGATCGAGATGTTCCTCGTGACCGTTGACGTCTCCTTCACCGTCGATCTCGATCCGCTTCTCGGCATCGATCCGAATGCATGCAAGCGCGAGAAGACCGGACCGGAGAGGATCTGCGCCCTCCCTGCACCGGACGAGCTCGCGCACGTCGCCCTGGCGGACTTCTTCACTCACACGGAGGTGGCGGCATGAGCGAGAACGTGAAGGTCATCGCGTTCATCAACCAGTTCTTCAAGCCCGGGCGAATGGAAGTGCTGATCGATTGGACCGACGACTGGCATGCTGACGATCCGTTCAAGGGCGCGACCTGGAGACTGGCGCACACCCCGGCGACGAATACGCCCGCTCCACCTGCCGAGTATCCGATTGTTCTCGCCCCGCTCGTCATCGACGAAGTGAGCGAACAGCTCGTGGCGATCGGCGTGAATGAAACCGCTCGCCTCGCACCGGACTACGTGTCGCGCACGGTTCAGACGATCAGCGGTTCCCTCGCTGTCGCAGGTGCGATGAGCGCGCTGAGCATGACGGAATTCACCGACCGGAAGCCGCTCTTTGCCGGCTCGGCGAATTTCCTGGCCGATCTCGACCGCTGGACCCGCGAGCCCGTTCCGGGAACGAACGTGGGGATGTTCAGCCAGTCATCGAACGAGCTGCTCTCGGCGCTGACGTCAGTCGTCGAGGCTGCGAACCAGGCCCCTCCCGATAAATCCAATGAGGATCGGGAATCCTTCAGTGTGGATTCGGTCGTCCGCAGTCCGGAAACGTTCCAGTCAGCCGTCGAAGCGGCGGCGGGCGCCGGTGGCACTCGGGCCCTTCTGTCGCTCGAAGGAGCAATCCGCAACCGCGCTCTCACCGAACAGCTCATCTACGCCGAAGCGCTGCGGCGCGATCAGATTTATTCGCGTGTTCGCACCGAGCAGCAACCGAATCTCATCGCCGCGATGACCGCTACCGATCCTACGTCGGTGAAGCGAAACCAGCGTGCCGACATCCGCCGCGTCTCACGCGACGAACCCGTGGTCGGCGCGATGTTTCACGTCCTGCGCTGGTTCTCGCTGCCGAACGGCGCCGACGCATGGGACGATCTGGACATCTGGGTACGGCCGTTCATCGGCGACACGGCGATGCCCGGCTTCGAGCCGGTTCCGACTCGCGCAAAGAACACCGGCCCGCGCGTGGTGACCGTGCTGCGGCGCGACGAGCTTCCGACCTACTTCGCAGAACACGTCACCGTTCGCCAGATCGCCCCGGCCTTGCTTCTCGATGATCCACAGGACACTGGTGGGAACCCCGCCGAAGCGGTGAGCAGACTGCGCCGGATGGCAGCCACCGGCCAAACGCTCCCGCCGATCCACCATCTCGCGACCGCCGACACGGACCTTGCGTTCGCGGTGCATACGCAGGCGCACGAACCGGCCGGCAAGGCGAGCGAGTACATCTTCATCAAGGACAAGGAGCGCGAGCTCGCCGACGCCGCGGAGAGCGTGCGCCGCAACGCCCCGCCCCACGACACCGTCGGCATCACCTGGGAACGGGCCCTCACTTCAGCCATCGTCAATGGAACGCAGGCGGAAACGCCCTACTTCACGGGATTCAAGGGATACCGCATCGATGCCCGCGAGGCCGGGAGCGAGGAGTGGAAATCGCTCTGCACGGTCGAGCGGGAACTTTTCGACGAGCGCGGAGAGGCCGTGCTCCGCACCCGTCGTCCTCGCGAAAGCTACGTCGTGCAGCCCATCCAGAATCACTCCGCGGACAAGAAAGAAAAGCCAACGGTGCTGACGATGCCGGCCGATTTCGTCGAATGGGCAGGCGGCAGCACCGTCGTGGCCGCGGCCTTCGACCGGCTCGGCGAAGCACTCGCACCGCCGAGCTTCAACGGTTCGCTGATCTCCCTTCGCGAGATCGGAACGACGTCGATCTATCCGCGTTACGGGCGGGCGTACGAGTTTCGCGTGCGCGGCGTGGGCATCACCGGGACCGGTCCCGGCGCGCTCATAGACGAGGGTGAGGGCGCGTGCGCTTCCGTCGAGTTCAAGCGCGGCGTTCCGATGGATGCTCCCGCCGCCTGGCCGCACTACATCGATCTCCAGCCGATGGACGACCAGTGCCGCCCCGTGAAACCGCAGGACGGCGAGGTCACTCCGGACACGGCGCTGCTGGCGACTTCGCGCAACGCCCGAATCGAGATCGAGACCGCTCTCCCCCTCGCGCACTGGCGGGTTGCGCTGCACGCCCGCGGTCTCACGCGCGACGAGCAAACGGTCGACTGCGCCGACCTTGAAGGCGCGTGCGCGCGGTTCGTCGCGCGGTCGCGCGAAAACTGGCGGCGCCGTCAGGCCCGCATGCCGGATGCCGAAACACTGAAGCCCGCCGCACACCTCAGCGCGGCCGACCCGCACTGCGGCGCGGTTCAAGTGACGACCCGGGCATGGCTCCCCTTCTCGCTCACGCGCGACCAGGACCGCTTCATCGTGATCGGTCGCGAGACCCGCCGGCGCGATGACGTGAGCCGGGCGTCATTCTCCAGGCTGGTGACCATGGGTGAAGACCTGATCGAAACGGGCCGCTTCGACGACCGGTTCGTCGTTTCGCTGGACGACAACACCCTTCCTTCACAGGCGACCGAGCTGGCGAAGCCGCGCGTGCTCGCGGGATTTCACTGCAATGCGGAGGTCGCGGCCACGTGGGCGGACGATACACCGCGGCACTATCCGGGTGATGAAGGACGCCTGAAGTGGACGCGCCACGTCTTCGCCGGCAATGGCGAACGCCGCCCGATCGGCGGAACCATTCGAAGCGGCGGACTGACGTTCGAAGCGGGTACGGGCAACGCTCTCCTCACGCAGTCGGTGTTCATCGACGCGGCGTATTCGGCGATCTTCGATCTGGAGAAAGAACGCGACCTGGTGATGCCCCTGCCGCCTCCCCCTCCACAGAACGATTGCACGGTGAAGGGCGTGACTCCTGCGCATGCCGAGGCGGTGCGGTGGCGGAAGATCTTCTTCGATCGCGACTGCGCTGCCCAGCCCGCAACCGCCGCCTGCCGGACGAACCGCGACATCTATCGCCGGTTCGTAGGACAGCAGCTCGGCGCGTCGGTCGATGACTCCAACCGGCATCCGAACCAGCTGGCGTTCTGTCTCGAGCCGCAGCTCGTCGAGCGCGGCGCGCACTCGCTCGTTCTGCCTGTCTTCACGTTCCCGGTCACAGCGACCTACGACACGGCCATTCCGCTGCCCTCCGCGGGAGATGCGTTGTCGACTGTCGTGAGATTCGGCGAGTTCGGCGCGGCGGGCGTCACGGCAATTCGCGTCGAGAGCGGCGGCAGCGGCTACGCGAATGACGAGGAACCGGGGATCACGTTGACCGCCGGCAACAATCGTCCAGGGTCCGGCGCGCGTGCGAACGCTGTGATCGAAAACGGCGCGATTACAGCCATCACCATCGAGGATGGAGGCCGGGACTACGAAGAAGCGCCGGCCATCACGATCGCGCCGCCCGCAAACGGTGGCAGCGCCGCGACGGCCACCGTGACCGCAATCGGTGAGACCGTCCGGCGAAAGCTTCCATGGGTCGATGCCGACATCGTCTGGACGATACGCCTCGGATGGCGTGTGCCTCTCGAAGGAAGCGGAATCGACCGGCCGCTGGAGCTTTCGGCCGTTCGCGAATTCAAGCTCTTCCGGCGCGACACCCGGCCGGGCGTCGACGGTACCGGAAGCAATCGTCCGCTGGCTGTGATCACTCGCCCGGGACACGATGTGCTCGAAACCATCGATCTCGATCACGTGGAGTTCACGTGGGTCGACGCGATTACCGACCGCGACCGCCACGAATTCGAATACACGATCGTCGCCGTGCCCGAAGACTGCCAGACGTTCCGCGAGCAGACCTGGTGGACGTTCAAGGTGAGCGTGCCGGACTCGCGGATCGCCGCACGTCCTGAGAGTGCGCACTTCCTGCCGATGCTCGCGAAACAGGAGTCAGCGGAGACGAATCGAAGCGTGGCGATTTACTTCTCGGATGAGAACGTACGCCGCGACACCGATCACGTCACGCTGTTTTTCGCTCGAGCGGCCGACGATCCGATGCTGGCCATCGAGCCGAACGTCATTGTTGCCGGCTCGCGCGCGCCATACGAGCCCGCGCAGTGGGGCGAGCTCTTCCCGGCGGTGCGTGTCGCCGTCACGCCGGTGAGGGACTGGAACCAACTGCAGGCGCAACGCGCTGGTCGAGACGGAATCGTTGCACCGCCAAGCGACTGCACGCCCGCACCTGAAAACCGCCGCGGCCGCGTCTTCATCGCCAGCAGCCGCGTGCCGCAGGGACCGTTGATCAAAGCGGCATCCGGGGAGCTGGGCAATCCTTTCTTCAAGCTTCACCTGCACGGATATGACGACAAGCGATTCCCTGCGCTCGCCCATACCGCGGCGAGTGAACCGGCGGAGACGGACTGGCTGCAGTTCTACCCCGACGATCTACGCTGGTCGGCCGATGCCGGCGTCCTGTCCATCGCCTCGCCGTGGGGACGTGACAACAATGACGCGAGGAATGTCGTCTGGTACCGATTCCACTTTTTCGTTCCGGCCACGAATACGCTGTCGATTCACGTTTCGACGTTCTACTCGCACGGTCCGGAGCTCGCCCTGAACGCCTCCCAGCGCGCGGCGATCCTCAACTCTCTTCAACGATTCACCGGCACGCCGGCGTCACGCACGCGACTGTTCGTCCGCGCGGAGGAAGGGATCCTCGCCGAAACTTATGCCGTGGAAGAGAGCGGCGGTTCACTCAACGCCGTGGAAGATGCGGCGCAGCGGTTCGTCGTGCTGAGATCGACCCCCGCTGCCAAGGAGGTGGAGATCGCGAGGTAGCGAATTGGCGTCCCCAACGGGATTCGAACCCGTGTTGTCGCCGTGAAAGGGCGATGTCCTAGGCCTCTAGACGATGGGGACTGATCGGCGTTGCCGAAATTGAAAATTGGGAAATTGAAAATTGAAAATGAGCCGGGCCAGACCCCGCCGTTTTCAATTCTGCATTTTCAATTTTCGATTCCGCCGCGGTCAGCGGCGGCAAACCTGGTGAGCCCGGTAGGGATCGAACCTACGACCCTCTGGTTAAAAGCCAGGTGCTCTACCACTGAGCTACGGGCCCGCTACTTCAACGAACTGCGGCGGGCTGGCGGCCCGGCGCGAGGGTGCACCATACGGATGGGGCACCAGCCTGTCAACCAACGCTCCTCCCCCGCCACTTATTGCCCGATTCACGGTCGCAGATACCGGCCGTCTTCCAGCTGCCGGAAGAGCTCCCGCGTCTTCGAATCCACGCGCCATCGACCCAGCGTTCGGGAGCCGCAGGAGTCGCGGACCTCGAGCGTGTAACCGGCGTTCTGGTAGCCGAGACTCGAGACGCCGATGCAGTCCGCACCCACTCCGTAGTAATCGCGCGAGGTGACGAAGCCGCGCAGAGTCGAGATGGCTTCGGAGACGCCGATCTCCTCGGCCGGCGGAGGTTGAACGGGGGCCGGCGTGGGCTCCGTGGCTCGCTCCTCCCCTACCTCCACAAGTGTTCCGGTCTGCACCCGCGCAGCCGCAGGAACCGGCTCCGCTTCGGCGATCGTCTCCGTCTCCACGGGCGCGCTGGCGCGACGTTCGGGCTCGCGGCCGCCGAATGGCAGTCCCATCAGGACGAGAAAGGCGATGAGGACGAGGCCCACGATCACCAGCGGCACGATCCACCAGGGCGCACGCCGGGCGGGTGGAACGGGAGGAGGAGCGGTCGCAACCGGCACGGTGAGGTTCTTCCCGCATCGCGGGCAGAACTCCGCGCCCGCCGGCAGTGGTGCAGCGCAGTACGCGCAGTGATTCATCCCTTTCTGAATCGCGAAAAACGTGCCGCGGTACAGCTTCGGGTAGGGAAATATCCCCTTCCATACACTCCTCACCGGGGACCATCCAGATCCATGCTCGAGCGACTGCAGGTTGTCGGGCCGTTCCGAGGAACGAGCGGGTATGACCGGCATACGCGGGAGTTCGTGCGCGGATTCGCGAACGCCGGCGTCGCCGTGCAACTCATCCCCCTCACCGGCTGGTCGATCGAGCTCCCCGCGGAACAGCGGGAGAGCTGGTTCGAGAGCCTCACCGCACCCATCGAAGCCGACACCGTGCTGCACTTCACGATGTGCCCGCAGCCGCGCCCCGGCGTGCGCAACATCAACTACACGATGTTCGAAGCCGATCGCATTCCGCCCGCCTGGGTTCCCGTCGCGCGCACCCAGGACTGCACCATCGTTCCGACGAGCGCCGCGCGCGACGCGTGGGTCGCGAGTGGCGTCCCGGAGGCCGCGGTGCGCATCTCCCCTCTCGGCGTGAAGAGCGATTACTTCCTCGAGCCCGCCGAGCCGCTGTCGTTAGCGCTGCCCGACGGCCGCGCGGTCACGTCCTTCCGCACGCGCTTCCTGAACATGGCCGAGCTCCGCCCCCGAAAAAACCACCTCGGCCTCCTTCGCGCCTGGATGCGCGCGACGCGCCGCGATGACGACGCCATCCTGATCATCAAAGGCTCCGCGTTTCAGCCGCGGGTCCTGCAGCAATTCCACGCCGACCTCCTGACCATGCAGCAGCGCGAAGGACGGAGTCTCGCCGAGGCCGCGCCGGTGCTGTTCCTGAGCGGCATGTGCACCGACGAGCAGATCCGCTCCATCTACCGCACCGCCACGCACTACATCTCCATGTCCCACGGCGAAGGTTGGGATCTCGTGATGATGGAAGCCGCCGTCTCCGGACTGAAGCTCGTCGCGCCGCGGCACACCGCGTATGTCGAATACCTTTGCGAGGACGAGGCCGCGTTCATCCCCGCGCCGCTCGCACCGGCGACGTTCGAAGGAGAGCTCGGCATCGAAGACCGCGTCTTCTTCGACGGCCTTTCCTGGTGGAATCCCGATGAAGACGCGGCCGCGGATGTGATCCGCCGCATCGTCGACGGCGATGACACCGTGACCGGACACGCGCCCGGCGCACGCCTCGCGAGCGAGTACGCATGGCCGCGTGTCGCCCGGCAACTTCTCGAGGTCATGGGCGACGTATGAACCGCCACGGACAAACGATCTGCCTGGCGATGATCGTCAAGAACGAGGCGCCGGTCATCCGCCGCTGCCTCGACTCCGTCCGTCCGCTCATCGACACCTGGGTCATCGTCGACACCGGCTCCATCGACGGCACGCAGGCGGTCATCCGCGAACATCTCGCCGCGTTGCCGGGAGAAGTGATCGAGCGGCCGTGGGTCGACTTCGCCCACAACCGCAGCGAGTCGCTGCAGTTCGCGCGCGGCCGCGCAGATTACGTGGTCATCATCGACGCCGACGAGATCCTGCAGCTCGACCCCGGGTTCGTGCTGCCCGAGCTCACCGCCGATTCCTACAACGGCCGCGTGCTCTACGGCGGATGTTCGTATCAGCGGAAGATGCTCGTCCGCAACGCGCTGCCGTGGCGGTACGAAGGGGTGCTGCACGAGTACCTGCGCTGCGACGACGCGAAGACCGAGGAGTATCTCGATGGGTTGGTGACCGTCCCTCATCGGGATGGCGCTCGTGCGCGTGATCCGCAGACGTATCGCCGCGACGCCCTGGTCCTCGAGCGTGCGCTTCTCGAAAATCCCGACAATGCCCGTTACGTCTTCTATCTCGCCCAGAGTTATCGCGACTGCGGCGATGACGAGCTGGCCATCCGCCATTACAAGCGCCGCGCGGCCATGGGCGGGTGGCCGGAGGAAGTCTGGTACTCGCTGTACCAGATCGCCCAGCTCGAAGAGCGGCGCGGCACGCCCTGGCCGGAAGTGATGCAGCACTACCTCGCCGCGCATCAGTTCCGGCCGGACCGCGCCGGTCCTCTTTTCCGCATCGGCTCGTACTACCAGCGCAAGAAAGAGTTCGCGACCTCGTACCTTTTCTTCGACGCGGCCATGCGCATTCCTCTTCCGGCGCACGACCGGCTCTTCGTCGAGCGCGCCGTGTACGACATCCATCTTCCCGTCGAGTACGGGGTGTCCTGCTTCTACACGGGGCGGCATGCCGAAGCGATCGCGGTCAACAACCGGTTGCTGGCGTCGCCGGCGCTGCCCCCGCAGCTCATCGATCACGTGACCCGCAACCGGCGCTTCAGTCTCGAGGCGCTGACGCCGCGAACGCCGAACGTCGCCGCGCCGGTGACGATGAAGATCGTCGTGTCGTTCCGCGATCCAGGCCACGAGCTCGACGATCTGGTGGACTCGCTGCTGCGGCAGGAGATGCGTGACTTCGAGGCCATCTTCATCGACGAAGGCTCGCACAGCGATCAGAGCTCGCGGCTGCCGCTCGATGACCCGCGATTCAGCGTCCGTCACGACGTCCCATCGGACTGGGACGCCGAGGATGTGATCGTCAGCCTCACGCCGTCCGATCGCTTCGCCGACGCGAGCACGCTCGCGACGATCCGCGCGGCCTTCGAAGATCCAGCCTGCGCCTTGCTGTACGGACAATTCCGTCTGGCCACCGGACGTCTCGGCAATGCCTGGCCTCACGCGACCGCGGAGGCGTTCAACAGCGGATTCGCGGCGACGGGCCGATCCCTGCTGGCCTACCGCGCGCGTCTTGCACGCGAATCGGCGACGCGCGAGAGTATCTGGTCCGCGGCCGGATTCGCGAACACGCGCTTCACCGACGCCGTGCTTACCATCGCCTCCGAGCGACCGGCGCGCGAGCGGGCCGCACGCGTCGAGGTCACCGAGCCCGATCCGATGATCAGTTGTCTGCTGGTGACCCGCGATCGCCTCTCACTGGTGAAACGGGCCATTCACTCGTACGCCGACCAGACCTGGACCAATCGCGAACTGGTGATCGTCACCGACGGCACGCCGCGATTCCGCGCCGCGGTCGAATCGCTGGTGCGCGAGTCGCGCATCGACGGTGTCCGCTTCGTCATCCCCGGCCGCGACGATCTCCCCCTGGGCGCGCTGCGCAATCTCTCCATCGACTCCGCGCGCGGCGAGATCATCTGCCAGTACGACGACGACGACGTCAGCCACCCGCAGCGGCTGGCGACGCAGGCGGGTCTCATGCTGCGCAGCGGCGCGCGGGCCTGCTTCATGACCGATCATCTCCAGCACCTCACCGATCAGCGTTGCGTCCTCTGGATCGACTGGACCCTCGGCGGAAAGATGCAGGGCACGCAACGCCTCGCGCCAGGGACGCTGATGATGTTCCGCGATCCGCAGTTCCGCTACCCGGAAGAGGGCGACTACGCGAAGCGCGGCGAGGACTCCGTGCTGCTCGAGCAACTCGCGGCGCGCATCCCCATCGCGGAGCTCAGCGGGATGGGCCACCTCTACCTCTATCAATGGCATGGCGGGAACACCTTCCCGAAAGAACATCATTACCGCATGGCCCAGTGCGGCGCGCCGCGCGCGTTTCTCGAAGAGCGTGCCGCGCAGATCCGCGATGCGCTCGACTACTACGAGATCGCGCGTCCGGCCGTCGTTGCCGGGCCTGATGGTCCGAGCTTCTACATCGGCTGATCATGACCCGGCCACACCGAATACGACGCCACGCTCCAGCCCTCGGTGCTCGACCTTTTCTGGCGGTCAGGTAGTACCTACGTCTCTATTTCATGACGGATAGGTAGGGATATTTCTCACCGCAACACTCCTGAGATTGAGAGCAGGAGGACACTTCATGCCCATGTTGAAGCAGTTTTCGACCCCGGCGCGGCAGAACGACTTCCCCAACAATCCAACGCTCTGGCAGCTGATGCAGAGCCTGTGGAGCACGAACGTCGACGCGTTCACGCGGCAGTGCATCACCGGCGATCCATGGAACATGCAGTTCGAGTCCAACCAGCTCTGGTACTACAACCCGCTCGACACGAACATGCCCACCGACGCCATCGTCAAGGCGGTCACCTGGAACGCGTTCCCAAACCGCCTCAACGTCTACTACGGCCCCGGGCAGCAGCCGCCGAACCCGTACAACTTCGGCTTCCAGACCCTCTGGCAGATGGCCGACACCGGGGCGTACAACAACGGAACGTTTCCGCAGATCCCGGCCACGCGCTGTCCCGAGCCGAACTGGAAGGGAACGTTGCAGCCTTATGGTCCATACGGTCCCCGCGGCTGGCTGGACGAGTACTGCGAGTGGTCGGTCACGCGCCGGTCGAGCGACAACAAGATCGTCCGCGTCGACTTCTGCTGCGAGAACCCCGAGTACTGGCAGACGCTGTGGCGCGTCAATCCGGAAACCGCGGCGCAGGTCTACACCGACACGCTGAACGCCGGACTGCCGCCGAGCGCGCCGGCGATCCTCGTGACGGTCGACGATCTGACGCTTTACGACCCCACCACCGGTAAGCCGGTCATCGATCCATCGACAGGCAAACCGGCGTACAACCCGCTGAACCGCTGGAACAGCGGACCGGTGTCGGAACGCGTGTGGGCCGGCGCGGGGAGCGACACCGGCGGCGCCATGCATCTGACCAGCACGCCGAACACGTTGCAGACCGAGCTCGGTCTGGCCGGCGCGGCAACGGTGCAGCGGCAGATGGGGAACTCCGATCCGCAGGCGCTCATCTGCTGCAGCCAGTACGGCCAGAACTTCCGCCACAGCGATCCGCACATCGGGCAGTCGGTCAACCAGGTGGTCGGACTCGCGACCGGCAACCTCGTGGTCTCGCTCGCCGATCCTCCCGGCCTCTACATCCAGCAGCCGACCGACTCGGTGTTCCAGGCGAACTTCCGCTTGCCGAAAGACCCGAACCTGCCGGCCGGCGCGTCCGCGAAAGATTGCTGGCAGATCATCCGCGGCAAGGAAACGCTCATCGACGAGATGACCGGGAAACCCTATCCCGGCAACTTCATTCTCCATGTCGCATTTCAGATTCCCGCGGCGTGGATCGCGGCCGGTGTCTCGTTCACCGTCGGCGACATCCAGGTGCAGGGACCGGACGGCAACTTCTATCCGATTCAGTGGGCCTCGCAGATCGCCGAGCAGTTCAACATCGGTCTGTTCGCGCGGGCGTTCCCTCCCGGATATCAGGGCGCGACGTTCTACGGGCCGTCCGGCGTCACCGGCGCGACCGCACCGGTTTATCCGTGCGTCACCGGCGCAACCGGACCGGTCTCGCAGCCGCTGCAGATCGTCTATCAGGATCTGTGGAACGCGTACTACGACACGAACGTACCGAATCCGGCCGGCTTCACGATGAACCTGGCCAGTAACTCCAGCATCATTCCGCCGATCATCGCCCAGGGCGCGTCCGGCCACATGGCCCTGACCGCGGCCCTCGGCAACGAAGGCGCGACCGGTCTTCCCGACGTCTACTTCCAGGCCAACGGCGTCAACGCCACCGTCCTGGGCATGACCGGCATCTTCTACGCCGTCCCCGGCAATTCGTACCCGAGCGCGTCGACACTGCTGAATCTCTTCGTGAACGTCGGAGCGACCGCTCCGACCGGACTGCAGAGCGTGATCATCGTGCAGCGCGGTGACAACCCCTCAGCCATTCAGCCCGCACCGGCCTTCCTCAATATCGTCGGCGCCAGCGGAATCACCGGACTCACCGGAGCTTCCGAATGAGACCGCGGGCGTTCCTCGCGCCGCTGTTGATGATCGCCGCGGCATTCGTGATCGCGGCAGGGCCGGCGGGCGGAGACAAGCCCGCCGCGAAAAAGGCCACGAAGAAGAGCACCGGCACGGTCTTCGCGGCGCCGGCGCAGAATCCGCCGCCGGTCGTCCCCGCGGACACGAGCAGTTGTCTCAGTCCTCCGAAGGTCAACTACACACTGCCTTTCGACGCGGCGAGCAACGATCAGGCGGACATGAACTGCTTCGCCTGGCAGGAGTTCATCGCCCTGAACTGGACCGCCTCGACCACGACCGCGGGGCAGCCGAATACGTCGACCCCAGCGTCGCAGTTCGGCACTCCGAACGACACCACGCCGAAGGTCTGGGAGACGTACATGGATCCATCCGACGTCTTTCGCGCGAATGCGTTGAAACCGATTGCGTGGGGTCAGGGCACCGGGCAGACGAAGAGCACACGCACCAAGTCGCTGGGGATGATGACGAAGTTCGACAGCGGCGCGGCGCAGCTCGATCTTTCCGAGTTCACCGAGGCTTTCACCGATTCGTGGCTGACCGCGCAGAACGGCTTCATCACGATGTACGAGATCCGGCTGAATCAGGACGAATACAACTACATCAACATCAACGGCCTGTACAACGCCAAAACCCAGCAGACCTTCGTGCAGAACCCGGGCATCAGTCTGCCGAGCGGCAAAACGTCGTACGGTTCGGTCGGAGCGATCGAGGTCAAGGCGGCCTGGATCGAGCTCGATGACTCGACCCTCTGGCCGTACTACAAGACCTCGAAGGCTTACGTCACGTATCCGTGGGCGCCGAACTCGCCGCAGTACGTCACGGTCGGACTGGTCGGCCTGCACATCATCCACAAGACGCCGAACGGCCAGCAGTTCATCTGGGCGACCTTCGAGCACGTGAACAACGCGCCGAGCACCGCCGACATCGCCAACAACACGCTTCTCGACTGGTACACGTACTACAACGCCGGCTGCAACCCGAGCACCGATCATTACAAGTGCGTGGCGAACGCCCAGCCAACCCCCTGCACCGGCTCGGGAACTTGCGATCCGTACAACGCACCGGTGCAGGTGGTGCGCGAGAACCCGATCGACACGAACGCGGCGGTCAACAACATCGCCGGTCTGAACTACTACGTCTGGGGGCAGATCGCGAAGTCGAACCCGAATTCGGTCTACCTCAACTACCAGCTCGTCAACGTGCTCTGGCCGAACAACAACACCATGATTCCTCCGGGCGCGCAAACGCCGCTGACCCAGGGCGATCCCCAGCCGTCGCCGTCGCAGGAAAAAGTCGCGAACACGACCCTGGAGACGTACTTCCAGTCGACCGCGACCTGTCTCGATTGCCATTCCGGCGCGCCGATCGCGACGGTCGGCACATCGAATGCGATCCGCGTCCGGCGCACCGCCGCCACGGGGTCGACCGGGACGTACGCGTCGGATTACTCGTTTCTCTTCTCGCGCGCACAGAGTCCGCCGACGACGACGCTGACCGGACCCGTGAAGAAGAAACAATGACGGAGCTCGTGGAAGGGACCGCGGACAGCACCGCGGTCCCGCCGTTCTCTCCGCCGGTCGTCTTCAAGCAGTACGGGCAGATGCGCACCGGGACGAACCTGCTGCGCGCGCTGCTGATGACGAACCATCCCGCCACCCGCGTGCTGATGCACATCCTCGGCGACAAGCATTCCCTTCCACTCGACCTGGCCTTGATCTGGAACCGGTCCCAGTCGGCGATCGAGTTCGTGAAAGAGGCAACCTTCGCCGCGCCTTCGGCGACGACCACGCAGCTCGATGACCGGCAGTTGCCGTACATCGGACACATCGCCCGCACCGTGGCGGATGCGTATGCGTGGGGATCGCTGGGATTCCTGATCTCGATCAAGGACCCGTATGCCTGGATCGTCAGCATGACCCGCATTCACCGCCGCTGGTCCGATCGCGACGGAACGCTGCTCCCGCACTGCATCGACGACATCGCGGACGCGTGTCACTCGTTCAATGAGCGCTACGCGGCCTGGCTGGCGTTGACGCCGCGGGCGGTCGTGCGCCACGAGGACCTGGTCGTGAATCCGCTGCGCATCCTGCGCGAGCTCGAGTCTCGCTTCGCCTTGCCGCCCACGGACGTGCAGGTCGTGCCGCGCGGGTGTGTGATGCCCGCGCACTGGGACTACTCGCCGGTCGACGTGGAGCTGAGGACGTTCGACGTCAGCTATTACACCGAGCGCCGGTATCTGGCGCGGCTGCCCGAAAGGCATCGGCAGATCATCACCGACTCCATCGATTGGGAATTGCTCGCGCGGCTCGGCTACGAACCGCTTTGACCATCGAACAGCTTCTTCACCAGCTGAATCTGGCCCGTGTGATAGAGGTCGTGCGCGGTGACTCCGTAAACGAGCCGCACTTTCTTGCGATCGGCGAGCGCCTTCGCATCGAGTGACGCCACGACTTCGCGCAAGGCGCGATGCTGCTCCTCGAGCAGCGCCACCGCCTCCTGCCACGTCGGCAGATCCGCGTCGTCCGGCGAGCCGATCCAGTTGCTGCCCTTCAGCGGAAAGGAGCCTCGCTTGATGCCGCCGAGGAGGCGGCGGCGGGCTACATATTTCCAGTAGGCGGCGTGCACGGTCAGCTCCCAGACGTTGTGCCGGCCCGGCGCGGGACGCCAGTACACGACCTCGTCATCCAGACCGCGGACGGCGTTGCGCAGCGTCGTGCCGTGCCAGCCGTTCTTCTCGTAGGCCTCATCCATCGCTGCAAGGAGGACTTTCAGGACATCGCTCATGGCAGGTAGAACACGGCTCTGGGGAGGCGCGTTCGGTTCCGGGGTTACGGGGTTACGTGGTTTCGGGGTCTCTCTGGTTGAACCCCGTAACCCCGGAACCCCGCCACACCCCCTTGACAACCTACTACGCGTGTCGTAGCATCAACCACACACATAGTATGAATCTGACACGCTTCGAACTGGAGATCATGGACGTCCTCTGGCGCCTCGAAGAAGCTTCGGTCCGCGAGCTTCGCGAGGCGCTCTCCGAGAAAAAACGTCCGGCCTACACCACCGTCCAGACCATCGTGCAGCGGCTCGAGCAGAAGGGGGCCGTGAAGCGGACGCGGAAGATCGGCAACGCGCTCATGTTCGCGCCGGCGGTCACCAAAAAGTCCGCGTACCGCCGGGTGGTGGAGGATTTCCTGGCGTTGTTCGGCGGTACCGCGCAGCCCGTCGTCGCTCACCTTCTGGAGAGCGGCAAGCTCACGCTCGAGGATCTGAAGGCGCTCGAGGAGAACGAGCGCGCCCGCAAGAAAAAAGGAGCACGCAAATGATCGAGCACCTCATCGTCTCGACAGCCATCCTCGGCCTGGGAATGCTCGCCGCCTGGCTTCTGCCGATCACCGCACGCACGCGGCACGCGGTCCTGGTCTGCTGCGTGGCCAAGTTCGCGATTCCGACGGCGCTTCTCGACACGTTCGGGCTGAAGGTGATCCGGATGGCGCCGATGCCGCTGCGCGTTTTCGACGGCACCGCGAACGTTGCCCCTCCTCCCGCGGCGCCGGCAACGAACTGGTTGCTGATCGGCTGGGCGGCTATCGCCACGATCGTCTTCGCGCGCTGGCTGCTCCTTCGTTCACGAACTGTCGCGGCCGCGCTGCGCTCCCCCGCCCCACCCTCGCAACGCGAGCTCGACGCCCTCGGCGACGCAAAGCGGCGCCTCGGCGTGACCAGCGCGATCGACATCCTCCGCTCGCCAATCTGCGAAGCGCCGGCGGTCCTGCGCATCGTGCGCCCCGTCGTGCTCCTTCCCGCGCGTGGCTGCGACGATCTGACCGACGACGAGCTGCGCGCGCTGCTGCTGCACGAAGTCGCGCACGTCGTGCGACGCGACAACCTTACCGCGAGCTTCATGGCGCTCGCCGCGGCACTGCTCTGGTTTCATCCGCTGGTCTGGCTGGCCCTCCGCCAGATTGACGGTGCCCGCGAACAGGCCTGCGACGAGCGCGTCTCCGAGTCGATGGGGCACGTGGAGTCCTACCTCGAGGCATTGACCAAAGTCTGCCGGGCCCTGATCGCGCCGCGCACCGCAGGCGTGTCGTGCATGGCCGGAGCAAACGTGAAGGAAAGGATGGAGCATCTCATGCGCTACGAATCACTGAGGAAGCGGGCCTGGTCGCACCGCGCCGTGGTGGCCATGGCGGCGATCGTCATCATCTCCGCAACGGCTATCGCGGCCACGCCGCCGAAGAATGAGGAGCTGTACAAGCTCGAATACACGTATCAGCCGTTTTCCAATCAGGTGCGGTTCGAGATTGACGTCATCGAGCTCGCCACGCGGAAGACGCGTCACTCGCGCCTCACCGTCATGAACGGCATGTGGGCCACGATCAGCAACGTCGAAGAGAACGGCGACGTTGTCGAGATTCAGATCCGAAAGAAGGAGAACGCTCCCGTGGAGGCGATTCTCACCGTCACCCGCAACGGGCAGGTCGTGCAGAAGGACGTTTACAAGCGTGAGCCGCAGAACATCCCCTTCTCCGGCGACAAGATCGATCTGAACCTCAAGGAAGCCGATTTCCGCGAACTGATGCAGACCTTCGGCGAGATCACCGGCCTCGAGATCGAGGTCGCACCTGGCATCGACGCAAAGGTCTCGATCCATGTCACGCAGATGCCCTGGGATGAAGCCCTGATGAAGGTCGCGGAGATGACCGGCACGAAGATCACCATCGAGGGCAAGACGATCAAAGTCACGAAGTAATACGATGCGGCGCGATGAACGCCGCCGCTGAACGCTACGTGAAACTCGTGCTGGCCATGGGCGAGCACGACGCCGATTACGTCGACTCCTACTACGGCCCGCCGCAATGGCGCGAGGAGGTTCGCGCCGCGAAGCCCACACTCCCGCAGATTCACGCTGATGCGGTCGAGCTCCGCTCGCGAGCTCGATCGCATCGCCGATGCCGTCGCTGCGGCTCGACTATCTCCGCCGCCAGACCGACGCGCTGATCGCCCGAGCGGAAATGCTGCAGGGCCGCCGCTTCACGTTCGACGAAGAATCGCAGGCGCTTGTACGACGCGGTCGCGCCGACGCTTTCCGAGGATTACTTCCGCGAGTTGAACGAGCAGATTGCGCGGGAGCTGCCGGGCGACGGCGCGCTGATCGATCGCGTGGAAGCGTTCCGCATGCAGTTCGCCATTCCGCGCGAGAAGCTCGACGCCGTGTTCAGCGCGGCCATCGACGTCTGCCGCGAGAAGACGATGCAGCAGATGGCGCTCCCGCCGGGCGAGAGGTTCACCGTCGAGTACGTGAACAACAAGTCCTGGAGCGGCTACAACTGGTATCAGGGCAATTTCAACAGCCTGATTCAGGTGAACACCGATTTGCCGATCTTCATCGACCGCGCGATCGACCTGGCCTGCCACGAGGGCTATCCCGGCCATCACGTCTACAACTCGCTCCTCGAGAAAATCACTGGTCCGCGATCGCGGCTGGGTGGAGTTCTCGGTGTACGCGCTGTTTTCCGCGCAGTCGCTAATCGCCGAGGGAAGTGCGAATTACGGGATCGAGGTCGCGTTCCCGGCGAACGAGCGCGTGGAGATGGAGGCGCGGACGCTCTTTCCGATCGCCGGACTCGATCCGTCGCGCGCCGAGCATTACTACCGCGTCTACGAGCTCGTTTCCCGGACGGGATACGCGGGCAACGAGGCCGCGCGCCGTTATCTCGATGGCGCCATCGACGCGGAGCAGGCCGCGGAATGGCTGACGAATTACGCGCTGATGGCCCCGGCCCGAGCGCGGCAGCGGGTGAAGTTCATCGAGCAGTACCGCAGCTACGTCATCAACTACAACCTCGGCAAGGACCTCGTGCGCGATTACGTCGAACGCAAATGCGGCGGGGACGCGCAGAAGCGGTGGGATGTGTTCGCGGAGTTGCTGTCGTCGCCGCGTCTGCCTTCGGGCCTGGCTTGAAGGGACGACGGGAGGCCTCCGGCGGCCGGGGCCACGGGCCCCGGACCCGTTGGGTTGGCCTAGCCTCCGCGACACAGTTCGCCAAGATAGATAAATGTCGCGGAGGCTAGGCCAACCCAACGGGTCCGGGCCCGTGGCCCGGCCGCCGGAGGCCTCCCGTCGTTCCCTTTACGTCAGCCAGCAGCATCTCGATGCGATCGCGATGCGTGCGGTGGGAAACGATCGCGATACGGATCACGAACCGCCCGTCCGGCAGCGTCGTCGGCGTGAGCATCACTCGCTTGCGTTCGTTGATGCGGGCCAGTAACTCGCGGGTTTGCTCATCATCCCGGTAGCGGAACGCGGTAATCGTCAGCTGCGGCTCGGCCACGATCTCGATGCCTTCGATCTTTCGAAGCTCGTCGACGGCGAACTGAATCAGATCGAGCTTCTCATCGAGCTGCTCGCGAAACGGCTCGATGCCGAACATCTTCAGCGGCAGCCAGACGCGGAGGCCGCGGTAATCGCGGGAGAGCTCCGGGGAGATCTCGCAGAAATCGACGAGCTCGTCCTCCTGCTGCATCGCCGGGTAGGTAGTCCGCGTGCAGCGAGTGCGCGCGGCGGAGCGCGTTCGCGTCACGCACCAGCACGGCACCCGTGCCGAATGGCAGAAAGAGCGTCTTGTGCGGATCGAGAATCAGCGAGTCCGATTGCTCGATCCCTTTCAGCGCTGCCCGTCCGCGTTCGGTGAGCATGAACAGCGCGCCGTACGCGCCGTCGACGTGGAACCACATCTTCTGCTCGCGGGAGATGCGCGCCAGCGCTTCGAGATCATCGACCGCACCGGTGCCGGTCGTGCCCGCGCTGCCGGCGATCAGAAACGGCGTCCAACCCTCGACTCGATCACGAGCGATCGCTTCCTCGAGCGCATCGACGCGGATGCGGAACTCGGCGTCGACGGGCAGCTCGCGAATGTTCGCGTACGGAAACCCCGCGAGATTCGCTGCCTTCTGAAAGGAGTGATGAATCTGGTTCGAGCAGTAGAGCGTGCCGCGCAGAAAGTCGTCCGGCAGCATGGCCTTGCGTGCGGCGACGATGGCCGTGAAATTCGCCAGCGACGCGCCGCTGAGCAGCACCCCGCCCGCCCCTCGCGGATAGCCGACGATCTCGTTGAACCAGCGGATGACGTTCGCCTCGAGCTGCACGAGCGCAGGCGCCGCGGCGCACACGCCGGTGTAGCGATTCACCGCGTTCGCGATCAGATCGGCGACCGCGGAGTGAAAGAGACCGCCGCCCGGAACGTACGCGAGGTACCCCGGACCGGCCGACGTGAACGACCGCGGAATCGCTTCCTTGAACAGGAACTCGAGCAGCTGATTCGTACGACTGCCCTTCGCGCGGCAACGATTCGATCAGCGTCCGCGCGTACTCCGTCGCGCCTTCGACGTTCATCGCCGGCTGCTGCGGCAGCGATTCGATGTGCGCCACGATGTGCCGCATCGCCTCGTCGACGAGGCGGCGCATCTCATCCGCATCCGGCTCGAGCGGCCGCGCTACCAGATCTTGCACCGCTCGTTGTCGGGCCGCATCATCTTCATCCCTTTCGGGCAGTTCCACGCGTCCTCGAATTCCGGCATGTTCTGCACGGTCAGATTCACGCGCGCGGGACCCGGCGCGTGCGGATCGGTCAGCGCCCGCCGCCTCCCCTCTTCGGGCGACATCTGCTGTCCCCAGACCTGCGCGAAGCCGAGGAAGAAACGTTGTTCGGGAGTGAATCCGTCGAGAACGCTCCGATCCTTTCCGACGAGCGACTTCTGATACGCGCGCAGCGCGAGCGTGACGCCGCCCAGGTCGGCGATGGCTTCGCCGGTCACCAGCTTGCCCTGCAGGTTCAACCCCTCCTCGACGTTCCACGCGCCGTACTGATCGCGAATGCAGGCCGCGCGATCCTGAAACTTCTTCAGATCCTCAGCACTCCACCAGTTCCGCAGATTTCCCTCCGCGTCGAACCGCGCGCCCGAATCGTCGAACCCGTGCGTCATCTCGTGGCCGATCACCGATCCGATCCCGCCGTAGTTGTAGGCGTCGTCGGCATTCGGGTCGTAGAACGGCGGCTGGAGGATGCCCGCCGGGAAGGTGATGTTGTTCGTCGGCGGGCTGTAGCTGGCGTTGACCGTCGACGGCGTGAAGAAGCCCCACTCGTTCGGATCGTCGGGTTTGCCGATGCGATTGACGGCGCGCCGGACGCGGAACTGGTTCGCGGCCAGCACGTTCTGCACGAGCGAATCGCGGCCGATGTTCAGCGTCGCGTAATCGATCCACTTGTCGGGGTAGCCGATGCGGCGCTTGAACGCATCGAGCTTCGCCAGCGCGGCCTTCTGCGTCTCGGGCCCCATCCAGTTCAGCCTGGGAATGCCTTCGCGCAGCGCGGCCACGAGGTTGTCGATCAGCTCATTCATCTTCTCCTTGGCTTCGGGCGTGAAGTTCCGCTTCACGTACTCCTGGCCGAGGATCTCGCCGACGTTCTGGTCGGCGGCGCGGATGCAGCGTTGCCAGCGCGGCTCGTTCTCTTTCTGTCCGGAAAGCTGCTGCCCGCGGAAGGTGAAGCTTTCGTTGACGAATGCCGCTGACAGGTACGGCGCCGCGGCATCGATCACGTTCCAGCGCAGATACGCCTTCAGCGATTCGAGCGGCATCTCGCTGACCACGCGATTCACTTCGCGGATGAACTCCGGCTGGGCGACGTTGACCGAGCGCAGGTCGGTGAGCCCCATCGCTTCGAAGTAGCGCGGCCAGCCGATCGTCGGCGCGATGGACTGCAGCTCCGAGACCGGAGTGATGTGGTAGATGTTTTCGGGGTTGCGCGTCTCGGTGCGCGGCATCGCCGCGCGGGCCAGCGCGGTCTCGAGCTCGAGGACGCGCGTCGCATCGGCCTTCGCTTTCGCCGCGTCGATGCCGGCGAGCTCGAACATCCTGGCCATGTGCTCCACGTACTGCGTGCGCGTCGTCTTGAAGTGCTCGCTGTCCATCAGGTAGTAGTCGCGATCCGGCAGGCCGAGACCGGACTGCGCGACGACGCCGATGATCATCTTGCTGTTCTTGAAATCGTTCTGCGCGGAGAAGCGGAACAGCGGCCCGACGCCTTTCGCGTGCAGGCGCTGAATCTCGGCGGCGACGTCCGCGCGCGTGGAGATGGCGTCGATGCGATCGAGATCGGCGCGGATCGGGGCAGCGCCCGCGGTTTCGATGGCCGGCTCGTTCATGCAGGCCGACCAGAAGTCGCCGATCTTCTGCGCGTTCGATCCCGGCTGCGCGTCGGTTGCTTTCGCGGAAGCCTCGAGAATCGCCCTGAGCGTCTTCCGATTGCGCTCCGCCACTTCTTCGAAGCGGCCGTAGCGCGAGTAGATCGCCGGCAGCGGGTGGGTCTGGCGCCAGCCGCCGACCGCGTATTGATAGAAGTCGTCGCAGGCGGCGGTGGTCCGGTCGATGCTCGCCAGGTCGAAGCCGTTCATGCCCAGGAGCGGGCGCGGACGCGGCGGATCGGGCGGGATGTCCCGGGGGACGGATGCGCAGGCGGCGGCGAAGAGAGAGAGAACGAGAATCGCGGCGCGTTTCATGCGGGCCGAATGCTACTTCACAACCCGCGCACGATCTGATTCACCGCCGCCACCACCTTCAGCGACCGCGTCGACCGCCCCGTCGTCACCTCGGACAACCCGTTCGACATCAGGCCTTTCTGTCCGTGCTTCTGCCACCAGCGGCCGATCCAGACCTGCTTGCCGATGCGGCCCACCACGAGCTCGCCGTTTGCGGCGCGGCCGCGGGGGCGATTCTCGACGACCAGCAGATCGCCGTCTTCGATGCCCTGATCGCCGAGGCCGTTGCCGCGGAAGCGGAAGACGATCTCGCCGTCATCGACCAGATTCTTCGGAAGAGCGATCTTCTCGCGTAGCGCTTCGTCGACGGGATGGCCCTGGCGGATCTCCCCTGCCGTTTCGACTTCGAGCCAGTCGGGGCGCTCGCGAAGAAGGTCGGCCACCGGTGCTCGCGGTGCATCGAGATGGCGGACCGGCAGTGTGGGGAAGCTGGAGCCGACCTCGCGCGGGGCGCTGGCGACGCCGCCGAGGATGCCTTCGACGCGGGCGAGCTTGGCGTTGGCTCGCTCGGCGTCCGCGCGGATCTCGCGGATGGTGTCGGTGAGAAGTGGTACGTTCAGTTCCGGTTTCTCGCCGGCGCGCAAAGACAGCGGGCCGAGCTGAATCTCCTCGAGCTCGAGGACGGCCGCAACGCGCTGGAGGATGCTCACCGAGACGTTGGCCCCCTTCTCCAGCGCGGCAAGGTGACGCCGGCTGACGCCTGCCATTTTGGCGAGGCGGGCCTGGGTCAGGCCTTTGCGGATGCGGGCTTCGCGAATGGTTTCGCCGAGCATGAGGAACTTATAGGTTACTAACCGGCTGAGATCTAGGCAACACACGTCACTCCGGAGGCGGGAGCCTTTCGGAAGGTCAGGGCCGGAACGTCTCAGCGGCTCACCTCACAGACACCCACCAAAGCGAGTGTCACTTTCGCACACGGAGTGACGCCAGAGCGTCTTTCCACCCCCTGTAGACGCGCATGCGAGGCAAGAAAGTTTGGGGAGTTACTTAAAGGCGGCTGAGACTACAAGTCGTGGCGTACGTATGAGTTGCGCACTATTTTGCTCCGGAACAGCGATTGGACGCACGTGCGGATTGACATCCATACTGCTCCTGCCTAAGATGCAGGATATTGCACATGGTCACACGACTCGAAAAGTTCCTGAAGAGCAGACGGGTCAAGCCGGCGCACCTCGCGCGGGAATCGGGATACAGCCGGCAGCACCTGCTCCGGATCCGGATGGGGCGGATGGAACCGACCCGGCGGTGTATCGCGGCGATCTCCGCGGCGTGCCGGCGGCTTTCCGGTGAGCCGGTCCGGGCCTCCGATCTGTTCGATCTCGAAGGGGAGGACGGGTAGCATCCATTGCAGCCGACGAAGCTTAGCCCCGAGCTCGAGATGTTCACAACTCGGCGCGTGGCGGTGGTTGAAGGCGACCGCGCGGCTGCGGAAATGCTGCACATGTTCTTCCGCCTGATGGAGCTGGAATGCTCTCTGGTAAGTCACGGATCGGAGGCAGTTCCCACGCTTCGTAGACTGCACCCCGACGTTCTGATCCTCGACCTCGACCTCCCCGATCTACGCGCGTTGGACATCGCCCACGAAATCCACGCACTCCTGCCGCGGGTCCCCATCATCTATCTGAGCGATTTCGAAGCGCCGGACGACGTGGAACCGGTGATCGCCAAGCCGCATGGGAGGTTTGAGGATTTGCTCAAGTTGTTCGAGGTGGTGTTGGCTTTTGAGTAGTTTCGGGGTTTCGGGGTTACGGGGTTGCGGGGTTGTCACGTTGTCGGGTTGTCAGGTTGTCCGTCTCGCAGAAACTCCTCCACCTCGTAACCCTGAAACCCCGAAACCTCGCAACCGGTACAATCGCAAACCGATGCGCCCGCTTTCCCTTTTCTTGCCATTTCTCCTCACCCTCTCCCTCTTCGCCCAGCCCACCGTCATCGATCCGAAGGCGATCGACAAGGTCATGGTCAACACCATGAAGGCGTGGAGGATCCCCGGGGCGGCGATCGCGGTGGTCAAGAACGACCGGGTCATTCATGTCGCGGCGTACGGGGCGAAAGACCTGGCCGGGACGCCGGTAACGAAGGACACCCTCTTCCAGATCGCCTCGACCTCCAAAGCCTTCACCACCACGGCCATGGCCATGCTCGTCGCCGACGGGAAGATGAGCTGGGACGATCCGGTCCGGAAGCACGTCCCCTACTTTCGCCTCTCGGACATGTGCGCGGACGCGAACGTCACCCTGCGCGACATCGTCTCCCATCGCACGGGCCTGGGCGGACGGGATGAGCTCTGGGATAACAGCCCCTGGAGCCGCGAGGAAGTCATCCGCAAGCTCGCCTTCCTCGAGCCGGCCCGCCCGTTCCGCAGCGCGTACGGCTACAACAACATCATGTTCATCGCCGCCGGCGAAGCCGTGGCCGCGGCCAGCGGCATGCCCTACGAAGAGTTCATGCAGAAGCGCATCTTCGCGCCGCTGGGCATGACCACCACCGCAATCTCCGACGCCGACTGGGAAAAGCTCGATCACGCCACCGGCCATCACTACGACTGGCGAACCGAGACCATCACCATCCAGAAACCGATCGCCACCACGAACCTCGGCAGCGCCGGCGCGATCAAGTCCTCGGCGCGAGACATGGCCAACTGGCTGCGCTTTCAACTCGCCGACGGATCGTTCGACCAGAGGCAGCTCGTCGATCCGAAGGCGCTCAATGAGACCCGTACCCCGCAGACGGCCGTGCGGCTGGAGAACCTCAACCGTGAGCTGAACCCCGAATCGAACGTGATGTCCTACGGCATGGGCTGGACCATCCAGGATTACCGCGGCGAGCTGCTGGTCTCGCATTCCGGTTCGCTCAACGGATTCCGCACGCGCGTGGAGCTGCTGCCGAAGCGCAACTCCGGATTCGTAGTGATGATCAACGTCGATCGCGGCATCGCCCTCGTCTCGATGCGCAACGCCCTGGCGGACATGCTCTCCGGCAAGCCGGGCCGCGACTGGAACGCCTACTACCTGATGGTCGACCGCAAGGCCGACGAGAAGGAAGCGTACGAGCGGCAGGAGCGGAGAGCGAAGGCGCCGAAGGGCACGCAGCCCTCGAAGCCGCTGGAGAGCTTCGCCGGCGAGTACACGAACGACGTGTACGGCACGGCGAAGATCACCATCGTCAACGGCGCGCCGGTCTTCCAGTGGAACCGGATGACCATCCCCCTCGAGCATCTCCACCACGACGTCTTCACCGCCTACTCGGAATGGGACGGCGTCGACGAGAACGTGGTCTTCGCTCACGGCCAGGAAGGCACGATCGAGACGTTGACGGTTTTCGGGGAACGCTTCGAGCGCCGCTAGTTCGCGAAACGCTCCACGACCTGATCGATGATCTTCACCGCCGCGTCGCCACTGCCGGCGTGGTGATTGACCATCACCGAGAAATAGCGATACCGGCCATCGGGCATGGCGATGATTCCGCTGAGCGAGTTCACGCCGTTGATCGTTCCCGTTTTTCCGCGCAGGCGATGCTCGAGCGCCACCAGCCGCGTCCTCAGCGTCCCTTCATTGGCCGGCTGGGATAACAGCGCCCACCACATCCCCCGCCGCGCGGGATCGTTCATCCACCGCAGCACGCGGATCGTGGCCCTGGCTGTAGTGAGGTTGTCGGCGGAGAGTCCCGACGCATCAGCGAAGCGGAACGAATCCCCATCGAGCTTCGCCTCGGTCGTGAGAAACAGGCGATCGATCGCGAACGCATTCGCATACGTCCCGCCGGCCGCGCGCTTGAGCAGCATCTCCGTGTAGAGGTTGTGGCTGTTTTTCAGGACCGTGGTCAGCATCTGCGCGACGGTGGGCGACGGGATGTCGAGCAGCTTCTCCTGCCACGCGCGCGGCTCGGTCTGCACGCGCGTCGTGCCGGTCACGGCGACGTCGTTGATCACCAGCGCGTCGATCATCGCCCGCGCCGCGCGACCCGCGGGATCGCGGATCGACCTTCCCAACTCTCCGTTCTCATTCCAGGCGATTGCATCGACCGGCGCGCCGTACGGCTCGTCGAGAAAGCCGTGCTTCCAGCTCCACGGAACGGTGATGCGATCGAAGCGGGAGACGTCGATGACCACGTCGCGCACCTGCGCAAGTCCGCGAGCGCGCAACGCGGCCGCGGCGTGCATGAAGTCGTCGTCGCGCTCGTAACGCCAGGATCCGAGGGTCGGGTCGCCGTCGCCGACGACCACCAGGTCCTCGCCGTCGCGCCAGATTTCCGTGGATAACCGCGTGTCGAAGCCGAGGCAATTGGCGACGGTCGCGGCGGCGGAGAGCTTGCGATTGGAGGCAGGCATCATCAGCTTGTCGGCGTTCTGCGAATACAGAACGCCGCCATCGTCGTCCTCGACATGCACCGCCCAATACGCGCGGTGAAACGGCGGCGTGTCGAGCTCGGGAAGCTCGACGCGCGCCGGCGCGGTCGCACATCCGGCGGCGATCAGGCAAATGACGAGGAATCTCACGCGAAGCTCCACTCGGCGAAGCTCTCGCCGTGCGCGAGATTGTGGTGCACGGCGGCGAGAAATGTCTCGCGAAGTGGAGCCGGGAGTGGCGTGGCGTGGGCGATCAGGGTCTGGGCGTAGTCGCGCGCCAGTGGATAGATCGGGGTTGTCGGGTTGTCGGGTTGTCGGGTTGTCGGGTGTTTCGCGGACCAGATGAAGACGTCGCGAACGGCATCCACAGCGCCGTTTGAATCGACGACGCGTTGCACGAGCTCTTCGATCGGTGCGTCGTTGTCGTTTGGAGGATTTGGTTCCGCTTCCATCTCCATGAGCGGCATTCGCAGCAAGGCCGCTTTGCCTTTTTCGCCGAGGATGGGGATGAGGGCGAGGGCGGTGTCGAGCATCAGGAGCGCGTCGCCTTTAGCGTTTGCGCGCAGCTCGTCTTCATCCGGCACTTCCAGCGAGTCAAAGATCGGCGGCTCGCTCCACGGCTGACGGGCTTCGGCAGCGTAGCGCGCGCACTCGACGATCAGAGCCGGCCAGCGATCGCCGAATTCTTCGCGAAGGTCCCACGCGGCGCGGCAGGCCATCACCGCCCGTTTCGAATGTTGCGACGGTGCGTACGCGAGCACGCCGAAGCGCGCCACGGCGAGGTAGAGATCGTGGACCTCATGCTCATCGAGAAACTCCCGCACCGCGGCAGGAATGGCGCTCAGGTCGCGCTCGATGAGTGGCTCATACAACTTCACTGCAACGTCATCGGGTGGTGGTGGCAGTCGTGACGGTCGACGTGGTCGTGGTTGCGGTAGTAGCCGTCGTTTCCGTCGTCGCGCCCGGCTTGGTCAGCACGCCGCCCTCCGCTTCGGAGCGGCTGTCTTCGATGTCCACGGTCTGGGTGAGATCGCCGGTGCCGGTCGCTTCCGGTTGAGGCTGCGCGGGCGCGATGGTCTCCGTCGCCGCGGTGCCGGTGACGGCCTTCTCCTTCTTGCAGGCGAGCGCGGCTACGGCAATCAGAAGGACGGCGGTGACCCGGATCATGAGTGTGCTCTTCAACGGTAAACCTCTCTGTTCGTGGATGTTGGCACGTGCGGAAGTCCACTGATGCAATTTCGGTACAATGCGCCCCCTATGTCGCAGCGGCCGCGAATCGGCGTTTTCGGTTGGGGTCTGGTCGCGCCGAAGTCGCCGAACATCGACGCGTTCGAGCGCAACCTCGAAAGCACCGATACCTGGCTCTCACCCTACACCGGTTACGGCCAGTCCAATTTCCTCGTCGGCTACCCCGACTTCGACTTCGATGCGTACCGCCCCTGGTTCGACGAGCGCTTCCCGCCGGCCAAGTACGCGCAACTGAAGGACAAGATGGGACCGATGGTGCAATACGCCATCGGCGCGTTCATCCAATCCCTCGGCCAGAACCCGGGACTCGAGCAGTACCTTCAATCCCTCGGCACGAAGTGCCACGTCTACGTCGGCACGGGCATCGGCGACATCACCGTCACCCAGCACGAAGCGATCCGCTACGAGCGCGCCCTTCGACGCTGGAACGAGTTCTGGGCCGCGGCCGATCGATGTGCACCGCTGCGCGCGCATCGCGATAGAAACGCAAGCGCGGAAGCGCCGCGCGATCCGTCGGAGCTCAGCATCGGCACGGAAGAGTGGATCGAGGCGAAGTACGAGTGGGAAGCGTTCTGGGCGGCGAAGAGCGATGCCCTCGGCGCGTATCTGGCTGAGGCTCGGGAGATTCATGGCGAGCCGGTGCCGCCGTCCTCCGGATCGGCGAAGCTCAACAACATCCGCACGAAGCTCAACAAGATCCGCGCGCTCAATCGCAAGTACGGCTGCCCCGAAGAGCCCTGGTCGGCGGTGTCGGCGAATCTGCTCTGGAACATCGTCAACATTCCCGCCGCGCAGATTTCCATGCTCGGCAAGATCGTCGGCCCCGCGTATGCGCCCGTTGCGGCCTGCGCGTCGTTCGGCGTGGCGACGAAGATGGCCGTCGACGCGATTCATCGTGGCGATGCCACGGCGGTGGTCATCGGCATGACCGATCCTCCGCCGCACGAGATGGTCATCTCCGCGTTCTACAACGCGAACGTCCTTTCCGCCGACGCGGACGTCTCGCGGCCGCTGACCGGACTCAAAGGAACGCACGTCGCCGGTGGCTCTTGCATCTGGATCGTCGGCGATGCCGATGTCCTCCGCGCGCAGGGATTCACGCCGGTAGGCATGGAGATCGTCGGAGTCGGCGCGTCATCGGATGCCCATCACATCATCACGCCGTCGAAAGGCGGGCCGCAGCTCGCGATCAAGGCCGCGCTCGAAGATGTGCAGGCTAGCGAAATCACCACCTGGGACATGCACGCCACGGCGACGCCCGGCGACGCGACGGAAATCGAGAACTCGCTGGAGATGCTCCACCCCGACGTGATTTTCACGGCACGCAAAGGCACGTTCGGCCACGGGATGTCCGTCGGCGGCGGCTGGGAGCTCACCGCCCAGCACCTCGGCGTCGCGAAAGGGAAGCTCTTCCCGATGCCGCTGACCGAAGGCGAGCTGCACGCGGACGTGAAAGTGCACACCGCGAAGTTCGTGCAGCAGGATGGATGCGAAGCGCCGCGCGGCTACAGCGGCAAACTGAGCATGGGCGTCGGCGGCATCAACTCCTGCGTCATCTCCCGCCCCTGGGAGTAGTATCGCCTTCTCAAAAAGGAGGAGCGTATGAAGCTCAGGATCATTCTCGCGGGAGCTCTGCTCGTTGTCTTCTCGATGTCCGCGTTGGCCCAGGATCAGGCGGCCATGGAAGCGATGGCCAAGGCCGGAACACCGGGTGAGCCACATAAGAAACTCGATGTCTTCGTCGGCACCTGGAACACGAAGATGTCGATGTGGATGGCACCGGGGGCTCCGCCGATGACCACCACCGGCACGTCCGAAAACCGCTGGGCCATGGGCGGCCGTTATCTCGAGCAGCGTTTCAAAAGCGATTTCATGGGGACGCCGTTCGAAGGGATCGGCTACACCGGCTACGACAACGTGAAGAAGCAGTACTGGGGCACGTGGATGGACAGCATGTCCACGGCCATGATGACGTCCACCGGCTGGATGCCTGATGCGAAGACCTGGATGTTTTCAGGGTCCTACCCCGATCCGTTGACCGGCAAGGACACGCGGGTCGAAGAGCGCATCACCATCAACAGCGCCGACCAGCACACCTTCGAGATGTACGGGATGGCGCCGGACGGCACGATGTACAAGAGCATGGAGATGGTTTACACGCGGAAGAAGTGAGGCGCGTACGGCGGGCGTCCAGCCCGCATTGCCGCGGGCGTTGCGCCCGCGGCTCGTGACGTCCGGGCAGGATGCCCGGACGAGGGCGGGCGAGACGCCCGCGGTACGCTACAAACGCGAAAAGGCCGGGCTTTCGCCCGGCCTTTTCAGTTTACGGCGTTTGGTATTAGCCGACGGTGACGTTCGCGGCCTGAAGGCCCTTCGGACCTTCGGTCACGTCGAACTCGACCTGAGCGCCTTCCTGCAGGCTGCGGAAGCCCTTGGAATTGATGGCCGAGAAGTGAACGAACACGTCCTCGCCACGCTCGGTCGTGATGAAACCGAAGCCCTTCGCATCGTTGAACCATTTGACGGTTCCGGTCTGACGCATGGGGTGGATCTCCTTTCTCGAATCTTGCTGCCCAGGAGATCCAACTTGGTGTTGCAAATCTCTTCAGGAGCGTGATGGGTCAACGCAGGATACCTGTATTGCATTCCGTCCATGGAAAACATTGCGTGCGACGCAAAGCGGAAGAGGCCGCCACCGCATTACATCGCGACTTTGATCACCGCGAACATTGCTCCCTGCGGATCGGCGATGACCGAAAACCGTCCCACTTTCTCGATGTCCATCGGCGGCACGACCACATGTCCACCACCCGCCTGCGCTTTCTCCGTCGCGTCATCACAATTCGCGACCGCAAAGTACGGCAGCCAGTACGACGGCACTTCCGGCGGCGCCTGGGAGGCGATCATTCCGCCAATGCCTTTGTCGCCGAGGTGCCATTCCGTGTATTCGGGAGAGTCCTTGCTGGTCCATCCGAAGAGCGCGGTGTAGAACTTCTTTGCCGCATCGAGATCGCGCGCCTGCAGCTCGTTCCAGCAAAGGGCGTTCTCTTCATCGCGCGCCTGCACGCCGATGTGCGACATCGGCTGCCACACGGCAAAGTGTCCGCCCTGCGGATCGATCAGCACGGCCATGCGGCCCATGTCGTACACGTCGAAGGGATCTTTGGCCACGGTTCCGCCGAGGGTCTTCACTTTCGCGGCGGTGTCGTCGGCGTTTGCAACCGACACGTATGAGAGCCAGTGCGGCGGGATGCCGGCCATCTCTCCGCCGAGCTGATACATCGCCGCGACGTCTTTCCCGTCCTTCTGAAAGATGTAGTAGATCCCCATCTCCCCCATGTCGTGCTCGTTCGTGCTCCACGCCAAGAGGTCCGTGTAGAACTTCTTCGCTCCCACGGCGTCGCTCGTTCCGAGCTCGATCCAGCAAAACGTTCCCGGTTGATGTGATGTCACTGCAGTCATGTCGCCTCCTGGTTTACGCGGCGATTTTATGCGCGTCACAGAACCTTCACCGCCCCGGCACTACGACGCGACCCTGGCCCGTGTTTTTACGCGTATACCGTTGCGAGGGTTCTCGAAAAGCTCAAGGCACCACGCGCGGAGGAGGTTCCATGGGATCCATGGAGAGACAGCGCCAGTCCGATCAGGTTGCCGCGAACGAAACGCGGAGCGAGCCCTTTCCCGAGGGCACGAGCATCGCCCGGTACAAGATCGTCTCGCTGATCGGTTCCGGCGCGATGGGCGACGTCTACCGCGCTCATGACCGCGCCCTCAATCGCGACATCGCCCTGAAGGTCCTTCCTCCCGACCTCACCGGCGATCGCGAACGAGTACGCCGCTTCGCGCATGAAGCGCGGGCCGCGTCGGCGCTCAGCCATCCGCACATCGTCGGCATTCACGAAGTCGGTCACGCCAAGCCGGTCATCGGCGTCCATCCCATCGATCAGAAACCGGTGCGGCGTCCGGAAGTGCACTACATCTCCATGGAGCTCGTCGAAGGGGAAACACTTCGCGAAGCTCTGCATCAGGGCAACATGCCGCTGCGGCGCAGCGTGGAGCTCCTTGCGCAGGTCGCGGACGGTTTGGGCAAGGCGCACTCCGCGGGGATCATTCACCGCGATCTCAAGCCGGACAACATCCTCGTCTCGCGCGACGGTTACGCGAAGATCGTCGACTTCGGTCTGGCCAAGCTCACGGACACGTCCTGGAATCCGATCGGCGCCGATTCCCCCACTCTCCGCGCCCTCACCGCGCACGGCGAGCTCCTCGGAACGCCGGCGTACATGGCGCCGGAGCAGATCGTCGGCAAGCCGCTCGACGGCCGCGCGGACATCTTCGCGTTCGGCTGCATCCTCTACGAGGCCATCAGCCACGCGCGCCCCTTCGAAGCGGAGTCGTTCGTCGACACGCTCTACAAGATCATTCACGAAGATCCGCCACCCCTCGGCCAGATCGCGCCGAACACACCGCTCGAGCTGCAGATGATCGTGGAGCGCTGCCTGGCCAAGGACCGCGAGGCGCGGTACCAGTCGATCCGCGACGTCGCCGCCGACCTCCGCCAGTGGCATGGCGAGAGCGGCGCGCGGTCGGCGCCGATCCTGGCTGCCGGCCCGCTGTATCCGCACATCAACACGCGTCTGGCGCTGCTCCTCGCCCTCATCGTCGCCGTTCCGATCCTGGCCTTCATCTTCCTCGGCCGCGCTCCCGAGAGCGCTGCCACGGGCGAGACGCCGGAAGCGAGCGTTCGCCGCGTCACCAACGATGGTCACGCGACGCAAGCGGTGATCTCGCCGGACGGACGCTACGTCGCGTACATCACCTCCGATGCGAACGGCCGGACGATGTGGCTCGAGCAGATCGCCACGGGCCGCACGCTGACCATCATTCCCGCGCAGAGCGCGATGTACGCGGGGATCTCTTTCTCACGCGACGGCGAGTACATCTACTTCACGCGCTACGACGGCGGCCCGCTGGGCACGCTCTACCGCGTGCCGATTCTCGGCGGCACGGCCGAACCGCTGGTGAAGGACGTGGACAGCCGCGCCACGCTTTCGCCCGACAACAAAGAGCTCGCGTTCGTGCGCGATGACTTCAACAAGGGGACCAGCACGATCCTCGTCGCCAACGCGGACGGCACGAACGTGCACGAGCTGGCGCAATTCAAGATGCCCGACCGGGCCATGTACCCGGCCTGGTCGCCCGACGGATCGCGGATCGTGGCGATCCAACAAACGAAGCTGGTGAGCGTCGAAGTGAAGAATGGCGCGGTGCGCACGATCAGCACGGACATCGCCTTCGACGGCTTCCGCGGACTGGGCTGGCGCGACGACAAACATCTCGTCACCGCGGCGACGGACGACGAGACCGGCGGCCACTTCCGCCTCTTCAGCATCGACATCACCAACGGCAAGGCCACGGCCTTGACCAGCGACCTCACCGAATTGTGGGGGCCGACGGTCAGCGAGAACGGCGCCGTTGCGGCGATTCAGGTCATCCGGCAATCGAATCTGTTCGAGGCCTCCGCGACCGGCGGCGTGAAACAGCTCACGTCCGGAGTCGGATCGGCGACTGGATCGTCGGGCGTGGCCTGGCTCGGCGATCGACTGATTTACGCGTCGATCGGCGACGGGAAGATGGACCTGTTCATCCGCAAGGACAACGAGGTCACGCGCCTCACCGATGACACGGCGTACGAGCTGCGGCCACTGCCTTCCGTGAACGGCTCGTTCATCGCCTACATCTCGAGCGGCGCCGGCACGCAGACGTTGTGGCGCGTTGCACCGGACGGCACGAACCGCGTGAAGCTGACGAATGGTCCGCGCGACGCGGCCTTCGCGCTTTCGCCCGATTCGAGCTCGATCGCCTTCGCATCGCTGGACACGAAGACGAACGAGTGGGTGCTGTGGGTGATGCCATCGAATGGCGGCGAGCGCCGGCGCATCGCCGCGCGTACGGCGATCCTCCACGACATCCGCTACACGCCCGACGGCAGGACCTTGCTCTTCACCGGCTACGACAAGGACATGCTGCGCGTTTATCGCGTGCCGGTCGCGGGCGGCAGGGTCGAGGAAGTGCTCGACGGCCGCGCGCATGAATCGTCGATCTCGCCCGATGGCGCGCTGGTGGCCGCGGCGACCGGTACGCCCGACAAGATTCATTCGGCCGTGGCCATCGCTCCGGTCATGGGCGGCAGCGCGATGCAGACCATCGATCTCGACGGGGCGATGTACCAGTGGCATCCGAAAGGGGACGCGCTGTCGTATGTCCGCGAGGAGAAAGGGGCGATGAATCTCTGGCTTCGCCCGCTAGGAGCGGACACCTCGAAGCAGCTGACCTGGTTCAGCGAAGGGATGATCATTGATTACGCCTGGCGCAAGGACGGGAAGCAGGCCGTGATCACGCGCGTCGTCGACGCGCTGGACGTGGTGCTGATTCGTTAGCCAGAACCGCGAGTGCGGCCAGCGCTGCTCGAGCGCGTAAGTCGCGTGCCGCACTCGCACGTAGCTCTCCCACATCGTGTCGACCATCCGTTCGTAACGCGCGAACGAGCCGCTGACGATCGCCGCCGCGGCCTCGATGGCCTGAGCCATGGCGTTACCCAGGCCATGCGATGAAAGGGGATCGGGGGCCGCAGCTGCGTCGCCGACGGCGAGCCACCCATCGCCGGTTACGCGATCGAGGCACATGGAGCTGGCATCGACGCGACGACCTTCAACCATCGTGTTGCCGGGATCGGTGACGAACATCTTCACGCGCCGTCCATCCGGAATCGGCGCGGTGTAGGACCAGCCGTTTTCATGCGCCTCCACAAACGTGAACGAGTCTCTCTCCTCTCCTGCCTCAAACGACACATACGCCACCAGCGCGTTATCCAGCACACGCTTCGCACCAGCCCGCCGCGCAAACCAGCTCGCACGACCTGTTGCATCAACCACGAACAAAGCCGCAACGACCGATCCGTCATCGCACCGAAGCTTCCAGTGCCCATCCCGCGTCGCTTCGACAACGCGCGTCCCGGTCCGCCTTTCAACGCCGACCGCGCGAGAGATCAGCAGGCGCTCGAACCGCCGCCGGTCGAGATGCCATCCGTGCCCGTACGGCGAGAAGACGAACGGCATCTCCTCGATCACATCCGATCCCCAGCGCGAGCGATTTCCGTGACAGCGCCGGTGTCCATCCGCCGCCAAGGCATCCCACAACTCAAGTCGCTCGAGCAGCGGACGCGCGCTCGGTGGCAGGCTCTCGCCCGGTTTGTCGCCGGTGTCGTCGCCCCGCTCGAGAATCACGCAGGACTTGCCCGCGCGCGCGAGCAGCATCGCCGTGACCGACGCCGCCGGTCCGCCGCCCACGATCGCGACGTCGAACATCACCGGTAATCCCGCGGGTTCGGCAGATTCGCCGGACGGCGATCGGCGTCGATGTCCCGCTCGTCCATCGTCGACTTCAGCGCGGCCACCATCAGCTTCGGCTTGGCCTTCTTCACGTTCATCCCCAGCTCGACGTGCATCGGGTCGGGGAAGCCTTTGGCGCCCGGTTGCAGCGTGACGATTCCCACCTCGTTCCACTGCTTCACGAAATCGTTGATGACCAGCTTGTAGGTCTCGCGCGGAGGCAGCCCGCGCAGCCAGTACATCCGGTTGTCGTACGCGAACGCCGCGCGCCGCGCATTCATCGCGGTCTTCTCGTCCTTTACGATCGCGTACTGCTCCTGGGTGAGCACGTTGTTCGGAACGCGCACCGGCCAGAACGTCGGCAGGAACACGCCGTCCTGCCAGCCGATGTACGCGTACAGACAGCTCGACGTGTCGGTCTGCCAGGGCACGGCCATCCATTGACTGATCGAGCCGGGGCGGCTGCCGTCCAGCGGACCGCCTTTCGCGAGCACTTTGTCGGTGGTCATGACCGGTCCGTAATCTGGCTCCGGCGTCGCGCGCAGTTTCACGCGGAACGGCGCGTCGTACATGATCGGCTGCCGCATCGGCCAGGTCATTTCGCAGCCGGGGTGAAACGGACCGCCGATGGTGTTGTCGAGTGCCGCGGTATCGAGCACCGTCGGCTGCTCCTCCAGCGGGTAGTCGGACAGGTGCTGCGGCGGAGGATCGGCGTTGTAGTCCGCGACAAAGTCCGCGTTGGCCCAGCGACGCAACATCTCGTACTGCATCTCCGTGACCGCGTACCACTGCCGCGGATTGGTCGGCGGAAAATCGACGCCGTCGCCGTAGACCGGCGGGATGGCGTCGCCGTCGATCGTTGCAAAGTTCGGATTGCGGAACCGCGCGAACCACGATTCGCGCAGCGGGCGGTAGAACTCGGATTTGTTGCCGAGGTTGGCCAGGAGCTGATTGGTGTTCTCGAAGGAGCCCCAGCCCCACAACTTGCCGAAGCCGCCGTTCACCCATTGGTTCTGATAGAGCCGCGAGAAGATCGGCATGATGTCGCGCTGATACGAAGGCTGCGCGGGCATGAGCGACGGATCGAGTTTCAGGCCCGCGTCGCGGATCACGTCCCACATCGTGGTGACGGCGATGATGCCCGGCGCGTAATCGGGCGGCCCGACCACGACCCAGGCATGCTCGACGTTCACCTGTTTCTTGTTGATGGTGACCGTCGCAGTGACCGGACCATCGGCGACATCGTCATGCCATCCGGGATTGTTGGCGAAGGTCTCCGCCGGCTTGCCGTCCTTCGATGCGGACTTGCCGAAGGCCGGGAGGAAGAGCAAATGGCCGTCGGCGTCGGTCTGGAGCTCGCCGAGGGGGACTTTCTTTCCGTAGAAGGTTCCGTCGTCGAAGACGTACTTCGCGCCGCTGGTGTTCTTCCCTTTGATCTCGCGCGGCTTCGGGGTGATGGACAGCGACGCGCGATTCGTTTCGTCCGCGTTGCGCAACGCGCTCTTCATCGGCGGCGTGCCCTCGCTTCCGCTGAACTCGGGGATGTCCATGGCCAGGTCGAAGTCGTACCAGGCCGACTTCGTGTTCGCTACGTCGACCTTCCAGGTGATGTCGACGCTGGAGTCGGGAGTGAGCTCGGCGACGACTTTCCCGTCCTTGTCGTAGCCGTAGATGCGGAAGCGCGCGGCCTGACGGAGGATCTGCCCGTCCTTGTCCTTGAAGCCGTATTTCGGCGACGGCGGCTTGCGCTCTTCGTCCGGCACTTCCGGTCCGATGAGGAACTCCTTGCTGCCACCGACGCGGGCGATTCCGATGGCTGGATGGATGCGGCAATAGGCGATGTCGCCGTGGCTCATTTGTTCTCTACCCCCGCAGAGGAGAGGTTCGGTGAGGGACTTTCCCTACCGTTCGCGCGATATACGGGTATGCGATACAAATTTGCGATCCTCACGGTCCTGCTGTCGGTGTGTCTCAGTGCTTCCGCGCAGATCTCCCTCCCCGATCTCAATCCCGCGGAATGGTTCGACGGAAAGATGGGAGGGACGTTCGGGGCGAAGACGGTCACCGCCTTCGGGAAGAGCAACCGCGTCGCGGTGGCCGGCTTCCGGGTCGTGTTCGTCACGCACAACGAGGCCCGCGCGTTCGTCCGCGCCAGTTACCTGCCCGGCCGCGATACCGGCTCGGCGAGCGCGAAGATGGAAGTCGATCTGAAGGGGGTCGATGACGCGACGCTGCAGGCCATCACCGATCAGGCCTATCAGCGGCTCCTCGAGCAGTTGAAGGCCGCGGGCCGCGAGGTGGTGGTTGTCGATCCCGCGTCGTACGCGACGTTCAAGACCAACGCCGCGGTGCCGATGGAGGTGAAGGCCGGATACCTGAAAGGGAAAGCGTTCACGCCGGCCGGCGTTCCGCTGTGGTTTCAGGTCGGCGATGCCTGGGGCGACGCGGGTCTGAGCCAGAAGAACATGCGCGCGTTCAACGAGCTGTCGAAGAGCGCCGGTGCCGCGGTGACGATCGCGCCGCTGATCGTCGTCGACTTCGCGCACATGCAGTCGAGCGGCAACAAGAGCGGCCTGCTCGCGCGCCGTGCGGAAGTCGGCGCCTCCCTGGCCATGAGCGTTCCCACGTTCACTACCCGCGTCGTGCGCGCGGAGGAGACGCGCTACGGCGGTCTGGTCTCGAAAGGCGACGACGGCGCGCTGGCCATGACCAAAGCGCTGGACACGGACATCGAGTTCGCCGAGCTGACGCTGGTCGATACGAAGACCGGCGAAGTGATCAGCTTCCACGGCGCGGATTCGAAGCGGAAGAAGTGGCTGAAGGTCGCCGAGACGACGAACGCGGCCTACTCGACCGCGGCCAACGCGGTGCTGGGGCAGGCTACGGGGGCGTTTGCGAAGTTGACCGCGGTGAAGTGACGTACGGCGGGCGTCCCGCCCGCCTTCCGCGGCGCGTCGCGCGCCGTGGGGTAAGCACCGGGCGGAAACGCCCGTGCGAAGCGCGCGGGACGCGCGCCGTACGGCTATCGCGTTTTCGCCAACCCGCGCGGGGTAGCCTTCACCAGCGCGTTGCTCCGCTCGATGCCGTGGCGTTTGTCGAGCATGGTCTGGCGGATGAAGTCGAGGAGGCGGTCGAACTCCATGTCCGCGTCGCGCATCATCCGCGCGAGCTGCAGCACCACTTCCACGCCGGCCAGATTCACGCCCAGGTCGCGGGTGAGACGAGAGGATCATCTCCAGCTTGCGGATCTCGTCCTCACCGTACAGACGCGTATTGCCTGACGTGCGGGAGGGCTTGATCAGCCCCTCCCGCTCGTACAGGCGCAGCGTCTGCGGATGGATGTTGTAGCGCTCCGAGATGATCGAGATCATCACGTAATCCGTCTGCTCTGCGCTTGCTCTTCGCCAGTGATGCCCGCTCGACCGCTTTCTTACTTGTTCTCGTCGACGACTTCGGCTTCGATGACGTCGTCCTTGTTCGACGGTTCGCTCTCGCCGCCGCCGCTGGCCTGCTCGCCACCACCCGGCTGCTGCTGCGCGCCAGTCTGCTGGTACATCACCTCGGCGAGCTTGTGCGACGCCTTCTGCAGGTTGTCCAGGGCCTTGCGGAGATTGTCCACGCCACCCTGTTCCATCGCCTTGCGCGCATCGCCGATCGCGCCTCTCGAGAGTCTGCACATCCGATCCGGAGAGCTTCTCGCGGTTCTCGCTGAGCATCTTCTCGACCTGGTAGACCATCGAGTCGAGATTGTTCTTCGCCTCGATCTCCTCGCGGCGCTTCTTGTCCTCGTCCGCATGCGACTCCGCGTCGCGCACCAGCCGGTCGACTTCGTCCTTCGACAGACCGGAGGAGCTGGTGATCATGATCTTCTGCTCCTTGCCGGTGCCGAGGTCCTTGGCCGAGACGTGCATGATGCCGTTCGCGTCGATGTCGAAACCGACTTCGATCTGCGGGATGCCGCGCGATGCCGGCGGGATGCCCGCCAGGTGGAACGCGCCGAGGAGCTTGTTGGCGTTGGCCATCTCGCGCTCGCCCTGGTAGACCTTGATCTCGACCGACGTCTGGTTGTCAGCGGCCGTGGAGAAGATCTCCGACTTGCGCGTGGGGATGGTGGTGTTGCGCTCGATGAGCTTCGTCATCACGCCGCCGAGGGTCTCGATGCCGAGCGAGAGCGGAGTGACGTCGAGCAGCAGCACGTCCTTCACGTCGCCGCCGAGAACGCCGCCCTGCACCGCCGCGCCGACCGCGACCACTTCGTCCGGATTCACGCCCTTGTGGGGCTCCTTGCCGAAGAAGTCCTGCACCATCTTCTGCACCATCGGGATGCGCGTCGAGCCGCCGACCAGGACGACTTCATCGATCTTCTTCGGATCGACGCCGGCATCCGTGAGGGCCTGCTTGAGCGGTCCCATCGTCTTCTGGACGATGTCGCCGATGAGCTGCTCGAACTTCGAGCGCGAGAGATCCATGTTGAGGTGCTTCGGACCCGATGCGTCCGCGGTGATGAACGGCAGGTTGACGTCGGTGGACATCGTCGAGGAAAGCTCGATCTTCGCCTTCTCGGCAGCTTCCTTGAGACGCTGCAGGGCCATCTTGTCCTTCGACAGGTCGATGCCCTGGTCCTTGCGGAACTCGTCGATGATCCAGTCGATCAGCTTCTGGTCGATGTTGTCGCCGCCGAGGTGGGTGTCACCGTTGGTCGACTTCACTTCCACGACGCCGTCGCCGACTTCGAGGATGGAGATGTCGAACGTACCGCCGCCGAAGTCGTACACGGCGATGGTCTCGTTGGCCTTCTTGTCGAGGCCGTAGGCCAGCGCGGCCGCGGTGGGCTCGTTGACGAGGCGCTCGACCTTGAGGCCGGCGATCTCGCCCGCGTCCTTGGTGGCCTGGCGCTGGGAGTCGTTGAAGTAGGCCGGGACGGTGATGACCGCGCGGTCCACTTTCTCGCCGAGGTAGTCTTCCGCGGCCTGCTTGAGCTTCTGCAGGATCATCGCGGAGATCTCCGGGGGCGAGTACATCTTGCCCTGCACGTCGACGCGGACGTCGCTGTTCGGAGCCTGGGTCACCTTGTAGGGGACCATCTTCATCTCTTCATTCACTTCATTGATCTTGCGGCCCATGAAGCGCTTGATCGAGAAGACGGTGTTCTCAGGATTCGTGACGGCCTGGCGCTTGGCGACCTGGCCGACGAGGCGCTCGCCGTTCTTGGCGAACCCGACCACCGAAGGCGTGATCCGGCTGCCCTCGGCATTCACGATGACCTTCGGCTCATTTCCTTCCATGACCGCGACGACGGAGTTGGTCGTACCGAGGTCGATGCCGATGATCTTGGACATAAGTAGTTTCTCCTTCTGAGACTTGAGACGATATGAGCGCCTCGTTGTCAACTTTTGCTACGAATCGAAACCTGAGCCTACCATTGTAAATTCCGATCGTGCAAGAAGGGTTCCGGCACGGCACGAATGCGGCTATCATCCGGCGCATGAGCAACTCCTACCGTCCCGAACAGCCCGCCTGGATCGGCGCAGCCGTCGACACTGACGTCCGCGTCCGAGAGTTCGTCCGCAGCGTCTACGCCTGGATGTTCGGTGGCCTGGCCATCACCACCGCGGCCGCGCTGTGGGTTCTGTATTCGCCGGCCATGCAGGCGGTGGTGCTGCAGAACCGGGTGGTCTTCTACGGCCTGCTGATCGCCGAGTTCGGCCTGGCGATGTGGGTCCAGGTCCGGATCCATCACATGCAGCCGTCGACCGCCGCGTCGGCGTTCCTGGTCTACTCGCTCCTGAACGGGCTGACCCTGAGCGTGATCTTCCTCATCTTCACGCGCGCGGCGATCTTCCAGGCCTTCGCCAGTGCCGCGGTGATGTTCGCGGGCATGGCCATCTACGGCTACGTGACCAAGCGCAGCCTGACGTCGATGGGCTCCTTCCTGGTCATGGGCGCGTGGGGCCTCTTCGCCGGCTTCCTGGTGAACATGTTCCTCAAGTCGAGCGCGCTGGACTTCATGCTCTCCGCGATCGGCGTCCTGGTCTTCCTCGGCCTCACCGCCTACTACAACCAGCAGCTCAAGACGATGGCCACCTCCGCGGAACATCGCGAGCACTACTCGATCCTCGGCGCGCTGGTGCTCTACATCGCCTTCATCAACCTGTTCCTGATGCTGCTGCGCCTCTTCGGCGGCAATCGGCGGTAGTTCTCAGCGCCTCCACAAGGTAAAGCCGGATCGCTGTCTCTCCATTAAGATGGACAGATCCGGCTCAACCTGTAGGAGGAACGATGACGCGTGCGCACAGATGCGCGTTTGCCGTTGTTGCCGCTGGACTTGCGTTTTCTTCATTGGCGCAAGCACCTTCGTTGACCCTGGCGGAGGCCACGGCTGATGGCGTGAAATTCTCGAATCTCACCACGGCTCATCCCCGGCTCGCGCTCACGCTGGTCAACACAACGGTAAGTCCCATCACCAACGTTCGCGTCTGGGGAACCGGCCTCACGGCCGCCGACGCGCAGGGAAACATGCTTCCCGGCAACGCACTCCTCTTCGACAGCGTGGAAACGTTCGGCCGCAAAGCGATCGACCTGCGGATGCATCTGCCGGGGCTCGGCGAGCAAACCACGATGGTCTGGTTGTCCGGGGACGGCGTGTCCGCGACAGGAATCGCGGTCAGGTTCACCCGCATCGGGGCGCCGAAAACTTCATTGTCGATCGGCGACGTCCCCGGCCAGCGCGTCCCCATCCCCTTGCTTTCCTGGAGCACCGGTACGTCCTTCGACGTCCTGCTCCACGAAACAGCCGGGCAGGCCGCCAACGACATTCAGGCGTCAGCACGGCTTGCTTTGAAGGTGAACGACAAAGTCTCCTTCGCGGCCCCCGACCCGAAGCTCGAGCTCAACGCCGGAAAGCCCCTCGAGCTCGGTCCGGACGAATGGCGTCACGTGCCGGTCTCGATCACGGGCATCAACCGGCCCGGCCAGTACGAAGCGACGATCGTTCTCCGCACGGGCCGCGCCGAGCCCGTGATGTCGACGCCGGTCACGTTGTTCGTGCGGCACTCGTGGGGCCTCGCCGCCGCGTGGATTCTCTTCGGCGTAGCCATCTCGCTCATCCTCAGGTATCTCACGAAAGTCCTTCGCCCCCGGCTGGCCCTGCAGCGCCGGCTCTCCGGGCTGGTCGACGCGTTGGGCAACATCCGCGCGCCGTTGAACGACCCCGTGGCCGAGGAGCACGTCGACCGGCTCGAGCGCTCGCTGGAGCACCGCTACGAGACGCTCTCGCTCGGCGGACGCATCCTCGGCACCAACGACTTCGCCATCTACGAGGCGAAGCTCCCTCTGCTGCGAGCGTGGATCGACAACCACGCTCACCTGTCCGGCGCGTCGCTGCCGCGTCAGACTGCGACTGTCGCTCGGAAGGGGCTCGACGACGCCGCCAACGTGCTGCACGACGAGAACGCGACCGTTGACACCGTACAACTGCAAGTCTCGGCATTGGGCAATCTTCGTAACACCGTCGATGCCGCGCTGCGGGCCGAGATTCAGGGGCAGCTCGACACGCTGCGGAAGGCGATCACGAGCTCGAACGAGCCGGAGCTGCAACCGCTCCTGCAGCGGATCCCGGCCATCGAAGCCCAGCTGAACTCGGCCACCATGCCGGAGGCACTGCTTCAGGCCCGCAACCTGGAGCTCGACTACGTCAAGGCGTTCGCCGCGGTCCTCCGCCGGCAATTGACGAACAAGCCCCACAGCTTTCCGAAAGAGCAATGGCCGGAGCTGGTTCAGGACGTTCAGGCATCGCTGGATGCGGCGATGGCATCCGATGATGCTTCGGTCGCCCTTACCCAGCTTCGCCTGGCCATTACGAAATTCGTCCCGCGAACGGCGGACGCACTCGCCTCCGCCATCGACGTCGAGCTGAAAAAACTGCCGGAGGACGACGCCTTGCTGGCATTGAAGGCGGACGTGGAAGCGCTCCGGCAGGCCGCCGCGGAGCATCAGTTGGATGGCGCCACCCGGCGCATCGACGCGTTGCAAACCCGTTTCGCTCAGCTCCTGGGAGGCTCGCCCCAAACGAGCACCGCCGCCGCCGTGGGAGGCGACGCGACCGACGTCATCTTCGGTGACTGGCTGCCGGCCGTGCGGTGGCGCGACATTGCGGCACCAGACGCGCCCGAGTTGTTCAAGAGGAAGCAGCGCGTCGCCGACGTCCTTGCGACGCTCATCATCGCGACCCTGGCCGTGCTTTTCGGACTGAAGGTGCTGTGGAGTGACGACTGGACATGGGGCGGACCGCAGGCCTACCTCGTCGCCTTCCTGTGGGGCGCCGGTCTCCATCAATTGAGCTTCAACGGACTGTCCGATCTTCTCGACCGCGAGAAATGGTGACGCCATGACCGAACACTACAAGCGAACGGACATCGCTCTCGTGGTCGATCAGACCAGGGAGGACGTCGCGGACCTGATTCTCACGATCACCGCGGCGCTCGACCGCGACGATCTGCAGCCGCCCTCTGATGATTTCGACCTACGCCGCGTGACATTGGAGATGACCGACGGCGATCTCGCGGGCATTCCATGGGAAGCCGTGATCGCGAACGCACTGGAGCGGCGCAATACCGTTCCACCCCTCGTCGTGCGCGTCTCCCAGACCCGCCCGCGCGCTCTGCAGATCCCACTCACGTTCCCGCTGCGCGTGCTCGATGTCGGATTCAGGCCTCAGGCGACAGCCGACATCCATCGCGCGTTTCGCGGTGCGGAGTGGTCGCGGGCGATCGAGGTCGGCGTCGCGTCGGAAAGCCACGTCCGGGACTTCCTGGCCTCCGCGGAATGGCCGCGGGTCGACATCCTCCAGTGGAACTGCAGCGGGCTTTGGGAGAACTGTCTCAGCACGACCGCGCGCGACGCGCCCGGCACCGCGGGCTGGCTGGAAGCGATCGCGACGCAATGGCAGACCCGCCTGATCATCATCCAGGCGGATCAGGAGGATCTGCCGCGTCTGCGGCGTATGGCACACCTGCTCGTCGCGCGCGGCGGCCCGGCGGTGTGGGTGAGCGACCGGCGGAACGGCCTGGAGCTGTTCTACGACTACTTCGTCCACGACCGCCCGCTCGACTACATCCGCGGTCTGTATCGCCAGCACGACGTCGCGTTGTTCGCCGGCGGCGGCCGCGAAGAAGCGCTTCGTTTTTCGGCGATCGGCGAAGCATTTTCGCGGCCTGAAGTGGCCGCCGAGATCCGTCGGGCCTCCGCGCTGCCCGCCGCCGACGTGGAAAACGCGGTTCGTACGGCCATGAGGTCGATCGGCATCTCCCAGGACAGCATCGACCTCGGCACGATCGACGAACCGGCCGCGGGGCTCGCCGCAGACGTTTTCTCGACGGTGCTCGGGAAGCATGGCTACGCCCCGAAAGGCCTTCGCGATCACTCGTACGTGGTCCTGCGTGATGGCACGCAGACCATGCCGGTCCGCACGCTGTCGGAAAACCTCGGCACCGCGATGCTCCCCGAGCTCGGCCTGATCAGAACGGACATGAAGCAGTACGTGTTCGAGGACCACGAAAGCGAGGGTGTCCTGCCGCTCGCCAAGCATGTTCGCGCCGTCAAGCGTGCGGTCGGCCCGGATGTGAAACGGACGCGGGCGGCGACGGCGGCGCGAAGGGCGGAGGCTTCCGAGGCGGCGAAAGTCCGGCACGTGAACAGCGCGTTCTACGACGTCACTTCCGAAGGCGTTCTCGAACAGCTTCCGGAGAGTGATCGCCTCGTTCCGGGCAAGGTCGTTCATTTCGGCGTGCAGATCGGCCCGAAAAACGAACTGATCACGACCTTCGGTTCGACCGCTCTGGTCGAGGAGGTCTTTCGCTGGCGGCCCGATTCGACTGGCGGGTGGATCGAGATCGGTGTGACGCCGCTCGACTTCGAGAATCGCGGCGACGCCGTGCAACAGCTCTGGCTCCCGGCCGGCGGTGAGCCGACCGAACTGGTCACGTTCGCATTGCGGCCGAGGCACGACACGGTCCTCCCCGGCGTGGCCCGGCTCCGTTTCTCGATCTACTACAAGAACAGTGTCGTGCAGTCGTATCGCGTCGCAGCGGTACTCGAAACGGCGACCGATTTTCCGGTGCCGCTCCTGTCCAAAGCACTCGACCTGACCATGGACGAGATCGAGAACGCGGGCAACTTCGGATACGCGGCGCGGCTCGAGTACGCGAACATCGGCGGTATCGACGAGGCCCCGTCGCTCCCTGCCCGCACGTTGTCCATCGTCGCGAATGAAAGTGCGGGCCAGAAGGTCGTCACGATGAAGGCCGACGATCACTTCACCGCGGTTGCCGATGACCTCTTCGGCAGCAAAGTGGAGAACGCCCGCCTGGCGTTGAAGGCGGCCTCGCAGAACGTCAAAGGCGTTTACCGCTACCTCGACGAGAACCGCGGCGACGAAGAGGAGCTTGCGGATCTGCTCTTCGACATGGCTACCGCCGGTTGGAACATCTGCAGTTCGGTCATGATCAACCGAGCGAAGCGGGAAGCGTTGCGCGAAAAGCTCGACCAGCAGTCGACGATCGTGCAGATCGCGAACATCGACATCACGAAGGTGATCCCCTGGTCGCTCATGTACGACCGCGAGATCCAACTCGAGCATCGGCACTTCGAGATCCGAGGCGACCCGGCGAGCGAAGTCCCCGTGAAGCGTGGTCTCTGCCGCGCCGGGATCCCCGACAGCGATGGCGTGATGCCGCCGGGAGATTGCACTACGGCACCGGGGTGCCTCCTCGATCCCGACGAAAATGCAGCGCGGCGTGCCCGCGGCGAAGAGATCTATTGTCCCGAGTCGGTTGTCTGCCCGCGACGGTTCTGGGGTTTCAAGTACGAGATCGAGATGCCGGGCCAGCAGGTCAAGTCTCCCGAATCAGCGGCCGCGTCGCCGACGACGATCAAGACCGGAAGCTCGCCGCAAGTGTTCGCGGCGTTCAACCGTCATCTTCGTTTCGCCAAACCGCACGAGACGGCTCTCCGGGATGCAGTAAAAAACGCAGCGGCGGCCTTGATCGATCCACTGCATTCTGACGCTGCCCTGATTCGCGATGTCCTCACCGGGGATACGGACGCGAACGTCATCTACTTCTACTGTCACGGACGGCCAGGGCGCAAAGACGCGGCGGGACGCAATCTCGAGCCGGCGCTCGACTTCGGCCAGCCTCCCGCCGACGACGGACTGACCTCGGTCGATTTCGACGGAGCGGACTGGTCGCGCGCGCCTCTCGTCTTCATGAACGGTTGTGACACCGCGGGAGGATTCAACCCGAACGTGCCGGCGGAGCTCATCCGCCGCTTCATCGCGGGCCGCAAGGCGTCCGCCGTCATCGGCACGGAGGTCACGATCTGGGAGTTGCTGGCTGGTGAGATGGCGAAGGAGTTCCTCTCGCGCTTCCTCACTGGCAGTTCCGCCGGCGCCGCGCTTCTCGGAGCGCGCCGCGCTCTTCTCGCGAAACTCAACCCCCTCGGTCTCGTCTATTCGCTCTACGGCAGCGCCGACCTGACCATCAGTCGCGGCGCGCTCAAGGCGTGAATCGCGTTACGCGGCTCGCCTCTGCACGAGCCGCCCCAGCATCTTCTTCAGCGTCAGGGCATTGTCGACGGCGTAGGCGCGATCGTCGTTGTCGAAGTAGACGTAGATGGCTTTCATCTTTCGCGACCAGCCTCTGATCCGCTCCGCCCACTCCTCCATCTGCTTGTCCTTGTAGCTCCCCTGATATTTGAAACGGGTCGGGCCGTGCAGGCGGATGTAGGTCCAGTCGGCGGTGATCTCGATTGGAGAGTGGTAGCCGGCGAGCTCGTAGATGCAGAACGCGGCGTTGTACTTGCGGAGGACTTCCAGGACCTGATCGGTCATCCACGTCTCGTTGCGAAGCTCGAAGGTGTAGCGATGCTGCGGCGGGAGGATGGAGAGGAACTCCTTGAGCCGCTCGACGTTGACTTTCCATCCCGGCGGCAATTGCCAGAGGATCGGGCCGAGCTTGTCGCCCAGCCGCTCGGCGCGGGGCATGAAGTTGGTCAGGCCGCGCTGCGCGTCCTTGAGCTTGATCATGTGGGTGATGAAGCGGCTGCCTTTGACCGCGTAGAGAAACCCGGGAGGAGTCGAGTCCCGCCAGTTGTCGAAGGTGGACTCGTTGGGCAATTGGTAAAAGGTGTTGTTCAACTCGACGGTGTCGAAGTCGCGCAGGTAGTGCGCGAGCATCTGATTCGGCTTGATATCGGCCGGGTAGTAACGGCCGACCCAGTGTTTGTAGTGATAGCCGGAGGTGCCGATGCGGATCTCTGCCATGGGGCTCGGGGTTGCGCGGCGAGCGTCAGCTCGCCGCGCGAATCACGCTACTTCGGTTTGCTCGCGGTCACCCTGCCGCTCGTGTTACTGATCACGGTGCGGGCTGGTGCTGCGGTCGATGCTGCAGTTGTCGTTGTGGTGGCTGCGGTCGTCGTCGAGCGCGAGACCGTCGGCGCGGTACCAGGGTTGATGACGGTCGTTCCGCTGGTCGCGGTCGGCGTCGGATTGGCCGACGCCGCAGTGGTCGGCGTGAGCGGCGTGGTGTTACCCGCGCTGGCGTTGGTCACGACGCCCGGGGTTGCGCTGGTCGCAACGCTCGGACCCGCCGAGAACGTGCCCGGGCTCACCGGTACGGCGGCGTTGGTCGGTGTGGCGACGGTGTTTCCGGCAGTGGACGCGACGCCTGTCGTACCGGCGATGGTCGCGTTGTTGATCACCGCGACGTCGGTCGCTGAGAGAGGCCCGCTGCTGACAGCCCCCCCGACGCGGCCGGCGGAGTTGATCGAATTGTTGATGGTGTTCGTCGCCACCGGGCCGATCGTTGACGGGCCGTTCGCAACGGCGGACAGCTGCGTCGACGGGCCAGGATTCACCGGTCCGAGGACCTTCACGCCGGGGTTGAGGGACTGGTGTCCGGTCATGACCGCCGCTGCTTCATCGGGCGAAAGCGGCAGCCGCTTCGCGCGGGTGGTCACCGTCGGCAGCGGTTCGATGAAAGTCGACGAGGACATCATCGGCGGTGGCGGCGGAGTTTCCACCGGGGTGCCGCTCGACGAGCCGCTCGTTACGCCCGAGGTCGGTGCCGATGCGGGTCCGACCTGGGGATCGAGATGGACGGGGTCGCCATTTCCGGGAGTTCTGTTGGTCGTGCAGCCAAAAGCCGCGAGCGACGCGGTCAAAGTCAGCGCGAGGATCGCGCGAGCCGCCGGACGCTCATTCAAGTTCTTTTGATTCAGCGCGTTGCGCATATGGCCTCCTGTTGAGTTCCGATGGTTATTTAGAGCAATGCCCGTGCCCTCTCAGGCGGGTACAAGCGTTGCTATTTCACTTATTCGGAGGCTTTTGAAGTCATGAAGAACAAACGAATTCTCGTAGTGATCTCCCTGCTCCTGGTCGCGCTCGCCGCGACGGCGTGCTCGATGAATCGTCAGCTGCCCGAGTCGATGGATGAAGAGGCGATGGTGACGGAGGTGAAGGCCGCCATCAACAGCGTCGCCCCCGGCTCCGGCGTCAATGTCGATGTGACCGAAGGTGGTCGCGTGACGCTCTCCGGCCATGCCGACAGCGCCGCGCAGCGTGATGCGATCGTCGCGCGCGTGCGCGACGTCAACGGCGTCACCAGCGTCGACGCCAGCGGCCTGCACGTCAAACCGTAGTAGGCGGTAAGCGGTAGGCGGTAGGCGGGAAAACGGGCGGCGGGCTTTATCTCCCGCCTACCGCGAACCGCCTACCGCCTACAATCTCGCGGTCCATGTTCGGCATTGCAGACCGCGGCAGCACTATCCGCGCGGAGGTCGTAGGCGGCATCACGACGTTCGTGTCGATGGCGTACATCATCGTCGTCAACCCGGCCATCCTCGCCTTCGCCGGGATCCCCCAGGGTCCAAGCACGGTCGCCACGATTCTCACCGCGGCCTTCGGCACGTTGCTGATGGGCCTTTACGCGAACCGCCCCATCGCCGTCGCCCCGTATATGGGCGAGAACGCGTTCATCGCCTTTGGCCTGGCCGCCTTCGGCATCACCTGGCAGCAGCGCCTCGGCGCGGTCTTCGTCAGCGGCGTGATCTTTCTCATCATCACCCTCATCGGCGTGCGCACCTGGCTGGCCTCATCGCTCTCCGACTCGATGAAGCACAGCTTCGCCGCGGGCATCGGCCTGTTCCTGACGTTCATCGGTCTCGTGCAGAGCGGCATCGTGAAGAGCGCGCAGGCCGTGCCGGTGCAACTCGGCGATGTGCGCAGCACGACCGTCCTGCTGGCGATCTTCGGCTTCGTGCTCATCGCGGCGCTGATGTTCTGGCGCGTTCCCGGCGCGATTCTGATCGGCATCGTCGTGACCGCGGTCGCCGGCGCGTTGTTCGGCGTGGCCAAACTGCCGAAAGCGGTCATGGCCCTCCCCTACGACATCTCCCCGATCGCGTTCGAGCTCGATGTCGTCTCCGTCCTCCGCCTCAGTTTTCTGCCGATCCTGCTCACGCTCTTCGTCATGTCCCTGCTGGACACGCTGGGGACGCTCGTTGCGCTCGACGTGAAAGGCGATCTGAAGAAGCCGATGCTCGTCGACGCGCTTTCCTGCATCTTCGGCGGACTGGCGGGCACGTCGACCAGCGGCGCGTACATCGAGTCATCGACCGGCATCCGCGAAGGCGCGAGAACGGGCCTGGCCTCGGTCGTCACCGCGGCGCTCTTCGCCCTCTCTCTGTTCTTCATCCCTCTGTTCGAGCCGATGCAATCGCTGCAGTACGCGTACGCTCCGGCATTGCTGATCGTCGGCATGCTCATGCTCTCCGCCGCGGCGAAGATCGATTACAACGATCTGACCGAGCTCGTGCCGGCGTTCGTGACGATCGTGGTGATGGTCTTCACTTACAACATCGCCAATGGACTGACGGCCGGGCTGGTGCTCTACCCGATCATGAAACTCGTGACCGGACGGTGGCGTGAAGTGAAGCCGGGGATGCTCGCGCTCGCGCTCGTGTGCGCTTTGTACTACGCCTTCGGATTGCCGCACTGAATGGCACCTGCCGTGCTCTTTTGCACGGTATGAAAATCCTGATCACTGGTGGGACGGGTGTCATCGGCGAAGGAGCGATTCCTGAGCTGATCGCCCGCGGTCACGAGGTCCGTCTTCTGTCGCGGCACGCCGATGAAGATGCGAAGCAATGGCCGGGCGTCGAGCCTTTCCCGGGAAACGTCGCCGACGCCTCGACGCTCTCCGGCGCCGCCGAAGGCTGTGACGCCTTGCTGCATGTCGCAGGGATCGCGGCGGAAGAACCGCCGGAGGCGACGTTCGAGTCGGTGAATGTGAACGGGACACGGAACATCATCGAAGAAGCGCAACGCGCGAACGCGCGCCGCTTCGTCTTCGTGTCCTCCCTCGGCGCGGATCGCGGCGCTTCCGAGTATCATCAGTCGAAGCGCGCCGCGGAAGATCTCGTCCGGCAATCGGAGCTCGACTGGACCATCGTTCGCGCCGGAAACGTGTATGGCCCCGGCGACGAAGTGATCTCGCTCATCCTGAAAATGGTGCGCGCCCTTCCGGCGGTCCCGGTCATCGACAGCGGCGATCAGGAGTTTCAGCCGATCTGGCACGAGGATCTGGCGAAAATCCTGGCCTCGACCGTCGAGCGGAGCGATCTGAAAGCGGAGACGCTCGACGCGGCGGGCTCGGAGATCACCACCATGAACGATCTCCTCCGGCGCTTTGCCGAGATCACCGGCCGCTCTCCGGTTCGCGTTCCTGTTCCGTCCGCGCTCGCCCAGCTAGCGGTCGATCCGAACATGCTGACGATGTTGAAAGAGAAGAACATCGTCCGCGGCAAGATCGCGATCGAGATCCTCGGCATCCACACCACGCCGCTCGATGAGGGTCTGCGCGCGCTCGCAGACTCGCTGCAGGAAGTGCTACCCGAGGATGGCGTCGGGTCGCTCGAGCACAAGCGGTTCACGGCGGACATCCGCGGATCGCGCTACCCCGCACCCGCGCTGATGATGCAGTTTCGCGAGCGGGTGAACGACTTCATGCCGCTCGAGCTCGCGGCGGAGCCGGGTGCGCCGGAGAAGATCGAGAAAGGCGTCACGTTGACGGGACGCCTTCCGCTGCGCGGCAACTTTCAGGTGCGCGTCGAGGTAGCCGAGCCGAATCGCGTCGTCTTCGCGACGATCGAAGGACATCCACTCGCGGGCATCGTCGAGTTCACGACGAAAGACACCGACGGCGCGGTGCAGTTCGCGATCGACGTGTACTCGCGAGCGTCGAACTTCTTCGATCTCATCGCCACCCGCACGATCGGCGGACCCGCACAATCGTCGAACTGGCGAGCGGTCGTGCAACGCGTCATCGACTTCAGCGGCGGCACATCGGACGGCGTGCACGAGGAGGCGGAGAAGCTCAGCGACGAGGACGCGAAGCCGATCGAAGCGCGGGTGAAGACGATAGTGCAGGATCGGAAGCGCGAGGATTTAGCGGAACAGGCGTCGTAACGCGCTCTGCGCTGCCCAGTAGCCGCACATTCCATGCACTCCCCCGCCCGGCGGGGTGGAGCTCGATCCGATGAACAGGCGCTCGTTCGGCGTCGCGTAGGGATCGAGTTTCGGGAAGGGCCGGGTGAGGAACTGCATCATCGTGTTCGCGCCGCCGGCGATGTCGCCGCCGATGAAATTCGGATCGTGGGCCTGGTACTGCGCGGTGTTGATGGTCCGGCGCGCGAGGATTCGATCGCGAAAGCCGGGAGCGAACCGCTCGATCTGCCGCTCGATGCGCTCGGTCTGATCGTCCGTCGACCCGTGCGGCACGTGGCAGTAGGCCCAGCCGGTGTGTTTCCCGGCGGGCGCGCGCGTCGCGTCGAACATGCTCTGCTGCGCGACGAGCACGAACGGCTTGTCGGTCATCCGGCCGTTGAAGACAGAGTGCTCGTGCTGCGCGATCTCCTCGATCGTGCCGCCGACGTGGACCGTCGCCGATTGCAGACAAGCCTCGGCACGCCAGGGAATCGGACCGTCGAGCGCCCAGTCGATCTTGAAGACCCCCGGACCGTAGCGGAAACGCCGTAGCTTCTTCACGTAACCGGCTGGCAATTGATCGCCGGCGATGTCGGCGAGCTGCCACGGGCCGACGTCGAAGATCACCGCGCGCGATTGCGGGATGTCTGACAGCGTACGAACGGGACGTCCCGTCTGAAACTCGACGCCCATCGAACGGAGGTATGAAGCCATGGCGTTGATGATGGCGATCGACCCGCCTTTCGCCGCCGGCCAGCCCGTGGCGTGACCGGCGAGGATCAGCGCGAGTCCGAACGACGCCGAGCCCGTTCGCTCGAGCGGGATGAACGAGTGCGCTGCGGATCCGCCGATGAGGGCGCGTGCGTGCGGAGTCTTGAATCGGCTGGCCAGATTCATCGCCGAGCGGAGGCCGAGGAGGCCGAAGCGGGCCAGGACGACGGGGTGGCGGGGCGGCGGCCAGACCAGGATCGGCCGGAGGATGTCGTCGAAGCCCTTCCCGGCCATTTTCGCGAAGGGCTTCATCAGCGCGCGATAGGCCTGCTCGTCCTCGCCGAGGCGGGATGCGGTGGCGTCGAGGTCGAGCTCGAGGGTGGCCGCGGAACCGTCGTCGAGCGGATGGGCGATCGCGGCCGGCGACCAAGCCCACTCCAGACCATGTTCGGCCAGGGGCAGCGCTCGCAGGAACGGCGAGACGACGCTCATCGGATGGATGGCCGAGCAGATGTCGTGGCGGAACCCGGGAAGGGTGACCTCCTCGGTGCGCGCGCCGCCGCCGATGGTCTCTCTGGCCTCCAGGATCAGGACGGAGAGGCCGGCCCGGGCAAGAACGATGGCCGCGGCGAGGCCGTTCGGCCCCGCCCCGACGATGACCGCATCGTAAGACTTCACTGGTGGGGACGGTTCACCGGGAGTGCCAACCGGCCCGCCCGGTGAATTTTTCGAAATTCAGGGTAGGGAAAGGTTCGCCCCAGTCACACCTAAGTCGGAGCTGTCTGAATGCACGCCATGCCACCGACTCAAGAGCGACCTGCCGGAGGGAACGAGCTCGAGACGCTCGTGCTCTCCGACAGGCACCTCGACTATCTCGGGCAGATTGCCCGGGAGATGAATCCCGACATGCCGGAATCGTTCGGCCTGCCGCATCTGATCCGCACGCTGATCGACCGCGTTGAAGAGAGTGGTATCGACCTCACCGACGCATGCAGTGAAGAAGAAATCGCCCTACTGGCGGCAGAGCCGCTTCGCGGGCGCCAATCCCGGCGGCGAGCACCGCGGCCTAGCGAGAGGCTTTTTTCCGCGACGTCGACGGCGACCCGGTCAGGAGCTCGACGATCCCATCGATCGAGTCTGCCTGCGAAAGGTCGGTACCGCTCTGGAACGACGCCTCGATCAACCCGCGGATGATCTCGGCACGGCTGATGGCCTTGCCATGCTTCAAACGGATGTCGATGGCAAGACGATCGAGGTAGGCGACATGACGGTCGAGCAGTACGACCGTGATCTTCGCCCAGGGCTCAGTGTGGACAATGGGACGACCGCGTTGACTCTTTGCAGGACTCACACGTTCTCCTAATTACTGGATTTTTGACCGGACTCGGGTGCAGTTTACTTCCTTCACCGGTCGAAGTCTATCTTTCCGTACCTGCCTAAGGCCGTCCACCACTGCTGGATAGACCGCAGACAGGCCGCGATTTCTCGGGCACACGTTCGTTGCTTGTCGTTCTGAGCTACCGGACCTTTTGGGGGCTCCGGCAATGCACGAAATCGTGCACGCCTCGGCCGCACCATATTACCTGCTCTCCGTCTGTTGGCAACGAAAACTCGGTTACAGGTAACCGGTTACACGCCCGCAAACCGGCGCGCTGCATTGTGGCATTCGCGTCGAAGTAGGAGGCAGTCGGCATGCGCTGTAAGAATTACGGAAGGCGAGGCAGGCGCACTGTGAATACCGCCCCTCTCTCCCCGTTCGCCGCAGTGACGCTGCCGCCATACGCCTCGACGATGGCCTGCACGATCGCCAGCCCCAAACCGGTGTGACCCGCCGCAACCCGCGCTCCTTCGGGTCGATGGGTGAAGAAGCGATCAAAGATCCGCCCGAGGTCGGCCTCGGCGATGCCGGGACCCTGATCGGCGACGCGGATCACCACCGCACCGTTCTCCGCCTGCGCGCTCACCAAGACCGTGCTGCCGCTCGGCGAGAAGCTGGCCGCGTTGTCGAGGATGTTCTCGAAGACCTGTGTGAGCCGATCTGCTGACGCCGTCACCGTCATCGGCCCGGCGCCGATCTCGAGATCGAAGTTCACCCGGTCGCCCTCACGGACGTGAAAGCCATCGACGAGCATCGTCAGCAGAGCCGCGACGTCGACCGGCGCCATCTCCTCGCGAATGAGCCGCGCGTCGATGATCGAGATCTCCCGCACGCCGGACAGCAGCCGCTCCATCCTCGCCACTTCCTGCTCGATGACGCGCACGAAGCGGCGGCGGTCGTTCGGATCGGCGACGTCGGCGATCATCTCGTTCGCATTGCGGATCGAGGCCAGCGGATTCTTGAGCTCATGCACGACGTCCGCCGCGAATCGCTCGATGAAGGCCACGTGCGCGTCGAGGCGGCGCATGATCCGCTCGAGCGCGCGGGACAGCTCCCCGATCTCGTCGACGCGCTTCGATCCCTTGAAGTGCCCGCGCAAACGGTTCCGGCGATCGAGCACGGCCCGGGCATCGACGCGCAGCTGGCGGATCGGGCGGACGATCGTCGCCGTGAAGAGGATGCTGACCAGGATGCCGACGGCGACCGAGGCCAGGAAGATGCGCATGACCCGAAGGCGGATGACGTAGAGATCCTGGAGGATGGTGTACGTGCTCTTCGAGGCCACGACCGCGCCGACGGTCCATCCCGCGACGACGACGGGAACCATCCGGTAATGCGTCACCGACGGCTGCCGTTGCGCGGTGATCCGCTTGTCGAAAACCTCGACTCCGCGCAGGACCGCCGCGATCTCGCTTCCGGTCAAGCGCTGCGCATTCGCGTAAAAATCGACCTCCAGCGGTTCCTCGGGCGGCCGCAACCAGCGCACGACCGGCCTGAGGATGAACGCGCCGATGCGGTAGAGGATGTTCTGGCGATCGGTCCGCGGCGGCTTCTGCACGGCCGGCGTGACGATCTGGTGCGAGTCGGCGACGACGCGGCCTGTCGAATCGATGAGGCGCATCCGCACGTCGTCGATCTTCGCGCGGCGGATGACATCCTCGAACGCATCGGCATCCAGCGTTCCGCCGCGAGCGATGGCCGCGGCGATCAATCGCGATTGATGGGTGAGATCGCGAATCTCCGCGGTCTCGAGGCGCTCTTCGTATTCACCGAGAAAAAGCACGCCGGCGATCGGGAGGAAGACGAGGAGGAGGTTGAACGCGAGGAGCCGGAAGGGAAGGCGGCTGAGAACGCGAACGAAGCGTTTCATTCTTTCCAGCGATACCCGAGCCCGTACACCGTCTCGACGCGATCGAACGTCGGATCGGCTTCCTCGAACTTCCGCCGGACGCGCTTGATGTGGCTGTCGATGGTGCGGTCGCTGACGTAGGCGTCGTGCGGATAGCCGTCCTGGTGCAGTTGCTTTCGCGTCTTCACGTGGCCGGGATAGCGCACGAGCGCGTGCAGCATCATGAACTCGGTGACGGTCAGGCTGACCGGCACGCCCTTCCAGCGGACGCTGTAGCGCTGCAGGTCGAGCTCGAGATCGCCGTGACGCAACGGCGCGTCGGCGGCCGGTCGCGGGGCGGCGTTCTGATCGATCGCCGCGCGGCGGAAGAGCACTTTCACCCGCGCGAGAAGCTCGCGCATCGAGAAAGGCTTGCAGAGATAGTCGTCGGCGCCGATCTCCAGGCCGAGGACTCGGTCGAGCTCTTCGTCGCGGGAGGTGAGGAAGATGATCGGCGTGGTCTCCGAAGCCGCGCGCACTTTGCGGCAAAGCTCGAGACCATCCATCTCCGGCATGGTGATGTCGAGGATGACCAGGCCGGGAAGCTTCTGCTGAAACGCGCGCCACGCCTCGAGCCCAGTTGCGTACAGCTCGACGGGATATCCCTCGCGCCGCAGCGCGAAACCGACAGTGTCGCGGATGTTGTCTTCGTCATCGACGACAGCGATGACGGTGTTGGCGGGACGCATGGGGAGATCTTACTGTCTCCGGCACTCCCCTTTTTCGCACACGTACGCGACGGGCAGCTCGGGCTCCGGCGCAAGCGCCGCGGTAAAGGGCAAGACACGCGTGATGCGATCGCGCTCCGCGCCTTTGCGCTGGAGCAGGATCACCGTACGCATCGGCTCCCAACGCGCGTAAATCGAGCGAAGGAGCTCCAGCGTCTCGGTCTTCTTGCCGGCCACGACGACCTCGATCTTCGGTGTTTCAAACGTCATCGCCAGCGAGGATGCGAGCTGCGGCAGCTCCGCTCCCGATCGTCTGAGCCGGCCGGCGAACGAGCTGACGATCATCGGGACGCGGGCGCTGCTGCTTCCGGTGAGCATGGCCAGACGCAACTGATTCGATGCGGCCAGCGCGTTCACGGACGGCACCGTGGCGTCGCTCTCCACGAGCAAGCCGCGCAGGACTTCCGGAAGCGCGGTGCCGGTCGTGTAGCGCCCTGCACTCGCATCCCAGAACAACTGATCCTGCCGCGCCTGAAGGGTCTTCGCGAGCTCGAGCCATTTCACGTCCGACGTCGCATCGAACAGATCGAGCAGCCCCTGAATGAGCATCGCGTAATCGTCCGACAGGGCGGGGATCACCGGCACCGTCGCGGCGTCGCTTCGGTAGAGCGTCTTCTTTTTCTCGTCCCACAATTTGGTGGTGATCGAGCGCGTGGCGAGCAGCGCCGCGTCGATGTACTTGCGGTCGCCGAACGCCGCCCCCGCGCGCGACAGCGCGGAGATCATCAGCCCGTTCCATCCGGAGAGCTCATTGAAATCGCGGAAGGGCTCGGGGCGCTTCTGCCGGTGATCGAGGAGCTTCTGCGCGATCTCCGCATCGAGCGGCTCGACAGAGACCGGCAGATTTCCGGTCTCGCTCTCGATCCCGTAAGCACGCAAGGCCTTGGCCGCGGCCTCGGGACCGAGGAGCTTGACGATCTCGCTCTTCGACCAGAGGTAAAACGTGCCGTTGTGAAACTCCGGACCCTGTCCGGGCACGAGACCGTGCGCATCCTGCGCCGCGACGAATGCGCCTTTGGTCCGCTGCTGGTCGCGGATGATGTAATCGAGAGTCGTGCGCACGACCATCTCGAACTGCGGCTCTTTCGTGAGCTGCCAGGCCTCGAGGTAGGTCATGGCCATGAGGGCCTGAGCGCTGAGGATTTTCTCGAAGACTCCCGGCGCCCGATGAAAGCCGCCGCCGATCTGATCGCGCATCGCCGTCCGAGCGAACGTCCGCAGCGACTCGAGCGCCGCGGCCCGAACGGCCTTGTTGCCCGTGCGCTCGGCGTAACGGAGCGCGAAGGAGATGGCCATCGGCTGCAGGACTTTCGCGTCGTGCGTTCGGGCGATGTCCTCCATGACCGCGTCGAGCGTCGTCGCGTCGTAATCCGACGGCGCCCGTTTGTCGCCGAAGCTGTGGGCCTTGATCAGATTTTTGCGCCCTTCGGCGACGAAGGCGTCGCGCTCATTCGCCCAGCGGCTCGCACTGGTCGCCAGCCAGGTCCGCAACTCCACCGGCGTGGTGAAGCCGATCGCCGCCACCGGCTCGAGCGCGGGAGTGAGAACGAAGCTCGCCGGCGTGGTAACCGTTCCTCCAACCGCCCGCTGAATGGCCTCGAACGCCTCAGCCACCTCGGGATTCTCGATGGAATCGACCAGCACCGGCACGAAGTAGCCGTTCAGCGTGTCGGCCACTACGCTGTTAGCGAAGGCCTCGCGATGCAGCCGGAAGGCGTCCCAGGACGACGCAAAGCCGATGGAAACGAAGAGCGGGCGATTCGCGCGCGCCGCGGCATCGATTGCTGTCTGCCCCCACGGCCGCCAGTTGATGTGGCTGGCCGAAGCATCGCGGAGGAAGCGGCTGGTCGCGCTGGCGAGGGCGTTCCCACCCGCCTGGGTCTGCTGGGCCGATGCGGAACCGGCCAGGGACACGACGAGCGTCAACGCGAAAAGGGTGCGGATCATCCGCGGTCGGGAACAACCGCGCTCACGCCTCGCTTCCAATTTACGGTGCGCGACGGATTCCTCGGGTTCGCCCTCGCTCATGGCGCCGACGTTGCGGTGGCCGAGCGCTGGTGGCACGACCTGGCGTCGCGCTACGGCGAGGAGCACCGGCACTACCACACGCTCCGCCATCTCGAGGAAATGCTGGACCTTTTGCCGCACGCGGATGAGACGGTGCTCGCCGCGGTCTGGTTCCACGACGCGGTTTACGGCGGATCCTCCAACGAGGAGCAGAGCGCGATCCTGGCCCGCCAGGCACTGACCGAGTTGCGATTCCCGCCGGAGACGATCGGCATCGTCGAGAGTCTCATCCTGGCGACGAAGACCCACGATCCAGCCCGGGTCGATTCGCGATTCCATGCTTTCCTCGATGCCGATCTGTCCATCCTCGGCAGCACGCCGGAGCGCTATCAGGAGTACACCGCAGAAGTCCGCCGCGAGTACGAGCACGTTCCCGACGCGTTCTTTCGCGGAGCACGGGCGGCCATCCTCGACCACTTTCTCGCGCGTCCGCGGCTTTACGCGAGTGAGGCGTTCTACGCGCGATTCGAGCGCCAGGCCCGCGAGAACATCGCCCGCGAGCTCAGCGGGCTGTCCCGGACGCGGTAGGCGTTCTCATTGCACCGCAGTGCCCTCATGAAGACGCATTACAGAAGTACTCTCGCTCTCGCGCTCGTCACACTCCTCTCGCTGAATTGCGGATCGGCGGGCGGCGGCGGCGACTTCAATCTGATCTCGCTCGAGGAGGAATGGCAGCTCGGCCAGCAACTCTCCCGCGAGATAGCCAGTCAGGTTCGGATCAACAACGATCCGGCGCTGAATGCGTACGTCCGCAACATGGGGCAGCGGATCGTCGCGACCACGAACATGGCCAACCTGCCGTGGAACTTCTACGTCGTCGACGATCCATCGATCAACGCCTTCGCTGTTCCGGGCGGCCACGTCTACGTGCACACGGGCCTCATCGCCAACTCCGACAACGCCTCGGAGCTCGCCGGCGTCATGGCCCATGAGATCAGTCACGTCCTGGCGCGCCATTCGACCGAGCAGATTTCCAAGCAATACGGCCTGAGCATCCTCGCCTCGCTCGTCCTCGGCCAGAACCCGAACGATCTCGCGAAGCTCGCCGCGCAGATCGTCGGTTCGGGTGCGCTGGCGCGATTCAGCCGCGAAGCCGAGCGGGAGGCCGACGAGCTCGGAATCCGGGCGATGTACGAAGCCGGCTACAACCCGATCGGCATGGCCACGATGTTCGAGGAGCTGATGGAACACAGCAAGGGATCGCCGGGACGGGTCGAGGCCTTTTTCTCGACGCATCCGCTCACCGAGGAGCGGGTTCGTGATGCGCGGAACCGCGCGGCGCAGCTTCAGGGACGGAACGTGATCACCGACGAGCCGGAGTTTCAGGACGTCAAGAGGCGGGTAACGTAGGCCCGTCTTCGTCCTCGTCATCATCCATCGGCGCGTCCATCACGTACTCGGCGCGCCCGCCCCTCACCTGCTCCGGTGTTCCTGGAACCAGCAGACGCCGGAGCAGCGGAGGGGCGATGAATGTGGTCAGCATCACCATCAGCGCCACGGCGCTGTAGAGGCCAGCGTCGAGCAGGCCGGATGTGAGGCCGATGGTGGCGAAGATCAGGCCGACCTCGCCACGCGGGATCATCCCTACTCCGATCACGATCCGCCGCAGCTTCTTTCCCGAGACGACATACCCCGCGGCGACTTTGCCGAGGACGCCGACCACCGTCAGCGCAAGGCCGATCCAGAGGTACTTGCGTGCGTTCGGATCGAAGGGATTGATGCTGCGAAGATCGACGGCCGCCCCGACCACGACGAAGAAAATGGGGATGAAGAACTGCGCGACGTCGTGCACTTCGCGCTCGATCTCCTTGCCGCGATGCGTGCGGGCCAGGACGAGTCCCGCCGCGAACGCGCCGATGATGACCGCCGAGCCGACTCTGTGGGCGAGATAAGCAAGCAGCAGGGCAAAGATGAGCGCGGAGAAGAAAAGGCCGCGATTCATCTCGATTCGGTCGATCGCCCTGATGAGCATCGGCGCGAGTTGCGATCCGATCACGATGGCCAGCAGCACGAATCCGAAACCGATCAGCACGATCTTGCCGACGCCGAGGATGGTCAGCTCGCCGCCGCTCGCAAGCGTTCCGACGATGGTCAGCAGGACCAGGCCGATGATGTCGTCGACGACGGCCGCGCCGAGGATCACCTGCGATTCGTCGTCTTTGAGATGGCCGAGGTCGGAGAGCACGCGCGCGGTGATGCCGACCGACGTCGCGGTGAGCGCCGCGCCGAGGAAAACCGCGACCATCATTCGCATGCCCATGAGATGACCGAAGGCGAGCCCGCCGAGAAATGGCAGAACGACGCCGACGAGAGCCACGGCCGTTGCCGAACCGCCGACCTGCATGAGCTTGCGGAGGTCGGTCTCGAGGCCAATCAGGAACAACAGAAGGATGACGCCGAGCTCGGAGAGCAGGTGGATGGTGATGTTGTGCGGATCGACGAGATGCAGGCCGGACACGCCGACGACTACCCCGCCGATCAACTCGCCGAGGACCGCGGGCTGGCCGAAACGCTCGGCGATCTCGCCGAAGACTTTCGCAGCGACGAAGATCGCGATCAGGGCCAGGAGGAATTCGGCGATGGACACGCGGGCGATTCTATTGGAGTGCGGCGGCTCTGCCGCCGCTTTGGCAGCGCGCGGAGCGCGCCTCCGGCGCGTGTGAAAGCGGCGGCAGAGCCGCCGCACTCCACTTAAATGGCCGCTTTCACAGCCGCCAGCTTCTCGCCGAACCTCGCCGGATCAAAGTCATCGCGACTCTTCACCTCTTCGAACAGCGCGTCGATCGAGCGCATCATCGGGCCGCGCAGCAGGCGCGGATTGCGACGGGTGAGCGACGTGGCGAGGCTCTGCAGAGCCAGCGCGGATTGCTCCGCGACGTGCACGTCGGCAGCCTCGAGGAAGGCGCGGTCGCTGGCGATGGCGGTCATGATCGCGCGGATTTCCGCGTCGGTCCAACGTTGCGATTCGAAGCGCGGCACCAGGTTGTGAACGATGCTGCGCGCCCGATCCGCGTTCGCGGCGACCGCGGCGGGCTCGTTCATGCGCGCGACTCCGCGCGCGATCTGCGCGACCAGTCCGTCGAGCTCATCCCGCGACTGCGGGGACACGCGGCCGATCAGCAATCGCAACATCGCCCAATGTTGCGGGGACCACGACGGCAGGCCGGCGCGATCGGGCCAGCCGCGACGCTGACGCCATTCGCTGCCTTTGAGCGTGTGATGGCAGTTGTAGCAGCTCATGTCGCTGAACTCGGGCCACTCGTTGCCGCGCGCGTGACGGGCGAGGTTGCCGAGGGAGTCGCGGAACTTCATCACCTGTCCGACGGCCCAGGCATTCACGCCGTGCGTGGCTCGATTCGGCGTCCAATGCGGCGGCATTGATTCGGTGAAGTTGTCGAGCTCGAAGGCCAGCAGCGGATGCCCGGCGGCGATGAGCTCGTGATCGACTTCCTTCTGCGCGTTGCCGAGATGGCAGCGGTGACACATGTGGGCGCGCACAGGAACGCTGGTGAGATCGATCATCCCCCGCTCGACGGACTGCGCATGCGTCCACCCTTCCTCGGTGTGCTCAGCGCGCCAGCCGCTGGCCGGACCGTGACAGGCCTCGCACTGGATCCCGTCTTCGGGATCGATGCGCCCTTCGACTTCGCTAGCGGGAACGTTGGTGGTGTGGCAATCGAGACATGCCGCTTCTTCATACGCGCGCTTCCTGAGGCGCATGTTCTTCGCAATCCGCGCGGAGCGATCGTTGAAGAGGACGTTGTATGCCTGGGAATGGCGATCGTTGTTCAGCCAGGTGTAGTACTCGTTCTGCAGGACGCGGGAGGCGTTGAGAGGCTCGGTGGAGCCGTGGCAGCCGGAGCTGACGCAGGTGGCAACGCCGATGTATTTATTGGGTTGCTGGGTTGCTGAGTTGCTGGGTTGCTGGGTGGGTTGTTGCGCGATACCCACTGCTGCGGCGCAGATGATTGAGATGAGCAACACGCGTTTCATTTCGGGACCTCACTCACCGTGTAGATCTGTCCGTTGCGCAGGTAGAGGCGCTGCATTTCGGGCAACGTCATTGGGCGGGCGCCGATGCGGTTGAAGATCGAGACCTGGTAGCCGCTCTCGTCGACGGCGCGATCGCGGTCGAGGCCTTTGGAGATGGCCAGGGCCGGACCGTGGGTGTGGCGTTTGGCAATCAGGCGCGGCGCGGGGCGCGGGCTGAAGCCGGCGTAGGTCGGCGTCCATTCGGGCGACGTCAGCTGGAGAATTTTCAGACCATGTTCGCCATCGGCGACGTACGCGAAGACGCTGGCGTTGGTCGCGGCCACTTTCACGTCGTTCACGTCATGCAGATCGTCGTGGAAGACCTGATCGACGAACGGCTTCTCCGGCTTCTCCACGTCGACGATGACCAGCCCCTCTTTGCCGCCGGCGACGTAGGCATACGTGCGCGCGACGTAAAGATTGCGGGCGTCTTTGATCGGCAGCGTCGCCGCGAGCCGCGGTTTCGACGGATCGGTGATCTCGATGCTGTGCAGGCCCTTCGCCCCGGTTACGAAGGCATAGCGGAACTGGACGGCGATTCCGGTCGGCTTCTCGATGGGGACCGTCGCGAGCACACGCGGCTCGAGCGGCTTGTCGATGTCGAGAATGATCAGGCCTTTGTCCGCGCCGATGAAGAGCCACCGCCCGGCGACGTGAATCGCGTTCGCGCCTTTCAACAAGTTCTCAGGATTGAAGGTCAGCGCGCGGCTGAAGAAATTGTTCGAAGGATTGCCGTCGGTGAGCGTGGTGACGTCGACGAGAATCAGCCCCTCCTCACGATCGGCGATGTAGGCGTACCTGTAGAGAGGATGAATCGGCTGTTCCTGATTCTCGGCGATGAACTGGGTCTTGCGCAGCGGATCCATGGGCATCGTCGTCGGAAGGGCGACCGCGGCGGCGAACTTCGTCTTCACGAACGTCCGTTGCCCGAACGGCGACACCGGCGCGCTGACGATGCGCTCGGAGAAGTCTTTGTTGTCGATGTTCGCGACGTCATACGCCTCGAACCCGTCCTCCCCATTCGCGACGAACAGGTACTCCCCACGCAACTGCAGGCTCCGAGCATCGTGAGCATGGTGGTGATACCCCTCGGCCAGCTCTTTCTCCTTCTTCTGATGCTGCGCGTAAAAGTCGGGATAAACGACTTTGTGGAGCGAGGAGCCGATGACGGCCTGGGGCTCTTCCCATTCCGTGACGCCGATCGCCTCGAATCCTTCGTGCCCCGTCGCCACCCAGGCGAAGCGACCGATGAAGTTGACGAAGTTCGTCCCCTGCAACAGCAACTGCGCCATCCAGGCATTGTTGTCATTCGCCTCGGTCAGATGACAGCTCCCGCAGCTCTGCGTTTCCTTCGAGCGGACCGTGTGCGGCACGTGCGGGTTGAACGCCTGGCTGCTATAGCCGGCTCGCGGCGATCGGCGGCTGCTGGATGTAGATGCGCTGGCGTTGCTGATTGGTCGAGCTGATCACGAGCGCGCTCGATGAGCGGACCGGCGCGATCTTGCGGCCTTTGATCGGCCTGTTCACGCCGAGCATGAACGCATCGGTGCGAATGACCTGCGGGTTGTACGACGCGTAGTTGCGCGTCTCCGTGCCCTCGTAGTGCTGCATCGCCGTCTTCGCGTTCTGCTCCTGCGGGAGATGGCAGCCGCTGCAGGACGTCATCCACGATGTGTGGCAGGCGTAGCAGGTCATTTCGGTCGCTGGGCTGCCGTGGCGCTGAATCGTCTTCGCGTAATGCGACTTTCTTGTTGAAACGCGCATGGCCGGGCGTGACGGTGTCCTTCACCTGGACGCACTTCCCACTGCATGCCCGGGTTGACCATCGAGCGCTGCCAGAGGACTGCCGTTCGACCCACGCGAAGCGTCGCTGTCCGAACGGAGTCGTGCCCATGCGCAGGTCGGTGCCGCCTTTCGGTGCGGCCGGGCCGGACGTGCGCAGGTTCGTGTACGCCGCTCGCGCTGCCGTGGCAGTCCTGACACTCGATCTCGATGTTGCTGCCGTACTCGCCGTAAATCTGTCCGTTGCCATGCTCGTCCTGCGAGAAATGGCAGTCCGCGCAGTGCATGCCGCGCTCGAGATGGATGTCTCTGAGATGAACGGCCTTCTTGAATTTGTCGGGATCGTCGAAGGGGACGACCTTGCCGTCGTTCGCGTCGAGCAGGTTGCCCTTGCGGTCGCGCTTGAAGACGGCCATGAAGTTCCAGCCGTGGCCGTGATAGTCGGCGAACTGCGTGTGCTTGGCCTGTGATTCAGACTGCGTGACGCGCTCCAGGAACTCGATGTTCGTCCACAGACCGCGCACCGCCGCGCCCTCGGGATTGTGCTCGAGACTGGCGCGTTTCTCGGCTTCGGTGGGATAGCGCTGCTCCTTCGGCCAGAGCAGCTCGGCGTCGGACTCGTAGTCCCACATGATGTAGCCGAGGTAGGTGTTCACGAAGGAATTGGGCTGGTGCATGTGGCAGGACATGCACTGGCTGGTCGGCACCGCGCGGGTGAGCTGGTGCCGGATCGGGATGGCCCTTCTCGTTCTTCGGAATGGACTTGTCGCCGCTCTGGGAGAGACCGGTGTGGCCAGCCGAGGCCCAGGGGCCGGAGTGCAGCGGCTCGCGATCGTTCGCGTAGACGACGTGACAGGCCGTGCAGCCGCGACGAGCGGTAGTCGCCGGGATGTTCGTTCGTGCCGAGGAAGGAGAGGTGCGGATCGTTGAGCCGGGTCTTGTGCAGATTGATGAGCCCCGGGGAGATGCGCGAGCCGGTGCCGCGTCCGCGATTGCCGAGGCGGATGTCCGGGCGTCCCGCCTCTTCGGTCGGCGCCGGATTGCCGATCTCCGGCGGGATGGTGTTGTTCGACGCGCCGCCCCGCTCGAATGCGCGGAAGTACTCGCCGGGCTGGAAGATCTCCCAGCGCGGCAGCGGGACGAGTTGCGGCAGCGCGCCTTTGGCTTTCTGTTCCGGCGTCGGCGGCCAGGCAGGCAGGAGGACTTGCGGCTTGCCGTCGCGGTTGTACGACTCGCCGAGGAAGGCCGGTTTCTGGCCAATGAGGCCGTTTGCGTAACCAACGGCGGACCAGAAGATCGCGCTGGTGGTCATCGTGCTGCGCGGCACGGCCGCGGTTTGTGTCGCATGACAGGTGCCGCACGTTTCCTTGGCCACGCGCAGATCGCCGGGATTGATGAAGCGGATGAACTCCGGCGATTCATCGAGGAGACGCGTGTACGTGCGCTGTGGATTCGCGGAGGTCTTCCAGATGTCTGCGAACCGCGGCCGCACGTGGGCCATGTCTTTGGTGAGGGCCGTGGCGTTTCCGCCGTGACAATCGGTGCAGCCGAGACGGACATTCGGCGAGGCATGCATCGGCTCGATGCCGGCGTGGCAGCTTTCGCAGCCATCGCTGAGTGATGAGCGATGAGTGATGAGTGATGAGTCGCTTCGCGGCTCCTGCGTCATCAGCAGCGCGAGAAACGCGATCGTCGCGGCGAGGTTAGAACTGAAGAATGACATTGGTGAAGAGGTGGTACAGCGGATCGTTGCGCTCGTAGATGTCTTTGAAGCCCTGGCCCGGGATCAGCGCGGCCACGCCGCCGACGAGGATCACGTTGTTGCTGAGAAACGGACGGTAGCGGAGGCCGGCGGAGAGATCGGTCCCGATCTCGTGGCTGATGTCGCCCTGGAACAACACTTCCTCGACCGGCTCGACGGCGTCGAGGCGGATGTAGTTGCCGGTGAAGATCGCCTTGAGCCGCGGCGTGACTTCGACGTCGAGGCCGATCGTCGCTAGTTGCAGACCGGGATTCACGTAATTCGGCTGCCCTTCGTCCTTGCTGCTGCGCAAGGACGGCAGAAGACTGCCGCGCTCGACGAGAGCCACGCCACTGCCGGCCAGGCGGATGCCGAGCCTGTTGAAAAAGGAAAAGCCGCCGCCGGCAAAGGCCGGTGAGTCGTAAATCGCGTCGAAGCCGCGGGCCGTGCGATCGCGAGGATTGCGATCGCCGCTCGCGTAGAAAAAACCGATCCGCGGGCGGAGCCAGTCGCGGTCGTACGAGACTTCGAGCGCGACCATGCCTGCGCCGATGTTCACCGCGTCGCCGCGTCGCAATTCGGGATCGGGACCGGCGATCGGATTCAAGGAGTCGCGGCCGAAGACGAGATACGTCGCGTAGTCGACGTTGATGCGGCCGAAGTGTCCGAGCCCGGCGGCGCCGAGGTAGGTTGCGTGAATGTCGTGCGGCGTTGCCGCGCCCACCGGCGCAGGCCGCACGAGGAAGCCGTTGCGGTCGTACTTCACCGTCGCTTCATCGCGCATGTGGTGAATCGAGAACTGCTGCGTGAAACCCTTGCGGATGAAGTCCTGCCAGTAGAAGTTCGCGACGGCGACGCGTTGCTCGCGGATGTCGTCGAGGATGTTCAAGCCGGAGTTGGTGTCCTTCTCCAATCGGTCGAAGAAGGCCAGGTTGTACTGGAAGCGATTCGAGGCGTAGTTGCCGAAGGCGCGGATGCCGAGGTTCGTGTCGGTGAAGATGAAGCCTCGGAAGTCGCTGGAAAACGGCTGCACGCCGGCGCGGATGGAGAGGAAGTCATAGTTCGGCGACAGGTCGCGCAGCTTGCGCTCGTAGAAGACTTCCTGCAGCGAGATGCGGGCGTCGGTGCGTTCCGTGCCGCGGCGCACGTCCGGCTTGAGAATCGCGTTTTCTTCGACGCGCACGTGATTGAGATTGCCCACCAGCGTCGCCTTCAGTCGCTGCTTGACCGGTTGGAAGGTCGTGTTGCCCTGGTAGAGATCGACGGAGACGATCACGTTCTGGACGAAGACCCCCTGATCTTCGCTGCCGAAGAAGGGGAAGCTGCCCGGACGCGCGGAGCTCGGCCCGGACGGCGTCGGCAGCGTGCGCGATTCCACGAGCGAGTCGCTGATGCCGGTGAGCACGAGGAACGTGTCGTCGTTCAGGATCGGGTAGTCGCCCTTGAGGATGTTGCGGTTGTACGGATCGAGGCGGCCGCGCGAGGGCTCGTCGAGCTCGTACGCCGGCGGGACGATGCGCCAGCGATCGGTCATCTCCTGCAATGACGGCTCGGGCGAAAGCGGATCGGGGAACCGCAGCTGCGGCTCGATTCCAGATTGCCGCGGCAAAGGCCCTTTGAGTTGGACGCGCAACAGACGGGTCTCGGTGACGCCGTCGATCTCGATGCGCACGTCGTACGTGCCCGTTTTCAACGGCGGGGTCCAGAACATCGACCAGGTGCGGTCGGCGGCGACGGTGGTCTCGGCCTTTGCGTTCTCGATGAAGATGCGAACGGGTGTGCCGGGGGCGGATTGGGTGGTGCCGGTCAGGGTAAAGGGGATCTGGTCGGTGAAGATCACCTGATCACTGAGGAGCTGGGCGAGGACGAACGCCGCGATCAGTTGCACGGGCCGCCCTCACATTCCGTGACGCCTTCCGGATGACGGGGGAACTTGAACATCGGCAACCGCACGTCATCGACTCTGATGCGATCTGCCCACAACTCCTGCGCGGGCAGGAACGGCCCCGCGCCGAAGTACGTGACGTAATCATCCTGCTCGATGCCGTCGCCGGAGATGCCCAGGCCGCCGGCGAGTTCCGTTCCGCGATAGAGAGGCGTGGAGCCGGCGAAGAAGACGATGCCGTTCTGATTCGCGTTGGTGAGCTGCCCGCCTTGCGAGCAGGGTTTGTTCAGATCGTTGACGAAGAGCGAGTCGAACCACGGCCCCGGTCGCGGATGGAGCACGCTGGAGTCGATGCCCGAGGGAAAGAACGGCTGCGACCCGAACGCAATGGTTCGATTGGACACCGCGGTGCCACCGGACAGTCCCGGCAATCCCTGTTCGGAGAAGTACACGACGTTTCGCGATTTCGCGACGGCGACATCGATCGAAAAGACAGTCGCATCCGGCATGCGGTAGAGGGCCAGGATCGAGCCGTCGACGTCGGCCACGGCGATGACCATCCGCGCGTAGCGATTCAACGGCAGGCGGATCGCCGCCCGCGTTTTCCTCGCCGTGGCGATGGCCCGGTCGACGATCCCCGTCACGTCGGCGACGTTGAGTTTCGACCCCGCAACTGGACCGACCAGATATTCGTTCGGCGCACAACCGCCGTGTTGCGGCGCGATCACGAACGCGCCGGCATCGCTACCCGCATTCGTATCTTTGAGCCGTCGAACGCCGTTGGGAATGCCGTTCGCGTTGAATTCGAGCTTGAGGTTGGGGCCGAGGAACGGGAGACGGATGCCGTCGATGAAGACGTTGCCGGGCTGCGGAAGCGGAAAAACGGGGACTGGCGCAACGCCCGTCGCGATCGCGCCGAATGCACCGCTCGCCGCGGCGAACTCCTGTGCATCGCCCGAAACGCCGGCGACGCCGACCGCACCGATCAACCCTTTTTCGAACCGATACAGCGGAATGCCGCCGGGATTCACACTGCCGGCATCGCCATCGTCCGGCAAGACCTTGCCGGTCACGATGCCGGGACCACAACCGCTGGTATCGCCGGAATCGCAGCGCAGTCCGTTTACGCGACGGGCGCGCGGCAGGCATTTGCCGGCGTTGAAGGTCACATTGAAATCACAGCCGCGGTTCGTGTTCTCGATTCCGTACAGCGCCGCGCTCGGGGTGTTGGTGATGCCCGGCGGAAAGTGAATGCCGCTGATGAACCGCACGGTCCGCGAAGAAAGCGGGGCCTGGTTGTGACTGAAAAACGCGGCCGTGCGAGCGACGCCCACCGCGACGTCGTCATTCGCGGCGTTCGCGCCGGTCTTGCGGAACAGGGCGAGGATGCGGCCGGCTCGATCGACGACGGCGATGGTCATCGCGTCGGAATCAAGCGAGCGCGCCGCGGCCCGAACGATCGCGTCGACCTCGGACGGCAACAGCGCCGCGTACGCCGCTCCCCCTTCGCTACACGATTCAGGCGCAGCGGGAGTCAGTGCGCACGCCGCCGGCTCAGGAGTCACGTTGATCCGCGGCCGCACGGAGCGCACACGCGCGGCGGTCACGTCGAGCGCCGCCGCGAGGAGGCACACCAGCGCGACGCTTCTCATATCTGATAGACGAATGTCGCCGCGTTATCCCCGAGCACCAGGGTATCGCCCCGCTTCAACTGCACTTCGGTGATCCGCTGTCCCGGCGCCGAAGCCATGAAGGTCCCGTTGGTCGACCCCTCGTCGATGGCCCAGACCTTTCCGTCGCGCGGCAGGATCCGCACGTGGCGCTTGGACACGCGCGTGTCGGCGATGACGATCTTCGACAGCGACGGATCGCGGCCGATGTAGAAGCCCTCTTCCTCGACCACGAAACGCTGTCCTTCCAGCGAGCCGCTGGTGCAATGAAGCATGCCGTACCACTGCACCATCTCCGTTCCGACCGGCTCGCTGGACGGCTTGGCCATCTCGGCGACGGAGGCGATCTTCGTCGCCGCGACGGTTTGCGCCGGCACGATGTCCGGCGGCGGTGGCGGCTCTTTGCTGACCTTGTCCGTCGGTCCATCAGGCCGGACGATCTTGGCGGTCGGCGCGATCACCGGAATCGGCGGAGGAACGTTGCGCGCGCGCGGAGCCGCGGTCGGACGCTCGGGCTTCAGCCGCTGGAACAGCGCGATGCCGACGGGCACCAGCACCACCAGCAGCAAGATCACGATGACCGCGAGCAGGATCCCCTGCAGCATTCGCCCTCCACTTCCAAGCCCGCCCATGCCTGCCTGAGCGAGCGACGCCGCAACCGGTTGCGCAGCCTGAAGATGATACTCGTGGCACGCGACACACGTGCTGGCTGCCTGGGCGATTTTGGCGTCTTTCGCATGGCATCCCGTGCAATTCGCCTGCACAGGCAGAAGGAGCTCGGTCGTGCCCGCGCTCTGCCGCGCCGCGGCGTGACACGCGTCACAGGACATCGTCCGATGGCTGGTGTGCGTGAAGCGCGCGTGCGTGAGCCAGGAGCCGGGAATCACCGGCGGAACGACGGCCAGGCGCGCGCCGCGCGACGTGGTCTCGTGGCACTTTTCGCATTTGGTCTTGATGACCTGCCCCGCGGCGATGACAGCGCGCTCGTCCGAGGTGACCCGTTTGCGGGCGGAGAGCATGCGGCGGATCTCCGCCGCGCTGCGGCTGGCAATGGTGGGATCGCCGGCGTACGAGGCGATGAAGCCGTAGACGATGTCCGGATCGCCGCCGTGCGGCACCTGCGCATTCGGAAAGCGGATGTCGAAGGTCAGGCGGTGGCAGGTCTGGCAGTGCTTTTCGAAATCGATCGGCGCGGGGTCGAACTTCTCGCGCGTCGCGACCATTTCGTGGCACCCGGTGCACTCCAGCACTTCCCGTTTGCCCGTGGCGTTGAAGACACCTTTCGGCGACAGATGCAGCTTGTGGTTGAACCGCAGCGTGTTGCGATCCGGCGGGTAGGCGAACTCGGGATGGGTCTTGTCGCCGAACATGGAGATGCGGGCGATCTGCTCGAATCCATACCGCTGCTGCGCGAACTTCAGCGTCGCCGCTTCCGCGCGCGGAACGCGCATGTGGGCCGCGAGATCGGAGTGACAGCCGGAGCAACGCTGATCGGACATCGTCGCGAGCCTGGTCTGCCCGCGATGCTCGGCGTGGCACGTGTAGCACGCCGGCGGATTGCTCTCGAACTTCGCGTGCTGGTGCTGGCCGTGGCAGTTCGTGCACTTCGAGCCGGTCACGCTCTTCCACGGCGTGTGGCAGGTGCTGCATTGATTGCCGACGATGCGTCCCTGCGGATCGCGCGCTCGTGAATGCGCCGAAGAAACCCCGCCCGGCATGAACACGGACTGAGCCTCGGGGCGAACGAGATACTCGCCGACGATGGTCAGGGCGATGATCAGCAGAATGGCGGTGAGGCTGAGCTTCGTCAGCCAGGGACGTTTGAGACGGTAGGCAGCGACGTAATCGATCTGCTTCGCCTTCACCACGCGTTTCCCGGCGGCGACGGCCGGCGAGGCGATCGCGTCCTCTTCCTCTTCCGGATCGAGAGTCGGCGCCGCCGCGCGGGCGGGCGCGACGCGGATGAAGAGCGGCTTGCTCGGATCGGCGAGCTGGATCTCCAGGCGCAGATCGCCGATCTCGACGACGTCGCCTTTCGACAGACGCGATGCCTCGACCGGCTTGCCGTTGACGTACGTGCCGGTGATCGAGCCCTTGTCGGTGATGACGTAGCCGGCGGCGTCGCTCTCGATGATCGCGTGCTCGAGTGCGACGGCAGGATTCTCGGAGCGCAGATCCTGATTCGTTCCGCGGCCGATGCGCAGCGACGGCGTGCCGACCTGAGTGAGGGTCAGGTTGCGTCCGGCGGTGCGCTGGATGAGGAAGCTCACCAGGTCACCCGCCCGTAGTAGAAGACCGCGACGATGTGCACGATCGAGAAGACCAGTACGGCGACAGTGAACGGGATGTGGATGTACAGCCAGGCTTCGAGGACGTTCTTGTAGCGCTGCTGGAAGATCAGGCGCAGCATCAACTCGCGTCGCTGACGCGAGAGCACCAGCATCTGGCGCAGTTCGTCCTGCTCCTCTTTCGGCACAATCGCGATCAGCCGCGTCCAGTCGGAGGCGTCCTTCTGCTTCTTGCGGCCGAGACGCGACAGGATCAACCGCCATCCCGCGAGCACACCGGGGTTGGCCTGCTTCGCCAGTTCGTCGTGAATCCGCTGGAAGGGCGCGGAGCGGGCCGAGGCGATGCGAGCCATCGACTTGGCGAGCTGGTTGAGCTGATCGGCGATCTCGTCGACGGTGAGGTTGCTCTCCACTTCAGTGAGCAGCCGCGGAACGGTGACGTACAGAATCGCGCCGACGACCCCGCTGGCCACGACGATGGCGACGAGAATCAGCGTGCCCACGGCCACCTTGTCCTCGAACCGCCCGCCGGTGTGAAAGAACAGGATGATCAGCACCAGCACGCCCAGCCAGATGTGGGACTGCATCCATTGCTCGAGCGTTCCGAACGTCGAGCGATACCAGCGCTTGCGGATACCGAAGAAGGACAGCAGGAGAATCAGCGCGAAGCCGATCGTTCCGTAGAGCAGCCCGATGCGCGATCCGCCGTGCGGAAACTCGTTGCGCGCGTAGTAGAAGAAGGTCGCGACCGTCGCGATCAGAAGCAGGACGAAAATGCGGCGCCAGAGCGCGCCGGATCGCGCTAGAGCCATCGCCGCCTCTGGGCGGCCGCGCGGAATGCAGAATGCAGAATGCAGAATGCAGAAAGAGCAGGTCGTGACAGCGGAGTCCACTCACCTTTCTGCATTCTGCATTCTGCATTCTGCATTTCAGCGCTCCCCTCTCGAGATCACCAGTTCTTCGAGGGTTTCCCGATATTGCTCTGGCGTGAGCCGGATCGCGGCGCCGGTCGGACACCCGCGCACGCACGCGGGGCCGCCGCTGATTCCGCGGCACAGATCGCACTTCACGGCCACGGTCTGTTCGACTTCTTCCTTCGCCTTCGTGAAGATGGATTTGATCCATCCGAACAGAGAAAACGACGGCTCTTTGTGAACCATGAAGATGTTGCCGTACGGGCAGTTGCGCTCGCAGTTGCCGCAGCCGATGCAGTTGGACTTGATGTAAACCTCGCCGCGGGGATCGCGGGAGATGGCGTCGGGCGGACAGTCGAGCATGCACAACGGGTTCTCGCACTGCCAGCAGGAGTTGGGCGCGAGGAGGTTGTAGAACTTGATGCCGGTCAGCGAGAGCCGGGCCTGTCCGTCGTCGTGCACGCCTTCGCACGCGCTCACGCAATTGCCGCAGCGGATGCATTTGTGCTCGTCGATGATCAGGGTCTGCGTGCCCATGACCACTTCTTCGCGAATGAGGTCGCCGAGGATGTTGCCCGACCCCGGCGTGGCCTCGGCGATCAATCCCGGCGATGCGGCGCTCTTCGAGCTTGCGCAGCGGCGCTTCGCGCAGATCGGGATGCGCTGCCAGGAAGTTGTCGAAGTCGCGCTTGGAGAGCTTGATCAGGTCCGAGGGAAAGATCGTGGTGACCGTCGCGGTGCGCCCGGCGTCGGAAAAGAGCGCGGCCTCGCCGAAGAAGTTGCCGGCCACGAGGTACGAGAGCACGACCTCCTTGTCGCCGGACTTCTTGGAGATCTTCACCATCCCGTTCCGGATCAGGTAGAAGGCATCGGCCTTGTCGCCCTGGCGGAAGACCTCCGAGTCCTTGCCGAAGTTCTGCACGACGGCTTTGGCGACCAGCTCGCCGAGAAGGGCTTCGGTGACGCCGGGGAAGAGATAGCCGCCGAACGCGCGGAGGAGGAAGGCCTGATCGACGAGTGCCTTGGCGCGTGGCGCGTTCGCGAGCAGTTTCAGGATCGCCTTGCGGGGGATCTCCAGCATGCGCGTCACGCCCACCGCTTTCGCTGTCGCGGTGCGGCGGCGGCCGGAGATGAGGCTCATCTCCCCGAAGAAATTGCCCGCGGTGAGCTCGGCGATCTTCACTTCCTGTGAGGACTGCTCCGGACGGCGCCAGAGCTCGACGCGGCCGCCGGCGATAATCAGGAAGTCGTTGGTGTAGTCGTTCTGCTGAATGATCGTTTCGCCGTCGCGATACTCGCGGACGCGCGTGGCGAGGAAGGTTTCGCGTAGCTGCTGCTCGTCAGCCGCGGCGAGCAGCGGAATGCGCGTGCGCAACGCGGCGATCCGTTCGCGGACCGAGCCTTCCCAGAACGGCAGGCGTTCCCGCAGCACCGCTTCGTCCGCGGGCTCGACCTCGCGGCCCATCAGATGCTCGACCACTTCCCAGCCCTGGTTCATGCCGAGCTTGATGAGATCGCGACCGCTGGCGGCACCGATCAGGAAGAGACCGGGCACGCTCGATTCGTAGACGGGGCTGAGCACCGGCCGCGCGTCTTTGCCTTCGCCGGTGAAGCGGATGCCACAGGCGTCGAAGAATTTGCGCGGGGGATCCGCGCCGAGTTTGAGGAAGATCAGCTCCGCGGGGACGCGCGTGACGTCGCCGCGAACGTTGAGATCGGCGTAACCGTCGAAGACTTCCTTGACGCTGGCGTTGAAGTAGATGGTGATGCGCCCCGCGGCCTGCCGCGAGAGCACTTCGCGAGTGAGGATCTCGTTGGCGCGGGTGATCTCCGGTCCGCGCACGATCAGGCCTACGCGATTTTCGTCGGAGAGGGCAATGGCGATTTCGAGCGCGGAGTCGCCGGCGCCGACGACGAGGATGTCCTGGTCCTGATGCTCGGCGGGATCGACGAGGCGGTAGAGGACGTGCGCCAGATCGTCGCCCGGCACGCCGAGCCGCCGTGGATTGCCTTGCGTGCCCATGGCCAGGACGACGCTCTTTGCCTGATAGCTCTCCCCCGCCGCGGTCTTGATCGTGAACGCGTCGCCTTCGCGCTTGAGCGACTTCACGTCGGCGCTGAAGGCGATGTTCAGCTTCTTGCCATCCGCGTGCTCGGCGAATGCGCCGAGGATCGATTCGCGCGAGCCGGCCTGAAAGGGCAGATCGCCGCGCGCGGGAATCATCACCGGCTCGGCCATGACGAACTTGCGCGCCTGGTAGCTGTAGATCGTGTCGGCGAGATGATCGGTGCGCTCGAGGAGAACGTACGACAACCCGTTGTCGTGTGCATGGGATGCCGTGGCGAGACCGGCCGGGCCGGAGCCGACGATGGCGAGCGCGTAGGTCATGGTTCCGGGGTTGCGGGGTTACGGGGTTGCGAGGTCGAAAACCGGGTTCCTCCTCGGAACCCCGTAACCTCGTAACCTCGAAACCTCACACCACCCTCACCTCCGGCTGCGTCGTTTCGCCAGCCTTCCCTTCCCGGGCCACGTTGAAGGTCATGATGACCTTGCCGAGGCGGATCAGGTCTCCGTCGGTGAGGAGGCGTTTCGAGTCGACTTTCTCGCCGTTCACGAACGTGCCGTTGCGGCTCTGGAGGTCTTCGATGAAGAAGCCTTCCGGCGTGCGGCTGATGCGGGCGTGGGTCGAGGAGATGCTCGCGTCGGGAAGGGCGATGTTGTTCGTGGGGACGCGGCCGATGGTCTGTTCGGCGTCGAGCAGCGGGAAGACGTTGTCCACTGCTCCGTCAGGTGTGAGCGATCCGACGAGCGTCCGCTTTCTGCCGGGCTTCAGGGCCGGATCGGTTTTGTCGGGATCGTTGTGATGAACCAGTCCCGCATCTTCGAGCTTCTTGAGGCGCTCGCCGAGCTCTTTCGGCGGCAGGCCCACTTCAGCGACGAGATCCTTGAAAGACTTCGGCGACGAGAGGCGGAAGAGCATCTTCAGATCGTCGGCCGTGATGCTCAGTTGCTGTTGCAGCGGGTTCTCGACGACGCGGAACATCGCCGCATCTTGGTAAGGCGAGACCGCCGCGGCGCGTTTCGTCGCCTCGGCGACGAGCGTCGCCAGCTCGATCGAAACCGCGGCTACCCCATCCGGCAAGGCCGTGGAATCGAGAAGGGTGAACGTTCCGGAAGGCCATTCGAACGCGTCGAGAACGGCCTCGGCGACGTCGGTCGTCTTGTTCGACTCCGCCCAGACGATCCGGTCGTTCTGAAAAAAGACCCGCGTCCGCCTGCCCGCCGTCTCGAAGTCGAGCGTCCCGCTCATACCCCGTGAAGAGAGAAAGGTGAGGAGCTCGGCCGGCGGAAAGTGCCGGAGGCTCCCCGAGAGGATGACCTGCATGGTTGGGAGAAGTTTAGCAGGGCGGTGCCGGCGGGACGCCGGCGCACCAGCCGGCGCGGACGCCGGCGCTCCGGCTAGAACAGCTCTGCGATCGGCTGGTAGAGGCCTTCCTTGGCGAAGGGCACGTACTCGAATCCACGGCCCAGGGGATCGTCGTTGCGAACGGTCGTGTAGTCGATCCCCAGCGTGGAGTAGATCGTCGACGTCACATCCTCGGTGCGCACGTCGCGATTCGCCGCCCACTGGTATTCGAGGACCTTGTCGCCCTGCGTGTCGGTCTTGCCGATCACGCGGCCGCCCGTCGTGCCGCCGCCGGCGAAGACGATTGAGTTGCGGAGGTAGTGATCGCGGCCACCCTGATTGTTGAGCGGGCCGACCGTACGTCCGAATTCGCCGAGGACGACGACGAGGGTCTCGTCGAGGAGATTCATGGTGGTCAGGTCGGTGAGCAGCGCGGCAAAGGCTTCGTCGAAGTCCGCGCACTGCGCGTAGATCGACTGCGCGGCGTTGCGGTCGTAGATGTCGGAGTGGTGGTCCCAGCCGCCGAGGGTGGTCTGGACGAAACGGGTGCCCTTCTTGGCGGCGACGAGGTTGCGGGCGACGATCAACGAATCGCCGAACGTCGACGAGCCGTAGCGGGTGCGCTCGGTCTCGCTGAACGAGAACAGCTCGTTGATCCCCGGCGACTCCATGAGCGCCTTCGACTGATCGTAGAAATCGTTCATGTCCATTGACGGCTTGGCGAGCGCGCCGGTGCTGCGCGCGGTGTCGAGCCGGTGGAGGAAATCCCAGCGGCGATCGAAGCGCGCCGCGCCGTCGGGATGCGAAAGCGTGGACAGGCCGGTGGCGTTCGTCTGCACGCCGAACGGCGCGTACTTCGCCGGCAGATAGCCGGAGGTCGGGATCGCGCCGGAGTTGAGGGCGATGAAGCCCGGGAGGATGTCGGTGATGGCGCGGGAGGCCTGCGTTTCCAGTGAGACGACGGCGCCCATGTGCGGCGCGATCGCGCCGGTGGCTCCGCCGGGGTTGCGGGTGATTTGGACCCAGCTCTGCGCGAGCTGGTGCACGGCCGCCCAGGCCAGGCCGCAGCGGACGATGGTCAGCTTCGAGAGATGCTCCGCCGTTTTCGGGAGGACGCCCTGCGGCCAGCGCACGCTGCCGTAGGAAGTCGGCGCGAAGTCGGTGGGCGTCCACGCGCCTTCCTTCAGGTCCCACATGTCGACCTGGCTGGGCGCGCCCTGCAGGAAGATGAAGATCACGCTCTTCGCGGTGTTGAGCAGAGGAACCTTCGCCGTCGAGGTCTGCGCGAGCAGCAGCCGCGGATCGAGAACGTCCGCAAAGTACGACGCCACGAGGCTGGTGCCGGCCACGCGCAGGAAGTTCCTGCGCGAGAAGCCTTCACCGTGCAAGGGGAACTGCTGGCCGCCCGGTGTGCATTTGCATTTCATTGGAAGATGAACTCCAGAGTGTTGAGCAGCACGAACTGCAGGTCCTCGGTCCGCTCGGCGAGCGGTCCTTCCCGCAGGAAATCGATCGCGGCCTGACGCTCCTCCGCGGTCGGTTTGCGCGACAGCGTCGCGAGGTAGAGCTGGTCGGTGATCGCGCCGGGATCGCTCGTCGACGCGAGCACGCGCTCGACCGTCGAGTTGCGCGTTGCGCGCTTGACGCGCGTCGTCACCGTGGCGTCGTTCATCAGCGCGAGGGCCTGGGAGATCGCGCTGTCGTTGGTGCGGCCGACGTCATCGCGGTCGCCGCGACCGAAGCTGTTGAGGAAAAGGGCCGTGGGTGTGCGGCGTCCGCCTTCGAGCGGATCAGGCAGCTGCATCGCTTTCGTCACCGGCGTCAGACCCTGGACCTGGAAGTTGCCGGGGACATTCGTCGCGGTCGCGACGGCATCGAACAACACTTCCGCCGACATCCGCCGCGGGTAACGCCTCGCGAAATACGGGACCCAGGTCTCGGCCCACGCGGTCGGTGTGTAGCGCGCGGAGAGCTGATAGGTGTTGGACATCGCGATCGTGCGCAGGACCTCGCGCAGGCTGTAGTTCTTCGCGATCACTTCGTCGGTCAGCGCTTCGAGGAGCTCGGGATGCGTGGCCTGTTCGTTGAGCTTGGCCAGGTCGAACGACGCCACCGGCTCGACGATGGCCAGGCCGAACATCTCCTTCCAGAGATAGTTGGCGGTGGCGCGTGCGAACTGGCGGTCGGCGGTGAGCATGCGGCCGTAGGCGACGCGATAGGTCTCGCCCGCGCGTGGCTGCTCGCCGGTTGTGAGAAAGGCCGGAGTGACCGTGGCGGGCTGCCCGGGGGCAGGTTGCCGCGCCGACTTGTTGCCGTCGGTCGTGTTCAGCATGTACACGCCGGCCGGGTTGTAGCCGACGTTGAACTTGATGATCTGCTGGTTCGGATTCTGCGGATCGGTGTACTGCTGGCCGCGAAGCGTGGTCCGCGAGAAGAAGGCGGCCGTCTTCCAGAAGTCCTCGCGGGTCTTGCCGCGGAGATACCAGTTCACCAGCTCGAGGTGGGCGACCCCGCTGTGGCAGGAGATGCAGAGCACGGGCATGCCCAGGAACTTCTCGGTGGAATGGGTGGCCAGGTTGTCGAGTGTGTCCTGGGGCGGACCATTGCGCTGCAACTGGCGGACGACGTAATTCGCGACGCCGGTGACAAAGTTGTCGCCCTCCCCTGCCAGGAGCTCGCGAACCATCGCGTCGTACGGCTTGTCCGCTCGGATCGAGTCTTTGATCCAGGAGTAATAGAGGTTGCGGCCGATGTAGTACTCGCGGCTGTTCGTGGAGATCTGGACGTTCTGCACCAGATCGCCGAACCACATCGTCCAGCGATCGACGAACGCGTCTGACTTCAGCAACGCGTCGACTTTTTTGGCCCGCTTGTCGGAGGCCGTATCGGCCACGAACGACTGCACCTCGGTCGCTGTCGGAATGTTGCCGGTCAGATCGAGATACACGCGGCGAAGGAACTCTTCGTCGCCGGCGATCACGGTCGGCGGCACGTTGTCCTTGATCATCTTCGCGGCGATGTGCGTGTCGATGAAGTTCGCGATCGGAAGAGACGCATACCCGCCGATGGGCTTGCCGACCGCTCGCCGTCTCGAGGAGGAGGAAGCGACGATCTCCGCGTTCGCGGAAAGGGTGCGCTCGATGCGCTCCCGTTCGAGATGCGGCGCTACGGCGGCGCCGCCGACCACGCAATCGGCCGCCGGAAGCGGCGAGGCGAGCGTCGCTATGAGGATCAGGGCTGTGCTTCGCATGGTGTACATGACGGCTCCCGTCGTTTTCTGTTTACACCGGAACGCGCTCGATGTCGTGCAGTTTCCGAATATCGACGCTAAGGACACCGTCCTCATCCGTGGGATTGAACATGCTCGCGAAGCGCGCGCCCCAGACGATCTCGTCCGCGCGGTACGAGGAGCGCGCATGCACGGTCTGGGAAAACGTCTCCTCGAAGCCGTTGAGAAGGATCAGGAACTCGACGTCGCATTCGACGAGATCCTCGCTGCGCCAGCCGCGCAGCGGGCTGTCCCCGTCGATCGGATGAACGATGGTCCAGGCCAGGGGAAAGAAGACGACGCGATCGCGCTCGAGCTTCAGCGGGATGAACTCCCGCTCGTTGGGATGGGCGGCGTCGCGCTTGCGGCGGTTGAGCAGCACGGTGGCCTGAAGGTCGACGAGCTGGTTGCTGCGCTGGTTGACGATCCGGAACATGAACGCGCGTCCACCGCGGTACGGCGCGATGACCGCGTGGCGGCTGAACAGCAGCTTGGCCACCGGCCGGGAAAAGCGCGCGAAGGAAATCCCCGCGACGACGGCCACGCCGACGAGGCCGATCAGCGTCTCCATCGTGACGATGATGTTGGCCACGAGATTGGCCGGAGCGATGGTGCCGTAGCCGATGGTGGCCAGGGTGTGGACGCTGAAGAAGAAGGCCTCGCCGAAGCGTCCGCCCACCGTTTCCGCGTGAACGCCGGTGAGCGCGTGCGGACCGGCCAGCACGTAGATGACGGCGAAGATGGCGTTGGCCAGGAGATAGCTGCCGACGACGTAGCCGAGGAACTTCGGCCAGGAGATGGTCAGGAGGTAGTGATAGGCGGAGAGCGATTCCCAGAAGCGGCCGCCTTCACGGCGGACGTTGAAGGTGCCATCGCGGTTGAGAAGGCGGCGGCGGGTCTCGCGAGGTACGACGGAGCCGAATCCGAGATCGGTTTTCTGTTCCTCCGAAGGCGACTCGGATCCGGGCGGACGCTCTTCCACTGCCGACATGGATCAATCGTAGCGCCTGTGTTAAAAAGCGGCATGCTCGATCAGCTCACTTTCGAAGTCTTCGAACCGCATATCGGAAGCAGTTTCTGGGCGGAATTTCCGAATGGGGCGAAGGTGGAGCTGCGCCTGGTCCGCGGAGCGAAAGTCATGGAGAGCGAGCAGGCGCGGCTGAAGCGGCACCCCTTTTCACTCTTCTTCATCGGACCGAAATCGTTCCAGCTCAAGCAGCAGATCTACCACGTCACGCACGAGTCGCTCGAAGCGATGGACGTCTTCCTCGTGCCGGTCTCCGAGACGTCCGAGACCTACGAGTACGAGGCGATCTTCACTTAAGAGGGCGACCACTTCATCAGGAAGTAGACGCCGTTGGTGTCGATTTCCTTGAACCCGAGGCGCTCGTAGAGACGCAGCGCGGGATTGAATCGCTCGACGTGGATGGTGACCGGCTTCCCCGCCGCAGCGCCCCGCTCCAGAACTTCCTGAAGGAGCTTCGTGCCGATCCCGCTGCCGCGATGGCCGGGCATGAGCCCGATATCGACGATGCGGATCTGGTCTTTCCATTCGTCGATCCAGAGGCGGCCGACGGGCTGGCCGTCCAGCTCGATGATGTTCCGCTCGCAGCTCGGGTAGTGGATCTTGTAGTGCTCGAACTGCGCCGCGAACTGCTCGTTCAGGAAGACGACTTTCTGGACGTCGGTGAAGGGGAACTGCTTCATCTCCTCTTCACGCACGGCGTGGTAGAGGCGGCGCATGAAGTCGTAGTCGGCGCCGTTCGCTTCGCGGAGAGTGATCGCGCCGGAGCCGGCGCGATCACCCGTGTCTGCAGGAATCACGATTTGGAAGCGTAATCGATCCGGAGCACGAAGTGCTCGAAGCCTGCGGCGTTTCCGTCGCGGTCGACGAGGGCCCAGCGGTCGTTCATCCGGTTGACGGTGTAGCCGGACCAGCGCGGGTCGGAATCACCGTCGAACATCGGAGCGATGACATAGAAGCCGCGGACGAGCTTCAACGTCCCCGCCTCGGACTTCAGGCTGAGCGTCACCGGCGTCAGAGCCGACTCCGTCGGCGCCGTGAATACCTCACGACGGCTCGGAGCAAGACCGGAAGGAAGGCCACGCTCGGTCTCGACGGTGAAGACGAGGTTCTGCGTGTCGTCGACGGGCATGGTGAAGGAAACCACGCTGCTTTCGTTTCCGGTGTGGCGGCTGGAGGCCCAGGCGCGGAAAGGGACCCTCTTCAGCTCGGAGCCTTCCCTCACCGAAAAGTGCGCGAGCAGGTCGACGGCACGGCGCGCGCGCGGCTGATCCGCAAACGTCCGCGAGCCGAAGACGCCGATACGCGCTCCGCGGCTGATGAAGGCCCCGTCACCGGCGGGAACGCTCGATGCGGGTACCAACGCCGCGTTCTCGTCGAACGGGGCGAAGCCGACCGCCAGCCGTGTCGGAGCCGCGGCGGCACCCTTGGCGAAAAGCTCCGGGCCGACGGTGGCGGTAGCGAGAGCCGCGGTCGAAGAGACGATGAGGAAATCGCGTCTTCCCATCTGATGGCCGTTCGTGCTCATGGATGTTCTCCTGTTGTCTCTCATCGAATCGAAGCCTTACGGACGCTGCGGGAAGACGCCCTGGAGCGCGATACAGAAGTGCACGACCAGGTAAGGCATGAGATTGTTGTGCGGCAGGCTGGCGCCGGCCACGGCCAGCGCCGACGGATTCATGGTGACCAGATTGGCAGACGTATTGGTCTGATAAAGCTGGCCGCCGACCGACGTGGCCAGGGCGATGCCCTGCGTGACCGAGCCTTGCGTGCCGTTTTCGACCGTCGCCGCGAGACTGTGTGTGTGAAAGGGAATCTCCGACTGGAGAAGCGTGACGGTCTCGCTGCCACCCATCTGCCCCAGAAAGAAGCCAGTCCCGGGATGAACTGGTACGTTCCCGGCCATATCCGGCAGGCCGAACGTCGACTTGCCGTCGCCGCCATAGATGGTGCCGAGCAGAGAGAAGAGCGCCGTGTTCTGGCTCAGCGGCAAAAGCTGGCCTTCGCAAAACGCCCAGCCCTTCGGGGGGAAGGTGAAGGGAAACATGCGGATTTCTGCGACAAATGGATCCATTGATTTCTCCTGCTTCCTAGGTCGGCGACGGGAAGACGCCGAAGAGCGAAATGATGAAGTTGATGCACAAGTACGGTTGCAGGTTTTCGTGCGGCTGGCTTCCGCCGATCGGACTGATCGCATTGGGAGCCATCACTGCGGTCGGAGTCTCTGGCGCGTACGGCGTCACGAGAGTGGAGTTGGCCAGGATGTTGTTCGAGGGCGCGGCCTGGTTGCCGTTCGTTTCCGTTCCGACCAGCGGATGGGTGTGAGCGGGGATCTGTTGGGTAGTCAGCGTCACGGCCTCAACGCCGTCTGCCTGGCCCAGAACGAAGCCATTGCCCTGATGAAGGGGAACGCGGCCGCTCAGATTGGGGAGTGCGAACGTGCTCTCGCCATCCCCGCCGTAGGTCGTTCCGAGAACCACGAAGAGGGAATCGTTCTCCGAGATCGGAATCAATTGCCCCTCGCACAACATCCAGCCTGAGGGAGGGAAGTTGCCCGCGAACATGCGAATTTCGCCGATATATGGCATTGAATTCTCCTAATTCTGCGTCGGGAAGAGGCCCTGCAACGCGATACAGAAATTGACCGTCAGGTAGGGCTGGTCGTTCCGGTGGGCCTGGCTTCCCCCTACGCTCGAGATCGTTTCCGGAGCCAACGTCAGAAGACTGGTAAGGGTGTCGGAATAGCAGTTCCCCGGATCCTTCGCCAGGATGTGAGGCGTGGCGCCGAACCTCGGATTGACGGAGTCGCCCTGGGTCGACGACGCCATCAGGAAATGCGTATGTGCCGGCATCTCGGAAAGGGTCAACGTGTGGGCGGCCTGACCGGCCCGTTCGCCGAGGTCGTGGCCGTTGCCCGCGTGCATCGGAATGCGGCCGCGGAAATCCGGCAACTGGAAGGTGGTCTGCCCGTTGCCGCCGAACGTCGTGCCGAGAAGGGAAAACAGGGCCTGGTTCTGATTGATCGGCAGGAACTGCCCGTTACAGAGCGCCCAGCCCTGCGGCGCGTACCCGAAACCCATGATCCTGATCTCGCCCATGAATGGTTCCATAAGACTTTTTCTCCCTTTGATCGAACTCGGAGAGTCGAACTGTTTCCTTCACGTCAGGGCTGCGGACAGCCACCGGCGTTGTAGTTGAAGATCCCGGATGTGCTGACCTGCGCAGCAGTGGTGATGTTGAGGCCAACACTGTTGGCGTCGTCGAGCTCGGCCGGATCCACCGCGACGGTGGCCTGCTTCTGCTTCACGTTGAACGTACCGCCCGCCAGCTGGCGGATGCGGATCTTCGAACCGTCACCCGCGCTGCCGGCGATTCCGGACATGGAGTTGCCGGCGATGTCGGCGCAGATGGTTCCCTTGCCGAACGTGTGCTGCACGATGATCGCGCGGTTGGCGGTCACGTTCCGGATGAGGTTGTTGGTGATCGTGGCCGCGGTCGTCGCGGTTCCCGTCGAGGTGGAGATGGCCACGTTGACGTTGATGGCGTTGAAGCTGGACTCGGAGATGGTGTTGTTGTCGATCAGCACCGTCGCCGCGCTGACGGCCTCGTTCTGAACGCGGACCGGGAAGCCAAGCGCCGAGCCGGAGCCGGCCACGCCGAACGTGCCGATGACGTTGTTACGGAACTTGCCCGACGACGTGCCGGTGTGGTTCCCAGCGATGAAGTAGTTCAGACCGTGCGAGCGGGTGCCGGTGAGGGTGTTCCCGTTCACGTCGAAGGTCAGGGTACCGCCCAGCGCCACGGAGACGCTGACACCGACGTTGTTGGTGGTGAACGTCGCGCCGGAGACGTTGGCGACGACCGTGCCGCCCGATGCGTCGGCCTGAATGGCGGTCGCCGTCGCCGGGGCATTGCCGGTATAGCTGCCGCCCGACGCGTTGAGGGTCATGCTGGCCGTGCCGGTGGCGAGGAAGTTCACCAGGTTGCCGTGGACGCCGGTCGCGCCGTTGCTCGAGATCGTGCTGTTGGTGATCCGGAAGTCAGGCAGCGTGCCGGTGGAGTTGGTGATCTGCACTTCGAACTCGTAGTTGTTGCTGATCGTCGAATTGGTGATCGCCGTCGGGCGCGTTCCCGCGGCGAGCGAGCCGGTCAGGTTGACGATGTTGATGCCCGAGTCGTCGTTCGCGAGGCTGCTGCCGTTTCCAGTGATCGTGCTGTTGTCGACGACGAAGCCGTTGACGCCATTGCCGCGGATACCGCTGCTTGCGCTGCCGGAGATGCTCATCCAGGCCAGGCCGACGCGCTGGGTGTTGGTGAGCGAGACGCCGTCGCCGGTCTTGCCGGTGATGGAGCCGCCCGTGCCGGCCGAGCCGCTGCCGGTGACGTTCAGACCACCCGCCGTACCGGTGTTGTTCAGGACGATGCCGTTCGCGCCGCCGGCGGAGGTGATGCTGGTGAGGTTGAAGTTGGCCGCGCCGATGGTCGCGTTGGAGATGTTGAGACCAGCACCGCTGGCGTTGTTGATCGAGCCGCCGCCGCTGGTGACGTTGAACGCCGCCGTACCGCTGACGGTGACGCCGGTTGTTGCGGCGTGTACGGTGAGCGTGCCGAAGGCCAGGCTGCCCGTCGAATTGGTGAGGACGACGCCGGCACCACCGACCGGATTGCCGCTCGCGCCGACGGTGATGGCACCGGTGGCGACGGCGGTGAAGCTCGCGTCCGCGATCTCGATGCCGTTCGCCGCGGTGTTGCCGCTGACGGTGATGTTCTGCAGCGCGGAGACAGTCAGCGAGCCGGTGCCGTCCATGCGGATACCGCTGCCGCCCGTCGAGGTGATGGTCGTGTTGCTGATGGCGATGTTCGTGCTGCCGAACGAGCTCACATCGATGCCGTTGCCGGTCGAGGTGATGGTGTTGTTGTTGATCGAGACTGTGGACACCATCGCGTGTCCGCCGCTCACGTCAATCCCCTCGGCGCCCGCGCCGGAAATCGTGTTGCTGTAGATCGACGCACCGGCCGGTGAGCCGAACGGCGCCGCGGTGACGTCGACGGCGTTACCGCCCGTGCTCGCGAGGTTGAGGCCCGCGATCTCGGTGCCGATCACTCCGCTGACCGTGACGACGTCAGCGGCCGAGGTGACGGTCGGCTGGATGCCGGGCGCCACGAGGACGGTCGGGCTACCGTTGCCATTGAGGTTGTACGGAAGGCTCAGACCGACGCCCTGGCCCCACAGCTTCTGGCTGGTCTCGAGGGCGATGCTGCCGGCGACGGCCGAGGTATGGACGAAGATCGTGTGGCCGGGGCCGTCGACGTCGCCAATGCCATTGAGAGAGGTGAAGCCGTTGAACGGTGAGCTCGACGTGCCGTTACCACCCGGCAGCGCGGCTCCGTTGACGTACCAGACCATGTCGAAGTGCGTGATGGTCACCGTGCCGGTGGTCGTGACCGGCGAGCCGGCCGACGGGATGTCGGTGGCGGTGTACTGGAACGTGCCGCTGCTGGTGCCCGGAGCCGGCGTGTAGCTGAACGAGCCGTTCGCGAGCATGCTGACTTTCGCTCCGCTGCCCAGGGTGCAGTCGAACGGCGCGGTGGTGTCGCCGCAACCGACGACGCCGGTGACGATGGTCGGATCGCCTTCCGGATCGGTGTCGTTGTCGCGCACGCCGTTGCCGGACGGGGTCGTGTCACCGACGTACGGCGTCAAACCCGCGACGAGATCGACGCGGAGCTCGGTGTTTCCGATCGTCTGCCACGAGTCGGCGTTCGCGGTCGGGCCGTCGTTGGTCGCGGTGACGTTGATGGTGAAGGTCTGCGGCGCGGACGTGTTGACGCCGCCGTTCGCGGTGCCGCCGTTGTCCGACAGCGTAACGGTCACCGTGGCGCTACCGAAGGCATTGAGCGCCGGGGTGAAGGAGAGCACGCCGGTCGAGCTGATCGACGGCTGCACGAGGAAGAGACTGTTGTTGTTGTTCGACGTGTTGAACGAAACCGTCTGCGAGCCTTCGTTCGGGCCGGCGGAGATGCTGCTGGCCCACGACGCGGAGTACGGACCGCTGTCTTCGTTGACGGTGACGTCGCCGCCACCGACGAAGGAGGGCGCGTCATTCACTGCACCGACCGTGATGGTGAAGCTCTGCGGTGCGGTGGTGGCGAGGCCGTCGGAGAGCGTGACCGTCACGTTGGCGGAGCCGAAGGCGTTCGCCGCGACGGTGAAGCTCAGGACGCCGCTCGCCGAGATCGACGGCTGCACCGAGAAGAGGCTGTTGTTGTCGTTCGTGACGTTGAAGGTCAGCGTCTGGCCGGCTTCATCGGCCGGACCGGCGCTGATCGCGGTGGCCCAGGTGGCCGAGTAGGCGCCGGAGTCTTCGAGGACGCTCACGTTGCCGCCGCCGGTGAAGCTCGGCGGATCGTTCACGGCCACGATGGTGATGGTGAACGTGTACGTGGCCGACGTGTCATTGCCGCCGTTGGCCGTGCCGCCGTCATCCTGCGCGTAGATCGTGACGGTGGCGGTGCCGTTCGCATCCGGCGCGGCGGTGTAGGTCAGCGTGCCGTTCGGAGCGACCGTCGGCTGCGAGGAGAAGAGCGACGGGTTGTTGTTGCTGGTGAAGAAGGTGACGTTGTCTGTCTCACCGGGACCCGAGCTGATGCCCGTGGCCCAGCCGACGACCGTCTGCGGACCGGCATCTTCGTTCGAGGTCTGATCGGCGCCCGGCGTGAACGACGGCGGGTCGTTGATACCGTTGACGCTGATGGTGAACGTCTGCGAGGCGCTGACGTCGACGCCGCCGTTCGCGGTGCCGCCGGTGTCCTGCGCGTAGATCGTGATGGTCGCAGTGCCCGTCGCATTCGCGGCCGGGGTGAAGGTCAGCACGCCGTTCGAGTCGACCGACGGCTGCACGCTGAAGAGCGCGTTGTTGTTGTTCGAGGTGATGAAGGAAACGGTCTGCGTGGACTCGTTGGCCGGGCCGGCGCTGATGGCGGTGGCCCAGGCGGCCGAGTACGCGCCGCTGTCCTCACCGACGGAGACGTTGCCGCCGCTGGTGAAGCTCGGAGCGTCGTTGACCGAATTCACGGTGATGGTGAAGGTCACCGTCGACGAGGTGTCGTCGCCGCCGTTGAGGGTGCCGCCGTCATCGGTCAGGGTGACGCTGACGACCGCGCTGCCGAAGGCGTTCGCGGCCGGCGTGAAGCTCAGAACGCCGCTCGCGGAGATCGACGGCTGCGAGGAGAAGAGTCCGTTGTTGTCGTTGGTCACGACGAACGTGAGCGCGTCGGTCTCATTCGGACCGGCGCTGATCGCCGAAGCCCAGGCCGCCGAGTAGGCGCCGCTGTCTTCATTGACCGTGACGTCGCCGCCGGCAGTGAAGGTCGGCTCGTCGTTGATGTTCCCGACGGTGATCGAGAACGTCTGGGCCGCCGAGGTGTCGACGCCGCCGTTCGCGGTGCCGCCGTTGTCGGAGAGCGTGACCGACACGTTCGCCGAACCGAAGGCGTTCGAGGCGAGGGTGAAGGTCAGCACGCCCGTCGGGGAGATGGACGGCTGCACGGAGAAGAGGCTGTTGTTGTCGTTCGACGTGTTGAAGGTGACGGTCTGGCTGGACTCGTCGGCCGGGCCGGCGCTGATTGCGGTCGCCCAGTTGGCGCTGTAGGCGCCGGAGTCTTCGAGCACGGAGACGTCGCCGCCGCTGGTGAAGCTCGGCGCGTCGTTGACCGCGTTCACGGTGATGACGAACGTCTGCGAAGGCGACGTGTTGTCGCCGCCGTTGGCGGTGCCGCCGTCATCCTGCGCCTCGATCGTGACCGTGGCGCTACCGTTCGCGTTCGCGGCCGGCGTGTAGGTCAGCGTGCCGTTCGACGAAACCGCCGGCTGGACGCTGAAGAGCGAGTTGTTGGTGTTCGAGAGGTTGAACGTGACCGTCTGTGCGCCTTCGTTCGGACCGGCCGAGATTGCGGTGGCCCATCCGGCAACCGACTGCGGACCGGCGTCCTCGTTCACGGTCTGGTCGGCGCCCTTGACGAAGGACGGCTCGTCGTTGACCGGCGTGACGGTGATGCTGCTGTTCTGCGGTGCCGAGGTATCGACGCCGCCGTTGGCCGTGCCGCCGTTGTCCTGCGCGGTGACGGTGAGGTTCGCGCTGCCGTAGGCGTTCGCGGCCGGGGTATAGGTCAGCGTGCCGTTCGAGGAAACCGCAGGCTGAACGCTGAAGAGAGACGGATTGTCGTTGGTGACGGTGAAGGTGACGACCTGGCCGGATTCATCGGCCGGGCCGCCGCTGATGCCGGTCGCCCAGTTGGTGTAGGTCTGCGGACCGGCGTCCTCGAGGACGGTCACGGTCGGGCCGACGAGGAAGACCGGCGCATCGTTCACCGGTGCGATGGTGATCGTGGCCGTGCCATTGTCCGTGCCGCCGTTGCCGTCGTTCGCCTGGAAAACGAAGCTGTCGACGCCGTTGTAATTGAGGTTCGGGGTGTAGACGACGGTGGAGGTCGTGGCGTTCACGAACGTGACCGCGCCGACGCTGCCGTTGAAGGGACCGCTGACGACGGAGAAGGTCAGCGAGTCGCCGTCCGCGTCGGTACCGGTCATGGTGACCGTGACCGAGTTGTCTTCATTGGTCGATGCCGCGGAGTCGTTCGCCACGGGGGGCGTGTTGCAGGTGACGAGCGGCGCAACACCGGTCGGCAGCGACGGAGCCGCCGGCGAGCAGACGCCGGTGTGCGTTTCGGGGAACATGCTGGTCGCGGTTCCCATCACCGGGAAGGTGCTTCCGGTGGTGTTCACGGTGCCGCACGCGGTCAGGACGATGGTGCCCTGATCCGCAAGGGGCAGGTTCGAGGAGGACCCGACCGGCCGCACTTCGCCGGTTCCGTTGGTCCACACCACATCTCCCGAATAGGAGCGAACGCGAATCGACCCGCCCCCTCGGTTGGGATTGTTCGTATTGAAGTCGCCAATCGCGCGGATCACGGCGGAGTCGAGATTGATCGTGGCTTTGGCGTTGATCTCGACCGTGCCGCCGGTGTCGCCCGCGGCGCTGTGACCGGCGTCGATCACATTGCCGCTGGCAGTGATGGCGTCGCCGAGGGAGGTGATGCGAATCAGACCGCCGTAGCTCTTCGAATCGTGGACACCCGGGTGCGAGGTGATCGAGAAGAGGCTGCCCGATGCACCATGAATATCAATGGTCTCGGCGGCGAAAACGTCGACGCCTTTGTTGATGGCCGTACCGGTGGGAGCATCGGCGCGCACGCGGCCGTTGCGGCCGAGCGGTGCGCCGACGACGCCGAGGTCGCGCGAGTCGATGAGGACGTCCTTGCCGGAACGGATGGCGACCTTCGCCGCCGAGGCATTCCGAGATAGGGCGGCCACGAGGCCGCGGACCTGAACGCCGCAACCGTCGATGACCACCGGGCCGGCGCCGGAGCCGCCGCCCTGCGAAATGATGTTCGCGTTGCCGCCGATGACGATGGCCGGTTCGACGAACGTCGAAGAGCCGATCGTGATCTGACCGCCGACCTGATTGGCGGTGCCGCCATCGAGGGCGGCGCCGGTCAGGCGGGTAGAGAGAATCGTGCGGCTGGGGCCGGACAGGACGTTGCCGTCGATGCTGACCAGACCCGCGGAGGCGATGGTGAGGTTGCCGCCTGCGGCGTTGGCGCTGCCGGAGTCGATCGTGCTGCCGTTGCCGATCGTGACATTGCCGGTCACGTTCGCCGTAATGGCGCCGCCGCCCGAGCCGCTCGAGCTCCTGGAGGCGGTCGACACAATGGCGTTTCCGCTCATGGTCAGGCTTCCGCCTACAGTGAGCGTGATCGCGCCGCCGCTGCCGCCGCCGGAGCGGTTCTCGGCATAGAGCGCGCCGGCCGTAGTGACGGTCATGTTGCCGCTGACCGCGAAGGCCATGGCACATGCGCTCTCTGTAGAGTCGTCATTGCAGTTGACGACGCCACTGACGACGAGATTTCCGTCATTGACCGTGAAGACGCCGTTTACGGCATTGTCATGGTCATTGGCAGATCCGTCGATCGCCGCGAAGGATGTCGTACCGCTCAGCGTTACATCGTGCGCAAACGCCGACGCAGTAACAAAAGTGGCTAATAGGACGAAAAATACCCGCAATGACACGGATCGCATGCGTGGGTCTCCCCTTACCGTGAGCGCACGGCTCTTCTGACTTGGTTGTGCGGACCAGAGTACAAGCGGCGCCGTGACGAGCGGCAGCACGCAGGTCAATACACTACGTCGTTGCTAACTCTCTCTCTCGTGAGAATTGGACAGACGACAATCTAAGTCTTCGGACGGCAGCACGCAAGCTTTTTTCCTTGCGTGCTGCCGTCCGATTTATCTCATTATGGACGCTGCGGAAAAACACCCTGAAGCGCAATGCACATGTTCAGAGTGAGGTACGGCATCATGTTGTTGTGGGGCTGACTTCCGCCCGCCGGCGCGAGCGACTGCGGGCTCATGATCGCGAGATTGGCGCTGGTGTTGTTCTGGTACAACTGCCCGCCGACGGAAGTGGCGAGGGTGATGTTCGCCGTAACCGAGCCCTGCGTCCCGTTTTCGACAGTGGCCCGCAGAGTGTGGGTGTGAGCGGGGATCTCGCTCTGCAGGAGAGATACGTTCGACGCCCCTCCCGTCTGTCCGAGGTCGTAGAGCGAAAGGCCCTGTCCCTGTCCGGGATGCAGCGGGACGTTGCCCTGGAGATCGGGCAGAGCGAACGTCGACTTGCCGTCCCCGCCGTAAGTCGTGCCGAGGAGCGCGAAGAGTGCCGTGTTCTGGCTGATCGGCATGATCTGGCCATTGCAGAACGCCCAGCCCGTCGGCGCGAAATTGAAAGGAAAGATCCGGATCTCAGCAACAAATGGATCAGCCATTGGTCCCTCTCCTCTTTATGATTGCTGCGGGAAGAGCCCGAACAAGGAAATGATGAAGTTGACGCACAGGAAGGGCTGCAGGTTCGTGTGCGGCTGACTGCCACCGATGGGCGTGATCGACGTGGCGGCCATGTTGGTACCGGGGGTCTCCGGTGCGTACGGCGTCACGAGCGTGGAGTTGGCCAGGACATTGTTCGCAGGCGCGGCCTGGGCGCCGTTTTGTTCGCTGCCGAAAAGCTGATGGGTGTGAACCGGGATCTGCTGGATCGTCAGCGTCACTTCCTCGACGCCGGCCGCCTCGCCCATCTGGAACGTCTGACCGCCGTTCGACCCGAAGTGCATCGGTACGCGGCTCTGAAGGTTCGGAAGACCGAACGTCGACTCGCCGTCGCCGCCGTAAGTCGTCCCGATGAGCTGGAACAGAGCTTCATTTTCTGAAATGGGCAAGAGCGCTCCGTCGCAGAACATCCATCCGTTCGGATTGAAGTTGCCGGCGAACATGCGGATTTCTCCGATAAAAGGTTGTGCCATTGCAGTTCTCCTTCTAGTTCTGGCTCGGGAAGATGCCCTGCAGAGCGATGCAGAAGTTGATGACCAGGTAGGGCTGCGTGTTCTCGTGCGGCTGGCTGCCGCCGATGTTCGTCACCGAGCCGGTGTTGAGCGGCACCAGGTTCGAAGCCGTGTCGGCGTAGACGTTGCCGGGATCCTTGGCGAGCACATTCCCGACGTTGGAGAAGCTGGGATTGACCTGATTGCCCTGCGTCGAGGAACCCTGCAGGAAGTGCAGGTGCTGGGGCATGGTCTGCTGGGTAATGGTGACCGCGTAGGCTCCGGCACGCTCGCCGAGCGTGAAGCCGCTGCCGAAGTGAATCGGTACGGATCCCCGCAGGTTCGGGAGGCCGAAATTGACGCGTCCATCGCCGCCGTACGTCGTTCCCAGGAGTGAGAACAACGCCTGGTTCTGATTGATCGGCAGCAGCTGACCGTTGGCGAATGCCCACCCTTTCGGCGGAAAGTTGAAGCTGAACATCCTGATTTCGGACAAGAAGGGCTCGGCCATAAAACTCCTCTCTCTGGTTGAGTAGATGTGGAGCCGTGGATTGTCAGGGGACCGGACGATTTGGACCGGCGCCGATTATCACCCCAAGCGGGCCGATCCGGAAAGAAAAAACGAAGGGGGGAGCGATGGTTTTCAACATCGCCACCCCCCTGTCGGCACTATCCGACTTCAAAGAATCGCATCAAGGCTGCGGACAGGCCCCGCCGTTGAAGTCCGGGCTGCCGCCGATGCTGATCTGGCCAACGGCCAGGTTCGTGTTCTGCGCGGCGATGTCGGCCGCGCTGGTCTGCCTCACGCTGAAGGTGCCGCCGGTGAGCTCGCGCAACCGGAACTTCGATCCGTCACCGGCCTGTCCGACGAACGTGCCGGCGAAGTTGTTGCCCGAGGCGTCGATGCAGGCCGTGCCCGCCGAGCCGGTGGTGTTCACGTTGTTGTTCTGCTCGAAGACGATTCCGCGCTGCCCGGAGTCGCCGAGCGTGTTGCCTGTGATGGTCGCGTAGGTCGGCGAGGCGTTGCCGCTGGCGATGCCCTGGTTGACGTTGATCAGGTTGAAGCTGGTGGTCTCCTGCACGGTATTGCCGTTGATCAGCACGGTCACGGGCATGGCCGCCCCGTTGGTGGACTCGTTCTGCACGCGGATCCCGAAGCCGAGATTGGAGCCCGAACCGCTCACGCCGCTCGTACCGACGGTGTTGTTGAGGAACTTTCCACTCACCGAGCCGGTGGAACTGGCGGCGACGAACAGATTCAAAGCGTGCGAGCGGTTGCCGGTCGCCGAGACGCCGTTGACCTCGAACGTCAGCACGCCGGTGGTCGCCGTGGAGACGTTCACGGCGGCGTTGTTGTTGGTGTACGTGCCGCCGGTGACGGTTGCATTCATGCTTCCGCCGCTCGTGTCGAGATGCATGCCCGTTGCGGTGGCCGGGGCGTTGCCGGTGTAAGTCCCGGCGTTGACGGCCACGGTGATGTTGGCCGTGCTCGAGCCGAGGACGTTCACCAGGTTGCCGGTGTCGGGGCTCGCGCCCGTGCTGCTGACGACGTTGCTGTCGAGGAACAGATCCGGGAGCGTGCCGGTCGTGTTGGTGACCTGAATCTGGAACTCCCAGTTCTCCGAGAAGGTGCTGTTGACGATCTTCGTCGGATGCGTGCCCGCGCGCGCGGTTCCGGTGAGCTCGTCGACGTCGAAGCCCGACTCGTCGGTCGCGGCGCTGTTGCCGTTGCTGGTGACGAGGCAGGTATCGACGACCAGGCCGTTGACGGTGTTGCCGCGGATACCGCTGCCGAGGTTGCTGGTGATCCGCATCAGCCCGAACGAGTGCTTGCCGGTGTTGTTGAGGAAGATGGCGTCGCCCGCCGTGTCCTGCAGAGTTCCGCCAGTGCACGTCGGCGTTCCCGCTGTGCACGAGCCGCCGTTGCCGGTGACGGTCACGCCGCCTGCCGTGCCGGTGCTCACCAGGGAGATGGAGTTGGTCGGCAAGGTGTCGTTGCCGTCGGTGTTGATGCTGCGGAAGGTCATGCCCGCCGCGCCGATCTGCGTGGCGTTCATCGTCAGCGCCGTGCCGGTCAGGGTCAGGATGCTGTTCGGGTTTCCGCCCGTCTGCACCGTGACCGTGCCGCCACCCGCTGCGGTGAAGCCAGTGCCGCTGGTGGTGTCGATGTCCAGACCGCCGTTGGTGAAGTTCACCGTGGCGCCGTTCGTCGAGATCGTCACGGCGTTGTTGCCCGCGGTGTTGAGGGTCTTGGTCGCGCCTGAGAATCCGATCGTGCCGCCGCTGCAGCGGTCGATGAAGATGCCCGACGCGCTGGCCCCGTTGCTGGTGATGTTGCCGTTGAAGTTCGTCGCCGCGCCGCAGTTGCCGGTGGCGGCAGCGGTGTAACTGACCTCCACCGCACGGCCGCTGTTGTTGGTGAGCGTACCGCCATAGGTCATCGACGTCGGCTGGCTCCCGTTCATGCGGAAGGCGATGTCTGCCGTGGTGGTGACCGATGACGTAGACGCGAAGGAGAACGTGCCGCCCGAGCCGGTGTCGATGTCGATCCCGGCGTTGGCGCCGTTCAGCGTGTTCGTGCCGTTGAAGTTGACCGTGCCGTCGGCGTTGCTCAGGACGATGCCGGTGCAACTGGTGTTGCAGGCGATGGTGTTGGTCTGGAAGGTGATCGTGCCGGACGCCTGGTTGTTGATCGACACCGCGCGCTGCGCACCGGTCTGGGTGATGTTGCCGCTGTAGGTGACCCCGCCGGTGCTGGTGTCGAAAGCGAAGGCCGCGTTGGCGGTCGCGTTGGTGACAGAGGTGCCCGCGCTGAACGAGAACGTTCCCGCCGACCCGCCGGTGATGCTGATGCGCGCGCCGCCCGTCAGGTTATTGGTCGCGCCGTTGATGTTGTAGATGCCGTCCGCGTCATTGAAGACGAAACCCGTACCAGCCGAAGCGGTGAGGTTCGCGCCGAAGGTGAGGCTGCCGGTGTGGGTTCCGGAGACGTCGACGAGCGCGGCGGCGTTGCCCTGCGTGAGCGTGCCGTTCCAGGTGATCGCTGCAGTGCCGCCGATGACATGGAAGACGGTGTTCGCCGCACCGGCATCGGCGACTGCGCCGCCGCTGACGGTGAAGGTACCGGCTACGGCGCCCAGGAAGACCGGCGAGACGTTGCCGTTGCCGGTGGCTCCGACGCTGGTGAAGGTGCCGTTCACGGTGCCGGTCGCCAGACTGAGGGCCTGATTCCCCGCGCTGACCGTCACGCCCGACACCGTGAGCGTGCCGAAGCCGGCGACTCCCGTGATGCCGGTCGTGCCGTTGATCGTGAGGTTGTTCAGCGACGTGCCGACCGTGCCCATCGTGCTGAGGGCGACGCCGGTGACGGCCGAGTTCGTACCGCCGTTGATCGTGACGCCGCCCGTGCCGAGGAGGCCGGTCAGACTGACGCCGGTCACGGTGGTGGCGCCGGCGCTCACGGAGTTGAAGGTGACGCCGTTGCCGGCCGACATCGTCACGGCGTTGAGGTTCAAGGCTGCCGAGGCCGCGCCGGTGGTGTTGATGGTGTTCGCGGCTCCGAGGACGGTGACCGTACCGCCGGCGGTGGCCGTGAAGCCGGTGCCGGTGGTGGTGGTGATCGCGAGCGCACCGCCGCTGAAGACGATGGTACCGCCGGTGTTCGTGGAGAGGCTCACGCCGGCGTTGGCGCCGGTCGACAGGTTCTTCGCGCCGCTGAAGGTGACGGTGCCGACAGTGACGTTGTTCACGTTGATGCCGATGCCGTTCGCCGAGCCGGTGATGGTGCCTGAGAGGGTGACATTGCCGCTGCCCGCCGCGCGCGTGGCGATGACTACCGCGCCGGCGCCGCCGGCGCTGACGTTGCCGGCGTAGGTGATGGCCGCGGTGCCGCCGGTCGCGTTGAAGGCGATACCGGTCGGATTGGTGATGCTGCCCGTGCCGAGATCGACCGAGCCGGTGATGCCGACGAGGTTGACGCCCGTGCCGGTGCTGTTCGTCGACGAGGTACTGCTCAGGGTGATCGTCGCCGCGCCGGTGGTGAGATCGAGAGCCGCGCCGCCGGTCGTGGAGATCGACGATTCGCTGATCGTCACCGAGGTGAAGGCATTGCCGACGACGCCCCGGCCGTTGGACGCGCCGATGGCTACGCCGCGGATGACGTTGTTGGCCCCCAGCGTGATCGTGTCACCAGCGGTGGCACGGGAGAGGCTCGGTGCCGCGCCGGTCGTGAGCACGGTGAAGTTGACTGCGTTGTGGAGCTGCGTGAGGTTCGCGGCGATGCCCTGGCCAATCAGCCTCTGGTTGGCCTGCAGGACGATGAAGTCGGTATACGTACCGGACTTGACCAGGATGGTGTCGCCCGCCGCCGAGTTGGCCTGGGCCTGCTGCAGCGTCTTCCACGGATGGATGTCGCGGCCGTCCGGCGTCACCGTCGGGTGATCGTCGTCGACGTAGATGAAGCGCGGTCCGAGGTTGATCGAGAGCTGGCCGACGTCGGTGCCGCCGAACTGGTCGGTCACCGTGTAGTTGACCGTGTCGGTGATGTTCTGGTCGAGCGCCTGTGAGTTGTAGGTGTAGCCGCCTTCCTTCGTGAAGGTGATCGTGCCGCCCTGCGTGGTGGTGATGGGCGTACCGAAGTTCTGGATGTCCATGTCCGCGCCCGCATCCGGGTCGGTGTCGTTGCCGAGCACGCCCGCCCCATCGGCGACCGTCAGCGTGACATGGCCGAGGGCCGTCGCGTTGTCGTCGACTGCGGTCGGCGGCGTGTTGGTGACGAAGCTGAACACGTAGTCGGCGGCGAGACCATCCGGCGGATCGTACGCGTCGGTGTCATGCACCTCGTTGGCGACGACGGTCACGACGCAGTTGCCGGCCGGCAGCGTGGCCGTCGGGTCGAGCGTCACGGTGGTGACGTTGGTCGTTCCGCCGACGTAGGCGAACGCGAGATCCGCACCGGCGTTGCAGTTGATCTTGAACGAGGCCGGAACCAGCGTGACCGAGACCGGCTCGTCGAAGTTGACGGTGATGTTCGTGGACGTGCTCACACCCGTCGCGCCGTTGACCGGCACGGTGGTGGTGACTTCCGGAGCCTTCTCCACGGCGATGGTGAAGCTCTGCGCACCGGAGACATTCACGTTCGGTGCGGTGTTCGAGCCGTTGTCGCTGAGCGTGACGCTGAACGTCACCGTCCCGTGGGTGCCGGCGCTCGGCGTGTAGGTCAGGTTGCCGGTTGACGGATCGATGGCCGGGGCCACGTCGAACGCCAGGGTGCCGCTGTTCGCGGTCTGGCTGAGGTTGAAAGTCAGGACCTGCGTCAGTTCCGGATCGCCGTCGGTGATGCTGGTCGCGTAGCCGTTGACGGTCTGCGCGCCCGAGCCGAGGACGACGAACGGCGGGTCGCCGGCGATGGAGAAGCTCGGAGCGTCGTTCACCGCGTTGATGGTGATGTTGAACGTCTGCGGTGCGGTGGTGACGTCGTCGCCCGGAACGCCCGGGGTGCCGGCGTCGTCGGTGAGAGTGACGGTGACGATGGTGGTGCCGTTCGCGTTCGGCGCCGGGGTGTAGGTCAGTACGCCGGTCGGCGAAACGGCCGGCTGGCCGCCCGCGGTGAAGAGCGCATTGTTGTCGTTCGAGACGTTGAAGGTCAGAGCATCGGTCTCACCGGGGCCGGGGCTGATGGCCGTGGCCCAGGGGTTGATGGTCTGCGCGGCTGCGTCTTCGTCGACGGTCTGGTCCGGGCCCTTGGTGAAGCTTGGGGTGTCATTGACGCACTGGATGATGAGGTTGAGGGTGTGCGTCGGCCCGCTGAGATCATCGCCCGGGACGCCCGGCGTGCCGGCGTCATCGGTCAGGAAGATGTCGACCGTCGCCGTGCCGCAGGTGTTGTCGTTGGCCCGGAAGGTCAGGGTGCCGGTGGTGGCGTTCACGGCCGGGGCGGTCTGGAACGTCAGCGTGCCGGTCGTGCCGGTGACGGTGGCGGTGAACGTGAGGACCTGTCCGTTTTCGTCAGCCGGTCCCTTGCTGCGGTTCATTGCCCAGTTCGGGGAGATGACGTTGCCGGCGTCTTCCGGCACGGTGATGTCGGTGCCCGGAGTGAAGCTCGGCGGGTCGTTGACTGCATTCACCGTGATGCCGAACGAGTCGGTGTCGGTGATGGCGCCGCTCGGGTTGTTGCCGAGATCGTCGGTGACCATCTGGATCGCCGCGCTGACGGTGTTCAGGTTCGAGTCAGGCGTCGGGGTGAAGGTCATGCCGGAGAGCGCGACGTTGATCTCCGCGACCGTGCCGGTAGCAACGACAGTGGCCGAGCCGTCGCCGGTCAGCGTCGCCAGCGCGCCGGTGGCCGTCGGGTCGAGGGCCACCGTACCGCCGGTGACGTTCAGCGTGATCTGGACGTCGTCCGGATCTGCGTCCGGATCGGCGATCGACGCGCCGTTGATGACCACCGGCGTGTCTTCGTTCGTCGTCACACCGACGGCGACGGTGTTCACCGGCGCGTCGTTGGTCGCCGTCACGTCGATGGTGGTGTTCTGGGTGTTGCTGTTGATGTTGCCGTCGTTGACGACCCAGGTGAGGAGGCGCTGGGTGATCGACGGGTTGTCGGAGGCGTTCGAGAAGGTGATGGACTGCAGGGCGGCGATGTACGCGGCCTTGGTGTCGCTGCCGGTCAGCGTGAGCACGCCGGCCGCGAAGTTGCCGGTGATGTTCGGCGTGTTGACGAAGTTCAACACGTCGCCGGTCTGCACATTAGTAATGGTGATGGTGGCCGACTCGATGTTCGTGTCGTCGACGTCGGTGATATTGGCGCTCGAGGCGATCGCCACCGCCGAGCCGTTTTCGGCGAAGGTCGGCGCGCCGGTCACGGTGAGGACCGGCGCATCGTTGAGGTTGTTGACGGTGATGTTGAACGAGTCGGTGTCGGTGATCGCGCCGCTCGGGTTGTTGCCGAGGTCGTCGGTGACCATCTGAATCGACGCGGTGCCGCTGAAGTCGGGTGTCGGGGTGAAGACCATGCCGCTCAGCGCGGCATTGATCTCCGCGACCGTGCCGGTAGCAACAACGGTGGCCGTACCGTCGCCGGTCAGGGTCGCCAGCGCGCCCGTGGCGGCCGGATCGAGGGCCACCGTACCGCTGGTGACGTTGAGGGTGATCTGGACATCGTCCGGATTGGCGTCGACGTCCGTAATGGACGCGTCGTTGATGGTCAGCGGCATGTCTTCGTCCGTGACCGCCCCGACCGCGACGGTGTTGATCGGCGCGTCGTTGACTGCGGTCACGTCGGCGGTCGTGTTCTGCGTGTTGCTGTTGCTGTCGCCGTCGTTGACAGTCCAGGTGATGGTGCGTTGGGCCGTCGACGGGTTCTCCGAGCCGTGCGAGAACTCGACCGACTGCAGGGCGGCGATGTAGTTGGCGAGCGTGTCGCTGCCGGTGAGCGTCAACGTGCTGCCGACGAAGCTGCCGGTGATGTTCGGCGTGTTGGTGAATTCAGCACGTCGAGCGCCTGGAAGTTCGCGGAATGGTGATCGTGGCCGATTCGATGTTGGTGTCGTCGACGTCGGTAATGTTGACGGCCGAGGCGATCAGGACGGGCGATCCGTTCTCGCCGAAGGTCGGCGAACCGGTCACGGTGAGTGCCGGCGCATCGTTGATCGGATTGATGGTGATGTTGAAGGAATCGGTGTCGGTGAGGTGCCGCTCGGATTGTTGCCGAGATCGTCGGTGACCACCTGAATCGAGCGGTGCCGCTGGATTGGCGTCGGGCGAAGGTCATGCCGTCGAGGGCGTCGTTGATCTCGGCGACGTGCCGGTGGCGACGACGGTTGCCGCCGCCGTCGCCGGTCAGGGTGGTCAGCGCACCGGTGGCGTGGGTCGAGTGCGACCGTACCGCCGGTCACGTTCAGCGTGATCTGCACGTCGTCGGACGCGCATCGGCGTCGGCGATGGAATCGCTTGGCGCCGTTGATGACCACCGGCGTGTCTTCATTCGTGTCGCGACGCCAACGGCGACGTGTTGACCGGGCCGTCGTTGGTCGCGGTGACGTCGAGCGTCGTCGTCTGGGTGTTGCTGTTATACTGCCGTCGTTGACGGTCCAGGTGAGCGTGCGCTGCAGCGTAGACGGGGTATCCGAGGTGTTGGTGTACTGCACGGCCTGCAGCGCGGCGATGTAGTTCGCCAGCGTGTCGCTGCCGGTCAGGGTCAGCGTGTCGCCGGCGACGACGCCGATGATCGGTCGGGGTGTTGACGAAGGAGAGGACGTCCTCGGCGCTGGCGAAGTTGCCGGTGATCTGGATCGTCGCTGACTCGATGTTGGTGTCGTCGACGTCGGTGATGTTCGCCGCCGTGGCGAGGTTCGTGGCTGCGCCGCCTCGTTGTGCGTGACCGCGCCGGTGACGGTGAGCGACCGGCGGATCGTTGATCTGGTTGATGGTGATCGCGACAGTGTCCGTGTCGTCGAGGCGCCGCTGGGGTTGTTGCCGAGGTCGTTGGTGACGATCTCGATCGAGGCCGCGCCGGTGTAGTTGGCGATGCCCTGGAAGACCAGTCCATCGAGGGCGGCGTTGATCTCGGCCACCGTGCCCGTGGCGACCACGGTGCCCGTGCCGTCGCCGGTGAGCGTGGTCAGCGCGCCGGTCGCCGCCGGATTGAGGGTTACCGTGCCGTTGGTGACGTTGAGGGTGACCTGGACGTCATCCGGATTCGCGTCCGCGTCGGCGATGGAGATCAGGTTGCCGTTCGCGAGGTTGAACGTGAGCTGCGTGTCCTCGGACACCAACTGCGCGACCGGAACGGTGTTGACCGGCCCATCGTTCGTCGCGGTCACGTCGACCGTCGTGTTCTGGGTGTTGCTGTTCCCGCTGCCGTCGTTGACGATCCACGTAAGCGTGCGCTGGAGCGTCGACGGTGTGTCGGAGGTGTTCGTGTACTGGATGGCCTGCAGCGCGGCGATGTAGTTCGCCAGCGTGTCGCTGCCGGTGAGCGTCAGCGTATCGCCGACGAAGCTTCCGGTGATCTGCGGCGTGTTGACGAACGAGAGGACGTCCTCGCCGACCGCGAAGTTGCCGCTGATCTGGACGGTGGCCGACTCGATGTTGGTGTCGTCGACGTCGGAGATGTTGGCCGCCGTGGCGACGTTCGTGGCCGCGCCACCCTCGGTGTGCGTGACCGCGCCGGCAACGGTGAGGAGCGGCACGTCGTTCACTGCGGAGACGGTCACGTTGACCGTGCCGGTGTCGGTGAGCGGAGCGGCGACGCCGTTGGTCGTGCCGTTGTCGGTGACGGTGTAGGTGAAGCTGTCTGCGCCGAAGTAGTTCGCCGGCGGCGTGTAAGTGATGGTGCCGGCGACGAGGGTGACCGTGCCGCCCTGCGCGGAGGTCGCTGAAACACCGGTGACGGTGAGCGTCTGACTGCTCTCGTTGGCCGGGCCTGCGCTGTCGTTGGTGGTCAGGGTGGCGGCGGCAAAGGCCAGCGGCGTGTCTTCCGTCGCCGCGGTGGCGTCGTCGGTCGCAACCGGCGCGTCATTGACCTCGGTCACGGTGACGGTGACCGTCCCGACCGCGCTCTGCGGATCGGCGCCGCCGTTGGTCGTGCCGTTATCGGTGACCGTGTAAGTAAAGGTGTCGGTGCCGTTGAAATTCACGGGCGGCGTGTAGGTGATCGTGCCGGCGACGAGGGTGACCGTGCCGCCCTGGGTGGAGGTCGCGGAAACTGCCGTGACGGTGAGGGTCTGGCCGCTCTCGTTGGCCGGGCCGGCGCTGTCGTTGGTGGTCAGCGTGGCGGCGGCGAAGGCGAGCGGCACGTCTTCCGGCGTGGTAGTGGCGTCATTCGTCGGCGTCGGCGGGTCGTTGACTTCCGTGACGGTGACGTTGATGACGTCCGTGTCCAAGAGACCCCCGCCCGCTCCCGTCGAGCCCCGGTCATCGGCCTGAACGGTAATCGTCTGAGGTCCGTTGGAATCAGCGTTCAACGTGTATGTCACGGAGCTCAGCGCTGCGTTTACCTGCGCAAGCGTGCCCTCGATGACAACAGACGACGTGCCGTTCTGTGTGATTGTCGCGCCGAAGCCGGTCGCAACTGTCATATTGCAATTGCTGCACGACATTGCGCCTAGGAACGGACCCGATCCGGCGTCGACGTCCGATATCGAGATCAGATTGCCGTTCGCTGCCGAGAAGACAATCGTCCCCCCTTCCGCGACGGTTTGCGCACCCGGCACGCTGTTGACCGGCGCGTCGTTCACGGCGTTGATCGTGATCGTGAACGACTGCGGCGCGGAGGTGTTGACGTTCGGCGCGACGTTGCTGCCGTTGTCGGAGAGGACCAGCGTGATCGTCGCGACGCCGCTGGCATTGACCGCGGCCTGATACGTCAGTACGCCGGTCGGCGAGACGGTCGGGCCGGCGGAGAAGAGCGCCGGATTGGTGTTGTTCGTGATCGCGAAGGCGACGGTCTGTCCCGCCTCATCGGCCGGTCCGGGGGTGATGCCGGTGGCCCACGGGTTCACCGTCTGCGGGCCGGCGTCTTCGTTGACGGTCTGATTCGGACCGGCGGTGAAGGACGGCGCGTCGTTGACCGCGTTCACGGTGATGGTGAAGTTCTGGGTGCCGCTGGTGTTCGCTCCCCCGCCGTTGTCGGACAGGGAAACCGTCACATTGGCCACGCCGATCGCGTTCAACGCCGGCGTGAAGCTCAGAACGCCGGTCGACGAAATCGTCGGTCCGGACTGGAACAGGCCCGGGTTGTCGGAGTTGACGTTGAACGTAAGCGTCTGGCCGGCTTCGTCGGCCGGACCAGCGCTGATGCCCGTTGCCCAACCGGCGCTGAACGGCGTGTCTTCGTCGGAGACGACGTTCGGGCCGGCCGTGAACGACGGCGTGTCGTTGACCGCGGTGACGGTGATGGTCACGGTGGCGATGTTCGACGTGTTCGTGCCGTCGCTGACCTGGTAGGTGAAGCTGTCGGTGCCGTTGAAGTTCGGGTTCGGCTGATAGGTCCAGGCGCCGTTGGCCGCGACGGTCGCGGTTCCGTTCGCCGGATCGGTGAGCTTCGTCGCGGTGAGCGTGTCACCTTCCTGATCGGTGTCGTTCGCCAGCAGACCGGGCGCAACCACGTTGACGTTGCCGTCCTCGAGGATCGTAGCGGCGTCATTGGCTGCCACCGGGGCCTCGTTCTGGTCGTTCACGGTGATCGTGATCGTGGCGCTGCCCGACTGGGCCGGGATTCCGTTGTCCGTCACCGTCACGGTGAGGCTGTAGGACGGGGTGACTTCGAAGTCGAGCGCGGCGTTGTTGGCAACCGTGATCTGGCCGGAGTTGCTGATCGCGAAGACGCCGCCGGTGTTGCCGCCGGTGATCGCGAAGCCGTGGGAGTCGCCCGCGTCGACGTCATTCATGTTGACGGTGCCGACGACCGTGCCGTTGGCGGCGTTCTCGTCGACCGAGAACGTGGCCGGCGAGACGGTCGGCGCATCGTTCACGCTCTCGACGGTGATGGTCACGGTGGCGACGGAGGTGGCCTCGCCATCGCTGACTTCGTAGGTGAAGGTGTCCGTACCGAAGAAGTCGAGGTTCGGGGTGTAGGTGAACGAGCCGTCGGGGTTGACGACCACCGAGCCGTTGGACGGATCGGTGAGCTTGGTCGCCGTCATCGTGTCGCCGTCGGGATCGCTGTCGTTGGCGAGAACGCCCGGCGCCCCGACATTGAGCGTCTGATCTTCGCTCGTGCTCTGCGAGTCGTTCACAGCCACCGGCGCGAGGTTCGCGACGGTAGACACTTTGATCGTGACCTTGGCCACGTTCGAGTCCTGCGCGCCGTTCGTGGCCTTGTACTGGAAGGAGTCCGTCTGCGACGAGCTCGGGTCGGCCGGTGAGTAGGTGAAGCTGCCGTCCGCGTTCAGGGTGACGTCGCCGTGCGTCGCGGGGCTGACCGGAAGCGCCGTGAGGGGCTGGCCGTTCGGGTCGCCGTCGTTCGAGAGCACGCCCGGTGCCGGGACCGACAAGGTGGCCTGGCCGGTCGTGCGCGAGTACTCGTCATCTTCAGCAAACGGGGCGTCCGAGCCGCCGTTCGCGTCGACGCGGAAGTACACGAATTCATCGGTCGCATTCGCGTACGCGAACGCTTTGATCATGCGGATTGCGGCGGTGCCGTCGCCGGCGATGCCGTTGACGACCGGGTCGATCGCGCCCCAGTCCGCGCCGTTGCCATCGAGCTGGAAAAACCGCTGGTCGCCGCCCGGCGCCGCCACCGAACGACGCTTGCCGGAACGCTCGGGATAGATGATCGACGCGCCGGTCGAAGTGGCCGTCGCGCTGTGAGTCGAGCTGCCGCTGCGGGCGTCGAAGGCGAGGCGAAGGCCGCTGGGCATGCCGCCGCCAAGGGTTGAGAAAGCGATGCGATTCTCGACGAGCATTCCGCCGCTCGCCGCGTTGAATCCGACCGGCCATCCGCTCGTGTTGACGTCGATCGGCGAACCGAGCGAGCCGCCCGAGCAGGCCAGTCGATAAGATTGCTCCACCGCGCCGCTGGTGGCGTCCGTCTTCACCACGGTTACGACCACGTGCTCGACTCCGGTCAGTCCACCGGTCGCGCAACCCGTTGCCCCGTTGTTGTCGACGTCGATCAGGGTGCGGAACTCGATCGTGGCCGCACCTGCCAACACCGGAAACAACGCAAAGAACAAGAACGAAGAGACGAGCAAACGGCGGTTCGCGGTCATGGCAACCCCTATCGACAAAATGGCTACACCCGGGGTGATCCCGGGCGTTCTCGAGTTGGACGCGGAAATCGGACCGGTGAATTTTACACCATTTTGGAAACGACGCATTGCAGCAATAACTTACGGACGCAGAAAAGGCCGGCGTGTTCCGCCGGCCCTTCCATCACACCCGCGCGCGTGAGCGGCAGCTCAGCGCCACACCCTGGGCACCTACGGATGCCCGCTCTTGCCGCGGATCTCGACTTCCGAGGCCAGAATCGTGTTCTCCGAAACCCTCGTTCCCTTCGCGGAAAGGGAGTCGCCGGCGACGATGTCCGTCAGCGCTATCGCCTTTCCTTTCTTGCGGATAGCGGTCGTGGCGTCGGTCTGGACGGTGACGTCGCCGGTCTTCGTATCGACCACGATGTCCGCACCACTCACGCTCACCACCGTTCCGCTCACGCTGACCGTCTGGGAGTCCCGCGTGTTCTGCAGAACGACCTGCACCGCGGTCGCCGCGCCGTCGGCCGCGACTTCCGCCTTGACGTGAACCCGCTGGCCCGGCCGCAGGTCTGCGGCCGCTACGGTCGCGTTCCCTTTGCGGATGATCGTCTCCGCGGTGATGGCGAACGTCACTTCGTTGCGATGGGAGTCGTTGATGACCAGCTCCGTCGCGCTCGCGCTGACGACCGTTCCTTCGTACTGGCGGAGCGACGGACGCTCGTCGTCTTCGCCATCGTCGTCGTCCTCCCCTTCCTGCACGACGATCTGCTGCGCGACGTAACCATCGATGACTTTCCGCGCGCGCACGTGAACGCGCATGTCCGCGACCAGATCGGCCGCGGTGAGAACCTCGTTGCCTTTGCGGATGACCGTGTCATCGGTCAGTCCGATGCCCACTTCTTCCTGATGCGAGGTGAAGATGACGATGCTGTCCGCGCCGGCGGTGCGGATCACACCTTCGAACTCGCGCTTATCGCGCGTGTTGTTGCCGCGGCCAGAAGACGCGCCCGCGCGGCTGCGTCCCAGGTCGACGATGAGTGAGCCCTTGCCGCCGTTCGGAGCGATGGCGAGCGAGGCCTGGATGCCGTCGGCGCGGCGGAAATCGAGAATGGCGTTGTCGGGAACGTTCGCGAACGAGAACCGCCCGTCGGCCGCGAGCGTGGTGACCATGCCGGTGTCGCGAACAGATACTTCGACGCCTTGCGGCGATCCTTCGATGCCGTTCAACACGACCGCGCCCGCCAGGAAGCCGCCGCTGTAACTGCCGGTAATGTTCGAGCTCTCGCGGCGGCAAGCCGCGGCCGCGATCAGCATCAACACCATCACGAATTTCCTGCCTGTCATCGAGCCTCCGGGAAAAAGAAAAAGGGGGGCGTGCGGTACGCCCCCCTTTTTTGCAGTGCTGCTGTGGTTGTGGACCGGAAGTATACGCGCCGCTCCGAACCTCGTTGTGACCTGGGTCACTTGCGCTTAAACTGCAACGCACACAGGTAGCTTTTCCATCGGGCGCAATCGGGTTCCATGTCCGAACAATCGACGCCGTTCCACCTCGTCCGCGGGGCGCAGCCGGAGTCTCCGGATGCGGATCTGCTTCGTGTACGCGCGGAGATCGAGGCGCGCGATCGTCAGCAAACGGCGATCGCCGAGCTCGGTCAGGCCGCCCTCACCGGCGTCGACCCCCTGATTCTCCTCGGCCAAGCCTGCGCGCTCGTCGAGAGCACCCTGCAGGTCTCGCATTGCCGTGCGCTGGAGATCCTGCCCGGCGGGCGGATGATCGTCCGCGGCGCGCTCGGCGCGAACGAGACCTTCCTGCACTGCACCCGCGACGCGGACGAGGACGAGGCCCTGGGCATGATCACGCTGCTCGCCGAGACGCCGTTCAGTTTCGGACGGCTCGAGCAGGAAACGCGCTTCAAGGCAACGCACCTTCGCAATTACCACGGCGTGCGCAGCGGCGCCGGGGTCGTGATCCGCACGCAGTACGGACCGTTCGGCGTGATGCTGGTCTATTCGAACGAAGAGCGCGTCTTCGCGGAGTACGAGCTCGCGTTCCTGCGCTCGACGGCGAGCATCGTCGGCGAAGCGATCGCCCGCGGGCGGACGGAAGACGCGCTGCGCAAATCGGAAGCGCGTCTGCGCCAGCTCATCGCCACTACGCTCGATGCGGTCATCGCCGTCGATCGCTCGCTGAACGTGATCGAGTGGAACCGGCAGGCCGAGGCCACGTTCGGGATCGCGACGCGTGACCGTGATGGGAATGCCATTGCGGGAAGAGCTCTTCGACAAACGCGAGCTGGCGCTGTTCAAGAAAGCCCTGGCCCGCCATGAGAAAGGTACGCAATCGCGATTGCTGCGACGACGCATCGAGACCTTCGCCCGCCGCGCCTCCGGCGAGCAGTTCCCGATCGAAGTCACGATCGCCCCGGCAGGCAGCGGCAACGATCTGAGCTTCACTGCATTCATTCGCGACATCTCCCGGCGCCGTCTCGCGGAGAGCGCGCTCGAGCAGCGCGAGAAACGCTTCCGCACGATCGTCGAGAAGAGCTGGAGCGGCGTGGTGCTGCTCGACGGCGAGCTGCGCTTCTCGTACGCCGGTTCCTCGACCTCCCACCTCATCGGCTACGACGAGTCCGAGCTCCTCGGCCGCTCGATCTTCGACTTCGTTCATCCTCGCGACGTCGAAGCGGCGCGCAAAGTGTTCGGCGACATCCTGTCCATGCCGAATCACGAGTCGCACGGCGAGCTGCGCTTCCGCCACAAGAGCGGCATGTGGATCTGGCTGGAAGGGTTCAGCCAGAACCTGCTTCACGAAGAGAGCGTCGGAGCGGTCGTCCTCAATTACCGCGACGTCTCCCAGCGCAAGGAGACCGAGAAACAGCTCGAGTACCGCGCCTACTACGACTCGCTGACAGCGCTCCCCAACCGCCTGCTGTTCCGCGACCGGCTGGTGAACAGCCTTTCGCATGCGCGGCGCAATCGCGTGGGACTGGCGGTGATGTACCTAGACGTCGATCACTTCAAGCTGGTCAACGACGGGCTGGGTCATTCGTTCGGCGACGCATTGCTCGCGGACATCGCCAAACGTCTGCAGAGCTCACTGCGCGCGTCGGACACGATCTCGCGCATCGGCGGCGATGAGTTCAGCGTGCTGCTGCCGGAGATCGTGAACGCGGAAGGTGTGGCCGGCGTGGCCCGCAAGGTTCTCGACTCGCTGCAGCGGCCGTTCAGCGTCGATGGGCACGAGCTCTTCGTGACCGCGAGCATCGGCATCAGCTGCTTTCCTTCCGACGGCGAGGATGCGGAGACGCTGCTCAAGTGCGCCGACGCGGCGCTGTACCGCGCGAAGGAGCTCGGCCGCAATCAGGCGCAGCTCTTCACGGCGAGCATGAACGAGCGCTACGTGCGCCGCCTCGCGCTCGAGCAGCATCTGCATCACGCCGTGGAGCGCGAGGAGCTCGAGCTTTACTACCAGCCCATCTACGATCGTGCGCGGCGGCGGATCGTGTCGCTCGAAGCGTTGCTGCGCTGGCGCGATCCTCATCGCGGCCTCATTCAGCCCATCGAGTTCATCCAGCTCGCCGAAGAGACGGGCATGATCATCCAGATCGGCGAGTGGGCGCTTCGCACGGCGTGCAGGCAACTGCGCCGCTGGCACGATCAGGGGCTGACGTCGCTGTGCATGGCGGTGAACATCTCGGCGGTGCAGCTGCAGCAACGCGGACTGGTCGACGTCGTGCGCATCGCCCTGACGGAAAGCGGACTCCAGCCGCAGATGCTGCAGCTCGAGATCACCGAGAGCGCGGCGATGCAGAGCTTCGATCTGACGATGAAAGTGCTGCGCGAGCTGCGCACGATGGGCGTGAGCATCGCCATCGACGACTTCGGCACCGGCCAGAGCTCGCTGATCTACCTGAAGCACTTCCCCATCACAACGGTGAAGATCGACAAGGAGTTTCTCCGCGAAGTGACGTCGGACGAAACGGCCGCGGCAATCGTGTCGTATGTCATCAACCTCGCCCACACCCTGCAGCTCAAGGTCGTCGCCGAAGGGGTGGAGACGGAAGCGCAGTACACGTTCCTGCGCCACTACGCCTGCGATCTGATGCAGGGCTATCTCTTCAGCCGCCCCCTCCCCGCGGACGACGTCCTGCCGTTCCTGCAACAGACGCTGTTTCGTCCGTTGACCGGGGAGATTCCGATTACGCCGGTGTAGAGGATGGCGGGGTCAGGCCTGCCGCGGCCAGCATCGCTGACGCGCGCCGAGCCCGCGCTTCCTTCCGACCTTGTTCCAGCTCGCGGAGCAGGTCAGAGGCTTCGACGTGGAAGATGTCGGCCCACTCGAAGAGCATGTTGAGGCTCGCGTGTTCTTCCCCTTCTCGCGCGACGCTCCGGGTTCAACAAGAACTACCTGAGGCTGCTCGGGGGAGCACGATCACGCTCGGCCCGTGCAGCGGTTCGACGTCACGCACCTGGTCCCGGCCAACACCGACCCGAAACAAGTGCAGGTCACGATTACAGCCTTCGATCTGTTGAGAAGTATCGGGGAAGCGCCGCCGGCGCGGCGTGGCGGTTGGCTTGAGGTACGAATCGCTGGCGATCGTGGTCGCTGAGTGAGCGGCTCCGCCACCTCACGGTCACGCAAGCGCGAGGGCGAGCAGCTGAGCGAGATTCGGTCGGCTGCCGATCCGTTCGCTGAGCGGAGACGTTGTCGAAGCCTGTTGAGGAGAACCGGTGGTCCGAAGGGCGTTGCGGGCCTCGCTGGGCGTCCAGGGCGCTCGCCCTGCCGCGATGCGGGCGCCCTGAACACACGCGAGAACGCCGGCAACCATCGCCGTCGAGCCTGACGTCTTGCCGAAATTCGCAGCGTAGAACTTGGTCGTGTCGCTGCCTTTGGTAAGGTCGCCGTAGCCGGTCGTGACGATGTCGGCACCCCATCCTTGAACGTCCACAGACGTGCCATAGTTCGAATCGCGATGCCGGGAGCGGTCCGGATCAGCGCCATTAGGAGGCGCACCGGCCCCCACGAGGATCGCTCCGGAATCCATGGCGCCCCTCTTGAAGGGATTGCTCCAACCGAGACTGAAGCCCGGCAGGCGCGTGTCGTAGTCGGTGAGGTCAAGATTCTCGCCAGAGTTCCCGGCCGCTTCGACGACGATCACCCCTTTGCCTGTCGCGTACTTTATGGCCGAGAAATCGTCCGGCCACCACTCGATGGCGATCTGTTTTCCGAGCGGTCCCTTCCGGTCGATCGGAAGAACGAGAATGTCGCCGCCCTTCATCTTCAGAGTGTCGACAGCGTTCTGGATCGTCATGTGCGAGTTGGAAAAATTCGGCTCGAACCGCACCAGGCCCACGGTCGCGTCGGGTGCGATTCCGGTCACACCAACGGCATCCTCACGCGCCGCGATGATTCCCATCACCGCGGTGCCATGGTCCTGATCGGCACCGGCAGCGGCCGTCGTGGGTCCGAACACCACTGATGAAAAGGCAATGGGCCGATCGATATGTCCAGTCTCCCAGTCCTCCTCCGCATCGAACACGCGGACGCGCGCCCCCTTGGCGCCGGCAACACCGGCGAGAGCACTCGTGTGCACGCCCCCGGGCGCGGCATCGAGATACCCCTGCCGGCTTCGCCACGAGGGGGTCACGTTCGTGAGCGGCGCCGACTTGCGCTCGATGTCCTGCTCCGGAACTCGGGCCGCGGCCTTGACGAACGCCGCTTCCGCCAGTCCGGATCGTTTGAGGAGAGCGGCAACCGCATCCAAAGTGAAATCGGGAGCGGGAACGGAGCGATAAAGCAGCGTCCCTTCGGTATCGGCGCGGAACGAGACGATCAGTTCACGTGATTCCATGTCATTTTCGAGAGACACGACGACGGTTTTCTTCGATTCGCCGGGCGGGAAAAACGGGGAACGACGCCCTCTATACTAGTGGCACACAGAACACACAGTCGGAGGGAAGAGATGAAAATCATCATCATTTTCATCGGCCTCATCGTGCAGGTGAACCAGCCGATGTCGCTAGCCAACACCGCGGTGCTGGTCGCGGCAGAACACCACCAGCCGACGCTGGTAATACCCTTCGATTCGATCATCAATCCCGACGACTGGGTGGTGAGACAGAAGAAGGGATCGGACGCCGAGATCGATCTCACCGGTGCGACGATTCGGGTGAGGGGGACACGCGGCATCTTCTCCGACGTGAAGGATGAATTCATGGAGGGCTCGCCGTCATTGCGCTCGCTCGCGCCCACGTGCAAGCTTCGGCCAGAGGTGAGGAAGCGACAGGTAGTCCCGGGCGAGCTCGCAGCGTATGTAGATTTCCGCGGCGGCAGAGTGATGCCGGAAGCGTACTTGCCGAAGATGCTTTCCTTCGAAGGAAGAGAGCCTCGGTGCGCCATCTGCCGGATGCGCTACGAAGCCGATCTCCGCGGCGACCATGTCACGCTCGTCTACAAGAAGAAGTCTCTGGACAACAACGGCAAAGAAGTCGTTGAGACCCATGAGATCAAGGTCGCCGGCGGACGATCGGACGCAGTCCCTGAGATCAAGGTGGTCAATCGCCCGCCGCACGTCGTGGCCCGGCATTTCGATAAGGCCTACAACATCTACGTCGGTAAGTGCGCGAACCACCAAGTGCGTCCGGCGGTGACCGATTTGCCCTGCACGGAGCCGAAGAAGTGCGGGCCCTTCCCGCCACGCGCAGACATACTCCTGGCCGATCCCGGCGACGACTGTACGATCGATCATTATAACTAGAGCTCCCCACTTGTTCCGGTTTCGTACAGCTCTCGGCGTAGCGACCGTGGCGGTCCTGACCGCCGCGGTCGTAGTCTTCGTGGCGGCGGAACGTGATCCGTGGCGGGCGCTGCAGCGCTCCGTTAGACGCCAACATGCTCTCCCGGCCGGCCGCTTGGCGATCCTCAAGACCGAGCCGGCGCGGCACCTCGTCACACGTTCAGCGCTGGTCGTTGTGCCAGGGCAATCGCTCGAGATCAAAGCGACCGGATACGCCGTCATCGCTTCACCGGATACTAACGACCATCAAAAAGCCGTCGCGGCCTTCGTCGTCGGAAACACGGCCGAGGCGGAGCGCCTCCTTCGCGCGATCCCCGAGCGCGGTCGCAGCCCGGCTTACTGGAACGACCTCGCGGTCGTTCTCGCAGCGAAGGGATTAGACCGCGACGATGCCACGCTGATCGAGGCCCTCGCCGCCGCCGACCGCGCAATCGCCGACGCTGCAATCCCCTCGCATGCACGATTCAACCGGGCGATGGTTGTCGACGACCTCGGTCTCAACGCTCTTGCACGTTCCGCCTACGAGGCTTACCTCGGCGTTGACACGACGAGCCCATGGGCTGCCGAGGCGCGGCGGCGCCTTGCGACGCTCGAATCGGCGGGCAGTAGAACCAGTGCCTGGGAACGCGTGGTTACAACGCTCCCTCAGGCTGGGGCGGCCCGAACCTTCGGGCCGATCACCGACGCTGTGATGCGCCATCCCGAGTATGCACGCCGCTGGGCAGAGACTGAGTGCCTTGCGGAGTGGGCCATCGCGACCTCCCGCGGCGATGCCGCGGGTGCTGCCGCTCATCTCATGGTCAGCCGGGTCATGGGCGACACGTTGCGCCGTACGAAAGGCGAAGGACTGCTCGCGAGTGCGGTCGCCGCGATCGATCGCGCGTCAAGTGATCCGGCCAAACTTGCTGCCCTCGTCACGGCGCACCAGCTTTATCGCGACGCAAGCCGGCTGAATGGCGCGCGTCAAACCGTGGAAGCCGCCGAACTGTTCCAGAAGGCCGGGGCACTGTTCGCGTTCCGGTCGAGCCCGATGGCTCTTCTGGCCCGACATTATTACGCCAGCGCGGCGGTCGACGTCGGACATCACGCCCGCGCCCTGACTCTGCTCGACGACCTCTCTTCGGAGGTACCGGCAGGGTTCCGCTTCCTTCACGGACAGATGAATCGTCTCCGAGCGACGATCCTGTCGTTCAACGGCCGGTTCGAGGAGGCACTCGCCGCCCAACGTTCGGCTCAAGCGGCGTTTATGGCCATCGGCGACGTTCCGAACGCCGTCGAGATGACCGGCCGCATCGCGGCGGCACTCACGAGTCTGGGCCGGCCGCACGAAGCGTGGCCGATCATTCGGTCTTCGCTCGCTGCTGCGGGTGGTCATGGCGATACCCGGGTGATCCAATCGTTGCTTCATGCGGCGGCGTTCGTCGCGCTCAGCGAACGTCGCTGGGAGCTTGCCCACGCATTGCTCAATCTCGAACTCGAGGGCGGCGGGGCCGACACGCGTCTGGCCGAAGCGGCGATCTGGCGTGCGCTCGCAGCGAAGAACGCAGGGCTGAAGACGTCGATCGCAGCGGATCTCGAGCGCGCGCGTCAGGCCGCGGCGTCGATCGCGGACGCGAATTTCCGAGAGGGAGCGGAGAATGAGCTCCGTCTCACAGATGCTCTGCTGACCGGCGATCAGGCACCGGAACGTGCGCGGTCGCTGCTCACCGACTACCTCGCCGTGGCGACGAAGCGGGGACGCCTGAGACGAGTCCCCGAGGTGCTGGTGGTCCGTGCCGGCTTGGCGAGCAAGGTCGAGCGGTTCGCCGAAGCGGAGAGCGATCTCCGGCTCGCTGTGCAGATGATCGAAGAGCGGAGGGATCGCGTCGAGCGAGACGTTTTCCGCGATACGTTTCTCGGAAAATCGAGCGACGCATACATGGCGCTGGCTGACCTCCTCGACAGCCGTGGCGAGTACGACGCCGCGCTTGCGGTCGCAGACCGCCCTCGCGCACGAATTCTTCTCGATCGCGAAGAGGGCAGGGACGTGTCCGAGCCGGTCCGTGCGCGCGACCTCGCCGCCCTCGTGAAGCCCGGAACGGTTCTGCTCGCATTCGGTTTCTATCGGGAGCGAACCGTCCGCTATGTGATCACCACGGGAGACATGCAACGAGTCGGGAATTTGGTGTCCTGGAGACAGGTGGAGCGTTCTATCGAACGACTCGCCGACGCGATAGGGAGTGGTGAGGACCCGCGCGCTAGGGCGGAAGCCCGGACGCTCTACTCGCTCTTGCTCGGACCCATCCACGAGGCAATCGCAGGACACAACAACCTCGTGGTCGTCGACGCGCCCGGGTTCGCCCGTCTATCCTTCGCGTCCCTCATCGGGCCCGACGAACGGTTCCTGATCGAGGACGCAACCGTCACCATCATCCCCTCGCTTCGAGCATTCGCCGCCGCGCCGCTCCGGCTGGATCGGCGCGCGCAAGCCTTGCTGAGCGTCGGAAATCCATCCATCGACCGGATGCGGTATTCCGCGTACCCGTCGCTCGAGGCGGCCCAACGCGAAGCGAACGACGTTGCCGCGCTGTACGATCGAGCCACGCTGCTGGTAGCGGAGGACGCGACGAAGAGCAGAATCACCGCGGCGTTGCAGGAAGTGGATGTCGCTCATCTCGCCACCCATGCAGTCTCTGATCCCTTGAGTCCCGACAACTCCCGAATTCTGGTCGCGTCGACCGGTACGGACGATTCACTGACGGCGAGTGAAATCGCCGGAATGAATCTTCGGCATCTCGATACCGTCGTCGCGGCGGGCTGCCGAACAGCCACGCCCAGCCAAGGCTACGGGTACAGCCGTAGCCTCTCTTCGGCATTCCTAGCGGCGGGGGCGAGGCACGTCGTGGCATCGCTGTGGGACGTGGAAGATGCTGCGGGCCGTGAGTTTTCCGTCGCATTCCATCGCGCGCTGCGCCTTGGCGTCGAACCCGCCGAAGCGTTGCGACGCGTTCAACTGCAGATGATGCGATCGCCGGATCGGCGCTACAACACCTTTGCTGCATGGTCAGCGATGCAGTTGTATGGCGCCGGCCGGTGAGCCGCGACTTCTCCGTCGCCCCAACACATCAACGAAACCACCCTCTGCCCTCCTACCGGCTCCATCCGGGGGTCGCATCATGCAGATCGCTAATTGTTCCGCGTGCCAGGCGATCAGAAGCCCGGACGATCCACAGATGTACGCGGTGTTTTCTCTTACTGGCCGGGCACGCCGTCACGCCCGGACGTTGCGGGTTCGAGTCCGATGGCCCGGCCAATCTGAATCGATGAAAGGCGCCCCGTTCACGTTTCGGCGCGAACGTTCCACGGAAAAAGGGCTACCACGCGCCACAAAGCCAGCCGGCGTGATGTGAAGAACCGCCCCGCCCAAACGCGCAGCGGGACAGGGCTCGGCCCCGTGCTCCCTCACGGTTGCGGCTTCGTCACGATCCTGTCGAACGCCAGGCCGCTCGACGTCTCGCCCCTCCCCGTTTTCTTACGGACGCCCAGCCACACCCAGGCGCGGCCGTCGCGCCAGCGGGTGCGCTGGAAGCTCTGCGTGACGACGGTGCCCGCGCGGAGCACTTCCTCTTCGTGCAGGAAGTACGGTTGCTGGGGACTGTCATCGAGACCTGGGCGCAGGAGCGACGTGCGCGGGCGGATCTTGCGGATGGGCGGCGGCGGGTTGCCGACGATGACCCGCGGCATGGCCGCGCGCTGGAGCTGGATCTCGCGGTTGCCGGAGTCCATGTGCACCGGCACGAACGGAATCCAGTTCTCGGGCACGCTGCTCATCACGCGATAGCGGATCAGCGCTTCTCCCGCGTACGGAATCGGATCCTGCGGCGTGACGTCGCGCTCGAGGAAGGCCCGCAGCTCGAGCGCCGCCTCCCGCCCCCGTTTCGGTTCCCCGCTCGGCAGCGGGATGGTCTGCTCGATGCCCCAGACCATGTTCGCGACTTCGTCCCGCGCGAGCATCACCTCCTCCAGACGCGGCCCTTCCTGCACCTTCGGCGCGGTCGGCATCAGCAACAGCGACGTATCGGCTTGCTCTCCCTGCTCGCCGCGCGTATTGACGACGAACATCGCCCAGCGTTGCCAGTCGTCGTCCGGACCGCGGCCGGCCGCCTCCACCCACGTGCGCTCGCCGAAGACGTTCGTCACCGCGATCCCCTGCACCTTCGCCACCGAGCCGGCGGGGACGGTGAACGGGATGAGGAACCAGTCGTTCGCGAACGTGAGGCCGAACTCGATCAACAGCAGTTTGGCCAGATCGGTCGTCTCCGGCTTCACGTCGCCGAAGTTCGTCTTCCCGTCCTCGAACGTCCACCAGCGCGTGTTCGGCATGCCGCTGAAGCTGACCGGCACCGGCACCATCGCCAGCGTTGCCGGCTTCGGCAGCGCGGGATCGGGCGCGAGCGGGCCGAGGCTGGCGCGGTCGGGATCGATGTCGACGGAGTACCAGTCGAGGTGGCCCTGGTAGTACTCGTCGGCGAGGAAGACCTTCTCGCTGCCGTCGGCCTGCACCGGTGCGGAGGCCGAGAAGCGGTACTCGAGCCGCTCCGGCACCCAGGCGTCGTTCTGTTCGGGCTGATAAAAGAGCTTCTCGAACCACGCCCGGAACGCGTTGGCCACGCCATCGACGACCGCAGGATCGGCGGCGACCTCCGGAATGTCGCCCCAGGCGGGACGCGGCGGATTGTCGACGATGTCCTGGTAGAGCGCACCGCCGTCGACGGCCCGTCCGCTCACCGCGTCGAACACGCTCCACACCTCGGCGTGCGCGCAGTAGATGGCATCCTGCTGCTGCGTTGGATCGGGCTCGTGGATCGGATACTTCCCGGCGAACACGTCGCGCAGGTCGACGCCGAGCGCGGCGCGCAGAAGCTTGAGCCAGTGCCTGCCCATGAGCAGACGAAGGTCGAGCGCGACCGGACGTCCGCCCTGTTCGAACGAGATCGCCCGCCGCTCCACGTCCGCTTCCAGCGGCGTGTCGTCGTCGAACGGCTCGATGGCGTGCGTGTCCGGCTGGTACTTCCGCAGGCGCGTGGAGGTGAGGTGCACCTTCGTCTCGATTGGCGAGCCGGCGTCGTCGCCGGCGAATTCGCCGAGCTGCCACTGCCTGGTCAGCATCCAGAGCGCGTCACGTACTTCTGCTTTGAGCGCGCGGTCGAATTTGTCGGCGCGTGGACGTCCCTCCAGCCGGTTCCAGAGCGTCACGGTCGGGAAGAGCCGCGACGTCACCGCGGCGGAGACGTCCTCGAGAACGAATTTCATGGCTCACCTTCCCGCAGGACGAAGTTGTTGTTGAGCGCGTACATGGCCGAGATCGTGATCTGCTGCCGCGTCACCGCCGAGACGGTGGCGGGGAGGAATCGCGCGTAGGCGGTGGTGTCGATCTGATCCGGCTCGACGGCGCGGCGCTTCGCGAAGTCGAGCGTCTCGTTCAGCGCGTCGACGAGATCGTTCCACTGCCATTCGCCGCGGAAGTCCGACGGCGTGACGAGCAGGAGGCTCTGCGGCGCCTCGCAGTTCGGCCGGTCGTAGTGGAAGGCGATGCCGGTCTCGACCTCCGGAGTGGGGATGACTTCCGTCCATTCGTCGAGCAGCAGGCCGCATTGCGGCGCGGTCTCGTCGAACGGCGTCGAGAGCACGGCCGTGTAGAGCAGTCGATCGACGTCGAGCTTCGGGCTCGGCGGAAGCTCGAGCGCGAACCATCCTTCGTTCTCGATATACGGCAGCTGCAGCGCCGTCAGCTCGGGCGGCGAGGCGATGCCGAATGCTTCGGCGAGCATGATCACCTGCTCGAGGGCGCGGATCTTGTCGCGCACGCGAGCCACGCCGTATAGCCACGTGTCGACCGGGAACGGATCGTTCGCGACGAGATGCGCGAACAGCGCTCCAGAGGTGTTGGAGTCGACGGCATTCGCGAGCTCGTTTCCGTGCTCCGCGGCGAGCGTGAACTCGGGAACGACGAAGACGTCGTCGCCGAGGAGCGCTTTCGCGGCCGCGTCGAGCGCGTCGACGCGCGCCGACGGCTCGGATGCCGCGTCGTGCGCATCGAGATGCGTCAGCGATGCCGCCAGCCGGCGCTCAGCCTCGTCGAGCACGACCTGCATGACGTTCACGGCGTCGTCGGCAAAGAGCACCGCCAATTGCTCCTCATCCGCAAACGACACCTCGGCCACATCGAAGGCGGTGAGCGGCAGAAGCGCGTTCGCATCGATGAGAAGCTGCGGCGCCGTCGTCTCGGTGGTGCCGAGGAACGCCACCAGCTCGTCGCGTTTGGCGACGAACGCGTCGCGCGCCGTGGTCTCGAGATCGACTTTGATGGCGTCGGCGAGTCCGGTCTGCGGCAGCGGAGCGCTCGTGATCTGCAGCGCGGCCTGCGCCAGGAGCGCGAGCTTCGTCGGCTCGTCGGCGGCCGGATCGTACGCGAGCATGAATCCGTCGAACTTCGCCAGCCGTTCGTTCCACCGCGCGACGATGGCCGCAACCTTCTCGATCACGGCCTGGAAGAGACGCCGCTTCGCGTCGTACGCGAAGCCCCAGCCGGTTTGCGGAATGCCGAACTCCACGACGCGCGGGAGCAGCGTCACGACGTCGGCCAGATAGCTCTCGAAGTCGGCGATGCGCACGAGCGGATCGGGCGACACGCTGTCGATGAAGTTCTGCAGATCGACGGCGAGCATGAGGAGCGACGCGCGGACGCCTGTGATGCGCGCCGGATTCACCGACACGCTCGCGTCCTGCTGCTGCTGCGCGTCGTTCGAGCGTGAAGAGTCGCTCGAGCGCAGCGGCCGCGAGGTGGTGGCGAGCCGCCGCAACTGACGCAGCAGCGGCAGGAGCTCGAAGACGGAGATCGGCGCGGTGTCCTTGTCCATGTAGCGGATCGTCACCGGCGTGTCGGGCCGCGGCGTCTCGGTGTTGAAGATGTGGCGGACGATGCGATCGTCGAGCTCCGCCATCTCCTGCTGCGCCGCATCGCGGAACAGGCGGAGGAAGTCGGCCGGCTGCACGGCGAGGTCGAGCAGCGTGACTTCGCGCTCGACGTCGGCGTTGGTGGGCGCGTCGCGGAACGACACCATGCAGCCGACGTCGCCGAGGGGCGGCATGCTGTCGAACAGCCACCGGTTGATAGCCGGCTCCGCCTGCGCGCGCGGGGTCATGGGGATGCCGGGGCCGAGGGGCGAGTCGGTGGGAAGCAGACCGGGCGTGAGATGAAGCGCGACGCGGTGCGTGAGCCCGACGCCGTTCGAAGGTGTGCGCACGACCTGCGGCTCGGGCGGAAACTCGCCCTTTCGCATAGGCGTCGTACGTCGACGCGACGCGGTCGTAGTTGCCGAGGACGGCCTGATACACCCCTTCCGCGAGGGCGAGATCGGCGACGGCGTCGTGGCTTTCGACGAGGCGGTCCGCTTCATCGTTGATGATGGCGCGCGCGCTCGCATCAGCGATCGCCGGCAGCCCCGCTTTTCCGAACGGATAGGTCTTCTGGTTCGAGGTCTTGATCTGATTGACGAGAGCGAGGCCGTCGATGACGTTCCGCGCCTCCACCGCCTCGATGGGCGTCCCCTCGGGCGGCGCCGTGGAGCTGATCCGGTTGCCGGCCAGCGGAAACGCCAGGCGGAGGTCACAGATGTATTGATCGACGTTCACCGCCGCGTTGCGGTCGTGCATGCCGCGCTCGAACTGATAGCCGAGGAGCGCGGCGAGGCTCTGGCCGGCGCGGATGCCCTCGATCAGCGCGACGGCGGTGCGCACGCGCTCCGAGCTGAGGTTCACGGCCAGCGACTGCCGGTTAGCTGGCGAGGCGTTCGACGTGTAGCCGTTGCGGAGTACGGCCGCGGCGACGGCGTGATTGAGCGACGGCGCGTGGATGTAGCCGAAGTTCGTCGAGTCTTTCACCAGCTGCGGAGAGCCGGCGAAGATCGCAGCCAGCTCCGGATCTTCCGGCGTGAACGGCGTCAGCACTTTGTTCTCGGGACGGAGGTTCTCGAGCCAGGCGTAGGCGCCGACGTGGACGCCTTTGCGCGGCGGCGACGACACCGTCTCTTCGTTGTTGCGCATGCTGGCGAGCTGCAGGTGCACCAGGCCGAGGAGCCAGGCGTCGAGGCGGTAGGTGCACAGATCGATGTGCTCCGCGAACGCGCGCTCGAGCCGCGCCGTGGAGGCGTCCTTCAGCAGCTCGAGCGCCTCGAGCTGCCGGGACAGCATGCGGCCGGCGAAGAAGTCGGGCTTCTGCAGTTGCGCGGCGATGTACTGCCCGACCGGCTCCGTGGCGCTGATCAGCGGCTCGGTCTTGTACAGGATCTGATACCGGCTCTCGCTCTGCGCCGCCTGCTCGCGCACGTGGATGAACGGGTTGTCGCGTTTCGCGGCGCGGGCGCTCACCGGATCGAGCAGGTTCAATTCGGAGTGCAGGCGCACGGCGACGTCGTGATAGCCGAGCTGTAGCGCGTGGCGCAGCAGGAGATAGAGGAGCGCCTTCGGTGGAAGGTCGCTTTTGAAACCGTCCTGCGCGTAGAGCGTCTGCAGCGAGACATTCGATGCGTCGATCAGCCACTGGATGTAGTTGCGATCGTCGTCCGTGTAGCTGCGGATCGGCGCGGTCTCGGAGAGCGGGACGTCGTCGACGATCGGGCCGGTGAGCGGATCGTGTTTGCCGAAGAAGAACTTCTCGAGGATGTTCGGATACGGCTCGCGCAGCCAGCCGAAATCGTTCAGTAACGCGGTCGCGGCCTCTTGCTTGAAGGGGTCGAGGGAGAACTGGTTCCAGGACATGAAGACGAGCTGGTTCCAGTACTGGTCCGCGCTTTCCGCCCAGCGGTACGCCCAACTGGCCGCGCCGGAGTGGAGGCCAACGATGTGGAGCAGATTCTCGTGCGGATCGACGTCTGGCTTGCCGGCGTACGCAACGAGCGAGACCAGGGCACGCCACTGCGCATCGACGCGCAGCAGGAACTGGTAGAGCCGCCAATGGTAGGAGCGAAAGAGCGCGCCGTCGGTGTTCTTCGGCTGCAGCCACTGCATCCGCGAGAGCGCGGTCGCCGGCAGGATGCCGTAGGGCTGACGTCCGACCCGGATGGCGGGCACCGCGCCGCGGCCGCTGACATAGGTCGTGAAGAAGTCGCGGGTCTGGCTGATCTCCTCGGTATCGAAGCCCGGGTCCATCAGCGACTCCATCCAGTAGTCGATCGTGGCCGGCCAGAGGGCGACGTTCATCGCCCGCGCGTCGCCCTGGTCGCGCCCGCCCGCACCGTGTACGCGCTGGAACGCCGCTTCGTCGAGACCGAGCCATTCGGCCAGCCACTGGCCGTCCGCTTTGGTGAGCCATGAATCGGAGTGGGTGAACAGGTCGCCGGTCTTGCGGTCGTTGAAGCTCGCGTCGGCAACCGCGCCACGCACGAACGGCGTGCTCGCCGCCTCGGTGTTGTTCGTCGGCGTTCCCTGCGGCACGACCTCGAAGCCGGTGCGGCTGAAGCGGTGATGCTCGATGAGTGTGGCCAGCCCCTGCGCGGCCTCCGTCTCGTCGTCACCGGCGCGGATGCCGACGACGAGGACGCGATCGAAGCCGTTCGCAGCCTCGAACGCGTCGAGCTCGAGACGGAAGCCCATCCCCACCTGCACGGCGCGGTCGAAGTCGACCATCCACAGCATGTCGTCCGGGATGATCAGGTTGCCGGCGGCGTCGCGACGCAGTTGCTCGGTCTCGGGGGCGGAAGGATCGGGACCAACGACGAGCGACGACGGCACCGGGGCTCCGAGGGCGATGCGCGGCGCGGCGCCGGTGCGATAGCCGATGAAGACGAAGCGGTCCGGCAGCAGAACCGCGCGGGCCGCGCGGGCCCACGAGTTTTCTTTCAGCTCCAGCGTTGCGCTGTCGGGGAAGACGACCCAGGAAAAGGTCGTGGTGACGCTCTGCTTCGTATCCGGCAGAACCGGCACGGTCGCGAAGTTCGAAGGCTGCGGCCCGTTCGCGATCTCGTCCGCGCGCGCGGCGCCCAGCGCGGTGACGAGCGCGTCGAGCGCGTCCTGCGATTGCTGCGCGTCGCCGTCCGCCTTCCAGAGCGCGATCCAGTACGCGCCGATCGCCGCGTTCTCAGCCGGGTTCGGCAGCACCTCGGTGGCAATGGTCAGCACGACGTCGGTGGCACTGGCCTTCGGCTGCAGGTCGGCGAGGTTCAGCGGCTCGTATTGGCGGACGTCGAGGATCCACGCCGCCCGTCCCGACCCATGGCTGGCCACCAGCCCGCGCCACGCGCCGCGCTCCTGGTCTTCGAAGCCGCGTCCCTGCCAGATGCCCGTCCAGTACTCCTTCGCGCTGGCTACTTCGCTGACCGAAAGCAGCGGCTCGAACGTGTCGACGGAGATGTCGTCCGGATAGACCCGCACCCAGAGCTGGTCGCCTTTGAAGCGTGTCTCGAGCCGCACCGGCAGCAGGAGAATCGGATATTGATCGTTGAGCTGCTCGATGGCGTCGCGGGGGTCGCTGAACTGTGCGAACTGGCCGAGGAGGCCGGTCTCGACGGCGATGGCGTCGTTGCGGATCTGGCGCGCATCGGCGATGTCCTGCGTCAACTTCGCGTGGGCTTCGTCGAGCGCCGCCGCACGCTGCACGTGATCGGCGTTCTCGGGATCGAACCGGCGGCGCAGTGCTTCCTGCTCGCGCTCGATGCGCCACAGGCGCTCCCTGGCGGCGAACGCGGCCTCCCCTTTCGCGTCGGCATCGACGCGGGCCTGGCGGAGCTGCTGGCGGACTTCGTCGAATGTGGCCATCGGTCAATCAATTCTTCGGCAGCATCTCGCTGGCGTGTATGGCGACGAGCACCGGCGCCTGGAACAGCACGTAGGCCAGATCGGCCGCGTTCATGTCCTTGTTGAAAGGGATGTTCTTGTCGTCGTCGTGCTGCGGCAGCTTCTCCGAGTCCGGGCCGGTAGGGATCGTCAACGCGCGCGTCGGCGTGGCGTTGGTGATCTCGATGAACGAGCCGTCCGGACCGGGTTGCACGTCCGACCACGCCAGGTCGCCCCAGATGTGGAGCGGACGCGCCGGGTTGGGAGGCGGGTCGGTGAAGTCGAGGCCGAAGCGCGGCTCGCCGGGACGCTCCTTGAGAACGAAGAACCAGCCGGGATCGTCGGCCGGGTTCGCGCCGGTGCCGCCGGCCGCCGCCTCGATGGTGAGGTCGAAGCCGAAGAAGTAGATGTCGGGATCGACCTTCGCCTCGTAGAGCGGCGTCAGGACTTTGTCTTTCGGCGGCTTGTCGATTTCGGCGCCGACGAGATCGACGAGGCGGCGCTCCAGCGTGTTGTCGATCGTGCCGTCGGACTTCAACTGCCAGCGCGCGCGGTGCGCGTAGATGACGGTGTTCGGATAGCGCTTGAGCAGCTCGCCGCGGATGACCAGTACGAGCTCCTGTTCGTTGTCCAGCCCTTCCTCGCGATGATCGTGATCTCCGAGCTTCGAGAGCCTCGACCAGAGATGCAGCTTCGGGATGTCGCGCAAGGACTCCCTGAAGTCCTCGTCGTTCATGTTCGTGGGGTTGAAGAAGCTGCGCACGTCCCAGAACTGCCGGAAGTAGCTGCCGCGCTGGTCGGTCGGGTACTCGCGCCACAACAGTTCGCGCGCGAACTCGTGATTGAGCCCGACCATGTAGGACTCGATGAACTTCTGGTTCGTCTCCAGCAGGGTGATGCTGTTCTGCTCGATCAGATTGAGGTTCGGCAGAAACAGCTCGGCCGAAGGCTTCGTCAGCGGCTCGTACATCGGCGTGTCGAAGATCGGATAGGCCATCGGCTCGACGAAGGTCTCCCCGATCTCCAGGACGATGCGCGGCGGCAGGAAGATGCCGGCGTAGACGCGCCGCGGCACGGTGAGGGCGGGATTGATCGCGGTCACGAATGTTTCAGCGATCGCGCCGAGGTCGAGCTTCTTCTTCGCCGGAACGACGCTGGCCTCTTTCCCCGAGGTGATGAGCCCCCAGGCGTTCTTCAGTCCGGACTTGAAGCGCACCGCCTCGGTGCTGTCGGTCGTGCCGATGGTGATGTTCGGGATGGTGCCGAAGTCGGTGAGCGTGAAGTTCGGACTGAGCGGCAAGTCATCGACCCTCTCCGGTGCCCGGTTGTCCTCGCGCAATGTGTCGGAGGCCGCGATCTGATTGCTCCATCGCGTCAGGAGCAGGAAAAGCCAGATCACGAGCGCGAGGATGGCGATGCCGACGGTGGCGGCGATGCCCGTCGGTGTGAAGGCGAAGAGAAGAATGATCAGGATTGCCGCGATCAGCAGCAGCAGCCAGCGCAGCCACGGCGAGAGGCGGAGTTTCTCGACGAGCGCCGGCGGGATGTTGTCGGGCAGCACCTCATCAGCGATGTCGTCGGGTGTGAGGATGCCGGGCGGCCGCACTTTCGGAGGCGAGGCGTTGACGGTGCCTTCGTTGACGCGGTCGATGAGGTTGTCCGGCCGGATCTCCGGCGTGAACGGCGTCAGTGAAATGAGCCGTCCGCGCGGGCGGAGGATGCGGCGCAGCGGTGCGGAGAGCATCGCCGGTTGCAGAAAGCTCTCGCCGAGGTGGTTGTGGACCGTGAACCCGTTGGCGATGACCCGCTTGTTGAGCGGCGCGAGCAGCAGCAGACCCTTCTGCCGGTTCGCGCCGTTCGTGCCGGTCGTGCCGACGAGAGGCACCAGATGGCGGTCGTACCAGATCGTGGAGACTTCCTTCGCGAACTGGCCGAAGCGGATGCGCCGGCGGGCCTCGAGCACGCGGCCGACCTGCTCCCACGCCGCGTCCATCAGCTTCTCCTGCTGGTCCTGCACGACGCGCGTGCCGAAGCCGGCAGCGACGCGGAATCGCGGATCGAGGTTCAGCTCGTGGATCCAGTTGTCGTTCGGCGTGAGGGGGGTGTTGTCGCGCTCGCGCAGCAGCCGCTTGGTGAGGGCGTGCCACGTCCCGTACAGCGGCAGAGTGATCACCGGATCGGGATCGTTCTCGGTCGGATTCTCCGGATCGATGATGCCGGCGGCCGCGTTCGCGGCGTCGGCCGCGGCTTCCGCGTAGTCGTCGCTCAGGTTGATGAGAGCGGCGAGGTCCTGCTGGATCGGACGCGGATACTCGCTCGCCGGGTCCGTGGCCCAGTTCTCCAGCGCCTCGACCTGATCCAGCTCCGCTTCCGTGTAGTTCTTGCGCGGCACGCGGAGCGCGCCGCCGAGCTTGAGAATGCCGCTGAACTTCGGCTCCGCATCGACGTTCAGTCCGGGGTCGAGGACGTCCATGTCGCGCGTGCCGACCCGCTTGTCGACCGGCTTCGGCACGAGCAGGCGCACCAGAGTCTCGAAGTCGCCGGTGGCGCCGGTGCGGAAGTACCAGCGGTAGTAGTGCGGGAACTGCGTCGGCGCGTTCTGCCCTTTGGCCGCGTAGTCGTCTTTCCACGCCGAGATGGTCGGGCTGGGTACGGTATCGAACGGCAGCCCCAGTCCCGCCAGGCGTCCAGTCTCGAACACCGGGACCAGGAATGCGTGGTAGGCGGTGTTCGGCGCGAGCTTGCGCGGGCAGAGAATGCGCGAGTAGGCGTTGTCGCGGTTCGCGTCGATCACGCTGCGCACGCGCGGCGCAACCGCCTCGACCTCGGCCGGCGTATTCGCACGGAACTGCGTGTCATTCGCGGCCACGCTCTTGTTGATGTGCACGTGCGCCCAGGCCCAGAGCTGCTCGGGCGGCGGAAAGACAGTGTCCGCGTTCGGAACTTCGATATAGGGCAGGGGCTTGTCGCGGATGTCCTTCCCTTCCTCGAACTCCTCGTTCTCCTGCAGGACCACCAGCATGATCCACGGCCGGAGGCGCGCGCCGGCGGGAGCCGCGGGGGTGTAGCGCCACGGGAAATCCTCGTCGTAGAACTCGATGCACGGGAGGTAGTTCGGCTCGAAGTTGGTGATCCAGTTGCGCGGATCAGTGCGGACGATGGCGCGCTGCTCGATGCCTTGGATGTCTCCCGGGCCGAAGAGGGCGACGTTCCGGTCGATCGGCTCGCCCGGACGCTCGGCGCCGCCCACTTCCGTTGCGCGCAGCTCCAACTGCACCTGCACCTCGGCCCGCAGCGCCGCGGCCGGATTCGGATCGGGCGACGTGATCTGGTTCGCGAGCCCCTGCCGCATCCACGGCAGGAACGAGTACGTGCCGAGGATGCTCATGCAGCCTGCTCCCAGCTCGGAATCACGTGCAGCGACTCGGCGAGCGTTCGGGTTCTTCGCCACTTCACTCTTGAGGAACTCCTGCGCGCTCGCCTCGCTCGTGAACGTGGCCGCAGCCGCCGAGTAGGCGTGGTTGTTCGCCTGCAGGGCGACGGTGTACGTCGCCTCCTTCACGTCGATCTTGTCGTCGAACGGCTGCACTGCTTCTTCGTGGCCAGGGAGAGCTCCGATTTGGCCACCGCCGCGCCGCCGAGGAAGAAGTCGAACAGGAGCGCGCCGAGAAGCTGGAAGCGGCGCGACGAAACGCTTGAAATTCGAGTCGATGATGATCTCTTCGTAGCGCACGACGCGGCGGATCATGCCGCCGGTGCGCACGTCCTCGCCGGCCGCGGACAGCTCCAATCCCGAGCGCTCCTGCGAGAACGCGGGCCGCGACAGCTTGTCCGCGTCGCTGAGCTCCTGGAACTGCGCCGGCGCGAACGCTCGAACGCGTCCGCCTTCTGGGCCAGCCCGCCGCCGGCCACGACGATGGTCAACTTGTTGACGTCGCTCGGCTTCTGGTCGCCGACCTTGTCGAGCGTGATCGCGAGCGGAAGGGCACGCTGCGAGACGCGCAGCACCCCAACGGGATGCAGCACCAGCGCCGCTTCTTCTTCCGGCATCTTGCGCAGCGAGACCAGCAGGTTGTTGTTCGCCGGCGGCAGGGCGCGCCAGGTCTCCGCCTTGTCCAGCTCCGCGCGGATGATCGGCAGCACTGCGATCGGCGGCAGCTTGGCCTTGTTCGTCTCCCCCCACGTCTTTTCGAAGTCGACGTTGATGTCGAAGAACAGCAGCGAGATCGAGCCCTGGCCGGCCACGCGCCACGGCGTCGGGCCGTCGAGCGAGCCGCTGACGCGGACGCTGAACAGGCCGACGCCGAACACCTTCACCGAGAGCGACGCGGAGATCTCGATGACGAAGCAGAACGGCGAGAACTGGAACAGCGCGTCGAACGCGAGATGGCCGTTGATGTTCAAGACGTCGCCGATGCCGAAGAACACCTCGACGCGCGCGCCGAACTGCACGCGTGTTCGAGGTGACCGCGAAATAGCCCTCGACGCGCACGCGCGCCGACGACGTGTTGATCAGGCTGATCGGCGATGCGCCTCGGGATCGGGAACGGCAGCGGCGGCGGTGTGAATCGGGGATGGAAGCCGCCCACGCTGACGACGAAGTTCGCGTCGTCGCCCCAGGCCACGAGCAGTCCCATCTCGCCCTCGATCGTGAGGAACAGCGACCCGCGACTCGAACAGCGCGGCGAAGAACCAGAGCCGCTTCTTGTCGAACTCGATCGCGCCGACGAAGTTGACCTGCAGCACGACCAGCGCCGCCGCTTCCGTCGGCAGCGGCGATCTTGATCACGCCGAGGATGGCGATGTTGCCGGGGATCTCGATGATGATGCCGAGCGTCACGCTGATCAGCGTCGGCGTCCCCCATCCGAGCTTGACCATCGGCCCGATGAGGAACGTCCCCTCCTGCGGCGGGAAGATCGCGCGCAGATCGCTGATGATCTTCGGCGCGTTGGCCACGATGTTCTGCGGGAACATGATCCGATCGATCGCGCCGCTGCGGACGCCTTCCATCAGCGCCTGCAGCTTCATCGTGCGGTTGAGGCCGAGCAGGCCGCCGACAGCGAAGAGCGCGAAGCCGAATCCGAGCTGGATGCCGCTCGCGAACTCGACCCACATGATGATCAGCAGCGAGAAGCCCGGCGAGCCGTCGGGCATCTTCGTGGTGATGATGCCGATGGCCTTGATCGAGACGAAGCCGCTGAACGTGAGCTCGAGCGCGCCCGCGTATTCGCCGCGCTCGACGTCGATGTAGAGGTAACCGCCGCCTTTGACCACGCCCGCGTCGACGGCCAGGCCGACCCCGCTCGGCGGCTTGAACTCGAAGCTGATGTTCGCCGGCCCCAGATTCCCGCCTTCCTCGGGAAAGGTGACCATCGCCTTCGCGCCGATGCGCTCCACGGCCGCCTCGAGCGGGCCGAGCTTCGCGCCGAGGCCGACCGAGAGCTCGAGCGGAATGGCGATGCCGGAGTCGCCGCCGCTGATGCCGCCGACGAGGTAGAGCGACGAGATGTCGATCGGTCCGAGGGAGACGTGAAGCGGGATCTGGATCTCGATCGTCGCACTCCCTTCGAAGCGGATGCCGGTCGACGGCGCCCATCCGAGCTGCGCGTCGAAACCTCCTTCGACCCTGATCCCACTCGTCAGCGTGCCGATGAACCCATCCGCGTTCGACGTGTCGATGATCACCTTCGCGCCGACGATCGTCCCCTGCACGTCCGGCTCGACGGTGGCGTCCCCGCTTCCTGAATTCCAGCGGAAGCGCACTCCCGCGTCGGCGCGGAAGCTGGCCACCGAAATGCGGCTGCCGCCGGGCTGGCCGATGAGGATGATCTCGGTCGCGGGAGGGACCACGTCGCGGGAGATGCCGATCAGCGCGCGCCCGCTGATGTCGGCGGCCGCATTCGCTTCGACGAGGTCGGGATATCTCACGCTCCCATCGATCGTCGTATCGGCCGAAGCTTCGGTGAGCAGATGGAACGCCCATCCCGTACACCACGGGATCGTGAGATCGATGCCGGCGGTGATGGGAACGTGGATCTCGAATGCGACGCCGGGGGGCGATCCCGCTGCGGCGGAGAGGTCGAACGCATACGATTCGAAGCCGCCCGGCCCGAGCGTGCTCGGGATGGCCATGTCGTTGTGGAAATCCTGCACGCGCTGCAGCAGCGCATTCGCGTTGAACGCCGGCCCCCAACCCACCAGATCCTCAGCGTAGCCGAGGGGGTTGCTGAGGAACTTGCCGAGTCGGTCGAGGCGGATGCGGCGCGTGGTGTAGTCGGGCTTCGTCGGGTTCGTGGGATCGCCGGGGACTCTCACGCGGTCGATGAGGCCGACCAGGGCGAGGATAGCCGTCACCGACGGCACGTACACCTCGCCCGTGCGGACGATGGCGTAATCGAGAATGGCGCCCGGCAGCTCGGCGACGAAGTCGTCCATCTGCTGCTGCGTGACGCCCGCCGGCGGCGGCATGCTGTCCAGCTGATCCTGCACCGCGACGAGCGAGGCGGTGAACGCGACGATGCGGCCGATGACGTCGATCGTCGCAATGAGAACCTGGTCGGAGTCGTTGCCGGCGATGGCGGCGTTGAGCTGATCGACGGCCGCCGGGAGTCCGCGTCCCGATTCGCTGGCGGTGTTCAGCGCCGCGGTGAGCGGAGGAGTCAGCAGCGCCGGCGGGAACTGCACGCCGAGGCGGCCGAAGAAATCGAGCACCTTTGCCGGGTCGAGCTCTTCGCTCAGCGGCTGGAGGATGCGGGCGATGCCGCCGGAGAGAACTTCGAGCGTTCCTGCTGGTGTCGGCACGGGGTTCTCAGCTCATCACCGGCTCGCCGGCGCGCAGTCGCGCCAGCAGATCGTTGTAAGTGCAGCCGCAGAGGCCGACGATGCCCCGTTCGTAGGCGTCGACGTCGCGCGCGAGCGCGGCGCTGCCGTAACGCTTGAGCATCGCGGCGATGCGCGCCGTGGACTGGTCGACCGGACGCGCGCCGATCGTCGCAGGGATGGGCTCATCGGGACGGGCGACGGCGTTGATCAGCGCCTGTACGAGCGTCTGTCCGCCGTAGCGTTTCCAGATCGCGCCGACGCGGCGGTTCTCCCGCACCAGCCGCCACACCTCGGAATGATGGCGGCGGATGAGCTCCGCGTACGCGCGGCCGTGAACGGTGCGCTCGATGTCGAGCCGGGCCTGATCGAGCATCGTCCGCCCGATCGGTTGCGGCAGCGGCTGGGGAGCGAAAGCGTCGGCGGGAGGGACCGGGTCGGCGGCGGGATTCGTCTGGACCTGGTTGAGCGCGGTCGCGGTGAGGATGCTGATGTTGAGGGCGGTCGTGACTTCGTGGATGTTCGAGACGATGCCCTTGACCACGACCGGATTGTCGGTGCCGGCGTTCGGCCGGAACACGAAGCCGCCCCAGAGCAGGCCGACGATTTCACCTCCGGTCTGGGTCATGACCGCGGAGCCGGAATCACCGCCCGCTGTGAAGCGGTGGACGCCCGTCATCGTGGTGTGGTCCCACGGATCGATGACGAGTTGGCGCCGGAACGCCTGGTCTTTGTCTTTAGGAGTGTCGGTCGAGCTGTGCGAGGTGCCGGTGCGCGATTCGATGGTGCCGGGTGTCGGACCGGAGCGGCTGCCGCGTTTCCGGACGGCCAGCCCGGTAGTGATCGAGGCATCGGGACGAACGCCAGTGATGAGCTCCGACGGACTGCCGCTGCCCGTGCCGGTCTGCATCTCGCCGAGGCACTCGATCCCGGGATTGATGAGGGCGATGGCGGCGTCGATGGTCGCGGGCTGCGACGCCTGCTTGAAGAACGCGCCGGTGTTGGTTTTCCGCGAGCGGAGCACGGTGCCGACCTTCCGTCCGCAGCAGCAGCAACTGCTGCGAGGCTGGTACACCGTCGTCCCCTCCCCCGATCCCTTGTTCACCAGAACGTGGTAGTTGGATAGAAGGACGAGCTTGTCCATATTCTGGGCGTCGGTGGCGCGGGCCAGACATCCGAGCGTCCCCGAGCCGCCGCCGCCTTCGCAGCGGATGCCGCCGCGAAGACGCGCGTACTCCTCGTCGTCAGTGGTCGGAAGGTCCTCCTGGCTCGGCTGCAGGTAATCGGTATCGGGCTTGGTCTGGACCTGGCGCGGCGGATCGGCCTCCATGACATCGGTTGGTATGCCGGCCACTTCGCGAGGGACGCGCTCGCTCGGCGCAACCTGATCGATCGACTTTTTCAGCCGCACCAGGACGCACAGCGCCGCTTCCTCGGTCGGCCGGCCGTCGCGGTACCGCCGCCCGACATAGACCATATGGACGCCCGGGATCTTGAACAGAACGTCCATCGCCGCATCGATCCGGGGCTGATCGCGCTCCCACTCCGCCATGACAGGTTCTCCACGTCGCTGGTTCGGACTGCGCCTGGGGCGCTCCAAACGTACGTTCGCAGACGAATTCCGTCAATCCTGATACATAAGATTTCAGGAATGCCGTATGCCCGTACCGGAGAGGGCGGCGATCAGCGCCTGACGGCTCGCCCTTTTGGCGACGCCGCGGCGCGATGCACTTTCAGCGCACCCGTGAGCGTGGCGACGTCGTTGCCGCTCTTCACGAGCACGACTGCTGAGCCCGCGGTGGCGTCGGGCTCGATCACGAACTGCGCGGTCACGTAGTTCGAGGCGTATTCGAAGTTGCCGACGCGGCGGAAGCCGGGATTGAGCACTTCGAACTCGGTCATGCCGCTGGTGAAGCCGTCGCCGCCGACGGCGAGCTTCACCGCCTGGCCGGGATACACCGTTGCCGGCGTGGTGCCGAGACTCATCGTGTGCGAGGTCGAGGCGCCGGCGCCGATCCATTTCGGATTGAGGCCCATGCCGCCCGCGGCGGTGACGACGAGGTTGCCGTACACGCGACCGCTCTCGACGACGAGCGGCGTCTCACCGAAGAACTGCGTCGGGAAGGAGATGGAGCTCGCGCCGCGCCAGGTGCCGCGCAGCGACTTCGGATCGACGGGACCGTCGAGCGGCTCCGCGTAGATGCGATACGCGCCCGCAGGAATGCCGGCGAGCGTGAAATCGCCGTTGGCGTTGGTCAGTGCGGTGGCCATCGGCTGGCCGCGATCGCTGACCGCAACGACCTGCGCGCCGAAAATCGCGCCAGTGGCGCCCATCACCCGCCCCGTCAGCGTCGCGCCGTTCAGCGTGGGATCGCTCTTCGGATAGGTCATGGCGATGCCGATACGGTCATCGCTGTCGAACGCCGCCGGCGCGTCGCCGCTGCTGAGGAACGGATACATGACCGCGGAGATGACGCCGGAGTGATCGAGGCCGAGGACGTGACCGATCTCGTGCTGCAGGGCCATCTGGAAGTTGAAGTTTCCGGTGAGCAGCGACGGGTCGACCATGATGTCGGCGTCGGTGAAGTGCCCGGTGGTGCGATCGAAGCTGTAGGTAGTCATGGCCAGCGCGCCCTGACCTTTGAAGAGATCGTCGGCAAGCGAGACCACGATCCGGCCGGCGCTCGTGTCGGAGATGCTGTTGGTGGTGCCGAGAGTCTCGAACTGGATGTTCGTCTCGGGGAGCTCGCTCCAGGCGGCAAACGCGCCGTCGACGAGCGACTGGGCATTGGCCCGCGATTGAATCAGCCGCTGGTCGATCTCGTACTGCAGCGGGAACGACGTCGGCGCCCATTCCAGGGCGGTCGGCGTCCCCTGGATGTCGTACGTCAGCCGGGTCGACGCAAGTGCCGGAATCGTAAGGAGTAACGCGAGAAGGGCCACCGGGATCCGCAGGGACATGGTGATCTCACCGAGCTGCAACCGAGGTGCCACCAAATAACTGGCAAAGCTGCTCCACAAACCAGAGCCCGGCAAAGTCCTCGGGCACCCTTCGGACCATCACTTCGTCCGCCTGCCAGAGGAAGAGCAGCTCCTCCCCGTCGGGGATGATCGTGATCGCCGGATCTCGGGTTCCGCGCTGTACCAACGGGGCGATGGTGCCTGCCGGACCGGTGCCTTCGGCGGTAAACGTCCGGGCGCGCAGCTCCTTCGTCGAGGCCAGCCAGGCGGCGATGAACTTCCCGTCGTGAAAGATCACCCGCGGATAGCGCCCCGACTCATCCTTCGCCGTAAGACGCTGCCACTTCAACTCGCCCGGATTGCGCGGATCGAAGACCGCGGCCTCGAGCTCGCCTGATTTCGATTCCAGGACGACCGCGAGCATGCCGTCAGCCGACAGCGCGGTCGTCAGCCGGACGTGCGACCAGGACGGGTTCCCTCGCAACACGGTGCGCACCGGCTCGTCTCCGTCGAGCATCTCCAGAACGATCCTGCTTTCGGCGTGGTCGAAGTACACGAGGGCGATCGCGCCGCCGTCGAGCCGTTCGGCCGAGCGCCAGACCGAAGCCACGGCGATCTGCATCGGCAGCGGCCACTGGCGGCGCACACCTTCGCGGGTGACTTCAACCGCGCGCAACCCGTCGCGGTCGTGGCCGACGAGCAGTCCGCGCGGTTCCTCGTCATCGAGCGGCAGCCACTCGGCGCTGTGGATCTCGTCGACCGCAACGAACGTCACCTCGGGAGTCGCGAAAAAGACGCCCGACTCGCTCTTACCGTCGCGCCGTCCGGCGATCGAATACCACCAGGACTCCCCCGCCGCGACCACGCCGGAGCCGTAGTGGTCCGTCAGCTTGAACTTCGCCAGTTCCTGCGGTCCGTACACATCGTTCGCGCGCACGACGGTGTGGTGATACTCGGGCGGCAGGTAGCCGATTCCCATGTCGAGGAGGAGATCGCCGCCGGCCGTGCGCGCGGCATCGCGCAGCAACTGATCGCCCGTGCGCGTCGCGATGACCTTCGTCTCATAGCGCCGGACGGCGTCACACAACGGCGTGAAGCATCCGCGCAGATTCAGAAGTCCGACAGCGAGCAGGAGGAGCCGAACGAAGGCCACGGGAGTGAGACGCGGCGGCGCGCGCAAAAGCTACGTCAGCGCGATCAGATCGATCTCGACGGCCGCGCCCTTCGGCAGCTGCGACACGCCGACCGTCGTTCGCGCCGGCTTGTGATCGCCAAAGACCTCGGCGTAGATCGTATTCAGCGCCTGAAAGTTCGCGAGATCGGTGAGGTAGACAGTGGCCTTGATGACGCGGCTGAAATCGCTCCCCGCGCCGAGCAGCACCGCTTCGAGATTCTGGAAAACGCGGCGGACCTGCGCCTCGAAACTGTCGGTCACGAGGTTGCCGCTGGCGGGATCGAGCGCGATCTGGCCCGACGTGTAAACGAGGCCGTTTGCCTTCACCGCTTGTGAGTAAGGGCCGATCGCTTTCGGCGCGGAATCTGTGGCAACGAAGTCCATTCGCGGCAATCCTTTCAGGCGGCGCAGTATAGCTATAATCGCGCGACCCATGACTTATCCAGGAAATCCCTCGCTCGCCGGCCCAGTGAAAGACCGGGTCGTCTCGACGTTCCGGCAGACGCTCGCCCTCTACCACCAGGGCCGCCCGGACGAGGTCGTCGCCGGTTGCAACCTCCTGCTGCAGATGGATCCGGTGTTCGATCCGGCGAAGAAACTGCTGGAAAAAGTGCGCAATCCCGGGGCGCCGATCGACGTCGATTCACTCCTTCCCGCCGAGACCGCGTCGCCGCTCGATCAGGCCCGCCAGGCCATGGCCGCGCGCGATTTCGAACGGGTCATCCAGGCCACGACGGAGGTCCTCACCAACGATCTGATGAACGACGAGGCTCGCATCCTCGGCGACGAAGCGCGCGAGAAGCTCGAAGCCGCGCCGTTCGTCGACCAGTTCGTCCGCAAGTGCGATCAGTACCTGGCCAGCGGCAATCTCGCCGGCGCGCGCACGGACATCGAAAAGGCACGCGCGCTCGACGCGACGCACCCGGAAGTGATTCGCATCAGCAAAGCGATCGCCGTGAAGGAATCCGAAGGACCGCGCTCCGCGACGCCTTCGTTCGTCGTCGACGATCGCGCGCAGCAGGCCACCGGCCGCGCTGCCGCACCCGCATCGGACTTCGGCTTCACCTTCGAAGAAGACAAGCCGGCACCTGCCGCCCAATCGTTCTCGGGGTTTTCGTTTGATCCGCCGGCCCAGTCGGTGTCTGAAAACGCGTTCGAGAACTTCTCGTTCGGCGGAGGCGCTGCACCCTCGGCACCGTCCGGCGGCGCATTCACGTTCGACGCACCCGCAGCACCGGCAGGTGACTTCGATTTCGCGACAGCCTCGGTCTCATCGACCCCCGACGATCAGCAAAAGATCCAGCAATATCTGACCGACGGCGACCGGGCTTTCGACGCCGGCGATTACCAGCAGGCCATCGATCTCTGGTCGCGCATCTTCCTCATCGACGTCACCAACGACCAGGCCTCGGACCGCATCGAGCGCGCGAAGGCGCGCCGCCGCGAGATCGAGAGCAAGGTCGAAACGCTTCTCGGTTCGGCGATCACCGCTTACGACCGCAAGGACATGAATCGAGCGCGCGTCGAGCTGGCCGAGGTGCTGCGCATCGATCCGAACAACGTCGCGGCGCAGGACTACATGGAGCGGATCAACGAGCCTGTCGAAGGCGGCGCGGGGGGCACCGTCGGCGATTTCGTTCCTCCGCCGATGGAGGACAAGATCGACCTCGGCTTCTTCGACGAAGAGCCGTTACCGGAAGGCGTCGAAGCGCCGCTGATCCCACCGGATGTCTCGACTCCCGCCGGGAAAAAAGCCGCAGCCGCAGCCACGGCCAAAGCGAAGGCAGCAGCAGCCTCGACCGGCGGCAGGAAACTGCCGATGGGAGCCATTGCCGCGGTGCTGGCGCTGCTCGTTCTGGGCGGCGGCGGTTATTTCGTCTGGAACCGGTTCATGAACAAGCCGGCCGCCGATCCGGCCCAGACGCAGTCGATCTTCGCGCGGGCCTCGATGCTCGCTTCGCAGGGCAAGTACGACCAGGCCATCGCCGCGCTTCAGGACATCAAACCGGACGATCCGGAGCACGACAAGGCGCTGGAGATGATCGCCGACCTGCAGCAGAAGAAAGCCAAGGCCGGCGAGACGATCGCCGGAATGTCGCCGGATCAGTACTTCGCCTCGAAAGTTGCGGCGGCACAGGCGGCGATCGCCGCGAATGACTTCGCGGGAGCGAAGGCGGCCTTCGATGAAGCCCGCAACGTCAAGCCGCTGACGCCGGAGCTGCAGGAGCTCTACGACCGCGCGTCAGAAAAGTTGGCGAAGCTCGACGCGGCCAAGGCGCTGTTCGCGGAGCGCAAGTACGGGGAAGCGCTGGCCAGCCTGCAGCCGCTTCTCGCCGAGGATCCGCAGAACCAGAACATCCGCCGGATGATCAACGACGCCTACTTCAATCTCGGCGCAATCGCGCTGCAGGAAGAGAAGGTCGAAGAGGCCGTGCGCGCCTTCGACGAAGTGCTGAAAGTGGATCCGAACGACGAGATCGCCAAGCGCAGCCGCGAGCTCGCCCTTCGTTACGAAGGCAAGAACAAGGACCTGCTGTACAAGATCTACGTAAAATATCTGCCGTTGAGGCAGGGCACGTGAGAAGTGATTAGTGGATAGTGATTAGTGATTAGTAGCAGCGCGGAACGGCGTTTGCGCCCTACTAATCACTAACGACTAACCACTAATCACTGGGCTGGGAGGGTGGACATGCGATTCGATGAGATTGAGCTCGAGGCCGTACCGCTGATCGATGTGATCGCACCCGAGCCCGAGCCGCTGGAAACAGGCGATGCGGCTCCACGAGGAAAGCGGCTCCTGGCACTGCTCGCCGACCTCTCCCTGTTCGCGGCTCTCACGCTCGCGCTCTCTCCCCTCCTCCCGCAGCCTTCGACCTGGATTCACTACGCCGCGCTGGCCGGCTTCGTGGTGGTCATGTCGTACTACTACTTCGTCGGTTCGTGGCTGCTCTGGGGAAAGACGATCGGCGGCACGATCTTCGACGTACGCGTGGCCGCGGCGCATGGCGCGATGTCGTTGCGCGCCGCGACGCTGCGGTGGACAGCGCTCTACCTCTCGCTGTTCACCGCAGGCATCGGGTTGATGCTGGCGGCACTGCCTTCGCGGCTGTCACTCCCCGATCGCCTTTCCGGGACCCGGTGCGTCAGCCCGTAACGCCATCTGCCGGATCGCATCGGCGATCACCTGTTCCGGCGCGGTAGGCCGCGCGGCGCGGGCCTTGTCCTCGACGAACTCGGCAAAGTGCGGGACGTTGCGGAACTGCTTGGTGATCGGAATGCGCGGCCGCGCGGTCGATGCGCGATCGGGGTAGTTGCAGCAGATGTCGTTGATGGCGTGGCGGCCGAGGGCGCGGTAGCTCTCGAACTGCGATTCGCTGAAGAACTGGTCGCTGGTCGGCTCGTGCGGGAAGAGCTTCGACTCCTGCGCGTAGTTGAAGACGTCGCGGGGGAAGTAGTCGTCCTGATAGATGCCGGGCTTGAGATAGATCAGCAGGCCGTCCTTCGCATCCTCGCCGTCGACGGCGGTGTAGCGGATCGTGGCCGTGGCGACGTAGCGGCCTTCGTTCATCGGGCCGTCCGCGGTGCGCGGCAGCATGGACATTTCTTCGATGTCGATCGGCACGCCGAGGTCGGTGCGGATCTTCCGGATGGCGTTGCCGAGGTCTTCGAACGCGAAGTCGGGATCGGCGCCGGCGTCGCTGAGCACGATGTAGTGGCAGCGGCGGAGGACCATCTCGTACAGGCCGAGGTTCTCGAAGTGGCCGCCGTCGGAGAGGTACACCCATTTGTAGCGGTCGTTGGTCTTGCCGATCATTTCCGAGACGATCGGGCCGAGATTGGTCTCGGGATGCTCGCGGTGGAAGACGTCCTGACCGTTCGGGCCCGGATTGCCGAGCCACCATCCCAGGCGGACGTTGAAGAGCGTCAAGAGGAAGCCCATCGCCGGCGAGGAGTGATAGCCCATGTTCGGACTGGCCGCCGCGCCGGAGATCGTGACCGCGGTGCCGAGCGAGATCCCGTCTTTGCCGCCGTACAGGCGCGAGTCGCGGTAGCCGAGGTACAGACCGCCCGTGTCGTACGGCGAAACGGTGAACGGCGCTGCTTTGCGCTGCTGCCAGGCGAGCTTGTCGCCGCCGACGAGATTCAGAGCCACGTTGACGATGTGCAGCGGACCGCGGGTGATCGAGCCTTTGCCGAGCTTCGACAGCGTTTCGTCGCCGCGCGTCATCGCCGTCTCGTCGGGCGGCGCATCTTTCGGCCGGGCCATCGGCGAGATCACGTCGCCGAGGAAATGATCGAGCACCGCGCGGTTGCGCAGGAGCGGCGGATGGGGGATGCAGCCGTTGACGCGCCGAGCCCAGAAATCGGCGGGCAGGCCGAGGTCGGGCACGTCCTCGAGATGCTGGCTGTCGTCGACGAGGATGGCGTTGATGTTGTGCACGACCGAGTCGATCGCATCGCGGTTGACCTTCCCCGCGAGAATCTGCTTCTGCGTCGTCGCGTAGAAGCGCGTCCAGAGATGCTGTGCGAGCTTGCGCTTGCCGAGCAGCTTGCCCTCCAGGCCGGTCTGCGTTTTCCGCGCGCCTTCTTTCAACTGATCGAAGAAGGCCAGCGGATTGACGAGATCGTTCGGCCAGAGCAGCTCCGGCCGCAGGCGGTACATCTGCAGGTCGTCCTTCTCGTCGAAGCCGGTGAAGGGATGGGCGTTACGCGCGTAACGGGAGGCGCCGAGGTAGGCGCGGATCAGGCGGTTCCGATACAAGGCGTGCATCGAGAACTTGTTCACGCCGATCGACCGCGAGAGCCAGTACGCGAGGCCGGCCACGGCGAGCAGAATCAACAGCTCCCAATGCTCGGTCGTGGCAACGGTGCGGTAGTGCGCGAACGCGCGCAATTCCGGCAGCGACACGCGAGACGCGAGCGGCGACTCGTCCTGGATCTGAACGTTCTCATGCTGCCGCGAGGACCGGGTGCGCACGGCCTTCGACTGCAGCTGTGAGTCGAGCGCGTACTTCTTCGATTCCCACTTGTCCGATTCAGCGACCGGCTTGGCCTGATGAGTGAGCCAGGTCGTGGCCAGGGAGATCAGAGCGAGAAAGAAGAGCGCGAACAGCGGCGTGGCCAGACCGAGAGCGGCGTTGCCGGCTTTCGCGGTCGCGCCGGCATCCTCTTTCTCCTTCTTGTTCGCCGGCGTCTTCGCGCTGAATCCGAGCAGCGCGGCGAGGATGCCCGCGCCGCCGCCGATCGTGCCGAGGATGATCGGCGCGTGGTACAGCGCCACCGGCCCGAACACGGCGATGCCGGAGAGCGCGGCCCAGGCGACGGCGGTGATCAGCAGCCAGGCGCCGCCGCGGCCCCACCATTCGCGATCGTGGTCTTCGTTGCGATGGCTGGAGATGCCGACGAAGATCGTGGCCTGCACGTAGAACACGAGCAGCATGGCCGGCACGGCGAAGCAGGTGTAGAGCGTGGCCCAGGGAGTGAGGTCCGCGCCGGCGCGATCGGCCGGCGCGCGCTCGGCGATGCGAATCAGGTCGTTGAAATCCTGCAGCGGCTTGTTGAAGACCTCCGTCGCCAGGAGGTAGACCATCGCCGCCGCGGTGACGAGGCCGAGGAGCGTGCCGGTGATCTCACGGACCTTCTTGTGCTTGAGATGGCTGCGAAGGGCATCGGCATCGGCGAGGTTGCTGCGCCACGACGTCTGCACCGATTTGTGGAAGCGGCGGTAGTAGACGAAGTACGGCCAGAACGTGGTCGCCAGCGCGGTCAGCGTCGCGGCGCCGATCACATATCGGTTGGTCAGATCGTTGAGGCCACTGTGCACGTCGGCCCAGAACAGCGTGACCGACACCGCGGCGCCGAGGAGCGGAAGGACGCAGCCGCGGAAATACGCCGCGTCGGCGTTGCCTGTCGACTGCTCGACTTTCGTGTCGTGATCGACTGGTCGATGCATGCCGATGTAGCGGAAGGCCAGGAAGAGACAGATCACCGTCGTCGACGGGTACAGCCAGACCGGCACCCAGAATGTCGTGCCGGTGAAGAACGCGTAGAACCGCGGCACGGCCAGGGCCAGGGCGATGACCGGGATCAGCACGAGGAGATTCAGCATCAGGTTGCGGACGTAGAGCGCGGCCATGGTCCAGGCGTCGCCGGAGAAGAGGCCCAGACGCGGGCTGAGGTAGTTGCTGTAGTCGCGCAGATGGCGGACCGGCTTCGGCTCCGGCTCGATCTTCTGGTCTTTTGCTTTGGGGCGTGACGGCCCGTGCGTCGTGTCGTCGGCCGGGCGCACCCAACCGGCGGCGCTGTCGCATGCCGCGAGATCCTCCTGCACGCCGCTCATCCCATGCGGATGGCGGCGCGCCCAGGACGAGAGCCAGCTTCCGATGTAGCCGCCGCCGGAGACGGTGGAGAGTAAGTCGAACTTGTCGAGGATCTTCGCGCTGGCCAGCCCCTGGATCACGCCCATGGCAAAGGTCGCGCTGCGGATGCCGCCGCCGGAGATACACAGCGCCGTGCGGGCCTTCGAGTCGTCTTCTTTCGCGCGCGCATGCAGCTTCTCGTAGACCTTGGCCAGACGCCGGTCCCGCAGCGGCTTCACCGCGCCGCTGAACGCCTCGTCGACGATGCGGCGGTGGATCTCCTGCAGCCTGGCGTCGCTCGTGGTCTCGGTGAAGAGATCGTCGTACTGCTCGATGAGCATGCGTCCGATGCTGGTGAGCGCCGGGGAGTGAATGAGGTGGTTGCACAGGATCGAGCGCTGCTCGGCCTGCAGGCGATTTTCCTCGCCGCGGTTGCCGGTGGGGTTCTGGGCGGGGTCGATGGCGACCATCGCGTTGAGCTTTGCGGCGAGCGAGCGTCGAGCGGCGTCGATGCTCTCGGCCTGGGCGGCGTGGCGGGCCAGCTGGTCATCGGCCAGCTCGCAGGCGCGCAGGATCGAGAGGACCCATTGCACGTCGACGATCTGCTCCGCCGTGTAGCGGACGTCGACGCACTCGAGCGGTCCGTACATCGAGACGTACTCGTGCTCGAGCACTTCGTGCACCTCACGCGGCAGAGAAGACATTGGGGCCTCCCGGAGCTCCGATTATTTGAAGGATGTCCGGCGAGTTTACGCGCGGCGTCCGCTCAGCGCAACGCCGGCATCGGCCGCGCTCGCCTTGCCTGCTTCGACCCAGGCGATCCGTGTGGCGAGGGAGCCGGCCAGTGTCGAGACCGCGGCGAGCTTGCGCGCTCCGAGGAGGCGGAGGAGGAAGGGAATCGGACCGGAAAGCACGCCGGCGACGCGGGCGATCGTCGTTTTGCTGGCGTGTTCGGCGGCGGTCTCGAAGAGCGCCGCGCCGAGCCCCAGGGAGTTGAGGGCGGTCATGCGGTTGCCGCGAAGCTCGAGCAACGAGACCGCCGATCCGAGAGCGGAGGCGCCGAAGAGCACGGGCAGGAGCGCGACGTTTCGCTTCCAGACCGGAATCGCCGTCGCGCCGATCAGCACGCCCGTGTACGTGGCCATCACCAGACCGGTTGCGCCGGCGACCGCACCGGCGGTGTTCTTCAGCGTGCGATTGGGGAGGAGGACTGCCGCAGTCGTCGCCGCGCCGAACACGGCCACGGTCCACGCGCCCACCGACATCGGCGACCGGGGCTTGAAGACGCGCAGCATGTTGAGGAACCTCTCGGGGCGGCCGAGGTCGGCGATCAGCAGCGGCCCGGAGACGGCGGCGCCGATCGCGGCAATCCATCGCGCGTCGCGTACGACTTTCTCGTTGTCCGCCCCGATCTGCGCTGCGACCGCCAGCACCGCCGCCGCACCTGCCGCGCCGCCGACGAAAAAGTAAGTCGGGACTTCCCACGTCCAGACAGGTTTCTTGAGCAGAGGCAGATCGTAGTAAGTGGGCATCCGTTCGTATTCTAGGTTGGGATTACGATGCCGCCGTTGCGCTACCTCGCTCTGTCGCGGTTCTACACGATTCTCCCGCTGGCGCTGTTGTCGTACGGCATCGGCATCGCTCTGGGTGTGCCGCCGCTCGAATTGATCGCCGGAACGATGGCCATCGCGTTCGCGGTCACCGGCGGCTATGCGTACAACGACCTGCGCGACCAGGTCTGCGACCGTGTCAATCGGCCGGCGCGGCCGCTGGTGTCTGGGCGGTTGACCACACGTCAGGTCAGGCGATTCACTGCCGTCGCATTCGGAGCGGCCGTGGTGCTCGCAATCGCCACGTTGTCCGTGGCGTCGTTCATTTTCGTTGCACTGCTGATCCTGTCGGGCGTGCTCTATTCGGACGCGGTGAAACGGATGATCGGCCTCAAGAATGTGTTCGTCGGCGCCTGGTGCGGAATGCTGCCGTGGGGCGCGTCGCTGGATCGCGCGAGCATCGCCACCGTCCTCGCCGGCGCGGCGATCCTCGGTCTGTTCGTGACGCAGAAGGAGCTCGTCGCCGATGTTTACGATCGCGACGGCGATGCGGCCGCCGGGATCAGAACCATTCCCGTGGCGGCTGGACCGCGCATCGGCCTGGCGCTGGTGGCCGCGCTCAATGTCTCGTTGTTCGTGCTCGCTCGCACGGGGCCGATTCCGCCTCTCCCCTATCTCCGCGAGTTCGCGGTGGTCGTAGCCATCGTCAATGCGGTCTCATTGGGTGTGGTGGCGTTGAAGATCACCAGGTTTACCGTTCGCGCGTATCTCGAATTGCAGAAGGTGTTTCTGATCGGCGGATGCATCGGCCTGTTCGCGGCGATTACCGCTCACGGCTGAACGCGTTGCCAGCGGAACACATCCGCGCTTCGCATCGGCACGTACTCGGCGTCGAAGGGCTTCTTCAGGCGGGCCGCGTATTTCTTCAAGTGCTCGGGAACTTCATCGGTCGCACGGCCGTCGCGATCGACCGTCGCCGTCACCGGCGGCGGGTAGATGAAGAATTTGTGACCCTTGGAGACTGTGACCTGCTCGCGGCCGACGATGTGAATCCAGGCGCGATCGGCGATCCCGTCGCCGAAGGCACGGAAGATCAGGCTCAATGCGCCGGAGAGTGCGCGGCCGGAAATGCCGTGGATGTCGTCGAACAGCAGGATCTCGTCGTTGGTCCCAAACGTGAGGAGCCGGTAGCTGGTGATGCGCTCGTGCGTCACGCGTAACTGAGGATCGGAGCGGAGATCTTCATACGAATAGCGCGGCTGCCCGCCGGTCCAGCCGGCGACGACGTTGGCCGCGAAGACCGGCCGTTCCGCGTTCGGCGTCTTCACCCGTTTCAGCACTTTCTCCCGCCGGGCATCGACGTACTGGTCTTCGCGATGCGTGTGCGCCTTCTCGATGAAGACCGGAATCGCGTCGCAACCGGCGGTCGCGTTGAATGCCTCGTAGTAATCGCGATGATCGAGCACGATCGGCGCGTGGCCCCGTGCCTGCGCGACGCGCGCCACGGCGATGATCACCGCGGCGTTGAATCGCGCGGCGTTGGCGGTCGCGCAGATCTCGTAATCCTTCGCCCGCTCCGCGGACATTGCCGCAACCAGCTCCGCCCGCGGCACGACATGAACGGATTGAGCGAACGCGGGAACCGCAACGAGGACCGCGACAGCCATCGCCGTTCGCGCGTGATGCCACGCGAGGTAGCCGAACAGGATCACCAGCGGCACGGCGTAGGACGCGACGATGAGAAAGGTCGCCAGCGGATTGGTGAAGAACGCAAACGGCAGCAGCACCACGCCGATCGACAGGAAGAGGTGGAGCATGCCTTTCCGGATCATCGCCGGACGGTTACCCGTCGACCGAATGACAGCGCGTCCGAGCGCGAAGAGCACGAGATGCGCCGCGACGATCGCCGCGATCGCTAATGCATTCCGTCCGTAGCACAAGCACGCGAACACCATTGCCGCGGCCTGCAGTGATGTGCCGTACAGAAGAAATCCTCGCGGCACGATCAGCTCCTCGTCCGGCCCGACTCGCGCTCCGAAATACAGCGCCGTGGTCCGCGCGCCATGACGCGCGTCGTTGGCGAGATCCCGCAATCCACCATGCAGCGCATTGACGAGCATCACGTACACGAGCACCGTCGCCGACAGCCACACCACGCACGTTGTCAGACCACCGTCACTCGCCAGCGCGCCGTAAAGCGCCAGCGCCACCCACGCCAAGCCCTGAATGGCGTCGCTGGCAATCGGAAAGGCGATCCGCTTGCCGAACCGGTTGTACAGAAGGCCGAAGCCCATGCCGATCATCAGCACCACACTCGCCGCCGGCGGACCGCCGGCCCAGAAATGAACGATCGCCGCGAGCGGCACCGGCACGAGCGCAATCGCCATGGCCACCCGCGGCGATACCAGACCGCGAACGAGCGGTGAGCCCGCCCGTAGCGGCTGGGTGCGGTCGAGCGGCAGGTCGAAGACGTCATTCGAGACGTAGCCGAAAAGATGAAACGCGACGGCGACCGCGGACAGCGCGCCGAGTTGCGCGAGCGACAGCCGCGGCGAGACGACCGCCGCACCGAGCAACGGCAGCAGCAACGAGAAGCTGAGAATCGACAAACGGCCGAACCGCGAGATCTCGATCAGGAGACGCAACACACTCCCACCGGAGCGGCGGCCCACGAGGACGTCGTTTACTCCGGCAGCGTCCATTCGATCACCTTGAATTTCGAGGCGTGCAACATCCGCCATGCCGTGGCCGTGTACGCGCCGAGAAACTCCCGTGGCGATCGCGTTTCCGCCAGCAGCTTCAATGCGCCGGCCGACAACGCCTTGCGCATGCGCGGGTAGTTGAGCGTGAAGTGCACGGAGTTGTTGAAGTAGCCAAGGACGAGGATGTAGTTGTGCACCAGGCCAACGTCCGCGACCGTATCGATGCGCCTTCTCAATCCCTCGGCCGCCGCGGTGCGATTGAGAAACTGATTGACGGCATCGAAGTGCAGCATGCGGATGGTCGCCAGCGTCCCCACCATCGCCTCCGCAACATCGCTCTTCTCGAGCTCCTTCATGACCGGCTCGAGGACGTCGAGCGCGGCATGCGGATAGTAGAAACCGACCGGGCCGAGGGCAGTGATGCAGCGTGCGAGGAGGGCGGTGTCGTTCGCGGCGAGCGCTTCCTGCACGAGCGATTCGAAGAGCGGCATGCCCGCGCCCCGCTTGCCGTACGCCAGTCCGAGAGGGACGAATACGAGATCGAGATCGCCGGCGAGACGGCTGGCCGGGCCGAGGAAGGCATCGCGATGGTCGCGGACATAGCGGCGGGTCAGATCCTCGAGAAGCTCGACCCATTCCGGCGGCGTCGGTTTCATCAGGACGGAGAAGGCCATCAGAATCCAGAGGCGCCCCTGTGAAGTCGCGCCATCCCAGAGACGGCGAATCAGCGGCTCGGTCCTCGCGAAATCCTTCGCGGCGTGAACGGCGATCGCCACCGCCGCAGCACCGCTGTAAGTCGGCATCTTCGATTCGAGCAAAGACACGAGATCGTCATACGCCGCGCCGAGATCGGAGCTCGGATCGTAAACATCGGCGATCCGGGCGAGCGGCGCGCGCTGTTCCTGTGGAAGCTTGAAGAACGCCGTCGCCGGACGACCATCGGTGAAGAGCATCCAGTCGAGAACCGGCGCCGCAAACGCGCTCGCGAGGACGCCCAGGAAGAGCTGCTCCGCTTTCTTGCCAAAGACGCCCGTCTTGAAGAGATTGAGGTGCATCCGGTCGACGGCCAGGTGATGCAGCAGCGCCGCCGTCTTCTGGATCACTTCCTCTTCTTCACAATGATTGATGTAGATGGTGACGATCAGCTCGATCACGAAACGGAACGCGCTCGCGCGACCGATGAGGTCCGTCGGTTTGAGCTCGTCGACGAGACTGGTCAGCAGCTCGTAGGTGAAGCCGGGCGAGTGGCGCCAGATCAGATAGAGCGTGTCGGTGACCGATCGCCGGCGGGCCGGCGATTCATTGCGCCAGATCAGATAGAGCGTGTTGCGCACCGATTCGCGGACGGAACGGTTGCGGTCGAGCGCGGCGCGCAGGAAAAAGTCGCGCGTCTGCGGACCGATGTTGTACGCGGCCTTGAGCGCGGTCCGGCGCGCCGCTTCGGACTTGTCTTTCAGGAGCGACTGCAGCAGCTCACGCGCGGCTTTCGCATCCTCGGCATGGAGCTCGACCAGCGCTTCCGCCGCGAGCTCGCGCTGCTCGACATCATCGGACCCGGCAAGTGTCGCGATCGCGGCGTTGTCGCGGGTCAGCAGTAACAGCGTCCGGGCGACGTCCCAGCCGAGCGGGAACCGCACGTTCTGCGCGACCAGACCCGCGGTGGTTTCGGCGACCGGCTGTTTGCGCAGATGTTTCGCCAGTGCGTACGCGGCGACGCGCGCGTGGGCGAAGCGGACGACAGGGCCCGTGCGTTGATCGCCATGCGCCTCCTGCAGCACGCCGCTGTCGAGGAGCCGCGAGTAAACGGACGTGGGATCTTCGTTGAGGATCTCCTGGCCGAGGTCTTTGTGGCCGGAGAGATCGGAAAGGGCGAGCGTACTGCTCTTGTCCGCCAGCATCTGTTCGGCGAGCTTATCGACGAGCCACGTCTCGCGCGGCAGTTGCACGCGCTCGTCGAAAAAGCGGCCGTAGACGCCGAGGGCGGAGTCGACCTCGAGCAGCGGCGTCTTTTCGCCGCGTCCCGCTTCCGCCGTCATCCGCAAGAGCACGGGATCGCGCAGCCGCTCGCGCACTTCGGGCGGAAGATCCTCGAAGTTCGAGAAGAGCTCGAAGAACTGCTGGTAGCGCCGATACGCGGCTTCGGCCTCGGCGGGCGTGAAGATGTCGAGGCGCAGGAAGGGCTCGTCTTCGGGCGAACGGTAGTAGACGCGGCGATCGAGGCGGATCGGCGCCAACCGCTCCAGCCGGCCCCACGCCGCGGTGTTGCAGGTCAGGACGAACTTCACGTTCGTGCCGGCGCGTTTGGCGAGATCGTTGATGCGTCGCAGCAATACCTGCACGCCGGAGCTTTCATCGCCGCGATAGTCGCCGATCGAATCGAAGACGATCACCAGCTTCTTCCCGGCGCGCGCCGCTTCGGCGTCGATGTTCTCCAGCGCCTCCAGCGGATCGCTGCCGCGCGCAACGGGCAGGTCGCGAACCAGCTCCTCCCCTACCTCATCATCAGCAAGCGCGGCGCAGTCATACGCGAGCACGGCGTGTCCCTGATCGAGCAGGTCCACCACGAACCGGCACAACAGGTTGGTCTTGCCGGAGCCCGATCCGCCGACGGCAATCAGCGCCGCGGCCTCGCTCTCCAGGAGCCCGCGCAGCGCATCCTCGGCCGTCTCGCGCCGGACGTACACGTCGGGGATGAAAGTGCCGGGCGCTTTCGCCGTTCCTTCGAGATCCTGCACGAAACGGCGCGCCTGCTTTCCAGCATGGGCGGCAATCGTTTGCCAGGTGAGCTCCGGCGCCGCGTCGGCGGGACGGGGGATCTCGCCGGGATTGGCGATGAGGTCGCGCAACTGGCCCATGCTCGTCTCGCGCGTGGCGGGATTCGAGAAATCGATGTACTGCACGCTTTCGAGCAGCAGCTGCCGTTCCGCATCCGCATGCACGAGGAGCGGAATGATCGGCTTCTTCCTGCGACGCGTGCGCTGCAGCTCATCGCGTGAGACTCGCGAGGCGGGATAGGCCCGCGTCAAAACGGCAAGGGCGGCGTCGCAACCGTCGATCGCCTGCTCGAGCTCAGCCTCCCACTGCGCGCCGCCGCTGATCTCCGACCGGTCCAGCCACACCTCGTGTGGTTGAAGGTCGCGCTGCAGCTGGTCGGCGAAGGCCGTGCCGTCTGCTCTTGCGTAGGAGATGAAGAGCCGGGCCATGTGGGCACGCGACTGACGTGTGACGGAAGGATAGCACTCCGGATCAACGCCTCCGGGTGAAGGCGAAGTTCAGCAACGCACCGACGGCGATCACCCCCGCCGCCGCGGCCGCCGAACGCCATGCTGCGCCAAGCAACACCGTCGGCACTTCAGGATTCTTCGGCAGGTTGTACTGCTCGCTGTCGCCGCGAATGAGAAAGAACGCGTGCGTGCCGCCGACGGAGGTGTTCTTCGGATTCCAGATGTTCGCGTCGGTCATCCCGGCGTCATGCAACTTGGCGATGCGCGCGTCGGCGGCACGCTCGAGCTCTTCGAGATCGCCGAAGAGAATCGATTGCGTGGGACAGGCTTTCGCGCACGCCGGCTGTTCGCCGACTTTCTGGCGGTCGTAGCAGAACGTGCATTTGAAGGCACGGCCGTCGTCAGGCCTGCGATCGACCACTCCGAACGGACAGGTGACGACGCAATAGCCGCAGCCGTTGCAGATGTCGGGCTGGATGTAGACGCCGCCGAACTCGGTGCGGATGATCGAGCCCGTCGGGCAGGCTTCCAGACATCCCGCGTGCTCGCAGTGCTTGCAGACGTCGGAGGAGAACTGCCACGACAGCAGATCGGGATTGTTACCGCCCGCGCCGATGGTCGTGCCGCTCTCCACGAATTTCACATGGCGCCAGGTGGAGTGGCCGAGGCCGATGGTGTTGTCGTAGGAGTTGCCGGAGAAAGTGAACCCGTCGCTGGGAACGTCGTTCCACTCCTTGCACGCGACCTCGCAGGCCTTGCAGCCGATGCAAAGGGTGGAGTCGGTGAAGAAGCCGGTGGTGACCGTCACTTTTTCTTCGCGGGGGCCTTCTTCGCCGTCTTTTTCGTGGAGTGCGCCTTTTCCGTTTTCGCGATCATCGCTTCGGGTGGTGTGCTGGCAACGATCTTCCCGATCGCATCGAGCGGCAGGTCCTCGACGTTCCTGAATCGCAGGCAGGACTTGCCCATGTCCATTTTCTTGCCGGCCTGCTTGAACGCGTCGGCGAGGAACTTCTCCTGCTCCGGATCCGCGTAGACGTTGGTGAGGTAGAGGGCCATGTGGCTCTTCTGCGAAGCGAGACCGATGTAGCAGAGCGGCCGGCCGTTGTAGGTGTCGGGATACTCATCGAGAGGGATCTCGTAAGTGATCATCCCGAAGCCCATCCGCTCTTTGTAGCCCTTGGGCAGGTTCTTCTTCACCACCGACCGCACTTTGGAGATCGCAGCGCGGCGGTCCTCGGGCAACTCATCCAGATACTCGGCGACGGTTTTCGCTTTGCTCTGCACCATGGCGGAAAAGAGTACACCGGTCAGTGACGGATGGAGCGGCCGCGCGATACGAATTCGCGCGCGAAGACCTGGCTCGTTCCGCCGTTCGGTCGCGAGTAGACGGCGGTGACGCGCCCGCGCCAGGTGACCACACTGCCGATCGCGACCGGCGCCGAATGCCAGGGCATGGCCAGTCCGGGCTCGCCGGCTCGTGAGACCGGCATGACGGTGTTGCCGAAGTAGATGCGGAAGGAGGCGTCGTGGAGAGCGTCGACGACGGTGCCCTGCCCCGCCGTCTTCGACTCGAAAACGCGATTGGCCGAGACCTGCGTGCCGTCGTGACGAACCAGCGCGAACCAGCGTTCGCCTTGTCCGGCCTGCCACGTGACGACGCAGGTCACCGGGCCACACTCGACGGCGAGAGAAGAAGGCGCGGTGACGTCGTCGGCGATGTGAATCCCACCCACCGTCCGCCGGCCGTTCGCATCGAGCGGCTCGACCACCACACGCGATCGTCCGTTTTCATGTTCCGTCCAGGCCAGGAGATAGCCGGTCGCGGTTGCCGCGATACGCGGAGGATCCTGAATCGAGGTACCGCCGAATTCTTCGAAGCCGACGAGCTCGAGGTCGCGCGTGAGTCGCGAGGACTGGATGCCGTTCGGCGTGTACCAGGCCAGCACCCATTCGTCGCCGCGCGCTGCGATGGCGGGCGCGGAGTGCATCTCCGGCAGTTCGATCGGATCGGAGACAGGCTTGCCGTCGGAGCCGATGATGACCGCCCGCGGTTTGTCGTCGATCCAGGCCAGCAGCGTTTGATTGCCCGCTCGCGACAGAACGGGCGCGTCGTAATTCACAGCGCCGCCGACAGTCTCTTCGGGCCGCGGCGTGCGATCGTTGGCAATGCCGCCGATGCGAATCCGACCGGCCTCGACCCAGGCCGCGAGCACGCCCGTCTCGTCGATGACCGCCGCGGGCAGGACCGCGGAAGACCAGGCTGTCGATGCGAGCCCGGAATCGGTCAGCACCTGACCGTCATTCGTCCAGGCCTTGAAGATCCCTCGGCCGCCGACGGCGAGCGCCGGGCCGTACGCGTTCGTCTGCGCGTCACAGGTTCGGTCGACGTCCGACGAAGAAGTGAAACGCGCCGTGCAGAGTGCGCCGTTCTGCGTGTACGAGGCGACCCACGCGCGACCATCCCACACGATCGCGCTCTGCCAGCCGGCGTTGCTCGACAACACGAACCGTTCGAGCTCGCTGCCCGCGGCATCGAGGAGGATCACCTCCGTCACGCCGTTCTGCTGATGATCGAGCACGGCGAATCGATCGTCGCCGCGCGCGACTGCCTCGCCCTGATCCAGGGGCAGCACGAAAAACCCTCCGCCCGCTTTCGTCTCGAGCGCCGTCGGTTGCGCGTCGAGCGTCGTTTGCTCGAGCAGGTTTCCGTTGCGATCGAGGCGAAGGAGTTGCGAAGGAGTTGGATAGGCGATGGCGACGAGCGCGTTCATGCCGTCCCAGGCCACGTCGGCGATGCCGGCGCTCGATCGAGAGGAAAGTAGCGTCACGCGGGAGTCTTCGACGATCGTCCCGTCCGCGCGCACGCGCACAGCCACGACTGACGGCAGCGGCGTGGGACTTCCGAACCGGGAGATCGGCAGCGCGAAGACGACCACGTATTCGCTGCCGTTCCAGAATGCGTGGGGCGAGTGACCATGGCCGAGCTCGATCGAGAGCGGCTGGCGCGGCGTGCCGTCGTCGTCGTACGTGCGAAGCTTCACCGGCCCGGGCCAGCCGCCGAACAGCCGCTCGGACCAGACGACGAGGAAGCCGTCACCGGACGCAACCGAAGGCGGATCGGCCGACCAGGCGGCGCGATCGAGAGGAACGATGTCGGGCCGCGAGATCGGGATCTCAGCGTGGATGGACGAGACGAGGAGAAGGGCAACGAGGAGCACCGGGGCACGCACGCCCTGTAGTACGGGGCAAGCCGCGCGGACGTCGTGCTATTCTCACCGTCCATGCGTCATCGATCGTTTGCGCTGTTTCTGTTTGCCGGCCGATTTTTCGGCTTCGGCCGCACAGGAGCGCACTTGATCGCCCGCTAAGACCAGCACACCAACGCGATCCAGCGGCCCGCTCCTGATCACACAGGAGCGGGCCTTTTGCTTTTCAGGAGGAACGGATGATCGAACGGGTTCGAGTTGCTTACCAGGGGGAACCAGGCGCATTCAGCGAATCGGCCGCGGAACGGCTCATCGGCGAGCCGATGACGGCGCTTTCCTTTCGATCGTTCGAAGAGATGTTCGACGCCGTGCGCTTCGGAACGGCCGATTGCTGCGTCGCGCCGATCGAGAACAGCCTCGCCGGATCGATCCACCGGAACTACGACCTGCTGCTCGAGTCGCAGCTGACCGTTCGCGGTGAAACGAACCTGCGCATCGCGCACAACCTCATCGCGCCACCGGCGACGAACGCACGCGAACTGCGGCGGGTCTACTCCCACCCTGTCGCACTCGCGCAGTGCGGACGCTTCCTGCGCGCCCATCCGAACCTGGAACCAGTGCCCGTTCACGACACCGCCGGCGCGGTCCGGTTGGTGATGGAACGTGGACTCGAGGACGAAGCCGCGATCGCGTCCGTCCGCGCCGCGGAGCTGTATGGCGGAAGCGTGATCGAGGCCGGGATCGAGGACAACAGTCAGAACTTCACCCGCTTCTTTCTCGCTGCCCTGCCCGATTCAAACGTCAGACCGTCAGCCGAGTCCCTGACCCGCCGCTGGAAGACGTCGATTCTTCTGCGGATCGCGAACAAGCCCGGCTCGCTCTTCCGCGCCCTCGGCGCATTCGCGCTGGTGGACATCGATCTGTCGAAGATCGAGTCGCGCCCGATCGAAGGCCGCCCCTGGGAGTACGGCTTCTACCTCGACGTCATCGGCAAGGCGACGGAAGAGCCGGTTTCGCGGGCGCTGGACAATCTCCGATCGATGGCGGACGCGGTAACGATCCTCGGAACGTACCCGACGCGCTGGTAAATCGTGAACGCACGACCGGCATTTACAACGGCACGCGAGGCAGGCAGGCGACTCACGCAGGCCTTCATGGTCTTCGTGCCGCTCCTGATCATCACGCTCGCCGCTTCGCCTACCGACACCGCGCGGTCAACCTGGCTTATGGTCGTGCTCCTGATCAGCGCCGCGCTGCCTGTCACGATCTGGTGGCGCGAGGCTTCACAGAGTGCCGCGTCCCAAATGGCGGAGTTGATCGCGTCGTCCATCGCGGCGTTGGCAGGAGCAGCAACATTGATTGTCGCCAGCGCGCGAATCGGTTTCCTGCTCACGGGACCCTACACCGGCCCGATGTCGGCCGAGGCCACACTCTTCTTCCTCATCGGCTGGAGTCTGGCCTGGCTTGGTTCTCTCCTGCTGCTGACAGCGCCCCTGTTGCTCGATGCTGCGTTCTTTCCGCCGAAGTTCCGCGCGCGCGCATGGAAGACTCTTGCGGTGACTGTTCCGGCGGTGGCGCTTTTCGCTTTGTCGGTCGGCGCGAGGTATGACTGGCTATTCCGCTGACGCACTCCGCGTCAGATTGCAGGTCAGCCCCTTCGACTCGAAGATCTTCACGTTCGGCTCTTCGGAGATCGCCAGGAGATCGTTGACGACGTCCCCTTTCACCAGACCGCGATCGCCCCAGTGATACGGCAGGCCGACCTGGTGCACGGTCTGTCCGTCAATCTGCAGCGAGGGCATGCGCGTCGTCACGAGCGCACGCGCATTGATCGCGCCGCGGGCCGTGGAGATCGTCACGAACTCACCGTTGGACACGCCGACCTGCGTCGCGAGCTCCGGCGAGATCTCCGCGAAGAGCTCGGGCTGAAGCTCCGCGAGATGCGAGAGCGTGCGGGACATGCCACCGGCGGTGTGATGCTCAGTCAGGCGATAGGTGGTGAGGACGAACGGGAATCGCGCGTCGGGTGACGAGGCGTACGGATTATCGGGTCGCTCGAAACGGAGAGCCGCGGGATTGGATTGCTGTTCGTACAGCGGATTGCGGATGTTCGATTCGAGCGGCTCGTAATGCGCCGGCAACGGTCCGTCCTTCAGGCCCGATGGAACCCACAACCAGCCCATGCCGTCGGGATGCATGATGAACGGCGCGTCGCCGGCCAGCGCTTCATCGCCGCCGCTCTCCGCGGTTGGAACATAGTCGGGTGCTTTTCCCCGAGTGAAGTCGGGCACGTCGTGACCGACCCACTCGCGCTTTTCTTCATCCCACCAGACCAGGGCCTTGCGCTCGCTCCATGGTCTGCCGTCCGGCCGCGCGGAGGCGCGGTTGTAGAGGATGCGGCGATCGAGCGGCCACGCGTAGCCCCAGCCGTGCGCGTGGCGGCCTTTCGGCGCGCGGTTGTTTGCTTTGTTCTCGCCGTCGAAGACGCCGGAGTAGATCCAGCAGCCGCAGTAGGTCGAGCCGTCGTTTTTCAATTCGCCGAAGTGCTTGATGCGCGGGCCGCCATGAATCTCCCGCAGCACTTCCTCCGCATCTTCATCCGCGTAATCCCACGTCAACGCGCGGAGCGCCGCATCGCGCGGCGCGTCCGTCGCCTTGGCCTTGAGCTTGCGGCCGAGGGCGACCATGAATTGCAGCTCACTCCGGGCGTCGCCGGGCGGCTCGACCGCTTTCTCGCGCCACTGCAGCAGGCGCTGGGTGTTGGTGAACGTTCCGTCCTTCTCGACATGGGATGCCGCGGGGAAGAAGAACACCTCGGTCTCGACGTCATCCGGCCCGTCCTGCCAGAACATCGCCGTTTCGGTCTCGACCATCTCCCGCACAACCATCCACTTCAGCTTCTTCATCGCGTCGCGCTCGAGCTTCGCGTTCGGCGAGCCGACCGCCGGGTTTTGGCCCATGACCATCAGCCCTTCGAGCTTGCCGTCGGCCATGTCCAGCCAGTAGCCGAAGTAGGAGTGATCGCCGGTGAGCCGCGGCAGCCACGCGTATCCGAAGTCGTTTTCGCGTTTCGCCTCATCGCCGTAGTAAGCCTTCAGCAGCGAGACGAGGTAGTTGTCGACGTTGAACCACCAGCCCTTCGCCGCTTTGTGTTTCTTCAGGTAGTCGCCAAGGGACGGCTCGCTCGACGTGGGCATGGGCAGGTAGCCGGGCAGGATGTCGTAGAGCGTGGGGATGTCCGTCGAGCCCTGAATCGACGCGTGTCCGCGGAGGGCCATGATTCCTCCGCCGGGACGGCCGACGTTGCCGAGCAGTAATTGAAGGATGGCCGCGGCGCGGATGGTCTGCACGCCGCTCGAATGCTGCGTCCAGCCGACGGCGTAACAGATCGACGCGGTCTTCTCCGGTCCGGAAGCGCTCGTGAAGACGTCCGCTACCTCGAGAAACGATGCCGCCGGAATCCCGCACGAGCGCTCGACCATCTCCGGCGTGTACCGCGCGAAGTGGCGCTTCAGCACCTGGAACACGCATCGCGGATGCTGCAGCGTTTCGTCGCGCGGTGGATCGGGCGGCGTTTGCGGCGCGCCTTGTGCTTCGCCGCGATGGCCGGTGTCGCGCGATCCCGACGGCGCGTCCGGATACAACCACGTCTCCGGACCCGAAAAAACGCCACCGAGATCCTCGGTATCGACGAAATCATCGCGGACGATCACCGCCGCATTCGTGTAGCGCACGACGTACTCGCGGAACCAGCGGTCGTTCGCGATGACGTAGTTGATCATCGCGCCGAGGAAGATCAGGTCGCTGCCGGCGCGCAGTGGGAGCCAGTAATCGGCCATGGCCGACGTGCGAGTGAATCGCGGGTCGACATGGATGACCTTCGCGTGATTCTTTTCGCGCGCTTCGATCACCCACTGGAATCCGACTGGATGGTTCTCGGCCATCGACGAGCCCATGATCAGAATGGCGTCGGAATTGGCGAGGTCCTGCTGCGCGGTCGTGGCGCCGCCGCGGCCGTAAGTGGTACCCAGACCGGGCACCGTGGAGCTGTGTCATATCCGCGCCTGATTGCTCAGGCAGACCATCCCCAGTCCGGCGGTGAAGAGCTTCTTGATGAGGTAGTTCTCTTCGATGTCGAGCGTCGCGCCGCCGAGGTGGGCGATGCCGGTGGTGTGGTTGTGCTTTTCGTCGAAGGTGCGCTCGCGCGTCGCCCAGATGCGGTCGGCGACCATGTCCACCGCCGTCTCGAGATCGAGCTCCGTCCACTTGCGCGATCGCGGTGCGCGGTATTTCACTCGCGTGGCTCGACCGGCGTGCGTGACCAGCTCGTAGCTCGCGGCGCCTTTGGGACAGAGGTGGCCGCGGGAGATGGGCGATGCGGGATCGCCTTCGATGCTGACCACGCGATCGCCGCGGTGAAAGACCAGCTGTCCGCAGCCGACCGCGCAGTACGGGCAGACCGATCGCGCGACGCTGGTGTTCTCGTTTTTCGGCTGCAGGTTGCGGGTGCGTTCGCTGACTGCGGCGTTCTTGTCACCCAGGAGTTGGCGGAGGATCGGCCACATGGGCGGGAGTTTAATGGAGTGCTCCACTAGCATGTCGAACGATGACGCGCATCACCCGATACGAAGCAGGCGTCCCCACCGAAGCCGAGGACATCGTCGCCGTCGAGGAACCGCTGGAGATCCGTGTCGGCGAGAAGCCCGTCTCGGTAACCCTGCGAACGCCCGGCGAGGACTTCGACCTGGCCGCGGGGTTCCTGTTCACCGAATCGATTCTCAGAGCAGCCACGGAAATCGTGTCGATCCGTCACTGGGGCTCATCGAACATCGTGCGCGTAGAGGCCCGTGAAAAACTCGATCTGCAGCGCCTGCAACGCCATTTCTATTCGACGTCGTCGTGCGGTGTGTGCGGCAAGGTCTCGATCGACGCGTTGCGCGTGCACCTCACGCCAATCGAATCGAACGCGCGGGTCTCCCCCGCCATCATCTCGTCGCTGCCCGAAACACTCCGCGCCGCACAGAAGGCATTCGACGCCACCGGTGCGATTCACGCCGCCGGGATCTTCACGACAACCGGTGAGCTCGTCCGCATTCGTGAGGACATCGGCCGGCACAACGCCGTCGACAAAGTGATCGGCTCGTTTTTCCGCGAAGGCGCGAGCATCGCCGATCGGGTGATGGTCGTCAGCGGCCGGACCAGTTTCGAGATCGTGCAGAAGGCGCTGGTCGCGCGCATCGCGGTCCTGGCCGCGGTCGGTGCACCGTCCTCGCTGGCGATCGAGCTCGCGAGCGAATTCAACCTCACGCTCCTCGGATTCGTGCGCGACGGGCGCTTCAACGTGTACACGGGCGGTCAGCGGGTGCGGGGCTAGAGAGAACGACCGTGGGGCCTCCGGACATCTGAGCCTTCCTGTCAAGTCAGGCAGCAGCTGTGGCGAGGGTTGAGCCTCGCGTGGCGAGCTGCCGCAGATAGAGAGCTTCGTCGTAGACGGTGCGATTGTTCCAGCAGGCGTAAAGGACGCGGATCCAGCGGTAAGCGAGCGTGCGGATAGCCTCGTGGTGGCTGTGTCCGCGCGCGCGTTGCTGCTTGTAGAAGGCTCGAGCCCATTCGGACTGACCGATCGACACGCGGGCGTACTCATGGAACGTCTGACGCAGGAACTTCGGACAGGCCCAGCGCATGTGCACGACCGCCGTTTTGCCGCTCCGGCGGAGAACCGGGGCGATGCCGCTTCGGGTGGCGACGTTGACGGCGCTGCCGAAGCGCTTGCGATCGGTCCCGAAGGCGGCGGCGAGCCGCGGCGCGAGCTGTTGGCCGGCGCCAGGGAAGCTCGCGAAGATCGACGCGTCCTGGTGGGCGGCGAACGCCGCCGAGATCTTCTGGTCGTACGTGGCGATGCTCGCGTTGAGGGCCCGGATCTGCGCAACCTCGCTTCCGATCAGCAGCACGGCAGCGTCAGTGGTGACCTGATCGTCGTGGAACGCGACCTCTGAACGGATCTCGGCGAGCTTCTGGTCGATCCACGCGGCCGCGTGATGATGACCCGCATAGAACCTCCGTATCGCGGACGGCCGAGCCCTTTGGATGGCCTCGAGCGTCGGCCAGCGTTCGAGGAAGTCACAGGCCTGCGCCGTAATCAACGCGCCGGCCCACCGGAGCGCCTGCGGGTAGTACGTCTTGAGCCGATCGGTCATGCGTTGGACGTGTTGCGTCCTCTGATCGACGAGCTCCCGCCGATCCTCGGTCAGAAGCCGCAGCAGACGCGTAGAAGCGTCGTCGGCGATGAACGGGCGCAGCTCGTTGCGGTGCTTACGGAGCAGGTCGAGCAAGGACGCCGCGTCGGTCGGATCGTCTTTCGAAAGCGCTGCAGGCGCGCTTCGGCGGGGCACCGATCGCCGTGGCCATCGAGCAGTCCCGCGGCGCGGTCTTCGACGCGCTCAGCGGCTATCCGTTCGTCACGTTGTATCCGATCAACCCACGCAGTGCAGCCCGGTATCGTGAGGCGTTTCATCCGAGCCTTCGATCCATGCGCGCAGAGCCGCAGGCGTGTGCTCGATGCGCTCGTTCGTGCACGTCTGCTGTTGCTCGTCCCAAAGAGCCACCTCGTGCGATGTGTCACCCCAATCCAGTCCCACCAACGCCCCAAACTCGAACTCGCTCATCACACCCTCCCTTCGGGTTGGCTTTGGCCGCGCGCAAGGCCTATAGTCGAGTCGTGCTCCGACAGCATCTGAGAATGCGTTTCGGGCCAAAGCACTTCGTCCCGCTCGAAAGTCCGGAGGGATTCGTCGATCCGAACACGGGCGGAATTCGTAGCGGGACGAACCCTTCTTCTTAGTATCGCGCCGTCTGAACTCGGTTCTCCTGATCGCCACGCAACGGGTATTTCTGTGAAGGCTGAGGGAGAAGCGGAGAGACGGTCGGACAAGCTATAGGCGGGCCGGCACGGCCGGCAGCGTTGATTGTGCCTTCTGCCGAGCTCGCGGTAGCCAGCGCGGGTCGCGTTTACGCCAACATCAGCGCTGCCGGCCGTGCCGGCCCGCCGGAGGCCCCTGGTCGTTTCCCCTCAGCCCGCGGCGAACGTCCGCGCGCGCTCGACCTTGGCCACGCGTGTCACGAACTCGGTGTACCACTGCTCGCGACCCTGCGACTGCGCGACGCGATGCTCGGCGTTGGCGCGCCAGTTGGCAATGGCCTCTTCGCTCTCCCAGTACGAAACGGTGATGCCCAGGCCATCTTCGCCGCGAGCGCTTTCCACGCCGAGGAAGCCGGGCTGCTGCGCGGCCATCTCCACCATCTTCGCGGACATGTCGTCGTAACCCTCCGCGACCGGCGTGCGCAGCGACGTGAAGATCACGGCGTAATAGGGCGGATCAGGAGTCTTTGCGAGCATTACAGCTTCGGCGGGAAGCGGCGCGGATTCACTTCGCGCATCAACTCGTACACCGCGGCGAAGATCGACTCGCGGTTCGGCTTCGACCAGTAATCGCCGTCCGAGCCGTAGGACGGGCGGTGCTCCTTCGCCGGCAATGGTGCGCGGCTGCGAATCGAGCCAGTCGTAGCCGCCCTCGCGCTCGAGCACCTGCTGGAGCATGTAGGCCGTGGCGCCGCCGGGCACGTCCTCGTCGAGGAAGAGCGACGCGGTTGGTCTTCTTCAGCGACTCGACGATCACGCCGCGCGGATCGAACGGCAGCAGCGTCTGCACGTCGATGACTTCCGACGTCGATGCCGACCTGGGCCAGCAGCTCGGCCGCTTCCATCGCGATCCTCAACGCGCGCCGTAGGTGACCAGCGTCACGTCGCGCCCTTCCCGAAGCACCTCGGGCACGCCGAGCGGCACCGTCATCTCGCCGATGTTCGCGGGAAGCCTTTCCTTCGTGCGGTAGCCGTTCAGCACCTCGACGACGACAGCCGGGTCGTCCGAGCGCAGCAGCGTGTTGTAGAAGCCGGCGGCCTGGGTCATGTTGCGCGGCACGCAGACGTACATGCCGCGCACGAGGTTGATGATGCCGGCCATCGGCGAGCCGGAGTGCCAGATCCCTTCCAGCCGGTGGCCGCGCGTGCGGACGATGACCGGCGCCTTCTGCCCGCCCGCTGGTGCGCCAGCGCAGGGTGGCCAGGTCGTCGGACATGATCTGCAGCGCGTAGAGGAGGTAGTCGAGATACTGGATCTCGGCGATCGGACGCAGCCCGCGCATCGCCATGCCGATGGCCTGGCCGACGATCGTGCTCTCGCGGATGCCGGTGTCCGTCACCCGCAGCGCGCCGTACTTTTCCTGCAGGCCCACGCAGCCCTGGTTCACGTCGCCGAGCTTGCCCACGTCCTCGCCGAAGATGACGATGCGCGCGTCGCGGCGCAGGGCGTGATCGAAGCAGTGATTGATGATCTCGAAGCCGTTGAGCACCGGCGCATCGTCGGCATACTTGGCCCGCACCTCGGCCACTTCGAGCGCAGCCTCGGAGCTCTCGCTGTAGAGATGCGCGCCGTAGCGTGCGTCGCCGTCGCTGCTGCTTGTCGCGCAACCAATCCGCGCCGTCATCCGCCGCGACATCGCGATCACGAGCCCGGCAACCGCGCGAACGACGTCGCGGCGAAACGGCGCCTGAATCTTCTTCAGCTCTTCCCGGCCGCGCCGTGCGTCGAGGAAGGCCATCGCTTCCTTCATCTCGGCATCGATCGGCTCGCGATAGGCCTCCCAGGCGCGGCGCTGAGCTTCGCGAACGTTGCGGGTCTCGTCCTTCTCGATCTCGTCGAGCTCCTGCGCGGTGGCGATGCCCTGGGCGATCATCCACTCGCGCATCTTGCGCGAGGCCGTCGAACTCGACCTCCCACTGCAGCCGCTCCGGCGACTTGTAGCGCTCGTGGCTGCCCCGACGTGGAGTGCCCCTGCGGCTGCGTCATCTCGGTGACGTGGATGATCGCGGGCACGTGCTCCCTCCGCACGATCTGCGACGGCGGCGATGTAGGTCTCGCAGAGCGCCGGGTAGTCCCACGCCTTGACCGTGTAGATGTCGAAGCCCTGGTTCGATCTCGGATCGCGCTGGAAGCCTTTGAGCAGCTCGGAGAGATCGCCCTTGGTGATCTGGAACTCGTTCGGCACGGAGATGCCGTAGCCGTCGTCCCAGATCGAGACGACCATGGGGATGCCGAGCACGCCCGCGGCGTTGATCGACTCCCAGAACATCCCTTCGGCGCATGCTGGCGTTGCCGATCGTGCCCAAGGCGATCTCGTCGCCGTTGCGGGAGAACTCCGCGGCGTCCGGAATGCCGAGCTCGCGGTAGAGCCGCGAGGCCCAGGCCAGGCCGACCAGGCGCGGCATCTGCGAGCCGGTCGGCGACATGTCGGCGGAGATGTTGTAGTGCTCGGTCTGCGGCTTCCAGGTGCCGTCGGGATTCGAGCAGCCGCGTCGCGAAGTGCGCGTTCATCGAGCGGCCGGCGGACCAGGGCTCGTGCTCGACGTCGGCGTGCGGCGTAGAGCTGGGCGAAGAACTCGCCGAGCGTGGCCGCGCCGAGGGCGAACATGAAGGTCTGGTCGCGGTAGTAGCCGGAGCGCAAGTCGCCCTTGCGGAACGCGCGGGCCCTGGCGAGCTGGGCGACTTCCTTGCCGTCGCCGAAGATGCCGAACTTGGCCTTGCCGGTGAGCACCTCGCGGCGGCCGAGCAGGCTGGCCTGGCGGCTGCGCACGGCGATGCGGTAATCGTCGATGATGCTCTCCCGCGTGAACTGCGTGCGGGTCTGGGTTTCCGGTGTCGACATCGGCCCGAATCCTACCTCAGACGCGATCCAGCTCTTCAACAGCCCGGTCCAGCATCGACTGCACCCGCGCCGCCTCGAGGCTCTCGCAGTAAATGCGGATGAGCGGCTCGGTGCCGGACTTGCGGAAGAGGATCCACGAGCCGTCGGCGAAGTTGATCTTCACGCCGTCGGTTTCCTCGCGGGATTCGAAGCCGTCGCCGAACGTGCGATCGAGCTCGCCGGCGCGGACGCGCTCGATCAGCCGCGCGCACTGTTCCATCGGACGGCGGACGTCGCGGCGGTCGTAATGCAGCGCGCCGAACTCCTTTTCCATCCTGGCGATGATGTCGGAGAGCGGCAGTCCGTAATGCGCGACCGCTTCCGCGACGAGCAGGCCCGAGAGCACGCCGTCGCGCTCGGGCATGAACGCGCCGAAGCCGATGCCGCCGCTCTCCTCCCCGCCGACAAGGACGTTGCGGGCGAGCATCAGATCGGCGACGTACTTGAAGCCGATCGGCGTCTCGTGCAGCGTCGCGCCGAGGGATTTCGCGACGCGCTCGATGAGCCGGGTGGTGGAGAACGTCTTCACGATCTCCCCTTCGCGCTTCTTCTCCCGCACGAGATACAGCGCGAGCAGGGAAATGATCTTGTGCGGTGAGACGAATTCGCCGCGCTCATCGAGGATGCCCAGCCGGTCGGCGTCGCCGTCGTTGCAGATGGCCAGGTCGTAATCGCCGGAGAGCATCACGTTGCGGGACGCCGCCAGATTCTCAGGAATCGGCTCGGGATTCACGCCGCCGAACGAGGGATTGACGTCTCCGCGAATGCCGTCGATGAGGGTGGTCTCGAAAGGATGCTCGACGCGATTGAGGATCCGCCGCGAGCCGACGTAATCGATGCCGAGGATCTTCGACGGCAGCGTCGCCGCGGCGCCGTGGATGGGGTCGTGCAGAATCGCCAGCTTCGCCGACTTGAGCAGATCGAGATCGAGTTGCGCGCGTACCGCGTCGAGGTAGTCGTCGAGGATGTTCTCTTCGGCAATCGAGCCGCCTTCGCGCGCATCGCGTTTTCCGACGCTCGCCGCGATGGCCGCGTACGTCTCGGGCAACGCCGATCCGCCGTACCACGCCTTGAATTTGAGTCCGTTGTAGTTGGCCGGGTTGTGACTGGCCGTGACGACGACGCCGCCGAGGAGCTTGCGATGACGGGCGGTGAAGGAGATGGTCTGGGAGGGCGTGGGACGATCGGAGAGCAGAACGCGATATCCGGCCGCGCGCAGAGACTCCGCGACCAGCGCCGCGAATTCACGCGACAGAAACCGGCGATCGAATCCGACGATCAGCGCGTTCGCGTCGACGTCCGCGGGCGGCTTCAGCGTCCGCGCCGCGACGGCGATGGCGTCGCTGACCAGCTTCACGTTGTCGAAGGTAAAAGTGTCGGCAATGACGGCGCGCCAGCCGTCGGTGCCGAAGGAGATGGGATACGACATGCGGGGAATTGTAGGCCCCACCAAAATCGTGTGTTGCCGCGTATGCTGTTATCGCATAAGTTGTCTGCATGCGATTGAAATTACACGTCCTTCTCGTGACTGCCTTCCTTACTCTATCCGGCGTCGCGAGCGCCGCCGACGGCGTCCACGGCAGCTTTTTTCCCCTGGGAAACACGCGTTACGGACTCGCCGCGGCGGAGAACGCCGTACTCGCGACCGATGGCGTCGACGCCTACGTCTTCTTCGGCACGAGAGGCACGATCAGCATGGCCCGGGTCGCGGACGGCAAGACCGCGCGAACCGCACGGGTGGTGCTCGAAGGCACCCGCAACGATCCGGCGGTGATCTGGAACGGCACTCACTTCCTGGTCGTGGCCACGGGTGAAAGCGGGATCGCCGGCACGCTGGTGGAACGGGACGGCACCCCTGTCAGGAAGCAGTTCTTCATCAGCGCGGGCTCTGGGCCGAAGCTCGCCTTCAACGGTTCGGTCAGCGTCCTCGTGGTGCGCGGAGCCAGCCTCGAAGCGCTGACGTTGGACGTGGCAGGCACCCCGATCGGGAGAGAACACTTGTCGGTGCCATACCCGAGCGACCACGACATCGCCAGCAACGGCGATGGATTCGCAGTGGTGGCGTCGAACTACTACAACGTTTCGATTCAGACTCTCGACAGGAACGGAGTGTCGAGGTCGAGTAATCAGGTGAACCTGAGAGTGACGAATCTGGCGATCGCTTCCGACGGCGAGGACTACCTCGCCGTTGGCGACGAACAAACGAGCCACGTCGTGGCCGTGCCGATCACGACAAACGGCGCGGTCGGCGAGATCGTCATGGTGGATAGCGCGCGACGGTCGTGGCTCGGCGGCCTGGCCTGGATCGGCGACGGATACGCAGTCGCCTACCGCAGCGAGGCAACGCAAATTCTGTTCGGCCATCTCTCGACGAAGGGAGCCATGATGGCGGCTCCCGAGTTGCTGTCGGCGCCGGGAACCACACGCATTCGACTTCTGTCGTTTGGCGGACGGCTCATGCTCCTGACCGCGGCGCTCGATGGACCCGCAACCGTTCGAGAACTGCGCACGGAAGCACGCCCGCTCGAGACCGGATACCGCGCCACGGACCAGGTCCTCCATGCCGTCGCCTCCTCGGAGAGCGGGACGCTCTTCATCTGGACGGAAGGCTCCCAGGTCTTCTCCGGCGTCCGCACGCACGCCGGTGCGTGGAACGAGCAGGTAATCGCCAACGGGATGACCGGAATCGTCGCGGCCAGTAACGGCGACGAGTTCATCGTGGTCGGCAATAGTCCCGGCTGGGGATGGGTGGCGCATCGCCTGCTCGCCGATGGCCGCCAGCGTGGTGTGCCCGTCAGGCTGACCGGGCCTGATTACGTCATCACCGACGTGGCGTGGAACGGCTCGCGATACGTCGCCGTCGGAACCCGCGGGCAGCAGATCACCGCGTTCACCGTCGATTCCACGTTTTCGGTGCCGGTCATCGTGCAGATCCACAGAACAAGCAGCTACTGGGCCGGCTATCCGCGGATCGGTTCCGATGGCCGCAACACGCTCGTGGCCTGGCAGGAGAGCCCGCGCGTGTATGCATTTCGGCTCGGACCGAACCTCGATCTGTTGGACGAAGGCCCTCGGCGCATTGGTGAGATCGATTATCCGGCGGTGACGGACGTGGTCTGGACCGGTGAGGATTACGTCGTCGTCTTCGCCAGTACGTGGCCCCGCGGTGTTTACGCGACGCGCGTTTCTCGCGACGGACGCCGCTCCGGCGGCGTCATCGATCTTGCCCCCGCGACGTCTTTCATCGGTGAACCGCGCGAGGTCAGGGCCGCGGCGGTCGAAGGCCAGGTCGCCGTGAGCTGGACCGAATCGCCATGGCCACGCTCCTCGCGCCGATTCGTGACGCTCGACAGCGGCGGAACCACCACCGAAGCGGCCCGGGAGGAACCTGTCGCGGGCGACGGACTGCAGATGGTGCCCATCGGGTCTCGCCTCGGGTACGCCGTCACGCAAGTCAACAACGACGCACCGTTTTTCGGTGGCGCGCGATTGATGCTGGCCCTCGGTAGCGTTGATGCCCTTCCCGAACCGGCAGGGCGTCCAACGCTCGCCGCTTTCGCTCCTGAACCGGACGAGGTGGTCCTGACCTGGAGCGCGCCTCCGGACACCGTGAACGGCTATCGCGTGGAAGCACGCATCGGTGACGGCGCCTGGAACGAAATCGAGCGTTGGTTTGACCGCGGTGAGCATTCCGTCAAGGTGCGTCTCTCGGAGCGTGGCGCTCGCGCCTCGTTCCGGATCCGAGCGTTCAACGACGGAGGCCCGGGACCATACTCGGAGGACGTCGTCGTCAACGCACCGCGTCGTCGCGCCGTTCGGTAGCGTCGAAGGTTTTACTGCCTTCCGAATCCACCCGTGAGCAACGGCTGCTTCTTCTTCTGTTCGACCACGACTACGCCTTCCGGACCGCCGACGATGGCGATGCTTGTGTCAGCAGCGGCGCTGCGGCGGGACAGCGTGATGGGCGCGGGCGCGGCGACCGGCTCGATCGTCGCGGCGGCGGATGCGGCGGCGCTGGTCGAGTCGTGGAGCCATTGCTCGCGCGCCGCGGGGGCGACGAGCATGGGATCGGGGGCGGAGTGATCGTCGATCGGCGCGCCGGCTTCCGTCACGACTTCCGGCGGCTTCGCTTCGTGCTGCTTCGGCATCTCCCGCTCGAGCAGGCTTCCGAACGTATCGCCGCCGCGCGGGCCGATCTCCGAGTAGATGCTGATGCCGAGGAACAGCATCACCGCCACGGCGAAGGCGATGGCGCCGTTGCGCACGGTCAGGTAGCGCTTGTGCTGTCTCCGATCCTTGATCGGGACGATAAGATCGGGTCTGCCTCGGCTCATCTGCATAGTTATTAACCGTTTCTTACTCAAGGGAGCTGCCAACTAATGGCCAGAGTGGGCATCGTCGGGACTGGTTGGGGCACGCGCGTCCAGGTTCCCCTGTTTCGCGAGGCCGGCCTGCAAGTCGTTGCGATTGCTGGGTTTCACACCGCGAAGACCCGTGAGCTGGCAGCCGGACTCGGCCTTCCGGCCTACGACGACTGGCGGGAGCTGATTGCCAGCGACGTCGACCTCGTCTCCGTGACTACCCCGCCGTCCGAGCATCGGGAGATGACCCTCGCCGCGCTCGAGGCCGGCAAGCATGTGATCTGCGAGAAGCCGACCGCGATCAACGCCGGCGAGGCGAAAGAGCTCATGGCCGCGGCCAAAGCGCGACCCGAACAGATCGCCGTCATCGATCACGAGCTGCGCTTCCTGCCGGCCTGGCGGGAAACGCGCGAGCGGATGGGCGAGATCGGACCGATCCGGTATGCCGAGGTTCGCTACTCCAGTCCGGCGCGCGGCGATCGGTCGAGGGAGTGGAACTGGTGGAGCGATGCCAGGCGCGGCGGCGGCATCTGGGGCGCGGTCGGATCGCACTTCGCCGATGCGCTGCGCTACTTCGGAATGGAGTTCGAGGCCGCACAAGCGCTGATGCGGACGACGATCGAAGAGCGGCCCTTCGAAGGCGCGATGCGGGAAGTCACCGTCGACGACTGGACGTCGGTTCACTTCCGCATGCGCGGCGGCGCGGTCGTCTCGATGGCGTTCAGCGCCGTCTCGCGAGGACCCGACGAGAGCAGCGTGATGACCATTCACGGCGAGGAGGGGGCGCTTCGTTTCGTCGGGGAAGAAGTGCTCATCTCGAAGGGCGGCGCGCCGTTCACCCGTTTCGCTGGTGATGAAATGGCCAAGCGCCCCGGCAACTCCCACGGCGGAGCCTTCGGCACCGGCACCCTCCACCTGGGCCGAGCTTTGAGAGCCGCGCTCGACGATGGCGATCGCTCGGCCCTCGCGCCGGCGGCAACGTTCGAGGATGGGTTGATACAGCAGCGCGTGCTCGATGCCGCGCGGCGGTCGGCGTCAGACGGTGGCTGGGCGGCGGTGTAGCGTCCACAAACCGCAAAGGAACAACGCCAGCAACGCCGGCCCGATCAACCTCGCATCATTCGGATAAACCGGCACGCGGAACAGCATCTCGAACGGCTCCTCGGCGATCGCGAGCAGCGCGAGCACGGCAATAACCGCCGTCCGTCGATCGCGCATCAACGCGATCGCAATCGGCAGGACGAGCACCATGTAGTGCAGCCAGACCACGGTCGCGGACAGCAGATAGATGAGGATGCCCAGACCCGCAACGAGCACGTCATCCTGCCGTTTGCTGCGCCGAAGAACGGCGACCACCGCGGCGAACAGCACCGCCGCGATGACGTAGCTCAGCCATTCGCCGTACTCGAGAAAGAGCTCGAGGAACGGCGTGACGTTGCGTTCGGCGCGCGTCGGCAGGCGATGCCAGAACTGATTCGCTGCCGTGACCCAGTCGATCCACGCACGCGGTCCGTAACTGATCGCGCCGATGACGATGGCGATCGCGGCGCCGATCGCACCGCCGATCGTCTCGCGCGTGAGGCGCTTCCGGTCGTGCGAGATCGCGAGCAATAACGCGACGACGATGAGGTTCGGCTTGAAGCAGAGCAGCATCCCCAGAATCGCGCCGGCGAGCATCGGCGGACTCCAGAACGCCACCGCCAGCGCGAAGAGCTGCAGCGAGTTCACGTTGCCGACGCGCAGATCGGCTTCGAACCCTCGATACAGGAACAACAGCGCCGCGACGAGCAGCAGCGCGGCCCACCAGGGCACAGCTGCGCGCCTGCAGATCATCAGCACACCGCCGATGAATGCGACGAGGACGAGCACGTGGTACTGCCGGAGCGCGCGCTCGTAATCGCGGCTCACCCAGCGCATCGTCGAGTAGAGAAACGGGCTGGAGACGTTGTCGAGGCGGCGCCGGCGATTCGCGTCGTACTTGCGGATCTCCGAGCCGCTCCTCAGCGCGCGCTCGTAATACTCCTCCCCCACCCGTTCCTGAATCTCAGGGGCGTAGACGTTCTCGATGTCATCGCGCGCCGCGAGCTGGCCCGCGACGAAGTAGATGTAGAAGTCGAGACCGGCCGCGCGCTCGTGCTGAAGCCAGAAATGGCGGAGCGCAAGGAGGGCCACGACGGCCGCGGCGATGGTGAGCACGGCTCGTCGCATGAACCCGCGATTCTACGCAAAGTAGCGTTTGCCCCCACTCACGGCGAGGCGTGTACTCTTTCTCCTGCGTGTCGGACCTCCGGGAGGCGGTGGAGCAGTATCTGGACCGCTGCTTCGCCACCGAAGAGCCGCCGCGTGTATCGGAGCTGGCCGTGGTGCTGGGCATCTCGCGAGAGAAGCTCAGTCGCGCGTTCGCCGCCGCATACCGCGTGCAGCTGTCGGCGTACCTCAAACAGCGGCAGCTCGCCCACGCGCAGGCGCTGCTGTCCGGATCCGATCTCTCCACGACCCGGATCGCCTACCTCTGCGGCTTCGGGACGCGGCGCACGCTGTACCGCGCGTTCCGGCGCGGGACGTCGATGTCCCCGGATGAGTATCGCCGGAAGAATGTCCGGCATTCCTGACTCTCATAAGTCACGAAATGTCCCTAGTCCCTTTTGGGCGATGGACGCATCCTGAATGCACGTCTCGATCGGCCGACGGGCAACACCAAAAGGAGGCTCTTGTGAAACTGAGCATCACGCTCCGCATCCTCGTCGTGTCTTTCGTGGCCATCCTCGCGGCACCGGCCGCATTCGCACAGTGCACCACCGCATTCGCCTCGCAGCCCTCGCCTCCCGGCGGCGACGTCGTCCTCATCGAAGACGCTCTCCCCGCCGGCGCCACGGTTTCCACCGGCTCCGTGAATTGGGATACCTCGCAGTACGCGACCGGCTCGCAGTCCTTCTACCACTCCGGTGCGGGCACGAATACCGTCCGCATCGACGACCTCAGTCAGTACTACAACTTCGGCAGCGGCAAGGCCGTCTTCTACGTGCTCATCGACGAATGCTCGCCGACGCGCGAGATCAAGGTCACCTACTCGAGCCTCTATCGAACTGCCAGCGTTTACTGGGGCGAGAACCTGATCAGCGGCACTCCGGTCAACTTCCGCCGCGGCAACCTGCCGGCCACCGGCGTCTGGACGCGCATGGAAGTGCCGATTCACGTCCCTCTCAACATGCAGGGTCAAACCCTGGACTGGCTGCAGATCGAAACCTACGACGGGCGCGTCTGGTTCGATCACCTCGGCACCGACGGCGCCGGTTGCGTCCCGCCGGTGGCCTCGACGCCGTCGTTCGAGTACGGCGACACGGTCTGGGTCGATGACGGCGTTCCTTCCGGCGCCGTCCTCTATACCGGCTACTGGGACAACGAGCAGGAAGCGAGCGGCACGCAGTCGCTCATGTATCCGCACTTCGGCCAGACGGCAACCGCCGTGGTCTCGGTCAACGATCTGAACGAGGCCACGAGCTCCGGCGACAACCTGATCGTGTATCTGATGCCGACGAGCTGTAAGTCGGTCACGGAGCTGAAGATCACCTGGTACGCCGGATCGACCGTTGGCTCGATCTATTACGGAACGGTCGGCGTTCCCTCGATCGGCGGGGAAAGCTCGGCGGTGTTCATGGGGACGACCATCCCGGCGTCGGACACCTGGAACCGCATCGAGATCCCGGCATCGACGGTGGGGCTCGACGGCGCGACGATCACGCGCGTGAAAGTCGAGAACATCGGCGGCAAGATCTGGGTCGACGCGATCGGCAAGCAGACGCCGTAACCGCTGCAAAACAACGAGGCCGGGCGATGAGCCCGGCCTCGGATTTTCTTGCGTCTGCTGTTACTCGGGCTGCGAGCCGCCACCGCCGCTGCCGCCGGTGTTCTCGCCGCCGCCACCGCCACCTTCACGGCGCGGGGGACGGTCGCCGCCGTCGCGGCGGGGACCGCGGTCGCCACCGCCTTCGCGGCGCGGACCACGATCGCCATGATCGCGGCGAGGACCGCGATCGCGATCTCCACCACCGCCACCACCGCCGCGGTATCCACCGCCACCACCACCGTCGCGACGAGGACCGCGATCGCGATCGCCGCGCTCGCCGCCTTCACGCGGCGGACGCGAATCCCGCGCCGAACGCGCAGCCGCGAGCTCTTCCTCGGTCGGCGGCGGCAGGAGCGGTTTGCGCGACAGACGGATCTTGCCGGTCTCCGGCTCGATCGCCACGACCTGCACTTCCACCTCGTCGCCGAGCTGGAAGAGATCGGTCACCTGACCGACGCGGGTGTGGGCCATCTCGCTGATGTGCAGCAGTCCGTCCTGACCCGGGAGGATCTCGACGAACGCTCCGTACGGCTCGATGCGCTTGACCGTGCCTTTGTAGTTCGTGCCGACGTCGGGCGTCGCGGTGAGTCCTTTGATGATGTCGATGGCGCGCTCGGCCGATTTCGCATCGGTCGAGGCGATCGTGACCTTGCCGTCGTCGTCGACGTCGATCTTCGTGCCGGTCTCCTCGACGATCCAGCGGATGGTCTTGCCACCCGAGCCGATCACGTCGCGGATGCGGTCCTTCGGAACGTGAATGGTGTAGAGGCGCGGCGCGAACTCGGAGAGCTCGGCGCGCGGGGTCGCAATCGCGGCATCCATCTTGTCGAGGATGTGAATGCGGCCGGCCTTGGCCTGCTCGAGCGCCTGGGCCATCACGTCGCGCGAAAGGCCGCTGACCTTGATGTCCATCTGCAGCGCGGTGATGCCGTTGCGCGTGCCGGCGACCTTGAAGTCCATGTCGCCTTCGTGGTCTTCCATGCCGGCGATGTCGGAGAGGATCGCGTACTGCGAGTTGTCGTCGTTCGAGACGAGACCCATGGCCACGCCACCGACCGACGCGCGCAGCGGAACGCCGGCCTGCATCATCGCCAGCGAGCCACCGCACACCGAAGCCATCGACGAAGAGCCGTTCGACTCGAGGATGTCCGAGACGATGCGGATCGCGTACGCGAACTCGTCTTCCGGCGGCAGGAGCGGCGCGAGCGCGCGGCGGGCGAGATTGCCGTGGCCGATCTCGCGGCGCGCGGGTCCGCGCAGGAACTTCACTTCACCGACCGAGAACGGCGGGAAGTTGTAATGGAGCATGAAGCGCTGGAAGGTCTCGCCTTCGAAATCCTCGATCTTCTGGGCCTCACGAGGCGTACCGAGGGTGACGGTGACCAGGGCCTGGGTTTCGCCGCGGGTGAAGATCGCGGAACCGTGGGTACGGGGAAGGACGCCGAGGTCGATGGAGATGTTGCGGATCTCGTCGAACTTGCGGCCGTCGACGCGCTGCTTCTCGTTGAGGATCACGTTGCGGAAGACCCGCACTTCCATCTCGCCCCAGGCCGCGGAAACGGCCGCGAGGCGCTCGGTGTCTTCGATCGGAACGGAACCGATGACCTGTTCCTTGACCGCACGAAGCGCGGCGTAGCGGGCGTGCTTGCCGAAGGTGAGCATCGCCGTGCGAAGCGAATCGCCGAACTGACCCATCAGCTCATCGACCAGCTCGGTCGTGAACTTCGGCGAGTACTCGACTTTGAGCTTCTCTTTGCCGGCATCGCCGCGGAGCAGCGCCTGCATCTCGCAGATGCGCTTGATCTCGGCGTGAGCCGCGTCGAACGCGTCGAGGATGACTGACTCGCTCACTTCGCGCGCACCGGCTTCGACCATCACGATGGCGTCTTTGGTTCCGGCCACGATCAGGTCGAGGTCGGAAAGGTCGCGCTGGGCATTGGTGGGGTTGATGACGATCTGGCCGTCGACATAGCCGACTCTGACCGCACCGATGGGGTTGTGGAACGGGATCTCGGAGATGGTCAGGGCCGCGGAGGCACCGTTGATCGCCAGCACATCGGGATCGTTCTCGCCGTCAGCCGACAGCACGAGGGCGATGATCTGCGTCTCCTGCCGGTAGCCCTTCTGGAACGACGGGCGCAGGGGCCGGTCGATGAGGCGGGAGGTGAGGATCTCTTTCTCGGTCGGCCGTCCTTCGCGTTTGAAGAAGCCTCCCGGGATGCGTCCGCCGGCGTAGGTGTATTCCTTGTAGTCAACGGTCAGCGGCATGAAGTCGCCGAGGACGTTGCCCTCTTTGTAGCAGGCCGTCGCCAGGACGACCGTGTCTCCGAAGCGCACGACTACCGAGCCATGGGCCTGTTTGGCGATCGCACCTGTCTCCATGGACAGGACGTTCCCGCCGATCTGCAATTCTCTCTTGTGAGCCATTGATTTCCTTCAGATGGTGCGCGAGACCACTCATCACCTCGCGCTGATTTTTTGTCGCTTGGGCCGAATGATGGGATCCGGCCAGAAGGATTTTTAGGGGTGCAGGCTTTAGGCCCGAAAAACGTGAAGGGCGGGCCTCGGCGGCCCGCCCTTCGAGAGGATCGCTATTACTTACGAATGCCGAGCTTGTCGATGATCGAGCGGTAGCGCTCCACGTCGATCTGCTTGAGGTAATCCAGCAGACGGCGGCGACGGCCGACCAGCTTGAGAAGACCGCGGCGCGAGTGATGGTCCTTCGCGTGGGTCTTGAAATGCTCGGTCAGGTAGCTAATGCGGTTCGAGAGGAGTGCGATCTGCACTTCTGGCGACCCGGTATCTGCGTCATGGACGCGATACGTGGTGATGAGGTCCGACTTCTGTTCCTTAGTCGTGGACAAAATACTCTCTCCTAATGAGTTACGGTTGTTGATGGCACACGTCAGTTTTAGAACGCGACACCATAACAGGGGGGAGGGACGAAAACAATCCCGGGCGGTTAAACCCACGGCTCATCCGCCGTCGGCCCGTAAATCGAGGGCACCTTCCCGCCGGCCATCCTCAGATACACGGAGAACTGCCCGCGATGGTGGATCTGGTCGTGGAGGAGGAACCAGATCCAGTCCAGACGGGAGATGTCGCCCATCGTCTTCGGGGCGGTAAAGAACTTCACTTTCTGCTGCAGCTCCTCGTCCGTGGCGGACGCGACCAGGGCGCGGAACTCTTTGTGCGCCTTTTCCAGCTCCTCGAGCTGCTCGCTCCAGGAATCCGGCCGTTTCGGAGGCGTGCCGCCGGCGAAGCCCTTCGCGAATTCGTCGTTCCAGACGCGGGTGCCGAGGTAGCGCTCGAGGCGCAGCGTCCAGGCGAGGTCGCGCGCCGAATTCGACTTCGGGCTCGGCTTCAGATCGAGCTGATCCTCGGGATACGCGCGCAACACGCGCATCGTCGTCTCATGCTCGCGGTCGTAGTTTTCGAGGAAGGTCTCTTTCGCGCTCTTGCTCATCGCGTCCTCCGTCACCCTGCCAGAACGACTTTCGGTTTCACTTCGACCGGGCCGCCCTCGCGAAGCACGTTCACCACCTCGGCGATGGCGACCAGTTGATCGTGCGGATTGCCCAGCGCCAGCAGATCCCCTTTCGCCACCGGGACCGCGGGAACGATGATCACTCCCTGCCCCTGCATCAGCTTGCCCTGCTGGGCCCAGTCGATCCGCAGCTTCTCGAGCGGGAGATCGATGTCCGACAGCGATTGAAAGTGCGGCGCGGCCAGCAGCACATCCGGCCCAGACTCGGACATTTTGTCGAAGTGGATGGCCTGATCGATGTGGAAGTTGCCGATCTTGGTCCGCCGCAGGTCTTTCAGATGCGCGGGGATTCCGAGGGACTGGCCGAGGTCGTGGGCGAGCGAGCGCATGTACGTGCCGGCCGAGGACCGGACGAGAAAGCGCGCCGTCGACCCTTTCACTTCGAGGATCTGAAACTCGTAGACGTTGACGCTCTTGACCTTGAGCTTCACTTCCTCGCCTTTGCGGGCGAGCTCGTACGCGCGGACGCCGTCGACTTTCTTCGCCGAGAAGGCCGGCGGCATCTGCTCGATCGGGCCGGTGAACTTGGCGACGTGCGGCGCGAGATCGACGCCTTCGATGTTCGCTTCCACGGCCTCGCCGACCGGCGTTCCGGTCGAGTCGTACGAGTCGGTGGCCCAGCCGAACTGGAACGTGCCCTCGTACGTCTTTTCCATCCCCATGAGATAGGCCTGCAGGCGGGTGGCCTTGCCGACGCAGAGCACGAGCAGACCCGTGGCCAGGGGGTCGAGCGTGCCGGTGTGGCCGACTTTCTTGATCTTTGCGCGGCGGCGGAAACGCTCCACCACGTCGTGCGAGGTGATGCCCTCGATTTTGTCGACGAGCACGACCCCGTCAGCGGATTTCTTCACGTCCATTGCGGGGCGAAGGATATCGCGGCGTCAAAGCCGATAACGCACGGAGAGCATCGCCCCCGTCGATCGGACCTTTGCGCGGGTCGCGGCGACGTCGAGAACGAGCGTTCCGCGAGGACGGATGATCGTGGCCGGACCCGCGTCTGTGCGGACTTCGCCGCTGTTCTGATGCCGGATGGCGAGATCGAGATGGAGCGAGTCGGTCAGCGGCACCGAGACGCCCAAACCTGCTATCCAGGCGAGGGTCGTGTGCGATCCGCCGCGGGTGATGGTCACGGCGTCCGGCGCGATTCCGGGAAAGGAAAAGGTGATCTCGCCGATCTCGTTTCGCGCGACGCCTGCGCCGGCGGTGACGAAAGGCCGCATCGTCCAGTTCTGCGCGAGCTCGTACGTCCCGATGACCAGCGCCGATCGGGAGTTGCCGCTGGCAGTGACTGACTGCGCGCCGCTGACGCCGGTGAAATTCGCGTCGGCGGCCAGGTCCAGATCGCGATGCGAGAGCGCGAGCTCGACTCGCGCCCGTCGCGCCAGCTCGGTCCCGATGGCGAGCTCCCACCGTTGGGCGTCGTCAAATTCACCTCGTGCCTCAAAGCCACAGCCGAAAAGGGCGGGCGGTTGGGTGTTGGAACAGTCGCGATCGCGAAGGACGGTTGGTTCGCTCCGGTCCCAGCCCGTAACACCGCGGAGATAGAGGTTGGATGCTGCGAGGGGAAGGGACGCGAGCAGGGTCGCGATCAAGAAAAGGGGTCTCACGTCGGCGAAGATATCGCGGCGTGAGGCGTAAGATGAGCCTCATGACCAACCCACGCGATGTCGTTCATTCCGATCCGGATCTCATGGGTGGAACGGCCGTGTTTGTCGGTACGCGTGTCCCCGTCCAGAGCCTGTTCGATTACCTCGAGGCTGGGGACTCACTGGATGAATTCCTCGAGGCGTTTCCGACTGTGTCGCGTGAGCAGGCTGTCGCTGCGTTGGAAATCGCACGAGAGGCGGTAACGGCCGTTGCGGTTGCTCATTGACGAGACGATCCCAGAGCAAATCGAGCCGTACCTCGCGGAGTTCGCGCCCGCTGTCGTTCGCCGCGAAGGGTTAAAGGGGTTGCGGAACGGCGTCCTGCTACGAGCGGCCGTTGATCGGCGCAGTCGTTCTGGTCAACATCCGCAATCGAATGACCGACCTCCTACCCGGGGAACATCGAAATATCCCCGCGGGGTTTGAACACGCAAACTTCGGTAACGCAGTTTGCAGCCGGCGATCTCTTCACGTACGCTTGCACGTACTTCTGGAGGTACGATGGGTCGACGGGTAAAGCTCAACACCGACATCAGGCCGGTCTCTGAATTCCGCGCGAACGCCGCGGAGCTCATTGAACATGTCAAGGACAGCGGGCGGCCCTTGGTTCTCACTCAACGCGGCCATTCGGCAGCCGTGTTGATCGACGTCGGCGAGTACGAACGGATGGTCGATGAGATCGAGCTCCTCAGCGATGTCAGGACTTCAATCCAGCAGATCGAGACCGGCCAGGCAGTTGCGAACCGTGACGCCAAGGCTGAGCTTCGGAGACGATTCAAGAAGTGAAAATCGTCTGGTCGCCGCTCGCAATCGAGCGTGCGTACGACGCGGCCGCATTCATCGCGGGTGACAAACCGGAAGCCGCTTTGCGATGGCTCGAGGGGTTGTTCGAAGTCACTGATCGGCTGGAACGGTTCCCGGAGTCCGGCCGCGTCGTACCGGAGATCGGCCTGCCCGAGTTTCGCGAAGTCGTATACCGAAAAGCGTATCGAGTCATCTATCGCGTCGAGAAATCACGCGTGTCAATCCTCACGGTTCGGAACTTCGCGCAACGACTGGTCGCCGGCGAGTTCGCAGAATAACCACCCCTCACTCCTCCTCCACCGCCTTCAACACGCCCAGCAAGCGTTTCCGCACCGGTCCCATGAGCGGGAGCGAAGCGATGCGCAGGAGCTGCATGATCAGATCTAGTGTTCCGTCGAGCAGTTTCTGGGTCCGGCGCTGGCTGGGGGATGTGTCGACGATCCAGAAGTAGATCAGGCCCATGTGGTAGAGCCAGAGCAATCGCGCCAAGTGCGGGGCGATGTCCTTCGGCACTTTCATGTCCGCGCCTTCCACGGCGCGCGCGAACCAGGCCAGGCTTTGTTCGCGGACCGGCGCGGTTTGCTCGCCGAATGGCGAAAGCGGGTCGCGCGGATCGACGCCCGCTTTGAGCAGGGCCGTGAGCAGCGAGCGGTGGTCTTCGAACTGGCGAAGCTTGATGTCGATCAATGCCCGGATGCGTTTGCGCAGGTCTTTCGTCGACGCCAGCGCGGCCGCGAATTCTTCGCGTTCCATCTCCGCGGTGCGGAGGTAGAACGCCATGACCAGCTCTTCCTTCGAGCGGAAGTAGTAGTAGGCCGCGCCGGTCGCAACGCCCGCCTCGGAAGCAACGTCGCGCATCGTCGTCTGATCGAAGCCGCGCTCGCGGAAGAGGCGCAGTGCCGTGTCCAGAATCCGCGCCCGCGTCTCCTCGGCCTTGGCCGTCTGCGCCCTGGGCTGAAGCACGAGCGCAGGATACACGCTCACCAGACCGCGCCCGCGCCGCCTCGCCGCTGCTGCACGAGGTCGCGCGCGGCCGCCGGCCAGCGCGGATAAGCGAACGCGAATCCGCGCTCCAGCAACCGCGTCGGAATCACGCGGCGGCTCTTCATCACCAGCTCCGATTCCGTGCGCAGCAGGAACGTTCCGAGCTCGATCATCCACGGCTTGAGCGGCAACAGCACGCGCCTTCCCGCGGCGCCGGCGAGCTCGCGCAGAAACTCGTGCATCGGCAGCGGACTGGGAGCGGCCAGATTCACGATGCCTTCGATGCTCTCGTTCCTGATCAGCCACTCCACCGCGCGAACGAAGTCGCGCTCGTGAATCCACGACACGTACTGCCGTCCATCGCCGAACCGGCCGAGGCCGCGGCGCACGTGACGGAAGAGGACGTCGAACGTGCCGCCGCGCTCGTGCGTCATGACCATCGCCGTTCGCAGCGTGACCTTGCGCGTATGCGGCGCCGGCGCTTCCTCCAGCGCGCGCTCCCAGGCCTTGGCGACCTCGATACTGAATCGCCACGTCTCAGGCGCGTCCGGCTCTCCGCCGCCGAGGATTCCCGCGCGCTCGTCGTTGGCCTTGTCGAAGCGGTGCGCGTAAATCGTGGCGGTGCTCATCTGCAGCCACGCTCGCGGCGGAATCGTGCAGCGGGCGATGGCTTCGCCGATGACACGCGTCGAGTCGACGCGCGAGCGGATGATTTCCTCGCGATGCCGCGCGTCGTAACGGCAGTCGACGCTGCGGCCGGCGAGATTGATCACCGCGTCCGCGGCTTCGAGCTCGCGCGCCCATGGCCCGACCGTGCGCCCGTCCCACTCCACCACCCGCCACGGCGCTGCCTGCGGATTGCGGCTGAGAACGACCACGCGATAGCCCTTCGTGTGAAACGCGCGGGCCAGGAGGGTGCCGAGATGACCGGAGCCGCCGGGAATGACGATGTTCATGGTCACACCACCTTCCCCATCTCCGCCCGCCGGCGCATCCAGGTGAGCCGGCTGGTGGCGAGAACGTGCATGAATCCGATGAGGAGCAGGACCACGCCGATCCGCGCGCTCAGGAACTCCGTGGCTTCGATGAGATCGTCCGGCGTCTTTCCCCACGACATCGACATGGCCACGTAGCCGACGGTGATCAGGTAGAAGCCGATGCGCCGGAGGTGATTGACCGAGTCGGCCAGGGTCTCGTTGCCGCGGAAGGTGTCCAGCAGAAACACCCGCCCCCGCCGGTGGAGCGTGTGGGCGACGAACGCGGCCACGCCGATGCTGAGGACCAGGTAGAGGAGATAAGTGGTGAGCGGAATCATGGCTTTCAGCCTTTCCGAACGCGATTTGAACGCGTTCAATTGAAAGATAAGCCGCGATCTCACCACGGTCAAGGAGATTTTTGAACTTGTTCAGGATTGATCGCGTGGGTCACGCCCTGCCGCGATGCTCAAAGCATGACCCGCCATTCGCTCTCTTCGCGGGTCAGGAAAACTACCGAATGGCTGAAATCGGCCAAAAACAAGCGCTTTTCGCGCGGCACGCGCCTTGAGATGGAGAGCGCCATCCCGCCTTAAAAAAATAAGCCGTTCAGTGAAGGGAAACGTACGTGAAGAAAACCTCTCTCTTTTTAATCGCCCTCGTTCTCTTTGCGGCGCAGATCGCCAGCGCCGCGCCCAAGTTCCCCACCCTCGAAGAGCAGCTCAAGGCCGCCCACGTCAAGAAGGGCAGCGCGCTGGAGAAGCTCATCAAGGAAAACCAGGACTTCAAGAAACTCAAAGACAAGGACGCGGACGACAAGATCGTGCCGCCCTGGCTGAAGGTTTACTGGCGCAAGGGCCATCCCGAAGGCAATTACGACAACGAGAACGATCCGATGGGCGGCTATCCGCACGTGCTCAAGGAGATCCTGGAGTGGATGGTCAGCCACCAGGACCTGAAGCCCGGGCATCCCGAGGCGAACATGGGGCCGGGATATGAGTTCGGGGATCGGGACGAGAGCGGCGAACACAGCTCGCGCGCGCCGGGACGGAAGATCGGTACCGACGACGCCACCTCGGGAGCAAACGTCCGCACCTCGGGAACGCAGACCAGCTCGACGCAGCGAATCCGACATCCGCATCAACTACTGGGACCCGAACAAGATCATCGCCGGCTCGAACAACATCGGCGGCTCGGGCCAGCAGGGCATGTACTGGTCGACCGACGGCGGCGTGACCTGGGGCCAGACCAACCTGCCGCTGGCCAGCGGCGACTCCTTCCACTCCGACCCGACGGTCGACTGGAGCTCGGACGGCACGGCCTGGTCCACCACGATGGGCATCAACGGGAGCGTGCTGAAGGTGCAGTCGTACCGCTCGTCGAACGGCGGCGCGACCTGGATCTTCGACGGCACGGTCTCGGGCACTCAGACCAGCACCGACAAGCAGATGCAGTGGATCGACCACAGCGCAACCTCGCCGTACAAAGATCAGAACTACGTGATCTGGCACAACGGCGCGCCGGCGTACATGAACCGCCGCACGTCCGCGGGCTGGGGCACTCCGATCAAGGTCAGCTTGACGGAAACGACCGGGACGTCGATCGGCGCGGACGTCAAGACCAACTCCGCCGGCGACGTCTTCGGCTTCTGGCCCGACACCGGGTCGCGCGGCATCTACGTCGTGAAGTCGACCAACGGCGGCGCGAGCTACTCCACGCCGACGCGGATCGTCACGACCTACGATTCGTACGACATCGGCGTGCCGGCCTTCAACAACCGCCGCATTCTGATCTACGTCTCCGGCGGCACGTACCGCAACGGCACCACCAACAACGTCTACGCACTGTGGGCCGATCTCTCGGGCGACACCGGCTGCACGACCGCCTCGAACGAGCCCGGTGCGAGCACGAGCTCGACCTGCAAGACCCGGGTCTGGTTCTCGCGCTCGACTGACGGCGGCACCACCTGGAGCACGCGGGTGAAGATCAACAACCAGAGCGGTCTGAACGACCAGTTCAACCCGTTCCTGGCCATCGACGAGACCAACGGCAACATCGGCGCGATGTACTACGACACCGTCAACGATGCCGGCCGCAAGAAGGTCGACATCTACTTCCAGCTCTCCACCAACGGCGGCGTGAGCTGGGAAGCGCCGATCAAGGTCACGACGGCCATGACCGACGAGACCATCTCCGGTGCCGATTCCGGCAACCAGTTCGGCGACTACAACAGCCTCTCCGCCCACGCCAACAAGTTCTTCCCCTCGTGGACCGATCGCCGCAACAACTCCAAGGAAGAGATCTGGACCGCGCCGATCACCGCGAGCTCGACGGCGACGTATTCGATCTCCGGCAGCGCCGGAACTTCGGGCGCGACGGTCACCGCCGGCTCCGGATCGACGACCAGCGACGGCTCGAGCAACTACACGATCGCCAGCCTGGCGGCGGGGACTTACACGGTCACGCCGACGAAGAGCGGCTGCACGTTCTCGCCGTCTTCGAGCTCCGTGACGATCACGTCGGCGAACGTCACCGGCGTCAACTTCACCGCCAACTGCACGGCGCCGACGTTCTCGATCAGCGGCAACGTCGGGACCTCGGGCGCGACCGTGACCGCGGGCGCGTCATCCACCACGAGCGACGCCTCGGGCAACTACGCCATGTCCGGTTTCGCGGCGGGCACTTACACAGTCACGCCGAGCAAGTCGGGCTGCACCTTCTCGCCCGCCTCGAGCTCCGTGACCATCACCTCGGCCAACGTCACCGCGAGCTTCACCGCCTCCTGCGGCAGCGGCGACACCCAGCTCACGAGCGGCGTGCCGGTGACCGGCCAGAACGTGGCGCAGGGCGCCTGGAAGTACTACTACATCACCGTTCCCGCGGGCGCCACGAACCTCACCTTCGCGACGACGAACGCCGTCGGCGACGTCGACATCTACACGCAGTTCAACGCGAAACCGACGCTGTCGTCCTACATCTGCCGGCCGTACAGCGGCTCCGGCAACGAGACCTGTTCCGCTACCAACCCCGCCTCGGGCACATGGTGGGTCGGCGTTCAGGGCTATGCCGCCGGCAGCTTCACGGTGACCGGCACCGTGACGACGCCCGTTGCCACTTACTCGATCTCCGGCAGCGCCGGAACGCCGGGCGCGACGGTCACCGCGGGATCGCAAGGCGCGACCAGCGACGCCTCGAACAACTACACCATCTCCGGTCTCGCCAATGGGACCTACACCGTGACGCCCTCGAAGAGCGGCTGCACGTTCTCGCCGGCGAGCCTCTCAGTGACGATCAGCGGTGCGAATGCGACCGGCAAGAACTTCACGGCCACCTGCAGCGGTCCGATCACGCTCTTCTCAAACGGCTTCGAGATCAGCACCGGCTGGGCCATCGTCGATGTGGCAGGAACCGCCGGCAACTGGACCTTCAACACCTCGGGCACCCTGCCCACAACGGCCCCGCACGGCGGCAGCTACCTGGCGAAGTTCAACTCGTACGATGCCTCGAGCGGATCGCAGACGCGGATCTACCGCACGACAGGCTTCGCGATTCCGGGCACGGCCACCACGGCCACGCTGAAGTTCTGGATGAACCACGACACCGGCTACTCGTCGTACATCGACAAGGTGCAGGTGCAGGTATCGACCGGCGCCGGCTGGACGAACGTCGGCACGGCGGTGAATCGTTACGACGGATCGACGGGCTGGAAGCAGCACACCATCGACTTGACCGCGTACAAGGGAACCACCGTGCAACTGGGCTTCCTCGGCATCAGCGCGTACGGGAACAACACATTCATCGACGACGTGATCGTCACCACGCCCTGAAACATCGAGGGGAGGGCGTCACGCCCTCCCCTCGCTTTCCACCATCCACACATCCCCGCCGTGCGGAACGAAGCGGTCGAACATGATCCACCGTCCGTCCGGCGACCAGACCGGATAGTCGATGCGGCTCTCGGGGTCGTCGAACTCGAAGACCTTGCGCGGCGGCTCACCGTTGAGCGGCGAGACCCACAGCGTGCGGTGCGCGACGACGTCCATCACCAGCGACTGATCGGGAGACAGCGACATGTGCGCGCCGCCGATGACTTCCGCGGTCTGCTCGACATCGCCGCCGTTCAGCGAAACGGTCATCGTCCGCGGCTTCGATCCTGTCGGGCAGCGGAAGAAGATCCGCTGACCGTCCGATGACCAGCGCAGAAAGTGGCCGATCACACCGGAGGTGGTGAGCTCACGCGCGCCCGAGCCGTCCGCGTTCATCACCCACACTTCCAGACGGCCGTCGCGATCGGACATGAACGCGATCCTCGCTCCGTCGGGCGAGTAAAACGGATTGATGTTGATCCCTTCGCCGCGCGTCAGCCGCTGCGGCTCCGAGCCCTGCTCGACATCGATGCGCCAGAGGTCGAGCGTGCCGCTGCGGCCGGAGAAGAACACCAGGCTCTTTCCGTCCGGCGACCAGTTCGGCTGAAAGTCACCGCCCGCGCCTTTCGTCAGCTGCCGTGTGCGTCCATCCGCTAACGACATCAGCCAGAGATTCATCTCGCCGCCGCGATCGGAGCTGAAGGCGATGGTCTGTCCTTCCGGCGACCAGGCCCCACGCGAGTTCTCCCGCGTCGTGGCGATCACTTCCTCGGCCGGTCCCGTGGCCACGCCGGTCTGCGGATCGACCGGCAAACGCCAGATGTCCGCGTTCTGCTTGAGGATCGCGAACACGATCCGACCCGTCGGAGCGATGTCGAGATCGAGGTCATGTCCCGGACCCGCCGTCACCTGCTCCATCGCGCCGATGGGCAGCCCTTCGCGATCGACGGGCATGCGCCAGACGTTGATGCCGCCGCTGCGGTACGACGAGAAGTAGATCCACTCGCCGTCCGGCGACCACACCGGCTGGATGTCCATCGTGTAGTCATCGGTCACGGCGTTGGTGCGCCGGCTCTCCACGCTCACGACGCGCACGTCGAACTTCGTCCCCTCCAGGCTCTGAAACACGACGTGAGCGCCGTCCGGCGACCAGCGCGGACGCACGTGATGCGCCGCGTCGGTGTCGTCGCTGGAGAGCTGTTGCGGATTGCGGCCGCGGGAGTCTGCGATCCAGATGCGATGCGGACCGCCGCGGCCGGCGTCGAACGCGATGCGGGTCCCATCCGGCGACCAGGATGGATTCGCGGCGTCGTTGATCAGCAGCGTGCTTTTCTTTGACTCGAGATCGAGACGCCAGATGTCCGCGTCGAGGTAGCGGCCGAAGACGTCGGAGCTCTCGACGCGGGAGCCGGACGTCTTCCCTCGCACGAAGAGAATCGCCTCGCCATCGGGCGACCACGACGGCTGCAGGTCGTCGAAGTCGCCGGAGGTGATCTGCTCGTCGCGGCCCTCGCCGATCGTCGTCACGAACAGATTGCGGACCTTGCCCACGTCGCGGCTGAAGATCACCCGCGTGGCGTCGGGCGAGATGGCCGGGTATTGCTCGACGTGCTTGTCGAAGGTGAGCTGTGTGAGCCGCAACGGCACGCGCTCGCGCGGTGCGCGCCGGCGTCGCAGGTCGGACAGCACGTCGCGCATGCTCGCGTAGCGTCGAGCCGGATCGCGGGCCAGACACCGCCAGACGATGCGCTGCAGCTCGAGCGGCGCCGTCAAAGGTGCGGCGTTGCCGGAGAAGAGTTGCTCGATCGTCGCGAACGGACGTCGTCCCGTCAGCGACTCGTAGAGGATGCACCCGAAGGCGAAGATGTCTACCCGAGCATCGACCGTTTGCCCGCTCAGTTGCTCCGGCGCCATGTACCCGAGCGTTCCCACGACTCTTCCCGCGGACGTGAGCGCCGCCGTTTTCGCGTTCGCATCGAGCTCGCCGCTGAGCAGCTTGGCCAGGCCGAAGTCGAGGATCTTCGCGTAGCCGTCGCCGGTGATCATGATGTTCTCCGGCTTGAGATCGCGATGGATGATGTTGGCCTCGTGAGCCTTTGCCAGCCCCGCGGCGACCTGAATCAGCACGTCGAGGAGCGGTTCCTGTTCGCGTGCGCGGCCGAGGCGTTCGCGCAGCGTCTCGCCGTCGATGTACTCCATGGCGATGTAGTCGCGAGGCGGTTCGGAGTCGATGACGCCGACGTCGTAGATCGTAAGGATGTTCGGATGGTTCAGCGCCGAAGCCGTTCGCGCCTCGGACTGCAATCGCGCCACGGCCTCGCGATCGCCGGTCGAACGCTCCGGTAGAACCTTGATCGCCACATCGCGATCGAGGCGCGTGTCATGCGCGCGGTAAACCTCCCCCATTCCGCCGGCGCCGAGGAGGCCGACGATCTCGTAGACGCCCACGCGCGAGCCGGTTACGAGAGACATGGGAAGGAGTTTAGTATCGACGGACACGAATGATCGTCAGCAGTCTTCCTTCGGCCGAGGAACGGAAATGGCTCGGGCGCTACCTGCGCAAGCTGATCGAGCGGATGGGCTGGGAGCGATTCGTTCTCGCGCCCATCCTCCTGCCGTCGCCGAAATACTTTCCGGATCGCTGGAGCGGCTCCGTCGCCGACGTTCATCGCCTCACCCAGCGATTGATGGCCCAGGCGGACCTCGAGCATCTTTCCTTCTCCCTCGCCGGATTCGAAGGCGAGAGCGAAGCGTGGGACAGTGGAACGGCGGGGTGGTTCGCGGGGATCATCGACGGTCAGTGCTTCTTCGGCGTGCACGTCCAGCAACTCGGTGATCCCGAGGCGGCCGTTGGGGTGATGGCCCATGAAGTTGCGCATGCGTTCCGCACGCATCACAACCTCTTCGCCGACTCCCGCGACCGGGAAGAGCTCCTCACCGACCTCACCACCATCTACCTCGGCTTCGGCGTCTTCACGACCAACAACACCGATCGCTATCGATCGTCGGGAGACGCCAACGGAACGCGCTGGTCGGTGTCCAAGGCCGGCTATCTTCCGCCGCAGGCCATGGCCTGGCTGCTGGCGCTGCAGGCAGCCGCGCGCGGCGATCGCGAGGAGAGGAAGGCCATCGCGCGCGAGCTGGAGCCGAACCAGCAGGCGTGGTTCCGGGATGCGTTGCGCGAGATCGAATCGGATCCGTCATGGCTCGAGGCGCTTGCGATTCAGGCCAAGCGGCCGCCGCGATGGGAGTACCAGCTCATCGACGTGGTGGAGCCGGATAAGAACAACGTCGAGGAGCCGGAGTACGACGCCGATGACGATCCGAAGCGAAACGAGGGGGAGACCGTCGCCGCCGTTCGCCATGGTGGTCTCGTCGAAGGGCTGATTCTGACGGTGTTGCCCGGGCTGTTGCTGGCGACGATCGCGGCAATGGTCGGTGAAAGCGTCGAGCTCTGGAAGATCTTCGCGGTCGTGGGCGTCGCCGTCGCCGGAACCTCGATCTGGACGGTCTCGAAAACACGGCGGTACGTCTGCGGCTTCGACGACTGCGACGCCGAGATTCCCGCCGGCGTGACCATCTGCCCGGGCTGCGGCGCGACGATCAGTGCGCGTGTCTCGGCGAAAGAGATGCGCCGGCTGATGGAGGAGCAGTTCGATCGCGACGCGGCATCGATCGATTTCCCCGACTGCGCGAAGTGCCAGCCTGAGGTGCCGTGCAGAGAGCACAAGGCCACGCTCCGGATCGAAGAGCTCTAACGCGTGACCTCGCCCGTTTTGGCGTTGACGCGGAAGTCGCCGAGCCGCGTATCCGAGCAATGGTCGCGTGCTCTCACCGTGTAGGCACCTCTGCTCAGGCCGCGGCCGAGGAGCACCACGCATTCGTTCTTGAGGCCCTTCGACTCGACCAGGTGCCGCCGCACGATGCGAATAGCCTCGATCTCATTCTTCACCGGGCCGGAAGGCCGTGGCGGTTGCGGTATCGGTTGCGCCGTCTGCGGCCGGCGCACCGTAAGTGGCCGCCCAGAGCTCCACCAGACCGCCGCACCCGCGGCCGCGAGCGCGAGAAACAGCAGCGTGGCGAACATCGCGAACCGCGTGCGCGGGCGATGCATCCGCTCGTCGTAAAGGTCGCCGGCGAAGACGCCGCAGGCCGGGCAGGCGTCCGCTTTCGCCGGCAATTCGACGCGGCAGTTCGAGCAGAAGCGGGGATCGGCAGCCATCAGACGTTCAGTATCGATAGAATCCGCCGCGCGGGAAAGACGCTTGTTCAAACGAAGCAAGAAGCATCTGGTGTGGATCGATTGCGAGATGACCGGACTCGATCCGGTGCACAACACCCTTCTCGAGATCGCCACCATCATCACCGACTACGACCTCGAGATCGTAGCCACGGGACCGGTCCTGGCCATCCGCACGAGCGAGGCGCGCCTCGAGAAGATGGACCGCTGGAACCAGAGCACCCACAGGAAGAGCGGGCTTCTGGACCGCATCCGTGCCGAAGGGGTCACCACGGCCGAAGCGGAACGGCAGACCCTGAGCTTCATCAAGAAGTACTGCTACAAGAAGACGGCTCCGCTCTGCGGCAACTCGATCGGCCAGGACAAGCGCTTCATCGCCAAGTACATGCCCGAACTCGAAGACTTTCTCCACTACAAAGTCGTGGACGTGAGCTCGATCAAGGTCCTGGCCAAGGAGTGGTACGGCGGCCGGTACGAGTCGCCGAAGAAGAAGGAGCTGCATCGCGCGCTCGCCGACATCGAGGAGTCGATCGAAGAGCTGCGGTACTACCGCGAGCACGTCTTTGTGAAGAAGTAACTACGACTCGTCGTCGTCGCTCTCGAGATGCTCGTTCTCGGGATTCGGCGGAATCACATCGCGCAGCAGCGTCTCCACGCGCAACGCTTTCATGGCCGTCTCGTCGTAGCGGAAGTCGAGCTCCGGCGTGTACTTGAGCTTGAGACGCTTGCCGAGGAAGTGGCGGATCTTGGGAGCGAGCTTGCGCAGCATCTCCACGTCCGCCTGGGTGTCTTCTTCCTTCAGGCCGGTCATGTAGACCTTGGCGTAGTGGAGATCGGGGCTGACCTCGACCTCGCTGATGGACGACCAGCCGATCCGCACGTCGCTGATGTCGCGCCGCAGGACCTCGGACAGCGCATCCCGCACGTTCTCACCCACTCTGGAGGTTCTGCGTGTTTTCTTCATGTCAGGTCGGCTTCTTCATCGAAATCCAGCTTCTCGCTGGTCCATCCCATCAGGCGGGCATCGGCGTGCGACTCGACGAAGCCCTGGATTGTATCCAGCAATGAGTCTGCCGAGTCGCGGCGATCGGCGATGAAGCTCAGGCCCAAACGGGCGCGCTGATGGAGATCGTGATACGCGACTTCATTCGCGGAGATGTTGAAACGGCGGCGGAGCTTGTCGCGCAAGCTCCGCACCACCATCCGCTTTTCCTTGAGGGACTGCGCGTACTCGATGTGCAGCTCGAACAGTGCGACGCAGACGATCATGACTCAGTAGGCAGTAGGCAGTGGGCAGTAGGCAGTGGATGCGGGAATCGTCATCGGTTCTCCTGCCTACTGCCTACTGCGAGGCGCGAAGCGCCGTACTGCCTACTGAAGTACGGACTCCATCTTCTCGGTCTTGAACGCCTCGATGATGTCGCCGACCTTCACGTCCTGGAACCTCTCGATGCCGATGCCGCACTCGAAGCCCTGGCGGACTTCGGAGACGTCGTTCTTGAAGTGCCGGAGCGAGCCGATCTTGCCTTCGAGGATGACCCGGTTGTCTCGCAGCAGGCGGATGCTTGCCGTCCGGGGAATGACGCCGTCCGTGACCATGCAGCCGGCGATGACGCCGATCTTCGGCACCTTGAAGGTCTCGCGCACTTCCGCGCGGCCCTGGAAGACTTCCTGGAACTTCGGATCGAGCAGACCGGTCATCGCGGCCTTCATCTCATCGACGAGGTTGTAGATGACCGTGTACATCCGTACGTCGACGCCTTCCTTCTCCGCCAGATCCGCGGCGTTGCGCTCCGGACGGACGTTGAAGCCGATGACGATGGCCTCCGACGCCGTGGCCAGAAGGATGTCGTTCGTCGAGATCGCGCCGACCGAGGAGTGGATGACGTTGACCTTGACCTCGTTCGTGGAGAGCTTGCGCAGCGTGTCGTTGAGCACTTCCACCGAGCCCTGCACGTCGCCCTTCACGATCAGGTTCAGCTCCTTCACGCCGCCGGACTGCATGCGCTGGAAGAGCTGATCGAGCGACATGCGGCCGCCCTTGTTCTGCGCTGCCTCACGGGCCTTCTCCTGGCGGAGCTGGCCGATCATGCGCGCCTGCGTTTCGTCGTCAACCACCGACAGCGAGTCGCCGGCGTTCGGGACGTCGTCGAATCCGGTGATCTGGACCGGCGTCGCGGGACCCGCTTCGTTGATGCGCTTGCCGCGCTCGTCCGCCATTGCGCGGACGCGGCCCCAGGTCGTACCTGAGAAGAACGGGTCGCCGATCTTCAGCGTGCCGTCCTGAATGAGAACGGTGCCGACGATGCCGCGGCCGACTTCCTTCTGCGCTTCGAGGACGACGCCCTTCGCGGGCATCTCCGGGTTCGACTTCGCATCGAGCATGTCCGCGGTGAGCAGAATCATGTCGAGGAGATCGTCGATGCCCTGCTTCTTGACCGCGGAGACTTCGACGGAAACGACGTCGCCGCCCCACTGCTCGACGAGGACGTTCGCATCCGCGAGCTCGCGGCGCACGCGCTCGACGTTCGCGTTCGGTTTGTCGATCTTGTTGATGGCCACGATCATCGGCACCTTGGCCGCCTTGGCGTGGTCGATTGCTTCCTTGGTCTGGGGCATGACGCCGTCGTCGGCCGCGACGACCAGGATGACGATGTCCGTCACCTTCGCGCCGCGCGCACGCATCATCGTGAAGGCCTCGTGGCCCGGCGTGTCGAGGAAGACGATCTTCCGGCCACGCTTTTCGACGTGATACGCACCGATGTGCTGCGTGATGCCGCCCGCTTCACCGGCCGCGACGTTGGTCTCGCGGATGGCGTCGAGCAGAGAGGTCTTGCCGTGGTCGACGTGACCCATGACGGTGATGACCGGGCCGCGCGGCGTGGTGCCGGTGCCCGCTGCTGCGGTCTTCTCCATCGCTTCGAGCTCGACGGCCTCTTCGAAGGAGACCATCTCCGCGTCGATGCCGAGCTCACGGGAGAGCTCGAGCGCGAGGTCGGCGCCGAGGGGCTGGTTGATGGAGACCATCAGGCCCTTCTTCATGAAGAGATGCTTCATGAGATCGCTGGCCTTGACGTCGAGCTTCTCGGCGAGCTCTTTCACGGTCACGCCTTCAGTCAGCGCGACCTTGCCGGTCGGCTTCTTGAACTCGAGGACCTTGCCCGTCGGCGCGGCCTGCTTACGCGCATCGCGGCGCGCGGAGACGCGCTTCGGATCTTCGAGCTCGGGGAGAACGATGTCCGGACCGATGTCGTCGTTGATGACCTGGCTCCCGCTGAACGGGCCCTTGGTCAGCAGCTCCTGATCGAACTCCGCGCCGCGAACGGTCTTGACGCGTTTCCCCTTCTTCTTGTCGTGCTCCTCGGTGCGATCGTCTTCCTTCTTGCGACGGATGATGTTCGCGCCGGGCATGCTCGGCGGAGTCGGAGCGAGCGGCGGACGCGCGGGACCCTGTCCCGGACGGAAACCCTGGCCGCCCGGACGCATGCCCTGGCCGCCGCCTGACGGACGCGAGCCCATCGGCGGACGTGCTCCCGGACCACCACCCGGACCCATCGGCCGCGTTGCACCGCCGGGACCGGAAGGACGTGCGCTCATCGGCGCACCACCCGGTCGCGCGCCCTGCGGCGGAGCGCTGGGGCGTTGCGGCTGTTGCATCGGCGTCTGGCCGGCGTAGTTCGGACGCGCGGCCTGCGGCGCACGCGCACGCGGACCGGTCGGGCCCGTCGGAGAGGGACGATGATGGGACGGCGACGGCGCATGGGCCGGCGGATGCGCTGGCGCAGCGGCGGCGGGACGCTCGGTCTCGACGGCCGTCGGTGTTTCGACGGGCTTGTCGACCCGCTTCTCCGGTGCGGCAGCGGCGGCCGGGGCTTCGGCGGCGACTTTCTTCGGTCGCGCTTTCGGCGTCGGCGCTTCCTTCGCGGCGCGCTCCTCGGCCTCGGCGGCTTCGACGAACTCGGGGATGATCACCGACGGCGGCGGGGTGACCACCGGCTCCTCTTTCGGAACCTCGGTCTTCTTCCGCGCAGGCGGCTGCACGATCGGCCGTGGCGGACGAACTGCTTCCTTCTTCTTTTCCGGCTGAGGCTTGTCCTCGCGCATGATGACGCTGCGCGTCCGGGTGTTCAGCTTCTTGCCGGTAATGAGCGCCTGGATGACTTCAGGCTCGAGGACCTGATTGGCATCCGACACTTCGGCGCCGAGCGACTGAAGCTGGAAGATGAGGTCCTTCTCGGACTTGCCCATCCGCTTCGCAATGTCGCTCACTTTGATTTTTGCTGCTGCCGCCATTCAATCTCCCTTGGGTCTAGCTCGCCTGCCGCGTGATTCGCTTTACATGGTGACGCTCCGCGTCAACATCACTCAACAGAAGCTTCGGCTTGCTTCTCGTCCGAGGCTTCTTCCTCTTCGGTTTCTTCTTCTTCGACTTCTTCTTCCTCTTCGGAATCGTCGTCGGAGTCTTCGCCTTCGTCCTCGTCGGACTCGTCGTCGTCGTCCCCGCCCTCATCGACCTGCTCGCTCTTGCGGGCGATCTCGATCATCTGGGCGGCCATGTCCTCATCGACGCCTTCGATCGCGGTCAGATCCTCGACCGAGGCGTTGATCACCGAGTCGAGATCGTCGTAGCCGGCGTCTTCGAGAAGCTGCGCCCACTCCGCGGGAAGGTTCTCGATGTCGCGAACGGCGGTCTGGGAGCGCGACTCGGCCATCGCTTCCTGCAGCATGGCCGCGAGCGCGTCGGCGACTTCGCCCTTCACTTCCTCTTCCGACTTGATGTCGATCTTCGCGCCGATCAACTCGGCGGCCAGACGGACGTTCAGACCGCGCTTGCCGATGGCCAGCGAGAGCTGATCGTTGTCGACGATGACGTCGAGATGCGGACGGTGCGCGCCGTCATCGGAGGTGACGGAGACGCGGGTGATCTTCGCAGGCGCCAGGGCGTTCTGCGCGTAATTCACGATGTCGTCGTGCCAGGGAATGATGTCGATCTTCTCGCCGCGAAGCTCGCGGATGATCGACTGCACGCGGGAGCCCTTCATGCCGACGCAGGCGCCGACCGGATCGACGTCGCGCTCGCGCGAAGAGACGGCGATCTTGGCGCGCTCACCCGGCTCGCGGACGGCGCCCTTGATCACGACCGTTCCGTCGTAGATCTCCGGCACTTCCATCTCGAAGAGCTTGATGAGCAGACGCGGGTCGGTGCGCGAGAGCACCACCTGCGGTCCCTTGGGCTGGGTGTGGACGTCGACGATCACGGCCTTGATGCGGTCGCCCTGCGAGTAACGCTCGGCGCGCGACTGCTGCGAGCGAGGGATGATCCCCTCGGTCTTGCCGTTGAGGTCGATGATCATGTCGCCGCGCTCGAAACGCTTCACGTAGCCGTTCTCGAGCTCGCCCATCTTGTCCTTGAACTCGTTGAAGACCTTCTCCCGCTCGGCCTCGCGGACCTTCTGATACAGGACCTGCTTGGCCGACTGCGCGGCGATGCGGCCGAGGTCCGCGGGAGGCGTGGTCAGGGGGATCTTGACCTCGTCGCCCTGCTCGACTTCGGGGTCGATCTTCTGCGCCTCGTACGTGCGGATCTGCGTGTTCGGATCCTTCACGACGTCGACGACTTCCTTGCTGATGTAGTCGAGCTTGACGATGCCGCCCGTCTGCACGCCGGGATCGATCTTCTGGGCCACGTCGAGCGGCCACTGGGCCTGCGGATCCTCGATCTGGTCCTCGTTTTCGACGATTTCCTTGACGGCGAAGATGGTCACTCCGCCGTTGCTGCGATCGAGAACGGCCTCGAGCGGCTCGCGCGTCTTGTAATACTTGCGCGCAGCAGTCGCGAGGGCATCCTCGAGGGCCTTGTAGACGCGATCGACGTCGATCGACTTCTCGTACGCCAGCGCCTTGATGTCTTTGTCGTTGAACATCCGTTAGATCTCCACTTCCAGACGTGTCTCTTTGATCTCAGCAAGCGGAATCGTGTAATCGGGATCTTTCTTGACCACCGGATCAGTCACGACGACCCGCTCTCCATCGAACTCCTTCAGCCGGCCGACGATGACGTGCAGGCCGCGAATGGCCTTGCTGGTCTTCACGCGCACGAGACGGCCGATGAACTTCTGGTAGTCCGATGTCTTGTAGAACTTCCGGTCGAGGCCCGGCGACGAGACCTGCAGTTCGTACTCCGCCGGGATGGGATCGTCGACGTCGAGCCACGTCGAGATCTGCGTCGAAATGAGCTGGCAGTCGTCGATGTTGACGCCGCCTTCCTTGTCGATATCGACCCGGAGCAGGTAACCGCGGCCCTGCTTCCTGTAGTCGATGTGGACGAGCTCCAGCCCTTCGGATTCGACAATCCGCTGGATCTGCTGCTCGACCTGTTCGGGAATCCCGCTCATTTCACCCCTAGAACAAAAAAAGCGGCCGGAAAGGCCGCTTTCGAAAGAAAGCTGCTCGAAAGCCGTCGAAGTCTAACACAGCGCTACGGTTCCGGACAACGCGGACAGGCCGGAAACGATTCCCTTTTCAGGGCTCGAAACGGGTCAGTTGAACCCCTTCGCCGTCGACAATGCTGAGCTGGGCGAAGAGCTGAATCAGGCGCCTTCCGGAGTGGTCTGAACGGACGTACGCATCGCATAACAACTGGGCCTGGGTGAGGTCCTCGGTCGCCGAAATCGTGAAGCCTTCCATCGGCTGACCGGGGTCATGCGTGCGCTTGCGGCGCCAACTGTTGTTCTCGAGGTTGTAGCAGATGTAGCCCGTCTCTTTGATGAGCCGGGAGGCGGGCAGATACGACGGGACCACGGCGCGCTTGTCTTTCGTGTCGGCGGTGAGCTGGCCGCCGAAGCGGAAGATGGGCATTTTGTTCACGTCGTGCTGGGGGACGACTCCCCGCGCGTTCAGCTTCTGCTCTTCCAGCGCGCGGGTGATGAAGCGGGCGATCATCGCCTTCAGCCGGCCTCGGGTGTCGTCAGCCATGTCCTCGAACTCGAGCCCGGAGTGGTAAACGGTCAGGCCATCCGTGCCGACGGACATCCGCTCCAGCCGCGACCGCACGATCCGGCACTGGCTGACGATCTCGTGGTCCTCCCACTTGAACGAAAACGCGGAGTTGCCGCCCGCGGCCAGTGGAACGTGATGCTCGACGCGCGCACCGAGGACGCTGACGTCGACGATGAGCACCTGGGTCGTGCCCAGGCGAGCCAGTAGCGGTTGCGCGAGATGCACCCGCTGCACGCGTCGGGTACGGGGTTCCATCGAGGCGAAATGTATTGCGCGAGGCGCAAAAAAGTCGTCGGCCCGGCGCAAAAAAAAGGCCGCGCCGGAATGGCGCGGCCTCACAAATCACTGAGTGCGATGGCTTAGTGGCGGACGCTGCGGCGCACGCCGGCCTTGCCGGAGCTGCTGCCCGGGTAGATCACGACGATCGCCGCGTCGGTGAGCGGCTTGAGGTACTGCGCTTCGAGCGTCGTCGCGTCGCTGGTGCCGTTGTCGAGCACCGAGCCGTACGCGAGGAACGCCGGGCAGCCCTGCACGCAGGTCGACGGAACGGCGCCGACCGGCTCCGGATTGCGCTGCTCGACGATCACGAAGTAGTTCTCACCGGTGACTCCGGTGCCGAACATCTGCGAGAAGCCCTGCTGCACCGAGCCGAGCGGCTCGAGAACGACCTCGAACTCACCCTTCTTGTCGGCCAGAGCCGTCGTGCCCTGGTAGAGGGTCACGTGAATCGTGGAGCGCGAGTACTGCGACGCGTTCACGAGCCCGATGTTGCTGCGGTAGGTGCCCGCCTCTCCGGGGTTGCCGGTCTGGCGAAGGCCGGTGATGAAGACCTTGTCGAGGCCGTTGCTGGCCTGGAGGGAGCTGACGAAGTGATACCAGGGAATGCCGGTGAAGAGCTGACCGGTGGTCAGGCGCTGATCGGCCGGGGCGTTGGGAATCGCGTACACGCGGCTGGTGGCGCTGATGTTCTTGAAGTTGGGGCTGACGCCGTCCGTGTTCTGCGTCTCGGGTCCGCAGCTGGCGCCCTTGAGGCAGCCGTTGAAGATGAGCTGGCCGAACTCGTTGCCGGCGGTGAGGCCGAGCACGCTCTGCAGGAAGTTCTTGTACTCCTTACGCTCGCCGGCCCTGAGGGTGATGATGTTCTTGAACTCAGTGCCCGCTCCGCCGCCAGCACCGAGCTGCTGGAAGATCACCGAAACCTCGACGTCGACGTCGGTCTCGAGGTTCGCCAGGTAAACGTCGGACACGAAGCGTCCGCTCGCACCCTGGAAGTTGCCTGCGGCCGGGATATAAACCTGATCGGCACCGCGGAAGTTGCTCGCGGTCGCGCTGAACGCGCACAACGTCAGGGCCGCCGCAACAGCAAGTTTTTTCATGGACATATTCTCCCCTTTAACCCAAAACGAGATGTGATAACGATGAACGGCATTTTTATGCTGGACCGGCATTCTAAACGAACTCTCGAGGTGTCACTAGCTTTGTCACCATTCCTATACGCACCACGCGTGAAGAGCGTCACATGACCGACACCACGCGCGCCGCGAAGACCAGTCCCGCGCAGGCCGGCGCCCGTCTCGATCGCGCTCTGGGCGAGCTCTTCCCCGACTTCAGCCGGAGTTTTCTGGCCCGCCTGGTCGAGTCCGGATCGGTGCGCGTCGACTCCCGGACCGTAGGCAAACCCTCCCATCGCGTGGAGGAAGGGCAGCAGATCGAGATCGACATTCCGCCCGCTGCCCCTTCGACCGTCGAAGCCCAGGATCTGCCCCTGACGGTGCTGTTCGAAGATGAGAATCTCGTCGTGATCGACAAGTCGGCAGGTCTCGTCGTGCATCCCGCGGCCGGACATGCCGATCAGACGCTCGTCAACGCGCTTTTGTTTAGGGTCAAGGACCTGAGCGGCATCGGCGGCGAGATCCGCCCGGGCATCGTCCACCGGCTCGACAAGGACACGAGCGGCGTGATGGTGATCGCGAAGAATGACGAGACCCACCGCGCCCTGACCACGGCCTGGAACACGGACAAGGTCCGCAAGGAGTACCTGGCCCTGGTCTACGGAACGCCGACCGAGTCACGCGGCACGATCGAAGCCCCGATCGGTCGCGACCCGCACAACCGCAAGCGCATGGCCGTCGTCCCGACCGGCCGCCGCGCGATCACCGACTACGAAGTGGTGGAACGCCTCCGCCACGCCTCGCTGATCCGCTGCTCCCTCCGCACCGGCCGCACCCACCAGATCCGCGTGCATCTGAAACATCTGGGCCACCCCATCATCGGCGACCCCGTCTACTCCGGCCCCCAATGGCGCGGCATCCCGGACAAGAAGATCCAGAAAGCGATCGCCGCTATCGAAAGGCAGATGTTGCATGCGTGGAGGATCACCTTTGAGCATCGCGGGAGCACGCTTACGTTTCAGGCGGATGTGCCTGGTGATTTTGCGGGGTTGCTGGCGCTGCTTCGGTGACGTTGCGGGGTTTCGAGGTTGCGGGGTTACGGGGTGGAGTTTCCTCCTTTGACTGGACGAAGCGGATGAAGCCGATCAGGGCCTTCCCGACGCGGCGAATCTGACGCTCGAGTTTCGCGAGCCTCTCCTCGTCGAGATATCCGAGATCGTGAGCCGCGAGCGCCTGCGCTTCCACTTCGAACAGCGACCCGCGTGATTGACTGAGCATGTGGCGCCACTCGCCGGGCGTCAGGCGCCCTTCACCTTCGGCGATGCTGCTGAGAATGCCAATCGATGCGCGTCGCATCTGCGACGTGAGGCCGTACAACTCGTGACTGGGAAACGCCGCCGTTTCGGCGTACACCATTCGCATCAGTCCAAGCGCGAGCCTGAACACATGAAGTTCCCGAAATGAAGACATACGCGGTTGGGTCGGAAGGCGTGAAACGCGACCGGCGCAGGTGGGACCGCGAGTCTACCTCGGATCCACCCCGTAACCGCGAAACTCCGTAACCCCGCAACCCAAGCTCACAACAACATCCCCGCAATCGTCGCCGTCAAGAAATTCGCCAGCGTTCCCGCGATCATCGCCCTCAACCCCAGCCTCGCCAGATCGCCGCGTCGCGTGGGCGCGAGCGAGCCGATGCCGCCGATCTGGATGGCGATGGACGAGAAATTCGCGAAGCCGCACAGGGCGTACGTGGCGATGACGAAGCTGCGGTGATCGAGGGAGTCGGCGATGGGGCCGAGCTTGGCGAAGGCCACGAACTCGTTCAGCACCATGCGCGTGCCGAGGAGGTTGCCGACCTGGAGGCTGTCCTTCCAGGCAACACCCATGGCCCAGGCGATGGGACGGAAGATCCAGCCCAGGAGGATGTCAAGGCTGGCCGGGAACCAGGCCAGGAAACCGTGCACGTAGCCGAACATCCCGTTCACCATGGCCACGAGGGCGATGAACGCGATCAGCATTCCGGCCACGTTCAACGAGAGATGCAACCCTTCGATCGCGCCCCGTCCGGCGGCGTCGATCACGTTCACGTCCTGCTGCGGCACCACCACTTCCACGTCGCCGCCGGTCTTCGGCTCTTCTTCCTCCGGCACGACCATCTTGGCCATCATGATCGCGCCCGGCGCGGTCATGATCACCGCGGTCAGGAGGTGGATGACGTCGACCTTCGCGATCAGAACGTATGCGGCCATGATCCCGCCGGAAATGTGAGCCATGCCCGCGGTCATGATGGTCATCAGCTCCGACCGGGTCATGTCCGGCAGGAACGGCCGGATGGTCAGCGGCGCCTCGGTCTGACCCATGAAGATCGACGCGGCCACGGACGTCGATTCCGCGCCGGACACGCCCATGAAGCGGGTCATGATCTTCGCGAAGAACTTCACCACGTGCTGCATCACACCGATGTAGTAGAGGATCGCGAAGATCGAGGCGATGAAGATGATCGTCGGCAGCACCTGCGCGGCGAACACGAAGCCGATCGGCTGCTCACCGACCGCGAGATTCCCGAAGACGAACTTCGCCCCCTCGGCCGTGAATCCGATCAGCCGGTTCACCACTTCCTTCATCGTCTCGAAGAGGAAGGCCAGGAGGTTGAAGGCCAGGAAGAGGTAGAGCGCGAAGACGCCGAAGGCAATCCAGAGGATGCGCCGCGCTCCGGGAGCAATGCGTTTCGCGATCTGGGTGGCGATGATCGCCGCGAGGATGAAGATCAGCGCCGCGCCCCATCGCTCCAGCGGCAGGGCGATCGGAGCGAGCGCGTTCGCGATCCAGACCCCCTTGAGCACCAGGATGGCCACGATGATCTGAAGGACGAGGCCCCAGAACACCGGCTTCCACTTGATGGCCCGCCGGTTGGTGGAAATGGCGAACGCAATCAGCAGGATCGCAACGAACCCGATCAGCGCAGTGAAACGCTCCATTGCTTACTCCGTCTTGTGCGATTTGGAACCGGCCGCAAGGATAAACGATCCTCCTCTATACTCGCCCGCCATGATTGACGCGATCACGACCGCGGTCGACTACATCCGCAGCAAAAGCACCGTCCAGCCCCACGTCGGCGTGATCCTCGGGTCCGGCCTCGGCGAATTCGTAGAAGCAGTCGAGACCAGCGTGACGATCCCCTACGACGAGATTCCGGGCGCCCGCGCATCGACGGTCCTGGGCCACCAGGGCCGGATGATCCTCGGGAAAGCGAATGGCATCGACGTCGCCGTGATGCAGGGCCGCGTGCATTTTTACGAGGGCTACGACATGGCAGAAGTCATGTTCCTCTCCCGCGTCCTCGGCCGCCTCGGCATCAAGAAGCTCATCGTCACGAACGCCGCGGGCGGCGTGAACACGTCGTACTCGGCCGGCGACCTGATGCTCATCTCCGATCACATCAACTTCATGGGCGTGAATCCGCTGCGCGGCCCGAACGTCGAAGCACTCGGCGTCCGCTTCCCGGACATGAGCGAGGCCTATCCCGAATCGCTGCGCGGCATCGCCAAGGAAGTCGCGGCGAAGATGAATCTGAAACTGCAGGAAGGTGTGTATCTCGCGCTTTCCGGCCCGACTTACGAGACGCCCGCGGAGATCCGCGCGTTCCGCACGCTCGGCGCCGATGCGGTGGGCATGTCCACCGTCCCCGAGGTCATCGCCATGTCCCACATGGGCATCCCCGTCCTCGGCATCTCCTGCATCACCAACATGGCCGCGGGCATCCTCAAGCAGAAGCTCACGCACCAGGAGGTCATGGACACCACGGCCCGCGTGAAGAAGGAATTCATCGCGCTGATGTTGGGAGTGCTCGAGCGCTTCGCGCACTAGTTGTCAGGTTGTCGGGTTGTCAGGTTGTCCGGTGTCAGACGGAAAAGAACTACCTGACAACCTGATCACCCGACAACTCGCCAACCCGCTTCACGGCACAAACTTGTACCCGACCCGATGCACCGTGATCAGGTGCCTCGGCTCCCCGGGCACGTTCTCGATCTTCTGCCGCAGACGGGCCATGTGCGTGTCGACTGTGCGCGTGAACGCCGAGCTGTCGTAACCCCACACGTGATTGAGCAGCGCCTCGCGACTCACCACCTCATCGGTGTGATCGATGAAGTAGCGGAGGATGCGGAACTCGCGCGGCGTCAGGTCCAGCGGCGCGCCTGTCTTCAAGGCCTGGTACGTGCGGAAGTCGAGCTGAATCTCGCCGAACTTGTACTCATCGCCGGCCGCCGTGCGCGCCATGCGTCGCAGCACCGCTTCGACTCGCGCCAGCAGTTCCATGAAGCTGAACGGCTTGGTCACGTAGTCGTCCGCGCCGAGCTTCAGACCGACGATCTTGTCGATCTCCTGACCGCGGGCGGTGAGCATGATGATCGGCGTCTGCTTGCCGTTCCGCCGCAGCTCCTTGCACACATCCAGGCCGCTTTTCTTCGGCAGCATCACGTCGAGGATGATCACGTTGTGATCGCCGTCGCTGGCCAGGCGGAAGCCCTCGTCGCCGTCGGCGGCCATCGTCACGACATGTTTCTCGAACTCGAATCCGTCGCGCAGTGCGACGGACATCGCCGGATCGTCTTCGACAATCAGGATTCTGGTCATGCATGCTCCTGGGCAGGCAGGAGTGCCTGCTCGCCCTGTTTCACCGGCAGCACGATCGTGAACGTCGTCCCTTCGCCCGGCGTGCTCGAGACCTCCACCCGCCCGCCGTGCGCCTTCACCACGTGCAGGACGATGGACAGCCCCAGGCCGCTGCCTTTGACGTCGTGAACGAGACCGCTGCCGACGCGGTAGAACTTCTCGAAGATCTTCTTCTGCTCCGAAGCCTGAATGCCGATGCCGTGATCGCGAACGGCAATGCGGACCGCGTCGCCGCGCGTGGTGATGGCGACGTCGACCTCTTTCCGCCCGTTCGAAAACTTCACCGCGTTGTCGAGCAGGTTCACCAGGGCCTGGGCGAAGGCGTCCTTGTCGATCGGCAGCATCTGCGGGCGATCGGCGGGTGACGTGAGCGTGATCGTCACGCCCTGCTCGCGTAGCGGCACTTCGAACGCGGCCACGGTCTGCTGGACGAGATCGACGACGTCGGTGTCGCAGAAGCGGTAGTTCTTCTCCGCCGATTCGATCTTCGAGAAATCGAGGATGTTGTTGATGAGCGCCGTCAGCCGGCGGCTCTCCGCCTCGATGTACTCGCCGTACTGCTGGACTTTCGACGGATCGGTGACGCGGCCGAGGCGCATGTACTCGCCGAAGACGCGGATGGAGGACAGCGGCGTGCGGAGCTCGTGCGAAACGTTCGACACGAACTCGCTCTTCATCTGCGAGAGCCGCATCTGGCGCATGACCGCGCCGAGGGCCAGCGCCACCGCGCCGAGCAGGGCCACGAACGCGCCGCCGGTCCACTTCATGTTGTTTCGGAAAGTCAGCGCGGCCATCTCCTCCGGAGTCGAGCAACCGTCGCGAATCCCGGCGCGCAGATCGGAGAAGACGAAGCCGAGGGGCTGGCTGATGTAGTCGCGGCCACCGTGCGGAAACTTCTCGGCGATGCTCAGCGAGATCATTTTGTTCTTGTGGCGATTGCCGATCGCGCGCTTGGCCATCGTCACCATCGACTTCCGCGCGAGCTTTTCGTCGAGGATGACGCCGGTCACGCCGATCACATGCAACGAGCTGTCGACGACCGGCCGGAGGATCAGGCGATGGCTCGGCTCGCGGTGATCGGCGAGAAGCGGTGGCTGCGCCAGGACGCGGTCGCGCATGTGGGCCATGTGCCACGCCACGGTCGCCATCTTGATGGTCTCGGCCTCGGTCTCGGTCGGATGCTTTTCAAGGCCGTTCGCGTCGAAGAACCCATGCTCGGCGCCGTCTTTATGGAAGCGGATGGCGAAGAACGTCCGCGCGCCGGGAACTTCGTTGGCGGCGAAATGGCGGCCGAGGGTCGTGACGGAGGCCAGTTGCTCTTCGGACATCGACAGGGCAGCCGTCGCCGCGCGTCGATAACTCCATTCGATGTCCGACGTCGCGAGCTCGAGCGAGTTGCGCAGCCAGTTGCGCTCCGCCGAGGCGGTCTTCTGCTCGAGCGCGCGGAGAAGGTTGTACTGCGTCACGGCCAACGCCCCGATCGGCAGAAGCACGACCGGCAGGAGCCAGAGCATCGAACGGCGGAAAAGACGGTGCATGTCGTTGAAAGTACGCATGGTCGCACGCGAGGTAACGGCCATCCAGCACCGGTAACGCCACCGTTTCCTTTGTCACAACTTGTTACCGGACGCTTAGTGTCGATAATGGCCCGTCCAATGGTCGACAAGGCTGCACTCGAGGGTTTGCGGATCCAGCGCGCCGATGAGGATCGTCCGCGGCGCTCGCAATGGCTGGTGATCGTGCCGGTCGCCATTCTCGTGCTCGGCGGACTGGCCTGGACCCTCCTCCGCGGCGGCGGCAAAGAGGTCCGCGTCGCTCCCGCGAAAGCGATCGCCGCCGGTCAATCGCAGGGCGCGGTGCTGAACGCGACCGGATATGTCACCGCGCGCCGGCAAGCCACGGTTTCCTCGAAAGTCACCGGCAAAGTCATCGAGGTCTTCATCGAGGAAGGCATGCGCGTGAAAGCCGGTCAGGAGCTGGCGCGTCTCGATGCCTCTTACGTTTCGCGCGGGCTTTCGGTCGCTCAGGCCGAGGCGCAGGCGGCGGCGAGTGCGCTCGAAGAGACGCGCGTGCGCATTCGCGAGGCGCAGCTCGAATACGAGCGCGCGGCGCGGCTCGCGCAGAGCGAGATCTCGAGCAAGGCCGACGTCGATCGCGCGAAAGCGCAACTCGACGCGACGAAGGCGAGACTGAACGCGCAGGCCGATCAGCTCAACACCGCCCGGCAGCAGACCGCGCTGCAGCGCCAGAACGTCGAAGACACGATCATCCGCGCGCCGTTCGACGGCATCGTCGTTTCGAAGGACGCGCAGCCCGGCGAGATGATCTCCCCCGTTTCCGCGGGCGGCGGCTTCACCCGCACCGGCATCTGCACGATCGTCGACATGGACTCGCTGGAGATCGAAGTCGACGTGAACGAGGCCTACATCAACCGCGTCACGCCGAATCAGCGGATCGAAGCGGTGCTCGACGCCTATCCCGACTGGCGCATCCCCGGCCACGTCATCACCGCCGTGCCGACCGCCGATCGCCAGAAGGCGACGGTGAAAGTCCGCATCGCTTTCGATCAGCGCGACCAGCGCATCCTGCCGGACATGGCCGTGAAGGTCTCGTTCATCACCAGCGATACCGCGCCGAGCCGCGTGACGACGTCCGTGGAGATCCCCAAAGCCGCCATCCGCCGCGACGGCAACAACGACATCGTCTTCGTCCTGAAGGACGAGAAGGTCGAGCGCCGCGCGGTGAAGGTCATGAGCACCGAAGGCGACGTGGTGCGTCTCGCGTCCGGGGTCAGCGGCGGCGAGCAGGTCGTGATCGAAGGGCCGGAGCTGGTGGATGGGGAAAACGTGGAAGTCGAAAAAGTAGGGAGAAACAGCATGTCGCTAGTCACCGTCACGAATGTCGAAAAAGTCTTCCGCCGCGGCTCGGAGGACATCCACGTCCTCCGCAATCTGTCGCTCGAGATTGCCGAGGGCGATTTCCTCGCGCTGATGGGACCGTCGGGGTCGGGGAAGTCGACTCTGCTCAATCTGCTGGCGGGACTCGATCGCCCGACCAAAGGTGAGATCTCCGTGGCCGGCGATCGCATCGACAAACTCTCGCGCCGCGAGCTTGCCCGCTGGCGCTCGCGGCACGTCGGCTTCGTCTTCCAGTTCTACAACCTCCTGCCCGTGCTCAGCGCGGAGCGCAACGTCGAGTTGCCGCTTCTGCTCACGAACCTCTCCAGCGGCGATCGCAAGAAACACGTCGCCAATGCGCTGGAGATCGTCGGCTTGACTCATCGCGCGAAACACACACCGCGCACCCTCTCCGGCGGCGAACAGCAGCGCGTCGGCATCGCCCGGGCCATCGTCACCGATCCCACGCTCATCCTCGCCGACGAGCCGACCGGCGATCTCGATCGCAAGACCGGCGACGGCATCCTCGATCTGCTGACCGCGCTGAACACGGAACACAAGAAGACCATCGTCATGGTCACGCACGATCCGCACGCCGCGAATCGCGCGAGCCGCCAGCTGCACATGGTCGACGGACAGGTCTCCACCGAGATGGCCGCATGAAGTTCCTGCGCCTGATCCTGTCCAACTTCAAGCGCCACAAGACGCGCACGATCCTGACCGTGCTCTCGATCATGGTCGCGTTCATCCTCTTCGGCTATCTCGCCGCGATCCGCCAGGCCTTTCAGATGGGCGTGAGCGTGGCCGGCGCGGATCGCCTCGTCGTCCGCAATCGCATCAGCCTCATTCAACCGTTGCCGCAGGCGTACGAGGCGCGCATCGAGCAGATCGAAGGAGTGGCCGTGGCGACGCAGGCGTCCTGGTTCGGCGGTCTGTATCAGGACAATCGCTCGCCATTCGGGCAGGTCGCTGTCGACCCTGAAGAGTTCTTTCTGATTTACCCCGAGTACCTGCTCACGCCCGCGGAAAAGGAAGCGTGGCTGAAGACGCGCACCGGCGCGATCGCCGGCCGTGATCTCGCGGAGCGCTTCGGCTGGAAGGTCGGCCAGAAGATCCCCATCCAGGCCACCTGGAACACGCCGAAAAGCGGCGGCAACACCTGGACGTTCGATCTGGTGGGCATCTACACCGGCGCGACGGAGAACGTCGAAGAGGCGTCGATGTACTTTCGCCACGACTACCTCGATGAGAACCGACTCCGCGGCGAGGGTCTGACCGGCTGGTACAACATCAAGGTGAAGGACCCGAAGTTCGCCGAAGCGGTGGTGAAAGCCATCGACGAGCGCTTCGCCAATTCGCCGCACGAGACCCGAACGGAAACCGAGAAAGCGTTCATGCAGGGATTCGCCGAGCAGATGGGCAACATCGGCGCGATCGTCACGGCCATCCTCACCGCGGTCTTCTTCACCATCCTCCTCGTGGCCGGCAACACCATGGCCCAGGCGGTGCGCGAGCGGACCAGCGAGCTGGGCGTGCTCAAAGCCATCGGCTTCACCGACGCGCAGACCTTGATGATGGTGCTCGTCGAATCGCTGCTGATCACCGGAGTCGGCGGAGGCCTGGGCCTGCTCATCGGATGGCTGATGGTGAAGGGCGGCGACCCGACCGGCGGCGCGCTGCCGGTCTTCTACTTCGCGACCGACGAGATCATTCGCGGCATCGTCTTCGTGGTTCTTCTGGGCATCATCACCGGCCTCTTGCCGGCGCTGCAGGCCATGCGCCTCAACGCCGTCGACGCGCTGCGGAGGGAGTAGTCGATGAACTGGTTCTCACAGATCGCGGCGCTGATCGGTTTCAACCTGCGCACTCTTCCCGCGCGGTTCGGGTCCGCGGCCGCCGCAGTGTTCGGAGTCGCGGGTGTCGTCGCCGTGCTCGTCGGCGTGCTCTCCATCGGTGAAGGGTTTGCGCGAGTGATGACCGTCGCCGGCTCGCCGGATTCGGTGGTCGTGCTGCGCGGCGGCTCGGACAGCGAGATGTCCAGCGTGCTCGCGCGCGATGAAGTGGATGTGATTCGCAACGCGCCCGCCGTCGCGCGACAGGGCGACAAGCCGATGGCGTCACCGGAGCTGTTCGTGCTCGTCGATCTGGAGAAACGGTCGACCGGCACCAGCGCGAACGTGCCCATGCGCGGCGTGACGCAGGAAGCATTCGCCGTGCGGCCGGAGATCAAGATCGTCCAAGGGCAGATGTTCCGCTGGGGAACGAACGAGGTCATCGTGGGACGCTCCGCGCATTCGCAGTTCGCGAAGACTGATGTCGGGACGGAGATGAAGTTCGGCCAGACGCGCTGGAAGGTGGTTGGCCTCTTCGAAGGCAGCGGCGGGATCTCCGAATCGGAGGTCTGGGCCGATGCAGCCGTGCTCGCACCCGCGTACCAGCGAGGCAACTCTTATCAGACCGTTCTCGTGAAACTCGCCTCGGCCGGCAGCTTCAATCAGTTCAAGGACGCCCTCACCGCCGACCCGCGCGTGAATCTGAAGATCCAGCGCGAGACGGAGTTTTACGCCGAGCAGTCGAAGACGCTGCAGGGTCTCGTCCGTGGGCTGGCGGTGTTCGTCTGCACGCTGATGGGACTCGGCGCGATCTTCGGCGCGCTCAACACGATGTACACCGCCGTCTCCGCCCGAGCCCGCGAGATCGCAACCCTCGAAGCCCTCGGATTCCGCGGCAGCGCCGTCATGATCTCCGTCGTCTTCGAGGCTCTGCTCCTGGCTTTGGTCGGCGGCGCCGTCGGTGCCATCGGCGCGTACCTGGCCTTCGACGGCTACCGCACCGCGACGATGAACTGGCAGACCTTCAGCCAGGTCGCCTTCGCCTTCGACGTGAACGCCCGCCTCATGACCTGGGCCATCGCCTACGCGCTGATCATCGGCTTGATCGGCGGGTTGTTCCCCGCGATTCGCGCGGTGCGCACGCCGGTGGCGGTGGCTTTGCGGGGTTCGTAGGGGGTTTCTTAGTTTATCCCGCGCGAAGACGCGGGATCAGCGGCGCAACCTGCTAGATCCCGAAGGTTGCTCCATTGACCCCGCGTCTTCGCGCGGGGTGAACTGAGAGCGGAAACCAACCTACGAAAGCACTCGATCGAGCGCCCATCGCGCACTCAGATCGATCCAGTTTGGATTCACGCTCTCGATCAGCGCCACGCGCCTCCTCCGCGGCCACCGTTTGATCTGCTGTTCGCGCTCGATGGCTGCTGTCTGCGCGCCGACCCATTCGTAGTACACGCACCGGTCGAACGTGTACCTCGCGGTGAAAGACGTCGCGTACGTGCGCTCCTTGTGCTGTTGAATCCGCTTCGGCAGGTCGTGCGTAGCACCTGTGTACAGCGTGTGCGCGTTGTTGCTGATGATGTACACGTACCAATCGGACATTCCGAAGGTTGCTCCATTGACCCCGCGTCTTCGCGCGGGGTGAACTCAAAGGGGTGAACTAAGGAACGCGAGGTAAACTACAGCGCAGGACAGCCGCCATGATCCACTTCTACCACGTCACCAAGCGCTTCGACCGTTACTCGACCGCGCTGTACGACGTGACCTTTCACATCGACAAGGGCGAGTTCGTTTTCCTGACCGGGCCCAGCGGCGCCGGCAAATCGACGCTCCTCAAGCTGATCCTCCGGCAGATGGAGCCCTCCGAAGGACAGATCGTCGTGAACGGCCGCAATCTCGCGTCGATGAAGAAATCGCAGCTCCCCTACTTCCGCCGCGAGATCGGCATGGTCTTCCAGGACTTCAAGCTCATCGAGCGGATGACCGTCTTCGAGAACCTCTCCTTCATCCTCACCGTCCTCAACGTCCCGCCGAAAGAGCACAAGAAAAAGGCGTATCAGGCGTTGCGCATGGTCAGCCTGCATCACAAGCTGAATGCCTATCCGCCGCAGCTCTCCGGCGGCGAGCAGCAGCGCGTCGCCATCGCCCGCGCGCTGATCAATGATCCGCTCGTGCTCGTTGCCGACGAGCCGACGGGCAATCTCGATCCCGACCTTTCGACGGAGATCGTGCAGATCTTCGCCGAGGCGAACCTGCGCGGATCGACGGTACTCCTGGCGACGCACGATCGCGATCTGATCCGCACCAGCGGCCGCCGCGTGATCACCCTCGAGCACGGCCGCATCGCCGACGAAAAGGCGCGCGTGATCGAGCCGCGGATCCAGCGCGAGGCAGGGTTGTTCGGTATCGGTTGAGCCTTTGATTTTATCCCGCGCGCAGACGCGGGATCTCCCCGCTACACCGAGACGACCGAAGCCACGCGCGATCCTCGTTCGTGCACGGAGAGATCCCGCGTCTTCGCGCGGGATAAACTGAAAAGCCCCGATGCCGAAAGACTTCATCCCAGGCCGTCGCGAACCGGATATCCCCTCCAACACCTTTTCCTACTTCTTCCGCGAAGCCCTGCGCCGCATCTGGGTCTCGAAGCGCACCAGCTTCGTGGCCGTGACGATGATCGCCATCTCCCTGCTGCTCGTCGGCTGCTTTCTCCTCATCGCCGAAAACCTCGGCCGCGCCGCCGAGGAATGGCAGGGCAAGTCGCGCGTCATCATCTATTTCGATTCCGCGGCGAATGAGGCACAGATCCGCGCCGTCGATAGCTACCTCGCCTCGCAGCGCGAACTCGCCGGACGCCGTTTCGTCACGCGCGACCAGGCCCTGGCGCGCTTCAAGAGCTACTTCGCGAATCTCGCGGAAGTCATCAGCCAGCTCGAGGAGAATCCCTTCCCGCCATCCTTCGAAGTCGACATCACACCCACCTTGGCCCGTTCCGCGGTCTTCGCACAGCAGATGGGCATCGTCAAAGCGATGCCCGGCGTTGATCAGGTGCAGTACGACTGGGAGTGGATCGAGCGCCTGCGCCGCCTCGTCCATCTCATCAACGTGATCGGACTCGTAGCCGGCGGCGTGCTCGCCGTCGCGGCCGCGTTCACGATCGCCAACGTGATCCGTCTGACGATGATGCTCTATCGCGAGGAGATCGAGATCATGCGCCTCGTCGGCGCGACGGAACGGATCATCCGCGGCCCGTTTCTGATCGAGGGATTTATCCAGGGAACGCTTGGCGGCGTCCTCTCCGTCGTTCTCCTCTTCGCCTTGTTCGAGATGTCGCGGCGGATGCTCGATCCGTCGACGTCGATCGTCTGGGGCTTTCTGTTCCGCGGATTCCTTCCGTGGCAGAAAGTCGCGGCGCTGATCGGCGGCGGGATGCTCGCGGGATGGTTCGGGAGCTGGCTGTCGGTTCGCGAGCGCACCGAGGCATAATGGCGGCCTCCACCGCATGGATGTGACTCCCGGCAGCCGCCTTGGCCCCTACGAGATCGTCTCCCGCATCGGCGCCGGCGGGATGGGCGAAGTCTTCCGCGCGAAAGACACCCGCCTCGATCGCAGCGTGGCCATCAAAGTCCTGCCCGAGGAGTTCGCGCGCAACTCGCAGTTGAAGGTGCGCTTCGAGCGGGAAGCCAAGGCCATCTCCCAGCTCAATCATCCGAACATCTGCACGCTGTACGACGTCGGCGACGGCTACCTGGTGATGGAGCTGATGGAAGGCGAAACGCTCGCCGACCGTCTGAACAAAGGGCCGTTGCCGCTGCCCGACGTCCTCAAGTACGGCGCGCAGATCGCGGACGCGCTCGATCGCGCGCACCGCGCCGGCATCGTCCATCGCGATCTCAAACCGGCCAACGTGATGATCACCAAGGCCGGCGCCAAGCTGCTCGACTTCGGACTTGCCAAGACGGCCACGGCGCAGGTGTCACCCGACGGCGAGACGCAAAGACACGACAAGACTCTCACCCAGGAAGGCACGATCCTCGGCACGTTCCAGTACATGGCTCCGGAGCAACTCGAAGCCGAAGAAGCCGACGCCCGCACCGACATCTTCGCCCTCGGCGCGGTGCTCTACGAGATGGCTACCGGCAAGCGGGCCTTCGACGGCAAGACCAGAACGTCGCTGATCGCCGCGATCGTCGCCGCGCAGCCCAAGCCGATCTCCCAGCTCATCCCGCTGACGCCGGCGGCGCTCGATCACGTCATCCAGAAATGCCTCGAGAAAGACCGCGATGATCGCTGGCAGAGCGCGCATGACGTGGCCGAGGAACTGAAGTGGATCGCGACGACGCCGCCCGATCAGAAAGTGGCGACCGGTCGCGCCGCGAAGTTCGCCACGGCCGCCGCAATCATCCTTGCGCTCGCACTCGCCGGCGTCACGGCCATGTTGTGGCGCGCGCGAAATGCGCCGAGACCACGTGTAGCTTTCTCGCTGGTGCCGCCCAAGGGGTTCTCCTTCAACGGCGGCGTCCTTTCACCCGACGGCAGCAAGATCGCGTTTCTGGCGAACAATTCGAAGGACGAAGGGGGAATCTGGATCCGGCCCACCGATGCCTTCGAGGCCAGGCGCCTCACCACGAGCCGCGAGGACTACCTCGTGGCCTGGTCGCCCGACTCGAAGTGGATCGCCTACACCAGCCGCAGCCAGGCCGGCCGCCAGCTCAACAAAATCGCCGTCGACGGTGGACCGCCGGAGGTCATCCAGCGCAACTTCCGTGTCGTGCACGGAGCCTGGAGCCCGAACGGCACGCTCGTCTACAGCCGGAACATCGGCGACGGGCTCCATGCACTGCCGATCGCGGGCGGCGACACCACCGTCGTCACCACCATCGATCAAAAGAAGCGCGAGTCGTTCCATGCGATGCCTCGGTTCCTCTCCGACGGCAAACGCTTTCTCTACGTCATTCACACGATCGCTTCGCAGAAGAACGAGATCTGGGCCGGATCGATCGACGGAAAACTGAAGAAGATGGTCATGCGCGCCGACAGCCTGGTCGGACTGGCGCAGGGACATGTCTACTTCGTGCGCGACGGAGCGATGTACGCGCAGGAGCTCGACGAAGACGACCTCCGTCTGCTGGGACAGCCTCGCAGGGTCGTCGAGCGTGTCTATTTCTACGAGCCCGAGGCGAACTCCGATGCGTCCGTGGCCGCTACCGGGGCGGTCCTCTACCGTCCGGTGAGCGACCGTACCGTCGAGTGGGGCTGGTATGACCGCAATGCCCGCCGCCTGGAAAAGATCCTCGAAGACGCCGATTCGTTCATGCGAGTGCTTTCCGCTGACGAGACCCGCGTGGCGGCCGAGAAGTTCGATCCGGTCAAGGGCGCGAACGACATCTACGTCGTCGACCTGGCCCGCGGGATCCGCACCCGCGTCACGTCCGGTCTTTCCAACAACGTCGATCCGGTCTGGAGCCCCACCGGCGACCGGATCTACTTCGTCTCCGATCGAGACGGTCCGTACGACATCTTTGCCCAGGCCGAAGACGGCGCGACTCCCGCCGTCCCGATCTGGAAAAGCACCAGGGACAAGGCGTTGTACGACATCTCTCCCGCGGGCGACACGCTGCTGGCCGGTGAATTCACAGATGAAAACCAGGGCGACATCATGCTGGTCCCGGTCGATGCGCCAGATAAGCGGCGCCCGCTCGTCGCCACCGAGGCCATGGAGACTGGAGCGGACTTCTCGCCGGATGGGCGGTGGATCGTCTACATGTCTGATCGTTCCGGGCGCGATGAGCTCTACATGCGGCGCGTCGACGGAGGCCGGACGACGCAGATCACGACAGAAGGTCTGGTCGGGTTCGTATGGGGCCTCGACGGCTCCGAGCTACTCGTCCGCACGCTTCAGAACGACCGGGCGAGCATCCCCTTGAACTACGACGGCGACCGGGTCGTCCCCGGGAAACCGATCTCGCTGTTCACGCCACCCTCGCGCAACTACGGCATCGCCGCCGTGACGAAGAAGGGGCTGCTGATGAACACCGTGCCCGACCCCAGCGACTACATCTCGCTGTTCCAGTACGACTCGGCACCGCTGCAGTAATCAGGTCCCGAACTCCCAGGCCACCTTCTTCAATACGCGGTCGACGCGCTCGACCATCTGCCCGATGTCTTTCTTTGCATGGGCCGCTGAGAAGAACGCGGCCTCGAGTTGCGACGGCGGCAGGTACACACCTTCAGCGAGCATGAGGTGGAAGAACCGCGCGAATTTCTCGCGATTCGACGTATTCGCCGTGTCGAAGTCGATGACCGGCCCCTCGGTGAAGAAGAGCGTCCACATCGAGCCGACGCGATTGAAGGTGATCGGCACGTTGTGCTTGTCGGCGGCCTTGCGCACGCCGTCTTCGAACTCCGCGCCGCGCTCTTCGAGATCGTCGTAGATCGCGGAGTTCTTCAGGACGCTCAAGGTTGCGCGGCCGGCCGCCACGGCGACAGGATTTCCGGAGAGCGTGCCGGCCTGGTACATCGGACCGAGCGGCGAGACCAGCTCCATCAATTTGCGCGAGGCTCCGTACGCGCCGATGGGCATGCCGCCGCCGATGATCTTGCCGAGGGTGGTGATGTCGGGGCGGATCGCGTAGCGCTCCTGCGCGCCGCCGTACGCGACACGGAATCCGGTCATGACTTCGTCGAGGATCAGCAGCGCGCCGTGCTGATCGCAGACGTCGCGCAGACCTTTCAGGAATCCGGGCTCGGGCGGAATGCAGCCCATGTTGCCCGCGACCGGCTCGACGATGATCGCCGCGACTTCGTTGCTCATCTTCGCGCGGACGTCCTCGATGTCGTTGTAGCGGGCGATGAGCGTCAGGTTGGTGAGTTCTTCCGGGACACCGGCGGAGTCGGGAACGTTGAACGTCGCGCCGCCCGATCCGGCTTTGACCAGGAGCGAGTCGACATGACCGTGATAGCCGCCTTCGAACTTGAGGACTTTCTTGCGTCCCGTGGCCGCGCGCGCGAGCCGCAGCGCGCTCATCGTCGCTTCGGTACCGGAGCTGACCAGCCGCACCATTTCCATCGAAGGCACGGCCTGAATGACCATCTCCGCGAGCTCGATCTCCCCCGCCGTCGGCGCGCCGAAGGAGAACCCGCGCGTAGCCGCCTTCTTCACGGCTTCGACGACGTAGCGATGGCAGTGGCCAAGGATCATCGGTCCCCAGGAACCGACACAGTCGATGTATTGAAGGTTGTCCGCGTCGAAGATGCGCGCCCCTTGCGCCATCTCGATGAAAGGCGGCGTGCCGCCCACACCACGAAACGCCCGAACGGGCGAGTTGACGCCGCCGGGGATTACTTCCTGAGCACGTTGAAAGAGAGCATCCGATTGCTTACCCATGGGGGGCGGATTCTAGTACGGGCGCGTGTCGTGTTTTGCGCGGGCGGAGCACAGGGGCGGGTGATGTGGCGCACGGAAGGCGCAAAGGCTCAGGGGGAACCGTCGCGCTTGGCTTGAGTCTCGACGAGAGTCGCCACTCGGTTCTCGATCCGACCGATGGACGACTTGATTTTCAGAGACTCCGCCTCGATTCGAATGAGTGTTCTCGAGATCATCTCCAGGCGGTCAAGGATGTCGACTCGAAGGACGGCCAGTTCATCAGTCTCAGTCGCCATGCGCCGATCCTACCTCGGTGAGTCAATTCCGACGAAGATCCCCGTGAACGCGGCCGCTCACATCGGCGGCTGTTGGCCGTCTTCGATGCGTTTTACTGCGGAACGCAGTGCTTGGTACTCGTCCTCGAGTCGATCAAAGCGATGGTAGATCGCGTCGAAATTGCCGGTGACGAAGTCGTGCTCGGTATCGAATCGCTGTTCCAGGGCATCGAACCGCTGGTCCACCGCATCGAAGCGCCGGAGCACCTCACGCTGCAGTTTTAGGAGTGCGCCAAGAATCACGTCGTCTGCCATGAACCAATCCTACCTCGGCGTGTCAACTCTTCTACACCACGAAGAATCAGTACGCATTCTCATGCCGCAACCCATGCACGAGCGTCATGAACAGGATCTTCACATCCAGCAGCAGCGACCAGTTCTCGATGTAGTACAGGTCGTGCTCGATGCGCATGCGGATCGAGGTGTTGCCGCGCCAGCCATGCACCTGGGCCCAGCCGGTCATGCCGGCGCGGACTTTGTGGCGGAGCATGTAGTGTGGGAACTCCGCCCGGAACTGCTCGACGAACTCCGGACGCTCCGGCCGCGGGCCGATCACGCTCATGTCGCCGACCAATACGTTCCAGAGCTGGGGCAGCTCGTCCAGAGACCACGCCCGGATGAAACCACCCACGCGCGTGCGCCGAGGATCGTCCTTTTCCGCCCAGACCGCCCCGGTCTGGCTCTCCGCGCCGACGCGCATCGAGCGGAACTTCACCATCGGGAACGGCTTGCCATCGAGACCCATGCGGATCTGGCGATAGAGCACCGGCCCGCGGTCTTCCAGCCAGATGGCAATCGCGACGGCCAGCATCACCGGCGACAGGATGATCAGCGCCGCGGCGGCCAGAGCGAGATCGAACGCGCGCTTCACGAAACGGCTCCAGCCCTCGAGCGGCGTCTCGGACAGATTGATGGTCGGCAAGCCATCGAGATCCTCGACGCGCGAGCGCAAGACCATGAATTGCAGCAGATCGGGCACGACGTGAATCGACACGGCAGTCCGCGTCAGACGATCGAGCAACGCCATCATCGCTTCGGACGACGCATGCGGCAGGGCGACGAACACATGGTCGATCTCGTGCGCCTTCACCACCGCCTCCGCTTCGCCGACCGTCCCCAGGCATTCCAGTCCGGGCAGCGTCGCCTCATCGCCATTGCGCAGATATCCGACCATCCGGAAGCCGAGCTGATCGCGATGTTCCTTCATCCGCTCCAGCACCGCCCGGGCGAGATCGCCGTTGCCCGCGATGAGCACGCGATCGAGGTCTTTCCCAGCGCGATGACGGCGCTCGACGATGAACCGCACCAGCGTGCGGCCGAGGATGGTCAACACCATCGCGCAGATCAGGAAGAGGCCCAGCGTCGCGCGTGAGTACAGCACGTCGCGCGGCCCCGGCCGGACCCACAGCAAAACGCCGGACAGGATGATCGTGGCCACCACCGACCCGATCGCCACCGCCAGCGACTCCTCGGTCTTCCCCCGCGTCGGACGAATGCGATAAAGGCCCTGCACAGCGAACGCGAGCGGGAACACCAGCGTCACGATCGGCAGCATCTTCAGGTACGTGGTCAGCTCCTGCTGCCCCTTGGTGACCGGGATGACCTCGAACTGGAAGCGGAGGAACCAGGCGCAGAGCATGGCCAGGTTCGACGCCACGGCGTCGTTGATCAGGTAGACCGACGCGAGTGCTCTGTGTTTTTTCTCGATCATCCGACCAGTTTCTGAATCGCCCCGCTGATCCGGCCTCGGAAACGCTCCCGCGAAAACGTCGCGGCGTGCGCTCGCAATGCGGCCCGATCCCATTGACGCGCCTCGACTTCATCGAGAGCGCGGCGAAGCGAGTCTACCTCCGGCCGGTCGAAGAAAATTCCTGTGCGGCCGGGGGGCACGGAGTCGAGCACGCCCCCTTCGCCGAGCGCGACCACGGGGGTGCCGAGGGCCATGGCTTCGAGCGGAGTGATGCCGAAGTCCTCCACCCCTGGCAGGATGAGGCTCCGCGCCCGCGCCAGCCGCTCGATGATCACGGCCGTTGGTACGGGCCCGAGCAGCTCGACGTTGGTGCGGCCGCGCTGACGTAGTTTGTCGAGCAGCGGACCTCCGCCGATGATCACCAGCTTCTTGCCGCTGGCCACCGCGGCGTCGATCGCCAGTTCGACGCGCTTGTACGGGACCAGCGCGGAAACGACGAGGTGATAGTCATCGCGACTGTCGGCGAGTGGCGCGTTCAGAAATTCATCGGCGACGAACGGATGAATGACCTCCGCGTCACGATCGTAGTAGCGGCGGATGCGATCGCGCACGAAGCTCGAGTTCGCGACGAACTGCGTGACTTCCTTCGAGGTCGACACATCCCACCGCCGCAGCCACGGCGCAATCGACGTCATCGCCGCGCGCTGCAACGGCCGCGAGCGCGGAAAGTAATCGTCGAACCGGTCCCAGATGTACCGCATCGGCGTGTGGCAGTAGCAGAGGTGCGGCTTGCCCTTCGCGTCGACGCCTTTCGCGACGCAATGGCTCGAGGAGATGATCAGATCGAATCGCGAGAAGTCCCATTTGCGCGCGGCGCGCGGAAAGAACGGCAGGAGCCGCCGATAGTCGCCGACGCGGCCGGCGAGGGTCTGCAGTTCCGATGTGTGAATGGTCCGCGATTCGATCGCTTTCGAAACGGAACCGGGAAAGTGGAAGAGGGTGAAGAGCTCAGCGTCGGGCACGACCTCGAGGATGCCTTCCAGCACCGCCTCCCCGCCGCGCATGCCGGTGAGCCAGTCATGAACGACCGCGACCCGCGTCACTTCTTCTTCTCTTCGGGCGTGGACGCCAGCGGATATTCATCGCTCGCCGCGCACGCATCGCAGATGTGATCGTTCCGGAAGTACTCCTCGCCCGGAATCTGCGCGAGGCACTTCACACAGAGATGCCTGCCGGTTCGCTCCGGAAGCTCGCGCGGTGGGGGGTCGTCGTGCATCTTCTTCAGTTTATCCCGCGCGCAGACGCGGGATCTCCGGTTACACCGCGACGGCTGCCGCCCAAACACGAGGATCGTTCGTGCACGGAGAGATCCCGCGTCTTCGCGCGGGATAAACTGGAGAACCTCCGTGCTCCTCCTCTTCCGCTTCCTCCTGGTCATGCTCGCGAGCCGTTTCCGCTCGCGCATCGGCGCGCTCGACGAATCGGTCGTGCGCTTCACCGTTCTCCCCCAGGACTGCGATCTCAACCTTCATCTCAACGCCGGCCGTTTCATCAGCTTCATGGACGTCGCCCGCATGGAGCTCCTCGGCCGCATGCGACTCTTCAACAAAGTCATCCGCCGCGGCTGGCGGCCGATCATGGGCGGCTGCATCATCCGCTTCCGCCGCTCGGTCATGCCCTTCGAGCGATTCGACGTCCGCTCGCGGCTCGTCGGCTGGGACGAGAAATGGTTCTACCTCGAGCACATCGTCGAAAAGGAAGGCGTGTTCTGCGCGGCCGGGCACATGCGCGCGGTCATCCGCGGCCCGAGCGGCACCATCGCGCCGCGTGAAGTCGTTGCCCTCGTCGCCAAAGACCTCGAGTCGCCGGCCATCCCCGATTTCGTCGCGCAATGGCGCGATCTCGAGGACACGCGTTGAAGCGCGCGGACAAGGCGAAGAAGATCGGCGAGATCCTCGACGAGCTCTATCCCACGCCGCCCATTCCCCTCGACCATCGAGATCCCTTCACGCTGCTCGTCGCCGTGCTTCTCTCCGCGCAAACCACCGACGCGCAGGTCAACCGAGTCACGCCCGCGCTGTTCAAACTCGCCAGCACACCGCCGGAAATGGCCAGGCTGAGCGAAGAGAAAATCCTCGAGGCCATCCGCAGTTGCGGACTCTCCCCGACGAAAGCGCGCAACATCAAGAAGCTCGCGCAGACGCTCGTCGACGAATACGGCGGCGAAGTACCGCGCGACATGGAAGCGCTGGAGCGGCTGCCCGGCGTCGGCCACAAAACCGCGAGCGTGGTCATGAGCCAGGCCTTCGGCGAGCCGGCGTTCGCCGTCGACACGCACATCCATCGACTGGCCGAGCGCTGGGGACTGTCCCGCGGCAAGAACGTCGAGCAGACCGAGGCGGATCTGAAGAAGGTTTTTCCGCGGGACGAGTGGAGTCGGCGCCACCTGCAGATCATCTATTTCGGCCGTGAGCACTGCCCGGCGCGCGGCCATGAAGCGGCCGGATGCCCAATCTGTGGATGGGCAAGTAAGAGCAAATAATTTACAATTCGCGTCTTGCGGTCCACGGTCCTCTTCCTATTGATGTGTCTCGCGGTCGGCGTGTCCGCGCAGGTCGACATCCGTCCGGCGCCGGACTGGGTCGAGCAGCTGTCCGTCGACGCCAACCCCACCATTAATAAGCAGAACGTCCGCTGGGGCCTGTACGACCTGCTCAACGACCACCAGGTCCTTGCCGGCGACGGCTCGGAATCGCACTACTTCCGCACGGTCCGCAAAGTCCTCTCCCCGAGCGGCGTGCAGAACGCCTCCGAGCTCGAGCTCGACTTCGATCCATCCTTCGAGCGCTTCACCCTGCACGACGTCTCGGTCATCCGCAACGGCACGCGCATCCGCGCCTACAGCCCGTCCGCGATCCGCGTCATCGAAAAAGAGGACGACTCCGACCGCCGCATCTACGACGGCGAGCGTACCGCGCTGATCTTCGTGAAGGACGTGCGCCCCGGCGACATCATCGATTACTCCTGGTCGCTCGACGGCGCGAACCCGATTCTGAACGGCCGCTTCACCACCGAGCTCGATCTCAGCTCGGCCGTCCCCTCGGCGCGCATCCGCCACCGGCTGGTATGGAGTGCGGCGGCCGCACTCCACTGGAAGGGCTTCGCACCAAAAGTCACCGAATCCGGCCTGATCTGGGAGCGCCGCGACGTCGCCCCCTTCTCCGTCGACGACGAGGTCCCCACCTGGTTCGAGCCATGGGATTCCGTCCAGGTCACCGACTTCACGTCATGGAACGAAGTCGCGGTCTGGGCCGACTTAATGTTCCGCCTCGACGAGCGCTCGACCATTGAAGTGAAGCAACTCGCCGAACGCATCACCACCGAACACCCAACCCGCGACGCGCGCATCACCGCCGCCATCCGCTTCGTCCAGGACGACATCCGCTACCTCGGCATCGAGATGGGCCGCAACTCCCACGAGCCGCACCAGCCGTGGGAAACCCTCGACGCGCGCTGGGGCGATTGCAAGGACAAGACGCTGCTCCTCGTCGCGCTCCTGCGTGAGCTCGGCCTCGAGGCGTATCCCGCGCTGGTCAACACGCGCCTCCGTCACAGGCTCTCCGAGAAACTCCCCTCGCCCTTCCTCTTCGATCACGTCATCGCTCAGGTCATCGACAGCGGCAAGACCTACTGGGTCGACGGCACGATCTCCGATCAGGGCGGAACGCTCAGCACCATCGACACGCCGAGCGAAGGCAGCGCGCTGATCGTCCGCGCGGAAACGACCGCGCTCACCACGATCAACCCCGCCGCGCGTGCGAAGACCCGCGTCGAGCAGACCTACAACACCACCGACTACGCGAAGCCGACCACGCTCGAAGTGAAGACGACTTACGCCGGCGGCGAAGCCGACTCAATGCGCTCGTTCCTCGCCAGCCTGGCCATCGAGGACTACGCCGGGAATCGCATTAACGAGCTGGCCATCGATCAGCCGAAGATCGAAGCCCTCGGCCTGCCGCGCATCAGCGATGATCGTCTGCAGAACGTCATCGTCGTCACCGAGCGCTATCGCATCCCCGAGCTCTGGAAGGAAGGGAACTGGAGCTGGTACCCGCGCGTGCTCGAGTCGCATCTCTCCCGTCCCGACACGATGATCCGAACGATGCCGTTGGCCTTCGATCATCCGCTCGACGTGGAACAGCGCGTAACCTTCAACTTCCCCGAGGAGATGGACATCGACAAGACCACCTCGGTGACGGAAACCCCGGCGTTCCGCTACGAGTATGTCGTCGACAGCAACGGCAAGACCGTGACGCTCCGCCAGTCACTGCGCGCGCGGCGCGATCATGTCGAAGCCAAAGACGTGGCCGAGCATCTCACCAAGCTCAATGCCATCTGGAGCGAGATCGGTTACCGGCTCGTGCCCGAAGGCGCACAGCCGAAGCCGGTCGATGAGCCGATGTCGCCGATCGTGAAGTGGGCCGGTGGATTCGTGATCCTGGCCGTGTTCGTCGGCGTCTGCCTGTTCCTGGCGACGCGAAAGCGCCACCCGGTGTTGGTCGTGCCCTCGTTCCGGCCCGGCGAAGCGCCCGCGTCCGCGCTGCCCGTTCACCAGATCGACCAGCACCTGGCCCATACCGGCTGCCTGTGCGGCGCCGCGGTCTACTCCGCGCCCGAGATTTCCCGGGCGCGGTATGCAGAGCGCGAGATGACCATCGTCACGCGGCAGTGCGGCGCGTGCGGCCGCGAGCAGAACGTCTACTTCACTGCCGCTTGACCAGCGTCCGCGTCGACCCATCGGCCAGGCGCACGTTCTCGCCATTCATCCTGAACGCGACGTGCTTCATCGCCCCGATCCCGTTCTCACCGGTCACGTAGATGCGCGCCGCGTCACGAGCCCATGAATAGGTGATGGTAGCCGGTGCGATCACCGCGTCCGGCATGGCCACGGTCTGGTCGATGATCCCGCCGTCCGCGCCGCGCGAATGCGCCGCCCACGTATCGCCAGCGCGGCGATAGCGCGTACGCGTCGCCGTTGAGGCGCGATGCGTGACCTCCACGAAGCGCGGCTTCTTCTCGCCGTCGATCGCCGCCCAGGTCTCCACGCTCGTTCCGTTCGGCCTGGCGATCAGACTGTGCGCGATCACCCCGCCGCCCGGCCGCTCGTACACCTCGAAGCGCTCCGTTCCCTCATGCCGCCGGCGCGCGTCGCGCAACAGATACGTGCCCGACGACAGCAGCGCGCCGCGTTCGTAGCGTCCCGGATGGACCTTCGCCTTTCCTTCCGCGATGTCGGCGATGTCGCTCTCGACCGTCGCGCCCGCCGGCGTCTCGACGAAGCGGCCGATCTCCGCGGACCCGCGGCGCACGATCACCGTCGGAACATTCGTAATGTTCTCGTTCTGCACGACCGCCATCGGCGAGAGGAACTCCGGACCGATCCCCGTCAGCTCGACGGTGAGATGAGGATTGTTCGCCCGCTCGATCGCCTTCAGCAGCCGCGGCACATGCTGCCGGCTGTCGCCGCACCACGTGGCGAGCACGACCTGCAGCCGCACCGGCTCCTTGATCGCGCGGAGGCGGTCGACGATCGCGCCGTCCGGCTCGTACGTCTCGGCGATCTTCTTCCAGACCGGCGCCGTTTCCCAGAGCTCGTCGATCGTCATCGCGCCCGCTTTGCTCTGATGCGGCGCGACGATGACCGTCTTTCCCGCGGCGCTGGCCACGAACGTCGTCCCGTCCGGCGACACCAGCGTGCCGGCCGGTTCGGCCGTCGCGTTCGTCGTGGCAGTCGTCCGGTCCGGTGCGAACGCAAACTGCGCCTTCGCCATCCGCGACACCGCCTTCGACTCCGGATCGAAGAGCAACACCTCGTCGCCGCAGACCACCGCGATCATCCGCGGCGAGCTGCTCGTGAGTGTTTGCGCCGTCCGGTCGAGCTTCCCATCGACGTAGACATCGCGGATCGAGTCATTCCAGGTGAGGGGGCCGGCGGCGATCGTGGCCGCGAGGAGCAGGGTCATGAGCGTGTGCATGAAACCTCCCTTGTTTCACCCTGAGACGCGCCGCTCGTCGGAAAGTCCCCGACCCACCAGAAACAGAAATTTATTGAATGTTGCCGAAGTTGCGCTCGGCACCAGCAATAACTATCAAGGGAGAACGCCGAAGGATGCGCAGCACAGGTAAGGTCAAGTGGTTCAACGACGCCAAGGGTTTCGGTTTCATCACGACGGAAAAGGGCGAGGACGTGTTCGTTCACTTCAGCGCCATCCAGGCCAAGGGTTTCCGCAGCCTGCCCGAGGGAGCTTCGGTCGAGTTCGATCTCGTCCAGGGCCCGAAAGGACTCCAGGCGTCGAACGTCGTTCCCGTCTAACTCACAACCACAGATACACGCGACGAGGCCGGCGTACGCCGGCCTTTTCAGTTTCGAGCCACCCGACAACCTGACAACTCGACAACCCGACAACCCGACAACCACCCCGTAACCCCGAAACCTCGTAACCCCGGAACCATGAAAAACCTCCTCCTCGGCATCCTCATCCTCGCCAGCGGCGCCGCCAGCGCTGCCGACATCGACCGCGTCCGCGCCCAGTTCATCGCCTACCACACGGCGGCGGGAGCGGACCGATCTTCTACGCGGATGAGAGACGCCCTGGCCGACCTCGAGGCCTCCGCCCGGCACGTCACCGCGCCCGGATTTCTCCTCTCCGACGGAACGTGGAGCGACATCGACTACACCGACTCCCCTGACGGATCCTGGTCGCCGTGGGCGCACACCCAGCGGCTGATCGTCATGGCCCGTGCCTACCAGACGCCCGGCCAGGCCTTTTACAAAAACCGCGCGCTGCTCGGGCAGATCGACGCGTCCCTCGCGCAGGTCAAGCGCTTCTACGGCGCGACCATCCTCCCCCTCGGCAACTGGTGGTTCTGGACGATGGGCATCCCCCTCGACCTCGGCCCGACCCTCGTCCTCATGCGCGGCGAAGTCAATCAGCAGACCTACGACGACCTCGTCGCCGCCATTCATCTGCGCATCGGCAGCTCACCGGCGACGCGCGGGCTCGTCGGACCGACACCAACCGGCCAGAACCTGGTCTGGTCCTGCTTCACCCATCTCTCGCTCGCGCTGCTCAAAGACGACGAGACCATGCTCGCCGCGGTCGGCACGGCCATGAGCTCCGTCACCCGTCCCGCCAACGGCGACGGCATCAAGCGCGATCGCTCCTTCCATCAGCACGGGCCGCAGCTCTACACCGGCGGCTACGGCGGCGCGTTTGCGAACGACGTTGCGAAGTACGCGCTGATCACGCGCGCGACTTCCATCGGTCTGAGCACCGACGCGCTCTCCTCCTTCAACGACTACATCGCCGACGGCGTCGCCTGGTCGCTGCATGGCGACTACTTCGACGTCTCCGTTGTCGGCCGCGAAGTCGCCCGTCCAACCACGACCGGCTTCAACGGCCTGGCCGCACTTCTCCAAGCCTCGGAGATCGAATCGCCGCGCGCCGCAGAGATTCGCGCCGCCGCCGCGAAGATGCTCGAGACCTGGCAGGGCACGATGAGCATCGAGCTGGCCGGCCTGGCCGCGAAGATCGAGAGCGCGCGTCACGCCGCGGCCTGGCCGAGCGGGCATCGCCACTACTTCGCCTCCGACTACACCGTGCACCGCCGCGAAGGCTGGTTCGCCTCGGTGAAGATGTTCTCAACCCGCACGAAATCCGGAGAGAGCACCAACGAGGAGAACCTTCTCGGCGCGCGCCAGTCCGACGGCCGCTTCCATCTCGTGCTGAAGGGCAACGAATACTTCGGCCGGGAGATCTTCCCCGCGCTCGACTGGACCCGCCTGCCCGGCACGACCGTCGAGCTCAAGCCCGACGCCGCGAGCGCGATCTATGGCTTCGGCAGGAACACGCTGGCCGGCGGAACGAGCGACGGCCGCAACGGCGTCACGGCGATGGAGCTCGCGCCGCTCAACTCCACGCTCACCGCAAAGAAAGCCTGGTTCTTCTTCGACGACGCCATCGCCTTCCTCACCAACAGCATCACCTCAACGAGCCCGAATCGCGTGGAGACGATCGTCAATCAGTGGCCGCTGATGAACGCGAGCTCGCAGGTCACGCGCGGCACGGACTGGGCCGCGCTCGAAGGCGTCGGCTACTGGTTCCCGACCTCGACCGACGTTCGCGTCTCGCGGCAGACGCGCACCGGCACCTGGGCCGCGCTCGGCGGCAACACCGACGCCACGCCGAAGACCCATCCCTTCGTCACGCTGGCCTTCGACCACGGCACTGTGCCGGTTCATGCCAGCGCGGAGTACGTGATCGTCCCGAACGTCACCGCCACGCAGATGCGCACCTGGGCCGCCGCCCGGCCATTGGTGATTCTGGCGAACAACGAGCGCGTCTCCGCCGTGCGCGACCTCCGCACCCGCGCCACCGGCATCACCTTCTGGACCGCCGGCGCGAGCCTGGAGGGCTTCCAGAGTTCCGCCCCCGCCACGATCTACATCACCGAGCCCGCCACGCGCACCCTGCACCTCTCCATCGCCGACCCCACCGCTACCGCGGTGGGATCGTTCCAGCTCACCATCCCCGGCTCCTGGGACGTCGCCGGCGCGTCGGTCTTCACCCGCACCGTTCACGCGACGACGATCACGATTCCGCGACGGTCGGGAGAGACCACGGAGGTGGTGTTGACGAGAGGGGTGGGGAGGAGGAGGGCGGTGAAGTGAGTCGCGACTGTCCGCCACGGTCCACGACGTACGGCGCTGCCTGATGATGCTCGCGGCTCGCGAACATTCTACGTTTGCACACCGCGTCCCTGCCTGAGACTAAAGCGCCACGACGAGGCGACCGCGACGCCGCGGTCGCGGGGTCGAAGAAGGCGCAATCTCCTACCACGTCGGGCCGAAGATCTTTCGAAGCCGCTCTTGGATGTCCCAAGCTTCGCCGAGAATGGGGCGTATTCTTCGTCCGCCAACATCTGCCGAAGCCGGTCAAGGATCTCCTTGAGTCCTTTCAGCGCTACCTCCTCGAGCGTTCCGCCAATTCGTTCAACTCGTGATTCATGGAACCCATCCAATGATCGCTTCTCGCGGAATCCGTTGGTAAACCGAAAGTTCTTGTTGCCAGATCGAGAAGTGATATAGCTCACCGGAACCGCGCGGGTACACGTCCCACGCTCGCAACTGTGGCCTCCGTACGAGATTCAGATCAATCGCTGCGATTCCCAGCTGCTTCCCTTGTTCGTTAAACGCGCGTGCGAGGTCGAGGTCAGTAGTCGTCGCGATCCATGGGTCATTCGTCCAAGAAGGTGGCCGCGAGCCAAATGCGATGTATTCACCCAAGGACCATTCACCGGCCGGGTTCTTCGCCTCAATTCCGAGCCCTCGCGCCCATCGTTCAGCATCCTTCGCGTTGAATGCGCGGTACGCAACGTTGCGGCCAGGCATTGAACGCGCAGCATCAAACGCGGCGATCCGCGTCAAGTTCGGTGCTAACTGCTGAATGGCTTCGGCGACTCCTTCGTTGAGACCTCGTCCCGCTGCTTCGCCTACATCATCGAACCACCGCAGGGGGTTCACCTCCGCGGTGAGAACCCGACCAACTCCACTATTCGCTATCTTGCTGGCGAGCGTCTTTGTACCAGGGATTTTAAGCAAAACCTTGCCGGTAGTTCCGGCGATCTCACCCCCGACAGGGTTCATCGCCGTGATGCCAATACCCTTCGTCGCTGCCCACGTCCGTTCGCCCGCGGATCGCGATGAGTCACCCATGACAACATTCGCGTCCGCCCAAGCGTCCAGCATCAGAAGCTCAGAGAGCGTGTTCCCGAAGAAGTCGAGACCCGCGGAAAGCGTCTGCGGGCTGTTGCGCACGTACCACGGACCGCTCCGCACCTGCGCGGTGTCGCCGAGGTTCCCAAGCCAGTTCGTGCCGCCGTTCTTCGTCTGTAGCGCGAGGCCGAGAGGATCCTCGCAGTTGATCGGATCACCGGCACAGAACGCGTACACGTTCGAGGAGTCCTCGTACGACATCGGGTCAGGACTGAGAAACGTTCCGGTCGAGCCGTCATACCAGCGGTTCCTGAAGAGGGCGAAGCGGGTCGCCGGCTCGATGAACGGCGCGGCCTTGAACCCCGTCAATAACTTCGTCTTTGACTCCGTCGCCGCGACCAGATAGAGATCTGCGATTGCCAAGTCTCTGATCTCTTCTGCGTTTTCTGAGCTACCTTTCGCGTAACCCTGACGCAGCGCTCGACTTAGCCCCTTCTCGGGCAGACGCAAAAGTTCCGCTCCGACTCGCGAACCCCAGGCGCGAGTTTTTTCTAAACGAGCGACTTCGTCCGACACGCGGTTAGTGGGCAGGAACGCGTCGTACCCGTGCGCTGTGAGGAGCGGAAGATCTTGATGAGGAGCGAACTCTGTCGTCTCGATCGGCGGCGGATCGAGCACCGCCGAGCGCGGGATCGAGGCGAAGGCGCTAGAACTGGCGACGATCGTCACCAGCACGAAGAGGATCGCTGCTCTCTTCTTAGCTGCCATCGATGTCACTCACTTTAGCAGCTAAGGAAAGAGCAGCTTCAGAGGCCCAAGGCAGCAGTTCGGCGCTTCGTCGGCCTTCGGCTTACTTCCTCCGCCGTGCCGCGATCGACGAAGGTCAAGTCGATTGGGTGGCGGAGGACTTGAGCTTCGTCGATCGCGGCACAACATTCTCGAGACGAAGGCCGACGTGCTTTTTCGGACATTAGGCGATCTCACAGAACTGCCGAACATGTTTCGCTCAGAGACCAACTGAAAGGAGGACAACTTCATGCAACCATCTCCGCTCTACCGGCGGGTCGTGCGACTGCTCAAGCAACGCGGCCTTCGCTGATCCCCACCCGCCCGCCCCGCGGCCACACGGTTCTCGCTGCGTCGCTGCCGGCCAATGCGCGCTTGCGATCCGACGCGTGTCTGCGCACGCGCGATCGAAGCGGGCATTGGCCGGACTTCGGTTCGCTCCGGCCGCACGCGCGCCACCCGCGCAACCCCTCCGGCGTGACGTGCTGCATCGACGCGGTGCGGCGATCCGGTCGCACGTTCCCTCTCGCTTTCGCCGCACGCAGCCGCCTCTGGCAGCTGCGCCACGTGGTGCGCAGCGCGCGCGGCCACCACACACCCGCCCTTCGCGCGCACAAGCGCACCACGCGCGGCGCTGGCCACCACCCACGCTCCCCGCGCCGGCGGCGAAGCTCCCACCCAACTTCTTCGCGAGCGCGGTAGTGCCGCGCGACACGATCGTCAACGCCTCCACCACCCGGCCGCGTTGACGATCGCACCGCGCGGCGTGGCGAGCGCCGCCGCCCTGGCTTGGCCGCGCTTAATTGCGCAGCGCCGATGCGATGGAGTGGCGCTCGCGATTTCGTTGGGCGGCGCTGCGTCAACTACAGCGCGACTTCGATCAACGCAGGCGCCGATGCATCTGGCGGGACGGTAGCGGCGACGCGCAACGACGAGCCGTGCAGCGCCCGGCGGCCGCGCGCGAGCGCGAGGGCCGCACACGTGAGACCGCGATGAACCGGGGTCCGCCCAAGACTGTGTTTGGCTGCACGGCCGCGATTCACGCGCAACGAGCTCCAGGCGTGCACTCACGATGACCGAGCGCGCGGAAGCGCGCGTAGCAACACAGCGCGCGGCCGTGTCAGACCACAACACCATCTTGGGCGGCCGCCACAGACGACGGCCGTTGCGGACACGAGAACGGGGCGGGCGGGTGGAAGGGGTAACATCAGGGCTCGATGAACGAGCTCATTTTCCTTGTCGAGGAAGCACCTGACGGCGGCTACACCGCACGTGCACGTGCACTAGGCGAATCGATCTTCACGGAAGCCGACGACGTCGCCGCGCCCGAACAGAACGTTCGCGACGCCGTTCGCTGCCACTTCGAAGACGCCGCCATTCCCCGCGTGGTCAGACTCCATTTCACGCGCGAGGAAGTGATCACCGGTTGAGATTGCCTCGCGATCTTTCGGGCGACGAGCTCGCCCGGCGCCTTGGCCGGATCGGCTACACCGCCACCCGTCAGACCGAAAGCCACATGCGCCTGACGATCGGCGCTCCCCGCCAGCACCACATCACGATTCCCCGCCATCTCGCTCTTCGCATCGGCACACTCAGAGATCTTGAAAAACTCGAACGCAAAGATCGCGATATCGCTATCGCCCTCATCGATGCGCTCGTCACCAGCCGTCACGTAGAACAGGTCAGCAGTCGACGGCGACGTTCGGCCTAATGGGTTATGTCAACATTCCGCGTAGATCACGGAAGAACTCGAGCACCCTCTGTTCGCCATCAGATGTTGATAAGCCTCGACTGCGCCTTCATTCAGACCTCTCGCTGCAGCATCACCAATGTCATCAAACCAGCGGAACGGGTTGACGTCGTTGAGGAATCCCCTGAGCGGACGAACCACCTCAGCCGCGGCGTCACGCACTACTTTCCCGCCGACGAACGGCACGAAGAACGCACCTGCCGTGAGTCCACGTCCCCACCACGACAGACGCTCACCGGTGACTAGGTCATATCCCGTGATCGCCTGTGAGGCATCGTGAATCTCTCCAGCGACCGGAATAAAACCGACGGTCAGACTCCCGAGTTCACGATGCTCCGCCCGCCTCTGCTCCGGCGTCTTCAGCCGCTGGCGTTCGCGAGCCATCATCACGGCTTCGCCAACTCCACCCAGGCCGCTCGGGTCGGAGCAGTTGACCGGGTCGCCACCGCAGAACGCATACAAGTTCGACGAGTCGCGGTACCCAAGCCGATCAGGACCTAAGAACGTCCCTGATGATGCGTCGTACCAGCGGTCACGCAGAAACGCAAAGCCCGTCGCCGGCTCTACAAACGGCGCACTCTTCCAACCAGTGAGGATTCGGCTTCGAGATTCCGTCGAAGCCACTAAGTACAGATCGGAGATTGCCAAAAGCGTCGTCTCTTGTTCCGTCGCCGTCTCGAACGCGGCGATCGACTGGCGATGGACGACCGAGTCGGTGGCGGTGGAGGTCAAGCCGACGAGTGTCACCAGCCAACCTGGCGGCCGGAGGACCTCGGCCTCTCCCCACCCGACCGCACGCAGCTCCTTCGTGATTGCGATCTCGATCGCAGTCACGCCGGCAGCGCTGGTCAGGGCGTTCCATTGAGCGGCGTTCAGTGTCCAGCGGAGGGTGTGGGGGTCGGCGATATCGAGGGTGGGCTCGACGGTGGAAAGGGCGGCGGTTGCGTCGCCGGCGACGGAGCGAAGGACGGTGCCCGCTACGACCGTATCGGCGCGGACGGCGTCGGAGAGGTTCGCGGTGAAGACGACTTCGGTGATCTCGCCCTGCTGGTTTTTCGTGACCTTGCGGGTCATGCGCTGGACGACCGGGCCGTGCAGGAATCGCGGGGACGCGCCGTAGGAGTCACCGTAGAAGGCACGCTCGACCAGCACGCCAGCGTCGTCGAGTACGGCGATCAGGTTGCCTGTCCCCGCTTCGTCCAGGATGGGGTGGAAGGTGCCGTTCGGCGTGATCACCACGATGGGATCGTCGTAGGCACGGTCACCGTGGATGTACTGACGCTGAAGGCCGGCGTATTCATCGCCGCCGGCGCCCGTGGACTTCTCAGCCTCGAAGATCGAAAGAAGGCGGTCCGTTATGGGATCCAGACGAATGTGGCGTGCGCCGGCAGACCGTCGCGCGCAAGCACGGTCGTTCTGGTCTCGAGCGCGCACGGGTTCGCATCGGTGTTCGTGCAGACGCGACGTCCGACCAGCCGATTCAGTGGGTTGTAGTCGTACTCGAACCGCGCTGGCTGATCCGGTTCCGGCGAGATGCGCGTGAGCTGGACGAGTCGCCCGAGCGGGTCGTACTTGGCGTCCCACGAACCGTCACTGGTTCGCCGGCCGCCGCTGAAGGCGAACTCGAGATCGTCAGGACCGTCCAGATCCAGGTTTTCGATCTGATGGGCGTCGTTCGGTGTTGCGACGAACGACGGCAACTCAATCTCACGCGCAGTCGCCACGCCGAGCCGCGCTCGTTCGTCCGCGGAAAAACGCGTCACGGTGCGGTGCGACCTGAAGTCGGCCGCGTCGAGTGTGTCGCCGATCTTCGGGGCAGTCGCGGCCTGCGGCAGGGACGCGAGGATCGATTCCGTCAGTCGATCGCGGTCGTCATAATCGAAACGCGAGAAGCGATTTCCAAGCCCGAGGAGCTGTGAGTCGAAAACGCGCCTTACGGCGTCACGCGTCACCACGCTGCCGGCAATCGTCGCGTTGCCAACAGAGAATTCTGCGCGGCCCATGAGACCCGAGTGCGGTGCAGGCGCACTCGGGACCGTCGGGACATCGGGCGCCGGCGGGACAACCGTCGCTTCGGCGTAGCCATACAGCGCCTTGAGCGACGCGTTCCCCGACAACGGCAGTACCCGCGAAGCAAGACGTCCGACACCTCGTGCGAAGGCCTGGGAGATGAAAGGACCCACCGCGTCGCTCGATTCGGTCGTGATCGCCTTTTGACTGATCACGTTGCCCACCGCATCGCGCTGCTCGTCGATCCAGCTTCTCCAATCGGAGGCCGACGCGTTCTCGGCGACGGTAGTTCCCGGCACGGGCATCCGATACCGCGTGCGCTCACCGTTGAAAATCGACCAGACGTGACGCTGGCTGTGAACGTCGAGGATCTCGCCGCTCGTGAGACCCGTTCCGTCTTTATAGCGGATCGAACGCGTCGTGTGCGGCCTTCCGCCGCGGTCGTAATCAGCCCACTCGGCACCCGCGGTCGCACTTCGAATGCTGACGAGACGATTCGCGAGGTCGTACCCGTACTTGACGAACACCTCCTCCGACCACGGCGCTGCCGTGATCGGCGAGGTGCACTCCGCTGCTGCGCCTATCGGACCGAGGCGAATCTCGTCGACGAGATAACCGGCATATCGATAAATCAGCCATTGCCCGGCGCGATCGCGCGTGGCAGCGGTCAGCCCGGATCCGTTCTCGAAGATCGTCGCTTCGCAGGTTCCGTCCGGATACCTCGCCTTGATGACGCGGCCGAGACCATCGGTCTCATAGGTGGTGTCTTTCCCCCGCTCGTCGCGATACCTGGTGAGATTGCCGAGGGCGTCGTACTGGTACTCAATCGAGGTTGAATCGGGGTGCATCTGTTCAATGACGAGCCCTCGCGAGTCGTATCGGGCCTGCGAGAGATCATCGCGACCCGAGGTTTCCGTCGAAAGGACATTGCCCACCTCGTCGAACGTCCGTTGAATCTCGTAGCCACCAGGTGCAACAGTCGTGGCCGGCCGTCCCAACCCGTCGTAGGCGTGAATGGTGATGAAACTCGCTCCCGTGCGCGGCTCGCGCACGTGTTGCGCGGACGGCAGCATGCCCGTGTATTCATTCGATGCCGTCTCGGTGTGACCGTACAAACCGAACTCGGTGAAGGTGCCGCTGATCCCTCTCCCCTCTCCGACCTTGAAGTCGGTCGTCCGCCCCGCCGCGTCGACGTGGCTCTCGGTGAGACGCACGACGGTGTCCGCTCTCAATGGCTCGTCCAGGCTGGCGATAGCTCCCATGCGAACGCTGGTCTCGCGTCCGCCGTTCGCCCATCCGTAGCGGGTCGAACGGAACTGCGTACCGGCGATCAGCTCTTCATTTATGGCCCGCAACTGCCCGTTCCGCGTGAAGATGCGCTTCACGTTGCTGACGACCGAGGGTGTGCCTCCCTGCTGGACGAGGCCCCCATCGAGACGCTGTTCGGTCTCCGGCTGATCCCACGGCGTCCACTTCGCTTCGTGCCGCTGCATGCGCGAATCCACGCTCAGCGTCTGCCGGCCGAACGGATCGTAGACGCGGACGATGCCCCAGCGGGTACGGTCCGTCTCGTACGACAGTTGTCCCTGGCGGTCGTATCGGAAGACGCGCAGCGTTTGCGCATCGCCGGCCGCCGACACACGCTTCACTTCCGCAGTCCGGCCCAACGAGTCGAGCGTGGTGATCTCTCTTGCCGCGGTGCTTTCGCTGCCGGCGAAGGGATCGGTCCGTGTGATCGTGTGATTCGAAAGGTCCCACACCGTCTTCGCGGTCACGGTTGCAGGCGAGCCGCCGACGCGTGTCTGAGTCGTGGAAACCTCGGTCTCGCGCAACATGTCGTCGTACGCCATGCGGGTGACCACTTCGCCGAGCGTTTCCTGCTGCCTGGTCGAGGCTTTGAGCAGGCCGTTCGCGTCGTATGCAAACGTCACGTCGCTGAGCGTGGCCGCGTTTTTCGTGATCGCGCTTCGCGTCGGGAGCCCTCGAGCGTCGCGGTCGACCGTTGTTACCGTGCCTCGGATAGCGTCGGTGATGGTCGTGCGGTCGCCGCCGAGCGCGGTTGTGGCGTAGTTGAACAGAAGCGATACCGCTCCGTCAGGGCGGGTAACTGATTTGATCCGTCCGCGGGCGATCGGCGCCGCGCTGGCGTCGTAGTACTGATACTCCTGCACGCCCGTCTCGGCGCTTCCGCCGGCGTCCTGCTGAGCCGCCCTCAGCAACTGCCCGTGCGGGTCGAATTTCTGCAGGGTCTTCACGTCGTCGTCAGTCACCAACACTTCGAGCCGGTTGCGCGTGGCGATAGGCGACTCGCGCATCTCCGGTGTTCCGCCATTTGCGGCACGTCCAATGCTCAAAGGGTTGTTGCCCGCCCCTTCCAGAACATCGAACTGGATGGCCGTCGCGAGAGTCTCCTGACCCAGCTTTTGAACGATTTCTTTGATTCGCGTTCCGACTGCACCTCCGCCCGCCGGCTCGGTAGTCGTGGTCGTTTCCTGGTCGTGCGGTGATTTGATCCGCGTGGCCTGGCCATGAGGGTTTCGTTCGAGGACTTCCACAACGAGGGTCTGCGGCTCGGCGTCGGCGTTCAGCGGCGCCTGCGCGAGCGATTCGTCGCTCTCGAACACCGGCACGTTCTCCAGAGTGGTCTTCGCAACATGCCGCCGGACTACGCCGGACAGTTCGTAGATCCGCTTCTGTCCGAGGACATCGGTGATCGTGACCTGGGTCGGTAACCGATCGCTGGTCTGCGTTACCTGGAATTGCGCCGTTTCGCCCGTGGCCCAGGTCTGACTCGTGGCGCGATCGCGCTTCGCGGCGTTCGTCGACAAGTCGTATTCGAACGTTACCCGCGCGGCGGAAACGCCGGGATTCATGATCGTCTTCAGGTTTGCCGCGAAGTCGGTGTGTGCCGTGAGACCGGCCTCGATGGGCTGGTAGCCATAACGCGTTTCGGGACGCCCGCTGAAGCCTTCCGCGCTCTGCACCTCCGGCCCCTTCACGGACACCAGACGGCCGGCCTCATACGCGTAGGTGACTTTGCGCCCACGCCAGTCTTCGATCTCACTTACGAAGTCGTGCTCGTTGTAGCTCAGCGTGGTCCGCCGCCCCAGGGGATCGACAACGTGGCGCAGCTGTCCACTGACGTCATAGAGGTAATAAATGACATTGCCTTTTTTCGCGCCTGTCATAGACGTCGTAATTTCTTGAATCGACTACGATGCCGCGCGCGCGGATTTCTTCCGGCGTGAGCTGTTTCACCGACAGCGACGTTTGAAATAGATCCGCGACTGTAATTTTCGCGAGCGATGGCGTCGCGCGCTGAATGACGTCGTTGCCATTCATCAGGCGTACGTTCTGGAGGTAGTAATCGCCAAGACGGGTGAGACCGGGGATGTTGAAGCGATAGCCCGGCGTGGTCGTGAGTTGAATCGGGATTTCGATTCCGGGACCCGTCAGATCGCCGACGGCCAGCAGACCGGGGACAGATGGAGACTGATCGTTAGTCCTGTTGCCGAACGAGGTCTGAATGGTGGTCGGGATATCGAGCCCGGTCGTGACGGACACCGTTTCCAGACGCAATCCCGCGCCCTGAATCTCGAGGCTGGCGCTGGTGATGTCGGCCAACGCGGCCGCGGCGCAGAGAAGCTGCGGCAACGCGACCAGAGCAATGAAGCGGCGCCACATGGTCGGTCAGCGGCGGTCCGTTCGACCGGCGACGTTGATGAAGACCCGCCCGCCACCCCTCCCGGCACGACGATGGGACGCGTGCGCCACAAGACCTCTCTCGTTATTGGTTCGTGTTCCGTTGTTGGATTGGGGCTGGGCTGACCGGCGGCGATACTAACCGAAGCGCGTCTGTCCGCAAAGCGGTCCTTCAGTGAGTCCGTGGGGACGTCTAAATCGACCGGGCGGGCGGTCGGGATTGGTACTCTGAGGCTGTGACGCGCGCATTCCTTCTCCTCGCCCTGATCGCCCTCACCGCCTGCGGCCCTGGCGCCGAGGTCAAGACGGGCCGGGAGCTCTACCTCGCCTACGGCTGCGCCGCGTGTCATGGTGAGAACGCGGACGGAAAGGGCTTCTCCGCGCCGCTCTCCACGATCAAACCGCGCGATCTTCGCAACGTGAAGCACTTCGCCGGGGCCAAGACGGCCGAGGGGATCGCCGCGACGATCGCGTTCGGCGTGGCGGATGGGCGCACGGGCATGCCCGCCTATCCCGACATTCCCAAACGCGAGCGGATGGCCATCGCCGAATACATCCTCTCCCTCGAGCCGCCGCGGACGCAGATCTGGGCGCGCGCATCGCACCCCATGCAGACCACCGCCGTGGCGTACGTCGTGTCCCTCCCCTCGGCCATCACCGCGGTCACCACTCCCGCGGCGCGTGTGGTCGAGTTGCATGAGATGAAGACCGTGGACGGCGTGATGTCGATGAACAAGGTCGAGCGGATCGCCGCACCGCCCGCCGACGGCGCGCATCTCATGCTCATCGACCTGGTCAAACCGCTCCGCGCGGGCGATACGATCGAGCTCACGGTGACCTTTGAAGACGGCTCGCGGGAAACGATCGAGGTTCCGGTGCGCGATGAGGATTAGCGCGCTCGCCCTGCTTCTGCTCGCGGCCTGCGCGCAGCCGGCGGAACAGGAGAAGCTCCTCGACATCGGCGCGTTCACGCTGGTCGATCACGACGGCCGCGTCTTCCGCAGCGAGTCCTTGCGCGGCCGTCCGGCGCTGCTGTTCTTCGGCTACACGCACTGCCCCGACGCCTGCCCGACGATGATGTCCCGCGTCGCCCGCGCGTATCGCCTGGCCGGCGCGAAGGCGCAGGACATCCCCACGCTCTTCGTCAGCGTGGATCCGCGGGACACGCCGCCGTTGCTGAAGCAATACCTCTCCTACTTCTCGGCCGTGCCGGCGAAAGGGCTGACCGGCTCGAAGGCGCAGATCGACGCGGTGGTCAAGGCGTTCGCGGCGACGTATCAGATCCGCGACACCGGCTCGGCCGCGGGGCCGGTCGTCGATCACACCATCCGGCTGTATCTGCTCGACCGCGACGGCGACGTCGTGCGATTGTTCGATCCTTCGACGAAGGTCGAGGAGATCGCCGAAGCGATGAGGAGTCTTTAGATGATCGAGCGCAGTAACAACGACGGAATCGTCACCCTTCGCCTGGCTCATGGAAAAGCGAGCGCGCTGGACGTCGAGTTGCTCGACGGACTGGCCCGCGTCGTCGCCGAGATCGCCCTCGACGACGGCGTGCGCGCGGTGATCCTCACCGGCACGGGCTCTATCTTTTCCGCCGGCGTGGATCTCTTTCGCCTGACCGACGGCGGCGATGAGTACGTCTCCCGCTTCGTCCCCGCGCTGTCGCGGATGATGCTCGACCTCTTCTCCCTTCCGAAGCCGCTGGTCGTGGCGGTGAACGGTCACGCCATCGCCGGCGGCTGCATCTTCACCCTCACCGGCGATTACCGGATCATGGCCGCCGGCAACGCCCGCATCGGCATGCCCGAGCTGCTGGTCGGCGTCCCCTTCCCCCCGGCGGTGCTCGAAGTGGTCCGCTTCTCCGTTCCACCGCAACACCTGCAGGCGCTGATCTACACCGCCAAAACCGTCCCTCCCGACGAAGCCCTCCGCCTCGGCCTGATCGACGAAGTCGCGGCTCCCGAGTCCTTGCTGACCCGCGCATCCGAAGTGGCCGCGCAACTGGCCGCGCTTCCACCGGGTGCGTTCAAGCTCGCCAAACGCCAGCTCCGCGACAAAGCCATCGACCGCGCCAAGCACTACGCGAACGAGCTCGATGACGCCGTGCGCGATGAATGGCGCTCGCCGGAAACGCACGCGCGGATCCGGGAGTATCTGGCGAGGACGGTGAGGAAGTAGCAGCGCACCGTTTCACTGCCTGGCGCTCCTCCTCCGCTTCTTCACCGGCATCCGTTCCGGCACCGCCGCCTCCGCCGCGGCGTACGCGTCGACGAGGCCGTGGCCGAACACCGGATCGCGGCCCGCGTCGCCGAGGTCGGTTGCGGTGGATGCGAGAAGGGCGAGAACTTCGTCGGCGTTGAGGTCCGGACGCAGCGCGATGACGAGCGCGGCGATCGCGGCGACGTGTGGCGCGGACAGCGACGCGCCGTCCGAGGCGTCGTAGTCGGTCTCGTAGGAGTCGACGAGCACAGCCCCTCCCCGCTCGCGGAGGATCTGGCCGCTCTGCCGGGACACGCTGACGGCCACCGGCCATTTCGGGTCCGCGAATCCCAGCGATCCGCGCATCGGCATGTCGTCCGGTGAGGAATTGATCACCACGAGCGCAGCGGCCTTCGCGGCGACGGCGTTCGTCGCCTTCACCGGAATCGACGGTCCCTCGCGAAGAACGAGGGCGACGTTCTGCATGGTGGCGGGAGGGAAATCGGCCGAGTTGCCCTGGAGGCAATCGACAGGCATGCCCGCGGCCTCGCCCATCCTCGAGTACGCGAAGGGGCGAGCCGTCAATGACGTCCCGTCGTCGAGCGTGATGTTGCCCACGCGGCCTTTGCCCGAGATGATCGTCGACAGGAGATCGACGCCGGGCGCCACGAAATCGACTTCGGCACCGGTGTTGGAGAACGACGCGATGCGGCGCGTGCGATCCATCGCTCCTACACCCACCACCGATGGGTATGCCGCGGGATAGCGAACCCAGGACGCGTGATTGCCGACCGCAGCGATGACGAGCACGTTGGCGCGACGGGAGCGGCACCGATGAGACCGAAGCCGTTGTCCGACGCGGCGATGATGCCGGCCATGCGCGTGCCATGTCCGAAGGCGTCGCCTTCGGCTTCTTCTTCGGGAACGGTGTCGTTGTGCACGAAGTCGTACCCGCCGGCATACGCCGCCTGCAGATCGGGATGCCCGAGATCGATTCCCGTGTCGATGATTCCGACCCGGACGCCCTCGCCGCGCGTGAGGAACCAGACCGACGGCGCGTTGACGCTGCTGACGCCCCAGGGAGTCATCTGCGCGACGTCGAGGTGCGCTGCCGGGATCGCCGAGACGTAGCGCTCGACATCCGGCTCCACATACCGAACCCCGCTCGTCGCGGCGAGCGCTTTCGCTTCCTCATCCGAGAGCTCGACGGCGTAACCAGCCACGCCCGCGAAGCGCACGTACTGTCTCTTCCCGAGTGTTTCCTCGCGAAACGGCCTCTCCGTTGCGACGAGATACTTCCTGCGCGCCGGTTCGGCGCGCACCGAGACGGCGATGGAAATGAGGACGACGCAGGCGACGATCAGTTTGTTCATGTACCCGTTGGACGGGTGCGGACGCGGAAATCCTTCGGCAACCCAGCAACCCCGCAACCACTAAGATTCCCAAATGACCTTCCGCGCACTCATCGCCCGCCAGACGGCGGATGGATACACCACCTCCCTCGAAACGCTCACCGACGACGATCTGCCGCAGAACGGCGAGGTCACGGTCGACGTCGAGTACTCCTCGCTCAATTACAAGGACGCGCTGGCGGTGACGGGGCGGGGGAAGATCATTCGACGCTTTCCCATGGTCCTCGGCATCGACCTGGCCGGCACGGTCGGCGCGTCGACGACGGATGAATTCAAGCCCGGCCAGCGCGTGATCGGGCTCGCCCACGGCCTCGGCGAAACGGAATGGGGCGGTTACACCGAACGCCAGCGCGTGCCGGCGAACGCGCTCGTGCCGCTGCCCGAGGGCCTGTCGCTCGAGCAGGCTATGCAGATCGGCACGGCCGGCTTCACGGCCATGCTCTGCGTCATGGCTCTCGAGCAGGCGGGCGTCGTTCCGTCGGAGCGCGAGGTGGTCGTGACCGGAGCCGCCGGCGGCGTGGGATCGATCGCGGTGCTGCTGCTGGCGAAGCTCGGCTATCGCGTCGCGGCGTCGACGGGCCGCCCCGAGGAAGCGGATTACCTTCGCGGGCTTGGCGCTTCGTCGATCCTCGAGCGCGACGAGCTCGCGAAGAAGGGCGGACCGCTGCAATCGGAGAAATGGGCGGGCGGCGTCGACACGGTCGGCGGCCAGACCCTGGCGAATCTCTTCGCCCAGACCGCGTACGAAGGCGCCATCGCCTGCTGCGGCATGGCCGGCGGTCATGAATTGAACACGACGGTGTGGCCGCTCATCCTCCGCAACGTGTCGCTCCTCGGCGTCAGCTCGATTCACACGGCGAAGCCGAAACGGATCGAAGCGTGGTCGCGGCTCGCCCGCAACATCGATGCGACGAAATTGGCGAGTCTTTCCCGAAAGGAACCGCTTTCGCGCATTCACGAACTGTCAGATGACATTCTTGGTGGACGCGTGCGCGGCCGTGTCGTTGTCGTAACCGGTTCCTGACCGTGAGACAGGTCACCGCGGGAAATTTCTGTAACCGGTTACAGTTTCGGGCATCCAATCGTCCCGAATGACTTCGCCGCATCTATTACGACTCGTCCGCGGCATTTCCGCCACGGCATCCGACTGCTTCTTCAGTGCGCTCCTCCGCGAGCTCGCGGAGATGCTGGAAGCGGACTTTGCGTTCGTGGCGGAGCTCACCGATCGCGAGCCGCTGCGCGGACGCACGGTGGCCTTTCACGGCGAAGGCGGTCCGTTCGAGGCGGATCACTTCGCGCTTTCCGGTCGCCCCTGCCGTGAGGTGATCGAGCGCGGGTACTACTCCGACGGACAGTACGCCGGCATCGCGCTCGCCGACGGCGAAGCGCTGGTCGGCTGGCTTGCCGTGATGCGCGACAAGCCGTTCGAGGACAACGAAGTCGTCCGCGCGGTGCTGGAGTTCACCGCGGCACGCGCGAGCGCGGAGCTGCGCGCGCGCATCCTCCACGAAGCGCTCTCCCTCGCGCAGGCGAAAGCGATGCGCGACGAGCTGACCACGCTGCCGAACCGCAAGCAGTTCGAGCAGCAGGTCGAGCTGGCCGTCGATTCGGCCCGCCCCTTCGCGGTGCTGCTCCTCGACCTCGATCGCTTCAACATCATCAACGACAGCCTCGGCCACCGAGCCGGCGACACGCTCCTCGCCGCGACCGCACATCGCATCCGTGCGGCGATCCGGCCGGCAGATCTCGTCGCGCGCCTGACCAGCGACGAATTCGGAATCCTGCTCGACGGCGCGAACGAGACCGGCGCGACGGAGATCGCCGACCGCATCGGCGGCGCGATCGCCGTTCCCTTTTCCATTCAGGGGCAGGACATCTACACGACCGCGAGCATCGGCATCGCCTGCTCGCGGCGGCAGTACCACGCGGCCGGCGAAGTGCTGCGCGACGCGGGCACGGCCATGTACCGCGCGAAGGCCGCGGGCAAGGCTCGCTCGGAGCTGTTCCACGACGCCATGCGCGTGGAGGCGTTCGAACGGATGCAGATCGAGATGGATCTCCGCCGCGCCATCGAGCGCGATCAGCTTCATCTCGTCTACCAGCCCATCGTGACGATGCGCGAGCGCCGCCTGGCGGGCTTCGAGGCGTTGTTGCGCTGGAATCATCCGACGCGCGGCGCGATCGGGCCGGCGGCGTTCATTCCGGTGGCCGAGGAGACGGGGAGCATTCTGGAAATCGGCGAGTGGGTGCTCGATCGCGTGTGCCGCGATCTGATCGAGTGGAACCACAAGCTCGACGACGCGATCGTGAACGTGAATCTGTCGGCGATGCAGCTGCAGCAGCCCGATCTCGTGGAGCGCATCGATCGCACGGTGCGCAGCAACGGCGTTCCGCCGCGCCGCGTGCGCCTGGAGGTCACGGAGACGGCCATTGCCGCGCATCCGGAATCAGCGGCGCGCGCGCTGCACGCGGTGCGCTCGCTGGGCATTCAACTGTGCATCGACGATTTCGGCGTCGGCTATTCGTCGCTGGTCTCCCTGCTGCGCTATCCGTTCACGTCGCTGAAGATCGATCGGACGCTGATCGCCGGCATCGCCACGTCGGTCGAGCACCGCGAAATGGTGACGACCGTGGCAACCCTCGCCCACAACCTCGGCCTGGACATCGTGGCCGAAGGGGTGGAGACGGCCGAGCAGTTCGCAATGTGCGAGGAGATCGGCATCGATTACGTGCAGGGGTATTTCGTGGCCGAGCCGCGGGCGGTGGAGGAGTTGGTGGCCTAGCAGGTGCGAGGCACGAGGGACGAGGCACGAGTAAAGACTTCACTCGTACCTCGTGCCTCGTTGCTCGTTCCTGCGCGAGCGCGTTACCGCACTTCCTCTCTCCCCAGCTCGCGCATCATTCCCTTGCCGAGGGCGGTGGCTTTCGCGGTTTTCACCTTCGTGGGCAGGGCCTTGTGCACCAGGCCCTGAAGCTTCTTCACCGGGCGGAGCAGCGGGTTGTCCCACATCGCTTCGATGGCGTCCTTGCGGGCCTGCATCATGTCCCCCAGCTCGCGCAGCTCTTCCTCATCGAACAACTGCCGCGCGGCGGCGAACATCTGTCCTTCTTCTTCCTTGATGTGATGCTCGACCAGGTCCTTGAGCACCTTGGCCTTGGCGGTGAACTCCTTCGACTTCGGGTTGGCCACCTTCAGGGCCGGGAGGACCATGTCGACGACGTGATGTTCTTCGGCGGCCTCGTAAAACAGGTCGACCGCTTCCGACTTCTCAGCCGCCGCTTTGAATGCGGGGTAAAAGATCTCCTCTTCGGCCTGGGCGTGCGTCTTGAGCTCGCGCTCGATCTGCGAAACGAGCTGTTCGCGTTGTTTGACGGCGCGCTCGGTGGTCTCCGAAAGCTCGCGGAGAAGTCTCTTGACCGTGGCGTGGTCGGATTTCAACATCGTGATGGCGTTGGGCATTGGCGTTTTTCCTCCGATGCAAAACAATTGCGTGATGCATGCCGACGGACTGCTGTAAGAAAGGGGCCAAATGCCTGACAAATCAATCCTCGACGAACGCGTGCGCGAATCGCTGGACGCAAACGAAATCGATTACGAAGTGCTCGCGTGCGCGCCGGAGCTGGCGGACACGGCCGAGTTCTGCGCGCATTACGGAATTGCGGCGACCGAGGCGTGCAATGCGATCGTGGTCGTACTGAAGACGAATCCGCGGCGCTATGTGGCCTGTCTCGTTCGCGCCGATACGCGGCTCGACGTCAACAAGCGCCTACGCGAGATCACCGGGGTCAAGCAGATGTCGTTTGCATCCGCGGAAGAAACCGCTGAGCTCACGGGAATGCTCATCGGAGGTGTCTCCATCGCCGGTTTGCCGGCCGATCTGCCGCTTTACATCGATCAGAAAGTGATGGAAGCGCCGCGGGTGATCATCGGCGGCGGCAACCGCAGCAGTAAGGCGCGGCTCGCGCCGCAGGAATTGTTGAAGCTGCCGAACGCGAGCGTCGCTGAAATTGCTGTGCCGCGTGTGTAAGGCGACGAGAGGCAGGCCGGAGGCCTGCACCACACCGATTAATGTCTTACACCGCGGCGGCGCAACGCCGGCTCGAGCACGAACGTGATCCGCGGCGTTTGCGCGGACACGGTCACCCATTCCGCGGCGGCAAGGGTTTTGGCGCGCTGCCAGTAAGTCACCCCATAGCGGCCTGCACTGTCGATCGCCACGAACTTGTACGCCCCGGCCGGGACGGCGAACGCGAACGTTCCGTCTGACGCAACACCGCCGGCGACGCGATTGCCCGCGGCATCCAGGGCGAACACATTCACGCCGCTCAGACCATGGCCGGTTGCATCGACGACGTCCCCCGCTACGGCAACGCCGCGGCGGAGGGAGATGTCGACGTTCACCGTTCCGCCGGCGCTCACCGTACGGGGCACTGTCTGATCGAAGCTGTTCGCTCCCTGGTCGTACGAAGGCGCATAGCGAAGGTCGACGTCGAAGGCGACGATGCGGTAGTCGCCGGGCGGCACGACGAACCTGTAGACGCCGTTCGCATCGGTGATGGCGGTGGCCACGAGCGAGCCGGCGGCGTCGTAGGCAGCGACGGTGATTCCCGCGCGTGTCGCCGAGCCCTCGCGAACGGTTCCGGTGACGATACCGCCGAGAACGACGCTGAAGTCGAATCCGCGCAGGTGCTGGCCGGAGGCGAGGGCCACCGAGCTGGTGGCCGCGAACTCACGCGCGCCGCCGAAGAATCGCGTCGCGTAGACCGACTGCGCATCGAACACCACCAGCTTGTACGCGCCGGGAGCGACCAGCAGCTCGTAAGTGCCGTCAGCCTTGGTGAGCGCCGATGAATGCAGTGTGCCGTCGAGGTTGTACGCGGCCGCGGTGACGTTCGCGACCGGAGCACCGAACGCATCGACCACGCGGCCTTCGATCGTCGCCGCGGGTGCCAGCGAGATCTGCGCACCAGCCTGCCCTGCAGCACTGAGGTTGATCACTGTCGAGGTCGCGAAGGCGTTCGTGTTGCCACCGAAGCCGGTCGCGAAATGCCGCGATAAATCGGCGGCCACGATTCGATACGACCCGGGCGGCAGCGAAAAAGCGAACGAGCCGTTGGCGTTCGTGGTCGTGGCCATGACCAGTGAGCCAGCGGCGGTGTATGCGTAAACGGTGATCCCATTCAGCGGCAGACCGGTCGCGGCATCGATCACCCCGCCGGTGATCCGTCCGGCCAGCGGCAGCCGGAAAGTCGCGGCGCTCCCTTGCGCGGCCCGCACGGTGATCGGCAAGGCATCAGCGAAGGCGATGGCGTCGCGGAAGAAGCTGAAGGAGAACTGCGGCGTCGAGTCGAAGGCGAGGAGCTTGTAGTCGCCCGGCGGAAGTACCAGCGAAAACTGACCCTGGGCGTTGGTCGTAGTGAACCCGCGCCGCGTTCCGGAGAGGTTGTAGGCCTCGACCACCGCATCGGCGCGTGGCGCGCCGCTCGTGGCGGTCACAGTCCCGGAAATCGTCCCTCCGGCGACGAGAGAAAAGTCGCGCTGGACGCTGTTCGTAGTCCCGATCGTCGTCACCGGCGAGGTCTCGAAGGACTCCGCGTTGGCGTCGAACATCGTCGCGTAAACGCCGTCCAGGTCGTAGGCCAAGACCCGGTAGGATCCGGCCGGCAGGGTCAAAACATAGACGCCCGTCACATCGCTGGTTGCGGTTCCGCGTAAAGTACCGGTTGTGTCATACGCGGCAGCCACTTTTCCGCCGAGCGCAAGGCCGGTATCGGCGGCCCGGATCGTCCCGGTGATCGTCCCGGCCGAAGCGGCCGCAGCGAAGGCAGAGGCAAGCCCGAGGGCGAGCCAGGCACGCACGAACATCCTTACTCGAAGGGACTTGGTCACGTGGCTTTGTCTTTGCTATCCGGGCGGGCTCGATCAGCTACGAGCGGCGCTGCTACCTGGGTGCGGAGTTTACTAAAGCGCGCCCATTGAACAATGTCCATCCGCACCAAAATTGCCGTTTTGATGACGATCCTTCTGGCGATCGTCTCGATTGCCATTTACTCCTATTTTCCCCCGCGGCTGCACCGCCAGATCGTCGGCGCGGTGGTGCAGGAGAGCGCGGCCGTCAGCGGCATGGCCGCGTACAGCGTCGCCGAGGGGCTGCAGGCCAAAAGCCGGGCCGCGGTCGCCGCGGCCCTCACCGGCGTCCGCACCAATCCCGATCTGGTCTATCTGATCCTGCTCGATGAAAAGGGGCAGGTCTTCGCCAGCTTCAACGAGCTCGTTGCGCGTCATGCAACATTCGATCGCGTAGCCATGAAGCCGGTCGAAGTTCCCCAGCAGTCTCTGCAGGCGGGCCGTGTGGCGCGCTCGCCGTCGGAGGACATCGTCGGCGGGGTGACCACGGATGGCGCGATTTACCAGACCATGTCCCCCGTCCGGCACCGCGGGCGCGTCATCGGACATCTCTATACGGGCGTTTCGTTGAAGAGCGCGAATGCGGACGCCGCCCGCAGCCGGGCCACCATCGCCATGGTCACCCTCCTGGCCTTCCTCCTCGGCACAGCCGCGGTCGTCTGGCTCAGCACCGTCATCACCGGACCTTTGAAGCGGATCGCCCAGACGTCCGAAGCCATTGCCGCGGGGGATTTCACGCAACGCGCGGATGTGAAGAGCGAAGACGAGGTCGGGCAGCTCGCCCGTGCATTCAACGGCATGGTCGATCGCGTCGCCAGCGCGTACGACGATCTCGCCGATCTGAATCGCACGCTCGAGGCGCGCGTCGAAGAGCGGACCCACGAGCTGACCGTGTCCGAGGAGAAGTACCGGCTGCTCTTCCAGCGGAACCTGGCCGGTGTTTACGTCGCGAACGAGGATGGCCACATCGTCGATTGCAACGAAGCCTGCGCGAAGCTGTTCGGTTACGCGTCGCGCGAAGAGTTCCTGGCCGGCGGCACGATCGACTACCTCCACCCGAATCACCGCGACTCGATGGTCCGCCGCCTGCGCGAGCAGGGCGCCGTCGCGAACGAGGAAGTCGAATTGCGCGGACGCGATGGAAACGCGGTGTGGGCACTGGAGAATGTCCGCCGCGTCGTGCGCGAGAACGAGCAGCCGCTGCTCGAAGGAATCCTGCTCGACATCACCGACCGCAAGCGCGCCGAGGAAGAGATCGCGTTCAAGGCGTACCACGACGCGCTCACGGGATTGCCGAACCGCGCGCTGTTCCTGGACCGGCTGACCGTCGGCCTCGCCCACGCGCGGCGCAACAACACGCGGATGGCGGTGTTTTTCCTCGACCTCGACAACATGAAGTCGATCAACGACACGTTCGGACACGCGGTCGGCGATCGCGTTCTGAAGTGCGTTGCCCAGCGGCTGCATGACTCGCTGCGCGCCGATGACACGGTCGCCCGCGTGGGCGGCGATGAGTTCCTGATCCTGGTGGAGCTGACGGCGACGGATGAAGCGGAGACGCTGGCGAAGAAGATCCTCACCCGCGTCGGCGAGCCGGTGAGCGTCGATCGCGATGAGCTTTACGTGACGACGAGCATCGGCGCGGCGATCTTTCCGGACGACGGCGAGACGCCGGACGCGCTGATCCACCACGCCGACGGGGCGATGTATCGCGTGAAGGAGACCGGCGGCAACAACGTGCAGCTCAGCACGCGCGAGGCGCGGCGGGCCATCGGCCGGATGTCGCTGGAGGAACAGATCCGCACCGCGCTGGAGCGCGATGAGTTCGTGCTGCATTACCAGCCGCAGGTGCACATGATGACGCGCTCGATCTCCGGCGCGGAGGCGCTCGTCCGCTGGCAGCGCCCCGACGGCACGCTCCTCGGGCCGGCGGGCTTCCTCCCCGTCTGCGAGCAGAGCGGTCTGATCACCGAGCTCGGCGAAGTCGTGCTGCGCAAGGCCTGCGAGCAGATGGTGCAGTGGCAGACGCAGGGAGGTGCGCCGCCGCGAATGGGCGTGAACGTTTCGGCACGACAGTTCTACCAGCGCGATTTCGTCGGGATGGTGGAGCGCGTGCTGTCGGCGACGGGCCTCGCGCCGATCCGCTTGGAGCTGGAGATCACGGAGACGGTGGCCATGCAGACCAGCGATCGCAGCCTGGCCATGGTCCACGAGCTGCGGAAGATGGGCATAGCCATCGCCGTCGACGATTTCGGTACCGGGCAGTCGTCACTCAGCTACCTGAAGCGCTTCCCGGTCGATACGGTAAAGATCGACCGCAGCTTCGTGCAGGACATCGTCAGCGGCGATAACGACGAGTGGATCATCACCGCCATCCTCATGCTCGCCAACCACCTCGGCCTCCGAACAATCGCCGAGGGCGTGGAGTCGGAGATCCAGTGCCGGTTCCTTGAAGGGCACGATTGCCGCGAGATCCAGGGCTACCTGATCAGCAAGCCCGTTTCCGCCGCGGAGTTCGCTGAGAAGTTCCTGCCGAAACGGGCGGAGGACCGGGTACCGCGGGCCGCGCAGTTGTAGGCCTGAATAGTGGTTAGTCGTTAGTGATTAGTCGTTAGTAGACCCCCGCCCGTTTCACGTTCGGAAGGGCGGGGCCTACTAATCACTAACGACTAACCACTAACGACTGACACGCTCACATCGCCGACATCTTGGCCATCTCCTGCCCCACCAGCTGCGCGGAGCGCGTGCTCTGCATCAGGCTCCAGTCCAGCGGGAACTCGGGGGAGATCGTGATGTCGTTTGGTTGGTTGAAGAACACCACCGCTTTCACGCCGCGGCTGTACGTGTGATTCATGTGGTAGAACGCCTGGCGGTACCACTCCGTCATGTCCCCGCCCTTCGACAGCGTGCCGAACTCGCAGATCATGATCGGCTTCTGCATGCGCGCCAGCGTCGGGTAGGCCTTCTCCAGAATCTGGTGGAAGCTCCACCAGCGCGACCACGACGCCACGTCGCCGTAATTCAGCACGCCCACGCCCAGCCAATCCACGTATTCCGCGCCCGGGTAGTAATACTCGAACCAGGGCATCGAGACGTGCGGCGACCAGACCCACAGCACATTCGTCGCGCTCATCTTCTGGAAGATCAGATGCACGTGCTTCCACGCCGCCACGAACTCCTCCGGCCGGTTGCCGTTCTGCGGTCCCCATGGATAGCGGTACGGGTCATTCATCTCGTGTGCGAAGCGGAGCAGGATCGGCTTGCGATGCGCGGCGGCGGCCTTGGCCCAGGGCACGATGTAGAAGTCGTAATCCCCTCTCGCGATCGCGCTCAGTGACGCGTACTCCCGTTCAGCGCGCGGCTTGAGGTTCGTGCGGATCCGCTCGTCGAAATCGACCACCCACGGCTCCCAGGTGATCATCGGGATCGATCCCATCTGGTGGACCGTCTGAACCATGCGCACAGGAAACTGCTGCGTAGGTTTGTCGCCCCACGCGCTGTAAAACGAAATGATCGGGAACTTGTAATTGGTCGCGGCCTCCAGCTGCTCCATCCCCGCGAACGTGTTCGGGAAGCCGCCGTCGTAGATGCCGAACAACACTTTCTGCGGATTGCGAAGCGCGGTGACGGAGCTCAGAGTCGGCTTCAGCGGCGCGAGATATTCACTGCGCGACGTCTGCCGCGCAGTGCGCACCGCGCGTCCCTGCGCGTCCGAAAAATATTGGGCGATGCGGCTGACCTGCTCGTCGACGAGCGTGAAGAACTTGCCGAAGCCCGTGCCGATGGCGATCTGGAAGACGATCCCCGCCGCGATGAGCCATCCCAGCGCGAAGAAGGCGACCTTGTACCGGCTCCTCGGTTCTTTCATGCGCGATCCCGATCCTGACGCAGATCATCAAGGGCTGCGTACAGCCTCCCGCTCATCAGTACCGCGTTGATCATCGCAAACGTCACCATACCCAGGGTCACCTCCGTGGTGATCAGAACTTCCGATTCAGGCACGACATACAACTGCAGATAGATCGTCCGCAAGACGGTCAACAGCGACACGATCAGCACCGCCAGCGGCACCCGGGCCAGCGTCAGGAAACGCCCCCGCTTCCGCTCTTTCGCCGTCGGAATGTACGGTACCGCGATCCCCGCCAGCGCGAGCACGAGCCCCTTCAGATAAACCGTCCAGGCGCCGATCTTCAGCAGCATCCCTCTCCAGTGCACGCCGCGCTCCCGCGGCGGATCGCACATCCAGCGCTGCGCGAACTGGTAGATCAGGATGCCGAAGAGGCCCACCGGCAGAGCATGCTGGATGTACTCGCTCAGGAGGAAAAACGCCGGTTGCCGCCCGGTCCAGAGATAAATCAGCGGCACGGCCAGAAAGATCAGCGCGGTCACGCCGACCAGATAGTAGCTGCCGATCATGAAGTACGAGATTTTCTGGTAGGCCGTCAGCGAGCGGAACGCGCGCGGATACTCGCGGAACAGCACGTCGTACACGCCGCGCGACCATTTCAGTTGCTGCTTCAGATAGGAATCGAGATCCGACGGAACCAGACCGCGGGAAAGCACTTCCGGCACGTAGATCGATTTCCACCCTTTCGCGTGCAGGCGGATCGAAGTGACCAGATCTTCGGCGAGTCCGATCCCATGTCCGCCGATCGACTCCAGCGCTTTTCGCCGGAACGTGCAGTTCGCGCCGATGGCCACGCTCGTTCCCGTTCCATGCATCCCCTGCATGATCGGGCCGTAAAACGCGTACGTCTGTTCCGCCGCCGCGCGCGCCACGAAGGACTCGCGCGCATTGCCATAAGCCTGGGAGACCTGCACGAAGCCGACTTCCTCGCTGGCGAAATATCCCAGAACGCGATCGAGAAAATTCGGGAACGGGATGTGGTCCGGATCGAGAACGAGAATGAACTCCTCATCCGTTAGTGCGAGCGCGGCGTTGATTTTTCCCGCCTTCGCGCCGGGGATGCCGATCAGTTCGAGATGCACCGCCCCCATCTCTTCCGCTAAAGCTTTGAAGCGAGGATCGCGCGTGTCGTCGAGCAGATAGGTCGTGTGCGGATACGTAATCTTTCGCGCGGCCTCGAGCGTGCGCACGAACATCTCGTACGGCTCGCCCGGCGAGGAGGTCGTGAAAATGGCCACCCGCATCCCCGGCGGCGCATCGACGGGATCCGGCTGCTCGATGTGAAAGACGTTGTACCAGCCGACCATGATCCGGAAGACGCCGTACCAGGTCGCGAACGACAACAGCACGAACAGAAAGACGTTGTTGACGTGCAACGCCTGGAACCACCAGATGCCGAAGTAGAAGACGCTCTGCACGCCGAGGAAAAGGAGAATGCCGAGGACCCACCGCTGCCAGGTTCGGACGGTGTCTGCGCGGCGATGGCGGAAGAGCTCAGCGTCGTCGTGCCACGGCTGCATGAAAGGAAGTCGATCGATAGTCTACGGTCACGCTGCGCTCGACTCCGATGTCGAGGCCCAGCGTCGGGGCGATGGTCAGGCCGGCGGACAATCCGAAGCGGTACGGGTTGTAATTGCGATCGAACGCGAACGTGAAGATCTCCGGCGGAAGCGGACCACTGCCGATCTCGGGCCCGAACGCGTGGCCGCGATCCTGCGCGTAGCCGCCGTCCGCGTGAATCTTGATCCGGCCGCGGGAAAGCTTCCGCTCCAGCGCGAACACAGCCCGTCCTTCGATCAGCTCCTCGGGAGTCCAGTAAGCGTCGTACTCGCCGCGATACGAATAGCGGAAGAAGCCGTTTTCGAGTGACGACGAAACCGCGGTGGGCTTAAACCGCGTCTCGGCCGTGTCCCGCACCGCCGCAGACGCGCCAGCCCACAGCGTCCACTCGCCCCGCTTCAGCACCGGCGCGACGGCGTAGGCGATGAGCGCCTGACCGTTGTTGTCGTCGGAGTAGCGCCGGTCGCTCAGTTCCGCGGCGGCGATCAACCGATCGCGCTCGCGGCTCCAGCGCAAGGTGGTCGTGGTCGAGAAAACATCCGCGCGAATCGCGGTCGCGCTCGCGAGCTCCGCCTGCCTTTCGACGCGCAGCGTGAAACTGCCACGGCGGGCGCTCGCGTGTCCGATGAAATCGCCATCGAAGAGGCCCAGCGAGCCGGCGAATCCCATCCCCCGCCACTGCGTGTCCCCTTCGAGGCGCACGAAGTCGGCGGTTCTCGTTCCACGACGCTCGGCATCGAGATGCATCGCCCCGACGGCCACCGTCCATCGCGTCAGTGGATCGTAGAAGAACGTGGCCGCGATCTCGCCGCGATTCACATCGAGCGGCTGATCGTCTCGCACGCCGCCAACGACGATCCGTTGCGACGGACGCATCGTGGCGGCGATTTCCGCGAGCGACGTCCGTGCAGTCTCCCGTTTTGGATCGAGCTGCAGCACGCGACGGAAATCGCGCGCCGCCGCGCGATGATCGCCGCTCCAGTACTCCGCCGTCGCCCGGCCTTCCAGCGCATCGACGTCCTTCGCATTCGTTCGCAGGAGCGCGTTGAACCGCTCGATCGCTTCGGGATAGCGGCCGCGCCACAGGATCACCCGGGCCAGTCCGAGGTTCGCGCGACGCGAAGGCGTTTTGGCGATGACCTCGCGATAAAGAGCCTCGGACTCGGCGAACTTCTTGTCCCAGGCCAGCTGCTCCGCGCGGGACACGTCGTCGGCCCATGCGGCAGCCGCCCAAAGCCCCACCACCAGCATCACCGCCGCACGTCCGGCCATCCGCGGCAGTATAGGTTTTCGAGTCGTTAGTCGTTAGTGGTCAGTCGTTAGTAGATACCGGCGCCCGCGGTTTTCGTTCTACTAACGACTAACGACTAACCACTAACGACTACGACTTATCCTTACCCATGCCCTCGTCGGTCCCCGTCCCGCTGACGACTCTCCTCGGCCGTGAGCGCGAGCTCACGGAGACCGAGCGTCTGCTGGACAAGACCCGTCTGCTCACGCTGACCGGCGCGGGCGGCAGCGGCAAAACGCGGCTTGCGCTGGAGCTGGCGCGAAGAGCGGTCGATCGCTTCGACGAAGTGGTCTGGGTCGACCTCGCACCGATCGCCGATCCGGAGCTCATTCCGGAGCAACTCCTCGAGGCGCTGGGTCTGCGCGAAGTGGCCGACGTGCGCGACGTCGACGTGATCATCGAGGCGCTCAAGCCGCGGCACGCGCTGCTGGTGCTCGACAACTGTGAGCATCTCGTCGATGCGTGTGCGGCGCTGGCCGAGTCGATCCTCCGCCGTTGCGAGAGTGTCTCGATGCTGGCCACAACGCGCGAAGCCCTCGGCATCCCCGGCGAGCAGACCTGGCTCGTGCCGCCGCTGGCCGAGCCCGATGCGATGCAGCTCTTCGCCGAGCGTGCCCGCGCTGTCTCGCCTTCGTTCGCGCTGACCGACGCGAACACGCCGGCCGTGTCGCGCGATCTGCGTTCGCCTCGACGGGATTCCGCTGGCCATCGAGCTTGCGGCGGCGCGCGTGAAAGTGCTGTCCGTCGAGCAGATCGCGGCGCGTCTCATCGACGCCTTCCGCCTGCTCTCCACCGGCTCGCGCACATTGCCGCGGCATCGCACGATTCGCGAAACGATCGACTGGAGTTTTCGCCTGCTCTCCGAGGATGAGCAGATTCTGCTGAGGCGCCTGGCTGTTTTCTCGGGGAGTTTCTCGCTCGCCGCGGCAGAAGCGGTGTGCGAAGACGAGCGGACCGACGTCCTCGCGTCGCTGGCCGCGCTCGTCGACAAGTCGCTGGTGATGGTTGTCGACGAGCGTTACCGCCTGCTCGAGACCGTCCGCCAGTTCGCCGCGGAGAAACTGGAGCAGGCGCGCGAGACTGCGCAGTTCCGCGAACGGCACGCGCAGTACTTCTCCAGTCTCGTGAGAGCGCCGAGCCGCGCCTTTTCGCGGGCGCCGTCGATCCGCCGACGATGGCCATGATCGATCGCGAGATCGGGAACATCCGCGCTGTGTTCGATTGGACCGAGGAAGAAGCGTCGGCGTGCGGAGCTCGAGCTGCGGATGCTTCACGCGCTGCACTGGTACTGGTTCGCGCGCGGCCATTTTCACGAGGCCCGAAGGCGAATCGACGCCGGACTCGCGCGCGCGGCAAACGCGAACATCGATCCGCATCGTGCGGGCCCGAGCCCTCCTCGCCAGCGGCGACGCGGCGATCTGGCAGGCGGACTGGAATGCGATCCGGCCGTCGGCCGACGAGGCCGTGGACGCGCTGCGCGACAGCGGCGACACGCGCGCACTGTCGCGGGCGTTGACGCTTCTCGCCACGGCCAAAGCTTTCACCGGCGAACGCGATGCGCGAGAGGTGTTCGAAGAAGCGGTGGCCACCGCGCGCAGGCACGGCCGCGACGTCGGTCTCGGCCTGGCGCTTTACTGGATGGGAATCGGCGCGCAGTTGCGCGGAGACTTCGCCGCTGCCCGCGCGGCGTTCGAAGAAGGGAACCAGCTCGGCCGCGAGATCGACAACCTTCCGGCGATGGGCCACTCGCTCACCGTCCTCGGGCATCTCTCGCTGATCGAAGGAAAGCGCGAGGAGGCCATCCGCTGCTTTCGCGAGGCGCTGGACGTTCACGCGCGCATCGATGATCGCTGGGGTCTGACGCTGGTCATCGAAGGGATCGGCATTCTGTTGCTCGATGGCGGTGATGCCGAGACGGGAACGCGCCTGCTCGCCGCCGCCTCCGCGGCATGGTTGCAACTCGGAGCGCGGCCCGGGCGCAATGAGGAGTTCGATCGCGAAAAGGACGAGCGGATCCGCCAGGCCCTCGGCGATGAAAAGCTGCGCGTGACGCTCGCTTCGGGCGCGGGTCTGTCGTACGAGGCGATGGTGGCGCTCGCGCGGGAGCGCATTGCCGCCGCGGGCACGTCCGGCGCGGTCGCCACGGGACTGCGCGTTCGCGCCCTCGGTCCGCTGGAGATCGAACTGAACGGCAAGCTCGTCGACGCGGGCCGCTCGCGCGAGCTCCTCCTCTATCTACTGTCCCATCCATCCGGCGCGACGAAGGAACAGATCGGCGCCGCGCTCTGGCCGGAAGTCGATCCGGCGAAACTGCGGAACAACTTCCACGTCACCGTGCATCGTCTCCGCAAGACCCTCGGCAACGCGGACTGGGTCGTCGTCGACGGCGAGGCTTACTCGCTCAAGCCGGGGATCCACTTCGACGTGACCACGTTCGAGCGTTACGCGAAATCGAAAGAGGCCGCGAGTCTGGCCAAGGCCATCGAGCTCTATCGCGGCGATTTCTTCGAGAACGCGAGCAGCGACGGCGAGTGGTACCTCGAGACGCGCGATCGTCTCCGCGATCTCTACGCACGAGCGCTGTCGTCTTTAGGCCGCCTCAGCACCGCGGCAGGCGATCACGCGACCGCTGCCGATGCGTTCCGGCGGCTGGTTGCGCTCGATGAATTCGATGAAGAGGCCTGCCGCAATCTCATGTCCGCCCTGGCGAAGCAGGGCGATGCGGCCGGCGCCGCGCGCGTGTACAAACGGCTGGCGGACGTGCTGAAGAAGGAGCTCGATACCGAGCCCGAGCCGGCGACGCGGAAGGTTTATCAGTCGCTTTCCAGCTAGATAAAGCGGTGGATATTGTCCAGAACAGACGGCGCCAGCAAGAGAAGGAGTAACGCAGCGCCGAATGCGGCGAGCAGAACGACGATGATGATCGTGACTGCCCTGTCCTGATTGGCGGGGGCGTCCTGCTCGCGCTGCGGCGCTGTGAGAGCGATGGAAAGCGCGAACGCCGAGAACCAGAGGAACGAAAGCTCCCTCTCCGTGAAGAGAGCCACCAAGCCAACCAATCCGGCGCCGACGCCGAGGGCGAACCGAGTCGTCTCTTTCATGGTGCCGGTATTTTAGGCGATCCATCCCGCCGCCAACGCCGCGGCGGCGCGGGTGGGAGCGTGAACCTCATCGATAAAGATTGCCGTACGCCGCGCTGGCCGCGTCCGACTGGCGATCGCGCTGGACGATCGACCACTCGCGGGTAGCCCTGTCGATGGCGAGCGTGGTCCATCCGCGACCACCCTCGCCGGCGATGTGGACCAGGAGCGTGTCTTTGTTGTGCTCGACGCGAACGCGATGGCGAGGATTTCCTTCTTCCTCCAATCCACGGACCGCTCTTCCGCGTCGCGCGCTGGCGACGAAAGAGGTCCAGCGAACACTTCGCCGCTGCGGCTTGTCCAGAGTCTTGCTGTTTGCGTCTGCCATATCTCACTCGATTCTGATTGTGACCTTGCCGCGCGCGCGACCCGTGCCTACATAGCGGATGGCTTCCGGCACGTCTCTCAGCGGGTAATGACGGTCGATGACGGGAGTAATGGTTCCGGTTTCCGCGAGCTGGCCCAGAAGCGCCAGCCCGGCAGCGTCGTTCTTCGAGATGAACGGCACCAGCCGCTGGGATACGAAGGGTGAAAGGACGATCGCCTTCAGCAGACGCGTCGCGGGCGCCAGCCATCGGCCCGGCGGCCCGCCCACGACGACCAGCGTTCCGTTGCGGGTCATCACCCGCCGGCATTGCGCAAACGGGCGATTGCCGCCGATATCGAACAGAACGTCGTAGCGGTCGCTCCGCTCGGTGAAGTCTTCGCGCTGGTGATCGACGACGGCGTCCGCGCCGATCGAGCGGACGAGATCGACGCTTTCCGTGCGGGTCACGGCCGTGACATGCGCGCCGAGCCACTTCGCAATCTGCACCGCGAACGTACCCACGCCGCCGCCGGCGCCGTTGATCAGAACATTCTGGCCACGCTGGAGTTTCGCTTGGTCCCGCAATCCCTGGAGCGCTGTGAGCCCCGCGACGTGAAGCGCGGCTGCCTGCTCATACGAAATGCCGGATGGCTTCAACGCTAAACGGTCTTCGGTGGTGACCGTGTACTCGGCAAAACTGCCGTTGGTTCCGCCGAAGACGTCGTCCCCGACTTTGAACCGCGTGACATTTTTTCCGACGGCCTCGACCCGCCCCGCGAGATCGACGCCTCTGGTGGTGTCATCGGGCCGCCGTAAGCCTCCTGCCATCCGCACGACGTAGGGCATGCCACGGGTAATGTGCCAATCCAAAGCGTTTACGGACGCGGCGTGGATCCGAACGAGGATTCCCCGATCATCGATAGTGGGGGTTTCGATGTCGCGAAGCTCGAGGACGTCCGGCGAGCCGTAGCGGTCCTGGACGATCGCTTTCATGACGAATGGAGAGCTTCATGCTCCGGAGTGGCAAAGTCATAGAAGACGCGCAACAGATTGCCATCCGGATCGGAGGCAGTGAACTCATGCAATCCCCAGGGCTTGGATTCCGGCGGCGAAATGATCCTGACCTGACTCCCTCGCCAGAGCTCGTGGAGCGCGTCCACCTCTTCTTTGTTGTCGAGATTCAGCCAGACCAGCACCGGGCCACGGTTGCCGTAATTTTCGCGGAAAGCGGCGTCGGTCAGAAACATGCGGCAGTCGCCTTTGGAGATACCGGCAATGCCGCCTCCACCCCGATCGCCCCAATCGATGCTGAAGCCGAGGCGGTTGGCGTAGTAGTCCAGCGCCGTTTTGAGGTCGCTCACCGGGATCTCCGGGATGGCGCCGGGAAATGTCTCTTTCATGGTTTCTCGCGTTTGAAGAATCCGATGACCCTGGCCAGAACCGTGAGCCATCGATGACGCCTGCGTATGAAAACGTCCATCAGACGATGGCTCCAATCGTCGGCCGACTCCTCGCCACCCCTCTTTGCCGAACCGATCGTTTCGTGGAGATGATGCCCGATTTCATGGAACAACGTCCGGCCGACGATCACGTCCTGCATGAATTTCAAGCGCGGCCGCCGGTGGCGAACGATGTTGTCCACCACGAGTTGGATCCAGGCCCCACCACTCCGGCCGGCGTGATGATAGAAGCCGCGACAATCCCGCTCGCGGTATTTCCGCCCCCGCACGCGATTGGTCTTGCCCTTTCCCAGACGCGCTGAATTCGTGAGCACAATGGACTGCAGGCCCCCGACATGGCCGGGATCGAGATTTTCAAGGAGACGAATGACCGTTTCGCGCACCCAGGAGGGCGGCGTGTAGTCACGATAGTCGTCGATGATGTCGGGAAGCATCTTCGATTCAGCCCGGCGGTTCATCGGGCAGGCTTACCTCGGGGCGTAGGCCATCCCGTCCGGCTCCGCCCCCGTCACGACTTCTCCAGCGACGTTCCACGTCGCCGTGTCGATCACCTGCACCTTGCCCGCGTCGGCACAGGCAACGAAGAGTCGTTTGCCGTCCGGTGTAAACAGGATACCGGCCGGTCCGGGGGCAGTCGCAATCTCCTTTATGACATTTCCGGTAGCGGCGTCGAAGATAGAGATCTGGTTCGTCCCCGGATCGGAAACCGCTACGTGCGTGCCATCGGGCGTAAATTTCAACCGGTTCGCCAGTTTCATCTTGGTTGGAATCGATCGCAGGATGCTGCCGCTCTTCGGATCGATCACGCTGATCACGGCCGGCTCGCCTCGCCTGGCGACTCCGGTAACCCACACCGCCGAGCCGTCGGGAGCGAGGTCGATTCCTTCGGGGCCTCTTCCGACGGCAATCTGCTTCAGAGCAACGTACCCTGGCGCGTTCGTGAGGTTCATTACACTGACGCTGCTGCTGGCCACGTTCGAGGTGTAGATCTTCTTCTCGTTGCGAGTTACGACCAGCATGTGAGTCATGTCCTGCCCCGTGCCGGCGATCCAGTCGATTCGATTCGACGCGACGTCGTAGCGCGCCACCGCGAGGCTTCCCTCGGCCGTGAGGTAGAACCTTGAACCGATTGCCTGGATACCATGCGGCCGGATCAGTCCGGGCAGGGCAAACCGCCGCAACTCTCGCTTGGCACTCACGTCGACGACCGTAAGCGACGAGCCGGGATTTTCTTCTGTCCCATAGTTGCAAACCACCGCAATCTTCCCGTCGTCTGATACAGCCACTTCGTGCGGCGCCTCCCCAGTCGCGATTCGTCCGATGGCCTTCATTGCCGCCGGGTCGACGAGCACGAGCGTGGCATCACGCTTGTTGACGACGAAGAGCGTGTCCGCGTTGGAATTGAAGGTGAGTAACAGGAGAAGCGAGGCCAGCGTGTGCTTCATCAGCGCTATCGTACGCTCAACGCTCATGCGCGATGCGCGACTATCAGTTCTCGTCTTCCGCCCAGCGCGCGTGGTCGCGTACTTCGTCGACGAAGATGAGCTTCCAGCCGTCGGGCATGCGCCTCCACGTCTCACGCTGAGTGACGGATGTTTCCACCCGGCGGAGCACGCCTTGCGGATTCGGTTGTCTTCGCGAGAAATGCTGTCGCACGGTGGCAATGGCCTCCTCGCCGCGCATGGTCAAGGTGAGAATGTCATTTCGAGCCTTGACTGGTGGCTGAATCCCCGCGAGCAGTCCGCGTGCGCGCGTCGCCATGAATTCTGCGTCCCGCGGTGGTCCCTCGGGCGGAATTGTGGCGAATTCGTTCGTGCGAAGAGCCTGGAACGCGTCGAAGTCCTTCTCGTTCACGGCTTCCGCCAGCTTCTCGTACGCGGCGAAAATCGCTCGCCGAACCGCAGGCGTAGCAGGCCGCTCAACCGCTTTCCTCTTGAAGGTTTTCGTGCCGATAAGGATCGATCCGTCGCTGCGGACCTCCGCCTTCAACTCCGCCCGACTGTCGTCCTCACGTCTCGCAGTCGCGATCAGTTGCTGCCCGTCGACGCGAATCGGGTCGAGAGCGGCCACGCCCGCCTCGTCGATGAGATGTCCGCGCAATTGCCCATCATGGCCGATGTGCAGTTCGAGCGTGGCATTGGACGTTTCATAACGTCCGGTGATGCTCGTGGCGACGAGGATGAGGGCAAGGATCGGCGTCATGTCGCGATTTTACGTCCCGTGCGGTATCGCGACACGCACCGGGCGGAATCCCGAACGATGCTGAAACGCATTGCGAGATGTCCGATCGTCACGCTGCGCTCGGCGGGTCCGGCTAACGTCCATCGCCTAGGTTGCACGGCCAAGGCCCGAAGCCGGGCCGTGTCAGCTTCTGGCAGTAGTTAGCCGCCGCCTTTTTGGCGTGGGTGTTGCCGGTGCTCGTAGTGTCTTCCCGGAGAGCCGGACAAGAGTACGCAACGCCTCATTGACAGCTTCCGAGTTAGGAAACACTTCGGCGACTTCGGGCGAAAGCACGACGATATTTGTACTCTCTGCGTAGCGTGCGGCGTACTTACCGCGGACCCCACCAGAGAAATCAATGTCAGGAACCGTAGTCGAACGGGCAGATTTAGCGCTTTTCTTCGAACTGGTCTTCATATTGTTTCCGTTGACGCTTGTTGGCATTCCACGCACTGAAGATCCGAAATCTTTCGCCGCGCTCCGTGTGACAGACAACCAAGAGGTTACCCTTCTCAGAGACGCCAAGCAGATACCATCGCTCCTCAGCGATCGAATGTTCGGGGTCGGGTACGGTCATTGAGTCCCAATCCGCGAAGGCCGTTGATGCTTCTTCGAAGGTAACGCCGTGCTTCTCCACGTTAGCGTTCGCCTTCTCCGGATCCCATTCAAACTTCACAGGTGAGCAGTTTACGCGAGACCCGAGACAGACGGAACGAGATGTGTGCTCCGAGAGAGCGTGCGGCTCTGATCGATCCGTTCCGGGCATGCCGTGCCGGACGTCGCCGGTTCAGGAACATCCAACGTGTGGTCATGATGTCACGCCTCCTCGACAGAATTCCAACGCGGGAATGACGTGATGCATCCAGCGCAGCTCTTGGTTCTCGGACCGTTCCTTCGACCGCGAGTTCACGGAAGACGTGGTTTGCGTGCAGCTAACTAACTCAATATTCAGGCACGATTTACTACCGCCGTGACGCCGAGCAATGATGAAACGCTGGCTTCACCCGCTGAGACCGACAAACAGCCTGCCGCCCACCCGCGCCGCACTCAACCCGCCGAGCCGTCTGGCGACACTGGTGGGCTCGAGACGTTGCCGGTTTGCGATACGGGCGTCCACATGTAGAGGTACCAGTAGATTGGAAACGCCATCAGGTTGCCGAGAAAGAGGATCACCACCCAGAGCACCTTCTTGTCGTTTGCAATTCGATCGGTCTTGTACGCGTGGAATACGTAGATGCCGATGAGTACGAACATCAGCAGGATCGTCAGACAGTGCAGGGCGAAGATGTACTTGAAGATCACCGGTTCGCCGCTTTGCCCTCGATGCGGCGTCGAGTACCACATGTACGCGAACGCAGCGAAGAACAGGCCCATGTAGAGGAATGGCCAGACGCTGAGTAAACCGATTGCGATCGTCGCCGGTCTCGATGGCTGCCACGGACCACTGCGTGAAAGATCATCCATCTACCAACGCCTCCCCAATCTCCCCAAAAATCCCCAGCTCCTCGAATCGCTTAGAACCTCGGGGCACCTGGACATCACGTCTGCGCGGCGGCGGTCTGCAGCGTGTTCATCATCTGGCCGAGGTTCCAGGCGTCCCAGCCTTCCACGATCTGGCCGTTGCGGATGATCAGCCACGTAATGCCGCGCGCCGTCACCTCGGCATTCGTTGCCTTCAGCCCGAGACCTTCCGCGTCTCCGGTGTGCGACCCGGCGAACCGCCAGCGCACGATCGCGTTCTCCCCATCCTCGGCGATGTCCTCCACTGTGATTTTCAGGTCGGGAAACGCGCCCAGGAACGTCGCGCGCATCTCGGAAAACTGCGCCGGCCCGCGCAACTCCCCACCCTCCACATGCCCGGCCGCGTCCTCGGCCATCAATTCAGTGATGGTGTCGTTCTTCCTCTGATTCCAGGCCTCTTCAAACCACCTGCGCGCCACTTCCCTCGGAGAATTCATGCCTCACCTCCGCACGCAATTGTAGGTTACGAGGTCTCGGAGGTTACGGGGTTACGAGGGAGGACCGAGCCGCCGTTACCCTCGCAACCCCGAAACCCCGCAACCCCGGAACCCCGCGAGTAAGCACCCCCGTAAGCACCCCGTAAGACGCGATTCGTAACCTTCGCCGCGAAGTAAGGGAGGAAGTCATGAAACCTGTCATCGCCCTGGTCGTCCTCATCATCGCCGTGCCGCTCGTCACCGCCTGTACGGAGGACATGAGCGCCAAACCCGCGCAGCAGCAGAACGCCGCCGCGCAGCGTGTCGAGCGGGGTGAGTACCTGGTCAACTTCGGCGGCTGCCATCACTGCCACACCCCCTGGACCATGGGTCCGAACGGTCCCGCGCCGGACATGAGCCGCGCGCTCTCCGGCCATCCCGCCAATCTGGTCATGCCCACCCCTCCGAAGATGGATGGGCCGTGGGTCTGGAGCGGCGCCGGCACCAACACCGCCTTCGCCGGTCCGTGGGGCGTCAGCTACGGCCGCAATCTCACGCCCGACCAGGTCTCCGGCCTCGGCATCTGGACCGAGGAGATGTTCATCAAGACCATGCGCACGGGGCGGCACATGGGCGTGTCGCGTCCGATCCTCCCGCCGATGCCGTGGGAAAACCTCAATCACCTCAACGACGAGGACCTCAAGGCGATCTTCGCCTACCTGCGCACCGTCAAGCCGGTCCGAAACGAAGTCCCCGATCCGATCATCGCCGCCGCGCCGCCGGCCGCAATTCCAGCGAGCTGAAAAAGGATCCGACCATGAAACGACTTCTCTTGATCGCAGTCCTCGCACTCATCGCCTTGCCGGCGACGGCCACCGATTTCGCCGGCCATCACCTGCTGATCCCGATCACCGGCCGTACGCCCGGCGTGAACGGATCGCAGTGGAGAACGGACCTCGTCGTGACGAACGCCGCGCGACAGGGCGAGCCGGTGAGCGTGCAGATCTTTCTGATCGTCGACGGCTATGTCACCAGCCCGGTCATCGCCAACCTCTGGCCGCGCGAATCGCGAGTGATGGCCGACGTCATCAGTTCCTCGTTCGGCAAACAGCAGGCGACCGGACTCCTTCTGATCACCTCGTCGGAACCCGACGCGAAGATCACCGCCCGCGCCCGCATCTACAACGCCGGCTCCGATCCTGGCCAGTACGGCCAGACCGTGCCGGCGATGCCGTTCACGAAGCTCAGTCGCGAAGCGGTCCTCACCGGACTCTCCGGCGTGGACGGCAACCGCACGAACGTCGGCATCGCTAATCCCGGCGACAAACCGGCCGGCGTCACGATCAGCATTTTCGACGTCGACGGTGAATTCAGCGGCAGTTTCTCGACGGAAGTGGGCGCGTATCAGGTCCTGCGCCTCAACGACGTCTTCAGCCACTTCCAGACCGGACCGCTCGACGGTGCGACGATTCAGGTTCGCTCGTCGCACGGCGTCTATCCCTACGCGTCGATCGTGCGCAGCGACAGCGGTGACGCCGATTTCGTCACCGGCGTCGCGACGGAGATCGACCACTCGAACGACATCGTCCAGCCGCAGTGCTCCACCGCCGCAACGCTGAGTCTCGCCGCGCTGCCCGCCGCCGGTTACTCGATCATCTTCAAACCCGGTGTCGAGCCGTACTCCACGACTGAAGAGCTCGAGAACAAGCACGGTTTCGAAGCGAAGAGCGTCTACGCGTTCGGCGTGTTCTACGTGGAGAACCTGACGCAGGCGCAGATCGCGGCGCTTCGCTGTGAGTCGAGCATTCGCGTGGTCGAGCAGAACGGCTACGTCCCACTTTCTTGAAATCGGAGGCCATAACCATCATGAAGAAAATCATTCTCGTCGTCGGAGCCACTGGAGCGCAGGGCGGCGGTGTCGCGCGGCACCTGCTGTCACGTGGTGAGTTCGCCGTTCGCGCGCTCACCCGCAACACCGAATCGGAATCCGCGCAGAAGCTGCGCGCGCTGGGCGCGGAAGTCGTGCAGGGCACGCTCGACGATCGCGCGTCGCTGCGCGCGGCGATGAAAGACGTCTACGGCGTCTTCGGCGTCACGAACTACTGGGAGCATTTCGAGAAAGAGCTCGAGCAGGGCCGCAATCTGATCAACGCCGTTGCCGGCGCGAGCGTCGAGCACTTCGTCTTCAGCTCCCTCCCCTCGGTGAGGAAGCCCAGCAACGGCGAGCTGAATTCGCCGCACTTCGATCAGAAGCACGCGCTCGAGGAGTACACGAAGAGCCTGGGCATCCCCTCGACCTTCGTGCACGTCGCCTTCTACTACGACAACTTCTTCAGCTTCTTCCCGCCGCAGAAGGGCGAAGACGGCGCGTATCACTTCGGCTTCCCGCAGGGCGAAACGCCGCTGGCCGGCGTGGCCGCGGAAGACATCGGCGGCGTGGTCGCGTCGATTTTCGCCAAGCCGGCGGAGTTCATCGGCAAGACCGTGGGCATCGTCGGCGAGGACCTGCGCGGCGAGGAGTACGCCGCGGTCATGTCGCGCGTTTCCGGCAAGAACGTTCAGTACAACTACATCCCCCGCGAAGTCTTCGCGTCGTTCGGATTCCGCGGTGCGGACGATCTCGCGGACATGTTCGATTTCAACCGCCGCTTCATCCCGACGCGTGCGGCGGACGTCGAGCAGAGCCGCGCGCTGTATCCCGCGATGCAGACGTTCGAGCAGTGGGCTGATTCGAAACGCGACGCGTTCGCACGCCTTCTGGCCTAGGAGCATCCGCATGACCCGCTATCTCTTCGCCGTCTTCCCGGTGAGCGGCCACGTCAACCCGGGACTTCCGATCGCGCGCGAGCTCGTCGCGCGCGGTCACGACGTCCGCTGGTACTCGACGCCGCGTTTCCGGCGGGCCATCGAGGCCGTCGGCGCGCGCTGGGTTCCCTTTCGCGCCGCGACGGCGATCGATGAGGAGTGGCTGCCGGAGCAGTTTCCCGGCCGCCCCTCCGGCGGCATCGCCCAGCTTCAGTTCGACATCGAGCACATCTTCGTGAACATCGTTCCGGGCGCGCTGCTCGACCTCGAGCACGAGCTGGCGAAAGAGCCCGCGGACGTACTCGTGAGCGACAACGCGTTCGCCGTCGCGGGTCTGGTGAGCGAGCGCAAGGGAACGCCGTGGGCGGTCTATGGAATCAATCCGCTGTCGATTCCGAGCATCGACACGGCGCCCTTCGGACTCGCCCTCATGCCGAGCTCCACGTACTTCGGACGCCTGCGCAATCGCGCCCTGTACTGGCTGGTCGACAACGTGATTTTCCGCGGCGCGATGAAGCGTTACCGCCGCATCCGCCGCGAGCTGGGCATGGCCCGTTCGAACGGCAGCCTGTTTTCATTCACGCGGCGGAGCGACCTCTATTTACAGGGCAGCGTGCCGTCATTCGAATATCCGCGGACGGACATGCCCCACCAGGTCCGGTTCATCGGCGCCTCGGTTCCGCCTCCGTCGCTGCATTGGACGCCACCGTCCTGGTGGGGCGACCTCTCGGGACGGCCGGTCGTACTGGTAACGCAGGGCACCATCAACAATGACTATGACCAGCTGATCCGGCCCGCGATCCGCGCACTGGCAAACGAAGACGTGCTGGTCGTCGTAACAACGGGAAGCCGTCCGGCGAGCGAAGTGGAAAGCGATCCTCTGCCGGCGAATGTCCGCGTGGAACGATTCATCCCTTACGCCCACCTGATGCCGAAGGTCGATCTGCTGCTCACCAATGGCGGTTACGGCTCGATTCAGATCGCGCTGGCCCATGGAGTACCGGTCGTGGCCATCGGGAAGACCGAGGAGAAACCGGAGATCGCCAATCGCATCCAATGGTCCGGTGTGGGGATCGGATTGAAAGTGCTCGTTCCCACGGAAAAGCAAATCCGTAACGCGGTTCGCCGCGTAATCAGTACTCCTACGTACGCCGCGCGCGCCGAGGCCATTCGTTACGAGATGGCGGGCCTCGACGCAGCGACGACCGGCGCCGAGTTGCTCGAAGAGCTGGCCGGCAACGGCGACGAGCTCGCGCGGAGCGCGTAGGAGGGAGGACCCATGGAAGTCTTCGGCCTGATCGGCCTTTTTCTGATGCTGTTCGTCGTGTTCGCGCGGAGCGAAGAGAACGCGTAGAGCGAGGAGCGTCTTACAGCGCGCGACGGAAGCAAACGATCCGCGTGACCTCTTCGTAGCCGAGGGCGCGGTGGGCGGCGAGACTGCCCTCGTTGTCGATCTCGACATCGCTGGCGATCTCGCTGTATCCGCGTTCGCGCGCCCAATCCTCCGCCGCGCGAACGAGTCGCGCACCGATGCCGGTGCCGCGCACGTCCTCGTCCACATACCAGCCTTCGATGAAGGGAACCGGCGACGACTCGCATCCTTCCGCATACCCTCGGAGTCCGATCTCGAGGAATCCACAGAGGCCCGACGGCGATCGCTCGGCGACCAATACCGCGGCCAGCAATGGCGAGCCACCGGAGCGAAAAAACTCTTCGATCTCGGACGTGTGATCGCCCGGCCAGAGCGTGGTCCGCATGCGGAGCCATTCCGCGGCGTCGGCCTTATCAACTGGTCGGATGTTCATGGTTCGAGCGTTTCCAGCTCATGCCGATCCAGGCAAAGACCGCGAGGATGATCAAGGGAATCGTCATCGCCGAAGTGCCTTCGTTCTGGCCACTCTTCACGGGCTGCGAGGTGAAGAACTTCGCCGTGGCCATGCCTGCCGAGCCGAGGGTGAGCATTGCGGTCAGAAACCAGGGACGTACGTCGGGACGGAGCATGTCGATGTCGATGAGCCGGCGCGCGAAGTAGTACATGACCACCAGCTCCGGACCGGCGAGAAGCACAGGCGGGATCCAGCGATACGAAGGTGGCAGATCCAGGACTGCCGCGGCGACGTAGGCCGTGCCCGAAAAGAGCGAACCAATGAACGCGACCACCGCCGCCTGCGCCAGCTCCGGAACCTGAAACGCATGCCCGGTGTCCGGACGCACACTGGAGATGTGCGCGAGCTTGCCGTCGGCGACGCGAATGCCGAAAGCCACCAGCGCTGCCATCGTGATCGGGATTCCGAGGAGCGCCAGCTCATCGAGCGAGACGGCAGATCGAAAGTCGGAAGCGCGCCATGAAACTGCAACGGCGACCAGGATCAGGGCCGCCGAAACAAACACAGTGACCGGTTCCGCTTTCGTTCTCACGACTCAGTCGCCGGCGACCAGCGCTTCCATCTTCCAGGCACCGCTTCGCTTCGAGAATCCGGCGCGATAGCCGACGGGGCTACGCACATCGGATTCCTGGACCCAGCCTTGTTTGCCGTCGCTCGTCTTCACCTGAATCCAACCGCTCGCACGCTCGCTCGCGGCGAGGATCTCCCAATCGACCGTTGCCACGATCTCCGCCTGTTGTGCCGGCTCACGCCGGATGGGGACGTTCGCGCGTGTCGCCGCGACGTGCTGAAACGCGTCGATCGAATCGGGCCAGGCCGCGTAAACGTAAGGCGCCCAGAACGAACGGTCCGTCCCTTCCCCGCGGAACGTTCCGCCGAGATTGAGAACCTCCGAGAGCTCCGCCCAGAGCTTGCTGTCCGCTGAAGAAGACCTCCATTGGTTCCGGAAGTCTTCCAATCCACTGCCGCCACCGAAACTCGTTCGAATGGCGGGATCGATCAGCGCGAGCAGCGCCGTCTCGTCCTTGCGGCTGACCGCATCGCTCAACGCATCGCGAAATGCCACGAAGGAGGCGTCGCTGGTTCCCTCATCGACGGGACAGAGGCGATGCGCCGCCGGCGCACAGGTGACGATGTCCGATGCCGGCGCGGGCGGCGTTGCCGTCGCGGTAGTAGCCGTCGATACACCTTCGTTCCGGCACGCGATCAACAGCAGCAGCGCCGCCGCGCGGGACAGAGCCTTCACTCGGCCGGAACTTCGTCGATGGCTTCGACCTTGATCGTGGCCTCGTCCATCGTTCCCGTGACCTTGACCTTGTGGCCGAGGTGCTTCTTCGCCGCGGCCTGGTCATCGATCTTGTAGACCTTCTCGTCGGCGAGGTTGTAGAAGACCAGCGCCGCACCGCGATCCGCGCAGCGAATGGCGCAGCTCTGATGCTCCGCCTTCGCGCCTTTCGCGCCGCAATGCTCGTCGGTGATCCAGCCCGTCCACTCCGCGGCCATCGCGGCGGGAGCGGCGAGCACCAGACAAAACACGACCAGGGTTGCGATCTTTCGGGCCATTCGATCCCTCCATTGTCAGCAGGACGTGGACGAGTGTAGCCCCATGCGATCATAGCCACCACTTGCTCTACCGCTGGAACCTACACGCATTGCCCTGGGCGATCGTCGGCGCAGCGCTGTTCACCCTTGCGGCCATCATCTTCAGGCGACAACGCGCGTCCCGCGTGGCAGTGCTCTTCTGCCTGATGATCGTGCTGGTCGCGATCTGGTTCACCGGCTTCGCCGCGATGTTCCTTTCGAGCGCGCCTTCGATGGCCGTGGTCTGGGGACGCATCGCTCTCGCCGCGGTCTGTTTTCTGCCCGCGGCGATTTACGACTTCACCGCGACCGCGTTGCGGCTCTACTCCTCGCGCAAGAAAGTGATCCTCGCCGTCTGGGTCGTGGCCACCGCGTTCGCGATCGTCGCCGCCTTCACTCCCGCGCTCGCGAAGAACGTGACCAGCCATTCCTGGGGCTTCTATCCGACTGCCGGACCGGCTGCGATTCCCTTCCTGCTGTTCTTTTTCGCCGCGCTGATCGGCCAGCTGATCGAGGGATTTCTCGAATACCGGCGCACCAGGGATCCAGCGCGCCGCCGCCGCATCGGCCGCCTTCTCGCCGCGTTCATGGTCGTCTACTTCGCGGTGCACGACTTCCTGCCGATGTTCGGCTTCGAGACCCGGCCCATCGGCTACGTCCCCGTGATCGCGTTCATCGCCGTGGCCTGGGGCACGATCCGGCGGCATCGCTTCACTTCCATCACCGCGGCGCGCGCGTCGCGCGAGATTCTGGAGACGATGGCTGACGCGCTGTTCGTGATCGACGCCGACGGCCGCATCCGCGTGATCAACGGCGCGGTCCGCACCCTCCTCGGCTACGGCGAGCACGACCTCCTCGGCCGCTCCATCGACGCTCTCGAGGAGGTCGACAAGGAAGTGACGATCTCCCGGACCCTGCGCGAGCTTTCCCAGCGCGGTCCCATTCGCGATTCCGAGCGCCGCCTGCATCACAAGGAAGGCCACGGCATCGACGTGAGCGTCTCCATTTCGCCGGTCAGCGAGCACGACGTGCAGCAGGGCGCGGTGGTCATCGCCCGCGACATCCGCGAGCGCAAACGCGCCGACGAAGAGCTGCGCCTGACCATGAAACGCCTCGAGCAGAGCAACCGCGAGCTCGAGGACTTCGCCTACGTCGCCTCGCACGATCTGCAGGAGCCACTGCGAAAAATCCAGGCGTTCGGGGACCTGCTCAAGTCGAAGCACGCCGCCGAGCTCGACGCCCAGGCCCGCGACTACATCGAGCGCATGCAGTCCGCGGCGAAGCGGATGCAGGTGCTGATCAACGACCTCCTCACCTTCTCCCGCGTCACGACCAAAGCCCAGCCGTTCGTTCCGGTCGATTTGAACCAGATCGCCCACGAGGTGGCGAAAGACCTGGAAACGCGCGCTCACGACGTCAACGGAAAGATCGTCATTCGCAACCTGCCGACCATCTCCGCCGATCCGCTGCAGATGCGCCAACTGCTGCAGAACCTGATCTCGAACGCGCTGAAGTTCCATCGCCCCGGCATCCCGCCGGTCGTGGAGATCGAGAGCCAGCGCGATGACCGCGGCACCCGGACCATCACCGTCACCGATAACGGAATCGGCTTCGAGGACAAGTACGCCGACCGCATTTTCACGATGTTCGAGCGGCTGCACGCACGCGGAAAATACGATGGGACGGGCATTGGACTGGCGATCTGTCGCAAAATAGCGGAACGCCACGGGGGAGAGATCGTCGCGTACAGCACACCAGGGGAGGGCTCCGTGTTCATCGTGACGCTTCCGGACCATTCATGATCGATCCAGGAAAGCCAATCATCATTCTTCTCGCAGACGACGACGAGGAAGATCGCATGCTCGCCGCCGACGCGCTGGCGGAGAGCCGCGTGGTCAACGATCTCCGCTTCGTCGAGGACGGTGACGAGCTGCTCGACTACCTCTATCACCGCGGCCGCTACGCCGATGCCGGCTCGTCGCCGGCGCCCGGCCTGATCCTGCTCGATCTCAACATGCCTCGCAAAGACGGCCGCGAGGCGCTGCGCGAAATCAAGAACGATCCCGACCTCCGTCGCATCCCCATCGTCGTGCTCACCACGTCGAAGGCAGAAGAAGACATCTACCGCACGTACGATCTCGGCGCGAACTCGTTCATCACCAAGCCGGTCAGCTTCGAAGGGCTGGTCGCAGTGATGCGCGAGATCGGGCGCTACTGGATCGAGATCGTGGAGCTCCCACCCAACAACATTGACTGATCTGGACACGCGCGCCGTACGGATCCTGCTCGTCGAGGACGATGAGGACGATTTCGTTCTCACTCGCGATCTCCTTGCCGACAGCCGCCGCACGAAGTTCGAGCTCGAATGGGTCTCGTCATTCGAAGAAGCGCTGCCGGCCATCGCCCGCGACGGACACGATCTCTTTCTCGTCGACTTCCGTCTCGGCGAGCACGACGGCCTGGAAGTCCTGCGCCACGCGCGAAAGGCGGGCGTTTCCGCGCCGCTGATCCTCCTCACCGGCCAGGGCGACGGCGACATCGATCTCGCCGCGATGAAGGAAGGGGCCGCGGATTACCTCGTGAAGGGGCAGATCGACGCGCGCCTGCTCGAGCGCTCGATCCGTTACGCGCTCGAGCAAAGCCGCACGCTCCAGGCCTTGCGCGAAAGTGAAGAGCGTTACGCGCTCTCCGCGCGCGGCGCGAACGACGGGCTGTGGGTGTGGGACCTGCGCGCGAACGAGATCTACCTCTCCCCTCGCTGGAAGGAGATGCTCGGTCATGCCGAGGATGAGGTCGGCGACGCGCCGGATGAGTGGTGGTCGCGCATTCATCCCGATGACGTGGTGATTCTGCGCAGCGAGATGGATCGTCACGTGCGCGGGCTGACCCCGCATTTCGAGAACGAGCACCGCATGCGCACGAAGGACGGCTCGTACCGCTGGATGCTCAGCCGCGGACTGGCGGTTCGCGACGCGAGCGGCAGTGCCACGCGCATCGCCGGATCCCAGACCGACGTCACCGAACGGAAGGTCGCCGTCGAGCGGCTCACCCACGACGCCTTTCACGACGCCCTCACCCAGCTTCCGAATCGCGCGCTGTTCATGGATCGGCTGCAACGGGCGATGGAAACGCATCGCCGCCGCCCGGACAGCGTTTTCGCCGTGCTCTTCCTCGACCTCGATCGCTTCAAAGTCGTCAACGACAGCCTCGGCCACACCCTCGGCGACGACCTGCTCATCGCCGTCGCCCGCCGGCTGTCCGACACGCTCCGCTCCAGCGACACCATCGCCCGCCTCGGCGGTGACGAGTTCGCGATCCTCATCGACTGCCTCGATCAGGCGGCCGAAGCGGTGCGGACCGCGCGGCGCATCCAGGAAGCGCTCGTCGAGCCCTTTCAACTCGGCGGCCATGAGGTCTTCACCACCGTCAGCATCGGCATCGCCGTGAGCACCACGGGCTACCGCAATCCGCAGGACGCGCTGCGCGATGCCGACATCGCCATGTATCGCGCGAAAGAGCGCGGCAAGGCCAGGCATGAGGTCTTCGACACGGCGATGCACGAGCGGACCGTGGAACTGCTCCAGTTCGAGACCGACTTGCGCCGCGCCATCGAGCGCGAGGAACTGCGCGTCTTCTACCAGCCCATCGTTGCCATGCGCGACTCGATGCTGGTCGGCTTCGAGGCGCTGGTGCGCTGGCAGCGCGGCGATCAACTCGTGCAGGCCGATGCCATCATCAATATCGCCGAGGAGACGGGGCTGATCGTGCCGATCGGGGAGTGGGTGCTGAGCGAGTCGCTGCGGCAGATGAAGGAATGGGATGACGCGGGACTCACCGGCCACGCGATCGACCTGCACGTCAACCTGTCGCCGCGCCAGCTGCTGCAGCCGAATTTCGTCGAGCGCGTCGAAGAGATCGTCAACGCATCGGGCGTGGCGCCGGAGCGGTTGCATCTCGAGGTCACGGAGAGCCTGCTCATCGACAATGCTGATGCCGCCGCGCAACTGTTGCGGAGGTTGTGCGCGCTCAACGTGAAGCTGAGTCTCGACGACTTCGGTACGGGCTATTCGTCGCTGAGCTCCTTGCGGGAGTTTCCGTTCGACATGCTGAAGATCGATCGCTCCTTCCTGCTCGATGCCGATGCCGTTCGAGGGAACGAGATCGTGCGGACCATCTCCGGCCTGGCGCGCGTGCTGGGCATGGCCGTCACCGTCGAAGGGCTGGAGATCGAGGAGCAGGCCAGGCGGATGCGCGGCCTCGGCGTCGACTACGCGCAGGGCTTCTACTTCGCGCGGCCGCTGCCGCCCGATGCGGCGGCGATGCTGCTCGAGAAATCGCTGACTTCGGAAGCGGTCGTGGCGAATCCGGTCACGAGCCTGAACGCGTCCTCGCCGAAAATCGGCCAATCGAAGAACTGAAATCCGTCCTCGGTCAGCTTCTTCGCGACCTCCGGTTTGAATCGCGTGAAGACGATGTTTGCCTCGACCGGGTAGATCGTCTCCAGCCCTTCCGCGAGCTGCGTCGCCATCGCGTTGGCGTGGCGGGCATTGCGGAGCCAGAGATCGTCGGTCAGGTAAGCCTCGAACTGCGCGGACAGAAAGCGCATCTTCGCCGGACGATGTCCCGCGCGATGAATGCGCGGCGCGAGCTCGGTGGCGAGCTCTTTTCGAAAGACGACGATCAGCTCCGCGGCGAGGAGGCCGTTCTTCGTCCCGCCGAAGACGAGGATGTCCACCCCCGCGCGCCAGGTCAGATCGGCCGGCGAGCTGCCGGTCGAGACGACGGCGTTCGCGAACCGCGCGCCGTCGAGGTGGACGGAGTAACGGCCGGATGAAGTGAGCGCGCGAATCTCGTCGGCGGTGTATACCGTGCCCGCTTCGGTGACGGTGGTGAGGCTGAGGACTAGCGGTGTAGTGTGGGCCTCCGGCCTACCTTGGGCGGGGGTCAGAGGTAGGCCAGAGGCCCACACTACACCGGGGCTCAATTTCCCCGCCGCCCCCGCCACCGCCACCATCCTCGCCCCATCCGCATAAAACTCCGGCGCCCCAATTCGTCGCGAACGATGTGCGCATCCTCGTGGCAGAGCACGATCGACGGCCGCATGGAGGCGATGGCCAGCGCGTTTCCGGCCGTGCCGGTGATCACCGGAAAAACCTCGAGGTCGGTCTCGAAAATCTCCCGGCACTGCTTCTGCACGCGCCTGGTGATCTCGTCGCTGCCGTACGAGCTCATGGTCCCCGCGGCGGCGCGCGCGATGGCCTCGAGGACCTCCGGAGAACAGCCCTGCGTGTTGTCGGAGCGAAAGTCCCGCATTTGTGATCTCTTATCACGCATGAACGAAAGCGACACGCTCACCTTCGCCGACCTCGGCCTCGACCCGAAGCTGCTCGAAGCGCTCACGGGTCTCGGATACGAAGTGCCGACGCCGATCCAGGAGCGCACCATTCCCCTGCTGCTCGCCGGCGGCGACCTCATCGGCCAGGCGCAGACCGGCACCGGCAAGACCGCCGCATTCGCGCTGCCGATCCTTCAGAAAATCGACCCGAAAAGCCGCGACACGCAGGCGCTCGTGCTCACGCCGACGCGCGAGCTGGCGATGCAGGTCGCCGAGGCCATTCATTCGTATGCCGCGAAGATGGAGCACGTCAGCGTGCTGCCCGTTTACGGCGGCGCGCCGATCGTGCCGCAGCTCAAGCGCCTCGAGCGCGGCGCGCATGTCGTCGTCGGCACGCCCGGCCGCCTCATCGATCATCTCGATCGGGGCAGCCTCAAGCTCGACAAGATCAAGAGTGATCGTCCTCGATGAAGCGGACGAGATGCTGAAGATGGGCTTCATCGAAGAAGTCGAGCGCATCCTCGGCGCCGCACCGGCCGAGCGGCAGATCGCGCTCTTCTCCGCGACCATGCCCGACGAAGTCCTGCGCATCGCCAAGCGCCACCTGCGCAATCCGGAGCGGATCGAGATCGAGCATCCGACGTGAGCACGCCGGCTCATCGAGCAGCGTTTCCTCAACGTCTCCGAGGGGCAGAAGCTCGAGGTGCTGACGCAGATCCTGGAGCTCGAACAGCCGACCGAGGCCGTGCTCATCTTCCGCCGGACGAAGACCGGATCGGCGGAGCTCGCGGAGAAGCTCGAAGGCCGCGGATTCGCCGCCGTGGCCATGCACGGCGACATGACCCAGGCCGCTGCGCGAGAGCGTCATCCGCCGACTGCGCGCGGGACAGGTGGAGATCGTGGTCGCGACCGACGTTGCCGCGCGCGGGCTCGACGTCGAGCAGATCGACCCACGTCATCAACTACGACGTTCCTCATGACGTCGAGGCGTACGTGCATCGCATCGGACGCACCGGACGCGCGGGGCGCACCGGTGTGGCCACGCTCTTCGTCACCCCTCGCGAACGGCGGATGATGCGCGAGATCGAGCGCTACACCGGCTCGCCGATCAAGCCGATGAAGATCCCCACTCGCGCGGACGTGGCGGCGAAGCGCATCGGCGTATTCAAGGAAGCGATCCGCAAGACCATCGCGGAAGGCGATCTCGATCTGTACGTCGAGCTCGTCGAGCAGCTGGCCGAGGAAGGTCCGTTCGACATGGCGGAGGTTGCTGCGGCGGCGGCTCGGATCGCGAACAACGCCCGATCTCTGGCCGTCGTGCCGGAGCCTGTCGTCGCGGCGCGTCCCGAACCGCCGTCCGAGGACAGGCCCGGGAAAACAGTGCGGCTGTCGATGGCCGTCGGCAAACGCGACGGCATCCGCCCCGCGGACATCGTCGGCTCGATCGCCAACGAAGCGGACATCCCCGGCCGCGACATCGGCCCGATCGACATTCGCGATGACATGACGTACGTCGGCATTCCCGAGCATCTCGTCGAGACGGTGATCGCAAAAGTCGGCCACGCGAAGTTCCGCGGCAAGAAGGTGAACATCCGCGTGGCCGGCAACGAGCCGCCGCCGCGCGAAAGACCGTCGCGCCCGAGCGGACCGCCGCCGCCTCGATACGCCGACCGCGATCGCGAACGCCCCGCGCGGCCGACGGGACCGCCGCGATATGGACGCGATGCTGCGCCTCGCGAGGATCGGCCATCGCGCGATGACCGTCCGCCTCGGCCGAGCGGACCTCCGCGCTACGGCCGCGATGCCGGCCCGCGCGACGATCGCCCCGCCCGCCCGTCCGGTCCTCCTCGCTACGCCAAGCCAGCCGGCCCGCGTCGCGAGGCCACGACTGGCCGCCCCGGCCCTCGCCCCGCGCGCGGGCCGCGCGCGGAGACGCCGTTCTACGCCGGCGCGAAGAAGGGACCGAAGAAGCGGAAGTAGGCTCGGAGCGCCCAATAACACTTTCCCCTCGCGGGAATGCGCACCTTGGCTTACCTTCTTTGCTCTCTTATCGTCCGAGAACATCAATGGTGGCCATGAAATCAACTGCTCGAGTGCTGATCGCGCTGTTCTTCACCGTTTCCCTGTTCGCCGGTACCGCCGCTCCGCGCAAAGTCGCGCCGCGGGACATCACCGCAACCGAAGTCGGCAAGGCCCGGGAAGGAAACCAGATCTTCCTCAGCTCGGCCATCTTCGATCCGCTGGCCGAGCGTCCCGACTTTCAGCAGGTCGGCTTCGGCCGCCCGCGAGCAGGCATCGAGTACTCGATCGTCCAGCTTCGCGCCGGCGCCAACAAAGAAGACCTCGAGCGTCTCGGCGTGAAGTTCCTGCGCTATCTGCCGGAGAACACCTACGTCGCGCGCGTCGCGCCGTCCGCCAGGAAAACCGTCGCGTCGCATGCGGCGGTCCGCTGGGTCGGCGATTACGAGCCCGGCTTCAAAGTTCATCCCCGCCTCTGGCCCTCGCACAGCGAGGAGATCCTCGCCCTCCGCGTCCTCCCCTTCGAGGACATGTCGGTGGGCAAGACCATCGAGCTGCTGAAGCGCGCGAATCCCGACCTCGCCGTGACGAAGACCGTCGACGGCGCACACGGACACTTCATCGAGCTGCAGATTCCGGCCGGTACAGCGGATTACTTCATCCGCAAGGCCGCGGACATCGAAGGCATCGCCTGGATCGAGCCTGATGACGGCATGGAGCTGCACAACGGCAACTCCTCCGCGGCGATTCAGGGCAACAAGGACGGCGATGCCGGACGGACCCTCTTCGCCAAAGGCATCACCGGCACTGGGCAGATCGTCGCCGTCGCCGACTCGGGTCTCGACTCCGACATGTGCTTCTTCCGCGTCCTGAACGGCGTGAACGCCGTGACCGACGCGGCCAGCGCGACCACCGATCAGCCGGGACCGCTCTTCCCGACGAACAAAGTCATCGGCTACTGGGTGCAGGAAGGTGCCGACGCCTACGACGCGAACAGCTTCCACGGCACGCACACCGCCGGAACGGCCGCCGGCGACGACTTCGTCAATCCTTCATCCCCGACCAGCGGCGGAGTCGATCGCGGCGACGGCATGGCCCCCAACGCCCAGATCCTCTTCCAGGACATCGGCGCGTCCGACGGCAACCTGGGCGGCGGCGGCAATCCCTACGACCTGTTCCTGCAGGCCCTCCGCGGCGGCGCACGCGTTCACAGCAACTCGTACGGATCGCCGAGCAAGGGCGCGTACACCGCGTACGAGCAGATCGTCGACCAGTTCCTCTTCGACCACGACGAGATGACCATCATCTTCTCCGCGGGCAACGACGGACCGGCGATCACGAGCACCGGCTCACCGTCCAATGCGAAGAACCTCATCACCGTCGGCGCGGTGAACACGGGCCTGAGCATGCTCCTGGCCGTCTTCTCCAGCCGCGGCCCGACAGTCGATGGCCGCATCAAGCCGGACATCGTCGCCCCGGGCGCGGGCATCATCTCCGCGGGCGGCGACGGCGTGCACGACAGCAACAACTGCGGCACGTCGACGAAACAGGGAACGTCGATGGCCGCTCCGACGGTCGCCGGCGGCGCGGTGCTGGTCCGCCAGTATTTCGCGGACGGCTTCTACCCGAGCGGAACCCGCACCACGAACGATCGCCTCAACCCCTCGGCACCGCTGGTCAAAGCGACGCTCCTCAACGGCACGCTGGCCCTTCCCACCAACGAGCAGTTCGGCAATCCGCGCTTCGGCTGGGGGAAGATCCACCTCGACAACAACATCTATTTCCCCGGCGACGCGCGAAAGCTTCGCGTGTGGGACCTGCCGAACGCGCAGGGCCTGCTGACCGGTGAGAGCCAGAGCTTCACCGTCAGCGTGGCCGCCGGTCAGGAGTTCCGGGCGACGCTGGTCTGGACTGATCCCGAGGGGACGCCGGGGGCGGCGAAGGCGCTGGTGAATGATCTCGATCTCACCGTGACCAACGGCGCCGGCACGTTCATGGGCAACGTCTTCAACGCGACCTCCGACTCGATCACCGGCGGCTTCGCGGACCGGCTCAACAACGTCGAACAGGTCCGCTTCGCGGCGCCTGTCGGCGGCACGTACACGATCACCGTTCGCGGAGCGAGCGTCCCCGGCAACGGCCGCAGCGCGACGAACCGTCAGGGATTCGCACTCGCGGTCTCTGCGGCAACCTGTTCGACCTCGATCTCCGCCGCGCCCGCGAGTCTGCGGGCGGGTACGAACCCGACGCGCGGCGTCGACCTCTCCTGGACCGCGGCCAGCTCTTCGACGCGGACGCAGGTCTATCGCGCCACCGGCACGAATCCGAATCCCGCTGACTTCCGCTACATCGGCACGGCCACCGGTTCCACCTTCACCGACCGCTTCGCGCAGGGTGGCTACATCTACTCGTACATCATCCGCGGCGCGGACGACTGCGGTGAAGGTCCCGCTTCCAACGCTGTGTCGATCATTGCCGCCGGTCTGTGCGACCTCGCCCCGAACTTCACTGGTCTGGCGACCGCACTCGCCGACGGCACGGCCTGCCGCATCAATCTGTCCTGGGCCGCCGGTCAGTCGAACTGCCCCCTCGGCGCAGCGCTTCGCTACAACATCTACCGTTCCACGTCGCCCGAGTTCGTTCCGAGCGGCACGCCGTACGCGACGACGACCGCCACGTCGTTCAGCGACATCAACGTGAACTCCGGCACGACGTACTACTACGTCGTCCGCGCCGAAGACTCGACGAACGGATCGACCGGACCGAATCGCGGCAACCAGGAGACCAACGACACGCGGCTCTTCGCGACGGCGTTCGGCGCTCCGGGCGCGGTCGGCACCTGGACCGACACGGCCGGCGATACCGGCGCGTTTCTGACGCCCGAGGCTCCGTGGCAGATCAGCTCCGTGCAGGGGCGAACCGGAACGCACTCGTATCACAACGCTCCGGACCGCGACATCTACGCGCGCAACACCTGCGCGTCGCTGGTGACGCCGGAGATCGTGCTCGACGCGAACGCCGAGCTTTCGTACTACGCGCGCTTCAACCTGGAGTGGGAGTGGGACGGCGTCATCGTCGAGCTCTCGACGGACAACGGCCTGACCTGGTCCGCGCTGCCGCCGGCGAGCGGATATCCCGGCACGCTGGCCGACACGCAGGGGACGAGCGGCAGCCAGCCACCGGCGAATGCCTGCGGCGATCTGAAGACCACTCCCGCGTTCACCGGTCCGGACGGAAACGCGAACACGACCGAATGGACGCAGTACAAGTCCTCGCTCGCGGCGCACGCGGGCAAACCGGTTCGCATCCGCTGGCGTTTCACCAGCGATCCGGGACTCGAGTACGACGGCTTCTATCTCGACGACATCGCCATCACCAACGTGAAGGTTCCCGGCGTGTGCCTGGCCGTGGTCGTGACTCCGGACGCGGTCTTCGACTTCGCGCCCGGCTTCCCCGCCCGCGGCCTGCCGGTGCAGTTCCGCGACAGGTCGGCCGGCGTGCCGACGTCCTGGCACTGGGATTTCGGCGACGGCGCTTCCTCGACGCTGCAGAACCCCACTCACACCTACGCGACGACCGGCACGTTCACGGTGACGCTCACCGTGACCAACACCGCCGGTTCGGATCAGATGGTGCGCACCATCACCGTGTCGGAGCCGGGCGAGACCGGCAAACGCCGGTCGGTGCGGTAGGGATTTTGGTGTAGTGCAGGCCTCCGGCCTGCCTTCGGTTCTGTCCAAGGCAGGCCGGAGGCCTGCACCACACCAGCGCTAAGATGCCGCAGCGCGCATGTCCGAACGTCTCTCCGCCCCGGTCTCGCTCGGGCACTACCAGATCGTTTCCCCTCTCGGCGCAGGCGGCATGGGCGAGGTCTACCTCGCCACCGACACGCGCCTGAGCCGCAGCGTCGCCATCAAGATCCTGCCGGCGACCACGAGCGCGGACGCGGAAGCGCAACAGCGCATGCTTCGCGAGGCCCGCCTCATCGCCACGATCGAGCACCCGAACGTCTGCACGATTTACGAGATCGGCGAAGAGAACGCGCAGCCCTACATCGTCATGCAGTACGTCCAGGGGGAAACGCTCGCCCAGCGCATGCGCCGCGGCCGGCTCTCACTCGCCGAAGCAGTCGACATCGGCCGGCAGATCACCGCGGCGCTCAGCGAGGCTCACAAGCGCGGAATCGTCCATCGCGACATCAAGCCGGGCAACATCATGCTCAGCTCCTCGGGTGTCGTGAAAGTGCTCGACTTCGGACTGGCGAAATCCTTCATGCGCGCGCCCGACGACGCGACAGAGATCGTGATCTCGCGCGCGGACGTCGTGTCGGGCACAACGCCGTACATGTCCCCGGAGCAACTCCTCGGCGAGCCTCTCGACGGCCGCAGCGACATCTTCAGCCTCGGCATCGTCCTCTACGAGATCGCCACCGGCAGGCGCCCCTTCGACCGGCGCACGGCCGCGGCGACGATCAACGCCATCCTCATGACCGATCCCGATCCGCTCGACACCGCGGACCTGATCGCTCTCGAGCCGATCATTCTCCGCGCACTCGCGAAGCCGGTCGCAAGACGCTTCCCCGATGCCTCGGCGATGCATGAAGCGTTGTCTTCGGTTGCCGAGGGGCGGTCCGCTCCGACGAAGCGGGTGACGGCGTCCATCCCGCGAAAGCGTCGCAAGAAAGCTCCAGCTGTCGATCCCGCCGCGGAAAAGCTCTACCTTCGAGGCCGCGCCCAATGGAACAAGCGTCATCCCGAGGCGATCCGCGAAGCCATCGGGCTCTTTCACGAGGCCGTCGAGATCGATCCGCTGCACGCGAACTCGTACGCCGGCCTCGCCGACGCGTACATCATGCTCGGCTTTCTTCAAGTCATCTCGCCGCGCGATGTGATGCCCAAGGCGAAGGCCGCGGCCTTGCGCGCGATCGAGATCGATCCCGCGCGGGCGGAGCCGCATGCATCTCTCGGATATCTCTCGGGCATCTTCGAATGGGATTGGCCGGCCGCACAGCGCGAGCTGCGTCTGGCGATGGAGCTGAATCCCGCTTACCCCTGGGCGCCGCACTGGTACGGCATCATCGCGGCGCCGAAGTCCTACGAGGAATCACTGCGCCACGTCACGCTGGCCCACGAGCTCGACCCGCTTTCGCCGATCATCCACACCGCCATCGGCCTCGCCCATCACTGGCACCGCGAGTACACGGCCGCATTGCGCCTCTACACGCAGGTTCTGGACAGCGAGGCCTCGTTCGCGCCGGCGCACTACTACATCGGTCTCACGTACGAACAGCTCGAGGACTACGACAGGGCCCTTCGCAACTTCAACCGCTCCGCGGAGATCGCCAACCGCGGCGGTCTGTTCCTCGGCGCGCTCGGCCACTGTTACGGAGTGAGCGGCCAGCAGGAAGCCGCGCGAGCCGTTCTCCGCGAGCTGGACGAACGCTCGCGCGAGCGCTATGTCTCGCCGTACAACGTCATGCTCGTTCACCTCGGACTGGGAGAGATCGACCTGGCCCTGGAATGGCTCGCGCGGGCGCTCGAGGATCGCACCGGATGGCTCTGGCAGAGTGCGATCGAGCCGCGATTCGATGGAATCCGCGATGACCCCCGTTTCCGCGAGTTGATGTCCGCCGCCGGATTGGACCGATAGGAGAAAAGATGAACCTCGTCGCTGGCTCAACGGGATTACTCGGTGGTGCGATCACGAAGATGCTCCTCGACAAAGGCGCTCCGGTCAGGGTGTTGGTGCGCAGTGGCTCGACGGACTTCGCCGACGCCGAGGCCGTTCGGGGGGATCTCAAGGATCCGGCGTCGCTCGACGCGGCGTGCGCGGGAGTCACGACCGTGATCACCACCGCGAATTCCGCGCAGCGCGGCGGCGAGGACAACGTCGCCACCGTCGACCTCGAAGGAAACGCGGCCCTGATCGACGCGGCGAAGAAAGCCGGCGTGCGTCAGTTCATTTTCGTGTCCGCTGCTGCGGTTGATGAAGCGAGTCCCGTTCCGCTGTTCGCCGCGAAGGCACGCGCGGAACGTCATCTGCGCGAAAGCGGGATGAACTGGACCATCGTCGCGCCGCACGTGTTCATGGACGTCTGGTTCCCGATGATCATCGGCAGCGCGCTCGCCGCGGGCAGACCAGTGCCGCTCGTCGGGGGCGGGAAACGCCGCCACTCGTTCATCGCCGTGCAGGATGTCGCCGCGTTCGCCGTCGCTTCCGTCGGCAATCCCGCCGCGATGAATCGCCGCCTCGTCCTCGGCGGCCCGGAAGCGCTTTCGTGGACGGACATCGTCGCGAAAGCGAGCGCGATCGCCGGCCGGCCGATCGAAACCGAATCGATCCCGCCCGGCTCGCCCATCCCCACCCTCCCGCCGCCGATCGATCAGCTGATCGGCAACCTCGCGGCCAGCCTGGAGCAGCAGGACGTGGTGATCGAGATGAGCGATCTCGCTCGGGAGTTCGGCGTAACCCCGACGCCGGCGGAAGAGGTGCTGAAACGCGGGAATGTGGCTGGGGCGGCAGGAGTTAGACCGGCTTGACACGCGGAAGAAGCCCCGGCTACTCTCCGCGTCCCACCCGATCCGGCGCATTCGTCTAGGGGTCCAGGACGCCGCCCTCTCACGGCGGTAACACGGGTTCGAATCCCGTATGCGCTACCAAACCCTTCCCCCCGCTCCACGTCCGCCGCGACGATGCGGTGAATCGCCTCGATTTCCTGGATTGTCGCAGGTCGGTTGCCGCGAAACGCCTCTTGAACGACCAGAATGGCGACCATGCCGAATCAGCCATCGAAGGTCTTGATCGCATGCACTTTTGCACTCGCGCTCCTGCTGAGCGCCACGACGGTTACCGCACAGACGAGCAACTGCACCGCGGGCAGCAGCGCTCCGGCCAAAGCGGTCTGCAGCGCTGCCGAGAGTTTCCTCGCGACACTCTCGGCGACACAGAGGAACGGCGTTCAATACGCCTTCAACCGCGCCACGGCATCGAGCAAATGGTCGAACCTTCCATGCGCTGCTGCCTGCAACAACGGTCTGCGATTCAGCACGTTGTCTGCGACGCAGCTCGAGGCCGCGCTCGCCGTCGCCCAGGCGGCGCTCTCCAGTGCGGGCTACGGCACTTTCCACGGCATCCGTATGGCCGACGACTTTTTAGGCTCCCTCGGCCAGAGCTCCACGTACAACAGCGGGATCTACTTCATCGCCTTCATCGGCACGCCCTCGTCGACCGGGGAGTGGATCCTCCAGCTCGGCGGACACCACTACGCGCTCAATTTCTACTATCACGGCTCCGTCGAGAGCCCGACGCCGTACTTCACCGGCATGAATCCGCAGAGATTCACGCTCAACGGTCAGAGCTACGAGCCGCTCAAACCGAAGGTGGACGTGATGGTCGCGATGATCGCCGGCCTCGATGCGACGCAGCGCGCCGCGGCGAAGCTCAGCGGTACATTCGGCGACGTTCTGCTCGGTCCAGGCGACGACAATCTTTTCCCGACGCCATCCGGCCTGAAGGTCTCGACACTGTCGGCGACGCAGCAGGCACTCGTCGTCGACGCGATGGAGGCCTGGGTGAATGACACGCCGAGCGGCGTCGCTTCGGATTTTCTCGCCGCTTACACGAGCAGTAGCGCACTCGAGAACACATATATCGGCTGGGCGGGAAGCAACGCCACTCTCGCGACGCAAGGCTCGTACATCCGCATCGACGGGCCCCGTGCGTGGATGGAGATCGTCGTGCAGGGCCCCGCGGCGATCCCCGACCAGGTTCACTATCACGCGATCTGGCGCGATCAGACCCTCGACTACGGAGGTGACGGCACGCTCGTGCTCGAGCCTGGAACGATCACGTTCGCGGAGACGAGCTACGAGGTCGCCGAGAGTGCCGGCGTCGCGACGATTCAGATTCAGCGCATCGGCGGCACGACCGGAGCGGTGAGCGTCGCATACGCAGTGGCCGGAGGGACGGCAACCGCAGGGAGTGATCTCGAATCAGTGAGCGGTGTGCTGACCTGGGCCGATGGTGAGAGCGGCAGCAAGAGCTTTCAGATTCCGATCCTCGACGACCAGTTGGTTGAAGGCCCGGAGACCGTCGTCTTCACGCTGAGCAGTGCTGCCGGTGGCGCGGCGCTCGGCAGTCCGGCTTCGACCATGCTGACGATCCACGACGACGAACCGGCCGGGCGACGCCGCACGGTCCGGCACTCAGAGTGAAGGCGATGCGTCTGGGGTCTGCCATGCTGCTGATTGCTTCGATGCTGTTCGCAGCGCCCGAGGTATTCAGCCATCCTCTCCCCGACAGCACGATCTTTCTCGACGTCGGTCGCGGGCACGTCGAGGCGGAGCTGCGTCTCCCTGCCGCGCAGTTCGAGATCGGCTTCGGCAAACCGGTGCCTCGCACCAGCGAAGCGCTCTCCGCCGGCCTGCGGCGCGACATCGCACGTTACGTCGCCGATCACCTGACCGCTTCCAATCGGGACGGCACGGTGTGGTGCACCGAAGTGGGTGACGTCGAGATCGTCATCGAGCCAGGTGCCGGGCATTCGGGAGCAGGCGTCGCACATCTCTACGTGACGGCGGCCCTCGTTCCACCGTCACAGGCGACTCCGCGCAACTTCGTGCTTCGAACGGACCTCATCGTGCACGAGCTGCTCACGCACCGGCTCTTCGTCTACCTACGTCGCGACTGGAAACTCCGGGCGGCGAGCGTCGAGCCCTTCGTCCTCGGCCGCATTACGTACCGAACGAGCAGTCTCGCAATTGACCTCTTCGAGGCAGCGAGTGAAGCCGAACAAACCAACTCACCGCCATCACCAACAAAAGTCGAATCATCGCCATCTCTCCTCTGAAAAGCGGCGATTTCGCCACTCTCAAAACCACTTCCATACTTGGCCACCCGGGCGCCTAAAACGGCGTATCTCCGTGGACGCACGAAATCGATCACACTGCGCTAAGTACGTGGAATCAGAGAGATGTAGCTCTCTTCTGCTGCCCCGCTCACGGCGGTAACACGGGTTCGAATCCCGTATGCGCTACCAAAGAAACCCCATCGGAGGAGAGAACCGAAAAGTATTCGGAGCGCAACATGCAACTTGCTCCGCTCTTCCGTAGCGAGTGCGCGAGCATCGCCAGGTCATGTCTCGTTGCCGACGCGGGATCGAGATAGCTCTCGCGTTGATCCGCCAATATTGGCGACCGACTTGGAAGAGCCCGCGCGCTGGGGAACGCGTCGAGAGGAATAGCGCTGTGAAGTCTTCTGCCTTCTCAAAGCTGAGGGCTCTATCATACTTCCGCATCGACATGATACGAGGGCAGTTCCTAAGTTTCGTTGCTCTACAGAGACGCCTCGTCCGCTTGCGGCCGGCGAAGGTGCGCGCTGAGGCGGATGCGCTGGCTCTGAGAATGGTGTCCGGGTTTGCTTCTCTTTTCGCGCATGACTTGAAACATACCATCGGGATCATTCGCGGATGGGTCGAGACTCTGGAACTGAACGGCCCCCCGAGCGATGAAATCAAAAAGGTGTGCGAGGCGATTCGCGCCGCAACGCGCAAAGCTATCGGGCGGTTGCAACAACGGCAGCTCGCACTGAATCCCGAGCCGCCCCAGCGCGAAATTGTGTCGATGCGATCGATGCTGTCGCGATTCGCCTTGGGCATCGAAGGGATCGGCGTCTCAATCGTCCTGCCCGATGACGAGATACTCGTCGTCGCGGACCCGGATCAGATGACGTTCGTGTTGGAAATTCCACTGGCGAACTCGAAATATGCCATCGCCCTCGCGGGGGCACGAGCGGCAATCCATATCCCGTCGCATGTTACAGCGCGTGACGTCCTGTTGTTCTGGCGAGACAATGGCTGCGGGATGTTCGAGGCAGTCGAGGAGAAATGTTTCAAGCTGTTTTTTACGACCTATCAATGGACCATCGGCCTGCGGCTGTTTGCGGCGCGGCGCATCGTCGAAGCGCACAGCGGCAACATCTCAGTTGGATCGGGCAAGAGAGCCGGTGCGTATTTCACCATCGAGCTGCCGCGCCCGACATCCTCGGAGCTCGAATGAGCAAAGATGTCCTTTTCATTGAGGACGATCGGGCGTATCGCGAGACCGTCATTCGAATGTTCCGAAAACGCAACTATCGCTTTGTCAACGCCACATCGGTGACTGAAGCGATAGAGATCATCGACTCCGATCCTCAGATCAAGGTGATCATTCTTGACTTGTTTCTCGGTCCTGGTTCGGGAACCGAAGTCTTGGATCACATCCGTCCGCGCTCGGATAACTACCGGGTCATCATTCTCACGGCACATTCGACGTCGCTTAGCGCGGAGAGTGCGCATCACTATGACGTTTTCAGGTACCTCTCGAAGTCCGACAACGGCGCCGAGTCGCTGCGATTCTCCATCGATCAGGCGTTCGCCGATCTGGAGCGTCAGGCCCTCGACCGCAAAATGCGAATGCTGCTCGACATTCAGCGCGGCATCAATGAAGGCTACGAACTCACCCGGACTCTCGACCAGATCTGCGAAGCTGTACGGACCACTGCCGGTGCTTACACGTGTCACATTCGCGTCTACGACACGCGGGCGGGCGATTACCAGCTCCGCGGATACGCCGGCGATGCCCGGCTGCGCTCCGCATTCGAACCCCCGCGCAAGAAAGGTGAGCTGTTCTCCGGCAGAGTCGTGGAATCAGGTTCAGCAGAGCTGTTCGACGACCTGCAAGCACTACCCGAGTTCAGACAGATGCGCGACCCAGCGATGGACAGCGGGGGGGCCTATTTCGAAACGGCGCGTGCGGCGTACATCGTTCCGATCCGGACTGGTCTCTACGGCCAGAGCGTCGATGCCGCGCTGAATGTCAGCAGCGAGCTCGCGAATTACTTCAGCGAAGAACGGCGCGCACTGATCAGCGAATTCGTCGATCAGGCGGCGCTGGCGATTTCAAAGCATTGGCTCCACCACAGGCGCGAGGAACTTCAGTCTCGCTACGACGCGCTCGCGTGGATGCTCGCTTCGATCAGCAATGGGCTGGAGCTCAGCGACGTCACGAGCTTGTGCGAGATCGTGGCGCGCCGCATAGCGGGAATCATCGGTGCCGAAGTCGTCTCGGTGTTCCTATATGACCTTGAAGACGGAGTTCTCCGGAAGGTCGTCGATCTGAGCGGCGAAACCATTACCGGACTCGAAGAAGGATATGCACCCGGCCAGAGTCTGACCGGCTATGTATTCACTAGCGCGAAGTCGGTGCTACTGCCCGAATTGACTCATACTCCGATCTCACGGGCGCATGACGATACGCGTTTCGATCACGAAGGCCGTCATGTCTCGATGAGGCACATTCCATCGGCCAGAGTCGATCACTATCTCGGAGTGCCGATCCGCATCGGCGGCCACGTTCGCGGAGTGTTGCGCGCGATTAACAAGAAGTCGATTTATTACGACCGTGCCACCGCGATGACAGACCGCCAAGCGCTCCTGGAGCGCGGCTTCGTACGCGATGACCTCGTCGTTCTGGAGATAGCGGCCAATCATCTTGGCATTGCCATTCAGAATTCAGAGTTGCTGCACGACAAAAACCGGCAGGTCGAGCAGACCCGAACTCTCAGCGAAGTCGCGCACATCATCAACTCCGAAACTGACATCGATGAACTGCTGAAGCTCACGATCGGAAAAGCCGCCGAAGTGATGCAGGCGGATATCTGTTTACTCTTCCTGCTCGACGGCGACCGACTTGTATTGAAGGAGTCGTTCGGCATCCCGCGGTCGCTGGTGGAGCGCGCGTCTTATCGCATTGGAGAGGCCCTCACTGGCACGGTCGCTGAGAGCCAAAATCCCCTCCTGCTGCCGGCCGCGGAGGTCGTGAACAGCAAGGACGACAAGATCGTGCTTGATTTCCTCCGAACCAAACATGGTCTCTCCGCGGAAATGTTTTCCCTGATGATCGTGCCGGTCGTTGCCAGACACCGCGTCATAGGCGTGATGAAAGTGATCAAGAGAACCGGCGTGCAGAGCGGGCAAGCGGACAGCGATCTCGCGCTTTTCAGCACGTTCGCCGATCACGTAGCCGTGGCCATCGACAACGCGCAGATTTACGAGCACCAGAACGAGCGTCTCGCGATAGCCGAACGAAATGCAGCTCTATCGACGATGGTCGCGGCGGTCGCGCACGAGATCAACAACACCATCGGCATCATCCCGGTAACAGTCGCCGCGATCCGCGCGGAGCTCCGCGACCCTAACATGCACGTGGTGCAAATGCTTTCGCGGCTCGAGAACGTCGCGGAGCAGGCAACCGATTTTGCGAACGGGATCGCCGGGTTTTCTTCCGGACGAGTGCGCGACAAGGAACCATCCGAGCTCAATGAAGTGATTACGGAGACGATCCGCGAGCTCACTCCGACACTCGATCGCTATGACGGAAGGCTCGAGCTTGCCCTGAGCGAGCGCCCGATCGTTCGAGGCATTTACCCGGCGCCCTTCAAACAGATCATCCGCAATGTCGTTCTCAATGCCTTTCAGGCTTTGGATGGCACGAGGCCCGGCGTCGTTCGCATCAGCACTGCCGTAGGGAGTCATGGAATGGCTGAGGTATCTGTCGAGGACAACGGAATCGGAATCAAACCTGAGCACCTGCGGCGAATCTTCGACGCAGACTTCACCACGAAACCGAGGGGAAATGGGTTGGGACTGTGGCTGGCGCGGGCTCAGCTGCAGACGCTCGGCGGAAACATCGAGGTCTACGGTGGAGCAGAGTGCGGTTCCCGGTTCGTCATCACACTCCCAGACGCCGAACGTGGAGCAACGCGGTGACGCGGCGCTCACGAGTATTGCTCGTGGACGATCGCGACGACATCCGCAACATGCTGCGGAGTACGCTAACGGGATTCGACTGCGTATTCACCGAAGCCGACGACGGCTCGAGAGCACTGGAGTTGATCGAGTCCAACGTCTTTGATGTCATCGTTCTCGATTTGAAATTGCGTGACATGTCCGGACTCGACATTCTCAAAGAAGCCCGCAGACGGCATTTGGCGGTTGGAAAAGTTATCGTTCTGACGGGCTATCCCGACCTGGACTCCGCGAAGGAGGCCGATGAACTCGGCGCGTTTCGGTATTTGTCGAAGGGCTCGATGTCATGGAGCGGCATCCGCCGTGCGTTTCAGGACGCGATCGGCATTGCACCTGCTACCGTTGCTCCGACCAGCGTGCGGGCATCACGCGGACAGAAGCGATGTTTCGTGCCAAATGAGTCGCGTCCCGCCTTACTCCTCGTCGACAGCGATCCGTCCTCGCTTGAGCAAATGCTCGACATCCTCAGCGAAGAATTCGAGCCGATCGCGGCGACGGATGCCGATGACGCGTTCAGAAAGTTCACTCAGCACCCCCCAGCCCTCGCCATCGTCGATGTGAACCTCGCTGGCCATGTCTCTGGGTTGGACCTGCTGATGCGCCTGCGGAAGCGCGTTCCCGATTTGCGGGCGATCATGATCTCGGACGAGAACGACCCCGACGCCGTGTTCGAAAGCGCGCGGCGCGGTGCTCTCAAACACATCCTCAAGAACCGGCTGACTTCCCTTCCAGCGATGATTAACAGCATCCTGAATGATCAGCGCCCTGCCACGAAGGTGTTCCTCTGTTACGCGCGAGCGGACTTCGCCACTGTCTCCCGGCTGCACAGCAGATTGACGAAGATAGGGTTTTATCCATGGATGGACGAAAAATCGCTTCGCGTGGGAAGCGAGTGGGAACTCGAGATCGAGAGAGCGATCAAAGATTCGCATTACTTCGTTTTCTTCGTCTCGAGAAATTCCGTGGGACGTGAGGGCGTGATGCGTCGCGAAGTGAAGCTCGCTTTACGCCGTCAGGATGAGAAGGCGGATGGTGCAACATTCTTCATCCCGGCACGGCTCGAAGACTGTCCACGGGAACCGTCGCTCCATCGCTTCCAACACGTCGATATTTTCAAAAGGAACGGGTTTGCTGCACTCCTCGACGCGTTGTCGCCACCAAAAGTGCCGCGCGCCGGGTAGCACCACAACGCGCTACTGAGCGCGGGCGAAAAACCTTCAAGCGCTAAAGTTTGCTTTGAAGAGCTTGCGCGTGCGGCAAGGCACAGAGCTCGTTAAGGCAGCGGGCCTCCGGCTCCCGCTGCAATTCTTTGCCGGATGGAGCGTAAAGTTCCGCCTCCACGAACGACCACCACGACGGAGCGTTTCGCGATCCAAGATGTCTACGCGCAATTCGCAAGGCGTGAAAGACACGATCTATGCGTATTTGGAGCTTGTGGGTGTGATCTTGTCGAAGCGCCGCATTAGAAGACGAGATCATTCGCGCTGAGCCGGGAGCGAGGGCGTAATTCGCACACGCTACTTCCATCGCACTTTACTGAACTCCAAGAGCTCCCTTGGCTTCAGTGGCCGGGTCGAGTTTCCGGTTCGCAGGTAGAAAACCTCGGTCGGGCCCTCTTTGACGAAGACTGGGCGAGGAGATGGACCGATGCGGACACGGCAAATGTCTTTGCCGGAGATGTCGTGGAAGTCGATCTCAATCAGCCGGCTGATGTCTTTCTCGCACGCGTCGAGCAAGAGGGTGCGCAGGAAATTGGCGAAACTATCGCGGCCCGACTTTTTGAACGTGCGGTAATCATGTTCGAGACCTATCGCGTTGTGATTGTCATCAACGCCGATCAGAAGCACGCCACCGCGGTCGGAATTGAGGAAGCCGGCCACGGCCTTCACGATGATCGTCTCGATGTCATGGCTGGCGCGCGCCGCGCGCATGTCCCATCGTGCGGATGACTTGAACTCGAGGAGGTCACCTTCGTCGCATTGCAGCAGAGTCGCAACGTCTACGTCACGCGGGGCGGTCTGCAATGCTTGTTCGACGCGCGAGCGTAGCTCTGTCCGCAGATCTGCTCCATCGCTCTTCGAAATGTAGTCGTACAGGCCGCTTTTTATGCTGTGGACTGCGTCGCCGACCTCGGCGTGCGCGGTCAGGATGATGGCGCGCAGATCAGGCTGGACCGCACGCAGCACCATAAACAGCTCGACACCGGAAGGCCCCCCGGGAAGCCTCTGATCGAGGATGGCGAGGTTGAATCTCTCCGTCGCAATCAGAGCCTGAGCTTCGGCGGCGCTGGTCACACATGTGAGATCGTATTGTGCGCCAAGAATCAGTCGTATGGTCTGCAGCCACGATTCGCTGTCATCGACGATGAGAATTCTTCGACGATCCGTCATTGGTCTCACCTATTCGTTTAACGCTTCGACGAAAGCGCCTTCATCAAACTCGCGAAGCCTTCCCGATGATAGAGATCGACGGCTTGAAAATCCTCCAGATCGGGATGATCCTCGCAGGGCTCAAGCCGGACTGGAATCAGGAAACTCGAACCGCGACGCTTCTGCCTCTCGAGATCGAGCGCGACGCGCAGTTCCTGCTGGATTAGCCCGTCCCTTGACTCGACCGAGTGATGGGAAACGCAGAATACGAAGTAGTCGCAATCCTTGATCGCATCCTCGATCTGCAGCACGTACCGCTGTCCGGGGATGAGGCTCTTCACGTCGATCCACGGAATGAAACCGCGCGTCATCAGACGTTGGTAGAGTTGGAGTACCCGCGCCTTGTCGCGGCGGTCATAGGAGAGAAAAACGCGGGTGGGCGGGCGCTCGCCTAGAATGCGCGTCACGACGCTCTTCAGCATCGTCGGATCGGCCTTCGACACATAGTCGATTGCGCCCCGCCTGCCGCTCTCGACGGCCTCTTTCCAATCGGGGTATTCGGTCAGAATGATCGCGCGGAGATCGTGCCGCGCGCGGCGCATGCGGCTCAGGACATCGAGACCGGATTCGTCCCCCGGCAGTTTCATATCGAGCACCACCAGCGCAAAATTTCCCTTTTTCATCTTCGCGTAGGCCTCGTTCGGGGTCGCTGCGCCGACGACCTCGAACTCATCCTGTAACAAACGCTCAATCGTTTCGAGCCAATACGCCTTATCGTCCAACACGAGGAGCTTGCGACGTTGCGGTGTCGTTGTCGTCTGAGGGCGTGAGATCCTACGCGCTCTCCGTTTGGACGGGGCTTTCTCGGGAGTAGCGGGCAGCGCGAGGGACTGTGTCGTCGACGGTCGAGCGGGCTTAACCGCTTTCGTGAACGTCTGCCGGATCGCGGTTCGATCGATCGGATCTTTCGACAGATAGGCGAACGCCCCGAGCGCCATCGCATGCGCGCGCGTAGATTCCTCTGGGAGTCCGGTCAGCACGATCACCTTTCCCATGGCGTCGGCGTTCTCGCTGCCCTGCTTCAGAACCTCGAGACCGGAAATGTCCGGAAGCGACAGATCGAGAAACGTAATGTCGAATTTCTGACTGCTCAGAATCGCGAGCGCGCTGTCGCCGCTCACCGCCTCGGTGAAGATGCAATCGAGGCCGAACAGGACATTGCGAAGCGTCTGGCGCACGCCGAGCCGGTCGTCGATGATCAATACGCGGGCACGTTGGATCACCCCCCCTGCCCTCCCGCGATCAGAGGAAGGCGGACAGTGAATTTCGATCCTCGATTCAGTTCGCTGTCGACGGCAATCGTTCCGTTCAGGAGTGCCAAGTGTTTCTGTGCGAGCCACAGTCCCACTCCGCTCCCGCGCGGTTTTCTCGTGAAGCCGCCGTCGAAGATCCTGGAAGTGTCTTTGGGGTCAATGCCGCAGCCGTTGTCCTCGACCGAGATTGCCGCGAACCTGCCGTCTTCGCGCTCCTCGGAAGCCATCGAGACCCGCACGTAGCCGTCGTCCTTATCGCCGAGAGCCTGGAATGCGTTGATGATGATGTTCCGGATCGTCTGTTCGAACGGCCGCCGAAAAATCCGGCACATGAGCGTCTCGGCCGACGGGATGATCTCCAGCCTACTCTGCGGCGACTGCTTGTGGCGTTGCAGATCGAATTTAAATGTCGTCACCATACTGTCGACGAGTTCATTTAGGTCGAGATCTTCTTTCTGATCTGGACGGGTAGGAGAGAACCCGGAGATTTCCTTAGCGAAGTCGGTCGCTTCCAGGGCCGACGCCTCAATGGTGGCGAGCATGTTCTCAATTTCCGGCGGCGGCGTACCGAGCGCATCGCGGATGCCGGCGACATTGGCGGGAATGACGCCTGACGTATTGCCGATCTCGTGCGCGGCGACGGAGACCATCAGAGAAAGCACCGCATTTTCGTTTGCCGCCTTGTAGATCTGCGCATTGTCGATGGTCACCGCCACCAATTCGGCGAACATCTGGAAGAGCTCAAGGTCTTCGACCGTGAAAGGGCCATGCCCTTCCTGTCGGTTCACGACCTTCATGACGCCGAAGGCCATGCCCTTGACATTGACCGGCACCACCATCAACGACTCGATCTCCGCGGGTGTGCCGTCCGCGGACTGCAAGTGCTCGCGGATTTGGTCGTTGTATTTTCCGTCGTTCAGGCTACCCACGGAGATCAAGATCGGACTGTTGCTCTCATAGCAGCGCCCTGTAGTGCCTTCGCCCTTCTTGTATGACGCATTGATAACTGGCATTCCGTAACATGCCTTCAATACGACCCGGTCGGAATCGTGATCGTCCTTGAGGAAGAGCATGCCGATTCGCGCCCGCATCACCGTCGCCATCTGTTCGATGGTGCGCGCGAGGACATCATTCATCTCTAATGTCTGGTTAACGATCTTGCCGACCGCGACGAGCGTCTCGACCTGCCGGACACGCTCGTCCCTCTTTTTCGAGCAGCTCGGCATTACGGATGGTCACTGCCAAGTGGCCTGCGGTGAGCGTTAATGCATTGAGACAGTCGACGCTGAAGCCGCGCTCTAGGAGGACCGCCGGATCTCCGCCGCGGGCCCTCTTCGTGTCGTAATACTTCGACTTCTTGTTCACCGCGCGCAGCACTCCGCGCGTTTTCCCCCGAACCCTCAGCGGCACACCGACGTAGTGCTCCAGCTTCCCGCACGGAATCCCCTTCAAGTGCACCTTGAGCATCTCGTATTCGTGCAGAGGATCCTCTTCCGGCTTGAGCTGCTTTTCCTCGCGCGGGTCGGGGCGCATGATCGTATCTTCTTTGGCATAGACGGTGCCCGTGAAGCTCTCGCCGGGTTTGTATACCTCCTTGACCAGATCATCGTCGCTTACATAGTCGCTTCCACTGTAGCTGGCGAAGTTCTTCAATACACCGTCTTCCTCGTCGAAGAGAAAAATAGATACGACTTCGGCGCTGATGAGTTTCGCGATGCCGGACGTCACCACGTCGAAGATTTGGCCGAGACTGTTCAGCTCGCTCATCTCGTTAAACATCTTGCCGATCTCGCTGTGATCTTCGTGGATCTCCGAGCGCTTCTGCTCGAGCCAGCGCTTGGCGAGGGCGAGAGACGCCTGCGTGACGAACTCCCTCACCAGGGCTTGTTTTTCCTCGGTGAAGAAGGCGCGTTTTTCGCTGCTCACATTAAGAACCGCGTCCACGCGCCTGCCGAGCACTCCGGTACGGATCGGAACGAGGTAACACGAGCGGACGGTCTGCCAGTACCTCTGTTCGGGTTCGGGGATCAGACGGCGCGATTCACGAGATTTTTTCGCGAATTCGCTAAACTCCGGCATCGTCTGAAGGTCATCGATGACCTCCTCGAATCCCGTGGAGATGGCTCTTCCGGAAAAAAGCGTGCCGCTCACCTTCGGCTGATCGAGCACCTCGCGCAATGTCTTCGGGCCGGCGAAACCTCCGAGTGGAAAGTCGCCCCGGGCAAAGTCGTAGATACGGATGTGGCACGTGTATGCGCCGACGATTCTCTGCACTCCCTCGCAGATCAGGTTCAGGACGTCGGTGAGTTGTTCATTCCTCCCGATCCGCTCCTGGATGTCGAGGTGGTAACTCAACTTCGCGGCGAGATGCTGTCGTTCCAGGTCTTTGAATGCCTGATCGAGCGCGAACTTAATGGTCTCGACTCGCTCGTCCTTCGACAGATAGCGAAAGACGGCATGCTCGCCGGCGGCATCGGCGCCGAGCATCTCTTGGTGTGCGGTGAGGACGATGAAGCGATAATCGCCAGCGCGTTCCTTGACGTGATCGATGACGGAAGTCGCGTCACCGACTCCCTTGTAGTCGAGATCTAGAAGCACGACGTGAATTTGGAGATTCGCGTCAATCGCTTTCCTTCCATCCGCAGGCGAGATCGCTTCGAGGAACGTGTACTCCGGCAATTTCTGCATCAGCGCCATGCGGAAGCGCTTCTCGTCGTCGACCAGCAAAACTTCCCGACTCATGAAGCCCGGCGCCCTGCCACACCGAGTAGGATCGGCTCAAGCGCCGTGACCGAATCGTTCTTGTCATAGAAGGCGACATCGTGCGCAGTCGCCGCATCCTGGTTTTCCGAGTTGGTCGACATTAACACGATTACTCCCTTGATCCGAAGCTCGATCATCTTCTCGCATGTGACGACGCCGCTCATTCCTGGCATCACCACATCCACGAGCAGGACGTCGTACTGAGCGAGATCGGCATGCAGCGCAGCATCGCCGGAGGGGACGTCAACCACCTCTGCGCCGTAGTCGTTCTCGAGCCGGTGGCATAATGCCTGCCGAACAGTACGATCGTCGTCCACTACGAGTACCTTGAGCGCTAGCTCTCTGATTTTTCGCAATACCGCTTCGTGTCCGGCAGCCGCATCCGCGAGCGAGACCGGCTCTCCCTTACCAAGCCATGCGTGAATCGTCGGCGAAACCGATCCAGCCAACAAAGACTGTGTGATCATAGGCATCTCCTCAAACATGGGCATTGCCTGTTGCGGTGGAGGCCAGAGACGTGGAAGCGACGATCAACGGAAGGGTGATGGTGATGCAGGTTCCCTTGCCGGTCGTCGACTCGATGCCAATGTCGCCGCCGTGACTCTTCACGATATTCCTGCTGATCGAGAGTCCAAGCCCATTACCATTTTCTTTAGTAGTATAAAATGCCGTGAATGCGTCTCGAGCCGCTCCTTCCGGCATCCCGATACCGTTGTCACGCCATTGCAGAATGGCCTGCTCATCGGCGAGCTCGATCGTGACGTGGATCCGGCGATTGTCCAGTTCCCGTTTGGCTTCCAGGATCGCGTCCACGGAATTGCCGAGCAGATTGGACAGCACGTGTCTCAACTGTTCCCTGTCGGCGCTCACAATTGCATCGTCATCCGGCCGCGTGAACGTCAATAGGATGTTCGCCGCCTCCATCCTCTCCTGCATGGACGCTAGCCACTCGGCCAGTTCGGCCACGATCGGGATCAAGGCAGCTCGCGCGGGAGGGGGGGCCGCCGTCATGAGTAGACTTTGCAGTTTGCTCAGCGCCGCCTCCGCCGCCGCGCGAATTGCCTGATAGATCGGGAGCAGTTCGGCGGAAGTCCGCGACAGCCGTTCGAGGTCCTCGAAATAGTAGGTAATCGCCCGGACGTCGTTCTTGATGTCGTGGCTTGCGTCCCGCGACAGATTCGCGAGCGCCTTTAGCCTGTCCTCGTGCTCGCCCCGTGCATCGTTGAATATGCCGACGCTGCCTGTGAATCGACCGCTCTTCGAGCGAAACTCGGTCGCGGACAACCGAATCGGAACGATCTTTCCGCTCGGGTCTCGAATCCATGTCTTGTAGTCGCGAATCATGTGATCTTTGGCTTTTCCGAGGGCCTTTCCGATCTGCCGGGCGTGATCCGGCGATTTGTAGAATTGTTCGGCCGACTGCCCGCGGACCTCTTTCTCTTCCACATTCCAGAGAGCAGTGCACGCTCGATTGAAGTTCTTGATCTTCTTGTTCTCGTCGAGAACGATGATCGGATCGGGCGACTGATAGACGAGATTCTCGAAGTAACGCTTCTGCTCGACGAATCCCGCACTCCTGATCGCGACCGCGATCAGGCGCGCAGTCATCCTCAGAAGATGGAGATCCGCCTCGTCGAATCCGTCGTCCGGGATCGTCGCCGCCTCCGGCTCAGGCGCGTACGTCGCCGATTTCCGGTTGAGAACGCGAATCACACCGAGAATTTCGTTGCCGATGACGAGAGGCACGGCGAGATAGTGCTTGATGCAGCGCGACGGCAACGCGATCGCGTAGTCCTCGACATGACTGACGTTCGCAAGAACCTTGTCGATCAATTTCTCGCGACGCGTCGCAAAAACCTCTCCCGTGAGACTTTCGCCGCTCGCATATGACACCTCGATGGCGGAGAGCTTTCTGGTCGTCACCTCATCGGGACCGGCCACGGATTTCTTGAATAGCTGCTCTTCATGCTCGTCCCACAAGAACAGCGAGGCTTCCTCGGATTGCAGTCGTTCCGAAACGATCTTTACGATTCTCCTGAAGACGTCGCTCAGACCGACCTCCTCCTTCAAGATGTCGCCGATCTCGTACAGCATGCGGAGCCGGGCCTCGTTTTCCTCTCGCAGCCGCTGGATTGCCGCGGCCCTAGCATCGAGAGGCCGCGACACTGCCGCGTTCTGCATGAGAATGGCCATGGCCGAGGCCATGCGACTCAGTTTCAGGATGTCGTCGGGCCGATAGTGGATCGTGCGCCGCGAGAAGACGCCGAGGACCGCAAAAGGAGGGCCGCCGATTGACAGTGGCACGAGCCTCCCCGTCCATCCCGTCGTCCTTTCCGACCGCAAGCCGCTGAACAATGCCCCGATCCCGCTCTTTGCCAGAGAAACGGCGCGTCTCGTTTCGATTGCCTTCTGATAGTGAGCGGCCAACAGTTTCTTGACCTCCTCGAGATGGTTCTGGCGAAAGTTGAGCCGTCCTTCGGCGTGAATCTTTGGATGACCAGTGTCCAGCAGCACAACACCGCTGAAACCGGACTTTGTAACTCGGATCGCGAGTTGGAGAAGCCGCGCCAGAGCGCGATCGAACTCGATATCGGTCACAATTGGCTGGCCGGCATCCTGCAACATTTCCGCAAAGGTCGCTTCCTCGCGATATCGCGTCCGGGCGAGTCTGGCAGCCGTGAAGGCGACCATCACTAGCATGACCGAGCGCAGGGAGAACGTACCGATCTCCGTGGACGAATACAGTGGAAGCGAGGCTCCCCCATATGCCGCTGCGGCGACGAGCGCGACGACGACGCTCCAGCCGACACCGAGGTAACGCGCGACAGACATGATCGGGAACACGTACAGGAGGAACCATGACGTTTCGAGACCGCCTGTCAGCTTGATCACAAGTGAGATAGCGAAAACGTCCAAGACGGTCGCGACGAGCCGGAATCGCCGCTGGTCAATGACTTCCTCAAAGGCCACCACGAGAAAAATGACCACGAGTGCATAGGTAGCCAGGATGCCCGACACCTGCTCATGATTCGGCGTGAACGCCAAGAACCGGAGCAATAGCAGAACGGTAATGCACACGATGAGTCGCGTTCCAGCGACCTTGATGCCGGCATGTGCGCGCCGGGCACGCTTGGAAGCATCGAAGATCTCTTGGGCGTGCTGTCGTAACCTCATCGCGAGTTCCTCATGAACGACCGTTCCCTAGGCTGGATAGGTAAAGGTACTCCTTTCGACTTCAATGTCGTAGACGAACAGCACGGCCGCGTTCGATTCGAGGCGGCAGCGTGCCCGTTCCGCGGCGACGTTTGCTGAGTGTCCCTTCCCTTGGAGTGACGGAGCGGTCCCTTTCCCTACCTCGACGTAGCCGAAACCAAGGGAAGATCCAGAACACGAACGGTGCTATTGCCGCGCGACGGCGAGTCCAGGCCGGCGGTCTGCCACTCGCAAAACCACTCGCATACTTGCCCACGGACACGCCCAAAACCAGCATGTTTCCGTGGACACCTCGAAACCACAATTCGCGTTAAACTCGTGAAATCAGATAGATATAGCTTCGTCAGATTAGCCAGCTCACGGCGGTAACACGGGTTCGAATCCCGTATGCGCACCAACCGGTCGAGCCGACCGGGGTACCAACTTCCTTCCCGTGAACGATCAGGGCCAGTCGATCTGTCTGGTGAATGAACGTCAAGAGCGAGGCGCACGTGATCCGGCGCTGTCTGGGATCCGCGCAGCCGCTGATCAATGCGTGGCTCATCGTCGACACCGGCTCGACCGACGGCACGCAGGAAGTGATCCGGCGATTTCTGCACGATGTCCCGGGCGAGCTCGTCGAGCGGCCATCGGTCGACTTCGCACACAACCGCAGCGAGGCGCTCGCTCTGGCGCGGGGGCGCGCCGGCTACCTCTTGCCATGGACGGGTTGGCGCTGCCGCATCTGACTTCCGACTCGTACAACGTCGAAGTGCTCTACGGCAACTATTCGTATCTGCGCAGGCAGCTCGTGCGCGACGCGCACCCCTGGAAGTAATTGGAGTGCTGCACGAGCACATCCACTGCCCCGCCGCGACGTCCGAGGCCTTGCTTCCGGGCATTCGCACTATTCCGTGTAATGACGGCGCGCGCGCCCGCGACCCGGAAACCTCCAGATCGCGCAGCTCGGGGAGCGGATCGGGCGGCCATGGCCGGAGGTGCTGCAGGCGTATCTGACGGCGTGGCCGTACTGTCCGGATCATGCCGTACCGCTCTTCCGCATCGCGATGCACTACCAGACGGAGCGGCAATTCGCGATCTCGCATCTCTTTCTGTCGCGGGCGATGGCGGTTCCGCGACCGACCGGCAATCGCCTGTTCATCGAGCAGAGTCTTTACAACTACCTGATGCCCGTCGAATACGCGGCCGCGGCGTGTTACGTCGGCGATCACGCCGCCGCCATCAAGACGAACAACGCGCGGCGGCGCCCCGCGGCCGGATCAAAAGGTAGTGGGTCAGTTTGATGTTACATCTAAGCATCCTGTTTTGCTTCGCCGATGAAAGCCTGCAGCCGCTCGTGAATTTCGCGTCTAGACTCGTCTCCCCTAAACGTGCAGGCATTCCCTGCTCGATTCGTTACTGCCGGGAGAACCATGACGACACCGTTCTCTTCGGATATCAGCAGGTCCGCGCTTTCGCCCGTTAGAAGAGCATCACCATATTCCTTCACGATTTCTCCGAAGGGACCCAACGTACCGTGTACCACCATCATGACTTGCCTCCCGTGACAACGAACCTTACGCCTGTACATAGGCCGCCGCTTCACACTCCCGAGACTCGATCAGCTCGACCACGTTGAGCATTGACCACTGGCGATCCGTGATTCCAGCCGCCATCGCCGGAGTGCGGCGAATGGTCTGATGCACGCGGATGAAGTTGTAATACATCATGTGCAGGCTAACGGCGTGGCAGTGATTCTCAAACTTCTTAGAGAACCCGTTGGTTAACCGAGTGAACCGGCGCATGCCCATGCGATGCGTCAGGTTCGCGCGCTCCACGTAGCTCGTGTTGATGAAACGCTGATCGGGCGCGCCGCTGATCTCGCGCAGGTCAATGCCTTTGATGCGGCCCGGTGAATAGCGCACTTCGGGCGACTTGTCGTTACCGCTCGGGCCATACAGTTTTGTCAGCATTGCGTAATCGATGTCATCGCCGAACGACTCCGAGACGGCGTTGATGTATAGGCGAAGGCCATCCGTCGTGAGCTGAATCCGGCGAGGAAGTCGCGATTCCAGATCGCGCACAAACTCCCGCGCGCTGTAGTCGTCGCGCGAGCCGACGTACCACGAGATCATCAATTTCGTCTCGGCGCATAGGGCCGTCCACGTCCAAGTGCTGCCGACCTGCGAGGGCGCATGGTTACGGACTTCAGCGGACAGGTTCCGGTCCTTCCCGAGGACGAAGGACCAAATTTCGTCAGCCTGCACGCGACGGCACGGCAGGTTGCGAAGCACCTGATCCTGATAGGCCGCGCAGACGGCTCCGGCCTGTTCCAACAGCCGGAGGATTGTTCCCTTCGCAACGCCCGTGATGCGGGTGGTGGCCCGGATGGAGTTCCCATCCACGAGACAGGACAGGACGGCGGCGCGACGTTCGGCAGACAGCTTGTTCACACCCTCAATATGGGTCCGGTTCCGCTCGCCGTCAAGTACAAATGTCAACTCGCTGTTGACATCGGGACATTTAGCCTCGATACTGTCGTTCGTGAGCGCCGATCAAACTATTGAACCTCGCCCGCCGAAGCATCCCGGAAAGTTCCTGCACGAGTTGATGGCAGCCAAGGGATGGACACAGGATGACCTCTCAGCAATCACGGGTTGGAGTCGTCAGACGATCAACTACATCGTCGCCGGCAAACGTAGCATCACTTCGCAGATGGCGATAGCCCTCGGTGCCGCTTTCGAGAACGATCCAGCTGAGTGGCTACGGTGGAATGCGCAATACGAACTGGCGGTCTCTGAAACGGACCCGTCGGAGATCGAGCGCCGGGCCCGGATTTTTAGCCTTGCCCCCATCCGCGACATGCAGCGCCGCGCGTGGATAACCGAGGCTGATGAAACTGAGGAACTGGAGCGGTCACTTACGAGGTTCTTCGGAGCGTCACTGACCGAGGATATGGTGTTCCCTGTTGCTGCCCGCCGGACGGTCGAGCTGACTGACTTGAACAGCGCAGAACGCGCGTGGTGCTTCAGGGCGCGACAACTCGCCGCAGCGGTCCCGGTTCAAGCGGCTTTCTCTACGCGACGATTGGCATCGGCCGAACGTGAGTTGCGAGCAGCCGCAGCATTTCCTAAAGAGATTAGGAAGGTGCCGCGCATCCTGTCGGAACACGGCATTCGATTCATGGTCATTGAACCGCTCCCGGGTGCCAAGTTAGATGGAGCTGCTTTCTGGATGGATGACCACAGCCCTGTGATCGCCGTGTCGCTGCGGCACGACCGGCTCGACGCGTTCTGGTTCACTTTGATGCATGAGTTCAAGCACATCGAACACGGCGATGCTGCGTCGTTCGATTCAAACCTGCTTAGCGAGAAGGACGGAAAGATCAGCGTACTTCTGACCGACGATGATGCCGAGCAGAAGGCGAACTTGGCGGCGGCCAACTCCCTCGTACCGGCGGACGAAATGACTTCGTTTGTCAGGCGGATTGCGCCGCTTTACTCCACGGACCGAATTATCCAGTTTGCGCACCGAATGAAGATCCATCCCGGAGTGATCGTTGGGCAACTTCAGCATCGGGGCGAGGTCGGTTACAGAGCTTACCGCGATCTATTGGTGAAGGTCAGGGCGATCATCACCGGGACCGCTTTGACTGACGGCTGGGGACACACGATCAGCCCCACACTCGTCTAGGGAGACTCATGGCATCTAACCCGGTTGTCCCATTCCCACGCAGCACCAAAGCCCGCGAGTTGCAGTACGTGATTGAGCTTTACCATAAGGCTCACCCCGACGAAGATCCGGCCACCGTCGCGCCTCACTTGGTGGCCGAATGGGCGATCAGGCACGGACACTACAACCGGCCGCCACTTGACCCGGTCGTTCAACTTCGCCGCGATCTCTCGCGGCATCTACGGAACGCGTACATCACCGATCCCCAGGGACGTGAAGTCCGCGAGAACCATCCGGTCATGATCCCGGTCAAGACACCCGACGGTGAAAAGCTTCGCCCGCTCTACAAGAAGTTGTTTCAAGCGCCACCCGAGCACATGGAGGCGTCCTTCAAGCTTCGACGCCGTGGTGTCGAGCGCGACGTAATGCAGATGGACTTGGACTTCAGGTCGTACAACGACAACAACGTCTACGGCACGAAGCTCGACCCGATGGACTACGACTTCAATAAGGACATCGATGAGCTGAACATGCCGACGACGTATCCCGATGGCATCGACGATGACGACGACGACATCAACTGATCGAGCCACCACCACCAAGGGGGTGACCGTGGTAAGCACGACAACAGGCGGCCCGGGGCGAGCCCGGGCCTACCTCGACTTGGTCGCGCCGGTCTTCTTGGCCGGAGTCGGCGCGGCCTTCAGCTTCCCTCGGTTGGGCGGTTCCTCGGAACGCTCGACCATCTCGTCAAAGATGCGCTTCACGTTCTGATTCACGTCGCGCTTTTCAGGCTTAGCCTTCACGCCTCGATGATACTCCTACAGCTTCATCCGGCGTAGCGCGCTCCTGGTGAACTCGGAGAGTAGCTCCGCCGCATCCACGTCGAGCGCGCGAGCCAGCTTGAGGATCACCGTCAGCGTCGGGACGTTCTCGCCGCGCTCCACGAAGCCGAGGTAATCCGTCGCGAGTCCGGCGCGCTCTGCGAGCACTTCCTGACTCCACCCGCGAGCCTTCCGCATGCGGCGCAGACCGTCGCCGAACTGCTTCCCTTCCGGGCTTCGCTCTGCGCGCCGTGGCATCCTTGCACCCTAGCCATGGCTCGGAATACACTCCACCCTCCCATGGCTAGGAATCGCCTCTGCTCACGGAGTGACGTTCGATGCCGCGCAAACCACCACCCGAAGCCTACCGCTCGCGTCACCTGCGGACGCGGCTCGGTCGGTTCATGGACATTCACCACGTGAAGGCGTCGCAGCTTCAGCTAGCTTCCTGCGTCAGCAGGCAGCACATCTACCGCCTCCGCTACGGCCTGATGGACCCGACCATGAGCGTGATGCTGCGGCTTCGGGACGGCTGTATCGCGCTCCTAGACCGCCGTGTGTGGCTCTCGGAGCTATTCGACTGCCAAGAGGATGACCTACTGATGCTCGTGGCACCACCAGCGAGGAGCGATGACCGATGGCTGCTAGACCTCGTTCTCGAAAACGACCAGCGGTAGACGACGATCTCGTCATCCGCACCACGCTCACCGGCAACTACTTCGAGAGTGACGGCGGTTTCTTCGGATACGTTGAGGAGTTGACGGGCATCACCGCGCAGGGGCGAACACTCGAAGAAACGCGCGAGCGGTTGGAGCAGGCGGCGAGGATCTACGTCGAAATGAGCGGGTCCGGCGTTCGGCGGCGGATGCAGGCCTATGCGGGACCCGCACACCGGGAGACGTTCATCGCAGAGATGTAACTATCACTCAATATAACTATCAAATTGACCCACTACCGATCAAAATCGTGGTGAGCGCGGACGCGCAATGCGACGATTTGCTGGAGTCGCTGCGGCATCAGGACGATCGCGAATTCGCCTTGGTCACGAGCGAAATCGAATTCGATCCCACCGACATCATCGCTCCCGATGCGATCGCTCGCATCCACGCGGCGTTCGATGACCGGAGTGCGATCTGTTCTACGCGCATGCGCCGTTCCGACGGCCACCTCGGCGACGCCGAGCCGGCGGCATCGGAGAACGAGCTTCTCGCGCGCGGACCGGTCCTCGCATCGGATGCCCGGCCGATGTTTCGCGCGTCAGTGCGCGGCGCGGACCTCTGGAAAGCGGCTGGTTTCGCGCGGACGCGTTTCTCGATGAGCCGCTCGTCGCGCTCGTCGCGGCCTGGGTGGGGGCCGGCGGCGGGGCGGGAGTGGGCGACGGGGGCGGCGACGGGGACGGAGCCTGGGTAGACGGCTGCAGCGCTCCGGGCTCGGGTCCCTTCCGCTGAACGATCTCGTCGACGTTGTCGGGCGTTCCCTCCACCTTCCTGCCCCACCGCTGAATCGCCTGATTGCCGACGTTACGCTGCAGGGCTGCGAAAGGATCGCCATGATGCGTGCGTGCCGCAGCGCCCGATTCGCCGCATTTCCGAGGTCCCCCGTTTTCCTTCGCGCGAATGCGCGTTGATCAGGGCTCCTCTCGTTTCTTCAGCTGCAGTCGCCGAGGAGTTTGGCAATCGCGCGATCCCTGTTTCCTTCGTTCACGTAACGGAGCTCGTAACGATCGACTCGCTCGGGCCAGGTCTCACCAAAGGTATAGCCTTCCAACATGACCATGAGGCCAGCCTCGACGTAGAGCAAGAAGCCCGCGCCGTGCTCGAGCCCTTCGATTTCGGCAATGACGTCGCCGAATTTCAGATCCAAAGCGAGCCTCGCTCCAGGATGAGCACTCGCATCGAGCTCGACGTAGACTCCCACTCCGGTCGTCTCTCTTTTGCTGACGCGGCAAACCTCCAGTTGCTGTCGCAGGATTGCCAGCACGTGATGGTCTCCACTCAGGAGCTTCCTGAGTACCGCCATTTCGAAGTCCGTTAGAGTTTTCATGGCTTGAAGAATGTCGAAATCCTCACGATGCCATCGATGACGCTCCCGCGCACCGTGATCGCTTCTGTTCCTACCTTGACGGCGACCTCGAATACCCCATCGATCCGCTGAGATTTAACGGCGGCGTTGGTCGCTTTCTGAACTGCGTCGAACGCTTTGTCTTCAGAGCCGAAGAGTGTCACGAGATCATCCAACTTGTGCCTCTTCTGACTGAAAACGTGATGCATCGTGCTGGCCCGTATTCGGGTCGCCTTCGCCGCCGCTTCTGCCGCCTTCTTTTCTTTGGCCGCGGCTTTCGCTGCGCGAGCGGCTTTCACCTCCTTGATGATCTTCTCCGGCAGCTTCAGGGCTTTTTGCGCCGTCTCGATTCCCTTGACGATCCCCGGCAGTTTGGCGATGAGCGCACCGATCTTTGCAAACTTGCCGACCCATTTGATGGCGTTCAGGATTGCCCCCGAGAACAACGCCATGAGAATTTCCATGATGACGTACCCGACCACCCGTCCGCGGAAAAACGCCTGGTCCCATGGGTCGGCGGCGTTCCATTTGCTGAGGAACCACGTTTCCAGATCGGAGATCTTGAGTTTCTTGAGCTGTTCCCACCACGCAGCGGCGTCGCTGAGGATCGTTCCCTCGATCACGCTCTTCACGATGTCCCAGAGCATCTTGATCAGGCCGACGACGCCCGTCAGCAGATCCTCGATCGCTTCGTACGCGCCATAGAGAATGCCGGCGACGAAGCCCGCCATGTAGATCGCGACGACCTTCACTGCCTCCCAGACCTCGGTGGTAATCGATCCGGAACTGATCTTTCCTCGGAGCGTTTGCAGAAACGCCTTGCTCGGCCGCCAGATCGTGTGGCCGGCAGTCAGCGTCACGCTCTTCCACGCCGGCCGTTCCGTGAGAGCTTCGGGACTGAGCATGCCCGCGCGACCCTTGTTGGCATAGGCGAGTGCGCCCACATAGAACCGCGCGTCGCCGCCCGGCGCATCCGTGCCGATCCAATTCCCCCAGCGACCGTCCCAATACCAGGCGCCGACGAGACCCATCGGTGTATCGCCGGGTTGAACGCGATACAGAATTGCATTCGGCTCCGGCGGATCCAGCGCGACGGAGGCGGCCGGCACCCAGCCGTGTTGTCCGGCACCGACGAAGATCTGATACCAGGCGTTCCCGGCGCCGCCTCGTTGCTCCACCAGTACTCGTTGGTTGAACGAGAGCGTCTCGATGACGTTGGTGCCTGCTTCCGGCGACGGTATCTTCCGCAGATACTGAGTCTCCGGTGACGCCGGAGTGCACGCCATGACGCCCGGCCTGTTGATCGTCACGCCTTCCTGTCCGCTTGCTGCAGCGCCTCCCTCGTCGGGATCGGCCTCCACTTCGTCGTGATCATTCGCAGCCTTCCGTTGAAGGGCCGGCGCCGCCGCTCCCTGCTGCACGACATGCGTCAGCTCATGCGCCAGGAGTTTTTGTCCCGCGACCGATGTGGGTTGATACCGGCCGCGCGCGAAGTAGATATCGCTCCCATATGTGAATGCCTCAGCGCCGAATGAGCGCGCCGCACTGGCGGCGTTCGCGTCCGTGTGTACGCGCACGTTGCTGAAATCATGACGCAGCCGCGACTCCGCGAGTGTGCGCATCGATGCCGGCAGCGATGTGCCGCCGCCGCGAGCTCCGCCGAGGAAGCGCTCGACTGATTCGGTCGCCTTCGGCGCCGCTGCTCCCGCGTCGCGCTTCGTCTGAACGCGAAGCTCCTCGTCTTCCCGGCGCTCGATTTCGGGTGCCGGACCTGCCGCGGTTTCCGCGACGCGATCGGCTTCCTCTTCAAACTTGTCGCCGCCACCGCCTACCGAGAGACTCGCCTGGACGGCGCGCTGCATCGCGAAGTTGCCGACGAGCGATTCGACGCGCGTCTGCTCGAACGGGCTCTTCGCGGGGGCTCGCGCGGCCTCCGCGTGATCCGGCTTCTGCTTTGTGGCCGCGGTTTTCACGGTTCACGAATCGAGTCGTAAAACTCGCCGAAATCCTCCCGCGACGGCAGGCGGCCGATCTTCTGCAGCTCGCGCGCGGTCGCGAGGATGAGGCCGCGCATGGTGATCGGCGTCTTCGCGGCGGCGGCCGTGAAGGCGGCGGCGATGACGATGTTGCGGATGTTGCCGCCGGAGAGCTCGAAGCGGCGCGCGAGAAACGCCGCGTCGGCGTCGCTTGCGACAGGCGCGCCGGCGGCGAGCAGGGCGCTCCAGATGCGCTGCCGGTGCGCGGCGTCGGGAAAGGGAAATTCGATCGTGTCGAACATCCGGCGCGCGAATGCCTCGTCGATGTTGCGGCCGAGGTTCGTGGCCAGGATGACGATGCCGTCGTAGCACTCCATGCGCTGCAGGAGGTATGCGGTCTCGATGTTCGCGTAGCGATCGTGCGCGTCCTTCACCTCCGAGCGCCTGCCGAACAGCGCGTCCGCTTCGTCGAAGAACAGCACCGCGTTGCTGTTCTGCGCGGCGGTGAAGATCCGTTCGAGGTTCTTCTCCGTCTCGCCGATGTATTTACTGACCACGGCCGACAAGTCGATGCGGAACATCTCCAGCCCGAGCTCGCGCGCGAGGATCGACGCGGACATCGTCTTCCCCGTGCCGCTCGCGCCGGTGAAGAGCACGGACACACCCGTGCCGCTGATGCGGCGCGCAAGGCCCCACTCACCGTGCACGACGTGGCGGAGCTCGATCGCGCGGCAGACGTCGCGGAGCTGCCGGATTGCACGCGCCGGGAGCACGACGTCGTCCCACTCGTACTTCAATTCCACACGCGACGCGAGCTTGCGCAACGCGTCGCTCGACTGCGAGCGCGCGCCGGCGTGCAGATCGTCCGCGGTGAGCGCGCGCTGGCCGGGCGCACGAAGCGCCGCGCTCGCGCGAGCGGCGGCGACCGCTCCGTGAATCTGCCGCGGCGTGAGCGCGAATTTCTGCGCGACCGGCTCGGCATCGGCCGGCGCCGCATCGCCGCGAAGCGCGTCCATCCAGATGAGCGTGCGGCTCGCGGCATCAGGAAGCGGGACCGCGATCGTGAAGGCGTCGGTGCGACGGTTCTCCGTCGTGACCAGAAACAGCGGAGCGGGAAACGCCGGCAGCGTTTCGGCCGCGATGCGCTCGTGATGATCGATGACCACAGCGTCGCCGCTGAGCAGCGCTTCGCGTCGCAGAAGCGCTAGTGCGTCCGGCGGCATCGGCTGCGCCGCATCGAAGACCGCCAGCCGCAGGCCGAGCTGCGCGGCGATCGCTTCCGCGATCCGTTTACGACCCGAGCCTTCGACACCTTCCAGCGCGATCACGGCGGATCCGTCGAGTTGCGGGATCAGATTCGCGATCCGCGCGCGAGTCGCGTCGTCGAGGTGCAGGTCGCGGAAGCTCGACCGTGGAACGACGCGCCGCGTGCAAACGGCCAGGCGCACGTCGAGGTTGTCGATGCCGAGGAGGAAATCGACCACGCGCGTATCGGCGCGCAGCGACTGCGCGAGAAGCGGCACCTCGATCTCGTCCGTAAATCGGATTAGACGGTCGCGGAAGAGCGGCGCACCAGCCGCGAACGCGCGCCGTCGCTCGAAACGCTCATCGGCATCGTCGCAGAGGAGCTGCAACGTGAGGGAGACCGTCGGAAGCTTGCGCGTGACGTCGTTCTGCGCGTACGCGAACAGCGTTTGATAGCGAAGGTCGGCGTCGGGCGCGGCGGCGACGACGAGCAGCTCATATTCGAATCGGGAGAGTCCGAGCGGCACCGGAAACGCTTCGCCGCGTAGGGCGTCGATGCGCGCCGTGAGCGCGGCCGCGCCGGCATCGTCTTCGGCAAGACGGCCCGTGGAACGGAGTAGCGCGTCGACGTGCCCGTCGGCGATGTAGAGGCCGCGGAAATCTGTCTCGTCGAGCAGTTGCGCGGCGCGCAGGCGAAGCACGTGGCGCGCGAGCAACAGATCGAGCAGGGACAGCGCGGAACAAAACTGCGCGCGCGCATCGTCGATCGCTTTCGGCTCGACCGGGTGCAGCGTCATGCGGCGCCTCCGAGGCGCAGCTCGATCGTGCGATCGGGAAGCCACGGCAGCGGGAATCGGCGGCCGTGGACGCCGGCGAGGTGGAGAATGATCTCGAGCGGGACCTGCGGAAGCTCGACGACGATCGTCCCCTCGTCTTCGCGCAGCGCGCCGCGACCCTCGATGAAATTCGCGTAGAGGAATTCACCGCTGCTGCCGGCGAAGCCGAAAAGACGCGATGCGAACCTCGTCATCACCTCGTGCGCGAGCTCGACGACTCGCTCTTCGGAAACGACGGGCTCCTCCTCTTCATCACGGCGAGGCCCCGCAAAGAGCTCCACGATCGCATCGCCGAGCACCTCGGCGGGATGCACGCCAATCGCGCACTGCGCCGCGATGCGCCGCCGCAGCTCGCGATCGTCTTCGATCTCCAGCTCGGCGAGCGGCTGGAGCAGCAGCGCAAGGCCGGCGAACGCACTGGCGACGCGTTTTTCCGATCGCAGTTCGCCAGCCGGCGACGGGGCGAGCGTTCCCGCGGCGCAGGTGACGACGTCCGGACGCGTGGCGGCGAGGCGCGTGAAGAATTCGATCGTCGCGACGTCGGGCAGGCGTCCGTCCGCCACGCTCATCGCGAGCGCCGCCGTCGCATCCCCGTCGATGAGCGCCTCGACGACGCTCCACGGCTCCGCGCTCGCCGCGAGAATCGCCGTGAACGCGAGGACGCGGTCCACGTGCGTGCGAACGTCGACGAGCGCAAGCGACGGCGACGTCGCGCTCAGCGCGACGCAGAGACGGATCGCGTTGTGCGCGCTCGCGAACGAACCGTCGGGCGCGCGTTCCGCGAGCCCGTCGGCGAGCGCGAGGAGGCTCTCGATCATGCGCGGCGACGGTGCGACGTTCGCGTCGGAAGCAGGAAACGCGGCGTCGGCGATCAGGCGCGCGCTGTTCTCGTGAAGCACTCGGAGCACCGGTTCGAGCCGCTGCGTGCGCGCCAGCTCGAAAAGCACGGCCGCCGCTTCCTCCGGCTCGCGCACGATCGCCTCGCGGATCACCGCGCTGCGCGGCAGCGCGCGGAGCGACGCGAACGATTCGTAATACCAGCACCCGGTGTCGCGGCCTGCGGCGACGTCGGCGGCGAACTGCGCGAGAAACGCCGCGCGGCTCGCGAAATGCGTCACGCCCTCGCCGTCGCGAATCGCGCAGGCGAGGCTCCGCGCGATCTCCCTTGCCCACGCGTATGCGAGCGCGCGAGGGTCGTCGACTTCCGCGGGAAACGTGAAATCGACGTCGAGATTGCGGATGACCCACACGCGCGGATCGTCGCGTGGCAGGATCGGAGCGAGGACGGCTTCGAGTGCGCTGCCGAGGTGCGCTCGCCACGCCGTCTCGCCGCGCGCGCGCAACTCGAAAACGCGATCGCGCGGGACGAAGTACGTCGTCTCCGCGCGCCCGAACGTCATCCGATCGGCGGCGGCCATGCGCGCCTCACGAGATCTGTGCGAGCGCCGGCCGCGTCTCCGCGCGCGAGAGCTCTTCGAGCACCTGAATCGCTCCCTCGATGCGCAGCAGCGTCTCGCGGAGCTCGCCGCGCTGGCGGTCGAGCAGCTCGAGCTGGCGCGCTCCCTTCTCCCATTCGCCGCGTAGCTCCTGCAGCCGTGCTTCGATCATTTCTTCTCCTTGCGGCGGCCCGGTTTGCGCGCGCTGTCCTCTACTGGCGCCGGCGCGGGCGCATTCTTCGCCGCGAGCTCCTTGATGAACTGGATCTCGTTCGAGGTGAGTTGCGGTAAGAGCGCGACGACGAGCGTCTGCGGTTCATGGAGCAGCGCGCCGTTCTTGATCTTGTAGTCCCGCGGCGAGACCAGGAAGTCCGCGGGCACGTCGACCTTCTTGCCGTTCGGGGGCATCGGGACGTCGTCCGGAAGCTCCATCAGCACGTCGTTTTGCAGGACCCACATGTCCGCCTCCTCAAGGCACCATCACGATGATTGCCGTCGCGTAATGCAGAAAGCCGTCGGAATCCGTCACCGAATAGCCGATGCGAAACGAGACCTGATTGCCGCTGACGCTCACGGCCGTCGGATACACGGCCCAGGCGGCATTGACCGCCTGGCCGGAGTTCGAAATGTGCGAGAGCGCGACGTGAACGGACGCGGACGAGACCACCGGCATGCGGGACATGATCGTGATCGGCGGAGACGCGTTCGCCGGAAAGACGTCGGAGGCATTCTGAACGTTGAGGAAGTAGCGGGCGATGATCACGTCCACCGGAAAGCTCCCGCCCAGGCGCATCGAGCCGATGTTGATGAACTTCCCGGCGTCGAGCGTGAGGTGCCCCCCCATCGACACATTGCCGTTGTTCGCGACGCGGAACGCCGTCACATAACTGTTGCCCTGCATCGGACCGACGGTGAACGCGTCCAGCCCGAGAGCTTCGTCGCCGATGATGACGCGGAGCTCGTTAAAGTTCGCGGCGTGGTTCACGCGCCCGATCGAGATCTCGTCCGTGTCGATGACGCCGCCCGGCAGACGCAGATGGACTTTGCCGCCGTCGACGTAAACGTCGGTCGTCTGCACGCTCGGCGCACTGAGACTCGTGCCTTCGATCGCGCCGTAGACCTTCAGTTTGTTCGCGGACGTGAGCTCCATGGCCATCGCGCCGCCGGGGCCCGCCGGCGCGGGCGTGTCGTCGTGCTTTCCACCGCGATACCACGCGTAGGCACTGAGGCTTCGGTTGTAGAGCGTGCCGCCTTGCACGCCGATGCCGTAGTCCTCGTCCTTGAGATTCAGCATCTGGCGCAGCGGCGCCGTGCCGAAATTCAACTTCCCCGTGGCGATGTCGACGTTGTCGTCGGCGCGCACGGCCAGAAGCGTTTTCGCCTTGGCCGGATCATCGCCGTCGGTTCCGATCGATAAACGCTGCGTTCCTTTCTCGGGCCCGATGTCGACGCGGAAGTCATACGCCTGATCGAACTTGCGCTGCAGCCAGAACGGAACTTTGTCGTCGTCACCGCCGGCTCTTTGCAGCAGGAGCTTGCCGCCGTGGAGATGGACGTCCTTCTTCGCGACGATGCGTCCGTCGACCTGCAGCTGCCCCTGGATCTCGGCGAACTCGGCATCGTCTTCCTTGCCGGCCGTGAAATTGCGTGGACGAAGAAAAAGCTTCGCCGCGGGCGACAGCACGTTCTCCGCAATGACGCCGGTGTAGACGCGACCGTCGTCGAGATTCGCGTCGGGCTCGAAGAATCCGCTCGGATTCCACGTCGCCCTTCCCAGGCGAATGAGCCACCGCTCGCGGTCATCGGGAAAGTCCTGATACGGGACGGATTCGTCGTCGGGGATGACGACGGCGGCGGTAGCCGCGGCGGGATCGCTCTTCACGACCGCGGGTTTTCCGCCGACGATCACCGCCGGATGTTTCGGCGACGGCGGATCGATGACGATGCGGAACTCCTCCCGCACGCGCTTGTTCTGATCCTCGTCTTCACACGCGTTGTAGCCGGCGCCGGGCGGGGTGTCGAGCTGCTCGCGATACGCGATCCAGACTTCATGGGAGCGGGTGTCTTTGAACGAACGGAAATCCGTGGCGTCGAGCTTGTACGGCGCGGTGACGACGATCTCGCGGCCAAAGCCGTCGATGGCGAGGCCCGGCTGCACGTAGACGTCGAATCCGTTGCCGCTCCCTTTCTGCACTTCGAGGATCTCCAGTCCGGCGACGATGCCGAGGAGATGATGTCCGACGTTGTGCCGGCGCCGCATGTCGCGGTGGTATGCCTGCTCGGCCTTGAAATCCTCGGCGCCGAGGTATTGGAGCTGGTAGTAGTTGACCCGTTCGATGTCTTCGGACATGGCTCCCTCGCGTCACCGATTGGGGTTGACCGGGGTGGCGATCCCGCCGCCGCTGTCGGTGGTTCCCGTTGCTCCGGGGTTGTCGATGACCCGCCCTTTGCGCCGCCGCAGACCGAAGAGGCCCGGCAGCGCATGAGGCGCGCAGCAGATCTTCCGCACCACGGAATTGATCGCGGAAACGACCGGTACGACCGAGGTCCAGTACGCAAGCGAGTTGAAGCTACCCGCGTAATGGCGGCAGGCGAAGTTGCAGATGTGGACGATCTTGTCGTTCTTGATGGTGACGCACGCGAGGATGAGGCGGTCGTCGCACGGCGACGCCGGACACGGCGGGAGCAGCTTCATGCAGACCGCGTCGACGATGTAGTCGATGAGCGCGTTCAGGAGGCAGAGGAGCGGCTCGCGGTCGGCACGCGTCTCAGGCATCCCGGTAGCGCCGGTGGCACCGCCGCCGCCGGTGCTGAAAGTCGCGCCGCTACGTAGATTGGACATGTCGCTCATCGCGAGCGAGGCCGGACCATCGCGAAATGTGATGTCCTGCTCGAAGTTGCCGTCGAAGCGTTCCGTGACGAATCCCCCCTCCTTTGCGACCTTAACTGTTCCAACAGCAGGTCCGGTGGGACCGGTGGGTCTCGCCGGACCGGTGGATCCGGTCGGCCCGGGCGTGCCGAGGCATGGCGGACACTCGAATCCCGCGCAGCGGACGTTCAGCGGGTTCTCGGCGTAGAGCTCCCACAACACGCGACGGAAGCGGCAGCAGAAGTCGTACAGCGAAAACCGATCGTCGTTGTTCGTCGTCGACGGTTGAGAGATGGGGATCCCGCCAAACAGCGTTGCGCTGCGTTCCTCCGGAGTGAAAATCACCCCCCCCGTGTCGCGTTGCTCGTCGCGAATGACCATCGCGAACAGATGATTCAGGATGCGCAGCTCGTCATCGCGCATCCGCTCGGCGAGGAACTCGTCGACGTCGTTGACGATGTCGACGATCTGATTGAAGAGCGAATCCGGCGGACTCTCCGGGCCGCCGAGCGCGAACCACCGGCTCGCGAAGAACTCGTCCGGAACGAACGTGCGGAGGAGCGCGGTTCCGATGCTCTGATTCATCGCAGCGAGGCGCAGGGTCTGGCTGGCCCGGTCGATTTCCACGGCCGTCGTCGCGACGCCGCCGATCGTTTTCGCATGGACGTCGCGGCACTCCGCGGGCTGCGGCACGATCTCGAGGCGGAACTGCTCGAGGATGCGCGTGGGCTCGCAGGCGACGCCGCGTGCTTTCGCCTTCGGCGCGGAAGGCGCGTCACCGCATCCGCCGCCGCACGAGCAGCCCGATTTCGTCGCCGAGGCGCGCGCGGTTTTCTTCCCATTCCCGCCGCAGCCGCAGCCGTTGTCGCAGCCGGTCGACGTGCCTTCCTGCCGCAACGGCATCGTCGGGCGCGCCTCGGTCTCGATGTACCGGATCGTGACGCACCAGTGATCTTCCTGGTCCACGCAATCGGCGTTCGGGTCCTGCCAGGGCGGGCAGACCTCGGCTGCGCGGCGCCGCGCGTCGATGCACTTGCGAATCTCTTCGATCAGGTTGAAGTCGGTCTGCTTGCAGACGACGATGTCGTTTCCGCACGGATCGATCGCGTACCCTTCCTTGACCGTCACCCAGCCGTCGCACTGCGAGCAGACGACTTCCAATCCGCACACGACACCCCAGCCATGGAGATAGCGATTGTGCAGGCGATTCTTCGCGAGCACGTACGCCTGCTCGCTGTTCAGCTCCGCCTCGGTCAGCAGCTGTCCGGCGAAGTAGCGCGGGCGCTCCATGCACTCGAGGCCGCGGCACGCCGGGCATCCGCAATCGGACTTCGCGCTCGTCTTGCGCTTCGACGACAGCCTCGCGTAGCTACGGATCGACGTCGACGTCGTGTATGTCATTCTGGCCATCATTTCCTCCGTGAGCCCGCGGATGTCATTTGATCGCGTTCGTGTCGGGACGGAAGGGCTGCCCCACCCAGAACCAGCTTCGGAACGTACCGCCCTCGATGCGGTCGCCGCTCGGGCAGCGCGAGTCCGTCCCGCGGAGACCCGGAGCGAAGTGTTCGCCGTCGAGCGCGGGGAAGACCTTCCTGCCTGCGATGTCGATCTTGTCGTTGCCGAGGATGAAGTTGCCGTCGATGAGAACCACGTATTCGCCGATGAAGAATCGCGCCGGCGTGTTGGCATTCGCCGGGATCGGACGGAAGCGCATGCCGGTGACCGGACCCGTCGTCACGACCTTCGGGTTGGAGATGGTGATGCCCGAGCTGCAATCCGCCTTCAGCTGCAGCGCTTCGACGACTCCGTAGAGTTTGTTGTACGGCGCCTGGAACAGCGGAACGTTCGGCGTCGGCTGCCCTCGGACGTAAACCTCGAACGTGAACCCATGGAGCGTCTCCGCCTTCACGGGAATGCTCTGGTCGAACGCGACGAGAAGGCTGTCGGGACCCGCGCCGATCGCGTCGCCCGGAAAGATCTGGCCGTGCTCCCAGCTGGTCGCCACGATGCGCGGTAGCTTGAGCTCCGGCGCCGCGGGACCGGTGGGGCCGATCGGGCCCGTCAGTCCGATCGGGCCCGTCGGTCCGATTGGTCCCGTCGGTCCGATTGGTCCGGTCGGACCGATGCTTCCGATCCCGGCAGGCCCGGTTGGTCCGATTGGTCCCGTTGGTCCGCTTGGCCCGGTTGGTCCGGTTGGTCCGATGCTTCCCGCTCCGCCGGGACCTGTCGGGCCGGCGGGTCCCGTTGCGCCCGTCACACCCGCAGGTCCCGTCGGGCCGCTCGGACCCGGCGGTCCTTGCGGTCCCGGCGCGCCTCCTCCTCCCGGCTGTTCGAGCAGGCAACGGACGATGTCCGTCAGCACGCTCGTGCTGGGAAGCAGCCGCCGGTCGGTGAGATTGTCGATGTCGTCTTCTTCGACGGCATCGCCGAGCACGTAATCGTCGATCGTCGCGAGGACGAGACACTCGTCTTCATCGCCGCACGAAGGACACGGTCCGATGATGCCGTCGAGAATCGTCGAGCAGTCGTGCTCGATGACGTCGATGACCGCGACGCCGCCGCTGACCGGCGGCGTGGTTCCCGACGCCGGCGGATCGAGGGGACCGAGGTACGCGGCGAAGATGCGCCGGCCATTGTTGGTGATGGCGATGTCGCGCGGCTGCTCTCCGATCGTCACCGTCGGCGGCGTCTGGGGCTTCTTCAACTCGATCGCGTGCGCGTTGACCGCCTGCAGCGTGCCTTTCTTCGCCGCGTCCTCGACGAGCGCGTAAATCCACACGCCTCCCGTCGAGAAGATCAGGTCGCGCGGCGTGCCGTCCAGCGCGAACGGATCGCCGAGCTGCGTCGCGACGCCCGCTTTGACGCTGAAGAGGTAGAGCTTTTTCGCGGTGGGATCCGCAACGGCGAGCCGCGTGTCCGCCGTGGTCTCGATCGCCGCCACCCTCGCGTAGCGCACGCCCGGCGTTGTGACGATCGTTTTCGCGGTCAGCGTCGCCGCGTCGATCTCGGTGATCGTGCCGTCGGTCGAATTCGTCACGAACAGCGAGCTGCCGTCGTCCGTGAGGGTGATGCCGAAGCCGCCCGCGCCGACCGCGACGTCGCCGAGCTTCGTCTTCAGCTCGCGGTCGTACACGAGGACATGCGTCTTCTGATTCGTCTCCTGCAGATGAACGTAGATGTAGACGCGGCCGTCGATCGACGGCGCCATCACCAGTCCGCTCGCGCCGGCGTCCGGAATGGTGATCGAGCGAATCGGCGCCGATGCCGGTGTGTACGTCAGCGCGTCGAAGAGCTCGACGACGATCTTGCCGGCGACGGCACGGCCGATGTAGAGCAGCGTGCCGTCCCGCGACACGCGGAACGCGCGCGGATCCTTGATCGATCCGACGGTGAGCAGGCTGTAGTTCTCGGTCGTGTAGGAGTACGCGATCGCTTCGCTCAACGACGCCAGCCCCGCCACCCACAGCCGCTTGCGGCTCTGGTCGAGCACCACCGTCGAGGCGAGGTTCACGTTCACCGTCGAGTCCCATGCGAGCTCGACGTGCTTCGGATCATGCGGCGGCGCCTTCGGTTTCGGATCGAGCAGCACGTCGAGCTGGTACGACTCGAGGACGCGGTTCGGCATGCAGCCGCTGTCATCGCATCCGCACTCGTCGAACACCGCCGGCACATCCTCGGCCGCGCACTCGCGATAGCGCAGGCAGATCTGCAGCCGGTGCCTGTCGGTATCGGCGAGCTCCTGGTCGTCGGGCGTGTGATGCTTCGCGCGCAGCAGCTCCTCGACGCGCTCGCGAAAATCGAACGTGTCGTCGCGCTGCACGAGGATCTCCCGTCCGCAGCAGTCGATCGCAGTGCCGGGACGCACCACCACGTACTTCGCGCGGCACGCGGGATTCGCGTGCGGCTCGACCTTCAGACCGCACACCGTTCCCCACCCGTGCAGGCGCTGGTTGTGGCGGCGGTCCTTCCCGATGAAGTAGCGCTGCTCGTCGGTGAAGTCGCGCTCGACGAGAAGCTTCCCGGTGAAGTAGTGATTGCGCGCGAGCTGAGGGACCTCGCACTCGACGCAGGCGCGGTCGTGATCGTGATCGTGCTCGTGCTCGGTGCGGCGCAGGTGCAATGTCTCGGTCATGGGCTCCTCCGATCAGCGCAGCAAAGTCGTGGCGCCGATCCTCGTTCGCACGCCGACGCGCATCGCCGGCGGGTTCGCTTCGTCTTCTGATTGGCCGAGGACGGCGTCGAATCCCAGGCGCCGCTCTCCTTCGACCACGTCGCGCGGGTAGTCGCTGATGATGGTGTCGACGCCGACGAACGACTGAATTCCGATCCGCAGCCGTCCCTCGGTCACCTGCAGATCGCCCTGCGCATGTGCGGGCTTCGCCATCTCGATGATCCGTTCGAGCGTGCGCCGCTGCAGCTCGGCGTCTTCGCCGCGCAGCGCCGGCACGACCACCGTGAACTTGTGCGCGTAGACGTAGAACGGATCGCGGAGCGGGTCGCCCGTGTCGGTGAGGCGGAACTGGCCGATGCGATCGTTCACGCCGAGCTGCAGCCGCTGCACGATCGCCGCGCCGAAGAGCGCGGAACAATCGCCGAGGCGCGATTCGCCGAGGAACGTCCAGCGGCGCAGGCGGAAATGCTCGAGGATGCGCGGCGAGCGTCCCGTGTACAGCTCGACGTGCAGCCGCAATCCCTCGGGTGTGCCGCGCAGCTCGTAGAGCTTGTGCGCGTTCTTCAGCAGAGCGCGGCGCTTCGACTCCGGCCAGTGGCGCTCCAGCGCCAGTCCGACCCACGACGCGAGCCACGACAGAAAATCGGCGGCGCGCGGCGAGCCCGATTCCGCAGGCGCCGACGCGGGATCGAAGTACGACTCGAGATCGGCGATGCGATCGGAGACCGTCGCGCGGACGCTGTCGAAAATCGAGAGGAAGCGGCCGAGAAACTCGCGACTGACCGGTTCTTCGGTGTAGACGGCGGGGAGGAACCGCAGCGAAGACGCGCGGGGGAAGAACGCGCGCACGCTCGCCAGCGAAGGCGTCGCAGTGCCGTTTCCGGCGAGCGTGATGCGCAGCCAGAGGTATCGCCCCGGCGGGCTGATCACGAGGCAGTCCCACTCGCCGTCGCCGACGCTCGTATCGAGCTGGCGCGTCGCCCAACGCGAGTCGGGAAGCGCGAGGATCTCGTCGATCGCCCGCAGCGACTCGGATGTGAACGTGTCGACGCGCACGCGCGTGCCGGAGACCAGCGAGCCGCGCAACACGACGCGATGCCACTGGCAGTTGTAGATGCGGCTGTCGAGAGAGTCGGAGATGAACACGCCGCTCGTTTCGTACGCGGCGCTCGCGTCGATCGAGCAGATGCGCTCCCGATCGGCGTCGGCGACGACCGGATTGCCGTCGCGATCGAACACGACGCCGCCGGCCTGCATCGCCGGAAGACGACACGCACGCGCGGCGCCGTGTGTCTCGCCGTCCTTGTCGGCGACGAAGAGCAGCCCCGAAGAATCGGCGATGCACACGTTCCCGTCCGCGTCGACCGAGAGCCCGGTCGGACAGAAACGCTCTTCGGCTTCGTTCGCTCGCGCGATCGTCTCGAGGATCTTGCCGTTCGCGTCGAGGACGACGACGGAATCGCTCCCCTCCTGGATCACGTAGAGCCGGCATTCGCGGTCGATGGCGAGATGCGTCGGCCGCTCGAAGCCACCGTACGCCGCGCGCCACACGCCATGACAGTCGAAGCGGTGCACGAGCCCGTTCGCGCGGTCGGTGACGAACACGCAGCCGTCGCGCGCGACGGCGACGTCCCACGGCTCCCATTCCGGACGCGTCCAGATCGCGCGCAACGCGAGTCCTTTGAGCGAGAAAACCTGCACGCGCGCGTTGCCGGTGTCGGCGACGAAAAGATCGCCGTGACACGAGATGTCGATGCCCTTCGCGCCATCGAGCTGCCGCGGCGCGCCGCCGCGCGTGCCGATGCACCTCAGCGTCTCGAACGCGCCGGCGCACGGATCGAAGCGGCGGATGCGCGTGCCATCCTCGGTGAGGACGTAGATCCGCCCGTCGCGATCGATGGCGAGTCCGCCGGGATTCGTTAGGCCGCCGAACGATCCCGATGCGTCGGCGAGCGGCCGGATCGACGCGGGCTGGCGCCGCAGACGGATCGCGCCGCTGGTCTCGATCGCCGCTTCCGCCCAGCCCTTGCGCCAGCCGGCCCGGGCATCGAGCAGAAGCGTGTCGTTGCGCATCGTGGTCATCGCCGGCTCACAGATACGCCACGCTGATGTTGTGGCCGTCGTTGTAGACGAGCTCTCCCTGGTTGATCTCGACGTCGCGGCAGAACGTCTGCCGCTCGTCGTCGAGCCAGATCACGAGCTGGTTGTCGCGCAGGCGCAGGACGTAGGGCACCTGCAGCAGAACGCGGTACACGTCCGAATAGAAAATCGTTCCGCCGAACGGCCATCCCTGCTCGTCATTGCCGCCGGTCAGGGGGTGGAAGTACCTGGAAATCGCGGCGTCGAGCGTGCGCTTCACTTCGGCGAGATCGCCGGCGGGATCGACGATCACGTCCGCTTCGATGCGCACGAGCCGGTACGTCGGGGCGACCACGTAGACCTCCGACGTCAGCAGGCGGTGCTGATTCAGGTGCTTGCAGACGAGAAGGCGCGTCGTCTCGTTCGGCATCGGGTTCGGCGCATCGCCGTCGGGAACGACGACGACGCTGACCACTCCCGGCACGCCGACGTTTCCGAATCGCGGATGGATCAGCGGCAGCGCTTTCGCGCGATGGAGCCTTGCGCCGGGCGTGGCCATCGCGAGGTATTCGAAGTCCTCCGCGGTCACCGCGCGGTTCTTGCTCTTGAGCGCGAGCGGCGCGCGCAGCTTCGCGCTGGCGAGCGTCTCTTCTTCCGAGCCGCCATACGCGGCGCGGAGATTCGCCACGCCCGACACCGACTCGACGGTCGTCTGCATCGACGTCACCGTTCCGGCGGCGACGTTTCCCGCCTTGCCGCCGCCGAAGCGGTACTCGCGCGCGATCACGTTCGGATCGGGCGTGAAGTTCGCGACCGGAATCCGCCCGTGCTCGCCGTCGCCGAACGCGATCTCGCCGGTGTTGCGATTGAGCTTGTAGTGCTGGTCGTCGGGAGTCGACGCGTGGAAGTCGTCGACCTCCTGCCATACCTCGAAGCCGCGTCCTTCGTCGATCTCGAGACGCAGGCTCGTGACCGTCACGATGCCCGCGGAGGTCTTCACCGTCTCCGGCCGCTCGCGCACGACCACCGGCGCGCTGGCGAGCTTGAACATCTGTCCGGGACGGCTGTCCGTGCTGCCGAGAATCTCGCCGCGCACCGTGAGCGCCTGCGTGGCGGTGACCGTGTTCGTCAGGATCGACTCGAGCTGCGGCGCTTTTTCGTACGTCGCCGCGGCGAGCCGCGCGCGGATCCAGTAGAGCGGGGTGGTGGTGTCGCCGATGATCGCTTTCGCGACGCGCGTGCCCGGCCCGGGGAAATAAATGTGCCCGCTGCGCGTGAACGCTCGTGTCTCGTCCTTGTCGATCTCGAAGCGCTGCCAGTCGCGGCCGTCGTAGTACTCCCAGATGAACGTCGCCGGCGGCGGCGCCACGCCGAGATCGAGCTCGCAATGCGTCTCGCGCTCGTCTTCGCCGGTGTGGACGTACACGAGCAGATTTACCTGCTGCGAGGTAAACGGCAGCGGCGACGCGAAACCGAGAAGCAGCGCCGACTCCGCGCGTGCGCGCGTTCCGAACGGGTAGAACGTCTGTCCGGCCGCGCCGTTCTTCGTGGTCTCGTTCGAGAAGCTGTAGGCGTCGAAGCTCTGGATCGCCACGAGCTTCGCCCCGAGCGCGATGAGTGTTTCGTTCGTCTCGAAGATGGCCGGCGCGCCGCCGCCCGACGACGCGGCCGCGATCTGCGTTCCCTTCGGCACCATCACGACGTCGAGGTCGTTGCGCGCGAGGGTGAACGTGAGCTCGGCGCTGGCCGGCTGCGCCGGTTCCAGCTCGATGCCGAGGAGGCGGAGGAACTCGATGTAGTTGCGGTCCGGCACGCGGTTGAGCCGGTAGATCAGCATCTCCGTCATCCACGCGAAGAGCTGCACGAGCGTGATGCCGGGATCGCTCTCGTTGAAGTCGGTCCACTCCGGCGTGTACCGCGGGATGAGCGTCTTCGCTTCGGCCACGATCTGCGCGAAGTTGCGGTCATCGAGATTCGGCGCGGCCAGGGGCATGATCAGCTTCCTTTTCCTTCCTTCAGGTAGAAGGGATAGACGAGGTTGTGGTACGCGTTCGTCGAGCGGATGCGGTAGTCGATGCGGATGAGAAGCTTGTTGTCCTCGCCCGCTCCCGCCTCCACGCGAACGTCGACGAGATCGATGCGCGGCTCCCACGTCGTGAGCGCCTTGCGCACCGCGTTCGCGATCGTGCCCCGCGTCGCCGCGCTGTTCGGCGCGAACACGAAGTCGTGGATCCCGCAGCCGAACCGCGGCAGCATCTGCCGCTCGCCGGGCGAGGTGGAGAGGATGATCCAGAGCGCCTCGACGATGTCCTGCTCGGCGCTGACGTACGAGAGACCGCCGTGCGGATTGATGCGGACCGGAAACTGCCAGCCGCGCCCGAGGAACTCGCGGCCGGTCATGAGCACGGCCCTCCCAATCCCTCGTTGATGTCCGACAGCGTCTTGATCAGGTCTTCGAGCGTCTTCACGACTTTCTCGAGGCCGGAGACGTCGGTGCTGCCGCCGACCGCCGGCATTTCGATCGCCGGAAGCCCGGCCAGCTGCATGATCGGAGAGACGAGGCCGAGGAGCGCGGTGATCGGCTCGACCGACTGCATCAGGTGCTGCGAGGAGATCTGCGCGTTTTCCTGCGCGCACTGGATGGCCTGCAGCAGATCCTGGTTGTTGTCGGCCTCGGCGATCTCCAGCTGAATCGACAACCCCTTCATCGTCTTCACGATGCTGGAGAGCCCCTCGACGACGCACTTCAGGGTCTTCAGGATCAGGCAGAGGATGTCGTGGATCATCGCCTTGAGCGCGGGGATGTTGAAGGGGATGGCGATGCACGGCGCGAGCTCCGTTGCGGCGTCGACGAAATCCTTGATCGCCTGCACCGGCGGGAACGGCAGCCCCTTGATGACTTTGATGAGCGCGCCGAGGAGCTTGAGAATGCGGAGCAGGCACTCCATGCTCGCGAGCAGCGGATTGAGCTGCACCATCAGGCTGAACGTTGCCGCGCAATCGGTCGGGATGCCTTTCGAAACATCCGCGACCGCTTTGATCACCGCGCCGGTCGGCAGCGTGATCTGCATCGGCGCCGGCATGGGCAGCTTCACATCGGCGCACTTCGGCAGGTCGAACATCGCCTGCACTTCGGCGCTGACTTCGATGTCGAGATTGCCCATGCGCGCGTTTCCCTCGCTCAGATCGGGTTGTTGTTCGGCGAAATGACCCGTTGATATCCGGGACCTTTGATGACGATCGTCGGCGCGTCGAGCTCCAGCACGGCCACGCTCTTGATGGTGATCTTCGCGTTGGAGAGCGTGATGCGATTGCCGTGGGCGTCCTCGATGATGATTGCGCCCTTGTTTCCGTTCTCCGGCGTGGAGTCGAGAAAGCGGATGGCGTGGCCGTTGACGCTGCGGATCATCCGCTCGCGCACCGACGTCGACGGCGGTTTGTCGCGGCCGTTCCACAGAAAGCCGATGACGTAAGCGTGATTGACGTCGCCGCGGTCGAAGGCGACGAGCACTTCGTCGTCCTTCTCGGGCATGAAGAAGGCGCCGCGTCCGCCGCCCGCCATCGGCGCCGCGATCGCGGCCCAGTAGCTCTTGCTCTGCCCACCCAGCCACGGGAAGTCGACGCGGATGCGGCCCTGGCCATCCGGGTCTTCGACCTCCACGACTCTGCCCACCATCACACCTTCGAATCGCGTGCTCATCGGATCTCCAGCGTGCCAACGTCGTTGTTGACGTGGACGACGAATGCATCGCCCTGATGGACCTTCAGGTACTCGATGACTCCCGTGGAGATGGCGATGAAGAACTCGCGGCGGCCGGCTTTCCCCGAGTCTTCGGGATCGTTCGGAGGCGGAAGCGCCTCCTCGATGTATCGCGCCATGGCGTCCCATTCGAGCCAGTTGCCGTCGGAGTCGATGCGTCCCGGTTTCAGCACCGCCATCACGCGCCTCCTTCGACCGGACCTTCGCGGCGCGAGTCGAACGTCGTCCGGTAGCCATTCGAATCGATGGTGTGCGACGTCGAGGTGACGAAGTAGTTGCCGCTGAAGCGCGGGCCGAGACCCTTTATGACCACGCGGCTGCCGGCGCGGAGATCGGGCAATCCGACGGTCGCGCCGCTGCCGCGCACCAGGTCGCGGGCAACGTCGTTGAGGATGTTCTTCGCCAGCTCGCGCGCTTCCTGCTCGTTGCGCACGGGACGGTTCGTCACGACCTCTTCGCTCTGGCTCGCCTTCAGCGCCACCGGCGACTGATCGCTGTTGAGCCGGCAGTCGTCGGGGATCTGCGCCTTCCCCTCGATGGTCTTCTGCGTCGCGCGATCCCATCCGCGCACCGTGACGGACGAAGCCTGATTCGCGGTCGTGAACGTCGGACGGAACGAGCAGAGCGAGCGACCCCACTCGAGCTCGTACTCCACGCGGCGGATCTCCTGGCTCGGTCCGAAATAGAGGTACTCGCCGCCGCCGGTGTCCTTGCGCAGGTGCAAGGCGTAGCCGCGGCGGCGCGCGCGTTCGATGAGGAAGAGGATGTCGAACTGGTTGTTCATGAACACGAATTCGGATGGTTCGCGCTGCTTCGCGTTCTCGTCGATGCGCACGGGAATGCCAAGGCCGGGGCGGCTGGAGGTCTCGCGCTGCTCACCGAGCTCGAACGCGATCTCGCTGTCCTTCTTCGTGTCCGGCCACGTCCAGGTGTGCTGGCGCTTCTTGAACTTGTGAAGGACGTTGAGGCCGCGAATGGAGAGGGTGGCCGGTCCCGACTCGGTGAAGTTCGGCTCCAGCGACGTGATCAGCCCGCGGAGCATTAGGCGCATGTTGTCGAAGTAGCCCATGGACAGGTCGAGCTCGCGGCCGGGCTCGAAGAGGCCCTGGTAATCGGAGCTGGAATGCGGCTCGTACTTGAACCGGCGCGCTTCGGCGTCCCAGTTGTTGATCGTCATCTCGAACGAATCGAGCGCGTCGCCGCTCCCGCCGGTGCCGCTGTCGGAGACGCTGTCCTTGTACGTCACGGAAAGGACGTCGCGCAGAATCCCGGCCTTGAGACGCGTGCCGTCGAGCGTCACCTGAAAGCTGGGGACGAAGAAGTTCTCCCCTTCGCGGTAGATCGGTTTCGTGGTCATGCGGGTTCCGCCTCACGGGAGCGGAGGCACCTCCAGGATTTGTCCTGGCTGGAGATCGAGCGGATCGTCGAGCCGGTTGTGATCGGCGATCGCGCGCCACTCCCGCGGGTTGTCGTAGCGCGCGGCGGCGATGCGCGCGAGCGTGTCGCCGCGCTGCACGATGTGCGAGTGCGTGTGATCGGGAGACTGCAGAAAGATCTCGGCGATCTGCTCGTCGAGCGTCTTGTATTCCTTGAGCGAGACCGTGAGCGTCGCGCGCAGCGGCCGCCCGTTCGTCGCGAACATGGTGAAGCGCTGCCGCACGCTTTCGACGACGCACTGAAATCCATTCGTGCGGCTGGCGTTCTGGCTCTGCCACTGCGCGTTCATCTGCGAGCCGGCGAAGCCGCGGTCGCCCCACACGAAGCGGCACACCGGCGGCGCGTGCGTCTCGCGGTCGATCTTGATCAGCTGATAGAAGCGGTCGGTTTTCTCCGTGACGGGAGTGGCGTTGCCGAGCGTGCCGCCTTCCGTCGAATCGAAAAAGAGATCGACGCTGAGCGTCTCGGACTGCCCGCGCACGAACTGCAGCACCGGCGCGTCGAGCCCGGGAATGGCCACCTCCGCGAACTGCGCGCTCTTGTTGAGGGTGAGCTCGGTGGGGTTGAACTGCACCTCGATCTCATCTTCGAAATCGACGAGATTGCGCTTGAGCCGCTGGAACCGCGCGCTCGATTTGCTCATCTCACTCCCACCTCGAGGTTTCGTTCATCGAGACGCCCGGGCGCACGCGCCGTTCGGATTCGACGCGCCGCTCGTGGGCCTGGTCCTCGCGCAGGCGCTCCAGCACCGAGCGCACGATGCGCTCGAACACTTCCGGGCTGAGCGCCGACTGCGAGTCGGTCATCCGCACGTTGCTGTTCATCTCTCCGACGTGGAGCTCCATCCCTGACTCCTTCACACGAGCTGCATGCGCAGCCCTTCGTGTGCGATCTCGATCTCTTCGATGGCGACCTGACTCTGCGCGGCGTTGAGCGACGGGCCGCTCCACTTCACCGGCAACCCACGGCGGAAGTGCCAGACCGCGACCGGCTCGTGCTCGTCGTCCTGCAGCACGACCATGCCGTCGCGCCGCTTTCCGTTTCCCTCGACGAAGCCGAAGTGCCACTTCCACAGCTCGTCGCTGAGCGCGGCGCCGCGCTTGAGGCGCAGATTCGTCCAGTTGATGCGCTTCGGAAAGTGCAGCACCGTGCCGTTGTTGCCACCCTCCTCGTAATCCTCGGTTTTCAGCGACATCTCCAGGCCCGAGCATTCGGAGAAGCCGCCCACGACGACGTTCTGCGCGAGCGAGGAAGCTCCCGAGCTGTCGACGAGCGACACCACGAAGTTGTAGGCGCGAACGGGATCGAGCCGGCCTACCGCCATGCCGCCACCCCTTCCACTTCCTCGGTCACTTCGAGGACGTCTTCGACGCGCCCGATGCGCAGCACGACGAACTCCGCCGGGATCACCGGCGCAACGCCGACCTCGGCGAGCAGCCGTCCTTCCGCTTGTGCATCCGCCGGATTGTTCGCGTCGTTGCAGCGGACGTAGAACGCGTCATCGACGACGTCGCCCGCCAACGCGCCGCGTTGCCACAGCCCGGTGAGGAACGTGGAGATCGCGAGCGTGATCTTTTCGCGAAGTTGAAAATCGTTCGGCTCGAAGACCGCCCACTGCAGCGACTTCTCGAGCGCGCGCTCGATCATGATGAAGAGCCGCCGCACGTTCACGTATCGCCAGGAGGGATCGCTGCTGACGGTGCGAGCGCCGTACACGCGCAGCCCGCGGCCGGCGAACGGACGGATGGCGTTGATGCCCATCGGATTGAGCAGTCCCTGCAACGCGGGTGAGACCTCGATGGTCAGGTCCTGCGCCCACTCCAGCTCCTCGTTCGCGGGTGCTTTGTGCACGCCCACGCTGCGGTCGGTGCGGGCGTAGATGCCGAGGACGTGGCCGCTCGGCGGGATTGCCCGGGTCAGCGTGGTGCCGCGCGCCGCCGGGTCGAGCGCGATGACCCACGGGTAATACAGCGCGGCGTACTTCGAGTCGAAGCGGCGGCGCCAGCTCTGGATCTCGGCGAGCTGCGTCGGCTTGAAATTCGGAGGATCGATGAGCGCGATGCGGTCGCGGAGGAGCTCGCAGTGCTCGACTATCGCCTGCTGCACGCGGAAAACCTCATCGAGCGTGAACGTTGCCGACATCTCCTGGATCTGCGGCGGCGGCGGATCGGCGATGGGCGGAGGAGGAAGCGCGCACGGATCGCAGAGGTCGGGCTCGGGCGGGGGTGGAGGCGGAACGAAGTCGACCGGCTCGACGCGCTCGATGAGCACGTCGGGCACGGCGATCGCGGAGACGTCGCCGATCACTTCCAGCGTGCGCAGTCCGCGGCGCTCGTCCGCCGAGCGATCGCCGGTGAGCTCGCGTGGCGAGAGCGCGGCGATCCCGTCGCGTCCTCCGCGCAGCGTCGCGCGGCCGTTCTCGAGCGCGGGGAACTGCGCGTCGGGAAAATTGTGCGGCGCCGGCGTGGACGAGTTGCGATTCTCGAGGCGGATGAACGCCGACGCCTTCGCGATCACATCCGGCGCGTAGTGATTCCTGTTTTCGGCGACGAGCGAGAGCGCCTCGAACGTCTCGCGCACCCGGCCGTTCTCGTAGACCGAAAGCGCAAATTCGGCGGACTCGATCGCGATCGCCGGCGCCGCCGGAGCGAGGTCGATCGCGGAATCGAGCGCGGCGGTCCAGAAGATCTGCCGCTCCGAAGGATCGACGCCCTTCACGATCGCGTGGACTTCCTTCGTCAGGCCTTGCTGATCGAGCCGCACGACGGTGCCGGTGTCGAAGCCGACCACGCTCTCGACCACCGTCCACATGCCGTGCGACGGCTGATCGCCGCTGCTGCGCGTCGAATGGAGATTCGTGCGGACGACGAGCACGGTGAGCTGATTGCCCCACGCGCCGGGACTCGATGCCGTCACGCGCAGCGTCGGTCGGGCGACGTCGTCGATGAGATCGAACGACGCGACGCTCGCGCCCGATTCGAAGTGGATCGGCGCGGTGAGCACGATCGCCTCGTCGAGCGGGCGCGCCCAGGTGAGCGTGCCGCTCGAAACGTCGTCGATGAGGCGATCGATCTGCCGCGTGGTCGTCAGCGTGATCGGAAGGAGAAGGTCGTACGCGGCGTCGAGTGCCGAATCCCAGAAGATCGTCTTCGCGCCGGCGTCGACCGCGGCGACATGGCGGTGCGTGGTCGGCTTGCCCGCCTGCTCGAAGCGAACGAGCGAGCGTTGCGTGAATCCGTCGACGGAAGCGGCGATCGACGACAGCCGGTCGGCGGGCTGCACGCCGGCGGTGGCCGCGACGATGGTCTGCGCGATCGTCGCCGCCGCGCCTTTTGCGAATCCGTTCGTCGACGTCACGAGCGAGGACGCGCGATCCGGCGGCTGGACGCCGATCGCATCGGCGGCCACGAGCGGCGCCGCGACGCGCACGACGGAACAGAGCCGTCCCCCGTTCTCGAAGAACGCCTTGACCGCGTACGCCATCAGCGCGTTCGGAATCAGCTCGCCGAACTCGCTGCGGAACTGCTCGATCGAATTGACGCGCACCGGGACGTCGAGGCGCCCGCGCTCGGCCACGCCGATGAACGCGGCGATGTCGGTGCGCAGCGGATCGATCCGCTGCGCGCCGCTGTCGAGCGTCTCGAACCAGACGCCGGGGGTGACGTAGGTCGGCATCGAGCGCTCCGCTTACTGCAGCTCCACCCGCTCGACCGCGAGCTCGAGCGACTCGATGGCCACGTCGTTGCTCGTGGCGTTGAGCGCCGGCCCCTCCCACTTCGTGATCCAGGCGTTCTCGAAGTTCCACCGCATCACCGGCGCGTGCAGCTCGTCCTTCAGAATGATCGCGCCGTTGCGGCGGTCCTCCACTCCGTTGAGCACGTTCTTGTACCAGTTCCACAGATCGTGGTTCTGGGTGTAACCGCGCTTCAGCGTGAGGTTCGCGAACTTGCGCAGGCCGGTGAGCTTGCGCACGTGCAGCGGCTGGTCGGTTCCTTCGCGGTATTCGACCGGATCGGTGGTGAAGCTCAGCCCGCCCACTTCGCGGAACGAAGCGACGGGCGTGGAGTCGATCTGCACTTCGAAGTTGAAGCCGCGGACCGGATCGATGCGTTGTCCTGTTGCCATGTCGAGCCTCCGTTATTCGTTCTGCTGCGCGCTGGCGGTCCACTGGCCGATGCGGATGATCACGAACTCGGCGGGCTTCACCGGGGCGACGCCGACCAGGACGATCAGGCGTCCGTTGTCGAGGTCGTCCTGCGTCATCGTGGTGCGGTCGCACTTCACGAAGAACGCTTCCTCCACCTTCGCTCCCATCAGCGCGCCGTCGCGCCACACGCGCGTGAGAAATGCGGTGATCGACTGCGTCACCCGCGCCCACAGCTTCTCGTCGTTCGGCTCGAAGACCACCCACTGCGTCCCCTGGTCGAGCGACTCCTCGAGGAAGATGAAGAGCCGGCGGACGTTGATGTACTTCCATGACGTGTCGCTGGTGATCACGCGCGCGCCCCAGATGCGCAGGCCGCGGCCGTCCGCGCGGAAATCGCGGAAGACGTTGATGTTCCTCGGGCTCGGATTGAGGATCTCCTGCGTCTCCTTGTTGACCGTCGTCTCGAAGCCGAGGATGTCGCGCACGACTTCGTTCGCAGGGGCCTTGTGCACGCCGCGCTCGATGTCGACGCGAGCGTAGATGCCGGCCATGTGTCCGCTCGGCGGCACGGGGACGTCCGTGTTCGTGAGCGGATCGTTCATGATCAGGCTCGGGTAGTAGAGCGCGGCGTATTTCGTGTCGTACTGCCCGCGCTGCGTCTGGATGTCGTTGATGTCGGGCGCGGTGCCGGCCGGCTTACGCCGCGGATCGAGAATGGCGAAGCGGTCCTTGAGCCGCTCGCATTGCTCGATCAGTGCGTTCTGCACGAGCACTCCCGTCAGTCCGGGCGCGGCGATGATGCTGATCTCGTCGATGTCCTCGAGGGCCTTGATCCCGGTGCGCACGCCGGGCAGGCCGCCGCCGACGAAGTCGTTGTCGTTCGGCGCGGCGCCGTCGATGCCGCCGGTGTCGAAAACGATCTGGATGCCGTCGTCAGGCGACGGAAAGACGAACGGATTCGTCGGTCCCGGCAGCGGCGTCACGACTTCGATCAGCGTCGACTCGTTGTTGATGCGATCGACGACGTAGCGGCCGTTCACGTTTTCCAGCGTCAGCCCGCCGAACGATTCGCTGGCTCCTTCGAAGCTCGCCGTGAGGCGAAACTCGCAGACAGTAATGACCGTTACCGTTCCGCCTGCATCGTGCCTGACTTGCGTGTCGGTGAGCGGCGGAGCATCGATGGTCAGCGTTTTCAGCAGCGCGTCCGCGGATTTGACTTTATGGTAACGCTTCTCGTCACCGCGATTGAGCTCGACCCATGCGTCCTTGTAAAAGCCGGCGGTCGAAACTACGGGCACGACGAGAGCGGTATTGGCTGCGCTGACGTTGCGCGTCTCATCCACCGTCGTTTGTGCACCGTTCTCGGGCGCCACGGTGACGACGATCTCTTTTCCCCAGCTCCCCTCTTCCTTCGCGCGAACGGTGAACGATGGATCGCGGGGGCCATTGATGTTGGCCAGCGGAGTGGCCAAACCGGCGCCATCGAGCGCGTCGACGTCGGTCAGGACGGTCGTGTACTGCGCCTCGAAGCCGCCCGGGAGCTGTCCCGCGGGTACCGTGTCGAGGTCGGCGCTGAGTGTCACCACCCCCGTCGCTTCATTGATCGCGTCCACATCGAGCACAGCCGACTTGAACGTGACGCCGTTCTTGACCATCACCAGGTTGACCTTCGTCTTCGTGGGCGCGACCTGGATGCCGCGCAGAGACTGAGGCGTGATGGTTTTGTTTCCCGCGCCGGTCGGAGCGTTGGCACCTGGCTGGAGCCGCGTGACCATGCCGCCGGTCGTCGCCTTCGACGCCTTCGTGGCGCCGCTCGCGACGCGCTTGACGAACAGCCGCCGCCCGCCGTTGGCGAAGAATCCGTCGACCGCGTATGGCAGCGAGTTGTATTGCGCGCCGAGGCCGAAGTCGGTGAAGCCGCCGAAGAGGCGCCGGAACTCGGCGAAGCTCGTCACGAACTGCGGCAGTCCCGCCAGCGGGCCGCGGCGCGTCATGCCGACGAACCCGGCCACGCTCGTGCTCACCCCCTCGATCGTCTTGATCCCGGTGTCGACCTCCTCCACGTAAACGCCCGGTGCGAGGTATTCAGGCATTGCTGGTCTCCTTTTTCCAGAACTCCGTTATCCGTCAGGGCTCGAGCCTGAAACCGAGCGCGGCCACGGGCCGGCTGGTATCGATCGTCCACTCGAGATCGAGCGGCTGGAATCCCGCCGCCGATGCCGTGAGCGTGAGTGTGTGAATGCCGGCGATGCCGTCCGCCGCGAAGAAGCCGCCGCCGTCGGAGACGGCGTTGACCTCGTGATATTCGAGATGCGGCGGATCGCTGATCTCGATGACGGTCGCCGCGAGCGGCGCCGCGAGCACGAGCAGGCCGTCGCCGGCGTCGATGCTGCGCGTCGTCGCAACCGCGCCCGGATCGGCGGTCGCCGTCACACCCTGCACTTCGGCGCCGCTCGCGTACGAGCGCGTGAGCGGATCGCGCAGCGCGACCGTCTTCGCCGTCGTGTCGACGAAATCGACGACCGCGTATTCGAACTGCGCGGTGCCGAAGCGAAGGACGCTGCCGGCGCCGAGAACGCCGACGTCGTCGAGCTGGATGAGCGTCGCGCCACCCTTCACCGCGGCAGCGACATGGCGCAGCAGTCCCGCATTCGCGAGCGTAACCGGGGTGATGCTGATGCCGGATGCGTGATCGGCATGCGCGGTCGTGCGCAGGAGCAACGCCTTCTGCGCGCTCTTCACCGCGACCGTCGCCCCGGCGATGGCGGTGCGGTCTGCTTCCTTCGACACGCGCCCTTCGAGACGCACGGGAAGCGGACGCAGTCTCACGATTCCGCCGTTCACGGGAAACAGCGCAGCCGCGGCGATCGGCACGGTCACTGTCCGCGGCCGGTAACGTGGCGCGGTGAAGGTGAACGCGATCGACCACGCGACGGTCGCGTGATCCGGTGCGACGCGTCCGAGCGATCCCGACGCGGCGAAGTAGCCGCCGGTGACAACGCTCGCGAGCACCGACCGGCGGTCCACCCGAACGCTCGCGCGCTCGACCGGCTTGCCCGTGACTTCGTCGACGACCGAGCCTGTCACGAACGCCACGCGCTCGATCGACGTGTCGGGGACGACGCTGTAAATGACGGTGTCGGTTGCGATTTTGATCACCGCCGTCATATCGCCCCCACTCCGACGATCTGGTGCATGCGCTCGTCGCTGGTGAGCACCGGCGGCCGCACGGCGACGTCGAGATCGGAATCGATCGCGACGCACTGCACCGCGTAGCAGATCGAGAGTTGATACGGCTCCTTGAGAACGTCCCACACCCGCGCGAGCTCTTCGAGCCCGAGAGCGTCAAACACGATGCGCAGCTCGGTGTCGTCGGCGGCGAGCACAGGCCCGACCTGCGCGCCGCGTAAGACGCCGTGGTCGTGCATGACCTGCACGATCTTGCCGAGGAGCATCTGCTCGTCCTCGGGCTCGGTGCGCATCGGCGTGACGAGATAGAACAGCGTGAGCGGAAACGGCACCCGCCGCAGATGCGTGGGCCCGACGCGCTCCGGCTCGCGATTCAGGGTGTCGCTCTCGCGCGTGATGCGATAGAGCCAGAGCGAGATGCCGCTCTTGTTTTTCTCTTTCATCAGCTTCGGCGAGTAGAGAAAGACGTCGTTCGTCTTGAGCTGCGGATCCGTACTGTTCGTGATCTCCGCTTTCAGCAGCGACTGGAGGGCGAGGCTGGCGGCACGCACGGAGGTGTAGTCGCTCATTCGCGTCCCTCGAGCAGCCGCTGGGCGGCGTCGGATCGTTCCGGATTCAGGCGGAAGAGCGTCGGCGCGCCGGCCACCCGGATCTCGTCGAGAATCTCGTGCTCGACGAGGAGCGAGAGGGCGGCGTCGGTCTCCGCGACCACATTGCGCACGCGTTGTTCGAGGAGGCGCCAGCGTGCGATTCCCTCGAGGGAATCGATTGCAGTGGGGTGCTCCACGAAGTAGCGCATGACGTCGCGAACGACTCCAGAAACCTCGGAAAAGACCATGGATCGGGGGGAGGTCTTCGCAAGCGCGCAGCCAACCGTAAGTTACTGAAAATGCAGGAAAGGTACTTCACGGGTGGGTCGGAATCGACCCGCCGCGCAGCGCGTCCGCGAGAGCGCATTTCCGACCCGGCGGTGGGGGGATTTCGCTCACTCGACAAAGACGTACTGCGAACCGACATTGCGTCACGTCGTCAGTCATGCGCGAGTCGGTTCAGAAACAGAGTCAGCCTGAGAGAAACTCCTCGGCGACCACCGCGAGCTCGACGCCGGTAACGCCCGCGCATCCGCTCATCGATTTGCAGCGCGTTGCGGGAAACCGCGCGGTAGCGGGCGCGATGGTCGAGCTGCCGTTGCGAGGCATGGTGCATCCCGTTGCGGCCGCGATGGCGGATCCCGGCGTGCGGTTCCGGCTGCCCTCGTTCCAGGAGTTGTGGAAGGTGTATCAGGGCAAGACGCTGAAGATTCCCGAGGCCGTGATCAAGGATCGCGTCGCGCAGCTGCTCGGACGCATGCAGCTCGAAGGAAGGCTGAAGAGCACCGAGCCGGTGGCGGCGATCATCGCGAAAATCTTTCCCGGTCCCGGCTTGCTCGACGAGGTCCAGTTCAACAAGGTCGTCGACGTAAACGATCGATCGAAGATCTACAAATCAGTGCTCGAAGCCGATACGAAGATCAAGCCGGCTGACAAACCGAAGCTCAGTACTGCGTTCGAAGACGCCGCGAAGCTGGTCGCGACGGTCGAAGCCGACGACAAGGGCTTGAAAGAGGTCTTCGGCGGGGAGGCTGCCGCGGCGAAGGCGAACTACGCGACCACGAAGAAGGTGCTCGAAGACCTCGCCCAGAACATGGACCCGGTCTTCACCGACTACAACCTCGACGATCCCCAGATCGGTCTCGGAGGCTTTGCCAGCCATGCGAAGAAGAAAATGCACCTGCTGCTGGGGGTGGTGCAGGTCATCGATGTCAACAAGACGAAAGCGATGCTCATCCACGAGGCGTCTCACTTCGCCAACGCCTCGGTCGACGACCACGTGTATTACGGCAGACCCGGGTTCTTCGAGCGCGACGAAGCGACGAAGGTCCTGAACGCCGCGCACTACGAGGAGCTGCCGCGCCGCGAAATGAAAACGAGCAGCTTCGACGGGATGACGTTTACTCCCGGCCAGATGCCGACGGGCAAACCACAGACGCGCGAGGAGAAGATCAGGGCCGCGGCCGAGGACCACTTGCGGAAGGCATGGGATGCGGCGGGCGACGTCCACATGCTGATCCGCGCCGTGCGGCGCGAGTACCTGAAGGGCGACGCGAAGCCATTCAAGGACAACGAAGCTCTCATCCTCGAGATCTCGAAGCTCATGGACCTGACGGTGCACGAGCAGGCGGCCGGGAAGGCGCTCGTCACCACGCTCGACGTCACCCTCGCGGAAAGCATCGCCCGCGGCATCAACCTCACGAGACCCAAGGTCACGACCGTGGCCTTTCCGTCCGCGGCCGACATGCTTGCGATGACGGACACCGAAATCCAGGACAAGGTCGTTGCGGATGCCGTCGCACAGTACGGACAGCTCCTCAAGGATGCGGCAAGGGACAAGGCGCTCGTGGACTGGTGCGCGGCGCACTACAGAAGTCTTCCGGACCTGGATTAGCCGCTGATGCGCGAGTCACTTCAAAAGAAAAATCCGCCTGAGAAGACAACCTCGGCGACCACCGCGAGCTCGACGCCGGTGACGCCCGCGCACCCGCTGCACGACCTTCAGCGCGCCGCGGGCAACCAGGCCGTCTCGAACGCGATGATCAAGCTCCCGTTGCAAGGCATCGTGCATCCCGTTGCCGCTGCAATGGCAGACCCCGGCGTGCACTTCCGGGTGCCGTCGTTCGAGCGTTTGAAGGCTGCTTACACGGACAAGGACCTGAAAATCCCCGAGGCCGTGATCAAGGATCGCGTTGCGCAGTTGCTCGGGCGGATGGAGTACGAAGGAAAGCTGAAGAGCAAGGACCCGGTGGCGACGATCATCGCGAAAATCTTTCCCGGCAAAGGCGTGATCGACGAGAAGGAGTTCAACAAGGCCATCGACGTAACCGATCGCGAGAACATGTACAAATCGATCCTCGAAGCCGACACCAAAGTGAAGACGGCGGACAAACCGAAGCTCAAGACTGCGTTCGAAGATGCCGCCAAGGTGGTCGCGAAGGTCGAGTCCGACGCTACAGGAATGACCGAGGTCTTCGGCGCACAGGCCAGTCTGGCGAAGACGAGATACGGAGCGACGAAGAAGGCGCTCCAAGACATCGCCAAGGATATGGACCCGCACGTCACCACCGATTACAACCTCGACGACCCCGAGATCGGTCTTGGCGGTTACGCCCTCCACGGAAAGAAGAAGATGCACCTCTTGTTGGACGTCGCGAAGGTGATCGACCCGAACGAGACGAAGGCGACGATCATCCACGAAGGGGCTCACCTCAGCTCGGCCGCGGTCGACGATCATGTCTATTACGGCACATCCGGGTTCTTCGAGGCCGAGGAGGCGACGAAGATCGACAATGCCGCACACTACGAGGAACTGCCGCGCCGCGACATGGGCACGAGCAAGTTCCCCGGAAAATTCACGCCAGGCGTGACCGCGGCGGGCACCCCACAGACTCGCGACCAGCAGATCCGGGCCGCTGCCAAGAACTACACGCGCGAGGCATGGGACGCATCGGTCGACGCGCATGTTCTCATCCGCGGAGTGCGGAAGGCGTACCTGGCCGGCAACAACAAGCCGTTCACGGACAATGAGCCTCTCATCATGGAGATGTCGAAGCTCATGGATCTAACGGTGCATGAGCAGGCGGCCGGGAAGGCGCTGATCACGACCCTCGACGTCACGCTGGCCGAAAGCATTGCCCATGGTGTCAGCGCCGTCGATAGCTTCGTCGACAGCGTGCCTTTCCCGTTCTCCTTTGCCGCGTTTTGGATGACGGACGATCAGTTGAGGGACGCGATCATTGCAGACGCAGTCGTGAAGTACGGTGCGCTCCTCAAGAATGCGGCCAGGGACAAGGCACTAATCGACTGGTTGAACGCGCACTACCGGGCGCTGCCGAGCATGTATTGATGGCTCTCTTTGGCGGCAGCAACTTCCCACTCGATTCCGAGGTCGTCGATGTGGTCAACGTGTCCCCGCCGGATCTCGCGCCACTCGCGAAGCTGACGCGGCTTCGGGAGCTGCGCGTGATTCAGACGAATCCCCATCGCAGCCCGGTGCAACTCCCGTTGAGCCTCGAGCCGCTGGCGAAGCTCGACCGGCTGGAAGTCCTCGTGTTGCCCGGGCTCGCCGTCCGCGATCTCGCACCGCTCCGCGCGCTGTCGCTGCTTCGCGAGATCGACGTGAGCAGCACACCCATCGACGATCTCTCGCCGGTTCAGGGGAAAGAACATCTCCGCGTACTTCGCGCACGAGCGACGAAAGTACGGAGCCTCGAGCCTCTGCGCGGATTGAGCGAGCTCGTTCACCTCGACGTGGCCCATACGCCGGTCGCGGATCTTGCGCCGGTCGAGGAACTGCCCGCATTGACCGAGTTGTACATCGAGGGAACCGCGGTCGCGGATCTCGCTCCGCTTCGCGGCCTCGATCGGCTCGAAGTGCTGGCCATCCACGAGACCCGCATCGACTCACTCGACGTGTTACGCGATCTGCGCTGGTTCCGCACTGTCCGCCGGCTCGACCTGAGCGGCACGCGCATCACCGATCTCGCGGGAATCGAGAACGCGCGCGAAGTCGAGGAGCTGTTTCTCTACAACACCGGCGTGCGCGATCTCGGCCCGCTCGCCCGTCTTGCGACCCTCCGCGTGGTGCGGATCGAAAACACGCCGGTGGATGCGGCGGCGGTGGCTGCATTCCGTGCCGCCAATCCTCGCGTCGAGATCATCGGCGATGCCCGTTAGATGGCTCATGGCTTGGCGATGCGGTGAACGGGCTTGAAGTTCACGACGACGTGAGGAGTGTTCGAGAACTTGTTCTTCGATTCCTCGCGAAACGCACCGTGATGGATGCGCCCGACCTCGTCGATGCGGAAGACGATGATGTTCCCGTCCGTGATCGTCGACGTGACGTCGACGTTCTCGTATGCGACCAGGACCATCGCCCCGCCGTCATCCACGGTGACGGCAACGATGTAGAGCCAGTGATCGACAATCGCCAGCGTACGAGGGCTCGATGAGCCGGCCTGGTAATCGATGCCGATTGCGACCGGCCGCCCTGCCTGAACTTCCGCGAGCAGACCCGCGAGAAGCGCGGCCGACTGCTCCTTTGACAGACCTTCATCGGCGAGATCTTTTTGAAGAAAGGCCGACCCCGCGCCGCCGATATCCCATCCCATCTTGTTGAGTGCCGCTTTCGTCGCCGCGTGACAGTTGTTCGTCGTCGCCCTGGTGACGAAATAGCGGTCGTATTGCTCGTGAATGAACCGGATCCGGTCCGCGAGAGTCTCCCCTTCGATCACCGGCGGTGCGACGACCTCGCCCCCGGCAGCGGATTTCGATTTCTCGACGCCCGTGCTCTTCGCGGACATCTCCGGATTCAGCGCACGAGCCAGACGCGCGATCTGCCCGGCCTCGCCGCTCGTCCTCACTCCGCCGCTCATCGCGCGTTGCATCGTCTCGAGAACGCCGCGGTCGAATCCTGCGAGCTCCGCATCCGACGCACCCGCCGCGAGCTCGTACGCAACGTCGTCGGTGTCGCTGTCGTCCAGACGCTCGAAGACTTTTGCGAGCAGACCGGGATTGCTCTTCACGAACGGAGCGAGGGCCGCCGCGAGGCCGCTCTCGTCGAGGCTCACGTAATCCGTCGCGAACGGCAGATACACCGCGTACTTCGCGAGCAACCTCTCAGCGAAGGATGTGTTCCATTGCTCAAGCCTGGCGGCGGCGACTTGCTTCTTTTCCGCCTCGAGGGCGAGAGCGTTCTCCTTTTTCTTCTGTTTTCTCGCGACGCGCTCCGCGGCGATCGAGGCGAGGGTGGCGGCATCGAGCGTTCGCAGGCGGCTCCATGTCCGGCCGAGCGGGTCGATGGTTCCGTCCACGTTGTCGCGGTCGAAGAGCGTGCGCTGCACGGAGCGGATCGCCTTGATGGTGGCCGCGAGCGCTGATGCATCGACGCAGGAATCCGGCGCAGCAGCGATGACGTCGGATTCCTGCAGGGCTCCGACTTCGACGAGACGGCGCTGCACTTTGGCGAGATCCGCGGCGCAGTTCTCTCCACGTTCGCCGACTGCGCCGTCGAGATCGAGCGGGTCGCGCGCGGGCACTTCCTGCGCCGGCTCCTGAGCTTCGACGAGCTCCGTGACCGCGCGATTGCCCGCGGTTTGCTGGAGCTGCAGGAGCGGCTCGTGCCGCGCGCTCGAATCGGGAGCACTGCCGCTCGGCCGCAGGGGCACCTGCGACTGCTGCTCGGGCGGGAGGGAGGTGCGCCTCGTCACGACAGCCCGTACTTCTTCGCCAGCCGTCCGAACGCGCGGCGCTCCTGGCCTGCCTCGCGCGCCGCGCGCGTGACGTTGCCGGCGTGCTTTTCGAGCATCGACTGCACGTACATTCGCTCGAAGGTCTCGAGCGTGAGCGAGCGAGCCGCGCGGAACGTCGTCCTCATCTCGTCGTCCCTGGGCGCGCCCGGAAGGATGATGTGGCACGGCAGAACGACCTCGCCATCGCTCTCGACGGCGGCGCGTTGCACGACGTTCGCGAGCTCGCGCACGTTGCCCGGCCAGTCGTACGCCGACAGTTTTCGCAGCGATGCGGCGGCGAATCCGCGCCTGCATCCCGCGCGGCCGGCCGCCGCGGCGAGGAAGTGCCGCGCGAGCAGCGGGATGTCGCCACGGCGCTCGCGGAGCGGCGGCATGCGAATCTCGAGGACGTCGAGCCGGTAGAAAAGGTCGGCGCGGAAATTCTTCGTGCGCATCGCGGCGTGCAGGTCGCGATTCGACGCCGCGAGCACGTTGACATCCGCCCGCACGAGCTTCTCTCCACCCAGCGGCTTGTACATCCGCTCCTGGAGAAATCGCAGCAGCTTCCCCTGCGCGCTGAGCGAGAGCGAGTCGATCTCGTCGAGGAACAGCGTTCCATGCTCCGCGAGGGCGACCAGCCCTTTCTGATCCGACGCGGCGTCGGTGAACGCGCCGCGCGCGTGCCCGAACATTTCGTTCTCGAAGAGGTGATCGGGCAGCGCGCTGCAATCGACAGGAAAAAACGGGAAGTTGCGCCGCGGACCGATGTGGTGCAATGCACGCGCACAGAGCTCCTTCCCGGTGCCCGTCTCGCCGATGATCAGCACCGGCGTCTCGCTGCGGCCGTAACGGGCGATCTGCCGCAGCACGTCGACGAAGACCGGATCGTCGCCGACGAGCTGCCGCAGGGCGAGCTCCTCGCTGAGCCGCGACGCAACCGCGTCGAGATCATTCGAGAGTCCGAGGAGCCGCAACGCGCGATGCCGCAGCTCGTCCTCGAAACCGTCGCCGGCGATCACGAAATCGTCCACGAGCTCGAGCAACTCGGGCGCGGAATCGCACGCGGGGACGATGGCGATGGCGGCGTGCAGTCGCTTCCGCGCCGCAAGCCACTCCATCACGCCGCCCGGCGGAGCGACAGTCATGTCGAGCACGACGAGTTGCGGGCGGTGCTGCGACACGGCGAAGGCGAAGTTCTCCCGGTCGGCGTCGACGAAGACGAACCGCACGTCGTCCTTTGCAAATGAAGAAACCATCCGCGGCGCGGCAGAGCCGGCACCAACGGCCAGCACCCGATGAGCCATCGGACCTCTCTCTCGGCAAACCTGGAGACCGTATCAACAGAGGAGAGCCCGAACGACGCCTGATCCCTACCCTTCCACACTTCAGGTAATGCGGATGGTGGCGAAGACGTTTTTCATGAGTTTCCGGCCCGTGCAATGGACCGAGCGCGCGATTTGCGCGTACCGGCAATCGAAGCCGACGGCCATTCTGAATCGGCCACCGCACGTTTTTCGGACGCGCGATGGCAGGGCGACCCGATGCTGACCCATCGACTAGAGCGAGATCTCGCGGTCGAAGATGTCGAGCAGCTCGTCCGACGTGCCCGGGCGTAGATGCAGAAACTCAGCGTATTTCTTCTGTCCCTCTTACGGCAGTAACAGCGGTTCGAATCCCGTATGGGCTACCGAACCTCCTCCCAACGATCAGGGTAGCCACTGCACATTCGAGCATTGAAAATCGGTCCCTGTCAGCGGCGGAAAGGGAGCTTCTGCACTCTTGCCCAGCGCCTGTCCATCCCCCTTTCTGCGACGCATGTCTGCGGACTTGCCAGGACGCACTAACAATGGCGCATCGCAAGGCTGGACCTGCCCGTAGTTGAACGGATTCGGTTCGACGGTGGCCAGCGATGCGCTCATGTCGCTGTATGCCGATAAGTGGAGCGCGGACATTGTTGGCGCGTTCCCGTACACGTAGCTCTCCGGTTCGTGCACAACATCCTCGGCCACTTTGCGGTAGCCACCAAGTCCTGCGCTGTTGACGAGAGAAAGATCTTCTTCGCGCGGTTCGCCGCCCTCGTCGGGAGGAGTGCCGCCTCGCCTTCCACAGAAGCTGCGCGGCGACGCGGACATCGTCAGCGCCGAGTGCCGTTTGATTCTGGGGCTTTTCGACCGCTTGCGGATTGTGGAGTAGAGGTCCGCTCCGGCCGCGGCTCCAACGAAAGATCCAACGCCGGCCGGTCTATCAACTCGCCGACGGCCGCATGGTCGATCCCTGCGTCTTCGAGAGCCCGCCGCAGCCCCTTGAATAAGCGTTCGAGGCGCGTGTAGACCTTCCTCGGCTCGAGGTGCATGACCCGCGCGATCTCCGGCGCCGTCTTCGCATCCCAGAACCGCAACTGCAGAATGAGCCGGTCTTCCGGGCTGAAGCCGCCCATCGCGCGATCGACAGCGGCGGCAGCGGAGCGCGCTGCGATCTCGCGCTCGCCGGCGCGGACGCGTTCCTCCGCCGAGTCCTCGCTGGGAAGCTCCGCCAGCACGCTGTCGTCCGAGAGGAGCACCGGCCGGGGTTTGCGGAGTGGGAGTCGGAGGTAGATGGCTTCGAGCTCTTTGATGGAGGAGTACTGCGGACGGTGCTGCGTGAGCACCGTCACGGCCTCCGAGAACGACAAGCCGTCGCGACTCACCATGCGTTCGAGCGCGATGGCCTTATCCCCCAGCGCTCTTGCCTCGGCGGAGGGCCGCCATTTCCCCCACTGCTCGACGCGCCACTGGTGGAGCAGACGCATGATCACGGTAGTGAGATAGGTGGAGAAACTGCTGCGGCCCTCGAATTTGCGGATGATCTCGTAGTCGTTCTCTAACAGTTTCACGAGCACGATCTGGACGAACTCCACGGTCTCGTCAGCGGTCAAATGGCCTCGGTGCGCGGTGAACGCAGCGATTCGCTCGAACAATGTCAGGTGCTGGAGATACGTCGTCTCGGGACCGAGCGCGGAAACGCGGCGCGCGGACGCCGCCGGCACGCGCGGAGTCTGCTCGTCGATCAGTGCCCGTACCGCGACGATGGCCGGCTCCACGCGCACGCCGTAGTGCTTCAGCTCGCGACGGATCTCGTCGATCGGAGCCGTCGCGTAGTAACGCTCGTCGTCATCGAGCTCGCGGTATGGGCGATGTTCAGTTCGGTCGTTCATCGGTCGGTCTCGTTTCGCGTCTCTGCCGGTCGCGGTAGCGCGCGAGGCGACGGTTCATGTTGTGAATCGCATCGACGGTGACGCCGAGAGCGCCGGCATATTCGGCGGCGTTCCGGCACTGCTCTTCGCTCCGCAAGCGGATGTAATCCGTCATCAGTTTGTCCGCCGCGAAGTCCCGGAGCACGGATGCGACATCCGCTTCTGCCGCGAGCTCCGTCTCTCGCGGCGTGTACTTCCAATCCATCAATACGTCCGCGCTTTCTTCGATCGGCGTGTGGACGCAGCGGTTCTCCTCTTTTTCGGCGAGATGGCTGATGAGGCTCCTCACCACCATCACGAGGAAGACGTAGAGATCGACGTTCCCCTCCGGAAACTTGCGGACGCCGCTCAGCGCCTGATGGAAAGCCTTCTGGACGACGTCTTCCGGCGTCTCGCCGGACGGCGGTAAGCCCTTCCATCGGCGGCACATCTTCTTGCGTGCGAGCCCGAGCAGCCTGCTCGCGAGCTCGTCCAGGTCCGCCTTCGCCAGCGCGGCGAGCAGGCGCGGATCGGCGGGCGGTTGTTCGTTGTCGCGCATGGCCTCATCTCGTATATGCCGGCGGCGAGCGCAATTTCGCCAGCATGCACGCGCTGCACCGGGAGCGGGGCGTGATTCTTCCTCGCTCGCTGCGCCTCGTCGTCATCCCCCCGAGTTCCGCTCGAGCTCCGGCGCCGCGAGGCGCCAGACGTCGCGTTGTCGATCGGGACGGACGCCGATGCCGCCTGGAGTTCGCCGAGCCGTCGACGACGCGATCGCGCAGTCGTACGGCGAGCGACTAGGTCGTGCTCAGCATGCCGCTGACGCCGCGCCGGCAAGTCCCAACATCATCGGTATGCGCTACCAAGTTCCAGCCAGCTATGCGCGGCCGCACCATCTCGCCGAGAGCCGCCGGATCAGGTCGAAGCCGATGACCGACGCCGGCAGGCGGCGCGTCAGGATGTGAACGCCGTCGTCCCGGATGAAGACCGGCTCGCCGTCCTCGCTTCGCAGCGAGAAGAACGTTTCGCCGCCTTTTCGTTCGAGCAGGTCGCCGATCGTGAAGAATCCTCCGGCAGAGCCGGCGCGCAGATTTCCCGATTCGAGGCGAGGAGGCGACTCCGAGCGGTTGATCCAGGCCACGACGAATCCATCGGAGACCGGCGTCACCTGCAGCTCGCCGGTACCACCCTGGAGCCGGATGCCGCGTCTGAGCTCCCGCCACTTCGGGTCGGCGGCGCGCGTCGGGTCGACCACCGCTCCGTCAACGCGGCGATCCATCGTCGCGGTCGCGATCGCGAGGCGCCCTGATGAATCGATCGCCGTCGCAAGCTGAATGGCCATCTTGTATCCCAGGGCGCGGATGTCGATGTGATCGTCATCGGCGAGCAGCAGGATGGTCACGCGGCCCGACTCTCTGTGTTGCGTGACGACGGCGATGCGGCCGTCGGGGAGGTACTCCGCGGAGGTCAGGCGTCCGAGAGGAAACGGCAGGTGCCAGGTGCGCAACGGACCGCCTGCCGCGATCTCGGTCGCCAGCAAGCCTTCGTCGCCGTCGGAGACTTCCAGGGCGCGTGGAACATCCCCATTCAGCGGAAGCCAGAACAGCGGACCGCGACCCGCTGTCGGAACCACGCTCGAGCTCCCGTCATCCGAGACGAAGTACGTGCCCCTCACGCCGTGGCGCGAACCAGCCAGCCCGTACCACCAGCGCGATCCGCGGGCGAAAAGGTATTCCCCGCCCATGGGGAGCCGCTGCGTCCGCGGCATCAGCTCCTCGATCTCGTGGTGCGGCGTCGATCGCACCAGACGCCGGTCCGAGCTCACTCCGGAGACGACGATGACGTCTTCGCCGGCCATCGCCACCTGCAGAACCGGCTCGGTGACGACGAACGGCACTCGCGATTCCGGATACCGCTCCATGACCGCGGCGGCGGCCTCGCACCACATCGCCTCGAGCGCCAGAAGGCGGATCGTGGACAGCAGCAAAGCCCAGAGGATCTCGAACATGAAGGGAGACTAATCGAGGCCCGGGCGCGTGCAGCGGCTCGTCAGCACGACCCGGGCCGGTGATGAACGTTACTCCGCGGCCCAGCTGCGACCGCAATCGTCGTACGTATACGCGAAGCAAACCCAATCCTGCCAATACATGAAACCGCCCCAGTCACTGCCCGATCCCTGATCGCACCAGGCGTCGTAGGAAACGTAGCAATCCGTGTAGATCACTTCGCCGCACTCGTCGTACTCCTCTTTGATCTGACAGGAGCCGAATCCACTCGAAGCCATCGAATCGCACTGCACATCCGTTCCGCCGCCCATGCAGTCTTCGCAGGCCTGGGCGTCGGGAGCGATGAGGGCCGCGCCCGCCGCAACAGCGGCCGCACTGAGAAACGACACTCTCTTCATGTCACTCTTCCTTTCTCTCTGATCTCGGTCACCGTCGAGCCACGGGACCATCCTGGATGCGAATATCGGTGCTCTTTCCTTCCTCGAGCCGCACCTCGGCCGCGGCGGGCAACGAGCGGGCATGACCTGCCGCGATCGCGCTCAGTGCCGCTGCGGAGTCGGCCCGAACGATCTTCCACGGACCGGCAGGCATGCGGGCGATGGTCAAGGGTGACCAGGCCCGTCCGAACTTCTTGGCCGCCCACGACAGATTGAACAGGCGTCCATCCGGCGCGGCGAGCCAGAAACGATCCGGAATCACCCGCTCTCCCCAGTCGACGATGGTCATGCGTCCGGCCGCCTGCGGCAGCACGAGCTCGGGATTCTCGCCAGGCGCCGTGACGAACGCGCCGATGGCGCCGCTCGCCGTGGCCACACCGCAATCGAGCCGCGCCGGAGGCGGATCGGGCAGAGCGATCGAGAACGCGCCGTGGTCGTTCGCGTCAGCCTGAATCGTGCGCAGCGTGCCGCCGGCCGCGGGAAACACGCAGGAGATGCTCGCACCCGCCGCGAGGCCGCCGTTCTCGTCGATGATCACGCCTTTGAGGAGCTCGCCGTCAGCGATCTCGATCGTGGTCTCGGCACGGCTCGACTTGGGAACCATCGCCACTTTTTCCGCCATCCGCCCGGTGCGTGGCTCGCGTGCTTCGATCGTCCACGCGCCGGCCTGCAGATTCTCCAGAGTCACCGTTCCCGCGGCGTTTGTCTTCACTGTTCGGGTCAGGCGTGCCGGCCCGCGTCCATCGGCGCCGTCGACGCGCATCGTCGCCTTGACGACGGCATCACCGAGCGGCTGGTCGTCCTTGCGCACCTGGATCGCAAGCGCTCCCTCGGGAAGCTCGATGCGAACGAACGGCGACGCGGAATCGAACGCTACCGGTCCGATGTCGATCGGGTCATTCGAAGCGCGCCGGACGGTGACGGTGTACGCGCCGCTCTTCGGCAACGCGACCTTGAACTTCCCGTCGGCGGTCGTGCGGATGTCGCGTCGTATCGAGCTCGGTCCGGGCGGATCGCCGATGCCGACCGAAGCGGCGACACCCGCGTTCTGCGACACCACCTGCCCCGTGAAGACGAGCGGCTTGATGCGCGCGCTCACCTTCCGGTCATCGCCGGCCTGTAGCTCCACGCGTTCCACTTCGATCGGCTGCGCCGACTCTTCGACGGCAACCATGGCCACGATCCGCCACCAGCCGGGTGTCAGATCGCCGAAGGTCACGTCCTTGATTCCTTCGCGGAAGTCCGCCTCGCGATTGTCCCTCGTCCGTCCGGTGTCCTCGCGCTCGAGCAGGAGGCCGAACAGCTTCGCGTCCGGGTTCTCGCTCTTGAAGGCCGGGTCGAAGGCCGCCGCGATCGTGAGCGACGCCGGCTCGGGAATCTCCAGCGGATCGACCACGATCCGCTTGCCCGGCTCCATGGTCACGGTGGTCGTGCCGGCATGCTGCGTTTCCGGGAAGCGGGCCTCGAACGTGACTTCACCGGCAGGCAATCCTTCGAGCACGGCCCGTCCCTGCGCGTCCGCGATCGCTTCCCCGACCGGCACGGTCTGCCGCTCGCGCATGACCGTCGCTTTGATCACGACGTCCGGCGCGTTCGCCCCGGCGTACACCGCGTGGACTTCAGCGGACGCGGACGCGGAGAGCTTGTGATCGCCGAACCACTTCTCTTCGCCCGCGCGTACGGCTGCTGTCAGACCGAGGGCCCCGGCGCTGCCGAAATTCACCGTCAGCGACCGGCAGGGGACAACCAGCGGAAAGCTCAGGATGCCGTCGTTGCCGACGTTCACCGGCAGGGTGACCTTTTCGTTGTGGAGGCAGGAACTGAATGCCACCGTCGCCGTCGAAGGAAGAGTGATTCCCTCGTCAGGCACGATGCGCAGCTTCCCCTCACCCCTTGGCACGTGCGTGAGCTCGAGCGCCGCGAGCCCCCGTTTCGGCGCATCCGCTCGAACGGTCATCAGTACCGTTTTGGTGGTCAGATGGATCTCCGACTGCGAAGCGGCGGTGTCGACGTAGACCACCTTCCCCCCAAGCGCATCGGTCGTCGAATGTCTCGCGACCTTCACGCCGTCGGACGCACGGACGAATGCGCGCAGGCCTGACAGATCGGTTCGAGGCGGTACCAGGAAGGTGAGATGCGAGGTAGCCGCAGGACGCGAGGGCGGAAGAGCAACGCGCGCACTGCCGGCGCCTCCTTCGACGAGACTGACCCGGCCTACCTCGACCGGTGCGGTGAAGCGCAGCGGATCTGGCCAGGTCGCCACCAGTTTGTAATCGCCGGCGGGGAGCGATCTCCAGTCGAGCGAGAGATAGTTCGCTTCACGGCTCCAGATGATTTGCTGGAACCGACTCGGGAGTCCCAGTTTGTTCTCACCGGTCGGAACCGCGGTGATCGAGATGGCAGGATCGGTTCTGTCGAGCGTAACGCTCAGCGAAGAGCCTTTTTTCAGCACCACGTCGACGGGCGGCGCTTCGGCCGGTCTCGGAGCCAACCAGGCCGGCGCCCATCCATTCGCTTCGATGAGAAGCGGGGATCGCGACGCCGTAAGCTGCCAGGCGCCGTTCGCATCGGTGATCGCGCGCATCGACCGGCCGACCTGCTGGAGCGCTAGCTCGCTCATGTCCGCGAGAGGCGCGGTCGCGGCCGGTGCCTGGGTCACGTGCGCGCCCGCAATAGGATTGCCTTCCGGATCGCTCACCGTGCCGCTGATCATCACCGCCCGGTTGAGCTCCACGGTGATCTCGTTGTCCACGCCGGCGACGACACGCGCTTCGCGGAGATCGGCGTGGAATCCGTTCGCGGCGGTGGTCAGGCCGTATGTGCCGGGCGGAATCGTGAACACCGCCTGCCCGGTGCGAGCAACGATCTCGCGGGCCGGCCGGGCCAAAGAATGGTCCATCGGAACGAGACCGATGTACGCATCCCCTATGGGAGCTCCGCCCGCGGCCGCGCGCACGGAGATCCGGATCGACGGGTCGGCGGGCGGTGAAGCGACGGCGAGAATTGCAGCGGAAAGGAAGGCCAGAAGCGACGTCAGACGCACAGCGCGCACGCTGCGCACAACCCGTCTCGTGGTCATGGCGCGAATGCTAAAATCGCTTCCGCCGTTATGTCAACGGGGACTCGATCCGATCTCCGGCCCTACTGAACTATGATCTCGCGCCCAGCATGAACAGGTGCCTTTGGGGAGCTCAGAGGTGACGATCGTCGAATCGCAGCCGCCGCGGCGTCTCACCATTACCGCCGTCGGCGACATGATGTTCGACCGGCGTTTACAGCCGCCGCGGATCTTCTATCACTATCCCGACGTGTCGAGCATCGGCCCTCCTTTCGAGGGCCACGTACGGTTCCCCTTCGCGAATTCGCGCGAGAGCCTGCAATGGCTTGCCGCTCTCGACCGTCATGTGCATGGCGTACACGCCACGTCGCATCTCACCGACAGTCTCCCACTCGATCTGCCTCCTGAGGCTGACGAGCCGGATTATCCGTTCCGCGAGATCACCGCGGTGTTTCAGTCGTCCGATCTGGTCTTCGGCAATCTCGAATGCCCGCTGGCTCGAACCGGGCGCCGCATGAACAACGACACCTGTTATGCCGCCGATCCCGCATTCGCGCGAGCCATGGCCGAAGCGGGAATCGACGTCGTGTCCTTCGCCAACAACCATTGTTTCGATTATGGGCAGGAGGGATTTCTGGCAACGCTGGAATCGCTGCGCGCGAATGGAATCGCCGTCGTCGGTGCCGGAGTGTCGCTCGATGCAGCACGATCGCCAGCCGTGTTCCGGGTCAATGGTCTCGCCGTCGCGTTTCTCGCGTACTCGATGATCGGTCCGGACTGGATTTTTGCGACCGATCACGAAAGCGGAGTGGTCCCGCTCAATCCCATGATCGTCGGCGAGGACATTCGCCGGACGCGCGCGGAAGCTGACGTCGTGGTGCTGTCGCTGCACTGGGGCGTGGAAGACCGTCCCGTGCCGTGGCCGCGCCTGGTCGAGGTGGCCCACGATTTCATCGACTGTGGCGCCGATGTGATTCTCGGCCATCACGCCCATGTCCCCGGCAGCGTCGAGATCTATCGCGGCAAGCCGATCTTCTACTCGCTCGGCAATTTCTCGTTCGGTCACGATCACCACAGGTGGGGGACGGACATGCTCGTGAACATCGACGTGCACGAGGGAGCAGTTGAACGCGTCGAGCTCGTTCCGATTCGCGGCCGTTATCAGCCGGCCGTGGTGAACGGCGACGTGGCCATGAGCTTTCACCGCTACATCACGGCGGTCAGCCGCCAATTCGGTACGGCGCCCGTCTATCACGGGCCGTCGTCCAGGATCGATATCCAGCGATGAACGGGTCGCTGCATTCGCGCTATCACGCGCCGGGATCTGTACGCGCGTTGCCCGCGGGTGACCGCAATGCGTCCGCGGCCGAGGGAGAGTGGGTGCGGTCGGTTGCCGAGGCATACGTCGAGTCCTTTCGCGCGGAGCTCCTCGGCGCGTATCGCTGGACGGACTTCTCGGCAAACGTGCGTGTGGACGCTTCGCGGTACCGGGTGCATGTCATCATTCGTGCTCTCCTCGAGAACACCGCGACCCGTTTCGCGCGCGGCCTTCGCTCGCTGCTCAATCCGCGATGGAACGTCGTGCTGACCATGATCACGCCCGGCCACATCGCGCGATGGTGGTCGCTGACCGAGCGTGTTACACCCGTCTGGCGTGAATGGCCCGGTGCGGTCTCCAGTCCATCGTTGTCCACCGAGCTCGTTCTCTCCGATGGTCCGGTCATGGCTCTGGCGGAAACGCGAAGCGGCACGCTCGTGCGGGCGGCCGATGGAACGGTGGGATGGGTCACCGATTCGATCGACGATCGTGCCTGCACGACAGGGCCGCGGCTTCCCGTCCGGCGTAATGACTGGGGCAGCGTTGCGCGTTCATTCCTCGGCGTCTCCTACAAGCCCGGCGGCGCCACACCCGATGGCTTCGATTGTTCCGGCCTGACGCAGCGGATCTACCGCGAAGTCCTCGGCCTGACGATTCCGCGGCATTCGAGCGACCAGTTCGCGTCCGGGCTCGGCCATGCACACCCGCCTCGGGACGGCCGCCTCGCTTTCATCGAAAGACCGGGCGGCCTGCTTCACGTCGGTGTCGTGATCCGTAGTCGGCATTACGGATGGTCGGTCGTCCACGCATCATCCACTCGGTCGATGGTCGTCGAGGATCCTTTCGAATCGTATGCAACGCTGACGGAGCGATCGTGAAGCTCGAGGATGTCCTCGCCGGCGTCGACGTCGTTCGCGAATCCGATCTGTCGATCGACGTGAGCTCGATTGCGATCCTGCCGGAGCGCGTGCGGCCCGGAAGCATCTTCGTGAAATGCAGCTCCCCCACCCTGCGTACGACCGCTGCCGCGGCGGTAAAGAACGGCGCGCGTCTTGTGGTGCTGGAAGAGGAAGATCACGAAGAGGAAACGCTGCCGCAGGACGTCGCTCGCATTGTCGTCCGGAATGCGAACCGCGCCTATGCCGCTGCGTGCGCGAATTTCACAGGAAACGCGCACCGCAACCTGACCTTGATCGGCGTGACCGGAACGAAGGGAAAGACCACGACGTGCCACCTCATCGAGGCGGCATTGCGCGCGGCCGGATTACGAACCGCGCTGAGCAACTCGCTCGTGATGAAGCTTCCGGACGGATTCCAGCCGGCGGTCAACACCACTCCCGAGCCGCTGCTGCTTCATTCGTTCCTGGCGGAAGCACGTCATCAGGCCGTAACTCACGCGATCATGGAAGTGAGCTCGATCGGAATCGCAGAGGAGCGCATCCACGGTCTTCGATTCGCGGCCGTGGCCTTCACGAACCTCGGCTCCGATCATCTCGAATATCACCGCGGTCGCGACAATTACATCGCGATGAAGCAACGGCTGATCTGCGACCCGGTCTTTCATGCGTCTCCGTCGACCCTGTGCGCGATCAATGGCGACGATCCGGTTGGACGCCGCTTCGAATCGTGCGCGCCGGGGCGCGTTCAGACGTTCGGCCTTCGCGACGCCGATCTGACACCGCAACAATATTCGTGCGATGAGTCGGGCCTTACGATGCGAATTGGCGGTCGCGACCTGCGCCTGCCTCTCCTCGGTGAATACAACGTTCGCAATGTGCTGGCGGCGCTCACTGTCACCGCCGACGTTCTCGGTTCCCTGCCCGCGGCGATCGATGCAATGGCAGCCGCGAAGCCGATCCCCGGCCGTCTCGAACGGGTGCCGACCGCGCTCGGAGTCAGCGTCTACGTCGATTACGCGCACACGCCGGAGAGCGTGGAAGCGGTTCTGCAGACGATCTCGGCGATCGCGGGCGACCGGCGTTTGGTCGCCGTGGTGGGATGCAGCGGCAACAGCGACCGCCGCAAACGGCCGTTGATGGCCCGCGCGGCGGCGGCCGGCTCCGACATGTGCATCCTCACCAGCGATAATCCGAACCACGAGCATCCGGCCGCGATCATCCGCGACATGATCGCGGGGCTCGGCCCGGGCGACCAGCGTGGTGAGGTACGGACCATCGTCGACCGCCCGACGGCAATCGCCAAAGCCATCGAGCTCGCCCTTCCCGGCGGCGTCGTGGTCCTGCTGGGAAAAGGCTCGGAGCAATTTCAGCTCATCGACGGCCGGCGGATCCCTCACAGCGACCGCGGAGTGGCCGCGCGCATCCTGGATCAGCTGGAGAAGGAAGTGACCGTCGGCCGCTGATCGCGCCGACCCTTTTCCTCCGTTTCCGCCGCGTCGAGGTAGGGAAAACCGCGCTTGCGACACTCCCAGCTAGGTAGCAGCGAAAAATTCGATGGAACGTGTGCGTGCGCGAGACATCTTTGTCTATGTGCCGGGGATCATCGGCTCGGTCCTCGTCAAAGACGGCAAGGTCCTCTGGGATGCGTCGCCGGCGGCGTATTTCAGGCTGCTGCGAAACGCCGAGGCGCGAAAAAGCCTGGAGGTCACCGGGATCGACGACGGTTCGGTCGACGATCTCGGCGACGGAGTGACGGCCGAGCGGGTCATCGAACTGCCGTTCAATTTCTATGGCCTGGTCAAGAGCGTCGGCCCGCGCACGATCCGGGACGCGCTCTACGACATGCTCGACTTCGAGGAACCGTCGCTCACGCGCGCAGGCAACTTTCATCTCTTCGCGTACGACTGGCGGCGCTCGAATCGCCATTCCGCGAAGAAGCTGAAGGAATTCATCGACCCGCTGCTGGCGCAATGGCGGCGCCAGTTGTTTCCCGATGCGAAGGTGGTCGTCATCGCCCACAGCATGGGCGGTCTGGTCAGCCGCTATTGGGCGGAATGCCTCGGCGGCGCTGAAGACTGCCGCGCGATCTTCACGTTCGGAACACCGCACCGCGGATCGAACAGCATCGCCGACTACATCGCCAACGGATTTCACGAGAAGGGGCTCGATCTCAGCGACCTCGTGAAGACGCTCGCCTCCGCGCACGAGCTGTTGCCGATCGATCCGATCGTCCATGACGGCTCGAAGTGGACGACGATTCGCGACGCAAAACAGGTTCCGTTCGATCCGGGCCAGGTCGAGAACGGCTGGGCGTTTCACGACGAGCTCGCCGGCAAGGCCGGCGATTATCTTCACCCGTGCGTCGGATGGGGACAGAAGACGCCGCAATGGCTGGAGGCGAGCGGAGGAAAGATCAAGGTCCGCTTCGATCCGCGTCCGGGCGTGCTGGCCGCCCTCTCCGACGGCGACGGCCGCGTGCCGCGACTTTCCGCGGTGCCCGGGGAGCTCGCGAGAAAAGGCCGCGAGGTGTACGTCCCCGACTCGCACGCCGGCGTGCAGCGCAATGCGTTTCTGCTGCAGAACATGATGCAGCACGTGTTGCAGATGCAATGGACCGGCGCGACTGCAGTCCTCGGGGAACCCCGCGCCATCCGGAGCGATGCATCGATCGACGTCGGCGTCAGCGACGTCTACACGACGGCGGAGGAGTCGCTCGTGACGATCACGCCGAACGCACCGGAGTTCTCGCGCTATATCGTGAAGTTGCGCGATACGCCGATCGTGCAGACGGTGGAAACGAAAGGCCAGCCGACGACGGTGAGCCTCGGCCACCTGCAACCCGGGCGGTACGGCGTGACGGTAGAGAGCGAGTTCTTCGGCGCGTACGCGCCACCACCAGTGTTCGAAATGTTCGACGTCATTGAAGAGGGGTGACGATGGCGGTTTACTGGCAGAGAAACATCGAGAAAGATCTGGCGCAACAGGTCGACGAACACGCGTCCGTGATCAGCCGGTTTCCCATTCAGGCGCCTCGTCTGGACGAAATCGCGGCGCCGGACGCGGTCGCAAAGCACATCTATGAAGCGCTGGCCGCGCAGGGCATCACGTATGTGTCTCATTCCGGCGAATTCAGTCAGTCACAGAAAATCCTGACGCCTGACGAGATCCTGGCGGGAAAAAAGGGGAACTGTCTCGACCTGTCCGCGATGTTCGCCGCTCTGGCGTTGCATCACGGGCTGTTTTGCGGCCTGGTCGTGTTTGCCGATCACGCCATGGTGCTGGTCGATCGTACGGCGATGTCCAACGGTCAACCCAAAGCAGCCCGGCCCGATCAACAGCAATTGTTCAGCAATGCCGGGCTTCTCACATCGCCGCTCAGCGACTTGAAGGAATTCATCAGACGCGAAGCGTTTCTGCCGATCGAATGCACGGGTTTCTCCAGCGCAAAACGCGACGAAAAGGGACGAAGCGAGTGGCGCGGCCGCGGTGAAGACGGCCGGATGACATTCGAGCGCGCCGTTCAGGCAGGGCACGAGCAACTGCAGAGCAGCCGCACGTTCAGCTTCGCGCTCGATCTCGCGCTCGCCCGCGAAGCCGGCATTCGTCCGTCCCAGACCCTGTCGGGCACGGACGCCGGCGAGATCGTGCCAAAACAGGAGCAGGAAGCGTTCATCGAGCTTGTCGGCGCGTGGTTGGAGATGCTGGAATTCCAACTGCCACCGGGCTGGCCGGGAACCCACCAGATGACGGTCGATCTGTCACGCCCGGCGCGCGACCGTTTCGATCGCAACCTGCGCATGCGGCTGAAGATCGAGACCGGGATCATCCCGAGCGCCAACGACGTGAGCACGTGGTGGTCAGCAAACAGGGCCGAGGCCGACGTGCTGGCATTCGCGTCGCTGCAGGGGTTCGCTTCAGAGACGAATGACCTCCACCTGGGCGACAGCCTGCATCTCCTGACGCCGGAGAACATCGATGTCACGATGAAACTGCGGCCGATCCTCCATCGGTTGTTGACGGAATACGAGTCGGTCGATGGCACGCCCACGTTGCTCATTCCGCACGGCGCGCCACTCAAGCAGCAGTTCAGGCTGCGCCGCGGATTCACGCGCATCGAGAACGGCTACGACGTCATCAGCATCCCCGGATCGGTTCCGCATCAGCCGGCTCCGAACTCGATGCCGGGGATCACCGACTACCCGACCACCGGCCAGTGGGTCGACGAGCAACTCGCGGACGACACCTGCCGGCTCATGGTGCTCGTCGGCGATTCCCGCCACGGGAAGACATCCCTGCTCGTGAATCTCTGGTACCAGCTCGCGCAGCGTTACCTGCACGGCGTATTCGGCGACCCATACGCTGACCGGCTTCCGCTGTACTTCCACATCCGCAATCTCGCCGGCAAGAACCTCTTCGCGTTCATGACCGACACGCTGAGCACATACGACGTCGAATACGAGCCCAAGTGGCTGCGCCATCTTCACGAGGAAGGCCGCCTGCTGCTCCTGCTCGACGGATTCGACGAAGCCGAGCCGAATCTCGGGGAGAATTACGAACAGATCATGCCCGCCACCGGCTTTCGGCGATGCAAGATCATTCTCTCCACCGCGCGCGGCGCGTTCGCCGAGGCGCACAACGCGTCGATCCCGTCGTTCGGATCGTATGACAAACCGGGAAAGCCACGCATCGCGCGCATTCTCGAGTTGCGCCCGTACCGCATGGAAGAGGTCGAGGAGGTTGCCGCCAAGACGATTCCCGAGGGCAAGGACGATTTCATGAGCGCGGTGCTCGCACATCCGGATCCGAAAGACGTCATCTGGCCCGGCAACCTCGAGCAGCAGTTGCAGGGTTGGAAGCGCGGAGAGCGAACGATCCAGCCGATCGCCCAGGCGCTCGAAAAGTCGGCGCTCGCCGCCACCACGCAGGGAGGATGGCAGCCGGAGCTCAAGCGCGCGTTCCTCCGCCGCCTCGCGCATCGGGTCAGCACGAAGCCGGGCGCGCGACCGCTGGCTCTGAGTCTCGCCGATGCCGACTCGGAGCTCGCGCTGCTGCCGGGGCTGGAGACCGCCGATGACGCGAAGCGGCAGGCGCTCCTCACGGCGCTTCCGGACAACATCTACATCGCCAAAACGGTTCACGGCGAGCTGGAATGGCTGGAGCGCTACTGGGTCGATTACTTCCACGCCGAATATCTCGTCGAGCTCACCGGACGCGCGGCGAAGTTCGAAGACCTGCCAAAGCCGCCGATGAACCTGTCGGAAGTAGCGGAGTTCACGCGGTCGTTGATCACGCACCGGCCGTCCCTTCAGAGCCGGATCGCGCCGCTGATTCCCCGCCAGGGCGGACGCGACGTCGACAAGTGGTTGTTCTGGCGCGAACTGATGCAGCCCGAAACGCTGCAGGGCGAATTCGAAGAAGAAGATGCGCGGCGCGTCGAAGGGCAGAAGAAGCTGACCGAAAATCACGGCGGCGCACTGAAGCGGATCGCAGCCGAAGGGATCGAAGCGGTGATCATTCCCGGCGCGCGCTTCATTCGCGGTGGATGGGAGATCGCACCGAAGCACATCCGTCCGCAGCTCGTACGCCCGCCGCGCATCATCCGCGTTTCGCCCTTCATCCTTGCGACGCGCCTGGTGACCAATCGCGAGTTCCAGGCGTTCGTCGACGCAACCGGCCACGTCACCGCGGCGGAGTGGGGCCGGGCGACGAAGATCATCGGCCCGAACGATCGCTTCGAGCCGGCGCCGAAGGCCTCATGGCGCGACCCGCGCGCCAGCGGCCGCAATACGGCGAACGAGCGCCTCGATCACCCGGTCGTGCAGATTGCACGCGAGGATGCGATGGCGTACTGCAACTGGCTAGCTCGGCGGCTCGGCTACGGGGTCGAGTTGCCGACGGAAGCGCAGTGGGAACTGGCGGCGCGCGGATCGCTCGCACGCCTTTATCCCTGGGGCAACCTGCCGTGGAACAACTCGCTCGCAAATTGCGCGGCGCTGCACGTCGCGTCGCCGACTGACGAGGCGTTGAAAACGTGGTGGGCCGAGGAGAAGGCGACTCCTCCGACGACTGAAGTCGGATCGTTCGAGCCCAATGCCCTCGGCCTCTACGACCTGGCCGGCAACGTCTGGGAATGGACAGCCGACTGGTACGCGGTCGATTTCTACGAGAACAGCCCGGAGGACGATCCGAAGCTCGAAGAGGGCGAATTCCAGATCGTCCGCGGCGGCGGGTGGGACGATCTTCCCCGGACGATGCGCTGCTACTGGCGTTATCCGGCGCATCCCGGCGAGTCGAGCGACAACATCGGGTTCCGGCTGGCCTTCCCGCTCGACGATCTCGGTTCTTCCAAACCACTCGAGCCGGAGGCATCGGCATGATGAGCACGAAACTCGAAGGCATCGACGAGCGCTCGAAGTCCGCGTGGGATGACTCGTACATTCTCGAAATGTCAGCCGTGCTCTGGAGCGAAGCTGCCGTCCCGCACGTGCAGCGGGCGGCCTCGATGGCCGCGGAAGCAGGCGCGCGGATCGCGCTCGATCTGCCGTGCGGCGATGGCAGGAACATCCCCACACTCGCGGCGGCGGTGCCGATCGTCGTCGCAGCCGACTCCTCTGCCAACGCCCTCGGCATCGCGGCCAAGCTCTGCCGCCGCAACGGGATCCGCAACTGCGTCACGTTGCAGACCGACGTCTTTTCCACGTCGTTCACCGACGATCAGTTCGACTTCGTCTTCTGCTGGGACCTGCTCGGCCATCTGCGCGACGTCGGCGCGGCGATCGCCGAATTGCTGCGCATCACCGCTCCGGGCGGGCTGCTCCTCGGCAGCGTGTTCGCGCTCGGCGATTCGACGCGCGGCATCGACATGAAGAACGTCTCCGGGGAGGAGTGGATCTATCGCGACCGCTTCTACTATCGCTTCTATGCCCGGGAAGACGTCGAGGCGCTGGTCGCCGGCGCCGGATTCGATCTCGTCTCTATCGACCTCGCGACGTGGAGCGAGCCGCCGCACGAAGGGTTTCGCGAATATCCTCACGAACATCAGAGCTGGGTATTCGTAGTTCGCAAACGAGGTGAGTGATGCCTGCGCGTGACCTGTCCTTCGATATCTCCGACGAAGTCCTCTCGCTCGGCGTGCGAGGTGTGTACTTCGTGATCGAGGACATTCGCAACGAAGAGATGAACGACGCCGTCGAAGAAGCGCGCGTCGCGACGATTCAGGAGGTCCTCCGCGCGCAGATCGATCCGAAAGCCGACCCGGTGCTGAAAGGATTTCGCGATCTGCACGAAGCGGTCGGCTGCTCGAACCGCAAGTTCGTCGCGTCGCCGGAGAACCTCGTGTCGATGGTGCAGTCGACGAGCCGCCTGCCGCACGTGAACGTTCTCGTTGATCTCTACAACATCGTTTCGCTGCGAACTCACCTTGCCCTCGGCGCGCACGACGTCGACCACATAGACGGCAACGTCCACCTCCGTCTCACCCGCGGCGACGAGCGGTTCGTTCCGCTCGGCGCCGACGCTCCGAAAGCCATCCGCACCGGCGAGTACGGTTACGTCGACGACGCGAACGAAGTGATCTGCCGCCTCGAGGTGCGCCAGGTCGAGAAAACGAAGGTCGGCGTCGATACGAAACACTGCTTCTTCATCGTGCAGGGGAACAAGGCCACGGACCGCGATCACCTGCAGCGCGCGAAGGACGACCTCATCACGCTGCTGACCCGGCACGTCGGCGGCAACGTGCGGATGTTGTACGAGTGGAGCTGACGCGCGGCTACTCGCCGAGGAGTGCCTGAACCCGTTTCGGGTCGACTCGATCGACGAGTCGCTCGTACGGCTGGATGGCGTGGTTCTCCAAGTCGGTGTCGAGATCGCTCCAGCCGAGAGCCGGGACGTCGAACATTTTCGCAAGCCGCACGGTCCACTCAGGAAGGATCGGCTGGAAATAGATCGCGAGCAGGCGAAACGCATTCAGCGCGCCGGTGCATGCAGTTGAGATCGCGTCTGCTTCCTCCGCCGATCGCTTCCAGGGCTCGGCCTTGTCGAGATAGACGTTGATCACGTGCGCGAGCTCCGTGAGCGCGCGGACGACGCGTCCGAATTCGCGGCGTTCGTACAGCGAGGCGATCTCGTCGCGCCGCTCGCGTACGTGCGACAGCAATTCGCGGCCCGCGTCATCGAGCGTGCCCAGCCGGCCCTGCGCGTATTTGTGGAGCAACGGAACGGTACGGCTGGGGACGTTCGCCAGCTTGCCGACGAGGTCCGCATTCACGCGATGCGTGAAGTCGTCGAAGTTGAGGTCGAGATCCTCCACGCGTGAGCTGAGCTTCGCCGCGTAGTAGTAGCGCAGGTATTGCGGGTCGAGATGCTCGAGGTAACTCGACGCGTTGATGAACGTTCCGCGCGTCTTCGACATCTTCTCGCCGTTGACGGTGAGAAACCCGTGCACGGCGAGGCTCGACGGCGTGCGAAATCCGGAGCCCATCAGCGTCGCCGGCCAGAAGAGCGCGTGAAAGTAGATGATGTCCTTGCCGATGATGTGCACCACCTCGGCCTCATCCTCGACGCGCCAGTAGGAGTCGAAATCGGCGCCGTGCTCGCGGCACCAGGCCAGGGTCGTGGCCATGTAGCCCACCGGCGCGTCGAGCCAGACGTAGAAAAACTTCCCCGGCTCGTCCGGGATCTCGAATCCGAAGTACGGCTCGTCACGGGAAATGTCCCAGTCCTGCAGACCGTCCGCGAACCACTCACTCACTTTGTTCGCAATCTCCTCCTGCACATGACCGGCGCGCAGCCAAGAGTCGAGGCGGTCCGCGAAGAGGCTCAGGCGGAAGAAGAGATGGCGCGACTTCCGCCACTCCGGAGTGGCGTTGCAATTCGCGCAGTACGGATTGCGCAGGTCGCGCGTCGTGTACGTCGTCGAGCACACCTCGCACGCGTCCCCGTACTGCGCCGCGGCCCCGCAGCGCGAGCACTCGCCGCGGATGTACCGGTCGGGGAGGAACATCCGGTCGTTGACGCAGTACGCCTGCTCGACGTCGCGCGATTCGATGTAGCCGTTCGCCACGAGCGCGCGATAGATCGTCTCCGAGAGCTGGCGGTTCTCCGGCGAATGCGTGCTGTGGTAGTAGTCGAAGTCGATCCCGAACGCGGCGAAGTCGCGGCGGTGCTCGTGCCAGATGCGCTGAATCAGCTCCTCCGGCGACAGCCCCTCGCTGCGCGCGCGCATCATGATCGGCGTGCCGTGCGCATCATCGGCGCAGAAGTGCACGACATCGCGGCCGCGCAGCCGCCAGTAGCGCACCCAGATGTCCGCCATGATGTACTCGACCATGTGCCCGATGTGAATCGGGCCGTTCGCATACGGCAGGGCCGATGTGACGAGAAGCTTCTTCATGAATGCAATTAGATGTCCGCCGGCTTCTCCCACGGAAAGATGTCGCGCCCGTAGTGGCCGTACGACGCGGTCTGGTAGTAGGTCCAGCCGTCGCGGCGGCGCAGGCCGAGGCGCTCGATGATTCCTTTCGGGGAGAGATCGAACTTGCTGCGGACCCAGTCGGAGACGTCGGCGCCGGTCTCGGTGACGGCGGTGATCATCTCCGGCTGATGCTGCCCGATGCCGTAGGCGATGGTGACGGTGCACTCCTGCGCGCCCTTGTGCGCGATGACCGCTTTCGCGATGTGACGGCACATGTACGCCGCGCTGCGGTCGACCTTCGTCGGATCTTTTCCGGAGTACGCGCCGCCGCCGACGGGGATGCGCGGGCCGTAGGCGTCGATGACGATCTTGCGTCCGACGACGCCGGCATCGCCGGTCGGTCCGCCGATGACGAATCGCCCCGTGCCGTTGATGCGGATGTTCTTCGCGTCGACGTCCTGCTGCAGGACCGGACGAACGACGCCATCGATGAGCTCCTGCTTGCGGTCGCGCGGATCGACTTCTGAATTGTGCTGCGCGGCGATGATCACACTGGTCACGTTGCCGTCGGCATCGAGCGAGACCTGCGTCTTGCAGTCCGAGCGCAGCCACGGAAACGTGCCGTCGACGCGCACCTCGTTCAAACGACGGCAGAGGTTGCGCGCGTAGACCCACTCGCGCGGCATCATCTCCGGCGTCTCCGCCGTCGCGTAGCCGACCATGATTCCCTGATCGCCCGCACCGCCGGAGTCGGAACCCGTGCCGCTGTCGGCAGTCGGCGCGGTGCGGTCATCGCCCTTGGCGATGTTCGGCGACTGCGCGCGGATGTGGTTGACGACGGTCAGCTCGCCGAATGCCTGCCCCGCGTCCTCGTCGCCATAGCCGCCCGACCAGATCGAGCCGTAGCCGACGTCCTTCCAGACCTCGCGCGCGAGCGCGATGAAATCGAGCTCTCCACGGAGAGCCGGCGGCAATTTCACTTCGCCGGAGACGATGAGGAGATTGTCTTTGACCAGGCACTCGATCGCGGTGCGGATGGAGTCGAGTGTCGGCGTGTCGATCGCTGCGGCGCCCTGCAGCGCCGCGTCGAGGATGCGATCGGCGACCTGGTCGCAGAACTTGTCGGGGTGGCCCTGGGACACGTGTTCCGCTGTGCGCGGCATTGGATTACTCATGAAGGGGAAGCTCCTCTCGGATCCGTTGTCGTCTAAGGAGTGATGGGCTCGCGGGTTTCCCTACCCTCGCGCAGGCCGGCTACCTTCGCCGCAACTCTTCAAACCAATTCACCACGACATTCAGCCGCCCGGGTGATGCCGCGTCTGGTGCCTCGGCGATGAGGATGCGTCCGTCGCGGGTGAGATCGAAATCCGATGCATTGCGATCGACGAGAAGCCTCGGCGTCCCGACCGAAAACGACGGCGCCGTCTTCACGGTGACGGCCATGATCCTGCTGCCCTGCAGGTAGGCGATCTCGTCCGGCAGTGCCCAGCGCGGGTCGATGCCTCCCTCGATCGAGATCTGCCAGCGGCCGGCCGCGCCGCTCGCCGGACGGACATAGATTTCCGCGCGTCCCGACTCGTCCGACGAATACACGATCCACCGGCCGTCCGGCGAGAACGCTCCGGGAAGCTCGTCCGCTTCGGACCGCGCGAAGGGGCGGATTCGTCCTTCGAGATCCATGAGGTCGACATCGCCGGCCGTTTCTTTGCGATCGATGCGGACGAGCATCTCGCGGCCGTCAGGAGACATCGCCAACGGAACGACGGCGGCGTCTGACTTCGAGATCTGCCGCTCCTCGTCGCTGCCGTCGGCGGCTCGCGCAAAGACCTGCCACCATCCAAAGCGCTCCGATGAGTAATAGATGTGGGAGCCATCGCTCGACCATACCGGCCACGCCACACGTGCGCCCGACGCCACGCGGGTGCTCGTGCCGCGGATCGTGTCGATCGCCCAGATGTTGTAGTCGCGCACGGCAGCGATTGCGGAGCCGTCCGGCGAAAAGCCGGGACTCGAGAACGCGCCGGCCGGCAACCGGGCAGGTTGCTGCTCGCCGCGACGGTTCACGACGATGAGTTGCCCTCCTTCGTCACCGCCGACGCCCGGCGAGAAGTAGACGAGCATGCCGTTGCGCGAAAACGCGAACTCCGCACCGCCGGCGCTGTGATTGGCGACGCCGCTCAGCACTTCCACCGGCTGGCCGCGCACTTCGAGCGCCTCGGCGTCGAAGGGAACCGCATACAACGAGTTCCCGCGCACGTACACGAGGTGACCCGTCGGAACGTAGCGCGCGTCGCATCCTCCGTTGAGGACGACCTTCCGTTCGCCGGTATCGAGCCGTTGTGCAACCACTTTTGCGTTGTCCCAGGACGACCCGAGGCCCACCGAGTACAGCACCACTTTCCCGCCCGGGAGCGCATGCGGCCAGCGATGGCTTCGCTCTCCCGCCGCACGATCGACTTTGGAGACCGGAGTGGCTGTGCCGCCGGACGCCGGGACGCGGTCGATTCCGCCGTAGAAGTAGGGGCAGAAAACGATCGTGTCATCCTCGAGCCACTCGGCACCTCGGGGAAGCGCAGCATGCGCGAGCTCGATCGGCTGTCCGCCCGAGAGCGCGACCTTCATCAACTTGTGCCGCGCGACGAAACCGACCCACTTACCGTCCGGCGAGAAAAACGGTTGCACGGCGCCTTCGGTGCCGGGAATCGGCTTCGCCTCGAACTGATCGATCGCTCTGCGGAAGAGCATCTTCGTCGCGTTGAGGGACGCGGCGTAGACGATCTCCCGGCCGTCGGGAGAGACGGCGATGATTCCGTAGTTGTCGGCGGGCCGCGCGGCGATCGTGTTGGGCGCGGAGAAGCGCATGACCTGCGGAGATTCGACGCGCGTCATCGCCCGCCACGCAAGCGCGCCCGCCGCGAGTGCCGCGATCCCGGCGATCGCGGCGACGGTCCACGCCAACCGGTTAAGCCTCTTCCGTTGCGCAACAAGCGGCGCCGCGACGTTCACCTGCGACCCCGATTCGCCGATCCAGCGAAGCTGCTGCGCGACGTCGTGCGCGCTCTGCCAGCGATCCTCAGGGTCCTTCGCCAGACACCCGGAAACGAGACGCTCGAACGCAGGTGGCGTGAGCGGCTGCACTTCCGACATTGGAGGCGGCTGTTCTTTGACGATGGCCGCGATCAGTGAAGCTTTCGACTTCCCTTCGAACGCGCGGCGGCCGGTGGCCATCTCGTAGAGCAGTGCGCCGAGGGCGAAGATGTCCGATCGCGCGTCGGCCTCGGCGGCCTCGAGCTGCTCCGGGGACATGTATTGAAAGGTGCCGAGGATCGTGCCTTCCTGCGTCAGCGGCTTCTGCACGGTCATGCCGTTGTCGGCATCATCGAAGGCCGCTTTGGCGAGTCCGAAGTCGAGCAGCTTCGCGCCGGTGCGCGTGATCATCACGTTGCCCGGCTTCAGATCGCGATGGACCACTCCTGCGCGATGTGCGCGATCGAGGGCCTCGGCGATCTGCGCGCCGTATTTGAGAACTTCCGCCAACGGCATCGCACCGCGCTCGAGCCGCTCGGCGAGCGACTCCCCTTCGATCAGCTCCATCACCAGGTAGTCGTCGCCGACGTCGTAGAGCGTGCAGATGTGCGGATGATTCAGCTGGGAGATGGTTTTCGCCTCGCGCTCGAACCGCTGTTTGAACTGCGCGTCCTGCGCGAGCGCGGCGGGAAGGATCTTGATGGCCACGCTGCGGTCGAGGCGCGTGTCGCGCGCCTTCCACACTTCGCCCATGCCGCCGGCGCCGAGGCGCGAGGCGATCTCGTAGGGCCCGAGGCGTTGTCCGGAAGTGATCGTCGGGCTCATGGTCTTACCGCCGGCGGGCTTCAACACCCGTCGGATTTACTCGTTTTGATTGGCTCGAATTGGATTGCGACCGGCGAGCAGTATAACGAGAGCATACAATCGTCGTCTTCCGATGATTGGCCGCACACTCGATCGCTACCTCATCGAAGCGAAGCTCGGTGAAGGCGGCATGGGCGTCGTGTACAGGGCCCGTGACACGTACCTCAACCGCGTGGTGGCCCTGAAGATCATTCCTCCGGAGAAAGTCGCGGAATCGAATCGGAAGGAGCGCTTCATCCGCGAGGCCCGTGCCGCCAGCGCGTTGAACCATCCCAACATCGTCACGGTCCACGACGTGCGCTCCGATGATGGAGTGGACTTCCTCGTCCTGGAACACGTCGAGGGCCGGCCGCTCAGTGCGGTCATTCCCGCCGAGGGTCTGCCCATTCGGCTCGCCTTGCAGTACGGCATGCAGATCGCCGACGGACTTGCGGCCGCACACGGCGCGGGCATTCTTCATCGCGATCTGAAGCCGTCGAACGTGATGGTCGCGAGCGACGGTCATTGCAAGGTCCTGGACTTCGGTCTGGCCAAACTGACCGAGCCGTCCGACCTGTCGCCCGATGCACCCACGCTGGCCGCTCCGCTCACCGAAGAGGGAGTGATCGTCGGGACCGTCGCCTACATGTCGCCGGAGCAGACCGAGGGGCTGAAGGTGGACGCGCGATCGGACATTTTCAGCCTCGGCATCGTCCTCTACGAGATGACCACGGGACGGAGACCGTTCGTCGGAAACAGTCGCGTCGCGATTCTCCACAACCTCCTCCACGACGAACCTCCGCCCCCGCGGCAGGTCAACGCCAGCATCCCTGTCGATCTCGAAAAGGTGATCCTTCGCTGTCTTCGGAAGGATCCCTCCCGCCGTTTCCAGACGATGCTGGATCTGAAAGCGGCGCTCGAAGATCTCCGCGCCGAATCGGAGACGGCGTCGAGCCGTCCGGCGCGCCGCGTCGACGGGAAGCGATGGTGGCCCGCGGCGATCCTCGCTGCCGCGCTGTTGACGGCAGTCTTGTGGATCGCGTTTGCAGGCCGCACCACGCGCCCCGAAGAATCGAGCCGAGCCAATGCCGCGGCCCTTACGACCTTCGCCGGCGCGGAGCGTTATCCCGCCTTTTCACCCGATGGCAATCAGGTCGTATTCACCTGGAACGGTCCGGCGGCTGACAACGAGGATCTCTACGTTCAAATGATCGGCTCGGGCACGCCCCTCCGCCTGACGACCGATCCGCTCAGCGACTTCAATCCTGCCTGGTCGCCGGACGGACGCTGGATCGCCTTCCTGCGAGGTGTCAACGGGATGATCAAGGAGAACGTGCACGAGCTGAGACTCGTCGCGCCCCTCGGCGGTCCGGAGCGAAAAGTCACGGAAGTCCGCGTGCACAATACGTCGGACGTTCCAGCCGCCTACATCAGCTGGTGTCCCGACAGCACCTGTCTGGTCATCACCGATGCAGCGAGCGATGGAAAACGCGACGCGCTCTACGTCGTCTCGATCGAGACCGGGGCGAAACGGCCGTTGACCGCACCGCCGGCAACAGCGCTTTCGCACACCAGCCCGGCGATCTCGCCTGACGGACGGACTCTCATCTTCCGGCGCGCTCTGGACTGGGGCATCGGCGAGATCCACGCGCTGCCGCTCGGAAACGGCGTGACGCCCGCTGGAGCATCGCGTCTGGTCGTCTCTAGAGACCTCAACGGCGAGCACCCCGTGTGGCTGCCCGAAGGAAAAGAGATCCTGGTTTCGGCGAAGAGTGGACTCTGGCGTGTGAGCGCGTTCGAAGACGATCCCCCGGTGAAGCTTCCCTTCGCCGGTGAAGACGGGTATCTCGCGGCCATCGCGCCCGCGACAACGAATCGTGGAAGTCGGCTCGTGTACGCGTGGAGCTACACGGACCTGAACATCTGGCGCATCGACATGAGCAGGCCCGGTGTCACCACCGGGGCGCCTCCGCGCGTTGCCATCGCGTCGACCAGGATGGACATTCACGCGCAACTCTCCCCGGACGGAAAGCGCATGGCCTTCACGTCGACCCGTTCGGGGGACTGGGAGATCTGGACGTCCGACACCGACGGCGCGAACGCCGTGAAACTCACGTCCATGAAGGCCCACGCCACCGGCGGCCCGCGCTGGTCCAACGACGGCCGCTGGATCGCTTTCGGCTCGAATCAACCGGGCAACTTCGATCTCTTCATGATGCCGTCCACGGGTGGGCAACCGCGCCGCCTGACAGACCATCCGGCGTTCGATCAGGGCGCGACGTTCTCGCACGATGGACGCTGGATGTATTTCTGCTCGACACGCACGGGCGAATATCAGATCTGGAAGATGCCCTTCGGCGGCGGACCCGCGGCGCAGATCACGACCCGCGGCGCCTGGTACGGCCTCGAAGCAGCCGACGGCCGTTCGCTGTACTACACGCACGTCGACGACGTGAACGGCGTGCTCTGGCAGCTTCCGTTTGCTTCCGGCTCGCCGAAACGGGTCGTCGACGGTCTTCTGGGGTGGGGCTTCGTTCCGGTTGATGCCGGAATCTATTATTTCGATCGCGCGGGCGGTCAGGCCCGCCTGCGCTTTCTCGACTTCGCCACCGAGGAAACGCACACCGTCGCCGAAAACCTCGGCCACGTCCAATGGGTGCCGACGGCCACGCGCGACGGGCTCGTGCTCTTTTACTCGAAGGTCGACAGCTCTACCGACGATCTGATGCTGGTCGAGAACTTCCTGTAGAGGCGGGCCAAAGCCGACGCCCGCAGCGCGGCGTCGGCTCCGACGTAGAGCACGTTAACCCTTCTTGAAGCCGACCTTGACCGTCGTGTCGCCGTTGCGCCCGGGGGTGGTCTGATCGATCAGGAGGTTGCCGCCGTCCAGCGACAGTACGCGGCGCATTTCCCGCGTGTTGCCCTGGAAGTTCAGCTGCGTAACGATCACCAACGTGTTCCCCTCCCACTTCGCCGTCGAGATCTGTTCGATCTGCTGACCGTCGCGGGTTATGGTGTTCTTGCTCTCCGAGTCGTCGAGTTTGTATGTGAGCGGAGTTGACTCACCGGCCTGACCGCCGCGCGTGATCGTCACGCGTCGTCGCGTCTTGTTTCACGGTGAACTCGGGGCCGAACCCTGGCTGGAAGCCACGCCCGCGCCCCCCGGGTCCACTACCGCCTCCATCTGCGTTTCCAGCCATGATCGTCGTAGCTTGTTCGGCTAGCGACGTCAATCTCTTCAGGCCTGGTCCGAAGATCCGTGCCCGCAGATCGGCTGGCGTGCCGCCGAGCCACTCATTGATGCGTGCCGAGCCGGGTCGCAACAGGATCTACACACCCGGCACCACGCGAGACGAGCCTTCCGAGATCTCATCAGAAGAATGGTAGAAAGCAACTCTTGCCGTTACTAGCGGCGCAGAGGAGAATGCTGTCGCATGCGAGCCGATCTGTACGTTGAGAGCGTCCTCGCGAAATGCGAAGCGCTCAAGAACAATGGGTTGTGGGCTCCCGAGCCTAGACTTCGGCCGGCAGCGTGGCTGACCAACTTCACTGACGACCATGAGCGCCTACTCGCCGCGATAATTCTAGATAACTTCATCTTCTACGCCGACCGGGCATCAGACCGTCTACTCGTGGCGGCGTATAACCGGTTCGAGGATGATGTCCTTCTAGGAAGGATCACGCAGCCCGGCGATCCCGTTACCTTTCTCCAGAGTCTTGTATTCGCACCGGTCGAAGGCGAGAATCCGCGTCCGACCGATTCAGGCAAAACAATGTGCCGGAAGCTCCGGGACCTCATTGAACTCGACGATGATCGCTTTTTCGAACCCGGTAAAGCGCTCGCGGAGGTCAAAGCAACAGGTCGCCCGGTGGTGTTTGTCGACGATTTCCTCGGGAGTGGGCAGCAACTCATCAAGACTTGGAACCGACCACATCCCGGCAACGGGCCCCAGTCTTTTAAAGAAGCCCATGCTGCGCGGCCGTTTGACGCGTTCTGCCTCGCGCTAATAGCCACGGACACGGCGATCCGCAATGCTCAAACCGCCGCGCCGGGAATCACGATCGTATCGACGCACGTGCTCGACGCCACGTACTCAGTACAAACACTCCAGGCGCCCCAACTCGACCCGCCCATGGACGATATTCAGACCGCTTTACGAGCGTTCTTGCAGCGCCACGCAGGATCACTGGACTTGAAGCCTTTCCTCCAAAGCGGCGACGGTCCGCTGTTTGGGTTTCACGAGCTCGGTTTATTGTTCGCGTTTGAACATGGTGTTCCGGACAGCACTATTCCGCTCCTTTGGGCGAAAGGACCTGGTTCTTGGATTCGACTAGTGAAATATCAATGAGTATTAGCGAGCTACGTAGGTTAGGCGATTTTTTTTCCGACTATCGGGCCGAGTGGTCCGCGGCGCTTTTCGGCGACCTATTCATCGCCCCGCCCTATTTTCCGAAACTAGAAGTCGCACGGCCTTGCTTTCTGATCGGTGGGCGCGGTACTGGCAAGACCACGTCGCTGCGTTCTCTGAGGTTCGACGCGTCGGCGGCCCGTCTGTCATCCGAAGGCCTGCCCGCTGGCACACTCCCCTACCTCGGGATCTACATCCGGATCAATAAGAATCGAGTTCGCGCGTTTCAAGGCACTGAGCTTCCGACGAGTGATTGGGAGAAGGCTTTCGCGCACTATTTTAATATTCTTTGCGTAACCGAACTTTGTCGCCTTGCACAATGGTTGGAGCAGCGCGATGGTTCCACGCCGCTCAACATTGCTTCGGTTGCAGCCAGTTTCGATGTGCACGATATAACCGACTGCGGGGGGTTCCTGAAGTGTCTGAATGCCAGTCTCGTGGCGCTGGAACTCTACGTTAACAATCCGACGCAGGCGAAACGGCCGGTATTCTCCGTGCAGGAGGCGCCGTTGCGGCACTTCGTTGAAACGCTCATATCGTCACCACTCGCGACTGGGAAAACGGTATTTTGCTGCATCGACGAGTATGAAAATCTTCTCGACTACCAGCAAGCGATCCTTAACACCTATATAAAGCACTCAGAGCCCCCGCTTTCGTACAAAGTAGGCGTCAAGCGTGGCGGGTTGCGCTCGCGTGCAACGAGCGGCACGAACGACGTACTCGCTACGCCCGACGATTATTCGGAGATCGATATCGGCGAGGAGAGCTTCGAAGTTTTTGCGAAACAGGTCGTTGAGCACCGGCTAGAGCGCGCCCAAGACCGTGGCCTGCAAGTCGCCGATAGTCTGGACGACTTTCTACCTGAAATGTCTTTTTCGATTGAAGCTGAGAAGCTCGGATGCTCTCGGGTCGCGGAGGACGTTCTTGATGAGATCATCGCAACTAATGACACCGGCCTCATCCGGTGGGCTAAGGACGTTCCTAAGAACGAACTTTACTTCGTCAAGTATTGGTCCGAAGGCGGTAAGGGGACGGCGACGGATCTGGCGAGAGACTGGAAGAACAATCCCGATCAGTGGGCTACTCGGCTCGGGAACTACGGTTACGCGAGCCTCTTCTGGTTGTCGAAAGGACGCAAGGGCGCACGGATTCGCAAGTACTTCAGTGGTGCGCGGACATTTACTGGACTGGCCTCCGGCAATATACGATATTTCATCGAACTTATTGATGAAGCGATCGCGCAACTCGCGAGTGATCCCGACGCATCGGCCGCTTACGCGGGCCAATTGCCTCCGGAGCATCAAACCTTAGCCGCTCGAGCAGTCGGGAAGCGCCGGTTAGACCAACTCGAAGGTCTCAGCGAACACGGCTCCGAGATCAAACGTTTAGTTCTCGCGCTTGGTAAGGTGTTTTTTGAGTTCGCAAGGGATCCCGTCGGCAAGTCGCCGGAGCGGAACTCGTTTGTCGTGTCCGGCGCGGAAGACGCGCGCATGCGCGTGCTGGCCTTATTGCATGAGGGTGTGTCTAACCTCGCGTTCGAAGCGACGCCGAGGACGAAGGCGACGACCCAACGTGAGATGCGCGATGATGAGTTTCGTATTCACCCGATTTTTGCACCGTTCTTCGAGTACTCACATCGCCGCAAGCGCCGCTGCACATTCCCCGCGGAGGCCCTCCTAGACATCTTCGAAAACCCACGGCGGGCTTTAGCGACACTAATGGGAGGTCAGCCCACTTCCACAGACGATTTGCCAACGCAGCTCGCGATGTTCTCTTCGTTCTATGAATCAGTGCACGCGGGCCCAACATCCACATGACGCGCACGCGAGCGGCTGCTGGCAAGACGCTGCGCGTTTGGCAACCGCGTTGGTCAGATCTCGATCCTGACGCGGGGTACATATTTAGCTCGGGCGGTACAGAAGTGCGCAGCCGAGCACCGCTCTGGGATGAGTGCCTTCACGAGCGACCCGAGCAGTGCGTCGAGGTTGTTAGTGCGACGCCTAACAGTGTGGTCGCACGGCGTAGTTCCGGTGCGCCCTTCGAGATAGGGCTTCACGACTCGGATCGGCTCACGGCGCTCTTCGACGGTTTCACCGGCGCGTATGTGGACGTGTCTGGCTTAGCTCATCATGTTTGGGCGCCGCTGCTCCGAGCAAGCTTCGCCGCACTCCAGACGCTGCGCATCGTCTACGCAGAGCCAGACTTTTACCGCCCCCACCCAAATCCAACCTCGCGCACGGAGTACGATTTGAGTGAAAGCTTTCGCGGCATCGAGCCGCTACCCGGGTTCGCTAAGCTAGTCGGACCCGAGGAGGAACAGGACGCTATTTTTGTCGCACTACTCGGGTTCGAGGGCAAACGAGCGACTCATGTTGCGCTCACGCTAGATCCCCTCCCGCCGGTGTACGCGATCATCGGAATACCAGGATTTAGAGTCGAGTATCCGCAGGTAACGTATGCGAGCAACTCTGAGTTTTTGAAAGAAACACGAGCCCACGGCAATATCCGAATTGCTGCCGCGAGCTGTCCGTTCGAGACGTTCGAAACACTCGCCGACATACAGCGCGACAGCGGTGGCAAGTACATGTACATCGCTCCTATTGGCACCAAACCACATGCTGTCGGCGCGGTCTGCTATGCGCTGAGATTTCCGGACTCGACTGAATTGATGTACGACCACCCGGTTCGGAAGGCGGGCCGAACACAGGGTATCGGTCTCGTTCATTTCTACACGTTAAAACCATCCCATGTGGCCAACTGAACTTGATCGATACTACACGCCGCCTGCTGTCGCTCGTTCCGTCGTCGAGGCCGCAGGTGAGTCAGCAAGCGAGCGGTGCCTCGACAGCACTTGCGGAGATGGAAGTCTTCTAGCCGCCGCGAAAGACATATTGCCGAACGTCCGCTGCGTCGGCATCGATGTCGATCACGCTGCGATTTCGCGGCTGAGGCGAAGGTATCCCGACTGGACTCTTTCCCGCGGGGACGCACTTGACGAGAAGTCGTGGGCGCGGCTTCACGCCGGACGCGTCGGAATAGGCGCGGACTTGGCGCTCCTGAACCCACCCTTCAGCATGGCGGCAACAAAAGGCGTAATAGTACGCCTAGAGGATTTCAATGGCCGCTGCTCCGTGGCGATGGCTCATGTCTTGACTGTGCTTACGCGTGCGTTGCCAACCGTCTGTTGCGCGGTGCTACCAGAATCGCTCATGTACTCGGAGCTTGATGCGCAAGCCAGATCTATAGTGAGTCGCGGCTATGACACTACCTTTGTGGCACAACTAAGGAACAGCACCTTCCGTGGCACGCGCGCGAACGCTTTGGTCGCGCGCTTTACGCGCAAAAGTCACGTTACCGTTGCAGATGGTAGCAAGCGCGGCATGATGAGTAGCTCATCCGTGGCGCTCATCCGTGGAGGCCTTCCCGTTTACGAGGCACAACGCGCCAAGCAGGGAGTGTCGTACGTGCACTCCACAGATCTTTCGTCTCTGGCGCGTGACGTAAACCCAGCGACACTCGGCCGAGTACATGGAATTGAGCGCGGCCGTGTATCGGGCGACGTGATCTTCCTTCCGCGGGTTGGTCTTCCTTTAAGAGAGAACGTTCGCGCCATCATTCTTACGCGCGAAGTCCAACTGTCGGATTGCGTTATCGCTCTATCGTTTCGGTCTCGCGCGATTGCCCTGTTGTGGGAACGCGCGCTGCGAAACGTGCTGTGGTCAGAGCTGGTCGCGCAGTACCACGGCACCGGCGCGCGGTATGTAACAGTTGCCGCCCTGCAGTCGTGGCTGTCCGCAGCTGAAGTCCGTGTCCATTGAATTAGTAAGGCTTTGCCACGGCGGGCCGGGTGGGAACGATTCGCGACTAACACCCGAGGTGTGGTTGAGGATCTGCCGCCGCGTGAGGTCCCGGCTTCGTCAAGCTCGGCAGGCTGACCGTCGGCCACAAGCGGCGCCGCGAATGACGTTCCGCTGGCGTTCGAGATTCCGCGAGAGCGCCGGAAGTTACGGGTCACACCTCCGCTTGGCTTGCCGGAGTCACGCTGCCGCATCAAGGTGCGACCTTCCGCCCTCAGTTCGTCCCTCACCATCGAGCGTGATGGCACAATCGCGCGTGATGGAGCAGTCATCGCACGCGCTCGGTGCACCGATGATCCGCGAGCGGTTCGACCGCGATGGGTGGGCGCTGGTTCAGCTCTTCCTCACACCGCGAGAGGTCGAAGTTCTTCGCTCGGCAAGCGATGAGCTGGCGTCGAAGGGGGCGCACCTGCTGGCCGACGCTGAGATCGATGGCGCGCGTTACGAGGTGCAGACTGCCAGCGGGCGCCGAGGTGAGACCGCGATCGCTCCCGGCGCGCTGCGAAAGATCACGTTTGCGTCGTCCGCCAACGGGGAGGTGGCCCTCCTTCGCAACGACAGGCGGGTGCTGAAGCTCATGGAGTCGGTCGGCGTGACCTCGCCGCGCTGGATCGTCGATCAGATCAACCTGAAGGCGCCCAGGGTCGGCACTGGCTTTCCCTGGCACCAGGACGCGGCGTTCGTCGCATGGCAGCAGCGCGACGCGATCGCGAAGTACGGCGGGGCGAATCTGGTGATCGCCCTCGATCGCGCGGACGAGGGGAACGGCGGGTTCGAGGTTCTCTCCGGCTCGCATGCCGGCGGCGCCGTGAAATTCGATTACGACACGTCCGACACCAATGCAGGCGTCTTCGACGAGAGCGGTCGAACGCTGATACCGCTCGATCCAGGCGACGCGGTCGTCTTCCATCCGCACCTCGCGCATGGGTCGGGACCGAATCCCTCACCGCTGCAGCGCCGCCTCGTCGCACTCTGGTTCATCGGCGCGCCAGCCATCACTCCGCCGCCTCGCAGGCGATCACTCGTCCGATGATCGTCAGGACGGCCGTCAGTGCCGAACAGGGCGGCGCCGCAGCCCCGCCGGCGTCGCATTCAGACGCAGCTTCATCACCGCCGCGAAGAGGTCGAGGCGCGGCGTGGTGATGCCGTTGCGGCTGTCGACGATCGGACGTCCGGTCGACTCGAGCAGCTCCTCGATGGCGTCGGGCGTCAACTGTGGATCGATCTGCCGTAGCACCGCCACGGCTCCGGCCACATGCGGCGCTGAGAACGACGTTCCGCTGGCGTTCGAGACTCCACCATTCTTCGCCGGCGACTGAACGCGATAACCGGGCGCGAGAAGATCGAGCTGCGCCGCGGAGTTCGAGAAGCACGTGACACGATCGACTTCCGCGGGCGTGTCGGTGCATCCCAGCAGCGAACCCGACGGGAGATTCGTGGGGTAGACCGCGCCGACGGAAAGTACCCCCGAGATGCAGGCGGGCGGACGGTTCCCTTCGTCGCCGCGTCGTTGCCGCTCGCGGCGACGAGGACGATGCCGCGAGCGCGCACGCGTGCCATCGCATCGGTGAGCGCCGGGTTATCTCCGTCGCACGCGCTGTTCGACAGAAAGCCGATGGCGATGCTCATGAGAAGCGAGGACTGCCAACGAAAAGCAGGTGCCTCGCGTTCTTACAAGTGGGAGAAGCTTCCGCATTTCCCGACGTAGCGCAATCACCTGCCATGGTCGCGCTGAACGGAAAGATCGGCGGTCGCTTCGGCCCGGGCGCTCCATGCGGATGTACGGCCCGGCCCTGGGCTGCGAGTGATTGCGTAGGGATCGCACTTCGAATCAGCGCACAGTCGAGGGCCAGTTCATGAACACGTGCATCGGTGCGGCGTCGGGGTTCAGTTGCCGTCTGGCGATGAGGAAGCGGCCGTCGCGGGTTACGTCGTAGTTGGTGCTGTCATAGCTGAACAGCGGCGTGGGAAGTGACGGTTGGAGCTCGCCCTCGACGATGGAGATCGTCACTTCCATGAGCTTTTTCTGGCTCATGTCGACGTAGTAGAGGCGGCGTCCGTCGCGGCTCCAGCGCGCGCGGATGCCGGTGGTGGTCGAGATCTGCACACGGCTGCCCCCCGGTGTCAGACGGGTTGCGTACACCTGCCACTGGCCGCTCTCGTTCGACTCGTACGCGAGCCAGGCGCCATCGGGCGAGACCACGGCCTCACGATCGTCGAATTTCGTGGCGATCAGGGGAACGTGGCGATTCGGCGCGGCTAACGGGACCAGAATGGTGTCCATGCCGTTCGGCGGCCTGGTGATCTCCGCGATCACGGACTTACCGTCGGGCGTCACGTCGGTCGGGTAGTGATCGGCCGCCATCGTGGTCAGGCGTTGAATGGAGCCGTTCTCTGTCCTGAGAAACAGGTTCGGCGGTGTATCGACTGCGGCTGCGTAGACAATGCTCCGGCCATCGGCGGTCCAGTAGGGAAACCCAGACCATGGTTCAAAGGAGAGTCGTGTCAGGCTGCCCCGCGCTATGTCGAGCATCCAGACTGCGCTGACCGCTCCCCAGCGCGTGAACGCCAGTTTTCGGTCATCGGGTGACAGCTCGAAACTGTCGTACGCTGCCAGCGGACCGGCGCTGGCCAGCTCGACGCCGGTGCGATCAACGAAGGCCAGCTGATCTACGACCGGATCAGACGCGGGGTGATAAACGAGCGTGCCGGTCTGCGATACGGAAAACGCCGAGCGGCCCGGGGCATAAAACTCGACGTTGTCGTCGATCTTCTGCGGCTCGCCGGTCAATTCCAGCTTATCCGCGTCGAACTTCTGCGCGTACAGCTCCGGTCCGCGGTTGTAGAAAATGTACCCGGCGGCGTACGCGACGCGAGCGTTAACGATGTCATCCGATTTGAGAATCAGTTTCCGGACATTCGACGAAAGCGAGCCTGCGTAGATCCCCTGATCTTTCGTCAATGACGCGTCGAAAAGGAAGTGATCGTCGTCCGGCAGGAACCACGGCCAGCTCGTCGATTCACCCGGCCGGGTGACTCCCAGCCGCACGGCTGCACCTCCGGAAGCGGAGATCCGATGCAGCGCACCGGCGGAGGAGAAGACGATTACCCCGTTGCGATTCCACGTCGCGCCGCCCGGCAGCTCATCCGGCACGTCGCAGATCGCGTTGACCGTGTTGTCGGCCATATTGAATCGCCACAGCTTGCCGCGTGCCGTGAATCCGATCTGCTGCCCGTCGGGCGACCAGAAGGCAAAGTTCGCGCTCTCGCTTCCCTTGATCGGCTGCACCTCGAGACGATCGATCGTGCGCAGCCAGAACATCGACTTCCCGTCAGCCGACTGCGCATTCAGAACGATCCTGGTTCCATCGGCGGAAATAGCCGGCATACCGTTGAAATTCGTCTGCGGCGGAGGCGAGATCGTGAATCGGATGGGCTGAACCGGCGCCTTCCCGCGATCGCGAACCGGGAAATACGCAAGAATCGCCAGCGCTGCCAGAGCAGAGAGCGCTGCGATTCTCCACGCGAGCGACGGCCGCCGGACTGCCGTCGATGCGCGGTCTTCTTCGCCGCTGCCTTCGAGCCATCGCAACTGCACACCGACATCGTGAGCAGACTGCAATCGATGTTCTGGATCCTTGGCGATGCACGCGGCGATCAAGCGCTCCAGCGAGTGCGGAGCAAGTGGCTGCACGCTGGACAGCGGAGCCGGCTGCGCCGCGATGATCGCCGAGACCACGCTCGTGCGCGTGCTTCCGGGAAATGCGCGCCGTCCGGTGACCATCTCGTAGAGGACGACACCGAGGGCGAAGATGTCGCTGCGATGGTCGGCTGGGTTGCCGGTGAGCTGCTCCGGCGACATGTACTGGATCGTCCCGACAATCGTCCCCTCCTCGGTCAACGGGCGCTGCGCTGTGAACGCCGCCGTCGGCCCATCGTGGCTGGCGGCGGTCTCCGCGGTGCGAGCCAGCCCGAAGTCGAGCAGCTTCGCGCCGGTGCGCGTGAGCATGATGTTCCCAGGCTTGAGATCGCGATGCACGATGCCCTGGCGATGCGCGGCATGGAGCGCGTCCGCGATCTGCGCGCCATAGCGGATTACCTCCGCGAGAGGAAGAGCACCACCGCGAGCAATGCGGTCGGCGAGCGACTCGCCTTCCATCAGCTCCATGACCAGATAGTCGGTGCCGCTGTCGTGTCCGACGTCGAAAAGGGAGCAGATGTTCGGGTGATTGAGCTGCGAGATGGCCTTGGCCTCACGCTCGAACCGGAGCCTGCTCTTCGAGTCGGACGAGAAGGCCTGCGGCAGGATCTTGATGGCCACACTGCGATCGAGGCGCGTATCGCGCGCACGCCACACCTCGCCCATTCCGCCTGCGCCGAGGGGGGCGAGCATCTCGTAGGGGCCAAGCTTCGAGCCTGCGGCGACAGTCATGTTTCGAAGATTTTCTCCGTGTATCTCGGCGGCCCTGTCGTGAAAGCTTTTTGCATAGAAGACTTGAAAGAGTCAAAGGCTTTCAGCACAGAGCCACAGAGGTACACAGAGAAAAGCGGGAGTCAGTCGTCAGCGACGACTGGGATCCAACCATCGATCTTTGAGAGGGACGCAAGCCTGAACCACCACCGTAGCCACTTCGCGCTATCCACGAAGGACATCAAGATGAGCTCCGTCGTTGCGCGAGAGTTGGTAGCGCATACGGGATTCGAACCCGTGTCACCGCCGCGTGAGGCATCTCTCTGATTCCAGGTACTTAGCGCGGTGTGATCGTTTCGCGCGTCCAGCGGCGTCGCGGTCAGCCGTACGAACCCGTCGGTGGTAGCCACATCGGCGCCCGCGGCAGATCGGTTGTTGCTTGCACTACATCACCCGGTGTCGCAGAGACGGAATCTCGCTGCGCACGCTGGTGAGCCGGTCCGGATCGATCTCGGCGATGCACAAGCCCGGTCCCTCGGAACATCGCGCCACAACGACACCCCAGGGGTCCACGATCATGGAGTGCCCGTAACTTCGCCGGCCGCGACCATGATCGCCAGTCTGCGCCGGCGCGACGACCCACGCCGTGTTTTCGATGGCTCGTGCACGCAGCAGGACCTCCCAATGGTCCTTCCCGGTGTGCAGCGTGAACGCCGAAGGCACGAACAGGACCTCGGCGCCGCGCGCCGAAAGTGCGCGATAGAGCTCCGGGAAACGGACGTCGTAGCAGATCGTCAGGCCGAAGACGGCCAGCGGAGTCTCGACGACCACAGCGTCGCGGCCAGGCTCGACCACGTCACTCTCACGGAATCGCGCGCCATCGGCGAGGTCGACGTCGAACAGGTGGATCTTCCTGTACACCGCCCGTTGCGTTCCTTCAGGGTCGAACAGCACCGAGGTGTTGCGCGCTTTGCCTTCGATCGGCGAGGACTCGGCGATCGATCCGGCCAGCAGCCAGATGCCCAGGGCCTTCGCTTTTGCCGCGAACATCGTGAAGGCCGGGCCTTCGATCGGTTCGGCCAGACTGACTTTGACCCCCTGCGGACCGATGTAGTCGGCGTTTTCCGGCAGCGCCACGAGCTCCGCTCCGCGTGCTGCAGCACGATCGATCAGGGCCAGCGCCATTTCCAGATTCCTGTCGCGATCGTCCGTGGAGTTGAGCTGAATCGCGGCGCAGAGAAACGGCTTCATGGAGGCTGTACTGTAACCCGCGCGGGGTTCTGGCCATCGGCCACGGCCACTTCCGCATCACAGGGCACGTCACCTGGATCGCGGTCGACGGCGTAACGCGAGCGATCAAGACATATCGATCCAATTGAAGAGCAGCACCGGCGCAATCTGCACGCTGTCGCTCCGGCCGATGTAGGTGACGTTGTCGCAGATGCAGCGTCCGAGTTTCAGCGCCGAGCCGATATCCGTCAGTGCCGAACAGAGCGGCGCCGCGGCCCCGCCGGCGTCGCATTCAGACGCAGCTTAATCACTGCCGCGAAGAGGTCGAGGCGCGGCGTGGTGATGCCGCTGCGGCTGTCGACGATCGGACGTCCCGTCGACTCGAGCAGCTCCTCGATGGCGTCGGGCGTCAACTGTGGATCGATCTGCCGCAGCAGGGCAACGGCCCCGGCCACATGCGGCGCTGAGAACGACGTTCCGCTGGCGTTCGAGACTCCACCATTCTTCGCCGGCGACTGAACGCGGTAACCGGGCGCGAGGAGATCGAGCTGCGCAGCGGAGTTCGAGAAGCACGTGACACGATCGACCTCCGCGGGCGTGTCGGTGCATCCCAGCAGCGAAGCCGACGGGAGATTCGTGTGGTAGACCGCGCCGACGGAAAGAACCCCCGAGATGCAGGCGGGCGGACGGATTCCCTTCGTCGCCGCGTCGCTGCGACGAGGACGATGCCGCGAGCGCGCACGCGTGCCATCGCATCGGTCAGTGCGGGGTTATCCCCGTCGCACGCGTTGTTCGACAGAAAGCCGATGGCGAAGCTCATGTTGACGGCGTCGACGTGGACCGGGCTGGCTAGGATCGAATCGAGTGCCGAGATCACCTGCGAAGTCCAGGCGATGTTGCCGGTGGCGTCGTTCGTGCGGATCGCCACGATCTTCGCTCCCGGCGCGATCCCGATGGGCGCGATGCCGCCTCTGCCGGCGATGACCCCGGCGACGTTGGTCTCGTGACCGAGGTCGTCGCGCGCGGAACCAGTGCCGAATTGCTGGGTTGCGCCATTCGGGCAGCATCCCTGGCCGTTCGCATACGCGCAGTAACAACGCTCTTCGACGATGCGGCCGTTCAGATCCGGGTGCGGCGAAACGCCGGTGCCGAGCACCGCGACCGTGCTCCCGGTGCCGTCGTAGCCGAGCGCATGCACCGCGGGAAGGCCGATCAGCTCTCCGTTGAGGCCGATCGACCCTTCGCTCGAAACGGCGGTCACGCTGCCGCCGAGGTCGGGTTCGACGGAGGTGACGGCGGGATCGTTGCGGAGGCGCTGCATCTCCGCGTCGTCAACCGTCGCGGCAAATCCCGGAACGACGCGCCACTTCGCGTAGATGCGCGGCGCGTTGCGATCGATCGTTGCGGCTTGCGATCGCGCGCCTTGCGATGGCTGAAGGAGAACGATGACTCGCTGATCCGCGAGCGCGGAGCCGGCGACGATCGTCGCGGCGAGCGCCATAGCGAAGCACCGGGAGAGCGATCGGATCGAGAAAACGTCCATGGCAGTCATGCGCGATTCCCGTGCTAATGGTCGCTACTGCGCGGGGAGCGCGGCTTGCGCCACGGCGGCGGCCAGGAGGTGTGGCCTGTAGGCGGCTTCCATGAGAAGGCCTGATCCTGTCAAGGGGCGGCGACGTGGCGCCGCCCTCCTTTGTCTCTCGCCGCTCGTCCTGACCTTGCTTCCATTCGCACTCTTGGTGAGCTCGATCGAGCTCGGTGCATGCTGAGGTCCGATTCAACTGGGTGCTGCCATCTGGTCCACGGTCTGGCATCGCTGCCGACCAAGCCGCCGCTCGCAGTCACCCGGATGAGGGATCGAGTCGAGTTTCTTTCTTTGCTGATCGGTTCTACCTGGTTCTCAAGCTGCTGAGTGCTCGGCACTCCTGTTGGCGTTGAACAGAGGTTCGTACACGCCTTCCGTACGCCACAGCCTGTGCATGAGCACCGCGAGTTTTCGTGCGACCGCGACCACGGCTCGTTTCTTCGCGTTCTTTCCGCCTCGCGCCGCCAGCGCCAACCCGTGCCGGCGCAGATCCGAGTCTGGTCGATTCGGCCCGAGGATGTACTGCGCGCAACTGACCAGTAGCCGTCGCAGATAGTTGTCTCCTTCTTTGGTGATCCTCATCTGGGGGTCCTGCTGACCCGAGGCGGATTGGCCCGGCGTGAGACCGACCCACGCTCCCGCCGTGCGACTTTTCCTGAACCGGCCCGGGTCGCCCACCGTGACCACGAACGCCACCGACGTCACGGGTCCCACACCGGTGATCTGCATGAGCAGCTTCGCGGCCGGGTACTCGGTCCTGGCGAGTTGCTCGATCTTGCGGTCGTAGCCGGCGATGTCTTTGTTCAGCTGCTCGACGTTGCGAAGAACAGGGTCAAGAGCAGCTTTCAGCTCTTTCGGGATCAGAGGCATCGCCCGACTTACGAACGCCTCTGCAGAGCAAGCCGGCAGCCGCAGACCGATCGACTTGACCGTGCCCCGAACATGCGTAATCAGACCTGTGCGAGTCCGCACCAGCTTGTCGCGCGAACGCAGAAGTGCCAGATGCTGCTGGTCGCGCTCGGAACGATGCGTGATCGGCTCGAGCAGTTTCGGGTCCATCCTCACCAGCCGTGCCAGGTACTCGGCGTCAACGCGGTCGTTCTTGCGGCGGTTTTCGTAGATCAGACGAAGCTTTCGGGAGTTGGCCACGACTACGCGATGGCCCAACTGCGTGAGCAGTCTCGAGACCCAAGGAGAGTGGGTACCTGTCTCGATGGCGATCAACTTTGGTCCGATCGCGCCGAACTCGTTGGCGATCGCCGTCGCTGTCGTCGTCGCCCTTCCTGTGGCCACTACTTCGCCGCTTCTGTTCAGACCCACGAAGTGCGATGCGCGATCTCCAAGATCGATCCCGATCACCTCGGCTTCACGGATATTGCTCTGCATGCTCGTACACGTGACGACGCTGGTAGACTTTTTCACGGCCAATCTCCTTTCTTGCGCTCGACGCATTCCTTGCAGCGCAGATTCCTGCGACTGCGTGGGAGGTTGGCCTTCTCATCTCATCTGGTCCGGGGAACGCATTCGTGATGACCGCCACGGCGATCTCCTGTTCGGGGAAATAGAGGAGAAAACTCTCGAAGCCCCACACGGAGCCGCCGTGCGCCGCGGCCGGACGCCCGAGCACGTTCTTCACGTCCAGGCCGAGTCCGTAAAGCACGTTGACGTTGTTCGCGAGCCGTGCGGGGGTGATCATCTTCGCGTACGAATCAGGCAGGATGGCTTGGCCGGTTGCGAGGAGGTGCGCCCAGCGGGCGAGGTCGGATGCAGTCGAGCAAAGCGAACCGGAAAACAGGATCACCGTCGGATGGAACGCCGGCATTCGCGTCCACGTCGCTCCGGACAGGCCGTAACCTTCAGGCACCGGCAGGTTGGACGTTCCGCACACGCCGGTGTCGAGGAGCCCGAGCGGCAACGCGAACTCGGTATGGATGAAATCGGCGTACGACGTACCCGTGATCGATTCGATCGCCAGGCCGAGCAGCATGAAGCCGGCGTTGCTGTAGCTCCACTTCGTGCCGGGCGTGGAATCGAGCAGTTGCCCGCTGTTCAGGCCCTGGATGGTCTGCTCACGGGTGACCGGCGCAATGAGGTTGATCCCCGGCGGCCCGGGTGGGAACCACTCGCGACGAACTCCCGAAGTGTGAGTGAGGAGCTGCCGCAGCGTGATCGTCGCTCCTCGGGGGTTGAACTCCGGAAGGTGTTTCTCGATGCGATCGTCGAGGGTCAGAGCCCCGCGCTCGGCCAGCCGGAGAATCGCCGCTGCAGTGAATTGCTTCGTGATCGAGCCGATCTGCAGCACGGATTTCGGTGTTGCCGCGGTCGCACTGAGTTTGTCGGTCAGGCCGAATGCTTCTGAGTAGATGATCCGTCCGCGCTCGGACACCGCGATCTGAACCGCCGGAACGCCCGCCTTCAATGCAGCTTCGGCGACCTGAGTTGCGGCCGCCACGATGGCCGCTGGCGGGACGGGCGGTGACGGATGTTGCACCGCTCGCCGGCGCGTGGCGGCGGCGACAGGAAATTGTCCGAGGATGAGAAGCAGGGCGAGGAGTGCTCGAGTCATTTCGTTTGTCCCGAAGATCGCGGCTTCGGACGACGGTAGCTGGTTTGGACTCGCCTTGAGCGTCACGACCCGGTAACGAAGTCTTGTTGTCGCGAATCCGGGCAAGGCGTCGAGAACTCTCCCCGGAGTGATTCGGCCACAAGGCCGCCGCGGTCCCGCTTCTATACTCCTGCCCGTGAGCTCCGCCGCGCGGCGTTTCGAGATCCTCGGCATCGTCGCCGCCGCGATCACGAAGTTGTGGCTCGTCGCATTCTGGCGCGTCGCCGCCTTCAGCTTCGCCGGTTACGACGACCTCTGGTTCCTGCGGAAAGCCCGCTCCATCCTCGATGGGCACTGGCTCGGACCGTACGACCACCTGACGCTGATCAAGGGTCCGGCCTATCCGCTGTGGATCGCGTTCACGTCGTCACTGCACGTTCCGCTGCTCTTTGCTCAACAGGTGTTGTACGTGATCGCTGCCTTCATCCTCGTCAGGGCGGTCGCGCCGTTGATTCGCTCCCCGCTTTGGAGGCTGGCGCTGTTCGTGGTCGTGGTGTTCAACCCCATGACCTTTGCGGACGATCTGCCGAGCATCGTGTCGCGCGAGCATTTCACCTCCTCGATGGCGCTGCTGATCGTCGCCGGCGCGGCCGGGGCGCTGTTCCGGATCGACCGTCCCACCGCGCGAGTTGTCCCCTGGTTGATTCTCTGCGGTGTCGCGCTCGCCGTCTTTTGGCACATCCGCGAAGAAGGCGTGTGGATCGTGCCCTTCGCGGCCTGCGTGCTGCTCGCCCTTCTGCTGCGTGCCGGATGGAAGCGAACGCTCGTGATGGCGAGCGTTCCGGTGGCGATGTTCGCGCTCGCGCACGGGGCACTGGTCGTAGCGAACGGAATGCGCTACGGGATCTGGGCAGTCGTCGAGTTCAAGGAGACGTCATTCGTCCGCGCATACGGAACGATGACCGGAGTGCGCCAGTATCCGACGCGGCCACGGATGCCGATGCCCAGGGAGACTCGCGAACGCGTGTACGCGGTCAGCCCTGCCTTCGGCGAGCTTCGGCCCTTCCTCGAAGGGGAGGTCGGCGAACGCTGGGCGCGCGTCTCCGGCGAACTGGGAGATGGCGACATCGGCGGGTCATCGTTCATGTGGGCATTCCGCGAGGCCGTGCAGAAGGCCGGCTACTACGATCGCGGCGGCTCCGCGGTTCGCGCGTACTACGATCGCATCACGCGTGAGGTCGAGGCAGCGAGCCGTGCGGGACGACTCGAGACGCGAGGCGTCCGCGCCACGCTCATGCCTCCCGTCCTCAAAGGGCAGCGAAGGCAGATCGCACGAACGTGGGCCCGCGCGCTGTATCGCATCGTCGCCTTCGCCGACTTCGTGCTGGCCCGTCACTACACCCAGGGCCTGCCGGTGGAGCTCCGCGACTACGAGCTCACGCACACGCCGCTCGCGCCGAGAGAGGAGACCGTGACCCTGCACCTCACCGGCTCCCTGTTTCACCGCGAGGGCCCGGTCGAACTGATCATCGAAGCCGAGGATGGCCGCGCCGTCCCCGAGGCGAGAATCGCGCGCCTCGCGAGTCCGGATCGTTCGACGCGATTCGAGCTCCGCGTGCCGGCGCACCATCACTACCTCGTCGTTTCGCTGCGGGGCCGGCGCATCGAGAGGATTCCGCTGAAAATCGAGTCGCCCGTCGCGGTGAGCCCCGAGATGCGGATGTCGGTGGAGCGATACTCCGTCGCGGTATCCGGCCCACCCGCTCTTCACCCCATGGATTCGTTCCGCATGCGCGCGCTGGCGATGATCGGTCGCGCCTACCAGTGGACCTGCCCCATCTTCTTCGTGGCGGCCATGCTTCTGTTCTGCCTGAGCGCACCGTGGAGACGCGGTTCAACGCTGATGCTCGTCGTCATCGGACTTCTCGCCGCGGTCGCGGCGCGAGCGATGATCCTCTCCATCATCGACGTGACCGCTTTCTTCGTCTTCACCCCGTCGTATCAGGCGCCCGCACACGGGCTCGTTCTGGCCGCGGCGATGTTGTCGCTCGCCAACGGGGCCACGGCGTTCCGTGATTGAGACCGGCGCGGCTCACTCTTCCGAGTGGAACCGGAACGTGTTCCCGACCACCTTCGCGCGATACATCGCGCGGTCGGCGGCCAGCAGGATCGTTCGTACGTCGTCGCCGTCGCCGGGATGGAGGGCGATGCCGATGCTCACGCCGATCGCGGCAGGATGGCCATCGACGACGAATGGTTCGCGAACGGCGTCGATGACGCGGCACGCGATGTCGGACGCGGTGGCTCGATGCTCGATCGCATCGACGAGCACCGCGAACTCGTCGCCGCCGATGCGCGCGAGCACGTCGGCGTCGCGGAGACAACTGCGAAAGCGCGCCGCCACCAGTTGCAGAAGACGATCTCCGCTGGCGTGGCCGTAGGTGTCGTTGACGCGCTTGAAGCCGTCGAGGTCGAGGAAGAGGATGGCGATCGATCGCCGCTGCTTCTGCGCCGCCCCGAGGGCGAGCGTCGCGCGCCGATCGAGCTCCATGCGGTTCGGCAGGCCGGTGAGCGGATCGTGGAACGCCTGATGGCGAATGCGGCGCTGGCGCTCGCGCAAGGCGTTCAACGCGACGCCGAAGAGGATCAGCGCGGCGACCACGAGCGCGTAGAACCAGCCCGTCTGCCGGAAGTACGGCTTCAGACGGAACTCCAGCGACGCGCCGGTCTCGTTCCACACGCCGTCCTCGTTCGCTGCGATGACCTGGAAGCGATACGTGCCCGGTGCAACGTTCGTGTAGAACGCGGTCCGCCGCGAGCCCGCGTCGATCCATCGCTCGTCGTAGCCGTCGAGGCGATAGCGATAGCGGATCTTGTCGGGCGCAACGAGGCTCAGGCCCGCGTAATGAATCTCGAGGTTGCGCGTTCCCGGCGCGAGCACGGCCCGCTTCCCCATCGGCACCTCGGCATCGTCGGCAACGAATCGCTCGAGCACGACCGGCGGCGGATTGCGATTGATCCCCACGGCGGCCGGATCGACGATCACCACTCCGCCGGTCGTGCCGAACCACAGCCGCCCGTCGCGTGCGCGGATCGCCGCCGGATTTCCCCAGTTCGTCTCGCGCCGGCGCATGCCGTCCGCAATTCCGTAGACCTTGCACGCGATCGTGGTGATGCGACGCACCGCATAGTCGTCGAGATCCTTCTTCGCCACGCGATAGATCCCGCGATTGCTTCCCATCCATAGATAACCACGCCCGTCGTCGAGCACCGACCACGCGACGTCGTCGTAGAGGCCGCTCGCGGTCGTGTATCGCGTCACGCGGCCATCGCGCAGACGATGCAGCCCCTGACTCCACGTGCCGAACCAGAGCGTGCCGTCCGCGTCTTCGCTGACCGACATCAGGTTCGCCTTCGCGAACCGCGGGTCGACCTGAAACCCTGCGCCGTCCTGAAAGGCCAGCCCCTCGCCTCCCGCGAACCAGAGCCGCCCGCGGCGATCTTCGAAGATCAGCCGGACCCCGCCCGGGAATCCACGCGGCGTGGGAACCTTGACAAACGTCCCGTTCTCGAAACGCAGCAGGCCGCGTCCCGTTCCGACCCAGACCACGCCGCGCCGATCGCGAAACGTGACGTGACTTCCCTCCGCCAGAGGAAAGGTTTCGAGTCTGCCCTGCCGCAGAACATGAACACCGGCGCGCGAGCCAAGCCACATGGTGCCGTCAGCGTCTTCGTGAAAAGTGCGCGCTCCATTCGGCAGAACTGCCGGCAGCGCGCGGAAGCGTCCGCCCTCGAAGACGTTCACGCCGCCGGGCGATACGCCGACCCAGATCCGCCCTGAGCGATCCTCGAACAACCCGTTGGCGATCTCTCCGAGGAGTCCTTCCTGCTGCCCGACGACGGTGAACCTCGCGCTGCGCAGGCGGTGCAGCCCACCCGCCCGCGTGCCGATCCAGAGACTCCCTTCGCGGTCTTCGAACAGCGTGCTGATCTGATGGTCGTCCAGTCCCGTGAGCGGCGGTGCGGTTTCGATCCTTCCGTCCACAACCCGGTTCAGTCCCCGGCTCGTCGCGACCCAGAGAATCCCGTCGCGGTCCTCCAGGAGGTGCAGGATCGTGTCGTCAGTCAGTCCATCGCGGGTGGTGAATGTCGAAAAACGGCCGTTTTTCAGGAAACTGAGGCCGCTTTCCGTCCCCGCCCACACCGTCCCGGCGCGATCGACGAGCACCACGCGGACGATGTCGCTGGCCAGGCCGTCGGCGGTCGTGTACGAGCGAACGACCTTTCCTTTGGCCAGGACGTCGATGCCTTTTGACGTCGCGAGCCAGTGGTTGCCGTTGCGATCGAAGGCTGTGTACGACACGACATCCGAAGAGAGTCCGTCCTTCGTTCGCAGCACCGCGCGTACGCCGCCGCGATACCGGACCAGTCCCTTCGCGCCGCTCGTGCCGTCACTTCCCAACCCGATCCACAGCGTCCCGTCCGCATCCTCGGTGACTTGTTTCGCCGACGGTCCGGGCCACGCCTCCTCGCTTTCCGTCCGCGAGAAGCGGCCGTGCCCCTCGTAGCGGAGCAAACCTCCCGACGCGCCGACCCACAGCGTGCCCTTGCGGTCGGTGAACAGCGCATACACATAGTTCTGCAGCGCGCCGCGCGTCGTGTGCGAGTCGAACGTCGTGAAGCTCATCCCGTCGAAGCGCGCCAGCCCTTCCTGTGTCGCAATCCAGAGATATCCGTCCGGCGTCTGGGCGATGGCGTTGGGCGAGTCCTGCGGAAGGCCTCCGTTCGTGTTCCACGTGTCGTGGACATACTGCGACATCTGCTTCCGTGGATCGAGGGCGCTGGACGGCAGAGCCAACGACGTCAGGACAGCGCTGACGACGAGCACGCGCAGCAGGAGGGGGAAGTGTCCGTTCACTTTCGCCGGATGTCTTCGAACCAGTTCACCACTACGTTCAAGCGCCCCTGCGCCGCGGCTGGATCGAGCGCTTCCACGATCAACACCCGGCCACCGCGGGTAAGGTCGAAGTCGGAGGCGTTTGCGTCGAGAAGAACGCGCGGCGCGCCTGCGGTGAAGACCGGAGACGTCTTCACCGGAACGGTCATGATCTCTTCGTCCCGTTGAGGTAGGCGATCTCATCGTCGAGCACCCAGCGGGGCATCGTGCCGCCCCGATTCGAGATCTGCCATCGGCCTGCGGCGCCGCTCCGCGGTCGTACGTACACTTCGTTGCGGCCCGACTCGTCCGGCCAGTAGGCGATCCACTTTCCGTCCGGCGAGTACGAACCGGGCTGGTCATCCGCGTCCGATCGCACGAAGGAGCGCAACTTCCCGCTCCCATCCATGATCTCGACGTCGGTCCCGGTGTCCTTGCGGTCGGCGTGCACGAGCTGCCTGAACTGCGCGTCCGCCGCGAGCCCGGGCGGAAGGATCTTGATGGCCACACTGCGATCGAGCCGCGTGTCCCGCGCTTTCCAGACCTCCCCCATTCCTCCCGCGCCAACGCGCGAGACGACTTCATAGGGACCGAGGCGGGTGCCGGCCGAAACGACTGTCATGTCTGAAGGACCGGCTCGGATTATGGCTCAAGCGGCCTGGCGTGCGTCAGAATCCGCACATCATGCCGAAGCCGATCGCCGCAGCGCTGTTCCTCATGCTCTGCGTGCCCGCGGCGGCGGAGATCCCGTGCAGCGTGGCCACATCCGCTTCGCGCCTGCCCGAATCGACGACGTTTCTGTCGAAAGACAATCCGCAGATTGCTATCACCTACGAGCTCCTGGCGGAGGCGATCATGAATCTGGCCGGGAATCCCGTGAAGACGGTCCCATGTCCAGGCGGTGCGAACGATTGCCTCCTGGTCGCGAAGATGTTGAACGGCTCGGCAGACCTCGAGGTCTGCGCCGCCGTCGGCGATCCCGATGCGCGATGCCTCGTCACCGATGAATTTTCGCTCGCGGGCATGATCCTGTCGATGGCGCGCGGCAGCACGAATACCGACCGCTTTCACGCCTGGTTCAACACGCTGCAGATCCTGCGTGGCGCCGGTATGAACGACGGCGTCGATTCGAAGCTGCTGCCCGTCTGGGTGGCCCGTGTCGACTTCGACGGCAACAACACCACCGTCAGTCGCACGGTTTCCGACAACGACGCGACGGACGGTAGCGCGCGCAGCGCAATCGCGCTTTACACGGCGGCGCGCTCTGCCGCGTTCGATGCGGCGAGACGCGCGCAGTACCTCGCCGTCGCCAATGAGCTCGCAGCGGCTATCCTGCAGCATGACTTCGCCCACACGACGTTCAACCTGCGCGGCCGCAACGTCGAACTCCTTCTGACCGGCGGGCGCCATCAGGCCCTGGCGCTCTGTACGAATGAGGCGGAAGACAATAGCGATTGCCATACAGACGCGTACGCGGGCTACTTCGGCGACGTCGTGATCATGCTCCTCATGGCTCATGCAGCAACCGGCAACGACGATTACCTCCAAGCCGCCCGCGACACACTTCAGGCCTACTTCTTCGCGGCCGGCTTCGACCCGACGATCGACAAGATGCGGGTACCGCCTATCACTTGGGCGTGGTGGGATGATCCGGCAACGACCAACGTCCTGAAGATCGTCTGTAAGGACCACGCGGACTTCCCCTGCACGGCCGACAAGTGGGATCGCGCCGACGCGCCGCGTGCCGCGTCGCTGTGCAAAGCCGCCTATTACTGGCGTCTCCTCGGCCTCACTGCAGAGGCTGACCTCGAGACGTACTGCGGGATGTGGGCGCCGAAAGGCATGACCAACTATCAAGTGGTCAATTCCACACCCGGCTATTACCTCCAGTACTTCGTGTCGAACGGCGATCCAGTGACCGAGGATCCCGCGTCGATGTACAGCATGGCCATCGGCACATTTCACAACTTCTACTGCGGCTATGACGAGCTCCACCGGCGGCTCTTCGTCACGTTCAACAATCACTTCGAGCTCAGTGGAACGCCCAAGTTCGGCGGCGGCGCGGATCTGTACGGGGGCGCGCCTGCAATCATCAACTTCGGCACGGCGATCGGCCGCGATCTTCCCGCTTTCGGTGCTCCGGTCAACGTGCGTTCCGACGGCAGCCACGGATCGGCGCTGGTGCAATGGGATCCCCTGTCCGGCACCTCGCAGTACGAGATCTTTCGCCGCTCTGCCGGCGGTGAATGGGAGAGCCTCACCTTCGCCAGCGGCACCTCCTACGTCGATTCCGGCCTCGACCCGACCAAAGCGTATCTGTATCGCGTACGAGCGAGCGCGCCTCGGTTGCTGCCCTCCGCGTTCAGCGCCGCCGACGTCGCAGTTCCGATCGGCTTCGAAGACCCGTCGCTACCGGGTATGGTGATCAAGAAAAACCACATCGATCAGTTGCGAACCAGCGTCCTGGCTATCGAAGCCGTGGCGTCGATCTCCGGAGGATCGTTCACCGACGCGACGCTGATTGCCGGATCTACACCGGTGAAGGCGATTCATGTCTCGCAGTTACGCCAACGGCTCGACGCGGCGCTCAGTAAACTGGGTATCGCGCGCGGTTTTACGGCGAGCGCGATCAATCCGGGGGAATGGATCCGAGCAAGCGACGTCGAAGCCCTACGGACCGCTGTCCACTGACCGCCGCGCGAGGCACGCCAGTTGCGACGGAGTAGGCGGCTCGGCCGCGGCTCGGCCGCCGGGCCGAAGCCGGGCCGTGCCAGCTTCTGGCAGTAGGTAAGCGCCGGCCGGCGAGTTGAACGTCTTGCAGGCAACTGCCGGATGCGCAGACCAGAGGAATGGCCCTCTGATCTGCGCCGTCGTTACGACAAGATTGTGTTACCGCGGCCCAAAGGTGACAACACCGCGTATGTAGCCTACGAAACTCCCTGGGTGTTTCAGTCCTTCTTACAGGCTATCTTCAGTTGAGCATTGACGATGAGACCTGACGGACCGCTGATATTCGCGACCTGTATTTCGAGCGTGTGATTACCCGGCGCGATTGACGGAACGTTGAGACTGACGGGTGCCTGCCCGCCAGACTGTGTCGGGGCAAAGCACTTCGGCCCCGTACACGACGCGATCTGAACGCCGTCGAGAAAGGCCTTCGCGCTATTGTCCGCGGCAAATGATCCCACCAACCGCACATCCATAGGGATGGTGCACTTCGGAACGGCGAACTGTAACGTGTACTTGAATACCGTGTTCGCCGGCACGTTTGCGCTCGGCGTCGGAGAAGGGACTGGCTGAATCCACTTGGCGGGTGTTAACGTGGAAATCCAGCCGGAAAATGGCGGTGTAGTGTAAGCATTGCCGCCATTCACCTTCCAGCGCAGATCGATCGGACTCGCCTGACCCGTGTTTAGATCAACGCTCGACGTTTCGCCCAAACACTTGCAGCAACCCGGTGCTATGGGCGGCGCGCAAGCCCACGTCCAGTTGATCTGCCACCGGTTCGCCTTCGAACCATTCGGGCGCGTGTACGGATCGTATTTGCATGTTGCGACGCCAGGGGTGATCGCCGTTCCACCGGGACATGGTGTGACACAACCACCCGCCTGGAGTAGTTTGAGCAGATCCCACGCAGCTTTCTTGGCGGTGTCGCAATCAGTCGCTCCGGCGACCGGTATGTTCTTGTTGTTCCCGCATGTCGTTACTGCCGCATTTTCCTCGATCGCCACGGACCAACCTTGTCCGATCGCAGGAACCGAGATCATAGATGTAACAAGAATTGTCACGGTTAACGCTATGTGCCTCATAAGCTATCCTCCTCTTGTGTAGTGACGTTCTCGGCAGTAACGTTTCATCTATTCCTCTGCGAGGAGCCTTGGTCAGCTGACGGGATCAAGCACACGTCGATCGGCCTCCTAACTCTGGTACGCGCTCCTCACGAAGGCGCAAGCGATCCGAAGGCTCGCCCACGACTGGCAAGCACTTATCGAGGATCTCGGCGCAACAATGGCGCCGCGGTCGTGATCACGTCGCGCCAATGAGCTCGCTCGAAGACGTCCGATTCTCGTCGAGGAGATCATGCGGCCGCTGTCGGAGGAGTTGGGACGCCGCGTCCCTTCGGTTTCCCCGCAGGCGCTGAAGAAGCTCCAGAGCTACTCATGGCCGGGGAACGTGCGCGAGCTGCGCAACGTGCTCGAGCGGGCGCTGCTCACGCTCTCGGGCGACGAGATTCGCTCGGAGGATCTGCGCCTCGAAACAGAACGCGTGGCCGAGGTCAGCTCCCCCGCCGGCCTCGCGACTCGCGACTGGGAAATCAGGCCGCTGGACACTGTCATTCACGATTACATCGCCGCCGCGGTCGAAGCGGCCGGCGGAAATGTCCGGAAAGCCGCGAGGCAATTGCAGATCGGCCCTTCGACGCTCTACGCGCGCTTGAAGGCGGAGAAGGAAGCGTAAACGCCACGGATTTCCTGGCCGGCGATGGTCTCTGTCGGCCGCTGCGATGACTGAACATCAAGGCCGCGGAAGTTTCAGCCGCGCGCGCGTTCCGCCCAGCGGCGAGGTCTCCAGCGTCACCGAACCGCCGTACAACTCGGCGAGGTCGCTGACGATGGCCAGGCCCAGGCCGGAGCCGCGGACCTGCTGGTCGGCGCGCACGCCCCGCTGCAGGACCTGCGCGCGCATCGACGGATCGAGGCCGGGGCCGTCGTCATCCACGGCGATCGAGACCTCGGCGCCGTCGATGATTGACGAGACAGCGACGCGCGAGCGCGCCCACTTGCACGCGTTGTCGAGCAGATTGCCCAGCATCTCGTCGAGGTCTTCCCTGCGGCCGCGAATCTCGTGCGACGGCGATACGTCGACGTCGATCATCAACTCCCGGGCCGCGTGCAGACGACGCATCGTGCGCACGAGACCTTCGACGGACGGAAGGACAGCGCAGCGCAGTCCCGGCGCGGCATGCGACGATCGCGGTCGCACGCGCTCGAGCGAGGTGATACTCGATCTGCCGCTGCATCCGCTCGACCAGTTGACGGAGCGTCGCCGCGAGTTCGTGATGGCCCGCGGCCGCCGGCCTGTTCCGCCTCCTGCGCGAGCACGGCAAGCGGCGTCTTCAATCCATGCGCGAGATCTCCTGCGGTGGTGAGGGCGCGCGCGACCGCACGCTCGCGATCCTCGAGCAGCGCATTCAGATCATCCACGAGCGGCTGCACTTCGCTCGGATAGTCCCCTTCGATTCGCTGGCTGCGTCCGTCGCGAACCCGAAGACAGACCGGCGCGAAGGCTCCGAAACGGCGCAACCGCTCTTCGGATGAGGAACCAGCCCCCCACGAGAAAGGCTACGGCGGCGATGCCATCACGAAGTGCGTCCCGTGGCGCATCGCCAGCTCGGGATGGTTCCGGGTCAAGCTTGACCACCGCGGCAATGACCGCGATCAAGCACCGCGATCATCCAGACGAATGCTCCGACGAACAGGCGCGCGCGGAGAGAGCCCTTCACGATTCCGCCCGCATGCGATATCCGAGTCCGCGTACGGTCTCGATCGCTGACGCGCCGAGCTTCCGTCGAAGACGCGCGATAAAGACCTCGACGGTGTTCGAGTCGCGGTCGAACGTCTGCGCGTAGATGTGCTCGGTCAGCTCGCCCTGCGAAACGACGCGGCCGCGGTGGTGCATGAGATACGAGAGCACGCGCAGCTCATGACTGGTCAGCTTCACCGGCTGTCCATCGAGAGTGACCTGCGACGTCCTCGGATCGAGCACCACGGCGCCGCACCGCAATTCGGGCGTGAGCTGTCCGCTCGACCGCCGGATCAGAGCGCGGAGCCGCGCCAGCAGCTCCTCGACCTGAAAGGGCTTGGTCAGGTAGTCGTCCGCGCCCCCGTCGATGCCGCGGACTTTTTCCGACCAGCTTCCGCGGGCGGTGAGAACCAGGATCGGCACCGCGATTCCGGCGGCGCGCCAGCGTTCGAGCAGCGTGAGCCCGTCGATCCGCGGCAACCCGAGGTCGAGGATGACCGCGTCGTAGGTCTCGGTGCCGAGGAGAAAGTCGCCGCGCTCTCCGTCCGCCGCAACGTCGACGGCATACCCGCGTTCTCCGAGTGTGGCGGCCAGCCGGCTGGCCAGCAGTGACTCATCCTCGACGATCAGGACTCTCATGCTCGACCGCGGTCATTATCTTCCCCCTCCGCAGTCCGCGCGCGGCGAGGATCACGGTAAGGGCTCCGGTGGCGCCGAGCGCGAAGAGCGTCCAGATGAAGAAGAAGGCCCCGCTGGACTTGACGAAAGAGCCCGTGCCCCTCATGTGGACAGCGGGTATGAGCGCCGCCAGCAGTCCCCCGAGGATCATGATGACGCGACCTGCTCGCCGCTCGGACAACACCAGCGTTCCGTACAGCCAGACGACCAGGATCAGCAGGAAACTGAGTTTTTCGAAACCCCATTTTTCGTATCCGCGAATGATGTCGTCGGTCACGTGAATCGAGAGGAAGAGGATGGCCAGAAGAGAGGTCACAGTGAGGAGTGGATTGTGTTTGGTCATGCCGTGCAGGCTAGGGCGTCGCTCCTGAACGACCGCTGAACGGCCCGGTTCAGGTTCAGTTCAGCAGAGCCTCGGCAGGCTGGTCACCATGCAGACCCTTCTACCCATTCACGTTGTCGCCGGCGGGCTCGCGATTGTGTCTCGGCTTCGCCGCTCTGTTCGTCAAGAAAGGTGGAACGATCCACCGCCGCAGCGGGATGCTGTTCGTCTACGCGATGCTGATGATGGGCACGACCGCGTCGATCCTGGAGTTTCTCCATCGAGCCGACATGGCGAATGTGGCTGCCGCGGTCCTGTCGATGTATTTTGTCGGCACCGCGCTGACGACGGTCCGCCCGCCGTCGCGATGGACGCGCGCGATCAACATTGCCGCGCTGACCGTCGCAGTCGGACTCGCGCTCGCCTCAATCGCCGGCGGCGCCAAGGCCATCAACAACCCTGGCCTTTCGTCGGGCGGAGTTCCCTTTCGCACGATCGGCGTGATGTCCTTCATCCTCGCCACCGTCCTTCTTCTGGCAGCGGCCGGCGACGTGCGGGTCATGCGATCGGGCATGCCCCGAGGCGGACCGCGCCTGGCGCGCCATCTGTGGCGGATGTGCTTCGCACTGTTCATCGCGGCGGGATCGTTCTTCTCGATCCGCGAGCGGGTCGCGAGAATCCTTCCCGAGCTGTTCACCACCGGCCCGATGCGCGCGCTGCCGATCCTGGTGCTGTTCGGTGCGATGTTCTATTGGTTATGGAGGGTTCGCCGCCGGCGTCCTTTGCCAGTCCTCGTGCGGCACGAGCCAGTGTGAGCCGCCGAGTGAGGCCGTCGCGGGTTCCCGCGACGACCTCCTTGAACCCAAATCTCAATGGTGCGAATAGGGCGACGCCGCCGGCGCCACTTCGACGACGGTCATCATGCCGCGGTCCTCGTGCGCGAGGATGTGGCAGTGAATGACGTAGTAGCCGGAGTAGTCGACGAAGCGGCTGCGCATCCTGAAGTACCCGGGCACGTTCGGCGGCTTGGCCGCGCCGGCCCACGTCACGCTGACGCCTGACGGAATCGGGAAGACATCCCACCAGATGTTGTCCTTGGCCGGCGGCTGCGGCACGGATGCGCAAGGCTTCCAGGTCGTTTTGTCCCCGGGATCGAGATAGCACTGCCCTGCCAGCGGTGCGGGCGTGTTGAGGAACACGTACTGCGGCGTGTTGACCGTGTACGTCAGCCCCGTGGCTGTCGTGCCGGCGACGCCGGTGAGCGTGAGATGGGTGTCGTCTTGGATGCTGAGCACCGTGACGAGACCCTGACCGGCGATGTTGAGGACCCAGCCGGGGCGCAGCACGGTCGTGAAGTTCGTCGCACCGGAGCCGGTCACGACGGCGCTGTTGTTCGTCGTGCTCAACGTTCCGCCGCCGTCCGCCGTGCTCAGGACCGCATTCGGATCGAAGATCTCCGTGATCTGGAACGGATTGATGTGGATGTGAAACGGATGCGAGATCGGCGGGCCATAGGTCTCGTTCACGACCTTCCACTCTTCAACCGTGTTGAGGAGGACGAGCTCCCCTACCTCGCCGTCGAACTTCTTGTGGTTGATCCGATGCTCGCCGAAGGTCGGTCCGGTGGAGAACGTCACTTCCTTCGTCCCCTTCACCTCTTCCGGTTTGATGTCGGTCAGGAACGGGGGGAATGACGGCGCGGTGGTGGTCAGCTTGGCGAGATTGCCGGTGGCCTGAGCGCCGGTGACGTTCACCGAGAACAGCGTGACCAGGTTCTGCGTGGCGAGGTCCTGCGGATCGACCTCGTTCTGTACGCGAAGGCTGTAGACGCCCTTCGTCAGCGGCGCCTGAACCAGAAGGTCGGCGCGGTTGCCGGCGGCGAGCAGGAACTTGTTGTTCGTGAACCCGGGACTCCCGAAGTTGGCAGGGCTGAACTGCACGCCGTCCTGGGCGATCTGATACCAGGTGAACAGCGGCTTATTGCTCGCGTCGACGGCGGGCTGGCCGGCGGCGTTGTACATCCCCACCACGAACGTTCCGGCGCGGCCGGAGGTATTCACGATCCGCCACAGCTTCACTTCGCCGGGCTGCATCTTCATCACCGGGCGCATGCGGCCGTTGACGGAGAAGTTGGGACCCTTGTCGGTTCTGCCGCTTCCTCCGCGCATGAGATTGGGCGTGACGCCGAGCTGGTTCACCACCAGCACCGGCTGACGGCGCGTCCAGCCCGTTCCGTAGAAAGCGTCGAGATCGTCGTCGTACTGCCCTTCGATCACGAACGCACCGGTCATCCCGTTGCCGACGTTGATGGCCGTCGAGCCATGCTTGTGCGCGTGATACCAGTGCAGACCAGGCGCCTGTCCCATCTGCAGCGGCTTTTGCGGCGGCGGGTCGAGCGGTCCGCCGGTGTGGCCGGTGTGCTCGGTCGTCGAAGGGGGCGGCGGGAAGACCGTCGCCGTGTACTTCGGGATCTGCCAGCAGTAGGGATAGGCGCCGATGTAGTACTGCGGCCAGTCGCCGCGCGCGATCTGCTCCGCATTCACCGGCCAGAGCTTCTTGATGTCCGGCGTCATGTCATACGCCTGAAGCAGCGACTTCTGTTTCTCGGTATACGCGTCGGGCAGGTCTTCCCATTTGTGCGGCCAGAGGCTGAGGACGTTGGGGCCGAGCTGCGCTTCGCAGCGCTGAAAGAAATCGCTGAAGGCGCTCGCGAACGTCTCCCTGGTGACGGTGGGCTTCCCGCCGCTGCGAGGCGATGGGCGGATCTCGATGAAGACGTTGTCACCGGTGGAGTTGGGATTGGTATGGGTGCCGTGGAAGTGGATGTTCGCGGTGCTCGAGCCGTGGAAGCAGTCCGGATACGTGTCCTTCCCGCCGCCGGCCTTGTTCGGATAGCCGTTGCTGCTCTCATCGCAGCCGGTGCCGGTCTTCGAGTCGCCGCGGTCGATGGAGTTGCCGAAGTTGGCAGGGTTGACCTGGTTGAGGAAGGTGAGCTCGACCATGTCGCCGAGGCGGGCCCGAAGGGTCGGACCGGGCATCGGATCGGGATAGTCGCTGGTCGGTTTCGGCAGCGGAGGCGTGGCGCCGAAGCCTTTGAACGCGCGCACGTACTGCGGCGCGCACTTGATCACGTTCGTGTCCGACGGCGCCGCGCCGGGAGGGGTCTTGAACGTCATGCGCTGCTGCTCGTCGACGAGCATGAGCGTGGCCCGCAGCTTGCCGCCGCTGGAAATGAGCTCGGGAATCGTCGGAAGGTCGGGCGCGGTCCAGGCGCCGCCGGTCGTGGAGTCTCCCAGACATGGAATCCACTGCGCCGTGGCCGGGACGGCCGCGATCAACAGAAGGGTGAGCAGAAACAGGTTCATTCGATTGATGCGCATGTCATGGCTCCTCAGTACGCGTTTCCGATGATGGTTCCGCGCTCGGTTTCCACGTAGGGATGGAGCACGCAGATGTAATGGACGGTCCACTGCGCGGGCGCGGCGGACGGTTGGGCGACGTCGTAACTGGGTTGCGAGGATCCTCCGGCGGGAATGATGTCGGACAGGTAGTTCGGGCCTCCCCGCGGGAGCACCTGATCGTTGGGAAGCGCCGTGTACGTGTCGTCGGCCGGCCACGGCTGGTGCTCCTCGGTGGTGCAGTTGTTCCACGTCACCAGGTCGTCCACCATGCACTCCAGCGGGTCGCCGGCGACCTTTCCTTTGAGGTCAGGGACGAATTCGGCGCCTTCGCCGGTGCTGCATTGAACGATCTTGATCGACCAGTCGGGCATGACGTTCTCTCCTCTCTAATCCTGCTGCTCGTCTTGGATGGGGTTGTCGTTTCCGAACTTCAGCCAGAACTCGCTCTCCGGCCAACGCCGCTCCTCGCGATAGACCTGCGCCCGGGTGCGCAGGTAGTGGTCGAACTCGGACCGGATGAAACGATGATAGCGGCGGAGTCCTCGTGAGTCGCCGCCGGTCAGTCGGTCGCCGATCGCGTACGACGCGAAGATGCCGGAGCGCAGCGCCTTGGTGATTCCCTGGGAAGAAAGCGGATCGTACCGCGACGCGGCATCGCCGGCGGCGATCCAATCGGCGCCCGCGGCCGGGTCGAGCCGCCGCGAGCCGCAGGGACGCGCGACCAGCGGGCCGCAGGCATTCGCCCCGCGCGCGACGCGGGCGACCAGCGGCATCTCTTCGAGCATCCGGCTCCAGGTGGCCGTGTCGCTGAGACGCAGGCGGCGGGCGACGGCGCTGTCGGTCATGCAGGCGACGAAGCGGCGCTGCCGCGGAAGCGCCGCGGTGTACCACCAGCCATCCGCGAATGCCTGGACGACCGTGCGCGGATCGCCGTCCGAGTGGTCATCGAAGAATTTCCCGAAGCTGACCAGATGATCGAACGCCGTGGCTCGCGCCGCACGGAATCGCCTGGCCAGTTCCGCGCTGCCGGTCGCATCGACGACGAAACCTGCTTCGACGATTCGTCCATCGGCGAGATGCAGACGCCAGGCGCCGTCGGCGTCGCGCACTTTTGCGCCGACGAGCAGTGCCGCGCCGCGCGAGGCGGCGTGCTCGGCGAGCATGGCGTCGAAGCGAGCTCGGTCCAGATGCCAGCCCGGTCCACGCGCGTTGAAGATGTAGTCGTTGTCCTCCGCTGAATCGTTGCCCCACGACGCGGTCGTTCCATGTACTTCCGCGTGTCCCGCGACGCGAAACGCGGCGAAGACGCCGAGGTGCTCGAGGAGCGGGCGCGCCGCGGGCGAAAGCGTCTCACCGGGTCGCGCCGCGTCGAAGGGCGAGGCTTCGATCAGTGCGACCGAAAGCGAAGGCGCGTGCGCGCGCAGCGAGATCGCGCACGCACTTCCGGCCGGGCCGGCGCCGACGATTGCGACATCGACACGCATCACTTTGCGCGCACGGCGTACCAGGACGCGACCACGCCGGCCGGGTGAATCGGACCGGTGCCCGTTTCGCTCTGATGCGGGACGGTTCGCACGATGGAGCCGACGATCGAAGACCGCTCCAGCTGGTCGTTGCTGTTCGGCCAGACCGGCACCAGCCAGCCGATGTAGTCGTAGATCCATTCCGCCGGACCGACCACGCCTTTGCCTTGAAAGCGGATCTGCATCGGCGAACCGTAGCCGAACGAGCCGCGCAGGTTGAGCGACCACCCCTGCCCGCCGATCGTTCCTCCGAGCCTGTCGAAGGAGTCGGCCGTGATCTTGATCGTGCCGATCCCGAATTGCAGGTCGTTGAACGCGATGGAGAGATCAGGGTCATTGTTCAGACTGCGGTAGCTCCACGTCCCGACGAACGGATTGTCGTGCTTCATTGCGTCTCCTTCTTCAGCGCTTCGTGCGCTCCTTGCTGACGTACGGCGGCGGGTTCTGGGGCGGCGGCAACGTGAAGTCGTAGGCCGCGTTGCGGGTGACGAACGGCAGCCGCCACCACTCGGTCACCATCTTCAGATCGCCGGCGTTCGTCTGCGGAACACCCGGCGTCCAATCGAGCCAGGTGATGTTGCCGGCTGACGTGGCTTCGCTCGTCTGCGTCGGCCGGTGGGCCGGCCACCAGAGCGTCTCCCAGACCTTCTGCTCGCGCGCCATCAGCGCGTCGGCCGGCTCATCGGGATTGATGGTGTTCCACTCTTCGTACGTGATGTCGATAGGCTGCGTGGTGCACTCGTTGAAGTCGCTCTGCCACGGCACGGACATCGACTTGGTGAGGTCGCCGGGCTGCAGGCCGACGTCGAAGTTGCTCTTCTGACTGAGGTCGTTCGTCGAGTACGAGGAGTAGTCGATTTCCGGAATGCGGCCGTGGTTCGCGTTCGCCTGCGCCGCGGTCTGGCCGAACTCGTAGTAGCCGGGATCGGCTTTGATGCGATACGGCTCGCGCCAGATCGCGGGATTGCGCATGACCCATCCCACCTCCGCGCCGGGACAGAACGAGCCGCCGAGGACGCTGGCCAGCGCGCCGCGGTCGAGATCGCGTCCGGTCTGGACGGCGGTCTCGTCGTACGGCCACCACGGATTCGGATACGGCCAGCCTTCGAGCTCTTCGTTGAAGAAGATCCCGTTCGCCCACTGCCGCAGCACGTAGTACTGGTACTCGGTCAGCCGCAGAAATTTCGACGGCAGGGTGTTGGAGATCGGGTTGTCGCCGGCCAGCAGCGGCATGAGCGGCAGGTTGTGCACGCGGGAGCTCGGCTTGCCGGAAAGGAAGAAATCGTTCTCCTCCCCCGGCTGCCTCAACAAGCTGAAAAGGAAGAGCCGATCGGGGCGATACGGATCGTAGGTGTTCGCGGCGATGCACGTGGCCCGGCAGTCGTCGAGGAGCTTGCCGATGGTGTGCTTGCGGAGATGTTCGGCGGTGAGGCGCCGAAGGTCGCTCTTCAGCTGGTCGCTCAGTCCAGCGCTGAAGCCGTCGACGATCTCCGCGAACCGCTCCTCCAGCGCCCCGCGCGCCGCGGCCGCTTCCGGATCCTGGGAGGAGCTGCGCCAGCGCGCGAGATAGCCATCGAAGTCGTCGCCGTCCTTCGGCGCGCCGATGACCGCGTCGCCGAATGTCTTCAGCGCTTCCTGCATCGCGTCGGACATTTCCGTGGTGAGGACGCCGTCGGGAGGAAGGGACCTGCCGCTTTCCTTCAGCTCGCGGCCGATCTGTTTCTGCAGTACGAGGTACAGCGGCGCGAGCGTCTCGACGAACAGCTCGCCGTCGTGGTGGCGGCGCATGCAGCGCGCCTCGCATTTCCGCACGCCGGCCCAGAAGATCTGCGGCGGCACCGAGAGTTTCGCCGGATCGAACGTGCCGCGCGTGGAGTAGTTGTGCGGGAAATTCGATTGCCCGAGGATGTTGCAGAGGTAGGTGAACTGGTCGGGGCGGAAGAGGATCGACCAGACGTCGCGGTAGAACCACGGTTTGTAGTCGGGGTTCCAGCGCAGCCGGCCGGCACGCCAGTGAATCAGCGCGTCGGTGTCCGTCGGCGCGATGTACGGCGGATCGCCGAACGTTCCCGCCGTGCCGTAGATGTCGGTCCGCTCCGCGAACTCGGTGATGGCGAGGTCGTCGATCACGTCGTCCATGGTCACGACGTCGAGCACCTCCGGAACGTAGCGCGGGTAGGCGCAGATGACCCAGGATGGCGCCTCGACGTCGATGAAGCGGACCTCGCCGACGAGGTCGGAGAACATGACCAGCCGCGCCATGACCGGGCCGTCGGAGGTGTCGTCGAACCAGCCGTCGTTGTTCGCGTAGTCGACGATGCGCGGCTGGCCGAACTCGTCGAAGAGATAGGAGCCGGAGTGACCGTGGCCGCCGAGGACGAGGAGCCGTCCCTCGTTGTCGGTGAGCAGATCGCCGAGCGTGTCGATGGCCCACGGCTCGAGCGGCGGCGGAAAGGTCGGCGAATAGTTCTCGCCGCCGTCCCGGTCGAAGCTGGCCCGCCGCCGCGTCGATCCATCGACCGTGCGCGGTCCGGGATCGATGATCAGCCGCTGCCGCGCGTCAGGGTCGGTGATGTCGGAGTTCCGCAGCGGATGGTTGTCCGCGTATCCATGCTCCCCTTCGAGCTGATCGAACTGGTACCAGCTCGCTTTCTTGTTCGCCAGCCAGACCCGCCACTGGATGTCGACGAGCGCGCCGGCGTTCCCGCCGCCTTCGATGGGATCTCCGCGGCGGAGTGGGCGTCCGTCGGGCGATTCATCGTCGTACACCCACACTTCGAATCGCGCCGCCTGCCGCCGGATGCGCCCCTCGGCATCCTTGAACGTGGCCACGCGCTGCACGGTCATGCCGTCCGGAGAGAGCATCGGATTGCCGAGCGCGTCGCACTCGATCGGCAGCTCGGCCCGCTGCTGCGGACCGATGTAAAACGAGTCGGGACTGTTGCCCAGGCGGGCGACCCCGATGCCGGGATGGATGCGGTAGATAGGAATTCTCATCGCTGCCTTTCTAGTCGAGGAAGTCCAGTGAGACGCCGTCGACGCGCAGGAGCTCGTTGTCTTCGCGATAGTCGGCGCCGATGACCAACAGCGTGATCTGCAGCGATTCGGCACCGCCTTCGAGCAGGCGTTTGGCGGTCCTGGTGACGTTCACGCGGTGATTGCGCGGCGTGTTGTGGCTGCGCGGGCGGAGGTCGTACTCGCGCGCCCGCGACGGCGGCAGCTCGCAGTGCCCGGGGCCGCCGATGCATGCGCCGTGGCCGAAGATGCCGAGGTAACCGGCGTAGTTCTCGTGGTCGATGGGCGTGGAGGCGTTTGCGTCCGGCAGATTCAGGAAGACGCGGATGAAGCAGGAGCGCGGAAGCTGCGGAACCCGATGCAGCCGCACCTCCACCTGCCGGAACGACTTGCGCGCCGGCTTCGGAATGGCGATCGGCTGGGAGACGAAGCGCCCCACCGGCGCGGAGAGACCAACCGGCACCACGAAGGCGCACTTGACGTACTCGTAGCCGAAGCGCGCCATGTCGAGCGTGTCCGCAGTGGTGTAGCTCCACGGCGTGAGCACGGCGTCGAGATCGGCGGGGTTCGCGTGCGGGTTGCACTGCTGCCATTCCGACCAGAGGCGGTCGATGTTGGCGTGGATGGGCCAGAAGATCGGGTCGTACGAGGCGGTGAGATTGCTCAGCATGTCGCCGCTGCCGGGCTGGGTGTACATGTCTTCACGCGAGTGGAAGACGCGCGCGGCGGCTTTGGTGGCGCGGTTGCGGTTGCGCCCCAGCGCCACGCCGAACTCGGGATCGGGCTCGGGATTCGGGTTCAGTCCGCCCGTCCAGATGTGCATCGTGTTGTGCGGGTTCTGGTCGAGATAGCCGAACGAGTCGTTGTAGAGGCTTCCGCCGCCGAAGTCGCGGAAGGTGCGCAGCGCCATGATCTGCTGCATGTCCTCGGCGGTCGGGTAGTGATAGTGGAAGGGATCGCCGGTGATTCCTTTCGGGAACTCGGCCGAATAGCGCAGCGGATACCAGAGCGAATTCGCCGCGAGGAGCGCGTCGATGAAACGATCGCGGTGATCACCCTGCGTGTACGGCTTGCCGATCGCCGCCTCGACCGCGTCGAAAAATTTGGTGACGGAGCTGTACAGTGTGCCGACCACCTGTTCCGACAGCGTCTTCGCTTCCGCCGCCCCCAGCTTCGGCGTGGCGTGCGTCAGGTAGTCGAGCGAGTCGTCGGTGATGAATCCCTTGAACGACTCCGGGATGATCGCGCCCGTCTCCGGATGCTCGGGGACATACTGCGTCAGAGTCCAGTCCCAGTAAGGCATGGTGACGCCGGGGCAGACGTCCTGCATCACCTGCTCGAACTCGTACAGGTAGATGCGGTGCCACGGCAGGAAGCGCTCCCACCCGTGCTGGCAGTGATTCTTGTGAATCAACGCCATGTTGTTGTAACTGCGCCGGTCCTCGGGCCACTTGTTCAGCCGGTACATCTCCCGGAAGGCTCGACGGAGCTGGGCCAGTTGATCGGGCAGGAGGCAGTCGAGGTTCATCCGCTGCTTCACCTCGCCGTAGGGATAGCGGTACTCGTTCGGGGAGCCTTCATAAACAGGCCACGTCCGCGTTTCGCTCTCGGTGTTGCCCTCCGGGATGGCCTCGACGCTCGTCGCCGACGTTTGCGCGACCGCCTGGAGCGAGATCTCGTGCTGCGGATCGGGACAACCATCGTCGATCCAGGACGAGATCAGCTCGATGTCGTCCGGCGCGACAGGGCTGCCGCCCCACGGCAGACGGGGAAACTGTGTTCCGTCGAACGGAGCCTGACCGCGAAGCCCACGCACCAGGCCGGACTTCGCGCCCCGCTCGGGGAAGGGCGGGCCATCGCCGGACGCCGGCACGCAGCAAGGGCAGGCCTGCTCCGCCGGCTCTTCGGGGGCGATCATCCGGACGCCGTGGACGCGCGCCTGCAACAGATTGGCGAGCGGAAACCAGAAGCGTCCGGCGCCGCCGTAATCGGCGTCGCTGTTCGCCGCAGCGCGGTCGAGAATCTCGACCACACGTTCATACCGGGTCACGACACCAGCGGTTTGTGCCATCGGATCCTCTCCATTGCGAAATGAAAGATCGCGGCGCCGAAAAGCGTCGCCGCGCCGACGTAAACGACGGCGGTCGAGTGAAAGACGAATCTGCCCAAGACGATCGTGACCGCGGCGATCAGGGCGACGATCGCGGGCCCGTACCGGCGCTCCATGTGCGCTCGAATGGAGACCGCGGTGACCGAGATCAGAAGCGAGCCGACCATGACGGCCGGCATCCACGCAGCCCAGGCCGAGCCAGCCGTCCCCAGCGCTCCCGTCGCGCCGAGGAGCGCCAGGAAACAGAGAGGACACTTGGGGAGCAGCGCGGCTACCGCCGCCCAGACGAGAAGAAGCGTCTCTGCTCGCGTCGACGGCGTCCGCCGGAGAACAGCGTGATCGATTTTTTTATGGGAGTTGATATTTCAGGAGAGTCAGCTGGAAGAGTTTTCCCTACCCATCGAGCGGGCAGCCGGTGGCGTCGGGGATGATGCTGGCCACGGGCGGGGCCGGGTAGTACTGCGTGAACTGCTGCACCTGCTGCGCGACTTCGTAGCCGGCGAGCAGCTCGACGATCTTCAGCGATTCGTCGAGGCCCGATGAAATCCCGCCGCCGGTCACGCGATTCCGGTCGACGACGAAGCGCGGATAGCCTTCCGCCACTTTGACTGACTTGAAGCGTTTCAGGCAGGGAACGAATGCCCAGTGCGTCGTGGCGAGGTAGCCGTCGAGCAGTCCGGCCTGCGCCAGCAGCAACGCGCCTTCACAAACCGAGGTCACGTATCGTGCACCGGCGCTGCGGGTGATCAGGAAGTCGAGGTACGTCCGCTTCGGATCGTGCATCAGTGCATTCAGCGCCGACGGATCGCCGCCCGGAACCCACAGCACATCGACCACGGGCACTTCCTCGAAGCACTTCTGCGGCTTGAGGGTCACTCCCACGCGCGTGACCACGTCGCAGTCATCTTCGGCGATCAGCCAGATCTCCGCGCCGAGCTGCGGCGCGTACGATTTCATGGAAGTGAACACCTCGACCGCCGCGGCGACGTCGAGCAGGTCGACTTTCTGAAAGATCGGGATGCCGATGATCATGGTTCCCTCCCGTGCGCGCCTGACACTACCAGACTGGATGCACGGGTACGCCTGTCGCGACGCCGCGCCGGCGAACACGTTCGACCGGAAGGCGCTCGAATCCGTAGCCGTACGAGAGTGGCTGAAGGTCAGGGCTCACGGCGCGAATCACCCGGAACGGTCCGGTGGCGACGTCGGGTGCGGTGACATCGACGAGCGCGACACGCACATTCGCTTTTCGGAGCGCGGCGGTGCAGGCGGCGAGCGTTCGCCGGCGGGTGCGGCTTGTCAGCGCGCGGACGGAAATCGATCCGCCGCCGCGCAGGAAATCGAACGCCGCCGCGCGATCGGCGGAAAAGTAGTACGCGGCGTGATCGAGCATCCCGTGCACGCCGGTGTCGCGTGCGGGGATGGCGATTGCCCCCGTTTGCATCATCCGCCGGAGGTGAGGCGCGGTCTGGCCGAGCTCGAGGATCGCGCCCTGCAGCGCCGCGGCCGGATCGAGATCGGCGGCGAGCGCGATGGTCGCGCCGGGATAGCGCTCACCATCTCCGCGAGCGACGCACAGCACCGTCGTCCCGCACGCACTCGTGGGAAGTGTGAAGATCTCGATCGCTGCGCCAAGGGTTTCGACAGCATCGAAAACGCGCCGGAGACGAGGGTCGAGCGCGTCATCGAGCGTGACCGCGCGTCCCGGCGTTGCCGTCATCCACGCGGAGAGAAACGCGTCGCGCTCGACCAGCTCGAGAACCGCGCGCAACGCGGCCGGGTCGCGCTCCGTCCACGATGCGAGGCCGTTCGAGGTCTCCCGCACGAACAACTGTTCCGCGTGCAGTTTCAGCGAGAGGAACGCGAACACCGCCGGCACCCAGACCTCGCCGCCGCCGGCGAGCCACGTGCCCTGCACCCAGGGATGCCGGATCGCCGCGTTGAACCGCGCATACGGGAAGCTCTTCCGCCGGTAATGCCGTTCGGCGTAAAGCGGAAAGTCGCGCGGATCGAGAACGTCGCCTTCGAGATCGCGCGGCCGGCGCCAGACAATGCGTGATTCATCGGGGAACGACGCCGAGTACCGCTCGATCGTCTCCCCCACCGCCGACAGCACCGCGTCGGGAAGGGTGAGGCCCTTGCCCCATCCGATCGGCAATTGCTGCAGCGTCCCATCGTTCCGCACGACATGCGGAGGCGCCGCGGTGACGATGAACGGCAGTTCGGTCTCGGGATCGAGGTGAATCGCGCTGATGACGCCCGTCACCGGATCGACCCAGCCGTCGAGCGACTCGGCCGCTGAAGCAATCAGGGGAGCATCCGCGGCGCCGCCGCACACCGGGCATCGCGAAAGCGGAATGACGCGATGCAGCGACTCCGCGCCCGTGCGCACATCGACCGCGAGCACGTGATCGAGCAGCGCCGTGCCGCCATCCGCGATCGCCTGAGCCTCGCGCTCCATCACGCGCCGCGCCACCGCACGAGCGCGTTGCGTGGCCGGGCGGCGCGGGTCATGGACTGCCGCCGCCGCCCGGATCCGCTCGTGGGCGCAGTGCGCGCAGCCCGCTCTTCCGGGGAGCGAGAGCGGCCCGATCAGCGCCCGATCGGCATCCGCTGAAGCGATCAGCGAGGAGACGCCGTCTCGATGCGTTTGCGACTCGAACGCACAGCGCCGGCGGTCGTCGCCGGCCTCGAAAAATGCGGCCGCAAAATCAGAAGGCGTCCGGCGGGATGCGCCGAACGCCTTCTTCAGATCGATTTCCACCGCTCTGTCAGCGGACGTTCTTCCCTTTGGCAATTCTCTTGTTGATCTGGCCGGCGGTGGTCTGAAGACCTTTGAGGTTCGCCGCGGTCTGTTTCGCGAGGACGTTGATGGTGTTGAGGTTCTGATTGATCAGCTGCGCTTCGGCGGGCGTGGTGATCCCCTTGAGGATTTCCCAGAACCGCAGACGATCGCTGGCGGATCCACCGAGAAGTTTCAGGAGACCTTCGAGACTGAGCTGGGCCGCGTTCACTTTCAACGCCATATGGATTTCCTCCTCGGCGATTATGCAGCAAAGCGGAAAGCACTGCCGGACGTTGCTGTGGATATCGTGCTGGCATCCAGCCACGTTGGGGTGTGGATCGCTGGCGCAACGGCACTCCTTTGATGAGTGGGGTCGCAACGGGACAACGACGGTGGCAACGCGTGCTCGGACGCCGACGGCACACAGCCGGAATCACTGTTTGTCCGGGAGCTCTCGACGATCGATCGCGCCATCCGCTTTGCGTGCCGTCGCGGCCGAATGCAACCCCACGACGCTGACGATTTCGCGTCGTACGTGAAACTGAGACTCATCGACGACAGCTATGCCATCATCCGCAAATATCAGCGGCGATCGACGTTCGCGGCGTTCATCTCCATCGTCGTGCAGCGGTTGCTGCTCGATTATCGGATCTCTCAGTGGGGAAAGTGGCATGCGTCGGCAACGGCTCGGCGCCTTGGAGAACCGGCGATCACCATCGAGGCTCTGCTGTTCCGTGATGGGCGAACGATCGACGAAATTCTTCCGTCTCTCACCCGCCGCTGGCCTGATCTCACACGGCAGCGTGTAGAAACAATCTCCACGAAGCTTCCCACCCGGACGGCGCGTCCCAGACCGGTCGACATCGACTATGCCCGCGACGCAATCGCCGCCGATGATCGTGTCGACGAAGTGGTATTCGCTTCATATTGGCGTGACGTGTCCAGCCGGATCGAGGACATCGTTCGTGCGACGATGCGCGACCTCCGTGACATGGATCGACTCATCTTCCGTCTACGCTTCGAAGGAGGAATGAGCGTGGCGGACATCTCGCGAACGCTGCGAATCGAACAGAAGCCTCTCTACCGGCAGCTGCAGCGGATGCTGGTCCTGCTTCGCGCTCGTCTCGAAGCAGCGGGCATCACGGCGGCGGACGCGGCCAGCGTCCTGGCGAGCCGGCACCGTGATCTGGACTTCGGATTTCTGTCCACGGACAAGAACCAGGCAGAGAGAGAGGAACGAGAGTGACCGAAAGACCGGTGCGCGGCTGCCCCGATCCGGCACTCCTGGCCGAGTTCGCGGAGGGTTTCCTCGATGCGGAACACCATTCCGACGTCGTACGGCATGCGGCCAATTGCTCGGAATGCGCAATCGTAATCGGCGAGACGATCAGGTTCCTCGGCGAGAGCGAAAAGCAGAGGCCGGCGTGGGGGTGGCGCCGATCAGCCGTCGCCGCCGCGCTGACAGCCATCGCAATCTCGCTCGTTCTCTGGCGTGCAGGGACCTCGGATCCTCTGGCGCAAGTCCGAGACGCGGCCGTGGTGGCCGATAATCGGCACGTGGAAGGAAATCTCCACGGCTTCGCGTGGAAGCCGTTCAATTCAATCCGCTCGCAAAAGGCTTCGGGGCCGGAGCTCGAGCTCCGCGCAGCGGCCGAGGAGACCAGTCGGTTGCGCGGTGACCATCCAGCTACCGTGCACGCCCGCGGAGTGGCCTTTCTACTCCTCGGCGACACCCCGAAAGCGATCGCCAACTTCGTCCACGCCGCGCGCTCCTCCCCCGAACGTGCCGCTTACTGGAACGACCTGGCTGTGGCGTACGTGGCTGCCGGCGCTGCGTCTGGCGATCCGTATGCCTATCAACAGGCCGTCGCCGCCGCGGACCGCGCGCTTGCCCTCGCCCCCGATCTTTCATCTGCTGCCTTCAACCGCGGCGTTGCTCTCGAGCATCTTCGGCAACGCCATTCGGCGGGCGAGGCCTACCGTCGCGCGCTTGCTTCCGCTCCCCGATCCGCATGGACCAGCGAAATCAGGCAGCGGATCGAAATTCTCGAACACATTCGCTGAGAAATTTTCCTGCCCGTCCGTCTTCGACATTCAGCTGGGGATCGAGACATTCGCAGACCAGCAGAAGGAGAACGAGATGGAGAAAAAAGCCTTGATCGTAGGCGTGGGGAACTACCGCGGATACGCCGCGGACCTCGAAGCAGCGGTTCCGGAAGCGCGGCGCTGGGAGAAACTCCTGAGGGAAAAGTACGGCTATGCAACCGAGCTCCTCACCGACAAGGACGCTACGGTGAAAGACATCCGCAGAGAGGTCGAACGCTTGTTGAAGGGAGCAGAAGACAACTATCAACTCATGCTTGTCCTCTCGGGCCACGGCACGGTGACGGCGGTCAAAACGTCCACCGGCTACACCCTCGAGGAAGCATTCTGCGCATTTCCGCATCCCGGCAGCACGCCACGGGACTCCGTGATCACGGACAGCGACCTCGCTGCGATGTTTCGCGACGCACATCTTCCGGAGGATGCCGATACGACGTTGATTCTCGAAACGTGCTTCTCGGGCGGTTTCGATATCGACCTTCCACCGGGTGCGAAACGGCTTTTCATCCAATCGACCATCGATGGCGCACTCGATCTGACGAACGTTCGCGCGTTCGGATCGCTCGGCAGAGGAGAAGCCGCGATTGGTGGTCCGCTGATCGTCGCCGCCTGCGGGCGCAAGGAGCAGGCCGTTCAGCTCGAGATCGACGGAGAGCCGCGCGCCCTCTTCAGCTCGCGAGCCCTGGACTGGCTGCGGATCTACGATGGTACGTTCAGGGATCTGCTGGCCGGCATCCAGCCCTTGCTGAAGGGAATTCCGCAGACGCCGGAACTTCGCGGAGATCTCTCGGGCGCGGACGAGTTCTTTCCCGGCGAGCCAACTGACGCTCCTACCCTCTCTGAATCTGACGTTGCAACAGAGATCGCCAAGACGGCAACGGCGCGGCTCGCTGCAGCATCGATTGCAGTGAGGTTCACGGGCATCACCTGCTTCGCGGACCCGAACTCCGGCAGTACCTTCGCGAAGCGGGTTCTCCTGCCATACGACTCGCGTTCCGACGTCGACAAAAAACACATCGCGTTCATCGAGTTCGGCGAGGATCAGGTTGAACAATGGACGGGCGTCGACCCGATCGCGAAACCGCACGTTGGTGGCGGAATCGATTTTCTGCGCTGGCATCTTCAGGGTCATCGGATCGAGTTCCTGAATGTCGACGTGACCGGCGGCCTAGCGACGACGGCGGCCTACGAGCGTTACGTTCCCGGCATGCAAAAGGACATTCTGCCGTCGCTCGACCCGTTACCCGACGCGACTTGTTATCTCGACCCTCCGCCGGAGGCCATCGTCGCGGCACACGTCGATCTGTATGCGGGCATCCTCGACGCCGGAACGATCGATCAGAAGATCGTCATGTTTACCAACAAAGCCGGCGTTCCGGGCACATGGCATCGCCGCACCGCAGAGTACGCAGAGCTGCGTCTACCACTCACGACGGCTGCCGCGACGATCCGGATCACCAAAGGATCGGAAGAGACCATGATTTATCTCAAGCCATACGCTTCGGTGCTCATCGGAAACGCGCGGGAACAGGACATACTCCAGGATCCGCTTTCCTCCGAAAACCCGCGCGAACATTTCCCGCTGTTCTACTTGCTCGCAAGACCATCGACGGTTCCAAGCGACCCGCCCTTGCCATGGATCGTCTCCGTTCCGGTGAACTTCTGTTCACCCGCCGGATGGCCCTAGCATGCTCATGGAGGGCCGCTTGCCGGCCCTCCTTCGTTTTGCGCTAATCTTCCGGCATTCCGCAAACGAGACCAGGGATGCGATTACGACCAGGGCATCTCGCCGCGATCGGTGTCGCGGTCGCGGTAGCTGTTGGATCTTTCGCCTGGCCGAAGATGGGCGCCACGCTGGATCGCGCCCACTTCGCCATCGCGTTGGCCCGTGCGCGTCATGCAGCGGATGATCCGAAGGTTCTTGGCCTGCGCTTGACGCGGCCGGCGGGTGCCGCGGCAGCGGCTGTCTCACGGTCGGCGCGGTCCCATAATCGACTTGGTGTCGCAAGCGAATTGCTTCGGCTGTCGCGTGACGCGGCTGGCAAGGAAGCCTTACAAGCAGCAGCGACGGCGCACCTTCTCGCTGGCGAACCGGCGAACGCAGTAACGGCATTGAAATCGATCCCCGAGAGCTCCCGAGATGCTTCGACATGGAATGACCTCGCCGCCGCGCACGCGGTGATCGCCGATCAGAGCGATGTCGAATCCGACCGGCTCGCTGCTCTCGACGCCGCCGACCGGGCACTCGCGCTGCAGCCGCTGCACGCGGAAGCGGCGTTCAATCGAGCCAAGATCGTGGAGGCGTTCGGCGTTTTCGTGATCGCGCGAGGACCCTGGAAGAGAGCACTTGCCGCGGACGCCATCTCCCCCTGGAGCTCCATCGTACGCACGCATCTTTCGGCGCAATTCATCCCAGACCGGCAGGCATGGCAAAACTCGACGGCCAACATCGATGAGGTCACGCCTGCTCAGCTCCGCACGTTGACGCGCGACTTGCCGCAGCAGGCCCGCGCCTTCGCCGAAGGGCCGTATCTCTCATTCTGGGCGGACCGCACCGCGAACGGCGATCATGAAGCGGCGCAACAGCTGATAGACCGCGCTCGGGTAATTGGCGGGGTCCTGCGTGACCGCGGCGACTCGATGGTCGCCGACGCCGTCGAGGCCATCGATCGCTCCTCGAGTCGCGACCTTCTGGTGCGCGGTCATCTCGATTACAAGGAGGGCCGGCTCGCCTATGCACGCCACGATGCGGTTGAAGCAGAACGATTGCTTCGCAGGGCGGAACGCTCGTTTGCCGGTGCCGGAAGTCCGATGGCCGCGTGGGCACGCCATTTCGCCGCGGCGGCAACGCTGAAGATGGGTCGCCCCAACGAGGCCCTCGAGATTCAGAGGCGGCTTCTCGCAGACGAACGGCGAGCCGGCGGGACACATAAGGCATTAATGGCACGTATTCAACTCGAGATTGCGCTGGCCGAGGCAGTGCAGGGACATTGGTCCGCATCTCTCGACGCGGCTGCTGAATCTGTGGTCATCTCCCGCTCCCTCGGCGAGCGCGGAAACGTCGCTGCGGCTGAAGCAATCCTCTGCGAGGATTACGACTTCGTCGGTCAGGCGGCGACGGCGAGGCGCCACTGCTTCTCCGCGCTTCGAAATGCGTCCGCTGCGGGAGATCTCGATCGCGTACGAGTGATCCTCGCTGCACTTTCGCGCACCGAGTTAAGAGGTCACCGCTGGACGTGGGCACGCGCCGTTCAGCGTCTCGAGGCGGCGCTCATTCACGTGCAGAAGGACGACGGCTTGGACGCCGACCTATTCCTGCGTGACGCGACGGCGGAGTCACATCTCGGGAACCGGAGGCTGGCAGCAGAGGCGCTTCTTCGTGCGCGCGCTTCGGCCGTGCGAATCGCTGCGAACCACTTGCGCTACACGCTCTTGTCAGACATCGATGCCGTGGAGGGCATGATCCTCCGGCGGATAAACCCACGGCGCTCGGCTACTCTCCTCACCTCGGCGATCGCGTATCAGAAGCATGCGTCGCGGCCAATCCTCCTTCCGGAGCTACACCTCGCCAGAGGTCGCATTCACCTCGCTTCGGGCGCGTTGGAAGCGGCGCACCACGACTTCGACGAGGGCATCCGTGAGCTCGAGCGGCAACGGACAACCATCCGCGATGCCGAGATCCGTCCAGGCATTTTCGACGACGCATCGGATCTGTTCGAGGAGGCCGTGGCGCTCCACCTGCACCGGAACGATCCAGCGACGGCGCTCGCGTACGTCGAGCGGGGCCGCGCCCGGACGGCGCTCGAGCAGATCGAAGATGCCGATGCGCCTCCAATCGCTCCGCTGGCTGAGGTGCAGCGTCGTCTCGCGCCCGGTGCGGTACTGCTCGAGTACGTAGCTCTCACGGACCGGTTAGTCATCTTCGTGATCACGCAGGATCACCTCAATCACCGCATCGTGCTGGCTTCGCGCGACCGCGTTGCGCAAACGGCACTGAGGTTCGTCGACGCTCTGTCCGAACGTCGCGATGATCACGTCGCTCGCGCGGCGTCTGTGGAGCTGCACGAACTGGTGATCGAACCGATCCGAGCGGAACTGTCGGGTGTGCGCGCGGTGACGATCGTTGCTGACGACGTCCTGCAACGCGTACCGTTTGCCGCTTTACTCGATCCGAGGTCAGGCGCGTATCTGATCGAGCGGGTCACCCTCGCGACGGCGCCGAGCGCCTCTATTTTCGCCGCAATTGTCGATCGCCTGTCGGCCGGCGGTAATTATCGACCTGCGTCGGCCCTCATCTACGCGAATCCGCTCGCGGGCGAGCGTTACCCGTCCCTACATGTTGCGGAGGCCGAAGCGCGCGAAGCGGCGCGCAATTACCAACGATCAGATCTTCTCGCTGGCAAAGAAGCGACGGCGGCCCGCTTTACCGCAATGGCAGCCAGTCATCAGGTCATTTACTTCGCCGGCCACGCAGTCGTCGATAAGCACGAGCCGGCTCGCTCCGCCCTGATCTGCGCATCGGGCGACACCGTGACCTCACGGCAGATCGCACAATTGAAGTTGAGCCGTCATCCCTGGGTCGTCCTGGCTGCATGTAGCACCATGACCGGCCGCAACGCCGCGGTGGAGGGTGTATCGAGCCTCTCGCGTGCATTCCTCGTAGCCGGCGCCTCAGCGGTCATCGGCACACTCTGGGACATCGATGACCGGGAAGCTGCCCCGTTGGTCACCGCACTTCACAAACACCTGTCGCGGGGTGTAGCGCCATCTGAAGCACTTCGCGCCGCACAACTCGAAGCACTCGGCGGTAATCGGGAGATCCGTCGCTGGGCAGCTTTCGCGGTGCTGGGGGCCGCGAATCATCGACCATGAAGCACCATCGCCTGTGAGCGCACCGCGCCAACGCGGCAGCGCTTTTGCCCCTGTGCACCTTTTCCTTCCCCGCACGTAATAACCCGGCAATGGCCCTCGATCTCCGCATCGACAACCTGTCCAAAACCTATCCGAACGGCGTCAAGGCACTGCAGAACGTCAGCCTCACCATCCCGGCGGGCATGTTCGGACTCCTCGGGCCGAACGGCGCCGGCAAGTCGACGCTCATGCGCATCCTGGCCACGCTTCAGGAACCGGATGAAGGCACGATCCACCTCGGGGACATCGACGTCGTCCGCCAGAAAGCTGCCGTACGCGAGACGCTCGGCTATCTGCCCCAGGACTTCGGCGTGTATCGCCACGTCACCGCCGAAAAACTGCTCGAGCACTTCGCCATTCTCGAAGGCATCGCCGATCGCGGCGAGCGCCGCGCCGTCGTCGAAGCGTTGCTCAAGCAGACCAACCTCTGGGACGTGCGCAAGCAGAAGCTCGGCGGCTACTCCGGCGGCATGCGCCAGCGCTTCGGCATCGCCATCGCCCTCCTCGGCAACCCGAAGCTGCTGATCGTCGACGAGCCGACCGCCGGCCTCGATCCCGCGGAGCGCGTCCGCTTTCTCAATCTGCTCAGCGAGCTCGGGGAGAACAGCGTGGTCATCCTCTCCACGCACATCGTCGAAGACGTCTCTGAGCTCTGCACCCGCATGGCCATCATCGACAAGGGGCGGATTCTCCTCGAGGCCGAGCCGCTCGCAGCGGTCGAGGAAATGCGCGGACGCGTGTGGGAACGGGTCGTGACCAAAGAAGAACTGCCGGCCGTCGAACAGGAGCACGCCATGCTCTCGACCAAGCTCCTCTCCGGCCGCACGCTCGTGCGGATGTGGAGCGATCACGCGCCGTCGCCGGCATTCCACGCCGTGGAGCCTGATCTGCAGGACGTCTACTTCAGCGTGATGAACGGCCACTACGGTCTGCAGATCCCGGCGCTTCAGGCCGCGCGATGACGAAGACCTGGGAGGTCTTCCGCTTCGAGCTCGGTTATCAGGTCAGCCGCATCTCGACGCGGATCTACTTCGCGATCTTTTTTGGATTCGCGCTGGCGCTGGACTTCATCATCTTCCTCGACGCGCGCGATGACGGTTACTTCTTCAACGCACCGGTCGTCATCGGCCTGATCACCATCATCGCCAGCATGCTGTCGCTGCTGGTCACGGCGGCAGTCGCCAGTGACGCCGCGACGCGCGATGGCGAATTGCGTCTCGACTCACTCCTCTACACCACGCCTCTGCGCAAAGGCTTGTACGTCAGCGGCCGCTTTCTCGGCGCGTTCGCCGTCAACGCGCTCCTTCTCGGCGCGGTTCCGCTGGCGTTGCTCATGGCGACGTGGATGCCGGGCATGGGGCCGGAGCTGCTCGGGCCCTTTCGTGCCGAGGGGTATTTGACGGCTTACTTCTTCCTGGCTTTGCCGAATGCGTTCGTGGCCACGGCGGTGCTCTTCTCGCTGGCGACGCTCAGCCGTCGCGCCGGCGCGGCCTACGCGGGCGCGGTGGTCCTCTTCTTCTCCGCGTTCATCGCCCAGGGTTTCATCGCCGGCCGCCTCCACAACTGGCCCCTGGCCAGGCTCCTCGATCCCCTCGGCTACACCGCACTGGTCTCGCTCTGGCGGACTTACAACCCGCTGCAGAAAAACACGATGGCGATCGCGTTCGAAGGCCCGCTCCTCTCGAACCGCCTGCTCTGGCTCGGCGTCGCGCTGGTCGTGCTCGCGATCGCGCATGCACGCTTTCGATTCGCCGCGGTTGCCGCGGGCAGCCGCGGATGGAGCTGGGGACGCAAGGCGACAATCGACGACGTGCCCACCGTCCGCTGGACCGGCATCACAGTTCCCACAGCCCGGCGCACGTTCGGCGTCCGCACGCGCATGCGGCAACTGTTCGCGGTTGCCGTCGCATCTCTGCAAAACCTCCACAAGGGCCGGGCGTGGCTGATCGTGCCGTTCACGGCGATCCTCTTCATCGCCACGACGGCGGAGGTGCTCGAGGTCGAGTTGGGGACGCCGGGGGCGGCGACGACCGCGCGGGTGGCCGACGTCTTCGCCGCGGGCGAGCTCGCGCGACTCGTCGCGATCCTGGTCGCGTTCTCCGCGGGAACGCTGGTCTGGCGGGAGCGCGACGCACGCGTGAACGCCATCGCCGACGTGGCGCCAGTCCCCGAATGGGTCTCCTTCCTTGGCAAGTTCCTGGCCCTCGGCCTGATGCTCGTCATCACCGAGGTGATCTTTCTCGCGTCCGGCGTGACGGTGCAGGCGATGCTCGGTTTCCACGACATCGAGCTCGGGCTCTACCTGAAGATGCTCTTCGGCTTCCAGCTCAGCGGCTACCTGCTGTTCGCGGCGCTGGCGATGCTGATTCACGTTCTGGTGAATCAGAAGTACGTCGGCAACGTCGTGGCCGTGCTGGCCTACATCGGCATGCAGCTGGCGCGCGAGCTCGGCATCGAGCACAACCTCCTGCTCTACGGCAGCGCACCCGAACCGGCATACTCGCAGATGAGCGGATTCGGCGCGCAGGTCGGGCCGTGGCTCTGGTTCACGTCGTACTGGTTGGGCTGGGCGTTGCTGTGCGGCGTCGTGGCGTATCTGTTCTGGATGCGCGGGGAAGAGCGCGCCCTTCGCTGGCGTGCTTCGCTCGCGCGGCGGCGGCTGACGCGGTGGCCTTCGGTGATTGCCGCGGTCGCGCTGGCGATCATCGCCGGCGCGGGCGGCTTCGTTTTCTACAACACGAACGTCCTGAACCCCTACTGGACCGACGCCGAGCGCGACGAGCACCGCGCGGAGTATGAGCGGCGGTATGGCAAGTATCGATCGCTCGCGCAACCGCTGCTGGCCGCGACGAAACTGCAGGTCGATTTCTATCCCGAGAAGAAGGCGGCCACGATTCGTGGCAGCTATCGACTGGAGAACCGGAGCACCGCCGCCATCGACGCGATTCATCTCGTCGTGTATCCGGAGGTCGAGACGAACGACGTGTCGTTCGATCGCCCGTCGCGCAATGTCCTCACCGACGAAGAACATGGCTACCACATCTACGCGCTCGGCAAACCGGTGCAGCCCGGCGAGTCGGTGCGGATGAATTTCGAGATCGTCTCCGCGCCGCGCGGATTCGGGAACAACGGCTGGATTCCGAGCGTGACCGGCAACGGCTCCTGGATTCAACATCGCGCCGATCACAATCACGGCGACCGGCAATGGCTTCCGTTCGTCGGCTATCAACCGAGCCGCGAGCTGCAGTACGACGCTCCGCGCAAGCGGCACGGGCTCCCGAAGCAGCGCTCGATTCCCGCGCTCGAGGACGTGGCCGCGCGGAGCGTGCAGCGGGGCCGCGAGAAGATCGAGCTGGAGACGATCATCGGGACGGACGCGAATCAAACCGGCGTCGCTCCCGGTCAACTACAACGCACCTGGACCGAGAACGGCCGCCGCTACTTTCACTATGTGACCGACCTGCCGATCGCCAACTCGTATGCGATCTATTCGGCAAAGTACGCGGTCCATCGGGCGAAGTGGAAGGACGTCCACATCGAGATCCTCCATCATCCGCCGCACACCCGAAACCTCGAGCGGATGCTGCAGAGCACCAGGGCCTCGCTCGACTATCACACGCGCCACTACAGCCCGTATCCGCATAAGCAGTTGCGGCTCGTCGAATACCCGAGCACCGGCCGCGGACTGGGACTGACGTCGTTCCCGGGGATGATCGAGTATTCGGAGGGGTTCGCGCTGGTTCGCGTCGAGGATGATGAACGGAAGATCGATTTCCCGTTTGCGGTCATGGCGCACGAGATGGGGCATCAGTGGTGGGGTCACCAGCTCGTGCCGGCCGTGGTCGAGGGCGCGCCGATTCTGAGCGAGAGCCTGGCCTGGTACAGCGCGATGCTCGTCGTCGAACAGACCTACGGCCGCGACCATCTCGATCGGCTTCTGCGGATCATGCGGCGCGAGTACATGGCTCCGCACCAGACCCGCGAGGTTCCGCTGCTTCGCGCGTGGGACCGCCTCGATGCCTATCGCACCGGTCCGTTCGCGATGTACGCGCTGCGCGAGCTGGCCGGCGTGGATCGCGTCAACGGCGCATTGCGCAATCTGCTGGCGAAGTTCGATCCGCAACGGCCGCCGTTCGCGACCTCGCTCGATCTCTACGCCGAGCTTCGTGCGGCTACGCCGCCGGACATGCACTACCTGCTCAAGGAACTGTTCGAGGAGATCACCTTCTGGGATCTGAAGACGAAGAAGGTCGATGTGCGGGCGGCGGTCAACGGGACTTATCGAGTTGAGCTGGAAGTCGAGGCGCAGAAGCTCAAAGGCAACGCGATGGGGAAAGAGAAGCCGGTGCCGATGAACGACGCGATCGAAGTCGCTGTGTTCGATGACGGCGGAAAATCGATCTACCGTAACCCGCATCGCATCCGGTCGGGAACGCAGACGATCACGGTGATCGTGACGTCGGCGCGCAAGCCCGCGAGCGCGGCCATCGATCCCGATCACACCCTGCTCGATCGCAAGCCGGAGGACAACACGGCGGACGCAGCAAACCCGGCCGAGTAATTGCTCCAGTGCGGGGCGTGCCTTTACTTGCCGTCGCCGCGGTGATCGCCGGCGTGTTCGTTTTCATGGTGGTCATGCTGCCGCTGTCGATCGCCATGCGCTTTCGCGCGGGATCGACGCGGCGGCGCGCGTGGGGCTGGCTGATCTCGCTGAACCTGTTCGCGGCGCTGCTGTCATCGACTGTCCTGCTCGTGACGGCGGCGATCAGCAACGCCTGGATTCCGAACGCGTTCCGCTACGCGCTCATCGGCTCCGCCTGCGGCTACGCGCTGGGCTTCCTCGGACTGGCTTTGAGCCGCTGGGAGACGTCGCATCAGGGCCTGCACTACACGCCGAATCGCTGGCTGATCCTGATCATCACCCTGATCGTGACCGCGCGGATTTTCTACGGCTTCTGGCGCGCCTGGCACGCCTGGCAGACCACGCCTGCCGGCGAGTCCTGGATCGCATCGTCCGGCGCGGCCGGCTCGATGGGCGCGGGCGCGGCGGTGCTGGGTTACTACGTCATTTACTGGGCGGGGGTGCGGCGGAGGGTGAGGGGACGTTGAGGTTACGGGGTTACGGGGTTACGAGGTGGAAAGAAGTACGTTTTCAAATGCCTCGTAACCCCGAAACCTCGTAATCCCGTAACCGCCGCGCTCCCGCACGCCCCTTGCACCATCCCTCCCCCAAGGAGACCTCATGCGCGCAGCACTTTTCAGCATCGTCGCCGGGTTGGCACTCGTCGCCTGCGGGCAGCAGTCGGCGGTGGCCAATGACGCGAACGCGACGGCGGCGAAATCCGCGGACTGCAAGCCGCTCGAGACCGGGCGGGCGAACGTTCCCGACCAGCGCCCGACCTTTGCCGGACAGACCCGCGCGTGCGGTGTGAAATCCAGCGTTGCGTTCGACGTCACCGTGGTGGCGAGGGGGTTGGACAGTCCCTGGGCGGTCGAGCCGTTGCCCGGCGGCGATCTCCTCATCACCGAAAAGCCGGGGACGATGCGCATCGTCAGCGCGAGCGGCACCATCGGCGCACCGATTCAGGGAGTGCCGGACGTCGACGATCGCGGACAGGGCGGCCTGCTCGACGTCGCACTCAGCCCCACCTTCGCCACCGACCGGACGATCTACTGGAGCTACTCCGAACCGCGCACCGGCGGCAATGCCACGAGCGTCGCCCGCGGCGTGCTGAGCACCGATCGCACGCGTCTCGACAACGTCCGGGTGATCTTCCGCGCGCTCCCGACGTTCGACGGCGCGGCCCACTTCGGCTCGCGCCTCATGTTCGGACGCGACGGCATGCTCTACGTCACCACCGGCGACCGCTCGAGCAAAGTCATCCGCCCCCAGGCCCAGCACCTCGACAGCCACATGGGCAAGGTCCTTCGCATCCGTCCCGACGGCACCGCCCCCAACGACAATCCCTTCACCGGCCAGACCAACGCCCGCCCGGAAATCTGGTCCCTCGGCCATCGCAACATCCAGTCAGCGGTCTTCGACCCGCAGGGACGGCTCTGGACCGTCGAGCACGGCGCGAAGGGCGGCGACGAGTTGAACCTCATCGAGAAGGGGAAGAACTACGGCTGGCCGCTGGTCACCTTCGGCGAAGAATATTCAGGCGATCCGATCGCGAGCTCCGTCACCACGCGCAGCGGCTTCGTCGACCCGGTCTACTACTGGGATCCCGTCATCGCGCCTTCCGGCATGGAGGTGTACACCGGCAACGCGTTTCCCTCGTGGAAGGGCAGTCTCTTCATCGGCGCACTCCGCGAGCAACGGCTCGTCCGCCTGGAGTTGAAGAACAATCGCGTGACCGGCGAAGAACATCTCCTGACCGATCGCGGACAGCGCATCCGCGACGTGCGTCAGGGTCCGGACGGCGCGCTCTACGTGGTGACCGACGAATCGAACGGACAGCTCTGGAAGATTGCCCCGCGGCGATAACGAACGTTCTACCGCAGCCGGTAGCGCTGCGGACGCGATGCGGTCCGCTCGATGACGCGCCGCGCTTCGAGATCGAGCTTCACCGTCTCGGCATACCAGCCGATGTTGCCGTCGAACTTGCCCTCGAGCTTCTCGTCGACGCGCGCCATCAGTTCCGTGTGCGTCAGCTCCTTGCCGCGCAACACGGAACCGATCGCCCGCGACATCGCGTCGTATTTCTTCTTATCGATGTTCTTCCCGCTCTTGCCCTGGGGATGTTTGGTGAGGATTTTCTCGTCACTCATTCATTCCTCCGCGTGAAGTCCATGATCCAGTTCGTTTCCCACGTCACGCCGCCGTCGCTCGAGAACGCCTGTTCCCACCGCGGCCCGGCGGCGGTGGAACGCCAGATGAAGCGGACGCGGATCACGCGTCCGGCGTGGGTGTCGTCCCCGAAGAATACGCCTACGCCGGATTCGAAGCGTCCGCTCATCGGCGGATCGAGACGGCCGGTGCGCGAATCGGCCCAGTGAATGGTCCAGACGTGCGTGTCCACGTCGAAGAGGCGCAAGGTCATGCCTTCGTGGTCGTGACCGTCAAACGTGACGCGGTCCACATTGCCCAGCCCGCACAGAACGGGATGAACCTCGGCAATCCCCGTCAGCGCCACCCACTCATCACATCCGGCCAGCCGCTCGCGCAGTCTGCGGTGCGCGACGTCCCATCGGCCATGGAGGAAATCGAAATCGAGCGCGCCCGCGAGAGTCACTTCTTCTTCGCCTTTGCTTTAGCGGCGCTTTCCTTGACGCGGAACTCCACGATCTTCGTGATCAGGTCGTAAGGAATCGGCTCGTCCAACGGAAACTGCACCGAGCCCTTCCCGGCTTCGTAAACGGAGAGCTCCTTCTTGAACTTCGCCGTGCCGCTCGGCGCTGGATAAAAGCCGATGTGGTTCTTGAATGCGGCGAAATGAACGAGGTTGCCATTCAGGGTGAAGGTCGGGATCTGATACTTGATCGCCTCTTCCGCATCCGGCGCGGCACGTCGAATCGTCGCGCGGATCTTCTTCAGGATCTTCTGAATGTTCTCGGGAAACCCGGCGATGTAGTCGTCGATCGTCTCCGGCTTCGCTGATGCGTTTTTCATCAGAAGTGTCCCTTCTCCCCCACCTTCATGAAGCGCACCCGCCGGTCTCGTCCGAGGGCGGCGCGAACCTCCTCCTCGGTCGACATCGTCGGCATCGACGCGTAATGCATCGGCACGATGATCTCGGGATCGAAATAGCGATTGACGCCGCGAAGGGCGATTTCCGGGCTCTGGCCGTAAGCGCGTCCGCCGACGTTCAGCAGGATGATCGTCGGGCGATAGAACTCCTGGATCAGAGCCATGTCGCCGAAGACCCAGGTGTCGCCCTGGTGATAGAGCGAGCGGCCATCGGCGAAGGCGATGACGAAGCCCACCGGGCGGCCACTGGGCTCGCTGCCATGCATCGCCGGCACGACGTGAACGGTGACGTCGCCGAGCCGCACGGTCCCTCCCACGTTCACCGTCTGGATCAACGCCTCGGGCAGATTCTCCTTCTGATAAAGCGCGGGCATGTTCACCGCCACGATCGGCGCCTGATTGCGCTTGGACAGTTCGATGGCGTTGCCGAGGTGATCGCCGTGGGAGTGGGTGACGAGGATGAAGCTCGGTTTGTAGCGCGAGAGATCCTTCAGCTCGGCCGGCGTGGCCGGGTTGTCCGTGAGGAACGGATCGATGAGCAGCGTCGTCCCTCCGGCCGAAACGACCTGGAACGCCGCATGTCCCAGCCAGGTGACCTCGATCGGTGTCGTGTTTGGTCGAACGTTGGTCGTGGTGCACGAAGCTGAGAGAAGCAGAAGCGCGGTGGCGAGCGGACGCAGTGATCGCATCGGAGCATGGTACGAGTCAAACCGGTTACAGAAAAGAGCCAGTTATCGCGCTTTTGGTATAACCACTTCGATGATCCTCGCCGGAAGCCAGGACGCGCCCTTGTACCGGCGGGTCTACGACACGATGCGGACGGCCATCCTCGACGGCTCGCTCTCCGCCGGCGCGCGCATCCCCGGCACCCGCACCCTCGCCCGCGACCTCGGCGTCTCGCGCATCGTCGTGCTCGCAGCCTTCGAGCAACTTGCGGCCGAGGGGTACGTCGTTGCGAAGCTGGGATCCGGCACTCGCGTCGCGCTGCAACCGGAGCAGAAACGCACGGATGCGAATGACCGCCGGCTGCGAACCACTCGCACGCCGGGGCGGATCTCCAGCTACGCCGAACGGGCGCGCGCGGTCGCGCCGCAGAACAGCGCCACCGGTTCTGATGCCGCGGCGGCGATCGATTTCTCTTACGGCGACACTGAGCTCGATGAGCGCACGGTGACGATCTGGCGGAAGGCGCTGAGCGGCGCGGTCGCGGAAGCCGCGCGCGGTTATCCGGATCCCGCGGGCTCGTGGCGCCTTCGTACCGCGCTCGCGCAGTACCTCCGTCAGGAACGTGGCGTGATCGCCGAGCCGGAGCGCGTGCTGATCGTCAGCGGCTCGCAGCAGGCACTCGATCTCACGGCGCGGGTGCTCTGCGACCGCGGCACGGTCGTCGGAATCGAAGATCCTCATTACCAGGGCACGCGGGCGATCTTCACCGCGGCCGGTGCTCGTCTCGCCGTCTGCGGCATCGACGGCGATGGTCTTGATGTCGGTCGCCACGAAAAGGCGCTCCGGCGTGCGGCGGCAATCTGCGTCACGCCGTCGCATCAGTTCCCGACGGGCGCGATCATGTCCGTCGAGCGCCGCCTGAAACTGCTGCAGTGGGCGGAACGACATCACGCCTGGATCGTCGAGGACGACTACAACTGCGAGTTCCGTTACGGCGTCGGTGCGATTCCGGCGCTGCAGGGTCTCGACGGCAGTGGCCGCGTCGTCTACATCGGCACCTTCGCCCGCACCTTCTTCCCCGCCCTCCGCCTCGGATACGTCGTCGTCCCTCCGGCGCTGGTCGACGCGTTTCGCGCGGTGAAGTGGCTCGCCGACCGCGGCAGTCCTCTCACCGGGCAGTACGCGATGGCGACGCTGATCGAATCGGGTGCGTACGAGAGCGCGCGACGGCGGATGGCGCGGCGGTTGGCGGCGAAGCGGAAGATCCTGCTCAACGCGCTGCAGTCTCATTTCTCGCATCACGAGATCGTGATCTCGGGCGCAAGCAGCGGCACTCACCTTTATCTCCGCCTGAAGAACGTAAAAGCGGCCGCGGCGTCCACGCTCGTCGCAGAGGCATTGCGTCGCGGCGTGCGCGTCTACGATGCGCGGCCCTACCACGTGGCCGCACCGCGCGACGCTCGCCTGATCATCGGCTACACAACCGTCGCGGAATCGGACATAGAACCGGGAATCGCGAAGCTCGCCGAGTGCTACAGGGGTGTGGTGCAGGCGAAGACATAAGGAGGAACTCCATGCTCGCTCTTTGTGCAGCCGGTCTTGCGGTGCTCGCCGCACTCCCCGTCAACGCCGGTGCGGCGGACAAGGCGACAGTCGAAGCGGAGCTGAAGCGGATGACGAACGAGCTGCTCGATGCCGTCGGGCCGGGCAACGCCGAGGTCTGGAAAAAGTACACGCACGACCGGCTGATCTACGTCAGCGAAGCGAATCAGGAGATGACCAAGGCGAAACTGCTCGAAGAGCTCCAGCCGCTTCCAAAAGGTCTCGTCGGCGATCTCGAAGTGGGCGCGTTCAGAGCGGAGCTGCACGGAAACGTCGCCGTGACCACGTACGTCGCCGACGAGCGCCTCGACTACTTCGGGCAGGTCCTCGAGAGCCAGTTCCGCATGACCGACACCTGGCTGAAGACCGCCGCGGGATGGCGGCTCATCGCCACGCAAGTGCTCGCGATCCTCGAGGATCCTCCGGCGATCGCGCTCTCTCGCGAAGTCCTGTGCGGCTACAGCGGCACGTATCGGCTGACGCCGGAGATCGTGACGAAGGTGAGCTGCACCGACGACGGTCTGGCGTCCGAGCGCACGGGGCGGAAGGCGGCGACGTTCAAGGCCGAGGTTCGGGACGTGTTTTTTCAGCCGGGACAGCCGCGGACGCGACGGATCTTTCAACGCGACGAAGCCGGTGCGATCACCGGCTTCGTCGATCGTCGGGAAGGGCTCGACATCCGCTGGGTCAAGGTCGAGTAGCGCTTTAAGATACGCCCACACCGTGCATCGATTCTGGTCGAGCGTCGTCGTAGCAATCCTGCTCGCAAGCCGCGCATTCGCGCTCGATCCCGCGCGGGCACTCACCCAGGCGCGCGTGTCCGTCTGGACCAGCGAGACCGGCCTGCCGCAGAACACCATCGACGCGATCGTGCAGACCCGCGACGGCTATCTCTGGATCGGGACCGAGGAAGGGCTGGTGCGGTTCGACGGCGTGCGGTTCGTCGTGACTGACCGGCAGACATCACCGGCGCTGCGAAGCTCGTTCATCTCGTCGCTGTTCGAAGCGGCCGATGGAACGTTGTGGATCGGCACGTATGGCGGTGGCCTGGCGCGAATGCGCAACGGACGGATCGAGCCATTTCGCCCGGACATCCTCGGATCGGATCGCATTCGCGAGATGCACGTCGCCGGTGGGGTTTTGTTCGCGGCGACAGCCGGCGGTGGATTGCTGCGCATCGACGGCGAGAAGGTGACGCGCTTCACCATGCGTCATGGATTGCCGACCGACCGCATCTGGGCGCTGGAGGACGACGGCGCCGGCGGATTCTGGGTCGCGACGCACGGCGGCGGCGTGGTTCGCTGGAAGGACTCGCGCGTTCAGCAGCAGATCAGCGTGCGCGACGGTCTTCCCAGCGATCACGCGCGCGCACTTCTGCGCGATCCGGACGGCACGCTCTGGATCGGAACGGATGGCGGTGGTGTCGTCGCGTGGCGCGATGGCGCGGTCGTGCGCACAGTGACGGCGCGCGACGGACTGCCGAGCAATCTCATTCGCGCGCTGCAACGCGACAGCGACGGAAGTCTCTGGATCGGAACCGACGGCGGCCTGGCGCGCTGGCGCGGAACGCGTGCGGAGTCTTTCGGAACCGCGCAAGGTCTTCCCAGTCCGACTGTCCGCGCGGTGATCGAGGATCGCGAGGGCTCGCTGTGGGTCGGCACCACGGGCGGGCTGGCGCGGATGAGCGACACGCGCTTCCTCTCGTTCACGCGGAAGGAAGGGATGTCCGCCGACTCGATCCGCGCGGTCGTCGAAGATCGCAATGGACGGATCTGGGTTGGAACGGAAGGCGGCGGGCTCTGCGAGATTCAACCCGGATCGGTGCATTGCCTGACGAAGGTCAACGGACTGCCGCACGACACCGTTTACGCGCTGGCTTCGAGCGGCGACGGCAGCCTGTGGGCCGGCACCGATGGCGGAGGCGTGGTGCGTTTGCGCGAGCGACGCGTCGTCGAGACGATCGACACGCGACGCGGTCTGCCGAACGATCGCGTACGCGCGCTGGTCGAGACGGCTGACGGAACGCTGTGGGTGAGCACGACCGCCGGGCTCGCGCGCATTCGCGATGGGAAGACATCGCGCGTCAAAGAGCTCGAGGATCGCCAGCTCCGTCCCCTCCTCGCGTTGGCCGATGGAACACTGCTCGTCGGAACCGATGGCGCGGGACTCTGGCGCGTGACCGAGGATGGTGCGAAGGCGACGCTCATCGCGAAAACGGGCCGCGGTCTGAAGAGCGATCGCGTGTTCAGCCTCGCCGCGGACGCCGTGGGCGGTGGCATCTGGATCGGAACCTCGGGCGGTGGATTGGCGCGGCTCGATCTCCGCGACAACTCCGTGCGGTCCGTCACGCGCCGCAACGGATTGTTCGACGACGTCGTGTTCCAGGTCGTCGATCAGGGGCCGGGCGGCGATCTCTGGATGACCAGCAACCGCGGGCTGTATCGCGTCAGCCGCGACCGCGTGCTCGCGGCGATGAACGGTGCGAAACCGGATCTCTCCGGCATCGTCTACAGCACGACCGAAGGCATGCCCTCGAAGGAGACCAACGCCGCCTTCCCCGCGGCGATCCGTGCGCGGAACGGGCACCTCTGGGTCGGAACGGCGCGCGGAGTCGCTGTCATCGATCCGCTCGCGACCGGTCGCAACACGATGCGCCCTCCGGTGCACATCGAAGAGGTGCTCATCGACGGCACGCCGGCAACCGCGCGGCCATTGCGCGTCCCGCCCGCCGCGCAACGTCTGGAGTTGCGTTACACCGCTTCGAGTCTTCGCGCTCCCGAGCGCGTGACGTTTCGCTATCGCCTCGATGGCTACGACCGCGATTGGGTCGATGCCGGCACCGCACGCGTCGCGCATTACACGAAGCTCGAGCCGGGCGATTACACGTTCCGGGTGATGGCCACGAACGAAGACGGCGTGCGCAGCGAAGGCGACGCGCGCCTCGGCGTCACCGTCGATCCACGCTGGTATGAGACCTGGTGGGCGCGCCTGCTTGCGATCGCCGTCATTGCCGCCGCGATCTGGGCCGCGGTGCAGTTGCGTCTCGCTGCGAAACTGCACCGTGCGTATGAAGATGTGAATCGCATGGCCGGCGAGCTCGCCATCGCCAACGAACGGCTGCGCGGCCTGTCCTACATCGACGGCCTGACTGGTGTCGCGAATCGCCGCCGTTTCGACGAGGCGCTCGCCGAAGCATGCGATGCGGCTCGAACCGGAGGTCAGCCGGTGTCGCTGGTGCTGATCGATCTCGATCATTTCAAGCGGCTCAACGACTCGCAGGGGCATCAGGACGGTGACGAGGCGTTGCGCGCGGTGGCAACGCTGCTCGCGCAACGCACGGAAACTCGCGGTGGACTTGCCGCGCGCATCGGCGGCGAGGAGTTCGCGTGGCTGCTTCCGGGTGTTGCGATGGATGCGGCGCGTGCCGAGGCGGAGGGGTTCCGGTTGATGGTGCGCGATGCCGCGATCCGCCACACCGCCACGGAATCTGGAATCGTCACAGCAAGCCTCGGCGTAGCAGCAAGCAACGGAACAACCGCGCCGACGCCCGCGTCGCTGATCGCTGCTGCCGACTCCGCGCTGTATCGCGCGAAGTCGGCAGGTCGCGATCGGGTGGAGTCCTAGGCCCCCGCTTCTCGAATTCGGCCGAGGTGCGCCGATCCCCAGTCCACGCGCCGGGTCGTGTACATCACCAGCGCCAGGATCAGGAACAGGCCGATCGATCCCATGAGCAGTGCCCAGTCCTCGAGTTGCAGCAACACGTACAGATATCCGTAGAGCAACGCCAGAACGCCGGCCAGTCCGAGCACTCGCGGCACGCTGCGCAGCAACGCGGCGCCGTAGGACGAGATCAGACTCACCGTCGCAACCGTGGCAATGGCGTAGGCCACGCCGAACGGCGCGTGCTCGGAGATGCTGAGCAGCAGCAGATAGAAAAGACAGAGCGCGCCGCCGACGAGGAAGTACTGCACCGGATGCAGCGTGACGGGGCTGAGCAGCTCGTACAGGAAGAACGTCAGGAACGTGAGGATGATGAACAGCGCGCCGTACTTCATCGACCGTTCGGTCTTCTGATAGTGACCCGCGGGATTGACGAGGCCGACGCCGAATGCGGACGCGGCGACGAGGGCCACAGCGTTCGTGTTTTCTTCCGGTAGATCGCGCCAGCGCTGCGGATAGCCGCGAGCGAGCGATGAAACCGCCCAGCGCGCCGTAAAGCCCGACGCCGACAGGGCCCGCGACTCGGGAAGAAACGCGCCGGAGAATCCGGGATCGGGCCAAGTCGAGATTAGCTCGACGGTCGTCTCGCCGCCGAGCGGATAGAACGTGATGCCTTCGCTTCCGTTGAGCTGAAGGTCGAGCGAGAACGGGTAGCCGTCTTCCGCGGCGGGATCGGCGGCAAGCGGTGTCGTCGCGGTCAGCCCGCTCGGCCAGAGGCTCACATCGGCGCTGCCGCCGGAAAGCGGCAGCGGCCGTCCGCGCCACTTCAGCGAGGTTCCGCGAACGCCGCGCAGATCGGTGATAGCCATCGTCACGACCGCATCGCCCCACAAAATGTCCTCGGCCGGGATCTTCCAGGTCGAGAAATCGGGTCTCGAGAACCGCCCTTGCACCGTGAGATCGGAGCGATAGAGAACGGTCTCGAAAATCCCGCGGTGACGCCGCTCCGGAAGAAGCTTCCCGCCGATTTTCAATTGATCGGGCAGGAATCGCGCGCGATGCACCGCGGCCTGATGTCTGCCGGATGTGTCGATGAAACGAACGACGTACGGGACGATCAGCACCGGTCCGCCGATCTTCTGGCTCTGGCCCCAGCTCGCCGCAATTTCGCGCTGCGCCGCCTGCGCGCGTTCCGAGCGCTCGTCGACGAGCGACCGGATCATCCACAACGCGATGACCAGCACGACGGCGAGGCCGGCGAGAATCGCCAGCTCGACCATCGCCGGATACCGAAGCCGCCGTCCGCCCTGAAACCCTTCGTTTGAGCTCATGATTGCTCTCCTTTTTCTTCGACGAGGTTGCCCCGACGACGTTGCGCGCGCGCGAACGATGTGAGGCATTCCGAAGGAGAGATGTGGCGATTTCGTGGCACGGCCTCGATCCGCGGCGTTCTGGATTAGATTCGCGAGTCATGAGCAGCGTGCCCGGAGCACTCGTTGCGTTCGTCGACGACGAGGAAAGTCTGCGCAAGACCGTCGCCCTGGCCCTGCAGCGCGACGGGTTCCGCGTGGAGACGTTCGCCGACGGCCTGCAGGCCATGACGCGCTTCGAGCGAGGGCTGCCCGATCTGGCCATCCTCGACATCGTCATGCCCCGCCTCGACGGTCTGGAGCTCTGCCGCCGTCTTCGCGCGCGGAGCGAGCACCTGCCGATCCTCATTCTGTCGTCGAAGGACGAGGAGCTCGATCGCGTGATCGGTCTCGAGCTCGGCGCCGACGATTACCTGTGCAAACCGTTCGCGCTGCGCGAGCTGATCGCCCGCGTGAAAGCACTGCTGCGGCGCGCGCGCCTGCGGCAGCAGCCCGAAGAAGGAGCTGAGGATCAGATCGTCGAGTCAGGAAACCTTCGTCTCGACCTCCGCCGCTTCGAGGCGCGCTGGCACTCGCAAACGCTGCCGCTCACGCTCACCGAGTTCAACCTGCTGGAATCCCTCGCGCGCCGGCCGGGCATCGTGAAGTCGCGAGGCCAGTTGCTTCGCGAGTCTTACCCGCACGACGTGCACGTCGCCGAGCGCACGATCGACACGCACATCAAGCGTCTGCGGAAGAAGCTCGCCGACGCGAGGCCGGATTCGGATCCGATCGAGACGGTCCACGGACTCGGCTACCGCTTCCGGGTGGAACCTTGATCCGCAAGTGGCTCTCGCCGATCGCGCTGCGGCTGCTGCTGTTCAACGTCCTGCTCGTGTTCCTCCCCATCGCCGGTCTGTTTTCGCTGCGCAGCCTGGAGCGGCAACTTCTCGATTTGCAGGAGCGGTCGATGGTGCAGCAGGGCCGTCTGGTCTCGGCCGCGCTTTCTCAGCACACCGCCCTGACCCCCGAAGCCGCCCGCGGCCTGATCGAACGCCTCGGCGGCCATTCCGAGGCGCGGATTCGCGTCGTCGATCGCCGGGGTGTGGTGCTTGCGGACTCGGCGACGATCCGGCCGCGAACGATCGAGACCGTGGACGCGTACGAAGAAGCGGATGTCGCGTCGCGCAAACGTCTGCTCTACAAAATCGGCGTCGCGCTGTGGAAGGCGTTCAACGCCGTTCGCGACTTCATCGAGCCCGCCCCACGGTCTTCAAGCTCGGATACCGCCGATGTCACGCCGCGCGATGTCATCAGCAAAGCGCTGGCGGGACGTTATGGCGCGGCGTTACGCGAGAGCTCGGGCCAGCGCTCGTTGACACTTTACGGCGCGCTTCCCGTTCGCGCCGGCGGAAACGGCGAGGTCATCGGCGCGGTGATGGTCTCGCAGTCGACTTCGCGAATTCTGCGCGCGCTGTGGCGGGTGCGGCTCGACACCATCAACGTTTTCGCGCTCTCCGTCGTCGCGGCGATCGTGCTCAGTCTTTTAATGGCCGCGACGATCGCCAGGCCGCTGGTTCGCCTGCGCGACGAAGCCGACGATCTGCTCGATCACCGCGGCCGGTTGAAGAAGACGTTTCGCGGATCGCACCGCCGCGACGAGATCGGCGATCTGACCCGCGCGCTGGAGAAACTGACGGCGCGGCTGGAGCGGCATCTCGTGTTCGTGGAGAGCTTCTCCGCAGACGTATCGCACGAGTTCAAGAACCCGCTGGCGTCGATTCGCAGCGCCGCGGAGTTGCTGCCGCATACGTCCGATCCCGAAGAGCGGGAACAGCTCGGCGGGACGATCGAGAAGGAAGTGACGCGGCTGAACCGCCTGCTCAACGCCGTTCGCGAGGTCTCGAAGATCGACGCCGCGCTCGATACCGAGGCCGCGACGCCGGTCGACCTGAATTCGGTGCTGGCGGAGCTCGCACAAACGCGGGCGAATGTGGAGCTGGCCATGCCGGCGACACCAATCGTGATCGCCGCGTCGGAAGATCACCTGGCTCAAGCCTTCGGCAACATCCTCGACAACGCGGTGAGTTTTTCGCCCGGTCGCGTACTCATCACCGTGCGGGAACAGGGTGCCGAGGCTGTCATTCACGTCGACGATGAAGGGCCGGGCATTCCACCGGAGCATCTCGATCGTGTGTTCGACCGCTTCTTCTCGTTCCGCCCCGACCACGAAGACCGCGCCAACCACGACGGCCTCGGACTAGCCATCGCCCTCGCTGTCGTCGAAGGCTACGGCGGAAGCATCCGTGCGGTGAATCTCGAACCGCGCGGTGCGCGCATCGAGGTGCGGTTGCCGGTCAAACGCGTCTGACGGCGAGGACTACGATCGCGTCCGATTTCCCTCGCATGCGCTCGAGGAGATTCACGGCGAAGAAGAGCGGCAGCGCGAGTCGCGCTTTCCACCGCGGGACGCGTCCGTCGAGGGTCAGGCGATCGACGACGGTGCTCGTCGGCATCTCCGGGAGATAGCGGACGGCGACGACCTCGAATTCGTGTCTGGTGAGGAATCGGGTGAGCGACGGTTGATCGAAGTAGACGCGGTGCGGATGCTCGTACTCGGATTGCCAGAGGCGCTTCACCGCCCTGCCGATGCGCAGGGCGTGGGCGATGCGGAAGAACGCGCCTTCGCTGGACGGGACTTTGATCACCCACATCGCGCGCGCTTTCCGTTTCACCAGTTCGGCGAAGGCGTTGAGGTCGTGAAGATGTTCGATGACATCGAGGGTGGAGAGGATGTCGGCGGCGGGAGTGCGTTCGTCCAGCACTCCCTGTTCGACGTTGCCGACGCGGTCGCGCGCGGCCTTCGCTGCTTTCGCATCGGGCTCGAGACCGCGAACGCGAAAGCCTGCCGCGCGCGCGGCTTCGAGCACGTAACCGAAGCCGCAGCCGACGTCGAGCCATTCGCCGCCGCGCTCATGCTCGCGAACGAAGGCGACGATCGCCTGGCCCTGCTCGCGGCGCACGCGGCCAATCGACTGGAGGTACGCCTCGTCATCGACGTCGGCGTAATTCGTTCCCGCTCCGCCGGCGATCGCGCTGATGCGCAATCCGCAAGTGCGGCAGCGGCGAAGATCGAGTCCGGCGATCGTCGACGACGCGAACCGCTCTCCTCCGCAGACGGGGCACATCTAGATGCCGAGTTTTTCGCGGCGGTTCCAGACCTCGTGCATCGGCTCGCCGGCGGTGCTCTTCCCGATGTGATGCCACGCCTCTTCGACCATGTCGTACTGGAATTCGAGACTGCGGCCGGTTTTGGCGTCGTCGCGCGAGAAGAACTCGATGTTCTCGGTGTACTTGCCGTCGTCGGCGGTGCTGTACGTCCCTCCCCCGCTCCCGAAGAACTCTTTCGTCTCGACGTTGTAGGCGATCCACTGGAAGCGCGTGCCGGAAAGGATTTTCATCGTCCGGCGCGCGCCCGGTTTGCGGGTGGTGATCTCGCCGTTGCGTTTGCGACCGGTCATCAGCCACGCGCCTTCGAGTGCGCCGGGCACGCCTTTGTCGATGCGCGTCCAGTTCGCGCCGTCGGCGGTCATGCGATCGGCCGATGCTTTGACGACGATCGTGCGCGAGGTTCCGACGCGTGCAGGAGTGGCGGTATCGAATTCGTAGGTCAGCGAGATCCCGTCGTCGCTCTTCGACCAGCTCCCGCCTTCGGTGTAGATGAACTTTGCCGGATCGCTCTTGTACCAGGCGATCGAGAAATGGTCGCCGGTGAGGATCCAGACACCGGTCGCGCCGTCTTCGCGGACGTGCTTCCACGCGCCGGTGAGATCCGCAGCGGCAGCATCTGCCGGCGGTGCAAATGCGAGCAGCGAGCTGAGAACGAGTGCGAGCATGATTGATCTCCTATCTGATCCGCAGGGTCACCATCCCAATCATCGCAAGCATCATAGCCAGCAGCATCAGTCCGTACTCGGACAACGACGGAATCTCGGAGACGACGGCCAGAGCCGTAGTGGAAGCGTTGTTCGCGCCGTTGGTGTCGAGGTTCGCCGCGGAGACGCTCGCGGTATTGGAGACCGAGCCCATGGTGAGCGGCAGCCGGACCTCGAGAATCACCGTCGCCGACGATGACGGCGCCAGTGTGCCGAGGGTGCAGACGACGGTTGTCGTGCCGGTGCAGGTGCCCTGGCTCGGGGTCGCCGAGAGCAGGGTGGTTCCGGCGGGAAGAACATCGGTGACCGTCGTGCCGAAGGCGACGCTCGGGCCGTTGTTCGTGACGGCGATGGTGTAGGTCACCGCGCTGCCCGCGCCGAAGCGGTCGCCGCTCGCGGTCTTGGTGATGGTGAGGTCGGTCGGTCCGGGATCGATACCGGCGCTCGACGTCGCGGTGTTGTTCGCCGCATTCGGATCGGCGGTCGACGAGGACACGGTGGCGGTGTTGTCGACCGTGCCCGACGCGCCGGCGTTCGCGTTCACGACGATGGTGAAGGTCGCCGGAGCCGCCGGAGCGAGCGCGGCGATCGTGCAGACGAGCTGACCGGTCGTTCCCACAGCGGGCGGCGTGCAGTTGAACGTGGGACCGGCGGTCTGTTCCACGGAGACGAACGTGGCATTTGGCGGGAGCGTGTCAGTGAGTGTGACGTTCGACGCGGTCGACGGACCGGCGTTGGCAACTGTGACGGTGTAGGTCGCGTTCGATCCGGCCGCGACGGCAGCCGGTCCGCTCTTGGTCACGCTCACGTCCGCGCTCGAGCTCAGGCTGGCCGTGGTCGTTGAACTGTTGTTCGTGGGCGCCGGGTCAGGAGTCGGGGACGTGATCGAGGCGGTGTTGACGACGGAGCCGGTCGCCGTCGGCGAGACGGCAAATACGAATGTGAACGTCGCTGTCGCGGATGGATCGAACGAGGCGATGGTGCAGGTAATCGTACCGGCGGCCTCGCTGCAATTCGGAGTGGCGGAGACGAACGTGGTGTTCGGCGGCAGGATGTCCGAGACGGTCACATTCACCGCCGTGGACGGACCGGCATTGCTCGCGGTGATGGTGTACGTCACCGTTTCACCGGCGACCGCGGAGGCCGGACCGCTCTTCACCACCGCGAGATTCGCGCTCGTCGTGACGGTCGACGAAACAGTTGACGTGTTATTGCCGCCCGCGGGATCGGCGGTCGTGGCCGCAACGGTGGCGACGTTGTCAATCGATCCCGTGGCCGACGGCGCGACGTGCATGACGAAGGTGAACGTCGCCGTCGCGCTCGGAGCGAACGTCCCGATCGTGCAGGTGATCGTCGCTCCCCCGCCGCAGATGAAGGTCGGTCCGGTGTTCTGCGTCGCGGACACGAACGTCATGCCAGCCGGCACGTCGTCAGTCAGCGCGACATTCGACGCGGTCGACGGCCCGTTGTTGGTGAGCGTGACTGTGTAGGTCACGTCCGTGCCGGCGGTGATCGTCGCCGGACCGCTCTTCGCCACGGCGAGATTCGCCTGCGGCGTCACGGGAGTGGTGACGCTCGAGCTGTTGTCGGAGTTGTCGACGTCGAAGTTTTCCGTCGTCACCACGGCGGTGTTGGTGATGGACGTCGTGTCGCCGGCGAGGATCTGCAGCGTGAATTGTGCGGTGCCGCCAATGCCCATGGGGAACGTGCATTGGACCGTGCCGGACGCGCCCACCTGAGGCCGGGTGCACTCCGCGAACGGGCCGTTGTTCTGTATGAACGAAACAAAGGTCGTCCCCGGCGGAAGCTGATCGACGAGCGTCACCGTCAACGCCGCATCAGGACCGGCGTTCGCGACGTTGATCGTGTAGCTGATGGTGTCTCCCGCATTGACCGCGGTCGCCGCGGTGCTCTTGACCACGGAGATGTCCACCGCCGAGACGATCGTCGCGGCGGTGGCGACGTCGTTCTCTTCGTTCGGGTCCTGGTCCGAATTCACGACGGCCTGGTTCGAGTACTCCGTGCCGGAAGGCGTGTCCGCCGGTATGTGCGCGATGAGCGTGAGCGTCGCCGTCTGCCCGGCCGGGAAGCTCGCGGCGGTGCAGGTCACCGTGCCGCCAGCGCCGACCGCGGGAGTGGTGCAGTTCAGCGCCGGGCCGGTCTGGGCGAGCGAGACGAAAGTCATGGTCCCCGGAAGCGTGTCCGTGAGGGAGACATTCGTCGCTGCAGCGGGTCCGCCGTTCGTCAGCGAAATCGTGTACGTGACATCGGTGTCCGGCCCGGCCGCGCCAGGCCCGGACTTCATCACGCCGAGGTCGGCCTGGGGAGGAAAGGGAACGACGGTCACGACGACCGAGGAGTTGTTCTCCTCGTTCGGATCGAACATCACCGGTTCGTCCTCCTCCTTGCTCGCAACCTCGGCGACATTGCTGAAGATCGTGCCGGGCGGCGTGGCCCCGTCGATGTTGAACACGAACGTGAACGTCGCACTTGCACCGATGCCCAGCGTCGTGGCTGTGCAGGTGACGGTGCCGCCGAGTCCCACGCCCGGGTCGGTGCAGGAGAATCCCGCGGGCGCGGTCGCCGAGACGAAGGTCATACCAGCGGGAATGTCATCATCGAGCACAACGGACACCGCTTCATCGGGACCGTCGTTGGTCACTTCGATCATGTAGGTGACGTCGCTCCCCGCTGAAGCAGTCGCGGGACCGGTCTTGATCACCTCCAGGTCAGCGGCCGGCATCACCGTGACGGCCTCGCTGGAGTTGTTGGAGTTGTCGGGATCGGGTGTTTGCGAGCTGGCCGTGGCGATATTGGTGAAAATCGTGCCGAGGGCCACGTTCTCATCGATGGCGAAGACAAAGGTGAACGTGGCCGAGGCGCCTGCGGCGAAGAGCACGTTCGTGCAATTGATCGAGCCCGTCGAGCCCACAGGCGGCAGGGGGCAGTTGAAGGCCGGTCCGTCATTCTGGGTCGCCGAGACGAACGTCATGCCGTCGGGAATCTGATCGACCATCGTGACGGAGATGGCATCGTTCGGACCTTCGTTCGTCAGCAGGACGTTGTAGGACACCTGCTCGCCACGGCTGGCCTTGGTCGTGCCGGTTTTCACGACCGCGAGATCTGCCTGCTGGGCGGCGACATCCCAAGAACAGAAGAAGGCAAAGACACACAAATATCTGAAAAATAACGACATGACGAACTGCCTCTTTTCAGAGGCACTTCTATCGCGCCCGCGCTCCGCGGCGCAAGACGTAATCGTCCTACGGCATTAAAGCTTCGCGGGATCGACCGTCGGATACTGGTGCTTCCACTTCTTCCGCGACACGATCCACAACACGATCACCAGGGCCACGGTCAGGATCAGCGCGATCCAGAGGATGGTGGTGCAGCCGAAACCCTTCATCGGCGGCGCGGGGGACGGCGGCCAGGGATCGGCGAGGAAGGGGAAGTCGGGCATGAACGGCTTGTCGTTCACCGTCGCGCGCGGGAACTGCGGACTCTCGGCGTAGGACAGCGACATGAGCGCGCAGTCGCCGTACTGACAGCTGATGTAGGCCACGTCGTCGGTCAGCAGGCGGCCATTCGGATATCCCGGTGGGAACTTCGTGGTGAAGATCATCACGTCGGGATTGGTCAGGTCGTAGGGATAGAGCTGCAGCAGGTTGTGATACGCCGCGGCCAGACCCTGGGTCTTCGTTTCGCGATTGAGGAAGTTGAAGATCTTCGTGGTCTTGTCGTACTCCTCCTTCAGCTTCGCGACCTGCTTCGGAACGGGCACGGTGGTCAGGAACTGATAGCGGCCGTTCTGGCTGCGATTCGAGCGGCCGACGGTGTCCACCAGCTCGTCGCCATGCTCCCAGGCCTCGCCGTAGATGATGAAGTTCTCCTGTGCGGCCGGGAACGACGACTTGGGGATGGAGAAGACCGCGGCGATGGTGTTCTTGCCGAAGAATTTCGGGAAGATGAACGGATCGTCGCGCACGCCGGTGTAGACCCTGATGCGCTCGGGATTGGTGAGGCCGGTGATGGTCTTCGACTTGAGCGTGGCGTCGTTGTTGAGCGTGTAGGTGATGGTCACGTCCGGCTTGATGCTCGACGGGTTGATGACCGTGCCGCCGTAGCGGGCCTTGTCCGCGGCGTTGTCGAAGGAGAGACCGGTGTGCAGATCGAAGTTGATCTTGTAGGTGAAGGGCTCGAGGTTGTACGGCGGGTTTGCGGTGAGTGCCGGCCGCACGCAGAGCATCAGGATGTACTCGTCGCCGTTCGGATAGAAGAAGAGATCGGTCAGGCCGGCCTCTTTGGTCGCGAGCACGGCCGGATCGGCGTGATCGGACGCGAAGGCGCCAAATGCGAACAACACGAGACAGAGCGCAACAGTCGATCGCATTACGATGCCTTCCCTGACGCGGCGTGAATCACGTCCGCGGCCTTCTCGCCGATCATATAGACCGAGGTGACGATGAAGAAGCCGGGGATCTTCGGGAAGATCGAGGCGTCGACGATCCGCAGACCCTTCGTTCCGTAGACCTGGAAGTTGGTGTTGACCACGCCGCCCTTGTCACGGACGCCCATCGGGCAACTGCAGGACGCGTGATGGCCCCAGGCGTGGGTCTGCACGAAGTCGGCGATCTCCTCATCGGTGTTGACGTCCGGACCGGGCAGCTCTTCGGCGGCGATGAAGCCTTCCTTGCGCATCTTCTCGGTCAGCTTGCGCACGAACTTGATGCCCTCGACGACCGAGGCGAGATCGGTTCCCTCGACGTCGTTGCCTTCGGTGAAGTAGCAGAAGTCGATGTACGGCACGTCGCGCGGATCGTTGGAGAGCAGCCGCACCTGACCGGCGCAGTTCTGGGTCTGGGCCTTGAGGATGGCCCAGGTCAGGTAGTTCTTCTTTTCCTTGAAGATCTTCGAATATCCGGGGAAGTAGCCGCGGAAAAATCCGAGGAGGGCGAAGATGAACAGGTCCGGCGTCGGGCGTTCTTTGGCGGATCGTTTGATGATCGCCGCAACCGCGCCGTTGGTCGTGTAGACGCCCTTCCCCTTCGTCCACTGCTCGTATTGCGGATCGCCCTTCTCGAAGTTGGCGCCCTTGAGGCACCACCATTCCGGAAAGTTCATCCGATTGACGACGCCGACCTCGTAGCGGTCCTGCAGGTTGGAGCCGACGCCCGGCAGGTCGACGCGCACGGGGATGTTGAATTTCTCGAGATGTTCCTTCGGCCCGATGCCGGAGAGCATCAGCATCTGCGGCGTGTTGTACGCACCACCGCAGAGAATGACCTCGCCCGAGACGTAGACCTGTTTGACCTGGCCGGGATCGGGATTGGGCTTGCGGCTGGCGCGATAGAGCCGTGCGCCTTTGATGTATTCGACGCCGATGGCGCGGTTCTGATCGTCGAAAAGAACGCGCGACACGAGCGCGTCGAGCTCCACGGTCAGCTTGTCGGGATGTTTCGCGGCGACGTCGATTACCCGCTCGCGCGCACCGATCCGGCGATGTTTGTGCGTGGAGAGCGGCGGGTAACGGAGGCCCGTCGATTCGTCTTTGACCAGACGCCAGTCGTTGGGATCGGCGTGGCCGCGGACCTGCCACTTCAGACGCTCGGCAAGCGACGAGCCTTCGTCTTCGATCTCCGCGGCGATGGTCTCGGCAATGAACTCCTGGATCCCCTTGTCCTCGAGCGCCGCCTCAGGTAGCGCCTTTTCCGTGCTCAGCCATCCTCGGAAACCATGCTTCGTGGGATTGATGCGCAGCAAGTTGTACAGAAAGCGCCAGCCCGGGCGGTGGCGGCAGTTCTCCATCCGCACGAAGTACTGGCGCATGTTCTCCGGCGACCAGGAGCTGTCGCCGGTGAGGGTCTCCATGAACTTCCAGTCGTCGTTCTGGGGGTAAACCATGATTTGCGCGTTGTGCGCGGTGCAGCCGCCGAGCGTGCCGGCGCGTGGATAGAGGACGCCGTTGACCGGCTTGCCGTCGAAGTCCTTGACCCACTTGGGATCTTTTTCCTGCAGCTGCTGATTGGTGTAGTGGCGGACGAAGAAGTCCCACGACATCGCCGAGTTTTCAGAAGCAAACGGATGGAAGACCGGTACCTCGTAATCCTCGGGTAACCGTTCCTTGTCCGGGTAGGCGGGATCCGATCCCTGCAACTTCATCGGATCGCCGCCGGCCTCGAGCAACAACACCTTGTGCCCGTATTCGGCGAGCCGTGCGGCGAGCGTCCCGCCGCCGGCTCCCGATCCAACTACGACGTACTCATACTCGGCAGAACGGGTCGCATCACTCGCCATTCGTTTCCCCCCAGCTCAAACGCCGTTCAGAACGTCTTCAGATACGCGATGAGAGCCTGCTTGTCCGCGTCGGTCAGGCCCGGCTCCCCTTCGCTCGCGGGCAGGAAGTCCGTGCCGAAGTAGTGACCGCGGTTGACCACGAAATCGGGACACTTCGATGCCGCCAGCAGCTTGGGAACCGCGTTCGCGAATGCCTTTCGCGCATCGTCGTCGGTCGCATTGCGCGGCAGTTTCTTGAGGTCCTTGATCAGGGTCTTGCCGAGGCTGAGCAGTTGCGGGGTCGGCGTCTTCAGATTGATGTTCGACAGCAGGTTGACCGGCGTTCCCTTCGGAATCGGACCGACCTGCAGGCTGTCGTCGTGGAACGCGTTCGGGAGGAACCAGCCCAGGATTCCGGTCAGGCCCTGGAGGTCCTTCGGCAGATAGCCTTTCGGAACCTTGAGGTAGGCCGTCGCGGTGGTGACGTCGATGACGCCCGGATGGGCTTTGCCCGACGCGGTCTGATAGCTCTTGCTTCCCTGGCGCTTCTCCGGCCAGAGCATTTCGATGATCGACGCGTCGAACGACTTCATGCGGCCGGCGACCGATCCGGTCCACTCGAACGGTCCGACGGAGTTGTTCTGCAGGAACGGCGCGGTCGACCAGAGGCTGACCAGCGACGCGGGGCGGGTGAATCCGCGTCCGCCGTCCGGCAGCTCGTACCAGGACGGCTCGCCGGTGTACGGATGGTGGATCATCACCTTTCCGACCGAGGGAAGGTTCTTGTACGACTCGGAGGAGAAGTTGTCCCAAATGTCGCCGCGGATCGCGTTCGTCGCCAGAGGACTGCAGGCGTTGGTCTGCAGCAGCGTCACCGGAACGCGGACGTCGTTCGACAGGAAGTTGCCGTCGAGGAACGTCGGGTCGTTGACCATGGCCGTCATCTCGGTCTTGAACTCCGGCGTCTTGGTGTGCTGCCAGTAGTCGTTCCAGCACTTCATGTAGTCCGGGCCGACGCAGCCGGGTTTGAAGTGATTGGCGAGAGTCTTCTCGGGCAGCTTGCTCGAGTGGCAGCGCGCGCAACGCTCGGCAAAGACCTTTTTGCCTTGCGGGATGAGCGGCGCGTCAGCCATGAAGGCCGCACCACCCGGCGCCTTCGCCAGGTAATCGGGAGTGGCGCTGGCGAGGAAGAAGAGCGCCAGATCGGGCGTCTGCATCTCGTTCGCGTTCCAGTACGTCGAGTTCTTGCGCGCGGCGGCGATGGGAATCGGCGTGATGTCCCGTCCGCCAAGGAGCGGAACGAAGTGGAGGAGCCATTCTTCGCTGAACAGGCCGATGTTCAGGTAGACGCGATTGAGCGCGCCCAGTGCGCCGACCGAGTCCGCGCCGTCCTTGAGCACGTGTGTCGTGTAAACCGTGTCCGGCTTCTCGAAGTACTGCGTCAGCGGCGTGCCGGCGGGGACGTAATCATTGAGCTGCTTGTTGTCGTTCGATCCCGGACCGAGCTTCTCCTGACCCCAGCGGCGGGAGATGTCCAGGCGTCCCTGCAGGTTGTAGATCGCGTTCATCGTGCGCGGGTTGTTGATCTGGTCGGAGGAGACCAGCGACGTGTCCAGCGCGCCGGGACGGGAGGTGTGGAAGAGCTGGAAGATGAAGTTGCCCTGGTCGGGCTCCCACTGGAAGATGCGATCGATCCAGAAGTACTGCGCGCCGGGGTTGCTGTTCAGGTTTTCCCACTTCGGGTTCTCGGGATCGGCGGGAGGATTCGAGGGATTGGGGCCGACGTGGCAGAAGCCGCAGGACATGCCCACGCGATACGGCTTCACCAGCTTGTCGCTCTGGTAGTACGCGGGATCGGTGTAGTAGCGCACCGGGTCCCACGCCGCCGCGGCCTTCTCGTCGAAGTTCGGATTCGGGAAGAGACGCAGGCCGACGATGCCCGTGCCGTAGCCGTAGTACGAGCCGACCGGCAGCTTGCCCGTTCCGCGCGCGCCGTACTTCACGCCGGGATACTTCTGCTCGTTCTCGAAGGGATCGGGTTTGCAGTCGCCGCCGGTGACCCGCTCATCGAGCCAGAGGCCGAAACGGTCGGCGCGCGGCGCGGTGCTCTTCTTGTAGCAGGGCTCGTTCACCAGGCCGAGGTACTGCCAGCGCGTGTCGCGGCTGAACTTGAGATTGGGATGGTTGGAGACGGTCTTGAGCAGATCGAGATTGCCGAAGCTGCTGACCGAGAGGATGTCCCACAGACGATCGTTGCCCGCGGTCCAGACGACCCAGTTGTTGCGGCCGATGGCGGCGCGGCGCACCGCGTCCTGCGGCGTGATTCCCGGAACGTACGGCGAGAGCCGCGCATGCATCAGCGCGGGATCTTTGGTCACGCCGTAATCCATGTCGGCGTAGTAGTCCTCGTCCGCGCCGGGCATGCTCGCCGCGTCGCGTCCGGCCAGCTTCGCCTCATCGAGGACCTGGCCGGCTACCGGTTTGTCTTCGTCTTTTTCGAGGAGCTTCCAGATCCACAGACCGGCGATGACAACCACGATGATTACGATGAGCCACAGCAGGAGCTTCCGCATGACCGTTCTCCTCTACGAACCTACTCGTCAGTGATGCTTGACGACGGTCTTGTTGTCCATGACCTTGACGAGCTGCATCATTCCGCGGTCTTCGTGGCCGAGGATGTGGCAGTGCAGAACGTAAGTGCCGGGGTAGTCGACGAACCGCGTGCGGATCTTGATGTGACCGGGAGGTCCTTCGAGAACCGGTAAGTTCGTCACAGGGTCGAACTGGAACTTGCCGTTGGCGATCTTCTGCACGCCCGCGGGAATCGGGAAGGTGTCCCACCAGACCCACGGCGCCGGAAGCTTCAGCGGCTCTTTCATGGTCAGCGGATCGAAGATCTCCGTGACCTGGAACGGGTTGATGTGGATGTGGAACGGATGCATCACCGAGCGTCCGGAGATGTTCTCCACGGTCCACTCTTCGGCATTGCCGAGGAGCATGAGCTGGTCGATGACCCCCTCCTCGAACTGCTTGCCGTCGATTTTGAAGACCGGCTGGGTACCGATCCCGCCTTCCATGCTGAAGACGAGCGTGCGATGGCGGCCTTCGATCTCCTCGTCGGTGACGTCGGTGAGGAAATCGGGCTGCTTCGGATACTCCTCTTCGGTGGTGGGCAGGGTCGTGTTGACGCCGACCGGATCACCGGCCGTCACGATCTTGGCCACGAGGTTCAGGCGGATGTCCGCCGGCGCGGGAGGACCCTTCTCCGCGAACCAGAACACGAGGTAGCTCGTGGCGGCGTTGGCCGGCGCCTTGACCAGGAAATCGGCGCGATTGCCCGGCGCCTGCATGGTCGAGGTCATCTTCGAAAGGCGCGTGAAGTTGGTCCAGTCGAGCTGCACGCCGTCCTGCGCGGTCTGGTAGAGATTCGGGACCTTGGCGGGATCGATCGCCGGCAGCGGCGCCATGGTCGGGCTGCCGGCCTGCGCCGGCACCTGCAGCGCGGTGGGGTTGTTGACGTAGTAGTTGTAGGTCTGCTCGTCGAGGAACGCGAACTCGCCGACGCCGTGCGCTTTCATGGCCGCGTCGCCGATACGCCACCACTGCACTTCCGTTTTCTTCATGCTGATGGTGGGGACGACCTGGCCGTTGACGGTGATCTGGTTGGTGGTGGGGCTGGCCTGGATCTGCTGCGGTTGCTCGCCGAAGATCTGGAAGATCATGACCTTTTCTTTGTACTTCGGCTTGTCGGGCGTGGCCGCGCCGATGCGCAGGATCTGATCGTCGTAATCGCCGGTGATGATGAACAGGCCGCCCATGCCGTTGATGAGCTGCAGCGCGGTCGAGCCGTGCTGATGGCAGTGATACCAGTGCGTTCCCGGCGACTGCCCCATCTTCGGGAACTTCTGCAGGCTGCCGCTCCAGATCGGAAGGTCGAAGAAGTGGGGATAGAAGCCCGGCCAGTACTGCGGCCACTCGCCGTGGGCGAGGTTGGTCTCGTTGGTGTTGATGGCGTCGCGGAGTTGCGTCGCCAGCGCGTCGTCCTTCGCCGCTTCGGCCGCGGCGAGCATCACCTGAAGGTTGGCCATCGCGTCCTCGATGAGCCACTTGGTGGGGTCCTTGCCGGCGTCCCAGTCGGCATAGGCCCGCTTCGCGGTGTCGATGGCGTTGGTCGGGTTCATCCCGGGATGCGGCAGGACGCCGATCAGAACGTTGTCGCCGAAGGTTCCCGGCGTGGTGTGCGTGCCGTGGAAATGGAGGTTGCTGGTGTTCGAAGCGTGGAAGCAGTTCGGAAACCGCGCTTTGTCATTCGCCGGATAAGCCTCGGTGCCATCCGTGTTCAGGACCGTGTCGCATTTGTTCGGCGCGCTCTTGATGCTCGTCAGCGAGGTCTGGTTGAACTTCGCGCGGTCGACGCGATTGAGGAAGATCAGCTCGATCTTGTCGCCGACTTTCGCGCGCAGCGTGGGGCCGGGACCTGACGTGCCGACGACGGTGACCCGGTTCTTCGGATCGAGACTCCAGCCCTGATAGCCCTGGTAGGCGCGCAGCGTCGGCTTCACGCAGACATAGCCGCCCGCGGCGGGAGGTGTCTTCTTGACGGTCGACGGCTGGTAGTAGGTGACGCTGCGGGCTTCGACGCCGAGGTCGATGAGGCCGCGGAGGAAACCGCCGCCGCCGACGATCTCGCCGGGATTGACGAGCTCTTTGCCGGTGATGCCCGCGCAGAACGCGCCGGCAACCTGGGCCTCGAGCGAAAACAGCGGCCAGAGGGCGACGCCGGATCCGGCGGCGAGGGCGAGGCTGATGAAGTCGCGGCGGCTGGCGACGAAGCTCTGCTGGTCTTCCGTCTCCGCGTCGGGATTTGTGTGGAGGGGGTCGAGGTGGTCGGCCATGAAACTCCCCTTTCTAATTTTCAGGTGGTCGGATTGGTGACGGTGAGGGTGCCCGTTTCGGCAGCGTTGTCCGGGTGCAGGGCGCAGTGATAGGTGATCGTGCCGGCGGTTTTGAACGGTACCGATGCCGAGAGGTCGCCCGAGGGGATGGGAGCATCGAACCAGGGGTCGCCGCTGTCGGGACAGGGCTGGTGCGCTTCGGCGTCGGAGTTGCCCCACGAAACGCACTGGCCCGTTGTGACGGCGGTGCTGCCGAAGAGCGGGTTGGAGCCGGCGGCGATGAGCACGGCGTTGGCGACGACGATGGTCGCCTTTTCGTTCGTGTGGATGGCGCAGTGATAGGAGAGCTCGCCGGGACTGCTGAGACTCAACTGCTCGGAGGAATTGCCGGGGGGAATGACTTCGATGTTCCAGACGCCTGAGTCGGGGACGGGTTGATGGCTCTCATGAGCGTCTTCGTTGAACCAGAAGAGCGCATCGCCGGCCTGCGCTTGCTGATTCGTGGGCGAGAAACCGATGGGCTTCGCGGGGTCCTCGTTCTGAACCGTGGCGCGCCAGAGCATAGACAGCTCCCTTCAGCAGATTGTGGTGGTGGGTGGGACGAGCGGAGATTCTGACGGCAAAAAGTCCGTTCGTCAACATGTTTTGGAAAGTGGGGTTTGGGACGCGCGCGGTCGCGAAGCCGACCGGAAGAACGCGCGCGTCGCCATTCGTGTTCGCGAGGGAGGTCACGATGTCGCACCACGACGATCTGAAGTCGAAGTTACCGGACGGCGACATGCAGGCCGCGCCGCAGGCCCTGCTACGCGCTGCTCGCCGCGCACGGGAGATCGCCCGCCAGACCAACACCGCCATCGTCATCGTTCGCAACGGCGTGCTCGTGGAAGAGCGTGTGACCGGCAGCGATCCCGACGACCTCGAGACCGACGGCGACTAGCCGGTGTACCGTAGGCACCCTGCGGAGGTCGAACGAATGATCACTGAATTTCGTGCGTTTCTGATCAAGGCGAATGCCATTGCCCTGGCCATCGGGGTCGTGCTCGGCGCGGCGGTGGCGAAGCTGGTCGGAGCGGTTGCCGACGACGTGCTCATGCCGATCATCGGCGTGGTGCTGCCCGGCGGGAGCTGGCGGGAGGCGCGGATCGTGTTGAGCAGCAGCACCGACGCGGCCGGAAAGGTCACCGAGAACGCAATCCTCTACGGACACCTCATCGGCGCGCTGCTCGACTTCGTGATCGTCGCCCTGGTCGTGTTCCTGGTGATGAAGTGGCTCATCAAAGAGGAAGTGCCCGCGGCTTGACGCGATGATCACTCGAAGTGGTAGAGGCGGATCGACGTTCCGATCCGGCGATACGGCCTGTCCCGCAAAAGGTCGTCGAGCCAGACGCGAATCTCGGGGCTGATGGCGCGGCCGAGGGCGATGTTCAACTCGCTGATGGCGACCCAGCCGTGCACGGGTTGCAGCGCCTCGAGATCCTTCCGCGGCGGCAGTCCGATGCGATCGAGCGGCGCGTTGGACGCCAGTGACGTGGTTATGCTGGGGATCTTCTCGTTGCGGGCCACGCGAACCAGGCGCAGGACGTCCTGCCCCCAATCGAGATTGCTGTCGTTCAGAACGCGCTGCGGCTCTTTGCCGGCAAAGGCGTTGAACCAGGGCAGGTAGTCGGGATGCGCGAGCGCCGAGCCGGCGATCAGCCACGCGCCGAGGATCGCGGCCGTCCATCGCAGGCGCACCGATGCGGCGGCAACCGCCAGCGGCGCGTAAATCGGGAGGATGTGCCGCACGCCGATGTTGATGCCGCTGGTCATGGCCAGCAGCAGAATCACGACGGCGATCACGGCCGGCTCGCGTTTTCGGGCGCAACCGATCGACGCGAGAACAAGAAAAGGGATCGGTGTCTTGAAGAACAGCACGACCGGAAAGTAGTACCACCAGCCGCCGGTGCGCACTTCACCGAAGAGAATTGCCTTCGGCGGATCGGCGGTCATGACTCTGATCTGCAGGACGCCGTCGAGATACTCCATCGGCGGCATCACCAGAGCGGCCAGAAGCACTGCTCCGGCAACGGCGGAGGCGAGCTTCGCCAGAGGGAACCGGCGGCGGAACGCGAAGATCACCAAAGCGCACGCCGGGAAGTAGAAGACGAACGAATACTTGGCCAGAAGTCCCAGGGCGATCGCGACGGCGAGGCCCGCCGCACGCGGCCAGGTCGGAGATCCCAGCAGCAACGTCAGCGCGTAAAGGGCGAGTGCGAGCGTCGCCGCGGCGGCCATGTCCGTCGTCGCAAGACCCCCGTGGGCCAGCACCGGTGGAAGCGACGCGAAGAGAACTGCGGCAACCAGACCGGCTGCAGGCGAGACCAGTTGCCGCGCCCACAGCGCGACGGCGATGATCCCCAACGCCAGAAAAAGAAGATTGCCCATTCTGGCGCGGGCGAGGTTCTGCGTGTAGCGATCGTTGCGGAGGAAAAGCCTGTTCCCGTCAGCTCCGGGCTCCGGCGCGGTCACGAACGGCAGCGCGAAAAGCATGCGTGCCAGCGGCGGATGCATCCGGTCGACGGTGAAAACGCGCTTGGTGAGGGCATGGTAGCCGGCGATGAGATGCGCCGACTCATCGAGGGTCTGGGCGAAAACGCGGTGCGTGGTGGCCACGCGCCCCAGCGTGAAGAGAACGATGAGCGAAAGCAGCGTCCACCAGCGTCTCCCGCTCATACGCGGCGAGCGTATCCCGGATCGAACCATGACGGCCCGACCCGGGATTCACGTCTCTTAGTTCTTCGTGCGCCGCTCGCGCGCGAATCCGCGCTTGCGCATCAGCGCGCCGGTCTGCGGGTCGCGTCCGCGGAACGCGCGATAGCCTTCCGCTGGATCGATGGTGTTGCCTACCGAGAAGATGTGCTGCCGCAGCCGCGCCGCAACCGCCGGATCGTACAAACCACCACCCTCGGTGAACGCCTCGGCCGCATCCGCGGTGATGACGTCCGACCAGAGATAGCTGTAGTAACCGGCCGAATACCCGTCGCCGGCGAACACGTGCAGGAACTGCGGCGTGCGGTGGCGCATGACGATCTCGCGCGGCATGCCCAGTTGCTCGAGTGTCTCCCGCTCGAACTTGTCCGGATCGATGCGCTGCTCGCCGGCGAGATGCAGGCGCATGTCGACGATCGCGCTGGAGAGGTACTCGACGGTCTTGAAGCCCTCGTTGAAGGTCGAGGCGTTCTCGATCTTCTCCACCAGCTCCGCCGGAATCGGCTTGCCGGTCTTGTGGTGCACCGCGAACTTGTTCAGCACTTCCGGCGTCGACACCCAGTGCTCGAGCAGCTGCGACGGGAACTCGACGTAATCGCGCACGACGCTCGTGCCGGACAGCGACGGATAGGTGACGTTCGAGGAGAGCCCGTGCAACGCGTGGCCGAACTCGTGGAAGAGCGTCTCCGCATCCGTCCAGGAGATGAGCACCGGCTGGCCGGCCTCGCCCTTCACGAAATTGGAGTTGTTGGAAACGATCGTCGTGACCGCACCGGCGTCGTCGACGCGATGCTGATTGCGATACGCGTTCATCCACGCGCCGGACTGTTTGCCCTCGCGTGCATACGGATCGAAGTACCAGAGGCCGATGTGCTGCCCGGTGGTCTTGTCCTTGACTTCCCAGACCATCACGTCGGGGTGATAGACCGGTACGTTGTCGACCGGCGTGAAGTTGAAGTTGAAGAGCTGGCCGGCGACCCAGAACATGCCCTCGCGGAGCTTGTCGAGCTGCAGGTACTCCTTCACTTCGTTCTCGTCGAGGTCGTATTTCTCTTTGCGGACTTTCTCCGCGTAGAAGCGGTAGTCCCACGGCTCGATGGTGATCTTCGCGCCTTCGCGATTCGCGACGCGCTGCATGTCCGCGACTTCTTCCTTCACGCGTCCCGCGGCCGGCGTCCAGACCTGCTCCATGAGCTCGAGCGCGCGCTCGGGGGTCTTGGCCATGGTGTTCTCGAGACGCCAGTGCGCGTGGGTCTTGTAGCCGAGGAGCTTCGCCCGCTGGGCTCGGAGCTGGAGGATGTCCGTGATGATGGCGTTGTTGTCGCGCTCACCGCCGTTGTCGCCGCGGTTGACGAACATCTTGAACGCCTTTTCGCGCAGATCGCGGCGCGTGGAGTAGGTCAGGAACGGCTCGATCGAGGAGCGGGTGTTGGTGATGACCCACTTGCCCTCGTGCTGCTTGGACGCCGCCGCCCGGGCCGCACCGGCGCGGACCGATTCGGGCAGGCCGGCGAGGTCGGCCTGGCTTTCGAGAACGAGGAACTGGTCGTTCTCGTCGGCGAGCACGTTCTGCGCGAACTTCGTGTAGAGACCCGCGAGCTGCTGGTTGATCTCGGAGAGCTTCGCTTTGGCGGTCGCGTCGAGCTTCGCGCCGGCGCGGACGAAGTTCGTGTAGTAGATCCAGGCCAGGCGCTGCTGCTCGGGCGTCCAGCTCGATTTCTGCGGCGAGTTGTAGATGGCCTCGATGCGGCGGAACAGCGCTTCGTTCTGCGTGATCTGATCCGAGAACGCGGCGAGCTTCGGCGCCATCTCCGTCTCGACGGCCTGGAACTCGTCGTTGGACATGTTCGAGCTCCAGATGCCGTAGCTCGTGGCGACGCGATCGAGCGTGCGGCCGGCGCGCTCCAGGGCCACGATGGTGTTCTCGAACGTCGGCGCAGCGGGATCTTTCGCGATCCGATCGACCTCGGCCAGGTTGTCGGCCATGGCCGCTTCGAGCGCGGGCTTGAAGTCGGCGACGCGAACCTTGTCGAACGGAGGAACGCCGCCGTACGGGCCGGTCCAGCGCGCGAGCAGTGCGTTGTCGGATGTTGCTGACGTGGGCGTTGGAGTCGGCTCCGGCGCAGGAGGCGCCGGTTCGGCGGCAGGAGTGGGGATGGCGGCAGTCTGTGTCGTCGTATCTGTAGTCACGTCGTTTGTCGTTGCACAGCCGGCGATGGCGAGCAGGAGTAGAGCCAGCGCACCAGCGCGGGTGAAGTATCGGTTCATTAGCAACCTTTCATGAGTGGTGATGCGTCGCGGGTGCGAATTGCGGGCCCGCAGTCTACCGGATACGGCCGCGCAACAAGCGCGGTTTCAGGCCGTACCACGTGACACTCATGAAACAAGGCGCCCGCTGCTCGTTCTGCTTTCGCGATCGCTCGCAGGTCGCGAAGCTATTCATGGGCCACGCCGCGTATGTCTGCGACCGCTGCATCGCCACGATGGTCGCGAAGCTGAATGAGGAGAAGATCGAGCCCGTACCGAACTCCTACTGCGTTGGGTGCGGTTTCGAGATCCGCGAGGAGCCCGCGGCGAGCACGATCAAGGGGCGGGTGTGCGGATCGTGCGCGGACGAGATCGCGCAATGGGCGCGCGCGCGTCAGGCGTGAACGTGCACCTTCTCGTACAGAAACTCAGGCGCGAGGTCGGCACCATTCGGCCAGACGATCGTGCCTAGTTCCGGATCGACGCGTACCTGCCGGAAGTAGTCGACGTCCCGGAGGGGCTCGAAAACAGGGCCGTAGAGCTCTCCTGACAGGTCGATCTCGCCTTGACTACCATCCTCGAATTTCACCCAGAGAGTGAAATCGCGGAGGTGTCTGACTTCGATGACGTCGATCAGCATCAGCTACTCCAGAGGCGCGATCCGCCTGAGCGGCATCCGTTGGCGAGCGAGCTGCCAATTCTCGGCCAACTCAGCGCGATGCAGGCTCCACCACTCGAGAACATGACTGAGCGCGCGAGGAGGAAACGTCCCAATCACGACGCCATCGGCGATGCGAACGGAGATCTTCTCGCGTCCGTAACGCGCATGAAAGTGAGGCGGATCGTGTTCGTTGTAATTGATCAAGATGACGATCCCGAGAAAGCGGCTGATCTCCGGCAACAGCAGAATTCTACCGCCCCTGCCTGGCCGGCGAGACGCCGGCGCAACAGCCGGCGCGGACGCCGGCGGTCCAGCGCGCGTTAGCATGCGCGGATGCAGTCCGTTCCCCGCATCACCCGCTTTCTGACGCATCTCATCAGCGAAACCAGCGGGCTGTCGATCGACGACACGCTGGCGCTGGCGGAACAATCACCGCAGGCTGATGCCGATCCGGAGCTCGGCGCCCACGTGCGCGAGTTTCGCGCGCTCCTCGGTCGCTTTCGACTGCACACCGTCCCCCTCGAAGTACTGCTCGCCCACCCCGTTTCCCACGCGCTGGAGGCATTCTTTCGCGGGTTTCCGATCCCCTTCCGCGATGAGCACATCCATCTCACCGGCTCGCTGGCCGCGGACTTTGTCTACCCGCGGCTGCAGGCCTTGCTCGAAGGCCCGCAACGCCACATTTACGAACAGAAGATCCGCGAGGTGTATGGAGCGGAGGCCCTGCCCATCAAGAGCGTCGCCGACGTTGAGCGCCTGGTCCGCCTCCGCGACGAAGACCGCTTCGACCAGTACCTGAAAATCCTCTACCTACCGAAACTGATCCTCACCACGCGCGACGCCCATCGCGACGCGGCGTATCACATGGCCAGCCGCCTCCATCGCACGTCGAATGTCGGCTCGCTGCGACTCAAGTTCACGCTCTTCCGCGAGACCACCGATCCATCCGAACAGATCCCCGGCCTCTCCGGACTCACTCCCGAAGATGTGCTCCTCGGCCTCTACGAAGGCTTCCGCGCGTTTCAGAGCGAAGTGCCGTCATTCCAGTTCGTGCTCTCGCCGAGCTTCCGCAAGGAGCCGGGGTTCTACGACGCCACGCGCTATCCATCGAAGCGGGCCAGCTTCGACGATCAGGTGAAGCAGATCGTGGAACTGCTCAAGAAGCATCCCGAATTACGGGATGTGGTCACAGAAGTCGACACGGTCGGCAACGAACGCGGCTTCTACCGGAAGGCCCACTTCAAGGAAATGCGCGTGGGCATGCGCAAGCTCCAGGCGTACGGTTTCCGCACGCGCAGCCATCACGGCGAGACCTGGAACACACTGCGCCACGGCGTGCAGGCGGTCGACAACGCCATGAACATCTGGCACGTCGACGCCATCGAGCACGGCCTCTCCCTCGGCATCAACCCGAACTTCTACTTCCACTCCATGCTCCAGCGCATCCTCCGCGGTAATCGCCGCGGTGAAGCGATGCGCCCGAGCTCACGCGAGTACGCGGAGCTGATGGACATGGACACGAGCGGCCGCGAAGAGATCCGCGAGAAGCTTCTGCAAGGCGTTCCGCTGACCGAAGCCGAGGCGACGCTGGCGACGAAAACGAAGTTCCATCACGCGCGCGAAGTCGAGACGTATCAGCACGACGTCCTCAATCGGATGATCGACAAGCGCCTGACGCTGATCTCGCTGCCGTCGTCGAACAAGAAGCTCACCGGCGCGCTGACCGATTACGCCGATCACCCGTTTTCGTGGTGGGAAAAGAAAGGCCTTCGCCTCGGCGTGGGCACCGACAACGACATCACTCTCGGCACGACTTTCATCCGGGAGATGCTGATCCTGCTCTACACCGATCCGCTGGAGCTCAAGATCACGAAGCTGTTGATCGTGACGACAGGCGAGGCCCGTCGCGCGTACCTGTCGCATCTCTTGTGGCAGATGCGCAAGGACGTCACAGCGCAATCGTGACGCCGAGCGCGTCCTTCTCCCGCGAAATCAACTTGAACTTCCGTCCGGCCTTCTTCTGATCCATGAAGAACTTCGCGACTTCCCCACCCACCGCGGCATCGGCGAAATCCTCCGGGGCATTGGCGAGCCAGATGGTGAAGTCGTCGTCGGTGCGCGAATTCGCGATCATCTCCAGTGTCGCTACGTCGGGGTTGGTGTACTTGCCGTCCGCTGAGATCACGTAGTGGCTCGCGCGAAGGTTGTCGAAGTAATCCTGATCGACGTTGCGATCGCTGCCGTGATGCGGAAGCTTCAGCAGGTCGACTTCGAGCGGCGTCCCATCCTTCAGCAACCCCGCGCCGCGTAATGCGGTGAGGGTGTAATCGCCACGCGCGTCGCCGGTGAGCAGCATCGTCTTCCCGTCGGCCTCCGCGAGCACGACGATGCTGGAGAGGTTGTAGACCGACCTGTCGACGTACGCCGCGAGCTCCGCTTTCGCGGCCTTGTCCTTCTTCTCCAGCAGCGCCTTGACCTTCTTGTCCCAGTCCTCCTGCAGCTTCTGGAGGTTCTGCTCGTCGGGACCGATGACCGTCAGCTCGAGCCCGGGCAACGAGACGGGATTCTTCGCGTGCGGATATTTCACGATCGATTTGAAGGGCTTGTTGCCGTCGAGGCCGAAGCGCTTCACGAGGTCACGAAGCTCGCGGCCCTGGCCGACGCTCGCCAGCAGGCTCGATCCTTCAAACCCCAGAAGGCCGCCGACGGACGCCGGCGACAAGCCTGAATCGACCGAGGCGACGGTCGTGTCGTCGCTGGCGGTGAGGTCTTCGAAGGCGTTGTGCCAGAAGCGCGCGATCTTCCAGGGCAGCGGCTTCTTCTTGTCCGTCAGATCGCGCAGGCCGCGCATGAGCTCGAGGATTCCGGTGATGTGATCCGCGTCGAGATGGCTGACCATCATCAGCTCGATCTCCAGCGGGTCCTCGTCTTCGAGTCCGCGCTCTTCGCGGATCTCCATCAATCGCGGTTTGACCGCGTCGGCGTACACGCCGCCGGGACCGCCGTCGATCACCGCCAGCCGCGGTTTGTCTTCCGTTCCGTAATGCAGCAGGAGTGCGTCGCCATGTTTCGCGCGGAGTGCTTCGAGTACGAACATTGAGTTTCCTTTCACACCGACTGCATGGCGCGAAGGATGTCGAGCATCCCCGCGCCCTGGAAGTAGCGCTCGCGTCCGAGGTCTGTTGCGGTCTGGCAGAGGATCTCCTTGATGCGCATCGGACGGCCGACCAGCTCATTGTGCCGCGCCATCAGCATCGCCGCGGCGCCGCTCACGTGCGGTGCGGCCATGCTCGTTCCGTCTTTCAGACCGGACATCCCTTTCGGCAACGGCGCGGTGATTTTCTCGCCGGGCGCGACGAGGTCCGGCTTCAGGCGGCCATCGCCGGTCGGCCCGCGGCTGGAGAAGTAGCTCACGCCGTACGTGTGTGGCCTCGCGCGATGCGTCGCGCCGACTGTGATCACCAGATCGGCGTTGCCGGGATCGGTGATGCTGATGGTGTTGTACGCACTCGCGGAGATCCCGTCGGCGGTGGTGTATGTCCGATAGCCCTGATTTCCCGCCGCGACCACGACCACGATTCCCGACGAGACCGTGCGCTCCGCTTCATCGCACACCGGCGTGCGGCCGCAGGCGTAGTTCGCGACGTCGTGGGGAATGGACAGACTCATGTTCACGCCGTGCACGGCCATGTAGTCGTGCCGGGCGTTCAGCCAGCGCACGAACTGCAGCGCGGCCATGACCGTGAACTCGTCGCCGTTGCCCTGATCGTCGAGGATGCGGATGTCGTACATCTCGATGTCGGGACAGACGCCGACGAGATCCTCCTCGAGCCCATTCTTCGGCGATTTCTTCCAGTCGCCGCCGAGGATGCCGGCGACGTGCGTGCCGTGATCGAGGGAGTCCGCGGGGATGTGCTTGTGGGTCTCGTAATTCTCGTCGTGGGCGATTCGCAGCAGCGGCGCGAACACGCCCCAGTCGATGGCCCGGCCGCCCTCCATCGACTCGTTCGCCTTGTGGATCGCGTCGGTGAATTCCTTTTCCTTCGCGGCGTCGCCGGCCGCTGTGCGCACGAGATGCGGCGGCAGCTGGATCGAGTCCGCGTCGAGCAGATCGTGAATGCTGGAGAAGTCGTAGGTCTCGCGGATGCGGCTGTCGTATTCGTCGAAGGGCGTGCCGCCTTCGACTTTCACCTCCGGCGCCGCGCTCTCCCCTTTCCGTTTCCTGCGCTGCTTGCGAAACGCGGAATGCGTCGCGTCGATCCCGCTGTCGAGAATGGCCCAGCGGATGTCTTTGCAGGACACGGTGAAGAGCTGCCGGGCCGCATCGGCTTTCACCGCCAACACGGATCCGGAGATAGTCGAGCGGGCGATGCGATTCAGGGAAATCGTATGGACCTTCGCCTCGTGACTTCCGGTGACACCTTCCAGGAGACGCGCGACGGCATCGACGAGCGGCCGCCATTGCTCCGCCGTCGCTTTGCCCGGTCCGGCCTTCGGATCGAGAAAGACGGGATCGAGCAGCGTTCCTTCGTGAGCGAGCTTGATCGCGCCGACGATGCGGATCATCCAGAGCACGTCCGGTGGCAGGACCACCGTCCGGTCCTTGTTGACGAACGGCGCGGGATGCTCGGGATCCTTCACGTTCTCGGACAGATGCTTCTTCACCGCTTCCGACTGCAGCGCGGCGATGTCGAACTTGCTGGTGAGTCGCGCCCACCAGTCGGTCATCGGAATCACGCCGCGGACGAGATCCTCGAAGGTCAGTCGCGCGAGCACTGTCGATTGGTTGTAGACGATGCGGCCCGCCGGAACGCGCTGTCGCAATTCGTCGCGGATCTCGCCCGTCCTCGCTTCACGGAACGGCGAGAGCAGGAGATCGAGCGCGCCGTTCGCGTAGCGCCGCGTGACCTGCTCCTGTTTCTTCGCGGGATCGGTCGCGTACTCGATCCAGACGTCGGGCAGAACCGGTGAGTCCTGCGTGAACCGCCGCACATGGCCGCTGCCGAACAGCAGTTGCTCGACCAGCCAGCGCTCGAGATAGATCGGATCGGCCATCGTCTAAACGCCTCCCGGGCACGGGAACGCCGTCGGCTCGAAGGCGGTCTTGTCGAAGTAGCTGCGGATCGCGCGCTCGGTCATTCCGTATCCGAAGTTGATCAGGCGATTCTGCAGTTCATTCGACATCTTGGCGAGCCGCGTGGGCGTGCGCGCGAGCTCGTCGGCGCGCCTGGCGTCGATCGGCAGCTTCGGCGCGTGAACGGGATAGTCGTCCGGCTTGACCCACATGCCGAAGTAGGTGCCGGTGTGCGCGTCGCTGTTGTCGACGAACGACCCGACGACCTGGCGTTTGCGCAGCGAGCGCACCTGGTTGTCGATCGTGGCCTGCACGCGCAGCGCATGCCGCAGGGGATCGGAGTGTGGATCGGCTTCGGGCTGATAGCGCCCGCCGGCGTCGCTGACGAGGACCCGCTTGCAGCGTTTCCACACCGGCTCGATGCCGAGGTTGTCGTAGACGCCGGCGTCGGTGAGCACGAGCTTCGTCGTGAACGGCGGCTTGCCGCAAACGTCGCCCTGAAGCTCGGTCCAGTCCGAATGTTTGAGGTCGAGACGCGCCGGCGACAGAACCGGAGGGAACGCCGAGGAAGCCGCAACCGCTTCGGCTACTCCCGTCTTCGGTGACAACACGCGGCCGATCCGCCAATCGGACAGGTAGGCCTTCGAGAAGCGGAAGAGCGATCCCGTCTGCACGTTCGTCGCGCCGATGATGAACTTCGGGCGGTCCGGAATGTCCTGCAGGGTCGCGTTGCCGAAGAGAGTCGAGCGATAGGCCTTGATGATGCGATCGCTGACACTCGTTCCGGGAAGGAGACTGCCGACGATGACCGAGCCGGCGTCGATGGTGGTGCTGGCCATCTTCCGGACGGGAGTGACGACGAGATTCGCGAACTGGGAGGAGCGGCCCTGCGCGTCGAAGGCTAGTTGGTTCCAACGGGTCGCCAGCACGCCCGCGGTGATCGATCCGCCGGAAACGCTGGAAACGCGGTCGAGCTTCGGCAGATATCCGGCGTCGTTCAGATACCAGAGCACGCCGAGGTGAAACACCATGGCGCGGTAGCCACCGCCGGAGAGGCAGATGGCCAGCTCGTCTTCGAGGCGCGATTCGCCCTGTTCGCTGCTGAGTGGAAGTTCGGTCACGGTTGCCCTCCTCCGCTAAAGGAGAGCACAGGTAGCCGATTTCCCCTACCTGTCGCCGCGATCGCCGTGGCCGGATTTCGACTTGGTTTTCGCGGACCGTTTCTGGTCCTGCGCGCTGGAGCGCCCGACGTCTTCAACCTCGCTGAAGCGGCCCTCGGAGTCGCGACGAACGTAGCGTTTGTCACCCTTGGTCGGCTCGATCAGCTCTCGTTTACCAGGCATGTTGATCTCCTTTCAGCGCAGTCATTTAGTGCAACCGACGGGCCTGTTTTTCGCCATACTCTGCGGCCGTGCCCGTCACGATCTCCCGCGCCGAAGCGCGCCGCCTGCTGATCTCCCATCTCGGGCTCAACCGCGTCGCCGGCCGCGGAGCGCGTGGCACGCGCGCGGTGCTCGAACGCCTTCGCTGCATTCAGCTCGATCCGCTCGACGTCATCGGTACCAACGCCGACCTCGTGGTCATGGCCCGCGTCGACGGCGTCTGCCGCGGCGACGTGTGGCGGCATCTCTTCCCCCGCCACGCCTTCGAGCATTTCGCGAAAGAGCGTTGCATCCTTCCCGCGAGCTCATTTCCGCGCTATCGCAAACAGGGCCACCTCGCGCAGACGCCGTGGTGGCGTCACGGCGAGCGCGAGGAGCGCATCCCGCCGAAAGTGTTGCGCGCTGTATTCGACGAGATTCGCGAGAAGGGACCCATCACCGCCGCGCAGCTCACCGATCACGGCACGGTCGAGCCGATGAACTGGAGCGGCTGGAAGAGCACCGCCAAGGCAACGACGATGGCCCTGGACATTCTCTGGACGCTCTGCGACGTCGTTGTCGCCGGACGCACCGAATCAGGCGCGAAGCTCTATGACATTCCCGAACGCGCTCTCGGCACACTCGAAGAAGCCGATGGCGACTTTTCCCGTTGGGCCGTGCTCGAACGCGCGAAGGCGGCGGGCCTGCTCACCCGCGCCGGCGGCGCGATGTGGTCGATGCTCAGCACCGTGCGCACGTCGCCGTTGATCCCGGAGTTGATCGAAGCCGGCGAATTGATCGAAGTCGCGATCGAAGACTCGCCGCGCCGCTATCTCGCCATCCCCTCGTTCTTCGACAAACGACGCGTCACCTACGACGACCGCGTGCGCATTCTCGGTCCGCTCGATCCCCTGATCTGGGACCGCGAGCTGGTGCGATTCATCTTCGACTTCGAATACGTCTGGGAGGTCTACAAACCGGCGAAGCAACGGCGCTGGGGCTGGTACGTCTGTCCACTGCTCCATCGCGATCGCCTCATCGGACGCATTGAAGCGCGCGTCGAGAAGGAAACGATGCTGGTGTCGAAGATCTGGATGGAAGAAGAGGGCGCCGCGATCGACATCAGCGACGCCCTCGAACGTCACGCAGGATTGTGCGGGGCGAGCAAAGTGCGGATGCCGCGGCCTAGTCGCCGCCAGTCCCCTCCAGCGTGCAACAACGGACGATGACCGTCTCCGGATCGAGTGTTGGATGGCCGCTCAGCAGGACGTCGTACTTGCAGACCTTTCGATCCTGCACGCTGTCCAGGCGCGCGGCGGCGCCGAAGCATTTGCTGCCGTTGCACCTGATGTCGCGCACGCAGCCCTGATCGCGGAAGCGGATCTCGAGATCGCCTCTGCCGGATCGCGTGAACCAGAGGATGCCCGGCGACATCCCTTTGCTGTCGGAAACGACGTCGTGAAAGAGAACCGGATCGGGTCTCACCCGCAGCACTTCGGACGAATCATCGACGCAGATGATGGGCCGATCGGGATGCGCGACCGCGACGCCGCATGGCCCGAGGGGATGAGGCGCCGGGCGCGTGCCGGACGGGGATGCGCAGGTGGAGATCAAGCCTGCGGACGCGAGGATGACGAGAAGCATGCGCAACCTGGTCATGAACCCTCCTCTGTGAGCTACGAGCCGGATTTTACGGCACTTATGAATGAGGGCAGATTCCGCAGTGACGTCAGGTCCGGATCGCGCGAAGCCTCGACCGCCGGATATCCATTCGCGATCGCGCGCTCGAGCCAGGAGATCGCTCCGTCGCTGTTGCCGCGCAACGCGCTCACGATGGCGGCGTTGTAGAGCACCTGCGGATTGGTCGGATCGATCTCCAGCGCGCGCCGGATCTCCTCCTGCGCCTCGGCCGCCTGATCGCTCTTGGCAAGACACAAGGCGATGCGCGCTCGCGTTCGCGCGTCTTTCGGATTCAGCGTGAGCGCGTCGCGCGAGGCCGCGATCGCGCGCGCATACGCATCGTTCGCATCAGGCGATTTCGAGGCGCGCCGCGCGTCGCCAAGATTCATCCAGAAGACGGGATCGGACGACGCCAGCTGTGTCGCCTTCTCATACGACCGCCGCGCGTCGTCGTACCGCCCGAGCGTGAATTGGAGCGTTCCCAGATTCGACCATCCGACGGCGGTCGGTTTGATGTCGATCGATTTCTTCGAAGCGGCCAGTGCCTCGTCGTACCGACCGAGCGCGTGCAGCGTCCCGCTGAGGTTCGCCCAAGCCTGCGAGAAATTCGGCAGGAGATCGGTGGCGCGGCGAAATTGTGTCGCCGCTTCTTCATGACGTCCCTGTGCGTAACAGAAGCCGCCGAACGACATCAGCGCACCCACGTCATCCGGCCGCAGCGCAATCGTCTTCCGATACATCGCCTCGGCATCGCTGACCCGCCCCATCGCCTCGTAAGCCTCGGCGAGGCCGACCATGGCTTCCGGCCGGTCCGGATGGAGGGTCAGCGCGCGCTCGAACGAGCGCACGGCGTCTGTGCTGCGGCCCGATGCGTTGTGAAGCTTGCCGAGGGTCACGTGACTCTCGGGGTCATTCGGTTCCAACGCCGCGCCGCGCGTCGCGTACACCATGGCCTGTTCGATCAGCGCCGGCCGCCGCGCCAGCGAAGCCTTGTAGAGCAACGCTCGCGCGAGCAGGGCATTCACCGCGGCGGAGTCGCGTGTGTTGCGCAGCACACTCTCGAGCGTCGTGATGGCGCGGTCGATACTCTGTTCGTCCTGCATGCGCCGCATCAACCCGACCGCTTCGACGAAGCGCTGCTGATCCTGCGGGCCGAGTGTCGCCGACGCGGTCTGGCGGCGCGCGGGAGCCTGACGTCCGAGTTTTCCGAGGAGGTCGTCAGCCACCGCATCTTCGAGTGCGAACAGATCCGTGGCCGCGCGCGTGGCGCTGCCGCTGGCGAGAATCCCGCCTTCCGCGTCGACTAGCGAGTACGTGACGCGCACGTCATTCCCGCTGCGCTGCACGCTGCCGCGCACGACCGCGGAAACACCTTTGCGCCGCGCGACCGCCGGCACGTCATCGCCTTCGACGGGAGCACCTTCGAATGGCGGCGACACGCGGATGTCGCGCACTTCCGCCAGACGCGCGGCGACCATCTCAGAAATTCCATCCGCGAGCATGCGACCTTCCGCGCTCGCCGAGAGATCGCGGAACGGCATCACCGCCAGCGACTGAACGCTCTGCCGCGTCTGGACGCGATGCCGGTACCAGAGCGCGAACGCGCTGCCCAGCACGGCGATGGCGATGAGGGCCGCGGCGACCATCGTCCCCGATCGCGGTCTCTTCATCGTCGACGCTTTCGCGCTGCGAGCGGTCGTCCAGCCGTGGGTGAAGCGGTCGCGGATCTCGCGAAGATCGTGGGCGAGGTCGCGCGTCGATGCGTATCGCGCGCGCGGCTCTTTCTGCAGGCAGCGCATCACCAGGCGATCGAGCTCGTCGGGGATCTCGTGATGGCTCGAGGAAGGCGGCGGCGGATCCTCGCGGATGATCGCGGTCATCGTCTCCGGCTTGGTCTCGCGATCGAACGGGCGCCGCCGCGTGAGCAGCTCGTAAAGGATCACGCCGAACGCGAACTGGTCGGAGCGATAGTCGGTCTCGCGTCCCGCCGCCATCTCCGGCGCCATGTAGCCGACAGTCCCGAACACCGCGCCCGGCGACGTGTGCGGGACGGTGGTGTCGTTCGACGACAGCATGCGGATCTGCTTGGCCAGGCCGAAGTCGAGGATCTTCACGAAGCCGTCGCGCGTGATCATGATGTTGTCGGGCTTCAGATCGCGATGGACGATTCCACGCTCGTGCGCCGACGCGAGGCCGTCGGCGATCTTCAGCGCGATGCGCAGCGCGTTCTTGATCGACATCGGATCGCGGTCCAGGACCGAGGCGAGATCGTCGCCTTCGATGAGCTCCATGGCGATCCAGGCCATCGAGTCTTCGCGCTCGATCTCGTAGATGGTGACGATGTTGGGATGGTTGAGCGCCGAGGCCGCCCGCGCCTCGATCTCGAACCGCCGCAAAGCCTCGGGGTTGCTGGCGAGGTCGGTCGGCAGGATCTTCAGGGCGATGTCGCGGCCGAGGCGGGCATCTCGCGCGCGATAGACCTCGCCCATCCCGCCCGATCCGAGCGGACCGAGGACCACGTACGGCCCGACTCGATCATTGATGCCTAATCGCAAGGGAGTGGACAGGATAGCGTGTGCGTGGGCCGGCGGGACGCCGGCGGACCAGCCGCCGAGCCGGCGGCGCTCCGATTCGTTGGAGCGCTGGCGTCCTCGCCGGCTGGTGCGCCGGCGTCCCGCCGGCCAGCTTCTAATCGATGAATTCCATCCGCGCGGGCATGGTCACACGCAGCACCGACTCCTGCCGGAAACGTGTTTTGTACGCTTCGGCGATCTCCACGATCTTGCGATCGATGCGTACGTCATGGTCGTGAAAGATCTCGATGATCAGAGTGGGCTCGCGCACGATCACGCCGTCCGCGCCGCGCCACTGCCCTTCCGCGCGCCAGATGCTGAGACCGTCCGGAAATCGCGGCGTCACTTCCTCGGCCACGAACGCGCGCCATTCCGCTTCCGTCACCTCGCCGCCGCCCGGAATCGACAGGCCGCAAAACAGCCGGTCGGCGAGGACGGGCACGGAGACGTACGGCTGAACCGTCGCGCATGCGGAAAGGAGAAGGGCGAGGACGATCGAAGCCCGGCGCATCGGTACATCTTCTATCATCGGTCGCCGTGCCGCACTCGATCAAACCGCGCATCCGGATCGTCGATGCCGAAGGCACGATCGTGATGGGCCCGGGGAAGGCCGACCTTCTCGACGCGGTGGCGCGCAGCGGCTCCATTCGCGCCGCCGCCGAAGAATTGGGCATGTCGTACATGCGCGCGTGGACGCTGATCCGCACCATGAACGCGGCCTTCCGCTCGCCGCTCGTGGAGAAGGAACGCGGCGGATCGGCGCAAGGCGGCGCGCACCTCACAGCACACGGTCGCAAGGTGCTCGAGCTCTACCGGAGGATGGAGAGGAAAGCCGACCGCGCGATCACGCGCGAGTGGGAGCAGATGCAGAACGAGCTGCCGTAACATCCATTCATGCGCACCGGAACCCTGATCGCCACCGCGCTTCTCCTCCTCGCATCCTGTAACAGCGGCTCCGATTCCTCCCCCACCGGTCCGGACACCATCGTCCCGTTCGTGACCGTGCATCGCGAGCAGATCACCGGCGTCCGGGAACGGCGCGCCCAGCTGATCTCACGCCAGGACCTCTGGGAGCAGATGTGGGCGGAGATCGTCTCCAACCGTTCTCCGAAGCCGCCCATCCCCGCCGTCGACTTCGATCGCAACATCCTGATCTTCGTCGCCCTCGGCGACACGCCCGATGCGTGCAAAAGCGTGCGGGTCGACGATGTACGGCGCCGCGGTTCCGGCGAGCTGCTGGTTGATGTGAAAGAGACGCGATCACCGCCGAGCTGCAGTTGTCCCGCGGTGGTGGCGCGTCCCGTTCATGTGGTCGCGGTACCGCGTTCCGCGACAGGCGTTGCCTTCGCCTTCGAATCGGTGACCGAGGGGCCGGGTTGCAACTGATCCGATATACTCCGCCGAAGATATCGGCATGCTGCGCGACCTTCTCACTCTCTTGCTCCTCACCTCGTGCGTGCGGGGTTCCGAGGTGCGGGTCCTTGCCGCGGCGAGCCTCACTGATGCGCTGACCGAGATCGGTGCGGCGTACGAACGGCGGACCGGCGAACGAGTCGTGTTCAACTTCGGCGCATCGAGCACGCTGGCGCGGCAGATCGAGCGCGGCGCGCCCGCGGATCTTTTCCTTTCTGCGGATGAAGCGAAGATGGACCTGGTCGTAGTGACCGAGCGCGTGAGCGTCCTTTCGAATACGTTGGTGATCGTCGGAGCCAACGTCCGGTCGCCGCGCGATCTCGTCGGAAAGAAGGTCGCACTCGCCGAGCCCTCGAGCGTGCCCGCGGGCATTTACGCGAAGCAGTACCTGACGAAGATCGGGCTGTGGGAGGCGATCGCGCCGAGGGTCATTCCCACGGAAAACGTCCGGGCCGCGCTGGCGGCGGTGCAGTCGGGCAATGTCGAAGCGGCGATCGTCTACAAGACCGACGCGAAAGGCGCGTTCGCGTTCGAAGTGCCGCGCGGCGATGGGCCCGCGATCTCTTATCCGTTCGCCGTGCTGCGTGATGCCGAAAATCCGGCCGGCGCGCGGCGGTTTCTCGCGCATCTCCGATCGAAAGAGGCGCTGTCCATCTTCGCGAAACATGGGTTCCTGATCCGGTGACCGCGAGCGAGTGGCAGATCCTCGGACTGACCCTGCGCACGGCCGCGCTGGCAACGCTGCTCATCGTGTCGCCGGGGCTGGCCGTGGCCTGGCTGCTCGCGCGCAAATCGTGGCCCGGCAAATCGCTGGTCGAGACCTTCGTGGCGTTGCCGCTGGTCATGCCGCCGGTTGCGAGCGGCCTGATCCTGCTCGAGCTTCTCGGCCGCCGCGGTCCCCTCGGCGGCTGGCTGCACCGCACGTTCGCTCTCGACATCGTCTTCACCTGGCGCGCAGTGGTGGTGGCGATGATGGTCATGTCGTTCCCGCTGCTCGTGCGTGCGGCGCGGGTCGCGTTCGAGGAAGTCGATCCGCGGCTCGAGCAGATCGCGCGAACGCTCGGTGCGCGCGACGCGCGCGTTTTCGTCACCATCACCGTGCCGCTGGCCGCGCGCGGCATCGTCAGCGGAATGCTGCTCGCGTTCGCGCGGGCGATCGGCGAGTTCGGCGCGACGATCCTCGTCGCCGGCAACATCCCCGGCCGCACCACCACGCTCTCGCTGGCGATCTACAACTTCGTGCAGCTCGGCCGCGACGCCGATGCGTATCGCCTCCTCGCCATCTCCGTGGTCATCGCGTTCGCCGCGGTTTGGATCGCCGAGGCGTTTCTTCGGCGGAAAGGGGCGCGGGTTTGAGCATCGTCATCCGCGATCTCGTCCTGCCGCTCGCTCATCACCAGCTCGAGGTTTCCGTGGAGATGCGCGCGCGCACGACAGCGCTGTACGGACCGTCGGGCGCGGGAAAGACCTCGCTGCTCGAAGCGATCGCCGGATTGCGGACTCCCTCCGCGGGAACGATCGAGCTGATGGGACGGTCCGTGTTCGATGCCGGCCGCGTGTCCGTTCCGCCGCGCGAACGGCGGGTCGGATATGTGCCGCAGGACGATGCGCTGTTTCCTCATCTGTCCGTGCGCAGGAACATGTTTTACGGCGCGTTCCATGGAGCAGACAAGGGGACTGATGCGTCGCATGTCATCGAGGTGCTGGAGATCGCGGCGATTCTCGATCGCGGTGTGACGCGCCTGTCCGGCGGCGAGCGCAAACGGGTCGCGCTCGCGCGGGCGCTGCTCAGCCAACCGCAGGTGCTGTTGCTCGACGAGCCGCTCGCGGGAGTGGACGTCGAATTGCGCACGCGCGTGCTCGCGTACCTGGTGCGCGTTCGCGACGAGTTCCCGATTCCGATGGTCTATGTCACCCATCAGCGCGAGGAAGCGAACGCGATCTGCGAGGAGATGGTCGTTTTAGAATCGGCGCATGCGGAAAACAAGCGCGTGGTTCGTGCTCGCGGCCCTGCTGTGCTCGCGTGAGGCGCTCGCATGCGCGCCGGCGCCGCATCCCGGCGAGCGCATCGCCGTGGTCGAGGAATCGGCGGTGATCATCTGGGAGCCGTCGACGAAAACGCAGCACTTCATCCGCCGGGCGACCTTCCAGGGCCAGGCCAGCGACTTCGGATTTCTCGTTCCCACGCCGACGGCACCGACGCTGGCGTCTGTCGATGACGGCATCTTCGATCAGATGAAGCGAAGAACCACGCGGCAGACGGTGAACGTCACTGTGAAGAAAACGGATTTCACGCCGCTCCTCCTCCTGACGATGCGCGGAAGGCACAAAGGCGAGACCGCCGCAGTGACCGCCGCGCCGCCGGTGGAGGTGCTCTCCATCCAGAAAGTGGCCGGTTACGAAGCGGCGGTTCTCGACGCGACCGACGCCGGCGCCCTCACGAACTGGCTGGCCACCAACGGGTACGCGACCACGCCCGATCTCACTGAATGGCTGGATGCGTACGTCGCCCAGCGCTGGATCCTCACCGCTTTCAAGATCGACAAGACCCAGGATGCGCCCGCGCAGACATCCGCGGTGAAGATGTCTTTCACCACCGACCGGCCGTTCTTCCCCTACCGCGAGCCCGCATCGCAAGGCGAGCTGTCCATGGGCTCGCGGACGTTGCGCGTCTGGTTTCTCGGTCCCGATCGCGTCCGCGGCGTTCTCGGCACCGACGCTTCCTGGCCGGGGCAGATGTACTGGAGTGAGGAGCACGAAGGAAAGCGGCTCACGGCATTCGAAGACACGTCGTCCGTGCGTCCCGGGACCGACGATCTTTTCTTCATCACGGATCCCGATCAGCGACCCGTCGTCCCGCCGCCGTACGAGATCACGAACTACGACACGACCCACGTCCCGATCGACGTGCTGATCGCGCCGCTCTTGGTCGTGGGCGTGTTCGTCAGACGAAGGATGCGGCAAGGTAGGCCGTCGACGGCACCTCGCGATGGCTCTCCGGATCGGCGTAGTGATGGGTGAGCTCGTAGGACACGTTCATGTTCGCCAGCGCCGACGGAATCGACGCACAGACGTCGTCCGATAGCTGGGGGATGACGGCCTGAAACACGGCGAGGACCGAGCGCGCGAGAGTCGAGCCGCGCAGCGGCGAGAGATCGCCGGTCACTTCGCGCCCGCGCAAACCGGCGGTACACAATGCAACGCGAACGGTAGCGAGCGGCCGCGCCAGGGACGTGACGATCGCTCCCTGCACGCCGGCCACGGCGAAGAAATCGGTCTCCCGATCGACAGCCGTCGACGCGATGCGCGCGGTCCATTCAGGCAGTCGCCGAACAGACCGCTGGGTGTGAGCCATCTCGTACAACACGCGCCCGTAATAGTGCAGCGCGAAACGAAACGTCTCCTCCTCGGGCAACGCAGCCCCCGCGGAGTCGAGCCCGACGGCGAAAACGCCGTCGGGCCCGGTCGAAATCGTTGCGGTAATGAGGATCGGACCGGTCATCGTTCCGATCTAGTACAGGTCGTTCTTCGCGTTGACGTCGTCGGTGGCCAGTGAGCGGGGGCCGTAATTGCACGCGCTGACCGAGGGATACATCGTCGCGCCGGAGACGGTGGAGTGGCCGATGCCGATCACGTGACCGACCTCGTGAACCATGACGCCGTCGATGTCGTACTCGGCGCTGCAGCTCGCCTCGCGCGACGAATAGAACTGGATGGCCGTGTTGGTGTAGACGTCGGCGTCGTAGATCCGGTCATCGCCGGTCTGCGAAACGTAGTAGCCGGTCAGCGTCGCGGCGAGGCAGTTGCCGGAACAAAGGCCGCCGTTCGAGTTCAACATGATCGTCGCCGGGGCGGAGCCGCGCACGGCCGCGGAGGTGGTGGAGCTGGAGCTGATGATGCCCCAGGCCCGGATCGCGCCGACGACTGCCGTCACGCCTTTGTCGGAGTCAGCGATGGTGTTGTTGCCGATGTAGTAAGTCCGAACGCTGACGGGCGTAGAAGCCCAGCGGCGGCGCGGCGAGAGCAGCACGTAGCCGAAGGCCGGCTCGGCGATCGCGCCGAGGACGATGAGGGTGATGAGAGCGGAGAGGATCGTCTGTTTTCTCATGGCTCGATCTCCTTATTCGCGTCCCACGAGCACTTCGACTGGGTTGCCGGCGCGAGCCGACTCGACCATGCCCGCGAACTCTTCGATGGTGAGGGCTCCGTCGAGATCGTCGGCGGCGTTGGCTTTCACGTCGCGGCCCTGCCGCGCCATACGTCCGTCACCCTGCTTCATCGGATCCTCGGTCAGCACTTCGACGCCGCCGCGATTGCGGACGAGATACTTGCCCTGGTTGTACGCGTGGATGCGGAAGGCGGAGGGGTCATCGGACTGCGAGAGGAACATCACCACGTCTTCGCCGTTGCGAACTTCCGGGAAGCCGATCGCTTCCTGGGTGTAGCCGTCGACCGTGCCGCCGGCTTCGCGCACGACGATCCGGTCCGGACCGGTGGTCTCGCCGAAGTAGCGATGCACGCGGATGGTGGCATACGTGAAGATGACCTCCTGCTGGTCATCCCACTTGCTCCAGGTCTGTTCGACGGTGCCGCGGACGACGTAAGTCGACTCGCGAGCCACCTGATCGAACGAAAGCTGCACCCACTGCGAGGCCGTGAGCGGCGCCGCCAGTGCGAGCAGAGACAAACCGATGAGGACGAGAGAGAGCCGTTTCTTCATCAATTCCTCCTTGCGTGTTGTTCTCACGCGACCTGGTCCTAGTCCACGGCACGTTCCAGAAAATGAAACCGGTTCAAGTGGGTGCGTTCGCAGGGAGTTGACGGATTTCTGACGGAAGGATGGAGGGTTAACTTCTGGGCCGGGGGACGTGGGTTGACCCATGCAGAGGGTCAACTTTGCCGGCGCTCCGGAGCGCCGCCGGCTCGGCGGCTGGTCCGCCGGCGTCTCGCCGGCTCTACTGCGCGACCACCGTAATCGGCGCCTGCGGCGACAGCGGATCCGGCGCCGCGATCACGAACCGCTCCCCGTCCGGCGTGACGTCATACGCGTGCGACACATTGATGTCGCCGAAGGGGATGTTCGTCTGGAACAGCGGCCGCGGCGGGTTCTCATCGAACGCGCCGGGCACGCGGATGTCCACCGCCATCAGCATGCGATCGGGCGAGATGTAGAACAGCTCCTTCCCATCGCGCCGCCACCGCGGCTGCTCGCCGCCACTCACGGAGACCTGCCACTTCGCCCCCGTCGCCGGAAACGGCTGCACATAAACCTCGGGACGTCCCGACTCCGTCGACGTGTACGCCACCCACCGCCCGTCCGGCGAGAAGGTCCCCTGCGACTGATCGCTGGGGCCGTGCACGTACGGCATGCTCTTGCGCTGGCTGAGCGACACCACCCAGATGTCGTAGCCGGTCTTGTCGTCCTGCGCGCGATAAAGAATGTGGTCGTTGTCGGCGCACCAGCTCTGCGCATACGTCGAACCGGTCGGCGTCGGAATCAGCGCGCGCTCGTTCCCGGTGCCGGTCAGCGGCTTCGCGGTCACCGTGTCGACGCCCGCCTGATCGTCGCTGAACGAGATCTGCGACCCATCCGGCGACCAGACCGGCGAGTACTGATTGCCGCGCGCAAACGTGAAGCGCCGCGCCACGCCGCCTTTGGCCGGGGCAATGGCGACGTGATTCAGCGACTCGCTCACATCGAAATATCCGAACGCCACGCGCGCGCCGTCGGGCGACAGCGCGACGCCCTCGTATTCGCCGAGGTCCCCCAGCGCGCCGAGGCGGCGGCCGTCGCGAGCGTGCCAGGTGATGCGCATCCGCGCCGCGCCGTTGCGCCGAAACGCGATCACGTTGCCCATCGCCGCGGTCACCGGAACGTACGCACGGTCGACGTAGTAAACGATCTCATCGGCGATCGTGGTCGACTCCACGTCGAGCGTCAGGTCGTCCGGATCCAGCCGCTGCCGCACCAGCACGCGATCGCGAACGTGAAAGAGATGATGCGGCGGAGCGAACGCGACGCTCGTCGCCCCGGGAAGAATCCGGGTGATCTCTTTCGACTTCAGCGAACCTGCAAACACGCCGCGATCGGACGGCCGCTGGCTCTGCGCGACGAAGAGGAACTGGTCGTCATCGATGAACACCGGCCAGCGGTGCGAGTAAGTCTCCGGAGTGGTGATGGTCACCGCCTCGGGCACACCGCCGGATGCGGCGACGCGATGGAGCGGGCCGTTGCTCGACGGCGCGAAAACGATCACGCCGCTCTTGTTCCACGCACCGCCGCGCGCGGTCGGAGCGGCGCACACGGTCTGCGCGGGACCATCCGGCAACGTCTTCTTCATCAACTTGCCGTCGGCGAACCAGGCGATCGAGCGGCCGTCGCCGGACCAGAACGGATACTCCCCGCCATCGGTCCCTTCCAGCAGCTCCGGCGCCTCGGCATCGAGCTCGCGCAGCCAGAGATACGTCCGGCCATCGGGTGTGGTCGCTTCGAAGACCAGCTGCCGGCCATTCGGCGAGAGCGCAAGACCGCCGCCTTCGCCGAGCGACGGAAAAGTCGATCCGGAAGGCGGACTGACGGCGAAGCGAAAGATGCGCGGCGGTTCTTTCGGACGGCCGAAAATGAACGCGCCGGCGACGAGCATCGCCGCAACCGCGACGGCGGACACGATCGCCGGCAGAAGCCACGTCCGCGGCTTCACCCCGTCGATCTCTTCCACGTCGGCGGTCGTGTGCAGCATCTGCAGCGCGAGCTTCACGTCGTGCGCGGACTGAAAGCGGTCGTCGGGATTCTTCGAGAGGCAGGTGCGGATGATCGTGTCGAGCGTGCGCGGCGTGAGTCGCCGCAGCCGCGAAACCGGCACCGGCTCCTCGCGCATGATCGCGGCGATGAGACTCGCGTTCGACGCGGCATTGAACGCGCGCACACCGGTGGCCATCTCGTAGAGGATCGCGCCGAACGCGAAGATGTCCGTCCGCGCGTCGACGTCCTTCCCCTCGAGCTGCTCCGGCGCCATGTAGGGAATGGTGCCGAGCAGCGTCCCCTGCGAGGTGAGCGGCGCGGTGATGTCGTCGGCGCGGCCGAGGATCGAGTTCGGGCCGGCGGGCATGTACTTGGCCAGCCCGAAGTCGAGCAGCTTCGCTCCGGACTTCGTCAGAACGATGTTGCCCGGTTTGAGATCGCGATGAATGACCCCGTGCTTGTGCGCCTTCTCCAGCGCATCGGCCACGTCCATCCCGTAAGCCATGAGCTCTTCGATGGTCATCGGGCCATGACTCAGACGCTCGGCCATGGTCTCGCCGTCGAGATATTCCATGACCAGGTACTCCTGGCCGTTGTTGTTGCCGACGTCGAAGAGCGTGCAGATGTTGGGATGCGACAGCGCGGAGATCGCGCGCGCCTCGCGCTCGAAGCGGCGGCGGATCTCGGGATCGGCGGACACGTGCTCGGGAAGGACTTTCAGCGCGACCGTGCGCTCGAGCCGCGTATCCCGCGCCTTGTACACCTCACCCATGCCGCCCTCGGCGAGGCGCTCAATGATTTCGTATGGACCGAACCGCGTACCGGGAGAAAACAAGGGAGTGGGGCGAAGGATACCCTTACTGTGCGGTGCCGGACGAGGCGTTGTCTGACGGAGCCCGCTCCCGCCGCGCGAGCCATAGAAACGGAAGGGCCAGGGCCTGAACCGCGGCGCTGACGGCATACGACGCCGGATAACTCCAGACATCCGCCGCGCGGCCCAGCAGCGGCTGGGCGACAACGCCACCGGCCGATCCGAGAAGCGAATCGAAGGAAAGGATTGTCGCGCGCCGCTCCGAGGCGATCAGACCATTGAGATAAGCCTGCCGGACCGGCGAGACAGCAGCGAACATCAGGCCCCAGACGACCAGCGAGGCGATGGCGATCCAGAAACTCCGGATCGTGCCGATGAGCGCGAGGATGACGACGCTGATGGTCGTCGCCGCGAGCAGCACCGTGGTCCGCCGCTGGAAGACGCGGCTGATGAACGGCACGAGCAGCCCGCCGGCGATCTGCGCTCCGGCGACGATCGCCGCGGCCAGACCGGCGATTCCGTAGGCTTCCTTGTTTCCGTACAGCTCGAGCAGATACGGCTGCATCGCATAGAACGCGTAAATGCTCACGCCGTCGGTGAACGGCGACGCGAGCATCACCCAACGCACAGGCGGATTGCCGAGACCATGCTTCAGTGAGTCGCGCAGAATCCGTTTCGTTTCTTCGATGGGCCGCTTGCTTCGATTCGGCTCGAAGCCGACGTCGCGCATCAACAGAAACGCGGCCACGAAGGTGATGCCGAGGACGATCGCACGAATGATGTACGGGACGCCGAGGTTCGTCGATTGGGCGATGAATCCTCCGGCGACGGACCCGCCGAGCATCGCGACACCCTCGGCGATCTTCCCTTTCGCGAACACCGATTCGAGCTTCCCGTCGAAGCCGCTGGCCTTCAGCGCATCGACCAGCCACGCTTCCACCGCGCCGGAGAAGAAGGTGAATCCGAGTCCGAGAAACGCGGAGGTGAGCGCCCAGCCCCAGAACGGCGCATGGATGCGCCACATCAATAGATAGATGAGTGTGGAGACGATCAGGGTGAGCGTGCCGAGGAGGTACGAGGTGCGGCGGCCGCGCGCGTCGGCGAGAACGCCGGTCGGAATCTCGAAGAGCACCAGCCCGGCCGTGAAGAACGCGTTGGCGGCGAAGGCTTGCGCGTTACTGAGTCCCGCGTCGAGCAGGAACAGCGTGTTGATCCCCCAGATCAGCGAGGCCGCCAGCGTGTGCAGCAACTCCAGCAGCAGGTAGATCTTCTGAATTTTCGAGGACGCGGTGTTCATCGACAGCTACGCGCCGCCGGCGTCATCACCCGACGGGCCGTAGATCGACGGGACCTTCCCGCCCATCGGCCGGATGTAGACGCTCAACTGGCCGCGGTGGTGGATGAGATCGAAGAGGAAACCCCAGGCCATGTCCGCAACGACCGTCTCCCAGGCCACGTTGCCGTCCCAGAGAAACTTCGCAGGACCTTTCCAACGCTCGTCGCTGGTTGCCCGCGCGGCTTCTGCCACTTTCTTCGCGGAGGTCTCGAAGTTCGTGATCATCTCGTCGAGCGAGTCGGGGCGCTTCCGCGGTCCCATGCTCACTTCTCCGGTTTGAAAGATGTCGACGAGGGAGGTCATCTCCTGTTCCATCTGGAAGATCAGATCGCCGGCCGCCGTGTTTTTCTCGTGCGGCCTGTAGTCGAGCTTGTCGGCTGGAATCGCACGAAAAACACGGACGAAAACAGGGGTCTCTTTTTCGAGGCAGGTGGCGAAGAATTCATAGTTTCGCATTCATGTTCCTCCCGCCGCATACTCTACTGTTACCGCCATGGCCAAGCGATTTCCCCTCGCCCTCGCTGCCGTTCCCCTCGCAATCCTGGTGTTCACCGGCTGCACGTCTACACCTCGTAGTGAGCGGCTCCCCTACTCCGCCGGCTCGGCCGACGATCCCGAAGCGCGCCGCAACTGGTACTGGAATCAGCGCACGTATCCGACCGGCACGATTCCCGTGGCCGCGCATCAGGCCGCGGTTCGCAGCGAGCTGAATCAGACGCGCGCGCTCGCCGAAGGTGAAACCGGCTGGACGAACCTCGGACCGGCACCACTTCGTGGAGTTCCGCTCGGCGACACCAGCGCGCATGACGCGAGCGGCCGCACGCTGGCCATCGCCCTCCATCCGAACGATCCGCAGACGCTGCTTCTCGGCACGGCCATGGGCGGCATCTGGAAGTCCGTCGACGGCGGCCAGACCTTTTACTCGACCGGACCCGAACAGAGCCTGCCCACGCTCGCCATCGGCGTTCTGAAATACAGCCCCGACAATCCGAACGTGCTCTTCGCCGGCACAGGTGAGCCGCACGGCAGCGTGAGCATGTACGGCAACGGACTGCTTCGTTCGACCGACGGCGGCGAGACCTGGCACCAGCTCCCGATGAGCGGCAACGGCTGGAACTTCGAGTACACGGCCATCACCGGTCTCCACTTCGACGCGCGTGACGCGAACACGCTCTATGTCGCGACAGCGACCGTTACGGCGAGTGTGTTTCGCACGCCGCCGAATCTCGCGCAGACGGGACTCTTCAAGTCGACCGACGGCGGCATGAGCTGGCGTCTGCTGCGCGCGGCAATCAAGCATCCCGGCCCGTCGGGCAGCGTCGGGTTTCTCGATCTCGAATACGGCGGCGCGGCCGCGCCCGATCTCTTCTACGTCAGCGAGTATCACGGCGGTCTGCTCCGCTCGCGCGACGGCGGCGCGAATTTTCAGTACATCACGCCGCAGCGCGCGAACGGCTTCGGCACGTTTCCCACTCCGATCAACGAGCTCGCCTATTACGACACCCGCACGCGGCAGTATCTGCGGTTGAAGCGGTTCGATAATCCGACGACGACCGCCGACTTCCGCCGCGTCGAGATCGGCATGGCCCCTTCCAATCCGCAAGTACTGTTCGCCGGTTATGAGTCCTCGAATCGCCTCGACTACAACAACAACGGTGTGTACGAGCCTGCGTCGGACCGCGCCACAGGGATGGCGCTGCTCTTCAAATCGGAAGACGGCGGCGACACCTGGCGCTGGCTGGGAACGGTGTTCGACGGCGTGCCCGATTACTGCGCGCGGCAATGCCAGTACGACAACGTCATCACCGTCAATCCCGAGAATGAGAACGACATCCTCATCGGCGGGATGGCCAACTACAACCAGTTCGATCCCGAGCCGCTGAACAATCCGAGGAAGCTGACGAACATGCCGTGGCGGGGCATGGTGTATCGCTCGCTCGACGGCGGCCGGACCTGGGTCGACACTACGCCGCATTGTGCGAATGTCGCCGTGACCAGCCCCGGCTTCCCCGGTGCGTTTTCCTGGTACTCGTGCACCGAGGAAGATTCGACGAAGGTGATGCATCCGGACATTCATGCGATTGCATTCGGCAAGGAGCGCACGATCTATGTCGCGAATGATGGAGGGCTGTACAAGACGACGTTGCCTGCGCCGGCTGCCGCGACTCCGAAAGCGCGTCGCCGCGCGGCGGGAAAATTCGTACCGGGCGCGGACATCGAATATCGCTGGCAGACGTTGAACAATGGTCTGGCCACGCTTCAGTTCTACCGCATCGCCTCCCATCCCACTGACCCGAACATCCTCCTCGGCGGCATGCAGGACAACTCCTCCGGCTACTGGAACGGCGAGGTGTGGGAGGGATGGGGCGGCGGCGACGGCACGATCGCGGAATTCGATCCCCAGCAGCCCAACGTCATCTACATGGGCACGCAGTTCGCCGTGCACCGCCACACGATGAACGGTGCGAAGAGTTTCGCCGACGGCTGGAAGTTCAATCTCTTCGATCCGTCGAAGGTCCTCGCCGGCGAATCAACGACGTTCGTTCCCGTCTTCGCGCTCGACCCGGTCGAGCCCTCGACCCTTTACGGAGCGAGCGACAAGGCGATCTATCGCTCGGACAATTACGGCGAGAAATTCACGCGCATCACCACGACGGAAACGATGGACGGCATCCCTACGTCGATTTCCGCGTCCCCCGTGAACCACAACCGCTTCTGGGTGAGCACGACGACGGGCAAAGTCTACCGGTTCGACCTGAACGGCACCGCGTGGACGATGACAAACGTCAGCACCGGTCTGCCGGCGCGTTTCGCCACGCAGGTGATGGCCGGCGTCGACAGCGCGAACACTGTTTACGCGGTGTTCAGCGGATACGACGCGAACACGCCCGCCACACCCGGCAAGATCTTCATGAGCGCTAACGCAGGCGCGACGTGGAAAAACATCTCATCGAATCTGCCGGACGTTCCCGCATCGGCGATCGCTCTCGATCCGATCGACGTGAACCGTTTCTGGATCGCGCAGGACACGGCGGTTTACTCGACGCGCGATCGCGGCGCGACCTGGACGTCGGAGCGGCGCAACATGCCGATCGTGGGAATCCTCGACATCGATTACAACCGCAATACCGGATATCTGATCGCGGCGACGCATGGTCGCGGCGTCTGGCGGATTCCGGTCGACGGTGGCGCAGGAAAATAAGGAGTGGACGTCATGGCAACAGTGAATCCGGTCCCCGAGGGCTATCACACGATCACGCCGTACATCAGCGTGAAAGGCGGCGAGGCGGCAATCGACTTCTACAAGAACGCGTTCGGCGCGATGGAGCTCTTCCGCATGCCCGGGCCGGACGGCAAGGGAATCGGTCATGCCGAGCTGCAGATCGGCAGCTCGCGGTTGATGCTCGCGGATGAGTTCCCCGACCTGAAGTTCTTCAGCCCGACGACGCTCAACGGTTCGCCAGTGATGCTGCATCTGTATGTCGACGACAGCGATGCCTGGTTCGACCGCGCCGTCAAAGCCGGCGCAAAAGTGACGCGGCCGCTCGAGGATCAGTTCTACGGCGACCGCGGCGGCGCTATTGAAGATCCATTCGGCCACTCCTGGTACATCTCCAGCCACGTTCGCGACGTAAGCCCCGAAGAGATGGCCGAGGGAGCCGCGAAACGGGAGCAGGAACGGAAGAACGAGAAATCCTGACGCTGCGCGTTTCCGCCGGTTGTGTCGATTGAGGGTTGACGCAACCGGGATCAGGTTCCTGTGTCCGCCGCTGCCTCCGGCGCAGCGTTGGTTATGAGTCAAAGAGGAAATCCTCATTAGGGATTTTGGCCGTCATCAGCGAACCGAGCGGGCTCGAGGCAGCTTACGGACGCTTGAAGACGTCGACGGGGTCGGCTGCCTGATAAATAGGAGTTAGGCCGACCCGAAGGGATCCGGCTTGCGTTCGTCGTGCAACACAACGACTGCGCTGTGGTAAGCAGCTGTGCCATTCCAACACTGTGAGATGATGCGTGGATGGGACGGTTTCGTACACGTCGGAGCGACTACGTTGAGACAAAAATTGGAGACCTCGAAGGTCCCTTCTTGCGTGCCGACGCGTTTGAGCGATTCGACCCAAGCATTCTGGGATTAGGCGATGTCGGAAAGCCGTCTTCGGCGACCGATGCTATCTGTGCGGTGTTCGATCTCGGCGGCTTCACCACATTCGCGGGACAGGTAGAGCCGCATCTGGCCATTCCGGAGTTCATGTCGTCATTTCTGACATGGCTATTCGGGACACTTCGTAGCCAGTCGCTACTCACAACCACTCCTGACGGTGTGATTCTCTACACGCGACTTCCTTTTTACGCGAAGTTCATGGGCGACGGGGTTCTATTCCTCTGGGACACGCGTGGTATCGAGGAAACGGCTGCATTCAACATTGCAATCACATGTTGGAATATTTGCACCGCCTATCGCAACGAATTCGTCCCGAGGGTCCGCAAAGATGTCACGGATCCGCCCGACATTCTACGAGTTGGCCTTGCAAGAGGGCGTGTGTTCTCGATCGGTGATGGGTCGGACTTCGTAGGCCCATGTATTAATATAGCCGCCAGGCTACAAAAGATCGCACGCGGCACGACTATCTGCTTTACTCGACTCGGCTTCAACGCGGAGAAGTACGCAAGCGAGGCCTCTAAAAAGAGCTTGATTTTGAAAAAGGTTCTAGTGCGCGGCGTAGGTCATCAGTTGGTTTATCTGTCAAAGTCAGAGTTTGGGAGTCTCGACGCGGACGACATGAAGCTGTTCATTGCGCCCTAGGATGCAGGTCCTCCGCTGTAGAGTGGCGTTGCAACGTGAAGCGAGCTCGCTACAAGGCTCAAGCAGGTAGAGGTGGCATGTATACCGGTCCGTGCCGGTAGCGGCCCAACTACTGCCAGCAGCGGACGGCGGGCCGTTCGTTGGCGCGGCCGAGTCGCCTATACCGCTCCAAGATGCGCGGCGTCACGCCGCTTGCAGAGCGCGCCCGCCGACAACTCGTTAGTTGCGGCAAGCGGTGCGCCGCGTCCTCCTGGCATCGGAGGCCTCGCCGCCGCTGAGGCGATAGACGTTGGGTGGACGTAAATCCGGGAAGCCCTCATCGATAAAAAACCGATCGAGGTGCGACCCCTCGTATTGCGCATGTGCCGTTCGGCGCCTGCCGGCGTACGAGCAGGGGAGATCTCGTTCGGATCGAGTGTCGTCAGCGTTGTTCGTGCTATCGTTCTCGGTGTGACGTCCCGAGCGAAGTTGCTCGCAAAGATTCTTAGCGGCCGCGCCGATCAAAACATTCTGTTCGATGAGCTCGTGGCGCTGCTGGGACACTTGCATTTCCAGATTCGCACAGCAGGCAGCCACCGTATTTTCTGGCGCGAAGGCGTGGCGGAGATCTTGAATCTACAACCAAGGCGTGACGGTACAGCTAAGCCTTACCAAGTGAAGCAGGTCAGGCACGTGCTTACACGTTATCGTCTAGCAGGGGATGAGGATGTCTGAACCGCGTTACGAAGTGATCATCTATTGGAGTGTCGAAGACGACGCTTTTATTGCCGAAGTTCCCGAACTTCCTGGGTGTGCGGCCGATGGGCCTACCTACGAAGCGGCGTTGGCTGAAGTGCGCCTCGTAATCGACGAGTGGATCGAAACGGCACAACAGCTCGGAAGGCCGGTTCCTGAGCCGCGCGGTCGTCTACTGTACGCTTAGATCTCGCCGTCCAACTACTGCCAGGAGCTGTCGGCGGGCCGTTCGCCGCGCCCGGCGCTGAAGCGCCTCGTGATGTCTTGATTGGCCGGCGGCACAGGGACGAGGTGGTTCGTCGTAGCCAACTAACCCCCGCACGTCTCCTTCGTCCAACCAACCATGCGAAAAATCCTGCTCGCCCTTTCTCTCCTGACGGCGGTCTCCTCGTACGCGCTCACCGTCGACGAAATGCTGGCGCGGCTCAACAAGGTAAAGCAGAAGTCGAAGCACCGTCACGGCGTGGTGATCGAGCGCTATCTCAACGTGCAGAGCGAGCTCGCGCCGAGCCGGTTCGCCGATGGCACGACGGAACCGCTGGAAGGAATCTTCATCAACCGCCGGAGGATCGAGGGACGAACGGCCCGGGAGATCACTCTCGATCAAACCACGTTCGGCCTCGGCGTCACGAGCGTCGACTTCACGTTCGGCGGGACGACCTTTGACAGACTCTTCTACGAGCGAGATCTCACGGCCCCACGCGCAAGCTCAAGGTGACTAATGACCGATCGTCGACGACAAACTGACCACCGCCCGCGCCTACAGTCAATATCGACGGCTCAAAGCGCGGCGGATTGGAATCGCCGAGCGCATCTTTGAAATCGTCATAAAAAGCGCAGGCAAAGAAAGACAATCCAATCGCCGAAAAGACGCGGTGTGGCTTCCGAAGGGCAATTGTATTAGCGAAGGTTTTCGGACTGCCAAACGGAGTGTCAGGGTTGAGGTCTTTGCTGTCGCGCGACTCCATAAACTCACCGTGGAGTCCGAACTTTCCGAGCTCGAGCACCTCTACGATCGTCGCTCCGTCCCATACGTGAAGGTCTTTTATGCGGCAATGGCTCGTGGCAAACAGGATCGTCACGCTGACCAGTTGCGGAGTGCTGCTGCCAAACGTGTCGATCACGTTGGACAGTGGGAGATGAAACCAGCTGCCAGGCCCAAAGTCGGGCCACGCCATTTCTTTGGGCGTAGGTGGAAAGAAATGTGGGAACAGGGGCTTACCAACGGGCTCTCTGAAGACGATTTGCGTACCCCAACCCAGCTTCACAGAATGAGCAAGGTTCTCGTGATTCTCTATCGCAAGCGCCGTTCCGTGTGTGAATAGCGAATATTGTCGCATTGCCGCACCTCATAGTCGCCCGCGCCGGATTTAAGAAGACACTCTCAGCGTCGACACCACCACGTCGTTCCCCTTCTGTCCCATTCCCGAGGTGGTCTCGTTCGATTCGTAGCGATCGCGGAGGAGCCGGTCGCCCGACCGCCCGTAATGCCAGCTCCGCTTCGACTTCTGTTCGGTCTTGAACACGAGGAAGGAGAACTTCAGGTTGCGGATGTGCTCCGCGGCCAGGGGAACGTGATCGGCACCCAGCCAGAGGGTCAGTTTGTTTTCCAGGATGGTGACCTTGCCCGGCCCTTTCATCATCCTGTCGGCGAGACGCAGAACGACCACTCGTGCCGGCTTGCCCGCCCAGGTACCGGCGGCGTCGGACAGCACTTTCGCGTCATCGATCATCCGCAGTAGTGAAGGTGCGCCGTCCACTGACTCCGACGCGACGACGGTGCTGATGTCGTTGAGCGCCCGCTCGGTCGGCGTCGGCAGATCGGGATTCTTGGCCCGGGCGTCGAGCTCCTTCGCCACCTGCTCGAGCATCGCCCGCGGGATCACCACCTTGAACGTCTCCCCTTCCGCCTCGAGCTCGACCGCCGCCTTGCCACCGTACTTGACGTTCGAGAACTTGCCCTCCTCGGTGTCGTTCCGCTGCAGCTCGAAGGTGGCCCGGATCGGGGTGGTGGCGGTGAGCCGTCCCAGCGCGGTGCGCACGTCGGTCAGTACGTCGGCATGAAGCGGAACGGCAGCAAGCAGCAGAAATACCAATCGACGCATGGATCCTCCGGGCAACGTGGGTCGCGTTTCAGCGTGAGACGCGCGAGCCTTCATACTAGTTCGCATGCTCCGGTTCCTCGTCGCGATCCTCACCCTCGTGCTCGCGTTCGCCACCGCCGCCGCGGGCCCTCCGGAGCTGCCCCGCGAGAACGAGAAGTGGATCGCCGTCCGCGCCGACGACATCGAGATCTTCAGCAACGCCTCCCCATCGCTGGCACTCGACGTCGCCCGCGACCTCCTACGGATGCGCGAAGCAGTCGGCAAGGTCAGCCGCCTGAAAGTGCGCTCGCCAATCCCGACGAAAGTGTTCCTGTTCGCGAACGAGAGGACCTTCGGCCCGTATCGCGACGCGATGTTTCAACGAGCCCCGCAGAACATCAGCGGCGTTTTCCTCGGCAGCGAAGACGCGAACTTCATCCTTCTCCGTGCTGACTCGCCGGGCGGAATCGATCGCCTCGTCTATCACGAGCTCACCCACTACTTCGTCAACAACACCGTCGGAAACGTCCCGCTCTGGCTCGGCGAAGGAATCGCGGAGTACTACTCGACCTTCCGCTCGTCCGGCGAGGAGATTCACATCGGCCGCCCGGTGCCCGAACACGTCAACTGGCTGCGCCGCGAGCAGCTCATCCCCCTGCGCGATCTCTTCTCGATGGATCGCCACTCGCCCGACTACAACGAGGGAACGCGCGCCGGCGTGTTCTACGCGCAGTCATGGGCGCTGCTGCACTACCTGATGATCGGGAACGAGGAGCGCCGCGCGCAGTTGTCGAAGTTCCTGCTTCTCAACAGCCAGGGGAAAACGGTCGACGAGTCGTTCCAGCAGGCGTTCGGCATCACCTACAAACAGCTCGAGGAGGAGCTGCGGGTCTACGTTCGCAGATTCGGGATGAAGTACACGAAGTACTCGCTGGACGAGCTGAAGATCAAGGAGCCGCCGAAGCCGGAACCGATGAAGCGGGACGCGCTGCTGTACGAGCTCGGCCACCTCCTCGGATACGTCGACCGCCAGCTCCTGCCGACCGCGCGAAAGTTTCTCGACGCGACACTGGCGATCAATCCCCGCCATGCCGGCGCATTTGCGGATCTGGGCCGGCTGCACGATCTCACCGGCGATGACAAGGCGGCTGAGGGGGCTTTTGCCCGGGCGGCGGAACTGGGGAGCGACGACCCGATGGTCTACATCCTCCTCGGCCGCAGCATCATGCAGCAGCTCGAAGAGTCCGGTCGTTCGTCCGCCGATCAGCTGCTGCGCGCGCGGTCGTTGTTCACAAGAGCGACGGAGCTCGATCCCGAATCGGCGCGTGCGTGGATGGGCATCGCCATCACCTATCTTGCGGGCACCGGCGACGTCCGTCCCGGAATCGACGCGATCCTGAAAGCACAATCGCTCTGGCCCGCCGACGCCGATGTTCGGAACCTGCTCGAGCGATTACAGGAGCGCGAGCAGGTTCGCCAGATCAATGAAGCGATCGACCTCGCCAACAAAGGCAAGTACGCCGAAGCGCTGGCCGTGCTCGATCGTGTCATTCCGGAGATGACCGACGCGGAGCTGTTGAAGAACACCAAGACGATGCGCGAGGAGATTGCGAAGCGCGTGCGGCGCTAATCGTTCCCGCGCGTCTGCTTCAGCAACCCCACCACCCGCGTCGGATTGTCGAGCGTCACGTTGAGCTCGCGGCACCAGGTCTCGAAGCCGTCGCGGCGCATCTCGATGACGTGTTTCCCTGGTGTGAGGCGCAACGCTACGTCCGTGCTTGCCACGAACTGGCCGTCGACGTACAGCTCGGCGTAGTCGGGTTTCGAATTGAATTGCACGATGACCCGCGGCTCGCGAGCGAGCGGACGGTCCTCGGCAATTGTGGCGGTGGCGATCAGCGATACGGTGATGAGGGCGAGGGCGATTGTGCGGAGTGAAGTGTTCTTGATTCGCATGCGTCTACGACGGCCATGCCTAAAGAAAGTTCCTACACGCCGAATTGTCTGAGGTGATGATCGAAGTGGCGGTATGTGAGCACGCCCCAGCCCTGCTTCGTGAGCTTGCCGAACGCGGGATGCTCCGGCCACTGCGGCTCATTGGCGCGCTCGACGAAGAGGCGCATCAGCCGCACAAGCTCGCTCTTGCCGCGATCGATCGTGCCGCTCTCTTTCGGCAGCAGCTCCGGCGCGGTCGGCGAGCCTTTCGGAAACGGCAGCCAATAGATGACGAGCTGCTTGAGCGGAAAGTAACGCAAGGGCAGTTTTTTAGACCGCGGCGTGATCTCGCCAACGGCCATGCGCATCGACTCGACGAGGTGCGCGAGCATCTGCTCGGCGTTCATCTTTCCCCAGCGCGCTTTCGCGCCGCTGGCTACGCGGTCGATGCGCGCAACCATCGAGGAACGGTCTTCGTCATTGAACATCGATCTCATTCGTCACCTCGCAATCACGCCATGGAAATGCCGACCAGACGGCCGATCCCGAAGGTCAGCGCGGCCGCGGCCATCCCGAAGACGACCTGTCGCGTTCCTGAAAAGAAAACCGATCGGCCGGTGTACAGAGTAATGCCGCCGCCGACGATGAACAGCGCGACGATGCTGAAGAGGATGCTCAACAGAATGGCATTGCTGCCGTTCGCGAAGAGAAACGGGATGACCGGCACGATCGCGCCAAGAGAAAAAAGGACGAAGGAGACGATGGCCGCTTCCCACGCCGAGCCACCCAGCTCCTCGGGATTGATCCCCAGCTCTTCACGCGCGAGCGTCGACAGCGCGGTGGCCTCGTTGCTCATCATCTTCCGGGCGAACGCGCGAGCCTGCTCCTCGCCGAGTCCGCGGGCCTGATAAATCAGCGCGAGCTCCTCTTCCTCTTCCTCCGGCATCGTGCGCAGCTCTTCTTCCTCGGTCGCAATCTGATGGCGATAGAACTCGCGCGAGCTCTGCACGGAAAGCCACTCCCCGAGAGCCATGGACGACGCGCCAGCGAGGAGACCCGCGAGACCGGTGATGAGAATCGTCCGCTCGCTGAACGCCGCGCCGGCCACGCCCATCACCAGACTGAGGTTCGACACGAGGCCGTCGTTTGCGCCGAGGACCGCCGCGCGGAGGGCATTGCCTCCGGTGGCGCGATGACGGCCTTCGATGCGCGCGACGTCGTTTCCGGCAAAGCCGCCGCCGGTCGACGACATCAGCTTGATGACCCGCATGTGCGAACGCTCGTCGCCGTGGAAATCCTGCGCATCGACCTGCGTCGCGTACTTGTTGGTTCCGGCGCGCTCGAGCGATTGCACCGAGGGCAGGACGATCCGCGCGCCAAAACGGCCGGCAAGGAAGGCCAGGGTGCGCGTTCGCCATGAGGGCTTGAAGTCGGGAAGCTTCTCGCCGGCGTCCTCGAGTTTCTTCCGCCAGCGATCGGCGTGACGGCGCTCGACGACCGCGAGCCGGCGATAAACCTCGGCGAGCCGCTCGTCCTTCTCGGCCACGGCCAGCGCGTCGTACAGCGCGGCGCCGTTCAGCTCATCGACGAGGTTGTCGACCAGTCGACCGCGTTCGCGGGCGGTTAGGGACATCGACGGAAGGATATCGCGTCAGAGCAAAGCGACCAGCCGGAGCAGTGTCGCGGCGTCCGCGGCGCTGATGCTCTGGCCGGTCTCGCGCGTCACCGTCCTGATGAAGGAGTCGATCGCTCGGACATTTCCGGCGGCAGCCGCGTCGAGCTTGCGCGTCAGACTTCGTGCAACGCTGGCCTTCGTGACGTATTGGTTGACGAGTACAGCGAGGCCGGCGTGAGTGACGACCACGTTGAATGAAACGGTGGCGGTGGTGACGTTGCCGGCGTTGTCGGTTGCTGTCGATGTGAACGCGTGGGTGCCCACGTCGAAGCTCAATGCGCTCCCGGCGATGTCCGTACAGGTCGACGACGCGACACCGGCGGTTGCGTCGAAGGTATTGCAGAAGATCTGAATCTCATCGCTGACCGCGTACGTGCTCTGATCGCCGCTGTAATCGATGACCGGTCCGACGGTGTCACGGGAGATGGTCTGAGAGACGACGGTCGTCCCGCCATCCGAGGTTGCGGAACAGGTGTAGGTGCGGGCAGTGTCGTCCTGCGTCAGCACGTCGGCTTCGCATCCGGTCGTCGTGAAGACTGTCGATTCCTCGTCGACGGTCGTCCAGGAAATGCCCACATCGGACGTGTACCAGCCGTTGTCGCCGGAGGTGCCGGCGATGTTGGCGGTGACGACAGGAGGCGTGTCATCCGCCGCGACGAAGGACGCGCTGAACAGAAGCACAGCACCCGCGAAGGAACGATGCGAAACCATTGTGCTACCTCTCGGGCGCGAGTCTAGCGCAAACGGCTCCGTATAATCCGCCGCCATGCAGACCCGCTGGGCGGAGACGCCCGATAACGAAATCGACCAGCTCGTTTACCAGTCGCGACTCGTGGGGATGGAGGAAGACCTCGTCCTCTGGGGCGGCGGCAACAACAGCGTGAAGTCCTCCGCCACCGACCTCCTCGGCCGTCCGGTCGAGGTCATGTACATCAAGAGCAGCGGCAGCGACATGAAGTCGATCGTGCCGAAGCAGTTTCCCGCGGTTCGCCTCGATTACATCGCGCCGCTGCGGCAACGCGACGAGGACATGACCGATCAGGAGATGGTCGATTACCTGGCCAAATGCCTGATCGATCCCGCCAGCGCGCGACCATCGATCGAGACGCTGTTGCACGCGTTCCTGCCGGCGAAAGCCGTCCTGCACACGCACGCCGACGCGATCCTCGCGCTCACGAATACGCGCGGGCGGGAAGAGACCGTGCGGAAGTGTTTCGGCGACTCGGTGATCACCGTTCCGTATCGTCGGCCGGGATTCCGGCTGAGCCGCGACGTTGCGGATGCATTCGACAGGCAGCCCGATGCCGAGGGGCTGATCCTGATGAACCATGGGTTGATCACGTGGGGGGAGACGGCGAAAGAGGCGTATGAGAAGCATGTGGAGTTGGTGAGCAAGGCTGAAGAATTTGGAGTGCGGCAGGCTCTGCTGCCGCTTTCCCACGCGGCGGAGCCGCGCTCCGCGCTCAGTGAAAGCGGCGGCAGAGCCGCCGCACTCCAGATCAGAGCCGGGCGGATCCTCGAATTCGACGACTCCCCCGAAACGCTCGACTTCCTCGCGCGCGAGGACGCGGCGCGCATCACCCAGATCGGCGCGGCCACGCCCGATCATTTGCTCTACACCAAGCGTTTCCCGCTCTTCGTCAATCAAGGCGAGGACATCGCCGCGGCGACGCGCGCGTATGTCGAACGCTACGAGAGCCACTACCGCGCGCATCCGAGCGAGTTCGCGATGCTCGATCCGAATCCGCGCATCGTGCTCATGCCTGGCGTCGGGATGTGGACGGCGGGCAAGGACGCGCGTGCGGCGCGGATCGTTCGCGACATCTATCGCCACACCATGCGCATCCTCGCCGCGGCCGAAGCAGTCGGCGGATACGAGTCGCTGAACGATCCCGACGCGTTTCACGCCGAGTACTGGCCGCTCGAGCTCTACAAACTGACGCTGCTGCCGAAAGAGAAGGAGCTGGCCAGCAAAGTGGCGATCATCACCGGCGCCGCGAGCGGCATCGGCCGCGCCTGCGCGGAACGATTCGCCGAAGAGGGCGCGCATGTCGTGGTGACGGACATCGACCTGACGCTCGCTCAGGAGGTCGCCAGCTCGATCGTGAGGAAACATGGCCTTCGCCGCGCGGTCGCGCTGTCGCTCGATGTGGCGAGCGAAGAAAACGTCGAGCGCGCGTTCGAAGAGACCATTCGCGAGTACGGCGGCGTGGACGTCGTGGTCAGCAACGCCGGCATCTCGTCGTTCGGCAAGCTGGACACATTAGCCACGGCCGACTGGGATCGCGCCTTCGCCGTCAATGCCCGCGGCCATTTCCTCGTCGCGCGCGCGGCGATCCGCATCATGAAAGCGCAGGGTACCGGCGGAAGCATCGTCTTCAACGCCTCGAAAAACGTGACGGCGCCGGGCAAGGAGTTCGGCGCGTACAGCGTGAGCAAGGCCGCCGAGGCGCAGCTGTGCCGGATCGTGGCGCTGGAGGGAGGCGAGCATGGGATTCGCGCCAACATGCTCAACCCCGACGCCATCTTCGGCGGCTCGCGGTTCTGGAGCGAGGAGATGCGCTCGATGCGCGCGCAGGCGTACGGCGTCGAGACGGACAAGCTGCCGGATTTCTATCGCAATCGCACGCTGCTCAAAATCGAGGTGACCGCGGACGACGTGGCCGAGGCGGCGCTGTTTCTGGCGGGACCGCGGTCGGCGAAGACGACGGGGACGATGCTGCCGGTGGATGGGGGCGTGAAGGAAGCGTTTCCGCGGTAAACACGTACGGCGGGCGGCCCGCCCGCATCCTGACGGGCATCCTGCCCGGCGGTCGAGCGCCGGGCGCGGCGCCCGGCGCAAAGCGAGCGGGACGCTCGCCGTACGAGGGGCGCCCCTACAACCGCGTCAACGCCATCATCGTCACGTCATCCGTACTCGGCGCGTTGCCGCAGAACGTCTGCACGTGCGCGTCGATGGCGGTGAGGATCTCCGCGGCGCAGTTTCCGTGGAGCTTCTCCACCATCGCCGCGACCGGCGCCAGCCCGAGCTGATCTTCGCTCTCGTTCTCCGCCTCGGTCACCCCGTCAGTAAAGAGCACCAGCGAATCGCCCTGCCCCAGCTGCATCGTCTGGTTGCGGTATTTCGCATTGGCGAACAGGCCGACGACCATGTCGGTCATGTTCATCTGCGTCACGCCGCAGTTCGAGATCAGCAGCGGCGGCACGTGACCGGCGTTCGCGTATTCGATGTGGCCGGTCTTCGGATCGAGCACACCCGCGACGAGCGTCACGAACTTCGTCGGCGCGGTTTTCGGCGCGAGGGTGACGTTCATCTCCCGGACGAGATCCGCGGGCGTGGGATCGGTGCGCGTGAAGATGTTGAAGGCCGTGGCCACGCTGGCCATCACCAGCGCGGCGGTGATGCCCTTGCCGCTGACGTCGGCGATGATGAAGTACAGCCGCCCGTCAGGCCTGAGCACCACGTCGTAGTAATCGCCGCTGACCGTGCGGCAGGGCTTGTTCGTGCCGGCGAATGAGTAGCCGGGAATCTCCGGCAGTTGCGCCGGCAGGAGCTTGCTCTGAATCACGTACGCCGTGCGCAGCTCTTCATCGAGCTTGGCCTTGGCAATCGATTCTTCCCGCAGCCGCGTCGTCTCCAGCTTGACCGCGGCGAACCGCGCGATCTGCGCGACGAGCCGGACGTCCTCGTGCGTGACAGCGCCGCGGTTGGCGAGGAAGTCGAGATACAGAACGCCGAGAACCTGATCGCCGACGAGCAGCGGCGCGCAGACGGCCGAGCGGATGTTCTGCGCGACGATCGATTCGGCGCGGGCGAGCTTCTCATCCTGCGAGGTGTCGACGAACGACACGACGTTGCGCTCTTCGATGACTTCGCCGAGGAGCGTGCGGGAGATGAAGAGGTCGAGCGAGTCGGAGGCGTCGCTGCGGCGCAGGTGAACGGTGCTGAAGGTCTTGCTGTCGCTGCCGAGCAGTGCCAGCGCGGTCCGCGAGGGATGCAAGAGATCGACGACGCGGTCGAGGATGAAGTCGAACAGCTCGTGCATCGGCCGGTCTTCGATGAACTCGAGGGCCAGCGAGGCCATCACGTTCGTGCGCGCGTTGTTGTCGGCCACCGCATCGCGGATGGGGATGGCCAGGTTCTTCGCGTGGGAGTTGCTGTCGAGAGCGATGAGCTGGGACTGGGAGGTGTCCGCTTCGGGCTCGAAAATGACTTCGCTGTCGCCGAGGACGATGCGGTCGCCCGGACGGAGCGGGGTGACCATTGTCAGCCTGGTGCCGTTGAGCAGCGTGCCGTTGACGCTGCCGCAGTCGCGCACCGCCCACTGACCCGAGGCGTAGATGATCTCGGCGTGTTTGCGGGAGAGGTAACGGTCCTTGATGGGAACCGTGCAGTCCGTCGCGCGGCCGAGGGTGATGGTCGGACCTTCAGCGTTGAGCTTGATCGGAGAGAGGTTCGGCTGATGAACCGTGAGGCGGATCGGGCGTGTTTCCATTTTGCGAAGCAGTTATTGTACGCGGCGAGTGCACATTCTGAAACTGTGGGGTCCCGTCGTCGTCTGGGCCGCCCTCATCCTTTTTGCAGCGACCGACCTCTTCTCTGCCGAGTCGAGCGGCAGCCTGCTGCAGACGATCTTCGGCGTCGAAGTCCCCCGCTGGCTGCACGTCGCGCTACGCAAACTCGCGCACGTGGTGGCGTACGGAATCCTCGCCGGCCTCGCCTGGCGCGCGGACCGGCGGTGGTTGGTGATCCTCGCGATCGTGCTGGGAGTGGCGGCGGTGGATGAGTCGATGCAGAGTCAATCTCTTCGGAGAACCGGGTCGGCGGTTGATGTCGTGATCGATTTGTTCGGGGCGTTCCTCGCCCTGGCCGCGATAAAGTCTCAGAGTCTCAGAGTCGCAGAGTCTCAAAGAGGTCGCGTCCGCGGCCCGCATCTCTGAGACTCTGCGACTTTGCGACTTTGAGACTTCAACAAAGGAGACGTAAATGCCCAAGACCCTCCTCCGACCCGCCGTCCTCGCGCTCGTCGCTTTCATCGCGATCGGCGCGGTCGCCGCGGACAAGCAGCCCATCACCCACGAGACGCTCTGGATGACCAGGCGCGTCAGCGCGCCGTCGATCAGTCCCGATGGCAAATGGGTCGTTTTTTCGGTCACCGATCCCAGTTACGACGAGAAGGAACAGACGACCGACCTCTGGATCGCTCCCTCCGATGGCAGCGCGAAGCCGCGCAAGCTCACCGCGACGAAAGCCGGCGAGAGTGACGCGACCTGGTCCGCCCGACAGCCGCCGCATCGCCTTCTCCGCGAAGCGCGACGGCGACGAACAGAATCAGATCTACGTTCTCGATCTGACCGGCGGCGAAGCCCAGCGCGTCACGAACCTCTCCACCGGCGCTCGCGCGCCGAAGTTCAGGCCCGACGGCAACGCCATCGCCTTCACCAGCGTCGTGTTTCCCGGCGCCGCGGACGACGAGGCGAACAAGAAAGCTGGCGAAGGAAGAAAAGGACCGCAAGTTCAAAGTTCGCGTGTACGAGGCCTTCCCGATCCGGGCCTGGGATCGCTGGATGGAGCCGAAGCAGCCGCACATCATCGTGCAGTCGCTCGATGCCGTCTCGAAGCCGAAGGACGTGCTGGCCGGAACGCAACTCGTGGCCGCGGCGGGATTCGCGGGAACGGGCGGCGGCGGCGAGGGCGGCGAAACGATTCGCGGCGAATGGACGCCGGACGGTCAGTGGCTGGTCTTTGCCGCCACCACGGGACGGCATACGTCCGCGTACTCCGAGGTCGCGTACGACCTTTATCGCGTCAGCGCGACTGGCAGCGAGCCGGAGAAAATCACCGCTGCAAACGGGAGTTACAGCAGCCCGACCTTCAGTCCCGACGGCAAGACTCTTTACGCGACGTTCAGTCCGAACAACGGCAAGACCTACAACTCCGAGCGCCTGGTGGCGTTCGAATGGCCGTCGATGAAGAACGAACGGACCGTTGCGAACACCGATCGCTCGGTTGGGGACTTTGCCGTCTCGAACGATGGCAAGACCATCTACTTCACCGCCGAAGATTCGGGGCTGGTGAAGCTGTACAGCGTGCCGTCGAAGGGCGGCGCGGCGGCGGTGGCCATCGATCAGGAGCGCGGCGTCGTACTCCGGTCTCGACTTCGCCGCGAACGCGCCGGTGTTCGTGGGACAGTGGGGCTCGTCCGTCGACTTCCCGGAAGTGGTTCGCATCGATCCAGCGACGCGGAAGCATCGCAACCTCACCGAATTCACGGTCGAGGTGGCGCGGTCGATCGACTGGTCGCCGCCCCAGCACTTCTGGTTCACGTCGAAGCGCGGCCGGAAGATTCACAACCTACTCATCACGCCGGCGAACTTCGATCCCTCGAAGAAATACCCGCTGTTCGTGCTGATCCACGGCGGCGCGCACAACATGTGGAGCGACCAGATCACGCGTCGCTGGAACTACCACCTGCTGGCGAAACCGGGTTACGTGATGCTGCTGACGAACTACACCGGCTCGACCGGTTTCGGCGATGACTTCGCGAACGCGATCATGGGCGATCCGTTGCGCGGACCCGCCGACGAGCTGATGGAGGCGGCGGACGAGGCGATCAAAAAGTATCCGTTCATCGACGCGTCGAGGCAGGTCGCGGGCGGCGCGAGCTACGGCGGGCATCTGGCGAACGCCCTCGAGGCCTGGTCGGGCACGCGCTTCAAGGCTCTCATCAGCCACGCGGGCCTCGTGAACCTCGAATCCCAATGGGGCAACCTCGGACGTCATCTATCACCGCGAGCTCGGCGCGGGCGGCCCGGTCTGGGAACAGAACGAGGTCTGGCGCACGCAGAACCCGATTCGCTACGCGGCGCAGTTCAAGACGCCGATGCTTCTGTCGGTCGGCGAGAAGGACTACCGCGTTCCGCTCAACAACACGCTGGAGATGTGGTCCGTCCTGCAGCGGCTGCGCGTGCCGAGCCGTCTGCTGGTATGGCCGGACGAGAACCACTGGATTCTCAACGCTGAGAACTCACGGGTGTTTTATCGCGAGGTCGATGAGTGGTTGAAGCGTTGGGTGACCCCGGGGCCGCAATGAAAAAGCTCGTGTTGATCGCAGCGCTGCTCGTCAGCAGCGCCGCGTTTGCCGCCGACACCCTCCCCTTCATCGAAGACGATTACGCGAAAGCGGTGGCCCGCGCGAAGGCGAAGAACGTTCCGATCTTCGTCGAGGCGTGGGCGCCGTGGTGACACACCTGCCGCTCGATGAGGGCTTATGTCTACACGGACAAATCCCTCGAGCGGTACGCCGGACGGTTCGTCTGGCTCAGCATCAACACCGAGAACAAGGCCAACGCCGCGTTTCTCGAGAAGTATCCGATTCCGGCGCTGCCGACGCTGATCGTCGTCGACGCGAAACGCGACACCGTCGCGCTGCGCTACGTCGGCGGCGCGAACATCTCCCAGGTCCGCTCGATGCTCGACGACGCGGAGAAGACGTATCGCAATCGCGCGCTGTCGGCCGCGGATCGCTTTCTCGCACGCGCTGACGACTCCTCATCGCAGGGACGGCACAGCGCGGCCGCAAAGAGCATTCACGAGGCGATGGCGGCGGCGCCGAAGAACTGGCCGAAGTTCGGCCGGGCGGCCGAGTCGCTGATCTTCTCGCTGTCGATGAATAACGCCGACGTTGCCTGCGCGGAGGAAGCGCTGAGGCTCTATCCAAAGGTGAAGGGGACGGTCTCCGCCGCGAACGTGGCCGCGGTCGGCCTGTCCTGCGCCCAATCGGCGAAACTTCCCGACGCCGTCGCGACGCTGAAGAAGGCGACCCGCGAGGTCTTCGACGATCCGAAGATCGTGCTTTCCGACGACGATCGCTCCGGCCTCTACATCTCTCTGATCGGTGCCGACGATGAGACGGCGGGCCGGAAACTGCGGGAGGAATGGGCGGCGTTTCTCGAAGGAGCGGCAGCGCGCGCGAAGACGCCCGAGCAGCGCACGGTCTACGACTCCCACCGCGTCTCCGCCTACCTCGACCTCGGCACACCCGAAAAGGCGATTCCGATGCTCGAGCAATCGCAGCGCGATTTCCCGGATGACTACAACCCGCCGGCGCGTCTCGCGCTCGCGTACAAGGCTTTGAAGGAGTACGACAAGGCGCTCGCCGAGTCCGATCGCGCTCTGATGCTCGTCGAAGGACCGCGGCGATTGTCCGTGCTCACCGTGCGCGCGGACATCTACCTCGCGAAGGGCGATACGAAAGCGGCCCGCGAGACGATCGCTCAGGCCGTCGAGTACGCGAAGGCGCTTCCGGAAGGGCAGCGCAGCGCCGGCCGCATCGCGGCGCTGGAAAAGCGGCTAGCGTCGATGAAGTAGAACCAGCGCGATCGCGGCGGCGAGGAGTGTCGCCGCCGTGATCGCCCTTCCCCACACGAAGCTCTCCGGCCAGTAACGAAGCTCCACGCGATGCTTGCCTCGCGGCACGTGCACGCCGAGAAACGCGTGATTCGCGAATTGGGTCTGCACGCGGCGGCCGTCGATGTACGCACGCCAGCCTTTCCAGGCCGCGATCGACGTGACGATCCAGCCGTCGCCTTCCATCTCCGCGTCGATGACGTAGCCGAGACGAGCGTCGCGGACGGTTACGCGTCCGGGGCCATTCGTGCGCTCGCCGCGTGGCAGATCGGCTTCGATCCAGGCGCGCTGCGCGAAGTCGGTCTCCTGCAGCATTTCCGTCAGCGGTCCGAATCGCACGAGCGGCGGAATGAACGCGCGATCGAGCGCGCGGGTGTTCTCGATCAGCATCGAGCCCTTCTGTCGCGCGACCTCGCGCCAGCCGGGCGGCGGCGGATCGCGGTCCCAGGTGATCGCGTACCGCACGTTCAGAAAGGAGAGGAACGGGCGGGTCAGATCGTCGACGCGGTTGTAGAAAACGGGCTGCGGCGTGCACCACAGCGGAAACGTTTCCGCGTAACGCTGAAAGGTGAGCGCCGGAAATCCGCGGACGTCTTCGAGCGCGTACATCGATGCCGTCTGCGGAATCAACGCGTTGCCATGGCCGGTGATGCGAAACGGTTTCGGCGCATTCTTCAGCGGCTCGAGGATCGGAATCGGCGGATAGGCCTGCCGCGTGTCGAACGTCTTGTAGATCCCGTGCTCGGCGACGGCGCGTTGAGCGATGACCAGGCCGAGCAGCAGCGCCGGCGTCCAGCGTTTGTTCCAGGCCACGGCGATCATGGCCAGCGTCAGCCCGATCAATTCCGCCGCGGTCGCGTAATGGCCGAATCGCTGCGGGCTGTGAATGACCGCGGCCCTGTGCAGCGCCCACCAGCTCATCGCCGACAGCACGATCAATGTTCCGAACATCACCAGCGCGGCTGAACGGCTGATGCGCTCCGCGCCGATCGCCGCGAGCACGCAAAGGCAGAGCGCGAAGCCGAACGAGAGCCGGTCGGTCAGGGCGATGCTCAGGACCGGCGTCTTCTGCATCACCGCCACGAGCAGCGGCCATCTCGCGTGAAGGAGAAGGGAGAAAAGCGCGAGCGCGGCGAAGAACCAGGTCGTCGCGGATCGAACGCGGATCACCGCGTAGATCGCCAGCGCGAGGATGATGCTGCCGGCGGCTCCCGTGTCGAACCATTCGAAATCTGCCTGCCACTTCCGTCCATGAAGATAGGGAACGAAGGACGTGGACACTCGCGCGAGGACTTCGTTCGATTGTGCGGGCTGTGGCGCGGCGATGGCGTTCCGCGCGACGTGTTCCGTCGACTGCGGCAAGGCCTCGAGAAACGGCAGGAGGTGAATCGCGGAGAGCAGCAGCGCGATCACCGCCGCCGCCAGCGCCGCGGCGATGGCGCGTGGTGCCTTCGCGCGGTTGCGCGCGAGCTCGAATGCCGCGTAAAGCAGTCCGAGGAGAATCGCCAGAACGGCGGACTCGGGGTGACCGGAGTACAGGAGGGCGGTGAAGGAGAAGGTGAGAAGAACGATGTTGCGATCACGAACGACGTGTCGGACGGCAACCAACAACAACGGACACCACGCCCACGTCGCCGACATCGTCACCAGCGCGAAGGAAAGCATGGCTGTGGCAAACGCCCATCCCGCGCCAGCGATCAACGACGCCGCTTCACCGCAATCGAGCTCGCGCGCGAGCAGGAACGCGCACAGTCCCGCGATGAACAAAGTCATCGCCGCGGTGTAGGTGAAACTGACCGCCGCTGGCAGCAGCAGCGCGACGAGCGTCAGCGGCCAGTAAATCGCGGTCTGCTGCGCGGCCAGGAGGATGTCGCCGGAGAGCGCGAACGGATCGCGCAGTCCCCATTCGCCGCGCGCCAGCGACCAGCGCACCGCTTCGCGCCAGGGAACGAACTCCGTGTAGACGTCGCTGTGGAAGCCGGGGCTGATTTCCTCGATGCCGAGGTCGGGCTTCATCCAGCTCAGCGGAACGGTTTGATAGGCGAGATCGACTGGTGCCATGACCCGCGAGGTCATCAGCGCGTATCCGGCGAAGACCATCGGCAGAAGAAAAAGCACCAGCGCCGCCCATCGCGAGAGCGGCCGGACGAAACGGTGCGCGAGCCAGAGCAGCGCGGCGGCGGAGATCGTGTAGAGGAGGAAGGGCATCAGCGGTACTTGAAGATCGTATAGAGAATCCACCAGCCGGCCTTCATCACGCCGCTCACCGTTCCACTGATCTTCGACCGTCCGACCCGCTTCCGATACCGAACCGGAACCTCGGCCACCCGCGCGCCGAGTTGCAGCGCGCGAACCTGCATCTCCACCGTCCATCCGTAGCGGCGGTCCTGCATGTCGATGCGATCGAGGAGCTCGCGGCGGATGGCGCGGAACGGTCCGAGGTCGGTGTAGCGATGGCCGTAGATCGACTCGATGAGGCGCGTGGCCAGCCAGTTTCCGAAGCGCTGCTGCGGCGTGAGCGCTCCCGGCTCGACGGTGCCCAGGGCGCGGGAGCCGATCACCAGATCGGCGCGATTTTCCAGAATCGGCGCGAGGAGCAATGGGATTTCCGCCGGATCGTCGGAACCGTCGGCGTCCATGAAAACGACGACGTCGATGTCATCGCGGAGGCGGGAAAGTGCACCGGCGCAGGCCGCGCCGTAACCGCGTTCGGCGACGCCGACCACCTCCGCCCCGCCCGCCCGCGCCACCTCGGCCGTCGCATCGCGGCTGCCGTTGTCCCCGACGATGACGTCGCGGATGAGCGTGCGGTCGACGGCGCCCAGGAGCGCGCCGATGGCGTGTTCCTCGTCGAGCGCGGGGATGATGAGAGAAATAGTGGCCATCAAAGACTGCGAGCCGCCAAGGTCGGCGGCTCGAGTCTAAGCAAAAACTGGGTCCGGCCAGAGTCGACGCTAACGGCCAAGTGGGAGGCCGTGTGTGGTCAGCCGTGGGTTAAATCGAGAGAGAGAGATTCGCAGGCCCCGCGACTTCGTCAGATCCGCTTCGGAGAGCTGCCAACCCTCACCGAACCCGTGGAGCATCATAATGCCTTTTGGGTGGAATGTCTACATTTCCGGAGTTCATGACTCCGATAGGTCCCCTTACTTCTACCTGCGCGCCAGTTTGCGTGCGAAGTAGTACGCGCCGAAAACTCCCACGGCCACCACCGCGACGGCCAGCGGCCGCGCGCCGTAGGCAAAGTGCTGGGGGTAACGGACCATGTTCACGACCATTACTCCGCTGACGATGACGAAGAGAGCGACGCGGATGGCGTAGAGGATCGGCGCCGGACGATGCGCGCGGGTGGAGTCGCTCCAGATCAGCCAGAGCATCACCGTGATGCAGGCGATGGCCATCGCCGACGGGGTCATCATCACAGCTTGTCGTACTCCTCCGGTTTGTAGCCGAAGACTGTCTTCTTGCCGAGAACGAGCGGGCGCTTGATCAGGTTCGCGTCTTTCATCATCAGATCGAGGGCCTCGGATTTGGACAGCTTCCGCCCTTCGAGGGCCTTGAAGGCCGGGCTGCGGGTGTTGAGGACCTTGTCGAGTCCATGTTCGTCGATGAGGCGTCCGAGGAGCTCGCGGGTGGGCTTTTCCTTCGCCAGATCGTGTCGCGTCAGTTCGAATCCCCGACCTTCCAGGTCGGCCACCGCTTTGCGGCAGGACGTTCAGGACGGTTTGAGGTAGATGTCCAGCTTCTTCGTCATTTCTTCCTCACCCACCAGGCATCGGGTTGTGCGGCCGGCTTGGTCGCGGTGGCCGCGGTTGCGTATTTCGGTGCGAGCTCGTCGAGCATGGCCTGAACGTCGGGCGTGCAGGTTCCGCCGCATTCGCCCAGGGTGGCGGTGGTGCGGTTGGCGACCTGCGTGAGGGTGTGAGCCCCCTCGCGGATGGCGCGCTCGATGGTCCTGTATTTGATGTTGTTGCACCGGCAGACGGTCTTGAGACCGCGAATGGCCGGGTGCTGGGGGTCCTGCTCATTCATTGCGGCCGGTCTTAACGCGGCCACCCGGATTGGGCTTCCCGACCTGGGGCTTGGGCCGGGTGGGGGTGGGCACGGCCGATTTCGGGACCTCGGGTTTGGTGAGGTGCCTGGCGACGGAGAACGCCCCGCTGGCCGACCGCTGCTTCCCGTACTTCGGCTTCTCCATGGCGCTCATCGTAGCGTAGAATGCGCGCCGCTCCGGGGCTGGAATTTTGGTGACTTCGGAGCGTTAGTGACCGGGAACTCCGTGGGGCCGTAGCTCAGTTTGGGAGAGCGCCTGAATGGCATTCAGGAGGTCGTGAGTTCGATCCTCATCGGCTCCACCAATTAGATCAATCACTTACGGCGCGGCATCGTCCGCGCCGTTCTGTTTTGACAGCAACTCTGACAGCCAATCGGTGTCGATCAACCTCGCATTCTTGAGGTGCTGAGGGAGCCGTAGGTAATCGGGAGACCTCGATGATTCTCAATGATCACGCTCAACCGCTCGACCCGCGAGTTCAGGAACGGCTTCGCACAGACCGCGCGATCAACGAGATGCTTGGCCTTGTGAAGGGGGTCTTGATCGATGGCGAGGTATCGGAGCGCGAAGCGATGGCGCTGACCGACTGGTTCGCCGCGAATCCTGACGCCCTAAAAGTGTGGCCTGGCTACGTTCTTTCGCGTCGGTTGAAGAAGATCCTCGACGACGGCAAAGTCGATGACGAAGAGCGCCAGCAGCTCCGCGCCCTGCTGGCGTCGACCGTCGGTGAGCAAGTACGACCTGAGACGAATCCAACGACGGAACTTCCGATCGACCGACCGCCGCAACCGCTGATCTTTCAGGACCAAACGTACGTATTTACTGGCGAGTTTGTGTACGGCACTCGCAAGGACTGCGAAGCCGCCGTGTGTAGGCTTGGCGGTCGATGCCTGCCGCGCGCGACGCAGAAGACTAACGTGCTTGTTATCGGACAAATAGGAAGTCGCGACTGGGCGCACACATCGTTCGGACGAAAGATCGAGAGTATCGTCCGGTGGAAGCGGCGGGGCCTCCCGATCGCGGTTGTCGAAGAGGAACATTGGGTGGACCAGTTGAACAGCAACGATCCGCTACTGCTTGTCTTGAACGCAGGGAGCAGCGCAAGAGGACCGTCAAATGAGCGATGAACAGTTCGAGCCGATTTCAATCCTACGTGCGCCGTTCGCGGAGTCGCAACTGCCGCCATTGAACAGTTCCTATGATGTCGAGCTACAGTTCCGCGGCGAACTCGTCGACTCAGCTGATCACTATCGCGTGAAGCTGAAGTCGGGAGAGATCATCGCTCCGCCGCGCACCGTACTAACGCAACGTCAATCCGAGGGCTCCGGCCTCGGCAAGACCTACACCTATGCCAGCTTCAGACTTCGCAACGTTCAGCTGATCGCCGTCACCTCGAACGACCTAGGAAACGTCGAGCGGTTTCAGTTCAGTGACGGGACGAAGGTCTCGGCCGAATGGCTCTCAGGGATTTCGTTCTTCAGGTCGATCGACGGGTAACGTCTTCTACGCCAGCCGCACAGCTAGTTCGCGCAAACCGGTCCACCACAATGTAGAAGTGGTGGCCGTCCCACGTCACGCTCCTACCCTCATCCCCCGCAACTCCTCCCCCATCGCCTCCGCGCTCATCGGCCTTCCGAACCAATACCCCTGCGCTTCATCACAACCCGCGTCGACGAGGAAGGTCTCCTGCTCGAGCTCCTCGACACCTTCCGCGACGACGCGGAGGCCGAGGGCGTGGGCGGTGGCGAGGATGGCGTTCACGATCGCGCTGGCGGAGCGCGACGACGGCAGGTCGTGCACGAACGAGCGGTCGATTTTCACGCCGGTGATGGCGAAGCGCTTCAGATACGCGAGCGACGAGTAGCCGGTGCCGAAGTCGTCGATGGTGATCTCCACGCCGAGGTCGCGCAGCTCGTCGATCAGCGTGGCCGTGGCCTCGGCGTGGTGCATGGCCGTGGTCTCCGTGATCTCGATCTCCAGCGTGTCCCGTTCGATGCCGTGGCGCTCGATCGCGCGGCGCACCGTGCCGAGAAAGCCGCGGTGTTGAAAATGGCGCGCGCCGATGTTCAGGGCCAGGCGCGGCGGGGCGATGCCGGCGTCGCGCCATGCGCGGAACTGGCGGCACGCTTCGTTGATCACCCATTCGCCGAGGTCGACGATGATCGGGCTCTCCTCCACGGCGCGAATGAACGACGCGGCGGATAGCAGTTCTCCGTCGCGGTTCCAGCGCAACAGCGCCTCGACACCGAGCAGACGTTTATCGGGCAGGCTGACCTGGGGTTGATACGCGAGGCACAGCTCCCCTCTTTCCATCGCGCGGCGGAGGTGCGTTTCCGTTCCTAGCCTTTCCGCCGCGGCCACGGTGAGATCGGCCGAAGAAAGTTGATGGCTGTTGCCGCCCAGCTCGACGGCACGCCGCAATGCCACTTCCGCCGCGCGCATCAGGTGATCGGCCGACTGGCCATGATCGGGAAATCTGGCGATGCCGATGCTCGTCGTGACCAGGGCCTCCGCCGCGCCGACGGGAAACGGCACGGCCATCGCGTCGCCGATGAGAGCGGCGGTGCGCACCGGCCAGCCTTTGCTCACCACCGCGAACGAGTCGCCGCCGAGGCGGGCGACGAAACTGCCCACGCCGGCGGCGGACACGAGCCGGGCCGCGGCGGCGGCGAGCACGGCATCGCCGGCCTCCTGCCCCGCCGCGTCGTTGATGCAATGCATGCCGTCGATGTCGACGACGAGCAGCGCCAGATCATGTTCGCCGCGCCGCGCGTCGCGGATCGCCTGCGCGAGCGTTTCCCGCAGCAGGTTGCGGTTCGGTAGCCGCGTCAACGCATCGTGCGAGGACTGCCAGGCCAGCGTCCGCTCCGCCCGGCGGCGCGAAGTTGCGTCCTGGGCGATGCCGATGCAGCCGGTGATCGTTCCTTCGTCATCGCGGAGCGGAGCGATGGTCACCTCATGGACGCGGTCCGCGATCTCGCAGTCGAGATCGACCGTCTGACCGCGGAGCGCGCCATGATGTGCCGCCGCCGTGCGCTCGACCAGTTGCCCGACGTCGATTCCCGACGTGCGCAGCGCGGCGCCGCGGATCGCCAGAACCTTCAGCTCCGCGTCCGTCGACCAGACCAGCGAATCGGTCCGGTCGAGCAGCGCGGCTACGAGTTGCGCGTCGAGACCCGGCATCACTTGCCTACCGTGAGCACTTTCACGCCGGCTGGAATCGTCGCGGATTCAGCGACGTAGCCGATGGCGTCAGCATTGGTGCGGATGAGATCGAGCACGTCCTTGTCGGACGACAGCTCGGCGGGCGGCGTGCCGCGGCCGGAGAAGATCATCTTCTGCCAGTAGCTCTTCACCCAGACCACTTCCTTGTCGAGCAGGTCTTTCGTGAAGTCGGTGCGGGCGGTGCTTTTCTCCGACTGATCGACCGGAGTCACGGCGCGGCCGTTGTCCCAGCGCGTGACCCGCTTCAGGAACAGATCGGCGACCTTCGACTTCGAGATCGAGTCGACGGGATTCGATGCATGGACCACGACCTTCACGCCGGCGGCGTGGGCGCGATGGACGGCGAACAGCAGAAACAGTCCGAGGGCGGCGACAAATATTCGTCTCTTCATCGTCATCTCCTCAGAAGCTGAACTGCGCGCCGAACAGAAGCATGTTCGTCTCGCGATCGAGAACGCCGCTCGCCAGTGCCGCTTTCACTTCGTCGCTGGTCTCCGGGAAGGCGAAGCGGTTGCCGTCGGTGCGCTGATAGCTGCCGCGCACGACGAAGTTCGGGCTGAACCAATAGCTGACGCCGAGGGCCGTCTCGCGATGGTCGAGGAGCTGCGGAAAGATCTTCGGGAGGCGCGACAGGTTCGTGCCGGGCAGGCTGACGTCGAGCTGGTCCCAGCGCGCGGCGATCTGCCAGTGCTGGGTGAGGCGATACGAGGTCTCGATGTATCCGGAGTCGACGTTGAAGTCGTCGCCGTTCTTGAGATGGCCCCACTCGCTACGGATGGCGAAGCGCTCCAGCGCGTATTCGGCATGCACCGCGTACACATCACGCTGCGCAGCATCGACCTCGGACAGATCCGTGTATGCCTTGCCGCTGTATGCCGAGGAGCCGACGGTCAGTCCATCGACCGGCGTGGTGATGTTCAGGCGGCCGCCATATGCGTTCTCGACGCGATAGCCGAAGGTGATGGACGGCTCCGCGAAATACTTCGATGACGTCGACAGAAGGCCCGGCGTTTCGAAGTCGCCTTCGATCTGACCGCCGTAGACGTCGTACTGCAGGCCCCACTGGCCGGCGGATACGTTGCCGGTGATTCCCGCGCCGTTGTATGCGCGCGCCGTGAAGCCGTTCGCGCCGTAGATGCTCTGCGGCAGGTTGTAGAACGGGCGGACGGTGCCGACGTCGAAGATCTCGCCGTAGATGCCGAACGGATGCTTGACGCGACCGACGCGGACGCGCGCGGCGTCGTTGAACGTCCACTCGGCGAACGCGTAGTCGAGCTCCGCCGCCTTTTCATCGGCGCCGGACTCGAGGCGCATCTGCGCGACGACGGAGAGCTGCTCGAAGGGCTTGGACGAGACGTTGAGCGCGAACTCGGCGTTGTCGTATTCGCCGCTCTCCGTTCCCAGTGAGTACTTGTGGCCATCGGTCTTCCCGTAGGCCCAGCCTCCGAAACCATGGATGTCGATGAGGGTGCCGGTCGAGCTCTGGGCAAACGCTGGTGATGCGGCGAGAGCGGCGAGCGCGAAACAGCACAGGACCCGATTCAAGTGATTCATGCAATTTCCTCCGGGGGACCACTAGGGCAACCGGGGAGCCATGCGTGAACGGGCTGCAAGTCTTGCGTTTACAGAGTCTTAGGTAAATCTGACGTCGAGACGCGCTCACGACTTTTCGGGGGTTTTCGCGAGATTTGGAGTGCGGCGGCTCTGCCGCCGCTTTCATCGCGCGCGGAGCGCGCCTCCGGCGCGTGGGAAAGCGGTGGCAGAGCCACCGCACTCCACTACGGCTTTTCGATGGCGAAGGCTTTCATCCGCGACTCGAGCGTCGAGGGTTTGACGCTCAGGAGCTCGGCGGCGCCGCCGCGGCCGGAGATCTTCCAGTTGGCGCGGCGCAGGGCGTTGAGCAGATTGGTGCGCTCCATCTCCCGCCATTGCGGCTCGGCGATGATGTCGCCGCGCGTGACGTCGGCGCGCACGACGTCGTCTTCCTGCACGTCGTGAGAGCCCATCGCCTCGATGAACGGATCGACAGGCAACGTCCCGCTGGTGTGACGCGCTACCGCGTCGAACACCATCGCCCGCAGCTCGCGGATGTTTCCGGGGAAGTCGTAATGCGCGAGCACGCGGTAGACGCGCTCCGGCACGACCGGCGGTTGTTTACCAAGGTCCTGCGCGGCTTCGCGAGCGACGTGATTGATCAGCAGCGGCAGATCGCCGAGGCGGTCGCGCAGCGGCGGGATGCGCACGTGGTACGACTTCAGACGGAAGTAGAGATCGCGCCGCAGCTTCGACGGATCCTGATGCGTCGCCGCAACCACGCGCGCTTCGAGCCGCTTCGGCACGTCGTCGCCGAGCGTGTAGTACTCGCGCTCCTGCAGAACGCGCAGGAGCTTGACCTGCGATGCTTCCGCGAGATCGCCGATCTCGTCGAGGAACAGCGTCCCACGTCCGGCATTCTCGATCATGCCGCGGCGCGTACCGGTCGCACCCGTGAATGCCCCGGGCCGGTGCCCGAACAGCGTGTCGGAGAACATCGTGTCGTCGAGTCCAGCCACATTCACAGCGACGAACGGTCCGCGACGTCCGCTGAGATCGTGCAACGCGCGGGCGATCATCTCCTTGCCCGTTCCGGTCTCTCCGGTGATCAGCGCCGGATGCGAGCCGCGGGCGATGACCTCGAGATACGCGAAGAGGCGAAGCATCGAAGGATCGATGGTGATCAGCCCGGAGAAGACATCGGGATGCTCGAGCTCCTGTTCGAGAAGCTTGGAACGGAGCCGCGCATTCTCATCCCTCAACTCGCGATGCTCGAGCGCGCGGCGTACGGTCGCCATCAACTCGTCCGCGCCGACCGGCTTGAGGAGATAGTCGTACGCGCCGACTTTCATGCAGTCGACGGCGATGCGCACGTCCTGCTCCGCGGTAACCACGACCACCGGCACCTCGGGATGCGCAGCGGCGATGCGCTCCAGCAACTCGCGTCCGCCGATGTGCGGCATCATCAGGTCGAGCAGCACCAGCGCGATCGGCTCGGCGTCGAGCAGCGATTCGACGTCACGCGCGTCGGCGCACATCAGCACTTCGTCGAACCCGTTCGCGCGCAAGGTGCGGCGCACGCCGTTGAGAACGACTTCCTCGTCATCGACGATCAGGATGGTCGCCATCAACGCACCTCGGCCGGAATCGACAGCGTCGCCGTCGTGCCCCGTCCCGGTTCCGATTCGAAGGTCAGCTCGCCGCCGTGCTCCTGCACGATGCGATCGGAGACGGCCAGGCCGAGGCCCGAGCCGCCGGTGGCGCGTTTGGTGGTGAAGAACGGGTCCTTGATCTTGCGCAGGTCTTCCTTCGAGATCCCGTGGCCTTCATCGATTACGCGCACGAAAACATGCGTCGCTGTCTTCCCTGTTTCGATGGTGATGGCGCAGTCGTTGTTCTCGAGCGCCTGGCAGGCATTGATGATCAGGTTGACCAATACCTGCTCGAGACGGCGCTGGTTGGCGAACACCGGCGGAAGGTCATCGGCGTAAGTCACGGAAAACTTCGACGTCGCTTTGCGGATGTGATTGCCGAGCAGTCGCAGGGATGACTGGACGATGTCGTTCATCGAAACGGAGCGGCGCTCGCCAGGATCCTGATCGAGCGCGAAGGTGCGCAACTCGGTGACGATGGCGCGAATGCGTTCGGCAGCGTGCTCGATGTCGTCGATCATCGCCGCCACCTCGACACTCATCTCCTCCCAGGGCAGATTGGCGACGCGGAAGCCATCGTGCTCCACGGCGTGGTCGTCGACGATCGGAACGATGCCCTTCCACGCCTCGCGCAGCAATGGAGCGTTGAGCATGATGGAGTGATTGGGATTGTTGACCTCGTGGGCGACGCCGGAGACGAGGACGCCGAGGGAGATCATCTTGTCGGCGCGGGTGAGGGCTTCGCGCTCGCGCTGGGCGGCCTGTTCGATGCGGCGCTGCTCGGTCATGTCCTGGATGATTCCGTAGATGCGGACGATCTCGCCGGCTGCATTGCGTTCGACGAATGCCGCACCGCGTCCGATGATCTCCGTTCCATCGGGATGGATGAGATGCATGTCCCGATCGGTATCGGGAGGCCTGATTCCGAATGTCCGGAGGTGGTCGAGGATCTGGCGCACGAGCGGCCGGTCGTCCTCGCGGAAACAGGCAATGGCTTCGTCGACCGACGCGAATCGCGCCGCGGCTTTCCCTTCGAAAATGCGCCACAACCCGGCCGATCCATAGAGCTGATTCGTCGACGGATCCCATTCCCAGCTGCCGATGCGCGCCAGCACCTCCGCTTCCTCGAGGATCTGCTTGCGATGGACGAGATCCCTTTCAACGCGCTTGCGATCGGTGACGTCGAGGGCGATGGCGGTGAGGCGCGCATCCGCCGGCCAATCCGGCACTCGCGCGAGGCGTTGGAGAAAGTCGATGCGGCTGCCGTCAGCCGCGCGGAGGGGCAGCTCGAGGTCGACGGCGCGGACGTCTCCCAGGATGAGCGGCGCGGCCGATCGCACGTACGCGACCGCCGCTTCGGGCGTGTAGCGCTCTTTCAACCACTGAAAAACGCCCTCGGCCGTTGAGGCTCCCGTCAGCCGGAGCGCGGCATCGTTTGCGTTGGTGGCCCTGGCCTGGCTGGCGATCTCGAAGAAACGCGCGGGGTTTTCCTCGACGGCGGCGATCAACTTCTCCGGCGTGTCGATGCCCAGGTGCTCCAGCATCGGGAACACGGCGGTCAGGTCGGTCTCCCAGACCGGAATCGGCAGCGCGCTGTAAAGACGGCGGTAGTTTTCCTCGCTGCGGCGGAGCAGCTCCTGCGACTCCCGCTCGTCGGTGATGTCACGGCCCACGGCCTGAATCTCGACGAGGTTCCCCTCGGCGTCGAAGATGCCGCGATCGATCCAGCGATGCCAGCGCAGCGCGCCGCGGGGCGTAAATACGCGGTGTTCGTCGATGGCGACGGGATTCTCGGGCGTCATCGTGTCGTACTTGCTCCGCACGATCTCCCGCTCTTCCTCGGGGATGCAGGTGAAGAACGACGTCCCCATGATTTCCTCCGCCGGGGCTTCGCTGTAGCGGCAGTAGGCCTCGTTGACGAACGTGCGCGTGCCGTCGGGCAGACAGCGCACGATCAGCTCCGTCTGATCCTCGACCACGCGGCGGTAGCGGGCCTCGCTCTCGCGGAGGGCGGCCTCCATGGCCATGCGCTCGCCGATGTTCTCGATGAACGCGATGCCGCAGACCGGTTCGCCTACTTGGGAGCGAACGACCGATGCGGTCACCTTCGTAGTGATGGTCCGTCCGTCGGCGGACAGCCAGCGGCGGACGCTCTCGACGCTGCTCGCTTCTTCATCGCGAAGACGCCCGAGCAACTGCCGGGCGATCGCGACCTCGTCGGGATGCACGAAGGAGAGGAACTCCTGTTCGATGACCTGCTCGCGGTCGCGCGCGATCATCGAGCAGAACGCAACGTTCGCGTCGAGGATCCGGCCGTGGAGATCGGTCAGAACTACGCCGACGGGCGTATGACGGAAGACCTCTTCGAGGGCCTGCTCGTTGGCTTCGAGGGCTGCCGGCAGATGAACTTGCATTGGAGGAAGGTCACTCATTATCTCCTCTGACAGCATCGAGGAGCGTCGCGGCCATCGCGTCGGCCCCGACGACCTTCGCAGCCGCGCCGATCTCGATGGCCGCCCTGGGCATGCCGAAGACGATGCTGCTGGCCTCGTCCTGGGCCATGGTCATCGCGCCGGCTTTCCTCATTTCGAGGAGGCCTTTCGCGCCGTCGCGGCCCATGCCGGTCATCAGCACGCCGATCGCCGATGCGCCGAGCGTTCGCGCGGCCGATGAGAAGAGGACGTCGACGCTGGGGCGATGGCGATTGACGAGCGGTCCGTCGTGCAGGGCAATGCTGACCGCACCCGGCCCTTGCCGCACGAGTGACATGTGCCGATCGCCGGGCGCGATGAGCGCCGTCCCCGCGGACACGCGATCGCCCGGAACGGCTTCGCGGACGGTCATGGCCGTCGTGGAATTGAGCCGGCGCGCGAACGCTGCGGTGAAGCGTTCGGGCATGTGCTGCACGATCACGATCGGCGGCGCGTCGGCGGGCATGGCGTCGAGGAGTTGTTTGAGGACTTCCGTGCCGCCGGTGGACGCGCCGATGACAATCGTGGCGGACAGCGGGCAGCGGGCGGTGGGCGGGGGCCGTGGGTGGCGGGCAGCGGGCAGTGGGCAGTGGGCAGTAGTCCGATGGGGCGTAAATCCACTGCCCGCTGCTCACTGCCCGCTGCCCGCTCGTCAGGGCCCGCTGCCCGCTCGTCAGGGCCCGCTGCCCGCTGGCGTCCCACTCTGGCCTGGGCCGCGGCGCGAACGGTGTCGATGAGCGCAATCGCGGAATCGCTCAGCGCTTCGCCGATTCGCACTTTCGGTTTGAGCACGACATCGACCGCGCCGAGTTGCAGCGCGCGCATGGTCAGCTCGCTCGACGCCTCGGCGAAGCTGGAACAGACCACCACCGGCAGTGGCGACTCGTCCATCACCTTGCGCAGGAAGGTCAGGCCGTCCATGCGCGGCATTTCCAGATCGAGAACGATCACATCGAAACGGCGCGTCTCCATCTTCATCATGGCGATGAGCGGATCGGCCGCCGTGGTCACGGCCATTTCCTTGCCGAGAATCGCGGTCATCACCTGCCGCACGACGGCGGAGTCGTCGACGACCAGCACGTGGAGCGGTGTCATCGCGCCATCCGCGTGTAGACCGACGGAGCGACGGGCCGCAGACGCAGGCCGGAGCTGAGCAGACTCTCGGAATGGCCGAGGAAGAGAAAGCCGGCCGGCGCGAGTCGCGTAAGGATGCGCGTGACCGCTTGCGTACGCGAGGCCAGATCGAAGTAGATCAGCACGTTCCTGCAGAAAATCAGATCGAACGCCCCCAGCTCCGGCAGTTCATCGTGGAGATTGAGACGCTGGAAGCGGATCACCGCGCGCGTTTGCGCGCTCGCCGACATCCGTCCGTCCTGCGAGCGCACGCCGCGAAGCATGTAGTTCTTCAGGTACTTCTCCGGAATCTCGCTCGCTTTGTCCATCGGCCAGACGCCGGCCATGGCCTGTCGCAACGCGCGGCCGGAGATGTCGGTGGCCAGAACTTCGATGTCCCAGCCTTCGAGTTGCGCGAGGAGGGTCATGGCAATCGAGTACGGCTCCTGCCCCGTCGAACAGCCCGCGCTCCACACCCTCACCCGCCGCGCCCGCGAGCGCGCCTCCGCTTCAGCGAGCCAGCGCGGAAGCACTTCGCTCTCGAGAAACTCGAACTGCTTCGGCTCGCGGAAGAACTTCGTCTCGTTCGTGACGATGCGATCGAGCATCTCCACGCGCTCCTGCGGCTCGCGCTCGACCACGTTCAGGTACTCGCCGAAGCGCAGCATGCCCAGCGTGCGGATGCGGCGCGAGAGACGCGCGGTCAGCAGCTCGCGCTTGTGCTCGGAGATGTGAATGCCCGACTCGCGATAGACGAGCTCGCGGAATCCGCGAAACTCGCGATCGGACATCGGCACGAGCTCACTGACGTGCATCACCACTCTCCTCGACATGTTCGCGAAGAGCGGGCAGAAGCTCGGCCGCGTTTAGCAGCTCGCTGGTTCCGAGGATGGCCTTGAGATCGAGGAGGATGATCATCGCGTCGTCCGCTCGCACCAGGCCGGGAACGAAGTCGACGTTCAAACCGAACGGCGGCGGTTCCTGAATGTCCTCGCTCGGAACATCGACGACACGACTGACGCCGTCGACCATCACCGCGATCACCACCTCTTCGCCTTCGATGTTCATTTCGACGATGACGAGGCACGTGCGGCGGGAGATGTGCGTCGGCTCGAGGCCGAGGCGCGCGGCGAGGTCGACCACCGGGACGACTGTGCCGCGCAGGTTCATCACCCCGCGCATCCAGGTCTGCGTCATCGGCACGGGCGTCAGCGACCGGTACTCCGCGATCTCGCGAACGCGGAGAATGGAGATCCCGTACTCGTCCTCGCCGATGAGGAATGTCAGCAATTGCTCGACAGGCATCAGAACCTCTCGTAATCGAACTGCGCGAGCTCCGCGGCGTTGGGGCGATAGCCGCCGAACGTCGGAATGTCCACTTCGTCGGTGAGCGCTTCCGGCTCTTCAGCAGGTGCGGTGCGTTTTGCGCCGAGGGTGAAGATCTCCATGCGCTGGCGGAGGGTCTTAGCCTGTCCGGCCAGCTCCTCGGCCGTCGCGGACAATTCTTCGGCGGCCGACGCGTTCTGCTGGGTGATCTGGTCGAGCAGGCTCATGGCCTGGTTGATCTGCGCGACGCCGGTCGACTGCTCGTTCGACGCGGCGGACACTTCCTGCACGAGCTCCGCGGTCTTGTGAATCGAGGGAACGAGCTGATTGAGCGAGGTCGAGGAGCGCTCGGCAATGCGTACGCTCGATCCGGCCAGGCCGCCGATTTCCTTGGCCGCGCTCTGACTGCGCTCGGCAAGCTTGCGCACTTCGCTGGCGACGACGGCGAAGCCGCGGCCATGTTCGCCGGCCCGTGCTGCTTCGATGGCGGCGTTCAGCGCGAGGAGGTTGGTCTGGTAGGCGATGTCTTCGACGATGGTGATCTTCTCAGCGATGGCTTCCATCGCTTCTTTCGTTTCACCGACCGCGCGGCCGCTGAGCTCCGCGTCGCGCGCGCCCTGGATGGCCATGTCGCGCATCTCCTGGCTGTTGGCAGCGTTCTGGGTGATCGATGCGGTCATCTGCTCGAGGCTGGCCGTGGCCTGCTCGACCGAGGCGCTCTGGCTGCTCGTGCCGCGGGAAAGACTCTGAGCGGTGGATGAGACCTGCGTCGAGGCCGTGGAAAGCGTGGCCACGCCGGCGCGGATGTCGCCGATCATCTGCGCGAGATTGCGGGTCATCTTCCGCAGCGCGAGCGCGAGCGTGTCGTCGTTCGACTTCGGCTTGATGGAGGACGTCAGATCACCCGCGGCGATGGAATCGGCGATGCCGGTCATCTCCTGGAGATAAACGACCATGTCCCGGAACGAGCGGCCGAGCGTGTCGTTCTCCGAGCGCGGCGCGACTGTCGCGCTGATGTCGCCGCGCGAGATGCGTTCCGCGGCGCCGGCCATTTCCTGGAAGTAGCCGACCATGCGCTTCATCGACTGCAGGAGCCTGCCGATCTCGTCGTCGCTCGCGCCGTCGATGTCCGCCGCGAGATTGCCCGCGGCGAGTTGATTTGCGACTTCGACGGCCCGATGCAGCGGGCGGGTCAGGCTGCGGATCAGCAACACCGAGACGAATGCGAGCAGCAGCAGACAGGTCACGCTGATCACCACCACGAGCCATTGCGTGGCGCGATGGAGATCGCGGACTTCGCTGAACGCTTTCTGGATGTTGCTCTTGCCTTTCGTGCGGCTGGCGTCGAGCGCGGTGGCGAGGTCGTTGTGGCGGCGGCGCATCTCCTCGAGCGATTCGGCGAAGCTGACGCCGGTCTCGCCGGTGATCAGGCGCTGGGTCATGCCGCGGCCGAGACTGTAGTAGTCGTTGAGGAGTCCGCGGAGGCGATCGAGCTCCACGGCATCGACGGCGGGATTGCCGCTCTCCTTCTGCAGACGCTCGAGGAACTGCACCTTGAGCGCGTCCGCTTCCTGGATGGCGGTGGCGTCGTGCGCAGCTGCGGCGTCCTGCAGCGTGCGCTGGATCGAGGTGAGGATCTCGTGGAGATCGTGATGCATCTCCGTCGCGGGAAAGTAGCCGACCTCGATCATCGTGCTGAACGACTCGGTGCGCGAGACGGCAAACACGGTTGTGCCGAGGATCAGCACGAGGGCCAGCGCGGCGATGGCCGGCATCATCAGAACCCGGTGAACGAACTTCAATTTGCGGAACATGACCACTCCTGTGTGCTGCGAGATTGCGGACGGGAAGCAGAGCGGCGAAGGTCGATCTCGACCTGCAACAGCCCGGGAACATCGACGATGAAAGCGATCCGGCCGTTCGGCAGAATCGCGGAGCCGGAGAGACCGGGGATGCCGCGCAGAGACTTCGGCAGCGGCTTGACGACGGTGTGGCATTCGCCGAGGAGCTCGTCGACGACGAGGCCGGCCAGACCGCGCGTGGAACGGACGATGACGACGTTTTCGCGCGCGGAGCCGGCGCCGGTGAGGAAGAGCCGCTGGCGCAGCCGAACGAACGGGATCATTTCGCCGCGATGCTGAAACACTCCCGTGGCGTCGCCGCGCGCCGTGAAGCGCAAGGCCTCGACGACCGCTTCCATCGGAATCACGAACGATTCCCCGTCGACTTCGACACCGAGGCCGTCGACGATGGCCAGAGTGAGCGGGAGGCGGACGCGAAACGTCGTCCCTTCCCCTGCCCTGCTCTCAACGCGCACCGAGCCGTGAATCGCGTCGATGTTGCGGCGCACGACGTCCAGGCCGACACCGCGACCGGAGAGCTCGGTCACTGACTCGGCGGTGGAGAAGCCGGGATGAAAGATGAGCTCTTCGATCTCGCCGTCGGACAGGTTCGCGGTCTCGATCCCCCGCTCGCGGGCGCGGACGAGAACGCGCTCGCGGTCGATGCCGCTGCCGTCGTCGGCGAGCTCGATGACGATCGAACCGGCCTCGCGATAGCTGCGAAGGACGAGCGTGCCCACCGGCGCTTTCCCGGCCTCGAGCCGCGCCGCCGGCAACTCGATGCCGTGGCCGACGCTGTTGCGGACCATGTGCATGAGCGGATCGCGCAGGTGCTCGACGACGGTGACGTCCACTTCGACGTCCGTCCCTTCGATCCGCAGCTCGGCTTCTTTTCCGAGCGTCCGCGCGGTGTCCCGGACGATGCGCTGAAACTGGCGGAAGGTCGGACCAACCGGCACCATCCGCAGTTTCATCACCAGCTCCTGGAGCTCGAGATGGAGATGCTCGGCGTCGCGCAGTGCTTCGAGTGCCGCGCGAACCTGCACGCGCGGATCGTCGAGGAGTTCCCCGAGGCGGCCGCGGGCGATGCCGATCTCGCCGCTCAGGTCGAGCAGGCGATCGAGTTTCGCCAGATCGATCCGCAGCGTTCGCGAGGCGTGATGTGCGAACGGCTGCGCGGGGTCGTGACCAACCGATTGCAATCCGACCGCTTCGCGAAGGTGTTCGATGAGCTTCTGCTCGCGTCCGTTCAGAGCGCGTCCGCGGTCGGACTCGGACAGCAGTCCTCGCAGCACGTCGACCGATTCGAGGAGCAGAGTGATGATTCCGTTCGAAACGACGGTCCGCCCGTCGCGCAAGCGATCGAGGAGGTCCTCCATCGCGTGCGCGACCTGGGTCATCGGCTCGAACTCGAAGATCCCCGAGTTGCCCTTGAGCGTGTGCACGGCCCGGAACACGAGCGCCAGCGCCTCGGCATCCTCGGGCCGCCGCTCGAGCACGAGCAGCGCCTCTTCCGCCGTCGCTAGGCCCTCATCGGACTCGGCGAGAAAGGCTTCCAGCAACGCGGCCATCGATTGGTGATCGAGCACGGCGTCTCCTACAGCTTCCTGACGAGCGTCTCGCCGTCGACCGTGCGAAAGGTGAGCTTGCGGCCTTCACGGCCGCCGATGTCCTGGCGCAGCACGGCGATGTCATGGGCCTGAAGGAACTCGAATGCATGCGCGAGATTGCGGCTTCCGAGCCCCGGTCCCTGTCCCGCGCCGGCGAGGACGGACGCTCCGCCGAAAACGTACGCGAGCAGCGTGTCGCGTTGCGCGCCGAGGCCGAGGACGCGGTTGAGCAGCATCGTCAGCGCGTGATTGCCGTAGCGCGCCGACACTGTCGTTCCGCCGCGCGGGAGAATGAAGTGATTGATGCCGCCGAGAGCCGTGCGCGGATCCCAGAAGCAGACCGAAACGCACGATCCAAGGACGGTCGTGATCACAGCAGGCGCCGCCTCGGCCCACAGATTGCCGGGATAGAGGTACACCCGGCGTTGCGTGCGCGGCTCGTCCGCGCCCGGCGTGCGAATGACGGGTCGGCTCATCGTCACACTCCCGCCGGACGCCGTTGCTCGGCCACGACGCGATGCAGGGTCGTGCAATACAGCGCGATGCCGGCCTGGCTCGCGAGCAGACCGAGGAGCTCTTCGTCGAGGGCTTCCAGTCCGTCGTGCTTCTGCGGGAGCAGGCGGAAGATCGCGATCGCGCCGGTGACTCGGCCGTCGACCTTCAGCGGAACGCATGCAGTCATTCCGACTCCGCGGCCATGCTCGCCGTTCGACACGAACGCCTCGCCGGTCGCGGCGACCTGTCCGATGATTCCCTCGCCGAAACGGACCTCTCGCGCCATCTGCGGCGGCTCGTCGAACCAGTCGATCATCCGCAGCCGGTCTTCGCCTTCGCGCTCGAAGATCGCGAAGTCTTCCGAGCCGATGAGGTTGATCACGATCTCCTTGATCGCGGCGAGCACGAGGTCGCGATCGAGGCTGCCGTGCAACTGGTAGCCGGCGACGTAGAGATTGGCGAGGTTGGTGTTCTGGGTCTCGATCTCCAGGAAACGGCCGGCCACCGACTCGTTCTCGTCCTGCACTTCGGAGAGGCGGCGCATGAGCGCGTTGTGGTCGTCGACGCGTTGGGCGAGGCTCTCGCGGGCGTTCATGAGCTGCTCCTGGAGGCGCATCTTCTCGGCCTGCAGGCGCGAGCGATCGCTTTCGAGCGCGGCCACGATGGAGCGCAACCGCTCGTTGTTGCTCTTGAGGTCCGAAAGGATGCGGTTCGTGTCTTCGCGCACCTTCTGGACGTAGTTGCCGCCGGCGTTGTCGTCGCGACCGCTCATGCCGCACCCCCGTCATCGAGGTAGCTGCGGATCTTCGTCAGCAACTCGGCGCCGTTGATCGGCTTGGTGATGTAGTCGCTGCAGCCGCTCTGGAATCCGGTCTCGACGTTGTGCTCTTCGCCCTTCGTCGTGACCATGATGATCGGCACGCTCTTCGTGTCAGGCTCCTGGCGGATGAGACGGCAGGCCTCGAAGCCGTTCATCTCCGGCATGACCACATCGAGCAGGATCAGGTCGGGACGCTCGCTGGCCGCCGTGGCAACCGCCTCCCGCCCGTTTTTCGCGGTCACAATCTGGTACGCCTGACCGCGGAGCACCATCTGCTCCATCATCAGCGTGGTGGCCGAATCGTCGACCAGCAGGATCTTCTTACGCCTCATGTTGCCTCCTTGTCGGGCTGCTCTAGAACAAGCGGCCTGCCATGGGGGCCAGATGAGACAAACTGCTGATTTGGCGATGGTTACGGTCGATGACGCGATCGAGAGCCGATCCGTTTTCGCGACTTTTCGTGAGGCATTTCGCGAGAAGTCGGAGAGGATGAGGCGATGAAGCGCGCGCTGCTCGTCATCGCCCTCCTGCTCGTCGTGATCGTCGTCGTTCTTCTCTACTCGACCGAATGGCTGGTCTCGCTGGGCGGCAGGCTGGAAGGCGCGAGGCTCGCTCGCGCGCAACGTTCACCGCAATGGGCCGATGGCGCGTTCCGCAATCGCGAGCCGCGCGGGGCGAACCGCACCTCCAATCGCGAAATGTTTCGCCGGCAGTTCTTCGGCGATGAGCAACGCGAGCCTGTCGCACCGGTTCCGGTGCTGCGCAAAACGACGAGCGATTACGCCACGCCACCTGCGTCAGGATTGCGCGCGACGTGGATGGGCTGGTCGTCCGTCCTGGTGGAAATCGACGGCGCGAAGGTACTCACCGACCCGGTCTGGAGCAATCGCTGTTCGCCATCGACGCTGATCGGTCCGAAACGGTTTCACGCGCCGCCGATCGCGGTCGATGAACTGCCCCCGATCGACGCGGTGATCATTTCCCACGACCACTACGATCACCTCGACATGCCGGTCGTCCGCGCGCTCACCGCTCGCGGCACGCACTTCGTCGTACCGCTAGGCATCGGCGCGCATCTGGAGCGATGGGGAACGCCGATCGCACAGATCCACGAGCTCGATTGGAACGAGAGCTTCGCGCTCCGCGGCCTCACCTTCACCGCGACGCCGGCGAGGCACTACAGCGGGCGCAATCCGCGACTCAATAATCGGACGCTCTGGGCGACGTGGGTCGTGAAGGGGCCGCGCAACCGCTTCTTCTTCAGCGGCGACAGCGGCTACACGGATCAATTCAAAGCGATCGGCGCGGCGCATGGTCCATTCGATCTGACGCTGATCAAGATCGGCGCCTCGGATCCGACCTGGATCGAGATCCACATGAGCCCCGAGGAGGCGATTCAGACGCATCGCGACGTCGGCGGCCGGGTGATGCTGCCCGTGCACTGGGCGACATTCAACCTCGGATTTCACGCATGGCCCGACCCGCCCGATCGCGCGGTCGCCGCCGCGGCGAAAGCCGGCGTGCAGCTCATCGTCCCCAAACTCGGTGAATTCGTGGAGCCGCACGGCACGCAGCCAGCACGGGCAAAATGGTGGTGAAGCCGCAACACTCCTTCCGCGAGCGCCTCGGCGCGCTCCGCAACCTCCCGCCCTTTCTCCGCCTGATCTGGGAGACCAGCCCTTCGCTCACCATCGCCAACGCGTCGCTGCGCCTGATGCGCGCGGTCCTGCCGGTGGCGATGCTCTTTCTCGGGAAACTGATCATCGACGAGGTGATCGCGCTCGCCTCAAGCACGGGAAATCCCGCGAATCTGCGGGCGTGGTGGGACTCGGGAAGGCTCGACCGCCTGGCCATGCTGGTTGCGCTCGAGTTCGGAATCGCCGTGCTCTCAGACGTGATCGGCCGCGTGGTCTCGCTGGTCGACTCGTTGCTCTCGGAGCGCTTCACGAACGAGACGAGCATCCGCCTGATGGAGCATGCGGCGACGCTCGACCTCGAGGATTTCGAGGACAGCGAGCTGCAGGATCAGCTCGAGCGCGCCCGGCGGCAGACGATGGGCCGCAGCTCTCTGATGACTCAGCTTCTGAGCCAGGCCCAGGACGTCATCACCATCATCGCCTTCGCCATCGGCCTCGTCGCCTACGCGCCCTGGCTGATCCTTCTCCTCGCCATCGCCCTCATCCCCGCATTCCTCGGCGAAGCGCACTTCAACGCCGCGAGCTACACGCTGAACTACACGCGCACGCCGGAGCGGCGCGAGCTCGATTACGTGCGCCAGACCGGCGCGAGCGTGGAGACGGCGAAGGAAGTGAAGATCTTCGGCCTCAACGCGTTTCTGATCGAGCGATATCGCCGGCTGGCCGACGCGTTCTATCAGGCGAACCGTTCGCTGGCGACGCGACGCGCGTTCTGGGGCAGCGTGCTCACCGCGGTCGGCACGCTTGGCTACTACGTCGCGTACGGCTACCTGGCCTGGGGCACGCTCCGCAACGAATTCACGATCGGCGACCTGACGTTCCTGGCGGGCTCGTTCCGCCGGTTGCGCACGTTGCTGGAAGGCTTGCTCTCGGGCTTCTCGCAACTGGCCGGACAGGCGCTCTATCTCGATGATCTCTTCTCGTTCTTTCTCATCGAGCCGGAGATCGTCACGAAGCCGAACGCGATTCCGTTCCCGAAGCCGATGCGCGAAGGGGTTCGTTTCGAGGGCGTGGGCTTTCGCTATCCCGGCGCGGAACGGTGGGCGGTGCGCAATCTCTCATTCACGCTGCACGCGGACGAGGTGCTCGCGCTGGTCGGTGAGAACGGCGCCGGAAAAACGACGCTGGTGAAATTGCTGGCCCGTTTGTATGACCCGGATGAGGGGCGAATCCTGCTGGACGGCCACGATCTCCGCGACTACGACCTGGAGTCGCTCCGCGCGAACATCGGCGTGATCTTCCAGGACTTCGTCCGCTATCACATGACCGCCGCGGAGAACATCGCCGTGGGCCGCATCGAGGCAGTCGGCGATCGCAAACGGATCGAGCAGGCTGCTGAACGCAGTCTCGCCGACGAGGTGATCGAGCGCCTGCCGCAGCGCTACGACCAGACGATCGGCAAGCGCTTTCGCAGCGGCGTCGATCTGTCCGGCGGCGAATGGCAGAAGATTGCCATCGCCCGCGCCTACATGCGCGACGCGCAACTGCTGATCCTCGACGAGCCGACCGCCGCGCTCGATGCCCGCGCGGAGTTCGAGGTGTTCCAGCGCTTCCGCGAGCTGAGCGTGGGGAAGACAGCGGTGCTGATCTCCCACCGCTTCTCGAGCGTGCGCATGGCCGACCGGATCCTGGTGCTGGCCGAGGGGCAGATCGAGGCCGCGGGGACCCACGAGGAGCTTCTCGCGGCCGGCGGGCGGTACGCGGAGCTGTTCGAGTTGCAGGCTGCTGGGTATCGCTGAAGGGAACGACGAGAGCGCCTCCGGCGGGCCGGCCACGGGCCGGCAGGCGCTGGTTGTGCCTTCTGCGGAACTCGCGGTAGCTAGCGCGGATTGCGTTCACGCGAACACCAGCGCTGCCGGCCGTGCCGGCCCGCCTATAGCTTGTCCGGCCGTCTCTCCGCTTCTCCCTCAGCCCTCAGAGAAGTACCCGTTGCGTGGCGATCAGGAGAACCGAGTTCAGACGGCGCGATACTAAGAAGAAGGGTTCGTCCCGCTACGAATTCCGCCCGTGTTCGGATCGACGAATCCCTCCGGACTTTCGAGCGGGACGAAGTGCTTTGGCCCGAAACGCATTCTCAGATGCTGTCGGAGCACGACTCGACTATAGGCCTTGCGCACGGCCAAAGCCAACCCGAAGGGAGGGTGTGATGAGCGAGTTCGAGTTTGGGGCGTTTGTGGGGCTGGATTGGGGTGACACATCGCACGAAGTGGCTCTTTGGGACGAGCAGCAGCAGACGTGCACGAACGAGCGCATCGAGCACACGCCTGCGGCTCTGCGCGCATGGATCGAAGCGCTGCAGGCGCGCTTCGGCGGGGCACCGATCGCCGTGGCCATCGAGCAGTCCCGCGGCGCGGTCTTCGACGCGCTCAGCGGCTATCCGTTCGTCACGTTGTATCCGATCAACCCACGCAGTGCAGCCCGGTATCGTGAGGCGTTTCATCCGAGCCTATCGAAAGACGATCCGACCGACGCGGCGTCCTTGCTCGACCTGCTCCGTAAGCACCGCAACGAGCTGCGCCCGTTCATCGCCGACGACGCTTCTACGCGTCTGCTGCGGCTTCTGACCGAGGATCGGCGGGAGCTCGTCGATCAGAGGACGCAACACGTCCAACGCATGACCGATCGGCTCAAGACGTACTACCCGCAGGCGCTCCGGTGGGCCGGCGCGTTGATTACGGCGCAGGCCTGTGACTTCCTCGAACGCTGGCCGACGCTCGAGGCCATCCAAAGGGCTCGGCCGTCCGCGATACGGAGGTTCTATGCGGGTCATCATCACGCGGCCGCGTGGATCGACCAGAAGCTCGCCGAGATCCGTTCAGAGGTCGCGTTCCACGACGATCAGGTCACCACTGACGCTGCCGTGCTGCTGATCGGAAGCGAGGTTGCGCAGATCCGGGCCCTCAACGCGAGCATCGCCACGTACGACCAGAAGATCTCGGCGGCGTTCGCCGCCCACCAGGACGCGTCGATCTTCGCGAGCTTCCCTGGCGCCGGCCAACAGCTCGCGCCGCGGCTCGCCGCCGCCTTCGGGACCGATCGCAAGCGCTTCGGCAGCGCCGTCAACGTCGCCACCCGAAGCGGCATCGCCCCGGTTCTCCGCCGGAGCGGCAAAACGGCGGTCGTGCACATGCGCTGGGCCTGTCCGAAGTTCCTGCGTCAGACCTTCCACGAGTACGCACGAGTCTCGATCGGCTACTCGGTCTGGGCTCGAGCGCTCTACAAACAGCAGGGTGCGCGTGGACATAGCCACCACCAGGCCATCCGCACACTCGCTTACCGTTGGATCCGCATACTTTACGCCTGCTGGACCAGCCGCACCGCTTACGACGAAGCTCGCTATCTGCAGCAGCTCGCTATGCGAGGCTCAACCCTCGCCAACGCTGCCGCCTGACTTGACAGGAAGGCTCAGATGTCCGGAGGCGCTCTCGTCGTTCCCTTTAGCCAGCCGGAGCCGGCAACGGGAACAGCCCGAAAAACCGCTTCGCGACGGCCTTGTCGCCCTCGACTTTCATCTCCCCCTCCCGCACGGCTTCGGCGAGTTTCTTTCCGCCATAAGCGACCGCGATGAGCGCTTCGGGTGACGCCTCGACGATCGCGTCGGGGCGGTCGGCCGGGCCGCGATTCAGTTGCATCTCGCCGTTCGCGATCTCGGCGTGGAAGCGATCCTCGCCGATGCGCAGCTCGAGGCGCGCGTTGAAATCGGCGGCGGTCTGGGAATCGAACATCGTCCGGAACGACAGCACCAGCGCATCGATACTCAAAGGATGACCCTGCATCAATTGAGGTGAGCGCGCGCCCCAGCGGCCGATGGCCATGATCACCTTCTCCAGTTCCAGGCCCCACTCGGTCAGCTCGTAAACCCAGGCCGCGGCGGGCGGGGCGAGCTTGCGGCGGCGGAGGATGCCCGACTGTTCGAGGTCTTCCAGCCGCTGGGTGAGGACGTTCGGACTGATGCTCGGCAGGCCGGTTCGCAGATCGGTGAACCGCTTCGGACCGAGGATCAGCTCGCGAACGATCAGCAGGGCCCAGCGCTCGCCGATGAGGTCGAGGGCGTGGGCCGTCGCGCATCCATCTTCGTAGGTCCGCTTCGTTGCCATGAATGAAGTTTAGGCCGGTCTCGTCCTAGAGTCAAACTTAGTAGTTGCTTTTTAGGACTAATTGATACTAAATTGGGATCGTCACATTGAAACGAAAGGAAATGACATGACGCAACTCACCCCTTACCTCTCATTCGACGGCAACTGTGCCGAGGCCATGCGGTTTTACGAACGGGTCCTGGACGGCAAGCTCGAGGCCCTGCTCACCAACGCCCAGACTCCCGTCGCCGAACACTGTCCCCCGGGCAACGAGGATCGGATCATGCACGCCTACCTCACCTTCGGCGGCACGGAGCTGATGGCCGGCGACGCGCTCGTCGGAACGTACAAGCCGATGGAGGGCGTCAGTCTCGCGCTCACTTACGAAAAGGTCGAGGACGGACGCCGAGTATTCGACGCGCTCAGCGAAGGCGGGAAGGTGACCATGCCCTTCGAAAAAGCGTTCTGGGCGGAGGGATTCGGCATGGTCGTCGACCGTTACGGCACGAACTGGATCGTCAACGGCGGCCGCATTCCCTTCATGGGCTGACATCAATCAATAGAAGGAGAAACGCACATGCGAGTGATGGTGATCGTGAAAGCGAACAAGGATTCCGAGAATGGTGTCATGCCCAGCGAGAAGCTCCTGACGGAGATGGGCAACTACAACGAAGAGCTGGTGAAAGCCGGAATCATGACCGCCGGCGAGGGGCTGCATCCGAGCTCGAAGGGCTACCGCGTCCGCTTCGGCAGCGGCGCGCCGCAAGTGGTCCCCGGCCCGTTCTCCGCCACGAACGAGCTCATCGCCGGCTTCTGGCTGTGGAAGGTGAAGTCGATGGATGAGGCGATCGAGTGGGCGAAGCGCATCCCGAATACGGACGGCGGCGACAGCGAGGTCGAGTTGCGCCCGATCTTCGAGGCCGAGGATTTTGGCGAGGAATTCACGCCCGAAGCGCGCGCGCAGGAAGAGCGCTTGCGCAAAGAGATCGAAGCCAAGGCGTAATCGTCGCGCGCCGCCGGGGCGTATGCTGTTCGCTTCCAACCCATGGCCAGTGACAGCGTGCGCCCCGGTACGATTCTCGACGGCAAGTACGAGATCATCAGCCGCCTCGGCGGCGGCGGCATGGGCGAGGTCTTCAAGGCCCGCCACCTCCATCTCGACGTGCCGCGCTGCATCAAGGTCATGCGCCAGACCCTGATGGCCGACGACAGCTTCAAGGCGCGCTTCCTCCGGGAGGCGCGCCTCGCCACCCAGATCCATCATCCGAACATCGCCGTCGTGCATGACTTCTTCGTCGGCGACGGCGGCAGCTACATGGTCTCGGAGTTCATCGACGGCAAAACGATCAGGCAGTGGTGCACGAACAACGGCCCCTGTCCCCTGCCCGTCGCCGCGGACATCGCTTCGCAGGTCCTCGCCGGTCTCGAGCACATCCATCGCCGCGGTCTGTTGCATCGCGACGTATCCCCGGACAACGTGATGCTTTCGTATGACGCCGACGATCGCCTCATCGCCAAGATCATCGACCTCGGCATCGCCAAGGACACCGCGTCGGAAGGGATGACCCAGGCCGGCGCGCTGATGGGCAATCCGAAGTACATGTCCCCCGAGCAATTCGGATTGCTCGGCGAAGGGGAAGCCCTCGATGGCCGCGCCGACCTGTACTGCCTCGGCGTCGTCCTCTACGAGATGCTCCTCGGCGTGCCGCCGTTCGTCAGCGAAACGCCGCAGGGCTACATCATGAAACACCTCACCGAGCCGCCGCCGCCGTTCATCGACGCGAAGCCGGGCGTGGCCGCGCCGGAAATCGAGACAGTGATCTTCCGCGCACTGGAGAAGGATCGCCGCCGCCGTTTCAGCGATGCGAGTGAGTTCGCGGCGACGCTGCGCAACTTCCTGACTGCATCGCCGGGAACGCTCACTCGCAACGACGTCTCGCGGATGCGCCGCGGACCGGAAAAGACCGTGGCCACGGAGATGCCGGAAACGACGGCGCTCGATCTCGACTCGACGATCCGCGATCGCAACGAAGACGAGCCGGCCGATTTCGAGCGCGCCTGGGAAATGGGCACGACGGCGGCCTGGGATCAGTACCTCGCCGATCATCCGCTCTCGATGCGTCACGACGCGGCGCGCCGCTGTCGGCAGGAGGCCGCCGATTTCGAGCTGGCCATCGTCACGAACACGCGAGCGATGTGGCGGGCGTTCCTCAAGACCTGGACCGAGGGGCGGCACCGGATCGATGCCGAGATCCGCGCGCGGGCCTGCGGCGGCTGATCAGCGGTTGACCGTGCTCATGTCCGGATAGCGATCCCCCGCGGCGACGCCTTTCGGCGCGACCTCGTCGATGCGGCGCAGGTCATCCGCGGTCAACTCGATGTCCAGAGCGCGCAGGTTTTCCTCCAGATACTTCACGTGTCGCGTTCCCGGAATCGGAACGATGTCGTCGCCCCGCCGCAGCACCCAGGCCAGTGCGAGCTGCGATGCAGTGACGCCTTTCTCGCGCGCAATCTCTTCGATCTTCTCCACGAGGTCGAGGTTCTTCGCGAAGTTCTCGCCCTGAAAGCGCGGCGAGCGGCGGCGGTAATCAGCGGGATCGAGATCGTCCGGCGACTTGAATCGGCCGGTGAGAAACCCGCGGCCGAGCGGGCTGTAGGCGACGAATCCGATGCCGAGCTCGCGAACCGTCGACAGGATCTCGTCTTCCGGATCGCGACTCCAGAGCGAGTACTCGGTCTGCAGCGCGCTGATGGGATGAACTTTCTGCGCACGCCTGATCGTCGCCGGCGCCGCCTCGGACAATCCGAGGTAACGCACCTTGCCCGCGCGCACGAGCTCGGACATCGCACCGACCGTCTCTTCGATAGGAGTCTTCGTATCGACGCGATGCTGGTAATAGAGATCGATGACGTCGATGCCGAGACGCTGCAGCGATGCGTCGCAGGCCTTGCCAACGTAGTCAGGACTGCCGTTGACGCCGAGGAACGCGCCGTCTTCGCCGCGCATGTTCCCGAACTTCGTCGCCACCACGACTTCATCGCGGCGATCGCGGATCGCCCTGCCGACGAGCTTCTCGTTCGTGAAGGGTCCGTACATGTCGGCGGTGTCGAGGAACGTGACCCCGAGATCGAGCGCGCGGCGGATCGTGTCGATGCCCTCGGACTCGCTGGATGTGCCGTAGAACTCGGACATGCCCATGCATCCGAGGCCCATCGCCGAGACGCGTAACCCTGCCGTTCCAAGCGCGCGTTGTTGCATCGGCTCCTCCGTGAAAGCATCGTATCGCGCGCCTCGGTGACGTTCGTGCAAACGCGGTTTCCCGTGCTTCCCACCCCGGTTCCAACGATCCATGACCACCTTGGCACTACATCAGCAGAGTCCGTTGAACGCTCCGCAGGGGGACGACGATGTTCGATGACGTACTCATCGAGTCCGCTGGAAAAGACAAACAAAAAGGCGGCTGGATCACAGCACTGATCTCGCTGGTCTTACACGTTGGCGTGGTCGGCGCGATCATCGCGGCGGGGATCTACGTCAAAGAGAACCCCGAGATCATCGAAAAGCCGATCAGCGCTTTCATCGTGACCTCGGCTCCGCCACCGCCGCCTCCTCCGCCACCGCCCGCATCCAGTTCCGGCGCGACGCGTCCCAAACAGGTGCAGACGCCGGTCGAGCAGGTCAAGCAGCCCGAGTTCCGGCAACCGAGCGAAGTGCCGAAGAACCTGCCCGAGGTCGCCGAGGTCTCGTCCGAGGATGAAGGCGCCGGTGTCGAGGGCGGTGTGGTCGGCGGTGTCAAAGGCGGCGTGGTCGGCGGCGTCGTGGGCGGCGTCGTCGGTGGAACGCTCGGCGGTACGCTGGGCGGACAGCTCGGCGGCCAGATCGGCGGAACCGGTGACTCGCCGGTGCGCGTGGGCGGGAACGTGAAACCGCCGGTGATCATCGAGCGCATCGATCCCCGCTACACCGAGATCGCGCGCAAGGCCCGCATCCAGGGCATCGTCATCGTCGAAGCGGTCATCGACCGCCAGGGCAATGTGACCGAGGCGCGAATCCTGAAGGGGCTGCCGATGGGCCTCGAAGCCGAGGCGCTTTCGGCGATCAAACGCTGGAAATTCAAACCGGGCACGATGAACGGCAATCCCGTGCCGGTGTACTACAACCTGACCATCAATTTCCGCCTGGAAAGCTAGCGCGAGAGGAGAAGTAATTCATGGAAGGCATGGAAGCCAGTTTCAGTCTCATGGGCATGTGGGAGGCGATGACCTGGATCGGTAAGACCGTGGTCATCATCCTGGCGCTGATGTCGATCTGGTCGCTGACCATCGCATTCGAGCGCATTTGGCGGTTCCAGAAGGCCAAGAAGGAATCGCTCGCGGTGGCCAAGGGAGTGACGCCTCTCCTGCGCGATCACAAGCTCGAGCAGGCCATCAACTTCGCGAAGGACAAGAAGTTCAGGCACAGTCATCTCGCGCGCGTGCTCACCGCGGGACTGACCGAGTTCCACTACGAATCGTCGCAGGAGCTGCCCGAAGACTTCGACATCGTCGAATCGGGCCGCCGGGCCATCGAGCGCGAGACGCTGATGACCACCGCGGAGATGAAGAAAGGCCTCGGCAATCTGGCCACAATCTCCACCACCGCGCCTTTCGTCGGCCTGTTCGGCACGGTCATCGGCATCATCAACGCCTTCCGTGGCATGGCCATCTCCGGCTCGGGCGGCCTCGGCGCGGTCTCGGCCGGTATCGCCGAAGCGCTGGCAACGACGGCATTCGGCCTGTTCGTGGCCGTCCCCGCGGTGTGGATGTACAACTACTTCCTCAACAAGATCGAACGGTTCCAGGTGGAGATGTCGAACTCGTCGTCGCAGCTCATCGACTACTTCATCAAGAACGAGGCGCGCGCGAAGTCGCGCGTGTCGTAGGAGAGACAGATGGCATTCGGTGCCGGCGGCGGCAGTCCCGACGAAGTCAAGGGCGACATCAACGTCACCCCCCTCGTCGACGTCTGCCTTGTGCTGCTCATCATCTTCATGGTCGTGACGCCGATGCTCCAGCAGGGCGTCGACGTGCTGCTCCCGACCGGCCCGCACGCTGAGAAGCGTCCGGGCAAGGAAGGGGACCTGATCATCTCCGTGAAGCAGGACGGTTCGGTGTTCGTGGCGGACAAGTGGATTCCGGACAAGAACCTGCCCACCTACCTGCAGGCTGAGTATCAGAAGGATCCGTCGCGCGCGGTGATGCTGAAGGCCGACAAGCGCATCAACTTCGGCAAGATCCGCATGGTCATGAAGGCCGCGAACGACGCCGAGTTCACCCGCGTGGCCATCCTCACCGAGACGAAGCAGGCCGGTGCCGAGATGGCTCAGGGGAGGATGTAGCAATGGCTTTCAGCGCAGGCGGAAGCGGCGTCAAGTCGGAGATCAACATCACGCCGCTGGTGGACGTGGTGCTGGTGCTGCTGATCATCTTCATGGTGGCCATGCCGATTCTGCAGATGGGCCTGGACGTGGAAGTGCCGCCGAAAGTGGAGCTGACCACGCCCCAGCCGCCGTCGGACATCGTGCAGCTGGTGATCACGATCAAACGCGACGGGATGTATCTGAACACCGAGAAGATGGCCACCACCCAGGCCTTACGCGACGCGGTGGCGCGGCAGATGATTGCCCGCCCGCCGGCCGAGCGGGTGGTGTTCATCAATTCCGAGGATCACCTGGCGTTCGAGAGCTCGGTGGCGGCGATGGACGCCGCGCACGCGGGCGGCGCGCAGAAGGTCGGGTTCCTGACGGACGCGCCGAAGTAGGGACGCGCGCGGACGCCTCACGGCGCCGCGGCGTCTGTCGCCGCGGCAGCGGGCGACGCCGGGCGTCGCCGCTGAGCTGCGACCGTGAGGTCGGCAGCTCCAGCGAGGGGCGCCACTCCCCATGCTACACTTTCACCTACACACGACACTGTGTGGAGGTTGCACATGCCGACAAATCTCGCGATAGACGACGAATTAATCGAAGAAGCGCGCCGGGTCGGCGGCCAGCGGACGAAGAAAGCGGCTGTTACCGACGCTCTCGAGGAGTACATCCAGCGCCGTAAACAGGCCCGGATCATGGAACTGTTCGGAACGGTCGAATTCGACCCGAAATACGATTACAAGAAGCAGCGCCGCAGATCGTGAAGGTTCTGGTCGACACATCGATCTGGTCTCTGGCGTTGCGCCGGAAGGCAGGGTCGGCAGGGTCGCGCATCGTGGGCGAGCTCGCCTCGCTCGTCGCGGACAGCCGCGTTGCTCTGATTGGCTCGATTCGTCAGGAACTGCTATCAGGTGTCAGGGAACGCGTGCAGTTCGATCGTCTCCGTGACCATCTCCATGCATTTCCCGACACGGAGATCACCCGGCCGGATTACGAGGAAGCCGCGTCGTTTTTCAACGAGTGCCGTGCGAACGGAATCCAAGGCTCGAACACCGACTTCCTGATCTGCGCGATCGCCGCACGCCTGGACTTCCCCATCTTCACGACCGACGGCGACTTCGAACATTTTGCGCGGGTCCTGCCGATCAAACTTCATCGACCGAGCGCGTAACAAACAGAGCCCACGGCATCCCATCCGCCACCCGCGGGCGAAGCCCGTCGGATGGCGGAGGCGTGTCGGAATCGAACCAACCTTTCGACGCTTCCGCGCCGAAACAACGGTTTTGAAGACCGCGGGAGCCACCAGACCCCATTCGCCTCCCCGTTCGCGTGAGCAGGAGCGCCGCAGCATAACCGCGGGCGTTGAACTTACAATCCCGGCGATGACGTGGGTCCTGCCGCTGGCGGCATTCGGGTTCGGCGGGATCGTCGGCAGTTTTCTCAACGTCGTCATCCATCGCTATCCGCGCGAGGAATCGATCGTCTTTCCGCCGAGCAGTTGCCCGAACTGCCGCACGCAGATCAAGCCGTACGACAACGTCCCCATCCTCTCTTATCTATGGCTCCTCGGCCGCTGCCGGGCCTGCCGCGTCCCCATCAGCCCGCGCTATCCGCTGGTCGAGCTGGCGAACGCGCTGTTCTGGCTCGCGGTTTATCCAGCGCACGGGCCTCAGCGCCGGATTCCTCGCCGTCGCGGCCCTCGTGTCGATGGCCATCGTGCTGATCTACATCGACCTCGAGATCCAGATCCTCCCCGACGTCATCGACATCCCCGGCATCGCCATCGGCCTTCTCGTCGGCTGGTTGAACCTCGGCGCGCTCTATCCGGAGCTGCTCCTCTCCGCGACGCTCCTCGATTCCGTCATCGGAGCGGTCATCGGCGCCGGCGTTCTCCTCGCCATCGGCCTCAGCTACAAGCTCGTGCGCAAGATCGAAGGCATGGGCCTCGGCGACGTGAAGATGATGGCCATGCTCGGCGCGGTGGTGGGATGGGAGCCGCTCTTTCCGCTTCTGGTCATCGCGTCGGTGACGGGTGCCATCACCGGCCTCGTGCTGGCGCTCAGGAGCGATCAGGGGATGAAAGTCGCCGTTCCCTTCGGCGTCTTCCTCGGGCTCGCATTTCTGATCGTTCTCTTCTTCGGACCTACACTCTGGCGATGGTATCTGGCGCTTCTTCTGGGCTGACGAAGGTCGGGTTCCGCCGCGACGTGCGGCTGTTTCTCGCCCTGCTGGTCGGTTTTCTCGTCGCGCTGATCTTCGCGCTGATCCTGCTGCTCAAGCGGACGGTCGACGATTCCATCCAGACGATCTGGGACGCGCGCATGGCCGCCACGGCCGCGGCGACGGAATCCTTCGTGCGGGAAGCGCCGCCGCGCGAAGCCATGTCCGCCCTCTTCGGCGCGCTGCGGGTGAAGTACCGCATCGACGTCATCGAGTTCCGGAGCGGCCGCGACTCCGTCACCTCTGGCCCGGACGGTCCCGGTCTCGACGAGCTGCGCCGGGTCGTTCCCGGCGGCACTCTGCACTTCCGGTTCGATTCGACTCCGATCGCAGCCATGCAGCGGCGCTTCATGTGGACGGCGGCCCTGAGCTCGATCGCGGCGCTGGCCGGCGTGCTGCTGCTGCTGCTGTATCTCCCCCGCATCACCAGGCCCATCGAGCAGATGCTCGACGACGCGCGCGCACTAGGCGATCGCGGGCAGCTGGAAGAGAGCCAGTTCGTCGTGGAGACCTTCCGCTCTTCGATTGCCCGTCTCCGCGAGCAGGAAGAACAGTTGCGCGTCCTGCACGACGCCCAGAAGCGCCGCGCGGACGAACTGGAAGTCGTGACGGGAACGCTCACCCGCAGCCTCAGCTCGGGGCTGCTCGTGCTCGACCGCAACGGCGACGTCGTCGAGGTGAACAGCGCGGGACGGGACATCCTCGAGATCGGCGACAAGCGCGTGGCCGGCATGCGCGTCCGCGACGTCTTCGGCCCCGGCGCGTTTGCCGAGGCGGTGTCGCGGGATTTCGAGACTCGCGGGTCTCGCGCTCGTGAAGAGGTAATGCTCGACGGGTCGCGACGCGTCGTCGGGCTGACCACGGTGCATCTGTTCGGCGAGGCCGATGAGTATCTGGGCATGCTCGGGCTCTTCGCCGATCTCACCGACGTGCGCCGCCTCGAATCGCGGCTGCGTGAGCTCCAGACACTGGCCGACATCGGCGAGATGTCCGCGGGAATCGCACACGAGTTCCGCAATTCCCTCTCGACCATCCGCGGCTACCTCGCGTTGATCCGGCGGGGCAGCACCGGTGAGGCCGAAGAGCGCATCCGCCGCGCGGAAGAGGAAGCGAGCGTGCTGTCGCAGGCCGTGGACGCGTTGCTGGCCTTTGCGCGACCGATCAAGCTCGCCCTGCAGCCCCTCGATCTGGCCGACGTGGCGCGCGACGTAGTGCGCAGACTCGATGACGGCCAATCCGGGATCGAGTTCCGTTTCGAAGGTGGTCCGGCGCTCGTGAACGGCGACGCCGTCCTGCTGACGCGCGTCGTCGAGAACATCATCCGCAACGCCGTCGACGCGGTCCGCGCGAAAGGGGACGCGGGCTCGATCACCATCCGGTCGGTCGATCAGCCGAATCCGTCGCTGACCGTCGAAGACAACGGCATCGGTCTCGACGAGAGCGATGCCCCGCGTCTGCTCCTTCCCTTTCAATCCGACAAGCCATCGGGGATGGGCCTGGGGCTGGCCATCGCCCGCAAGATCGTGCTCGTCCACGGCGGCTCGATCGCTTTGCGAGGACGCCAGGGCGAGGGAGCGGCCGTCACGATCGAGCTGCCGCCGAACACCGACTGATACTTTTTGTATCACTTCGACGAAGGCGTCGCTGTTTGGATCCGGCTCAGAATCGCGCTAACCTGCTGCGCAATCGACGTTTCTCGACATTCCAGAGTCATGGCACCTCGACTGCAGAAAGGGGCCGTCCAATGAAACACCGCGGAAAGTCTCAGCTCGGCTACACGGCCGCCGAAATGATCGTGGTCGTGGCCATCGTCGGCCTCTTCACGCTGGCGGCCATTCCGAACTTCCTCCAGATGTACCGGTCGAACGAGTTGCGCACGGGTGCGCGGACGTTCGCGTCGGACGCGCGCTGGATCCGGATGCAGGCCATCAAGAATCAACGGCCCACCAAGATCAGCTTCAGCGCCGGCTCGAGGAACTACAGCATGGCGGAGCTGACTGCCGCCAACGTCTGGGTGAACTCCCGGGAGAGGGGCCAGACGCACCGCCTGACGCAGCTACCCGACGGGATCACGTTCGAATCGCACACGTTCGTCGACATCGCGGCGATGCCTGTCAGCACGCGGGTTCCCGACGACGCTGACGCACTCCCCGACCTCGTGTACATGCCCGACGGCAGTGCGTACTCACTCACCGACGCGGAAGAGAACATCATCCTCAAAACGCGTCACACGATGCCGAAACCTCGTTTCAAGATCGAGGTCCGGCCCGCCGGAAACTTCAAAACGTCGACTTACTGAGGCTGCAATTGAGCGACATCACAATGGCACGTCAACCGAAGCACGAACGGGGCTACAGCCTCATCGAGGTCATCATCGCCACGGCCATGCTGGGCCTGGTCATGCTGGCGATCATGACCCTCTTTTTCATGGGCCGGCGGAACATCTACAGCGGCCAGCAGATGTCGCGCGCCAATGCCGTGGCGGTCCGCGTCCTGGAAGATCTCTCTTACATGACCGGCGACGAGCTGCTCGAAAATTTCGAGATCGTCGACGCTGATTTCGTCGACGCCTGTGGCTGCATCGACATCAAGAACACCGATGCCGGCGCCCCCGCCGTAGCCAACAACTGGGATTCGTACGTTGCCACGAGCCAGATGTCCAAGGGAAGCGTCACTCTACGCGTGGTGCCTGTCGGCAATCTCACGGCCAACAGCGAATTCACGACCGCCAATTTCCTGCGGCTCACGGTGACCGTCCGCTGGAGCGAAGAGCTCCGCGCGCGCAATGTGAGCCTGACCGTCGCCAAGCCCCGCCGCTGATGCGGCGCTGATGTTTTCAAATGGAGACCACGACCATGCGCATCGATTTTCAACCGCGTAATGCCGCCGCGATCCGGCGTCAGGCCGGCATGAGCCTCGCCGAGGTTTTGTTCGCGTCGGCGATTTTCGCAATCATCCTGATCGCTGCGCTGGTCGCGTACGACCGCAGCAACCGCATGTTCACCCAGGGCGTTGCAAGTTCCGACCTGCAGCAGTCCACGCGCGTTGCCTTCGAGAAGCTGCTCAGCGAAGTGCGCATGGCCGGGTTCGATTATGACCGCGACGGCTCGCCGTCCGACGGCGAACAGCAGCCCGACGAACAGATCGAATTCGCCGGCGTGTCCGCGATCACCATTCGCGGCAACCTCGATTATTTCACCGACGTGGCCAACAGCCACGGACTGGAGCCTGATTACGTCCCCACGGTTGCCAACAAGTTCGACACTGTCACCACCGCCAATGAAGAGATCGTGACGTTTGCGCTCAAGTCGGCGAACAACGCCGTCAACGTGCAACAGATCAAGTTCTACGCCGACGTCGCCAGGCCTCGCGCCGCGTATCCGGGTGGTACGGAAGAGAGTCTGGTCACCATCGGCGGCACGGCCGCCGGCACCGGTTATGACCTCTGCGACGATCTGAACGGCTGCTCCGATCCCCCCTACACTCTTTATCGCATCGCACTCCAGCGCGACGGCACGCCCGGCACGCCGGTTCCAATCGCGGACAACATTCATTCGCTGTACTTCACGTATTACACGACCGCCAATCAGACCACCCTCGCCACGGTGACTGAAACCGGCGTCACGGCGACGCGCACGAGCCGCGGTGCCGTAGGCGGCCTCGGCCAATACGATCCGGACAATATCGGCACGACCGACAATTTCGTCGATCGGGGCATGCGCAGCGACATCCGCTCGATCCTCGTGGAACTGACCGGCACGACCCAGAACAAATACTACGAGGGCACCAAGGCAGGCACCCGAAACCGGACGTACACGCTGCAGACGCTCGTCGTCCCCCGCAACTTCGGCCATGCCGGATCCGCCGATCCTCACCTCGGCCCTCCCGGCTCAGCCGCCATTACCTCGGTATGCACCGGTCATTGCGGCATGGCGCACGTTACCTGGTCCGCTCCCACCACAGGCGGGGCCGTCGACAAGTATTCGATCTGCTACGACACGAATCTCACCGGCACTTACTCCGGTTGCGTCGACGCGTCACTCAACCTCGAGGTCGACGTCAGCGGCGGGCTCGTTTCGGGACAGACCTACTTCTTCAAAGTGAAGGCGCTCAACACCGAAGGCCAGTCATGGTCCACGCCCGTTTCCAGGACCGTTCGCAACAATACCCAGCCGGGACTGCCTGAAGCAGCTCGGGTCACTGGAGCTTCGGGAGAGACGGGCATTCAGCTCTCCTTCCCGCGTCCCACTGCGAACACCACCGCATTCGACGATCTGCTCTGCACGGGTGCGGGCTCGACGAATGGAACGGCCATTCCGGCCGGCGAGCGGATTCTCTACACGGTCTGGCGCAGCACCGATCCGAACTTCAATCCGGCGACCAGTGGTGAAAAAGTGGTCGATGGTCTGAGTAACCAGGGCGCGATGGTCACCATCATCGACAACGCCGCCAACAAGCCCGTCGGAACGAAAGGTCCTGCGGCCTGTGTCAACTATTACTACAGAATCCAGACCAGCGACGCCTGCGTCGCCAACGCGACGTGGAACGAAGGCAACAACATCGCCATCGCCACGAACCCCGGCTATGTCCAGCCGGTCGGCACCGCCGCTTTCGGACCGTACATGATCAGCCCCTCTGCGCCGGCAGTTCCGAACAAGGTCACGGGACTATCGGTGGACATGGCCAACAGCTCGTGTAATCCCGGCAACGGGAAATGTTCGATCAACCTGGACTGGACCGCGGTGACCGCCGCGCTGGACACGAGCCTGATTGCCGTCGACAAGTACCGCATCAAACGCTGGCGGAAGGCCGGCGTAACCGGCACCCGCGAAGCGTGGCCGATCGACGCCGCGCAGCCCGATGGCTATCTGATGAGCGGCGCACTCACCAACGGCGAGACGTTCACGGACGCGGAAGGACTCCCGGCGACCACTCCTCAGCCGCCGGTGAAGTCGAACAGCTCGGGCGTCGACTACCTCTATTACTACACCGTCGAGGCCATGAACTGCACGCAACCCGGCGAGGCCTCCGACGAGGTGCAGTACCCGACCTGCTACTTCGACAACACGCAGGTACTGGCAACGGGAGCGCTGACCGGCAGCGGTGACCCCGGAAACGAGTGGGTCCTCGCCGGCGGCGACCTGATCACGGTGTCCCACGCCACGCGAGTGATCAGAGAGGTCAAGTTCACGGTGACCGACCCGGCCGGAGCAGTCATCACCGCCATGTCCCCGACCCTCACCGCCGCGCCGTGGCGGATCGCCTGGATCGATCAGACCGACGACCCGACCGCGGTTTACACGGTTGCAGTGACGGTCAAGGACGATCAGGGCTGCATCCAGTCACCGACCATTACGAAATACGTCAAGGACCAGACGCCGGCAGATTGCTACCCGACCATCGAGACAGAGACCTGGGGCGCCGAGACGCCACCGGCTCCGCAGGACGTCACCCAGACGGTCACGCTGAACATCAAGAACCTGTCGAGTCTCGAGGACATGACCCTGACCGGACTGATCTTCCAGTTCGAGAACTCCAGCACCTGTTCGACCGGCAGTCCGGCCCATGGCTTCCAGGTCACCTCCGTGAGATTCGGCGGAACCATTGCAGACACTACGACTCGTCTGGCCGGCACGACGCACACGATCGATCTGCCCAGTTCCCCGGCGCAGACTCTCGCGCTGAATTCCGGAACCAATGCCGCTTACCCGATCGCCATCACGTTCCAATGGCGCGGCGACCGCTGCGGCGTCGTGTCGACGGACAATCCCATCACCTCGATGTGTCTGAAGTACACGCTGGCCAGCGAGCCCGGCGTGGTCAAGATCTGCAACATCATCGGCACTGAAACCAACAATCCCGTCTCGTGCAATTAGTGGTGAGGAAAAACATGAAACGCTCAATGAGACGCTCACGCGCAAACAGGAAACCGCAGGAGGGATCGGCCCTTCTGGTGAGCCTGATGATCATGGTCGGGCTGTCGATGCTCGGCCTGGGATTCGTCGCCATCTCCGAGACTGAAAGCGCGATCGCCGTCAACGAGACCTACGGCATTCAGTCGCAGGCCGCGGCCGAGGCGGGGGCGAAGCTGGCCATGGAATGGTTTCAGGATCCGACCTGGTCGCGGGGCAACGTCGTTCCATCGGCTACGCGGACGCGTAATGGCGCGCCGATCATGCCCGAGAATACCAACGCGGTGAAGACATTGAGAACGCTCGGCGCCACCACCGGCGACTATTCCGGCCGCTACAAGTCGGTGGCGGGAACGGTTCTCTTCGACAAGCCCTACAAGCCTCAGTTCGACGACCGCTTCTATGGCGTCGAAGGAAATGCCGACGTCATCGTCGACACCACGACGGCATCGACGATCATCGACAACATCAACATTTTCCTGTTCAACAGCGCAACGGCCAGTCCGCGGATCACCTCGATCCGCGTTTATGCGCCGCCGATCTCCGGCGGCTCGCTGTACACCGATCCCGGCACGGGCAACCAGTTCTGGAGGGGTGGAACGCGTTTTGGCGTGGCCACGATCGCTGCAACCGCTTCGCGTTTCGTGGGCGGGGTTGCCACCACCTCGAAAATCGTGCGCATCATCGTCGGCGAGTTCCCAGTCCCCGTCCCCGGCGGACCGCTGCAGAGCGCGACAGGCAGCATCGACTACGGCGGATCGTCGAACATTCACTGGGGTGTCGAGCAGTCCGAAGATGACCTCGTCGACACGAAGACCGTGTCCACGCTCCCCTGGGCCAATCCGTACGAAATGGTTCACATCGAGCGCGGATATGACGACAACGTCTGGCCCATTCAGGTCGGAAGCGACTACGACGGCTTCAACTTTCTCAGTGAAGTGATCGGACGCACCTATGTGGATCCCTGGTTCGGTCTCCGCGCGGCCGATGACGTCGGGAATACCGTCGAGACCTATGACCGCACCGATCAGGAAGACATCGGAGATCCACGCTACGCCAACTTCGAGGACCAGGACGCCAGCGTCTATCCCACCAAGAAAAAGATCGTCTTCCCCAAGATCGACTACACGTTCTGGAAGAAGGTCGCCATCCAGGGGCGGGGCACGAAGGGGATTTACTACTTCAAGTACGCCGCGGCGAACGACGGCACCTTCCAGCGCAATGGCGTCGGCACCGCCCGAACGGTCGGCTATTGGTCAAATGCCGTGGCCGGTGCCGCCCTGGGCGGCGGCTTCTATTTCTTCGATACGCGCGACGGTTCGAATCCTCAAGGCGATCCCAGCCCGGCGCTGACTCCGAACATAGCGTGGAGCTCCGGTGACGTCGCCAATCCGTTCCTGATGCGCGGCTTCGTTTATCTCAATGCGGGCGATTTCCGTCACACCGGTCTGGGCACCTCGGCGCCGAATGCCAAATACAAGATGCCCGGCGAGCCGTTCCGGGACATCGGGTACAGACGGGTCGATGCCGACGGCAACTGGGCTGTCGATGCCACCACCGGGGCGATGATCCACGAGGGGGCTTCGGACAACAAGTTCAGCTACCAGGACCTGAACGGCAACCGGCGTTTCGACGTCGTCGTTCGCGGCCCGATCAACGTCACGTACAACGACGGGGGCGCAGACCAGACGCGCGCGTCACAATACGTTCCGAAGGTCTGGCATGCCGACGCCGAGCCCGATCTGGGCGCCGTCGCCACCGCCGACTGCGTCGTACCGCCGACGGACTATGACGGCACTCCCTCGGCCACGAACTATTGTTCCGAGCCCCACGAGCCGTACTTCAACATGGTCTATCCGACCGTCCGCACGGGCTCCGTCCTCGTCGGCTGGCAGGCAGGCAATGCCCAGACCCAGATCCACAAGGCCGGAAGCATCACCTGCCCCGGCGTGGGTGTCGTGAATGAGACCCAGATCCCCGACCAGTGCACGTCGAACGCGCACGACGAATACGGCGCGGCCGTGACCATTCCCGCCTCCATCGACGGCCTCGTTTACAACGAAGGCTCTTACGACACCCAGGGCAACATGGACGTCTATGGTGCACTGCTGGCCGGCGGCCTCATCACCGGCACGGGCAACCTCGATTTCTGGTTCAAGGAAGAGCTCAAACGCGGCGACTATCTCCCCCCGGGAGCGCCCCGCGTGATCATCTATTCAATGCAGACGGATGATGTCGACTGACGCCAAGCGCAGGCGGACAGTACTTCTGACGGCGGCGGGCCTTCTCGCCGCCGTCGTTCTTTTTATGGTGATCCGCGCCAATGGACTGAGCGCACCCACGCCCACAGCGGAGGGAAGCTTCTCCTTCGCCGTCCTCGGCGACGCGCCCTATTACAGGCACGAGGAGATGCAATATCGCCTGCTGCTCAGGCACATCGACGCGCACGATCTCAGCGCCGTCATTCATGTCGGCGACATCTTCTGGAAGCCGTGCAGCGACGCGATGTACGTCAAGAGCCGCGATTCCTTCGACTCGCTGCGGCATCCGGTCATCTACACGCCCGGCGACAACGAGTGGACCGATTGCTGGGAGCCACAAGTCGGTGCGTATGTGCCTCTGGAACGTCTGGAGAAGCTGCGGCAGATCCTCTATCAGCATCCCGTCAAGCGGATCGCACTCACCCGGCAGCCAGGCTATGTCGAGAACGTCCGCTGGTCGGAGCAGGGAGTCATCTTCGCCACAGTGCACGTCCCCGGCAGCAGGAACGCGCGCGAGCCCTTCCCCGGCCGCACCGCCAAGGATGACCTCGCGGCCACGGAACGAACGGCGGCGGCCGCGGCGTGGATCCGGGAGACGTTCGCCAATGCGGGAAACGCATCGGCGGTGGTCATCGCCTTTCACGCGCGTCCCCCCTTCCTGCCCATCAACCTCGAGTACTTCAAGGCCTACCAGCCGTTCCTCGACACGCTCGCCGAGGAAAGCGCGCGCTTCGGGAAGCCCGTCCTGGTGGTCCACGGTGACGAGCACGAGTACAAGGTGGACCACCCCGTCCCGAAGGCGCCCAACCTGACCCGCATGGAAGTTCCGGGGTCGCCGGACGTCGGCTGGGTGCGGGTAACCGTCCAACCGGGCGCGGCCGCACCCTTCTCCTTCGAAAAGCACGTCGTTCCGGAGTGGAAGTACTGGTAAACCTCTTTGGTTCTACGCACACGCCTCGCCGGAACGTTTCCCCCGTTCGCGCGTCCAAGTCGAGGTAACCGAAAGCCTTAGATGCCTGAATTCATCGTGAGAGTCGGCACCGCCGACGGAGAAGTCGTCGAGCGGCAGGTGCGCGCGGAGTCCATCCGTGCAGCCCAGGAGGAGATGCAGCGGCAGGGTCTGCACGTCTTCGAAGCCCGCCGCGGCGCGTTTGCCTTCGGCGACTACCTCCCCCGCTTCGGCAAAGCGATCTCCATCGAGCGCTTCCTTCTCTTCAATCAGGAGCTGCTGGCGCTGGTCCGGGCCGGCCTGCCCATCGTCCAGTCCTTCGACATCATGCTCGAGCGGCAGAAGGACAAGCGCTTCCGGGACATCCTCAACGACATCCGCGAGAAGATCACCTCGGGCATCGCCCTTTCCGACGCGTTCGCCTCGTACGGCAACCTCTTTCCGCCGATTTACGCCACGTCCCTGCGCGCCGGTGAGCGCTCCGGCGACCTGGAAGGCGTGCTCAAGCGCTTCCTCCGCTATCAGAAGCTGCTGGTCAACCTGCGCAAACGGGTGATCGGGGCGATGGTCTACCCGGCCATCCTCATCCTTCTGTCGGCGGCCATGATCTTCGTGATGATCACTTTCGTCATCCCGAAGTTCGCCACGTTCTTCGAAGGGTTCGGCGCCGAGCTGCCCTGGTTCACGCGGGTGATGATCACCATCGCCACGACCTTGCGGGACAACATCCTCCTGGTCGTCGGCGGGACGATTCTCGCGTTCATCCTCGTCAATTACTGGGTCAAGACCTCCGGCCGCCTGCTCTGGGACCGCATCAAGCTCAAGATCCCGTTCGCCGGTGGCGTGCTGCACCGTTTCGCGATCATGCAGTTCACCCAATCGCTGGGAACGCTACTTGCGGGCGGCACACCGATGGTTCCCGCGATCGAGATCGCCTCGCAGTCGATCAGCAATCAGCTCGTGGCCACGAAGATTCAGGGGATCGTGCAGAACGTCCGCGAAGGCGAGCCACTGTGGCGCTCGCTGGACAACACGGGCGTCATCAGCGACCTGGCCATCGAGATGATGAAAGTCGGTGAATCGACGGGTGCCCTCACGGAAATGCTCGCCAATGTAAGCGAGTTCTACGACGAGGAAATCGAAGCCAGACTCTCCCGTATGGTGGCGGCGCTCGAGCCGATCATCCTGGTGATCATGGGCGGCGTCATCGCCCTTCTTCTCTACGCGTTTTACCTCCCGCTCTTCCGACTCTCCTCGGTCGGCGAGGCCGGGTGATTCTTCTTTTGGACAACCATGGTCGCTGACCCGAACCGCACTCTCTACAAGAACGCCGATCCGACCGGAGAGGCCGCCCGCGCGCGCCGCCTGGCGGAGCAATACGGCTTCCCGTACGTCGACCTGGAGCACTTCCAGGGCGATCACCAGCTCTTCCGCGACATCCCGCTCGACCTGATGATCCGCTATCAGTTCCTGCCGGAGCATCGCGAAGACGATCGCATCTCCGTGGTCGTCGGCGACCCGACGGACGTCCTCAAGCTCGACGAGCTGGAGCTCCTCCTCGGCGCGCCGCTGATCGTCAAGGTCGCCTCACCGGCGGCGATTCGAGACAAATTGCAGCGCTCCGAGTCGACCCAGCGCGTTCTCGACGAAGCCACGGAAGGCTTCCGCATGCAGCTCGTCGCCGAAGACGAGGACGGCGAAGAGACGGTCACGATCGACTCGATCACGCAGCAGGAAACGTCGCCGATCATCAAGCTCGTCGACTCCATCGTCTTCAACGCCATCCAGCGCCGGGCCTCGGACATTCACATCGAGACCCGCGACAACGAGGTGGTCATCAAGTACCGCATCGACGGCGTGCTCTACGAAGCCCTCGAGCCGATCGACAAGCGCCATCACGCCACGATCATCAGCCGTATCAAGATCATGTCGGAGCTGGACATCGCCGAAAAGCGCGTCCCCCAGGACGGCCGCTTCAAGCTGCGCATCACCGGCCGCACCATCGACTTCCGCGTCTCGATCATTCCCACCGCCCACGGCGAGGACTGCGTCATCCGTATTCTCGACAAGGAGTCGATGTCCAAGGAGTTCAAGAACCTCCGCCTGGACATCCTCGGCTTCGACGAGGGGATGCTGGTCCGCTTCCGCAAGTTCATCAAAGAGCCGTACGGCATGGTGCTCGTCACCGGTCCCACCGGCTCGGGCAAGACCACCACGCTTTACGCCGCGCTCTCCGAGATCCAGTCGTCGGAAGACAAGATCGTCACGATCGAGGACCCGGTCGAATACCAGCTGCGCGGCATCACCCAGATTCCGGTCAACGAGAAGAAGGGCCTCACCTTCGCCCGCGGCCTGCGCTCGATCCTCCGCCACGACCCCGACAAGATCATGGTCGGTGAGATCCGCGACGAAGAGACCGCGCAGATCGCCGTGCAGTCGGCGCTGACCGGCCACCTCGTCTTCACCACCGTTCACGCGAACAACGTCGTCGACGTTCTGGGCCGCTTCCTGAACATGAAGGTCGACCTCTACAACTTCGTGTCCGCGCTGAACTGCGTGCTCGCCCAGCGTCTCGTGCGCCGGATCTGCGATCACTGCAAGCGCGAGACGAAGTACCAGGACTCGTTCCTCGTCGAGTCGGGTCTCGACCCGGCCGAGTATCGCAACAAGACGTTTTACGAGGGCGCCGGCTGTCTCGAATGCAACGGCACCGGTTTCCACGGCCGCTCGGCAATTTCGGAACTTCTCGACCTCTCCGATCGTATTCGAGGAATGATTCTCGACCGGCGTCCCGCATCAGAGATCAAGAAGGCCGCGAAAGAGGAAGGCATGACCTTCCTTCGCGAGTCGGCCCTCCTGAAAGTCGCCCAGGGCAAGACCACGCTGAGAGAGATCAACAAGGTGACGTTCGTCGACTGATATGGCCCGCTCTTTTCCTCCGGACGTCCTCGTCCTCGATTCCGACGGTCTCGTGCATGCACGCTTCGGCCGCGGCGTGAAGAATCCGAAAGTCGTCAACGCGAAGACGTATCGTCTCGCCGCGGACACTTTCACCGCCGGCATGGTCACGCCGCAGCTGACCAACGAGGCTTCGCTGGTCGAAGCGCTGCGGCGCATGAAGATGGAGACCGGCAAGTGGGACCGCGTGTCGCTCCTGCTTCCCGACTCCTGGTTCCGCATCAACATCGTCGAGCTGCCCTCCCTCCCGGACCGTCCCGCGGATGCGATGGACGTGGTCCGCTGGAGCCTCAAGCGCACGCTTCCGATTCCGCCGGAGCAGCTTCGCGTTGCCTACACGGTCCTCTCCCGCTCCGGTCAGGGCGCGAAGGTGCTGGTCATCAGCGCGCTGGAAGCGACGCTCAGTGCGATCGAGCGCGTCTTCGCCGCGGCAGGCCTCGACGTGATCCTGATCGAGCCGGTCGGTCTCAACATCTGGAATGCCATCGTGGTTCACGAGGCCGACACCAATGACGATCGCCTCTTCGTCTACGTTCGCGACGAGGACTTCACCACCGCTGTTTTCCGTGGAGCGAATCCGGTCTTCATCCGCTCGCGCAATCTGAGCAGAGACAGAACCCTGGAGCAGGAGATCCGCCTTTCGGCGAGCTATCTCCGCGACGCGCTCGCCGCGGCGACCTTCACCAACTGCTACGTGGCCGGGCGCCGCGGCGATGACGTTCACGCCGTGCTGGCCGAGGAATTCAATACCCAGGTCCGGCGCGTCGCGGTTCGCGATTACGTCGACGACGTGCCCGCCGACCTGTCCGGTCTCGACGCGGAGCTCACCGCCTGCACAGGAGTTTTCACCGGGTGAAGCCGATCCATCTCAACCTCGCGTCGCGTCCCTATCGCGACTACACGCCCGTCACGATCGTGGCCGCATCGATGTTCGTGCTGATGCTCGTGCTGGCCTGGTTCAACTTCGACACCTGGCTCCGCTACAACGTCGAGACGAAGAACACTCGCACGAAGATCGCCGAGCTCGAGGCGCAGTACAGCCGCGAGAAGGAGCTCGAAAAGTCCGCGCAGACGCGTCTTGCCAGCGTCGATCTGGCGTTCCTCGACGAACAGACGAAGTTCGTGAACGCAAAGCTGATCGAGCGCGCGTTTTCCTGGAGCGCCCTCCTCGATGAGCTGGAATCGGTGCTCGACAGGGATGTGCGCCTGCTGACGGTGGCACCGGCGTTCGGCGACGACAACACCATCCATCTGACTCTGGCTTTCCAGTCGAAGTCGGGCAACGGCATGATCAACACGATCAACCGGATGCACGCCGACACGCAGTTTCATAACCCGTTTCCGACCAACGAGTCCGTTTCGCCCGAAGGGATCTACTCGTTCAATCTGAACGTCGGCTACCGGCCGGCAGTACCGGCGTCGCACGTTCTGACCAGCGCCGGGGTGAAGCGATGATCTGGCGCGAAAAACGGGTCCTCCTGATCGTCCTCGGCGTCCTGCTCTTTGCCAACCTCGCCTTCTTCTTCACCTATCGCGTGCAGTACCAGAGCCGTCTGCAGGCGCTCGATGACCGCCTCGCGCAGGCCGAGGGGCAGTTGGAACAGGCCCGGACCGCGCGGATTCGCGCGGAGCAGACCTATCGCGGCTACAAACAGATCGAGACCGACGTCGATCGCATCTACAACCAGCACTGGGCCACGCAGTCCGAGCGGCTGACGGCGATGATCGCGGAAGTGAAGCGGCTCACCGTCGCCAGCAGCCTCATTCCCACGACGATCACCTTCAACCAGAGCGACGTCCTGGTGAAGAAAGCGGCGGTGGATCCGCAGCGCCGCGTGAAGCGCGCCTCCATCGGCGCGACCGAGGTGGGCATCACCTTCGGCGTCCAGGGGACGTATGAACAGGTCCGCCGGCTGATCAACCTCCTCGAGCTGTCCCATCAGTTCGTGATCATCAGTCAGATCAGCCTCGCCGCCCGCGAGGGCCAGAATCTCGACCTCAGCCTTCTCGTGAAGACGCTTTTCCGCGAGGACGATGCCCGCACTGCGAGCAGCGGTCCGAATACCCGTCTGTGATGAACTGGATGAACTGGAAGACGCTGTCCGCCGTGGCGATGGTTCTCATCGTCCTCTTCGCCATTTACACCTTCGCGTCGCCCGACAACGCGCCGGCGGAGACGCCCGCGACGACGACCGATCCCGAGGACACCAGCGTGCCTGGCGACAGCACTCGTGCGCGGAGAACCGCGGCTTCGCGCACTCCCGGCGTAACCCCGATCCGCATCGATCTTCTCGAAGCGGAGAGCGGCAGCTACAGGAGCGATCGCAACATCTTCGCGTACGTCGAGCCGCCTCCTCCTCCGCCGCCGAAACCGGAACCTCCTCCACCGCCACCGCCCGACGGGGACAAGGACGGCGTGCCTGATTTCCGCGACAACTGCGTCGCCGTGGCCAACCCCGATCAGCGCGACGTCGACGGCGACAGCAAGGGCACCGCGTGCGATGACGACGGCGAAGTCGCGCCGATTCCTCCTCCGCCTCCGCCGCCGGCGTTCACGTACAAGTTCATCGGCGTGTTCGGCCCGGCCCGGAGCCCCGATCGCGACGTTCGCGCGGGACGGCGAGATCGTCAACGCCCGCGTCGGCGACATCATCGAAGGCAAATTCATCCTGCGTCACATCGGCATCGAGTCGGCGGAAATCGGTTTCGTCGGTTTCCCGCCCGATCAGCGCCAGCGCATTCCGCTGGGTCAGCAGCAGTGACGTTTGGGCCCGAAGGGCGTCAGAAGAGCAGCACAAGTCAGGACAAAACGAAATGAATCGACGATTGACCAATGTAGCGGCGCTGCTGTTGATCTCAACGCTCACGATCTCGTGCGCGAGCTACAACGCGTACAAGAACGCACAAACCGCGGAGCGCGACGGGAACTGGGACGTCGCGGTCGTGGAGTACGAGAAGGCGCTGGAAGTCGACCCGGGGAACCGGAAGTACAAGATCTCGCTCGACCGCGCCCGCCGCGAAGCGTCCCGCGCTCACTTCAGCAAGGGGAAGAGCCTGCATGCCTCGGCCGTCGCGTCGCGCGGCGCCGACCAGTTCCGTCTCGTGCAGATGGCCATCACCGAGCTTCAGCTCACGGTCAAGCTCGATCCGACCAACCAGTGGGCGGCCGTCGAGCTCTCCAAGGCCGTGCAGCTCGCGAACGACATCCAGCGCGCGGCGAACGAGCGCGTCTCCGTAGATGACGTGAAGAAACGCTCCGCCGCGAACATGAGCAAGGCCCAGCCGCCGCAGCTCAATCCCGCGTCGACCGAGCCGATCACGCTCTCGTTCTCGCGCGACACGAACGTCAAGGAAATCTACAAAGCTCTCGGCAACGCCTTCGGCATCAACATCCTGTTCGATCAGGCCGTCAAGGACGATCGCATCACCATCGACCTGCGCGACGTCACCGCGCAGCAGGCCCTCGAGCGCGTGATGCAGGCCGCCAATCACTTCTACAAAGTCCTCGACGAGAAGACCATCATCATCGTCCCGGACAACCCCCAGGCCCGCCGCGATTACGAGGACCTGGTCATCCGCACGTTCTACCTGTCGAACGGCGACGCCGAGCAGGTCACCAACGTCGTCCGGACGATGATCGAGGCGCGCAACGTCTTCCCTCTGAAGGCGCTCAACGCCATCACCATCCGCGACACCGCCGACAAGGTCCGCATCGCCGAGAAGATCATCGAAGCGAACGACAAGGCCAAAGCCGAAGTGGTCGTGCAGGTGGAGCTGATCGAGCTGAACCTCACCAAGATTCGCGACATCGGCTTCGCCGTGACTCCGGTCAGCGGCGGCGCGGGCGGCATCGGCCTCCTCCACGAGACCACCGACAGCGCCGGCAAAAAAGTCATCTCGCCGTTCACCGGCGGCTCGCTGTCGGACATCGCCAACATCGCCGGGACGCTCGACAGCATCCGCAACAACATGAGCGTCACCATTCCCGCGGCGACCTATTCCCTGCTCAAGACTCTCGGCGACAGCGAGCTGCTCGCGAATCCCGAGCTGCGCATCTCCGAGGGTGAAAAGGCCACGCTGCACATCGGCCAGCGCATCCCCGTTCCGGTCACCACCATCGCCGGCTACAACCCGGGCGTCACCGGCACCCAGCCGGGGCAGAACAACCTGGCCACGCCTTACACCTCGTATCAGTACCAGGACGTCGGCATCAAGGTGGCCATGGAGCCGCGCGTGCACCACAACCGCGAGGTCACGCTCAAGCTCACCGTCGAAGTCTCCAACGTCGGCGAGCGCGTCGGCCCCAATCAGGACCAGCCGACGTTCGGCACGCGCACCATCGAGTCGACGATCCGCCTGATGGACGGCGAGACGAACTTCCTGGCCGGGCTCATTCAGCAGAACAAGTCCAGCTCCAGCACGAAGACCCCCTTCCTCGGCGACCTCCCCTTCATCGGACGCGCATTCACCAAGACCAGCCACGACGACCGCCGCACCGATCTCGTGCTGACCATGACCCCGCACATCATCCGCATCCCGGACATCACCGAGGAAGACATGGCTCCGATGTGGGTCGGCACGGGCAACAACCTCACCTTCCGTGGCGTGTCGCCGCGCATCGAGTCCCAGAACACCAACGGCGATCCGTTCGCGGTGCAGCAGGCCAATCCGAATCCGCGCGGACTGCAGCCTTCCCCGGATGGCGAGCCTGGCAACTACATCCAGCCCGAGTCCGCGACGCCGGCGCCTGTCCCGCCGCAGCCGCCCGCTGGAACGGGACCGGCGGATCCGTTCCGCCGCCCGCCCGTGAATCAGAACCAGAATGAGAACCAGAATCCGAATCCCGAGCCTCAGGCGTCGCTCGAAAAAGAATCTCCCACGCTGAAGGTGGCCGCGGCCTCGGTCGATGCAGAACCCGACACCGGCGCGCTTCGCCTCGCGCCGCGCATCGGCCCGCAGCCGTCGTCGCTGAGCCTCGGCCCCGGCGAGAGCAAGGTCTGGAACGTCATCGGGATGGACCTCGAAGGTCTCGTCGCGTCGGAGCTGTTGTTCCGTTTCGATCCGCGGGCGATGACCGCGACCGAGGTCGTGTTGGGCAATGCTCTCGCGATCGATCCCGCCGCGCCGCCGGTCGTCACCGTCGACGCGACGAACGGCACGATCCGCGTCAAGAACAGCAACGGCAAGCCGCTGACGTTCGCCGGCGGCGGCCAGGTTCTGGCCGTTCGCGTCCATGGTGGACTGACCGGCGAGACCTTCCTGGTCATGGACAACCCCGATTTCCGCAACGGTGAAGGTCAGGCCGTCATGGCGGCCGTGGCCGGAGGCCGCGCGCGCGTCCAGTAAGTCATGTTCACCCGGACCTCGAAGAACCGCGGCTTCACGATCGCCGAGTTGATCACCGTCGTGGCCATCATCGGCATCCTCGCCGCGGTGGCCCTGCCGGTCGCTCGCGTCAGCCTCCGGCGTCAGAAGGAAATCGAGTTGCGCGATCGCCTGCGCAAGATCACCGAGGCCGTCGACCGGTACCGCGAGCTGATGACCATGAACCCGGCCATGCCCGTGCGTCCGGCGGAGATGCAGGCCCTCAAGTCGGAGGGCTATCCGAAATCGCTCGACGAGCTGCTCAAAGGCATCGAGATGACCGACGGCAAGATCGTCAAGCTGATTCGCGAGCGCGATCTCATCGATCCCATGACCGGCCGCGCGGAATGGATCGTCCTGTCCACGACAGACGATCCGGAATCGACTTTCTCGAACACGTGCACGGTCGGCGACTCCTGCAGTGCCGACCACGTCTTCGAGATCCACTCAACTTCCACAGCGCTGGCTCTCGACGGCAAGACGCATTACAACGAATGGTGACTGACGCGATGACTCACGAACTCACGGCCGGCAAAGGCCGCGCACGCCGCTCCCAGGCCGGCTTTTCCCTCATCGAGCTCATCGTTGTGGTCACGATCATCGGCATCCTGGCCGGCGTGGCCATCATCAACGTGCGTCATGCCACGCGGAAAGCGCAGGAAGCGGCCCTCAAGGACAACCTCTTCCAGCTGCGGAAGGCCATCGACAACTTCTACGCCGACAAGCAGCGCTACCCGAACGACCTGAACGAGCTCGTCCCCAACTACGTCCGCAACATCCCCGCGGACCCGGTCACCAAGTCGGCCGACTGGAACGTGATCATGGACGATCCCACGAACGAAGGAAACGACCGATCCCGACCCGGAAGCGATGGCCCAGCCGGGCGTGATCGACGTGAAGAGCAAGGCCGAAGGAACGACGCTCGATGGGATCGCCTACGCGGAGCTCTAGAAGCAGTAGGCGGTCGACGGTAGGCGGTAGGCGGGAGAACCAGCCACCGCCTACCGCCTACCGCCTACTGCCTACCCATCAAGAGGGGTTCACCCTCGCCGCGCTGATCGTCATCATGACGATCATCAGCATCATCGTGGCCTTCACCGTGCCGCCCCAGTGGTCGATGCTCATGCATCGCGAGCGCGACAAGCAGACCATCTTCCAGATGAAGCAGGCCGCCCGCGCGATCTCGATCTGGCAGGCCAAACACCAGGGCTTTCCGACCACTCTCGATCAGCTGAAGGAAGCGAAGCAGCCTCGCGTGCTGCGCTTCAGCGGTGACTCGTTCCCGATGCCGCTGACGGGGAAGGAAGAGGACTGGATCCTCGTGCCCGAGTCCGCGCTCGAGCCCGCGCAACCGATCGTGCAGCCGAATGCGCCACCGAATACGCCGCCGGCCATGCCTCCCTCGAAGTTGCGCGAAGGCGCTTCGCCCGCGGAATACGAGGGCCCGTTCATCGGCGTCCGGCCGAACAAGAGCGGCAAGTCCTTCATCGCCCTCAACGGTGCCGAGGACTACTCGCAGTGGGTTTACACCACCCGCGACCTCCAGACCGAGGTCCAGGGACGGCTCGCGGCCATCAACCTGAAGTAGCCCTTCGACTCGCTGCGCTCGCTCAGGGCTACAATCTCGGCCGCATGCCCCGCCAGAAAACGACGGTCTTCAAAACCACACTCGACTCAGGGATTACGGTCCTCGTCGAGACCCTTCCCTACGTCCGCTCGGTTGCGCTCGGGTACTACCTGCGCAGCGGATCGGCGGTCGAGTCGGAGGAGCATGGCGGCGCGTCGCACTTCCTCGAACATCTGGTCTTCAAGGGAACCGAGAAACGCAACACCGCCGAGATCGCCCAGGTCATCGACATCCTCGGCGGCGACGTCGACGCCTTCACCGGCAAGGAGTACACGTCGTTTTACGCGCACGTGCTCGACGAACAGGTGCCGACCGCGCTGGAATTGCTGACCGACATCGTCACCTCACCGCGGTTCACGCACGAGGACGTGGAGATGGAGCGCGGCGTCATCCTCGAAGAGATCAAGATGGTCGAGGACACGCCGGACGATCTGGTGCACGAGATTTTCGTGACCTCGTTCTGGCCCGATCATCCGCTGGGACGGCCGATCCTCGGCACCGAGGAGACCATTGCCCGGCTCGAGCGCGACAAGATCGTCGAGCATTACCGCGAGACCTTCCAGCCCTCGAACGTGATCTTCGCGGCCTCCGGCAACGTGAAGCCCGAGGATGTCCTACCGTTTCTGGAAAAGCACTTCCCGAAAGCCTCACAGCCGCCGTTCCGCCGTGAGTGGTCGGCGCCGACGCCGGCGCAGCACGTGATCCTCCGCGAGAAGCGCGAGCTCGAACAGGTTCACCTCTGTCTCGGCTCGCGCGGCTTTCCGCAGCAGGGCGCACGAGCGCTACGCGGCGGCGCTGTTCAACGCCATCGCTCGGCGGCAGCATGTCCTCGCGGCTCTTTCAGAGATCCGCGAACAGGAAGGCCTGGTTTACAGCGTGGCCTCGTATCACAACGGCTACCTGCACGGCGGATACGAGGCCGTGTACGCCGCCTGCGCGCCGAAGAACCTGCGGCGCGTGCTCGATCTGACGCTCGCGGAGATGCGCCAGATCAAGGGTGCCGGCGTGACGGCGGAAGAACTGGCCGCGTCGAAGCTGCACCTCAAGGGCTCGATCCTGCTGTCGCTCGAATCGACGATCAGCCGCATGTCCGGCATCGCCCGCCAGGAGTATTACTTTGGCCGTCAGTACTCCGCCGACGAGATCATCGAGCACATCGACGCGGTCACGCTGGAGGACATCCAGAGCGTCGCCTCGACGATCGTCGATGCGGACTCGCTTTCGCTGACGCTCATCGGCAACCTGAAATCGCCGGGCATCACGACCGAGGAGTTGCGGCAGGCGGTGGCTTAGCGTTGGAGTGCGGCAGCTCTGCTGCCGCTTTGAAAGCGGCGGCAGAGCCGCCGCACTCCACTCACCTCGACGCCGTCTGTGTAGTCCTCGTATCCAGGAACTCGACCGACACACCCTCCGAGATCCGGTTCGCCACTTCCTTCGCGTCCCAGTTCGTCAGGCGCACGCACCCGTGTGAGGAGGCGTAGCCGATCGAGTCGGGATCAGACGTTCCGTGCACGCCGAAATGCGGTTTGGTCAGCGCGATCCAGACCACGCCGACAGGCGAGTTCGGGCCCGGGTTCAGGTTCGCTTCCGGCTCGTCATCCGGTACTTCGGCGAAGAGCTTCGGCTGATAGTGGAAGTGCGGGTCGTGCACGATCTTCTTCACCTGCACGGTCTCGCGCGGGGACGGGTCGTACTTGTTGCCCAGCGTCGTCGGCGCATGGAAGATCAGGTTGCCCTGCGCATCGAAGGCGTTGAAGGAGTTGCCCTTGATCGAAACGACCACGCGCGCGATGTCGGGCTGCGCCTGCATCGGCGTCTCGCGGACGTTCGGAACCCAGATGCGATCGCCGGCCTTGATGTTGGAGAAGTCGGCGTCGGGATTCAGCACGTCGAGGAAGTCAGTCGTGGTGTGGAAGATCTCCGCCAGCTTCTCTTTCTTCGATTCGTAGCAAAGACAATCGAGCTTGGCCTTGTCGTACATCTCTTCCGGCACGCTCACGAACGGTCCCTTCACATCCTCCTCGGTCACCGTGTGCTGCGTGACCGCGGCCTCACCGCCGGCCGCTCCGGCGAGTGAGCGGAACGTCGCTTCATCGAGTGCGCCCGGCTCCGTCGCGTTGATCCCGCGCGAGCGCTGATACCACCAGAGCGCGATCGCCGAGTTCCTTCCCCAGCGTCCGTCGAGCGCACCGACCGAGAAATGCAGGCGGTCGAGATAGACCTGCGTCTTCAGCACAGACGGCCCGGCCATGTCGCCCTTGATCGGAACGACCACCGGCGCGTCCTGGATCATCTCCGGCTTCACGTTCTTGAAGCCGCTCTCCTTGCCGTTCGGGGCAAAGGTGACTTTCACTTCGGGCGCGGCCGGACCCTGGGGCGGACCCGCTTTCACTTCGCTGAAGCCGCTGAGGCCGCGCCAGCCTTCGTCGAAGCGCTCTTTTTCGCGCGCGGCCGGGTCGTCCTTGCCGAGCGGGACGGCGATGTCGATCGCGTCGTCCACCTTCGCGGCGACCTCGGTCGCCTTTTCGGTGACGGCGTCTTTTGCGTCTTTCGCTTCCTCTTTACTACAAGCCACGGATCCGATGAGCAGGGCCGCCACGATGAATTTCCGCATGTTCATGAGCCTGACAAGAGCAAAGACGTTGCCGAGGTAAACTTTTCGCCGGTCGTGATCACCTATCTCAAGGTCCGGAACCTCGCCATCGTCGAAGAGCTCGCCATCGAGCCAGGCCCGGGCCTGAACGTCCTCACCGGCGAGACCGGTGCGGGCAAATCGCTGCTGATCGACTCGCTGGAGTTCCTGCGCGGGGCTCGGGGATCGACTGAAATGATCCGCAGCGGCAGCGACAAGATGACTGCCGAGGCGGTGTTTCATCTGCCGAAGAGTGTGCGTTTCCAACTGGATGAGCTCGGCGTCGACGTCAAGGTTCAGGGCGGCGTCATCGAGCTGATCGTTCGCCGGGAGATTGCCGCGGGTGGACGCGCGCGCGTCCTCATCAATGGTTCTCCCCTGTCTGTCCGCGATCTCGGTTCCGCCATGGACGCAGTCCTCGAGATCCATGGTCAGAACGAATCGCACCACCGCGTGGCCGGACAGTCTTACCGCGAGCTGGTCGACGAATACGGCAACCACGCGGCGTTGCTCGATTCGACTCGCGCGCTCTACGCCGAGTGGAAAGTGGCTGCCGATCAGCTTCGCGAGATCACCGAAGCTCAGCGCGATCGCACCCTTCGTCTGGATCTTCTCAAGTACCAGGTCGACGAGCTTTCCGCGGCCCGGCTCGATCCGGCGGAAGAAGAGAACGCACGGAGCGAAAAGGCGATCCTCAGCCACGCCCGCGAGATGATCGAGGCGACGTCCGGCGCGTTTCAGCTCATCGACGAAGACGAGCTGTCGGCGATCGCGCAGCTCGGCCGCGCGATTCACCTCCTCCAGCCGCTGACCCGCCACATCAACGAGCTGGAGACGATCTCCAAAGACCTCCAGGAAGCCATGTACCGCCTCCAGGACCTGGCCCGCACCCTCGGCAGCCTCAGCGAATCCGTTCGCCACGATCCGGCGCGCCTCGAACAGATCGAGGACCGCCTGGTGACCATCGAGCGGATGAAGAAAAAGTACGGCGGTTCCATCGAGGCGGCGCTCGAGCATCTCAGCCGGATTCAGGACGAGTACGACCGCCTCGAGGATTACGAGTCGAGCGTGGAGAAACTGCAGGTCGCCGAGTCGGCGCGGCTTTCCGCGTATCGGAAAGCGGCGGAGAAACTCTCCGCGGCGCGGAAAAAAGCGGCGCGCTCGTTCGAGCAGGCCATCCAGAAAGAGCTCAACGACCTGGCCATGGAGCGGACGACGGTGAAGGTGACCGTCGACGCGCGCGATGGCGCGCCGTCGGCGGACGGCATCGATCGCGTGGACATTCTCATCGCGCCCAATCGTGGGGAAGAGCCGAAGGCGATGCAGCGCATTGCGTCGGGCGGCGAGCTGTCGCGCATTCAGCTCGCGATCGCCGCGGCGTTGTTCAAAGCCTCGTCGAGCGCGGCCGCGGCCACGCTCGTGTTCGACGAGATCGACGCCGGCATCGGCGGACGGGTGGCGGAAGTCGTCGGCCGCAAGCTGCAGGAGCTCTCCGCGAAGAACCAGGTCATCTGCGTCACCCATCTGCCGCAGATCGCCAGCTTCGGGACGACGCACTTTTACGTCTGGAAAGAAGACGCGGACGGCCACACGCGCGCGCGAATCCGGCGGCTCGACGATCAGGATGACCGGGTGAACGAGATCGCCAGAATGCTGGGAGGCGAGAAGATCACCGAATCAGCCCGGGCTCATGCGCGCGAGCTGCGGAGTGCGGCGCACTCCAAATGAGACGCTGGTACATCAAAGAAGCGCCGAGCGCTCTCCAGATCAACGAAATCGCCGAGTTGTTTCGCGACGGCAAGATCGTTCTTCTTCCGACCGACACCATCTACGGGCTGCACGCCGTCGCCACGGACGCGGCCGCCGTCGCGCGCATCGCCGAGCTCAAGGGCCGCGACGACGCCAAGCCCTTCATCGTCCTGGCCGCGTCGATCGATCAGTTGACGGAGATCGGGATCGAGGCAGATGTCGATCTGCTGCGTGGACTGAATACCATCTGGCCCGCCCCCCTCACGGCCATCCTTCCGCTTCGCCAGCCCATCCCGGCCAGCCGCGGCGCATCGTCACTGGCCGTCCGCATCCCCGCGCTCGACTGGCTTCGCGAGCTCATCACACGCACCGGTCCGCTCGTTTCCACGAGCGCGAATCGCAGCGGAGAGCCGCCCGTTCAGACACCTTTGATGCTCCCTTCCGACCTGCACGAAGCTCTCGATGCGGTGATCGACGGAGGCCCGAGAACGGGCGAACCATCAGCGATTCTGGACCTTACCGGTGCTGAGCCGCGATTCATTCGGGAGGGTGAAAAATCCTTTACACAGAATGTGTGGAAAACGCTGCGGAAATCGTTGTGAAAAACGCGGGAACCCGCAAAAAATAGCGGCTTTCAGCTCTTTGCACACACGTTTGGGCGAACTGACCTAACCCGCTGTCGCCATGAGACTTGACCCCATTTTGGGCTCAGCCATATCACCCGTTTTCCAAGGCTTGACATCGAGACGTGCGGCCGTTCCTCACACCCTTCCCGCTGAATGGCCGAAAAATGGCCTGTTTCCGGGGTCTAGACGCCAAATTCCGGCGTTATTTCAGAGGAACGTTGCCGTAAAGAAGTGAACTGCGGTTATGCTGTAACACCATATGCGCTTCCTCCGCGGCGTTACCCTGATCCTCGCCAGTCTCTGCGCCGCAACTCTGATCGCCGCAACCGAGATCGCCGTCGGCACGCCGGCCGTCGTTTCCGCGCCGGGCACTCGCACCTCCGTTGCCACGGCCAGCGACGGCCGCGACTTTCTCGTGGTGTGGAACGACACCCGGACCATGGGCGAGTCCCGCAATTCGCGCCTGCTCGCGTCGCGAGTGACGCGCGAGGGAAAGGTTCTCGATCCGTTCGGGATCATCATCAACGCGGAACCCGGCACTTTGCCGCATGCCTTCTTCGCCGGCGGCGCCTACGTCGTCGTATGGGCTCGAGACAACGCTTTCCACGCCGCACGGATCGCGTCCGACGGCACGATCGTCACTCCGCCGCGCGTCGTCGCCCGCGGGTTGATCACCTCTTCGCAATACGCCGCGACGAACGGCAAGACCATCGTCCTCGTGCATAAATCGGCTGTCTCACCGTACGAGATGAGCGCGACCGTGCTCGACCTCGAGATGAACCTCATCACCGTTCATTCGCTCGCACCCGGAACGGCTCCCGGCGGTCCACCGCTCCTCTCCGGAGGCACCATCGCCTCGAATGGCGACGACTATGTCGTGCTGTGGGGCTCGCTCACGCCGCCGAAGACGTGGTTGGATTCGAGTCTCGAGGCAATGCGGCTCGACGCGAACGGCACCCCTGTCGATCCGGCAAAGAGCACGATCGCGACCGCCTCTGACATCCGCATTGCCGGAAACGCGAGCGGCTACGTGTTTCTGGCGCGCGAGCCGGACCGGAGAAAAACCGAGGTCCGCACCACCCGCGCGCTCGCCACCGATCTCTCCATCGGCGCCGCGCAGGTGATTCCGGAGGGCATGCAGCTTTCCTTCGCCTCGCTGATCGGCTTCCCGGAACGCTTCCTCTTCTTTACGTACTCCCTGGACAGCTCCGGCATCGAAGTGCGCGAAGTGGCGGCGAATGGCTCTCTCTCCAACGCACGCACGATCGTGAGAAGCCCTGCGGGGTTCCTCACCGACTATCCGGTCGCGTCCTCGAACGGCTCGGAAATGCTCGTGGCCTGGATCCGCGTCAAACCACCGCCGGGGCAATGGCATCCGTCCGATTACGCGGTCGAGGCCCAGGTCTTCGATGCGGCTTCGTTCGCGCCGAAGAGCGACGCGGTCCTTCTCACCAAGAGCGCGAACGAGCAGCAGCACCCCGCCATCGCCCACGGACCGAATCAACACCTCGTGGTCTGGTCGGAGCGCGATGGCCTGTGGGCGACTCGCGTCGAGAATGGTGTCTCGCTCGATGGACGCGGGATGCAGCTCGCCGAGGGGCCGACCGGCCCGGCCAGCGTCGTGTTTGATGGCGAGAGCTACATCGTGGCCTGGTGGCAGTACGCCGCGAACCGAGTCGCGGTCTACGCCCGCTTCATCAGTCCCGCCGGCGAGATCGACGATCCGCTGCGCTTCGAATCGTCGTACGCAAACCTGACGCTGGCGACGAGCGGGCCAGCGACGTTGATGCTCTGGGGCGACATGACGATTCAGGCGGTACGACTCGACCGCGCGACAAGGACCGCGTCGGCGCCGATCAGGGTCCCGAGCAATCCCAGCTACGCGCTCGATCTGACCGCGGCGTGGAACGGGACCCATTTCCTCGTTGCCTGGGCGGAGACCAGGTTCGACGAGCTGCCGCCGTTTCACCCCGACCCGCGCGCGACGCCACGCATCGTAGGCCTGCGCCTGACTGAGTCCCTGGGCGTCGTCGATGCGACACCGCGAATCCTCGCCCAGTCGGCGGACCGCAGCCTGTACTGCTCGCTTGCCTCCGATGGAACGGACTGGCTGCTGCTGTGGACCGACCTTTTCAACCTGCGCGCGCGCCGCATCACCGCGGATGGGATGCCTCAGGGCCCCGTTGGCGGGGTCGTGGTCGGACTGGCGGCGGCCGCCATCCCCGCCGTCATCTGGGATGGCGCACGGTACGCGGTGGCCTGGCGCGCGGGCGACTATCCGGCATGGACCCTTCCCGTGCACGTCGCCTACATCTCGCCGTCTCTCCATGTCGCGACGACGCTCGTCGCCGCCCCCGGCCACGGTTACGCGATCTACGAGGAGCGCGTGGCGCTGTCCCGCGCGCCGGCAGGCATCGCGATCGCCTACAGCCGCCCCTCGTGGGAGCCCCAGTTCGGCGGCGTGGATCGGGTGTTCATGAAGACGTTCGCGCTGAGAAGGCGCGCGACGCGCTGAACGCACGTCAGAGCACGTAACGCATCGCCAGCGTCGCCAGGCCGAGGAAGAGGAAGAATCCTCCGCTGTCGGTAAAGGTCGTCACGAAGATCGACGACGAGACCGCGGGATCGAATCCCAGCCGCTCGAGCAGCAGCGGCACGATCCCGCCGGCCACGCCGGCGATGATCAGATTGAGGCACATCGCCAGGAAGAGAATGCCCGCGAGCACCCACTGACCGGTCCAGAATCCGACGATCGTTCCGGTGATCGCGCCGATGGCCGCGCCGTTCCCGAGACCGACCAGCGTCTCTTTCCAGATCGGGCGCAGTCCCGTTTTCCAGTCGATCTCGCCGAGCGCGAGCGCACGGACGAAGACCGTCAGCGTCTGCGTGCCGGCGTTTCCACCCATCCCGGCGACGATCGGCATGAACGCGGCCAGCGCGGTCCACTTCTGAATGGTTGGCTCGAAGTAGCGAACGACCGATGAGGCGATGAACGCCGTCACCAGGTTCACCGCGAGCCACGGAAATCTCGTCCGCCACGCGTCGCGCGCGCGCGTCGTGACGCGCTCGCTCGCATCGACGCCCGCAAGGTGCAACAGATCTTCCTCGGCCTGCTCCTGAATCACGTCGAGGACGTCGTCGACCGTGACCACACCGACGAGCCGGTTCTGCAGATCGACGACGGGAATCGACAGGAGGTCGTACTTCGAGACGAGCTGCGCGACTTCTTCCGGACTGGAGTCGATCTGCGTGCGCACGACGCTCTGGACCATGATGTCCTTCAGCTCCCCGGCCGCGTTGGCGAGGATGAGGCTGCGCAGCGAGAGGACGCCGACCAGATGCTGATCGCCGTCGACGCAGTAGACGTAGAAGAACGATTCTTTGCGCGGGTACTGGCGAATGGCTTCGATGGCCTGGCCGACTGTCATGTCCTCGCTGAGCGCGAGGAACTCCGTGTTCATCAGCGAGCCGGCGGTCTCCTCCTCTCCTTCGAGCAGCGATTCGAGCTTCGCGCCCTGCGTTGCGCCGAGGAGCTCGAGGACGCGGGCGCGGCGATCGTCGTGGAGGAAGTCGAGCAGGTCGGCGGCATCGTCGGGCGCGGATGAGCTGCAGACCGCGGCCAGCGTCGAATCGTCGAGCGATTCCAGGATCGCCTTGAGGTCGGCTTCATCGAGATCGAGCAGCGCCCGCGCGGCTTTGCCCGATTCGATCAGCAGCGAGAGGATGCGCCGCAGGTCTTCTTCGAGCAGCAGCGGCAGGACCGGAGAAATGTCCGCCGGCAGGGTTTTCTCGATGATCTTGCGAAGCTGCGGATACGCCCCATGCCGCAGGAGCTTCGTCAGAAGCTGCTGGTAGTTCCGTGCGGTGGGAGGCGCGGAGTGCGGTGCAGGAGCGCGCGGGGCCAAGGTCAGGCATCGTAATAAAATCGCCGGACCATGACCACAACAACTACCGCTCCCGAATCACGACCCGCGCGCGAAGCGCAACCGCCGCTGCAGCGCCAGTTCGTCAACTTCATGTTCTTCCGCGTCGACCGCGCGTTCCGCTCGCTCGCCGACGATGTGAAGAAGGATGCGAAACGGGAGCTCGTGGAGATCATCGGCCGCTACACGAGCCCGATGATCGTCCTGCCCTATTCGACTGTCGGACTGAAAGCAGGCGTGGACTTCATGCTCTGGCGCATCGGCTTCGACATCGAGCCCTTCCAGCGCATGGCCGCCGACATCAACAAATCGATCCTCGGCCGCTACCTCGAGGTCCCCCAGTCCTTCCTGGCCATGACCAAGCACTCGCAGTACGTCGAGGAGCACGTGCACGACGGCCAGGAAGGCCGCCGTTTGCGGATCGTTCCGGGGAAGAAGCCGTACCTGTTCGTCTACCCGTTCGTGAAAACGCGCGACTGGTACCTGCTGCCGCAGGCCGAGCGCCAGCGGATCATGAACGAGCACATCGCCATCGGCCACAAATACCCGCGGGTGAAGATCAACACCACGTACTCGTTCGGCCTCGACGATCAGGATTTCGTGGTCGCTTTCGAGTCCGACACCGCCGACGAATTCCTCGATCTCGTGCAGGAGCTGCGCGAGACCGAGTCCTCGAAGTTCACCGTGCGGGATACGCCGATGTTTACGTGCCGGCGTGCGGAGCTTGGGGAGATTCTGGATTCGATTGGGTAGGTGTTACGGGGTTGCGGGGTTACGAGGTCTGAGAACCTCGCAACTCCACCTCGTAACCCCGTAACCCCGTAACCCCGTAACCCCGAAACCTATGGTGGTATCGAGATACTCGTCGACGTATCGATTCCCGCCCCGCCCTGCCCGTCGAACAGCACGAAGCTGAAGTTCGAGCCCTTGAGTTGCGCGACGCCGTGGCAGCCCATGCAGCCGCCCATGTTGTAGGCGATCTGCTGGGGCTGGGGCGCGTTCTTCCAGGCTACGTTCGGTGCCTGGGGATTGAACGCGGGCCCGGTGTTCTTGAACTTGCCCGGGTTGCCCGAGGTGTAGTTCGGAATCGGTGTGACGTTCGGCGGCAGGCCCTGAAAATTCTGCAGGCCGGTGTTGGTCTCGATGACCAGATTGGCGAGATAGAACGGCTGGTTGTAGCGCGCCGAGATGGCCGCGCTGCCGCCGACATTCACGTAGAACTGCGTGCCGACCAGGCGATAGTTGCGCCAGACCGAGCGCGGGGGAAGCTGCGCGTAAACGCCGGCCGTGACCCGCGCCGTGCTGGGGAGTGGATATGGCTGCAGCCGCTGTGCCCGAATCGCCTTCGCGACCGCCGGATAAGGCTGGGTCGTGTCCGTCGCTTTGGCCAGGAAGTTCACATACGAATAGCCGCCGCCGTTCTCGATCGAGTTGTGCTCCCACGTCGCGAAGATGAACGTGCCGCCGAGGGGATCCGCGTTGGGCGTGGCGCTGGTGCCGTTGTGCACGCGCTGGATGATGTGCAGTCCGATCAGTCCGAAGGTTCCGACTTTGAAGCAGCGGTTGACGCCTGCCGGCGTCGTCTCGAAGTAGAGAGCCTGGGTGGTGTGGTACGTCGGGTCGGCAGCTTGGAGCATCTTCCAGGCTGATTTCACCTGCACCGATCCCACCGCCGGCGGCGGCGAGGGTGACGCGCTGTACGTGGTAACCGTGGTATTGGCGCTGTAGTTCATCACCGGCTTGGTGTTCATCTGCCCGGACGATGATCCGCCGGGAGTTGGCGGTGGAGGCAGAATCGGCGGACCCTGCGCGCTCGTGCGCCACGGCAGGGCATACGCAGGCGCGTATTGCGGCGGCGGCCCGCCGGGTAGCAGCGCGCCGGGCAGCGGCGGCGCGCCGGGCGGCGGCGGAACGAGGTTGATCCCGTTGCTGACCACATAGTTGAAGTAGTCGTAGTTGACTCGCACTTCGTAGAACACGATGTTTCCGTTCGGATCGAAGACGCGCGGTCCGACCGGCGAGCGCGGGTTGAGAATCGTCGGCGGATACGGCGTGGTCGCGCGGCCGCCAGGCGGTACCGGGAAGTACGACTGACAGTTCGCCAGCGACGCTCCCGCGTATCCGGCGCAGAGCGCCGCCTGCGTCTCCTGGGCGGGCGATGCGACTTCCGCCGTCTCATCGAGCGCATGAGCGCCGGTCGCCAGCGCCGGCGCGAGCTTCGAGCCCTGCAGAATCCGCCTGTGCGACTGCCCAGGCATGCTCCCGGCCAGCAGCGCGTCCTGCGGGGTACACGCCGGTATCTGTCCGCCCACCGGCGTGATCTCCTGATCCGGCGGATACGTCAGGTCCTGCCATGTGGCCGCCGTGCTGGCCGTAACGCTGTTGGTGAAGACCTCGCGCTTTTCCTTGAAGGTCTCCCAGACCACGACGTCCGTCGGCGCGGCGTTCGCGAAGCTGCGCGACGTATCGGGAACGCCGCGAAGGAAGCTCGTCGGCTGCGTCGCATCGGCTTTCGCGGGCCAGTTGAATGCCGCGAACGACGCCCAGGCCCAGGCATCGAACGTCGGACCAGCCTGCGCCTGCACCAGGGGGTTGATGGCCGCAAAAAACGTCGTGGAGTCGAACGTGTCCGGCGGCGCGGCGCAGTTGATGTTGGGCCTGGCCGGGGCGGGTAGGGTCAGGGAGGTGCGGCAGGGACCGGGCGGCGCAGTCGGTGCTGATGCCGGCGCTTGAGCAACCTGGGTGAGACCGATTGGCGAAAGAATGAGAACGACGATCAGCGATCGGGCGAGACGAGAGGACATGCGATGCCTCCGGGCTGTCCACCGGGCGGGCCGGATGCCGGCGGGATGGGCGCCGCGAGCATCAATCGGGGTAGGGAGACGCTGACCGTATGCCTCTCCCTACCGATTGTCAAACTCGCCTCACTCCTTCGGTACTACTCCACCACCCAGCGCGGTCATCCCCGCCATTCCGCCGAGGCCCATCGTCTCGACGGCGCTCGAGGGGACGATGACCATCGAGCCCTTTTCCTTGATCGCCTCGTAGAGCATGTTCATGGCTCGCAGATGCAGGGCGACGGGGTTGTTCTCGTACTCTTCGCCCGCCTCGACGAATCGCGCGGCGATCTCGGTCTCGGCGGTGCCGAGGATGATGCGGGCCTGGCGCTCGCGCTCGGCCTGGGCCTGGCGGCTCATCGCGTCCTCGAGAGCCTGCGGCAGTTTCACGTCGCGGATCTCGACCGAGTGAACGGTGATGCCCCAGGGGTTGGTCTTCTCGTCGAGGATCGTGCGGAGCTCATGCGCCGAGGCGATCGCGCTCCGTGATCATGTCGGCGAGCTCGCGCGCGGCCGATGGCCTCGCGAAGACCGGTCTGCGCGGAGAGTGCGATCGCGGCGAAGTAGTCGGCTACCTCCAGCACCGCATTTCTGCGCATCCCAGACCGTCCAGAAGACGATGGCGTCGACGTCGACCGGGACCGTGTCGCGGGTCAGCGCCGATTCGGCGGTCACGTCCGTCACGCGCATGCGCTGATCGATCAGGTGCGAGATCTCGATCGATCACCGGAATGACGACGAAGAGGCCGGGCCCGCGGAGGGCCTGGAACTTTCCGAAGCGCAGGACCACTGCCTTCTCCCACTGGTTAGCGATCTTGACGCCGAACAGCGCCAGGACGGACAGCAGCGCCAGACCCAGGGCGATCCACAGTTTCCCGAACGGCACGAAGATCGCCGCCGCGACTAACAGCAGCGTGAACACGGTGATGCTGACGCCGTTCACGTAGCGGCGAGGGCCGCCGTTCGGATCGACGTCCTTGAACTCAGCATCCGGTTTCAGAGGCACTTTCGCTTCTTTCATCTGGTTCCTCATCTTCTGCGCCATCAACGCCACGGGAATCATCCTTGTCTCCTGCGGGCGCTCTCGGCCCGCTCGACCAGTGCATCCACCAGATCCTCCATCGGAATCCCCAGCGCCTCACCGTTTGCGACGAAGCGGTCCACGAGGGCGGTCAGCGCTTTTTTTTCTCGCGCGACTTCGTGTCCGTCGTCCGTGCGGCGATGAACGTCCCCGTCCCCTGCTGCGTCTCCACGATTCCTCGGATCTCCATCTCGCGATAGGCCTTGGCAACCGTGTTGAGGTTGACGGAAAGGTCGACCGCGAGCTGGCGAACCGTCGGCAACTGGGTTCCCGGCTTGAGCCGCCCGTCGGCGATCGCCAGCAGGACCTGGTCGATGACCTGCCTGTAGAACGGAACGCCGGAGGACGGATCGAGACGGAAAAGATGATTCATAAGACTGTTGTACTAGTAGACTATTACAATAGGTCCGCGGCGATAATGTGTCAAGTGGGTCTCTTCGGAAAGAACCTGATCGTCAACGCCGTGTACTACGCGATCACCGTGGTCGCGCTGCCGGCGGCGATTCTCTTTCTCGATGACGACCGGTTCGCCCGACTGACGGTTCCCGGCGCGATCGCCATCGCCGCCGGCGCGGCGCTGCAGCTGTGGTGCATCGTCCTGTTTCATCGCCGCGGCCACGGTACGCCCACGCCGGCGCTTCCGCCGCGGACACTGGTCACGAGCGGCCCGTATCGCGTGATTCGCAGCCCGATCAATACCGGCGAGGTGCTGCTCTTCTTCGGAATGGCGGCGTGGTTCGGATCGCTCGGACTGGCGCTGTACGCGGCCGCGGCGTGGATCGCGTTCCACATCTTCATCACCCGTTACGAGGAGCCGCATCTCGCGCGCACGTTCGGCGCGGAGTACGAGGATTACCGCCGGCGCACCGGCCGCTGGTTCCTCTGACGCGGGCGCTACTCGTCCGCTTTTCCGCGGCCGCCGGCCGTGTCGCCGCGCTCGGTCTCGTCGATCACCGGCCGCTCTTCGACGTGCATGCCGCCTTCGTAGGTGCCGCCGCCGCTGGTGCCGAACACACCGCCGCTGCCTTCCGGCACGCCGTACCGGCTCGGACCGCTGTGCGCGGCCTCGTCGTAGCCTTCGTTGGTGGGGTCGTTCTTCTCGCGCGGAGGGGTCCTGCCTTCGGCGGTGTAGTCGATCTCGTCGTGATTTTTGACAGTGGCCATAATGCGGTCTGAAGTGCAAACGCCGCTCCCGGTCGACCGCCATCTCGACGAAATCCTCGCTGTCGTGCGCGCGGAGCGCACGGCCGTGATCGTGGCCCCGCCCGGCGCCGGAAAAACGACTCGGATCCCACCGGCCCTGACCGCCATCGGCCGCACGATTCTTCTGCAGCCGCGCCGCGTCGCCGCGCGCACGCTCGCCCGACGCATTGCCGTCGAGCAGGGCTGGACCATCGGCGAGGAGATCGGCTGGCAGATCCGCTTCGAACGGCGCTTCAGCGATCGCACGAAACTGCTCGTCGCAACCGAAGGCATCCTCACCGCGCGCCTGCAGGCCGATCCGCTGCTCTCCGATTTCGACGTGGTGGTGCTCGACGAATTTCACGAGCGGAGCATTCACGCCGATCTCGCACTGGCTCTGGTGAAGCAGGCCGCCGAGTCACGATCCGATCTGTCGGTGATCGTCATGTCCGCCACCATCGACGGTGGCCCCGTAGCAAAGTTCCTCGGCAGCAAGGTCATCACCATCGACGCCCGAACGTTCCCCATCGACATCCGCTACGCCGCGCTTTCGATGCCGCAGGCCATTCGCGAAATCGCGCGCGACGCCAGGGGCCACATCCTCTGTTTTCTGCCCGGCGCGCGCGAGATCGAAGAGGTCCGGCGCCAGATTCCGTCCGCGATCCCGCTTCACGGCTCGCTCGATATCGAAGCGCAGGAACGCGCGCTGGCCCCGTCATCGGAACGAAAAATCATCCTCGCCACGAACGTCGCCGAGACCTCGCTGACCGTCGACGGCGTCACCGACGTCATCGACTCAGGCCTGCACAAAGTCCTGCGATTCGATTCCGAGACGGCCATCGATCATCTGCAGACCGAACAGATCTCGCTCGATTCCGCCGATCAGCGCGCCGGCCGCGCCGGTCGCACCGCTCCCGGCCGCGCGTTGCGTCTGTGGGATCAGCGGATGATCCTCCGCCCGCATCGCGAGGCCGAGGTGCGGCGCGTCGATCTCGCGTCGCCGGTGCTCGACATCCTGGCCTGGGGCGGCGATCCGCGCACGTTCGAATGGTTTGAGCGGCCGCCGGAACATCGGATCGAAGCGGCGCTGGAGCTTCTGCAGCGGTTGGGTACTCATGACCGCAATCTCCTCCGCCGCATCCCGCTCCACCCGCGTCTCGCGCGTGTGCTCATCGAAGGTGGCGAGTCGGCGGTTCGCGTCTGCGCGCTGCTGTCCGAGGATGTGCGGAACATCGGCAGCGGCGACGCGCTCGCGCTGGCCGATTCCCCTCGGCTCGATCACGCTGCACGCGAGCTGCTGCGCGTCGCCCGCGCGGCCGGTGTGAAGAAGGAAGGCGACGTGCGCCGCGCGTTGCTCGCCGGCTTTCCTGATCGCGTGGCCATGCGCCGCGAGCCCGGATCGTTGCGACTCCTGCTCTCCTCCGGAACCGGCGCGGTTCTCGAGCGAAACAGCGGACTGCACGAAGGCGAGTTTCTCGTCGCGCTCGAAGTCACTGGAGGTCAGGAAGCGCTGGTGCGAATCGCGAGCAGGGTCGAGCGCGAATGGCTCACACCGACGCGCGAAGATGTCGTCCACGTGCTGAAGGGCGACAAGGTCCGCGCGACGAAGAGACTGTGGTACGACCAGATCCTCCTCCGCGAGATCAACGTCCCGCCCGATCCGCTCGAAGTCTGGCGGCTGACGGAGGAGCAGAAACAACAGAACGTCGATCCCGAGGAAACGCGCCGCCTTGCGGTGCAGGGACCGACGCACCTCGACCTGCCCAGCGGAAGAAGCGTGAAGCTCGAGTATCGCGAAGATGGTTCGATCGTCGCCGCGGCGAAGCTGCAGGAGCTGTTCGGCCTCGCCGACACGCCACGTGTCGGCCGCAATCAGACGCCGGTGACGTTCGCCTTGCTGTCGCCCGCGCGGCGGCCGGTGCAAGTCACGAAAGACCTGCGCAGTTTCTGGAACGGCGCATACCAGGAAGTGCGCAAGGAGCTGCGGGCGAGGTATCCGAAGCACCCTTGGCCGGAGGATCCGTGGACCGCGGTGCCCACGCATAAAACGAAGCGATAGCTCTGGACTGCGGTGGCAAAGCCACCGCTCTCAACGCGGCGGCATCGCCGCCGCAAGCCAGAGCGGCAGCTTTGCTGCCGCAGTCCAGAGCTGCGCTAGCATTCGCGGACCATGACTCGAATCCTCGCCACCGCCGCGCTCATGACCCTCCTCACCGCCCCCGCCTTCGCGCAAACCCAGGAATCCATGCAGAAACTCGAGACGGAGCTCGTTGCGAAATACGGTGAAAGCCAGCGCGCGCGGCTGCAGCGCGGCATGAAGCAGGTCGCGCAGTTCTGGCGCGCCGAGGATGGCGATCAGGCCGCGTTCGAAGAGCTGGTGCGCGCTCACTTCGCCGGCGATCAGGAAACGCTCGACGCGCTTTTCAATCGCCTGCAGTTCATCCTCGAATCCGTTTACGGCCACATGCAGGAGATCTCCCGGGACCTGCAATGGCAGTCCGATCTCGACATCGGCACGATCTATCCGTTCGACGAGATCCTCGCGGCCTACACGCCGTCCGCGCACCTGAACGACGACTTCTTCAAGAACAAGATCGCCTTCATCACCCTGCTCAACTTCCCCATCACCACGCTCGAGCAGCGGCTGACCGAAGGCGAGAACTGGTCGCGCCGCCAGTGGGCCGAAGCAGCCCTCGGCCTCACCTTCTCCAAGCGCATTCCGCCCGAGGTCAACATCGAGCTCGGGAAAGCGGGCGCCGACGCGTCGCAGTACGTGGCCACGTACAACATCTGGATGCATCACCTCGTCGCCGATGAGGCGACCTCTTCGGTCGCGGACAAAGGCAATCGCCTCTTCCCCGCGAAGATGCGCCTGCTCGAGCACTGGAACCTGCGCGACGAGATCAAGGCCAATTACTCGCTCGATCCGAAAACCGGCCTGCCGAAACAGCGCATGGTCCAGCGGGTCATGGAACGGATCGTCGATCAGTCCATCCCCGAGGTCGTGGTCGACAATCCGAACGTCGACTGGAAGCCGGTCACGAACGAAGTGAAGGCCGCGACCGTCGACGATGCCGATGAAGGCGAAGGCCGCGCGGCGCCCGCGAAGATCACGAACGCCCGCGAGCCGGACACGCGCTACGCGAAGATTCTCAACGTCTTCAAGGCCACGAAGCTCGTCGATCCCTACTCGCCGACCGCGCCGACGCACATCCAGCGCAGCTTCGAAGAAGGCCGGCAGATGCTCGAGTCGCGCGTGCAGAAGATGCTCGAGGAGGTCGTCTCCTCGCCGCTCGTGCCGCGCGTCGCGAAGCTCATCGAGAAGCGCCTCGGCCGCAAGCTCGAGCCGTTCGACATCTGGTACAGCGGCTTCCGCGCGCGCGGCGCATACACCGAGGCGCAGCTCGACGAGATCACCCGCAAGCGCTATCCCACGCCCGAGGCCTACAAGAAGGACATGCCCAATCTCCTGACGAAGCTCGGCTTCACGAAGGAGAAGGCGGAGTGGCTGGCGTCGAACATCGAAGTCGATCCGGCCCGCGGCTCGGGTCACGCCATGGGCGCCGGCCACCGCGGCGACAAGGCGCGTCTGCGCACGCGCGTCGCCAAAGAAGGCATGGACTACAAGGGCTTCAACATCGCCGTCCACGAGATGGGCCACAACGTCGAGCAGACCTTCTCGCTGCAGAACATCGATCACTACTCGCTCTCCGGCGTGCCCAACACCGCGTTCACCGAAGCGCTGGCGTTCGTCTTCCAGGCCAAGGACCTCGAGCTCCTCGGACTGGCCAGCCCCAGCGCCGAATCACGGGCGCTGCAGACGCTGAACGATTTCTGGGGCACCTACGAGATCGCCGGCGTCGCGCTCGTGGACATGGCCATGTGGCACTGGATGTACGACCATCCCGACGCAACGCCCGAGCAGCTCAAGACCGCGGTCGTGCAGATCTCGAAGGACATCTGGAACAAGTACTACGCGCCCGTCTTCAACAAGCGCGACGTCGTCCTCCTCGGCGTCTACGCGCACATGGTCAACAACTTCCTCTACCTGCCGAACTATCCGATCGGCCATCTGATCGCCTTCCAGATCGAAGAGCAGATGGAGAAGGCCGGCAACATCGGCGCGGAGTTCGAGCGGATGTCGAAGTACGGCAGCCTCGCGCCCGATCTGTGGATGAAGAACGCGACCGGCTCGCCGGTCGGCGCGGGTGCGCTGCTGCATGCGACGGAAGAAGCGCTGAAGGTAGTGAAGTAGTCACGCCGCCTGGGGTTGGGTGGCCATCGTCACGGTGGTGTTGAGCAGGGCGGTCTGCATGTTCGTGCAGAACGTGACGAGCTGACTCCAGGCGATGTTGGCGTCCTCGGTCCAGAGCTTGACGAGGTATGCGCCGAAATGCGTTCCATCGCCGGCCATGTCGGCCGCGTTCAGATCGCTCAGCACGGAGTCGATTTTCGTCAGCAGCGTGGCCCAGACGTCGGCGAGCTTGTCCAGCGCCGCGGATGCTTCTTCATTCGCCGTGACCAGAGTCTGGGTGGTTTTGAGGATCGCCTTCAGCGACACGACCTGGGCCTGTTCGGTGCTCAGCTGGCTGTTGAGCTCCTGCAGTTTGCTGTAATCCTCGGCCTGCTGCCGGGTGAAGATGACCGTGGTGGCGATCGACGCGCCGATGCCGACCACTCCGACGCCGGCCACCAGGATGGGCAACGCGGCGCCCATGGTCGCCACAATCGCGACCACGGCAACGATGGTGATGAAGATGGCCAGGCCGAGGCCGATCTCGCTCGACTGGGCCTTGCTCGACGCCGACATGAAGTCCGCGGTCACGGTGTCGATCTGAGTGTTGATCATGTCGATCATGGCCTGATCGAGGTTCAGCGCCGTTTGCGCGCCGTTGGCGCCGTTGCTCAGCGCGGTGTGGTCGCTCAGCACGTCGTCCTGAAACGTCTTCAACTGTGCCTGCAGGCTCTTGACGGTCGTTTGCTGGGTCATGATGAACTGTTGCAGGGTCGTGATGTCGCCGAGGATCTGCTGCCGTTGCGCGGCATCCGGCTGATAGTTCGAGGTCTGCAGCACGGTGATGATGTCCTGCGCCGAAGCCATGAACAGATTGCCGTAGTCGATGATCGTCTGCGGGACCGTCGAGGACACGCTCGGACCGAGCGTCTCCACCCAGGTCTTCGCATGCGTCTGCGCCGTCGACAACGACGACTTGAGCGTGTTGAACCAGTCCGCGGGAGGGTCCGTGGCCGGCTCGAGCACGATGTTCGCGATCGCGTTCGCGTACGCGGTGATGCTCGTCAGACTGTTCGTGGCATCGGTCAGATGGTCGGTGGTGGCCGCATCGGCCGTGACGCCGCCCGTGCTCGTGCTGCTGCCGGAGTCCATTGCGGTCATGTGTCCTCCTACGGTTGAAGGTTGGTGATGATGGTGTTGATGTACTGGCCGAGTTGAGTCCACGAAGCCTCCGCCGCCCGAAGCTCGATGCGTTGGACGGCCGAGGCGAGGTCCGCGTCGGAGGCCGCGGTCACGAAGGTCACGACCGACTTTGCCTTGACGGAGAGATCGGCGGTCGCGTCGAGCAACGTCGACGCCGACGAAACGGCATCGTTCGAGATGGTGACGGCGGACTGCAGTTGCGTCTGCGCGGTCTGCATGGCCGTGACGATCTGCGATTCGAATCCGTTCAGCTCCGCGATCACCTCGATGTCCAGTCCACCCAAGCCCGCCGTGTAGTCCGGGATGTGATCGCTGAACCAGGCCTGCACGTTGCCGATGGCCGTCATCACGTCGGCCGGGCCGGCGGTGAGCGCGGCGTGATCGCCGGGAATGAAGTCGGTGAACTGGGCGAGCATCGTCTGAAGACTGGTGATGCCGTCGTGCAGTCCGTCCACGCCGCTGCTGATGTCCGCGAACGCTGTTTGGATCGTCTGCCGCTGGGCTGACGACGGCGTCTGCGTGCCGATCGCCGTGATGGTGCTCAGAATCGATTCCGCGTCCGACGAAAACCGCGGCGCGAACGCCTGCACGGACTGGATCCACTGAATGACGCCCACGAAAAGGGGCGCCCATCCCTGCACGTGCGACTGCGCCGCCACCACCGCGGCTTTGAAGTCGGGAAGCGTGGAAAAGGGATCGACGGTGCCGGTGATGCCGCCGGTGTTGAAGGACATCGGATCGGTATCGATCTGATTGACCGCGCTGGCGTAGCTCGACAGCGCGTAGACGCTCTCGGCGAGACCGCGCATCCGGCTCGACGTCGCGTCGGCGTCGGGCGCCAGACTGGTGTCGTCGCTCATGCGCTGGCCTGCGCACTGAGGGTGATGTTGCCGGTCATCGACATTGACGAGGCCTGCACGTTCGTGGCGGCGGTGACGATCGACGTCCACTTCGTTGCCGCTTCGCTGAACATCGTCAGCGCGCTGACCTTCGTTAGGTCGAGCGTCGGCTGGGTCAGAACCTCCGAGGTGTACTCGAGACGCGCCACGACGTCGTCCCAGATCGGAACGATGATGTCGGCCGCGTACGCGACGGCGGTGTTGCATTCGAGGAGCTTGTCGAGCATGTTCAGAATCGCCCGCAGTCCAGCCGTCTGGGCATGATCCGCGTCGAGCATTTGCTGATCCTCGCCGAGCGCCTCCAGATCGGCTTGAACGGACCGGCTCTGGCTGGCGTTCCTGGCGCCGTTCACCGACACCGTCACCGCCGCCGTGGCGATGGCGATCAAGGGCGAGGCCGCTCCTCCCGAGCCAATGGTGAAGAGCGAGAACACCAGCAGCGTGCCGAAGAGGGTCAGGCCGGACATGTTCGCGCTCATGGCCGTATTGGCCGCGCTGGTCGAATCGATGCCGAGAGTGTTCTGCAGCGACGCGATCGTGCGCTGCAGCTTGGCGATCTGCTTCTCGTCCGCCGTCAGAGTGGCCTCGGCGTTGGAGATGGTCGTGGCCAGCGCGTCGTGCTGCATGCGGATCGTGTCGGCGAACGTCTTCACGGTGGACTGGAACGTCCCTGCCGCCGTCTGCGCGCTTTGAGCCTGCGCGAGCAGCGTCGAGATCGTCTGCGTCAGCAGCGACATCTGGTCGGCGGTGGCGGTGCCGTTGCTCGCGGTGATGGCGGTCATCGTCGATTCCACGTCGGGCGCGGCGGCGTTGAAGAGATTCCCGAAGTCGATGAATGACTGCGGAGCTCCGGCTACGACGGAGGGACCGCTCGTTTCGACCCACGTCCGCGCCGCGGCGTTGCACGACTGCAACTGCGTTTGCAGCCCGTCGTACCACGTCGGCTTCGGATCGAGGGGGTAGAGAGTGGTGTTGAGAAGCGCGTTCGACCAGGCCGTGAGCGCGGTGCAAACGCCGAAGTTCTGCGCCATGACTGCGGACGCGCCGTCTACATCGGGAGCCAGCAGGATTGCCATTCGCCCTCCGACCGTCTTCGTTTTGTCAGGGAAGGCAGTCAGTGTACGACGATGATGTCGTAGCGCGCTACTCGATCTCTCTTCTCGTTTCGGCGAGGAGAGAGAAATCGCTCGGCGGGATCGGCGTGACGCAGGCGAGGATCACGCCGACGAGCATTCGCGCATCGTACGGCTCGGGCACGACCATGCTGACGACGTCGGCGTCGAGCGCGGCGTTCGCCGGATCGGGCGCCGTGACGATGACTACCGGCCGGCGATCGACGTAGGTCGCGGCGATCGCGGCCAGCACGGCCTCGTCGGGCTCCGCGGCAATCACCGTGTACGGCTCGCGGACGATGTGCAGCACGGCATCCGCGGGATCCGTGGCGATATCGACGGCGACGCCGAGGCTCGAAAGCGCGCGCGTGGCCAGCTGCTGGACGACCGAGTCGCCGTGGGCGAGAAGCACTCGTTTCGCGTGCATTGACGGCTCACTATAGCCGCCGGGCACGTGTTGTGGACAGCGTAAGTTCATGCACCGTCTTTTACTGATAGAGCCCTCGGCGAGCACATCTGCACCCATCAAAGCGTTTCTCGAGCAAAACAACTTTGCCGTCGACGTACTGACGACGACCGCCGAGGCTCGCGAATGCGACTTCACACGCTACGCCGTGCTGATCGTCGACCTCCAACGCACCGAGCGCGAAGGGCTGATCTTCGTCCAGTGGCTGCACCAGGTTCACTCGGAGCTCGTCGGGCGGGTCGTGGTGATCTCCGCCGACGATGCGGATGCCCTGGCCGCGGACCTCTCCGAGCTCGATGTCTGCGACGTCGTGCCGAAGCCGATCAACGCGCAGGAGATCCTGCGCGCTGTGCTGGAGTGTCTGGAGAAGAGCCCCGCGTTTTCGGTGCAGTAGCCGTGTGGTGCGGGCCTCTGGCCTGCCCTGGGGCGGGGGACCAAAGGCAGGCCAGAGGCCCGCACCACACCGGCGCGCTTACACCTTCTTCTTGTTCAACTCGAGATTGATCGTGACTTTGACGTCGTCGCCGAGGAGGACGCCGCCTTCGTCGAGGTTGCGGTTCCAGACCACGCCGTAATCCTTGCGGTTGATCGTGGCGTTGATCTCGAAGCCGGCCTTCTCGCTGCCGCCGGGTCCGCGGCCGAAGCCGAGGAACTGCACGGGCAGGGTGACTCGCTTGGTCACGCCGTGCATGGTCAGATCGCCGGTCACGTCATACAGATCCTTCGAGCGCTCTTTGATCGACGTGCTCTTGAAGGTGATGGTCGGGAACTTGGCGACGTCGAAAAAGTCAGGGCTGCGGAGATGCTCGTCGCGGTTCTTGTTGCCCGTGTCGATGCTCGTCGCCTGAATGGTGAACTCGACCGACGAGTTCGAAGCCTTGGTGCGGTCGAGGTGGATGACGGCGTCGAAGTCGTTGAAGCGGCCGCCGACGTTGGCCATGAGGTGGCGGACCTTGAACTCCGCCGCCGAGTGGGACTTGTCGATGGTCCACGACTCCGTGACGGGCGCCGTGGTCTGGGCTTCCTGGGCGAGAAGCGGAAGTGCTGCGAGAGTTACGACGAGAAGACTGCGAACGATTGATTTCAAGATGCCTCCAGTTTGAGTTCCGCGCGCGACGAGCGGATCGCCGCGTGCAAGCCGTTTCTTGCGAGATCCAAAAGACTCATGAGCTGCTTCAGTTGCTTCGACGTGAGCGCGGCCAGTGCCGTTTCCTCCGCGTCGCGCAGGGGTTGATCGAGGCGCGCCAGCAGCGACAGGCCCGATGGCGTGATCCGGCAGAAGACCTGGCGCCGGTCGGTTTTGCACCGCTCGCGAATCACCAACTTCTTCGATTCCAGCCGGTCGATGAGGCGGGTGATGCCCGGCGTCTGCTCGACCATCCGCTCGGCGATGTCGAGGGTCGGCAGGCCCTGTTTTCCGGCGCCGCGCAGGATGCGCAGGACGTTGTACTGCTGCAGGGTGATGCCGGCCGGCTCGACGATGGCCGTGACCGCGCGACGGACGAGATCGGCAGTGAGGAGGAGCGAGACCGTGGCTTCCGACGCCGGGTTGGCGAAGGGCTTGGTCTGCTTGATCTCGCGCTGAAGGCCCATGAAGAGCGGACACACTACGCGTGAATGATTGACTAGTCAAGCAATCTGCCAGCGCTCATCCCGGCCAGCCTGCCGCTGGCCCACGCCCACTGAAAGTTGAACCCGCCGATCCGCCCGTCGACGTCGAGGATCTCCCCGCAGAGGAAGAGGTTGTCGCAACGGCGCGAGGCCATAGTGGCGAGATCGATCTCGCTCAGCGGAACGCCGCCCGCCGTGACCTCGGCGTAATCGAACCCGCGATCGGCTTTGACGGGGAGGGGGAGCTCGAGGAGGTTGCGGACGAGGGTGCGGCGCGCGTCTTTGGTCATTGCCTCGTACGGCGGGCGTCCCGCCCGCGATCCGCCGGGCGTGTCGCCCGGCGGGAGACTGCCGGGCAGGATGCCCGGCAGAGGCGGGCGGGACGCCCGCCGTACGAAGAGTTCCTCCAGCAGTCTCGCCGGAATCCGTCCCCGTACGGTCCCGGCTTGCAACAACCGGTCGAGCGACTCGAACGTCTCGTCCGGCAGAAAGCTCGCAGTGAGGCTCGCCCTCCCATCCTCCCGCTTCGCCGCGATCCAGTGCCGCGACACATCCAGCGCCGCCGGTCCGCTCAATCCGAAATGCGTGAACAGCAGCGATCCGCGGACGCGCTCGAGTACACGCCCCGTACCGCTGCGCACGGACAGCTCCGCTTCGGTGCTCGTGCCGCTCAGAGAGGTCAGCCAGTGCCCATCCTCGAGAATCAATGGCACGAGCGCGGGAAAGACATCGGTCACGGTGTGGCCGAGGGATTTTGCGAGGCGGTAGCCGGTTCCGTCGCTGCCGGTCTTGGGAACGCTCCGTCCGCCGGCCGCGAGAATCACCCGCTTCGCCTCGAGCTCCCCGTTGATGAGAAAGCCGGCCTCGATCGATTCAACGCGATAGCCCGTGCGGATCTCCACGCCATCCGCCGCGCGCAACAGCGCATCGACGACCGTGCGGGCCTTGTCGGTGACAGGAAACAGCTTCCCCGTTTCCTCGCGCTTCAGCATCACGCCCATCTCTTCGAACCAGGCCACCGTCTCGTCGACGTCGAACGTCCGCAGCACCTTGCCGATGGCGTTGCGATTCCCGTTGAAATCGCGCGCATCGACGGCGTAATGCGTGACGTTGCAGCGCCCGCCGCCTGAAATGAGAATCTTCGCCCCGATCTTCGGCGCGCCATCGAGCGCTACGATCCGCGCGTCCGGCGCCGCGCGCCTCGCGAAGATCGCCGCGGTCAAACCCGCCGCCCCGGCGCCAACTACGGCTATGTCGTATGGCTGTCTCAAAGAAGTAACACGGCTATCACACTTTGAGGCTTTGCGACTTTGAGACTTTGCGACTTCCCCACTATCCTCCGCCTCCATGCGTCGAGCCCTGCTCCTCCTTCTCACGATCGCGATTGCCCTCCCCCTCCCCGCCCGCACCGCGGCGGAGTTGCAGATCGCTCTCCGAAAACTCGGCGTCACCGGCAGCGCGTTGTACGTGGCCGCGCATCCCGATGACGAGAACACGGCGTTGCTCTCCTGGCTCGCGAACGAGCGGCTCTATCGCACCGCGTATCTGTCGGTCACGCGCGGCGACGGCGGCCAGAATCTCATCGGCCAGGAAACCGGCCCGCTCCTCGGCGTGATTCGCACGCACGAGCTCCTGCAGGCCCGCAAGATCGATCGCGCCGAGCAGCTCTTCACCCGCGCCGTCGACTTCGGCTATTCGAAAACGCCCGCGGAGACGCTCGCCATCTGGGACCACGAGAAAGTCCTCGCCGACGTGGTCTGGGCCATCCGCAAATTCCAGCCCGACGTGATCATCACCCGCTTTCCGCCCACCGGCGAAGGCGGCCACGGTCATCACACGGCGTCCTCGATCCTGGCCGAAGAGGCGTTCGTCGCGGCTGCCGATCCGGGCAAGTTTCCGGAGCAACTTCCGTACGTCGCCCCCTGGCAGGCCAAGCGGATCTTCTGGAACCGCTTTTCTTTCGGCCGCCCGGTCGATCCGAACGATCCCGCGCTTGCGAAATCCCTCCGCATCGACCTCGGCACCTACAACCGCCAGCTCGGCCGCGCGTACACCGAGATCGCCGCGGAGAGCCGCAGCCAGCACAAGAGCCAGGGCTTCGGATCGGCCGAGCGCCGCGGCACGCTGCTCAACTACTTCGATCTGAAAGCGGGCGCCCCCGCGGAAAAAGATCTCTTCGAAGGCATCGACACGAGCTGGTCCCGTTATCCGAAAGGCGAACAGCTCGGCGCGCTTTTGAAAGAAGCAGCGGACAAGTTCGATCCGGACAATCCCCAGGCCTCGGTGCCCCTGCTGGTTAAGGCGTACGCATTACTCGACGGCCAGCTCAGCGCGGAATGGCCGGCAAAGACGCTACCTTGGCTCGATACGAAAAAACGCGAGCTGCTCGAAGCGATCCGCGAATGCGCGGGCATCGCCATCGACGTCTCCGCCGCGGATTCCACGACGACTCCCGGCGCGGAACTGCCGGTCAGCGTCACCGTCGTCAATCGATCGGACTATCCCTTCCGCCTGTCGATGGTCGCCTCGCTGCACGCAAACCCCAGCCTCGCACCGGGCACGCTCCTCGAGAACAACAAGCCGGTCAAGACGGACATCAAGATCAAGGTCCCGACGCAGTTCGATTACACCCAGCCGTACTGGTTGCAGCGGACGCCCGCGAAAGGGCTCTACAACGTCCAGAACCAGCTGCACATCGGCCGTCCCGACAACTGGCCGGAGATCCCGATCAACGTCGTCCTCGCCGATCCGACCATGAACTCGCTGATCTTCCAGATGCCGCTCGTTTACCGCTGGACCGATCCGGTCAAAGGCGAGCAGGTGCGCGAAGTGGACGTGGTTCCGCCGGCGACGGTGAAGCTCGGCTCGAACGTTTACCTCTTCCCCGAGGCGAAGACGCGGCCGGTGACGATGTGGATGAAGAGCTTCGGAGCGACGAGTGGAATCGCGAGACTGAACGTCCCCGGCGGATGGCAAGTCGAGCCGGTGTCGCGCGAGGTGAAGTTCACCGGCAAAGGCGACGAGCAGCGCGCGACTTTCAACGTAACGCCGCCTGTCAATGAAGACACCGCAATCCTCACGGCCCAGTTGCAGGTGAGCGAAGACACGGTGGTCACGCACGGGATCGTGGACATCGATTACGCGCACATCCCCGCGCAACGAATCCTCGGCGACGCCGCGGCGAAACTCGTCCGCGCGGACATCAAACGCGCCGGCCAGCGCGTCGGCTACATCATGGGATCGGGCGACGACGTCCCGAACATCCTCCGGCAGGTCGGCTATGAGGTCGAGCTGCTGACCGATGCCGATCTCGATCGCGGCGACTTCGCGAAATACGACGCGATCATCGCCGGCATCCGCGCCTACAACACGCGCGACCGCCTGAAGCTCGCGCACGAGAAGCTGATGCAGTACGTGGAGAACGGCGGCACGATGGTCGTGCAGTACAACACCGCCAATCAGCTCGACGACCTGGCTGTGCCCGCGCCGGGCCCGTACCCGTTCAAGATCTCGCGCGATCGCGTGACGGTCGAGGAAGCGCCGGTGAAGCTGCTCACCGCGACGCATCCTCTGCTCACCGCGCCGAACAAAATCACCGCGAAGGACTTCGAAGGCTGGGTCCAGGAGCGCGGCCTCTACTTCCCGAACGAGTGGGACGCGAAGTACACGACGATGCTGTCCACGAACGATCCCGGCGAGCCGGAAAAACCAGGCGGCCAGCTCTACGCGAAACACGGCAAGGGCGCGTTCATCTACACCGGCTACGCGTGGTGGCGGCAGTTGCCGGCGGGTGTGCCGGGCGCGATTCGGGCCTTCGTGAACCTGGTGTCGGCGCAGTGAGCGGAGCTCAAATGCAGAAGGCAGAATGCAGAATGCAGAAAGATGAGATCCCTCTAGCCACGCACCTTTTCTGCATTCTGCATTCTGCATTCTGCATTCGCCTCTCATGACCGAGCCCAATCCGCCAATCGCGAAAACCTGGCCCCGCCTCTACGCGGCGGTCCTCCTCTTCCTCGCGTTGCAGGTGATCGTCTTCTACGCGTTCACCAGGGCCTTTCAATGAGAACTGCGGATTGGCTGGTCCTGGCCGGCACGCTCGCGGCGATCGTCGCGTACGGCGTCTGGAAGGGGAGAAAACAGAAGCGGCTCGAGCAATACCTGCTCGCCGACCGGCAGCTGCAGTGGTACACGATCGCGCTGTCGGTCATGGCCACGCAGGCCAGCGCGATCACCTTTCTGTCGACGCCCGGCCAGGCCTACGTCGACGGCATGCGCTTCGTGCAGTTCTACCTTGGCCTGCCCGTGGCCATGGTCATCCTCTCCATCACCGCGGTGCCGATCTACCACCGCCTCAAAGTCTTCACCGCTTACGAATATCTGGAAACGCGCTTCGGCGTCGGCACGCGCACGCTGACCACGCTGATCTTCCTCTTCCAGCGCGGCCTCGGCACGGCCATGACGTTGTACGCGCCGGCGCTGATCGTCTCGCTGGTCCTCGGCTGGAACATTCAATTGACCACGACGGCCATCGGCGCGCTGGTCATCATCTACACCACCACCGGCGGCACGAAGGCAGTGAGCTGGACGCACATGCATCAGCTCCTGATCTCCCTCGGCGGCATGGCCGTGGCCCTCGTCGTCGCCATCAAATCGATGCCGGCGGAAGTCGGTCTCGTCGATGCGGTGCGCGTTGCCGGACGCATGGGCCGCATCAATGTCATCGACTTCTCGTTCGATCTGACCACGCCCTACAACTTCTGGTCGGGCCTTTTCGGCGGATTGATGGTCGCCCTGGCCTACTTCGGCACCGACCAATCGCAGGTGCAGCGCTATCTGACCGGCGAGACCATCACCCAGAGCCGCCTCGGGCTGCTGTTCAACGGCATGGTCAAAGTGCCGATGCAGTTCTTCATCCTCTTCGTCGGGGCGATGGTGTTCGTCTTCTACCAGTTCGTCGCGCCGCCGCTGTCGTTCAATCGCGTGCAGGCCCAGAGTCTTCGGGCGAGCCAGTACAGCGGCGAGTTCGCGAATCTCGAGAACACGCACAAGCAAACGTTCGAGCAGAAGAAGCAGGCCGCGACAAAGCTCGTCGCGGCGATGGACGCCAACGACGACGCGACCATCGCCAGTGCCACGGCGCAGATTCAATCTCTGCAGAAGCGCGACGCGGAAACGCGCAAGACCGCTTCGGACCTGATCCGCAAGAACAATCCGAAAGCGGACGCGAAGGACACCGACTACGTCTTCCTGACCTTCATCATCGAGAACCTGCCCACCGGTCTGGTCGGCGTGCTCATGGCCTCGATCTTCTGCGCGGCCATGTCCGCCACGGCCTCGGGACTCAACTCACTCGCGTCGACCAGCGTGGTCGACATCTGGAAGCGCCTGCTCTGGAAGAACCGCCCCGATCACCAGTACGTGCTGCTCTCGAAAGCGATGACCGTGTTCTGGGGGTTGTTCTCCATCGCCTTCGCCATGTACGCGAACCGCCTCGGATCGCTGATCGAAGCGGTCAACAAGGTCGGCTCGATCTTCTACGGGACGATGCTGGCCGTCTTCCTGATCGCGTTCTACCTGCCGCACGTGAAGGGAACGGCCGCGTTCTCGGCGGCGCTGATCGCGCTCGGCGCGGTGCTCTACTGCGCCGCGAACACGAGCATGGCCTGGTTGTGGTGGAACGTGGTGGGGTGTGTGGTGGGAGTGGTCTCGGCGCTGCTGATTCAGTGGTTCCTGGGTTTCGGGGTTACGAGGTTTCGGGGTGCGGGGACCTCGTAACCCCGCAACCCCGTGACCTCGTAACTATTTCTTCCAACCTGCGATCGTGTCGCGAATCACGCCGGCGAAATCCGCCTGCTGCGGCGTGGCCTTGGCGATGGCTTCCTCGCCGGCCTTGATGGCCTCGGCCGTCTTGCCGGCGCGCTGGAGGAACTGGGCCTTCAGCCAGAGGTTGCTGATGTTCTGGTTGACCGCCAGCGACCTGTCCAGCCAGTCGGAGATCTCCTGGTCCGTCGCGGCGCCCTTGTTCTGGAACGCGAAGTTCGCGGCGTTGTAGGGCGCGCGCCAATCAGGGTTGAGCGCGTTGCGAAGCTGAGTCATGACCTTCGCGGTCGCGCCGGTGTCGACGGTGAACGGCACGGCGATCTTCTCCCAGCGGATGACGACCTTCGCGGTGTCGGTGGTCATCTCGGGAACCTCGAAGGTGAGCCACTCGGCGTGCGGCGCCGCCTGCGGCGTCGCGTTCACGACGAGAACGTCCTTGGCCGCGTCGTAGCTGTAGCTGCCCCACTGGTCGGCGACGCTGTTGAAGTGAACCTTCCACGCGCTCTGACCGGGCGTCGTGTGCAGGCTGTACGTCCCTTTCGGCAGCTTCTGGCCGTTGATCGAAACGTCCTCGGAGAACTGGATCGTCGTGGCCTCGTTCGCACCCGTACGCCAGACCTTGTCGTACGGCACGAGCCCGCCCCAGATCGAGCGGCCCTTGACGCCGGGACGGCTGTACTTGATGGTGACGTCGGTGACGCCGACGGTCTGAGTGAGCGTCGCCTGCGGGCTCGGCCGCGGCGTGCGCACCTGTTGCGCGAACGCGCTGGTCGCGATCAGCGCGACCGCGAGGATGAGAGAGAACTTACGCATCAGTGATTCCTCCTGTTGTTGAACGGGGCGGATGCTACCAAAGGTCAGTCCCAGCGCAACCAGCGCGACTCCAGCCGCGTGACCACGCCGCGCCCGTCGGTGATCTCGACCTGGAAATCGGTGTCGCGGCGGATGTTGGCCGGCCGCCGCGGGATGGAGAGGATGAACCGGCCCTTGTCCAGGCCCGCGCGATGCCGCACCCGGCCGTTCTCGAAGACGATCTCCACGCCGCGGATGCCGTGCGGCGATTTCGCCCATCCCGAAAAGTAGCCTTCGCCGCGGGCGTCGGTGCCCTGCGGGTAATCGATTCCGCCGGTCGTGGCCTGCGTGCCGAATGTGTCCCAGGCCTCGAGCGGCGCGCGCGGTCCGCCGCCGCGAAGCGCGAAGACCCAGTCGCGCTCGAAGCGGCGGACGAGGGAGATCCGCCCGCGATCCTGCTCCCGCTGCAGCCAGGCGCGGGTTTCGGCGCTGCGATCGCCGAGCATCTCCGTGTGCACCACGACCAGCTTCACCCCGGCCGCTTTCAGAGCATCGACGAAGTCATCCGACAGCACCGCCCACTTCAGCGAGAGATCCACCTTCACCGGCAGTCCCGCGTCCGAGAGGCCGTTGATCATGGGCCGGTGATGGACCGTCGAGCGCAGGAGGTAGAAATACTCGGCAGCCGGAATCATCGGCAGCTCGGCGATCGGCTCGCGCGATTCCGCCGCGAGCCATCGGTACAGCGGCGGCGGCTCGGGATTCGCCAGCCACCAGCGGATCTGACCGGGGTACAGCTCGAACGCCAGAGCGATCGGCACGACGAACGCCAGCCACCGATTTCGCCGCGCCAGCGCCGCGGTGATCAACGCGATGAGAATCGCCGCGCCGACATAGGCGATCACCGCCCACCGCGCCGGGACGCGGATCGCGCGATAACCGGGCACCGCGCCGTGCAGAAAGCGATGAAACTCGAAGTGCAGGCCGAGTGAGCCGAGGAAGCCGATGGCGATCCAGAGGAGGCCAAGCGACAACTTTGCTCTTTCCTTCACGAAAACCGCGGCGGCAACGCAGATCAACGCCACAAATCCGGGAAACAGGCGCCGCTCCGGTTCGGCCGGATTCGTGATCCAGTCCGACGCAATCGCAGAGAAACGCAGCGTCTCTTCGATGCTTCGCGTTCCGTACGCTTTCGCGACGACGGCGTACGGATAAAGAAACGGAGCGAGAACGAGCATCGCCAGCGCCGTGGCGATCGCGAGATTGCGCCAGTCGCGGCGCGGAACGAGTAGCACTGCCGTGACCGCGCTGGCGAAGGCGCCGAACAACAGGTAATGAATGTTGGTCAGGCCGTTCATCGCGAAGACGAACGCGAACAATGCCGCACGGCGCGGCGTCGGCTTCTCCCCGTACATCAGCAACGCCAGCAGAAGCAGCGGCAGCCAGCCGCCCCATATGTGCTGGATGTGCGACGTGTGCACGAAGCGAAACGGCACGAACGCGTAGAAGACGCCCGCCGCGAGTCCCGCCGCAAAGGATCCCGTGACGCGGCGGCCGAGGAGGTAGGCCGCGAAGCCGCAGAAGGCGAAGCCGGCGAGCATTCCCACGTTGTAGGCGGTGATCGGACCGGCCCCGAACATCCGCAGCGGGAAAAGCAGGATCGCCAGCCCGTAGAGATTTTCGCTGAAGGCCAGCGTGTACTTCGCCGGATGAAGCGCATTCGCGTGGAACAGCTGCAACGGCTGATGCAGCGTCGCCCACCAGTCCCAGTCGAGAATCCAGATGTTGACGAAGGGATCGCCCGGATCGGAGACCGCCCGTCCGATGTTCAGAGCGAGCGGCCAGGTGAAGGCGATGCTGAGAATCGCGAAAATCGACGCGGCGAAAGCATCGCGAAAGCGAGTCATGCCGGCCGTGATGTTGTCACCACCGACGCGATCGTGAGCGTGGCGGGAATGAGGAGATGGGTCAGGAGCCGGTTCGCGGCCACGTTTGCCAGTTCCTCGATGTGCCAGCTCGTGACCGCAAAGGTGACGACATAGCCGCAGAAGACGAGCACGCAGACCAGCGCCGGAACGGATCGGCGAGTCAGGGCAATCGCGGCGCAGATCAACGTCACCAGCCAGAAAAGACCCCACTGGCGGAAGTCGAGCGCCTGGGTGCCGAGGGCCAGGAGGGCGTCGTCGAGGCGATCGAGCTTCGACGGCAGCTCGCGGATCAGCAATTCGTACTGCTCGTCGTACGCGGCCGGAATCGAGCGCCGCCACCACGCCAGCAGCAGCGCGGCGACGAGAGGCGGCACGGCCACCCAGGCGATTCGGCGCACGCCGCGAAACACCAGCATCGTCACGCAGATCGCTGCCGCGATCACCAGCCCCTCGTTTTTCGTCAGCACGAGAAACGTCAGCCACATCCCCGTCGCGCGCGGATCCGCGATCGACATCAGCGCCGCACCGGTGAAGGCCATCACCGTGAGATCGACGTAGGCAGACATGGCCCCACCCTCGGGCGCAGCAACGATCGACGGCAGCCAGGGCAGACCCGCCACGAGCCACGCCGCGGCGCGTCCATATTCCTTACGCACGAATGCGAAGCACCACAGCAGCGCCGCGAACGGCACGAGCCAGAAGAAATGCCGTCCGGAGCCGCCGAACGCCTTGATCACCGCCACATCGAGCGGCACGAGCAGCGGATAGCGGTTGTGCAGATTCAGCCCCCGCTCGCCCATGAAAAACGGACCGCGGATCGATGCTTCGCGCACGATCGCATCGGCCTTCGGCATCCAGGTCACACGGCCGTCGTAATCGGCCAGCGGCAGGATGGAGACGGTGTAGGCAGCGATCGCAAACGGGATGCACAGAACCGCAATCGGAAGCCAGTCCTCGACGCTGGGCAATTCAGGCTTTCGGCGGATGACCAGCGCCGCGGCAACGATCACGGCGAGTGCGAACGTGATCCGCGTCAACGGCACATGCAGCACGCCGAGCACGAAAAGCAGCGTGCCGGCGATGCCGGCCGCCGCGAGGAACATCCGCGTCATTCGATCCACATCGGCGGCTCGCGGCGGGAATCGATCAAGACGACCGTCGCGGCCTTGCTGGTCGGCGGAGCCGGAACGGCGTTCGCGGCGCGGTCATCACGAAAGAGGATCGCCGGCTTCCGCTGCTCCCACTCCGCGCGGCCCTCGAAGAGCCGGGCCGGCCGCGGGGCGACGAGTCCCGCGGTGAATACGGCCAGGTCGCGCGCGGCAGGATCGAGCATCACGAAATCGATCGGCTCTCTGGAATCGAGTTTTTGCAGTTCCGTGGCGATCCGTTCCGGCCATCCCAGCACCATGACCCGGCGCTCAGCTTCGGACGCGGGCAGGAGCGCGGTGGCAAACCGCGCGCGGGAAGCCAATTCCCGGATGGTCGAAGGAGCCGCGGGCAACACACACGCGGCGATGGTCAGAACCGAAAGAAAACCGGCAACGCGACGCAAGGGTCGGATTCTAAACCGCGCGAAGCGTTGCCGAGCCAAGCGTCACCGACGATAATTCGCCGTATGCCATCCATACCCTTCACCGGAAACTACGACGACCTCTCCACCGATCGCGGGTACCAGTTCAAGTTCTATTGCGAGAAGTGCCACAACGGGTACATGTCCAGCTTCCAGACCTCGAAGATGGGCATGCTCGGCTCGGCCGCGCGCGTCGCGGGCGGGCTGTTAGGCGGCGTGTTCGGCCGCGTCGCGGACAGTGCGTACGAGGTGCAGCAGGCCGTCGGCGGGCCCGCCCATGATTCCGCGCTGAAAGACGCCGTCACCGAGATCGCGCCGACCTTCAAGCAGTGCACGCGCTGCGGCAACTGGGTCTGCCAGCCGATCTGCTGGAACAAGAAAGCCGGCCTCTGCGAGACCTGCGCGCCGGACCTCGACGAAGAGATGGCCGCCGCCCAGGCCGACGCCGCGCGCGAACAGATTCACGAGAAAGCGCGCACCGTCGACTGGACCAAGCAACGCGACATCAAGACCATCAGCGGGGCGGTCTGCCCCGAGTGCGGCGTGAAAACGCAAGGCGGCAAGTTCTGCCACGAATGCGGCCACACCCTGCAAGCCAAACGCGGCTGCGCGGAGTGCGGGCATGAGGCGGAGGGGACGCCGAAGTTCTGTCCGGAGTGTGGGCAGAAATACTAGTTTCGGGGTTTCGGGGTTACGGGGTTTCGGGGTTACGAGGTAAGGAGAAAAACCTCGTAACCCCGAAACCCCGTAACCTCGTAACGGCAGTTAGATTGCACCATCCCCCACCCGTGAACCACACCATCATCGTCCTCTTTGGCGGCCCATCCGACGAGCGCCACGTCTCCGTCGCTTCGGCTCAGGCCATCGTTCGCGCCCTCGATAAACCTCTGGCCTGGTTCTGGGCTCCGGAGGGGGGCATTCACGACGTTTCCGTCGACGATCTGCTCGGCCACCAGCGGCCGTTCGAGATCGATTTCGTTCCGGCGCGGCCGGCGATTTTTCAGGACATCGAGATGGCTCTCGACGCGTTGCCTGTCGAGAACCCGGTCTTCCTGCTCGCCCTGCATGGCACCGGCGGCGAGGACGGGACGCTCCAGGCCATGTTCGAGAAGCGGGGGATTCCGTTCACCGGCTCCGGCGCGGAGACGAGTGCGATCGCCTTCGACAAAACACGCACAAAGGAAGCGCTCGCGGGAAGAGTCCGCGTGGCCGAATCGCGGAACGCGCGCAATGCCCAGGAGCTGCAGGCCGTCGTCGAGGACATGCTCGAGCGTCACGAGCGCGTCGTCCTCAAACCGGTGGCCGGCGGATCGAGCCGCGGCCTCTTCTTCATCGGCCGGAACGATCCCATTCCCGACATCCGCGTGCCCTACATGGTCGAGCAGTTCATCAGCGGCCGTGAGCTGACCTGCGGCGTGATCGACGACGGCTCCGGGCCGCAAGCGCTGGCCGTGATCGAGATCGAAGTCGATCCCGGCCGCGAATTCGACTACGCCGGCAAGTACCTCGGCAGCGGCACGCGCGAGATCTGCCCCGCCAACATTTCCGATGACCTGGCCGGCGCCGCACAAGCCGTCGCCGTCGCCGCGCACACCGGCCTCGGATGCGAGGGTTACTCCCGCACGGACATGCTCGTCGACGGCGACGACATCTACTATCTCGAGACCAACACCCTCCCCGGACTGACCGTCACCTCGCTCGTTCCCCAGGAGCTGCGCGTAGCCGGGATCGAGTTCCGGGACTTTCTGCACAGGCAGATCGAGTTGGGAGTAGCACGGTGGAAACAGGCAGCCTGATTCTCGCGCTTCTCCTCGGCCTCGGGCTCTCCGCCTCGACCGGTCTGAATACCTTTCTGCCGCTGCTCCTGCTCGCGGCAGCGGCGAAGTTTCAGATCGCCGGCATCTCCCTCGGCGAGCGCTTCGAGTGGCTCTCCTCCGACGTCGCGATCATCGTGCTCATCGTCGCGTGCATCGCGGAGCTCGTCGCCGACAAAGTCCCCGCGGTCGATCACTTCCTCGATTCCATCGGCACGTTCGTGCGGCCCGTTGCCGGCGCGGTCGCGTCAGCATCGGTACTCACCGGTCTCGATCCCACCGTCGCGGCGCTGGTGGGAATCATGGTCGGCGCACCGGCCTCGCTCGGCTTTCACACGCTGAAGGCAGGGACGCGCGTCGCGTCATCGGCGGCGACGTTCGGCTGCGCGAATCCGTTCATCTCGCTGGCCGAAGATGTTTTGGCGTTCGTGCTGTCGATCATCGCCATCTTCGCGCCGGTCATCGTCCCCATCGCCCTGGCCATTCTCGTCTTCGCGCTCTGGCAGGTCGTGAAGCGCGTTCGCGAACGCGCTACCTTGGCGGCAAGTTCAGGATCGTGATCCGCCCTTCCGTCTTCGGCACCAGCGGCTGGCTTCTCTTCTTCAGGATGTCGATGACCACGTCGCGGATCGGGTTCGCGAAGTAGATCTGCACGTTCGCCGTGCCCACGTCCTTCATCACGTCCTGCGTTCCATCGCCGCCGCCGGCCACGAAATCAGGCATGGCCACTTTGTAGGTCTTGCCGATCTGCAACTCCTCGCCGCTCGGCAGCGTGGCGGAGATGAGCCGCGCATCTCCCTCCTTTGAAGCGTCGACCACGTAGCGAAGCCCGCTGACCTGCATGATCCCGCGCGTGCCCGTGGTCGTGGCCAGGAGGAAATCGCGAACCTGCCTGCCGGTCATCGTCACGACAGCGGGGAAGTTGTCGAACGGGCTGACGGCGAAGATGTCGCCGTACACGAGATCGCCGGCCACGAGATCCGCGCGGATGCCGCCGGAGTTCATGAAGCCGATGTCGCTCTCCGTGCCTTCGCGGATGGCGTCCGCGAGAAGATTGCCGAGCGGCGACTCGCCGGAGTAGCTGCGCGTGAAGAGCGTCGCGACTTTGATCCCGAGCTTCTGCTCGCGCTTCGCGGCAACCTGTTTGAGGTAAGGCTCGAGGGCGACCGCGACGCGGCGATCCGGCTCGACGGTCGTGCCGTGAAAGACACGCGGAACGAGTTTCTTGCCTGCCCCGCTCCGCGGATCGCACTCCTCCGTTCCCTCGTAGACGAACGAGCAGATCATCGTGTGCGGGCGGATCTCGCTCTTCGTGACCTTGTCGTTCTGCGTGTCGATCCAGAGCTCGAGCGTCGAGAACTCGCGGCTCAGCGCGAGCCCCTGCATGGCCGGGACGCCGTCGACGTAGTGGGCCATGCGGGCGTGGGTGTGGCCCGCGAAAAACGCGTCGATCGTGCCCGGGGGCAGGCCGCGCAGGTACTTCATGGCCTCGTGCTCCTGCTCGCAGGAGTCGACGTTGTGCGGGTCGTCGAACTTCGTGCAGCGGCCGCCCATGTGGGCGATGACGATGACCGCGTCGACGCCCTGCTCGCGCAGATCTTTCGCGGCATCGATGGTCGCGGTGATCGGATCGGTGAAGGAGAGCGTGATCACGTTCGCGGCCATGGTCACGTTCGGCGTGTCGGGAGTGGAGAGACCGATGATGCCGATCTTTGCGCCGCCACGATTGACGATCGTGTACGGCTTCGCCCAGGCGGGAACCTGGCCGGTCGATTTCTCGACCATGTTCGCGGACAGAAAGGGGAACATGGCCAGCTCGGTGTTGCGCTTGAGGGCGCCGAGGGGGTCGTCGCCGGGCTTGCGGGCGACGACGTCTTCGCCGAGAGGCCCGTAGTCGAATTCGTGATTTCCAACCGCGGCCGCGGCGTAGCCGATGCGGTTGTAGCCGCGGACGACCGCCGCCCCTTCGAACAGATTCGACTCCAGCGTGCCCTGAAACATATCCCCGGAATCGACGACGATCACCCGGTCGTCATGGACCTTGCGAAGGATCTCGATGTAGCTGGCCAGCGTCGGCAGACCACCCCAGATGACCCCCGGCCCGCCGCCCGGAGGGGCCTCCGCATGACCGTTGAACCAGCCATGAACGTCGGTGGTGTGGACCAGAACGACGTGCACCGGACCGGCGGCCGGCGGCGGCGCCACACTCGCGCATCCGAGCGCAAACAGGAAGAGAACCAGGGGAAGGGACCGTTTCATCGGCGGGCATTATAGGGAGTCGTGTAGTGTGGGCCTCCGGCCTACCTCGTTCAGCACGCGAATGAAGCAAATGTCCTACAACCTCGCCGCAACCGCGATCGCGCTCCTCCACCTCGCCTTCATCATCTTTGTCTTACTCGGCGGGTTTCTCGTCCTCCGCTGGCCGAAGCTGATGTGGGTGCATATCCCGGCGGCGATCTGGGGCGTGCTGATCGAGTTCGCGGGGTGGTGGTGTCCGCTCACGAAGTGGGAGAACCATTTCATCCGGGCGGCGGGGCGGGCCGGGTACGACACCGGATTCGTAGCCCACTACATCATGCCGATCATTTACCCTGCCGGGCTGACGCGGGGGCTGGAGATCGCCATCGGCGCCTTCGTCCTCCTGCTCAATCTGGCGATTTATGTGAGAGTCTTCAAATAGGCGGGCACGGCCCGCAGCGCTGATTGGCAAAGCCTCGGGCACCAGTGCGGATCAAGATCGACAGCGCAGATATAGAGAGAAATGTTCAACGCAGCCATCCCACAACACCCGGTCGCCACGACCGACAAAAGCTTTTCAAACCTCGGCCTCAGCGCCGAGATCGTCTCGACCGTCGAGAAAATCGGGTTCGAGCATCCCACGCCGATTCAGGCCGCCATCATCCCCACCGCCCTGACCGGCAAGGACGCCATCGGCCTCGCCCAGACCGGCTCGGGCAAGACCGCCGCGTTCGTCCTGCCGCTGGCCGAGAAGCTCGTGCACGGACGCGGCGTCCGCGGACTGATCCTCGCGCCGACGCGCGAGATCGCCCTGCAGACCAAGGCCTTTCTCGATCTCTTCGGCAAGCATCACGACCTCAAGACCGCTTGTCTCATCGGCGGCGTGAAGATGAAGCCGCAGCTCGATGAGCTCCGCGCGGGCCCGGACATCATCGTGGCCACGCCCGGCCGGCTCATGGATCACGTCAAGCGGCGTACGGCGAGCATCGACAAGATCGAGATGCTCGTCCTCGACGAAGCCGACCACATGCTCGACCTCGGATTCCTCCCGCAGATCCGGGAGATTCTCCGCCGCGTTCCGCGCGACCGGCAGACGCTGATGTTCTCCGCGACCATGCCCGATTCGATCGAGATGATCGCCCGCGACTTCATGCGCGAGCCGGTGCGCATCGACATCATGCCCGTGGGCGTGGCGGCCGAGGGGATCACGCACCGGGTGTATCTGGTGAAGGAAGCGGACAAGCGCAACGCGCTGCTCGCGTTGCTGCACCAGGAGCTCGGATCCACGCTCGTCTTCACGCGGCGCAAGGTCGATGCGGAGTGGCTGTTCCACATCCTCGAACGGCAGGGGCATCCCGTGGCGCGCATCCACGCCGATCAGTCCCAGGGCAAGCGCGTCGATGCGCTGAAGACCTTCCGCGCCGGCGAACATCGCATTCTCGTGGCCACGGACATCGCCGGCCGCGGCATCGACATCCCCGGCATCCAGCAGGTCATCAACTTCGACATCCCCGAGAACACCGACGATTACGTGCACCGCGCCGGCCGCACGGCCCGCGGCAGCGCGATCGGAATCGTCTCGACGATCGCCACCTGGCAGGACCTGCCCATGGTCGCGAAGATCGAAGAGACCCTCGGCGAAAGGATCCCGCGCTGCACGGTGCCCGGCGTCGAGCCGTGGGAAGAGCTGGAGAAGAAGCCTACGAAGACGCGCCGGCGGGTCTGACGTACGGCGGGCGTCCCGCCCGCCTCGCGCGGAGCGTCCCGCTCCGCGCTACCTGCCGGGCAGGATGCCCGGCGAAGGCGGCCGGGACGGCCACCGTACGTTGAACGTCTCCCACAAGGCTTTCTCCCAATCCTCCACCGCCGTTTCCTGACGAACGCCGTTCTTCGTCTCGATCAACTTGTCCGCGGTCAACGTGATCCGCCCGTCTTCGCGCGCGACGGTGATCACCCGTTTTCTCGTGAACGGCGAGAGCGGCGAGGTCTGCTGAAAGTCGCACATCGGTCCGAACTCAGCGAGCTCGCGCGGCGTCATCGTGAAGAGATACTCCGTAACCCATTCGCCGTCGCGCATTACCTGATACTGCCCGTCGATCACGCGGTACCCGCCTTCCGGCGTCCCGTCGACGTTCAACGGAACGAGCGACGATTCGCCGAAGCCGACGTCGGCGATCCACGCGCCGTTCACCAGCAGGGCCATGTGATCGAACTCCGGACCGAAGTTGCCGTCAGCGGACATCACCCGCGCCGAAAGCATCTGCACGTCGAATCCGAGCTCGCGCAGCAACGCTGCGAACGCGCCGTTCAACTCGTAGCAGAACCCGCCGCGGCGCTCCTCGAGGATCTTGTGCAGAAAGCGATCGACGTCGACGACGATGGGACGCTTCCAGTGAATGTCGAGATTCTCGAAGGGGACGGAGAGCAGGTGGCGAATGTGAAGCTCGCGCAGAGATTCCGACGAGGGCTCGCGCGAGCCTTCGTAGCCGATGCGGGCCAGGTAAGCATCGACGTCAATCGTCATCGGAAAATCCCGTCGCGCCGATCGGTCCGGGCGGCTCTTTCGGCGGCGCGCCACGCTTGCGGCTCGCTTCGATCAACGCCTCGCCATCCGCGGAAACCGAAACGTCCTTGGCCATCTGCGCCCGCGCGCTGGCGAGATAGACCTTCACACCTTTGTCCGCGTAAATCTGCTGGATCTCCTCGGCCGTTGCGTCGATGACCACGTAGTCCTTGAGTCGTGTGGAGAAGACGGCGTACTTGCCGTTTGCTTGTTTCTCGATCTTCCAGGCCATGCTTTTTTTTAGTTTATCCCGCGCGAAGACGCGGGATCTCTCAGTGCACCGACAGGATCGCTCGTCACGATTCGCGTTCGTGCACCAGGAGATCCCGCGTCTTCGCGCGGGATAAACTGAAAGAACATCAGCGATTGAACCTCAGCCCAACACGCGCCGCCCGCGGCTGCCCGATGGTGATCACCGGCGTCGCGCTCGCCTCCACAGTCTCATCGAACAGGTTCTCGATCGCCACGGTGATGTCGAGATCGCGCGAGAGCGGATGCGCCGCAAACACGTCCGCGACGAAGAACCCCGCCAGCGGCAGCTCATTGCGATCGTCGTCGAATTGCGATGCTGACCAGCGCAGTTGCGCGCCGACTGTTTTCCAGGTCAGTTGCGCCGTGGCCTGATGTCGCGGTACCTGCGGAACGCGATTCCCGCGCAACTCGCCATCGCGAACGCGAGCATCGACGTACAGCCAGCTCGCAGATGCTCGCCAGTCGCGATGGAAACGCCACTCGCCGTCGAGCTCCGCGCCGAGCGAGCGGGTGCGGCCGAGGTTCTGGCGCTGGCGGGTGATGAGGGCCGGGGTGGCGGAGAGTGTGACGTTGGCGATGGCGTCACTCACGGTCATCCAGAACAGCGTGACCCGCGCATGCCGCAGCCGCGCGCCGACCTCGAATCCGGTGAGGTTTTCCGATTCGAGACGCGCGTTCGGCAGCGTGTTCACGTTGCCGACCCGAAATCCGCGATGCAGTTCGTTGAGCGTCGGCGAGCGGAAGGCGGTGTAGCCCGACGCGGAAACGGCGAGATCCTCATTCGCCCGCCACAGGAGTGACACCCGCGGATTGACCTGCCCCTCGGAAACCTCATCGCTGCGAATCCAGTCCGCGCGGACGCCGCCGGTCACGCTCAGCGACGGCGTGATCGCGAAGAGATCCTCGATGTAGGCCGCGGCGCTTCGCTGCGTTCCCCCGGCGTCGACGCGAAACGTGCCGGCGGCAGTGAAGCGCAGCTCCTCGCTCATTCCGCGAACGTCGCGCGCTTCCGCTCCGGCGACGAAAACGTGGCGCTCGCGGAACGGCTTCGTCCACTGCACCGTGCCGCCGTAGCCGCGCGAGGGGACGGCCTGCTCGACGGTGAGCCGCTCGGAGTTGCGATCCTCGGCAACCGCGGAGAACGTCTGAAAGTAATCCTGCCTGCTTCCGTACGCGCGCAACGCAAGCGCGCCGATCTCGCCGCCCGCGGAGACCTGCCAGATCTCCGTGTCATTCACCTGCAGCGGCGTGCCGTTGCTGCGCGACTCCGAATAGCGCGAGCCGCGAAGGAAGACCCGCTTGCGGCGTAGCGTGACGTCGACGTTGGTGTGATCGGAGTCAGCATCGACGTCGACCCGGCCGCGCTGCTGGCGCACCAGCGTGTAGCCGCCTGTCGAAAACAGATCGGCGGCGATGCTGCCGTTCCAGATTCCGCGCTGCATCGCCCCGAAAAACGAAAACGTGCGTGTGTCCTGCGATCCCGCGCTCACGTCGACGGAAAGCGCCGGCGACTTGCGGCGGATGAACTGAACGACCCCGCCCATCGCCGAGCTGCCGTAGAGATCGGACGCGCCGCCGCGCAGCACCTCGACCCGCTGCAGCGACGCTCGCGGCACGCGTCCCCAGTACACCCAACCGCCGAACGGATCGTTGAGCGGCACGCCGTCATCGAGCACCAGCGCGCGCGACGCACCGCTCGCGCCGACGCCGCGAAGCGTCACTCCCTGCGAGGTCGGATTCGCGACGCGGCTCCCCGTCCGCCGGAACAACGTGAAGCCGGCGACCTGCCGCAGCGCGTCATCGATCGTCGGCGCCGCCGTGTTCTCGATCTCCTCGCGCGACAGTACGACCACACTCGCCGGGGTGTCGGCCACGCGCGTTTCGGTGCGGGTGGCGGTGACGGTGATGGATTCGTGAAGTTGTCCAAGGCTCAAAGGCTCAAAGGCGCAAAGGCTCAAAGCGGTGATGACCCAGCCTTTGGGCCTTTGCGCCTCTGAGCCTTTGAACCTCATTTCACGACGCTCTTCACCAGATCGAACAACCTCTCCCCCACCCCCGCCGTCAGCGACCAGGGCAACGGCTGCTGCACGACATGCAGTTTGCCTTCCTTCGCCAGCACTTCCCATGACGTTCCGGTGAATCGGATCGTCACCGTCGCCTTGGCCACACGCAGATCGCGCAACGTGACCTCGGGCAGCCAGTCCGGAAGATGCGGATCGACGATCAGCACGTTCAGCGGCGCGTACGGATAAAGGCCGAGCATCGCCTGCAGCAACAGGAACACCGTCGACGCCGACCAGGCCTGCGGCGAGTTCGCGTTCGGGTAGAGCGCAGGAAAGGGATGCTCGTCGTCGCGCGGATGGCCGCTGAACAGCTCCGGCAATCGATAGAAATCGAACAGCGACGCGGCCTCGAATTGCGCACGCGCGAGCTGCTGCACGCGGTCGTGCAGGCCGTAGCGCATGAAGCCCATCGCGAACGTGCCCTGCTCGACCGGCCAGATCGAGCCGAGGTGGTAGCTGTACGGGTTGTACGCGGGATGATCCGACGAGAGCGTACGGATACCCCAGCCCGAGAACATATCCGGCGCGAACAGCCGGTCGACCACGCGCCGTACGTGCGCGTCGTCGGCGATCGCGGTGGCGATGCAATGACCGGCGTTCGACGCAATCGACCGCACCTGCCTGCCCTTCGCGTCGAGCGCCAGCGCGTACGTGCCGTGGTCCTCCATCCAGAAGGTCTCGTTGAATCGCTGCTTGAGAGCGATGGCCTCGTGCAGCAGCCGGCGGGCGTCGTCGCGCATGCCGAGGGCCCAGAGCATTTCGGCGAAGTGGAGCTTTGGCGATGTGTACGAAGCCCTGCTCCTCGCACGTCGCGATCGGCGGCTCGACCTCCGTCCCGTCCTCGTACACGATCGCGCCCGGCGCGTCCTTCCAGGCCTGATGTTTCACACCGTGCGGCGATCGCGTCTGATACGTGTACAGGCCGTTCTTCAGCCGCTCGCGATCGAGCCAGTCCAGCGCGCGCATGGCCGGGTCGATGAACGGCCGCACCATGTCCGCGTCGCCCGTCCAGTGCCACAGCTCCGCGAGCGCGAACGCATAAAGACCGGACGTGGTTACCGATCCGTAGTTGCGGCGCTCGTTCGTCGGTGTGCGCCTCGTGAATCATCCGGCCCGGTTGCTCATCGGTCGCGTCGTCGGTGACCGTGCCCTGGTACTTCGCGAGCGTTTCCAGCGTGCCGCGCATCAGCTCCGGCCCGAGCATCGCCGCCTGCCAGCCCGCGGTCAGCGTGTCCCGTCCGAAGAGCGCGACGTACACGGGAAGCCCGGCCGCGACGGTCTTCAGATCGGGGAGCAGCAGCGCGTTGAGATCGCGCGCGGCTTGTTGGAGGGTGCCCGTGACGACGCACGAGGACGTTTCGATGGTGGAGTGCGGCAACTCTGCTGCTGCCTTCGAAAGCGGCGGCAGAGCCGCCGCACTCCAACGAAGACGCCACTCGGCCCGCGGCTCCAGCTCGATGTCGAACAGCGCCCGGTTCCCTTCAAACCGCGGCGCCCGCGAAAACCCGACCTGAAGCTCCGCCTCCATCTCGATCGCCAGCGTGAACCGCGTCGTCGCCGTGGCGAAGTTGGTCAGAACGACATCCTCGTGCAGCCAGTCGCCGATCACGCGCGAGATGCGCATCTCCAGCGTCTGCTGAGACTCCGGCGGAACACGACCGCTCCCCTGATCGGGAGGCGGCAACGGCACGCCCGGCGCGGCGGCGATGTAGTAGCCGAGGAAGGAGTGCTGATCGATGTTGGAGAGGACGTTCGGAATCGGCGCAACGCCGTCGATGAAATAGCGCAACGTCGTCAGCAGCCGGACCTCGCGCACGAACAGGCCGTTTTCCGAACCCGGATGCACGAACCCGTCGCGGCTCGTGGCCATGACGGTGTAGCCGTGGCTGAGATGGAGCGTGTCGGGCCGCGCGCGAATGCGAACGAGCATGACGTCAGCGGCGCCGCAGGAGTCCTGCCAGGCCGCCCAGCGCGAGCAGTCCGAGGGCGCCGGCGATCACGCCGCGGTGGGTGTTCGACCAGAGATGCGGACTGCGCGACGTCGAGAGATCATCGAACGGACCATGCGCGCCCGCATCGCCCGGCAACGGCTCGTAAAGGTTGTCCGGCCGCCCTGGCTCCTCGGCCTCATCGCCCTGATGAAAGCCGTAGCCCTTGTTGGCGAGGTAGCGATCGATGAGCCCGGGCACGAAACTGTTCGCGACGATCGCCTCGGTCGTCCCGAACCCGACGTTCAGCTCGCGCCGCGGATTCTCGGACGCCCAGACGATCGCCCGCGCGGCAACTTCCGGCTGGTAGATCGTGCCCGGCGGCCGCGACTTGTTCGGCATGCGGTTGCGCAGCCAGCGGAACTGCGGCGTGTTGATCGCCGGCAGATGGACCATCGTCACTGCCACCTTGCTCTCGTCGTGCAGCAGCTCGCAGCGCAGCGATTCGTGAAATCCCTGGATGGCGTGCTTGGCCGCGCAATACGCGGACTGCAACGGAATCGCGCGATACGCGAGCGTCGATCCGACCTGCACGATCACGCCGCGATCGCGCGGCAGCATCCGTTTGAGCGCGGCCAGCGTTCCGTACACGACACCGAGATACGTCACCTCGGTCACCCGCCGGAACTCCTCGGCAGTCATCTCTTTGATGGGCGACAACACCGAGACCATGGCGTTGTTCACCCAGACGTCGATCGGCCCGAGCTCCGCCTCGGTTCGCGCCGCCGCCTGTTCCATCGCTTCGGCATCGGCAACGTCAGCCTGAATGACGATCGCGCGACCGCCGCGCTCCTCGACCTCACGCTTCGCCGCCTCGAGCCCGTCGAGTCCGCGGGCGATCAAGGCGATCGACGCATGCTGATCCGCGAACTGGCGGACGACGGCGCGTCCAACACCCGCGGATGCGCCGGTGACTACGACGACTTTCATGATGCGCGGACGGTGCACGAGGAGTGCCGCTAGAATCGCGGCAAACGTGTCCACAGAGTTCTCGCCCGCATGGTTTCTCCCCGGTCCGCATTTCCAGACGATCTGGGGCCGGCTCGCGCGTCCGCGCGGGCTGGTGAAACTGCGCCGGGAAGCGCTCGCGCTTCCGGATGGCGACGAGCTGATCCTCGACCATCTCGACGGCCCGAACCGCGCCGTGCATTTCGTGATGATGCACGGGCTCGAAGGGAGCTCGCGCTCGGTCTACATCCAGGGCGTCATGGCCGCGATCGCGCGTCATGGCTATTCGGGCACAGCGATGAACTTCCGCTCCTGCGCGCGTGCGCCGCGGAGCATCTTCCGCATGCTTCCGAACCGGCGGCCGCGCTTCTATCACTCCGGCGACACGGCCGATTTCGATTTCGTCGTGCGCACCCTTCGCGAGCGCATGCCCGACACGACCCTGGTCGCCTTCGCCGCATCCCTCGGCGGCAACGTCCTCCTCAAATGGCTCGGTGAGAATCCCGATCAGACGTCGATCACCGCCGCGGCCACGCTTTCCGTTCCGTACGATCTCGCGGCCGGCGCGCGCCACCTCGAAAAGAGCGCGACCGGCCGCTTTTACGTGAGCCGGTTCCTGAAAACGCTGAAGAAGAAAATCATGCGTGAGGACATCGCGCCGCTGCTCGACGTCGAGCGCGTCCGCCGCACGCGCACGTTCTGGGAGTTCGATGACGCGGCCACCGCCCCGCTGCATGGATTCCGCGACGCCGACGAGTACTACTCGCGCTCGTCCTCGATCAATTTTCTCGGGCGCATCAAGACGCCGACGCTCGCCGTGAATGCTCAGGACGATCCGTTCCTGCCCGCTGATGCGCTGGAACGCGCGCGCCTCGCTGCATCGCCGGCGATCGATTTCCGCACGACCCCGCGCGGCGGGCATGTCGGATTCGTGAGCGGAAGCGCGCCCTGGCGCTGCGAGTACTGGGGCGAGGAGCTGGTAGTGCGCTGGCTGCTGGAGAGGGCCGCGCGTTGACGGATTCGCGACGCGAGACCCTGCTGTCCGCCGCATTCGCGATCTGGGGCCTGGCCATCGCCATCTCGCTCGCCTCAGTGTGGTCGCAACCCGCGCCGCCCGGCCAGCTTCCGGGGCTGGCCACGCGATTCGGGTTCGATGCGGACGGACCGTTTCGCTTCATCGCCGGCTTGATCGTTCTGCCGATTCTTTTGCCGCTGCTTTTACGGCCTGTTTCGCGACGCCTCGCCGATGCTCAACCGTGGGCGCGCAACACGGTTTTGCTCACGCCGCTCGTGGCGATCTGGTTCGTCCTGATCACGCGCGTGCCGCTCTGGGCGATCCTGCCCTTCGGAGCGGTGATCGCCATCTGCACGATTCTGCGAGCGCGCGACCTCGCCTTCACGCGACGGGACATCGTGCTCGTGCCGACGTTCCTCGCACTGGTCACCAGCCTCGTCGACGCCACCGCACTTTCCGTCGATCGGGCAATCGTCGTCGCCGCGCTGATCGTCTTACTCCTTCGCGTCGCGACCGCGCTCATCCCCTCGCCGATCGCGCCGGCCTTCGCGTTCGTCGCGGCGCCACTCGGACTCGTGCTGCAGATGAACCTCTTCGCGCGGGACCAGCGCTACTTCGGATGGCACGCGCTGGCCATCGCGGTGATCACGCCGTTCATCCTCCGCGTTTTCCTTCGCAACGCGCGCCGCGCGGTGGTGGTGCTCGTCTTCGTGACCTATCCGCTGTCCCTCGCCGCGTACACGAACGCCATCAGCATCCAGACCGCGGAAGGAAAGCCGCGGGTGAACATCTTCGAGGACTCACACTCGCTCCTCCCGGCCTCGGAAATGCTGGCCGGGGAGCTGCCGTATCGCGACATCGTTCCCTCGCACGGCCTCATCGAGGACGGTCTCTTCGACTACCTCGTGCTCAAGGCGCGGGGGACGACCGTCGGCGATACGTGGAAGACGCGGCTGACGGTGGGATTGCTGAACGCCGTCGCACTTTACGCGCTGACCTGGGCCATGACCGGCTCGGCGGAGGCGGGATTTCTCGCGGTGCTGATGGCCATCATGACCAACTGGTTCACGCCCGCGATCCGCCTTTTGCCGCCGCTCGTCACCCTGGCTCTGCTGTGCGGCGCGGTACGGCTGCGGCGTCTGCAGTGGCTCCGCTACGCGGCGATCGGCACGGTGGCCTGCGGCGCGACGAGCCTCGACTTCGGCGCATACACGTTTCTCACGTTCCTCGTCGCGGTGTGGCGCTTCCCCGGCGATCGCCTGAAAACTTTGCGCGCCGCCGCGACCGGCATCGCCATCGGCGTCGTCCCCCTCTTCGCAGGCCTGGCCATCCTCGGCATCTTCGACGACTTCCTCCGCACGACGTTCATCGAGATGCTCTCGCTGGCCCCGGTCTACACGCTCACCATGTTTCATCCGCCGGACGTCTTCGCGAACGCTCGCGTGTTCCCGGAAGTGCTGGTGGGCCTGTTCGATCGAACCGGATTTCTCTACGTCATCTGGTGCGTCGTCGTCGTGTTCGTGGCGACGACGATCTTCCGCCGCCCGCGCCGCCGCTACGAGCCGATGGTGATCGTCGCGGTCTGGATCACCCTCGCCGCGATTTCGTACGCCGAGCGCCATCATCTTTATTACGCGACGGCCGCGGCGGCATTCGTCGTGGCCTCGACCTGGTTCGCTTTGCGTCGCCGCAATGCGTTTGCACCGGCGATGATCGTGGCGCTGCTCATCGTGGCCACACCGACGTCCCACTTCGCCGTCCTGGCCTCGGTTCGCGACGCCCGCGGTCCCGTGCAAGAGGGCTGGGTGGAAGTGCCCGAGATTCCCCGCGCGAAGGGCGGTTTGTTCTGGCATGAGGATGCCGCGGCGTTGCGCGGCGTGCAGAAATACGCAGCGCTCGCGCTGGGTCCCGAGGAGACCTGGCTCGACCTGACGAACCGGGGCATCTTCTACTTCTTCCTGCGGCGCGATTGCCCGATCCGCGAGCCCGAGGTTGCGTTCTACGAGACCGAGGATCGGCAGCGCGATGTGATCCGAAGGCTGGAGAACGACATGCGCATCCGCGCGGTGCTCGTCCCCGGCTACACCGGCCGCTACACCGTCGACGGCGTGCCCAACCAGGAGCGCGCGCCGCTGGTGTGGCAGTACATCCAGGCCAACTTCGAGCCCGACTTCGCCGAAGGAGACGTGGTCATGTGGAGGAGGAAGTAAACTCGCGGCACATGGAACCGTGGGTGCGCGTCTGCAAGTCGTGGGAGGAAGAGGCGGAAGCGGACCGCGAATTCTGGCTGCGGTTTTTGCCGGAGGAGCGGGTCGCAATCGGCGAGACGATGCGTCACGAGTGGTCGGAAATGACGAAATCGATGAAACCCACGAGCGATCAGGCCGACTTTCTCGCTCGTCTGAAGAAGCATGACGTGCGCGCGCTGCTCATCGGAGCGCATGCGTTGGCCTTCCACGCAAAACCTCGCTATACGAAAGACCTCGACATCTTTGTCGAGGCGTCGGAGGAGAACGCGGAGAAAATCATCGCCGCGATCACCGACTTCGGTTTTGCGGCACTCGGCCTCCGCGCGTCCGATTTCACGACGCCGGGACAGATCGTGCAACTCGGGCACGAGCCGAATCGCATCGACATCCTCACGCGAATCTCCGGCGTCACCTTCGAGGAGGCGTGGGGCAATCGCGTGCAAGGTACTTACGCCGGCCAGGACGTCTTCTTCATCGGGAAAGACGAATTGCTCCGAAACAAGGAAGCGTCGGGCCGCGCTCAGGACCTCGCCGACGCCGAGCTTCTCCGCCGTTTCCTATAATCGCCATCGATGACCGCCACCCCTGAAACGGCGACCGGCACGCGCGCGACGCTCATCGCGCGCTTCGCCTCATTCATCGCCGAGCGGCATCCGTTCGCGGCGAAAGTCGCGGTGCGCGCGCTGGAGCAGGCCGATGGAAATGCCGAGAAATTGCGGGCGGTCCTCGAGCCGGCACTCGCGGAACTGCTGGCGATCGGAATCGACGTTCCGGACACGACTCCCGGCGTCAGCGCGCAACAGCGATTCGACCACGCCATTCGCGAGGTTCTCGATGCCTGCGACGGCTTCCTGCGCCGCGAGGCCATCGCCGCGTCGCTCACGCCGGACGAGAAACGCGAAATCCTGCGCGGCATGCTCCTCACCCGCGCCACCGACAACCGCCTGAAGCAGTTCTTCACCGGCGGCGACGTCCGCTGGCGCAACGCTTCCTTTCAAGGCAAGGGCTTCCGCTCCCTCGGACAGGAAGCGATTTACGCCGCGGCCATCCGCCTGCGACGCGAGCCGTTCGGCGACGTCATCTCTCCGATGATCCGCGACCTCGGCGCGGTGCTGGCCATGCACAACGCTCCGGAAACCGTGCGCATGGTCCTGAGCGCGCAGATGGGCAAAGCCGGTCCGCCGATGGACGGAAAGGACCTGCACGTCGGCGACTGGGCGCACGGCGTCCTGCCGGCGATGGCACCCCTCGGCAGTCCTGCGCTGACGATCGCCGGCATCGCCACGGCGTTCGCGCTGCGCAAGGAGCCGCGCGTCGCCGTTTCGTTCATCGGCGAAGGAGCGACGTCCCTCGGCGAATGGCACGAAGCGATCAACGCCTGCGCCGCGCGCAAGCTGCCGGCGATCTTCTGCGTACAGAACAATCAGACCGCGCTTTCGACGCCGGTCCGCGACAACTCCGCGGTTCGCGTCTTCGCCGACAAGGCCCTCGGCTACGGCATCCCGGCGATCACCATCGACGGCACCGATCCCGAAGCCATCGCGGCCGCGTTCACATGGGCCGCGGAGCGCGCGCGATCGGGACTGGGAACGACGCTGATCGAGCTCGTGGCCATGCGCATGTGCGGCCACGCCCATCACGACGACATGCTTTACCTCGGCAAAGACCCGCAGGCATCGTGGACGTACCCGGCGCTGACCGAGGCTGGTTATGCCGATCGGGATGCTTACGAGTTCTGGCGCCAGCGCGATCCCATCGCCACGTACGCGGCGAAGCTCGAAGCCGACGGCGTCATCGGCGCGGACGATCTCGGTCGCTGGAAGCGCGAGATCGAAGAGCTCGTCGAGCGCGAAGCACGCGCGGTGATCGACGCGCCGTGGCCGGATGGTGCTCGCGCCGGCGAGGGCGTTTTCGCTGACGAGCCGGTGCGCGCGCATGTCGAAGTGCTCGATGAATCCTGGCGGCAGGCGCAATCGCCGTCGCTGCCGGACGTCGAGGACGCGCCGCCGTTCGATGCGAAAGGAAAAACGTTCCTCGAGGCGGTGATGCTCGGCGTCGGCGACGTGCTTCGCAGCGACGAGCGCACGTTCGTGTACGGCGAGGACGTCGGCGGCAAATACGGCAACGCCTTCCTGCTTCTGCGACCGCTGCTGAAGGATTTCGGCGATCGCATTCTCAACTCGATCCTCTCCGAAGGCGCGACGATCGGTGTCTGCACCGGCGCGGCGTTGGCGGGAATGCGGCCCATCGGCGAGATCCAGTTCAACGACTTCGTGGCCAGCGGCTTCAATCAGCTCGTGAACAACGCCGCGAAGCTGCGGTATCGGTGGGGCGCGGAGATTCCGTTCGTGCTGCGCATGCCCTGGGGCGGCCTGCGTCATGCCGGGCCGTATCACTCGCAGAACACCGAGGCCTGGTTTTATCGGACGCCGGGACTGAAGATCGTCGCGCCGTCGACGCCGCATGATGCCCGCGCGTTGATGGCGTCCGCGGTCGCCGATCCCGATCCGGTTCTGTACTACGAGCACATCGCGCTCTACCGCGATCCGAAGGTCAAACAGCTTTTGAGTGAGGACGTGCCGTCGCCGACTCCGATTGGGAAGGCAGCGTTGCGGCGTGCCGGCGACGATCTCGCGATCATTTCCTACGGCGCGTATGTCCACGTTGCTCTGCGCGTCGCCGAAAAGCTCGCGAAAGAAGGGCACGAATGCGCTGTGCTCGATCTGCGCACGCTCGCGCCGCTCGATCGCGAAGCCGTTCTCGCCCTCGCGCGCCACTGCAGTCGCGTGTTGATCGTCCACGAGGACACGCGCGCTGGATCGATCGGCGAGTCCGTCGCGGCGATCATCCAGGAAGAAGCCTTCGAGTTCCTCGACGCCCCCATCCGCATCCTCGGCGCGCTCGACACGCCCGTGCCTTATTCACCGCCGCTCGAGGAAGTGTTCCTGCCGAGCGAGGAGCAGGTGGAGCGGGCCGCGCGGCTGGTGCTGGGTTACTGAGGCGCCCTTCGACATGCTCGAGCGCCTGCCCAGTCTCGTGATCGTGCTTCTGAGCGTTTGCTCCCTGTCGGCGCAAACGAATCCGACGCCGCCCGAAACCGAAGTCATCGAGAGGGTGATTCGCTCGCTGATCGAGCAGCAGAGGCACGATTGGGACGACTGGTCCAATGCGGCAGACCGTCGCGTAGTTCTCGTTGCAAACGAAACGATCCCATTCCCGGCGCTTGCCGGCGACGACATGCGGTTCGCCGTGGAGACGCTGAAGGCCGAACGGAACGACCTTTACACGCAGCTGCGGAGCGCATCCATCATCGAGCTCGGCACATGGAAATCAGAGGATCTCCCGCAGATCAAGGTGGTTTCAGCACCGGAACTGGCACCAACGTTCGCCGGCGAAGGCCTGGACGCCGCGGTTGGTCTCGTCATCCGCGTGTCGACGCCGGTCTTCTCGAAGGACGGCCGGACGGCCGCTGTGTATGCAGAGGCGATCGGATCGCACGTCGAGAATGCGCACAGGCAACTGATCGTGCTGACCCGCAAGAGCGACCGCGATGGTGAGTGGGATGCAGTGATTGACGGCGGCCGGCTTTTCTCCAGTCCCAAGCCCACGGCACAGGAACGGGAAATCAGCGCCACCGATCGCGCTGCGATGACAGCGGCGCTGGAGTGGCTGGTGACGAAGCGAGGAGCGTTCGATCTCGTGGGCGTAACCGATTTTCCGCCTGATCCAGCCGAATGGCGGCGCCGCCAGCGCGAGTCGAAGGCATCGTTCGAGGTTCCGGAGCCCACGCTTGCCGAGCTTTTCCGTCGCAACAGCGAAGTGCTCGAGTTCGAGCCCTCGACATTCTCGATCAAGGGCGTTCGCAAACGTGCACCCGGCGACAAACGGACAGGGTCACGACCATCGGTGCTCGTCTCACTGCCTGCCTACGGCGGCGACATCGCAATCCTCAGCATGACCCATCGCACGTCGGATGACACTCCCAGAACGGCCACGTACCTCGTGGTGATGCGTCGCTCGGGCGCACGATGGTCCGTCGTCTGGACGACTGTACGAGAGGGCGTCATCGTCTCCTGAGCCGGCGGCGGGGATTCGGTTCGCCGGCCCTGACGCAGCGACCGCGCGGAGCCGGGACATTCCTGTCACGCGCGATATTGCCCGCGCACCCACGCCGCATCCTCCGCGCTGAGCGCCTCGCCGATCGACGCGGCTGCCGCAACCTGCTTCGGATTGCGCTGGCCGAGGAGGACGCAGGCGGTCGGGTTGTCCGTCAGCAGCGCGCCGACTACCGCGTGCATCACCGGCTCCGGTGAGCGATCAGCGAACCGGGCGCGCGTCTCGGCAGCGGCGCGTTTGTAGCGCGCGATCGCGGCAGGATCGCGGAAGTCGTCGACGTTGCGCCGGAAATCGCCTTCGCCGTATTCGACGGTCGAGTCGTACTTGCCGAGGAGCAATCCATGTTTCAGCGGCGAGAAGAACGCCACGCCGAGGTCGTGCGAGTCCACCCACGCCTTCAGTCCGCTCGATTCGTACTCGTCGTCGACGAGATTGCGATAGGGCTGCACGACGTCCGGATCGGCGCGCTCGATGAACTTCATGATGCGCGAGCCGTCCCAATCGGAGATGCCGATGAAACGGATCTTTCCTTCCTCGCGCAGGCGGCGCATGACCTCGAGCGCGCCGTCGAAGTACTCGTCGTTGGGGCCGAAATCGCAGTGATGAAAGTAGTAGAGGTCGACGACGTCCGTGCGCATGTCCCGCAACGAGCGCTCGGCCTGCGCGCGCATGAACTTCGGATCGTATGGATGGTTGGCCGGACCGTAGATGTAGCCGAATTTCGTCGCCAGAAAGATCTCGTTGCGCGGAACGTCGCCCCAGATCTCGCCGATCAGCCGCTCGGAATGGCCGTCGCCGTACGCGTCGGCCGTGTCCCAATGAGTGATGCCGTGGCGGTACGCGGCGATCAATGCGTCTTTGGCGAGTCCGTCATCGTGACCGCTCCAGCCGACGGACACGCCTGTGTCGGTGACCCGCTCGCCGCCGTGACCCCAGGTGCCGAGGGAGACCGCGGGGACGTTGATGTTGGTGCGGCCGAGGCGGATCGTGCGCATGAGCGGCGGATTATAGTCAGCGCATGCAGTGCGTCTTCTGCACCGACATCACCCGCAGCGGTGACATCGTTCACGAAAGCGCCCACGCCTGGGTCGTGCTTCATGAAGACTGGGCCGTCCCCGGTCACGCGATGATCGTCTCGCGCCGTCACGTGCAGAACCTGAGCGATCTCAGCGACCACGAGTGGGAGCACTTCAGCAGGACCTGGCGCCGCGCCGAGCGAGCACTCCTACATGCGACGGGCGCCGATCGGGCCATGACTATGAAGCTCGGCATCGCCACGCCGCATCTCCACATCCACATCTACCCGGTGATGAACGACACCAGCCGCGATGACGTGTTCGCCGCATTCGACGCCAAAACGCGAGCCGATCGCGATGAACATCTCGTGGACAAAATCCGGGCGCTCTTGACACCACACCCGCGCTGAATGAGCATTCATTCGCCGATGGCCCGCACACCCTCCCCCACAACTCACGAACCTGACACCTTTCGCGGCACGTCGAAGCGCGAGCGCATCCTTCGCGCGGCCGTCGACGTCTTCGCCGAATTCGGCTACTTCAACGCCAAGGTCGCGCAGATCGCCAAGGCCGCGGGCGTCGCCGACGGCACGATCTACCTCTACTTCGACGGCAAGGAAGATCTGCTCATCACGATCTTCCGCGAGCACACGCGCAACTACCTGCGCTCGCTCGAGCAGCAGCTGGCGAACGTCAATCGCGCCGACGACCGGCTGCGCATCGCCGTGCGCCATCACCTGGAGACCCTCGGCCGCGACCGCTCGCTGGCCATCGTGTCGCAGGTCGAGCTCCGCCACAGCCTCAAGTTCATGAGCCTCTTCTCGCAGCAGGAGGTCAAGGACTATCTCAACGTCATCCGGCGCATCGTCGAATACGGCCAGCAGGAAGGCAGCTTCCGCCGCAACGTGCACCCGCAGCTCGTGGCCAAGTCGATCTTCGGAATCCTCGACGAGATGGTGACTTCCTGGATCCTCTCCGAGAAGGCCTACGACCTCGGCGCGCAGGGCGAGCAGGTCGCCGATCTGATTCTGACCGGCCTTCTGTGATCGAGCGCCTTCATCGCCGCGACTGGACGCTGATCGCGGTCTGCCTCGTTCTCGCGGCGCTGTCGATCGTCGTCGTCGCGCGCTACTTCTCGACGGCCTTTCCGGAAGCGTCGATCGATTTCAAGTACGACCGCAACGCGTCGAAGGCCGTCGCCGAAAAACTCCTTCCGATCGACGTGAAGGAGATGAAGCACGCCGCGAGCTTCGAATCCGACGGCTATGCGCGCATCTTCCTCGAACGCTCCCTCGGACTCGAGAACGCCAACCGGGTCATGCGCGATCAGGTCCGGGTCTGGTACTGGCACCACCGCTGGTTCAAGCCGCTGGTCGAGGAAGAGATCAGCGTCGACGTCGCACCGACCGGCCATGTCGTCAGCTACCGCCATGTCGTGCCCGAGGATCGGGCGATTGCCGAGGGAGATGCGCTTCGTGCGGCGGGGGCCTTTCTCGATCGCATCGGCGTACGGCGCGACGATCTGAATCTGCTCGATCAAAGCCAGCGCACGCTGCCCAAACGGCTGCAGCGGATCTACACCTTCGAGTCGAAATCGATCCGCCCCGCTGACGCGCCCTACCGGCACGTCGTGACCGTCGACGGCAATCTCGTCACCGAGTACTCGCAGCGATTGAAAGTGCCCGATGCGTGGTTGCGCTCGTATCGCGAGCTGCGCTCGAAGAACGTCGCCGCCGGTTCGGTCGATCTGATCTTCAACGTCATCACCATGATCGCCGCGCTGGTCGTGTTCATCGTTCGCCTGCGCCGCGGCGATCTTCCGCTGCGGTTCCTGTTGATCATCGGCCTCGCCGGCATGCTCCTGACCGCGGGCGTGGCGTTGAACTCGATGCCGTCGCAGTTCGCGTACTACGACACGACCACGTCGTATCCCGCGTTCCTGGCGCAACTCGGGGTCATGGGCGTTCTGCAATGCATCGGCACGGGGATGCTGCTGATCGTGATCTGCGGCGCGGGCGAGGTGCTGTATCGCGAGCGTCTGCCGAATCAGCTGGCCATGCCGCGGCTCTGGTCGCGCAAGGCCCTCGCGTCGAAGCGCGTCTTCCTCGGCATGATCCTCGGCTACGCGCTGGTGCCGTTGTTCATGGCTTATCAGGTCGTCTTCTACCTCGCTGCGCGGCGCGCCGGCGCGTGGGCACCGGCGGAAGTGCCGTACGACGACATGCTGAACAGCGCTTTCCCCTGGGTGATGGTGCTGTTCGCGGGGTTCTTTCCGGCGATGTCCGAGGAGTTTTTGTCGCGGGCTTTCTCGATCCCGTTTTTCCAGAAGATCGTGCGGTCGCGGCTCTTCGCCATCGTGCTGGCGGGCTTCATCTGGGGATTCGGACACTCGACGTATCCCAACCAGCCGTTCTGGATTCGCGGCGTGGAAGTGGGGCTGGTCGGGATCGTGGCCGGACTGCTGATGGATCGCTTCGGATTGCTGCCTCTGCTGATCTGGCACTACACCATCGACGCGGTTTACACGGCGACGTTGCTCTTTGCATCCGGCAACACCTACTACGTCGCCTCGGCCGCGTTGGCGAGTCTCATCTTTGCCGTGCCGCTCATCGCGTCGATCGCGTTGTACGTGCGGAACCGCGGATTCGTCTCCGATGACGATCTGACGAACGCGGCGATGCCGACGTCGCCACCGCCGGAGCATCCCGAGGTGGCTGTGGCCGCGGCGGAGTTCCCGCCGCCGATGCCGGTATCGCGGCGGATGGTGCTGGCCTGCGTGATCTCGGTGATCATCGCCGCGCTGGCGGTCGTGTTCCGCGCTCCGTCGGTTTACGACGCGATCGATTACCGCATCGACGGCGCGAAGGCGAAAGCGATCGCCACGCAGCACGTCCGCGAAAAGTACTCGTACGTCATTGCCACGCCGGTGGAAGGTTTCCGCTCCTGGGATCGGGAATCGACGCGCGAGGACGGCGGTGCGCCGGCAGGCTTCGACGACGTCGCCGCGACGTATCTCGTCGAGAACGGCACGTCGATTCCCGAGCTGACGCGCATGTTCCGCGAACGTCTCGAAGCGGGCACGTGGACCGTTCGCTTCTTCACGCCGATGAAGAAGGAAGAAGTCTTCGTCGAGATCGACCCGCGCACCTCCCGGGCGATCGGCTTTCACAAGTATCAGGACGAGCGGAATGCCGGCCCTTCGCTCGAGCAGGCCGCGGCGCTTGCGATCGCTCAGTCCTCGTTCAAGACGTACGGCGTGGACGTGGCGCAGTTCGACCTGAAGGAAGCGCTGAGTTTTCAACAGCCGGCGCGGCGGGACTGGCTGTTTCACTTCGAGGATCGGACGCCGCTGGCGGTGCAAGCCTATCGCCGCGTGACCGTGCGCGTCGCGGGCAGCGAGGTCACGCAGTTCAACAAGCATGTGCACCTTCCCGAAAGCGTGCGCCGCGACGCCGGTACGCAGACGCTCGTGCACGTGGTCATGCTCGCCTTGAAGATCATCGGCACCGTCACGCTGCTCGCGCTGGTGGTGACCGGAGTCGTGCTCGCCTCGCGCATGCACGGACTGCCGTCGCGGCGCGCAATGCGCTGGACGCTGGCCTTGGCGATCATCCCCATCGCGGCGTGGATCGCGCGGTACGAATCGACGCTCTTCGGCTACAGCACGAGCGTGGCCTGGGAGACGTTCCAGGTCCGGCTCGTCACCGATTTCGTCCGCGACGTCGGCCTGCAATGCGGCCTGCTGTTCCTCGCGCTGGCCGGGTTGGAAGCGGCGATTCCTTACGCGCTCAGCCTGATCCGCCGTGAAGGACGCGCGCGATTCGGCAGAAGCGCGGCCATCGCCGCGATCACCGCGGTGGCGATGGTGATGATCGTCGACAGCGCGCTGGAATGGCTGGCCGTCGCCTTCCCGTCCGCCGCGCGAATCAACTTCCACATCCCCGGCGTCATCGCCACGCCGCTGCCGTCGCTGATCGAGGGATCGCAGGCCATCATCGGCGCGCTGATCGTCTCCGGAGCGGTTGCGCTCTACTCACTCGCTCTGCGGAAACGGGCGGCGCTGATCACGATCGCCGCGGTCTTCTGCGCGAGCGTCGATCCGTCCGCGACGCACGCGCAGGTGCCGCTGATGCTGATCGGCGCGGTGGTCGTCGCGTTGCTGACCTGGCTGATCGGCCGCTATATCCTCGACGCCAACCCGCTGGCCTGGCCGCTGGCGGTCTTCATCGCCCTGGTCGCGCAAAGTGCGGCGGTGCTGGTGATGAATCAGCGGTTCGATCTCATCGCCCACGGAATTGCGCTGTTCGTCTTCGCGGCGTTATCGCTGATCTGGTCCGCACGCCATGCCTGAATCCTTCAAATCGCGCGTCCTGCGCTGGAAGTTCAATCTCTTCCCCGCCTACCGCGGCACGGGCGCGCGGGTCACGTACATCTCCGCGGACTTCCGCGAAGCGCGCGTGAAACTCCCGCTGACGTTCCGTTCGCGCAATGCGGTCGGGACGATCTACGGCGGCTCGATGTACGGCGCGGTCGACCCGATGTACATGATCATGCTGATGCAGCTCCTCGGCCGCGACTACGTCGTCTGGGACAAGGCCGCGACGATCCGCTTCCGCAAGCCCGGCCGCAACACGCTCTTCGCGACGTTCCAGCTCGATGACGATGAGCTGAACGCCATTCGTGATGCAACCGCGTCGGGCACGCCGATCGATCGCACCTACAATGTCGACCTCGTCGATGCGGAGGGCGTGGTGCACGCGTCGGTGCAGAAAGTGATCTACATCAAGCGGAAATGAACCTCGGAATCGACGCTTTCACCTACGACGACCTCAACTCCGACGCCGGCCTCCGGCGCCTTTCCGCGGCGTTCGATCGTTACGTCGACGAGCACGATGCCGATCTTTTCCGCCGCTTCGACGCATATCGGACCGCGGTTCAGGGCGGCGACGAGCACGGCGGCCTTGGCACACCGGAAGAATCGGCGCTGCTGATCGCCGTAAGCCGCGCGCTCGGCGCGTTTCTCGCGCAACTCTTCCGGGTCGAGTCCGGCGTGACCTCGCTCAAGAATCGGGCGCGGAAAGATACGGAAGTCGCGCGCTTCAAGCGGGAGTTCGTCACAAAACGCGTGGCCAAGGTTCAGAACGTTACCGCCGGAAACGACGCCGCGGCACACGCGCTGATTCACACGGTCGCGCCGAACGAGCCTGATCTCGAGCTCGCGCTGGCGACGACAGCCAATCGCCTGCTCGATCTGGAGCGCGACTACCCGCGCGGCGCGAAGGAGTACTCGCCGTCCGCGGACGCGCACGCCGCGCTCGAGCAGCTGCGCGAGCATCTCGACGTGAAGCTCTTCGGCGATCTGGCGCGGCGCGAGCGGGTCGCGTCCGCCGAAGCGGCGACGCGCGAAGCCGCGGCGTTGCACGCGCTCGTCGACCTGCTCGTCGACTGGACCGCGGCGCAGTGGAAAGCGGGCGCGTTCGCGGGCTGGACCTCGTTCCGTTTGCCGCGGCCGATGGTGTTCGACAAGCTCGTGCCGACCAAGGCTGTCGACGAGCTGCGATTCGGCGGCGATCACCATCATTTCCGCCGGCGCGATGCGTTTCATCTCACAGACGCGCGCATGACGCCGCGCGAGATCACCGACGAGTCGCACTACTGCATCTATTGCCACGAGCGGAAGAAAGACTCCTGCTCGCGCGGCTTTCAGCTTCCCAACAACACCTTCAAACCGAATCCGTTGGGGATGCCGCTGGAAGGCTGTCCGCTCGACGAGCGCATCGGGGAGATGAACTTCCTGCGCGCCGACGGCGACGCCATCGCCGCGCTGGCGATGGTCATGATCGACAACCCGATGTGCCCCGGCACCGGCCACCGCATCTGCAACGACTGCATGCGCGCCTGCATCTTCCAGAAGCAGGACCCGGTGAACATCCCCCAGATCGAGACCGGCGCGCTGACGGACGTGCTCTTCCTTCCGTGGGGCTTCGAGATCTACTCGCTGCTGACGCGCTGGAACCCGCTCAACGCGAAGCGGCCCATGGCCCTGCCGTACAACGGCAAGAACGTGCTCGTCGTTGGACTTGGACCGGCGGGATACACGCTCGCGCATTACCTGGCCAACGAGGGATTCGGCGTGGTGGCCATCGACGGACTGAAGATCGAACCGATCGACGAAGCCTGGCTGCGCGAGCCCATCAAAGACGCGCGCGTGTTGTGGGAAGACCTCGACGACCGTCTGCTGGCGGGTTTCGGCGGCGTGTCCGAGTACGGCATCACCGTTCGGTGGGACAAGAACTTCCTGAAAGTCATTCGCATCGCCCTCGAGCGCAAACGCAACCTGCGCGTCTACGGCGGCGTGCGATTCGGCGGCACGATCACCATCGAAGAAGCGTTCGACGAGCTGGGGTTCGATCACATCGCCATCGCCGCGGGCGCGGGCACGCCGACCATCGTGCGCATGAAGAACAACCTCGTGCGCGGCATGCGTCAGGCCTCCGATTTCCTGATGGCCCTGCAGCTCACCGGCGCGTTCAAGAAGAACTCGCTCGCCAACCTGCAGGTGCGTTTACCGGCGATCGTCATCGGCGGCGGACTCACCGCCATCGACACGGCCACGGAGCTCTTCGCCTACTACCCGGTGCAGGTCGAGAAGGTGCTGGAGCGCTACGAGTCGATGTGCGCGGATCTCGCCGAGCAAACCGTCCGTGCCGGATATGACGCCGAGGAGCTGCAGATCCTCGACGAATTCCTCGGCCACGGCCGCGCCGTGCGCGAAGAACGCGCGCGAGCCGCGGCCGCGGCCGAAGCGCCGAACTTCATCCCCCTCGTGCGCGGCTGGGGCGGCGTCACCATCGCCTACCGCAAGTCGATGAACGACTCCCCCGCGTATCGACTCAACTTCGAAGAGATCGAGAAAGCCTTCGAGGAAGGCATCGCGTACGCGGAGATGCTCTCGCCGGTCGAAGCGGTCTCGGATGAATTCGGCCATGTGAAGTCGCTGCTGTTCGAAAAGCAGGTCGTCGAGGACGGGCGGTGGAAGGACTCCGGCGAGATCGTGGAGCTCGGCGCGCGGACGGTGATGATCGCCGCCGGCACGAGCCCGAACGTGATCTACGAGAAAGAGCATCCGGGGACGTTCAAGCTCGACAAGTGGAAGCAGTTCTTCCAGTCGTATTCGCTCGGTCCAGACAACGAGCTGATCGAAGACGACGAAGCGTTGCGCAATCGCGGCTTCTTCACGTCGTATCAACATCCCGCGCGGAAAGAGAAGCTGATCTCGTTCTACGGCGACAACCACCCGCGCTACGCCGGCAACGTCGTGAAGGCCATGGCCTCGGCGAAGTACGGCTATCCGCACGTCGTCAACGTGTTCGCGGGGCAGACCCTGCAGGGCGATGAAGCGCAGTGGAACGCGCTCATCGAGCGGCTCGACGATGGGCTCATCGCCCGCGTGCATGAAGTCAATCGACTGACGCCGACGATCGTCGAAGTCGTCGTGCGCGCGCCGTTCGCCGCTCGCCATTTCCTCCCCGGCCAGTTCTTCCGCTTGCAGAACTTCGAGACCTACGCCGCGAAGCTCGACGGAACAGCGCTGGCGATGGAAGGCATCGCGCTGACCGGTGCATCGACCGACGTCGAGCGCGGACTGCTTTCCGTGATCGTCCTGGAGATGGGCGGTTCCTCGCGGCTCTGCGCGACGCTGAAGAAAGACGAGCCGGTGGTGCTCATGGGACCGACCGGCGCGCCCACCGAAATTCCAAAGGATGAGACGGTGCTGCTCGCCGGCGGAGGACTCGGCAACGCCGTCCTTTTCTCGATCGCCCGCGCGCTGAAGGACAACGGCTGCAAGGTCGTCTACTTCGCGGGTTACAAAAAAAAAGCGGATGTCTTCAAGCGCGATGAGATCGAGGCCGGAACGCACCAGGTGGTCTGGTCGGTCGATGCCGGAGAGCCGATCGAGCCGCGCCGCCCGCAGGACTTCGCGTTCATCGGCAACATCGTCCAGTCGATGCTCTGGTATGCGAGCGAGCGACGCCAGTTCGATCTCCGCAACGTTCAGCGCATCATCGCCATCGGCTCGGACGGCATGATGCGCGCGGTCCGCGACTCCCGCCACGGCGTCCTCGCGCCGCACCTCAATCCGCAGCACGTCGGCATCGGCTCGATCAACTCGCCGATGCAATGCATGATGAAACAGGTCTGCGCGCAGTGCCTGCAGCGCCATGTCGATCCGGCCACGGGCAAGGAATCGTTCGTCTTCTCCTGCTTCAACCAGGACCAGCACCTCGACGAGGTCGACTTCCTCAACCTCCGCGCGCGCCTGCGCCAGAACACGGTGCTCGAGAAGTTGTCGAATCTGTGGCTCACGCGCGTGCTGGCCGGCGCGGGGGACCGAGGTACTATTTCGGCATGAGCGTCATGGCTGGCAAGGTCGTCAACGGGCGGATCGAGGTCGAGGACTTCGAATTGCCTGAAGGTGCCGAGGTCACGGTTTACCTGCATGGCGATGACCAGGAGGAGTTTGACCTCACGCCCGAGCAGGAAGCTGAACTGGAAGAGTCCATCGCCGAAGCAGAGCGAGGTGAGGTCGTGCCCGCCGAAGACGTTCTGCGTGAGATTCGCGAGATCACCGCGAGATACAAACAGCAACACGGCGGATGAGAGCAGTCGTAGTCACCGCGCGGGCTCGTCGGCAGTTCAACGCCGCGATGAACTGGTGGCTACGAAATCGCGACAAGGCTCCGGACGCGTTTGAGAGCGATTTCGAAGCGGTCGTCAGCGCAATCGCCGAAAACGCAGGTATCGGTTCGATCGCCCGTACACGGCAGCGCAATGTCCGTCGCCTGCTGATGCAGCGCGTGCGGTACTACGTGTATTACCGGCTCAATGCAGACGATCGAATCGAAGTGCTCGCAATCTGGCACGCCTCACGCCGTCCGCCACACCTCTAACACCCCCGCCACTTCCTCCCCATTCGAAAAATGACAGGCGTGCGCGCCGGGCACGCGCGTCACCGTCACCCGCGCATCGTCGGGTAGCGGATCGTCCGTTCCCGCGATGATGGTGCCGTCTGTGGGGGGCAACGTCGCCAGATCCGGCACGTAACGACGCCACGTTTGCCACCAACGCCACAATCCAGTGCGCCAGTACGCGGGCATCACGAATCGGTAGATCGAGAGCGGCTCGCGGAACGCGTCGAGGGCGAGGCGCGGGAAAAAGCGCAGTTGCGGATGGCCGGTGATCGTCCAGAGCGGTCCGATGTACGCGGCAGCGCGGATGAGATCGGGACGCAACCGCGCGAGATGCGCCACGGTGTTGCAGCCGATCGAGTGTCCGACCCACACCGCGTTCCTGATCGCCAGCGCGTCCGCCCATTCCGCCAGGATCCGCGCGTGCTCGTCGGGACCCGTTGCCGGCGCGTTGACGCTCTCGCCGAAGCCGGGGAGGTCGGGCGCGATCGGATTCCAGCCGCGATCGAAGAGAGCGCGCGCGAAGCGGACAAAGTACGCGCTCGACATCGCCAGCCCGTGCACAAGCACGATGTCGCGGCGGCGGCCGGCCTGGCGATGGGCAATCCCGTTCGTCCAGCCTGACAGGCCCCAGCCGAACGCCGAGGACGTCACCGCAGATGCAGGCGATGCTTCGACTTCCTCGATGAACGAAAGCGCGACGCGATTGAACTCATGCGGCGCATCCCACATCGGCACGTGCGCCGCGCGCGGAATCACGACCAGCCGCGAGCCGGCAATCTCCTCCTGCATCGCTTCCCCATAGCGCAACGGAACCAGCGGATCGTTCGCGCCCCACACCAGCAACGTCGGAACGCGCACCGCGTGCATGCGCTCGCGGATGTCCGCCAGCAGCACTTGCGTTCCGGCGATGGCAATCGAAGTGGGACCGGTGCGCAAAAAATCGGGAACGAGCACGCGGGCGATGCCCGGCCCTCCGTAAGGCGGCTTCGGCAGCGGCTTCACGTGCGACAGCGGGTCGAAGCGGAACGGCATGCCTACCGCGCTGACGAGAATCAGCGAGCGAACGAGATCGGGCCGTTCCGCGGCGACGCCGATCGAGATCAGGCCGCCCATCGAATGGCCGAGGAGATGAACGGGGTGGTCGAAGGTCTCGAGCCAGCGGGCGACCAGCGCAATCGTTTCACTCACATGCTGGCGGCCGAAGCGTCCGAGATCGACCGTCGCCACGGTGTGATGCTTCGCCAGAGCCTCGAGGTTCCGTGACCACCATCGCGACGACCCGGACAGCCCGTGCAGCAGAACGATCGGCGTACCGGAGCCGGTGCGGTGTTCTGTGAGGGAGTAAGGCGGGAAATCGACGCGAGTCACAGTTGCAAGCAACTCACCTCATCAACCGCCCATGCTCCACCATCAGACAGCGGTCCTGCACGACCTTGATCCCCGCCTCGGCCAGGCGCTGCGCGGATTCATCGTGCCGGATGCCCAGCTGCAGCCAGACGCTCTTCGGCTTCGCGGCGAGGATGTCGTCCACATGCGGGGGGATGTCCGACGGGCGCCGGAAGACATTCACCATGTCGATCGGGCGGCCGATGGAGGCCAGGGTGCGGAAGACCGGCTTGCCCATGATCTCGGTCAGGTCGGGGAAATAGGTGGGGACGGGAATGATCTCGAAGCCGGCCGCGTCCATGTGCGCGGGAACGTAGAACGCCGCCTGCGACGAATGCGACTCCGGCTTGATACCCAGCACGGCGATGGTTTTGGTTTCGCGCAGCAGTTCGGCAATGCCGCGCGAGTCGTTGATGATGTTCTGTTTCCAGTCGGTCATAGCAGCGTAGGGTAATCTTTCTCGCATGAAACGGACCACCGTGGCGATGCTGTTGCTGCTCGGCTCCACTGCGGCTTTCGCAGAGGACGCGCAGCGATACCTCGTCGCCACGAAGCGGCCCTTCCGCAACGATGCCGTTCGCGCGGTGATCCGCGACCTGCGCAATACCGTCTCTCCCCGAGCCGTCGCCGGCTTTCAAACCTTCGACGGATTCGCGGCCGATCTGACCGCATCCGAAGTCGCGGCGCTTCGCACGTCCCGCGAAGTGCGCTGGGTCGAGCCGGTCCTCGAGCGTCACGCCTTCGCCGTTCCCCGCAATCCGGGTGGGCAGACCGTCCCCTACGGCGTCGACGTCGTTCACGCCCGCGAAGCGTGGTCCGGCCGCCGCACCGGTGTCGTGAACGTGGCCGTCGTCGACAGCGGCGTCGACTCCAGGCATGACGAGTTGAAAGAGTTCTGGGCCGGCGGCATCAATCTGTACGACCCCACCGCCGTCCAGACCGATGAGCATGGCCATGGAACGCACATCGCCGGCACGATCACCGCGGCCGACAACAACACCGGCGTGGTCGGCGTCGCGCCGGGTGTGCGGCTCTGGGGCGTGCGGGTCCTGAATCCGGTCGGCTCCGGAACGACAGAGATGGTCGTGAAGGGCATCGATTGGGTGGTCGCCAAGAGGAAGGAAGTCGGCGGCAACTGGATCATGAATCTCTCCCTCGGCGCGGCGAACCCCAGCGCTGCCGAACGGGAGTCGATCAACCGGGCCATCGATGCCGGCATCCTCGTCATCGCCGCGTCGGGAAACGAATCCTTCGCTGAAGTGAAGGCCGCGGTCGCGTATCCGGCCGCCTATCCGGGCGTGCTCGCGGTCGGTGCCGTCGATCAGAACCTGAACGTCGCCGATTTTTCGAACCAGGGCGCGGAGCTCGATCTCGTGGCGCCTGGCGTGGAGATCCTTTCCACCGCACCGGTCGGCAGTGTTTTCATCACCAGCGTTCGCAGCAGCCGCGATGAATACCAGGCCGATCCCGTCACGGGCTCGACTGCGGGCCAGGTCACCGCCGATTTCGTCGACTGCGGTTTCGGGCGGCCCGACGAGTTTCCGGCGTCGGTTCGGGGAAAGATTGCTGTGATCAAGCGGGGCGAGATCGTGTTCGCGGTGAAAGCGCGCAACGCGGTGGAGGCCGGCGCGGCCGCGGTGATCATCTACAACAACGACGACACGACCGGCACCAACTGGACGCTCCTCGACGTCAAGGACAACCCCTGGGTGAGCACGTACAAGTTTCCGGTCGTGCTCGGCCTGACCCTCAAAGACGGCGAGGCCCTGCTGAAGGACACCGGACCGATCACGGTCATGAACGATCCCGACGACTACTTCGTCACCAGCGGCACGTCGATGGCCGCGCCGCATGTCAGCGGAGCGGCGGCACTGCTGTGGGGCATGGCGCCGCAAGCCAGTGCCGCCGACGTCGCGAACGCGCTCATCGCCACGGCGAAGGATCGCGGGCCGGCGGGTCATGACGTGGCGTACGGCGCGGGTGTGGTCGACGTGCTCGCGGCCGCCAGACTCCTGGCGCCGTCCGCGTTTCCGGTCGGACCGACCACCGGCCGGCCGCTAGGCAAACGCGGACGCCGTTGAGTCTCCGGACGCGGAATTGTTTCCCTCGCGCGCTTGTGTAAAATAACATTCCGTTTTCAGTCCAGGTCCCACACCAGGAGGCAGCAATGGCAGGACGTCTTTTCATGGCGAGCGTGTTCGCAATCGCGCTCGTTGCTCTGTTCGCCACGCCGGCAATGGCCGCCGATGGCGCGCACACCGATGACGTGTGTACGGTACCCAGCGCCGGGCCCGAGGCCCAGCGCGATGCGGCCGGGACGGCCACTCCCCTCGACGCCTCGATCGCGGCCATCTTTGCGGCGGCCACTGAAGAAGGCACGACCGACGGTCCGTCGCTTCAGCTGATGGTCGCCCGGGTCAAGGACGGCAAGCCGGTCATGGCCTGCGTCGACTCGAAGGAAGCGGCGACCCGCTTCCTGGCCGCGCCCATCGCGAAGATCCGCGCCAAAGCCGCGGAGGAGAAATAACTCCGATGCGCCGACTCCCCTTTCTCGCAGCACTCCTCGTTCTCGCCCTGAATGTTTCGGCGGGAACCGGAAGAATCATCATCCGGAATCTCGACGCCAAAGGCATCGGCTTCGACGACCAGACCCCGGTCGCGCCGGTTGGCGGAAATCCCGGCACCACGCTCGGCGCGCAGCGCCTCTTCATCTTCGAGGAAGCAGCCCGGCGCTGGCAGAACGCGATCGACACGAACGTCGACATCATCGTGGCCTCCACTTTCGCGCCGATCGGCGAGTGCACCGCGAACGAAGCGGTCCTCGGCGCCGCCGGCCCGATGTACTGGAAGCACAGCTTTCCCGGCGCCCCGCAGCAGAACGTCTGGTATCCCGCGCCGCTGGCGAACAAGCTCTCCGGCGTCGACCTCGACGTCCGCGATGACATTCAGGCGACCTTCAACGCCGACGTCGACAAGCCCGAGTGCCTGAGCACCGCCAACTCGGACTGGTACTACGGGCTCGATGGCAATCACGGCGACGACGTCGATCTCTTCGTGGTCGTCCTGCACGAGCTCGCCCACGGCCTCGGCTTCGCCGGCCGCGGCGCAACGTTCGCCGACAACCGCCCCTCGGTGTTCGAGACGCACATGTTCGACGCCAAGGTCGGCCTGCAGTGGAATCAGATGACGGTCGATCAGCGCAAGGCCTCGGTCACGAACACCGGCAACCTTCTCTGGATCGGGCCGAACACGCGCGACCACGCCAATCGCTTCGTCACCCCGGTCACGACCCTGACCGTGACGCAGCCCGCGCCGGTGGCTCGCAATTACGACATCGGCACGGCGGCGTTCGGTCCGGCCGCCAGCAAGAGCGCGCTCTCCGGTCAGATCGTCCGCGCACTCGACGGAACAGACGCGACCAGCACGTCGACTACCGATGGCTGCTCGGCGTTGACCAATGCCGCGGAGGTCGCGGGCAAAATCGCACTCATCGATCGCAACAGCTGCACGTTCGTCGTCAAGGCTCTGAACGCGCAGGCTGCCGGTGCTGCCGGCGTGATCATCGCCGACATGCCTTCGCCAACGCGCGACGTGACCTGCTACCCGCCGGGGATGGCCGGCAACGAGCCGGAAGTACGCATCCCGGTCGTCAGCGTGTCCACGGTCGACGGCGACGCGCTGAAAGCCCAACTCCTTGCAAACGCGCAGGTCAACGGAACGTTGCGTGTCGATCCGTCGCAGCTCGCGGGCGCAACCAACGAAGGCTACATGCGCCTCTACGCCCCCTGCACGCAGGATCCGGGTTCCTCGACGTATCACTGGGACACCGTTGCCAGTCCGAACCTGCTCATGGAGCCGAGCGTGAACTCCGATCTGCTGCACGGTCTCGATCTCACGCTCCACCAGCTCCTCGACATCGGCTGGACCCTTCCTGCCCGCTCCGGCCGCCGCATTCTCAAACGCTGACGTAGACTCTTTGAAAACCATGAAACGACTTCTGGCTCTCGCCTTTCTCGCGCTCACCGCAACCGGGGCACTCGCCGCCGAAACGCAGCGATATCTGATCTCGACGAAGAACGCACCGCGCAAAGGCGGACTGCGTCTGACGACGAACGCCGTCGACATCGCCAGTCACCGCGTACGCACGTTCAGGAACATCAACGCCTTCGCCGCGGACCTGACCCTCGAGGAAGTAGCGGAGCTGCAGAAGTCGGGAGAAGTCGAGATCATCGAGCCGGTCGTCGAGCGCCACATCTTCGGCTTCGACGATCCCGCTCCGATCACCGCGAACGCGACAAGCTACACGCGCGAGCAGGTCGTTCCCTGGGGCGTGCCGGTCATCGGCGCGCCCGACGTCTGGGCCGTGACCAAGGGATCGCCCAACGTCAACGTGGCTGTGGTGGATACCGGCATCGACTACGAGCACCCGGACCTCGCTCCCGCGTTCGCCGGCGGCTACAACACCTTCGATCCGCTGGCGTTGCCGCTGGACGATCATCATCACGGCACGCACGTCGCCGGCACGATCGCCGCGGCGGACAACGGGTTCGGCGTCGTGGGCATCGCTCCGAGCGTGAAGCTGTGGGCGGTGAAAGTGCTCGACGAGCGGGGCAGAGGCACCGCGGAGACGCTCACCGCGGGTCTCGACTGGGTCATCTCCAAAGCGGAGGAAGTCGGCGGCCGCTGGGTCGTCAACCTGTCCCTCGGGTCGAAGTACGGTTCGCGGGTCGAGAACATCGCCATCAACCGCGCGCTGGCGGCGGACATCGTCATCGTCGCCGCCACGGGCAACACCGGCGCTCCTTATCTCAACTATCCCGCCGCGTACACCGGCGTGATCGGAGTCGGAGCGAGCGACAACAAGAACGCGCTGGCCGCGTTCTCGACGTTCGGCCCGGGCATGTCCGTCGTCGCGCCGGGCGTCGCCGTCATCTCCACGTATCGCAACGGCTCGGTGACGACGGCGGACGTGCTCAATCAGAGCGCGCTCGTCGACGCGGTGGGTATCGATGGCTCGCCGTACGGCACGGTCACCGGCAGGATGATCGATTGCGGTCTGGGGTATCCCGAAGACTTTCCCACGAGCATTCGCGGCAAGATCGCTTTCATCAAGCGCGGCGTCTTCCCGTTCCGCGAAAAAGCGCGCAACGCGAAGGAAGCCGGTGCCGCGGCGGTCGTGATCTACAACGTCCCGGAGATGTCGGTCGACGTCGGCAACTGGACGATGGTCTTCAAGGAGTGCACCTCGAGCGGCTGCTCGATTCCGCCGGAATGGGAGAACTATCGCTTCCCGCTCACCGTCGGCACAACCGTCGCCGACGGCGCGAAGCTGAAGGACTGGCTGAACAAGACCGTCACCGTCGGCTTCCGCCAGGAAGACTACGGCCCGATGAGCGGCACCTCGATGGCCACGCCGCACGTCACCGGCGCGGTCGCGCTGCTGCTGTCGCTCGCACCGGATCTCAACGCCGCGCAGGTCAGCCTCGTCATCGAAAGGACCGCGGCTGATCTTCACGACGAAGGCTGGGACCTGCTCACCGGCTGGGGCATGCTCGATCTGGCCGCGGCCGCGCGTTACGTCGCACCGGCCGCATTCGGTCTGCCGCCGACCGATCCGATTCCGCCGTCGAAGCGGCGCGGCGCCAAGCACTGAGTCAGTAGGCGGTAGGCAGTCGGCGGTAGGCGGGAGACCGCCGGCCGCCCCGTTCCACCGCCTGCCGCCTACCGCGAGCGCGACGCAGTCGCGCGTACCGCATACCGAACGAATACAATACGCGCCCGTTGCACGCGGGGCTCTGCCTCGCACTCCGTGCACGCGAGGAGACTCACCACAATGCGGATCGGCGTACCGACCGAGATCAAAGACAACGAGTATCGCGTGGGCATGACCCCGCCCGGCGCGCAGGACCTCACCTCTCACGGCCATGAGGTCCTCATTCAGAAAGGCGCGGGCCTCGGCAGCGGCTTCACCGACGAGGAGTACCTCGCCGCCGGCGCGAAGATCCTTCCCGACGCCGACGCGGTCTACAACGAAGCCGAGATGATCGTGAAGGTCAAAGAGCCGATCGAGGCGGACCTGAAACGCCTCAAGGACGGCCAGCTTCTCTTCACCTATCTCCACCTCGCCCCGGTTCCCGATCTCACCGAGTCGCTGCTGAAGAAGAAAATCACCGGCGTTGCCTACGAGACCATCACCGATGAGCGGAAGCGCACCCTGCCGCTGCTCACGCCGATGTCCGAAGTCGCGGGCCGCATGTCCGTGCACGTCGGCGCGTACTACCTGCACAAGCCTCTGGGCGGCCGCGGCGTTCTCCTCGGCGGCGTCCCCGGAACCCTTCCCGCGGACGTGGCCATCATCGGCGGCGGTGTCGTCGGCACGAACGCGGCGAAGATGGCCGTCGGCCTCGGCGCGCGCGTGACCATCCTCGACACCAACCTCGATCGCCTTCGCCAGCTCGACGACATCTTCCGCGGCGAAGTGCAGACCCTCGCGTCGAACAAGGCCTACATCGCCGAAGCAGTCCGTCGCGCGGACCTCCTCATCGGCGGCGTGCTGATTCCCGGCGCGGCCGCGCCGAAGCTCGTGACCCGGGCGATGATCAGCGAGATGAAGAAGGGCAGCGTCATCGTCGACGTGGCCATCGACCAGGGCGGCTGCGTCGAGACCGCCCATCCGACCACGCACTCGAACCCCGTGTACGAAGTCGACGGCGTCGTGCACTACTGCGTCGCCAACATGCCCGGCGCCGTGCCGCGCACCTCCACGATCGCCCTCACCAACGCCACCCTCCCCTACACGCGCATGCTCGCGAACCAGGGCTTCGACAAAGCCGTCCGCGAAAACCCCGGCCTGGCCGAGGGGGTGAATGTGTACAAAGGGGAGATCACGTATGAGGCCGTGGCCACTTCGCAGGCGCGGAAGTACACGGCGTTGACGGATCTGCTGTGAAATCAGTAGGCGGTGGGCAGTAGGCGGTAGGCAGGGGACCGCCACCCTGCCCACGTTCTCCTGCCTACCGCCTACCGCGAGCGCGGCGCAGCCGCGCGTACTGCCTACTGTTCATGACAAAGATTCGCGTCTCCCTCCTCGACGACAACACCCTCAAACAGGGCGGCGTGGAGCTCATCGACGACTGGTCGCCGAAGGGCGACAACCTGCTGTGGGTCGACATCGAACAGCCGGTGCAGGAGATCATCGAACCGCTTCTCGAGGAGCGGTTCGGATTTCACGAGCTGGCCGCGGAAGACACGCTCTCGCCCTCGACGCTGCCGAAGTACGACTCCTTCACGACCTACGACTTCTTCATCTTCCGCACGGTCGACGTGAATCTTTCCGAGCACGCCTCGGAGACCTTCAAGATCGCCGCGTTCCTCGGCAGGAACTTCGTCTTCACCGTACACCGGCGGCCGCTCATTGCCGCGGACTCGATCTATTCACGGTTGCCCGCCGACAAGCGGATCCTCGCCCGCGGCGTCGACTTTCTCCTCTATTCGATCGTCGACATCATGGTCGACGCGCACTTCCCGCTGCTCGTGCAGTTCGAAGAGGCCGTGGACCAACTGCAGGATCAGATCTTCGAGCATGCCGAGGATTCGCAGCTCGATGAGCTGTTGCATCTCAAGCGCGATCTGAATGTGCTGCGGCGCCACTCCCTGCCGCAGCGCGAGCTCCTGAACCAGATCTCGCGCGGCGACGCGACCTTCATCAAACGCGAGCACCTCATCTACTTCCGCGACGCGTACGACCACATGTTCCGCATCAGCGAGACCATCGACGTCGACCGCGAGCAGATGACCGGGACCATGGATGCCTACCTCTCCGTGATCGCCAACCGCACCAACGAGATCATGAAGGTGCTGACCATCTTCTCGGCGATCATGCTGCCCCTCACCCTCATCGCCGGCATTTACGGGATGAACTTCGAGCACATGCCCGAGCTGAAATGGGTGAAAGGCTACCCGTTCGCCCTGGGCCTGATGCTGGGCACGGCGGTGTTCATGCTGGGGTGGTTCTGGTACCGCGGCTGGATCCACTGGCCGAGCAAGCGGCGCCACCGGGCGCGGCTGTAGCTCGGCCCCTTGACGAAATCAATCCGCCCGCATATTGTTAGCACTCTCGAAGGTTGAGTGCTAAATACTCACCTCCGGAAACAGCAAATCCGAATGGCGGGCGTCCTGCCCGCGAATCCCTCAAGTAGCTGAAACGAAAGGAGAAATGTCTATGGCAGTTGCAACTCAGACCAAGCTTCGCCCGCTGTACGACCGCATCGTGGTCCGGCGGAAAGACACCAAGGAGCAGGTCCGCGGCGGCATCATCATCCCCGACACCGCCAAGGAAAAGCCGCAGGAGGCGGAGGTCATCGCCGTCGGCGAAGGCAAGTTCAATGACGACGGAAAGCGCATCAAGCTCGACGTCAAGCAGGGCGACACCGTCCTGATCGGCAAGTACTCCGGCACCGAGATCAAGATCGATGACGTCGAGTACACGATTCTTCGCGAGGATGAAGTCCTCGCCATTGTGGAGGGATGAAATCATGGCAAAACGAATTACGTACTCTGAAGACGCCCGGCAGGCCATCCTGCGCGGCGTGAACAAGCTGGCCGACGCGGTCAAGGTCACCCTCGGCCCGAAAGGCCGCAACGTCGTCATCGAGAAGAAGTTCGGCTCCCCCACCATCACCAAGGACGGCGTCACCGTCGCCAAGGAGATCGAGCTGAAGGATGAGCTGGAGAATGCCGGCGCCCAGATGGTCCGCGAGGTCGCTTCCAAGACCTCCGACATCGCCGGCGACGGAACCACCACCGCGACCGTGCTCGCCCAGGCCATCTTCCGCGAGGGCGTGAAGAACGTCACCGCCGGCGCGAACCCGATGGACATCAAGAAGGGCATCGAGCTCGGCGTCAAGGCCGCGATCGAGGCCATCGAGAAGATGTCCCGTCCGGTCGAGGGCAAGGACATCCAGCACATCGGCACCATCTCCGCGAACAACGACGAAGAGATCGGCTCGATCATCGCCGGTGCGATGGAGAAGGTCGGCAAGGACGGCGTCATCACCGTCGAAGAAGCGCGCGGACTGGACACGGTCCTCGAAGTCGTCGAGGGCATGCAGTTCGACCGCGGCTATCTCTCCCCGTACTTCGTGACCGATCCGGAGCGCATGGAAGCGGTCCTCGAGAACGCCAAGATCCTCATCTACGAGAAGAAGATCTCCTCGATGAAGGACCTCCTCCCGATCCTCGAGCAGGTCGCCCGCCAGGGCAAGCCGCTGCTCATCATCGCGGAAGACGTCGAGGGCGAGGCTTTGGCCACGCTCGTCGTCAACAAGCTCCGTGGCACGCTGAACGTCGCCGCCGTCAAGGCGCCCGGCTTCGGTGACCGCCGCAAGGCCATGCTCGAAGACATCGCCATCCTCAGCGGCGGCAAGCTGATCTCCGAGGATATCGGCGTGAAGCTCGAGAGCGTGAAGTGGGAAGACCTCGGCGATGCGAAGCGCGTCGCCATCGACAAGGACAACACCACCCTCGTCACCGACACCGATGACAAGGCCCGCAAGGACAGCCTGTCCGGCCGCGTGAAGCAGATCCGCTCGCAGATCGAGGACACCACCTCGGACTACGATCGCGAGAAGCTCCAGGAGCGCCTGGCCAAGCTCGTCGGCGGTGTGGCCGTGATCAAGGTCGGCGCCGCGACCGAGACCGAGATGAAGGAAAAGAAGGCGCGTGTCGAGGACGCGATGCATGCGACCAAGGCCGCCGTCGAAGAGGGCATCGTCCCGGGTGGCGGCGTCGCGCTGCTCCGCGCGATCGAGGCCGTCCAGAAGGTCGAGGCCGAGGGCGACGTGCGCGTCGGCGTGAACGTCATCAAGCGCGCGCTCGAAGAGCCGTTCCGCCAGATCGTCTTCAACGCCGGTCTCGAGCCTTCGGTTCTGCTCAACGAGGTCATGAAGAAGGGCGGCGCGTACGGTTTCGATGCGCGCACCGAGAAGGCCGTCGAGAGCATGATCGACGCCGGCATCATCGACCCTGCCAAGGTCACCAAGCAGGCGCTCCAGAACGCGTCCTCGATCGCGGGCCTGATGCTCACGACCGAAGCCCTGATCTCCGAGATCAAGGAAGACGACAAGAAGGACGCCGGCGCCGGCCAGGGTATGGGCGGCGGCATGGGCGGCATGTACTAAGACTTACTTTCAAGGCTGTAATGAAAAGGCGAGCCGCGAGGCTCGCCTTTTTTTGTTGCTGCCCCGAGTCCCGGTCTGACTATGTAACTTCAGCCGCATTTCTGGAGGCACAGCTGCGTCTTATATCGAAAGGAGTCCTGTTGACTGGCCACGGAGAGAGCGTCAATTCAAGGTGTCGGCACTCGGCACCGAATATCGCCGAGCCAGCCGGGCAGACGCCTCAGATAGGCAGCAAAATCGCGATGGCAGGATCGCTCTCTAGTTATAGTTAGACGTCGAAATGGGCATTTCTGATAAGACGCGCAAGATTCTGTGGGGCCGGTCGGGAAACCGATGTGCGATCTGTCGAACACCTTTGGTTGCCGAAAGAACCGACTTCGACTTGGAGGCAGTCGTCGGAGACGAATGTCACATCCATTCGCGTTCGTCAGAAGGTCCACGGCATCTACCCTCTCTTGCGGCGACTGAATGCGACTCGCTCGACAACCTTGTTTTGCTCTGCCGCGTGCACCACAAGATGCTGGACGACCAAGTTGAAACGTATTCGGCCGATGTTATCCGTTCGATCAAGATCAATCATGAAAGGTGGGTGGAACAACAGCTAACCGAACCGCCGACAGTGCCGCCGCTTCGCCTCCGGCGTATCAAGGACGAGATGCCAGTCGCACTCGTTCGTGTCACGTCGGCGCGCGAACTGTTTAACCTCGCTTCCATCTGCCACGCGTCGTATCAGGACCACGCGGCCGACCTGACGTCCGAAGAGGTCGAAATGGTCGGTGGTTTCCTCCAGGATCTTTCAGACTGGGCCGTCGTAGCCGACGAGCCTCTCGACACCGTGAGGGCGGTTAAGTCAATCCAGGACGCGCTCAACGACCTCGAGCAGAACGGCTTCTTCGTCTTTGCAGCTCGAGAACGGCAGCGACTGGAAGGTGGAGTGGCTTCGCCCTCAGACTGGTTTGCGCTTCACATCTCCATTTTGCGCAGCACCGATCCAGAGATTTTTTGCGTCGACCTACCGTCCGACTCCCTCGGCGTTTAACTCTGCGCTGCACCGGACGTTGAACCGCGTCGCGCTGGCTCCCCGTGCGTTACCCTTTCGCATGCGGTTCAATGCCAGTGAGCGCTGATCCGCTGAGCGGATCGACGCGCACCCGTCTTCTCAGTGTGCAGAACAAAATCCTCGCGAAGGTGGAAGACACAAGCGGCGGTTGGGTCGGCAACACCTACGGCTCAGAAGGCATCATTGGCATCGGTGCCGGCCCGTCTGAGCAGGAGTGTGTCGCCAGCCCCCGCGAGACGGCAACAACTACCTGGCCACGAATGGCGCGTATTGGCTCCAGGGAATGGGCCACGCTGGATCATCGAACGTACTCAAGTGTCCGGAAGGCGCCATAACGCTGCCTGTAGACATCTGGGTGCGTCCGTAAACCTTTGGCTGTTGGCGAACCGACCCGCGTACGCTTCGGCGCATTCGGTCTTCCATGCGTTGCAGATGAATCCGGGCGGAACCTCTACGCTGCACTCCGACATCGCCACGGTCGTCTGTGAAATCGGTGTCGTGCTGCAGTGGCTTGCAGTCGGCGCCAACCGGTAATCGTCGTGATAGGGCGGCAAGTGGCCGCGGTTTAACTCAAGGCTGCACGCGGCGCCGCCGCGTCATTTTCGCGGGCGCTATACTTCATCGCGTGTGGTCAGCGCGGCTGAGCGCTGAATCATTAATCGCCTAGGAGACATCATGACGGTCAAGCGCATGGACAACGTTGGCATCGTGGTCGAAGACCTCGAAGCCGCCATTGCGTTCTTCACTGAGCTTGGCCTCGAGCTCGAGGGGCGCGCGCCGATCGAAGGAGACTGGGCAGACGACGTCACTGGTTTGCGCGACATGCGCGTCGAGATGGCCATGATGCGTACGTCGGACGGTCACAGCCGGCTGGAGATGTCTCGATTTCTCGCGCCGCCCGTGATCGCCGATCACCGCAGCGCCCCGGTGAACGCACTCGGATACCTGCGGGTCATGTTCACCGTCGAGGACATCGACGATACGCTCGCCCGGCTCGGCAAACGGGGCGCGGAGCTCGTCGGCAAAGTAGCCCAGTACGAAGACACGTATCGGCTCTGCTACATCCGAGGCCCCGAAGGAATTCTCATCGGGCTTGCCCAGGAGCTGAGGCAGACTTCCCGATGAGAATGGGGCAGGTCCGAGTCGAGAGCTTTGCCATCTCCCTTGACGGATACGGAGCGGGTCCGGATCAGGACATCAACAACGGGCTCGGGGTCGGCGGGGAGGACTTGCACCAGTGGTTCATCCCGACACGCACGTTTCAGAGGACCCACGGTGCGGGCGATGGCACGACCGGAATCGACGACGATTTTGCCGCGCGGGGATTCAGGAACATCGGAGCGTGGATTCTGGGGAGGAACATGTTCGGACCGATTCGCGGTCCCTGGCCCGATTCGAACTGGAAGGGCTGGTGGGGTGACAACCCACCGTACCACGTGCCCGTTTTCGTCCTGACTCATCACGCGCGACCGCCCATCGAGATGGCAGGCAAAACGACGTTCCATTTCGTCACGGGCGGGATTCATGAGGCGCTGGACCGGGCCCGCGAAGCGGCGAACGGCATGGACGTGCGCATTGGTGGAGGGCCCAATGTGATTCAGCAGTATCTTCGGGAGGCTCTGATTGATGAACTACATGTGGCGATCGCGCCGGTCCTGCTGGGCCGGGGCGAGCGGTTGTTCGAGGGAGTTGACCTGCGGGCTCTAGGATATGAATGCGTGCAGTTCGCAGCGTCTGAGAAAGCCACCCATGTCGTACTCCGAGGCCCGAGGAAATAGCCGCCGAGGCACCATTCGCGCATCTGCTCTGCTTTTCAGTTGCTGGCTTGTCGTTTCCGGTTGCGCCAGCGGAGCCGTCAAGCTCGGCGATCTCCTCCAACTTCAGAGCTCGGTTCCCGACTATGCGGTTGCAGGCGAGGCCATCGAGGCAACGTTCACGTTGCACAACACCTCCGACATGACGCTCACCTCGTGCTCACCGGCTGGTGTGAGCATGGTGCTCGCGTCCGGCGACGGGACGCGATGGCCGCTGGTCCTGCATGGAATCACCACCGACACCGACTGCTCCGGTCCAATCATGTTGCAGCCTGGCGAGTCCAGAACCTTCGTTGAGCGGGGAACGGTCCGACGAGACTGGCCTGTCGGCGCTTCGGTGCTCGTTGGCAACTTGACCTTGTGGTGCGGGAATGGCCTTCGGTGTGAGGACCATCAACTCGAAGTGCGTCGTACTGTCGAAATCCGTCGCGCATCCGGCGGCTGACTCGGCCGCTGCACCGGGCGCCAACCGCGCCGCTGGTGGTCCCGTGCGCTACTCTTTTCGCGTGTCGGAACTCAAGACAAAACCCACCGAAGTCAACGCCGAGAGTCACATCGCTGCGATCGCGAACGACGAGCAACGGAGTGACGCCCGGACTCTGGTTGCTCTCATGCGAAGAGTTACCAGGCAGGAACCAAGGATGTGGGGGCCGAGCATCGTCGGATTCGGGAGCTACCACTACAAGTACGCGAGTGGTCACGAAGGCGATTCCGCTCTCACCGGGTTTGCCGCGAGAGGACGTGAGCTGGTCGTTTACATCGCGCGGACTTCGAAGGTCGTGACGACTTGCTGGCCAGGTTGGGAAAGCACAAGACCGGGAAGGTATGTGTCTACATCAGGCGCCTGGCCGACGTCGATCTGAAGGTCCTGGAGACGCTGGTAGCCCGATCGGTAGCAGACACGAATCGTCGCTATCCGCAATCCAATGGAAGCGACGCTACCCGCCCAACGTCCCTTTCTTGATCTCGCCGGCCGGTTCGTAGGTGGCGATGATCACGCCGCTCGTGGCAATCGTGGAGTCGGCGAGCTTCCATTCGGCGGCGGGGATGCCATCCGCGAAGAGGCGTTTCCCCGAGCCCAGCATGACCGGGAAGGTCCAGAGGTGCATGCGATCCACGAGGTCGTTCTCGAACAGCGTCTGAATGAGTTTGCCGCTGCCATGCACCCAGAGGTCCGCGGCGTCTTCCTGTTTGAGCTTCCGGATCTGCGCCACGACGTCGCCGATGATGAGCGTGGAGCTCTGCCAGGTGAGCTCCTGCGGTTTGCGAGAGACGACATACTTCTTCGTCTCGTTGAAGGGCTTCGCCACCTCGGGGTCCTTGTCGGTCGTCGGCCAGTACGCCGCGAAGATGTCGTACGTGCGCCGGCCGAGGAGGAGCTCGAAGGGCTGGGCCATGAACGCGCCCATGATCTTTCCCATGACGTCATCCCAATACCCGAAGGACCAGCCGCCCTGGGCGAATCCGCCGGAGGTGTCCTCCTCCGGTCCGCCGGGCGCCTGGTAGACGCCGTCGATCGACAGAAACGTCGTCGTGATGATCTTGCGCATGGCGGCGAACTATAACCCGGTGCATGTATCCTCTGGCTCTCATGGAGCCTCGCACGTGGAACTGAATCCCGGCGTGATCATCGCCGTGGCTGTCGCGATGGCGGTGACTTTCGTACTGATTCGCTGGGGGCGTCGCCACGAAGCGGCACCGCCAGTGAACGCCCCCAGAACTCCTCTCAGAAGCAACACCATGGCAGCGAGAGACGAACGCGGCAGCGGCCCGCTCGTCGAATGGTTGCTCGACCGCGCATCTGAGCAGACCGGCGTGAATGTGACCGACGACCCTCTCGCTCGCGAGCGCATCGCGCAGGCGGCCGTAAAAGCGATGGAAGAGCTGCGGGACGGCGGCTCGGCGACGATTTCCCTCCCGTTCCTCAGCGCCGACGCGCAAGGCCCCAAGCACTTCCTCGTGCAGTTCAAGCGCAATCCGGACTCGACGTTCGAGCTGCAACGCTGACCTCAGTTGGAACGGCCGCTCCGCACACTTAGACTCGAGAAGTGACATCCGAGATCGACGCGCTCTTCGAGCTTCCTCTTTCCGAGTTCACCGCGGCGCGGAACGCGCTCGCCTCGCGACTCAAAAAAGGAGGGCGGGCTGTCGAGGCCGAGCGGGTGAAGGCCATGCCCAAGCCTCCTGCGACGGCCTGGGCGGTCAATCAATTGTTCTGGCGCCATCGGAAGGAGATGCAGCGGCTCCTCACCATCGGTGAAAAGGTGCGCGAGGCGCAGACAGGACGCCCGGCAGACCTTCGCCGTCTGCTCGACGAGCGGCGCACGGTTGTGTCAGGCCTGACGAACCGCGCCGCGGAGATCCTTCGCGATGCGGGACATGCAGCCTCGCAGGACGCGAAACGTAGGATGGCCATCACCCTCGAATCGCTCGCGGCATGGGGACATTCGGACGAGACGCAGGCCGGCCGGCTCACCGCCGATCTCGCGCCTCTGGGATTCGACGGCCTCGCAGCGCTGCTGGACGGGAAGAAGCTCGAGCCCGCGAAAGTGCTGCAGTTCCGGCGCGCGTCAGAGGAAAAGAAGACTGCCCAGGATGTCGCCGCGGCGCGGGCGCAGGCCGGCGAGGCGGTCAAGACCGCCGAGAAAGCACTGACAGCGGCCCGGCGCGATGCGGAGCGTGCGGAAGCGGCACTGGCGAAGGCCAACAATCGCGCCCAGGTGCTCGAGACTCAGAAACGGGAGCTCGACGCGCGTTACAGCAAAGCGCAGCAGGAAGCGCGCACTGCCGTCAACGAGACGAAGAAGGCCGCCCACGCGGTTGCCGAAGCAGAGCGCGCCGTGGCTCGAGCTCGCGCGGCGCTGCGACAGTAGCGAACAGAAAGGGCGAGCCTCGCGGCTCGCCCTTTTCTCATCAGCGCGGTCCGGGTAATGCCGCGGACGCCGCGGCGATCGCGGCATCGTTCGCGCGTGCCTTCGGGAAGGCCTTGAACAGCTGGAAGTCGCCGTCCTTCGATGCGCCGAACGCGCTGTGGCAGTTGATGCAGCCGTGCGGGCTGTTCGGATCGTCGATCGGCTCCTGGAGGTACGTCTCCATCGTGGTGTTGGCGAGGAACTTCGGCTGGGTCGGGCCGGAATCGAAATCGGGGCCGCCCCACTGCGTCGCGACGAGCACGTAGTTCTGCCAGACGTTGTCCGCGCGCAACGCTTTCATCGCCGCGCGGAACGAGGCATTCGCGGGCACTGGATTTCCGTTGATCGGCACCACGCGCACGACCTGCGTCGGCGTCGTGTACGGTGGGTTCTTCTGCGGCTGATTGGGCTTGGCGTTGCTGGCAGGGTTGTAGAAGTTCCACTTCTTCTTCGCCGCGCTGCCGTCGTCGATCTCCGCCTGCGTCGGCGCATTGTCGACATGCTCGAACGTCGACCAGGTGTAGCGCGGGAAGGTCTCCGTCTTCTGAACGATGTGCAGACCGACCAGGCCGACCTGCTGCGCGGAGCACTGCTGCGTGTCGGGGTGATAGATCAGCGCCGTGGTCGTGTAGAAACGCGACGGGTCGTCGGGGAACTTGCTGTTCTTGCCGCCCATGATCTTCCACGCGGCCTTGACGCGAATCGCTCCGACACCCGGCGCGTCCGCGGCACCGGCGGGATAGTCGATCCCGCTCTTCGGCTGATAGCGGCTGTCGTAGTACTTGTTGCTCACCACGTAGTCGTAATACGTCTCGTTGACCTTCACCTCGTACCAGACCAGGTTGCTGTTCAGATCGATCAGCGGCGCGTGCGTGAAGGCCTGCTTTGTATCGCGCAGCACGTCGGAGGTCTTCGAGATCATGGTCAGCGTTCGCTGGCTCGCTTCGACATTGCCCAGGGCGATCTGCTGGCAGGCCGGCGGGATGCTTTCCGAGGAATTGAACGGTGTCGGAACCGTCGGCGGATTGAGATAGATGTCCGCGGTGTCCTTGAACGTTTCCCAGACCACGGGACCGGCCGGCTTGGACTTGCCGCCGCCTTCGCCACCCTTCCCGGGAGTGCCACCGATGATGTTCTGCCGGTCCGGCACGCCGTTGAACCGGCTGCTGGCGGGCCAGTTCAGGGCGATGAAGGTGCTCCAGCCGAAGTCGTTCACGAATGGATCGAACCCGATCGCCCCGGTCTGCTGAAAGACGAAATCGGGCTGCACGTCGGAATTGGCGATGAACCAGGGCGGCGTGAACTGCCGTCCCGTCGGTGCCGTGGGATCGGGGGGCGGCGATTGCGAGACCCCGATGCTCGCCACGCCGAGGATGATCAGAGACACGAGGACCCCGCCTGCCAAACGCTGTCTGGACATTGTTCTCTCCTCTCAAATCAGCTTGCTGAAGGAATTCAGCTTACACGGATCGCCCCGGTTTGGCACCCCGGTTGCTCCGAAGGGGTCGGGCGGCGGTAGTGCTCAGGCTCCTTAGTTGGACAGCAGTAAAAACAAGGGACGGCGTACGTCCCTTTTTCATTTTCTGGCAGGAGGTATCCCATGGTGCTGGTCTGGTTGTGTCAGGCACTTTTCGGAGCAGCGACGCTGGCGTTGTGTGCGAGGACGTGTCACGCCGTCCTGCGGCGCGATCCGCGAGCCCACTTTTTCCTCACGGCCGCCGGCAGTCTGGCTCTCGTCTTTTTCGTCTCCGTTCCCGGGCTGCCGCTGGAGATGACCGGCATCTCGCTGGCCGCGATCGCCGCCGGCGTTCTCATGGCTCCCGCGCCCGACCCGGTCGTTTCCCTCGACTCGACGGCGACCCGGAAATCTCGAAGATAGAAACGTTATTATGAGGACGTGCCCCGATCCGTCCTCATCCATATCTTTCTCTTCCTGATTGCTCTCCCGCTCGCCGCCAGCGAGCTCACCGTCGGCTGGATCAGCCGCACGCCCGAGATTCCGTACGTCTGGAACAGCAGCAACCCGCGCGTCGAAGGCTGGCCCGCGGCCGGCTCCACCGTCACCTGGCGGGCGAACGTCCGCAACTGGTTCGATTCGCCCCAGACCGTCGCCTACGACTGGAAAATCGACGGCCGCACCATCGCTACCGGCACGACCACCCTTCCCGCGAACGCCTACGCGACAATCGATCTCTCCCGTCCCTGGAGCTTCACCCGCGAACGTCTGTCCTTCTCGATCGACACGGCCAATGCTGTGGCCGAGGAGTCGGAGACGAACAACAGTCGCGAGGTGTTTACAGACGCGCTCGCGGTCGGGTTCTGGGTCGAACAGGGTCTCTACGACCACTTCCGAGCGAATCAGCACCGCCTCGGCATCAACTCGACCTCCTTCGAAGACTGGGCCCAGCGGCTGGTCGAGCTTTACAACGAGATGTCCGCGCTCGCCGTTTACGACCTCACCCCGAACGGCGTTCTCGATCGCTGGCGTCTGCACAAAGTCGTCATCGTCCCTGATGGCGCGCTGCCGCTCGTGCCGCCGGTCGATGAGGAGCTCGGAAACAGCCCAAGTCTCGACGCCGCGCAGCCGGACGTCAGCGACCGCACCGTCGACATCCAGTGGGGCTTTCCCTCTTCGAAAATTCAGGCGTACAGCAACTTCCGTGTGACCGGTCCGAACAACGGCTTCGATGTCGCCCCGATCCTTCTCCACGAGATGGGACACGCGCGCTACCTCGCCGACGTCTACGCCTTCGACGTGCGCAACGGTCCGCCCTGGAACACCATCGATCTCGAGATGCCGAAGCCGGGCGGTTACGCGTATGCCGCACCCGAGCAGGGCTTGATGAATCGCAACTTCACTTTCATCGATCGCTACAGCGCGGTCGCGCTGAATCTCATCGCCGGCCATCGCGCCATCTCTGGTCACTACAACGATCCCGAGAACATCGGCGTGTTTCTGAACGATCTGCCGCTCGAGAACCGGCTGACCGTTCGCGATGCCGAGGGCAATCTGCTGCGCAATGCGGATGTCGAGATTTATCAGTCGTCCGGAAATGGCTCGAACGAATCCTGGTACCCGACGCATTACGGCACGACACCTGACGCCCGCCTCCGCACGGACAGCAACGGTAAGGTCCTGGTCGGCCGCAATCCTTTCGCATCGAATGCCCCGGTCGTCAGCTACTGGGAGAAGAACAACACCACGATCATCATCGGCGTCGAAACGAACGGCGCGAAAAAGTACGGCTTCATCGATTCGCGCGCGTTCAACCTCGCCTACTGGAGCGGCAGGACCACGTTCGCCGATCACGAGGTCGTCGTCGGACGCACGACGCCATGCGGCGCGCGCGGCCCGAACGCCAACCTGCCGGGCTGGGACACGACCCTCACCAGCCCGACGGTGAAGTTCACCTGGAGCTCGATGAGCACCGCGGTTTCCTACAACGTTTACTCGGCCACGCCGAGCAATCCTCGGCCGCGGCTTCTCGGTACGACGACGAGCACCGAGCTGACGACGTCGATCACCGGCGGCCGCACGTACTGGTGGGTCGAGGCGAATTTCGGGAATGGCTGCCCGCCGATGCGCTCGGAATCGATGCGGTTGAATGCGCAGGCGGCGGGACCGGTGAAGAGACGTTCAGTGGGAAGGCGCTGAGCGCTCCCTCAATCCGCCATCTCGATCCCCAGATACATCAGGTTCGGATCCCGCCGCGAAAACGCGATCGCGTTGATGTCGTCGAACGCGTTGTGCGCGACGGTCAACGTGCGCGAGGAAAGATCGAATCGGAAGAGGTCCGTGCCGTACGCGAAGATGTGCGTGCCGAACACGAAATACAGCAGGTCGGGATTGGTCGGATGCGCGGCCATGATGTTGCCGTTGATCAGATCGACACCCGGCGCCTCGTCGACCACCGCCTCGTACGTCGTGCCGCCGTCGCTCGACACCCAGATGTGCCGCCGCGAGTCAGCGAGATCGATCCCCTCCACCCACACCCGATTCGAATCCGCGGGCGAGATCACCACCTCGAATGCATTCGCGCTGCGCGAGGTCCCCAGCGTGACCTTCGTCCAGTTCTTCCCGCCATCGCGTGACACCGCGGCCCCGCTGGCAAGCGTGCCGGCGACGATGTGATCGAGGTCCTTCGGATCGAAAACGAAGCGATAGAACAGAGCCGGCTCGCTGGTCAGTGCGCCGATCTTCGTCCATGAATCACCCGCGTCCACGCTCTCCCATATCGTTCCATCGTTCCCCGCGGCACGCACGTGCGCACCATCGCCGGGGTCGACGCCGAGGCCGATGAAATCGATCGGCGGCTTGAGCTTGATGAGGCCGCGCGAGTCGTAGCGCATCAGGAACAGCCGGTTGTCCGACCAGACGTACATGCGGCCGCCGCGCGCGGGCGTGAGCCGCGGCGGGAAATCCCATTCGCTGTTCGAGGCCTCGACGCGCCAGCTGCAGCCGGCATCGGTGGAAATCAGCAGGTCGTTGCCGTGCCACGCCATCAGCGTGTCCGGTTCGTCGATCATCACCGCCAGACCGTACGTGTATGCGAGCGGGCGTCCGGTCTCCGCGGCAGGCGCGAGATTCGCGCCGGAGTCGTAAGTGAAGGTGACCGCGGCGGTGCCGGTGATCATCGAGCACGGCGGGTACTGCGGAAGCGCGCGAACGGCGCGGCGGCGCGCTGCCGCGGCAGGAAGTGCGGTAGTCAGCAGGAGCAACAAAATGGCGGTACGTTGCATAGAGCGGGGCATAGAGCGCGGCATGATGCCCCAGCGTAGCCCACGGGTTGTGTTACGGTCCGCCGAATCATGAGAAACGTCTGCGTCGCACTCGTGCTCGTCCTGTTTACAACGGCTGTTTTTGCGCAGGAACGGACGGCCACGGTCGAGCGGAAAGCCGCCGATGCGCCGAAAGAAAAGAAGGACGCCAGAGACGAGATCTCGACCACGTCGCACACGCTGCGGCTGGGCAACGAAACCATCAACTACACGGCCCGCGCTGGCACGATCGTCCTGCGCAATGACGACGGCGAGCCGCGCGCGAGCTTCTTCGTTGTTTCCTACACGCGCGACGGCGCCGATCCGGCGAAACGCCCCGTCACTTTCACCTTCAACGGAGGCCCCGGCTCCTCCTCGGTCTGGCTGCACATGGGCGCCTTCGGCCCGAAGCGCGTCGTTTACGCCGATGACGACGGCCACGCCGCGGCACCGCCGTATCGGTACATCGACAACGAAGCTTCGATTCTCGACGCGACGGATCTCGTCTTCATCGACCCTGTGACGACAGGCTTCAGCCGCGCCATCCCCTTCTCCGATGCGAAGAAGTTTCATGGGTTCGAAGCGGACGTGGAGTCCGTCGGCCAGCTGATTCGGCTCTGGACCACGCGCCACAATCGCTGGGGGTCACCGAAATATCTGGCCGGCGAGAGTTACGGCACGACGCGCGCGGCGGGGCTCGCGGGCTGGCTGCACGACGAAGGCTTCTACCTGAACGGGATCATGCTGATCTCGTCGATCCTCAACTTCGGCACGGCGCGGTTCGACAGCGGAAACGACCTCGCCTACATCCTCTTTCTGCCGACCTACACGGCCACGGCCTGGTATCACAAGCGCCTTCCCGCCGAGCTGCAGCAGCGTCCACTCGAAGACGTCCTCGCCGAATCCGAGCGTTTCGCCCTCGGCGAATACACCAATGCGTTGATGCAAGGCGACCGTCTCGCCGATCCCGACCGGCGCATGATCGCGCAGAAACTCGCGAGATTGACGGGCCTCACGACCACGTACGTCGAGCAGACCAATCTGCGCATCAACATCAATCGCTTCGACAAAGAGCTGCTGCGCAACGAGCGCCGCACCGCGGGTCGTCTCGATTCGCGCTTCATCGGTATCGATCTCAACGCCGCCGGCGAGAACCCTGAATACGATCCGTCCTACGCGGCGATCTTCGGCGAGTACACGGCCGTGCTCAACGACTGGGTGCGCCGCGGACTGAAGTTCGAGACCGACCTGCCGTACGAAATTCTCACCGGCAAGGTGCGCCCCTGGAGCTACGACCGCTACCAGAACCGCTACCTCGACGTCGGCGAGACCTTGCGCGGCGCAATGGCCAAGAACCAGCACCTGCGCGTGCTCATCGCCAGCGGGTATTACGACCTGGCCACGCCGTTCGCCGCGACGGACTACACCTTCGCGCGGATGCAGATCGACCCCGAGCTGCGAAAGAACGTGACCACGACGTATTACCCGGCGGGACACATGATGTACATCCACCGCGCGTCGCATAAGAAGCTGCGCGACGACGTGCTGAAGTTCATACAGTTTTAGGAGTGCGGCGGCATCGCCGCCGCTTTGGTACGTCCCAAAGCGGTGGCTTTGCCACCGCACTCCTAAAGCTCGCGCAACAAATCCACATCCACTTTCGCCCGCACCGTCCGCCGGTCGACGCCGAGCTTCTCGGCCACCTGCGAATAGTTCCGCGTCCGCGCGTAAAGCAGCGTGCAGTAGTTGCGCAGCAGATCGTCGGCGCTGAACGACCCCGAGAGCATGCCGCCGGCGATGCGCTCCCGCGCGTCGCTGTTCGTCGCCATCGACGCAGGCTCGTACGAGCCGCGCAACATCACGCTGCGCACGCACTGTTCGAGCTCGCGGAAGTTCCCGGGCCAGCGGTGATCGCGATCGATCGCATTCACGACTTGCCTGGTGAGCTCCTCCGCTTCTTCCTCCCCGGCCACGCGCGCGGAAATGAATCGCACCAGATGCGTCAACTCCTTTTCGCTACCAGCGATCTGTTCATGAAGCGCGGGCGTGCTGACCACGTCGCCGCAGAGCCGGTAGAAGAAATCCTCGCGGAAACGTCCGGCGCGGATCTCAGCGGCCAGATCGCGATTCGTCGCGGCGATCAACTTTCCCTCGAACCGCCGCGGCGTCGTATCGCCGAGACGTTGAAAGGTGCGGTTCTGAATCACGCGCAGCAGCTTCACCTGCATGGCCGGATCGAGCTCGCCGATCTCGTCGAGGAACACGGTGCCCAGCGAGCCGGTCGACTCGAGGAAGCCCTCGTGGTCCGAGATCGCGCCGGTGAACGAGCCCTTGCGATGGCCGAACAGCTCTGACTCGATGAGCGTCGGTGACAGCGCGGAAGGATTGAGACCGACGAACGTCGCCGCGGGATCGCCGGTGAACCGCTCGCGACGCTCGTCGAAGGGAACGTAGCGCGACAGGCCGATCGCGCGCGCCACCAGTTCCTTGCCCGTTCCGGTCGGACCGGTGATGAGCGTCGGCACGTCCCCCATCCGCGCGAAAACCGAACGGCGGAAGCGCCGCATGTCGTGAGTGAAGATCGACTGCCACACCGATGCGCGAAGCCTCGCGGCGGAGAGCGAACGCCCGACGATGTTGCTGAAGATGTGGTGGAACGCGCGCCGAACCTGGAAGAAGCAGGCGAAAAGGTGCGGCGCGTCCGCGCTATCACCGATGTACCGCACGACGTCGTTCTTGAACCGCGTGTAGAACGTCACCCGCTGTCCGGGTTGTCCGTTCTGAATCAGCTCGAGGAATGCCTCCCGGTACTGCTCGTACAGAAAATAAACAGCCACGTCCTCGGGAACACGGCCGCGTCGCTCGTATCGCTCGACGAGATCGGCGCACTTCGCGGAGATCAGGTCGATGTTCGCCTTGCGGACGAGGTCCGGCTCGAGGCTCCAGTACGGCTGCGACTCGACGTAGGCGTCGCCAAGGATGCGGCGCTCCTGGTCAATGCGCTCTTCGAGGAATGGGTTGACGTAGACGAGGTCGGAGATCGCGGCAATGAGCGTAGCGTCGTTCATTGGATGCACACGAGTGTACATCCGGTGCGTGGCGCATTCGATCTCGTGTGAGCTAAACCATTGAAAACACAGACAGCCGGTCGTGGCAGCGCGCTCGCTCTTGTGGCGGATCCGTACAGGAGGACCACATGAAGCGAATCATCGCACTCATCGTCATGGTCATCGCCCCCGCGGCATTCGGGGCCGGCACGCTCACGCCGGTCAACGCCACCGACCAACCGATTCAGATCAAAGAGCACACGGTCGACGTCGTGATCGACAACGGGTTCGCGCGAACGGAAGTCACGCAGATATTCATCAACCCGAACGACAAGGACCTCGAGGCCGTCTACGGCTTCCCCGTTCCGACGAGCGCCAGCCTCTCGGAGATCACCATCTGGAACAACGAACGAGAGCTCAACGGAGAGGTCATCGAGGCGAAGGAGGCCAAACGCGTCTACGAGGAGGAGCGCGACGCCGGCAACGACGCGGGCCTCGGCGAATGCGCCTGCGTGAAGGAGAAGGACGACATCGAATACGCGTCCTACAAGTTCTCCGTGTCGCGCGTACGCGCGAAGAGCGAGACCAAAATCCGCTTCGTCTATTACCAGCCGCTGAAAATCGACACCGGCGTCGGCCGTTACATCTATCCGCTGCAGGACGGCGGCACGGACGAGGAGGCGAAGTCGTTCTGGACGCGCAATCCGAAAGTCGAGCAGCGCTTCGCGGTGAACGTCGAGCTGAAGTCGGGCTGGCCGGTCGATGAAGTACGCGTTCCCGGCGCGGAGGCCGAGGCGAAGGTGAACAAGCTCGGCGAGGGGCATTTCAAGGTCTCGCTCGATCGTGCCAGCGCGGTGACCTGAGCAAGGACTTCGTCTTCTACTACCGCCTTGCCGACGATCTTCCCGGCCGCGTGGAGTTCCTCGCGTACAAGCCGCTAGCGAACGAGCCGGGCACGTTCATGCTCACCGTGACGCCCGGCATCGACCTCGCGCCGATCACCGCCGGCGCCGATTACATCTTCGTGCTCGACGTCTCCGGCAGCATGGCCGGCAAACTCGCCACGCTCGCCAGCGGCGTCGCGCAGACCCTCGGGCAGATGAAACAGGGCGACCGCTTTCGCATCTTCGTCTTCAGTGACAACGCCCGCGAGCTCACTTCCGGTTTCGTTCCGATCAATCCGCTACAGTCGCGGAGTGGACGGCAGAAGGTGAAGCAGTTGGGCCCCGAGGGCGGGACGAATGTCTACGAGGGTCTCGATCAAGGGCTGAAAGCAGTCGAAGCCGATCGCGCGACGAGCATTCTTCTCGTCACCGACGGCGTCACGAACGAGGGCATCGTCGATCCGAAGGAGTTCCACAAGCTCCTGAAGCAGTACGACGTGCGCGTCTTCGGCTTTCTGATGGGGAACAACGCCAACTGGCCGCTGATGCGCCTCATCGCGGAGACCAGCGGCGGCTTCTACGTCGGCGGTCTCGAACGACGACGACATCATTGGGCAGATCCTCCTGGCCAAGAGCCGCATCACCAGCGAGGCCCTGCACGACGCTGTGCTCACCGTCGACGGCGTGAAGGTGTTCGACAAGACGGACGAGGCCATCGGAAAGGTCTATCGCGGCCAGCAGCTCGTGATTTTCGGGCGATACAAGAACGGCGGCGAAGCGAACGTCACGCTGAAGGCGAAGCTGACCGGCAAGGACGAGACCTACACGACGACGTTCGAGTTTCCCGAAGTGAGCACGGAACACCCGGAGCTCGAGCGGATGTGGGCGCTCGACCGGATCGAGCAGGCCGTGATGAAGGAGATGGCCGGCACGCTTCCGCCGGAAGAAGCGGAGCACGTGATCCGGGACATGGGCGTGAAGTATCAGCTCGTGACCGATTACACCTCGATGGTCGTGCTCGCGGATGACGTGTTCGCGAAACGGGCATCGCGCGCAACAACAAGCAGCGCATCGAGGTCGAGCGCACCGCGCAAGCCGCGCGCTCGAATGCCGCACCGGTGAATCGTCGCGCGGATACGTCCAGGCCGATGTTCAGCGGCCGCTCGCACGGCCTGCGCGGCGGCGGCGCGTTCGATGTGTGGACGATGTTGATGGCGCTGATCACGGCGTTCGTGCTCTGGAGGTGAAGTCGTGAAAACGGCCGTTGGCGGTGGCGGCGTCTCGCCGTCGCCGCCACTTCCTCCCAGGCGAGTCCTCGAGCTCCAGCGCGGCAACTTCGAACCGTGGCGCGTCTTCACCTGCCATCTGACCCATTTCTCTTATGAGCAGCTCGCGTGGGATGTCCTGGCGTTTGCCTCCCTTGCCGTCGCGTGCGCGCGGCGGAATCGCCCGGCGTTTCACGCGACGCTGCTCGCCAGCGCGCTTCTCATCCCCATCGCCGTGCTCGCGTTCGCGCCGCACATCACCGCGTACCGCGGACTCTCCGGTCTCGCCTCGGCGATGTTCGCGCTGCTGCTCACGCTCGAATGGCGCCGCCTCACCTGGCCGGTCGTCCTCTGCGCGATCGCCTTCGCGTGCAAAGCTCGCGTTCGAAGCATCACCGGCGGAACGATCTTCGTCAGCAGCATGGGCGATGACGTCGTGTCCGTTCCGGTCGCCCATCTCGCGGGCGCGCTGATCGGAGTGATCGGCGGATTACAGAGGAAACGGCTTGTGCTTCTCGCACCGCTGCTCCTCACCTCGTGCATGAGCCTGGACCTGCCGTTGCCGCTGCCGCGCCTCAATGAAAGCACCTGTTCCGCGGCGAAAGACCTCCTCGGCAACTGGCGAAGCCGCCGCATCACCCAGATCGGCCCAGCCTCGGTGAACCTGACCCTCGGCGACGACTGCCGCTTCACGATGCGGATCCAGCTGCTGGCCGGGAACATCACCGAACAGGGCAACTACGCCGTCGAGGGGGATCGTCTTCGTCTCACCCGCAGCAACAAGAGCGAGACGGTGTGGCCAATCCGCCGCGATTCGAAAGGGCGGCTGCAGGTGCAAGAAGCGCCGAACGAATGGCATACCTATACTCATCACCCATGCGCATCGTTCTGGCCATGCTCGTCGCGTTGATGCCCCTTACCGCGCGCGCCGCGTCGCGAGCCGACTCGGACGCGCGTGCCGTGGAGATCTACCGCGCAGGACTCTCCGCTGCCGCCGAAGAGATGAACGAGATCGGCGGCGGCAAAAACAAACAGCTCCTTTCCGCTGAAGAAAAAGACCGCGTGCGAAAGACGTGGAGCGCATTTCTCGATTACCTCCTCGCGCTCGACTCTGTCGGCGCTTTTCACCGCGATCAGAAAGGTCTCCGCTCGATCGAGATCACGTACGGTGCCTTCCTCGCGCAGTATCGCGGCGCACTTCGGATGATCGACGCGGTCGACGAGCTTCCCGGCGCCGACGCGGTGCTCAACGAGCCCGTTCCATCCATCGGACTTCCAGGTGGAACATACGCGCGCGTGAAGACGCGATGGCTCAACGTCGCGCGCGCGACCGAGTTCGCCGCACTGCAATCGCTCTACTTCCTCAGCGGCGTTCGCGACGAGGCGATCGACGAGGATGCGAAGTTCATCCTCAAATCGGGCCGCGGAAAAGGGCAGCTTCAGACCGCCAGGAACGCCGTGAAGCTGGCGCGCAGCGCGGCGTTCACCGCGTTCTTTCCGGTTCAGAAGGGCGTCGCGGAATGGATGGGCGACACCCGCGTCGCGCGAGCGCACACATTCCTCGTCACCGCCAGACAGATCGCGGAACTGGCGCCGCGTCTCGAGCCGGGCGACGTGCTTCTCGAGCGGCGTGAATGGTACGTGTCGAACATCGGCCTTCCCGGTTTCTGGCCGCACACGGCGTTATTCATCGGTGCTCCGCATGCCCGCGCGAATTACTTCAACGATCCCGAGGTCAGGGCCTGGGCTCGCGAGCAGGGACGTGCGGACGGCGATTTCGAGGCGTACCTGCGCGATCGTCATCCGGCCGCGTATGCGAAGTCGCGCGCAACGCAGGTAATCGAAGCCGTGTCCGAAGGAGTCTCGTTCACGACGCTCGACCATTCGGCGGCGGCGGACTCGCTGGCCATCCTCCGCCCGCGCGCATCGAAGCGGGACAAAGCCATCGCCATCGCACGCGCTTCGCGTACAGCGGCCGTCCGTACGACTTCAACTTCGACTTTCACACCGACACTGCGCTGGTCTGCAGCGAAGTCGTCTACAAAGCGTACGAAGGCAGCGTCTCGCTCCCGCTGACGAAGACGATGAATCGCCTCAACACGCCGCCGAACGAGATCGTCCGCGAATTCGACGGACATACGGGACGGCCGCGCAGCAGTTCGACTTCGTGTTGTTTCTCGACGGCCAGGAGCGGGCAAAACGCGCGGTAGCGGCCGGCCTGGAGGAGTTCCGCGCGTCGTGGAAGCGGCCGAAGTGGCACATCGTGACGAACTAGAATGCGCGCGATGCGCTCGTCGCGGTCGGACGCATCAGGTAGCGTCCATCTCCTGCGCGACCGCCACCATCTCTCCGAGAATCGCGCGGCGCGCCGTGACGAGGCGCAGGTAGGCGTGGCGCCGGAACAGCCGGTGGCCGAGCGCGCGCACATCGCCGATCACGTCATCGATCTCCTCGAACACCCGCAAGGTGATGTAGCCGAGCAGCGGCAACACGATCAGCGAAGCGACGGCTGCCATCCATCCGAAGCGCCAGCCGATGAGAGTTGCAAGAGCGATGAAGGTCAGCGGATACAAACCGAGCGCGCCGAGGAACTTCATCGTGGCGATCATCGCGCCTTCTCCTTTAGAAAAGCGGTTCGCAAGGATGCCCACGAGACGGTAGGTCGGATACGTGACGACCGCACCGGCGAGCGCCAGCGGCAGCAGCACCAGCGTACGCACGAGCGCGAACCAGTCCATGCGCGGCTTCAGCTCGTGCACGTCGAGATTGGCGCG
>CAWGHO010000002.1:0-2533241 GCA_963822445.1 uncultured Acidobacteriota bacterium | reverse complement strand
CCACGTAATGCCCCGGCAAACCGACGCCGGCCGCGCTCAGGCCCAGTCGCGATGCGACGTGCAGGAAGATGATCGACAGCGAGATCGGCAGGCCGGCCTTTCGATCGATCACTTCGTTCAGGTACGCGTTGCGCGGGTCGTAGTAGCTGTTCGCGTCACCGACGTAACGGTCGACGTCGAACATCTCCGCGTGCAGATGGCCGAGGCGGAACACAGGCGGCTCGCCGCGTCCGCAACGGCGCTCGGCACGCTCGGCCAGATCATCCAGTTGCTGCATGTAGTGATCGACGTCGAGACCGGGGTTGTCTTCGAGCGCGATCAGCAGCGCGCCGTACGCGAGGTTCGCGTTCGTAATCTCCCCCGCCGCGTACTCGCGGAACCGGCGGCGCGCCTCGGCGGGATGAGTGAGCATGCAACGGCAGTGTACCCTCGCAGTGCCGAATGAAGATCGAGCGCACCGAGGCCATCATCCTGCACACCTTTCCCGCTCGGGAACGGGACAAGATGGTCGTGTTTCTGACGCCCGATCACGGCAAGCGGAAGGGCTGGGCATACGGCGCGCGGGCCATCAAAAGCCGCTTCGGCGCCGCGCTGGAACCGCTGGCCAAAGTACGGATCGGGTACGCGGAGCGGGAGGCGGAAGAAGTGGTGCGGATCGAGTCGGTGGATCTGATCCGCTCGCTGTTTCCCGCGCAACAGAATCTGCTGAGCAGCGTCGCGGCGACGTACATCGCCGAGCTGGTCGACATCTACGCGCAGCCGAACGATCCCGCGGAGCTGATGTATCGCCTGCTCGATCGCACGACCGAGGCGCTGCTGGAAGGCGCGGCGCCGATCGCTGTGGTTGCGTATGCGGAAATCTGGACGCTCAAGCTCGCGGGCATCTTCCCGTCGCTGAGGCATTGTCCGGAATGCGGGGAGCTGTTAGCGCGGCCGCTGCATTTCGATGCGAAGCAGGTCGCGTTCGTTTGTACTTCATGCGCTGACCGGAATCGCGAACTGATCGGAAACGACGTCATCGACGTGATCGAAGCGGTGCTGCGGATGCCGGTCGCGGAGCTCGCGTCCCGGCCGATCCGCAGCGAGATCCTCTTCGAAGCGCGCTCGCTCGCCGGCACCATTCGACGCAACTTCCTCGGGCACGAGTTGAAGTCGTTCGAGGTGCTGGCTTCCGTGCTGTAGGGGTACGGCGGGCGTCCCGCCCGCACGGAGGCGGGCGAGACGCCCGCCGTACGGTTACCGCGGCACGACCGTGTAGAAGTGCTGGGTCACGTTGTTCGTGATCGACACGAAGCCCCAGATCTTCGCTCCCGGCGTCAGCGACTCGAGCTCGACGCGCACCGGCGCGCCGTAGTTGTCGACGTACGCGGAGAGATCGCACTCCATGTTGAAGCTCGGAGCGGCGTCGAGGCCGGCTGAGTTCAGGCCGTCCTGCGGCAGCAGCCAGTAGTCGTGCTCGTACGCGGGGGTGGTCGAACGGAGGGCGTAGACGCGAACGCGCACGAGGGACGGCTCGGCGCCGTTCAGGCCGTAGATGCGCAGGGTTTTGCGGAATCCGTCGTCCATGCGCACGCCGACGATCTGGATCTTTCCTTCACGGAACTCACGCTCGCGGACGATCGGCAACTCGGTGTACGAGCGCTCTTCCGGCGCGAGCGTGTCGCTGCTCTCGACGATGAGCGACATCTGGATGTCGTCAGCGGCGTTCTTCGGAACGTAAATGAAGGAGGGCTTGGGGATCGGGATGTGATTGCCGATGACGACCGTACCGGTGCTCGCCGGCAGACCGCCGCACATCTCGTCGGAGCAGAAGCTCTCGATCGGATTGGGCGCGCCGTTGAATGCGATCAGCCGCGTGTCGTACTTCGAGTGATAGCCGCAGTAGACGACACCCGGGGCGACGGTGAGGAGCAGTTTTTCGTATTCAGCGGCGGCGGCGGGAAGGGCGAGGAGCAGAGCGAGGGAGAGCAGCAGGGCACGCTTCATGGGGTCCTCCTTCGACCGAAAAGCGGCGTGCATCACCCGAGCCATCCGAGGATCACCTGCGCGAGCTCGCGTTCCCTGCCGCTGAATCCGTGATCGGCGTCGGCGATGATCCCGAGCTCGATGTTGGGCTTTGGGCCGATCGCGTCGGCAAGGATCGAAACGCAACGAGGCACGTCGCCGAAGCAGTACTGATCCTGATCGCCGTACAGGATGAACGTGGGCTTGCGGATCGCGCGGAGGTAACGAAACTTGGCGCGGCGCGAGAGCTTCACGTTGCGCAGGACCTCCAGAAACGGGAAGACGTTGTAGTCGCCGTCGGGATTGGCCGTGTCGTACCAGGCCCGCCAGCTCATGACCGCGCTGGAGATCGACGGCGGCACGAGCTCTGTGCTCGTGCGCATCGCCCTCGCCTTCTGCAGCGCGCTGGCGAAGCGGCGGGGGCCGAGGGCGTCGTAAATCATGCCGGTGTCGTCGCCGCCGGCGACGAGCACGTAACTCTTCACGCGATTGCGCGGCTTGTAGTGATCGTAGACAGCGATCTTGTTCGCGCCGGTTGAGTGGCCGATGAGCGTGACTTCGCGATAGCCGCGGCGCCACAGTTCGCGAAGCGCACCGTCGATGTCGAAGACGCATTCGCGGATGCGCTCGTAAGCCATGCCCCCGCGCGGCTTTCCGTTGAGACGACGCATGAGCGTGGCCCCGCGATTGTTGAAGGGAAACCAGGCGATCCCCGCGTCCGTGAACTCGCTTGCGAGCAGATTGGTGCGGCCGGATTCGAAGACGGACGCGCCGCCCGTGCCGTGAAGCCAGATCGCGGCCCGCGTCGTCGGCCGTTTCGGTTCGTACAAAAGCCCGGCGAGGCTCACGCCGTCCGTGGCCTCGAACCGGATGACGCGCGTCAGCGGCTCGGGATGAGCGTGCGCGCGCGCTCGTCGTAGCGCCACAGGTTCTCCTTCGTCAGATGGACACCGCCGAGCCAGCGATCGGGGTCGTTGACGCTGAGGTTGTCGACCGCGGCGTTGAGCACGTTCACGCCTGCGGGGGTGATGGCGAAGCTCGCGTTCGGCGGCTCACCGTTCAGGAGGATCAGCGGCACGGCGTTCCAGGCGAGATTGCGAAGCTGGCGAAAGACTTCGCTGTCACCGAAACCGAAGCGGGGCATGTCCGTGGCCATGGCGTTGAACAACGCACCAAACTCCGAGACGCCGGTCGCGATCAGCGACAGCGCGCGCTGCTCGACGGCATCGAGTCCGTTCGTGACCGACGGAAAGCGCGACACGTGCAACGACAGGCCGTCGCGAAGGAATGGAAAATCAGATGTCTCGCCGTCCGTCCAACGGCCGAGATCCGTCGGATCGGGCGCGGTGTACGCGCGCCAGACCTGGCGAGCGATGTTCAGCATTGACGGCGTGACAGCCGTGCGCGACTCGAACAACAGATGGAAACCGCGATCGTCGTTCTCGCTCAGCGGCTGCGGGCACCACACCAGCGTCACCTTCGCATCGCCGAAGCGCTGCAGCAGGTAGACGAGGTGAATCAGGCAATAGAGGTCGTGCTCGAACCAGAGCACGATCTCCCCTTTCGACGGCGCGCCGTCGAGCGCCAGTTCCTGTTCGACGAGCGTCGTCCGCGTGCGCAGAACATCTTCCCCATGCGCCTCGGATAAAGCACGAGCGCGCGTCTCGATCCAGTCATTGCCCGGAGTGACCGGGCCTGTGATCAGCGACTCGCGAAACGCGAAGTGCTCGCCGGGGACGCCGAAGCGCTGCGCCAGGACCGCGACGACGTCTCCGTTATGGATGTGAATCATGGACGCCACCGCATGCCCAGCCACCAGTTCGTGTCGTCATCGTCGAGGATCCTGGCCACGCCGGCGGTCACGTCGAAGCCGGGCAATTTCATGATCGGAAAGGGATCGGCGGACATGGCGATGGTGAGTCCGGCCAGCGACAGCGACGCTCCGCCGAGCTCGTGGCGTTGGTAGAAGGCTGTGAACGGCATCGACGGCACGGAGCTCTCGACTCGCCAGCCATCGTATTCATCGCCGGTCAGCGTGGCTACAGGAAGTGCGGGATCGAGGACGCGCAGCGCGTACGCGGAGCGGGGAAGGATCGATGAGGAGAGGCCGCCGAGGGTGACCGTGTCGCCGCCGTCGTGCTGGTAGCGGGCGCCGATGCGGAAGGAGCCGCTGCGGATCGCGCCGGCAACGGACGCGCGGTAGTGGCGATCGTCGAGATCCACGCGCAGGCCTTCTTCGATGCGCCACTTGCCGAACAGTTGTCGCGTCGAGAAGGCGGCGCTGCCGAATACGAGGTCGTCGGACAACGCGCCCGCTTCGACGGTCAGGCGGCTGAGGGGGAAGGCGCGGGACCAGATGCCACGGAGCTCGGCGCCTTCTTCTTCATCGGTGGAGAAAGCATGCGCATGCACCTCCACCGGCCACCCCCGCCACGCCGTCGCCAGCGCGAAGCCTTCCGGCGCGTCGTCTTTTGCCAGCGACGCAAGGAGCAATGTATCGAGGCGTCCGACGACATCGCCGAAGCGCACCCCGACTTCGAACGATCGATGCTCCGGCCCGTAATTGGTGCCGGTGAGCCAGTCGAATTCCTGGCGACCGATGCCGTACCTCTTCGCCGCCGGCAGATCCTCGGCCGCAAACGCAGTCGCGGCCGGCGGAGGCGGTGGCAGAGCCGGAACGAGCACCGCGTCGAACGCGGGTGGGGCGGGCGCTTCGTCGATCGCGGGCAGCACGCGCACGACGAAGCCGTCGGGCTCGAGACTGGTGAAGAAAAGGCGGCCGTCCGGCGATGGTGCGGGACTGAATGCGCCGCCGCGGCTGCGGGTGATACGCGTCGATCCGCGATGGAGCTCGGCGAAGCCGCCTTTGGAAACGGTGACCACCAGCTCGCCGTCGGGCAGCCATTCCGGCGAAGAGGCATCGCCGTCGAGCGGGACGCGCTGATCGTCGACGTACAGGCCCCACGCGCCGTCGCGATGGGCGACGTACGCGATGCGCGAGCCATCGGCGCTGGGCCGCGGATGGGTGTAGACGATGTCGATCGACGGCTCGGTGCGCGGTGTGACCGCACCGGTGGTGAGGTCGACGTTCACCAGTTGCGACGCGCCGAATCGCGAGCGGACCGCGACCGCGGACGTCGCCGAGATCGGATCGGCATCGCGCACGTCCGAAAGATGCGTCACCGGTGTAACCCGTTCGAAGTCCCAGCGATAGAGATCGAAGTGCAGCAGGCCGTCCCCGTCGGGTCTGCGGTGCGAAAACAGAATCGCTTTGCCATCGCGCGTCCATCGCGGCGTGTCGATGTCGCCGCCGTCGGGCATGACCAGCGAATGCACGGACTTGCGCGGCAACGGTTTGGTACGCACCGGAGCGACGTCTTCCGGATCGCGGCCGAGGATCTTCTTCAGCCGCTCTTCGAACTTCTTTTCTTCTTCGTCGGCGGGCGCCGTCGACCAGACGACGAGCTTCGCGGGCTGATCGCGGGGACGAAGGACGACGGCGATCTGCTTGCCATCCGGCGACACCGCGGGATCGCCGGAAGCGCGTGTGGTTTCCTGGAACAACTCCCCTTCCTGCAGCTTCGAGCTCCTGTCGATGGCGATCGAGGACGCGGTCAGCTCGGCCAGGAAGCGGCCGTAAAGCTTGTGCGGCGCATCGCCGAAGACGCCGATGAACGCCGCGTCGAACGAGCGCCGCTGCCGCGCGGTCATGCGCGACCAGAGATTGCGCAACGAGCTCGGGCCGCTGCGCTGCTCGAGCCATTCGAGATAGGCGGAGCCCATGAGGTAGGCCATGGACATGCCCAGAAAGCGCTGATCGGAATTGAGCTGGCCGTAGCTCGGAAGACGGCCCGATTCCGCCCAGCGCCGAAGAATCAGCGCGCGCACGGTGCTGCTCGGGCGCCCGGCGCCGGTCAGGCGTCCTTCGATGACCGTCGCGTAGCCTTCCAGCACCCACCGCGGTGCGCGCAGCGTGATCGGATTCAGCGGCAGAACCGTTTTCGCGAGGAAGCGCTCCAGCGGATTGCGCGAAGGCCGGAGCATGTGCACGACGTGCGCGACTTCGTGCACCGCGAGCAGGTCGATCCAGTGGCCGTACGCGCCGAGCTGCTCGTCGGGGCCGGGCGGCTCGGTGAAGAAGACGATCCGCGGCGTGTCGAGCAGCGGAAAGGCGGCGCCGTTCGCCTGGGCGATCGGATTGCCGACCAGCACATCGATCTTCTGCCTCGGCGCGAACCCGATCTCCTTTGAGACGGCGGCATGAATCGATTCCAGCCGCGAGGCGGCGCGCACCGACCACTGTTCGTACTCGCGCGGGTAGTGCACGCGAAAATGCGCGGTCTCGAGGGTCAGCCAGTCCGCGTCGGGCTTCTGCGCGGTCACGGCGAGCGCGGCAAACAAGAAAATGAAGAGTGATAACTTACGGGCCATGTTCATGCGACGTTTCCTGTGCACTGCAACAATCGTGTTCGCGCTCCCCTCGCTGGCCGCTGACGCGAAGGGAAAGATCATGCTGGTGATCCACGGCGGAGCCGGAACGATCACCCGTGCCAGCATGACCGCGGAGCGCGAAGCGCAGTACCGCGCGGGGCTGGCCGAGGCGATGAAAGCCGGTCACGCGATCCTGGTGAAGGGCGGGACGAGCCTCGACGCCGTCGAGGCGACCATCCGGGTGATGGAAGACTCGCCGCTGTTCAACGCCGGCAAAGGCGCCGTCTTCACCCACGAAGGAAAGAACGAGCTCGACGCGTCGATCATGGACGGCAGGACAAAAAAGGCCGGCTCCGTGGCCGGCCTGACCATCGTCAAGAACCCGATCTCCGCCGCGCGGGCGGTGATGGACAAGTCGAAGCACGTGATGCTCATCGGCCGCGGCGCGGAGCTGTTCGCCACCAGCGTCGGACTGGAAGTCGTCGATCCGTCGTACTTCTGGACGGAGCGGCGCTGGAAGAGCCTTCAGGAGGAGTTGCTGAAGGAGAGCAAGCCGCAGGCGGGACTGGTGACCGCGGATGAGAATCGATTCGGAACCGTCGGCGCGGTTGCTCTCGACCGCAACGGCGATCTCGCCGCGGGCACGTCGACCGGCGGCACGACCAACAAGCGCTTCGGCCGCGTCGGCGACGCGCCGATCATCGGCGCCGGCAATTACGCGGAGAATGAATCAGTCGCGGTTTCCGCCACCGGCGCCGGCGAGTTTTTCATCCGCTGGACGGTCGCGTATGACATCGCCGCGCTGGTGAAGTATCGCGGGATGTCGGTGCGTGACGCCGCCGACGAGGTGATCAACAAGAAACTGAAGCCCGTCAAAGGGGCGGAGGGCGGCGTGATCGTGCTCGATGCGAAAGGCAACTTCGCCATGCCGTTCAACACCGAGGGGATGTATCGCGGGTGGATCGGCGAGGACGGGGAGCCGCACGTGGAGATTTACAAGGACTAGCGGAACATCGCCCGCGCAACCGCTTCGCCCACTTCCAGCGCCCGGTCCTTGATCGTGTAGCCGTTCACCAGCACCACCACGGTCAGGTCGTCGTCCGGAAAGTACGCGAGATGGCTCTGGAAGCCGGGGACCATGCCGTTGTGCCAGATGCGCCGGTGCGAAGAGAGCGAATCGAGCAGCAGGCCGAAGCCGTACTTCGCGAAGATGTACGCATCCACGGTCTCGCCGATCATGGCCTGGTACGCCGTCCGCGAGATGGCCGTACCGTTGAGGAGGGCCCGGTTCCACGACAACAGGTCGCGCGCGGTCGAGCACACACCGCCGGCCGCGTACATCAGCGACACGTCGTATGGCTGCAGCTCCGAAAACGTGCCGTTCGATGCGGACAGGTAGCCGTGCGGCATCGGACCGCGCGTTCCGCAGTAACTGGTCTCGGTGAGTTGCAGCGGCTCGAAGAACGTGTCGCGCAGATACTGCGCGTAAGTCTGGTTCGCGGCCCGCTCGATGATCATCCCCAGCAGGAAGTAGCCGGAGTTGCTGTACATCCAGCGCGAGCCGGCCGGGAAATCCGGCGGGCGGCTCATGATCGCCGCGACGATCTCCTGCTGTGACGCCGGCTCGTACTTCGTGTCGATGCGGGTCAGGTATTCGGCGATCCCCGAGGTGTGGTTGAGGAGGTGGCGGACGGTGATGGCCTCGAAGCGGCTGTCGAGCTCGGGGATGTAGCGCCGCACTGGATCGTCGATCCCGATCTTTCCTTCTTCAGAGAGGCGAAGAATCGCCGCGGCCGTGAACTGCTTGCTGATCGACGCGACCCACATCTGCGCGTCGGTGCGCATGGGGACGTTTTGTTCGATGTCGAGCCGCCCCCACGCGTTGGAGTAGAAAGCGTTTCCCTTGCGGACGGCGATGATCACGCCGGGGAACTTCTTCAACGCGTCGGCGGCGATTTCCTCGATCGTCGGGACGGCCAGCGGAGCGGGTGGCGTGACGGCGCGGCGGCGGGCGGCGTTCGCGGGGAGGCAGAGGGAAAAGACCAGGAGCAAGGGGACCAGGCGGCGCATGGGGCTGGACGATTCTAGCCGCTTATCCGTTTGACTGAAAACGAACGTTCGTGCTATTTTCTCGGCCGTTGAAGGAGAACCAAGCCATGACCACCGGCGACCTCAATCCCAAGTTCGTCTTCTTCTCGCCTGTTCGTGCCGAGGCGCGGCGCCCGGAGGAACTGGTCGAGCATGTCGATCACGCCATCATCGCCCTCGATGCGTCGGCGCCCCGCGGCGGCACGTTCACCATCGAACAGCTCAATCCCGCCCCCGCGGCGAGCACGCTGCGCGTCGACCTCTGGGTCAATGACCTCGACGACTACACCTGCACGTACGGCTTCCTCATCTCCAGCGAGAACGGGAGCGTGCCCTACGCGCGCGGCGAGCGCTCGATGGTCAACGTGAATGCGAAGCCCTGGAGCAACGACTTTCGTGCGGCGCACGCTGAGCTCATGAAAGACTTGCCGGCGTTTGCGTGAGATGAAGGGAACCCGGACCCGGACGAGCATCCTCGAGCGCGCGGTCGATCTGGCGTCGCTGGAGGGGCTGGAAGGGCTGACCATCGGCCGGCTGGCCGACGAGTTGGGGATGTCGAAGAGCGGTTTGTTCGCGCACTTCGGCTCGAAGGAAGATCTGCAGCTGGCGACTGTCGAAGCGGCGTCGCGCCGCTACATCGACGAGATCTTCACACCGGCGATCCGCGAGCCGCGCGGTTATCCGAGACTGCTCGCGATCTGCCGCTCGTGGCTCTCATACGTGCGCCGGGAGGTGTTCCCCGGCGGATGCTTTTTTGCCGCCGCGTCCTTCGAATTCGACGGACGTCCGGGCGTGCTGCGCGATCAGATCCGCAAGCTGATGGACGACTGGATCGGCGCGCTGGAACGAGCCATCCGCATGGCTCAGGATGAAGGGCATCTCGATCCGGCGCTCGATCCGGGGCAGCTTGCGTTCGAATTGAACGCGTTGTTCTTCGGGGCGAACTTCGCCTTTCACCTGCGTGGGGATCAGACGGCGATCGAGAAGGCGGAGCGGGCGGTGTTGTCGCGGCTGGAGTCGGTGCGTGTGAAGTAGCGCGCTACTCTACCACCCTCCCCTCCCCCACCTCCGACGTCGCGATCATGGCGTCGTCGAAGTTCTCGATGGCATTCGTCACCAGCGCCGCGCGCACGGTGAGGCCGCGCAGATCGCGCGGGATCTCGACGGTGGCCTGGCTGGTGATCGCGACCAGTTCCTGGGCGTCGCCGTCGCCGGCGTAGATCGACGCACGGGTGAACGAAGTCGCGCCACTGAAAAAATGCGGGGCGGGCTGCCAGGTGATGGTGGTGACACCGTTCGCGTAACGCGCGGAGGTGATCGCAGGCGCGCCGACGATGCCGCCGCGGCCCGGATAGCCCATCACGGGCGTGGTCGTCGGGCCGTCGAGCGCGACGTCGATCGCCCGTCCGGCGTTGTCGGCGAACGTGTTCGCCGCGAAGTCGCCCGTCGCGTTCACCGACAGCGCGATGCCTGCATGCGCGTTTCCGCGGATCACGTTGTCACGCGCCTCGGCGAAATCGCGCGATGCGCTGGGCTTGTGGAAGAACAATCCGCTGGCGCCATTGCCGTCGACGATGTTGCCGAGCACTTTCAATCGCGAGGGCGTCCAGAAGAATCCTCCGGCGCGGCCGTTCGCGCTCAGAACGTTCTCCGTGAAATAGCCTTGCCCGCCGACGACGACGAGGCCGCGCGATTCGTTTCCGGTCAGAAAGTTCCGATGAATCATGGAGTGGAAAGCGCGGGTCTCGATGCCGTTGCCTCGAAACCCTCTGATCGCCAGATCCGTCGCGCGCGCGGAGCTGTTCCGGAACACCAGGCCACTGCCTTCTCCAGCCGCCCCGCCGTCGAGGACGATCAGCGGCCGGAAGAGTGAATTGCCGTCCCGCCGGATCTGCGATCCACCATCGATGAAGACGTCCGGCGCGGTGATCTCGGGAAGCGGTGAATGCAGCCTGACGAAATACAGACCGTCGTCCGTCGGCGTTTCGTCGATCTGGAACATGACCACGCACGGCACGGTCGAGTCGCACGACGCGTTCACGTCGACAATGGCCTGCCGCAGTGAGCCGGGTCCCGCGTCGGCTTGCGTCGTGACGGGAAAGTCGCGGCCGATGACCGCCTCGTCGTACACGAGCGCACCATGGCGGCTCGATTCCATCACCACGCCGAAGTGGCCGGTGGCCGTGCGATTCCGCGTCGTGAACGAGATCTCGCGCGAGCCCGACGCGGGCAGATCGATTGTGCAATCGGTCTGCTCCGCGTACCGGAGCACGCAGCCCTCCGGAACGGCCACGAAGCTCGAAGGGGAAATGGAAATGTAGTAGCCGACATCCTCCAGCGGCGCGCTCGTGCGATTGGTAATGACGGCCGCCCACGTCGACAGCAGTTGCGCATCCTGTTCGGATGGCGGATGCACGCGGATCGAGACGGTGGGCTGGGCGGCGATTGTTACGGTGACGAAGAGAACGAGGATTCCGAGGAGCCGGGTCATACGATTCGATACGGCCCGCTGACACAGAACGTTGACCCCTCCGTCACCGCCGGCCTGTCGTTTCGCTCGTTCAATCATGCAGATCAAACGCAGGAGGAGTTCTCGTATGGCCGAAGACACTGGCCTCACCCGGCGAACCGTCATTGGTGCCGGAGCCGCTGCATTAGCCACCGTTGCCGTCTCCGATCTGTTCTCTGTCTCATCCATCCTGGCCAACACCGGACCCACCGAAGGCGTCGGCTACTTCACGCGCTTCGGCGTCACCGACAAGCTCATTCGCGACACGCTGTCGCAGGCGCTGTCGAAGGGCGGCGATTACGCGGACGTCTTCTTCCAGCATCGCGTGTCGAACAGTCTCGTGCTCGAAGACGGCTCCGTGAACCGCGCCGCGGCCAACGTCGGCCTCGGCGTCGGCGTGCGCGTCGTCAAAGGCGACCAGACCGGCTACGGATTCACCGAGGACATCACTGTCGATGGTTTGAGACGCGCTGCGCTCACTGCCGCGGCGATTGCCGAAGGTCCGGCCAGAACCGGTCCAACGCGATTCAAGACCACCGAATCGAAGCCGAATCGCTATCCGATCAAAGTGCGCTGGGAAGACGTCCGGCCGCAGCAGAAACTGGCCGTCCTCACCGGCTTGAACGAGAAGACCTTCAAGGCCGACGGCCGCGTCAAGAAAGTCAACGTCAACTTCACCGACTACGGCAGCGTGATCCTCATCGCCGACTCGAACGGCCGCATCGTCGAAGACGCGCAGCCGATGACGACCGTCGGTCTCTCCTGCGTCGCCGAACAGGACGGCCGCCGCGAGAACAACAGCGTGAATCGCGCCGCGCGCGCGGACATGGGCTTCTACACACCCGAGCGCATCGACGGGATGGTCTCGCAGCTCATCGACAAGACCATGATTCTCTTCGACGCCGTGCAGCCTCCTGCCGGCGAAATGCCGGTGGTCCTCGGCGCCGGCTCGTCCGGCATCCTTCTGCACGAAGCGATCGGCCACGGCATGGAAGCGGACTTCAATCGCAAGAATGTCTCGATTTACTCGGACAAGATCGGCAAGCCCGTCGCGAAACCGTTCGTCTCGATCATCGACGAAGGCACGCAGGACCACGCCCGCGGCGCGATCAACGTCGACGACGAAGGCAACGCCGTCGGCCGCACGATGCTCGTCGAAAAGGGCACGCTCACCACCTACCTGCACGACTCGATCTCCGCGAAGCACTACGGCGTGAAGCCGACGGGCAACGGACGCCGCCAGGGCTACGAGTACTCGCCGATGCCGCGCATGCGCTCCACGTACATGCTCCCCGGCCCGCACAAGCGCGAAGAGATCATCGCCTCGGTGAAGAAAGGCATTTACTGCGACCACTTCTCCAACGGCCAGGTCAACATCGGCGCGGGCGACTTCACCTTCTTCGTGAAGAACGGCTACCTCATCGAGGACGGCAAGATCACCAAGCCGATCAAGGACGTGAACATCATCGGCAACGGGCCGAAGGTTCTCGAGCAGATCGACATGGTCGGCGACGACCTGGTCATCGACGAGGGCGGCTGGACCTGCGGCAAGGACGGACAGAGCGTTCCGGTCTCGCAGGGCATGCCGACGGTTCGCGTCGCCTCGATCACGGTCGGCGGACGCGCGGAGAAAAAGGGATAAATCATGGGCAAAAATACTGACCAGGACATGCTGGCTGTTGCCAACCAGTGCATCGAGATCGCGAAGAGTGCCGGAGCGAAGGACGCCGGAGCGCGCGCGTATCGCGTTCGCGATGTGTCGCTCGACTGGCGCGACGGCAAGATCGAAAAGATCTCCGAATCGACCACGCGCGGCGTGATGCTTCAGCTCTATGTCGACGGCCGGTTCTCGACCGTTTCGACGAGCGACCTGCGGCCCGAGGCGCTTAAGACGTTCATCAGCGACAACGTGACGCTGGCCAAGACCATCGCGCCGGATCCTTTCCGCTCGCTGCCCGATCCCGCGCTGTACAAGGGCCAGGCGGCGGTCGATCTGAAGACGGAAGATCCGAAGTACGCCGGCGTGACCGCGGACGAAGGCCGCAAGATCGCGAAAGCCGTTCATGACGCCGCACGCGCGGTGAAGGGCAACGAAGTCTTCAACTCCGTCACCGCGTCGTTCTCGAGCAATCTCGTCGAGAACTGGATGGTGAACTCGAACGGCTTCTCCGGCTCGAACCGCGGGACGACCTTCTTCGTCTCCGCCGGCGTGAGCGCGAAGGACGCCGACGGACGGCGCCCCGAGGAGTACGACTACGCGGGGTCGCGCTTCTGGAACGAGGTTCCCGATCCCACCGCCATCGGCATCGGAGCCGCGAAGCGGACTCTCAGCCGCCTCGGTGCGAAAAAAGGTGAGACCGCGGCCATGACGGTCATCGTCGACAACCGCGCCGCGGGACGGCTCGTGGGCATGCTCGCGGGACCGCTCAGCGGCGGCGCGATTCAGCAGAAGCGCTCGTTCCTCGAAGGAAAGATCGGCCAGCCGATCGTGAGTGAGCTGATCAGCATCACCGACGATCCGCTCATCCCGAAAGCGTTCGGCTCGCGCAAGTTCGACGGCGAGGGCATCGCCGCGAAAAAGCGTCCGATCATCGAGAACGGCGTGCTCAAGGCGTACTACATCGACACGTACTACGGCCGGAAGCTGAAGCTGGAGCCGACCAGCGGCGGCCCGTCGAATCTGTCGTGGAAGCTCGGCTCGAAGAGTCAGAAAGAGCTGCTCGCGGACGCGAAGGAAGCGCTGCTGATCACCGGCTTCATCGGCGGCAACTCCAACGGCGGCACCGGCGACTTTTCGGTCGGCGTGGTCGGTTTCCGCGTGCGCAACGGCGTGATCGCGGAGCCGGTGTCGGAGATGAACCTCTCCGGCAACCATCTCGAGTTCTGGAAGAAGCTCGTCGCGGTCGGCAACGATCCGTTCCCGTACTCGGCGCTGCGCCCGCCGACTCTGGTATTCGACGGCGTGTCAGTCGCCGGGACCTGATCCGGCGCGCGTCGTAACGCACTTCTCGATTCGTACATCCCGAAACGCGGCGGCCGCCTCCGAGCGCGCCGCCGCGCTTTCGAATGCGCCGACCAGCGTCGATCCCGATCCGCTCATCTGCGCCCACTTCGCCCCCGCGTCGTACAGCCGCGACTTGAGCTCGCGCAGTCGTGGATACATCGCGAACACCGGCTCTTCGAAGTCGTTCGTGAACGCGGCGAATTCGCGATAGGCCTCGATGCCCAGCGGCTTCGAGTAACGCGCGATTCGCGCATACGCCTCGCGCGTGCTTACCCGCTCTTCGGGGAGCACGAGAAGGAGCGGGATCTCGCTCATCGGCGGCAAGGACGTGAGCACCTCACCGCGGCCGGTCGCATACGCGGTTCCGCCGGTGAGGAAGAACGGGATGTCGGATCCGAGGCTCAGCGCGATCTCGGGCAGGTCGTCACGATCTCCGCCGAGCGCACGCAACGTTGCCGCGGCATTCGACGAGCCTCCACCCAGTCCGCCACCCGCCGGAATCCGCTTGTGGAGATCGATTGCGAATGGTTTCGCTTTCACTGCACGCGCGGCGCGAAGGACGAGATTCGTGTCGTCCGTGGGAATGGTCGGGTCATCGCAGGTCAGAGAGAGCGCGTCTGACTCGCGGAAGGTGAGGTCGTCATGAAGGGAGATCGTCTGAAAAACGGTCTCGATGTCGTGATAGCCGTCGGCGCGTTTTCCGGTGATGCGCAGCGACCAGTTGATCTTCGCGTACGAGCGCAGCTTCACTCGGACACGACCTCCAGATGCTCGATCTCGATGCGGTCCGCGCCACGGGTGATCACCACGCGTTTCGGGGGAAACGACGGTGGATCGAAGTCCGCGCTCATGCCTCCCGCAGTGGCATTGGCGATCCCGCCGATGCCGAAAGTGACGCTCAGATCGTCTCGCGGAGGGATGCCGAGGATGAGCATCCCCGTCTCGGCCGGCGTCAGACCGGCGCTATGCAGGAAGCTGAACGACTCCGGCGGCACAGCCGGCTTCGTATCGACTTTGTAGCCGTTGGCCTTCATGTTCAGCGCGGTCGTGCCCACCGGTGTGTAGGCGATCAGCTCCATCCGCTGCGCGTCATGCACGATGAGTTGCGCGCGAAAGGACTGCGTCTTTCCGTTCACGTTCGCGCGCACCTGCATGAGGCTCTTCATCCCCGTGAAGTTCGCGCGCCGCTCGCGCAACTGCGCGGTCGTGTCTTCGACGGTGACCGCGGTAAGCGGAGCGACCGGCGACCCGCTGGGGCGGGTCGACCGGCAGGAGACCAACAGAAAGATGGCTGTGATGAGCGCCAGCGCGGACTTCATCGCGCCGAGGTCTGCGCCTTCCGCTCGAGCTCCGCGATCTTGTTGCGGATCTTGTCGACGTCCTTGGACTCCGGATCGAGATCGAGCGCGGTGCGGTAAACCTTCAACGCGCGATCGAGGTCGCCGCGCGCGGCGAGCACGTCGCCGAGATGCTCGTGAACCGTCGCGTCGCGCGGCGAAAGCCGTGTGGCATCGACGAGATACTTCTCGGCGAGATCGAGCTTGCCGAGGCGGAAGTAGACCCAGCCCAGCGAGTCGACGTACGCGCCGTTGTTCGGTTCCTGGCCGACCGCGCGGGTCAGCATCTCGTGTGCTTTCTCCAGGTTCACGCCGCTCTCGGCCCACATGTAGCCGAGGTAGTTGAGGGTCGGGGCGTGGTCGGCGTTTTTCTCGAGCACTTCGAGGAACGCCTTCTCGGAGCCCTTGCGGTCGCCGGCGCGCTCGAGGACCGATCCGACCTGGAAGCGGAGGTCGACATCGTCGGGACGCGCGGCGGCGGCGCTCTTGATCAACTCCGCAGCCGCCGCATTGTCACCAGCCTGGATGTAAGCCTCGGCCACGGTGATCGCATTGCGCGCGCCGAGCTTCGCCTGTACGGCCGCGTGCTGTTTCGCGTTGTCCTTCTTGCCCGCGCGCACGAGAACCTCGACGTAACGCGCATTCACGAACGGATCGTTGGGGAACTTCGTGACCAGCGGCTCGAGCAGCGCCAGTGCCTCGGCGGACTTGTTCTGTTTCTTCAACGCCTCGAGGGCGATGTTGATGGCCTGGGCATTCGGACGCTCGCGAAAGATGAAGATCGACTTCGCCGTGTCGACGGCTGCCGCGTAGTTCTCTTTCCGCAGATCGATGTGCGCGAGCTGGGTGCGAGCTAGCGCGGCCAGATGATCCGGCGCGTCGCCGAGGCCGAGCAGTTTCGTGAACGTCGCCGCGGCCTGGTCCCACTTCTTCTGACCGATCAGGCTGAGACCGTAGCTGCCGAGGAGCTCGGGCTCCTTCGGCGAATCCACGAGCAATTTCGCGTAGATCGCCTCTGCTTCCGCGTACTGCTCGAGATCATTCAGCGATTCGGCGAGGCCGAACTGCGAGCGCGTGTCTTTTGGATCGGCCGCGATCAGCGCGCGGTAGCGAACATTGGCGTTCCGCGCGTCGCCGCCGCGGAGATAGAAGAACGCCTGCTGGCGCTGCATCTCGAGATTCAGCGGATCGTCGGCGATGAGCGGCTGGAGGACGGTCGCGGCTTTCAGCCACTCGTTCTCCTCCTGGTACATGTCCAGGAGCTGCATGATCGCCGGACCGAACGTCGGATCGGCGGCCACGGCCCGTTCAAGGTACGGCTTCGCTTCATTGCCCCGGCCGAGCTTGGTCAGGACGTTGGCGTAGTTGTAATTGACGATGCGCTGATCGGGCGTGCGCTCGACCATCGTGGCGAGGATGCGCTCGGCGTCCTGCATGCGTCCCGTCGATTGAAAGAGCTGCGCGACGGCAAGCCCGGTCGACAGGTCGTCGGGATTGAGCTTGAAAGCGATCTGCAGATATTTGAGCGCGTCGTCGATGCCGGAGCGGTCGGCGCCGGCGCGATCGAGCAGAACGCGCCCGAGAACGCGATGGGCGTCGTAAAAGTCGGGGTGCTTGTCGGCGATGGCGCGAAGCTCCTGAATGGCCCTATCGATGCGGCCGGCATCGATGAACAGCACGGCCCGCTCGTAAGTCAGAACCGGATCGTTCGGGGTTTTCGCGATCAGTTTGTCGAGGCGGGTGAGAGCGTCGTCATAACGCCCTTCCGTGGCGGCCAGTTTCGCGAGCAGGAACTCGTAGTAATCGGTCGTGGTCTCTTGTGCGCCGGCGGCCGCCGTGAACGTCAGGACTGCCGTCAGACACACCAACTTCAGCATCGTTTTCATCGTAGCACTCGCATTGAGAAGGCCAACCATCATGGGGTTGAGACGCATTTCAGGTGCCAGAGGAATCGGTAGGCGGTAAGCGGTAGGCGGTATGCGGGGGCGTGCGGTGGCCTCCTGCCTACCGCCTACTGCCTACCGCCTACCCGCTCCTGGTTACGAATGTGCTAAAACCCCCCTCATCGGGGCGCGAGGCAGGGACGCAGCCCGCGAAAAGGCTGGCGCGCGAGTGAGTCTGGAGCGGATCGAGATCACACCGTTCACGGTGATCGCGGGCGATATCCTGCAGAACCGGAGAACCGGTTATCTGACCATTCTGAAGGCACCGCTGCGCCGGGTCCTTTACTGGTCACAAGGCGAGCTGGTCATGGCCGCTTCGACCGCTCCGGAAGACTCCCTCGCCGATTTTCTCGTCCGCCGGAACGTCGTCGCGCCCGAGCGCGCCGCGCAGCTCTTCGGCGAGGATCCCAATGACGCCGTGGCCCGCGTGCACGAGCTGGGTTTGCTGGACATGTCCTCCCGCCAGGCCCTGCTCCGCGAATGGCTGACCGCGCTGGTCATTCCGCTGTTCTCGCTCGACGAAGGCACGGCAGCATTCACTGACGACGAGCCCCTGCCGCCGCAACAGCGCGTGTTCCTGCAATCGACCGCGGCCGTGGTCATCGACGGGATCCGGGCCATCACCAACGGCCTCGTCCTCCGCCGCTCCCTCGGCGACCTCAAACGGCTCATTCACCCGGCCAAAGAGTCGCGCTACACGATCGACGCGCTGCCGCTCAACGAGCTGGAGCGGACCATTGCGCAATCGCTGACAGAGCCCGAGATCATCGAGGTGTTTCTCAAACGTTTCTCCTCGCAGTCGGTGGCCGTCGCCAAGGTCGTCATTTCCATGCTGGCCATCGGGGTCTTCGCGATCCTCGAGCAGAACAAGCCCACCGCCAATGCGGCCGATCTCGCCGACATGCAACGCGATCTGGAACTGCTCGCGGCGATCGGATCGAGCGATCAACGCTCGCTGCGCGCGGTAGCCATGTCCCGGCAGCTGCCGACGATGGATCACTATCAGGTGCTGGACATCCCCCGCGCCGCCACGCGCGCGCAGATCATCAGCGCCGGCGAGGCATTGAAGAAGAAGTTCGATCCGACGACGTTCCCGCCGATCGCCCGCGAGTCGATTCTGATGATCATCCGCCGCGCCGACGAAGCGGTGGATGTTCTGAAAGACGCCGTGCGGCGCGGCGCGTACGACAAGCTGGTGCACCAACGTGTGGGATCGGAAGCGACGATCCAGCAGCGCCTTCACCAGCGCAGCATCGCCGAGCAGAATTTCGCCAAGGCCAAAGAGCTGACCGCGCAAGGCGACTACTACGGCTCGATCGTGCTGCTCAAACAGGCCGTGCAGTACGTGCCCGACCACGCCGACGCCTGGTTCCTCCTCGGCGCCTGTCAGGAGCGCAATCCGAAATGGCGCCGCGACGCCGCGGAAAGCTTTCAGATGGCGCTGTCGATCGATCCCAACAACACCGACGCCCTGATCTCCCTCGGCGACCTGTACAAGCTGGAAGGCCTGATCACCCGCGCGCAGACCTGCTACGAGGACGCGCTGAAGATCTCGCCCGAGAACCAGCAGGCGAAATCGCGATTGCAGGCGATCAAGAAACGGTAGGCGGTAGGCAGTAGGCGGTAGGCGGTAGGCAGTAGAACCGGGTTTCAATCCCCCGCCTACTGCCTACCGCGAGCGCGCGTCAGCGCGCGTACCGCCTACTGAAGATCGCGCATGATCTTCTGCAGCGCTTCCCTTGACGGCCGGATTCGCTCGAGCGGCAACGTGTTCAGCGGCTCGTCGGTCACGTTCAGAAGGCTCATGAAGTTCTTCTTTTCCGGGCGAAGATGGACGATGCCGGTGAGCATCTGGCCGGCACGGTTGGCGCGGTGCAGGCGCTGCAGAGCCATCACGTCGTCGCTCGGGTCGTAATCCTCTTCCAGCTTCCTGAGCACGATCTTCGAGCCGTCGTGCATCTCCACTTCGCGGACGGTGCCGGGCTCGTAATCGATCTCGATCTGTTCGTACTCGGGCACGAAGCCGATCTGGTGCAGCAGCTCCTGGTGCTCTTTCGAATACTGATAGCCCTTCGTCGAGCCTTCGTGATTGTTGAAGGTGACGCAGGGGGAGATCACGTCGATCACCGCCATGCCGTCGTGGGCGATCGCGGCCTTGAGGATGTTCACCATCTGCTTCGGGTCGCCGGCAAAGCCGCGAGCCACGAAGCCGCATCCCAGCTCCACGGCGAGCGCACAAAGATCCATCGGCGGCAGATCGTTGACGACGCCGGTCTTCAGCTTCGAGCCTTCGTCGGCGGTCGCCGAGAACTGCCCCTTGGTCAAACCGTACACGCCGTTGTTCTCGATGATGTAGATGATCGAGATGTTGCGGCGGACCATGTGCATGAACTGGCCGAGGCCGATCGAGGCGGTGTCGCCGTCGCCGGAGACGCCGATGGCCTGCAGCGTGTGATTGGCGAGGATCGCGCCGGTTGCGACCGCGGGCATGCGGCCGTGCACGGAGTTGAAGCCGTGCGAACGGTTCAGAAAGTACGCGGGTGTTTTCGACGAACAGCCGATGCCCGAGAACTTGGCGACCTTCTCCGGCTTCACGCTCATCTCGAAGAAGGCGCGGATGATCTGGTTGCTGATGGCGTCGTGGCCGCAGCCGGCGCAGAGCGTCGACTTGCCGCCGGAGTAATCCGTCGCCTTGAGGCCCGCGCGGTTTTCCTTGATCGCTTCGCCTGTGCCGAGTTTCAGAGTGCTTTCAGCCATCGGTTAGTCCTCCGCCCGAACTTCGCGCCGCGCCGGAGCACCGGGCACTTGCGTAATCGGTCCACTGGTCAGCTTCGCGTCGGCCCGCACGAGCAGCAGCGGCTCGGGAAGCGACGCCGTCGACTCCATCTTCAGCACGGCGTCGGTGATCGTCCGCGCGTCACAGGGCAATCCCGTGTAGTGCAGGATCTTGCGAAGCTTGCGCTGATCCTCGCCCACTTCGAGGCGGATCATGTCCGCCATCTGGCCGTCGCGGTTCTGTTCGACGATGTACACGCGGTCATGAGTCGCGACGAACTGCTTGAGCTCTTCGGTGAACGGCAGCGCGCGCAGACGGAAGTAGCTCGTCTCCACGCCCGACTCGGTGCGCAGCTGATGGCGCGCCTCTTCGAGCGCCCAGTGGGTCGTGCCGTACGCGAGCAGGCCGATCTTCGCGCCTTCGCGCTGATCGATCTCCGGCGGGGGTACGAACAGCTTCGCGGTCTCGTACTTTTTCGCGAGACGGTCGACCGTGTCTTTGTAGTCCTGCGGCCGCTCGGAGTAACGCGCCTGCGCGTCATGACCGGAGCCGCGGGTGAAGTAGGACGCGAACGGATGATCAGTGCCCGGCAGCGTGCGCCAGGGAATGCCGTCGCCGTCGACGTCCGCGTAACGGCCCCACTTGCCTTCGCAGCGCGGTGAGCTGCTCGGCGTTGAGGACCTTGCCGCGTTTGATCGGCTTTTCCGGATATTCGAATGGATCGGACATCCAGAGGTTCATGCCGAGATCGAGATCGCTCAGGCAGAACACCGGCGTCTGGAACTCCTCGGCCAGATCGAGCGCGCACTGCGCGAACTCGAAGCATTCGTTGACGCTGTTCGGGATGAGCACGATGTGCTGCGTGTCGCCGTGCGAGAGATACGCGACCTGATTGACGTCGCCTTGCGCGGTGCGGGTGGGCAGTCCGGTCGACGGACCGACGCGCTGGATGTCCCAGATCACGCCGGGGATCTCGGCGAAGTAGCCGAGGCCGATGAATTCGGCCATGAGCGAGATGCCGGGGCCCGCGGTCGAGGTCATCGATCGCGCGCCCGCCCATCCTGCGCCGAGGACCATGCCGACCGCGGCCAGCTCGTCTTCGGCCTGCACGACCGCGAAGGTGGCCTTGCCGTCCTCCTCGATCCGGTACTGGCGCATGTAATCGATCAGCGACTCGCAGAGCGATGACGACGGCGTGATCGGGTACCAGGTGACGACCGTGACGCCGGCGAACATCGCGCCGATCGCCGCTGCGGCGTTGCCGTCGATGATGATCTTGCCGGCGGTCGCGTTCATCCGCTCGATGCGCCATTTGTTCTGGCGGGGCAGATTCGCTTTCGCGTAGTCGATGCCCTTGTCGATCGCAGCGACATTCGCGTCGATCGCTTTCTTCTTCCCCTTGAACTGCTTGTTGAGGGCGCTGAGGATCTCGTTGCGGTCGAGGCCCAAGAGCTCGGCGACGATGCCGACGTAGATCATGTTCGTCAGCAGCTTGCGCAGCTTCGAATCGTCGGAGAGATCGGCGGCGAGCTTCGAGAACGGCACTTCGAAGAAGACCACGTCGTCGCGGATGGCCTTGCAGTTCAGCGGCGCGTCGTAGATGCACAGCGAGCCGGCGGCGAGGCCTTCCACGTCTTCCCTGGAGGTCTGCGCGTTCATGCAGATCATCAGGTCGACTTCCTTCTTCCGGCCGATCCATCCGTCCTTGTTCGCGCGGATCGTGAACCAGGTCGGCAGGCCGGCGATGTTCGAGGGGAACATGTTCTTGCCGCTGACGGGCACGCCCATCTGGAAGATCGTCCGCATGAGGACGTTGTTGGACGACTGCGAGCCGGAGCCGTTCACCGTCGCGACATGAATGGTCAGGTCGTTGACGATGGGGGCTGTCAGGGCCCGTTCCCACTTCTTCAGCGGCATCAGCCGCGATCAGGGTCTCGGACACAGCGAACTCCTTCGGGGATATTCCATTTTTTGAGAGGGCGCGAATTGTAACGCACGGTTCGCGCGGATTCATTCTCTACGGAATGGTCCGGACGTACGCGAGCGTCGATGGCGCGCCGTTGTGAGCCACATAGGCGAACAGCGCCGGGCCGTCGTCGCGGATGGCGACGTTGCCGACGATCCAGGAGATCTGTTCGGTTGCGATCACAACCGAGGTACGCAACTCGCGATCAGTGATGAGTCCTCTAGTGTTGCCGACAAGGATCAGCCGTCCGTTGCCATAGGCGGCGCGGTGTTCCGTTCCGCCGGGCGACAGCCAGAGACCATACGGAGCGTCGAGTGCTTCGCCCGCCGGCGAGACTCGTGCCGCGCGGAGCGAATTGCCGTGGCTGACGGTGACGATGTACTCCTGCCCCGTCCAGACGGTTTGCGGGTACAGAGTCGGAATCCCCAGGACGGGGAATGGAGCGCCGGCGGGCCGGAGATCGCGGCCCAGACGGACCGCCCACGTCTCTTGAACGTTCGCTGAGACCTGGTAGACGACCAACGCTCCGAACGGCGACACGGTGAAAGTCATGTGGTCGTAGAGGGAGGGCCTGGGCTCCGCCAGCCGGACCGGCTCAGGTAAGAGCAACTCTCCACCCGCGGTCAGTGCTGTTGCTGAAACCTGCGTGTCGGTGGCCCAGGCGACGCTGAACTGCACGCCATCCCAGCCGGCGCCGATGATCCGCGCGCTGGTCGCGCGATCGAGGATGATCGTCTCGCCGAGCGGCTTGCCCGCCGCGTCGACGCGCCGCAGTTCGACGACGCCGCGGTCCGCTGCGACTACCAGAGCGACATTGCCGTTGCTGGCGATTTTCCTCGTGGCGCCGCGTCCGATCGCGCGCGGCTCGCCGGCATGCTTGCCATTTCTGTCGAGCAGTCGCGTCCACACTTCGAGGCCATCGATCGTCAGTTGCTGCCACGCGGCGAGAAAGCCAGCGCCATGCGCCACCACGGATACTTCGGTCTGAGTCGCCGGCGCCCAGGCCAGCACGATCGGCGCTCGGACCAGCGTGCGCTCGCCGAAAGGAAAAGGGCGGATGATCCTCGCCGCAGGAGGTGAAGGCGGGTTCAACGGTTCGGTCGAAACGGCGCTCGCGGTGAGGAGAAGCACGCTGTGGTTGATGGCGACTGAGGCCGCCGTCCTCAGATTTCCCGCGCCGGCGACCTCGAAGTGCCGTACGCGCCCGCTCGGCGGGACCCGGGCGCCATGAAGGTTGCGCGAGTCATCACTTGCGGTTCCGAACAGGTACAACTCGCCCCCGGATGCGCGGGTCGCGCGATGAGTGATCTGCTTGAACCCGTCGACGGCGATCGGCGTGGACGAGCCCTCGAACGAAACGTAATGACGACCGCCGGGACGGCCATGGACGACGTACCAGATACCGTCGACAGTGCCCGCGGAATGGAGCGGCCGGTCGAACGGTAAGTCGATTCCGAGTGGGTGAGCTACCGGCCGTTGCGGCTTTCCATTGGCGTCGCTCACAGCGAGCCGTGTCGGATTACGGGCGACGTCCGTGACGAGCCAGGCCACTCCCCGATCGACGAAGAAGCCCTGATTCCATTGGAGCGGATCGCTGTTCGATGTGCCGAGGCCCAGTGATGCCGAGGAGAGGATGAAGCCGCGGCGGTCGAGCTCCAGGATCTCCGCGCGGTTGTTGACGCCACCCGTGATCGCCAGATAACGGCTGCCCGTGTGGAGCAGCGCATCGAGCGGGTCGGGGAACCGCTGGGTCACCGTATGTTGCGTGCCGCCGGTGAGGACCACGATGCGCGACTCGTTTTGAGTACCGGTGGCGATCGTCCATCCGACCAGCACGTCGGTGCCATCCGTGGCCACAAGGAGGTTCCTCGCCTCCGCGAAGGCGGAAATGTTCTTTGGCAGTGGATCGATCAGCGCGCCGCGCGCGTCGAGCCGCACGACATGGACGCCTCGCTCATCTGCCCAGGCCACGATGGTCCCGTCGCCGAACCTGGACGCGGCCAGCGACTTGGTCCGAACCGCGGCGGGCGTGCGCAAGTCGGGAGCGATGGCCTGCGGCCCACCGAATCGAGGTTGGGCGTGAGCGATACCGGAAAGCGTCAGGAAGAGGAGAATCAGGAGGCGCATTGGGAATCGATATGCTATTACGGCATACGAGTGATTGCCAGTGTCTGTTACCCTTTTCAGGCACTCATGACCCGCTTTTCTTCCCTCCTCTCCGTCGTCGCGCTCCTCGTGTCTCTCGATGCCGCCGCGCAGCGCCACCGGGCCGTGCGCTCGCCCGCGCCGCAATGCTCGTTCTCCCTGAGCCTGACCCTTTCCTTCGCCACCTCGATCAGCGCGGAAGGGCTCGAGAGCGGGACGATTCACGTCATCGGCTCACCGTCGACCTGCACTTCCTGGAACGCCTACTCGCTCACCGAGTGGGTGACCGTCGAGCGCTTCGGCAACTCGGTCCTGGTCGACGTCGCCCCGAATCCGCTCAACGTTCCGCGCGTCGCGGATGTGTTGATCGCCGGGATCCGTTACCAGTTCACTCAGGACGGCTCTCCGCTGATCTCCCCGCCGGTCGACAACAACGTGCTGCGGAACGGCGGCTTCAACACCGACCTGTCCTTCTGGGGCTGGCGCGACGAGTTTCCGAACGGCCAGGGCTCGGCGCAGTGGTCGTCGTCCGACGCGAACGGCAACCCGAATTCGGGCTCGATCCTCATGCGCAACATCCGCGTCGCCGGCATGCCCGGCCACACGTTCCAGCGATTGCAATGCGTGGACGTGGAAGGCGGCGAGATCTATCTCTTCGGCGGAAAGTTCTTCGCCACTTCGACGAGTGGCAATGCCATCTTCGTGGTCGTCGAGTACACAGGCCCGGACTGCAATTCCGGAGCGATCACCCCCTCGCCGGTGGCGACGAAGATCACCACGCCGAACGTCTGGCTGTCGGAGTCGCGCACGCAGCGCCTCCACTTCGACACGAAGAGCGCCTTCATGATCATCGGCAGCATCTCTTCGGTGCCGGGCACGTTCGAGCTGCTGATCGACGACGTCTTTCTGAGAAAGCGATGACATGAGTGGTTAGTGATTAGTGGTTAGTCGTTAGTAGAACCTGCCCGCTGCCCGCTGCCCTTCTGGCTACTAACGACTAATCACTAACCACTAACGACTAGAATCCGCCAATGCTCCGCCTGGTGTGGCTGGCCATCGTGGCCGTGCTGGTGACGATTCCCTGTGCGAGCGCGACGATCGCCGTCGCGGCGGTGAATTCGACCTCGCCCTTGATCGAGAAGATCATCCGCTTCTGGGCGAAGACGCTCGTCCGCGCGGCGGGGATCACGCTTCGCGCGGAGAACGTCGAGGTCATCGAGCCCGGCAAGCGCTACATCCTGGTCGCCAACCACTACAGCTACCTGGACATCCCCTGCATCTTCGCGGCGATCCCGCAGCCGATCCGCTTCATGGCCAAGGTCAGCCTGTTCAAGATCCCGATCTTCGGCTGGTCGATCGCGCGCGCCGGCTTCATCCCCATCGACCGCCAGAACCGCCGCACGGCGGTGAAGTCGTTCGATCTCGCGGCGGAGCGGATCCGCAAGGGCAACACCATCGTGATCTTTCCGGAAGAAGGACGGACGCGCGAAAAGAAGATGCGGCCCTTTCAGCGCGGCGCGTTTCTGCTGGCGCTCAAATCCGAGCAGCCGATCGTGCCCGTGGCGATCGACGGAACGTATGAAGTGTTTCCCGCCACGCGCTGGCGCGTGACGCCCGGCGTCGTGACCATCAAAGTGGGAACGCCGTTGCCGACCGCCGGGGAAACGCTGCGCGCGAAGGACCGGCTGCTCACCGAGTCGCGCGTGCAGATTCACCAGATGCTGTTTGGAGGGCCCGAGTTACAGCCGGCAGATCCTCCGGCAGAAGCGTCCTGACGTCGATCGTGAACCGGTCGTTCTGAATCCGACCGACGATCGGCGGGTCGTTCCGCAGATACAGCGACTGCAGCTCATTCGCGTTTCCTTCGAGCTCGATGGCGATGGAGGCGACGGTCTCGGTGGGCGTCGTTCCTCCGCCGAGGGCGCAGCGGCTGTCGACGATCGCCGCGGATGTGCCGCGGATCATCACCGCGGCGCGCGAACGCAACTCGTCGAGCGGCGTGGCCAGCATTCGGTAGATCGGAATCCGCTGCTCGTGCTTCGCGGTCGCGAATGCACGCAGCGTCGCGGCGACGATCGCGTACGTTTCCTTCCCCACGCGCAGCGCGCGCATCAACGGATGTCGCCGGCATTTCTCGATCAGCTCGTCCGATCCGAGGATCAAGCCGCCCTGCGTGGCGCCGATCAGCTTGTCCGTCGAACAGGTGACCACGTCGACTCCCGACGCAATCAGCTCGCGAACCGTCGCCGCCGATCCGAACCCGTACGCCGCGAGATCCACCACCCGCCCGCTTCCCTCGTCGTACAGCAGCGGCACCTTCTTCTTCCGCGCGACTTCCACCAGCTCGCTGACCTGCGGCGTCTCGGTGAAGCCGACGATGTCGAAGTTGGAGCGATGGACGCGAAGAATGGCCGCGGTCTTCCGCGAGATCGCGTCGGCGTAATCGCGGGCGCGGGTCCGGTTGGTCGTCCCCACCTCCCGCAACTTCGCCCCGCCCTGCTGAATGACGTCGGGAACGCGGAACGCGCCGCCGATCTCCACCAGCTCGCCGCGCGACACGATCACTTCCCGCTTCGCCGCCACTGCCGCGAGCACGAGCATCGTCCCCGCGGCGTTGTTGTTCGTGAGGATGGCCGCCTCGCAGCCGAACAGCGACCGGCACAGCGCGGTCAGATGCTCATCCCGCGCGCCGCGCTCCCCTTCCTCGACGTCGAATTCGAGATTCGAGTACCCGGCGACGATCTCCGCGGCCTCGGACCAGATCGACGGATCGATCGGCGAGCGGCCGAGGTTCGTGTGAATCATCACGCCGCTGCCGTTGATGACCCGGCGCAGGGTCGAGCCCGTCGCGGCCGACAACACTTCCCGTACGGACGCGACCGCTTCGGCTTCCTCGAATGGCGCGCGGACAGCCCGCAGGGTGGAGAGATGCTCGGACACGCCCTGCTTCACCCGTTCGCGCCCGAACTCGATCACCAGCGGTCCGAACGCCTCGGAGGAAAGAATGCGATCGACCGACGGAATGGCCCGCAGAGCGGAATTGACGGCTTCAGACCCGGTTTTGACCATCGCGGTGGGTTAGTCTACGGCGAAGACGTGATCAAACAGGACGACGAGCTCGACAAACTCGAGGAAGACATCCGCAGGCTGAAGAACAAGTACGACCAGTTCTTCACCGGGATCATCAAAGTGCCCCCCTCCTTCGAGCGGCACCAGGTCGAGTCCTACATCCACGAGATGAACAAGCAGAAGATGCGCGACAACACGCGCCGCTTCCGTTTCACCACGATCATGTCCCGCTACAACCAGTTCCGCGAGATGTGGGGCCGGAAGATGCGGGAGCGGGAGGAAGGTCCGATCGATTTCCGCCGCCGCCAGGCCGCGATGACCGCCGAGCCCGCGCCGCCTCCGCCGCCTTCCGAGGCCCGGCGCGGAACGTCTGAGGCCCCTGACCCGTATGTAAGGATGACGCCGGGCGCGAACGGCGACCAGATCCGCAGGCTGTACGCCGAGATCGAACAGGAACATGTGAAGCTCGGCAAGGCGCCGAACGTCACCCTCGACCAGTTGGCGGCCATGGTGCAGAAGCAGACCGACACGATTCGCGAGAAATACCACGTGAACACCGTTGCCTTCCGCGTCGAGACCATCGACGGCAAGGTGAAGTTGAAAGCGAAACCACTTCAGGACTGATATCGAATGAACCGTCTCCTCGTCATCGCCGCTACGGCGCTCGTGCTTTCCGGCTGCTCGCTCATCGATCGCGACGCCGGCTACGAAAATCCGTTCTACGCGAAGTACCTCAACACCGGCAGCGCGCTGGACACCCAGATCAACACCACGCTGGACGCCCTGCGGCAGAACCCGGATTCACCGACTCTGCACAACGAGCTGGGCTCGCTGCTGATGCAGAAGGGCTTTCCGAAAGACGCCGAGCGCGAGTTCGAGCGCGCCATCAACGCCGACCGCCGCTTCTACCCGGCCTGGTACAACCTCGGCCAGGTCCGCGCCGCCAGCGGGGACGAGATGGGCGCGCGCCGCGCGTTCCGCAACACCATCGACCACAAGCCCGGCCACGCCCAGGCCCTCTTCAACCTCGGCATGATCGAAGAGAAGCGCCGCAACATGGAGCGCGCCATCGAGCTGTACGCGAAGGCCTTCAGCATCAATCCCGCGCTGATGGCCGTCAGTGTGAACCCGCGCATCCTCGACTCCGAGCTCGTCGATCTGGCGCTGATCAAGCTCTACCCGACCGAGCACGATCGCCGCAGCATGCAGTTCCACGGCGCGCCGACCGGATGGCGCGATCGCGAAGACCCGCCCGCGCCGTCGAAGGAAACGACGCCCGAGAAGATCGTGCCGCCGGCCCCGGCGCCGACCGATCCTTCGCAGACGCCGGTGAAACCGCCAAGCGAGTAGGCAGTACGCGGCTTTCGCCGCTCGCAGCGGGCAGTGGGCAGTGGATCCCCGCCCAGCACGTGGAAGGGTGGCGGTCCACTGCCTACTGCCCGCCGCCTACTGCCCACTGATCTACAATCCGCGCGCTTGACCGCCACCCGCGCATCCCTTCTCGGCTTCTCCGACATCGTCAAAATCCGCAACCGCGTGCTCGCCATGCGAACGCGCGGGGAGCGCGTCATCCAGCTGGAAGGCGGCGAGCCGTTCATGGCCACGCCGGACTTCATCAAAGAGGCCATGAAGGCCGCGCTGGATGCGAACCACACCCGTTACGCGGCCTCCTCCGGCATCCCGACGCTGCTCGACGCGCTGCAGGCGAAGCTCGCGCGGAAAAACGGCATCACCGTGACCACTGACCAACTGATCGTCACCGCGGGCGGTGCGCACGGATTGTTCTGCGCGTTTCAGGCCTCGGTGAATCCGGGCGACAACGTGATGTTCCTCGCGCCGTACTGGACGCCGATCCGCGATCAGGTCAGCTTCTCCGGCGGCACAGCCGTGCGCGTGCCGTGGGACGAAGTCCGTGGCCGCGGTGAGCTGCGCGAGGTGCTGGAGTCGCGATTCACGCCGCGGACGCGCGTGATCTACGTGAACTCGCCCGCCAATCCGACGGGCGACATGCTCACCCGCCAGCAATTGTGGGCCGTCGCCGAGTTCGCAATCGCGCACGACCTCACCGTGATCGCCGACGAGGCGTACGAAGACCTGACCTGGGACGCGGAACACGTCTCGATCGCGTCGATGCCGGGGATGCTCGAGCGAACGATCACCGTCTACACCTTCAGCAAGAGCTTCTCGATGACCGGCTGGCGGATCGGCTACCTCGTCGCCGACAAGCCGTTCATGGACTTCATCCGGAAGCTGGTACTCAACAGCGTGAACGGCGTCTCCACGCCGACGCAATACGCCGCGGTCGCAGCCATCACGCACGATCGATCGTGGTTCGAGCCGTTTCGTGTCGAGTATCGCCGACGCCGCGACCTGCTCGTCGACGCGTTCAACAGCGCCGGCTTTCGCTGCCTCACCCCGCCCGGCGCCTTCTACACCTTCCCCGACGTCCGCGAGCGCCTCGGCAACGACTCCTGGCAAGCGATGGAGACCCTGCTCGACCGCACGTCCATCGCTTCAGTTCCCGGCGCGGTGTTCGGCCCGGAAGGGGAAGGGCATTTGCGGATGTCGTTTTCGATTGCGAACGAGGTTCTCGAGGAAGCGGTTGCCGCGCTGCAACGACTGTAATGTCCCTCGAATCCCACATCGCCCGCCGCTATCTCTGGGCCGCACGCAAGCAGGCTCACACGGCGTTTCTCTCCTTCATCAGCATGCTCGGGCTGGCCGTAGGCGTGGCCACGCTGTTGATCTCGATCGCGCTGCTCTCCGGACTGCAGGGGCAGATCAAGGGGCGGTTGATCCAATCCAGCCCGCAGTTGCTCGTCGAGCCGGCGGGACGCAACACCATCGAGCGATCGGAGGAGATCGTCGCGGCGGCGCGCAGCATGGGCATGAAGGACGTTCGCGCGTTCGTCAGCGGCATCGCCTGGGGCGGCAGCGCCGATCAGGGCCGCGGCCGGCCGATGCGCATCCGTTCAATCACACCGGGTCATGAGCCGCAGGACGATCGTGGCCGCCGCAACGCGATCGTCGATCCCGACGAGCCGCAGATCTATCTCACTCGCGGCTTCGCGGCCTCGCTCTCGCTCAACACCGGCGACCACGTAACCGTGATCGCTCCGCGAATGCGCCTCACTCCATTCGGACCGGTTCCGGTCATGCGCCGCTATCGCATCACCCGCATCGTCAATCCCGCCGGCGAGCAGGACACGACCGAAGCGTGGCTACCGTACGACCAAGCCTCCTCGCTGTTCGCAACGACGGAGGGGCCGACGGCGATCGAGATGTTCGGACCGGCCGAGCGTGCCGAGGAAGTTCAAAGCGCGCTGGCGTCGCGATTCAGCGGCGCGCAATTCAAGACCTGGAAGGAAATCAACCGGCCGCTCTTTCTGGCGTTGCGGCTGGAGAAGATCGTGATGTTCGCCACGATCTCGCTGATCATCTTCGTCGCCGCGCTGAACCTCGTCTCCTCCCTCTCGATGCTCATCCTCGAAAAGCGTCCCTCGGTCGGCGTGCTCCGAACGCTCGGCGCGACCGAGAAAAACATCCTCTCGCTCTTCATGCAGCTCGGCCTGTTCATCGGCATCACCGGCACGATCCTGGGGAATGTCTTCGGCATCGGCGTGTCCTGGGCGGCCAATCGCTGGCAGCTCATTCCCCTTCCCGCGGAGATGTACTTCATCAGTTACCTCCCGTTCTCGCTCGACGTCTCAGACGTCGTGGGCGTGAACATCGTGGCGATCATCCTCTCCGTGATCGCGACCTGGTATCCGGCCCGCATCGCGTCGCGGCTCGATCCGATCGCGGCGATCAAGGAGGAGTGATGCCGAGAAGGCTGGCCGCGCTCGCGGTGCTGCTGCTCGCCACCGCGTGCGGGCGGTTGCCGGTGCGGGACGAAGTGGTCGTGCAGTTTCACGACGATCGCGACGAGGTCACCGTGACCGCGGAGACCTTGTTCGACCACGGGAACAGCAGCCAGCGCGTCGAGTCGGCACGTAGCGCGGCGTTGCAGGGCCTCGATCCCTGGACGGTGCGGTTCGCGCGCATGGATCCGCAGTCCGAGGAGATCACCTTCGCGCGGCGGCAGGGAGAGCTGGAGCGCGTTACGCGACGCATTCGCATCCCCGCCGACGATCTGCAGCGGCTGTTCTCCGACACGAACATCACCCTGAATCTGATTCGCGGCGAGGGCTGGCGCGAGCTGTCGCTCTATCCCGGCTCGAGCTCGCGCGCGTCCCGCGAGCAGATCCGCCACTTCGAAGAGGAGTTGCACGCGTGGTCGAGGGACGTCGCGCGCTACTTCGTCGCCATCGATCACCTCTACGACTACCTCGACGAGAATCCACATCGATCGAAGTTCGTCTTCGCGGCGCTGGTCAACGAAAAGGAAGCGGCTGTGCTCGAGGATGAAGAGTCGTTGCTGACAGCGGTCATCGAATCGATGGAGCGGATTGCCGAGCGGATGGACGCGCATGAGGACGACGCATTCACCTTCGCGGAAGAGGCGGATCTCATCTACAACCCCTTCCCCGCAAGGATGGTCATCCGCGCGCCCGGCGAGAAGGAGCTGGTCATCGAACGAATCGACCTTTTCGCCACCATCGCCGCGCTCGAAGGAAAGTGGGTCTCTCCCGATCCGCTGGCCGCGCTGCTGAAGGAAGAGTTGCCGACCGGTGAAGAGCTTGCGGCGATGCCGCGGAAGTCGACCTCGGTGATCAACGCCAGTCACATCGAGACCGCGATCCGCGAGCAGCTAGCGCAGCCGAGGACGTACACGGTGCGCTGGCTCGACTAAACGGAGCGCGTCATCACCACCGCCGCCTCGCCGTCCGGGTAGTAGCGCGGCCGGATGTACGAGCTCTGGAAGCCGAGGTGGCGGTAGAAGTCCTGCGCGCCGCTGTTGGACTTGCGCACTTCCAGCGTGATCGTGCGGACCTCGTGCGTGCGGGCGAACTCGAGGCAGCGGGCCATGAGCGTGTCGGCGATGCCTTTGCGGCGCTCGGCCTCGGCGACGGCGATCTTGTTCACGTGCAGCTCGTCGAAGAGCCACATCGCGAACAGATAGCCGATCACGACGCCGTCGCGGCGCGCGACGAGGTTGAAGCGCCAGTCGGCAACGAGCTCGCTGGCGAAGAACTCGCGCCGCCAGGGCGCGGGGAAGGACGTACTCTCGATCGCATGAATGGCGTCGAGGTCCGCCACGGTGACCGGCTCGATCACCACCTCATTCATGTTGCTTCTGCAGCAGCTTGACCTCGGCTTCGGCGAGCCGGACGTAGATCGGCGTGACGTCGCGATAGCGGAAGCCCTCGCCGCGCTGCTCGATCTCGATGGCCCGGCGCGCGCAGCGGAGGGCCACGTTGTCGTACTGAACGAAGTCGGCGACGCGGATCACGCGCCCTTCCGGCAATTGGCCGAGATGCGGTGCCGTTTCTTCGCGGGCGTCGTCGAAGGTCGAGACATAGAGCTCGCCGCGGCCTGCATCATCGACGACCGCCACGCGCCCCTCTTCGCTGTGAGCGATGGCTTCATGCGTCGACATCGCGCAAACCGGCTTGGCGATGGCCATGGCCAGCCCCTGCATCGTCGCCAGCCCGATGCGAACGCCGGTGAACGAGCCCGGCCCCCGGGTCACCGCAAGAAGGTCGATCGTCCGGCGGTCGATGTTGTTCTCGGTCAGCAGCCAGTCGACGGCGGGAAGCAACTTCTCGTTGCGCGACCCCCGCCCCTCCAAGGCCATGGCTCCGATCAGTACGCCGTCGCTGATGAGGGCGACGGAGAGGATGGGGAGGGAGGTATCGGCGGCGAGGACGAGCATTGGTTACGGGGTTGCGAGGTTACGGGGTTGCGGGGCGGCGGGCAACCTCGTAACCCCGCGACCCCGAAACGCCGCAACGTCACTTCGCAGGTATCCCCAGATCCACGAGCGTGATCCCGATCTTGTCCGCCGTCTCCCTCGACCGCTCGTCGCGATAGAACTCGCCGTAATAGATGGTGCGGATGCCGGCGTTGGCGATCAGCTTGAAGCAGTTCCAGCAGGGGGAGGCGGTGGTGTAGAGCTCACCACCGTCCAGGGAAACGCCATTTTTCGCGGCCTGCAGAATGGCATTGGCCTCGGCATGAACGGTCGTGACGCAGTGGCCGTCCTCCATCACGCAGCCGACGTCCTCGCAGTGCGGAAGCCCGCGGATCGAGCCGTTGTAGCCGGTGGAAAGGACGGTCCGGTCGCGGACGATGACCGCTCCGACGTGCTTCCTTTGGCAGGTGGCGCGGGTCGCGGCCTGGTGGGCGATGCCCATGAAGTAGGTGTGCCAGTCAGCTCTCATGTTGGCGCGGATTCTAACGTGGCGACCATCACCGAGGGCTGTGCGCGTCCCTTTCAGGAATGTTATTAGCGCTTATGGACCAGAACATCGCGCTTGGTGGACGCATTATGCTGTTTCGCCATAATTTTGGCCTCCAAGTGCTTACTTTCTCAGGGTTTACATGCATGCGACCATCTTCCAAAACAGGGTGGTTTTGGAGTGATTTTGTGTTGACTCAGCTGATGGTCTGCCACAAAAATACGCCCTCACGTAACGTCCTGGTTTCACAATTTCAGTCTCATGGGGAGCATGCATGGATAAACGCTATTCAACGATCATTTTTGTCCCGCACGCGCGGGCCAAGTTCCGAAAGTTGAAGGTGTCGCACCGCCTGCTCTTTTCGATCGTTTCGCTGATCACTTCCTCTCTCTGCCTTTCGACGTTCTTCTCGGTTCAGTACTTCACTTCCCTCTCGCAGACCCACGAGCTCTCGAAGCTCCGCCGCGAGAACAGCGAGCTCCAGACCGCCAACGAGCAGTTCGGCAAGTCGGTGGAGTCGCTCCGCAGCCAGCTCCGGACGGTGGAAGACCGGACCCGCAAGCTGGCCATCATCGCCGGCATCACCACGCTCGACGAGGCAGCTCAGGGCGGCACCGGCGGCGTGCGGAACGACGAGCTGGCAGCGAACCCCTACCGCGACGACATCGACAAGATGAGCTTCCGCTCGAACAATCTGAACAAGGACCTCTCGGTCCTCGAGCAGCGGTTCGTGGCGCAGTCCCGGATTCTCTCCTCCACCCCTTCGATCGCCCCGGTCCGCGGCATTCTCACGGACGGCTTCGGCGGCCGCTCGGATCCCTTCACCGGTGAAGCGGGCCAGCACAACGCGGTCGACATCTCGTCAGCAGTCGGACAGCCGGTCCGCTCCCCCGCCGACGGCATCGTGGTCAAGGCGGAATGGGCGAACGGCTACGGCAACGTGATCTTCATCTCCCACGGCTACGGCTACTCGACCCGCTACGGCCACCTGAAATCGTTCGCCACCCGCCCCGGCGCCCGCGTGAAGCGCGGCGACGTGATCGGCTACGTCGGCTCCACCGGCCGCTCCACCGGCCCCCACCTGCACTACGAGGTGCGGGTGAACAACAACCCGGTGAACCCGCTCGAGTACATCCTCAACGCGTTCTAAAGTTCGCTTCACGCAAGGAGCGGAGGCCGCCTCGCAAGGGGCGGCCTTTTTTTGTGCTTTGCGTGTAGGGCGGGCGTCTCGCCCGCATCGCGCCGGGCATCCTGCCCGGCGCTGGAGCACGGCGGACGGCCTTTTTATTGCTCCGCACTTCGCCCGGAGGTCTCCATGGCCAGATGCGACGTCTGCGGCAATGACTACGACAAATCGTTCGAGGTGAGCGGCCCGCGCGGCAGCGGCACGTTCGACAGCTTCGAGTGCGCGATCCACAAGCTCGCCCCGAAATGCGCCCACTGCGGCTGCATGGTCATCGGCCACGGCATCGAGGCCGACGGCACGTTCTACTGCTGCGCGAACTGCTCGCGCGGGGCTGGGGAGACCGGAGCGAAAGACCGGCTGTCCTGACACGGCAGCCGAAGCCAAGGGCAGCCGCACGTGCCGGAGCGCAGCAACCAGCGCCGCCGGCCGTGCCGGCTAGGCCTCCGTCCGCTCTTCCTCGCCGGCCGGCAATCCCCAGCGCTCGGTGATCCGCTCGTGCGTCAGCCAGCGCTCGCAATCGAGCGCGGCCTGGCATCCGCTGCCGGCCGCGGTGATCGCCTGACGGTAGATGTGATCGACGACGTCGCCGCACGCGAAGACGCCCTGGATGTTCGTCAGCGTCGAATTCCGATGCGGCAGGCAGATGTACCCGGCCTGATCGAGCTCGAGCTGCCCCACGTACGGTTGCGTGTTCGGCGTGTGCCCGATGGCCACGAACACGCCCTGTGTGGCCATGTCCGTCACCTCACCGGTCACGAGGTTGCGCAGCTTGACCGACGTCACGCCGCCTTCCTTCGTCCCGATGACCTCGTCGACCGTGCTGTTGAAGATGAAGTCGATCTTCTCGTTCCCGCGCGCGCGGTCCTGCATGATCTTCGACGCGCGCAGCTCCTCGCGGCGATGAACGATGGTCACCCGTTTCGCGAACTTGGTGAGGAACGTGGCCTCTTCCATCGCCGAGTCGCCGCCGCCCACGACGATGATGTCCTTCTGCTTGAAGAAGAATCCGTCGCAGGTCGCGCAGTAGGAAATGCCGAAGCCCTGCAGCGGCTGCTCGCTCGGAATGCCGAGCTGTTTCGCCGATGCTCCCGACGCGATGATCACCGCCGGCGACTCGTACACCGTTCCGCCCTCGGTCTTCACCTCGAACGGATGGCTGCGGAAGTTCACCGTGTCGACCGGCTCGAGCGACTTGAAGACCGCGCCGAAGCGCTCCGCCTGCTGCCGCATCAGCTCCATGAGCTTCGGGCCGAGGATGCCTTCCGGGAAGCCGGGGTAATTCTCGACGTCGGTGGTGATGGTGAGCTGTCCCCCGGGCTGCATGCCCTCGAGGACGACGCATTTGATGTTCGCGCGGGAGAGGTAGAGCGCCGCCGTGCAACCGGCCGGGCCCGACCCGATGATGACGACCTGATAATCGGTAATGCGAGTCATGAGGGCGCGGATTTTACGTCAGAAGAGCTTCGCTTCCGGTTTCAGCGCCGCGAGAAACGCGTCGCCGAGGAGCGTCTTCTGCCATTCGCGCATGGCGGGGACGTCGAGGTTGCCGCTCGTCGCGACGGCGCTGAGCACGTGCCGCGGCGCGAGCAGCGAGCCGTCGATCTTCAGCTCCTTGGCCACGCGGTCGCGGATTGTCTTCAGCCGGTTGATCCGATTCTCGAGGGCCTTGTCGCGATTCCACGGCTTCGGCTCGCTCTTCTCCGGCAGATCCGCTTCGGCGATCTCCATCGCCTGCTTCACGATGGTCACGAGATCGCGGCCGTAGCGATCGACGTGATACCGCGGCACCGCTTTGACCACACCGAGATCGCGCACGGTGACCGGACGCGCCTTGGCGATCTCCACGATCGACTCGTTGCCCATCACCTTGAACGGCGGCCGGTCCGCTTTGCGCGCGAGCTGATCGCGCCACTGATGCAGTCCGCGCACGATGGCCAGCGACCGCCGATCGAGATTGCCGATGTTCTTCACCTTGCGCCAGGTCTCGGCATCCTCCTCGACCTCGCGGTAGCGGACGCCTTCGAGTCGCGCAAACTCTTCCAGCGCCCAGTTCCAGCGGCCGAGGGCGATCAGTTCTTCGCGGAGCTTCGCGGCGAGGTCGATCAGGTAATGCGTGTCCGTCGCCGCGTACGCGAGCATGTCCGGCGGCAACGGGCGCATCGACCAGTCGGCGCGCTGATGGGTCTTGTTCAGCTTCACGCCGAAGTGGCGGTCCAGCAGCGCGGCCAGGCCGAGGCCTTCGTAGCCGAGGAGCTGGGCGCAGATGGAGGTGTCGATCAGATTGCGGACCACGAAGCCGAAATCGCGATGCAGGATTCGCAGGTCGTAATCGCCGCCATGAAAGACCTTGGTGATGTCGGGATTGGCGAGAACCTCGCCGAACGGCTTCAGATCCACCCCCGCCAGCGGATCGACGATCAGATCCTCGGCACCAGCGGTGATCTGCACCAGACAGACCTTGTCGAAGTACGAGTGCAGCGAGTCCGCTTCGGTATCGACCGCGATCTGCGGATGCGTCGACACTTCTTTCAGCGCGGACTCGAGCGCGTCCTGGCGGTCGATCCACTTCATGGTGCCGCCGCTCCCAGGCCGATCGAGGCCAGCCGCTCGCGAAAGGCGTCGCGGTTGAATTCCGGCAAGGCCGTCAAACGCTTCACCGCTTCGTCGTCATCGGCCATGAGCAGCATCAGCGCGAGATCTTCGGGCGAGGCGACCTTCACTTCGCGATCGCCGATGGTCGCGGCATGCCCGCCGGCGAACATCCTCGCGTAGAGCGCGTTCGACGCGAGGAGCACGTGCACGCGCACGTCGCCTTCCGCATCGACGAAGTTGATCGGCACCAGATCGAGCTCCTCGCTCTGCTCGACCTCCTCCCGCTCGACGCGAAAGCCGCGGTTCGAAGCCATCATCGCCAGCTGCCCTTTCTGCGGCGCATTCATCAGCGCCAGCAGATCGATCGCGCCGGAGTCGACTTCGAGGTCGAGCCAGGCCGCGCGGGCCACGTTGCCGACGTACATCGCGTCGATGCGCAGCTTTCCCAGGAGCTCGGCGGTGGCTTGAAGAGCGCGCGCGTATCTTGCGCTGGCGCGGATCGAGGGCATGAGCGGCGAGAGATAGCACACACGCGGTACCATTCCAAACAGTGCGCGCCCGGCTCCTGGAGATCATCAACAAACATTGGGGATATGACTCGCTCCGGCCTCTGCAGGAAGAGGCCATGCTGGCAGCGCTCTCCGGCCGCGATGCTCTGGTGGTCATGCCCACGGGCGGCGGCAAATCCCTCTGTTATCAGGCACCTGCGGTCCTGCAGGACTCCGTGACCGTGGTCGTTTCGCCGCTGATCTCCCTGATGAAGGACCAGGTCGACGGCCTTCGCGAATGCGGCGTGCCGGCGGGACAGCTCAACAGCTCGCAGTCGATCGACGATCTACGGCGCGTGGAGCGGGCCGTGGCGCGGGGCGAAGTGAAGCTGCTCTTCGTTTCGCCGGAACGGCTGGCGACGCCGCGCTGCCGCGAGTTTCTTTCGACAGCGAACGTGAAGACCTTCGCGATCGACGAGGCCCACTGCATCAGCCACTGGGGTCACGATTTCCGGCCGGAGTACCGCCAGCTGCAGACCCTGCGCGATCAGTTTCCGGACAGCTCGGTTCACGCGTACACCGCGACGGCGACGCCGCAGGTCCGCAAAGACATCTCCGAGCAACTCGGGCTGCGCAAGCCGCTGGTGCTCGTCGGCGATTTCGATCGCCCCAATCTCACCTACCGCGTCCTTCCGCGGCAGGAGGAGTCCAAACAGGTGCTCGACGTCATCGAGCGGCACCGCGGCGAGGCGGGCATCGTCTACTGCATCCGCCGCAAGGACGTCGATTCGCTTTCCGAGAAGCTTCGCCGCAAGGGACACAACGCCGTCGCCTATCACGCCGGGCTGACGCAGGACGAGCGCCGCGATGCGCAGGACGCGTTCTCGAACGAAAAATGCGATCTGGTCGTAGCCACCGTCGCATTCGGAATGGGCATCGACCGCTCGAACGTCCGCTTCGTCCTGCACACGGCCATGCCGAAATCGATCGAGCATTACCAGCAGGAATCGGGACGCGCGGGCCGCGATGGTCTGGAGGCCGAGTGCGTGCTGCTCTACTCCGGCTCCGATTTCATGACCTGGAAGTCGATGCTGGCGGACTCGAATGGCGATCGCGCCCACGCGGAATCGATGCTGCGCCATCTCAATGATATGGACCGCTACTGCTCCGGCGCGTCGTGCCGCCATCGCGCGCTGGTCGAGTACTTCGGGCAGGAACACGCCGCCGAGGATTGCCGCGCCTGCGACATCTGCCTGGGCGAGACGGAGCTGGTGCCGGACGCGTTGATCGTCGCGCAGAAGATCGTGTCCTGCGTTTATCGGGTTCGGGAATCGTTCGGTGTCGCGCATGTCGTCGGCGTACTCCGCGGCGAAGACACGGAACGGATTCGCGATCGCGGTCACGATCAGCTTTCGACGTACGGACTGCTGAAGGGCGAGACACGCCACGACGTGCGCGAATGGATCTACCAACTGGTCGCTCAAGGCTTCCTCCACCAGACCGACGATCAATACCCCGTCCTCCGCCTCGGACCGAGAGCCCGTGAAGTCACGCGCGGTCTTGCCGACGTGGTGTTGCGGCAGCCGGCGGTGCGGAAGCGCGATGCGGTTCCATCCGTTTCGCGACGACTGCCGGCCGATGAGGGCACGCCGTACGATCGCCAGCTCTTCGAGGCTTTGCGAGCATGGCGGCGCAGCGAAGCGCAGGAGCGCGGCGTGCCGCCGTACGTCATCTTCAGCGACAAGACCCTGCGCGAGCTTTCGCGCGCGCGGCCGTCGACCTTGTACGAGTTGCGCGGAATCTACGGGATCGGTGACGCGAAGCTGGAGGCGTTCGGCGACGCGGTCATTCGTGTCGTGCAGGCCTCACTGCCGGCGTCGTTGCTGAAATAGCCAGGTCCACATCTCCGCGTCGCCGTACGCGCGGATCCACGCATCGTGGCCAACCTTGTCGTACTCCGTGTAGCGGACCTCTCCACCCGCGGCGCGCAGCGCCTCGTGCATCCTGCGCGACTCGGAAGGGTGAATGACAGTGTCCTCGCTGCCGTGGAACATCCAGACCGGCAGGTGGCGCAGACGCGCGGCAGTGAAGGCGTAAGGGTCCGGCGCGGCAAGCGTGAGAGGTGATTGCCGGACCGACGTCGCGGAGCCATTCGGCACGATGCCGCCGCAAACCGGAACGAGCGCGGCGAACACTCGGGGGTGAGCCAGCGCGAGATGCCACGTGCCGAAGCCTCCGAGCGACAACCCGGTGAGATAGATGCGCTCGCGGTCTCCGCGGTACTCGGCCACCACCTCCTCGAGCGCCTTCATGGCCGCATCGGCAGGAGCCCCGATCCATCGCTCGTCCGCCGGTGCCTGGGGCAGGACGACCAGGGCCGGGACCCGTTCCGGTGAGGAACGGATCGCACTCGCGGCACCGATCTGCATCTGCCGCCGGCCGTCGCTCCCTCGCTCGCCGGCGCCGTGGAAAAACAACACTACCGGCCAGGTGCGGGCCGGCGTCCACTCGCGCGGGACGTGGACGACGTAGGGATACGAGGACGCTCCGACCGTCACGGTGCGATCGAGAAATCCGGTCTGGATCATGCGGTTCGTGCTCGTGCAGGATGCGAGAAGGACGAGGATGACCAGCGCGCGCATCACAGAGAGCTCAGGATCTGCTGCACGTGCCGCCATTCCGTGGCGCCGTTGCCGATGGCCACACGAATCGCGTAATGCCCCCGCAGTTTCGTGTGGGACACGAAGAACTTGCCGCTGGCGTTCATCTTCTCCATCGCCGCCGCGGTGGCATCATCGCCAGCGCGCAAACGGAAGACGACCACGCTGAACGATTGCGAGAGCACTTCGACGTCATCGCGGGATCGCAATTCTTCGGCGAGGCGTTCCGCGAACCCGATCTGCTCGCGAATGACCGTGCGCAGGCGCTCCAGTCCGTAGTGCTCCATCACCATCCATAACTTCAGCGCGCGGAACCGGCGGCCGAGCTGGAGGCCGTAATCCATGTAGTTGATCTCCGCGGTGTCGGTCGTCTTCAGGTATTCGGGCACGAGCGAGAAGGTCTCGCGAAGGACGTCCGGACGGCGGGTGTACAGCACGCTGCAGTCGATCGGGGTGAAGAGCCATTTGTGCGGGTTGGTGACGATCGAGTCCGCGTATTCGGCGACGCCGTCCCAGATCCAGCGGTTTTCCTCGCAGATCGTCGCCGAGCCCGCGTACGCGGCGTCGACGTGCAGCCAGCAGTTCTCGCGCGCGGCGATTGCGCCGATCTCGCGAACGGGATCGACAGCCGCGGTTGACGTCGTGCCCGTGGTCGCGACGACGACACATGGCAACGCGCCGGCCGCGCGATCTTTCGCAATCGCGTCGGCGAGCGCCTCGGGACGCATGCGGAACTGCTCGTCTGCGGCGACCTTCACGATGCCCGTCGATCCGAAGCCGAGCGCCAGCGCGCCTTTGTCGACCGACGAGTGGGCGTGTTCGGAGCAATAGAGCCGGAGCGGCGGCAGATCGCGCCCGGTCATCCCCTTCCCGCGAATGTCCAGGCCCGTCGCTTCGCGCGCGGCGGCCAGGGCCAGGAAGACGTTGATCGACGCCGTGTCGTTGATGACGCCGAAGAGATTCGACGGCAGGCCGAGGGCGTCGCGCAGCCAGCGCAGCGCGAGCGTCTCCAGCTCCGTCAGCGCCGGAGACGTCTTCCAGAGCATCCCGTTCGCGTTGATGGCCGCGGACAGGAGCTCGCCGAGAATGCCCGCCTGCGACCCGGTGACGGAGAAGTAGGCGAAGAACGAGGGATGGTTCCAGTGGGTGATGCCGGGGAGGATCTTCGACTCGAATTCGGCGATGAGCGCGTCGTACGGCTTGCCCTCTTCGCTCGCTGCCGCGGCGAACTGCCGCTGGACGTCGCCGGGCTTCGCCGACGAGAGCACCGGATAGGAATCGATGTTCTGGAGGTAGTCGGCGACCCAGTCGATCAGGCGATGACCGGCGGCGCGGAAGTCATCTGTGGTGGGATCTAACTTCGGCATGGAGCCGAAGTATAGGTTGCGGGGTTACGAGGTTTCGGGGTTACGAGGGAGTCACCCCCGGACCTCGTAACCTCGAAACCCCGTAACTACGACGCGCCTTTGCCGCTCAACACCGCCGGAATCGTCTTCAACAGGATCTTCATGTCCAGCTTCGGCGACCAGTTGTCGATGTACTGCAGGTCGAGCTTCATCCAGCGGTCGAAGTCCTGGATCTCGTTGCGGCCGCTGATCTGCCAGAGGCAGGTCAGGCCCGGCTTCATCGACAGGCGCCGGCGATGCCAGCGGTGATACGACGCCACTTCCTCCGGAATCGGCGGACGCGGACCGACCAGGCTCATGTCGCCTTTGAGCACGTTCCAGAGCTGCGGCAGCTCATCGAGCGAGAAGCGGCGCAGCCAGCGGCCGACCGGTGTCACGCGCGGATCTTCCTTCGCCTTGAACGCCGGGCCGCCCATCTCGTTGAGATGCGCGACTTCCTCGCGGCGCTCGTGCGCGTCCGCGATCATCGTGCGGAACTTGTAGAGCGTGAACATGCGGCCGTTCAGGCCGATGCGTTTCTGCTTGAACAGCACCGAGCCGGGCGAGGAAAGCTTGATGGCCAGCGCGGCGATGGTGATGGCCGGCAGCGACAGCGACAGGAGCAGCATCGAGATGGCGATGTCGAGCGCGCGCTTCGCGGCCAGTTGCGCTTCGTTCGACGGCGTGGTGGTGAAGGTCAGGAACGGCACGCCTTCCAGCTCTTCGATCTCCAGCCGCGCCACGCGGTTCTGGAAGAAGTTCATCGCCACTCGCGTGCGGATTCCCAGCTCTTCGCAGAGCAGAAAGATCTGCTTCATCTCATCGAGCTTCTTCCGCGTGACCGCGAACACGATCTCGTCGATCGGCTCGACGATCTCGCCGGTCTCCAGGATGTGCTTGAGCTGCGGCACGGTTCCGAAGATGCGGTAACGCGTCCACCCGTTCGACAGATGGTGGCCGTCGCTGACGAATCCGAGGATCTTGTAGCCCCAGTATTTGTGGTCGGCGATCATCCGGGCGATCTCGGTCGCGCGCCGGCCGGTGCCGACGATGAGCACCGTTCGATAGTTCAAGCCCTTCGAGCGCACCCACCGCGCGATGACCCGCACCAGGATCTTCTCCGCGACGAGCAGCACCGCCGCGATGACCGCGAAGAGCACGAACCAGGAACGCGAGAGCTGCCGGAGCGGCAGGAGGTACGCGAGCGTCGCCAGGAGGACATTGCCGACGGCGACCACGCGAATGGTGGTCAGCGCTTCCTGCGTCAGCGGAACCGTGCGGTGGGAGTGATAGCTCTCGTAGGTGAAGAAGAGGATCGACCAGATGATCAGGATGATCGGGTAGATCTTCAGGTACTCGACCAGCGGAAAGAGGCCGGTCGGGAAATGGACGGGATCGATGACGGGAAGCAGAAGGTCGCGGATGAAGAACGCCGCGAAGAACGCGATGGTAGTGAGGGCCAGATCGACTCCGTAGACGATCCTGGCAATGACGTTGGCTTTCTGCTTCAGCATTACGCGCTATCGGTACCGCGGCCCATGTTACGGATCGAACAACCGAAACGTCTAGAAGAGGTTACGAAGCAACCTCTGGTATTCGTCCGCAACCCTCTCCCAGGAATAGCGCTCGCTGGCCCGTCGACGCGCCCGCGAGCGGAAGTCTTCTCGTATCAACGAGTTAGACAGCCATTCCTGAAGTGTGCCTGAGAGAGTTTGCTCCGGCCGGAGCTCGAAGTAACCAACGGCGTCGCCGCCCACTTCCCGGTTCTCGGGGGTGTCGTGCGCCAGAACCGCCCCTCCCGAGGCCATGGCCTCGATCATCGCCGGATGCGTCCCCCCCACCTCGGTCGCCTGGATGTAAACGAGGGCATTGCGCTGAAGCGTTCGATAGTCGCGGCCGTAGATCGCGCCGGGAAAGAGGATGCGATCGCTGGCGTGAGACTCGAGCTCGCGAACGAGGTCGGAGGCGTAGAGGCCTTTGCCGATCATCACCAATGGCGGCGCGTCCTTCAGTTTTTCGTACACCTGCACGACCTCCAGCGGATTGTTCTCCGGCTCGAAGCGGCTGACGTACAGGATGTAGTTGCGAGGCTCGAGATCGAGCCGCGCCAGCACATCCGAATCCTCCTCGGCCGGAAACTCGGCGCCGTACGGGATCATCACCGCCTCGATGCCGTAGTGATCCCGGTAGTAATCGGCGATCACGTGCGCATCGGCGATGACGGCATTGGCGAAGCTGACCGAGAACGCTTCGCCCGTCGCGTAGACGGCGCGGCCGAGGATGTTCCACTTGCGGCGTTTGCGCTCGATGCCGTCGACGTTGATCGCGACCGGAACGCGCGCCGCGCGCAGCAGCGGCAACACGAACGCGTTCGCGGCGTTGCAGACCAGCACCGCGTCGAAGTCGCGTTTCAGCGCGTCGAGCGCGGAGAGAAAGCTGTGACTGACCGTTTCGAGATACTTGTGGCCGATGGCCGGAAGGACGATGCGGTGGATGCCGTTCCACTCCGCGTCACCCTCCTCGCGACAATAAACACTGACTTCCTCACCCCGCTGCACCAACCGCGTCCCCAGCTCCGCCGTAAACGTCTCGAAGCCGCCGTAATTCGGCGGAACGCCGCGCGTGCCGAGAATGGCCACCTTCAAGCGAACCACCTGGCCAGTTCGCGATCGCTGACTTTGCGGCGCGCCTGAATCACGCGGCGCTTGGCCAGCACGCGGGCGCGATTCCGCCGGAGCCATGCAAACGCGGGAAGTGAGCTGCGCTCGATGGTCAGCGCGGCCCCGATCACGACCAGATCGCGGAACAGCTCGAACGGCGCATTCCGGATCGCCAGGTACGCGCCTTCATTTTTCATTCGGAGCAGGAAGCGGTTCTTCACCGAATGCATGTTGATGCCCGCCGGCAACTCGCGTCGCACTTCGGGAGTCACACGACGCACATGATGGGCGACCGCGCGCGGCTCGCAGATCGCCTTCCATCCGAACAACCGCCCGCGCCACGCCAGATCGGCGTCCTCGCGATACGCGAAAAAATCCTCGTCGAAGATCTCGCCGCCGATCGCGCAATCGCGCAGGAAGGACATGCGATACATCCCCGCCGCGCCGCTCACACCGAACACCTCGCCGTGCACCGCGGGATCGTCGATGTCGAGATGCCGGCCGCTGCGGGTCATGCGGATCCCCATCGAGTCGATGCCGTTCCCGTCGGCCCGCAACAACTTCCCCGTCGCCGATCCGACAGTCGGATCGTCGAACACGTGCAGCAAGCGCTCGATGTAGTCCGGCTCGAGAAAACAATCGGGATTGACCAGCTGCACGAATTCGCCGTTCGCCGCGGCAATGCCCTGATTCACGGCCGCGGCGAATCCGCGATTGGTGTGATTGCGGATGGTCGCCACTTCGACCGACTCGTCCGACGAGGCGTTGTCGACGACGATCAGCTCGACGTTGCGATGCGTCTGCTGCCGGATTCCTTCGAGGCAGCGGCGCAGGTACTGCCCGCTGTTCCAGGTTACGAGGACGATCGAGACGGCTCGTGCCATCTGTCCATCGCCTTCTTCAGCACCGCCGTGTACGCGCGGAAGGCCTCGCGGCGCTCGACGCCTTTCGGCTTCAGGCCGAAGCACCCCGCCACGATGCGCAGCACCATCCCCACGATGATCACCCACCGCAGAGCCTCGGCCTGCCCCGGGCGCAGCCACTTCCGCGCGTAGCGCCACATGTTCGAGTACCAGACCTCGGTGAACCGCGCGAAGCGCATGTGCTCGAGACTGGCCCCGCCGAAATGCCGCACGCGGGCCGCCGGTACCACCCACACTTCCTTCTTCTTCTCGGCCATGCGACGGCAGTAATCGACGTCTTCGAACCAGGCCGGCGCGAAGGTTTCGTCGAATGCGCCGACGTCGGCCATCACTTCGCGGCGCAGCAGGAGCGCCGCTGCGGCAGGTTGCTCGATGATCCGCGGCTCGGTGAGATCGAGATCGCGATAGCGGTAATGCGCGGTGGTCGCGTTCTTCGGGAAAACCTTGTCGAGCAGCAGAACCTCGGAGGCCAGGTTCCGGAGCGTCGGCAGGCGCCGCAGCTGGAAATGGCGCTGGGAATGGCCGCTCTCGTCGATGAGCAGCGGCGCGGCCGCGGCGACGTTCGGATGCGATTCGAGGAACTTGAAGAGAAGGGTCAGCGCGCGCGGCTCCAGCTCGCAATCGGGATTCAGCAGAAAGAGATAGCGGCCGGTCGCGACATCTACCGCGCGGTTCGTTCCAGCCGCGAACCCGGTGTTCGATGACGACCGGATCACCGTCGCATCGGTGCCACCGACGATCGACAGCGTGCTGTCCTCGGACGCGTTGTCGTGGACGACCACTTCGTACTCGAGGCCTTCGCAGGCCGCGGGAATCGAGCGCAGGCAGCGATCGATCCAGCGCTCGCTGTTCCACGTCACGATGAGGATGGAAAGGTCGAGCGTCCGCGCGGCCGCCGCCGGAGGCATCGTCAAGGTCGGTTCGAACATCACTTCTGCCATTGCATGATCGCTTCGACCAGCGGGCGTGTCACGACTTCCCACGCGAACCGCGGCCGGATTCGCTCGAGTCGTTCTACGCACGCTGCGTGGTAATCGTCGTTCGTCAGTAACTTTCGCACCGCCGCGGACACCGCTTCGGCATCTTCGGGCGGTACGACGATGCCGAGGCCTTCGCGTTCGACGAGGTCCGCGGCGAACCCTCCGCGCGTGGCCACGACCGGGACGGCCGCGGCAATCGCATCGAAGAGCCGCGTGCGGATCGAGTACTCAGCCTCCTCCGTACGACGGTGGAGCATGATAGCCACTTTGCCCGCGCGCAACCACGAGAGCCGCTCGCGATAGGGGACCCACTCCTCGTTCGCCGATACATGACCGCGGCCCCGCCGGAGCAGGGCGTCGATCCGGTCCTCGCGCCGGCGGTCGATCACGGTGCGGCTCGGACGGGCGCGGCCGAGGAAGAGCAGCTTCGCGCGCAGGCCTTCGTCGTTCAGGCGGACGATGGCCTCGACGGCCGTGGCCGGATCGAGCCATTCCCACAGTCCGCCACCCCAGACCACGACGTTGTCACGAGGCTTTTCGCAGACGCGGACCTCGTCCAGGTCGATGCCGAACGGCACTTCGATCCAGGGCGCGTCGCAGGACTGCAGCCGCTCGAAGAATTCGCGTTGTTTAGCGGCGGCGCAGACGAGGAGGTCCGCGGTGGCAAGGGCCTGCGACAGCCTCCACCACTCCGCGGCGAGATGGACGCGCTGCCGGAGGGATGGTGCGCTTCCGTACAGCTCGCGCAGTTCGAGGACGTTCGGATCGAAGAGGTCGAAGACCATCTTCTGCGCACGGCGGCGCCTGCGAAATCCGCGGGCGGGCTGGCCGATGAGCACATCGGCGCTCTGCAGCGCTTCGCGAGCTTCAGTAGAGCCATGCGCAATCAGCGTCGTCGGAAAATGCCGCCCCAGTTCCTCGGCAAGGTGCGACGCGCGAATCCCCGGGCCGGCCATGCGCTCGCCGACGACGTCTGGTGTGTGGACTACAACCTGGACCATAAACCTTCGATCACGCCGCGCGGCGAGGTCCGCCCCCGCAGCGCGAGCCGCGCATCTTCCCACAGCAGCGCGCGGATGCTTCCCGTGCCCGGATGCATGCGGGCAACGAGGTAGCGATTGCGCGTGCGGAGCCTCAGCGCGTCACGGCCGAGGACGCCTGCGCTCGCGGAGCCGCGATGCGTTGCTTTCACGACCGGGAGCACCGAGGTGCGCCAGCCTTCCTGACGAAGACGCGCGGAGAGCTCGACATCCTCGTAGTACGTGAAGAGCCGCTCGACGAACAGCCGCTCGCCGATGGCCGCGCGGCGATAGAGCGTCGCGGTTGCGGAGACGCCCCAGGCGACGGCGAGATCCGTTCCGACATCCTGACCGTGGCCGATCTGGCGAAACGTGCCGTCGCTGATGTCGATCCCGGCGCCGTCGATGCGGCCGTCCGGGCGGCGGATGATGGTCTGCACCGCGGCCAGCCGTTCATCGCGATCCATCGCTTCGCGCACGACCGTCAGCCAGTCGCGATCGAGGACCACGTCGTTGTTGATCAACGCGACGAAGGGCGCGGTCGTGGCGCGCCAGGCCTCGTTCGCACCGCGGGCGAAACCGAGATTGGTCTGGCTGCGGAGGATCTCGACGGCAGGATGAGAGGTCGGAACGCGCGAGCCGTTGTCGAACACGATCACCCGCGCCGCGCCGTGAATCGACGCGAGACACTCGGCCAGCATCGCGCCGCCGTCGATGTCGAGGACGATGACGTCGACGTCACTCATGCTTCATGTGATCCAGATTCACAGCACCTGATACGCAGCGCAACGCAACCCGTCCGCTGGCCGGAACGTGCACACGCACGGTTGCATAGCTTTCGGTCGGCGGAAGTTGATAGGCGCGGCCGGCCACTTCGATCATCGCGCCGGGTCCGGTGATGTAGTGCAGCGTCCAATCACCATCGCGGGCGAGGAAGGACATCGAGTCTCCCGCCTCCAGCACCCATCCGCCCCTCAAGCTCGTGCGCATGACCGTGTGGATCGGCGGATAGAGATCGCCGCCTTCACGAACGATGTGCGCATCCTCGAAGTCGACGCGCACTCCCGGCTGTCTTCCGAAGAGGAACCCCGTGGCGATGGCCAGTGACACGATCGGAATAGTCAGGTCGAAGGCATACCGCCGCAGCGCGATGATCAGCACGATCGCCACGACGGCCCCGACCCACGCCGCGTTGTTGACGCGGATGAAGCTCGGGAAGAGACGCGAGAAATCGGCTTGATGCAAACGCGATAACGATTCGCCGATCGGGTTCTCGCCGTTGGCCTCGTGGAAAAGCCGCCAGGGAAAGGTCAGGCCGTGGATGACCAGGCCGGTGGTCCAGACGGCGATGATCGCGATCGCGCCGCGCGACACGCGATCCCAGACCGCGGCTGCGCCGAGAGCCAGGACGGGCATGAGGAAGACGACGTAGCGCAGCGGCGGAGCCCACCCGCCAAACCACTCCGGCCGCGGCAGCAGGTAGAAGAGATAAAGGAGCGAGGTGAGCATGCCCATGCGAAACCCGTGCGGCATCGAGCGCCAGCGGGTGATCGCGAAAAGGCCGAGGAGGTAGAACGGCGCCTGAAAGACGATGCCGCTCATCCCGTCGGCGACCAGGCCGAAAAAGCCGGTGGCGTGATCGAAGGAAGGGATGATCTCGCGCCAGGTGTGGACGTTGGTGAAGGTGCCGGTGAGGAGGAACGTGATGGCCAGGGGGATGGCGATGAGCGCGAACATTCTTCGTTTGCGCGCGAGTAACAGACATCCGACTCCCACCAGCACGAACCGCAACTTCAACAACACCAGCGCGAGCAACGCAGGCACCCATCGTTTCGTCCGCTCGTTGCGCATGCCGCGCAGGACCTCGACGAAGCAGAACGCCGCGGGCACTTCCGGCCAGATGCGCGTCGCGTAAAACAGAACCGGCGGCGCGAACGCGAAGAACGGGAAGACCGCCCGCGCCGCGGAATCGGAAATGCCTTCGTCCTCCATCCAGCGAACGGTCGACCGGACGAGCAGCACGCCGAACAGCGCGATCGTGGCGATGGCGCCGTGCAGGCCGCCGAGGGCGTAGCCGGGGACCATGAGCAGCGACAGGAAAGGCTCGTGCCGCGAGCGGCCCGGCGGATCGCCGAATTGCGGCGTCAGGTCCGGACGCCCCGTCTCGCTCGTGGCCAGCTCGCGATACTGGTTGGAAACGTCGAGATCGAAGTCGCGCGCGATCGACTCGGTCACGAGCAGATAAAACGGCTCGTCCCCATCGATCGGCGTGTACAGCATCGCGCCGATGGTGAGCGTGTAGACGATCGCCGCCAGCAGCGCGGCGCGATTCGCGGACCATTTCACATCCCGTCCCATCGCCAGAAAGAGCGAGAAGACCGCGGCGATGACCACCGCGAAGGCGACGAAGCCGAGGCGGGGATCGACGTCGACGAGGCGGCGGGTGAGGATCCAGGCGAACAGCGCGATGCATCCCGCGGCCGCGTAAAACGAGGCCAGCGTGCGTCCGCGCAGGACGATCAGCGGAAGAACGGCCAGGCCGGCGATCGTCGCAGCAATCATCGCTTCATCAGCTCGAACGCCTCGACCTGCAGCGATGCATCGCGCGGCAATCCGGCGTCAGCGACGACGCGAATGGTCTTCGCGCCGGCCGGCAAAGCCACGCGTCCTGCGCCGTCGACCCAGGCCGCGTATCCGTAATCGCGAATCTTCCCGGCCGGATCGCGAGGCAGAGGATTCCGCGCGCCGAAGTAATGATCGCGGCGCATGTAGCCCCAGTCCGAAGCATCGCCGATGCGGACCGCGGCGCCATTGATCGTGCCAAGGATCGCGCCGCGCCGGAAGCGCGGGACGTTCGCGCCGGAGACGATCAACGCCGTGGCTCCGTGCGGCACCTGCAGATCGATCGACTCCCGCGGCGCGAGCGCGAGGCCGAGCCACTGCCGCTCCTGCTCGGCCCGGGCGTGATTCAGAAAGTAGGGGAACGCGCGGGCGACGATGCCGCTCCAGGCGAAGAAGAGCATCACGAATCCCAGCGCGATCGTCGAGGGGATGACCAGCTTCAGTTTCGGCATGCCGAACGCTCGCGCCGCGATGACCACGAGCAGCACCAGCAAAGGCAACGCGAGCGTACGCAAAGGCACCGCTGGCGTGACCAGCGCGGTGATCACCGCGACTGCCACCGCGAACGGCGTGCGGCCGAGGACGTAAACGATGGCGATCGCGATGAGGAGCAGAAAGATCTCGCGGAACCAGAGGACGTTGGTCAGGGGGATCCAGCGGAGGAGGAGGATGCTCGTGATGGCGATGACGATGGAGTGCGGCAGCTCTGCTGCCGCTTTCCAAAGCGGCGGCAGAGCCGCCGCACTCCAAATCAGGCCAAAGGCCAGCAACCGCATCCCCTCATCCGCGATCGCGATTTCCGCCACGATCAACACCGGCACCGCCACCATCACCACCGGATACGTGGCCCAGGCCAGCACCGTCACGGCGATGGCGATGAACGGCAGCGCGCGATCGATCGGCGTCGGATGATGCACGGCGAGTTGACACGCGTACGCCGCGAGCGCCGCGACAACAAGCCACCACAGATTCTTCACTGAGTAACCGTAGCAGCCGCCGGATCGCGGACGAAATCGGGATCGAACCCTTCCAGCGTCTCCGGCGTGAGCGTGGACTTGAAAATCAGGCGGGCATCGCCTTTCAGACGGACGTTGTCGACGCCGCCGCTGACCATGTCGAACGCGACCTCGTACGTCGTTCCGCTGCGCACCAGCACATTCACCGGCGACTTCACCCGCCCGAACAGCCCGCTCGTCACCGCGGAGGCCACGACACCCGATCCGCAGGAAAGCGTCTCCGCTTCCACGCCCCGTTCGTAGGTCCGCACTTCGATCGAATGGTCGTCACGCACGACCACGAAGTTCACGTTCGTTCCCTGCGGCTGCATCTCGGGATGCTTGCGGATGGCGCGGCCCAAAGGGGCGATGTCCTGATTCCAAAGATCATCCAGGAGAAAGATCACGTAATGCGGCACGCCGACCATGATCGAGGAGCCGCGAACGACCGTCTCCCCGACCTTCACCGGCCGCTCCGGCCGGAACGCGTAGGGCGGTGGAAGGGTGATCGTGACCGTTCCGGCATCGCCGATGACCGCGCTGACGATCCCCGCGTCGGTCTCGATGGTCATCTGCTTGCCGGCGATCACGTTCATGAACGCGAAGCGCGCCGCGCAGCGGGTGCCGTTGCCGCAGAACTCGCCGAGGGAGCCGTCGGAGTTGTAGTAGCGCATGCGGAAGGTGGCCCGGACCGAGTTCTCGATGAGGATGAGTCCGTCGCCGCCCACGGAAAGCGCCCGGGTGCAGATCCGCCGCGTCAGCTCCTCGGCCTCAGTGATTTTGAGGGCCCGATTGTCGATCACGACGAAGTCGTTCCCGCCCCCGGCCATCTTGGAGAAGGCGACCGGATCTTGTTTGCCCGGTTGGACTTGCGGCGAGGATCGCATCGGAATGTTCACATCCACGGAGGGGTTTCGCCCGGCGGTTCCGTATTCTCGCATGGACCGCGCCACGGGTCCCGCGAGGAACGTGGAGCCCGACATATTCGTCTGAGCCTTCGGGAGGCCAACCCTTGAAACGCACCCTCGTACTTTTTGCAGCGATCAGCCTGACGGCTCAGATGGCCGCGCAGGGCAAACTGCAGCCGCAGACAGACCCGGCTCCGCCGCCGGTCTCGATGAACATCGACGTCCGGATCATCAACATCGACGTCGTCGTCACCGACCGCCGCGGCAATCCGATCGCCGGTCTCACCAAAGACGATTTCGAGATCCGCGAGAACAACGTTCCCAAGCCGATCACGAACTTCTACGAGGTCGCCGGAAGCCAGGCCAAGAACGTCGTCGCCGACTCGGTTCCGAACGCGCCCGTTCCGCCCGCCCAGCCGGCGGCGCCCCAGAGCTCGGAAGACATCCCCGACAACATGAAGCGGCGGATCATCTTCTACATCGACAACCTCAGCCTCGCGCCGTTCAACCGGAACCGCGTCTTCAAGGACATGAAGGAGTTCCTCAAGACGGCGATGCGCCCCGGCGACGAAGCGATGGTCGCGACCTACAACCGCAGCATGAAGGTACGCGTGCCGTTCACCCGCGATCCGAAACAGATCGAGTCGATCCTCGATACCGTCGCGGGCGAATCCGGCCAGGGCATCGCCAACCGCAGCGAGCGGCGTGACGTCGAGGACCGCATTCGCGAGGCACCGTCGTACACCGACGCAATCGCGACCGCCCGCGCGTACGCGAGCTCGGTCGAGCACGATCTCCGGCAGAGCGTCGCCTCGCTCAACGCTCTGATGACCACGCTGGCCGGCGTCGAGGGAAAGAAGATCCTGGTTCTGACCAGTGAAGGCTTCCCCATGCAGCCCGGCCGCGAAATGTTCTACATGGTCGATGAGATCTCGCGCGAGAAGGGCTGGTCGAACGTCGGCTCGACGATGATCGAAGGCATGCACTTCGACAGCAGCAACCTGATCACGCAGGTCGGCAAGACCGCGAACGCCAACGGCATCACCCTCTACACGGTTCACGCGGCCGGGCTCTCGATGGGCACGGAGATGTCGGCGGAGCACGCCCGGCCGGTTCCCACCGCCGTCACCCATGCCGCGTCGCAGAACACCATCGAGTCGATGATGCACATGGCCAACATGACCGGCGGCCTGGCCTCGGTGAACACGAACAATTTCGCGGAGGCCTTCCGCAAGATCACCCGCGATCTCGAGTCGTACTACTCCCTCGGCTACCGCGCCGGAACGGAGCGCGTCGACCGGCAGCGCTACATCAACGTGAAGGTCAAGAACAAGGACTACGTCGTCCGCAACCGCCAGACCTTCGTCGAGAAGTCGGTCTACGCGGAGATGGGCGATCGCGCCGTCGCGAATCTGCTCTACCAGACCAAGGACAACGACATGCGCATCCTCGCGCGCATGGGCCGCACCCTGCCGACCGACGACGGCTACTACCGCGTGCCGGTGGACGTGATCATCCCGATGGAATCGCTGACGCTTCTGCCGCAGGGTGATGAGTTTGTCGGCGGGTTCGACGTGTACGTGGTCGTGGCGAACAAGCACAACGACATGTCCGACATCGCCCGCAAATCGCACCAGATCCGCGTGACCGCCGAGCAGATGAAGAGCCTGAAGGGCAAGTACTACACGTACACGCTGGACATGCTCATGGAAAAGGGTCTGAACAAGATCTCCATCGGCGTGGTCGACCAGGTCTCGAACACGACGGGGTTCACGCGCGAGCAGATCATCGCCCAGGACATGAGATGACCTGAGTAGGCAGTACGCCGCTCCGCGGCTCGCAGTAGGCGGGAGAACCGGTCCACTGCCTACTGCCCACTGCCTACTGCCTACTAATCATGCGCGTTTTCCTGACGCTCCAGTACCTCGGCACTCGCTACGGCGGCTGGCAGCGGCAGATCAACGCGCCGTCGATTCAACAGGTCGTCGAAGAGGCGCTGGAGAAGATGTTCAGCGCCGAGGTCCGCCTGCACGGCGCCGGACGCACGGATGCCGGCGTGCATGCGCTCGCCCAGCGCGCTCACGCCGACGTTCCGTTCGAGATCCCCTCGCGCGGACTCGTCCTCGGACTGAATCAGATCCTGCCGTACGACATCAGGATCACGAGCGCGGAGACGGTTGCTGACGACTTCCACGCGCGTTTCTCCGCGACGTCGAAGACGTACGAATACCGGATCTGGAACGCGGAAGTGGCGGATGTTTTCGCGCAGGAAACCCATGCGCACATCGCCAGACCGCTCGACGTCGAGGCCATGGCCGCCGCCGCTCAGAATGTTGTGGGCACGCACGACTTTCGTGCCTTCACCGTGGCCGAGCCGGAAGTCGAGTCGACCGTGAGAACCGTGCGCGCGATTTCGGTGGTTCGGGAAGGCGAGGCGATCCGCATCACGGTGACCGCGGATGGCTTTCTCCGCTACATGGTCCGGCGCATCGCCGGCTCGCTGATCGAGGTGGGAAAAGGCCGCGCGGAGGCCCTGTCCTTCGACGAAGCGAGGTGGACGGCGCCCGCCAAAGGCCTGGTTTTGAAAGGCGTTGGTTACGAGGTTTCGGGGTTTCGAGGTTCCGAGGCGGAGCGCACCTCGTAACCCCGTAACCCCGCAACCTCGCAACCTCGGCCCGGTGCTAACATCCCCCCTCTGTGATCGACGTCCGCAAGCTTGCCGAGCCCGGGTCGATCGAGGAGACCCTCCTCGAGAAGATCGACCTGAAGCGCCTGCCGCGGCACGTGGCGGTGATCATGGACGGGAACGGCCGCTGGGCCCGGGCCCGCAGCCTCCCCCGCGTCGAAGGCCATCGCGCCGGCATCGCCTCCGTTCGTGAGACCGTCGAGACCGCGGCCCGGCTCGAGCTCGGCGTGGTCACCCTGTACGCCTTCTCCGTCGAAAACTGGAAGCGGCCGCGGTACGAAGTCGCGACGCTGATGATGCTGCTGAAGGAGTACCTCCGGAAAGAGCTGCAGACGCTGATGGAGAACAACATCCGCTTCACGCCTATCGGGCGCATCGACGGACTCGATCCGAGCGTGCAGCGGGAGCTTCGGTATGCCGAGGAGAAGACCGCGGAGAACAGCGGCCTCCTGTTTCAGATCGCGCTCAACTACGGCGGCCGCGCGGAGATCGTCGACACCTGCAACCGCATCATGGCCACCCTTCGTGAAAAGGAAATGAGCGACGCGGTCATCGACGAGGACTTCTTCTCCAGCCATCTCTACACCGCGAACGTCGAAGATCCCGACCTGCTCATCCGCACCAGCGGCGAGCTGCGCGTCTCGAACTTTCTGCTCTGGCAGATCGCGTACGCCGAGATTCACGTCACCAAAGTGCTGTGGCCCGACTTCCGGAAGCGGAACCTCTACGAGGCCATCATCGACTTCCAGGCCCGCGAGCGCCGCTACGGCGCGGTCGAGCCGCCTGACGGCGAGATGTTCGTCGAAGCGGACGACTCGAGGTCGTCCTAACGGATGCGCTTCGCACGCGAGATCACGGCGGTCGTCGCCGCGCCGCTCATCATCTGGCTGATCGGCTGGAGCCATGAGTACGTCTTCGACGCGGTCATGGCGCTGATCGCCGTTCTCGCGCTGTACGAATTCCTGGCGCTGGGCAAGGCCAAGGGGTACGACGTTCCCATCTCGCTCTGCGTCGTGATCATGCTCGTGATCATGGCCGCGTTCATCCTGCCCGGGCTGTCGGTCGAGCTGGGGATGTTCACCGCGCTGCTGCTCATCCCGGCCTGGTACGTGGTTGGACGGAAGGAGCTCGAGGACTCGCTGCCATCCAGCGCGATCGCCGTGCTGGCCACGACCTACGTGGGCATGCTCGGCGGCTCGCTGATCCGCCTCCGCAACGACTTTCCGGAAGGATCGAAGCTGGTGTTCTTCCTGCTGCTGGTGGTCTGGCTCGGCGACAGCGGCGCGTACTACGTCGGCAAGACCTTCGGCCGGCACAAGCTCTCCCCACGCATCAGCCCGAAGAAAACCGTGGAAGGGCTCCTCGGCGGAATCGCCACGTCGGTCATCACCGCGGTGGTCATCCACTTCACCTTCTTCAAGACCTTCCCTCTGGTGCACGCGATCATCGCCGGCGTGATCCTCTCCTTCGCCGGCGTGGTCGGCGATCTCGCGGAGTCGATGTGGAAGCGCTCCGCGGCGGTGAAGGACTCCGGCACGCTCCTTCCCGGTCACGGCGGATTTCTGGACCGCTTCGACTCCATCCTCTTCACCGCACCCATCCTCTACAGCTACTGGACGCTGCTGGTGAAGGGCTTCCGCTCGCTGAACATCATGTCCGCCTGAATGCGAACCATCTCCATCCTCGGCAGCACCGGCAGCGTCGGCAGGAGCACCCTCGCCGTCGTCGACGCGTTTCCCGACGCGCTTTCGGTCGCCGCGCTGGCGGCGGGCGGCAACATCGAATTGCTTGCTGAACAGGTCCAGCGGTATCGACCGTCGGTCGTTTCCGTACGCAGCGAAGATGACGTCGCGCGGTTGCGCGCGCTGATTGGTGATGACACCGAAATCCTTCACGGAATGGACGGCGCATCCGCAGTAGCAACCACCGGCGATGCCGTCATCGCCGCGATCGTCGGCGCGGCCGGCATCAGCCCGGTCTACGCCGCGCTCAAAGCCGGCAAACGCGTCTGCATCGCCAACAAAGAAGTCCTCGTCGCCGCGGGCGACGTGATGACCCGCGCCGCCCGCGAATCCGGCGGCGAGATCCTCCCTGTCGACTCCGAGCACAACGCCGTGCACCAGGCCATCCGCTGCGGCCGCCACGACGAGCTGCAGCGCATCATCCTCACGGCGTCCGGCGGCCCGTTCCTCCATCGCGACCTGGCCACCTTCGACGACATCACCATCGACGCCGCGCTGGCCCACCCCACCTGGCGGATGGGCAGCAAGATCTCCATCGACTCGGCGACGATGATGAACAAAGGGCTGGAAGTCATCGAGGCCCATCACCTCTTCGACATGCCCGCGGACCGGATCGACATCGTCATCCATCCGCAGTCGATCGTGCACTCGATGGTCGAGTACGTCGATGGCTCGATCATCGCCCAGCTCTCGACCACCGACATGAAGTTCCCGATCCAGTACGCGCTCCTCTATCCGGATCGCGTCCCGGCGCCGTTTGCACGCCTGGACCTGGCCAGGATCAGCAAGCTCGATTTCCTGCCGGTCGATCCGAAGCGTTTTCCTGCGGTTCAGCTCGCATACGCGGCGCTCCGCGCGGGGGGCTCCATGCCCGCGGTGCTCAACGCCGCCAACGAGATCGCCGTCGAGCGGTTCCTGGCCGGAGAACTTCCCTTCGTCGGAATCGTAGACATCGTGGCCCGGGTACTCGACAAACACGCCGGCCAGACCGCTGCCATCGCCTCCGTCGAGGACGCGCTGCACTGGGATGGCTGGGCAAGGAACGAAGCGCGCGGGATCGATGTTGCACTGAGCCGCTGACCGGAATCCCTTCAAAACAATGGCCGAAACGCTAGTCCGAAACCTCTTCTCCTTCATCCTCGTCCTGGGGTTCCTCATCTTCGCCCATGAGGCCGGGCACTTCATGCTGGCCAAGCTCTTCCGGGTCCGCGTGCTGGTCTTCTCATTCGGCTTCGGCAAGCGCCTGTTCGGCTTCAAGCACGGCGACACCGACTACCGCGTCTCGCTGATCCCCCTCGGCGGCTACGTGCGGATGGCTGGCGATACGCCCGAGGACAATGTGGTTGGGACGCCGGACGAGTTTTTGTCCAAGCCGAAATGGCAGCGCTTCCTGATCCTCTTCGCCGGCCCGGCCATGAACATCCTCATCGCCATCGCTTTCGTGGCTGGCCTGGCGATGGTCGGCACCGAACAGCTCATCACCAAGCCGGTGATCAGCGAGGTCGAAGCCGGAAAACCAGCCGCGAAGGCCGGATTGCTCGCCGGCGATCGCATCGTCGCTGTCAAAGGCGAGCCGGTGAATGACTTCGATGACCTGCGCCTGATCGTCTCGATGAACGCCGGGACGCCGCTGGAAGTCGTTTACGTGCGCAACGGCGTGACCGGCAAAACGACGATGACCCCGGAGCGCGATGAAAGCGATTTCGGCCCGGTCGGGCGCGCCGGAATCCGTTCCGGCCTCGAGCCGGTGATCGGCCGCGTGACCCCTGCCTCTCCCGCCGCCGCTGCCGGAGTTCGCGCCGGCGACCGGATCGTCGTCCGCCAACGGCAAACCCGTGGCCGCACTGGAGGACTTCGCGAAGATCTCCGACGACACGAAGACCGAAGCCGGTGGCGGTGGTCGTCGATCGCAACGGCCAGCAGGTCGCACTCTCGCTCGCCCCGACTACCGACGAAAAACTGGGTGTGCTCCGCGGCATGGTTCCGCCGACGCGCATGTTCAAGCTTTCGCTGATTCCTGCGCTGCGCCACAGCGTCGCCGAGAACTGGAAGATGCTGAAGTACGCGATGAGCGCGCTTTCCCGCATGTTCCGCCGCGAAGGCAGCATGAAAGAGCTCAGCGGCCCGATCAACATCGCGCGCATCTCCGGCGAGATGGTCAGCCGCGGCTGGGTCTACGTGATCGGCCTCATGGCCATGATCTCGTTACAACTTGGTGTGATGAACCTGCTGCCCATCCCCGTTCTCGACGGCGGCCACATCATGATCCTGCTGATCGAAGGTGTAGCCCGCCGCGATCTCTCGCTGCGCGTGAAAGAGCGGATCCAGCAGGTGGGATTCGCGGCGCTGGCGACGCTGATGATCGTCGTGTTGTACAACGACGTGATCACGAACGTTTTGCGATTGAGGAACGGCTAAACGCGCTGCGCTTTGAGTTGCGTCACCTGCGCGATGAATTGGAAGTCGCGATCGTCGTGAAGGACCGTAATGTCGTGCGCTATCGCACAGGCCGCGATCAGGCAATCGACCGATGAGCGGATCGTGAAGCCGGCATCGCGGCAGCGAAGGTACAGCCGTGCGGCCTCTTCATATCTCGTAAGAGGGACCGGTGCGTCGAGAACGCGGGTTCGCAGCAAGGCGTTGCGCCACTGTTGGTAGGCGGCCGAGCCGCTCGCCCCTTGGAGCATCTCCTGCACGATTGGTGGACACGTCGCGACTCCGTCCAATCGGGTCTTGAGACTCTCGAGATCGGCGCCCAACAGAATCCAGGCGCTCGAGTCAACGAGCCACACGACGCTTGGCCTTCTTCTTCGGCGCGCGAACTTCGTCCGCGGAAGCGCGCTGTTTTCGAGGCCAGATTCTCGCGGCGGACTCGGGCCACCTCTCCTCAACGTAACCGCGATTGAGCATCGCCCCGTTCTTGTTGTGCTCCACGATTTCTGCAATGGCGCGCTTCAGGTCCGCCACGCGAACGGCCTCCGCGAGTAACTTGTTGATCGTCGCTGAATACGTTTTCTCGCCGGTCACCCGCCGGGCCTTTTCCAACAGCTCTTCATCGAGAATCACGTTCGTGCGCTTCATACACACAATGTGGGCTACTCGTGCGTATTCGTCAACAACGACCGCCTGAGCAGATCCAACCCCCACTGTGTCGAGAACCACTTGATGATCGTGCGCGGGCCCTGCCAGAGCAACTTGCGGTGCTCGTGGCCGTTCGGGCCGGCTACGGCGATGTGGACGGTGCCGACGGGCTTCTCCGGCGTTCCGCCAGTCGGGCCGGCGATGCCTGGTAATTCCGACGCCCCACGTGGCGCCGAAACGCTCGCGGATGCCGGTGGCCATCGCGATGGCAACCGGTTCGGAGACCTCGCCGTTCTCGCGGATGAGTTGCGGATCGACACCGGCCAGCGCGGTCTTCGCGGCGCCGGTGTAGCAGATGCCGCCGCCGAGGAAGTAGGCGGAGCTGCCCGGGATGTCGGTGATTCGGGAGCCGAGGAGACCGCCGGTGCACGACTCGGCAACAGCCAACGTTTCGCCGCGTGATTTCAGGAGATTGCCGACCACGCTTTCGAGCGTGTCTTCGTCGTAACCGAACACTCGGTGGCCGAAGATCTCCAGCACTTCCTTTTCATTCGCGGCGATCACCGCGCGGGCCTCGACTTCCGATCCATCCGCGTGCAGATGAATCTCCGTCGCGCCGCCGCTGGCCAGGATCGTCACCAGCTCGCCCTTGTGCCGCTCGTAGTACGGCTTGAGCCGCTCGTCGACGCCCGACTCGGTGACGCCGGTGATTTTCAGCACGCGCCGGTACCTCGCGCGTCCGCCACGGAGCTCGTTAAGCCAGGGCACGAAGTACGTCTCGAGCATCCACTCCAGCTCGTGCGGCACGCCGGGAAACACCCAGACGTGCTTGCCCGCGGTCTCGATGTGGAAGCCCGGCGCTGTGCCGCGCTCGTTGGTCAGCGTCGTCTGTCCAGTGAAGACATTCGCCTGCCGCTTATTGACCTCGGGCATCTTCCAGCCGCGCGCTGCGAAGCGCTCCTGCAGCCGGTCGATGATCGACTGCTCGACATGCATCGCCAGCCCGAAAGCCTCCGCCAGCGCCTCGCGAGTCAGATCATCCTCGGTCGGCCCGAGGCCGCCTGTAATCACGAGAATATCGGCCTGTGCGGCCGAGAAACGGATTTCCGCGACGAGATCGGCGAGCTTGTCGCCGACGACCGATTTGCGTACCAGCGCGACCGCGTACTGCTCCAGCGCGGCGGTGATCTTGAGGGAGTTCGTGTCCACGCGCGTCGGCCCGAGCATCTCCGAGCCGATGGCGATGATTGCTGCGTTCATGAACGCATCTTGACGCCGAACAAAGAGAAGTGAAAGGTCAGGGCAGCCGCACGTGCACCGGCGCAGCAATCAGCGCTGCCGGCCGTGCCGGCTCAGGATGACACGGGTTCCAGCTCTTCCTTCTCTTTCGCCAGCGCTTCCCACTTCCCGTAAAGCAGGTCGATCATCGCCTTCAGATCCTGGTTCTGCTGCTGGATCTTCTTCGACCGCTCCCCATCCCGGAACACCTCCTCGGAACAGAGCAGCAGGTCGATGCGCTCGCGATCGGACTCCGCCGACGCGATCCGCGCTTCGAGGTTTGCGATCTCCTCGTCGATCTTCTTGATCCGCTTCGAGCGCTGGCGCTGTTCCGTGCGGTCGACCACCGGCCTCGGCGCAACGGGCTCCGATGCTTTCGGCGGCGGCGGTGGCGCTTTCACGACGATCGGCGTCACCGGCGCGGCCGCACCGTTCTTGAACTGTTCGACGAGCTCCGAGTAGTTGCCCGAGTAAATCTCGGCGTGGCCATCTTCGACGAGGATGATGTTCTCGGCCACGCGATCGATGAAGTAGCGGTCGTGCGACACGACGATCAGCGCCCCGGTGAACCCTTCCAGCGCCTCTTCCAGCGCTTCGCGCGTGTAGACGTCGAGGTGATTCGTCGGCTCGTCGAGCAGCATGACGTTCCCGCCGACGTACATGATCTTCGCGAGCGCGAGCCGCCCCTTCTCGCCGCCCGAGAGATCGCGCGTTTTCTTGAACACGTCGTCGTCGAAGAACGAGAACCGCGCGAGATACGACCGCACCTCGAGCTCGGTCTGTGTGTGATCGATATCCCACACTTCATCGATGACCCGGCCGTTCGGTTTGAGGTCGCCGAGGGTCTGATCGTAGTAGCCGACCTGGACGTTCTGGCCGTAGGCGATCGTGCCGGCCAGCGGCGGAATGCGGCCGGCGAAGGTCTTGAGCAGCGTCGACTTGCCCGACCCGTTCGGACCCATGATCGCGTAGCGCTCGCCGCGGCGGACCTGCATGTTGAAGTTCTCGACGACCGCGCGGCTGCCCCAGCCGGCGGTGATGCGGTCCGCGGTCATGGCCACGGCTCCCGATCGCGCGCCGCCGTCGAGCGTGAACTTCGCCAGCGTCTCGTCGGTCTCGGGGCGCTCGATCTCATCGAGCTTGTCCAGCATTTTCCGGCGCGACTTGGCCTGTTTCGTTTTCTGGCCGGCGAGATTGCGACGAATGAAGTCCTGCGTCTCGGCGATGTACTCCTGCTGGCGCTCGAAGTCCTTGGCCATCTTCTCCATCCGCTCGGCGCGGAGCTGGAGGAACTTCTCGTAGTTGCCGTGGTACTCGACGAGCTTCCCGTGCGCGAGCTCGACGATCTTGCCGACGGTGCGGTTCAGGAACGTGCGGTCGTGGGAAATGAGCAGGTAGCTGCCTTTGAAGTCCTGCAGAAACTCTTCGAGGAACTCGATGCCTTTGAGGTCGAGATGGTTGGTCGGTTCGTCGAGGAGGAGAAGATCGACTTTCGTCAGCAGGACGCGCGCGAGCATGGCCCGGTTCTGCTGCCCGCCGCTGAACTCCGCGATCGGCCGCTCCCACTCTTTCCTGTCCGCGAATCCGACGCCGGTCAGCACCCGCTCCACTTCCGCGTGCAGCGTGTAGCCGTCGGCGTGCTCGTAGTCGTGCTGCAGCTCGGAGTACTTCTCCAGCAGGCGATCGTGATCTTTCGACGGATCGGCGAGGTCGTGCTCGATCGCGCGCATCTTCCGCTCGATGGCCAGAACGTTGCCGAACGCGGTCTCGACGAAATCGAAGAGCGACATCCCCGGCTCGGCGTTCAGATGCTGGCCGACGTGGCCGACGGTCATCGCGTTGGCGCGGATGATCTGCCCGTGATCGGGCTCTTCCTGCTTGAGGAGGAGGCGGAACAGCGTCGTTTTCCCCGCGCCGTTGCGGCCAACGAGGCCGACGTGCTCCCCGGGGTTGTGCTGCCAGGTCACGCCGCGCAACACGTCGTGCGGGCCGTAGCTTTTCTCGACGTCGTCGAAGCGGTAGAGCATCGCGGGCTACTTAATCACGCGCGGCTTCTTTTCCATTCCTAGGACGTCGACGTTCGCGCTCGATTCCATCCACACGGGGAACTCGGCAAGGGCCGCGGCGACAATGCGATAGAGCTCGCCCACCCATGCAGGCGAACGTTCGTCGACGATTGGCCCACGGGTGCGAAGGTCGTTCGGCGCGATGACGACTTTGACCCGCGGGTGCCCCGTTCGTGCGACCAGGGTGAAAAGCTCCTCGATGGCTCGATCGCCAACGGCAACGCATCCGATCGAGACACTTTTGCCGTGGATGAAGATGTCCCCGCCCAGCGTCGTCCGGCGATCGCGCTGGGCCATTCGGCGGTCGAACGCGTTCGGATAATCGACCTTCATCGACAGGTGGAAGCTGCTGTTCGGATTGAGATGCCCGATCCGGTAAACGCCCTCGGGAACCTGCTGATCGCCTTCCCGAAGCTTCGGGCCGGCGTGTCCGCTTGCGGCGAGAACCGGGTAGTCGCGGATGAAGCGCCACCGTGGGCCGCTCCGCGCCCAGAGGGCGAGGCGGCGCTCGTCCTTGAAGACCAGAATGGCGATGTCCTTCGGCGGATAGGCCACGCCGGCGCGTTTGAAGTGCGGCGCGAGCCGCGACCCTGCGGCGGCTCCGTATTTCGCAACGACATCGGCGACCGATCGCGGCCCGCGAATCTGGAGAAGCCACGGATACCAGATCCTTCCGCCGTACGCGATGAACAGGCCCGACGCGACGACGACGAGGGCCGCAACTATGACAACGAGCGTTTGACGCCGGGACACGCTGCTAACCTACACGCATGCGTCTGGCAGTCAACATCGATCACATCGCCACCATCCGTGAGGCGCGCAAGACCGACGAGCCCGATCCGGTCGCGGCGGCCGTCCTCTGTGAGCTCGGCGGCGCGCAGGGCATCACCGTCCATCTGCGCGGCGACCGGCGCCACATCCAGGACCGCGACGTCGAGCTGCTCAAGAGAACCGTGGCCACGCATCTCAACATCGAGATGGCCGCGACGTCCGAGATGATCCGCATCGCCCAGACCGTCAAGCCCCATCAGGTCACGCTCGTGCCGGAGCGGAAGGACGAGATCACCACAGAGGGCGGGCTCGATGTCGTGCTGCACTCGGGGAATGTCGAGAAGGCCGTCAATCAGCTTCTCGAAGCGCGCATCGACGTCTCGATCTTCGTCGATCCCGATCTCGAGCAGATCCGGCAGTGCCACAAGCTCCGCGCCCCGAAGGTGGAGATCAACACCGGCAAGTTCGCCGATGCCTGGAAGACCGGTCACTGGCCGCAGGAGCTCGACAAGATCGCCACTGCCGCGCGAGCGGCGAAAAAGCTCGGCCTCGTCGTCCTGGCCGGTCACGGACTCACTTACCGGAACATCGACGGCATCACCACCATCCCGGAGATCGAAGAGCTGAACATCGGCCACTCGATCATCGCCCGGGCCGCGCTGGTGGGGCTGGAAGCGGCGGTGCGGGAAATGGCCGCGCTGATGCGGAGTCCGCGGCGCCTGCCGACGATGAAGTAGCTACCCGCGCAATTCGACGAGCCGTTTCCTGAGCGCGCGGATCCGCCGCGGATCGCGGCGTCCCGAAAACTCCTCTTCCTCGTACAGCGCGACCAGAGGCGCCACCGCGCGCGCTGATTCGGGATCGAGCCGGCCGAGGGCCTCTTCCAGCGTCATCGCTTCCCTTACTTCGATCCCGCGCTCGGCGAGGAACGCCGCCAGCAGATGGAAAGCGGAGCGGGGCCGGCGCGCGTACGCAACGACCGCCGCGCCAACCGCCAGCAAAACGAAAAAGAGGATGCCGAACCGCGGCGTGGCCAATTCACGCACGTTTGAGACGACTGTCGATCGCATGTCGATCGCGGTCTGGCGCGTCCAGGAGATCACCTCCGCGGCGAGCGCGATCTGATCGGAGAGACCGAAGGTCAGGATGTAACGATCCCAGAAATAGGTGATCGAATCGCCGATCGCCGACATCAACGCTCGCAGCGCACCGGCGGCCTCCGATCCCGGCCGCAGCGAGGCCGGCGTCGCATCGAACGTCAGCCACCGCGCCCCATCCCAGACCTCCGTCCACGCATGCGCATCCTCGCGCCGAACGGCGAAGTAGCCGGTCAGCGGATTGAGGCGGCCGCCGTAGAACCCTCCGGCGATGCGCGCGGGAACGTCGACGGCGTTCAGCAGCGCGACCATGCCCGCGGCGAAATACTCGCAATGGCCGGCGCGCGTGGTGAGCAGGAACTGGTCGAGCGTCATCGTCGCCACGGGCGTGCCGGAGTTCGGGACGTAGCGGAAGTTGTTCGCCAGATAGCTCTCGATCCGCGCCGCACGTTGCTCCGGAGTCTGGGCATCGCCGACGATCTGCCGCGCCATCGCCTCAATCTCCGGTGAGACCACATAGCCGCTCATGCCCGCGCGTGCGAGCCGGAGCGGTTCCGCGCGATACGCCATCGACACGTCCAGATTGAGCATCGACCGGTCGTACGTGTGATAGCTGTCCCGCGACGGACCTTCGTACAGATTCGAGAGACCGGAAATCGCATACATGCCGACGGGCAGAAAGAGCTTCCCCCGCTGCGCACGCTGCTGCACGACGATCGTCCGGGAGACCCCGTTCGCGCGCCCAACGGTGTAGCGACCGTTGCGCGAGCCAACCTCGCGAAGCCCGCGGAAGGTTTGCTTCCACTCCCCATCGTCGAAGCGGTCGTAGACGTTGCCGCGAAGGCGGAGGGGCGTGAAGAAGGGCCGCGCGGGATGGTCGATCCAGACCCGGGCCACGACCGTGTCGTCGCCGGGATTGGCGGTGCGCGGATCGCGGAAGTCGATGCTTTCGCTGAGGCCTGTCGAAGATCCGGTCAGCGGTCCGGTGATGCCCTGCACGAACGGATTGCGGACGCGCGGCAGCAGCGGAAAGAGCACGAGCGCGATCGCCGTCGCACCGGCGAGATAAAAGAGCGCCGTGCGCGACGCCGGCGGCTCGGCATACGGCAGTTCCAGCGAGCGCACCGTCTCCATGTGGCTGACGTACATCAGCTGACGGAACATCAGATACGCGAAGGCCGCGACGAACACGACGATGGTCATGTGCGTCGACGTGGCCACGCTGGCGGTGAAGATCAGCCCCGCGGTGAGCATCCGCTGGGCGTGATTGTTCCGCTGCAAAGACTCGGCGGGTTGATACGCGCTGATGAACAGCACGAGATGCGTCGACGCGGCCACGGCGCTGTGCGAGAGACCGATCCAGTCGATGAGATAGAACGGGACGTACGCGACGGCCAGCCATTTCAAAATTGCGTTGGGAATGAGCTCCGGCCCTTTGCCCGCGATCACCCGCAGCAGGACGGCGGTCATGAAGAGATGAAAGGCCAGCACGGGCACGAGCCCGATGGCGTGCGTGAAATACAGCGGCAGCGCGGCGAACATCGCCAGCACCAGCGTTTCGATCTCACGCGCTCTTGGCGTCATGCCGGCCTCCGGAGATCGAGAAGAAAATCGCGTCGCGGTCGAGCGGTTGATGGACGGGCTCGAAGATCGGCTCGATCAGCGCCAGCGCGTGGAACAGCGGCGTCACGCCGTGCGATTCGCGAGCGTGCAGCGTGATCCGCGGCAGGGACAGGGTGACGTCGAGCCCGCGCTGCGACGCGTGATGAATCATCGTCGCCGCGGCGGTGATCATCTCCTCGAACTCGTCGTGCGACGCGCCGCGCGGCTTGAACGGATCGACGACGACGTGCAGGGCCCGGCCGGTATCGAGCTCGGTCTGCTTCATGATCCAGCGGCCGAGGCTTGCTGATTTCTTCCAGTAGACGTGGCGGAGGGAGTCGCCGCGGACGAACTCGCGGAAGGAATGGATCTCCGTTCCCACCCCCGCGCGATTGGACGTGCTCTGCTCTCCCGTCACCGCGCGGAACCGCTCGCTCGCCGAATCGTCGGACAGCACGCGCGGAAAGACGACGACTTCGCTGGTCACGCGCATCCGCCGTTTCTTCAGAAAGAAGCCGAATGGGTAACGCGTGTACGAGTCGAGAGCCGCGAGCCTGGCGATCCCGCGGCGGCTGAAGAGAAATGTGACCGGGACGCTGATCTCGCTCTGACGCTCGAGCAGGGGGACGTAGACGGGCTTTTCGAGATCGGGCGAGATGATGACGATGTCGCGCACGTTCCAGATCTTCGAGCGGTTCCGCACGCGCAACGTCCCATCCGCCACCCGCCCCGCCCACGCCTCATCCAGGCCGCCGATCTCGACGTCGATCTTCTTCAACCCACCCTTCGAGGCGAGCCCCGAAAGCAGGAGCGACCCGAGCATGAACGCCACGGCGATGTAGAGCGCGTTGTTGCCGGTATTGAGCGCGGCGACGGCGAGGACGATCGTCGCCAGCACGTAAATCGTGCCGACTTTCGTCAGCCGGACGACGCCTTCAAATTCGAAGGGACGAGGCATGAGGTCACCTCGGAACGGCGATCTCGTTCACGATCCGGTGGATGAATTTCGTCTCGGGCGTGAAGTCGCCGCGGGAGAAGCGGCGGTCCTTCATCACGATGCGGTGCGAGAGCACCGGCCCGGCCAGGCGCTTGATGTCGTCGGGAATCACGAAATCGCGGCCGGCGACCATCGCCAACGCCTGGCAGGCCTTGAAGTACGTCAGCGCCCCGCGAGTCGACACACCCAGCGCAACCTCGGCATGTGTGCGCGTCGTCTGCACGATCGTCATCAGATACTCGACCAGTGACTCGCTGACGTGGACCGTGCCGACGCGGGCCTGCAGATCGCGCACTTCGTCGGGATCGACGACCGGCTGCAAATGCTCGAGCGCGTCCTGCGCCCCGCCGTCGCGGAGCAACTGCTTCTCGTCCGACGCGTTCGGATAGCCGATGGTCAGCTTCATCAGGAAGCGGTCGAGCTGCGACTCCGGAAGCGGATACGTTCCAACATGCTCGATCGGGTTCTGCGTAGCGATGACCAGAAACGGATCGGGCAGGGCCAGGCGGCGCTTCTCGATCGAGATCATCCCTTCGCTCATCGCTTCGAGCAGTGCCGACTGCGACTTCGGCGTCGCGCGGTTGATCTCGTCGGCCAGAAGCACGTTGGTGAAGATCGGTCCCGAAACGAACTCGAACTCCTGCAGGTCCTGGTTGTAAATCGTCACGCCGACGATGTCCGCCGGCATGAGGTCGCTGGTGAACTGGATGCGCTGAAAATCGAGCGACAGCGAGCGGGCCAGCGCGTGGGCGAGGGTGGTCTTGCCGACGCCCGGTACGTCCTCGAGCAGGATGTGTCCTTTGGCGAGCAGGGCCGCGATGCAGAACTGCACGACTTCGGACTTGCCGCGGATCACCCGCTCGACATTGGTCTGCAGCGCGGCAACCTTGTCGAGGGTCCGGGAAACGGGAACTGGTTGACTAGCCATCGCTTACCACCCACTAAACCAGAATCGTGCCCGCTGCAACAGGGTCCGGGAGCGGTCTCATCCCGGTTGTTACGTCTTATTGCAATTCGGTGTTTCACCCCGCCCGGAGGCAGGCCGGAGGCCCGCACTACACCGGTCGCTTCAGGATCGCCTGACGCACCACCTCAGCCAGATGCCGCGGATCGACGGGCTTGCGGACGAAATCGTCGAAGCCTTCGCCGAGGGCACGGTTGCGGTCGTCGACGCCGGTGGCGATCGCGGAGACGGCGATCATCGGGACGCTCGATTTCTCCCGGATGCGCCGGGCCAGCGCGTAGCCGTCCTCGCCCGGCATGGCGATGTCGCTGACGACGGCGGCGAACGTTTCCGACTCGATCGCATGCAGCGCACCCTGGACCGAATCCGCCGCGGCCACCTGCGCGCCGTGCTGGCGGAGCATCGCCGTCAGAACCACGCGCGCGTCCGCATCGTCATCGACCACGAGGACCTTGCGGCCGCTCAACGGCGTGTCGCGTTTCTCCTTCACGTGCATCGCGCTCGCGGCTGCCGAGTCGAGACGCGCCAGCGGCATCTCCACCGTGAAGCGCGAGCCGCGGCCGGCGCCGGCGCTTTCGACGCTCACCGTTCCGCCGTGAAGCTCGACGAGATGGCGCACGACGGCGAGGCCGAGGCCCAGACCGCCGTGCTGACGGGAGGTGCTGCTGTCGGCCTGGCGGAAACGGTCCCATACGTACGGCAGGAACGAGCGCTCGATTCCCTGACCCGTGTCGCGGACCTCCAGCCGCGCGTTGCGACCCTCGACCGAGACCGAGATCAAGATCGCGCCGCCCGGATCGGTGAACTTCACCGCGTTCGAGACCAGGTTCCAGACCACCTGCCGCAGACGCCGCTCGTCGCCGCGCACCAGCACCGCGACGTCTCCGTTCTCGCGTTCCAGCGTGAGACCTCGCGCGTCCGCCGCCGGCCGCGCAGCCACGAGGATGTCATCGACGATCGTGGTCAGATCGACGGTCGTCACGACGAGATGCAGCGTTCCGGCGACGACGCGCGAGATGTCGAGCAGGTCGTCGATGAGCTCCGCCTGCGTTCGCGCACTTCGCACGATCGTGTCCACGGCGAGCTTCGACGTCTGTTCGTCGACGCTGCCGACCTGCAGCATGTGCGACCAGCCGGCGATGGCCGTCAGCGGCGTGCGCAGCTCGTGGGACAGCGTCGCCAGGAACTCGTCCTTCGCGCGATTCGCCGCCTCGGCCGCCTCGAAAAGACGCGCGTTCTCGATCGCCGTAGCCGCGCGCCGGGCCACATCTTCGAGAAACGGCAGGTCGTCCTGCGAGTAACGCCGGCCCGATTCGCCATGGACGACGGTGAGCGTTCCCAGCGTGTGACCGCCCGTGATCATGGGCGCGACGATCCACGAGCGGAAGCCCATCGCCCGCACCGCTTTCAACTGCTCGTCCGATCCGGCCATGGCGTCGAGCATCTCGTCGGCCACATGCTCGACGAGGTGCGAGCGGCCGGACTGGATGACCTGCACGATCGGATCGATCTCGGGCGACGGCCGCACGTTGCGATCGAGCTGCTCGACGAAATGAAGCTTCGCGGGATCGGTATGTTCGACGACCACGCGCTCGTAATCGGTTCCGTCGCGTGCGAGGTGAATTGCGCACCAGTCGCCGAGGGCCGGAACGCAGAGGCGGGCCAGATTGCGGAGCGTCCGGTCGTAATCGAGCGATGACGAGAGGATCTCGCTGGCGCGATTCAGAAAGTCGCTCTGCTGCTCGTGACGCTTCCGCGCGTCGATGTCGGCGATGATGCCCACCCACTCCGCGACCTTGCCGTCGACCTGCACCGGTACCGCGCGGATCGCGAACCATTGCCAGGTTCCGCCCTTCACGAGCACGCGCACTTCGTCTTCGTACGGCTTCTCCGCGGCCACCGCCGACTTCCACAGGTCCCACGTTCGCGCGGCATCCTCGGAATGAATGACGCCTTCGCGACTCTGCCCGGTGATCGCGACCCAGGCATCGCCCCAGTCGATGCGGCCGTCCGGCGTCGCCGTCCAGACGGTCTGCTCAACCGACGTCGCCTCGACGAGCGTGCGGTAGCGAAGCTCGTTCAAACGAAGCTCCGCGCTGAGGGCGGCCGCACGCTCTTCCGCTCGCCGCCGAAATCCGACGGCCAGGCTGATGCCGCCGGAGAAGACCATGAACAGCGCGAGCCGCAGGACGTCGGCAGGCGTGTCGACGCCGAGGAAAAGCGCCTGGGCAATCACCGACAGCAAAATCGCGGACGCCGCCGGCCCCACGCCCGCCACGACCGCCGTGATCAGCACCGCCGCCCAGAAGAAAAACAGGCGCATCGGCGCCAGGAGGTCGCCGAGGGCGATGGTGATCGCCGTCGCCACAACGACGGCGACCAGGGCGATCGCGTGGCCCGTGAAGCGTCTCATGTTCGAGACCGCAAATAGCAAAACGGCGGCCGAGTTCGCCGCCGTTTTCCTACAACTTCTTGTAATCCGGCCCGCCGCCACCTTCCGGCGGCACCCAGGTGATCACCTGATAGGGATCCATGATGTCGCACGTCTTGCAGTGGAAGCAGTTCGTGAAGTTGAGGAACGGCACCCGCCCGCGCCCGTCCGCTGTCGGCTGCGGCTCGTAAACCTGCGCGGGGCAGAAGTGGAAGCACGGATTTCCATACTCTTCCGTGCACCGCGTGATGCAAACCTCGGTATCGAGGATCAGCAGATGCGCGGGCTGGTTCTCCTCGTGGATCACGCCGCCGTTGTAGACGTTCGTCACTTTGTCGAACGTGTACTGGTTGTCGTACTTCACCTTGCCCGGCGGATGGGGATCGTCCGAGCCGAAGTAGCGCTTGATGCGCACCATCCGCTCATGACCGGCGTGTCCTTCGAGCTTGTTCGCGATGCCGAAGCCGCGGCCTTTGGTGATCATGCCCACGCCGGCGTTGAGCATCCCCGCGATCTGGCCGTGCTCGAAGGCCTGATGGAAGTTGCGCTGCAGGAATAGCTCTTCCCTCGCCCACGACGCTTCGAACAGGTCGTCGTACTCCTTGAGTTGCGCGGAGGAGTAGTCGTCGTTGAGCAGCGCGTGAAAAGCCGCCTCCGCGGCCATGATTCCGGACTTGAACGCGAGGTGAATCCCCTTCAGCCGGGCGCCGTTCAGGAAACCGGCGGAGTCGCCGAGGATCATGAAGCCGTCGCCGTGCAGGCGGGGCATCGAGTAGTAGCCGCCTTCCGGAATCGCCTTCGCGCCGGCGGAGATCATCTTCCCGCCCTCGAGGATCTTCCGGATCGCGGGATGCAGCTTCATCCGCTGCAGCTCGTTGTGAGCGTCGAGGGTCGGGTTCTTGTAATCGAGACCGACCACCAGACCGATGTCGACGATGCGGTCTTTCATGCCGTAAATGAAGGCGCCGCCGAACGTGTCCATGTCCAGCGGAAAGCCCATCGTGTGGATGACCGTGCCCGCGGGAAAACGATCGTCCGGAAGCTGCCAGAGCTCCTTCACGCCGAGCGAATAGACCTGCGGATGTTTGCCAGCGTAGAGGTCGAACAGTCCGGCGAGCTGTTTCGAGAGCGTGCCGCGCGGCCCTTCGGCGAGGATGGTCATCTTCGCGCGCACGTCGACGCCCGGCTCGAAGTTCGCCTTCGCCTGGCCGTTCTTGTCGATGCCTTTGTCGCCGGTGCGCACGCCGACGACGCGGCCGTTCTCGACCAGGACGCGTGACGCGGCGAACTCCGCGAACAGGTCCACGCCCATCTCGCCGACGATCGGCGCCATCCAGCGAACGAGCTCGCCGAGGGAGACCACGTAGTTGCCGTGGTTCTGGAGGGGCGGCGGCATGATCGGCGCGGCGATTTTCTGTTTCTCGGTGAGATACCAGAATGCGTCGGTCTTCACGGGCGACTCGACCGGGCAACCGCGCTCCAGCCAGTCGGGCATCAGCTCGGCGATGCCGCGCGGATCCATGACCGCGCCGGAGATGCCGTGCGAGCCGATCTCCTTGCCTTTTTCGAGCAGGGCGATGGAGATGTTCTCGAGCTTCTTCGACGCACTCGACCCGCCGCCGTTTTCGGCGGCGGCACGATCAGACTCGTTATGAAGCTTGATCAGCTCCGCGAGCCTGTACGCCGCGGCGAGACCCGCCGGTCCGGCGCCGACGATGACGACGTCGACGTCGAGGGTCTCGCGCTCGATTCCGGGCAGTTCGGCCATATCTCATTGCTCCTGAAGGCAGTTGCCGCGCGCATTGTATAGAAGCGCCGACGCGATGCTCATGCGCACGTCCTCACTCATGCAGACGGCGGAGCAAGCAGCGCGGCGGGCCGTGCCCGCCTGCTATCCTTCCGCGGTCGATGTACGAGAGTGTGGTGCCGCTGGTCCTGCTGTTCGTCGCGAGCGTGCTCACCTCGTACGTCGCCACGGGCATCGTCCGCCGCGGCAGCGAGCACGTGGGCCTGGTGGACATGCCGGACGAGCGCAAGCACCATCGCGGCGCCACTCCACGGCTGGGCGGCCTGGCCATCATCTTCGGCTTCGGCTTCCCCCTGCTGCTGCTCGCCGCGAACGAAAAGGCGCTCGACCTGGTCACCAAGAACCTGTCGTATCTCTTCGGCGTGCTGGCCAGCGGGGCGCTGATCGTAGGCCTCGGCGTTTACGACGATCTGATCGGCGCCAACGCGCCGAAGAAGTTCGCCGTGCAGAGCGCGGCGGCGCTGATCCTCGTCGCCTTCGGCTTCCAATTCGACGTCATCTCCGTTGCCGGCAGCGTCTACAACCTCGGCTTCTTAGGCATCGTCGCCACGGTCATCTGGATCGTCGGCGTGATCAACGCCGTCAACTTCATCGACGGGATGGATTCGCTGGCGACGGTCGTGGCCATCACCACCGCGGCCGCATTCGTGGTCATCGCCTTCCTGCGTCAGGACCCCTTCTCCATGATCGTCATGACCGCCCTCGGCGGAAGCCTGATCGGCTTCTATCCCTGGAACCGTCCGCCGGCGAAGATCTTCATGGGCGATACGGGAAGCATGTTCATCGGCCTGCTCCTCGCGGCGGGATCGCTCGCCCAACCGAGCAAGTCCCCGACGGCGATCCTGATGAGCGGCCCGGTCCTGGCCCTGGCCCTGCCGGTCATCGACACGTTGATCGTGATGAAGCAGCGCTTCGGCAAACGTGAAGAGGAGGTGCCGCTGTCCGAGCGCGTGTCGCGCATCGTCACCGCCGATCGCCGCCACATCCATCACATCCTCATCGCCCGCTACGGCAGCGCCGGACGGGCGATCCTCTCCATCTGGGTCGTCACGCTGCTCTTCGCGGCCGCGGCGGTGCTCACGGTCGTGCAGGAAACGAAGACCATCGGCTACACGGCCGGCGGCGTGGCCCTGCTCGTGCTGCTGATGCTGCGTTACTGGCGCCGCGGCCATGTGCCGGTGACGCGGTAAATCGGTATGTGCGGGATCACCGCCTTATTCGCTTACAAGTCGACCGCGCCCGCCGTGCGCGTGGAGGAGCTCGATGCGATCACGGAGCGGATGCGCTCGCGCGGGCCGGATGCGCGTGGCACCTGGATCTCGCCGGACGGGCGGGTGGGGCTCGGCTCGAGGCGGCTGGCCATCATCGATCTGACTCCGGAAGGCACGCAGCCGATGGTCGACGTCGAGCGCGAGCTGACCATCGTCTTCAATGGCGAGATCTACAACTACGCCGAACTGCGGGCCTCGCTCGAGCGCGGCGGCGCGCGGTTTCATTCGCACACCGACACCGAAGTGCTGCTGCAGCTCTTTCGGCGCGACGGCGAGCGAATGCTCGGTCTGCTGCGCGGCATGTACGCGCTCGCGATCTGGGACAGCCGCGCGCGGCGGATGTTCATCGCCCGCGATCCGTACGGAATCAAGCCGCTCTACGTTGCCGATGACGGGGCGACGATCCGCTTCGCGTCGGAAGTGAAGGCGCTCCTGGCCGGCGGCGCCGTGTCCTCCGCAATCGACCCCGCCGGCGCGGCCGGGTTCTTCCTCACCGGCTCGGTACCGGAGCCGTTCACCATTCGCGCGGCGGTTCGTGCGGTCGAAGCAGGGACGTCGTTTTTCGTCGACGAGCAGGGTCCGTCGCAGCCGAAGCGTCATTTCTCGATTGCGGATGTGCTCCGCCGCGCGAACGAGCATCGCGATTTCGCGAATCTCACCGAAACGTCGATCGCCCTGCGCGAGCGTGTCGAAGAGTCCGTCGCCCATCACCTCGTCGCCGACGTCCCCGTGGGAATCTTCCTCTCCTCGGGGATCGATTCGGCGACGCTGGCGCAGATCGCGACGCGGCAGTCGCCGGAAAAACTGCATACATTCACGCTCACCTTCGACGCGTTCCGCGGCCGCACCGCGGACGAAGCGCCGCTCGCGGAGCGCTTCGCGCGCGAGCTCGGCACGATCCACAAGACCCGCACCGTCACGCGCGACGAGTTTCTCGCCGACTTACCGAAGATTCTCGAGGCGATGGACCAGCCGACGATCGACGGCGTGAACACCTGGTTCGTGAGCAAGGCCGTGGCGGAAGCGAAGATCAAAGTCGCGCTGTCGGGCGTGGGCGGCGATGAGCTGTTCGGCAGCTATCCGTCGTTCGAGAAGATCCCGTCGATGGTGCGTCTGGCCGGCACGCCGCTGGCCGCACGCGCGGTCAGCATGATCGGCCGTCATCCGAAGGCGAAGCTCGTGGCGAGCTACGGCCGGACCTACGCCGGCGCGTATCTCCTGCAGCGAGGCCTGTTCATGCCCAACGACCTCTCCGCAATCCTCGGCGAAGAGGCCGCCCGCGAGGGCCTGCAGCGGCTGCAGATCATCGAGCTCTTCGCCCGCGCGCTCGATCCCGATCCGGACACGCCGTTCGGCCGCGTCGCGGCGCTGGAGGCTTCGTTGTACATGCGCAATCAACTGCTGCGCGACGCTGACTGGGCGAGCATGGCCCACTCTGTCGAAGTGCGCACGCCTCTAGTCGATGCAGCGTTGCTCCGGCAGATCGCGCCGCTGCTGATCGACTGCGGCACGGCCTGCAAAGAATCGTTCGGCGCGACCCTGCCCGCGTATCTCCGCAAACGCCGCAAGCGCGGCTTCTTCGTGCCGATGAAGGAGTGGATGGACCTCCCCGCCGACGGTACGACCACGCGGATGCGGAGCTGGGCGCGGCACGTGTTCGAGATGAGTCGTTAGTCGTTAGTGGTTAGTCGTTAGTAGAACGGGAAACCGGAATCGAACCTCGGCACTACTAACGACTAACGACTAACCACTAACGACTAATCACCAATCACTAACGACTGCCCGATAATGTGCCGCGTGTGCGGCATCGCCGGCTTCTTCGACTTCGACGGCGGCAACGCCGAGTCGATGCGCGAGCTGGCGACGCGGATGGCCGCCACGCTCATCCATCGCGGCCCTGACGGCGAGGGCACGTGGATTGACGCCGAGCGCGGCGTCGCCTTCGGTTTCCGGCGGCTGGCCATCATCGACCTCTCCCCCGCCGGCGCGCAGCCGATGACCTCCGCGAGCGGCCGCCACACCATCGTCTTCAACGGCGAGATCTACAACTTCCTCCGGCTCCGCGAACGGCTCGAGCGCGAAGGAAACGCCCCAAACTGGCGCGGCCACTGCGACGTGGAGATCCTCCTGGCCTGCATCGAAGCGTGGGGCGTCGAGAACGCGCTGCGCGAGTCGATCGGCATGTTCGCGTTCGCGCTCTGGGATGCGCGCGAGCAGACTCTCTCCCTCGTGCGCGACCGCGCCGGCGTGAAACCGCTCTACTACTCGCTCGACGCGAAATCGGTCCTCTTCGCGTCCGAGCTCAAAGCCCTGGCCGCGCATCCCCGCTTCGATCGCGCCATCGACAACGAGGCCGCCGCGCTCTACGAACAATTCCAGTACGTGCCCGGCCCCTGGTCGATCTATCGCGCCGCGAAGAAGCTCGAGCCCGGAAGGATCCTCACCATCTCGAAGAGCGGCGCGCGCGTCACGACCTACTGGGACGCCATCGAGACCGCCGAGCGCGCGACGACCTTCACGGGGTCGGAGGAAGACGCAGTCGACGCGGTCGAGCAACTCCTGATCGACTCGATCTCGCTGCGCGTGATCGCCGACGTCCCCCTCGGCGTCTTTCTCTCCGGCGGCATCGACTCGAGCCTCGTCGCCGCGATCATGCAGCGGCAGCAATCCGCGCCGATCCACACCTTCACCATGGGCTTCGACGATCCGCGCTTCGACGAGGCGCCGTTCGGCCGCGCGGTCGCGAAGCACATCGGCTCGCATCACCAGGAGCTGTACGTCACCGTCGATGACGCTCTGCGCGTCGCCACGGAAATGCCGCGCATCTACGACGAGCCGTTTGCCGACACTTCGGCGATTCCGACCTACCTCGTCTCGCGCATGGCTCGCAAAAACGTCACCGTTGCGCTCTCGGGTGACGGCGGGGACGAGCTTTTCGGCGGGTATCACCACCACTTCCTCGGCCGCCGCCTGCAACGCCGTGTCTCCGCCGTCCCGCGTCTGCTCCGCCGTCCGCTGGGTCGCGCGATGCGAGCCCTCGGCCGCTCCGAACGCATCCGCCGATTCGGCAGCGCGCTGCTCGATGCCGATCCCATCGCGCGTTACTGGAACGGCAGGACGCCGCTTCGCGAGCGCATGAATCTCGCTGATGCTTCCGAGGAGATCATGCTGGTGGACTTCACGACGTATATGCGGGACGACATCCTGGTGAAAGTCGATCGCGCCAGCATGGCCGTCAGCCTCGAAGCGCGCGAGCCATTGCTCGACCATCGCCTGGCCGAGCTGGCCTGGACGCTGCCGGTCTCGATGAAGATCCGCAACGACAGCGGCAAGTGGATCCTCAAGAAAGTGCTTCGGCGTTGTCTCCCGGACGCGCTCGTCGATCGCGAGAAACAGGGCTTCGGTCTGCCCGTCGCGGAATGGCTGCGCGGTCCCTTGCGCGATTGGGCGGAGTCGCTGATCCCGCGCGAGAACGGGACTTGGAAAAAGCATCTCGCCGGCGAGAACCATGAGGGCAGGCTCTGGACGATGCTGATGTTCGAAGCATGGAAGGCGGCGCAGTAAATGCGCATCCTCTTCCTCTGCACCGATTCGTACGGCGGTCACGGCGGCATCGCCCTTTACAACCGCGATTTCGCCGAAGCGCTGGCGGCGCGGAACGACGTCGAAGAAGTGACCGTGCTGCCCCGCCTGATCCGCGGTGAGCCCGGCGTGATTCCGCCGAAGATCCGGTTTCTCGCCGACGCAGCTCGCGGCAACGTCGCCTACCTGCGCGCGATCGCACGCGAACGCCGCGCGAAGTTCGATCTCGTCATCTGCGGCCACGTGAACCTGCTCCCCGTCGCGTTCTCGCGGCCGGTGTTGCTCGTGTATGGAATCGAAGCCTGGAAGCCGCTGAAGAATCCGCTGTCACGACGGTTGCTGCGGAACTGCCGGGCAATCATCTCCATCAGCGCCATCACCCGCGACCGGCTGTTGGACTGGTCCGGATATCGCGGCCCGACCTACCTCCTGCCGAACGCCATCCATCTCGAGCAGTACGGCATCCGCGCGAAACGCGCCGATCTCATCGAGCGCTACAAGCTCGCGGGTAAGCGGGTGATCCTCACCGTGGGCAGACTCGAATCGGCGGAGCGCTACAAAGGCTTCGATGAAGTGATGGAAGTGCTGCCGAACCTGCCGCCGGACGTCGTCTATCTCATCGCCGGCGGCGGCAATGACTTCATTCGCCTCCAGCAACGCGCGCTCGACCTCGGCGTCGCCGATCGCGTCATCTTCACCGGCCTCTTTTCCGAAACCGACAAAGCCGATCTGTACGCACTCGCGGACATCTACGCCATGCCCAGCCGCGGCGAAGGCTTCGGCTTCGTCTACCTCGAAGCGCTCGCTTCGGGCGTGCCGGTGATCGGCAGCAAACACGACGGCGGACGGGAAGCGCTGCTCGATGGGCAGCTCGGCCTGCTCGTCGATCCGTCGAATCCCGCGGAGATCGAATCGGCGATCAAAGAGCTGCTGGAGCGGCCCAGTCGTGAGATTCCGACGCTGCTCGAGCACTTCTCGTTTGCCAACTTCGCGAGTAGAGCGAGCGAGATCCTCGACGGCGTCATGCGATGATTCCCGCGATGAAGCGCGCCCTCATCCTCGGCGTGTCGGGACAGGACGGCGCCTACCTCTCCCGCCTCCTCCTCGACAAAGGCTACGAAGTGCACGGCACCTCTCGCGACGCCGAGCTGCAGCCCTTCACCCGTCTCGCCCAACTCGGAATCCGCGAGCGCGTCACGACCCATTCGACTTCACTCCGCGATTTCCGGGAGATGCTGCAGCTCGTCTCAACCGTGCAACCCGACGAGATCTACAACCTCGCCGGCCAGACCTCGGTCGGCCTGTCCTTCTCCCAACCGATCGAGGCCATCGAGAGCATCGCCCAAGCCGCGCTGATCGTGCTCGAGGTCGTGCGTTTTCTGAAAACGCCCGTCCGCATCTACAACTCCTCCTCGAGCGAGTCCTTCGGCAACGTTTCCCCGGGCGAGGCCTGCGACGAACAGACGCCGTTCATGCCCCGCAGCCCGTACGCCACGGCCAAGGCCACCGCGCACTGGACGGCGACGAACTACCGCGAGGCCTACGGCATCCACGTTGCGTCGGGCATCCTCTTCAATCACGAATCCCCCCTGCGCAGCGAGCGCTTCGTCACGAAGAAAATCGTTTCGGGCGCGGTGGCGATTGCGAACGGCTCGGCCATGCGTCTGCGGCTCGGCGATCTCACCGTCGCGCGTGACTGGGGCTACGCGCCGGAATACGTCGACGCGATGTGGCGGATGCTGCAGCAGAACGATCCCGCCGATTACGTCATCGCCACCGGCGAGAGCCACACCGTCGAGGATTTCGTCGAGGCTGTTTTCGCGGAGGTCGGTCTGGCCTGGCGGGATCACGTCGATGTCGATCCTTCGCTCTTCCGGCCGAGCGACATCCGCTACAGCCGCGGAAACGCGAAGAAAGCCACGCGCGACCTCGGCTGGAAGGCCACGACGCGTTTTCCTGAGCTGGTGAAAATCCTGGTCGAGGCCGAGCGAGGGGGCTAGTGCGGGCGATTGCGGCGGCGCTCGCGTACACGGCGTTCTGGCTGGCCACGCGCGCACCCGCCATCGCCGCGAATCCGCTGTTCTTCGACGACTTCGCCGTCCCGTTGCGCCCCGGCCTCTTCTACCTCGGCTCGTATCGCCCGCTGGTCTGGCTCGAGTATCGGATCTTCGAAGCGATCGTTCCCAATCACTTCTGGACCGTGCTGCCCAAGCTATCCGCGGCGGTGTATTTCGGCGTGTCGGCGATGCTGCTGGCGATGCTGCTCCGGCGCTGGAACGTGAAGCCGTCGCTGGCATACACACTTCCGCTGGTCGTGCTGGCCAATCCCGTTCTGAACGACGCCGGTCTGTGGAACTCGCTCCACGCCCTGCCGCTGGCCATGGCCTTTCTCACCGCGGGCGTCCTCCTCTGGGAAGAGCGCCGATTCACCGCCGGAACGGTGCTGATCTTCATCGGCCTGAACGGCTACCAGGCCTTCGTCGCACTCGTTCTTGTATATCTCGTGGCCGAGCCGTTCGTGAAACGTCTCGCGGACACGCCCTGGAAGCTGCGCGATTCCTTGCTGAAGCTCGCGCTGACTGCCGTCGCCGGCGCGATGCAGATCGCGGTGATGCAGCTGATACGGCCGTGGATCACCGGCGCCGATGAACGCGGACTGGTGACCTTCAGCTCGACATTCCTCGCCGAGAAGTACCACGGCATCTTCAATCTCGCCGTCAACGGCGTCATGCCTTCGATCGCGTACTACACGAGCGCGTTGCAGGCCATGTCGCTCTGGAAGTTCGTGCCGCTGAGCATCGGCCTCGTCACCGCGGCCGCGTTCCTCATCCGCCGGCGAACTGCATTCGACATCGCGATGGCGTTGATCTTCCCTCTGTTGATGTTCTTCGTGCCGGCGTTGCCGACGTTGATCATGAGTCAGAGTCCGGAAGCGTGGCGAGTCGCGACGCCGACAGCGTTTGCTCTGGCCTTGAGCGTCTTACCGCTGCTGTTGCAATTGCCCCGATTCGGACCGGTCATCGCAATTCTCGCGACGATGGTCATGCTGCCGCCCACATTTTTCGAAACACGGGAACGCGTGAAGAGCTGGACCCGCGACGAGGCCACCATCCGCGCGATCACGACACATTGGCAGAACAGGCCGATCACTGTCGCCTACGTCGGTCCAAAGTACGGCAACATCGAAGAGCACCGCCTGATCGAGTCCCATGACCTGACCTGGGGCTATCGTCGATTCACACCGGCGGTCTGGTCCCCCTTCAACAACGGCTGGTTCGCGCAGCACTACATCGCGACGTACCACGGGCTCGGATTCATGGGCTGCGGCGAGCGGCGCAATCCAATCTGCACCGCCGCGCGGTCCGCATGCAGCCGGCCGAGGAGCGATGGTCAGGCGATCTGGCCACGCATCGTGCATTCGCAAACGCCCGGACTCACCGCCGTCTGCATGCACTGAGACGTTTGGTACTCTGCCCGCGATGCACAAGGTCATCAAGCGCCGGACCGGTTTCGCGCAACTCGACCTGAAAGAGGTCTGGGAGTACCGCGAGCTGCTCGGCTTCCTGGCCTGGCGGGACATCGCCGTCCGCTACAAGCAGACCGTGGTCGGCATCGGCTGGGCTTTCGTGCGGCCGTTCATCACCATGATCGTGCTCACGGTGGTCTTCGGATACATCGCCAAGCTGCCGTCCGAGGGGATTCCGTACGCCGTGCTGACCTTCAGCGCGCTCGTGCCCTGGCAGTTCTTCGCTACCGGCTTCGGCGAATGCAGCAATTCCGTGCTCGGCAACGGTCACGTGATCAACAAGGTCTACTTCCCTCGACTGATCCTGCCCCTTGCCGCGGTGGCCGTGGCCACGATCGACTTCCTCGTCTCCTTCGTGTTCCTGCTGATCCTCATGCTGGTCTACGGCGTGATGCCGAGCGCGCGCATCGCCGCGCTGCCGTTCTTCGTCCTCCTCTGCTTCGTCTTCACCCTTGGATCGGGAATCTGGTTCGCCGCGCTGTACGTGAAGTACCGCGACGTCCGCCATTTCATCCCCTTCATCCTGCAGCTCGGTCTGTACGCCTCGCCGGTCGCCTTCAGCAGCACCAACATTCCGGAGCGCTACCGCCTGCTCTACTCGATGAATCCGATGGTTTCGGTGATCGACGGCTTCCGCTGGTCCCTCCTCGGCACGGCCTCGCTCAACCTGCCCGGCGTGTTCGTGAGTTGCGCGCTGGCGGTGATCCTTCTGGTCGGCGGCATCTACTACTTCAAGAACATGGAGCGGGAGTTCGCCGACCTGATATGACGGCGATGATCGAGACGTTCGACCTCGGCAAGCGCTACCGCATCGGCGGCTATCGCGCCAACGTCCTGCGCGAGCGCCTGGCCATGGCCCTGCGCAACATCTTCACCAGGACCGGCGACAACTCGACCGACTTCTGGGCGCTGCGCAACATCTCCGTGCGCATCGGCGAAGGGGACGTGGTCGGCCTGATCGGGCGCAACGGCGCGGGCAAGTCGACCTTCCTCAAGCTCCTCAGCCACATCACCGAGCCGACCGAAGGCGAAGCCCACCTGCGCGGCCGCGTGGCCAGTCTCCTCGAAGTGGGCGTCGGCTTTCATCCCGAGCTGACCGGCCGCGAGAACATCCACCTCAACGGCGCGATCCTCGGCATGAGCCGCGCCGAAACGCGCCGCAAGTTCGACGAGATCGTGCAATTCGCGGAGATCGAGAAGTTCCTCGAGACGCCGGTGAAGCGTTACTCGTCCGGCATGTACGTGCGTCTCGCCTTCGCCGTCGCGGCGCATCTCGATCCGGACATCCTCATCGTCGATGAAGTCCTCGGCGTCGGCGACACCGCCTTCCAGCAGAAGTGCCTGAACAAGATGCGCGGCATTCACGACGCCGGAAAAACGGTGATCGTGGTCAGCCACAACATGTCCACCATCGCCAGTCTCTGCCAGACCGTGATCTGGCTGAAGGACGGCCAGCTCGCCGCGCACGGACCGACGAATCAGATTCTCGGCCGCTACCTCTCCGAAGGGATTCAGAACGATCTGATCTGGATTCCGCGCGAGCCACGAACGACGCCGCTGGAAATTCACTCGGTGTCGGTCGTCGCCGAGAACACGGCGGAAAAAAGAGGTGAGGCCAACGAAGCAATCGCGGCCGACACACCCATCGACGTGGTGTTCGACTTCACCATTCATGAGTGGCTCCCGCCCGGCCATCTCGAAGTGCGGGTGATGAACGACCTCGGCGAAGTGCTGCTGACTTCGTCCAGTGCCGACGGCATGCGTCAGGCCAATCACGAATGGCAGATCGGCCGGCAGACGTTCCGCTGCCGGATCCCCGGCAACCTCCTCGCGCCGGGGCGTTACTTCCTGTCGATTCTCGAGCCGGTCATCACGCACGACCGCCTGCGCGCGAACGTGGTCTCCTTCGCCGTCAGCGAGCAGAACAGCCTCCTCGGCCACGGCGAGCGCCAGGGCAAGATCGCTCCGCTCCTCGAATGGGTGAAGCAGCCGGTGGCGGGATGAAGATCGTCGTCGCCACGAACAACTTCTGGCTCGGCGGCCGCGAGACCTACATCGACACATGGCTCGCGCAACTCGGCGAGCCGGCCGCGCTGCTGGCATCGGTCACCGACAAACACGTGCCCTGGTTGAACCGCTTCGAAGAGATCGTCGAATGCGGCACGGAAGGCTACGGAAAGCGCTGGGCGTCCTGGCTCGAGCGCGGCGGCGAGCTCATTCGCCGCACGACGCCGTCGCTGATCTGGGCCCACCACTACGAGGTTCTCCCGGCGTGGCTGCTGTCGCGGATTCACGGCATTCCGCTGCTGACGTCCTTTCACGGACCGCTGATCGGCGCGAATCGTTCGAACGATCTGATGCAGGCCCTGGGGATGACTCTGGCGATCCACCGCGGCGGCATCGTTACCGGAGTGAGCGAGGAGATTCTGGACGGCATCCGTTCCCTGCACGCAAACGTGGACGCGCGGCTGCTGCCGAACACGATCACCCTCGGCGCGATGCCTCCGCCACCCGTGCGCTTCCCGCCACGCCGCTTCGTCCTCCTCACCCGGCGGGACAAGCTCGAGCACATCCGCGAGGCCGCGCTGTTTTTCGCGCGGTACGCCCGCCGGGTCGCCGGCTGCACGCTGGTGATCGCCGACGGTGAGCTGAATTACGCCGGGACGACCGTGCGATCGATTCGCGCTGCTTTTCGCCAGCTCGGCGCGCGCTGGTCGTTCGGACAGGGCCTCGCCTTCGTGCGCACCATGCCGCGCATTCACTTCATCGGATGGACCGCCGACGCACGCGCGGAAATCCGCAAGTCGGACGTGGTCATGGGCATGGGCCGCGTGATTCTCGAAGCGATCGCGGAATGTCGACCGGCCATCCTCACCGGCTATCGCGACATCCACGGCCTCGTCACCGCGGAAAACTTCGATCAGTTTCAGACCACGAATTTCAGCGGACGGGGTGTGCCAGCACGACCGCATGCCGACGTGTTGAACGAGCTCCTGGCGCTGAAGCAGACGCCCGATCTCACCTCGAAGATCGACGCGATCAGCGCGAGCGCCTGGTCGCCGCGCCTGCGGCAGTTGCTCGAAGAAGTCACCAGCGCTCCGCGCACGCCGGATGCAATGGCAACCGAGATCGCCGCGGCCATTGACCGTGGGGCCACGGCGGCGGAGCTGTTCAACATCGCTACGCGGTCACTCACTGCCATCGAAATCGAGACGCTCTACCGCCTCGCGGAAGGTTGATTTCCTCAACGTATGAACGAGAGCCACACATGAGCCGCCGGCGCGTCGACATCGTCGTCACGACGATCTTCGAGCCCCGCTTTCTCGATGGATACGTCCAGAACCTCGAAACGCATGGCCACGACGATACCGGGATCATCGTCATCATCGACCGCAAGACGCCGCCGTCCGTGTACGAGCGCTGCTCGTATCACGCGCAGCACGGCCGCCAGGTGATCTGCCCGACCCTCGAGGAACAGGAGCAATTTCTCTCCCGCTTCGGCGCGCTCGCCGGCCGCGTTCCGTACGACAGCGACAACCGCCGCAACATCGGGTTCCTGATGGCTCTCGAGCGCGGCGCGGACGTGATGATCACCATCGACGACGACAACTACGTCCTCGATGACTCCGACTTCGTGAGCGAGCATCTCGCCGCGGGCTCGAGCGTCACGTTGCCCGAAGTTTCGACGAGCGACGGGTGGATCAACCTGTGCGACATGCTCGAGTCGAACGTCGCCTCGGACATCTTTCCGCGCGGCTTTCCCTACTACGCACGGCGCACGAACCGCGAGCTGTCGCGCGCCGAGGCCACTGCCGACGTCGCGATCAACGTCGGGCTCTGGTTGAGCGATCCCGACGTCGACGCGATGACCCGTCTCACCCTCGGCCCACACATCTCCGCCTTCCGCGGCGACAGCATCCTCCTCGGCAGGAACACCTGGACGCCGATCAACACGCAGAACACCGCGGTCATCCGCGAGGCCATCGCCGCGTATTACTACGTTCGCATGGGCTTCTCGCTCGGCGGGCTGCGCATCGATCGCTACGGGGACATCCTCAGCGGCTATCTGCTGCAGAAGGCGGTGAAGACGCGCGGCGCGGGCATCCGCATCGGAACGCCCATCGCCGATCACCGGCGCACGCCGCACAACCTCTTCAAAGACCTCTACCACGAGCTGGCCGGCATGGTCCTACTGGAGGACATCCTGCCGTGGCTGCAGGAACTGCAGCTCGAATCGGGCTCCTACGCGACGCTGTACGCATCGCTTGCCGATGCGCTCGAAGAGAAGGCCTCGACGATGCGCGGCTTCGTCTGGGATGAAGGCGGCGGCGATTTTCTGCGCGACACCGCCGCGAACATGCGGGCCTGGCTCGATGCGGTTGCGCTGATCGGCTGACGACATGACCGCGCCTCTCGTCTCGATCATCGTCCCCAGCTACAACCAGGGGCGGTACATCCGCGAAACGATCGACTCCGCGCTTTCGCAGGACTACCGGCCGCTCGAGCTGATCGTGATGGACGGCGCGTCGACCGACGAGACCGTGGACGTGTTGAAGTCGTACGGTGAGAGGCCCGAGCTGCGCTGGTGGTCGGAGCGCGATGCCGGCGTGGTCGATGCCGTGAACAAAGGGCTGCGCGAGGCCCGCGGCGAGATCCTGATGATCCAGAGCTCGGACGACTTCTTCGTCCCCGGCGCGGTCCAGGCGATGGTCGAAGCATTCGAGCGGTATCCCGAGGCTGGTTTGATCTACGGGGATTACGAGGATGTCGACTCGCAGTCGCGCCCGAGCGGCAGGCCGACGAACCTGCCGCAGTTCGATCTCCTCGCCTATCTCGCCAAGTTTTCGTTCGTCCCCCAGGCGTCGGCGTTCTTTCGTGCCGAGGCGGCTCGGGCGGTGGGTGGGTGGCGGGAGGACATCAGTTACGCGGCCGATGCCGAGTTCTACCTGCGCATCGCCCGGCTGTTTCCCGTGCGCAAGGTCGACATCGTCGTCTCGCGTTACCGCCGTCACGAGGAGCAGCGCGACGCGAGCGGCGCGAAGATCATTCGCGACTGGACGAAAGCCGTCGAGCCCTACCTGAACGACAAGGATCCGGCTATTCGCCGCCACGCGCGCGTTGGCGTGATGAACGTGCGCTACCACTACACGCCGGAGCATCAGTGGATCCCGCGGACGTTTGCGCTGTATCGATCGGCGCTCATCGATCCCGCGGTCTTGCGCAATCCCGACATCCGCTCGCGGAAGGACTGGTTTCCGGGGCGCTATCCGATCTGGCGCGCGCTATCGCGGATCAAACGGTTTCTGCTGCACCGATAAGAGGCGCCTGATCCGCTCTTCCGGCGGCTGCTTCGCGATCTCGTCGTGATAGCGCTGCACTCCGCCGCGCGCGGGCTGCATGGGATGCCAGCGGTGGACGATGGGCAGGTAGCCGAAGCGGGTGGCCCGGCGCGTTTCGGCGCGATCCCAGAAATCGTTGTCCTCGCCGCCCCAGCCGACAAATCCCTCGTCGAACCTCCCGATCGCCTCGAAAGCCTCGGGCGTGATGGCCACGCTTCCGCCGTGGTTGTTCTGCATCACGTAATCGGGCGCGCCCTGTTCGTCGAGATAGAAGATGAAGCGCTTCAGGTCGACGGCTTCCCAACCTTCGTCGACGTGGCGGACGATCTCCCGCGCGTACGCGGCCGGCACGAGCATGTCGTTGTCGTGAAACACGAGCACGCGGCCGCGGGCGTGGGGAACGCCGAAATTGAACGCCGAGCTCCGGTTGTACGGCTCGGAGTCGCTGCCCACTTTCATGTGCACCTGTCTGACCCAGGCCGGAAGCTCCGAGAGCGAAACCGATTGCTCCACGACGATGCATTCGCTGGGAATGTCCTGTCCGGCGATGCTGCGCAGCGTGTCCAGGAGATGAGGCAGACGCGCCGAGCCGCGGTGGCCGACGATGAACGTCACCACCGGTGTTCCGGGCGATACGGGTTGATCGGCGCTCACGATCGGCCAGTCGCGAAGCGTCCGACGCATGAGCCGCCGGCCTGCTCGCGGAAAGACGTCGCAGTAGTGGAGGTTCGACGTCCACTGCCAGTCGCAGCGCACGCCGCGGCCTTCGACGGTGATCTGTTCGTTGCGATTGCGGATCAGCTCCCAGCGTCCGCGGAGGTGCCGCTCGAACCGCGGCGCGTCGTACACCAGCGCGCCGGCGATCGTCCGCAGCCTCTTTCTGATCGACGGCATCTGTCTACGTAATTGTAGACAATGGCTTCCGTGCAGCCCGGCCTCGTCACGACGATCATCCCGGTGTTCAACCGCGGCGCGATGCTGAGCGAAGCGGTCGCGAGCGTGCTGGCGCAGACGTGGCGTCCGATCGAAGTGATCGTGATCGACGACGGCTCGACCGACGACACCCCGTCGATTGCCGACGCGCTGGCTGCGAACCATCCCGAAGTGCGGGTCATTCATCAGGAAAATCGCGGCGTCGGTCTGGCCCGCGAGGCCGGCCGGAAACTCGCCGGCGGCGAGTTCATTCAGCATCTCGACAGCGACGATCTGCTGCTGCCGCGGAAGTTCGAGCTGCAGGTGACCGGTCTGCGCGAACATCCGGAACGTGGCGCGTCGTACGGCTGGACGAAGATCGACGGCGCGATCTCGAAGCGAACCGGTGAGCGCATCGAGACGCTCTTTCCGGCCATGCTCCAGTCGCGCTGGTGGGACACGCCGACGCCGTTGTGGCGCGCGTCGCTCATTCACGCGGCCGGCCCGTGGCTCGATCTGCGGAACGAAGAGGATTGGGAGTACGACGCGCGGATCGCCGCGACCGGCGTGCGTCTGCATTACGTCGAGGACTGGGTCTGCGAGGTGCGCATGCACGGCGAGCCGCGCCTCTCGCGCATCGGACACGTGCCGGCGGTCTTGCGCGACCGCGCCCGTGCCCATGCGCGGATCTACGAACATGCGAAACGGGCCGGCATCGCCGCGGACACGCCGGAGATGCAGCACTTCGCGCGCGAGCTGTTCCTGCTCTCGCGACAGGCCGGCGCGGCGGGGCTGGCCGATGAGTCGCGCATGCTCTTCGAGCTCGCACGCGAGGCGTCGATGAATGCGAGCGCGCTGCAGTTCCGCGCCTACCGCGCCGCAGCCGCGATTCTGGGCTGGTCGAACACCGGCAAGCTGGCCTGCCTCTCGGATCGCCTGCGATGAAGATCTCCGTCGTCATGGGCGTCTACAACGCCGGGCCGGAGTTGCGCGAAACACTCGACTCGATCCTCGGCCAGACCTTCAACGATTTCGAGCTGATCGTCGTCGACGACGGATCCACCGTTCCGATCGCAATCGCCGACCCACGCGTCCGCATCATCCGCCACGAACAGAATCGCGGCCTCACCAGGTCGCTGATCGAAGGATGCGCGGCCGCCAAAGGCGAGTACATCGCCCGACACGACGCCGGTGACACGTCCCTTCCTTCGCGTTTCGAGAAACAGGCCGCGCTGCTCGACGCCGGCGCGACGTTCGTCTCCTGCTGGACCGAATACGTCGGCCCCGAGCTCGAGCCGCTGTGGATCATGCGCGGCGAGCGGATCGCCGAGGATGCGCCGCGCGTAATTCTCGAAGGAGAGAAGCTGCTCGACGGGCCGACCCATCACGGCTCGGTCATGTTCCGCCGCGATGCCTACCTGCGCGCCGGCGGCTATCGCAACACGTTCTATTACGGCCAGGATTTCGATCTCTGGTTCCGGATGGCCGCCATCGGCACGTTTCAGACTGTGCCCGACGTCCTTTATCGCGCGCGCATCACCCCGGGAAGCATCAGCACCGCGGCGCGCGACACGCAGATGCGTCTCGCTTCGCTCTCGGAACAGGCGATGAAGGCGCGTCAGCGTGGTGAATCGGAAGAGGCGATTTTGATGGCCGCGCGTGCAATCGGGAAAACGGTCGGTACCGCGAACCCCGCAGCGGGCCTGTACTTCATCGGCGAAGCGTTGCGCCGCAACGGGGACCCGCGTGCGCGCCGTTATTTCCGCGAAGCCATCGCCGCATCGCCGCTTTCGCTCCGGGCCTGGATGCGTCTCATTCAGTCGTTCTTTTAGTGGCGACATAAGATCTGCGCGATGCCCCTCCGCATTCTGATGATGGCCGACACGCCCGCCGATCCCGATCGCGGTGCTGCCGGTACCGAGGTGCAGACCGCACGGGCTTTGCGGGGGCTGGGGCACGAGGTCGACGACATCTGGGCCGACGACCTCGGCCGCAAGATCGCGCACGGCAATCTTCATCTGCTGCTCGAGCTGCCTCGCACGTACGAACGGGCCGCCATTCGCGCGCTGCAGAAAAAGGCGTACGACGTCGTGCACGTCAACCAGCCGCACGGATTTCGCGCCGCGCGTGCGGTGCATCGACTTTCGCCGCGATCGGTGTTCATCCATCGCTCGCACGGACTCGAATTGCACGTCGAGGAGACTCTGGCGCCGTGGCGTGAGCGATTCGGCGACGATCGCCGCGGCGCCGCCCGGCGAGCCGCGTCAAACGTGCTCTCGGCCTTCCTGGCCAGGCACTCGCGGCTCATCGCTCGCGAGGCGGATGGTCACATCGTCTCGTCGACGCTCGATGCCGATTACCTCGCGGGACCGATGCGCGTCGATCGCGCGAAAATCGCCGTCATCCCCCAGGCCGCGCCCGATGACTACGTGACCACGCCAGCGTTGCCGATGACCGCGGAACGCCTGCGCCGCGTGCTGCATGTCGGACAGTTCGCGTTCGTGAAAGCGCCGATGATCACGGCCGAGGCGATGAACAGGATGGGAGCGGCCGACTCGAATCTGCGCTTCACCTGGGTGTGCGATCGCGCGAGCCACGGCGACGTTCGCGCGCTGCTCAGCATCGACACGAACGAGCGCGTCGAGCTTCTGCACTGGACCTCGCAGGCCGCCCTGCGCGAGATCTACGACGCGCACGGCCTCTTTCTCTTCCCCTCGTTCTTCGAAGGATTCGGAAAGGCGTTTCTGGAAGCCATGAGCCGCGGGTTGTGCGCCGTGGCCAGCGATGCCGGCGGCATGCATGACCTCATCGAGCATGGCCGCAACGGTTGCCTGGTGCCCGTCGGCGACGCGGTTGCGCTCGCGGATGCGGCGCTGGCGATCGCGCGCGATTCGAAACGCGCGGAAACAATGAGCGTCGCCGCGGCGACGACGGCCAGGCAATACTCATGGACGCGCGTGGCTCGCGAGTGCACGAGCTTCTACGAAAGCAGGCTCGCACGGTGAAGCGGCATCGTCTGGCCATCGTCGCCTCGCACGTGATCCAGTATCAGGATCCGTTTTTCAGGCGCCTCGCCGCCGATCCCGCGATCGACCTCACGGTTTTTTATTGTTCGACTGCGGGTGCCGAGGTTTATCGCGATGAGGATATGAAGACGTCGTTGCGGTGGGACATCGAATTGCTCGAAGGCTACCGCCACGTCTTCCTCCGCAACTTCGGCTGGGACGACGGCTACACCCGCGCCATCAATCCCGGGATTGTCCCCGCCCTTGCCCGCGGCAACTTCGACGCCGTCATTTTCTTTCTGGGCTGGGGCACGATCACCTCGCTGCTGGGAATCGCCGCGTGCCGGGCCAGCGAGACGCCGTTTCTCCTTTACGGCGACAGTAGTTTCCCACCTGCCGAAGATTCGTTCCGCGCGCGGATGCGGGCGTGGTTCGTCCGAGGCGTGTTCGCCCTGGCGAGCGGATTCATGGTGTCCGGAACGCTGAACGCCGCGTATTACGAGCACTACGGCGCCGACCGTCGCCGCTTTTTCCTCCTGCCCTGGGCGATCGACAACGAGCGGTTCATCGAGGGCAGCCGCTTCGCACCGGGCGAGCGCGACGCGATGCGAGCGAACTTCGAGATCGGACCGGAGATGATCGCGTTCGTCTTCTCGGCGAAGCTCGTCGAGCGCAAGGATCCGATGACGCTGCTGAAAGCTGTCGCGAACATGAAGCACTCCTCGCGCGCGGTGGTGATCTTTCTCGGACACGGCGAGCTTCGCCAGGCGCTGGAAGACTTCGCCGAGGAGCACAAGCTCAACGTCCGCTTCCTCGGCTTCGTCAACCAGGCCGACCTTCCCCGGCATTACGCGATGGGCGACGTCTTCGTGCTGCCTTCGACCTACGAGCCGCGCGGTGCGGTGATCAACGAGGCCATGGCCTGCGGGTTGCCGGTCGTCGTCACCGACCGCTGCGGCTCGCTGGGCGACATCGTGCTCGAAGGCGAAAACGCATTCGTTTACCCGGCCGGCGATCCTCTCGCGCTGTCGCGGGCGCTGGACGCGCTGATGGATGACGAGTTGCGCGCACGGATGGGACAGCGGTCGCGCGAGATCATTGCAACATGGGACTACGGGCGCGGCGTCGAGGGCGTGAAAGAGGCTCTCGCGTTCCTGGATCATCGTCGATGATCACCATTGCCATTCCGACCTACAACCGCGGCGCGATCCTCGTCGAGACGATCGAGCGCCTGCTCGATTTGCAGCCCCGCGCGGCTTCCGTCGTCATTGCCGACCAAACCGTCGCCCATCCTCCCGAGATCGAGACGCGCCTGCGCGAGTGGAGCAACTCCGGCGCAATCCGCTGGTTGCGGCTGGCCGAACCGTCGATTCCACGCGCGATGAACGATGCGCTACTGGCGGCGACGACGCCGCTCGTTCTGTTCATGGATGACGACGTGATTCCGAATCGCGACCTCGCCGGCGTTCACGTCGCGGCGCACGCGAGTGACGAGATCTGGGCCGTCGCCGGCCAGGTTCTGCAGCCCGGACAGGAGCCGGCGCAAACGGCATCGCGCGACGATCTGCACTTCGCCTTCAACGGCACCGTCGGGCAGTTCGTGACGAACGTGATGGCCGGCAATCTCTCGGTGAAGCGCGAGCGCGCGCTGCAGATCGGCGGGTTCGACGAGAACTTTACCGGCGCCGCTTATCGATTCGAAACCGACTTTGCGATGCGCATCGCTGCGGCCGGCGGAAAGATCTGGTTCGAGCCGCGCGCATCGCTGCGGCACCTCCAGCTTTCGACGGGCGGACTGCGAAGCTACGGCGACCACCGCACCGCACCCGTCGCCGCGCACTCCGCCGGCGATTACTACTTCGCGCTGCATCACATGAAAGGGTTCTGGGCTTACGCGGCGCGGCGCATCGTGCAGAACGTGGCCACGCGCTATCTCGCTGCCCGTCCCTGGCACATCCCCGGCAAGCTGATCGGTGAAGCGCGCGGCCTGCTGCTGGCGCGGCGGCTGTACCGGAAGGGACGCAGCCTGCGCGTTGTTGCGCCCGGCGACCAACCATGATCACCCTGCTCTTCGGAGCCGTCCTGGCCGCGTCGATGGCCCTCGCGCTTTCGAACTGGCGCTACGGCTGGCTCGCCGCGGTCGTCTGCGGAATCCTCCAGGATCCGGTGCGCAAGCTGACTCCGGGAACACCGGCGGTGCTGTCGATGAGCATCGTCGCGGTCTACGCCGTCATTCTGTTCGCCGCGATCGGATCGCTGCAGCGGAACCGCGCCGACTTCGAGCGCCGCTTCCCGCGGCTCTACGCGGCAATCATCCTGTTCGCGGTGGTGCTGGTCATGGCCGCCTTCAACGGCCTGGCGACGTTCGGCCTGGAAGCGTGGCAGGTGCCGGCCCTCAGCTTCCTCATCTACCTCCTGCCCATCCCCGCCGTTCTCCTCGGCTATGCGTGGCTCACTCGCGAGGAGCAGATCATCCGCTTCTTCAGGTTTTACGCGGTGCTCACGTCGATCAGCCTGATCGGAACGGTGCTCGAGTACCTGCGCTTCAACTGGCCGGTCCTCGGCGTCGTGGCCATGCCCGGCGGCTACGTCCGCCATCTTCCCGGCATTCAGATCCGCGTGCTGTCCGGCTTCTATCGCGCGCCGGACATCATGGCCTGGCACGCGGCGATGCTCACCGCGATCGGCGTGACGCTGGCCGTCAGAACGCGCGAGCTGACGAAGGCCTGGCCGTGGATCGCCGTCGCCGCGTGGGGATTTCTGAACTGCATCATCAGCGGCCGCCGTAAAGCGGTGTACATGGTGGCCGTCTTCGCGATCGTGTTCGTCTGGCGATTCATCACGCGCATGACCACGACCCAGATCGCGCTGGTCGTCTTGCTCGGCCTCGCCCTCGGTCTCGTGGTGCGCGAGATCCGCTCCGGTGAGAAGTCCGAGGTTTATGCGCGGGGGACGCGGACGACGCCTGGTGAGGTGTTCCAGCGGCTCGAGGGCGGCGTCATGGGCACGCTCGCGGAGGGATCGTTCATGGGCGCCGGGCTGGGCGCGGCGACGCAGGGCATCCGCCACGTCAGCGGCCGCGAGACGGACTTCGGCTGGCAGGAGGGCGGCCTGGGCAAAATCACCAAGGAACTGGGGCTGCCCGGTCTCTTCGTGTTCGCTCTTCTGGGATGGTCGATTCTGCGGATGATGCTTCGGATCGCCGCCGTTCCCGACATCGAGGGGACGTCGCAGATCATCCGGGTCGCGTTGTTCGCAATGGTCGTCGCCAACATCGGCAACTTCCTCGCCTCGGCGCAGGCCTACTCCGATCCCGTTCTCACCTTGATGAGCGCGTTCCTCGCCGGTTGTCTCTTCGGATCGGCGACGCTCGATGAACGGCTCGCGCAGGAAACCACTTACCGCGCTCCGGCGGCGGCCGCGCCACAGGTCGCTTGAGAATCCTGCACGTCGTTCCGACCTACTTTCCGGCGCGGCGATACGGTGGTCCGATCATCGCGGTCCATGGCCTGTGCAAAGCGCTCGTCGCGCGCGGCCACGACGTGCACGTGTTCACGACGAACGTGGACGGCGACGGAACGCTCGATGTCCCCGCGAACAAACCGGTCGACGTCGACGGCGTTCAGGTGCATTACTTCGAGTCGCGTCATCGGCGCGTGTACTGGTCCTCGCAGATGGGAAAGGCGCTCGATTCGTCAGTGCGCGGCTTCGACGTCGTGCATTCGCACGCGGTCTACCTCTGGCCCGGCGTGGCGGCGGCGCGCGCGGCGCGGGCGGCCGGCGTTCCGTACGTGATCTCGCCGCGAGGGATGCTCGTGCCGGAACTGATTGCCGGCAAGAGCCGGATCGCGAAAACGCTCTGGCTGAGATTGATCGAACGCCGTGGCTTCACAAAAGCGTCGGCGATTCATTTCACGTCGCAACTGGAGTGGGATGATGCGCGCCGCGTCGGAATGCCGCTGCCCTCGCCGGTCGTGATTCCGAACGGCGTCGACCTTCCGTCGCGTCCGAACGTTCCACGCGACGAGCGCACCCTCCTCTTCCTCGGCCGCATCAACTGGAAGAAAGGGGTCGAACAGGTCATCGAGGCCGCGCCGGCTCTCAACGCAAAGCTGATCGTCGCCGGAAACGACGAAGAGAATCTGACGCCGCGGTTGCGCGAGCTCGCGGCCCGCGTCGGCGCGAATGTGGAGTTCGTCGGGCCGGTCTACGATCGGGCGAAAGAGGAGCTGCTGGCACGGGCCACCCTCTTCGTGCTGCTTTCCACCTCGGAGAATTTCGGCAACGCCGTGCTGGAGGCTCTGGCGATGGAAACGCCGGTGGTGTTGTCGCGGGGCGTGGGCCTGGCGGACGATGTCCTGCGCGCCGGCGCGGGCGTGATCGGTCTCGAGGAAGTGCCGGCGCTGCTCGATGATCCGCAGCGGCGCGCGACAATGGGCCGGAAAGGGCGGGCGCTGGTGGAATCGCGATTCGCGTGGCCTCGCGTGGCCGAAGAGATGGAGGCAGCGTATTGCTCGATCAGATCACCCCGGTGATCCTGACTCGCGATGAGGAGCCGAACATCGCGCGCACCCTCGGGCAACTCCGCTGGGCGCACGACATCGTCCTCGTGGACAGTCTGTCGAGCGACGGCACCGTCGCCGCGGCCCGTCGCTTTCCAAACGTCCGCGTCTTCGAGCGAGCGTTCGACACCCACGCGCAGCAGTGGACGTTCGGCCTGCAGCAGGTGCGCACTCCCTGGTTCCTCGCGCTCGACGCGGACTACTTCCTCCCCGACGCGATCGCGCACGAGCTCGAGTCGCTACAGGTCCCCACAAACATTCGCGGGTATCGCGCGGCGTTCATCTACGCGATCGATGGCCGTCCGCTGCGAGCGTCGCTGTACCCGCCTCGCATCATCCTCGCCTCCACGGCGCACGCCGCATTTATGCAGGATGGGCACACGCAACGTCTCCTCGTCGACGGCGACCTCGGCGAGCTGCACACGCGCGTGATTCACGACGACCGCAAGAGCTTCCGGCGTTTCGTGGCCCGGCAGAAGGTCTACATGCGTCAGGAAGCGGCGAAGCTGCGCAACGCCGATCCGCGGTCGCTCAATCTCGCCGCGCGCATCCGCAAGCTGATCGTCGTCGCGCCGTTCGCGGTGCTCGTGCACACGCTGTTCGTGAAGGGGTTGGTCCTCGACGGCCCGCCCGGCCTGCGCTACGCGTTGGAACGGTTCGTGGCGGAGCTGATTCTGTCCCGGGAGCTGCTCACGACCGCTGGATCATCAGATCGCCCATCACCAGCAGATCCATCTTCGTCCTGAGAAAGCAGTCCAGCGCCTCGGCCGGCGTATTCACCACCGGCTCGTTCTCGTTGAACGAGGTGTTCAGGACGATGGGAACGCCGGTGATGTCGCGGAACGCTTCGATGAGGTGGTAGTAGCGCGCGTTCTGCGCTTCCGTCACCGACTGCAATCGCCCCGATCCATTCACGTGCGTCACCGCAGGAATCTGCGCGCGCTTCTCCTCGCGGATCTGGTAGACCTGCAGCATGAAGGGCACGTCGTAATCGGTCTCGAACCACTCGCCCACGGCCTCGCGAATCACCGACGGCGCGAACGGGCGGAACGACTCGCGCCGCTTGATTTTGTGGTTGAGGATGTCCTTCATGTCGGCGCGGCGCGGATCGCAGACGATCGAACGATTCCCCAGCGCACGCGGTCCCCATTCCATCCGCCCCTGAAACCAGCCCACCACGTTTCCTTTGGCGACCTGCTCCGCGGTGCGCGCGCAGAGCTCCCGTTCGCTGCGAACGCGATGAAACGTGCAATTGGCCTCGTCGAGATCGGCCTGCCGCGCGAAGACGGCCTTGTCGACCGCGCCGTCGCCGTACTCGGGGCCGTAGTACGCGTGATCCATCACAAACGAGCGGGGCTGCCGCAACTCCTCATTCCAGACCCAGTACGCCGCACCGATCGCGCCGCCGGCATCACCCGCCGCGGCCTGGATGTACAGCTCGCGATACGGCGACCGATCGAAGACCAGGCCGTTGGCGACGCTGTTGTAGCCGCAGCCGCCGGCCAGCGCGAGATTGGGAATCTTCGTCTTCTCGAAGAGCCCGTTCGCCAGTGCGAAGTAGCCCTCTTCGAACATCGCCTGCATCGACGCGGCGAGATCCTTGTGCCGCTGTTCCATCGGATCCTGCGGCGCACGCGCCGGCCCGAGCTTCTCGACGAGCTTCTCCGAGTAAACCGGGCCGATCGCCGGCGAGCCGCCGAGCCAGACCATGTCCAGGCCGACGCTGTGATGGGTGAAGTAGTCGGTGTTCAGCGCGAAGCGGCCGTCCTTCACGTGCACGATGTCCCGCATCTCGTCGAGGAAAACCGGCTTGCCGTACGGCGCCAGGCCCATGACTTTGTACTCGTCGCCGTAGTGCGGGAAGCCGAGGTACTGGGTCATGGCCGTGTAGAAGATGCCGAGGGAGTGGGGGAAGCCGATCTCGCCGAGGACTTCGATGTGATTGCCGCTGGCGACGCCCCACATCGCGCTCACGAAATCGCCGAACCCGTCGATCGAGAGAACGCCCGCTTCCTCGAACGGCGACACGAACGCCGCCGACGCGAGATGCGCGCGGTGATGCTCGACGTTGTGCAGCTTCGGCTTCAGCGAGGTGAGGTTGAAGGTCTCGACGATCTCGGTGCGCAGATCCTTGATCTTCGCGCGATTGGCGAGCCGTCGCCGGATCGCTTCGACCGAAGGACGGCGGGCCAGGATGAACTTCATCCGCTGCATCAGCCGCGCGTTGGGATCGCGATTGACGGCGATGTGATGGACGTCGTTGATGCCCACACCCGCTTCGCGCAGGCAGTAATCGATGGCCGCGCTGGGGAAGCCCGCCCAGTGCTTGATCCGCCGGAATCGCTCTTCCTCGGCCGCCGCGACGAGCTTCCCGTCGACCACGATGCACGCGGCGGCGTCGGCGTGATGGGCGTTGATGCCTAGAATGATCATGCGTGCGCGTCGTCTTCGTGAATCGCTACTTCCATCCCGACCATTCTGCAACAAGTCAGATGGCGTCGGATCTGGCGTTCCATCTCGCGGCGCGCGGATGGGAAGTCGAGGCGATCACGAGCAGGCAGCGTTATGACGATGCCGATGCGCGGCTGCCGGAACGGGAAACCGTGGACGGCGTGACCATCACGCGCATCGCCACCACGCGCTTCGGCCGCTCCTTTCTTCCCGGACGGGCCATCGACTACCTCACCTTCTACCTCGGCGCATTCACGGCGATTCGCAAGCGGCGCGACGCGGTGATCGTCGCCATGACCGATCCACCGCTGCTGTCGGTCATCGCGGCGCTCGCTTCGCGGCGGGTTGTCAACTGGGTCCAGGATCTTTTCCCCGAGGTGGCCGAGGGGCTGGGGATGCGCGGAGTGAGACTGGTGCGGCCGATCCGAAACTGGTCGCTGCGCCGCTCGAGAGCGAACGTGGTCCTCGGCGATCTGATGGCCGCACGGGTGCCGAAGGCCACGGTGATTCACAATTGGGCCGACGCTTCGCTGCAGCCGATCCCCCGGACCAAAACCGGCCTCACCATCGGCTACTCCGGCAACCTCGGCCGCGCACACGAGGTGGAGACGATCATCGCCGCGATGCAGTTGATGCCCGACGTTCGCTTCGTGTTTACCGGCGGTGGCGCGCAGCTCGAACGGGTGAAACGCGAGGCCGGCCCGAATGTGAGCTTTCGACCGTATGCATCGCGGGAAAAGCTCGGCGAGAGCCTTTCGTCCGTCGACGCGCATCTCGTTTCCCTGCAGCCGGCGCTCGAGGGGCTGATCGTGCCGAGCAAGCTTTACGGAATCATGGCCGTCGGCCGGCCGGTCGTCTTCATCGGCTCGAAAGACGGCGAGGCGGCGCGGATCATCAGGCAATGCCGCTGCGGCCTGGTCGTCGAACCGGGCGATGCGGAAGGGCTGGTGCGCGCGATTCGAAACGTCGACAGCGCCATGGGGGCACGCGGCCGGGAGATGTATGAATCGCACTTCGCGCCGCGTCACGCATTCGCGGCGTGGGAGCGCGTTCTGCAGGAAGCAGCGTCATGACCCGCACCTCGCGGCAGATTCTGCTGGGCATTACCGCGGGACTCACGCTCGCGTTGCTGATCGTGTTTCTGGCGAAGCCGGCGATTGCGCGCGATGCCGATCGCCCGCGCGAGATCGGCGCGCTCGCTCGATGGCTTGCCGATCATCCCGCGGACTGGCTGGCCGCGAGTCTCATCGCCGATCGCGCGCTCGACGCGACCACTCCACGCCGTTCGGAGTTGTGGCGCGTTTCGTACGCGCATGCGCTGCGGCTCGCGCCGCACCGCGTGAATCCGACCGCGGCCTTCGTGCGCGGCGGCCTCTTTCACTGGTACGAGCTCTCCGCGGCAGACCGCACGGAAGTGCTTCGCGTCGCCGCGCCGATGCTTCGTAATCCGCAGTTCTTCGAGCGGATGTACAGACCGCTTTTCGATCTCACTCGCGATCTCACCTACCTTCGCCGCAATGCTCCCGACACGGAAAACGCGGTGCTCTGGTTGCGTGACCTCGCCGCGATGAACGGCCTGTTCGCCGATTACCGCGATCTGCGCGCGGCCGTGGCCGCCCGGCGCATGCGCGCGTTCGAGGAGCGCAAGGAGACGCTGAGCGCGGTCGAGCTGATTCGTCTCCTTCCGAGTCCGATCACGCGGGACGACGAGCCGCTGGTGCGCGGCGTACTCGCGCAGTTGCATCGGCGTCCGCTCGACATTCTCAATGCGCCGAGCGTGGCCGAGCGCGCGGCCGATCTCGCGGACTTCGCGATCCGCAATCACCTCACGCCGCTCGACGGCCTGGACGTTCTCGTGGAAACGCGAGAGGTTCCCGGCGCCACGCGCGCGCGACTGGCCAGCGCCCTCGGACGCCACGAAGAAGCGGTGCTCATCACCGCGCGTGAGCCCCGGCGTCCCGAGACCGCGCGCTGGACGGGGACCTGCGGAGGAAACGACGTCTGCAGCGTGGGGTCAGCGACGATCCCGGCGAGCACCGAGATCACGCTCGACGTCGCGGTCATGCAAAGCGACGAGGTTCCGCCGTACGTCGAGATCTACGTGGACGATGAGCGGATGGCCGAAGGGCCGATCGATGACTCGCGCCGATTCACCATCCCGGTTCGCGCCGCCGGACCGCATCGAGTCGAGGTACGGCTCATCAATCCGCAGACGCGGAATCGCTTTCAGCGGCGGGTCCGCTTGTCGTGATCGACCGAGGCTACTGAAGCGCCGAGGATCGCCGCGAGGGTCGCTGGATTCGCCGGAATGTAGAAGTTGAAATCGAAGAGCGCGTGAATCATGGCGATGGTCAGACTGGCCAGCGCCGCGACCTGAAACGCCCGCCGGCTCCAGGTGATCTCCCGCGACCGTTCGCCGAAGGTCATGCGGATGAGCGCGATGTACCCGCCCAAAAGAGCGACCGTGGCAATGACGAATCCGATCGTTCCCGTCGTCGCGGCGATCTCCGCGTAGTCGTTGTGAGCGTGGTGGTAGATCACCCCGATCCTTTCGTGCTGTTCCATCGAGACCACGCGCTCGAACGTCCCCGCGCCGCTGCCGAAGATCGGAAACCGGGTCCAGAGATCGAGCGCCGCGCTGATGCCCACGCGGCGGCTGGCCAGGGCGTCGCTCGACGCCAAGAACCGGGTAACCGTCCGTTCCGGACCGAGGAACAGGGCCAGGGTGACGACGGCGACGAGCCCCGCCGCTGATCCGAGTGCAATCCGTGCGATGCGGCGGCCGGGCAGCATGGCCGCGACGGCGAGCGAGCCCGCGCCGAGGGCCAGGAGCGCGCCTCGCGATTGGGACAGCAGAATGCCGGCGATGCAGGCAACGGCGGCGATCAGCGCGAAGCCGACCGCGATGAACGAGCGCTCGATGAGCTGAGCGACGCGCTGGCCGCGAGGGGTCTCGCGTCCGCCCGCGCGATGCCAGCGCACGGCCACGATGAACATCGCCAGCGGCAGGAGGATCGCCAGGTAGTGACCGAAGTGATTCGGGTTCACGAACGTCCCCGTCACGCGGTTGAAGATCAGCCGGTTTACCCAACCCCAGATCGCATACCGATCCAGCGCGGCTTCGCGGATGCCGTAACACGCTTCGAATACCGCGGCGATGCAGAGCGCGAAGGCGAGGACCTCGCGGCGCGTGTGCGAGCGAATGAGAAGCGCGGCGGCGGTGAAGGTCGCGAAAAGCGCCGCGATCCGGAAGAACTCGAACGTCGTCGCGTGTGGATCGACGGTCAGCGGCCACGCTTCGCGGGGCGTCGCGCCGGCAATCGCCGCGATCTGGGAGCCCTCGCGCCAGATCGCACGCGCCTCCGGCGAAAGAACGGCCAGCATTCCGCGCGGCAGCGGCACGAGTTGCAGAAGAACGAAGGCGAGGAGGATCAGCGCGCCGAGGGCCCAGATCACCCAGGGCCGGGTCGGTTGCGCGGTGTTCGTGCGATCGCGCGTCGCGTAAAGCCTGAGCAGCGCGGCGATCGTGCAGATCGCCAGCGGGATGGCGATGAGAGGCGTTCTCGCTCCCTCGATCACCGATCCGAACGGCAGAGGTAGCGCGGCCAGCCACGCAAACAGGACTGCCAGGCAGGCCCGCTCGCCTGTCGTCGTCCACCGCAGACTGTTCGGCATGTGGGTCGATTGTAATGGGCGGGTGCTAAACTCGTTCGTCCTTCAAGCAATCGCAGGTTCTTCGAAGTGGGAGGGGTTTATTGCGCGGTTTGCAGCGCCTGTTCGGTCTCATTCTCATCGCATTCGTCTCGTTCAGTGGCCACGCCCAGTCGTCGCAGAGGATGAGGGACCGCGATCCGGATCTCGAAGCGTCGAAAAGATTGGCTGCTGACCTTCAGCAGGCGAACTTCCACTACGGCAGGTTCTACCTGCTCTCGAAGATCCGCCTCTCTGACGCCGGGTTTTCCGAGACAGCCACGCTGCCGACGGGCGAGCAGGCCGGCGGATTGTCGCTGAGCGTCGAAGCGCCGCAGCGGCTCTATTACGTTCCGCACAAGAAGACGATCTTCACGCTCGAGGCCACACCCGGATACAGCTTCTTCAGCGGCGGAGACCGCGACGGGCAGTTCGACTACAGGCTCCGCGGCGACGTGCACCTGCTGTTCAATCACCTGTATCTCGACTTCTACGGCCTTCGCGAGGATCACATTCGCGCGCACGTTGCCGACATCAACCGCCTGGCCACTGTCCGCAATGACGAGGTCGGGGTCATGGGGGAGCTCAAGTACTCGAGCAAGACCAGCGCGCTGTTCAGCGTGCGGGCGAGCGACACGAAGTTCCCCGAAGGCCGGCTGCAGCCCGACGAGATCCCCGTCGACCTTCTGGAGCGGTCCGAGCGCAACGGGCGCGTTTCGATTCTCCACAAGACCTTCCCGCTGACTTCGCTGTTCGCCGCGGCGGAACGCAGCGACTACGGCTTCGACCACGCCACCTACAAAGACGCGACCCGGACCTACGTCGGGGGCGGCGCGCTCTACAACGCCGGCCGGACCACGTTGCGGGTCGAGGCGGGGCCGGCCAAACTCGACTTCGACGATGCCCGTGAACACGATTTCAGCGGGCTCGTCGGCTCGCTCAACGCCCAGCGATCCAACGGACGCCGCACCTTCTCCGCAGGCTTCGACCGCGACCTCGGCTTTTCGATTTTCTTGTTCAACAACTACTTCATTTCCAATACTTTACGGGCTGGCGTCAGCCATGTCGCCTCGAGGCGGTTGACGCTTCGCGCGGGCTCGACTTACGAACGCGACGACTACGACGTGCCGGTCGGCGGCATCACCCGGCGGGACACGATCTCGTTCACCAGCGTCGGATTCATCTACACGATCCGGAGAGTGAACATCGGCTCGGATGTCGGCTGGTACGAGCGCGATTCCAACATCGGCGGTGACACCGATTCTGGAATACGGTATGTCATCCACTTGTCCTTCACCCCGTAGAATTGTAAAAATAACTGCGACTTCCCGAGAGGCTTTCACGAACGAATGACGCCGACCGGAACGCGCAGGTGACACGCGGGACGGTAGCTTTGCGCTCGGTCCAATAGTTCAAGGAGGGAGCCCGTTCCGCCCGCGGAGCCTCCGGATGGTTTTGTGGAAGCAACTGGTTCAGGGAGACGGATGAAACGACTCGGCATTCTGATCACGATGGTTCTTGCGCTGGCGGGTACTGCGACCGCGCAGGATCTGCCGATTTTGTCGACTGACTCACCCATCGGCCCGCGCGACGTCGTCGAGATCAGGGTTCTCGAAGACGCCACGATGAGCGGCCGGACCACCGTCGGCGACGACGGCAACATCGTCCTCACCAACGTCGGCAAGGTCTACGTGGCCGGGCTGACCGTCTCGCAGGTCGAAGCCAAGCTCAAGACTCTGCTCGAGTCCACCATCCTGGCCAAGGCCACGATTGCCGTTCAGGTCGTCGAATTCAGCAGCAAGCCGATCTCCGTCGTCGGTGCGGTTCTCCGTCCCGGCCGCATCAGCGCCAGCGGAAACACCACCCTCATCCAGGCCATCACCCAGGCCGGCGGTCTAACCACCGGTTACGGCCGCGAGCTGTACGTCCTCCGCACCGGCCAGAACGGCCTCAGCGAGCAGCTGGCGATCGACATTGAAGAGCTCATGGTCGCGGGCAACCCAGATCTGAACATCCCCCTGTCGCCGAACGACCTCGTCAATATCCCGCTGGATACGGCCATCACGATCTACGTGATGGGCGAGGTCAGCGATCCGGGCAAAGCCCTTTTCCGCCGCTCCCAGACCCCCACCCTGCTTCAGGCGATCGCCTCCGCGGGCGGTCCCACCGACCGCGCCCACCGCCTGGTGACGATCAAGCGGATGGTCAACGGGAAGGAGCAGACCATCAAGGTCGACTACAAGCGCATCATCTCCGGACGTGAAAAGGACCTGATCCTGCAGGACAATGACACCGTGGTGGTCCAAGAAGCTTTCTTCTAGGGCCTGAAACGGCGGACATGGACCTGAACACCCAGCAGGAAGTTCATCTAAGTCACTACTGGAACGTCATCCGGAAGCGATGGAAAGTCGCGGCCGCGATCATGGTCGTGGTGATGACCGGGGCGTTCATCGCCGGCTACCTGTCGAAGCCTCTGTACCAGGCGAAGATCCAGATCGAGATCGAGCGTGAGAACCAGATGGTCACGGTCGAGGATCTCTTCGGCATCGCCGCCTCGGATCAGGAGTTCCTCCAGACCCAGTACGTCCTGCTCAAGAGCCGCGGCCTGGCGATGCGCGTCATCGACGACCACAAGCTCCTCAGCGACCCGGAGTTTTATCCGCCGGGGATCGCCGGCAAAACGCCGCAGGAAGTGGCGCAGATCACGGAAGGAATGGCGGGCGCGCTGGTCGGTGGCATCACCGTCACGCCCGTGCGCAACACGTCGCTGGTCGACATCTCATACGTCGGCACGTCGCCGCGCCTGACCCAGAAAATCGCCAATGCCTGGGGCGAATCATTCATCAGGATGAACGTCGCCAAGAAGCTGCGGTCCGTTCAGCAGGCGAACGAATTTCTGAGCGAGCAGATCGCGTCGGTGCAGCAGGAGCTGGAGCAGAGCCGCCAGGAGCTTCAGCGCTACGGGCAGAGCAAGGGGATCGTCTCCTCGTCCGAAGGAAGCGACGACATCACCATGCAGAAGCTGCAACAGCTCGCTGCCGACGTCACCACCGCGCAGAACGATCTCTTCCAGAAACAGGCTACATATCAATCGGTACGCCGCACGTCACCCGCCGCATTGGCCCAGGATGATCCGCACGTGCAGCGGCTGACAGACGAGCTCAACGCGCTGCAGCGCAAGCAGAGCGAACAGCGGGCGCAGTTCCTCGAAGGCCATCCGGTGATGCGCGGCCTGGCCGAGCAGATCGAAAAGACCCGTGGACAGCGCGAGCAGGCCATTCGCACCGCCGCGGAAAAGGACATCGAGGAAGCGCGCGCAGCGATGGAAGCGGCATCGGCAAGCGTCTCCTCGGTTCGCTCGGCGTACGAGAGTCAGAAGGGGGACGCGCAGAAGATGAACGTCGACGCGTCCCGCTTCGTCGACCTTCGCATCGCCGTCGAGACCAAGCAGGGCCTGCTCACCACGCTGCAGAAACAGCTCAACGAAGCGGAAGTCACGGCGCGCCTGCGCGGCTCGGCTTCCTCCAACATCCACGTCATCGAATCGGCGCTATATCCGGGTGGCCGCTTCAATCTCTCGATGAAGAAGAACCTGCAGAGCGCCTTGCCGCTCGGCCTGATCATGGGTCTCGCGGCGATCTTCTTCCTCGAATACATGGACCGCTCCATCAAGTCGCCGGAAGATCTCGAGCGGATGACGCGCTTCGCGTCCCTCGGCGTGATTCCCGCGGCCGGCTCGATCACAAAGCAGTACGGATTCGGCTACGGCTACGGCCGCAGCAGCGGTCCGTTGCGTGCGGTCGAAACGCCGAACGACAAGGCAACAGGCATCGAGCTCATCCCGCACACCGACGCACGCTCGCCGATCTCCGAGGCCTACCGCGCGTTCCGCACGTCGCTGCTGCTCGCTTCGGCCAGCTCGCCGAAAGTCATCGTCATCACCTCGTCGTTCGCACGCGAGGGCAAGACCACGACGTCCGCGAATCTCGCGACCGTGCTCGCGCAGATGGGCAAGCCGGTCGCTGCTGGTCGACGCCGACCTTCGCCGTCCGCGTCTGCAGAAGGTCTTCAAGGGAAAGATGAACCTCGGCCTGGTGAACTACCTCGCCGCGAACATCCCCCTGGACGACATCATCCAGCCCACCGAGGTGCCGAATCTCTCGGTCATCCTTTCCGGTCCCACGCCGCCGAACCCCTCGGAGCTGCTCGCATCCGATCGCATGAAGCACGTCATCGAAGAGATCCGCGGCAAGTTCGCGTACGTGATCTTCGATTCGCCGCCCGTTCTCGCGGTCACCGACGCGGTGGTTCTGGCCGCGAACGCCGACGGCGTGGTGCTTTGCGTTCACGGCGGACATACGCCGCGCGATCTCGTCCAGCGCTCGGCCGAGCGTTTGCGCCAGGCCAACATCCCCGTGCTCGGCGCGATCCTCAACAACCTCGACCTGCACCAGTACGGCTACACGTACAAGAAGAGCTACTACGACTACTACTCGGCCGAGGATGAAGAGTCTCGCGAGCGCCAGACCGTCTCGTGATCGACATTCACCACCACTGCCTTCCCGACGTCGATGACGGCCCGCGCGAGTGGGATGAAGCAGTGGCGATGTGCCGGATGGCCGCTGACGAAGGCATCGAGACGATCGTGGCCACTCCTCACGTCCTTCGCGGCCGTTGGCGCACGGCGCCGATCGCCGAGCTCGAGGCGCGCATCGCCACGCTTCGCGACAAGGTCGGCGCAACACCGCGACTGCTCCTCGGATCCGAATACTTTTTCGGTCACGACGTCGCGGACGTCCTTCGCGCCGGAAACGCGATCGTGCCGCTGGCCGGGAGCCGGTACGTCCTGATCGAGCTCGCCTCGAACAACGTCCCCCCGCTTCTCGATCAGCCGCTGTACCGCATGCAGCTCGACGGATGGATACCGATCATTGCCCATCCCGAGCGGAACATCGTCTTTCAGGCGAAGCCGGAACTGCTGGCGTCGCTGATCGAGATCGGGGCGCGGATGCAGATCACCGCCGGCAGCCTGACCGGCGAGTTCGGCAGCTCCGCGCAACGGGCCGCAGAGGCTTGGGTAAATGCCGGACTCGTGCATTTCGTGGCGACCGACGCTCACAACACGTCGAAGCGGCCACCCAAGGTTCAGGCAGCGATCGCGGCCTTGCGCGCCATTGCCGGGGACACGGTCGCGGACGCTCTTTTTCGGCGCAATCCGGCCGCCGTGGTCGAAAATCGCCGTCTGGAGTACGAGCCGGAGCCCGAACTTCAGCCAACTCGCGGATTTTTCACACGGTTACTGGGGTTTTTCGGACCCAGGTGACGTAGAATTTTCGACGTCGCTAATCGGGGAACCCACCATGAAGACTCGCATCGTGCTCATCGCTCTCGTTGCTGTCGCCGCGCTCACCGCCGGTGCACAGCCGCAGAAGCCTGTCCTGACGTTCTCCCCGATCAGCTGCGTCAAAGGCGGTGAGCTCGCGCTCCTGCAGGTCGACGTGGCCGGCGAGGGCGAGCTTCGCGCCTACTTCCGCCGCGTGAACACCACCGACTGGTGCTCGGTGGAGGGAACGAACGAAGGTCCGCTCTCGCGCGTGGTCCTTCCGAAGTTCGATAACGGCGACGAGATCGAATACTTCTTCGTGCTCCTCGACGGACGCCAGGTCATGGCCCGCAGCGCGCGCATGTACCGTTCGCGCGTGAGCGCCAACTGCGAGTCACCGTTCGCGCGTCACGTCATCAAGATCACGATGAACTGCGGTGCCGAGGAGAACGCCATTCCGTCGTCCATCGGCGCGGGCATGGCTCTCACCGAATCGCTGGTCGAGGGTGAAGGCCCGTACGGTTCGCCCGATAGCCCGACGCCGCCTCCCCCGCCGCAGCCTTAGTGCGCTTTCGCTTTCTTCACTTCCTCGGTCAGCGCCGGCAGGATCTGGAAGAGATCTCCAACCACGCCCAGGTCGGCGATGCGGAAGATCGGCGCCTCGGGATCCTTGTTGATGGCGATGATGTGCTTCGACGACGACATGCCCGCCAGGTGCTGAATCGCGCCTGACACGCCCGCGGCGATGTAGACGTTCGGGCTGACCACGCGGCCGGTCTGGCCGACCTGGTGCTGGTGATCGATCCATCCCGCGTCCACCGTCGCGCGTGATGCGCCGACCGCGCCGCCGATGGCATGCGCGAGATCCCGAATCACCGAGAAGTTCGTCGCTTCCTTCAGACCGCGCCCGCCGCTGACGATGATGTCCGCTTCGGCGATCGACAGCTCGCCGGCTTCCGGAGTCTTTGTCTCCACGACCTTCACGCGATCGGCAGCGGACGACGTCACGTTAACGACCTCCGCCGCACCGCCGCCCGCTTCTTCTGCAGGAAACGCGTTGGGACGCGTCGTGGCGATGGCGGGAGTCCCTGTCACGTCGACGGTCGCGAAGACCTTGCCGGAGTACACGGGGCGCCGCGCGCGCAACTTGCCGTCGGTCCACTCGAGGCGATCGACATCCGAGGCCACGCCGACGTTCAGCCGTGCGGCGACGCGCGGCGCGAGATCGCGTCCGTTCGAAGTGCCGCCCAGCAACAGAATCGCGGGCTGCACGTCCTTCGCGACCTGCACGAGATCCGCGGTGAACGCCTCGGTCGTGTATTGCGCCGAGCCGCCGACGTAGACCTTCTTCGCGCCGTACTTGCCCGCTTCCTCGGCCGCACCGGTGTCGCTGGCGAAAGCGATCAGATCTCCGCCTGCGGCCTCGGCCAGTTTGCGGCCGATCGACAGTGCTTCACGCGAGGCTTTCTTCAGCCTGCCTTCTTTTGATTCGGTGAAAACGAGAACACCAGGCATGTCGGTCTCCTACAGCGCCTTCGCTTCTTCTTTGATGTACTTCACGATCTCTTTCGCCGCCGCGGCCGCGTCGGCGCCGTCGATCTTCCGGCCGCCGCTCTTCTCGGCGGGCATCTCGAGCTTCACGACGCTCACGCGCTGGTTGAAGACATCGGCTTCGTCGAGGCCGAGGTCGGCGACTGTCTTCGTGTCGATGGCGATCTTCTTCGCGGCCATGATCCCTTTGAGCGACGCGTAACGCGGCTCGTTGAGGCCCTTCTGCGCGGTCACGACCGCCGGCGTCGGCGCCTCGATTACTTCTTCCGCGCCCTCGATCTCGCGATGCGCGGTCAGCTTGCCTTCGCCGATCTCGAGATGCGTGATGACGTTGACCTGCGGATAGCCGAGCAGCTCCGCGAGCATCGGGCCGACCAGGGCGTTGTCCGTGCCGACGCCCTGCTTGCCGAGGAACACGAGATCGTGCTCGACGGTCTTGATGGCCGCGGCGAGGACCTTGGCGACGCCGAGGGAGTCCGCGTCGCTCGACTCGCCTTTCACGTGCAGGGCTTTCGTGGCGCCGCGGGCCAGCGCCTCGCGCAGGCCCTGCTGCGCGCGATCGGGACCGAAGGTGATGACCGTGACGTCGCCGCCCGACTTTTCCTTCAGGCGGATGGCTTCTTCGAGCGCGAACTCGTCATATGGCGAGACGATGAACTTCAGACCGGTCTCGTCGATCTTGCGACCGTCCGCCGCGACTTTGATGCGCGACTCGGTATCGGGAACGTGGCTGATGCAAACGACGGAGCTCAATCGAACCTCCAGAAATCCCTGGTTGCTAGGTAGCTGGGTTGCTGGGTTGCCTGGCGGGAAGAAGCAACCCCAAATCGGGCGGCCATTCTAGGTAAAACGGGCATCCGCCGCAACAACGGCACGCGGTTCGCAGTGCGCTTGCGCAACACAAAGGGTTCACCAAAAAAGGCGCGGGGAAAACGGAGGTCGGCGATGCCAGTGTCCAGCAGACCGCATGAAGTGGAAGGCAACCAGGTCAACGGAAGGCGGGCGTTCCGGTCGTTCACGGACTTCAAGCGCGCTAAGCCGAATGGAAACGGCAACGGAAACGGCGGCCGCTACGCCAAGGCCGCGCCGCCCGAGAACACCAACGCCGAGAATTTCTACTACCTCAAGCAGATGAACTCCAAGACGCCGATGGTCATCGTCATGACCGACGGCGAACAGATCCAGGGCTGGATCGAGTGGTACGACAAGTCCTGCCTGAAGGTGAACCGCGAAGGCGCGCCGAACCTGCTGATTCAGAAGCACTGCATCAAGTACCTGTTCAAGCAGGAAGAGCTCACGACCGCGTAACGCCGCCGGAACGGCGCTCGCCCGGAGCGCAGGCGCCTGCATCCGGAGCGCTGGCGTCCTCGCCGGCTGTTGCGCCGGCGTCCCGCCGGCACCACGGAGAGAAGCCGGCGAGACGCCTGCGGTACAGCCGGCGAGGACGCCAGCGTTCCAGCTAAGATCGCGGTGTGAAGCCCCTCGCCATCACCCTCGGCGACCCGGCCGGCATCGGAGCGGAAGTCGTCGAGAAGGCCCTCTCTGGTCTGGACGTCCCCGTGCGCTTGTTCGGCGCGATCTCCGGGCCGGTGCGCTACGGCGAGATCTCCGCGGAGTACGGCCGCGTCGCGCTGAACGCAATCGATGAGGCCATCGGTGCGATCGAGCGCGGCGAATGCTCGGCGCTGGTCACCGCCCCCATTCACAAGCAATCGATCGCCCTGGCCGGGTCGACGCATCCAGGACACACGGAGCTGCTGGCTGAACGCGCAGGTTTGAAGCGATACGCGTACGACTACGCGATGTACTTCGACTCGCCGCGTCTCAAGACCGTCCTGCTCAGCGTGCACGTGCCCTTGCGCGAGGCTTTGACGCTGATCGATGCCGAATCGATCGCCGCGCTGGCGAAGCTGATGACTCGCGAATACGCGCGGCTCTACGGCGCCGCGCCGCGCATCGCCGTCGCGGGTGTGAATCCGCATGCGGGTGAAGGGGGAAAGTTCGGGGACGAGGAAACGGAGATCGCTCACGGAGTGGAGCTCGCCCGCGCGGCGGGCCTGGAGGTCAGCGGGCCGCATCCGCCGGACACCGTCTTTCTCGCGGCCACGAATGGCAGGTACGATGTGGTCCTGGCCATGTACCACGACCAGGGGCTGATCCCCATCAAGACCCTCGCTTTCGAACAGTCCGTCAACGTGACCATCGGCCTGCCGTACCTGCGCGTGTCCGTCGATCACGGCACGGCCTTCGACATCGCCGGCAAAGGCATCGCCGACGCGGCGCCGATGCGCTATGCGATCGAATGGGCGGCGAGGTTCGCGCGATGAACTACAACAAGTGGGCGGTGCGCATCATGGGCCTGCTGCTCCTGCTCGGGTTCGCGCTGGTGATGACGCATCTGCACAAGACGTTGGTCATGATCCAGCGCCAGCACCAAGCGTCGCCGCGATGAGGCGCCTGAACGACGCCCACCCGTTGATATCATCCGCGCGTCCATGCCCCGCATTCTGGTCACCAACGACGACGGGATCTACAGCGAAGGTCTGCGCAAGCTGGCCGACGCCTGCCGCCTCCTCGGCGACGTCACCATCGTCGCGCCCGACCGCGAGCAGAGCGCCGCGTCGCACGCGCTGACCCTCAATCGGCCGCTGCGGCTCCTGGAAGTGGAGACGAACGAGTGGGTCGTCGACGGCACGCCCAGCGACTGCGTGAACCTGGCCGTGCTCAAGCTGATGAAGGAAAAGCGGCCCGACCTGGTCGTCTCCGGCATCAACTTCGGCCCGAACCTCGGCGACGATGTGACCTACTCCGGCACGATCTCCGCGGCGTTCGAAGGCGCGCTGCTGAACATCCCCTCCATCGCCTTCTCGGCGCTGGTCGGCAAGCACTTTTCGTTCGATCCCTGCGCGCAGTTCGCGGGGGAGCTGGTCAAGGTGATGCTCGAGCAGCACAAAGACCCGAGCATCGTCCTCAACGTGAACTTCCCCGTCGGTGAGTTCGCCGGCGTGAAAGTCGCCAAGCTCGGCAAGCGCATCTATTCGGAAGGGGTCATCGAGCGCCTCGATCCCCGCGGCCGCAAGTACTACTGGATCGGCGGCGAGCCTCCGATCTGGCATCCCGGCGAAGACACGGACTTCGAGGCCATCCAGGCCGGCTACATCTCCATCACCCCGCTGCACCTCGACCTGACCCATCACGAGTCGCTCGTTCGACTCAAGCCGCTCGAGGAGACCCTTGGCCACTTCGCCGCCGCCGCGAAACGCTGATCAGGAGCGCGAGCACGCCCACCAGCGGGCGCTCATGGTGGAGCGGCACGTGGCCGCGCGCGGCATTCAGGACAAGCGGATCCTCGACGCCATGCGCGAGGTCCCCCGCCATCGCTTCGTCCCCCAGGTCGTCGCGTCGAAGGCCTACGGCCCCGGCGCGCTGCCGATCGGCGCGAAGCAGACCATCTCCCAGCCCTACATCGTGGCCCGCATGATCGAGCTGCTCGAGCTCAGCGGGAAGGAAAAGGTCCTGGAGATTGGCACGGGAACGGGATATCAGGCGGCAGTACTGTCGAAGCTGTGTACGAGAGTCTTCACCATCGAACGGATCAACGAACTGGCGCTGCGAGCGTCAGAGACGTTCCGCGCCCTGAGGATTCACAACATCTCCGTGAAGGTGTTCGATGGGACGTACGGCTGGTCGGATCAGGCGCCTTTCGACCGGATCATCATCGCCGCGGCCGGGCCGGAAGTGCCCGAGCCGCTGGTGCAGCAGCTCGTGCGCACCGGCAAGCTGGTGATGCCGATCGGCCCGACCGGCAAGCAACGTCTCGCGCGGGTGACGCGCGTTGGCACGGGGATCAAAGTCGAGGACCACGGCGACGCGGAGTTCGTTCCGCTGGTGGGCAAGTTCGGCTGGCGGGAGTAATCCCGTCATGAGAATCAAACCCCTTCTCATCCTCACCGGGATCGTCTCGTCCATTCTCGGCGCGGTGGTCGTCTACCTGATGCTGTCCGTCCCCAACGACCTTCGCGCCGATTCGCTGCTCAAGGACGCAAAGGCCGATATCGAGAAGAAGAACAACGCCGACGCGCGGAAGAAGCTCTCCTCGATCGTGCAGCAATACCCGCGCACCGATGCCGCGGCCGCGGCGACGATCGCCCTGATCGCGCTGACCGAGGCCGATCGCCAGAAAGTCGAGCGCGAGCTGGCCCTGCTCCGCACGCAGACCGCGCAGCAGAACAAGCTGATCGCCGACCTCCAGAAAAGCGTCACCGACATCCGCAACGCTCCGCCGAAAGTCGTGACCGTGCAGGCGCCGCCGCCTGCTCCAAAACCGGTCCTGAAAATCACGCCGTCGAGGAAGCCACCGGCGAAGAAGAAGACGACCAAGCGCCGGCGGTGAGCCTGCTATCATCCCCGCCTCATGAAGGAACAGCGGCACGTCAAGATCAACGGCAAAGTGCAGGGCGTCGGGTACCGTTTCTTCGCCACGCGCGTCGCACGTCGCATGGGCCTCAAGGGCTGGATTCAGAACAACCGCGACGGCACGGTCGAGGCGCTCGTCGAAGGTGAGAAGAAGGCCATCGATGAGTGGCTCGAGGAGTTGAAGGAAGGACCGCGGTACGCCGAGGTCACGTCGATCGATCAGGAGTCGAAGGATTTCACCGGCAAGCTGCCGGACTTCGATGTGAAGTTCTGATGCAGATCGAACAGCTCCACACCTTCGTCCGCGACGTCCCCGACTTCCCGAAGCCGGGGATCATGTTCAAGGACATCACCCCGCTCCTCAAATCGCCGCGAGCGCTCGAGCGCACCTGCGAGCTTCTGGCCGAGCCGTTCCGCGATGCCGACGTCACCGCCGTCGCTGGAATCGAATCCCGCGGTTTCATCTTCGGCAGCATCGTCGCGCAGATGCTCGGCGCCGGCTTCGTCCCCATCCGCAAGCCGGGCAAGCTCCCCTGGACCACGCGGCGCCACGAATACGTCCTCGAGTACGGCAAAGACGCGCTGGAGATCCACGACGACGCCCTGACCGCCGACGATCGCGTCCTGGTCATCGACGACGTCCTGGCCACCGGCGGCACGCTCATCGCCGCCACCACCCTCGCCTCTGGCTTCGGCGCAAACCTCGTCGGAGCCGCAACGGTGATCGAGCTGGAGTTTCTGGGCGGACGCGCGAAGCTGGATCCGGGAGTGAGGTTTCATTCGCTATTGCGATATTGAGTTGCGGGGTTACGAGGTCTCGGGGTTACGGGGTTTTTCATCCACCTCGTAACCCCGCAACCCCGTAACCTAGTAACCCAACATGTTCGACCTCATCGTCATCGGCTCCGGACCGGCCGGTGAGAAGGGCGCGGCGCAGGCGGCGTGGTTCGGGAAGCGCGTTGCGTTGATCGAGCGGGAGCCGGTCCTTGGCGGCGCTTGCGTCAACACGGGCACTGTTCCGTCGAAGACCCTCCGCGAGTCGGCGCTGCACCTTTCGGGCATGCGCCAGCGCGGGTTTTTGGCCGCGGTCGACGTGCAGCTCCGGCGCAACATCACCGTCGCCGACTTCATGCATCGCAAGCAGATCGTCGTCGAGCGCGAATGGAATCGCATCGACGAGAACCTCAAGCGGCACAACGTCGAGCGTTTCCGCGGCGAGGCGAAATTTCGTTCCGCGCATGAAGTCGAAGTGGGGGATCAGGTTCTCCGCGGCGAGATCATCCTCATCGCCACCGGCTCCTCCCCCTTCCGCCCGCCGAATGTTCCCTTCGACGACGAGCACATTCTCGACAGCGACACCATCCTCGCCCTCGACCGCATCCCCCAATCGCTGGCCGTCGTCGGCGCAGGTGTCATCGGCTGCGAATACGCCTCGATCTTCGCCGCCCTCGGCGTGGAAGTGCATCTCATCAACAACCGCCCTTACCTGCTGCCCTTCATCGATCGGGAGATCGGCAATCTGCTGCTTCGGGAAATGGAGAGCCGCGTCGGCGTCATCGCCCACCTCGGCTGCGAAGTCGACTCCGTGGTTAAGAGTGGCGGCCAGGTCTCGCTGATTCTGAAAAGCGGTTCGACCGTCGTCGCGGAGAAGGTTCTGTACGCTGCCGGACGGACGAGCAACGTCGGGACGCTCAACCTCGAAGCAGCGGGAGTAAAAGCCGGCGAGCGCGGCTTGCTCACGGTCAACGAGAGCTATCAGACCAACGTCCCGAACATCTACGCAGCCGGCGACGTCATCGGCTTTCCGTCACTCGCTTCCACGTCGATGGAACAGGCCCGCGTGGCCATGGTTCACGCCTTCGATCTCAAGTACAAAACGCGCGTCGCCTCGATCCTGCCGTACGGGATTTACACGATCCCCGAGGTTTCGACGGTCGGGTTGACTGAGGAGCAGTGCAAGGAACAGCAGGTCGATTACGAGGTGGGGCGAGCGCTGTACCGCAACAATGCGCGCGGGCAGATCATCGGCGACACGAAGGGACTCATCAAGATCATCTTCGAGCGCGAGACGCTGAAGTTGCTCGGCGTGCACATCGTCGGAGAGAATGCCTCGGAGCTTCTGCACGTCGGGATGATGGTCATGCAGTTCGGCGGAACGCTGAATGCATTCATCGACTGCGTATTCAACTTTCCGACGCTCAGCGAGGCGTACAAATACGCGGCCTACGACGGCCTGGGAAACGTGGCACGAAGGAGATGAGATGAAGCAGATCGCGGAGCTCATCGAGGGACAGACGCTGACGATTCTCGAGTCGGACGACAACGTGCGCGCCGCCGCGAAACGGATGGCGGACCGCAACATCGGCGCGTGCGCGGTGGTCGACGCGGGTGCCCTGAGCGGCATCTTCTCCGAGCGCGACATCATGTCCCGCGTCGTGGCGGCGGGCCTCGATCCGGACGGCACGACCGTGGGATCGGTCATGACCCGCGAGCTGGTGGTGATCGAGCCGCGCGCGGACATCGACACGGCGCTCGAGACCATGCAGTCGATCGGCTGCCGGCATCTGCCGGTCGTCGAAGACGGGCACCTCGTGGGGATGCTCTCGATTCGCGATCTGCTCGAAGTCGACGACGCCAATCAACGCCGCAAAGCGACGTTCCTCAACGAGCTGGTGACCTACTCACCGGATTACGAGTCGTAATTTCAACGACTCGCGCGTCACGTGAACACCGGGCGCGAGCTCGAACTCTTCATTCGTCGTCTGCGTTCCACCGAGCAGGAGGCACAGCCGCGCCAGCTCCTTGAACGACGCCGCCTCCCCTTCGATCACCACTTCCCCACCCTCCACCCGCAGCGACATCGGCGCACGCGCCATCCCCTCGAGAGCCATCATGGCCAGGTCGTAATTCATTTGTTTTGCAGTTTATCGCTGCTTTTTCAGTTTATCCCCGCGCGCAGACGCGGGGATCTCTCCGTGCACAAACGATTCGCGTGTTTAGGCTACGGTCGCGCGGTGTAACCGAGAGATCCCCGCGTCTACGCGCGGGGATAAACTGAAGAGAGGACCAAGCGGAACCTACTGATCCTCTCCCCGATAGCGCACCGAATTCCGATCGGTCTCCTGAAGAAACACCTCGTACAACTCGCCGCGCGGAATGGCCGGGGCGAGTTGCTCCCAGAACGAGCGGGCCAGGTTCTCGGCCGTGGGAATCACCCCGCGCAGGAAGTCGACGTCTTCGTTCAGATTGGTGTGATCGACGCGATCGACGACGCGGTCGCGCATGATGTCCTTGAGCTGCTTCAGGTCGATGACCATCCCTGTTTCCGGGTCGATCCGCCCCTTCACGCTCACTTCGAGGGTGTAGTTGTGGCCGTGGCCGCCCGGGTTGTCGCATTTGTCGTACGTCCGGCGGTTCCAGTCCGCATCACGGTTCGGATTGTGCAGACGGTGGGCTGCCGAGAACGTCAGTCTTGCAGAAACGATCATTGGTTCACCTTTTGTAATCCTATTCGAATGATGCCGTCAGACGAGCCGCAGTACGTCGTGTGCCGTAACGGCGTCTTCCTCCTTCCCGATGCGTTGGTGAAGTCGCTGTCGGCGATGGTCAGCAACGGCTTCGTCTACACACGCGAAGACGAGGACACCCTGACCATCTCCACGGTGCGGCTGACCGACGGCCGCCGCCGCCTTCTGCAGAGCCGCTTCCGCGCACCGATGTTCCGCGACGCGGTCAAGCTGGCCATCGTCGACCTCAAGGAGTCGATTCGGGTGATGGCGGTGGAGCGGCGCAAGCAGGGGCGGCCGTCCCCGCCGAGGGACTTGTAACGAATCAACGGCCGGGCTCACTACCTTGAACGGAGGTAGCAAATGAGCAAGCGGTACGTCTTCGCGGTCTTTCTGTTGGCAGCGGCGGTTCCAGCGTTTGGTGCGACGTCGGCGTGGGCGGTGGGCGCCCATCCAGTCACACCAAGCTATTCGCCGGGCAACAACAACTCGTTCAATCCTGCAGGTGACATCAAGATCACGCGAGTCGCAAAAGGGACGTATCAGATCCGGTTCGAGAAACTCGGCCCGATGTCGGCAGGCGGCAACGTACAGGTCACGCCGGTGAACACGATGAACACCTTCTGCAGCGTCACCAGCTTCGTCGAGACGGGAAAGGACATCCTCGTCTCGATCCGGTGCTATGACCTGAAGGGAGCACTGGTCGACGCGCGATACAGCGTGCTGTTCACGACGAAATAGCGCTACTTCACCTGCGCGAGCGCGGTTTTGATCTCCGCCTGCTGCTCGGTGAGCTTCGTCTGCAGCTTCGCGAACCGCGCGTCGTTCTCCAGGTACTTGAAGAGCGGATTGGCGAGGATGTACGCGGACGTCGGCTCTTTGCGCTGCGCCGCCTTTTCCAGCGAGGCGATCACACCGCTGGTGTCGTTCAGGATCGCGTAAACCTCGGCAGCGGAGGTCCAGGAGTCGTCACCCGGAAGCGCGGCCTTGAGTGCGAGCTCCAACTCCCTCACCGCTTCGTCGCGATTGCGATTCTCGGCGGCCATGTAGGCCTTGAGCATGTGGTAGCCGTAAAGCGGATCGGATTGCGCGAGCCGCTTCAGCTCATCCTCGGCCAGCGGCATCGAGTGACGAAGGACGGTGAGCCGGCCGATCTTGAGCGCCAGTGCCGGACTGGCGCGGCGATCGGCGGGCACGTCGTAGTAGCGATCGACGGCAGTGCTCAGTCTTCCGGAGGCGGCGAGTGCGTCGGGTGCGTGCGCGGTGACCTGCAGCGGCGGAACTTTCTGCAGCCGCGAAAGCATCGTGTTGAACTGTGCCGTGTTCCCCGTCGCCAGCGAATACCGTGCGACGAGATTCAGCGCCTCGGCATCATTCGGCTCGCGATCGAGCACCAGCTGGTACAGGGCGAAGGACTGCTGGAGATCGCCGAGGATCAGGCTTGCTCGCGCGACTTTTCGGGCGGCTCCGATGTTCGCCGGATCGAGCGCCACGACCTGCTTCGCCGCGGCGATCGCATCCTCTTCCTGGCCGTTGAGAGCGAAGAACTCCATCGCCGTGAGCTGCGCCGGCAGGAATCGGGGATCGGACTGCATCGCCGCGCGCAGAGAAGCGTCGGCGCGGGTCGTGTCGTTCAGCGAGCGGGCGAGCAAGGCGTCTGCGAAAGAGTTCAGCGCGTCCGCGGCCGCATACGTCCGCGGTTGTGCTTTCACTTCGGCGATCACGAACTGGACGAGAGTGCGAATGCCGCTCGCCGAGTCGAGGAGCGGCACTGCCGGTCCGGATTTTCCGGCAGCGACGGGGACGAGCTCCGCGCCGGTTGCGCCGAGACGGATGCGCGCCGAGAACGTCGGCGTGTCGGGGCCGGCGGTTTCGGCGACGCGCAACTCGGGGAAGCTGCGGAGAATCGCTGCTGCGCCGAGGCGGATGGCGTTTGCGCGCTCGGCGACGAGGGGATCGGGAACTTCGACGGTGAATTGCGAGAGATGAACCGTCTGCGGATGGGCGGCCGTCGGATGGTCTGGTAATGCCGGCGCCGCGGCCACGGCAGGTTTCACGGTTTCCGTCGGTCCGCGCTTCGCCCACATCAGGACCACGGCGATGCCGATCAGCACCAGCACGCTCGCGGCGATCGCAAAAGTCGTGAGCTGCTTCCTGCGGGCGAGGCGCTGCGCGGCCGCGAGCTCCGCGGCTTCCGCGGCCAGTTCGGCTTCGATATCCGCGGTCGTCGGTTCCGGCTCGTCGATCGTGGCCTGGGGCGGCTCCACGGGAACGATCGTGAAGAGCTTCAGCCCGCCCTTCGCACCGGCATCGCGCAACCGAACCTGCCCACGCCCTTCCTTCACGAATTCTTCGGAGATGAACAGCGTGTTCGGCGTGAGGTGCGCCAGAGCGGCAATGCCTTTCTCGACAGCCGGTCCCGAGACGACACCTTCGTTGATCTCGAGCTCGCCGGCATGCAGGAGCATGCGGACTTTCAGGCGGTCGCTGATGCTGACGGTCTGGTCGGGCGAGAAGTCGAACTCGCCCTTGCGCCCAGCTTCGAGCGCGCTCTCGACGGAGGGCAACTCGGCGATGAGGCGCGTCCCGAACGGGTCGACGACCTTACCGTCGAAGAGGTAGACGCCTTCGCCGAGTACCTGCTGCATGCGGGCAGCAGCCTTCGCGGCGGCCTCGGGATCTTCGGCCAGGAGCTCGTCGTAATTCGCGACGTCGGCCAGGAAGAGGATCGTGCGGCGGTGCTCGGCCGCGGCCGCTCCTCCGCTGGCGATCTTCCGCTCGAACTGCATCGCGAATTCGACCGCGCTGCTGTCCAGACGCTCGAGCGAGTCGACCAGCGCTTTGGCATCGCGGTGACGCTTGTACGGGTCCTTGAACAGGCACGCGCCGAGAACGGCCATCACGTCTTTGTCGATGGCGGGATTGACCGATTTCGGGGAGATCGGCTGCCCCTCCACGATCGCGCGAGCGATGTCCGCCGCGGCGTTGCCGGCGAAGGGAAGCTTGCCGGTGGCCAGCTCGTACAGCACGACACCGACCGAGAAGATGTCTGTCTTTTCGTCGATGACCTGCGAGGAGATCTGTTCCGGCGCGATGTACGAAACGCAACGGACATCGCTGCCCTTCTGCTGGTACTGCGACGACGTGCGCTCGCGGCGCAGGAGGTTCGACAGATTCAACCCGCCGAGCTTCACCTGACCTTCGGGCGTGATCATCACCGCGTCGCCATTCAGGTTTCCGTGCAGCCGCTCTTTGGTGTGGAGGTACTTGAGCACCGCCGCGAGCTGGTAGGCGACGCGGAAGAACTCCGCGCGATCGACGGGCTGGCCGCGCAGCTTGCGCGCGACCGACATCCCCTCGACGACCTCCATGATCATCACCAGGTTGTCGTCGATCGCCGTGATCTCGAGAATGGGCACCAGGAACGCGTGATACAGCGCGGCGGCGACGCGGACCTCGCGGATCAGCGTCTCGCGGCGCCCCTCGTCCTTCGGCAGCTGCTTGCTCAGGAGCTTCAGCGCGACGCGCTTGCCGTTGCGCGTGTCTTCGGCCAGCCAGACCGACGTGCCGACACGCTCTCCGATGACGTAGGGGCCAAGGGGCTGATTGGACATGTGGAAGTTATTATACGAGCTGGATGTGGACGAGCTCGGCACCGGCGTCCACGGTCTGACCCGCCTCGACGAACAGCCGATCGACAACTCCGTCGGTCTGCGCCTGGATCTCATTCTCCATCTTCATGGCCTCGAGAATGAGCAGCCCCGCGCCCTTCCGCACGGTGTCCCCCTCGGCCACGAGGACGCGCACGACCCGCCCGGGCATGAGCGCTTTGATCACCCCGCCGCCGCTGATCTCGTCCTCGCGGCGTTTGCGGCGAGCGGCGAGCGGATCGACCATCTCCACGCGCACGGTCGCGTTGCCGAAGGAGATCTCGTGCATGTTTCCTTCGCGGTGATCGACCAGCGAGAACTGCGTGCCGTCTTCGAGCCGGAGCGAGCGGACGTATCGGCCCATCTCCACGAGATCGGCGTCCATGCAGCGATCGCCGATGCAGACGCGATAGCCGCTGCCGTGCCGCGTGACTTCGACCGGGATCTCGCGGTCCCCTTCGCGGGCGATGAATTTCAAAGCCGCGACACTCCTTCCTTCCGCGCCGCATCACGCCAGCGCGAAGGGCCCTCCTGCGGCAATTGCACGTTCTGCGACTCTTCGAAGGCCATGATTGCCGCGGCCGCGATGGCGGCGTCGACATGACCTTCTGATGAGGGCCGCTGGTCGAAGTCGATGTCGGGAAGGATGCGATCGATGAAGCCCGTGTCGAACGTCGCCGCCTGGAACTCGGCGTTGTTCATGATGAAGCTGAAGAAAGGAATCGTGGTCTCGATGCCTTCGACGCGGTACTCGAGCAGCGCACGGCGCATGCGGGCGATCGCCTCCTCGCGCGAGTTGGCGTGAGCGATGAGCTTGGAGAGCATCGGGTCGTAGTAGACCGGCACCGTGTATCCGGCGTAGATGCCGTTGTCGTTGCGGATGCCCGGCCCCTGCGGCAGGTTGAGGTAGCGAACGAGCCCCGGCGAAGGCGCGAATTTGCGGGCCGGATCCTCCGCGTAAATGCGGCATTCGATGGCGTGCCCCAGCGGACGAAGATCTTCCTGCCTGAACGAGAGCGGCTGGCCCTGGGCGACGCGCAACTGCTCTTTCACGAGGTCGACGTTCCAGACCATCTCCGTGACCGGATGCTCGACCTGCAGCCGCGTGTTCATCTCCAGAAAATAGAACTCGCGATCGGGTCCCATCAGACATTCGATGGTGCCGGTGGAGTAGTAATTGACGGCCGCCGCGGCCTTCACTGCCATTGCCCCGAGGCGTGCGCGCAATTCGACGTCGACGACGGGGGACGGGCACTCCTCGACGACCTTCTGGTGCCGCCGCTGCAGCGTGCATTCGCGCTCGCCGACGTGGACGATGTTCCCGAGCTGATCGCCGACGATTTGCACTTCGATATGACGCGGCGAGGCGATGAACTTCTCCGCGTAAACGGCGCCGTCGCCGAAGAACGACTCGGCCTCGCTGGTGACCCGCTCGAATGCCGGCCGCAGGTCTTCCTCGCGATCGACGAAACGCAGGCCTTTGCCTCCACCGCCCGCGCTGGCTTTGATCATGATCGGGAAGCCGGCCTCTTTGGCGAAGGCCTCGATCTCATCGAACGACTTCACGGGCTCGGTGAGCCCGGGCACGACCGGGACGCCCGCGGCTTTCATCCGCTGGCGGCTCTCCGTCTTCGAGCCCATGGCTTCGATCGATTCCGGCGAGGGACCGATGAAGATGATCCCGGCGTCGCGGCAAGCGCGCGCGAATTCGGCGTTCTCGGCGAGGAATCCGTAGCCGGGGTGGATCGCGTCGGCGCCGGTCTTTTTCGCCGCCTCGAGAATGCGGTCGATGCGCAGGTAGCTTTCGCGCGACGGTGCCGGGCCGACGGGCATGGCCTGATCGGCGTAAACGACGTGCATCGCCGAGCGGTCGGGCTCGGAGTAGACGGCCACGGTGGGATAGCCCATCTCGCGACAGGCGCGGATCACGCGGACGGCGATCTCGCCACGATTCGCGATGAGGACCTTCATGCCGCCGCGCATTGTAAACTCGCGCGCATGTCAACCGACGAAGTGCAGCAGCAGCGAATGCAGATCCTCTCCGGCGTGGTCACGAACCTCCTGTCCGAGCTCAAGAGCGGCGCCGGCGACAAGGACCGCAGACGGCAGGTCGAGGAGTGGATGCGCACGCTGGCGGAGAAGTATCCGGAGTTTCAGGTGGAAAACGGCCTTCGCGATTACTACCTGGCCGAGGCGACGCGGCTGCGGGCGGATTTCGACAAGTCCAGCGATTTGACCGAGAAGCTGGGGCTGGGCCGGAGCATCGAGTCGTTTCTGGACCGGGCGGCGGAGTACGACCGGCGCATCAGAGAACGGTAGGCAGTAGGCAGTGGGCGGTAGGCAGGGGGCCGCCGCCCATCCACGGAAATGATGGCGTCGTTCCCCCGCCTACTGCCCACTGCCTGCCGCGAGCAAATGAAAAGGCTCGCCAGATGGCGAGCCTTTTCGTTTGCGTACTGACCTAGTGCCGCACCGCTCGCCCCTTCTCCGGGGCCGTGTCGTCGTTGATCACGCGACAGACCGCGGCGGGTACGCGGATCGTCGCATTCGTCGCATTCCCTACCACTAAACGGAACGTCTCGTCCGGCTCCGCGCTCGTGTCGGCGTTGATATTCACGTCGATGAACTTCACCGTCTCGCCGGGTGCGAACGTCATCGTTCCGGACAGAGGAGCATAGTCCGCGGGTGCCGTCGCATCGCCGTCCGTCGTGGCGTACTGCACGGTGACCGGAACCGAGCCTGCGCGGGACAGGCGCACACTGAAGCGGGCCGGGGTCGTGCCGCCCGTTCCCTCGGTCACCGGCGCGCCAGCCACTTCGATCGCCACCGCGTTCGGATCGAAGCGTAGGTCGTCGTCGACGATCGTCGCTGTGGCGCTCGGCGTGCCGATCGTCGCGCCCACCACGTCGGACAACGCCAGCTCGAACGTCTCCGAGGGGTCGACGTCGAAATCTTTGACGATCTTCACCCCAACGACCGACTCCGTCTGTCCAGCCGGAATGACCAGCGTCCGGTCGTAGGCCTCGAAGTCGAGCCGCTCCGCCGCCGTTCCCGCGATGGCTCTCGCGCGCACGCTCACCTCGGTCCGCGCCGGGAACGACAGATAGACCCGGAACACCGCCACGCCATCGCCCGACTCCTGCACCGTTACCGGGTCCGCGCGGAGGACGGGCAGCGCTGCCGAGTCGTCGTCGAGGATCGTCACCGTGGCCGTGCCGCGCTGAATCCGCGCGCCCTTCACGTCGGACAGGACGATCGTGAACGTCTCGAGTCCCTCCGCCGCGCTGTCGGCGACGATCGGAACCGTCACCGCGGCGAAGCTGTCGATCGTCAGCGTGCGGGTGGTGGTCGTGAAGTCTTCCCCTGCCGTGGCCGTGCCGGCGACGGTCGTGTAGGTGATCGCGATGTCCTTTTGGCTCGGGCCGCTCGACACGAGCAGCAGAGTCACGCTGTTCCGCGATTCGCTCACTGTCGTATCGACGATCGACAACGTGGCGAAGTCATCATCCTTGATGGTCACGCGCCCGGTGACCGTCGGCGGCAGCACGACCCCTTCGGCGCGCAGGACGACCTCGATCCCCCCATCGTCCTCCGAAATTCGATCACCCTGGACGCGAACGGAAATGGTCTGCGTGAGCGGTCCGCCCGGGAGGAAGGTCAGCGTGCCCGATGCGTTGGTCGATTGCCCGTGGGAGGACCAGTTGACAGTGATCGGGATGCTGGCCCGGCGGCTGATGGTCACGCGAAGAATCACTTCGCGCAGCCCCTCGTCGCCCTCGGGCACGGTGACGCTTTCGACGCTCAGCATCGGCGCCTCGTCGTGGTCGTTAATGGTGATCACGCGCTCCCGAACGTCGCCCATCGCCGCGCGGGCGGGATTCTGGAGGACGACTTTGAACCTCGCGCCGCCCGCGTAGTCGCCTGCATTGAGCAGGCGCACTTCGATGAACTTCTGAACCTCGCCCGGCCCGAACGTCACTCGTCCGGACGCGGGAACATAGTGGAGTCCCGCTTTCGCGGTGCCATCGACGGTCGTGTAGTCGACCGACACCTGGCCGTCCGTGCCGCCAGTGCGCAGCAGAGGCATGCGCTGCGTGGCCCCTTCGTCCGTGAAGCCGACCTCGGTGCGTTCGCCGAACGCAATCGTCCCCGGACCGTCCGACTCGGCGAGGTGCTGGTCGATGCGGTCGCCGAACCAGGAGGTGAAGTCGAAAGTCCTCTCGATGCCGACGACGATGTCCCCGCGCTCGAATGCCTGTGGCGGCGACGAAGGCGAGCCGATGATGTCGTACATCTGCGAGGCGCGGAACATCCAGCAGCCGTTCCTGCCTTCGGCGATGTCCGCGTTGCTGCCGTCGAACCCGGAGAGGAACCACGCGCCCTGGTTCGGCCGGATCCACAGCACGTGCGTTTCGAAGCCGGCGCAAAGGTATGCGTAGGTGTGGCGGCCTTGCTCGTCGCGAAGGAACATCGCCGTCGGAAACGATGACCGTTGGGCCGGGGAGCCATTCGGACGCCCGCCCGACACTTTGGCGGTGATCGTGTCGATCAGCAGCCACAGGCTCACCGACGGGATTCCGTTGACCTGTGCCCAGCGCACCACGCCGTCGCCATCGGAGTCGCTCATGATCTCGGCGTGACTCGCGTACGTGCCGCCGCCCAGGTACGCAGTGCTGAACCACACCGCGTTGCCGCCCGGCGTCACGCGGCCGCTCACGGCGCTGGGCTCGAACAACAGCGCGTAGGGATCGACAACCTTCCGGATCCTGACCTGCACCTGCGGGGAGGGCACGGCGCCCGGTCCTGGCTGGCGGTACATCACAGCGGCCCACGCGTCGAAGTCGACGTGGTACACGTTCCACGTCGCGCGCACCTCGCTCGGCGAAATGAACGTCGACGGCAATTCCTTGCTGTCGATCACGACCTCTCCTCCGGGCAGGAAGCCACTGCCGCGAAGGATCAACTCGACGGTCGTGCCGGAAGTCACCTCCATCGGCTCGACAGAATCGAGCTCCGCGCGAATCGCCGGAACCGGGACCTGCACCGTGCCGGTCGAGGGTTTGATCGAACTGTCGGGACTCTCGAACGTCGCCGTGTACGTATGCATCCCCCGCTCGGGCTGGATGGTGATGCTGGACCGATAGCTGAACGGCGCCGTGCCGAGGACCGTCGTGCCCTCGCGGAAGGTGATCGTGCCCGTGGGCGTGCCGCCGAACTGTGGAATCGTGACCGTGGCGACGAGCGTCACCGGCCGGCCGCCTTCCAGATACGTGGGCTCGTACTCGAGTCTGGTGCTGCTGGCGAACTTGCCGACGTCGGTCATGGTGATGTCGTTGCCGTCGTTGCCGCGATACGAGATGCGGAATCGGTCCGACAAGATCGTTCCCTCGGGAACATCGGCGAACGTTCCGCTCACCGGATCGGGTCCTGTGTTTCTGACCGCGGCGTAGGTCGCGCCGAGTGTGCGCGTGACGGACTGGTAGTAGTCGAGGGCGAGCTTCGCGCGACGGAGGTCGAGCACGCCGCCGACAGAAACTACAGACTGGTCGGCAGCCAGCTTCATTGTGGCCGCGGCGTGTACGCGCAGGTCGCCCGTCGTCGTCACGCCGCCGCTGGTTCCGTCGACGGTTCCGCCTTCAGCAGCGAGCGATGCCACGTTACCCTGGAACGTCCCTCGGCGCAGCCGGACCGCCGTATTCCGGTTGACGAGGCGCACGCTCCCGTCGATGTCGATGATCGTCGGGCCGAAGTACGTGGCGTCGATGTTGAGCGAGCGCGGAGCGCCGCCCTCGGTTCGGAGGATCAGACCCGAGCCCGGCGTGTGGTCACTGATCCGATAGATGCTCACGCTCGTGCTACCCAGCATCCGGATCGTGCGGATGCCCGACAGCGCGAAACCCCACAACCGCACCTCGGAAGAGGAAGAGCCGTCAAGAACGGTGACGTCGTTGGTAAGGATCAGCCGGCCGTTGACCTCCGCGTTTCCCTCGACCTCCAGCGGTCCCACGATCTCGTCCGCCTCGATGAGGAAGCGAGCCTGCCCGCCGACGCGAATCGCCGCCGTGTCGGGAATCTGGTGGGCCGCCGCGACGGCGAGTGTCCCGTCCTGGCCGTTGAAGCCGGTGCCGGAGACGTTCACGTCGCCCGGAACAGCATTCACGCCCGGCTCTTTCGCCAGTCGCAACGTGCCGTCCAGCACGCGGGTCAGGCCGGACCACGTATTCGGGCGCGAGCCGGAGAAGATCACCACACCCGAGCCGACTTTGGTCAGCGGCCCCGTCCCGCCGATCACCCCGGAAAACTCCAGACCCGACGGAGTGTTGAACGAATAGTTAGTCCAGTGGTCGGAGAGAAACGTCGCACCGCCGGCCAGATGCACGTCGCACGCGATCGCATTCGGCCCGCTCGTCGTATCGAACACCTCCGCACCGCCCGTCAGCGTGATCGGCGACCCACCGATCGCGTATGCGACGCCGCTGAAGGAAATCGTGCGCACGGTCAGGCCGGTGATGTCGTTCGTCAGCACCACCCGCTCCGGCCCCGCCGGAAACACAAGCTCCGCCTCCGCGTCCCCGGCCGGCGAACCGCCGATCCAGTTCCCCGCATCCGAAAACCTGTCGTTCGCCGCACCCGTCCAGACATGCATCCCGGCCTTCGCGGAGACGGAGAAAACGAGCACGCACAGAGCGAGGAGCCAACGCAGATTCATGGGAGGGTTGTGGGTGGAATCTTACCTAAATCGCGAGGCTCGCAAATGAAAAAGGCTCGCCGAATGGCGAGCCTTTTCGTTTGCTTACTGATCTGGTGCCCAAGGCCGGACTCGAACCGGCACGGATTTCTCCACACGCCCCTCAAACGTGCGCGTCTACCAATTCCGCCACTTGGGCAAAGAGCGGTGCTGCGTTTCCTTACTTCGCGGGAGCAGGGGCCTTGGCCGGAACCGTCGGCGCCGCCGGGGTCTCGCCGGCCATGACTGATCCACGCGGCCGGGCCTGAAGAACCGCCAGCGTCATTGAGGTGATGACGAAGGCGATGAAGAACCCGGTCGTGAGCTTGTGCAGGAGCGTCGTCGCGCCGCGCGCGCCGAATGCTGTCTGCGATCCGCCGCCCCCGAACGCGCCCGCCAGATCCGCGCCTTTGCCCTGCTGGACAAGGACGACGAGGATCAGAAAGAGGCTGATGAGGACGTGCAGAATGAGGATCAAAACGGTCATGGAAAACTCCCTAACGGGTCAGGGGTGCGAATTCTTCCCGGAATCGCCGGTCCCGTCAAGGCCCGCGAGAATCGCCAAAAACTTAGCAGAATCGAGACTTGCGCCCCCTACCAGAAACCCGTCGATCGTCCCGTTTTCGACCAGATCGCCGACGTTGTCCGGGGTGACGCTGCCGCCGTAGAGGATCGACGTTCGGGCCAGACGCAAGGGCCAGAATCGCTCCAGGGCATGGCGGATCTCGACCAGCGTTTCCGCGACCATCTGCCCGCTGGCGTTGCGCCCCGTGCCGATCGCCCACACCGGCTCGTAAGCGATGACGATCTCCTGCACCGTCTCCAGCGCGTCGACCGCGCAGGCCTTGATCTGATCCGCGAGGCACCGCGCCACCTGCCCGGCGTCGCGCACCTTGAGATCCTCGCCGAGGCAGAGTACCGGCGCGAGACCGGTGTTGATGGCCAGCGTCAATTTCCGGGCGATGACCGCGTCGGTCTCGTGAAAGAGATTGCGGCGTTCGGAATGGCCGAGGATGACCATTTCGGCGCCGCAGTCATGAAGCATCTGGGCCGAGACCTCACCGGTAAACGCGCCGGACGGATGCTCGCTGCAGTTCTGTCCCGCCAGCCGCACGCCGTGCGTGTCGAGGAGAAAGGGAAACGGCGGCGCCACCACGACGGAAACGTCGCTCTGCGTCCGTTCGATGAGGGTGCCGACGTAACCCTTCACGCCTTCCGGCGGCAGGTTCATTTTCCAGTTCGCGATGAGATAGCGCACTTGCTGAGACATGGCTCAGGCACTGTACCGGTTCTTGCCCGTGCGTTTGGAAAGATAAAGCTGCTCGTCGGCGCGGCGCACCAGATCGCTCGCCGTCGCGTCCTCGCGCCGGAATTCAGCCATGCCGATGGAGACCGAGCACTGAATCGCTCCTTCCTCGTCCGTCGGCACGGTCAGCGACCGCACGCGATTCAGCAATCGATCCGCGACCGCCATCGCGCCCGTCAGATCGGTGTGCGGAAGGATGATCGCGAACTCGTCGCCGCCGAATCGCGCCAGCGAGTCCGTGGGCCGCAGGGCCTCACGCACCACGCCGCATAGCTCGGACAGCACGACGTCGCCGATGGTGTGTCCGAAGCCGTCGTTGATCTGCTTGAAGTCGTCGATGTCGAAGAGCAGCACCGACAGGGGCACGCCGAACGTGCGGGCGCGCTCGAACTCCTGCGGCAATTGCCGCCGGAAGTAGCGCCGGTTCCAGATGCCGGTGAGATCGTCCGTGTCGGCAAGATTGAGGATCTTCTCCCGCGCGTGGATCGTGCCGAGGAGCATGGCCACCTGGGTGGCGAAGATGGCGAGGATCTGGCGCTCGTTCTCGCTGAAGTCGCGATCGGAACGGAACAGCAGGAGCATGCCCGCGGTGCGCTTTTCCCGTTCCAGCAGCGCGTGGGCCGAATACTCGAGCCCTCCCCCCTCCCCCGTCCCAGCCGGCAGGTGATGCGCCTCGGCCTTCACCACGACCTCCGTCGACTCGAACGAGACCGGGATGGCCTTCGCCAGCGTCCCGCGGATCCGGGCGATGAACTCGTCGCTGAGGAGCGAATCGGCCCCCTCGCGCGTGGTCAGGTAGAGGTCGAGGTTCTGCTCGAGCATCACCGCCACCGCAACGTCGAACGGCACGCAGCGGAACAGCGTCGGAAACGCGCCGCCGAAGAGGTCCCCGGCGGACTCACTGCGCACCACGCGCGAGGTCAGCTCCTGGATCAGCGCCAGCAAATCGCTGATCTGACGGTGCTGCGTGCGGAGGCGCGCAAGCTCGTCGTTTTGTTTGTCGTCTGACATCAAGACCCGGGTGAATTGTAGTTGTCCGGTTGTCGGGTTGTCAGGTTGTCAGTCACATCCACCCGACAACCGGAAAACCGGACAACCCGACAACCAACTGGGCAACCACTACAATGCCGCCGTGTTCACGGAGGCCTCCGCCATTCCCTACGAGCCGACGGTGCTCCGCGGCGAACGGCTGCTCGTTCTGGCGCCTCATCCCGACGACGAGGTGATCGCCTGCGGGGGGCTGATCGCGCAGCATTTGCGCGAGCGGCGGGCGGTGCGGATCGTGGTGATGACCGATGGTGCGGAGGCGGGCGGGCGGGCGTCGCGCGAGGAAGAGTCGCGGCGTGGCGTGGCCCGCCTCGGCGAAGGCGCGGAGCTCGAGTTCCTCGGATTTCCGGACCGCGGGCTTTCCAATGACGCGGCGGCGCGGATCCACGAGCAATTGCTGGCTTTTCGTCCCGACCTGGTCCTCGTTCCCAGCCCCATCGAGATCCATCCCGACCACGTCGCGCTCTCGCGCATTTTCTGCGAGCTCGTGCAGCGCGATGCGCTGCTGTTCGCGGAGCTCGCCGTCGCGCGCGTCGCGTTTTACGAAGTGAGCGCGCCGCTGCGGCCGAACGCCATCGTCGACATCTCCGACGTCGCCGAGATCAAGTACGCGGCGATCGGCGAGCACACGTCCCAGATCGCACTGCGCGACTACACCGCTTACGCCCGCGGTCTGAATGCCTATCGCGCCATGACCCTGCCGCCAACAGCGACGTTCGCCGAGGCCTATCACCTCGTGGAGTTGCCGTCCCTGCGCACTACACCTTTCAGCGAGCTTCGCCGGCGCATGAGCGCGCCGCCGGAGATCGAGATCACCGGAGAAACGCTTCCGATCAGCGTGATCGTGCGAACGAAGGACCGGCCGGAGCTGCTGCGCGAGGCGATCGAGTCGATCCGCGCCAACGGGTATCCCTGCGAGATCGTGGTCGTCAACGACGGAGGCGCGCGGCCGGAGCTCGACGGCGTCACGCTGATCAATCACGAGAAATCGCGGGGACGCTCGGAAGCGGCCAACGCCGGCGTTCGCGCCGCGAAAAATGCGTTCATCGCCTTCCTCGACGATGACGATCTTTACTATCCCGAGCACCTGTCGACTCTCGCCGCGGCGAAGGCACCCGTCGCGGCCTACACCGATGCCGTTTCCGCGTTCTTCAAGTCCGGACAGACCGAAGCGCACTCCCGGTTGCGGCTGTTCTCGCAGGACTTCGATCCCGATCTGCTCCTCATCGACAACTACATCCCCTTGCCGACGCTGCTCGTCGCGCGCGCAACGTTCCTCGATCTCGGCGGCTTCGATCCGGCGTTCGACCTGTTCGAAGACTGGGACTTCGTGATTCGCCTGTCCCGGACCGGCGCATTCGTGCACGTCCCGCGCGTCACATGCGAGATCCGCCACTTCGAGGGAGGATCGTCGGTGGTCCTCGCGGCACCGGAGGGATCGGAGCGGTTTCGCGACGCGAAAGAGCAGATCTGGAAGAAGCACGCAGCGCTCCTCACGAACGACGTCATCGCCGGCGCGTTCGCGACGCAGAAGCGCCGCGCCGGCGACGTTTACTCGCAACTCGTGGAATCGAAAGGCCAGGTCGATTTCTCGCGTCGCGATATAGCCCGCCTGGAGCGCGAGAAGAACGAGCTGATCGCGCAGATCGCGGCCCAGACGAATGACCTGAACGGCTACATGCTCCGCGTCCGCGAGCTCGAGGCCGTCGTGGACACGCTCTCCGGTGTCGTGGAAAAGAGCGAGGAACGCGCAATCCAGATCGAACGGCTGGAGCGCGAGAACGACAGTCTCCGCGGCGCAAATGGCGAAACCCATGGAGCGCTCGAGCGCGCCCGCGTGGAGATCGATCGCCTCAACGGCCTCCTGGAAATGATCTACCGCTCGCGCACCTGGAAGCTGCACACGATGGTCGAAAAGATGAAAGGCCGCGGGTGACCCGCGTCCTTCTCGTCTGTCCCGAGCCCCTCGGCCACGGCCAGCCCGCCGGCGTCGGCATCCGCTTTCTCGAGATCGCGCGCGTGCTCCGCGCGGACGGTCACGACGTCACCATCCTCTCCCCCGACGCGGGAGCGATCGAAGGCTGCCGCGGCGATTACATCAATCCGCCGACCATCGCCCAGCACACGGCGATCAACGACCTCGCCGTCGTGCAGGGCCATGTCGCGAACGGCTACTTCATGGACGCGAAGCCGATCCCGACGGTCGTCGATCTGTACGACCCGTTCATCGTCGAGAATCTTCACTACTACGCCGAGCGCGGCGCCGGCGTGTTTTCGCACGATCACTTGACGCTGATGAACTCGCTCGTGCGCGGCGACTTCTTCCTCTGCGCGTCGGAAGCCCAGCGATTCTTCTATCTCGGTACGCTGATCGCCGCCGGCCGCCTGAACCCGGTCGTCTTCGAATCCGATCCACGCGCCGAGTCGCTGATTGCGATCGCCCCTTTCGGCGTCCAGCAGCCGCGCGCGGTGGCGACGCGAAATCTCGAGACGCCGGAGATCCTCTTCGGCGGCATTTACGACTGGTACGACCCGATCTGCGCCATCGACGCGATCGCCATCGCGCGCGAGTCGTTACCGGGAACGACGCTCACCTTCACCACGCACCCGAATCCGGAGATCACGCCGCAGGGAAAACTGGCCGAGGCCATCGCGTACTGCCAGAAGCGCAATTACGACTTCGTGAAGTTCGAGCCCTGGGTCGCCTACGAGCAGCGCGCGGAGTTCTTCGACCGGTTCGCCCTGGCATTGCTGACGTTTCCGCGGTCGCTGGAGACGGACCTTTCGATGCGGACGCGCGTTTACGATTACCTCTGGTGCGGCCTGCCCGTCGTCACGAGCTCTGCGCCGGGAACCGACGAGATCCTCCATCGCTATCACGCCGGCCGGGTCATCGGCAGCGATTCGCCACAAGCGTTCGCGAAAGAGGTGATTGCGCTGATCCTCGCGCATGAGACGTACTACTCGATGGTGCGCGGCACGCAGCACTTCGTCTTCGAGCATCAATGGCCGCGGACCCTCGGACCGTTGCGCGAGTTCTGCCGCGCGCCGAAATCCGACGCGACCAAGGAAACGTTTGCCGCTGCACCGGCGATCCCCGATCCGCCGCGATCGATCCTGCATCGGCTCCGGCGCCGCCTTCGTTCATGAGCACCGAAATCATCATCGTCAACTGGAACAACCGCCGCGAGACACTGGAGTGCCTCGATGCGGTCGCCGCGCAACTGGGTGAGATCGCGGACGGGACGATCACCGTGGTCGACAACGGCTCGACCGACGGCAGCGCAACCGCCATCACCTCGCGGTATCCGAAGATCAAGCTCTTCGCGTTGCAGGAGAATCGCGGATTCACGGGCGGCCTCGCCGCGGCACTCGCGGGATCGACCGCGCGCAACGTCATCTTCCTGAACAACGACGCCGTCCCCGAGCCCAGCTGGTTGGCGGCACTGGTTCGCGCGATTGATGAGGCGTCCGAGGATGTCGTTTCGGTCGGTGGAAAGATCGTCGATCCGACCGGCACGCGCATCGACTTCATCGGCGGCATGCTCACCTTCGATGGTCACGCGTTCCAGAACGGCTTCCGCTATCCGCTGGGATCGCGCGAAGAGCCGAAGAGCGGCGAGGAGATCCTCTTCGCGTGCGGCGGCAACATGATCTCGCGCCGCGAGAGCGCTCATGGAGCTCGGCGCGTTCGACGATGACTATTTCGCGTATCTCGAAGACGTCGACTTCGGATGGCGCGCGTGGATCGCCGGTCTGCGCGTCCTCTTCGAGCCGCAAGCGACCGTCCGGCATGCGTCGAGCACGACCAGCAACCGCCTCGGCGATTTCGAGCGCGGTGTGTTGTTCGAACGGAACGCGCTGCAGACCGCGATCAAGAACTACGAGAACCTCGCCGAGTCTGGCGCGGCCGTTTTCTTCACCTACCTGCACCGGCTGCATCACTACGCGACGACACGCAATCCGCGGGCGGGCGAGTTGTCGCGCGCGGCGCTGGATCCGCGCATCTCGCCGCGCCAGACCTTTCTTCGCCGCGTGAAACGCCGCATCGCCGGGCCGAAGCCACTGGCCGCGCTCGATGATCCGCTGACCACGATGCAGTTCCGCGCGCTCGACTGGATCGTCGCGAATGAAGCGCGGCTCGCGCAGAAGCGACATCGCGTGCAGTCGATGCGGCAAGCGCAGCGACCGGGAGATCTTCGAGCGATTTCCGCTGCATTTCGTTCCCACGTATCCGGGTGACGAGTCGCTGATGAACGGCGCGATCTTCCGGCTGCTGCGGCCGCAACTGCCGTCGGTCGATCGAACCCTGGGCGAGATCATCAAACCGTGAGGTTCCTCCGGCCGTTTCTCGCGCGTGGCGTGTTCTGGCGGAAGCTTCTGCGTTGGGCGGTCATCAACGTTCCGATCTGGATCGAGCCCGCGGTGATGGCGCTGTGGGCCGCGCTTTTCCTGTTCTGGCGAGCGGGGCGCCGAGGGGTCATGCACAATCTGAAGAGCGATCCTTCCGGGCTCTTCGGCGTTCGTGAACTTCTTTCGCACCTACCGCGTCCTGTGGAACTTCGCCTGGACTCTCTCCGACAACGCGCGCTTCAAAGAGCATGCGCGTCGTGCCGGATTGGGAGTTCGCCGGGCTCGAGAACTTCGAGCGTCTGCATTCGCCCACGAGGGCGGAGCGATCATCCTCACCGCGCACATGGGCAGCTACGACCTCGGCGCGCATCTTTTCGCCGAAACATCGAGCCGCCAGATGGTGATGGTCCGGGCGCCGGAGAGCGACCCCGACACGCATCGATACGAGACGGAACGACTCGAGCGCAGCGGCGGCTTGAAGATCGATTTCAACAGCCGGGCGAGCGATCTCGCGCTCGATCTCCTCGACGCCTTGCGCGACGGGCAGATCGTGGCCATTCAAGGCGATCGTGTGACGCCGGGCATCACGCCGATTCCGGCGACGCTTTTCGGCAAGCGCACGTACGTTCCGGCGGGACCTTTTGCACTGGCGATGTCGGCACGCGTTCCGATCTACCCGCTCTTCATCTTCCGCCTCGGCCGGCGCCGCTATCGACTGCTGACCGGCGCGCCGATCGAGGTCGTTCGCACGGCCGACCGCGGTGAAGCTTTCTCGAGCGCGGCCGCGCAGTGGACGCGAGAGCTCGAGGGCGTGCTGGGGACGGCCTGGTTCCAGTGGTTCGCGTTCGAGCCCTACTTCGAGGATGTCGCCGCATGAACGTCGTCAGAGGACGCGCCGATGCGCGGTGGCTGCCGTCGCGGCATCGCTTCGCGCTTTTCCGGCTGTACGCGTTTCTGCGTTTGCAGAACGCGCCCCCCGAGCCGCGCGACGGGCTGGTGATGATCGTCGATCGGGATCAGACCGCCGTGGAACATCACGGTGTGTCGCTCTGGATCGCGCTGACCGTGACGTGCTATCTCGCGGCGACGGTGTTCTCGCGCTGGCCGCTGCCGGTTGCGCTTCCTGTTGCGTTTCTACTGTCGCCGATTGCCATTCACGCTCCGCTGCTGAGCATCGGAGCGCTCACGCTCGGCAACCGGCGCCTGAATTCCTTCATGCTGATGTCCGCGTTCGTGGCGCTGGCGATCTACTTCGCACGGCATTCGTCGTGGGCGCGCTTCGCGGCGTGGCAGTTTCTGGCGCTCGTCGCGCTGAACGGAATCGCGGCGGTGATCCTCTTCGCGCTGCGCGACCCGATCGCGCGACTGGAACGAGGTGTTCTATCCGGAAGCTGATCCTGGCTTTCGCGGTGATCGCGCCGATCGCGTTGATCCTGCTCTGGCCGGTCTCGCCGGTCGCGGCAATCGCCGTCCTCGCGCTTTCGCACGCTTTGATCATCTATCCGACGCTGCGGCCGAACGTGCAGTGGCTCGGGCCGGTCGTGACCCATTTCGAGACCGATGAAAAACAGGCGTGGCTGACCGTCGACGATGGGCCGACGGAAGACACGCGGGCCGTGCTCGATCTCTTCGAAGCGCACGCGGTGAAGGCGACGTTCTTCGTGAAAGGCGTTCTCGCCGAGCGGGATCCCGAAACGATTCGTGAGATCGTCGCGAGAGGTCACTCCGTCGCCAATCACACCCACACCCACCCCGCGGGAAGCTTCTGGTGCGCGCTGCCCGGACGGGTGGCGGCGGAGGTCGACGACTGCAATCGCGCGCTGCGGGCCGCGACCGGAAACGCACCGACCTGGTTTCGCGCTCCGGTGGGGATGAAGAACCCGGCAGTCCATCCCGCACTCGCGCGACGCGGCATGCGGTTGATCGGCTGGACGGCGCGCGGCTTCGACGCGGTGGTCAGCGATCCGGAACACGTGGCCTCGCGCATCCTCACCGAGCTTCGCCCGGGCGCGATCATCGTCCTGCATCAGGGCCGCGAGCATTCACTGCGCGTGCTCGAGCGGGTCATCGTCGCGCTGCGCGAGCGCGGCTACGAGCTGGTCATCCCCGCGGACGCGCAGCTTCGCGCCGCATGAAGACGAACAGGTAGTTGTTGAAGGGCGTCCGTCCCCACAACGGCGTGATCTCCGCGTCGAATGCGCTCGCGAATGGCCGCGATACTTCCTCCATCGTCGGAAAGTTCAGCCGCTCCGCCTGCATCCACCGAGCGAGACGCGCGAACGCGTCGACCACGGTCGTGACTTTGTGCCGCCACGAGTCATCGCGGATTCCCTGCCGCAGGATCGCGATTCCACCCGGCGGGATGGTTCTGGCGACGTTCTCGAGAATCTGCTGCCGCGCGCCGGAATCGACGTACTGCAGCATGTCCAGCAACACGACGTTGTGATCCTGAGGAAGCGGATCCCGCGCGTCAGCAGCGATGAACTCGATGTCTTGATACTGCTTCGCCGCAACACGAGCCGCTTCGATCTTTCGCTCATCGAAATCGACGCCGGCGATCGGCACGTCGACACCATGCTCACGCAGGAAGAACGCGAGCGCGCCGACGCCGCATCCCAGGTCGAGCAGTGGCTGATGCTCGTGGCCGCGCAGTTTCTCGCGCACGGCGTCATACGCGGGATCGGTCCGCACCTTCCAGTATACGTACCTGCGCAGCGAGCGAATGCCGTAAAGGTTCGAGATCCGCTTCGCGACTTCCGTCCGCGTCACGACGCCAGATGCTCGATCAGCTCGATCAGTTCGTTGAGATTGAACGGCTTCGGCAGGATCGCGGCGACGCCCATCTGCAGAAGCGCGGCCGGCTCGACGTGCACGTGGGCGGACAGCACGACGATGGGGAGTTTGCCGAGGTGGCCGGTTTCCTGGAGACGCTGGAGGAAGTCCCAGCCGTTGACGTCGGGCATGGCCAGGTCGAGCAGCACGATGTCCGGCCGGTGAATGGTCAGGGCACGCTGACCCTCGGCACCGTCGCCCGCCAGCAGAACCTGAAACCCATGTTGCCGCAGCGCCGCCGCGAGCATGCCCCTGAGAGGCAGATCGTCATCGATGACCAGCACCCGTTTCTTCGCGACCTCATCGAGGCGCTTCTCACGGGTTCCGGTGTGTTGTTCGGCTGCGCTCATATCGACGGCTGAGAACGGCATGCAGGAGGTGAGCCATCAGAACAGGTCGCTGTCTCCCCACGCGTAATACAGCGAATCACGCATCCGCGCGAGCGCGTCCGGCCACAGGAACGGCACGCACATCACCGAGAGGTCCTGCGGCTGCTGGCGCGTCTCGAAGCCAAGCTCGTGCAGGGTTGCATCGAGCCAATGCGGGCGCGGAGGGAACCACGCTTCGATCGAATCGACGGGATGCGAAGGAACGACGTGCCGCAACGTGACGTCGATGGCGTCCGGAAACGCGGGATGAAAGAGTGCGTCGCCCCAGACGAACCGATTCGCCTCGATCCGGAACGCGATCCAGCCGATCAGGCGTCGCCATTTGCGCACGGCTACGACGAAGTACGGAACGTCAGGGCACTGGAGATAACGCCAGCGCACGTATGCCGCGTCGCGGCGAACGAGAAATCGATACGAGCCGCTCGCTCGCGCGAAGAGATCGTCCCATTCCGCCGTGGTCTCTTTCACGACCTCGAACTGATACCCCCGGCTCCATCGCTCCAGTCGCGAGATCGGCGGAAGCGGTGCGCGAACGCGATATCCGACCGGCTCGACGCGATCGCTGCGCAGGAAGCGGAGCGAGAACTTCTGAATGTTCGCGACGTTGAAGCCGTAGTTGAACGCCACCTGTCCTTCGCAGAAGTTCTCGTAGAAATGCAGTGCGGTGCGGCCGAGGATGCTCGTCGGGCCGCGGCCGATGTGGCGGATGGCGGGATCGGTCATCGTATCGCCGATCTGGTGGGCGATCACATCCCGGTTGTCGTAACGGAAGGGAACGGAGTAGCCGGCGTAATGGCCGACCAGTCGGCCGTCGCCGTCGAAGGTCAGGCTGATCCGGCCGCTGCCGAACGGGTTGTCGCGGTACTTCCATCGAAAGTGCTCCGCGCTGCGCGGCGAATGCGGGAAGGATCGATTGAAGAGATCGAGAATCGCCTGCTCGTCCGACGTGTCGCTATCAGGGCGGTACGCGCGCGTGATGAAGCGCGGGTCAGCGGGCATGCGTCGCTTCCACCGACCGGATCGCGCGCACCGACGGCGATCTCCCGCCGCGGCGCTTGGCGACGATGCGGATCGAGCCCGAGCTCACGATCAGCGGATCGGGAAGCACCTGCAACGCCGCGCGGGCGGCCGGCGCGACGAGCGGATGGTGCGACGCCAGCCAGTGACGCAGGAACTTGTGGTCGCGATATTCGAAGTCGGGACCGATGTCGGCGATCTCGAATCCGGAGTGCTCGAGCAGCTCGATGAGCGCGGAGCGCGAGTACAGGATGAGATGCGTGCGGAAGTTCTGCGCCATCCGCTTCCGCTCGGACGCGAGATAAATCAACCCCTCGGTATCGAACGTCGAGAGAAACAACATCCCGCCGGGCTTCAGCAGGTCTTTGATGCGGCCGAGGGTGTCGTGCGGGTCGGGCATGTTCTCGAATACGTGAAAGAGCGTGATTCCGTCGAAGGAAGGCCCGGTGTTCACGAACGCCGACAGCGACGCGCAGTACACCTCGAGGCCGCGCGCACGCGCGTGACGAGCTGCCGCCGGCGCGGGATCGATGCCGACGTATTCGTAGTCCGCCGCGGCAAGGAATCCGAAACTCCCGTCGCGGACGCCGACCTCGAGCAGCCGCGCGCGCGACGGAAGCTGGCGGCTCACCCATCGAAAGCGTCGGAGACTCGTTCGCTCGCGCGCGGGAGGTGAATGCGACTCGTAGGTCGGCGTCGCCGGTGCGTCATGCGACCGCAGCACGCGCCGAACCGGCACCGTGCCTTCATCGTCGGCAAATTGATTCAGATAGCGGCACTTGCAGCGCCGGCAGGCGCGAACGACGTTGCCCGGAATCTGCGCGCAACTCCACACCTCGGATGAGAAACAAACCGGACAGCGGCGCGCCGGCCGATACGCGTTGCGGCGATTGGCGAGGCGGATCGACACCGCCGCGCCGATGCCTCCGGATAAACGTCGCGGATTTCGGCTCGTGTGCACGACCAGTCGCTCGACGCGAAAGCCGTACTTGTTCGCGAGAAAGGCGATCTCCAGGCCTGCTTCGTCGTGGACGCGTGATTCGCTGTGGATCAGCTTTCCGGCGACGTTCGAGAAGGCTTTCAGCTTCAAGCGCGGATCGGGAAGGATCGGCACGAGCAGCCAGCGCAGGAAGCGGGACTCGGTGAACTCGGTCGTGGTGCCGAGGACGATGTCGGTCAGCCCCGATTCGATCATGGCCACGGCGTCGCCGATCGCGCTGACCGGGTAGGGCATGCCCTCGTCCACGACCACGATGACCGCGCCTCTGGCGTCGCTGACGCGGCCGACGATCTCGAACGTGAGGCCGGTGGTCTCGAGATACCGCTCGATCGGAGCGGGATCGAAGCCCGTTCCGCGCTGCGGCACGACGACCGAGACACTGGTCGAGCTCATGGGCAAATTTTAACCGTGGAAAGGACTTCGCTCGTGGCGCGGGCGACGGTGCGAAGGTAGAAGGGTGTTTTGAGGGTCTTCCGGATTTCCTCGGGGAGGGTGGCGGGGCCGAAGTGGCCGGCGGCGGTGGAGAAGACCGGGGAGGGGGAGGCTTCGGTGATGACGTCCTCGGTTGTCGCGCCGCCCGGCCCGCCGGGTCCCTCGACTTCGCTCGGGATGACAGGGAGCGGGCGCTCGAGATTCTTCAGCAGCCGGGCCATGAACGGGCCGCTCCACTTTTCGAGATAGCGCATTTCGGACGTGGCGTAGCTCATCGCGGCGTGATCGGACGCGTCGCCGGCGCTCTGGTTGTAGAGGTGACGGCATCTGGCCGAGGGCACGTACGCGATGCGTTTGCGTCGTTCGGTAACCCGGCGAAGAAAGTCCGTTTCTTCGAAATAGAGCGGAAACCGCTCGTCGAATCCGCCAAGGTCGTCGAAGACGCCCGCGCGAATGGCCAATACGGCGCCGGAAAGCATCGGCACGGCCGTCGTCTCGCGCAGAGACCAGAACGCGAGGCGTTGGCGGAAACGGCGACGATCGCGCTGATCGCGCCATGCGTGCGAGCGGCTGGCCAGGACCTCGTCGAACTTCTCGATCGTCGTCGAGCGATCGCCGGGCGGCAACAACCACGTATGCGCGTCATCCCAGAAGAGAGCCGGTCCCGCGACGGCGGCGCCGCGGCGAACTTCGGTGTTCAGCCGGTCGATCGCCAGCTCGCCGAAGGTCACGTCGGGATTCGTGACCACGATCGTTTCGCCTTCACAGGCCCGGCGGCCGAGGTTGATGCCGCCGGCGTAACCGCGATTCGTTTCGGCGACGACGACCACGTCGGAAAACGCGCGCAACGCCGCGGCCTCGGACGGATCGACGCTGTTGTCGACGGCCACGACCTGCAGAGGCTCCGTCGTGGCCACACGCGCGGTCCGCACGGCCTCGGCAGCGAGCGACGCCGAGCGGTAATTCACGACGAGCAGCGAGATCATCGCGACTTGGCCGCGGGGGCCGCGGCCTCTTCGTGAACGGGCACGTCCCAGCGATGATCGACCGCGAGCATGCCGATCTCGTAGCGATCCCCGCTCATCGAGAAACCGGGGCGGAGATCGCGGCGATCGAACACGGTCATGGCGTGCTCGTCTCCGGCGAAGGTCAGGATGTCGTAGTCGCCGCGCAGCAGGGGCACATCCATCAGCCGCGCGGTGACTTCGTACTCGTTCTGGCCGGACAGCGGACGCATTCCGTCGGCGTGAGTTCCAACGGCGAAACACTGCATGTCGTCGGCAGAGCGATGAACGCCGACGATCACGTGTACGGGCTGTGACGGCGAATCGGATTCGATGCGCAGGCGGACCTGGATCTCCTCGCCACGGCTGAACCGGTCCCGCGCGCGGCCGGCGCGGTCCATCACCGTGACCTCGCGGATGCGCACCGGCGTGCGCTCCGGCACGACGACCTCGGTCGCGGGATGCTCGCGATCGCGCTCGCGCAAGAAAGTCTCGTACTCATGCACGACGTCGACCGAAGGGCCGTAACGCATCACCCTCCCCTGATCGAGCCAGAGCGTGCGGCGGCAGATGGAGGTGATGTAGTAGAGCGCGTGGGAGCAGAAGAGGATGGTCTTACCGTCCTCCTGAAACTCGCGAATCTTGTCGATGCACTTCTTCTGAAAGTGACCGTCGCCGACGGCCAGGGCCTCGTCGATGACCAGGATGTCGGGATTGACGTTGACCGCGACGGAAAACGCAAGGCGCATGTACATGCCCGACGAGTAGGTCTTCACGGGGCGATCGACGAAGGAGCCGAGCTCCGAGAATTCGAGAATCTGCGGCAAGCGCTCGCGCACTTCACTTTGATTGAGGCCGAGGATGGCCGCGTTGAGGGCGGCGTTGTCGCGGCCGCTGAATTCGGGGTGAAACCCGGTGCCCAGCTCGAGGATCGACGCGATCGTGCCGTGCGTCTCGAGCGATCCGGAGCTGGGTCGGGCCACGCCGCAGAGCAGCTTGAGGAGCGTGCTCTTGCCGGCTCCGTTCTGGCCGATGATCCCGACGGTCTCGCCGCGCTCGACTTCGAAGGAAACGTCCTGCAGCGCCGGAAACACGACGTGCCGCGGGCGGCGCGTCAGGATCTCGACCACGCGATCCATGGGCCGGCGGTACATGTCGTACTGCTTCGACACGCTGGTGGCGCGGACGGCGGTCTCCATCCGGGCATTCTACGGACTTGCGTCAGGACGCGTCCAAAAGCGAAGTGGCGGGCCGGAGCCCGCCACTTCGAGAGATGCTGTGGATGCGGGGTTACTGCAGGGGGATGGCCGGAACGTACTCCGGATCGTTGCCCTGGTTGATGATCGAGGCAAAGGCCCAGACCGCGCCTTCACCGCTGGTGATCTCCACCTTGAAGGTGCCCGTGTTCAAGCTGCCGAAGTTGTAGTTACCGACCACGCTCTGATACGCGTTGAGCGTTACCGGCAGTTCCTGCGCAACCGCGCCCGAATTCGGGTCGAGGAGACGAACGACGACACTCACGACGTTCGCGGTCGTGTTGGTCAGGCCGATGTTGGTCTTGTAGTTCGCGTCGTTGCGGACACCAGGGATGATTCCCGGCTTGCCCACCTTGACGTTGGCGTTCGCAGCCGCAATGCCGGCGATGCCCTGGCCGAAGGTACCAGCCGAGCCCTTGTCGTTATACGTCCGCGAGAAGGTCAGCGGGTACTTCGTCACCGGAGTCGTCGTCTTCAGGAGGAGCATACCCAGGCCGTCGGGCGGCGTGGTCGACCAGAGGCCGGACGTCTTCAGCAGATCGTCGTACGTCTTGACCTGACCGGCGCCGATGAATAGGTCCTTCGCCTCGGCACGCTGCAGACCGGCGGCGTCGTAGTACATCAGATTGACTCTCACACCCGATGAATCGGGATTGAAGATCGTGACGTCGCTGCGCCAATCGCCGACGTGACCGACACCGGGAGTGATTCCCGTGGCGTAAGCGGTCGACGAAAGCTCGGTCTCGGCAACGGCCGCGATGTACGCCGGGTCGTTGCTGAAGCCGTCGATGAAGGAGGCATAGGCAACCAGCCACTTACCGGCAGGCACGGTGATCTCGAGCGTTACCGGACGGTTCGGAAGATCCGGAACCTTCGACTTCAGGCCGTTGACCGGCACGAGCTCGAACGGGCCCATGTCCACGTGGAACTGCGTCAAGGGAATGCGCAGATCGTCGTAGACCACGACGTTGGCACTGACTGGAGTCGGGTTCGGATTGATGAAGCCGAGGTTGGTGCGGTAACGGCTGTTCTCGCGGAGACCGGGCAGGAAGTACTTCACCGGATCAGCCAGCCCTTCGACAGCGGCGCTGGCCGTGCCGGTGAGCTCGATGGCCGGAATGAACTGGCCGAAGGTCTTGCCGCTCGCGTCGACGTTGTAGGTACGCGTCCAGATCTGCGGCTTGTACTTCGTCTGGGTCGTGAGGATGACCGCGCCCTGACCGTCACCGGTGACGAGGTTCTTGACGAAGTCCTCGTAGATGAAGGTGGACTGGTTGATCTGCAGCTGGTCGGTCGAGCCGTTGAACTCAGCCGTCATGACCAGCGGCTCCGCGGACGGATTCGGCGCGCTGTAGTAAACCTGCACGTCGGTACGCCACGAGCTGCCGTTGAGACCACCGGCGTGGATGACCGCCGGAATCAGGAACTTGTAGAGCGGCGTCTCGGAGACGGCGATCGATCCGAGACCGGTGCCGGTGGACGCGCTGCCGGCGTCTTCCGCGTTCTTCGCCGTGACCGTCACGTTGAACGAGCCGGTCTTGGTGAAGACGTGGGTCACGGTGCTGGAAGTGCCCTTCACGGACGCCTGCGAGTTGTCCTTCGCGGAGCCATCACCGAAGTTCCACGACCAGCCTGTGGCCGGGATGTCGGTCGTTGCGGTGAACGTCACGACCTGACCCTTCGCGGCGCCGGAGGGCGACGAGAGGGTGACGACAGGCGTCTGCAGGACCGGAGCGTTGTCGAACGGCACGATGGCGTTCAGCGTGAAGCCGGTGGGATTGTTCGTGTTGTAGACGCGGAGAGTGACGGTGTACGCCGGCGAGGTACCGGTGTACACATGTGTCGGGTTCTTCTGATCCGAGGTGCTGCCGTCGCCGAAGTTCCATTCGAACTTGTCGCAGGTCTGGAAGGTGTAGCGGAACGGCTTGGCGTCGAACTGAATGACCTCATTGCGGCTGCAGAGAGCGCCGTTGGAGTCGGTGCAGGCGCTCTGCGTGCCGCGGAAATCGAGAAGGACTTCCGATTCCGTCGGTGTGAGCGAGCAGCTGCCACTGCCACCACCACCACCACCACTGCCGTCGCTGCTGACGACCTGAATCGAGTACGTGTAAGGCGTCGCCGCACCGGCCGAGCTCGAGACCCGAAGCGTGACGGGGTAGGTTCCTGGAGAGGCGTAGGTGTGGTTCGGGCTACGACCTGTGCCCGTGCCGCCATCGCCGAATTCCCAGGTGGCGGTGTCGCAAGAGGTGCTCAGGAAGTCGCCGTTCTTGAGACCGGTGAAGTTGACGCGCTCACCGGCCTTGCAGGGAACGCCGCCGGGTTCGCAATCGCTGGTGACCCCACCGTAGGTGAACGTCACGTTGCTGGGACGGGTGCAGGTGTCCCCACCTCCACCTCCGCCACCACCACCGCCGCCACCGCTACCGGTGATGGCGATGATCTTCGAGATTTCAGTGGCCGTCTGGCCGCTCGAATTCGAGATGGTGAGGCGAACGGTAAAGGTGCCGCCGGCCGTGTACTTGTGCGTAACCTGAGAACCGCTCTTCGTCGCGGTGTTGTCGCCCATCCGCCAGGTGTAGACGTCGCAGTCCTGAGGGGTGTAGCCGATGAACGTAGCCCTGAACGTGATGTCGACGTTGGGAACGCAGCCGGCATTCGGGCAGGACATGTGGATCGAGACGGTGTCGATGTGCGGCGGCGCGCCGCACAGGGAGGCGGCGACGGTGAACGGAAGACTCGCGACACCTTCGAAGATGCCTTTGACAGCGGTCGCAGTGGCGACGTAGCTGCCGGGCTCCGTGATGACCGGCGAGACGGACAGGCCGCTACCGGAGCTGAACGGCGCGCCGTCCTTCGTGATCGTCCAGGTGACGGTCGAATCGGAGACGCTGGGACCGCTGACGGTCAGCGTGCATGGAGCGTTGGCGTGCTGGCAGGTGTTCCCCTTGCTGATGGCGGGCACCGGCTTGGCGAGAGTCATCGACTGCGAATACGACGCGTACTCGGGACCAGCGCCGGTAAGGTTCGCGGCGGGGATGGAGACGGTCAGGGTCACGACGTTGTCGGCATTCACCGCGGATGCGGGAACGGTCAGCGGCGGGATGGTCCCGATTGCAACCGTCTGAGGCGCCGGAATCGTCGCCGTGTGAGTGCCGGTGATCGACCAGGTCACGGTCCACTCGGTGGCCGTGATGACGCCCGGGGTCGACGTGACGCGGGGCGACGTTCCGCTGAAGACCGCGTTCGCGCCCGACTTGGCCGCGCTCAGCGTGAACAGGAACGGGCGCACCGTGTAGGGAACGTTCAGGAGCGACGCGTTGAACATGGGCGTCGTGGTCGCGCCCGTGGTCATGTCGTAGCGTCCGTAGTAGGCATTCAGGCTGACGGTGTGTGCTCCGATTGCGCCGGTTGGAGCCGACGCGTTGGGAAGCATGGCCGTGGCCGGTCCGCCATCGAACGCCCACGTCGTGTAATGACTCTCCATCGATCCGTCCGAGGCGTCGTTGAAGGTATCGCCCAGAAGAACGTTGAGGGGCGTCGCGGCGGAAGTGATCGGCGTGCTGCTGCCGCTCACGCCCATGCGCACGACCGGGACTTTGAGGGTCACGTTGATGGTGTCGGTGATCGTGGAATCGCTGGTGGCGGTCGCCGTGACCCTCTTCACCGTGGTGATCTGTCCAGCCGTGGTGTAGCCGCCGAACTGATGGGAAACCTCCACGCCGGTCGCTGCCTGGGCGAGGTTCGCTCCCGATTCCGGATTATCGAAATCCCAGCTCAGCGTGTAGGGAACGTTCGCATTCGAGCTTGCCGCCGTGAACTTCACGACGTCACCGGGGAACGGACCGCTGCCGGCCGGCGCCTTCGAGTTCGGGTTGGCCGTACCGAAGCTGGTGGTCTTCATCGCGCCGGTGATGCTGTCGCCGGACTCGATCTCGAAGACGTCGCCCATGCCGTGGGCGTTGTAGATGAAGTAGAGCTTGTTGTTGTACTTGATGAACTGGACGGCGGTCGGCGTGGAAACGTAGCTGCGGTCTGCCGGCGGCTGCGCATTTCCTCTCAGCGGCGCGTGGTAGTAGCGCTTGAAGAAGTTCCGGAGATCGAGCTTGCGAAGCGTATTGCCCTCGATCTTGAACATCAGCACATCCATGCCGTCAGCCGACATGCCCGCGACGGCCAGATGTCCGGCCTGCGCGGTGATGTGAGAGCCCGAGTAAGTCTCGCCAAGGCCCAGACGAAGACCCGTCGAAGATCCGACGGCGTAGCGAACGACCGATGAGTTGAAGGACTGCGAGCTCTCGATCGCCCAGAAGTTTCCGTTCTCGTCGGACGTGACGTCGATGAACTTGTTGTTGCTCTCAGCAGTCACGGGGCCGATCAGAGGATTGCCGCCGCCGACGAACGTGTCGTAGTCGTAGATGCGCAGCTTGCCGACGTTGTCGACGATGGCCAGGCGCTTCGTGGCGTCGTGGCGGGCCCACTTGGTGATGGCGTAGTTACGCGTCGCAATCTGCACCGGCAGCGCCGGATTGGTGGTGTTGTAGAGGACGTGGTTACCACCACCGGAGGAAATGGCGGCGTAATACACACCACCTGTCTTGATGGCGGTCATGGTCATGCCGCCGTCCTGGCCCTGACCGATGGGAGGCATGATCGAGCCACCGGTGATGCCGGCATCCTGGGCGATGGCCCAGCCGAACGAGCTGAATGAGCCGTAGAGATAGCCGCGATCGTCGAAGTCGAAATCGCCGAGGGAGTCCTGGATGTCGTACTCGACGATGTCCCAACCGAAATCGCGGTACTTCTCGATGTAACTGTAGGAGTCCCAGGGCGTGACCATCTCGTTCAGGTCGCCGCGTCCCGTTCTCGAACCACCGACGCCGCTGACGAGTGTTTTGATGTCAACCATGCCCGCGGGGAGCTTGGAGGAGAAAAAGGTGCTCATCTGATAGGCCGCGACGGCGCCGCCCAGCTCCATGTAGATCGTGGGAGGAGAGCTGCCGCGCTGGGTCGGTGCGACGCGGATCACCCCCGCGCGAAGCGTCCGGAGGCCATAGCCGTTCTGAATGTCCTTGGTCCAGCTGGAGTCGACGATCCGGCCGACGTGCTTGGCGATCGGCGACGCGTACTGATACGTCGGCAGTCCGTCGTTCGACTCGCCATAGAGATTGCTGCCTTTGCACCCGATGCACTTGGTGACAGCCTCGGACGTCTTCGAAGGCAGCGTGTAGTAGCCGGCGAAAGCTGCCGGCGAGAGCCACACGGCCAGCAAAAGCGCAGCGGTATTCGTAAATAGCTTCAAATCCACACCCCCGGTGAAAAGTGTTGTCGAGAACGGACGAGATTGAACTGTTATTTTAAGGAAAGCCGAGCCGTTTGGCAAAGACTTTTTTGGACCCGATCGAAGGAACCACGAGGACGGCGTGATTCATTCGAGCGGAAACAAAAAAAGGCGGGCCGGTTTCCCGGCCCGCCTCACGGCTACTGCGGATGCAGTAAGTACTACAGATTCGGGTTGAAGTTCGGGGCCGGACCGATCGGAGCGCCAGCGCCACCCGAAGCTTCGGTGATGGCGATTTCCGGCGTGCAGCCGTTGCCGAGCCATGCCGCGTCGAAGTCGACCGAGAAGCGATCCTCGGCGCGCATCGAAACGATGACCCAGTTCTGGCTCGCCGACAGCGACGCGTCATCGAGACCGGAATCAAGGTTCATGTACATCCAACCAGCGACGGCTCCCTGAGTGTTGGTCGGGAAGTCATCGCTCTCAGCGACGTCGGACAGCGAGGTCTCGGGCAGCTGCGGAGCGAAGCTCGGCGGCGGCGAAACCAGGACGTCCGGAGCCAGCGTCTCAGGGTTCTCTTCTTCGTCGAAGCGGACGAGCTCGACGATGTTCAGAGCGCCACCCTGGGCCGGGTACTGCGAGCAGACCGTCGCGGAGGTCGTGTTGCCTTCGCGCCAGATCTTGTAGAACGTCTCGAAACCACCAGCGCCACCCTCAATCCAGCGCGCGGCGAAGAGCGCCGGGAGCGGCTGACGGGCGTTGCTGTTGTCCGCATCGTAGCGGCTGTAGAAGGTGCGATCGAAGTTCACGGCGAACGCTGCGCCCACGCGGGTGGCCTGAGTGCCGCCCTCGGGGATCGCACGGATGTGAACCATCGGGTTGCCCTGCGCGAAATCCTCATCGCCGTTGATCTGCTGATAGTCGCCGATCAGGACGTTGTCGAAGCGGATTTCGGTGTCGAAGTACGACGCGGCGGTCGGGAGGGTGGTGGAGCAGATGCCCGCCACGTCGATCGTCGCATAGCCGACGGCATTCGTGTGAGTGCCGCCAGCGGTGTTGCAGGTCGCGCCCGCGGTGGTCACGCCAACGCCCGGCGCCTTGCCGGTCGTGAACGCGTTCCGCATGCGGGTGACGTAAGCCGCCGGCAGCTCAACGGGGAGCTGAACGCAGCTCGCCTCGGTGACGACCGGGTTGTCGAAATCAGCCGTCGCGGACGTACCGGACAGCGGACCAACCGGCGAAACGTCGGAGCCCGTACCGTCATCCGGAGCGATCTCGCCACGGAAGATGACGTCGTACAGGTTGATGCTCTGCACGTCATAACCGGTCAGGTAGATGTTGAAGTCGATGACCGGGTACGAGAAGTCCGTCCACAGAGTAACGTGGGCGACCTGCGGCAGGTTCGAGACGTTCGTGATCGTGAAGATCGTGGTCTCGCCAGTGCCGGCAGGAGAGGTAATGTCGACTTCGAAGTACGGCAGCAGCAGCGTCGCCGCCGGCGTAACTCCGATGTCGCACGAGTCGTCGTTGTTCGTGGTCGACGGGCCACCCGTGGCGAACGTAGCGTTCTCCCGGATGTTCCTGTCGGCTGCGAACGCCGACCCTGCAACGAGCAAGGTGGCCATCAAAGCCCAAACAAAAGTTTTTCTCATTTCTATCTCCTACACATCAAGTTGACTTGAAAACGAACGAAGGTTGCTCACCCGATCCAAACGATACGATCACCTCCGTGTTCAATTTTTCAATTCTGCGACAACAAAACTCACGGGTATTCCCGAGTGAACTGGCCTAAAAGTATGGCGAAATATTCTCGAAGTCAATACCCAAGACGGTTTTTTATGCGATTGCGGCATATCCCTTGGCCGAATTTCGAGGACTATACTGCTTCCACTCCCCTACCGCAACCATCAATCGCGCGTCACGGTGCCGCAATCGTGCCGCGATTCAGGAAGACCTGGACCTTCCCGTTCTTCTTCGCGAACGCCGTGCTCGACTCCGACTCGTACATCACGATCACGTCCGGCCGCTTGTCGTTGTTCACGTCGGCCACGGTCACGTCGTAGTTCCGCAGACCGGAAAGATTCAGCCCCTCCACGGCGGCACGCTTGAAGTTGCCCGCACCATCGCCGACGAGGATCACCGCCTCGCGCGGATCGAAACGGGTGTAGAGGATGTCCTGCTTGCCGTCGGCGTCGAAGTCGCCCCGGCCGAGACCAGGCACCTGGCGCGTCCCTTCCCATCGCAGGATCGGAGTCCGCTTCGGCTGCGAACCGCTGTAGCTGATGCGATCGAGACCGACGACTTTCGGCCATGGCGGCACCGGAATGACTTCGGGGTCGAGCTGCTGCGGCCACAAGCGGACGTACGCGACGACCGCGTCATCCCGATCCTTCGAGGAAAATGGGCCGACCGTGTTGGCGTGGTAGTACGAGCGGAACGGAATGATGAAACCGGTGGTGTCGAGGAGCTCGTACGACTTGGTGTCTTTGCTCACCCACATCGTGGAGACGCCGTTGAAGTAGACGCTCGCACCGATGAAGTCCGGGTACTTGTCACCGTTCAGGTTACCGACCGAGAGCCAGTCTCCGCCGATCGGATGCTTCAGCTCCGAGATGTTGAGGCCGTCCCATGACTGCCCTTTGTTCTTGTTGAGGTACCCGCGAAGGTTCGAGTAGTCGGCGCCCTGCAGATCGACGCCTCGTCCAACCGGACCTTCGCTGATGGTGACGATGTCCATCCATCCATCGCGATCGATGTCGGTCACGCGGATTCGCCGCGTCGGGAAGTTCTTCGGCAGTCCTTCGGACGACTCTCGGAAGTTGCCCTTGCCGTCGCCGAGAAACACGGCCAGGCCGGTGAGATGGATGCCGGCGGCGATGTCGAGATGCTTGTCTTTGTTGAAGTCCGCGACGGCGACGCTGCCGTAGTTGAAGGCGCGCGGAAAGTTCACCTTCCACTGCTTCCAGCCGCCCTTGCCGTCGCCGAGGAAGATCGAGGGCGTTCCGACCGGACCGCGCTGCGGCGGGAGAATCAGATCGGCGAATCCGTCTCCGTTCATGTCGCCGACGTCGAGCGAGTTACGCCACGAGCCCGCGGCCGGCAGACCTTCCGATGACTCCTCGAACTTCACCCGCACGTCGCTCTTCTGCACATCGATCGGCTTGAAGTCTTCGCGCAGCTTTTCGAAGTACGCGAGGCCGGCATCATCGACCGGGCGATACTGCGCGGTGCGCAGCGCTTCCTTCGCTTCTTCTTTCTGCGCTTCCTCGTCGATCTCCTCCATCCAGACCCAGACGTACTTGTCGTTTTCCTGGTAGAGCTCTTCGGTGAAGTTCGCGAAGCCGAACGGCCTCAGGAAGCGCGGGTCTTCGCTGTACACGGCCCACTTGCGGTCGAAGCGCTGGATCTTGAACGGCTTTCCGAAGCGCCACCAGATCTTGTCTGGATCGGGATTCGGTCCCGGATCCTCGATCGTGCCGAGACGCTCCTTGCGCTGCTCCGGTGTCTCGGGACGGACAAAGCGGGGCTCGCCTCCCTCGATCGTCTGCGAGGCAGCGGCCGGTTTCGGCGTGGTCTTCTTCTTGTCCTGACCATGCAACGGCGTGAGTCCGGCCATGAGACCGAGAGAAATGACCACCGACAGAATCTTTCGAGACATTCTTTCTCCTGAGTGGAACTAGATGAGATCGACCAGCGTGGGCTGGGCCCGCCGGAAAAACAGCAGACCTCCCGTGAACACCGCCGACGCGACGATCAGTAGAAATACGATCGAGGCGGCGTCAGGTAACGGAGACGCCAGCAGGGCGCTGCGAAACAAACCGAGCAGCGGAGTCATCGGATTCCAGGAAAAGAACTTTTCGAAGCGGCCTCCGACGGGATAGAGGATGGGACTCAGATAAAAGAGGATGGACAGGACGAACCCGATCACCTGGGTCAGGTCCCGGAAGAAGACGTAGAGCGCCGCCAGGAAGAATCCGACACCCAGTTGAAGCGTCAGCTGCAGCAGCAGGGCGAGCGGAAGCAGCCAGAGAAACCGGAGCGAGATCCCTTGGATCACAACCATCGGTAGGAAAATGACGAGCCCGACACACTGGAAAATCATGGCCGAGGCGTTCGGCACCACTACTAATAGCTCGCTGCGGAGCGGAAGCCGCCGGACGATGGCGGCGTTGTCGACCACCGCCGTGGTCGACCGGGTCAGGCCTTCGTTCACCCCGAGCCAGGGAATGAGGCCGGCGATGAGAAAGAAGATGTAGAAACTGCCGAGCCCGCCTGCGCGGCCGCCCGGGATCATGAACGTGAAAACGAACCAGTAGAGGGCAACCAGACTCAGCGGTTGCAGGACGGCCCAGGCCAGGCCGAGGGCCGAGCCGGTGAATCGGGCGTTGAAGTCGCGCTTGATCAGCTCGCGGAGGAGGTGGAGAGTGGCGTACGTGGCGGCGAACCGGGCGGGCTTGACAGGAACATCCGAAACCCGCATATTGAAAGTTGCCGCAGTTTATTGTTCAATAGCATAAAAGTCAAAGAAACCCACGATGAATAGGCCCGCACAACTCGAACTCGTCGGACGAAAAATCCGCCAACTCCGCCGCCAGCGCAAGCTGACGCAGGTGGAGCTCGCCGAGAAGATCGGCATCCATCAGTCCGATCTCTCGCGCATGGAGCAGGGCGAGTACAAAGTCGGCCTGGATACATTGCTCAAGATTCTGCAGTGCTTCGACTTGACCATCGGAGACTTCTTCGACGAGACCAATCGTGCGAACAACGTCTTCGAGAAGTATCGCTCCCTCAGCCCGTCCGCGCAGAAGGAAGTCGACAGCTTCATCGAGTTCAAGCGCGCACAGGAAGAGGGTGACCTCGACGGGGTGGAGGGTGGAGAGTCCGATGCTTAAACAGCAAGAAAATCGGGTCGAGGAACTACGCCAGGCCGGTCTCGCGCATGTCCGTTCCGCAGAGTACGAGGAAGCGCTCGCGCTGTACGACGAAGCGCTCGCGATCGCGACGGATGACGAAGTCCGCGAGCTTCTGACCATCAACAAAGCCGACGCGATGATCGCGCTCGAGCGCTCGGGCCCCGAGGTCCAGGCGCTGGCGTCGATCCTCATGCGCCGCCGCAACGAGCATCACGTGTTCCTCGCGGCGTATGCGCTGATGTTCAAACACCGCATTCAGAACGAGAGCAAGCGCGCGATCTTCTACGGTCACGTCGCTCTCGATGCAGCGAACGACGCCGATCAACCGTTCTGGCGCATCGCCGCGCTGAACGACCTCGGCATCATCTACGAGATCGACTCGCAGTTCGATCAGGCCATCGAGTGCTTCGAAGAGGCGCTCACGCTGATCGGCCGCGTCTCGAACGCCGACGAGCACAAGCTGAGCTACGGCACGGCCCTGCAGAACCTCGGCGCGTCGCAGCTTCTCAAAGGAAATCACGCGGAAGGCGTCGCCATCATCGAGAGCGCGCTTTCGTCGATCCTCTCTTCCGCCGCGATGGCGGAAGCGCACATCGATCTGTGCTTCGGCTATCTGGAGCTCGGCGATTTCGAGAAGTCCCGTTTCTACGGCGAGTCCGGTCTGGAACTGGCGAGTGAATCGCGCCAGGTCCGCAACGCTCACTACCTCCTCGGCGAAGCCTGCTACAAGGCCGGCGACGAAGATCGCGCCGACTACCACTTCACGGAGCTCGCGCGCTTCTACCCCGAGTTCCGGAATCTCAAGAACGTTCTGTACGCGATCGATCTGCGGTCGATGGTGAATTTGAAACTATGAAGAAGCTGCTGGTATTGGTCGCGCTGATCCTCACGCCGCTTTTCGCCGCGGCTGAGGACGTGCAGACGCTGCTCGCTCCGAACGGAACGCTGTACACCGTCGAGATGAAGGAAGAAGCGGCGACGGAAAAGACCGAGGCAGCACTTCGCCTCGTGCTCACGACGCGCCGCGGAACCGAAGTCACTCGCGAAGTCGTCCCGGCCACCTACGCCGCCGGCGCGCACGCCAACGCGACGCTCGCGTATGACGCGCAGTCCGGCGTCCTGTACATCTTCTGGCTGCATTACAAGGGCACGCTGGAGAACAGGCTGCTGTTTTCCTCGGTCGACGCGGAAGGCGTCTGGAGCGAGGCTACGACCTTCGGCGATCCGTTCGACTACCGCGAGAATCTCAGCATCGCCGTTACCCGCGACGTGATCACCTCCGAAGGCGATGTCCAGACCGGAATCACCGTCCACGCTGCCTGGTGGGAGATGGACACGCACAGCGGCGACAAAGGCGCGAAGTACGCGATCCTCGCTCTCGAGAACGGGAAGGTCGCCGAGATCAACTATCTCGACCTCAGCGAGTTCATCCCCGCGCCCAATGGCGCGCACACCCCGAGCCTCACTACCGAAGAGCTGGCAGTCCTCCGCAAGCCGGTCATGTCTCTCTCGTCCAAACAGGACAGCGTGCTGCTGACGTTCGGCGACATCGCGCGCGAGCGCCTTCACCGCGTTCGCGTATCCGCGTTCAAGCCGCCGAAAGCGGACGGCCGCATTCGCATCCCGGTTGGCAAGCGCGAAGGCGGCGCCGGTGCACCGCGCTTCGGAGCGGCCGCGAACAGCACGATGGGCGCGGTTCAGGGCGATCACGATCGCCTGGCCTTCTACGTTCGCGACGAGCAGAAGGTCCACTACGTTCTTCTTCGCGAAGGAGAATGGTCCGAGTCGCGCGAGATCGCGCTCGACGGACAGCTCACCGCGGCCGCGGCCATCGACGCGATCCGCCGCCTGGTCAACGAACAGTAAGAACCGCTCATCCGCGTCCGCGCGGAAAACGCAAAAAAGCCGGCGCCTCGCCGGCTTTTTTTTGTTGCTCGAGTTTCGTCCGACCCTAGATGCGGGGCTTCGAGTGCTTCACCGAAGTGATGATCCCCACTCCGAGCAGCAGCAGCGCGCCGATGCCGATCCAGAAAGGCTGGACGTCGAATTTGTACGCGACCAGGGCCAGGGCGATGATCACGATCAGCCACCCGATGAAAGACAGATTGAACCAGTTCACGGCGTACCTCCGGTAGAGCGGAGTCAGCAACGCCGGTGCCACTGGCCGGAAAAGCGAGCACAAAAAAGCCCGGCGCCGTGAGGCACCGGGCTCGTCGACGCCGGAACTGCTGTCCTAGAACTCGTGGACGAAGTACGCGATCAGCAGCGCGTAGATGACCAGCGACTCGATCAGCGCGAGGCCGATGATCATCGCCAGACGGATCGGACCGGCCGCGCCCGGATTGCGGGCGATGCCTTCGCAGGCAGCGACGATGGCGCGAGACTGGCCCATCGCGCCGGCAGCAGCAGCGATGCCGAGAACGAACGCGGCAGCGATCGCACCCCAACGCACTCCGGTCCGGACCGGCGCAGCAGCCGCGTCAGTCTGTGCGAACGCCGAGAAGGCCGTCAGCAGCAGGATGACGACTAGCAGAATGTGTTTCTTGTTCACTCGATTCTCCTCCTTTCGCGATAGTCGCGAATGTTTTGAACTCTTGATCAGTGCTCTTCCGCCGTGACCGCGCCACCGATGTAGACCATGGTCATCATGCAGAAGACGAAGGTCTGCAGGAACGCGCCGAAGATGCCCAGCCCCATCATCGGCCAGGGCAGGACGAACGGAAGCATGCCCATGAAGATCCCGGTGGCGGTGTGCTCACCGAAGATGTTTCCGAACAAGCGCATGCCCAGCGAGAGGATGCGGGCCGTGTGGCCGATGATCTCGATGGGGATGAACAGCGGCGCCAGCAGCGGCATCGGGCCGGCGAAATGCTTGAGGTAATGCAGCAGTCCCACTTCCCTGATGCCGACGAAGTTGTAGTACAGGAACGCCGTCAGTCCGAGAGCAAAGGTCGTGTTGGGATTGCCGGTCGGCGGCTGCAGGAAAAAGAACAGCCCGAAGATGTTCGAAATGAAGATGAACGACGCGAAGGCGCCGATGATGTAGATGTATTTCTTCGACGCGCCGTGGCCGACGACGTCTTCGAGCAGGCCTTTCAGTCCGTCGACCACCATCTCGAGCACGTGCTGGAAGCCGCTGGGATTGTCGCGGCTGATCTTCCGCCGCATCAACGGAAAGACGATGCAGCTGATGAGCAGCACCAGCAGGGCCATGATCACGTGATCGGGCACGTGCACTTCACGGCCGACGACCTTGCTCACCGTGTGATTGAACGGCTCGTAGAGAATTGAGTGTTCGTGTTCCTGTGCCATCGGGTTCCGGACTACCTCTCGCTACTTCTCACTTCGCAAAACTGCGGTACAGCGAATACAGAGCTTCGCCGCAGATTCCCGCGACGATCACTGAGAATCCCAGCAACACACTGACTGCATTGAAACGAGCAATGATGATCGTGACCGTGAGCGCCACACCCAGGAGAGCGAAGCGCGCCAGGGAGCGCAACGTCAGCCTCCGAGCGTGCTGGTGTGCCGCCTCCGGCTGCAGGAGAATTGTCGCCACCTCCTCCAGCCAAAGGAAGCTGATCATAGTGACGGCAGCACTGCAAGTCAACCCGAGAAAAGCCCGAAAACCCCCGTAAATCGAGCAAAAAACAGCGAAAACGAGATACGCCGCAACGGCCAGCCAGCGGATGCGCCGCAGGACCTGAGCCGTCTCATCAGCCATCGCGCATGCCGATGCGGAAGAGGTTCACGAACGCGGCTATGAGCCCGAAGATCGTGAAGATGACGGTGAGCCACGGACGGGTCCCGAAGACCTTGTCCATCCAGTAGCCCCACCCGAATCCGAGGCCGATCGCGATCGGGAACATGAAGCCGAGGGACGAGGCCTCGAGTAACTGCTTGGCGTTCCGTCGTTGCTTATCGTCCATGCAGCAGGGCCGCGCGTTTCGCCACTCCCCGCCCCGACACGGTGACCTGATCGATCAGATACCGCGGCGCAATCCCGAACGCCAGCGTGATCACCAGCGAGATCGCCGCGACGAGCTGCAGCGGGCGATTGTTCACGATCTCCGCCTGGCCGCTGCCGTCGCGCAGGTACATGGCCATGACGATGCGGAAGTAGAAGAACATCGAAACCGCCGACATCAGCACGGCGATGATGGCCAGCCATCCGAAGCCCGACTGCACGGCCGCGTAGAACAGGAAGTACTTGCCGATGAACCCGGCCGTCGGCGGAATGCCGCCGAGCGAAAGCAGAAACACGATCATCCCGAACGCGGCCCACGGCGCACGACGGTGCAGTCCTTCGAAGTCGTTCACCGACTCGCCGGCGTACTCCGGCTTGGACATCATCATCACCGTCGCCCAGATGCCCAGCGTGGCGAAGACGTAGACCACCGAGTACACCAGCACGCCGTACAACCCCATCTCCGTGACGGCCAGGATGCCCAGGAGCACGTAGCCGGCATGTCCGATCGACGAGTAAGCCAACATCCGCTTGATGTTGTCCTGGGTAATGGCGGCGAGGTTGCCGATGATCATCGACAGCGCGGCGATGGTCGCCAGCACGTACTGCCAGTCGAGCCGAAAGTGATGCAGGCCGGTGTAGAAGATCCGCGCGAAGATCGCGAAGGCCGCGGCCTTTGAAGCGGTCGAAAGAAACGCCGTGATCGGCGTCGGTGAGCCTTCGTAAACATCGGGAACCCAGACGTGGAACGGTGCCGCGCCGATCTTGAAGCACAGTCCCGCGGCCAGCATCATGATCCCGAACATCAGCGCGTCGTTCGACACGAGCGTGGACATGCTCCGCGTGACCTCGACGAGGTTGAGCGTGCCCGTGACTCCGTAAATCAGCGAGATTCCGTACAACAAGATCGCCGAGCTCACCGCCCCGAGCACGAAATACTTCATCGCCGCCTCGGTGCTCTTCTGCTCGTTCTTGAAGTACCCGGCCAGGATGTAGCTCGACAGCGACATCAGCTCCAGGCCTACGTAGATCGTCGCCAGGTGGATGCCCGAAGCCATGAAGAGCATGCCGCACAGCGCGAAGGCGAGCAGCGAGTAGTACTCCCAGGGCGAGTACCGCGTGCCTTTGAAGAAGTCATCGGAGAGCAGCACGATGCAGGCGATGGTGACGATGAACAGCAGCTTGAAGAAGATCGAGAAGGAATCGAGCGCGAACATCGCCGCGAACCCGCGGGTCTGGTCGATGTCCGTCACGGCGGCCGAACAGGCGATCACCGATCCTGCCGTAATCGCCAGCAGCACCAGCATCGACCACTTCGCGCCCCCGCCCTCGCTGCGGAAACCGGTCACCGGCGCAATCAGCAGCGCGCACGCGCCGATGGCGATGATGATCTCCGGCAGGAGGTAGATGGTATCGGCCCAGGTCATTTCACCGCGACCTCGTGATGCGCAGCCGGAGCGGCCGGCGCATCCGGATACGTCAGCGGCTGTCTGTCGAAGTACGTCGGATCGACCTTGCGCACGATGTAGTTCACCGGCTCTTCGATCACGTCGAAGAGCGGCTTCGGATACACGCCGATCCACACCATCAGGCCGACCAGCGAAAGCATCAGCAGCAACTCCCGGCGATTGACGTCGGGCACGGCGGCATTGGCGGGATTGTCGAGCGGTCCCCAGAAGACGCGCTGGTAGAGCCAGAGCAGGTATGCCGCGCCGAGGACGATGCCGACGGCAGCGATGACGGCGTACGCGATCGTTCCGAAAGCCGTGGAGTTCGCGGCACCGAGGAGGATCGTGAACTCACCGATGAAGCCGTTGAGCGCGGGCAATCCCATCGACGAGAGCGCGGCGATCAGGAACAGCGCCGCGTACATCGGCATCTGCTTGGCCAGTCCGCCGTAGTCCGCGATCATCCGGGTATGGCGGCGCTCGTAGATGATGCCGACCAGAAGGAAGAGCGCGCCGGTGGAGATGCCGTGGTTGATCATCTGCAGCACTGAGCCCTTGAGGCCCATCGGGTTGAGCGCGAACATCCCCAGCATGACGAAGCCGAGGTGCGAAACGGACGAGTACGCGACGAGCTTCTTCATGTCCTTCTGCACGAGGGACACGAGCGCGCCGTAGATGATGCCGATCAGTGAGAGCACGACGATCGGCACGAGCAGCTCTTTCGTCGCATCAGGCAGGATCGGCAGTGCGAACCGCACGAAACCATACGTGCCCATTTTCAGGAGCACGGCCGCCAGGATGATCGAGCCGGCCGTAGGCGCCTCGACGTGAGCGTCGGGCAGCCAGGTGTGGAACGGGAACATCGGCACTTTGATGGCGAAGCCGAAGAAGAAGCCGAGGAAGATCCAGAACTGCAGCGTCGGCGGGATGAGATGGCCGATGTTGTGGAACTGGAGCACGCTGAACGTCGGCGCGTTGCCCAACCCTCGAATGTTCAGGAACTCGATGCCGCCGTCGTTGAAGAAGAACAGCGCCAGGATGGCCAGCAGCATCAGCACGGAGCCGGCCAGCGTGTACAGGAAGAACTTGATCGCCGCGTAGAGCTTCCGCGCGCCGCCCCAGATGCCGATGATGAAGTACATCGGCACGAGCATGATTTCCCAGAAGACGTAGAAGAGGAAGAAGTCGAGCGCGCAGAAGGTGCCGATCATGCCCGTCTGCAGCATGAGCAGCAGCGTGTAGTACTCCTTCTCGCGATGCTGGATGGCGCTGTACGACGAGACCACGGCGATGATGCCGAAGAAGGTCGTCATCAGGACGAGCAGCAGAGCGATGCCGTCGATGCCGAAGTGGTAGCTGACGCCGAGGGAAGGAATCCACTCGTACTTTTCCTGGAACTGCCAGATCCCGTTGCCCGACGCGGCGCGGTCGAAGTTCGGCCAGAGGTAGAGCGAGACCAGGAAGTCGATCACGACCGTGGCCGTGGCCACGATCCGGATCGCGCGCGCATTGCCGCGGTTCAACGCGAACAGGATGAACAGCGCGCCCGCGAGGGGGATGTACGTGATGATGTTGAGAATGCCCATTGCTCTCCCGTCAGCTCACGGCTTCATGAACAGATAAACCAATGCAATCAACACGATGCCGCCGCCCATGATCAGCGCGTAGTTCTGCACGAAACCGCTCTGTGCGCGCCGGAACATCATGGAGCCGCTCTTCGCGCTCCAGCCCACGCCGTTCACCGCGCCGTCGACGACGTACTTGTCGAAGATGTTCGAGCCGTGGCCGAACCCGAACACGGTCAGATGACGGATGGAATTGACGATGCCGTCGACGATCCAGCGGTCGAACCACCAGAGCGCCGTCGATAGCAGCATCGTCGCGCGGATCGCCGTCGCGTTGTACAGCTCGTCGACCCAGTACTTGTTCTCGAGCACGCGGTGGACGAATCCGAGACGGCGCTCGAGGACGTCCGGCACCGGCGGCCGCTTCACGTACAACCGATACGCGAGGAAAACGCTGATGAGTGCCAGGCCGACGGAGATGCCCATCAGCAGCCACTCCAGCCAGAGGCGGGGCTCGTGATGGAAGTGATAGGCGTGATCGCCGACCGGCGGCAGGACCGGCGAAAGCCAGTTCTGGAACGGTGTCGGATGCGATCCGCCGAGAGCCGCAGGCCAGCCAATGAAGCCGCCGATGATCGAGAGGATCGCCAGCACCCACAACACTCCGGTCATCGACGCCGGCGATTCATGCGGATCGTGCGCGTGATGCCCACCGTGGTCGTCGTGCGCGTCGTGGCCGTGGCCATGCTCGGGCGCGTGGCCGCCGCGGTACTCACCCCAGAAAGTCATGAAGTAGAGGCGGAACATGTAGAAGGCGGTGAACGCCGCCGCGATCGCACCGACGACCCAGATGGCCGGCTGTTTGCCCCAGGCCGTCGCGAGAATCTCATCCTTCGAAACGAAGCCCGCCGCGAACGGCAGACCGGCGATCGCATACGTGGCGATGGCCATCGTGCGATGCGTGTGGGGCATGTACTTCCGCAAGCCGCCCATCTTGCGCATGTCCTGCTCGCCGCCGCAGCCGTGAATGACCGAGCCGGCGCCGAGGAAGAGGCAGGCCTTGAAGAAGGCGTGGGTCATGACATGGAAGATCGCCGCGCTGTACGCACCGACGCCAGCGGCGATAAACATGAACCCGAGCTGCGAGACGGTCGAATACGCGAGGACTTTCTTGATGTCGTTCTGGGCGAGACCAATCGACGCCGCGAAGATCGCCGTGACCGCACCGACGACGGCCACGGTCAGCGAAGCCGTTTCAGAAAGCCGGAACAGCACGTTCGAGCGCACGACCATGTACACACCGGCGGTGACCATCGTCGCGGCATGGATCAGCGCGGAGACCGGCGTCGGTCCGGCCATCGCGTCGGGCAGCCAGACATACAGCGGCACCTGCGCGGACTTACCGCACGCGCCGATGAACAGCAGCAGGCAGATCGCCGTCGCGACGCCCGCGTAGGCATGTCCGCCTTCGCTCGCCAGCGTGAACACCTTCACGTAATCGGAAGTGCCGAAGGTGTTGAAGATGAGGAAAATGCCGAGGATGAAGCCGAAGTCGCCGATGCGATTGGTGATGAACGCTTTCTTGCCCGCGTCGGCGGCGAAGTTCTTGTCGTAATAGAAACCGATGAGCAGGTACGAGCAGAGGCCCACCCCTTCCCAGCCCACGAACATGACGATGTAGTTCGCTCCGAGAACGAGGAGCAGCATCATGAACATGAACAGGTTGAGGTAGGTGAAGAAGCGCGTGTAGCCCTTCTCGTGCGACATGTAGCCGGTCGCGTAGACATGGATCAGGAAGCCGATCCAGGTGACGATCAACAGCATCGTCGACGAGAGCGAGTCGATGCGGAACGCGAAGTCGATGGAGAAGTTGGCGATCTGATTGCCGACCGCGCCCATGCCCGACGGGATCCACTCGTAGTACGAGTACTGTTCCGGGTGGCCGATGTGGGCGTAGACGATGTAGGCCGCGATCAGCGCGGACAGTCCGGTGGTTCCCAGCGCGACGAGGTTGGTGATGCTCTTGTTCTTCGGCGTATGCGGATTCACGAACGCGCGCGTGCCGTTGATCAGCGCACCGAGCGCGGGCAGCAGGACGACTAGTAGAAGTGCGCTAGCCATAGTTCACTTTATCCTTCGGCGCGACGCGCCGGAGGATCTCTGGTTACACTCGCGACGCCCTCGGCCACGAGCTGCGCAGGTGCACCGTAGATCCTCGGCCGCTCCGCGGCCAAGGATTGAATAAAGGCTACCCATGCAGCGTCCTCACTTCGTCGATGTTCACCGTGGCCCGCAGCCGGTACAACTGAATGATGATCGCCAGCCCCACCGCCGCCTCGCCGGCCGCGATGGTGATGATGAACACCGTGAAGACCTGCCCTTCGAGATTGGCCAGGCGATGGGAGAATGCGATGAGGTTGATGTTGACGGCGTTGAGCATCAGCTCGATGCACATCAGCACGGTGATCATGTTCCGCCGGACGATCACGCCGACGAGGCCGACCGCGAACATCGTCCCGGAAAGCATCAGGTAAGCGGCGGTATCAGGCATTCACGACGTCCTTCACTTCCTTCTCGACCTCGGCCCGCTCCAGGATGAACTGCGGCGTGGTCTCTTCTTCCTCGGCCAGCAGCTCGCGCTTGCCGATCACGATCGCGCCGACCATGGCCACAAGAAGGAATAGCGACACGACCTCGAACGGCACGAGATAGTCGCGATACAGCGACATGGCCACCGCCTCGGCATTGTGATTCTCGCGATCGCGCGTGCGGCGCACGGACTTGTTCGGATCCGTCGGATGGTCGGTGATGTACGACTCCTTCACCGTGTTCAGCTTCTTCTCCGGATTGGCGATCGAGTCGTGGTACGCGCCGGTGCGGACGATGGTGAAGAAGAGCGCGAACACGCCGATTCCGACCAGCAGGCCGCCCGTCCAGAAACGGGAGAGCACCTTCTCTTCCGGAAGCTCGCGGTGGTTGATCAGCATGACCACGAACAGGAACAGCACCATGACGCCGCCGGCGTAGACGAGCACCTGCACGGCCGCGACGAACTCCGCGGACTTGATGACGAACAGCACCGCCACGCAGAGGAAGGTGAGCAGGAGAAACAGCGCCGAGTGCACGGGATTGCGCATGGCCACGACCAGAATCGACGAAGCCACGGCGAGTGTCCCGATCACCAGGAACACGAGCATCGGGATGTTGGCAATCAGCTCGTCCATGATTTACGTCAGCAGCCGGGTCTCATCGACTTTCGGCTGGCCCTCTTCCTCAGGCAGGCCGGTGTACTTCGGCCTGTCGTCCCAGTACTCGAGCTCCTGCATGTTGAAGTACAGGTCGTTGCGGTCGTAGCTGGCCAGCTCGTAGGTCTTGGTGGTCAGCCAGATCGACTTCGGCTTCGTCGGGCAGGCTTCTTCGCAGAGCGCGCAGAACATGCAGCGCTTCACATCGATGTCGTAGCGGTCGAGGACTTTGATCTTTTTCTTCTTGCCGCCCTCTTCGATCGTCTCGTCGTGCACGTCGATGTAAATGATGTCGATCGGGCAGGCCACCGCGCAGAGCTTGCAGGCGATGCAGCGGTCGAAGGAGAAACGGAACATGCCGCGGAAGCGATCGGCCGGCTCCATCCGCTCTTCCGGATAACGGATGGTGACCTTCGGAACGAAGAGCTCGCGCAGAGTGGTCTTCAGCCCCTCGAAGATGTCCAGGAGGAGGAACTTCTCCGACCAGCGATTCTTCGGATACTCAACTTGCATGGATCACCTTCGCGGTCGTCGCGCGCTTCGGTTTCGGCTTGAACAGGAAGAAGGCCGTCGCTCCGATCACCACCAGCCCGAACAGGCCCATGGTCCGCTCCTGACCGATGAGGATGAAGATGCCGGTGACGAAGATGTTCGCCAGGGCCAGGGGAATCATGTACTTCCATCCGAGGTCCATGAGCTGGTCGAAGCGGAAACGGGGGAAGGTCGCGCGGAACCAGACGTACACGAGCATGAACATCATGACCTTCGTGAAGAAGATCGCCGCGCCGAGCAGTCCGCCGATGAAGCCCATCTTCGCGAGCACCGCCGTGGTCAGCCCCATGTCGAACATGCCCAGCGTCCAGCCGCCGAAGAACAGCGTCACGATCAGGCAGGAGTTCACGATCATCATCGAGTACTCGCCGAGCATGAAGAACGCGAACTTCATCGCCGAATACTCGGTGTGATAGCCGGCCACGAGCTCCGATTCCGCTTCAGGCAAATCGAACGGCGTTCGATTGTTCTCCGCGTTCATCGACACGAAGAAGATGAAGCAGGCCACGATCTGGGTGAGGAAGTTCCAGGCGTTCAGTTCCTGGTAGCGCACGATCTGCACGAGATCGAGCGAGCCGCAGATCATCAACACGCCGACGATCGACAGCCCGAACGGCACTTCGTACGAGACCATCTGCGCCGCGGAGCGGAGACCGCCCATCAGCGAGTATTTGTTGTTCGAAGCCCAGCCGCCGAGGATGATCCCGTAGACCGCGGTCGAGGTCATGGCCAGGATCAGCAGGAGGCCAACGTTCACGCGCGTGACGGTGAAAGTCGGCGGCGGACCGTACGGAATCAGGCAGAAGACCATGAACGCCGGCAGCAGCGGCAGCACCGGTCCGAGGAAGTGCCCGACCTTCTCGGCCTTCGACGGAATGATGTCTTCCTTGAGCAGGAACTTGATCGGATCGGCGACGATCTGCAGCAGACCCCATCGGACCAACGCGATTCGGGCCGAGGCGCGCCTGCATCAGGCCGAGAAGACGCCGCTCCACCCAGTTCATCGCCGCGACGATGATCTGCACGATGAGGAAGGCGATGATGAACTTGACCACCGGCCAGATGAGGTAAGTCAGGAGAGTCTTGTTCATGCGCGTGCCCCGCGGAGCGAATGCAGAATGCAGAATGCAGAATGCAGAAGCCTGATGCGCGACCTCTTTCTGCATTCTGCATTTTGCATTCTGCATTCGGTCATCGATCCACCTCCCCTAGCACGATGTCGATCGTTCCTATGAGAGCAACGAGATCAGAGATGAGATGACCGCTGCGACATCGCCGGCAGCGCCTGCAGGTTCACGAACGACGGCGGCCGCACGTGGCAGCGGTATGCGTTCTGGGTCTTGCCGTCGCTGACGATGTAGTAGCCGAGCTCACCCTTCGGCGATTCGATCGAGTGATAGACCTCGCCTTCCGGCGGGCGGATGACTTTCGAGATCTTTGCTTTCATGTCGCCGGGCGTCGTCGCGCGGATCAGCGGCAGGCATTGCAGCAGGATGCGATTCGACTGGCGCATCTCGGCCATGCGCACGAGATAGCGATCGTAGGTGTCGCCGTTCTTGCCCGTGGGGATGTCGAACTCGAGCTCCGGATAGCACTCGTAAGGCTGCGCGCGCCGGAGGTCCCATTCGACGCCCGAGCCGCGCAGCGGCGGACCGGTGATGCCCCACTCGATCGCTTCTTCCGGCGAGAGCACGCCGATGCCGACCGTGCGCCGCTTCCAGATGCGGTTCGTAGGTCAGCAGCGACTCGTACTCGTCGATGGCCGCTTCGAACTGTCGAGCAGAAGGCCTCGATGTCTTCCAGCCAGCCCGGCGGCACATCCTCGGGCATGCCGCCGATGCGCATGCAGTTCAGCGTGAGCCGCGCACCGCAGTACTGCTCGAAGAGATCGAGGATCTGCTCGCGCTCGCGGAAGCAGTAGAAGAACGGCGTCATCGCGCCGATGTCGATCGCGTGCGTGGCCAGCCAGAGAAGGTGCGAGGAGATGCGCTGCAGCTCGGAGAGGATCACGCGGATGAAGCTGCGCGCGACGGGGGATCTGCTTGGTGATCCCCATGAGCTTCTCGACCGTCTCGACGAAGCCGAGGTTGTTCGTGGCCGCGGCGACGTAGTCCATGCGGTCCGTGTGGGGGACGCACTGCGGATAGGCCATGTGCTCGAAGAGCTTCTCGGTGCCGCGGTGCAGATAGCCGATGATCGGCTTCGCGTCGATGATGCGCTCGCCGTCGATCTTCAGAAGGACGCGCAGCACGCCGTGCGTCGACGGATGCTGCGGGCCGAAGTTGACCTCCATTTCGTGGACGTCAAGCATCGGCAGGCTCCTCATCCTCTGAAGACGCGGCCGCTGCGGCAGCCGCCGGGGCCGGCGCGGGCGCTGCTGGGGCGGCGGCGACAGGCTTCGGCGCGGGTTTCGCGGCAGCAGCCGGCTTCGCGCCGCCGCCGATCTGCGGAGCGGGCGCGGTTCCGTACTTGTTCCACTCACCTTTGAAGATGTTCACGTCCGCGGCAGGCTTGCCCGTCGATCCCGGCTTCGGTCCCCCACCCTCGGGGAAAACCTCGGGGTAAATCCGTGCGCCGGTGTCGATGCCGCGGATCGGAAAGTCCTTGCGCAGCGGATGGCCGTTGAAGCCTTCCCACATCAGGATGCGCTCGAGGTTCGGGTGGCCGGAAAAGTCGATGCCGAGCATGTCGAACGTCTCGCGCTCGTGCCAGTTCGCCGTTTTCCAGACCGACGTCACCGAGGGGATCGATTCGTTCTCCGGCGTCCAGGCCCGAAGGCGGACGCGGTTGTTCTTCTGGAACGAGTAGAGCGTGTAGGCGACGCTGAAGCGCGGCCCGGTGTGATTCGGATACTTCGAGTAGTCGACGCCGGCGAGATCGACGAGGTAGTTGAAGCCGTCGTCCTTGAAGATGCGGCAGACGTCGACGATGCGATCGCGCTCGACGAACAGGGTGATCTCGCCGACCTGCTCTTTCGCGCCGGTGATCGCATCGCCGGCGCGCGAGACTGATGCGGCCACGAGCGGATCGCGCTTGATGTCGTCGAACGAGCGCGCCGGCGGCGCCGCGGGAACAGCAGGAACCGCAGACCCGACAGGGGGCGTGGTCGCGGGTGGCGGCGGCGGAGGGGCTTGCTCTGACATTCGAGGCTACACGCCGGAGTACGGCTTGCCCGCTTCCTCCATCAGAAGTTTGAGCATGTCGAGCGTTTCGGATTCGCCCGGCACGCAGAGGGAGATGTCGTCGGTCTCACCGGTGGCAATGCGCGTTCGCGTAGCCTTCGCAATCCCAGCCGCATGCGCCGCAGTCGGTCTGGGCCATCGCCGCGAAGAGCTTCGTCTCCCACTTGCCGCCGATCTCCGCGGCCATCTGCATGCGCTCGGGGAGGGTGAGGTCATCGCGATGGAAGGGAACGGCCGGCGATGCACCGTCCGTCGCCTCGCCCGGAACGACCTCGGGAGCGGCAGCCTGTTCGATCTCGGCCCGCGATACTTCGCCTTCGACCGGCGCCTCGGTGACGGCCGCAACGGGCTTCGGTTTCGGAGGCGCAGGAGCGACCGGGGCGCGCTTCACGCCGGAGATCGGAGCCTGTTTGAGCTGCGCGGCCTGCTCGGCGCGGAGCGCGGGACCTTCGTGCTCGGGCCGCAGGGAGTCGCGCACCGCGGCGCGCGCGAAGTCGTAGGCCTCGCCGCCCTTCCGCAGGATGTGCATCTTCTCGATCTTCTTCTGCAGCTCCATCAATCCCCAGATCAGCGCCTCGGGGCGAGGAGGACAACCGGGAATGTAGACGTCGACCGGAACGAGTCGATCGACACCCTGCGTGACGGCGTAGGTGTCATACGGACCGCCGCACGTCGCGCACGAGCCCATGGAGATGACCCATTTCGGATCGGGCATCTGGTCCCAGAGACGGCGGACGATGGGGGCCATTTTCTCGGTGACCGTGCCGGAGACGATCATCAGGTCGGCCTGCCGCGGCGTCGCGCGAAAGACTTCGGCGCCGAAGCGGGCCATGTCGTGGCGGGGATCGAGGACGGCCATCATCTCGATGGCGCAGCAGGCCAGACCGAACTGCATCGGCCAGAGGGAAGACTTGCGGGCCCAGTTGAAAATCTTGTCGACCGACGTCGTCAGGACGTTCGAATCGAATCGGCCCTCGATCAGACCCATGAAAGGACCTTCCTCTTCCAGGCGTAGAAGTAACCGATCAGGAGAATCGCAAGAAAGATTGCCATTTCCACAGCGCCGAACAGGCCGAGCTGTTTGAACCGGATCGCCCAGGGGAAGAGGAACACCGTCTCCACGTCGAAGACGATGAACAGGACCGCGATCAGGAAGTAGCGGACCGAGAACCTGTGGTCGAAAGCGAGGGAGGTGGGGGCGATGCCGCACTCGTACGGCTCGAGCTTCACCTTGCCTCCCCGGCGGCCCGAGCGCACCAGCGGCTGGAGGACGAAAAGCGTCAATACCGGAACCGAGAGCACGATGAGCGCAGCTACCAGCAGCACCGAGTAATTTGCCATCTTTTTCTCGACGGAGTCGCCGACCGCGGTCATTCTAAACGGCAAAAGCGGAGAGTCAACCTAATACAGCGGACGCTGGAACGACCACCCATCCAGCGGCACCCCTCTGGCCTGCACCAGGACCCGTAAGTCCTCGCCAATGCCGTCAGGTAGAACGAGGCGGCGGGCATCTTCGCGCTCCTGAAAATCGCCCGTTCCGGGCTGAAGAAGCGGGTGTTCGGCGATTCCGATCGAGAGCAGGAACTTGTTCATCCGATCGAAGTAGAGCGTCTCCGCCTCCGCGCGCTTCAGATCGGAGAAGTTGATGTGCGCGGTCAGGTCCTGTTCTCCCGGGTTGGCGAGCAGGTCGCGCGACACGCGGTGCCCGGAGTACGCGGCCGCCGTTCCGAACCGCCGCAGCCGCGAGCTGAAGAGCTTCGCCGCTTCGTGTCCGTAGTCGAAGGTGACGAAGAGCGCGCGCTCGAAGCGGTTCACGACCTCGCGATGAAACGCCTCCCACTCCAGAGACACATCGACGAACTGCCCCTCGGCCAGCTCGACGCCGTGGCTCGCGAAGTAGTCCTCGTAGGGCGCCGGAGCTTCCCGTTCCGCCCAGTCCAACCCGCCCTCGCGCTCTGTCACCCACAGTTCGTGAAGGTGCTCCCCGCGGTTCACGAGCCGGGCAAAGGGAAAGGCGTCGTAGAGCTCGTTGGAGAAAATGAAGTGGACGCCGTCGGTCGGAACGTCTTCCAGGGATGTGCCCCGGGCGCGGTCCAAGGCGAAGAAGCGGAAAGGCAGGCCGGAGGCCTGCACCACGCGCTGCACACTATTAATGAGAGAGCCGTCCCCTGCCCCGATGTCCACAAAAGAGCACAACTCGCCCTCGCAGCGGCTCGAAAACTCGCGGACGAGCCCGGCAATGGCAAAGGAAAATGCCGGGCTCAGCGAGGGGGCGGTGACGAAATCACCCCCTTTTCCGGCAGGGTGAACACCCCGCGTGTAGTACCCGAACTGCGGGTGGTAGAGGGCCACCTCCATGAAGTCCCGGAACGACAAGTCCCCGTAACTGAGCATGTTACGGAGCACGTCGGCCATCGAGGTCTCGGTCGCCACGGCGCCGATGGTACAACGGCTGAGCGCCATTTCTTCCATAGTTATTTGGTACATGGCAGCTCCGTTGCGATTAAGGACCGCCAGAACCAAGGAGAAAGACAATGAACAAGCTCATCGCCACTCTGCTCATCGCCCTGCTCGCCAGCCCCATGGCCTTCGCGGTCGACAACACGACCCGCCGCGACAAGACCGCCAAGGGCGCCGTCATCGGCGGCGTGGCCGGTGCCATCGCCGGCGCGATCATCCACAACAACCGTGGCTCGGGGAACGCCAAGCGCGGTGCGGTCATCGGCGGCGCGGTCGGCGCGGCCACCGGCGCGATCGTCGGCGCCATGATGGACAAGCAGGAGCGCGAGCTCCGGCAGATCGAAGGCATCGACGTGGCCCGTACCGACGACGACGAGCTCCGCGTGACGGTCCGCAACGAGATCCTGTTCGATTTCGACTCGGCCGGGCTGCGTGCAACCTCGAAGGACGAGCTGCGCGAGATGGCTGACGTGTTCAACAAGTACGGCGACACCACCATCGTGGTCGGCGGACACACGGACTCGACCGGCTCCACCTCGTACAACCAGCGCCTGTCCGAGCGTCGTGCGGACGCGGTCGCCAGCTACCTGCAAAACCAGGGCGTCCGCGGATCGCGCATCGACTCGATCGGCTACGGCGAAGGCAGCGCGAAAGCGTCGAACTCGACCGCAAGCGGCCGCCAGCAGAACCGCCGCGTCGAGATCTACGTCCGGGCCAACAATGCGTAACCCGGCATCACTCGTGAACCTGAAGACGGCTGGCAACAGCCGTCTTTTTCATCTTTAGGAGGCAGTAAATGGCTCGAAAAGTACTCATCCTCGTGATCCTCGCCGCGTTCAGCTTCGCCTGCGCGACGACGAATGACACCGGCACCACCAGCGACAGCACCGATCCCAACCGCAAGACCAAGCGTGGCGCCGTCATCGGCGCAATCGCGGGAGCCGTGGTGGGTGGCGTGGTCGGAAATCAGTCCGGGAACAACCGCACCGGCGCAGTCGTCGGTGCAGCTGCGGGTGCCGCGGTGGGCGCGGCCGTCGGCCGTCGCATGGACAAGCAGGAAGCCGAGCTTCGCCAGATCGAAGGCGTCGAAGTCAACCGCCCTTCGGAAGGGGAGATCAACGTCCGCCTCACCAGCGACATCCTCTTCGATCACAACTCGGCCGGGTTGCGCAGCACCTCGCGTGAGACGCTCAACGAGCTCGCCGCGAACTTCGCGCAGTATCCGGACAACGTGATCATCGTCGAGGGCCACACCGACTCGACCGGCACCGAGCAGTACAACCAGAAGCTCTCCGAGCAGCGCGCGGCGAACGTCGCCGACTACCTGATCGACCGTGGCGTTCGCGCCGGCAACATCACCGTGTACGGCTTCGGCGAATCGCGTCCGAAGTCGACCAACGACACCGCCGAAGGCCGTCAGCTCAATCGTCGCGTGGAGATCAACATCCGCGCGGCCGAAACCGCCGCCGGCGGACGCTAGCCTTCATCGCAACGAACGACGCTTCACACGCTCGCCGAGGACCAACTCGGCGAGCGTGAATTGCGAGCCGTTCTGCAACCCGGCCAGCATCCGGCCATCCGCATCCTCGACCAGCAGCGACACCACCGCAGGTCCGACCGCGTTCGAGATGTCCTGCCAGTGATCGCCGCCGTCGTGTGAGTAAGCGAGATAGCCGACGGCGTTCTTCTTGTCGAAGCCGCCGAGGATCATCACCCGCGGATCGCGCGAGGACACGACCATCTGCGTGATGTACGGATAGCGGTCCTCCGCCTCGAGGTCGTAATGCAGAACGAAGCGGAAGGTCGCGCCGTTGTCCGTGCTCTTCAGCAACGCGCCTTCGATTCCGGCGAAGACGACGCCGTTGCCGTGGTCGCGGATGAACTGCACGTTCCTGTTCTCGAGCTCCGGCGCCGAAACGCTCGCCGGCTCTTCCGCCCACTCCACGAGATTCGCTTGCAGCGTTCCACGGCGGATCCAGCCCACGTCCAGCGGACACTCGCCGCCCATCAGCATCAGGTTGCCGATGCGCTCGAACTTGAGTGGGCAGATCTGCGACGTCGGCTTGCCTTGGTGCGCGAGACCCCACAGGAGGTGCCACGACGCGCCGTCGTCATCGCTGGCCAGCAGATTTCCGCCGGCATTCACGTAGATGTGATCGGGCCCGAACGACATCCGCGTCGGCACGAGATACGTGCACGGCTGCAACGCGCAGTCGAGCAGCCCCGCGTCGATGTTGGTGAACGTCGCGCCGTGATCGGTCGAGCGCACGAATGTGTGTCCCGTCGACGCGCCGGCCTCGTTCCCCTCCCCTTTCGCGACGTACAACGCGCCCTCGTGCACGGCGACCGCATGCACAGCCTCGCCGCCGAACGCGATCAGTTGCGGTTGCGACGTAGCCAGTCGCGGGGCGCGGTACAGCCCTTTCGGCGTCGCCAGGTATTCGAACTGCTCGTCCCGCGCGTAGCCGTAAACCGAAACGTCGGGAACTTCGATGGTCAACGTGTGCAACGGCTGCAACGATTTGATGACCAACACCGCCAGGAGAAGGGACAGCATCTATCCTCCGCTGCTATGAAACGGATCGCGCTGCTCTTCGTCGCCGTCGTTCTCGCCTGTTCGACGAAACCGATCGTGGTCGACGAGCAAACCCGCGGCGCGATCAAACAACTGACGGATGCGATCGCGCAGCAACCCACGAACATGCCGTGGATCTACGTTCTCGCAACCTACCATGACAAAACCGGCGAGACGGACCAGGTCGTCCGCTGGCTCACCCGCCTTGACGAGCTCGGTTGGCAACACGGCGCCAGTCCGATCGCTTTCAGGAGCTCGCGAGGTTCAACGTTTCGCAACATCGTCGCGAAGCTCGATGCCCGGGAGCCCCGCGTCAACAACGCCGAAGTCGCCTTCACCATCGCCGGCCAGCGCGACCTCGTCCCCGAGGGCATCGCCTACGACAAGATCGAAGACACGTTCTACGTGAGCAGCATCTATCGGCGGAAAGTGATCCGCGTCGATCCCTCCGGCCGCGCCACTGACTTCGTGAAGGAAGGTCAGGACGGAATGCTCGGCGGTCTGGGGATGAAGATCGATCACGAGAATCGCATCCTCTGGGTCATCAGCTCGACCACTCCCGAGATGCGCGGTTCTGTGAAGGGGCAGGACTCATCGATGCTCGCCGCGTACGCCCTCGGCACCGGGAAACTGCTCCGCAAAATCGATCCCGCCCCGGCCCGATTGAACGACCTCACCCTGCTCGAGGACGGAACGATCTTCGCCACGGACATGGGCGGCCACACGGTCGTCCGCCTCGCGCCCGGCGCCGACAAGTTCGAGACCTACGCGGACGGTTTCGGCTTCCCGAACGGCATCACCCATGCCGTCGACAATGACGGCACCTATCTGTACGTCGCCGATTTCCGCGGCCTGCATCGCTTCACCCTTGCCGACAAAACCCGCGCGAAGATCGAAGTGCCGAACACGCTCCTCGGCGGCATCGACGGTCTCGATTTTTATCGCGGGACGCTGATCGGCATCCAGAACAGCATCGGCAACCCGCGCCTGATCCGCGTGCATCTCGACACCAATCGCATGGAAGTCCTCGAGTCGAAAAATCGCCTCTTCGAGCTTCCCACCACCGGCGCCATCGTCGGCGGCAGTTACTTCTTCATCGCCAATCCCGGACTGCGCTCCTTCGACGAGAGCGGAAAGATCTGGCCGCTTTCGAAACTGAGCGATCCGGTGATGCTCAAAATCGCGCTGTAGGAGCGCCAGCGAGAACGCCGGCGCTCCTGCCTCGCTTCATTTTGCCGCGGCCTTGACGCTCTCCCGTTTCGGCGTGAGCGCCAGCTCTTCGTCGATCAGCTTCGCGAAGGACTCGATCGACGCGGCGCCGGAAACCAGCCGGCCGTTGATGAAAAACGTCGGCGTGCTGCGGACGCCGATCGCGCCGCCTTCTTCGAACGACCGGCGCCAGGTGGCCTGGTACTTCCCGGAGTCGACGCAGGTCTCGAACGGCTCGGTCTCGAGCTGCAGCTCGCGCGCGAACCGGGTCAGATCCGGCCGGGCGATCGAGCCGCCCTTGGCGAACAGCTTGTCGTGCATCTCCCAGAACTTGCCCTGCTCGGAGGCGCAGTGCGCGGCCTCGGCTGCCTTCGCAGCACCTTTGTGCGACATCAGCGGATAGTCGCGATGGACGATGCGTACGCTGTCGCCATAACGCTGCTCGATCGTGCGGAGCGTTTCCGCGGCCCGGCCGCAGAACTGGCACTCGAAGTCCGAGAAGCCGATGATCGTGACCGGCGCATCCGGATTGCCTCGCGACGGTCCATCGGCGCGCAGGTCCACGCGCGGCGGCTGGATCAGCACCTCCACTCCAGACTTCGCGCGCAACTCCTTCACGAACGCTTCTTTCCGCTCGTGGGCCTTGCGGGCCTGCAGCTTGGTCCGCATCTCGGCGATCGCGGCCTCCTTCGGCATGTTCCCGAAGCGCTCGCGCATCCCGTCGTACATCGTCTCGAGGTCGACGTCCGCCGGGACCTTCGTCTTCGCGTCGACCTCGACCTTCAGCAGTTCGTCGACGGTCACGCCGCGCCGCGCGGCCTCGGCGGCGATGAGCTTGTCGGCCACCAGCTCGTCGAGGATGGCCACCTTCATCTGGTACTCCTCGGAACGGACGCGCATCAGTCGCGAACCGATGGCCCGATCGAGCTCTGCTTCCGTGACCACCACGCCGTTGATCCGCGCCACTCCCTTGTCACCCGCCACGGCCGTCACGGCCAGGACGAGAACCATCGCCGTCAAAATCAGCACTCGGATTTTCATTCGTGTCTCCTCACGTCAAGCGTTGAAGGTGCTGCCGGAGCGCGGTCGCCCGCGCCCCGGCAGCGCCGGTCAGAAGCAGCTGTGCCAGTGGTTACAGGTGTAGGTTGGGTCAGGACCTCCGCCGGGGCCGTAGCCGTCGCAGCAATCCGGCTGGTCGTTGCCGTGTTTCTCGCCGGTCTGGACGTCGTCGCAGAACTCACGCTCCCAGTAGTACGAGCTGGTGTTGCATTGATTCTGGTCTTCCTCGGTGACCCGATAAACCGTGTGGTGCTCGCATTCACAGTCCTCGAAGAAGGCACACCTCCAGTAATCGATCGCCTCCCCGTACGTGCCGACAGCGACCCGGCCGGTCTCCTGCCAGTTCGGCGTGCAGTTCTCCTCCATGCACGCCCCCGTGGCGTCGCCGCACGTCGTATAGACCACGTCGTTCTGCGGACAGTAATCGGGATGGGGAGTCTGACAGTACCAACAGCTCTCGTAGCACGGGCCCCAGGGATCGCACTGATAACACTCGATCTGCGCCGAGGCCGTAGGAACGAAGAACGCTGCGAATGCGAGCGCTCCGAGGAGCACTCTCCATGTCGTTTTCATGACGCTCTCCTGATCTTTCGAAAAAACGCGAAATGCGGACGTTTCGTGATGGGTAAAGGCGAGCCTGCCTCCTTTCCCCCAAGCCCGCTGCAGCAGGCGGATCGACGTACGTACGGCCAGCCGCACCTGCGGAAACCGTTCCGGAAGTGGTCCGGGGATGGGGACATTCTGGGCAGGCGATGGGGACATTCGGTGACCCTCGCGGAGGCTCCTCGTGTACAATCCGCGCGCCCTAACGACCCACACCTGACGGGAAACGCTTGCCTGCGGGCTCCCGGACCCGGGTCGATCGCATCCACAACACGGAGGAATCAATGAAGTACTGGTACATGCGCGTGCTCCTGGTCGCGCTGATCGGGATCCTCGCGCTCAGCGCGCTCGGTCAGGCCGTGCCGGCAGAAGCCCATCCCGCGGGCGACCCCGCTGTCGCCGCAAACGTTTCGAAAAGCGCCGGTCACCCGACCGAGCATCGTTCCGAGGCGAACCTCGTTCTGCCTGATCTCGGGAGCGTGCAGTTCCTGGGCATGAGCGGCGATCGCCTGCTCCTCGGCGGCATGATCGTCTGCGTCTTCGGCCTGCTCTTCGGCCTGATGATGTACATGCAGCTCAAGAACCTGCCCGTTCATCGCGCGATGCGCGAGATCTCCGAGCTGATCTACGAGACCTGCAAGACCTACCTGGTCACGCAGGGCAAGTTCATCCTGCTGCTCGAGCTCTTCATCGGCGCGATCATGGTGGTCTACTTCGGATTCCTGCGTCACTTCGACGCGCTCCGGGTGGTCATCATCCTCGTCGCGTCGCTGGTCGGTATCGCCGGCAGCTACGGCGTGGCCTGGTTCGGCATCCGGATCAACACCTTCGCCAACTCCCGCACCGCCTTCGCCTCGCTGAAGGGCAAGCCCTTCCCGACCTACTCCATCCCGCTCAAGGCCGGCATGTCCATCGGCATGCTGCTGATCTCCACCGAGCTGGTGATCATGCTCGCCATCCTGCTGTTCGTGCCGGGCGACTACGCCGGCCCGGTCTTCATCGGCTTCGCCATCGGTGAATCGCTCGGCGCGGCCGCGCTGCGCATCGCCGGCGGCATCTTCACCAAGATCGCCGACATCGGCTCCGACCTGATGAAGATCGTCTTCAACATCAAGGAAGACGACGCGCGCAACCCCGGCGTCATCGCGGACTGCGTCGGCGACAACGCCGGCGACTCGGTTGGCCCGACCGCAGACGGTTTCGAAACCTACGGCGTCACCGGCGTCGCGCTCATCACCTTCATCCTCCTGGCCGTGACCGATGCCACCGTGCAGGTTCAGCTGCTGGTCTGGATCTTCGTGATGCGCGTGCTGATGGTCATCACCTCCGCGCTCTCGTACTTCATCAACGAAGCGGTCGCGAAGGCTCGCTACGGCAACGCCGACAAGATGAACTTCGAGGCGCCGCTCACCTCGCTGGTGTGGCTGACGTCGATCCTCTCCGTCGCCGTCACTTACGCCGTCTCCTACCTGCTCATCCCGAACCTCGGCGGCGACTCGTCGATGTGGTGGAAGCTCTCCACGATCATCACCTGCGGCACGCTCGCCGGCGCGATCATCCCCGAGCTGGTGAAGGTCTTCACCTCCACCGAATCGCGTCACGTTCGCGAGGTCGTCACCGCCTCGCGTGAAGGCGGCGCGTCGCTGAACATCCTCTCCGGCTTCATCGCCGGAAACTTCTCCGCCTACTGGATGGGTCTGGCCATCGCCGGCCTGATGGGCATCGCCGCCTGGATCGCCGGCTACGTTCCCGCTCGGCGCCGGCGCGCTGATGATCGCTCCGGCGATCTTCGCCTTCGGCCTCGTTGCCTTCGGCTTCCTGGGCATGGGCCCGGTTACCATCGCCGTCGACTCCTACGGCCCCGTGACCGACAACGCCCAGTCGGTCTACGAGCTCTCCACCATCGAGACGCTCCCCGGCATCGACGAAGAGATCAAGCGCGACTTCGGCTTCCACCCGCAGTGGGAAAAGGGCAAGGAGTACCTCGAAGAGAACGACGGCGCGGGCAACACCTTCAAGGCCACCGCGAAGCCGGTGCTCATCGGCACGGCCGTCGTCGGCGCGACCACGATGATCTTCGCGATCATCGTCATGCTCACCAACGGCCTGACCCAGGACATCGACAAGCTCTCGCTGCTGCACCCGCAGTTCCTGCTCGGCCTCGTCGTCGGCGGCGCGGTGATCTACTGGTTCACCGGCGCGGCCACGCAGGCCGTGTCGACCGGCGCCTACCGCGCGGTCGAGTTCATCAAGGCCAACATCAAGCTCGACGCCGGCGCCACCAAGGCCTCGGTCGAAGACTCGAAGAAGGTCGTCGCGATCTGCACGCAGTACGCGCAGAAGGGCATGCTCAACATCTTCCTGGTGGTCTTCTTCTCGACCCTCGCCTTCGCCTGCTTCGAGCCGTTCTTCTTCATCGGCTACCTGATCTCCATCGCGCTCTTCGGCCTCTACCAGGCCATCTTCATGGCCAACGCCGGCGGCGCGTGGGACAACGCCAAGAAGATCGTCGAGACCGAGCTGAAGATGAAGGGCACGCCGCTGCACGCGGCCGTCGTCGTCGGCGACACCGTCGGCGATCCGTTCAAGGACACCTCCTCGGTGGCCATGAACCCGGTCATCAAGTTCACCACCCTCTTCGGCCTCCTCGCCGTCGAGCTGGCGGTGGAGATGACCCGCGCCGGCCAGGGCGGCCTGACCCGGATCCTCTCGCTGGTGTTCCTGCTGATCTCGATGTTCTTCGTCTACCGCTCGTTCTACGGAATGCGCATCGGCAGCGACGACGACAAATCGCACGCGCACTGATCGAGCTCGCATCGCAACGCAAAAAGGCCGGCGGAAACGCCGGCCTTTTTTTCTTGGAGTGCGGTGGCTCTGCCACCGCTTTGGTACGCGCCGGAGGCGCGCTCCGCGCGCTGAAAAAGCGGCGGCAGAGCCGCCGCACTCCAATGCTCCGTCGTCTCGAAGCCATCCTCGTCCGGCTCTGACGGCTCGTCGAAAATGGGATTGGGCTCGAACGCGCCGCCGACCACGCCCCCATCGAAGGCGATGGTGACCGTCTGCGCGAAGGCGCGCAGCGACATGACTGCGAGGAACATCACGAACACAACCCGATACACGATTCGAAGACTCACTTTGGTTTCCTCCATTGGCCGGCTACTGATGGCGAGGGAGGTGCCACCGGTCTCAGGAAATCAAAGTGCTGAATCGAAATGGGTTAGCCGTTTCGGAAGATGGGCCGCTGTCGAGATTTCCATACAGACTCGCGTCTCGAATATCTGACAGTCAGGTATCGTTACGCACGCCCATGCAGAAACTCACCATCGCTCTCGCCATCGCTCTCACCTTGACCGCCACGGCCGCTTTCGCCGGCGAAGACGTCGTCACCCGCGGTGCCGCGATCTCCGCCGACACCAAGGCCGTTCCGCTCGCGGACGTCCTCCAGAAGCCCGAGGAATTCACAAAGTCCGCGATCGTCGTGGAAGGTCTCGTCGAGACGGCCTGCCAGAACAAAGGCTGCTGGATGCAGGTCGTTCCCGAGGCGGGACAGAGCGGGATGCGCGTGACGTTCAAGGATTACGGCTTCTTCATTCCGAAAGACAGCAAAGGCCAGCGCGCGCGCATGGAAGGCGTGGTCGCGGTGAAGAAGCTGTCGAAGGACGAGGCCCAGCATCTGGCCGATGAAGGCGCGAAGCTGAATCGCGACGCGGACGGCACGGCGCTGGAGATCTCGTTCGTGGCCACCGGCGTGGAACTGCGGAAGTAGGCCCCCGCACGCGCGGTACCATTCCGCGCATTGCATCTAACTCCGGGAACCCGCCTCGGCGCGTACGAGATCGTCGCGCCCATCGCCTCGGGCGGCATGGGCGAGGTCTACCGCGCGCATGACGTGCGCGTGGCCCGCGACGTCGCCATCAAAGTCCTCCCCCAGCGGCTTTCCCGTGATGACGACGCCCGCGCGGGGCTGAACCGCGAAGCGAAAGCTGTCGCGGCCATCTCCCATCCGAACGTCCTCGCGCTGTACGAGTTCGAACAGGAAGGTGAGCTTTCCTACGTCGTCACCGAGCTCCTGGAAGGCGACACGCTCCGCACCGTTCTCAGTCACGGACCGATGTCCTGGCGTCGCGCCGCGGAGATCGGCGCGTCGATTGCCGACGGCCTCGCCGCAGCGCATGCAAAGGGCATCGTTCATCGCGATCTAAAGCCGGAGAACATCTTCATCACCGACGAAGGCCTGGTGAAGATCCTCGACTTCGGTCTCGCTCGCGCGCGGCCGAAACCCGCTGTCGAGGTGGACGATTCACAACCCACCGAACGGCTGCACAGCGACGAGCTGGACAGCGACACCAACGTCATCGGCACCGTCGGCTACATGGCACCCGAACAACTCCGCGCCGAGCCCACGACCGCGGTCACCGACCTCTTCGCCCTCGGCTGCATCCTCTTCGAGTGCATTACCGGCCGCGGCGCGTTCCGCTCCGAGACGGCGATCGACACGATGACCGCGGTTCTGCGCGATGATCTTCCGCCGCTCAGCGAGTCCGGTGCGCGCGTTCCGTACGAGCTCGATCGCATCATCCACCGCTGCGTGGAAAAGAAGCCGGCGGCACGATTTCAATCCGCGCGCGACCTCGCCTTCGCCCTGCGCTCACTGACTGCATCCGGTGATGTCGACCTGGCCAGGCCGCGGAAATGGCTGGCGCCACTCATCGCCGTCGTCGTATCGGCGATCGCCCTCGGGATCGTGTTCATCAAAAAACCAGCGACCGATACGCCGATCCGCTCCATCGCCGTACTCCCTTTCATCAACGACACGCGCGATCCGAGCAACGACTACCTCACCGACGGCATCACCGAGATGCTCATCTCCGATCTCGCGGGCATCCCCGACCTTTCCGTCGTCTCGCGCGCGTCGGTGTTCCGCTACAAAGGCAAGGAGCAGTCGCCGCAGCAGGTCGCGAAGGACTTGAAAGTGCAGGCCGTGCTCACCGGCCGCGTCGTCCATCCAGGCGAAGGCGGCCTGCTGATCTCGACGGAGCTGATCGACGGCCGCACCAACCGACATTTGTGGGGCGAGCGATTCAACACGCGACTCGATGATCTGTCGACGGCGCAGGCCGCCATCTCCCGCAAGATCGCCGAGCAGCTCCGCCTCGAGTTGAGCGGCGCGACGCGCCACACCGAAAGCGGCGAGGCCTACCGGCTGTATCTGCAGGGCCGCTATGAATTGAACAAGCGCACCGGCGGCGCGTTCGAGCGGGCCATCGGGTACTTCAACGACGCCATCGCCCGCGATCGCGAGTACGCACGCGCCTACGCGGGTCTCGCCGACGCGCACATCCTCCAGTCGATCTACAACGAAGCACCACCCGCGAAAGCGCTGCCTCTCGCGCGCGAGGCAGCGGCGAAGGCGCTGGCCATCGACGACACGCTGGCCGAGGCGCATACGTCGCTCGCCTACTTCGAGATGAACTTCGGAAGCGATCTGGCGAAGGCCGCGAAGAACTTCGAGCGCGCCATCGAGCTCAATCCAAGCTACGCGACCGCGCATCAGTGGTACAGCCGCTGTCTCGTGGAGATGAAGCGGTTCGACGAAGCGATTCGCGAGATCCGGCGTGCCGAGGAGCTCGATCCGCTGAGTCTGATCATCATTGCCGAGCTGGGAGGCGTGTACGCCGATGCCGGGAGGCTCGATGAAGCCGTGGCCGAATGCAATCGCGCGCTCGCGCTCGAGCCGGACTTCGCGTTCGGCCATTACGTCCTGGCCGGCGCGTACCTGAAGCAGAAGCGGAACGCGGAAGCGGTCACCGAAGCGGCGACTGCCTGGCAGCTCGGCGGCGATCCTCGCAGTCTCGTTCGCGTTGGTCTCGCCCAGGTTGCCGCGGGCCGCGTGGATGACGCGCAGAAGACGCTGACAACGCTCGAAGAGCTGTCGCAGAAACGATTCGTCTCCTCGTATGGCATGGCCACGCTCCTCGTCGCCCTCGGACGACACGACGAAGCGAAGGCCCGTCTCGAAAAAGCCGCGCACGAGATGCCGCCCGGCCAGTATCAACGATTGTTGAAGAGCGAATGGAAAAACCGCTGATGCAGCAAATCGCCGACTTCATCCTCGAGCTCGACAAACTCAAGACCATCACGCGCAAGATCCGCGTGCGCGGCGTGGACCGCTTCGAAAACCCAGCCGAGCACAGTTGGCAGCTCGCGCTGCTGGCGACGTCCCTCGCGCCGTTCGCGGACGCAACGATCGACATCAACCGCGTCATCAGCATGCTCCTCGTTCACGACGTCGGCGAGATCGACACCGGCGACACCAGCGCTTTCGTCGCCGAAGGTCTGGCGGAGCGCAAAGCGGGCGAGCGCGCGGCGGTGACGCGAATCTTCGGGATGCTCCCCGACGCGCAACGCGACCACCTGATGTCGCTGTGGCTGGAATTCGAAGAGGAGCAGACGCTCGAGTCGCGTTTCGCGCATTCGGTCGATCGAGCGATGCCGGTGCTGCTGAACCTGGCGAACAACGGCCAGAGCTGGCGCGAGCACGGAATCACTCACGACCAAGTCGTGCGCCGGTGCCGGCCGGAGATCGAAGGCGGATGCCCCGCGCTCTGGACTTACCTGGAAGGGCGGCTCGCGGACGAGCGTCAGCGAGGCTGGTTTAGCGGCGCAATGGTGTAGTCGACCATCGCGTCAAATCGCTCGCGATCGCGCTCGTACACGCTCTTGATCACCAGCGCCTCGCGATCGAGCGCGCGATCGACGGCGAGAATCCCATCGAGGTGATCGATCTCGTGCTGCAGCAATTCCGCCGCGGCCTGATCGAGCTCGTTCCACGTCTTCGGCTTGCCATGCTCGTCGACGTATTCGAGGGAGAGCGACTTCGTCCGCTCGACGCGCACGAGCAGGTCGGGGAAGCTCATGCAGTCGTCCCACATCGTGAAGGTCTCGTCGCTGCGCCAGGAGATGACCGGGTTGACCACGAAGAACGTGTTTTCCCCGAGATTCACGGCGATGAAGCGGCGGGCGATCCCGATCTGCGGCGCGGAGATCGCCCGGCCGAAGCCATGTTCGCGGCGAAAGGCATCGAGTGTCGCCGCGAGCGAGTCGAACGCATCAGCGTCGTGCGCATCGACCTCCGTCGAGCGAACGCGAAGGCGAGGATCGCCAAGGAGAAGAACCGTGGATTGCGGCACCCGGCGATTATCATCGAGCCCATGGTGATGCGCGATCCCGAAATCGAAGCCAGACTCGCCGCCTCGGTGCGCACTGCCAACGAGGCGCTTGCAGAGCACGCATCGAACGGCTGCCGATGGTGGCTTTTCACGGTCAGCCACAGCCTCTTCGAGGTCCTCGTCGGCGACGCGATGGGCAAGAACAACGTCGTGCTCTCGCTTGCCGACTGCGACCGCATTTCCGGCCCCGTCGTCTGGCCGAACCAGCGATTGACAGTGACCTACCGCGACGATGAAACCGGAAGAGGCACGATTTACGAGCTGGTCGATGAAGAGGCCGGCTTCAGGGCGGCCGGCAGGATCTTCATGTGGAAGGCGAACTACGACCTGCTGGACCGCGGCAGCCTTTACGGCCCCCGCCCGTCCAGCAAGTGAAGTCGCGCGAACACCTCCGCGGTCACGTTTGCTCCCGTTGCAATCACCACGACCGTCTTCTCGCGAATCTCGTCACGTCGCAACATCGCCGCGGCCAGACCGGCCGCTCCTGACGGTTCGACGAGGATGTGCGCGCCGAGAATCATCTTGCGCGCCGCGGCGAGCAGTTCTTCGTCGGAAAGGGACATTGCGTCGTCGACGTGCTCGAGCAGCGCATCGAGGGCGAGCTTCGCCGGCACGCGGCTGACCAGGCCATCGGCGATCGTGTCGATGGGCCGCTCGATCGCACGCCGCGCGTGAAAGCTCTCCACCATCGCCGGCGCTCCCTTCGACTGCACGGCGACGACCCGCGCGTTCGGCGCGGCGATGGCCACGCCGCTGGCGAGGGACCCGCTGCCCATCGGCACGAAGATCACGTCGGGACTGAGCTCATTCGCGATCTCCAGCCCGACCGTTCCCGCGCCGGTGATCACCTCCTCGCTCTCGCCGTCATCGATCATCGGCAGCTTCTCCGCGGCGGCGAACGCGATCGCGGCGTCCTTCGCCTCGTCGAGGTCGTTGCCGATGTCGTGAAGGGTTGCGCCGAGGAGCTCGATCTTCGCGCGCTTGATCGGATTGGCGCCGCGAGGCAGGAAGACATGCGCGCGCACGCCCATGACGCTCGCGGCCCAGGCCACGCCCTGTCCATGATTGCCGGTCGAGGAGGTGACGACGTCGCTCGAGCCGTCGATGGCGGTGAGCGCGCCGCGCCACTTGAACGATGCGATCGGCGAGACGGTCTCGTTCTTCACCCACAGATTGCAGGCGAGCTCGCGGGACAACAGCAGCGAGCGCACCAGCGGCGTCGGCCGCGCGTACTTTGCCAGACGCGCCGCCGCGTCACGGATCCGGTCCGGCGTCACCGGCCGTTCCGCACCTGCTCGAAATAGGCGACGAGCTTCGGGGAGAACGCCTGCGGATCGAGCTTCAAGCCGCGGTTTTGGGCGAGCGCCGATTTGAAATCCGCCAGCGCGCCGGTGAGCAGCACGTCGGGCGTGCGCGAGAGCATGGCCCGCGTGTAGCGCGCACAGCCGCGAAGGACATACGCCTCGGGGCCGGCACCTTCACCGAGCACGCGCGTCAGGACCTGCTCCGCGGTGGCGAGATCGCCGGAGGCGAAGGCGCGATAAGCCTTGCGGAGATCGGAATCGAAATTCCGTTGGGTTACGGGGTTGCGGGGTTCCGGGGTTGCGGGGATGGGGTTGCTGGGTTCCTGGGTTGCTGGGTTGCTGGCCTTGGGCTTTGGAGCGTTGGCTTCGGCGATCTTCCTCGCAATTTCTGCGGAGCGATCGTTCGCCGTCTTGATGATGCGCTGAAACTCGGCGTCAGTTTTCGCGGCGGCGAGTTGGTTGCGGAGCGACTCCGCTTCCTTCGCGTCCTCCCCTTTCGCATCGCGGCTGAGGGCCTGCACGGCGATTTCCGCGGCGGCTTGCGCCTCGCTTTTCACCGGCAGCGGCGGCGGCGTCTGCACGATCGGCGCGGCCGGTTTCTGCTGCACGGGCTGCGGCTGCGGTTTCACCGGCGCGGGACGCGCGGCCTGCGTGGCCTTCAGCTTCTTCGCTTCATCAGCGGCGGCGCTGAAGAGATTGATCGCCTGTGTCGCGCTGTTCTCGGCGGACTTGTATGCGGCGATGTCCGTTCCCGCTTTGTGAAACTCGCCCACCGCTTCCTGCAGTTTGCGGACGGCATTACGGTAACTCTCGGTGCGGTCGCCGCCTGCCGACAACGCGTCGAGCTGCAATGCTACGGCCCGGCTGATCGCCGCATCGGCCGACTTCTTCGGACCGGACGCCGCGCTCTGCGCGTTCCGCTGCTTCTCGGTCTGCGCGCGCGCGACCCAATCCTTCAGGTTCGAGTAGTACTCGGTCCGCGTGATCGCCCCCTGCTCCTCGGAGATCCGCCACTCGCGCAGCGCGGCGTCGACTTCGCCGAGGTTGAATTTGGCGATGCCGAGGAAGAAGTGGGGGGTGTAGGTGACGATCTGATTGCCGACGCGGATCGATGTGCCCTCGGTGGGACGCTCGGCAATTGCCGCCGCCAGCGCGTCCGCGCCCGCTTTGTAGTTTCGCCCGTTCACCGCGGCCACGCCTTTTTGATAGTTCGCCCACCATTTTTCAGGTGGCGCCGCGAAGGTCGTGACGGCGAAGGCGAGGAGGAAGAGCGCGCGTTTCACTCCGCTCCTCCGAAATCGGGAACCGTGGCGCGATTCGGCTCGGTGAAGTAAACGTGCAGCATCTCGTCGCGGCCCGCTTCGACAGCGACGGTGCGCTTCAACGGCTCGTCGTAATTCGGATTCGACAGCGTGATCTCATAACGACCCGGCGCGAGGTCGATCGGGGTCGGCGTCAGAAGGTCCTTCTGCAGCTCGACGTCCTGGCCGTTGTCGAGATTGCGGATGCTCGTCACCTTGGCCCAGGGAAATGCGTTGATGCCGAGGTGTGCCGCGGCGACGGGAACGGCAGTCGTGTCGATCTTCGGTGCAGCCGGTACCGCCGCCGCAACCGGCGCCGGTTCGGGCTTCGGTCGCGTCACCACCCAAACCGCGATCGCGAAAACGATCAACAGCAGCGCCGCGATGGCGAGCGTGGGCCGGCGCTTCTTCGGTTCCGGTTCCGCGGCGACCGGCGACTCTTCCCGTGGGACGGTCGTCGCGATCGTCACGGCGTCGTGCGCGGTGGAGACGATCGTCGCCGCATCGCCCGGCCGCGGAATGACGCGCGTCGCTTCGTTCGTGACCTCTGCCTCGAGCGGCAGCGGCGGCGGCGCGCCGGCATCTTCGGAAAGCGTCGGCATCAGCCGCTCGATGGCCTGCGCGAACTCCCGCGCGGTCGCGAATCGCTTGCTGCGGTCTTTCTCCAGCGCACGGAGGATCACCGCCTCGAGCTCCGGCGGCGCGGTCACGCTCGGATTCACTGCGCGCAGCGCCTTCGGCCGCTCGTTCGAATGCATCAGCAGATAGGCGTGCGGCGTATCGGCCTGGAACGGCGGCACGCCGGTGAGCATCTCGTACAGCACGATGCCGAAGGAGTAGAGATCGGCGCGGCCGTCGATGCGCTCGCCCGCGGCGAGCATGCCCAGATGTTCGGGCGAGCAGTACTTCCACTTGCCCACGAACATCCCGGTCTTGGTCTTGTTGTCCTCGGTATCCCACTGCTTGGCGATGCCGAGGTCGATGACTTTGACGCGCTCTTCCCCTTCCGCGTCGCGGGTGATCATGAGGTTCTCGGGGCTGATGTCGCGGTGGACGATGCCCGCGCGGTGAATGGCGTCGAGTCCGTGAAGGGCCTGGGCCGCGAGCTGCGCAGCGTACTTCGGCGAGAGCGGCCCGCGCTGATCGATCAGCTCGTGGAGGTTGATGCCCTCGATGTACTCCCAGACCATGTAGTGCGAGCCGTCTTCGAGCGTGGAGAAGTCGAAGAGCGTCGCCACGCTGGGGTGATTGATGCGCGTGGCCAGGCGGGCCTCGCGGAGGAAGCGTTCGTTCGCGCCGGTGTCGCCCGCGATCTGCGAGCGCATCAACTTGATCACCCGGATCGAGTTGAGGTGCACGTGCAGGACTTTGTAGACCTCGCCCATGCCGCCGACGCCGAGGCGGGAGAGGATCTGGTACTTGCCGTCGATGGGGGCTTCGAGGTGGCGCCTCAGGAAATCGGTGATCGCCTCGCCGCAAAACGGACAGGCCTTGAACTTTGGGTCGATCTCCGACTTGCAGTGGATGCAGAAGAATGCCATTGGGGTTACTTGACCAAATAAATGACTGCTGTGCGCGCAATTATATGATCCAGAAGATGAAGGAGACGACGTTCCGCGTCCGCACCAGCGAGCGGGAGCAGATCATCGTCATCACCAGGCTGGTCGATGAGGCCCTGGCCACCCTCACCTCCGGCGACGGGGTCTGCACGATCGTCGTCCCGCACACCACCTGCGCGATCTCGGTGAACGAGAACGCCGATCCCGACGTCCCCCGCGACCTGGTCAATGCCCTCCGCGCGGCCGTCCCTTCCGTGAATTTCCGGCATGGCGAGGGCAACTCGGACGCACACTTTCTGTCGATGCTGATCGGGTCGTCGCTGACCTGGCCTTACAAGCGCGGCAACCTCATCCTCGGCACGTGGCAGGGGGTTTACTTTGTCGAGCTCGATGGGCCCCGCGAGCGACAAGTTACGGTGTACGTGCCATGAAGTCGCAAAGTCTCAGAGTCTCAGAGGTTTTCTCTTTGAGACTTTGCGACTTTGAGACTCTGCGACTCTTCAAGTGGAGCGCTGGCGTCTCGCCGGCTGGTCCGCCGGCGTCCCGCCGGCTCTCCATGGTGCCGGCGCGGGACGTCGGCGCAACAGCCGCCGCGACGGCGGCGTTCCGCTAGACTTCGTCCGATGTCCGAACCCTTCGACGTAGTCGTGATCGGCGGCGGCACCGCCGGCCTGGTCACCGCCTCCGGTTGCGCGCGGCTGGGACGCAAAGTCGCCCTGATCGAGCGCGACGCCCTCGGCGGCGACTGCCTCTGGACCGGCTGCGTTCCAACGAAGGCCCTGGTCGCGACGGCGAAGCTCGCCCATCAGATGCGGAACGCCGCTGCGTGGGGGCTCGAGCCAGTCACGCCGAAGGTCACGCCGCGCTCGATCATGGAATCGATGCGCGAGCAGCGCCGCGTCATCAGCCGGCACGACGATCCCGAGAAATTCCGCAAGCTGGGCATCGACGTCATCGAAGGCGCGGCCCGTCTCGTTTCGCGCAACGAAGTCGAGGTCGCGGGACGAAAGCTGACCGCGAAGGACATCGTCATCGCCACGGGCGCACGCACCTCCGTTCCGCCGGTCGAAGGCCTGAAGGAAGCGGGCTTTCTCGATCACGTCTCCTTCCTCAATCAGGACGCCTTCCCCGAATCGCTGCTGATCCTCGGCGGCGGCTACATCGGCATCGAGTTCGCCCAGCTCTTCGCCCGGTTCGGCGTGCGCGTCACCGTCGTGGAAATGCTCGACGAGATCATCAACAAGGAAGACGCGGACGTGATCGCGCGCGTGCGGCAGATCCTGCGCCGACGAGGGCATCGAGCTCCTCACCGGCTGGGCGGTGAAGTCCGTGCGGGCGCGAGGGGTCGAAGAAAGTCGCGACGGATCGAGACGAAGAGCGGCCAGTCCCGCGAGATCACCGTCGACGAGGTCTTCGTCGCCTCCGGACGCCGCGGCAACACCGAGAACCTCGGCCTCGAGGACGCGGGCGTGAAAGTCGAGCGCTCCTGGATCGTGGTCGACAAGTTCCTGCAGACCACCGTGCCGCGCGTCTGGGCGTGCGGTGACGTACACGGCGGCCTGCAGTTCACGCACGTCGCCGCGTACGAGGCGGTGAAGCTCGTGCGGAACATGCTCTTCCCCGGCAAATCCGCTGTCGATTACACCGACATCCCCTGGGCGCTCTACACCGATCCGGAAGTCGGCCACGTCGGCATGACGGAAGCCGAAGCGCGGGCGAAACATGGCGATGAGGTGCGGACGTACAAGGTGGAGATGGCGGATGTCGACCGCGCCGTCGTCGATCGCACACCCGCGGGCCTGATCAAGATCGTCTGCGACGCGAAAGGAAACATCCTCGGCGGCCACGCGCTCGTGCGCGAACGCATCGACGGTGATCTACGAGATCGTGCTTGCGAGACGCAAGGGCATGAAGATCGGCGACCTCGCGCAGCGGATCTCCTCGTATCCGTCGCTCGCGGATGGCGTGCAGAAAGCGGCGTCGCTCTACTACCAGGATGTCGCCGCGAGCTGGCTGGGCGGGCTGGGGAAAAAGGTCGCCGCGTGGTCGCAGTAGCTTTGATACTCCTTCTCGCCACACCGTCGGTCGTCGTTGACCGCCCGACCCGCGAGGTCCGCTTCACCGCCACCGTCCAGCCCAACGCCATGAAGCGTCCCTTCGGCGTGAAGGGCCACCACGCCATCGTCTGGAAGGGCGGCGGCTCGCAGCGCTGGGCGTTGTTCGTGAGCGAAGCGAGCGATCACGACGTTCGCGTCGCGCTCGATTCTCTCGGCGCGCGCCGCGGCGAGAACCTCACGCCCGATGCCTGGAACGCGCGCAACGACAAGCGCAACCCGGAGCCGGACAAGCGCGTCGAGGGCTCGCGCATCGAGGTTTACGTCGAATGGAACAGCCGCCGCACGCCCCTCGGCCGCCTCATTCAGGAGAAACGCCGCACCAACCCCTCGCTCGACTTCCGCTACGGCGGCAACGAACGCTACCAGAAAGAATTCAAGTCCGGCTGCATCGTCTGTCTCTACTCCTGCCCCGGCGGCGCGATCGGCAATCACGCCCATCCGATCCGGGACTACGTCCGCGACGGCGTCGTCTATGCATCCGTCCCGGAACGCCTTCCGCCCGCGGGCACGAAGGTCACCATCGTTTTGAAAGTGGAGGGTTCATGAAGAAGTTTGCCGTACTCGTAGTCTCGATGATTTTCCTCGCCTGCGCAACCACGATGCGTCCCACCGCCACCGCGACCCTGATGCCGACCACCGGCTCGACCGCGCAGGGCACCGTTCGGTTCGTTCAGCTCGCCGGCGGCGCCGTCGAAGTCTCGGTCGACCTCACCGGCGTACCGCCGGGAGTTCACGGCTTCCACGTGCATGACAAAGGCGACTGCGGCGACAACGGCAATGCCGCCGGCGGTCACTTCAATCCGATGGGAACGGGACACGGCGCGCCGCAGGGCGACCCGCACCATGCCGGCGACTTCGGCAACGTCACTGCCGACGCCAGCGGAACGGTCCGGGAGACCTTCACCACCCGTTCGGTCACTGTCGAAGCGGGCGCGAGCTCCGCGGTCGGACACGCCGTCATCCTTCACGCCAATCCCGACGATCTGACGACGCAGCCAACCGGCAACGCCGGCGGCCGCATCGCCTGCGGCGTGGTGGAGATGAAATGAGAAAACTCCTTCCCATCCTCGTGATCGCCCTCGCGGCCTGCAGCTCAGGTCCGCGGGACAGCATCACCGGCGCTCCCGGCCAAGGAGCGATCTCCATTCAGGTCGTGCCCAATCCGATCGTCGCCAGACACGTCTCCGGTGACACGTACGACTTCGCATTCGACGTCGTGGTCCGCGAAACGGGCGGCCGGCCTGTCACGGTCAATCGCGTCACCGCCACCGTCTTCGCGCCCGGCGGATTCAGCGTCGGCGAGGAAAGCTGGAACGCGGACCGGATCCGCGCCCTCGGATTCAGCACGACCATCAACGCGCACGGCGAGCTGCGCTATCGCTTCACGCCGCGGAAAGACGTCCCGGACGAGCGCCTCTTCGGCGGCATCTCCGCGGAGCTGAAGGTCGAAGCGGTCGACGACACCGGCAGCCCGACCAGCGCCACGACCACGGTCACAGTGAGGAAGGGATGAAGAAGCGCAGTCGCGATCTCGAGAAGACCTATCCCCGCGCGCAGTTCGTGGCGAAGCTGCGCCGCCTCGCCGATGCCATCGAGACGAAGCGCGCGTTCACGATCCAGGTCGGCGGCGAGCGCCTGCGCATCGCCGCCGATGCGACATTCAACATCGAGCACGAACGCGCCGGCGGCGAGCACGAGCTGGAGTTCCAGCTGAAGTGGGAAGACGACGAATGAGACACTAAGGACGAGTGGCACTCGTCCTGGCTTTTCTCCTTCAACTCGCGTCGTGTGAGTCGGCGAAAGACTCCGCGACCGCGGACCGCGCTGTCTCCGCGGGCCTCACGGCAGCGCAGCGCGCCGGCGACATCCGCCTGCAGGCCAGATTGATCGGATGTCGCGCAGAGAAACGCGCCATCGACGGGCGGGATGCCGAGGCAGAGCGCGACTACCGCGATGCTGCGGTGCTGGCTCGGAAAGCTGGTGATGCGGCGCTCGAAGCCGACGCGATCATGCACCTGGGTACGCTTCAATACGCGCGCGGCCAGATGGCGGATGCGCTCACCAACCTGCAGACCGCCTATCGCACCAACGTTCGTCTGGGGCGGCAGAAAGAGCAGCTGGACTGCCTTTCCGACATGGCCAACGTTTACGCCGACGCGCAGGTCGCGCAGTACGACCTGGCCCTCGAGTACTACCGGCAGTTGCTCGAAGGCTACGAGCAGCACGGCCAGCCCAGTGACGTCGCCGACACGCTCTACAACATCGGCGCGACGAACGAGACCAAGGGCGACCTGGCCGCGGCGGAGTTCAACTACCGCCGCGCAATTGCAGCATTCGAAAGGCTGGGCCGTCAGGACGACATCGCGTTCACCCGGCGGTCGCTCGGCTCCACGCTGGTGAAGCTGGGGCGGGCCGGTGAGGCCTTGCCGCATCTGGACGCGGCGGTCGGCTTTTACGAAAAGGAGCGCGCACCGGGACAACTCGCTTCGGCGCGGCAATTCCGCGGCATCGCCTATCGCCGCCTCGGGCGGTCCGCCGAGGCCATTCGCGAGCTCGCGGCGGCCCGGGTTCACTTCGAAAGTCAGGGCAACTCGCGATTTCTCGAGCGAAACGTCGATGAGACCGCGCTCGCGTACGAGCAGCTCGGCGACTGGCGTAACGCCTACGAGTTTCGCCGGCGGCACGGCGCGATCCAGCAGGAGCTCGCCGCTTCGCGCCGCGATGAACTCTCGTCGCGGCTGCGCGTCGAGTTCGACGCGGAGAAAAAAGAACAGGAGAACCGCGCCCTCGCGCGCGAGAACGCACTTCGCGCAACCGCGTTGGACGCCGCGAACCGCAATCAGAATCTGCAGATTGCGGTGATCGCGCTGACGGCGTTGCTCGCGGTCACGCTGGCCATCCTCTTCTGGCGGCAGGTCGTGAACACGCGGCGCATGCGGTCGATGGCCATGACCGACGAGCTCACCCGCCTTCCGAACCGGCGTCACATCCTGACCGCGCTCGATCTCGCCTTTGCCGCTGCGAAGCGCGACCACCGTCCGGCAACGGTCATCGTGTTCGACATCGATCGCTTCAAGCGGATCAACGACACGTACGGCCACGCCGACGGCGACCTGGTTCTGCGCACGATCGCCCACACCTGCCGCATGGCGCTGCGGCCAGCGGATCTCATCGGCCGTACCGGCGGTGAAGAGTTCCTGGTCGTCCTGCACGACGCATCCGTCACGCAGGCTCGCGAGATCGCGGAGCGCCTGCGAACAGCGGTGGAGTCGCTGGACTTCTCGTCCATCGCCGAAGACCTGCAGATCACCATCAGCCTCGGCGTCTGGGTCACCGAACGATACGACGCCGCGGCCGCTCTCGCCGCGGCGGATTCACTGCTTTATCGCGCGAAAGAGAGCGGCCGGAATCGCGTGGAGATGGAGGTAGCTACTCCACCCACTTCGCGATGAACAGATTCGTCTCCCGCCCCTCGGGATTCGAACGGTTCGACGCCCACACCAGATACTTCCCATCGGGGCTGAACATCGGGAAGCCGTCGAACGCCGCCGCGGTGGTGATCCGCTCGGGCGTGCCGCTGCCGTCTTTGTTGACGATGAAGATGTCGAACTCGCGGCCGCGCGGATCGAGCATGTTCGAGGCGAAGATGATTCGCTTGCCGTCCGGCGTGAAGAACGGACAGAAGTTCGCCGCACCGTTGGAAGTGATCTGCTTCGCGCCCGAGCCATCCGCTTTGGCGACGAACAGCTCCATCTTCGAGGGCCGCACGAACCCTTCCGCGAGCAGCGAGCGGTAATCGGCGAGCTGCGCCGGATCGCTGAACCGCGACGCGCGCCACACGATCTCCGTGCAATCGCCGTTGTAGAACGCGCCGCCGTCGTATCCCGCGGACGTCGTCAGCTTTTTCACGTTCCCGCCGTTCTCGTCCATCTCGTACAGATCGAGATCGCCGTCGCGCACGGAGGTGAAGATGATCTTGCCGCCCTTGTGACACCAGGTCGCTTCGGCGTCGTAGCCCGCCGTGGTGGTGATGCGTTTCGGGCTCGAGCCGTCCGCTTTCGCGACGTAGATGTCGTACGACGGATAAACGCCCCAGATGTAGCCCTTGGCCCGATCCGGCGGCGGCGGACAACTCGAATCAGCAGCCTCGGTCGACGCGTAAAGAATGCGATCGCCGACCGGCCAGGAGAAGTAACCGCAGGTCGTCCGCCCCTTGCCGCTGGAGACCATCTTCGTCTCGCCGCTGACCAGGTCGATGACGTACTGCTGATCGCATCCGCCGCGCTCCGCGGTCGACTGGTAGATCAGCTTCTTCCCATCCGGACTGAAATACGCCTCGGCATTCTCCCCGCCGAACGTCAGCTGGCGGATGTCCTTCAGATGCTTCTCGCCGTCGACCGTTTTCTCGAACGGCTTGCCGGCTTTGATCTGCATCTCCGCCGCGGCGCCGTGCGGCGCGGTCGGCGCGGCAACGGATGCCCGCGATCCCAGCGTCGCGCGCAGCGTCATCCGCTTTCCGTCGCGCAGCACGACCACGTCGATCGTCTCGTTCGGCTTGTGATCCTGCAGCGCGAACGTCATGTCGTACAGGTTCTCGATGCGCGTGCCCGCCATCTCCACGAGCACGTCGCCGCCCTTGATGCCGGCTTTGTCAGCCGGACCGCCGGCGCGAACGTCGGCCAGCTTCACGCCGCCCGACGTCGGATTCCATCGCGCTGAAATCGGGAATCGTGCCGAGCCAGGCGCCGTAGCCGCGGCTGTCGCCTTCCATGGCCGGGGCGGACGTCGCTCGTGCGTACGCCGGCGTCACATCGCCTTTCGCCAGTGCGGCAGCAACGCGCGTCGTCACTTCCGCGGCGCGTTCGGCACCGGCGAAGTTGATCGCGTCGGCGTCGTCGTCGGGCGTGTGATAGCGCTCGTGTGTGCCGGTGAAGAAGTGCAGTACCGGAATCTGCTTCGCGTAAAAACTGGTCTGATCGGAGGGGCCGTATCCGTCGCCGCTCGCGGCGATGGTCATCTTCAGGTCGGTCGACACGCGCTCGAGCAACGGCTTCCATTCCGGCGCTGATTCGCTGCCGAGGGCGATGAGCTTGTCGTCTTTCATCGCGCCGACCATGTCCAGATTGATCATGGCAACGACCTTCTGGACAGGTACCGGCGAGTTGCCGACGAAGTAAGCCGAGCCGCCGAGACCTGTTTCTTCGGCGGAGAAGAGAGCGATGAGGATCGTGCGGCGGTCCTGGGCACCTTTGAGTAAGTCAGCCAGTCTGCGAGCCGCGACGAGCACCGCCGCGGTTCCGGACGCGTTGTCGTCGGCACCGTTGTGAATGGCGTTGTCGTTCGGCTTCATCGAGCCGCGGCCGCCCATGGCCCAGGTGGTCGTAGTGGGCGCCGATGACGACGATCTCGTCCTTCAGCTTTCCGCGGCCGGGAATGATGCCGGCGACGTTCTCCGCTTCGGCGTAGGTGGCCTTCACGTCCACCGTTCCGCTGAGCGTGCGATCGAGGACGCGCGAGCGCGGCTTCATGTCCGCGTCGACATCCTTTTGAAATTGGGCAATGTCCACCCACTTCTGCGCGACGGACGTCTTCACCTGAATCACAGGCAGACCGGCCGGAGACTCCGGGCCGTCATTCGCGAGCGCGGGGATCTTGTCCTTCGCTTCGTCCTGCAGCGGTCCGGTCACGAAGATCACGGCAACCGCGCCGCGCTCGCGCGCCTGCATCGCCTTGTAGCGCAGCGCGGACCAGCGGCTCGGACGGCGACCGTCGAACACCGACTTCTCATCGCGCTCCTGCGGCTCGTAGCGCAGCATCAGCGCGACCTTTCCTTTGAGATCGATGCCTTCGTACTCGCGGTAGTTCATCGGCGGCGCGTCGATGCCGTAGCCGACGAATGCGATCGGTCCGGAGAACGTGCCCGGGCTGGAGAATCCGAGCGGCGTCCAGTCGTCCTTCGACAACCCTTCGATCGCGTTTTTCTCGCCGAGGGCCACGCCGATCTTCACCGGAAACTTCTGGCGGTAGGACTTGCCGAAGGCCGGCTCGAGCTTCGCGTCGCGGAGCTGGTTTTCGATGTAGAAGCGGCGGAAGCAAGGCCCTTGGTGTTGAGGCCGCGCCCTTCCATCGCGTCCGAGGAGAGGGTGCGGATGTGTTTTTCGATGATGGGTTGCGGGGTTTCGGGGTTACGAGGTTGCGAGGTGGAACTCAAAGCGAACGAGCAGATGAACAACCCCGCAACCCCGTAACCTCGTAACCTCGTAACTGATCTCATCGATCACCATCCCAATACATACGCAAACACCAGCGGCGCCACGATCGACGCGTCGCTTTCGATCACGTGGCTCGGCGTGTCCACTCCGAGCTTGCCCCAGGTGATTTTCTCGTTGGGGACGGCGCCGGAGTAGGAGCCGAAGCTCGTGGTGGAGTCGCTGATCTGGCAGAAGTAGCCCCAGAGCGGGACGTCGACGCGCTGGAGGTCCTGGTGGAGCATGGGAACGACGCAGATCGGGAAGTCGCCAGCGATGCCGCCGCCGATCTGGAAGAAGCCGATCGGGCTCTTCGCGGACATGCGCGTGTAGTAGTCGGCCAGCTCGATCATGTACTCGATGCCGGTGCGCACGGTGTGGACGTTCTTCACGTCGCCGGAGATGCAGTGGCCCGAATACATGTTGCCGAGGGTCGAGTCCTCCCAGCCGGGGACGAACATGGGCAGGTTCTTCTCCGCCGCGGCGACCATCCAGGAGTTCTTCGGATCGATCTGGTAGAACTCCGCGATCGAGCCGTCGCGGATGATCTCGTACATGAACTCGTGCGGGAACAGCCGCTTGCCTTCCTTGTCCTTGTCCATCCAGTGCTTGAGCACGGCCTTCTCGATGCGGCGCATGGCCTCCCCTTCGGGGATGCAGGTGTCGGTCACGCGGTTCATGTGCCGCTCGAGCAGGGCCTGCTCGTCGAGCGCGGACAGGTAGCGGTAGTGCGGCACGCGCTCGTAGCAGTCGTGCGCCACGAGGTTGAAGATGTCCTCCTCGAGGTTCGCGCCCGTGCAGCTGATGGCCTGGACCTTGTCCTGCCGGATCATCTCCGCCAGCGACAACCCCAGCTCCGCCGTCGACATCGCCCCCGCCAGCGTGATGAGCATCTGCCCACCCTTGTCGAGATGCTTGTTGTAATCAATCGCCGCCGCCTTGAGCGCGGCCGCGTTGAAGTGGCGGTAGTGGTGGTCGATGAAGTTGGTGATTGGGCCGGGCATTCGTCCTCCGTCGCGTGAAGCGCGCGCATCGTACAAGAGGTTGCGGGGTTACGAGGTTACGGGGTTTCGGGGTTCCGCCCACCCCGAAACCTCGTAACCCCGCAACCCCGTAACCCTGTTAACAAACGGTGACGCCCGCAACCCTCCCTTGCCCCCGCCCGTATCCACTGCTAAATTTCCAGCACCTGTTAAAAATTCAGCACCCGGAGAGTGACCAGCGTGCCCAAGACCACAGAAAGCCTCAGTCGTCGCGAGCGGGAGATGATGAACATCATCTTTGCCCGCGGGCAGGCCACGGCCACGGAAGTCCTCGAGGCCATGGCCGAGCCGCCCAGCTACTCCGCTGTCCGGGCCACGCTGCGCATCCTCGAGCAGAAGGGGCACCTGAAACATCAGCACGACGGCGCGCGTTACGTGTACCTCCCCACCACCAACAGGGAAAAAGTGCGCCTCTCCGCGCTCGATCAGCTCCTGACCACGTTCTTCGACGGCTCCGCCGCCAACGTCGTGGCCACGCTCATCGAAAAGCAGAGAGCAAACATCACCGACGACGAGCTCGACAGGTTGTCCTCACTCATCGAGCAGGCCAAGAAGGAAGGACGCTGACATGACCACCCTATTCGAGCTCGCTGCGAGACTTCAGGCCGCCGGCGCCGTGGAGACCATGCTCCTGGTCATCCTCAAGGCCACGCTGATTCTGGCCATTGCGCGGGTGCTGCTGATGGCGATGCCGCGGGCATCCGCCGCGACGAAGCACATCGTCGCGACGGCCGCACTCGTCGCCGTGGCAGCGATGCCGATCGCGACCGTGGTCGTGCCGGCGTGGCACATCGTCGTCGAGAAGCCCGCTGCGGCTGCTGCGGCAACCGAGACCAAGACCGGTCCGAAGTCGATCGTGGGCGCCACGGACGCCGAAGAGGGCGGCCAGACCGTCACCGTGACCGGTGGTGCGTCCGCCTCGATCGGCACCGCCATCTCCCTGGCCAAGGCCACGGGCGTCGTTCCCGACGAGCCGCTGACGGCGATGAGCCGGGCGATGAACATCACCCAGTCGACCTGGAAGGGCATGATCGCCCTGGCCCTGGGCGGCATGACCCTGTTGATGTTCGGCCAGATGCTCCTGGGCATGGCCGGCGTGTGGCACGTGTCCAAGAATGCCGAGGAGTTGACTCAGGATGCGGCGCTGGTCGAGCTGGACCACGCCCGCGACGCGCTGGCCCTCAGCCGCGACGTCCGCCTGCTCCGCTCCGGCCGCATCAGCGTCCCGGTGCTGTGGGGCTTCTTCAAGCCCGTGCTGCTTCTGCCCGCGGACGTCGTGACCTGGCCGGCCGAGCGCCTGCGCGTCGTGCTCATGCACGAGCTCGCGCATCTCAAGCGTTTCGACGGCATCTCCCTGATCGTCACCCGCATCGCCGTCTCGATCTTCTGGTATCACCCGCTGGCCTGGTCACTCGAGCGCGCCGGCCGCAGCGAATGCGAGCGCGCGTGCGATGACCTCGTCCTCGCCGGCGGCACCAAGCCGTCCGAGTACGCGGATCACCTGCTGGCGATCGCCCGCTCCATGCCCACCTTCGATCCGTTCCGCTCCGTCACGCTCGCGATGTCGCGTAAATCCCAATTGGAGGGACGTCTCTTGTCGATTCTTCAGCCTGATGTAGCCCGCCGCATTCTGAGCGGCCGCGGTGTCGCGGTCGCGTGTGCCCTTGCCGTCGCCGTGATCATCCCCGTCTCCGCGCTGCGTCTGACCGCGGAGCAGCCGAAGCCGCAGGACGTCGCCGCGAAGGCGAAAGTCGAAGAGTCGCAGACCACCGACGCCCAGATGACCGTCACCCCGGACGTCGAGGCCATCGAGGACTACCTCCTCGCGAAGCTCGGCAAGTACGACAAGCGCGCGGACAAGTTCCTGCGCACGCCGCAGGATGCCGAGGACTGGTACGAGCGGGCTTATGACCTCTATCGCTCCGACCGGTATGCCGATGCGGCGATCGCGTTCCATCGCGCCGCCGACGAGGGCTACAAGGTGGAAACGGCGCTGTACAACGCCGCCTGCTCCTACGCGCTCCTCGGCGATGCCCGCCGTGCCACCGAATCGCTGGCCAAGGCCATCAACGCCGGCTGGGATGACTTCGACCACATCGCCGACGATTCCGACTTCGATCCGATCCGCAACGACGCCGGCTTCCAGCGCCTCGTCGCGCAGGGCGGCAGCGACGTCGCCACGCGGCGCGTCACCGAGACCATGGAGCGCTACAAGAAACTCCAGGTCACGGGCGGCGACGACGTGAGCAACCGCGTGGGCAACGTCATCGCCAACGCCATCGGCGACAGCGTGAGCCAGCGCGTCGGCGATGCCGTCGGCAAGGGATTCGACGAGATCTTCGACGGTAGCAACGACTGGGCCGACGTCGGCCTGGACCTGCTCCGCCTTCGCCGGTTCGACGAGAGCATCAACGCCTTCCAGAACGCAATCAAGCGCGGCGAGAAGGTCGGCACGTCGATGTACAACATCGCCTGCGCCTACTCGCTCAAGGGCGATGCCCGCAACGGCATGCTCTGGCTCGACAAGTCGATCGAGAACGGCTTCTCCAGCGACGAGAAGCTCCTGAACGATCCGGACATCGCCCTGCTCCGCCAGCAGAACGGCTTCGACGCCCTCCGCCAGAAAGCGGAAGACCTGGAGATGCGCGGCTGCTGCGACGACGAGTGGGATGACGACGACGACCGCGGCCAGTGGCGCAAGGTTGCCGCGCATCACCGCGCCCTGACCATGAGGTACCCCCAGTCCGGCCGCGCGTGGTTCAACCTCGGCTTCACCGCCCTGCAGGCCCGCGACTTCCAGACCGGCAACGATGCCTTCAACCGCGCCATCTCACTCGGCTACCGCGTCGGCACGTCGTCCTACAACATCGCCTGCGGCTACGCCCTCCAGGGCAACCGCGACGCCGCCTTCCAGTGGCTGGAGAAGGCCCGCGCCGAAGGCTTCGAGCTGAGCCACCACATGCATCAGGACGACGACCTCGAAGCGCTGCACGACGATCCGCGCTGGGACGCCCTGGCCGAAGAAGCCGGTGGTCAGCGCTGGAAGACGAAGAAGCGGAAGTAGACGGGCGTGGTAGTGGGCAGCGGGCAGTGGGCAGCGGGCAGGAAGCAAGTTGCTCCTCTGCAGACCATTCGGGGTTCTAGCTACTGCCCGCCGCCCGCCGCCCGCTGCCCACCGCCCGCTCCAGGGTCAATCGAGTTTGAAGTTCACCGTCAGATTGAACGTCACCGGAACCGGCTTCCCGTCACGGGTGGCCGGTTCGAACCGCCACTGACGGACCGCATCCTCGGCGGCCTTGTCCAATCCGTACGGCAGCCCTTTCAAGACCTTCGTGTCGGTGACCAGGCCGGTCTCGCTGATCGAAGCTTCGATGATGACGACCCCGTAGATCCCGTTGTCTTTCGCTTCCCCGGGGTAGATCGGCTCGACGGTGTGCACCGGCTTCGGCGGGGTCATGTTCACTTCGATCTTCTTCAGCAGGGCTTCCGCGTCGTTCCCTGCGATCTTCTTCGCCAGAGCTTCCGAGCCGGGCTGCGGAGGCGCGGGCGGAGCGAGCATCGGCGAGGTGCGCGTCGGCGCGGCGAACTGCTTGCCCGCGCTGGCGAGCGTGGCCGCCCCCGCGGTCACGTCGAACTTGCCCGTTGCCGATCCATCCGCGGCGAGCTGCACGTCGACGCGATAGGTCTTGCCGTTGTGCGTCGTGCTGATCGTGCGCGCGTCGGGCGCGGAGCGAACGACGGCGAATGAGCTGATCGGGCCCTCCGGCGTGTCGATGCGAACGACGAGGGTGAAGCGGCCGTCCTCGTGCCGCATGACGTGCACGTCGAAGTCGTATTGCGCCTGACCGGCCTCGCCGGCGATGACGACCGGTGCCGGCGAGAACGTGGCAAAGCCGATGGCCGCTACGGCCACGGCGACGGTGACGAATGCGCGGGTGATCCAGACAGGGAAACGGCGGCGGTTCTCGTGTGTCATGATCGATTCCATCCTTTCCTCGAGCTTGAGGCGGCTCATGCAGGCCACGGCGTGTTGGGGAGCGAGCGTCGACCGCGTGCTGCGCGCGAGCGCCGTGATGTAAGCCTCGGCATCGCAACCGCGATCGAGCACGAGCTCGTCGCAGACGCGCTCGCGGAGCTCGACCAGCTTGCGCCGGGCGATGCGATGCAGCGGGTCGAACCAGAACAGCGCGCAGACGATCTGCACGGTCAGCGCGATGAGGTTGTCGCGGCGCATTACGTGCGCGAGCTCGTGCGCGAACACGGCGTCGAGCTCCGCCGGCTCGAGCTCGTAGGCCGCCGGCAGAACGATCAGCGGATCGACGATGCCGATGACGGCCGGCTCCGCGCATTCATTCGACCGCGCAAGAGCGCAGGTCGAGTCGAACCGCGACAGAAGATCCCAGTCGGTGATCGGTTCCGCGCGCTCGGCGATGCGCCGCCAGCGGATGGCTTCGAGCGCGATCCGGGCGAGGGCGATCGTCGTGCCGATCAGCCACAGCGAAAAGAGGACCGTCGCAAGATTGCCGGTGGTGTTCGTCGCAGGCGCAAAGACGATCGACATCGAAACGTCAGCGCTCGAAGCCGCCGGCTGTGCCGCGAGTGGCGCGCGTAATCCGAGTGCCGCCGCGGCGAAGAGCACCGGCGGCAGAAGCAAAGTCGCCAGCAGCACCGCGTGTCGCGACGATGCCGCGCGCAGGAATCGTTGGGCGAACAATCCCAGAGCAACAGCGGCGATGGCGGCGGCGGCGAAGACGACGAGGAACGGCGTATTGGCGTGCAGGAAATTCATCGCGTCCCCTTCTTCGGCGCGGAGGCGAGACGCTCCTCCGCGTGCTTGAGGTCCTCGAGCGTCAGCTTCCCCGAGTCGACGAGATGGGAGACCAGCGGCTCGGGGCTGCCGCCGAACAGATCGAGCAGCTCATCGACGAGCCGCTCGTACATCCCCTTCTTCGTCAGCACGGCCTCGAAGAGATGGGCGTTACCGATCTTCCGCGTGCGGCGCACGGCCCCCTTTTCCTCGAGCCTGGTGAGGATGGTCTGGACGGTCGTGTACGCGGGACGCTTCGACGCGGGGATCGCTTCCTGGATCTCCCGCACCGCGACCTCGCCGAGCTTCCAGAGGTACTGCATGATCTCCAGCTCGAGACGGGTCAGCTTGATTTTGGGTGACGCCGGCATCCGCACCTCCTACAGAACGTGGAGATGCTACTACATTTGTAGAAGATGTCAAGCGCCGGGGTTTCGAGGTTTCGGGGTTACGGGGTTTCGAGGTGGTTGCCAGGTTGTCAGGTTGTCGGGTTGTCGGGTTGTCGGGTTGTCAGGTGCGGCATCCACCTGACAACCCGACAACCTGATCACCCGACAACCACCCCGCAACCTCGAAACCCCGTAACCCCGCAACTACGATCGCAACATCCCATGCCGCAGAATCCGCGAGATCTCCTTCACCGCGGCATCGGTGTCCTTGCCGAAGTGATCCTTCACGCCGAAGAGGATCTCGACGGTGAAGTAGTTGTAGAAGATCCGCGTGGCCAGCATGACCGCCGACACGGGCGACAGCCCTTCGGCCAGTTTGCCCTCCAGGACCTGCTCCATTCCTGTGGCCCGCATGAACGTGGTGAAACGGTCGGACATGTTCTCGTAGAACTTGCGGACGTGCGTGCCGTCGAACTCCACGACGTCGACGTAAATCAGCGCGACGTACTCGCGATAATCGCGAACGATCTCGCGCACGGCGTGTCCGATCTCTTCCAGGTTTTCCGGAAACTCACCATTGGCCAGGGCGCGATTGAATGGAAAGTCCGGCGCGGACATCGCTTCGAAGTAGCGCTCGATCAGCGCCCGGAAGATCGTCTCTTTATCAGGAAAGTGGTGATACACGTTTCCTTTCGAAACGCTCGCTTCCTCGGCGATGTCACGGACGCTGGTAGCGCCATAACCGCGATGCGAGAAAAGCTTCAGCGCGGCGTCGAGAATCTGTTGTCGGGATTTTTCGGACCGCTCTTCCTGGGTCATGCGTTCCGCGAGTCTAGCAATCGGGACCGTTGTCACGCGAGGACCCTCCTTAATTCGTCTTTCACTACCTTTCCATACGGAGTTCGTGGCAAAACGTCCAGAAAGACGAATCTGCGAGGCAATTTGTACTTTGCGATGCGCTCGGCGAGGTATTGGGTAAGCTCTTCAGCGGTCGTTGTACCAACCACAAATGCAACACCGACCTCTCCCCAGGTCTCGTCGGCAATGGCGATGACCGCCGCGTCGGAAACTGCAGGGTGCGATACGAGCTCCGCCTCGATTTCAGCGGGATAAACGTTCACGCCCCCGCTGATGAACATCTCTTTGCGCCGCCCGGCGATATAGAAAAACCCCTCGCCGTCGCGGCGGGCGAGATCGCCGGTCCGAAACCAGCCGTCTTCCGCGTATGCCGCGCGCGTGGCCTCTTCATTGTTCCAATATCCGTGGGATACGTGCGGGCCGCGAATCCACATTTCCCCCACTTCGCCGTCCATCTCTTCGAGCTTGACCTCGGTGAAAAGGAGCGGCCGTCCGATCGATCCCGGCTTTCGAAACGAATCCTCGACGGTCATCGTGAAGCAGTTCACGCCAACCTCGGTCATCCCGTAGCCCTGTTTGAAGACCACTCCGCGCTTCTGGTACGCGTCGATGATGAATTGAGGCAGTGGCGCGCCGCCGGAGATGAACCAGCGCACGTGCGAGAGATCCGCATCTGCAAACTGAGGCGCGTCCATCAACAGCTTCCAGATCGTGGGGACGCCGAGGACTACTGTGCAGCTCTCTTTTTCAATGGTTTCCCAGACGGCGGCAGGATCGAACGTTTTGTGCAGGACGATCGTGCCGCCCGCGCAGAAAATCGGGATACAGAACGCGGCCAGGCCTCCGGCGTGATACAGCGGTGTGAAGATCGGACTGACGTCGTCCTCGCGCAAACCCCAGTTCACGACCGTGTTGTAGCCGTTCCAGTAGAGCTGGCGTTTGGGGATCATTACGCCTTTGGGTTTGCCGGTGGTGCCGCTGGTGTAGAGGAGGCAGTAAGTGGTTTCGGGGTTGCTGAGTTGCTGAGTTGCTGGGTTGCTGGGCTGGTGCGCGCCGAGGAGATGTGGCTGGACTGGGAGTTGGGCTGCGACTTCAGTGAAGTCGGTGCTGTGTATCAGCACGGTCATTCCACAGTCTTTGACGATGTGCATCAGCTCGTGCACGGTGGCGCGGGTGGACAGCGGAACTACGATCGCGGCGATCTTGCCGGCGGCGAAAAAGAACGCCAGAAAATCGATGGAATTGTGGGCGAGCAGGCCGAAACGATCGCCGGGCGAGACGCCGAGCTCCTGCAATGTTGCGGCGGCGCGTTCGGCGCGGGCGTTCAATTCGGCGTAAGTCAGGCGCTCGCCGGTTTCGACCGATACGAGCGCCAGGCGGTCGGGGGTGACACGTGCGCGCTCGCTCAGCAGGTCGCCATCGAACATGGCGTCACCCGCGGAAAAGCCGTTTCTCGTTCATGGGCATGCGGAACGCGGCCGCGGCCTGGTTGTATCCGACACCGGATCCGACGAGCACGACCAGATCGCCGGGCTTGATCTTCTTTTCCTCGATCGCGTCGTTGAAGGCCATGGGAATGCATGCAGAGCCGGTGTAGCCCCAGCGCTCCATGATCATGTGCGTTTTCGCCATCGGCAGGCCGAGCTTTTCCATGACCAGCTCGATGGTCGGCTTGCGGACCTGGGTGAAAATCACGAAGTCGATGTCGTTCAAAGCAAAGCCGCCGTTCTCCGCGACTCTGCGTACGATCTTCGGCCAGCCGTCGTTGTTGATCTCGGGCGGATAACGCTCGAGCATCGTCACCAGCGTTCGTCCTTCGCGCGCCGCGAGCTCGGTCGCCGGCTCGACGGTGCCGCCGGCCTGAATCAGCCAGTTCTTCGCGTACGTGCCGTCCGCGTGAAACGCGGCAGCGATGAATCCAGGCTCTTCACTGCGCTCCAGAATCGCCGCGCCGGCGCCGTCTCCGTAAAAGAAGACCATCGGGTCGTCTTCATTGGCGAGCTTGTGCATCAGATACACGGCCACGACCAGAACCGTCTTCAATCCGGGGTTCGTGGCCATCAGTCCGGCGGCATTGGCGATCGCCGTTGGAAAGGATGCGCACGCGCAGCCGACATCAAACGTCCCAGCATTCTTCGCGCCGAGCTTCGCCTGCAATACGACAGACGTTGCCGGAGTGATGTAATCGGGCGAGTCGGTGCCGAGGATGATCAGATCGACGTCTTCGGGCTTCTTGCCGGCGCGCTCCAGTGCCTGTTGCGCGGCACGCAGAGCGAGATCGGATGCAGACCAGTCCTCCGGCGCGTACCAGCGCGTACGGATCCCGCTGGCCGCTTCCATCTTGTCGACGAATTCCGGCGCACTGTCATTGAAGCGCGCGCGGAGCAGGTCATTCGAGATCTCGATCTCGGGAAGGTAGGAGCCCGTCGCAACGATGTTTGCGTAGGCCATCAGGTTCCCATCACCAGCCCGCCGTCGACAGAGAGCACTGCGCCATGGACGAATTTCGCGGCGTCGCTGGCCAGCCAGACGTACGCATTGGCGATGTCGTCCGGCTCGCCCATTCTTCCGAGCGGTGTTTTCGCGGCCATGCCGTCGAGCACCTTCTGGGGCATGGCTTTGACCATTTCCGTGGCGATGAATCCAGGCGCGACGCAATTGACGCGGATGTTGTAGCGACCCAGCTCACGCGCCCAGGTCTTGGTAAAACTGATCACGCCGGCCTTGGTCGCCGCGTAATTGGTCTGTCCGAAATTTCCGTACAGGCCGACGATCGAGGAGGCATTGAGGATGACGCCCGATCCGTTCTTGATCATGTGCGGCGCCACCGCGCGCGTGCAGAGAAAAACGCCTTTGAGGTTCACGTTGATCACGGCGTCGAACGTGTCGTCGTCCATCATCGAAAGGACCTCGCCGTCCTTCCACTTGATCAGCTGCGAGTCGCGGACGATGCCGGCGTTGTTGACCAGCACGTCGATGCGGCCGTGCTCGGCGATGACTCTCTCCGTCGCCGCGCTGACCACTTCAGGCTGGGTCACGTTCACGTCCGGAACGTCCCAGACCACGACGCGCGCGCCTTCGTTCTCGAACGCCGTGGTGGTGGCGCGGCCGATTCCAGCCGCGCCGCCCGTCACGATGACGACTTTGTCCTTGAGATTGAGGTTCATGGCCGCACCGGACGTGCCGGCCTAGTGAAACCGGTATTCGACCGTGGCCAGAACCGTCCGCGGCGCACCGTACGAGCCGGTGAGGATGCCGAGGGCGGGGATGTTGTAGCCGTTGGTCAGATAGGCCTCGTCGGTGATGTTCTTCGCGTTGAGTCCGAACCGCCACGTCGCATCAGGCGAGAGCCAGCTCACCCACGCGTCGAACAGCGTGTACGCGTCCTGGGTGATCGGACGCACCGGCTGCCCGCCGAAGGAACCGCCCTCGTTGGTGAGCGTCGAGTCCGAGCGATACGCGCCGCCGGCACTGGCCGTGAGCAGGCCGCCCAGGGCCGGGAAGTCGAAGTTCAGACGCAGACCGCCCGTCCATTCCGGCGCATTGGTGATCACCTGCGTGTCGACGAAGCCGTCGCGGTTTGCATCGAGAACTTCATCCGGCTCGAGATCGAGATAGCTCACGTAGCCGTTCACGGCCAGCCAGTCGATGTTGGGGGTGGACGCGTCGAATTCGACTTCCACTCCGTTCATCGTCGCGTTGCCGGCGTTGATGAAGTTACCGAAGAACGACTCCTCGATGCCGTCGCCGTTCGCGTCGAAGGCGGTGAACGTCGAGACCTGAATGTCCTCGTATTTGCCGTGGAAAACGGCGGTGTTCAGCACGAGCCGGCCGTCGGCAAGCACCGATTTCAATCCGAGCTCGCCCACCGTCAGGACCTCATCGTCGAACGGCTCGGCCGATTTCGGGAAAACGTTCGACTGTGCGCGCACGTTGAAGCCGCCGCTCTTGAAACCCCGGCTAAGGCTGACGTATCCGAGGACGTCCTCGCGGAACTTGTAGTCGACTCCGAGTTTCGGGGCGATGGAGTCGAACGTCGCTTCCTTGTCGTAGTTCGCGAGGATGACCACGGGTGTGCTGAACTGATCGTTGGCAAAGCCGGCGTTGAAGGCCACACCGTTCTTCGTCTCGCGGGTCGCGCGCAGACCGCCGTTGAACGTCAGCCGGTCGTTGAAAGAGTAGCTGCCGTCGCCGAAGAGGGCGATCGACTCGGTGAAGGTCTTTCCGTTCGTCGTTCCGAACTGCGCGTTCGCGAAGATGTTCTTGACCAGGCCGCCGGCCTCGCCGTCGAAGTAGTACGCGCCGAGAACACCGGAGATCTTTCCGCCAGTGTCGTAGACGAACTGGAACTCCTGGGAGAGCTGCTCATCGTAGTAAGTGGCGGTGACGTCGACGATGCGCGCAGTCGTCGTATCGAAGTCGATGTTGTTCTCCGAATCCGACTCGCGGTACGCGGTGATCGACTTGAAGTCCCATCCGCTGCTGATCGGCGAGGAGATGGTCATCGAGCCGCCCATGGCTTCCGTTCCGTTGAGCGGCGCCAGACCGCTGTCCGTGTCCCAGCGGCTGTCGTACGTCGGGCAGACGATGCCGAACGCGGGGCAGAGGCGGTTCGGGATGAGACGCTGGTAGCCCTTCGGCTCGGCGTCGTCCTTCGTGTAGTCGGCGGCGAAGGCCACCTTGATCTTTTCCGTCGCAAGCCAGTCGATGGCGCCGCGCATGGCGAACGTCTTGCGGTCCGAAACGTCGCGGCCGGTGAAGCGGTTCTCGCCGTAGCCGCCGCGGTTCAGCGAGGCGAAGGCCAGCTTGCCGCGCACTTTTCCGGGGATGAGCGCCCCGGCGATGCTGGTGCGCAGGTCGAGGGTCGAGTGTTCGCCGGCGGTCAGGCCGACCGAGGCGGTGAAGTCATCGGTGAGGGGACGGCTGACATACTTGATCGCGCCGCCGATGGTGTTCTTCCCGTACAGCGTGCCCTGCGGGCCGCGCAGCACTTCGATGCGCTCGACGTCGTAGACATCGAGGAGCGCACCCTGGGGACGGGCGATGTAGACGTCGTCCATGTACAGACCGACTCCGGGATCGACGCCCCAGAGCGGATCGGCCTGGCCGATGCCGCGCATGAACGCGGTGAGGGTCGTGGACTGGTTGCGGCCCTGATAGACGGAGAGGTTGGGCACCTGGGTCTGGAGCTCGGAGATGTCTGCCGCGGCCGACTCTTCCAGCTCGTCGGAGGTCACGACCGAGACGGCGACCGGGACTTCCTGCACGTTCTCTTCGCGCTTGCGGGCGGTGACCACGATCTCTTCGCTGGCCGTGGGCGGATCATCCGCTTTCGCCTCGGTCTGGGCCGGTGGTGGCGGCGCGTCCTGCGCGATGGCGGGCACGGCCGTGACGCAAAGCAGGCCCAGCAGAGTGATCAGCAGGGAACGCTTCGTAATCGTTGTGAATGCGCGGCGATAGCTCATGGGCGCCTCTCCTCTATTGCTCGTTGTTGCTCATCCGATTTACCGGCCGACCGGTCGGTTTGTGTGCGCGGAGTGTAGGAGCAGCTCTCCCACGCTGTCAATCGGCTTGTTTTGGAAGGGCCCTGCGAATCAGCTCATGCCGCAGAGGCCGAGGACGATCGCCGCGAGAAGGCGAGGCTCGATCGGCTTCGGGAAAACGAGCTTCACCTGATCCTCGTGAAGCATCTCCCGCAGGTAGAGGGGCAGCTTTCCGCTGATGACCACGGTGGGGACGCTGATGCCGTTCGTCTCCATGTGCCGGAGGACGTCGAAGCCGTCGCTGTCGACGAGGACGAGGTCGAGCACGAGGCCGCAGAACTTGCGCGAATCGAGAAGAGCCGTCGCTGACGACGCATCGGCGGCGGACGTCAGCTCGACGGACTCGGGCAGAACGCCGCGGAGCATGGCAACGATGGAAGGGTCGTCATCGACGATGAGCACGGAGGCGAGCACGCTGCCCACGACGCACGACATGTGCCACGAAAGGTTTGCTGAGCGCATGCGAATCGTGCTGCTGTTCCTCGCTGCATTCATCGCAGTCTCGGCACAGGCCGATGTTCTCGTCGTGGCAACCGCGGCGGCACAACCGTGACGCTCGTCGATGCGGAGACGATGCAGCGCCTGGGCGAGATCGAGGCCGGCCCGCAGCCGCACGAAGTCGGGGTCTCGTACGACAACAAATTCGCGTACGTCTCCAATTATGTGAATGCGACCGGTCAGACGCTGACGGTGGTCGATCTCGTCGCGCGCACGACCCTGAAGACGATCAACATCGCGCCGCTCGCCGCGCCTCACGGCATCGTGCAGCGCGACGGCAAGATCTGGTTCACGGCAGAGAAATCGAGTGCCGTCGCCCGATATGACCCGCTGACCGATAGCATCGACTGGATCGGCCGCACGAATCAGGTGGGCACGCACATGCTCGCCGTGCGGAGCGACAGCAAGGTCGTGTACACGGCCAATGTCGGCTCGGGCACAGCGTCGATCATCGACGTGAGCGGCAGCGAGTCGATCGCGCGCAAGACGATCCCCACGGTCGTGCACGGCGAAGGAATCGCGCTCTCGCCCGACGGCCGGGAGTTGTAGGTCGGCAGCGCGTCGACCGGTGGTATCGCCATCATCGATCTGATGACGGAATCGCGCGTGGCCACGCTCTCGCCGGGCACGTTCAACTACCGCCTGACCTTCACGCACGATGGGCGCCGCGTGCTCGTTCCCCGCCACGAACAACGGGCGATCGCGGTCTACGACGCGCTCGCGCGCCAGGAGATCCGCACTCTCGGCATCGTCGGCAGGCCCTTAGGGATCCTGGTGAGCCGCGACAGCAGGTTCGCGTACATCGGCATGACTGATCCCGACCTGGTGGTGAAGCTCGACCTCGAGACCTACGAAGTCGTCGGCTCGGCTCGAGCGGGCGCGACGGCGGACGGCCTGGCGCTGGCCGGCGATCCCTCGCCGCCTCCCGCGCGCCGCCGGCGCTCCGCGCGCAGCGGGTGAAGCGATACACTTCGCCGATCATGTTCAGACGACTCGCGAACATCTTCCGCGGATTCCTCGGCCTCTTCGTTTCCGGCATGGAGCGGCGCAATCCCGAAGCGCTGCTCGAGGTGGAAAAAGAGAACCTCAGAAAGCAGATCTCGAATTACAACGAAGGGCTCGCCGCGCACGCGGGACTGTGCGAGCGGCTGATGACCCAGATCCGCAAGCTCGAGACCGAAGAGCGCGAGCTGCGCGCCAAGACCGCGGCGAATCTCCGCGCCGGCAACCGCGACGTGGCCGGCAACTACGCGCTCCGCCTGCAGACCGTGTCGCGCGAGCTCACCGAGAATCGCGCCCAGCTCGAACAGGCCGAGACGACGTACAAGGAGCTGATCAAGGCCCGCGACGTGTCAGTGAAAGCCGCACAGGCGAAGATCCAGGCTCTCAAGTCGAGCCTCGACGATCTGAAGATCAAGAAGGCAACCGCGGAGCTGACCGAAATGGCCTCAGGCATGATCACGTCGATCGGCGGATCGGGCGACACGCTCGATCGCCTGCACAAGATGGTCGAGGAAGAGCGCGAACAGGCCTCCGGCCGCGCGCGCATCGCCCGCGACTCCCTGAACACCACCGACTTCGCGATCAAGGAAGAAGAGCAGAAAGCCCTCGCCGACCAGGCCCTCGCCGACTTCGCCGCGAAGGAAGGCATGGCCCTCGAGCCCGCCGCCGGCACTACCGAAGCCCCGCCGGCGGAGAGCGTGAAGTCGATGGGACCCACGACCGAGTGATTAGTCGTTAGTGGTTAGTCGTTAGTAGAAAGGCCGGCCACTAGCCTTCTACTGCGCACTTGCCCTCCATCTACTAACGACTAATCACTAACGACTAACGACTATCAATGCGTTACCTCTGGCACGCCTTCTTCGCCCGGCCCGACATTCCTCTGCTGCGGTTGCCGTGGAATGCCGTGGCCATGGTCGCGGCAGCGGTCGCCGGGTTCTGGGACCCTGCAATCTGGGGCGTGGCCACGGCCGGCGAGATGATCTACCTCCTCACGCTCGCGTCGAACGCGGGCTTTCAGCAGTCCATCGACAACCGCCGCATCGAGGAACAGCGCGGCGATACCGATGAAGCACGCGACGCGCTCCGAAAAAGCATTGGCGGCGCAGCGAGACGGCGCTACGAAAAGCTCGAAGAGAAGCGCGTGCGACTGGAGCAGCTTTCCGGAAAGGAACAGAGCGACGACCTGCTCTACGAAAGCAATCGCGACGCACTGCGCAAGCTGACCTGGCTCTTCCTGAACCTGCTCGTCGCCCAACGGAACCTCATCGTCGCCCCGCAATCCGACGAGCGCGATCTGCAGAAACAGATCGCCTCCCTCGAGCGCGAGATCGCCACCGCCCCACCCTCGGAAACCCTGCGCGGATCGAAGGAAGCGACGTTGCGCCTTCTCCGCGAGCGCCTCGACAACGTGCAGCATCGCCAGACCTACCTCGCCGAGATCGACGCGGATCTGGCTCGCATCGAGACGCAGTTCGACGTCGCCCTCGAAGAAGCAAGCCTGCGCGGACGGCCCGCGGCGATCTCCGCGAATGTCGAGCTGACCTCGCATCTGCTCGCGAACCTCGATGATGGCGGGACGACGTATACGCCGAGGGAGATGCAATGAGTGCGCTGCCCGGGTGGGCTTCGAAGCTGATCGCCCTCTACGAATCGCACGCGTCGAATCAGTTCCTGCTCTACGGCAACGTCAACGATCGCTTCCTGTTGACCTCTGGAGACAAACGCACCCTCGGCACGCTGTACGAGTTCCTCACCCGGGTGATGATGCCCCGCTTCGACGTCATCCTCAGTTACGACCTCGGCAACGGCGTCCGCATCGAGCGCGGCGGCGAGATCCTCACGCGTTGGCCGGCGTTCAAGGAAAACTCCGAGCTCCCGAGAGCGCCGCGCGCGGCTATCGAATGGCTGACCCGCTTCTTCCGCTACTCCGCCAATCTCGCGCGGCTCGGCCAGGAGAACTACCAGATCGGCTTCTACATGAAGGCCGCCCATCTCGTTGCGCCGGCGCTACCCGGCGCGCTCAACTACGACCTCAATGCCCTGGCGCTGCTCATGCGCGACTGGTCGGCCGACGAGCAGCTCTCGCGACACTCGCTGGTCACGTTTCTCATCGCCGACAACCTTCACGATCTCCACGCGCTCCTGGTCAGCAACCCTCGCGCGTCCTCGGTCGAGGTTCCCCTGCCGACGCCGGCTGAATTGCGCGACGCACTCGAGCACCTGGCCGGCGATCATCGCGACACTCTCGCCGAGTTCGCGCCGGCCTTCGACGCGCTCGCGCATCAATTGACGGGATCGACCCTCAACTCCATCGAGAACCTCCTGCGCACCCGGACGCATGCGAAGCAGGCCTTGCGCGCGGGCGATCTCGTGACCATGCGCAAGGAGCTCGTCGAAAAAGACGCCGGCGGCCTGATCGAGTTCATCGAATCCAAGCGCACGCTCGACGACTACAACGCGCAGGAAAAGCTGAAGACCTGGCTGCGGCAGGACATCAAGCTCTGGCAGATGAACGACATCGAAGCGCTGCCGATGGGCTACCTGCTCTGCGGTCCGGTCGGCACCGGCAAGACCTACCTCGTCGAATGCCTGGCCGGTGAAGCCGGCGTGCCGGTGGTGAAGCTGAAGAACTTCCGCGACAAATGGGTCGGCAGCACGGAAGGCAATCTGGAGAAGATCTTCCGCCTGCTCAAAGGCCTCGGCCGCTGTTTCGTTTTCATCGACGAAGCAGACCAGGCCCTCGGCAAACGCGACGGCGGCACCAGCGACTCCGGATTGTCGGGACGCATCTACGGCATGTTCGCCGCGCAGATGAGCGATCCCGCGAATCGCGGACGGATCATCTGGATCCTCGCCTCGAGCCGTCCCGATCTCATCGAAGTTGATCTCAAGCGGCCCGGCCGCGTCGACGTGAAGATCCCCATTTTTCCGGCGACCACCGCCGCGGAAGGATTCGCGCTGCTGCGCGCGCTCGCGAAACGGCGCGGCATCGACATCCCCGAAACCGACTTCGCGTCGCTCGAGCCGCTCATTCCGAAACACCTGACGCCTGGTGCAGCCGAGGCGATTGCGGTGAAGGTTTATCGCTCGGCTCGGACCGAAGGGTTGGCGGCGGTGGACGCGCTGCGGGAGACGCTCGACGGGTATCAGAATCCGGTGCCGCCGGACGTGATGGACTTTCAGATCGGCCTCGCCGCGCGTGAAGCGAGCGACGGCGAGTTTGTTCCGGAGATGTATCGGCATCTCCGCTGAGGCATAGAATCACGCCATGTCGCTGCTCAAAGAACGGAAAGCGCCACCATCGCCGCCTCGCCTCGAAGGAAAGGAAGTCCTGACCGGCCGCGATCCCTCCATCGCCAAGGTCAAAGGGGTGATGTTCGGCGGGCGGAAGCAGTTCCTCATGGACACGATGGGCGAAGAGCGCTTCGCGAAATTCATCGAGAAGCTCACCCCGCGCACGCGCAGCTACGTGAAGACGCCGCTGGCCTCGAGCTGGTGCGAGTTCGAGTCGCTGATCGAGCTCGATCGCGCCATTCACAATGAGCTGAAGAGCGAATATCCGAACGTGCTGGCGCTGATCGGTGCGGCGTCGGCGGAGCTGGGCGTGGGCCGCGTCTACAAGTCGCTCGATTCCGAGGGGCTGACGCAGTTCCTGGAGAGCAACGCGCTGTTTCACAGCCAGTATCAGAAGTTCGGCCAGCAGAAGTTCGAGAAGACCCCGTCCGGCGGGCGGATGACCTACAGCGACTATCCGGTCTACAGCCCAGTCTACTGCGCCAGCGCGGTGGGCTTCTTCCTCGAGACCATCCTTCGCCACGGCGGGACCGATCCCACGGTCATCGAGTCGAAGTGCCAGTGTCTTGGGGATAAGGCGTGTGTGTTCGAGATGAGCTGGAAGTAGGTGTGGTGCAGGCCTCCGGCCTGCCCTAATCCCCGCCCCGAGGCAGGCCGGAGGCCTGCACTACACCTTTCGGCGCGGGTGTTCTGTGACCGCGCGGCAATCGCGCCAGCAGCTCCTCGGTCAGAAAATCGACCTTCTCGTGCAGGTGGGAGATCTCCAGCTCCGCCTTCAGATTCACCTCGTAATCCGCCTCTGCGCGGAGATGGTCCTTCGCCGCCTGCCGGTTCTGGCTGACCAGCACGAAGATCGACAGGAAGATCGCTTCGAGCGACACCACCATCGTCAGGAAGCCGAACGGGTAGGGATCGAAGTGCGGCAGGAACGGCGCCGTGTTCCAGACGATCCAGCCGATGAACCAGACCGCATTCAGAACGAGGAAGGGGATGCTGCCGCTGAAGGCCGCGATCAGGTCGGCGATGTGATCCATCGTCGAGATGCGCGTTTCGTGCTCCTCGTTGATGTTGCGGGCCACGCGACGGCGGAGCATCTCGTCGGCGTTGCGCATCCGCTGTCCCATCGTGGTCAGGAAGTCGAACGCGGCCTCGGGATGGCGTCGCAGAAACGCGAGCAGGTCGTCGCGATGGAGCACGAACAGCGTCGAATCCTCGAGTGCGACCGCGGTCGCCGTGCGCGCTCCGCCGTCGAACAGCGACAGCTCGCCGAACCGCTCGCCGGCGCCGCAGTTCGTGAGCACGATCTTGGCGCCGCTGTTGTCTTTGACGAACAGCTCGACGCTTCCCGCGGCCACGATGTACAGCGATTCGCCGGGCTCGCCGAACGAGAAAACAGTCTGGCCGGCGGCGACCTCGAGACGCTCCAGCACGGCCTCCAGATCGGCCAGTTCGGGCGCGTCCAGAAGGTTGAACAGCGGCACGCTCCGTAGAAGCTCAGCCGTCTGCATGAGGCCGATTCTAGCGTGCTATTCTCCGGCCCGGGTTCGTTCCATATGGATGACAACAAGACGGTCGAGGCGCCGGTCCCCGAGCTCGACGAGCGCGCCATCGCCAGGAAGTACGGACTGCGCGAGCTCTCCCCTCCCGACAGCGAGCATGTGAAGGCGCTCACGGCCTTCCTGGCGCAGGCCGTGGAGTCCGGACGCTGCGGACCGATTCCGAAAACCGCCGTGGTCATGACCGTCGAATTCTTCCAGGCGACGATCAATCGCCAGCACATCACCAAGGGTCCGCGCATGTCGCAGGACGAGTTCGACATCCTGCAGACGCCCTACTACCTGGCGGCGCGCGTGGTCAGCAAGATCCTGCGCGCGAAGTACGGCGAGAGCCCGAAAGCGCAGCTCTACCAGAACACGTACATCTCGCTGAACCAGTTCATCGAGGTCCTGCGCAACCTGCTCGATCCGTCCTGCTTCTGGCTGCGGACGAAGACCATTCCCGACGGGGTGAAAGAGACGATGGAAGGGTTGCGGACGTTTCTCGTGCTCTATCCCGAGCAGCGGAAGAAGGGGCGCGCCGTATAACCGCCGAGTACATCGTTCTCGCGGTGGCCGTCCTGGCCATCGTTTTCATCTTCGCCGTCGAGCTGTTGCGCAGCCATGGGCATGAGTCCTCTAAACTCCCGGCGCCGATGATTCTCGCGCTGCGCATCACCCTCGGAATCATCTTCATCATCCTCGGCATCATCGGCGGGTTCGTCCCGATCATGCAGGGCTGGATCTTCATGCTCCTGGCCGTGCTGGTGCTCTTTCCTCAAAGCAAATTCGCCATCAAGTCCCTCGACAAGATCGAGAAGAAGATGCCGCGCCTGGTGGCCTGGTTGCGCCGCATCGGCATCGGCGTCCATCGCGAGCAATGACAAAGACCTACGATCGGGCCTATTTCCAGCGCTGGTACCACGACCGGCGAACGCGAGTGAATTCGCATGCGGAAGTGCGGCGGAAGGTGTCGATTGCCGTGGCCACGGCGGAGTACTTCCTGCGACGCCCGTTGCGCACCGTGCTCGACATCGGCTGCGGCGAAGGCGCGTGGCTCGGTCACCTGCGCGCGCTCAGGCCGCGCGTCGCGTACCGCGGACTCGATTCGTCGGACTACGCCGTCGAGCGGTACGGCAAGGAGCGCAACATCCGCCTGGCGACCTTCGGCGAGCTGCCGTCGCTCGGATTGTTGCCCTACGACCTCGTCGTCTGCGCGGATGTGATGCATTACGTCGAAGACCGCGAGCTCCGCGCCGGCATCGCCGAGATCGCACGCATCTGCGAAGGCGTCGCCTTCGTGGAAGTGCTGACGGCGGAGGATTCCGTGATCGGCGACCTCGACGCCTTCCACTTCCGCCCCGCCGCCTGGTACCGGAAGGCCTTCGGGAAAGTGGGCATGACGCAGGTGGGCCCGTACTGCTGGCTCTCACCGGAACGGCGGGAGGAAGCGGCGGAGCTGGAGACGGTCAGGTAAATCAAATGCTGAATGCAGAATGCAGAATGCAGAAAGGGATTCTGCCAAACTACTTTCTGCATTCTGCATTCAGCATTCTGCATTCATGACCTTCATCGCCCTGATCCGCGGCATCAACGTTGGCGGCAACAAGAAGTTGTCGATGGCGGATCTCAAGTCCGTCTGCGAGTCGCTCGGCTACACGAACGTGCGCACGCTGCTGAACAGCGGGAATGTCCTCTTCGACGCGAAAAGCGCGAAAGCCGCGGACATCGAAAAGGCATTGCCCATCGAAGCGCGGGTCATCCTGCGGACACCGGCGGAATTGAAGAAAGCCATCGATCGCAACCCGCTGAAAGGGGAGCCGAACCGGGTGATGATCATGTTCCTCGACGGCGCGGCGAAGAGTGATCTCGATTGGGACGGACCCGAGGAGGCTCGTGTCGACGGCCGTCACGTCTACCTCTACTACCCGAACGGTGCGGGCACCTCGAAGCTCACCAACACCTTCATCGAGCGCAAATTAGGGGTCGCCGGAACCACCCGGAACCTCAACACCGTCACGAAGCTGCTCACCCTCTCCCACCCCAAAGGGTAGCTTCCCACCCATCCCTCCGTGTGCGCAGAACTACCCGCAAGTGGTTCGCAGCGAATGCTTTAGCGACCGATCATGACGCTGCACAACGGAGGAACAAATGAAAACGCTACGACTCATCGCCCTCGCCCTCATCGTTCTGGCCCTCGGCCGCGCCGCGCAGGCACAGCTCAAGATCGTCGACACCGACAAGAACAAGCTCTTCATCACCCTCAACACCGTCGGCACCGCCCAGGCCCTCGATCACGAGAACGTATACGACGCCAAAGGCAACCAGCTCGCGAAGGTCGAGCCGGGCTTCCAGACCGCCTTCGGCAACCTCGGCTTCATCGGCAAGTTCGGCCAGAACCAGGAGATCGAGGTCGTCTTCGACATGTACCTCAGCTCCCGCAACCATCCCTCGCAGACGTACGGCAATGAGGGCTACATCATTCTTCGCGGCGTTCCCGAGAACCTGACCAGCCTCAAGTTCCTCGAGCCGATCCTGAAGAAGGTCGACCTCAAGGCCGGGCACATGCTCGTCGACTTCGGCGACGCGTCCATGCACCGCTCGAACAACGCCAACGTGCAGAAGAACCCCCTGGTCGGCAACTTCGTGATGGACCCGAACATCGTCTCCATCGGCATGCAGGCCTCGTCCAAGCCCGGCAACCGCATCGGCTGGCTCGTGGGCGTCTCCAACGGCACGACCACCGAAGACTGGAACGTCGGCCGCGGCTTCGCCTACAACGGAAAGCTGATCTTCTACCCGATCGAATCGGTCCGTACCTCGGTCTCCTACATCGGCACCGACCAGAGCGACAACCCCACCAAGGCCGCGGGCGGCAGCTCGATGCAGATGTTCACCGGCAACCGCAGCGGTGAGCGCTACGCGGGCGTCCTCGGCGGCGGTCAGGCACCGGGCAACGTGTTCCCGCAGGCCGGCGAGAAGTTCAGCTCCGCGCAGTTCGACGTCACCTTCGACAACGACTCGCCGCTCTCCTTCTACGGCCACTACGGCATCACCCAGGACAAGGACATCAACGGCTCCGCGGTCGGCGCGCCGGAAGAGACGTGGAACTACTACGCGGCCGACGTGAAGTACGACATCACCAAGAGCCTCTACGCGGCCGCGCGCTACAGCGCCGCGACAACGTCGATGCTCGCCGGCAACAACTCGTCCGGTCAGGTGAACCGCATCCAGGTCGGCGGCGGGTTCTGGGTCACCAGGAACCTGCTCATGAAGATGGAGTACGTGCAGCAGAAGTACTCGGGATTCACCGAAGGGCAGATCGTGAACAACGGCATCCAGGCCTGGCGCGACCCCGCCTTCAGCGGCGTGATCTCGGAAGTCAGCTTCACGTTCTAGTAAAGGCCGACATCATGAAACGCACAATCACCTACATCGCCCTCGCGCTGGCTGCCCTCGCGGCCAGCGCCGAGCGCTTCGCACCCGCCACCGGCAGTCTCGTTCGCGTCGAAGGCACCTCCACGCTCCACGCCTGGAAGATGGAAGGGGCCGCGATCAACGGGACGATCGACTCCACCACTCCCAAAGCCATCGTCACCATCCCCGTCACCTCGATCAAGAGCGAGCACGCGAAGATGGACAAGCTGATGGCCGAAGCGCTCAAAGCCAGACAGCATCCCGAGATCCGCTACGAACTGATCGAAGCAACCCTTCCCCCGAATCCGCCCGCAACCTTCGTGATGAAGACCCGCGGCAAGCTCACCATCGCCGGCGTCACCCGCGACCTCGACATGGACGTCCAGGGCTCGCGCACCAGCGACGGCCGTTACATGTTGACCGGCCAGGCCCCCGTGAAGATGACCAGCTTCGGCATCAAGCCGCCGGTCGCGATGCTGGGCACGATCAAGACCGGCGACGACGTGAAAGTCACCTTCCGCTGGATCGTGGAGAAAGCGAACTAGTCATGATCCGCCTGCTGCTCATCGTCCTGCTGGCCGCGCCTGCGATCGCCGAAGAGGCCACCATCCTCCTCGCGTCGCCGGCCAGCCGGCTGACGCTGGAAGGCTCCTCGAACGTCGCTCCCTGGCGCTGCAAGGGGACGACGCTCGAGGGGCGGATGGACGTGGCCGCGCCGCTCGCGCGTATCAACCACCTCATCGACCGCATCGAAGACGGCAACATCATTCCGCTGATCGCCGACCCCGCCTCCGCGCGTTTCCCCCAGCCTGCGTTCCGCCTCCGCGTTCCCGTAAACACACTGCGTTGCGGGAACGCGAAGATGGAGCGCGACATGTACGACGCGCTTCGCGCCGAACAGCACCCGTCGATCGAGTTCCGCTTCACGGAGCTGATCGGCGGAATCAACCACGACATCGACGCCGGCTCGTATCACGCAAAGATCGCCGGCGTGCTCACCCTGGCCGGCGAGAGCCGCACCATCCGGCTCGACGTCGACGCGCAGCGCGTCGCGTCCGACACCTTCCGCCTGACCGCGCGACTGCCGTTGAAAATGACCGACTACGACATCACTCCGCCGACGGCGCTCTTCGGCGCCATCAAGGCCCGCAACGACCTCGCCGTCCGCTTCGAGCTCGTCCTGCGCGCGGGAGGACCGCGATGAGCTTTAGTGCACAATACGCGCTCCCGTTCAACGGCTCCGCTCTGCTGATGACTCTGAAGCGACTGAAGACGATCGCCATGATCATGCCGGTCCTCGGCGTGATCATCCTCGAGGCCGTCCGGTTCGCGACGGTCGGCACCGTTTCCTGGCAGAAACGGCTCACCCTCGACCTGGTCTTCGTCGCCGCGATCGTCATCTTCTCCATCGTCATCTTCCGCTTCGTCGATCAAATGCAAGCCCGGCTGAAGCGGCAGAACGAAGAGCTCCTCGCCCTGCACAGCGCAGGCCTCGACGTCACCGCCGAGCTCTCCCTCGACGTCGTGCTGAAGAAAGTCGTCGAGCAGGCCAAGAACCTGGTCGGCGCAAAGTACGGCGCTCTCTCCGTGATCGATCGCGAAGGAAAAATCCTCTCCTTCATCACCTCCGGCATCTCCACGGAAGAGCGTCAGGCCATCGGCCCGCCGCCTGTCGGACACGGACTCCTCGGCGTGGTGCTCCGCGAAGGCCATCACCTGCGCCTCGGTGATCTCACCAAACATCCCCTGTCGCAGGGGTTTCCGGCCAATCACCCGCCGATGCACACGCTCCTAGCCGTGCCCATCCCCTGCAAAGGCCCGTTTCTCGGGAACCTGTATCTGACCGAGAAGATCGGCCGCGCCGCGTTCCGCGCCGAGGATGAGGAGACGCTGGAGCGATTCGCTTTGCAGGCCGCGCTGGCCATCGACAACGCGCACCTTCATGAACAGGTCGCCGATCTCGCCGTCGCCCAGGAGCGCCTGCGCATCTCCCACGAGATGCACGACGGCCTCGCCCAGATCCTCGGATACGTGAACACCAAGGTGCAGGCCGCGGAGCTGTTTCTGAAACGGGAGAAGACCGAAGAGGCGGCGGCGCAGTTGCGCGAGCTCTCCAGTGCCGCGCGTCAGGCGTACACCGACGTGCGCGAGTCGATCGTCGGCCTGCGCACGCTGCCCGGGCCGAAACAGACCCTCGGCGAGGCGCTGCAGGAGTATCTCCACCGCTGGCAGGAAGTGAGCGGCGTCCCGACCGCGCTGACCATCGACCCCGGCATCCAGCTCCTGCCCTCGGTCGAGCTGCAACTCGTGCGCATCGTGCAGGAGGCCCTCACGAACGTGCGCAAGCACGCCAAAGCGTCGCGGGCGAGCGTCGATCTGCGGCGCCGCAATGGCTCCGTGCTGGCCACCATCACCGATGACGGCGTCGGCTTCGATCCCGTATCCGCCGCGGACAAAGTGCAACGCAAGTTCGGACTCACCACCATGCGCGAGCGAGCGGAGAGCATCGGCGGCAAACTGTCGATCGAAAGCGCGCCCGGCCGCGGATCGACGGTGCGTTGCGAAGTGCCCCAGCGCGTCGATTAGTTAAACTCCCGGCGTGCGCATTCTCATCGCCGACGATCACGCCCTCTTTCGCGACGGCCTCCGCAGTCTTCTGACCGCCAACGGACACGAGGTGATCGGCGAGGCGAAAAACGGCCGCGATGCGGTCGCGCTCGCGCAGGAACTGCAGCCCGACCTGGTGTTGATGGACGTGCAGATGCCGGAAGTCGACGGGCTGGAAGCAACGCGGCTGCTCACCGCGGCGATGCCCGACGTGAAGGTGGTCATCCTCACCGCGTCGGAAGAAGAGACGACGCTGTTCGACGCGATCAAAGCGGGCGCGCAGGGCTATCTGATGAAGAACCTCGAGGCCGACGCGTTTTTCGATCTGCTCGATCGCGCGCAGCGGGGCGAGCCTGCGCTGACGCCCGCGCTCGCGCGAAAGCTCCTGCAGGAATTCGCGAAGCCCGCCGGCGTGGCAACACCGGCCGAAGAAGAAATCCTCACCACGCGCGAGCGGGAAGTGCTCGAGCTGATGGTCGAAGGCGTGACTTCGAATCGCAAGCTCGCCAAGCGCCTCGGCCTGTCGGAGAACACGGTCAAGTTCCACGTCCGGAACATTCTCGACAAGCTGCGCCTGCACACGCGCGCGGAAGTCGTCGGCTACGCGCTCCGGCACGGGATGGTCGATCCGCAGAGCCGCTCGTGAATCCGCTCGATCGCCTGTCGAAGATCTGTCTGGCCTTGCCCGAGGCCACGGTCGAGCGCAGCGGCGATCACGCGATCTTCAGAGTGCGCAAGAAAGTCTTCGCGTACTTTCTCGACAACCATCACGGAGACGGCATCGTCTCGGTCTGTTTCAAGACCCGCCTCGGCGAGCATCAGGACCTGGCGCGCGCGCAACCGGAGCGCTTCCACATCCCGGCTTACATCGGTCCGCGCGGCTGGGCGGGATTGCGCCTCGACCGCGGCCGGGTGAACTGGTCCGAGGTCGAGGCGTTCGTGAGATCGAGTTACGCGGCGATCGCGCCGAAGACCCTTTCGCGTCTGGTTTGATGTACGGCGGCCGTCCCGGCCGCCTTCCGCCGGGCGTCTCGCCCGGCGGGTTGCGCGGCGCGAGACGCGCCGCGCGAGGCGGGCGGGACGCCCGCCGTACGCCCTAGTGCTCCTGCTTCAGCACCGCGCGGGTTTCCTCGAGGATGGCCACGGCCTGGTCCGACTTCGACACCGCGACCCAGATCCGGGCCTGCCAGGGATCGGGCACCTCGATCGACTCCTCGTCGCCGTCGAGCACGCGCAGCGCGGTCCCGGCTTCGACGACGTAGGGAATCTCCGCCGTTTCCAGCGCCTCGACCACCGCGGCGACGAGGTCAGGCGAACGCTCCATCGTCAGCGGAACGAGCGAGGCCACGCCGAGCTCGGCGACCAGGGCCACGTCGCAGTCGCTGCAGGTGGTGAATCCTTCGCGGTATTCGGTTTCGCATTCAGGACAGAACATGGGCGCGAATTGTATGGGCGGTCATCGTTGTTCTAGGCCGCATGCGTGACCTACTCCTCGCCCTTGCCCTCATTCTTGCCGTGCCGGCGCTCGCCGACACGACCACCCTCTTCTCGAAGTACGAAGCCGTCCGCCAGGGCCTGCTCGGGCAGAAGCTCGCCGACGTGCAGAGCTCGGCAAAAGACCTCGCCGCGGCTGCGACCGAAGCGAAGAACGGCGACGTCACCGCGACGGCCGAGGCCGTTGCCGCGGCGAAGGATCTGAAGTCGGCGCGGAACGCGTTCGCCGCTCTTTCCGATCAGATGATCAAGGTCCGCAACGCGGCCACGGGCGAGCGCCCGATGATCGGCTTCTGCCCGATGGTCAACAAGTCCTGGCTCCAGGCCAAAGGGGACATCGGCAATCCGTACGATTCGGCGATGGCCCAATGCGGGATGCTGAAGGACAAGTGACGCGCCGCGAGGCGATCGCCATCCTTGCCGCGGGCGCTCTCGGCGCCGGCGGCAAGGCCCGCGAGCGACTCCCTCGCATCGGCCTCGGCACGTGGCAGACCTTCGACGTCGGCCCGTCCGATGCCGCACGCCAACCGCTTCGCGACGTCCTCGCGGAGTTCGTCAAGCTCGGCGGCCGGGTCGTCGACTCCTCGCCGATGTACGGCCGTTCCGAAGACGTCCTCGGCGACCTCGCGGTCGAGATTGGCGTCCGTGACAAGCTGTTCGTGGCCACGAAGGTCTGGACCAGCGGCCGTGCCGCGGGCATCCGCCAGATGGAAGACTCCGAGCGCAAGCTGCGCGGCCGCGTCGACCTGATGCAGGTGCACAACCTCCTCGACGTCGACACCCACCTGGCTACGCTCCGCGAGTGGAAGCGCGAGGGTCGCATCCGCTACATCGGCATCACCCACTACACCGCCGGCGCGTATGCCGACCTCGAGCGGATCATCGACCGCGGCGGCATCGACTTCGTGCAGCTGAACTACTCCCTCGCCGAACGGGAAGCCGAGCGCCGCCTCCTCCCGCACGCCGCCTCAAAAGGCGTCGCGGTCCTCGTCAACCGCCCCTTCGGCGGCGGCTCGCTCTTCCGCGACGTCCGCAACAAGCCTGTTCCCCCCTTCGCCGCCGAGATCGGCTGTGAGAGCTGGGCCGAGCTCTTCCTCAAGTTCGTGGTCTCCCACCCCGCCGTAACCTGCGCCATCCCAGCCACTTCGAAGGTGGAGCACCTGCGGCAGAACATGAGGGCGGGCGGTGGGGTGATGCCGGATCAGGCCATGAGAGCGCGGATAGCGGGCGCGGTCGCGTAACGTTACGGGGTTACGAGGTTTCGGGGTTACGAGGTCCCTACCACCCCGAAACCCCGTAACCCCGAAACCCCGCAACTAACTAAACAAGGAATCCCCTGTCTAAGCTGGTCGGATGGAACTGAGCGACAGCGAGCTGGTTCAGCGCGTTCGGGCCGGTGACGATGACGCGTTCCGGCTCATCGTCGAGCGGCACTCGCGGGCTCTGTTCCGATCCGCGTACCGGATCACCGGGAACTCCGCCGATGCGGACGACGTGGTGCAGGAGACTTTCATGCGGGCTTACAGACAACTGTCGACCTTCGAATCGCGCGCGGCGCTGACGACCTGGCTGCACCGCATCGCCGTCAACTGCGCGCTCGATCTGATCGACTCCCGCAAGCGCCGCGACAACCGCGTCGAACACGTCGAAGACCTCTCGGCCATCGCGTCACAGACCGCGGCGCCCGATCGCATCCTTCTCGGCACCGAGATGCAGAAAGCCGTGGCCGTCGCGCTCGACGGCATGAGCGGCAACGAGCGCACCGCGTTCGTTCTCCGCCACTACGAAGGCATGCCCCTCGAAGAGATCGGCGAAGTCCTCGGCACGAAGCTCAACGCCACCAAGAACACCGTTTTCAGAGCGGTACAGAAAGTCAGGCAACACCTGCAGCCATATATGGGAAGCACCGTATGAATCACCTCACTCAGGAAGACATCGTGGCGGCTTACTACGGCGAGCCCGGCTCGGAGGAGCACCTCCGCACCTGCGCGGACTGTCAGGCCGACCTCGCGCGTCTCGCGACCGTGCTCGATCGCGTGACCGCACCGGAAGTACCGGAACCGGCCGATGACTACGAGACCCGCGTCTGGGAGCGCCTGCGCTGGCGGATGCGCGTCGAGAAAAAACAGGCGAAACACGGATGGATGAAGTGGGCAGCCGCGGCCGCCGTGGTGATGCTCGCTTTCATCGGCGGTCTGCTCTGGAAACGCGACGCAGCACCAGTTACGCAGGTAGCAACCCAGCAACCCAGCAACCCAGCAACCCCAGTAACCCAACCCTCTACACAACAGCAGCGCGACCGCGTGCTCCTGGTCGTGGTCAACGATCACTTCGACCGTTCCGAGCGCGTCCTCGTCGAGCTGACCAACATCACACCGACTGACGAAAACGTCGACATCGGCGCCGAGCGCGCCGTCGCCGAGGAACTTCTCACCAGCAACCGCCTGTATCGCCGGACCGCACTCGATCGCGGAGAGGAGAGCGTGGCCACGCTCCTCGACGAGCTCGAGCCGATCCTGCTGCAGATCGCCCACGCGCCCGAGGACATGCCGGCGGACGAGCTCCGCCGCATCCAGAAGCGCGTCGAGGCAAAGGGGCTGGTCTTCAAGCTTCGCGTCCTGCGCAACGACACGCGCACCGGCGAAGCAGCCAACGACCTCAATCAACCGAACGTTTGAGCACAAGGACTGACGATGAACATCAGAAAACTACTGGCGGCCATTCTCATCGCCGCATTCATGACCACGGGGCTCGTCGCGGCGGACCTCGAGTACGGCGAAGCCGAACAGCGTTCCGAGCGCTCCGAGCGCGAGAGTGAGCTCTACGAAGACGGCACCGACTACATCGACGACGAAGAGTGGGAAGAGGCTCTCGAGCAATTCACCCGCGTCGCGGAGATGAAGGGCAGCCGGCAGGACGGAGCGCTGTACTGGATGGCCTACTCGCTCAACAAGCTCAATCGCCGCACCGAGGCGCTGAGCGTCATCGAAGGATTGAAGAAAGGCCACCCGTCCAGCCGCTGGCTCAACGACGCCAAGGCCCTCGAGATCGAAGTGCGCCAGGGTGCCGGCCAGCGGGTGAAGCCGGAGAGCGTCGACGATGACGTGAAGGTGATCGCCATCCAGTCGCTGATGCACACCGATCCGGAAAAAGCCTTTCCCCTGCTGGAGAAGATCGTCAAGGGCGGTTCGTACACGAAGAAGATGAAGCAGCAGGCGCTGTTCATCCTCAGCCAGTCCTCATCGCCTCGCGCGCAGACTCTGCTCGCCAACATCGCCCGCGGGAACGCCAACCCCGAGATCCAGGAAGAAGCGATCCGCTACCTCGGCATCGCCGGCGGCCAGCGCAACGGACAGTTGCTGGCCGAGGTTTACGCGTCGCCGAACGCCGGCACCGAGGTCAAGGGCGAGGTGCTCAAGGCCTGGATGATCAGCGGCAATAAGGCCCGCGTGCTCGAGGCGGCGAAGACCGAGAAGAACCTCGAGCTGCGCGAAGACGCGATCCGTCTCCTCGGCGTCATGGGCGCCCGCGCCGAGCTGGCCTCGATGTACGCGACCGAGACCTCGCGTCAGATGAAGGAAGAGATCATCCAAGGGCTCTTCATCGCCGGTGACTACACCCGCATCACCGAGCTGGCCACGAACGAGAAGGACACCAAGCTTCGCGCCGAGGCCATTCAGAAGCTCGGACTGATGGGCAAGAAGTCGGCGCCGGCTCTCCTCGGTTTCTACGCGACCGGAGACCACGAAGTGAAAGAAGCCGTCATCAACGGCCTCTTCGTCATGGGTAACGCCAAGGCCCTGATCGAGCTCGCCAGGAAGGAAACCAACCGGCAGATGAAGAAGGAGATCCTTCAGAAGCTCTCGGTCATGGGCAGTGATGACGCCGTCGCTTACATGCTGGAGCTACTCGAGGAGTAACCGATGAATACGCGCCTGATCCTCGCCTCGCTGCTCATCACGACGTCGCTTTTCGCACAGCAGTTCACCAACGGAACGGTTCGCAATGTCGACGCGCGCGGCGGCGTTGCGCAGGCGATCGGAAATCGCGACGGCTGGTTCGCCTGGAGCGTGCCGATGGCTGAAGGCGGCTCGATCTGCTGCTGGACCAACGACCGGAAAGGCTGCTGCGGCGGCTGCAGCCTCGGCGGCAATCGCGGCTGGTCGATCAATCACGGCGATAACGACCGGCAAGCTGACACGACCGACGTCACCATCGCCGTCGAGATCGAAAAGGGGCTGGTGACGCGAGTGCAGATGTTCGACAGCACGTGCGCGGTCGACGGCCGCGGTAACGAAGTGACGGTGCTCGCGAACGTCGATCCCGCCAGCAGCATCGCCTTCTTCGTCGACAAAGCGCGTCAGACGGTCGGCCGCCACGGCAACTCCGTGGTCGGCGCGATCGCGCAGCATGCGCACGCGAATGCACTTCCCGCGCTCGAGCGGCTCGCTGGACCGGGCGAGTCATCGAAGATTCGGGAGGACGCGCTGTTCTGGATCGGCCAGCGCGGCGGCGAGCGCGGCTTCCGTTTCCTGCGCGACTTCCTCCGCTCGAACGAAAGCACGTCTCTGCGCAAGAAAGCGGTGTTCTCGCTGTCGCAGAATCAGTACGAAGGCGCGACCGCTGAGCTGATCTCGCTGGCTCGCAACGACAAGACGAAGGAGATCCGCCGCGAGGCGATCTTCTGGCTCGGCCAGCGCGCCGGCGCGAAAGCCGCCGACGAGCTTCGCCGCTTCGTCGACGAGGACCCCGACGACGACGTCCGCGAGCACGCCGTCTTCGCCATCTCCCAATTGCCGCACGACCGCTCCGTGCCGCTGCTCATGGACCTCGTGCGCAACCACAAGAGCCCGGGCGTGCGGAAGAAGGCGATGTTCTGGCTGGCCCAGACCGGCGATGACCGGGCCATCGACATGATCGAGGAGATTTTGAAGGATTAAGCGCCGAACCCGATCCGAAACTCCGCCCCGCCGCCCTCCCGGTTCTGCAGCGAGAACGGGAGGGCGTGGTTCGCCAGAATCTCCTGCACGATCGTCAGCCCCAGCCCCCGCCCTTCCCGCTTGGTGGTAAAGAACGGCGTGAAGAGCTCGGAGCGAACGCCCTCGGCGATCCCCGGCCCGGAGTCAGCGACAGTCAGCGCGCCGTCGCGCAACGTCGCGAGGATCGTTCCGTCGCGGCCGACCGCGTCGATCGCATTCCGGAAGATGTTCAGCACGACCTGCTCGATCTGGTTCTCGTCGACGTCGTACGTCGCGCGGTCTGCGAGATCGAGCTCCACGCGAATCGCGCGATCCTCCAGCTCCGGCCGCAGCAACCCTGTAACCCGTTCCACGATGCCGGCGACGTTCGTCGGCGTTCGCGCGGGGTGCGGAATGCGCACGACGTCCGCGAACGCGGCCATGAAGCGGTTCAGCGCGTCGATCCGGGCGGAGGCGATGGTCAGCGCGGAACGGAAATCCTCGCGGTCCGCCTCGCCGATCTGCGGCGCGTAGCGCAACGATGATTCCAGCAGCGAGCGCACTGCGCCGACGGAGTTATTGACCTCGTGGGACATCATCCGGATCAGCTTCTCGTAAGCCGACTTTTCCGAGAGCCGCAGCTCTTCGGTCATCTCTTCGATGATGTAGAAGGTCTTCTCGAACCCTCGATCCCGAAACGCGCCGCGGCTGACTTTGAATCGACGGCCCAGTGCGTCTCCGTGTGGTGCAGGCCTCTGGCCTGCCTTCAGCCAGGACTCGAAAGGCAGGCCAGAGGCCCGCACCACACCGGCAATCTCCCGCGCCGCCGGATTCATGCTCTCCACGTTCCCATCGAAGTCGCAGATCACGATTCCAGCGGTCGACGCCTCGGCGATCTTCGTGAGCAGGTGATGGCGCTCTTCCGCCGCCAGCCGCTCCTCGCGCAACCGGTCGATCATCCGGTTGTAGACGTCGATGAGCATGTCCATCTCCGGCTGGCCGACCGGGACGAAGCGCGAAGTGAAATCGCGTTCGCCGATCAGCTCCGCGCCGGTACGGATCAGCTCGAGCGGCACGAACAGCGCGCGCACGAAGCGCACGCCGAGGATCACGGAGAGGACGAAGAGCGCCTCGATCGCGAAGAGCAGCATCGGCCGCTCGCGCAGGATGAACGCCGCCGCGACGGCAAGGATGAGATGGATCCCGACGAGGTAGGTCGTGAATTTGCTGCGGAGTTTCATTCCGCGCTTATCCCGTACTTCTCGAACCGGCGATACAAGGCCGCCCGCGACACCCCCAGCGCCTCGGCCACGCGCGATACGTTGCCCTCGTAGTGCTTCATGCACTTCTCGATCATCCGCTTCTCCAGCTCGTCGAGCGTGATCGTTCCCGCTTCCGGCAGCTCCACGGTACCGCGCCGCTCGCCGGTGTCGCGCACGGAGAAAAAGTCCTCGACGTCGAGCTCCCGCCCGCCGCGAATCAGGACGGCGCGATCGATGACCTGCCGGAGCTGGCGGATGTTCCCCGGCCAGTTCTGCGACTTCAGCCAGTCCATCGCCCGCGTGGAGATCGATTCGACATCGGTGCGATACGCCTCATTGGCCATACGCAGGAAGTGATTCGCGAGCCGCGGCACGTCGCTGCGGCGATCGCGCAACGGCGGCAGATGAATGTTGATCAGGTTCAGCCGATACAGAAGGTCTTCGCGAAACTCGCCGCGCTGCACCATCTCGTGCAGCGCGCGGTTCGTCGCGGCGATGACCCGCACGTCCGCGCTCTTGCTGCGGCTCGATCCGAGGACTTCGAATGTGCGGTCCTGCAGCACGCGCAGGAGCTTCACCTGCGACGGGGAATCGAGCTCGCCGATCTCGTCGAGGAAGATCGTTCCCCCATCCGCCATCTCGAACCGGCCGCGCCGATCGAGCTTCGCATCGGTGAATGCACCGCGGACATGGCCGAACATCTCGCTCTCAAAAAGGGTGGATGAGATGCCGCCGAGGTTTACTTTGATGAAGGGACCGCTGCGGCGCTTGCTGTTGCGATGAATGGCCTCGGCCACCAGCTCCTTGCCCGTCCCGCTTTCCCCGGTGATGAGCACGGAAGCCTCGGTCGGCGCGACCCTGCCGATCAGCTCGAGCATGCGCACGACTTTCGGATCGCTGCCGATGATGTTCGAGAAGTCGTAGCGCTCGTCGAGCTCGGAGCGCGTCAGGTCTTCCTCGGACGCGCGCGCTTCGACGAGTTTCAGCGCGGTCTCGACCGATTGCAGCACCGTCGCGTTCGACCACGGCTTGGTGATGAAGTCCGACGCGCCGCGCTTCATCCCTTCAACAGCTAAACCGATGGATCCCCACGCCGTCATCAGAATCACAGGCATCGACGGCTCCTCGGCGCGAATGCGCTCGAGCAGATCGAGCCCCTCCTCGCCGGTCGTCTGCCGCGAGAAGTTCATGTCCTGAATGACGAGTCGAGGCCGCTCGCCGCGGATTGCGGCGAGGGCCTCGATGGGGGTTTGCGCGGAAACAGAGCGGTAGCCGCTCTGCTTGAGCAGCAGCGCGAGCGACGCGGTGATGGAGGCGTCGTCGTCGACGATGAGAATGGGTGCATTCATAAAAACGTGTCATCCCGAGCGAAGTCGAGGGACCCGGCGGCTGGCGGCACGCGAGTCGCGCCACCCACCCCACCGGGTCCCTCGACTGACGCTCGGGATGACAAAGCTACTCATACCTCAGCGCGTCCGCGGGTTGCAGTCGCGACGCGAGCCAGCTGGGGTATAGCCCGCAAAGTATCGTGAGCGCGTAAATCGTCGCAAGCGCGCCGATGAAGCCGATCGTGAATGCGGACGGCGTCACCAGCGCGAATGCGCCGAGGATCGGCAGCTGCAGCACGATGATGCTGCCGAGAATCAACGCGATCGTGGCCAGCAGCGCCACCTCGATCAGGATCTGGCGGTGCACGGTCGAGCCGGCGGCGCCCATCGCGCGGCGCAGACCGATCTCGCGAGTCCTCCGCGTCACGTTCTGCCAGAGCACGCCGGTGAGACCGAGGGCCACCATCAATACGAGGAACAGCGCGACGACGCCGCCGACGAGCACCGGCCCGAACCGCGAGCGCAAGCCGCGATCGCGCATCTGATCCATGTGCCGGACTTTGAAGACCATTTCCGGCGCCACTGCCTGGAGCCGGTCGACGAGCTTCTCCTCGAAGTCGGCGGACGTGCCCGGGCGGAGGCGCACGAGGATGTGGCTGCCCAGGCGTCCGTACGCGCCGTTCATGGCCACGCGACGGAAGATGAGGTTCATCGGTCCCGCCGTTTCCCCGTTCTTGCGGAACTCTTTGACCACGCCGACGATGCGCAGCGGGCGCGGCTCGTCTTCGAGCTTCTCGCCGATCGGATCGGCGTCGCCGAAGATCGTCTTTGCCGTGTTGCTGTCGATGACCACCGGCTGATCGGTCGCCGCATCGTCCTCGGCGTTGAACCACCGGCCGCGCACTACCTGCAGCTTCATGGCGTCGCCGAAGCCGTCGGTGACGTCGTCCCAGACCAGGCGGACGTCCTTGCCCTTGATTCTCCACCGCCCTTCGGACGTCGAGAACGCGTATGGAGGCGTGTTCGAGCCGCCGACCGCTTCGACTTCGGGAAACTGGCGGATCTCATCCATCATCAGCTTCACCTGCGGACGCATCTTCTTGTCCTGTTCGACACCGCCCGGGCCGTAGTCGATGTCGAACTCCATGCTCACGTCCCACACGCCATTCCAGTCGAAGCCGAGGGGGCGCGACCAGTTCGAGCCGAAGGTGATCGCCGCGGTGAGCACGGCGAAGATCACGATGAAGGAGATGAAGATCTCCGTGATGAGCAGCGCGTTCGCGCGCTTCCGGTTCCAGACCAGCTTGAGCAGATGACGGATCACAGCGCACCTCCACGAAGAGCGTTGACCGGATGCATTCGCGACATCCGCCAGGCGGGATAGACACCGGAGATCACCCCGAACGCCGCGGCGATCAGCATTCCGTACAGGAAGATCCGGAAGTTGACGTCGAAGACCATGGACGGAAGCGGGTTGACGCGAGTGAGGATCGCCAGCGCCGCTATCGACAGCAGGAATCCGAGGAGGCCGCCGATGACGGTGAGAACGACGTTCTCCACGACGAACTGGCCAACCAGCGCCCGCGACGAAGCGCCGAACGCTTTCCGTACGCCGATCTCCGACGCGCGCTCCATGATCCGGCTGAGGTTGATGCTGACCAGGTTCATGGTCGGCAGGGTGATGAAGAGCAGCGCCGCGACGATGAAGATCGTCCGGAGGATGGTCGTGCGCGAGTCTTCCATCTTGTTGTTGAAGGAGAGCCGTGCGACGGCCTCGAAAGGCGTGTCCAGTCCGGCCACGACTTTGTTGAAGTTTTTGGGGTCTTCGAAGATATAGCCATCCAGCCGCTCGGTGAACGACGCGCGAAGCTTCGGAAAGTCGGCCTTGCTCTTCGCGAGGACCACCGCGCCGTAGGCACCGAAACGCTGACGCTTGTAGTCGGGGTTTCTGGTCGTGCTGTTCGGCGCCCAGATCTCGGAGTAGGCGGTCACGCGTGTGAAGGGAACTGACGGAACGACCCCGACGACGTTGTAGCGGCGGCCTTCGAGCTCGAAGGTCTTTCCGACCGCCGGCGCGCCCGCGAACAGCTTCTGCCGAACTTCCTCGCTGATGACCGCGACGAAGTTCGCCGCGTCGTCATCGGCCTGCGTGAACGGGCCACCCTCGAGAAAGGTGAAGTCGTGAATCTGCCAGTACGGACCGTCGGTACGCCGGACGAACGTGTCGACCTTCTGGCCCTGGTGATACATCGCCGCGGACGAGACCTGCGAGAAGACCGTGGTCGCTTCGGCGTCGGGAAGCCCGCGCACGTATTTGTCGAGGAACGCATATCCCGGCGCGCTGGTGCGACCGCCCTGATGACCGTATTCGCCGAGGACCTGAACGGTGAGGGCGCGATCGAAGCGGCTCTCCGGCTTACGCGGAGAGAAGAGGTTGTCGAGGATCGCCGTCGCCACCATCAGCACGACCAGCGTGAGGCTGATGCCGAACAGGGAGATGAAGGTGAAGAACTTTCTTCTGGCGAGGACCTTGAGGGCGAGAGTTATGTAGTTTTTGATCATGATTGCTCCTGTCGGAGGCTCAAAGGCTCAGAGGCTCAATGGCTCAAAGGCTTTGAGCCCTTGCGCCTTGAAGCCTTTGCGCCTTGGTCAAGCCACCTGCCTCCCGTCGAACAACCGGACGATCCGGTCCGTGCGCCGCGCGAAGCGGTCGTCGTGCGTGACCATCACGATCGTGGTGCCGTCCTTCTTGTTCAGGTCGTGGAGGATGTCCATGATCTCGTCGCCGGTGGTCGAGTCGAGATTTCCGGTCGGTTCGTCGGCGAGCAGAATGCGCGGCTTGCCGACGATCGCGCGGGCTATCGCGACGCGCTGCTGCTGGCCGCCGGAGAGCTGCGTCGGGAAGTGATTCATGCGCGACGAGAGGCCGACGCGATCGAGCGCGTCCTTGGCCAGCTTGCGGCGCTCGGCGCTCGACATCTTGCGGTACAGCAGCGGGATCTCGACGTTGTCGATCACCTTGAGATCGGGGACGAGATGGAAGCTCTGGAAGACGAAGCCGAGGGTCTCGTTGCGGAAGGCCGCGGTCTTCTTGTCGCCCCACTTCTCGACCTTCTTGCCGTCGAGCGCGAGGTCGCCGCCGGTCGGCGCGTCGAGCAGGCCGATCAGGTTCAGCAGCGTGCTCTTGCCGCAGCCGGACGGTCCCATCATCGAGACGAACTCTCCCGGCGCGACGTCGAGATTGATGTTCTGAAGCGCGAGCGTCTCCACGCGATCGGTGCGGTAAACCTTGTCTACGTTCTGAATGCGGATCATTTGCTTCCTCCCTTGATTCACTTCAATCGAAGTTCTTTGATGTCCCGGTACTCACTCATGTCGGAGATGACCATCTCGTCGCCTTCGTTCGCGCCATCGAGGATCTCGATGGTCTCGTCGCCGGCCAGGCCGAAGCGGATCGGCAGGCGGACGGCCGTCTCGCCGCGAACGACGAAGGCGTGATTCGGATCGATGCGGCCCAGCGTGCCTCGGCGCACGACCAGCGCGTCGCGCTTGCTGCCGCTGATGACGAAGACGTCAGCGCGCAGGTTGTTGCGCAGCCGCGCATGGGCCGGCTCGTCGAGCGTGACGTAGAAGCGAACGACGCCGCTCTCGATGCGCGGATCGACGCTCTCGATCGTGCCGTTGATGACGACGTCGTCGAGCTTTACCCGCGCGCGCATCCCCGCGGCGAGCCGCGCGGCGTGAATGTCGGAGATGGTCGCGACGACGCGGTAGGACGAGAGATCGGCGATGCGCGCAAGGACGTCGCCCCGCCGCACAGTCGCCCCGGCCTCGGACACCATCCAGGTCAGGATGCCGTCGCCGTCCGCACGCATCATGGCCAGCTCGAGCTGACGCTTCGACTCTTCCTCTTCGCGGCGGGCGATGCTGAGATCGCGATCGGCGGCCGCGATCTGCGCCGCGTTCGAGCGCTGTTGACGAAGCAGCGCTTCCTGCAGCTGGCGGACTTCGATGTCGCTTTTCTTCGCGGCGGTGGCGGCGACACGCGATTCCTGCTCGTTGAGCAAGCCTTCCTTGCGGAGCGTCGCTTTCTGTTCGGCAGTGAAGTGGAGGATCTCCGAGTCGAGCTTCTTCGCTTCGATCTGCGCGCGCAGCGACGCCAGCGATTCCTCGAGCTTCAGCCGGAGCTGCGCCGATTCGTTCTGCTTCTGCGCGACGCGCTCGGAGAGGCGCGCGGCATCGAGGCGCGACGCGGCGGTGTCGAGCGCGATCAGCTCGTCGCCTGCTTTCACGCGATCGCCGGCCCGGCGGCCGACGCGCAGCACGCGCGCTTCGACAGGGCTGGATACGACGCGCTCGACGAGGGGGATGATCGTGCCGTTGGCCTGGATGCTGGCCTCGACCGGCCCGCGCTCCACTTTGGCGATGCGCACGTCGCGGCGATCGATCGACGGTCGCAACCAGTGCATCGACGCGGCGAAGAAAAATGCGAGCGCGGCCACTCCCACGATCGCGGCCACGATGCGCTTCGTGACCCGCCGCTTTCTGACTTCCGGTGCGATTTCTCGGTCCATACGCCGTCCCCTATCGCGAACGGCGTACCACCTATAGCGCTAATGAAATCAATGACTTACGAGTCGCCAGGTGTTCGCTTTCGAACGGTGTGTTCGCTTTCGGACACCTTTCGCTTCAGCTCCAGTTCACGCCAGAGCCGGCTCACGTCGAACCGCGCCTCCTCTTCGACGTCGCGCTCGATGTCCTCGATCCCCTGAAGAAGCAACTTCACCCGTTCGCGGCCGGTTGCAGTGCGAGCCGTCTCTCGCGGCGTCTTCCCGTCGAGCGCCGGAAGGGGTTCATCGAGCCAGGCGGCGTAGTGACGCTCCTTCATCGCGCGGATGACCGCGTTTTCCTCAGCCGTGGCCGCCGGCTCGGGTGGCAACATGGAGTCGTCGGTTTCCGTGGAGTCGGCTTCCTGGAACCGCGCCGTCGGATCGGAATGCGATCGGACATGTGGGCCGAGCAGACCCGCGCAGGCTGTCTCGACACGATCTCTCAACAGATCCGCTCGGGCGATCGAGTTCGTTTCGAGGACCATCGCCGACCCGGCGAGGCGGATGAAGCCGATCATCGTGCTATCGCTCTCGCGAACGATGGCGAACTCGCCTTTTCCCTCGGCGACGCTTCCTTCCATCGACTCGATGACGGTGGCGATCGCATCGCGCGAACCGGCATCGATCCTCCATCGATCGCTGGTCTGCAGAATCGGATCGCCGTCGTTGTTGACGAGCGTGGGCGGGATGCTCAGCGAATCGATCGCCGTCGACCATTCCTCCAGCAGCCTTCGAGCGATCCGGAGCTCGCGAAGCCGCTCCGGTGGAACGGCCGTTTTTCTTCGCAGCGCCTTTTTCATTCGTTCGATGACCATGAGTCCCTGCCCCGGTCGGAGAGGTTGCGGATGGACGCCGCACATCGTCGACACGCCGGCGTGGTCGACGATGCGACAAAGCAGCAGGAGGTTCACGTCGATGGCTCGTGACCCCTCGATCTCGTGCACCGTGCGCTGCTCGCCGGTGAGGAGATCGCGTAGAACCAGCGACTGCCCTCGCTCGACCTCCACGACCTGCCAGATCGAGAGCCATGCCTCGCGTTGCGCGGCGATCCATTCCGTGGCACCACGCGAAAGCGACCAGCCGGCATTCTCCAGATACCACTCCACCGCCGGTCGCCCCTCGAAGTGCGCGATCCAGGCGAGCCAGTGCCCGGCGAACTGTATGTCCATCAACGGGTGCGATTCGAGAATCTCCGTTTCGTCGTCGAGCTCGTTCGGGAATCGGCGGGCCATGAAATCGACGATGTCCTGGACGATCCGGTTGTCGAGCGCGTGCAGGGAGGAGGGAGTGTCGAGCCGTGCGGCTTCGCGCGGCGCGCTGTCCGCGGCCAGATGGCACTTCTTGTATTTCCGTCCGCTGCCGCACGGGCACGGGTCGTTGCGGCCGGTGGTCATGCCCGTGATTCTGCCACTCGGGGCGGCATTCACCAGGCTCGCCAATGCTGAGCGATGTACGCAACAGCGTCGCGAGTCCCGAGGTCCTGACTGGTATTGCCTGTCCGCACGAAAAACTTCGACTGCCCGCCTTCGGTTAGGTAGACCGGGCTCGTCGACGGCGCCGCATGGACGACACAAATCTCTCTACCGCCGATTGGCTGCACGGAGATGCGCAATGTTGCACACGCGGCCTTCCCCAAGGCTGTGGAGATCACATTGACGAGAGCCTGTTGATATCCGTCGCGATCGGGCCTCTTGCCGAGAGTTTTGTAATCGCGCTCCAGGCCGACGATCTCCCCGTCGTCCTGAACGCCGATCAGAAGCGTTCCACCTTCCGAATTGAGAAACGCCGCAATCGCCTTTGCGACGTCGAGCTCGCGACCCTTGTTCACCTGGCCTTCGCGAAAATCCCATCGTAGCGACGCCTTGAACTCGACGCGATCATTCTCGCCGCCGGCGATGAGCGACTCGAGATCGACCGTGCTGGTGCCGCCACCATCGCTGGCGATGAACTCGTTGATGGCTTTCGCCAGCTGCGCTCGGCGGTACTCGAGGAAGGACGAGTAGTTTTCGACCTTCCACAGCGATTCGTCCAAGGGCAGACAGTGAGCGGCGAAGGCCTCCGCACCCTGTGTTCGCTGTAGTTCGGCGAGAGTGTGCTCGGGCGGCCGGGTCCAGAGGTTCCGGTTCGTGCCGCCGGAGACGAAGGCCATGTTCGCAATTTCGTTCGTGTCCGACTTCGATGCTCCGTGCTTCTTGAGAATGGCCTTGGGAAAGATGTGATGGTGCTCGATGAAGTGAAACCGGCCCTGGTGGGTAAGAGAGAGCCCGAGATGCGTGTGCCAGTCTCTTGCGCCTCTTGCTTTCAGGGCGAGGTACGCGAGTGAGAACAGCGCGCTTCTCTGACCACGACCGGCCAGATCACCTGGGTGAACCTCGAAGCGGCCGACCTGTTGTTTCAGCGTGTCGAGCAACGCCATCGGGCCACCGCCGCGGCTGATCAGATTCAGGTCGCCGTCGAGCGTCGTCTCCGACGACCCGCTGTAATGCCCGAATACGTTGCCGAGATATAGCCAGCGTTTGAGAGCCGAGACATCGCCCGGCGCCAGCCGCATTTCGGTTTGAAGCGCGTAGTACCCGATCGTGATGATGAACAGCGGGGAGGAAAGAAGACTCTCATCTTCGACACCGGCGTTGGCCCGCAGGAAGTTGACCGCGAATCGAATGCCCGATTTGGCCTTCTCCCACCCCTTCTTCAGCTGCTCGACGGGGATCGTCGATACGGAATTGAACCGGCTCTGATTGGTGGCGAATACCACGAGCGCGCGCACGAGCAGTCCGAGGTCGAGGGTGAACCAGCTCTCCTCACATTCCTCTTGGAACTCCTCGAAGAGCTTCAGCGAGTCTCTCCAACGCGACGTGATCTGAGCGAGTGCGAGGTCCGATCCGCGCAACTTCACGCCGAGCGAATTCACACGAACGAAAATTTCGGCGACCTCCTCATACGAAAGGCTCTTATCCAGAACGTGCATGACGTATTGGTAGTCACGGATCCTTCTCACGCGTTGAAGGCGCTTCGTGTATTTCTCGTAGTTCGGGTCGTCGAACGAGCCAACGAGCGGCTTGAGAATCTGCCCGTCGGTCACCTCGTCGCGAAACAGGCTGGTCACCGGCACCCACACCGGATTGGCCTGCATCTGCTTGCTCGCGACGACGAATGTGCGCTGACGCAACCGCTCCTGAATGTTGGGACCTTCCTCCTCCTCGAGATCGACGTCCGTGTCATCCGCGTCTTCCGCCTCGTCATTGACCTCGGTCCATTCCGCCGGCTTCTCCGGGTGATCGAGATTGAAGAGAATCTCGATCGGCTTCCGGCGACCGCGCACGACCACCGGTTTCCCCCTGAGGATGGCCGATAACGACGTGAGACGCTGCTGGCCGTCGAGCAGGAGCTTGTGACCTTTGAACGGGCTCGTGCCCTGTTCGATGGCAAGGTCGCGGCTCGGCATCTCCTGCTCGGTCTCCCAAACCAGAATGGTTCCGGACGGGTATCCGCGATAAAGCGAATCAAGGAGGTCGCGCACGCGGGTCGCAGGCCACACGTACCGCCGCTGCATTTCCGGAAGGCGCAGCTCGCCGTCCTTGATCATCGTGACCAGTTTGTCGACCGTCGTGTCCGTTTTCGACATCAGCCGCCTCCGTACGTTTATTTGGCCGCAGAGCGTAAGGGCGGCAATTATCCCGCGCTTGTGATCTTCGCTGCTCAGCCTGGCAGGAGCCCGGGTACGGCTGATGCACCGCGCGGAGGGCATGCTCCGCAAACTTATTTACATATCCCTCGTCGCCCTGTTCGCCGCCCCTCTTTTCGCCGTCACCGTCGGAGAGCTCCAACCCGGCGCCGCAACCGTCGCCAATCGCGGAGGGACGCTGGCGCCGCTCACCCTGATCGACTTCTCCCGTCCCGCCTTCGGCATCGGCAACCTCACCCGGGCCACGCTGGTCTGGACGGCTGGCCCCCCCGCTGGATGTGAGGACTCCTTCGAGGTGAAATTCTTCCGGCCGGCCGACACCGGTCTGGAGGTCATCGCGACGCGCGGACCGTTCGATTCGACTGCGGGGATCATCGATATCCCGCTCTCGCCCGCGGTCAACGTGCAGCCTGGCGATTACATCGGCATCACCCAGCTGGAGCCGCTTACCTGCGGCGGCGTAGCGAATGCGCGGACGGACCGCTCCAACCTCGTCGGCGCCGTGCCTTCCGATCCGGACAGCGGCACGGTCTCGAACGTCGAGTTCGTGAACGGCCTGGTGATGAGCGTCCGCGCCTCCTCGGAAGCGAATCCGGTGCATGGCACTCTGCCGGTCGTCGGCTCGACGCAGGGCAGTTTCGGATCGTTGTTCCGCACGGCGGTGCAGCTCACCAATCGCGGCACTTCCACGATCACCGGACAGCTGGTCTTTCATCCGGCCGGCGCCAGCGCGGCCTCGACCGATCCGAAATACACGTACAGCCTGCAGCCGGCGCAGACCACCTCACTCGATGACGTCATCGCCTCGATGAGCACCAGCGGCATCGGGAGCATGGACATCGTCCCCTTCACCAGCTATCCGCCCGATGTGACCGCGCGGATTTACAACGATGAAGGCGCGGGCGGCACGTCCGGATTCACAGAAGAGGTGATGACGCCGGTCAACGCCATGCACCGCTTCGACCGCGGCTCGTTCACGATTCCGTCGGACCTCACCAACTTCCGCATGAACATCGGGCTCCGGACGCTCGACGAAGGGGTGACCGTCGGCGTCATCGAGTACGACGCGAACGGCATCCAGGTCTCGAACCTGAACGTGACCCGCTCGTATCCGGCGAATTACTTCGAGCAGGTCACGCTCTCGCAGTTCCTGGATGGCGGCGCGACCGCGCCGGGCGGCTTCATCATCGTGCAGATCCAGGCCGGCAGCGCGTACGTCTACGCGTCGACGACCGACAACCGCACCAACGACAGCAGCATCCGCTTCCCGAAGAAGTTCTGAGGAGGGCGGCCGCCTCGGCCGCCCTTGCCGGTAGAGGGCGAGCGGGGCGCTCGTCCTCCACCGCGAAGGATTTTCCTCTCCGCCCCTGTCCAACGTGGCAGAAGAGGAGAATCTGACGATGAGCGCCGACCATCCCGATCGCTTCCTCGTCGCGCGACTCCTGCGCGGCGACGAGGAAGCGTTCGCCGAATTTTTCGAGATGAGCTTCGCGCCGTTGTTCCGGTTCGCGCTGCCGCGGGCCGGCGGCGATGCCGGGGTTGCCGAGGAAGTCGTGCAGCTCGCGCTGTGCCGGGCGGTGCGAAAACTGTCGACGTATCGCGGCGAGGCGGCACTGCTGACGTGGATGACCGCGATCTGCCGCCGCGAGCTCGCGACCTGGTTCATCGAGCGAAAGAAAACGCCGCCGATGATCGATCTCAGCGAAGACATCCCCGAGGTCCGGGCCGCGCTGGAGTCGCTTGCGGGACCGGAGAGCGAAGTGCAGCGGCGCGAGACGGCTCGTCTCGTCCAGGCCGTGCTCGACGGACTGCCCTCGCGATACGGCGACGCGCTGGAGTGGAAGTACATCGAAGGCCTGACCGTCGCCGAGATCGCCGGCCGCCTCGGCCTGACCGCGAAAGCCGCTGAATCGACTCTCACCCGCGCTCGCGATGCCTTTCGCGACGCCTTCACCACCGCATACGGAGTGCAACCATGAACGACGAAAGCGAAGACGCGGTGGCGAGCCTGGTGCGATTGGCCGGCGCACGTCCGCGACCTGACCCCGAGCGCACCGCGCGAGTGCAAACCGCGGTTTACGAGGAATGGCGCCGCACCACGCAACGCAGACGGTTCGTGCAATACGGCATCGGCGCCGCCATCGCCGCGACGCTGGCAGCGGTGCTTCTGCTGCGACCGCAACCACGCACCATCGACGTCCCTCAGGGCATCGCTTCATCGATCGACTGGAGCGGCGCAACGGTCCGTCTCGACGCAGGCACGCGCTTCACGATCGTCTCTTCCACCGAAGCGTCGCTCGAGCGAGGCACGATCTACTTCACGTCCAACGGGCACAGCGGCGTCACCGTGAACACGCCGTTCGGCGCGGTGCGCGACATCGGCACGAAGTTCGAGATCCGCGTCAGCGCCTCCGAGATGCGGGTTCGCGTCGACGAGGGAGCGGTCGAGGTGCGCGGAACGCGTGCAGACGCCGGAGCGGAGGTCGTTGCAACGCGCGACACAGTCAACCAGCGGATCACGCTCGAAGGCCGGACCCTCGGCGACGTCGTGGAGCAGGCCGCGCGAACGAAAGGCCTGCAGGTGAAGTGGGAAACCGGCCGCGACGCCGTGCTCCACGGCAGCGTTCCCCTCACGCCGCAGGAAGCGATCGACGCGGCCACCGCGGCGTCGGGCGTCGAGTACAGCATCGAAGGCGACACCCTCATCGTGAGCAGGCGGAAGTGATGCGCAAGCTCATCGTTCTCCTCGCCTGCGCGGTGACTCTCGCCGCGCAGCAAACGCGCTACGTGGGACAGCCGCTCAGCCACGCGCTACGCGACCTCGAGAGGCGCGGATTGAAGTTGATCTACAGCGATGACGTAGTCCGCGCGGACATGATCGTGAAGAAGGAGCCGCGCGCAACGAAGCCGCGGCAGATCCTCGACGAGCTGCTGCGCGAGCATCGGCTGCGCGCGAAGAACGGCCCCGGCAACTCGCTGCTGATCGTTCCTGATGAAACGCGGCGACGGGAGGAAACGCATCGCGAACCCTCGGTCCCGCCTCCTCAGATGCCGGTGACACTCGCGGAGATCGTCGTCACACCGAGCCGCTTCACCATCCTCGGCGACGAGGTCGCCAGCCATCAGTTCCTGAGCCGCGAAGAAGTCCGCCGCGTACCCCACTTTTCCGATGACCTGTATCGCGCCATTGGTCGAATCCCGGGTGTGGCGGCGTCCGACGTCAGCGCGCGGTTCAATCTCCGCGGAGGCGCCGAAGACGAGGTGCTCGTGCTCGTCGACGGAGCGGAGATCCACGATCCCTTTCACGTGAAGGACCTGTCGCGTGCGTTCAGCACCATCGACGCCGAGGCTGTGGGGAGCGTGGATGTGCTCAGCGGCGGGTATCCGGCGGAGTACGGCGGGCGGATGAGCGGCGTCGTCGACATCGACACGAGCACGGCGGACGAGATGCGGCACGAAGTCGGGATCAGCCTGCTGAACGCGCGGCTGCTCTCGCAGGGAACGTTCGGCGCGTCGCGCGGATCGTGGCTGGTCTCGCTGCGTCACGGGTATCTGCGCGAGGTCCTGCGCATGCTCGACGACGAGGACAACTTCGATCCGAAATACGAGGACTTCATCGGCAAGGTGCAGTGGACGCTCGGCGATGCCGCGGTCGCGTCGGCCCATGTCCTGATCGCGCACGACGACCTCGAACTGCACGAGGAACCCGACACCGACGCGACCGCCCGCTACACCGACGGTTACGCGTGGCTCAATGTCCGCGGGTCGCTCACGCCGCGGTTGTACGCGCAGAGCGTGCTGTCGTACGGAAGTCTCTCCCGCAATCGCAACGGCCATTTCGTCGATGAGGGAGGCAACCAGACCGGCCGGCTCGATGACCGCCGCAAAATCCGCCTGTTGTCGCTCAAGAACGACGGCTCGTTCGATCTGTCGGCCCGCAACCTCGTGAAGTTCGGCGTGACCGCGCGGCAGACCAGCGCCCGTTACGACTACGACGGCACCGCGCGCGTGCAGCTCACCAGCTACACCCTCGGCGCGCCGCCGTTTACCGTCGACCGGTCGATCCACGTGCGGCCATCGGACAGCGAGCTGTCCGCTTACGTTGCCGACCGTGTCCGGGTCTCGGAGAACGTGGTCGTCGAAGCGGGCCTGCGCGCTGCCGGCTCGGACCTCGATCCCCGTCTCAACGCATCGTGGACCCCGACCGCGCGCACGTCTGTTCGCGCGGCCTGGGGCATCGTCCATCAACCGGCGCGCATCGAGGATCTGCAGATCGAGGATGGTCTGACCGAGCTCGGCGAGGCGCAGCGCTCCGAACATCGTGTGGTCGGCATCGAGCATCTCTTTCGCGAACAGGTCCACGCGCGCCTGGAGCTGTACGACAAGTCGATGACCAAGCTCAGGCCGCGGTTCGAGAACGCGTTCGACAGCCTGCTGATGTTTCCCGAGCTGCGCGCCGACCGCGTTCGCATCGCGCCGGATCGTGCAACCGCACGCGGCGCGGAGCTGCTGCTGCGCACTGATTCAGCAAGACGGCTCAGCGGCTGGCTCAGTTACACGCTGGCGTCGGTCTCCGACGTGATCGACGGTGAGGACGTGCCGCGGTCGTGGGATCAACGCCACGGCCTGACGTTCAGCGTGAACCTTCGCCACGGCGCGAACTGGAACTTCAATCTGGCCGGAACGTTTCACAGCGGCTGGCCGAGCACCCCCGTCAGCGCGCGTTTCGTCGACGGCCGGCTCGTGAGCTCGACCGGCGCGCGCGGCACGACCCGCCTCCCCTCCTACCGCCGCGCCGACCTGCGGGTGAGCCGCTCTTCCGGGCCGCTGACGATGTTCGTGGAAGTGCTGAATTTGTTGAACCACACGAACGTCACCCGGATCGAGGGTTTCTCGTTCAACGTCGCGCAAAACGGCGATGTGACCGCGGTGCCGCAATACGAGTCCGTGCTGGCGGTGCTGCCGTCGTTCGGCGTGACCTGGCGGTTCTGATTGACTCTATCCTCCGCGCCCGCCACCCGCCGCCCGCGCGAAGGATAGACTTCACAACTACTCCATCTCGAAATCCACAAACTCAAACCCCGGCCCGACCGTGCATCCCACCAGCACGTACGCGCCGCGCGGGTGCGCCGTCTGCCACGCTCGCGCGGACACGACATGAACGCGATTCGTCGCGTCGAGGATCACCGTCTCGCGATCGCGGATCGTCAGCGCCAGCGGATCGCCCTCGTAGAAATGCCAGACCTCGTCCGACTGCACGCGATGCCAGCGGCTGTGCGTTCCTTCGACCAGCAGGAAGTAGATCGTCGTCAGCGCGCTTCGATCGGCGCCGTCCGCCGCGCGCGTCACGCGCTCGCTCGACTTGAACACCTGCCGGTACCACCCCCCCTCTGGATGGGGGACGAGCGCCAGCGACTCGATCAGTTCCTTCGCTCGCGGATGCACTACTTCGTGTCGTGCGTCGACAACGGCGGCGGCGGATCGACCTTATGGATGTGCCCCGGGTGCCGCAGGCGGCTGTGGCGGTATCCGTACAGGAAGTACACCACCGCGCCGATGGCCAGCCAGATGAAGAACCGCTCCCATGATTTCGGCGGGAGGTAGATGGCCAGGCCGACAGCGGAGACCGCGCCGAGGATCGGGATCACGAGTCCGAACGGCACCTTGAACGGCCGTTCGCGATTCGGTTCCTTGATGCGCAGGATGATGATGCCGACGCAGACCAGGAAGAACGCGAAGAGCGTTCCGATGTTGGTCAGGTCGACCATCTCCTCGAGCGTCGTGAACAACGCGGCCACACCGACAACGAGGCCGGTGATGATCGTGGCGATGTGCGGGGTGCGGTACTTCGGATGCACCTTCGAGAAGAACTTCGGCAGCAGTCCGTCGCGCGACATGGCGAAAAAGATGCGCGGCTGGCCGAGCTGAAAGACGAAGAGCACCGCGGTGTGGGCGATGACCGATCCCAGGGCCACCACCTTGACCATCCAGGTCGGCATCATCACGTGCTTCATCGCCAGCGTGAGCGGCTCGGCCTGTTCCGTCGCCAGCGCGCCGGTCAGCGTCGGGTACGAGATCATCCCCGTGAAGACGGCCGCGACGATGATGTAGATGATCGTGCAGACGATCAGCGAGCCGATGATGCCGATGGGCATGTCCCGTTTCGGATTCTTCGCTTCCTCGGCCGTCGTCGACACCGCGTCGAAGCCGATGTAGGCGAAGAACACCACCGCCGCGCCGGAGAGAATGCCATGCATGCCGTTGGGCGCGAACGGCACCCAGTTGTCGGAGCTCACGTACCTGAAGCTGACGAACACGAAGAAGCCGAGGACGATCAGCTTCAGGGCGACCATGTAGAAGTTGAATTTGGCCGATTCCTTGATGCCCCACACCAGGACGATGGTGATGAACGCGACGATGGCCAGGGCCATGATGTTCACCACGATCGGGAATCCGAAGATCCTCGGCGCCTCGGCCACGACCTCGGGCATCTTCGCGTGCGCGGTCTGCCAATCCACCGCGAGCCATCGAGGCAGACGGAACCCCGAGCCTTCGAGCAACGTGTTGAAGTAATTCGCCCAGGAGATCGCCACGGCGACGTTGCCGATCGCGTATTCGATGATGAGATCCCAGCCGATGATCCAGGCCACGAGCTCGCCGAGCGTTCCGTACGAGTAGGTGTACGCGGAGCCGGAGACCGGCACCATCGACGCGAACTCGGCATAGCAGAGCGCCGTGAATCCGCAGACGATCGCGGTGATCACGAACGAAAGCATCAGCCCGGGCCCGGCGCCCGGGCGGTGGGCGTCACCGGCGGCGGCAGTGCCGATCGTGGCGAAGATGCCTGCGCCGATCACCGCTCCGATTCCGAGTGCAACCAGGTTCCACGGTCCGAGAGCGCGCTTGAGTTGCGAGCCTTCTTCCTGCGTGTCGGCGACCAGCGCGTCGAGCGATTTCGTGCGGAACAACTGACGGAAGCTCATGTGTGGCGCATCATGCGGGGCGCGCGTGAGGCCGGTCAAGATCATCGCGAGATCGCCCCTCACCCGGCCTTCGGCCACCCTCTCCCCGCAAGGCGGGGCGAGGGATCTCGAAGGGGACGTTCGTCGCGAGAGCCTTCTCCCCTCATGAGGGGAGAAGGTGCCGAAGGCGGATGAGGGGTTGTTATCACCTCACAACGTCACCTTTTCCACGACGAACGGCGTGTACTCCTTCTCCACCATGAACTTCTTCGAGTGAAACCACGGCCGTCCGCAACGGTCGCCTGGTGCTTCGAAGACCCAATCGTGCGGCACTTTCTTGAGCCCGATCACGAATAGCGTCAGCCGCCCCGATGCGTCCATGCGCATGCGCAGGAAGTGCTTGCAGTCGGTGATGGCCATCGATGAAAAGAGATCGCCGGCGTGCACGCCCGTCCAGCGGCAGGACAACCAGAGATACGCCGCGAAGAGCCATGAGCCGAGGACCCAGCCGAGGATGAAGAGGAGGGTCATCAGGGCGAGACTGAACCAGACACCGCCTCGCGGCAGCGCCGTGGTTTTGAGCGCGGTCGTGATCGTTGCGAAGAGCGCGCAGCACAACACCACGTGAGCGAGGCCGTGCACGGCGCCGGAGATCTTCGCCGGCCAAGGATGACCTTTGGCCTGCGTAAACGTGAATCCCCACAACGCGGCCACGATCCCCAGCCCCAGCGTCGTGCTCAGAGGGCTGAGCATGAACGCAATCGCGAACGCGCTCACGTTCGCGCCGCGAAGATAGATGTGGTCGAGGAGCGATCCCGCGGGCAGAAGGTCCGTGGCCCGGCTGCCGGTCTGCAGCAGCCACGCGATCAGCAGGTAGATGCCGCCGAGCATCATGCCGAACGCCGGACGCTCGAAAGGAACGCGCCAGATCCCCGATTCGTACTTGCGCGATTCCGTCGTGTCGGGAAACGCGGCTTTCTTCACGTACGGATGGTTCCCGCCGTCTTCGCGCACGCTGATGACCGAAGGCATCTGCTCCGTGCCGAGGAGAAACGCGCCTCCGCCACCCGCGGTGATGCGCATCGTGTGCGTGTCCCGCTCGGTCGACGCGTAGCGGACGTAGTGATGGAGGTCGCCGGACAGGACGAGCCGCAGCTCGAATCCTTTCGTCCGCACGTAGGTCTTCTCGAAATGAGCCAGCGTATTGAACGCCTCGGGATGATTGCGACACGTCCCCGCGGCCTCATCGCCGCGGCAATTCACCCAGCTCGGCTCCGCAGTGACGAGGATGATCTTGTGCTTCGACGGATCGCTCTCCTTCTTCAGCATCTGCTCGGCGAGGCTGTCGAAGTACATGAGCTGCGGATGATCCATGTCCGACTCGAGCTGGCTGTCGACGGCCCAGATCCACCAGTTGCCCGGCAGCTCGATGGCGAAGTAACTGCGACGCTGGCGCGTGCGCCATCCGCCGATCCAGCGGCCGGTGCGATTGCCTTTGCGCTGACAGAAGATGCGCAGGAAGCTGGTCAGGCCGTCGTACCAGTCGTGATTGCCTGGCAACGCGTACATCGCCGGCGCGAAGTGGCCGTCGACGCGGTGCGGCTCGAAGGGATGCGCCGCGCGATACGGGCCGATGAAGCGGTTCTGATATTCGTCGCGGGCCGCGGTCGGATAGACCTGGTCGCCGCCGAGGATGACGAATGTGCCTCGCTTCGTTTCCTCGCCGTCGATTGTGAGATCGGTCGCGAGCAGCCGGGCGATCGCGTAGGTCGCGTCGAATCCGTCGCCGAGGTCGGCGGTGTAGTCGAACCAGAGCTCGCCATCCTTCAGCTCGTACGTGTCGTCCGCCCCTTCGACGTGCGCCAGCGCCGCCTGCAGCTCGCGTTTGTCCGCGTACGAGCCGAAAGTCGAGGCGATGGCGGCCTTTAGACCGGTGCGGGCGAGCTGGGCCGGATGCAGCCAGTCCACCATGGGCCTCTGCGGCACGAACTCGATCTGCGCCGGCGAGGCACTGGTCGGATGGGGGCAGCCGGGCGGATGGGGCGTGGACATTGCGTGATAATACGGAACCGTCGTTGAAGCGCCCTAGACGAGCGCGAAGGAGCCCGCCCATGAGCATCGCTGAAGCCGCTGTTTCCACGAAATATCCCGACGTCCGCAACTACATCGGCGGCACGTATGTCGACTCGCAGGCCCGCGAGTATCTCGACGTCACCAATCCCGCCGACGGCAGCGTCATCTCGCGCGTTCCGCTGTGCGGTCCGAGCGAAGTGGACCAGGCCGTCGACGCCGCCCGCAAAGCCGCGCCGGGATGGGCGGCCACGCCGATCAAGGAGCGGGTGCAGGTCTTCTATCGATACAAGACGCTGCTCGAGAAAAACATCGATGAGCTGGCGGCGCTGGTCAGCGAGGAGAACGGCAAGATCCGCAACGAGGCCGCGGCGGAGGTCCTGAAATCCGCGGAGCTCTGCGAGTTCGCCTGCTCCTTGCCGCAGATCGTGCCTGGCGAAGTGCTGGAAGTGTCGCGCGGCGTGGAATGCCGCGTGGAGCGCTATCCGGTCGGCGTCGTCGCGTCGATCACGCCCTTCAACTTCCCGAATATGGTCGCCAACTGGACCATCCCCAATGCCATCGGACTCGGCAACTGCATGATCCTCAAGCCCTCCGAGCAGGTGCCGCTCAGTGCCGGCCGCATCGCCGAGTTGCTGAAGGAAGCCGGCCTGCCCGACGGCGTGCTCAACGTCGTGCACGGCGGGCAGCAGACCGTCGAAGCCATCTGCGACAACCCCTTCATCGACACGATCAGCTTCGTCGGCTCGACAACCGTCGCGAAAATCGTCTACCGCCGCGGCACGCACAATCTCAAGCGCGTCCTGGCCCTCGGCGGCGCGAAGAACCACCTCATCGTGATGCCGGACGCCGAGCCGGACATGACTTCGAACAATGTCGTCGCGTCGATGTCCGGTTGCGCGGGACAGCGCTGCATGGCCGCGTCGGTGATGATGGCCGTCGGCAAGTCCGACCACATCATCGAGCGCATGGTGAACATCGTCCGCTCGATGGTCCCCGGAACTCACATCGGACCGGTCATCTCGAAGCAGGCCAAGGAGCGCATCGAGAAATACATCACTGAAGCCGAGGAAGCGGGGGCGAAGGTGCTCGTCGACGGGCGTGGATATTCAGTGCCCGGCCGCGAGAACGGCTATTTCGTCGGCCCGACGCTGATCGATCACGTCACGCCGGACATGCGCATCGCCCAGGAAGAGATCTTCGGGCCGGTGATGGTCATCGTGCGCGCGAACGACGTCGAAGAGGCGCTGCAGGTCCAGCAGAAATCGCCGTACGGCAATGCCGCGTCGGTGTTCACGGAGAGCGGCGGCGTTGCCCGGTACGTGATGGAGAAGGCCAGCGCGGGGATGGTCGGTGTGAACGTCGGCGTGCCCGTGCCGCGCGAGCCGTTCGGCTTCGGCGGCTGGAACGATTCGAAGTTCGGCGTCGGCGACATCACCGGCCGCGGCTCGATCGAGCTCTGGACGAAGTCGAAGAAGATGACCACGAAGTGGAACAAAGAGGCGGGCGTGAACTGGATGTCGTGACCTTATCGCGCAGCCGCCGGCTGGCGATCGTCATCGGTGTATTGCTTCCTCTAGCCGAAACAGCCAGACGGTGGCCACTGTGGCACGAATATCCGCCTGCGTTTCTCGACGACTATTTGATCGGCGCGTTTCTGCTTTACGGCGCGTGGCGATGTTCGAAGGACCGGGCCACGGGCCCAATCGTTCTTGCCGCGGCCTGGGCGTTTACCTGCGGACTAGGCTACGCGAGCGTTTTCGGGCACATCCGCAACATTGAAATGTCCGACCCGAGCGGGCTGCCTCATCTGTGGATTGCAGCGGTGCTGGGCGTGGGGTGGATCGTTTGCATTGTTGCGCTGATTTCCACGATTCGCGCGGCGAATCGGGCGCGTGTCGATTGAGGGTCGCGGCACTACGGCTTATCGCCTGGGCTGCGTCCAGGCAGCACGTGCGGTGAGCTAGTCGACCCCGAGCTCGTACAGGACTCCCTCTGGAACTACTACCCCATATTCGCCAGTTGGATGGACCTACGATGAACCGCGGAGAACAAAAAGCCCTCGCCGACATCGACAAGTATGGCTGTCACGTAATCCACGTGGCGGCGGAGGACGAGTTGCCTCCGTTTTCGTACTCCGTCGGCATTGAGCGGTCGTCTGGCGCGCCCGAGGTGGTAGTCGTCGGTCTCGAACAGCCCATTGCTCACTTCGTGGTGAACGAATACAACCGCAGAATTCAGGAGGGCGAGGTCTTCACGGCAGGTCACACCTACGGTGACTTTCTGGAAGGATTCCTGGTGGGCTTCGAGCAGGTCGAGGAGTCGTTCTATCCCGAATACTTCGGATGGAACCTGTGGCTGTACGACGGTCCGTCCTTCCGCGTCCTACAGATGGTCTACCCGACGACGAGTGGCATCTGGCCTTGGAACGCATCAGCAGACTTCCGCGAATGGCAACCGATCCTCACCAGACGGCCTGCATTGCCTGCAGCGGTGCGTGCGGCGCCGTCCAACGCGTAGCAGCACGAGTACCATCCACAGATGATTGATGCGCCGCGTCTCCGCGGTTCGCTATTTCCGGGCGCGGTGATTGTCGCCAGTCTAATTGCCGCGGCGATCGGCTTCGTCCTGTGCTTCGGTGTTCATCTGGCTTATCTGACTTCGCACGGTTCGGCATGGGGATCCGCGGCGGGCCGCCTGCGAACGCAATGGGTCGTTGGCAGGGGCCTCACGATCATTGCAGGACTCGTGTTCGTCGCGGTTCTCGTCCGGACAATCGGTGGGGATGATGCGTCGCCGAAGGCGAAGTGGTGGGTTCTGGTTTCGGCAATCGGTCTTATCGGGATCGCGTTCGATCTCGGCATCCTGGGTCTGACCCCCTAAGATTGTCAGCGACCGTTGCATTCGGCCGCACGGACGGCGATACTTCGTTCCGGTCCCACCACAAAACACAATCGAAGGAAGGAACAACGATGCGAGCTCGCGCAGCGATTGCCCTCGGTCTGGTGTTTTCTCTCTCGTTCACGACCCTGCCTCTCTCGGCCGACACGAAACCGCCATCCCAATCGACGTCGAAGAAGAAAAAGCCGGCACCGCGCAAGCCGTTACGCGGCGAAACGAGCGTCGTCGGGGACATGGCCGGAGGGCTGCTCAAGTCCGTCGCCGGCATCGTGCTCAAAAGAGCTGGCCTCTTTCCGTCCAAGACCATCGACATCGAGAAGCTCCTCGCCGACATCAGCGCGAACGTGCGCAAAGAGTTGGTGAAGAACGTCATGGAGAACGACGAAACGACTCTGACCGCGGCCGCGACCGCGCTCCAGGAGTATGAGCGCCAGTGGCAGAATGGGTCCGATCCGGTCACGCTCGAGGACCGCATCGAGCGGAACTCCACACTCCAGAAAGTCTATGAAGTGATCGCCGCACCGGCGCTGCCGGTAAAGCGGAATACGTCGATCCCGGACTCCCCCTGTTCCTGGCGTCGGCTCAGCTCAAAGCGAACACGCTCGAGTTGCGCCGGAAAGTGCACCCCGAGCATGACAAATCGATCCGGCCCGATCTGATCGCCCACCTCGAGTCGTCGCTCGACCACGTGCGCAAGACCATGCACCGCCGCCGCGACTCCGCGATGTATGCGCGCCTCGGCCAGATCTCCGACTGCCACGTCAATCAAAAACGGGTGCACGGAGCGCCCTGGGCGCTGATCACCACTTACGAGACCGGATTCAGCGATTCCGCGGTGCAGAAGCGCATGCCCGGCTCCCAGGCTGATGACGACGAAGGAAAAGCGCTGGCCCGATGCGAAGGGAATCGTCAGCCGTACGTCGATGGCGTCCGCAAGTCGCGCGCGCCGGAAGTCGACAAAGACTGGGTCGGGACTCTGGCCATCGCCGACACCTGGGCGAAAACGCTCGACATCCTCAAGAACAATCAGCCGCCTTTGACCGCGCGCGAGGGCCGCATGGACTTCGGCGGGATGTTCGGCATCGGCGAAGGCGGATCCTTCAACAACGCCGTCACCGGCGGCCAGGGCTGCCCGGCCGGCTACACAGCGTACGAGATCAAAGGGACCCACAACGTCGACTGGCCGGTTTACTACTGCGGCCGCATCGGCGGCGGATCCGAGAAGGACGCTGACTTCGGCGTCGCCGATTTCGGCGGCATGTACGGCAAGACCAACGACGCCGAGCCCTCCGGCGACCGCTGGATTTACAACTCGATCGGCGGCGCGGGTTGCCCGCTCGGATTCAGAGCGGCGCAGGTGAAAAACGCACACGATCTGTACTACTGCTGGCGGCCGCGCGAGGCGGGAAAGCAGCCGCCGTATCTCTTCGGAGGGATGTACAGCGACAACGGGGACAAGAAGAATCCGATCACCGATCGGCTGCTCTGTCCGAATGGCTACGAGCCGGCGCTCGTCCATGGGAGCCGCGGAGGCGGCGGCGTGACTGCGACACGGCAGGTCATCATGTGCTGGGCCAAAACGCCGGCCCCATGACGGCGCGCGACGACGACTGACGCGTCACCGGATTCTTCGCAACCGCTCCAGCAACTGCTCCGGCGTCGCCTCGAACGTCCGCGCGATCGACTCGGCGTGAATGGAGTCGTGGAGCGTGCCGCTCATGTCGTCGAGGATGCCGCGCAACTCTTCTGGAAGCCCGCTCCACATCGACTCCGTGGCGTTCGTGAAGTAGTGCGTCGTCTCGCAGTTCGCGTCGGTGCGGCCGGTGCCGGAGAGAAAGGTCAGGAGATCTTCGAGCGCGCGGCGCGTCGCGGCAGGATCGCCATATGCCGCGTGCAACTCGCGCAGCAGCGGCTCGAGCTCGCGGGATGCGCGGCGAAACCGCACCGACGTCTTCCAGAGTGCGCCGAAGTCCTCACTCATCCTTTTCTTTGAACACGGTATCGATGGCCAGGCCCGCGGCCAGGAGCAATGAAGCGACGTCGCGGCGTCCGGCGGCTGCATCAGCGATGGCAATCACGTACGTGTCAGCGGTCGTAAACAACTCCCGCGCCAGGCCGGCCCACTTCTTCGTGACCCGGCCGAGCTCTTCGCCGGATGGGCCGAGGAGCTGGAAGTTCCAGCCCTTCCAGTCGCCCTTCACGCTGCCGATCAGGTTGTCCTGCATGTCGAAGATGTTGAACGACGGCCCCCAGGAGATGAACTTGGCCTTGAAGTAGCCGATCTCGCGCTCGCGCGTGGTCACGCGCACCTTCGGACGGAAGAACGCGACGCCGCGATGGATGGAGAGGATCGGCGGCTGTCCTTCGCGCTCGTACACGTTCACCACCGTCGGCAGGAACTTGTTGTTGCCGAGGAGGCGGAGGTACTTGATGATTCCCGGCGGCTCCTCTCTGGCGATGCCGATCGATGCGCCGGTGTCGGGATCGAGGATGTCGTACGTGTCGACGAGCTTCAGAACTCCGGGACGTTCCTTCACGACATATGTCTTGCGGTCCAGCATGACGAAAGTATGATCGTGCGACACCCGGAAAAGAAGGAGCGTCACTCATGGACGTGCACCCGCGCGCTACCGGCAACTCCTCGCCCGGCCTCGACACGGTCGAGGACCTGAACCCGTACAACATCGCTCAGGCGCAGTTCGACCAGGCCGCCGGTTACGTCGTCGACCTCCCCGACGGCATGCGCACGCTCATGCGCGGCACGTCGCGATTGCTCAAAGTCGAGTTCCCGGTCGAGTGTGATGACGGAACGGTGCGGACGTTTGCCGGGTATCGCGCGCTGCACTCGCGCGTTCGCGGGCCGGGCAAGGGCGGCATCCGCTATCACCCCGATGTCAACGCCGACGAGGTCCGCGCGCTCGCATCGTGGATGACCTGGAAGTGCGCCGTGGCGGACATCCCGTTCGGCGGCGCGAAGGGCGGGATCATCTGCGATCCGAAGAAGCTGACCCGCAACGAGCTGCGGCGCATCACCCGCCGCTTCGTCGTGGAGCTCGGCGACTCGATCGGACCGCATACGGACATCCCCGCGCCCGACGTGAACACGACCGCCGAGACCATGGCCTGGATCTACGACACGTACGACATGATGCATCCCGGCAAGAACAACCTTCCCGTGGTCACCGGCAAACCGGTCTACCTCGGCGGCTCTCTCGGCCGAAACGAAGCGACGGCGCGCGGATGCCTGTTCGTGACGCGCCGCGCGATCGAACAGGGCGCGGTCCCGGGCCTCACCACGCTGGCAGGCGCGCGAGTCGTCATCCAGGGTTATGGAAATGCGGGATCGATCGCCGCGACGCTGTTCACCGAGGCGGGGGCGATTGTGATCGCGGTCAGCGACTCGAACGGCGCGATTCACGCGGACGAAGGACTCGATCCCGCGGCGATGCTTCTGCACAAGCAGACGACCGGATCCGTCGTGGGCATGCCCGGGTCGAAGAACATCACCAACGCGGAGTTGCTGCACATCCCCTGCGACGTGCTCATCCCGGCCGCGTTCGAGAACCAGATCCGCGCCGATAACGTGGATGGCGTTCAGACGAAAGTCGTGGCCGAGGCGGCGAACGGGCCGACGACGCCGGCCGCGGATAAGGTGCTGTTCGAGCGCGGCATCCCCGTGCTCCCGGACATCCTCACCAACGGCGGCGGCGTGACGGTGAGCTACTTCGAGTGGGTGCAGAACATCGAGAACGAGCACTGGAGCGAGCAGGAAGTGAACGAGAAGCTGCGCGTGAAGATGGAAGCGGCCACGGACGGCGTCCTGGACATGCAGCTCGAGATCCGCGACCGCCGGGATGCCAGCGTGGATCTGCGGACGTCGGCGTTCGCGCTGGCGATCAAGCGGGTGGCGAAGGTGGCGATGGAGAGAGGGATCTGGCCTTGATCCAAAGTTTATCCCGCGCGTAGACGCGGGATCTCCCCGTTCACGAACGCGGATCATGGCGCGTGCGCTGCCAGTGCACGAAGAGATCCCGCGTCTACGCGCGGGATAAACTCAACGTCCGTACTTCGCTTCGATCCTCTTCAACCCCGCGTCAATCTCCCCGCGCGACAACCACTTCCCCCGGACCATCACTCCGGCGATCTTCGACACGTTGCCAATGTCGCCGAGGGGGTTGGCTTCGAGCAAAATCAGGTCGGCGCGTTTGCCGGGCTCGATCGTGCCGAATGAATCGGTGGCCTTGAAGTACTCACCGACGTTCACCGTGCCGCTCTTGAGGATCTCGTAGTTCGTCATGCCCGCGTCGCGCATGCGCAGGAGCTCGCGGTGGAGGGAGAAGCCGGGGATGCTGAACTGCTGCGGGGCGTCGGTGCCCATCAGGATCTTCACACCGCCTTTGTTCAACGCGCGGAGGATGGTCACCCGGTTGTCGATGACGTTCTTCGCTGCTTCGCGCGGCGTTTGCGCGAGACGGTTGTTGTAGGCGTTGGTCCAGGCGGTGACCGCTCCCGGCGGTGCGTACTTCAGCTCCGGGTAGGCGGTGAGCGTCGCCAGGGGAATGGTATTGAAGAGCACTTCCCACAGCGCGGACGTGGGAACGATCCAGACGCCGGCGTCCTTCGACTTCTTCACCAGCTCGGCGAGTTTCTTCTCATCGACCGGACTCTTGTCCCCATCCAGCGCTTCCACGTAGCCGTCGATGTGATCGAAGGTCTCCTGCCCCATCTCGATGGCATGCAGCAGTCCGACTTCAGCGGGCACGTGCCCACCGAAACGGATCTTCTCCTCGGCCGCGGTTTTGGCCATCGCGTCGTATTCGTCGCGCGTGAGACCCGGGTGCACCTTCAGCAGATCCCAGCCTTCCTTCTTCTGCGCGCGGACTTTGTCGATGGCTTCCTGCGTCGAGCTCACGCTGTTGCCGTTGAACGACGGGCCGGCGAGGTAGAGCGTCGGCGACACGATCTGCGAGGTGTTCGCCTTCTGCCGCAGTTCGAGCTGCCCCGGATGGCCGAGCATCCCCCGCACCGTGGTGATGCCGTTGGCGACGTACAGAAAGAGCACGTCCTCGGTCTGATTGTTCGGCGCGTTCATCGGCGGCACGTGTCCATGCATCTCCGCGAGCCCGGGCAGCAGGTACTTGCCTTTCGCATCGATCACCTTCGCATCCGCCGCGTACTTTGGCTTCGCCGAGACCGAGACGATCCGTCCATCCCGCACGATCACGCTCTGGTTTTTCTCCACCTTCGGCGAGGTCATGGAGATCACGTTGACGTTCCTGAAGACGACCGTCTCGGCGAGTGCGGGCAGAGCGACTGCGAGGGCGAGGAGAGCTCGAAGGATGCGCATGGGCGAAGAGGGTACAAACGGACTACGGCCCGCCGGGTGCCGGAACGGTAAACCCATGCTTCATGGCCACGCTCATGACCTTCGCCATGTCCTCGCACGAGCCGCCGGTCTCGGCATCGAGCTCAGTGAAGAAATGGCTCGCGCCGGACGGGCTGGTGATCACCACGAACTTCGCCGACGCCGATCGAATGCGATAACCATGAATCGTTCCGGCGGGGATGTGAAAGAACGATCCCGGCGTCGCGTCGAGACGCGTGCCTTCGATGAACACGTCGGCCTCCCCTTCGATGACCACGTAAGCCTCGGACCAGGGATGGGCGTGCGGCGGCGGTCCGCTTCCCTGCAAACCTTCCAGCTCGAAGATCTCGTACGAGCCTCCGGTCTGATTGCTCGTGGCCAGGACGCGGACGACGTCTCCGACGACGTGCAGCCGCGCGCCGTCGGCGGGATTGGCGATGATCGATTCCATGGGATTCCTCCTTCGCGCCGGTCTACGCGCGCCGCGCGACAACGGATTCACGTCGTACAATCGCCGCGATTCCCCGCACAAGAATTGGAGGAGCTTCAATGGCCGACTTCGAGCAGCTCGAGGGCGACTTTTCGCACAGCCCGCTCTGGAACGAAGACCTCGCCCCCACACCGCTGTCGCGGCGGACCTGGTCGACCTACAACATCGCCGCGCTCTGGATCGGCATGGCCGTGGTCATCACCACCTACACGCTCGCTTCAGGATTGATGTCCCAGGGCATGAACTGGTACCAGGCCCTCTTCACCATCCTCCTCGGCAACGTGGTCGTGCTCATCCCCATGATCCTCAACGCCCACGCCGGCACGAAGTACGGCGTGTCCTTCCCCGTGCTTTGCCGGGCGAGCTTCGGCGTCAAAGGGGCGAACATCCCGGCGATGCTGCGGGCCATCGTGGCCTGCGGCTGGTTCGGCATTCAGACCTGGATCGGCGGCCTGGCCTTGAACGCTCTGCTCACCGCGGCGTGGCCGGCGTGGGGAAACATCGGAGCCGGAAAAGCGATCGCCTTCCTCATCTTCTGGCTGATGCAGGTGGCGATCATCATCAAGGGCACCGAGGGGATCAAGATTTTGGAGAGCTGGTCCGCGCCTCTGCTGCTGGGAGGCGGAATCGCGCTGCTGATCTGGGCGATTCGCGCGGGCGGCGGTCTCGGAACGATCCTCTCCGAATCGCGCAAGTTGCAGACCGGCAACACGCCGTTCTGGACTCTTTTCCCTGCCGCGCTGACGGCCAATGTCGGCTACTGGGCGACGCTCTCGCTGAACATCCCCGACTTCACCCGCTACGCGAAGAGCCAGAAATCGCAGGCCACCGGTCAGGCCCTCGGCCTGCCGACGACGATGACCCTCTTCGCCTTCATCGGCGTGGCCGTGACCAGCGCGACCATCGTCATCTTCGGCAAAGCGATCTGGGATCCGATCGAGCTCATCGCGCGCATCGGCAGCCCGGCAGTGATCATCTTCGGCGCACTGATCGTGCTCGCGGCGCAGATCACCACCAACATGGCCGCGAACGTCGTCTCGCCGGCGAATGACTTCTCGAATCTCAACCCGCGCAAGATCTCGTATGTCACCGGCGGCCTGATCACGGCCGTCATCGGCATCGCCATGATGCCGTGGAAGCTCTACTCCGACGCCGCGGCCTACATCTTCACCTGGCTGATCGGCTACTCCGGATTGATGGGCGGCCTCGGCGGGATTCTCATCGCCGACTACTGGGTCGTGCGGAAGCAGAAGCTCAATCTGCGCGATCTCTTCGAGTTGCAGGGGGAGTACACCTACTCGAACGGCATCAACTGGAAGGCCGTCGGCGCGCTCGTGCTGTCGATCGCGCCGGTCGTTCCCGGTTTCATCCGCGCGGCGATGACTCCCGGCGGACAGGTGGCCAATCCCGGGCTGTTCGATCACCTGTACACGTACGCGTGGTTCGTGACGTTCATCCTGAGTTTCGTCTTCTATTTGATCGTGATGCGGAGAAACCGATGAAACACGTCCTCAAAGTCGCCATCTTCTTCCTCGCCTTCACCGCCTTCGCCCAGAAACCGGCTCGCCTGAGCTGGCAGGAGTTCGCGAAGGATCCGCAGCGCGTGCAGAGCTTCCGCAACGCCGTGGCGACGATGAGGTCGCGCAACACCGCGGACAAATCGTCGGCCGCGTATCGAACGAGCTGGGAGTACTGGGCGAACATGCACGGCTACTTCGGCACGGAGTCGCCGCGCGGCACGGTTGCGCAATGGCGCAAGGACAATAAGCTCACCGCGGCAAAGTACGACCCCTACTTCGCAGGCGTGGTCGATATGAGGCCGCCCGACGACATCGCCAAAGCGGTCTGGGGACAGTGCCAGCATGGAACGGACTGGTTCTTCCCCTGGCACCGCCTCTACCTCCACTACTTCGAGCTCGTCCTGCAGGACGCGGCCAACGATCCCTCACTCCGCCTGCCGTATTGGGACTACACCGATCCCGCGCAACTGGCCATGCCCGCGGAGTTCACCTCGCCGACCTACACCAACGCCCAGGGACAGACCGTCGACAACCCATTGTTCGAGGCCCGACGCGCGCCGGGATGGGAAGCACCAGGCACGATGATGCTGGACGGCAACGACACCAACATCGACCTCACGCTCGACTACCCGGTCTACCTCAACCGTCCGAACTCCCTCGGCAAAACGATCCCCGGCTACCAGCGGCGCATCGAAGTGAAGCCGCACGGCGACGTGCACTGCTCGGTGATCGGCTGCCGGGCCACGGTAATGGGAGCCGTCCCCTACTCCGCGAACGATCCGATCTTCTACATCCATCACGCGAACATCGACCGGATGTGGGATTGCTGGACCAGCATCACCGGTCACAAGAACCCGGACACGAATGCGTGGCTGGGCAAGCGATTCTCGTTCGTCGACGCGAAGGGCGCGAAGGTGACGAACAGCGTTCGGGTGCTCTTCAACGGCACGTTCATCGACTACGTCTACGAGCGCGCTTCGAAGTGCGCGCGAACTCAAGCGGCCGCGCCGCGCGCAGCCGCGGTCTCACCGGCCGCTGTGCGCACCGCCCGCGCCGCGCTGGCCCAGCCGGTGATGATCGGCGAGCAGCAGGACGACGTCGCCGTCGACACGATGGTGGAGAAGGTCCGCGTCACGCTGCCGGCCACGGCCGCGCTGTCCCATCCGCGCCAGTTCGCCATGCGCGAGCAGCAGGACCTGCCCGTCGCGACCGAGCTGATCCTGCGCGGCGTCCGCTTCGACTCCCATCCCGGGGCCCGCTTCCGGATCTACCTCGAGCGCGTCGACGACCCCGCGCGGAGGGCGTTCGTCGGCACGATGAGCTTCTTCTCCGAGGAGGCGACGGGGGAGGAGCATCACCCGACGTTCGAAGATCACCGGGTGTTCGACGCCACCAGCGCGCTCCGGGCCCTCGCATTCGAAGGCACGGGCACGCATCAGCTGAATGTGGTCATCGAGGCCGTCGACGAGGATTTCGGCGATTTCGACCTCGAAGCCGGGCTGGTCATCGACGCGATCGAGCTTCAGGTGAAACGCGACCTCTGACCGGTGGCAGAGCACACGGTTTTGGGCGCATAATCGGCGCTTCCCGCGAAAGGGGGGCTCCAACAATGGCCGATTTATCGACCACATTCACCGGTCTTCGCTTCGAGAATCCGTTCCTTCTGGCGTCGGCGCCACCGACGGAATCCGATTCGAACATCATGCGTGCCTTCGACGCCGGCTGGGGTGGCGTGGTCTGCAAGACCATCGGCCTGCACCCGGTCGTCAACGTGAAGGGACCGAAGACGAAGTTCCTTCGCGCCGACAACAGCGGCACGCGCCTGTCCATGAATCGCCGCAACGACACGACCCTGGTCGCGTCGTGGAACTGGGAGCTGATCTCCGAGAAAGCCATCGACTGGTGGCTGCCCCGCATCGAGAAGATCAAGAAGGCCTACCCGGACAAGATCTTCATCGCCTCGATCATGGCCGGCTCGGGAAATGACCAGGAGATGCGCAACTGGCAGCAGCTCGCCAAAGCCGTTCAGGACGCCGGCGCTGACGGGCTGGAACTGAACTTCTCCTGCCCGCACATGGACCGCATCGACATGGGCTCGAACGTGGGCAAGGACAAGGTCCTCTGCTCGGTCACGACCATGGCCGTGAAGGAAGTGGCGAAGATTCCGGTGTGGGTGAAGCTCACCCCGGCCACGTCGAACATCGCCGAAGAGGCCGAGGCGACGTTCCGCGGCGGCGCGGACGCGATTGCCTCCTCGAATACCTGGCCGTCGCTTCCGGTGATCGATCCGGAAACGCTCGAGTTCGAGATGAACGTCGAAGGACTCTGCTCCTCCGGTGGACTCGGCGGACCGGCCATCCTTCCGCTGTCGATGGCCAAGATGGCCCAGATGACCCGCGCTTTCCCGGACAAGTCGTTCTCCGGCATCGGCGGCGTCTCGAACTTCGACCACGCCCTCAACTACTTCCTCCTCGGCTGCGGAACCGTCCAGGTCTGCACCGCGGCGATGCTCGACAGCGCCATCGGCCCGAACGTCATCAAGACCCTCAAGCAGGGCATGAGCGACTTCCTCGACAAAAACGCCCATCGCGGCTGGACGAAGCTCGACGACTTCCGCGGCCTCCGCCGCGAGCGCATCGTCCCGCACTCGCAGATCAAGCGACCGGAACAGCTCGAATATCACGGCGGGTACACGGAGGACGTCGAGGGCTACGCGGCGCCGCAGCCAGTGTCATCCTGAGCTCTCGGTTACGGGGTTACGAGGTTACGGGGTTACGGGGTGTCGCGCTCCATGACGGATCCTCCTCGTAACCCCGTAACCTCGTAACCCCGTAACCCAGGAGAAACGAAATGACCACCACCGACACCACCGCCCCCATGACCGCGGAAGAGATCGTCGCGCTGACGAAGCAGCACACGCTCTTTTCCTGGTCGGCGCAGGGCGCAGTCAATCCCATCCCCATGGTTCGCGGCGAGGGCATCTACTTCTGGGATGCCGACGGCAAGCGGTACGTCGACATGAACTCGCAGCTCATGTGCGTGAACATCGGCCATGGCGACAAGCGGGTCATCGAGGCCATCAAGCGGCAGGCCGACGAGCTGGTTTACGCGGGCCCGGGCATGGCCACGCCGGTTCGCGCGCGCTTCGGAAAGATGCTCGCGCAATTCACGCCGGGCGATCTCAATCATTTCTTCTTCACCCTCGGCGGTGCCGAGGCGAATGAGAACGCGATCCGGATGGCGCGGATGGTCACGGGCCGTCACAAGATCATGGCCCGCTATCGCTCGTACCACGGCGCCACCGCGGGCGGCATCTCCCTGACCGGCGATCCGCGGCGCTGGGCGAACGAGCCCGGCATCCCCGGCGTCGTGCGCTTCTTCGATCCGTACAAATACCGGAGCCATCTCTATCGCGAAGGCGACAGCGACGAGACGTTCACCCAGCGTTGTCTCGAGCAGGTCGAAGAGATCATCGCCTACGAGGGAGGACACACCATCGCGGCGATGTTCATCGAGACCGTTACCGGCACGAACGGCCTGATCGTGCCGCCGGATGGCTATCTGCAGGGTCTCCGCGAGATCTGCAGCCGCCACGGAATCCTTCTCGTCTGCGACGAAGTCATGTGCGGTCTCGGCAGAACCGGCCGCTGGTTCGCCGCCGACCACTGGAACGTCGTCCCGGACATCATCACCATGGCCAAGGGCCTCACCTCCGCGTACCTGCCCCTCGGCGCGGTCGCAGTGAGTCAGAGCATCGCCTCCTACTTCGACCGCAACGTCTATCTACGGGGGCCTCACCTACAACGCGCATCCGATGAGCCTCGCCGCCGCGGAAGCGTGCGTGCAGGTGATGATCGACGACGACACGATGGGCCACACCCAGCGCATGGGACGCGTGCTCGCGCGGCTTCACGCGGAGATGAAAGAGAAGCACCCTTCCGTCGGCGACGTCCGCTCGATCGGCCTCTTCGGCGTCCTCGAGCTCGTGCGCAACCGCGAGACGAAAGAGCCGATGGCCCCGTTCAACGGAACCAGCCCGGAGATGCAGAAGCTCGGCGCCTTCCTCAAGCAGAACGGCATCTACGCCTTCGTGAACTGGAACAACCTCTTCACGAATCCGCCGCTGTGCATCACCGAGGAGCAGCTCAACGAGGCGTTCGCGGTGATCGATCAGGCGCTGGAGATCACCGACGCCGCCGTCAGTTCGTCTTGAAGTTCACCGAGAGGTAGAAGATCACGTCGACCGGCTTGCCGTTGAGCGTGCCCGGTTTGAACTTCCACTGCGACAGCGCGAAAACCGCCGCGGTATTCAGGTCCGGGAATGGCGACTGCTGCACGAGATAGACATCGCGAACGCACCCGCGCTTGGTGATGATCGACTCGGCGATGATCACCACGTTGCCGCCCATCATGGCCTCCCGCGCATTCTTCGGGAAAACAGGCTCCTGGCGGTGCACGACCTTCGGCGCCTTGACCTCGTTCCCGACTCGCATCAGGGGGCGCGGCGACACCTCATCGGCGATCGGATCATCATCGAAGCAAACCGACCGGCCCCGTGGCTTCACCACCAGGAGATTCGTCGTCTCGAGCGGCGACGTGATCGTCACCGGATCGGCGAGTGAAAGCCGAAGCATCGCCTCGAGTGCCTTCCTGCAGCCGCCGCGCGCGCCGACGCCGCCGAGGCTGAGGGTCTGCACGCGGCCGGCGCGGTCGACCGATGTCTTGACCACGCCGATCCAGGCGTCGCTGCACTTCGTCTTCTTCAAAATCGCCTCGGCCAATCCCACGGGGAGCGCGATCGGAAGCATGAACTCCGGCTTGCGGACCGCCATCACCTGATGGGAGCTGTCGGGATTCCGCGGGAGATCGATATCGAGCGCGGCCAGTTCGCCGAGCGTCAGGAAGCGCTGAACGTCCTTCGAGCGCGGAACGGCTTGCGACTCACGAAGCCACGCCACATGCTCCTTCTGCTCGACGAACTTCGCGCCCAGCATCCGCCGCAAGATCTCGCGCCCGAAGGCCTCGCTCGGCGAGGCACCTTCCCGCGTCGCCGTGGCAGGTTCGCGCAACACCTCGGGCAGCTGCGTCGGATCGGCCGCGTAAACGTCGACCAGATACCAGATCGCATCGTCGGCAATCTCGGGAATCTTCGATCCGAGGGCGGCGATCAGGATTCCCGGCTCGAGGATGACCTTCGCCTCGGCGGCGTTGCGCATCAGCGCACCGAACGCATGTGACTCGCCTGCGCCCATCAAGCGTGATGCGGTACCGCTCGCCATCGACGTGCGGCCCCAGAGCGTGAGGTCGATGGCCGGCGCCGGGTCGCGCGAGCCAGCGACGTGCTGCAGATAGAGCGAGACCGCGCGCGGTGCGCCGATGCGGCCGACTGCTTCCGCAAAATCGCCGTCGATTGACGCCGGGAACCGCGACCGATGGGAGGCGGCGAATGCGACGTCTTCGTCGGTGCCGAGAATCACCAGCGCGCGCATCGCTTCACGCGCGGCGGCAGCGTCCTTCTCCGCGGCCAACGCCTCGCGTAATTGCGGAAGGAGCGCGTCGACGTTCCGAACGAGAGCCACGCGAGCTGCCGCGGCGCGGGTCAGCGCGTCGGTCGATTTCAGTGCGGCGCCGAGTCCGTCGAGGTTCGGGTCGGACACGAGCAACGCGACTGACGCCGCGTCCTGCGCGAAGAGCGGCAGGGCCAGAAAGCAGAAGACGAGCAGGATCGCCGAGGGACCCCTCATCCGCCTTCGGCACCTTCTCCCCGCAAGCGGGGAGAAGGACGCTCGAGAGGAGCGTGCGTCGAGACCCTTCTCCCCTCCACGAGGGGAGAAGGTGCCGAAGGCGGATGAGGGGTGTATCAGCGCGCCACGGCTTCGATTTCGATCAGCAGGTCCCTGCGGCATATGTCCGCCTCGAGATAGAGATTCGCGGGGAAAACCCGCTGCAGATGGCGGGCCACGAGGTCGTAGTCGGCGGCGTGGCGAATGTACGTCTTCGCGGCGACGACGTCGTTCAACGTCTTCCCGCAGCGCGCCAGGACGGTGTCCATGTTGCGCAGCGTTTCTTCGAGTTGCGCGGCCACGTCGCCGTGATGAACGGTCGCGTGGCCGATGACGCTCGACGTGCCGGAGACGAACACCGTGTCCCCCCACACCGTGAGCCGCGAGAATGAAGGGCTCTTCGGTCCGTACTGCGGCGGATAGTCGTAAGCGCTGATCTGCCGCGGATTCTCGACCTGCACGCCGGGCTCGCGCGCGGCGAGAAAGTAGATCACCAGCCCGCGGCCCAGCGACCCGACGGCGCTCGCCGCGGGAAGGTCCGCGCCGTGGTGATAGCCGGCGGAGACGAACGCGTCGTGACGGCCGGCGCAGAAGAGCTGATAGCGCTCGCCGCCTTCCTCGAGCTCGTTGATGCCGCCGACGTGATTCCACATCCGCAAGAAGTACGGATACCCGGCGGCGCGCACTTCCTCGATGATTCGCGCGTACGCGGCGCGCGTCAGCGACTCGATCGAATCGCTTTCCTCGAGACTCACCGCACCGAAAAGCAACTCGCCGGCGGCCTGCGGCCACAACTCCATCAGCGAATCAGGGCCGAGCTGGCGCAGCGGAACGTAGAGCGCGCCGGGAACGCGCGTGCCGAACGAGACCGCCGGAAATCCCTCGCCGTTGTCGCGGCTGAGCATCACTGGAACGGATGTGGACGGGATCAAGGACGCGGAACGATACCGCTTTTTCGTTGATTGCGTCGCGGTAGAATTCGTCTTTCAGCCACAAATGCTGATCTCCTCCGGCACGCGCGTTCGGCGGTACGAGGTCACCGCTCCCCTCGGCGCGGGTGGCATGGGCGAGGTGTACCTCGCGCGCGACGTCGAGCTCGATCGCACCGTGGCGCTGAAAGTTCTGTCCGACGCGCCCGATGATGACGGCGATCGCATCCGCCGCTTCATCCAGGAAGCGCGCGCGGCCATCGCTCTCAATCACCCGAACGTCGCGCATGTGTACGACGTCGGTGAGGAAAACGGCGTGCGCTTCATCGCCATGGAGTACGTCGAGGGCGAAACGTTGCGCGCGCGGATGAGCGGCGAGCCTCTGACGCTGGCCGAGTCATTGGAGCTCGGCGTCCAGATCGCCGCGGCACTCGGCAGCGCGCATGCCCACGGCATCATCCACCGCGACATCAAGCCGGAGAACGTGATGATCCGGCCCGATGGCTACGTGAAGGTGCTCGACTTCGGGCTGGCCAAGCTCACCGCGCCACCGGCAGGCAGCGAGACGCCGACGATGGTCGTGCACACCGCGCCGGGCCTGGTCATGGGAACGATGCAATACATGTCGCCCGAGCAGCTGCGCACGGACGACATCGACGCGCGCAGCGACGTCTTCAGCCTCGGCGTCGTGCTTTACGAGATGGTCACGGGCAGACGGCCGTTCGAAGCGTCGTCGCCGAGCGGAGTGATCGCGTCGATCCTCACCGAGGACCCGCCGGCGCTCGATGCGGCGCTGCCTCCGAGTGTTCGCGCGATCATCGTGAAAGCGCTGTCCAAAAAGCGCGACGAGCGTTACCCCACGGCGCGGGAGATGGCCGAGGCGCTCAAGCAGGCCCGCGATGAGACGAAGCGGATTCGTTCCGGCGACCTGCCGACCGAGGTCGTAACGCAGAAGGTGTCCGGGTCGCGGCGCCTGCCGTGGAAGTGGATCGCCGTGGCCGTGGCGATCCTCGCCGCGATCGCCATCGGATCCGTTTACGCGAATCGCGCGCGTGCCGTGCGTGAGGCGCGCGCGAAGCTGCCGCAACTCGAGAAGCTCGCTGAAGAACGGAACTACTTCGCCGCGTGGGATCTCGCCGATGCGCTGCATGAAGACCTCGGCGACGATCCCGTCATCGCCCGAGTTCGCGGCTCGATCAGCGTGCCGCTCGATGTGAAAAGCGAGCCCGCGGGAGCACAGGTCTTTCTCGAACGGGTCAGTGCGAATGGCACGACGACCGCGCGGACACTCGCCGGAACGACACCGCTCGCCAAACACCCGATTGCCCTCGGCGACTACGTCATTCGCGTCGAAAAAGAAGGGTTCGCGCCGCTCGCGCGCACGATCGCGCTCTCACCGATCCCGCTCGAATGGACGTGGCTCCCGCCGCGTCCCGTGCCGCTCGATCTGAAGCTGACGCCCATGAAAGACGTGCCGAAAGGCATGGTCCGTGTCGCAGGCGGCCGCTATCGCATCGCTGCTTGGAGCCGTCCGACGAACGCAGCCGTTACGCTGGACGATTTCTACATCGACCAGTTCGAGGTCACGAATCGCGAGTTCGCCGAATTCATCCGCGCCGGCGGCTATGAACGCCGCGAGCTCTGGAAGCATCCGTTCCTCGAGGACGGCAAGACGCTGACCTTCGACGAGGCCATGCTCGAGTTGAAGGACGCATCCGGGATGCCGGCGCCGCGGCGGTGGATGGATCAGAACTATCCCGAGGGTCGGGACGAATACCCGGTCACCGACGTGAGCTGGTACGAAGCGGCGGCGTACGCCGAGTTTCGAGGCAAGCGTCTGCCGACGATCTTCGAATGGGACAAGGCCGCGCGCGATGGCTCCTTCTCGGCGTTCGGGCTGATGTATCCCTGGGGCGTCGCGCCGCCGGGCGCGGACATCGCCAGCCGCGCGAACTTCCGCGGCAGCGGCACGATGCCCGTGCAGTCGCTGCCATCGGGCATGAGCGCGTACGGCGCGCATCACATGGCCGGCAACGTTGCGGAGTGGTGTCTCAATCAGTACGGCGACGGCATGATGCTGACCGGCGGCGACTTCAACTCGCCGACCTACAGCTTCGGCAACTTCGGCTCGTATCCGCCGATGCACAGCAGCTCGCAGATCGGCTTCCGCTGCTCGCGGCCGGCCGGCGGAAAAGGCGATCAGGGCGGCTACGCGATCTCGCGCAGCGACAGCGTGGTCAAGCTCGATCCCGTCAGCGACGCGGAGTTCACGAAGATCCGCCGCTTTTACGACTACTCCCCCGCTCCGCTGAACGCGCGCATCGTCGAAAAGCGCGAGGGCGAGTCGTGGACGATGCAGAAGATCGAGTTTGACGGCGCGCAAGGCCGCGCCTTCGCCCATCTCTACCTGCCGAAAAATGCGAAGCCTCCGTATCAGGTGATCCACTTCGTTCCGGCAACCGACGTTGCCGTTGGACGGCGATCGCTGGACGCGGCGATGGAAGCGATGCTCACGCCCTTCCTGCGCGGCGGACGGGCCGTCTTCGGCGTGGTGTTGCGCGGCTACATCGGCCGCCCGTCGGGCCGGGTCGGCTTTCCTGCAGGTGCGTCCGAGGAGTACGCGGATTTCATGCAAGAGCAGACGATCGACTTCCGCCGCGGCGTCGACTACCTCGTGACCCGGCCGGAGATCGACAGGCAGCGCATCGCCTACTTCGGTCCCAGCGCGGGCGCCCATCTCGGCATCGTCATGGCCGCGCTGGAGAATCGATACCGCTGTGTCACCTTCATGGGCGTGGGCATGCCTCCCGATGAGGCGAGAGACACGAATCCCAAAGCGAACCGGAAGAATTTCGCACCGCGCATGAACGCGCCGAAGCTCATGCTTCACGGCCGCTGGGACGAGGTCCATCCGCTGCAGACCGAGGCCCTGCCGCTGTACGAGCTGATGCCGGAGCCGAAGGAGATCGTGATCGTCGATTCCGGACACATCCCACCGCTCGACGTCGTCCGGCAGCTGATCACCGCGTATCTCGACCGGCAACTCGGCAAAGTCCAGCGCTGAACGCGGGTTTAGAATGCGCGCTCATATGAAAACAGTGATTCGCAACGGCCGCATCGTGACCGCGGTGGACGACTACAACGCCGATATCCTCATCGAAGACGGCAAGATCGCGATGATCGCGAAGTCGATCGAGTTCGAAGCCGACAAGGTCATCGACGCCTCCAATCGGCTGGTCATCCCCGGCGGCATCGATCCGCACACGCACATGGATCTGCCGTTCGGCGGAACGTCGTCATCGGATAACTTCGAGACCGGCACGATCGCCGCGGCGCACGGCGGCACGACGACGATCATCGACTTCGCAGTGCAGTACAAAGGGCAATCGCTGAACGAGGCCGTCGACGTCTGGCACGCGAAGGCCGACGGCCGCACGTCCATCGACTACGGCTTCCATCTCATCTGCACCGATCTCCCCGACGATCGTCTGCCGCAGATGAAGTCGATGATCGACCAGGGCGTGAGCAGCTTCAAGTTGTTCATGGCCTATCCCGGCGTCTTCCTGGTCGACGACGCGACGATCTACAAGGCCATGCTCACCGCCGGCGAGTACGGCGGCCTGATCTGCATGCACGCGGAGAACGGCGTGGTCATCGATGCGATCGTGAAGCGCGCGATCGCCGACGGCATGACCGCGCCGAAGTACCACGCCCTCACCCGCCCGACGAAAGCCGAAGCGGAAGGCGTGCATCGCGCCATCGCCCTGGCGGACATGGCTCACACGCCGGTCTACATCGTCCACCTCAGTTGCAGCGACGCCCTCGACGAAGTGACCCGCGCCCGCGACAACGGCATCCCCGCGTATGCGGAGACCTGTCCGCAGTACCTCTTCCTCGATTACAGCGTGTACGAGCAGTCCGGATTCGAAGGCGCGAAGTGGGTGATGACGCCGCCCATCCGCGAGAAGTGGAACCAGGACAAGCTCTGGCGCGGCCTGCAGTTCAACGATCTGCAGGTGATCTCCACCGATCACTGCCCGTTCTGCATGAAGGAGCAGAAGGAGCTAGGCAAGGACGACTTCTCGAAGATCCCCAACGGCGGACCGGGCGTCGAGCACCGCATGAGCCTGATCTACAACGGCGGCGTGGCCGAGGGGCGGATCTCGCTGAATCGGTTCGTGGAGATCACCTCCACCAACGCCGCGAAGATCTTCGGCCTCTTCCCGCGCAAAGGAACGATCGCCGTCGGCTCCGACGCCGACATCGTGATCTTCGATCCGAACGAAGAGATGACCATCAGCGCCAAGACCCATCACATGAACGTCGACTACTCCTGCTACGAAGGAATGAAAGTGCGCGGCGTGACCAAGACCGTGCTCTCCCGCGGCGACGTGGTGATCGAAGACGGGAAGTACGTCGCGAAGCCGGGGCGCGGTGAGTTTTTGAAGCGGGGGCAGGCATTTTCGCCACGGTAGTTACGAGGTTACGGGGTCACGGGGTTACGAGGAAGAGTTTCGACCCCGAAACCTCGTAACCCCGTAACCCCGAAACGAATCTTTGCTGTACGCTAACCGCCCCAATCCCCCGACAGGAGAAAACCCATGTCCCGAATCGTGAAAGCCGGTCTCATTCAGACTGCCCTCGCCTGCGACGTCAGCGAGTCGCTGGAAACCATCCGCAATGCGCAGATCGAGCGCACCCTCAAGTACATCGATCAGGCCGGGCAGGAAGGCGTGCAGATGCTCTGCATGCAGGAGATCTTCACCGGCCCGTACTTTTGCGCCGAGCAGAACACGCGCTGGTACGACTCCGTCGAGAAGATTCCGGACGGCCCGACCACCAAGCTGATGCAGGAGTACGCCAAGCGCTACAACATGGTCATCGTCGTGCCGATCTACGAGGAAGAAGAGACCGGCATCTACTACAACACCGCCGCGGTCATCGACGCCGACGGCACCTACCTCGGCAAGTACCGCAAGAACCACATCCCCCACGTGGCCCCCGGCTTCTGGGAGAAGTTCTACTTCCGCCCGGGCAACCTCGGATACCCGGTCTTCGACACGAAGTACGGCAAGGTCGGCGTCTACATCTGCTACGACCGCCACTTCCCGGAAGGCGCCCGCGAGCTCGGCCTCGCCGGCGCGGAGATCGTCTTCAATCCCTCGGCAACCGTGGCCGGCCTCTCCGAATATCTGTGGAAGCTCGAGCAGCCCGCGCACGCCGTCGCCAACGGCTACTTCGTCGGCGCCATCAACCGCGTCGGCGTCGAAGCGCCCTGGAACATCGGCGAGTTCTACGGCCAGAGCTACTTCTGCGACCCCCGCGGCCAGATCGTGAGCATCGGCGCGCGGGACCAGGACGCCCTCGTCACCGCCGAGCTCGACCTCGACAAGATCCGCGAGGTCCGCAACACCTGGCAGTTCTTCAGAGATCGCCGGCCGGAGACGTACAACGGGATCGTCAGGTTGTAGGCGCGAGAGGCCGTCGCTCCCGGTGAAACGCTGGAGGAGCATTCGTCACTATCGAGTTCTGGGGGGCCCAACATGGCAACAAGAACGAAAGTGCGTGCGGTGCGGCCGAAGCTCGATCCGAGGCTGGCGTTTCTACTCGAACTGCCGGAGAAGTCCCGGCGGAAATTGAAGGATGAGGAAGACGAGCAGGCCGGGAAGGTAGCGCGCGAGATCCGGGTCGCGGTGGAGGCGCTGGGCGACGAGCGCGGGCGGCCGGCGGCGATCAAGCGCCTGCGTGAGCTCGATCGCGAGATCTTCGCGCCGATCACCACCGGTCTCTTCTTCCCCGATGACACTCAGAAAAAGCCGTGGCCGTTCCGGATGCGCGAGCCGTTCGCGTCCGTGTTCATCCTCTCGGACGCCAGCGCGCCGGACCTGAAGAAGCTGGGCGCGCAGGTGCGCAGCCAGGCCGGCGACGTCTTCACCGCGTTCGTGCCGCTGTCTGCAATTCCGAAGCTGGAAGCATCGGCGGCGGTGCGCTTCATCGAGCTGACCCGGCCGGCATTTCCGACGCTCGACGAGGCGGTCCCGTACGCGCAGGTCGACACGCTCCACAACGCGATGCCGACCGCGATCAACGGCGCGGGCGTGATCGTCGGCGTCGTCGACAGTCTTCTCGACATCTACCATCCCGACTTCCGCACCGCTGCGAACGCAACCCGCGTTCTTTTTCTGTGGGACCAGACCCTCATCGCGAACGCCGGGGAAGCCGGTCCGCCGATCGATCCGGTCCTGCTGGGGTTCATCCCCGCCGGCGGCGTGACGTACGGCGTCGAGTACAGCCAGGCCAACATCGACGCGGAACTGACGAACCCCGCACCGGCGTACGACGTCGTCCGCCATGGCGGCACAACGGCCGAGCACGGGACGCACGTGACCGGAATCGCGGCGGGCAATGGACTGGGACAGGCCGGTACGTTCACCGGAGCGGCTCCGGCGGCGGACATCATCTTCGTGAAGAACACTGGTTCCGGCGTGTCCGCGGCCGCGGACATCGCGTCGAATGTGGACGGCTGCGCGTACATCTTCGCGCGCGCCGCCGCCCTCGGTCAGCCCTGCGTGATCAACCTGAGCGTCGGCGACAACCAGGGTCCGCACGACGGCACCCTCCTCGGCGAGCAGTTCATGGACAACCTGCTGCTCACACCCGGCCGCGCCATCGTCACCTCCGCCGGCAACTCGAACAACACAGCTTCCCATGCGGCAGGGAATGTGCCGGCCGGCGGCACGGCGAACCTGGTGCTGAACTACTTCGGAACACCGGACCGGAGCGACATCGTCGAGATCTGGTACGACGGTCACGACCGGTTCGACGTGACGGTGACCGTTCCGACCGTTCCGGCCACGGTCATCGGTCCGGTCAACCCCGGCGGTGCGTCGAACGCCCTGCTGGCGAGCGGCGTGAACGTGCAGGTGACGTCGACGCTGAACGATCCGCGCAACGGCGACAACCTCATCACCATCATCTACACCGTACCGGGCGGGCAGCAGATTCCGGTCGGGAATCACGCCATCGATCTGACCGGCACGACGGTGATCAACGGGGCGTTCCAGGCCTGGGTCGATCGCAACAACCGCGGCGAATCGGGGTTCCTCGCACCGTTCCTCCAGGAAGACACGCTCACCGTCGGCAGTCCCGGAACGGCGAAGCGGGCGATCACCGTCGGCAATCACGACAAGACGGCGGGGACGCCTGCGATCTCGGGCAGCAGCGGCCGCGGGCCGACGCGCGACCGCCGGATCAAACCGGAGATCGCGGCGGTGGGCACCAACGTCAGCGCCCCGCGCTCGCGAAACATGAACGCCGCGGTGCCGGGCGCGCTGTACACGGGGATGAGCGGCACCAGCATGTCCTCGCCGATCGTTGCCGGCGCGTGCGCGTGCCTGTTCCAGTGCCGCGGCGCGGCTACCACGTGGGCCAACCTGAAACAGATTCTCGAAGACACGGCCGGCACGACCGGTCTGGCCATCCCGAGCAACGCCTTCGGCTTCGGCTTCGTTCAGATCGCGAACGGCTGCACGGCGGCTGCTGTCGGTCCCGACGTCTGGCTCCGCGACAACGTGGGAGACCTCGGCGTCGAGCCGAGCACCGGCATCGCCTGGCTGAGTCCCGACATCGAGGTCCTCGACACGGACGGCAATCCGGTGCCGAATCCAACGTTCGATCCGGTCAAGCGGTTCAACAACATCATCAGGATCACGGTGCGGAATCGCGGGACGCTCAAAGCGCGAAATACCGAGGTGCATTTCTACTGGGCCGATCCCTCGACCAACATCCCGTATCCCGCGGCGTGGAACACGACCGGGATCTACAACGACACGCCGGCGTTCGTGAACCAGTCGAACATGATCGTGATCCCGGAACTGAATGCCGGCGCGAGCACGAGCGTCGATTTCGCGTGGGCGCCGCCGCCTCCCGGCTCGAACATCGCCGGCGACGACCACTTCTGCCTGCTGGTGCGCCTGGAGAACGAAGGCGATCCGTCGAACATCGGGGCCGGCGGATGGACTGCCATCTCCGCGCGGAACAACATCGGTCTGCACAATGTCCACGTGCAGCCCGACGACCCGGGCGACAGCGACATGAGCTTCTACGTCGTGGGCTCGTCGGATCAGGACAGCCTGATCGTGACGCCGGAGCTCGGCGCGGCGCGGGTGACGCTGGTTCTGCCGGCGCAGGTGCTGCCGTGGCGCGACATCAAGTTCATCGAGAAGAACGAGGGCCGTCGCGCGCCGTACGGCTGCAAGGACACGGATCCGATTGCGCGCATCGAAGCGAAGCTCGAAGGAGAGCAGCGCATCCGGACCTTGACGGACATCGCCGGTGCCGAATTCCTCGAGCTGCGCGACGGCGTGGCGACCATCACCATGGGCGACGCGCGTCAGCTGCAGGTGCCGACCGTTCGTCTGGCCGACGGCGTGCGGATGGCGGCCAGGATCCGGGTGACGGGTGAGAAGAAGACGGCGAAGAATCGCCGCTTCGTCCACATCGCGCAATACTCGGGCGGACAGCTCATCGGCGGCGTGAGTCTCGAGCTGCGCAAGGGAGTGAAACGGCGCAAACGTTGAGCTGGCAGGACAAAGTCGATCACCGGCTCCGGGCGCTGTGGCAACGCGTCCCGGAGCCGGAGCGCGCGCAGCATTCGCTGCGCGTTCTCATTCGATTCACCGGCGACGCGGAGACATTGCGGCAACGCGGCGTGCGCCTGGGAAACGTGGCTGGTGACATCGCCACCGCGGCGTTGTCGCTCGCGGAGCTGGAAAAGGTCGCGTGTGCGCACGAGATCGTCTTCATCGAGCTGGGGCAGCATCTCGCCTGAATCGCGACCGTCCTGGCCCACCCCTTGCCCTTTCTCCCTCCCGGAGGAACCACACATGTCCAATCAGAACAATCGCGGTGGCGACGACGCGGCTTCGAGCAACACTCCGGCTGAGCCTGAGCGCAAACACGACAGCGGCGGAAACATGGGCGCGGGGAAGTCGGGCGGGAAGAGCTTCGGCGCGGAGAAGCCTGAAGATCGCGATGACCTGGGCAGCAAGGAAGCCGGGCGCGACTGGGATTAGTTATTTGTAGCCATTCGTTGTAAGCGCAAAGAAACAAGGTCACGCGACAAAGGCAAACTCCCGGCGACGGGAGGGCGCAAAGCGAACGGGTCTGTTAGCAATTTGGCAGACGGCTGAGCTACCGAACGTGGTCCCACGCGAGTCGTTCGCGGGGGTCGTTCCGCTGACCGGAAAGGCACCTCGTGAAGACTCGCGTTTTTGCTTTCATCGTGCTCCTGGCTGCCTCGGCCGTTCCGGCGTTCGCGCACCACGCGAATCACCAGCTCGCTTCCCACGCAATGCCGCGTCCGGTTCCGCAGGAGTACGTCCAGTACTTCATCGATGCCGGCAAGCTCTACGACATCGATCCGAATCTCCTCGCCGCGCAGGCGTTCAAGGAGTCGCGTTACAACCCGCGCGCGGTCTCGCGCATCGGCGCCGAGGGCATCATGCAGCTCAAGCCGAAGACGGCTCGGTCGCTGGGCGTGACCGACTCCTTCGATCCCCGCCAGAACATCTTCGGCGGCGCGAAGTACCTGCGGAAGCAGCTCGATCGCTTCAACGGCGATCTGACCATGGCCCTCGCCGCGTACAACGCCGGCTCGACGCTCGTCGCGAAGGCCGGTCCGAACGCGACCGAGGAAGCCGTCGAATACGTGGCGACGATCAAGAAGTATTACGCCACCGCCCTGCGAGCGCTCTCGTAAGACGTCGATCTACAATCGCGGGTCATGAGCAATGACCCGCGCTATCCGATCGGTCCTTTCCAGCGCCGCGACGAGCTTTCCGCGGATGAACGACGGGCGATGCTGGACGACATCGCCGCGACGCCCGCGAAAATGCGCGCCGCGGTCGCCGGCCTGAGCGAAGAGCAACTCGACACGCCGTATCGCGATGGCGGCTGGACGTTGCGCCAGGTCGTCCATCACGTCCCCGACAGCCATCTCAACGCCTACTGCCGGCTCAAGCTCGCGCTGACCGAGGATGTGCCGACCATCCGGCCGTACGACGAGTCGACCTGGGCGAAGCTCGAGGACTCGCGCCTCACGCCGATCGAAGTCTCGCTGACTCTCCTCGAATCATTGCACTCCCGCTGGATGACGCTCTTCCGCTCGATGAAGCCGGAAGACTTCCGCCGCACCCTGCGCCATCCCGAGCACGAAGGAACGCCCACGCTGGACTGGCTCGTGGCGATGTACGCGTGGCACGGCAAGCATCACGTCGGCCACATCACGTCGCTGCGCGAACGCATGGGATGGTGATCCGCCCGCTGACGGCCGATGATTTCGACGCCGTTCACGACGCCTTCAACGCGGCCTTCAGCGACTACCTCGTTCCCCTCAGCCTGACCCGCGAGCAACTCGCCGAGATGATGCGCCGCCGCGGCTGGGTCCCGGAAGCGTCGATCGCAGCGTTCGAGGACGAGCGCATCGTGGCGTTCACGCTCAATGCGATCGAAGGCGATCGCGCCTACGACACCGGCACCGGCGTCATCCCCACCCACCGCCGCCGCGGCCTCGCCCGCCAGATGATGGAACGGTCCTTCGATCTGCTCCGTGACTGCACGACCTACACGCTGGAAGTTCTCGAGGGGAACGGGCGGGCGGCGGAGTTGTATCGGGCCCTCGGCTTTCGAATGTCGCGAGGACTGCAATGCTGGAAGTACGAGGCTCAAGGGCTCAAAGGCGCAGAGGCTCAAAGCAATGCGAATGATCCTTTGAGCCTTTGCGCCCTTGAGCCTCTGAGCCTTTTCTGGGACGTTTCCCCCTCCTGGCAAAACACCACATCGTCCATCGCCCGCGCCGCCGACCCCTACGTCCTCCTCGGCGACGAGGACGGGTACGCGATCGTCTTCCCCGCGACCGGCGATCTGGCCCAGCTCGCGGTTCGGCGGGAGGCGCGGCGTCGGGGGATCGGCATGCGGCTGCTCGATCAGGCGGCGAGCGTGGCCGGGAAGCCGTTGCGGATCATGAACGTCGACGAGCGCGATGAAGGCATCGCCGCGTTTCTGGAGCGTGTGGGCGCGACGCGGTTCGTGCGGCAGCTGGAGATGATCCGCTCACGCTGACAGCGCGGCGTCGATCGCCGTGATCACCGTTTCGCGCGAAAGATCGCCCTTGTAGATCACGGTCGCGGCCTTCGACAGGATCTGCTTCCGTTCGGCGTCGTTCACGAAACGCGAGGTGATGACGATGACCGGAATCGACGCGGTCATCGGATCGCTCTTCAGCCGCTGCAGAACTTCGTGGCCGCCGACGCCGGGCATCATCAGGTCGAGCAGGATGATGTCCGGATGGTCGTTCTGGGCGCGGGAGATCCCGACCAGCCCGTTCTCCGCCTCGATGATGCTCGTGCCCGGCCGCGCAGCGAAGCTCGACACGGCGTAGCGCGCGGTCTCATCGTCGTCGACGACGAGGATGCGCAGCGTTGCGTTCTCGTCGATCACCGCCGCGGGCGCCGCAACCTTGTCGAGCTTCGCGTACCGGATCGGAATCTCCGCCCAGAACGTCGAGCCGACGCGCGGCGTGCTCTTCACGCCGACCGTGCCGCCGAGGAGTGACGCCAGCTTGCGCGTGAGCGGCAGTCCGAGTCCCGTGCCTTTTGATTTCGTCTGCAGCGGATTGTCGATCTGGGTGAACTCCTCGAAGATCCGTTCCTGATCCGCCGGCTCGATGCCGATGCCCGTATCGGAGACGCAGAAACGCACGTTCGTTCCATCCGGCTTCACCTGCGCGGTCACGCGAATCTCGCCGGACTCCGTGTACTTCAGCGCGTTCGAGATGAAGTTCCGCAGGATCTGCGAGACCTTCCCCTCGTCGGTGTACATCACCAGCTCTTCCGGCTCTTCGAAGACCATCGACAGCGACCGATTCAGCAGCAGCGGGCGGAGCATGCCCCGGACCGCGCTGAAAAGCGTGGCCACCTCGAACTCCGCGGGCCGGATGTCGATCTTGCCCGCCTCGATTTTGGCGAGATCGAGCAGGTCGCTGACCAGGCTCTCCAGGTCTTCCGCGGCGCGGCGGATGAGCGAGACCTGTTTGCGCGCGTCATCGGTGCTGACGTTGTCGTCGAGCAGGCGCGTGAGGGCAAGGATCGAGTTCACCGGCGTGCGGAACTCGTGGCTCATGTCGGAGAGGAACCGCGACTTGACCTGGTCGGAGCGCCGCAGCGATTCCGCTTTTTCATCGAGCTCGGCGTACAGGGCGAGCACGCCGCGGTTCGTGTCCTCGAGCTCCTGGTTCAGCCGCTCCAGTTGTTCCTGCCGCTCGTTGAGCTGAGCGAGCGCGCGGAGAAGCTCGGCGTTCTGCTGCTGAATCTCCTCGAGCGGACTCTCCGGCTTTTGCTGCGCGAGCTCGTCGACCAGGCCCGCCAGTGCCCGCGAAGTCAGCGGCTTCGCGCTCGCGGGAAGGCGCTTCTTGACGACGACCGTCGTTCCGCTGCCGGCGGCGGTGCGCACGTCGAAGTCGTCCATCAGGCGGCGGGCGCCGAGGAGGCCGATTCCCATTCCGGTGTCGGAGTGATAGTTGCCGCTCAGCACTTCGTCGAGATTCGCGATGCCCGGCCCGCGATCGGAAACGGTGATCATCAGTGACTGCGCGTCGCTGCGATGATCGACCGCGAACTCGATGCGTCCCCCGCTGCTGTAACGAAGGGCGTTCCGCGCGAGCTCCGACGCGACCGTGGCGATGCGCGTCTGATCCTGATCGTCGAAACGGAGGAGCGCCGCGATCTGCCGGGCGCGCCGGCGCGCGGCCACGACGTCGTAGTCGAAGGCCAGCGAGATCGACGAGAGCGGAGTGATCGACATCTACGCGCCCTTTGCGACCACCACCGTCGCGTCGTCGGTGCCGCGGCAGAAATCGCGGTAGAGGACCGCGGCGATGAGCGCGGGATCGTGCTGCGTCAGACCGGGATAGTTCGCCAGATTCCAGCTGCCGGAGATGCCGTCCGAGTGGACGATCAGAACCGACGACGGAGTCCAGGGATACGAAAACGTCTGCACTTTGCGCATCTCGTGGCCGACGATGCCCGGCAGCGAGACCACGCGCCGGGTCACGTCCTCCGAGACTACCCCACCGGCGATGTTCCCCACTCCGGCAAAGTCGATCCGCTTCAACGCCGGATGAATGCGGGCGATGCCCACCGCGGCGCCACGCGTCGGCCGCAGCGCGGCATGCGCATCGGCCAGGATGGTCTCGAGCGTCGCTTCAGCGCGGTCGGCAATGATCCGTACGGCAGAGGTCGACGCGGTCGCGGCAAACGGTCCGTGGCCAAGCCCATCGACCGCGGCGATGGTCACGAAACCCTCGGATGACGTGACCGCGGTCCAGGCGTCGCCCGAGACCTCTTCGCTCGGTTTCGCGATGCACACGCCACCGACGCGGATCGGCGTCTCGTCGATCGACTTCTCGATCACCTTGCACAGCACGGCCGTCCCCTGACCGGGAAGCGAATACACGTCGAACGAATCAGCGGCGCGGGAGATCGCGCCGAGACCGGTGCCCGGACTGCCGGCTGTCGAAAAGCCATCGCGCAGCGCGGCATCGACGTTGGCGATTCCGCGGCCCTTGTCGATCGCGACGAGCGTCAGCACTTCATCTTTCGAGAAAAGGATCGACCCGCCGCCGCCGTGTTTGAGCAGGTTCGTCGCGAGCTCCGTCGCCACCAGGGCCGCTTTGCCCGCCGCGGTCTCGCCGAAACGCAGCGACTGCGCGAGCTGCGTCGCCATCCGCCGCGCCTGCGCGACCTGGCTGCCGTCGGAGACGTGGACGATCACGTACCACCTCGCCAGCGCGCGATCGTCACCGTCGTGCCCTGTCCCGGCGCCGATTGAATGTCGAACTCGTTGGAGAGCCGTTTCGCGCCGCCGAGGCCGAGGCCCATGCCCGAGCCAGTGGTGAAACCGTCGCGCAGCGCGTCCTGAATGTTGGGGATGCCCGGCCCGTGATCCTTGAAGGTCAGCCGCAAGCCTTTGCGGCTCCCCTCGTCCAGCGCTTCGATGGTCACGACGCCGCCGCGGCCGTAATCGACCATGTTGCGCGCCAGCTCGCTGGCGGCGGTGACGATCTTGGTCTGCTCCACGAGGCTGAAGCCCAGCTCCACGGCAAAGCTCCGCACACGATGGCGGACGCTGACGACTTCCGCTCCTGCGTTGACCGACAGCGTCTCAGTCTTCGTCGCCGGCATCCGAGAGACCTGTGACGTCACGACCGGCGATTTCCTGAAGGAGGATCATGCCCCGCTCGACGTTCAGAGCGGAGCGCACGCCGGTCAGGGACAGGCCGAGCTCGACGAAGGTGATGGCGACCGAGGGTTGCATGCCGACGACCACCGTCTCCGCGTCGAGCACGCGAGCCATGGCCGCGGTGTTGGCGAGCATGCGCCCGATGAAGGAATCGACGACGTCGAGGCCGGAGATGTCGATGAGCACGCCCCGCGCGCGCTGCTTCACGATCTGCGTGGTGAGATCGTCCTGCAGGTTCATCGCCGTGCGGTCGTCCATGTCGACCTGGATGGAGACGAGGAGAAATCTCCCCATCTTCAGAATGGGAATCCGTTCCATGACCTACACCGCCCCGGCCGGACGCCTGGAGATGGTCAGTCCGAGCCGGCCCAGCGCGATGGCGAAGGCGTCGGCGATGGTCGCTTTGGTGATGACGTCGGAGATTTCCACGCCGAGGTGGACGATGGTCTGGGCGATCTGGGGACGGATGCCGCTGATGATGCAGTCCGCGCCCATGAGCCGCGCCGCGGCCACGGTCTTGAGCAGATGCTGCGCGACGAGCGTGTCGACGACCGGCACGCCGGTGATGTCGATGATGGCGATGGAGCTTTCGGTCTCGACGATGGTCTGCAGCAGGCTTTCCATGACCACCTGCGTGCGCGCGCTGTCGAGCGTGCCGATCAGCGGAACGGCCAGGATCCCGCGCCAGAGTTGCACGACCGGAGTGGAAAGCTCGAGCAGTTCCTGCTGCTGGCGATTGATGATCTCTTCGCGGCCCTTCTGGTAGGTCTCGGTGGTGAAGAGTCCGAGCGCGTCGAGAATCACCGTCGCAACCCAGATGCGCTCGGCCAGATCGTCGCCGGTCGCATCGCGGCGGATCGCTTCGAAGAACGCCTGCTTGAGCGAGAAAACGAAAAGCGCGGTCTCGACGGGTGTGAACCCCTGCCGCGCGCGCGACTTCGAGATCCCCGCCACGACTTCGCGCACAGGTGCCCAGGCCTCGGAAGTCATGACGTCGGCATCGCGCGCGGACGCGAACGCGCGTCCGAGAACGGTCAGGAACTCGCGGCACTGCTGCTCCAGCTCACCCGCCTTGAGGAGGTTGTTCCGCATGGAGAGGTTCTGCTCCTGCAGCCGCAGCCACTCCTGAAGAATCGCCGCCTCGTTCTTTCGCAGTACGTCGGCGAGCTCCTGCAACTGTGAATCAGCCATGAATTGTCTCCTTGTTGCGAAGTGGAGGGACTGTATACGCAAATGGTTGCGGGGTTACGGGGTCGCGAGGTTACGGGGGATTTCCTACCTCGTAACCTCGTAACCCCGCAACCCCGTAACGCACGATACGATCCCCCCAATGAACCGCTTCATCACCATCCACGGCCATTTCTATCAGCCGCCGCGGGAGAATCCATGGCTGGAGGCGGTGGAGACGCAGGACTCGGCGTTTCCTTACCATGACTGGAACGAGCGCATTACGACCGAGTGCTATGAACCGAACGCGACCGCGCGGATTCTCGATGACGTCGATCGCATCCGGGCCATCGACAACAATTACGCCTCGATCAGTTTCAACTTCGGTCCGACGCTTCTGAGCTGGCTGGCACGATCGCGACGGAAACGCTATGCGGCGATCATCGACGCCGATCGCATCTCCCGCGAGCGTTTCTCCGGTCACGGGAACGCCATCGCCCAGGCTTACAACCACATCATTCTTCCGCTGGCCAACGCGCGCGATCAGCGCACGCAGGTTCGGTGGGGCGTGCGCGATTTCGAGTGCCGCTTCGGCCGCAAGCCCGAGGGCATGTGGCTCGCCGAGACGGCGGTGGACATCGCCTCGCTGGAAGCGCTCGCCGCGGAAGGGATCGCCTTCACCATTCTCGAACCGCATCAGGCCAGGTGGGACGGCTTCGCGGTCGACCCCACACAGCCCTACATCTGCCGCCTCCCCTCAGGTGCGTCGATCGCCATCGTCTTCTACGACGGGCCGATCTCGCGGGCGGTCGCGTTCGAACAGCTGCTCGCGCAGGGCGAGAATCTCGCTCATCGCCTGGCAGGAGCGTTCGGCGACACGCGCACGCATCCGCAACTGGTGAGCATTGCCACGGACGGCGAGACGTACGGCCACCATCACCGTTTCGGGGAGATGGCCCTCGCCTACGCGCTGAAGTACATCGAGGACCACAAGCTGGCCGAGCTGACCAACTACGCGGAACATCTGGCCAAGCATCCGCCCACGCGCGAGGTGCAGATCGTCGAGCGCACGTCCTGGAGTTGCGCGCACGGCGTCGAGCGCTGGCGCAGCGACTGCGGATGCAACACCGGCAGCGCGCACGGCTGGAACCAGCAATGGCGCACGCCGTTGCGGATCGCACTCGACTGGTTGCGCGACGAAGTGGCCATCATCTTCGAGCAGCATGGCGCGCGCGTGCTCCGCGATCCCTGGGCGGCGCGCGAGGACTACGTCGACGTGATCCTCGACCGCTCCGACGAGAGCGTCGCCCGCTTCGTGCTGCGTCACGCCGTCGGCGACGCGCCGCAGGTGAACACGATCCTCGAGCTGCTGGAGATGCAGCGCAACGCGATGCTCATGTACACGAGCTGCGGCTGGTTCTTCAGCGACATCTCCGGGATCGAGACCGTGCAGGTGTTGCATTACGCCGGCCGCGTGATTCAACTCGCCGAGCGCATCTCGGGAACGTCGATCGAGCCGCATTTCCTCGACCTGCTCTCAGCCCGCGCGCAGCAATGTGCCGGAGCGCGGAAATGCGCGGCAGATCTACGAGCGTGACGTCATTGCGGCCCGCCTCGACCTGCGCCGCGTCGCCGCGCATTACGCGGTGCTTTCGCTCTTCGACACGCTTCGACGACCGCACCCAGGTCTACTGCTACGACGTCTTCCGCCGCGATTTCGAGATTCACAAGGCCGGCCGCGCGCGCATGGGCCTCGGATCGATCGAAGTGCGCTCGACGATCACCCACGAAACCGCCGCCTTCGACCTGGCCGTCCTCCACCTCGGCGAAACGGAGCTCACCGGCGGCATCCGACCTGCCGGTCAGGATTTCGAGGAGGTTCGCGCGAAGCTGGCCGAGGCGATGGAACCGGGCGAGATCCCGCACGTCATCCGCCTGCTCGACCAGCATTTCGGAGAGACGCCGCTCTCCATCCGCTCGCTGTTCCGCGACGAACAGAGGCGCCTCCTGCACGATCTGCTGAACACGACGCTCGACGAGGCGGAGTCGACATTCCGCCAGTTGCACGAGCGCTACGACCCGCTGGTCCGCTTCCACAACCGCCTGGGCATCCCCGTCCCGAAAGTCCTGCGCACCGCGGCCGAGTTCGACCTCAATCTGCAGATCCGCCGGCTGGTTGACGAAGATCCTTTGCCGCTTGCGGAGATCGAGGTTCGCTTGCGCGAGGCGCGCGAGGAAAGCGTCACCCTCGATGAAACGACGCTGATGGCCTTCCGCCGCGCGATCGAGCGGGCATCGGAGCTTTTCCGCGAGCGTCCGGATGACGCCGATCGGCTCGAGACGCTGGAGTCGCTGGTGAGCATCGTCCGGGAAGCGAACCTGGCCGTCGATCTCCGAGCGGCGCAGAACCGTTACTACCGGATGCGCAAAGCGGTTCGCGGCGCCATTGAAGCGTCCGCTGCGCAGAACGAAGCGGCGCGTCACTGGATCGAGCTCTTCGATACGCTCGGCGAGAAACTGTCCATCACCACCGACGCGCGCGCGACACTTCGCGTTTAAGATCCGCGTCCGCATGCACACCACGGTTCATCCTCCGAGCACGGGCCGCAGCGCGGGCGTGCTCCTGCATCCGACGTCGTTGCCCGGCGTTTACGGCATCGGCGACGTCGGCAATCACCTCGTGGCCTTCCTCGACTGGGCCGCGAACGCGGGCATGCGCATGTGGCAGGTGCTGCCGCTCAATCCGCCGGGATACGGCTACTCGCCTTACGGATGCCTGTCGTCGTTCGCCGGCAATCCGTTGTTGATCTCGCCCCAGAAATTGCTGCAGGACGAGTTGCTCGAGGCTGCGGACGTTTCGGATCTGCCGACGTTTCCCGACGATCGCGTGGAGTTCGAGCAGGTCTGCGAGCTGAAATACGGATTGCTGCGAAAGGCGTGGAAACGTTTCGAGGATCACGTGTCGCTCGACACGTTCTGCGACGCGCCCGAGCAATGCGATTGGCTCGATGACTACGCGCTGTTCATGTCCCTGAAAGAACGTGCCGGCGGTGCGCCGTGGTGGGAGTGGGAAGCGAAGCTGGCGCGTCGCGACACCAAGGCTCTCGACATCGCGCGGACGGAGCTCGCGGACGACATCGCGTTCTGGCGCTTCACGCAGTTCCTCTTCTTCAAACAATGGCAGGACGTGCGCGAGGCCGCGCACGCGCGAGGAATCAAGATCATCGGCGACATCCCGATTTACGTGGCGTGGGACAGCGCCGACGTCTGGGGCAATCGCGAGCTGTTCGAGCTCGACGCGAAGGGCCGTCCGACCGTCGTCGCCGGCGTGCCGCCCGATTACTTCAGCGAGACCGGCCAGCGCTGGGGCAATCCGCTGTATCGCTGGGAGAAGCTCCGCGAGACGAATTACAAATGGTGGATCGAGCGCGTGCGCGCGAATCTGCGGTTCGCGGACATCGTCCGCCTCGATCATTTCCGCGGATTCGCCGCGTACTGGGAAATCCCGGCGAGCGAGCCGACCGCGATTCACGGCCGCTGGATGCCCGGTCCGGGCAAGGCGCTGTTCGACGCAATTCGCGCGGCCCTCGGGGATCTGCCCCTCATCGCCGAGGATCTCGGGTTCATCACCGAGGATGTGCATGAGCTGCGGCAGGCGATCGATGTGCCGGGCATGCGCATCCTGCAGTTCGCGTTCGCGCAGATCGACAGCCCCCACCTCCCGCATCGCTTCGAGCCGCGCACCGTGGTCTACACGGGCACGCATGACAACGACACGGCCAGAGGCTGGTTCGCCGCGGCCCCCGAGCTCGAGCGCGAAGGCTCGCGCGACTACCTCGGCTGCGACGAAACCGACATCGCCTGGGGCCTGATCCGCACCGCCTACACCTCCGTCGCCGAAGTCGCGGTCGTCCCCGTCCAGGACATCCTCGGACTCGGTAGCGAAGGCCGCATGAACCGCCCCGGCGCCGAGCATGGCAACTGGAGCTGGCGTCTGCAACTCGGGGCGTTGACGCGCGAGCACGCGGAGAAGTTGCGGCGGCTCGCGGAGATCACGGGCCGGCTGTGACGGTGTAGTGTGGGCCTCCGGCCTACCTTTCGTTCCCCCGCCCGGAAGTAGGCCAGAGGCCCACACTACACGGGGCTACGCGAACACGGCGTGCGCCGACAGCGCAAACCCGGGAAACAGCGGCGAGGTGATCGTGCCGTCGACATCGACTTTCTCTACGAGGGTTAGAGTCTCGCTGCGACGCCGATAGATGCTCACGAGATCGTCTTCCGGGTCGACGATCCAGTACTCGGGGACCTTGAAGGTGTCGTAAACCTTCAGCTTGCGAACTTCGTCGTGCCTGCGATTGCTGATCGAAAGAATCTCGATCACGAGGTCCGGCACGACCTTCACGAACGCGCCGTCAACATCGGCGACGCTGGCTTTTCGCACGAAGAGAAGATCGGGCTGAACGACGTTGTGCTTCGAGAAAACCACGTCGATCGGCGAGTAAAAGACGTCGCCGAGATCCTGCTCGTCGACGAAGTCCGCGACTGCTCGGAAAATGCGTCCAGAGATGCGCTGGTGACGAACGTTCGGGGCGGGATTCACATGATGCTCCCCATCGATGATCTCGTGACGCAGACCGTCATCCGGGATGAGCACGTAGTCGTCGTACGTCAGCTTGGTCGTGGCCTGCAGCGCCATGGCCGTGATTTTACGCCTTATCCCTTCTCACTCTTCGTAATGAAGAGCACGTAACTGACGATCGTCAGGACGACGAAGAACGCTCCTGCCAGCCAGTGCAGTTGCGTGAAGGCCGCGAGATGCGCGCCTTTCGGTTTGTCCCGCACGTAATGGATGATCGTGTAGCCGTACGGCCACCACACCGCGAAGCGCGAGGAGACGGAGGCGATCGCGCCGATCCAGGCCATGAAGCCGATGCCGATCGGGATCAGGACGTTGTTCGAGCGCAACGCCATCAGATATTGCGCGGCGATGATCGGCAGGCAGCCGACGAAGTAGAGCGCGTTCTCCCTCAGTAACGGCAGCTCCAGAAAGCTGCCCTTCGGATACGGCACGCCGGGCACGAGCAGCCAGGGAATCATCGCCGAAACGTAGATGCCCACCGTAAACAGCGCCAGGAACTGAGCCATCATCACGAGAATCACCGCGAGCTTGGACAGGAAGATCACCGCCGCGCTGACGGGAAGCGCGTGAACCTGTTTCCAGGCGTTGCTCTTGAACTCGATCTGGGTGATCAGACTCGTCGCCAGGATCACACCGAGCGGTAGAAAAAAGATTGCCATCGACTCCCAGCAGGCCCGCCACATGGCCGGCCAGAAACCATCCGCCGCATAGAGTTTCGGCAGACCGCGATGGTGAATCAGACGCACCGCGGCGACGATCGCCGGCGTGAAGAGACTTCCCGCGATCACCATGACCGAGGCGAAACTCCGCTTCCGTTTCAGCCACTCGCCTTGAAACGCGTGCACGAACGTCGCGCCACTCATTCGCCGCTCCCGACCAGGTTCAGAAAGATCGTTTCCAGATCATTCCGAACGGTCCGGATCTCGTAGACGTCGAGATTGCGCGCGTTCAGTTGCCGATTCAGCGCCGCGATGCGATCGCGGGTGAGCGCCGGAAGAACCACTTCGCCATTGACCAGTCGCGCGGCGATGCCGTGCTCGTTGATCGCGCGCACCGCGTCGTCGTTGTCGCTGGTGGAAATCTGGATCGACGTGACTTCCTGGCGGTGCCGCCGCAGCTCGTCGATCGTTCCCTGAAACAGCAGCTTCCCTTTCCCGAGAATCCCCACGTGCGTGGCCAGTCTCTCGATCTCCGCCAGCAGATGGCTCGAGACGAGGATCGTGCAACCGTCGCGGCGATTGAGCTCGATCAGCAGATTGCGGATGTCGATGATGCCGTTCGGGTCGAGACCGTTCGTCGGCTCATCGAGGATGATCAGCGAGGGCCGGTGCAGCAGCGCCGCGGCGATCGACAGCCGTTGCCGCATGCCCAGCGAGAACTGCTTCGCGCGTTTCTTTCCCGTGTTCTGCAATCCGACCAGTTCCAGCACTTCGCGAATGCGGCTGTCGGGACAGCGATGGATGAGCTGCAGCAGCCGCAGGTTCTCGACGGCGGTCAGATGGTCGTAAAGCGACGGGCTCTCGATCATCGAGCCGACGTTTCGGAGGATTGCGATGCGGTTCGTATCGAAGCGCTGGCCGAAAATCCGGATCTCGCCGCGCTGTGTTTTCAGCAGGCCGAGGATCAGGCGGAGGGTGGTCGTCTTGCCGGCGCCGTTCGGTCCGAGAAAGCCGTAAATACTGCCGGTGGGGACCTCGAGACTCACGCCGGAAAGGACGTCGTGGTTGGCGAAGCGGTGGGAAAGGTCGGAGGTTTCGAGGCAGTTCATCGGCGATGTACTTTAACTAAGAGTTAAATTACCATGAACGGCGTGATGACCGATAACACCGTTTCCATCCAGCGACTTAGCGCGAAAATGCGGCGATTCGTGACCATCCTCTGGGCCATCTGCCTGACCCTCGTCGTTCTTGAGCGATTCAGCAACGTCACGATCAAGGCCATCCAGAGCGGCTTCGCCGAACACGCCCTCCGCGAGCTCGCCTGTCAGGCCGTTGCCGCGCTCCCCGAGGGGCTGTTTCTGCTGGGGCTGTGGTGGGTGCGGGAGGCGCTGGCGGCGTTCTCGCGCGGCGAGCTGTTCGCGCTGCCGATGACGCGCATGCTCGATCGCGTCGGCATCGTCCTCGCCATCGGCTCAGCGGCGCGCATCTTCCTCGTCCCAGGCATCTGCAATCTCCTCGGATTTCACGCCGGCCACTGGATCGCCTTCGATGCCGCGGGCCTCGTGCTCGGCGCGATCGGTCTCGCTCTCAAAGCGATGGCGGGCGTGTTGCGCCACGCATCGGCGATTCAATCCGAACTGGACGAGATCTTCTGATGCCGATCGTCATCACCATCGACGCCGTGCTCGCCGCGCGAAAGCTCAAGGCGAAAGAGGTCGCCGCGATGATCGGCGTGAGCGAGACCCATCTCTCGCTGTTTCGCTCAGGCAAAGTCCGCGGCGTGCGTTTCTCGACGCTAGCGAAATTGTGCGAAGCGCTCGAATGTCAGCCGGGAGATCTGCTGGCGTACGAGCCCGGGCCGGAGGAACCCGACGATCAACCCCAGCGGTAAGCCGCGGCGTTGATGTGCATCCCCGCGCCGACCGAGGCAAAAAGGAGGATGTCGCCGGAATTGAAGCGGTGCGGTTCCAGACGCCCCTTGGTGATCAAATCGATCAATGTCGGCACCGTGGCCACGGAGCTGTTCCCGAGCCACGAAATGGTCATCGGGAGCACATCAGGCGGCGGCGGCGTCCCGTAGATGTCGTAGAACGCGGCCAGGATCGCCTCGTCCATCTTCCCGTTGGCCTGATGCAGGAGGATCTTCTTCACCTGACTGATCGTCACGCCGGCCTTGTCCAGACACTTCTGCATCGCCCCGGCCACGGTCTGCAGCGCGTATTTGTAGAGCTTGCGGCCTTCCATCTTCAGGAAGAGCGATTCGAGGAAGACTTCCTCCTTGTACGACGGGCCCATGGAGAGCATCGACGAATGATCGAGCGTGTCCGACCGCGTCGCGTGCGCGAGCATCCCCACATCCTCGGCCGTCTCCCGCGCCTCCACGATCGTCGCGCCGGCGCCGTCGGCGTAAATCAGGCTGTCGCGATCGTGCGGATCGGAGACGCGCGACAGAGTTTCCGCGCCGATGACCATGGCCCGCTTCGCGTCACCGGCGCGGATCAGCGCGTCGGCGGTGATCATCCCCTGCAGCCAGCCCGGACAGCCCATCACCAGGTCGTAAGCGACGGTGAACGGGTTCCTGATCTGCAGCCGCGCTTTGACCCGCGCCGCAAGCGCCGGCACGAGATCCGAGCGGCCGCCCTTTCGCACGTCGCCGAAGTTGTGGGCGACGATCAGGTAATCGAGCGATTCCGGATCGACCTTTGATGACTCGAGCGCGTCCCTGGCCGCGTCGAAGGCGATGTCCGAGGTCACGACGTTTTCGGGCACGTAACGGCGCTCGCCGATCCCGGTGATCGACTCGAACTGCTGGAGGATCTCGGGGTTGGTCTTCGCGAGAGGCGACCCATCGCTGTCCCGGAAGTCGCGGTCCAGGAAGGCGTCATTCGGGACGCGCACCGGCGGGATGTAGCTGCCCGTACCCACGATCACTGTCCGCACTGCCATCCGCGAATCCTAGCGTGCGGGGCTCCTGCCGTACAATCGGCGGCCGGCCCCCATGCGCGACTACGTCCTCCTTCACATCAACGGCCGTCCCCACCGCGTCACCGGCGAGCGCGTCTTCGAGACGCTCTCCCGATTTCTGCGCGATGAAGGCCGCGGGGCGGTGGGAACCAAGATCGTCTGCGAGGAAGGCGATTGCGGCGCGTGCACGGTGATGGTGGGACGGCGCGACGGCGACCGACTCCGCTACCGGGTCATCAACTCCTGCATCCAGTTCGTCTTCCAGCTCGACGGCGCGCATGTCGTCACCGTCGAAGGCGTGAGCGGCGGTCCGGAGCGGCTCAGCGCGATTCAGGAAGCGATGGTCCGCTGCCACGGCGCGCAGTGCGGTTACTGCACGCCCGGCTTCATCGTGGCCATGACCGGAATGCTCGAGTGCGTCGAGCATGCGACCGCGAAGGATGTCCGCGCCGCGCTGACCGGCAATCTCTGCCGCTGCACGGGCTACGAGCCGATCATCAACGCCGCCCTCGAATCGACCGAAGCGCCGCGCATGGAACAGATTTATCCCAGCGCGCCGATCATCGCGGAGATCGAGAAAATCGCGACGGAGCCCGTTCAAATCGGTACGTTCTTCAAACCTGTCGATCTCCAGAGCGCGATCGCCTTCAAGGTCGATCATCCGAAATGCGTGATCGTCCAGGGCGCGACGGACTTCGGCGTGTGGCGCACGAAACGCGGCTTCGTACCGGAAGCCGTGCTGTCGCTCGACGCCATCGAAGGCCTCGGCGATGTGAAGCTCGAAGGCGGAGAGCTGCATGTCGGCGGCCGCGTTTCGCTCGCGCAGTTCGAATCTGCGGTGCGCGATCTCGTTCCGGAGCTCGCCGGGATCATGGACCGCTTCGGCTCGCCGCAGATCAAGAACGCCGGCACCGTCGCGGGGAACATCGCCAATGCGTCGCCGATCGCCGACACGCTGCCGTTCCTCTTCGTGACCGGCGCCACGCTCGAGCTGATGGGATCCTCCGGCCCCCGGAACCTCCCCATCAAGGACTTCTACCTCGGATACAAAACCCTCGATCTCCGTCCCGACGAGATCATCACCCGCATCATCATTCCTCTCCCCGCGAACGGCGACACGCTGCGCCTGTACAAAGTCTCGAAGCGCAGCCATCTCGACATCTCCACGTTCACCGCGGCGATGCTCATGCGCCGCACGGACGGGCGAGTCGATTCGATCCGCATCGCGTACGGCGGTGTCGCGCCGGTGGTGTTGCGGCTTCAGAAGACCGAGGAGTTTCTCGCGGGAAAACCGGTCAGCCTCGATACCTTCGCCGAGGCGGGTGAGATTGCCCGGAACGAGATCGCGCCGATTGCCGATGTGCGCGGCTCGCGTGAATTCAGGCTGCAACTCGCGGAGAATGTTCTCCAGCGCTTCTATTACGAGACATGTACGTAGGCAAGAACGTCGTCCACGACTCCGCGCGCGGCCATGTGACCGGCCAGTCGCTGTATGTCGACGACATTCCGCCGCTGCACGGCGAGCTGCTGGTCGACTTCGTCTGGTCGCCGTTTTCGCATGCGCGCGTTCGTTCGATCGACGTCGCCGAGGCGCTGAAGGTCCCCGGCGTTGCGGGCGTCTACACGCATCACGATCTGCATCACAACCAGTTCGGGCCGATCATCAAAGACGAGCCGCTGCTGGTCGAAGAGATCTGCACGTTTCGCGGGCAGCCGATCGTGGTCATTGCCGCGGAGACGCGCCAGGCTGTCGAGGCCGCGAAGAAAGCGGTGCGGATCGACTTCGAAGAATTGCAGCCGATTCTCACCATCGACGAGGCCATCGCCGCGAACAGCTTCATCGGCGAGACGCGCTTCATCCGCCGCGGTGATGCCGACGGGGCGATGGCCGGAGCGGAGCACGTCATCGAAGGCGTCTTCGTCAACAAAGGGCAGGACCACTTCTACCTCGAGTCCCAGGCCGCGCTGATTCAGCCGGGTGAGAACGGCGCGCTGAACGTGCTGTCGTCGACGCAACATCCGACCGAGGTGCAGGAAGTCATCGCCCACCTCCTCGGATTGGGAATGCATGAAGTCGTGGTGTCGACGAAGCGGATGGGCGGCGCATTCGGCGGCAAGGAGTCGCAGGCCACGCATCCCGCGGCCATGGCGGCGCTCGTCGCGCAGAAGACGCGGCGGCCGGCGCGCATCGTCTACGACAAAGACACGGACATGCACGTGACGGGAAAACGCCACCCGTTCCAGAACCGCTATCGCGTCGGGTTCACCCGCACCGGCGAGATCGTCGCGCTGAAAGTCGATCTCTATTCGCAGGGTGGTCGCGTACGCCGATCTCTCGCTCGCGGTCATGGCTCGCGCGATGACCCACGCTGAGAACGCGTACTTCATCCCGAACATCGAGATCCGCGGAACGGTCTGCCGCACCAACATGCCGCCGAACACAGCCTTCCGCGGATTCGGCGGACCGCAGGGCGTCGCCACCATCGAGAACGTGATGGAGGAGATCGCTCACTTTCTGAGGAAGGACGCGATCGAGATCCGCAAGACCAACTGCTACGGCGTCGATTCGCGCAATGTGACGCCGTACGGGCAGATCGTGCGCAACAACACCCTGCCGCGGCTCTTCCTCGAGCTCACCGATCGCTCCGACTACTCGCGCGCGCATGCAGGCCGTCCGCGATTTCAACGCGACGTCGAAGACGCATCTCAAAGGTCTGTCGATGAGCGCGGTGAAGTTCGGGATCTCCTTCAACACCAAGTTCCTCAACCAGGCCAACGCCCTGGTCAACGTCTACCTCGACGGAACGGTGCAGGTCTCGACCGGCGCCACGGAGATGGGCCAGGGCGTGAACACGAAGATCCGCCAGGTCGTCGCGGACGAGCTGGGCGATCGCCATCGATCGGGTGATGGTGATGATCACCTCGACCGAGAAGAACAACAACACCTCCGCGACCGCGGCCTCGAGCGGCGCCGATCTGAACTGCGCCGCGGCGCTGGACGCGTGCCGCCGCATCCGCGCGAGATTGGCCGACGTCGCCGCGCGGGAGATCGCCGTCCATGAACGCGACGTCGAGGCTTCGCCGGAATCGATTCTTTTCGAAGACGGCTGGGTCTGGGACGACCGCCGCGTCGGAACGCGCATCAGCTTCGAGAACCTGGTGAGCATGGCCTACAAGCTGCGCGTGCCGCTCGGCGAGCGCGGCTTCTACGCCACGCCGCGCATCGACTGGAGCTGGACCAGCGGCAGCGGCAATCCCTTCCTCTACTTCACCATGGGCACGGCTTGTTCCGAGGTGCTGATCGATCGGTTCACCGGCGAGATGAAGGTGCTGCGCTCGGATGTGCTCATGGACATCGGCCGTCCCATCAATCCCGGCGTCGACCGCGGCCAGCTCGTCGGCGGATTCATCCAGGGCATGGGCTGGGTCACGACCGAGGAGCTGCGCTACGACGACAAGGGCGTGCTGCTGTCGCATTCGCCGACGACGTACAAGATCCCGAACATCAACGACCTGCCCGAAGTGTTCAACGTCGACTGGATCGATCACGACAACCCGGTCAACGTCGGCGGCAGCAAAGCCGTCGGCGAGCCGCCGCTGCTCATGGCCATCTCTGTCTGGACGGCGGTGAAGCACGCGCTGACGTTCGTGTCGAACGGCGACGTGCCCCAACTGCAGTTGCCGGCGACGAACGAGGAGATTTTGATGCGATTGACGCAGTACACGAAGCGTGGGACGGCCGTCGCGTGAACTACACAATGCAGGAGTGGCTGAGCCTCGCGCTGCGCTGGACGCACGTCTTCGCAGGGATCATGTGGGTGGGCGCGACGTACTACTTCACCTGGCTCGATCGCCGGTTCCACACCACCGACCCGGAACAGGTGTGGATGGTCCACAGCGGCGGGTTCTACGTCGTCGAAAAGCAGAGCAAACCGTCCGCATCGCACGGCCTGCACTGGTTCAAGTGGGAAGCGGCGCTGACCTGGCTGAGCGGCATTCCCCTGCTGATCCTCATCTACTACGCGGGTGGATTGCTGGTCGATGAAGGGAAGAACTTCCAGACCGCGGCGATGGTCGGCATCGGCGCGATCATCGTCGGCTGGATCATTTACGACCTGCTGTGGATCTCGCCGCTGGCGAAGATCGAGCCGCTGGCCATCCTCATTTCCTACGTGCTCATCGTCGCGCTCGGCTGGTGGCTCCCGCAGGTCATGAGCCCCCGCGCCGCCTACATGCACGTCGGCGCCGTCCTCGGCACGATCATGGCCGCCAACGTCTGGATGCGCATTCTCCCCGGCCAGCGCCGCTACATCGCGGCGTTGCGCGAAGGACGCGAGCCGGACAAAGTCCTCGTCGACCGCGCGAAGTTCCGCTCGAAGCACAACACCTACATCGTCATCCCCGTCGTCTTGATCATGATCAGCAACCACTACCCGGTGGCCACGCGCGGCTATGAGTGGACCGTGCTGGCGGTGCTCACGCTCGTCGGATGGGCGGTCGCGCATATCATTCGCAAGCAGTGAAGACGACACTCACCTCCGCACATCTCCAATCACTGACGCAGCCGCTCGAACGGGCCCTCGTCCCGTTCATGCGCCGCTTTCCCGGCAGCGCCGGCGAGCGGCAGCCCGTACACACCGTCTACGGCGGCGCGCATCTGTTCAAATCGGACACGGCCCGCAAGCTCGGCGAGAAGGCCGCGCAGGCGCTCGACACGCACGGCGTCGATCCGTTCACCTTCGCGCGTGCGATCGGCATTCCTGACTCGCATGCCGAAGTCGTCTGGCAGCGCGTGGTCGAGAAGCTGGCGCGCGAGCCGGTCGAAGACTTCCGCATCGACTTCGAGGACGGCTACGGCAATCGACCCGATGCCGAAGAAGACGGTCACGCGGAGAGCGTCGCTCGCGAGATCGCCAAGGGGATGCGCGAAGGCACGCTGCCGCCGTTCATCGGCATCCGCATCAAGCCGCTGACCCAGGAGCTGATGCGCCGCAGTCTGCGCACGCTCGACATCCTGCTGACGACGCTCCTCGACGAAACGAACGGCCAGCTGCCAGGAAACTGGGTGGTCACGCTGCCGAAGATTCAGCTACCGGAACAGGTCACGCTGCTCGCGGATGTCTACGACGAGCTGGAGGCGAAGCTCGGACTGGGTCGCGACACGTTGCGGCTCGAGTTCATGATCGAGACGACGCAATCGATTCTGAGCGAGCGCGGCGAGTCGAACCTGCCGCGCTTCCTCGACGCCGCGCGCGGCCGTGCGGTCGCCGCGCATTTCGGAACGTACGACTACACCGCGAGTTGCAACATCACGGCGGCCGAACAGCGGATGGACCACCCGTCGTGCGATTTCGCGCGGCACATGATGCAGATCGCCTACGCCGGCACGGGCATCTGGCTCTCCGACGGCGCGACGAACATCCTCCCCATCGGCGATCGCGAGACCATCCACCGCGCCTGGCACCTGCACGTCCAGCACATACGCCACTCGCTGGTTCACGCGTACTACCAGGGCTGGGACCTGCATCCCGCGCAGCTGCCGACGCGTTACGCCGCGGTCTACTCGTTCTTCCTCGACGGCCTCGAGGCCGCGACGGATCGCCTGCGCAACTTCATGGAGAAGGCCGGGCAGGCGACGCTGGTCGGCGACGTGTTCGACGACGCGGCCACGGGCCAGGGCCTGCTGAACTACTTCATTCGCGGCATGAACAGCGGCGCGCTCACCGAAGAAGAGGCGCTGGCGACGGGGCTGAGGTTGGAAGAGTTGCGGTCGCGGTCGTTCGTGAAGATTCTGCAGGGACGGCGCGCGGTGTAGCGTCGTGTGGTGCAGGCCTCTGGCCTGCCTTTCCTCATCACGAACCGCGATACGTCGCGTACCCGAACGGGCTCAGAAGCAGCGGCACGTGGTAGTGCTGATCGGGGTTCTCGATGCGGAACACGATCGTGACGATCGGAAAGAAGCCGTCGGAGTTGTACGCGCCGGTGTCGAAGAGCAGTTGATACGTGCCCGGTTCGGCCTTGTCCAACAACCGTGCGCGGCCGTCCGCGTCGGTCTCGCCAACGAACAGCGCTTCGTCATCGCGCAGCAGGGTGATGCTTACGCCGGCCGCGGGCTTGCCCTTGGCCGTGTCGAGGACATGAGTGGTGATTCCTGCCATCAGAGCACCAGTTTCTCCAGCCGGATCGCGGTGATCTTCCGCTGCTCCTCGGCGGCGTTTTTCAGTTCGGTATCGCGATCGTTGCCGATGCGGCTCTTCGCGATGGCGAGCATTTCGTCGGCCGACTTGCCCGTCGCGCAGACGAGGTACACGAAGCCGAATTTATCCTCGTACGCGCGATTGATCTCGGCGAGCTCGCGCATCGTTTCGTCGGCCGCGCCCCGCGTTCCGGCCTGTTCCTGCGAGGACCATCCCGGTTTGCGGTCGCCGATGCGCGGATGCGCGGCGAAGGCCTCGAGCCAGTCGCTGGCGTCGATGCGCGTCCAGATCTTGTCGGACATCGCGATCATCTCGTCCCACGACTTGAACGGCCGCGCGCGGTCCATCGCGTTCGCCCACGTCGTCGATGCGTTCACGGTGAGAAGGACACGCGGATCGAGCAGAGTGTTAACGCGACGCACCGCGGCCGCGCGCCTGCCTTCCTCCGTCGCCACTCCCCACACCCGCATCCGGCTAACGCCCCCATCGGGATAAACGTTGAGCCGCAGATGCGTGAACGGCCCGTCGCTCTGGAGCTCGTCGATGAAGAAGTGCCGCGTGTGTGCCTGCAGTTTCGTGCGCGGCAGGATTTCGGTCCAGGTCTCACCGTCGCGCGATCCGTCGATCGAAGCCGTGTCGGGGTAGTTGCCCTTGAAGTGATTCGTGTCGAGCTCGATCCGCCTCACGCGTCCCGCGGTCGCAAGCTGCACGATCACCCAATCGTGTCCCGGCCCGCGGCGGCGACGCGTTTCCCAGCCGTCGCTCATGTTCTTCGCGCGGCCGGGCATGATCAGGTTGTGCTTCGGGCCGAAGAACATGTCGCTGCACGTCAGCACCTCGCCGCCGTTCTCCGCGGCCGCGAGATCGATCTCGTTCGCCGAGGCCGCCGACGAGGCGCCAGTCCGGAACGACCTCGCCGTGCACGCGCAGACGCGCCACGCCGCCGTCGGGGAAAATGTTGAAGCGCAGATGCGAGACGGCTGCGCCGTTCGCGACTTCGAATGAGGTTCTCGCTGTCGCCCTGGAGCTCCGACTGCGGAAGCAGCTCGTGCCATTCGGCGGCGAGCAGCGTCTCGACGTCGGCGTCGGGTCGCAGCGAAACGCCGTCGATCGAGCATGACGCCGGGATAGTTCCCGCGGAAGAACGCCGTATCGACGACCACGCCGCGCACGACGCCGCGCGCGCCGAGGCGGATGATCGCGAAGTCATGGCCCGGGACGCGCTTGCGCCGCGATTCCCACCCGTCCATCCACTTCCCGCGGTCGGTGTACTCGTGCTCTTTCCACACGGCCGGCGCGGGCCTGATGAGGTTCTCCTTCTCGGCGAAGAAGTCGTCGTTTGCGTAGACGACGCTCGCCGCCGAGGCGTTCGGAGGCGAGGTCGATTAATTCGTGAAAGTCTGGCCGCATCCTCGAGAGTCTATCCTCCGACGCTAGCGCGTCGAAGGATAGACCAAGGAACCTCGAACCCACGTCTCCTTCACCACCCCCTGCAGCTTCGCGCCGAGGTACGGCGTGACCTTGTGCCGGTGCTCGATGATCTCCTCGCGTCACCACGAACGATTCCTCTGGCGACCACACCGCAAAGTCGGCATCCTTGCCCACTTCGATCGCGCCCTTGTGCTCCAGCCCCGCGAGCCGCGCCGTCGACGCGCAGCACCACCTGGCAACGTCGTCGATCGCTGAATCCGCGAGCGCGGGCATTCGTCCACGTCACCGGCAGCACGAACTGCACGCGACGAGATGCCGCCCCACGCGGTTTGAAAATCGCCCTGCTTCAGATGCGGCGTGCAGGGCGAGTGATCGCTGACCACCACGTCGATCAGCCCATCCTTCAGCGCGCCCCACAACCGCTCGCGATTCGCGCGCTCGCGGATCGGCGGCGCGCATTTGTATTCGGTGTGGCCGTACGGGATCGACTCCGCATCGAAGTGCAGGTAATGCGTGGTGGTCTCGGCGGTGAGCGGCAATCGCTGGCGTCGCGCGAGCTCGAGCGTCTTCAGCGCGCTGGCCGAGGAGAGATGGACGATGTGAATGCGCGCGCCGGTGTCGCGGCAGACGCGCAGCAGCAGCTCGATCGCTTTGTCCTCCGCCTCGTTCGGCCGCGATGCGAGATAGGTGCGGTAGTCGCTCGCCGGCCGTGCTTTCGATGTACTCGGGAAGCTCCGCGTGCACGAGCAGCGGCGCGCCGGTCGACGCGAGCTCCTTCGCGGCTTCGCGCAACTCCTCTTCGTTTACGTTCGGGAAATCCTCGACGCCCGAATGCACGAGAAAGCACTTGAAGCCGGCCGCGCCCGGCCTCGAGCATCGGCCGCAGCTCTTTCGTGTTGCCGGGCACGACTCCGCCCCACAACGCGACGTCGACCTGGCACTTGCCTTCGAGCGCGCGCTGCTTGATCTCCAGCGCGGCGAGAGTCGTCGTCGCCGGAATCGAGTTGAGCGGCATGTCGACGATGGTCGTGATGCCTCCCGCGGATGCGGCCCGCGTCGCAGTCTCGAATCCCTCCCACTCCGTGCGGCCGGGCTCGTTCACGTGCACGTGCGAATCGACGAGGCCGGGCATGATCACCACGTCGCCGTGGTCGTGGTCGGCTGGTCCGTTCTCGATGGCGGCGATTTGCTCGCCTTCGATGACGATCGTCGCCGGGCGGATGCCCTCGGGGAGGACCACGCGGTTGGAGCGAATGCGCATTTATCAAAGTTTATCCCGCGCGCAGACGCGGGATCTCACGGTGCACCAACGACTAGCATGGCTCCGACGCTGCCGGTGCACGAAGAGATCCCGCGTCTGCGCGCGGGATAAACTCAGAACGTGACCTTCTTCGAAGCCCTCAACGACCTCGTCGAATCCGGCCGGCCCTTCATCGCCGTGACCGTCGTCGACACGCTCGGCTCCACGCCGCAGGATCGCGGGTCGAAGATGCTCGTCACAGCGGACGGCCGCGAGTTCGGGACGGTGGGCGGCGGGAAGATCGAAGCGCGCGCGATCGCCGAGGCGCAGCAGATGCTCGCTGACGACACCGCACCGAAGACGCGCTTTCATCAGTGGAGCCTCGAAAAAGACATCGGCATGACCTGCGGCGGCATCGTCCGGGTCTACTTCGAGGCCTTCAACGTCATCCGCTGGAACATCGTCGTGTTCGGCGCGGGTCATGTCGCGAACGCGCTCGTCGACGTCCTGCTGAAGCTCGACTGCCGCGTCACCTGCATCGATCCGCGCGAGGAATGGCTGTCGAAAATCCTCCGACGCGCCGCGGCTGACGAAGGTGCTCGCCGCGGACATGCCGGCGGAGGTCGCGAAGATTCCGGAAGGGTCGTACGTGGTGCTCATGACCATGGGCCACACCACCGACAAGCCGATCCTCATCGAGATCCTCCGCACCCGAACCTTCCCCTACCTCGGCGTGATCGGTAGCAACGCCAAAGCAAAGCGGCTCAAGCAGGACATCCTCGATGCGGGGTTGCCCGAGGAGATCACCAAGGCGTTCTTCTGCCCGGTTGGACTGGAGATCGGATCGAATCATCCGCAGGAGATCGCCATCAGCGTCGCGGCTCAGATGCTGCAAAAACGCGGGTAGATGGGTCAGCGCGAGTCAGTCGCAGCAGTTCAGAAAATTCTCGATCAATACCAGCCTTCCGCGACCGAACCGGTGCGTGTGGTGTGGGAAAACGCGCACGTACCGGATGGCGAGATCGAGCTCGAAGAAGGCAGCACATGGAATCGCCGCGATCCGCTCCCGTTCGGCTATCACACGCTCGACGGCGACACGCTGCTCATTCACGCGCCGCGCAAGGCCTACGCACCGCCGCAACGAACGTGGGGCATCTTTCTCCCGCTGTACGCCGTGCCGCCGAACGGCGGCGATCTCGGCGACCTGCAGGCCTACATGGATTGGGTCCGCGAGCTCGGCGGCAGCGTCGTGGCCACACTTCCATTGCTCGCAGCCTTTGATGACGAGCCGAGTCCGTATTCACCGGTCTCGCGGTTGTTCTGGAACGAGCGCTACCTCGATGTCGAGGCGCTGCCTGAATTCTGGACTGCGGCGGCAGAGCCGCCGCTCTCACTCCCGGAGAGAGCGGCAGCTGACGCTGCCGCAGTCCAGAGCTTGCGCTTGAGGCAATGCGCGGAACGCTTCGTACCCGACACTGCATTCGAGCATTTCGCCAACCATGCGCGCGAGTACGCACGCTTCCGCGGCGACGAGCGCTATCACCTCTACGTCCAGTACCGCATGGCCCAGCAGATGGAAAAGCTCAGCGCGAAAGGCCTGTATCTGGACTTCCCCCTCGGCGTGAACAGCGGCGGATACGACGTCAAGAAGTACTCGCACCTCTTCGCGAAGGGCGCTTCCGTCGGCGCACCACCTGACTCGTTCTTCACCAAAGGCCAGAACTGGGGCTTTCCGCCGTTTCACCCCGAGGCGTTGCGCGCCGATCGTTATCGCTACTTTCGCGCGGCCATCGCCCATCACGCCCGGCACGCGAGCATCCTCCGTCTCGATCACGTCATGGGCTTGCATCGTCTCTACTGGATTCCCGACGGCATGGACGCGAAGGACGGCGTGTACGTGCGCTATCGCGACGAAGAGCTCTACGCGATCGTGGTCCTCGAATCGGCCCGCAACCGCTGCGCGATCGTCGGCGAGGACCTCGGCACCGTTCCCGAGTATGTGCCGAAGGCGATGCAACGCCACGGACTGCGGCGGATGTACGTCGTGCAGTACGAGGCCAAACCGGAAACGCCGCCTCTTTCCGATCCGCCCGCGACCTCAGTGGCCAGCATCAACACGCACGACATGCCCACCTTCGCCGCGTTCTGGAGCGGCAAGGACATCGACGACCGCGTCGAGCAGGGTTTGCTCGATGACAAAGGTGCGAAGAAAGAACGCGAGTCGCGCGCGAAGCTCCGCGAGAAGATCGAGAAGCAGGTCGGCAAAGGGGATGTCCTCCGGAACATCCTGACGTTTCTCGCGGACAGTGATGCCGAAGTCGTGCTGATCAATCTCGAAGACCTGTGGGGCGAGACCGAACCGCAGAACGTGCCGGGCATACCCGAGAAAAGCTGGAAGCAGCGGTTCAAGCTCAGTCTCGAAGAAGCGCGCAAAGACGAACGGGTCACGCGCATCCTCGGCACCTTCACAAGATCTTCATGACGCGCTCGTAAAACGGCGTCATGAGACACGCACTCACGTTCACGTTCGCCATTCTCCTTCTCACCTTCGGCGCGTCGGCGCAGAGCGTTCCCGAGCGCTGGATCGACGCGTACAACAGCGGCGCCGCGGCCACGATGGAGGCGTTCGCCACCGCGAATTACGCGCCGTCCCTGCTCGAGCGCCGGAGCGCGGACGAGCGCCGCGCAATGTACGAACAGATCTGGCAGAACCACGGCCGCTTCGACGTCCGGCAGGTTCGCATGCGCGGCGGCACGGCGAAGATCGATGTGCAACCGGAGCGCGGCCAGCCGCTGCGGATCACTTTCCAGATGGATCCCAACCCGCCGAACCGCATCGTGATGCTGTCGATCGACGCGAATGACGGCCAGGAAGAGGAGAAGTCGCCGCTTCCCCCGTTCGAGCCCGGCGCCGATTTCAACGCGTCGCTCGACGCCTATCTGAGGAAGATCGACTTCTCCGGCGCCGTACTCATCGCGAAAGGCGACGAGATCCAGTTCGAGAAGGCTTACGGCCTCGCCAGCCGGCGTTTCAACGTGCCGAACAAGATCACCACGCGATTCGACATCGGCTCGATCACGAAGGACTTCACGAAAGTCGCGATCGGCCAGCTCGCCCAGGCCGGGAAGCTGAAGGTCACCGATACGATCGCCAAGCACCTGCCCGACTACCCGAATAAAGACGTTCGCGATCGCGTGACCATCGAGCAATTGGTCAGGAATGCCTCCGGCCTCGGCGACATCTTCACTCCGGAGTACTTCGCGATGTCGCGCATGCGTCTGCGCAAGCTCGCCGACTACGTCCCGATCTTCGCCGACGATCCGTTGCTGTTCGAGCCCGGCACGAACCGCCGCTACTCGAACTACGGCTACATCGTCCTCGGCCTGATCATCGAGGCCGTCAGCGGCGAGAGCTACTACGACTACGTGAAGCGCAACATCTTCGATCCCGCGGGCATGACCGCTTCGGGCTTCTTCGAGTCGGACAAAGTCGTTCCCGACGTGGCCATGGGACATACGCAGATGATTGCCGGCACCGGTGAGCGCGGGACGGAGTGGATGGAAAACTCGCCGCGTCTTCCGATTCGCGGGGCGTCGGCCGGCAGCAGCCATTCGACCGCGCGCGATCTGTTCAACTTCGATCGCGCCCTTCGCCAGCATCGGCTGCTCAAGCCGGGCTGGACGCGGTGGTTTTACGGGGCTCCGGTTCCGACGGCCGACGACAAGAACATGTCCATCGTGAAGGCGCCCGGCGCGTTCGCCGGCGGCGCTCCGGGAGTGAACGCGGTGGTCGTCAGCGACGGCGATTCGACGATCGTCGTGCTCGCCAACATCGACCCTCCGGTGGCCGAAGCGCTTGGCGAACGCGTCATTCAGCCGGCACTTTCCAAACGCGCACGCTGAGGCGCGCGGCTTGCTTTCCTTCGCCTGCGGGCAATAAGTTCATCCCAGGGTCTACCCCCAGGCGAAGGAAGACATGGCAGTAAGAAAAAAGAAGGACACCACTGCGGGCGCAGAAAGCCCGAAGGCACCGAAGAAGCGCGTAACAGCCAAAACAACTGCTGAGCCGTCGAAAAAACCAGCGGAACCGAAGAAGAAAACGCGAGCGGAAGAGATTGTCGAAGAGCTCCAGACCGTCGGCGCGGACATCGTGCCGAGCGTCGCCGTCGACGTCGACGTAGCCGTGGAGGATGTGCCGGTCGCGGCCGCGGATGCGGTGATCGATCATCGCGCCATCCGCGAGCACACGATCGATCAGATCGAGCCGGATCAGGAAAACGTCCGGTCGCTGATCGCCGACTGGGATCTTCATCTCTTCAGCGAAGGCACGCATCACAAGCTCTGGCAGAAGCTCGGAGCGCACATCGTGCCCGGCGGCGTGATTTTCGGCGTCTGGGCGCCGAACGCGCAGCGCGTCAGCGTCATCGGCGACTTCAACGACTGGAACACGGAAGCCAACGTGTTGCAGACGGTTGGCGAAGCGGGAATCTGGGAGGGCTTCATCCCCGACCTGCACAAGAGCACGACCTACAAGTTTCACATCGTGTCGAAGTTCAACAACTTCCGCGTCGACAAAGCGGATCCCTTCGGCATTCATCACGAGGTATCGCCCAAGACCGCGTCGATCGTATGGGATCTCGATTACGAATGGAACGACGCGGAATGGATGAACAATCGGCGCGCGCGCAACGGCTACGAAGCGCCCATGTCGATTTACGAAGTCCACCTCGGATCATGGCTGCGCACGAGCGACGACGGCGCGCAATGGCGATCGATGAGCTACCGCGAGATCGCCCATCCGCTGGCCGAGTACGTGAAGAAAATGAATTTCACCCACATCGAGCTGATGCCGGTGATGGAGCACCCGTTTTACGGCTCGTGGGGATACCAGGGCACGGGCTTTTTCGCGCCTACCAGCCGCTTCGGCACGCCGCAGGATTTCAAATACCTCGTCGACACGCTGCACCAGCACGATATCGGCGTGATTCTCGATTGGGTTCCGTCGCACTTCCCCACCGACGAGCACGGACTGGCCTATTTCGACGGCACGCATCTGTTCGAGCACGCCGATCCGCGCAAGGGATTTCATCCCGACTGGAACTCGCTGATCTTCAATTACGGACGCAATGAAGTGCGCTCGTTCCTGCTGTCGAGCGCGTTGTACTGGCTCGACGAGTACCACGCCGATGGATTGCGCGTTGATGCGGTCGCGTCAATGCTCTACCTCGATTACTCCCGCAAGGCCGGCGAGTGGATTCCGAACGAGTTCGGCGGACGGGAAAACGTCGAGGCCATCTCCTTTTTCCGCCGTCTGAACGAGGACGTCTACAAGGTTCACCCCGATGTGCAGGTCATCGCCGAGGAGTCGACGGCGTGGCCGATGGTCTCGCGGCCGACGTATGTCGGCGGTCTCGGCTTCGGCATGAAATGGGACATGGGCTGGATGCACGACACCCTGCGGTACTTCTCCAAGGATCCCGTGCACCGCCGCTATCACCACAATGACCTCACCTTCCGGATGATGTACGCCTTCACCGAAAATTTCGTGCTGCCCATCTCGCATGACGAAGTCGTTCACGGCAAAGGCTCGCTGTTCGGAAAAATGCCCGGCGACGACTGGCAGCGCTTCGCGAACCTGCGGCTGCTCTTCGCGCACATGTACGCGAATCCGGGCAAGAAGCTCGTGTTCATGGGCAGTGAATTCGGGCAGCGACGCGAGTGGAATCACGACGCCGGTCTCGACTGGCATCTGCTCGACGACGTGCATCACGAAGGCGCGCGCCGCTGGCTCGAGGACTTGAACAAGGCCTATCGGGACGTGCCCGCATTGCACGAGCTGGACATGTCTCACGACGGTTTCGAATGGATCGACTGTTGCGATTCGGAGAACAGCGTCGTCAGCTTGATCCGGCGATCGAAGTCGCGGCCCGAGGAGATGGTCGCGATTGTGATGAATTTCACGCCGAAGCCGCGGCACAACTATCAGGTCGGTATGCCACGCGGCGGCCATTGGCGCGAGATTCTGAACAGCGACGCCACGCTTTACGGCGGCAGCGGTCAGGGAAACATGGGCGGCCTCGATGCCGTCCCGATTCCCCTTCACGGCCGGCGCTGGTCGGTCACATTGACCATTCCACCGCTCGGCGCTGTGTTTCTGATGGCCGACGCCGAACCGGCGGCTGCGGAGGCTGACGTCGAAGAAAATGCAGAGGTGGCCGTCTTTGTCTGATCGGGCAGACGTCGACGCAAGCTCCATCCCTGGCCGGGAGACGTTTCCGCCGGCCGACGGTCATCACAAATCCTCCTCACCATTCGGTTTGCCGCTCGGTGCGATTCTGCAGTCAGGCAATCGATGCGAGTTCCGCGTCTGGGCGCCGCAACGCGATTCAGTGGAGCTCCACATCGTCGCGCCGAATGAACGACGAGTACCGCTGTCAGAGAAGAATGGCTATCACGAAGCCGTCGTCGACGATTGTCCGGAGGGAACGCGCTATCTGTTCGTTCTGGACGGCGGTGATGAACGTCCCGATCCCGCGTCGCGCCATCAACCTGACGGCGTGCATCAGGCTTCGGCCGTGGTCGGAAGTGACTTCGAGTGGCACGATCGCGGTTGGACCGGCGTCGCGCTCGAGGATTACGTCGTTTACGAGTTGCATATCGGCACGTTCACAACCGAAGGGACGTTCGATGCCGCAATTGCACGTCTCGACGATCTGAAGGATCTTGGAATTACAGCGGTCGAGCTTCTTCCGGTCGCGCAATTTCCCGGTTCGCGGAACTGGGGATACGACGGAACGTACGTCGGCGCCGCACAAAATTCCTACGGCGGACCGCGCGCGCTCAAGCGGTTGGTCGATGCCTGCCATCAGCGCGGCATGGCCATCGTCCTCGACGTCGTCTACAACCACCTCGGCCCCGAAGGAAACTACCTCGCCCAGTACGGGCCGTACTTTACCGATCGCTACAAAACCCCGTGGGGACTCGCGCTCAATTTCGACGGTCCCTTCAGTGACGACGTGCGCTGGTTTTTCATTCACAACGCGCTGCAGTGGATCGACGAGTTTCACTTCGATGGATTACGCGTCGATGCCGTTCACGCGATCGTCGATCACTCCGCTGAGCCGTTCCTGCAGGACCTGACCACCGCCGTGTGTGATCGCGCTGGAAAACTTGGCCGGCGGATTTACACGATTGCCGAAAGCGATCTGAACGACCCTCGCGTGATTACCCCAAAAGTGGACTACGGCCTTGGATTCGACACGCAGTGGGCGGACGACTTTCATCACTCTTTGCACACCCTGCTCACCGGCGAGCAGGACGGCTATTACGAAGGGTTCCCGCCGCTCGTCAGCAACCTCGCCCGTGTTCTGAAGGATGGCTACCTGTACGTCGGCCAGCATTCGACCTACCGCGGCCGCAAGTACGGTTTGAAGCCGAAGACGCGTGACGGCGCGCAGTTCGTGATCTCGTCGCAGAACCACGATCAGGTGGGCAATCGCATGACCGGGGAGCGCTTGCCGAGCATCGTCTCGGTCGAAAAGGTGCGCCAGGCCGCGGCGGCGATCATCCTCTCGCCGTTCATCCCCATGCTGTTCATGGGCGAGGAGTACGGCGAGACGGCGCCGTTCCAGTACTTCACATCGCATTCGGACGCGGATCTGATCGAAGCTGTGCGCAAGGGCCGCCGCGAGGAGTTCGACGATTTCACCTGGGAAGGTGAGCCGCCCGACCCACATGACGAGCAGACGTTCAACGCCTCGAAATTGAACTGGAGTCTCGCGCAACGCGAAGAGCACGCCTCTCTGCGACGGCTTTACAAGGAATTGCTGGCGTTTCGGCGCGATATCCCGGCGCTCCGCGATCTCGACCTCGACAAGGTAGAGGTTCACGCCGATGACGACCACCGCGTGCTTCTCATCAAGCGCCAGCAGACCCTACTCGCCTTCAACTTCAGCGACAAGGAAGAGCACGTGCGTATGCCGTTCAGCGGCGTCAAATGGGAATCGCTGCTCGATACCGGCGCGATGATCGCAGGCGATCAGTTGACGCTTCCTCCGAATTCGTTCGCGTTGTGGTCCGCGGGGAGTTGATGTCTCGCATTCCGGTCTCGACCTACCGCCTGCAGTTCAATGCGCAGTTCACGTTTCAGGACGCGCGGAAAATCGCGGCGTATCTTTCCGAACTGAGCATCACTGATATCTACTCGTCGCCCATCCTTCGCCCTCGCAAAGGAAGCACGCACGGATACGACATCGTCGACGCCACGATGCTCAATCCCGACCTCGGCAATGAGGATGACTTCACCGCACTGACCGGAGAGCTCGCGCGCCTGGAAATGGGCCTGGTGCTCGACATCGTCCCCAACCACATGGCCGCGAGCCACGAGAACGCCTGGTGGATGAGCGTGCTCGAGAACGGACGGCACTCGCGGTTCGTGCACTACTTCGACATCGACTGGAGCGGAAACAAGCTGCTGCTGCCGATTCTTGGGCGTCCATACGGCGAGACATTGGAATCCGGCGAAATTCAGCTTGGCTACGACGCTGATGGCTTCTTCTTCTCCTATTACGACAAGCGCCTGCCGCTCTCGCCGCAGTCGTATCATCACGTTCTGCGCGACTGCGTCGATTGTCTGACCGTGGAAGGCGTCGGCATTGAGCTGCGCGAGCTGGTCGACAACGAGGGGGCGATCGCGAACAGTAAGTTTCTGAAGGAAACGCTCTGGCGGCTGCACGAGCAATCCGAGGATTTCCGCCGGGCTCTCGCCGATGTCACGGCTCGCATCAACGCCGACTTCGACCTGCTCGACAAGGTCATCGACGCACAGTGGTACCGCATCGCCTACTGGCGCACGGCCAGCGAGACCATCAACTACCGCCGCTTTTTCGACGTGACGGACCTCGTCGGTGTCCGTGTCGAGAATCCGGAAGTATTCGAGATGCGCAATCGCCGCGTTCTCGATCTCATCACCGAGAACAAGATCACCGGACTCCGGATCGATCACATCGACGGCCTCTTCGATCCGGTCGCGTATCTCACCAAGCTCCAGTTGCGCTTCGGTGATCCCGATCCGTTTTATGTCGTCGTCGAGAAAATACTCGGCGCCGGCGAGCCGCTGCCATCCACGTTCCGCGTCGCCGGAACGACCGGGTATGACTTTCTCGACATCGTGAACGCTGTGTTCATCGATCCCGAGGGGCTCGGTCAACTCACCGAGCTGTATCACTCGTTTACAGGGCTCAACGCACCGTTCGAGGACGTGGTTTACGAACGGAAGAAACAGGCCGTCGATCAACTCTTCTCCGGCGAGATGCGCGCCCTCGCCCTGAACCTCGGCGAGCTCGCCGTCGCAGACCGGAACGCGCGCGACTTCGCGCCGAGCGAATTGCAGGCCGCGCTGCTCGAGATCACGGCATGCATGCCTGTCTATCGCACGTACATGCGCGGCGGCGAAGTCGAGGAGATGGATCGCGCGTTCATCCGCCGCGCCATTGCCGAGGCTCGGGGCCGGGCGCGTGGTGTCGATTCGAGATTGTTCCGTTTCCTCGAGCTCGTGCTGTTGCTCGAGCCACCGGCGTACATCGCGAACGAGCGCGACAAGTGGCTCGAGTTCGTCATGAAATGGCAGCAATTCACCGGCCGAGTGATGGCCAAAGGCGTCGAGGACACCGCGTTCTACAACTACAACCGCCTGCTTTCATTGAACGAGGTGGGTAGCGAGCCCGGACGCGGTGCGGACTTCGATCCGGTGGCGCAGTTTCATGAGCGCAATCACGAGATCGGTCAGGCGTGGCCGCACACGATGAACGCAACCTCGACGCACGACACGAAGCGCGCCGAGGATGTGCGCGCGCGGATCAGCGTCCTGTCTGAAATTCCGGATGTCTGGCAGCGCGAAGTGAAGAAGTGGGCGCGCATGAACGCGCCTTTGAAGCGCAATGGCGTTCCACATCCGAACGAAGAGTTGCTGATTTACCAGACCCTCATCGGCATGTGGCCCCTCGACCCGGCCGAAGAAGCCGGCGTCGCCGATCGCCTAAAAGCGTATCTGGAAAAGGCCGCGCGCGAGGCCAAAACGTACACGAGCTGGCTCGAGCCGCATGAAGATTACGAGAACGCGCTAAAGGATTTCGCAGACGCCATTCTCGAGCACCGCCCGTTCATGACTTCGTTTCGCCAATTACAGAAGCGGGTAGCATTCCACGGCTTTCTCAACTCACTGTCGCAGGTGGTCCTCAAAGCAACATCCCCCGGAGTCCCCGATTTCTACCAGGGCAGTGAGCTATGGGACTTCAGCCTGGTCGACCCCGATAACCGCCGCCCCGTCGACTATGAAAAACGGACAGCAATGCTTCGCGATCTCCCCCCGCCCCCCGCGCTCCTACGAAACTGGACCGACGGCCGGATCAAGCTCTTCGTAACCGCCCGCGTTCTCGCCGCGCGCGCCCGCCACATCGACACCTTCCGCGGAGAAAACTACCGCCCCCTCGACGCCGGCCCCAACTGCATCGCCTTCGCCCGCGGCACCGACATCGTGGTCGCCGTCCCCCGCCTCACCACCCGCCTCACCCGCCCCCCCGCAATCCCACTGGGAGATGCCTGGCGCGACACAAGAATCGCTATCGAGGGTCGCTGGCGCAACGTGCTTACCGATGAAGAAGTCGAGGACGGCGCACTCCGAAACGTGTTCGCGACGCTGCCGGTGGCAGTGCTCGAGAAGGGATGAGCGGCGGCGACGCGCTACGGTCCGTCGCTACGGCGTTGACTGGACCCCGATCGGTATCCACGTTTCTCGCGAACAGGTTTAGTGAAGTGTTCCTCACCGTGCCAGGATTCCCCGGCAATAGCAAGCCGCGAATTCAAGAGGTAAGTGCAACACGCGCTTTTGAAAGAAGGGGCGATCTGAAACACTGACGAAATCTTCCGCCAAGAAGGGATTCGTCGTGTCATACACCCAGATCACCCCCGCTGAACGATACACCCTCGGCCTGCTCCGGAGGCAGGGACTGTCCAACGCGGCGATGGCTCGCATCCTGGGCCGTCACCGCAGCACAATCGGACGTGAGTTTCATCGCAACTGCGCAAGGCACGACGGTGCGTACCGCTACACCAAGGCCCAGGAGCGAACCAACGGCCGGCGCTCCCGTTCTCGACGCAACAGCCACTTTGGACCTGCCGAGTGGGGCGTCGTCGACACGCTCCTTCGCGAAAAGTTCAATCCCGAACAGATCAGCGGTTGGCTGAAGCTGCTGGATGTGATCGAGATCAGCCACCAGACGATCTACACCTACGTGAAGGCGAACAAAGACGACGGCGGAAGTCTCTGGAAGCATCTCCGCCAGCCGATGCGCTACCGCAAGCGCTACGCAACTGTGGAGAAGCGGGGCCGCCTCCTGGGCAAACGGCACATCTCGGAGCGTCCGGCGGCCGTTGAGTCACGGCAGGAGATCGGACACTGGGAGATGGATATCGTCATCGGTGCATCCGACCAGCACTGCGTCGTCACCATCGTTGAACGCGTTACCGGCGTGACCCTGGTCGGCAAGCTCCGTTACCGGCGTGCGGTTGACCTCAATCGACGAGTCATCGAACTGATCCAGGCATATCCCGAGCTGTTCCTCACCATCACGGTAGACAACGGTCCTGAGTTTCACAGCTACCGGGACATTGAAGAGGCGACCGGAGTGACCGTGTACTTCGCCAATCCCTACTCGTCGTGGGAGCGCGGAACGAACGAGAACACGAATGGGCTCATTCGCCAGTACCTCCCGAAGCGAACTTCGATGAAGCGGCTCACCCAAGAGCGATGCAACGCGATCGCGGCCGCTTTGAACAACCGGCCGAGGAAGCGACACGGGTTCCGAACACCTCTCGAGTGTCTTGCCGCTCACTTCGACGTGGCCTGATCCCGAATAACCTCCACTGCGCCGACAATCAAGGCGCTCACGCGCCTCCTCCGCTTCGCTCCGGCCCTTCGCGTGACTGTCCGCTCCGTTACGGTTCGCTGCAGCTATGCCGGAAAGCGGGGCTTTCCGGCCGTGCCGGAACGCTGCCACACAATCAACAACCGTCGTACTATACCGGAACGTCAGTGTTGCAGTTCAATCTTGAACTCAAGCCGCCTGTGCCGACCCGCGGTCCGCTCGGCTCGACTAAATGCGATAATAGGCCCGTGAGCCAGACATCGGAGCATGCAGCGGTAAGCCGATACTTCGTCTTTATGTGTCATGCCTCGGAAGACAAGGATCTGGCGCGCCGGATTGCTACAGACCTTCACGGCGCCGGTATCGAGACGTTCTTCGACGAATGGGACATCACTGCGGGTCAGAGTGTTCGTGCGCGTATTGATGAGGGGCTCGCGGTGTCAACTCACGTTGTTGTTCTGCTAACCGATAAAAGTCTCGCAAAGCCGTGGGTGAACGCTGAAATCGATGCCGCCTTCGTTCGCAAGGTTGCCGGCCAGGGATTGCTGATCCCGCTCCGATATCAATTGCCAATTCAACGGCTGCCGCCGCTTCTCGCGCCCCTGCGATCTCCCGAGATCGTTGACTACGGAAGGGATATTCACGTCCTGATTGAGGATATTAAGGGCGTGAGTCGGCGACCGCCTGTGGTCGCTTCGGCGGAACTCCCGCCGACCTGGGGCCGCAGTGCTGGTCTTTCACCGCTCGCGGCGCGGCTAGCGGAACTTTTTGCGAAGCTTTCGACTAGTGGTCGTTCCTCGAGTGGATCTAGCTTGGAGGTCGTTGAGTTGCAACGGTTGACTGGAGCCGCGGATGAGCATCTGATCGACGCGATCAGCGAGTTGGAAGACGCGCGGCTCCTGAAGCCGCGACACGTAATCGGTGCCCGCCCATTCGGCTACCTGACCGTAGAGGCGACGGAGCTGCTTTTCTGGCTGATCGATCCGGTAGTCATGGGTTGGGAGGTTACGAAGGATGCGGTTCGTGTCGCTGCGGAGGTGGTGAATTCCCCGAACGAGTCGGCGCAGATGTTTGAGCTCGCTCCCCGACTTGGTTGGTCTCCTCGCAGGCTAAACCCGGCGCTGAGCTTCCTTATCGCTAAGAACCTCGTGATGCATAGCCGCAACCTGGACGCCGAGTACGTGACCTCACAAATCAACATGACTCCTGCAACACGGCGATATCTGCGGGAACATTCGTGATCTCGGAGCGTTCTTCGTCGGTCGGGCTAACGTCTATCGCCTGAGCTGCGGCGAGGCCTCACGTGCAAGCGGGTGCGCGGCGCGACGGCTGCAGCAAGTCGCGCCGCGATCAGCGGCGCGAGAGCATGTCGGCCGGCGTGCCGCCGGCCATTCAACGCCGAACGAGGCGCTTCAGCGCCGGGCGCGGCAAACGGCCCGCCGACAGCTCCTGGCAGTAGTTAGGCGTCTACACCGTGACACCACCAGCGTTCAGATTGCCGAGCGTGACTATGACATTACGGCGCGCATCGCCTCCCGTGTGACACACAACGACTTGCGCGTACACGTTATACACGTCAAGATCACTCCCCTTGACCGCAACGTTGCCGATTTTCTGCACATTCAAGGATCTGAATGAATTTTCCGGATAGTTGCCCGCCGAAGCACTTGGAAACAGCAGGCTAGGTGGCGCGCTCTGCATCGGACGATCAGTCATGGCTAAAAGATCGCTACCCTGCAAAACGAGGAGGGACTCGATCGCGCCAATACGCTCTGCAAACCATGCGATAGAGGCTGCATCCGCGAGACAACGGTTGAGTGCGTCGCGACTGATGATACGCGCGTTAGTTATGATGCCCGCACCGAACCAGTTACCGTCAAGCTGAAATACGTCATCAAATGTCAACGTATAGCGAAGAGTCAGGTCGCCTACTAGACGCCGAACTTTCGGGAAGGTCAACCAAGAATTATAGCCTATGAGCGCTGACTGAAAAAACGTCGCAAAGACTAATGCCTGCAGTGGAGTCGCGAAGATTTGAAAGCCGCCATCCCCCGTCGGTATGAATCTATCTTTGAAATCTGCTCGCTAATATTGACGGCTCATCACGGACGCAAAAGTGCATTGCCTGATCGTAGAGATACCTGAAAAGTACCGGCACGAGGCGCTGGCGCTTAGTTTCGAAGCGGCTGTATTTATAGATATCTAACCCTAGTACTGCCTGCCGGTGTTCACGGCTGGCAAAATAGTTATCAAGGTCGGCTCCGAGGCCAACAGCGTCGCCGTTCGTCATGATTACACCAGGATTGTCTTCCGTGTCGCCGGCGCGCAAGAGTCTTAGAAGCTCAGTGTACTTTGCTCGCTTTGCTTTACCCACCATGACGTGTCCTCGCGGCGATCCTAGCAGATAGTAACGCATGCTTGTAGCCGTTTCGGGGGTCTTCCTAGCGACTCCCGCCCGCAGTACGCCTAACGTCCATCGCCTAAGCTGCACGGCCAGGGCCCACGTGCCGAAGCCCGAGCGGCACGGCGGTTGCCGGCGAGAAGTTGCCTGCAACGCCTGCCGATCTGCAACCGCGGTGACGCCGTCCCGTTGGCGATGATGTAGGCGGCTCGGCCGCCGGACCGAAGCCGGGCCGTGCCAGCTTCTGGCAGTAGTTAGCCGGCGCCCCGCTTCCCCACCGATTTCAAGGCGCGCTATGCAGAACGCACCAGCGCTGCCGTTCGAGTACATATGCCGAACCTCGCCGTCCCGCAGCATGCGGCACGCGAAAATAACAACACATCGTAGCCCTGAATGCCACCCCGCGCCCTGGATTGTGCTTTGCCGCAAACACTAACGAGAGATCGTTATCAGCTCGCCCGCCTTGATTGTGATCAATACCTTTAGGATCCGCGGGAGAAGAGGTCTGAGGTCTTCCATGCGATTTCGAAAACCCACGATCGCGATCACGGCGATACCGATGCGTTTCACGTTCTGCTGAAACTCGATGCTCGAATCGTTCGTGATGAACACGTCGAACCCTGCGTCGACCGCAGCCCGGAGCAAGACACCGTTACGAAGGCCGGACCACCGCTGTGCACGCACCGTCGTGGCTTCGTGACCAGTGAGTTCTACGGCTAGATGGCGCGGAAGACAGTGATCAACGAGAACCCGCACCCGCGGTTACCGCCTCTCTAGCAAGTTCTAGGGCCGCCACAGCTTGCTCCCTCGTCACATCGGGAAATGCATCGAGGAAGACCTCGAGCGAATCGCCGGCCTCGAGATAATCGAAGAGGTTTCTTAGCGGCACTCGCGTTCCGACGAATACCGGCTCACCGGCAAGAATCTCGGGATCGGTGTGGATGACCTCGTTTTGGCCGAGCATTGGCATCAGTCTACTCCTCAGCCCTTGCGCCCGGCTACCGTCGACTTCAACCCGCGATGGCATCCTGACCAAGTGGCGCCTACGCACCGCCTGGCGGACGGCAACGCCGACTTCGGGCGCGATAAGCGTGCAAGTAGCGGAGCTGTGCCATGACGCCAAAATGTGGTTCGTCCGGCTAACGTCTATCGCCTGAGCTGCGGCGAGGCCCCACGTGCGAGCGGGTGCGCGGCTCGATGGCCGCCGTGTTCGCGCCGCGATCAGCGGCGCGAGAGCATGTCGGCCGGCGTGCCGCCGGCCCATCAACGCCGAACGAGGCGCTTCAGCGCCGGGCGCGGCAAACGGCCCGCCGGCAGCTCCTGGCAGTAGTTAGCCGGCTGCCATGGAAGGCGGCTCATTCTTGTCGCGACCTCGCAGTCGCCGGAACGATAGAACGACGACCAAGATAGCGAAGAGCACGCATGTCGCCAGCGCCCAAGCAATGACAGTGCCGTAGCCGCGGCCACGAAGACCGGAGCGAACGATCCAGTTGTGGATATCCGCGATGAGGTGAAGAACCAAGCGCCGAGCCACATTAACGATACGCGCGATTCTCCTTTTCCGTACCGGGCCGTCGGTGCGGAACGAAGCCGGCCCCAACAGACGGTCCGCGTTTAACACGTCAACATTCTCGCGAGGATAGGCACACTTGAACGCACCGAGTGTGCGCCTTTCGCGATTGACAGCGACAACAATTGCGCGCTCACCATTCTCAAACCAGACGCCACAGTTATGCGGATAGGCACGAATAGCGACATCGCCTTGGACTCCTCGTGTCCAACTCCTATGCACCTGAAACGTCCATTCCTCGAGCACGTACCAGTAGTCGTCTGATCGATCGATGAAGGGTCGAGAGGACACGACCGTCCCGTCAAATACAGCGTGAGATGACAAGACCTTCGCGGCCTTTGGGCGGTCACCGCAAGAGCACGCTTGTAACGGCTGCGCGACACACAGGAGAAGCACCAAACCGGTGATCCACCACGACGGCACATGCCACTTCCTGAGGTGCCATGTCGGCAAAGAAATCTCCTGCTCGTTCGCGACTGGATGTTTGCTCACGGTCGGTGGTAACGAAGATAACACTGCGGTCGAACCGGAGCAGGCCAGCGTGCACTGCAGCATCGCACGAATACGCCGGTCTATTGGTCGTTTCAACCACGCATCGCTTCGGTCCGGCTAACGTCATCTCACTCAGCTGCGCGGCCAGGGCCCACGCGGCTACGGCAGGGCGCGGCACGCCGGCTGCCGGCGATTAACGAACGAACCGAACTGCAGCCGGCGTGACGCCGCGCCGATACTGTTCGGCCCAGGCGCTTCAGCGCCGGGACGAAGCCGGGCCGCGACAGCTGCTGTGAGTTGTTGGGCGGCCGCACGCACGACTTTCCGCGCTTGGAAGCAGCGCGCGCGCCGAATGATGGCCGACGCGGAATGCGTGCTCGGCCGTCAGGCCGGCGTGGATAGCGGCTCTTGGGCAGATTGTGGCCGGCTGCCTACGAGAATCATGATTCGCGCGTGCTGCAGGTGCGACAAGCCGGCGGACGGGCGGGTACCACGACGAGCAATTGTGGCGGACGCCTTGGCGCGCGGCTCCGCCGCTTCAGTCGGTGCGATTGCCAACGCGTAAATGGAAGTCGGGCCTACCTCTTCGTGCCGGGTCCGCCCAACGTCTATCGCCTAAGCTGCACGGCCAGGGCCCACGTGCCGAAGCCGAGCGGCACGGCGGTTGCCGGCGAGGAGTTGCCCGCAACGACTGGCGATCTGCAACCGCCGTGACGCCGACACGCTGGCGATGATGCAGCCGGCTCGGCCGGCGGACCGAAGCCGGGCCGTGCCAGCTTCTGGCAGTAGTTGGGCGGCGCCTCTCTTAAACTTCGTCTGGGAGCCGATCGGCAGCGCGGCCGAGGTGCACCGCAAGCAGCCTGATCGCATCGGGCGTGTTGCTTTCAGGCGAGAACGAGTCAATGAACGCATTCGATACTCCGGCTTGCTGGAGATCCTCGCGGAGCTTTAGAACGTCCTTCGCGAACAGACGCGAAAAGATCTCGTTCGTCTCCTGAACCAGGTGCCAGCGGGTAACACCTTCTGCGATGATGGCATCCACCGTGTTTGGCTTCGCGACCGGTCTCGCTGACCACACAGTGGCTTCAAGTTCCGAAATCCAGATGAGAATACGTGATGACAGTAACGCCGCGCGCCCTCGGAGTGTCTGCGGGTCCTTCACCGTTAGCATGCGGATCAGCCTGCGGTTGCTCTCGAGAGTTTCGTCGGATGAACGCTCGATTCTGTTCAACTGCGCCTCCGCGCGCTCCTGAAATGCAACATCGACCAGCAATCCGATCAAAGCGACAGCCGCAATTGCGAACATCCACGCACGACCAGCTGTCTGCGATTGAAAGGTGCCAAACACTGAGGGAATCGTGGCGAGCATTACGACGATGGATGACGCGAAACGGCCACCCCATTTCAGAATGTATTGCTTCATAACTCAATCTTACCTCGCGACTAGTCGAGCGACCGATCCACCGCGCGCAATCATCTCCTAGCCACTGGACGCGCGCAAACGCCGAAAAGACATCTCGGCTTCGCCTAATCGAAGCGCACGGCGACGGTAGCGATAGGCCGCGACGCAAACGCAACAAGTGCCGGGAACTACCGCGAGTAGATTTGGCAGAGGCGTTTGAGAGCGTTCCACGGGGTAGCACGTCGATTTTCCACTGTGATTCAGCTTCGCCCCCTTCGATGTCGAGGACCCGGCTGGTCGTAGCACGCACGTCGATGTCGCCCTCGTCCGCCCAACGTCTATCGCCTGAGCTGCGCGGCCAGGGCCCACGTGCCGAAGCCGAAGCGGCGCGGCGGTTGCCGGCGAGAAGTTGCATGCAACGCCTGCCGAACTGCAACCGCCGTGACGCCGTCACGCTGGCGAAAAAGCAGCCGGCTCGGCCGGCGGACCGAAGCCGGGCCGCGACAGCTCCTGGCAGTAGTTAGGTGTGATGTGTCAGGACGTTGTTCCTTGAAGCGGGTTGTCCATCCGGGCGACTTTCGTCAATCTGAAAGCTCTCAAACGAACAGGTTGACAGGAAGGAACCCAGATGGACGTGCACAAGAATGCGCGAAGCTGCCCGTTGAGTCGAGCACTGCTGGTCAAGCGAGTCTGCGAACAAGGATGGTCGGTGCGCGAGGCGTCGGAGGCCGCCGGTATGAGTGACCGGCGAGGGCGGGAGTGGATCCGTCGTGGTCTGAGGGTCGAGCCGCTTAACGATCGGAGCTCCAGACCGCACAGGGGCCGGGCCACGAGCGACATAAAACGACAGCGTGTTCTGAGTCTTCGCCGCGAATGGCGGACTGTGCGACAGATCGCGCAGGCAGTGGGCGTGAGTGCGTCGACAGCAGCGCGGATCTGCCGGTCAGCAGGGCTGGCTCGGTTGCGTCAGCTTGAGCCGGCAACAGTGCCAATTCGGTACGAGAAGGAGCGTCCGGGGGAACTGGTGCACATCGACATCAAGCGCCTGGGACGGTTCAATCGAGTGGGACACCGCATCACCAGGCGTCGATCGTTTGGCTCAAAGAAGCAGGGCTTCGAGTTCGTGTACGTCGCGACGGATGACTTCACCCGACTCTCCTACGTCGACGTCCTGGCAGATGAGCGTAGCGAGACTGCCAGCTCGTTTTTGACTCGGGCGGTGGCGTGGTTCGCTCAGCGGAATGTCATCGTCGAGCGGGTGATGACCGACAACGGATCGGCCTTCATCTCACGCGACTTCCGGGATACCTGCAGCCGCCTGAACCTCACTCACGTCCGCATCCGGCCGTACACACCACGGACGAACGGTAAAGCGGAGCGGTTCATCCAGACGCTGCTGCGCGAATGGGCCTATCGGTTCTCGTACCACAGCTCCGAGGAACGGCGCCGTTGGCTCGCACCGTACCTTCACTTCTACAACTACCACCGAGCGCATACCGCGCTCTCTTACAATCCACCCATCAGTCGCCTGGATCGGAACAACGTCCTGAGACGCAACAGTTAGCCGGCGCGGCGATCAAGATCTCCAGCTTTGCTTGTGGGTAGGGAATTCGACGGAGGCGACACTCCTACTTGTGAGACCACTCGGAGTTGATTTCTGGAAGCTGGCGGGCCCAGTACCTCTCGACGCACGACGTTGTACGTAGAGCGACGCGCTTCGGCTTACTGCACCCGAAGGGGAGCATTGCGGATCTACGCTCGGCGACGGTCACCTTGCTATCAAACGCTCGTCCTTGGATTACAGCAACAAAGTGGTCAACTGCATCTAACGATAAGGTGGGCAATGATTGTTGAATGGAAGCTACTCACCGACCTCGCGGAAACAACCGCAAAGCTAATCGAGCTTATTCGGGAACGAAAAATTGACGCAGATGAGCGCGCGGCTGAGTACTTCACAGCGTTGGGCGGTGCGCTCGAGGCGATCGCAACGAAGTTGCGTGATGGTAAGATTCCCCGAGTCGAGGGAACGAAGTACAACCATCTGGTTTTCGATTTTGACGACTGCACGTCAAAGGTGCGAGACAGCTTAGGTCAAGCTCGCTACGCGATGCTGCGCGATCTGAAGCAGTTGGGTATCTACGCTAAGAATTTAGATTGGCATCATCTCAACTCCGATAAGACTCTGGCACCATATCGTGAACATTGGTTGGCGGAGATCGAACGCGGCGCAGGACACCTGCAAGCGCTTGGTACCATCCTTAGGTCCAGACCGAAGTAGCCCTAACAGTCTCAAACGGCGGGAGACGATCCTTGTCCGGACCGATACAGCGAGTACGTTGCCCTCACGATTACTCCGTCACCCCTACCACCTCTCGGCATCACTGGTCTTGGACCATGCACGGTCGCTGCATCCTTCGGCATCGCTCCGACTGTCACTGCTCGCGCCTCCGCTACCTCATCGTTCCTTCGTCGCGGACATTCAGAGCATGTTTCGTTTCGTCCGGCTAACGTTTGTCGCCTGAGCTGCGGCGAGGCCCCGCGTGCGAGCGGGTGCGCGGCGCGGCGGCTGCAGTGATTCGCGCCGCGATCAGCGGCGCGAGAGCATGTCGGCCGGCGTGCCGCCGGCCATTCAGCGCTGAACGAGGCGCTTCAGCGCCGGGCGCGGCAAACGGCCCGCTGACAGCTCCTGGCAGTAGTTAGGCCGCCGACCTCAATACTTCTCAATCAGTAGATCGAGGTTAACGAATTTGGATGCGCCGTATAAGTCCGGAAATAGAGAGAGGTGATTGATATTCATGCGATTCAGGTTTCGTAGCGCTAACTCGCGGTCGTCGTTCGGCATCGTGAGCTTGAGTAACCGGGGAAACTTAGAGTCACCTTTGAAATGGCTTCTGACCCACGATTCCACGTCCATGCCGTCCGGCACACGAGTAAAGGCCGCCTTGGCTAACCAGACGCGGATTTTCGTCCGAAAGTGGCTCGATGATTTCAAGTAACGATGGCGAGCCTTCGCCACTCCAGTCTTCTCGAGCTTCGTCGCATGCGTTCTGAACGGAAGTTCGCGATATACCGTAGACGGCGCGTTGCTCTGCATTATCGTTTTCTTCGGAAACAAAGGCAAAATACGCTGCAACGTATGGCGAAGCGCTCCAATCCAAAAGAGGCGTCGCTAGCCCGAAATGTTGACCGAGCGCCCACCATTCATCTTCTGTGAGTTGCGGCGGATTCGCCCCTCGTCTGCCCCGGCTAGCGTATTTGAAGCGACGCAGATGCTCCTCGCGAGCCCGCTTACTTTTGAGCCTCTTACGGCGCCGCAACAGGCGATCAATAGTAGATTCGAGCGGCCAATCGGCTGACGCTTGTCCACGCCAGATGAACTGCCTTCGCGTGATCATCTCTTCAGTCATGTAATCATCGAAATACGACCAGCTGTGAAGATGCACGATGCGGACGCCATTCGTGATCCGACCTTCGTGCCACCGACCCTCGTTCGGCTCTTTTGACGCTTCCGAAGCCATAGCGAACATTCTAGTCCTGCGGAGCTCAACGAAAGCCCTGCGTCCGGGTGGTAGCAGCAGTCGTCGGGCATGAGCGCGCCGAATTCACGGTCACCGCCCGTGGCGCGGCGGTTGGCCGCGACTAACAACCCCGTCAGCGGGGAGCGATATGCAACCGCAGTGTCACGGCACGCATTCGCGAGTTCGGCGCGCGAGGGTGGGCGGCGGGTGAAGTCAGGGCCGCGACGAGCGTGCGCCGGGAGGGTGTGATGCCCAAGGGTGCCGTCGGTCTACCGCGGTTGGTGGGCGAGTTTGAAGGGACCGACGGCACCCTTGGGCATGCGGGAGGCGCGTTTTGCTGGTCGCGGCCCGCGATATCGCGGTGTCGGCAGCTGCGTGGGGGGAACGTGCCGCAGCGGCATGCAACGGAGAGGGTCGTAAAAATGTCCGTGGCAGATGAAATCGACATGGGATCGGATCCACTCGATGGGGAACATTTTATCGGTGGCAGCCGCCCGTCACCTTCGACACTGCGAGGGGGGGCTGGAGGGTATGAGAACTGTGAATGCGACGAAGGGCTCACAAGAACGCGAAGCGTTGTGGCCACGGACGGCCTAACGTCTATCGCCTAAGCTGCACGGCCAGGGCCCACGTGCCGAAGTCCGAGCGGCACGGCGGTTGCCGGCCAGAAGTTGCATGCAACGCCTGCCGAACCGCAACCGCCGTGACGCCGTCACGCTGGCGATGATGCAGCCGGCTCGGCCGGCGGACCGAAGCCGGGCCGTGCCAGCTTCTGGCAGTAGTTAGCCGGCGGCATTATCCGGGTTCGTGAGACCTGCGCAGCGATCTGCAAACCGTCTAAGCAGCAGACTCGCTAGCTCTTCGGTGTTCGCCTTCAGTTCTCTCGTCGCGTGACTCCATATCCAAGTCTCAACATTATCGGTCAGTTCCCGGCGCCAAACGTGCTCGGTCTCCACGCGCCACTTTCTGGTCACGTTCCGAAGTAACATCACTGTATGCACCATCACTTCAATTCCTAGAAACGTAATACCGTTGGAGCTATCATACCGCGCCAATGTCACCGTTAAGTTATGGCCGCTGTCGGAAGGCTCAACCACCATACGTATTCGATCTCTCACAATCGTCAGCCGTTCGCCCTCGATCGACAGCGTCGGCGCGAATTCTGGCGCGATATGCGCAACGAGCTGCGCCACTGCGTTATGTAGATGCGGCAATTCAGTCAACAGGTTCATGCGACGCTCGTTTACCTGTCGCACGAGGCGCTTATGACGCCTATCTGCGTGATCAGTGGCTTCACGGGCCTGTTGAAACGCCTGCGCAATCTGACGTTTGCCCATCTCTGAATTGTGAATAGCCGTCGTTGCAGCAGTTGGATTTCTCTTCGCTTCGATCAAGTTTCGAAGCCCGGCTGCCACATTCGCCCACGCTCGGTCACGCGGACGCCACGATGTGACAGGCTTCGCGCCGTCCGGTAAAGCCTGGAAGCGGGCGAACGGTGCCGTTTGCCAATCACATGGGCGAATGACAACCGGTATGAGGAGCATCTCGCCACGGTCCACTCGTTTGATCGCGTGACGCAGTTCAACCTCCCAGCAGTATCTCGACGCGATGAAACTGGCACTGACCAAAAGGAGCGCGATGTCGGCAATCGCAAGGCGGTCGTCGATCTCGCGCTCCCAATCTGAACCAGCACTGATATTTCGAAATGACCACGTTTCCAGAAGGCCGTCGCGTTTGAGTAACGAAAGGTGGTCTTCGAACTCGCTTCTGAACGACTCATCGGACGATGAATAACTATAGAAAAGCTTCAAGCGTCATCAGTATAACGTTCCTATCTGTCTCCCCGTCGTCCGGCTAACGTCTATCGCCTAAGCTGCACGGCCAGGGCCCACGTGCCGAAGCCCGTGCGGCGCGGCGGTTGCCGGCGAGAAGTTGCATGCAACGCCTGCCGATTTGCAACCGCCGTGACGCCGTGCCGCTGGCGATGATGCAGGCGGCTCGGCCGCCGGACCGAAGCCGGGCCGTGCCAGCTTCTGGCAGTAGTTAGCCGGCCCCGTGCTTCAGCACACCTATCCACACCCGAAAATGCATTGGATTGCCTTCGCAACCGCCTCGCCGGCCTTTTGTGCCTCACCCGCGACATGCTTGGCGCCTTCCTCGACTCCCTTCTGTGGATTCGCCACCGCCTGGGCGACCTGATCGTTGAAGCCTGCGCGCTGAAGTATCTCTTTGACCTCCGCCTGAATCGCTTGCTTCGGCGCCTCGGTGATCGCATAAACTTTCAAGACGGTGTCGAAAGCTTTGGCCAATTCCCCATTGTCTCCGAATGGCCGCGATGCAAATGCCTCATGAGCGGCTACAGCCCCGCAGAGTGCGCGGACATACCCATCTCCCTCTTTTACACACGCATATACGACAGCCTGACGAACCGCGGCGCGCTGCTTCTCCGATTGCGCTGTGTCCTCTACAGGATACGACGGCACTGGTTTCGATGCGTCGTTGGCCAGTTTTGCATACTCGCCCCACGAACCCTCTCCCTTGGAGAGCTTCTCAAGATCGGTTCCGTTCCGACGAATTCGCAGGCAAAAGAGCAGACCGCCTAAGTCGGGCTTCTCAGCCACCGTATTCGCCATACAGCCCTTCATGATGGACTGAGCGAGTTCCGGGCCTTGCGCTACCAACTGCTGTTGCGCGCTCTGAATCATTGCCAAATAGGCGCGTATAGTTTCGTCCGACTTGCCCTTCACGAAATCCGTGCACGGCAGCGCAAGATCCGGCAAGGTTTTCGTGAGTGCCTTGCACTCGCGCACGAAAATTGTCGACGGTTTTTCGGTCGAGGATTTCTCGGCAGCTACCACGCTACCGGTCATGAGAATGATGAAGATCGCGGCATACACCTGGCGCATATATTCTCTCCTTGGCAGCTCATCTGCCCATGAGTAGGAGGGCCGCGTGCGCACTTTTCCCTCCCGCCCGGAGTTCTCCTGAGTTCCCCCACCCTATCTCGGTCCGGCTAACGTCATCTCACTCAGCTGCGCGGCCAGGGCCTGCGTGGCTACGGCAGCGCGGCGCGCCGGCTGCCGGCGATTAACGAATGAACCGAATTGCGGCCGGCGTGCCGCCGCGACGGTACTGTTCGGCCCAGGCGCTTCAGCGCCGGGCCGAAGCCGGGCCGCGACAGCTGCTGTGAGTTGTTGGGCGGCCACACGCACAGCTTTGCGCGCTGGGAGCAGCGCGCGCGGCAAATGGTGCACGACGCGAAGCGCGCGTGGCCGAAGGCCCGCTACGTCAGTGCGTCTCGAGTTTTGTGGTCACTGGCCTACGCAGATCGTGCCCCGCGCGCGCTGCTGGTGCGAGCAGCCGGTGGGCGGGCGGGTACCACGACGAAAATGGCGGCGGACGCCTTGGCGCGCGGCTACGCCGCTTCTGTCGGCGCGACTGCCAACGCGTAAATAGAAGTCCGGCCTACGTTTCGCGCCGGGTCCGCCCAACGTCTATCGCCTGAGCTGCGGCGGGTTCAACGGCGCAACCAGCAGAGCGGCGCGGCCGTTGCCGCGACCAACGCCTTTGACGGCAGGAGCGAACTGCAACGGACGTGACGCCGCGCAGGTTTGAGTCGGCCGAGTCGGCTCGGCCGACGGGCCACGGAGCAAGCCCGCCGACAGCTCCTGGCAGTAGTTAGGCGGCGGATGCTCGCGGGCTTGATCACCTACGGTTTTGACGCTAGCGCATAACCGGACACATCTTCAGCCGAACACGGTCGATTGGGCCGGTCTCCTTGGCATGTAGCTGCGTTTTGGCTAGCGAAACAACAGCTATAAAGCATATACGTGAACACTGTTCTTTGCTGCTCCTGACCAAAAAGTCCAAAGTAGCAACGCGGTGCGTCAGAGCCGACCGGTCCAGGCAGCAACTTGCCAGGCACAAGTCGAGACTTCGCGTCCTCCGGGCATAGTCCGCCATCATTGTCACTGTAACTGGCTAAGCAATAGCCCAGCGTGCCGTTGTTTTCGTGACCCCCGACGACATACCGAGACCAATTAAACACATGAGGGCTGCCCGGGGTTCCTTCCCCGACGCAGTCCCAGAATACTTCGTTGGCGGCGAATTTCCGGCGGACGATTGGCACTTCAAACGTCGGAACCGCCACTTCACCCCCGCCATACCCGATGTTACACGTCGCGTGCGGTCGGTCCCACGTTTTTCCGGGATGAACGCCATTAGCCCATGCTGCGCGACACAGGAATAGCTGCGACCCGTCCACATCCAGACCGGCGTAGATTACACCGGTCGGGAGAGTGGAGGCATCATTGGTGGACCTCGGAACGTACGTGAAGATCGCGTCCTCAATCGCCACACGGCGCGTGGCGACGCTCTGCGCTGAGCCGTTCACGGGTGTCGAAGTACATGCCGAAAGCATCACGGTGGCGAGAAGACCGAGCAGGAGTCTCATGGATCGAGTATAGCGTCGTCTCATTGGTGACGGGAGTCCACCGGTTCGTCCGCCTAACGTCTATCGCCTGAGCTGCGGCGAGGCCCCGCGTGCGAGCGGTTCGCGCGGCGCGACGGCTGCAGCAAGTCGCGCCGCGACCAGCGGCGCGAGAGCATGTCGGCCGGCGTGCCGCCGGCCATTCGACGCCGAACGAGGCGCTTCAGCGCCGGGCGCGGCAAACGGCCCGCCGACAGCTCCTGGCAGTAGTTAGGCGGCGGCGGCTACAGCGGCGCATCAGTTATCACAGCGAGCACGTCCCGACCCAAGGGAGTAATCTCATAGTTCGCTTGCCACGTTCCATCCGCGAATAGCGGCGGCACGGACATACCGACTACCATATTTGCGTTGGCGAACGGCGAAACGAGCTTGTGGGAGAGCAGGTTCTGCACGAGACTCTCGTGCCGTATGTACTCTGCTTGATCTTCTTTCCGGGTATCAACGCGATAGGCTGGGCCGCGAAGTATCAGCTCATGGCGGGCCGCAAACTCGACGTCAATTGCGTTGCGACCGTACATTTCTACCGCCTGAAGCATGATCAGCTCCGCGTCGCTTAGCCCGCTCGAAAGCTGCAGTAGTCGTTTCTTGTAAACATGATCGACATCAGCACTTGTCAACGTCTTCGCGACCGCCCCTGCAAGCCGTGCACGGCGTTCTGCTGTTAGCGTCCGGGATGCTGCGACGAAGCCATCTTCCAGAGTATCCAATCCCTCAGGCGTGTTGAGTGCTTGCGCTAAGACGTTCTGTTCGATGTGCTGGAGTCGGGCGGCAAGAGCGCGCGCAAAATCAGCGATCCGGTCAAGTCGCTGGTTAGGGACTACCTGGCCAATGATTTCAGCCATCAGACCGCCCACAAACGGGATCGCACCAACCGCACCCTTCGTCACAGAGACAGCGATATCGTTGATGCGATCCTCCAATGAGTCATTCGCGCTCATTTGGATAGTCTACATTTGATATTGGCGCATGGACCCGATGATCGTGGAATGGGTCGGCCGATGGAGAACCACGTGCGAGTCATATCAGCCCGCGGACCTCGAAAACGAAGCCAGGATCTGTCGCTTTGGTTCCCGTGCCGGCGCCGCCGCGTGATTGGCTTTCCGGCCGCCTAACTGTTGCGTCTCAGGACGTTGTTCCGATCCAGGCGACTGATGGGTGGATTGTAAGAGAGCGCGGTATGCGCTCGGTGGTAGTTGTAGAAGTGAAGGTACGGTGCGAGCCAACGGCGCCGTTCCTCGGAGCTGTGGTACGAGAACCGATAGGCCCATTCGCGCAGCAGCGTCTGGATGAACCGCTCCGCTTTACCGTTCGTCCGTGGTGTGTACGGCCGGATGCGGACGTGAGTGAGGTTCAGGCGGCTGCAGGTATCCCGGAAGTCGCGTGAGATGAAGGCCGATCCGTTGTCGGTCATCACCCGCTCGACGATGACATTCCGCTGAGCGAACCACGCCACCGCCCGAGTCAAAAACGAGCTGGCAGTCTCGCTACGCTCATCTGCCAGGACGTCGACGTAGGAGAGTCGGGTGAAGTCATCCGTCGCGACGTACACGAACTCGAAGCCCTGCTTCTTTGAGCCAAACGATCGACGCCTGGTGATGCGGTGTCCCACTCGATTGAACCGTCCCAGGCGCTTGATGTCGATGTGCACCAGTTCCCCCGGACGCTCCTTCTCGTACCGAATTGGCACTGTTGCCGGCTCAAGCTGACGCAACCGAGCCAGCCCTGCTGACCGGCAGATCCGCGCTGCTGTCGACGCACTCACGCCCACTGCCTGCGCGATCTGTCGCACAGTCCGCCATTCGCGGCGAAGACTCAGAACACGCTGTCGTTTTATGTCGCTCGTGGCCCGGCCCCTGTGCGGTCTGGAGCTCCGATCGTTAAGCGGCTCGACCCTCAGACCACGACGGATCCACTCCCGCCCTCGCCGGTCACTCATACCGGCGGCCTCCGACGCCTCGCGCACCGACCATCCTTGTTCGCAGACTCGTTTGACCAGCAGTGCTCGACTCAACGGGCAGCTTCGCGCATTCTTGTGCACGTCCATCTGGGTTCCTTCCTGTCAACCTGTTCGTTTGAGAGCTTTCAGATTGACGAAAGTCGCCCGGATGGACAACCCGCTTCAAGGAACAACGTCCTGACACATCACACCTAACGTCTATCGCCTAAGCTGCACGGCCAGGGCCCACGTGCCGAAGCCAGAGCGGCGCGGTGGTTGCCGGCGAGAAGTTGCATGCAACGCCTGCCGATCTGCAACCGCCGTGACGCCGTCCGACTGGCGATGATGTAGGCGGCTCGGCCGCCGGACCGAAGCCGGGCCGTGCCAGCTTCTGGCAGTAGTTAGGCCGCCGACCGGAACAGGTTGGTTGATGGCCAGGAACCAGTCTTGTCGGTACAGACGGGACGAACCTTGCGCGTGAAAGATAGCTCTCGACCTGACGTCACGACGGTACGCTTTCAATGCAACCAGTTATTGGCCAGGAGCTGCTAGGAGACCTCCGAAGAATGCGGCGAGACCACGCGCCTCGACGTCAAAAACAAAACTGCCTTCGAGTCCTTGCTTGACGTAGCAGCGACCGTATCGGGTCACACCGTGAAACTCGTACAAATCCCCCTTCTTGAGATCGGCGAACTTGCGGTTGCCAACTCTATGCCGTTCGGACCAATCGCCGAGACTTCTAGGTTCGAAACGCACCGTCACTTGCTCGCTCAGGGAGAGGTGAATGGGGTAGTCGCCCACAGGGAGGACGTCGTTAATTGTTCCAGTGTCCATTACGCTCAGTGCCCGTGACCAGATGAATGTAATCGCATCGATGTCGTGGTCGATGCTAAACGACAGGCCAATTTTCTTCATGTCTTTGGTTAGTGCGACACGACGAGCCTCTTTCTGCATGGAGGTTAGTGTGTCGTCATCAGGTTCCAGTATTCGTGCACAGTGACGTTTGAGAACGTCGACGACTGAGGTGAGATTGCGGACCTGACCAGCCATTTCGTCTATACCCCCATAGGTCGTGTGCCGACGAGGAGTGCGAGCAATCGCCTGCTTGAGGGAATACGCGTGCCGTGTTCGCGATCGTCGCTCACCGGTACTGTCCTTGGAGAGAAGTATAGCGTTCGCCAAGCGACAACGCGAATGGGCGGAAAATTCAGAATAGCTTCTTCTGGAATGCTGCGAGCGCTTTGGCTAACTTCTGAGCCCATGTCGGGCGTGATAAGGATTTTCCGCTGATGGCCAACGAGTAGAAAGTCGCCGAGTTTAGGTTGCGCGCGGTCGGACTTACGCGCTCCAGCGACGGCGATGACCGTTTGCCCTGAGCGAGCAGGTACGCGAAGTCTCATGGAAAGCGTGCCGTCACGGAAACTGTGGAAACGTCGGCCTAACGTTGATCGCCTCAGCGGTGGCGAGGCCCCGCGTGCATGCGGCGGCAGCGGCGCGCCGCTTGCCGCAACCAGAGTCAAGCCGGCGGGCGCGATCTGCAAGCGGTGTGACGCCGTGCGTCTCGGCAGAGAAAAGGGCCTTCAGGCCCGAGAGCGGCGAACGGCCCGCCATCCGCTGCTGGCAGGAGTTAGGCCGCCACCCGGCTCCGCCGAGCTACAACGAAGCAACTAACTGACGGTTAATTTTGACTATTTTTGTCCATTTCCCACGCTTTTTGTCCGGTGCTGGGTGAAAATGCGATCCTTGTTTCAACAAATACGAGCAGTCACTTAGAAGGCCGGCGCTCGCCACGGTATAGGGAACATAACGAAACTTACCCACGCAAATGGCCGCAGCACGGGCAATACCGATCGGTTCCTGAGGTGTCGTTTGACAGCGTAACTTGAAGCGATGCCATAAAGGGCTCGCGCTGGTGTGGCGCAACCGCAGCAAACTCAGCCGCAACCTCTAAGACGGTCTGCTGCTCATCGCGTGACAGACGTACATAACCAATTGTCACGAGTGCGGTGCGTCCATTCACAAATCCTCCTCTCATTCAAGGGTGGATGCGGGGGTCACAGTCATAACCCTGCCACTCAAACATTACACTTCGAGAACATCCCAGCATGAGTCGGCGCGGCAGAACCGCATCGAGCTAGTGTTGACGATGCGGATGGCAAGCGCCGTGCCGGCTCAACACTTTGTCCAAACGCGCAGAGGACGGGTGACGCGATCTGCGCATATCGACTAAATACCGAGCCTCCCGCAACATGGACATGCATCCGGATTGCGTGAATGCGATGGCGGCAATCCGAGGCTCTGTTCGATTTGTGCCTGCTGCTGCTGGGAGGCATTCATATAGGCATGAATACGTTGGAGCACCTCAGCTCGCTCTTGTGGTGACAGCATTAGCCAACCGCGAAAAACCATCATTGCTCGTGTGCTCATGTCAGAACTCCTTTGTCGTCGGTCGTGTCCCTGTTATACCACTCGTGTCTGGCACCCTGCACCGTTCAGGGTGCTCAGACCAAGCTTACGTACGACGACGCATGGGCGAAGTCGGCATTCCATTGCGCGTGTTGTCTGCCGGCCTAACACGCTCCAACTGACGCGGTAGTTTATCTGGCTTGCGGCGAGCATCCCGGTACGCGGAGCCTCATGGAAAGCGCGCCGTCACGCCAATCGTCATTCGTCGGCCTAACGTCTATCGCCTGAGCTGCGGCGGGTTCACCGGCGCAACCAGCAGAGCGGCGCGGCCGTTGCCGCGACCAACGCCTTTGTAGGCAGGAGCGATCTGCCACGGCCGTGACGCCGCGCAACTTGGAGTCGGCCGAGTCGGCTCGGCCGACGGGCCACGGAGCCAGCCCGCCGACAGCTCCTGGCAGTAGTTAGGCCGACGAAAACAGCGGGCAGCTAAAGCAACCTCCCCGCGCCGTCTCCGCTACACTTCCATTCCGTGAAGCGAGATATCGAGATGGACGGCAGAGCTTGAACGAAGCCGACGAGAGGGATCACGTCGCGTGGAAGCTCACTACTGCGCAACCCACCTTTTCGAATGAAACGGACGGGGTGAATGTCATACCGTTCGCGCTGATGGCCGGCGGCTGGCTGGCCCCAGTTCTGATGTTTTGGCTCTATGTCTGGGGGCCGCTCCGGCCGTTCGACTATCCTGCGGGAGACGTGGCCCCATCGCTCGTCGTGTTCATACTGGTGTTCGCTACCTGTCTGACGCCGTGGTGGCTTCCTCCAGCGTATTTTCGGATACGGGGGTTCGAGCGGAGCGGGCGTCTTTACGAACTAATTGGTGTCAGGGCATTCCGGCACTTCGTCCCTGACGGCGACCTGGCAAATCGTTGGCGTCGCTATCGCCAACCTAGCTTCCGAATCATAGCTAACCGAGCTTACGCGGCCGCTTTCGTAGAACGCACCAAGCTCAGTGAGAAAAGCCACGTAGTGCTGTTGCTCGTGGGCACGGTCACATCGCTGTTTGCTTGGCAGATTGAATGGCATGGCTGGGCGACCTATCTCGGTGTCGCTAATGTTCTCGTGCATGTATATCCGGTGCTTCTCCAACGTTACACACGCGGCCGTATTCTCCGTGTAATGGCGCGAGCGGGCGTTCCCAGCAGGCGTAGGTAAAGCCGCGGCCTAACTACGGCAAGAATATACTTGACTCACCCAAAAACGGACCTATATTGTCCGTATGCCTAAGAAGAAAGTCATTGAGCGCAAAGACGGTGAACCGTACGTCCCGCGCACTCTTCAAGAGACGGTGATCTATTTCGCGGACAGTGATGTAGCTCACGCTTTCGCTGTTGAACTCCGCTGGCCTGACGGCGTGTTCTGCCCGTTCTGCAATGGCAGTGAGCACAGCTTCATCTCTACGCGCAAGCTGTGGAAGTGCAAGAGCTGCAAGAAGCAGTTTTCCGTTCGCGTCGGCACGATCTTCGAGGACTCGCCGATTAGCCTGTCTAAGTGGCTTGTGGCCTTCTGGCTGCTTACCAACTGCAAGAACGGTATTAGCTCCTATGAGCTGCATCGCGGCCTTGGCGTAACCCAGAAAACCGCGTGGTTTATGCTGCACAGGATTCGCGCCGCTATCAAAGCGAAGACCTTTAACAAAAAGCTGTCCGGCATAGTGGAAGCTGACGAGTGTTTTATCGGCGGCCTGTTCAAGAACATGCACGACTCGCGGAAGGCGAGGGTGCGAGCCGAGAGCGACGCGAAGGGCGCGCGCAACATGCGCGGCGCAATCGGTAAGACTCTTGTGCAGGCCGTACTTGAGCGTAACGGTGAAGTCCGCGCGCAGATCCTCGCTAACGGTCAGGTTGAACCGCGTGCCGAGTTCCTTGAAGAGCACGTAGAGGAAGGCTCTACGCTCATGACGGACGAAGGCTATGCCTATCCGCGCTTCGCGGAGCGGTTCTTTCACGAGTTCGTGAATCACGAAATCGAATACGTGAACGGCAACGTCCACACGAACGGCGTAGAGAACTTCTGGTCGCTGCTTCAGCGCGGGTTGTCCGGCACCTACGTTTCCGTTGAGCCGTACCACCTCGCCGCCTACGTGGACGAGCAGTGCTTCCGGTTCAACAACCGCAAGACGGACGACAGCCAGCGCTTCCTTCGCGCTATGGCGATGTTCCCGACCGCGCGCCTGACCTACAAGGATTTGATCCGAGCAGAGCAGGCGTGAAGCGCCAGCGTCGCGGTAAGCGATAGCTTCACGCCTTACTCTTCGATCAGCTTGCCCGCGCGCACATCCAGCGCGCGGGCGATCCTGAGCAGAACCAGGTAGGACGGATTCGCCGTTCCTGCCTCGATTCGTCGGATGTGGTTCTCGTGAACCTCGGCGAGTTCCGCGAGCCGCTCCTGACTCAACCCGCGCGCTTTCCGTAACTCGCGGACTCTCTTCCCGAGGGAGCGAAGCTGTGCGGCATCGGACGCCATCACGTACGGTGTGATGGGACACGATTGTGTTGCCCCGCAACAGACAGTATCCTGTCGCTTCGGGAGGAATCTCATGGCGACGAAGCGGAAGAGTTCCAAGCGCGGGCCGGTCCTTCACGACTTCACCGAATACCGCGCCATGCTCACGGCGATCTACGTCGAAGACGCGGACGGCTTTACGGGCACTGTCGAGGAGCTGATCGGAGTCTCGGTACACGGGCGGACGCTGGAGGAAGCACGGGAGCGGCTGGAGCAGGCCGCGCGGGACTTCGTGGACGAGAACCGCTCCGTCATTCGCAGCCGCATGCAGCCCCGTCGCGGGCCGGTGCAGCGTGAGACGTTCGTGGTTGAGTACTGACGGGCGTATCATCGCGGCATGGACGAGAAACCCATTCCCGAGGCCGAAGCCCGCGAAGGCTGGGAGCGATTCCAGCGGCTCGCGCGCGCGCTGTTCCGAGTCGATAAGAGGGACGTGGCTAAGCATGAGCCTAGGAAGCGCGCTCCGGGCCGGGAACAGGCGCTGCCGCCGATTTCTGATCGAGAGTAATCGTCAGCTTCCCTTTCGGCGTAAACGTCAACACGTGCCGCTTACTGAATGGTGCACCCTCAAAGTCAGCATACGTAGCCTCGAACTCAACGACCAGATTCGAGCCGATCTCTTCCTGCCCAGCTACAGCGTAGACTGCATCTCGGCTGATCTGTAGCGCTTCAGCGCTTTCTTCTCCGCCGCCTTTTGCGGTTTGATTCTGGTGCGCTTCGGCATTCTTGAAAGACTGCGTCCGCGCCTCCCGCAAAAAAGCAGTTATGTTGTCCGTCGTGGAACCCTTCCATGGCTTGCCAGCGACGAGAAGGTCAACTTCAGCCTTGACCGGCTCCGTTCGCCCTACTTGGTCTATAGCTACGTCCATGGTGTAGTCAGTATGCGGAATCGCGATAACGGCTCGCACGTTGACCGCGTCCGCTTCTCCGAAATTATGACCACGAATTGCGGTGGTATAAAAAGTGCCCTTAACAACGCGCTGCAGAATCGGAGACAAGTGACTTGTTTCTACCTTCACTTGATAGCGATGCGCCTGCAATTTCACCTTCGGTTTTGGCGGGGCCACCGATGCCACGCCCGCTGGCTTGTTGGAATAAATGAGAAAGCCAGCCGTAAGGAACCGAGCCACCAAAATCAGCGCACCTGCCGACATCGGAAAGATCCAGAGCAACTCCTCGCCCAGACGCATAGACGCCAGCAGGGCAGCGGCTTGCGCGTAAGCCTTCGGCCACAACGACTTCACTAGCGGTAGAGCGAGTGCCATCACGGTGGACACGTTGCCTATCCAACCCCATGCGCCGGTGGTCGCGTGCCGGAGGCATTCGGCATAGAACTGCGACCGCGAGAGCGGGTGAACCAAAGGCTTATCGGCCATGGATTAGGACTGTTACAGCATCCTACCGTCTCTCGACAGGTGAGGCAAGTATATTGATGCCCTAACTACTGCCAGGAGCTGTCGGCGGGCTGTCTTCGTGGCCCGTCGGCCGAGCCGACTCGGCCGACTCCAACCTGCGCGGCGTCACGTCCGTTGCAGGTCGCTCCTGCCTGAAAAGGCGTTGGTCGCGGCAACGGCCGCGCCGCTCTGCCGTTTGCGTCGGTGAACCCGCCGCAGCTCAGGCGACAGACGTTAGGCCGCCGGGATCTTCGTTCTATTCATTTTGTCGAAGCGCACGCAAGCAGGATCTAAGAAATCCAGCAGATCGATCAGGGCGTTCTGAATTTCCGCGAGCCGCCGACCCGCCGTATCACTTGCGAACTGTTTCACGTCGTCGGCAAGATACCTCGCTATCGGGTCGGTGCCCTCGTTTGACCGCATCCGCTCGACAAACGTGCCGTAACCGACACATTCGGGGCCTAAATCGGTCTGTCGAATCATCCACTCTCCGAGGGCGCGCTGCTCGCCGGCAAAGACGCGAAACGCTGAGGGAAATCGGTCCGTCGTGAAAAGCGCGAAGATCTTGTCTTGAAGACGCGCGAACTGTCTAGTCTGATCGTCACTGCCCAGATCAACGTACTGAATAGCAATGCGAATGATCTCCGTCCACGCGAAGTATTGCGCGATCAAGAACACCGTGTTGTAGACCGCATAGTCGCGCTCGCGCTCGTTACCTCGGTCAAGGTAACGACCGGCAAAATCTTTGCCGAGCAGATTGTACAGGCGGCTTTGGAAATCGTAGGCGGACCGAGCAAGCGGCTCATGGTACTTGCGGGCCACCTTCGCGGCGTCGCGCCGCTCGCGTTCGCGCTCCTGAAGACCGTCGATGTCGGACGAAAGTCTCTTCAACCTCACCTGGCCCCAAAACGCGAACGCCGCCGAGGATAAAGCGACGGCGGCAGATATGAGCGCTACCGTGATGGCTGTTTGCATTGGCCCCTCGTAGTACGCCTAGGAGTGTCTGGAGATGGTTAAACCCCTACCCTCAAGACACTTGATCGAGGTTGCTCGCGACTGTCGGACGGTGAGTTACGCGCGCCCGTCTGGGTCTTTGGGTCGGCCTAACGTCCATCGCCTAAGCTGCACGGCCAGGGCCCACGTGCCGAAGCCCCAGCGGCACGGCGGTTGCCGGCGAGAAGTTGATGCAACGCCTGCCGATCTGCAACCGGCGTGACGCCGTGAAGCTGGCGCTGAAGTAGGCGGCTCGGCCGCCGGACCGAAGCCGGGCCGTGACAGCTTCGGGCAGTAGTTAGGTGTGATGTGTCAGGACGTTGTTCCTTGAAGCGGGTTGTCCATCCGGGCGACTTTCGTCAATCTGAAAGCTCTCAAACGAACAGGTTGACAGGAAGGAACCCAGATGGACGTGCACAAGAATGCGCGAAGCTGCCCGTTGAGTCGAGCACTGCTGGTCAAACGAGTCTGCGAACAAGGATGGTCGGTGCGCGAGGCGTCGGAGGCCGCCGGTATGAGTGACCGGCGAGGGCGGGAGTGGATCCGTCGTGGTCTGAGGGTCGAGCCGCTTAACGATCGGAGCTCCAGACCGCACAGGGGCCGGGCCACGAGCGACATAAAACGACAGCGTGTTCTGAGTCTTCGCCGCGAATGGCGGACTGTGCGACAGATCGCGCAGGCAGTGGGCGTGAGTGCGTCGACAGCAGCGCGGATCTGCCGGTCAGCAGGGCTGGCTCGGTTGCGTCAGCTTGAGCCGGCAACAGTGCCAATTCGGTACGAGAAGGAGCGTCCGGGGGAACTGGTGCACATCGACATCAAGCGCCTGGGACGGTTCAATCGAGTGGGACACCGCATCACCAGGCGTCGATCGTTTGGCTCAAAGAAGCAGGGCTTCGAGTTCGTGTACGTCGCGACGGATGACTTCACCCGACTCTCCTACGTCGACGTCCTGGCAGATGAGCGTAGCGAGACTGCCAGCTCGTTTTTGACTCGGGCGGTGGCGTGGTTCGCTCAGCGGAATGTCATCGTCGAGCGGGTGATGACCGACAACGGATCGGCCTTCATCTCACGCGACTTCCGGGATACCTGCAGCCGCCTGAACCTCACTCACGTCCGCATCCGGCCGTACACACCACGGACGAACGGTAAAGCGGAGCGGTTCATCCAGACGCTGCTGCGCGAATGGGCCTATCGGTTCTCGTACCACAGCTCCGAGGAACGGCGCCGTTGGCTCGCACCGTACCTTCACTTCTACAACTACCACCGAGCGCATACCGCGCTCTCTTACAATCCACCCATCAGTCGCCTGGATCGGAACAACGTCCTGAGACGCAACAGTTAGGCGGCGAGTCCCGGCGGTTGCGTAACCCTGCACCCTTGGTCTCTGGCTGTGACGCAGCGACACGACAACCATTAGCCTTTGGCAAAGTTCCTGCGGTAGTCGCTTGCGTAGCCCAGCATGAACGCTAGCCTGTCCGTTCTATCTTCGTCACTGCACGACTCTTTCAATCTCTTTGCGCAGGCGGACCAATCCGCGTGTTTAACAATAGCATCGATGGTATCCAGCAGGTATTCCCGCATATCGGAGAAAATTATCGAACGTGTATGCGCGAGAGCGTCAAAAGCGTCACGGACGACACGATCATCGTCATGGCTCAGCATTTGATACAGCCACGGCGCGGCCAGCGGACCAAGCCTTGCGAGCCCCGATACGCCGAAGCCAGCGTTACGATCGGTTAATGCGTCATCCAATGCATCTTCGTAAAGAATTTCAGCGGCTGGCACACTTAGATCCTTCGCTAGCAATTTTTCAGCGCGCGCGGCCGAGTTGTAGTCGTCGTCATTGCTACGCAGAGCAAGCTTTAGTGCTTGCTGTCGCTCGGCGCTGAGAGTTGTTGTCGGTTGTAAAACTGACACAACTCTGCCGAGAAAGCATGAATCCAACTGCTGTTCACGAAAATGCGACCACGCGTCGGCGACGAGCTTACGTACGACGGGCATAGGGTTCCGAGAATCGACATGAAGGTGGAAAAGATCACGTAACGACGGAGGCATCTCAACGTCGTCAACCCGCAATGGCAACAATCGGACGCTGCCCTCGCGCAAGCCTCCCTGTATCGCGAGCGCCAATTCCTTCTTGCACCAATTCGAGGCTACAGCGCGTCGCGTGACGAGCGCTACGACAAAGTCTACCTGGTCGACAGCATCGGCGATGCGCTCTACGATCGAATCCCCAGCGCGCAACTCGCCTTCATCGACCCACACGCGCATACCAGCACGCTCAAGTTCATCGGCAATAGCTACCGCAAGTGATCGGTCGGCGTGTGCGTAACTGATGAAGAATGATAGTTTTGGAGACACGCTATGTTCTCCGCCTTGCGCGTAATGTCTCGATCTTGACGGTACGCACGTCGGTAAGTCTACACCGCGCTGAGCTGCATGTTCGATATCTGGTAGAAGCGCTGTGACCGGATGTTCCTTCGTCCGCCTAGCGACAGCGGCCGAAAATGGGATTCGCATGTAAGCGCCGCCCCAAAAGACACGGGCGGGAGCAGCGGTCGCCGGCTGTAAGCGCGGCGAATTCCTGAGCGCATCGGTGGCGCCGCGGTTGCCGCGACCACCGACAGGTCGGCGGGAGCGGACCTGCAACCGCGGTGACACCGATGCACTCAGGAGTTCGTCGCGTGCGGGCGGGTGGTGCGCTCCGTCAGGGCTGCGACGAGCATGCGCCGGGTGGGTGTGAAGCGCAGTTGTGCTCCATTCGGCCTACCGCGGGTGGCGGGCGGGTGTGAAGGGGCCGAATGGAGCACAACTGCGCGTGCGGGCAGGCTGGTCGCGGCCCCGCAACCTGGCGATGGATTCAGCTGCGCGGAGGAAGCGTGCCGATTGAAGGACGAGTCCTCGTAGTAAAAATCTACATGGACGCGGAGCGTTCGTGCAGACGACCGCCTAACGTCTATCGCCTAAGCTGCAGCGAGGCGCCCCGCGCGTGCGGGCAGAGCGGCACGCCGCTTGCCGCGATTCACGAACGACGAGATCTGCAAGCGGCGTGACGCTGTGCACCTTGGGACCCGGTAGGCGGCTCGGCCGCCGGGCGCGGCAAACGGCCCGCTGCCAGCTTCTGGCAGTAGTTAGGCCGCGGCCACCGCTGTTTACCTACGGCACGACCTTAAAGTCGGCCCAGCGGCCTTGATTCGTCATGTTGTTGACGGGACTCAGTGCAATCCGTGCACTTCCCGATTCGATCGTCGCCTCAAGAGAGGCGTTTGCCTCGGGCGGAAACCCAAGAAGATCGGTAGCACCGAACTGAAACGTTGCGTTAGGTGAATAGGTACGAACAACCAGCTGTATCGGGTCGCCATAGCTAGTCCTATACCGCCACCGTATGGTGACACCCGATTGACCGGTCATCACGAACAGATTCGTGCGTTCAGTGGCCTTACCAAGGAGTCCGATCAGCTTAACACCTGTGCCGAAGTACTGGGCCTCTGTGAATATCGTCGGGCTCTGCCCAAGCTCGCCCTTCTGGCCAACGAGAGTATAGGTTGAGGTGTCCGTCACAAGCGCCGGCCCGTACGGATCGGCTAGAACAAGGGCAAGCCTCGCAGCACCGCTTTGTCCTGGGAATGCGAAATCGTATACGTCCTCGAGAAAGACCACTTCGAACGGAGCAATTGAAAGCACCTCCGACGCGTCGGCAGTGGATGCGGATTGGTTCCGTGGTGTGTAGATTAATGTCAGAGTCAGCGGCGTCGACGACGGGTTATAGATCTTCAAGTCGCTCCTGAACTCACTGCCTCCACTGCCGGATACGTGGCCTACGATTGGCACTACCTGATTGGGTGTTCGCGGTGGCGACGGTCGTTCTTGTGCTTGCAGTGCGATTGAAACGATGCACAAAGTTGAACTAAACACGACGGCGATTCTCAGCATGGCGTCCTCCTCATTGTAAGTCGACGGTGGCCGCGCTCGTGCTCGGCTCGCGGAACGAACGTAAAGACCCCGCAGCGCGGGCGTTCAGCATGTCGTCTGGCGACCTGCATAGAGGTAGTGAAGAATCACGACGAAACGTTTCAAACTTTCGTCTTCCGTTCGTCGGCCTAACGTCTGTCGCCTGAGCTGCGGCGGGTTCACCGGCGCAATCAGCAGAGCGGCGCGGCCGTTGCCGCGACCAACGCCTTTGACGGCAGGAGCGAACTGCAACGGGCGTGACGCCGCGCAGGTTGGAGTCGGCCGAGTCGGCTCGGCCGACGAGCCACGGAGCCAGCCCGCCGACAGCTCCTGGCAGTAGTTAGGCCGCTCGTCGCGGAACCGTTGTGTCGCCGCCGAAACGAGCTGCGTTGGCTGAACTCGTCACCCGTTCGTGCGACGGAACTTCCACTCACCACTCCAGCCGGGACCAATCGTTCCGACTTCGGTTTGAAGAACGTATAGATGTAGCGTGGCGCCGATGTCCCGAACAATCTGCTTTGATGCCAGCGTATCCATTAGTTGTTGTTGCTGATCGCGGCTCATCCCATTCCAACCTTCATGATCGATATACAGGTTTACGGAGGCGGGACCAGTCTCTTCATACCTCAACAACAGCGGCGACAGATCGTTCACGAGTCGACGAAGATGTACTTGCCGATTGCCGCTTCCGAGTTGCCTTGTTTCAGCGGGTGTTGATGACGGCTTGGGCGGCCGTGGCTCGCCTTTGTCGGGTGAGACAAGTGATCCGATGATGAAGAGTAGAACAAGCAGAACGAGGCAGCCGCCGCAACCGACGTTTCGCTGCAGAAGTGGCTTGGTGACTGGACGACCGCACGATGGGCACGCGCTGGCTGCAGTCGAAACCTGAGCGCCGCAGTCGGCGCAGGTCCTGAGTGCCATATACGTCTGCCTCCTGAAATCAAATGTTACAAGCCCGGCCAACGGCCAAACGACAGCGTACAACGAACCATCCGCCCAAACGCTCGGACATAGCGACGTAGACGGCCGCCAGCATGGGTCGGCTACCGGCGTCGGTAGGTATGGTCGATATCGATTTGACACCTTTCTTGCGAAAGTGTGTCGCCGCCGCTCGCTAAAGTTGGTTGACGCAACTATCCGTCGGGATGGGAGCAGCGCAAGCGGGGTGTGAGCGCGCCGAATTTACGCTCTGGCCCGTGGCGCGGCGGTTGCCCGCGACCGAGGAGTAAGTCATTGGAGAGACCGCAACCGCCGTGACACGGATGCATTCGTGAGTTCGGCGCGCGAGGGCGGCGGTGCGTGCTGTCAGGGCCGCGATGAGCGTGCGCCGGGCGGGTGTGATGGCCAAGTGTGCCGTCGGTCTACCGCGGGCGGTGTGCGAGAAGGGACCGACGGCACATTTGGGCATGCGGGAAGCGCGTTTTGCTGGTCGCGGCCCGCAACCTCGGGATGCTGTCAGCTGCGAGGGGGAAGGCGAACAGATTGATAGACGCGAAATTCGACGAGAAGGTGACAAGGACGCGAAGCGCTGTGGCCAGGACGGCCTAACGTTCTTTGTGTAAGCCGCGCCGAGGCCCCGCGCGCGTGCGGGCAGAGCGGCACGCCGCCTGCCGCCGATTGTCGCTTGACGCGGTTGCGGGCGGCGTGACGCCATGCGTCTCGGGACGCGGTAGGCGGCTCGGCCGCCGGGCCCGGCAAACGGCCCGGCGCCGGCTTCACACAAGAGTTAGGCCGTGATCTCTGGAGGAGGCTTGCTCTCTGACTCGTTTTCGGGAGCTGGAACGCTCACTCGTGTGACCGGTGTCAACGTGGCCATGAAGTTCGGATTAAGGGCAATTTTCCACACTCCGAGCAACAAGCCTAGAACGTCTACGAATAGCGCCGCGCCGGCCGATGTAATTACCGTGGCCGGAAACTTCGCCGCGTTGAAAATAATATACATACAAAGGCACATGATACCGGCAAGCAACGCGATAGACGAATATCCCATCGTAAGCCGTAAACGGAACCACCGGTCTTCATGCTGCTTCCTCTGATCGAAGGTCTCGCGCTCTTGCCGCAGCATCTCGCCAGCACGCGCGACGACCAGCGGTGTAACGTCCTCCTCTTTCATGGCCTATCCGCCTTAGAGCGCGTGCCAAAGTAGTAACCGAATGCGAACGCCGCGACGGGACCCAAGAGAGTCAAGAAAATCTTAACAATATCGGGCGCTGCCCGAGAGAATGCAACAAGCGATAGTTCGCTAGACAACCAGATGGCGACGCCAGCTACAAGCAGGCCACCTGCCGTTGTTGCCCGCGACATTACCCCAACGATCGCTTCCAGCCCGTGCTTCCGCCGAGCGAATTCATATTCCAACTTCTCAACCTCAAGGGCATCCCTTGACGCACGGATATAGTCCCACTCATCGCGATACGACTCACGCGAAGGTATGTGAAGCGCAGCTAGGAGGTCATCGATACCCCGTTGCCAGCGATCAGGCGAGCTCAAATCTACTCCTCGAATGTCGCGAAGCATGACCGGCACCTGAATGCCTGCCTCCACGATAACGGGGATCACTTTTACTGGCAGGTGGCGGTCTGAATACAGAGCAACCGACGTCTCTTCTGACACCGCAATGCTTCGTTCGCTGGAACTTGACACAAGAACAATAACGGCGTCACTTGAATTGATGGCTTCGAAGACGCGTGCGCGAATCGCCTCGCCGGCGGCAACGTCATGCCAGTAGGTGAACACCTCCATACCATCTCTGCCGAGCACCGCGGCAATCCGCTCTGCAATTTCACGATCGGCAGCTGCATGGCTAATGAACACTTTCATCGTTGTGGAGAGTTTACACGATCGACAGCGGACCGCGGCGAAGGTACCGTGAAGTAGCGAGTCTCATCTCATCGGCCTAACGTCTATCGCCTAAGCTGCGGCGAGGCCCCACGTGCGAGCGGGCAGTCGCGGCACGCCGCTTGCCGCATTTCACGTTGACGCGGCTGCAAGCGGCGTGACGCCGCGCATCTCGGGACCCGATAGGCGGCTCGGCCGCCGGGCGCGGCGAACGGCCCGCCGCCAGCTTCTGGCAGTAGTTAGCCGGTTCGCCGAAAAAGCCTGGCTCATAGCGACCGTATGCGGATGCGGTTCTCACTAACTATCCACAACTCGTTGCGAACTTCGCGCTGTAAAAGAGCCACGACAAGACGCTCTGCGGTTTCGAGGACGTGAGGCTTGTCTTGACTCTTGAGGCGAAAGACAATCATGCCTGGGCTTTGAGAGGGCGGATAGGCACGGATATTCGCGAAGCCGCGATCAAAGGTGACGAAGACCCGCACTTCGTCACGACACACCTGAGCAAGTTGAGGATCCTGCGCGCCGCCAAGTTGTTGCTCGACAACGGTGAGTGAATCCCACCCTGCGTCGAGAAGAAGCTGACTCAGTTCATCGGGCAGATTCTCGTCTACCTTGAACTTCACGCGGGCAAGCCAACGACTTCTTCACGCGCCAAGTCCGCGGCGTATGCGAGGCATGCTTGAATAGCCTCGGGGGTCAACCGCGGGTAGCTTGCAACGATCTCCGGCTCCGGAACTCCGGCAGCGAGGTTGTCGAGTACAACGGATACGAGGACCCGCGTTCCGGCGACGCAGGCCTGACCATGGCATACGTTGGGATCGACGGTGATGTGGGGCTGCCAGTTCATACAGTTCGCTCTGGATTCTACGTCGGATGCGTTACGGATGCCACGAGAGCCGATAAGTGACTGCCGATGAGGCACTTCCGCTTCAGCCTAGGCTCGAGCCAGCCCGGACGTTCCTGCGGTAAGAGCGAGGAGTGCTCCGTCGGCTAGTGCGGATGTTGCTAGTGGGTAATCATAGAAAGCGGCGACTCGGCGAGCTGCTTCGCCAATCCGGCTAACGTCTATCGCCTGAGCTGCGGCGAGGCCCCACGTGCGAGCGGGTGCGCGGCGCGACGGCTGCAGCAAGCCGCGCCGCGATCAGCGGCGCGAGAGCATGTCGGCCGGCGTGCCGCCGGCCAATCAACGCTTCACGAGGCGCTTCAGCGCCGGGCGCGGCAAACGGCCCGCCGACAGCTCCTGGCAGTAGTTAGCCCGCCGGTTAGAGGAAGGCAGGTTTCACTTTCGGTCTTATTCGGTAGATGCGTTGCACGAACGCGGGTGCAAGGTTATTGACAGTGTCATAGAAGTTCGAAGCTGTTTCGGGGATATGCGCGCCTTGCAGATAGCCGCGCCAGCTTTTCGGTTTCTCGCGACCGCCGAACGCCGCGATCAACTTGACGAGGCAGCGATGGGCGAATTCAGCCAGACTATGGTCGGGAACAATGTAGCTTTGTTTGAGATAACGTCGTGTCTCGTTATGGTCGGCCTCCGTTGGAAAACAAGCTAGCAACTGAAGAACGCCGGGCGCTTTGCCGTACTGCTGTGCATCTCCGTCTGTCACGTACGCTCGTTTGATCCGAACATGCCAACCAGTGTCAGTTTTCTGCTCTTTGCGCATGTGCAAGTGGAATCCCACGCCCGACCGTAGCGAGAATGAGAAGTCACCGGCTAGGGAGCTCATCACGGAGTGCGGCATTACTTCGAGGAACTTGGCGTGAAGGTTAGTTTGTGCCAGCCGAAAATGTGCCGGATCGAATAAACACCAGAAAGTTGCGAATTTCCAAGCGACTAACAGTGGGATTCCGACGGCATCCGAGTACGACTTTAAACCTTGAAGATAGGATTGCCGCCACTTGAGGCGATCCTTTTGGGTTCGTTTCACCTCGATAAGCACGGGAACTGTGCGACCTTCGTGCTCAAACACCGCGAGAAGGTCGGGTACGACGAAGTCGGCCCTCGATGAGGGCGGGTACTGCGATGCTTGATCTAGCTTATGAATCATACGGCATCGACCTAGCCAATGAAGGATTACGGCCAGTTCATCTTCCGCTGGCAGGCCACGCTGCAGTCCTCGAATTCGCGCGACAATTTCAGAAGCATTTTGCCAACCGGCACGTTCTGCCGCCTCGAAAAGCAGCCGCGCACGATTCTCAACTTCGTCGGCCATGCAGCGATTATCGCCCAAACCGACGCAGTCCGTGCGGGAGCAGCGATGGCGCCGCGGGAGCGCACAGGGTCAGGGTGAGACATGTGGCGAGGGGCTTGCGCACGGACGACGACAACTGCCGCAATGACTCCGGTGGCAGGCGTGGTGACGCGCACGAGCACGGTGGTCGAATGCGCGCAGGGAGGACGGCGGGCTGGCACCACCATGAACGTGCGGGGCACGGAGAGTCTGCGGAACGCGAAGCGTCGCTGCCCAGGTCGGGCTAACGTCTATCGCCTAAGCTGCACGGCCAAGGCCCACGTGCCGAAGCCAGAGCGGCGCGCCGGTTGCCGCGATTAAGCTGAAGCAGCGCGACGCGATCTGCAACCGGCGTGACGCCGCCACGCTGGCGACGAAGTAGGCGGCTCGGCCGCCGGACCGAGGCCGGGCCGTGCCAGCTTCTGGCAGTAGTTAGCCCGCGGCCTTCGCGAACAGAGACAAGATGGCTCTCTCATCGTCCGCCACCAGTTGCAGTATGTATTCGTAATTGGAGCGGATCAGGTCTTCGATGTCGCGTGTCCGGCAGTTGCCAAGACGAAGCCACAAGACCTTCGGGGGAAATCCCTGCACCATGGAGAGTTCGGAGAAATCAACATCTTTTGTTACAACGATGAAGGTATTCTCCCGAGCGAATGCCCAGACGATGTGATCGTCCACTTCGTGCAAATTCAGGTTGTAAACGTGGTCCGATTCGGGAAACAAATCTCGCAGTCTGCGAACGAGGTCGGGTGAGATGTTGTGGTCGAAGAGGAGCTTCACTCGTTTACGACCAGCATGCGATGCTCACGCTCAGCCGCGTAGCTGAGACAAGCGAGAACGTCCTCGTGCGTCAGATACGGGAAATCATGGAGGACTTCCTCTTCCGTCATCCCGGCGGCCAGATACGACAGGACATCGTAGACAGTCATGCGCATACCGCGAATACAGGGTTGGCCGCCCCTCTTTCCCGGCTCGATCGTGATGATTCCTTCGTACGACATGGCGCCGTATTCTAGCTGAGCGACCGGCCGGCACCCAAACTGTTGCCGGCTTTCCGTGTCAGCCGATCACTTCATGACGCCGCTCGCGTCTTGGTCGATGTGGCTTGCCGATGTGGATCCGGCTCGATCGCGAGACGGAAGTGAGCGCAACGCTCCAAAACGTGAGTCTGCGGGCGTGGATGCTCTTGGAAATGCAAGGAACTGCGACGATAAGCCATGTTCCTCTGGCTTCGCGGCCATCGAGGGGTGCCGCCTCGAGCCCGCTGTCGAGCGGGACGCTCTCCAAGTCGTGCGAGGATCTCTGGTCGTCGTCGGGCTAACGTCTATCGCCTAAGCTGCACGGCCAGGGCCCACGTGCCGAAGCCGGAGCGGCACGGCGGTTGCCGGCGAGAAGTTGCCTGCAACGCCTGACGATCTGCAACCGGCGTGACGCCGTCCCGCTGGCGATGATGTAGGCGCTTCAGCGCCGGACCGACGCCGGGCCGTGCCAGCTTCTGGCAGTAGTTAGCCGGCGAGGGCCAACTGTGACGCTGTAAAATCTAGCACGCCGTCATCAAAGCGTTCCACGCTTCTTAAAGGGACACCGAACAGGCGCGCCACCCGGCGGTAGTACCGTTCCGGTTGGCGATAGTTAACAACTACGACACGCGAGAAGGGCTTTCGCCGCCGAGCCATCGCCTGTTGGATCAGCTTGACCTGATCTACATCTGTCTTGGGAATGCTCCAACCAATCACGTACAACTCATCCGCGGACAGAATGGCGGTTGCTTCCTTTCTGCGCAGGTTCGTAGAATCGCGAGATCTGTGTTCTTGGAACTAGTCGGTGGCAGAATGAACGGTGCGACACGCACGGGCAACTCGTCCGGGAAACGAATGCCGGCATGGGTTTCTGTGGATCCAATGTAACGGACGTGGCCCTCGACCGTGGTAGCAACGACAGGAAGGCGCGGCCTGCCGTCGGATGGCAGCAGCCAGTTGAGTGAGCCGTGAGGTTTCAAGACGCTGACGTTGGACGCCGCCGTGCCGTTGAGTGGCACAACTGGTGCCCCGGCGCCTTCGGAGGGATCCTCCAGAATTGCCCACGCGAACCTCACGCCGTAACCCGCCTTTGCGGACCACGACGTGCCGGCTTCTTCCAGTGCGTGTTCAAGCACGAGGTCGTAGTTGAAGCTAACGAACGTATGCCGACTACGTGGCTGGCGAGCTCTTAGCGCTAGGTACTGCTTGAGAGTGTCCAGCCGAAGGCGCCAGCCGATCCTGAAGAACATTCGGCTGATTGCGTACTGAGCGCGCAACACCGGATCATTGATTGCCGCAAGCAACACTCGGCGGGTAAGCTTCGTGAATCGACGGTCGATTCGCTCAGCTCTGGAGAGCAGGGCCTCGATGGATTCAGGTTCGCGCTGGAGCACTCCTGCCAGCAGCTTTCGGCGATGTCGCTTGGGTCTGATATCGTTTGCTAAAGCCTTCAGAACAGGGTTCTTGTTCTTAAAGCAACCTTCCCCCTCGAGCCCGATCAATGCCATCAGCACCACGTCATCGCGGCTCGCGTAGTGAGCCATCACCTGTACGAAATCCATCATCATCGGGATCGGCATCCGCTGCTGAAGACCCTTGGTGAACCCAGCTCCAACGAAGTATATAGATTTAGTCACGTCTCATTATCGTCCGGCTAACGTCTATCGCCTGAGCTGCGGCGAGGCCCCGCGTGCGAGCGGTTGCGCGGCGCGACGGCTGCAGTGTTCGCGCCGCGGCTAGCGGCGCGAGAGCATGTCGGCCGGCGTGCCGCCGGCCAATCGACGCTTACCGAGGCGCTTCAGCGCCGGGCGCGGCAAACGGCCCGCCGACAGCTCCTGGCAGTAGTTAGCCGGCGGCCGAAATGAGACACGTGAATCGGGCGTTGACAGTGCTGTCGCCGCGTCTTACGATACTGATGATCGATCCAGCGAAGGAGTTCCGCAATGACCCGAACGAGAGTATCGTCAAAGTATCAGGTCGTTATACCGAAGGATGTACGGGAGCGCGCCAAGATTCGCGTCGGGCAAGAGTTTCAAGTAATCGCTAAGGGTGGCAGCGTCACGCTTGTTCCCGACAGACCGATCTCGTCAATGCGCGGGTTCGTTCGCGGTATTCGCACAACCGGCTTCCGCGAAAAGAAGGATCGGTTTTGATAGTCATTGACTCTTCGGGTTGGATCGAGTTTTTCGCGGATGGTCCGCACGCCGAGGAGTTCGCGACGAGGTTGCGCCGCCCAGCGGACGTCATCACTCCGACCGTCGCAATCTACGAAGTTTACAAGTGGATCAAGCGCGAACGGTCAGAGGACGAGGCACTCGACGCCGTGGCCACCATGAAGAAGACCGTCGTCGTCAATTTGACCGAGGAAGTTGCGCTGACGGCGGCAGATCTGAGCCTTGAGCACGGCTTGGCGATGGCTGACTCGATGATGCTGGCATTCGCCCGCGAAAGCGACGCTACGCTCGTAACCACCGACTCCGGATTCAGTGGCCTACCCGACGTGACAATTTTTCCCAAGAAGGCCAAGCTGTGATCGTTCACCTCCGTCAGACGGCTGCAAGCAGGCGGACCGGTTCGTCATAGTCGAGTGGCGACGCAGGCGATAAACTGGGCAGCATGGTCGGCTCCGGTCACGATTGCGGCCGTCGCGTTTCGCCTTCGTTCCTTCGCCCGCGCCAAATGCGACGCGTCCATGCTACCAAACGTGTCGCTGGTTTTCGTGCGCCTAACGTCTGTCGCCTCAGCGGCGGCGAGGCCCACAGCCGTGAGCGGAAAGCGGCGCGCCGCTTGCCGCAACTAACGAGATTGTCGGCGGGCGCGATCTGCAAGCGGCGTGACGCCGTGCAAGTTGGAGCGACGTAGGCGGCTCGGCCGCCGGGCCAACGAACGGCCCGCCGTCCGCTGCTGGCAGTAGTTAGGCGGCGGGATTTCTCTGCGGCAAGTTACTAACGTACGGTCAATTTATCGTTATATAATGCGAGACGCCTGAGGAGGTTCACATGCCCAAGTCCGCGCTCGCCTGGGTTGCCGTCCTGGTCTGCTTTACGCTCGGAGGATGCAAGAAGGCCGAAATACGTGGATCCGTGCAGGAATCGGGAGCCAAGCCCATACCGGGAGTCAAGGCATTCATCGAAAACAGCACCTTTGCAACCGAGACCGATTCTGAGGGCAAGTATGTGCTGGGCTACGCCCCGGGCGCCTTCACCGTTAAGTTTGAGAAGGCCGGTTACATCGGTCGATCTCTCCAACTAAACCTCGCGACCGCCGCTCCTTATGACGCGCCCGTTATCAAGCTGCCCCGAGAACTCACTCGTGACAAAGCGCAAGAGGTACTTCGGGAACGCTTGAAATCGCTACCAGTCCCGGCGAACGCGTTCCGCACCGGTAAGCAGAGCAGCATGTTCAGTAACGACACTCCGGAATGGCTTAAACCACTAGTGCGAGCCAACTTGGCCACCTTGACTCCCATCGGAGAATCACGGTGGGCTTACTATACCTATTACGCAATAGACATCGAGCTGACACCCGAAGGCCGGAAGTACAAGGTGGGTGACAAGGTTGTCCGTTATGCGGCCCAGGCTGGCGCCTACAATCAGAACAATACATGCAGTATCATGAAAATGGCGGATCGTTCATTGGTCGATGTCACAAACATTCGACGAAGCGACGATGGCGAGCGAGCTCTGGTTGATTTCCAGTGGCAATACGTAAACATTACGCCCTTCGGAGAGGTCGCGCCCCTCCTACGTAGTAGCCTTGATTACGATTCGGGCCGGCGTTACGACGCCAGCGTACTCTTCACAAGGCATGACGATGCCTGGAGCCTTCCAAGTAATTGGTCACTACCAAGCCAGCGGGGCCCGTGGGATTAGACGGATAGCGATGCGCGGAAAGTAGGCCCCAGATCGAAACTAGCCCCCTACCGGCGGTCGAGCGCGACGACCGTGCAAGTACGCGGAGCCTCATGGAAAGCGTGCGGGCAACGCAGGCTAAGATGCGTCCGCCTAACGTCCTTGGTGTAAGCTGCACGGCCAAGGCCCACGTGCCGAAGCCGCAGCGGCGCGGCCGTTGCCGCCGAGAAGTCGCACGCAACGACTGGCGAACTGCAACGGCCGTGACGCCGTCACGCTGGCGACAGGGCAGGCAGCTCGGCTGCCGGGCCGAAGCCGGGCCGTGCCAGCTTCACACCAAAGTTAGGCGCCGGCCAGTAGCGCAAGAGGCAGGTCCGAGACGATCGGATTGACACCACGAGCTTATGCTAGCCCGCGGACTGTCGGCCCAGATTTCCCGAGCTCGACTTGAAGTTCTTTGTTCTGTTTTTCCAGGAACCGGTTTCGTGCAACAGAGTTCTGATATCCATCTTCGATTTCGTAGTACTTCGCGAGCAAAGCTTTGTGGTCTTCCTCGAGCTGTTGCAAGCGAGCAGACACGAGATCCATTCGGCTCTGTAACGCGTGAAGCTCGTCCTCTTTCCATTCTTTGATCTTGCTGCGATGAACCTCGGCGTCTTCAAGAAGGGACAGGTACAGGCTTCGAAATTTCTTTTCATCCTCGAATCGCGAGTCAATCTCCGTCGAACGCTTATCCATCGTTTTCACGACGGCTTCGTGTGCTTTCTGGAGCTGATCGACACTTTCCGACAGGAGTTCGCTGCGTTTTAGAAGGGCTTTGTAAACGACGTACAGACCGGTGCCAACAAGGCCGAGTCCGATCGTGTTTAACAACTGAATGGCCACTTCTGCACTGATGGCGACGCCCATTCTTGGCTTCCTCCAAGATAGGAGGGGCTGGGCCGGGCAATTCCCTACCTCGACATAGCCGAAACCAGTAAAACTGGCCGCAGCTAACAACCAGATCTGGAATTATGTGCCTCTGCCCGGCTAGATTTGCGCGTTAGCGATTACTCGTCCGCCGTACGGAACGACCTCGGGTAAGGCGGCATCACTCATTCTCGACGAGCGACCAGCGAACGCCGCTTGCGACCTTCGCGGCTCGTCTCTCGCGTGTGGCCACGGCGCTGGTGTTTGCGTGCGCCTAACGTACGTCGCCTCAGCTGCAGCGAGCCCCCGCGCGCGTGCGGTTCGCGCGGCAGGCCGGTTGCCGCGACTAACGACCAGTCGGCGGGAGCGATCTGCAAGCGGCATGTCGCCGTTCGTCTCGGGAGGAAAAAGGGGCTTCAGCCCCGGGAGCGGCAAACGGGCCGCTGTCAGCTGCTGGCAGCAGTTAGCCAGCCATTCAATGCGCGGCATGTCCGTCGTCGGTCTCAGAGTTGAATGCAAGGTCACTTCCGAAGTGGCCAAGGTCACTAGCGAAGTGGCCGTGGTCACTTCCGAAGTGGCCAAGGTCACTTCCGAAGTGGCAAAGGTCACTTCCGAAGTGGCCCAAGTCACTTCCGAATTGGCAAAGGTCACTTCCGAAGTGGCCCAAGTCACTTCCGAAGTGGCAAGGGTCACTTCCGAAGTGGCAAAGGTCACTTCCGAAGTGGCAAAGGTCACTTCCGAATTGGCAAAGGTCACTTCCGGAGTGACCGAACTGGTGGTTTTGCGCCCCGCGAATGTCTAAGTTCATACCGAAACTGGTGGTTTACAACCTGGAGCATCTAGATCACGCCGACACATCGGGCCTGATCACGACGTGTCGCTCTCGCGGGTCGGGGGGCAGCGATCTCCCGGGTGTGAGCGCGTCGAATTCACGGTCTTCCCGTGGCACGCGGTTGCGGCGACTGATGATTCGCCGGAGGAAGCCATCTGCAACCGCGTGACACGGATCAATTCGTGAGTTCGACGCGCGAGGTCGGGTGGATGCGCACATTCAGGGCCGCGACGAGCTGGCGCCCGGGAGGGTGCGCCGTTGTGCAGTAGGCCTACCGCGGGTGGTGGAGCGGGTGTGAAGGGGTCTACTGCACAACGGCGCGGGGGGCGGGCGCACTTTGGCTGGTCGCGGCCCGCAATCTTGCGATGCTGTCAGCTGCAGGGGGAATGTCTATTATGGGATCGACCGGACGTCGCGACGACGGAATGATGAAAGTTAGCCATGCCGGTGGACTGGTGGAGCGCAACGATAGTGAGCAGTTGCGATCGATCATGCCACGCGCGCTGTGGTTGCGTTCCGCGAACTTGTGCGTCGGTTGCGCTCCGCGTCCGCCGGTCTGGCTAACGTCTATCGCCTAAGCTGCACGGCCAGGGCCCGCGTGCCGAAGCCCGAGCGGCACGGCGGTTGCCGGCGAGAAGTTGCAGCAACGACTGCCGAACTGCAACCGCCGTGACGCCGTCACGCTGCGATGCTGTAGGCGGCTCGGCCGCCGGGCCGAAGCCGGGCCGTGCCAGCTTCTGGCAGTAGTTAGCCGGCGGCCTTATCTCGTAGTTTCACGCGTGTCATGTATTCGGGCCCGCTATGGATTGCCAAAGACTACACCTTTATAAACCCAACCGCAGCTGACCACCGCCTCTTGAACAGGCGTTTTAATCTCTGAAGTCTTGAAGAAATATTTGTATTGCTGACCGAGTGAGAAGTCTTCAGTAAATCCATACGAAGCGCCGAACTCAACGCTGGTGCTTTGCCCTTTGAAACCTTTCGCGGCGATGGACAACGAAGGCACACCAGCGCGCCACGAAACCTCGTACTCCCTATCTTGGGCGCGAACGTGCTTCCGCTCCTCATCCAGCTTTAGCAGGATGCGGAATACCTTGGTGAGACCTGCCTTAGCGAAGATCTCATACCACTTCGCGTCTACGATTTTCCACTCGGCGATTAGATTAACACCGTCTGCCGTGCCATCGATTATCCGCCAAGGGGCGCTGTCGCGATTAAGTGCTTTGAGCCGAGCCAACACCTCGTTCGCTGTTAATACCGGCGTACCAGCGGTCGGTCGTTTCGTGGACGTCAGAAAATCGAACATGCGATCGCTCCGTCCGGATGCCGGATCGCGCCGCTCCAGCTGCCTATCGGGTAGAGACGGCAGGATACCAGATACCCAGAGGCGTCGCTGATGCATGCTGGGCGTCGCAGCTAAGATGCCACTTAGCGAGGCGGGCCGGAGTGTCGTCCATCGGCGCACGAGCGAGCTAAAGCTCTGACGGACTGGCGCTTGTAGCTAATGACGTGGTGCGTATGGAATGCCACGCACCGAGCATAGCTACGCAACACGATCCTAGGTGCATGCGTAAGAAGACGACTCTCGCGCACTCACATGGCTTGAACTCGTCCCCTCGCCGTTGCAATGTGCGATAAGAGTAATTCCGACCGGCTAACGTCATCTCACTCAGCTGCGCGGCCAGGGCCCGCGTGGCTGCGGCAGCGCGGCGCGCCGGCCGCCGGCGATTAACGAATGAACCGATCTGCGGCCGGCGTGCCGCCGCGCCGGTACTGTTCGGCCCAGGCGCTTCAGCGCCGGGACGAAGCCGGGCCGCGTCAGCTGCTGTGAGTTGTTGGGCGGCCACACGCATAGCTTTCCGCGCTTGGGAGCAGCGCACGCGCCGAATCGTGGCGGACGCGGAATGCGTGCTCGGCCGCCAGGCCGGCGTGGAGGGTGGCTCTCGCGGAGATTGTGGCCGGCTGCCGACGAAAATCATGTTTCGCGTGCGCTGCACGTGCAACAAGCCGGCGGATGGGCGGGAACCACGACGAACAATTGTGGCGGACGCCTTGGCGCGCGGCTCTGCCGCTTCAGTCGGTGCGACTGCCAACGCGTCAATGGAAGTCCGGCCTACTCTTCGTGCCGAGTCCGCCCAACGTCTATCGCCTGAGCTGCGCGGCCAGGGCCCACGTGCCGAAGCCGGAGCGGCGCGGCAGTTGCCGCCAATGAACTGCCCATGCAGCGAGTGGCGAACTGCAACGCCGTGACGCCGTCACGCTGGCGAAAAAGCAGCCGGCTCGGCCGGCGGACCGAAGCCGGGCCGCGACAGCTCCTGGCAGTAGTTAGGCCGCGTTTCGACGCCTCCCATTAGCGGTCTCCGCCCGCGTGGACCCGTTGCGTTGTAATTCAGCGATCTTGACGTACCTTTCAGCGCTCGCTCGCTGACAGCTAGCTGCTGTCGACACAGCCCGAGCTTCTGCCCGTCCTTGCGGGTTGGTTAGCGACCTGAGTTTCTGTCGTGCGTCATGTAGCCTAGATTTGACCGCGGCCGGAGTAATTCGCAGTTGTTTTGCGATATCTGAGTGGTTGTACCCGGCTAACGCCAGCAGGAGGCAACTTCCAGTCGCCGGGGGCAGCCTTTGGATAGCGCTCTTCAAGTGCTCCATCTGAGTTCTTCGTTCGTCGCAAGCGGCCTTCTCCGCCTCCTGCTCAAGTAACGCTGCCTCCGGTGTGTCGTCGGAGGCAACAGCGTCATCAAGGCCCTCGGTGAACGATACAAACTTGGCTTGCCGCTTCGCTGCTTGCTTGCTGCGCAGCCAGTTAAAAAGGACGTGTCGAGCAGTCACCTCGAGATACGACCATTCGGCCTCGCCGCGATAATGGTCTAAGCGCTCGTAGACCCTGACGAACGCTTCCTGAGCAAGTTCGTTAGCGTCCTCGCTGGCTAACCCTAGGCGTGTCAGAAACATACAGAGTCGGGAGTAATGAGTCCGGTATAACTGGTCAAATAGCTGAGATCGATCGTCGTCGAGCTGCTTAGATAGCTTGCGTGCCTGAGATCTTGTATTGTTTTCCACAGCCACCAACCTTCCGTGAATTGCGTGTCTACCAAGTTGAGAGTCGAATGGGCGGCGCTAAACCGTTCACCGACTTGGGGTCCGCCGCCTGCTAGCGGCGGACCCCGTTTCCTCAGAGCAGGCCTAAGCCGAAACCGAGCGTCAGCAGTAATCCGAAGATGGTTAGGATGAGACCTAACCACTCGATCCACGTCAAACGACGATCGCTGTTGTCCGAGCTGAAGAACTCAACTTTCCAGCGGCGATACGACGGACGCTGACCGCGTTGCCGAGGCATATGGACCTCCTTTCAGAGGCCGAGCCGCTTTAAAGATGAGAGTCGAATGGGCGGCTGCGGACGCTCGTAAATTTCCCCGTCTGCCAACGGAGTAAAGCGGGAAAGAGCAAGGCCAGTTAGACACCCTTACCGGCGGCGCCTAGGCGTAACCTTGCGGTGGTGCAGGACTGATGCCTGAACCTTGAATGGGTTCCGCGCGCTTCGGAGGAACGCGGTCGTCGGCCGCCGTCCTGCGAGGCATACGCTGCTGAGAAACGTGCATACGCGCCCACGTCGCGGAGATTCACGGAAGCCGCTGAGGAGCGACTCTGGCTCGTCGGCCTAACGTCTATCGCCTGAGCTGCGGCGAGGCCCCGCATGCATGCGGCGACAGCGGCACGCCGCTTGCCGCATTTGACGTTGACGCGGTTGCAAGCGGCGTGACGCCATGCCTCTCGGGACGCGCTAGGCGGCTCGGCCGCCGGGCGCGGCAAACGGCCCGCCGACAGCTCCTGGCAGTAGTTAGGCCGCGGCGCGTTCATTCGGGAGGTAGGGAAGTCGTACGCGCGGGACACTCCTACGATAGGAGCCGTGACCATGGATGAGACGAAAGATACTGCTACCGGACTCGAGTTGGAGCTTCGCAAGCATCTCGATGAGGAACTCACACGCCGTTGGAGTGTTTTTTCGGAAACTGTACAAAAGACCTACGAGTTTGAGAGGACGTCCATCAAGTTCGTGTGCTGGCTACTGGGACTCGTAATCACCGCCATCTCCGTTGGGCTTCTCCTTTTCGGCATTCGCACCACGAGTGAAATGTCTAGCCGGATCGACGTTCTGCTTCAGGAACGCCTGCGATCAGATCCTATCATGAAGGTATACATGGACGAACTCGGTCGGACGCGTCGCCAGCTCGTACTTTCTAAATGGGAGTATCAGACGCAGTTGGTTCAGAGACAGCGCGGTGTGGGCTGGAGGGAAAAGGTAGTCCCGCGACCGACGAATGCCGAAATCGCCGCCTTAACTGAAGCGATTCGCGACCGAGCGAGCGCCGCACCTGCTATGCGTGTTGCCTTACTACTGTACGATTCAGGACTATACGCACCACACCTCGGGGCAGGCGCCTATTACGACGTCGATGCCGCGAAGACGGAGGCTGAACTGCTCGACGCGGCACGAGCGACAGTGCAACACACCACAGATTCCGCTACTAAGAATATTGGTCGCAAGATCTTGATGAACTCGCGGAACGGGTCAGATCGCACCTCCGTCTTGCAGGCTGTACGGGATGCACTCGCTGGCCGATCGAAGGAACGTGAGTTTCGTGATGAAGCTGACATTTACGTAGTTCGGGCGGCCGTAATGGCGTGGACACGCTCGGAGCAGCTCGACGCGACAGAATTGGTATCGCTAGCCACGATTAGCAATGACGCGCACTACCAAACCGCGGGACGTCTCGGCGCGCTCATACTCGAGCGAAAGCGTACGCAGTCATTGGAGCCGCTGCGAGTGCTTGGTCTGGCGCGTGACTCCGAGAGCCGGCAGGTTCTACTCACCGTTCTAGAGCGGTGCTCACGCTATCTGTACGCACTTTCAACCCACAACGCGTCCGCTCTCGACCACAATGAGCTTGTCATGCTGATGGACGCTTGGTACGCCGACTACACACAAGGCTTGCCTACGGTGTCACGGCATCTATGGGTTCGATTATCACGCTATGACCAATCTCTCTACAATGACTTCGCGGCCGCCGCCTTACGTCACGCGGCCACTGACGAAAGAAAGTTCTACGCATTCGCGGGAGCGCTCGTCGCCGATCCTACCGTTGCCCGTGAACTCCCTCGTGTTCCTGTCTTGCGCGGGGTTCACAAGAACGGCTTTTTGGTCGAATGTGATATGCGCTTCAAGAATGAATGTAAATCCGCGGACGGCCATGTGATAGCGCCCACAGATATTCAAGACTGGACGCTCAACTTTATTCCTAATAACCACTACGAGGCGTCCCTTTGGAATCCGCTTTGACTTCGTCGGCCTAACGTCTATCGCCTAAGCTGCGGCGAGGCCCCCGGTGCCTGCGGGCAGAGCGGCGCGCCGCTTGCCGCATTTGACGTTGACGCGGATGCAAGCGGCGTGACGCCGCGCATCTCGAGAGGTAGTAGGCGGCTCGGCCGCCGGGCGCGGCGAACGGCCCGCCGGCAGCTTCTGGCAGTAGTTAGGCTGACCCTCGGCTATCTGTGAGCTGCGTATAGTGGCGGATCGTGCTGAAGATTGCGTCCGCCTTGATCGCACGACCCAGATTAAGGAGCGCGTGGGGATTGCCTTGCTCATGCTGAACGTGCGTGATCATGCCCAGAAACCTGAACCGCTCCTCAAGCCGGATTGTCTGATATTCGATCCATTCGACAGGTAGGCCGAATGGCACAATGACTTCTTGCTCAATGACCACCACCGGTCCGCCGCTGCAGCCGGGGTACACCGCCCCGTCGACCAGGAATGCTGGGGCGCCATGGTAGTCCACGCTAAGCGGCGTCGCTGTCACGCCACGCCTGACGATCGGTGAGCCGGACAAAGGATCCCAATATCCTCGGGGGTAGCCTGCAAATAACACCTCTTCAAAGTCGTGCGTTTTGAATGGATGTCCGTGCGAGTCTAATCGGCCGTCGTACAACATGAAAGCCGTAAGCTGCGCCTGCACGTCTTGAACGGCGCTGGCGATTTCACTACTGGGTGCGACTGGCGTAACGGCGATGTCTAGTTCTCTGTCGGTCGAGTAATGCCAGAGTTCTCCGAAGAAAGCCTTCCGTCTGAATTCGAACAGTCTAGATCCGTCAGGCCCAGGTACCCTCCGAAAGAAGTAAATGCTCGCATCCTCCGCATCTTCAACAACATGCGCGGCGGTGACGACGAATATCTGAGGCTTCGCGACCACTCGCGTCGGGGGTTGCAGCAGAAAGCCCGTGGCCACCTCGGGTGGATCGACGAGTCGAATGGTTGAGCCCTCGCGGCGACTGGTCACTACGATACGAACCGTACTTTGAAAGAGTGCGTCGCGCAGGCTTCGTTCATCCATTGGCTCAGCTTAATAGATCGTGAGGTCGAGAGAGGTGTGCGCTCTTGGAGCGTTCAGCCTAACGTCATCTCACTCAGCTGCGCGGCCAGGGCCCGCGTGGCTACGGCAGCGCGGCGCGCCGGCTGCCGGCGATTAACGAATGAACCGAACTGCAGCCGGCGTGACGCCGCGCCGGTACTGTTCGGCCTAGGCGGCTCGGCCGCCGAGCCGAAGCCGGGCCGCGACAGCTGCTGTGAGTTGTTGGGCGGCCACACGCATAACTTTGCGCACTTGGGAGCAGCGCGCGCGCCGAATGGTGACGGACGCGGAATGCGTGCTCGGCCGACAGGCCGGCGGGGATCGCGGCAATCGCGGCGATTGCGACCGGCCTACGAAAGAATGTGTTTCGCGCGCGCTGCACGTGGGACGAGCCGGCGGATGGGCGGGTACCACGACGAACAATTGTGGCGGACGCCTTGGCGCGCGGCTCCGCCGCTTCGGTCGGTGCGACTGCCAACGCGTAAATGGAAGTCGGGCCTACCTCTTCGTGCCGAGTCCGCCCAACGTCATCTCACTCAGCTGCGCGGCCAAGGCCCACGCGACTGCGGCAGCGCGGCGCGCCGGCTGCCGGCGATTAACGAATGAACCGATTTGCGGCCGGCGTGCCGCCGCGCCGGTACTGTTCGGCCTAGGCGGCTCGGCCGCCGGGCCGAAGCCGGGCCGCGTCAGCTGCTGTGAGTTGTTGGGCGGCCACACGCATAACTTTCCGCGCTTGGGAGCAGCGCGCGCGCCCGATCGTGCATGACGCGGAGCGCGCGTGGCCGAAGGCCCGCTTCGTCGCTGCGTCTCGAGGTTTGTGGTCACCGGCCTACGCAAAACCACGCCTCGCGCGCGCTGCACGTGCGACAAGCCGGCGGACGGGCGGGTGCCACGACCAGAATTGGGGCGGACGCCTTGGCGCGCGGCTCCGCCGCTTCAGTCGGTGCGATTGCCAACGCGAAAATAGAAGTCGGGCCTACGTCTTCGTGCCGGGTCCGCCCAACGTCATCTCACTCAGCTGCGCGGCCGGGGCCCGCGTGGCTGCGGCAGCGCGGCGCGCCGGCCGCCGGCGATTAACGAATGAACCGAATTGCGGCCGGCGTGCCGCCGCGCCGGTACTGTTCGGCCCAGGCGCTTCAGCGCCGGGACGAAGCCGGGCCGCGACAGCTGCTGTGAGTTGTTGGGCGGCCACACCCATAACCTTGCGCGCTTGGGAGCAGCGCGCGCGCCAAATGGTGCCGGACGCGGAATGCGTGCTCGGCCGACAGGCCGGCCTCGCTGATGCGTCTCGAGGATGTTGTGGCCGGCTGGCGACGAAAATCATGCTTCGCGCGCGCTGCACGTGCGACAAGCCGGCGGGCGGGCGGGTGCCACGACGAAAAATTGTGGCCGACGCCTTGGCGTGCGGCTCCGCCGCTTCGGTCGGTGCGACTGTCAACGCGTAAATGGAAGTCGGGCCTACCTTCTTCGTGCCGAGTCCGCCCAACGTCTATCGCCTGAGCTGCGGCGAGGCCCCACGTGCGTGCGGCGGCGCGGCGCGACGGCTGCAGTGAGTCGCGCCGCGATCAGCGGCGCGAGAGCATGTCGGCCGGCGTGCCGCCGGCCATTCGACGCTGAACGAGGCGCTTCAGCGCCGGGCGCGGCAAACGGCCCGCCGACAGCTCCTGGCAGTAGTTAGGCGCCGTCGGATTTCTTGAGATTGACCAGCTTGCCGTCGGCGTCGCGATCCAGTGAACGCTCCGTGTAGGATGAAGGAATCACCTGACGGGGCTCACCCGGCTTCAACATTACGACTTCGTCGATCTTCGCTTCTAGTCCAACGATCAATATGCCAAGAATGGTGTAGAAGTAGCCTGCCGCGCCGGGCTTGTCGTGAGCGAACACGGTGCGCATATCCAGAAATCCTGGGTTATTCGCGAACGGATTGACAAGTTCGCGAACTCGATCGTGATGTGGACCCGATTGAAATGAGCAGCTGGATGGCTCATGCGCAAATGTGTTCCGTAAGCGTCGAATCATGTGCAGTGCTCTGGCAAACTGCGCGTCAATCAGACCGAGTCGAAAGCATGCATGAATGCGCGCGCTGAATGTCGAGAGAGGTGCATCGCCCTCGAGAAAATCGTCGTTGTTTGATGTGGGCGGAAGCAGAAATTTACTGAGTAGCTGATAAAGAAGGTAGTCAAGCTTGGCCGCACCGACAATTGCTGCCGCCCGATCCGTTTCAGCACGAAACTCCGCCATGAAGGCGAGCAATCGTTCGCCTAAAGCCTTAACCTTCGGGTCTACGGCCATCCGACCTCCACGCCCCGGTCTTCTGCCGGCGAACCACCGGCAACGCGAAGGGGCATCTCGCCCGACCTGCAACTCCCACAGCGTAGTACAACGTGTCGCGAGTCGATGCACCGATGATATCGTGACCGTTCAAAATGCGACCGCTGCAACCGTAACGCCGCGGAAAGCTGAATGCTCGCATACATCGAACGGACGCTCCTGGGGCGACGATTCGGCCAGGCGCTGACCGTCCCGGTACGCGGTTCATGGAAAGCGCGCGGATACGGAAAATGTGATTCGTGCGCCTAACGTCTGTCGCCTCAGCTGCAGCGAGCCCCCATGCGCGCGCGGGCAGAGCGGCGCGCCGCTCGCCGCGATTGACGTCGACCGATCTGCGAGCGGCGTGCCGCCGTGCGCCTTGGTAGGATCGAGGGGCTTCAGCCCCGGGCGCGGCAAACGGGCCGCTGACAGCTGCGGGCAGTAGTTAGGCTGTCCGCTCCAGAGTCTCGTAAAATGGTGCAGGAACTTACGTATGCCTCTTCCTTCCGTTCTTCAGGTCGGCCTCGAACCGCTGGTGCCCACTCCTCGCCGCATCTCTACGATGTCTGCGGAGGCAGAGAGGTCGCGCGAAATAGTGCGGTACGTAGGCGAACGTCAGCAGTATGACCAGTGGTGCTGGGCAGCTGTCGCGCGAAGCGTTGCCCAATTTTACGATTCGGCTACCAAGTGGACCAGCCAGTGCGTCATCGCGAACGCTGCCCTCCAGCGGACCGACTGCTGTTCCGATCCGGAGCGCCCTGAATGCAACCGCTGGTGGTATCTGGATTCCGTTCTAGCTTTGACGGGGAACCTCAAACGGTTTGTTCATGAGGCGAAGGCGTTTGAGGAAGTTGTGCGGGAGATTGACGACAACCGGCCGATAGGTGCACGTGTGGGTTGGAGCGGAGGCGGGGGCCACTTTGTCGTGATCACGGGCTACGATTACGGTAAAGCGTCTTTCATATTGAAAGACCCTTGGTATGGCGATTCGATCGTCAGCGCGGACGTTTTTCGGAACGCGTATCAAGGCACCGGAACGTGGACTCATGCCTATGAAACGCAACCGGCACCTCCCGACGCCTCGACTAAACGACGGTCCGTGCGAAAGTAGAAGGAGCCAGCATGCCGATACACTTACCACCACCGCCGACGCCGGGCCGGGAGCTACTCAGCCAGCACGGCTTCGGAACCACTTCACGAGGTCGCTTTTCGGCTGCGGCAGATTCGACTCCTCAATACGTTACACAACCTCATCGAGTTTACACGATCGGGCGCGAAGCAATTCTCCGGGACGTTCTGCTGTCGACTGCCGTTCCGGTTGCGTGGCGATACCTGCTCGTCACGCAGGAGGCCGCGGTTTCGGCAGCCGAGCTTAGCGACAAGGGAGATGGTGGGCTTGCGTTTTCTGAAGTCAACGATGGACCCTTTGTACAAGCAACTATAGAGGCGCTGACTACAGCAGAAGCGTTGGATGAGGTCCAACGAGGAGACTTTGAGCTTCGCCTTCTGAAGATTCCGGCTGTGTACGTGGTGGCGTTGTGGCTTCACTCCGAGACGGATGACCTAATCATCCCGATGGCTCCGGCCCCCAGAGGCGTCACGGCCGGACGCGCCTACTCAGCTGACGACTTACTCCAGGCGCTACGACCCCTCGCGCTGCGATCACTGGGCGATGAACGTTGATAGCTCGACCGTGAATCTCGGGATATCAGCCTAACGTCATCTCACTCAGCTGCGCGGCCAGGGCCCACGCGGCTACGGCAGCGCGGCGCGCCGGCTGCCGGCGATTAACGAATGAACCGATTTGCGGCCCGGCGTGCCGCCGCGCCGGTACTGTTCGGCCTAGGCGCTTCAGCGCCGGGCCGAAGCCGGGCCGCGACAGCTGCTGTGAGTTGTTGGGCGGCCACACGCATGACCTTCCGGGCTTGGGAGCAGCGCGCGCGCCGAATGATGGCGGACGCGGAACGCGTGCTCGGCCGCAAGGCCGGCTCGGATCTTGGATCTCGCGGAGATTATGGCCGGCTGCCTACGAGAATCATGCTTCGCGCGCGCTGCACGTGCGACGAGCCGGCGGACGGGCGGGAGCCACGACGAACGATTGTGGCGGACGCCTTGGCGCGCGGCTCCGCCGCTTCAGTCGGTGCGTCTGCCAACGCGTAATAGAAGTCCGGCCTACCTATTCGTGCCGAGTCCGCCCAACGTCATCTCACTCAGTTGCGCGGCCAGGGCCCGCGTGGCTACTGCAGCGCGGCACGCCGGCTGCCGGCGATTAACGAACGAACCGATCTGCAGCCGGCGTGACGCCGCGCCGGTACTGTTCGGCCCAGGCGGCTCGGCCGCCGGGCCGAAGCCGGGCCGCGACAGCTGCTGTGAGTTGTTGGGCGGCCACACGCAAAACTTTGCGCGCTTGGGAGCAGCGCGCGCGCCCAATGGTGAGGGACGCGGAACGCGTGCTCGGCCGACAGGCCGGCGTGGATTTTGGCTCTTGAGGCGATTGTGGCCGGCTGCCGACGAGAACCATGTTTCGCGCGCTGCACTTGCGACAAGCCGGCGGCCGGGCGGGTACCACGACGAACGATTGTGGCGGACGCCTTGGCGCGCGGCTCTGCCGCTTCAGTCGGTGCGACTGCCAGCGCGAAAATGGAAGTCGGGCCTACGTCTTCGTGCCGGGTCCGCCCAACGTCTATCGCCTAAGCTGCAGCGAGGCCCCACGTGCGTGCGGCGATGCGGCACGCCGCGTGCTGCCGACTGCCGTTTGACGCGGATGCACGCGGCGTGACGCCGTGCGTCTTCGATCGACCGAGCCGGCTCGGCCGGCGGGCGCGGCAAACGGCCCGCTGCCAGCTTCTGGCAGTAGTTCGGCGGCTCGAGGTCGGACGTGCGCTCCGTGAAGCGTCGTATTCCGGCCGCAGGTTTTTGGCCATCTAAGGTCTCGGCGACACGACCGCGGTTTGTGCGCTGTTTCGCGTAAGCTAAGCGACATGACAATCACGCGCTCAATCAGGTTCAACGACTTGCCCCAGATGGTGCGCGTTCTAGATAAAATTGAAGATCCTGAGCTGGTTGTATTGAAAACGCACATGCTGGTCGAGCGTTTATTGGTTTCAGCTGCCGCGTCTCGGTTACTGGCGTCGCACGAAGATGTGCCGCGCTTCGGGTTCGCAACATTGGTTGAATTGGTGAGCGAGAACGCAACGCGCAAGGTTCTCTTCGCTTGGAACGACATGCGGAATGCTCTAGCACACGAGTTTGCCGGAACCGAGAGCGACGCGTTTCGCAAAGCGTTCGCGCGACTCGACACCGCATGGCCGCTGGATTGCCCGACAGTACTTCAGTCAAAGCTGATTCATGCAGCGGCGACCGTAGTTTTGACGGCCGCGATGCAGTGCTATTTGACTCAAACCACCTACGCGCTGCTGCGGCCGCCGTCCCCCGAGGCGTCAGACTCGGCTGCGGCGACATTCCAGCAACTCAAGTCCATTCAGGCGGCTTTCGAGGAATCGTGCAGTCAGCTCATCGAGCTTGCGGCCGTGTTATCGGTGAAGGTCGGCGAGCGTCCAAAACGTGGTCGTACGAAAAACTCGAAAACGTAGCATCGCCAGTGCATCGCGCCGCGTCGATGGTTATGCCTCGTGTACCAGACTGATTATCAGTCTTCCGTTGCCAGGCCTCCCCCGTTCCCGTACGCCGGTCCGCCGAACGTCCTTGGTGTAAGCTGCACGGCCAGGGCCCGCGTGCCGAAGCCGGAGCGGCGCGGCGGTTGCCGCCAAGGAATTGCCGTGCTGCGAGTGGCGAACTGCAACCGCCGTGACGCCGTGACGCTAGCGATGACGTAGGCAGCTCGGCTGCCGGGCCGAAGCCGGGCCGTGCCAGCTTCACACCAAAGTTAGCCCGCGTTTAGCAACTGGGCGACTGCCGTAACGGCGTCGCGCACTCGATGCACCATGTCGGGGTCAATAGTCTTGAGGTGTCCGTGAAACACAAGGTTCCGATATCTGTTCAGCGCCTCGAGTTCCTTCGCGAGAGCAGGCGGTAAGGCTTCAGAAAGGTTGAGTGCCTGCAGCATTTCACGAAAGGCAGGAGGGCTTGAACTTGTGGTCTTACGCAGCCGTTCTCCATGCGTACGGTGTTCCCACAGTTGTCGCACGAGTTCTTCGAGATTAATGAACGCATCGGCAAAGTCGCCGCGTTTGACGGTTTGGAGTTCAGGGAGGCCCTCCCAAGGCACCTTGGGGGCTGGTCGTGCCTCCTCTTCGCGTGCCATTTGCACAGCCGCTTTTCGATACTTGCCGGGATCTACCACAGTGATCACGAAGCCGACGCCTCCGGCGATCGATGCGAGCACGAACAAGCCGGCCGCCCACGTCAGAACAATGAACCACTGCGTGCTTGCGCCATTAAAAAGTATTACCGCGAAACATGCGACGATAGCGACTGCGGTCAGGACCACCAGTCCGGCGAGACGCCGATAGTATCGACGCTTCAACTCCTCATGGATTTCTACGAGCGTTTCGTCTGCGGCTGCGGCTGCCTCCATCATCGTGTGGACGAGGGCGTAACCCGCCAAGAGGAAGGCGACGAATGCTGCGATCGTCTGTGCAGCAGAACTGAACAACCAAAACAAGTTGTCGCTCGCGGCGACCTGCGGGAGCGCCTGACTCACGTTCGTCACGTTCTTATTCTCGCACTGAACTAAGGGATTTCCGATGCTCTCGGCGTCGTCGGGCTAACGTCCGACGTTAAGCTGTGCGGCCGGTCCCGCGCGGCTACGGCAGCGCGGCGCGCCGGCCGCTGCGACTAACTGCGGCGGGAGTAAAATGCGGCCGGCGTGACGCCGCGCTGGTACTGTTCGGCCGAGGCGCTTCAGCGCCGGGCCGAAGCCGGGCCGCATCAGCTTGAACGCGTAGTTAGGCCGCGATGCTGCAACGCTATGTCGTCCGATCTGCTCAGACTTCGTAGTTACTGACGACGACGCAGATCGCGAAGCTGAAGCGACATGCTTGAACTGCCGATTTCACAGTATTGGCAACATAGTCGCGGACTGCGACCGCGTGTGCACCATTGGAAATGACCTGCGGTGGTCGTTCTCGGCATCACCAGCTTCTGCTGATCGTCGGGCACCAGCGCGGCACGCCGGCAACACGAGGCGTGAAGTTGCAGCAGCGATAATACCGTTCGCGTTATTGCTGCGCGGACGCGGCAGTGATACCGTAATGTTCTGTCGCGGCAGGGTTTCCGCCCACAATTATGCGCTTTGTATTCGTGCTCACGATCGTTGCCTCGATCTTCTATCTATCCACTGGTCTTGTGTACGAACAGGGTGGCTTCAATGGTGTCTTCGTCATTAAGCCTCGCCCGACGCATGTCGTGTCGTTCGGCGGTGGTGAGGAAGGCACCTGGGCCCGACATCACCCCGGCCAAGCAATGCCTTGGTTTATACAGGGAGATCTGCGCGTAATTTCTAAGTTCAGCTGGGAGGAAGGCGTACCAGGATGGGTCACCGCTTACTACTGGGGATATCTGGCGACCATCCTGGCGTGGGTGTGTCTCTCCGTGAGCGGACTCTTTAGGCTTGCTAGGATCGCTACGAAACCGACGACTGTCAGCGATTCACAGGATTCGGCGGCTTAAGGAGCGGACACGATGTTGACGCATCATGTGGTTTGCAGTTGCCAGTCGGTATCGCTGCGGTAGCTTGGCGATCTCCCAGCGGTCTGCGATCTGCCACGGCGACCGCAGCAAGCGCTTAGCGTGCCGGTCGGCGGAGCCTCATGGGGAGTGTGCTCTCACGGAAACCGCGATTCGTCGGCCTAACGTCCTTGGTGTAAGCTGCACGGCCGGTCCCGCGTGCCGAAGCCGCAGCGGCGCCCCGGTTGCCGCCAAGGAGTTGCGCAGCCACGACTGGCGAACTGCAACCGCCGTGACGCCGCCACGCTGGCGCTGAACGAGGCAGCTCGGCTGCCGGGCCGAAGCCGGGCCGTGCCAGCTTCACACCAAAGTTAGGCCGCGGGTCATCTGTGCCGTGCCATTCGGGACACTGCTCCGATGAGATGATCAGAGAAGCGAATACCTCAGCACTGGATCTACCCGATTCCACGGCATGCGTGGGTCCAAAGGATCGAGCTCCTTCGCTGAATGTATCACTTGGAGCGCATCCAACAGGGCCTCAGCGTCGACTAAAGTAATTGGGAATCCTCGTTTCGTCGCGCTCTTCGCTGCAGCAACCGCGCCAGGTTGGAACCGAGAGGTTGTAACAAAGACTCCCGCCGTACAATCATTAATGATCAACGCCCCAGTTAACGCATTGATTTGCTCCACTCTAATGGCACGCATTGTGGCCTTCACCTGTACACCTACGAGAGTGTCATTCGGGCCGTCAAGATAGACATCTATGCCGCGGTCCCCTGTGCGTGCGGTGACTCTTGCGACGTATCGCAGATCTCTGAAGACGGATGCCACTACGGATTCGAAGCGAATAGGATCTAAGCCTCGCCAAGCCTCAAACTTTGCCGCCAAGTAGCTCTTAATTTCATCGATTGGAGTCTCCACGTCAGCCAAGTCCAGTTGTTTCAGTGATCCATACGCATAGAAGCAATCAATATGATCACTGTACTTTTGTCTTTCGCTGTACGAATGCCACCAGCCACATCGGTAGCATCGATCCACATACCTGTCATCGTCAAGAAAACGTTTGCCGGCGCGCCGCATGCGGTACTTATCAACTTGATAGCCATCGATCTGGTCGAAATGCGTCATCAAGCCGTTGCAATATATGCAGCGGCCCATGCGCTCAAACCGAGTGCCGATTCCGCCTAGCCGATCATCGACAAAGTCTGTGTGGAGCCAACTCATCGCGCAGCTATGACAGCATAATGGAGGTCGAAGCGGAAGAGGGAAGAGAGAGGCTGTCCTCCAGCGCGCCAGAGCGAAAGACGGTAGCCGCCGCACCTCACCTTGCGCCATGCTAGGCTAGACGGAGACATGCAATGCAAGTGACTGGACCAGCCTCGCGCCGAGAGAGCGCTGTGTGTGCCAGCGCGGATTGCTTGCGATGGTCGTGCAAGTAAGCGGAGTTTCATTGTAGCGTGCCGCCACGCGAATTTTGATGGGTCGGCCTAACGTCATCTCACTCAGCTGCGCGGCCAGGGCCCGCGCGGCTATGGCAGCGCGGCGCGCCGGCTGCCGGCGATTAACGAATGAACCGATTTGCGGCCGGCGTGCCGCCGCGCCGGTACTGTTCGGCCAAGGCGCTTCAGCGCCGGGCCGAAGCCGGGCCGCGTCAGCTGCTGTGAGTTGTTGGGCGGCCAGACGCACAACTTTGCGCGCTTGGGAGCAGCGCGCGCGCCGAATAGTGCACGACGCGGAGCGCGCGTGGCCGAAGGCCCGCTACGTCGTTGCGTCTCGAGTTTTGTGGGCACCGGCCTACGCAAATCGCTGCTCCGCGCGCGCTGCAAGTGCGACAAGCCGGCGGGCGGGCGGGTACCACGACGAAAAATGGTGGCGGACGCCTTGGCGCGCGGCTCCGCCGCTTCAGTCGGTGCGATTGCCAACGCGTAAATGGAAGTCGGGCCTACCTCTTCGTGCCGGGTCCGCCCAACGTCTATCGCCTGAGCTGCGGCGAGGCCCCGCGTGCGTGCGGTTGCGCGGCGCGACGGCTGCCGTGTTCGCGCCGCGACCAGCGGCGCGAGAGCGTGTCGGCCGGCGTGCCGCCGGCCAATCAGCGCTGAACGAGGCGCTTCAGCGCCGGGCGCGGCGAACGGCCCGCCGACAGCTCCTGGCAGTAGTTAGCCGGCGTCGCCGCGCGCCCCACGTCGCACATCGAGGAGCTTTCGAATCCATTCGCCCAGTGTCTGCGCGTCAATCAAGTCGATTCCGAGTTTCGCAGCTGCTTCCTGAGCTTCTCGCGTGAGCTTAGATCGGGTAACGAGGACCAGCTTAGTTTCGTTGTCACGATCACGCAGAGCGAGCAATGCGATTTCGGCCGGGCGAATCGGTCGTATATAGGAATTGCATGTCACGTGAAAGCGGTCGGAGGCCAGTCCCGGCAGCAGGGCTTCGCGTGTGGCAATGATGTCCCGCCACGCTCCGGAGAAGGACGGAGTTTAGTTCGGTCTGATACCCGGCCCGAGACAGCAACTTAGACACGAGCTCCTCAAAATGCCGCGGGGCGAGCCGTTGCAGGTGCCGCGGATCTCGCGCAGCGTCTTCGACTACTGCCTCGCTCAACTCACCCATCTTTAGCTTGGAGATGTCAACGTCCGGATGATGCTCGGCGTAGTGGTGCCGAATGGCATCGATTAACTCCTGATACGCAGAGTCGAAATCTTCTTTGAAGTTCGCAACCCGGCGGTCGCGTAGCAGAGGGGGCACGTCACATTCGTTCAAAAGGATTGGCAACACAAACACCTTGCGCTTACGCAGCTTCTCAAGCGACGTAGCGGAGGCCAACTCATTCAGGACCCATTCCGAAGCAGCACTGGCATTGCTGAGCACTACAGCAAAGAAGTCAGATTGCTCGAGACCGGCGTTGATCCTTTCATAGATCGAATCACCCACACGAATCTCTACGGTGTCCAGCCACGTGTCGACGCCGTCTAACTTCAAGCGAGCAACCAACTGCTCCACGAAAGATCGATCTTCGGATGCATGGCTGATGAAGATCTTTGGTCTTTTCACGGCGCGAAGTATACGTCGGGCCAACCAATCAATCCCAAAGGGGGACGGCAGATGCGTCGTGCCGGAAGCGTCGCACGTTCGAAAGTGAGCCAACGACACGCCATGCCTCCGACGCGGATCCACACACTCGCCTCGCTCCTTCGCACGAGCAAGTCACGGGCACTCGAAGTCACGACCGGCTAACGTCTATCGCCTGAGCTGCGGCGAGGCCCCGCGTGCGAGCGGGTGCGCGGCGCGACGGCTGCAGAGAGTCGCGCCGCGATCAGCGGCGCGAGAGCATGTCGGCCGGCGTGACGCCGGCCATTCAAGGACAAACGAGGCGCTTCAGCGCCGGGCGCGGCAAACGGCCCGCCGACAGCTCCTGGCAGTAGTTCGGCGGCTCGATCGACTGTACTCGTGCGCCCGATAAAGAGACGCGCCCACCACCTTCTTTGCAGTGTCGGCCGATGCAATACCGATCAGCTTGTGCGGCGAGGAAGCTCGCCCGAAGTCTCGCGCGCCCAGAACAGTAACGGTAGCCCGCAAGAGACACCGATGAGGAGCGTGGCCAAGATAGGGACCCACGGCCTTCTCAACCGGCCGCTTCTTGCCTCCGCGTACGCAAAGACTGCGACGACAACCGCCGAGACAGCAACGTCCATGGCGAAGAACCCACTCACGCGGTTTACGAAGAGATCCCCGATGAACCGGCGCGGCGCAAAGCCGTGTGCGAGGACCCAGGGCAAAAGTACGGAAAGTGGTAGTAATGCGCCGAGAAGTGCGAGGAATGCGTACGCTTTCTTCATGATTGCCTCTCGAGGAACCGCGGCCCCTGCGACGATCTACGCAGTGTAGACCGCGGAAAGAGACCCGGGCTTGTCGGCGCGTTCAAGAAGCGACTACGTCCACGCGTCCCCATTGTTTCTACGAGCTCGACGGACGACGGGTAGTAAGATTCTCAAAGAGAGTGGAACCCGGGTTCCCATGAACGCGGGTGTACAGCCGTACACCAAGATCGCGCGCGCGACGCTGGCAGATCCTATGAGATCTGCGCGCCGATGCAACATCGCTCAGCGTCTCCGAGGGAGAAGCAGCGAGAGGATCGACAAACTCCACGTGTTGTAGAACACCGATTGCCACGGCTCTTCACACGGGTCTTCTTTCGCGAATTTCTATCTCCTGAAGGCCCGACACCTCGTGTTCAAGTCCGCCGAACGTCTATCGCCTCAGCGGCGGCGAGGCCCCCGACGCATGCGGGATAAGCGGCGCGCCGCTTGCCGCAACCAACGCGATTGTCGGCGGGCGCGATCTGCAAGCGGCGTGACGCCGTGCATCTCGGGACGAACGAGGGGCTTCAGCCCCGGGCGCGGCGAACGGCCCGCCGTCCGCTGCTGGCAGTAGTTAGGCCGCTGACCGCTTCTGGTCCTCCGGACGACATCGGTTCCCACCGCGCGACACACCGTATGCTATCGTTCCGTGATTATGGCGTTGCAGAGTTATCGCGTTCTCCTTCTGGAGGATGACCAAAAGTTACTGGACCGTATTCATGGCCGAATGAAGCTGATTGAGCATCAATTCGCCGGCGACGAATGGCGACTGGACCTGCTACCCGTACAAATTTGCGTTGAAAAGAGCGACAAGGGTTTCCTCATCTCGCAACAGACCTTAGACGAGATTGCCGTAGCCGTGCGCGGCGGTATCGACCTGGTCGTCGCTGACTACGGATATGTGCTCGATGAGGCTCTCAAGGAGGCCAACGCAGCCGCGCACTCACAGGGCCGCGATAAGCCCTACGAAGATGACGTGCGCGACCGAATCCTCACCACGGCGGATCTCTCTCGCGCGTTGCACGCGTACGTGGGCGATGGACGTGTCGACTCCTCCCGTCGCCGGTCAATGGGAACATTCCTCGCTTCGGAAACGCGGATGATCCTGTACTCATACACATCCGAGGAACTTTTTCATATCTACGGCTCTGTCGAAGAACGCGCGAATCGCACAGCGGCCGTCTTTCAACAATTTGATGTGAGTTTTATCGATACAAAGTTTGAGTTTTACAATCGCTCAGAGTTCGACTGGCCGTCGCCGAGGACCAAGCACGATCTCGTGTACTACCACTTCTTGTTGAGCGGTTGGCTAGCATTGGTGATGCGGCAGAGGTTCCAGGAGTTTCTTCTCGCGCGCGCCGAATCGGCCAAGTCCATCCGGGTGACGAGAAGTGTGCGATCCGTAGGAATGTTGGTGGCAGTAGGTAGTGCTGTGGCTGCAATCGTTCAATGGCTAACGAGCCAGGTCATCGCATTCTCGGAAAAGGGCGACGTGGCGTCGACGGTCGTTTATTCGTTACTCGCCGTCCTAGTGGTAGGCGCGGCGGGCCTTGCGCTTCCATACACCTTCGAGAAGATGATGTCTGTGTTGCTTCGACCTCCGCCTCGTGAGACGCACGAGTAAAGTCGCTTGCGGTATCTCCTGGCTTCCAGGGCGGGAGCAGCGTCGGCACGGGTGGGAGCGCGTCGAATTCACGCTCCTCTGCCGTGGCGCGGCGGTTGCCGCGACGAAGGTGACCTCCGGCATGAGCGATGTGCAACCGCCGTGTCACGCACGCATTCGTGAGTTCCACGCGCGAGGGAGGGTGTTGCGCGAAGTCAGGGCCGCGACGAGCGTGCGCCGGGTGGTTGTGATGCGCAAGCGTTCAGCCGGTCTACCGCGGGTGGTGGGCGGGTGTGAAGGGACCAGCTGAACGCTTGCGCATGCGGGAGGCGCGTTTTGCTGGTCGCGGCCCGCCTTCTCGCGACACGGTCAGCTGCGAGGGGGAACGTGCCGCGAAGGAACGACCATGCGAAGAAGGACTCGACGTGCAAGTGCGCAGAGCTTCATAGATTGCGCGCATCAACGCTAAGGCATGTTTGTCGGCCTAACGTCTATCGCCTAAGCTGCAGCGAGGCCCCGCGCGCGTGCGGGTAGAGCGGCGCGCCGCTTGCCGCGATTCACGAAAGACGAGATCTGCAAGCGGCGTGACGCCATGCGTCTCGCGACGCGGTAGGCGGCTCGGCCGCCGGGCGCGGCAAACGGCCCGCTGCCAGCTTCTGGCAGTAGTTGGGCGGCGCTACCTTCTGGACGCGAGAATGCGCTCCGCCTCCGTGATTCCCGGCGGCAGGATAATGCACTTACCAGTGTCAGCACGGAAGATTAACTTCTTCCGGTGCAGCTCCTTCAGCAGCGCGCGAAACTTCGAGGGATTCTTGTACTCCGTTATCGCGCGGAGTTCGTCTTCCGCTTGAGGACTTTGGTCGTACAGCAGAACCAAGGCCTGCTCTTTGGCTGACATGCCAGGGTCGAGCACCGCCGTGACGTCGGCTTCCTTCCAGAGAACGCTGATGCGCCGCTCGACAATCGTATCCATAACATGCTGGGTCTCGTGCGGCTGAAGACCCGACGCGAGCCGCACGAGCTCGGCCAGAACCCACTTGCACGTGTATAGGATGTACGTTGAATCCATTTCGTTCGGAGACACGGCTCCGATATGACCGACGCCGCGTTTGTTACGGATGTTGTAGATAGCCTTAAGCGCTCGTGGAATTAGAAGACGGAGCGACTCGTCACCGGTCGCGCTCTCGAACTGCTTCAAAACAGCGTCAGTAAATGAGGAGAGCGCGCGGTTTAGTGGAGTATGAGAACCGGTGAGCTCGTGCTCAAGGATGCGTCGCGACGCCTCAACAAAATGTCCGGAATCCAGCTCGCTCGCCTTCCACTTCTTGAGCACATAGTTGCGTTCGATCTCGAGGTAGGCAGCGAGAAGCGCGTCCACGAGCGCGGCCGGATATTTTGCTTTGAGAAGGCCTTCCGCTTTCACGCCGTTTTCAGACCATCAGCCAAGCGCTGGGCCTCCTTGCGTCCAGGGACCGTCAGTTTCGCCATGAGGCGTCTACTGCTTCCCGTCACGATGAGATACTCTTTCGCATCTTTCAGCGTTGCGGCGAAGTTGGAGCCGTCGAGAAAGCCGTGCGCCTGACACAGGTCACGAATAGTGTCAAAACCAACCTCGGTGTTGCCTTGGAGTTCGTTGGCGTACAAACACAGCAACGCGGCATTCATGGTTTTCCCCGCCTTACCATTGCCGGGTATGCCTTGCAGAATCTGCACCTTGCCGTCCGCCATCACAAATACGCTGTCGTAATCGGATAGCGCGCCGGCGTGGGTTTGTCCTCCGGCGGATTCCTGCTGGGACGCCACGCGACTTTGATTGTCGGCGCCGCCGTCGTGCGGGCGGTGAAGCAGCGAAGCTACGACGTCCCGGAATGCTTCGGCCTGAGCGGAGACAAAGGCCTCCGACCCTTCGATCTCGAGTACCCCATCCCGGATCGATAGCTTGATCCGCGCCTCACCGCTCATCCGATGGTTCCTTTCGCCGGACAGAGTATAGACGAGCGTGCCTGCGTCCGCCCAACGTCATCTCACTCAGCTGCGCGGCCAGGGCCCGCGTGGCTACGGCAGGGCGGCGCGCCGGCTGCCGGCGATTAGCGAACGAACCGAACTGCAGCCGGCGTGACGCCGCGCCGGTACTGTTCGGCCTAGGCGGCTAGGCCGCCGGGCCGAAGCCGGGCCGCGACAGCTGCTGTGAGTTGTTGGGCGGCCACACGCATAAGCTTCTGCGCTTGGGAGCAGCGCGCGCGCCGAATGGTGATGGACGCGGAATGCGTGCTCGGCCGACAGGCCGGCTTGGATGGTGACTTTCGCGGAGATTGCGACAAACCCACGAAAAATCAGCTTCGCGCGCGCTGCAGGCGCGACAAGCCGGTGGACGGGCGGGAGCCACGACGGACAATTGTGGCGGACGCCTTGGCGCGCGGCTCTGCCGCTTCAGTCGGTGCGACTGCCAGCGCGAAAATAGAAGTCGGGCCTACGTCTTCGTGCGGAGTCCGCCCAACGTCTATCGCCTCAGCGGCGGCGAGGCCCCGAGTGCCTAGCAGGAAGCGGCGCGCCGCTTGCCGCAACTAACGAGCTCTCGGCGGGCGCGAGCTGCAGGCGGCGTGACGCCGTGCGGCTTTGAGTGCTGGAGGCGGCTCGGCCGCCGGGCCAACGAACGGCCCGCCGTCCGCTGCTGGCAGTAGTTAGCCGGTGCAGATTCTACTTTCGGTTGCCCGCTGCAGAGCCTTCGGTGGATGATTTACCAAACGGTCTGTGTGCTTCTGCTCTTGTTCGACAAGGAAATCACAAAGAGCGTCAATATCGTCGCCGAAACGCTCCGATAGCTCGCGACGGACTGCCCGGATTTCTGCAACGACAGGATCTTCATCTATGGCATTCATGATGACGTCAGCAGCTCCTCTGGAGTACAGACAATTGGTGGTTCATAGCCGTTCTCGCGGCAGACTGCGTTAACGATCTTCAGAACCACGCCGTTCGCGATATGAGTACAGTTCCACGTCAACAGAAAATCCATACCGTTCACCGCCGCGATCGCTACGTGGAGTGCGTCTGACGCCGCCTTGTCCGGAAGCGTCGTCGCTCGGAAGATACGATCAGCCAGAGCACGTGCCGGGTTGGTAACTTGCAGCACCGGTAGCCCCTGAACCAGTTGGAGACGTGCTTGCGCCGCCCCGGCGTCGCCTCGACCGATCTCGAACAGCACGAGTTCCGAGACGTGCAGCTCGAAACCATGCCGGTGCCGGTCCCAGGCCGGTCCCACCACTCACGCGTAACTTGCTGATGCGCAAGGTTTACCACGTCGCGGCTTGGCCGAGCTGTGAGGTAGCTGATCACGTTGCTGTCTAGATACGTTGATGGCGCCACGGTCTTACGGTATCGCAGGTCCGAGCGGCGAGGAAGCCTTCGCGGCCGTCGCGGGCTGTCTGGAGCATCGGGCGTGTCGCGATGCGCGTGCCCTGACCGCCAAACGACCCGAGTTGAGGTCAAACGGCACCGTCGGAGAAGCGTGGAGAGGCGTTCGACGCGGTTCGGTCCGGAAAGAATCTAACGCCAATGGGAACGTGAACTCACGGTTCATAGAAAACACGCTACTCGGCAAGCTCGATGGACATCCGGCTAACGTCCATCGCCTAAGCTGCACGGCCAGGGCCCACGTGCCGAAGCCCCAGCGGCACGGCGGTTGCCGGCGAGAAGTTGATGCAACGCCTGCCGATCTGCAACCGGCGTGACGCCGTGAAGCTGGCGCTGAAGTAGGCGGCTCGGCCGCCGGACCGAAGCCGGGCCGTGACAGCTTCGGGCAGTAGTTAGGCGGCGAGTCCCGGCGGTTGCGTAACCCTGCACCCTTGGTCTCTGGCTGTGACGCAGCGACACGACAACCATTAGCCTTTGGCAAAGTTCCTGCGGTAGTCGCTTGCGTAGCCCAGCATGAACGCTAGCCTGTCCGTTCTATCTTCGTCACTGCACGACTCTTTCAATCTCTTTGCGCAGGCGGACCAATCCGCGTGTTTAACAATAGCATCGATGGTATCCAGCAGGTATTCCCGCATATCGGAGAAAATTATCGAACGTGTATGCGCGAGAGCGTCAAAAGCGTCACGGACGACACGATCATCGTCATGGCTCAGCATTTGATACAGCCACGGCGCGGCCAGCGGACCAAGCCTTGCGAGCCCCGATACGCCGAAGCCAGCGTTACGATCGGTTAATGCGTCATCCAATGCATCTTCGTAAAGAATTTCAGCGGCTGGCACACTTAGATCCTTCGCTAGCAATTTTTCAGCGCGCGCGGCCGAGTTGTAGTCGTCGTCATTGCTACGCAGAGCAAGCTTTAGTGCTTGCTGTCGCTCGGCGCTGAGAGTTGTTGTCGGTTGTAAAACTGACACAACTCTGCCGAGAAAGCATGAATCCAACTGCTGTTCACGAAAATGCGACCACGCGTCGGCGACGAGCTTACGTACGACGGGCATAGGGTTCCGAGAATCGACATGAAGGTGGAAAAGATCACGTAACGACGGAGGCATCTCAACGTCGTCAACCCGCAATGGCAACAATCGGACGCTGCCCTCGCGCAAGCCTCCCTGTATCGCGAGCGCCAATTCCTTCTTGCACCAATTCGAGGCTACAGCGCGTCGCGTGACGAGCGCTACGACAAAGTCTACCTGGTCGACAGCATCGGCGATGCGCTCTACGATCGAATCCCCAGCGCGCAACTCGCCTTCATCGACCCACACGCGCATACCAGCACGCTCAAGTTCATCGGCAATAGCTACCGCAAGTGATCGGTCGGCGTGTGCGTAACTGATGAAGAATGATAGTTTTGGAGACACGCTATGTTCTCCGCCTTGCGCGTAATGTCTCGATCTTGACGGTACGCACGTCGGTAAGTCTACACCGCGCTGAGCTGCATGTTCGATATCTGGTAGAAGCGCTGTGACCGGATGTTCCTTCGTCCGCCTAGCGACAGCGGCCGAAAATGGGATTCGCATGTAAGCGCCGCCCCAAAAGACACGGGCGGGAGCAGCGGTCGCCGGCTGTAAGCGCGGCGAATTCCTGAGCGCATCGGTGGCGCCGCGGTTGCCGCGACCACCGACAGGTCGGCGGGAGCGGACCTGCAACCGCGGTGACACCGATGCACTCAGGAGTTCGTCGCGCGCGGGCGGGTGGTGCGCTCCGTCAGGGCCGCGACGAGCATGCGCCGGGTGGGTGTGAAGCGCAGTTGTGCTCCATTCGGCCTACCGCGGGTGGCGGGCGGGTGTGAAGGGGCCGAATGGAGCACAACTGCGCGTGCGGGCAGGCGCGCTTTGCTGGTCGCGGCCCCGCAACCTGGCGATGGATTCAGCTGCGCGGAGGAAGCGTGCCGATTGAAGGACGAGTCCTCGTAGTAAAAATCTACATGGACGCGGAGCGTTCGTGCAGACGACCGCCTAACGTCTATCGCCTGAGCTGCGGCGAGGCCCCACGTGCGAGCGGGGGCGCGGCGCGACGGCTGCAGTGTCCGCGCCGCGGCCAGCGGCGCGAGAGCATGTCGGCCGGCGTGCCGCCGGCCAATCGGCGCTGAACGAGGCGCTTCAGCGCCGGGCGCGGCAAACGGCCCGCCGACAGCTCCTGGCAGTAGTTAGCCCGCGATTGGTGGCGAGGGAAACTTGCTCGCCAGTTGTTCAAGGCGCTTCACCTTTTCTGGCGTAAGCTCTGATTCCCACCCCGGTTCAGCGTGCGCAGCTCTGTTACGCACATATCGAAGTTCACGGATCTCCGATACTTCCGAGTCAGTGAGTTCGCCGGCGCGGTGAAGGATCTCGACTGCTTCAATCCCAAGTCTGGGCCGCCGCTCTGTCCTGACTGGCTCAAACTGTAGCGACCGAATGCGAATAGCACGCTCGAAAATCGGCCACAGGGTCATGAACTGACCGAGCAAGCCAGCTTTTAACGTTGGAGGTTCGACAAGTTGGCTGCCGAACAGATTATTAAAAAGAATATTCGCGAGTTCAGCGTAAATTTCGACCTTGTCTCGCTCGACCGTGAGACCATTTCCCTGGTGGTACAGCTCATTTCGGAGTCGGTGATACCACTCGATGGTTCCGAGATCAACGCCTTCAAGTCGATCGCTTGCATGCTGTTCCAACGCGTCGAGAAGCGCGGGAAAACTCTCTGCAATTTCTTGGAACTGTTTGCGCGGAATGTTCAATCCAGAGATACGCCGTGGCAGGCCAAGAAACGTCTTCATCATCAGTTCGACCGCGTTGTCGATACTGATCATCGCCAGGCGGCGGTTTGTGTCCGTGTCGTGGCGTAACAGCTCAATTCCGTGACGAAGAATCTCACCGGGACCCGATGCCCACGGGTTCTTCTTCCCTCGAATGTCCATGACATCGAATAGTACGGGAAGTCTAGCGCCAAGCGAAGTTGCGATCTCTTCCAAGGTTCAGGGCGCAAGCGAACCCGATGCAGTACGTGTCGGGTGGCGGCTCTGTCTGAGCGCAGTCGTTCGTCGGGCTAACGTCATCTCACTCAGCTGCGCGGGCAGGGCCCACGTGGTTACGGCAGCGCGGCGCGCCGGCTGCCGGCGATTAACGAATGAACCGAATTGCGGCCGGCGTGCCGCCGCGCCGGTACTGTTCGGCCCAGGCGCTTCAGCGCCGGGCCGAAGCCGGGCCGCGACAGCTGCTGTGAGTTGTTGGGCGGCCACACGCATGACTTTGCGCGCTTGGAAGCAGCGCGCGCGCCGAATGGTGCATGGCGCGGAGCGCGCGTGGCCGAAGGCCCGCTTTGCCGCTGCGTCTTGAGTTACTGTAGTCACTCGCTACGCGAATCGTGCGTCCGCGCGCGCTGCACGTGCGACAAGCCGGCGGGAAGGGTGGGTACCACGACTAAAATTGTGCCGGACGCCTTGGCGCGCGGCTCTGCCGCTTCGGCCGGTGCGACTGCCAACGCGTAAATGGATGTCCGTCCTACGCTGATGCAGTGCCGAGTCCGCCCAACGTCTATCGCCTGAGCTGCGGCGAGGCCCCACGCGCGTGCGGTTGCGCGGCGCGACGGCTGCAGTGTTCGCGCCGCGATCAGCGGCGCGAGAGCATGTCGGCCGGCGTGCCGCCGGCCAATCGACACCGGCCGAGGCGCTTCAGCGCCGGGCGCGGCAAACGGCCCGCCGACAGCTCCTGGCAGTAGTTGGGCGGCGCCGCACCTAAACCGGATAGTTACGAACGGCAACTAACGCCGCGATCGCGACGTCATCGTCAGGTTCCGAGGCAAAGTGCCTCTCGTAATCGTCGTAGCCGTCCCATGCTTGAATTCGGCTCGAGCCACCGTGAAGTAACTCATTGCGTAGGTTGAATAACCGGTGCGCACGCTGCTTCCACGCTGGGTCGCCGGCAAAAGTGCGTTCGACGCCGTCGGCGATTGTGTTCTCGACATTGCCACGCACGCCGAACAAGGCATCCAGGGCGATAAAGAAGTGAATGAATCTCTCGAGATCGCCGGCGACTATAGCGTAATGCACAAATTGAGTGGCAACAAAGGCACGCTTCTGGAGATCTGGCGCAGCGATTAGCTGCCGTGCATACCACGCTCGGCAGGCGTCGACGTGATCAGGTGTTATGACAACATCGTCCAACAAGGGAGGGATGATCTCGCCGACGTGCATCTGCACGTAGCCCACACCGGTACGCGTCCCTGTCTCAGGAAAGTGCGTGCCGTACGTTGGTACGTCTGCCATGCTCTTCGTTAGAAAGTGCACGTTGCCGGCGTAATAGCTCGCAAGGAGAAGAGCGACGAAGGTGCGCATACGTTCACGGGCAACGAGGTTCGCACCTGCTTTCGTGCCCTTGGCCCGACATGTGAGCCACGTATCCGTGGTGACTGGCCGCATAATCTCTGCATCTCTCGGATCGGCATGACCAGTGCGTGAGTTCCAGAATTGCGCGCTCCGGAAATCGGCACTTACGCGGCGCCATGTTTCGTCGTCTCCGGCGGCCACAAGCGCGAGGCCATCATGACCGAGCTCGTGCGAGACGGACTTGATACGCGGAACTGGCACCACTACGAGCCAGTCGGCCACCCCGTCTGCGAGCGCGCGGTCGATATGCGACCATATCGCTGACGCAAAGGCTGACTCCCCTATGGCGCGTGATTCGAAGAGGTTAGGGTGGTGCATGAACGAGTCGGCGACGAATAACGCTCTGTTTGTGGCGTTTTTCTGAAACACATCCTCGATGATGTCCTCGACGGAGTCACGATCTAAGCCTAGATGCGATAGGTGTTCGACGGCAAGACGAGCCAAGTCGCGAAGAGTCTTGTAGCCTCGACGGGTAAGCCACCACGTCAGGCCGATTCCGGAGAACGGAAGGCGTGGATCTCCACCGGTGAAGAACTGCCGATCGAGACCATCTGGAATTGGACGCCAGGAGTACTCACGCGAAAGTGCAAGAATCTTCCCGTAAATGACAGGGACGGACATATTTCGATCTTACCCGACCTTGCGTCCGCCCAACGTCTGTCGCCTAAGCTGCGGCGGGTGCGCAGGAGCAACCAGTAGAGCGGCGCGGCCGTTGCCGCGACTAACGCTTTGTCGGCAGGAGCGAACTGCAACGGACGTGACGCCGCGCCGGTTGGAGCCGGCCAAGTCGGCTCGGCCGACGGGCCACGCTAGACAGCCCGCCGACAGCTTCTGGCAGAAGTTAGGCCGCGCGTGGCTTTTCACAAACGGCGTCGCGATATCGTGTGATGCGCCTTATACTTGCGGTCAATAGCCCGGGCGTTCATGGCCGACGTATTCATAAGCTACGCGCGCGAGGATCGCCATCGAGCCGCCGCTCTTGCCGACGCGATCGCATCGCGTGGTTGGACCGTTTGGTGGGATCGTAAGATCAAAATCGGACAGTCGTTTTCCGATGCGATTGAAAAAGAACTGAACGCGGCACGCTGTGTTGTCGTACTGTGGTCACAGCATTCGGTCTCCGCGGAGTGGGTTCAGAACGAGGCCGCCGAGGGGGCGCGACGAAGCATTCTTGTTCCGGTAATGCTTGAGGAGGCACTCCCGCCGCTGGAGTTTCGACGAAAGCACGCGGCAGACCTCACCGGCTGGAAGCCCCCGAAATCCTCTCCGAGTCTAGAGGAGTGCCTCGACTCCGTCGGTGACGTGCTTGGGGCATCGATTCTCCCACGAGGGACGGAGCCTCAGCAGCTGAGTTCCAAGCTTAATGTGCCGCGCCTCTGGGTGTTGGCAGCACTGTTGACTGGCTTGACAGTTTCCGGCTTTGTGATCGGGCGCAAGACGTCCGTGGATGAATTTCCATTGGTGCCGTACCGCCCACCCGTGACATGCACCGCCGCCACGCAGCCGGGTGTAGGCGGCACAATAGTCGACAGCTCGAGCGCTTGCAGTGTTCCTGACGGGGTGACCATCACGAGGGTTCTGCTTCACTATACGTTGGACGATGGTGGCGAAATCTATGTGAACGGACATCAAGTTTTCGGGATAGCGCCCAATCTCGGTACCGACAGCGGCACTGTAAGACTTCCAATAAGCTTGTTTACAGAGGAGTCGCACGTTCTGCTCAAGATACGTGCAAGGAATGCGATGAATGCAGACGGTTCGACCTCTGGCACGGTATACGGCCGCGCCTCGCTTGAGATTTTCACGCGGCCTCGGTCGATGTGGACCTGGTTTAAGCAAGAATGAGGCGCGCATCGAGCCACCCGCGCGTTTTGCATGCGCCAGGAGGGAGCCGGCTTTGCGTTTTGGCGGGTAGGCACCACGGGACGGTGTCTTTCGTCGGCCTAACGTCTATCGCCTAAGCTGCACGGCCAAGGCCCGCGTGCCGAAGCCGGAGCGGCGCGCCGGTTGCCGCGAATGACGTTCGAAGAACCGAGTCGCGATCTGCAGCCGGCGTGACGCCGCCGCGCTTGCGACGGCGTAGGCGGCTCGGCCGCCGGACCGAAGCCGGGCCGTGCCAGCTTCTGGCAGTAGTTAGGCCGCGGTGGGTAGACGCTTACACGCACCCGGCATCATAGTGGCGCAATCGGATGCAATAGATGGCAGCGGTCGCGCATATTGCCCATAGCGAGTGGCGCATCGGTGTTGCAGTTAGCGGTCGAAGCCAAGCTTCTGTCGAGAGCGGTCCGGTGGTTCTCGTTACATAAATCTCCCAAGAAGCGGCCTCCATGGAAACTGACATTCGAATGACTCGTAGCACCTGGCAAGCGCACTTGCTCCGTCGTGCATTCCAAATTGGCGATGTCGCCACGAACGCCAGAGCAAACAACAATGGTGGTATCGCCAGTCTGGTCGTACATAGCGCCGGGCGGAATGTAGTATCCGTCGCTTAACTTCATCCGGTACAGCTGAATATCTGCAACAACAGGTGGCGTAGGAAAAGCTCCAAAGAGCATAACGCCGCCGTTGGCGTCGACAACAGTTCTTTCCAAAGGACCGAGTTGAGGTGGTGACGCTACATTGACTGCAAACTTCGCGGTGGCGGTGACTTGCTGGGCGTTCCGTTTTGTGCTGATTTCAAAACTGCTCACGCCAGACGGCCAACCAGCGGGTAGCGGGCCGTGCCAGACTAGCCAAAACCAGCGCCATTTCGGGTCCTGCCAATCACTCGGCTTGCAGTCAAAACAATAGGACTCATGGTGCCGTTCCCACTGTACGCGCCCGTCTGGATCTTTAAGACGAAAATCCGTTATCATAGGATTCGGAATATGGTCATATACCCCCGCCACTACTTCGTAAATCTGGTCGGGACCAGGATCGCCGAACGTCTTGATCATCAAGACAACATCCAACGGGTCACTTGGATGAGACACTGCGCGCGTCTTGCCATCGGCAATCGACCCTTGAAGAGCAAACAGACCGGTTAAGAGTAGCGTGGCGTAGCGCATGACAGCCTCTTGGCTAGTGGGTCGCCCAATGTTACGACTGTCAACCCGTCGAATGCCGCGCTTGACTGATTCCCGTCTCGCTGCGCGTTCACCGGCGTATTTCACTTCGACTTCTGTTCGTCGGGCCAACCTGTATCTCGCGGCCTGCAAGGGGCGGGAGCGGCGTCGGTACGGGTGTGAGCGCGTCGAATTCACGCTCCCCTGCCCGGGGCGCGGCGGTTGCCGCGACGAACGACCCGTCGGCTGGAGCGATCTGCGACCGCCGTGTCACGGCGCGCATCCGTGAGTTCGACGCGCGTCGGCGGGAGGGGCGTCGATGCCAGGGCCGCGATGAGCGTGCGCCGGGTGGGCGTGATGCGCAAGCGTTCAGTCGGTCTACCGCGGGTGGTGGGAGGGCGTGAAGGGACCGACTGAACGCTTGCGCATGCGGGTGGCGCGTTTTGCTGTTCGCGGCCCGCACTCTTGAGGCGATGTCAGCTGCGAGGGGGAATCGTGCCGCGAAGCACGACGATGCCACGGACGGATTGCCGACAATTTCGACGCGCGACGCACAACTGCGGAGCTTCATAGAGAGCTCGCCGCCACCCTAATGTGAGTACGTCGGCCTAACGTCTATCGCCTAAGCTGCACGGCCAGGGCCCGCGTGCCGAAGCCTGAGCGGCGCGGCGGTTGCCGGCGAGAAGTTGCGTGCAACGCCTGCCGAACTGCGACCGCCGTGACGCCACCAAGCTGGAGAGAATGTAGGCGGCTCGGCCGCCGGACCGAAGCCGGGCCGTGCCAGCTTCTGGCAGTAGTTAGCCGGCGTTTTAGGAGCCCGGCCCGGATAATTCATTCTTGATTCTTTGTAGGTGCTGGTCATGCTGACGTGAAGCCGCCTCTGCCTGTGCAACCGCTTGGCGATACCACCCTGGCGCGCCAGGCAACTCTTCGACATATCGTCTAGTCTGTGCGGCAAACTGCGAGAATTCGCGGTTTTGCTGAATGAGTTCTTGCACCAAAGCGTTAATGCCCTGCGTAGAACCAGATTGGCGCGCGGCAGCGATGCCCCGTTCTAGCGACGCCGTGGCTGCGTTAAACGACGAAAGCCGATCGTTGAACTCGTCGCGGTGTAAGGCTAAGCCCTTCAGCTTTACTTCGTACTCTCCGATTTGTCGCGCCTGAGCCTTTAGAGCAACGTCATGCTCGCCAAGTTGCTGCTTGAGCCGCGCGTCCTGTTCCTTCAGCCGCATGTCCTGGCTTTTTAGACGCATGTCTTGCTCGTTAATCTTTTTCTGCTGGTCGCTTAAGGTTACCTCGGCTTCGCGCAGCCTACTACCAGCGAGCCACTGTATCGTACCGGCAAGCCCTCCTCCGCCAAAAAGAGCCGCCAGTACGGCGATTATTGTGGCGCGCTGCGCGACCTTCTTCGCGTTTTCCTCGAGATCGCGAACACGCTCGTCTAGCGACTTGCCTGGCGCCGAGAGTTGGGAGTTAGCGGGGCTCGTCGAACCAGCAGGAGTCGGTGTCGGAATGTCCGTCATAGCACCTCCATGATCGCTCTGTTGGTGTCCTTCAACGAAGGAGTGTCGCGGCGAGGACAACCCCTACCCTCAGCCGTAGCGCCTGGACGCGGACGACGTCCCTCGCCCCCTCCCCCGCACGTTTTGTCGGCTGTGGACGAGGCCCGAGTATGGCATGTCGAGTGGCATCAGTGTTTCTTGCCTTCGTCCGGCTAACGTCTATCGCCTGAGCTGCGGCGGGTTCACCGGCGCAAGCAGCAGAGCGGCGCGGCCGTTGCCGCGACCAACGCTTACCGGCAGGAGCGAACTGCAACGGCCGTGACGCCGCGCGACTTGGAGTCTGCCGAGTCGGCTCGGCCGACGGGCCACGAAGCCAGCCCGCCGACAGCTCCTGGCAGTAGTTGGGCGGCGACGAGAGATCTCAAATCGGTGGCCCTTCGCCGCGACTGTCGGACCAGAGCGCAACAAGTTCAATACGCTCAGGATCGTCAACGACGCGGTAGTAGAGGAAGTGCCAAATTCTCGAAATGTGGATGCGGCGAACGTTCTCAAGATCGACGTCTGTCGCTCGGCGACCAATGAGCGGCGTCAACGTGATGAGCCGCAAAACACGCTGAAGCTCCTCTCGAACTGCGTTGGGCGCAGCCGTGCGGTTTAGCCGCCACCATGATTCCAGTTCCCGAATGTGCTGAGCTGCGAGCTCGCTGATTTCAACTTGAAGCGGAGCCCTCATTCGCGACTGAGCATCTCCCGAATGAGCTCGTCAGCTGAAATAGTTTCCCCACGCTCGCACTGGGCAATCGATTCGAGAAGGACCGCCTTGAGTTCGGGACTGACCTCGAAAGTGTCCTCAAGGTCGTGCGCAAGGAGCGTAACCTCTGCGCCCTCAGGCAATTCACCTTCGTAAACGATCTGACCGTGGATTACTTTTCCTGATGCTATTCGCATGTCGCTCGACATTCTAACGCCAACCGGCGCACGGCGCTTCCTGGGCGAGCAAGTCGGAACGGATGAGCGTCTACTTGGTCACCTTCAGGACTGACCCCGACTGGCAGGCAAGGTTCGACACGCACATCGAATCCTTTGCGAATAGCGCCGAGGATCGACGACAGAACCGCTCAACCACACCGCGCCGTCGCCGCTCGAAAACGGCCGCGCGAGGCGGATCCATGATCGACCGCCTCACGGCTAGAACAGCCATGCGTTGAGCGAGCATGATCCGACAACGGTCCATCTACGTTCATAGGTATTCCGACGCTGGCAACGATGGAGTTTCGTCCGCCCAACGTCATCTCACTCAGCTGCGCGGCCAGGGCCCGCGTGGCTACGGCAGCGCGGCGCGCCGGCTGCCGGCGATTAACGAATGAACCGAACTGCAGCCGGCGTGACGCCGCGCCGGTACTGTTCGGCCTAGGCGGCTCGGCCGCCGAGCCGAAGCCGGGCCGCGACAGCTGCTGTGAGTTGTTGGGCGGCCACACGCATAACTTTGCGCACTTGGGAGCAGCGCGCGCGCCGAATGGTGACGGACGCGGAATGCGTGCTCGGCCGACAGGCCGGCGGGGATCGCGGCAATCGCGGCGATTGCGACCGGCCTACGAAAGAATGTGTTTCGCGCGCGCTGCACGTGGGACGAGCCGGCGGATGGGCGGGTACCACGACGAACAATTGTGGCGGACGCCTTGGCGCGCGGCTCCGCCGCTTCGGTCGGTGCGACTGCCAACGCGTAAATGGAAGTCGGGCCTACCTCTTCGTGCCGAGTCCGCCCAACGTCTATCGCCTAAGCTGCACGGCCAGGGCCCACGTGGAGACGGAGAGCGGCGCGCCGGTTGCCGCCGAGGAGTTGCGCAGCCGCGACTGGCGAATTGCAACCAGCGTGACGCCGCCCAAACTACGACGATATAGGCGGCTCGGCCGCCGGACCGAAGCCGGGCCGTGCCAGCTTCTGGCAGTAGTTAGGCCGCGCCACCCACCACAACGTCAGAATCCAAGCCAATTCAATACGAGTGTAAGGCCATAGTGAGAGGAGGCATCGTGACTTCCGACGCTTCGTTCATAAGCCAACTCCAAGTTTATCGTAGCGCCATCTCGGAACCAACGTGGCACGTGCGATGTCCACAGCGGCGACAGCTGAATGACGACACTTAGCGTGCCGACACTGACGAACACTGTAGAGTTCCGAAAGAGCGCGAGAGCTGAAAAGTCGAACGACTCGCCAGGTTCGCCTGTCGAACACAGAAGCTTACTGACTGGCACTCCCTTTGTTGCCATCAGCTCTCGCCTCCGCCGACTCTCCTATTTGAGATTCGCCCCGGCAAACCACGTGAGTACGCTAACACCCAGACCGAAAGACGCGATTGACGCAGCGACAAGGATCTTGGACAGAATCGGCCGCGGTGGCTCGAACGGAGGCCCGAGTGACTTCTCAATCGTGTCGCCCTCCAAGTCGCCAAAACAGATCTTGTATACCCAGACGTTCATTCGGACATCTGCCGCGGCTCGTTCGTTGCCGAGTTGGCGGAACGCGACCAGAATCGAAAGAAGGCTGAAAGTGAACAGTGCCCATGAGATAACGAGAAGTTCCGTAGCCTCCCGCGGTGGGGGTGCGATCTTCTCGGCGAAAGTCACCGAGACGACGATAGCTCCCGCCGAGAGTGAGATCATAGCCTGATAGAAGGCGCGAGCGGAGTCGCGTGACGACTCGTTCGACTGCTCCACGAGTGTTTTTAGGTGCTCCAAGATACGGTCAGCCCTCCAGCGCAGTGTTATCTCTCCTTCGACGTGAGTGTCGTCGCCTGGGCCGCCGCTGTCTGACATGGTTACCCCCATTCCGTATCTTAGGAGTGCTCGGGACGGCGACTTCCCTACCCAAGGAATCCTAGGCCGCGCGGCTTCTGGCGAGGCTAGTCGTTCGTCGTAAAATGGCGAGCAGCGCGCTGAATTCCCACCTAAGGGTGCCTTTCCATGTGTGTGTCTGCGTAGTGTCGAGTCGGCCTAACGTCTATCGCCTGAGCTGCGGCGAGGCCCCGCGTGCGTGCGGTTCACGGCGCGACGGCTGCCGTGTTCGCGCCGCGATCAGCGGCGCGAGAGCATGTCGGCCGGCGTGCCGCCGGCCAATCAACGCTTCACGAGGCGCTTCAGCGCCGGGCGCGGCAAACGGCCCGCCGACAGCTCCTGGCAGTAGTTAGCCCGCGGGCTCGCGGCGCAATCGTCGGCGCAATCGTCGCCTACTACCTCAGTCTCGAAAGATAGCGTGAGAAACACCGACGAACGCGACGGCAGCCGCCAACAATGCTACCGCTGCAGCCTCAAAACGCAGCGAGATGCTACTAACGACAGCAAGAATTACCGCGGCTGTTCCTACGACGAGTGCCGCGGCAATGGCGCCACCACCGAAATTGCGTCCTCGATCGTCACTCACCCACCAATTGTACTATGGAGTGGCGGAATGTAGCCGACGCAGAGATTACCACGCGTAAGAATCCGGTTTGAATGGCAGGTCATATCGTGATCACTCTGCCGGATTTCAGTTGCTGTCTATTCGCTTCTATCCTTTTTCGCCCGGTGGCCAATACGCGATCGATGAGGCCTTTTGCATGGCTGCAAGTGTTTCCTCAACCGTAAGCAAGACGGTCGTCTCAAAGGAACTAAGCGCCCCACCAGCGCTGATCGCGAGCGCAGTAGCTGCCATCGACACGTTATCGGGGGCCTCCCACAGGATGTATGCGTCGTGTCCGCCGAAGGCATACCAAAATCCGTGCAACTTTCCCCCGACTGCTTCGATGTACTGTGTGGCTGCCACTCGACGATCTTCCGGACTCTTGATCAGTCTCGCCCATGTCGCTGGCGTGTAGCTGAATTGCGTTAGGTAGAACGGCATCGGTCCTCCTCCTTCACTTCGTTCGGACGGGCAGACAGAGCGTGAAAGGTATGTAGCATGCACTTCGCGTGTCCGCGCCGCAAGAGTCATCGACGCGACTCGAGTATGCCGGTCGATGATTGAGACAAGCCAAACCGAGGTCCTCCCTTCAGGTCGGGCTAACGTCTATCGCCTCACCTGCGGCGAGGCCCCGCGTGCGAGCGGCGAAAGCGGCGCGCCGCTTGCCGCAACTAACGATTCAATCGGCGGGCGCGATCTGCAAGCGGCGTGACGCCGTGCGTCTCGGAGCGGTGTAGGCGGCTCGGCCGCCGGGCGCGACGAACGGCCCGCCGACAGGTGCTGGCAGTAGTTAGCCGGCGGGTTGATCGAACATCTCCTCGAAGTCAGGCCCGACGGTAACGTCGGCTTTCACAACATGTCCGTCAATCGTCGAGCCGTCAACTTCGTAGATGCGCACGCGCGCGGTTGCCTCGTCGTGGTTTTGCCACTCCCCATCCACAAGGTCCATCGACCAGCAATTGACACACTCACCTGCCAGATACGCGCGGCGGACCGTTCCGTCATGGCTCACGAGATTCGATGGCCGGATGAATGCGATCTCGTTCAGTTTGAAGTCGCGCCGATACACCGAAGACGTGTACGGTGTTCTCTGCTTCGCGGCAAAATAGCTCACAAGAAAGTTGAAGCAAAACATAGCGTTCTCAAAGGTCCAGTTACGGTGATGCCAGAAGAGACCCTCACGCTTTGCTATGAGCGTCTCGGTCTCCATATCCCGATAGCCGTACTTGGGCGTGAGCCATTCAAAGCGAGTAAGTTCGTCTGGGTTTATACCCAATTCCAGGCATTCGAGCTTGGTCTCAGCGCGATCTTCTTTGGGAAAGACCAGCACCTGATCACGAAGCTCGAGCTTTTGCATGTGCTTCTTTAGGACGGCGATCATCCGTAGGCTGTGGGCCTGAAGACGCTGAAAGCGTAAGAGGCCAAGCTTATCGAGAGCTGTTTTGAAATCGCCAGTGCTGATCAGGCCTTGAATGGCCCCAAGTTCATCTCGTGTGGTCTCGTCTTCGATCAGGTCGGCCAAACTGACGGCTTCGAGGGAAACACCAAACGTTTCTACTGACAGCTTACTGCTGAAGTCGTTAAGAGCAGGCAGTAGGGCGATCACCGCTGCGGCATTCTGAGGCACGCCATGGTGCTTGATCGCATTTCGCATGGCATTTAGCTGTTCCAGTTCTGTGCGGCCAACGGAGAGATGACCTGCCGTCGTGAGCTTCGCGAATACATCCATCATCGCGTCGCGCGCGCCGACACGAACTTGCCGTTGCGTCGCCACGGCACCGAGCAGGTTATCGATTGCGTCGTGAAGATGCACTACAACGCGAGAAAGAGCCAAGTCGTTGCTGCTCGTTTTCGCCGCGCGCTGGGCGTCTTGAATGAAGAACTTGGCTAACAGAAGGCGGTGGAGAATGTGACGTTCCATTCGATGATGATATTCGGTCCGGCTAACGTCTATCGCCTAAGCTGCACGGCCAAGGCCCACGTACCGAAGCCGTCGCGGCACGCTAGCTGCCGCGACTAACGATTCACTCGGCGGGAGCGACCTGCAGCTAGCGTGACGCCCGCGACGGTACTGTTCGGCCGAGGCGGCTCGGCCGCCGGACCGAAGCCGGGCCGTGCCAGCTTCTGGCAGTAGTTAGGCCGCGATGCAAAAACAGCTATGAAACGACGGTTTGCGGTTTAATCTCGGCAATTCTCGTACCGGTACCTCACGATAATTCCGTCGGGCCTCGACTCTAACCAGACCCTACAAACGTTTGATGTGACGTTGCCGTACCGATCAACCGTTCCCCCGGAGCCGGACGCGAACCGGTAAACGGTGTTGCCATTCGGCAGCACGTCTGACGAGTCGGGGTACACCTTGCGTTCCGCTATGACGTCTGAAATGTTTCTCCCGATCAGCGCGTCCATGCGACTCTTCAAATCGGGCGTTGTAGCGCAGGTGGTAAGAAGAAGGAGAGCGAGCAGACTGAGGCTCTTGCGACTCACACTTACGCACGGTAGCACGCCACCGGAGTAGATCAACGACCCCGACGACGCGTCTGGAGCGCTGGTACCGCCCTACTGTGTTGGCGACGGAGCCAGAAGGCCGGCGAGTGCTCCCAGTGCGCCGGAGCCTACCGCGACGATGAAATCGGACACATCGCCTTTCAGGTAGATGGCAGCGCCAAGCGCGATGAGCAGTGCCAGCCCAAGGATGATGACGACGATCTTGTATGTCGCTTCGCTCAGCGGCGGCGGCGTTGCCGCATTTGCGATTTCCTGCGCCGGGTTCTGCTGGATCCTCGCAGCAAGCGCTGGATCGCTTGCCACTTCCTTCGCAAGTTGCTTTGCTGTGTATGGCATTGCTTTTTCCTCCGCATCTCTTCGGTGCCCGTGCTATGGGTTGGAGGGACACGTCTCGCATATTCTTCTTGGTCGGGCTAACGATTGAGCGGGGTGGGAGCAGCGCAACCGGGGTGGAAGTGCGTCGAATTCACGCTCCCCACCGTGGCGCGGCGGTTGCCGCGACTAACGACCGATCGGCGGGAGCGACGTGCAACCGCCGTGACACGGACGCATTCGTGAGTTCGACGCGCGAGGGTGGGCGGCGCGTGAAATCAGGGCCGCGACGAGCGTGCGCCGGGCGGTTGTGATGCCCAGGTGTGCAGGCGGTCTACCGCGCGTGGCGGGCGGGTGTGAAGGACCGCCTGCACACCTGGGCATGCGGGAGGCGCGTCTTGCTGCTCGCGGCCCGCAAGCTTGCGATGTCGTCAACTGCGAGGGGGATACGCGCAGATCGCGTCAATGATAGAGATCATCCGAAAGCCCGAAGGACGCGTAGCGTTGTGGACAGGACGGCCTAACGTCTATCGCCTGAGCTGCGGCGAGGCCCCGCATGCGAGCGGGTCACGCGGCGCGACGGCTGCAGTGTTCGCGCCGCGACGAGCGGCGCGAGAGCATGTCGGCCGGCGTGCCGCCGGCCAGTCCACGCTGAACGAGGCGCTTCAGCGCCGGGCGCGGCGAACGGCCCGCCGACAGCTCCTGGCAGTAGTTAGCCGGCTGCCATGGAAGGCGGCTCATTCTTGTCGCGACCTCGCAGTCGCCGAAACGATAGAATGACGACCAAGATAGCGAAGAGCACGCATGTCGCTATCGCCCAAGCAATGACAGTGCCGTAGCCGCGGCCACGAAGACCGGAGCGAACGATCCAGTTGTGGATATCCGCGATGAGGTGAAGAACCAAGCGCCGAGCCACATTAACGATACGCGCGATTCTCCTTTTCCGTACCGGGCCGTCGGTGCGGAACGAAGCCGGCCCCTACAGACGGTCCGCGTTCAACACGTCAACATTCTCGCGAGGATAGGCACACTTGAACGCACCGAGTGTGCGCCTTTCGCGATTGACAGCGACAACAATTGCGCGCTCACCGTTCTCAAACCAGACGCCACAGTTATGCGGATAGGCACGAATAGCGACATCGCCTTGGACTCCTTGTGTCCAACTCCTATGCACCTGAAACGTCCATTCCTCGAGCACGTACCAGTAGTCGTCTGATCGATCGATGAAGGGTCGAGAGGACACGACCGTCCCGTCAAATACAGCGTGAGATGACAAGACCTTCGCGGCCTTTGGGCGGTCACCGCAAGAGCACGCTTGCAACGGCTGCGCGACACACAGGAGAAGCACCAAACCGGTGATCCACCACGACGGCACATGCCACTTCCTGAGGTGCCATGTCGGCAAAGAAATCTCCTGCTCGTTCGCGACTGGATGTTTGCTCACGGTCGGTCGTAACGAAGATAACACTGCGGTCGAACCGGAGCAGGCCAGCGTGCACTGCAGCATCGCACGAATACGCCGGTCTATTGTTCGCTTCAACCACGCATCGCTTCGGTCCGGCTAACGTCTATCGCCTAAGCTGCGGCGAGGCCCCACGTGCGAGCGGGAGGAGCGGCACGCCGCTTGCCGCATTTGACGTTTACGCGGTTGCAAGCGGCGTGACGCCGCGCATCTCGGGACCCGGTAGGCGGCTCGGCCGCCGAGCGCGGAAAACGGCCCGCCGCCAGCTTCTGGCAGTAGTTAGGCGGCGGCAATAGCTAAAGACTCATGTTCGGGGCCGGCACCAGACGCCGTCGCCGACTTGCGTCGTTGCCCAAGCGCTAGCTGCCGCAAGATCTCCAACGCGAAAAACGAGGCGTGGGTCTAGGCGTCGCTCACTTAAGGATCCAGTGCTCCACCGCCGTAGGGTTTGCGCCTTCGGCACCGCGTGCTCCAGTCTCTCGCGAGGTTCTCTCAAGGCTCTTGTCGACGAGCGAGAGCCGGAGTTCGATGTCTGCCGCACGCGGCCCAGCACGAGCCACGATCGTAGTGTCTGTCCATTCAACTATCGGGTACTGCTCTTTCATCAGGAACAGTACTGTACCCTCGATCTCAACATCTGGTGAGTCCTCAGGCGTGATCAGCTTTGCAATGTACTCTTCGCAGTAACCAATCTGACGCCAACACTCAACCCGTACGGTATTCACTTTTGGAATTAGCACCGATCGCTGGCCGGTCAACCGATGCCATGAACCCTCAGCTACTACGGTCGCACCATCATCGTAAACGTTGAACGACTTACGACTTGTGCCAATGTCTCGTCGCGCCGGTTGGCATGACGACAGCGTGGCTCCGGCCAAGGTTATCACCGTGACGAATCCGCAGACGAAATCCGTTCGTTTGAACACAATCAATCTTAGCACTTGCCGACTAACCCGGTCCTGGTTCAATTCTGCAGTTGTCGAATGTTCGTTGTCCACTGGCAAGATCATACGTTGCCGGCAGATAGGCATCGCATCGCGGCGTCTGGTTCGAGTTGAACCGGATCTGTTGCGGCGCGACGTACGATTCCTTCGTCCGCCTAACGTCTATCGCCTGAGCTGCGGCGAGGCCCCGCGTGCGAGCGGGTGCGCGGCGCGACGGCTGCAGTGTTCGCGCCGCGGTCAGCGGCGCGAGAGCATGTCGGCCGGCGTGCCGCCGGCCATTCAACGCCGAACGAGGCGCTTCAGCGCCGGGCGCGGCAAACGGCCCGCCGACAGCTCCTGGCAGTAGTTAGCCGGTGCAGGCCACTACCCTCTTCGTCGAGTTCCACGTGCTGGTTATCGTTGGCGGCCTATGGAACTTGCACGTGGAGCAGTTCGCCCGGCTTGGCAGCCGCGAGCGCCGCACGAATCGCTTCAATTGATTGCTGAATGTGTCGATATTGGAGACTCACCGTGAGAATGACGACAACACCGATATTGAAGCGCGCAAGATTCTGCTGAAACTGAAGGCGGCGATCCGCAGTCAACAGGACGTCGAACCGATCTTGTGCACGAACGAGCAGTTCGCCGTTCGTGAAACTCGTCCAATTCTCTTCCTGGACAGTGCGAACTGAGAACTCATTCAGGTCGCGGCGTAGCTTTCGCGGCAGGTTCTCATCGAGCAGAACACGCCTCACGCGATGTGGGCCAACAACGCTCGCCCTGCCTCCTCCAGAAATGCCACAGCCTGCTCGCGAGAGACGCTGGGAAAGTCGTCGAGAAACTCATCGATCGTCTCGCCCCCCTCGAGATAGTCCAGCAACGCTTGCGCCGGAACCCGCGTTCCGACGAAGACCGGCGTGCCGCTCACGATCTCTGGGTCAGAATGCACGATCTGCTTCGGGTCCATCATGGCTAGCATAACTCGTTCCGGTCGCGCCACGCACTTCGGACGCGGAAGACACCAATGAGACTCTGCTCCCACGAGCGCCGGACCACGAGCACCCGGGACGACCGGCGTGACACACGGCGTCCGGTGACACTAGGGAGCGTCATAGATTCATAGGAAGCTTGCATCCGGTGAACGTGAGCCACATCCGGCTAACGTTGGTCGCCTCACCTGCAGCGAGCCCCCACGCGCGGGCGGCGCAGACGGCAGCCCGCTTGCCGCGATTAAGTTCAAAGAACGCGATGGGATCTGCAAGCGGGATGACGTCGCGCATCTCGGCATGCAAGAGGGGCTTCAGCCCCGGGAGCGGCAAACGGGCCGCTGACAGGTGCTGGCAGGAGTTAGGCGGCTTGTTCTACGCAAAAACGCGAAACCATGACTCGCGTCTGTGATGGCAAATCTACAAACGGTAGATTCGCAGCTCTCGCGAATATCCGGTGGCGTTCGGTTGTTAGGCAATCGAAGGAGGAGCGCCATCGCCCACATCGGCGGTGCGCGATAATTGTTGATATGGCCAGTCGTAGCGTCAAGTTTGAAATCTCATTGAAGGAACTGACTGTCAAGTTCGAAGGTGACATTCAGACCGCAGAGCGGATGCACAGCCAAATTACGGGTGCGATAAACTCGCTGGCGTCGGCACAGAACAGATTAATTTCGTCGAGCCCGCAAGCGACCGTATCGCCATCGATAGAGGTCGCACCAGGCCGACGTCGGCGTCGCCGCACCAGGAAGGTGGAGGGCATCGATCCATCGATTCTGGAAGCCGATGTCGTATCGGGCAATGGTACGGAGGGCGAAAGCGCCGCCGGCAACGCGGACAGTTCACCGCTATCGCGACGACCGCGACGTTCTGGGGGTGCCCAGACGGAGCTACTCACCCGTTTGAAAAGCGAAGGTTTCTTTTCCGAGCGACGCACGATTGGCGACATCCGGGAGGCGCTGAGCCGGAAGGGTCACACGTTCAAAAGCAATGAGCTTAGCCCGATTCTGATTGCGTTGACCAAACAAGAGATCCTTCGGCGTGAGCGTGGCGGCGACGATCAGTGGCTGTATTTCTCAGCTTGACCCATGGACGAAGCGCGCGCGACACAGCTGGTTACCGCGATCGTGACTGGCAGCAATGCCCTGGCGCAGATTGCGCAGACGGCGCTGCGGAACCGAAAATCGCTGACGGGCACTGGTGCTTACGGAGAGAAGTTTCACGATGCGGTTGTTAAGCTCACGACGGTCGAGAAGCTCGTCATACCGCTAATCACCACGATCGACGGATTCGATGTTACACCGCTACGGCAGCACCTAACGACACTGAAATCTACGACCACCTCCGAGCGGGCACGCATTGATGCTAACAAGCAGGTACGTCTGATTTGCGAGACTGAGATCCTGCCTAATATTCAGAACCTAACGGCTCCGCAGCAGCCTTCGTCCGAAATGGTATTGCTGGCTGCCGTGCTTGCAAAGGCACCCACGTATCTTCAACGGTCGCTGATGCAAGCAAACGGCTGCTACGAACGTAGGTGGTTTGACGCGTCATCGGTGATGATTCGGAAGTTGATCGAGAACCTTATCATTGATGTGTACGAGAAACATGGCAAGGAAGCTGAGATCAAGAAAGACGGTGACTACTTGATGCTGTCAGGATTGATCACAGCAGTTCTCAAGCAGACCCATTGGCAATTACAGCGCGAGACCAAGCGAGAGCTTCCCGAAATTAAGAAACTTGGCGATCGAGCCGCTCACAACCGTCGTTACGAAGCGACGAAACAGGACATCGACCAGCTTCGTTCTGGATTGCGCGTAACGGTTGATGATTTGCTGCACCTCGCCGGATATAAGTGACGTAATCCCTGTCCGCCTAACGTCTATCGCCTGAGCTGCGGCGAGGCCCCACGTGCGAGCGGGTGCGCGGCGCGACGGCTGCAGTGTTCGCGCCGCGATCAGCGGCGCGAGAGCATGTCGGCCGGCGTGCCGCCGGCCCATCTCGCGCTTCACGAGGCGCTTCAGCGCCGGGCGCGGCGAACGGCCCGCCGACAGCTCCTGGCAGTAGTTCGGCGGCGATTTCTTGCGTTGACCATTCCTATGGAGTGTCGGTTCAACGTTTCGCCTCCACGTCACGTGACGGCTGGACACCGTTGCAGCGGCGCGATTGGTGCTGAGGTCCACATCCGCATGCACCTGGCGACGCCGGCCGGTCTGGCTGAGGGCGTTTAACAGTCGTTTGCGTCGCAGCTGAGAGAAGCCAGCCGGGCGGGATGTTGCGATTCGTTCGATCGCGGCTGGCGTTAGGCAGGCTTACGAGAAGCACTCGTGCTTCTCGTAAGCCTGCTCTAACGCCAGCCCAAACCGGAACAAACGCTACAACCAGGAGAGGATGTTTATAGCGGTAGTAAGGTCACCCTCAATTTCTGCACGATGAGTAGAACGGCTTGATGGTTTGCTCGCTAATCGCTCGGCTCTCGTTCAGCGACTTTGGCTTACGGTCTCCCGAGTGTGACCGTAGATCCCCATCGCTTCGCGCTGGGGATAAACTGAAAAGCCAGTCCGCCGAACGTCTATCGCCTGAGCTGCGCGGCCAGGGCCCACGTGCCGAAGCTGGAGCGGCGCGGCGGTTGCCGGCGAGAAGTTGCATGCAACGCCTGCCGACCTGCAACCGCCGTGACGCCGTCACGCTGGCGAAACAGCAGCCGGCTCGGCCGGCGGACCGAAGCCGGGCCGCGGCAGCTCCTGGCAGTAGTTAGCCAGCCCGGGTGGAACATGAGGACCGCATCGGTAGGTGACCGTGCCATAGGGACGTTATCGCGTGATCGAGAACGGCGATTTTCTCGAGAGTGGGTAGGGAAAACCCGCCCTCGCGGCTCTCCATAGATGGTCCGACAAGGAGGCCGTCATGCGAATAACCGTCGCCGGTATAGTCGCCCTTCTCTTCGCGGGGTGCTCAACCTTCAAAGAAACGCACTACTTTCGATCCCTCGACACTCTCAGCGGGAAGCCTGTCAACTACTTTCGGGTCTCGATCACCGGGTCGAGCACGTTCACACGCTCGCGTTACGTCTCCGGCTACTACGATGAGCGCGCCGTCGATCTTTTCTTTAACGAACTGAAACCGACAAGCGACGGAGATGTGAGGAAGATCTTCCTAGGCGACCAGACTGCGCCCGGCACGACCGAGAAGATTGTTCCGTTGGCGCCGGAGACGAACGGTGCGTTCCTGATGATCTTCAGTACGAACGCGAAATCGGTTACCGACACGCTTGGTCAATTCGCGGAAAGTCAAGTCGTGGCCGACGCAGTCACGAACCTCCTCAGCCGGGACGAGATTCGCGAGGCTCGTAAAGGTGCGGCCGAGAGTGCGGCCGCGACCACGGAAGGAAAGGCTTTCGCGGTGCAGATCGAAAAGATCATCACGGGGCTCGCGGACAACGCAAGCGCGGAGGTGGCCAAGGACGATTCGCTGCGGGCCCTGCGCGCGATCGCTGGCGCACTCGGCGGTGACGGGCAGTTCGAGGATGTCGACGACGCGGCGGCGTGGTTTAAGGCGCGGCGCGACGCCGGGAACGGCGGTGCGCCATGATAAGACTCGCCGCCTCCTTCCTGATTGCGACAGCCTTCATCGGCTGTAGTTCTCTCTCGGTGCGCGTTGATATCGTGAACCCGTCAGTGGTCGAGGCGCACGTCGACCAAGTCCTCCTTCGCGACGCCTTGCCGTTCGTTCGTGCCCAAAATGATCTCACTGTTGACGGCGTGCTCGACGCGGCGTTTGATGACCATCGTAACTTCTACAAGAGTCTCGCCGCGGAATACCGCACCGAAGCAGCGACCAAAACAGTTGCTGAGGAAAAGGCCGATCTTCTAGCGATGGCAGACAGTCTCGTTGGCGACTTCGCTATCGCACTGCAGCCACCGTACGACGAAGCGCGCGCACGCCTAAAAAGGCTAAATGCGGAGATTCGCGCGATCGACGCGAAAGAAGCGTTCCCGGAGAAAGAGGCGCAGATGGTCGCGCGTCTGCGTGAGCGCGATCGGTATCTTGACAACTTCATTAACATGATTGCTCGCGACACCGAAGGTGCGGTTAGCCTGACGGTTGAGAGACTCGGAGCCGACATTCGCGATCGCGCTGAAGATCTCCGCAGCAAGCTGCTTCTAAAGGCGCGCGCCGAACAGCGGGCGTTGATTGGGGTCTTAGGTCTGGTCGAGTCGTCCGAGGCATACCGCGTCGTCACTGCCGACGATACGTCATGGCATGAGGACTTTGACCGATCTTTCGGCCGGTCGCGTTTGGGCGACATGAATCTTGCCATCAAGATGGAAACGCCAGGGATCTTTACTATCAAGGGCGTCACGTTCGATCCGTCCGAAGTTGCGCGTGTCGCCTCGAAGGTGACCACGCAAGCACTCGTCTTCTCGGCTCAGCTCGCGGGTGTACCTCTCAAGACGAAAACGTTCGCGGCCTCAGAGACGACGACTTCGGCGGCGACGTCATCGGGCGAGCTGGAAGCCGCTGCGAGTCAGCAGGCGCAACGCGACGCCATAACGGGCGATCGTCGTGACGCCTTCTTGGCATTAGCTAACACAGTTCTCGCGGAGCAGGAAGTCATCAAGAGCGGATCTGCGGCGCAACGTAGTGCCGCGATCAAGAACATCAAAAACGCGCTCGATGCTCACAAAGCGCGTCTCAACCAGTGAGGCCACGATGCCATTGAAACTTGAACGCCCCGTTATTTGGACGAATCCAACCGACCCGACGAGCACGCGTCTCGGACGGCTCTGCCGTATCAACAATCAGACCGGATTCTGCTGCGTGCGCTTCGTGAACCTCGGTTGCAGGAGAGTGCTTAAATCCAATCTCAAACCATCGAGCGACGAGAGCGCCCCATCCTGCACGGATTCCTGTCGCGAGGGATGCTGACCTCGCTGCCGCGCCGTAAGCCTCGGCCCAAAATGCGATGTCTTATGGTGCCTTTGCTGATTTGCGCTTGGCGCGAAGCCGTCGGTCTGGCTAACGTCTATCGCCTCACCTGCGGCGAGGCCCCGAGTGCGAGCGGCGCAAGCGGCGCGCCGCTTGCCGCAACTAACGATTCAGTCGGCGGGCGCGATCTGCAAGCGGCGTGACGCCGTGCGTCTCGGAGCGGTCTAGGCGGCTCGGCCGCCGGGCGCGGCGAACGGCCCGCCGACAGGTGCTGGCAGTAGTTAGGCGCCGGCACCAGGCGACGCGGCCTTCGCATCAATGTAGTGGAGAAATGTTCGCGCCGCGTTGATTACCAACATGGCTTCAGCCTCTTCGAGTAATGCCGCGTTTGCGTGCGCGACACTTGCTCGGTTCCGAAGTGTGTTAGCCGAGTCGAGAACTGTCGCAAGCGCGCGAAGTATTCGCGTCACTTCTTCATCGTGCGTGATCGGCTCCGAGAACGCCGGGTGCTTCTCGCGGAGCAGTTTGAAGAGTTCGGCTACGCCAGGATCTTTGGTGTAAGCCAGTTGAGAGCGATCGCAAAGCTCCTTCAGGTACCCGTGAAGAGCGGTATGAGCACGATCGACCGCGCTTGTTGCACCCGCACTTCGGAGCAACAACTCCGCGTCGTGAAGAGCCCGTTCCACGGTACTACTCGTGACGATTGGTTTAGGGCGATTAACTACCGAAACGTCTGGTTGAACCTTGAGCTCGACGGCAATCAACCGGACCGGAAAGCCCACTGTTTGGAGAGCTTTACCGGCAGAGGTGAAGTCCGTCCTCCATGCGTCGTCAGACATGCGCGACGATAGCTGTGCGTACTCTGCGGCACCAACTTTCGCAAGGATGAGCTGAAACTCATCGCCGAAAGGGTTTCTGGCGTTGTACGGGTAGAACGGCAGTCGACGAAGAATCTCGGCGACATTGCGCTGAGACGAGTTGTCGAGGAATTCGCACGCAGCCTCTCGCATGATTTCCCAGTCGTGTGCGATCGCACTCTCAGAACACACCTCGAACTCTCGCGAACCGCCTTGAGCGTAGAGAAGAATCATGCGTCCACGTTAGCATGCGCTCTGTTGCTGCGGCACGACGTCGTCAAGATCGGTCGGAAGCCCGGAACTGCTTCTTGCGTGCGCCTAACGTTATCGCCTAAGCTGCGGCGAGGCCCCGCGCGCAGGCGGGCAGAGCGGCACGCCGCTTGCCGCATTTGACGTTTACGCGGTTGCAAGCGGCGTGACGCCGCGCATCTCGGGACCGAGTAGGCGGCTCGGCCGCCGGGCGCGGCGAACGGCCCGCCGCCAGCTTCTGGCAGTAGTTAGGCGGTTACGCGCGGAACAGCAGCACACCATTCCAATTGAACGCGCCCGTAACAACAAGACGCTTCTTTTTCGGAGACGACGGCAACCAGAGATTGACCCAATCGAATACGGAATAGATTTGCTCAGCTGCGCCTTCAAGCGCCGACCACATTTTGATCAATTCAGTGCCAAGTAACCGTTGTGATTCTTCCGCGTCAATGACGAAGCTATGATCCTTGTATGCGTAAACGAGGTGTTTTGCAATTTCAGGGATTCGTGCCGTTAGATGCGCCTTCGATGATAGTAACCGTTCTGCATACTGTACGGCAGACGCCGTGACGCGGTCGCTATATCCGATGTGCTCCACCTTTACGGCCAATCTGAGGTACTGGGCAAACATGTCTGCACTCTTCGGGTATTGCTGCACGAGTGATGCTATCGTTTGCAATGCTTGTGATACGCCAAGTGCTGGAAGACCACCGATCTGAGGGTCGATTGGTCCGAGTTGACCCAAGGGACCCATGTGAATTTCATCGGCCCCGAGTGCAATCAGCGTGGCTGCCGATTTGGCCTGACGTGGAACGACGACGAGAAACTTGTGTTGACGCGCAAACGTCTTGCATAGTTTGCTGATTTGGTACGCTGGCTCGATTTCGCCGCCGCGACTGATTAGGATCAAGACGACGTTCTTGTATTTATCTGGATCAAGGTCCATGAACGCTTCGTAGATTTGATCGAGATCGAACGCGTTGATGCTGTCGTCCGGACGCAAGATTGCGAGAATCGCTGACTCGGCCAGGTCGTCGCTTTTCGCTATGATGTCGTTGACCTCGTTGATGAAGCGGCCACGTATTTCCGATTCGGTACCCTCGTTGATCAGGGTTGGCCACGACACTTCCGGTGTCGGTGATGGTTCCGCAGCTACGGGGTCGGGCTCGCCTGCGGCGACGTCTGGCGCGGGGGATCCGGCAGCGCCCTCAGAAGGAACTGACTCGCTTGAGGGTGCGGCTGGCTTCGAAGTGCTTGGCGGAGTGGGAGCGGATTCGCCAGCCATCGGTGGTCGCGAGTGCCTTTTCGTTGCCATGGCCGGATATTGTAATCCGCCTAACGTCTGTCGCCTCAGCTGCAGCGAGCCCCCACGCGCGTGCGGGCAGAGCGGCGCGCCGCTCGCCGCGATTGACGTCGACCGATCTGCGAGCGGCGTGCCGCCGTGGATCTCGGATGGATCGAGGGGCTTCAGCCCCGAGCGCGGCAAACGGGCCGCTGACAGCTGCGGGCAGTAGTTAGGCGCCGAGGAGCTTGTTCGCATCGACTGCGTAGCCGGCTGACTTGAGCTCTTGCACGATGTGGATCGCAATGGCGTCGACGCCTTTACCCTCAGGAATGTTCTTGTAAACGACGCCGGCGAGGTCAGACGGAATTTCAACGCCGCCCTTGACTATCGCGCAGACGCGTTGTGTACCGAGCGCACCTATCAACCAGCCGTGCTCAAAGATTACATTCTGGCGCGCGCGCGGTTGCGTTCGACGGGCATCCTTCCTCCGTCCTGCGTCGTCGGGCGTCAATAACACAATGCCGTAGCCGACGTCAGCGAGTTCGTCGACCAGCTTGCCTAACACCGTCCGACCTCGGTCTGGCTGTTCGCCGAGAATCACGGGCACTAGCCCGAGCTTATCCAGCATGCGTGTCAGCTCGAGCCTGAGTTCTGCATCATGGCCATGAACAACAAAGACGCGGTTTGACACGCGCGGCCTTGCCGGCGCGAAGAGATCTTTGCAGCGATGAACTATCGCCGAGGCAAGATCGCCAGGCGCCGCGCCGTGATCAGCCAGAAAGTCGATATCCCCCGCGTTTCGGTGCCGGTATCCCTCTCGTTTCAGCCGCAGCCACTCCGCCAGTGCGCCTCCTCCAGCGACAGCGATGGGGAAAAGCGGTTTCCCAGCCAACTCGGCCTTCTGAATGCAGTCACGCGTTCCTTTTCCGCCGATTAGCGCGATCAAAGCGTCTGCTTCGCGAACGATGAATGTTCGAACGTCTTGGCGCGAATCCCCTATCGCTTCCAACACCATACCGAAGCCACCGGCCGAGGGATCACTCAAGTAGGTGCGAACGCGTTCGCGAGGGTTCTCGCCGAATCGCTTACACGCGGCGAGCGCGGCATTTCCGATGACCTTTTCAAGAACGTTCGTCCCTGTAAAAATCAGGTCGAAACCCGCCGCGATCAAAGCTTCGCCGAGCGGCGCAGAGATCTCTTCCGCTATGCGCAGATGCGCGGGCGTCTCGCTCCGCTTCCCTCGGTGAGGAGCGTAGCTGCCCTGAAACAGAATTCTCTTTCCCATGGTGCCGAGGGCCGCTATTGTACGTCTACCCTGTTTTTCGTGCGCCTAACGTCTATCGCCTCACCTGCGGCGAGGCCCCGAGTGCGAGCGGCACAAGCGGCGCGCCGCTTGCCGCAACTAACGACTCAGTCGGCGGGCGCGATCTGCAAGCGGTGTGACGCCGTGCGTCTCGGAGCGGTCTAGGCGGCTCGGCCGCTGGGCGCGGCGAACGGCCCGCCGACAGGTGCTGGCAGTAGTTAGCCAGCGTTCTTGGCCAGCAACGCTTTTGCACGCGTTCTTAACGGTTCGTAAGCTGCATCACCCTCCGTCGCTCGGACGAAACCCGCGAGATCGCTGCACATCAGTGAACTATCTGTTCGGTCGTTGAGAATTGCGAGCGCGTAAAGATACCCATACTCGGTTGGGTTCTCGTCGAACCTCTCCTCCAGAAATTCGGACGCCGATGATGCGACATAATCTGCGTTCTCGTCGTCAGACGCCATGAACTCGTCATACCACTGGCCTGCGCGTTCGTAGTCCTTTTGCAGAAGAGCGAAGAAGGCGAGATTCGACAGCGCGACGGGGTTTTGGGGATCAATATTGCGGATCTGTTCGGTATAGGCAATCGCCCGCGCGCGGTTGTCCAGATAATAATAGCAGCGCGCCATGAGCGTAAGCGCGTTCAAATCGTTAGGAGCTTTCGCAAGGACAGCGCGGAGAAGCGCGATCGCCTGCTCGTGGTTATCACGGTCGTGTGCCTGAACGGCCAGCGTTATGCGCACGTCGGACAGGAGTTCTCGAAATCGATCGATTTGCCTATGACGCTCAGCAGTAGGGTTCAAGCCGGCATGACGCTCAAGTCCGACGACCACCCTGGCGAACACAACAGCAGCGTCCTCCAATTGATCCGTGACAAAGAGCATAATTCCGATAATGCCGAGCGACAACTCGAGGAAGTCCTCGGCTACTACGCGGACATCGATCAACTCCTCTACTTCTCTTATGTTCCATGTGCGACCATATGCAAGCGTTTTCACGTCTGCCATTACACGCTTAATGTCGAGGCCGAGCTCTTCCGACACGCGGTGATGATAGCGAATATCAAAGCTCTGAATCTTCTCGTTGTGAATCTTGCCAGCCAAGGCCGTCCCCCAGACAACCTGGTCCACCACGAAGTTCTTTGAGTATTCCGCCGCGGCGCGCTTACTATCCACTAGGTCGGACGCGATTCGGCGTAGCCTGATCGGCTGGGTGAGCTCTAGCGAATCGATCTCAGTCTTCAGCATCGCGAAGATGCGTCTAAAGTTCCTTTCCGCCTCAACGTCCACATCGACGGCAAAGACGACGGTAGTGCCGGTTCGCGGGATCGGGATCCGGCCCGACCCAATGGCCCATATCACCACCCACAACACAACGACTACCGCGCACGCGTACACAGTAACGATGATAGAGACCGGGACGCTGCGTGCAACTACCGCCGTTCCTGCAATGAGTACAACCGCAATTCGTAAAAAGCCGCCGCGCGTACGCCAGCGCACGGCGTACCCGATAAGCAATTCGATGAGTTGCCGCGCGAAGTCCACGGCGTTATTGTAACTCTCATGATTCGCCTTCGTCTGGCTAACGTCTATCGCCTCACCTGCGGCGAGGCCCCGAGTGCGAGCGACGGAAGCGGCGCGGCGCTTGCCGCAACTAACGATTCAGTCGGCGGGCGCGATCTGCAAGCGGCGTGACGCCGTGCGTCTCGGAGTGGTGCAGGCGGCTCGGCCGCCGGGCGCGGCGAACGGCCCGCCGACAGGTGCTGGCAGTAGTTGGGCCGCCGAGGGCACATATCCTCTTGCGACGAGACGCCGCGGCCCCTTGTGCAGCCGCGGCTGTGTTTAATTACCTATCGTCGGGGCGCTCATCCATATAAACGAGCCTGTATAACATCTCATACAAGTCCTTCTGGCCCGCAAAACCGGCCTGGCTACGCATCCACGGGTTTGCGGCGTCCTTGGCCCAGTTGACGTCGGCCAGCTTCGCTGCGAGCTGTTCCAGTCGGTTCGCCTGGTTACCGTCGATCTGCGATTGGATGATGTTCGCACCGAGTTTGGAGAGAGCCGCAACGCCAACAAGATCCTTAAGGCGATACTTGATGGGGACTACTACAGCATCGCCAGTCTCCGGATCGATGACTTCCATCTCGGATGGTTCACCAGACCACGCTTCTGTGCAGGCCTCGCTTACTGCCTTCCAGTAGCGCTTTGCAAGACTCGTCGGAAGATTCGGATCGATATTCCGGAGTCGCTCGAGTAGCGTGCTCGGGAACATGTGTGACGTTGACCGCCGAAGACCTTCGTAGGTCACCGATCGGTTCGGGTCGCGGACTCCGGTCATGTTGATTTGTTCTTGCCCGTCAATCGGACCCCATGGTGAGTCCGGATCACGGCACAGACTGAACGCAACCCGCCTGATCAACTGCGAGTACCCTAGGTCAGACACTTCGGTGATGTCGCCACGAGTTGTTTCAATCAATGCCTTCGGCAGCTTGCGCTGAGTCGCATTGATCGTGTTGAACAATTCCGCTTCTTCCGAAAATGAAAGACCGAAATAGAGTATCAACGGAATGGGGGGAGAAAACGCAGGATCCTGTCGCCAGGCGTAGGTGAGCCCACGCATTCTGTGCTGACCGTCAATGACGCTCATGACATCCGAACCGAATTGCTCGTGGATGCGTTCGAACGAGCCAGCTTCTAAAAGTTCGAGAAACTCCGCGATTTCGTCAGGCTCACTGAGACGCACTGAAATGAGCAGCGGCGGGATCCGATCGCTATTGTTTGCAGTGCGGTAATACTGAGCAATCTCAGGGAACCGCGTGGCCGTGGGAGGCCGCTGGTATCCATGCTGATTAATAGCGGGCGACTTCGGGTCCTGGGTATCGTAAGTAGAGATGAAAAGAACGACTTCCACAGCTGACGGCGTGATGCAAGTGGAGTACACCTTGTCAGGAACAATCTCGACGATGGTTCGAGACGGGACAGCACGATCGAGTACTTCGTTCATAGTGAGACCTTTCTGCCGGTTGCCGACCTGACCTTCGAGCCTGTTGACCGCGGATCACAGGTGTGATGGTTCATCAGCCGGACGTGAGGCGGAGATGTTGTACGACATCCCGACACCAGTGTCAAGCAGATGCGAGTTTGTACTGGTGCCGATTTTTGGTGTGAGGTCGAGGTTTGTTTCTAACTGACTCAGATGGCGTGAGTTATCGGCCTGCGGCCGACAGGATGCTAGTCCCGTCGGCGCTCGATCGCTCGCCCACCGAGCCGTGCTGGTGTGCTTCACCTCCTGGCGAGTCGCCAGGTTCGCGGAACTTAGGTCGGCCCAACGTCTATCGCCTAAGCTGCAGCGAGGCCCCGCGTGCCGGCGGGCAGTCGCGGCACGCCGCTTGCCGCATTTGACTTTAGCGCGGTTGCAAGCGGCGTGACGCCGTGCGTCTCGGGACGAGGTAGGCGGCTCGGCCGCCGGGTGCGGTGAACGGCCCGCTGCCAGCTTCTGGCAGTAGTTAGCCCGCGTCACTCCGCCTCGGCAGCTTCACTCTGCTCGAGCCTTTGCGGTAAGGTAACCAGAAGATGTTGACCGGCTTAACCGTACGCAACTTCAAACGTCTCGCTGAGGTACAGGTCGAGATGGGCCAGACAGTCGTATTTATTGGGCCCAATAACTCGGGGAAGACCACCGCCCTTCAAGCACTCGCCCTCTGGAACGTCGGCTTAAAGCGCTGGAACGAAAAGCGTTCTGGTCGCGATACGCCCGAGAAGCGACCTGGTGTCACGATCAACCGTCGAGATCTTGTCGCGCTTCCTGTGCCGACCTCGAACCATCTTTGGAAAGACCTTCACGTACGTGACGTCCAGAAGGTTGAAGGCAAGACGCAAACGCAAAACGTACGTATCGACATCATCGTTTCCGGTGTCTCGCTCGATGGCGAATGGGAGTGTGGCTTAGAGTTCGATTACGCTAACGAGGAGTCGCTTTACTGCCGACCGTTACGTCTCACTAACGATCGCTCACCGCAGCGCATGCCAGTGCCTGAGGCGGCAGGCGACACGAACGTCGTGTTCCTTCCTGCGATGTCAGGTCTTGCTGCACAAGAAACCCGCCTTGACACCGGTGCAATCAATGTCAGGATCGGGGAAGGGCGTACGGCTGAAGTTCTGCGGAACTTATGCTTTGAGGTTTTTAAAGAGAATGGCGGTCACCAATGGCCAAGTTTGCTGAACCACATGCGCCGTTTCTTCGGAATTCAACTAGATCCGCCGGAATACATACCAGAACGCGGCGAAATTCGCATGACGTACCGCGAGCGGTCAGGAACCCAATTAGATCTGTCATCCGCCGGCCGCGGCCTTCAGCAAATACTTCTGCTTCTCGCACAGATTTATCGAAACCCGAAGACCGTCTTGCTTCTTGACGAGCCAGACGCCCATCTCGAGATTCTGCGGCAACGCGAGATGTACCAGTTACTCACTGACATCGCTGCTAAGCAAGGGTGTCAAATAGTCGCGGCTAGTCATTCGGAAGTCATTCTCAATGAGGCTGCCGATCGCGACGTGGTTGTTGCATTTGTTGGCAAACCCCACCGCATCGACGATCGCGGCGCCCAACTAAAGAAGGCGTTAAAGGAGATCGGATTCGAGCAATATTATCAGGCAGAAGTTACCGGCTGGGTGCTCTACCTTGAGGGCTCCACGGATCTCGCGATATTGCGGGCGCTGGCTCGCGCTTTGGACCATCCTGCCGCGACGATCCTCGATCGCCCACTCGTGCACTACGTCGCGAACCAGCCACCCAAAGCGCGGGATCACTTCTATGGTATTCGGGAAGCAAAACCAGATCTCGTCGGCGTGGCATTGTTTGATCGGGTCGATTTACCCTTGCAAACGGGAAAGCCGCTTCGCGAGATAATGTGGAAGCAACGCGAACTCGAGAACTACATCACCACCCAGCGAGCATTACTAGCATTCGCCGAATCGAACGCCAGTGGAATGATGGCAGGACCGTTATTCGAAGTTGCCGAGCGCGATCGCCTCCGGCGGGCCATGACTGAATCGATCAATGAGGTTTCGTCGGCTTTAGCCACGCTTGGTCGGCCGCTGCCATTCTCTGCGGACATTAAAGCGAGTGACGATTTTCTGGATCCCGTCTTTGCGAAGTTCTTCGCGCGGATCGGCCTACCTAACTTGATGCGGAAGAGCGACTATCACACACTCGCTCAGTTCGTCTCACACGACGAAATTGCACCGGAGGTGCGCGAGGTTCTCGACGCCATCGTGGAAGTTGCGCGTGGATCGAAGCCCGTCGTGGAGCGCGATTCGTCGGGCTAACGTCTATCGCCTAAGCTGCACGGCCAGGGCCCACGTGCCGAAGCCGAAGCGGCGCGGCGGTTGCCGGCGAGAAGTTGCATGCAACGCCTGCCGATCTGCAACCGCCGTGACGCCGTCCCGCTGGCGATTATGCAGGTGGCTCGGCCGCCGGACCGAAGCCGGGCCGTGCCAGCTTCTGGCAGTAGTTAGCCGGCCGGCGCTACCGACCGGCGTTATTCGACGGATTGAGACGATCGAGACCGTTGTCATGTTGCATCGCCTTGAGAATGTTCAACAGGTATAGCGCATCGCGTACAGGTATTGCGAGTTCGCAAAGAAACCCGGTAGTGCTTTGATACTGAAAGATCATTCGGATGGCCGCGTCAAGTTCGTCGATGAACAGCCGTCCGCCCCACATCCGGCCGACCTCTGGCAAGTAGTAAGCTGCATTCGAATTCTTTGTGATCCAGATAACATCTGGCGGTGGCTCCCGTTCGACCTCGACGACGCGCTCACGACCGCGATGGGCGAACAACGCCCGTTCGCGCGCTCTCCCCAGACGCGAGAGGCGATCTCCGGACCGATACGTGAGAACTGGTATCGATTTGAATTCTTCGGGGAGCTCACTTTCGAGCTCGGCCTTCGCGCCGCGAGGACCGATGAAAGCGTGAACGTCGTTCGGCGTCAGCCGGATAGAGCCAAAGTTCTTCCACATTTTCACAATCTCAAGTAGTTCGCGGACCAGTTCACCGCGTTCTTTTCCCGTATCGTGGTGCTGAGGGATCTTGTTGACTATTCGCCATTCGACCTGGCCAGAGCTCCGCTCCGGTTCCATGTATTCGTACAGCGTGAGTAGGCGCGCATACAGTGTTGAACCCTTCGTGAAGGCCAACGCTTTGTTTGTCAGCGTCTCCGAGCTTGGAGCGCCGTCGGTAGCACGCTCCAACTCCTGCTTCGCGAGGCGGAAGAGCCAGGCGAGTGTCGCCGCGATCGGACCACCTTCGTCGACGTAGACGACTCGCTGCGCGTCATGCGACAGTGCCCAATCCCATGAAACGACGATGCCGAAACGGCCGAAACGCTCACGGTGCGCCGTAGCCTCGGCGACCGGCAGTTGGGTAAATGAAACCATGCCGAACTCCTGAGGTTCGCGTTCTGCAAACAGATCCTCCCCGAGCAGCGCATTTATGAGGTAGCGTTTGTTCGGGACAAGTAAGAAGCCGTAGCGCAGAATCGAGCCGATAACCTGTGGTGAATTGGTATAGTGCACCAGCCGATATGTCTCATGGTCAACTGACATATAGATATTATGGTTCGACTAGCGTGTTCTCAGCTAACCAGCGCCGCGCCGTCGACCAAACTCTGCTAACGGTGAGCGTGCAAGGAGGCGAAGCTTCGTGAGAAAGCGTGCTAGCGCGCAGATCGCGATTCGTCCGGCTAACGTCTATCGCCTAAGCTGCACGGCCAGGGCCCACGTGCCGAAGCCCGAGCGGCGCGGCGGTTGCCGGCGAGAAGTTGCATGTAACGCCTGCCGAACTGCAACCGCCGTGACGCCGTCACGCTGGCAAGAATGTAGGCGGCTCGGCCGCCGGACCGAAGCCGGGCCGTGCCAGCTTCTGGCAGTAGTTAGACGCCGTGCGCTTTCTTGCCACCTTTGTAAGACTCCAACGCGGTAATCAACGCAACCATATCGTGGGCAACTTCATCGCGTCTGAACTCACCAATGATCCGAACATCAGTAAGATTGACACCCCATTTCTCCTGCACCTTTGCGCGCAAGGTGCCCAAGACGTCCTTGCCGGGTACGATTCCGAGCCGACGATCGAGGTCGCGCCAGCGATCCTCAAACCACCTTAGTGTCTCCGTAGCGATTGCTGCCGCACCGCGTCGGTCGCGCGCCAGATACGACGATCGCCTGGCGACGTACTGGGCCTGCACTTCCGTCTTCACAGCCTCCGTGATTTCGTCAAGCAAAGTCTGAATTGCCGTGGGCGGTACTGCGTTGGCACCACCGTCGCCGGCGCGATCTTTGACGGCTCGGACCAAAGCTCGTTGAAGAACGGCCGACACAAGCAGGTAGTTCTCTATTTCCTTGCGAGCGTGTATGTGCGCAAATCGAAGATGCTGACCCAAGTCAGCCTCCATCGCGGCGACCTCTTCCTCACACATGTAGTCGCGATCGAATATGGCAGCTACAGCCAGAGTACTACCCAGCGCCTTCTCGATCCCCCAGGCGGTTCCCCGAATGCGCTCCCACGATCCGAGACCCCCGGACTCAACCGGAGTGAAAGGTGTCCCCGACGCAACATCAGCGTGACCAAGACGCTGCGCAAACCGTCGAACGATCTTGAGATCGTAAAGCCCTTCGACAAAAACCACTCGACGCGTCCTCGCTAGTTGTGCCAACGTAAAATTCTGAAGCGAGCCTAGCGTGCGCATCGCCGCTTGCACGCCTTCTACATTGCGAAGTCGTTGAGCCGACCGCTTCGTTTTGTCAACGACAAGAATCTCGGATGGATCCGCTTCACCCATAATCTCTGTCGAATGCGTGGCAACCAGAATGTCCGGCCCGGCGTCACGCAGCACGGACACGAGCTGCCGCTGAACGTCCGGGTGAAGGTAGATCTCAGGCTCGTCAATGACAAGTAGGGTGTCGGCCGACGCCCGCGAGATGTGCGTTAGCAGCTGACACCAGATCTGGAAGCCAAACCCGGACCAATACAGTTCGCGCGAAATGCGATTCTCCAGCGCGAACATTACGAGATATTGTGCCATCGCGCCGGGCCGCTCCGGCCTTTCGATCTCCATTCCGGGCCACGTCCTCGCTACTAGAGCCGCGAAGTCATCGAAGCCGTCGTCATTGAGATACCAATAGTTGCGGAAGTGGCGCGAGGCGCGATGGGTGTTCAGGCCAGTTCGGACGGTTTCCCGTTCCACGACCTGTTCTTCGTGCTCGACGGGTCCAAGCACCGGCACGGGCACGACCGTCACGGGAAACTCATTCTTGAAGTCGGCCTTGGTCCGAACGTACTTATTTGTGCTGTTCGTTAGTAGATAGCAACCTCCGTCATGGGGGAAATACAGATCGAGCGAGTTCTCATTGGAGAGATGGAACCTAACCCAACTGTCCTCGTCGGAATAGTTGGTGTGGACGTTTTCGAGTGATATCGATATCGCGTCCGTTGGGATCGTGTAGCCAAGCTGACGCTTCCCATGAGCAGTTATCCATTCGGGTGTCTTGCTCCGACCCCGTCGTAGACCTTCCGCAAGTACACGAAAGCTGCCCAGAATCGTCGATTTCCCGCTGTTGTTCGGGCCAACCATGATGTTCAGATTATGAAGAGTGACCGAGTACTGCTGAAACGCCTTGAAGTTGTGGAAGTCGACGCCTGTGATCCGAATAGGCAAGGCCATATTCAGGCATTTTCGCGCGAGACGTGGCCGTCAGCAACGACTTCCTTCCCGTCAGTGCGTCTAACTTCCTTGGTGTAAGCTGTGCGGCCGGTCCCGCGTGCCGAAGCCTGAGCGGCTCGGCGGTTGCCGCCAATGACGTTCGAAGAACCGAGTGGCGACCTGCAACCGCCGTGACGCCGTCACGCTGGCGGTGAAGCAGGCAGCTCGGCTGCCGGGCCGAAGCCGGGCCGCATCAGCTTCACACCAAAGTTAGGCCGCGTTGTTCAGCTAAACACACGCTTCAGCCATTCGACAATTTGTTGGTAGTCTTGAAGTGAGAGCTGAAAGCCTACGGACTCTTTGAATTGACGCGCGCCCCTTGTAAATCGAGACGTTGTAGCGATAAGCGCAGCATTCGCGCGTTGCGCCGCCAGCACGCCATATAGTCTCTGCACAGGCTCGACGCCAACCGGATTTGCCGGGCTATACCGTTTACACTGTACGAGACATAGGTGCGGCATTACTAAACTGTTCTTAATGGCGATAATGTCCACGCCACCGTCGCGTGACAGCGGTGTCAACTCAACGTCGAAACCGTCTGCTGCAAGGAGATCAGCGATGAGTTCTTCGAACTGACGGGGCGTGAGGCGAAACAGTTCTTCAGGCCGTTTTGCCAACACCGATCGCTCAAGGGTCGTCGCTAGAACGATGTGATCGTAGCTGGCCGGGGCCAGCGGCGACGGGAGAAGATCTTCCGTCGTAGCATCGGGGGCGATGCTCGTTATCAGTGCGTGAAGCTGGTTAGTGAGAAAGTCTGGATTGCTGCCGCGCCACAAAACTCGATCAAACAGCCCAGACTGCTGATTGTATCGTTGTGCGTCGCGCTGCAGGTATTCTAACTTGATCCGCAAGACGTCTGCCGACTCGCCTCGCCGGCTGGCGAGTTCCTCAAACTGCGCGATATCCCAACGCACCTGAACCGCGCAGAGATCAGGGAAGGCTTTACGTAAACGTCTAATGTCTGCTGGCCATGCAATGCTGCCGAGTACCACATTTGATTTGCGAAGTTGCTCTGCGAGCTCGGCGATGTTAAATCCATAAAGATAATTATCAGGTGCGCCCCGCCCCGTGATGGAACAAAGCTCGCGAAGTTCGTGCTCCGGTAGGAAGACGAGCCCTGCCTCTTTGAACCGCCTCCGCGACGCGAGGTATGTGTTCGCGACCGCAAAGCCATGCTGAGCCAAGTACGAAAGAACGGTTTTGCGAACCACGTTCCCAGCCGCGCCGCCAGATAGTAGGAGAAGCGTGTTTCGCAAAGGAGTCACATGATACGGGATTCGACAGCCTGTCGTCGGCGTAACGAGTTGCAGACTGAGAGCGTCGGCTGTGATCCGATCGTCTTGCGCTGCAGGCGTGCAGGTAAGCGGAGTTTCATGGAAAGCGCGCCGTCAGGGCAAACGTGATTCGTCGGCCTAACGTCTATCGCCTGAGCTGCGCGGCCAGGGCCCGCGTGCCGAAGCCGGAGCGGCGCGGCGGTTGCCGCGAGCAACGTGCGAAGCACCGCGCCGCGAACTGCAACCGCCGTGACGCCGTCACGCTGGTGATGATGCAGCCGGCTCGGCCGGCGGACCGAAGCCGGGCCGCGACAGCTCCTGGCAGTAGTTAGCCGCCGCTGGCTAAGAGGTGCGCTTTCGCCGGCGTGGTTCAGCCGGAGGCATTGCGCTGATTGCTGAGCGGAGGAAAGCATTGACTGCTTCTGATGATTGAAAGACGGTCGCTACGTCGGCATCCAGAACTACGGCTACGGCCCCCTCAGCGACACGGTCGGCAAAGCGATTCGGACGCGATTTGGAGTAATCAAAGTCGTAGTGCGGCCTCAACTGATCGCGTTTGGCTTTGATGCCGCGCGGGACCCGACTGGCCGTTACGCGTTTCGCGGAAACATCGGATGATTTAGTCGATGCCTTCTTCATAGTCTCGTCGTTCTTTACCGTCTACGTGTCGGGCGCTGATGAGTCGGACGAAGTCGCCTCGCTCCGTGAAGGATACCAAGAGAAGGCGGCCAGCGCCCGAATGCCCAACGATGATCTCACGACTCTCCGCGACGGAATGAGCGGGGTCATCATGAATTCGCGCGAGCGGATCTCCGAAGACGCTGGATGCCTCCTCGAAGGAAACGCCGTGCTTCCGAAGGTTCTCACGTGCCTTTCTCGGGTCCCAGGTGAACTGCACCCCGGCAGCTTACGACAGAAGGCTAGCACTCGCGCTTTCCCGCTTGCCTCTCTGAACCGGTGCGTCGGTCACGCGCGACCAGTGTTGCACGATCGGTCTAGACCGACAGCCCGTGCATCCTGCTTCTCCGGAATCCTGCTTCGACCTTTTGATACGGCGTTCCCCTACGCCCTACCCGCATTACGCGCGGTGACAGCTGCGCCTACCAGTGCGCTGTACATGCGTAGACTTGGTTTTTACGGAGACCATCCCCAAATAGCGGCCGTTCCTGGAACGGAGCATCAACGACGCTGGTATTGGCGTGCGGCTAACGTCTATCGCCTGAGCTGCGGCGCGGCCCCCCGTGCGAGCGGGTGCGCGGCGCGACGGCTGCAGTGTTCGCGCCGCGACCAGCGGCGCGAGAGCATGTCGGCCGGCGTGCCGCCGGCCCATCGGGGCATCACGAGGCGCTTCAGCGCCGGGCGCGGCAAACGGCCCGCCGACAGCTCCTGGCAGTAGTTAGGTGGCTCGCGAAATCGCGCTCAATAATTATCGATCAGGAGGTCAAGATTTGTAAACTTGGACGCACCGTACAGATCAGGAAACAGCGAGAGATGGTTGATGTTCATCCGGTTAAGAGTTTGCAGCGCCACGCTTCGGTCCGCACTAGGCAGCGTTATCTTGAGTAGGCGCCATACGCCGACATCACCCACAAAGTTGTCGCTTACCCACTCTTCGATCGTAGAAGCGTCAGGAGCTCTAGTGAACAGCCCTCCTTGACTCACGAGGCGTGAGTTCTCGTCCGACAGTGGTTCAAGAAACTCCACGATGTCCGGCCTGCCGGCTTCAGGATCGGCAGTTCGCGTAATCTCGAGAGTCTTCTGTGTGACCGACTTACGCCCTAAGGCAAAGACAGCGCGGCGCGAGTCTCCATCGTTGTCCTCGGCGGCATATGCAAAATACGCCGCAACATACGGAGACGTGGTCCAGTCCAGTAACGGAGTTGCGAGGCCAAAGTGCTGTCCTAGAGCCCACCAGTCGTTGTCGGAGATGAGCTGTGCTGGATTCGCACCCCGACGGCCCCGGCTCGACAGCTTGAATCGCCTGAGATGCTGGTCGCGGATCGTTGGGTCTTTCAGTTTTCCTCGTCGGCGGAGCAGCCGATCCAAGGTAGACTCGAGCTTCCACTTCGCAGCCGCCTGCCCTCTCCAGATATAAGACCGCGCACTAAGCATCTCTTGGCGAATAAAATCTGCGAAATATCCCCACTTCGATAAATGAACAACGCCGACACCGTCTTTGGCCGGTCTGGCTTCCCACCGCGGAGTTCTTGCCATCGATGGGGATTCTACCCTGGTCCACCTAACGTCTATCGCCTGAGCTGCGCGGCCAAGGGCCCACGTGCCGAAGCCGGAGCGCGCGGCGGTTGCCGCCAATGAACTGCCATGCAGCGAGTGGCGAACTGCAACCGCCGTGACGCCGTCACGCTGGCGAAAGAGCAGCCGGCTCGGCCGGCGGACCGAAGCCGGGCCGCGACAGCTCCTGGCAGTAGTTAGGCGCCTCAAGACTTTTCGCACTCGTCCAAACGGCATAGTAGCGATCGGCTCCCAAATAACGATTCCGTCACCGCCGCTTTAGCGTCAAGGCCCTCAGCCGCGCCACGCGGTCTGATCGCGAACGTCGACTAAGAAATAATCTCTTCAGAAAGTCGTATGCAAAATTACCAACAACACCGGAGATTAGCCAGCCAACCACCGCCGACACGTAGTAACTCGCGCGCGCGGACAAGAATGTAGCGGATTGATGTAATAGCGAAGCCACCTCACCAATCACGCCAGCTCCATACATGAGGAGAAGAAGGAACGCCGTCGCGCGTACCGCTTCCCAAAATGCGAGGAGCTTGAAGACCCGCAGTGCATACGCGTCGTCCTGAACGACGCGCTTGAAGCTGAACATAACCTCGCAGACGCGCGAGACGGTCGCGAATAGAATTACATACCCCAGCGCCTCACGTACGGCTGGCGGCGTCTGCGCGTGTATTCTCTGCGCCAAAGCGACGTCGCTGCGCATTAAATGCGACGCAGCCATCACCAGTAGCGCAACGAGCAAATCGCTGATCATCCACGTCCACCGCCGACGGCGTAACTCACGAGGATCAAGCGGGACCCAGTTCTGCTGCGTCACGGGAGCAACTCCGTGCCCTCGGCGTACTAGGTGGGAGCGGCGTTTTTGTGCCATGCCCTGCGATTGGCCAGTATACGTGAAGTGCCACGTCGTGCAGCGCGACGCCTGCGTTACGTTCGCGGTTTGCCGGACACTGAGCTGTCACCTGACGCTCTGGTCGGAGCTCGCTGGCTAAGAATACACTTTTAACGGGGAACGCGGCAGCAGAGCGGCTTGGGGCGAGTGAAGTATGCGAACACGAGACGGTGCGCCTAACGTCTATCGCCTCAGCGGCGGCGAGGCCCCGGCCGCGAGCCGGGAAGCGGCGCGCCGCTTGCCGCAACTAACGAGATGTCGGCGGGCGCGATCTGCAAGCGGCGTGACGCCGTGCATCTCGGAGCGCTGTAGGCGGCTCGGCCGCCGGGCCAACGAACGGCCCGCCGTCCGCTGCTGGCAGTAGTTAGCCCGCGTCGGACTCGGCTAACGCCTTCTGCGTTTCTAACAAAAACGTAAGACCAGCCTCTTGCTTAAGTGCCTCGACCGTGCGCATGTGCTCTGCGGCGCTCATGGCAACATCTGAGCCGAGAACGAGCGCGGTCGTGATCAGCTGCTGTTGGCTTATCGGTGGATTACCGATTATCAGACGCAAACCTTTTTGCAATGGCGCGAGAATTCGATAAGCCCATTGTCTACGCTCGCGCTCGAGCTTTGTTTGCAAATCGATGAGCGCCGGTCGAACTGTTGTATCCACTAAATCTCGCACCTCAGCGGCCATCTTGGTTTCGCTATTGACGTCTCTTATCCGGGCACGCAACTCAATAGACAGCTTGAGCATTGCTGACCAAAAAGGTGGCAAATGATCGCGCAGTCGATGGCGCGCCGCTAAGATCTCTCCTGGAGCCGCGGCCTTAGTCCTCGGCAGAACGATTCGCACAGCTTGCATCGCCAGGAGCGCGGCTACAGAAAGAGCGGTGCTCGCATCACCAACTGGCGGCATTACACCAAGACTATGCGTAACGATCGGGATATAGCCTTTACCTACAAGACTGCCGAAGGTATCCTCATCCAACGTTAACGACATTGCGCGTTCCCGTACCTGATAAAGGTTTAACGCACCATTCTTGCCCTCCTCGACGAGAGTTACTTCGAGTGGGCCATCTCCTTCGAAGGCGTCCGTCTCAAACACCTGCCCGATCAACTCGTGATTCCGATGAGCAAATCTATACCCTGCCATTAGAAATGCATTTGCGTTTTGCCGTTCGGCTTCGCTGAGATCCGCGAAGGGGTCGATCGACTCGCCGTCGGCGGCTCTAAGCGTGCCGGGCCGCCAATCAGGTCCTACCTCGACGCGATAACGCCGAGCTACCTCCTTTACGATTTCTAGATTCCGCGGCAGATAGGTCTTTTCAAAGAGGAGTGCGAGCGCCGTAACGTCCGCAGGATTAGGAATGACGAGACCCGCCGTATTGATCGCACGGAACGAGGAAAGGTCACCCACAGGAGTAAGTCTATCTGATCGCGCACCTTTTTCTCCACGTGTTCGTCGGGCTAACGTCTATCGCCTGAGCTGCAGCGAGGCCACACGTACGAGCGGCGATGCGGCACGCCGCGTGCCGCCGATTGCCGTTTGACGCGGTTGCACGCGGCGTGACGCCGTGCGTCTTGGATCGACCGAGCCGGCTCGGCCGGCGGGCGCGGTAAACGGCCCGCTGTCAGCTCCTGGCAGTAGTTAGGCCGCGCTCGCTTCGAATCAAGGGCGTGCCGCATGCGCAGATGGGAGATCGCGCTGCGGCAATCAAATACCGAAGAGTACCTCACGGTGCACCATTGCGAACTCGCACTCGTCCGTGTACTGTGAGATCATGCCGAACGAAGACGCACGCATCGCCGCAATACGTGGATATGTCTTAGATTATTGTCTCGGCCTTGTCTGGTCGTTGAATATACTCATTGCTATACCAAGTGCGCTAGAGCGCATCGCTGACGCTTGTGCGTATGTGAATGAGGAGCTTGATGCCATCGCGGTTCCGAATGCAGCCGTCTCGGCGTTCGTGATAACGCTGGGTATCTTGGTGCCCTACGCGGTCGGCCAGTTGTTTCGGCCGGTGACTAGCGCGGTCACAGAGTTTCTACGCCAATGGCTCCACCGATATCAACACCGCACGACTCCGTCCCCCTTTGAAGCGATTGATAAATTGGCTGCCGACGAGCTTGAAGCACGAACTCGCCTCCCCCGTTCGGCTTGTTCGTCACACAGTTTCATGCGAATCTTTTTGTTGGAAACCGATAGCAAATCAATCGGCATATTGCTGGTCGCTAACGATAATCTGCAGTTTCGGAAGGCGTTGGCGTTTGGGTTCTTCACATTGCTCGCGGTCCTCACTTGGCGTTTCGGGCCGGATCTTGTTCTGCTTCGCATTATTATTACGATTGCGCTCGGAGCACTCTTCGTCGCACACGCTTCGACTGAACACACGACGCATCACGTGATACTAGGGTCGATGAGCATGGCGGTCATGTTGCGATGCGGCGATCTAACCTCGCCTGAAGTTTCGACACTTCCCTCGCGCCGGATTGAGTCGGCCTAACGTCTATCGCCTGAGCTGCGGCGAGGCCCCGCGTGCGAGCGGTTCGCGCGGCGCGACGGCTGCAGCAAGTCGCGCCGCGATCAGCGGCGCGAGAGCATGTCGGCCGGCGTGCCGCCGGCAAGTCCAGCTTGAACGAGGCGCTTCAGCGCCGGGCGCGGCGAACGGCCCGCCGACAGCTCCTGGCAGTAGTTGGGCGGCTCGACTCTCAGGCGGCGCCGAAGTAACGCACCAGCGCTATTGCCAGTGCGAATGCAAAAGCTGGCCAGAACGACTCAAGTGACGTGACCGATCGTGCATTTCGTCGCCGCCGACGGCCTACGATTGCCAGGGTCAAGCCTGCTAACAGTGGGCTGAAGACCAAACGCGCAACCCGCAAAGTCGGGTCGGTGATGACAAGCTCCGGGAACACTAGGAGGGACAGAGCGCCTATGCCTGCGCCAACGAATGCGAAGATAACTATGCGACGCGCTCTTCTCCTTGCACGCTCTGACTCGCCAACGGCGTGCAGAGCAAGGTCAAGCAAGCCCTCACCGAAGAGTTCAAGAATAAGTTCCATGGCCAGCTCGAGCATGCGATGCGGAGCTTACTGTAACGCGCGGTTGCGTCAGCCACGACCGCGGCTACGGCGTTGCTGGTAAACGCTTGGCGCTGTCTACTCTCACGATTTGTCCGATGGCCGACGCGCCTGGTGGAGGCGTTTCGTCGAGCCATTCCACTACCCCAGTGAACTCGCACATGTCGTCGTTTGAGCAGGCCCCGAGAAGCTTTCTTCCAACGTCCGAGTCGTTGCGAAAACGGATGGGTGCAAAATCACCGCTTTCCACCCCGACGTAGTTGAACATCGAAACGGTCTGCGCAATCTTGAGCTGTCCGGTCCAGGTTCCTGATTCGTGATTCTCATTGGTTGCGGTCGATGCCACCGAACCGGTCGTGACCGATTCGTTCCCTATTGAAGCGATGGCGTCTGTGGGCTGAACGGTGTCCGTTGTAGCGGTCGTCACGGTGCCGGGAGTAACTTCGTGAGTTTTCTCTGCAGAGCAGCCGGCAAGAAGCAGAACTCCGAGAGCACCTACGATCAGCATCTTCATGACGCTGCACCATACCGCGAATCGACGGACTCTCTTCGTAACACTCCCCGTATCGTTGTAGGGGGCGACTCGTTGCTTCAGGTCCGCCCAACGTCTATCGCCTGAGCTGCGGCGAGGCCCCGCGTGCGAGCGGTTGCGCGGCGCGACGGCTGCAGTGGTCGCGCCGCGGCTAGCGGCGCGAGAGCATGTCGGCCGGCGTGCCGCCGGCCAATCGACGCTTACCGAGGCGCTTCAGCGCCGGGCGCGGCAAACGGCCCGCCGACAGCTCCTGGCAGTAGTTAGCCGGCGGCCGAAATGAGACACGTGAATCGGGCGTTGACAGTGCTGTCGCCGCGTCTTACGATACTGATGATCGATCCAGCGAAGGAGTTCCGCAATGACCCGAACGAGAGTATCGTCAAAGTATCAGGTCGTTATACCGAAGGATGTACGGGAGCGCGCCAAGATTCGCGTCGGGCAAGAGTTTCAAGTAATCGCTAAGGGTGGCAGCGTCACGCTTGTTCCCGACAGACCGATCTCGTCAATGCGCGGGTTCGTTCGCGGTATTCGCACAACCGGCTTCCGCGAAAAGAAGGATCGGTTTTGATAGTCATTGACTCTTCGGGTTGGATCGAGTTTTTCGCGGATGGTCCGCACGCCGAGGAGTTCGCGACGAGGTTGCGCCGCCCAGCGGACGTCATCACTCCGACCGTCGCAATCTACGAAGTTTACAAGTGGATCAAGCGCGAACGGTCAGAGGACGAGGCACTCGACGCCGTGGCCACCATGAAGAAGACCGTCGTCGTCAATTTGACCGAGGAAGTTGCGCTGACGGCGGCAGATCTGAGCCTTGAGCACGGCTTGGCGATGGCTGACTCGATGATGCTGGCATTCGCCCGCGAAAGCGACGCTACGCTCGTAACCACCGACTCCGGATTCAGTGGCCTACCCGACGTGACAATTTTTCCCAAGAAGGCCAAGCTGTGATCGTTCACCTCCGTCAGACGGCTGCAAGCAGGCGGACCGGTTCGTCATAGTCGAGTGGCGACGCAGGCGATAAACTGGGCAGCATGGTCGGCTCCGGTCACGATTGCGGCCGTCGCGTTTCGCCTTCGTTCCTTCGCCCGCGCCAAATGCGACGCGTGGCCGTTCCGTCCGGCTAACGTGCTTGGTGTAAGCCGCAGCGAGGCCCCACATGCGAGCGGGCAGAGCGGCACGCCGCTTGTCGCCGATTAATGACCAGCGCGAATGCAAGCGGCGTGACGCCGTGCGCTTTTGGACGAGCGAGGCGGCTCGGCCGCCGGGCGCGGCAAACGGCCCGCTGTCGGCTTCACACCAAAGTTAGGCCGCGATCAGCTGGCGTGCAGCAGTTGTTGAACGATACGCTGAAGCTCCGCCAGCTCGATGCTTCACGTTGTGGATGGCAAGGGGATGATCGGTCGGCTCAAGCTCGATTGCGGGTCGCACCCCCACGATCCCTGCGAAGACACGGAGCATGTGTGTCAGAATCAGTAGCCTACTGAAATGGCATGACCGTCGGGATCCTCGACTGTGATCCTGCGCGCCGGAAACTGTGCCTCGCGCAGGAGCCGTCGCAGATCGAAGCTTCTCACAGCCCCAGGTACGACGATCTGCATCCCTGAGCCGCGGCGCCCGGCGATCAACCCACGAGCTTTCAGCTCGTCGTAGGCGCTGAGCACCGTGTTGCGGGAGACCCCGAGCGCGCGCGCCAGCGCCCGCGATGACGGGAGTGTCGCGCCGCGAGGCACGCCTCCGCATTCGATCGCGCGCTGCAGCTTACGGACGATCTGCAGCGAGAGTGGCTCGTCGCGCGCGCGGTCGACAGCGAACTGGCCCTTGAAGTGGATCCTTGCGGCGCGCATGGGATGCCAGAGTATCCTCCAAACAGAAAGGAGCTGTCAGCCATGATTTACGGAGGCAACGCGACGATCTATGTCTCGAACATGGACAACGCCATTCGGTTCTACACGGACGTGCTGGGGCTGAGACTCACTAACCGGTACGGCGATCACTGGGCCACCGTGTTGGCGGGCAAGAGCCTGCTGATCGGCCTGCATCCCTGGAAGCAGAACGTTCCGAAGCCAGGCACGAACGGCTCCGTGCAAATAGGGCTCGTCCTATCGCCGGACCTATCGATCGACGCGTACGCCGACCGTTTGCGCAGCCATGGCGTCGAGGTTAGCGGGATCATTGAGTCCGAAGCCGGCAACTACGTCAACTTCGTCGATCAAGATGGCAATGCGATCTATGTGGGCGATTGGGATCCGGACTTCGACGCGATGCCTGGAGAGTCTGTGGACTCCAGACTCTCACGGCAGGAAGAAGAGGCCGCCGCCACCAAGGCCTGAGGCGCCTTAGGCGACGCGCGAGGGGTGGCGGCCGCATCGCACCTTGCGGCGCTGCGAGGGCGAAACGTGCACATAGTAGCGTTCGGCCTTCGACGAAGGGCACACAAGGACGCCGAGCGTTCTTCCGTCGGCCTAACTTCTATTTCGACCCTTACCCCTCAAGGCTTAACGGCAAGAGCACGCGAAGCTGATCACTCCATAACGTGCTGCTCCGGAGCCCCCTTTGACCCTTACTTCCGCCCCTCGCGAGAGGCTGGTAGCGGACTGCATTCGCGCTGCATAACACGGCCTCGTGAGGAGACACTAGCGCATTTTGTGAGAATGAGAATGGTACGCGACCGTCGATTGCGGAGACTTATGCGACGGAGAGACGACCCTCGAAGCTGTCTAACCCAGCATTCGCGCTCTGCTGGTTCGTGTGCACGAGAGACATCCGAGCGAGACGCGCTATGCGTACGGGTAGAAGGTCCCATAACGTTCGTCCTCAAAACGGGTCGAGCGGGCTGCGGACGCCGAGGGGACCGAGGCGCAGGACGTGGGTGTAGATCATCGTCGTGGATACGTCGCGATGGCCGAGAAGCTCCTGGACCGTGCGGATGTCGTTCCCGCGCTCGAGGAGATGGGTCGCGAAGGAATGACGGAAGGTATGACAGGTCACGCGTTTGTCCGGGACCGCAGCCAGCGCCGCGGTGCGAACGGCGCGTTGGATCGCGGTCTCGTGAAGGTGATGGCGGCGCTCAAGGCCGCTCTCACGGTCGACGTACCGGGTGGTCGCGGGAAAAAGCCATTGCCACTTGAACTCACGGTCCGCATTGGGAAACTTCCGCGCAAGCGCTGTGGGGAGCCACACGGACCCGAAATTCAGTTTCAGGTCGGCATCATGGAGCGCCCGGACACGCTCGATGTGCTCCTTCAGCAACGGGATGACCGCCTGGGGCAGCAGCGTGACGCGATCACGACTCCCTTTCGTGTCGCGGACGTAGATCTGGCGGCGCGAGAAATCGAGGTCCTTGACGCGCAACTGAAGGCACTCGAGAAGCCTCAGGCCGCCACCGTAAAGGAGTTGTGCGACAAGCAGCGACGTACCTCTCATCTGCGCCAGCACCAATCGCACTTCGTCCGGCGTCACGACAACCGGAAGTCTCTGAATCCGTCTCGCGCGGACAACATCGTTCAGCCACGGCAAGGGATCCTGCAGCACGAATCTGTAGAGGAACAGCAACGCGCAGAGCGCCTGATTCTGCGTCGGCGCACTAACGTTCTCGTTCGTCGCGAGATGCGTGAGGAACGCATTGACCTCGTCACCACCCATCGACGCAGGGTGTCGCTTGTTGTGAAAGAAAATGAATCGCTTGATCCAGCCTACGTACGCTTCTTCTGTCCTGCGGCTGTAGTGGCGCGCTCTCAACTCCCCGCTCACCCGATCCATGAGCCTCGGTTTGTCGGTCATTCACCGAGGATCCCTCGGCTTTCGAGCGGTGCGACGGATTCTACGCGGCGTAGCGAAAAATCCCCGCGACGGCGGGTTATACGACTCAGCTTCTACGCCGGCTAGATCCTGATACGGCTACCGGAGCAGTTCCAGCGCCCCCCGCATCGGGATCTTCACCCAGTCCGGCCGGTTGTTCATCTCGTACACGATCTCGTAGAGCGCCTTCTCCAGCAGGTAGGCGTTGAGGAGGATGCGGGTGTGGGCGCGGTCGGCCGGCAGGTGCGAGCCTTTCGCGCTCTCGGCGAGGTAGGAGCGGAGGAAGGCGGCGCCGACGTGGTGGTGCCAGAAGCGGGCGCCGGTTTCCAGGCGGGACAGGTCTTCGGTGCGGACGTAAGAGCCGGGGGCGGTGCCAAAGAGGACGGCGTAAGGGGCGTAATGGAACGAGCGCAGCATGCCGGCGACGTCGCGGAGGGCACTGCGCTTGATGCGACGCTCGCTCAAGGGGCGGGCGGGCTCGCCTTCAAAGTCGATGATGACGAAGTCGTTGCCGGTGTAGAGGACCTGGCCAAGGTGATAGTCGCCGTGAATGCGGATGCGGCGGGCGTCGATTTTTCCGTTGAGGATGTCCCGGATGCGATCGTGCAGCTCAGTCTCCTTGTCGAGCAGCTCAGCGTATTCGGGGTGATCTTTGAGGTTCTTCCGCAGCAGCTGCATGGTCTGCACGATCTGCGTGCGCATGGACTGGTAAATGGAACGCTGGTAGTGCGGCGTGAACGGTTCTGGCGCAAAGGCGCGGTCGTCGTCACGCGAGGCAAGAGCGAGATGCAATTGCGCGGTGCGCACGCCGAGCAATTCCGCGTCGGCGAGATAGCCGCCAATGGTCTCGCGAGCAATGTCGGGGGCGGGCTTTTCGGAAAGGGCGAAGACATCATCGTGCGGGGTGACCTTGGCGATGCGGTCGGCGGCCGCGGGATCGCTCAGCAGATGATCGAAATAGCGGCCAATGGCATCGAGGGTGTACGCCCAGGCGTCGCCACTGTTGGCAGTAAAGCCCTGCAGGATGGCGACCGTCGTCGGCTCGCCTCCTTTGTCGAGACGATACTCGAGCGTGCCGCCAACGCGCGGCGTATTCGCGAAAGTGGTCTCTTCATTCAGGAAACGGGTGATCTCGAAGTCGGTGTTGATCCCGCTCTCCAACCGCCGGAAGAGCTTGAGGAACAGCCGTTGGCCGTACAGGATCGCGGTATTGCTCTGCTCGGCGGACAGGACGTGGCTCTCGAGCTGTTTGTCGGGCCCGCGAAGGTCTTTGAACGCGCGGGTGCTCAACCCCACGACACTGCCATGCTTCCCTTTGAGCTGGCGTTTGCGGGCGATGGTGTCCAGCAGCGCGCCGGCAAAGGCTTCTTCCTGCACAGGCTCGTAGAGAATGGCTCCTTCACGAAGCCGGGCGATGACCGGCAGATTGCGGCCCTGATCCTGCTCGCGCCGCACATTCGCAATCGCAGCCGGCAACAGATACATCTGAGGCTCACCGTCGGTGAACTCGACGTCAAGCAGCAACAAACGCATGTCATTGGGAAGCTCAATGGCGTCGCGAACGGAAACACTGTTGATGACCCTGGCCTTGCCGCCGAACCACCGCCGCGTCGGCAGATACCCGCGCAACGCGCGCTCAATCGCATCACGACTGCGCGCCGCAAACACCTCATCCCACGTCCGAGCCGAAACCAGCGGCGCATCCTCGGTCGTAACCTCCGGCGCCACTTCGCGCTGCAAGGTGAACCAGTAGAAGGCGAAGGGCCCGAGATTGAGGAAGTACGGCCGCTCGCCGATCACCGGGAACTTCGTACCACCGGACAGCTCGACGGGAACCATCCCGCGATATTGGGTCAGATCGAGCTCGAAGCACTGCACGAGCCTGGAGAGATTCGCCACCACGAGGATGGTCTCGTCTTCATACCGTCGCACGTACGCGAGAATTTTCCGGTTCTCGCTGTGCAGAAATTCCATGGAGCCGCGACCAAGCGCCTTGTAGCGCTTCCGCAACGCGATCAGACGTTTCATCCACCAGAGCAGCGAGTACTGATTGGACTGCTGGGCCTCGACATTGACCTGTTCGTAGTGATACTGCGGATCGATAATGACCGGGAAGAAAAGCCGCTGCGGATTGGCGCGGGAGAACCCGGCATTGCGATCCGCGCTCCACTGCATGGGCGTACGCACGCCATTGCGGTCGCCGAGATAAATGTTGTCGCCCATCCCGATCTCATCGCCGTAATAGACGATGGGCGTCCCCGGAAACGAGAAGAGCAGGCCGTTCATCAGATGGATGCGGCCGCGATGGTTGTCCATCAGCGGCGCCAGGCGGCGGCGAATGCCCAGATTGATGCGCGCTTCCTTGTCCTTGGCGTAGGTGCGCCACATGTAGTCGCGATCTTCGTCGGTGACCATCTCCAGCGTGAGCTCGTCGTGATTGCGCAGGAACATCGCCCACTGGCAGTTCTCGGGGATGGGCGGGGTCTGGCTCATGATGTCGATGATCGGGAAGCGATCTTCCATGGCCAGGGACATGTACATGCGCGGCATGACCGGGAAGTGGAAGGCCATGTGGCACTCGTCGCCGTCGCCGAAATACGGCAGGGAGTCTTCCGGCCACTGGTTGGCCTCAGCCAGAAGCATCCGCCCCGGATACTTTTTATCCATGTGTGCGCGAATGGTCTTCAGGTAAGCGTGCGTCTCGGGCAGATTCTCGGACGTGGTCCCTTCTCTCTCGAACAGATACGGAATGGCATCGAGCCGGAAGGCGTCGACACCCATGTCCATCCAGAAATCGAGGGCCTTGATCAGGGCATCGTGCACGGCGGGATTCTCGAAATTGAGGTCCGGCTGATGGGAAAAGAAGCGGTGCCAGTAGTAAGCCTTGGCTACCGGATCCCAGGCCCAATTCGAAGTCTCGAAGTCTTTGAAGATGATCCGGGCGTCGGTGTATTTGTCGGGCGTGTCGCTCCAGACGTAGAAGTCACGCCAGGGGCTGCCCGGCTTGGCGCGCCGCGATTTCTGGAACCAGGGATGCTGATCGCTGGTGTGATTGATGACCAGTTCCGTAACGACTTTGATCCCGCGGCGATGGGCCTCTTTCAGAAAGGCCTTGAAGTCGGCGAGCGTGCCGTAAGCGGGATTGACGGCGGTGTAATCAGCGATGTCATACCCGTCGTCGCGCAGCGGCGACGGGTAGAACGGCAGGAGCCAGAGGATGTTGATCCCCAGGTCCTGCAGGTAATCGAGCTTCCTGGTCAGGCCCTGGAAGTCGCCGATGCCGTCATCGTTCGAGTCGAAAAAGGCTCGAACGTGCGTCTGGTAAATGATCCCGTCTTTGTACCAATAGTCTTCGTTTGTCACAGGAAGTACTCGAAATCACGCTCCGTGCGGACGCGCCGCCGGATTCTGAAGATGTGCGCCGGGACGATGTGCGGATTCAGTTGAATGAAGTTACGGCCTGAGTGCCAGGTGAAGCGCGCGCCGCTGAGGAGATCATGAACCTGGAATGGCCGCGACGCGTCGAGGCGGAGGGCGTCGAGATCCAGATCGATGTTGCCGGAGTGCGGATTGTGAGGGTCGAGATTGACGATGACGATGATCGCGTTCTCCGCCGCGGCCTTGCTGTAGCAGATGATCTGCTCGTTGTCCGTGGTGTGGAACTTCAACGTGTCGTTCTGTTGCAGTGCGACATTCTCGCGGCGGATCCGGTTGATCACGCCGATCATCTCCGACAGATCGTCATCGGTCTGCGGCCAGTGTTTGACCTCGTATTTCTCGGAATCGAGGTATTCCTCGCTGCCGTGCTCGCGCGCGACGTGCACGAAGCGCTCATACGCCGGCCCGTAAATGCCGTAATTCGCGGAGAGCGTCGCGGCGAGGATCAACCGCTGAGTGAAGGCCGCGCGTCCACCGTACTGTAGGAATTCGGTGAGGATGTCCGGCGTGTTCGGCCAGGCATTGGGCCGGAAGAAGTCGCTGACCGGCGGCTTGGTGATCTCTTCGAAATACTCGGCCAGTTCCCACTTCGTATTGCGCCAGGCGAAATAGGTGTAGGACTGGGTGTACCCGCCTTTGGCCAGCCTGTACATGATCTTCGGCCGAGTAAAAGCCTCGGCCAGAAAAATCAGGTCCGGCCATTCCCGCTTGAGCTCGCGGATGCACCACTCCCAGAACGGCAGCGGCTTGGTGTGCGGATTGTCGACGCGAAAGACCTTCACGCCCTTGCCGACCCAGAATGCGAAGACGTCGCGGAGCTCGTCCCACAACGCGCGCCAGCCCTCGGTCTCGAAGTGAAAGGGATAGATGTCCTGGTATTTCTTGGGCGGATTCTCGGCGTATTGAATCGTGCCGTCGGGACGCGCCAGAAACCACTCGGGGTGCTCTTTCACGTATGGATGATCGGGCGAGACCTGGAAGGCGATGTCCATCGCCATTTCCATCCCGTGGTCTTTGGCCTTGGCAACGAGGTGCTCGAAATCCTCGATCGTTCCGAGGTCGGGATGAATGGATTTGTGCCCACCCTGGGAGCCACCGATCGCCCAGGGGCTGCCGACATCCTTCGCCTCGGCGCTCACCTTGTTGTTCTTGCCCTTGCGGAAGGTCTCGCCAATGGGATGAATGGGCGGCAGATAAAGAATGTCGAAGCCCATCTTCGCGATGCGAGGCAACTGCGCCTCGACATCGCGAAAGGTGCCGTGCCTTCCCTCTTCCGCCGCAGTGGATCGGGGAAAGAGTTCGTACCACGTGCTATACGCGGCGCGGGGACGATCGACTTCGATGGACAGCTCGTTGTGGTATCGCGTGGCGAAATTGCGCTCGGCATTGCGCCACATCAGTTCGAGGAGGTCTTCACTCCAGAGGTCTTCGATCTTCTCGAGGACCGGATCGTCCCCTTCGATCGTGGCGATGAACGGCTCGAGCTTGCGACGATCGCGCGCGCCCGCCCGCTCCGCGGCTGCTTTGATGGAGCGCAGGCCGATGAGCAGCTGCACGCGAAGCTCGTCTTCGGTCGCGCCGCCATCGACGCGCTTCTTCAGGTCGCGATGCCAGGTCAGGAAGTGGTCGATCCAGGCCTCGATGGTGAAGCGATGGAAGCCCAGCGCGTTGACCGTGAACTCGGCGCGCCAGCGATCGTTGACGAGCGGCCGCATCCGTACTTCGCGCCACTTCTTCTCGCTGTCATGTTTCTCGAGGACGATCGCGGAAATCAGGTCGTGGCCGTCGGCAAAGATGTCGGCTTCGACGATGACTACGTCGCCGGCCACGCGCTTCGCTGGAAAGGCGCCGCTGTCGACCTCAGGTGACGCGGCTTCGATGATGACCCGACTTCTACCGTCTCTCGACTCAACCACTTCGCGGGTTCACGGTGCAGGGGGCATGCCCTTTCTCAGTGATGAGGGATGAGGAATGAGTGATGAGTCTCAGAGCTCGGCGAGCGCGTCTTTTGGGCGGGGCCATTCCGGGAGTCGCCTGGCGAGGTCGTTCAGCAACGCCGTCGCTTTCTGCTTGTCGCCGAGGTCAGCGTGGGCGATGGCCAGGGCCAGGTCGCGGGTGAAGGGGTCGTGGAGGTCGTCGAGAACCTTCCGCGCCTCGGGATCCACGGTCACCGACCGCAGCGCGAGCACATGCGGATCGCCCGGCGCCTCGGCGATCGCGCGATCGATGTGATTCACGAAGGTCATCCGCGGCGCGCGAAGGTGAAGAGCGGCGCGCGCGCGGTAATACGCAACTGATGAAACGACGCGATTTTCGCGGCGAGGACGGTAATCCTCGATGCTCGCCAGAATCGCCTCGGCCTCCCGCCAGGCGCGGGCCTTCTCCAGGGCGATGGCAATGTCGAAGAGCCGTTGCGGGGAATCGACCTGCGAGGCGGAGGCAAGGGCGGCGCGGCCAAGCGTCGCGTTCGTAACGAGCGGCGGCTGCGCGGGCTCGAGAATCGAGGCTGCCGACGCAAGCTCGATCGCGCGCACACGGTCCCCCTTTTCACGAGCCCGAAACGCCTCCGCGCGGACGTCCATCGCCCGCAGCGCAGACCACCAGTTGTACGAGTCCTCGCGCATGGGCGTGCCTTCGATGCCGAGGAGAGGGACGGTGATCATGACGCCGGCGAAGGCGAAGAGCGCTTTTTCACTGCGAGCCCGGGCCAGTCGCACGAGCTCGGCGACGCCGACTCCGCCGAGGATGGCGAGCGTTGGGAGAAGGGCGAGGCGCTGGCGCGTGCTGACGTTGAAGACGATCAGCGCGACGAACGTGGCGAACGCGAAGATCGCGACGGGCAACAGCTCGCGACGATTCGGCCGCAATGCGAAGGCGACGATCGACAGAATGAATGCGACACCGAACGGAATCGCCGGATAACGCGACAACTCCATGCTCTTCCGCTTCGTCGTCACCAGATCGTAGATATCGTAGTGGTGAACCGTGAGCAGCGTTTTCCAGCTGAAGAGCTCGAGCGCCGCCATCGGATAGTGAGTCATGAAGGCGATGGCTTTGTCGCGCCAGTAACGATTGGAGAATTTCGCGTCGACGGCCTGTCCTGTCGCGCGCGCGGCGATGACGCGATACGCGACGTGAAGGTAATCAGGCTCCGGCGACGTGCGCTGAATGTCGGCCACGATCTGCGGAAACACGCCGGCGCAACCGGTAGCGAGCGGATTGTTCGCCTCGTACAACTGCGAGCCGGGCTGCATGATGAAGACGTGGCCGGTCAGGGAGCCGTTGACGATCATCACCAGCGCGATCGGCGCCGCGGCGGTTGCGAGCACGACCATCGCCGCGCGTCGCGATTCGAGCAGCGCCCAGCCGGCGATCAGAATCACCGTCAACAGCGCCACGGGTCTGGCCGTCGCGGAAAGACCGATCAGCAATCCGGCCATGACCCAGTTCCGCCGCACGACGGCAAGGATCGCCGCAGCATTGAGAATAAAGATCAACGCCTCGGGCTCGATCTCCGCGCCGACGATCAGCCCGGAGCGATTGCCGAAAATCAGAATCGCGCAGGCAATCGCCGCGACCCAACCTCCGAGCCTCCGCGCGGCGAGCGCGCAGAACAGCGCGGCCACGCTGAGCATCGCGATCTGCAGATTACGAACGGCTTCGAATCCGAGTCCGAGCGCGCGGAGGGCGACCATGAACCAGAGATAGGCCGGGCTGACGTCGCCGATGCGATTCCGGGGAATCTCGCCGGCCAGGACCTGATCGGCGAAGGTCACGTACTTGGCGAAATAGCCCTGATCGCGCAGGTGATCGATGACCCAGATGCGCGCCCAGGTCACGAGCGCGAGGGCGAGGAGAACGGCGAGCCAGATGAGGATGCGTCGGCGCGGGAGGCGGCCTTCGGTCATCCCTGCTCCAGAAAGCGGCGCATGAAGGGACGGACGAAGAAGCCGAGGAAGCTGCCCGCCGGTCCTCGCTTGAATGCACTGAGACGGCGGATCTGCTCGATGGCCATCGCGCCGGCGAGAATCAATGACGTGAGCGCGGAGAAGGAGCTGCTGTCGGCGACCTTGACCACGGAGCTGACGACACCGAACGTCGAGCAGACGAGGATGATCCAGGCCAGGCCGTAGGCGTGCTTGCGATAGTCGAAGCCGAAACGTTCGGCGAGGCGCTGCTGCTCGGCCACGGTGAGCAGTGTGAACCAGGGGCCGCGCATCTGGAGCGAATCCTGAAGCGCGACATCATCCGGCGGCGGCAGAGTGAAGGTTCCGCGGCCGCGGCCGGGATCGAACGGCGACGGCCACTTCTTCCTGTTCGGCGTCGCGTACCAGAACAGGATGTAACCCACATAGCCCAGCACCGATCCCATCCCGCGGTTTTGCGACATCGCCACGAGGAAACGTATCGCCGACTCGAACAGGAGGATGAAGGCAACGGCCCAGAGCCAGAGCGGGACGGGTGACGGCCCTTTCTCCAGTTTCGAACCGCTGTAAAGCCAGACGCACGTGCCGAGCAGAAGAACGCTCGGGATGCAGGAGGCCATGGTCATCAGCGACGGCGTGACGCCGAGCTCGTTCTGCAGGTGCTCCTGTACGTGCTGGGGAGCGTGGCCGAGGACGATGCCGGAGAGGCGGGCGAAAACACTTTTCTTGCGTTGTGCTTCGGCCGCGCGGTGATCGGCAAGCCGCCGCTCCTCGGTGGCCTCGTCGTAATGCTGGAAGTCGCGGATGACGTGCTCGTCGCGCCAGGGCTCGAGCACGTAACGGATCGCGGTTTCCGAGGCTCGTTCGGCGCGGATTACCTCGAAGTATTCGCCGTCCCACAGAACGGCTGTGCCTGGATATTCGGCGTGGATGCCCTTCGGCTTGCGCGCGACCCAGCCTTTGGAAATGGCGGCCTGGAGGATGATTTTCCCTCCGGCGCTGCGGAGCCGATCGCCGCCATACGGTTGCATCCCGCCATTTTATTGCTGAGCGGAGATGCAGGTACGGACGCGATCGATGAGGTCGGTGATGTCGAACGGTTTCGGCAGAACGTTGAACGGCGCGCCCTGCATGCGCTCGCGGATCACGGCCGGAGAGGCGGCGCTGGTCACGATGATCTTGCAGAGACGCCCGGGGTCATGTTCGGCAAACGTGCTGAGGAAGGTGAAGCCGTCGAGGTTGGGCATCATCAGGTCGAGCACGATGACGTCGTATTCGGAGACGCCAAGCTTGAGCACGGCTTCGAGACCGTCCGAGGCGGTGTCGACGCGATAGCCCTGGCGCTTGAGGACCATCGAAACCAACCGGCGAATCGCGGGGTCATCCTCGACGACGAGGACGCCATGTTCTTGATTGTCAACCACGCTCGTACCCGGGCGAGCGTGCAGCAAGAAGCGTGCTTCGATCAGGTTGCTGAGTTGCTGGGTTGCTCGGTTGCTGGGCGTACGACCCGCACAACGTCGTTGAGGATCCACAAGGGGCCGATCAGGAGGTGGACGAAATTGCGGAAGAAGGCGGGGTTCTTTTTTTCGTAAACCTTGTGGCCGATGCCCTGGAAGATCCAGCCGAGCACGAAGAGGACGACGTTGATGGCGAGGGGGATGGCCGCGCCGACGAAGTAAAAAATGATCGAGACAATGAGCATGCCTACGGCCAAGCGCCACTCGATGACGAAGTAATACGCCGTCGACGCGGCAATGAGGAGCATGGCGGCGTCGTAGCGAACCGTTCCGGCATCGAAGAGCGTCACGTACGTGAGCATGCCGATGAGGGACAGCATGATCATGGGGATGCCCATTCGGTGGAAGAGCTTGTTGCCGGGCGTGCGGTGGTAGGAGGCGTAGTCGGCGAAGAGGGTGTTGACGTCGGCCATGGGGAGAGTCTAACGCCGATGAACCGCTTTCATCGGCATTCCGCCCTTGGGCCTGAGCGTGATCAAGGCCTGAGGCTCGACATCCTTCCCCACCGACTCGAACCGCCACTTCTGCGCGAGCGTCGCCAGCAGGAGGACGCCTTCCATCCAGGCGAAGCTTTCGCCGATGCAGACGCGGGGACCGCCGCCGAAGGGGAAGTAGGACATTTTCGGCCGCGTGGCTTTGGCTTCGGCGGTGAAGCGGTGCGGATCGAAACGTTCCGGATCGGGCCAGAAGCGGGCGTCGCGGTGGGTGACCCATTGCGAGAGGATGACCAGGCTGTTCTTCGGAACATCCCATTCGCCGATCTTCACGTCCTCGATCGCGTAGCGTCCGAGACCCCACGCCGGCGGAAAGAGGCGCATCGATTCGGCGAGGACCATCTCCGTGTACGGCAACCGCGGGTAGTCGGCGGGAGTGGGCGTGCGGCCGGCGAGTACTTCGTCGACCTCGCGGTGCATCTCACGCTCGACCTCCGGATTCCGCGCTAGCAAGTACCAGGTCCAGGCCAGCGCGTTCGCGGTGGTCTCGTGTCCGGCGAGAAAGAGCGTGAGCGTTTCGTCGCGGAGCTGTTTGTTACTCATCCCTCCCCCATCGCCCTCGGTGTCCGTGGCCAGAAGGAGCATGGAGAGGAGATCGCCGCGATCGGCGCCGCTTCGCCGGCGGTCTTCGATGATGGAGTAGATGGTGTGATCCAGCCGCGCCAGGGCGCGCTCGAACTTCCTGACGCGCGGCAGAGGAAGCTTCAGCAGAAACAGCGAGTACGGGTTCATCAGCAGCGGGAACATCTCGATGAGCTCCGTGAGCGCGCCGCCGATCTCATCGGCCTCGTCGTCGACGTTCGCATCGAAGAGCGTTTTGGCCACGACGGCCAGCGTGAGCAGCATCATCTCGTGATGGACGTCGAGGACCTGTCCGTCCTGCCATTCATCGCGCGTGATCAGCGCGCGCTCGACCATCACCTCCCCGTAACGCTGAATGCGCTCGCGGTGAAAGGCCGGCTGGGCGAGGCGGCGCTGGCGCTTGTGCAGCTCGCCTTCGCTGGTCAGCAGTCCTTCGCCGAGGACGACTTTCGTCCGCTGCAAAGCCAGCCCTTTGATGAAGGAGGAGCTCTTCGTGATCAGCGTCTCGCGGATCTGCTCGGGATGGCGGAAGAAGTAGACCGGCGTGCGGGCGATGCGGAAGCGGGCGGCGTCGCCGTATTCATTGCCGAGGCCGGTGAGGAAGGAGAGCGTTCGATGCTGCATGGCGCGGAGGTACGCGCCGGGAATCCAGGTGCGCGGGCCAGGCGGAAAGTTCATGGTTGAATGGGGCGCCATGCTGCCGCGCGAACTCTACGCTGAACGGCGCTCTGCCCGGCAGTCCGTCGCCGACGCGCTGACGCGGCGGGAGCGGACCCTGTCGATCGCCCGGCTGGTGTCGATCGGCCTCGCGATTCTCATCACCTTCTGGAGCGTGGCCGCGGCGCTGCTTCCGGTGATCGTCTTCATCGTCCTGGTCATCGTGCACGAGAAGGTCGTGCGGGAGCGCAAGCGCGCCGAGAACCGCGCGGCGTTCTACGCGCGCGGGCTGGCGCGCATCGACGGAACGTGGGCGGGCGTCGGCGATGCCGGGGACGATCTCGAGGAAGAGCATCATCCCTACTCCGCCGATTTCGATCTCTTCGGAAAAGGATCGATCTTCGAGCTGCTCTCGCTGGCGACGACGCGCGCCGGACGCGAGCGCCTCGGATCCTGGCTGAAGACGCCGGCGCAGGACGTGACGGAGATCCACTCGCGGCAGGAGGCGGTGCAGGAGCTGCGCGAGAACGTCGACCTCCGTGAGGACCTCGCGGTGGCCGCGCGCGAGGTTGCGAAGGATGTGGAGAGCGCGAAGCTCGAGCAGTGGTCGGCGATGGCGCCGGTGCCGATCGCGGGCTGGGAACGGGTCGCGGTGCTGGTGCTGCCGGCGGTCTGCATCCTTCTTCTATTGGTCTCGCTGCCGGCGATCTTGGCGTGGGTCGTGGGCCTCACCCATCCGGAAGCGATCGACTCGTTCGGCCGCCTTGCCGACTTTCCATTGTGGCCGCTCGGCGCCGCCGTGCTGGCGGCGGCGTTTTTCGCGCGACACATTCACCCGCGGGTCGAGCCGATCGTGATCGCCGTGGAACGCGCCGAGCCCGCGCTGGCCCTGCTCGCCGGTCTCGTCACACGGATCGAGCGCGAATCGTTCGAGGGCGCCCGGCTGTCGGCGTTGTCGGCGCGGTTGCGTGGCGCGGAGAACGCGGCGTCGAAGGAGATCGAGCGGCTGCGCCGGCTGGTGTCGCTGCTCGACGCGCGACGCAATCAGTTCTTCGCACCGTTCGCGCTCCTTCTGCTCTGGACGCCGAACGTGGCCATGTCCATCGAGCGCTGGCGGCTGCGCTCGGGATCGCACATCGCCGACTGGATCGAAGTGGTCGGCGAGATCGAGGCGCTGTCATCCCTGGCTTCCTTCGCGTTCGAGCAGCCTGCCTTCGCAGTCCCCGAGGTCGTCACCGAAGGTCCGCTGTTCGACGCCCGCGAGCTGGGCCATCCCCTCATTCCGGCCGAACGGCGGATCACCAACGACCTCCGCCTCGACGAAACCCTGCGCCTGCTGGTGGTGAGCGGCTCGAACATGTCCGGCAAGAGCACGATGATGCGCAGCGTCGGGATCGCCGCCGTGCTGGCCATGGCCGGCGGGCCGGTATGTGCGAAGTCGCTGCGGATCGCGCCGATGGCCGTCGGCGCCTCGATCCGCCTGCACGACTCGCTGCAGGAAAACGCCTCGCGGTTTTACGCGGAGATTTTGCGGATCCGGCAGGTCCTCGATCTGTCGCGCTCGGGACCGCTGCTGTTTCTCCTTGACGAAGTGCTGGCCGGGACGAACTCCCATGACCGGCGGATCGGTGCCGAGGCCATCGTGCGGAGTCTCGTGGACCACGGGGCGGTCGGGTTGGTCTCGACGCACGATCTGGCGCTGGCGCAGATCGCGGAGGAGCTGGCGCCACGCGCGGCCAACGTCCACTTCGAGGACCACATCGAGGAAGGGCGGGTGGTGTTCGACTACCGGATGCGCCCGGGGGTCGTCACCAAGAGCAATGCACTGGAGCTGATGAGGAGCGTGGGGATCGAGGTTTAGCTACTCGCGCTGCCGCTCGAGGGCTTCCTCGACGTCGGACACTTCCCCTTCCGCCTTGCTGGGCGTGCGGCCGGGGCTGGACTCGCGCTGCGGCGCTGAGGGACGGCGGCCCCGAAGAGCCTGCCTGGGCTGGTGCTTCTGCTGGTCGTCAGTGCGCTCGACTCGGGACATGGGAAACCTGGCCTCCTGAATTACGGGAAATGCAAAGGGAGAGCCGGGCGAAATAACCCTTGACACGACCCGGTTCATGCATAAAGATTCGTGAAGATGAATAATCATGCAGCCAGCGAAGCATTGCGCAGACGGGAGGAAATCCTCCGGACCGTCCGCCAGACTGCCGTCCACTCCCAGGACGAGCTGATGGCCGCGCTGCGCAAGCTCGGGTTCCAGGTCACTCAGCCGACGCTCTCGCGGGACCTCCGCGATCTCGGCCTGATCAAGACTCCGGCCGGCTACGTCACGCCTGAAGCGCTCGCGCCCGTCGCGACCTTCACCCCGCGGGAGTCGCGCGAGCACCGGCTCGAGCAGCTCCTCCGGGATCGCGTCCTCTTCGCCGAGGCCGCGGTGAACATGGTGGTCATCAAAACGCCGGTGGCCGAGGCTCAGCCGCTGGCCAGTGCAATCGACGCGGCGCCGATCGAGGACATCCTCGGCACCATCGGCGGCGACGACACGATCTTCATCGCTTTTCGCACTCCCGCCGCCGCCGATGCATTCGTGCGGCGAGTACACGAAGTCGCAGGGATTCACACCTCGCGACGCCGTACGCGCGCATAGGCGCGGCTACGGATTCGGAGCCACGACCATGATTAACGAACAACAGAGAACGTGTGTCGCCATCGCAGGCGCAACCGGATATGCCGGCGAAGAGCTGGTGCGCATCCTCGGCCGGCATCCGCATGCCGAGGTTGTCGCGTCGTTTTCGAGCACGACCTATTCGCTCGAGGCGATGATCGCCGCCAAGACCGAAGTTGCGTTCCTGGCGACGCCGAACGAGACCTCGGCCGAGATCGCGCCGGCCATCCTCGACGCGGGCATCAAGGTCATCGACCTGTCGGGCGCGTTCCGCCTCGGCGAGCCGGCGCTTTATCCGTCGTGGTACGGCTTCGAGCATCCGCGTCCGGAGCTTCTGGCCGAGGCGGTTTATGGACTGCCGGAACTCTGCAATGGCGAGTTGAAGAAGGCGCGGCTGGTTGCGAATCCGGGTTGCTACCCGACTTCTATCCTCCTCGCGCTACGGCCGCTGACGTTCATCCTCGATCGCGACCAGCCGGTCATCTGCGATTCGAAGAGCGGCGTCTCGGGCGCGGGCAAGAAGGCGGACGTGGCGTTTTCGTTCTCCGAGCTATTCGGCAACTTCAAGACGTACGGCATCGGCAAGCACCGGCACGAGCCGGAGATCCGCCAGGGCCTCAAGCTCGGCGAGCGCACCACGCTCGTGTTCGTGCCGCACCTGCTGCCGACCGTACGCGGGATTCTCTCGACGATGCACGTCGGCTTCACCCATCCGGTGACGGCCGAGGAGCTGAAGGCGACGTACGACGACGCGTATGCGAACGCACCGTTCGTTCGGGTCCTGCCGGCCGGCCAGATGCCGGAGCTCAAGAACGTGGTCAACACGCCGTACGCGGAGATCGGTTTCCACCTGCTGCAGGGCGGCAAGCGGGCCGTGATCGTCAGCGTGATCGACAACCTGCTCAAAGGTGCGGCCTCGCAGGCCGTGCAGAACTTCAACCGCATGCATGGATATGCGGAGACGGAGGGGCTCCAGTGACGACAGTAATCAAGCTTGGCGGTTCACTGCTCGACGACGTTTCGCGCCGCGATGCCGCTCTGAAGACGATCGTCGCGCGCTGGAACGCCGGCGAGAACGTGGTGCTCGTCCATGGCGGCGGGAAGCACATCGACGCGAAGCTGGCGAAGCTCGGCATCGCCAAGAAGACTCACGCCGGTCTGCGGATCACCGACGACGCGACGCTGGAAGTGGTCGTGTCGGTCCTCGGCGGCACGGTCAACAAGATGCTGGTCAGCGAGCTGACGAAGCTGGGCGTGCGGGCGGCCGGGATCTCCGGCAGCGACGCGACGCTCGTAGCGACCCAGCATCCGCCGATCGACGGCGTGGAGCTGGGTCATGTCGGCCGGGTCACCGGTGCGAACTGCACGCTGGTGAAGGCGATGCTGACGTACGGAATCCTGCCGGTCGTTTCGTCGATCGCGCAGACCACCGACGGCGACCTGCTGAACGTGAACGCGGACAGCGCCGCGGCGGCACTCGCCGTGGCTCTGCAGGCGAAGTCGCTGCGGTTCATCACCGACGTAGCGGGACTGCTCGACGCGAACGGCGAGGTCGTGCCGACGCTGGGAGCGAATGAAGCGGAGACGTACATCGAAGTCGTCAGCGGCGGTATGAAGCCGAAGCTGCAGGCGGCGCTGTCTGCCTTGCGCGCCGGAGTGGGCGCGATCGAAATCGGAGAGAACGGAGGAACTCACCTTGTTGCTGCATGACGAAACGCCGGCCGCTGTCGAAGCGCGTGAGAACGCGTTCCTGGTGAAGACGTATGCGCGCACGCCGTTCCATCCCCGCGATGGAAAGGGCGCCCGTCTGTTCGACGCCGAAGGCCGCGCAGTACTGGGACCTCCTCGGCGGCATCGCCGTGAACGTCCTCGGCCACAAGCATCCGCGGCTCATGAAGGCGCTCAAAAGCGACGAGCTGCTGCACGTCTCGAATCTCTACTACCACCCCGCGCAGGGCATCCTCGCGGAGAAGCTGGTGCGCGCGTCCGGCCTGTGCCGGGCGTTCTTCTGCAACAGCGGCACGGAGGCGAATGAAGCGGCTCTGAAGTTCGCGCGGCTGGCGACGAAGAAGACGAAGCTGGTCGCGCTCGAAGAGTCGTTCCACGGCCGCACGCTGGGCTCGCTCTCGCTGACGGGACACGACGCGTACCGGACGCCGTTCGCGCCGCTGGTGCCGGGCGTGTCGTTTGTGGCGCCGAATGACATCGCCGCGCTCGAAGGGGCTGTCGACGATGAGACCGCGGCGATTTTCCTCGAGCCGGTCATGGGCGAGGGGGGAATCATCCCGCTGACCGACGAGTACCTCATCGCCGCGCGGCGGATCGCCGATCTGCACGGCACGATGCTCGTGCTCGACGAGATCCAGTGCGGCATCGGCCGGACCGGCTATCTCTTCGCGTTTCAGAAGAGCGGCATCGTTCCGGACATCGTCACGCTGGCGAAGCCACTCGGCGGCGGACTGCCCCTCGGCGCGGTGCTCACCGGCGCGGCGCTGGAAGGAGTGGTCAAGCCCGGCCATCACGGCACGACGTTCGGCGGAAACCCGATCGCCTGCCGCCTCGGCGCGATCGTCCTCGAAGAAACCGAAAAGCTGCTGCCGCAGATCAACGCCCTCGGCGAATGGTTCGGCGGTGAGCTGAAGAAGTTGAGCAACGTCGTCGACGTCCGTGGCTCGGGCCTGATGTGGGGCATCGAGCTCGATCGTCTCGCTTCACCGGTTGCGCGGGAGCTGCTCGATCACGGGTTCGTGGTCGGAACGGCTCGCGAGAAGGTCCTGCGGCTGCTGCCGCCCTACATCGTCCCCAAGAAAGCACTCATCGAATTCATCGACACCCTGGCCCTCGTGCTGGGTGGTTCTAAGGAGAAAGCAGCGTGAAAAAGGTCGCCCTGGCGTATTCGGGAGGTCTCGATACCTCCATCATCATTTCCTGGCTGAAGGAGAACTACGGCTGCGACGTGGTGGCGGTGGCCGTCGACGTCGGTCAGGCCGAGGAGACCACCGGTCTCGCGCAGAAGGCGTATTCGACCGGCGCGTGTGACTTCCACCTCGTCGACGCGAAGGAGGAGTTCGCCGCGGAGTACCTCTTCCCGGTTCTCAAAGCCGGCGCGATTTACGAGCACGACTACCTCCTCGGCACCTCCACCGCCCGCCCGCTCATCGCGCGCAAGCAGGTCGAGATCGCCCTGGCCACCGGCTGCGATGCGCTCGCGCACGGTTGCACGGGCAAGGGCAACGATCAGGTGCGGTTCGAGCTCGCCTATCAGGCGCTCGCGCCGGAGCTGGAGATCGTCGCGCCGTGGCGCGAGTGGGACATCGTCTCGCGTGAAGACGCGATCGACTACGCGGCCGCGCGCGGCATTCCGGTGCCGGTCACGAAGAAAGATCCGTACTCGCGCGATCGCAACCTCTGGCATCTGTCGCACGAAGGCGGGCCGCTCGAGGACCCGATGTTCGAGCCGGAAGCGTCGATGTTCAAGCTGACCACGGATCCGATGGACGCGCCGAACGAGCCGGAGAAGGTGACCATCACCTTCGAAGAGGGCTACCCGGTCGCGGTCAACGGCGTGAAGCTCTCGCCGGCGAAGCTGGTGCAGACGCTGAACGAGATCGGCGGCAGGCACGGCGTCGGCCGGGCGGACATCGTCGAGAATCGCCTGATCGGCATCAAGTCCCGCGGCGTGTACGAAACGCCGGGCGGAACGCTTCTGGTGAGCGCATTGAAAGCGCTGGAGTCGATCGTGCTCGATCGCGACTCGGCGCACGAGAAAGAGCGGATGGCCACGCGTTACGCGGAGCTGGTTTACAACGGGCAGTGGTTCTCGCCGCTGCGCGAGGCCTACGACGCGTTCGTGAATTCGTTGTGCGAGACGGTCACCGGCTCGGTCACGCTGAAGCTCTACAAAGGCAACGCGACCGTGATCGGACGAGAGTCGCAGTACTCGCTGTACCAGCAGAACCTGGCCTCGTTCGACATGACCGGCTACGACGTCACTGATTCGGCCGGCTTCATCAAGCTGTTCGGCCTGCAGTTGCGCGGCCGGAAGCGGCTCTCGCCGATGGACGTGGAGAGCGTTCAGAAGGCGAATGGAGGATGGTCGAAGAAATGACGATGTGGGGCGGGCGTTTCAGTGAGGGTCCCTCGGCGCTGCTGCGCGCGCTGAACGACTCCTTTGCGTTCGACCGCGAGCTGCTCGCGGAAGACGTGGAGGGCTCGATCGCGTGGGCGCAGGAGCTCGGGGCTTCGGGCGTGCTCACTTCGGATGAGGTGAGCGCGCTCGTTTCCGGCCTGCAGATGATCACCTTCGTCGACGGCGAGTACGAGGACGTGCACTCGTTCGTCGAGGAGCAGCTCCGCGAAACCCTCGGCACACTCGCCGGGAAACTGCACACCGGCCGCTCCCGCAACGATCAGGTCGCCACCGATCTCAAGCTCTGGCTGAAGAAAGCCTGCGACGACGCCAGCTCCCTGGTGAACTCGCTGATCAAGGCCGTCGCGCAGAAGGCGCTCGACGAAGCGGCGACGCCGATGCCCGGCTACACGCATCTCAAACAGGCCGAGCCGGTCACGTTCGGGCACTGGTGTCTCGCGTACGCGGAGATGCTCACGCGCGATGCCTCGCGCATCGCCGATGCGAAATCGCGCGGCGATGAATGCCCGCTCGGCTCCGGCGCGCTGGCCGGCACTCCCCTGCCCATCGACCGCGAGCGTCTGGCGAAGTCCCTCGGCTTTGCCCGGGCGACGCGCAACTCGCTCGACGGCGTTTCCGATCGCGATTTCGCCGCGGAGTACCTCTTCGCGGCGTCGCTGCTGCTCACGCACCTGTCGCGGTTCGCCGAGGATCTGATCTTCATCACCAGCGACGAGGCGAATTACGCCGAGCTGCCGGACTCGCTCGCCACCGGTTCCTCGCGCATGCCCCAGAAGAAGAATCCGGACGTGCTCGAGCTCGCGCGCGGCCATGCGGCGCGGTCCATCGGCGAGCTGACCGGATTCCTGGCGCTGCTCAAGGGATTGCCGCTCGCGTACAACAAAGATCTGCAGCTCGACAAGGAGCCGCTGTTCCGCACGCGGACGATGCTGGCCATTCTGTTGCCGGCGCTGACCGCGCTGATCGCAGGACTGAAGGTGAATCACGACCGCATGCGCGCCGCAGCGGCAAGCCCGTTGTTGCTCGCCACTGATGCCGCCGATGAACTGGCGGCGAAGGGCGTGCCGTTCCGCGAGGCGCACGAGATCGTGAGCCGTGACTTCGGCTCGTCGAAGAACAGCGTCGACACCGTGCTGGCGAAGAAGAACGTTCTCGGCGGGACGAATCCCGATCGGGTGAAGGCCGCGGCGCTGGAGCTCTTGAAGTGAAGCTGCCTCGCGGCTTTGTCGCCTCCGGCGTCCGCGCCGGTATTCGCAAGAAGCGCCCCGACCTCGGCCTGATCGTGGCGGAGAACGGCGCGAACGCGGCTGCCGTCTTCACCCAGAACAGGTTTCAGGCGGCGCCGGTCGTGTTGTCGAAGGCCGCCCTGAAGAAGAGCGGCGGACGCGTGAAAGCGGTCGTGGTCAACGCAGGCTGCGCGAACGCGGTGACCGGCAAGGACGGCCTCGACGCGGCCAGGCGCGTGCGTGAGAAAGCCGCCGAGATTCTGCGGTGCGCCGAGGAGGAGATCTTTCTCGCGTCGACGGGCGTGATCGGCGTCGTGCTGCCGGACAGAAAGGTCACCCAGTTCCTGCCGGCCGCGGTCAACCGGCTGTCCAGCGGCGGCGTGGACGCGCTCTCCCACGCGATCCTCACCACCGACGTCGGCCCGAAAGTCGCCCAGGCCACCTTCACCCTCGGCGGCAAGCGCGGGCGTCTCGTGGGAGTCGCGAAAGGCGCGGGCATGATCCATCCGAACATGGCCACGATGCTCGCGTTCGTGATGACCGACGCGAACGTCGCACCGGGCGCATTACAGCGCGCGCTGAAGGTCGCCGTCGATCAAAGCTTCAACTCGATCTCCGTCGACGGCGACACCTCGACGAACGACACGGTCCTGCTCCTGGCCTCGGGGAAACTCGACAACGCCAGCAGCGCCGACCTGACCGACTTCCAGCGCGCGCTCGACAAGATCTGCCGCGAGCTGGCGTGGATGATCGTCCGCGACGGCGAAGGCGCGATCCGGGTGATGGAAGTCGAGGTCACCGGCGCGAAAACGGAGCGGGACGCGAAGCTCGCCGCGCACGCGATCGCCACTTCGCCGCTCGTCAAGACCGCGCTTCACGGCGGAGATCCGAACTGGGGCCGCATCCTGGCCGCGGTCGGCCGCAGCGGCGCGCGTTTCTCACTGAAGAAAATCTCGCTGACCGCGGGTCAGGTGAAGCTGGTCGTCAACGGAGAGCCCGCGGCCTATCGCGAGAAAGACGCGGCCAAGGTGTTCTCGCGCGAGCGGGTGCCGCTACACGTCGACCTGGGCGGTGGAAACGGGCGGGCGGTGGTGCTGTCGAGCGACTTCGGCCACGACTACGTCAGCCTGAACGCCGATTACCGTTCGTGACGCTCAATCTTCCGGCGGATTGAGGATCGACTCGATGATCTGCTTCGACTCCTCGGGCAGGTTCTCCGTGTAGTACAGGCGCGACGCGAACAGGGTCGTGCCCTTCTGCCCCGCGCCCAGTCCGACCACGCCGCAGGAACCGATCTTCACTTTGCCGAAGAACTTCTTGTTCTCGTAAGTGAAGGTCATGTTCGTCTCGGTGCCGTTCTTCAAGGCGCCTTCATGAGTGACCAGCGCGCCGACTTCGCTCACGTCGACGAGGGTTCCGTCCTTGAGGCCGAGCTTCACCGGCACATTGAGCACGACGCGATAGCGGCTGCTCCGCTTGATCGCTTTCATCGAGATTTTTTCAGTCATGAGCGGTGTGGACCGGGCATCAATCTACGACGATCCGCCTCTGCACGCAACGGGTACACTTCGCCGCGATGAAACGCCTCGGTGCCTTCCTGCTCCTCGCCGTCACCGTCCCCCTTCTGGCCGACTCCCGCGACCCCGTTCGAGGCAAGCGGGCCATGGTCTCCTCGACCAGCGATGCGGCCTCCCGGGCGGGCATCGAAGTGATGAAAAAGGGGGCAACGCGGTCGATGCGGCGATCGCGACGGGGCTGGCTCTGGCCGTGACCTGGCCGGCGGCGGGAAACATCGGCGGCGGCGGTTTCATGCTCATCCGGAAAGCCGACGGGACCACGGAAGTGATCGATTACCGCGGCACCGCGCCCAGGGCCGCGCGGCGGGACATGTTCCTCGACGAACAGGGAAACGTGATTCCTGGCCTTTCGACCTACGGTCACAAAGCGTCGGCCGTTCCGGGAACCATCGCCGGCTTCCGCCTGGCCCATCAGCGCCACGGGAAACTGAAATGGGAAGAGGTCGTCGAGCCGGCGCGGAAGCTCGCCGCGGAAGGGTTCCTGGTCAGCGACTTTCTCGCGCGCTCGATGACATTCGAGTCCTCGCTGAAACGCCTCGAGCTCACGCCTGAAACGCGCCGCATCTTTCTGCGCGACGGCAAGTACTACGAGCCGGGTGAGAAGTTCGTGCAACCGGAGCTCGCAGCGACGCTGGCGAGGATCAAAGCCGACCCGCGCGAGTTCTACGAAGGAGCGACGGCGCGGAAGATCGTGGCCGAAGCGGTGAAAGGCGGCGGCCTGCTGACGATGGAGGATCTGAAAAAATACCAGCCCATCGTGCGCAAACCGGTCCGCGGAACGTATCGCGGTGTGGAGCTGCTGACGCTGCCGCCGCCGTCGTCCGGCGGAACCACCTTGCTGGAAATGCTCAACATCCTCGAGGCCTACGACCTCGAGGCCATGGGCTGGCATTCGGCGGCGTACATTCACACGCTCGTCGAAGCCATGCGGCGGGCGTTTGCTGATCGCGCGGAGTTCGTGGCCGATCCCGATTTCGCGAACGTGCCGGTGGCCGGGCTGATCTCGAAGGAGTACGCGGCGAAGCGACGGACGACCATCGATCCGAACAAGGCCTCGTCGTCGAAAGAGATTCGCGCAGGTGAACCGCTGAGCGAGCCGTCCGAGACCGCGCATTTCGGCGTGATCGACAGCGAGGGAACGATCGTGTCGAACACGTACACGATCAACAACTGGTTCGGGAACGGCGTGACCGTCACCGGTGCCGGCTTCCTGATGAACGACGACATGGACGACTTCACGGTGAAGCCTGGAGTGCCGAACGAGTTCCAGCTCATTCAGGGAACGCAGAACGCGATTGCCCCGTACAAACGGCCGCTGTCCTCGATGTCGCCGATCATCGCGGTGAAGGACGGCAAGCCCTGGTTCGCCGTCGGCAGCCCGGGCGGCCCGCGCATCATCAACACGGTTCTGCAGTTCGTGTTGAACGTGGTCGACTTCGGGATGAACCCCGATCAGGCCATCGAAGCGGCGCGCGTTCATCATCAGTGGATGCCGGACGAGATCTACTGGGAGCCGTTCGGCATCAATCCCGACACGCGCGCCAAACTCGAAGCGATGGGCCACAAGTTCCGCGAGAAACCGGAATCGCTCGGGATTGGCGAAGCGACGGCGGTGATGATCGACCTGAAGACGGGGATGCGGCTGGGCGGCGCGGACTCGCGACGGGATGGGGCGGCAGCCGGGTGGTAGGCAAGGCGCAAGGGCTCAAAGGCACAAAGAAGCTTTGAGCCTTTGAGCCTCTGAGCCTTTGCGCCTATGATCCGCCGCGATGAAAACCGATAAGAAGTCGCTGTTGGCCTGGGCCAGGTCCGAGCGCGATCAATTCGAAGCCACCCTCAAACAACTCGTCGAGATTCCGTCGGTCTCAGCCGAACCGGAACGCAAAGCCGACATCCGCCGCTGCGCCGACGCGGCCGCGCAACAGATCCGCGATTTCGGCGGCGAGCCGAAGATCCTCCAGACCGACGGCTATCCCATCGTGCATGGGCGCTTCAAGGCCGGCAAAAAACTGCCGACGCTCACCGTCTACAACCACCTCGACGTGCAGCCGGCGTCGAAGGAGACCGAGCCCTGGAACACCGAGCCTTTCACCTTCACCAAAGAAGGCGATCGCTATTTCGGACGCGGCACGACGGACGACAAAGGCCCGGCGCTTAGCGCGCTCTGGGGCATTCGTGCCGCGCGTGAAGCGGGAGTGCCGCTGAATCTCAACGTGCTCTGGGAGCTCGAAGAGGAGATCGGCTCGCCGAACTTCGAGAGCGGGATCAAGAAACATGTGAATGCTCTGGCCACCGATCACATCCTGGTGTCGGACACGATCTGGGTCTCGCGCTCGCGGCCGGCCTGCCCGGCGGGTCTGCGCGGATTGCAGGGATTCACGCTGTCGCTGGAAACGGGCGCGACCGACCAGCACTCCGGCGTCACCGGCGGCGCGGCGCGCAACCCGCTCGGCGAGCTGATGCAACTCGTCTCCGCGATGCACGACGCCCGCACCGGCAGGGTGAAGATCAAAGGCTTCTATGACGATGTCGAGCCGCCCACGAAAGCCGAGCTGAAGGACTTCCGCGAGTCCGGCTTCTCCATCAAGCAGTTCAAGAAAGACCACCTCTTCAAATCGATTCGCAGCGACAACCCGATGGACGTGATGAAGCGCATCTGGGCCATGCCCACGATGGAGATCCACGGCATGGTCGGCGGCTACACCGGTCCGGGCATCAAGACCGTCATCCCTCCGCGCGCGGAGGTGAAAGTCTCCTTCCGGCTCGTGCCGAATCAGGATCCGAAGAAACTGCAGAAGATCATCAAGGCGTTCATCAAAGAGCGCTCCGCGGACGTGAAGGTCGAGGTCGAGAACTCGATGTATCCCTACAAAGCTCCGACGGAAGGGCCTCTCGCGGATGCGGTGAAGGACGCGATGAAGTTCGCGTTCGGACGCGAGCCGGTCTTCGTGCGCGAAGGCGGATCGATCGGCGCGGTGATCTCGATGGAGCAGGTCCTCGAATCGCCGGTGATGTTCCTCGGCCTCTCTTTGCCCGAGCACGGCTACCACGCGCCGAACGAGAACTACGACTGGCAGCAGGCCAGCGGCGGGATCGCGGCGTTCGTCCGGTATTTCGAGAACGTGGCGAAGCTCTAGCGCGGCGCCGGCCCCACGTACTTTGCCCTCGGCCTGATCATCGCGTTCTGCGCGTACTGCTCGATGGCGTGCGCGATCCAGCCGATGGTCCGGCCGATGGCGAAGATGGCCAGCGCCGCATCGGGCGGCAGCGCCAGCACGCGCGCGACGACCACCAGCGCGAAATCGACGTTCGGCTGCTCGCCGAGAAGCGAGTCCGCGGCTTCGAGAAACGCGCGGGCAAAGGCGATCTCCTTCGACTTCGGGTAATGCTCGGCGAGCAGTGACAGCAACAGCGTCGCGCGCGGATCGCCGTCGGGATAGAGGGGATGGCCGAAGCCTTCGATGCTCTCGCCGCGACGGAGTCGCTCGGCCAGCGCCTTGCGAAGGTCGCGCGAGCGGCGGACCTCGTCGTACAAAGCCTCGATTCTTCGCGTCGCGCCGCCATGCTTCGTTCCTTCAAGCGCGGCCAGCCCGGCGATGACGACGGCGTACGGATTCGCGGCGGCCGAGGCTACGCAGCGGGCGGTGAAGGCGGAGACGTTGAGCTCGTGATCGGCGCAGAGGATCAGCGCCGCGCGCAGCAACGTGGGCGCGTTCGCGTCTTTGCTTCCCCAGCGGCTGGCCAGCGTCTCCTCGATGGTCGGCTCGAGCTCCTGCGTCGACGCGGCGACGCTGGTCAGCAGGTTCATGATCCGCCAGCCGGTCTGGGCGACGGCGCGAGGGCGGAGGTCGAACGCGACGGCATCACGCGCCGCGACGAGCGGCAAAACCGACTGTGCACGATTCACGAACGGCAGGTCGGCGGTGCTGGCGCGGCCGGCGATCACATGGAGCGGCGTATCGAAGACATCCGCGGCAAAATCACCCGCCCAGAGCAGGGCCGCGACTTCTTCCAGCGACCGCGTGCGCGCGAGCTCCGCCGCGTCATGGCCGCGGTAGAACAGCTTTCCGCCGGCGATGAGGGTGATCGCCGACTCCAGCACCGGCACGCCCCACCGCAAGGCATGCTCCGCCGCTTTCCCGGGATTGCGACGCTCCTCGGCGCGGCTGCGCAGGCGCTCCACGTCTTCCCGCGCATACCGCCGCTCCCGCGAGCGCCCCGGCACCGCCTCCGAACGCACCAGGCGCCGGCTGACGTACGCGTACAGCGTGGCCCGGCTCACCTTCAGGAGACGCGTTGCCTCGGCGGCGGAGATCCATTCCGTGCGAGCCATCATGTTGATTCTACGATCAACATTGACGTCTTTGTCAATCGAGTTCATGTTTCCCTGTATGAACAGCGGACTGGAAGGCGTGGTCGCGGCGGAGACGAAGTTGAGCATGGTGGATGGGGAGCGCGGGGTGCTGGTGATTGGCGGGTATCGGGTGGAGGAGCTTTCCTCGTGGTCGTTTGAGAGGGTCGCGGCCCTGCTGGGCGTCGAAGTGAGAGCGGCGGCTTTGCCGCCGCAGTCCAGAGCGCTGCTCGGCAGCGCTTCCGATGGGATGGATGCGTTGAGGATGGGTGTCGCGGCCTTGACTGACGAGAAAAACATCGCCGGGATGTTTCCGACGATCGTCGCGGCGTACTGGCGGTTAAGGAACGGGCAGGAGCCGATCGCGCCGCGTGAGGATCTCGGGTTTGCGGCGAACTATCTGTACATGCTCAACGGCGTCGAGCCGCACGAGGAGCTGCTGCGCGGGCTGGAGACGTATCTGAACACGGTCGTCGATCACGGGCTGAACGCATCCACGTTCACCGCGCGGGTCATCGCCTCGACCGGCTCCGACCTCGTTTCGGCGATCACCGGCGCCATCGGCGCGCTGAAAGGGCCGCTGCACGGCGGCGCGCCGGGACCGGCTCTGGACATGGTCTTCGAGATCGGCGAGGCCTCGCGCGCGGAGGCCTCTCTGCGGCGGAAGATCGAGTCCGGCGAGCGGCTGATGGGCTTCGGGCATCGCGTGTACAAGGTCCGCGATCCGCGCGCGGACGTGTTCGCGGCCGCGGCGCACCGGCTGTTCACCCGCGCCGGCGACATGAAACTGTACGAGCTGGCCCGCGCCGTCGAAGCGACGGCCCTCCGCCTGCTGGAGGAGTACAAACCCGGCCGCAGGCTGCAGACGAACGTCGAGTTCTACACCGCCCTCCTCCTCCACGGCCTCGGCCTGGAAGTGCAGCTGTTCACCCCGACCTTCGCCATCGGGCGGGTGGTGGGCTGGCTGGCGCACTGCGCGGAGCAGCGTGCCGTGGGCCGGATCATCCGGCCGCAGAGCGTTTACGTTGGAGCCATGCCGGCGTAGAAACCCCGGCGGCGTGCCTCCGTATCACCGCAAACGGAGGTTGCTCATGTTCGAGCTGCTCGCACTTCTCGCCGTGGTTGCCGTCGGCGTCGTGGTGGCCGTCGCCGGAGTGGTGCTCGCCTTCTCGGCGGTGAAGTTCGCCGTCGACCTGGTGCTCATCCCGCTCAAGTTCCTGCTGTTGCCGGTGCTGGCGGTGATCGTCCTGGTGAAGGTCGGCGTGCTCTTCGCCGTCGGGGCGGCGATTTTCGCCGCGATCATCGCGGTGATCATCCCCCTGGCCATCGCCGCGGTCGTCCTCGCGATTCCGTTTGCGCTGGTTGCCGCTCTGACATAACGTTCAGCTCGTGACCGAGCGCAAACGAGCCCTGATCGTCGACGACGACGATCCGATCCGGACCATGCTGGCCAAAGTAGTGGAGCGCCAGGACCTCGAGGTGCACACGGCCCGCGACGGCGAAGAGGCCATCGAGCGGATCGACGAGGACGGCTACTCGGTGATCCTGCTCGACCTGATGATGCCCCGCGTCGACGGCTACGGCGTGCTCAAGCACATGCAGCAGCACCATCCGGAAAAGCTGAACTGCACGATCATCGCCTCAGCCGTCCCGGAGAGCGAGATCCTCAAGCGCTTCAACGCCCCGGTCTACCGCATCCACGCCAAACCGTTCGACATGGCGCAGTTGATCGCGGATATCCGGCTGTGCACGAATAAGTAAACCGCCTACCGGTTCGCGTACTGCTTCTCGTAATACGCGCGGTACTCGGCGCTCCGCTCCTTGATCGCCCGCCACCACGGCTCATTCTTCACGTACCACTCGACGGTCTTTTCCAGGGCCTGGTCGAAGTTCGTGGTCAGCTTGAATCCGAGGGATTCGAGTTTGGTGGTGTCGATGGAGTAGCGGCGGTCGTGACCCTGGCGATCGGCGACGCGCTTGATGAGCGAGTCCGGTTTCCCGGTCAGCTCGAGGATCCGCGAAGTGATCTCGCGATTCTCGCGCTCGTTGCCGCCGCCGATGTTGTAGGTCTCCGAGTTCGTGCCGTGCTCGATCAGGAAGTCGATGGCCGCGCAGTGGTCTTCGACGAACAACCAGTCGCGGACATTGCGGCCGTCGCCGTAGAGCGGCAGCGGCAGGTCGTCGATCGCGTTCGTGACAAACAGGGGGATGAGCTTTTCCGGATACTGGAACGGCCCGAAGTTGTTCGAGGCGCGGGTGACGATCACCGGCATGCCGTACGTCTGCGCGTACGCGTAAGCCATGCGATCCCCGCCGGCTTTCGACGCGGAGTACGGATTTCGCGGATTGAGCGGATCGCTCTCGGTAAACGACCCCGAATCGATCGAGCCGTAGACTTCATCGGTCGAGATCTGCACGAAGCGCTTCAGATTCGGGGCGAGTTTCTTCGCTTCCTCGAGCAGGACCAGCACGCCGTGAACGTCCGTCTCGATGAACGTCCCCGCTTCCATCAGCGAGCGATCGACGTGCGTTTCGGCGGCGAAGTTCACCACCACATCCACGCCACTTCCATCGACGCCCTTGTACCCCTCGGCCACATCCTCCGGTTTGGCGATATCGCCCTGCAGAAAGCGGTAGTTCGGCTTGCCTTCGTATTCGGCGAGGTTCTCGCGGATGCCGGCGTACGTGAGTTTGTCCAGGTTCACGACCTGGGCGTCGTCGCCGTATTTGTTGAAGAGGTAGCGGATGAAATTCGATCCGATGAAACCGGCGCCGCCGGTGACGAGATATCGCATGGTGGGAACGTCCTTGTGATTCGGAGAGTGTCGTTAAAAAGCGGGTAATCCTACTAGAATCCCGCCCCTCATGCGCGGTTCGGCGGTACGTACGGAAATCGGGCAGCTGTTCCGCCTGGCCGCGCCCCTGGCGGCGGCGCAGGCGGGCACGCAGCTCATGGGCCTGGTCGACGTCTCCGTCCTGGGCCGCCTCGGCGCGCGCGAGCTCGCGGCGTCCGGTCTCGGCAATGCGGTCTTCTTCTCCATCTCCGTGATCGGCATGGGGATGATGTTCGGAATCGACCCGATGATCTCCCAGGCCATCGGCGCCGGCGACCGCGTACGGGCCCGGCAGATCATGTGGCAGGGCGTCTGGCTGGGATTGATCGTGACGGCCGCGTTGTCGGCCGTTCTCGTCGCGGCGGCGGTCGCCATTCCTTCCATGGGCGTCGAGCCGGAACTGATCGAGCCCGGCCGCACGTACCTCCTCGTGCGCACGCTCAGCCTCGCGCCGTTCCTGCTGTTCTTCGTCGTGCGCGCGTATCTGCAGGCGTACGGCAAGACGAAGCCGCTGGTCGTGGCGATGGTCGTGGCGAACGTGTTGAACCTCATCGGCGACATCATTTTCGTGTTCGGCTGGTGGAAGATCCCCGCGTTCGGCGTTGCCGGCGCGGCGATGGCGACGGTGATCTGCACAATTGTCGAGCTGTGGATCGTGGCCGTGGCCGTGCGGAAGATCGACATCGGCGAGCCGTTCGATCACCGGTTCAATCGCGCGGAGATCCGCAATGCGTTCCGGGTCGGACTGCCGGTGGGATTGCAGATGGGCGCGGAGGTCGGCGTGTTTGCGCTGGTAGCCGTGCTCGCGGCGCGACTGGGGACGCTCGATCTGGCCGCGCACCAGCTCGTGATCGGCCTCGCGTCATTCACGTACACCGCGGCGCTCGGCGTCTCAGCCGCGGGATCCGTCCGCGTGGGCCTGGGCGTCGGTTCACGCAACGCGGCTGCAACGCGCATCGCCGGGCACGTCGCCTTCGTCGCCGGAGCCGGCGTGATGTCGCTGGCGGCACTGGCCTTCCTGACCATCCCGCGCCCGCTCGCGCGCCTGTTCACGAACCAGGAGGCGGTGATCACCACCGCCCTGCCCCTGTTTCTCGTCGCGGCGTACTTTCAACTCTCGGACGGAATTCAGGCAGTCGGCGGTGGCGTGCTGCGCGGAGCAGGCGACACGAAATTCACGTTTTACGCGAACGTCCTCGGCCACTGGGCGATCGGGCTGCCGATCGCGCTTTATCTTGGGTTCGAACGGGAGCTGGGGATTGTCGGATTGTGGTGGGGCCTCTGCGCGGGGCTGACCGTCGTGGCGGTGATTCTCTATCTGCGATTCGAGCGGCTGTCACGAAACGAGATCGAACCGCTGGCACGGCGGTGAGTTGCGGTAGGCTCCGCGGCCATGCGCCTCGCGATCCTTCTCTGCCTCGCTTTCACTACCCCACTCTTCGCCGCAACCAAAGCGGAGAGCATCGACAAGCTGCTCCGCAAGTACAACGAGCTGCGCCAGTTCAACGGCTCCGCGCTCGTCGCCGACGCGTCGGGCGTGGTCCATAAGAAGGGCTACGGCTACGCGAACTTCGAGTGGCAGATCCCGAACACGCCGGATACACGTTTCCGGCTTGCGTCGATCACCAAGCAATTCACGTCGATGGTCATCCTGCAACTGGTGGCCGAGGGGAAGCTCGAGCTCGACGATCGCATCACCACGCATCTTTCCGATTACCGGAAAGACACCGGCGACCGCATCACCATCGCCCAACTGCTCAATCACACGAGTGGGATTCCCAGCTACACGGGCATGCCCGGCTTCTTCGCGAACGAAGCGCGCGATCCTTACACCGTCGCCGCGTTCGTAAAGAAATTCGCAAGCGGCGACCTCGAATTCGAGCCGGGAACGAAGTGGGCTTACAACAACTCCGCCTATTTCCTCCTGGGCGCGATCATCGAGAAGATCACCGGCAAAACGTACGCGGAGGCCGTGCAGGAGCGGATCTTCGCTCCATTGGGCATGAAGGCGTCCGGCTACGATCTGTCGACGCCCATCATTCCGAAGCGGGCCAGCGGTTACGCGCTGTCGGCGGCACGTACATCAATGCGCCGTATCTCGACATGACCATTCCCTACTCGGCGGGATCGCTTTATTCGACCGTTGAAGATCTGTATCTGTGGGATCGCGCCCTCTACACCGACAAGCTGCTCACTGACGATCTGAAGAAACAGATGTTCACGGCGACGCTCGAGAATTACGGCTTCGGCTGGGTGATGTCGAAGAAGAAACTCGATGATCAGAAGATCGAGCTCGATACGATCTCGCACAGCGGCGGCATTCATGGCTTCAGCACTTTGCTCGTGCGCGTGCCGGAGCGAAAAGAGCTGGTGGTGCTGCTCGACAACACCTCGCGCGGCGACAAGCTCCAGGAGCTTGCCGCGAGCATTTTCAGCATCCTTCGTGGGATCGAGCCGCGGCAGCCGCGGAAGTCGCTCGTCGACGAGCTGCAAAGCGTTGTGGCAAAGAGCGGCGCGGAGATCGTGGCGCGCTATCGCGAACTGCGAAAACAGAAGCCCGACGAATACGACTTCCGCGAGTCAGAACTGAACAGTCTCGGCTACTCCCTGCTTCAACAGGGACGCACCGCGGATGCAATTGAGGTCTTCAAGCTGAACGTGGAGATGTTCCCCGAGGCTTCCAATCCTTACGACAGCTTGGGCGAAGCGTATGCGGCGGCCGTCAACAAGGAGCTCGCGCTCCTGAATTACCGCAAGTCACTGGAGCTCGACCCGAAGAACGAGAATGCCCGCAAGGTCATCGAGCGGCTGGAGAAGCCCGCGGCGCCTATCGAGATGAAGTACCCGCTGGACGCGTTCGTCGGGCGCTATCAGCTGATGCCAAACTTCATCCTCTCGTTCTTCCTCGAAGACGGGAAGCTCGTGAGCCAGGCCACTGGACAACCGAAAGTGGCACTGACGCAAGAGTCGGCGATCGAGTTCGCCGCCGTCGGCGTGCGCGCGCGCCTGGTCTTTCACATGGGCGCGGATGGAAAGGCGACGGCGGTGACGCTGCACCAGGGCGGGCGGGAGATGAGGGCCGAGCGCGTCAACGAGTGAGTCGGGCGCCGCGCGCGCCTAAGCGGATTTTCCAGATCGTGCCGCCGCCTTTTTCGGTCGACGTCGCGTAAATCGCATTGCGATCGAATTTCCCTTCGCCGAACACCAGACTGGCGACATTCGGCATGCCCTCGGCGACGACGGTGACCGCGCCGTTCTTCGGATCGACGCGCCAGATCTTGCCGCCCTGATTGTCGGCGACATAAACGAAGCCCGACTCGTCGACGGCCAGGCCGTCCACTCCGCCGTTGCCGGTCCGCGCGAGAAGCACCGGCGGTCCGGCAGGATCGAAGTCCGCAGTGAGCGGAATCGACCAGGTCCTGTTGTCGAACACGATCGGCTTCAACTGCGTGAAGATCTGAGCCACATACAAGGTGCGGCCATCGGGTGAAAGGGCGAGGCCGTTCGGATACGCGACCGCGCTCGACCAGACCTCGGTCTTCCCGTCGCGAATTCGATAAATCTTGTCGACGCCGTCATCCGAGACGAGCCACGACCCATCCGGCAGCACGAGAATGAAATTCGGGTCGGCGATCCCGGTCGCAACGACGGTTTTCGTACCTTCCGGCGTAATCCGCCAGACGATACCGTCGTCGTTGGGACCGTCGCGGAAGATGTTCGTCGGGCCGAAATCAGCGGCAAGGATGTCCCGCGCGCCAGTGCCGGCCTGTCCGAGGTGGGTGGTTACGTCGGCGATCCGCGTGACCTTGCCGTCGGGGGTGGCGATCCACACACCGCTGTTCGCACCGATGAAGAGCTGCCCCGCGGCATTGAACGTCAGCCCTTCCGCCGCACGAAACTCGCTGATGAAAACCTCGGGCTTTACAGGGAAGCGGGCGGTCGAACTGCAGGCGAGAAACGCGAACGCGAGGGCAATGACCAGTCGCGGCACGAGCATGACGGTAACGCACCCGGATGGCGGGCGCCTTCAACTCTCAGTAAATGTTCCAGGCCCTAGTCAGGTAATCGCTGAACGTCAGTACGAACAAGACCCCCAGCCACAGGAACGAGGAAATCACCACGATCCAGGTCAGGCGCGGCGAGTGGATCACGTGCATGAACCAGAGGATGACCACCGTGGCCTTCACGATGGCGATGGCCATGGCCACGCCTGTGTTCCAGGCGCCGAGGTCGATGCGGGAGACCCAGACCGTGAGCACGGTCAGGACCATCAGGGCGATGAAGACGGCGAAATACGCGAAGAGCGGCGCCTGGTGATGCGGCGCGGCGTGGCCGCTGTACGTTTCGTGATCGGGATGGTGAGTGTCAGCCATTCGCGCCTCAGACCAGATAAAGCAACGGGAAGAGGAAGATCCAGACGATGTCGACGAAGTGCCAGTACAGGCCCATGATCTCCACCGGTCCGTAATACTCGGGACCGAAGTCGCCACGCCACGCGCGGCGGATGAAGTACAAGAGCAGTCCCGCGCCGATGACCATATGCAGGGCGTGCAGGCCGGTCATCGTGAAGTAGAACGTCATGAACAGCTCGACCCCGCGCGTCAGCGCCGGATTGGCCGCCTCGACATACGTGAAATTCGCGCCGGGGAACAGGCCGTGATGAATGTGATCGGCGTACTCGTAACCCTTCACGCCGACGAAGATCCCGCCGAGGATCAGTGTCAGCACGAGCATTAGCGTGGTGAACTTCCGCCGCGCGCCCTGCGCACCCCAGACCGCGAGAGCCATGGTCAGTGAGCTGCCGATGAGCACAATGGTGTTGGCCGCGCCGATCTGCCAGTTCTGATGGAGCGACCCGGCCTTCCAGGCGTCGGGATACATCGCCCGGTAAATGAAATACGCGCAAAAGACGCCGCCGAAGAAGAGGATCTCCTGGGCGACGAAGAACCACATGCCCAGCGTCGAAGCCTCGTGCTGCTGGCCGAGGTCTTCGAAATGGTGTTGCAGGAACGGGTGGTGATGCCCGAGCTCCGGCTCCTCCTCGGGCGATCCGGGATGGCGCAGATCGTAGAGCGTCGGATTGTTAGGCATCCTGCGTCTCCTTCATCGCTCTGAGGAACGCCGGATAGTCGTAGGCATCCCAGGTCACGACGGGTGTGACGTGGAAGTTTTCCTTCGGCGGAGGCGATGACGTCGCCCATTCCAGACCGACAGCGCCCCACGGATTCGTTCCCGCCTTGCGGCCGAACTTCAGCGACCAGGTCAGGTAAAGCATGGGAAGGATGTACCCGACCGCCAGGACAGTAGCGCCCGCGGTCGAGAGCACGTTGAGCACCTGAAACTCCGGCGCATACGCGTGATAGCGCCGGGGCATGCCGACATAACCGACCAGAAACTGCGGAAAAAAGGTCAGATTGAAGCCGACGAAGACCAGAAGCGCCGACAAGCGCGCCCACCACTCCGGATACATGCGGCCGGTGATCTTTGGCCACCAGTAATGAATGCCCGCGAGGTAGGCCATGATCGTGCCTCCGACCATGACGTAATGGAAGTGCGCGACGACGAAGTAACTGTCGTGAACGTGCACGTCGACGCCCAATGCGGCGAGGAACAGACCCGTCACTCCGCCGATCGTGAACAGACCGATGAATCCGAGGACGTACAGCATCGGCGTCTGCCAGGACACCGAGCCTTTGTACATCGTGGCCGTCCAGTTGAAGACTTTGATCGCCGAGGGCACGGCCACGAGCATCGACAGGAAGGAAAAGATCATGGCCGAGTAAATGGAAATACCGGCCACGAACAGATGGTGCGCCCACACGAGAAAACTCAGGAACGCGATCGCGAGCGATGAGAAGGCCACGAACTTGTAGCCGAAGATCCGCTTGCGCGTGAACGCCGCCACGCACTCCGAGATCACGGCCATGCCTGGCAGAACCATGATGTACACGGCCGGGTGGGAGTAGAACCAGAACATGTGCTGGTACAGGACGGGATCACCGCCCAATGCGGGATCGAAGATGCCCACCTGCAGGACCCGCTCGACCATCAGCATCACCAGCGTAATGGCCAGCACGGGCGTGGCCAGCATGATGATCACGCTCGTGCCGTACATCGACCAGACGAACAGCGGCAGGCGGAACCAGGTCAATCCCGGCGCGCGCATCCGGTGAATGGTCACGAGGAAGTTCAGACCCGTGAGGATCGACGAAAAGCCTGTAATGAACGCGCCGAGGGTGGTCAGGAAGACTTTGGAATTCGAGTATTGCGTCGAATAAGGCGTGTAGAAGGTCCAACCCGTATCGACGCCACCGGTGATGATGACGATGACGCCGAACGTCCCGCCGATCATGTAGATGTACCAGCTCAGCAGGTTGAGCTTGGGAAAGGCGAGGTCTTTGGCGCCGAGCATGATCGGCAGGATGAAATTGCCTATCACCGCAGGAATGGCCGGAATGAGGAAGAAGAAGATCATCACGATGCCGTGCAGCGTGAAGAACTTGTTGTAGGTGTCCGAGGTGAACATGTCGCCTTCGGGCGTGAGCAGCTCGAGGCGCATCAGAAACGCGAAGATGCCGCCGACGACGAAGAAAAGCGTCACCGAGAACAGGTAAAGGATTGCGATGCGCTTGTGGTCCTTGGTCAGGAGCCACGAAAGCGCGCCGTACTCGTCGTTGATGTAGTTCCGCCGCCCCTCGGTCGGGTCGATGAACGGTTGCTCGATCGTGGTCGTGGTCATTGCTGATTACCTTGTGTGGGACCTGAAGGCAGGCCGGAGGCCTGCACTACACCGGCGGGCTGCTCCGCACCGACGGACTTCACGTACGCGAGCAGGCGCAGCAGATCTTCCTCGTTCAACTGCCCCTGGAAGACCGGCATGATCGGTTGGAAGCCCGCGGCGATCTTCGCCGTCGGATTGAGAATCGACTCACGGATGTAATTGTCGTCCGCGACGATCGACCGCCCGTCCGCCAGCGGCCGGGTCTTGTTGTAAATGCCCGCCAGAACAGGTCCGCGCGCTCCGGCCGTGTTCATGTGGCAGGTATTGCACGCGTATTTCTCGAACAGTTTCTCCCCCTGCGACGCAAGCGACCCCTCGGCCCCACCGGCCAGCCAGCGCTGGTATTCGGTCGGCTCCATCACGATCACCCAGCCGATCATTCCGGAGTGCTGCGTTCCACAATATTCGGCGCAGAAGATATGGAACTTGCCGGTCTTCGTCGCCTCGAACCACATCGTGCGATAGCGGTTCGGCAGAACGTCGTTTTTGACGCGGAAATAGGGGAACCAGAGGCTGTGAATCACGTCTTCCGAGGCCATGGTGATCTTGATTGGCCGGTTGACGGGGACGTGCAGGGTATTGATCTCGCGCTGGCCGGTCGGATGCTGGAACTTCCACATCCACTGGCGGCCGGTCGCGTAAACCTCGATGGCGTTCGCGGGCACGCGCTGGATGCGGAAGAACACCCAGGCCCCGGCAACGAAGATGAGCATGAAGATGATCGTCGGAACGATCGTCCAGGTCAGTTCGAGCGAAGTAGGCGGCTCCTGCTCCTGAGCGAGCTCATTGTCGGGACGGCGCCGGTACTTGATGGCCAGATAAAAAATCGCGAACCAGATCAGGAGCGAGACCGCGCCGCAGACGACGACGAGGCCGAGATACAGCCCGTCGACGAGCGGTGCGACGGTCGAGGCCTGCTCTGGAAAAAGAGGAAAGTCGTTCATCGATCGGTGCGCTCTTTGCGGAACATCACGAAGATGAAGCTGCCCAGCGCCAGCACGGTGGTCACGCCACCGGCGCGGGCGAACATCATCGCGTTACGGCTGTATTTGCCGGTCGCGGGGTCATAGTGAAAACAGAGGAGCAGAAGCTCGTCGACGGCGTTGCCGACTTTGCCGGCCGAGGCCTCGACGATGGCCAGGCGCAGATCGCGCGGCTTGAATTCGAAGCCGTAGAAGTAACGCGACATGCGACCGTCGGGCGTCAGGACGAACAGGGCCGCGCCGTGCGCGAACTGGTCGGTTCTGCTGTCGTATTCGAACTGAAATCCGACCGCTTCCGTCAGCTTCTTGATGGCCGTCTCATGCGCGGTCAGGAAATGCCAGCCGCTGGCGGAGTCGAGACGCCCGTAATGGCGAATGTACTTGTCCTTCAATTCCGCGGCATGTTTGGGACTGTCCCGCGGGTCGATGCTGACGGTGATGACGTCGAATTGCTTGCCGATGTCGAACTTGAGGTGCGTGAGCGACGTGGTCGTGCCCTCGAGCACCATCGGGCAGAGCATCGGGCAGCGGAAGTAGACGAAGTTGAGGATGACCGGCCGGCCGTTGTTGAAGTATTCGCGCAGACGGACGACCTTGCCAGTCGAGTCGCGGAACATGAGGTCGAGCGGGATCTGGTTGTTGAGTTTCTGGGCGATTTTGATCTGGGGAGGGTCCTGCTGGCCGAACGCGACCGTCGCGAGCAAAACGAGGAAAGCCAGGCGCTTCACTGCGTCCCCCCGGCCCGTTGCACGATCAGCTCTTTCGCATTCCTGATGGGGATGCGCACGACGCCGCGCTCTTTATCCACCCAGGCGTAGTTGTTGAGCACCTGATCCTCGGCCGCGCGCATGTCGGCCATGTCCGTGACCGGTGTATTGCGATTCGGAGGAACTTCGCCGCGCGGGAACGGTTGCAGCAGCGGCTGATTCTGGGGAACCGAAGCGTCGGCGGGGCGGGTCACGGCGGTCTGCGGCGGATCCATCCGCTTCCGCTCACCCTTTACCAACACCTTGTACATGAACCAGAGCGCGAAGTGGCTGAGCACGGAAAAGACGATGAAGATCGCAATGAACCAGAACAGAGGACGCACCGGCACGTCCGTCGACTCGTGGTGAGTCTCGGGATTGAACAGGTCGTCGTCTTCGTAGCGGATGTGCTCAGGCATTGCGAGTAAGCGCTCCCTCGCGAATTGCTTCGTCGACCCAGGACTCGTGAATCGGAATGATGGTCTGCCCCTTGAGCTGCCAGATGAACGCGGCCAGCCAGAGACCTCCGATGCCGAGGAATGCGACGAGGGTGATCCAGGAGAAATAGAAATGATCGCCGTGATGCGCGGGGGCGACCAGCCAGTAAATGTCCACGAAGCGCATGAACAGCAGAATGATCGTGACGATGGCGATGGTCTTCGGCCGGTCTTTGATGGCGCGCATCAGCAGCATGAAGAACGGCAGGAAGAAGTGGAAGATGATCAGCGCCGCGGCCATCACTCCCCACCCGCCGTGCATGCGCTTGAGGTAGTAAGGCGTTTCTTCCTTGATGTTGCCGTACCAGATCAGCAGGAACTGCGAGAAGGCCGTGTAGCCCCACAGCATGGTGAAGGCCAGCATCAGGTTGCCGAGGTCGCGGAAATGGGAGGACTTGAGAATGCCTTCCATCGCGCCCGTACCGGCGATCAGCGTCAGGAAGAAGGTCACGAACGCGAACGCGGAGAGGCCCGCGCCGACGGTGAAGCTGATGCCGAACATCGACGAGTACCACTTCGGCTCGAGGGACATGACCCAGTCGACCGAAGTCAAAGTGAGGGTCATGACGATCATCAGCAGTCCGGAGGCGGCCCATTTACGGCGGGAGAGCTCGGTGTACGGCGAGCGGTCTTCGTAGAACTTCAACGACAGCACGCGCAGACGCCACGCCCACAATGCCCACAATGCGAAGTAGATGAGCGCGCGGATGATCCAGCCCTGCGGATTGAGCCACAGCGCTTTCTGCGCGAGCAGATGATCCTTCGCCGCCTCGGGACGCGCCCATTCATAAATCTCGGGGAGGCCGAGGGCGATGGGGATGCCGAAGAGAATGAAGATCGGGAGCGTGCGTGCGGCGGCGCCGAGCGGGCGGCGGATCATCAGGCCCCACTCGCCGCCGGTGACGTACTGCAGCATCAACACGGCCAGTGAGCCGGCGGCAATCAAGAACCAGAACAGGAACGCAGGCAGCCAGGCTTTGTAGAACGCATCGGCGCTGGTCATGAAGCCGACGATCGACAGAACGATGCCGAGGACGCCGACGATCAACGCCGGAACCTGAGCGCGCGCGACGCCGGTGGAGTGAGGGCGGGCTTCAGCCACTAGTGCCCTCCTCCGTGTTCCGGTTGCGCGGCTTGCGTCGTCTGATCGAGCCTGGCGCGATCGGCGACGGGAACGTCATTCACAGTGGCGTGCTGGCTGAGTTGCAACGCGCGGATGTAGGCGACGATGGCCCAGCGGTCGCGCGCGGGAATCATGGTCTTGTACGGCGGCATCGCGCCGAATCCATTGGTCATGACGTCGAAGAAATGTCCTGTCTTCGCGGCGCGAAGTGTCTCGGTGTGGAACGACGGCGGACGGCGATAACCGCGCGACGGAATCATTCCGTTGCCGTCGCCGGCGCGGCCGTGGCACTGCGAGCAATAGATGTTGAAGCGCTCCTCGCCGCGATTGACGACGGCCATCGTGACGGGGAACGGGAAGCCATCGACGATCGCGCCGTTGACCTTCCCTGTCTCGATCAGCGGGTTGCTCGCAAGCTCGCCGCGCGCGACAGTGCCCGCGATTCGCGGACGCGCAGACATACCGTCCTGGAAGAAATCGCTGGCTTCCAATGAGTCGTAGCGGGGCTGGTTGGCCATCTTCTGCCTGCAACCGGCCAAGCCGACGAGAAGCAAAATGCAAAATGCAAAATGCAAAATGCAAAAAGGAGAACGGCGCGCCGGCAGTGTGCTTCTGCATTCTGCATTCTGCATTCTGCATTCGCGCGCTAGCGCGTCACCACGGAACATCGGTTACCTCCCGTGGCCCGAGGCTTTGCAGGAACTGGCGAACTTCATCCAGCCGGAACTTCGGATCGCGCGTCTGGATGACCAGGAAGAATTTGTCGCGCGAGGCGCTGTCGAAACGGCGCACGTTGAATACGGGGTGATACGGCATCGGCAGGCCATTGAGGGCCAGCATGCCGAAAACCGCGCCGAACGCGGCGAGCAGAATCGCGCATTCGAAGGCGATCGGAATCCAGGCCGGCCAGGAGTTGTACGGTTTGCCACCGATGTTGAGCGGATACGCGATCACGTTCGCGTACCAGCACATGAAGAAGCCGCCGATGCCGCCGGCCAGGCCCATCGTCAGAACGATCGCCGACAGTCGCGACTTGTGAAATCCGACCGCCTCGGCCAATCCATGAATCGGGAACGGCGAGAACGCATCCGTCGCGGTGTAGCCCTTCTCGCGCACGGCATTGGCGGCATCGAGCAGCGTCTGCGGATCATTGAACTCCGCGATCACGCCGTAGAGGCCCTGTTTGATCTTCCCGATCGCCATGGCCTAGTGCGCCTCCTCATGATCAGCGTGCGCCTGCGCCTCGGGGAGCAGGGTGCGCATCTCGAAGATGGAGATCATCGGCAGGAACCTCACGAACAGGAACAGCAGCGCGAAGAACAGACCGATCGAGCCGATGTAGAAGCTCCAGTCCCACACCGTGCCGTGGTACATGCCCCACGACGACGGCAGGAAGTCGCGATGCAGTGACGCCGGGATGATGACGAAGCGCTCCAGCCACATCCCGACGTTGACGAACATCGCCACGACGAACAGCCAGAACGGTGACGTGCGGAAGCGCTTGAACCACATCAACTGCGGCGCGAGTCCATTACAGATCCAGAGCGCGACGTACATCTTCGCGTATGGACCGGTGGACCGGTTCTTGAGCATGTAAGTCTCGAAGACATTGCCCGAGTAAATGCCGTAGAACCACTCCATTGCGTAGGCATAGGCCACGATCATTCCCGTGGCGAGCATCACCTTGCCCATGTTCTCGAGATGACGCATGGTGATGAAGTCTTCGAGCTTGAAGAATTTCCGCGCCGGAATCGCAAGCGTGAGAACCATTGCGAACCCCGCAAAAACAGCACCGGCGACGAAGTACGGCGGGAAGAACGTGGCGTGCCATCCCGGCAACTGCGCTACTGCGAAGTCGAACGAAACGATGGTGTGAACGGAGAGCACGAGCGGCGTCGAAAGACCTGCGAGCAGCAGGTACGCGTGCTCATAGCGATGCCAGTGCTTCGCGGAGCCGCGCCATCCTAGGGCGAAGGCGCCGTATGCGCGCTTGACCCAGATGTTCGTGGCGCGATCGCGCAGCGTGGCGAGATCGGGAATCAGGCCGACATACCAGAACAGCGCGGAGACGGTCGCGTAAGTCGAGACGGCGAACACGTCCCACATCAGCGGGCTTCTGAACTGCGGCCAGAGACCCATCGTGTTCGGATAAGGGAACAGCCAGTAGTCGTACCAGGGACGCCCGGTGTGCAGCGCGGGATACAAGCCCGCCGACGCGACCGCGAAAAGGGTCATGGCCTCGGCGAAGCGGTTGATGGACGTGCGCCACTCCTGCCGCAGCAGCAGTAGGATCGCGGAGATCAACGTGCCGGCGTGGCCGATGCCGATCCACCAGACGAAGTTGATGATGTCCATGCCCCATCCGACGGGATGGTTGATGCCCCAGATGCCGATGCCTTTGCCGATGAGCACGGCCATCGACACGGTCAGGAGGCCGACGCCGCCGAGGGCGATCAGGAAGCCGATGAACCAGCCGATCGGCGTGCGCTTCTTGAGGACGATCGTGGAGATGTGATCGGTGATCGTGGAGAACGAGTGACCCGGCTCGATGGTCGGCGTGGGGATGAAGCGCTCGGGAATCCGCACTTCCTGCGTTACAGGGCGGATCTCGTGGACCGGGGTGGGATCTTTAGTGGCCACCGATCGGTCCCTCCTCGTGTCCGGTATCGGCCTTCTTTGCCGTATCGAGGTCCGGATGCGGATTGCGGATCGTCGCGAGATACGTCGTCCGCGGACGGGTCTGCAGTTCCTCGAGCAACGCGTAATGCGTCGGTTGCGCCTTGAGTTGCGCAACCGCGCTGTTGGGATCGTTCATGTCCCCGAACACGATGGCCTCAGTCGGGCAAGCCTGCTGACAGGCCGTCACGACTTCACCATCTTTCACGCGGCGACCCTGCTTCTTCGCCTCGATCTGTCCGGCGCGGATGCGCTGTACGCAATACGTGCACTTTTCCATTACGCCGCGGGTACGCACGGTGACGTCGGGATTGCGCATCGGCTTCAATGCCGGCGTGTCGTAATCGGAATATCCGAAGAAATTGAAACGCCGCACTTTGTATGGGCAGTTGTTCGAGCAGTAACGCGTGCCGACGCAGCGGTTGTAGGTCATGTCGTTCAGACCTTCCGCGCTGTGGGAGGTCGCTTCGACGGGACAAACCGGCTCGCACGGCGCGTTCTCACACTGCATGCAAGGCACCGGCTCGTGATAAACCTCGGGATTATCCGGATTGCCGCGGAAATAGCGGTCGATGCGCAACCAGTGCAGCTCGCGCTCGCGGATTACTTCTTCCTTGCCGACGACGGCGATGTTGTTCTCGGCCTGACAGGCGACAACGCAGCCATTACAGCCGGTGCACACGGACGTGTCAATGACCATCGCCCACGCGTGCTCTTTGCTGTAGTCGTACGGCTCGTACATCGACTCGTCGCCGTGACCGGTGACGTCGCTGCCGTGATGCGGGTCTTTCGCGAAGTTCGGATTCTGCTTGTAGCCCTCGAAGGTCGCCGCGCGAATTAATCCGCGCTCGCCGACGAGCTTCGGATCGATGGACTGATGTTCCTGCGTGCAGGCGATGCCATAGATCCGCGGCGCGGCGTCGGACATGACGATCTTCGCGCCACCGCCGCCATGCAGTGCGTCGGCGTAGCGGAACGGATACGTGTTGAAGCCTTTGCCGTTGCCGATTCCGCCCGAGTGCGTGCGGCCGTAACCGAAGTAAATCGTGGCCACGTCGTCGGGCTGGCCGGGAAGGACCCATACCGGCAGCCGCATGGTCACGCCGCGATACGTGACTTCGGCGAACCGCGTCTGCTTCTCATTGACGAGGGGATCGCGCTCTTCGGCCGTGAAGCCGATTTTCTCGGAGAGCCGCGGTCCGATGATCAGGGCGTTGTCCCAGGTGATCTTCGTGTGCGGCTTGGGGAGCTCCTGGAGCCAGGCGTTATTGGCGAAGCGGCCGTCGTAGATCGTCGGATCGTGGCGGAGTTCCAGTTCGATACCGGTTGCGGGGTTACTGGGTTGCGGGGTTGCGGGGTTGAACGCCGCCGACGCTGCGCGAACCGGCAGTGCGCTACCCGAGATGAAGCCGTCGTGGAGCCATTTGCGCCACGTGTCTTCGGTAGCGCCTTTGCTGAACCAGTAATTGCGCACGGTTTGATATGGCGTTTGATCGAGGCCGCCGATCAGGGCGCCGAGGACCTCGTGCGCGGAGCGGCCGTTGTAGAGCGGGGCAATCAGCGGCTGGATGATGGAGATCGTGCCGTCGTGCGCGCGGGCGTCGCCCCAGGTCTCGAGATAGTGAACATCGGGGATGTGCCACTGGCAGCGCATCGACGTCTCGTCGTAATAGAGCGAGAGATGCGCGCGGAACGGCACGGTGTCGAGCAATTTGCCGAAATGCATGTCGCTCGGCGCGTCGAAGACGGGATTGCCGCCGAGGATGATCAGGCCGTTGACGGCGCCGGCGTTGATGTCGCGAACGAGCTGGCGCAGGGAATCGAGCTGATTGACCGGCGCGACTTCGATCGAGTCGGTGACCATCACCGTCGTGCCGATGTTTCCGAGTTGCGAATTGAGCGCGTGAGCGATCGCGTGAACGGCGGCGGGTTGCTCGTCGCCGGCAATGACGATGCTCGCGCCGCGATTGGCCTGAAGATCCTTGATCGCGGCCTGCAGGACGGCGTTGCCCGAATTTCCCGCCAGCAACTGCCGCGCGAGCTCTTCGATCTGCGACGGCTTCACGCCGAGGCGGTGATCGGCAACGGTTCCGGTCTGGGTCACGCTGGCTTCAATTGCGTAAAGGCGGTTGATCGACTGGGTCTTGCCGTGGCGGACCTTGCGGCGCGACATGAAATCGCGTGCATAACGGAGATGTCCCGGGCCTTCGCCGAGGAAATCGGAGCCGAGGGAGACGACGACGTTGGCTTTGGTGAAGTCGTAATGCACGCTGGCGTCGCTGCCGAAGGCCATGCGGGCGCCGGCGCGCACGTTGTCGCGGCTCACGGCTTCCCACTGATGCCACTTCATGCCCGGGTACTGCGCGAGCAGCGCCTGGATTTGCGCGCCGAGGGTCGGTGAGGTGATGGTCTGGGTGAGGATCCGCAATCCGGCGCCGTTGGTTTTCGCGGCGTTGAGTACCGGCTGCAATGCGCCGAGGAATTCGGACCAGGTCGCGGTGTCACCGAGCTTGCGCACGACCTGGGAGCGGTCGGGATCGTAGAGGCCGAGCACCGAGGCCTGCATGAAGGAATCGCTGGCGCCGAGACTGGAAGGATGCTCGGGATTGCCCTCGATCTTCGTCGGGCGGTGCATGTGACTCTCGACGAGCACGCCCGTCGCGACGCCGCCGAGGGTCATGGCGCTGGCGAAGAACAGCGGCTTGCCGGGGATCAGGTTCTCGGGCTGATTGACGTACGGGATGATCGTCTCGTTCGGCTGGCGGCAGGCCGCGAGGCCGGCCATCGCCACCGAGGCGCCCATCAGCTTCATGAAGTTGCGGCGGTCGACGCCCTTCTGCAGCGGCAACGCCTGCTGCGGGAACTCCTGTTCGAAGAACTCGTCGAACGCATCGCTGCGCGAGAGCTCCTCGAGGCTCCGCCAGAACTCGCGGCCGCGAAGATCGCCGACGCGCTGGCGGAACTCGGTGAAATCGAGATTCTTGGGATCGCTCATGTCAGTAGTGGCACACCGAACAGCTCGTCATCTTCTTCACCCCGTACTCCTGGACGAGCTTCGGGCCGAGTGCAGCCTGATTCTTCGGGACGTAGGCCATGTTGAAGACCTCTTCACGCGGCCTGATGTACTTCTCGGGATTGCGATGGCAGTTCAGGCACCACTCCATGGTCAGGGGCGAGGCCTGGGACACGAGGTTCATCCTGTCGATGCGCCCGTGGCAGGTCGCGCAGCCGATGCCTTTGTGCACGTGAATGCTGTGGTTGAACTGGACGAAGTCCGGCAGACGATGGACCCGGCTCCAGCGAATGGGGCGGTTGTTCCGGAAGCTGGCCCGGATGGGCTCGAGCATCTCCGCGTTGGTCCAGATCTGCGAGTGGCAGTTCATGCAGGTGGAGGTGGGCGGGATGCCGGCGAAGTTGGAGGTCTCGACGCTGGTGTGGCAGTAGCGGCAATCGATGCCCAGGCCGCCGACGTGATGCTGATGGCTGAAGGGAACGGGCTGCTCCCGGGCGATGCCCTGATTGGTGAAGTAGGGCGAACGGACGATGCCTCCGATGACCCACAAGACGAACCCGGCAATGAAGATCGCGCCGAAGATCGTCACGCGAGACAGTGTGTTCGCACTACGGTCGAAGATTTGAGCCATGAGAGTTCAATGCGAGGGGGCAGGCAACTGCCGTACGACACCACGCGCGGGCTCGCGCGGCGTCGCGCATCATATGCGAAACATTTTGTGATGCAAGACGTTGGCGGGCACGGCCCGCTGCGTCAGTCGCTCCGCCCTCATCACGCGCGTCCTGAATGCGCGTCCAAGCGATCTCAAACATCAACGCCGCCGGTGGTACCGGCTCAGACCTTTGAGACGCCGCCGGAGACAGCGAACGCGAGCACGCTCGCGCTGTCCACGGAGAGCGGCTGGACGCGTTCCCGCGGCACGATCATCAGGCAACCGTCCCAGGTGTAGGAGAAGGGGACGTACACCGCGATCTCTCCCGCCGACCCGAGCGCACCGAGCTCTTCCTGGGTGATGAACCCGAGCATCTTCGCGTGCTCGCCGACCATCACCGTGACCGGCCGATCGAAGCGGCGCTTGTTCCCGACGAAGGCTTCCAGCAGATCCTTGATGGCCGCGTAGATGATCCTGACGATCGGCGCCTTGGTGAACATCATCTCGGTGAGCCCGAAGACCCGCCGTCCGACGAAGTTCGACGTCAGCGCACCGATGGCGATCGTGGCCAGGAGCAGGACGGCGACACCGAGACCGGGATAGCGCAGCTTGAGGATCTGATCGAGCGCGAGAAAGGCCTGGAAGAGCAGATAGACGGTGAGCGCGATCGGGACGACGATGACCAGGCCGCGGAGGAAGTTCTTGAGGAGCCAGTTCATTTTGGTTGTCGGGTTGTCAGGTTATCAGGTTGTCAGGTCGGCTAAACTTGGGGCTCCCGTGTCATCTTCCTCCGACATCATCGCTCTGTACGATGCGCACGCGCCGCGGCTTTTTGCACTGGCGCTCCGCATCACCGGCGACGAAACGGCAGCGGCAGCGGTTCTCGAGGAGATCTTCACCTCGGCCTCAGTGCCGGCCGAACTGGCCGAGTTGGTGCGCCTGACGCGCGAGAAAGCGCTGACCCGATACGACCGGTCGACCGCGCCGTCCGTAGAACCATCCGGGATGAGACCGGCTCCACGGCAGCTCGTCGAGGCCGCGTTCTACGGCGGGATGTCCGTGGCCGACCTCGCTCGCGTGTATTCTCTGCCGGAAGAAACGGTTCGGGCGATGCTCCGGACCGGAATGAGCGAGCTTCGGCTCGAGGTTGCGGGGCGCCAGACGAAATGAGCGATGCGCTGACACGAGAAGAATTGGAGATGCTGGACGGCATCGCCGCGGAGTCGATCGAGCCGATCGAGCCGCCGGCGTTCGTTCGCGCGCGCGTCCTCGCCGCGGTCCGCGGCCGCCAGCAGCTCGATGAGAGCGTCCCCGGCGAGCACGAGTCGGTGACCGTCCGTCAGGATGAAGGCCGCTGGACGACGTGCGCGCCCGGTGCGCGGACGAAGCGCCTCAACAAAGATCTTCGTCGCGGCACGATGAGCTTCCTCCTCGATCTCGAGCCACTGGCCATGCTCCCCGCGCACGATCACGAAGGGGGCGAGGACTCGTTCGTGATCCGCGGCAGCTGCCGCATCGGCGCGCTGGCGCTCAACCCCGGCGATTTCCATCACGCCGAGGCGAGCTCGCATCATGGGGATATCGTGGCGTCCGAGGAAGGGTGTCTGCTGCTGATCACCGTGGATATCGCGAGCGCCGCGTAAGCGCGCCGCGCGTCGCGGTCGCCGCTGACGATCTCCCACCTCGTTTCGAATTCATCCAGCGCCGCGCGGAACGCGTCGAAGAGATCCTCCCGTTCATCACCGCCCGCATCGCGCACCGAATCCGGGTTCCAGGGAACGTCAGTGTCGAGCAGGAGATACAGATCGGCGCGGCGCCGCCGCGCTTCCTCTTCGATCCATCGCGGGCAGGAGCCGTAGTAGTGACGCGCGTAGACGACGGTGGAGATCAGGTCGGTATCGAGCAGCAGAACGCGGTCGGCTGAGGGCGTTACACGATCTTCATTCGCCATCTGCCCGCGCGCGATCGGCTCGACGTCGGCGGCGCTGAGCTCGTGGCCACACGTTTCGGCGTGCTCGCGCGCGAACTCCGGAACCCACACCGTGTTCAGCTCGCGAGCGAGTGCCGCGGCCAAAACAGTCTTGCCGGTGCACTCCGGACCGGTCAGGCAGATGCGAGTGAGCGTCGCCATTTGCGCCAGCCTTCGATACCGAGGACGAAGAGGATTGCGTAGAGCGCGGCTGTCGGCCACAGCGCGCGGGTGATGTAGAGCGGCACGGCCACGGCGTTGACGGCGATCCAGAACAGCCAGTTCTCGAGCCACTTCCGCGCAGTCATCCACTGCGCGACGATGCTCCACGCAGCGATCGAGGAATCGACGAACGGCGCGGGGTTGTCGGTGAAGTTGCGCTGGATGGCGACGATGATCACGGTCATGGCCGCGCCGCTGACGATCACGGCGATCCAGGCCCAGCGCGGCGTGCGCGTGACCGGCAACTCGGTGTGATTCTTCCCGCCGTACAGCCACGCCCACCATCCATAAACCAGCAAGACCAGCCACACCCCCTGCAACCCCGCCTCGGCATAAAGCCGCGCGCCGAAGTAGACCCAGGCGTACATCACCACGCTGACGATGCCGGTCGGGTAGTACCAGACGTTCTCGCGCGTGGCCAGGTAGATGCTGGTCAGGGTGATGAGGGCGGCGAGGATTTCGAAGAGGGTCAAAAGTCCAGATCCACCAACACCACCGCGTTCCGCGTCGCCTGCGGGTAGTAATACGGGATGCCCGCCGCGGCGCCGTTGTCGAGGTAGAGGTAGCTGTAGCCGCTCGGATAGATGAGGTCGTTGTTCAGGGCGTTGTTGATCTGCAGGGTGAACCGGACGCGATCGCTCAGCGCGTAAGCGGCGGTCGCGTCGACGGTGAAGAACGACGGCGTGGTCAGATCGGGATGGTTGGTGTTGTCGAGATACGACTCCCCTACCCACCGCCCGGTTGCGCCCAGAGTGAGGGCGGTGAGGGGGCGGTATTCGAGTGACTGGCTGACGATCACGCTCGGGGTGAGCAGCGGCTCCACGTCGCGGTAGGTGATCGATCCGGTGTCGTAGAACTGCGTCCATTCGTCGATCTGATTGCGGCTGAGATTCGCACTCGTGCGCAGGCGGAGCGAAGGCACGACGCGCCAATCCGCTTCCAGCTCGAGGCCGCGGCGGAAACTGCGATCGACGTTGCGGCGCAGCGGCAAACCGATGTCCGACAGCTCGCCGGTAGCGGCGATCTCGTTGCGGAACTCCATCGCGTAAAGATTCGCCGCGAGTCCGACGTTCGCCGCACGATAGTTCCAGCCCAGCTCGAGGTCGTACACCCGCTCCGGCTTCACCGCGCGAGGGTCGTACGCGACGGCGGGATTGTCGTCGCCGTGGAAGAAGTCATTGCGGGCCGGCTCGCGCGTGGTCAGACCGAACGATCCGTACACCGTCGACGCCGGCGTGAGCGTGTAGCGAGCGCCGATCTTGGGATTGAAGAATGTCCAGGAGATCGGCGCGACGTCCACGTCGCCGTGGTATTCGAAATCAGCGTAGCGGACCTGGGCGTCGCCGTAGAGATGCAGGCGCTCGCGATCCCAGCTCACCTTGGCGAAGGCGTTGGCCTCCCCTTTCACGCCGTAATTCGCATAGTCGCGAACGTCGAGCGAAAGATCGTCGCGGGTGTGATCGCGCTTGAAGCGGTTCACATGCAAACCGCTGTTGATGGTCATCGCCCCGTTTGTGTGTGAGTAGGTGAGCATGCCGCCGACGAGCGTTCCATCGAGGCCGTACTCGCGCAGAACGTCACTTCCGAAGTCGAACAGCCGGTACCAGCCGTAACCGCGCTGGTAGTAGGCCGACGCGGTCATGTCCGAGCGTGAATCGATGGCGCGGATGTACTGCAACTGGGCCAGGTCGTAGCCGAAGCTGTCCTTCTCATCGCCGCGCAACGGATTGGAGCGCAGGTCGTTCTTCAGCGTGTCGGCATCGGTCGCGTAGAACGAGAGTTGCTGCCGCTCGTGACCGGAAAAGCCGGTGAGCTTGAGCTGCTGCGCGTCGCCGAGCTGCTTCGCACCGCTGAAGAAGAGGTTGCGCTGGCGCATGCCGGAGTTGTCGCGGAAGCCGTCGCTCTCGAGATACGAGAGCCGCGTGTAGAGCGAGAAGTCGCCGGGCAGCACGCCGGAGTGATAGCCGACGCTGGCCTGCCGGTTTCCGAACGAGCCCGCTCCGAGCGTCGCGTCGACCGCGGAATCCTGGGCGAGGTCGATGCTCTCCATGTTCACCGAGCCGCCGTATGACGCGGAGCCGACGGTCGACGTCCCCACGCCGCGCTGGATCTGAATGCTCTCCAGCGAGCGCGCAAGATCCGGGAAGTCCGCGAAATACGTGGCCATATCCTCGGAATCAGCGAGCGGAACGCCATCGAGCGTGAAGTTGATGCGCGACGAGCCGATGCCGCGCAGACTGATGTACGAGTAGCCCGCGCCGCCAACGCCCGACTCGATGTAGGCGTTGATCGAAGGAGTGTCGCGCAGGAGCAGCGGCACGTCCTGGCCGTGATAGCGCTCTTCGAGCTCCTGGCGATCGAGGTCGCTCTTCGTGACCGGGGTCTCGTCATCCGCGCGGATCGCGGAGACGACCATCGTCTCGGCAAAGCGGGGATCGGTTGGAAGTTGTTGGGTGTCGTCGAGAGTGAGTGCGAGAAGAAAAAAGAGTATGTCCGTCATCTGCCTTCCCTACGCCGGTCCGAACCGGGTCAGGTTCCGCGGGTGTGATCTCAGGCCGCAATGGCCACCCCGAGGCTGTTGGCGGAGTGTACGTCATTTCAACGACAACGCGACGGCCGCACCCGGCCCGACACCATCCTGAAACGCGCTGGGGTCGGTGGGTGGTTTCGTGGTCGCGTTGCCGTCGCTGTCGAGTCGGGCTTCCACGCGGAAGGATGCGGGGAGCGGCTGGCCGAGCATCGAATCGGCGGACGTCAGTTGCACGGTCATCGGGAACGACGAGGCCATGACCCGTTTGACGGCGACGGGTGGGCCGCCCTGCGGATTGCGGGCGATCACGAACAGGACGCCGGAGCGGCTTTGCGCGCCGGGGTCGAGGGCGATGTTCACGGTGACGCCGGGACCGCTCGCCGCCGCCGCTGGTGCAGCGGGCGCGGTCTGCGGAGCTTGCGCGGCCTGCTGCTGCGGCATCGCCGCGTGGGCCTTCATCTGCGTGAGCACTTCTTCGAGGCGGGCCTTGTTCTCCGGCGAGACGCGCACGGCGTCAGCGATCGCGGCTTCCGCTTCGGGGACCCGGTTCGTCTGCGCGTAAATCCAGGCAAGAGCGACGCGCGAATCGAGATTCATCGGATCGACGCTGGTGGCCTGCTGCAGCATCTGCACGGCCGATTCGGCTTCGCCCATGGCCATTCGAACGAGTGCGGCCAAGGTCAGCGCGCGGCTGTTCTGCGGCTCGCGCTCGAGGACGACTTTGGTCTGCTCGAAGACGCCCATCATGTTGTCGCGCTCGAGATAGAGCTGCGCGAGATCGAGGCGGGCGGTGGTGTTGTTCGGGTTGTTTTTAACGGCGGCCTCGAGTTGCGCGATCACCGGATCGGGTGCGGCGGTGGACTGCTGGCCCTGTTGTGTCGGGAAGCCGCCGGTGGCCATTTCGCCTTCGGGACGCGGTGTGGCGGCCTGCATGACGAAGTAGAGGAGGGCGGCGAGGGCGGCGGTTGAAGCGGAGCCCCAGAGGAAGCCTTTGACTGTAGGGTCCATGGTTGACGACGGGACGGGACGTCCCGTCGATGCGGCCGAGACGGCCGCTCCCCATTTGTCGAGTGAGCGTAGGACCGACGCGGTCTCGGATTCGAGGCGCGAGCGCTCGTCGATTGCGTCGTCCGGCAGAGCGCGCAGTTGCGCGACGAGGGCGTCGCGTTTCGCTTCGAGGTCTTTGCGATCGAGATCGCTCTCGATGACCGGCCCGCTCTTGCGGCGGGTGAAGAAGTAGATCAGGAGCGCGCCGAGGATCAGGCCCGCGATACCGATGGCGATCGCGCTGGTCCAATCGGTGGGTGGGTTCATGGTTTTCCTTTGCCGACGAGATCGCGGACGCGGGTGAGATAGGGATCTTCGGTTTCGGGGTTACGGGGTTGCGGGGTTACGGGGTGGGGCTTCTCGAGTTTGCGCAGTTTGAAGAACACGACTGCCGCGCCGATTGCGAGGGCGATGACGGGCAGGAGCCAGACCAGCGAGGTGAAGCCTTCGAACTTCGGCTCGAGCAGCACGAACTGGCCGTAGGAGAGCTCGAAGTATTTGAGGATCTGTTCTTCGGTGTAGCCGCGCTCGAGGAGCTCGCGGACCTGGGCCTTCATGTTCACGGCCATTTCCGCCTTCGAGTCAGCGACGGCCATGCCCTGGCAGACCGGGCAGCGCAGCAGGGCGGAAACGTCGTTCGTCCGCTCGTCGAGTCGCGCGCCGGCGATCGGAGCGCCTTGCGGAGCGCCGACGAACTGCGCGGCATCGGGCACTTTCAGCTGAAGAAGAAGCAGAAGAATCGCGATCACTGGCGATACGCCTTTTGCAGATTTTCCTGCAGGTCATCGGTCGACATGGGGCCGTTGAACTTCGCCACGATGACGCCGTTCGCGTCGAGGAAGAACGTCTCCGGCACGCCGCCGACGCCATAGGCAATCGCGGTCTTGCCTTTTTCATCGACGAGGGTTGGATACCCCGAGCCGCGCTGCTGGAGGAAGCTGAGAATCTTCTGCTCGGTGTCGTCGAACACCACGCCGAGGAACTGCACGTTCGGCTGGAGTCTCCGCGCATTCGCGACGAGCACGGGATGCTCTTCCCAACAAGGTCCACACCAGGTCGCCCAGAAGTTGATGACCACCGGCTTGCCTTTGAACGCCGCCAGATCGACGGTCTGTCCCGTGCCGACTTCGCGCAGCGCAAACGACGGCGCGGGCTTGCCGATGCGCGGCGAGCGGATCTTCGACGGATCCTTGCCCAGTCCGACGAACAGTACGCCGACCAGCGCGGCGGCGAGAATCAATCCGATGATGGCGACGGTGCGGTTCATGCGGTCTCGGGAGCTGCTGACGGCAGGGGGTCCTTCGCTTCGCTCAGGATGACAGCGGAGCGTCGCGAAGGAATCAGGGAGATCAGTCCGCCGATGCCCATGAAGATCACCGCGATCCAGATCCAGACGATCATCGGCGCGACGAAGACCGTGACGCTCGTCGTCTGCGCGATGGGGTCGATGTTGCTGAGCGCGATGTAAAAGTCGCCGCCGGCGGTTGTGTGCACGTCCGGCGTTCCGATGGGCTCGCGCATCATCCGGTACTGGTTCATGCGCGGGATCAGCGTGGCCACCTGCTTGCCATCGCGCATCACGTTGAACCGCGCCATCGTCGAAAGCCGGTGAGGCTCCTGCCGCTCCTCGGCACCAACGAACGTCAGCTCGAAGCCCGAGACTTTCTGAGTCTGCCCCTTCGTGAAGTGCAGCTCCGTTTCCTGGCGCATCGAGCTGCTGACGGCGATGGCGATGATCACCACGACCATCGACGCGTGCACGATGTACGAGCCGAACCGGCGGCGTCCGCGGCGAAGCTGTCCGTCGACGAAGGCCGTGGCTGCTGATTCACCGCGCCGCAGCCGCTGCATCATCGGGACGAACATCTCCTTCAGCGTGACGTGAGCCGTGTAGCCGCCGAAGAACATCGTCACCACCGTCCACGGCGAACGGATTCCAAGAATGTAGCCGAGGATGGCGAAGACCGTCGCCGTGGCAATCGGCGGCAGCAATGCTTTCTTGAGCTGCTCGCGCGTCGCGCGTCCCCACGGAAGCGCGGGACCGACGCCGAGCACGAACAGCAGGATCACGCCGATCGGCACGACCATGCTGTCGAAGTAAGGGCGGCCGACGCTCATCTGCTTGCCCTTCACCGCCTCGACGATCAGCGGGAAGACCGTGCCGATCAACACCGTGAAGGTGAGCAGCACGAACAGAAGGTTGTTCACGAGGAACATCCCCTCGCGGCTCATCGCCCCGTCGATGTTCCCTTCCGCCTCGAGCTTGTCGATGCGGAAGGCGAGCAGCGCGACGGAGAAGAGCAGCGTCACCGCGAGAAATCCGAGGATGGTCGGGCCGATCGCGCTCTGGGTGAAAGAGTGCACGGAGTTGAACACGCCCGAGCGGGTCATGAACGTGCCGAGGATGACCAGGAGGAACGTCGCCTGAATCAGCGTCGCCGTCCAGCCTTTGAGAATGCCGCGGCGCTCTACGACGATGATCGAGTGCAGCGCGGCCGTCGCGGTGAGCCACGGCAGCAGCGACGCGTTCTCGACCGGATCCCACGCCCAGTACCCGCCCCACCCCAGAACCTCGTACGCCCACCAGCCGCCGAGCATGATGGCGATGGTCTGGAAGATCCAGGGCAGCATCAGCGACTCGCGCAGCGGCTTGAGCACGGCGTGTCCCATCCGTCCTTTCAGCAGCGCCGCGCAGGCGAAGCCGAAGGGGATGGTCATGCCGACGTAGCCGAGGTAAAGAAACGGCGGGTGGATGGCCATCAGCAGGTGGTTCTGCAGCAGCGGATTGGGCCCCGGTCCGTCGAGCGGCACCGGACTCACGGTGTGAAACGGATTGGCAGGGCCGGCGATGAGGAAGCTGAAGAACGCCGCGCAGCCGAGCCACACGCCGATCGCATCGGGCTGATATTCGGTGTAGCGATCGCGCGAAAAGTACGTGGCCAGGGCGATGTACGCCCCGAGGACGAGGCCCCAGAAGAGGATCGATCCTTCGAGCGACGACCAGAGGCTGACGATGGTGACCCAGGTCGGAACCGCGCGCGAGCCGACCTGCGCGACGTAGCCGACGGAGAAGTCGTGCGTCAGCAGCGCGTACTCCATCAGCAGGGCCGCGCCGATGATCAGTGCGGAGTAGAGGTACGCGAACCGGCGCGCCCACTTCAGACCATCGAGTGAGCGGGTGCGGCCGGCGGCGAATCCGAGAATGCAGCCTGCCGCGGCCGCGAGGAGGGATCCGAGGATGAGGATGCGTCCGAGGGCAGGGATCATGACTGGTTTTGTTCGACGGATTTCATCATGCGCTCGAGCTCTTTGCGGTCGACCGGATGCCCCTTCTCCGGGGGCTTGTACTCATTGTTGTGCGAGACCATGAGCCGGTTCGACTGGAAGTAGCCGCCGCGCATCATCGTCCCCTCGACCACGACGCCGATGTTCTCGCGGAACATCTGCGGCGGCACGCTGGAGGTCTTCACGCGAACGATGTCCGTGGCGTCCTTCACGTCGAATTCGACGGCCGATCCGCCGAGCTTCCTGATCGAGCCGGGGACGACCATGCCGCCGAGGCGGATGTTCGCGCCGTAAGCCTTGTCGCCGTTCGCTTTCAGGTCGGAGGGCGTCCAGTAGTAGACGAGGTTCTTGCTGATGCCGCTGTAGGCGATGACGGCGAAAGCGCCGAGGGCGATGGCGATTGCGCCGAACATGAACCGGCGCGTCTTTTTGCGGGCGAGGTCTGTCTCAGTGATTTGCATGGTTCTTCGCTTGCCGGAGTCTGAGGATGAGGCTCACACCATAAATGAGAAGGGCCGTCGCGGTCAGACCGTACGCTGCCCAGACGAACTCCCAGCCTCCGACGACGATTCCATCGGTCATGCGTCCTCCGTCATCCCGAGCGCAGTCGAGGGATCCGGCCGGGCGCCGCCAGGTGCCTCGACTTCGCTCGGCATGACACCGAGCTCCTCGTGCAACCGGTACGTCGCCAGCCTTGAGCGCAACATCAGAAAACCGATCATCAGGAAAAGCACCCCGAACGCGTTGATCCGCAGCGGCGCGTGAAACGCCGACGACACTGTTTGCGGCGTGGATTGCTGCTGGTGGAGGGAGTTCCACCACTTCACCGACATGTAGACGATGGGCAGGTCGACCGCGGCGATGATCGTTGCCACCGCGGACCAGATCGCGCGGCGATTCGGATCTTCGACGAACTTGCGCAGGGCGAGGATCCCCAGAAACGCGAAGAGCAGCACGGCGGTCGTGGTCAGTCGCGGGTCCCAGTCCCACCACACTCCCCAGGTCGGCTTGGCCCATATCGCGCCCTGGCAGCAGAGCAGCGCCGCGAGGAGCGTCCCTACCTCCAGACCGGCTTCGTTGCGCGCGTCCCATTTCAGGTTGTTGGTGAAGAGGAAGGCGATGGCCGCGTAGGTCGCGAAGAGCACGGCCAGCATCCAGTTCCAGGCCGTGGGGACGTGCACGTACATGATTCGCTGCACATCGCCCATGAACTGCTCTTTCGGCGCGACGAAGAGGCCCCAGTACGAGCCGACGAGCAGGCACAACACGCCCAGCGCGAGAAGAACGTACGGCGTGCGGCTGGTGGCGGGAGTCGGGATATCCATAGTTCTACTCTTCAATCACCCTTGGGTATAGCAGACCGCACAGCGACCAGTAAATCAGATCGAACGCGCACAACAGGCCGATCCAGGAGTTCGACTCCCCCATCGGGTCGCCGAGAATCACCAGCGAGGTGGCTTTGACGGACGCGAGCAGGGCCGGGACGATCAGCGGGAACAACAGCAGAGGGAGGAGGGTCTGTTTCGCCCGGACCTGCGCGGTCATGGCCGCGTACAGGGTTCCGGGCGCTGACAAACCGGCTGTTCCGAGAATGATCACCACAAGCAGCTTCAACAGTTGCAGAGTGCCTGCGTCGTAGAGGACGACCATCACCGGCACCAGCGCGATCCCGAGCAGCGTGAGCTGCAGCCAGTTGGCGATGGCTTTTCCGTAGTAGAGCGCGCGCGGATTCGAGGGCAGGAGCAGCAGCCCTTCGAGAGCCCGATTTTCCATCTCCGCGTGAAAGCTCTCGGCGAGCGTGAGCGTGGACGAAAGCAGCAGACCCAGCCAGAGGAAGCCGCCGGAGAACGTGCGCAGGGCGTGGGCATTCGGTCCGATGGCGAAGCTGAAGAGAAGTAGCGCGGCCGCGCCGAAGACGAACACGGCCATGATCTGGCCGCGGGTGCGCCACTGGAGGAGCAACTCTTTGCGGAGGGCGACGATCATCGCGAAAGCACCCGCCCCGCTTCGAGCACCAGGGTCATGTCCGCCAGCTTCGCCACCCGCTCGACCTGATGCGTGGCCATCAGCACCGTCGCTCCGGATTGCTTCAGCGAGGCGACAAAGTCATCGACCATCTGAAATCCGGAAGGATCGAGCGCGCCGTAAGGCTCGTCCAGCAAGACGACCGTCGGGTTCTGCAGGAGCACCCGCCCGAGCGACACGCGCTTGCGCATGCCCGCGGAAAACGTGGAGACGAGATCGTTCGCCCGATCGGTGAGTCCTACCTTCTCCAGCACCGCCGGAATCTGCGAGTGCGAGGACTCGAGGTGATTGCAAACGACTTCGAGGTTCTCGCGGGCGGTCAGCGCCTCATACAGGTAGTTGTGGTGGCTGAGGATGGCCGTCATCCGGCGGACGTCTTCGCGATGGCGGACGACGTCGAATCCACCAACTGACGCGCGGCCGCGATCGGGATGGATGGCCGTGGCCAGCACGCGGAAGAGCGTCGACTTGCCCGCCCCGTTGCGCCCGGCAACCATCACCACGGACGCGGCGGGAACCTCGAAGGAAACGTCGGCGAGCGCCCACCGGCGGCCGTAGCGGCGGCCCAGCCCCTCGACCACGACAGTGGACGTACTCACGATGCGAAGTTTATCCCGCGCGCAGACGCGGGATCTCTCCGGGCACTGACGAGCTTTCTGACACCTGGCCTATCATTCGCGCCCATGCGCAACACCGTCCCCTTCGCCCTGATGCTCACCCTGGCCTGCACCACCGCCACACCGCCCCCGGCCACCGCACCGCCTGCCGCCGCGGAGCCGTACGGAATGACGGTCGAAGAAGAGGCGCGCATTCTGGCGCTCGAGGATCGCCGCGAGATCGATCAGCCCCTGATCGACCGCTGGATCGCTCACCCGAACCCGACGCACCGGCGGCGGATCGCCCTGGCCCTCGCTCGCATCGGCCAGCACGCGTTCATCGATGCGAACAGAAGCCTCATCTTCGACCCGCCGTTCGAGAAACGGGCAGGCATCGACGACCTCGGCAAGCTGGCCGGCGACCCCGATCGCCGCGTGCGCGAAGCTGTTGCCTTCGCCGTCGGCGAGATCGGCGACCCGCAGGGCGCGGGCACGCTGTTCTATCAGACGACGGACGCCGATGCCGGCGTGGCCGCCGAGGCCGTCGAGGGATTGTCGAAGCTCGCCGCGCTGGACAAGACGGCCGCCGCATCGATCTGGAACCGCTATCAGCTCCTGACCCGCGCGCCGTGGCCCGAGGGCATCCGCGCGCGAGCCATCCGCTACGTCTTCCGCTTCGACAACGACACCGCCAGCACCGCGGCCATGGCCGCGCTCGGCGATGCATCCGACGCCGTGCGGCAGGAAGCGGCGTACGCGCTGGCGCGGCGGCCGTTCGAGCCGGCACGCGCGCAGCTCGAGCTGCTGATGAACGAGCGAAACGTCCTCACCCGCGCCTACTCCACGACAGCCCTGGGCCGCATCGGCGCCGCCAGCTCGATGCCGCTGATGATCACCGCCCTCGGCGACGCGCATCCCTGGGTTCGCACCAACGCGGCAATCGCCGCGGCTCGCATCGCCGAAAAGAATCGCGGAGTGCTCCGCGCGGAAGATCTGCCGCGGATTTTCGCTGTGACCGAGGATCCGGATGCCGGCGTCCGAGCTTCGATCATCGATCTGGTCGGCTACTACGGCGAGACCAACGAAACGGCGCGGGCGCGGTTGCAGTCGATCCTGCGGAACGGCACGCAGTGGGAGCGGGAGCTCGCCGCGGGCGCGATCGCCAAGCACTTCGCCCCCGACACCGAGATCTTCAAGAGCCTCGGCGACGATCTCTCGTCGTGGGCACGGCTGCGCATAGTCGAAGCAACGGCGGCCACAGCGCATGGTCCGGCCATCCGCTCAAAGTACTGGAACAGCAATCCTGACGCGCTCGTGCGCGCGGGCATCGTGGGAGCCATCCCCGACGAAAGCGCAGACGCGGAAGCGGACATCATCCGCAAGGCGATCACCGATCCGGATGTGGTCGTTCGCGCAAACGCGATCGAGAAATACACGAAGCTGAAGAGCGAGCCCGCGACCGCGATGCTGCAGACGCTCCGGGACGCGGAAACGCGCGAGCAGAGCGACGCGATGAACGACGCGCGGCTTTCGATCATCTCGGCCATCTCCAAGATCGAGTTCGACGCCCGCGGCGACTTTCTGCAGTCGCTGCTCGACGATCGCGATCCGGTCGTGCGCAGGATTGCGGCCGAGGCGATGCGCGATCAGTTCAAGCGGCTCCCGGCGTTCACGCCGCTCGCGGTCACGCGGACGCCGGCGGAGTACGAGGAGATCGTGCGCTGGTCGCGGCAGCCGCACACGGCCACGATTCACATGACCCGCGGCACGATCGATCTGGTGCTGCTCGCGCAGGACGCGCCGATGACGGCCTGGAACTTCGCGCAGCTCGCGAAGAAGAAGTACTTCGACAACACGTCCTTCATGCGCGTCGTCCCCAACTTCGTCATTCAGGGCGGCGATCCGCGCAACGACATGAGCGGCGGCCCGGGCTACGCGATTCGCGACGAGATCAACCTGCAGAAGTACACGCGCGGCGCGGTGGGCATGGCCCTGTCCGGTCCGGACACGGGCGGCTCGCAGTTCTTCATCACCCACTCGCCGCAGCCGCATCTCGACGGCGGCTACACGATCTTCGCGCGGGTGTTCGACGGGATGAACTCGGTCGTCGATCAGACTGAGCGCGGCGACCGCGTCACGACGATCGCCATCGACGAAAAGGCTGCGCCGGGTGCGGATGCCGGCGTAGCCAACGTTTCCCTTCCGCTGGAGGTCGGCCCGACGACGGCCGAGCGCATCGTCTCTCGGGTGCCGGAGTACGAGGACGCGCGCAATGCGTACAAGCCCGACCTCACCGTCGTCGAGATGATGAAGTCGTACGTGCGGGCCGGCGATCGCGTGGAGGTTTACATGGGCACCTGGTGCCCGGACAGCGTGCGCGAAGTGCCGAAGTTCCTGCGCATCCGCGAGGATCTGAAGTCGCAGTTCGGCATCGAGCTGCCGGCGACGTTCGTCGCGGTCGACCGCTCCAAGCAGCAGCCGGCCGCGCTCATCGCCGGCAAGGACGTGCAGAAGATCGCGACGTTCATCTACTACCGCGGCGACCGCGAGGTCGGCCGCATCGTCGAGCGGCCGGCGGGATTGTTCGAGGACGATCTGCTGGCCATCGTGGCGAAAGAGTAGGCGGCACCGTGTCCGTCGCTGCTCACCTCGGAGCGCTGGCGTCCCCGCCGGCTGGTCCGCCGGCGTCCCGCGCCGGCCATCCCGAGAGCCGGCGAGCCGCCGGCGATACAGCCGCCGAGCCGGCGGCGCTCCGAGAGCGGCCGTCATGAGCGCGCTCTTCGGCCGCCTCCTCCAGCTTTCGGCGCTGGTTCTCCTGCCGATCGCTCTCTCCTACGGCCTGGCGAAGGGCGACGTGCGCACGGAAGTGAAGCTCCTCGCCATCGGCGGGTTCCTCTTCATCCTCGGCCGCATCCTCACCCGCGAGCGATGAGATACACGGTCGTGCTCACCGCTGATTTTCCAGACGTCGCGCGGGACATCCTCGCGCCGCATTTCGACGTGATCGAGCATCCGACCGAGCATGGGCGATCGGAAGACGACGTGATCATGCTGCTGGCGGATGCCGATGGCGCGATCACTCTGCTGCAGGATCCGATCACGCGGCGCGTCCTCGAAGCCAATCCGAATCTGCGCATCGTTTCGAACCACGCCGTCGGCTACAACAACATCGACATCGACGCGGCGCGGGAGCTGGGGATTGCCGTGACAAACACGCCCGGCGTGCTGACCGAGGCCACCGCCGACCTGACCATGGCGCTGATGCTGGCCGTGGTGCGACGGATCGTCGAAGGAGACGCCGAGCTTCGCGCGACAGGCCGGTGCGAGTGGGAGCCGCTCAAGCTTCTCGGCTCGTCGCTGCAGGGAAAGAAGCTGGGCATCCTCGGCATGGGGAGAATCGGCACCGCGGTTGCCGCTCGCGCCCGCGCGTTCGGGATGGAGATCGTCGGCGTGCGTCGCGGTGAACCGCTCGATGAGCTGCTGGCGACGAGCGACGTCATTTCCATTCACGCGCCGTTGTCGCGCGAGACGCACCACGTCATCAGTGCTGAAGCTCTGGCGAAGATGAAGCCGGGCGCGTACCTGATCAACACCTCCCGCGGTGCGCTCGTGGATGAAGACGCGCTCTGCGATGCGCTCGACAGCGGTCAGCTTCGCGGCGCGGGGCTCGACGTGTACGAGCACGAGCCGGAGGTGAACCCGCGCCTGCTGTCGATGAAGAACGTGGTGATCCTGCCGCACATCGGGTCGGCTACCGAGGAGGCTCGGAATGCGATGGCGCGGATCGCGGCGACGAACGTGCTGCGGTACTTGCAGGGGGGGTCGCCTTTGCATCGCGTCGTCTAAATCCTTCGGCGCGCAGCGCCGGAGGATCAACGGTTACACCGGCAGGATGCGGCCTAACGTGCAGCGTCGTTGGGCTACATCCTGCCGGTGTAACCGTTGATCCTCCGCCGCTTTGCGGCGAAGGATTACAGTTACGCGAGAGCGAGCATGCAATTGCAACGGTCCAACACCATCCTCGTCATCATCGACGTCCAGCAAAAGCTGATGCCGGTCATCGACGGCGCGGACTCCATCCTCCGCAACATCGAACGCCTGATCCGCGGCGCACACATCCTCGGCATTCCGGTCATCCTCACCGAGCAGTACGTGAAGGGACTCGGGCCGACCGTCGATTTGATTCGCACCGCGCTCGATGAAACCAGCGGCTACCGCCCGATCGAAAAGGACTGTTTCTCCGCGCACGGCTGTGCCGCGTTTTCGGCGCAACTCGGAGCGATGAATCGGCGGCAAATCGTGATCGCCGGCGTCGAAACGCATGTGTGCGTCTATCAGACCGTGATGGACCTGCTCGGCACCGGGCTCGAAGTCACCATCGCCGCGGATGCCGTCTCCTCGCGCACGCCGGAGAACCGGGACATCGCCCTCCGTCGCATGATTTCGGAAGGTGCGAAGCTCAGCTCGACGGAAATGGCGCTGTTCGAGCTCGTGGGTGTGTCGGGAACGGACGAATTTCGAACTATCTCCCGCCTCATCAAGTAATTCGGCGCGTTTCGGAACGCTGTTTGCTCCTCAATTTTATTTGTAGTCGCGTGTGCGGGCTGGGCGAATGAAATCCGAAAAACGAATCCTTGTCGTCGATGACGACGACGCGATCCGTGCGCTGCTGTCGACGGTTCTGAGACGACGCGGCCTGCGGGTGGAAACAGCGCGGAATGGTGTGGAAGCCGTGGCGAGACTGGGTGAATGCCGCTACTCGCTGCTGCTCCTCGACCTGATGATGCCGCTCATGAGCGGATACGAGGTCCTCGCCCACATCGCCGATGAATCCGCGTCCACGCGTCCGCTCGTCCTCGTCCTGACGGCCGGAATCGAGCCTCGCAACTTCGACACGACGTTCGTGGTCGGCACCATCCACAAGCCGTTCGACGTGGAGCTCCTCGTCGACACGGTCGTGGGTTGTCTTAAAGTGACCGAGCCGCTCCCGGCCGATACGTGCGTTCCCGCGAAGGACGAGCTGACGCCCAGCGAGCACGAAGAGGAGACGAACTAGCGCTCGCTGTGGCACGTCTTTTGGACTTTAGGTAGTCGACAAAAGGACGTCATACAGATGCCAGAGCCGAGAGTCTTGATCGTCGAGCACAACGAAGCGTTGCGCGTTCTGCTCTTCACGATCCTCCGCCATCAGCCGCTCGTCGTCGACACCGTGAAGACCGCCGACGCCGCGCTCCAGAAAGTAAGCAGCTGCGACTACGCGCTGATCATCGTCGACATCGATCTGCCCGACGACGACGGCCTGCGCTTCATCACCACCTTCCGCGAACACCGCCCCGATTCGACCTCGTTCATCATGGCCGTTCGCGATCCGAAGAACGACGCATTCCTCGACCCCTCACTCGTCTCCGCGGTGCTGAACAAACCGCTGGAAATCGACACGATGGCGGAAGTCGTCCGCGAATGCGCCTACGTCGTCCCGCCCCCCGAAGACCCGCTGCCCTGCCCGCCCACGGAAAGCGAGATCCGCTCGCGGATGGAGCGGGGACCGTATATGCCGAATTAGTAGGCAGTAGGCGGTAGGCGGGAGACCTCGCGCTCGTTCCACCGCCTACCGCCTACCGCATACCGCCTACCACCCATGACAGACGCCATCGGCTGGGCCGCGTCCCTCATCCTCATCGTCACCCTCGGCCATCAGGTCGCGAAGCAGTGGCGGGAGAAGTCGAGCGCGGGTGTTTCGCGATGGCTCTTTGTTGGACAGATGGCCGCATCGGTCGGCTTCACCATCTACAGCCTGCTGGTGAGGAACTGGGTCTTCGCCGTGACGAACGGCGCGATGGTCATCAACGCCCTCCTCGGATACGCGATCACCGTTCATCACAAGAGACGCGAAGCGGCGCGGTAGACTCCCGCGCGCTGTGACCGATCGCCGAAAAGGTCTGCTCTACATCGTCCTCGCCGCGCTGCTCTGGTCGACGGGCGGCATCGGCATCAAGTACGTCATCGATCCGGCGCTGAAAGTCACGTTCTATCGATCGGTCTTCGCAGCGATCACGCTTTTCCTCATCTTTCGAAAGCACGTACGCTTGCGCTGGTCGCCAGCGTTCATCGCCGCGATCGTGAGCTACGGCACCTGCCTCACCTCATTCGTGATCGCCACGAAGTGGACGACTGCCGCGAACGCGATCTTTCTGCAGTACGCCGGCGTGGTCTGGGTACTGCTGTTTTCGCCGCTGGTCCTGCGCGAACCGATGCGGCGCCGCGACGTGATCGCCATCGTCGTGGCCATGGCCGGGATAGCCCTCTTCTTCGTCGGCAAGTTCGAAGCGAAAGGCATGGCCGGGAATGGCATGGCCCTCCTCTCCAGCGTCTTCTTCGCCGCGCTGATCCTGTCGCTGCGCCGCGAGCACGACGCATCCCGCGCCGCCGTCACCTGGGGCAACGTCTTCATCGCCCTGGCTCTGGTCCCCGCTGTAGTGAATGACTTCGCGCTGACCCCGAAATCCTTCGCCGCACTGCTCTTCCTCGGCGTGTTCCAGATCGGCTTCGCCTACGCCGCGTTCGTGAAAGGGCTCAAGTACGTCACTGCTACCGAGGCTTCTTTGACGGGGATGCTCGAGCCGGTGGCGAATCCTGTTTGGGTGCTGCTGTTCCTCGGCGAGCGGCCGTCGGGGTACGCGATGGTTGGCGCCGTGATCGTGCTGGCCGCGATCGCGTGGCATACGATGCAGGGCGAGCCGGCCGCGGATTTGCCGCCGCCGGATTGACGCGGTTTTTGCACAGGACGGCTGAGGTGCCAACAACCACACTCATCGAGCCCGCGACGGGCGAGCCGCTCACCACCGTGCCGCGCGTGTCGGTCGATGATCTCGACCACGCCGTGCGCAACGCCGACCGCGCCTTCCGCGGCGAATGGCGAAAGATCAATACGCGCGAGCGCGGTCGCTTGCTCAACAAATTCGCGGCCCTCATCCGGCAGAACAAAGACGAGCTGGCGAAGATGGAGGCGCGCAACGTCGGCAAGCCGATTCGCGATGCGCGCGACGAAGTCGGCCTCGCCGCGAATGTGTTCGAGTACTACGCCGGCGCGACGAACAAGGTCGGCGGCCAGACCATCCCCGCGGCCGCACCAGGCGTTCTGCTCTCCTTCCGCGAGCCGGTCGGCGTCTGCGGAATCATCGTTCCCTGGAACTTCCCCATCGCCATCACTGCCTGGAAGACCGCGCCGGCACTGGCCATGGGTAACACGGTCGTGCTCAAGCCTGCGGAACAAACTCCGCTCACCGCGATGCGCCTCGCGGAGCTCGCGCTCGAAGCCGGTTTGCCTCGCGGAGTCTTCTCCGTCGTCACCGGATCGGGCTCGGTCATCGGCGAAGCGCTGGTCAAACATCCACTGGTTCGCAAGATCGCCTTCACCGGCTCGACGGAAGTGGGCATGAACGTGATGCGCCTCGCCGCGGACGACATCAAGCGCGTTTCGCTGGAGCTCGGCGGCAAGTCGCCGAACCTGATCTTCGACGACGCCGACTTCGATCGCGCCATCGACTCCGCGGCCTCGAGCTCCCTCGGCAACGCCGGCCAGGACTGCTGCGCGCGCAGTCGCATCTTCGTGCAGCGCGGCATCTACGATCGATTCGCCGAAGCGCTCGTGAAGAAGTTTGGCGAGACGAAAGTCGGCGATCCGCTCGATGACGAGACGGAAATGGGCCCGCTCGTGACGACCGCGCATCGCGATCGGGTGATGAAGTACATCGACAGCGGCAAGTCAGAAGGCGCGACGCTCGCCTGCGGCGGAGTGACGCCGGAAGGCCCGGGCTCGTATCTTCAGCCGGCGGTCTTCCTCGACGCGAAACCGGACATGACCATCGTGCGTGAAGAGATCTTCGGTCCCGTGGTCACGGTGATGCCGTTCGATACCGAGGCTGACGGGGTGCGCATGGCCAACGATTCGATCTACGGACTCTCCGGCTCGATCTGGACTCGCGACATCGGCCGGGCCATGCGCGTCGCGCGCGCCGTGGAAACGGGTAACCTTTCGATCAACTCCGGCAGCAGCGTGCATCTCGAAGCCCCGTTCGGCGGCGTGAAACGCTCCGGCCTCGGACGCGAGCTCGGTCTCCAGGCCCTCGATCACTATTCGGAGTGGAAAACGGTCTACATCGACGTCAGCGAGTAATTCATGCAGGGACGAATCGACCTCAAAGAGCTCAAGCGGCTGGTCGTCAACAACGACATCGAGACCGTGCTGGTGGTCTTCCCCGACATGTACGGCCGCCTGGTCGGCAAGCGCATCGTCGGCCGGTTCTTCATCGATGAAGTGGCCGAGGGGGCGATTCACGCGTGCGATTACCTGCTGGCTTGCGACATGGACATGGATCCCGTGCCCGGCTACCAGTTCACCAGCTGGGCGAAAGGCTACGGCGACTTTCGTCCCGTGCCCGACTTCAACACGCTCCGTGTTGCCTCGTGGCTGGACAAAACAGCGATCGTGCTGTGCGACGTGTACGAAGAGGAAGCGAACGAGCTCGTGCCGTACGCGCCGCGCAGCATTCTGCGGAGACAGCTCGCCCGCGCGGACGAGATGGGCTATGTGGCCATGGGGGCGTCGGAGCTCGAGCTGTACGTGTTCAAGGATTCGTACGAAGAGGTGGCGAAGAAGAGCTTCGTCAACATCGAGCCGATCGGGAGACTGATCGAGGATTACCACATCTTCCAGGGCACGAAGGAAGAGTTCCTGATCGGCGCGATCCGCCGTCATCTGGAGAAATCAGGCGTCCCCGTCGAATCATCAAAAGGCGAATGGGGACCGGGACAGCAGGAGATCGGCCTTCGTTACGCGGACCTGCTGGAGATGGCCGACCGGCACTCGATCTACAAACACGCCGCGAAAGAGATCGCCTGGCAGAACGGCCGCTCGGTCACGTTCATGGCCAAGTGGGACGAGCGTTACGCCGGCTCGAGCTGCCACATTCACGCGAGTCTCTGGACGAAGGACGGCAAGCCTCTCTTCAAAGGCGACGACTCCCTCGGCCCGATCAAGTGCTCCCCGCTCTTCCGCTGGTTCCTCGGCGGATGGATGGCCCACATCCGCGAGCTGTTCCCGTTCTATGCGCCGTATCCGTCGTCGTACAAGCGATACGTGGCCGGTTCCTTCGCGCCGACGGGGATCGCCTGGAGTTACGACAATCGCACGGCCGGCTTCCGCATCGTCGGCCACGGCTCATCGCTTCGCATCGAATGCCGCACCGCCGGCGCGGACGCGAACGTCTATCTCGCGTTCGCCGCGACACTCGCCGCGGGTCTGGATGGGATCGAGAAGCAGATCGAGCCGCCGCCGGCATTCGAAGGCGATGTTTACGGCGCGCTCGAATTGCCGCAGGTCCCTCATTCGCTGAACGAGTCGATCGCGGCGCTGGAGAACAGCGCGTTCGCGCGCGAGGTCTTCGGCGAGAACGTCGTGGAGCACTACCTCCACTTCTTCCGCACCGAACAGCGGAAGTTCGATGCCGTGGTCACGGACTGGGAGCGGAAGCGGTACTTCGAACAGGCGTGAAGGCTCTCTTCCTAGCGCTGACGATGAACGTCGCGCCGGTCGGTCCGGTGGACATCCTGCGGTTTCTGCGGGTCCCGGCGATCGTCCTCACGATTCGGCGAGTGCGCGGCCGCGTGTGCACCGACGCCCGCCATCGGCGGCGTTTAGGAGTGCGGTAGCGGAGCTACCGCTTTGGTACGTCCCAAAGCGGCGGCTCTGCCGCCGCACTCCTACAACTTCTTGATCTGAATCCCGCCGTTGGTCGTGCGCAGTTTCAGGTGCGCGCCGCCGCCGTTGACCGTGCCGCGCAGGCGATTGTTGTCGCCGCGCGTGGTCGTAACGGGGAAGTCGGTGTGGATCGAGCCGTTGGTCGTGCCGGCATCGAGCTCGCCGGCGAAGTTCGACGGCACGGCCACGGTAATCCCGCCGTTCGTCGTCGAGAGCCGGATGTCCTGGCCCGGCGTCACCCGCACCAGCTCCGCGTTGATGCGGCCGTTGGTGGTCGAGGCATCGAGCGATCCCGCGCAGCGCACGGCGGTGATGCGGCCGTTCGTCGTGTCGAGATCGTGCTTCCCGGTGACGTCGTTCACGGTGATCCCGCCGTTGGTGTTGGAGATGTCGAGGTTCATCGACTTCGGCACCGTGAGCTCGTAGCGGACCTGCGCGCTCGCGTCGTTGCCGGTGAGCCAGTCGAAGAACGACGAGATGCCTTGATCCTCGGGGTACTGCGTCTTCACGACCAGCCCGCCGTTGCGCGGCTGCATCTCCACACGCAACTCCTTCATCGCTTCCTGGGCGATCTTGCGGCCGCCTTCGACTTTCTTCACGGCAATCACGCGAACCCGCGGCTGATTCCAGGAGCTCACGGTGATCCCGCCGTTCACGTTGTTGAGAACGACGTGCGCGCCCGGCTTCACGTCGAAGGTCTTGTCGATCGTCTCCGTGAGCTCGGCGGCGGACGCGGTGGTGGCGAGGAGGAGCGCGGCGGCGGCGAGGAAGCTCTTCATGATTCAGTGATTACGAAGGCACCGCCGAAGAGTTGCGAGACAATCCCCCGATGCGCCGTCTGACCGCGATCGCCCTGCCGCTGCTGGCCGTCCTGACCGTCGCGATCTGGCGCTCGTACGGCCCCGCCCCCGCTGACGACCGGGCCATGACCGTGCTTCGCGAGCTCGTGGCCGACGGAAAGCCGCACCCGCTGGGCTCGGCAGAGAACGCGCGCGTCCGCGACCGCATCCTCCAGCGCTTCCGCGACTTAGGGTACGAAACGACAATCCAGCGCCGCTTCGTCTGCAACGCGCGCATCACCTGCGCCACGGTCGAGAACGTCATCGCCCGCTCGCGCGGACAAGGCTCCGGTCAGGCGGTCATGCTCGCCGCGCACTACGACTCCGTCCGCGCCGGACCGGGCGCCTCGGACGACGCAATGGGCGTCGCGGCGCTTCTCGAGATCGCCCGTGAAGTGCGCGGCCAGCGCTTCCGCAACGACGTAGTCTTTCTGATCACCGACGGCGAAGAGGCGGGACTGCTCGGTGCCGAGGCTTTTGCTGCCGATCCTGCGCTCATGCGCGAGGTCGCGGCGATCGTCAACGTCGAGAACCGCGGCACCTACGGCACGAGCAACATGTTCGAGACCAGCCGCGGCAATCGCTGGCTGATCCGTCATCTCTCCTCGGCATTACCGCGGCCGCAGGCAACCTCGCTTTACCAGACCGTTTACGACCTGCTTCCCAACGACACCGACGTTTCGGTCTTCAAGCGAGACGGGAAGGCGGTGATCAACTTCGCCGCCATCCGCGGCGTGCACTGGTACCACACGCCGCTCGACGACCTCGGGCACGCCAGCCCGCGCACGCTGCAGCATCATCGGGAGAACGCGCTGGCGATGCTGCACGTGCTCGTGAATGCCGACCTCGCCGCGCGCAGCCGTGAAGACGCCGTCTACTTCGACGTCCTCGGATTTTTTCTGATCTGGTGGCCCGCGAGCTGGACGATCTGGATCGCGCTCCTCAGTCTCACCCTGCTTCTCTTCGGCGCACGAAAGACCGAGCCCCGGGCGATGACGTTCGGCGTGCTGACGACCTTCGCGACGATCTTGTTCGCCGCGATCGGCGGGTTTGCCGTGTCCTGGCTCGCGCGCCTGCGAAGCGGCGACGCGAACTGGGTCGCCTATCCCGCGCCTTCGGTGATCGCGATGTGGCTGACCGGCCTGGCCGCGGCGCTGTTCGCCGTTGCACTGTTCCGCAAGAAATCAAATGAGCGCGCGATGATCTTCGGCGCGGCGATGGTGTTTCACGCGGCGGCGGTCGTGCTCGCGCTCACCCTTCCCGGACCGAGCTTCCTCTTCCTCGTGCCGGCCGTGCTAGTGACGATCTGCGCGCTGGCTCGTGCGAATGACACGACCCTCAGCGCGATTGCGGCGACCGGCGCGGCCATCGTCATTTTCCCGATGGGCCTCGTGCTCTACGACGCGCTGGGTGGAGGGCTGATGTCCGTCGTTGCAGTGCTCATCGCGTTCGTCGCAGTCTGGATCGCACCGCTGTTCCGATTCGCAAGCGTCGTCGCCGCGCTAGCCGTTGTTTCCGCGGTGATTGCGTTGGCGCTGCCCACCTACACAAAGGAGCGTCCGCGCTACGAAAGGCCCACCCCGAAAGAACCGCGCGTGCAGCAGACTCGGAACGGGAAAGTGATTCGCGTCCGCTCGCTCGAAGGTCCCGCGAATCTGCGCGTGACCATCGCCGGCGAGGTCGCCAAAGTGAACGGCGTGACGCCCGCCGCTCCCACGCGCCGCCGCCCGCGCAAACCGGAATGGGTTTACGCCCTGAACGTCGAGGAGCTTGTGATCGAGCTCAAATGAAAAAGCCCGCCGGGTGGCGGGCTTTTTCGAGGAAGTTACTTTTCCTTTTTCTTGGCCGGTTTCTTCGGCTTCTCGTCAGCGGGCTTGGCTTCCTTTTTCTTGGGAGCGGCCTTCTTCGCAGACGTCTTCTTCTTCGGCTTCTCTTCGGCCTCGGGCTCTTCGACCTTCGGAGCGGCGGCCTTCTTGGCGCCGCGGGTCTTGGCCGGAGCGGCCGGAGTCTCAGCCTTCGCTTCGGTCTTGTCGGCGGAGCGCTCGACCAGCTCGAGAATCGCCATCTCCGCGGCATCGCCGCGGCGGGCGCCGAGCTTCATGATCCGCGTGTAGCCACCCGGGCGGGTGGAAAAGCGCGGGCCGATGGTGTCGAACAGCTTCGCGATCAGGGCGTCATCGGGAACCTGGCGGGCGGCCTGACGGCGCGCGTGCACGCTGTCGGTCTTGGCCAGGGTGATCAGCTTCTCGGCGATCGGGCGGAGCTCTTTCGCCTTCGGAAGCGTGGTCACGATCCGCTCGGCCTCGATGAGCGAGGCGAGCTGATTGCGGAACATCGCGTTGCGATGGCTCGACGTGCGGCCGAGCTTGCGGTTTGCGTTTCCGTGTCTCATCTCAATCCCTCACTTAATCGCGCATGTCGCGGCTGCCGGCCGGGACGCGCGTCATGCCGAACGACAGGCCCAGGCTGGCGAGAACGTCTTTGATCTCGTCGAGCGACTTGCGGCCGAAGTTCTTGGTGGACAGCATCTCGCGCTCGGTGCGCTGTACGAGGTCGCCGAGGGTGCGGATGTTGGCGTTCTTGAGGCAGTTGGCGGAGCGGACGGAAAGGTCGAGCTCCTCGATCGGCTTGGCCAGCATCTCGGCCAGGCGCGGATCGACTTCAGGCGCCGCCGCTTCCTCGCGGTCCTCGAGACGCGTTTCGAACGCGCTGAAGATGCGCAGGTGATCGCCGAGCAGCTCGGCGGCCAGGCTGATCGCCTCCTGCGGCGAGACCGCGCCGTTGGTCCACACTTCGAGGATCAGCTTGTCGTAGTCGGTCATCTGGCCGACGCGCGCGCCCTCGACGTGATAGTTCACGCGGCGGACGGGCGAGTGGATCGAGTCGACCGGGATGTAGCCGAGCGGGAGATCCGTGTCGGCGTTGCGGTCGGCGACGACGTAGCCGCGGCCCTTCTTGAGACGGGCCTCGAGCTTGAGCGAGCCTTCCTTCGACAGCGTGGCGATGTGCGCCGTCGGGTCGAGGATCTCGATGTCCGGGTCCTCTTCGAAGTCGGCGGCGGTGACGACGCCCGGGCCGCGCTTCTCGAGGTAAAGGGTTTTGGGACCGCTGCCGTGCAGCTTGAAGGGGACCTGCTTGAGGTTGAGGACGACGTCCGTCATGTCCTCGACCACGCCCTGCAGGGACGAGAACTCGTGGAGCACGCCTTCGACGCGGACGGCGGTGATGGCCGCCCCTTCGATGGACGACAGCAGAACGCGGCGGAGCGCGTTGCCGATGGTCGTGCCGAAGCCGCGCTCGAACGGCTGCGCGGTGAAACGTCCGTAGTTAGGGGTGAGAGTCTCGGGATCGTAATCGAGCTTTTTGGGTTTCTGAAAATCTGACCACATCATGGGAGCGGCCTCCTCGTGCGTGAGACGGCGCATGGACGCGCGGAGTGCGCGTCCATGCGACATCGAGATTGGATTACTTCGAGTAGAGCTCGACGATGAGCTGTTCCTGGATCGGGAGACGGATGTCTTCGCGCTTGGGAAGGTCCGTGACCGTGCCCCGGAACTGATCGGGCTCGAGCTGGAGCCACTGGGGAACGCCGCGTCCGGCAGCCGTTTCGACGGCCTGGCGGATCTGATCGTTCTTGCGGCTCTTTTCCCGGACCTGGATCACGTCGCTCTTGCGGACCTGATAGGACGGGATGTTGATCTTCTTGCCGTTGACCTCGATGTGGCCGTGGCGGACGAGCTGCCGGGCCTGGGCTCGGGAGGCGGCGAAGCCGAGGGAGTAGACCACGTTGTCGAGGCGGAGCTCGAGCTGGCGGAGCAGGTTGTCACCGGTGACGCCGGTGCGGGCCGCCGCGCGGTGGAAGTAGATGCGGAACTGATTCTCGAGCAGTCCGTAAATGCGCTTGACCTTCTGCTTCTCGCGAAGCTGGATGCCGTATCCCAGAACCTTGGAACGGCGGCGGCCATGCTGGCCGGGCGCGTAGTTGCGGCGCTCGATGGCGCACTTGTCCTTGAAACAACGGTCGCCCTTGAGAAACAGCTTCATGCCCTCGCGCCGGCAAAGCCGGCAGACGGGATCGGTGTAACGAGCCACTATGCCTCCTGTCGTTCGCACCCGCGCCACCATGGCGCGTTGCGTCTACGCCGGCTGCTGCACGGCGTAACTTGATGACTACTGAAACCGCGGGTCAGACGCGGCGGCGCTTCGGCGGCCGGCAACCGTTGTGCGGGATCGGGGTGACGTCCTTGATCGACTTGATGTCGAGGCCGGAGGCGGCCAGCGCGCGGATCGCGGATTCGCGACCGGCACCGGGGCCCTTGACCTTGACGTCGACCGAGCGGATGCCGTGCTCCTGCGCGAGCTGGGCGGCGTTCTGGGCCGCGACCTGCGCCGCGAAGGGAGTGCCTTTACGCGACCCCTTGAAGCCGATGCGGCCGGCGCTCGACCACGACAGGATGTTTCCGGTCGGATCGGTGATGGCCACGATGGTGTTGTTGAAAGTCGCCGCGATGGACGCGACGCCGTGCGGAACGTTCTTCCGCTCCTTGCGCTTGGTACCGGCGCGACGCGCGCCCGCTTTCGGTGCTCTTGCAGTTGCCATTGGTATCGTCCCTTACTTCTTCGTTGCTTTCTTCTTACCGGCAACCGCGCCCTTGCGCGGGCCTTTGCGCGTGCGCGCATTGGTGTGCGTCCGCTGGCCGCGCACCGGCAGGCCGCGGCGATGACGCATCCCGCGGTAGCAGTTGATCTCCATCAGCCGCTTGATGTCGAGGCCGACGTCCTTGCGCAGATCACCCTCGACCTTACCTTCGTCGGTGATGATCTGGCGGATCTTGCGCACGTCGTCCTCGGTGAGGTCCTTGACGCGCACGTTCCGGTCCACGCCCGCCTGCTCGAGAATGTTTCCCGAGCGCGTGCGGCCGATGCCAAAGATATAGGTCAGGCCGATTTCGACCCGCTTGTTGAGGGGAAGATCCACACCCGCGATACGTGCCATTGCTTACTTGTCTCCGTTGCCTGTCTGACGACTAGTGATTAGTCGTTAGTGGTTAGTCGTTAGTAAAACCGAGGACATCACCGTTTCCGACTACTAACGACTAATCACTAACGACTAACGACTAAAAACTATCCCTGACGCTGCTTGTGCTTCGGATTCTCACAGATGATCCGAATGACGCCCTGACGGCGGACGACCTTGCATTTCGTGCAGATGCGTTTGACTGATGAACGTACTTTCATGATTTGTGGCTCACTTGTAGCGATACGTGATGCGCCCGCGCGTCAGATCGTACGGCGAGAGCTCGACCAGAACTTTGTCACCCGGAAGGATGCGAATGAAGTGCTTCCTCATCTTGCCGGAGATGTGTGCAAGCACCTTGTGCTTGTTCTCCAGCTCGACCTGAAACATAGCGTTGGGCAGGGTCTCCAGGACCGTCCCCGTCACTTCGATCGCTTCTTCCTTCGACATACTTTCCTTTGCAGGCCTCGGTGCTGCGCGCTGTGGAGCTCGTGCTCCCCTAATCAAACAACACCATTCTTTTTCCTCATTTTCCTAACACCATCGGCCCGTTGGCCGTCACTGCAATCGAATTCTCGAAGTGCGCCGCGAGCGATCCATCGACCGTCCGCGCCGTCCAACCGTCGGCATCGGTTCGCGTGTCCTGCAACATCCCGTTCGAACCGGCCCGGTCCAGTCTGGACCGCAGCTTCGACCCGATCTCACAGAGCATCGGCTCGATGGCCAGAACCATCCCCTCCCGCAGCTCCAGCCCGCGCCCGCGCTTGCCGAAGTTGTAGACCTGAGGCTCCTCGTGCATCCGGCGGCCGATGCCGTGACCGACGAAGGTCCGGATGACGTGGAATCCGCGCGACTCGGCGTGTTCCTGAACCGCCGCGCCGATGTCCCCGATGTGCCGGCCCGGACGCATCTCCTCGATGGCCAGCTCCAGGCATTCCCGGGTCGTATCCATCAGCGTCTTCGCTTTCGCGCTGACGTTGCCGACCGGAACCGTGATGGCCGCGTCGCCGACGAAACCCTCGAAGATCGATCCGAAGTCGAGCCCGATGATGTCGCCTTCCTGCAGCTTGGCCCGGCTGGGGATGCCATGGACGATCACGTCATTGACCGACGCGCAGACCACCGCGGGATACGGCGGCAGGCCGCCCGGAGCGTAACCCTTGAACGGCGATTTCGCGCCGCGCCGGGCCAGCTCTTCCTCGGCCATCGCGTTGAGCTGCGCCGTGGTCGCGCCGGGCTTGACCATGTCGCGCATCATCTCGAGGATCTCGACCACGATCCGGTTCGCCCGGTCCATGATCGCGATCTCTTCGCGATTCTTGAGTGTCGGTCCCTTCATGCGATCGAGCATCGGCGTTCAAACCGTTCCGTTGGCAAGGGACTGTTCAATTCGTTCAAAGACCTCATCGACGGGACCAATCCCGTCGACCTCACGGAGAATGCTTTTCGACTTGTAAAACGTAGCGACCGGCATCGTTTGACGATGGAATGACTCCAGACGCTTGCGCACGGCCTCTTCCGTGTCATCGGGCCGTGCAATGACTTCGGCGCCACAGCGGTCGCACACGCTGTCGTTCGCCGGGGGTTGATTCTCCAAATGGTAAATCGCCCCGCACTGCGCACACGTCCGTCGCAGAGTAATGCGGCGGACGATGGCGTCGTCGGGAACGAGCAGTTGGAGAACCCGGAGGTCCCCCTTCCCATTCCCGACCAGGGTTTCGAGCTTTTCGGCCTGAACCAGCGTCCTCGGGAAACCGTCCAGGATGAAGCCTTTCGACGCGTCCGGCCGGGCCAGACGCTCGTCGATCATCCTGATCATCAGGTCATCCGGAACGAGCTGCCCCGCGGCCATGATCGACGAGGCCTGCTGCCCCACCGGCGTACCGGCGGCCACCGCCTCGCGAAGCATGTCGCCCGTCGAGATATGCGGAATCTCGAAGCGGCCCGCGAGCCGCTTCGCCTGAGTTCCCTTTCCGCTTCCCGGCGGTCCGATGAAGATGATCTTCAAGCTGTTCTTTAGCCTCTACGTCCGCGGATGCGGCCTTTTTTCATGAACCCGTCGTAGTGGCGCATGACCAGCTGCGACTCGATCTGATTCATGGTGTCCATGGCCACGCCGACCACGATCAGCAGCGACGTGCCGCCGAAGTAGAAGTTCAGACCCATACCCTCGGTGAACCAGATCGGCAGCCAGCGGTCGAGTGTCGCGCCGACGCCGAACGGCAGCTGGGCCACGTGCACGCCGGAGATCAGAAACTCCGGAATGATGCAGACCAGGGCCAGGTAAACCGAGCCGACGAAGGTGATGCGGGTCAGCACGCGGTCGATGTAATCCGACGTCCTCTTGCCCGGACGGATGCCGGGGATGAAGCCGCCGTACTTGCGCATGTTGTCGGCCGTGTCGACCGGATTGAAGACGATCGACGTGTAGAAGTACGCGAAGAAGATGATGCCCACCACCTGCAGCAGGTAGTAGAGCGGCTCGCCCATCTGCAGCTGATTGCCGATGGCCGTGGCCCAGGGCTGCTTGATCATCGTGGCGATCGTCTGGGGAATGACCAGGATCGACGACGCGAAGATGACCGGGATGACGCCGGCGGTGTTGACCCGGAGCGGGAGGTACGTGTTGGCACCGCCGTAGACCTTGCGGCCGACGACGCGCTTCGCGTACTGCACCGGAATCCGCCGCTGCGCGCGCTCCATGAAGACGACGAAGGCCGTCACGGCGACCATGAAGACCACCAGGAACAGCATCGCGAAGATGTTGCGCTCGCCGGTGCGGATGTCGTCGACCGTGCCGACGACGGCAGCCGGAAGACCGACCACGATGCCGGCGAAGATGATCAGCGAGATGCCGTTGCCGATGCCGCGCTCGGAGATCTGCTCACCGAGCCACATGATGAACGCGGTGCCGGTGGTGAGCGTGAGCACGGTCAGGATCGGGAAGCCGAGGCCCCACAGAGCGTCCTGCACGTGCGGCGGAACGAGCGGCGCGCCGCCCGGAGCCTGCTGGGTGCGAAGCCAGAAGGCGACGCCGAGCGACTGGACGATGGCGAGCACGATCGTGCCGTAGCGGGTGTACTGATTGATCTTGCGGCGGCCCATCTCGCCCTCTTTGGAGAGCTTCTCGAGATACGGCCAGACCACGGTGAGGAGCTGCAGGATGATCGACGCCGAGATGTACGGCATGATCCCGAGCGCGAACACCGACAGGCGGCTCAGAGCGCCGCCGGAGAAGAGATCGAGGAAGCCGAACACACCGGTGTTGATCGCCTTGAAGAACTCCGTCAGCGCCACCGGATCGACACCCGGCGTCGGAATGAACGAGCCGAGGCGATAGACCGCGAGCAGCGCGAAGGTGAAGATCACGCGCTTGCGGAGATCCTCGATCGCCCAGATGTTGCGGACTGTGTCGACGACGTTAGGCACTTACTGAATCTCCTGCACGGTCCCGCCGGCGGCCTCGATGGACTGCTTGGCGGTCTCGGAGAACTTCGTTGCGGAAACGGTGAGCTTCTTGGAGAGCTTGCCGTTGCCGAGGACCTTGATCCCGTCATTGCGGCCCTTGACGATGCCGGCCTGACGCAGCGCTGCCTCGTCGACGGTCGCGCCGTTGTCGAAGCGCTCCAGGTCGGCCAGGTTCACGACGGCGTAGGTCTTCTTGAAGATGTTGGTGAAGCCGCGCTTCGGCAGGCGGCGGTGAAGGGGCATCTGGCCGCCTTCGAAGCCCATCTGGCGGCTGTAGCCGGACCGCGACTTCTGGCCCTTCTCACCGCGCGAGGAGGTCTTGCCGTGGCCGGAGCCCGGACCGCGGCCGACACGCTTCTTGGCGTGGCGCGCGCCTTTTTTGGGTTTGAGGTTGTTGAGTTCCATGGTCGTAACTCCTAGTCGACTACTTCAACGAGGTGCGGGATCTTGGCGATCATGCCGCGCACTTCCTTCGTGTCGGCGCGCTCGGCGACGCGATGCATCTTGCCGAGACCGAGAGCCTTGAGGGTCTCCCGCATCTCGACCGGGCAGCCGATGCCGCTCCGGATCTGCCGGATGCGGATGGTCTTGCCGCCGCTCTTCTTTTCTCTGCTGCGGAAAAGCTTCAGCTTCATGCCTCGGCTCCTTCCACCACCGGCGCCGCGGCCACTTCACGCTCGCCGCGCAGGTTCTTGTACTGCTCCTCGGTGCGAAGCGCCTTGAGCGCCTCGAACGTCGCCTTGACCACGTTGTGCGGGTTGGCGGTGCCGAGGGACTTGGTGAGGATGTTCTGGATGCCGGCCGACTCGAGGATGGCGCGCACCGGACCGCCGGCGATGACGCCGGTACCTTCCGATGCGGGCTTGAGCATGACCTTGCCCGCGCCGTAGTGACCGACGATGGCGTGAGGGATGGTCGTGCCCGAAAGCGCGATCGAGATCATGTTCTTCTTGGCGATCTCGATGCCCTTCTTGATGGCCGCCGGAACTTCCTTGGCCTTGCCGGAACCGAAGCCCACCTTGCCCTTACCGTCACCGACGACGACCAGCGCGGAGAAGCTGAAGTTCTTGCCGCCCTTGACGACCTTGGTGACGCGGTTGATGTGGACGACCTTGTCGATCATCCCGCTCTCGGAACGCTCTTCCTGACGACGATCCCCGCGAGGACCGCCGCCCTGACCGGGACGCTGCATTGGACGCTGCATGTGATCTCCTAGAATTCCAAACCGTTCGCACGCGCCGCATCCGCGAGCGCCTTGATGTTGCCGTGATAGAGGTAGCCGCCGCGGTCGAAGACCACGCGCGTCACGCCCTTGCTCTTCGCCTTCTTGGCGATCAGCTCGCCGACGGCCTTCGCGGCCGCGGCATTCGAGCCTTTCGCTCCGCTGTCCTTCTCCAGGCTCGACGCCGAGACGATCGTGTTGCCCGAGGCATCATCGATCACCTGCGCGTAAATGCCCTTGAGGCTGCGGAAGACCGCCAGACGCGGCCGCTCCTGCGTACCGCGAACCTTGCCGCGAATCCGCTCGCGGACCCGGCCTCTTGCTGCTACCCGTTCTTTTGCACGATCTGCCATTTGCTTTTCCTCTTCGCTGACGTTTGATGGCCAGCGAACTAGTCGTCGCCTTACGCGTTACTTGCCCGCGGCCTTGCCGGCCTTGCGGCGAATGATCTCGTCGCTGTACTTGATGCCCTTGCCCTTGTAGGGATCGGGCTGGCGCAGCGAGCGGATCTCGGCGGCCGTCTGGCCGACCTTCTGTTTGTCGATGCCGGTGATGGTGATGTGGCCGGTCTTGGCGTCGACGGTGATGTCGATGCCTTCCGGAACCGGGAACCGGACCGGGTGTGAATAGCCGAGCTGGAAGACCACTTCCTTGCCCTTCACCTCGGCGCGGTAGCCGACGCCGACGATGTCGAGCTCGCGCTTGAAGCCTTCGCTCACACCCTTGACGTTGTTGGCCACGAGCGCGCGCATGAGGCCGTGGAAGGCGCGGGATTTCCCCTCGTCGTCCTGCCGCTCGAACTTGACCACGTTGTTGTCCACCTTCATGGAGATGCCGGTGACGATGGGCGTGGTCAGGGTGCCCTTGGGCCCCTTCACGAAGACGTTGTTGCCTTCCTGACGAACCTCGACGCCTTTCGGCAGGGGAAGCTCTTTCTTTCCGATACGAGACATGTGCAGCTCCTTACCAGACCTGGCAGAGGACTTCGCCGCCGACGCCCTGGCGAGCGGCCTCGGTACCCGAGAGCACGCCCTTGGACGTGGAGACGATGGCGAGGCCGAGTCCGCCCAGGACCGCGGGGATCTCTTCCTTGCCGCGATAGACGCGACGGCCGGGGCGCGAGACCCGCTCGATGCCGTGAATGACCGGCTCGCCGTCTTCCGAGTACTTGAGGTACACGCGGAGGGTGCCCTGGGGCTTGCCGTCCTCGCTCACCTCTTTGAAGTTCGCAATGAAACCCTCGGACTTGAGGATGCGCGCCACTTCCACCTTCAGCTTGGAGGTGGGCAGCTCGATGCGGTCATGGTGCGCCTGAATTCCGTTCCGGATTCTGGTGAGCATGTCCGCGATGGGATCTGTCATCGACATGTGTGTTGCTCCTGTAATCAGTCCGAGCTACCAGCTCGATTTCGTCACGCCGGGGATGTATCCACCGAGCGAGAGCATGCGGAAGCAGATGCGGCAAAGCTGGAACTTGCGCAGAAATCCACGCGGACGTCCGCACTGCTTGCAGCGGTTGCGCTGGCGAGTCGAGAACTTCGGCTTCCGCTCCGCCTTCACGATCATTGAGGTCTTGGCCATTTGATCTTTCCTCTTACTTGCCGAAAGGCATCCCGAGCTCGCGGAGAAGGAAACGAGCCTGGTCGTCGTTCTTCGCGCTCGTCACGATGGTGATGTTCATGCCCTTCGCCTTGTCGACCTTGCCCGCGTCGATCTCCGGAAAGATCAGGTGGTCGCGAATGCCGAGGGTGTAATTGCCGCGGCCGTCGAACGACTTCGCCGGCACGCCGCGGAAGTCGCGGACGCGCGGAAGAGCGATGTTGATCAGACGGTCGAGAAACTCGTACATCTTTTCGCCGCGAAGCGTGACCATCGTGCCGATGGACTGCCCTTCACGGAGCTTGAAGCTGGCGATCGACTTCTTGGCCTTGGTCACCACCGGCTTCTGGCCGGTGATCGTCGAGAGCTCCTCGACGGCCGTGTCGAGGATCTTCGCGTTCGAGATGGCCTCGCCCATGCCCATGTTGAGCACGACCTTCTCGATCTTCGGAATTGCCATGGGGTTCTTGATCCCGAACTCGTCCTGAATCCGCTTCCGGACTTCGTTCAGGTACCGCTCTTTGAGTCTTGGTGCCATCGTGGTTCCTCTTTATGGATTCGGCGTTGTACGAATCCGGTGACTGGCTACTTGCCGCCGAGATCCGCTTTGCACTTGCGGCAGAAACGGATCGCGACGCCTTCTTCGTTGCGGTGTGAGCCGAGGCGGGCCGGCTCGTTACAGCTCGGACAGACCACCTGGAGCTTGTCGACCGAGATCGGCGACTCGCGCTCGAGGATGCCGCCCTTGACGTTCTTGCCGGGGTTCGGACGGGTGTGCTTCTTGGTGAAGTTCACCCGCTCGACGATGGCCTTGCCCTTGGCGGACAGGACGCGCAGAACGCGTCCCTGCTTGCCCGCGTCCTTGCCCGAGAGAACGACGACGGTGTCGCCCTTCTTCACGTGCGGTTTCGGCGGCTCTGGTTTGAATTTCGAAGTGGCTTTCCCGTACATGCTGCTTTTCCTTTAGATGACTTCGGGGGCCAGCGAGATGATCTTCATGAACTTGCGCTCACGAAGCTCGCGGGCCACCGGGCCGAACACACGCGTGCCTACCGGCTCGCGCGCGTCATTGATCAGAACGGCCGCGTTGTCGTCGAACTTGATGTACGAACCGTCGCGGCGGCGGGTCTCTTTCACGGTCCGGACGATGACGGCCTTGACGACCGCACCCTTCTTGACCGTGCCGTCCGGCGAGGCTTCCTTGACCGAGGCGGTGATGACGTCGCCCACCCGCGCGTACTGGCCGGCCGTGGAGCCGCCCAGCATCTTGATGCAGGCGATTTTCTTGGCGCCGGTGTTGTCGGCGACCTGGAGAACCGTTCCCATCTGGATCATGACGACTTCTCCATGACTTCGCGGACGTTCCACCGCTTCCGCTTGGACAGCGGACGGGTCTCCTCGATCACCACGCGATCGCCGATCTTGATGTCCGGCTGTTCGCTGTGCGCGAGGAACTTGCTCGTGCGCTTGATGTACTTCTGATACATCCCGTGCTTGACCAGGTTTTCCACGGCGACGACGACGGTCTTCTGCATCTTGTTCGAGACCACCACGCCGGTCTTGGTCCGCTTGTTCTGCGCGGCCTGCGACTCGTTCTTCGTTTCCTTCGTTGCCATCTGCGTATTCCTTAGGCGTTCGTCGCGCGATTGCGCTCGTTGAGCAGCGTTTCGATCTGCGCGATCTCGCGGCGGACCTGCCGCATCTTCATGGGGTTCTCGATCCGGCCGGTGGCGCGCTGGAAGCGCAGCTTGAAGAGCTGCTCCTTCAGGTCGCGCTCACGGTTGCGGAGCTCGTCGATGCTCTTGTCTTTGAGCGTGCTGAGTGTCTTCTTGCTGGCCATTACTCGCCGACCTCCGTCTGCTCACGCGTCACGAAACGCGTCTTGATCGGAAGCTTCGAGCCGGCCAGACGAAACGCCTCTTCGGCAACTTCGCGGGTCACACCCTCCATCTCGTAGAGGATGCGGGCCGGCTTGACCACGCACACCCACTCTTCCGGAGCTCCCTTGCCCTTGCCCATACGGGTCTCGAGCGGCTTCTTGGTGATCGGCTTGTCGGGGAAGATCCGGATCCAGATCTTTCCACCGCGCTTGACGTGACGGGTCATGGCGATACGGGCCGCCTCGATCTGGCGCGCCGTGACCCAACCCACCTCGAGCGCCTGCAGCCCGAAGTCGCCGAACGACACCTTCGCGCCGCGAGTGGCGACGCCGCGGCGACGTCCGCGCTGCTGCTTTCTGTATTTGACCTTCTTCGGCATCATCATGATGCGTTTCTCCTAGACTCTGTTCGGGTTACTGCGGGCGGCGGCGCGAGCGCGCCTTGGCCATCTCGCCCTTGTACAGCCACACCTTCACGCCGATCTTTCCGTACGTCGTGTTCGCCTCGGCGAACCCGTAGTCGATGTCGGCCTTGAGGGTGTGCAGCGGAAGACGTCCATCCTGGTACCACTCGGTGCGGGCGATCTCGGCGCCGTTCAGGCGGCCGCTCACGCGAACCTTGATTCCCTTCGCACCGAAGCGGAAGGCCGATTCCATGGCCTTCTTCATCGCGCGCCGGAAAGCGATGCGGCGCTCGAGCTGGGTGGCGATGTTCTCGGCCACGAGCTGGGCGTCGAGCTCCGGACGCTGGATCTCCTGGATGTTGATGTAGACCTCGCCGTTGACCATCTTCTGGAGCTCGTCACGCAGCTTGTCCACCTCTGCACCCTTGCGTCCGATGATGATGCCCGGGCGCGAGGTGTAGATGTTGATGCGCATCTTGTTCGCGGTGCGCTCGATGTCGATCTCCGACACGCCGGCGTGCTTGAGGCGCTTCTTGAGATCATCGCGAAGCTTCAGATCGCGATGCAGCGTCTCGGCGTAGGCCTTGCCCGCAAACCAGCGCGAATGCCAGGTCTTGTTGAAGCCCAGCCGAAAACCGTAAGGATTGACCTTCTGACCCAAGAGTAGCCTCCGTTACTTTCTGGCGCGGGCGCGGGTTTGCTTGCCACCGCTCCGCTCGTTGACCGCTTTGACTTCGTCCGAGACATGCACCGTCACGTGGGCCTTGCGCTTCTGAATGCGGTAGGCGCGGCCCATCGGAGCCGGCTGCACGCGCTTCTCGCGCGGTCCCTCGTTCACGTAGATCTTCGAGACCACCAGATCGTCGGTGTCGACGTTCGTTTCCTTGTTCTCCGCGTTCGCCACGGCCGAGCGGAGGAGCTTCTCCAGGTCCTTCGCGCAGCCCTTGCGGGTGAAGCGGAGGATGCTGAGCGCTTCCTCGACCTTCTTGCCGCGCACCAGGTCCGCCACCAGGCGCACCTTCTGCGGCGAGGCTTTGAGGTATCTGAGAGTTGCCGTTGCTTCCATCATGTTCTCCGCTTATTTGCCAGCAGGCTTGGCGGTCTTCTCGACCTTCTTGCCGCTGTGTCCCTTGAACGTGCGGGTGAGCGCGAACTCGCCCAGCTTGTGGCCGACCATGTTCTCGGAGACGTACACCGGCGTGAACTTGCGGCCGTTGTGGACCGCGATCGTGTGGCCGACCATCTCCGGGATGACCGTGGAGCGGCGCGACCAGGTCTTGATGACCTTCTTGTCGCGCTCGCTTGTTCATCGCCTCGACCTTCTTGGTCAGATGGTCGTCGACGAATGCACCTTTTTTCTGTGAGCGCATTTACTTGGTTCTCCGCTTGACGATGAACTTGTTCGTCTGCTTGTTGCGGCGGGTCTTGTAACCCTTGGTGGGCTGGCCCCACGGACTGACCGGATGACGGCCGCCGGAGGTCTTGCCTTCGCCGCCGCCAAGCGGGTGATCGACCGGGTTCATCGACACGCCGCGGTTATGGGGCTTCTTTCCGAGGTGACGGGTGCGGCCGGCCTTGCCGTAGGAGACGTTCTCGTGCTCGAGGTTGCCGACCTGGCCGATCGTGGCGTAGCAGCGGATGTGCACTTTGCGCATCTCACCGGAGGGCAGACGGAGCGTGGCCCAGTCGCCTTCACGGGCCATGAGCTGCGCGCCGGCGCCGGCCGAACGGACCATCTGGCCGCCCTTGCCTTCCTTCAGCTCGATGTTGTGGATGACCGTGCCCAGGGGGATCTTCGACAGCGGCAGGGCGTTGCCCACCAGGATGTCGGCTTCCTCGCCGGCCACGATCGTCGTGCCGACCGCGAGGCCGCTCGGCGCGAGGATGTAGCGCTTCTCGCCGTCGACGTAGTGCAGCAGCGCGATGTGCGCGGTGCGATTCGGGTCGTACTCGATCGCCGCGACCTTCGCGGGAATCCCGCGCTTGTCGCGCTTGAAGTCGATGTCGCGGTACTTCTGCTTGTGGCCGCCGCCGATGAAGCGCGAAGTGATCCGGCCTTTGCTGTTGCGGCCGCCGGTCTTCGGCTTTCCCTTGGTCAGCGACTTCTCGGGCGTCGTCTTCGTGATATCCGAGAACGATGCATGCGTCGAGAAACGCACGCCCGGTGATGTCGGTTTGTAGTTGGACTTAGCCATAGTTTTTCTTTCTTATCGGCTACGGTGCGATTACACGCCCTCGACGAAATCGGGCGCCTTCTCGCCTTCCTTGAGCCGGACGTAGGCTTTGCGCCAGTCGCGGCGCTTGCCTGCCCAGCGGCCCATCCGCTTCATCTTTCCGCGGACGTTGAAGAGGCGGACCTCTTCGACCTTGACCTTGAACAGCTCTTCGACGGCCTTCTTGACCTCGATCTTGTTCGCGTGCGGATCGACTTCGAAGGCGATGACGTTGGTGTCTTCGCGGAGCATGGTCGACTTCTCGGTGACCAGCGGCCGGCGGATGATCTGATTAGCGTTCATTGCTGAGTGCCTCCGTCAGACGATCGAGCGCGGCCTGGCTCAGGACGACGTAGCGGCTGTTCACCACGTCGTACACGTTCACGTGCAGGGCGTCGACGAAATGCAGCTTCGGGTTGTTGCGGGACGCGAGCAGGGCGTTGGTGTTCTCGGCCGTGTCGATGAGAAGAGCCTTCCCCTCCACGCCGATGTTGGCGACCTTCGCGGCGAAGGACTTGGTCTTCGCTTCGTCGACCGACATGTCGGAGACGACCACGAACTTCCCTTCCTTCACGCGCTGGGAGAGAGCCGACTTGAGGGCGGCCTTCTTCTCCTTCGTGTTCATCTTGTAGGAGTAGTCGCGCGGCTGCGGACCGAAGACCGTGCCGCCGTGGCGGTGGATCGGCGGACGGCTGCCGCCCTGACGCGCGCGGCCGGTGCCCTTCTGCTTGAACGGCTTCTTGCCCGAGCCCGCGACTTCCGAGCGGGTCTTGGTCTTGTGCGTTCCCTGGCGGAGACCGGCGAGGTAGTTGCGCACTGCCTCGTGAATGAGGTGCTCTTTGTACGGATAGCCGAAGATGTCGTCGGACAGATCGACCGACCCGACCTTCTTGTTGTTCCAGTCTTTGATGTCAATGGTCGGCATGGTTATTCGCCCCGCTTCCCGTTCTTGGAGAACCGTACGAAGACGAGTCCGTTGCGGCCGCCCGGGACTGCGCCGCGGACGTAGAGCAGGTTGTTCTCGGCATCGACCTTCGCCACGCGGAGGTTCTTGACCGTGACCTGATCGCCGCCCATCCGGCCGGCCATGCGCATGCCCTTCATGACGCGCGACGGAAACGCCGACGCGCCGATCGAGCCGGGAGCGCGGTGGAACATCGAGCCGTGCGACTCACGACCACCCGCGAACCCGTGGCGCTTGACCACGCCCTGGTAACCCTTGCCTTTGGACTGACCGACCACGTCGATCGCATCGCCTTCCTTGAAGAGGTCGGCCTGGACCCGGTCGCCGATGTTGACGTCGCCCGAGTACGTCGACTTCGGCGAGCGTGCGCAGCGGCTGGACGCCGGCCTTCTCGAAATGGCCGCGCATCGCCGAAGTGATGCGGCGGTTCGAGACCTTCTCGACCAGCCCGATCTGCACGGCGTCGTAGCCGTCCTTCTCGGACGTCTTCTTCTGGACGACGAGGCACGGTCCGGCCTGGATGACGGTGACCGGGACGAGTGCTCCGTCCGCGGCGAACACCTGGGTCATTCCGACCTTCTTGCCAATGATTCCTTCGATTGCCATTTGTCTGTTCTTTCACTTGGAACCGGAGTGCTCCGGTTCATGTGGTCTATTTGCCGAACGCCTTGATCTCGACGTCGACGCCGGCCGGGAGCTCGAGCTTCATGAGCGCGTCGACCGTCTGCGTCGTCGGCTCGAGAATGTCGAGCAGCCGCTTGTGGGTCCGCATCTCGAACTGCTCACGCGACTTCTTGTCGACGTGCGGCGAGCGCAGAACCGTGTACTTGGAGATCTGCGTCGGCAGGGGGATCGGTCCCGCCACCTTGGCCCCCGTGCGCTTGGCCGTGTCGACGATTTCGGACGTCGACTGGTCGAGCACGCGGTAGTCGTAAGCCTTGAGTCGGATGCGGATCTTTTCGTTCATCATGATGTCGTTTTCCTCAAAGAACAGTGGGCGCCGGCGTATGACCGGCGCCCATCGTGTGAGCTACTCGATGATGTCCGTGACCGTGCCGGCGCCGACCGTGCGGCCGCCCTCACGAATCGCGAATCGCAGACCCTTTTCCATCGCGATCGGGGCGATGAGGTTGATGGTCAGCGAGGTGTTGTCTCCCGGCATGACCATCTCGGCGCCTTCCGCGAGCTGCGCGGTGCCGGTGACGTCGGTCGTGCGGAAGTAGAACTGCGGGCGGTAGCCGTTGAAGAACGGAGTGTGACGGCCACCCTCTTCCTTGGTCAGGATGTAGACCTCGGCCTTGAACTTCGTGTGGGGCGTGATCGAGCCCGGCTTGGCCAGGACCTGACCGCGCTCGACGTCCTTGCGCTCGATGCCGCGGAGCAGGAGGCCGACGTTGTCGCCCGCCTGACCCTGATCGAGAAGCTTGCGGAACATCTCGACGCCGGTGACGACCTTCTTCTGCGTGGGACGGAGACCGACGATCTCGACTTCCTCGCCGACCTTGACGATCCCGCGCTCGATACGGCCGGTGACGACCGTGCCGCGGCCGGAGATCGAGAAGATGTCCTCGACCGGCATCAGGAAGGGCTTGTCGATGGCGCGCTCGGGGATCGGAATGTAGCTGTCCACGGCGTCCATGAGCTCGATGATCTTGTTGGCCCACTCGTCGTTGTTGTCGGTGGTCTGCAGGGCCTTGAGCGCCGAGACGCGGACGATGGGAATGTCATCGCCGGGGAACTCGTAGCTCGAGAGCAGCTCGCGGACTTCGAGCTCGACGAGCTCGAGGAGGTCCGGATCGGCCGCGTCGACCTTGTTCAGGGCGACGACGATGTACGGCACGCCGACCTGACGGGCGAGCAGGATGTGCTCGCGGGTCTGCGGCATCGGGCCGTCGGTGGCGGCGACCACGAGGATCGCACCGTCCATCTGCGCGGCGCCGGTGATCATGTTCTTGACGTAGTCGGCGTGGCCCGGGCAGTCGACGTGCGCGTAGTGCCGGTTCGCCGTCGAGTACTCGACGTGCGCCGTGGCGATGGTGATGCCGCGCTCGCGCTCTTCCGGAGCCTTGTCGATCTGGTCGAAGGCCACGAACGAGGCCGTGCCCTTCGAAGCGAGAACCTTGGTGATGGCCGCCGTCAGCGTGGTCTTGCCGTGGTCGACGTGACCGATCGTGCCGATGTTCACGTGCGGCTTACTGCGATCGAATTTCTCTTTGGCCATGTGAATCTAACCTCCCTGTTCTAATCCGACTGGTGTAGTCGCTGAGATCAAACGCGTTGTGTGGTGCCACCGCTCTTGGCGATGATTTCCTCGGCCACGTTCTTCGGGGCCGGCTCGTACTGCAGGAACTGCATGGTGTAGCTGGCGCGGCCCTGGGACATGGAACGGACCTGGGTCGCGTAACCGAACATCTCCGACAGAGGCACGTGCGCGCGAATGACTTTCGCGCCGGCGCGCTCTTCCATCTGCTGGATCTTTCCGCGACGGCGCGACAGATCGCCCATCACGTCGCCGGCGTAGTCTTCCGGCGTCACGACCTCGACGTCCATGATCGGCTCTTTGAGGATCGGGTTGGCGCGCTTCGCACCTTCCTGGATAGGCCATCGAGCCGGCGATCTTGAACGCCATTTCGGACGAGTCGACGTCGTGGTACGAGCCGTCGTACAGGATGGCCCGGATGCCCGTCATCGGATAACCGGCGACGATGCCGCGCTCCATCGCTTCCTTGATGCCCTGTTCGGTCGGCTTGATGAATTCCTTCGGAACCGAGCCGCCGACGATCTCGTTGACGAACTCGAACCCGCCCTCGGGGATCGGCTCGAAGCGCATCTTGACGTGGCCGAACTGCCCCTTGCCGCCGGACTGGCGGACGAAGCGGCCCTCGGCCTCGGAGTTGCGCGTGATCGCTTCGCGGTACGCGACCTGCGGCTTGCCGACGTTCGCACCGACGTTGAACTCGCGGACCATGCGGTCGACGATGATCTCCAGGTGCAGCTCGCCCATGCCGCGGATGATGGTCTGGTTCGTTTCCGGGTCCGTGTGGACCTTGAACGTCGGGTCTTCCTGCATGAGCTTCGCGAGCGCGACGCCCATCTTTTCCTGATCGCTCTTGGTCTTCGGCTCGATGGCGACGGCGATGACCGGCTCCGGGAAGACCATCGTCTCGAGGACGATCGCCTGCTTCGGATCGCAGATCGTGTCGCCGGTGGTCACCGAACGGAGGCCGACGGCCGCGCCGATGTCGCCCGCGCGGACTTCCTTGATCTCTTCGCGCTTGTTGGCGTGCATCTGCAGCAGACGCCCGACGCGCTCGCTGTTGCCCTTGGTCGAGTTGAGCACGGTGGTGCCGGTCTCGACGCGGCCCGAGTAGACGCGGAAGAACGCGAGCTGGCCGACGAAGGGGTCGGTCATGATCTTGAAGACCAGCGCCGAGAACGGTGCGTCGTCAGCGGCCGGACGCTCCATGAAGGACTCGTCGTCGGGGTTGATGCCCTTGACCGGCGGGATGTCCACCGGGCTGGGGAGATAGTCGACGACGGCGTCGAGCAGCGGCTGCACGCCCTTGTTCTTGAAGGCCGTGCCGCAGAGCACCGGGGTGATCTTCTGGTGGATCGTCGCGTCGCGAAGAGCGGCCTTGAGCTCGGAGATCTCCAGCTGCTCGCCGGAGAGGTACTTCTCCAGCAGCTCGTCATGCGACTCGGCGATCGACTCGACCATCTTCTCGCGGAAGCTCTCGGCTTCGGCGCGGAGGTCGGCCGGAATCTCTTCGACGTCGTACTTCGCGCCGAGGGTCTCGTCCTTGAAGACGAGGGCCTTCATCTGCACGAGGTCGATGACGCCTTTGAACTTGTCTTCCGCTCCGATGGGGAGCTGGAGGGGAACGGCATTCTTGCCGAGCTTGGTGCGGATCTGGGCAACGACTGATTCGAAGTTCGCACCGATGCGGTCCATCTTGTTGATGAACGCGATGCGGGGAACGCCGTACTTGTCGGCCTGACGCCACACGGTCTCGGACTGCGGCTCGACGCCGCCGACCGCGCAGAACACACCGACGGCGCCGTCGAGGACGCGCAGAGAGCGCTCGACCTCGACCGTGAAGTCGACGTGACCCGGGGTGTCGATGATGTTGATGCGGGTATCGCCCCACTGCGCGGTAGTCGCGGCGGAGGTGATGGTGATGCCGCGCTCCTGCTCCTGGACCATCCAGTCCATGGTTGCAGTGCCCTCGTGTACTTCACCGATCTTATGAGTGATGCCGGTGTAGTAGAGGATGCGCTCGGTGGTCGTCGTCTTACCGGCATCGATGTGAGCCATGATGCCGATGTTGCGCGTTTTCTCGAGAGGTACCTTGCGTGCCATTTTGAGTGTTCTTCTTCTACCGCGGACACCGTGTGGTGCGGGCTTCCAGCCTGCCTCCAAATGGCAGACACGGAGGCCTGAGGCCACACGTGATTCAGTCGAGTTTTAGGTTTCCCGTTGCTCGGTCCGGAACCGCAGAACCTGTTCTGTGTTATCCGGTCGAGACGGAGCTACGGAAAGCTGCTAGATGTTGGGGGCCGGATTAAGGCATCCGACCGTAAAATCCAACCCCGAAGGGCCGGAGAGTTTACCACCGATAGTGTGCGAATGCCTTGTTGGCTTCCGCCATCTTGTGCGTGTCTTCGCGCTTCTTGATCGCGTTGCCACGGTTGTTCGCGGCGTCGAGAATCTCGCCCGCGAGCTTGTCCTGCATGGTCTTCTCACCGCGCGCGGCGGCATAGCTGATCAGCCAGCGGATGGCCAGAGCGGTGCGGCGGGTCGGACGGACCTCGATCGGCACCTGGTAGTTCGAGCCACCGACGCGGCGGCTCTTCACTTCGAGCGCCGGCTTGACGTTGTCGACCGCCTTCTTGAAGACCTTGAGCGGATCGTCTTTCGCGCGATCCTCGACCTTCTTCAGCGCGCCGTAGAACACGCGCTCGGCGACGGACTTCTTCCCGTCGGACATCAGCGAGTTGATGAACTTGGTGATGAGCTGGCTGTTGTAAACCGGATCCGGAAGGATCTCGCGTTTCGGAACTTCTCTGCGTCTCGGCATCGTGGTTACGCCTTCTTGGGTCGTTTCGCCCCGTACTTGGAGCGGCTCTGGTTGCGCTTGGCGACGCCGACGGCGTCCAGCGTTCCGCGGATGACGTGGTAACGAACACCCGGCAGGTCCTTCACACGGCCACCGCGAATGAGCACGATCGAGTGCTCCTGCAGGTTGTGGCCGACGCCGGGGATGTAGGTGGTCACTTCGACGCCGTTGGTCAGGCGCACACGGGCGACCTTGCGGAGGGCCGAGTTCGGCTTCTTGGGCGTCGAGGTGTACACGCGGGTGCAGACGCCACGCTTCTGCGGGCTGGACTGCAGGGCCGGAGACTTCGTCTTGTACTTGACGGCATCACGGCCGCGCGCGACAAGCTGGTTGATCGTTGGCATTCGTTGCTTATCCTTCTGATTACTCTGAAGACACCTACAGCGAAAAGACTGCTCCCGGAAGGGAAAACCCGCGCACTTTAGGCACGTGGGTCGGCTTTGTCAAGTCCGGAACTGGCTCAACCTGAGGCGCTAACCTCTTATTCCGCTTAGAAGTCCACCCAAACGCCCCGCCCCTCCGCCCGCGCTTTTTCGTAGAGAAACGCGGCTGACGCCAGATCTTCGATGGCCAGGCCGAGGGACTTGAACAGCGTGATTTCGTCATCTGATTTCCGGCCGGTTGCGGTACCGGTCAGAATCTCGCCGAGCTCGGCTTTGATGTGGTCGGGGCCGCTGATGGCGCCATCGACGACGGCGAAGAGGTAATCGCCCGATTCATTGATTGTGGACTCGCGGCGGTCGACGAAGAGCGAAGCGGCCGCGACCGTAGCGCCGTCGAGCTCGCGGGCGGCGGCAATACTGGACCCGACTGCGTTGATGTGCACGCCCGGGCTCAGCCATTCGCGGCGCAGCACCGGCTCGCGCGAATTCGTGGCGGTCACGACGATATCGGCCCCACGCACGGTCTCCTCGGCGTTCCCCTCCCGACCGCACATCCGGATCTCCCTGATCGGCCGGACCAGCGGGATGGCCTCGCGGTGACTCTTCGCCTGGACGCCGGTGCCGAGAATCGCCAGAACGGACGCGTCGGGACGGGCGAGGAGCTTCGTGGCAACCGCGGAAACGGCCGCCGTGCGGATGGCGGTCACAGCCGCGGCGTTGACGATCGCCAGAGGCTCGCCGGTCTCCCCGCTGTGAAGGATGACCGCGCCGAGGTGGGTGTCCAGGCCGCGTTTTGGGTTCTGGGGGAACACGCACACTTCCTTGAGCGCGTAGTACGGCTGCTCACCGCCCCGCCAGGCCGACATCAACCCGAGGAGGCCGGGAGCGCCGGCCGCGTGGACCTTCTGCCGCAAGGGGTTGTGAACCTCCCCACGGGCCAGCGCGGCGAGGGCGTCCTCCATCACGGCGATGCACTCGCTCATGGTGAGGAGCTCGTTGACGTCGTGTTCAGAGAGGACGAGGAGTTTCATGGTTGCTGGGTTCCTGGGTTGCTGGGTTGCTGGGTTCCTGGGGGCCTTTGCTCAGCAACCCAGCAACTCAGCAACTCAGCAACCGAGCAACTACGCATCGCGGTGCACGGTTCCGGGAGAAAACGCGGGCAGGCAAACGGCGACGTACTCCGCCCCTTCCGGCCCGGGCGTCGAGTACTGCACCCATTCGCCGGCGTGGGCGATGACTCCCTGGCCGGCCTGGACGTCGATCGAGCCGCCGCCCTGACTGGTCACCCGGAGCGTGCCGCGGAGGACGACTGTGTACTCGTCGAACTCCGGGGTCTGGCCAGGCTCCACCCACCCGCTCGGACTCTTCATGCGGGCCACGCTCACCCCTTCGGTGCCCGAGTTCACTCGGCCGATGTACTCCTCGATGATCTTCGGCTTGTTCCCGGCGGCCTGAACGATGGACGGCTGTTGAATGTGCGTCGGCATAGGTCGGCTAGTTTAAAGGAACGACCAGGGGCGTCCCCTTTCACGGCGCAGCCACGACGAACCGCCCCACCTCGAACCGCCGCGGATAGTTCGCATCGATCCAGGCGGCCAGATCCGGGACGCGGTCGCGATTCGGGACGCCGTCGAAGGTGGCCACGTTCGGATCGCCGCCGAGGATCACCGCAACCGGCGGGTTCGCAGCCAGCTCCCCCATCGCCTCGGCCAGCAGATCCGGATTCGACAGCATGGGGATGTCGAAGCAGCGCATCGGCGGCTTGCGCTGCATGAGGTAGTACAGCGCGCGCTCGTTGCTGAAGTCGAGGATCGGACCCTTGCCCAGCGACTCGATCATGCCGTTGAGCGCGGCCAGCTCTTTCGCGTTCTGCTCGGTGGTGTAAATGCCCTTGCCCGTGGCGAAGGGATAGCGAACGAGGCCTTCGTGCTTCTGTCGCGCGCGCCAGCCCGCGAGCAGCTTGCCGCCCGCGGCGAGGTTCTGCGGCACTTCGAAGTAGACGATCAGCAGGACGACCGCGATCGTACTCAACACGCGCTTCTTCCTCAGCGGTTCGACGACGAAGGTCACCGCGGCGATGCCGAGGAGCGGCACGGCGTAGCGGGTGTGACTCCAGCTCACCCGCCCCGTCGCCGTGCGAAAGAGGAGCAAAGCGAAGATAGTGATGATCGCCATCCGCAGGTCGCGCCGCTTCCATGCGAGGGCGAGCAGGAACCCGTAGAAAGCCGGCGGCAGGTAGTAGTGCAGGCCTTCGACGGTGAACGGTTTCGGCGCCGGCAGCGACCAGACCGCATCGATCGCACGGGGGATGATCACGAAGGAATCGATCCAGAACTGCCGCGGCAGCAGCACCAGCGGAAGCAGGAACGCCAGGAGCCACAGCGCGCGCTTCCGGGCGACGAGCGCGGCCACGATCGCCGTTCCCGCGAGGGCGTACGTTCCCGTGTCGAGACTCCACAGCAAGCCGGCGCTCGACGCGAAGAACGCGACGAACAACGGAACGAGGCTCTTCGTCCGGACGTAACGCAGCAACGCCAGCGTCGCGATCAGAACCGGCGCAAGGCGAAAGTAGGGGAAGACGGGAACCCAGAACGCCGCCGTCGCACACAGCGAGGCCAGCACCGCGGCGACGAGACCCGCCGTCGTCGCCACGACTTCCGCGGCGATCGGAACGAGCAGCGCCAGAGTCGCGGCATCAAGCACAGTCTGCAGCCGCCGCGCGCGACGCGGCGATGGCGGATCGCCGAGAACGAGCGCGTCGAGACCGCCGTCCGTGGCGAGACCGTGCAAAACGAAGACGTCGTGGAAAGGGCGTTCGCCGGATTGGAAGAGGAAACCGGGAGTAAGGTGCTCGCCTTCGTGGAAGGGGTCCATGAGGGCGTGGGGGTGGTCGTGGATGAAGAGCATGAGGAGGAAGACGACGAGGGTCGTAATCCAAACTCCGCGCACCTTTTCGGCGGCGGGCGCCGGAGAGGTAGGCCGGAGGCCCACACTACACGCGCCGATGAAAGCGCCGAGCGTCAGCAGCGCCACGACCGCGTAATCCCAACCTTTTGGATACGCGTGGACGGTCAGGAGGCCGACGCCACCTGTCGGCGGGCCGAACAGCGGCTCGAGAAATGGCGCAATCGCCGCCGCGACGGCCGCGCCGATCACCGCTCCCGCGCCGACGCGCCCCATGCCCGCCATGTCAGGGATTGTATGATCCGGCGCCATGGAGTCGTTCAGCCGCGCGTTTCTCGAGGAGAGCATCGAAGTCATTCGCCGCATCGATCGCCGATGCCATCGATCGCGTCGCCGCCGGCCTCGCCGCCGCCCGGGAAGCCGGCGGCCGCCTCTTCATCCTCGGCGTCGGCGGCTCCGCAGGACACGCCAGTCACGCCGTCAACGACTTCCGCAAGATCTGCCAGTTCGAGGCATACACGCCGACCGACAACGTCTCCGAGCTAACCGCCCGCGTGAACGACGAGGGCTGGGACAGCTGCTTCTCCGAGTGGCTGAAAGGCTCGCGCATGAACGACAAAGACGCCCTGCTGGTCTTCTCCGTCGGCGGCGGAAACGTCGAGAAGAACGTCTCGGTGAATCTCGTGCGCGCCATCGACGAAGCCCGCGGCCGCGGCGCGAAGGTCTTCGGCATCGTCGGCAAGGACGGCGGCTACACGAAACAGGTCGCCGACGCTTGCGTGCTCATCCCGGTCGTTTCGACGGAGCGCATCACACCGCACACGGAGGGGCTCGCGGCGGTGGTGTGGCACCTCCTGGTGTCGCACCCAGCGCTGAAGGTCACCCAGACGAAGTGGGAATCAGTGCGCTAGCCAGCTCGTCGAGATCGCGCACCCGCAAATCCGGCTCGACGTTCCCCCGCTTGTGCTCCGAGCCGCGATGCTCGATCAGCGCGACCTTGCAGCCCGCCGCGCGCCCACACAGAAGATCGCTGTCCTGGTCGCCGACCATCCATGACTGCGCGAGATCGACGCCGAACGCGGTTTGCGCCTTGTGCAGGAAAAACGGCTTCGGCTTGCGGCAGGCGCAGGCGTCGTCGGCCTGATGAAAGCAGATGAAGCTGTGCGCGACCGGCACGTTCAGTGCGCGCATCACGGCCTTGTGCACTCTCTCGACGTCCGCGCGAGACGCTTTCCCTTTGGCCACGTTCGGCTGATTGGTGATGAGGAACAGCATCCAGCCCGCATCGACGAATCGCTCGAGAGCCGCGGCCGCGCCGTCGATCATCCGCACGTCCTCGACGACGCGTGGCGCCTCCCACTCCCCGCTGGACTCGTAGAACACGAGCTCGTCGAGCACGCCGTCGCGATCGAGGAAGAGGGCGCGTTTCATTCGATCCGCACTCCGAATTGCGGAACGTGCGTGACCTTCGAAGCTGAACCCTCGAGCGAGATCCCGGGCGGTGGCAGCCGGAACAGCTTGCGGTCGTCGCCGCGCAAGAGAAGCACAGCCACGGGCTCGCCTTCCCGCAGCGCCGCCGCAACGCGTTGTCCGCGACGCAGATCGACAGCCTCTCCGGGGACGACCGGTTTTCCGTCGATCCACCACTGCACGCGCGCGTCCGATCCCGGGTCAGGCAACGTGAACGCCAGATACGGCGAGTACGTAGCCTCCACCGCCGCGACGGACATCGGCCTGCGGTACCAGCGATGCCGGGCCAGCTCGCGCGAGACGTACACCCGATACGTCCCGTCCATCGGCACGGCCCACTGCGCCGGCTCGGTGTTCGGTCGCAGTCGCGCGTTTAGCCCGGGAAGCCAGAGGTCGTGCCATACCGGCATGTAGTGCCGGATGAAGTAGAGCCCGACATCGGGCTGCACGGTGATGAACCAGCCGAGGGACCAGAAGTCGGCCACGACGGCTGCGGGCGGCTCGACGGGTACGTACGGCGGTGCGTGCCCGAGCCTCACCAGCGGCCGCACGATGCCGGGAAGGAACCAGAAGTGATACGCCGGCTCACGTCGCAGCGACCAGACCATTCCGCTCCAGACCTTGTCGCCCGGCCGCGTGCGTGCATGGACCTCCCGAAGGATGAGGTCCTGATATGCGAGATCGAGCTCCTTCCCGCGGAACAGCGACGCGAAGAGACTGACGCACCACGCCAGCGCGAGCACGGCCATCACCATCGCCCGGCGCGGAATGCGCGCGATGACCAACGCCGCCAGTGGAATCATCAACACCCCGAAAAGCTCGGTGTGGTAGTTGTGAATGAAGGGCAACCCCAGGACGACGACGAGATTGACGGTCTGTACGAAGGCCAGCACCCAGAAATCATCGGGAGTACGCCACGAGCGGATGGCCCGCACCAGGCCGATGTAGCTCAGAATCAGCAGCGTCGCTCCGCCAACATCGATGGCCGCCACGTCGAAAAATCGATCGGTGGTGATGATGCGAATGCCGAAAGGCACGAGGAGGAAGCGGTGCACGCCGCCACCGATCATCCCGACCAGCTGCGCTTCCCCATAGCCGATCGTGTTCTCGATATAGAGATAGCGGACCATCGCCGACCACGAGCCGGTGACCACGAAGTACATCGCTGCGGCCGCGGCCGTGATGGCGCCGCCGGCGATGACCCGTACGCGCTGCGCCGCGGCACGCCAGGTCCGCTCCTGCGTGTCCGCGATCAGCAGCACCAGCGTGGTGACGGCGACGAGCGGAACGAGGCGGAGGTTCGTCAACACCGCCAGGCCCAAGGCGATGCCTGCGCCCAGGAACGCCGACCTCTGCAAACAGACGAGCGCAGCCATGAAACACATGCAGGCCAGCGGATCGACACGGAACTCCACCGCCGGCAGCATCAGAAACGAGCTGCAGAGCGCCAAGGTCATCGCGCTCCAGCGTGCGAACCGCTCCACGCCGGCGTTGCGCATCCAGACATTGACGAGCCAGAAGGTCGCGATCCACACCGGCACCTGCACCCAGCGCATCACCAGTACCGCGGCCACGCCGGGGCTGTCGGTCAGCAGCGTGAATGGCGCGTAGACGAACCAGGAGAACGGCGTGTGGTGTTCCCAGAAGTCGCGGAACGGCAGGCGTCCTTCGGCAATCCAACGCGCGGCACGGTAGAACTCCCGCTCGTCGATGTTGAGTGGATGAAGCCACTGCATCATGACGAGCCGCGCCGTAGCGCCGCTGATCGCCAACGCGATCGCGATCCGGACCTGGCTCATGTCAGCGGTCCGCTCCGGAACTGCTCGACCACCTCGACGATCGTCCGCCGAACAGATTCGTTGCTGGAGAGCGTCGGCCGCCAGCCCAGCGCGGTCATCTTCCGCGTGTCGAGCTTTACCTGCGGGACGTCGCCGCGCCAGCCGCGCGGGCTGTCGCCGTACTGCACGTCGATGGTGTTGCGGTCGATGCCCATGGCTTCGATCGTCCAGTCGGTGATCTCCCGGACGGAGGTCTGATCGTCGACGGCGAGGTTGTAGTAGTTGATGTGCTCCCTGACGTTGGCGACGCCGAACTCCATGCCGTCGAGGCAATCCTCGACGTACACGTACGGCTTGGCCTGCGAGCCGTCGCCAAGCACGGTCAGTTTTGTTTTCTCCTCGCGGAGGCGGAGCACGAAGTCGTGAATCACGCCATGGGTCGGGTTGGGACCGACGATGTTTCCAAAGCGGTAGATCCACGCGTACTGATCGTAGTTGTGCGCGTACGCGGTGATCAGCGCCTCGCAGGCGGCCTTGCTCGCCGCATAAAGCGAGATCGGCAGAATCGGCCCGTAATCCTCGGGCGTCGGCATGACCGTCGGCTCGCCGTAGACCGCCCCGCTGCTGGAGAAGACGATCTCTTTCACGTCCGTGCGGCGCATGGCTTCCAGCACGTTGTACGTGACCAGCGTGCCGCCCTTGAGATCGAAGTCGGTGTACCTCGTTCCGTAGCTGATGTCGCTGTTCGCGGCGAGATGCCAGACGCGATCCGGCTTGAAGTCGCTCATCAGCGCGATCAAGCCATCGAGATCGAGCAGATCCATCTCGTGAAAGTGAAAGTTGGGATGCTTCGCGACGTAGGCCCGCTTGCCGAGGAAGAAGTTGTCGGCGCCGGCTACGACATCGCCGCGCGCGAGCAGGCGGGGAATGAGGTTCGAGGCGATGAAACCGGCCGCGCCGGTCACGAGAATTCTCAAGAATCGGTCTCCAGTGCCGCGCGCGTCGCCGCCAGCTCTTCCGGCGTGCCGATGTCGAAGAAGTCGTGATCGACGATCTCCGCTTCGAGGCTCCCGTGCTCGGCCAGGTTCGCGTACACGACTTCTTCAAACGAGCATGGCCCCGCTTCGGGCAGCAGATCGATCGTTCCCGCCAGCATCACCGCGAACCCCGCGTCGACGTACGGCAGCTCCGGCGCGTGCTTGCAGAAGCGGACGACGTGGCCTTCCGCGACATCCGCGTTGCCGCTGGTGCGCCGCGGGTAGACCGCGAGGCAGTTGCCGATGTGCTGCTCCACGAAGCGATCGTAGTCGAAGCGGCGGAGCACATCGCCGAAGGTGAGAATGAACCGGTCGCCGAGGAGGTCGCGGGCCTCGCGCAACGCCCCGCCCGTGCCGAGCGGCTCGGTCTCGCGGCTGTAGGCGATGGTCACGCCGAAGCGCGAGCCGTCGCCGAAGTGCCCTTCGATTACCTCCGCGCGGTGACCGGTGAGCAGAACGAAATCGCGAAGGCCGCGCTCCGCGAAAGAGTCGATGACCCGTTCGAGATAGGGCCGGCTTCCGATCTCGATCATCGGCTTGGGCAGGCCGCGGGTCAGCTCGCCGAGGCGGGTGCCGAAGCCGCCGCAGAGGATGGCGACTCTGGTCATCGGCGGCTTCCCCAGTTCACCCCGCGCGCAGACGCGGGGTCAATGGCGCACCGGCAACGCACGGTGCACACGTCACGAAGGCTGCTCCGTTGACCCCGCGTCTTCGCGCGGGGTGAACTCAGGGAGCGAATCAAGCTCGACGCGCGTTCCATAGCCGCCTGAACGTCCAGATCGTGCTCGACCACCGGTGCAGGGTCGTATCGCCGATCCGTTCCCGGTAATCGATCTTCACCTCGGCCACTTTGTAGCCGCGCCGGAACGGAATGATCAGCATGTCCACCGGCAGCGCGGCCCCTTTGGCCGTCCACTTCACGGCGTCGATCATCGACTTGCGATACGCGCGCATGCCGCTGTGCACGTCGGTGGTCTTGATCCCGTGGAGGATCCTCGCGCCGAGGGCGAAGACGCGGTTGGCGATGAAATTCGCGAAGGGCATCGCCTTCGGGCGCTTGTGCACGCGGGTCGTGTTCACCAGGTCGTAGCCCTCGTCGATCATTTTCACGAGCTGCGGGATGACTTCGACCGGATACGTGTCGTCGCAGTCGAGGGTAACCACGATGTCGCCCGAGGCCTCGCGCACCGCGCGGTCCATTGCCGGCCCGTAGCCCTGCGGCGGGAACTGCTTGATCACCCGGCAACCCAGCCCTTCGGCGATTTCCGCTGTGCGGTCCTTGCTCGAATCGACGAGCAGAATCTCCGCGTCCGGTGCGACCGCGCGAATGTCCTTCACCACCTTCGCGACGGCACCCTCCTCGTTCATGGTGATCATCGAGACCGTCAGTTTCATGCTTTCCGTTTCGCCTCGTAGATCATCTGAAATGCGAGCATCCCCGGCCAGAGCGAAGCGATGGTGCGCTCGATCGGATGAATCGTCCTGAGATAGAGCCGGTACGGCGTCGAATTCATGAGCGCGGACGGATCGGAACTCTCGCCCGGCGCGAGAAACTTCTTGGCCAGCGGCACCAACGGACGCACGAGCCCGGGGTTGTACGTCGTCCGAATGGGTTCCAGCCCGGCTTGATCGAGCAGCCACTTCGCGCTCTTTCGCGTGAAGAACCGCAGATGCGTGCGATCGAGCACGCCGGTCTCGGCGTAGTCCCAATTGCCGAAGAGATGGCCGAATCGCACGGACCAGAGACCGACGTTCGGCAGCGAGACGATGACCGTGCCACCGTCTCGAAGGAACCGCAGGTACCGGCGCAGCGTGCTAACCGGCCAGACCAGATGCTCGAGAACGTCCGCGAAGATCACGACGTCGAACGTGACCGACCCCAACTCCGCGGCGACCGTTTCGAAGTCTTCGAGGTCCGCGTGCACGACTCGACCGAGCCGCTGGCGCGCGACGCTGACGATTTCCGGACTGGCGTCGATTCCCGTCACGTCGTTGCCGAGCTTCTGAATCCGCGCGCTGGTCGTGGCGAAGCCGCAACCGACGTCGAGCACGCGCAGGCCGGTCCGTTTTCCCCAGAGTCTCAGCAGCGCCTCGTTGACGTCCTCGTGGTAGAGGTAGTGCTCCCGCTCACGCATCGCGAAGCTCGCCGGCCATGGCCAGCGCCCTCTCGATGCACACGTCCGAGTTGATGTAGTCGAACTGCGCGAACCGCCCGAGAAGGCGCAATCCCGTCGCCGCGACGGCTTCGCGCATCTCCGTGACATTACGGCGGTACTCGAGGTCGTAGACCGGGTAGCCGTAGAGAAAACGGACGACCCGCGTGTACACGATGCTCTGGCGATCGACAAAGCCGATCCGCTCGATCTCGTCGACGGCCCGCGCGATCAGCGCGTCATCGCTCGTCTCCCAGATGCCATCGCCTTCGTTCGTCGTGATCTCGGCCATGATCGACGAGCCGCCCGGCGGCACGCATTGTTCGCCGAATGCCTTCGGAAAGGAGAGCCGGTGAAACATGATCTCCGGATCGGGGACGTACAGCGCCGTGTAGTTGTGACCGGGATCGGTGTTGCAGCCGATGAGGATGTTGACCAGCGAGTTGTACCGGAGCTTCGCCGCGGTTTCGTGTGCCGCCGCCGGCGCGTCTTTCCAGACTTTCAGCAGTTCGTGAATCGGCAACGTCGACACGAGCGTCTCGTAATGCCGCTCGTCGCCATCCGCCGACGTCACCCGCCAACCGTTCCCGTCTTTCTCGACTGACGCGACCGCCCAGTTCGTCCGGATGTCGCCTTTGACCCGCTCGGCGAAGGCCTTCACGATCGACTCGAATCCGCCATGGGTCGGATACGAGTAGTACAACTGATGCAGATACCCCTCGGTCGAAATGCCGATCGAAGACTTCAGCACGTCTTCCATCGGCGGCTTCGGAATGCGGGACACGAACTCGAGCCCGATCTTCTGCGGGTCGTAGTTCCAGATCTTGCGGTTGTAGGGGATGAAGTACTTCTCCGAGATCCCGGCGCCGAAGGTCGCGTAGGACCAGTCCGCGAGACTCGCCGGAGTCTCACCGGCCCGCGGATTGACGATGTACTCGTAAATGCACTCGAAGTTGTCCTGCTTCGGCAGCGCGGCCAGGTCGTTCTCGAAGGGATACTTGACCAGGTTCCCTTTGAAGTAGATGCGGTTCTCGCGGCGGTTCTGATGGACGTTGTCGCCGAGGACGCTGATCATCAGGTTCAGGACTTCCTTGTTCTTGCTGAACATGATGTGCGGGCCTGCCGCGTCGAAGGTGAAGCCGTCCTCGACGATCGTGCCGCACAAGCCGCCGATGCGGGAGCTCTTCTCGACGACCTCGACGTCCTCGCCGAGATGAGCGGCGAGCGCGATTCCGGAGATGCCGCCGCCGAGGATGCCGATCGATCGTTTCGACATTTTGAGTTGAGGGGCCATGGCGAGGGGGTTATGTTACCCCGGTGATCTCAGTCGTCATTCCCATCCACAACGAGGAGCCCGTGATCCCGCAGTTGCTGGAGCGGACGCTCGCAGCCGGGCGTACATGGGGCGACGACTTCGAGCTCGTACTGGTCGACGACGGCTCGCGCGACGGCTCTCTGGCGCTGCTGATGGAAGCGGCAAGGCGCGATCCGCACGTCCGCATCGTCAAGCTGTCCCGCAATTTCGGCCATCAGGCGGCCATCTCCGCCGGCATCCAGCAGGCCCGGGGCGCAGCGGTGATCGTGATGGACGGCGACCTCCAGGATCCGCCGGAGGAGCTCCACAAGTTCGTCGCCAAGTGGCGGGAGGGCTACGAGGTCGTGTTCGGCATCCGGCAGCAGCGGAAGGAATCGCTGCCGATGCGGATCGCCTACGCGACGTTCTATCGCGCGCTGCACCTGATCAGCGACATCGACATCCCCCTCGACTCCGGCGATTTCTGTCTGATGGACCGGAAGGTCGTGGACGCGCTGAACTTCGCGCTGCCTGAACAGGTCCGCTTCATCCGGGGGCTGCGCGCGTATGTCGGGTTCCGCCAGATCGGCATTGCCTACGAGCGTCACGAGCGTTTCGCGGGGACGCCGAGCTACACGTTCAAGGGCCTGATCAAGCTCGCGGTCGATGGCCTGTTCAGTTTCTCGATGGTCCCGCTCCGCCTGGCGAGCTACCTCGGCTTCCTGATCGCCATCCCGTCGTTTCTCACCGGCATCTACTTCATCGTCATCCGGACGTTCGGGCTTTACGTCCTTGGCCACACGCCTGAAGAAACGCCCGGTCTGGCGACGCTCGCCGTGGGCCTCTTTTTCCTCAGCGGTCTGATCCTGATCATCCTCGGCATCATGGGCGAGTACCTCGGCCGCATCTACATCGAGGTCAAACGCAGGCCGCTGTTCGTGATCGATTACGTGTTTGCGGAAGAGGGTCCGATCGCTCTCCGGTCCAGCGGACCGTGAAAATCACGTCTGCGCCACGACCTTCGTCCCCTCGGGCTCGATGGTGTAGTGCATGCGCGGCATGTCCTGGTCTTCCATGAATCGCTCGAGCGAGCCGTGATGGGCCGGGCAGTACAGCATCAGAAATCCGCCGCCGCCCGCGCCGATGATCTTTCCACCGAGCACGCCGAAGCGATCGCGCACCTCGTCATAGATCTCATCCACCTTCGTCAGCGAGATCTTCGAGGACATTTTCTTTTTGCTCGTCCAATGCTCGTGCAGGAGCTCGCCCCAGCGATCGAAGTTCGAGTTTTCGATGGCTTCGAGGATCCGGTAGCCGAGGTCCTGAATCCGCTGGAGGCTCTCCGAAACACGCGCGTGGTCGGTGCCGTCCTTCTTGTGCATGGCCATGTTCTGCTCGTGCAGAACTTCGCGCGCGTCGCGCTGCGAGCCGGTGTAGTAGATGTGCGTGTGCGCGACCATCTCTGCGATGTCGCTGCTGCTGGGCCGCAACTGGCGAACCGCCACCGCGCCGTCACGCGCGATCTCGAGCACGGTCAGGCCGCCGTAGGAAGCCATGTACTGATCCTGCTTGCCGATCGGCTGCTTCAGGATCTCCAGCTCGATGCGGCAGGCCTCTTCGGCGAGCGACTGCAGCGGAACGTAGTCGCGGCGGTCGTGATGAAGGGCGTTGAGGAGACCGACGAGGTAGCAACTCGACGAGCCGAGGCCGGTGCCGGCGGGCAGGTCAGCGATCGAGGCGACCTCGAAGCTGTGCTCGATCCCGTGCGCGCGCAGGGCCTCGCGGGCCAGCTCGTGGCGCAGCTCGGAGACGTGATCGACGACTTCGCTCTGCGAGTAATGCAGGCGGATCTTCCGGCCGACGGTCGGGCGGTTCACCGTCACGTACATGTATTTGTCGAGGCCCATCGCGAAGATGAAGCCGCCATGCTGCGAGTAGTACGAGGGAAGATCGGTTCCGCCGCCGCCGAGGGTGACCCGGAAAGGCGTGCGCGTGACGATCACAGCTTGAATCCGGCCGCGGAGGCGTCGTTGTAGAACATCTTCACCGTGTCCAGCGACAGCTCGTCGAGCGACTTGCCGACCATGGCCAGCTTCTTGAGGATGTCCGACGTGACGGTGATGATGCGGCAGCCGCACTCCTCGGCCTGAAAGATGTTCAGCAACTCGCGAGGACTGGCCCAGAGCAGTTCCGCTTTTGGTTTCGCGGCGCAGATCTCAGCGGCCTCTCGCATGAGTGGAACGGGATCGCGACCGGTATCGGCGATGCGCCCCGCGAACACGGAGACGATCGCGGGAATATCGGGATTCAGCGCGTCGACCACTGCCCGAACCTGATCGAGGGTGAGAATCGCGGTCACGTTCAGCTTTACGCCTGCATCGGCGAGCCGTTTGATCAGCGGGATGGCCGACTCCCCTTTCGTGTTCGTGATGGGGATCTTCACGAAGACCGGCTCGCCCCAGGTGGCGATGAGCTTCGCCTGGCGCTCCATCTCGTCGAAGTCGTCGGCGAAGACTTCGAAGGAGATCGGCATCCCGCCGGTTGCGTCCAACGCCTCGCGGGCAAATGCGGCGTAATCGGCGACGCCGCACTTCCGCATCAGGGTCGGGTTGGTGGTGAAGCCTTTCACGAGGCCGCCGTCGCGGGCGGCAATCATGTCGCGCACGTCGGCACCGTCGGCGTAAATGGATATTTTGAGTTGAGGGACCATCACAGGGCGGCCATTTTACTCGGGAAGCCGGCCTGCCTATTTTTCCTTCCGCGCACCGATGGTGATGAACGCGCTGTGGCGCACATCGAGAGTGCCGAGCCGCGCCGGCAACGGGAAGTAGCCGGCCCCGCTCATGGCGATGTCGCGGAAGCCGTGGACCTCGAACATCTCGATGAGTCCGCGGTAGTTGAAGATCGTCTTGTGCGTCCAGGTCGCGGCGAACGCTTCACTGCCGCGCTGGATCGCGCACGGATTGCCGAGGCCCGCGATCTTCTCGGATACGTTCGTGAGGGAGAATATCTGCCACCCCATGATCGCGGCGAAGACGTTGTGCCAGCTGCTTCCGTTCTCGGTGCTGATCACGGCATAGCCCCCCGGCTTCAGCAGACGGTAGACCTCCGAAACGAACATGTCGACGTTCGTCACGTGCTCGATGACCTGGTTGGCGTGGATGAGGTCATAGTGGTTGCTCGGCAGCTCGTCCAGCTTCGCGTTGAGATTGAGCCTCCACACGCGTACTCCCAGCGCTTCCGCCTTTTCCGCCGCCTCGGGGACGATCTCCACGCCGTGCACCTCGGCGGCGCCGGTCGCCCGAGCGAGATTGAGGCTCCACACGCCGTCGTCACAGCCGAGATCGAGCAACCGCTCGACCGGTTTCCCGCCGCTCCCCCGCCGCAGTAACGCGGTGATGTTGGCGCGGTTGAGGTTCGACGCCGCGGCGTACAGGTTGGTGAAAAAATTCTTCAGCACGTTTCGGTCTGTTCTCGAGACAACGCCTCGGCCGGCGCGTCGGCTTTCTCGGCTTTCCGCTCGGCCTCGGCAATGGCCAGGTGCCGGACGATGGCAGTGAGCTGTTCCGTGACCCGCCTGTATCGCAGGTACAGCACGAAGAATCCTGCGAACGTGAAAAGGATCGACGCGTAGAGCGCGAGATCGGCCCCTCGTCCGATGCCGAGGAGGTTCGCCAGCGTCACCAGATAGTCGGGTCGGGCGATGAAGATCGCGGCGGCAAGCCACAGGACGATCCAGGCCACGCCGGTGCGGCGCCCGATGCGATTGCGCGCCGTCGCGATTCCAGTCACCACGATCACGAGGGCGATGAACGGCAGGACGATCAGCTGGAAGGTGGTCAACGTAGCCATCGCTTGAGCAGATAGTCGAACGCAATGCGGATCGCGGCGAATCCAGACTGTCCTTTCGTGCGCGAGTATTCCGTGTACTCGATGACGACCGGCACTTCGACTACCTCGAGGTCATTCCAGTAGATCTGGTCGACGATCTCGCTCGCGTGAGCCATGCCGTCGAGTGTGATGTGAATCCGCCGCGCCGCCGACGCGGTGAATGCGCGGAGTCCATTGTGCGCGTCGGTCAGCGGGACGCCGGAAGTGAAGCGCATGAAGACCGTGGCGATGCGGAGCACTGCCCGGCGGAGGATGGGGATGTTCTTCGGGCTTCCAAGGAAGCGCGAGCCGATGGCGATGTCGGCACCGCTGACGGAGAGCGCGTCGAGGAGCTTTCGTACGTCCTCGACACGATGCTGGCCGTCGGCGTCGAATGTGACGATGACGTCCGCGCCGCGCCGCAGGCTGTAGTCGATCCCGGTCTGCAGCGCAGCACCCTGACCGCGGTTGAAGATGTGGCGCAGGACGGTCGCGCCGGCCCCGCGCGCCTCCGCTGCAGTCTCGTCGGCCGAGCCGTCATCCACCACGACCACGTTCGTCCAGACTTTGCGCACGGTGCGCACCACCGCGCCTATGGCTGCCGCCTCGTTGTAGGCGGGAACGACAATGAATACCCGAGTGCTCATTTGTGGACGCGACGGAAGACGGCCTGGTTGATCCTCGGATTGTAGAACACCGTCTCGAAGCGCTCGTCGCGGCGAAGCGCGTGCACGACGCGCAGGTCCTCCGGGAGCGGCCAACCTCGCCCGAGAAGATAGCGCGTCTGGCTGAGATCGCGAAGGTCGGGATGGCCCCAGATGATGCTCCAGGCGCGGTCCACCACCACCCAATCCGCCTCATCAGGAATCGCGCCGTCCTGCGGGATCACCACCAGCTTACGCGTCAGCTCGCGGCCGAACGCCGGATGCAGCCACGAGCCGAACCCGGCGTCGAAGGCGACCGTTTCGTGCGGTCCCGCCGCGCGATCGAGCACGCTTGCGGCCCGATTCGGTTCGAAGGCCACGACCCGCGTGCCACGATGCTCGATCGCATACTTCAGGTATCGGGGCGGGACGAACGTGTCCCGCGTGCCGTTCTCGATCGCGTACCAGACGAAGACGACCAGCGAACCGACCACGACACCACGCCCCGCACGCATCGTCATTGCCGGAATCACCGCCGCGAACGCGACGGGGTAGAGGAACACCACGTAGCGCGGCAGGGACACTGTGTAGAGACCGTGCGGCGTGAAGACCACCGGAAGCATGATCGCAACCGTGATGACGCTTGCGACTGTCACGGCGATCCTCTCGAACGCCGGGCCTTCCGAACCACGGATCCGCGCGAGAACGAGCGGCAGGGCCAATGCGCAGAGGACGAACGGCACGCCCGCGTGCGAGAAATAGATCTCGTACTTGCGCCAGAACCAGGACGTCGTTTCCCACGGCACCCGCAACGCGAATGGGTTCGGCGAGAACGGCGCCGCGAGCAGCACCCAGGGCCCTTGCCAGAGATTGCTCCAGTCGCCGTACACGATCGGCGTTTGTCCGGTAGTCGGCGGCGTGGTGACGTAAACGACGCCGCCCAGCAGAAAAAACGCCGCGACCGCGAAGGGCACGGCGATCGCGAGCTCGCGCCATCTCCGCGGCATCCGCCACCAGCGCCACGCCAGGAACGGTGTGATCGCCAGCGCCAGCAATCCCCCCTGGGGCTTGGTCCCCACCGCGATGGCGAAGGCGGTGATCGACAGCAGGAGCGAGAATCGCTCTCCGGTAGTGAGCCATCGTCCCGCCGCCACCAGTGCCGCCACGACCGCCCACCCGATCATCAGATCGTTCTTGTGCAGTCCGCTGCCGAGGAGCACCACCGGCACGCCCGCGGTCAGGAGACATGCCGCCGCTGCACCCAGCTCCCGTCCGCGCCACCAACGCTCGGCAAGCGCCCCCGCCGCCACGGCGAACAAGAGATAGAACAGCGTGCTATGCCATTCGGTCAGGTCGTCGTTCCCTTCGAGGACAAGACTCTCGGCGAGCAGCATCTCGTAGCTTGCCGGAATGTCGCGAATGCGCGGATCGAGCGCTTCTAAAACCTCGAAACCGCCGGCGCGCGCATACATGACCGCCTTCGGGAGGTGGTACGCCAGCGCGTCGTGCGTCAGCGGCGGAATGATCGTCCCTCGCCACATCACGAAGACCATCCAGAGCGCGATGGGTGCTAGCAGAAGCAGGTATTTGGGAGCAACGGCGGGCGGTTTGTGGCCGCCCCAACGCCGCCGCATGACGACCGCCAGGACGGCCACGACGGCGCTGCGCGTCAACAGCACCCACGGGATCATCAGCTTAGCCAGCGCCAGAGCCCAGACGCTTCCCAGCCATAACGCTACGGCGATGACGGCCGCCCACGTGGCATGCTCGAATGGGCCGCTCTCATGCTTGCGCGCCAGAACTCTCGCGCTCTCCCATCCAAAGAACAGGAACGCGAGCACCGACAGCACGATGAGCATGAAGGAGCGCAGAGTAGCAGAAGCTTCCCGTATACTCGCTCGCCGTCCGTAATGACCAGGATCTTCATCACCGGAGGCGCCGGCTTCATCGGAAGCAACCTCACCGACCGTCTGCTCGAGCGCGGCGACGAGGTCGTCATTTACGACAATTTCTCCACCGGTCGCGAGGATTTCCTCACCTCCGCCCGGACCTCGCCGCGCGCCAGGATCGTCCGTGGCGACACGCTCGACACTGCCGCCCTCACCGAAGCGATGCGCGGCTGCGAGATCGTCTTTCATCTCGCCGCAAATGCCGACGTCCGCTTCGGCGCACTCGATCCGCGACGTGACCTGGAACAGAACACGATCGCCACGTTCAACGTCCTCGAAGCGATGCGCAACAACGGCGTCCGCCGCATCGCGTTCTCGTCGACCGGATCGGTGTACGGCGAAGCCGGCGTCATCCCGACACCGGAAGACGCTCCCTTTCCGGTGCAGACGTCCTTCTATGCCTCGTCAAAACTGGCTGGCGAGGGGTTGATCGAGGCCCATTGCGAGGCCTACGGGTTTCAGGGCTTCATTTTCCGGTTCGTCTCGATTCTCGGTGAGCGATACACGCACGGACATGTCTTCGACTTCTATCGCAAGCTGCGCGAGAGCCCCGGCGAGCTGCACATCCTCGGCGACGGGCATCAGAAGAAGTCGTACCTCTACGTTCAGGACTGCATCGACGCCATGCTTCTGGCGCTGGACAACGCGGCTCAGAAGGTGAACATCTTCAACCTCGGCACCGACGAGTACTGCGAGGTCAACGACTCGGTGGGATGGATCACCGAAGCGCTCGGCATCAGCCCACGCCTGACCTACAGCGGCGGCTCGCGCGGATGGGTCGGCGATAACCCGTTCATCTTTCTCGACTGCAGCCGCATCCGCGGCCTCGGTTGGAAGCCGTCGCTGTCGATCCGCGAGGCCGTGCTGCGCACCCTGACCTACCTGCAGACGGCCAGCCCTTCGCGCTAAGATCGCCCGCCTTGAAGCAACTGAGGCTGGAAGGTCGTGCCGCGATCATCACTGGCGGCTCTCAGGGACTCGGGTTGGCCATCGCCCAGGCCTTCGCCGCAGAGGGTGCACGCATCGCCATCTGCGGCCGCGACGAGGCTTCACTCCAGGAGGCAAGGCGCGTCCTCGGCAGCGACGTCCTCGCTGTCCGCGCCAACGTCGCCAGCCCGGACGACGTCGAATCGCTCGTCGCGGAGGCCGTGAGCGCATTCGGCGGTGTCGACGTCCTCGTCAACAACGCCGGCATCCACGGGCCGAAGGGCCCGTTCGAAGAGACGGATTGGGATGAATGGCGCGCCGCGATCGAAGTGAACCTGCTCGGTTCAGTCCTGCTTTGCCGCGCCGTGGTGCCACACATGAAGCGCCGCGGCTACGGAAAGATCATCCAGATCTCGGGCGGCGGCGCGACCAAACCGATGCCGCGCATGTCCGCCTACGCCGCGTCAAAGGCGGCATCCGTCCGTTTCGCCGAAACGATCGCCGAAGAACTGAAGGAACATCGCATCTCGGTCAACGCCCTGGCGCCCGGCGCGCTGAACACACGTCTTCTCGACGACGTGCTGACAGCCGGACCCGAGCGCGTGGGCGAAGAGGTCTACGCCCGCGCGCTCGCGCAACAGACGTCGGGGGGGCAGTCCATCGAGGAGGCGGCCGCCTGTGCCGTCTTCCTCGCTTCGGCAGAGAGCGATGGGATCACCGGAAAGCTCATCAGCGCGCCATGGGATCCCTGGCGCGAGCTCCCCTCGCGCGCCGAAGAGATGCGTGGCAGCGACATTTACACACTCCGGCGTGTGGTGCCGGACTGGGGCTCGCGTTGACGCTGGGCGTCGGCATCATCGGCTGCGGGGTGATCGGCGCGAGGCGCGCCGGCGCGCTCGCCGGTGCGAGGTTGATTGCCTGCGCCGACGCCAACCTCGATCGCGCGATCGCTCTCGCCTCGGCGACCGGCGCCAAGCTGGCGCGCGACTGGCGCGAGATTCTCGATCACGATGGCGTCGACGCCGTCGTGGTCGCGACAACGAACGAGGCCCTCGCGGAGATTGCCGCCGCCGCCATCCAGGCCGGCAAGCATGTGCTCCTCGAGAAACCGGGTGGTCGATCCGTTGCGGAGATCGAGCGCCTCATCGCACTCGAGCGGACACACGACGTTCGCGTTCGCGCCGGGTTCAACCATCGCTACCATCCCGCGCTTATCAAGGCACGCGAGCTGGTCGATGCCGGCGCCGTCGGGGAACTGATGTTCGTCCGCGGACGCTACGGCCATGGCGGCCGCCTGGGATACGAAAAGGAATGGCGCGCGAACCCGGCACTTTCCGGTGGCGGAGAGCTCATCGATCAGGGCGTGCATCTCATCGATCTGGCCCGCTGGTTCCTTGGCGATTTCACCGGCGTCGACGGCGTCGCCCGCACGTTTTTCTGGGACATGCCGGTGGACGACAACGCCTTCATGACGCTCACCACGAGCGCGCGCCGCATTGCGTTCCTGCACGTCAGCTGCACCGAATGGAAGAACATCTTCTCGTTCGAGATCTACGGTCGCACCGGCAAGATCCAGATCGAGGGCCTCGGCGGCAGTTACGGGATCGAGCGCATCACCCACTACCGCATGCTGCCGGAGATGGGCCCGCCGGAAACGACGGCGTGGGAGTACCCCCGCAACGATCGTTCGTGGGAACTGGAGATGGCGGAGTTGATCGACGACATTGCGCAGCGCCGGCGGCCCGCCGCCAATCTCGACGACGCGCGTGCGGCGCTGGAAGTGGTCGAGACCATCTATCGTTCGTCGGGATATGGCCGCTAACCCACCACTGACGGTCTTCACGACGTTCTACAAGGTCGACCGCCGCCACCTCGATCAGGCCATCGCCACAACTCTCGCCCAGTCGTTCGGCGAATTCGAATTCCTGATCATCAATGACGGCGATCCCGCCGAGAGCGAGCGCATCGTCGCGACGTTCCGTGACCCGCGAATCCGGATCATCAATCAGACGCGTCAGGGCATCGCCCGCTCGCGCGAGCGTGGCCTCGCGGAAGCGCGCGGCGAGCTGTTCGCCATGATCGATGCCGATGACTACTGCGAGCCGGGACGGTTCGAGAAACAGATCGCGTTCCTCCGCGAACATCCGGATCACGTTCTGGTCGGATCGGCGTTGCGCCTCGTCGATGCCGATTCCAATGAGGTCGGGTTTCGCAAGTATCCGGAGTACGACGACGAGATCAAGCGCACGCTATTGAGAATGAATTGCATCGCCCAGCCATCGACGATGGCCCGGCGCGACGCGCTGATCGCAGCCGGCGGCTACACCGATGAATTCCCGTGGGCCGAAGATTACGACCTCTGGTTGCGGCTCGCGCGGCATGGCAGGTTCTACAACTTTCCCGAGGCGTTGATTTCGTATCGCATCCACGAGGAGTCGGGGAAAAACCTGCGATTGAAGATCGCGCTGCGCGACACGCTCCGTCTGAAGATCCACGCCCTTCGGCACTACGGTTACGAACTGACGCCCGGGATCGCTTTCAGCATCCTCATGCTCATCGTGTTGCTTCCGCTGCCTCCGAGGTTGATTCACTGGATGTTCCGCAAGCTCGTTCTCGGCAGCGGTTGATATGATGGCGCCGGTCCCTCACGCACAATCGAATGCATTCCCAATCGACGACTGACGCGGAGTCATCATTCGACGGCCGGCAGTACCACAAGATCGCCATCGCGATCTGCGTCGCCTATCTCCTGATCGAAATCGCGTACGTCCTCCATCGACCGCTCATCGAGGATGAATTCCACGGCGCCGTCGCGGCGTGGCAGGTCGCGCACCAGATGCCGTACCGCGACTACCAGCCGTACAAAACCATCCTCGGATACGCCATCCAGGCGCCGCTCGTCGCCATCGCACCGTCGACGTGGACCGGGATGATCCTCGTGAAGCTGCAGGCGGCGCTGCTCGTCACGCTCACGCTTCTTTACGCCGTACGCGTCTTGCCCCGCCACTTCGAGCGCAAGGCCATCCTTCTCGCGCTCGGGGTCTTTCTCTCGACATCGACGTTCCTCGAGCGCAGCGCCGAGCTGCGCGTGGACATGCTCACTGGCATCTGCGGGTTCATCGCCTTGCTGCTGTTGCTGGAGCAGCGTCACGCCGCAGCCGGCCTGCTGTCGGGCCTCAGTTTTCTCGTCTCCCAGAAAGGCGCTTTCTACCCGGTGGCCGGCGGCGTGGCCATCGTGCTGTGGATCATTCAGAGCCGCGACATCCGCCGCGGCTCCCGCGCCGCTTTTGCATTTGCCGCAGGTGCACTGGCGCCGCTCGTAGCGTACTTTGCCCTGTTTTCGCTCGTCGCACCGCTCAAAACCATTTTCGATACGACGTTTCTCAGCGCCCTGCGCGTCGCCCAGGACGAGCTTCCCGAACTGAAGGTGAGCCTGCGAGAACGTTACTGGCCGCAGGTGATCTCACGCGATCCCGGTTTATGGTTAGGGACAGTCGCCGGCCTGGCGGTGCTGGTTCGGTCGCTGCGAACAGGGGCTCGTCGCGACGCAATCGTCCTCGGCTTTGGCGCGGCAATCCTCGCCGCCGTGATCCTGCTCAAGCAGCCGTGGCCATACTCCTTCGTGCTCATCCTTCCGACGCTCTTCGTCGTCTCGATCGTGACCATGGAGATGTTGCATCGATTCCTGACACGCCCTGATCGACGACGGCTCCTACCGATCGCGCGCGCGGTCTATATCGGTGTCATCCTTCTTTCGTTGATACGCGTGCCCTGGTCCTTCTACGCGGCCAATGGCGCCGCCCAACGCCGAACGCTCAATGCGCTGGAGATGCTGCTCGGACGGAATGACGGTTACTTCGCCGCGATCCAGCTGCTGTACTCGCGGCCCGAAGTTACGACGGCGCTTCGTGTTTTCGATCACCGCACGCCGTTCGCTTTGCTCGCTGCGCCCAAGTCATGGCATTACGCGGTCGCGGAAACGCTGCATCAGTCGAACCTGAAGTTTCTCGTGCGGACCTACATGGTCAATCGCATTTCGCCGCCGCTGCGCATCTACCTGCGCGACCAGTACGACCATCTCTGGGGTCACATTTACGTCTACGCACCGCGCGTCTGGCCGGGCACATTCGAGCTCAAATACGACGGTCACTATCGCGTCTATCCCGACCCGCTCATGCCGATACCGGTCTTTCGCCTCAAGGAGCTCGGCCTCAAGATTCGTCCAGCAAAACAGGGCCCCCTTCCAACCGAAGTAACCGTGAATGGCCGGCGCGTTCCTGTCGGCACGGTCCTGCACTTACGCCGCGGCAGGCACACGATCGCCTACGCGGGGGAGAGCATCCGCCTTCAGCTTATGCCGCCCGGCGCGGAGCGGCTCGACGCGCGGTTTCGCGATCAGCCGGACCACTTCTTCCATGAAGACCCGTACGGCTACTGACGGTTTCGCAGGAGCATGATCCGGTTCGGCGCACGGCCGAACATCACCGCCGGCGCCAACTCGTCGCCCAGACCGCGGACGAATGCGCAGTCCCGCTCGCGCTCGTACAACGCGACGTAATCGGTGCGCACGTGATCGAGAATCGCTCGCGTGTAGTGCGCCGGCTCTGCGCACGTCGCCCAGCGGAAGCTCGCGTGACTATAGGGAGCCAGTACCTGCGCGTTCGTCGTCAATACGATCGATCCCCGCGCGTTCTCATCGAGCCAGGACGTGAGCTGCCGCTCGACCGGCGACAGTCCGCGCGGCGGCCCCCGTCGTACCGTGGCAATCACGTCCGCGGCGCCGGCCACGATCGAGATCGTGGTCAGCAGGACCGCCGCGCCCCGCACGAGCGGTTTACCGAACGCAACGAGCTCCACGAGCGAGACTGCAATCAGGAAAATGAGCGGCAGGCCGTGCCGCCAGCCGAAGAGCCACATACGAAAGAACTGTTGCGGCGTCAGCAAGAGCATGAATGAGAGAAACGAGCCGGCCAGCACGACGGCGAGCACAGGCGGGGCGATGACGGGCCGCTCGCGCCGGACGCGAACGATCCAATGCAACAACGCAAGCGGCACAAGGAACGCGGCTGCGCCGAAGAGCGCGACGAAGGAGTTGGAATCTCCGACGCGGAACATGACGCCGAGGCCGCGCAGGCGAACGACCAGCCACTCGAGCGCCGTCGCGGTCGGGTAGCCGAGCGGATAGGCCGGCACCGCCGCCGTCTGGTGGTAGCTCGCCCAGATGAGGCTCAGCGAGAAAGGACGCGCGAATGTCGTCATCCACACCAGCCACGGCCCGACCGTAATGACCGTTCCGACCGCGAACAGCACTGGCGGCTTCCAGTCGCGCGCGCGGTAAGCCGCCAATACCAGCGCGATCCCGATGGCGATCGCCAGGACCAGCATCTGCGAGCGCGTCAGGAGCGCCAGGCCTGTCAAGACCCCGGTGACGAAGCGCCATGCCTCATGATCCCTAAAGACGCTCAGCAACGCCGCCGTGGCCATCGTGAAAGCGAGTCCTTCCGTGTACGGGAACGTGGTCGCGTCGAAGAACAGGCTGTTGAGTCCGAAGAGCAACACGACGAGATGCGCCGCGTTGAACGGGCCGGCCACCGACTGCCGTTCCGTGATTTTCCGAGTACACGCATAGAGCAGCAGTAGCGTCACCACGTACAACACTCGCGAGACGTGATGAACGGCCGCCGTCATCCCGATCAGACGCGCCGTACCACCAAGGAGCAGGGGCCAAAGGGGATAAATGTTCGTCGGTGCGGGAAGCGGGTCGAGTCCCTGGTGGTACAGGTCGACATGCGTCATCAGCCCGCGCCCCTCGGCGACGCTGCGTGCGACTTGCAGATAGTAGCTGCCGTCGACGCCATACGGTCCACTGCCACAATGGAGCGAGAACCGGAGCGCGACGAGCGCGACGATCAGCGCCGCCAGAATGAGCAGTTCGGAGCGGCGGCGCGACACGGTGAGGAGTATAGCCGTCAGACCGCGCGAGCCTGCGCCGCACGCACCGCCGCGATAGTCAGGATCACGACGAGTACTGCCTGACAGACCAACTGGACCGCGATGATTTGAGTGACGTCGCGGTGGAGGAGGGCGAAGCCGGCGAGTTGGACGCCTGTGATCGCGCTGTACAACCAAAGGAATCGGAAGCGGTGCAGTGCCACCAGGGACTGTGCCATGAGATAGGCCAGCCATGACAGCATCGCTACGCCGACAAGGCGCCGCAGCACTGGCGCGGCGCCAGCGAATTCCGCGCCGTAGAGCAAACGCAAAACGTCGTCAGCAAACATTACGGCGATCGTGACGCCCGCTGCCGCGAGAAGCACGAACGTTCCGAACGTCCGCAGTAGCGCCGCGCCGATGGGCTGCTTCCGCTCGCGCAGCACCGTCAGGACGGGAACCGCAATTGCGGCGAGCGGTACGGCTACGATGCCGACCGCCCGTACCAGAACCGCCGCCGCACCGTAATTACCAGCGTCCGACGCAGGCATCCAGAGCTTCACCGCCAGGACATCTGCATTCTGCTGCACAGCGAGATTCAGCATGAGCAGAAAGTTCGGTGCGGCAAAGGCAAGGACTTCAGGCCACTCCACGCGGACGTTCGATCTTCGGAAATGGCGCAACTGCCACGCGGACAGCAAGAGCGCCGCGCCGAGAGAACCGACGTACCACCCCATCGCCGTGCGTGCGAACGGCCATGCGAACAGCAGCCCAATGCCCGCGACTCGCAACGCCGCCTCGGCGGTCGCAGCCACGGCATAACCACGGAAGCGGAACGACCCCTGAAGCACGGCCCGGTCGATGGTCACGAAGACGTAAACGAACACCGCGGTCAGCGCGAGCGCCATCGTTGCGGGCGAGCGAAAGCGAAGAGCGTCGGTGAGAAGGAACGTTGCAGCGACTGCGAACGGCGCGAGAACCGCAGAAGCGATCGCCGTCCACTTCCACAATCCCCAGCGCAACGCCGCGATCATGCTGGGATCGCCGCGCTCGAGATGCAGGGCGGCGAAGTGAGAGACGCTCGGCACGATCGGACTGAGCGCTCCCCCGACCAGGTAGAGGAGTGCGAGACCGGCTGAGAAATCGGCGAATTCGATCGGCCCGAGAGCTCTCCCGGCAAACGCGACGAAGGCGAGGTTGAGCACCGACGCGACGGTGGATCCGACCACCAGCGCCACCATGTCTCGGTTCTGCACGGCCATCGGGATCTACGCGCTCATGTCGACCATGACGGCTATCCGCCGCCCTCGAGGACGAGGGCCATCGCCCAATGCCGGGCGATCGGCATCGCGCGAAAAAGCGCCCGATCGGCCGCCTCGAGCGCGCGCAGCAAGCGCCGCCCGGAAGCGAAGCGCAGGAACGGGATCGCTCCGATCGAGAAGAAATCGAACCAGCGGAAGGACGCCTGGGGAAACGAGGACCGGAACAGAGCGAGATCCACAGTCGTCAGCGGATGCTCATCCGGGGTGTGCTCGCCCGGGGTGAGGAAGCGGTACAGTCGCGCGATCGGGTTATACGCGAGTGGCTCGTAGAACACGGCCCGGCCACCCGGCTTGAGAACGCGCCGGACCTCGGCGATGGCGCGCTGGATGTCGAGATGGTGCAGGATCCCCGACCCGCAGATGATGTCGAAACTCGCGTCCGGAAAAGGCAGCGCTTCGGCATCGGCGCGCTCGAGTGTCAGGACTCCCGGAGGATAGTGCGTCGCGCGCTCCCGGGCGAGCGCAATGGCTGTCTCGGAGATGTCGATTGCGGTGACGGTCGCGCCGCGGTCAGCCAGGTCCCAGGTCATGCCGGCCCCGCCCGTGCCGCAGCCGTACTCGAGGACGCGTTTGTTCTCGCACTCGACCAGGACGCGCTGCTTGTAGTAAGCGGGACCGCCGGAAATGAAGTAGAAGCCGTTGAGCGACGGGGCCTGGTCGGCCTTGTAGTAACGGTCGTAGAACTGCTGTTCTGCTGCTTTCCGGCTCATTGCGTCACAAAGAATAAAGGCCCTCGGTTTTACCCGAGGGCCTTTAGCAAAATTATATCCCGGCGGCGTCCTACTTTCCCACGCAGTTGCCCGCGCAGTATCATTGGCGATGCGGAGCTTGACTGCCGTGTTCGGAATGGGAACGGGTATTTCCTCCGCTCTATGACCACCGGAAACTTGGTTTCTGGTTGGATAAAGCAAATTGAATACGGGTAGCAGTGAGATGGTCGGCGTTGTAGCTAGCAGACAACATCAAATCAAGACAAATATGGTCAAGTCGAACGACCGATTAGTACCAGTAAGCTGAGAGCATCGCTGCACTTACACACCTGGCCTATCAACGTGGTCATCTACCACGGGTCTTCAGGGAGAACTCATCTTGAGGTTGGCTTCTCGCTTATATGCTTTCAGCGATTATCCTTTCCCGACTTAGCTACCGAGCGATGCCGCTGGCGCGACAACTCGTACACTAGAGGTCAGTACTTCCCGGTCCTCTCGTACTAAGGAAATCTCCTCTCAATTCTCCTCCGCCCACAACAGATAGGGACCGAACTGTCTCGCGACGTTCTGAACCCAGCTCACGTACCGCTTTAACCGGCGAACAGCCGGACCCTTGGGACCTGCTCCAGCCCCAGGATGCGATGAGCCGACATCGAGGTGCCAAACCCTGACGTCGATGTGAACTCTTGGTCAGGATCAGCCTGTTATCCCCGGCGTACCTTTTATCCTTTGAGCGATGGCCCTTCCATACAGAACCACCGGATCACTAAGGCCTGCTTTCGCATCTGCTCGACTTGTAGGTCTTGCAGTTAAGCTCCCTTCTGCCTTTGCACTCGACGGCTGATTTCCAAACAGCCTGAGGGAACCTTCGCGAGCCTCCGTTACACTTTGGGAGGCGACCGCCCCAGTCAAACTGCCCGCCTGGCAATGTCCCGGACCCGGATGACGGGTCTCGGTTAGAACTTCGGTACTGTAAGGGTGGTATTTCACCGGCCTCTCCACCGAACCTAGCGGCCCGGCTTCAAAGAGTCCCACCTATCCTACACATACAGCACCAAAGTTCACTGCCAGGGTGCAGTAAAGGTGCACAGGGTCTTTCCGTCTAGTTGCGGGTAGCTGGCATCTTCACCAGCGCTACAGATTCGCTGAGCCCCTCGTGGAGACAGTCCCCAAATCGTTACTCCATTCGTGCAGGTCGGAACTTACCCGACAAGGAATTTCGCTACCTTAGGACCGTTATAGTTACGGCCGCCGTTTACCGGGGCTTCGGTTCAAAGCTTCGCCCGCCTTGCGGCAGACTAACCTCTCCCCTTAACCTTCCGGCACCGGGCAGGAGTCAGACCCTATACGTCGTTTTCGACTTAGCAGAGCCCTGTGTTTTTGATAAACAGTCGCTTGGGGCATTTCACTGCGACTAACTGTCGCTTTGTATCGCGAGGATACTGACGACAGTCAGCACACCTTCTTCCGAAGTTACGGTGCTAATTTGCCGAGTTCCTTCACGAGGGATCACTCACGCGCCTTGGAATTCTCTTCCCGTCTACCTGTGTCGGTTTGCGGTACGGTCGTCCCGTGACTGAAGCTTAGAGGTTTTTCTTGGCAGCCTGGAATCAGTGACTTCGCTCAAAAGAGAGCTCGTACTCGCTTCTCGGATCTAGCCAGACGGATTTTCCTGTCCAGCCATCCTACAAGCTTCAACCCGCACTTCCGTTCGCGGGCCCACCTATCCTCCTGCGTCACCCCATCGCATCACGGTCCGGTACAGGAATGTTGACCTGTTTTCCATCGACTACGCCTTTCGGCCTCGCCTTAGGGACCGACTGACCCTGAGCGGACGAACCTTCCTCAGGAAACCTTAGACTTACGGCGAGTGTGATTCTCACACACTTTATCGCTACTTGTGCCGGCAGAGTCTCTTCTGAACGGTCCACCAGTCCTTTCGGTCTGACTTCACTCCGGTTCAGAATGCTCTCCTACCACCAATCTGGTCCGAAGACCTGATTGATCCGCAGCTTCGGTATCACGCTTGAGCCCCGTTACATTGTCGGCACGGAGCCACTTGACCAGTGAGCTATTACGCTTTCTTTAAAGGATGGCTGCTTCTAAGCCAACCTCCTGGCTGTCTGTGCGTCTCCACATCCTTTTCCACTTAGCGTGAATTTGGGGACCTTAGCTGGCGGTCTGGGTTGTTCCCCTCTCGACGACGAAGCTTATCCCCCGCCGTCTGACTGCCGCGCATTGCATTGATGGCATTCGAAGTTTGGTTGGATTCAGTAACCCGGTAAGGCCCCTAGTCCATCCAGCGCTCTACCACCATCATGGTCGACGCGACGCTATCCCTAAAGATATTTCGGAGAGAACGAGCTATAACGGAATTTGATTGGCCTTTCACCCCTAGGCACAGCTCATCCAAGCTGTTTTCAACCAACACTGGTTCGGACCTCCACCTGGTGTTACCCAGGTTTCATCCTGGCCATGCCTAGATCATCCCGCTTCGCGTGTACTCCCAGCGACTCATTTTCGCCCTATTAAGACTCGCTTTCGCTTCGGCTCTGCAAATTGCTTCGCCTCGCCCCTGAGAGTAACTAGCCGGCTCATTATGCAAAAGGCACGCGGTTGCACATTCCCCCTTGCGGAGGCATAGTGCTTCCACTGCTTGTAGATTGACGGTTTCAGGTACTATTTCACTCCCCTAACAGGGGTTCTTTTCACCTTTCCCTCACGGTACTAGTTCGCTATCGGTCACAGAGTAGTATTTAGCCTTGGAGGATGGTCCCCCCAGATTCCCACAGGGTTCCACGTGTCCCGTGGTACTCGGGTACCAGCTCGGAGCCGTCTGTCTTTCGCCTACAGGACTGTCACCTTCTCTGGTGCGCCGTTCCATGCGCTTCGACTAAACATCCGGTTTGTCACTCCATATGAGCTGGCCCCACAACCCCGGCTGTCCGAAGACAACCGGTTTGGGCTCTTCCGCGTTCGCTCGCCGCTACTGACGGAATCTCTTTAGATTTCTCTTCCTCGAGGTACTGAGATGGTTCACTTCCCTCGGTTCGCTCTAACCAGCCTATGTATTCAGCTGGTAGTCGCCAGGCATGACCCTGGCGGGGTTGCCCCATTCGGAAATCTCCGGATCAAAGCGTGCTTGCCGCTCCCCGAAGCATATCGCTGCTTGCCACGTCCTTCATCGCCTCTCTGTGCCAAGGCATCCACCGTCAACCCTTAGTAACTTGACCATAAAGTGCCTTGATCTCATGCGATCTGCAGCTACCACACGTTACTTCACGTATGACGCTTGCATCTCATTTACTTACCCGTATTCAATTGTCAAAGAAGCGCTGAAAATCGCGAAGATCGACGCTGCACACGATGAGGTGATCGTGAACACCGTTGACACTCGCGAGGAAAGGCGCGAAGCGCTGTGATTGGTGGAGCTGATCGGGATCGAACCGACGACCCCCTGGTTGCAAACCAGGTGCTCTCCCAGCTGAGCTACAGCCCCAAGGAAAGGCAGAGGTCAGAAGGCAGAAGGCAGAACTCAGACGTGCCCGCGAGCACTTCTGCTTTCTGCCTTCATCCTTCTGACTTGACGTGGTGGGCCTAGGTAGATTCGAACTACCGACCTCACGCTTATCAGGCGTGCGCTCTAACCAACTGAGCTATAGGCCCGCTTCGGGATTCGTGTCGGTCGATAGCCGTCCGTTCCGGCCAACCGCAGCGCTCGATTTTCATAGAACTGGCAATGAGGATGGTTCTCTGAAAACTGAACAGGAAAGACATCTAGGGAAAACGCTTGCCGAGCATTGCGCTCAGCCGATTCCTTTCGACCTAGGTTGCAATCACGACCTCGTTTTGATCCGAGGCGACGATGCTCCTTAGAAAGGAGGTGATCCAGCCGCAGGTTCTCCTACAGCTACCTTGTTACGACTTCACCCCAATTACCGATCACACTTTAGGCGGCTGCCTCCCTTGCGGGTTAGCCCACCGACTTCTAGTGCAACCGACTTTCGTGATGTGACGGGCGGTGTGTACAAGGCCCGGGAACGTATTCACCGCGGCGTGCTGATCCGCGATTACTAGCGATTCCAACTTCATGCAGTCGAGTTGCAGACTGCAATCCGAACTGAGAACGGCTTTTTGAGATTAGCTCCACCTTGCGGTCTTGCAGCTCTCTGTACCGTCCATTGTAGCACGTGTGTAGCCCTGGACATAAAGGCCATGAGGACTTGACGTCATCCCCACCTTCCTCCGGTTTATCACCGGCAGTCTCCACAGAGTCCTCGGCTTTACCCGTTAGTAACTGTGAACAAGGGTTGCGCTCGTTGCGGGACTTAACCCAACATCTCACGACACGAGCTGACGACAGCCATGCAGCACCTCTGTACAGACCTCCGAAGAGGGGCTCTCATCTCTGAGACTTTCCTGTACAGTTCAAACCCAGGTAAGGTTCTGCGCGTTGCTTCGAATTAAACCACATGCTCCACCGCTTGTGCGGGCCCCCGTCAATTCCTTTGAGTTTCAGTCTTGCGACCGTACTCCCCAGGCGGAGTGCTTAATGTGTTGACGTCGGCACAGCAGGGGTCGATACCCGCTACACCAAGCACTCATCGTTTACGGCGTGGACTACCAGGGTATCTAATCCTGTTTGCTCCCCACGCTTTCGCGCCTCAGCGTCAGTACCGGTCCAGTGAGCCGCCTTCGCCACTGGTGTTCCTCCCAATATCTACGCATTTCACCGCTACACTGGGAATTCCACTCACCTCTCCCGGTCTCAAGCCATCCAGTCTGGCAGGCAGTTCCTCGGTTAAGCCGAGGGATTTCACCCGCCACTTGAATAGCCGCCTACGCGCCCTTTACGCCCAATAATTCCGAATAACGCTTGCCCCCTCTGTATTACCGCGGCTGCTGGCACAGAGTTAGCCGGGGCTTCCTCTGCAGGTACAATCAAGTCAGGGACGTATTAGGTCCCTTCCCTTTTTCCCTGCTGACAGGAGTTTACAATCCAAAGACCTTCATCCTCCACGCGGCGTTGCTGCGTCAGGCGTTAGCCCATTGCGCAAAATTCCCCACTGCTGCCTCCCGTAGGAGTCTGGACCGTGTCTCAGTTCCAGTGTGGCCGATCACCCTCTCAGGCCGGCTATCGATCGTCGCCTTGGTAGGCCATTACCCCACCAACTAGCTAATCGAACGCGGACCCCTCTTGTGGCGGGAGCTATTGCGTCCCCCCTTTGACCTCTCGGTCATATGCGGTATTAGCTCGAGTTTCCCCGAGTTATCCCCCACCTCAAGGCAGGTTATCCACGCGTTACTCACCCGTTCGCCGCTCGACTGGGGATTGCTCCCCGCCTCGCTCGACTTGCATGTGTAAAGCACGCCGCCAGCGTTCATTCTGAGCCAGGATCAAACTCTCCAGTTTTATCTGTTGAATTTGAAGCTCTAGCATCAGTCAGTAACGACTGTTGCTTATTCGGATACTTCTTGATTTGTTTCTGACGAGTCCATGTTTCAGGACTCAAAGGAATCACGTTTGCCTTCGTTGCTTTCCTATTCAGTTGTCAAAGAACCCGGCCTCGCCGAAAGGGCGGCAAGATTGCCAGACCCCTCCGTCCGTGTCAAGCGGAATGTTTCCGTGCGATACGAACCCATTCCGGTTGACCCGGACTACGTAAACTACTCGATTGTCAGTGGTTGAAAAGATCGGGAAGCTGTACTGCAGGGACCGAAGATCTTACGTGCCGCCGGCGACTTTGTCAACGTCGCCGAGGTAACTTCAGATAACCGGACGGCGGTAGCTGGTATTTCAGCCGACCACCCGCTACCGGCAGCGCCGATTTTCATCGGAGCCCGCCCGCAAATCCTTGCTGGCGTTCGAGTTACCGTTCGTTTTTCAGAGAGCCTTACCGCGTCGGGACCAGCCATAACCGGCCCTCCCCGGGTGCTATTCCAGGAGGTCGAGAAGCTTCGAACGGATGAGCTTTCCGAGGGGAGAACGGGGGATCTCCCGGACCTGATGAACCCGCCGCGGTCGCTCGAACGGATGAACCCGCTCAGCGAAAGCGGCCCCAACCGCGGCAGGATCAGCGGTAGCGTCGACCACCAAGTGGATGACCTGGCCCAAGCGCTCGTCGGAGACGGCTACGACCGCCGCGTGCGGCCCCGCCACGGTGCTCAGGATGGCGTCCAGTCGGGCCAAGTCGACTGACTCGCCGCCGATCTTCACGAAGTCTCCGCGCCGGCGGCTCACCTCTAATACAGAGCCGCGAAGGCTGCCGAGGTCTTCCGTAACGAACCAGCCCCGTCGCTTCGGATCGATAAACCCACCCGCCGTGCCGTACCCGGTCAAAAGCGGCTCTCCACGGAACGCCAGCCGCCCATCCTTCTCAACCCGCGCCTCCAAGCATCCAGTAGAACGAGCTCAGCCGAGCCCAGTCGGGCTGTGGCGACCTGCGAACTGCACTCCGTCATCCCATAACTCGGCAGTAGCGGCCAGCCGAGTGCCATCGCCTCCGCGTACAAGCTCTCGCTCAGCGCCCCTCCACCCACGATGACCGCCCGCAACAACGGCGGCGCCCGGAGTTCCAGCCGCACCAGATCGGCAACCTGAGCCGGGACGAGCGACGCCAGGGTCACCTCGTCATGCGACGCAAGCCGCACCGGATCCCACGCCTCGGCAATCACCCGAGCGCGGGACAATAACGCCCGCGCGTAAATCCCAAGACCGCCCACGTGAAAAGTCGGCAGCACACAGCACCAGACGTCCTTTTCATCGGACTGGAGATGGCGATTGACCGACGCGGCCGATGCGAGCAGCGCCTTTTTCGACAGCGCCGTCAATTTCAATGCGCCCGTTGTGCCCGAGGTGGCCAGCCAGACGTGGGCGCGAAGCGGGACGACGTACGTCTCCAGCCGCCGCCGCTCCTCCCGCGGCATGCGCGGATTGAGCAGCAGATGCGACTCGTCGAGCGCCAGTCGATTACCCAATCGTTGTCCACGGAAGGCCCTCCAGTAGTTCGTCGAACCCCACGCCCGTTCCCTCCGGCGGCAACAATCGCGCACCATCGCTCCGAATTCGCTCAATGAACGCGTCCGGCTCGTACAGAACGTGTGTAAACAACCCACACCGCGCAGCTGACCCGATTCGTAGCCGCGACATAGGCCGCGAAGAACTGTCCCACCGGGTGATCCATGTACGAGGTAACCACGACCTCGCCATTGAACCGCGGAAACGACGTGTGCAGCGCTGGCTTATGCACGAGCACGTCCGCACTCCCTCGAATCGATCGAGCGCCAGCCGCAAACCGGTCTTTCCGCGCAAGTCCTGCCAGACCGCTTCGTCGTACGGACAGGGATCCTCGATGAAATCGATCTGTTCCTTCGGTAAGGTCGGCGCAATCTGCAGAAACTCCTCGGCCGAAAGCCGGGCATTGAAATCGATCCGCAATCGAACGTGCGGCGGCACCGGCATGACTCCCTTGATTTTGATCGTGTCGAATCCAGGCGGCGGCTCGCTTCCCGGCCAATGACTCTCAGGAATGGTCAATCCCTCGAACAACGAAACACCGCGAGCTCGCGCGTCCGCGTCGACCCGCGCCCAATGCAACGACGCGCGCGTCAGCGGCGTCGTCTCGCCTCCCGCCAGGAGTCTCAATTGTTCATCCAACGGCGCGTCGCCGAACTCCGGCCAGGGATGCACGTCTGCAAATCCCCCATCGACGCGGATCAACGCGCCGCGGCGCGCATTCGAGAGCGTAGCGATGAACGTGAATCGACATCAGAGGAGACAACCGGCGACGAAGAGAATTCCGAAGCTCCACTGCAGAGCGCCGGCCATTCCCAGGCAACGATTCAACTCGGCACCGCGACTTCGGTACACGCGCAGAATCAAAGCAATCGCCAAAGGCAACGCGACGAGCGGTAGCAAAGTGATGACACCGACAGCGACACAACGGCACAAGCGCAAAGGTCGCAACCTCGGCCCGCCCAAAGCGCTCGCCGAATCGCACGGCCAGCGTCTTCTTCGCGCTCTTCTGATCGCTCTCCACATCGCGCAGGTTATTGATCACGATCAGCACCGTCGCCAGACATCCCGCGGCGAGACCGGCCAACAGTGCGATCCCGCGTCAACGGCAGCGTATGCAGGTAATACGTCCCGCCGACGGCAATCGAACCCGAAAAACAGAATGACGAACAATTCACCGAGCCCGTGATACGCGAGCGGATACGGCCCGCCGGTGTACGCATAAGCCATCACCATCGACACGACACCGACAACCAGCATCGGCCAGCCGCCGCGAAAAACGATCGGAATGCCGCACAACGCCGCGCCGAACAGGCAGGCGAACGCGGCCCGCATCACCGCTTGCGGTCCGATCAGCCCCGCCTGCGTGACCCGAACCGGCCCGAGCCGCTCGCTCGTATCCGCGCCCTTCTTGAAATCGAGCGCGTCGTTGATGAAATTCGTCGCGATCTGAATCAGCACCGCGCCGGCGAGCGCGCACGCAAACACCCAGCCAATGGACGCCGCGGCCGCCGCCGCGAGCGCGCTGCCCATCAGCACCGGGACGATCGCGGCGGACAGCGTCTTCGGCCGCGCGCGCGAGAAGCCACGCTCCGGATCACGGGAATCTCTTGAATTTCCTGAAATCCGGCTTGCGCTTCTCCACGAACGCGTCCCGCCCCTCCTGGGCCTCTTCGGACAGGTAATAAAGGAGTGTCGCGCTGCCGCCGAAATCGAGCAACCCGACCTGACCGTCACAGTCGGCGTTCATGGCGGCTTTGAGGAACCGCAGCGCCATCGGCGACAGTGCCAGCATCTCCCGGCACCACTTCAGCGTCTCTTCCTCGAGCTGGTCGAGCGGCACGACGGTATTGACGAGTCCCATTTCCAGCGCCTGCTGCGCGTCGTACTGGCGGCAAAGGAACCAGATCTCCCGCGCTTTCTTCTGGCCGACGATCCGCGACAGGTACGACGAGCCCAGTCCGGCATCGAACGATCCGACTTTCGGCCCGGTCTGTCCGAAGCGCGCATTGTCCGCGGCAATCGTCAGATCGCAGACGACGTGCAGAACGTGACCCCCGCCGATCGCATATCCGGCCACCATCGCCACGACCGGCTTGGGCATGCTGCGGATCTGCTTCTGCACGTCGAGGATGTTCAGCCGCGGGATCTTCTCCTTCGGATCGACGTACCCGCCCTTGCCGCGCACCTTCTGATCGCCGCCCGCGCAGAACGCGTCGGGTCCTTCGCCGGTCAGGATGATCACGCCGATGTCGCCATCGTCGCGGGCCATGTCGAACGCGACCTTCAGCTCCGCCACCGTCGCCGGCCGGAAAGAGTTCCGCACCTCCGGGCGATTGATGGTGATCTTCGCGATCCCGTCCTCGGTGCGCTCGTACTTGATGTCTTCGAAGTCGTGCAGCTTGTGCCACGTCTCAGCCATAGGCGAGGCACGTTAGTGCAGGTCGAGGAAGGCACGCAACCGCGACACGAACGCCTCGGTCTGCTCCCACGGAACGCGATGGCCGGCGTCCGGACAGATCCACAACTCCGCGTTCGGAAGTCGCGCCACCGCACGCTTGGCGATGTCGGCGTATTTCGCGTCGCGCTCTCCGGCGACCCAGAGAACCGGCGTCTCGATCGACTCCAGCCGCGGCGGCGGAAGCACCGCCGGAGACCACTCGCGCAACTGCCGCGCGAGCTCGGCGCGGTCGTAGTCGGCTTCGTGTCGTTCGAGAACATGGCCTCCGAAGACCGGCTGCGCGTTCCACGTCGCGCATGAGCGAGGACCAGTCTTCCGATTCGAATCGCCGCGCCCACGTCTCATCGCGTTCGCGGCGCTCGTCATCCGGCGCGTTCAAACCCGCCGACACGATGACCGCGCAGCGAAACGGTCGTTCTTCGAGAAGCCTCAGCGCGAGGCGACCACCCATCGAGTAACCGAGAAGAACATCGCCTTCGGACGGACTGTGCGGCCAGGGAAGAAAATCGAAATCCGAAGCGAGTCCGAGAAATCCGGGCAGCGTGCGGATCCCTTCGACTCCGCTCAGGGCAGGCTCCACAGCTCGTCGTACCTCTGCCAGACGCGTTTCGACGCCGCTTCATCCGGCACCAGCTCCGTCACGCGGTCGCTGATGCCCCACATCTCCGCCCAATGATCGAAGCGGATGCCGTGGACGTTCTCGATGACCCGCTCGCGCAGGGCGGGCTCGAGCGCGCGCAGCGAAGCAACCCGTCCGAAGATGCGCCCGCCGCCGTTGTTGATGATCACGACGCGAAAACGATCGTGGCCGAGCTGCGGCACGATCCAAGGCGCGCCGAGGTCGTAGATCGCCGTCAGATCGCCGACGATGCAGACGTTGTCGCGCGAGGCGTCGCACCAGCCGAAGAACGTCGAGAGCTGACCGTCGATGCCGTTCGCGCCGCGGTTGCCCTCGTACTCGAAAGGCTTTCGGGCAGCGACCAAGTCCCACTCGCGGATAGGTAGGCTGTTGCCGAGGTACACGCGCGTTCCTTCCGGCAGCTCGCGCGACAGCGCGCGCATCATCGCCAGCTCGGATTCAGGCTCGCCATCGAGGATCGACGCGATGCGCGCAGCGAACGCGCGATCTTCTTCCAGAAACGCGTCGTCCGTCGATTCGATCCGCGGCAGCTCGGAGATCGGCTGCACCTCGCCGCGCGTCAACCCGGTGAACGGCAGATCGCTGTAATGCACAACCGGCAGATCGAGCGTCTCCAGATCCCGCCAGAAGCGCAGCGTCGGCACGTTCCCGACGCGGATCACACCGTCGAAGCGCCCGCGCGCAATCATCCGCTCCCCGGCGGTGATCGACGAATGCTCGCGCAGCCCGGATAGCGGCTCGGCGTACGTGACGGCGTCGCGGGTCAGCTCGCGCACGCGGACGCGATGCCGTGCGGCGAGCCCGCCGATCAGGACCAGCGGCTTAGAGAAGCGGCTCATCGAACTCGATGTTGAGATGCAGCGGACGCGCGCCGCTCCACGATTCCAGCGCGATTTCCGCGTACACGCCGAAGAGACCGATCTGCTCGATCGACTGCGGCGCGCCGGTTCCGCGGAATCGCGCCGGCCGGTCGGCGGTGATGAGAATCAGAGGAATGCCCGAGTAATACGCCTCGATCGCGGCGGGCAGCAGTTCCGCGGCCGCCGTTCCGGACGTCGTCACCACCGCCACCGGCGCGCCGTGCAGTTTCGAACGTCCGATGGCGAAAAACGCCGCGGAGCGCTCATCGACGAACGAGTAAACGTCCGTGCCCAGAACCGCCAGCAGCGGGCTGTTGCGCGAGCCGGCGCAGACGCAGAAGTCGCGCGCGCCGAGGCGGCGGACCTCTTCGATCAGGCGCCGCGCTGAATCGATGTTGTCCATGCAGACTCGATCTGAAACAGCGCCTTGACCTGGTCGCGCTTCTGCCGCAGCTCCTCGAACTCGCGATCGAGCTGGCTCTCCGCGAGCACGCCCGCACCCGACCCGATCCGCACGCGATCCCCCTCCCACTGCACGTTGCGAATCGCCACCAGCGCCAGCGCCGACCGGTCCTCGCGCTCGACTCCAAATGGCGCTCCGAACGTCCGCCGTTTCACGCCGCGATCGGCTTCGCGCAGCCACCGCTCACCGGCGGATGTGCGCGGGGAGACGCCGAGGGCGGCGGTCGGGTGAAGGCGACGGACCATTTCGGTGAACGACATCTTCTCCGCGCCGCCGCTCTCCGCGAAAAAAATCGGAGTGATGAGATGGGCGATGCTCGGAAGGCGCAGGAGCCCGACCGGCCCGATCTCGACATTGCCGAACGGCGAGAGCCGCCGGGCGATGTCGTCGACGACCAGGCGATGTTCGCGCCGTTCTTTCGGATCGTGAAGCAGCTCTTCCGCGCGCGCGACCGGCCGTGTTCCGGCAAGAGCCATCGTCCGGTAGCCATGCCACTCCGCCTGGAAGAGCAGCTCCGGCGTCGCGCCGATCACGCCGTGTGATTTGTACGAGTATCCGTACGCCCACAAACCGGGCGGCAACGTCGCCAGCCGCGAGAAGAAGTAGCGCCACCACTCGCCCCGCTCGGTGAAGCGGCCCGATTCGAACAGGACCGGAACGATCTTCGCGAACTCGCCGCGGGCCATCGCCTCCTGCGCCGAGGCGAACATCCGCTGGAAGTCTTCTCTCGCGGGCGGATCCCACTCGACCCGCGGCACTTCGTCCGTCGCGAATCGCGCCGCCAGCTCCTCCGTCGACACTTCCTCCCACTCCGCCGGATGGCGCCAGGGATGGGGGTCATCGAGGAAAAAATCGGTGACGTAGAATGCCGGCCGCTCCGGCCTGCGGAAGGGAAGCTGTTCGAACGGTCCCCACCCGACAAACACGCGGCCGGGAGCCGTTTGCACGAACGCGAAGTCGCGCGACATTGGCGCGAGATTGTATGACCAACTACTCCGGCCCCGACCCGACGCGCATCCGCAGCATGTTCGCGTCGATCTCCTCGCGCTACGACCGCGCCAACACCATTCTTTCGGGGGGCGTGCATCACCTCTGGCGGCGCCGCGCGGTGAAGACGGCTGCTGTGAAACCGGGCGATCGCGTGCTCGACTGCGCGACGGGGACCGGCGACCTGGCCATCGCCTTTCAAGCCGCCGGCGCGCAGGTCATCGGAACGGACTTCGTGCCGGAGATGCTCGAATTCGCTCGCGCGAAAACGAAAGAGGTCCGGTTCGAGGTCGCCGACGTCACGCGACTGCCGTACGAGGACGCAACCTTCGAGGTGGCCACGATCTCGTTCGGCATCCGCAACGTCAACGAGCCCCGAAAAGGCATCGCCGAGATGGCGCGCGTGGTGAAGACCGGCGGCCGGGTGATCGTGCTCGAGTTCGGCCAGCCGCGGAACCGCGTCTTCGCCGCGCTCTACGACGTCTACACGCGCCACCTGCTGCCGCGCCTCGGCGGCCTCGTCACCGGAAAAAAAGACGCGTACGAATACCTGCAGAAATCAGCGGGCCGGTTCCCCTGCGGCGAGGATTTCGTTCAGTTGATGCGCGAGTCGGTCGACTTCGCATCCATCGACTACATTCCGCTGACCTTTGGGATCGCGTATCTGTATCGCGGCGTGAAGCGCTAACGCTCTCTCACTGCGATCGGTAGACGCGAATCAGTTGCACGAGTCGGATCACTCCGGCAATGGCAAGGACGGACAGCAGCAGGCCGAATCCGAGGTCCAGCGCCGCGAAGGCGACGTGCACTTCTTTCTGGCCGGTGATGTGCCGGTAGAAATCGCGCAGATTGTCCACCGCGGACAGCGTGACCATCACCGCCAGCACCGTGATCCAGAACAACCGTTTGCGCGTGACCGGCGGCGGGGGCGGAACGACACCGGCCTCTCCCTTCTCCAGTTCCGACAGAACCGCGGCCACCTGCGGCCAGTAGTTTCGTTCGTAATCGCGCTGCGACACGGTGATGAACTTTCCGGCGCGGGCGGGTTCGTTCACCATCAGGCCGACCAAGCGATGGATGAGCGGATCGGTGGAGTCGGTGAACGTCGCGACGACGGTCGCGATCTCGACGTTCCGGTCGTCGAAGTATCTGCGCGCAAGCTGCAGCGCGTAGCCGCGGTCGTCGGCAATGCCAGGCATGGCGGCTAACCGGGTACGTACATCGAATCGGCGCTGATGACTTCTGCCGACGGCGGCAAGCGCAGCTCGTCCTTCGAGACGGTGAAGAAAGCGAATCCTTTGTAGCTGACGATGTAGTTCGTCTTCTTCGAAAAGATCCCGTGTGGCGCGCGCACCACGAGCGGTTCCGGGACGCGCTCGAGGATCCGGACGAAATCCTCCGGCTTCATCTTCACGATCACGCCCATCGCCCGCACCGCCTGCATCATTGCTGCTGCCGCTGCTCCCGCTGCTGCGCTCATCTGGACCCCCATCGCCGAAATGCTAGCATCGCCCCTTTCGTCCAATGACTCTGCAGGTCTTCAAATTCGGCGGCGTTGCCGTCGGCTCATCTGAGGCCATTCGCGTGGCCGTGGAGCACGTTCGCCGTGCCGCGCCGCGCGTGGCCGTGATCGTTTCCGCGGCGAACGGGGTCACCGACCTCCTGCTCGCCGCCGGCCAGTCCGCGCTGAACGGCGACCGTGCCGGCTACATCACCGCTGCGAAAAAATTCGAGATGCGGCACGACGAGCTCATCGACGCGCTGATCACGAACCGCGCGCGCGCCGCGCAACTGCATTCGCTCGTCTCCGACCTGTCGCACGAGATGCGCTCCATGGCCGACAGCATTGCCGTTCTGCGCGAGCTCACCCCGCGCGCAAAGGATGCGCTGGTCGCCCGCGGCGAGCGGTTGATGGCGCAAATCTTCGTGGAGATCCTCGCCGAGCAGGGGATCGCCGCGGAGTACGTCGACGCGCCCGAGGTCATCGTCACCGAGCGCCGTCTGAACCGCCTCTGGCCGAACCTCGCGCGCTGCGAGCGCAACGCGAAAAAGCTCGTATTGCCGATCATCGAAAGCGGACGCGCGGTGATCATGCCCGGCTACCTCGGCAGCGGCCCCGACGGCGAAGTCGTAACCCTCGGCCGCGGCGGTTCCGATTTCTCGGCCGCAATCCTCGCCCGTAGCGTCCACGCGACTTCCGTCACGCTTTTCAAGGAAGTCGACGGCCTGATGACCGCCGATCCGAAAAGCGTTCCGTCAGCGCGATTGCTCTCCGAGCTGCACTACCGCGAAGCGGCGGAGCTCGCGTTCTACGGCGCGAAGGTTCTGCATCCGCGGACGATGATTCCGCTCGTCGATCGCAAGATCCCGCTCTTCGTCCGCAACACGTTCCGGGAGGGCTCGGTCACGCGCATCGCCGACGACGTCAAGCCCGGCGCGTATCCGGTCAAGGCCCTCACGGCGATTCACAAACAGGCCATGGTCTCGATCGAAGGCAGCGGCATGATCGGCGTGCCCGGCGTCGCCGGCCGCGCGTTCACCGCGCTTTCGAATGCCGGTCACTCCGTGTCGATGATCAGCCAGGCCTCGAGCGAAGCCAGCATCTGCTTCGTGCTGCCCGACGACGAGTCCGCGCATGCCGTGGCCGCGCTCGAAGAGGCGTTCGTCATGGAGCGGAAGTCGAAGCTGATCGATCGCATCCGCCCCGTGCATGAAGTCGCGCTGATCGCCGTCGTCGGATTGGGCATGCGCGGCCAGCCCGGCATCGCCGCGCGCACCTTCTCCGCGCTCAGCGGCGCGCAGGTGAACGTCGTCGCCATCGCTCAGGGCTCATCGGAGCTGAACATCACCATCGCCATCGACGAGGCCGATGCGACGCGAGCGCTGCAGGCGCTGCACAACGAATATCAACTCGATCGCCTGCATCCGCTTGCCGACACGTCGGGCCGCGAATCGAAGCTGACGCTCCTCGGATTTGGCCAGATCGGCCGCGAGCTCGCCGCGCAGCTTCGCGCACAGGAAAAACATCTGCGCCAGGAGCTCGGCCTCGACATCAAGGTGATCGCGCTCGCCGACCGTTCCGGGATCCGCGTCGAGGAGAAGGGATTCTCCGCCGCGGCGCTGCAGAAACTGGCGAAGCAGAAGGCGTCGGGCACGCGTCTCTTTGATCGAGACTCACCGCTCACGCTCACGCAACTGCAGCAGATGATGTCCGAGGAGTTGTGGCTGTTGCCTTCGCACCGGCCGATCCTCGTCGATCTCACATCCGATGAGACCGCGCCGCTGATTCAGGAAGCGCTCGAGCATGGCTTTCACGTCGTACTGGCGAACAAGAAGCCGCTGGCGGTTTCGCAGATCGAATTCGACCGGCTGATGCAGACCGCGCGCGATCGCGGCCTGTCGCTGCGCTACGAGGCAACCGCCGGCGCGGGACTGCCGGTGCTCGACACGATCGCCAAGTTGCAGGATGCCGGGGATCGCGTCGAAACGATCGTCGGTGCGTTCTCGGGGACGCTCGGCTTCATCATGACCGCCCTCGAAGATGGCCAGCGGTTCAGCGACGCTGTGCGCGAGGCCTGGAAGCGCGGCTACACCGAGCCGGATCCTCGCGACGATCTCTCCGGCACCGACGTCGCGCGCAAGGCCTTGATCCTCGCGCGTACGCTCGGCCGGCGGCTCGAGCTCAGCGACATCGCTCTGGAGCCTCTGTTCGGCGCCAACGTCGACGACAACGATCCGGCGCGGTTCGTCGACAAACTCACAGCCCTCGATGCCGAGTTCGCCGATCGCGTCGCGCGCGCGAAACGCGATGGCAAGGTGCTTCGCGTATGTCGCGAAGATCGGCAAGCGCGCCATTCGCGTCGGCGTCGAAGCCGTCGATCACGCTTCGCCGCTCGGTCGCCTGCGCGGCACGGACAACACGGTGGTCATTCAGTCGAAGCGGTATTCGACGAATCCGCTCGTCGTGACCGGGCCGGGTGCCGGAGCGGGCGTCACCGCCGCAGGTGTGCTGAACGACATCGTCGCGATCACGATGCACGAGCGGCGAAAAACGCAGCGATGAAAGCCACCGCCTACGCCCCCGGCTCCATCGGTAACGTCGGCCCCGGCTTCGACGTCCTCGGCCTGGCCGTCGATGGAATCGGCGACCGGGTCACGGTCGAGCTCACGAAAGGTGCAGCGCGGATCGATGACGTGACGGGCATCGACGCCGACCTCGTCCCACGCGATCCCGAACACAATTGCGCGGCGATCGCGGCCGCCGCCGTTCTCCGCGGCAGCGGGTACAACGCGATCCTCACGATTCACAAAGGTCTGCCCCTGGCGGGCGGGATGGGTGGGAGTGCGGCGTCGAGCGTGGCCGGCGCGTGTGCGGCCGCGCTGGCGATGAATCGCGACGTGGACATCATCGCCGCCGCGCTCGAAAGCGAATCCGCGGTGGCGGGGCGACATCTCGACAACATCGCCCCGAGCGTCGTCGGCGGCCTCGCGCTCGCGCGCAGCGTCGATCCCATCGACGTGATCAAACTCCCCGTCGCTGCCGATTGGTGGATCGCTCTGGTCACTCCTCGCGTTCGCATTCAGACGAAGGATGCCCGCGCACTCCTGCCGGACGAAACCGATCGCGCGTCGTGGGTTCAGCAGATGGCGAACACCACCGCTCTCGTCCACGCATTCGCAATCGGCGACGGCGCCCTGTTGCGACGGGCGCTCGATGACGGGTACGCCGAGCCACGGCGGGCGGACCTCATTCCCCACTTTTACGACGTGAAGACCGCGGCGCTGGAAGCCGGCGCGTTTGGCTGCTCGATCAGCGGATCGGGTCCGACGCTCTTCGCCATCGCCGAGAACGAAGCATCGGCGCGCGTCTGCGCTGACGCGATGCGGCGCGCTTTTCGCGAAGTGGAGTCGACCGTGCACATCGGAGCGATCGCCAGGGAAGGAGTGCGGCGGGCATGAGCGAGTGGCTGCAGTGCATCGCCTGCGCGAAACGGTACGGCGAGCTCGACGTCCGCTACACCTGCGACTGCGGCGGTCTGCTGTCCGTCGAGCGGAACTCGCTTCTCGATCGCAACGCCTTCGACGATCGCCTGACCTCGCGTGCGCCCATCGACGTCAGCGGCGTCTGGCGCTTCCGCGAGGCGGTGATGCACGTCGAGCGCGTCGTCACCCATCCCGAAGGCGGCACGCGGCTCTACCAGCGCAACGGTCTTTACTTCAAACATGAAGGGGAGAATCCGACGGGCTCGTTCAAGGACCGCGGCATGACCGTCGCCGTGACGCAGGCCGTTCGCGTCGGTGCAACCGCGGTTGCCTGCGCCTCGACCGGGAACACGAGCGCGTCGCTCGCCGCTTACGCCGGGCAGGCCGGTCTTCGCGCGATCGTGTTCGTTCCCGCGGGCAAGGTCGCCAGCGGCAAGCTCGCCCAGACCCTCGCGTACGGCGCCACGGCGCTGGCCATCCGCGGCGACTTCGACGCCGCCATGCGGTTGGTGCGCGAGTCCTGCGACCGCCTCGGCATCTACCTGGTCAACTCGATCAATCCCTGGCGCATCGAAGGGCAGAAAACGATCATCTGGGAGCTCCTCCAGGACCTGCGCTGGGAATCGCCCGACTGGATCGTCGTCCCCGCCGGCAACCTCGGCAACACCAGCGCCTTCGGCAAAGCGCTCCGCGAAGCCCTCGCCAACGGCTGGATCGACCGCATGCCCCGGCTCGCTTCGATTCAGGCAGTGGGAGCGAATCCGTTCTTCCGCAGCTACCAGGAGTCGTTCGGGACTCGCCATCGCGTGACGGCGGAGACCATCGCCAGCGCCATCCGCATCGGCGATCCGGTCAGCCACGACAAGGCCGTGACCGCGATCCGGGAAACCGACGGCGTGGTCGAACAGGTGACTGACGCGGAGATCATGGCCGCAAAGAACGAGATCGATCGTATGGGCATCGGCTGCGAGCCCGCCTCGGCCGCGACCCTCGCCGGCGTGCACAAACTGCGCGCTGCCGGTGTGATGAGCGAGCGGGATCGCGTCGTCTGCATCCTCACGGGACACATCCTCAAGGACCCCGAGGCGAACTACCGCGCGGAGAACATCGTGGAGATCGAGCCGACGATCGGCGCTGTCGAGAAACTCCTGTCGTGAGCGCACGAGTTTATCCCGCGCGAAGACGCGGGATCTCCCGGTGCACCGACGTCGCGTGAACCGTCTGCGCTGCCGGTGCACGCGGAGATCCCGCGTCTTCGCGCGGGATAAACTGGCAAGCAGGTCCTAGCGGCGCCAGGGCCGTAAAACGAAGTGCTCCGGCGTCGCGGTTTGCGTCTCCCGCACCGACCGCACCAGCTTCCGCCGATTCAGATGCCGGAGCGCGGCCTGAACGCCGCTCTTGGAGAAGCCCGTATCCGCGGCGATGGTCTGGTGGCTGGCCCGGACACTCTTCTCGCCGCTGCCAAAGGTGCGCGTCCACAGATACAGGTAGACGACATACGCCGACGGGGCGTGGTCGTGGCCGACAAGGTCGCCGAGGAGGGTCTCCAGGATGTAGCGGTCGATCTCGACTGTCTCAGTCATCGCTATAGTTTTCACCATTATAGCCTTGACGCAGATCCTTGAAACATCGAGAGTTAGCGCCTACATTGCTCGGCATGATTACACAGATCAAATTCGCCAGTATCGCCGTCGCAGACGAGAACCGGGCCCTCGAGTTCTACACGAAGAAGCTCGGGTTCAAAGTGGCCACCGACCAGGAGTTCGGAGAAGGGATGAGATGGATCGAGCTGAAGATCGGCAGCGCCGAGACGCGGCTCGTCCTCTTCAAGCAGATGGGAAAAGAACCGGGCGGGTTTCAGCCGATCGTCTTCCAGACCGACAACGTCCAGAAGACTTTCGACGAGCTCGCCGGCCGCGGCGTGGAGTTCACGCAGGAGCCGAAGGCCGAGTCGTGGGGCACGTCGGCCATGTTCAAGGATTCGGAGGGGAACATCTTCGTCCTCTCCTCCAAATAGAAACACAACGGGCGGCTACCCGCCGCCCGTCGTGTATACCGGAGATGCGTCTCGTTACGCCTTGAGGTGTTTATTGACGAGCGCGGTCATCTCGAACATCGAGACCTGATCCTTGCCGCCGAAGATGACCCGAAGCTTGTCATCGGCGTTGATCATGCGCTTGTTCGTCTGGTCCTGAAGGCCGTTGGACTTGATGTAGTCCCACACCTTCTTCGTCACTTCGCTGCGCGGCATGGGAGTGCTGCCGATGATCGCGGAGAGCTCCGAGCTCGGAGTCACTTCGGCCGCTAAACCCTTACCGCCGCCCTTGGATGCAGATTTCGTCGTCGCCATCATCAAACCTCTCGCTATTCAGTAATCCGGATGGATTCTGTGCTGATTTCTGGATGCACGTCAAACGCCAGCGCCCGCGTGCGACTGGAATCACTCCTGCACAGCCCGCCTTTTCATGAAGATGCGCAAATTCACTCTCATGGCAATCCTCCTCCTCGCACCGGCCGCGCTCGCTGCCGATTTCGGGATCCGGGCCGGTCAGTATCGCGACGCGGACCAGGAGTTCATCGGCGCGGAGGTGCTCTTCGACACCGGAGCGCTCAACATCAATCCGAACATCGAGTACAGCCTCGAGGACGACATCACCGCGGGAAGCGCGAACCTCGACGTGACCATCGACATCGGGAAGTTCAGCACCATCGTTCCCTACGTCGGCGCCGGCCTTGGTCTGATTTACGTCGACACCGACGTCGGCGGCGAAACGACGGACCTCGTTGGAAACCTGATCGGCGGCGTCGCCTTCGAGCTCGGGTCCCTGAAGCCGTATGCGCAGCTCAAGTACTTCCGGACGCTCGAAGACGACGACAGCGATTCGGATGATTTCGCGGTGACGATCGGGCTTCGATTCTGAAGCGCTACGGCAGGGTCACGAAACGGGACAGGAACGAGCGCGCGGACTCGGTATCGGTCCGGTAGACCACGTTCGTCGCCTTGCAGAACATGTCGCCGGTGATGGTCGTCCCGGCGACGATGTTCGTTTCGGTCTTGCCGGCGCCGAGGAAGTTCGGGCCGCCGGAATCGCCGTAGCAGGTTCCGCCGTCGCCCGTCGCCGGATTCTGCGACAACCGCAGCCACGCCGGGTTGATCGCGTTCAGCGACGAGATCGAGTACTCACGGATGTCGTAGTAGGCGTTGACAGGGCCGCCCGGCTGGTTGACCGCTTCCTGCGATCCGTATCCGACCGCGGTGAACTGCTGGTTGACCTTCAGCGATCCGAGCGAGCCCGCGGTGGGCAGCGCCGCCGGAGTGATGCCCTTGACCGGCTGGTCGAAGACGACCACGGCGATGTCGTGCGGATCGTCCTGCGCCCAGTTGTAAAGCGGGTCGCCGTAGAACGTTCCGGAGACGAGTTTCGAATTCGCGCCGAACACGGAATCGAAGGTGACGTAAACGGTCGACCGGCCGATGTCGCAATGCGCGGCGGTCAGGAAGACGGTCGGCGAGATCAGCGTGCCGGAGCAGTATGGGAACGAGCCCGAGCTGAAGTGGCCGACGAGCGCCCCGACGGCGGGCACGGCCCGCAGCGTGTTGTCAGAGGCTCGTGGTCGGCTTATGCCGCCACCGGAATGACCTTCTCCGCCCTGATCCGCACGATGGCCCGGAACACCAGGTACAGCGCCAGCAGGATCAGCGACGCCGAGGTGATGCCGTTGACCATGGCCACGGGATCCTTTGCGGCGGTAGCGAAGCTCGCGCCGGTGAGCCGGACCAGGGCGTAGAGCGTGGTGATGAGCACGAAGGCCATCGGGATGAGCGTGAATGCGACCCGCTGCCGGCGCTGATGCAGCCAGACGCTGATCGCGAGCAGGGTCAGCGCGGCCAGAAGCTGATTCGAGGCGCCGAAGAGCGTCCAGAACTTCACCCAGGTGCCGGCAGGCGCGAAGGCAACGAAGTAAACGGGCAGAGCCACGGTGAGAAACGTGCCCACCCAGGCGCCGAATCGCGTCTGCCAGCGGAAGAGCTCCTGCACGATGTAGCGCCCGAGCCGCGTGGAAACGTCGACCGTGTCGAAGACGAACGTCGAGAAGGCCATCGCCCCGAACGTGATCGCGAAGTTGCGGTACTTCTCGCCGATGATCATCGTCAGGAAGTTGCCGATGCCGTTGCCGTAGATCGTGCCTGGTTTCAATCCGGTCAGGTCGCCCTGCGCGACGATCATCACCGTCACCATCGCAATCAAAGCCACGAAAGCCTCGGCCAGCATCCCGCCATATCCCACCGGCTTGATGTGCGTCTCGCGATCGATCTGTTTCGACGTCGTTCCCGAGCAGACCAGCCCGTGGAACCCGGAGCACGCGCCACAGGCGATGGTCACGAAGAGGAAGGGGAAGAGCATCCCCGTCGCGCCGCCATTCCACCCTTTGAATGCCGCCTGCTTGATCTCGTAGCCGCCGAAGAAGATGCCGATGACACCGAGCGCAAGCGCGAAGTAGAGAACGAAGCCGCCGAGGTAGCCGCGAGGCTGGAGCAGCGACCAGACCGGAACCATCGACGCAACGCAGCAATACGCGAGGATGAGCAGAGCCCACCATTTCGCATCCATCACGAAGTACGTCGAGACCTGCGTTCCGAGCCAGACCATGCCGAACGTCGCGGGAACGAAGATCACGGTGATGAGCCACAGCGGCGGATGGAGGAAGCGCTGGACGAGGCCCATGACCACGGCCAGCAGTAGATAAAAGATGCTCGCCGCCGCGACCGCGCCGCCGGGATGGAAGGTCGTCGCGGCGGCGGCCAGTTCGTCCGTGCCGGTGACGAAGCTCGAGGCGGTGATGTCGGCGAAGGCGACGATCACGTAGACGAGCGCGAGCCAGATGAAGGCCATCATGGCGATGCCGGCCTTTGCGCCGAGGTGATCGCGGGTGATGTCGGCGATCGAGCGTGCGCCGTGCCGCACGGACGCGGCCAGGGCCATGAAGTCGTGCACGGCGCCGATCAGGACGACGCCGAGGCCGATCCAGAGAAGACAGGGAAGCCAGCCGAAGGCCTGGCAGGCGATGATCGGGCCGGCGATCGGGCCGGCCGCCGCGATCGCGGCGAAGTGCTGCCCGAAGAGGTAGAACGGCTTCGTCGGAACGAAGTCGACGCCGTCTTCCTTCTCGTGCGCGGGTGTCGTCGCCGCGGCATCGAGGCCGACGAGGCGGGCCACCCAGCCTCCGTACACGCGGTACGCGACCGCGATCAGGGTGAGGAAGACGACTGCGATCAGCGCCAGTTGCATGGCGCGGATTATCGTTCAGCCTTTCAGCAAATCCTCATACTCCGGATGCCTCCGAACGTATGTCGCGACGTACGCGCAGGCCGCGACGACGCCGAGCTTGTTCGAGCGCGCGTCTTCGAGCGCGTGCTTCACGATCGCGCCGGCGATGCCTTTTCCTTCCAACTCGGGAGGAACTTCGGTGTGGGTGAAGGTGACGGTGTCACCCGCGCGGTTGTATGCGGAGAACGCGGTCTTGCCGTCGATCGTCGTCTCGAACCGCGACTTCTCTTCATTGTTTCGGATGTCGTAAGTCATGCAGCGCGGCTTGTAGCATGTTGCGGGCCGGACCTGGAGCGGCGTCGATTCCGAGATGCCGCAACGCCAGCGCGAGTGTCTCCGCGATGCGCTGTTCGTCAAGCGACGGCAACGGCAGTGCGCCATCGCGCTTCCCCAGTTTCGAGCCGTCTGCATTGGTCACCAGCGGCAGATGCGCGTACTCGGGCGTCGGGAAATCGAGCGCGCGTTGCAGCGCGATCTGACGCGGCGTCGAGGTCAGCAAATCCGCACCGCGCACGACCTGGGTGACGCCCTGTTCGGCATCATCGACCACGACCGCGAGCTGATACGCGAACAGTCCGTCCGCGCGACGCACGACGAAGTCTCCCGTGCTCTCGGCGACGTTCTCCTCGACGCGACCGCGGAGCGGGTCGTCGAATCCGATGACCTCGTCCGGTGCACGAAAGCGAATGGCTCGCGCGACTCTCCCCGGCGCCAGACCGTCACGGCACGTTCCGGGATACACAGGCTCGCGTCCCAGCGGCGCGGAGGCGGCGCGTTGCAGATCGGCGCGGGAGCAGGCGCAGTCGTAGACCAGGCCGCGCGCACGGAGCGTCGCCAGCGCCTCCTCGTAGAGCTTCGTCCGCCGCGACTGCCAGACGATCTCGCCATCGGATTCCAATCCGTACCGCTCCAGCGCGGAGAGAATCTCCTCCGCCGATCCCGGAATGACGCGCGGCGTGTCGATGTCCTCCATCCGCACGAGCCACCGGCCGCCCACCCGCTTCGCGTAAAGGCATGATCCGACCGCGGCGACGAGGCTGCCGAGGTGCAGCGGACCTGTTGGCGAAGGGGCGAAGCGGCCGGTGATCATCAATCAGGTGAGCGCTTTCTTCACATACTCCGAGACGCCGCCGCCCAAACCCTGCTCCGCGGCGAACTGCGGCTCGCCGCGGTAGAAGCTCGCCAGTGACTGCGCGATCCCGGGATCGCCGCCGGTGAACATCTCGATGAGCTCCTTCCACCGCTGCGCCAGTGCCTGCACACGCGGATCTTTCGGATCGGTACCGCGGTCCAGCTCCGCACGCACCGAAGCGATGAGCCGCGGCCACTCTTCCTGCACCTCGCGCATCTTGTCTTCACCGAGCATCTCCCGGCGCTTCGCCAGCGTCTCGAGCTGTTCTCTGGAGTAGTACTTTTCGAACATGATCATCATCTCCATGGTTTTGAGGTACTCGTCGGCGCCGGCCGACTCGCAGTGCGCGGCGAGGCTTTCCAGACGGTCGATGAGCTGCTGCTGCGTCGCGATCTGTTCTCTCAGCCGCGCGATGTGAAGCTCGATCACCTGACGCGGCTCCACGCCGCGGCGATCGAGCAGGTCCCGTATCTGATCGAGAGCGAAGCCCATCTGCCGCAGCGAGACGATCTGCTGCAGACGGACGACCTCCTCACGGCCGTACAGGCGGTGTCCTGATTCGGTCCGGTCCGACGGTGAGAGCAGCCCGATCTCGTCGTAGTGATGCAGCGTCCGGATCGATACACCGCTGCGCGAGGCCAGGTCGCCGATCTTCAACATGAAGAAAGCGTAGGACCTCACGCCGCGTGAGGTGCAAGCGATTTTTCATTAAGATCCGCGCCATGAAACACCTTGTTGTGCTCGCTACTCTTCTGCTGACCATCTCCGCCTTTGCGATCGACCCCGCCCCGCGCGATGCGAATACGGAACTGCTCACCAATGATCTCCGCACGCTAGCCAGGGTCACCGCGGTCGCCGAGGACCTCGGCCGGTCGCGTCAGGTTCTCCTGGCGATCGTCGACAGCGACATCCACACCCTTCGTGGACCGCGCGACGACGGCACATATCGCTGGGCTTCGCTGCAGCGCGAGGAGGGCGGTCGCGTCACCGAGGAGAAGACCATCGAGCACGTCCACACCGAGCCGGAGCTGCGCTACATCACCGTCACCGGCGCCAATGGATATCGCGTCGAAGTCACGGTGCCGAAAAAGCGGGGAACGTTCTCGGCGAACAATCGTGTGTGGATCCGGAACGTCCTCGTCGACTCGACTTCCTTCGACGGCAGAACGACGCATCACGAGATTCCGGTCAACGCCTGGGTCAACCCGGGCGACGCGAACGGCGTGGCCCTGCCGGACATCGGCAAGTCGGTGAAGGCGGTCGTCGAGCTGGGCGTGGAGAGCGGCAGCAAGGCCGCGGTGGCGGAAGTGTCGCTGCTGCAGGCCAAGCTGGTCGACGATCCGAGCAGCCCCTACTTCCCTGCAATGAAACGGCTTATCCAGATTCGGGACCTGGCCGATGATCGCGACATCAACCGCGGGAACCTGCGGAACGCGATCGACGAAGCCCTGCTGTCGATGCCCGGCGAGCTGGAGAGGCGATCGGAAGAGCAGGCCCGTGCCGCCGATGAGCGGAAGCGTCTCGCCCTGAGCGGCGAAGCGAGTGGAGCGATCGCCCTCGGCGATGCGACCCCGGACGTCCTTCGCGAGCTGAGCGACATCGCCCGGCTCCTCAGCGGAACCGTCGGCGAGCAGACGGAAGGCCGCGCCCGCCTCCAGGCGCTGATCGAAAAACTCTCCCCGCAACCGGTCCGTTAGTGTCACAATCGGAGCGGTCCGAATCACCAGAATCGTAGGGTTTTACGCATAAAGATTTTTTGATGGCCCGCGTGATCTCGATCACGTTGACTCTCAAAATTTCCGGCGTAGACTTGCGCAACTCAGATAAACCAAGTGGGGAATGACTGCATCGCGTCGAAGGTGTCCGTCGCGGCGCAGTGTCGATCACGTATCTATCAACAAGAGATTCGCGGGCACGCGCGTGATCACGTGGGCCGCAATCAAGTGGAGGAGAATCATGAAGCGCACTCTTTTGGTATTGGCTGTTTGTTTGATTATGGTGGGCGTCGCTGAAGGTCAGGCTACGCGCACGTGGGTCTCGGGTGTTGGTGACGACGCCAACCCCTGCAGCCGCACCGCTCCCTGCAAGACGTACGCAGGTGCGATCTCGAAGACCGCCGCCGGCGGCGAGATCAGCGTTCTCGATCCGGGCGGTTACGGCGCACTCACCATTACCAAGTCGATCACGATTCAGGGCACGGGCACGCTCGCCTCGGGCCTGAACAGCTCGGTCAACGGCTTCCTGATCAACGGTGCCGGCGTCATCGTCGTGCTGCGCGACCTTTCGATCAACGGCGCGGGCACGACCCTCGGCGTGAACGGCGTGCGTTTCATCCAAGGCTCGAAGCTGATCATGGAGCGCGTCAACATCCAGAATCAGTCGAACCGCTGCGTGAGCATCGAGGTCGCGGCCACGGTCAACCTGACCGACGTCACGATGTCGAACTGCACGTCGATCGGTTACGCGGCGTTCCCGTCGGCCCCGCCGGCGATCACCAAGACGACGCTGAACAACGTCCGCTCGATTCAGAACGGCATCGGCGTGTACATCGCCAACGGCGGCATCGCCAACATCTACGACTCGGTGATCGCGAACAACACGAACGTCGGTCTCGTCTCCGAGCAGAACTCGGGCACGACCACCGTCAACGTGATGAACTCGATCATCTCCGGCAACGGAACGGGCATCACCGCCGGCAATGGCGCGTCGACGACCCGCCTCACCGGCACGTCGGTCTTCAACAACACCACCGGCTTCAACTTCGTCGGCGGTGGCCAGATCCTGACGTTCGGCAACAACTACATCGGCGGCAACGGCGGCTCGCAGACTCCCAGCGGCCCGACTATCCCGGGCGTCCAGTAGTCGCTTTCATTCGTCTTTACCCAGCCTCCCGCGCTTCGGCGCGGGAGGCTTTTCGTTTCAGGGGATGTCGACGCGCGTCACGTCCCAGATTTCCTGCGCGTACTCGCGCACGGTGCGATCCGCGGAGAACTTCCCGCTGCGGGCGGTGTTGAAGATCGACATCCGCGCCCACTCATGCCGTTGCGTCCAGGCTTGCGCGGCGCGGGTCTGCGTATCGACGTACGACGCGAAATCGGCGCAATGAAAGTAGCGGTCGTTTCCGGTCAGGATGTCGACCAGTGGCTTGAACGCGCCGCCGCTCAGCGACGCCATCGTGCTCACAACGCGGCTCAGCTCGGGATTCGAAGCGATGACCGCCGCGGAGTCATATCCGCCGCCGCGCAGGGCGGCGATCTGCGCGGCCGTGTTGCCGAAGACGAACATGTTGTCCGCGCCGACTTCGTCGCGGATCTCGATGTTCGCACCGTCGAGCGTGCCGATGATGATTCCGCCGTTCAGCACCGCTTTCATGCAGCCCGTGCCCGAAGCTTCCGTTCCCGCCGTGGAGATCTGCTCGGACAGCTCCGTCGCTGGGAACAGCAGTTCCGCGGCGGAAACGTCGTAGTTCGCGACGAAGACGACGTTCAGTTTGTGCGCGGCGCGAGGATGCATCCGCACCATCGCCGCAACTTCATGAATCAGGCTGATGATCTGCTTGGCGATGAAGTAGCTCGGCGCGGCCTTGCCGCCGAAGATCACCGTGCGCGGCGGAACGGTGTCGTCGCCATCGGCGATGCGGTGATACAGCGCGATGACGTGCATGACGTTGAGCAGCTGCCGTTTGTATTCGTGCATGCGCTTGATCTGCACGTCGAACAGCGACATCGGGTCGACCTCGACGCGATGCGCGCGCCGCAGCCATTTCGCCAGCGCTTCCTTGCGCTCGTGCTTGACCACCAGCCAACGCGCCTTGAACGCCGCGTCGTCGATGAACTTCTCCAGCCCGCGAAGCCGTCGAAAGATCCGCCGCCCATCCTTCGCCGATCGATTCCGTGATCAGCGCGGACAGCTCGGGATTGGCCTGCAGCAGCCACCGCCGCGGGGTGATGCCGTTCGTCTTGTTGTTGAACTTCTTCGGGAAGAGGCGCGTCGAGCTCGGGAAAGATGTTCTCGACGAGGATGTCCGAGTGCAGTTGCGGCGACGCCGTTCACGGAGTGTGAGCCGACGATCGCCAGATTCGCCATGCGCACCGTCTGCGCGTGATCGTCGATGATCGACAAACGCTGGATCTTCCCCTGATCGCCCGGATGCGCGGCCGAGATGACGGCGCGGAAACGGCGGTCGATCTCTTCGATGATCTGCAGGTGCCGCGGCAGCACGCGGCCCATCAGCTCTTTCGACCACGCCTCCAGCGCTTCCGGCAGAACGGTGTGATTGGTGTACGCGAACACCCGTTCGCAGATCCACCACGCAGCGTCCCAGTCCAGCGCCTCCTGATCGACGAGCACGCGCATCATCTCGGGGATGGAGATCGAAGGATGGGTGTCGTTGAGCTGAATCGCGACCTTGTCCGGCAGCTCTTCCCACTTCCGCTCCGGGAACTTCTTGAATCGCCGGATGACGTCCTGAATCGTGGCCGAGGTGAAGAAGTACTGCTGCTTGAGCCGCAGCTCGCGGCCGGCGTACTGGTCGTCTGGCGGATAGAGAACCTTGGAGATGTTCTCGCGTGCTGGTCTTGTCCATCACCGCTTCGACGTACGCGCCGGCGTTGAACTTCTCGAGATCGAACTCGCGACTCGATTTCGCGGCCCACAACCGCAGTGAATTCACCGTGCGGTTTCCGTAGCCGGGAACGGCGATGTCGTAGGCCATCGCGTAGACGTCGCTGGTGTCGATCCAGCGCGTCCGCCGCTGGCCTTTGTCGTCGGTGTAGTCCTCCACGCGTCCGTAAAACTTGATCGGGAAGAGGACGTCCGGCCGCGGAACCTCCCACGGATTTCCGTACCGCAACCAGATGATCCGGAGCCTCGGCCTGCTGACCGTTGACGATCCGCTGCCGGAAGATGCCGTACTCGTAGCGGATGCCGTAGCCGTAGAACGGCAGGCCGAGCGTCGACGCGGAATCGAGGAAACACGCCGCCAGGCGCCCCAGATCCGCCGTTGCCAAGACCCGCGTCATTCTCGCGTTCGGCCAGGTCGCTCGAGATCGAGGCCGATCTTCTTCATCGCCTCTTCGTAGCTGCCGTTCGCGCCGAGGTTGATGATGCTGCTCACCAGCAGGCGTCCGAGGAGGAACTCGAGCGAGAGGTAGTAGACGCGCTTCACGTCGCGGCGGTAGTACGTGTCCTGGGTGACGAACCAGCGGTCCATCAATCGGTCGCGCACCGCGAACGCCAGCGCCTGAAACGCGTTCTCGTCGGTGGCGTTGAATTCGTCGCGCGCGACCGAGTACATCATCCGGTGCGCGAACGACTCGACGATCGAGTCGGGATCGAGTCCGCCGGGTTTGGGCTTTGGAATCGTACGATTCGTCATCTCGAAATCCCATACACGAGCAGGCGATGACCGCCCACCTCGACTTCGCCTTCGAGCTTCTCGCCGATCCGGTCCGCGACGCCGATGGAATTGACGTTGTCCGGATCGATGAGGCTGATCACATGGTCGCGGCCCATCTCCTCGAAGGCGTATTCGAGACAACGCCGCGCTGCTTCCGACGCGTAGCCCTTGCCCCACCAGTTCTTCCCGATCGTCCATCCGAGCTCGAACGCCGGCCAGCCGTCAGGGTTGTGGAAGCCGACGCGGCCAACGAGCTTGCCCGTTTCGAGCTCTTCCACGCCCCACATGCCGAATCCGCGGAGCACCCAGTGGCCGAGGATCATGGCCATGTGCCGCCAGGCATCCATGCGCGTCATGTGCGTGCGCGTGGTGAACCGCGTGACCTCGGGATCCGTGTGGATGGCCGCGTACTGATCGAAGTCTTCGTTCGTCAGCATCCGCAGGCGGAGACGCTCGGTCGTCAGGATCGGAGCATTCATGGTGTAGGATGATCCTGCGATTATGCTCCGACCATGCACGTCCGCATCATCCTCGTCGAGCCGCTGGACTCCGGAAACGTCGGCGCGTCCGCGCGGGCCATGAAGAACTTCGGCTTCACCGACCTCTGGATCGTTGGCGGAAAGACGGAACGAACCGACGACGTCTCGAGCTGGTGGGCCGTCGGCGCGCTCGACGTCGTCGAGAACGCATCGCGCGTCGACACGCTCGAGGAAGCGCTCGCCGATTGTCATCTCACCGTAGCCACGACCGCGGTCCGTGCGCGTCACGTCTTCGAGCAGCTTTCACCGAGCGAGGTCGCGCGCGTCGCCGAGGAGCAACTCAGCGCCGATCATCGCCTCGGTATCGTCTTCGGCCGCGAAAAGTACGGCTTGAGCGCGAAAGAGATGATGCTCTGCCAGCGCACGGCCTCGATTCCGACGTGGCCTGCCTTCCCGACAATGAACCTCGCGCAGTCGGTGGCGATCTTCAGTTACGAGCTCGGCAAAGGCCTGCGTCCGCCCGTCGAAGCACCTGATCCCGCGGCGAACCGGCTCATTCAGGAGCTCAACTCGCGCACCCGTTCGCTGCTCGACGCGATCGAGTTCTTCGGCAATCGCAATCCCGATCGCGTCTGCGCGGAGTTGCAGGCTCTTACCGGACGCGCGGTGCTCACGACTCGCGAGGCGTCTCTGCTTCTGGAGCTCGTACGGAAGCTCGCATCGAGTACCAGAACCACCCAATGAGCGTCGCGAAGAGCGCCGCCGCGATCCACATCGCCGCGCCGCCCGCCCACGCGTAGCCGACACCTGCCGGTACGCGCCCGAGCGCCAACGCGATGCCGGCGATGGCCACACCGATCAACCCTTCGCCCGCGACGAACCCGGAGCCGAGCAACACGCCATGATCCGCGCGCGTCGCGGCGTTCTTCCCGCGATCGGTCGCCATGCGCAGCAGGCCGCCGAGAAAGATCGGAACCATCGCCGCGACAGGCAGATAAACGCCGACCGCGAAAGCGAGCGCCGGCAACCGCAACAGCGCGGCCACGATGCTGATACCGACGCCGATCGCCACCAGGCCCCACGGCAACGTCCGATCGAGCACGCCTTCGATGACGAGCTTCATCAGCGTCGCCTGCGGCGCCGGAATCTCCTCGGTACCGAATCCGTACGCGCGTCCGAGAAGCAGAACGGCACCGCAGACGAATGCCGCGGAGGTCAGCACGCCGAGCAGCTGGCCGATCTGCTGATAGCGCGGCGTCGCGCCGAGGAGATAGCCGGTCTTCAGATCCTGCGACGTGTCGCCGGCGATCGAAGCGGCAATGGCGACGACTGTGCCAACGGCGAGCGCGCCCGCCTTTCCGGCGGCGTCGGTCCAACCCATCGCCAGAAAAACTGCCGCGGTGCCGAGGAGTGCCGCGATGGTCATGCCGCTGGTCGGATTCGAGGTCACGCCGACGAATCCCGACGATGCGCGAGGAAACCGTGGCGAAGAAGAACGCGAAGATCGCGACGAGAATCGCGGCTACCAATCGATGCGAGAACGCGGTCAACGTTCCGAACGCCTGCGGCATCACGGTGAGTAACGCGATGACACAGATCGCGCCGATCACGGTCGTGGAGAAACGCAGGTCGTGCGACGTGCGTGAAGGGACATCCGACTCCGAAGCCCTCTTCCGCATCTGCGCGGTCCCGACGCGGAAACTCTCGGCCATGGTAGGGATGCTGCGAATGAGCGTCATGATCCCGGCCGCGGCAACAGCACCGGCGCCGATGTAGCGCACGTAACGCGACCACAACTGGCCGGGACTCATCTCGGCGATGGTCAGCTTCAACTCGGGATAGAACGGCGTGGTCTGCCCCTGTCCCCACCAGTCGAGCAGCGGAATGATCAGCAGCGACGACAACAGCCCGCCGCTGACCATGACCGTGCTGACGCGCGGGCCGAGGATGAAGCCGACTCCGAACAGCGCCGCCGAGACTTCGGTACCGAGCTGGCCCTTGCGCAGAAACGGAATGCGTACGTCGATCTCCTCGGGCACGAGCCGCAGTCCGCCGACGATCGTCTTGAAAAGCCCGCCGGCGATGATGCCTTCGAACACGCCGCGCGCCCGCCCGCCACCCTGGCTGGCCACGAGCACTTCCGCACAAGCAGTTCCTTCGGGATACGGCAGCGTGTCGTGCTCGCGCTCGATGAGGAACTTGCGCAGCGGAATCATGAACAGCGTTCCCAGCACGCCGCCCGCGAGCGCGAGAAGGGTCATCTGCAGCAGCGACGGCTCGATGCCCCAGAGGAACAGCGCCGGCAAGGTGAAGATCACGCCGCTGGCCACCGAGCTCGATGCCGAGCCGATGGTCTGGGACATGTTCGCTTCGAGGATGTTGCCGCGCACGGCCATCCGATAAACGGCGACGGTGAGCACGGCGATGGGAATCGACGTGGAGATCGTCAGGCCCGCGCGCAAACCGAGATAGGCATTGGCGACGCCGAAGACGATGCCGAGGAGGATGCCCGGCAACCAGCCACGCCAGGTGAACTCGGGCATGCGTTCGTCAGGCGAGACGTAAGGCTTGAACGCGGTCATGCCGGGAATGGTAAGCGACCGCTGCATCAGGAGTGTCGTCTTGCGCTGACGAGCGAGCGTTCTCACACGCCTGTGATGACTTCGCGCGCGGTCCTGTGACGTGCGAACCGTATGTTCGACGCGTCCATGATCCCTTTGATCCCGCGACCTTTCCGGAAGGAAATCGTTCCTGCGCCTGTGCGCTCCTCGGCGGCAACGCGTGACCTTCGCCTGCGCCACGCCATCGACGGCGCTCCGGTCGGCTTGGCCCTGTCGGCAGTCGATGGCCACTGGCTCTGGTTCAACAAGGCCTGCTGCACCACGCTCGGTTACACGCGCGAGGAGCTGTTACGCATCACCTTGCGCGACATCACGCACCCTGACGATGCGCCGCACGAAATCAAGCTGCTTCGCGCACTCCTTCAGGGGGACATCCCCCACTACCGCCTCCGCAAGCGGGTGATGGACAAGCGGGGGAGCTACAGGACGATCCATGCGAGCGCCGCGCTGGTGCAGGTCAACCCGGGCGAACCGTGGCTGGTCGTTCACAGCATTGAGCCCGCGGCGCTCGACGGCGACACCGCGCACGATGCCGACCGGTTATCCACACTGATTCTGAACCGGCTGACGCACGCCGCCGTCATCCGCATGGACACGCGCGGCATCATCACCGGCTGGAACCGCGGCGCGGCAGCGATCTTCGGGTACAAGCCCGAGGAAGTCGCGGGTCGCAATCGCTGCACGCTCTACCGGGATCAGGACAACTGGGCGGACACTCCCACCGCTCACCTGCGCGCCGCGGCCGAAAACGGCAGCCACGAAAATGAGGATTGGCGCGTTCGACGCGACGGGACTCATATCTGGGTGACAAGCACGATCACGCGCTATTCGCCGGACGGATCGGCGGGCGGATTCGTCGAAGTGATCACCCCTGCCATCGACCCGTCTGCGGCGATCAAGAGTCTCCAGGACGAACTGGAGAAGGAACAGCAGAAAAACGCCGCGCTCCAGACCATCGTCGCCCGCCTCAAGACAGCCGAAACCCTGCACCTTCGGGAGCTCCGCATCCTGGCGGGCGCGCTCAAGAAGGAGAGGACCCAGCGCCAGGCCGAGGCGGTCGAAGCGACCGTCGAGCCGCCTCCCACCTCGACCACCACCAACGAAGAGCCGCTATGGCAACTCCTCGTCGAAGGCTCTCTTTTCCAGGTCATTTCAGGACTGGAAGCGGAGCGCCGGAGCGGGCTTCTGGCCTTGAGCGACGGACGGCAGCATCTCGGGATCTATCTCACCGCCGGCCGCATCGTTTCGTGCGCCGCGAGCGAGAACTCCGCGACGCTGGGCGAGCGACTGGTCGCGTGGGAATGGATCAGCGAGGCTCAGCGGAGGAAGGCGCTCGAGACTTGTGAGACGACCGGTTTGCCGTTCGGCCGCGCGCTCCTCCTGCACGGCTTTCTCGACGAGTCACGAGTGATCGCCGCGCTGCGGCAGAAGATCAAAGAGGACAGCAGCATCGCTCTCCAATGGACCGATGCGCTCTGGACGTTCATGGATCAACCTCAGGGCCGGGCCAAACTGGTCGAAGTCAGTTTCACCTCGGCTGAGTTCGAAGCGCTCCTATCGACCCAGGAGACAGCGATCCAGCTCGTCGCGTCGAGCGAAGCGTCGAAATATCACCTGCAATCGTGCCCGAGCGCCGTGAAGATCGCCGCGTCCAAGCGGATCCTTCTCGACACCAGCATCGCGGCAGAGGCTCGCGGTCTTCAGGCCTGCCGGCTCTGTCATCCTGTCGCTGCAGCCGGGATCGGCCGCAGCCAGCGACAGAAGCGTCACGGCCGGCGCGCACCCAAGGCGCCGCCAGCCGTCACAGCTTGAGAATCAGCTTGGTCATGTCGTGCTGATTCCCGTCCGGATCGGTTCCGTATCCGGGTTGCACGAACGAGGTGAATCCCAGTTCCTCGAGCGTCTTCACCGCGTCGGCTTCGAGGTCGGAGATCAGCATGCAGCTCACGTGGCGCAGACCGCGATCGCGCGCGATGTGAACGAGGTGGTTCACCAGCGTCGTGCCGAGGCCTTCACCGCGGAAGTTCGGGTCGATCATCCACTTCAGCCGGCCGACCAGGCGGAGCGGCCCGCCTTTGCGCAGATGCAGCGTGGCGTCGGCGACGATGCGCGTGCCGTCGATGGCCAGGAGGGGAAAGACCTTCCCGTAGTCGACGCTGCGTCCCCAGCTCTCGATCAGAGCGCGGTTGTCGACGTTGTCCCACGCGAAGCGCCGGTACTCGAGCGGCATGCGGTGGAAGAAGTCGTACAGGGCATCGACGTCTTTTTCGGCGAAGGGTCGGAGGAACACGCGGCGGCCGTCGCGAAGCACGGCTTCCTGCGGATAGCGATGCGGCAAGGAGAAACCTCCCAGGTGTAGTGTGGGCGTCCTCGCCTACCTTCCGAGGTAGGCCAGAGGCCCACACTACACGAGACGAAAGCTATTTCTTGATGCCGAGGATCGCGTCCTTGGCTGCTTTGGCGATGCGGAACTTGAGGACCTTCTTGGCGGGAATCTTGATCGCCTCGCCGGTGGCCGGGTTGCGGCCGGTGCGGGCCTTCCGGTTCACGAGCACGAGCTTGCCGAGGCCGGGGAGCGTGAAGCCTTTCTTGGCTTCCTTGTAAGCGACTTCGCCGAGCACTTCGAGCATCCGCTGCGCGGTCTTGCGCGGAACTTCGGACTCTTCGGCGATGGTGTTGATGAGCTGGGACTTGGTCATCGGGCCTGCCGCCATGTGTGTTGGTGTTCTCCTTCTCGAGATTTGTCCGCTGCCGGACGTAGCGACGCAATCTATGCGCGATTCGCTCGCGACGCAACCGTATTTTCGCGATTTTGGGCCGGAAAACGGGTGTTTTTAGAACTTGACAAGCAACGCCGCGAACAAGGCGCTGTCGCCCTTCTCGATCTCCGGCGACGGCGGCTGATTCTTGTAGTCATAGATGTACGACACCTTCAGCTCCAGCCGCGAGGCCACCGTCGTGGCCAGGCCGGCGTCGAAGTGGTACAGCGCGTCGCCGAAGTCATCCGCCTTGAACAGCCCGTTCAGACGCTGTGTGAATTTGCTGACCGGCGAGATCGTCCAGTCGAAACTCTGTCCCGCTTTGAATGCGCCGCTGGTCTCACTGCCGAAGCTCGCGTTGCTCTCCACCACGGCGCCAACCGCCGCGTCGAAGGTCAGCTTGCGAGCGTCGGTGTTGATCACGTGAATGCCCGCGCCGGCCAGCGGCGAGACGAGATACGAGATCTCCTTGAGCGGATCGCGGAGATAAGCGAGCTCGCCGAACCAGAACGCGCGCTGATCGAAGAGCCGCTCGTAGCGCGCGTTCGCGCTGGCCTTGTCGAGCTGCTTCTCGCCGTTGTTGCGGCCGAGCAGGTAGACCGCGTCGGCTTTGAACGTGCGGCTGGTCTTCGGATCCCAGAGCGTGTTGAAGGACAAATTGATGTTCTGCGTGTCGGTGTTGCCGCTGGTCAGCGCGATGCCGGCGCCGGCGCTGCTCGTCCAGGGCTTGGGCGGCGGCGCATCCTGCGCGAACAGCGGAATCGCGAACAAGGCTAGCGCGATGAGTTTCTTCATTCGGGGCGTACCTCCTTTTCCGGGCGTAACGCCAAAAGCAGGCCAGAGGCCTGCACTACACCGGCGCATGATCATCGAACGCCTCGCACGGCTCGGATTCGCTTCGATCGGTACGGTCTATCTCATCATCGGCATGCTCGCCGCGGCGGCAGGTCTCGGCAAAGGCGGCGGCGCAACCGACCACGAAGGCGCGATTCAGTACCTGCTCGAAAAACCTTTCGGCAAACCGGTCCTCGTGATCATGATCCTGGGCCTGATCGGCTATGCGCTCTGGCTGCTGGCCAGCGGCTTCGCCGATTCCGATCGCCGCGGCAGCAATCCGAAAGGCCTGGCCATCCGCGTCGGTCAGGCCTTCCGCGGTCTCGTCTACGGCCTTTTCGTCGTCGAGATCGTCCGCCTGCTCACGCGCGGCGAATCACCGGAAGGCAGCGAACAGAAAGCCGATCACTGGACGGCCCGGCTGATGGAACAACCCTTCGGCCGCACCATGGTCGCGCTCGTGGGCCTCGGAATCGTCGGCTACGGCGCGTATCAGCTCTATCGCGCGTGGGAGTCGAAGCTGAGCAAACGCCTCCACCTCGGCGAGATGAAGGCTTCGACGGAGCGCAAGGTCGTGACCATCTCGCGACTCGGCATCGGCGCGCGCGGAATCGTCCTCCTGGTCGTCGGTGGCTCACTGCTGATCGCGGCGATGCGCCACAACCCCAGCTCCGCGCACGGCACGCAAGGGGCGCTCGGCGAGTTGCCCGCACCGATGCTGCTCGCCGTGGGAATCGGCTTCATGGCTTACGGCGTCTACGCATTTCTGAACGCGCGGTACCGGGCGATCAACACGTGAACGGGAACGATCTTCCGGATCAGACGATCCGGAAGATCTCCCGGCGTCCTTCGACCACCAGATCCATGTAGCCCTGCATCGCATCCCGAACCTCGGGACGCGTGCCGTACTCGCGCATGTGCTTTTCGAAGTCTTCCAGCTTTTCGCAGTCGGCCTCGATCACGACCGTCCAGTACTCGGCCACGGCGTCGACCATGATCCGCGAGTTCCTGAACCCATCGTTCTCCTCGGTCGAAGCAAGCGTCTGCTTGAATTTCTCGACCAGCTCTTTGGCTTTTCCCGGCCTGCAACGGAAGACATCGCGAATCACGAACATCGCTACACCTACCAGATCACGCGCAGCGCGAGCTGCATCTGCCGCGGATCGCCGGCGCCACTTTGCACGGTACCGTCGAAGTTGAAGACGAGGCTCGTCACTTCGGGGCGCCGGAAGTTCTCGCTGTCCATGAGATTGAAGACGTCGATCGCCGGCTCTACCGTTACGCCGCCGACAGCGAACTGCTTCGACACGCGCACGTCGAGCGAGGAGTACTGATTGTCCTTGCGGCCGAGGTTGCGTCGGGTAACGATCGCGTCGTCCTTGCACGAGCCGTCTGCGAACCTCGACGAACAACGGTCCTGAGGCGTCGCCGCATCGGCGCCGGAGGCCGTGATCGACTTCGGTTGCGCGGAACGATACGAGTAGCGAAAGTTCACTTCGAAGCCCATCGGGGCGTTCCAGAGAAGCCAGCTGTTCACGCGATGCCGCTGATCGCGGTCGGAGTAGCCGTACTCCGCGTCGAGATCCGTGATCTTCGCGTAGCGGAACGAGAACGGATCTCGCTCGTTGTCGTCATCCGACTTGTCTTTCGAATACGTGTAGAACGCCTGGAACTGCAGATTGTGCGAGGGGCGCTTGGTCACGCCGAGTGTCACGCCGTGATAGAGACTCTTCGCCGTCGAGCTCACGACGGTGAGGGCACCGACGCCGTTGCCACCGCTCGCGCCCAGCCCGCTGCTGAACGGTCCGCATGCGAACGAGCAATCCTCCGGCTCGCCGTCCCACAGCAGGCGATCGTTGCCGTTGAGGAAGCGCGTGATGTGCGAGCCCTTGGCGTAGTTGTACTTGACCAGGAGGGCATACTCCGGAATGACCTCCTGCTCCCAGGAGACGGACGCCGAGGTCGTGCGGGGATTCTGGAAGTCCTTGTCGAACACGAAGACGTCGGGATGGTCCGGCTCGCCGATGCACCTGGCCTCGAGCTTGTTCGGATAGATCGGCAGACAGCCATCGAAGTTCACCACGCTGCTGCGGAAGATCGTCTGGCCGCGGCTGCCGTTCGTCGAGCGCGACGACGCCAGAGCCAGTCCCGGGATGCGTCCGTAGAAGATGCCCGCATTCGCGCGCAGCACCTTCCGTCCGTCGCCGCTCGGATTCCAGGAGATGCCGAAGCGGGGCTGCCACATGCTGGTATCTGACGGGACTGTTCCGTCCGACGGGAACTCCACGCCGCCACGCGTGGTGCCGATGAAGGGCGCGTAGAAGACCTCGTCCGGGTCGGTGATCGGGTCAGGCTGGAGCTGCGCTTCCCAGCGGAGTCCGTACTGCACGTTCAGGTTCGGAGTCGCTTGCCAGGAATCCTGAATGAAGACTCCGGGCTCGGTCTGCGGAATGCTCTGAGTTCCCGCTTCCTCCACGGAGATGTTGCCGACGCCGGCCTGCTGCAGATAGAGCAGCACGTGATTGTTCGTGCGGTTCTGCACATCGTCCAGGAAGCCTTCCATGGAGTCGAAGATGTAGCGGCCGTTCGCGAACCCGAGGAAGGTCTGCACCGAGTTCACGCGGTTGAACTCGAGGCCAGCCTTGATCGAGTGCGCTCCGCGCAGCCAGGACACGTTGTTGTTGAACTGGATGCGCGTGTCGTAGTACTCGACCGGGATGAAGAACGGCATACCGAAGCGCTTTTCGTGACCCGGAGTGAAGTCGAACGCGGTGTCGGGCAGCGGCCGGTTCTGCCCGGTGATGTTCGGCCCGTTGTATGGGCGCGGTCGATCCTCGCGCGCCCACTGGAAGCGAAACTCGTTCAGGAGATTGCTCTGCAGCGTCGAGATGAACGAGCCGCTGACAGCGTGCGAGTGATCTTTCTCGATGGCGTTCGCACTGCGGCCCCACGAGTCGACGTCGAACGTGCCGTTGACCTGCTCGGACCACGTGTAGTTGTAGCGGAGCGTGGCCAGGCTGCGCGCGCTGGCGTTCCAGTCGGTCTTGATCAGGAGCACGCGTGCGTCATTGGTGCGCTCGATCGGTCCATTCTCGTTGGGCGATCCGAGCTTCGCCAACTCGGCCACGACCGCCGCTTCGATGCGGTTCGGGTCTGTCTGTTTGGTCGACGACGCGTCCTGGAAATCGAACGCGGTGAAGTAGAACAACCGGTCGCGGATCAGTGGGCCGCCGAACGTGAAACCGAACTGGGTCTGGTCGAACTCGTACGGCGCAGTGCCGCCGTCCGGAGTTTTCGGATCCGACGACAGTGAATCCTGCTTGAACACGGCGTGGGCGGTACCCATCATGTCGTTGGTACCCGACTTGGTGATGACGTTCACGAAGCCCGACTGCGAACGCCCGAACTCCGCGTTCGCGCCGTCGGCGACGACGACCATTTCCTTCACCGCATCGAGGTTGAAGGTGAACGCCGGCCGCTGCCCGCCGCGCTGCTCGCCGAAGAACGGATTGTTGAAGTCCGCGCCGTCGACGGAGATGTTGTTGGAGATGCCTTTCTGCCCGTTGATGGACAATTCGTCGCCGTCGGGACCCTGGACGATCGTGACGCCGGGAGTGAGCTTGGTCATCTCCAGGAAGTTGCGGCCGTTGTTCGGCAGATCGGACATCGCCTCTTCGTTCAACCGCGTCGCCCCTTCGGTGCGAGCAGTCTCGATGAGCGGCGCCTCGGCCGTGACCACGAGCTCCTCGGACACCGCGGCCTGCGACATTTTGATGTCGACCGTGCGGGTCTGGCCGACGCCGAGGTCGACGCCGCGGACGAGCTGCGGGGCGAAGCCTTCCAGCGACGCGCGGATCTCGTAGGGCCCGAGCGGCAGGAGGACTCCGCGGAAACGGCCGCCGGAATCAGTGACCTGGACCTGGTCGAAATTCGTGGCCGTGTTCCGCAGTGTCACCGTCACACCGGGAAGCACCGCGCCGCTGGAATCGGTGACGATGCCCTCGATGACGCCGGTGGTTGCCTGGGATTGTGCGAGTGCGAACGAAGCCGCGAGGATGGTGAGGAGAACGAGAACCGGCCGGAGAGAGGACGAACTACGCATACAGCGCCTCCTGTGTTGGCGGGGACAATTTTTGGACGTTAATCGTGAAGATATCAGAAGAGGTCGTCGCTCACCCATTCCGCCCGGTCGCCGACGCGAATCGCTCCGCTGGTCACGACCTCCGCGAACGCGCCTCCGCGCCAGCGCGGCCTGAGCGCCTCGCGCAAGCCGGCCTGCGCCTCTTCCATCTGCTCGCACGGCCGCGTCTCGCCGTAGATCCTGACGACGCATTCACCGATGCGGAGCAGTCGGCCGTTGGTGCGCTCGAGATCGATGCCGCGCAGCATCACGTTCGCGCGTCGCGCCCGAGGATCGACCTCGATTCCGAGCTGGTCCTGGGCCTCGCGCCAGCGCGATTCGTCGATGAGCGTGACCTGGCGCTTCCCGCCCTGGTTGGCGTTGTTCTTCAGCCCGCGGCCCTGCACCGCTTCCGCTTCGTTGACGGGATCCATCGGCCCACGTTTGAAGCGCTTGATCCAGATCGCGACAATCTCACCCATGAAATATGCGCTCGCTCTCGTCCTCGTTCTGACGCCGCAACTTTATGCGCAAACCTACTGGCCAGGCACGACGTGGGAACGGCGCACGCCGCCCGCGAAGATCGACGAAGCGATCGCGTTCGCAAAAGCGAATGAGCATCCCGAGCCCCGCGATCTCGAGCAAGCGCACTATCTCGGCGCGTTCGGGCGCGAGCCTTTCAGCGAGACGGTCGGGCCGTATCGCACGCGCGGCGATCAGACCGGGATCATAGTGCACAAGGGCTACATCGTCGCGGAGTGGGGCGAGCCCGACCGCGTCGACATCACCTTCAGCGTGACCAAGAGCTTCCTCTCGACCGTGGTCGGCCTGGCCGTCGATCGGAAGATGATCGCGCTCAACGACCGCGTCGCCGACGCCGTTCCGCCGGTCTACATCCTCGGCGAGCAAGGCGCGAGGAAAGGCCAGCTCGTCGATCTCTTCGAGTCACCGCACGCGAAGACCATCACCTGGGAGCACATGCTGCGACAGACGTCCGACTGGAGCGTCACGCTGTGGGGCAAACCCGATTGGGCCGACCGGCCCGCGCAGGATCTCGCGGCGGAGCTCAAACGCGCGCGTCACTCGCCGGGGACGGTCTACGAATACAACGACACGCGCGTGAACCTGCTCGCGCTGGCGATCCTGAATGTCTGGCGCCGGCCGTTGCCGCAGGTGCTGCGCGAATACGTGATGGATCCGATCGGCGCGTCGCGAACCTGGCGCTGGTACGGCTACGACAACTCCTGGGTGCTGCTCGACGGCGAGGCCGTGCAGTCGATGAGCGGCGGCGCGCACTGGGGCGGCGGAATGATGATCAACGCTCGCGACATGGCGCGATTCGGCCTGCTGACCCTTCGGCGCGGACGCTGGAACGACAAGCAGATCCTGTCCGAAGACTGGATTCGCAACGCAACCACGCCGACGACGGCGCAAACCGATTACGGCTTCATGAACTACTTCCTCAACACCGATCGCAAGATGTTTCCCAGCGCGCCGACCGAGGCCTGGGTGCATCTGGGGGCCGGACAGAATGCGATTTACGTCGATCCGAAGAACGATCTGGTGATCGTCCTGCGCTGGATCAGCGGCAAGGCTGTTGACGGAGTGGTTGCAAGGGTCATCGCGGCCATCGAGTAACGTGCCGTCATGCGATACGACTGGCTGGAGCGGCGCCGCGAGTACGGCCTGTTCTTCATCCGCCTGATCATCGGCTTCCATCTGATCTACGGCACGGCCGACAACATCTTCGATTACGCGCGAATGCTGGAGTTCCGGGACTTCCTCGCCGCGCGCGGCACGCCGTGGCCGCTCATCGCCGCGCATGTCTCCGCCTACGCGCAGTTCCTCTGCGGCATCCTCTTCATCCTCGGCGCATTCATCCGGCCGGCGGCGCTGGTGATGATCATCAACTTCATCTGCGCCATCCTCATCGCCCATCGCGCCGGTGGCTATCCGCCGGCCGCACTCGCGTTGATCATGTTGTTCGCATCGATCGGCTTCCTGATTCACGGCGCGGGCAAACCGTCGTGGGATGAGAGGCGGCGATGAGGATCGCAGTCGCGCTGCTTTTGTTTTGCGCGTGCGCGACGTCGCCCGGCGATCGATTGGTGATCGCGGCGGACCGGATGCTCGACGTCCAGTCGGGCCGGTACCTCGAGAACGCGATCGTGACCATCGACGGCGACCGGATCGTCTCCGTGAAAACGGGACGTGCTCCGAACGGCGCGATCCACGTTCCCACGCTTCTCCCTGGTTTGATCGATGCCCACGTCCATCTCGTCTGGAGCGGCGCTGCCGGCGACGAGGCTGCACGCGCGACCGTCGAAGCAGGGTTCACCACCGTGCGCAACCTCGGCTCAAATGCAGCGCAGCCGATCCGCTTCGCCGCGCCGCGCGTCGTCTTTTCCGGCCCCGGCCTCGGCCCGCGCGATGGAATCTGCCACAAGACTTTCGGCGATGCGGCGATCGTGACCGGCCCCGACGACGCGCGCGAAAAAGTGCGGGCACAGGTCCGAGAGCTCGGTGCGACGTGGATCAAAGTGTGCGCGGGCGGCGGCGTGGTCGGCGGACCGGCGGACGCGGACAGCATTGAAACCGATCCAGCGACACTAGCCGCGATCGTGAGCGACGCCCGAGTGTTGAAGGTGCGGGTCGCGGCGCATGCCCAGGGACCGCGTGCGATCCGCAACGCTGTCGAAGCGGGAGTCGACTCGATTGAACATGGAGGTCTCATCGATCCCGAAACCGCGAAGCTGATGCGCGAGCGCAACGTCGTGCTCGTACCGACGCTGGCCCGCCTCGCGTCACGTCCGAATGCGAAGACTCGCACCTACGCGAACATCGCCGCGGCCGTGCGCGCCGGCGTGCCGATCGTCCTGGGCACCGATGCAACCGTGCTTCCGCACGGGCAGAACGCCGCGGAGCTCGAAGCGCTCGTCGAAGTCGGACTCTCACCACTCGAGGCGATCCGCTCCGCGACCACGCATGCCTCGCGGCTCCTGCGCATTCGCGAGATCGGACGCATCGAGCCGGGCGGCTCGGCAGACCTGGTCGCGGTGAACGGCGATCCGCTGGCCGACATCACCACTCTTCGATCACCCGTTCTCGTCGTCTCTCGTGGCAAAGTAGTGCTCCACAAGAAATGACGAGACCGCGCGACGACGACGAGAGCTATCTCCAGAGCCTCGGTTACGGGCAGCAGCTCTTCCGGGAGATGGGCGGCTTCTCGAACTTCGCCATCTCCTTTTCCATCATCTCCATCCTCACCGGCGCGGTGCTCCTGTACGGCTACGGGCTGAAGTTCGCCGGGCCGATCGTCAACTCGGTCGGCTGGCCACTGGTGAGTCTCTTCACTCTGGCCGTGGCCGCGTCGATGGCCGAGATCGCATCCGCGTATCCGACGGCGGGCGGACTCTATTTCTGGGCGCAACGCCTCGGCGGGCCGCGCTGGGCGTGGATCACGGCGTGGCTGAACATGATCGGCCAGGTCACGATCACCGCCGGAATCAACATCGCCGCGGCGATCTACCTCATCGGCGCGGCGACGCGGATCTTCGCGCTGACCGGCGACTACACGAACTGGTACTTCCAGGTCGCGGTGATGGTGCTGATCATGATTCCGCAGGTACTGATCAACATCTACGGCATCCGCCTCACCGCGCGGCTCAACGACATCAGCGTGTGGTGGCACATCGGCGGCGTGCTGGCGATCGTGCTGCTGCTGACCTTCTTGGGCAAGCATCACAACTCAGCGTCCTTCCTGTTTTCCTTCGCGCCGACCGTCGATGCGTACGCGGCATCCAGCACGCTCGCCGTCGCCGATGCATCGATCGCCTCGCCGCTCTTCCGCCTGATCCCCGCGCTTGCCGATCTTTACCGCGCCGCACCGATGGGACTTCTGTTCGTGCTGGCGCTGCTGCAGGCGCAGTGGACGTACACAGGCTATGACGCGTCGGCGCATGTCGCGGAAGAGACGAAGATGGCTCGCCTCAATTCGGCGTGGGGAATCTTTCTCTCCGTCGCCGTCTCCGCGGTGGTCGGCTACGTGATGCTGATAGTGCTGACCTGGTGCATTCCGGACGGTGATCTCGCAACGACCACCGCGCACCCGTACCCCGTCCTGCACATCATCGAGCGCAACCTCGCGCCCGCGCTCACGAACACCATCGCCATCATCATCGGCGGCGCGATGTGGCTCTGCGGCCTGGCCTCGGTCACCTCGATGGGCCGCATGTGGTACGCCTTCGCCCGCGACGACGGCATGCCCGGCTCGCGCTACCTCAAGCGCGTGAGCAGCAACGGCACGCCCGTGCACGCGATCGTCGTGACGTCGCTGCTGGCAGTGCTGTTCTGCCTGTACGCCGCGGCGTTTTACGTCGTCACGTCGATCAGCACCATCGCCCTCTATCTCGCGTATGTGATTCCGATCTACCTGAACTTCCGCAATCGCCTGCCGCGGGAGATGACGCCGTGGTCCCTGGGACGATTCGGCCCGCTGATCAACTTCGTGGCCATCGTCTGGTGCGTCGTGATCACGGTCATCTTCGTATTGCCGCCGAACGAGCTGGTGCTGTGGACGATGATCGCGCTCGCGCTGGGGCTGGCGCTGGGCGTGATGCGCCACCGATGAAGGTGATCGTCGCCGGCCTTGGCGGAATGGGCAGCGCCGCCGCGGCACACCTCGCGGCGCGCGGCGCCTCCGTTCTCGGCTTCGATCGCTACACTCCGGCCCACGATCGCGGATCGAGCCACGGACGATCGAGGATCATCCGCCAGGCCTACTTCGAGAGCCCCGCGTACGTTCCGCTGCTCCTTCGCGCGTACGAGTTGTGGCGGCAACTGGATCGCGATACGCCGGCATCGCTGCTCACCATCACCGGAGGGCTGATGATCGGCACACCGGAAAGCGATGTGTTCACCGGCAGCCTGGCCAGCGCGCAAATGCATGGTCTCGACCACGAGGTGCTGGACGCGGCGGAGATCAAACGCCGCTTTCCGCCGATGACGCCCGCGCCGGGAACCGTCGGTCTGTACGAACGGATGGCCGGCTTTCTCGATCCGGAGCGCAGCACACTCGCTCATCTGCAACGCGCTGCTGCCTGTGGCGCCGAGTTGCGATTCGAGGAGCCGGTCCTCTTCTGGGCTGCGACTTCATCCGGCGTGCGCGTCACTACATCACGCGCGACGTACGAAGCAGAGCGCCTCGTGCTCGCACCAGGACCGTGGGCGCCGGAGCTCCTCGCCGACCTCGGCCTGCCGCTGCGCGTCGAGCGTCAGGTGCTGTACTGGTTCGATCCCATCGGCGGGATCGAGCCGTTTCATGAGGATCACTTTCCGATTTACGTCTGGGAGCTCGAGAGAGGACGCCAGATCTATGGATTCCCGGCGCAGGACGGGCCACCGGGTGGCGTGAAGGTCGGGTTCCATTTCGGCGGGCAGCCGACGACGGCGGAGACGATCGACCGCAGCGTATCGAATGGCGAAGTCGAACAGATCCGCGCCGCGTGGGTCTCGCGAATCCCGTCGCTGGCCGGTCCGCTACTTCACACCACGACCTGCATGTACACGACCACGCCCGACCATCACTTCATCCTCGGCACGCACGCACGCCACGCGAACGTCATCGTGGCCTCACCGTGCTCCGGACACGGCTACAAGTTCGCGAGCGTGATCGGAGAGATCCTCGCCGAGCTGGCCATCGACGGGCGGACCGCGCACGACATCGCGCTGTTCTCGCCGATGCGCTTCGGAATCACGCCTTGACCGCGTAATCGTCGCCGTAGAACTTGCTGGTGATGCTGGTGTGGAACTCGATGGCCTTCACCGGCGGATACTTCGGGTTCTCGATGCAGGGCAGGACTTCGAGGATTTCGTCTTCCCACACGTAGACGGCCATCGGAAATGAAACACGCGCTTCGCGGCGCTGCTGCGCGTCGCGGGGCTTGCTCACGCGGTGGGTGGTCGATGGATAAACGTCGTTGCTGATGCGCTGCATGTAATCGCCGGTGTTGAGGATGATCGTACCCGGCGGCGCGTCGAGACGAACCCATTTCATGTTGCGGCGATTGAGGACCTGCAGGCCCTCGGCACGCGGTGCCGGGAGAAACGTGAAGAGGTCGACGTCCTCGTGGCCGAGGAGGCGGGCGGCGCCGGATTGGTCGTCGTCGTCGGACATCGGCGGGTAGTAGTTCAGACGGAGACCGACGTTCGTGCCGGTGAGCTTGCGATCGTACAAATGCGGATCGCATCCGAGGTCCATGAGAAGGCTCTGCATGACCGGGAGGATCAGCGGCTCGTGCGCGACGACGAGGCGTTGAAAGAAGCTTTCGTAATCGGGCAGCGGCCAGAAATCCGCCGCGTGCTCGCTGAAAGCGCGACGGCAGAACACCCAGCCCTCCACGAGGTCGGGATGCATGTTGCTCGTCTCCCGGATCGGAAAGTAGCCCTGGTTGACCGAGCCATGCCGGTGCGCGCGAAAGCGCATCTTCTCTTCGAGTGAAAGCGAGGTGAAGAACGCTTCGACATTGTCCGCCGCTTCGTCGTAAAGCGACGGCTCGACGCCATGTCCCTCGAGGATCGCAAAGCCGATTTCGCGAAGCGCCTGTCCGAGCTCCCGCGCGAAGGCGCGTTTGTCAGCGGCGTCGCCGTTCAGGAACCGGCCGATGTCGCACGTGCGGATGCGGAAGTCGTCATCGAACTCGTCCTCGCCGGGCGATTCGGCGAGGTGATAGGTCTGGCGTTTCTCGACCTGGTCGTATCCGGCGAAGTCCTTGTTCGTGGCGTGAATACCGTCTTCCTTCGCACGCATCGCGGCCAAGGATAAGTCAGGCCGCGCTGAGGAACTCTTCGTTGATTGCCGCCCAGACCGCGGCCGGCGCGACCTGCGCCGCGAGATGCGGAGCGTCAATGTCCACGCCGACGCTGAACTCCACCTTCTCCAGCATCTCTTCAACCGGGCGCGGCGAAAGCAGGCGGTCGGAGGTGCCAGTGATGATGAGGAGCGGCGCGGCGAGATAGCGAAGCAGATCATCGCCTCGGGCCGACGCAGCCGTCGCCAGCCTTCGCACGAGAACGTCCTTCGGAAGCGCACGCACCTCGCTCAGCATCGCCGCTGCGATGACCCGGTCGCCGCCGGTCATCGCCAAAGCGGCCGTCCAGGCCGGCATGAACCGCGAGCGAAGAATCGGCACACCGATCGACGGTGCGATCGTCACCGGCGAATCAACGAGCGGATTGCAGAGCACCAGCAAGGCCACCTTGCTGCCGAGACGCGCAGCAAGTCTGGCGGCGATCGGCGCGCTGAACGATTCGCCGAAGAGAAGAAATCCTTCCAGCAGTCGCACTTGCGGCTCGAGGGCATCGGCCAGCGCATCGAACGTTTGCTCTCCGTCGGCCGGCAGGGCGATCGGCCGGCATCGAGCCCACGATGGAGCGAGCGCGATGAACGCTTCGAACAGCGCCGTCGAGCCGTGCAGCCCCGGCAGGAGGATGACGTCGGTTCTCACCGATCGGTCCGCACGAGCTTGTCGAACAACGTCTGCAGCGCGGCCGCGGGGTCAGGTCCGACGCCCGAATGAACGGGCGACAGCTGAATCATCGTGCTGCGCGGGGCTACGAGCCAATGAAACCGCTCCCGCTGCGTCAGCGCGCCGATCGCGCCGGCGTCGTCGCCGCCGCGGCAAAGGCGCGGAATCACGTCGAGATGATCCTGGACGAGCTGCAGATCGATCTCCGGCGCGAGCGCGAGGAGGCGTTGCGGATCGAGGCCGATGCGCGCGTCGAGAAACTCTTTCGTCGAACAGAACAGGATCACGCCGGCGTTGAGAAACTCGCCGCGTTCGACGCGGGGAACGACGCGGACCACGGCGTAATCAAACGAGCAGAGATCGCGCACGCGCGGCCTCCTCGACCCAGGCGCGCGGCCCTTCCAGCCGGCGCATGAGGTACTCGCGATACGCCGCGCGATGATCGGCAGCGGTCGCAAACGATTCGACGTCGCCGAGCCACGTCTCGGGCACGAGGTCGACCACGCGCGCGATCTCGCTCTCGCTCAGCATCGCGGCAAGCTCCGAATCGACGTCGTGAATCTCATTGGCCCATCGCAGCAGCACGTGATCTTTGATCTGCGCAAAGACGCCGCGGCTCCGCTCCCGGTAATCGTCCCACGAGTGATGAAAGTAGAGCGACGCTCCATGATCGATGAGCCACAGCTTGCGGTGCCAGACCAGCAGATTGCTGTTGCGCGCGGTGCGATCGACGTTCGTCACGAAGGCGTCGAACCAGACGATCTTCGACGCGAGCCGATCCTTCCCGGCCACCGGTCCGTCGACCAGCGGATCGAACGCGATGGAGCCCGGCAGGTAGTCGAGCGCGAGATTGAGCCCTTCACTGCGACGCAGCAACTCCTGAATTTCCGCATCCGGCTCGGTCTTGGCCATCCGCGGATCGACGTCCGCGAAAACGATCTCCGGAACGGGAAGGCCGAGGAGGCGGGCGATCTCGCCGGAGATGAGCTCCGCGATCAGCGCGCGAACGCCCTGCCCGGCCCCTCGAAACTTCAGAACATAAGTCCCGTCGTCATCCCCTTCGACGATCGCCGGCAACGATCCGCCTTCGCGCAGAGGCGTGACGTACTGCGTCGCCGTGATCGTCCGGATCATTGCGGTGCAGCAGCGAGAAACTCCGACACCGCGCGCATCTCCCGCGCCTTGAGTGCGGCGCAGTCACGGACCTGCTCCTCGACCTGCGCGAGACGCCGCTCAACGCCGGGGATCTTTTTCGCGGTCAAGAACTCCCGGGTCCGCGCAACGCGCTCCGGTTCGCAGCCCGAAGCGATGCCGACCATGCCCGCTGCAAACGCCGGCGGCAGACGTTTCATGATCTCGTCGAAGTTCGCGAGTGCCCACTCGAACGCCTCGTCGCGCTCTTCCGGCGTTTCCGAGCCGCCGAACAGGACGAACATCTCATTCGCCCGGACCGGCCCCGTGAGTGAGTACGCGCGCGCCCTCTTCTTCAGCACAGGGTCGCGGAAACGGCCGAGAGCAGAGAGATAACGCGAGCGATCGGCGGGCAGCGTGGCCGTCTCGAATCGCTTGCGGTACTCCTCGTACAACGTCTCGTCACCGCGCATGGCTGAAAGCGCGAGTACCGTATTGACCAGCGTCGGATGGACGGTCGAAGGGTCTTTCAAATACGCCGGCAACCGCTCAGCGGCGAATTTCCAGACGCGCTCGTCCTGGCCGAAAATGCCGAGGAGCGAGAGCAATTCGGGACGGAGGACGGTGATCGATTGCGGCTCTCCTTCGACGGGCGTGAAGCCGATGCGATCGAGGGCCGGTCCGAGATTGCGGCGAAGGTACGCGGCGAACAGAGCGCGATTCTCGGCGGTATCGAAGACGGTCCGGATCTGCGCGAGGGCGCCCATCATCGACGACAGGACCTGCGGGTCGGGATCGTTTGCGAAGCGGCTCAGGATCTCGAGATACGTGTCGCCGTGAATCGTTCCGTTGCTGAAGAGCGCTCCGGCGTTGCCGATGAACGTGAGGCGCTCCGCCGGCTCGAGAACCGTCGTAGCCCGCGACGCCAGCGCCGACATCGACTCCTCGGGCATCTGCCAGCGGTAGTAGCCCGACGCGTGGGCGTGCGGGAACAGCCAGTCGACGCGATTGCCTTCGAGCTTCAGCGTCTTCGACGGCGCATCCAGCAGGACGGTGGCCGTTCGCACTTTCGTTCCGTCCGAGTAGCGCATCGTTACCGGGACGCGCCAGGTCTGCGGCGTGACCGTGCCGGTCGCGAAGCGCGTCTGCGTCAGCTTCACTTCGTTCGCGCCGATCATCTCCACCTTCACCAGCGGAATGCCCGGCTGGAGGATGAAGGTCTCCAGCGCAGCGACGGTGCCGGCCGGCGCATGTTTCGCAAGCGACGCGAAGAACTCCGATGCGTTGGCGTTGCCCCAGGCGTTGCTCTTGATGTGATCGAGCACGCCCTGGCGAAACTTTTCGGGCCCGATCCAGCGCTCGAACATCGTGAGGACCGCTTTGCCTTTGTCGTAGGCGATGCCGACGTTGCTCATGGCATCGGTCGGGGCCATGTCCTTCTTGCGGATCGGATCCGTCGTCGCGCGCGCGTCGGCGCTCATCACCCGCTGAATGCCACGCAACTCTCCGATCAGATGGTTGAACTCGGGGTGGACCTGATCGGTGATCTTGTCCCCCATCCAATCGGCGAACGACTCGTTGAGCCAGAGGTCGTCCCACCACTCCATGGTCACGACGTCGCCGAACCACATGTGCGCGAGCTCGTGGGCGGTGACGCGGATGGCGTTCTGCCGCGCGGACGGCGTGGCCGTTGCGGGGTCGACGAGCAGGATGGTGTCACGATAGGTGATGAGGCCCGGATTCTCCATCGCCCCGGCCCAGTACTCCGGCACGGCGATGAGGTCGACTTTTTCGTACGGATACTTGCTGCCGAAATACTTCTCCAGCGCCGCGAGCACCGGCGGCGTGATCTCCGCCGCGTACTTCGAGAGATGTCCCTGTCCCTTCGGCGCGATGACGCGTCCCGGGACGCCGAGGCCGTTGATGGGGGTGTAGTCGAACTTGCCGACGGCGAGGGCGATGAGATACGAGGGCATCGGCTTGGTGCGCGCGAACTGAATCGTCTTCGAGCCGTCTTTCGCCGTTTCCGACGCCACCGGCGCGTTGGCCACCGCGTCGTATTCCGCGGGAATCGTGACCGTCAGCTGATAGGGGATCTTGAACGCCGGCTCATCCCAGACCGGGAACGCGCGCCGGGCATCGATGGCCTCCATCTGCGTGAAGAGATACGGCTCTTTGTCCTTCGTGAGCATCTTGTACAAGCCGACCGCCTGGCGGTTGAACTTGTTGTCGAAGCTCACGTTGAGGACGTATTTGCCGGGCTTCAACGGTGCTTTCGTCGTGACGAGGACCGTCCCTTCCTCCCCTTTTGCGAACGACGCTTCGGCCCCCGAGAGGTCCAGGGAAGTGATCGTCAGATCCTCGGCGTGAAAGCGGAAGCTCGACGTCGCCTTCTTCACGTCCAGGTCGACTTTCACCGAGCCGGTGAAGTCGTCCTTGCGGGGATCGACGGTGAGCATGATCGACTGCGAAGTCGGGACGACGTCGGTGCCGAGCCGCAGCGTGGCCGCGGTGAGGTTCGAGGCGAGGAACAGAAGCGCGAGAGCGAGGAAACGGGCTGATTTCATGGCTCGCGTAGCCTAGCACCGCCGCCCCGGCTACTTCGTTTCGATGTCGTGACCGAAGCAGAGCCTGTAACCGTTGCAGTCCTCGACGTCGAAGTCGCGGCAGCCGTACGGCTGGTCGCAGATGGAGCGGGTGATCTTCACGCCCTTCGCCGTGAATTCCTCGAAGAGCGCATCGGCGTCATCGACCCACACGTACGCATCCCACGCTTCCCCCTCGGAGTCGGCGAGATGATTCGGCCGCATGACCTGCGTGCGCGGGAAACAGCTGAGCATGATGACCACCCCGCTGCGCCTGACCATGCAGAAGGCCGGCGGCTCGCCGAAGAAGCGGTCGTAGTGGAAGCCGAGCTTGTCGCGATAGAAATTCGCGCTCGTGACGACGTCATCGACAAGGAAGTAAGGGGCGATGCTCCAGTTCGGCATGTTTCTCCCAGCCCGCGATCCGCTGCAGTTCTTCGATGCAGGCTTCGACGTGAACGAGCACAGGATCCGCGGCAAACGCATCATCCTGCTCCCGATGAATCGCCCGCAATTGCTCGATCACTTCGGTCGCCGGCAGATCGTCGGCACGCTCGAGCAGATCGGAAAGCGCGGCAGAGAGCTCGGCGAGGAATGCCGCGCGGGGCGGATCGCCGTGAGCTTCGCCGCGCTCGTCGGCGACGTACTCCGACAACAGTCCGAGCATTTCTTCGGAATCAGCCCAATTGATGAAGGTCATCACGACCCTCCGCTGAAGCGAACGCCCACGCCTGCGCCGATCGCGCAAAGACCGGCGATCAACACCAGCCACGGAATCACCCACGGGGCGGCCGTCCCGGTGATCCAGGCGTTCGTCGGATACGAGGGATCATAAGTAATCGAAACGGGCGTGCCGATTTCCGGCGGCTCCTGCAACCCATGCGCGCCAGGGATCTCATGCGACGCACCCGATGAATCGACGAAACGGATTACCGAATAGTAGTAAGTCGACCCGCTGTCGGAATCCTGCTCTTCGGTGAAAGCGGTGATCGTCCCCTGCGCCATGCGGCATCGCGCAATGAAGGTCCTGGTCTTTCGAAAGGCCAGAAAGGCCAGAACGAGCAGAACCAGGCCGATGCCAAACGCGATCTCCTGCATACGCGGCGTCTCACCCGACGACGACCAGATAGCTCACGAGCCGCTTGATCAGGCCCTCGCGCATCTCGCATACATCGCAGAACACCAGATTCAGAACCGCTCCGTCCTTCTGCTGCGTGCGCACCGTTCCTTCGGCAATGACCACATCGTTCTCTTCGGTGAGACGGGTGACGGTGATTGCGGGACTCCCGACGAATGCTTCGCTCTCGATGTGCCGGTCGAACGCTTCCTTCCCATGGATGTGAAACGCGCCGGGAAGCTCCCATTCGACGTCGTCGGTGAGGCAGGCCAGGATCGCGGCATGATCGCTTCGCCGGAAGCCTTCCATGTATTTCTCGACTGTCTCTTTATTGCGTGTCATTTTGCCTTCCTCCGCGTCATCTCGTTGAGCGCGTCCTTCCCCACCCACCGCTCCGTCGCATTCTCGGAGCTCGCCAGACGCCGCGCGACGGCGATCGCCGCGGCCTCCAGCTTGCGGTTGCGTCTCGCGATCGCGCGAAGGGCCATGTTCACGGCCTTCTTCACGAAATTGCGCTCGTCCGTCGCTTCTCGCTCGATCAAAGCGAGGCCTTTCATGAATTGCGCGTCGTCCGCTGATTTGTCGTGAAGGGCGAGACTCCACAGCAGCGCGAAGGCCGCCCGCTTCTCGAACTCGTTCTTCCTGCTGCTCCACTTCGCAACCTTCGCCCACGCATGCGGCGAGCGGTCGAAGAGGTTGAAGCTCAACGCGTCGCAGTAGGCCCAGTTGTCGAAGTCTTTGCACCAGCGGTCCATCTGTGCCGCGGTGAGCTTCTCCGGATCGCCGACGAACGAGCTGAGCATGCGCGCCTCGTAAACCCCGGTTTCCCAAAGTGCCAGCGCGAGGTCGTGGTTCCGACCGATCGTTTTGCCGAGGGCCTTGATGTCTTTCATGGCCACTCCGTAGGCGTTGGTCGAGGGGATGGCGTAGCGGGACATGCCATCGAGCGCGGCCTTGGTGCTGTGCTTCCTCAGCCACGCGAGGGCCGACTCAACCTGGACATCGACTGATTCACTCATGTCATCGCGTCGCGTAGATCACGAGAATACCGATCGCGAGGAACACGGGCCAGGACAGATGTTTGGCTCGCGAAGCGATGATCACGATCGCAAAGTGCAGGAGAAACGTGCAGCCGATCGCCAGGCCGAGGTTCTTCGGCGTCGCAGGCGGGTGCGCGAGCACGACGATGACTCCCGCGAATCCCCACCAGGCCACCGTGGTGATGTGCCACGCGAACCGCAGGACCCGCATCATCGACTCACTGCTGCGGCCGGCCAGCCGCGAAAGGATGAAGCGCTCGCCGAGATAGGAATGGGCGATGCCCACGGCGACCAGAAGAAACGCGGCGAGGTAGAGAGCGCCTTGCATGGTTGCTAACTAAACCCGCATTCCGCCGTATTTACAAATGGAGGACCTGACCATGCGGAAGTTTGGAGCCATCCTGCTGATCGTCGTCGCCTTCGCATCGTACGCCGAGAAGAACAAAGCACCGAAAACGAAGAACAAGCGTTTCGAAGCAGTGACCGTGCAGGCGGCGGATGTCACCGGCAGCTACCGCGGTCCCGCCGAGTCGTACGGTCTGATCCTGGAACTGTCCGACGAAGGAGTGCTGCGCGGCAACTACGTCGAGATGGGCCGCGTCGCCGTTCTGAACGCGATCGTCCTGAACGGAGCGAGCTTCACCGCGCGCGCGAACTTCGACGACGGCAGCTCCCGAACCATCACCGGTTCCTTCGCCAATCGCGTGCTGAACGGCAAGACCGCATTCGGTCTGCGCATGCATGCGGTGCCGGTCGAGGGCTTCGGCGTGATCGATACGTTCTACGAACGATTCTGAGCGAGAGAGCGGAACGCGATCAGCGTCAGGACCCCGAAGCACAGCACCGCCAGTACGTGCGCGCGAATCGAGGGACCGAATGGATCGCGCATGACTCCGTACTGGATCGGCAGAATGGTGAAGTCGCCGAGAGCGTGAAGCAGAACGCTGGGACGAATCGAACGCGTCAGATACACCAGCAGACCGTGCAGGAAACTGTAGGCCAGGAAGAACGGAACGAACGCCGAAGTCGCGTAGGCGTGGCTCAGGTGCACGAGGTAGAAGAAAACGGCCACGCTGGTGATCCCAATCCACCAGCCGTGGCGCCGCTGGACGATGGACAGCATGTACCCTCGAAACGCGGCCTCTTCCACGACTCCGGCCACCAGCGCGACGTTGAAGAAGAACGCCACGACGGTCCAGGTGGGGTAGCGCGTGAGGTCGAGCGGCGCCTCGTACGCTTCACGAGGGAGATCGGCGACGAGACCGGCCAAGAGCGCCGTAGTCAGCACGGCGGCCATGCCGAAACCGCCGGCAACGAGGGACCAGATCCACATGCGCGCGGACAGCGGCGGCGCGCGAAGATGCTCGCGTCTCGCTTCGGCCGTCGTCGACGGCCACCAACGGCCGTTCAGGGATTGCCAGAACAGCCACAGCCACACGATCGTCGGCAACGGCCACCACGGGATCCGTGGCGTGAACTGCAAGCCAATCGCGAGAAAGACGCCGGGCGGCAACTGTCCGATGGCGAGGATGACGAACGCGAGGACCGCACCACGCACCAGCGCCGGCAAGCGACCCCAGAGCTTACCTAGCGCGGCTCGCATGACGCGTCACGAAGCTTCGGGTTGATGTAGAAGCATCCAGGACGCGCCGAACTTGTCGCGCAGCATGGCGAAGCGGTTGGCGAACGGGGTCTTCTCCATCTTCATGAAGATCTCCCCGCCATCCGCGAGCAGCGCTTCATAAATTCGCTCCGCGTCTTCCTCCCGATCGACGGTAACCGTCAGGTAAGCGCTGCGCATTGGTTCCGCGTTCGGGATGTCCGCGCCCATGAGCACCGTGTCGCCGATGTCCATGCGCGCATGCATGACCTTGTCCTTCCAGTCGGCGGGGATGTTCGGATTGCCGGGCTGTTCGCCGTGCCGCACCAGCCCGGTGATCTTGCCGCCGAGGTGTTGCTCGTAGAAGCGGAACGCTTGCTCGCAGTTGCCGCGGTAGTTGACGTAGACATCGAGGCGCATTCAGTCCTCCGTCGCAGGCGCAGCAAAGTATAGAAGCTAGTCTGCTACGGTAGCGATCAATGAGAACCATGACGATCACGATTCTCGCGGCGTTGTTGCTCGCGTCCTGCGCAACGGCTCCGGCCATGACCAGTGATCCGGTCGGAGAGAAGGTCGAGCTTCCGGGCGTCACGGGCGCGCTCCATGGAACGCTGCTGGTGCCGGCGAATCAGCAGAAAGCGATTCCGGTGGCACTGCTGATCGCCGGATCGGGACCGACCGATCGCGACGGCAATTCGCCGTTGCTGTCCGGGCCGAACAACAGTCTGCGCATGCTCGCCGAGGCGCTTGCGCGCAACGGAATCGCCTCGCTGCGTTATGACAAGAGAGGAATCGGGGCAAGCGCGCCCATCTTCAACGAGGCCGACCTCCGCTTCGATCACTACGCCGATGACGCGGCGCAATGGGTGCGCATGCTTCGGCGCGATCCCCGCTTCTCGACCATCACCGTGATCGGTCACAGCGAAGGATCGCTCCTCGGCATCCTGGCCGCGCAGAAAGCGGGCGCGGATGCATTCGTCTCGATCGCCGGCGCGGGAAGAACGACGCCGGACCTCCTTCGCGAGCAGTTGCGCCCGCAGTTGTCGAAGGAGCTGTGGGACGAGAGCGAGCGCGTTCTGGAGAATCTCATCGCGGGCAAGACCGTGTCGCCCGTGAATCCGGCGTTGTTCATGCTCTATCGACCGAGCGTGCAGCCGTATCTCATCTCCTGGTTTGCCTATGACCCGGCGAAGGAGATCGCGCGGCTGCAGGTGCCGGTGCTGATCGTTCAGGGAACGACGGACGTCCAGGCTACGCGTGCTGACGCGGAAGCGCTCGTTGCCGCGGCGCCGCGCGGCGAGCTGGCCATGATCAGCGGCATGAACCACGTGCTCAAGATTTTCGACGGTGACCGCGACCAGCACCTCGCCTCGTACGGCGATCCCTCGCTGCCGCTCGCGCCGGAGCTCGAGAAACGGATCGTGGCGTTCATCCCGCGCAAGTAATCGCGCTATCCCCTGCCGTGTCCGAAGAAGTTCACCAGCAACTGATCGACGAGGAACAGCAGGGCCATGAGCGAGAGTGCCACGACGGCAACCCGCGCCCTCGGCCGGAACAGCACGCCGGATTCCGGAATGAGCGCGCGGATCGCCCGCACCACTGCCTCTTTGTTGAGGATCAGGATGGCGATCAGGAGCAACGTGTAGATCGTCGCGCTGGCGAGCGCGCCGTATTCGTCGAGAAAGAACACATCGAAGACGATGACGTTCACCATCACCGGCAGAAGAACCGCGACGCCAAGAAGCTTGGTGCGTTCCCACAAGAGAAGCCAGGCACCGATGATCTCCGCGAGTCCGATGACGAGGATGTAGCCGAACGAGTAACCCATGAAGACCCAGGCGAGATCGAACGCGGACGCTTCGCCGAGTGGCGTGCTCGCGACGTCGACGGGCACCTTGCCGTGGCGATAGAACTGGCCGCCGGCGATCTTGGCGACGCCGTAGATGTTCAGGAAGAGGAACACGTACCAGCGAGCCGCGAGCTCGCCGGCCGTGTGAGCGAAGGTCTTCATACCCGGCTACCTACGCGCGCATCGGCTCCAGGTTGACAGCGCTTGCGCTCAAAGCGGCCGACCGTAGGTGAGCCGGCGCCAGATCCACTCGATCGGCCCGAAGCGGAATCGCGAGAGCCATAAAGCGCTGAGCGGGATCTGCAGCATCACGATTGCGGCGGCGATCGCCATCGCCGTCGACGCGCCGATTCGCCACCACAGCGCAAGTCCGAATCCATAGGAGAGCAGGACACAGACGATCGATTGCATCAGGTAGTTCGTCAGCGCCATGCGACCCACAGGCGCGAACACGTTGACGAAACGCCATCCGTCGACGACAAGCAGTCCAACCGTGGCTGCATATCCGAGGGCCAGCATGGGGATGCCGACGCCCTGCAAAGCCACGCCGAGGAGTGCTCCGGCCGACGGCGGCAAGTAGCGCCAGTGTTCGAAGGCCCATGCGGCGATGACGTTCGCCGGCAGGCCGACAACCCAGCCGAGGAGACTCCATCGCACGAGGGTGGCTCGGTGATCGGACGGCGACAGCGCGAGGCCGGTGCGCGCGGCCCAGAGACCCAGCACGAACATGCCGAGAATTTTCGGGAATCGCACCGTTGCGAACAGGTCGGCCCACCGGCCGGCGAGAAGAACGAGATTGCCGATGAACGCATCCTTCAGCCCTCCCGTGCCCATCGCTTCGAAGATTGCCAGGATCTTCGGCGGCATGTTCGAGCCGGGAGATGTCGGAGCCGCGCCGGATGAGACGAGCGTCCAGATCGCGAGCGCAACGACATAGAGCGCTGTCGGCACGGCCAGCAGGATCACGGTGTGTCGCAGGAGCGCGCGGTCGGATCGCCGCGCGAACCATGGCAGCGTGAAGCCGAGAAGCGCGTACAACATCAGAATGTCGCCGCCCCAGATCAGGAAGGCGTGAACGGCACCAATCGCGAGCAGGATGCGGAGGCGACGTTTGAATCGCGGCAGCACCTCATCGCCGCCGCGGGCGAGCTGCACGCCGAAGCCGATTCCGAACAGCAGGGAGAACACCGAGTAGAACTTGCCTTCGACGAAGACCCGCTCGAGAAACAGCGCGACCCGATCAGTGTCTGCGGTTGAAAGGGCGGCGGCGCGATCCTCCGGCAGAACGAACACACCGAAGAACACCAGCACGTTCGCGAAGAGAATGCCGGCAACGGCCACGCCGCGGAGGACGTCGAGAGCGTGGATGCGCTCGCGCGCGATCATCGCGGGATCTCTGCCCTGAGGGACACCGGAATCTCGACGATCCCGCTACCCGGTGGCTCGCGCCGAACTCTCAACACGACGCGGCGACTGCGCGCCGCCTGCAGCATGTAGTAGAACGACATTTCATCTCGGCCGTGATAATCCCAGGGCCGGTCGCCAACTCGTACTCCCGCCTTCGCCAGGACGCCGTCCGGCGTAATACGCGTGATCGTGAACGTGCTCCGGACATAGTCCGAGTCGAAGCCGAATTCGCGCTTCAACCGAGGCGCTGCCGTTTGGCGGAGATACACCGTCTGCAAGGCATCGGGAAAAACAACCATGGCTACCGCGAAGAGGCAAAGGCTCAGCGCGGCAACCAGAATCCACCACGACGCTGAGCGAAGCGTAATCACGAGCTTTCACTCGACAACCATTTCGCCGTCAGTCCGGTCATCACGAAAACGATGACGGTGACCACCACGACCAGCATCGGTGCCCCTGTGATCGCCGGTTCGGCGAGGACGCCCGCCCGGAGCAGGCGGTTCCCCACCACGAACAACAGCGTGCCCGTCAGGACCATCGGCCAGAGGAGCAGGCCGGTGAACCAGAGCGCGCGCCGATTCAGTCCGCCGAGCGCGCGCCAGCCGGCGACCATGACCGAAACGCAGATCGACGCAACGACGAGCAACACCGCGACCCGCACGGCCATCGTGTTTTCCGCGACGCCGGCGATGCGTCTTCCGACGACCATCTCATCACCACCGCCCATGACCGCGGTGAACAGCCGGGCAAACGGGTTGGCGGCGAAGAGCAAGGCCACGCCGATCCATCGCCGCGGCGACTCCCACTTCGCCGCAATCGCGGCGCCGGCGAGCATGAGCAGATAGCTGAATAACGGCCCGGCGAGTGTCGGCAGGACGCTGTCGCAGTCACGCGTGAACCACCAGGCGTTGAAATCGCGGGACGCCCACGTGCCGCAAAGAAGCCGGCCCGTGACCACATGAACGAGCTCGTGCGCCTCATGGATGGCCAGAATCAGCAGCGAGAACGCAACCCACCAGCGAAAGGTCATCGTTCGGATTGTGCCACGCAGGCGACGACCCGCGCAGTTGAGGTGGACCGCTCAGAGCGGCCGGTCGTAAGGCGCCTGAAGCAGCCGCGCAGCCAGCTGCACGAGTGGGCGCGGCAATCGGCCAGGATCCAGAGCTTCGACGAGACGTTGTGCGGAGCGGATTTTTCGTGTCGCGCGCGTGCCGAGGAACCGGCGCAGCTGGTGATGCGCGGGGTCCTCGCGATGCTCGGGCATCGCCTGAAAACGTCGCAACGAGCTGAGCTCGGACTCCGCCTCGATCACGCGCTCCACGCGCTCGGTTCCCAGCGCGCGGATCAGCTCGTCCTCGAGATCGGCTACGCAGGCGAAGAAACCGAAGGATTCGAGGGACTCGTGCGCGTCGATCGCAATGCCGGCGCCGGCGATTGCGCGGCGGACGTACCGCTCTTCGGCGACGTCGTACATGCCGCAGAAGTCTGCGTTCGGGTAGGTACGCACGAAGTCCGCGAGCATCCGCGGGAAGTTGGTTACGCCGGCAGCGGACCGGATCTCGATGTGATGCACGCCCAGATCACAACCGATGAGCAGGGCGAGCGCGCGAACCGCGGCCGCATCGCTTTCGCCCTCGACGAGTACGAGTGTACGGATCATCGTGTGGTAGTGGCGACGATACGCGATTCCATGTAGTCCGGCGCGCCGCGCCAGGCCTCCACGTAGCCTTCGCGTACGGGTGAGCCCTGCCGCCCTCCGCCGAACGCGAACACATAGGAATGGCAACCGTGGATTCCGGCCGAATGATCGTTGCACGACCTTCTCACGGTCATTCCCGCCAGCGGCCTTCCGGCTTCGTCAATAACCGTCACGTCGGCGGCCCGCTCGGTACGGCGACGACACTCAACAGGCGATCAGCCCCACAAGACCGCCCCGGCATCGCCTTCCCACTTCGAAATCCATGTGGATTACGAATCGCGCACCAATCTTCCGGATGCGTTGACATCGCATCGTGAGTTCGATTTGCTCACGTCTCTGCTCATGTCCTCGGAAACGCATCTCCACAGATGCAAAGACCGCTCGTTCACTACCAGCGAGTTCGTGAAAGGCGGCCGGCGACATCAGAGGTTCGCCATCCAACGTTTCTAAGTAATGCCCGAGCACAAAGGCGCCCTGCGTTACGAAGGTGAGCACGTGAGTCCGAGTGAGATGTTTCGGCTCCGAGCGGCGAAATGGATGAGTGAAACTTCGCGCAGTAGCAGTCAATTTGTTGCCCTGCACCCGGCAATCCTCGAGAAAAACCGCATCCTCTCGGTACATGTCCAGTAACGCGGACACCTCCGGCCTGCCAAGAATGAGCACGTCCGAAGGGCTATCAGCCAATCGTGTTTCGGCTTGCATCACTTCCTCCGTTTCCTCCTGAGGTATCCAATCAAACCCATCGCGACATTCAGCGCGGGAACCTCTGCGTGGTATTGGGCGGCGCGATCGCCGCAAAAGTGGAGCAGCATCCTATCTTCAGCCTCACTCCGAATAAGCTGAAACCGCCAGATCATCAGCGGAACGATGCCGAGCCACCACCGGCCAGCGATCACGACCAGGGCACACACCTCACCCAACAGGCCCAGCCGGACGGGGTGTCTCACAATTGCGTACGGCCCGGCCGTAACGAGCTTAAAGCCGCGGTGGACGTTCAATTCCTCGTTGTACGACTTGCGAATGAACCCGATGGAGACCAGGCTCCAGGTCGCCGTCAAAGCGAAGAAGAACAGCCCGACCGAGACAGACAGGCGATAGCCGGATGCAACGCACCGCTGCATCGCTGCGAGGGCCGCAATGCCATACAAGATCATGATGTATTCCGGTCGGGCGGAAGTCATGGCTTTAGCGGTAACCTCATTCTTGCGATTCGCACGAGCGATGACTGACTGCGGAATGATTCGAAGAACGAGCAGAAGCGATAGCTGTATCGCCGGCGCCACCATAATCACGTCACCCGGTGCTCCTAGTCCTGGCAAGCCACGTCATGGCACCGAACGTCATCAGGCATAACCCCAGTCCCGGAACGAAAGCCTCCTTCGGCATGAAAGGCAAAGCAGCGACTGTGACGGCACCGCCTACCGCTATGCTCCAGAACGCAGCCGGCTCGGGAACTTTTCGCGCATAAATCATTGCCAGAAGCGCAGGTGCAAGCACGGCGATTACGAAGAACGCATTCAGCAACAGCTGAATCAAGTCGGGAACAATCAGGGCATAAGCGAAAGCCAGCAAGCCGACAACAAATGTCAAGAACCGCGACAGCCTGAGCTCCGAGCTCACTTCGCCGCGCCGCGACCAGATGTTGCGATACAGCGTTGCGCTAAGAACGACGACATAAGTGTTGGCAGTCGAGATAATCACAGCGAGGAGAGCCGCGATCGCCAACCCTCTGGTCCCATCGCCAAGGTAGCGGCGGATATATTCGCCAAAGACGCTCTGCGGGTCGATCGGACCGAATAACTGCGTTCCCAGAGCACCCATGAGCAGGGGTATCAGATAAAAGGGGAGCACGACAATGGCGGCGACGACATAAGACCGCCGGGCCGCACGCTCGCTACTCGATGCAAACACCCGAAGCCACATCTCGACCGAAACGAGCGGCACAAGCGCACCGAGGAGCATACCGACGATCAGATAGACCCAGCCTCCGAATCTGACCGGGTTCCAGACATCAGGGGGGACCGCGCCGAGCACTTGGGGAATGTCGACATTCCGAATGATTGACGCGCCCAGCACACCGATGAGGACCACGGCCATGATGCAGAAGTGAAGGGCGTCCGTCGCGATGTCGCCGCGGAGGCCGGCGAAGGCCGTGTACGTGACCAGCCCGATCGCGGCGATCGCGAGCGCGATCCCTGAGCCCCATCCCGACCACAACTTCAAGATCGCTGCCGCCGCGATGAGCTGCCCCCCGACGAGCGAAAAGTAGGCGAAGATAATGATTGCCGACGCCGCGAGCTCTGTGCGGCGGCTGTAATGCAAGCCAAGAAGCTCGGTTATCGTCACCGCCTTCGCGGAGTCGGCCATTCGTTTCGCACGAGGTGCCAGCAGCGCGACAGCCAGGAAGCCGGACAACGTCGACAGCACGGCCACTGCGCCGAAGCCGATTCCACTCTCATAGGTCGACGACGCAATGCCGAGGACGGTGCCGCCACCTACTTGTGTGGCAACAATGGTAGTAATCAGCAACGGAAGCGGAGTGCGCCTATCGTTCAGCCAAAACGATTCAGGTCGGGCTCGGAAACCCGCGGCAATACCCACCGCGAAAACGATGACGAGCCAGGCAATCACGATGCCGCTATCCAGCAACGTCATGGGCACTCCTCCTCGCGGCCACAATCGTCACGATTAGAATCGTTCCCGTGACAATGAACTGCTCGACCAACAGGAACACCGGAAGTCCCCGGGCGACAAGCAGCGACACGATGACGAGAAACGACGCGATCAGAAACAGGTTTGCCACAAATTGCCCACCTTTGACTGCGGACTGGTTTGGCGTCGCCGTTTGCGCCTTCATTTCCCAATCTCTCAGGTCGCGAACAGTGACGAAAAAGAACGTTCCTGCAGCGAGCGCCGGGACTGCCCCCACCAGGACAAGCTCCATCACGCTCATGCGAGCCACCAGAAAGGGATCGATCTCCAGCATGGCCGATAGGAATAGCGCACACGCGAATACCGCATTGAAATAGACGATGTGAAGCGCACAGTACTGCGTCAGCAGGCGTATGGCCGCGGGACGTAGTGCGCGAGTAGCGACCAAAGCTGACCGGCGCACGCTCGCGCCCGCCAGCTGGCCGGCACTGGGAGGTGAGCTGTGCTGTTTGAACTGGTCCCAAGCGGCTCGGAGGTCGTCGGTCGCCTTGTCATACCAACGCGTGAGCTGTGTGACCCACACTCTGGACTGAACGCCGTCGAATTCGAGGACGCTGCGGGTCGGGGCCAACGAGAGGTATTCGCGAACCGTTACGCCCGTTGCAATGTCGATATGAAGCAAATTGTGAATCAGCGTCAGCAAAACCCAGACAGCGAGCGCCTTTGACGCCGCAGGCGGCACAGGGCTCGAGAAAACCCAACCACGGGCCCAAAAAGTAAAAAAGACCGCGCCGATGATCTCGAGCCCGACGATCGAGATGGCACGCCAGGCCTTTGAGAAGCTCTCGGTCTTGATCTTAACGTCCAGGCTCTTACTCGTCATCGTGCGAGCACATGCATCGAGCCACAGAAACACGATCACAACGACTAGACTTGCGATCGGCGCCAGGTCATTTTGCTCTACACGGTTAACGGCCTCAGGCAACAGAGTGCTCACGCAGAGAACGTAGGAACCGGCCCTGAAGGCATTCGTCGGATTATCCACGTCACCTCGCCACTGTTGTCTGATTGGGAAGCTCAACGGTAGCAGAGGATGTGTACGACCACAACTCCGCCTGCCAATGGTCAGCACAAACACTGCAAAACACGAGACGTAGTGAGCGTCACCGCTCGTCGCCGAAGTCCGCGAGACTGATCACCTCGTCCTCTTCGAGGGAAGGCTGGGGCCTCGTCCTCAAGGCTCAGCGGCGAGACGGCCAAGGCAGAGCCGAAGGCGAGCAGGAGTGCCGGCCGCCTCGTCCGCTGCAGCGTCTCGTTAGGTTGCACAAGGACTGCGCGGCGGGTGAGGCCGGGGGCCTCGCCGAAGTCACCGCCTCACTCCGTGGCCCGAGCGCGCTCCTCACTTCGGCGTTTGAGCCCGGCCGCTTCCTGTGCAAGGTACCGGTTGTTGAGGCCCCGCATCATCCAGCCGACGACCCGTCCCAGGAAGCCGGTAAACGTCACGGAGAGCGTTACGCGGGATCCCGCTCCCGCCTGCTCTATCCAGTGATTCGCCTCGACCGTTGCGCCGGGAGAACGGCTGACGAGCCGAAACCCTCGACCCGGTTCGAGCGCTGTGACCGTCCATTCGGAGGGCGGCACCTTCGGCTGCACGATTCGGAGGCGGCCACCGAGCGCCAACGGCGCGCCGGCGTCACCGAGACGCTCTACCCGCGTAACCGTCGGCGTCCACTCAGGCCAGTACTCGACCTCGCTCAGAACCGCGAACACCACTTCCGGCGGAGCGTCGACCTCTGTTGTGATGCTGAACTGCATTCGTCGTCTCCTGGGCGTCGCCGGATTACGGCCGCCTCACCGTCATGATGTCTCCTCGCTCATACACGCCCACGGTGCCGCAGGACGGCGTGCGTGGCCTTCTCCGATGCTATGAATTCGACGCATTCATATCCCAGAGCCCGCAAGTCAACTCCTTCGAACAGCCGTTCTCCTCCGCCGAGGAGGACTGGCGCGATGGCAATGTGCAGTTCATCAACGAGGCGCTCGCGAAGATACTGCCGGATGGTGTTCGCCCCGCCGCCGATGCGCACGTCCTTTCCGCCGGCCGCCTCGCGTGCCCTTTCAAGCGCGTCACGAATGCCGCCGGTGACGAAATGGAACGTCGTGCCGCCTTCCATCTCGATCGGTGGACGTGCATGGTGCGTCAGGACGAAGACCGGAACGTGATACGGAGGATCGTCTCCCCACCAGCCTTTCCAGTTCAGATCCGGCCAGGGCCCACGAGAGGGGCTGAACATGTTCCTCCCGAGAATCCAGGCCCCGACATTCTCGAAGCCACGAGCGGCGAAGTCATCGTCGACGCCGGTCGTGCCGCCCTCCTTGCCGAACAAGGCCCGCTGGAGCGTGCGTGTCGGAAATAACCACTGGTGCAGATCCGTCCCGCCAATGCCGAGCGGACTGCTGATGTCCTGTTTCGGGCCTGCTCCGTATCCGTCCAGCGAGATGGTGAAGCTCTCAACGCGGACTCGTGTCATCTCATACCTCAGTTCGATACGGCGGGAACATGCGACCGCGTGGAACCGCGGGAAGAATTCTTACCGCACGCAGTTGCTCCAGATGGTGATCGATGCAGAAGCGGCCCTGCTTCATCGAGCGGTTCGGGCAACCTTCTTCACGGCAGGGCGTGTCGCCCTCTTCGAACCTGTTCTTCTCGAAATAGTCCGTCATGGCGGCGGTGAAGATGAGCATGGCCGCCGGCTGACGGTACGGCTCGCGAAGCCACTCTGACGACTCGATCGCCGGCACTTTGAAGACGTACTCACGGTCGCCGAAGTTCCATTCGTGTCCTGTTTGCCAGTATTGCCCACAAGCTTCACACACGTAGAGCCGCAGACGGTCCTGGCTGTTCGTCTCGAGCAAGGTGAGTCGAGAAAGGATACGTTTCGTCTCGCGAATCCGCTTCGTGATCGCGTCGCGCAAGAACGGCAAGTCAGGATACTCAGCGCACTTGCATGCCATCGCAGGTTCCCACGAACTATTGCGCAGCAGGTAGACGCCAATGATCGTGCCGACCGGAACAGCAGGCATTAGTAAACAAGCGAGAACGATCGAGCCGATTCGCGCCCAGCGCTTCCGCTCCTTCGCGCCGCGCGACACGAAATGATGAAGGATCGCGAGGGCAAAGAAGAACAGCGGCAGAGACAACGCGATTGCCATCTCTGCGGGAAGCAGTTTTTCCTGGCCGGTCCGTGCGACATACGGAAGGGCGAGCAGCATCAGCGCGATGAGCCCGTACAGCCATGACAACGCGCGATGAACGCGCGACGATTTGATATTTGGTTGCCCAACGTCGTTCGTCGTATCCCTCGCTACCAGTGTGGCCGGCCCTGAGCTTCGACGCTCCTCCATCGCGAGAAGAAGCAGCGCGAGGATTCCACCGCCGGCAGCGGTGCCCACGAAATCGAACATCTCTTCGATGCCCGTTCCTATGTACGGCCCACTGAATGGCAGGATGACGAGACAGCCGGCCCAGGCAACTGCGTAGGCGGCCGGCGCCCACGAGGCATTCCTCCAGAGTCCTACCCAGGCGACGATCAGCAGGACGATGAGAACGAGTCCGACAATCAGAAGGAACGGATGGAGCTCTTGCGTCGCGGCGTACGTGCGTAACGGTTCCGGCAGGGTTCCTTCAAAAATGACTGCCGCGATGACGCCGGCAACCACGGAGAAGACGTCGGCCAGAATAAAGATACGAAGAAGTCTGTGACGATTCACCTTGTCGCCTACCGGCCTGCAGTTTACCGGCGCCGACCGCCACGGAGCGCGCAGAGAGAAAAGAACGGCGGCCTTTCGGCCGCCGTTCACAGTAAGGCAAAGATTGACGCCTACTGCTCGTCGTCGAAATCCGCGAGGCTGAGCGCCTCGTCCTCTTCCGTCTCCCGCTGCAGCAGCTCTTCGAGGGAAGGCTGGGCCGGGGCCTCGTCCTTCTCCAGGAAGATGTCGCGGTAGGTGGGCATGCCCGTACCGGCGGGGATGAGCCGTCCGACGATGACGTTTTCCTTCAGACCGCGCAGGTAGTCGACGCGGCCGGCGATGGCCGCCTCGGTCAACACGCGCGTGGTCTCCTGGAACGACGCCGCCGAGATGAACGACTCCGTCGACAGCGAAGCCTTGGTGATACCGAGCAGCAGGGGCACACCGTCGGCCGGCTCGCCGCCGCGGTTCATGACCTTCTCGTTCTCTTCCATGAAGCGGAAGCGATCGACCTGCTCGTCCACCAGGAAGTCCGTGTCGCCGACTCTGGTGACACGAACGGACCGGAGCATCTGGCGGCAGATGGTCTCGATGTGCTTGTCGTTGATGGCAACCGACTGGGAACGGTAGACCTCCTGGATCTTGTCGACCAGGTAGCGCTGCAGCTCCTTGATGCCGAGGACCGCGAGCACATCATGAGGGTCAATCGGACCGTCGATGAGCGGGTCGCCGGCTCTGACGCGCTCACCTTCCTGCACGTTGACGTGCACGGAGCGGGGAACGCTGTACTCGTGGCGAGTGCCTTCGTCGGTCTCGACGATGATGCGGCGCAGGCCCTTGACGATCGCGCCGTGATGCACGGTTCCGTCGACCTCGGTGATGACAGCCTTGTCGCGGGGATGACGCGCTTCGAACAGCTCGACGACGCGCGGCAGACCACCGGTGATGTCCTTCGTCTTCGTGGTAGCACGAGGAATCTTCGCCAGAATGTCGCCGGGGTGGACGTCCTGACCGTTGTGAACCATGACGTGGGCGCCGGTGGGGAGAAGGTACTTCTTCTCGTCCGAGCCCTTGCCCGCTTTGATGATGAGGGTCGGGGTGCGCTTCTCGGCCGTCGCGGATTCGACGATGACCATCTGCGTGAGACCGGTGACTTTGTCCGTCTCTTCGCGAACGTTCTCGCCTTCGACGATGTCCTTGAAGGTGACCTTACCGCCGACTTCCGTGAGCACCGCGGAGGTGAACGGATCCCACTCGACGAGCGGCTGACCGGCCTCGACATGCTGGCCGTCATTCACCTTCAGCGTGGAGCCGTAGACGAGCGCGTAACGCTCCTTCTCGCGCGATCCAGCCGCGAGGTCCTCGGCACCGGCCTTCTTCGACTTACGAGTGCCGATGTCCTCCATGATCAGGAGCTTGCCGTTGCGGTTGATGACGACCTGATCGCCGTTCTTGTTCGTGACCGTGACGACGTTCACGAGCTGGACGCGACCCGGTGACGTTGCTTCGTGCTTGGACTGCTCGGAAACGCGCGACGCCGTACCACCGACGTGGAACGTACGCATGGTGAGCTGCGTGCCCGGCTCGCCGATCGATTCCGCGGCGATGACGCCCACCGCTTCGCCGATCTCGACGAGCTTGCCGCTGGCCAGGTTGCGGCCGTAGCAGCGGCGGCACACACCGCGACGCGTTTCGCAGGTGAGCACCGAGCGGATCTTGACCTGCTCGATACCCGCTTCCTGAATCGCGTTCGCCAGCTCTTCGGTGAGCTCTTCGTTCTGCGACACGAGCTTGTCGGTGGTCAGCGGATCGTAGACATCCTCCTGCGCAACGCGGCCGACGATGCGGTCGCGGAGCGGCTCGAGAATGTCGCCGCCTTCCATGATGGGCATGACGATGATGCCGTCGAACGTCTCGCAGTCCTGCTCGGTGATGATCACGTCCTGCGCGACATCGACCAGACGGCGGGTGAGATATCCCGAGTCCGCGGTCTTGAGCGCCGTGTCGGCCAGACCCTTACGAGCACCGTGCGTGGAGATGAAGTACTGCAGCACGGAGAGGCCTTCGCGGAAGTTCGCGGTGATGGGCGTCTCGATGACTTCGCCGGAGGGCTTGGACATGAGACCGCGCATACCCGCCAGCTGACGAACCTGTTCCTTCGAGCCACGGGCGCCGGAGTCGGCCATCATGAAGATGGGGTTGAACTCCTTGCGGGCCGCTTCGACGCGCTTCATCTCGGCGAACATCTCGTCCGAAACCTGCTCGGTGGCGCGGTGCCAGATGTCGATGATCTTGTTGTGGCGCTCACCGTGGGTGATCGCGCCGTCGAGACGCTGGCGCTCGACTTCGAGAACCGACTTACGCGCGCTCTCGACGATGTCCTGCTTGCGCGCCGGGATGACCATGTCGTCGACGCCGATCGAGACGCCGGCTTTCGTCGCGTAGAGGAAGCCGAGGTCTTTCAACTCGTCGAGCATCTGCACGGTCTTGGCGTTGCCGAAGTTGATGAAGCAGTAGTTGACGAGGTCCTGGAGGCCCTTCTTCTTGAGCAGGCCGTTGATGAACGGGATCTCGTCGGGAATGCTGGTGTTGAAGATGACCCGTCCGACCGTGGTCTCGACGAGCTTCTTGTCGAGGTCCTGCACTTCGCAGTGGACGATGTCCTGATCGTTGAAGTGCTTGGTCAGATCCATGAACCGGCCGCTGACGCGGCAGCGGATCGGCGTGAGCAGCTCCACTTCCTCAGCCTGCAACGCGATCATCACGTCGTCGAAGCTGCCGAAGATCTTGCCTTCGCCCTTCGCGCCCTGCTTGGCCTTGGTCAGGTAGTAGCAGCCGAGCACGAGATCCTGCGACGGAACGGCGAGCGGCTTGCCGTGCGCCGGCGAGAGGATGTTGTTCGACGCCAGCATCAGCACCTGCGACTCGACCTGAGCCTTCGGCGAGAGCGGCACGTGAACGGCCATCTGGTCGCCGTCGAAGTCGGCGTTGAACGCGGTGCAGACCAGCGGGTGAATCTTGATGGCCTTGCCTTCGACGAGCACCGGCTCGAAGGCCTGGATGCCGAGACGGTGAAGCGTCGGTGCGCGGTTCAGCAGAACCGGATGCTCTTTGATGACGCTCTCGAGCGCATCCCACACTTCGTTGGTCTGCAGCTCGACGAGCTCCTTCGCGGCCTTGATCGTGCCGACCAGGCCCTGCTGCTCGAGCTTGTGGTAGATGAACGGCTTGAACAGCTCGAGGGCCATCTTCTTCGGCAGACCGCACTGGTGCAGACGAAGCTCGGGGCCGACGACGATGACCGAACGGCCGGAGTAGTCGACGCGCTTGCCGAGGAGGTTCTGGCGGAAGCGGCCCTGCTTGCCCTTGAGGGTGTCGGAGAGCGACTTCAGCGGACGGTTGTTCGAGCCCTTGAGCACGCGGCCGCGGCGGCCGTTGTCGAAGAGCGCGTCGACCGCTTCCTGGAGCATGCGCTTTTCGTTGCGGACGATGACGTCCGGCGCGCGCAGCTCGAGGAGCTTCTTGAGTCGGTTGTTGCGGTTGATGACGCGGCGATACAGATCGTTCAGATCCGACGTCGCGAAGCGGCCGCCGTCGAGAGGCACCAGGGGGCGCAGCTCGGGCGGGATGACCGGGATGACGTCGAGGATCATCCAGTCAGGACGATGACCCGACTTGCGGAAGGCGTCGACGACCTTGAGCCGCTTGGCAGCCTTCAGCTTTTTGATCTGCGAGGTCTCGGTGCGCATGATCAGTCGCAGCTCATCGCTGAGCTCTTCGACGTTCACGCGGCGGAGCAGCTCTTTGATCGCCTCGGCGCCCATCTTGGCGACGAAGACATCGCCGTACTGGCCCCGCAGCTCGCGGAACTTGTCCTCGGCGAGCAGCTCCTTCTCGTGGATCACGCCGTCGAGATCGCCGGAGTCGATGACCACGTACGACTCGAAGTAGAGGATCCGCTCGAGATCGCGGAGGGAGATGTCGAGCAGGTGTCCGATGCGCGACGGGAGGCCCTTGAAGAACCAGACGTGCGAGACCGGCGACGCGAGCTCGATGTGACCCATGCGCTCGCGGCGGACCTTCGACTTCGTGACTTCGACACCGCATTTGTCGCAGATGACTCCGCGGTGCTTCATCCGTTTGTACTTACCGCACAGGCATTCCCAGTCGGTGATCGGACCGAAGATCTTCGCGCAGAACAGACCGTCGCGCTCCGGCTTGAAGGTGCGGTAGTTGATCGTCTCCGGCTTGGTGACTTCGCCGTAGGACCACGACCGGATCTTCTCCGGGGACGCGAGGCTGATCTTGATCGCGTTGAAATCGTTGATCGCCTGCTGTTTTGCCGGTTGAAACAGTGCGTTGAAGCTTTCCAATTTGCGCCTCCCTTGTAGGGACGAATTCGTTCGAATCAGTTATCGGAAGTCGGGGGATGCGGGAACTGCAGTTTCACGTCGCTGCCGAAGCACTCCCAGCACGGGGCCTCGAACTCGTGGTCGCCCGTGTAAAAGTGCGCGGTCATCCGCACCGAGCCCATGCCGTGACAGGCACGGCAATCGGCGTTCGGCATCCTCGACAGCGGTGTGACTCTGCGTCGCATCGGCTATTCCTTCAGAAGTTCCACGTCGAGGCAGAGCGACTGCAGCTCGCGCACGAGAACGTTGAACGACTCGGGCAGACCCGGATCGTCCGGAACCTCGCCCTTGACGATGGCTTCGTAAATCTTCGAGCGTCCTTCGACGTCGTCCGACTTCACGGTGAGCAGCTCCTGCAGGGTGTACGCGGCGCCGTACGCTTCGAGAGCCCAGACTTCCATCTCTCCGAAACGCTGACCGCCGAACTGCGCCTTGCCGCCGAGGGGCTGCTGCGTGATCAGTGAATAAGGTCCGATCGAGCGCGCGTGAATCTTGTCGTCGACCAGATGCGAAAGCTTGAGCATGTAGATGAAGCCGACGCAGACCTGCTGCTCGAACTTCTCACCGGTCATGCCGTCGAAGAGCGCGGTCTTGCCGTCGTCCGGAAGGCCCGCGGCCTTGAGCTGCGCCTTGATCTCGCCTTCCGTCGCGCCGTCGAAAACCGGCGTGGAGAAGTGCAGACCGAGTGAGCGCGCGGCCCAGCCGAGGTGCGTCTCGAGGATCTGACCGACGTTCATGCGCGACGGAACGCCGAGGGGGTTGAGCACGATCTCGACCGGCGTGCCGTCCGGCATGTACGGCATGTCTTCCTCGGGCAGGATGCGCGAGATGACACCCTTGTTGCCGTGGCGTCCGGCCATCTTGTCGCCGACGGAGAGCTTGCGCTTCATGGCGACGTAGACCTTGATCATCTTGATGACGCCCGGGGGAAGCTCGTCACCCTTCTGCAGGTCCTCACGGCGTTCTTCGGCCTTCTGCTCCAGAACGCGAATGCGGTTCTCGGCGCGCTCGACGAACATACGGACCGTCTCGCGCGTCTCTTCATCGACCGGGAGAGCAAGCAGCTCGCGGCGCGAGAGGCGGTTCACGGTCTCGCGATCGGCAGCTTCGTTCTTGCGGACGAGCACATCGCCGGTCTTGAAATCGACCACGTCGCGCTGCAGCTTCTGTCTCTGCCAGCACTTCGGAGATCTTCTTGTTGCGGGCGTCGGTGATGATCCGGATCTCATCCTGGATGTTCCGGTTCATCCGCTCGATCTCGCCCTCTTCGATCGACTTCGCGCGCATGTCCTTGTCGACACCCTTGCGCGAGAAGATCTTCACGTCGACGACCGTGCCTTCGATGCCCGGAGGCGTCTTGAGCGATGCGTCGCGAACGTCGCCGGCCTTTTCACCGAAGATCGCGCGGAGCAGCTTCTCTTCGGGTGTGAGCTGGGTCTCACCTTTCGGAGTTACTTTTCCGACGAGGATGTCGCCCTGCTTGACGGTCGCGCCGATGCGGATGATTCCGCTCTCGTCGAGATCGCGCAGCGCGGACTCCGAGACGTTCGGAATGTCGCGGGTGATTTCCTCGGGACCGAGCTTCGTGTCGCGGGCTTCGATCTCGAACTCTTCGATGTGGATGGAGGTGTAGTAGTCCTCTTTCACCAGCTTCTCGGACACGAGAATCGCGTCCTCGAAGTTGTTGCCGCGCCAGGGCATGAACGCGACGAGGATGTTGCGGCCGAGAGCCAGCTCGCCGGCGTCGGTGCAGGGACCGTCGGCGAGGACCTGGCCCTTGCGGACCCGCTGGCCTTCGCGAACGACAGGCTTCTGCGCGATGCAGGTGTTCTGGTTCGAGCGCTTGAACTTGATGAGCTGATAGATGTCGGCGCCGAACTCCTTGGTCTCACCGGTCTCGGTGTCCTCGGACTCGACGCGGACGATGATGCGGTTGGAGTCGACGAGATCGACGACGCCGCCGCGCTTGCAGACCACGACCGCGCCGGAATCACGGGCGACCACGTTCTCCATGCCCGTGCCGACGTACGGCGACTCGGTGCGGAGCAGCGGAACGGACTGGCGCTGCATGTTGGCGCCCATGAGCGCGCGGTTCGCGTCGTCGTTCTCGAGGAACGGAACGAGCGAGGCCGCGACGGACACGAGCTGCTTGGGCGAGACGTCGATGAAGTCGACCTTCTCCTTCTCGATGGAAACGAAGTCGCCGGACTGGCGGGCGATGACGCGATCGTGAACCAGGTTGCCGTCGTCATCGAGCATCACGTTCGCCTGGGCGATGGTGTAACGCTCTTCATCCCACGCCGACAGATAGAACGCGTACGGCTCGGCCTCGGCGGGCTGCAGGAGTTGCTTGCGTCCCTTGCCGCTGGCCGCGGCCGCGTTCTCTTTGGCGAGGCGGTTGTTTTCCTTCTGCAGATCGCGCTTCTCGACGATCTGGCTGAGGGTGAAGTTCGTGTCGCCCGTTTTCACGATGCGGTAGTGATCGTGAACGCGCGCGCCGGCGACCTTCTTGTACGGCGACTCGATGAAGCCGTACTCGTTGATGCGGGCATAGCACGCCAGCGAGGAGATGAGGCCGATGTTCGGACCTTCAGGCGTCTCGATCGGGCAGATGCGGCCGTAGTGAGTCGGGTGAACGTCGCGGACTTCGAATCCGGCGCGCTCGCGGGACAGACCACCCGGTCCAAGGGCCGACAGGCGGCGCTTGTGGGTGACTTCGGAGAGCGGGTTCGTCTGATCCATGAACTGCGACAGCTGCGAGGATCCGAAGAACTCCTTGATGGCCGCGATGACGGGCTTGGAGTTGATCAGGTCGTGCGGCATCGCCGAATCGATGTCCTGGTGGACTGACATCTTTTCCTTGATCGCGCGCTCCATGCGGACCAGACCGATGCGGAACTGGTTCTCGAGGAGCTCGCCGACCGCACGGACACGGCGGTTGCCGAGATTGTCGATGTCGTCGACGCGGCCGACGTCTTTGCGCAGACGCAGCAGGTAGTTGATGACGACGTAGAAGTCGTCCGGAGTCATGGTCTTCTGCGTGACCGGCGACTCGAGGTCGAGCTTGATGTTGAACTTGAAGCGGCCGACGCGGGAGAAGTCGTACTTGCGCGCGTCGAAGAACATGCCTTCGAACAGGGCCTTCGCGGACTCGAGGGTCGGCGGGTCGCCCGGGCGCATGCGGCGGTAGATCTCGATGATGGCCGCTTCGAAGGACTTCGAGGTGTCCTTGCGAACGGTGTTGAGCAGGATGTCGGAGACGAGATCCCACTCGGGGAAGATCACGTCCATCTCGGTGACGCCGTGGCCGCGGAGGACTTCCGCCCAATCGGCGGGAACGGCTTCACCGGCTTCGAAGAGAACCTCGCCCGTGCTCGTGTCGACGACGTCGCCGAGGAAGGTGGCCTTCTCGAGCGCGTTGTAGTCGATCTTGACCGTGGCGTTGTTGGTCTTGGTCAGCGAGTCGGCCATCTTCTGGTCGAGCTTGATGCCGCCGAAGACGGTGCGTACGGCGCGACGGCCGCGGATGGAGTGACGCTCCTTCGCCTCTTCCTGATCGAGGACGCGGCGGTCGAACGAGAGCTCGGCGCCCTTGTCGTCCAGCTTGACCTTGATCGGCGTGTAGAACTGGCGAAGGATCTCTTCGTCCGTGGTCAGGCCGAGGGCGCGGAGGAAGACGCTTCCGAGGAACTTGCGCTTGCGGTCGATGCGGACGTAGAGGATGTTCTTCTGGTCGTACTCGAACTCCACCCAGGAGCCGCGGTACGGAATGATCTTGGAGAGGAAGGTGTGCGGGCCTTCCTTGGTGAAGAAGACGCCCGGCGAACGATGGAGCTGGGAGACGATGACGCGCTCCGTGCCGTTGATGACGAACGTACCGTTGTCGGTCATCAGCGGGATGTCGCCGAAGAACACTTCTTCTTCTTTGGCGTCGCGCATGTGCTTGACGCCGGTGTCGGGGTCCTTGTCGTAGACGAAGAGGCGGAAGGTGACCTTCAGCGGAACGCTGTAGGTCATGCCGCGCTCCTGGCACTCTTCGACGGAGTACTTCATCTGCAGGTCGACGGGGTTGCCGCAGATGTCGCAGACCTCGACGCGGTTCTTGTTGACGACGCCGCACTGGCCGCACTGCACGGTTTCCTCGTGCGGGTGGTCGGTGATGATCTTGGCGCCGCAGTTCGCGCAGCTCATGCGCAGGTGCTCGAGACCCTTGAGCTGTCCGCACTTGCACTCCCAGTTACCGATGGAGTAGCGGACGAAGTCGAGCGAGCAGGTCTCCCGGAAGTCGCTGAAGGGGAAGACGCTGGTGAAGACCGACTGCAGGCCGGTGTCTTCGCGCTCCTCCGGAAGGAGGTTCATCTGCAGGAAGCGTTCGTAGGACTTTCTCTGTACGTCGATGAGATTCGGCAGCGCCATATAGCTGCGGATCTTCGAGAAGTCGTGACGAACCGGCTCCTGTTTGGGCATGGCTCCGTTCATTCGAATGGACTCCTAATGTCGCGTCAGGCGAGGCCACCGTGCAGGCAACGCACGATGGAGTACGCGATGGGTGGGTCTATGTGAAAGGGCCGCTCCCCCCCTTTCAGACCCGCGAGGCAAAAACGCCGATTCCGGGCGATGCATGAACACCGCCCGGAACCGTACAAAACTTCGATACTTACTTGATGGTGACCTTGGCGCCGGCTTCCTCGAAGACCTTCTTGATCTTCTCGGCCTCTTCCTTGGTCACGCCTTCCTTCACGGTCTGAGGCGCGCCTTCGACGAGGTCCTTCGCTTCCTTCAGGCCGAGCGACGTCACTTCGCGGACTGCCTTGATGACGTTGATCTTCTTGTCGCCGACTTCGCTGAGGGTGACGGTGAACTCCGTCTGCTCCTCGGCCGGAGCGGCAGCCGCAACCGGACCACCCGCTGCCGGGGCCGCAGCCACGGCCGCGGCGGCGGAAACACCGAAGCGATCCTCGAGGGCCTTGACCAGATTGGCCAGGTCGAGCACCGTCATCGTCTCAATCTGCTTCACGAAATCATCAGTAGAAATAGCCATTTTTCCTCCAGTTTTATCTTGAGGCCGCCCTAAGCAGCCGTCTCTTTCTGTTTAGCAATCTGGTCGAGCACGACCGCAAAGTTCCGGATCGTGCCGTTGAGAACGACCGCGAGGCCGCGGATGGGGTGCTGCATGAGGTACAGAACCTTGGCAATCAGCTCGTCGCGCGACGGCAGATTGGCGATGTTCTGGATCTCGCTCGCCGGAACCGGCTGACCGCCGAGAAGAGCGCCCTTGAACTGCACGGTGGGGACGTCCTTGGCGAACTTGGTCAGCACCTTCGCGAGCGCAACCGCGTCGGTGGCGTTGTAGGCCACGGCAGTCATGCCCTGGAAGTGTCCGGTGAGCTTGGTGAGCGGGGTGTCCTTCACCGCGATGAGAGCGAGCGTGTTCTTGATGACCACGTACTCGGAACCCGTCTCGCGGATCTGGCGGCGCAGCTCGGTGACCTGAGGAACGGTGATGCCCTTGAAATCGAGGACGAACGCGTTCGTCGCGGAACCGATGCCTTCGGTGAACTGGGAGATCGCTTCTGCTTTCTGTTCGCGATTCTTCATGCTCACTCCGCCTTGGTCTCAGCCACGGCCGTGTCGATCTGGACCGACGGGCTCATGGTGGACGAGATGTAGATGGACCTGACGTACTTGCCCTTCGCAGCGGCGGGCTTCGCCTTGCGAACGGCGTTGATGATCGCTGAAGCGTTGTCCTTCAGCTGATCGGCGGAAAACGAGATCTTGCCGACCGGGACGTGGATGATCGCGGTCTTGTCGACGCGGAACTCCACCTTGCCGGCCTTGATCTCCTGAAGCGCCTTGGCGACGTCGAACGTGACGGTGCCGGTCTTCGGGTTCGGCATCAGTCCACGGGGACCGAGGACCTTACCGAGCTTACCGACCGAGCGCATCATGTCCGGTGTGGCGATGACCGCATCGAAGTCGACCCAACCACCCTGGATCTTCTCGACGATCTCGTCACCTCCGACGATGTCTGCGCCGGCTTCCTGCGCCTCACGCTGCTTTTCGCCCTGGGCAATCACGAGCACGCGCTTGGTCTGGCCGGTTCCGTGCGGAAGCACGGTCGTTCCCCGGACCATCTGATCGGCGTGCTTGGGATCGACACCGAGAAGCATCGACAACTCGACCGTCTCATTGAACTTGGCATACGCGATCTGCTTGAGCAGACCGAAGGCCTCGTCCAGCTTGTACGGTCGCTGTTCGACCTTCTCAGCCGCAGCACGATACTTCTTGCCGTGTTTGGCCATATCTCTCCTTGTAGTTTTAGCGGCTCTTTCGAGCCTCCTACACATTTGCGACAGCTACGCGCTGTCGCGCCTCTTAGTAGGCGGTAGGCAGTAGGCGGTAGGCAGGAAAACCGGTCTCTCCTGCCTACCGCCTACTGCCTACTGCCTACCGAACTAATCGACGATTTCCATCCCCATCGAGCGCGCCGTGCCCTCGACGGTCTTCATGGCCGCCTCGACGCTGGCGGCGTTGAGGTCGGGCATCTTCAGACGCGCGATCTCTTCGACCTGCTTGCGGGTGACCTTGCCGATCTTGGTCTTGTTCGGCACGCCGGACCCCTTCTGGATGCCGGCCGCCTTCAGCAGAAGGATCGACGCGGGCGGGGTCTTGGTGATGAACGTGAACGTGCGGTCGGAGAAGACCGTGATCACGACCGGGATGATCAGCCCCTGGTCCTTGGCGGTGCGAGCATTGAAGGTCTTGCAGAACTCCATGATGTTCACGCCGTGCTGGCCGAGGGCCGGGCCGACCGGGGGAGCGGGAGTGGCCTGTCCGGCCGGGATCTGAAGCTTGATGTAACCAGTAATCTTTTTAGCCATCGTGAATCCTTCGCGCTAATTGCTCGCGTTAATTTGTAATCGTTTATCGCGTCTTCTGGGCGCCGCCGGCCTGTTCCTCGGCCGCGTCGTAACGGGCGACCTGCAGGAAGTCCAGCTCGACCGGAGTGGAGCGGCCGAAGATCGTGACCATGACCTTGAGAGTGTTGCGGTCGAGGTTGACCTCTTCGACCACGCCGGTGAAGTTCGTGAACGGGCCGTCGATGATGCGGACGTGCTCGCCGTGCTCGTAAACGTGCTTCGGTTTCGGCTTTTCCTTGGTGGTGACGACCTGGCTGAGGATCTGGTCGACCTCTTCCTGCGTCAGCGGCGTCGGCTTCTTGCCCGTGCCGACGAAGCCGGTCACCTTGGGAGTGTTCTTGACGAGATGCCAGGCGTCGTCCGACATCTCCATCTCCACGAGGATGTAGCCGGGGAAGAATTTGCGCTGCACCTCGCGCTTCTTGCCGCCCTTCATCTCCACGAGCGTCTCGGTCGGGATCTTGATCTCGCCGAACTTCTCGCGCATGCCGAGGGCGTCGATGCGCTGGGTGAGGTTCTCCTTCACCCGCTCCTCGAAACCGGAGTAGGTGTGGACGATGTACCACTGCTTCTGCGTCGTCGCTTCGACCATTGATTAGGTGCTCGCTCCGAAACGGGTGAAGAGAAAATCGATGGCCTTGTAGAAGACGAGGTCGCAGCCCCAGAGGAAGAGCGCGAACACGAGCGTGGCCACGATGACCACGACGGTCGTGCCGACGACCTCGTTCTTGCTCGGCCAGGTGACCTTCTGCATTTCCGAGTTCGTGTCTCGGAAGAACTCTTTGGTCGCGAGCCACCACTGCTTCGGCTTGCGACGACTGCGTTGTCTTTGTCGACTTCCGGTGCCATGAATACCCTTCAGCCCTCAGCCGGCAGCTCTCAGCCCACAGGGGAAGGCTTTCTCCCTGCGAGCTGAGAGCTGATGGCTGCAAGCTTCTTCTTCAGGATTTGGCAGGCCAAGAGGGACTCGAACCCCCAACCTGCGGTTTTGGAGACCGCTGCTCTACCAATTGAGCTATTGGCCTACATTTGCCGCAAACTGCTGAGAAAGCGGAGCTTTCTCGTTTAATTCCCTGCTATTTCGTCTCGCGATGGACCGTCCGCTTCCGCTCGTGCCGGCAGAACTTCTTCAGCTCGAGCTTCTCGGTGGTCGTCTTCTTGTTCTTCGTGGTGGTGTAGTTCCGCCGTTTGCACTCGGTGCACTGGAGCGTGATGATCTCGCGCGTTGCCGCCATGGTGTTGCCGCCTCTGTGATGAGTTTGGTGCCGCTGATTGGTGGAGCCCTCGACCAGATTTGAACTGGTGACCCCGTCCTTACCAAGGACGTGCTCTACCCCTGAGCTACGAGGGCTTACTGCTTCGTTTGGAGCGGGAGACGGGATTCGAACCCGCGACCAACAGCTTGGAAGGCTGTGACTCTACCAACTGAGTTACTCCCGCGTTTTTTACGCTGCTCTGGTGGAGAGAGGAGGATTCGAACCTCCGTAGGTCATGGACCCGGCAGATTTACAGTCTGCTGCTTTTAGCCGCTCAGCCATCTCTCCGGTTTGGAGCCGCTCTGGAGCTGGCGACGGGACTCGAACCCGCGACCTGCTGATTACAAATCAGCTGCTCTACCAACTGAGCTATGCCAGCGCCAAACCTATGATTTCAAAGACACAATCAGCCAATACCGATGTTGCAGAGGGTGAGACTGCTGCCGGCGCGGCCGAGGAACTGCGGGTTATAGCAGATGGCCAAACCGCGTGCAAGTGCCTCTTAATTCCGGGTTTGCCGGACGACCTCGTAGCACAAAACCGCCGCGGCGGACGCGACATTGAAGGAGTCGACGTGCCCGAACATGGGGATGGAAATGGTCCGGTCGCAGTGGTCCAGAACGTTCCGCCGGACCCCCTTCCCCTCGCTTCCCATGACGAGCGCGACTTTGCCGGTGAAGTCGATCTTCGCGGCGTGATCCCCATCCGCGGCCGCGGCGTAAACCCAGAATCCCTTTTCCTTCAGGGTCTCGATGGCCCGGGAAAGGTTCGTGACGTGCGCGACCGCGACCCACTGCGCCGCCCCGGCCGAGGCTTTCACCGCGGCGGGAGTCAGGCCGACGCTCTCGTGCTGGGGGAGCACGACCAGATGCACGCCGAACCCATCCGCGACCCTCAGAATCGCCCCGAAGTTCTGCGGGTCGGTGATGCCGTCCAGGATCAGGACGAAGGTCGTCTCATCCTGGCCCACGACCTCATCAAAGTCCGCGTACGCCGTCTCGGAAACCTCGGCCACCACGCCGTTGTGCACGACCCGGCCTGCCATCTTGTCGATCTGGTTCGAAGGCAGGATCCGCACAGCCACATCCGCCTCCTTCGCCTCGGCCACAATCCGCTGATGCCGCCCGCTGTTCTCCCGGGCCACGGCCACGAACCGGACCCGGCGAGGGTCGGCGCGGATGGCTTCGAGGACGGGGTTCGCTCCGTAAACGATCATGCTTTTTCGAGTCTATCCTTCGGCGCGTCAGCGCCGGAGGATCTCCGGCTATACCGCGCGACTGCTGCCCACATGCGTGATCCTGCCGGTGTAACCGTAGATCCTCCGGCGCTGCGCGCCGAAGGATGAACTACTGGCATGCGCGCACCAGAGTTTTCACGATTCCCGGCCCTTCATAGATAAAGGATGTGTAGATCTGCACCAGATTCGCCCCCGCATCCACCTTCGCCCGCACATCATCGGCGGTGAACACGCCGCCGACGCCGATGAGCGGGTAGTCGTCGCCGACCGCCTTCCGCACCTGCGCCAGCACCTTCGTCGACTTCGCCATTAACGGCTTGCCCGAAAGCCCCCCTGCCTCGTTCATGCCCGGCAGGCGATCGAGGGTGGTGTTCGTGCAGATCATGCCGTCGGCTTTGTTCGCGCAGACCGCGGCGATTTCGGCGATCTGGCTTTCGTCGAGGTCCGGCGCGATCTTGATCAACACCGGTCCGACGCGCGGCAGGGCATTCAGCAGCGCTTCGACATGCTCGGGCCGTTGCAGGTCGCGCAGCCCCGGCGTGTTGGGCGACGACAAATTCAACACCGCTGCATCGGCGTGCGGCGCGACGCGGCGGTAGCACTCGACATACGACTCGACCGCCCCTTCGAGCGGTACGTCGCGGTTCTTGCCGACGTTGACGAAAACCGGAACGGTTCGCGGCCACGATTTCAGTCGCGCGGCCACGGCATCGGCGCCGTCGTTGTTGAATCCGAGGCGGTTGATCAGCGCCTGTTCTTTCGGATAGCGAAAAAGGCGCGGACGAGGATTGCCGGCCTGCGGCTTCAGCGTGACCGTTCCGACTTCCAGGAAACCGAAGCCGAGGGCGGCGAGGAACGGCATCATCGCGGCGTTCTTGTCGAAGCCGCCGGCGATGCCGATCGGCGAGTTGAAGGTGAGGCCGAAAAGGGTCCGCGGTTTCGGGGGCGTGCGGTAGACCCGCTCGATCATCCGCAGCACGAGAGGGATCTGCTGCAGGTGCTGGATCTGCTCGCTGGTCCACTCGTGCGCCGCCTCGGGTTCGAGCGCGAAGAGCGCGCGGCGGATCAGGCGATACATTGCTCTGCTCGAGCCAGCGGCGACAGAACGCGCGGATCGACCTTGCTGGCGTGCTCGATCAGCGGAATCGAGCGCACGAGCTCCGGCCCATGCTCGAGTCCCGTGATCGCCAGCCGCAACGGCATGAACAGCGCCTTGCCCTTCAGCCCGGTCGATGTCTTCAGCCGCTCGACCATCGCCTTGTAGCTCGCCTCATCCGTCGGCGAGCCATTCGCGCGCAAATCCTCAGCGAGCTTCACCGCGAACTCGCGCTCGATCGCCGGCGGCGTGTAGCCGCTGACGAAGCTCAGCGCGGAACCGAACTCGGTGAGCCGATGCACGCTGGTCTTTACGACGTCGATTCCTTCCTCGAGCCACGGCGCATCGAAGAACCGGCGCACGAGCGGCGCGAGCTCCGCCGCGCTCATCGCATGCACGTACTGGCCGTTCAACCACTCGAACTTCTGCGGATCGAACACCGCCGGCGCGGCATTCACGCGATCGAGTGAGAAGTTCTTGACGGCGTACTCGCGCGAGAAAACCTCCACGCCTTCCGATGACGACCAGCCGAGGAGAGCGAGGTAGTTGAGCATCGCGTCCGGCAGGTAGCCCTCGTCGGCATACGCGCTGACCGACGTTGCGCCGTGACGCTTGGAGAGCTTCGTTCGATCCTGACCGAGGATCAGCGAAACGTGGGCGAAGCGCGGAACGTCCCAACCCATCGCCCGGTAGATGAGAACCTGACGATGCGTGTTGGTGAGGTGCTCTTCCGCGCGAATGACGTGCGTGATGTCCATGTCGTGGTCGTCGGCGACGACGCAGAAGTTGTAGATCGGAAAACCGTCCGATCGGATGAGGATGAAGTCGCCGAGCGACTCCTTGCGCCAGGTGATCTCGCCGCGGATGACATCGACGATGGTCACGTCCCCGTCGTCAGGAACGTGGAAGCGGATCGCGTGCGGCGCATCGTCGTCACGCCGGTTGATCCAGCACTTGAGGTCGTAATGGGGCGGCCGCCCGTCTAGCTCCGCCTGTTTGCGCTTGGCATCGAGCTCCTCCTCCGTGCAGTAGCAGCGATACGCAACGCCGCGCTCGATCAGCTCGCGTCCGAAACCAGCGTACAGGTCGAGTCGCTCGCTCTGGCGATAGGGTCCTTCATCCCAATCAAGGCCGAGCCAGCGCAGATCGTCGAGGACCATCTGCTCCGACTCGCGCGTCGACCGCGCCTGATCGGTGTCTTCGACGCGGATGATGAACTTGCCGTTGTGATGCTTCGCGAAGAGCCAGTTGAAAATCGCCGTGCGCGCGCCACCGACGTGGAGGTGCCCGGTGGGCGAAGGGGCGAAGCGGACGCGGACGGATGTCATCCCGAGCGAAGTCGAGGGATCTGGTGGCACCGTCATCGAGCCACCCGGCCAGATCCCTCGACTGCGCTCGGGATGACAACCGCCGCGATGGCCATCGCGCAGATGCCTTCGCCGCGTCCGACGAATCCGAGGTGATCGGTGGTCGTTGCTTTCACGTTCACGCGGCTTTCGGGCAGGCCCAGAAGATTCGCGACCGACGTGACCAGCGCCGCGCGGTGCGGCGCGAGCTTCGGCTGCTGCGCGACGATGGTGATGTCGATGTTCGAGATCTCGCCGTTCATCTCGTCGAGGATCTGTTTCGCTTCCCGCACGAACACCGCCGAGTCGGCGTTGCGCCAGCGTTCGTCCGTGGACGGAAAGTAACGGCCGATGTCACCCGCGCCCGCGGCACCGAGAAGCGCGTCCGTGACCGCGTGCAGCACCGCGTCAGCATCCGAATGTCCGGCGAGGCCGCCTGTTTCGCTGATGCGCACGCCGCCGAGGATCAGCGGCCGGTCAGGATCGAAGGGATGAATATCGACGCCCTGACCGACTCGTATCACGACGCGCTCCACTGCTGGAGGTACGACTCGGCGATGGCCAAATCCTCGGGAACGGTGATCTTGAGATTGCGCGGATCGCCGGGAACAGCTTTCACCGTGTAGCCGAAGCGCGCCGCGAGCCCGGCTTCGTCCGTGCCTTCGATTTTTTCGCGCCCGGCCCGCTCGAGGATGTCGCGCAGGACGTTCGCGTGAAAACACTGCGGCGTCTGCGCCGCGGCGAGCATCGAGCGATCGAGTGTCGATTCGACCGTGGCGCGATCGGTCATCACGTGAATCGTGTCGGGAACGGGAACGACCGGCAGCGCCGCACCGAACTCTCGCGCCGCTGCAACGACGGCCGCGAACATCTCGTGGCTGAACAGCGGCCGCACCGCATCATGCACCGCGATCAGCACCGCATCGCCCGCCTCGGCCAATCCGTTCGTCACCGACTCCTGCCGCGTCTCACCACCGGCGACGAACGTCACCCGCTCGCTGTTCTTCACGCCGGCGCAGCAATTGCTGCGAGACCGGCACGATCACCCGAGCAACGTTTTCGTTCAGCAGAAAACGCTCGATGACGTGCTGGATGATCGGTTTCCCGGCGAGCTCCTGAAACTGCTTGGGAATGGACCGCCGCCGAAACGCGATCCGGAGCCGGCTGCGGGAACGATGACGGCGAGGTCGCGCATCAGACGGCCATGATGTCGTGCTCTTTGTGCTTCAGCACGTTGGCCACTTCGTCGATGTGCTTGTCGGTCAGCTTCTGGATCTCGTCGAGGGCGCGCTTCTCGTCGTCCTCGGAGATCTCTTGATTCTTGAGCATTTTCTTGAGGCGGTCGTTGCCGTCGCGGCGCACCTGGCGGATGGCGGTGCGCGCCTCCTCGGCCATGTCGTGAGCCTTCTTCACGAGCTCCTTGCGGCGCTCTTCGGTCAGCTGCGGGACCGGGCACGCGAATGACCTTGCCGTCCGAGGCGGGGTTGAAGCCGAGGTCGGCGGTGCGGATGGCTTTCTCGATCGGCGCCGACCATCGACTTGTCCCACGGCTCGACCACGATCAGCGCGGGCTCCGGAACTTTGACGCTGGCCGCCTGCGAGATCGGCGTCGGCGTGCCGTAGTAATCGACCTGCACGGTGTCGAGCATCGCCGCATTCGCGCGGCCGGTGCGAAGGGTCTTGAAGTGTGCGTTCAGCGACTCGATCGAGCTGTCCATGCGGTGAGCACATCTTTCATCACGTCCTGGGTCGGCATGCTTTGCTCCTGATTACGCCGCGGGCAGCTCGTCGGACACGATCGAGCCGACGTCCTCGCCGAGCAGCGCTCTCTTGATATTGCCCTTCTCGCGCAGCGAGAAGATGTAGATCGGAATGGAACTGTTGCGGGCGAGATCGATGGCCGCGGCATCCATGACCTGCAGCCGCTCCGCGAGCACGCGCTGATAGGTGACGTGCGGAAGGCGGATGGCGTTCGGGTCTTTTTCCGGATCGGCGGTGTAGATGCCGTCGACCTTCGTGGCCTTGAAGATGATGTCGCACTTCAGCTCGGCGGCGCGTAACGCGGCAGCGGAGTCGGTGGTGAAGAACGGATTGCCGGTACCGGCGGCGCAGATGACCACGCGACTCTTTTCGAGATGCCGCATCGCGCGGCGGCGGATGAACGGCTCGGCGACCTCGGACATCGTGATCGCGGTCGTGACGCGCGTGTTGATGCTGCGGCGCTCGAGTGCGTCCTGCAGGGCGATGGCGTTGATGACGGTCGCGAGCATGCCCATGTGATCGCCGGCCACGCGATCGATCCCCTCGGTGGCCGCGGTCACGCCGCGAAAGATGTTGCCGCCGCCGATGACGATCACGATCTGCACGCCCATCTTCTGGACTTCGCCGATCTCGTCCGCGATGGCCGCCAGCGTTTCCGGATCGATGCCCTGCCGCCGCCCGCCCATGAGTGCTTCGCCTGAGAGTTTGAGACAGATTCGTTTGTACTTGGGGTCGGCCATGCGGGGCGGGTTATATCAGAAAGTTACCGGGTTACTGGGTTGCTGGGGTGCTGCGGGGTGGAGGGTACCCAGCAACCCAGCAACCCAGCAACCCAGCAACAAAAAAGCGGCCCGAAGGCCGCCTTTCATTGATCGAAATGGGGGTGATTACTTCATGTACGAGGCGACTTCCGCCGCGAAATCCTCGCTGCGCTTCTCGATCCCCTCACCCAGTTTGTAGCGGGTGAAGCGGGTGATCACGAACTCGCAGTTCGAATCCTTGCCACGCTTGCCGAGGTACTGGCTGACGGTGGACTTGTCGTCCTTGATGTAGGGCTGCTCGAGGAGGCAGGCCTCACCGTAGAACTTCTCCATCTTGCCGGACACCATCTTCTCGACGATGTTCTCCGGTTTGCCGGACTTGAGGGCCGCGTCGCGGGCGATCTCGCGCTCGGTCTCGAGGTCCTTCTCGGTCACGTCCTCGCGGCGCAGGAAGCGCGGCTCGGCCGCGGCGATGTGCATGGCCACGTCCTTGGCGATCTCGGTGGCGTGCTCGCGATTCGAGCCGGTCACTTCGACCATGACGCCGATCTTGCCGCCGCCGTGGATGTACGAGTTGATCACGCCGTTCTCGGGCGACTCGTAGCGGGCGAAGCGGCGGACGGAGATGTTCTCCTTGATCGACGCGATCTGCTCGGCGACCTTCTGGGCCACCGGCTCGTCGCTGCCGGGCCACTTCTCGGCCAGGAGCTCATCGACCGAATTGGCCTTGCTCTGGGCGATCACGCGGGCGACTTCCGCGGCGAAGCGCTGGAAGACTTCGTTGCGGCCGACGAAATCGGTCTCGCAGTTCACTTCGACCAGCACACCGGTTTTGCCGTCGACGTGAGCGACGACCGCACCCTCCGCGGTGACCCGTCCCGCTTTCTTGCCGGCCGCGGCGAGACCCTTCTTGCGGAGGATCTTCGTGGCCTCTTCCATGTTGCCGTTTGCTTCAGTCAGCGCAGCCTTGACGTCGCCGAAACCGGCGCCGGTCTGCTCGCGCAGCTCTTTGATGAGTTGGGGGGTAATCGTCATTTGATTGCCTCTCGCAGGGAAATGCGTGGAGCGGGACCTGAACGGCCCCGCTCCACAAAGAAAGTCGGTGGGAGATCAGACCGCCGGAACGGCCTGCATCGGCTCGGAAGCCGGAACTTCCGGAGCGATCGGACGAACGTTCTCGTCGCCCTTGTCCTCGGTCCCGATGTAGCGCTCCTCGGCGAGGTTGTAGCCCTCGAGGACCGCATCGGCGATCTTCTGCGTGAACAGACGGATCGCGCGGATCGCGTCGTCGTTGCCCGGGATGACGTAGTCGATGTCTTCCGGGTCGCAGTTGGTGTCGACGATCGCCACCACGGGGATGCCGAGCTTCTTGGCTTCCTTCACCGCGATGTACTCCTTCTTCGGATCGATCACGAAGAGCGCATCCGGAAGGCCGTCCATCTCGCGGATCCCGATCAGGTTCTTCTGGAGCTTGTCGCGCTCCTTGTCGAGAGCGGCGCGCTCTTTCTTCGACATTTCCTTCTCGGCGTCGTTGAGCAGCGCTTCGATCTCTTTCAAACGCTCGATCGATTTGCGGACGGTGGTGAAGTTGGTCAGGGTGCCGCCCAGCCAGCGGTTGTTCACGTAGAACATGCCGCAGCGGTTGGCCTCCTCGAGAATGGCGTCCTGGGCCTGGCGCTTGGTCCCGACGAACAGGATGCGCTTACCGCCGGACGAGAGATCCGAAATGAATGCCGAGGCTTCTTTAAAGAGCTTCAGCGTCTTCTGCAGGTCAATGATGTAGATCCCGTTGCGCTTGCCGAAGATGTACTTCTTCATCTTCGGGTTCCAGCGCTTGGTCTGATGACCGAAGTGGACGCCAGCCTCCAAAAGCTCTTTCATCGTAATAGAGACCGCCAAGTGAACCCTCCTTTTGAATTGAAAGTTGAAAAATGAGAATTGAAAAACACCGGACAAAAACAAAAGACAGGAGCTTGCGGCTCCTGTCTTTCGAAACGAAATCTAGGTAAACCGGAACATGGAACCGACTAGCGCTTGGAGAACTGGAAGCGGGCCCGGGCGCCCTTCTGTCCGTACTTCTTGCGCTCCTTCATGCGCGGGTCGCGCGTGAGGAGTCCAGCCTTCTTGAGGCGTTTGCGAAGCTCGCTGTTGTAGACCTGCAGCGCGCGGGAGATGCCGTGGCGGATCGCGCCGGCCTGGCCGCTCGGGCCGCCGCCGTCGACCGTGATGACGATGTCGAACTTGTCGACAGTCTCGGTCAGCGAGAGGGGCTGCTTGATGATCATCTTCAGCACTTCGTTCCCGAAGTACTCGTCGAGCCCGCGGCGGTTGACCGTGATCGCGCCCGCGCCGGGACGAATGTGCACGCGCGCCGTGGACGTCTTGCGTCTTCCTGTTCCGTAATATTCGACCAAAGCCAAGGAATCCTCCTGAAATTACCCGGTGATGTTCATCGGCTCGGGCTTCTGCGCCGCGTGCGGATGGTTCGTACCGCGATAGACCTTCAACTTCTTCAGCATCTTGCGGCCGATCTTGTTCTTGGGGAGCATGCCCCAGACGGCCTGTTCGATCATGTGCTCGGGCTTCTCGGCGCGCACGAAGCGAGCCGCCTTTTCCTTCAGGCCACCCGGATACAGCGAGTGGTGACGGTAGATCTTGTCCGTCTCCTTCTTGCCGCTCAGCACGATCTTCTCGGCGTTGAGCACGATCACGTGATCACCGGTGTCGAGAAACGGCGTGTAGGTCGGCTTGGCCTTGCCGGAAATGATGTTGGCGATGTTCGTGGCCAGACGGCCGAGGACCTGGCCTTCGGCGTCGATCACGAACCAGCGCGGCTCGATGTCACCCTGTTTGGGAAAATACGTACGCATGACTCTCCTGAAAGCGAAGCAATGACACAAATGTCTGCCAGAGGCAGGTACTGCCAGATGACCGGCGGTGCAGGTGTGGACCGCAGACACCGCTGGTAAATCAAAGACGAACGAAGCCCTCCCTTTCGAGAGGGGTTGCGACGGTAACACCGCCCAACAAAGGGTGTCAAGCGGTTCATTCCCAAGACTTTGAGCGGCCGCGAGGCCGCCGCCGGTCAGGCTCGCCGGATCACGAACAGCCCCGCGACGGCCAGCATTGCACCGAGTGCGAAGAGCGCCAGCGTCGAAGCCGTCGGGATGTTCGCGGTAGTGGCCGCCAGCTGTCCCCGAATCGCGCCGCCCGGGAACGGGGCGTTGTGCACGTTCACGTAGAACGCCGCCGGATTGGCGATGATCGCCGCCGCGGTGGCCGCGTCGGTGGTCGTCGATCCGTTCAACGTCCACGGCCCCTGGCCCGCGCCTACCCAGACACCAGGCAAATTCACCACGATGGGGCCGTTCACGCCCGCGACACCGCTGTGGATGTGCTGGGCGGTGGGTGCGTCGATCAGGTTCGCCGTGATCGAGTAATTCACGGTCGTGCCGACGATGCTGATGAAGGCAGTGCCGGTGCCATCAGGATCGGCCGGCGGCACCTCATTCGCTCCACTCAGGTTGGCGAAGAAGTTCTGGGCGTACGCGGCAGGCGCGACCAGCGCCATGAGGAGAACGACGAGCGCAAAACGCTTCATGACTTCTCTCCTTATGTTGGGATTCGGGACTGTATCACCGCTCGCGACGGCTGTGGTACAAGCCCGCGCCGTGACCGCGCGCCTGATCGACGGAAGAGCCATCGCCGCGGAGACCGAGGCCGAGGTGGCCGCGGCCATCGCACGGCTCGGGTTCAAGCCGGGTCTGGTCGCGGTGCGCGTGGGGAACGATCCCGCCTCCGAGATCTACGTTCGGAACAAAGCGAAGAAAGCGCGCGAGCTCGGCCTGCAGGGCACGGAGCTCGTGTTCCCCGACTCCCTTTCGGAAGCCGAGCTGCTCGAAGAAGTGGACCGCCTGAATCGCGATCCCGATGTCGATGGCATCCTCGTCCAGCTCCCTTTGCCGAAGCAGATCGATCCGCGACAGGTCATCGACGCGATCAGCCCGGCCAAGGACGTCGACGGCTTTCATCCGGTCACCGTCGGTCTGCTCCATCTCGGCCGCCCGTCATTTGCGCCATGCACTCCCGCGGGCGTCATCCGCCTGCTCGATTCGATTGGGGAGGACATCGCCGGAAAGCACGCCGTCGTCATCGGCCGCAGCGATATCGTCGGCAAGCCGATGGCCGCTCTTCTCCTCCAGCGAAATGCGACTGTCACGATCTGCCACTCGCGAACGCCCGACCTCGGCGCGATCACCCGTCAGGCAGACATCCTCGTGGCCGCGATCGGCCGCCCGATCATGGTCACCGCGGAGATGGTCAAGCCCGGCGCGATCGTGATCGACGTCGGCATGAATCGCGTCGGACCGGAATTCGCGGCGAAGCTCGAGCACGATGCGGAAAAGAGCCGCCTTCTCGAAAAAAACGGATCGGTCCTCGTCGGCGACGTCGATTTCGCGCGCGTTCGCGAGGTCGCGTCCTGGATTACGCCGGTGCCCGGCGGCGTCGGGCCGATGACCATCGCCATGCTCATGAAGAACACCGTCCTGGCCGCGGAGCGGAGGCGCGGGTGATCCTCAGAGTCGGCCTGACCGGCGGCATCGCCAGCGGCAAGTCGACGATCATGCGCAACTTCGCCGGCCTCGGCTGCGTGACCGTGGACGCCGACGCCATCGTGGCCCGCTTGTACGAGCCGGGCCAGCTCGGTCATCAGGCCATCGTGCGGACCTACGGAATGGCCATGCTCCTGCCGGACGGCCGGATCGATCGGAAGAAGCTGTCGGACGTCGCGTTCGCGAATGCCGAGGAGGCGCGGAGGCTCAACGCACTCATTCATCCGATCGTCCTCGGCGAAGAAGCGCGGATGATGGCCGCGGCCGAGGATCGGGGCGACGACACGGTCTACGTCGTCGAGGCGACGCTCCTTCTCGAAGCCGGCGGACGGCAACGCTACGAGCGGATCGTCGTCGTCGACGTCGCGCCGGACGTGCAGATCGCGCGGGCCATCGGACGGGGCATGACCCGCGAGGAAGTGACCCGGCGGATCGCGCATCAGCTGCCTCGCGAGGAGCGTCTGCGGCAGGCCGATTACGTGATCGACAACAGCGGCAGCGTCGAGCAGGGATTCGCGGAAACGCTGCGCGTGTACGAGCGGCTGCAGGCGGATCTCGAGCAAAAAAAATCGGGACGAGCCGAAGCCCGTCCCGAGAACTGAAAACCAGGCGACGCTCGCGCCCAAGCCTGGGGCAACAAGCGCTGCCGGCCGTGCCGGCCTAGGTGGTGGTCGTGGAGACCGTGCCGCTCGTGGTCGACGTCTCGGTCGTGCTGACCGTGCCCGACGTGTCCGTCGAGGTCGTGCCGGTCGTGTCCGTGGCCATCGTGTCGGTCGTGGTCAGACCGGTGTCGGTGGTGGTCATGCCGGTGTCGGTGCTCATCGCGCCGGTGTCGGTGGTGGTGACGTCGGTGGTGTTGACCTCAGTCTCTTCCTTCTTGCATGCGACGAAGACGACGAGCGTCAGGATCGCCAGGAGAACCAGAATCTTCTTAGCCATTTGTATTTCCTTCCTTGCGTTGTTGTTCGTTTCGAGAATGTCTTTGAGAGTGTCGCTCTGGGTGCCTGCGCTCACCTCCTCTGCGTTTTGCTTTGACAGTCGTACCCGCCAACGGGAAACCAGATTCGGATTTGGGAGGCGTGAGAGACACGCCGGAAAAAGGAAACCAGCAACAGAAATGCCAGTAACCGCTACAGAACTAAGTGGTTGTGGTGCTTACCGTTCCGGTCGCCGTGGTATCGGTGGTGGTGGCGGTGCCGGTCGTGTCCGTGGCCATGGTGTCGGTGGTGGTCATGGTTCCGGTGGTGTCCGTCGCGGTGATATCGGTCGCGTAGGACGAATCAGTCGCGCCGGTCGTCATGGACGTGTCGGTCGCGGCGGTGTCGGTCGTGGCCTCTTCCTTCTTGCAGCCCACGGCGAGCATGGCGATCGCGAGCACGGCGATCAGCGTGAAAACAAGGGACTTCTTCATTACGTACATCTCCTTCGATTTGGTTGTCCAGGGGTGTTGAAACGGTGCGGGGGCACGGAAGACGCAGGCCGCGCCCTCACGCGGCGCATATCATAGGTCGACAACTCTCAATGTCAAGCTTGAGTGCAATCGAAGCAGATCGTCCACCGGAGCACAGAACCGTCGCCTCGTTCGACGGAACGATCATTCACTACGACGTCTACGACGCCCCCTCTCCCTCGGCCGTCCTGATCGTTCCCGGGTTCTGGCGCGACCGCCGGCACGCGTCGATGGTCCACCTGGCCCGCCTGCTCAACACGATGGGATACCGCGCCGTGGTGGTCGACGTGCGAGGTCATGGCGACAGCGGCGGCACGTACGGATTCAACCTGCACGAGCATCATGACGTGGCCGCCGTGGCCAACGACCTCCTGGCGATGGCCGCGACGATTTCCACGCTGACGCTGGTCGGGTTCTCGTACGGCGGCGCGATCGCCATCTCGACGGTGGCGCGGCACGACCTGCCGGTCTCCTCGCTGCTGCTGATCTCCCCGGTCGCCGATTTCAAGATGATCGCGCCGCGGCTGAATCCGTTCACCATTCACCGGCACATCGCCTTCAAGCAGGCCCTGAAGCGACCGCGGTTCACCTGGACCATCCGCCGCGCGGCGAAGCTGCGCGCGCTCGACGACATCGACAGGATCCGCGTGCCGGTCTGCTTCATCCACGTGAAGAACGACTGGCTGATCGGCCACAAGCATTCGGTGGCGCTTTACGAGTCGGCGAACGAGCCGAAGGAACTGCATGTGCTCGACATCGTGGGGAACTATCACGCCGACCGGATCTTCACCGTCGCGTCCGACTCGATCGAGCCGATCTGCAAGGCCTTCCTTGGCCGTCACACACCCTGCTGAAACGCAAAAGGCCGCACGCTCATCGCGTGCGGCCGGCTCGTTTGTCGAGGGTCGTGGCCGGGTCTACGGCAGCGGGACCTGAGGAACGTAACGGTTCCGCGGAACCGGTTGCACGATCTCGATCACCTGAAGCTCAGGAACCATTTCGGCGGGCCACTGCGGCCGCGCCGCTTCAGGCTTGGGGGTCGAGGTCGACTCGACTCCGCCGTTGTCCTGCGTCCATTCTTCTCCGTCGTATACCCACATGGCCTTTCCTTTCGTTGATCCCCTTAATTACAAGGGGCCTGCCAGTCGGTCAGAGCGTCGCGCCTGCCTGCAACACCATTGAATACGCATGACTTACACGGATTGTTGGACGCAGTTGGTGTCGAAATCGAAACAGCGGATGTCTCGGCGGGGACGCAAAGCGTCTATTCGACAGGACGGTCGCAGAGCACTACTTGCGCTCGGCAGCGAGATGCTCAGCCAGCTTGCGATAAGCCCTGCCGCGATGGGAGAGCTGGTCTTTCTCGTCGGCGGTCAGCTCGGCGAACGTCTTCGTCGTGCCGGCAGGCTGAAACCAGGCGTCCCAGCCGAAATGGCGCTCGCCACGGGGCTCCACGAGGATCTGGCCCGCCGTCTCGCCCATGAACATGTGCACTTCACGCCCGTTCCAGTAGCCGACACAGCATTGCGCGCGCGCGGCGCGGTTGTTCAGCGCATACGCGATCGCGGCGAGGCCCTTGCCTCCGGCGGCCTCGAGCAGCCAGCGCACATACGGCCCCGGAAAATTGCCGAGCTCGTCGAAGCCCAGGGAAACGTCCTCGACGATGAGCCGCTGATAACCCTTGGTTTTGGCGACGTCGAGTTTGTAGCGGGTGATTTCTTCGACCGTCGCGGCCTGAATCTCGGGAAGCGAGATCGACACGCGGAGGACGGGAGCGCCGAGGATGCGCTCCGCTTCGATGCCTTTGTTGGGATTGGTCGAGACGAGGATCAGCTGCTGCGAAAGCTGCTCTTCCGACGGAGCTTTCGAGCCGGACGGTTTCGACGACTTCGACACGTCCGCGGCTACTCGACTTGAACGGTGCGGAGGGTCTGGGTGAGGCGGACCTTCAGATGCTCAGGCGCGCTGACCGGGGTGAGACGCCGGCGGATGAATGCGCGCAACTTTTTGTTCAGCTTGGTTCTGTCGTCGCAGTCCCGACAGATCTCGATGTGCGTCTCGAACTCCACCAGCTTCTGTTGACCAAGGGAACCATCGAGGAAAAAGTAAACAACGCGTCGAACATCGTCACAGACCATTGCGGCGTTTCCTTCCGTGGAGCGAGAGGTGACGGCTCCCGGTGCAACTCCGTTGCGAAACTGTGAATTCCGTTTACCCGGGCTCTCTTCTGCCGAAATCACGGGACGCCGCTAGTGCAATCGAGCGGCCACCAATAACGGTAGGCAGTAGGCAAGGGGGCAGAGGCAGGAGCAAAAACAAAAAGCGGTAGGAGGGTTAACCCTGCCTACCGCCTACTGCCTACTGCCTACTGGCAGTTACTCGATCTCGAAACGCTCTTCTTCTTCCTCTTCCAGCTCGAAGTCGTCGAGCTCTTCCTCGTCTCCGCCGGCGAACAGCACTTCTTCTTCGTTCTCCTCCGGCTCGACGACGTCGGTCTCTTCGCCCTTCTCGTCCTTCTTCTTGCGGCCCTTGGTCTCGTCCTTACGCGACCGCATCTTGGCGGGCTCTGCGCCGCCGCGGATGTAGCCGTACTTGCGCGCGTAGTCGAGCAGGGTGCGCTCGAGCATCTTCCGGCCGCGATACAGCCGGGACATGACCGTGCCCACCGGGCAGTCGAGAATCTCGGCGATTTCCTTGTACGAAAAGCCTTCGATGTCGGCCAGCAGCACGACCATCTTGTAGTCGTGCGGAAGCGAGTCCAGAGCCCGCTTCACGTCGGCGTCCATCATGTCCTGGAAGATCTCGCTTTCCGGATCGCGAATGAGATCCGGCGCGTTCTTCTGGATCACCCGCTCGTAGGACTCTTCGATCTCCGAGAAGTCGATCTTGTGCGGGGTGAGCTTTTTCTTCCGGTAGTTGTTGATGAACGTGTTCTTCATGATCTTGAAGAGCCACGCCTTGAAGTTCGTACCTTCTTCGAACTTGTCGTAGTACTTGTACGCCTTGAGGTAGGTCTCCTGCACGAGATCCTCGGCGTCCTCGGAGTTCCGGGTCATTCGGTACGCCGTGTTGTAGAGGGAATCGACGTAAGGCATGGCTGCCTTCTCGAAATCCCATCCCTGTTCGTGCATCTGGACTTCCGCGCTCTTCATGATCTTTCCCCTGCTGACGGCTACGAAACTTCAACCTTCGTGCCGCATGCAACATTAGATGGGCCAGCAAATAAAATAGTTACTCGGTACCGGACACGTTTCCTGAACTCGTTTCAGCTCAGAGGGTTACGAAGCATCGACTCGCGTGGCTCGGATGTTGACGAAAGGACCAAACGCCCCGGGGCCGTCACCGGCTCCGGACACGTCCGTCCACGACGCGACTCTTTGCTGTGATTAAAACTACGGTCTAACGGAGGGAACTGCTGGCGAGTCGGCTGTGAACAAACAGTGAACTGCCCCTATTCCCAGGACGGCGAAGAATAGCAGATCAACCGCCGAAAGATCAATCCCGATAAATCACCAGCAGTTCTTCGTAGGCCCGGGTGATCTCGATGAAGCGCTGTGCCGCGCCGGATTGCTCTTCTACGGAGCTCCCGTGGAACCTGTCGGGATGATGCTGGGCAACGAGGCGGCGATACGCGGCGATGATGTCCCGCCGCGACGCTTCGGCGGGCAATCCGAGGATGTGCAGCAACGCCGTCGCGTCCCGCTCCTTGCGAACGTACAACGGAGCCGCCCCGCCACCACGATCCGCGCTCCGCGGACGCGCGTCCTTGGCGTGATCGACGTACTCGAACCCGTAGATCTCGCGAAGCCTGGCTAATGCATCGGTCTGAAATCCGAGGCCGAAACTTAGATCGAGGAGAGTCGCGTATTGCCGGAGCGGAATGGGCTTGTCATGGCTCGCGATGAGCTGCACCGCGGTCTCGAGCAGCGACGAACGCTCCTGCGGCGTGGACAGATTCGCGTAGCTCTCCGCCCAGTTCGAGACATCGATCCCTCGCGTGACCGGCGCGACAAGGCCTGCGCCGCGGCGCACGACACGAAGCGCATCTTCGTCAGACCCACCCGCAGCCTTGACGACCGCGAAAAGCAGCGACGCAGCGATCCGTTCCCGCTCCGTCGCCGGCAGCGCTTCGGTTCGCGCTTCATGCTGCTCGGCGCGTTGATTGATCGCCCACGCGACCATCACGAAGACGGCCAGCCCCGCGCCGCCGATCAGCATGAACAGGATCGGCACCATGGCTACACCGCGACTGTGAGCAATGCGTCGATGCTCTCGATCTTCGCGCGCAGTGCGGCGTCGGTGAGCACGGGCTTCGATCCCTCGATATCGATCTCTTCCTCGATGCTGACCCAGCTTCTGCAGCCGCCGTAATCCTCGCGATACGCGATCTCGACCGGCCCCGGCAACGCGAAGGTCTTCACCGCAATCACGTAAAGCGCCTGGTCGGGCCGGAACCGGTACCGCGCCTCCAGCGTCTCCCGCGGAATGTCGACGAACGGCTCGAGCCGCTCGATCGACTCCATGTCCCGAACGCTCCACGTCCGCGTCACCTCGCACCAGTGGGTGATCGACACGCGCGAGCGCGGATCGGTCTCGCCCTGATGAAAGTAGGTCGGATACAGATAGAAGCGATCGGCTTCGATTCCGAAGTGGGGATCGGCGATGCCGCCCTTGCGGATGAGGATGACCTGCTCGCCGCGGCCGAGGGCTTCGATGACGTTCGACCATTCCTTGAGCGCGGTGTGATTCGGGAGCTTGTTCATGGCGTGTAGGTGACCGAGTTGACCGGCCCTTCCCAGAGCGTCACCGCGGTAACGATCGCGTTCTCATCCTGGATCGCGGTCTGCAGCTCGTGCGCGAACCATTCAGCGATGTTCTCCGCGCTCGGGTTCACTTCGTTGAAGGGCGGGATGTCGTTGATGCAGCCGTAGTCGAGCTTCTTCGCCAGCACGTCCAGCTTTCGTTTCGCACTGACGAAGTCGACGGCGATCGCGTCGGAATCGACCCCACCGCCACGCGCCGAAAGGTCAGCTTCGACTTTGTAGGAATGGCCGTGCAGCGGCTCGGTGATCCCACGGTACTCGCGAAGAAAGTGAGCGGCTTCGAAACGCGCTTCGACCCGCACGCTGTACTTACCCATGACTCTCCGCGAAAACGTGCTCGATCAGCCCCTCGGACGCCCCCAGCTCGCGAAGCTCGTCCGCCGTGGTCTGACTGCGCAGCAACTGGATGGCCCGCGCGTCGTCCCAGCACGCCCCGGGCGAGCTTTCATCGGCCAGTTCGATGAGCTCCAACAGCGTCCGGCGGCGGCCTTCGTCCATGGAATCCGGAGTGTACAATGCGCGCCGATTCGCGATGCCGCTCCCGAAAAGCATTCTTTGTACGTCGTGTAAGAAGACCTATCCCGAGGGGTGGCAGCGTTGCCCGTACTGCGGTTACAACGCGACCGGGCAGAAGCTCGAACAGCAGGCGCGGCGGTTCATGGAAAAGAAAGTCCGCGAGTTCGAGCAGCGGACGGGCAAGGCGACACGCCCCGCGGACGAGCCGCGGCGCGATCGTCCGGGCCGCGGCGACCGTCCGAATCCTCAGCAGCGGCAGAAGGATCGCCAGCGCGGCGGTGGGCAGCAGCAACAACGCACGCAACCGCAGCGGCCTCCGCAGCAGCAGCGACCACCGCAACAGCAACAGCAACAAGTCCAGGGCCAGCCTGCTGGTGATCAGACCTCTCGCAGCCGCAGACGGCGTCGTCGCGGTCGCGGCGGAGCCGGTCCGTCCGCCGGTGGGCCGCCGCAGCCGGAACGCCAGCAACAGCAGCCGCAGCAGCCGAGACCTCCGCGTCCGGAGCGTCCTCCCCGTCCCGAACGTCCTCCGCGGCCCGAAGGCGCCGCGTCCCCTGAAGCGCCAAAGCCGCCGCGCCCCGACCGCCCACCCGGCGAAGGCGGCGGCGACCGCAAACGCCGTCGCTTCCGCCGCCGCCGTCGCGGCGGGGGTGGTGGGCCGGGTGGTGAGGGTGGGGGCGACACACCAGCGACCTGAGGGGAGCAAGCGTCCCGCTCGCATCGCACCGGGCAGCCTGCCCGGTGCTGAATCGTCGGGCAGGATGCCCGCCGAGGGCGGCCGGGACGGCCGCTCCCCTACGTAGACGCGTCCGGCACCGGCAACGCCGCCGGCGCCGTAGCCGGCCGGTGCGCGCGCAGATACCGCGCCGAGCATTCCGCGAACCCCTCGCAACGCACGCAGTAGCCATCCGCGTTCTCGGGTTTGTAGTCGACCGGCGGGCAGATGTTCACGCCGGCCACCACTTCCCGCTCACACTGCGTCAGCAACCGTTCGACATCCGAATCCGATTGCGTCGCAATGGCCTGCTTGATCGCCGTGAACCGCGCCGCGTTGTGAATCGGCGTCGTGTCGATCCGCACCTGCGGCACTTCTTCCTCGGCCTCGGCGGTCGTCGTGACGATCCGAATCCGGATCCGATGGGAGAGATAGTAAAAGTACGCCGCCGTCGCACCGGCCAGCGCGGCGAGATTCGCCATTCCTCCGCTGAACACGCCGTAAACGAGCACGGCCAGCGAGAACGCGGCGAGCATCCGCACGCGCACGGGCATCATCCCGAACAGGTAGAACGTCTGCTGCGGAAATGCAGACGCGTACACGAACAGCAGGGTGAAGTAGACGAAGTACGTGCCCAGGAGCGGGATGCCGAGGTAGGCCGCGACACCGGCGGTGGTCAGCGCCGAGACCAGGAAGAAGACCAGGAAGTTCCAGGTACCCCATTCCTCTTCGAGCGCGGAGCCCATCATGTAGAGCAACAGCAGGGTGATGAAAAGCGAGAGCGCTTCCATCCATCCCGTTCCGGCCTGCGTGAACTGGTACGTGACCAGACGCCACACCTCCCCCCCGCGACGGCCTCCGCATCGAATCGGAAGAGCCGCGCGTACTTCTCCGGGTCCTGATGCTCGAGCAGAAAGAACGCGACGTTCAGGAACAGGAGAATGAAAACGGAGCGGAGGTTCTCGCCTCGGAACCGGAACATTGCCAGTTTCAACGAACTACGACGTTATCCATTCCTTCGAACCGCAGCACGTCACCAACCGTCAACCGGTGCTTTGCGGCCTCACCCGCGGCGAGCTCCAGCACGTACCGCGACGGGACGCCCGGATCGTAACTCGGACACTGCTCGATCCTGCACGGCGGCACGTCCGTCTTGATGTGCACGACCTTGCGGTTGGAATCGATCCAGATCATGTCCAGCGGGATGAGCGTGTTCTTCATCCAGAACCCGTAATCGCCGTCGGCCGGAAAGAAAAAGAGCATCCCCGTCGCGGGCCGGAGCTGATCGCGATACATGAGCCCTTGCGCGCGCAGATCCTGATCGGCCGCGATCTCGACGCTGTACACGGAGTTGTCCGGAAGAATCACGCGCGGACCGGAAGCGACCGGCGCCGGCGCGGGCTCGGAGGGCGGAGGCGCGGGCGCCTGCTGCGAGCATGCGGTCACTAGGAGTACGACGAAGAGCAGCTTCATTTTTCGAACACCTCTTTCGCCGGCTCGATCACGTCTTCGAGCTCCCGCTCCCGCGGGATGATGTCGTACTTTTTCGCGTAGTAGCGGAACGAGCGGAAGGACATCTGCAGCAGCTCCGCGGCCTGGGTCTGCACGCCGCCGGCGCGCTCCAGCGCCTTGAGCATGAAGATCTTGGTGATCGCCTGAAGATGCTCCTCCAGCGACAACCCCTCGGGCGGAAGCTCGAACGTGGCGTCGGGGATGCGGCCGCCAAGGAGGACATGCTCGGGGAGCGATTTCGTGGTGAGCGTTTCCGAGCTTTCCAGCGCGATCAGCCGCTCGATCACGTTCTCCAGCTCGCGGACGTTGCCCGGCCAGTGGTACTTCTCGATCGCGCGCATGGCGTCGGACGAGATCCGCTTCCGCGGGACGCCCATCTTCGTGCAGAAGTTCTCGATGAAGTGATCGACGAGCAGGGCGATGTCTTCCTTGCGATGCCTGAGCGGCGGCAGGGTGATGGGAATGACGTTGATGCGATAGAAGAGATCCTCGCGGAACGTTCCCGCCTTGATCGATTCCGACAGATCGGCGTTCGTAGCCGCGATCACGCGGACGTCGACGAGAGCCTCCGTGTTCGAGCCGACTTTACGAACCACGCGATCCTGAAGCACGCGCAGAAGCTTGATCTGCATCGCCGTCGATGTCTCGCCGATCTCATCGAGGAAGATCGTGCCCCGATCGGCTTCGTGAAAAAGGCCGCGTTTGTCGCGGACCGCGCCGGTGAATGCACCGCGCTCGTGGCCGAAGAGCTCCGATTCGAGCAGCGTTTCGGGCAGCGCTCCGCAATTGATGGAGACGAACTTTCCGCGACGATCGGAGTTGTAGTGAATCGCTCGGGCAATGAGCTCCTTGCCAGTGCCCGACTCGCCGGAGATCAGGACCGTGGACATGGTCTTGGCGATGCGGCTGACGATCGAGAAGATCTCCTGCATCTTCGAGCTGCGCCCGATGATGTTGGAGAAGGTGAAGCGCTCCTCGAGCGCGGTGCGCAGGTGGACGTTCTCGTCCTCGAGCTCCTTGCGCTCGACGGCCTTGCGCACGACCAGCTTCAGCTCTTCGATGTCAAAGGGCTTGGCGATGTAGTCGATCGCGCCGGCCTTCAGCGCCTCGACAGCCGAACGCGTCGAGGTGTGGGCGGTGATCATCACGAAGGGCACGGATGGCGTCTGGGCCTTCACTTCACGGATGAGATCGATGCCGGAGCCGTCGGGGAGCATCAGGTCGCAGAGGACGATGTCCGGCTCGCCGCGCTGCAGTTCGGCACGCGCTTCGGCGAGTGAGCCGGCCGACTCGACGTTCCAGCCTTCGCCTTCGAACACGATGCTGAGAAAATCGCGCAGGGAGGCTTCGTCGTCGACGATGAGGAGGTTCACCAGCAGGATTTTAGTCGCACTGGTCTTCGCGGGCTGTTCCACCTTTCCCGCAGCGGAAAAGCACCGGGGGATGAACTACGCCTGCGACTTCGATCGCTCCCGCGCGATGGACATCCGGTACGGCTCGCCGGCGTCCGCGGCGGCGCTGAAGAAAGTGCGGGAGCACGGGGTGAACTGGATCGCGATCACGCCGTTCGGCTTTCAGCGAAGCGAGCCGAGCGTGCGAATGGGCGGCTACGAGGACGACGCCTCCCTCCGCGGCGCCACCATCCAGGCCCACGCCCTCGGCATGAAAGTCATGCTCAAGCCGCACATCTGGGCTCGCGACGAGGCGGCGATGGAGCGGTGGACGGACGAGGACTGGCGGAAGTGGTTCGCGTCCTACGAGCAGTTCATCACCCATTACGCGACGCTGGCGCGCGACGCGAAGATCGATGCGCTCTGCATCGGCAACGAGCAGAAGCACTCGACGAGGTACGAGCGCGAGTGGCGGGCGATCATCGAGCGCGTCCGCACGATCTACAAAGGTCCACTGACCTACGGCGCGAATTTCGACGAGGTGGAACGGGTCGCGTTCTGGGACGCGCTGGATTGGATCGGCGTCAGCGGCTACTTTCCGCTCGTCGATGCGCCGTCGCCCGATCGCGCGACCCTGGTGAAGGCGTGGGAACCGGTGCTGGCGCGGCTCGAAGCTCTGTCGAAGAAACATCGGCGGCCGATTCTGTTCACCGAGATCGGCTACCGCAGCGCGGACGGCGCCGCCTGGCGGCAGTGGGAGCTGCCGCGGGCGGCGCCGCTGAATCTCGACGTACAGCGCGAAGCGTACGAGGCGTTCTTCGCGGCGGTATGGCCGCAGCCGTGGCTGGCCGGCGCGTATCCGTGGAAATGGTTTTCGAGTCTCGATCACAGCGGTCCGACGGACAACGATTACGAGATCGAGAACAAGCCGGCCGCGGAAGTCGTCAAGCGCTATTACACAGCGCGATGAGATCGTCGATGCGGCGCTGATCGAGATATTCGCGCGACATCTCCAGCATGAGTTGCTCGATGCCTGCTTTGTGGCGCCGGGCGAGACCGTCGGGGAGTTTCCATTTCGCGGCCAGAGCCAGGTATGCGGCTGATTTCGTGAGTCGCGGACGCAGGGTCGCTTCGCGTGTGGCCGCTGCTTGCCCAATTAGCGTTCGCCGCCTCATCCGATTCTTCCGGGCGATGGTCTCGACGATGCGCGTTTCTCGCGACTCCGGCAGAAAGTAGATCGCCCGCACGCGATCGCGCTTCTGGCCGATTCGATACGCGCGGCCGTTGCGCTGATCGAGCTTCACCGGATTCCAGGGGATGTCGTAATGCACCACCACCCCCGCCCGCTGCAGGTTCAGCCCCTCGGCCGCCATGTCCGTGGAGACCACGACGTCGAGGTGTCCCTCGCGAAAGGCGCGGAGCACGGCGTCGCGCGAGCGCTCCCGCGCGGTAACCAATCCACTTCGAGGAATGGCCTTGTGAAGATCGCGCGCGGTCGCGGCCGAGCCGGTGAAGATCAACATCGGCTCTGATTCCGCGGCCACGATCTCCAGCAAGAGTCTCCGTTTCTCGCAGGTCGAAGCCGCGAGTTGCGCGAGCAGCGCCTCCAGGCGCGCGACCTCCTCGCGGATCGCCACTGGATCAGCATCCCCTTCCGGCGCGAACAGCTCCCAGAACAGAACTTCCTGAAAGGCATCGCGATCCTCTTCGTGTGCAAACGCGCGGCGGTAATCGCGTTTCGGCAGCGCCCTGCCGGCGGCGATGCAATCGAGAGCGCGATCGTAAAAGCGGAGTTGCCGCCGGACCGACTCGGCCAAGGCGGCCTCGCTGGACTCCAGACGCCGCCAGAGAAACCGCCGCAGGATTCCGTGGTCGCCGACGAGCGGAAAGCGCAGCTCGTCGATGATCGGCGCGTTCAAAACAGGATGGCGCACGACGCGGCGCTCCAGCTCTCCGAATTGCAACGCCGGCGGCAGCACGCTTCGATCGCGACGGATGACCAGCGCGCCGACGATGATCTCGATGGCCTCCCGGTCGCGATTCTCGAAGGCGGCATCGATCGATGGGACGCCGAGGTCGGCCAGCAGGTCGTCGGGTGCGATGAGGCGCAGCAACGCCTCGAGGTCGCTCGCTGAATTGCAGACCGGAGTCGCCGTGACTAGCAGGACGCGCGCCGCTGTTGTTCGTCGCGCCAGCGCGGCATACCGCTGCGTAGCCGGATTGCGGAAGGCGTGGGCCTCATCGACGACGACCAGTCGCTCGCCGGGTTGCGGTACGAACGGATCGCTGACGATCGCGCCGTGCGTGAGGATTCGCGCGTCCGTCATGGGCCGCCATTGCTCGACGAGCGACGCGGGGACGATCAGGTCGACATCGGCAAAGCGTTTCATCACTTCCGCGGCGATGAAGGACTTCCCGAGGCCGACGTCGTCCGCGAGGATGACGCCGCCGCGCGAGCGAAGAAGATCCAGACATCGCGCAACGGCCTCAGTCTGATGCTCAGCGAGCACCGAGTCTCCGCTGCACGAATCCTTCGATGAGCTGTGACTCGTGCTCGCTCAGACCGTAGAGCTTCGCCACGACCTGATCGACGGCGGTGAGATTGCCGCGCCGCGAAGCGCGAACCAGCGCCTGCCAGTCGCCGGCCATGTCGGGCAAAGGCAGAGCCGCGACGGTGCGCCCGAAATAGCGGTAATGCGCGTCTTTCGCCCGTTCGGCGGTGCAGAGAAGCAGCGCGCCGGCGATCGTCGAATTGAGCAGAGCGGCGATGACGTACGCCTCGTCGAGCGAGACCGCGTCGATTGCGTAAAGCGTCTGGTTCGGGATGAGCGGGAAAGCCTGCCCGTCGATGTTCACGATGTCCGGCAAGACCGCGGCGGCCATGCCGCGGGACAAATCCTTCCATGCGACCTTGATCCCGACGTGCTCCGGCCGCACGAACGACAAACGAAAATCGCGCGGCGCCAGACCACGCTCGGCCGCCAGGCGCTCGAGCCAACGCGGCGGCTTCGTCCAGCCGTTCTTCGGCGGCCAGAGCATCCACTGCGACTCGTTGGCGGTCCAGCGTTCGAGATCGCGTCCGCGCACGGCCCGGCAGAGCGCCGTCGGTGGAATGCGGAAGCGGCGAATGTCGGCATCGTCGAGAAAGAAGCTGCGGTTGTCGCCGGTCTTCACACCCATGAACGGCTTGCGATGGAGAGCGACGGCGAGCGGCGGAAACTTCTCGCGCAGACGCCGTGCGATCGCGCCGATCTCGGGCGGCACCAGCGCCCATTCCGAGCCGAGCGACAACTCGCCGAGCTCGAACGACTCGCCGTCGGCGGTCACACGAACGTCCGCGCGTTTGCCGTCGCGGGCCAGGACGATGCCGAGGGGGAAGGTGTCGGCTTCGAACCAGCGGTGGCGGCGGGGGTCGTCGCTCCAGTCGTCGATGGCCACAATGCGCCCCCGCTTGCGCGCGGCATGTCGCAGCGGACCGGCGTACGCGGCGTTGGCGATCTTCGCCGGCATCAGCAGCGCGGTCACGCCGCCCGGCGCGGTGAGAGCGAGGGCACGTTCGAAGAAGGCGACCGAAAGATCCGGCTGATGGAAGGCCGTGCCGTCGCGGTATCCGCGGAAGAGCTGATAACGATCGGCGTACATCCGCTTGGCCCGCGCGTCGATGCGGCTGTTGCGCACCCAAGGCGGGTTGCCGGCCACGATGTGAAAGCCGCCTGCGGCCATGACGTGCGCGAAGTGGATGTCGAAGGAGAAGAAGTCGAGCGTGCCTTCCTCGACCTTCTCCAGCATCCGCCGGCACTCGGCGATCCGCTCCTGCAGTGCGCGGCAAGCTTCCGCATCGGCAGTTACGGCTCGTCCGAAGAGATCGCGTTGCGGCGCGGTGAGATGTTGCAGCTCGCGCTCCGCGGCGTCGATCGACTTCGCGAGCAGGTCCGCCGCGAGACGCTGATCGTTCCCTCGAATCACGCGATACAACGCCGGGCGCTCGGCGTGCGACGCGGCTCGATAGCGCTCGAGCAGGTTCCGTTGCGCGTGCAGCGCGACCACCCATTCGCCATAGATATCGGCGCGTGCGTCGCCGAGAAAATCGGTCGGACTGAGGAGCGAGTTGCCCTGAAGGATGTTGCGATCGAGATTCGGCAGCGGCTGGACCATTTCCACCGGCGCGTCCGTCGCCGCGACGATCGCCAGCCATAAACGCAGCTCGCACAATCGAACCGCTTCCGGCTTCAGATCGACGCCGAACAGGTTCCGGGACACGATCCGTTGCCTCAGATCGGGCGGGATCGTTCCCGTCAGCCGTTTGTAATGGCGCTCGATCGTGCCCAGCGCGGAGAGCAGAAACGCGCCGGAACCGCACGCCGGATCGAGCACGGTGATCTGCTCCAGCCGCTCCACGCCGCCGTCGGCGAGCCATTCGCTGACCGCGCGCTCGGTGAGGATGTCCACGATTTCCCTCGGCGTGTAGAAGCTGCCGCTCGACGCCCGCTCGTCCGCGGCCATCAGCGATTCGAAGACTTTGCCCAGCATCTCCGGATCGACATGCGTTCCGGCGGTGTCGGTCTCCTCGATGCGGAAGTCGAAGCGCTCGAAGACCTCTTCGATCACGCGCTGCATCAACTCGTTCGGCAGATGGAGCTTCGGATTGCGCTGCTCGAATGCGGCGGGCTCGAACAAACCGCCGTTGAGATAGGGGATGCGGCCCAGCTTCCGCGCCGAAAGCGTTCGCTCGTGCAGCGGCGTGTTCAGGCAGCCGAAGAACAGCGGCACGAGCACGCTGGAGAAGAACTCGCGGCCGCGGCTGATCTCGTGAGCGAGCCGATCGACGAGGAAGCGCCGCTCGCCGTTCAGCCAGCCCTTTTCCTGAACGAAGGACAGGAAGAGGAGCCGGGAGAGAATCAGCAGCGCCTCGCCATCGACGGCCTCCGTCGCTTCTTTCGGGCACGCGTGCGTAATTGCCGAAGCGACATCGCGAACGGCGGAACGGAATCGCTGGAAGAACAGCCGGGTGACGCTTTCGCGATCGAGCGCGCGGTCGAAGATCCGGGGAAGATCGTCGCCGCACGCGAGCAGGTTGAGGCGATCGACGGCGTGGGTGGTGGCCGTGAGATCGAGCCGGCGCAGGGAACGATCTGCATTCAGATCGAATAATGATGTCTTATAAATTAGTGCTGATTTAGTGAGTGCGTTGTAATCCGCATAACTGCGCATGAATTGCGCGATCCATTCCTCCGAAACCTCCCCCTCCAGATGGAACAGATCGAAGCGCCGCAGCCGCGCCGCGAGATGCAAACGGGCTTCGCCGTTCCAGGGAATGGTCACGCCGCCGCGACGCCATTCCTGCGGGTCGACTTCGATCGGGGCGATCGGGTATCCGAGGTCGCGGAAGAGGTCGAGAGGGTGAGCGGCGGCGACACGCTCGCGGGTTAGCATAGGCGGCTCCTGCGATGCAGATCCGCTGGGGCTATCTCAAACGCGTTCTCGCCGGCGCGATCTTCGGCCTGTACATGGCTCACCTGCTGTACTTCCTCAACCCGCAGGTGGAGATCACGCCGGGCCGCCTGGCCACGGTGACCATCGTGTACGGCCTCATCTGCGGCCTGCTCTTCGGCTCCGTGCTGTGGGGATTGCGGGCGCTGCGGGTGCGCCTTTTCGGCGATGCGGTTCGTACGTACGGCTTCGGCTTCGTCGTGGCCGCGGCGTTCGTCTCCTCTTTGATCTACTGGATTCACCTCGAGGTCGTGCGCATCTACCTGCCCATCGGCGCGGTGCGCATCCTGTCGAAGGCCACCACGGCCATCACCGTCACGGCGTTTCTGCTGCTCGCGCTGTGGGTCGTCGAGCGCAACGCCGGCAAGCGGATCTCGCGCGCGATCTTCATGGGCGGCGTCGTACTGATCGCGCTCTCGTCGTTCTTTCTCTACCAGCGCCGCGAGAGCTATCGGACCGAGCGAAAAAATGTCGTCGTAGCGACGATCGGCGCAGTGGCGGGGCACCGGCCGGTGATCCTCGTGGCCATCCGCAATCTGCCGTACGACTGGATCGTGACGATGAAGGGCGAGGGATCGCTGCCCTTCTTCGAAGAGGTGACCGACCGCGCCTACTTCGCCCGGCTCGAGCCCTTCCCGACCACGAGTACCAAGTCGCTGTGGGCTTCGCTGGCGACCGGGAAGCTGCCATACCGGCACGGCGTGACCGGACGCTTCTCGTATCGCACGCCGCTCAATCGCAACGATCCCTTCCTGCTGCTGCCCAGCGGCGTCGGCTTTCGCGCGTGGGGCCTCGTTCCGCCGGTCGAGCGCATCTCCGCGCCGCTTCCGGCCGGTGAGGCGTTGCCGGTGTGGGAGCTCTTCCAGCGTCTGCAGCTGAGCGCGAAGGTCGTGCGCTGGAACGCGGTTTCGACGACGGCGCGTCCTGCCGTCGGCGTGGGAGAAGCCGCCGATCGTTTCAACGCCGCGGGAGCCGCGAAAGCGATCGTGCTGCAGGAGCTCGAGCGCGATCTCGCCGCAGCCGCGGCGGTGGACGGAGGATCCGCATTCACCGCGGTGGCGCTGGATGGATTCGAGCGCGCCCAGCGCGCGCTGCACATCTACTCGAACGAGCTGCCGCCGAAGACGTCGATGAAGGGGCAGGCCGTTCGAGCGTACGTGCAGCAGCTCGACCGGATGGTGGCGGAAATCGCGCTCGAGCATCCCGGCCATCTGCTGGTCCTCTGCTCGCCCACCGCTGTCACGCCTCCGGAGTTGCCGGCCGATGCCTGGTCCTTCGCCATGCGCGCGGTGACGCGCGACGATCCCGGCGCGGACGATGGATTCCTGCTCGTTCGCGGCGAGGGCGTGACCCATCGCGAGAATCCGCGCGTCGCCTACGTGGTCGACGTCGTGCCCACGATTCTCTACGCCGCGGGACTGCCGGTCGGCCGGGACATGGATGGCGCGGTGATCACGGACGCCTTCACCGACGAGGCGCTGCGCCGCAGCACGCTCTCGGCGATTCAGACGTACGAGGCGGAACGGGTGGTGGTGCGCCGCGCGGGCGCGTGAGGCTCTCACCGGTTCCTCCAGGTGCGCGAGGCCGCGTCGTAACGCAGCGTGCGGACTTTCGCGGTCGCGCCGAAAACGCGCACCGCGTAGAGCTCGTCGCCGCGGTCGGTGATGTAGATCGTGCCGGGCGTCGATTCGCCGAGCGGAGTGAAGGAGCAGATCGCCGAGCGGTTGAAGTGAACGGGGGACGCGCCCGGCAGCAGTCGATCGCCGTCCGGATCCTTGATGGGCTGGCGCATCAGGCCGATGGTCACGATCTTCGATTCGGGCAGAGCGCGGCGCGGCAGAGTCACGCGCCTGTCGACGCGGCGATCGATGTCGTCGTTGCGAACGCCGTCGCCATCGCCGTCGTCGTAGATGGCGTACTGCCACGTCCCTTCGGCCTGGAAGAACTTCACGCCGGTGTTGGAGCCGCGCTGCAGTGCGCGCGAGCGGGCCAGATGAAAGATGGAGCGCAGTTGTCCGGCCGCCGCACGCAGGGCCGCGCGCCGCTGCATGTTGACGAATGCCGGAAAAGTGATGCCGGCGAAGAGGCCGACGAGTGCGACGACGGTGAGGAGCTCGATGAGGGTGTAGCCGTTGCGGGGGCGTTCAGACACACGTCTCTCCTTCTGTTGGTTTGCGGGGTTGGGAAAAGGGGCGGCCGCGCCGCGCGGCCGCCCCAGGTGGGTTGGGTGGAGGGCGGCGTCTAGTTCGACGCCGTGGCGGTGGGCTTCTTCGCGCGCGGCTTGCGCGGGCTGGCGATCTTCTTGGCGAGAGTGGTCTGACCGGAGAGGGAGATGTAGGGGGCCAGGCGCTCGAAGGTCTTGGCGCCGAAGCCTTTGACCTGCATCAGATCGCTGGTCTTCTTGAAGGGGCCGTTCTGCGTGCGGTACTCGATGATCCGCTGGGCGGCCTTTTCACCGACGCGCGGGAGGAGCGAGAGCTGCGCGGCATCGGCGGTGTTGATGTTGACCACACCCTGCTGGGATCCAGCAGCCGGCGAGGCCTCCTCGGCGAGCGCGATCGAGCTCACCGCGAGCATGAGAGTGACAAAGACAATGTAGAGGGACTTCCGCATGGGTCTTATCTCCTTTCGTTTTTCAGGTTGTTTGTTTGTGTTGTTGTTGTTTCGACTCTTGGTTTTTCGTTCCACACTGAACCGTCTGTCTCGGACCAAGTCCCGGTTTCACGTTTCGCTTTTTCCTACCGAACCACCTCCTTTCGCGGGAGCCATAGTTCAAGCTGGCCGCCATGGGGTGTCAGGAGTTAAGTTGCGTGGATTCAGTGGTTTGAGCTTTTGAGGGTTGTCAAAAACTTTTGACGTGGGAGGGCGGTGTAAAGGGGGTTTGACGAAAACGCCGTGCTATCCTCAGCCCCGGGCGCCTGATGAAGGAAAAGCGCGAGATCTACCGCTTCCTCCACGTCACACCGCGGCGCATCTTCGAACAGCTCGATCAGTACGTCGTCGGGCAGCGCCACGCCAAAGAGGTTCTGGCCATCGCGGCCTACAACCATCTCAAGCGCATCGAGTACCTCAAGTTCGGCGGCGAGGTCTCCATCCGCAAGTCGAACATTCTGATGATCGGACCGTCCGGCTGCGGCAAAACCTATCTCGCGCGCACGCTGGCGAAGATCCTCGACGTCCCCTTCGCGTACAACGACGCCACCGCGTTCACCGAAGCCGGTTACTACGGTGAAGACGTCGAAGTGGCGATCGGACGCCTGCTCTTCGCCACCAATCAGAACGTCGACGCCGCAGAGAACGGCATCGTCTTCATCGACGAGATCGACAAAATCGCGCGGCGCAATGGCGGCGCGCGCACCGGCGCGGGGCAGCGCGACATCGGCGGCGAGGGCGTGCAGCAGTCGCTGCTCAAGATCCTCGAAGGGGACAAGCTGTTTGTGCCGATGAACGTCACCGCCCACTGGAACAAGTACGACTACGTCGAGATCGACATCTCCAACATCCTTTTCATCTGCGCAGGTTCCTTCTCGGACATGGACGATCCCGGCGAAGGGAAGAGCGTCGGCTTCTTCGACAACAACGCCGGCCGCTCCGATGAAGTGACCACCGACGACCTCGTCAAATACGGCTTCCTGCCCGAGCTTCTCGGGCGGCTGCCGGTGCGCGTGGAGCTCGACGAGCTCACGCCCGACGAGCTGGTGTCGATCCTCACCGAGCCGCGCGAGGCCATGATTCCCGAGTACCAGCGCCTCTGCGCGCTCGACCAGATCCAGCTCGAGTTCAGCCGCGACGCGCTCTACGAAATCGCCAGCGCCGCCCGCAAACAGCACCTCGGAGCAAGAGCATTGCGAGCGATCATCGAGAAAGTTCTGCACCCGATTCTCTTCGTCGGACCGGAGCGCGCCGGCGAGCGGATCGTGGTCGGACCGGACGAGGTCCGCCGCGTCACGGCGACCCCGGCATGACTTCCGCTGCGGCCCGACACGACATGCGCACGATTGGACTGGCCGCAAAAACCACCGCCGAACCGGCACTCGCGTACGCGCAGCAGATCGCGAACGACCTGCGCGGCCGCGGATTCACAGTCATCTTCGACGACGACACAGCCGGCTACCTGGACGGAAACGAGCAGTCCGTGCCGAAGTCCGAGCTGGGGAAACACTGCGACCTGCTGATCACCTTCGGCGGTGACGGCACGCTGCTCTCCATCGCGCGGCATGCTCCGGCACACGTGCCGATCGTCGGCGTGAACATGGGCACGCTCGGCTTTCTCACCGAGATTCGCGTCGAGGAGTTCCCGACCGTTCTCGATCGCGTGCTCGAAGGCGACTACGAGGTCGAGCCGCGGGTCACCTTCACCGTCTCGGTCAGCGGACCGGATCGCGATGCAAGCCGCCGCTATCGCGTCCTCAACGACGCGGCCATCAATAAAAGCGCCGTGGCCCGGATCATCGAGATGCGGGTCAGCGTCGCCGGTCTGTTCGTCTCCACGTTCCGCGGCGACGGGATGATCGTCTGCACGCCGACAGGATCGACGGCCTACAACCTGTCCGCGGGCGGCCCGATCATCTATCCGACCATGGGCGCGCTCGTGCTCACGCCGATCTGCCCGCACATGCTCACCAACCGCCCCATCGTTCTGCCGGACGAACTGGACATCGAGATCGGCCTCTTGACGCCCGACGCCAAAGACATCTGGCTGACCCTCGACGGCCAGGAAGGCTTCGAGATCAGCGACAAGGATCGCGTCTGCGTCCGCAAGTCCGACGAGCGCGTGCTGCTCGTTCAGTCCCCGGAAAAGAATTACTTCGACGTGCTGCGCACCAAGTTGAAGTGGGGCGAAGGATGAGACTCGCGGTCGCGCTGCTGGTTCTCACGGCAACGAGTGCGCGCGCCGCCGACCCGATCTACCTGGACCAGCTCGCGGAAACACCGCTGGCCACGCTGCAGGAGCAGTTTGCGGGCTTGAAATCGGAAGGCTGTTACGCGCTTTCCGCGGACCGGTATCTGGCGATTTCCATCGACAAAAAGGACAGGAAACCGTGGCGGGTGACGCTCGCCGCCGAACCGCCGTGCAAACGTCCGGAGCAAGGACCGCAGATCGACGTGCGCGCGCGGTCAGGAATCGAGCTCGGTCAAACGAGTCCCGGCATCGTCGAGCGGCTTGGACGTCCGGACGCCTCAGCGGCGCCCGAGGCGGATCAGAAACGGCTCGGGGACACGGAGTACTTCTTCATCTGCCGAGTCAGCGAGGGATGCGCGCGGCACACGAGCATCTTCATGAGGAAGGGCGTGGTGAGCGCGATCTCGGAGTGGTATTCCGAGTGACGCGTTACTGGCGAAGCGCTGCTTCGTACGTTCCGCGCACGGCCGCCACGTAAGCCTTGGTCTCGCTGTACGGCGGCACGCCGCGATACTTTGCCACCGCTCCCGGACCGGCGTTGTACGCGGCAAGCGCGAGATCGAGATCGCCGTTGAACGTGTCGAGCAGCGTGCGCAGGTAGCGCGTTCCACCGAAGACGTTCTCGCGGGCGTCGAAGATGTTGTTGACGCCGAGGAAACGGGCGGTGGCGGGCATGAGCTGCATGAGACCGCACGCGCCGACCGGCGAGACAGCCGCCTCGTTCCACGCTGACTCGCGCCGAACGACGGCCGCGACGAGACGGGGATCGACGCCGTGCTGGCGCGACGCTTCCTGAATCACGGCGGTGAGGTGCTTCGGCGCGGCGAAGCCGGCGCTCGAATCGAAGACAACCTTGCCGTAGGGATTCGTTGTGAGGGTGCGCGGCGAGCTGCGGATCGTGAAGAGCGACTCGCGAATGTTTCCGAAGAAACGGTAAGCAGTGACCGCCTTGGAAGTGTTCGTGATCACGACTTTGCCGGGCTTCTTCAGGCCGGCGCCGGGAAGGGCCGACGCGGTGAAGCGGCGTTCGTCGGCCACTGCGGTCGTCGCGAGGAGAAGCGTGAGCCCGATCACGTTGCGTGCATTCATGAGAGCACACGCAAAACGAGCGTTGGCGCGTGTAGCATTCCGGCTCATGCGTGGAATTGCCGGAATCTTCCTGATGACTTTGCTTGCCTGCACACCGACCTCTGCACCTGTGACGACGACCGCTGCGGACACCGGCACCCTCTTCGTAGGGGGGAAGGTACTCACCGGACCTGAACAGACCCTTCGCAACAGTTGGGCCGTGTATGTCGAGAACGGCGTGATCAAGGCGGTGGGGCCCGCAGAACAACTGCGCGCCACGCACGGGTCCGCCAGGATCATCGACGTAAGCGGCGCGACCATCCTCCCTGGTCTCACGGACGCGCATGCCCATCTTTACGGGCTGGGACTCTCCCTCGACACGGTCAGCCTGCTCGACACGACCTCGTATGAAGAAGTGATCAACAGAGTCCGCGAACGCGCCTCGCGAGCGGCATCGGGTGAATGGATCCTGGGACGGGGCTGGGATCAGAACGACTGGCCGGTGAAGGAGTTCCCGACCTCGGCCGCGCTCGACGCCGCCGTGTCGAACAATCCGGTCTGGCTGCGGCGAATCGACGGACACGCCGGACTGGCGAACACCGCCGCGTTGCGCGCCGCCGGAATCACCGCCGCGACGAAGGATCCGGAAGGCGGAAAGATCCTCCGCGATGCGAACGGCAATCCGACCGGCGTCTTCATCGACGAAGCGATGGAACTGATCGACTCGATCGTTCCGCCGCCGACGCAGGAGCAACGCAAAGCGCGCGTGCTCGCGGCCGCGCAGGCGATCGCCGCGACGGGACTCACCGAGATCCACGACGCCGGCATCGACGGCAGCACGATCACCGCGGTGCAGGAGCTGATCGACGAGAAGCGCTTCCCCATCCGCGTGTACGCGATGCTCGGCGACAACGCACCGCTCCTCGGCACCTGGTTCGCGCAGAAGCCGCTGATCGGTTACGGCGATCGCCTCACCATCCGCTCGGTGAAGCTCTACGCCGACGGAGCCCTAGGCAGCCGCGGCGCGGCCCTGCTCGCGCCGTACAGCGACGATCCCGGCAACAGCGGTCTGATGATCGCCACACCGGAGCACATCGAAGACGTCGCGAAACGGGCGAAGGCGGCGGGCTTTCAGGTGAATGCGCACGCGATCGGCGACCGCGGCGTTCGCAATGTCATCGATGCCTACGCACGTGCCGGCGTTGCGCCGAACGATCGCTATCGCGTCGAGCATCTTCAGGTCATCTCGCCGCCCGATGTGCCCCGTCTCGTGCAACACGGCATCATCGCCTCGATGCAGCCGACGCACGCGACCTCGGACATGTACTGGGCCGAAGCGCGAGTCGGCCCGGAACGGGTCAAAGGCGCGTACGCCTGGCGGACCGTTCTCAACGCCGGCGGCCGCCTCGCCCTCGGCTCCGATTTCCCCGTCGAACTGGTCAATCCCTTCCTCGGCATCCACGCCGCCGTCACCCGCCGGGACCAGAAGAACTGGCCGGAAGGCGGCTGGTATCCCGAACAGCGCCTGACCCTCGCCGAAGCCATCCGCGGCTTCACCCTCGACGCCGCCTACGCGGCGTTCGAGGAAGGCTCGCGCGGCACGATCGAGCCGGGAAAGCTGGCCGACCTGACGATCGTCGAAGGCGACTTGTTCGCGATGCCGGCGACGGAGTTGTTCAAGGCGAAGGTGCGGTACACGGTGGTGGGGGGGGAGATCGTTTTCGGGAAGTAGCGTTCCTACCTGTCGAAATCCTCGAAGGCCGTCAGCGCGCGGAAATCCTGATAGCGCTCGTGCACGTCCGCGAGCGTGATCTCCCGCAGGCGGTCGAGCGAGAACTTCTCCACGGTGAACGACGCCAGCACGCTGCCGAAGATGATTGCGCGGCGCAGCTCGCGATCGTGAATCTCGGAGCGTGATGCCAGGAAGCCGAGGAAACCGCCGGCGAAGGTGTCGCCGGCGCCGGTCGGGTCGAACACCGTTTCCAGCGGGTAGGCCGGCGCGGCGAAGATCGCATCCTTGGTCACCATCAGCACGCCGTACTCACCGCGCTTGATCACGAGGGTTTGCGGCCCAAGGGCGAGAATCGAGCGGGCGCCTTTGATCAGATTCGGATCGTTCGTGAACTGCCGGACTTCGGCCTCGTTGATGATGATCAGATCGACTTCACGGAACACCCGTTCCAGCGACTCGCGCGCGGTCGCGATCCAGAGGTTCATCGTGTCGAGAGCGACGATCCGCGGGCGCTTGGTTTGCCGCAAAACGTCGAGCTGCAGATCGGGCTGGATGTTCGCGAGGAACAGCACGTCCGTATTGCGCTGGGCCTCGGTGAGTTGCGGTTTGAAATCGGCAAAGACGTTGAGCTGCGTGTCGCGGGTCTTGGCGACGTTCAGGTCGTAGCCGTACTCACCGCTCCAGAAAAACGTCTTCTCGCCCGGGATGCGCTGCAGGCCGTCGACGTTGATGTTGCGGCCGCGAAAGATCGCCGCGTCTTCCTCGGTGAAGTCGTCGCCGACGACGGCAACGATCGACACCTCCGTGAAAAACGACGCGGCCACGGAAAAGTACGTCGCCGAGCCGCCGATGCAGCGATCGACCTTGCCGAACGGCGTCTGAAGTGCGTCGAAGGCGACGCTGCCAACTACGAGAATGCCCATTCGGGAGCTCCTACGAGATGTATTTGCCGATCAGCAGAGCCAGATCGTCTTTTGCTTTCGGGGGAATGGCGTTGCGGTCGGTGAGGATGGCGTACTGCAGCGCGTTCGCGCAGGCGCAATTGCGCTCGCGCTTCGCCGCCGCGGCGATTGAGGTCTTGAGGATCTTCTGGGCCATCTCCGCGTTCGCGCGGAGGTATCCGAGGATCTGCTCGATGTCGACGTCGTCATGGTCGGGATGCCAGCAGTCGTAATCGGTCACCAGGGCCATCGTCGCGTAACAGATCTCCGCTTCGCGAGCGAGCTTGGCCTCGGTCAGATTGGTCATGCCGATCACATCGACGCCCCACGTCCGGTACAGATTCGATTCCGCGCGTGTGGAGAATTGCGGCCCTTCCATGCAGAGATACACGCCGCCGAGGTGCGAGGTCGCGCCGGCGGCACGGGCGGCGTCGCCCATCAGAAAGGAAACGCCGGCGCAGATCGGATCGGCGAACGCGACGTGCGCGACGACGCCGTTGCCGAAAAACGTATCCGCGCGATGGCGCGTGCGATCGATGAACTGGTGCGGGAAGACGATGTCGGTCGGCTTGTAATCCTCTTTCATCGAGCCGACCGCGCTCGCCGAAAGAATGGTGTGCACGCCGAGCATCTTGAAGCCGTAGATGTTCGCCCGGTAATTCACCTCGGACGGCGTCTTGCGATGCCCGCGTCCGTGGCGGGCAAGGAAGGCCACGCGCGCTCCGTCGACCTCGCCGATGATGTACGCGTCCGACGGCTCGCCGAACGGCGTGTCGACATTCCGCTCGTGCAACACGGACAGGCCTTCCATCGCGTAGAGGCCGGAGCCGCCGATGATTCCGATTGTCGCCTCGCTCACGCCTTGAACCTCCTCATCGACTCGCCGATCGCTTCGGCCACTTTCACCGCGAGCGAAACCGCGGCCAGGCCGTCTTCGCCGGACACGATCGGCCGCGAGCGATCGCGCACGCATTGCAGAAACGCTTCTAGCTCCGCGCGCAGCGGCTCTTTCTTCTCGACACTGACCGCCGCGGGAGTGATGGCGCCGTCGATGAGCCGGTAGCCCTTCACTTCCTGTTCTTTCGTGTCGACGGAGTAGTAGAAATCACTTCCGAAGAATCGCTGCTTGCGCACCCGGTCCTGCGACACGCGACTCGCGGTGAGATTTGCGACCGCGCCATTCGCGAGCTGCAGCCGCACGTTGGTCATGTCCACCTTGTCCGTGAGCACGGGAACACCGACCGCGCGGATCTCGACGACTTCCTCCTGCAGCAGCGACAGCACGAGGTTGATGTCGTGAATCATGAGGTCGAGCAGCACATCGATGTCGAGCGAGCGGCCGACGAAGACGCCGAGGCGCTCGGCTTCGAGATAACGCGTTCCGCGAACCTGCTCGGCGACGGCAACGATGGCCGGGTTGTACCGCTCGACGTGGCCGACCTGAATGATCCGGCCTTTGCGCGCCGCGAGAGCGATCAGCGCCTTGGCCTGCTCGACGTCCTGCGTGATCGGTTTCTCGACCATCACGTCGCAGCCGGCGCTCAGGAGCTCCGAGGCGATGTCGTAGTGGGTGATGGTCGGCGTGGCGACGACGGCGCACTGAACTTCCTTCGCCAGCGCGGCGACGCTCTCGAACCGCCTCAACTTCAGCGATTCTTCGAGCTCACCGGCGACCGCGTCGTTCAATTCAACGAAGCCGACGACCTGCGCCTCGGGAATCTCGGTGAGCACGCGCGCGTGCAGACGACCGAGGTAGCCGGTGCCGACGACCCCCACCGAAACGGTCATCGAATGATGCCCCGCTTCGACTCGCGCATGAACTCCGCGAAGTAGCGCACTTCCGAGTGGAAGCCAAGCTCCGTCTCGATCCGCTCGAGCGCTTCCTGCAGCTTCAGTTTCGAGCGCACCAGGATGCGATACGCGCGCTGCAGCGCTTCCACGGTCTCCTTCTGAAAGCCCTTCCGCTCGAGACCGATCGTGTTGATGCCGTAGGTTTTGGCCGGACGATTGCCAACTGTCTTCACGTACGGAAGCACGTCCTGCGTGCAGATCGAGCCGCCGCCGATGAAGGCGTGATCGCCGACGCGGCAGAACTGATGAACGGCCGAGAACGCGCCGATGGTCGAGTAGTCGCCGACGTCGACGTGTCCGGCAAGCGTGGCGTTATTCGCGAAGATCGTGTGATCGCCGACGTGGCAGTCGTGCGCGACGTGCGAGTAGGCCATGAGGAAGTTGTGCGAGCCGATGGTCGTCAGCGCACCGCCGCCGATCGTGCCGCGGTTGATGGTCACGAACTCGCGAATGAGATTGTCGTTGCCGATGCGCAGCTCCGTGCGCTCGCCTTTGTACTTCACGTCCTGCGGCTCGGTGCCGATCGAGGCCTGACCGATGATGCGATTGCGCTCGCCGATCGTGGTCGGACCTTCGATGCGCACGTGCGGGCCGATGATCGTGCCCGCGCCGATGGTCACCTGCGGGCCGATGATCGCGTAAGGCCCGATGACGACGTCGTGCGCGAGCGCGGCTTCACTGCTGACGATTGCGGTATCTGCGATGGCCGAGTTCATTTCGTTATTCCGGCCGATCCACGAGCATGCTGAGCAGCTCCGCTTCCGCGACGACCACGCCGGCCACTTTCGCGACACCGCGCATCTTCACGGTGGTGGCGCGGCGGTGAAGGACTTCACATTCGAGGATGAGCTGATCGCCCGGCACGACCGGCCGGCGGAAGCGGGCTTTGTCGATGCCGCCGAAGAGGAAGAGCTTCTTCGCGCGTTCCTCGTCGCTCATCTCGCGCAGGCCGAGCAGTGCCGAACACTGGGCCATCGCCTCGACGATCAAAACGCCCGGCATCACCGGCGCGCCGGGGAAGTGGCCCTGAAAAAACTGCTCGTTGGCCGACACATTCTTCAATCCGGTGATCTTCTTCCCATCCTCGGAGATCTCCAGGACCCGATCGACGAGCAGCATCGGGTAACGGTGCGGTAAGTACTTCATGATCTCGACGATGGTCATGGTCATTTGCGTTCCTTCGCGAGCAGCATCCGCTCGAGCTGAGTGACTTTGCGCGCCAGCTCCGGGAGGCGCCGCAGCCAGACTTCGCGGCGCGAGAACTCTCCGAAGCCGATGGCCGGGCTGCCCATCACTTTCGTGTTCGATTGCAGATCGCGCAGCACGGCGCTCTTGGCCGCGACCTGCACGCCGTCGCCGATCTTCAGATGACCGGCGAACCCGGATTGTCCGGCCACGACGACGTAGTTGCCGAGTTGCGTCGATCCGGCGATGCCCACCTGGGCGACGAGCAGACAGTGCTTGCCGATCTTTACGTTGTGGCCGATCTGCACGAGGTTGTCGATCTTCGTTCCCTCGCCGATGACGGTTTCGCCGAGGGCAGCGCGATCGATCGAAGAACCTGCGCCGATCTCGACATCGTCTTCGATCCGCACGATCCCCACCTGCGGGATCTTGTGATGTTTCCCGCCCTCGGTCGCGAATCCGTAGCCGTCGGAACCGATCACCACCGAGCTGTGAATGATGCAGCGCTTGCCGATCCGGGAGCCGTAGTAAATCGAGACCTGCGGGTAGACGATCGTGCCGTCGCCGATCTCGACGTTCGGCTCGATGGTGACGTTCGGAAAGATGACGACGTCGTCGCCGATCTCGACGTTCTCACCGATCGAGGTGAAGGGGCCGACGGCGACGTTGTTTCCGAGCTTCGCGGTCGCGGCGACCGCGGCATGCGGAGAAACGCCCTGCGGCATCGGCCGGCGATCGAAGAAGCGCGCGATGACGCGGGCCATGGCGAAGTAGGGATTCGGAACGCGGATGTACCGCGGCGACTCCTCGGCATGGTCCGCGCTGACGAGGATCGCGGTGGCTTTCGTCTTCGCCAGCTCCGGCGCGTACTTCGGATTCGACAGGAAGCTGATCTGCCCCTCGCCGGCATCGCTGAGCGGAGCCACGCCGGTAATGGCTACGTCGGCCGCACCGTCGTAGCGGCCTGAGACGTAGCTCACGATTTCAGAGAGGGGAACAGCAGGCATAGAGGGGGCGGATTGTAAACGAGTGGAAGGAGGTACGGCGGGCGTCTCGCCCGCTACCCGATGGGCATCCTGCCCGTCGGGATGATGGCCGGGCAGGCTGCCCGGCCAGAGCGGGCGGGACGCCCGCCGTACGCACGAAAAAGCCTCCCGCTTCCGGGAGGCTTTCAATTCAACTATCGAAAAATCGCCCTATTTCTTGGCGGCGGCAGCGGCCGGAGCGGCTTCGTTGAAGCGCTTGACGACCGTGTCGGTGATGTCGATCGCGTCGGCGGCGTAGACCAGGCCGGACTCGAACTTGTTGAAGATCGCGGCCAGACCCATCTCTTTGCCGATGGCGTCGATGATCGGCTTGATCTTGGCCTCCAGGGCCTGAAGCTCGCGGTCGCGGGCCTCACCGATCTCGCGATCGGCGTCCTGCGCGTAGCGCTGCATGGAGATGCGCTTGTCGGCGAGCTGCTTCTGCATCTCGGTCAGCTTGTCTTCGCTGAGCGAGATCTTCTTGGCGTTGATGTCGGAGTCGAGCTTGCGCAGCTCTTCGTCCATGGTCTTGGCCTTCTCGACGCGCTCTTCCTGCAGCTTCTTGAGCCGCTCGTAAGACGCTTTGCCCGCGGTCGACTGGGTCAGAACTTTCTGCACGTCGATCACTGCCACACGCGCCGGGGTGGTCTGCGCGAAAACGGGCGCCGCAAGCGCCGTCACCGCAACTGCAACGAGGAACTTCTTCATGAGATCTCCTTTTGATTCGTTCCCGGCGCGCCGGGATGCTTTCTTACTCACTGATGATTCGCGTTCGTAATCGGTCGCCGTTTAGAAGGTATTCCCGATCGTGAACTGGAAGCCTTCGAAGCGATCGGGGACGCACGCGGTGGTCGAATTGGCCGGGCATTCCTTCGGCGACGGATTGATGGCGTAAATGAAACGAAGCGGGAACTGGAACACCGGCAGGAACACGCGCATCTCCGCGCCGAAGCTGTAGCGCAACGCGGCGAAGTCGAAGTTCTCGCGGTAGCCGTATGCCTTGCCCGCGTCGGCCCACAGAACGAACCGCAGCGGATCGTTCACGCGGTAGATGTATTCGAAGTTGTACGTGTGGTACTTGTAGCCGCCGGCCGGGCTGGGGCCGACGTTCGGGAAGTTTTCGAACGGTCCCAGCGTGCCGTACTCGAAGCCGCGCACCGAGAACTCGCCGCCGACCAGGAAGCGGTCCGACGCCGGAACGCAGAGGTTGGTGATCTGCTTGGTCAGCTCGTCGTACGAATGCGCGCAGTCATCGTTGAACGGGATGATGTAGCCGCCCTCGATGTTCGCGCTGACCGACGACTTGCGGCTCAGCCGCTGGAAGCGGGTGAAGTTCGCCGTCGGCTTGAGCATGTTGATCGTGCCGCCCAGCGGTCCGCCGGCGTACGAGACACCGAGGCTCAGCCGCGTGCCGCGGGTCGTGTCGTACGGGTTGTCGCGCGAGTCGTAGCGATACGACGGCACGATCACGGACGTGGTGAAGTCGAGGTCGGTGATGATGCCGACCGGCACGTTGCCCTGGTTATCGGGCTCTTCGCGCGTCGAGTAGCGGTAGTGGGACTTGTCGAAGCCGTAGAGCAGCGAAACGCTGTCGAACCGGCCGAGACGATAGCCGTAAGCAACGGTTCCACCCTGCCCGCGCTGCTCGTAACCGAAGGCCGCGGGAAGGATCGTTTCCTTGTTGTAGACCGAGATGCCGAGGCTGTTCGGCGTGTCCATGAACCAGGGATCGGCGTAGGAGATGCTGAAGAAGTTCGTCCGCCGTCCACGCTGATAGCTGAGGCCGAAGTTCTCTCCTTCGCCGAGGAAGTTGCGCGTCGCGAACTGGGCCTGGACGAAGAATCCGCCGCCTTCCGAGTAGCCGCCGCCGAACTGGATGTCGTTCTTGCCTTCCTCGACGCCCTTGACGGTGATGTCGACGGTCTTGGACTCGGGGTTGACCTTGAAGTCGGGGTTGTCGGTGATCTTGAAGTAGCCGAGCTGCCCCAGCTTGTAGAGGCTCTGCTTGAAGGTCTCCATGTCCATGATCTGCCCCTCTTCGAGGAAGATCTCGCGGCGGAGAACCTTGTCCTTGGTGGTGGTGTTGCCTTCGAACTCCAGGCGGCCGAGGCGGAACTGCTCACCTTCGAAGACGCGCAGGTTGACGTCGACGACGTTGTTCCCGCGGTCGTTGTACTCGGCGTCGACGTACGCGTAGATGTAGCCGCGCATGCGGTACGCCTCGCCGAACGCATCGCTGCGCGTGGCGATGGGCTTGCGGGCCAGCGTGTCGCCTTCCTTCAACGGCCAGTCGCCGATGATCTGATCGGCGGTGAAGACGGTGTTGCCCTCGACGGTGACCTTGCCGAAGGTGTGAACCTCTCCTTCTTTGACCGGGATGGTGATGCGGACGCGCTTGTTGACGGTCTTGATCTCCGGATCGCCGAACGCGACGTCCTGGTAGCCATGGTCCTGGTAGTAGTTCTTGACGCGCTCGAGATCCTCATCGAGCTTCGAGGGGATGTAAAGGTTCTTCTTGCGCACCCAGGTGATGATGTTGTGACGCTTGACGTCCTTCATCACGCTGCGCAGCTTGCCGTCGGAGAATTTCTCGTTGCCGGTGAAGTCGATGGCCGCGACTTTGGCCTTGATGCCTTCGTTGATCACGAACACGATCCGCTTCTCGTTCGGAAGGGTCATGTCCTCGGTGATGGTGTCGACCTGAACGCCCTCGAAGCCGCCCTCGCTGTAGATGCGGCGGATGGTCTCCGCGGCGCGCTTGACCAGGGTCTGCTCGATCGTGCTTCCGACGTGGATGTCGATCTTCTCGCGCTCGAAGCCTTCGGTGATCTTCGCGGAGGTGAGCTCCTTGTTGCCGCGGAACTCGACCGAGCCGACGCGCGGACGCTCTTTCACGATGACGCGAACCACGACGCCGGTATCGCCCTGCTCGTACTCGACACGGATGTCGTCGAAGAGGCCGGTCTGCCAGAGGTTGACGAAGTTGCGCTGGATGGCTTCGGGCGAGAAGGGGTCACCGGGGGAGATGCCAAGGTAGACGCGGATGGTGTCGCTGGCGACGGAGTTGTTGCCGACCGCTTCGAATCGCTCGACCACCTGGCCCGTCAGCTCGCCGGTTGGACGCACGGTCTGGGGTGGAGGGGGTGCGTCGGTGATCCGGCCGGCGGCCGGGGTCTCCAGGATCGACCCTGGCCGTGGCCGGGTCGGTTCCTGCTGGGTGGTAGTCGTCTGCGCGCGCGCCACCGTGCCGGCAAGCAGCAGGAGGGCGAGCATGGCTAGGAGTCGGATCATAGGCCCCTGAAAACTGCGATTTTGTGTGTGACGCGCGAGCCTCGATGGAGGTCACGCGGAAGCACGGAACACCGGAGAAACGCGGCGCATTCTATGCCCCTCACCCGGACCGGCCTAATTCCGGCCGCGCTCGCTTCGCCGAGGTCTCGGCGGATAATGCCACGCCTCGGATCTATTTCGGATAGCTGGAGTTACGGATGGCGTTTTTCCGGGTGGTCGTTGTCTTCGGCATTCTCCTCGTCGCACCGGTCCTCGGCGCGGCCACATTCACGGTGAACTCCACGGGCGATGTCGGCGATGCCACGCCCGACGGCGTTTGCGACAGCGACGGTGGCCTCTGCACCCTCCGTGAGGCCATCGACGAGGCCAACGCCCTCGCCGGTCCGGACACCATCGCGTTCAACGTGACCGGGACGATCACCTACGCCGCCGGACTCACGGATCTCGTCATCAGTGATGTCGTCACGATCGACGGCTCGACCGATCCCGACTTCACGTCGACGCCCGTCGTCACGTTATCCGGCTTCATGCTCTCGCTCGTGCCGCCGGCCGGGGGCTCCACGATCCAGTATCTGGAGATCACCGGTTCGCCGGAGAACGGCATCTATATCTCCAGCCCCGGCAACACGATTCTGGGGAACTGGATCGGCGCGACGCGCCTTGGCGTCAGCGCGAACTTTCAGCACGGCATCGAAGTGGACGTCGGCGCCGGCGCCGGAAACCGCATCGAGGACAACGTGATCGGCGGCAACAACTCGTCCGGCGTGCAGAACGGCAACGACGAGGGATTGCTGATCGTCGGAAATCTCATCGGCCTGGCGGCGGATGGGACCACGGCCGCGCCGAACTCGTTCAACGGCATCAACGTTTTCGGGGACAACGTCACCATCGGCGGAGCCACGGCGGCGGAACGCAACGTAATCGCGACCAACAGCAGCGTACAAGTGCACGTCGGTCCCGGCGTCGGCAGCACACAGATCCTAGGGAACTACGTCGGCACCAACGCGGCCGGCGCCGCGGCGCCGTTCAGCCTCGTCGCCCAACATGGAATCGAGCAGCGCGGCAACAACACCCTGATCTCGGGGAACGTCATCTCCGCGAACTACCGCCACGGCATCTGGCTCCCGGAAAGCGGTTCGCTGGGCACCAGGATCGAGGGGAACATCATCGGCTTCGATCCGGCCGGCTCGACCGTGCTCCTGAATGGCGATCGAAGCATCTTCGTCGAAGAAGAAGACGACGTGGTCATCGGCGGCTCGGACGTCTCCGATCGCAATGTGATCGCCGGCGAGCAGTATCACGTCTACGTAGGTTCCGGCGCGCTCCGGACCTTGATCCTCAATAACTACATCGGCACCAACGCGACCGGAAACACTTCCGTCTCCGCGTTCTTCGAGTCCGTCGTCATCTTCGGCAGCCTCACCCGGCTTGGCGCGGCCGGCGACGGCAACGTCATCGGCGGAGGCGCGAACACCGGCGCGGTGGTCGTGGTCGGAGACGGCAACCTCATCGAAGCGAACCGGATCGGAATCGGCGCCGACGGGACGACCAACATCGCCGGAACGGGAAATGGGATTTACGTAACCACCGGCGTCAACGGCACGGCAATCGGCGGGATCGGTGCGGGGAACATCATCGCCAATAGCACCAGCGACGGGATCTACATCGATACCGCGCTACTCACGACCATCACCGCGAACTGGATCGGCCTCGCACCCGACGGCATCACCGCCGCCGGTAACGGCAACGATGGCATCGAGAACCACGGCACTACGACGACCATCACCGGCAACGTGATCGCCGACAGCGGCGCGCATGGAATCAACCTTCCCGACTCCATCGGCACGACCATCGTCGGGAACACCATCGGCCTCAATGCGACCGCTACCGCCGTTCTGCCGAACTTTCTGGACGGAATCGAAGCCGGCGAGTCCGGCGTCGTCATCGGCGGCGGTGGAGTCAATCGCAACATCATCTCCGGCAACGTCCGCAGCGGCATCGATGTGCTCGGGACAGCTTCGAACGCGATCATTCGCGGCAACCTCATCGGAACCAACGCAGCCGGCGCGGCCGGCCTCGGCAACGGCGAGTACGGGATTCACGTCCTGGGAGCGAACGCGCTGATTGGCGGAACGGTCGCGGGGATGGGCAACGTGGTCGCGAGCAGTGCCTCCCACGGCATCTTCATCAACGGCGGGAACGCGGCGACGTTGCAAGGCAATCTCGTTGGCCTGGACCCGGCCGGTACGGCGGCTCTGCCGAACGTGATCGGCGTGGCCGTACAAATCGGCGATGGAGTCACGATCGGCGGCAGCGTGGCCGGAGCGAGGAACGTCATCTCCGGCAACACATCGAACGGCATCACACTGTTTTCGACGACGAACGCCGTCATCAGCGGCAACTACATCGGTACCAACGCCGCGGGTAGTGGCGCGATCGCCAACGGCGGCTCGGGCGTCCTTCTCAACGGAGCGACGACCATCACGATCGGCGGGACGACTGCCGGAGCGGGCAACGTCATTTCCGGCAACAGCTTCTGGGGCATCGACGACGCGTTGAGCACGGCCCTCGTGATCGCCGGCAACGTGATCGGGATGAACGCGACCGGCACGGCCAGAGTGCCGAACTCGAACGGCGGCATCGTGATCAACAGCGATGGCGCCGTGATCGGCGGACCGGCCGTCGCCGCCCGTAACTACATCTCCGGCAACGGACTCCTTTTCCCGTCGGGCCAGAACGTCCTCGTCGAAGGAACGGCCGACGGAACCCTGATCCAGAACAACTTCGTCGGCCTCGGCATCGACGGCGATACCGCGATCGTGAATTCCGGCGACGGCATTCGCTCAGTGGGCACCAACACGAACATCCTGAACAACGTGGTTTCCGGCAACGGCAATGGGCGCGGCATCAACATCGCCGGCCTCACCGGCGCGGGGACGATCATCCGCGGGAACATCGTCGGCCTCAACGCCGCGGGTACGGCCGCGCGGGAAAACTACTACGGCGTTTCCGTGACGCCCGGCAACGTCGCCATCGGCGGATTGGCCGCGGGTGAGGGCAACGTCATCTCCGGGAACAACCAGGCCGGTCTGGAGCTGAGCGGCGACAACTCCGTGCTCGGCAACATCGTCGGGCTGAATGCCGCGGGCACGGCGGGCATCCCGAATCTGACCGGTCTCGTGATCAGCGGCTCGAACAACGTCATCGGCAGCGCCGGCGGCGAGAATCACATCGGCCACAACACGAACCACGGCATCGCCGTCATCGGCGGCATCCGCAATCGCATCACCCGGAACTCGATTCACGACAACGGACTGCTGGGCATCGACCTCTTCCCTCCGGGGGTGACTCCGAATGACACGCAGGACCCGGACGAGGGCCCGAACCACCTGCAGAACTACCCCGTCCCGAATACGGCATACCTGCAGGGCGGGACGGCGACGATCAGCGGCACGTTGAACAGCACGCCGATCACGACCTTCAGCCTGGAGTTCTTCAGCGACACGAATCCCATCGCCACCGCGGAGGGACGCACCTACCTCGGCGCATGGACGGTGACGACGGACCCGCTGGGCAACGCTCCGTTCGTCTTCTCGCCTGTTTCGGCACCGCCCGCGGGAGCTTCTCTCACCGCGACGGCTACCCCACCCGACGACAGCACTTCCGAGTTCTCGGCGGCGATCGTTCTTCTCGCGCCGGGCGTCTTCGACCTCAGCTCCGCGACTTACAGCGGGAACGAAGCCGCGGGTCCCATCACCATCACCGTCAATCGAAGCGGAGGGAGCGACGGCACGGTCACCGTCGATTACACGACCACGGACGGCTCGGCTACGGCCGGTGCCGATTACACGACGACGGCCGGAACGCTCACCTTCGGTCCCGGCGTGACTTCACAACAATTCGCCGTTCCGATCAGCAACGACGGCACGTTCGAAGGAGACGAGACCTTCACGGTCACGATCTCGAATCCGACGAACGGCGCGCTTCTGGGAACGACGACCACCGCACCAGTCACGATCACCGACGACGAATCGACGCCGACGCTGTCGATCGACGACGCGACCGGCAGCGAGACGTCCCTTTTCGTGGGGTTCGTCGCAACGCTGTCGCATCCGAGCACACAGCCCGTGACGTTTCAATACGCGACCGCGGGCATCACAGCGACGGGTGGCAGCGACTACCTCTCCGCGTTCGGTCCGCTCACGATCGTGCCGGGCTCGACGTCGCTCCCGATCTCGATCGGAGTCCTCGACGATGCGCTCGCCGAGCCGAGCGAGACGTTCAGCGTGACTTTGAGTCTCCCCACGAACGCGACGATCCTGGACGGCACCGCCATCGGGACGATCCTCGACAACGAAGGGCCCGTGACGGCGTCCATCGATGACGAAACCGCTCCTGAAAACGCTGGACCGGCAATCTTCACCGTAACGCTCTCCGGACCGAGCGGGTCGACTATCGACATCGACTACACAACCACCGGCATCACCGCCACCGCGGGATCGGACTATTCGACCGCGACCGGCACGATCAGCTTCGCGCCGGGCGTCACAATCCAGGAGATCTTCGTGCCGATCCTCGACGATTCATCGTTCGAGGCCGACGAAACGTTCCGCCTGAACATCACCTCGGCGTCCGTCTCGATCCCCGACGGTGAAGCGATCGGAACGATTACGAGCAACGATGCGGCCGGCGCGGACCTCGCTCTCGCCGTCTCTGCACCTGGTTCGGCAGCACCGGGATCGACGGTCACGATCACGGTGACCGTGACCAATCAAGGACCCGACACGGCGAGCGGCGTCACACTGAACGATGTCGTGCCCGCCGGCGCCACGGGCATCGGCGCAACGACGACGCAGGGAACCTGCACGCCGGGAGCGACGGACGTGAGCTGCACCCTCGGCTCAATTACGAATGGGGGCTCGGTAACGGTGACGATCACGTTCACCGCTCCCGCCGCCGGCGGAACGAACACGGCGACGGTCAGCGCGGCGGAGCTCGATCCTGACAGCTCCGACAATCAGGTGGTCACCGTGATCGCGGCGGCGCCGGGCGACGAGGCGTCGATCCCGACGCTGACCGAATGGATGTTGCTCTTGCTCGGGCTCTCGATGGCGATCGTCGCGCTGAGACGCTTGTAGCAGTTCGCTTTGATGACCCTGTTCCTGCTCCTCGCGCTCGCTTCGGCGATCGACTTGAGCCACGGCGATGTCCTTCGAATCGCTGTAGTTGGCGATACCGGGAAGGGCGCGGACGCGGTGGCCCGCGGCGTCTCGCGTGTCCATGCCGAGCGCCCTCTCCACGCGGTCATTCTCACCGGCGACAACTTCTACCCATGCGGCGTGACCACGGAAAAGGACCCGCGGTGGTCGATCAACGCCGCGCTGACCCGCATCGGCATCCCCCTCTTCCCCGTCCTCGGCAACCACGACTACTGCGGAAAAGCCGATCCTGATGCACAGATTCGCGCGACGGGCGTGGTTCCGAACTGGCGCTTTCCGGCCCGCCAATACAGCGTCCGGACGCCGATCGCCGACTTCGCGTTCCTCGATACGCACCTGCTGGTTCGCAATCGACCGAACCAGGTCGAGTCGGCGATTCGCGAGTTGAGCGCGTCGAAAAAACCCTGGCAAGTCGTGGTCGGGCATCACCCGATTCTTTCGTCCGGCTATCACGGCTACTTTCCGCGCGACGAGGTCAATCGCATGCAGAAGCTGATTCCGGCCGTGCGCGAGGCTGGCGTCGACCTGTACATCTGCGGTCACGATCATCACCTCGAACTCATTCGCGGACGGATGCTTTTCCTCGTCAGCGGGGCCGGTTCGCATCCGATCCCGCCGGTAAAGCTTCGGTTACGAACCGTGTTTCCGGAGCAGATCGGCCGCGAGCGGGTCGGATTTGCGGTCGTGGAGATGAAGCGCGCCGACATCCGGGTGCGTTTCTACGACGGCGAGGGAAAACCGAAAACCGGGTGGCTGTCAGGCATACGTCGCCAGGCCCTTGCCAAATGACCAGTTTTCTTTGGTCACCTCGACGAGGCTGATCAACACGTCGTCGGGCCGGACGTCGACGGCGGTCTGCAGGCGCCGGGCGATGTCGGCGTAGAGGTTCTTCTTGACCTCGACCGTGCGGCCGGCGTTGAGCGTGATCTGAATGACCACCAGCCCCTCGCTTCGCTCGACACCGCCATAGCTCGGGTGCGCGATGAGATTGTCGCCGTCGACTTCTTCGATGATATGGAACTTGTCATCGGCGGGAACGTTGGCCTCGGCGACGAGTGATGCGTGCACGGCTTCGGATAGGTCGCGAAGAAACTCACGGGTGCGGCCGCGGCGGAGGGTGATTCGGACTAGGGGCATTAGCGGAAAAGGTCCCGCATGCGCAGCGACCACCCGGGGAGTACGTCTCCAGCGGTAAGGGTTCCTTCGATGCCCACCTCGGTCGTTTCCGAAGAGGTTCGGATCGTTGCTGTCCTTAGCCCTGGTTCGACGACTATGACCACTCGAGTCCCCGCGCGGAGATACTCGGCTACCTTTGTGTTGATCTCACGGTATGTGTCATTGGGCGATACAACCTCGATAGCAAGATCAGGGGCGCCGGGAAAAAACTTGTCGGTGTCCAGCATGCGACCGGCAGAAACGAACGCCACGTCCGGCGCGCGAACTGTGTCCGGATTCCGCGACAGCACGAACCCGGTGTCGGACGGATAGACCTGTCCCAACTGATTCGCGTCGACGTGCGCGCTGATCGAGATGAGCAGACGCTGCGAAACGACGCCGTGACGAGAACCGGCAGGTGCCATAGAAATCAGTTCTCCCTGCACGAGTTCGTAGCGATGCGCGCCGTCATCCGGCATCGCCAGCAACTCATCCGCGGTGATGACCTTGGTCTCGACGCTCATGGCATCCCTACGTCGGCAACGGCGCTTCCGCGCTCCCCGGCACCAGCAGCACTTCCTCGCCGTTCATCGTGAATTCGATCCGCTCGGGCACGGAGTCCTTGTGCCGGATCATGTACTCCGACAGCTCGTCCTCGATGTGCCGCTGGATGGCGCGGCGCAGGGGGCGCGCGCCGCTGTTCGACTCTTCCTTCGCTTTGCCGAGGAGCCATTCGACGACCGACGATTCGACGCCGATCTGCACGTTCTTGTGCACGAGGGCGTTGTTCACGTCGTCGATGAGCAACTGGCAGATCGCGCGCAGCTCTTCGTCCGTCAGCGGGTTGAAGATGATTACTTCATCGATGCGGTTGATGAACTCCGGCGAGAACTCCCGCTTGAGTTCCGTGTGGATGAGCTGCTCGGCCGACTTCTGATCGACGCCTTCGCCCTTCTCGCGGAAACCCATGTGGCCCTTGGTCGCCAGGAAGCGGGTGCCGAGGTTGCTGGTCATGATGATCAGCGTGTTGCGGAAGTCGACCTGATTGCCGAGGGAATCGGTGAGGATGCCGTCCTCGAGAATCTGCAGGAGGATGTTGGCGATGTCCGGATGGGCCTTCTCGATCTCGTCGAGCAGCACCACTGAATACGGATTGCGGCGCACGCGCTCGGTGAGCTGGCCGCCTTCCTCGTGCCCGACGTAGCCCGGGGGCGAGCCGATCAGCTTCGACACAGCGTGCTTCTCCATGTACTCGGACATGTCGAAGCGGATCAGATGCTTCTGCGATCCGAAGAGGAACTCCGCGAGACGCCGCGCGACCTCGGTCTTACCGACGCCCGAGGAGCCGAGGAAGATGAACGAGCCCATGGGCCGGTTCGGCGAGGCCACGCCGAGACGCGAACGGCGGATTGCGCGGGAGATCGCGCGGATGGCCCGGTCCTGACCGACGATCCGCCGCATCAGCAGCTCTTCCATGTTGATCAGCTTCGCGGCCTCGTCGGCCTCGATCGACGTCACCGGAATGTCGGTCCAGGAGCTGATGATCTCCTCGACGTCGCGCTGGGTGACTTCCATCATCTCGTCGCCGACCATCTCCCGCTCGGCCTTGAAGCGCTCGATCTCTTCCTTCAGCTCGATCTCCCGCTCGCGCAGGAACACGGCCTTCTCGAAGTCCTTGTCGGAGATCGCTTTCTTCATCTCCTTGACGATCGAGCGCGTCTCCGCCTCGAGCCGCCGCAGATTCTGCGTGTCGGCGACGCGGCGCAGCTTCACCTTCGCACCGGCCTCGTCGAGGATGTCGATGGCCTTGTCCGGGAAGAAACGGTCCGTGATGTAGCGGTTGGATTGATACACGGCGCTCTTGATCGCCGTGTCGCTGTATTTGACCTTGTGGAAGGACTCGTACCGTTCCTTCACCCCTTCGAGGATCTGCAGCGTCTCATCCTCGGTCGGCGGATTCACGATGATCGCCTGGAAGCGGCGGAGCAGCGAGCGGTCCTTCTCGATGTAGCGGCGGTACTCGCGGATCGTCGTCGCGCCGATGCAGGAAATCTCGCCGCGGGACAGCGCGGGCTTGAGGATGTTCGCCGCGTCGAGCGAGCCTTCCGCGGAACCCGCACCGATCAGCGAGTGGATCTCATCGATGAAGATGATGATGTCCTGGTTCTCTTTGAGCTCTTTGATGATGCCCTTGAGCCGCTCTTCGAACTGGCCGCGGTACTTCGTGCCCGCAACGATCAGCGACAGGTCGAGCGAGAGGATCCGCTTGTTCGCGATGAACAGCGGCACGTTGCCGTCGACGATGCGCTGGGCGAGTCCTTCGACGATCGCCGTCTTGCCGACGCCCGGCTCGCCGAGGAGGATCGGGTTGTTCTTCGTGCGGCGGGAGAGGATCTGGATGATCCGCTCCACTTCCTTCTCGCGGCCGATCAGCGGGTCGAACTGCTGCTGATGGGCCATGGCCGTCAGGTCCCGCGCGTATTCGGCGAGGAACGGCAGTTCTTTCTTCTGTTTGTCGGCCTCGCGCTCTTTGAGGATGGAGATCGTCTCTTCGCGGACGCCGTAAACGTTGAGGCCTTTCGCGGTGAGGATGCGCGCGGCTGTCGAGGACTCGACGCGGAGGATGCCGATCAGCAGATGCTCGGTGCCGACGTACTGGTGAAGCATCGACTCCGCTTCATGCGCCGCATAGGCGAGGATCTTTTTCGACTCCTCGGAAAGGGGCAGCTCGGCGGAGGACGAGATGCGATCGACGAAAAGGCGATCGCCTTCCACTTCCCGGCGGATCTGCTCGGGCTTCACGTTGAAGCGGGAGAAGATCTCCTTGATGATCTCTTCCCCTTCGCGGAGGACGCCGAGGAGGATGTGCTCGGACTCGATGACGCGAGAGCCGAGCTTCGATGCTTCGTAGCGGGCGAAGAAGAGTGCGCGGCGAGCTTTCTCGTTGTATTTTTCGAACATTGGGTCACGTTGTGCTGACCACCGGCATCTCGAAGATCCGATCGCAGCGTGCCGCCAGCTCCGGATTGTGAGTCACGATGACGGAAGTCAGTCCGCGCTTATTGTGACACTCCCGCATCAGATCGAACACTTTCTCACTGGTTGCCAGGTCGAGATTCCCCGTCGGCTCGTCGGCCAGGAAGAGCACCGGATCGGCCAGCAGGGCGCGCGCGATGGCCACGCGCTGCTGTTCTCCGCCGGAAAGCTGGTTCGGAAAGTGCCGGCTTCTCTCTGCCAGTCCGAGCTCCGCGAGCAACCCGGCCGCCCGCTTCAACGCCTCGTCCCGGTTCATCCTTCCGATCCAACCCGGCATGGCCACGTTTTCCGCGGCGGTGAACTCGGGAAGGAGATGGTGGAACTGGAAGACAAAGCCGACGTTGCGGTTCCTGAACCTCGCCAGCTCGTCGGCAGGCAAATGGGTCAGCTCGCGGTCATCGACACGCACGCTGCCTGAGTCGGGGCGATCGAGTCCGCCGAGGAGGTGGAGCAGGGTCGACTTGCCGATGCCGGACGGACCGACGATGGCCAGCATCTCCCCTTTTTCCACCACGAGATCCAGTCCGCTGAACACCAGGACCGGCACCGCGGCGTTGCGATACGTCTTCGAGAGCTCCTGCCCTACGAGAAACGGCATCCGGCGATGATTATGTCATCTGATTCATGCGCCTCTTCAACGCTTCGACCGAGCGCTCGTCGAGCGCGACATGAAACGCGCGCCACTCGCGGCCCTTCTTTTCGATGATTCCGACAGCGATCGGCAGCTCGAATCGCCGCGGACCGGCGCTGGCAGGGTTGAAGTAGACGACGTCGCCGACCCGCTCGTGATGCGGCAGGTGGCTGTGGCCGAACACAACGAAATCCGCCGGCTGCTTGCGCATCGACTCGACGACTCGCGCCGCCGGCTTGCTGGGCCGCGGAAGGATGTGCGTCAGCAGGACGCGCAACCCGCCCGCTTCCACGCGCTCGATCTCCTCGCCAGTGGCGTCGTCGTTGTTGCCGTCGACGGAGCTGACCGGGGCGATCTCGCTCAGGGCGCGGAGGATGTGCGCGCCGCCGATGTCACCGGCGTGAACGATGTGATCCACGCAGGCGAACACGTCCGCAACACGCTCGTGCAGCCGGCCATGGGTGTCCGCGATGACGCCGATTCGAAAGGACATACACTTATTCGCCGATCATGACAGAGCCCACGAATCCCGATCCCCGCGCCTCCTTCGAATACTTCAGCAACGAGTACGCCCAGGCCCTGCAGGCCTACAGCGCCATCGAGAATCAGGCCTCCACGCTTCTGCTCATGGGCCATTCCGACGAGTTGCGCCAGTTCATCGAGCAGTTCATCGAAATGTCCTCGAAAACGCGCGCGGTCGCGGCGGAAAGAGGGGAAGCGAACTTCGTGGAATGGTTCGACGAGCTGATTCGCAAAGCGGAAGCGTTGCGCGCCGGGGTCACGAAGTAATGACGCGCCTGGCCGCGCTGCTCCTGGTTCTGGAGGTTGCGATGTCCACTGTTTCCGCCGCGCCCGCCCCCGCGGTCGCGAAACGCATCGACGACGCCGCGGCGAAGGTCAACGCGAAAGTGATCGCCTGGCGTCGCGACATTCATCAGCATCCCGAGCTCGGCAACCGCGAGTTCCGCACCGCCAAGATCGTCGCCGACCACCTCCGCTCGCTGGGCATCGAAGTGACGGAGAAGGTCGCGCATACCGGCGTGATCGGCGTGCTCCGCGGCGGAAAACCGGGGAAGGTCGTGGCCCTTCGCGCGGACATGGACGCGCTTCCCGTAACGGAACAGGTCGATCTGCCCTTCGCGTCGAAAGTGAGGACGACCTACAACGGCCAGGAAGTCGGCGTGATGCACGCCTGCGGACACGACGCCCACGTAGCCATCCTCCTCGGCGTCGCCGAAATCCTCGCTTCGATGAAGGCGGACATCCCCGGCACGGTGAAGTTCATCTTCCAGCCCGCGGAGGAAGGCCCGCCGCAGGGAGAAGAGGGCGGCGCCGCGTTGATGGTGAAGGAAGGCGCGCTCGAGAATCCGAAAGTCGACGCGATCTTCGGCCTGCACGTGACCTCGCGCTTCGCGTCGGGAGAAATCGGTTACCGGCCGGAAGGGATGATGGCCGCGGTCGACTCGTTCAAGATCGAGGTGCGCGGCAAGCAGACCCACGGCGCGTATCCCTGGCTCGGCGTCGATCCGATCGTCGTCGCGTCTCAGATCGTGCTCGGCCTGCAGACCATCCCCAGCCGGCAGCTCGACTCCACGACCGCGCCGTCGATCGTCACCGTCGGCGCGATTCACGGCGGCGTGCGCAACAACATCATTCCCGACGAAGTGGAGATGATCGGAACCATCCGTTCGCTCGACGCGAAGATGCGCGAGGACATCCACGCGCGCATCCGCCGCACGGTCGAGAACATCGCCGAAAGCGCGGGTGCAACGTCGAAGGTGACCATCACCACCGGCTATCCGATCACTTACAACGATCCGGCGCTCACCGAACGCTCATTGCCGACGTTGCGCAACGTGGCCGGCACGAAGAACGTCCGCCTCGTGAACCCGGTCCTCGGCGCGGAGGACTTTTCAGTCTTCCAGCAGAACGTGCCCGGACTGTTCTTCTGGGTGGGAACGCGTCCGCCGAACCAGACGCCGGAGGAAGCGCCGTCGAACCACTCACCGCTGTTTTATGTCGATGAGAGTGGTTTGCCGGTGGGTGTGCGCGCTCTCGCGCACGTCGCGATGGATTACTTGAGTGGTGGTCGTTAGTCGTCAGTGATTAGACGAGCCTCCGTGCCTACCATGCCTGCACACCCTGAAAGATGAAGTAGGTTCCACCCGCCGCCAGCGCGACCGACGCCGAGGCCGCCACCAGCGCGAAGCCCGCCTGAGGTCCTGGAATCAAGACAGCCTGCGCATGATCGGATGGATCAACATACGCCTTGATCCGTTGAGTGGCGTGGTATCGATGTGCGACCGCGCGGGCTCCCTTCAGTGACGTTGGGTTGGCCGTAAAAATACGGACTTGCGAGCTCTCGTAGCGCTTACCGTTGATTACGTACTCGTAGACGACATCCGGCGACCAACCTCCGTCGGCGTTCTCGATGGCTCTGGCCCGGAGAATCTTCGCGTCGATCGCTTGCCATCCGCTGGTGGCCTTGGCGGCGAGGCCGCCCTTCCACGCGAAGTAGCACCCAACGCATCCGAACAGAAGCATTCCCACACCAACGATGATCGAACCGAGCGGGGTGTCGCTTCCAACTTCGATACCCATGCGTCCAGGCCCAAGCGTGTGACGGATTTGCCCTAACGACTCATCACTACCGCGGCACCATCTGCTTCAACCGCGTGAAGTAATCCGAGCCCGAGAGCCACTGCCCGCCGTCGATCACGAAGTTCTCGCCAGTGACGTACGACGCGTAATCGGACAGCAGATACGTCGCCGCGTTCGCCACTTCCTCGAGATTCGCGAATCGACGCAACGGAATGGTCTTGCGGATTCCCTCCATGATCATCGGATCGGGGAAGAGCCGCTCGGCCGCACCGGGCGTATCGACCGGACCGGGGGCGATCGCGTTCACGCGGATCTTGTGACGCGCCCACTCCACGGCGAGCGTCCTGGTCATCGCCAGCACGCCGGCTTTCGCGGATGCCGAATGAATGACGCCCGCGCCGCCGGTCCAGGCGTAGTTCGCGATCACGTTCAGCATCGACCCGCCGCCCTTGGCGATCATCCGCTTGCCGACCGCGCTCGTGCAGTAGAACGAGCCGTTGAGCACGATGCCGATCACCGAGTTCCAGCCGTTCACCGAAAGCTGATCGGCCTGCACGATGAAGTTGCCCGCGGCGTTGTTCACCAGGAAGTCGATCTTTCCGTGATCCGCCTCGACCTTCGCCGCCATCGCCTCGACGGCGTCCGCGTCGCGAACATCGAGCACGTGATAGCTCGCCGCGTCGGCGCGGCCGGTCTCGGAGCGCATCTCCTCGACCGCTTTGGCGAGGTTCTCTTCCTTGCGGCTGGCGATGACGACCTTCCCGCCGAGCCGCGCGATCTGCCGCGCGATGGCGTTGCCGATACCGGTGGCTCCGCCGGTGATGATGCCGACGCGGTTCTCGAACGTGTTGTTTGGAAGCATTTCGGACCTACCTCCCGAGCCGCGGATCATATGTGATGGGTTCGTATAATCGACGGCCGATGGCTCGTCTTGCGCTTCTTCTGACACTCGCTTTCTTCGTTGCCTGCGCGAATGAGCCCGAGAAACCGCTCTCCGAGGCGGGCGAGAAACTCTACGACGTCCGAGGAGTCATCCTCTCCCGCCGCGCTTCGGACAACACCGTCAACATGGATCACGAAGACATCCCGGGATTCATGGCGGCCATGCGGATGGACTACAGCGTCCGCGGCGTGAAGGTCGCTGACCTCCCGGCAGACGGAAAACGGGTCGAGGCGAAATTGCATGTGACGGAACGTGCATACTGGATCACGGACGTAAAGCCGATACCGTGACCGACGAGCGCCGGCAGTTCCAACGCCTCAACCTCAACGAGCCGATCGATGGTTGGTTCGGCGACTACCAGGTTCGCCTGGTCAACGTGAGCGCCACCGGCGCGCTCATCGCTTCCGATGAAGAGATCCCTGAAGACGCCCGCGCCCTGCTCCGCTTCTACTGGCGCGGGAAGGAGATCGAGCTGCTCGCGGAGACCGCGCGGCGCGTCGACGCGAATACCGGCGTGGCCTTTCTCGACGAGTCCGAAACGCTCCGCGACCTGATTGCCGAATCGGCAACAGAGCTCCTCCGCGCCCAGGAAGCGAACGCCCTCGGCCTGCGCGACGCGAACGTGATCGGCGACCAGACCCTCACCGCCGCGTCGGCGGGTGCGCGATTGGCGGGATTCATCAGCTGGATTTTTTCGGACGGCGTCTGGAAATCGCGCCGGGCCTTACTGCCCGATCAACCGCCCGATGGGTTCACCGTGCGCGCGGGGGAGCCCGAGGATCAGGTCGAGTTGCTGCGGCGGACGTATGAGTCGGGCGATACGGAGTCGCGCCGTCTCACGCGGATGTTCGCGGAGCTCAGCGTCGCTTCAGGGGACCCGGAGCATTAGCGTCGGAACCAGCGAGCCCGCGTCCACGCTCGTCGTCCCCTCGGACACGACTGCCAGCCCGTTCGCGCCGACGATCGACGAAAGCGATCCCGAGCCCTGCGTGGCCATCGGCCGCGACACGAGCTCGCCGTCGCGAATGCTGACCCGAACGCGGATGTACGTGCGCCGGTCCCCGACGGAGCGCAAGGGCGCCTCGAGCCGCGCCGCCACGGGCACGGGGACGAGGTCCGCTTGCACACCCATCGCTTTGCGCAGAGCCGGTGCGACGAAGAGATGGAACGAGACGAAGCAGGAGACGGGATTTCCGGGAAGTCCGAGACAGACGCGATCGCGGAGGCGCGAGAGCACGACCGGCTTGCCAGGCTTCATCGCCACTCGCCAGAACTTCGATTCGGCGCCGAGGGCTTCGAGAGCTTCTTTCACGAAGTCGTAGGCGCCGACAGAGACGCCACCCGAGGAAATGACGAAATCGGATGTGGACGCTTCCTCGAGCGCGGCGATCGTCGCCTCGCGCGTGTCGCGAACGATTCCGAGGGGACGCGCGATCGCACCGGCCTCGCGGACCAGCGCCGTGAGCAGGTACGTGTTGGAGTTGACGATCTTTCCCGGCGCGGGCGGATCCGAGGGATCGAGGAGCTCGTCGCCGGTTGCCAGAATCGCCACGGTCGGGCGGCGGCCGGCGGAAACGGTCGTCTTTCGCACCGCGGCGAGCATCGCCATCTCCGCGGCACCGATCGGCGTTCCCGCGGGAATCACGACCGCGCCGGCGCGCACGTCCTCGCCGCGACGGCGGATGTTCGTCCCACGCGCAATCGACTTCTGCACGCGGACGACTTCGAGCCCGCCGTCGGTGATCTCGACCTGCGCGACCGCATCCGCGCCGTCGGGCACGAACGCGCCGGTCATGATCCGCATCGCTGTTCCTGCGACGACGCTTCCGTTCGCGACGTGACCCGCGGGGATGTCGCCGAGGACCCGCAACTCACCCGGTGTGTCGTCGGCGCGAACGGCGTAGCCATCCATCGCGCTGTTGTCGGCCTGGGGCGCGTCTTCGGACGCGATCACGTCCTCGCGCAACACGCGGCCGTGAGCGTCGACGAGAAGGATGTCCTCGGCTGCCAGCGGCGTTACCTCAGCCAGCACGCGCGCCTGTGCTTCTTCCACCGTCAGCATCGCCGCGATGATACGGCTGGACGTTCCCTCGCGGCGTCCGTACCAGAGATATGCGGGTCTTCGCTCTTCTTCTGCTGCTGACCGTCCCTCTCGGCGCGCAAGTCGTCGATGAGAACGAGCTCACCTACGGGCCCATCGAAGGCGGGCCGCGCGATCCATCGTTCAGCATCACCGTCGCGAATCACGGCCTGCTCCTGGCGTGGAGCGAGGTCGATCCGGAAACGCGGCTTTCGGCGATCCGCGTCGGCCTGCTCGACTTCAACGCCCAACTGGTCGGCGAGATCCGCACGATCCCCGCGCGCATCGACAACGTGCACGCCACCACGCCGGTCGTTGCCACCGACGGCACGAACTTCCTGCTGGTCTGGCTGGAGAGACAGCAGTACACCTACGTCGCGCGGCGCGCTGCCGGTGTTTTCCTCGACGCGACGGGAGCGCCGTCGAGCGAGATTCGCCTCTTCGGAGCGGCAACGAACGGCCCGCCGTCGCTCGTGTTCGACGGAGCCGTGTACCGTCTGTACAACAACGCCAGCTACATCATCGCGCCCGACGGTTCGACGCAGATCGACCGCAACAACGCGGCCCGCCGCGTGCCGTTCGCGACGGGCGACGCGCATGGCTGGGTGACCTGGACCAATCGCGCCGACGAGCCACCCGTCTGCTTCTTCCGCTGCAGCAGCTCCGATCCCTTCTACCGGCTGAACTGGACCGTGATCACGGAGCAGTGGATCCGCTCGGGACAGCACGGCGAAACGAACTATTCAGGCCCTGCGCCGGCCGTCATTGCCGACGACAACGACTTGCTCATCATCTGGGCGAGCTCGAATGGTCTGAGCGCAATGGAAGTCGAAGACGCCGTGGCCGGAAAGCCGTTCCGGCTGACGTATCCGGTCGCCGCGGTTTCGCCGTCCGCCGCCGGACCGCTGGTTGTGTTCGAGCAGAAGGGTGGCGACATCTACGGATCGATCATCGAGAACGGCGAATTCGGCGCGCCGTTTCCGATCAGCACCGGGGTCGAGCGCGACTCCCTGCCGCGCGTGTATCGCATCGGCGATCGCTATCTCGTGACCTATCTCCGCGAGCACACGTCGAGCTCGGTCTCACTCGTCGGCCGCTTCGTCACGATCTCGCCTTGATGCCCGGCGGGCTCCCATAGAATCACTTTTGCAAGGGAGCCCAGCCATGAGTGTCACCGAAACCCTTCCGCTCGAACGGGAAACCGCCCCCGCGGCCACCGACCGCATCCCCGTCGCCGTCCTCGGCGCGACCGGCTCCGTCGGCCAGCGCTTCATCCAGCTCCTCGAAAACCACCCCTGGTTCCGCCTCCACGAAGTCGTCGCCTCGGAACGGAGCGCGGGAAAGCTCTACGGCGACGCGGCGGACTGGCGTCTCGAAACGCTCATGCCCAGCGACGCCTCGGCGCTCGAAGTGAAATCGCTCGGCTCGAAGCTCGAATCGACAGTCGTTTTCTCCGGCCTCGACTCTTCCGTCGCCGGCGAAGCGGAAGACGACTACGCGAATCTCGGCTGCGCGGTCATCTCCAACTCGCGCAATCACCGCATGGACGATGACGTGCCGCTGATGATCCCCGAGATCAACGCGGAGCACATGGACGCGATCGAGGCGCAGAAGAAACGGCGCGGCTCGCGCGGCTACATCGTCACCAATCCCAACTGCTCCGTGATCGGCCTGGCCATGGCCCTGGCCCCGCTCGAGCGCGCATTCGGCCTCGAAAAAGTGCAGGTCACGACGATGCAAGCCATCAGCGGCGCGGGGTACGCCGGCGTGGCCTCGTACGCGATCCTCGACAACGTCATCCCCTTCATCGGCGGCGGCGAGGAGGACAAGATCGAGAAAGAGCCGCGCAAGATCCTCGGCAAGTGGACCAGCAACAAGTTCGAAGACGCGCCGATGATCATTTCCGCGCAGGTCAATCGCACGCCGGTGATCGACGGACACCTGATGGCCATCTCCGCGAAACTGCGCGACCGCGCGTCGATCGAAGACGTCCGCGCGGCCATCGAGTCCTTCGAAGGCGAGCCCCAGCGCCTCGGCCTCCCCTTCGCGCCGCGCAAGCCCCTGCACTACATCGACGCGCCCGACCGCCCGCAGCCGCGCCTCGACCGCGATCGCGAACGCGGCATGGCCGTCTCCGTCGGCCGCCTCCGCCCCTGCCCCGTCCTCGACATCCGCATGGTCGCGCTGGTGCACAACACCGTTCGCGGCGCGGCCGGAGCGGCGATCCTGAACGCGGAGTTGCTGAAGGCGAAGGAACTCCTTTGATTAGTAGGCAGTGGGCAGTAGGCAGTGGGCAGTGGGCCGCCGCCCCGCCACGTACGATGCGCCGCCGTAGCACACGACATCGTGGCCGGGTGGGGGCTCACTGCCCACTGCCCACTGCCCACTGCCTACTAACAGCGGCCGGAGGCCGACGCCCGTGATCGTCATCAAGTTCGGAGGCACCTCCGTCGGGGACGCCGACCGCGTGGCGAATGCGATCGAGATCGTCGCCGAGCGGAAGGATCGCGATCCGATCGTGGTCGTCTCCGCGCTTTCCGGCGTGACGAACGATCTCGTCGCGGCCAGCGAAGCGGCGTGCGAACAGAATCCTGAAAAAGTCGCGGAGATCATCAACTCCGTCCGCGCGCGGCACGAAGACGTGGCCTTGCGACTTGTCCAGCAGAAGTCCGACTTTCTCGACGCGTTCATCCGCAAGCTCGACAAGCAGATCGATCAGATCCAGACCATCCTCCGCGGGATCGCATTGCTCGGCGAGATCACACCGCGCGCGCGGGACAAGGTCATGTCCATCGGCGAGAAGCTTTCCTCGGTGCTCTTCGCCTACACGATGATGATGCGCGCGCTGCCGGGCGAGCATGTCGAGTCGGAAGAGGTCATCTGGACGAACGACGTGTTCTGCGGTGCATCGCCGCTGATGGACAAGACCACCATCGAGGCGCAGCGCGTGCTCACGCCGCTCATCGAGCGTCATCGCATCCCGGTCATGGGCGGCTTCATCGGCCGGACCATGGCCGGCGCCACGACCACCCTCGGGCGCAACGGTTCCGACTACTCCGCGGCCATCGTCGGCGCAGCGCTCGGCGCGGACGAAGTGCAGATCTGGACGGACGTCGACGGACTGCTCACCTGCGATCCGCGCGTCGTTCCCGGAGCGCGTGTAATCGAGCTGCTGTCCTTCGACGAAGCGGCGGAGCTCGCGCAATTCGGCGCGAAGCTGCATCCGCGCACGCTCGAGCCCGCGGTCGAAAAGAACATCCCCGTGCGCGTGCTCAACACGCACAACCCCACGCTGCCCGGCACGCTGATCACCCGCGCCGGCGCCGAATCAGCGGCAGGACCGCGGTCGATCGCGCGCAAGAAGAACGTGACCATGGTCCACGTTTCCTCGAACAAGATGCTCGGCGCGCACGGCTTCCTCGCCCAGTTCTTCGCGGTGTTCAAAGAGCTGAGCATTTCCGTCGATCTCATCGCCACGTCGGAGGTTTCGGTGACGGTGACCGTCGACGAGAAGCATGACATCGACGAATTGAAGCAGCGCCTGGAACAGCTCGCGGACGTCGAGCTGATCGACAACCAGTGCATCATCGCCGTCGTCGGGCAGAACCTCATGGCCGACTCGCGGGTCGGCGCGCGCGTGCTCGAATCACTTCACGGCATGCCCGTGAAGATGATCTCCCTCGGCCGCTCCGGCCTGAACCTGAGCATCGTCGTCGACGACGCCAATGCCGACCGCGCGGTCAAAGCCATCCATCACGCACTGTTCGAAGTCACGGTGGCCGCATGAAGATCGCCATTCACGGCTACGGAAAAATGGGCAAGACCATCGAGCGCGTCGCGAAAGACGCCGGGCACGACGTCGTATGCATCCTCGATGTCGATCGAACCGATCCCATCGCCGGCGCGGAAGTGCTGATCGACTTCTCCCACGCCTCCGCCCTCGACCACGCCCTCGGCATCGCCTGCGAGAACAAGCTCGATTACGTGATCGGCACCACCGGCTGGAACGACCGCGTCGACGACGTTCGCGCGACCGTGGAGAAGGCCGGCATCGGCTGCGTATACGCCTCGAACTTCTCGCCCGGCGCGAACGCGATGTTTGCGCTCGCCCGCCGCGCCGGAGAGCTGTTCGCGCGCTTTCCGCAATACGCGGCGGGCATGGAAGAGCGCCATCACTCGCAGAAAAGAGACGCGCCGAGCGGCACCGCGCTGAAGATCGCCGGCGAAGTAAACGAAGGAAGCGGCGGCAAGCTCGATCCGCCCATCGCCGCTTCGCGTGTCGGCGCCGAATTTGGCCTGCACACGCTCTTCTTCGACTCGGCCGACGACCTCGTCGAGATCTCCCACCGCGCCCGCGGCCGCGAGGGATTCGCACGCGGCGCGGTCTTCGCAGCAGAGCGCATCCGCGGCCGCAAAGGGCTGATTACATTCGCGGAGCTGCTTGATGTTTAAAGGCGTCGGCACAGCACTGGTCACACCGTTCACTGAATCGGGCTCGCTCGATGAAGGCGCGCTGGAGCGCTTCGTCGACTGGCAGATCACCGAGGGGATCAACTTCCTCGTTCCCTGCGGGACGACGGGGGAAAATCCAGCGCTGACCGCCGCCGAACACCAACGCGTCGTCGAGATCACCGTGAAAACCGCGAAGGGCCGTGTGCCCGTTCTCGCCGGCGCGGGCAACAACAACACCGCGCGCGCCGTCGAGCTCGCGCAGCAGGCCATCGACCTCGGCGCGGACGGCATCCTCACCATCACGCCGTACTACAACAAGCCCACGCCGGACGGCTTGCGGCGGCATTTCGGCGCGCAGGCGGAAGCGGTCGAGAAGAAGAAGGCCGGCTTCCCGATGATCATGTACAACGTCCCCGGCCGCACGGGCCTGAACATGACCGCGGACACCACTCTTCGCATGGCCCGCGAGATCCCGAACGTCATCGGCGTGAAGGAAGCCTCGGCGAACATGGAGCAGATCCTGACGATCCTCCGCGATCGTCCGAAAGGCTTCCTGGTCCTGAGCGGCGACGACGCCTGGACCCTGCCGCTCCTCGCCTGCGGTTCCGAGGGCGTGATCAGCGTGGCCAGCAACGAAGTGCCGCGTCTGATGCGGCAGATGGTCGACACCCGCGACGTTGCCATTCAGAACCGCCTCCTGCCGCTGCTGACCGGAAACTTCATCGAGTCGAATCCGAGCCCGGCGAAAGCCGCGCTGAAGATGATGGGGATTCTGGAGAGTGATACGGTTCGGCCGCCGCTCGCGCCGATCACGCCCGGCAACCGGGCGAAGCTCGAAGCGATCCTGAAAGAATGTGGACTGATTTGAGGCTCAAAGGCTCAGAGGCTCAAAGACCCTTTGAGCCCTTGCGCCTTTGAGCCGTTGAGCCCCTGAAAACAATGCTGACCATCGAAGACCGCGTCAAATCCCTCGCGAACGCCGATCGCACCGAGGCGGTGAAGACGATCGGGTTGTTCCTCGCGGAGCTCGAAAAAGGGACCGTGCGCGCGGCCACGCGCGACGAAGACGGCATCTGGACGCCGACCACGTGGGTCAAGGAAGGCATCCTGGCCGCGTTCCGGTTCGGGATCCTGGCCGAGTTCGCGTCGGGATCGCTCTCCTTCATCGACAAAGACACCATCCCCGCGCGGCGCTTCAAAATTCAGGACGGTGTGCGCGTCGTCCCCGGCGGCTCCTCCATCCGCCGCGGCGCGTTCATCGCCAAGGGCGTGGTCATGATGCCGCCCGCGTTCGTGAACATCGGCGCGTATGTCGATGAAGACACCATGATCGACTCGCACGCGCTGGTCGGCTCTTGCGCGCAAATTGGAAAGCGCGTGCATCTTTCCGCGGCGGCGCAGATCGGCGGCGTGCTCGAGCCGGTCGGGCAACTGCCGGTCGTCATTGAAGACGACGTGATCGTCGGCGGCAACTGCGGTATTTACGAAGGCACCATCGTCCGCCCCCGCGCGGTCATCGGCGCGGGCGTCGTACTGACGGGATCGACGCCCGTTTACGACACCGTTCGCGGTCAGGTCTATCGACGCACGGCGGAGCGGCCGCTGGAGATTCCGTTCGGCGCGGTGGTCATCCCCGGGTCGCGTCCGATGAAAGGCGCGTTCGCCGAGGAGCACGGCCTGCACATCGCCTCGCCGGTGATCGTGAAGTATCGCGACGACAAGACCGACGCCGCGACCGCCCTGGAAGACGCGCTGCGGTAAGCATGGCCGTCCATCCAGTCGTCGAGGAGATTCTGACGACGCGGCGCGTCACCCTTGCCGACGGATCGGTGATCGACGGGCATTCCTTCATCCCCCGCGATTCCTGCGAGCTGCTGTACGACATCGTTCGCGACACGCGCGCCTCACGCACGATCGAAGCGGGCATGGCTTACGGCATCTCGACTGTCTGTCTGGCTGATGCAGTTCGCCAGGTCTCCGGCGAACGCGGTCATCACATCGCCGTCGACCCATCGCAGACTTCAGGCTGGCGCGGCGGCGGCGTTGCGCAGGTCGCGCGCGCGGGACTCACGGGCGTTCTCGAACTGATCGAGCTTCCGTCGCACACCGCGTTGCCGCAACTGCTCGCGCGCGGCGAGCGGGTGCAGGTCGGATTCATCGACGGCGCGCACACCTTCGATCACGCGCTCATCGACTTCTTCTACATCGATCAGATGCTCGACACCGGCGGCGTGATCGTGCTCGACGACGTCGGCTATCCAGCCATCAACGCGGTGGTGCGCTTCATTCTCGCGAACCGCTCGTATACCCTCGACCGCGTGCTCGAATACGCCGATCAATCCTCGCCGTCTCTGCGCGCGCGGCGGCAGCTGAAGCACCTCCTGCGGCCGCTCGCCCGCACCGATCGCGACCCCTCGCCGGCGCACGAGACCCTCTTCACGCGCATCGCCCGCGCGCACACCGTCGCGCTGCGCAAGACTGCCGCCGACACCCGTCGCTTCGATCACTTCGAGCGTTTCTGACATGCAACCCGCCGATCGTCTCAGGGACATCGAGCTCTCGCTGATCCGCCAGATCAACGCCCTGGCCACCCCCTACTCGGTGAACCTCGGCATCGGCGAACCGAACGTCGAGCCCGACGAACGCCTGCGGGAGATGGCCCGCCGCGCCGCGACGACGTCATGGCATTACTCCGCCAACGCCGGCGCGATGTCCCTTCGCAAAAAACTCTGCGAAGAAACGCCGTTCGATCCGAAAAGCGAAGTGTGCGTGACCGCCGGAACACAGGAAGCGCTGTTCGCGATCTTCACCGCCTTCGTGAATCCGGGCGACGAAGTGCTCGTCCCGAATCCCGGCTTTCTCGCCTACGCGACCCTCGCGAAGATCTGCGGTGCGTCGCCGGTCACTTACGACCTCGACCCGCCCGACTGGCGCATCGACGTCGACGCTCTGGCAAAGAGGATCACCCCGAAGACGAAGCTGATCATCGTCAATTCGCCTTCCAATCCGCTCGGGTCGGTCGTCGACGCGGAAACGCTGCAGCAGATCGCGGCGCTGGGCGTGCTCGTGGTCAGCGACGAGATCTACTGCGAGATCTGGTACGACGCGCCGCCCGCATCGATGCTGGCCTTAGGCGACAACGTCATCGTCCTCAACGGCCTCTCGAAGAGCCACGCCATGACCGGCCTCCGCCTCGGCTGGGTCCTCGGCAAGGCAGAGCTGATGAAGCCGATCATCACCGCCCACCAATACATCGCAACGTGCGCCTCGGTCTTCTCGCAGGCGCTCGCGGAGATGATCCTCGACGACCCGCAATGGAACGCGGCCTGGCTCGAGGGAGTGCGCTCGCAGTTCCGGGCGCAGCGCGAGGCGGCGCTGTACGCGATCGAGCACGAGTTGCATGCCGAGGTTGCGCCGCCGGCTGGTGCGTTCTACGCGTTTGCGGCAGTGCCGTCGTGCGACACGATCTCCTTCGCGAAAACGCTGGCCACCGACGCGGCCGTGCTGGTGATCCCCGGTCTCGCGTTCGGAACTCGCGGACAGGGCTTCATCCGCATCTCCTACGCGGCGCCTGTCGACCAGATCACCGCGGGAATCGAGCGTATTGGCCGGTGGTTGCGCGCGTCAGGTCTATGAGAAAAGCCCTCGCCCTGATCCTGCTGCTCCTGCCCACGCTGGCCTTCGCGCAAACGGAACCGGATTACTCGGAGTGGAACCGCATTCTCGCGGCGCACTACGACCCCGCGCGCGGCATGAACTACGGCGGACTGAAAGCGAAAGACGCAAAGGCGCTGCAGGCGCTGCGGCAGAAGCTGGGCCGCGTGAACGTGGCCGCGCTCAATCCGAAGCAGCAGCTCGCGTACTGGATCAACGTCTACAACGTGAACGTCGTGGCCACTGTCGTGGAGAAGTATCCGGTCGACTCGATTCGCGACATCTCCACCGATCCGATCATCCGCCTCAATGTCTTCAAGAAAGAGCGCGTGCCGTTCGGCAAGCAGCTCCTGTCGCTCGACGACGTCGAGCACAAGAAGATCCGCGAGGCCTTCCACGACGCGCGCATCCACTTCGCCATCAACTGCGCGGCGAAGAGCTGCCCGCCGATCCGTCCCGAGGCTTACACCGGCGCGAAGGTCGATGCGCAGCTCGACGATCAGGCCCGCAAGTTCCTGACCGGCCCGTTCGGCGCTCGCTTCGGCGGCAGCGGCGACACGGTCACCATGCGCGTCACCAAGATCATGGATTGGTTCGGAGACGACTTCGAGAAGGGCGGCGGCAAGGTCGCCTTCGTGCGCAGGTACGTCACCGTCCCGCCGTCGAAGGAAGTGACGATCGAGTACGACGATTACGATTGGGCGTTGAATGATTGGAAGCGCTGATCACTTCAGCCACTTCTTGAAAAACCCCTGCTTCTTGCGCTCCTCCGCATCCTGGTCGTAATCGACGACCTTCCGCAGAATCTGCTCGTCCGGCCACCAGCTGAAGCGGTAGAACCACTTCTGCCCCATCGAGCGCACGTCCGCGAGCCGGTAGAAGCGCCCGTCGAACTGCAGGGCCATGTCCACGGTCCAGCCCTTTCGCTCGTCGCTCGTCACCAGGGTCAGCGCCCACTGGTTCGTTTCGCTGTCGTCCTCGATGACCTGATCGCCGGTCGCGAGCGTGCGCGTGCGGCGCTCGCCGGTGCGCGGCTTCTCCAGTTCCATCGCCACTTCCGCGCCGTCCAGGAAGCGCGCTGACGGATCTTTCTCCAGGCACTTGAAGACGATCCGCTCGAGCCAGGCCGGCACGTTCTGACGCTGCGAGCGGATCGGCGCGGGCATCGTTCCCATGTGCTGCATCCCCAGCGCGACCGGCGTGTCCGCGCGGAACGGCACCGCGCCGCAGAGCAGCTCGTACAGCACGATTCCGAGCGAATACACGTCGCTTCGCGCGTCGACGCGATGTCCCTGGAACTGCTCGGGCGGCATGTACTCCGGCGTTCCGACGATGACGCCCGTCGCGGTCACGGTGTTCATGTCGATGCCCGCCCCGCGCGCCACGCCGAAGTCGAGCAGGGTGAGGCGGCCGTCGCGGCGGATCATCACGTTGTGCGGCTTCACGTCGCGATGCACGATGCCGATCTTGTGCGCCGCCCCGAGCGCCTCGGCCACGCGCGCACCGATCCGCGCGACTTCATCGGCGGCGAAGACGCCCTTCTTCCGAAGCACGGCGCGCAGATCGTCGCCGTCGATCAGCTCCGCGGTGAAGTACATCCGGTCATCGACGACGCCGAAGTCGTAGATCTCGACGATGCCGGGATGCTTGATGCGCGAGAGGATCTCGATCTCGCGGCGGAAGCGCACCGCGGCGTTGTCATCCTCTGCCGTCGCGTGCAGTACTTTGAGTGCCCTCTCCGCTTCCGCCTCCATGTCGCGCACGCGATAAACCGCGCCCATGCCGCCGCGGCCCAGCGGCGCGAGGATCTCGTAGCGGCCCGCGAACACTTCGCCGGCGCCGAAAGCGCCGCCGCGAGGCCGCCGCCGCGCAGGCGTCGCATCATCCTGATTGAGCGTGCGAGCGTGCTCGAACGGAACGGTGCCCGATGCCGTCTCTGCACCGCAGACCGCACAGCTACTGCCCTCTTCGACGAGCTCGAAGCCGCACTCCAGACATGCCATCGGTTCGCAGATTGTATGTAACTTGCACTCTCGCGCTGCCGAGGTTGAGTAAACTGCGGGCGATGGCGGTCAAGTCGAAACAACATACGGAACGAATGCCCAAGCCACCGGTGCAGGACTCCGTTGCCGCGGCAGAGGTCTCGCTCTACCGCAACGTCCTGAAGATCAAGCAGGAGCATGGCCTCGAGGATCTGGGCATCTCCTTCTTCGACGCCGAGACGACCATCCAGTGGTCGTACAACGCCGACGACTACTTCCACGCCGCGTCGACGATGAAGCTGGCCGTGCTCCTCGGCGTGTTCCGGCAAGTCGACCGCGGCGAGCTCAATCTCGAAGCGCCGGTCCACATCCGCAACCGCTTCACCAGCATCGTCAACCAGGAGCCGTTCATGCTCGACCTCGGCCGCGACGCCGATCCCGACGTGTACGGCCATCTCGGCAAGACCCTGACCGTGCGCGAGCTCGCGTACTGGATGATCACCAAGTCGTCCAATCTCGCGACGAACTTGCTGGTCGACGTCGTCGGAATCAACACCATTCAGTTGTCGCTCGACGAGCTGGAGATCGACGGCATCCGCGTGCTTCGCGGCGTCGAGGATCAGCGCGCGTTCGAGACGGGACTCAACAACGAAGTCACGGCCAACGGCCTGCTCAAGCTCCTGCGGCTGATCGCCGACGGGAAGGCTTACTCGCAGAAGGCCTGCGACGACATGCTCGAGATCATGCTCGAGCAGCAGTACCGCAGCGGCATTCCGGCGGGATTGCCGAAGGCGGCGCGGGTCGCGCACAAGACCGGCAACATCTCCACCGTGCATCACGACGCGGGAATCGTGTTTCTGGAGGATCGCAAGCCTTACGTGCTGGTGATCCTCACGCAGTTCGGCCCGGAATCCGGACGCGGAACGGCAGTCGCGGACGTCTCTCGCGACATCTTCAATACGCTGGCCGGAAGTACCTATGAGTAGTGATGAAGAACAGGGTTTGAAAGTCGTCGACGCCTTCGATCTCGACGACGAGCTGCGTTCGATTCTGAAGCCTGGCGAAATGGTTCGCGACGCCCAGGGGCGGCGCCATCGCCTGCCGCGTTATTTCTACGAGATCCCCTCGCATGAAGTGGCTCTGGCGACGAAGCTCACACCTCATTTCGGCCTGAACGAGTTCATCCTCAGCGATCTGAAGGAAGCGGTCCGGCTGCACCAGTACCCGCGGTACGTTCCCTGCGCCGTGCGCCTGCTGGCTTTTTATCTGGAGCAGTACCGTTCCGCCGCGGGCGCTTCGGTCCACATCGCCGTGAACGGCGGTTACCGCTCGCCCTCTCACAAGCTTTCCCTCAACGCCTCGCCCCACATGTGGGCCACGGCCGCAGACGTCTATCGGATCGGCTCGAACATCCTCCGAACACGGGAGTTGATCGAGAAATACAACGAGATCGCCGAGGACCTGACGGACGAGGTGAACGTGCTGCCGTATGGCCACGTCACCGGCAAGAATGCCGACGATCACGTCCATCTCGACCTCGGCTACATCACCCTGGTCCCGCGGGAAATCAGCGAAGACCGGATGGAACAGCCGCAGGAAAGCCGGCCCCGCTTCGCCTTCGAGGAACGGAGAAGGAAGGATCGGCGGACGGCGGTTGCGACCGAGGACGAGTAGTTACGGGGTCGCGGGGTTACGAGGTTACGGGGTTATTGAGAGCCGCCTCGTAATCCACCCCGAAACCCCGCAACCCCGCAACCCCGTAACGGGAATCACGCGGCAGGCCGTTTGCTTAAGCAGAGTCCGCAGTCAACGTTTCCCACCGGAGTTCCAGTGCCGTCAGTAAACCCCAAAAGCGATCTCGACCGCGAGTTGCGGCGCCTTAGGCGCACGCGTCTGAACATGCCCGTGATCGGCATGGAGTCGGAGTTCAACGTCTGGCTCGATGAGAAAGAGATCAATCCCGAGCCGTACTGGAAACACCCCAGTGCATTCATCGACCGCCCTCTGCTGAAGCGGGAAAAATCGTCGCTGCAGCTTCCCACCGGCGGGGCGGTTTACTTCGATCGCGGGGTCATCGAGGTGGTCACGCCTGTGATCGAGCTCGCCCCGGAATCGACGGCGCGGATGGTCCGCAATCTCTGGGAGCAGATCGGCTTCGTCCGCGATCAGCTCACCAATTGGGGAAAAAGGAACGGCCATACCGTGCGCCTGAAGGCGTACAGCAGCCACTACAACATCACTTACGAGATCCCGAAGTCGCAGCAGACCGCGAAGCGGAACGAGAAGCTGCTGGCGCTGCTGCTTTCGTACATCCTGCCCGTGCCGGTGATGGTCGTCGCCTCGAACCGGCGCTCGACCGGCGTCGGCGTCCGGCCGCGCGGCGGACGGATCGAGATCACCGTCGACTTCACTCCTGATCCCGGCCTGATGATCGCCACGGCCACCCTGATCGTGGGCATCGTCCGCGAGGTCATGATGTGGCCCTCGTACGAGATCTCCATGCTCGAGAGGCTTCCGATTCCGGTCATCGCCGGAGTCGTTCCGGGCAAGCACACCACCCGCAAGGGCTGGCTGACCAAGGATTTCCACTACCAGCAAAGCCCCTACACCTCGGACATCCACGAGCCGCTCTGGACGACGCAGTTCGGCGAGAAGAAATCGCTGCGCGAGATCGCCAGGGAAACGGCCTGGTACTTCCGGAAGAGCATCCGCCGTTACTCCGATCCCTTCAGCTTCCGGCTCCTGTTCGCCGTGCTCGACGGCCGGGCCACGTCGATGCTCGAGCTGGTCGATCGACCCGCGGCGTACGAAGACGTGGGCCGTCTGTGCCGCTGGGGCATGGTCATCCACGAGCTGAAGAACTACGAGGCGGAGATGGGGATGCTCGCGCCGTGGCGTCAATTCGGCCACCCGACCATCGACCAGTTCGTGCTCGATCGCCAGCAAGCCCGCGAGAAGCACCAGTCGGAGATGGCCAGCGTCAGCGCTTCCGAGCCGGCCGTCCGCCAGCAATCGATTCGCGAGAGCGCCAAGGCTTCCCCGAGGCGAAGCTGCTCGATGATCTTCGCCCGCGGCCGATTCAGGGCGCGCCGCGCCGCAACGCGCGCCAGAAAGCAGTGCTCTCACGCCGCAAGAACGACAAACCGGGCAAGCTCGTGCCGCGCCGTCCGTCGCCGTATCTCGATCGCCGCGGAACTTCGCTGCTGAGCGCCGCGGAGCGCGCCAGCTCGGAACGACGCCGTTCCGGCGACCGCCGCCGCAAGTCCTTCGCGATTCCCTTCCCCGACCGCCGCCTGACCCGGTCCGCGTACGAGCAGGTGTTCCTCAAGCTCGTCTCCGGCGGTCAGCTGAAGGTGGGCAACGACGTCTACACGCCGGTGGGGATGAAGGGCTGGTACCACGCCATCTTCCGGCGCGAATCGGACGGCAGCGAGAAGCTGCTGTCGATCGATCAGCTCCTGAAGAAGATGGGCGACTGGATCTAGAGCGCTAGACGTCTTTCGCGCGCCGCTCGAGATCCTCGCGCAACGCGCTCGTCGCGCTTCGCCCCTGCAAACGCGGCTTCGCGAGGATCGTCGCCAGGACGTCAGCCACGCACCACGACAGGAAGGTCATCGCGGCGATGGTCAGCAGCTGCGAGAGGTTTTGCAGGCCGAGGAGCTTGAAGAGGGCGAGGGGCACGGCGATGCCCATCACGATCACACCGACGACGAATCTGATTCCGGACACCGCGGCTATTGAATCATGACTACCGCGCGATCGCTCCGCCCAGATCCGCCGATGCCGATACGTCGGCGAGGCGGTTCTCGACGCGGTTCTTGAACTCCGCCTCGTAGTTCCGCACCTTCACGACGTAACTGCGCGTTTCCTTGAACGGCGGCACGCCGCCGAAGCGCTTCACGTTGCCTTCGCCGGCGTTGTAGGCGGCGATGACTTTCGTCTCGTTCCCGTCGAAGCGCTCGTTGAGGTACTTGAGGTACTTCGCGCCCGCGGCGACGTTCTGCTGGGGATTGGTGAGGTCCTTCGCCCCCATCCACTTCCCAGTGCGCGGAACGAGCTGCATCAACCCGACCGCTCCGGCGCCTGAGCGCGCGGTCGGCTTGAAGCGCGACTCCGCCTGAACCACGGCGGCCACGAGCTCGGGGCGGATGTTGTTCTTCTTCGCTTCCTTGTAAATGATCGAGCCGAAGGGGATTTCCTTCTTGAAGAAGTCCTCCCGGACCTGCTCGGTGACGAGGCTCAGTTTCTTGGGAGCCTCGGCCACGGCCTCGAGCGGATTGCTGGTCGCCTTCTCGACGCCCTCGGCCACGGCTTCGACACCGCCCGCGACCTGCTTCGCGATCGACTGCGCCGCCCGGAGGTCTCCGGCGAGTGCGCGGTCGAGCGACGGAGCCTGACTGGAGATCTCGTTCTTCGCCGAGCCGGTCTTGCCCTGGTGGACCATCTTCATCGGCGCGCCGATGCCGCCGAGGGCGAGTGATGCTCCCAGGGCCCAGGTCGCGTATTTTTTCTTCAGCCCGGAGAGGCGTTTCGGTTTGACCGCCTGAACCTCCCGGCGTAGCTGTGACCGATCGAAATTGTCGAGAAACCGCTCCTGGTACGGGCGTCTCGTCTTCAGTTCACTCATCGCCGGGTCCTCCTGTGCGAAACAATTATTTGCAAACGAGGAGCCACCGCTAACTGCTGAGTTTTAAACCACTTATTGCTGAGTTGTTGGCACGGATTGGCTCGTCGGTTGAAACTCACTACAATCCGGCCGCCATGAGATCAGGAGCCTCGATCGCCCTTCTGGGACTGCTTGCCGCCGCGCCGCTGGCGTGGGCGGAGGACATCCTGCCGGTCGACGATTTCCGGCTCACCGCACCGCTCACGAACTGCTTCGAAGCGCCGCCACCACCGCAGCCCGATCCGTTTCTGGAGCGCTTCCTCAAGTACTCGAAGCTGGCGGTGAAACATCGCCTGAACGGCCTGGCCAGCTACTACTCGGGCTTCTTCGACGGCCGGAAGACTGCCAACGGGGAGATCTTCCGCAACAGGAAGTTCTCGGCCGCGCACCTCACCCTACCGCTGGGATGCTGGGTGGAAGTGAAGTCCCGGGCGACGGGCAAGAAACTGCGGATGCGGGTGAACGATCGCGGCCCCTACGTGAACAAGTTCGCCATCGATCTCTCCCAGGCCGCCGCCCGCTACCTCGGCGTCGATGTCGCCCGCGACCGCTACGTAGAGGTCCGCATCATCGCCCTGCCGGGAGAGGAGCCCTTGCCGGAGCATGTGGATCTCGCGCAACTCGAGCAGGCGGTCGCTGCCCGCTAATTAGGCAGCGTGAAGCAGAAGGTGCTGCCTTCGCCCATCGTCGACTCCACGGTCAGCTCACCGCCGTGGCTCTCGATGATCCTCTTGGCGAGATAGAGACCGTAGCCCGGCCCGCCGCCGCGGGCCTTATCGAGCTTGCTCATGCCCCCGAGCTCGAAGACCTGGTTCGCGTAGCGCGGGTCGATGCCGATGCCGTTGTCGCGGACGCAGAAGCGGATGCCCTCACCCGTCGAATTGCAGTCAATGGCGAGCTCGCGCTGACCCTTGTCGCGATCGCTGAAGAAGAGCGAGTTGGCGATGATCGAGCCGATGGCCTCGCGGATCTTTTCCGGATCGACGTTGACCACGGGCAGGTCCGCGGGAAGGTCGACGCGCACGCCGCCTTCCTCGATCTGGAAGTTGTACTTGAGGATCACCTCTTCGACGATCTCGCGAAGCGGTGTCGGTTTGCGCACCGTCGGTCGCGCCAGAAGCTTGACCATGTGCGACATGTCGTCGAGCACGCGCTTCATGTACTGCGCGCTCGAACGGATGCGGCGCAGGAAGTCCTGCCCTTCGTCATCGAGCTTGTCGAGGTAGTCGCTGAGGAGAAGCTCGCTGAATCCGTCGACTGCGAAGATTGGAGATTTCAAATCATGCGAGAGGACGCTGAAGAAGCGAACCAGCTCCTCATGCGTGACCGGCTTTTCTGCGGCGGGTGTTTGCTCGAGTGCTGAAATGCGCAACCTCCAAAGAGCGGCTCAAGTGCAACGCTAATGCCTCACCGGTTTTCGGAACGCCGCGATCTGTCCGACCCCGATGATTTCGGCAACACCGTCAGCACCGATCATCAGCGCCGTCTTCGCCGGAATCCCCAGACCCAGCTCCACTTCCGGAACGGACATGAGCCGTCGCAGGGCGGTGTCATTCGACGGATCGAAGCCGGTTTCCACGGCGGTGTTGTCCAGCCAGTTCAGGGCCGGCAGCACGGAGGCGCCGCGCATGTCCCGCGCGACCCGCCCGAAGCACGATGCGGCTGCGCCGATCGCCGCGATGATCGCGCCTTTCGCCGCAGCTTCGCGCATGGCCAGATCCGCCGGCGACTCGCGGACGGTCGCCAGGAGGTTGTTCGTGACGCCGCCGCCGAGGTAGACCATGCCCGCGGCGAGGATCGCGTCGAGACTCTTTTGCCGGCGGCTGTCCCGTCCTCGATAAATCGGCACGTTCACGACGCTGATCGACGGATCGATCTTGCGGAAGTACTCGCCGAGGTGCGTCGCGTATTCGGCGGAGCCGGAGGCGGTGGGCAGGAAGGCGACGGTGCGGCGATCGGCAGGCATGCGCGAGACGAGCAGCTCGTCGATCTCCCGCGTATCGCCGAACGAGAACTCTCCGCCGCCGATGAGGACGAGCGTCGTCACGGGCGTGGCCAGTTGCAGGGAAAGACTCAACGCTTCTTCCTGAAGACGGGCTGGCACCAGGCCATGCGGCCGTTCGAGTCGATGACCTTCGCCCGCACGTATGGGTCCTTGCCGGTGAGCGCGTACGTGGCGGTTGGACCTTTCGACTCCTGCAGGACGCGGCCGTTCGCGCCGATGAATTGCACGACGTAGCGGGCCTGGTTCTTTTCCTTCACTTTCACGGTGATGGACTTCGCAGCAACCGTGTAGTCCTCGAGCTCGACGCCGGTCGACGCGTAAAAGTCGCCGCGGATGATCGCGCGAAGAATGTTCGATTTCGTGCACTCATCCGCGCGCACCACGATCCAGGCCTTGCCCGGTAGCGCGACGTAGGTGTCCCAGGGGTTTTTCAGATGATGCGAGTCGTCGACGGCCACGCCCCAGATGCGTTTGCCCTTCGTCAGCACCTCGTCCCACATCGCTTCGACCGAGGGCGGCCCCTGCATGTTCACGAAGGGGTGACCGCTGGCGATCTCCAGGAGCATGGCTCCTTCGATCTGCATCAATTCGTTCGCACCGAAAGCCCAGCCGAAGTTCGGGTGATTGATCTGGGCGATCCCGCCGGACTTCACGATGTTGGTCACGTTGCGTTGCAACACATCGACGACACTCTGACCACCCATCGGACTGATGAGCCCAGCCGGATCGATGGCATTCACGTGCAGCGGTTTTTTCGGAAGCTTGTCGGTAACCTCTTCGCCCGGAATGAGCAGGATCTCGTCCGACTCGATCTTCGTGATCTTGTCGTGATCGGTGATCACCAGAAAGTCGTACCCGTGATCCGCGTACCACTTCGCCACTTCGGCCGGCGTGGAATCGCCATCGCTTTCGAGCGTGTGTGTGTGCGTGTTCCCGCGAAACCAGCCGCCGAGAGCAGGCGTGCACAGAAAGAGCGTCAGTAAAGCGACAATAGGTCTCATGCGCCGATTCGTCATTCTCGCATTCACGCTCGCATTCTCCTTCACCGGCCTCGCCCAGCAAGCCGCGCCACCGCAACAAAAGCCAGCCGCGCCACCGGCAGCGGCGCCGGCACCTCCGCCGCTCACCCCGGAAGTGATCTGGAACGCACTGCTGCGAGGCAACAAGAACTTCACCGCGGGAAAGATCCGATTCGACACGCTGAACGAGGAGCGCATCGCGCTGAAGGAGCATCAGTCGCCGCCGGTGACCGTGCTCTCCTGCTCGGACAGCCGCGTCCCTCCCGAGCTCGTGTTCGATCAATCCCTCGGCGCGATCTTCGGCGTCCGGACCGCAGGCAACGTCGCCGACGAATTCAGCATCGCCTCGATCGAGTTCGGGATCCTCAGCGGCTGGACGAAACTGATCGTCGTCCTCGGACACGAGAACTGCGGCGCCGTGAAGGCGGCCCTGGCCGGCACCGACCCGCCCACGCCCGCACTCAACAAGATGGTCGAACAGATCCGCGGCTCGTTCATCGGCATCGCCTTCGACTCGCGCGATGCGGCGAATTTCAAACGCGCCATCGAGACGAACTCGCGCGCGTCCGCCGCGCAGTTGATCGCCGGCAGCGCAGTGATCCGCCGCGCCGTGCAGACGGAGCAGATCAAGATCATCAGCGCGTATTACGACTTCGGAACCGGTGAAGTGAAGTCCGTACCCTAGCGGCCACGGGCCGCCGCGCCGGTTGCTGCGCCTTCCGGCACGCGCGGCTCGGCGTCAAGTCCCCGGCTTCGGGCGGCGCAACGCGCCTGACGTTGCTTCCGCCGCGCACTCTCCTACGCGCGCGACGCTTTCCAGACTTCTTCGATCTTCGCGCCCATGTCGCTCGGCGCCTTCACGACGTGGATGCCGGCCGCCTGCAGCGCATCCATCTTCTCGGACGCGGTGCCTTTGCCGCCGCTGATGATCGCGCCGGCGTGGCCCATGCGCCGTCCCGGAGGAGCGGTCTGGCCGGCGATGAACGCGACGACGGGCTTGGTCACGTTCGCCTTCACGAACTCGGCCGCCTCTTCCTCCGCCGATCCGCCGATCTCGCCGATCATGATGATCGCCTCGGTGGCCGCGTCGGCTTGGAACGCCGCCAGGCAATCGATGAAGTTCGTTCCCGGAAGCGGATCGCCGCCGATGCCCACCGCCGTCGACTGGCCGATCTGCCGCGTCTGGCCGACTGCTTCGTAAGTGAGCGTTCCGGAGCGGGACACGATGCCGATCGGACCGGCCTTGTGAATGTGTCCAGGCATGATCCCGATCTTGGCCTGATCCGGCGTGATGATGCCCGGGCAGTTCGGGCCGATCAGCCGCGACGGCGCGCGTCCCTCGGCCACGCGACGCGCGTTGTTCTTCCGGAGAAAGTCATGCGCGCGGATCATGTCGTTCACCGGAATGCCCTCGGTGATGCAGACGATCAGCTCGATGCCCGCGTCGGCGGATTCCATCACCGCGTCCGCGGCAAATGCCGGCGGCACGAAGATCAGCGAGCAGTTCGCGCCCGCCTTCTCCCGCGCTTCGACGACGGTGTTGAAAACCGGGAAGCCTTCGTGGGTCGTGCCGCCCTTACCGGGGGTCACGCCACCGACGACTTGTGTTCCGTAATCACGGCAGCCGATCGCGTGGAAGGTGCCCTCGCGGCCGGTGATGCCCTGAACGATGACTTTTGTGTTCTTGTCAGCCCAGATCGCCATTTACTGTTGCCCCTTCGCTGCAGCAACCACCTTCGTCGCCGCATCCCACATCCCGTCGGCGGTGATGATCGGCAGGCCCGAGTCCTTGAGGATCTGCTTGCCGAGGTCGACGTTCGTTCCTTCGAGGCGAACCACGACCGGAACGGGCAGGCCGACTTCCCGCGACGCGCTGACCACGCCCTCGGCGATGCGATCGCCGCGCATGATCCCGCCGAAAATGTTGATCAAAATAGCTTTCACATTCTTGTCACTTAAAATGATACGAAAAGCGTTCTTGACCTGCTCCGCGCTCGCGCCGCCGCCGACGTCGAGGAAGTTCGCGGGCTCGCCGCCGGCCAGCTTGATGATGTCCATGGTGGCCATGGCCAGGCCGGCGCCGTTGACCATGCAGCCGACGTTTCCATCGAGCTTGATGTAGTTCAGGCCGAAGTGGGAGGCCTCGACTTCGAGCGGATCCTCTTCGTGCAGGTCGCGCATCTCGACGACGTCTTTGTGCCGGTACATGGCGTTGTCGTCGAAGTTCATCTTGCAGTCGAGCGCGAGGACGTTGCCTTCCTTGGTCACGAGCAGCGGGTTGACCTCCAGGAGCGACGCGTCGGTCTCGACGTATGCGCGCATCAGCTTCTGGGTGAAGTCGACGCATTTCTTGAAGGCGTCGCCGGTGAGGCCGAGGGCGTACGCGATCTGGCGGGCCTGGAAGGGCTGGACGCCGAGCACGGTGTCGATCGGCTCGCGGTGAATCGCTTTCGGATCGTGCGCGGCGACTTCTTCGATGTCCATGCCGCCCTGCGCGGAGGCCATGACCACGTTCATGCCAGAGGCGCGGTCGAGAGTGACGGCGAGGTAGAGCTCTTTGTCGATGTTCAGCGCTTCCTCGATGAGGACCTTGCGCACCAGGCGACCTTCCGGGCCGGTCTGGTGGGTGACCAGGGTCATGCCGAGGATTTTCTTCGTCAGCTCGGCTGCCTCGTCCGGGTCCTTGGCCAGCTTCACGCCGCCGCCCTTGCCGCGGCCTCCGGCGTGGATCTGCGCTTTGACCACGACCCGGCCGCCGAGCTCTTTGGCGGCCTGCCGTGCTTCATCGGGGTTGTCGACGACGACACCGCGCGGCGTGGGAACACCGTAGCGGCGGAGAATCTCTTTTGCCTGATACTCGTGGACCTTCATAGGGGGCGCAGTTGTATCAAATCGGGGATGAATTAACCATTGAGCCGCAAGAGCTTGTCGCCCGCGGCGCCGCGCTGGCGCGCGTCGACGGCTTTCCCGTCTTCGCCATCAACGTTTTTCCCGGCGACAAAGCACTCGTGCGGCTCTTCGAAGTGAAGAAAGGCTTCGCGCGCGGCGAGCTGGTGGAGCTGCTCGAGCCCAGTCCGTTCCGGCGGGCCATGCCCTGCCCGATCGCGAACGAATGCGGCGGCTGCGACTGGACGGCGTTGCGGCTCGACAAACAGCTCGAGGCCAAGCGGCGGATTCTGTCGGAGTCGCTGCGGCGGATCGGGAAGATCAACGAGCATCCGCCGATCACGATTCATCCCTCCCCCCTCAACTACCGGCTCCGCTCACGATTGCATCGCGACGGCGACGCGGTCGGCTTTTACGCGATGCGCTCGAATCGCGTGGTGCCGCTCGCGGCGGAATGCGAGGTGGTGGGACTCGAGACGGCGCGCGCATTCGGAACGCCGGCGTCTTCGCCGGCTGTTGCGCCGGCGGCTCGCCGGCCGCAGGGGCCGCCGCGGGACGCCGGCGGACCAGCCGCCGGGACGGCGGCGCTCCTGGAAGTCTGGGAGCTCGACGGCCACCTCCTGCAGGAAGGCGAGCTGCGCATCGGCCCGTACAAACTCTCCACCGAGGCATTTTTTCAGGTCAACCGGCACATGCTCGGAACGATGTTGCGGCTCGTCTCCGCGCATGCGTCGCAGGTGACGTCGAAGCGAACGGCCCTCGATCTCTACTCCGGTGTGGGCTTCTTCACCCTCCCGCTGGCAAAGCTGTTCGAGAAAGTCGTCGCAGTCGAAGGCTCGCGCGTGTCGACGCGCTACGCAAAGCGGAACGTGCCCGCGAACGTGCGCCTCATCGAGGCGCCGGTCGAGCGCCAGATCCTGAACCTGCCCACTGCGGATTTCGTTTTCCTCGATCCTCCGCGCGCCGGAACGCGCCGCGAAGTAGTGGACGTGATCGCCGAGCGAACGAGGGAGCGGATCTCCTGGCTTTCCTGCGATCCGGTGACCTTCGCCCGCGACGCGACACGACTTGTGTCAGCGGGCTGGAATCTCGAATCGCTCGATCTGCTCGACCTCTTCCCCAACACCCATCACGTCGAGACGCTGGCGATGTTCACCCGCGTCGGCTGATCTTCGTCCGCGATCGGACGCGGCGTGCGAAGGATGGCCGGAATCCTCATCGCATGCAGGGCGAGGCCGATGATCCCCGCCGCGACAACGAGCGACCAGTAAACCTTCGCGTAGGGAAAGGCCAGACGGAACGTCCATTCCAGCTCGGCCATCGGATCGGCGGCGTTCGTTGGCAGGGGGAAGGCTCCGGGGAAGTGCGGCATGGACGCTCGCGTCACGAGAAATGCCGGGGTGATCTCGGCGACCGCTGCCAGAACAGGCGTGGCAATGAGCACGATCGTGATCCACGCCCGCCAGACCGCACCAGTCCGCACGTCGAAGACTCCGGGCAGGACGATCATCGCGATCTTCGCCGGCCATGACGCTTGCACAGGCTCGCCATCCGCCACGCGTGGGCGGACGGCGAACAGCAACAACGCCAGGAGCGGCGCAAGGAGGAAGGGGATCGCCACGGCCCGCTTTCCGATAACGACCTCGCGCCAACGGTGCAAACGCGACCCGCCCAGCGCGGCGAACACCTGCTCTGCCGTCGCGGGCACCGCCGGCATTCGGCCGGCTGCGAGCGCCGCACGGTTCTGGCGGGTGGCGCCGTAATCGTCGGCGGCGCCATACAACTGCGCGGCGCGATCCGTGTTGCCGGCGTAGTGATTGGCCAGGGCCGCGACGTAACTCAAAGCCGGCGCGGGCACGGTCTTCAGGCGATTCTCCAGGTCCTGAACGATGCGGACGTGACCGATCGAGTCGTTGAATCCGATCGGGATTCCAGCGATGACGTTGTAGGTCGCCGAGCGATCGATGAGGGCAATTACCGACGCGATGAAGACGAGATACGAAACGAGAACGGCGATCCGCTCGCGGCGGCTGATCGAGCCGAGCGCCGCCACCGGCGAGACGCGCAACCACCGCCACGCCAGCGCGATCACCACGAGCGCGGCGATCACGATCAGCGCCATGCCCAGCGCGCCGGCGATCATCAGAGCCGCCGCGCCGATCATGCCGCCAGACAGAACCAGTCCGAGGACCGCGGCCCGCATCGGACCGGCGAGCTTGGCCATGCGATCACGCAACGCGGTGGTCACGGTCCGCGGCTGCGGTCCAGGAAGCTTCGCCCGGCGGATTGCATTGACGGCGACGAACACCGACAACAGTACGAATCCGATGAGCGTGGCCGCCGCCGCGGTCAGTGCGTAATCGACCTTCGCGATCGCGCCCAGGAAGTTGAACGGATGCGCGTGAGTCACGCGGACCACCTCGCGCTCGTGCGCGGCGCGTGCGCGATCGCCCTTCGCGTCGAAATACTTCGCCCACGCCGCAGCGACGAGATCCTCTCCCTCCGGCGTGATTCCCACGAGCTCCCGCGCCTTGAGCAGCAGGCCGTAGCCGCGCGCAACGTTGCGATTCGATGCCGCCTGGCGGATGAACTGGGCGTTGATCAGCCGCTCGATCAGGGTCGAGAAAGTCTGCTGCTGCGGAAGCTTGCGCCGCGCGGCCAGAGCTTTCGGATAAAGCCTGTCGGTCCATTCTCCGTAGCCGACGCGCTCGAGCGTTCCCAGCATCCAGGTGTAGTGGAAGTAGGGCACGCCGGGGTAATCGCGGCGGATCAACTCGTCGAGAACCGCGTTCGCTTCGGCCATCCGGTTCTGCGCGCGCAACGTCATCGCCAGGAAGAAGAGGTGCGAGGGCTGCGTCGGATCGCGTTGCGCCGCCGCGCGCAGTGCGCGCTCCAGATCGGGCAGCGTCGCCGGAAGATCCGCGGCCGGTTCGGGCCGCAGGACGAATCGGCCGCCCGGCTGTCCGTACGTGCGGATGTTGTCGATCTCGCCGAGGAAGTTGCCGGACAGGACACGCCCGCCGCGGTGTGACCGAACGCGCCACAGAAGACTCGGCGGCGGCCAGTACGGCCGGTCGAACGCGCCGTTGCGCAGCCGCAGCTCGGCCGGAACCGGTTCGTTGTCCGTTCCGCCGTTGTAGGCGATGACCAGCGCGTCTCCGTCGGTGCGCATCGAGGTGATCGTCCCCGGCAACGAATGACGCGCGTGAACGGTCTGCGTCGCGGGATCGACCTCCAGCAGGAACATCGTGTCGGTCTCTTCTCCGCTGCTCTGAAACTCGTGCTTGTACGTCTCCCGGAGGTAGAGCTTCCCCTCATGCAGGATGCCGCGCGTCGTCACGTAAGGCTGACCCAACGCCGCCGCCCGCTGATAGGCCGCGATGCCCTCGGCCATCCGGTTTTCGGCGAGATGCAGGTCGCCGAGGAGGGCGTGACTGGGAGCGTCGTTCGGATCGAGAGCGATGGCCTGTTCGAGCGTCTGGCGCGCTTCCTCGCGGCGATTCGACGGCAGCAGCGCCTGCACTTCATAGCGCAACGTCTCCGCGGTTCGCGGCGCCTGGCGGAACAGGTCGAGCGCTTTTCTGTAGTTCTTCTCGTTCTCGAGCGCGTGGATGCCGGCCAGCAGCACGACCAGGTCGCCGATGCCCGACGCGGAAGTCTTCCGCAGCTCGATCTGATTCGGCGCCTCGGCCTCGAGCTTCACCGCGGCGCCACCGGTGTCGGCGAGATTCTCCGTCGCCTCCAGCCGGGTGTCGGCCAGCAGGCGGGCATCGGGGCCGATTCTCGCCGGCGCCTCGAGCTTCGGCTGCGCGACGAGCGTCACGTACGGCCGGATCTCCGTTTCCGTGCGGAGGGCGAACGCCTCGCCCCAGATCACCGCGCTGGCGTGTAGCTTCGTTCCGAGCTCGCGGGCCTCGTCATGCGAGCGCACCGCGGTTTTGGTTTCCTCGATTCCGAGGACGCGCGCGCCGCCTTTGCCGAGACGGTTGGCGACGGCGCGCTCGATGAGGGCCGCCATGACCCGGCCTTCCTTCGCCGAATCGTCGTCAGGCCCGTAAAACGGCGCGACGGCGACGATGAACGCGAATTCCGGGGCGGCCAGTTGAAACGGCTCCTCCTTTTTTCGCCAGATGAAAACCGACGCGGCGGCAATGGCCGCGATCACCAGCACGGCGAGCGCCATGACCGTTCGCCGCCGCGCGGGTTTTCTCGGCGCTTCGATCGGCATCGACGTGAACGTCGGCATCGGCGCTGTCGGCGTGCGCGTGATCAGGCCGTCGATGGCCGCGAGCAGTTCCTGATGCGAGCCAGGGCGCTTCTCCGCGTCCTTCTGCGTCATCCACTGAATGAGCCGCTCGATCGCGGACGGGATGTCGGCGCGCCGCGACGTGACCAGCGGCATCGGCTCGTGAATGTGCTTGGCCACGATCGCCACCGGCGTCGTGCCTTGAAACGGCCGCTCGCCGGTGAGCATGTGAAACAGCATGATTCCCAGCGAGTAGAAGTCGGACCGGAAGTCGAGTTCCTTGCCCTGGGCCTGTTCCGGCGAGATGTAATGCGGCGTTCCGACCATCAGGCCGCTGAGCGTCAGCGCGCTCTGGCTCTCGTCGATGTCCATCGGCTTGGCCAGGCCGAAGTCGGCGACGCGGACGCGGTTGCGACGATCGATGAGGATGTTCGAGGGCTTGATGTCGCGGTGGATGACGCGCTTGTCCCAGGCCGCGTCGAGTGCATCAACGATGTCGCGGGTGATGCGGAGCGCGTCGTCGATCGAGAGCTTGCCGAGGCGGGCGATGCGGTCCATCAGCGTCTCGCCTTCGACGTACTCCATCGCCAGGTACGGACGGCCTTCGACTTCGCCGAATGAATAGACGCGGACGACGTGGGGGTGCTCGATCGTGGCGAGCGTCCGCGCCTCGCGCAGGAATCGCGCTTTCGACTGTGCGTCGGGCGCGACGCGGCTGGAGATGACCTTCACCGCCACCCGCCGCCCGAGCGTCGTCTCCTCGGCGAGATACACGGCGCCCATGCCGCCTTCGCCGAGGCTGTTGATCACGCGATAGCCGGAGATCTCGGGTGTTTCGGTCGCGGTGTGTTCGTGGGGAGTGACGACGGTCGCCGTTTCGGTTCGTGTTCCGCCGGAGCGCAAATTGACCTGCGTCGTGCACTGCGGGCACACGCCGGTTTCGGCGTCGAGGCTGCCGCCGCATGTTGGACACGCTGCAGTGGACATGGGAGTGAAGGCCCGAAGTATACTTCCCGTCCCACGCGAGCCGGCTCTCCCCGAGCCCTTCACGAAGCTCTTCCTCCGCGTGCTTGCCCAACAAAGTTCCTGCTGCACTTCCACTGATTTCGTTCGTTGCCGGACTGGCCCTCGCGCCGGTGCTCGTGCATCCGCGATTCACGATCGTCGCGTTGATTGCGATTGGTTTGTTGTACAGACCAGCCACCGTCCTCGCGCTCTTCTGCGCGGCCGGTCTGGCGCTGGCGCCGCGTCCCATCGCGTCGCCGCCGTTCGATCCCGATCGCTTCGTCGTCATCGAAGCGCCGCTCGATCGTGACTGGGCCGAGCGCGACGGCTCGTTCCTGTTGCGCGCGTCGCGATTTCGCGCGAACGGCGTCGAGGTCGATGCGCCGATCGCCGTTTACGCGCGGTTCGAGCCTCCGGAGATCGCGATGGAGAAGTCGCTGCGCGCGGAAGGATTTCTGCGCGTCAACGATCGCGGGCAGCACACGGTCTCGATCAAGGCGCCGCAACTGCTCGCGTACGAAGGGCGGCTGTCGCCGTTCGCGCCGGCGGCCTGGAACCGGATGCTCGCCAACCGGCTGGAACGGCATGCGGCGGACCATCCGACCGAGGTTGCGCTTGCCCAGGCACTGCTGCTGGGACGGGGCGAGCGGCTGACCGAGGAAATGCGGGCGAGTTTCCGGCGCGGCGGGACGTATCACCTGCTCGTCTTCTCCGGATTGCAGATCGCCCTCGCCGCCGCGCTGCTCGGTGCCCTGCTCCGCTGGCTGCACGCGCCACGCGCGTCGGACTGGCTGCTGCTGACCTTCGCGATCGTCGCGCCGCTGTTCATCGGGCCGACACCCTCCGTGTCGCGCGCCAGTCTCGGCATCGGCCTCTACGCGATTTCTCGCATCATCAAACGGCCGACTTCCGTCGAAAACTTGTGGTGTGTGGCCGCGTTGCTTCGATTGATGGTCGAGCCGCGCGATCTCACCGACGCGTCGTTTCATCTCACGTACGCGGGCGCCGGCGCACTGCTGTTTCTCGGCAAACGGTGGATCACCAAGCCGCTGACGATCGAGATCGCCATCGCTCCGCTGACCCTCTTTCATTTTCATCAGTACGCGCTCGGCGGATCGCTGCTGACCGTGGCCATGTCGCCGCTGATCTTCGCGATGCTCGTCGTCTCTGCAGTCGCCTGCGCGGTTCCGCACGCGACCGTGTTCGCGGTGATCGGCGCGCTGCACCGGGTCTGCACGATCTTCAACGCCTTCGGCTTCTCCGGTGCGTTCGCGGCTCCGCCGCTCGCGGCCATGATCTTCGGCGGATTCGCGGCGCTTCTTGCGTTGGCTTTGGTGCGTGGCCGCGCGAGAGCGTTGGCCATCGCGGCTGCACTCCTGATTCCGACGATCGCGGCGATCGTTCGTTCGGCGACTGCGAGTCATGTCCCGCATCCGCGAGTCACGTTTCTCGATGTCGGCCAGGGCGACGCCATCGTCATCAGGAGCGGAGCCCGCACGATCCTCGTCGACGGCGGGATGGACGCGCGGATCGTTCCGATGCTCGCCGATCGCGGCATCAGGCGCATCGACACGGTCGTCCTCACGCACGCGCATCCCGATCACTGCGGCGGACTCGTTCCGGTGATCGAACAGCTCCGCGTCCGCGAGCTCTGGATCTCGCCGCACCGTTTCCGCGGACCCTGCGCAACGCGTCTCCTGGCCATGCGCCCGCCGATTCATCTCGTTCGGGACGGCGATACGAAATCGATCGACGGGATCCGCATGACGGCCATGGTCGCCGATCGCAATTTCCGCCGCGCGCCGGAGAACAACGCCTCGATCGTCCTCCGCCTGGAGAGCGGCGGCCGTCGCATTCTGCTGACCGGCGACATCGAGGCCGAAGCGGAGATCGTCCTGTCGGATCGCGACCTGCGCGCGGACGTACTGAAAATCGCCCATCACGGCAGCAAAAGCTCCACGCGGCCGCGGTTTCTGGACGCCGTGCAGCCGCGCCTGGCAGTCATCTCCTGCGGGCGGCGCAATCTGTTCGGCCACCCCCATCCGTCCGTTCTCGCCGAGCTGGACGAACGCCGGATCCGCACCTGGAGAACCGACCGCAGCGGCTCGATCGACCTCGAGATCCGCGACGGACGTTTGTACGTTACCTCCCGAAAGGACTAGAGTTAGCGCTTCAGACCATGTCGACGACGCTGCTGCGGCTGGGCCTCTGGATTCTCATACTCGTTCTCGTGCTGTACGTGATCGACGCGAGCTACGCGGACCAGCCGATCGCGGACATGATCGAGACCTCGCTGCTCCAGCAGGCCATGGTGCTGGCGGGCATCCTCATCATCGCCGGCATCGTCGTGCGCATCCTCGGCAAGGGCGCCAAGGTCGTCGCGAAAAACCGCTGTCAGGTTTGCCGCACACCGATCCCGCCGGGCGCCATCTACTGCCGCGCGCACCTCCGCTCGATCTTGAGCGAGGAAGACGCCAAGACGCACCAGACGCGTATCCGGTGACGGCGAAGCTGATCGTCATCGCCGGCCCGACCGGCGCCGGAAAATCCGCGCTGGCACTCCACATCGCGCGGTCCGTTGGCGGCGAGATCGTGAACTACGACTCCGTGCAGATCTACCGCGGCTTCGACATCGGCAGCGCCAAACCGTCGCGCGAAGAGCGATCGCTCGTGCCGCATCACCTTTTCGACATCGTCGAAGCGGACCAGGAGTTCAACGCCGCGGATTACGGCGCCGCCGCGCGACAGGTGTGCGACGACATTCACGCGCGCGGCCGCAGGGCCATCCTCGCCGGCGGCACGTTCTTCTACCTTCGCGCGCTCCTCAGCGGTCTGCCGGAGATGCCCGGCCGGAACGATGAAGTGCGCGAACGAATCAGCCGCATTGCTTCGAGGCCGCGCGGTCCGGAGCGCCTCCATCGCTGGCTGCGCCGCGTCGATCCGGTCAGCGGCGAGCGGATTGCGGCCGGCGACCGTCATCGCGTCGAGCGCGCGCTTGAAGTCTGGCTGACGAGCGGGCGGCCCATCTCGACGTGGGAACGGAATGTCGAAGACGAATTGCCGTCGATCAAAATCGGTCTCGCAGTCGATCGGCAACGCCTCGGCCCCGCTCTCGACGCGCGGGTCGACTCGATGTACAACGCCGGCCTGATCGAGGAGACGCGCGCACTGCTGAATCGCTATCCGGCCACGGCCCGGCCCTTCGGCACGATCGGATACAAAGAGGCCGCCGCGGTGGTGCGCGGCGAGATGAACGAGCCGCAGGCAATCGCTGAAACCAGACGGCGGACGCGCGCGTACGCAAAACGGCAACTGACGTGGCTGAGGTCGGAGCGAAACATGCAGTGGATCGCCTCGCCCGATGAAGCCTTGCAATTGATCGAGGGATTGAGTTGACGAGAACCAGACATCTGATGCTGCTCGCGGCAGCGATCGCGCTTGCCGCGTGTACGACGACTGCTCCACCGCCGCCGGTCGCCGAGCCGCAGGGCGCCGACCGCTTCCTGGTCGACCCCCGCACCGGCTACGACGCCCCCGCGCCGGCACAGTTCGACGCCGCGTGGCGATACGCCCTGGCCGGCAATGAAAGCGAAGCCCGCCGCCGCATCGCCGACATCCGGATGAAGAACCCGGATTACGCGCCGGCTCTGCTGGCCGAGGCGGCGCTGGAGATCCGGAGCGGAAACCTGGACGCTGCGGCTGTTGCCGTTGCAACCGCGCGGCAGCAATCGCCGGAATGGATCACGCCGCGGCTGTACGAGGCGGAGATCGCCATGCGCCGCGAGGACACCCGCGCCGCGTATGAGCTGTATCGCGATCTGGTCGGCAAGCCGGGCGTTCCCGCGTTCGTCAACGAGCGCCTCAACGCGCTGCAGGCAACGTTGTTCAACGAGCGGGTGGCCGCGGCGGCGGCGGCTTCGGATGCCGAGGCCGTGCGGTTGCTGCGCGAGGCCCTGATTTACAACGCCGCGGCGATCGACGTGCGGGTCATGCTCGCCGGGAAGCTCGTGAGCCAGCGGCAATTCGAGGAAGCCCGTCGCGAGCTCGAGCCGGTGCTCGACACGGGCGAAGTCGATCGTCCCGCGGTGCAGGAGATCCTCGCCGAGATCGACGTCGGCCGCGGCCGGTACCAGGAAGCGATCATCCGCTACGACCGTCTCGCGCGCAGGACGAAAGAGCCGCGGTATTCGGCGCGCCTCGATGAGATCAAGGAAGAGTGGAGCATGGCCAACATGCCCCCCGAGTTCCGGCGCGCACTCGAGAGCCAGGCCATCACCCGCGCCGATCTGGCCGTGCTGCTTTACTGGACCGTTCCCTCGGTCCGTTTCGCGCGCAATCTCGCCACCCCGCCCATCGCCATCGACATCGAGAACGTGGCCGGACGCGAAGAGATCATCCGCGCCATCGCCATCGGCCTGTTCGACGTCGATCCGGTGACGCGGCGCGTCGGTCCCGGCCGCATCGTCACGGCGTCTCGGCTGTCGACGCATCTCGCCCGTGTTCTGCAACTGCGCGGGGCCTCGTGCGCGCGGGGAATCCCCCAGGACAACGTGCTCGCGGCCTGCGGCGTCGCCGATCCGGAGATCGCCGTGCCCGCGGACGCGACGGTCACCGGGCGGGAGGCGGCGCGGGCACTGGAGCAGGTGGCGAAGGCTTTGCGATAGCTTGGAGTGCGGCGGCTCTGCCGCCGCTTTCACAGCGCGCGGAGCGCGCCTCCGGCGCATGCCAAAGCGGCGGCAGAGCCGCCGCACTCCATCACCTGAACAACGTCAACCGCGGCAATCCGAATCGCTCCCGCACCAGCCTTCGCAGCGTCGCCTCCTCGGTGCGCGCGCGCGTCTTATCATCCGCGCCCGCCGCGAGCGCTCGCGCTTCCGCCCGAATCTCATCCGACGCCAGTGACGACAGCAGCTCCTGTTCGAGCTCGATCAGCCGCTCCTCGATTCGGGGAACGCTCTTCTCCTTCGCCAGCTCCCGAACGCGATCCGCGAACACCTCGGGAACGGCATTCGCCAGGTCCTCGAGCAGCGCCTCGGCGTTCTCCTCCGGCGCGGCTTCCGCGGCTCCGATCTGCAGCTCGCGGCGCTCGTCCCAGAGCTCCTTCACGGCGTGGCGGCAGTAGCGCAAGCCGTTGACCTTCCGTCCTTTGCCGTCCTGCTTGTCGAAAACCGAGTCGATGGCTTCGATGACCACCGGCAGCGGGACCCCGCCGTCGTGCCATTCCTTCATGAGCGCCCAGTCCTTCGCCGACAGCACGAACGGCGTGCCGCGACGCTGAGCGAAGTGCGCTTCGATGTCTATGAAGTAATCGGCCGACATGTTCCGTAACCGTGCGATCAGCTACAATTCTCGCTCACGGTCCCTGGAGCCCTGCATGCAATCCGTCCCGCCCCCTGCGGAAGTTACCGTCTATTCGCCGCTTTTCTCCCCCTTCCGCCAGCCATTGGAAGGAAGCGCCGTCTCGATCGGCCGGGCCGCGGATTGCTCGATCCCCATCAAAGACCGTTACCTCTCCCGTAAACACGCAGAGATCATCGCCGTCGGCACGGCCTGGATGCTCAAGGATCTGGGCAGCGCGAACGGCACGTACCTGAACGGCTCGCGCGTGGAGCGCGACGAGCTCCTCAAAGGCGGCGACCGCATCCGCCTCGGCGACACGGAAATCGTGTTCGAAACCGCCGAGCGCAACACCGACAAGCTTCTCGCCGTCGCCCAGACCACGGCCAGCCCCACCATCGCCATCCCCGTTCACGACATTTCCGATCGCCCCGAAGCGCAGGATGTGTCGCGGCTTCAGACCCTGACTCTCCTCGCCCGCGAGCTCATCGAAGACCGTCCGATGGACGAGCTCTTCGGCTTCATCATCGAGAGGGTCATGGAGCATCTCCACCCGTCGCGCGCGGCTATCGCCCTCCTCGGCACGGACGGCCGCTCCTTCACCAAGGTCGAAGTGCGGCGGCAGGACGAGAGCGACGCCAGCGAGCTGACCATCAGCCACACCCTGCTGAACGACATCGTCGAAGAGAAGAAAGCGCTCGCCTTCATCGACGTCGGCATGGACGACAAATTGAGCCGCGCGCAATCGATCGTCATGCAGGGCATCCACTCGATCCTCTGCGCGCCGCTGATGATCGGTAACGCGGTCGTCGGCGTGCTGTATGTCGACTACCTGTTCACCCAGCGATCGATCTCCGAAGAAGACGTGCGACTCGTCGCCCAGATCGGCCGTTTCGCGGCGATCAAGCTGGAAACGACGCGCCTGCGCGAGGAAGCGATTCAGAAACGGATCATGGACGAGGAGCTGCGCACCGCCTCGAGCATCCAGCGCAGGCTTCTCCCCGAATCGCCGAAAGGCATCGAAGGCTGGACGTTCGTCGGCCGCAATCAGCCCTGCCGCACGGTCAGTGGCGACTACTACGACTTCGCGGTCCGTCCCGACGGGAAGATCTACTTCGTCATCGGTGACGTGAGCGGAAAAGGCGTCACCGCGGGCCTGATGATGGCCGGCCTGCAGGTCGCCTTCCGCATCTTCTCGAAGACCGATCCCGATCCGGCGACGCTGGTGAAGCAGCTCAATCTCACGCTGAAGGAAAACCTCCCGCAGTCGAAGTTCGTGACGCTCTTCCTGGGCCGCCTCGACACGACAACGGGCATCGTCGACTACGTGAATGCCGGCCACACGCCGCCGCTCTGGCTGCGCAAAGGGGAAGCGGTCGAACTGAACGAAAGCGATCTGCTGCTGGGCGTCATCTCCCGGGCGGAGTTCAGCAATCGCACCCTGCAGCTCGCGCCCGGCGACTCGCTGATTCTCTACACCGACGGCGTGACCGAAGCGCGCAACGCGGACGACGTCGACCTCGACGCCAAGCTCCTCGGCGACTCGCTGAAGGCACTGCACGGCTCGAACGCGTCGAAGATCAGCGAAGCCCTGCACGACACGGTGCTCAATCACGTCGGCGGGGATCCCGAGGCGCTGGATGACGACGTGACGGTGCTGGTGGTCAGCCGGAGCTAGGACAGCCCTTCCGCGGCCACCCACTCCTCGATCGCCTTCGTCGCCTGATCGTTCCTGAAATTGAAGAACTGCCGCTGAACGCGCAGGTCCTCGGAGATCGCGGCGCGGAACGCGAGCGGGTCGTCGACAAGTTGCGCCAGCCGGCTGCGGAGCGTGGAGAACTCCATCTTCTCCACGAAAATCCGGCGGTCCGCGGCGTCGGACTCGGGCGTATGCGTGGGGATGCGCAGGTAACGCGACTCGTCGCCGGGTGGAGGGTCGTCGAGCGGAATGTCGATGATGTCGCCGGTCTCGAGGTCGAGATAATGCGCGAGCGCTACGCCGAGGTACGCGACCTGCAGGCCGTCGAGATCGAGAGGCATGGAGAGCGGATGATATCTTCGAGACCATGAGCCAGGACAGGCTCGAGGCCAGCCTCGACATCGACCGCCGGCCGACGATCGACATCGTTCGGATCATTCAGGAGCAGGACGCGCTGGTTGCCGGCGCCGTCGCCGCCCAGGCCGAGCGCATCGCTCACGCCGTCGACCAGATCGCCGAGCGCCTTCGCCACGGCGGCCGTTTGTTCTACGCCGGCGCGGGCACGAGCGGGCGAATCGCCATGCTCGACGCGTCGGAATTGCCTCCGACCTACGGCCTTGACGTCGTGAAAGTGCTGATCGCCGGCGGCGAGCGCGCTTACTTTCACGCCGCGGAAGGGGCGGAGGACGACGAAGAGGCTGCCGTCGCCGCGGTGAATGCCGAGGTCAAGGCGGATGATGCGGTGATCGGAATTGCTGCCTCGGGAACGACGCCCTACACCGTCGCCGTGGTCCGGCGGGCGAACATGCTCGGCGCGCTGACGGTCGGCATCACCAACGTTCCCGGCTCGCCGCTCGCCAAAGACGTCGACATCCCCATCGTCATCGAGACCGGTCCGGAAGTGATCATGGGCTCGACGCGCATGAAGAGCGGCACCGCGCAGAAGCTCGTCCTCAATCAGATCTCCACCGGCGTGATGATCCGCCTCGGCCGCGTCTACTCAAATCTCATGATCGACATGCCCGCCACCAACGAGAAGCTCCGCAACCGCGCCGTGCGGATGGTGGAGCTGGCGTCCGGCGCGACCAGACCGATGGCCGTGCAGGCCATTCGCGATGCCGATGGCAACGTGAAGGTAGCCACGGTCATCGCGAAGAAGAAGGTGAGCGCGGACGAAGCGCGAGCGCTTCTCGAGCGGAACACTCTGCGCGAGGTGCTCGAGTGAGCCCGTACGGCGGGCGTCCCGCCCGCCACGGACGGGCATCCTGCCCGGCCGGATGGACCGCCGGGCGAAACGCCCGGCGGAATGCGGGCGGGACGCCCGCCGTACGCGGAGATCACGCTTGAACCGCCTCGAGCGCCTCATGCACGTCGCCACGAAATACTCGCGGCGCATCATCGGGATGATGTCCGGCACGTCGCTCGACGCCATCGACGTGGCCATGGTCCGCATCCAGAAGCACGGCCTCAACGCCGTGGTCCGGCTCGAGCACTTCCGCAGCTATCCCTATCCCCCGAAGATCCGCTCGGTCGTGCGCGACTTCTTCGATCCCGCAAAAGCCCGCGTCGACGACATCTGCCGCTACGACTTCATCCTCGGCGAAGTCTTCGCCGCGGCGATTCTGCGGCTCCTCAAAGAGACGAAGATCAAGGCCGACACGGTGGACCTCGTCGCGTCGGCGGGGCAGACCGTCTGGCATGACCCGGAGCTGATTCTGGTCGAGCCCGACGTCGACTGGCTCGACCACCGCATCGAAACGCGCTCGACGTTCGCCATCGGACAGTCGGCCGTCATCGCCGAGCGCACGGGCATCATCACCGTCGGCGATTTGCGCGTCCGCGACGTCGCCGCGGGTGGCCAGGGTGCGCCGCTCGTCCCGTACTTCGACTGGGTCCTGCTGCGGCACAAATCGCGCGGCCGGGCCATCCAGAACATCGGCGGCATCGGCAACGTCACCTACATCCCGCCGAAAGCGACGTGGGAAGACGTGTTCGCGTTCGATACCGGACCGGGAAACATGATCATCGACGAGCTGGCCTGGGTCGCGACGAACGGCCGTCAGACCTACGACGTCGACGGAGCCCTCGCTGCCGCGGGACGCGTGCGCCATGAACTGCTCGAGCAATGGATGTCCGACCCCTACTTCGCGAAGTCGCCGCCGAAGACGACCGGCCGCGAGCTCTTCGGCTCGCAGTTCGCGCGACGGATCATCCAGCAGGCCCAGGGCGTCTCGCTCGATGACCTCATCGCCACGGCCACGGCGTTGACCGCGGAGAGCATCGCCCGCGGGTATCGCGACTTCATCCATCCGCGCGGTCCGGTGCACGAAGTCCTGCTCGCCGGCGGCGGCGCGAAGAATCCGACGCTGGTGGCGATGATCAAAGAGCGCATGCCGAAGCAGCGCATCCTCACGTACAAAGCGAGCGAGGCCAAGGAAGCGATGGCCATGGCCATGATCGCGAACGATTCGGTGGTCGGTCTGGTGACGAACGTCGCCGGTGCGACGGGCGGGCGGCCGACCGTGTTGGGGAAAATCTGCCTGTGAAACATCTGTACGGCCGCGCCTTCGTCGACGCCGCGATTCACGAGGATGTGCTGATCACGCTGGACGGGGCGGTCATCGCGGACGTCGAGCGCACGACGCGCGTGCCCGCCGACGCGGACCGCCTTCGCGGAATCCTCGTGCCCGGCTTCATCGACGTGCACGTTCACGGTGGCGACGGCGCGGATTTCATGGACGCGCACGACGAAGGAACGGAGCGCATCCTCCGCTTTCACGCGCGCCACGGCACGACCGCGCTCGCGGCGACGACGCTGTCGGCCTCGCGAGGCGACCTGCAAACCGCCGTCGAAGCCATCCGCCGCGTCGCCGCGGGAACACCCGATGGCGCGGAGATCGTCGGCGTGCATCTCGAAGGTCCGTACATCAACCGCGAGCGTGCCGGCGCGCAGGACCTGACGTCGATCAGACCTTCGGATATCCACGAGCTCGCGGCGCTGATCAACGAAGCCCCGCGGCTGCGCTGGATCGTCACCATCGCCCCGGAGATCGAAGGAGCGCAGGCGCTGATCGAGCACTTCCGCGACCGCGTGCTCTTCTCCATCGGCCACACCTCCGCGAATCACGCCACCGCCGTCGCCGCGCTGGAATGGGGCGCGTGCCACTTCACCCACCTCTTCAACGCCATGACCGGACTGCATCATCGCGATCCCGGCGTCGTCGGCGCGGCGATGACCAGCGTCGATGCGACCGCGGAGTTGATCGCCGACGGCGTTCACGTGCATCAGGCAGCGCTTCGCCTCGCCGTGACGGCCATGCCCCATCGCATCGCGCTCATCACCGACGCCATGCGCGCCTGCGGCCTCGCCGACGGCACGTACAAGCTCTACGACTACGAGGTGACCGTGGCTGACGGCGCCGCGCGGCTGACCGACGGGACGCTGGCGGGAAGCGTGCTCACCATGGCCGGTGCAGTGAAGAACATGGTCGAGCTCGCGGGTCTCCCCCTGGAAACGGTGCTGCCGCTGGCCACGGAAGTGCCCGCGCGCATCGTGGGCGTCAGCGACCGCAAGGGAAAGATCGAATCGCGTTACGACGCCGATCTGGTGCTGCTGACCGAGAAGTTCGACGTGGAGCGGGTCTGGGTGAGGGGCGATGCGCTGGGAAACGTTTGATTCGGCGGATGCGCTCGCGGACCGCGCCGCGCATCTGATGCTGGACGCGATCCGCGAGAAACCACGCGCGGTCCTCGGCCTCCCCACCGGCCGCACGCCCATCGGCATGTACGAGCGCGTGGTCCGCGAATGCTCGCGCGAGTACCACTGCTTCCGCGACGTGACCACGTTCAACCTCGACGAATACGCCGACGTGACGCCCGACCATCCCGGCAGCTACTACACATACATGCGCCAGCATCTGTTCGACCACGTGGACATCGATCCGCTGAACGCGCACATCCCCCACGGCAACGCTCCCGATCTCCATGAGGAATGCCTCCGCTACGAGATCGTGATGCACGAAGCCGGTGGTCTCGACCTGACCTTCCTCGGCCTCGGCCGCAACGGCCACATCGGCTTCAACGAGCCCGGCACACCCTTCGACGCCCGCACACGCGTGGTCGAGCTGACCCAGTCGACACGCACGGCGAACGCGGATCTCTTCCCCGCGGGACACGTTCCCACCCACGCGATCACCATGGGGATCGGGACGATTCTCGAATCGCGGGCGATCGTCCTTCTCGCCGCGGGCAAGGGAAAGCAGGAAGCGATCGCCCGGCTGCAAAGCGGCGAGAGCGACGAGTCGTTCCCGGCTTCGGCGCTGTGGAAGCATGAGGATGTGCTGGTGTTGTTAGCGCCCGGGCATTGAACTCGCTACGCCCCGGCCCGTCATGTCCCGCCGCCGCCGCGCGCTGAAGATCACGGCCATCATCATCGCCATCCCTCTGCTGGTGATGACCTACCGCGTCCTCGGGGTGTATCGATTCCAGGCAGGCGAGTGCCGTGCGCGCGTGCCCGTGCGCTTCGCGACGACCTACCCGAAGAGGCTCGTGGTCATGAGCTTCAACATCGAGGGGCACGCGTCGCTGCTGCGCAACGATCACATCGAGGAGATCGCGAAAGTCATCAACCAGCACAAGCCGGACATCGTCGGCATCAACGAGGCCCACAAGAACACATGGCAGGCCCGTTTCGGCGATCACACCGAGGAGCTCACGCGGCTCACCGGCATGACCATCCTGTTCGGGCGCAGCTACCGCTTCATGGGCGGCGATTTCGGGAACGCGATTCTCACCCGCGGCAAAATTCTGAAAAGCGAAGTGCACGATCTGCCGGGCACCGGGGAGCCGCGATCACTGCTCGAAGCGGTGGTGAACATCAACGGCGGCACGATCGAGTTCTACGTGACCCACGTGACCGCCTGGGCATCCCTCGGACGCGAGACGCGAGACCTGCAACTGAAGTGCGTCAACACGCACATCCGCGCGGCGGCGCATCCGTTCATCCTCGTCGGCGATCTCAACGCCCCGCCGGAAACGCCGGAGATGGTTTCGTTCCTGGACAAGAACATCCTCCAGTTCGCCGGCGATCCGGCGGCGCCGACGCACCGGGTGATGGAGCAGAGACTCGACTACATCCTCATCGATCCCGGCTGGCAGGTGCGCAGCGCGCGCGTGCTCGACGACGGACCATCCGACCATCGCGCTGTCCTTGCGGAGCTCGTGCACCCATGAAAAAAGAGAGAAAAGGCTCGACGACTTACGTGGAGGTTCCGCTCGTCGTAGCCGTCACGGCCGTGCTCGGCCTGATCTTCCTGGCGATTCTCATCTACTCCGTGAAGCGGAAGCCGGACGTAAAGATTCGCGTCTCGACCGCCGGCGAGCTGCAAACGCTGCTTCCGTCGCTCGCGGGCCTCACCCAATCGAGCCTCGACGAAGGCAATCGCATCGAGGTCCTGCAGAACGGCGACGGGTTCTTCCCGCTGGTCATGCGCGACATCGCCGCGGCGAAGGAAAGCGTCCACATCGAAAGCTACATCTGGTACGAGAGCACGATCGCCAATCAGCTGGCCAAACTGCTGGCTCAGAAGGCGCGGCAGGGCGTGGAAGTGCGGATCCTCGTCGACGGCTCCGGCGGCCGCCAGCTCAAGGGGCCGATCAAGGAGATGCTCACCGCGGCCGGCGCGAAGGTCGCCCACTTCCATCCTCTGCGCGTCAGCAACCTCGGCCGCCTGAACAATCGCGACCATCGCAAACTGTTCATCATCGACGGCCGGATCGGCTTCATCGGCGGACATGGAATCGCCGACGAATGGACCGGCAACGGCCAGGACAAGAAGCATTGGCGGGATACGGCCCTGCGCGTGACCGGACCGGCGGTGAACCGGCTGCAGGGCGCGTTCGCGGAGAACTGGATCGAGGAAGTCGGGATCATCCCGGCCGGCAACAAGTACTTCCCGCATCTCCCCGCAGCCGGAACGTCGACCACGCACGTCGCCTACACCTCGCCGAGCGGCGGCGTGTCCTCGGTGCAGATCCTCTACTACCTGGCCATCAAAGCCGCGAAGCGCGAGATCATCATCCAGAACCCCTATCTCCTTCCCGACGACGAAGCCATCGAAGCGCTCGAGGAAGCGGTCGAGCGCGGCGTGAACGTGATGATCATGGTTCCGTCTGACGACGCGACCGACTCCCCGGTCGTACAGCACGCCAGCCACCATCACTTCGGGACGCTGCTGAAGAAGGGCGTGAAGATCTGGGAGTACCAGAAGACGCTCCTGCACCAGAAAGTGATCATCGTCGACGGTGTCTGGTCGAGCGTCGGCTCGACGAACTTCGACGATCGCTCGTTCGATCTCAACGACGAAGTGAACATCGGCGTGCTCGACGCCGCCGTCGCCGCGCAGCTCCGCGCGGCCTTCGAAGCCGACCTGCGTCACGCCCGCAAGCGCGAGCTCGGAGAGTGGAAGGATCGCGGCGCGTGGCACAAGTTCGTCGACGGGCTGGCATACTTGGGGAGGTCGCAGCTCTAGTCGTTAGTCGTTAGTGATTAGTGGTTAGTAGGACGAACCACTAGCCGAGGTTCTACTAACGACTAATCACTAACGACTAACGACTGACCTCAAATGGCTACGCTACCCGCCGAGGGGAGATGGTCGATCCGGCTTCTGTCGGAAGACGACTTCAAGGGCGCGCAGGAGTTTCTTCAGCGCGACCCGCTGATCAACGTCTACCTGATCTCGCGGCTGCTCGAGGAACGGACCCTGGCGGCGACGCAGATCGTGGTCGTGCGGCACAACGGCGCGATCGTGTTGGTCGCATCGCTGGCTACGAACATCGTTCTGGCCGGGGACCGGTCGTACGGCGCGGACATCACCGAGTCCGCGATCGCGCTGGTGGCCGATCGAATCATCACCCGCATGCTTCCGGTGCGGGCCATGATCTCGCCGGCGCATCTGGTCGAAGTCCTGTGGGCGCAGTTGCGCACGCGCCTCGATCCGCCGACGGTCGTGCGGATGAATCAGCCGATTTACGCGCTCAAGCCGCGACTCGATTTTCCCGATCTGAACGTCGCGCGCTATTCAACGGTGCGCGATCTCGATCAGCTCGTGCCGGCGTGCGCCGCGATGCACAAGGAAGAGGTCGGCATCGATCCGCTGGAGCGCGATGCGCCCGGGTATCGCGAGCGGATCCGGGAGCTGGTCGACAAGAAACGCTCGGTGGTGCGGCTGGTCGACGGCGTGATCGCGGCGAAGTGCGAGTACTCGGCGGTCACCAACGACGCGGTGCAGCTGATGGGAGTGTGGACCCATCCCCACTACCGCCGGCAGGGGCTTGCTTTCGAGATGCTGCGCGAGGTTTGCGGCCACCTCATTCGCAAGGGAAAAACGGTCACGCTGTTCGTCAACGACTTCAACCTGCCCGCCATTCGCCTGTACGAGTCGCTGGGATTTCATCGCATCGGGATGAATCGCGCACTGATCTGGTAGAGACATTGCACAAATGAACTCTGCTGCAATCGCAGGTTTGCAGCGCATCAGATGAGTAGCACGCGCCGGGCTGGGATTCACGGTGCGGTCGGAGGTAGGAATGCCTGAGACTGGTACAGTGAAGTGGTTCAACAACGACAAAGGCTTCGGGTTCATCAAACGCAACACGGGTGAGGACGTCTTCGTCCATCACACGTCGATCCAGGCGTCGGGCTATCGCACGCTCAACGAGGGTGAGCGGGTGGAGTTCGACGTGAAACAGGGTCCGAAGGGGCTGCAGGCGGAGAATGTCCGTCGCGCAGAAGGCGGCGGAGGCCAGGAAGAAGAAGCCGTCTAGCGGGCACCCGTGTGGTGCAGGCCTCCGGCCTGCCTGTGGCAGAAAGGCAGGCCAGAGGCCTGCACCACACCGCCCCTACTCCTCGATTCGCGGCTGCACCCGTCCGGCGAAAATCGCCCCTATCGCTCCGCCCACGGCGACGGCGGGCAACGCCTGTCCGTAGCCTTTGATGGCGAGCAGCGTGGCGGCGAGGCCGCCGGCGAGAAGAATGAGCGCGCGGAGGATGAAGTCCTGAAGGTCGTATCTCATGTTGTGGGTGGCGGATTGGACTGCCGCCAGGCTCGGGATTCTACCGGGTTTACATCCGCTCCGGAACCGGAATTCCCAGCAAATCGAGCGCTCCCACCATTGTTTTCCGAAACACTTCCGCGCACACCGCCCGCCGCTGCCGCTCCGCGTCGTCCTTCTCATTGAGGATCGGATACTTGTGGTAGAAACTGTTGAACTTCTGCGCGAGATCCAGCAGGTACTGGGTCACCACGGACATCTCCAGCCCTTCCACCGCCCGCCGGATCGCCGCGGGTAACTCCGCGGACAACCTCACCAGCTCCCACATCTCGTCGGTCAGCCCCTGGTGCAGCGTCAGGTTGTCGACCGCGTTGCCGGTCAGCATCGGGTCGACGCCGCGCTCTTTCATCTTCCGGAAAATGTTCTGCACGCGCACCGTCGAGTACTGCAGGTACGGCCCCGAGTCCCCTTCGAACTTCAGGGCTTCGTTCAGGTCGAAGGCGATGACCTTGTTCCGGCCGAAACGGAGCATGAAGTAGCGGAGCGCGGCCACGGCAACCTGCCGGCCGATCTCGTTCGCGGTGGCGTCATCGAGCTCGGTCGCGTTGGTCTTGACCGCGTCGATCGCCTTCCGCTCCAGCTCGTCGAGCAGATCGTCCGCCTTCACGCCAAAGCCTTTCCGTCCCGACATTTCGACGTAGGCCCGCTTCGCATCCTCGTCGGAAATCTCCATCCCCAGCTCTTTGGCCGTGCTCGGCGTCAGCGCGACCATCTCGTAGGAGTAGTGGATCGAGTTCTCCGCTTCCTGCACGTGACCGAGCTGGCGGACGCCTTCCTTGACCACCTTCTGCAGATAGGCCTGACGGGTGTCGATCACGTTCACGACGCGCTTCGCGCCGCCGAACTTCGGCGCCGACGGATCGCCCGCGCCGCCATGCGTGGTCTCCCAGACCAGATAGCCGGCATTCGGCTCGAACTTCTTGTACTCGAACGTCCGATCGAGCATGCCCAGCTTCCAGAGCTGGTAGGCGATGTCTTTCCCGGTGTAGGTCACCGTACCGTTCGAGCGCACGAGGATCTTGTCGGGCTCGTTCATGCCCGCGAACTGCTCCGATTCCTCGAGCTTCATGACCCAGCAGCCCTTGCTCTTCCCCTCCTCCTCGTAGACCACGGCGCCGGACTGCTTGAGCAGCTCGAACGCGCGGTCCCAGAAGTGGGCGTGGATGATGTCGCTCTCTTTCGGCAGGAGGTCGTAGCGGATGTCCAGCCGCAGCATCGTCTTCAGGTGGCGATGGACGATGTTCCGGGCGATGAGCGCCGCGAGCTGCGCCGTCTCCCCTTCCTGCTTCTCGACCTTATGCAGGGTCTCTTTCCGCCACTCCTGAGCCTCGGGATGATCGGCGTAGTACTGGGCCATCTTCGAGTAGACGTCCCAGCACAGATAGTCGAAGCGCTCGGTCGTTTCAATCAGCCGCTGCACGTCGGCATACGACTTCTTTTCCAGCCGCTCGAACGCAACCACCACGTCCGCGACCTGCACGCCCGTGTCATCGATGTAGTTCTGCGTCTCGACGTGGTCGCCGAGCCATTTCGCGCAGCGGACGTAGGTGTCGCCGAGGACGGCGTTGCGGAGGTGACCGATGTGCGCGGCTTTGTTGGGATTGATGTTCGTGTGCTCGACGATGACGCGCGTGCCGGTCGGTGGCGGCGCGGCCATGACGTTGCGGAAATGCTGGGCGGTGAACGCACCGCGATCGAAGTGAAAGTTGAGGTAGCCCGCCCCCTCGACCGTGACCCGCTCGACGAACAGCGGAAGGTGCATGCCGTTGGACAGCTGTTCGGCGATTTCCCGCGGCTTGCGCTTCAACGCCTTGGCCAGTTCCAGCGCGACCGGCGTGGCCAGATCGCCCATGTTCAACTTCGGCGGCGCCTGCAGCACGAGCCGGTCGATGGCGTGACCGAACATCGTCAGCACGCGCGTCTTGAGGGTTTCAGTCAGCTCTTCGTGTATCGATTCGAGAATCATTCATCATCCGCAATGCGTCGTGTCGTTCCAGATTTTCAGGACCCAGCGGTCGGTGCGCCAGTTGAAGATGTTGATGGCCGCGTTGTCCTGGGCGAAGTTTCGCGAGGTCATGACCGGCACATCGAGCAGCGCCGTCGCGGCGATGCGAATGGCCGTTCCGTGTGTGACCAGCACCGGACGTTCCGCCGCAGCAACGGCCTCGAAAGCCCGCTCCATGCGCGCGCGAACGTGATTGTGGGACTCGCCGTCGGGGCTGGGCGCGTCCGGATCGGCGATCCAGCTCTCGTAGACGCTGGGCTCGTCGCGGCGGATGTCGAGAAAGGACCGGTTCTCCCAGCCCCCGTAGCTCATCTCGCGAAGATCTTCGAGAACCTGGATCTCCATCTTCAGGATGTCCATGATCGCCGTCGCCGTGGACAACGCGCGGCCGAGGGGTGAGGAGAACAGCGCGTCGGGGTTGTACTTGCGCAGCCGCTCCGCGAGCTTGCTGACCTGCTGCTTGCCGCGATCGGAGAGCTCGCTGTCGTTCCAGCCCTGGGCGATCCCCGCGACGTTGTGCAGCGTCTCGCCGTGGCGGACGAGGATGAGCTGGCGGGTCACGGGTGCCCTCCGCGTACGGCGGGCGTCTCGCCCGCTTTGCGACGGGCCGCTGGCCCGGCGGGATCAGCGCGGCGCGTGACGCGCCGCGCGAAGCGGGCGGGACGCCCGCCGTACGTCCTCACGCCGGCACCAGCAGCGACTCGGCAGTCATCTCCGCCGGCTTGTCGATGCCGAGAATGGTGAGAATCGTCGGCGCCACGTTCGACAGCACGCCGCCGCCGCGCAGCGTTCCGAACCGTTTCTTCGCATCGACGAGGATCAGCGGCACGGGATTCGTCGTGTGCGCGGTGTGCGGCTGGCCCGTGGCCGTGTCGAACATCAATTCGCAGTTTCCGTGGTCTGCCGTAATCAACGCCACGCCGTCAACTTTCTCTACCCAATCGAGAATCCGTCCGACCGCGATGTCCGTGTCGCGAACGGCCTTCACCGCGGCATCCATGACGCCGGTGTGACCGACCATGTCGGGGTTGGCGATGTTCATGATCACCACGTCGTACTTTCGCGCCGCGATCGCCTCGACGACCTTGTCCGTCACTTCGAACACCGACATCTCCGGCTTGAGATCGTACGTCGCGACTTTCGGCGAGGGGACGAGGATGCGATCTTCACCGTCGAACTTCAGATCGGACCCGCCGTTGAAGAAGAACGTGACATGCGCGTACTTCTCGGTCTCGGCGATCCGAAGCTGCGTCAGCCCGGCGCGTGAGATCACCTGGCCGAGGTTGTTGATGCATGCGACGGGTGGGTAGACGACGGGAAGGTCGAACTTCTCGTGGTACTGATTCATCGTCACCACGCGCGTCCGCGGATGCACGGCGCGGTTGAACGGCGTGAAGTGCTCGTCTTTGAAGGCGATCACGATCTGGCGCATCCGGTCCGCGCGGAAGTTGAAGAAGAGCAGCGCGTCGCCGTCTTCGACGCGGCCGAGATGCGAACCTTCCGGGGTGATGACGGAGATCGGCTCCATGAACTCGTCGGTCACGCCCTGTTCGTAAAAGCGGCGCATGGTCTCGATCGGGTCTTTCGTTTCCGTCCCGACGCCGAGGGTCATCAGGTCGTACGCGCGCTGGACGCGCTCCCAGCGATGATCGCGGTCCATGGCGAAGTAGCGGCCGATGACCGTCGCCAGCCGCGCCTTCGGCTTGTCTTTGATGTGCGCGAGCAGATGGCCGAGGTAACGCTCTGCTGATTTCGGTGGCGTGTCGCGGCCGTCGAGGATGGCGTGAACGAACACGTTTTCCGCGCCGAGGGCCAGCGCGGCGTCGATCATTCCGTGCAGGTGCTCCTGCAGCGAGTGCACGCCGCCGTCGGAGAGCAGTCCCGTGAGATGCACGTTGCGCGAGCCCTTCACCGCATCGACGAAGGTCGCGTTCGTCTCGAGCTCATGGCCGCGGATGGACTTGGAGATGCGGACGATGTCCTGATCGATGACCCGCCCCGCCCCCATGTTCAGATGCCCCACCTCGGAGTTCCCCATCTGCCCTTCCGGCAACCCCACGGCGAGGCCGGACGCTTCGAGCGTGGTCCAGGTGTGCTCGTGCCAGAGCCGGGAAAAACGCGGCGTTTCGGCCTGCGCGATCGCGTTGAACTCCCGCTCGCTGCGGCAGCCGAAGCCGTCGAGAACGATGAGAATCAGGAAGGGGCGGGGCATCAGTCAGTCGTTAGTCGTTAGTGATTAGTCGTTAGTAGAACCGAACCGGACGAGCTTCGAGCGACGAACTTACTACTAACGACTAGCCAGTAACGACTAGCGACTAGTGCGCGGCCGCTTTCTCTCGCTTGAAGACCATGCCGATGTGGTCGGTCGCGCCGGTTTTGAAGTTGATGGAGGTGATGCTCACCAGCTCCCACCCTTCATCGCCGAGGCGGTTCAGCTCTTCGGCGCGCCGCGGGTCCATCGAGTAATTCTCCGACCGGACGTTGATGATCTTGTATTCCCAGGTCTTCATGTCCGCACCCTCCCTCACGGCTGCGATGTTGTGGTGAAGGTTGCGAAGTGTAGCAAATTCAAGGCGATGACGGCAGACCCGCTCGCCATTCGACAGCCTCGCCGGGGTAGTCGGTGATGATCCCGTCGCAGCCGGCGTCGCGCAATCGCTCCCACTCGTGTGTCCGATTCGCGGTCCAGGGAACGACCTTGATGCCGCGCTGGTGCAGTGAGTCGACCATCTCCGCGCTGACGTAGTGATAGTTCGGAAAGCACCAGCTCGCGCCGATGCGCGCCGCGTATTCGGCAACGTCGACGATGTAGCCGTGAAAGGTGATGCCGAGGGGGATCGCTGCGCCTCGGGCCCGCAAGGTGGTGACCACCGAGTGATCGAACGACGCGATCACGACGTCCGGCCACGCGCTCACCTCTTCGAGCAGCGCTTCCTCCCACTTCGCGCGCTTCACCTCGAGGATCATCGTCGTCCGTCCAGCGAACCGCGCCAGGTCCGACAACCGCTCGACCGTTGCTCCCCGCTCGGCGCATTGGGAGAAGGTCAGAGACTCGATGTCGGCCTCCGAAAGCTCATCGTCGTGGAAGAGCACGGCGGTGCGATCGAAGAGCAGGCGGAGGTCGGTTTCGAAGCCGTCGGCGCCTACGCGAATGGTCTCTTCGAAGGCCGCCAGCGTGTTCTCTTTGAACCGCTTCGGAGCACCCCGATGACCGAAGATCAGGAAGGGTTCAGACATCCCGTAACCGCTTGTCGGGCATTGGTTAACGTGGTAGCTTGCTTCGAAATCATCGGAGCCAGATCAATGCCGAAAAAGATCCTTCTTGCGGATGACAGTATCACCATACAAAAAGTGGTCGAGCTGACGTTTTCGGACGGCGACTACGAAGTCACCGCCGTCAACAACGGCGCGAAAGCGGTACAGAAACTGGCCGAGATGCGACCCGACATCATCCTCTCCGACATCATCATGCCGGAGAAGAACGGGTACGAAGTCTGTGAGTACGTGAAGTCGCATCCTGAGTACCGTTCCATCCCGGTGATCCTGCTGACGGGCACGTTCGAGCCGTTCGATCCCGATCGCGCGGAGAAGGCCGGATGCGACGCGGTGGTCACCAAGCCGTTCGAGTCGCAGAGCCTCATTCACAAAGTCGAAGAACTCATCTCGCAGGCCCAGAGCGCTCCCGTTGCCGCCGCGCCTGCCGCCGCACCCTCCGCTCCGGAGCCGGCGGCCTCGCCGTGGCTCGACGAAACACCAACCCCGGCTCCGCCGCCACCGGCCTCGCGCCCCGCGCCGCTGTCGCCGTTCAGCAGTGCGACCGAGGCCGTGCCGGCGCTCAATCTGCCGTACACGCATGACAACGACATCTTCGGCGCCGCGCCGTCGCAGGCCGCGCCTGCCGACATGCCGTTCGAAACACCCGCCGCCCAGCCGGCCGATCAGTCTTCCGATCCGTTCGGCGGACCTGCACCGGCCGAAGAGTTCGGTGAGACGCGCGCGTTCCCGCGCATGAGCTTCGAAGAGATGCGCGCAATGGCCTCCGGTGCATCCGCTCCCGAGCCGCCGCCGGTTCCGCAGGCCCCGCCGCCCCCCCCGCCCGAGCCGTCGCCGTGGGACGAGCCCGCACCGCCGCCTTCCGCATCGTCGTTTGGTACCGCGGCGCCGATGTTCGACGCGCCGGCCTTCGACAGCACGCCGTCCGCGGAGGAGCCCGAAGCCGATGCGCCGTTCGGCGCGCCGCCGCCCGCCGAAGAGTTCAGCGGCGAGACTCGCGCCTTCACCAAGATGTCCTTCGACGACCTCCAGCAGCTCGCGGCCTCGCAGACCCTTCCGCCCGAGCCGGAGCCGGCCGCGCCAGCCGCGCCCGATGCTTCGCCGTGGGACGAGCCGGCAGAACCGGCCGCGTTCAGCGGCGAGACCCGCGCCTTCCCGAAGATGAGCTTCGACGACCTCCAGCAGATGGCCGCGTCGCCGTCTGCTCCGGCGTGGTCGCCCGAGGAAGAGGAACAGGCTCCGTCCGCGCCGCCCGTCATCGAAGAGCCGAGCGAGCCCGAGCCGGCCTTCTCGCTCGACTCGCCGCAGGATTCGCCATTCGCCAGCACCGAAGCCGCTGCTCCGGCACTCGAAGAGCTTCCCGCTCCCGAGCCGGAGTCGGTCCCGCAGCCCTCCTGGTCCCCGACCGCTCCCGAGCCCGAGGAGCCGCAGGCAGCAGCATCGTCCGCGCTGGCCTCGTCCTCCGAGCCCTCCATCCCCATCTCGCGCGACCTCTCCGATGAGCAGGTCGATCGCATCGCCCGCCGCGTGGTGGAGCTGATGTCCGATCAGGTCGTGCGCAACATCGCCTGGGAGGTCATCCCCGACCTGGCGGAGGTGGTGGTCAAGGAGAGGATCCGGCAGCTCGAATCGGAAGCGTGAAGATCTACACGCGTGGCGGCGATCGCGGTGAGACGTCTCTCTTCGGCGGGACGCGCGTCGCCAAGAATGACCCGCGCATCGAAGCCTACGGCACCGTCGACGAACTGAGCTCCTTCCTCGGCGCAGTCAGCGACGTTGCCGAGATCCCCGCGATTCAATCGGACCTCTTCGAGATCGGCGCGCACCTCGCCTCGCCCGGCACGAGCCGGTTTCCGGGAGTCGATGCGTCGCGCATCGAGGATCTCGAGCGGGCGATCGACACAATGGAGAGCGCGCTGACGCCGCTCACGACTTTCATCCTGCCGGGTGGAAGCGCGGCCGCGGCGCAACTGCACATCGCCCGCACCGTCTGCCGCCGCGCGGAGCGGCGCGTGGTCGCGCTGGAGGATGGCTCACCGGCCACGCAGTCCACGATCACCTATCTGAACCGGCTTTCGGATTATCTGTTCGTGGCGGCGCGCTTCGCGAATCACAAGGCGGGCGTGGCGGACGTTCCCTGGACGAAACGTTAGGTCACTGTGAGCTCCGGCGAGGCCCCGGCTCAGACTCCAAGAATCTTTAGCAGCGCAGCCGTCGTAACGATTCCCGTGGGGAAGTGTTCGTAATCTCGATCGTTTGACCAGATCGGTATGTCAAGGGTCAGCGCGAGAGCTGCGAGCGCCACATCGTCCTCGTCGCGCTTTCCGAGCAGATCGTGCGCCGCTGGGATCCTTCCGGCGTACTCATGGTCCTCGTGAACCGTGATCGTAGCAGCTCGAGAACCTCCAGCAGTAACGCTTCGGGAAGTTCGTACCTTGCAGCAAACTCCGGTATGTACTCTCTGACCTCCGCCACATTCTGTTGCGTGGTGACAACGGTCAGTCCGGTACTCCCAAAGACTCGACGCGCAGCTCTACCCGCGACGGCGGAGAGCAACACGTTGCTATCGGCGGCGACCCTTTTTATGTTGGTTGAATTCACGCTCGACCTGCTCTTCCGATACCCCTTGCGTGTCAAGCTGCTTTGCGATCTCTCCGGTCATGGCCAGGTAGAGCTTCCGCCGGACCTCGATCGGGATCGTTTTGGGGTCATGAAGGGGGTAGACCACCGCGGCTGGTTTTCCGTGCTTCGTGACGAGAACGGACTCATCACCTGCAAGTAGTTCGGCGATGTTGCTGCGGAATTCACGAATCGTCGCTGTCTTCATGATGTGCCTCCAACTGAGCCCTTCTTCGCACAAATAGCGCACAGGTGTGTACACAAATTCCAGCTAGCCGGACAGCACAAGCGACGGCTCGAAAAGTGGTGTGGTAGGGAAGGAGTTCTAAATGGTCGGGGCAAGAGGACTTGAACCTCCGACCTCACGGTCCCGAACCGTGCGCTCTACCAGGCTGAGCTATGCCCCGATTTAGAACTCGCCGCCGACAGGCGCCAGCGGCAAAGAGCGCGGATTCTAGGTGATTTCGCGCTGGCCGGTCAAACGGGGGTCGAGAGGTTTTCATTCCGTTGTCACGGCGAGGATTTCGGCCGCTCCGCGGACCGTTTGACTGCCCATGAAGCACTTCGCAGCAGCCCTCTCCATCCTCGCGCTCGCGGTTCCCGCGTTTGCGCAGCAGCAGCCGGCCATCCAGGAGCGCATCGACGTCAACGTCGTTCTCCTCGACGCCATCGTCACCGACAACAAAGGCAACCAGATCCTCGGCCTCAGCAAGGACGACTTCGTGGTGAAGGAGAACGGCCTCGAGCAGCCCGTCGAGTCGCTCGACTATTTCACCAACCGCCGCCTTCTCGACCAGCGCGAGGAGAACGCGCCGTTCAAAGTCGAGCGCGTCCGCGAAGAGCGTTACTTCATCGCCTTCTTCGACAAGCCGGTCGATCCGGGCGTCTTCAACAATCAGCTCTACCTCGCCCGCCAGGCCATGCTCCGTTTCATTCGCGAGGAGATGAAGGAAGGCGATCTGCTGGCCGTCGCCGGTCATGACTTCCGCCTGAAGGTCTACAGCGACTTCACCAATGACGTGAAGAAGCTCGAGCGCGCGCTCACGGACGCCACCAACTGGCACAAGGGTCTGACCAAAGCGCCGAAAGATGCTCCCGAGACTTCGATTCTCCGGAACATCGACGCGAACGCGATGATGAAGAAGACCGGCACGGTCTACCAGGCCCTCGACCTGCTCGGCGATGCCGTGCGGCCGATCCGCGCGCGCAAGAACCTGCTGCTCTTTTCGCCGGGAATCATCGAGCACAGCGAAGACGTCCGCGCGGACATGATCTTCAACCGCAGCCGTCATCTCGATCCGGCAATCGAGGCGCTGAACGCGGCCAACGTTTCGGTCTACGCGATGCAGCTGCAGAGCGACCCGACCCTGCCGCCGGCGTACCACCAGCGGCTCGAGGAGTTCGCGCAGTCCACAGGCGGCCACTATTTCCGCTTCAACACGAACTTCGTGCCGGCCCTCGACAAGATCGACGACCTCAACGCCGGCTACTACCTGCTCTCGTATCGCGTTCGCAATCCGAAGGCGGGACAGTTCCAGAGGGTCCAGGTCTCGATCCGCAATCAGCCCGACCTGCGCGTGACCGCGCGCTCGGGGTACCAGGCCGGTTCCTAAATCGCGATGAAGGTGACGCGCTCGCCCGGAGAAAGCTGGGCGAGCTTCCACCGTTCCGTGGTGATGACCGTCATCGGCTGCAGGTAACCACCGGTGACCGGATGATCCGGTCCCATGGCCACGACGCTGCCGTCGGGATGCAGCTGCAGCGTCCCGCATTGCATGCCGATCGATTTCAGGTCGGCCGGCGGTTTGTTGGCGATCGGCATCAACGGTCGCAAGCGGATTCCGACGCGATCGAGCTGCGGCGTTACTTCACATTCGATGCGATCCAGACCGATGTCGTGCGGGCCGCGCATGGCTTGGATGGTGAAGCGATCGCCACGTGGTAGCGCTGGGGCAGGCCGGAGGCCTGCACCACACCCGACATACCCGCGCAACCCGCCTTCAATTTTCCCAGTCGGTACGACGTAGCCCGTTCGCAGATCCGGCCCCACCCACACACCCTCGAGCTTCGGCCAGACCATCGCGCATTCGATCAGCTCCGGGGCGTCGATCATCGCCGCGGCCACGTCATCGAACGGACCGCCCGGCGGCATGCCGCGCTGCACGCGGGACCAGTCCGGCGGAAACACGGGCGTGTGCAGTGAGGGGCGTGAGATCTCGCGCAACGGCGGCAACGCCAGCGGCTCATCGGTCGGCTCGATCTCGATCGTGTCGCCAGGCGCGAGCGCGTAGGCGACGTCGTAATCGGTGTGGCCGAGGATGTTCCAGCCGCCGGGCGAGTCGATGGGATAGAAGCCGGCGACATTGCCCGCGATGGCGAACGAGCCGCGGCTCACCGGTCGCGAGGTGGATTTTCGGGGCATTGCCCATTCCTCGGGCCAGCCGTCGAGGTAGCCGAAGCCGCCGCGGAAGCCGAGGTAGCGGACGGTGAGCGTTATTGGTCGGGGTATGAAGCCAGGGGGCACATCCGGACCGTCGAACCTGACTTTGACTCGATGGATGGAGTGCGGCAGCTCTGCTGCCGCTTTGAAAGCGGCGGCTCTGCCGCCGCACTCCAAAACGTACAGCGACGAGTGCCCCGGAATCACGGCGAGCACTCCCGGCTTCGACCGCATCTCCGCTGCCCGCGCATGCAACTCCGCCGCGGTCACGTCCCCCAACTCCATCAGCACCGCGTTGTCCCCGGCCGGAACGATTTTCACGACACGGTGATAACGTCCCCGGACATGGATCGCAATAGGGATCGCAGGCAGGAAGACTTTCTCGTCGACATCGCCAATGACGCCATGCGCGAGCATGGCCTGCTCCACGAGTTCGACGACGACGTGAAAAAACAGGTGGCCGGCATTCGCGGCCCCGCGCACGAAACCGACCCAACCATCCGCGATCTGCGCGACTGGGGCTGGTGCTCGATCGACAACGACGACTCGCGCGATCTCGACCAGCTCACCTGGGCCAAGGACGAGGGCGGCGGCAACGTCCGCATCTACATCGCCGTGGCCGACGTCGACGCGCTGGTGAAGAAAGACACGCCTGTCGATCGCCACGCGAAGCACAACACCACCTCGATCTACACGGCGGCGAAGGTCTTCCCCATGCTGCCGGAGCGGCTCTCCACCGATCTCACCTCGCTCAACGAAGGCGAAGATCGCGTGGCCCTGGTCATCGAGATGCTCGTGCGCGACGACGGCTCGATCGGACAGGGGGAAGTCTTTCGCGCGCTCGTGCACAACCACGCCAAGCTGGCGTACGACCGCGTGGCGGCGTGGCTCGACGGCGAACAGGACGAGCCGGAAAAAGTCACGAGAGTCGAAGGATTGGCGGAAGCACTACGCCTGCAGGACCGCACCGCCGATCGCATGCGCGACCTGCGTCACGAACAGGGCGCGCTCGATCTGGAAACCATCGAAGCGCGTCCGGTCATCGTCGACGGCAAGGTCGTCGAGCTGAAGCAGGCCCGCCGCAACAACGCCCGCCTGCTCATCGAAGACTTCATGATCGCCGCGAACGGCACCACCGCGCGGTTCCTGGTGAAGCACAAACTGCCCAGCATCCGCCGCGTCGTGCGGTCGCCGGAGCGCTGGGATCGGATCGAGAAGATCGCCGAGGATCGTGGCGAGCGGTTGCCGCCGGAGCCGGATGCGAAGGCGCTGGAGGAGTTCCTGCGCAGGCAGCGCAAAGCCGATCCGATGCGCTTTCCCGATCTCTCGCTGTCGGTGGTCAAGGCCATGGGCGCCGGTGAGTACGTCGTGGAGCGAGCAGATCAGAAGCCCACCGGCCATTTCGGTCTCGCGGTGAAGGACTACACGCACTCCACGGCACCGAACCGCCGCTATCCCGATCTGATCACCCACCGGATGGTCAAAGCGGCTCTCGCGGGCAAACCGTCGCCGTACACGTTCGACGAGCTGGCCGAGCTCGCGCAGCACTGTACCGATCAGGAAGACGAGGCGAACAAAGTCGAGCGCCAGGTTCGCAAATCCGCCGCCGCCTGTCTCCTTGGCGACCGCATCGGCGACCATTTCGAGGGCGTGGTCACCGGCGCGTCCGCGAAGGGCACCTGGGTCCGCGTCTTCCATCCGCCGGTCGAAGGGAAGGTCGTGCGCGGCGGCAAGGGGCTGGATATCGGCGACCGGGTGAAGGTGAAGCTGCTCGACGTCGATGTGGAGCGCGGCTTTATCGATTTCGCTCGTCGATAACCGTCACTTCGTTCTTCCCGTCAAGCGTCACCAGCTTTGCGCTGTGATTCAGCGTCTGCCCATCGTGCAGCACGCCCCAGGAGACGATGCTGATCACGTCGCCGGCTCGCATCCGCGGCGCGTGCACTTCACCGCCGGCTGCTTCTTCGGCGAACGTGGTGACCCGCTCACCGGTCGCGTGATTGACGATCTCCACTTCTTCGAGCGGCAGGATGTTCGCGGCGCGCAGAATCAGCGGATCGATGCGCAGGGTGAGCGCGCTGCCGTGCGTCACGGTCGCGTTCTGAACCGCGGCGCGAACGAGGCGCCGCATCATGCGCGCACCCGGATGTTGTCGATCAGGCGCGTCCGGCCGATCTTCACCGCGCCGGCGAGCAACACTTCGCGATCGAAATCCTGCGGCGCTTCGAACGTCAGCGGATCGACGACCGCCAGATAGTCGACCTCGACGCCACCCTCTTCACTGACCACACGATTCATCAGCTTCTCGACCCCTGCCACTTCATGAATCCCGTGCGTTATGGCTTCTTCTCCCGCGCGCAACGCCCGATGCAGAACCGGCGCCTTCCCCCGCTCTTCGGCCGACAGATAGCTGTTCCGCGAGGACATGGCCAAGCCGTCGTGCTCGCGCAGCGTCTCGCCGAACATGAGCCGCACCGGCAGATCGAGATCGCGCACCATCCGCTCGATCACCGCGCACTGCTGCGCGTCTTTCCGTCCGAACGCGGCCACGTCGGCCTGCACGATGTTGAAGAGCTTCGCCACGACCGTGGCCACACCGTCGAAATGCCCGGGACGCCGCTCGCCTTCCAGCGGCTTTGCCACCGTCGAAACGGAGATCGTCGTCGCCGCGCCGGCCGGATACATCACTTCGACCGGCGGCAGGAACAGCAGGTCGACGCCGGCTTTCTCCAGCAGCGCGCGATCGCGTTCCTCGTCGCGCGGGTAACGGCTGAAGTCCTCGGTCGGCCCGAACTGCTTCGGATTCACGAAGATCGACACGGCGATGAACGTCGCACCGGCCTCGCGGGCGACGTCGATCAGCGAGATGTGACCCGCATGCAGAAAGCCCATGGTCGGCACGAAACCGATGGTCGCGCCGTGCGTACGCGCGACGCGTACGGCATGGCGCGTTTCCTCGATCGTCGTCGCAACCCGCATCAATTCGCTTTCGGCATCTCCACGACCACGCCGCCCTCGTCACGCGCCGCGTAGAGTCGCTTCAGCTCTTCATCGCTGGCCATGTGGAAAGACTCCGAGTCGTCATTCGGGAAGCTGCCGTCGCGCACATCGGACAGAAACGCTTCGAGCGCCTTCTGCAGGTCAACCGCGGCATTCGCGTATTTGCGCACGAACTTGGGCGTGTGGCCGTCGTACATGCCGAGGACGTCGTGGTAGACGAGGACCTGCCCGTCGCAGGACGGGCCGGCACCGATGCCGATGGTGGGAATGGTGATCTGCTCGGTGATCATCGCCGCGAGCTCGGTCGGGACGCATTCGAGCACGAGCGAGAAGCAGCCTGCGCGCTCGAGAGCAACGGCCTCGTCGAGCAGGCGCCGCGCGTCGTCGGCGTTCTTTCCCTGCAGCTTGAATCCGCCGAGAGCGTTGACCGATTGCGGTGTGAGACCGATGTGGCCCATGACCGGGATCTCGGCGTCGAGAATCGCTTCGATGGTCTTGATCCGCGAAGCCTTCGCGCCCTCGACCTTCACCGCGTGCGCGCCGGCCTGAATGAAATGGCCGGCGTTGCGAACGGACTCCTCGAGCGACACGTGGTACGAGAGATAGGGCATGTCCCCGACGATCAGCGCGGTCTTCGCGCCACGGACGACCGCGCGGGTGTGATGGAGCATGTCCTCGACGGTCACGCTGAGCGTGTCGGGATAGCCGAGAACGACCATGCCCAGCGAATCGCCGACCAGGAGGATGTCCGCGCCCGCCGCGTCGGCGATCTTGGCCGAGGGGTAGTCGTATGCCGTGAGCATTCCGATGCGCGCCTTCGACTTCATGGCGCGGATCGCCGGGACGGTGACCTTCTTCTTCGGGTTCATCTCGCTCCTTCTGGACAGGGAGAAGGAGCGGGTAGGCGGGCTGGCGCCCGCGTTGCCCACGTTCTCGTCCCGGTCCGTCTACTCAGGATCCAAGCGGTACGTAGTACTGAGTTCCCTTTTGAGCTTTTCCGATCTGCTCGACGAGCTGGTCGAAATGCTCGGGCGTGTTAACGAAATCGATCTCGTTCGTATTCACAACCAGCAACGGCGTCTCGTCGTACCGGTAAAAGTAGTGCGAGTACGCCTCGCTGAGCTCCTGTAAATACGAGGGCGAGATCGCTTTTTCGTAAGCCCGCCCACGCTTCTTGATGCGCTTCGACAGTGTATCAAGACTGCCCTGCAGATAAATGACCAGGTCCGGCTTGGGCACCTGCTCGGAGAGCAGGTCGTACATCCGGTTGTAGATCATCAGCTCCGAGTCATCGAGCGTCAGATACGCAAAAATCCTGCTCTTGGCGAAGGTGTAGTCCGCGAGGATCAGCTCGGTGAACAGGTCGCGCTGGGTCATGTGCCGCTGCTGATCGAACCGCGACAGCAGGAAGTACAGCTCCGTCCGGAACGCCGCCCCGCGCTTGTCTTTGTAGAAGTCGTCGAGAAAGGGATTCTCAACGTCCGACAGCACCTTCGTCCCCCGGAAGCGCTTGGCCAGAAGGTTGGTCAGCGAAGTCTTGCCGACTCCGATGGGACCTTCGATGGCGACGTGGCGCCATGGGAGCGATGTACTCACGCGGGCGGAAGGATAAACGATGGGAGTCTCAGAGTCTCAAAGTCGCAAAGTCGCAGAGAAGAACCTCCTTTGAGACTTTGAGACTCTGAGACTTTGCGACTCCTCGTGATAAAAACCCCGACCGATGCTCTCGCTCGACACTTACAAACTAGACAACGGCCTCCGCGTCGTCCTGAACGAAGACCACTCCGCCCCGCTCGTCGCCGTCAACCTCTGGTACCACGTCGGCTCGAAGAACGAGCGGCCCGGCCGCACCGGCTTCGCGCACCTGTTCGAGCACATGCTCTTTTCCGGCTCCGAGCACGTCGGCAACAACGAGCATTTCCGCTACGTGCAGTCGGTCGGCGGCGTGCTCAATGGCACGACCTTCTTCGACCGCACCAACTACTTCGAGACCCTTCCCTCCAATTACCTCGCCCTCGGCCTCTGGCTCGAGTCCGATCGCATGGGCTTCTTTCTCCCCGCGCTGACTCAGGAGAAGCTCGACATACAGCGCGAGGTCGTCAAGGAAGAGCGGCGGCAGCGCTACGACAACGTTCCGTACGGCACGGCCTTCGAGCGCCTGCTGCATCTCGCGTTCGATCCCGAGTACTCCTACCACTGGCCGACCATCGGCTCGATGGAAGACCTCGGCGCGGCATCGCTCGACGACATCCGCGAGTTCTTCGCGACCTGGTATCGCCCCGACAACGCGACCTTGACGATCGTCGGCGACTTCTCGCCTGACGAAGCGAAGCGACTCGTCGACCAGTACTTCTCCGACATCCAGCCCGGCGGCTCGTTCCCGAAATTCGAAGCGACGCGCACGCCCGCCTCTCACGAAAAGCGCGAGACGTTCGAGTCACCGGTCCAGCTCCCGCGCATCTACCGGCTCTATCACCTGCCGAAGATGGGCGAGCGGGACTGGATCCACAGTGACCTCCTCAGCACCATCCTCGCCTCCGACAAAGCGAGCCGTCTCGATCGCATCCTCGTGCACGAAAAACAGATCGCCCAGGATGTGGCCATGTACGTGCTGCCGACCGAAGCGACGGGACTGCTGCTGCTGCAGGCCACGGCGCGCGAAGGCGTGACCATCGAAGCGATCGAATCGGCGATCGATGAAGAGATTGCGAACGTGGCCGTTTCCGGGATCTCCGAGGATGAGCTGACGCGGGCGAAGAATCGTGCGGAAGTCGATTATGCGCATCAACTGGAGACCTTCGACGCACGCGCCGACCTCCTGGGCATGATGTCGACCTACTTCGACGATCCGCATCTCATCGAGCGCTGGCTCGATCCCTATCGCTCAGCGACGGCCGACGATCTCGCCCACGTCGCGCGCAAGTACCTCATTCCGGAGAATCGCGTGACCAGCCTCTTCGTACCCGATCGGAGCGCGGCATGACCGTCGATCGCGCGAACGCGCCGCTTCCTTCCGAGCCTCGCCCGTACAACTTTCCGCACATCGCCCGTGCCACGCTGCCCAACGGCCTGCGAATCCTCGTCGCCGAGAACCACAACGCGCCGCTCGTTTCCATTCGCGGCCTCGTGCGCTCCGGCGCCGATCACGACGACGCAAACACCGCCGGCCTGGCCTCGGTCACCGCGGATCTTCTCGACGAAGGCGCCGGGTCGCGCGACGCGATCAAGCTGGCCGAGGATGTGGGGCTGCTCGGCGCGTCTCTTGGGACGGGCGCTGACTGGGATGCGTCGTACATCTCCCTCGATGTCCTGAGCCGCAACGCCGAGCCGTCGATCGAGATCTTCGGCGACGTCAGCGCTCGCGCGACGTTGCCGGAGGACGGGCTGGAGCGCGTTCGCGCCGAGCGGCTGAACGACCTCCTCCAGCAACGCAACGAACCGGCCGCGATCGCCGGAAAGCGCTTCGCCAACCTGCTCTACGGGACGGGCGCGTATGGCAATTCCGTCAGCGGAAATCCCGACAGCGTCGCCCGAATCACGCTCGCTGATGTGAAGCGCTTTTACGAAGAGCACTTCATTCCGAACAACAGCTCGGTGGTGATCAGCGGCGACATCGACCGCCATCAGGCCATCGAACTGGTCACGAAAGCGCTCGGCAACTGGACTTCGCGCACGGAGCCGCCGCGGCCGACCGTGTCCCCGAACAACATCGACGTGAGCCGCATCTACGTCGTCGATCGCCCCCAGGCCGTGCAGTCCGAGATCCGCGTGGGCCACATAGGCGTTCCCCGCTCCTGCGAGGACTACTTCCCGCTGTCGGTGATGAACGCTATCTTCGGCGGCGTCTTCAACTCGCGCATCAATCTCAATCTGCGCGAGAAGCATGGCTACACGTACGGCGCGCGATCGCAGTTCGCGTTCCGGCGGCAGGCCGGCCCGTTCGTCGTGGCCGCGCCGGTGCGTAACGAAGTCACGCGCGAATCAGTCTCCGAAATGATCGAGGAGCTGCGCCGCATCCGCACCGGCGACATCGAAGACCGGGAGATGGACGACACGAAGAACTACCTGATCGGCGTCTTCCCGGCGCTCGTGCAGACCGCGTCCGACATCGCCAGCCGTCTCGTGGACATGGAGCTGTACGGGTTGCCCGAGAATTACTTCGACAAGTACCGCGAGAACATCGCCAACGTCACTCGCGAAGACATTGCCCGCGTGGCGCAGAAGTATCTCGATCCCGACCGCCTACTGATCGTAATCGTCGGAAACGCGAGGGACATCCGCGAGCCCCTCGGCACCCTCGGCCTTCCGGTCAGCGAGATCGACATCGACGGCAACATGGTGGCGGTGGCGTAGCGCCACAAATTCACCGTCCTGGTGTCCCTGATCAGTATGGGGACGCACAGGACCGCACTCGCGCTCGTTCTCGCCGTCGTCGCCGTCACGTTCGGGATCGGTGCGCGACGGCGTTCCGTTCGGTCGGCGCCCTGCGCCGCGCCGACATTGACGCTGTCGGTCAGCCCGCGCGTTGCGTGTCCTGCTGAGTCGGTGATGCTTTCCTGGCACACGGTGGATCGAAGCGCGATCGTGACGATCGAAGGCGTGGGCAACAATCTCTCGAGCACCGGCTCAACGCGGATCACGAACGGGCGGCGGACGTTCAGCGCGTACGCGATCAACTCCTGCGGCCGCGGCGTCGATGCGACGGTCGCGGTGGAGACGCCCGCACCACCAATCGCGTTGATCTCGGCACCGACTACGATCCGCGAGGGCAATAGTGCGACGTTGCAGTTCACGGTTTCCGACAACGCTCATTGGGTTGCTACGTCGGCGCTCGGAAATTCGATCTTCCCCGACAGCGGAATCGGAAGCGATACCGCGACGTACAGCCCGACGATCGCGGGTACCGACGGCATCCTCCTCCAGTGCACCGGCAAGTGCGGCTTCACCGTCGCGCGCTCTGCCAGCGTGATCGTCGAGCGGAGCACTTCGAATCCGCCTCCGCCTCCGCCACCACCGCCGCCAGGCAGCGGCTATCTGCGATGCTGTGACGGCACGCGCTCGCCCACCTGCACGAACTGCGCGGACAAGCGAGGCTGCTGCAGCAATCACGGAGGCGTGTGCGGTTGTTAGCGATCGCGCGCCGCAACGACCACCGCGGCCGCGATCGCCTGCGCGAGCAGCAGCATCATCGACACGCCATGCAACGCGCCGAAGCGGCGCCGCAGCGGATCCGTCTTCGGTAAGTCGGACATCGCCACCGCCGAGGAAGTGCGGATCGAGCGGATGCGCAGATCGACGAACGTCTGCGCGGCGGCGATCACGGTCGCGGCGAACAGGACGATCAGCACGAGACGCCGGGCGTGTCGCATTTCGAGCGCGAACAACACCAGCGGCGCGGCGAGGGCGATGTAGTGCCAGCGATTGAGCATCGCGCCGACGACGTCCGCGGCCACAGTCGAATTCGGCGACGAGCGGAAAGCCGCCGAGGCGGCGAGCATCAGGAAGACAGCGCTGCCGAACCAGAGCGCGGCGATCAGGCGGGAAAGAGCGATCGTATGGCCTCCTCGTAGGGCGCGCGCAGCACGCCGCGCTCGGTGATGATCGCCGTGATCAACCGCGCCGGCGTGACGTCGAATGCGGGATGGCGCACGTTGATGCCTTCCGGCGCGACGCGCGAGCCGAAGATGTCCACGACTTCCTGCGCGCTTCGCTCTTCGATGGGGATCTCTTTCCCGCTCGGGCAGTTGGGATCGATCGTCGAGACCGGCGCGGCGACGTAGAAAGGAATGCCGTGCGCGTTCGCGAGCACGGCCACGGTGTACGTCCCGATCTTGTTCGCCGCGTCGCCGTTCGCGGCGATCCGGTCCGCGCCGACGACCACCGCATCGAACTTCCCTTCCTGGAAAAAGTGGCCGGACATGTTGTCGGTGATGAGGGTGACGTCGATGCCGTCCTTCTGCAACTCCCACGCAGTCAGCCGCGCGCCCTGGAGGTAGGGACGGGTCTCATCGGCGAATACCGCGACTTTCTTCCCGCTTTCGATGGCCGCGCGGATCACGCCGAGGGCTGTGCCGTAGCCGGCGGTGGCGAGCGCGCCGGCGTTGCAGTGGGTGAGGACGGTGGAGGTTGCGCCGAGGAGTGCCGCGCCGTGGCGGCCGATGGCCATGCAGGAGGCGAGGTCTTCGCGGTTGATCGCTTCAGCCTCGGCGATCAAATCACCGTCGCGTTGCGACAGCATCCGATCGACAGCCCAGGCCAGATTGACCGCCGTCGGCCGCGCACGCTTCAACTCCTCCGCGGCAACGTTCAAATCATCACCCCGCAAAGCCGCCAGCGCCATACCGAACGCCGCCGCAACGCCGATGGCCGGCGCGCCCCGCACGACCATGGTTTTGATGGCCTCAGCAACGCCTGATGCATCGCGGTACTCGAGCCACCTCTCCTCTCGCGGGAGGAGCCGCTGATCGAGCAGAAACAATGAGTTACCGTCCCAGCGCAGGGGCGTTACTTGCATGGAACTCGCAGTCGGAATCACGCGCGGTAGTATATCGACCGCTCTCGGAGGCACTTGAAATGGTGAAGGTTGGCGTAAATGGATTCGGACGCATCGGACGCAACGTGGTCCGGGCCGCGCTCGAGAAGAAACTGGACATTGAATTCGTGGCGGTGAACGACCTCACCGGCCCCGACACGCTGGCCTACCTGCTCAAATACGACTCAGTCCACCGCCAGATCAGCAACGACGTCAAAGCCTCGGCGAACGGCATCACCATCGACGGCAAAGAGCTGCGCGTCTTCTCCCAGCCCAACCCTTCGGACATCCCCTGGGACCAGCATGGCGTGGAGATCGTGGTCGAGTCCTCGGGACGTTTCACCACGAAAGAGAAGGCTTCCCTTCATCTGAAGAAAAGCGTGCACACGGTGATCATCTCCGCGCCGTCGAAAGACGCCGACGCCACGTTCTGCATGGGCGTCAACGAAGACGAGTACGACCCGTCGAAGCACACCGTGATCTCCAACGCGTCCTGCACGACCAACTGCCTCGCGCCCGTGGCCAAGGTGCTCCATCAGAAGTTCGGCATCACCATGGGCATCATGACCACCATCCATTCGTACACGAACGATCAGGAGATCCTCGATCTCCCGCACAAGGATCTGCGCCGCGGACGCGCCGCGGCACTTTCGATGATCCCCACGAGCACCGGCGCCGCGCAGGCCGTCGGCCTCGTCCTGCCGGAGCTGAAAGGCAAGTTCGACGGCATCTCCGTCCGCGTGCCGACGCCGAACGTCTCCCTGGTCGACCTCACCTTTCACACCGAGAAGTCGACGAGCGTCGAGGAGATCAACGACGTCATTCGCGAAGCGGCGAACGGCGATCTGAAAGGCATCCTCGCCTACTCCGACGAGCAGCTGGTCTCGATCGACTTCAACCACAACCCCAACTCCTCGATCGTCGACACGACCTTCACCCGCTCGGTCAATCCGCAAATGCACAAGGTCCTGGCCTGGTACGACAACGAGTGGGGCTACTCGAACCGCGTTCTCGACCTCATCGCGCACGTCGCAAGCGTGAAGAAAGCGTCGCTGCAACCGGCATGATCAGTATCAGAACGCTCGATCGTCTCCCGCTCACCTCCGGTTCCCGCGTTTTCTATCGTGTCGACTACAACGTTCCGCTCGAAGGAACGACCATCAGCGACGCGACCCGCATCGAAGAGACGCTGAAGACCCTGCAGTTCCTCCGCGGCGCCGGAGCCGCCGTCGTCATCGCCTCCCACCTCGGCCGCCCGAAAGGCACGCGCAACAGCGAGTTTTCGCTCAAGCCGGTCCGCGACAAGCTCGCGGAGTTGCTCGGGACCGACGTGCAATGGGCCGATGACTGCGTGGGCCAGGACGTCGAAAAGAAGGCCGCTGCACTGAAAGCCGGCGAAGTCCTGCTGCTCGAGAACCTCCGCTTCCACGCCGGCGAGGAGAAGAACAATCCCGCCTTCGCCGAGCAACTGAAGAAGCTCGCCGACTTCTATCTGAACGACGCCTTCGGCGCCTCGCATCGAGCACACGCGTCGATCGATGCGCTGCCGCGGCTCTTCCCGAAAGAGAACATCGCCGGCGGCCTGCTGCTCGCGAAAGAGATCGAGTTCCTGCAGAAAGTCACGGACATTTCCGAGCGCCCGTTCGTAGCGCTGATGGGCGGCGCGAAGATCGCCGGCAAGATCGAGCCCCTCGAAGCGCTGGTCAAGCTGGCCGACACGGTCCTGATCGGCGGCGGCATGGCCAACACGTTCCTCGCCGCGCGCGGCGTCCCGATGGGCGGGTCGCTCGTCGACAAGGATTCGATGGATGTCGCGCAGCGGATCATGGAAGGCGAGTACCGCGCGGAACTGATCCTGCCCGTTGATCTCGTCGTCGCCGACTCGCTGGACAACCCGACCGAAATCGACTGGGACGCCGATGTGAGCGACGGCTACACGGACGAAGAGAAAGCCTTCGACATCGGCCCGAAGACCATCACCAATTACGAGGCCGCGCTCCGCGACGCGAAACTGATCTTCTGGAACGGCCCGATGGGCGTCTTCGAGAAAGAGGAGTTCGCGAAAGGCACGATAGCCATGGCCCGCGCCGTCGCGAACGCCGAAGCGATCACCGTCGTCGGCGGCGGCGAGTCCGTCGAAGCAATCAAAGGCTCGGGCTTCGCCGATCGCATCACCCACATCTCGACGGGCGGCGGGGCGTCGCTGGAGTTCATTTCGGGAGCGAGCTTGCCGGGCGTCGAAGTTCTTCGAACGTAATGGCCCAGGAAATCGAGATCAAATTCCCCCTCCGCGACCGCGCGGCGCTCGTGCAGAAACTGCACGACCTCGGCGCGCAGCGTCTGTACGCGGAGACGTTCGAGGACAACATCGTGCTCGACCGCCGCGGAGAGTTGCGCACGCGCGGCGCGCTCCTGCGCGTCCGAAAGTTCGGCCGCTACGCGCTGGCCACGTTCAAAGGGCCGATGGCGTTCGAGGGCAACGTCAAGAAACGCGACGAGGTGCAGACCGGCGTGGAGAGCTTCGAGCTCGCCATCCAGCTCCTCGACGCGCTCGGGATTCAAGCCCACATTTAGGTATCAGAAGTTCCGCGAAGTCTGGAGATTGCGCGAAGTTGAAGTCGTATTGGACCGGACTCCAATCGGCGACTACTTCGAAATCGAAGGCGCACTAGAGGTGATCCGCACCATCGCGGACGAGTTAGGAATGAGTATGGAGGCTGGTATACGCCAGACCTACTTCGATCTTTACCGACAACACCGCCGCACACGCGCTGATCTTCCTGAGCACATGGTGTTCGCGCCAGAGGAATTGGGCGGAAAATAGGATCCATCACTGACGAGACTGTGAGCGGCTGAAGCGTCTAACTTCACCGACCTGGCGAGCGAACAACGTCTCGCATCGAGACCAGCGACCACCAACCACAGGCGAGGTCCGCCAAATACGCCAGGTCCTTCGCATTGCTCCGCCACTTCCCGACCGAGGACGATATCAACAACGTGTACACGGCACTGATCACCGTCTTCGGCTCAGGGTTGCTGCGTGATCAGGTCGAGGCAAACGTACGGTTTCTTCAAAAGTACATCGATGCCGGCCACTTACAGCATCACGGAAAGATGCGCGTTCCTCACTCCTTATCGCAAGGACGTTCACGGGCGCTTTTTGTCCCAATAGTGCGGTGCGTTACTGCTTTGACCCGCGATTCCGGTGCGTGCGACTGGCGTCAATCCTCTCCGCGAGTTGGTTGGCGAGTTGCAGCAAGAGTGCTACGCCATGACCAAATCCATGATCCTCGCCGCCGGATTCGGCACCCGATTCCGGCCCGTCACCTACACCTTGCCCAAGCCGATGGTGCCGCTGCTCAACAAGCCGCTCATCGCCTGGGCCGTTGACTCGCTGCTCGCCGCGGGGACGAACGAGATCATCGTCAATCTGCATCATCTGCCCGAGGCGCTTGAGCGGTATCTGATCGCTTGCTATGAAGGGCGGGCAACATTCCACTTCTCCTTCGAACAAGAGATCCTCGGCACGGGCGGCGGTGTGCGACGCGTGCGGCCGCAGCTCGAGAATGAGCCCGAGTTCTTTCTGGTGAACGGCGACACCGTGCAGTTTCCGCGGTGGAACGAGCTCGTCGAGGCGCGCCGCAAGCGTGATTCCCTCGCTGCAATTACCCTCCGCCACCCACCGGCGCACGACCGCTTCACGCCCGTGTTCCTCGACAACGGACTGGTGACCGGCTTCGGCAAGGGTGGCGGCGAGGCGCTGATGTTCTCCGGCTCGCACGTCATCAGCTCGCGCATTTTTCGTTACCTGCCCGACAAGGAATTCTCGGGAATCGTCGACGAGGTCTACCAGCCGCTGCTCGATGCCGGAACGGAAACGCTCGGCGGGATCGTCGACGACGGCTTGTGGTTCGACATCGGCACGCCGCAGCGCTACCTCTCGGCCATGCTCGGCCTGCTCGCGGCCGACGTCGCCAAACCGGCGGCTATCGCCCAGGACTCGCGCATTCACGGAACGGTGGAGCGCTCGACCGTCGGCGCGCGCAGCGTCGTCGATGGCCAACTTCGCGATTGCGCGGTCTGGGAGGACTGCAACATCGGCGAGAAGGTGCGGCTGGAACGGTGCATCGTCGCGCACGGCGTCACCGTCAAAGGCCCGCTCGAGCTGAACGGCGCGCTGATCAGCCTCGACGATTCCGCCATCCCCGCGGACGCGAAGTACGAGCGCCGTGACGGTCTGGTCATCACCCGCATCTGAGCCGTTAGCGGTACCATCCGTTCACTCCCATGGCGACTGGCGACCCCGTTTCGGACGCGCGGCGGCGCGTGATCACGGTGTTTCTGGTCCAAGGTGTGGCCGGACTCGGCGTCGTTCTCTGGCTGACCTGGCTCCGCCGCGACGAAACGGTCCGGATCCTCCGCACTCTCGGCACCGACGCGCCGATCCTCATCGCCATCTTCATCGTCTTCGCCATGATCCTGGCGCTGATGAAGTTCGAGCTCACCGACCTGATCTTCGTCTCGCTGAGCATGACCGCCTACTTCGTCTTCGCGCCGCTTCTCGGCGTGGTGATTACCTCCTGGCTCGCGGTCACCGTAGCGATGGTCACGCGCATCCTGGGAATGCGATCAATCGGGCCGACGGCCGGCATCGCGCGCGATCGCCGCACTGAGCTGGCCCGCACGTTCGGCCTCTTCGGAACGTACGGCATCCCGGTCGCTCTCGCCGGCACTCTTTACAGCTGGCTCGGCGGCACGGTGCCGGTCAGTGAATCGACCGTTCGATCGGCGGCGCTGATCGCGCTCTGCGGGCTGGTGATGATCGGCACGAACCTGCTGATCATGTTCCGTCCGGCGCGCGCGTACGGCTACTCGCTGCAGAAGATCGCCAGGCTCGATGTCATCGATGCGTCGATTTATCTGCTGACGCTGCCCTACGCCGTCGTGACGGCGCTCTCGTATCACGCGCTCGGCTGGGGCGCCGTCCTCGCGCTCGCGTTCACCGGCGCGATGGGCAACTACATCGCCCGCAGCCTCGCCCTGACCCGCGCGAACAGCGAGCAGGTCGTGCAGCGGCTCGCGTCACTCACCTCGATCGGTAAGACGATCTCCCTCCGCTTCACGACCGACGAGTTGCTCATGGCGATTTACAAAGAATGCAAGGCCGTCATCGACTGCTCGCTCTTCTCCATCGCCCTGCTCGACGAGTCCGCGAACGAACTGTCGTTCGAGCTCGACGTGCGCAATGACGTGATCCTGCCGAAAGAGCGCATTGCCGTCGGCGAAGGGCTCAACTCCTGGGTCGTGACCCGCCATCAGCCGCTGCTGCTCGCGAGCCTGGCCGAGGAGCGGCGATTCGGGTTGCAGTCGGTCGCGGATACCAAGCCGACCGAGTCGTGGCTCGGTGTCCCGATGATCGCCCGCGATCGCGTCATCGGCGTAATCTCCGTCGAGAGCTACCGCAAAAACGCGTTCACCGCCGACGACCTGATCCTCCTGACCGCGATCGCCAATCAGGCCGCGGTGGCCATCGAGAACGCCTACCTCTATCGCGATCTCGAAGGATTGACCTACGCGCTGGAACAGCGCGTCATGGAGCGCACGAACGAGCTGCGCGAGACCAACCTGCGCCTCCTCGCCGCCGATCGGTCGAAGAATCAGTTCCTGGCGAACATGTCCCACGAGTTGCGCACGCCGCTGAACTCGATCATCGGTTTCTCCAGCGTGCTGATCGAGTCAGCGCGCGGCGTGATGCAACAGCGGATGCATCGCTTCCTCGAGAACATCCACGCGGCCGGCAATCACCTGCTGGAGCTGATCAACGACATCCTCGACCTCTCCAAGATCGAAGCGGGGAAGATGGAGCTGCGCACCGATCTCTTCGACCTGCGCGAGACCCTCGCCGCGGTCGAGCGGGTGATGAAGGGCTTTGCGGCCGAGGCGCGGATCAAGATCGTGTCGAGCGTCGACCCGTCGCTGCCGCAGGTCCGGCTCGACGAAGGGCGGCTGAAGCAGATCCTCTTCAACCTCCTTTCGAATGCCGTGAAATTCTCGCCGCACGGCGGCGTGGTGGCGATCACCTGCAAGCGAGTGCCGGCCGCGGATTCGCCGATCGGCGTGGAAACGGTGCGGATCGACGTGAAGGACCAGGGCATCGGCATCCCTCAGGACGAGCTGCAGCGGATCTTCGTCGAGTTCTACCAGACCGAAGACGGCCGCCGCGCCCGCAAAGGCGGCACCGGCCTCGGCCTCTCCCTCACCCGCAATTTCGTCGAGCTGCACCGCGGCAAGATCGAGGTCCAATCGACGCCCGGCCTCGGCTCCACGTTCAGCCTTTTCCTGCCTCTGGACTACAACGAGGCCCTGCAGCCCCCGGCCCTCGGCGCTGCGCGCCTCCCGGTGGGCAGTAGGCAGTAGGCGGGGGACCGCCGCCCAACCACGACGTTTCATGGCGTTCTCCCGCCTACTGCCTACTGCCTACTGCGAGCCGCGCAGCGGCGTACTGCCGTTATAATCCGCCGCCCTAATACCGCCCGCAAAGGAAACCAGATGTCCAATCGCACCTTCACCATCATCAAGCCGGACTCCGTCCGCAAAGGGAACTTCGGCAAGATCATCAGCCGTCTCGAAGCCGAGGGATTCCGCGTCATCGGCCTCAAGAAAGTCGCGCTCGGCCACCGCGAGGCCGAAGCGTTTTACGCTGTTCATCGCGAGCGACCGTTCTTCGGCAGCCTCGTCGAGTACATGACCTCCGGCCCGGTTTACGTCGCCGCGCTCGAGCGCGAAAACGCCGTGGCCACGCTGCGCCAGGTCATGGGCGCCACCGATCCCGCGAAAGCCGACGCGAACACGATCCGCAAAGAGTTCGGCGAGTCGATCGAGCAGAACGCCATTCACGGCTCGGACTCGGATGAGAACGCGAAGATCGAGATCGGCTTCTTCTTCGCGGAATCGGAGCTCGTTTAGGCTACTCGGCCAAGACGATTGCACTGATCCCGTTCGCCTCGAGCGAGGACCGGGCCGCCACGGCCTGGTCCCTCGTGGCGAACGGACCGAGGCGCACGCGGAAGAGATCGTCGCGATCGATCCACGCGGGTTGCCCGATTTTCACCAGACGCTCCTGCAGCAGCTTCGCGTTTTCTTCCACCGCGAACGCGCCGACCTGCACCACGTACTGACCTTTCGTGCGCACGGGTGGCGGCGCCATGCGGCGCGAGCGATCGAGCGCTTCGGCTGAACTGTGCCCGGGAGACGAAGGAACCGGCGGCCCTCCGTCGACGGGGACGTTCTCGATCGTTTTTCCATCTGCCGAGACCTGCCGTCGCGTGTCGACGCCGCCGCGGTTCTCGACGATCTCCACGCGATCGACGACCACCGGAATCTGCTCGACCGTCGATTCAGAAGCCGCGGGAACGGGAAACGCGACCGGCGGCGGATCGCCTGCGACGGGCGCGGTCTTCGGCGCTTCGGCGATCGTCACTTCGAGCGGTGCGGGCGGTTCGCGATCGCCGCTGCCGACTTTCACCACGGCAATCTGCACCTCGCCGATGCCCGGCTCGATCAACCCGATTCGCTGCGCCGCGGCATACGAGAGATCGATCACTCGTCCACCGATGTACGGCCCGCGATCGTTCACGCGGACGCGCACGCTTTGCTTGGTCTTGGGATTGGTCACGTCGACGACCGTTCCGAACGGCAGCGTGCGATGGGCCGCGGTGAGCTGCAGCGGATCGAAGATCTCGCCGTTCGCCGTCGTTCGTCCGGCGAACTCCTCGCCGTACCAGCTCGCCACCCCCTCCATCACCTCGGCGACTTTCGGCGGAGGCGGCGCCGTGCTGGCGCAGGCCATCACGAACGCGATCAGCGCCAGGGCAATGATGCGGGGAGCGGGCGTCCCGCCCGCGTGCTCGGGGCGTCCCGCCCCGAGCGAGACTGCCGGGCGCGACGCCCAGCAGACGCGGCCGAGACGGCCACTCCCCTTCAAACGCGCACCTCGCCCACTTCGGAACTGATGAAGGCGCGCTCCGCCTCGAGAATCGGATCGACGTCTTCGATCAGGAAGCGTTCGGTCTGCTGCTTCGCCAGACCGGTGTAATTCTCCGGACGGGCCAGCTCTTCGATGGCCGCGCGATCGATGCCGAAAATCGGGTCAGCGGCGATGCGCTCGAAGAGATCGTTCGTCGCCGCGCCGCCTTTCATCGCGTCCGCGGCCGCCTGCGAATGGATGCGCACGCGCTCGTGGAGCACCTGCCGATCGCCGCCGCGCCGCGCGCCTTCCATCATCAGATTCTCGGTCATCATGAACGGCAGCTCGCGCCGCACGTTGGCCGCGATCACTTCCTCGTGCACGACCAGTCCGCCGACCACGTTGTCGTACAGCAACGCGATCGCATCCGCGGCGAGGAACGCCTCCGGAATGGCGATCCGCCGATTTGCTGAATCGTCGAGAGTCCGTTCGAACCATTGCGTGGCCGCGGTCATCGCCGGATTGAGCGCGTTGATGATCAGGTGCCGGGCCAGACCGTCGATGCGCTCCGCGCGCATCGGGTTGCGCTTGTACGCCATCGCCGAGCTGCCGACCTGGTCCTGTTCGAAGGGCTCTTCGATCTCGCGAAGATGCTGCAGCAGCCGCATGTCGTACCCGAATTTCGACGCCGACTGGGCGAAGCCCGAGAGCGCGTTGACGACCTGCGAATCGACTTTGCGGGAGTAGGTCTGGCCGGAAACGGGATAGCTCCGTTTCAGCCCGACTTTCTCCGCGACGAGCTGCTCGAGGCGATTGACCTTCGATTCATCGCCGTCGAAAAGGTTGAGAAACGAGGCCTGCGTCCCGGTCGCGCCTTTCACGCCGAGGAGGGCGAGCTGGGAGTGGCGGAACTCGATTTCGCGGTAATCGAGCAGCAGCTCGTGCAGCCAGAGCGTGGCTCGCTTGCCGACGGTTGTGAGCTGCGCGGGCTGAAAGTGGGTGAACGCGAGCGCCGGTGTTCCCCGCCATTGCCAGGCGAAGTCGCGCAGCTTGGACATCAGATTGACGATGCGCCCGCGCATGATGCGCAGCCCCTCGGCCATCTGCAGGATGTCGGTGTTGTCGGTGACGTAGGCCGAGGTGGCGCCGAGGTGGATGATGCCCTTCGCGGAGGGGGCCTGGAGGCCGAAGGCGTGAATGTGGGACATCACGTCGTGGCGCACCTCGCGCTCGCGGCGCTCCGCGTCCTCGTAGTTGATCTCCTCGAGGTTCGCGCGGAGCTCGGCGATCTGGGCGTCGGTGATGGGCAGCCCCAGCTCCTTCTCCGCCTCGGCCAGCGCCACCCAGAGCCTCCGCCACGTGCGGAACTTGAAGTTGGAGGAGAAGAGGTACGACATCTCTTTCGAGGCGTACCGCTCGGTGAGGGGGTTGGCCGCGGAATCGCGCTTCACGACGGGATTATATTCGCTACACTAATTTGCCAATGCTTCCGTCGGTCTCGACCCATGACGCGCGCCGCGCCACGAATGTGACGCTGAAGTTCGTCGGCCTGCTCTCGACGGTGCTCACGCTCGTCTTCTTCATCTCCTTCGTCTTCAGCGATCGCGGCCTGCCCGAGCTGCAGCACGCGCGCAACCGCGTCGCGGACCTGCGCAAGGACATCGCCCGCCTCGAGGCCGAGAACACACGGCTTCGCGCGGAGATCGAGAGCGTGAAAAAGTCCTCGTACGCCATCGAGCGCATCGCCCGTGAGGACCTGGGCATGTCCAAGAAGGGCGAAACCGTCTACATGCTGCCGAAGAAGTAGCGGTGCTCGTAGCCGCCGGTTGTTTCGCAATCCTGGTCGCGGCCCTGATCGGCATTCAAATCAGAAACGGCGCTTTCGACGAGATCGCCCTCTTGTTCGATGCGCCGTTCGTGCTCCTCGCGATCATCTGGTGGCTGTACGAATTCACGACGTCGCCGAGAATCCGTCGAGTACTCGTCCTCGCCCTGAAGTGGGGCGGGATCCTTGGCCTTGTCCTCTTCGTGCTCGGCTTCGTTGGACCCATCATCTTCACGCCCGGCGCGAACCAGGGCCCGCTGCTGGGAATCCTGTTCACCGGACCGATCGGGGCGATCGGCGGGGCGCTGATCGGCGCCATTTACGGGTTGATGTCTACTTCCGCGCCGAGTCCAGCGCCGCCGCGTACCCCTCAATGACCTTCGCGGCGATCCTGATCTGCTCGTTCGCCTCGGGCCACTTCCGCTGCTCGATCGCTTCGCGGATTCCGGGCAGCGTTTTCACGCCGTAGCCCGTGTAGAAGCCCGGCGCGTAGATGTGGTGTTTGTACCAGGGGCGGCCGGGTAGACCGGCGTCGCGGGTGAGAGCGCGCTCCAGCCTGAGCACCGCGCGATCGTCGCGTGACTTCGAGGCATCGAACTCTTTCGCCGCTTTCTGCAATCGCGAGACGGCGTTGTTCAGCGGCGCGAACTCGAGATGCGGCACGGCCTCATCGAGTTTCGGCGCGAAGAACGGCTTCGTCGGATCGGCAGCGATCTCCAAAGTCTTGTCCCGAGCCATCCGCGCTTCATCCTCGGTTTCCGCGCGCATGTTGTCCGCCAGCTTCGCGACTTCGCTCGCGTACTGCGAGACCGTCGACGCCAGCACGCCCGTTTCGAACGGCAGAAAGTCCGCGTTGGCCAGGCGCAGCATCATCCGGCCGGTGGTCTTCGCCTGCGCGATTCCGTAGTCGAACTTCGGATCGCCGAACCGGGTGTAGTGATCGAACGAGTCGTACGCCGAGTGGTAGACGCCGTACTCGGCCTCGCCGCCGTAGCCGATATTGAGCGAAGCGATGCCGGCGTGCTGGAGGAATGGCGTGTAATCGGAGCCTGATCCCAACGCGTCGAGCCTGATCACCGAGCGATCGCGGATCTCGCGCCGCGCCTCGGCATTGTTCGCCTGCGTCAGTTCCAGCGCGCGCAAACGCTCGAGCACGGACACACCGCGCTGCGGATCCTCGACATCCCGAGCAACCTCCGTGACGAATCGCGCCAGCGTGTGCGAGCCGCCGGCATCGAGAAAGCCGCGGCCGTTCGAATCGGAATTGATGTAGATGACCGCGTGCTCTTTGAGCTCGGGGAGGTGCTCTTCGACCCATTCCGTTGATCCGAGGAGGCCCTGCTCTTCGGCGTCCCAGGCGGCGAAGACGAGGGTGCGGCGCGGACGCCACCCGCCCTTCGCCAGCTCACCGATGGCCCGCGCTTCTTCGAGGAGCGAGACCATGCCGCTGATCGGATCGCGCGCGCCGTGAACCCAGGCGTCGTGATGATTGCCGCGGAGAATCCATTGATCGGCGAGATCGGTGCCGCGCATGCGGGCGATGACGTTGTAGGCCGGCGCGAGCTTCCAGTCGAATTCGAGCTTCAGGTGGACGCGCGCGGGGCCGGGGCCGAGGTGATAGGTGATGGGTAGCGCGCCTCGCCAGTTGGACGGAGCGACGGGACCGGCGAGATTGCGCAGCAGCGGAAGCGCGTCGGCGTAAGAGATGGGCAGAACCGGGATCTTCGTCAGCGTCGGCGCATTCGCGCGATCGAGGCGTTTCGCTTTGTCGGTCGCACCGACGCCGGGAGTCAGCGGATCGCCGGGATACAGCGGCATGTCCGCGACGGAGCCTCGCTGCGCGGAGTAGTCGCTGCGGAACGCGCCTTTGGGATAGGCGTCGCCGGCCGCGTAACCATCGTCGAGGGGATCGGAGTAGATGATGCAGCCGATCGCGCCCTTCTCCGCGGCGACCTTCGGCTTGATGCCACGCCACGAGCCGCCGTACCGGGCGATGACGATCTTGCCGCGGACGTCGATGCCGTTGCGCTCGAGGATCTCGTAATCGGCGGGGATGCCGTAGTTGACATACACGAGCTCGCCGGTGACGTCGCCGTCGATGGAGAAGGCGTTGTAAACGGGAAGGATCTCGTCGACCTGATTGGACGTCGCGTCTTCGGCCAGCGGCGGCTCAGCGAGCTTCGCCGTGAACTTTTCGGGCGCGAGTAGTTCGACCACGCGCACTTTCGGCGTGGGGAAGAGGACGTCGAAGCGCTCGATGGTCGTCTCGTAACCCCACGACTTGAACAGCGAGGCCATGAACTCCGCGTTTTCCTTGCCGTACGGCGAGCCGACGTGATGCGGCCGCGCGCTGAGGCGCTTCATCCAGTTGCGCAGGTTGTCGCGATTCAGCTGTGCGTCGAACTTTGCTTCGAGCGCGTGCTGCTTGCCCGGATCTTTGAATCCGAGGATGGGGGCATGGGCTGAGACTGTGGCGGCGAGAGCGAGTGCGATGACGCTGCGCATGAGTTCTTCAAGTCTATCCTTCGCGCGGGTGGTGGACGGGGGGCGCGGAGGATCTCCCCGTGCACCTACGCCGCCCGTGGCCGGCACCCTGCCGGTGTAACCGGAGATCCTCCGCGCCCACCATCCCCCACCCGCGCGAAGGATAGACTCAAGCGCATGTGCGGCATCAACGGCATCTTCGCGTACGCCAGCGACGCGCCGCCGGTCGACCAAGACGAGCTGATCGCATCACGCGAGTGCATGCGCTCACGTGGGCCCGACGCGGCCGACGTTTGGGTGAGTGGCGATGAACGCGTCGGCTTCGGACATCGCCGCCTGGCGATCATCGACCTCTCCGAAGGCGGGCGGCAGCCCATGCGGCGCGGCGAGCGGGTCATCGTCTTCAACGGCGAGATCTACAACTACCGCGAGCTCCGCGCGCAGCTCGAGAGCGACGGCGTGCGCTTCACGTCGCAGTCCGACACCGAAGTCCTCCTGGCGCTTTATGACAAGCATGGCGAGCGCATGTTCGGGTTGCTCCGCGGGATGTTCGGCATCGCCTTGTGGGACGGCGCGTCGCGGCGGATGCTCCTCGCGCGCGATCCGTACGGCATCAAGCCGCTCTACTACGCCGACGACGGCAAGAGCGTGCGCGTCGCGTCCCAGGTCAAGGCGCTCATCGCCGGCGGAAAGGTCGACAAACAGTTCGATCCCGCGGCCGCGGCGGGCTTCTTTCTTCGGGGCACGGTGCCCGAGCCGTTCACGATGTATCGCGCCATCCGCGCGCTGCCCGCGGGCTCGCACTGCTGGATCGATGCGAGCGGCGTTCATGAGCCCGTGCAGTACTTCTCCATCGCCGCGACTCTGCGCGATGCCGTCGAGCACGGCCAGCGTGTGAGCGATGCCGAGCGGGCGGAGATGGTTCATGACGCCGTGCTCGAATCCGTGCGCTACCACATGGTCGCGGACGTGCCGGTCGGCGCGTTTCTCTCCGCGGGAATCGACTCCAGCGCCATCGTCGCTCTGGCCAGAGAAAGCGGCGCGACTGATCTGCAGACCATGACCCTGCGCTTCGAGGAGTACCGCGGACGCGACAACGACGAGGCCCCGCTGGCGTCGCTCGTCGCGCGGCAATACGACGTCCGCCACACCATTCGCGATCTGAGCCGCGACGTTTTCCGCGCCGAGCTCCCCCGCATCTTCGCGGCCATGGATCAGCCGACCGTCGATGGCCTCAACAGCTACTTCATCAGCAAGGCCGCGGCGGAGCTCGGGCTGAAAGTCGCGCTGTCCGGCACCGGCGGCGACGAGTTGTTCGGCGGCTACACCTCCTTCCGCGACATCCCCCGCTGGATGCCCATCACCGCGCCGCTCTCGCGCATCCCCGGCCTCGGCGCGGGCGTGCATCGCCTGAACGCGTTCCTCGCGAAGCGCAGCCGTCACATCAGCCCGAAGATGGGGGAGATCGTCCGCTACGGCGGCTCGTACGCCGGTGCGTATCTCGTGAAGCGCGGCCGCTTTCTCACCACCGAGCTGCCCTCCGTCCTCGGCGAAGACATCGCTCGCGAAGGTCTGGAGCGCCTGAACATCCTCGGCATCATCGAGCGCGCGGTCACACCCGATCCGGGGACGCCGTACGCGCGCGTCGCCGCGCTGGAGTCCTCGCTCTATCTGCGCAATCAGCTGTTGCGGGACATGGACTGGGCGTCGATGGCCCATTCCCTCGAGGTGCGCGTGCCGCTCGTCGACGCGCATCTGCTGCGCAAGCTCGCGCCGGTGCTGGTCACGCGACGCGAGCGGGGCAAGCAGATTCTCGCGAACGCGCCGCGGCCTGCCTTACCCGTTGCGGTTCGGGGGCGGCGGAAGACCGGATTCACGCTGCCCATCAAAGAATGGTTGCAGCAGGAAGGGCGGGTGGAGTTCGGCAAGCGGAGCTGGGCGCGCAAGGTTTACGAGGTCATGTTCGCGCCCGAAAACGGCTACTGGTAGTCAGCGCACGGTGATCGTCGTCTTCATGCCCCGCTTCGCGTGATCCTTGACCGGGCAGTACACCGTGTACGTGCCCGGCCGCAGATCGATTTCCAGCGATTCGCTATTGCCGCGCTTCAGAATCTGCGTCTTCTCTTCGATGCCGTTGCCTTCGATCTCGAACGCGTGATCTTCCTTGCCGCCGTTCTCGACGTTGAACGCGACCTTGCCCGCGCTGAGCGTGGCCGGCATGTGGATCGCGTACTCGATGAGATGAACCTCCTGCGTCGCAAGCGCCGGCTTGACCTTGCTCGAGGGCTCGTCCCTCTCGACGGGAACGACAGGATTGAGCGCATTCGGCTCGGGCGGGCGATCCTGCGGCTTGCTCGAAGCGGTGGTCGATTGCGAGGGAGTGCTCTCGGTCATCTTCACCGTTTCATCGCGGCCACAGGCGGCCAGCATCAGAAGAAAAATCGCGGCGGCGACGCGCATGCTACGGATTCCGGGTGGTCGTCGTGGCCACGGTGGAACTGGTTTCCGTCGGCGAGGTGATCCCGGCGGTTGTCGTCGTGGGTGTAACGATGGTGGAGCTCGTGTCGGTCGGGGTCACTTCCGTCGTCCCGACGGCCTGAATCGGGGCCGTGTCCGAGGTGCCACTCATGGTCGTGGTCGTCTCGTCCACCGCGGGCGCCGTGGCCGTACCGGTGCCGGCAGTGTCAGTATTCTCGACCCGGTCGCGATTGCACGCGGCCGCCAGGATCACGCAAAGAAAGACCAGAATCAGCTTACGCATGGAACAGCTCTCCTTCGGCGAAAGAGTCAGGCAAAAGATGCGCCCGGCAGAAATGTGGCTGGCGACGCACGCCGATCTCGTGTCGTGTCTGCTGATCGCGGTGGCCGCCCTCCGGATCATTTCGACGCTCACCGTCTTCTCGGTGACGACCGACGAGCCGCTGCACGTCACCGCTGGAATCCAGCTCGTGCAGACCGGCAACTACACGTGGCAGCTCGAGAATCCGCCGCTGCCCCGCCTGGTGTTCGGCGCCCTGCTCCATCTCGGCGGCGCGAAGTTCGACACCAACCGCGAATGGATCGAGACCATGCGCTGGCTCTTCTACTCGTCGGGCCACTACAAGACCAGCCTGGTTCTCGCGCGCATCGGCAACGTCGCGTTCTTCCTCATCGCCGCATTCGCAACGTGGCGTCTGGCCCGGCGCGAGCTCGGCCGCGCGGGCGGCGCGATGACCACGCTGCTTTTCACCACCCAGCCGGTGATCCTCGGCTACACCGGCATAGCCAATCTCGACGTGGCCTGCGTGGCCGGGGTCGCGCTGGTCCTGCTCGCATTCTCGCGATGGATGGAAAAGCCGACCGCGGCGCGAGCTCTGATCGCCGGCGCGGCCTACGGCCTGTCGATCGGACTGAAGTTCTCGAACGTGCTCTTCGCCGCCGCGGCCTGTGTCGCCGTTTATCTCGTGCACTTCGTTTCCGATGCGGAAGTGCGCCGCTCCTGGCGCCGCGTCCTCGTCGCATTGCCACTGGCGGTGATCACCACGCTCATCGCGTTGTGGGGAACCTACGGATTCACGTACGGCTCGCTGAAGTCGTACAAGATGGACAAGCCCGCGCCGGAAACCGGAATCGCCCGGCTGCTGTCGTCGCTCGACACGACGACGCCGATACCGGCGCCGCATTTCGCGCTGGGCATCGCCAGCCTGGCCAACCTCGAAGCGCGCGGGCATCTCTCCTACGCGTTCGGCAGGAAAACGGAGCACGGCTGGTGGTGGTATTTCCCCACGGTCACGCTCTTCAAGACCACGCTGGCGACGCTGATCCTGATACTGATCGGCTTCTTCGTCGCGCGCGGAAGGGTCTTCGCGATTGGCATCGCCGCGACCGTGGCCATCCTCATCACCACCATGCCCGCCGCATTCGACCTCGGCATTCGCTACGTTCTGCCGATCTACATCCCGATGTCCATCGCCGCGGCCGCGGCCGCGATGGCCATGCTCGAGCGCGGCGGGCGCATGCGCATCGCCGCCATCGCCCTGCTGGTGTGGCAGACCGGCGCGTCGGTCATCGCTCATCCCGACTACTTCCCCTACTTCAACGAGCTCGCCGGACGGCAACCGGGCCGTCTCTTCGTCGACAGCACTATCGACTGGGGGCAGGACATGCTCCGCCTGCGCGAGGTCCTGCGGGAAAAGAAGGTGGACAAGATCGGGATCTTCGCCGCGGGCCTGCACGATTTCGACAAGCTCGGGTTTCCGCCGTCCTACGACATCGAGCCCTGGGTGCCCGCGCAGGGATGGGTCGCGGTGAGCGAGCACATGTACCGGATGATCGCCCCGGACGGCGGCTTTCTCTGGCTGCGAGGGAGGCCGTACCAACGGGTCGGGAAGTCGATCCGTCTTTACTACGTGCCATGAAGCGATCGATCTACATCGCCGCGATCGCGCTGCTGACGCTCCTCGCCGTCGTGCGCGTCGCCTCGACCCATCGCAAGCTCAACGCGACCAATGACGAGCCGGTGCACCTCGCGGCGGGCTGGATGTGGCTGAGCGGCAGCTACACCGATCTCGGACATCCGCCGCTCGCGCGCGTGCTCAGCGCGCTGCCATTGCGCATGGCCGGCCTCCCCGATCCGCCGGCCAGCGGCGACACGGCCCGCGGACACTTCCTGCTGTATCACGGCGATCGCTATCTGAAGAATCTCGCGCGCGCACGCATCGGCAATCTATTGCTGTTGATCGTCGCGATTCTCGCCGTCGCCGAACAGGCCCGCCGCGCGTTCGGTCAGGCCGCGGCAATCTGGGCCACGGCGCTGTTCACGAACCTCCCGCCCATCCTCGGCCACGCCGGCGTGATCACCACGGACATGGCCGCGACAGCGACCTTGCCCCTGGCATTGCTGGCACTCGATCGCTTTCTCGAATCGCCCACGGTCAAACGCGGCGCACTCCTCGGCGCCGCGATCGGCGCCGGCGTCCTCGCGAAATTCTCATTTCTCGTGTTCTTTCCCGCGACTGCGCTGGTGCTGCTGGGGAGCGCGCGTCTCGCGCGCACCCGCCGGGCGTCGCGCCCGGCGGTACTTACGGCGGCGCACGATGCGCCGCCGGTGCGGGCGGGACGCCCGCTCCCCGCCGTGGCTCTCGTAGCCTTCCTCGTCACCTGGGCCGGCTACCAATTCGATTTCCGCCCCATCTCGAAAGTCTTCCCCGGCGCATCCTTCTTCGTGCAGATGATGGTGCCCGAGCCGGCGCGCGCCGCGGTCCGGGCCTTCTCCGACAACGTGCCCATCCCCGCGCCGGCGCTGCCGGTCGGCATCGGCATCCTCAAGCAACACGACAAGGACGGCCACTTCACCAACTTCCTCGGCCAGACCGGCACCAAGGGCTGGTGGCACTACTTCCCGGTGGTCGTCTTCTTCAAAACGCCGATCCCGTTTCTCCTCCTCACGCTCGTCGGCGCGTTCCTCGCCTTCCGCGCGCGCCGCGGAATCGAGCACGCATTGATTCCGATGGTGATCCTCCTCGTGGCCATGACCGGCTCGATCAACATCGGCGTGCGTCACGTCTTGCCGATGTACGCCTCGCTTGCGGTCATCGCCGGATTCGCGACCGTCGAGCTCTGGCGGCGCGCGCGCGGTCCTTTCGCGCAACTCGGAATGACCGCACTCCTGGCCTGGCTCTTCCTCGGTGTCGCGACGCAGCATCCCGATTACCTGCCCTGGTTCAACGAAGCGGCGGACGGAAAGCCGTGGCGCATCGCCACGGACAGCAATCTCGACTGGGGGCAGGACGTGCTCCGCCTCGAAAAGGTCATGCGCGAGTTGAAGATCGAGCGCGTCTGGATCCGTTACTCGACCGGGGCGGCGCTCCAGCATCACGGCATCGCTCACGACCCGCTGCCCGATCATCCCGTCTCCGGCTGGATCGCCATCGGCGAAACGCCGGCCAGCTTCTTTCCCGATCGCATCGAATGGCTGACGCGCTACGAGCCGGTCCGGCGCGTCGGCAAGTCAATGAGGCTGTACTACGTGCCGTGATCACCGCCCATCGTCACCGTCGAGCCCAGACCCGTTCGTCTTCTGAACGAGATCCGCACGTCGCCGAGCGCGAAGGTGTCGCCGTCCTCGAGCGTGACGGGACCCGCGATCCGCGCTTCGTTCCCCGCCAGAAACGTCCCGTTCTTGCTCGACAGATCCTCGAGCAGGGCCGTTTCACCCTTGACCGTGATCGACGCGTGCCGCCGCGAGACCGTGTTGTGATCGATCTGCACCGGCGCGGAAGGATCGCGGCCGAGGATGTTCTCGCCTTCGAACAGCGGAAACTCTTCGCTTCCGATCTGCAGCACGGCCACGCGTTGCCGCGGCGCCGCCTTCTGCAGTTCGGCGCTGAACGCGTAACCGAACCCGTGGACCGTGCGAACGAAACGGGGTTGACGCGCGTCGTCGCCGAGGGCTGTGCGGACTTCGGCGACGAGACTGGCGAGATTGCTCTCCTCGACGAAGGTCTGCGGCCACACCGCGTCACTCAGCGCCTTCTTCGAGACCGCACGCGGACTGTTGTCGATGAGCACCCCGAGGAGGGTGAAGGCTTTCGGCGAGAGATGGACTGCTACACCACCGTCGAGCAGAGCGCGGCGCTCGAGATCGAACTCGAAGCGATCGAAGGTAATCACGGTTTCTGAAGTTTATCCCGCGCGCAGACGCGGGATCTCCGGTCACACCGCGAAGAACTGACCGATCGTCGATCACCGCAGCTCCGCCAGTTGCGATCACGGCGGAGCTCGCGTCAGTGCACGGAGAGATCCCGCGTCTGCGCGCGGGATAAATTCAACTGATATCGTCCAGCAACGACCGCAACCTCGTCTTCCTCCGCTCCGCCATCGCGCTGAACACCGGATCCTCGAACGCCACCGGCAGCGCCTGCGGCCGCATGTCATCGAATTGAACCGTCGGCAGGTCGGGGTCGCTCTGCTGCGTCGCTGCCAGGCCGAGGGCGACGATCTTCCGGAGGGTCAGTCTCTCCAGCACTTCCTTCACCGATCGGCTGCGCATGGTGCGGTCCTCCTCGAGCATGGACACGATGACCTCCTGAAGGTTGACCGGGATGCGCGGGTGGTTCGCGATGCCGGAGGCCGCCAGACTTGCGTGTTTGGCGAGGATGGCCGGAAGGCCGTCCGCCGCGAACAGATCCTCGCCGGTCAGGCAGTGATAGAGGATCAGGCCGATCGAATACACGTCGCTGCGCTCGTCGAGCTTCTCGCCGTTCAGCTGCTCGGGGCTCATGTAGAACGGAGTGCCCATGATCACGCCGCTCTGCGTGAGTCCTGGTTCCTCCGTGGCGCGGGCCAGGCCGAAATCCATCACGAACACGTCGCCTTCCGTGTCGATCATCACGTTCTCGGGCTTGAGGTCGCGGTGGATGACCCCTTTCGAATGCGCGTGTCCGACCGCCCGGCAGATCTCCACCGTCACCGAGATCGCATCCTCGGCCGGCAGAGGCCCGCGACGGGCGATCACCGAGCGCAGCGTGCTTCCCTCGATGAAGTCCATCGAGAAGTAGGGGAAGCCGCCGAGCGTGCCGACCTCGTGGACGGAGACGATGCGGGGGTGGCGGAGTCGCGCGGCGATGCGCGCCTCCTGGCGGAAGCGATCGACGAACTTCGCGTCATGCCGCCGCACGTCGGGAACGATCTTGAGCGCGACGTAACGGTCGAGCGTCAGCTCGCGCGCTTTGAACACGCTTCCCATTCCGCCGCGGCCCAGGAGCGATTCGACGGTGAACCGGTCGTCGAACGCCTTGCGGATCGCGTCGAGCTCGGGATCGACGCCCGTGCGAGTGACCGTGGCGTCGAGCGAGCCGCCGCAGCGGTCGCAGAACTTCGCGGCATCGCGGTTGTCCCGGCCGCAGAGATTACAGAGCATGAGTTCTCTCCTCGCCTCGATCGATGGCCCGGATCGAGCTGAGCGTGTAGTAGAGGATGTAGCCGAAGTACAGAACGGCCAGCGAGCCAATCAGCATCGGCATGTTGACCACCGCGGCCCGCACCTCTGTCCAGTACAAAGTCGTCGGTTGAACCATGGCGTTGGGGAACGCTTCGACGAAGGCCTTCCACCGCGTGTTCATCATGAGCACTCCCAGCAGGAGGATGAAGAACAGGGCCACGCTCCGCGGCGTGCGCGTGCGCATCCACTTGCCCGTCGACCGCAGTTTCCAGGACGCGGCGGCGCTGCCGAAAACCATGCCCGCCAGAACGATCCCTTCCAGCCAGAAAAACCGCGTCGACGGCAGCGGACTGAGAACCACCGCCAAAGCGAGCAGCGGCAATGCGCAGAGATGAATCGCCGCGACGCACTGGAAGATCCCGGCCGCATCACCGAAAAACCGCTCAGCCGGTGTGATGGGCGCGGTCTCCGTCAGATCGGCGCGCCGGATTCCGTCCCGCGTCTGCTTCGGCGTGCCGAACAGTTCGCAGGCACAGACGAGGACGAGCAAATGCCAGAAGTAAACGGCGTGAAGGCCGGCCGCCCGAAGCGGCAGGGCCATTTCGATCTCCCGCCAGTCCTCGGTTGCACTCGTGTGCACGGCTCCAAACACCAGCAGAGGCAATGCGGCGAGCGCAAGAGCGGTCGCGAACAGGCCCGACGACGAGCGGAGCCTGGAAAGCACGTGGTATCGGGCCAGAGCTAAACCACGCATCGGCGCCCCCACACGATCTGAGAAATGGCCATGACCAGAGCGATGCCGACGATCGCCGCGCCGAGTGTGGCCGCGCTGTTCCATTTCGACAGCGCGGCGGAAACGGCCAGACCGCCCGCGCACACCGGCACGAGCATCGTGAAGTCGTCGGAGATCGCCAGCGTCAGCGAGCCGAGGGCACTGCTGAACGCGGAGGTGATCACGGCGATGGTGAGCGTTCGACCGAAGTTGTGCGGCGCGACCCCGCTCGCGATCGAGACCATCGCCACGGCGATCAGATAAGCCGCCGTTCCGACCACCGCGCCATACAGCGTCATGGCCAGCGACACCATCCGCGGCGGGGTTGCGAGGTAGAAAAAGCCCAGCGTTCTGGCGCTCACTTCGCTGCGGAACATGCGGAAGGCAGCGACGCCGCCGATGACTGACGTCAGAAGCAGGACGACTTCCAGCATCATCGCCGCCGAGCCGCGCGCGCCGAGGCGTCTGTCGAGGGCCATCGGGTAGACCGCCTCTCCCCGCATCAGGTTGTATCCGGCTATGCCGATCAGCGGCGCGAGGAACACCACCGCCGGCGCGAACAGCAGTGCCGGCAGGAGCTGCTCGCGCGAGGTCTTCAGAATCGCGTACCGCAGGAGTGCTCTCATGCCGTCGCCTCTTCTTCTTCGACCGCTTTGGCGAACTCCTGCTCGAGGGTGCTCTGCTGCGGACTCAACTCGCAGACGGCGATCCCCTGCGCGACGAGATTCGCAATCCACCGCGCACGTTCGGCCGGCGATAAATCGCCTTCCACTTCCATGGTCCCGTTACTCGCCGCGACGACCTGCGCGGAGCCGCTCGGAGGCATGGTGATCGGGCCGCTGACCGTGGAGATCCGCCAGCGCGAAGTCGCGCGCATCTGACGGCGGAAACCTCCCACCGATCCGGAGAAGATCACGTTGCCGTTCTTGATCACGACCAGGTCGTCGCAGATTTCCTCGAGGTCGGCGAGTACGTGCGACGAGAGAAAGACCGTCTTGCCGCGCTCGCGCAGCAATCGAAGCAGTTCCTTGAGCTCGACGCGCGCGTGAGGATCGAGACCGGCCGCCGGCTCATCGAGCAGCAGGAGATCGGGATTGTGGATCAGCGCGCGCGCCAGTCCCACCCGCTGTTGTTCGCCGCGGGAGAGCGCGTGCAGACGCCGATCGGCGAGGTCTTCGCTCCGCGTCAGCTGCAATGCCGCGTTGACCCGCTTCTGCCGGTCCGTGCGCGCGATTCCGTACAGCTCCGCGAAGATGTCGAGATACTCGCGCAGGCTCAGCGAGACCGGTAGCTCGAAGATGTCCGGAAGAAATCCGATGCGATGGCGCAGGTCGTAGCGCGCGGTGCGGACGTCGGTGCCGAAGATCTCGCACTTGCCGTCGTCGGCGCGCATCAGCGTGGAGAGGATCTTCAGCGTCGTGGTCTTGCCCGCGCCGTTGCGGCCGATGAAGCCGGTGATCGTTCCGCGCGTCACTTCGAACGAGGTGTCGCGAAGGGCGGTCACGTCGCCGTACCGCTTCAGGAGGTTTGCGGCCACGATGGCTCGTTCGCTCATTGCTTCTCCTCCAATACCAGCAGGGTGGCCCTGGTCCGAGAGAGCTCGGCCGCGGACGTCCCGGGATCGATGATCAACTTCACGACTCCGCCCACTGGCGCGATGCGCCGCAGCTCTTCCGCGCGGATCTCCGCGAGGCCGCGGCCCGTCTTCATGGTGCTCCGGTCGAACGCCGCCGATCCCGCCGGCCCCTCCAGCGTGATCGCGTCGATCTGCCGCAGAGAATTGGGGCTGATCTGGCTGAGGATCAGGCGCACTCGCGCGCGCTCGGGTGTCGGGCCGGGAAGGACCATCGCCACCGAACGTGTGCGGCCGCGATCCTGATGAAGATCGGCGGCGATTCGATACGGAGGCGCGGTCACCGCCGTGGATGAATCGATGGATCGGATGACCGTCGTCGCATCGCGCTTCACGTTGAAGAGCACGACCCGCGACGCGCCCGTCATCGAGTCCTCGGGCGTCGCGCTCGCCGGCACTTCCTGCGCCATCCACGTCCACCACCAGATGCTCGGCCAGACTTCGCGGCGGTCGCGCACGACGGCACGGCCGCGGGAGATCGAGCCGACGCGGACGACGCCTTCGCGCCTCGTTCCCTTCCACGTCCATTGCGCCGCGACGTAGTTGACGGGGCGGTCCGACGCGAAGTCGACCACGTATTCGTCCGCCGTGTATGAGACGGTGCGGATCGAAGCCGGGGTCGCCAGTTCGCGGCGGATGGAGTGCCGCAGTGAGCTGCGCCACTGGCCGCCGAGGAGCGTTCCGAGGCCGGGAGGGGTATCGCTGGTGCGCAGTTCCCCGGAATGCCAGCTGATCCGCCGCGTCACGCGTCCGGCGTATCCGGCGAGGTCCGCTTCCGGAACGGCGCGCGGCGCCACGCCGTAGTCCCGGCGCGCGGTGCGGATGTCGACCACGCCCGGAGCCGCCAGGGTGAGGCTCGAGTAAACGTGCAGTCCTTCCCGCGGACGGATCCATTCGCGAACGCCGATGACCAGCAGTGAGAGCAGCACCAGCGCCGACGCGGCCACAATCAGCGTCCTGCCCGCGCGCAGCATCGCCAGCCAACCGGCGATGCTGATCATCACGACCAGAATGACGAGCAACAACGGGCGATACTCGCGCAGGACCTCCGCGGGCCGCATGAACCCTGTGCGCCAGACCAGGGGATCGAGGTAATCGCCTTGCGCGGGATACGCGAACGTTGGAATGGGGATGCGCAACGCGTCCTCGCTTGCGGCGAAGACGGCGACGGCATTCACGACGAGGTACGGAAGCGACGGTGATCCGACGACGCGCGCGCCGGCCTTCGCTCGCCACGTGAGCGGACCCCCGGCGGCGTCGCCCACATACGGCCAGGGCGCCGCGACCGGACCACCGGGCGGCGGCAGGAGATCGATCGGGAGAAGCGCGCGATCGACCGGCGTCATCACAGGCATGGCCGCGGGAACACCGAAGAAATGCACGCGAATGGCGGAGCGGAAGATCGCTTCGCGGACGCGCTGGGGGAGCGTCAGCCAGGTTTGCGTCGAAACGATGACCGACGAGAAACCGGAGTACCAGATCGGCTCCGCAGATAGAACGGTGGGAGGAAGAACGACCGACGTTTCGCCGAGATAGACGTCGCTGGCAACGACTTCACCCTCGCCGGAGATGCGCAGCGGCCGCGGAAGACTCCATGGCGGCTTGCCTATCCCCTGGAAAGCGACCGTTTCGCTACGGTGATTTCGCCATTCGATGAACAGCTCGCGGCTGCTGAGACGCCGCAATCCTTCTTCGGTACCGCGCACGTCGATCCACGTCGAAAAGGTCCAGTCGGAATTCGGTGCAAGGACCGCCCGAGCGATCACCGGAACGTCCATCGTCTGCCGCCCCTCCGCCCTGATGTGAAATCCGATGTAGCCGTCGAAGGCATCCACGCCGGTCCGGGCCCGCAGGCGGATGGGCGTATTGGCGGAGGAGACGTAGCCGCCCGGATACCCGCATTCGACTTCGACGCGCGGAAGTCCGGGCTTCGGCGGTGTCGCGACCGCGCGCCACGGTTCAGCCGCGCCGCTGACGGAGGCGCACGAAACGATCACCGCCAGTGCGATCAGGGCGCGGAGAGCCATATTGTCGCGAAGGGCGAAATCGTAGCACCTCGTCATGCGAGGAATGATCGTTCCGGGAGGCGCTGGAGTCTCGGGGAAGTTCTGGGGATTTCATGGGGCGGCACGGCCGCCAGCGCTGGTTGCTCCGCCTTGCGGCACGACCGGCGCGATCGGCAACTATTCGGCTTCGGGCCGGCGCAAGGCGCAGCGATCAGCGCAGCCGGCCGTGCCGGCTAGTTCACGCTGGCCGCCTCCGGCTCGAGCGACAACTCCAGCTTCCCGTCCGGCGTCGTGTTCACGAACACCGTGTCCCCCGGCTTGAACTGCCCTTCCAGCAGACGGATCGCCAGCGGGTCGATGATCAGCCGCTGCAAGGCGCGCTTGAGCGGCCGCGCACCGAACGCGGGGTCGTAGCCCTCCTCGGCAATCCGCTCCTTCGCCGCGTCGCTGATCTCGATCGCGAGGCCGCGCTCTTCGATCAGCTTCGCCAGCTTCCTCAGTTGAATGCCGATGATCTGCTTGATCTGGCCGAGGTCGAGGGAGTGGAAGACGATGACGTCGTCGATGCGGTTCAGGAACTCCGGTTTGAAGCGCTGGTGCAACTCCCCTTCGACCATCCGCCGCATCTGCTCCTCGGCCATCTCGCCCTTGGAGAAATCGTGGATGAACTGCGAGCCGACGTTGGACGTCATGATGATCACCGTGTTCTTGAAATCGACCTGGCGCCCCTTCGAATCGGTCAGACGGCCGTCGTCGAGGATCTGCAGGAACACGTTGAACACTTCCGGATGCGCCTTCTCGATCTCGTCGAACAACACCACCGCGTACGGACGACGGCGGATCGCTTCAGTCAGCTGGCCGCCCTCCTCGTAGCCGACGTATCCGGGAGGCGCTCCGATCAGACGTGCGACCGCGTGACGCTCGCCGTACTCCGACATGTCGATGCGGACCATCGAGTTCTCGTCGTCGAAGAGGAACTCCGCGAGTGCACGGGCAAGTTCGGTTTTGCCGACGCCGGTGGGGCCCATGAAGATGAACGAGCCGATGGGCCGGTTCGGATCCTTGAGGCCCGCGCGTGAGCGGCGGACTGCGTTCGCGACAGCCGTGACCGCTTCATCCTGTCCGATGACCCGTTTGCGGAGGTTGTCCTCCATCTTCACGAGCTTCTGAATCTCCGACTCGAGCATCTTGGTGACCGGTACGCCGGTCCACTTCGACACGATCTCGGCGATGTCCTCCTCGGTCACCTCTTCGCGCAGCAGCGCGCCGCCCTTCTGCATCTCGGCGAGCTTCGCCGTGTGCTTTTCAACCTGCTGCTGCATCTGCGGGATCTGTCCGTAACGCAGCTCAGCGACGCGATTGAGATCGCCCTCGCGCTCCAGGCGCGTCGCCTCCTCGCGCACGTCGTCGAGCTTCTTCTTCAACTCATTGATGTCATTGATGACCGACTTCTCCGCGTCCCACTGCGACTTGAGGCCGGAGATCTTTTCCTGCAGCTCGGCGATCTCCGAGCGGACGTGGTCCAGCCGCGCCTTCGTGACCGGGTTGTCCTTCTCCTTCTGCAACGCCTGCTCTTCGATCTGCAGTTGGGTCAGGCGGCGGGTGAGCTCGTCGATTTCCTGGGGCATCGAGGTGAGCTCGATGCGCAGACGCGACGCGGCTTCGTCGATGAGGTCGATCGCTTTGTCCGGAAGGAAGCGATCGGTGATGTAGCGATGGGAAAGCGTGGCCGCGGCGACGATCGCCGAATCCTGAATGGCCACCTTGTGATGGATCTCGTACCGCTCCTTCAAACCGCGAAGGATGGCGATCGTGTCCTCGACCGTCGGCTCGCCGACGTAGACCGGCTGGAAGCGGCGCTCCAGCGCGGCGTCCTTCTCGATGTGCTTCTGGTATTCGTTGAGCGTGGTCGCACCGACCGCGCGCAATTCGCCGCGAGCCAGCGCAGGCTTGAGCAGGTTCGACGCGTCCATCGCCCCTTCCGCGGCGCCGGCGCCGACGAGCGTGTGCAGCTCGTCGATGAACAGGACGATCGCGCCTTCGCTCTCTTCGACTTCCTTGATGACCGCCTTCAGCCGATCCTCGAATTCACCGCGGTATTTCGCGCCGGCGATGAGTGCGCCAAGGTCGAGCGAGACCACGCGCTTGTTCTTGAGACCCTCGGGGACATCACCGGCAACAATGCGCCGCGCGAGCCCTTCGACGATCGCGGTCTTGCCGACGCCCGGCTCGCCGATCAGCACGGGATTGTTCTTCGTGCGGCGGGACAGCACCTGGATCACTCGGCGGATCTCTTCATCGCGGCCGATGACGGGATCGAGCTTGCCGCGGCGCGCGAGCGCGGTCAGGTCCTTGGCGTACTTTTCGAGGGCCTGGTATTTGTCTTCCGGATTCTGGTCGGTGACGCGCTGCGTTCCGCGGACGGACTGCAGGGCCTTGAGCACTGCGTCGGGGACGATGCCGTGACGCCGGAGGATCTGGGACGCGGTGGTGTTCTTGTTGTCCGAGATCGCGAGTAGCAGGTGCTCGGTGGAGACGTACTCGTCGTTGAAGGTTTCGGCCGAGGAGAAGGCCGAGTCGAAGACCTTGCGGAGGGAGCTGGAGACCATCGGCTCCGCCGACGCGCCGCCGACTTTTGAGTATTTGGCGACCTCGGCCGCGACTTCCGCCTCGATCGTCCCCGGCGCAACGCCGAGCTTGTTCAGGATCGGGGAGACGATCCCGCCGTCCTGCCGGACGAGCTCGAGCAGCAGGTGCTCGGGGGTGACTTCGGGGTTGCCTGCGCCGCGGGCGAGGTTCTGGGCCTCGACCACCGCTTCCTGGGCTTTGACTGTTAGCTTGTTGAAATTCATCGGTTTACCTCACATTGAGTCAATCGGACTCACATCAGCTAACCGGTAAAATTTGCCCGCCATTCCGAGGCGTGCAAGACGCGCGTCATACTCCGCGCGCGATGGCGATCCTTCAGCGACTGTCACCGCGCGCGGAGCTCGTGCTGATCAACCTGATCTGCTTCGGCCCGTTCGCGGCGATCAGCATTCACGGTCTCGTTCGACGCGAAACGATCCTGCTCTTCGATGACCGGCGGCTCTACACGATCGTCGCTCTCGAGCTGATCGGCGGCGCGCTGGCGATCTTCATCCTTCGCGCGCGCGGCTGGAAGCTTCGCGATTTCGGGTTGCAGGTGTCGATGCCGCTGACCATCAGCGGCGTCGCGCTGTACATCGTCGCCACGACGATCATCGCCGGCATCAACCTGCTGTTCATCGCCATCGCCGGCAGTGATCCCGGCGATGCCACGACACCCGTTGCGCGAGCGACATGGCCGGCGGTGCTGCTGCTCCTGGCCATCGATCCGCTTTACGAGGAGACGTTCGAGGTCGCGTACAACGTCCGGGCGACGGAGCACAACGGCATGGCTTTCGGTGTGACGCTCAGCGCCGTCATCCGTCTCGTCTGTCACGCCTACCAGGGACCGATCGCACCACTGACGATCCTCCCGTTGGGCATCATCTTCGCGCTGGTTTACTGGAAATGGCGGAGGGTCTGGCCGCTGGCCGTGGCGCACGGGGTGGCGGGGTGGTTCGCGCTGGCACCGGGATAAACTCCCGGTGTAGTGTGGGCCTCCGGCCTACCTTGGTCCCCCACCCAGAAGTAGGCCGGAGGCCCACACTACACGACGGAGTAACCCCATGAGCGTTCAACCCATCGAAAGCCCCACCCCCCAGGCAAGCCTCTTCGAAAGCATCCTCGAGCTGATCCGCCGCACGTCCACCCAGCTTCCGGACGACGTCGTCACCGCGGTGACCGGCGCGCGGAAGCAGGAGGAGAAGGGCTCGAACGCCGACGTCGCGCTCGACGTGATCGGCTGCAACATCGTGCTCGCGCGCGACAGCTCGCTGCCGCTCTGCCAGGACACGGGCACGATCCTCTTCTACGTGCACACGCCGGTCGGCTATGACCAGATCGAGTTCGAGGAGATCGCCACTGACGCCGTGCGCGCCGCGACGAAGAAGGGCTATCTGCGCCAGAACAGCGTCGACAGCGTGACCGGCAAGAACACAGGCGACAACACCGGACCCGGCTCGCCGGTCTTTCACTTCCATCAGTGGCGCAAGCCCTACGTCGAAGTGAAGCTCATGCTCAAGGGCGGCGGCTGCGAGAACATGAACGCGCAGTACTCGCTCCCCCACCCCGACCTTGGCGGCCGCGATCTCAAAGGCGTGGAGAACGCCATCCTCGACTGCATCCTCAACGCCCAGGGCCAGGGCTGCGGCCCGGGCATCCTCGGCGTCTGCATCGGCGGCGACCGCGGCACCGGCTACGGCGAGGCCAAGCATCAACTGCTGCGGACGATGGACGACAGCAATCCCGATCCCGAGCTGGCCGCGCTCGAAGCGCGCGTCGTCGAAAAAGCGAATCAATCGGGCATCGGCCCGATGGGCTTCGGCGGCAAGACCACCCTCCTGGCCTGCAAGATCGGCAAGCTCAATCGACTGCCGGCCTCGTTCTTCGTCTCCATCGCCTACATGTGCTGGGCCTTCCGCCGCCGCGGCGCGAACATCAACGCGACCGGAAACGTGACGGAGTGGCTGTACTGATGGCGCTCGTGAAACTCAACACTCCGATCGACGAAGCCACGATCCGCTCGCTGAATGTGGGCGACACGGTGGCCATCACCGGACGCCTCTACACCGGCCGCGATGCCGTCCACCATCGCATTCACGAAGGAGTGAAACCGCCGGTCGACCTGGAAGGGCAGATCATCTACCACTGCGGTCCGGTGATGGTGAAGGAAGGCGATCAGTGGGTCTGCAAAGCCGCCGGCCCGACGACGTCCTCTCGCGAGGAGCCCTACCAGCACGAGGTGATCCGCGATTACAGGATCCGCGGCGTGATCGGCAAAGGGGGCATGGGTCCCAAGACGCTGGCCGCGTGCAAGGAGTACGGCGCGGTCTACCTTCACGCGATCGGCGGCGCCGCGCAGGTGTGCGCCGCGTCGATCAAGCGCGTCGACGGCGTCGACTGGATGGATCTCGGGTCCCCCGAGGCGATCTGGCATCTGTGGGTGGAGGACTTCATGGCCATCGTGACGATGGACTCGCACGGGCGGTCACTGCACCAGGAAGTTTTCGACGAGTCGCGCACCAGGCTTGCAGCATTGAAAGCCTAGTGAGAACTGAAAAAGACACCCTCGGCGAAGTCCACGTTCCTGACGGCGCGCTGTACGGCGCGCAAACGCAGCGCGCGGTCGAGAATTACCCGATCAGCGGCCTGCGCGAGCATCCCACCTTCATCCGCGCGTTCATCCTTCTGAAACGATCCGCCGCGGTCGCGAATCTCGAGCTCGGGGCGATCGACGAGGAGCGCGCCAACGCGATCATCGACGCCTGCGACCGCATCCTGAGCGACTTCAACGCCCACCGGAAACACTTCGTCGTCGACGTCTTCCAGGCCGGCGCGGGCACGTCGTTCAACATGAACTGCAACGAGGTCATCGCCAACCTCGCCAACGTCGCCCTCGGCGGCACACTCGGCAGCTACACGCCCGTGCATCCGAACGATCACGTCAACATGGCCCAGTCGACGAACGACGTGTTCCCGACTGCCATCCGCATCGCAACGCTTCTGCTGCTCGATCAACTGCATCCGCAACTCGACGCGCTGAGCGCTGCACTCGCGGCGAAGGGCGACGAGTTCGCGGACGTCATCAAGTCCGGCCGCACGCATCTCGCCGACGCGGTTCCGGTGACGCTCGGCCAGGAGTTCCAAGCCTACGCGTCGGCCATGCGCCGCTCGACGCGGCTGCTGCGCAACGCCGGCGAAGAGCTCCGCGTCCTCGGCATCGGCGGAACGGCAGCGGGGACGGGCATGAACGCACCGGTCGGATATCGATTCGCGATCGTGAAGCATCTCAGCGAAGCGACCGGGCTCGAGCTGTCGTCGAACGACGATCTGCGTGAGGCCATGCAGTCGCAGTTGCCGGTCGTCGCGGTATCGGCGGCGTTGCGCAATCTCGCTCTGGAGCTGACGCGCATCACCAACGACCTGCGCTTGCTCTCCTCGGGCCCGATGACCGGACTCGCCGAGATCACTCTGCCGTCCGTGCAACCCGGCTCGTCGATCATGCCCGGCAAAGTGAATCCCTCGATGCTGGAGTGCATGAACCAGGTGCTCTTCCACATCATCGGCGCTGACACCGCGGTTGCGTACGCGTCGCAGGCGGGGCAGCTCGAGCTGAACGTGATGATGCCGCTCATGGCATTCGAGATCACCTTCTCCATCGAGATTCTCAAGAACTACCTGCCGGTCTTCATCGAAAAGTGCGTGCGCGGCATCGGCGCCAACCGCGAGCGCTGCGAGGCGTACTACATCAGCTCCCCTTCGCTGGCCACGGCGCTCAATCCGCTGATCGGATACGCCGCCGCGGCGGAACTGGCGAAGGAATCGGCGAAGACCGGACGGCGCATTCCCGACCTTCTGCGCGAGAAAAACCTCGTGCCCGAAGAGAAGATCGCCGAAATTTTCACGCCCGAATTTCTTGCGGGGCAGGCCGACCGAAAGGCGTAAGATGCTTGCTCGTCCGTACGTCCAATGCGGCTCTTCATTGCTACGAGCTTCCCGTCGGAGGTCCTCCGCGACCTCAACGACCGTGCCTCGCAATTCAAGCCGCGATTGCCGGCGGCGTCGTGGGTCCGGCCCGAGACCCAGCATCTGACCCTGGCGTTTCTCGGCGAACAGAAAGACTCGATCATCGACCAGGTCGACGGACCCTTGCGCGAGGCGCTGGCGAAAACCGCGAAGTTCGAAGCGACGCTGTTCGGATGTGGCTTCTTCCCGAACCCGCGGCACGCGCGCGTGGGCTGGGTGGGCCTCGAGCCGGAGTCGAAGTTCGTCGAGATCGCCCATGTCGTACGCAACGTCGTCACGAAGCAGGGCGTCGCGCTCGACGGCGTGGAGTTCAAGCCGCATCTCACGCTGCTGCGCGTGCGCGATCCCTGGCCGCCGGCGTCGATCGATCTGTTCTGCCGCTCCTTTCGCGACTATCGCTCGGTGCCGTTCGTGGTCGATCAGGTCACGCTCTTTTCCAGCCAGCTCAGTCCGAAAGGCGCGATCCACACGGCTCAGGCATCATTCGCTTTGGCATGAGCCGTCATCTCCACCCCGATTTCGCTGACACGGTTTTCGATGAGGTCTCGTTCTGGAGCTCGCGCTTCGGCGCATTGCTGATCGACAACCTCGAGCTTCGCCCGAACGTCCGCGGCCTCGACGTCGGTTGCGCGACCGGCTTTCCGCTGTTCGAGCTCGCGCACGTGCATGGACCTTCCTCGCACTTCACCGGCATCGATCCGTGGGAACAGGCCATCGCCCGGGCGATCCGAAAGCGCGATTTCTACGGCCTCACCAACGTCGAGTTGCACGCGGCCGACGGTGCGGCCATGCCCTTCGACAACGAAGCCTTCGACCTCATCACCTCGAACCTCGGCATCAACAACTTCGACGATCCGCCGGCAGTTGCAAAGGAATGCTTCCGCGTTTCGAAGCCCGGCGGACGCATCGTGCTGACCACGAACCTCACCGGCCACATGGCCGAGCTCTACGACCTTTTCCGCGCCGCGGCCCCCGAGCGCGCTGCCGAGATCACGAAGCAGGAAAAGCATCGCGGCACGCGCGCTGGCGTCGAGAAGTTGCTGACTGATGCCGGCTTCACCATGACCAAAGTCGTGGAGAGCGAGTTCTATCTGAAGTTCGCCAGCGGCACGGCCATGTTCAAACACAACCTCGTGCAGTTCTTCGTCGACGGATGGCGGACGGTGGTCGACGACGACGCCGTTTACGCGCGGCTCGAAGAGCAGCTCAACGCCGCGAGCCCGTTGCGGTTTCGGATTCCGATGCTGTACGCAGAGGCCGTCCGGCCGTAGCGGCGCTCTTCTCTGGACTGCGGCGGCCCAGCCGCCGCTCTCACTTACCGCAGCGCGAGCTGCGGCTCGCGCAAGGAAGAGCGGCAGCTCTGCTGCCGCAGTCCAGAAGCGAGACCTACCGCGCCCGCGAAGGATGAACTTCCAAGCCGGCGGTAGCGCGAGACTTCGCGATCTCTTTCCCGCGCAACTGGCCGCAGGCCGCCGCGATGTCCCGCCCTTTCGAGCGCCGCACCGTGACCCGCACGCCGTGCTTCACAAGCGTGTCGACGAAGCGGTCGATCTCGCGCGTCCTTGGGCCGCTTCATCCACTTCGGCAGGTTCGCATCCTCGTTGAAGGGGATCGCGTTCACCTTCGCGTGCAGGCCGCGGATCAGCTTCGCCAACGCAACGGCGTCCTGCGGCGAGTCGTTGTAGCCGGCGAGCAGCACGTATTCGATGGTGATGTCGCGGTGCTTCTCCAGCGGGAACCTCCTCAGCGCGGCCATCAACTCGTCGAGCGGATACTTCGAGGTGATGGGCATGATCTCCTCGCGGCGCTTGCGATCGGGCGCGTTGATGGAGATCGCTAGATTCGGCCGCCGCTCGAGCCTCGCCAGCGCCTCGATGCCCGGAATGATCCCCGATGTCGACAGCGTGATCCGCCGCGGCGACATGTTGCGATACAGCGCCTCCAGCGTCGTCACGACGTTGTCGAAGTTCAACAGCGGCTCGCCCATGCCCATGAACACGACGTTCATCTGCTCGGCGGGAATCTGCTTCTCGTGCTGGATGGTGAAGAACTGCCCGAGCATCTCCGACGGCGTGAGATTGCGTCCCGCGCCGAAGAAGCCGGTCACGCAGAACGTGCAACCGACCGCGCATCCGGCTTGCGACGAAAGGCAGATACTCGTGCGATCACCCATCGGCATGTAGACCGATTCGATGCGATTCGCGTCGGCAAGGCTGAACAGATATTTCTGGCTGCCGTCAGGCGCGGGATCGGTGCGCGTCAGCACCTGCGGCAGCGAGAGCGTGAATCGCTCGGACAAAGCGGCGCGGACGTCTTTGGGAATGTTGGTCATCGACTCGAACGAGTCGACGCCGCGCACGTGCATCCATTCTTCGATCTGCTTGAAACGGAACGGTGGGGAAACGATCAGGCCGAGCGCCTCTTCGAGCGCTTTCGGTTCGAGGTCGTAAAGATTCGGACGCTCAGTCGTCGCTGGTGTGCTGGACATTGCTTTGCGCAATCTGTTCGACGCGTCGAGCGGAGCGCACCTTGCGGGTTGGGTCGATGCCGAGGGCGCGGAGCAGCGCCAGGTCGTTCACGTTGATGCGGAACTGCACTTCCTTCGGCGGCTCGCTGACGGTCGTCACGGCGGTGGAATCGTCGTCGCCGTCGGCGTCCTGTTTGTTCAGACCGATGGTCGCGTCGAGCACGACATAGAGGTCATAACCCTCGTCGCGGATCCGCTGGATGTGCTGGTTGACGTCTTCCGAGCCCGAGATCGATTCGTTGATCGCCGTGCCGAGGTCCTGCAGAAGCTGCTTGATCTTGTCGTCCACGCGCTCTCTCCCTCCGCACGTAAACTATTGCAAAATCAAGCAGCTTACGATCTACGTGCTCGGAGTGATTATCCAAACGGCACGCCGCGCGGTCAATATTTCACTCTCGTTCCGAGCGGAGTACACTACTTGTCCTCGCGCGCACCCGGCTGCAAAGCGGCGGCCATCCATTCGACTCGCTTCGCTCGCTCAGGACAGGCTCACCGGTGCAGCTCCGACCAGTACGCGAGGTACTTCCACCGCCCCCATTTCGCGTAGCGCCGCAGCATCGCCGCGTCGCTGACCTGCTTGCCGCGGTGATAGGTCTCGCGCACGTGCCTTCGGAATTCCGTATCGACGGCGATGTAATCGTGGTGGCCGTCCATCGCCAGAAGGTGCGCCGCGCCGTACGGGCCGATGCCGGGGAGTTGGAGGTAGGTCTTGTAGTCGGCGCCGGCGGCGACGTGGACCTCCGCCAACGCACGAATCGATTTCGCTCGATAGCCGAGGCGGCAGTCTTCCTTCAGCTCCAGCTCCGTGAAGTGGGCGATGTCCTTCTGCGACGGAAACGCGCCGCCGCGCCCGCAGTTCGTCACGAGCAGTTCCACCATCCGCACCGTCTGCCGCCAATCGTGTTGGTCGTGCAGATGATCTTCACCGCGTCTTCCCAGACCGTCGCACCGCAAAGCAACCGGCCGAAGCCCGCGGCCTCGACCCAGGCGTGATGGGGGGATGCTCGCGCAAGCGCCACGAACTCCGCGACGTCGACGTTCAGCTGGAACATCCTGTCGATCCGCGCCTTCAGCTCCGCGGAAGGAGGCGCGCCGGTGACGTGCAGCGCACCGTCGCGAAAGGTGATCGCCAGATCGACGGTGCGGTTGCCGAAGCGCTCTTTGCGCCGCAGGACCTGCTCCTCGCGGGACCAGCGAGACGGCGCGAGCTGATACCAGCCGTGGGACTCGACGGTCGCCGCGAAGTGGAAGCCTGGAGGGGTGGGAAATATGGAGGCGACGGCCGGAATCGAACCGGCGGATAAAGGTTTTGCAGACCTCTGCCTTACCACTTGGCTACGTCGCCTCACCGGGAGGATTGGCGAGTGTAGTGAACGGGTCCGGGAGCGTCAATATTCGCCGGAAAAACAGGTGGCGGCACGGGCTGGGTAGGAAAATCCGCCCCGTGTACCCTCCATTAGACGGAGGGAACTCATGGCATCGACGCGCAAGGCCTCACGAGGAACGAAGAAGAAGAGCAGCAGCCGGAAAAGCTCCACCAAACGCGCCGCGGCAACGGTGGAAGTGGCCGCGCTGACCGGACCGCCGCCGTCGAATACGGGCTTGCGTCCCTTCGCCATGCATCGCGATGAGACGGCCTCGGGGCCGGCCATGGCCGCACTGGCCACGGCCGCCGCCGCCGACTTCTCACCCGTCCCGGAGATGAGTCTCAGCGGTGTGGACAAGGAAACCGCGGCGCGGCAACACCTCTCCCGCGCCTTCGCCAGCGAGGCCCTGCCTTCGTTCATGCCCGGTGAAGTCAGCGGCGAGCCGGGCGAGTACAAATCGATCGGAACCGAGACGATGCCGCTCACCGGAACGACCACGGTGAAGTTCCGCCAGCACTTTCACAAGGTGCCGGTCTACGGCTCGATCATCACCGTCGAGCTGGACGATCAGAACGCACTGGTCGCGCTCGATTCGTCGCTGGCCGAGCCGGTGAACATCGATCCGGTCGCGCGCGTGTCGCCGGCCGACGCGCTCGACACCGTGCGCAAAGCGGCGGGCTATCAGCAGAATCGCCTCACCGCCATCCCGCGCCTCAACTTCTACTACGACCGCGAAGTCAGCCGCTGGCGCCTCGTCTACATCACCGAGAACGTCGAGAAGAAGAGTGAGGTGAACTACCCGATCCCGCAGCTCTACGATTACGTGACCGACGCGCACTCGGGCGAGCTGGTCGACGAGCTGCCGCGCACGCAGTCCCTGGTGAAAAAAGCGGCGGACGAACTGAAAGCGTTGCGCGAGATCGAGTGCGCCGCGAACGGCCCCGGCTTCGTGCTGCGCGACACGACGCGCAACGTGACCACGTTCGACTTCAGTTTCCGCAACATCAACGCGGAGTTCGGCCGCCTTCCCGGCACGGTGGTGAGCAATCAGCCGCCCAAACCGTGGAGTCCTGCCGCGATCAGCGCGCACGCGAACGCGACGGAGGTCGTCGACTTCCTGGCGAAGGTGCTGCGCCGCAACGGTCTCGACAACGCCGGCGGCCCGGTGATCTCGACCATCAATTGCGTCGACCGCCCCGGAACGCAGGAGTGGAAGAACGCCGCCTGGGTCGGAAAACAGATGGTGTACGGCCAGCGCAAGGTCGGCACGCGGCTGCGCAGTTACGCCGCGGCGAAGGACGTCGTCGCGCACGAGATCTTCCACGGCCTGACCGACAAGACCTCGCGACTCGAATATCGCGGTCAGTCGGGCGCGCTGAACGAGTCCTACTCGGACATCTTCGGAATCATCGTCTCGAACATCAACCAGACCAACCTCGCCAAGTGGGACTGGCGCCTCGGCGAGGACCTCACCGAAACGGGCCTGCCCATTCGCAATCTCGCCGATCCCACCAAGCACAATCAGCCGGCGCACATGAACGACTATCGCCGCCTGCCGGAGACGCGCGAGGGAGACTGGGGCGGCGTGCACTGGAACAGCGGCATCCACAACAAGGCCGCGCACACGATTCTCACCACGCGCCGCGGCGGCCAGTTCCTCTTCACCGCCTCCCAGGTCGCGGCGATGTTCTACCTGGCCCTCACCCAGAGCCTGTCCCGAACGTCGGACTTCGCCGCGAGCCGCCGCGCCGTCGAGCAGTGGGCACGGTCGCTCTTCCGCAACGATGCGGATAAGGACGTGAAGGTGCAGGCCGTGAGCGACGCCTTCTCGGGGGTGGGAATCACGTAAGAAGGCCATGCGCACGCACGTTGCAGGCAAAAAGCGCCATGCGCGTTTTCCTGATTGCCCTTCTCATCGTGATGCTCGCCGCCTGCGCGAGCAGTACTCAGGCGGTGCGACCCGCCGACGTTGCCCAGGCTGAGGTGGGTGTGAATCTGCGCGCGCCGCTGATGTTCGGATCGAGCCGCACCGCGCAGGCTTCCTTCGACGTCACGGTGAACAATCCCGCGAAGGTCGAGGTCCGCGTGCGGAGGATCCGCCTGTCCTCGCCGTCGATGATGGACTACGAGATCCTGCCGGTCGTGCGGACGTTCAACGACGTCATCCCGCCCGGCGGATCGAAGACGTTCTCGGTCCTGGCCGAAGCGGTCTCATCGACGCGCGGACTCAGTCCGTCGGAACCGCTGAACATCCGGGCGGAGGTCGACTTCGAGGCCGGCGAGCGCCGCTACCGCGAGATCTACACGATCATGAGCGCGACGGTGCGCTGACGGCCCACGCGTCACAGTCCCCTCTCTCCTTCGGTCGTACGTTGAGGGGATGCAGAAAACCTCGGCAGTCGCCTCGCTGCTGTTCGTCTCCGGCCTGTGCGCCCTCGTTTATCAGACCGTCTGGATGCGCGAGCTGCGGCTCGTCTTCGGCACGTCGACGCTCGCCGCCGCCGCCGTCCTGGCCATCTTCATGGCCGGCCTCGGCGCCGGCGCGGCGGTGCTCGGCAAGAAGTCCGACACGCACCCGCATCCACTCCGCTTCTACGGCCTGCTGGAGATCGGGATCGCGATCGCCGCCGCGCTCACGCCGCTCCTGATCGACTTCGTGCGCATCGCGTACGTCGGCTCGGGCGGCTCGATCGCACTGCGATTCGTTCTCGCCGCGCTGGTCCTCGGTCTGCCGACGTTTCTCATGGGCGGAACGTTGCCCGCGGCCGCGCGCAGCATCGCTGGTGATTCCGGCCGGCGCAGCGTCGCCTTGCTCTACGCGATGAACACCGCCGGCGCCGTGACGGGCGCGGTCATCGCCGCGTTCATTCTGCTCGAGCGCTATGGCAACCGCGGGACGCTCTTCGCGGCGGCGGCAATCAACCTCGCCATCGGTGTCGTCGCTTTCTGCAGTCGACCGGCGAGCGTCGAGGCGGAGGTCGTGCCGGAGAAGAGCACTCGTCGTGCGAAGAGTCCCTTGCTGCGACGGAATGTGGTCTGCGCCGCCGCGGCCATGACCGGCTTCGTGTTCCTGCTCATGGAGCTGGTCTGGTACCGCATGCTCTCGCCGCTTCTCGGCGGCACGACGTTCATGTTCGCGCTCGTGCTGGCGATGGCGCTGGCGGGAATCGGCATCGGCGGCGTTCTTTACGCGCGCTGGGGCGGCGCGGCGCTCGCGACTTCGGGCGGCCTCGGGATCGCGCTCGCCGCAGAAGCGCTGGCGGTCGGCGTGCCGTTCGCGATCGGCGATCGCATCGCGCTGCTCGCTCTCGCTCTGCGCGACGTCTCGACCTTCGGCGCACAGATCGCGGGCTGGGCAACCGTCACCGCGATCGTGGTGCTGCCCGCGGCGATCGTCGCCGGCGTGCAGTTCCCATTGCTGATCGCACTCCTCGGGCATGGAAGAGAAGACGTCGGCCGCGACGTCGGCTCCGCGTACGCGTGGAACACCGCCGGGGCAATCGTAGGATCACTCGCCGGCGGCTTCGTTCTCATCCCGCGGCTGACCGCGACCGGTTGCTGGCGGCTGTCCGTCGCAATGCTGGTCGGGCTGGCGGTGGTGTTCGCCTGGCGAGCGCAGCGGACGTCGCAGCTCGCGTACACGACGCTCGTCGGCGGCGCGGCCGTCGCGGTGTTGTTCGCGACGGGACCGAGCGCGGTCTGGCGGCACTCCGGGATTGGCGCGGGACGCGCGCCGAAGACGACGAGCGCCGCGGACGCGCGCGGCTGGATGAACTCCGTCCGGCGCACGCTGGTCGCGGAGGCTGAAGGCCGCGAGAGCAGCATCGCCCTCATGCGCGACGACGATCTCGGCCTGATCGTGAACGGCAAATCCGACGGTTCCGCGCGACGCGACGCGGGGACGCAGGTGATGGCGGGCATGATCGCGGCGCTGCTCCATCCCGATCCGCGAACGGCAATGATCGTAGGCCTCGGCACCGGCACCACCGCCGGCTGGCTCGGAGCGATCCCGTCGATGAAGCGCGTGGACGTCGTCGAGCTCGAGCCCGCGGTCGTTCGCATGGCGCGCGAGTTCGCGGCTGTGAATCGCGGTGCGCTCGACAACGCGAAAGTGCACGTCGCGACGGGCGACGCACGCGAGACGCTGCTGGTGTCGCGCGCCCGCTACGACATCATCTTTTCCGAGCCTTCCAATCCGTATCGCGCCGGCGTCGCCAGTCTGTACACCCGCGAGTTCTACGAAGCCGCGGCGGCGCGCCTGGAGCGAGGCGGCGTTTTCGCGCAATGGTTGCAGACGTACTCGATCGACGAGCAGACCGCGCGCACGGTATACGCGACACTCACCACGGTCTTTCCTCACGTGCAGACCTGGACGACGAATCCCGGCGACATCGTGCTGCTGGCGTCCCGCGAGCCTCTACAGGTTGACGTCGACGGAATCCGCCGCCGTCTCGCGCAGGAGCCGTTCCGCGCCGCGACGCATTCCGCGTGGCGGGTCGAGTCGGCCGAGGGGGTGCTCGCGCACTTCATCGCGAACGAGGATGTGGCGTCGGCGTTGGGCAAGGACGCGCCGCAACTGAATACCGACGATCGCCCGGTCATCGAGTTCGGATTCGCGCGATCGCTGGGACGCGACTCGTTCGGAACCGCGGACATCGCCGCGGCAGCGCGCAATGCTCGTGGCACCCGGCCGCGATGGCTTCGTGGCGCGGTGGACTGGAATGTCGTCGACGCAAACCGCGCGTCGATCGCCTACCTGCCATCCGCCGGCGCACGCAGCGAGTTCGCGCTGATGTATGGCGCGTCGGAGTTCGGCAGCGCGGCAGCTGCCTGGAAATCGGCGCCGTGGACCCCCGTGAACTCGCGGCAGCTCGCGTCGGTCGCGCATGTGCTCGCGCTTTCCGGCGATTCGCGCGCCGAGGAGTTCGCAAACGAGTTGCGCGCGTGGCAGCCGGTCGAAGCCGACGCGATCGTCGGCATGCTTCGCTATCGCCAGGGACGCTCGGGCGAGGCGCTCGATCTGATCGCAAGGGCGCTCATGGCGTATCGCGACGATCCGTGGCCACTGCGCGGCGTCATGGAGTCGACGATCACCGTCGCCGCGGCGATCACCACCGAAACGCAACACTCGCCCGTGCTGGCAGCGCTTTCCGTTCCCTACGCGGCCTATCAACTCGAGGAAGTACGCCGCGTCGCTTACGTCGCGCGAACGTGGGCGGACGGACAGTGCAACGGACAGACGATCGGTGCCCTCCGCGCGCTCGAGCCGCACACCGCCTGGTTCAAGGAGATCCTGCAGATGCGCGCCCTCTGCTACGAGCAGGTGCGCATGGGAGAGCTGGCCGAGCGAGCGCGCCGAGAGTTGACCGAGTTCGAGGCCAACGAGCGGGCGACTCCGGAGGCGGCGCGGGCGGCGCTGAGGTAGGGCGAGCTCGAACTCCGACCACCGGATTAACAACTTCGTCATCGAGCCCTGATCCGGGAGGGAGGCGGGTGAAAGTCCGCCTCCCTCGATCGAGCCGCGACTATGTGAACGTCACCACGCTCGTGTTACCGGTGAACACGACCGAATTGTTGGCGTACGTCGCCACGTAGGAGTCGTCGTTCGCGAACCCGCCCTTCTTTCTGGCGAGGATGACCCCTGATCTCGTGACCTGCGTGATGGTGATGGGGACCTGTTGGAGGGAACCTCCCACCGGAATGGTCTTGAGCTTCTTCCCGGCGTCCCAAAGCTCCAGAACGCCGCGTGTCTGATTACGAATGATGGTGATGGCCATGCTTTCTCCTTTTCGTTGTCTGTCTACCTGTCGGCTGATGCTTCCGGCTCTTCCGGCGGGCGGTTCCAGGTGCGGATCACCTGCGTGCGGCCATCCGGCCCGGCCACCGTTGCGAAGCCGTGATACGTGCGGTTGGGGATGACACGGCTCGGTGTTCTGGTGTCGCCTTCGATGACGACGATCGAGCCGATGTCCACCGGCGTCTGCAATGGGTAAAACAACACGGCGAACGGATGAAGGAACTGCGGCGCGTCGACGAATTCGATCCCGACCTGCTGCTGTTCGCCGTTGAGCACGTGCAGCGTCAGCGGGCCGGGATCGCCGAACACGACCAGGTACGTCTGCTGACCGTTCCCGTTCGAGATCCGGCTGATCCGCGCGGTGTCGCCGCGCGCCATCAACGGATCGGAGAGCGCCGGCACGATCAGAGTCGACTGCGCGCCGCTCTCCGGTTCCGTGAAGACGAGCTGCGATTCGATGCTGCCGGGATTCTCGACGGGATAAACGCCCGCCCCGCCGGCGAGCGCGCACAAGGGGCCGATGTGGCGGGCGATCGCGCTTCCGCCCGGGGGAAGGCGAATGGCCCCGAACGAGCCCGACGTGCAATCGGAAACGGGAATGATGTTGTTCGACGGGTTGGTCCCGTCGTCCTCGGCGATGATGTGCGTGATCCAGTTCGGCAAATCGACCACGACGACCTGCACGATGTCGCCGCTCGCCGCAACACCGTTCGCGGCGAACAGCGCCGCCGCGACAGCGCACCACCACCGGAATCCATCCATGGATCTCTCCTCTCTTTTCAGAAATCTGACTGCGCTACTCGACTGCGCCCGCGGTGCTGCGCACACGTGTTCCGGACTCGGGAATCACCTCCCTTTTCTCTGTTAGAAGCTCTCGGACCCAACCGAGCTGACTTCAAAACGAAAGGAGCCGCCACGCGATCCTTTTCTGACGTCCCTATCGCTTTCGGGATGAATGTTTTCTTCGCGGCTTCCCCGTACTGATTGCCTTGGCCCTCGTCCGCGCACGCGCGACCATCGTCCCGATGTTTCCGGGAGAGCAGCCGAAGGCGCTGGCGATGTCGTTCGTGCGCCAGCCCTCGACGACGAAGAGCAGCAGTGCACGCTCCTTCGGGGTCAGTTGCGAGAGCACCGAGTCGGCGTGAATGCGCACTTCCAGGTGCAGGTCCGGCAGACCGCTCATCGCGAACGCGGCTTCCGCCTCCGCGCGCGTGCGCTCGCGCTGCCAGCGCAAGTGCGAAAGACGTCGCGTCACGACGAACAGCCAGGCCGCGACGTTCTCAGGCGGCCGGTTCTGACGCATCAGGCGGAGCATCGCGTCCTGCGCGATGTCCTGCGCGTCGTCGGCGGATGCGCACCAGCGCGTGGCCATCCGGATCGCGACCGGAAGCAATGCGGCAAGGATTTCGTCGGAGAATCCGATCGCGGAGCACATGGGCTCCCGATCCGGAGAACGTGAGGACAGGACACCGCGGGCGAGCCGTTCCTGTTCCTGTTTGGGTGAGCCTGCTGAGGACCATTTCCCTACCTGTCATGAGCGTCATTGCCCCGAGAGAGCACGCGGCAGACGCCAGGTGAGGCCGAGGTGCGCGCCGATGCGATCGGTCTGCGCGCCGAGCAGCTCGGCCTCGCTCGCATACGTGAGCGAGACCGGAATGGTCATGCTGGCGCCGGCCGGGACGGCGAGGGTGAGCGTCGAGACCCATCGATTCGCAGGACGCGTGGCATCGCTGCCATTGAACGTCCCTTCGAGCGACCAGTCCGCGCGGATGTGCTGCTCCGTCAGCGGCGTCGCGAACTGCCGCCCGGCCTGCGCGCGGATGCGGAAGGATGTCGCCGGCCCGAGATCGATGGGCGTGAAGCCCTCGACCGGCTGATCGAGCCAGAGGTCGTCGACGCGATAGGCAAGCGTGCGCCGCGCAGTGGCGCGGACGACGAAATCGTGGACGACGGCGTCCTTCGTCGCGAACGCGGTGATGGCGGCATTGAGACAGGCCGCGCGTTTGTCCCGGGCGACGGCGTGGCATCGCCGGCGCAACCCGTTGACGTTCCGCAGCCCGGAATGGAATTCGAACGCGGCTTCGAAATGACGAGGGCCGCCGAGGCGGCCGGGCATGCGGTAGCTGGTCGTGAGCGCGAACTGCGGCTGCTGGTCGATGAGGCGCGGCAACGCTGTCGCCGCGACAGGCGCCGTCGTTCGTTCACTCGCGGCGAGATCGCGCAGGCCGGCGAGCAAGGCCTCGCGATCGGTGGCGCGAGAGAGTGGCTGATCGAAGAGCGAGCCCGCGGAGCCGGGGAAGTACCGCAACAGGTCGGAGGCCGCCGCCGCGAGCGCCGGCTCGAGCTCCTGCACGTGCGCGGCGGCGACGGTTGCGATCAGCTCGCGATAGGCGGCCGGCGAACGTCCCCAACATGCGCTTCGCTCGGCGGCGGGACAGTCGGGTGATGCAGGCGACCACGAAAGCGAGTACGTAACGTCATCCGTCTCGCCGAGGCTCTGGTCCAGGCCGGACACCGTCGCCGCGCGTACGTCCTCGGGGATGGCCCGCTGCACGACCTGCCCGACGGCAGGCTCGATGATCGTGAGGGTCGCGCCGAGGAGCGTGCGTCCCGCGCGGAGTGGATTGAAACGCACGACCATGACCTGCCCGTTGTCCTCCTCGGTCACGCTTTCGATGGCGAAGCCGAAGAGGCTGAGGAAATCCTGATAGGTGTTGTGAATGCCGCCGGCGGATGGCGACGCCGGAAGGTTGGCGGCGTGCACGCCGCTTTCGATCGCCGCCGCGAGCGGTTGCGCGCGGTAATGGTCGAGCGCCTGCGCGACGGTACAGTCGTCCTGAGCCGGATTGCACGTCTGCGCATGGCCATGCGCCGCGATCAGCATCAGCAGAGCGGACAGTGCGGCCCGTTTCATGACGGGCTCCCGTACGGCTGGTTTTCCATCGCCAGCACCTGGCCGTTGTTGAGCAGCGCGTAGCCGATCGTCGTCGCCGAGTCCCAGAAGACGTAAAGCTGCAGCGAGATGATCTGCTGCGTGGTCGGGATCTGAAGCGTGAAGAGTCCGGGCTGATTGACTCCCACGGGCGTGATCGCAAGTGAGTTCGACCCGGGCCCCAGCACGTTCGGCCCGGGCCGGCTTCCGAACGTGGGCGCGTCAGAGGCGGTGGGCGTCATCGGGTAGAACGAGAGCGCCGCCGTGGTGCCGTTGATGCTGAAGCCCGAGGAGGAGTTGTTGATGTTCACGTTCACCTGATCCGTGTTGGCGTTGAAGACCGACACCGCGACTGTCATCGTCCCCGTTCCTTTCTTCTTCATTCCGACCAGAAGCTGATCTGCGCGAGCTGATTGGAGGCGGTGGTGAGCACGAATCCGTTCTCGAAGCACCAGATGGAAACCGTGCCGCCGTACGAGCCGACGAGGAGCGTCGACGACCAGGCCACACCGTTCGCGAACGTGACCTGAAGCGAGGTTTCGCCCTGCGAAAGTCTGCAGGTGCACGAAGACGGGGCCTGGCTGGAGCTGAAGCCGGGCAGGCCGGCCGGCGGAGACACGACCGCGCCGACGCTGATGGAGTTGACGGCCTCGGTGGTGGCGTTGAAAAGCACCGCGCTCGTCAGGGGAGGGGGCGAGGCCACGCCCTCGACCGCCGGCTCGAAGGCTTCGGTCGCCGCCGGGACCAGCGGATGCAGAATCGTGAGGGTGTGATTCAGTTGAATGGGGTTGGCGGTCACCTGCTCACCGTCCTTCCGTCCATCGCACGAATCGCGGCGGCCCGGGTGCGTAGCGCGCCCCGCGCTCTCCGGCAATGTGCCGATAGTGATCTTCCGCAGCGTTGTCGGGATCGACGTGCACGTACCAGTCGTACTTCCTCTGCCGCTGCTCGGCGGTCATGTAGCCGTAGTGCCTGAGACGCACGCCCAGACGGCGGCGATGGCCGGCGAGATTCATCGGCACGTTGCCGCAATGGAGGTTCGGCCCCGAACCGCGCTCCCGAAACTGAAGGCGTTCCACGGACTGCCCGCGCATGCGGAACAGCGACTCGCGATGGAAGCGCCCGAAGATGCCGTCGACACGGACCTGCTCCGGATCGTCCCAGACGTACGCGACGCGCAGCGCGAAGGCGGCCGCAAACGGATCGCGGCGCGTGGCCTCGCGCAGGAGCTGAGGGCCGCTGCGCTCCAGTACCTCATCGGCGTCGATCCAGAGCACCCAGTCCGGCAGCTCCCACCGGAGAAGACGAAGCATTTCGTTCTTGTCGCGGGCCTCGTCGAGACCTTCGAACGGCGACTCGACGACGGTGACGCGCGGTCCGAGTGCGCGGCAGATTGCGGCCGTGCCGTCATCGGAATGATCGTCGAAGATGAGGGCGCGATCGCAGAGCGACATCGCCCGCTCGATGGCCTCGCCGACAAAGGGCACGCCGTTCTTCACGCGCATGGCCAGGACGAAGCGTTCGGCTCCGCGAAGACGATCCTGTTTCTCGAGATACAGCCGGCGATTGAGCTGCTCGAGCTCGACGTAATCGAGGCACGTGCGGAAGGTGGCGCCTCCATCATGTTCGACGACGCAGTCATCGGCGATGCCGAGCTCGAAGCCGCGCTCTCTTACGCGGAGCGAATAGTCGTCGTCCTCGTAGCCGTAGCCGACGAAGCGCTCGTCGAGCGGGCCGACGGCGCCGTACACGGAGCGCGGGATGTACACGCAAACGAAGCAGAGTTTCGAGCGCTCGGCTCTCAGTCCGCCGGAGGCGCGCGGCCGCTGCGCGCGATTGCCCACCGCACCGCGGACGGCGGCGGCCACGAGGCCGAGGGACGGCTGGCGATCGACATGCGCGGCGAGGGCGGTAAACCCTCCGGACGTGACCAGACGCGCGTCGTCGTTGAGCAGAACGACATCGTCACCGCCCGCGGCTGCGATTCCGAGGTTGGCGTTGGTCGCGAAGACGAACGGCCGCACCCCTTCGACCCAGCGTACATCCGGCAGCTCGGACCCGGCGCCTGCCCGCGCGCCGTCGTCGACGACGATGATGCGGGACGGATCGAGGGACGGCTCGTGCCGCCGGATCGCCCGCACGCACTCGATCAGCTTTGCGGCGTTCGCCGAAGGAATCACGACGGCGAAGGAGCGCACGGTCATGGCTTCACCGCCTCCAGCACGATGTGCAGCCGCGGGCCATCGACAGAGCTCTCGGTCCGCTCGGAGCGCACGCGAAACCGCGCCTCGATGCCGTAGCTGCGCGCGAACCGCTCGCGATACGGATTGCCGTGCTCGTAGTAGAGAAAGCTGCGCCGGTTCCAGAACGAGACGTGCGTCGGATCCTGAAACGCGCCCGGGCCGTCGGTGGTGGGGACGGCGATCTCGGCCGTCGCGCCGGGCCGTAGCACGCGCCACATTTCGTTCATGGTGCGCACCTTGTCGGGGAGGTGCTCGATGATGTCCCAGGCGCGGATCTCGTCGACCGAATCGCTGTTCCAGGGCCACGGTTCCGCGAGGTCGACGACGGCATCGACTCCCCTGCCGGCGACGCGGTCGACGTTCACGAACCCACGGCGCACATCGTCGCAACAGCCAAGGTTCAGCCGCGGCCCCTGGCGGCCGGCCGGAAGCACGGCCGTCGCGCGAGGTTCCGCGGGCCGAGCCGCCTCGCCGCCCCAGGGCGGATCTCCCTCGGCGCGAAGGGGCACGGCGGGAAACCGTTGCAGGAAACGCTCGCGCGTGCGAAGCGATCGCACCTCACGAAACAACGCGACGTTGCGCCGGTAATGCGGATTCAGAGCGAGCGCCGCGCCGGGACGGGCGCCGCCGCTGTTCTCGTGATGAAGGTGGTACACGTGCTGGTCGCGGCGGCGGGTGACGTCGGCGGTGCCGAGGCATCTCGCTTTCGCAAACCACGCATCGTCTTCCGCTCCCCATCCCCGGAACTCTTCGCACATCCCGCCGTACTCGCGCACGAACGACGTGCGCACCAGGACGACGCCGCCGCGGCTCGCGCGCGGAGAGCGGTACGTCGTCTGCGGTTTGCATTCGTCGACGGACTTCGATTCGGCCAGAACGGCTGCCGTGTCCTCGCCGGTCAGGTAACCGACCGTGGTCCAGGGCACGAGGCAATCGAGTTTCCGCTCGTCCATTTCGGCGACGGCATTCGCGAAGAACGGCGGAGTCGCGACGATGTCGGCGTCGAGCCAGAAGAAACGTTCGCTGGTGATGCGCGCCGCGCCGGCGTTCATGGCACGCGTCTTATGAAAGACGTCGCGGATGAAGACGTGCTGGAAACCGGCGGCGGCGACCGCGTCGCGCGCGCAGGGCTCGTCTTCCGCCATTTCGACGACGATCACTTCGCTGGCGCCGCTCGCGGCGACCGCGAGGAGCGTGCGCTCGAGCAGCGGCAGCCGGTCGCGCCCGCCGAATGGAATGACGATCCCGTGTCCGTGTGGTGCGGGCTTCCAGCCTGCCTCTTTCTCACCGCCGGAAGGCAGGCCGGAGGCCTGCACCACACCGCGCTGCTGCAGCGCAGTCTCGATCGCGGGCTGCCAGAAGCGGCTCCACTGCCGCCCGAAATCCCAATGCGCTTCGAGCCATCGCCGGCCGCGAGCACCTTCCTCGGCAAGCGCGGCGGCGCCGCGCGCTATCAGCTTCTCGAGAACAGCCTCCAGGTCGTCGAGACCCGCGGCGACGAACGGCACTTCTTCGGATCCGCTCACGTCACGGAGCAATTCGGCCACGCCGGCCAGGCGTCCCACGCCGTTCACGACGACGGCGCCGGCGGCCAGTCCCTCGAGACTGTTGCGGTGATAGCTGCCGGTCACGCACTCGTCGATCACGATGTGCGCGCGGCGCTTCATCTCCATCGAGCGCGCGTGCGAGATCTGCGCGTTTCGAATGACCTCGAGGGCGATGCCGCGCCGCGCGGCGAGCCGCTCGAGAACGGCCATCGTCGAGCGATATCCCTTCGCGTGCCAGTACAGGTGATGGTCTTCCGGATAGCGCTCGTGTTTTCCGGACGGCGTGAAGGCGATGGTGATCCGCGGACCCTTCTCGCCCGCCGCGTAGGCCGGTTCCCAGAACGGAATCGGATTCGGCACCGGCGTCCACAATGCGAACTCCGGGAGCGTCGCCTGGTACTGCGCGACGACCAGCCCGGGCATTCCGCGCTGGACGAACGTCTCGTCCACGTTCCACTTGTAGTTGTGCGCGAGCGTGACGACCGGCTTGCTGTCGATCAGCGCGACGTGACGCGCATCGACCTTGCCGTTGTGCACGATCACGACGTCCGCGGCGTCGAGCAGCGCGTTCGCCTGGCGCGAGGAGCGGGTGTACTCGACGTCGCCGTCGAACACGACGCCGTTGCCGTAGCCCGCGCGGGCCCATACGGCACGGCCCTCATGCGGCGTCCGCTCGGCGATGCACCTCGCGAGCACGGGCGGAACGCCGGCGACGGGTGTCGTTGCGTAAGAGACGATGCGCAACGGCGGCGCGTCGAGTCGCGCGAAGGCATCGGCGGAGATCTTCGGAAAGGCCGTGATCCGGCTCGATTCGCTGAGGTTGAAGACCTCGATGCCGAGCCGCCTGGCGACCTCGCCGAGGCGCCGGTATTCGGAGTCGATCTGCGGCAGCTCGCGCGCCAGTGAATGACGTCCGGTCCGCCCGAAAAAGTGATGGTCGGTGAAATCGACGCCGATCAGACCGATCCGCTTCGCTCCCATGTGCATCGCCAGGCAAAGCGCGACGTACGGCGAGTTGCGCGTGTAGTGCAGCACGTTGGGATCGACGGGCTCCGTGCCTCCGCGCTTTCCGAGGCGAAAGCGGACGACGTGCGGGTGACGGAGCCGGAGATCGAGCTGCGTGAAGATCGCTTTGGCCCGGCTTTCCTCGACGTGGCGGAAGCGATCGCCGGTGAACTGCTGCCGCGGATTGAGCACGACCAGGTAATCGGGCTGAAAGAGACGGCCGACGTCGTTCACGCCGATCGTGACGAAGCGCTCGGGCCGCGTGAATGCCGACAGCGATGACCCGCACCCGCACACGACGATCGACTTCCCCTCGTGGAAATTGCGGAAGCCGGCCAGTGTGACGGGAAGGCCGCCCTCGCTCATGTTCCTCCCTGCCACCAGGCGTGATCCACGGCGCTCACGTCGATGGGGATCTGATCGATCTCGATGATCGGGTACTGCTGCGCACTGGCGAAGAGGGTCAGCGCGAGCGTCAGCAGCGCGCCGGTCGAAGGCGGTGCGAAGGTCTGGTGCCACGACTCGATCAGGCCGGCCATCGATGCGGCGATGGTCGCGGGAGCGCCGGGACTGGCCGCAAGGTCGACGTCGTCGACGAGCAGCACCGCCGTCGTGACCATGAGCGGCGTACCGCTCGGCTGCTCGGCGATCGCGTATGCGTAGCTCACGGCGATCCGCGCGTACGTACCAAGGAGCGCGCCCGGCGCGGCAATCGGAGCGAGAACGTCGGTCAGCGTGTCGGCGAGCGTCGCCGCCGGCTCCAGCACCGGCATCGAAGCACGGCTGATCAGCGGGACCAGCGCGGACGGAAATGTGACTTCCTGCGTCGTGTAGACGAAGACGGGACTCGCGCCTTGTCCGGCGAGGGTCGCATTGCGCACCACGTACGACGAGAGGATCGCTGTCTGCCGATCGAGCATGTTCAGCGGTCCCATTTCGATCGTGAGCGTGGAGAGATCGGGAACGCTCGCGAATGTCTTCGAGACCACCCACCAGACTTCGCCCGAGCCCGTCGGAACGGCATCCGCGCCATCGGGCGTCCAGGTGGTGCCGTCCGCGAACGTCAGCGACGGCCAGTACTGCGGATTCGCCTGCGACGACGTTTGTCCGAAGAGCTGCATCGTCGTCGTGCCGCCGGTGGTGAGGTAGAAGCTGTCGACGATCGGCTGTTCCTCGGCGAACTCCGCGAGGAAGGCGGGCGGTGCATAAAGCGCGGCCCATGCGGAGGCGACGTTGCCCGCCGCACTCACGAAGCCGTCGATGAGCGTACGCGCGACGCTCGGCGAGCCCGGAGGATTGCCGGTCGACGGCAGGACTCCACCGATGATCTGCCCGAAGCCGGGCGAGTTCGCGGCATACCACTGCCTGAACTCGGCCAGTGCGTTGAACAGGCCCGCCAGCGGCGCGGTCGAGGTTGCGGTCATCGCCGTCAGCACGCTCGGTGCGGCGGGAACGTTGTACGTGACGTCGAAATGGAGCTCGTCCTGCGCCTCGAGCGCGAGGGCCATGTCGACGGCGTAGTTCCACTGCAGCATCTGCCCGATCTCGCCCTGGATGTCGTTCGGGCTGACCGGCGATCCCGGAGGAGCCTCGGTCGCGCTCTGCACCACGAGCGAAGGCGCGGACGGCTCGAAGATCAGCGGAATCGGGATGTCCGCCGCTGCTGTGATCGGAAGCTGGAGCAACGGCACGGCGGGCACGACGAACTTGAGCCACGACGAGGGTGTGTAGCCGAGCTCCGCTTCGTTGCCGAGGAAGTCGTGCTGGAGATAGCTGATCTGATACGCCAGTCCGATCGAAAGCGACGACTGTTCGCCGGGCTGCGCGACGGTGAGCAGGGACGTCATCCACTGCGATCCCGGCGCGAGCACGACTTCTCCCGGAGAGAACGAGTAGGTCGATGCCGTCGACGAATTGGCAGCCGTGACCGGAACGAGAGCGCCGTAGACCTGCGGTGGCTGCGAAGTCTGATCGGGACTCTCGGCCATCGCCGCCACACTCACCGTCGCCGGCACCTGCACGATCGTGCTGACAGAGAATGCGCTGCCGAGCTGCGTGAGCATCGCGTTCGTCAGCCGCGTCTGCGCGGCGGTCAGATCGCCGAGCCCTGCCTGCGCCGCGAGGATCTGCGTCAGGCCGAGGGGAACCGTGTTCGCGAGCTGCTGCTTCGTCGTGGTGAGCGACTCATAGGCACTCGTTTCGTCCTGCGCGTCGAGCACGGCGATCGCCACCGCCATCTGCGGCGAGAGAAACGCGTCGTATGCGGCGAGGAACTGCTGTGCCCATGCATCGATGTCTACGTTCGACCAGGTCTGGCCCGCGGCCACACCGCTGAGCGGCTCGGTCGACAGCGGCTGCAGCGCGAAGTACGCGAGGCCCGGCTGCATCGACAGTGCAATGCCGTCGGTGGCGCTGAAGCGCACCGCCCAGAGCGATTCGCTGACCGGTGCCGAGGAGCCGGTGGAGACGCCGGAGCGTTGCGCGAGCTTGAGCTCGCCGGAGGCACCGTCGAAGCCCGCGAAGGCCGCCTCGAAGTCCTGGGCGAAAAGGGTGACGTTCGGCGACGCCGCGTCACCAGTGAGATCGGCCGGGACGTCGTACGCGACGCTGACCGCTCCCGGCAGGTTCGCCGCGGCGATCGGATCGACGAGTGCCGCGTGGCGCGCGAACGTCATCGTCACGCCGACCTGGAAGATGTCGACGGTCTGCGCGACGACGGCTGCGAACGGGACGTCGATCGAGATCACGCGCGTCACCTGTGAGGCCGCGTCCGGCGACGACATCGCCACCGCGATCTCTTCTTCGATGGCGACAGCAAACTCGTACAGCGACGATGCGATCGCAGTGGGATCGCCGACCGGGCCGCCCGCCACGCTCGTGGCAACGGACACGGTGACATTCGGATCCGCGAGCTGATACAGGATCAGGTCGTAACGCGACAGCGCGGTCTGCCACTGCTGCTGCACGTTGAACGAGCCCTGCGGCGAGGCTGGTGACGCCGCCGGCGGCACGACCGAATCGGGATCGAACGTCGCGGTGATCTCGAGCACCGCCTGCCCGTTGCCGCTCGACGCGACAAAGCGGTACTGCACGTACAGGCCGGGCCACTGCGCGATGGAGATCAGCGCATCCTGATAAAGCGGAGCAAAGGTGGCGTCGTACGTCGACGGCAACACATCGCCATAGACATCGGCGATGCGCAGATCGACGCCGACCGTCGTTCCCACGATCGCATATGGACTCGGCGCCTCGGCCGGCGACGTGCCGTAAGCGAGATACACCGGTACGTTGGTGAGGTACTGCCAGAGCTCCGGCGACGACGCCGACGCGAATACGCCGTTGTTCTGCATCGGGCCGACCGGCAGGCTCCACACCGACTCCATGTAGCCGCCGCTTCCCTGCACCTGGTACTGCAGGAGGTGATAGAGCTCACCCACCGGCACGAGATCGTTCGGACTGGTCACCGGCGGCTCCCATTCCACGGTGAAGCCGACGTTGCCCGGCGGCATCGTGGGGAACCATTGCGGCAGCGGCGCTCCATCCGCATCGAGCACGCCGGCGTACAGCGGATCGCTTCCGCTCTGCGCCTCGATGAAGATGCAGCTCGCGTACTGCGGCACGCTGACCGTCTCCGCGGGCACCGCCGCGAACTGCACGAGCACGTCGAACTGCGCCGTCCCGCCACCTTGCGTACCCGCCGAAGAGAAGAGCGAGGACGGCAGGTCCTGGCCCTGGTCGTTCTCATAGAAGAGGAAGAATCCGGGCGCGTTGACAACGCTCACCTGCCAGAGCAACTCGAGGAACCCGACCACCTCGGTGACCGTGGCTGAGGATGCGTCGTCGTTCATCGTCGCCGCGGACTTGCGGAAAGCCATGACGACGTCGCCGACCTGGTTCAGCGTCGAGAGATTCGTCTTGACGAGCATCACGTCGATGCCCAGTCCCTCGGAGACGAGTCCCGACGGCCCGGGCGAGTTGCCCGACGTGGGATAGAGCAGCGAGATTGACGCGCCCGAAAGACCCGATTGCAGCGCCGCGAAGATCCGGTCGCGCGTCTCTTCGTCGGCCCCGGTGACCTGGTAGATGTTCGGCAGATACTGCTGCGGCTCCGCTTGCGGCGACGATCCCGTCGGCGAGCCGGGCGCCACGCTGTTCGTGCTGTTCGACGGCACCTGCGTCAGCGTGATGCGGATGAGCAGCGCCGGAGTCGCGGCAATGAGCGGCGGCGCGGCCACCGGCGACCCGGAGCTCGTGCTCGCCGGCGGATCGGCGGTGATCTGGAGCTGCACGCCGCCGGCGAGGAGCTGCTTCACTTGCGCAGGGAGCGCGAGAATCGTCTGCGCCATGCCGCTCGCGTCCCACGCGATCTGGTTCTTCAGCGAGACGTACAGCGGATGCGACGTGACCGCGGGCAGCGCGTTGAATACGGCAGTGCCGGCGGACGGGCTCTGTGTCCCCGTCTGCCACTGCGGCAGCGGCGACGGCGGAATCGACGACGGAAGCTCGATCGTCGAAACGGCGCCGGTGGAACCGCCGTCGAACGTGATCCAGCCGGAAGGGGCGGAGGGATCGAGACTCAACGTCCCGGTTGCCGTGGTCGCGCCCTGCGCGATTGCGTACTGCTGCCCGGTGAGGATGTACAGGCCCGCCGTCGGAACGCTCTTCATGTTCTCGAACGTCGGATCGGGCGGCACGTCGGCCGGCACCGGCAGTTGCAGTCCGTTGAGAAGGAATCGCGAGCCCATCCCCGCGGCGGACGCGTAGTCGAATTGCTGAAGCAGCGTTTCGAGCTCGTTCCCGCCGACGAGGTCCGCCGCGTGCTCGGTGGTGGCGTCGACGAGGTCCCATTGCGAGCCACCGCCGGCGCGCAATGCATCGACTTGCGCGAGGAAAACGTTCGTCGCGTTCTGCTCGTACGCCGTGGCCGCGGTGTACAGCGCGTTCGCGGCATTGCGCGCCTGCATGAGGAAGTAGTCGGCGAGCGTGAACGTGGCCATGCTCAGCGACGGGGAAGTGAATCCGCCGTTGCCGGCCGGACTGCCGCTCCACTGCGAGTCGGCGAAGTACAGGCTCACCGCGGTGGGGTAATCCGCGGGAGTCGGATTGAAGGTGTCGAAGTCGATCGTCTGCGGGTCACCGTTCTCGTCGACGTACGCGAGCTGGAGGCCGTACAGCATCGGAAAGACGGCCACGCTGTCGATGCCGCCGGACGGCGAGTCGCTTCCCGCGGCGGTAACGTCGAACGTGAGGGCACTCTGCAGGAACGTCTGAAGACTCGACTGAAACGCGGTCCAGTCTCCGTCGAACGGCGCTTCATTGCCTGACCCGAGGGCCGACACGACCTGTGCGAAACGCTCGCTGAGCGTGCCCGTCGGAAACATGGCCAGAAGCCAGTCCACCATCGCCACGATCAATCTCTCGAACGGCGTTCCCATCGCCGGCGACGCCGGTGGCGATGAGCCGGGCCCGGGAGACTCGAGCAGCAACGACGCGATGACGTTGAACGAAGGAGGACTGTCGTAGACGACTGTCGGCTGGAGAACGAACTGCACCGGGATCGAGATGGGCGACACCGCGGCGATGCGGCTCGCTTCATCGAGCCGCGTGACTGGATCCGTGGGGCTCGCGGCGCGCCGCGGCGTTGCCGCCATGCGATCCATGAGTAGCCGCGCCGAGCGGAGCGCTTCCACGTGCACGGGATCGGGCGCCCCGAAGCCGCCAGTGATGGCGAGGCCGGGCGCCTGCGGACCGTTGACCGACGCGATGCCGGTGCCGCTGCCGATCACCCACTGCGTGCTCACGGTCGTGCTGAACGAGAGGTGAATCGTGAAGAAGATGACGTGAATGGAGACGGAGACGGAGACCGACGCCGAGACCGCGACGAGGGTCTGGTAACCGGTCTCGAAGGCGACGCCGAGGTTCGCTGTGAAACTGATCGTGACCGATGCCTTGATGATCGCGAAGTCGACCGTTCCCTGGATGAGCACCGACAACCCCGCGGTGCCGGCAAACCAGTAGTGATCGGGTGGACCGGAGATCGAGTTGCCAGCCTCCCACGCGAGCAATCCCTGGAACGTGGCCGAGAGCGAGACGGAGATCGTCGCGCTGAAGATGCTGGCGTTGAAGCTCTCGTTGAGCGACAGCGTTACGCCGAGACCGAACGCGAGGATGGGGTTGTAATCGACGCTCGGCTGCGCGCCCGGATTGTCTCCGCTGCTCAGCTTCGCGAAATAGAAACCGCCCCAGCCGATGAGCGGACCGACCTGCACGCCGATCGAGCTCGTGCCGACGGGCCAGCCGACGTTCACGCGGAAGTCGCCGTTGGTGTAGACCCAGATCGAGAAGCCCGGAAGGATCAGGATCACGCCGTCGAGCACGATGCGGCGCATAGCCATCGGCAGCGTGAGCGCACCGTAGTAAACGCCGAGATTCGGGCCGAGCTTCTGGTAGAGGATCTCGAAGAGCAGGCCGGAAAAGAACGTTGGCGGAGACGAGCTGACCGTGATCTCCAGCCCGTAAAGCACCGGATCGTTGAAGAGGATCCGCACGCGGAACCCACGCAGGGAGATGTCCGCGGCAATGAACCAGTCGCGATCCGGCTGGTAGAAATCATTCGCGAGCGTCGTGAGGATCGTCCGCGGATCGGTGCCGACGAGCTCCGTCTCCAACTGCTGGAAGATCGCGGCGAGCGGATCGTCTCCGGTGACGTTGACGGTGGGCCCGATGCGCTGTCCGAGCCCGAGGTAGTTCACCTGGAACCCGTTCGAGGACGGCTGCACCGGCACGGGAAACGGATAGCTGACGATCTGCGCCTTGTCGGAAGTGGCGGCGCTGCCGGCGCTCGACGTCGAGATCTTCGCGCGAATGGCCAGGCCCGGCCCTGTGGCCTGGTCGTAGCCGAAGTAGAGACTCCAGACCTGGAAGTTCGGCTCGATGGTGATCGTGCCGATGGGCGTCGAGAACGTTCCGCCGATCTGGATCGGCTCCGAGAAATCGAGCTGGAGATACGTGCCCGCGGCAGGGCCCGGACCGGAAGGCGCGATCCACAGCGTCGGCATCACCGTACCGCCCGCGCCGAACAGTCCGCCCCACGGACCGCCGGCGATGTCCGGCAGGCTGAAGCCGGCGATGTTCTGCAGCTCGGTGTCGATCGCGTTCCAGATCTCCTCGAACGGAATCGGCTGCGCGGGCGCCAGGCGGAAGGAGAGCGGACCTCCCGCCACCACCACTTCGGCGTCGAGATCGACGCCGAAGAGGGTGCCGCTGAGCTGCAGAATGACGTCGGTGCTCATCGTTCGCCTATGCGGGACTGGCCGACTGGTAGGAGACGAGGACGCCGATGCCGTTGAACGAGAGGAAGCTCGTGATCGGGATGTGCACCGGGAACGAAACGCCGACCGAATACGCCCCGGCGGCAGTGTTGACGTTGAGCGTGTTGAGGATGAGCGGCGTGCTCACGATCGCCAGCAGGTCGTTCTTGATCGCACCGAGCACGGCCGGCGAGCTCGGGATCTCATCGATCGCGCTGGTGATCTCGGAGGACGTGAGCGGCACGCCGAGGTCGGCGTGCAGCGCATCGATGAAGTTGTCGAACGAACCGAGGGTGACCGGTGCCGTGAGCGAGAAAACGAGGTTCGAGAGCGCCTGGGAGGCATTGGAGATGTCGCCGCTGCTGATGACGACGTCCTGACCCGAGAACTGCAGGGTCGCCGAGACGGAAACGCTGGTGCCGGGAGGGGTTGGTGAGGGCATGATCATTCTCCTTGTTCGCGAGTGAAATGAAGGCGGTGGACGTAGCAGTGCGAGACGCCGTTCACGGCGCCGGGTTGGCTCGCTTTCGTTTGGTCTTCGGGCGGGTGAGGGCGCGCTTCACGCGCGCGAGGAATCCCTTCGTCGCCGGCCCGGCGGCGACGACGATGGTGATGTTCTCGAGCACGAACGTGCCGCCGACGGGCACGGTCCACGTGCCCGACACGGGGATCGTCCAGGGGAAGGGATCGCCCGGCTTTGGCAGCGATCCCGGCACGAGCAGATTCCAGAGGCCGGCGAACGGCGCGAGCCAGGGCGCGGAAAACGGCAGCACCGGCATGGACAGGCCGAACGTCCCGTTCAGCCACGCGATCACGCCGTTGACATCGAGAGGAGAGCTCATTACGGCGACCCCTGTGGCAGCACGCCGAGAAACCAGGCGAGGTTGCTGGTGTTGGTGTTCACGTTCTGCGAGGCCTGCCCGGCGAAGAGGAGGAAATCGACGATCACGCCGGGAGGGAAGGCGTAACCGAGCACGCTGAGCTGCACGTTGTTGAAGAGCAGCGCGTACACCGGCAGTCCGTCGACGTCGACCGCGAGCAGGTTCGCGTCGCCGAAGACGGTCTTCAGGATTCCCTGGAGATTGAAGCCGCCGCCGAGACCGGCGGAGAGCTGCGGCAGTTGCACGAACACCGCGGCCGCGTCACTGCCGGGCATGACCGTCGACGGCCCCCACCCGAGAAAGAGCTTCGCCATCAGGCCGGCGTTCGGACCGGAGAGCGAGCCGAGGGAACCGAGCGGGAGGTCGTACTCGAGCGCGAACGTCGGCGCGACGGTGACGTACGGCGAGGTCGCGGGCGACACGGCCGGCGGCGATGCCGGCAACGACTCGGAAGGCGACAGCGGCGGCGAGCTGCTCGACGGCTGTCCTTCGAGCTGCAGGCAGTTCACGACGTTTGCGCCGAGGGAGGATGTCGTCATCCCCGCCGGCGACTCCAGGAATTGCGAGAGCTGCAATGGCAGCGCACCGAGCAGGCTGCCGGAGCGGATGGCGCCCGGCGACGGCAGGATCGTGAGGAGCGACGGCACGAACGTCACGGTCTGGCTGCCGGGGACCATCGCGCCCGCAGAGTCGAGGGTGAAGACGATCTGCATGGTCATGTTCGTGAACGACAGTCCGCCGTCCGCCGCGACGCCGTTGCCGTATGAGAAAAGATCGAAGTCTCCAGAGCCCGGGAACGGCTGGGCGCTGAACCAGATCCCGCCGGCCAGTGAGAACTGAGCCGTCATCTGCGTCCCGCCGCCCGACAGCGGCACCGACGAAACAGGAACGAGCGATGCGCTGTCGAACAGGACGTGATCCAGCACGCGCGCCGCGCCGGCCGGCACGGGGAAGTCGTAGATGAACGCCTGGTCCGTCTGGAACGTGACGACGCCGATGGAACCGGTGACCTGGTATTGCCCCGCGATCTCGAGCGTGTTCCGCGGAGGCGGCGAGAGCGACGTGACGACGAGCGCGGTCTCGCGTCCGAACAGCTCGTTGATCGTCAGCCCGACGACGACGTTGAACTGCGTGATCTGCGAGTTCTGGAAGACGACCGTGAGCGTTTCCACTCCGTAGGCGAGCGGCGCCGGCGATTCCGCCGGCGAGGCTGCCGACGATGGACTGGCGTAGTGGATGACGCCGAACAGAGAGCTCTGCTGCAGGCTCGCGCCGCCATCGGGATCCTGGGTCACGCGATTGCGCTCGACTCCGAGATGGTGGGCGCGCAACTGCCCCTGGATTCCCCCGAGGAGCATCTGGAAATCCTCGGGCATCCCGTTGCCGTCGATCGCGCAGTTCAGCGCGAGGATGCCGGTCCAGCCCGGGACGTCGAGGATCGAAAGGAAGTACGCGAACGGATTGCCCGACGAAGGACTGGCGCCCGCGCCGCGTTGATAGTTCCGCGCCACTTCGATGGCCTCGCGGATCTGCTGCTGTGCGGCGGCGACGTCCGTTACGAAGGTCGCCGTGTCCGCCCAGAGATCCGTGCGCTCCGCGAGCTGTGCCAGCGATGCGGTCGTGTTGAACTTGAAGATCAGCAGCGTGCCGTCATCCGCATGCGGCGACGACGGCTGGATGCCGAGCGTGAAGTTGAATCCTCCGACGCTGATCTCGTTGCTGAAGTTGCCAACGCTCGCGGGATTCGTGACGACGAGGAAGAGCTCCGTCTGCAGAACGACGTTCGCGATCGCGGGCTCGACGACGGTGGGCGTTCCGTTGAAGCTCAGATACTGTCCGGCCGTCTCCGGGCTCAACGCCAGATCCAGCTGGGCCCACGTTCCGCCGGCATTCAACTGGACGACGAAACCCTGCGGCGTGAGCGCGGTGCCCGCCGGCGGCGGCGAGCCGATCTCGCCGGCCGACGTCAGACCGTTCGCCGAAGAGACCGTGAACACGGGACCGGGAGTGCCGGCCGTCGCTCGCAGGTGCCTCTCGCTGCTCAGCACGAGCGACTCAAAGCTCGCGAACGCAACGGGACTGACGCCGGCGTTGAAGACCGGGACTCCACCGCCCGCTTCGACGCTGGCGTAGATGCCTCCGTACGGAACGATCGGAAAGGTGGCGCTGTCCGCGAACGTGACGAGCTTCGACACGACGGGCGTGCCGAACGAGTCGCCGATTCCGGCGTAATAGATCGATGCGCTGGGCATGCCGAAGTACGAGCGCGAGCCGATCGACGAGGCGACGGGAAACTGCAGCCACGACGTGGTGAACGTCGCGTCGAGCGTAGGACCGTGGCCGGCCGCGGGGCCGCTGCCCGCTCCCGGCGCGTACGCGGGCATGCCCGCGATGAACGCAACCAGATCGTTCGTCTCGATCTGAAGGTACTCCTGCGCCGTGAGTCCGCAGAGCCACTGCGCACCCGTTTCGCCCGGTGAGCTGAACGACGAGACCTGAAACGTGCCCGACGGCGCGAGGTAGAGCTGGGGCGACGGCGACGAACCGGGTGCGAGACAGAATGCGAAGCCCGGCGGCGCGAGGGTCGCGTCCGCGGAGACGTCATATGGCACGAGGTTGAACGACCCACCATTCGTCGTGAGGAAGTACGGCGCCACGACGTTCGCGCTCGCCGTCTGATATTCGTTCGGCGGCGAACCGGCGAGATCGAACGCGAGGCGCGTCGCCGCGGGGTCGCAAGGCAACAGCGGATGCAACTGCAGCGCGAAACCGAGAAACGTCCCGTCGAGCGACGGCGCAGCGGGAGGAACGAACGTGTAATACAGCCCCGCGTCATCGCTCGACTCGGTGATGTAGCGGAAGCCGCAGCCGAACGTCTCGACCAGATAGCCGAGCTCCAGCGCTGCCGTCATTCCCAGCGTGCCCGCGGCGTCCCCGGTGAGCGGAATCGAGACGAGCCACGGCGTCGCCGGTACGTTGGAGTACGGAAGGACGGTGCCGCCCTGCGGACAGAACGACAACGAGATCGCCGAGCCCGACGGACTGCTGATCGTGATCGCATTCGCCGCCGTATCCAGCGAGAAACGCGCGCCGCCGATCGTGAGCGTCAGCGCTCCCCAGGTGAACGCGACCGGCGGCGGGCTTCCCGGCCCGAGCGTCCGCAGGTCCGGCTGACCCGCGGGCGAGTAGAGAACGAGTCCCTGCGCGGCGCCGAAGTCCGACGGATCGGGCATCCAGATGATCCCGATCGGCAGTTGCGACGGCGACGCGGTGAGCGCCGGCAGTTGCGAGCGGGCCTCGTCAACGAACTTCGTGGCATCGACGATGGGGTCGATCAGGAAGAGATACCAGCCGCTGTAATCCGCATCCGTCCAGGTGTCGTCGAGCGTGGGTGCGGGGTCCGCCGGCGACGGCACCGCCTGCGTGAGGTAGTACGCGTACGTCGTCGCCGGCGGCGAGGAGAACGAGGGAGACGACGGCGAGACACCGATCACATACAGACCGGGTGCGATCTCCTGCAAAGGTGTCCCGCCGTTCATGAGGATCTCGGGGCGCGGCGGTGCGGCTCAGTAGCGCTTCGCGGTGGTCCGCGACGAGCTCGGCGAGCTCGACGAGCCGCCGCCGGAGAGCGTGTCCATGGCGATGATCTGCCCGTTGTTCAGCAGGACCCAGCCGGCGGTGGTCTGGCTCGCCCAGAACATGTAGAGCTGCAGCGAAGTGACCTGGATGCTGCTGGAGATGTTGATCTGGAACTGGATCGGCTGGTTCGACCCGACGGGGGTGATGTCGACGAAGTTCGTCCCCGTGACGCCGAACGTGTTGCCCGACGGATTCGTGGCGAAGCTACAGGCGCTGTTGTTGAAAGCGGGCGAGAAGGTCGGCGCCTTCGCGCCGTCGACGGTGAACTGCGTACCGTTGTTGACGGTGACGTTCACCGAAGTCGTGTTCGCATTGAAGATCGAGACCGGGACCACGGGATTGCTGGACATTGCTTCTTCTCCTTCTCTCTTTTGGTGTGGATGTCGTTGTTTGGACTTCTTCATTGTTCGGACCTCGACGGGAAGGAGCGTGAATGCTGCCACTTTCTGACGTCACCCATGAAAAAAGGCGCTACGGACGTAGGGCGGTAGGCGGTACGGCGCTGCGCGCCTTGCGGTAGGCGGTAGGCAGGAACCCGCGCCCTACTACGAGCGCTTCGTTCCCCCGCCTACCGCCTACCGCCTACCGCCCGACCGCGAGGAGGGTCAGACGATCCGATAAACCGCGAGTGCGATCAGGGACAGCAACAATGCGATGCCCATCCAGGCGGATAACGTCGGAATCTGGGAGACAGCGTCGTCGGCGGTGATGACGAACCCTCGCGTGACACGTCCGTCGGCGGTCAGGACGTCGTACGTGCCGACTAGGTCGCCGTCGTTGTTGATTCCCGAGGGGATGGTCGCGTGCGCGCCGGGCACGTCGACCGTCGTGAACCCGAGTGCCGACCGCACGAACCCGTGCCGCCGGTAACCGATGTCCGGGTTGAACGATATGTAGGCCCCCGTCACCGTCCCGGCGTCGTTGATCGCCTGAGCCTCGGTACCGACGGAACCCGGTACGTCGAAGGTGATGAACGTCTGGCTGTTCGCCAGCCGTATGAATCCGCGCCCATTGCCTTCGAGGTCGTTGTACGAGCCGGTGACGTCGCCCGCATTGTTGATCTTGCCGGGGAACGTACCCGTGCTTCCGGGCACGTCGAAGATGATGAGCTCGCCGTTCGGGTTGCGAATGAAGCCGTGCGAACAGGGCAGCGGCTCGGCCGGACAGACAGCGTCGTCGAAGTATCCGGAAACCTGCAGCGACTCGTTGATCCCGTCGGCGAACGTGTTCGCGCTGTCCTCGACGTCGAACGTCGTGATCTCACCCGCCGCGGTGCGAATGAAGGAATGGTTCAGACCGGAACCATAGGTGCCAGCGATGTCACCGGCATTGTTGATCGAGTGCGCTTTCACGTTGTCGCAGAGCGGCGGACAGGGAAACGAAGGGTGGTCCGGGCCGGCGCTGGAGAACGTGCCACTGGCCTCGCGCACGAATGCGTAGTGGGTGGTCCCGGTCTCGGAGCGATGATGGAACCCGACGATGCGGTCGAGATCATTGATGCCATGCGCGTGCGTCAGCGAACTGCCATCAACCTCGATGGTGATGACGTCCGCGAGTGCCGTCGATGCGGCGAGCGAATTGGCTAGAGCGAGCGAAAGCCACAAAATTCTCATGCAGAGAATGAGCGCCGCTGGTGTTCATTTCTGACGGCTTGTGGTGCTGGAGAGGAAATTGGCTGTGGCGGGAGGGCTCGAACCTCCGACCACCGGATTAACAATCCGGCGCTCTACCAACTGAGCTACACCACACCAATGATCGCGGGAAGGGACGGCGATGGTCGCCGAGAGGCGGGTTATTTGTCAATTCCGCGCGCTCCTCACCCTGACCCTCTCCCCGCGGCGCGGGGAGAGGGAAGGCGAGAGCTCAGTCGCGGAACGCGGCCCAGGCGGCCTGCATGCGGGCGGCCTGGCCGGCGGTGAACTCGTACATGCACGAGTCCTGGGTGTAATCCATGAAGTTCGTGATCGGGTCGAGACCGGGCTGGCCGATGCAGCTATCGCGGCCGACCGGGCAGTTGAAGGCCGGGCTGAATTCCGGCGCGGTGTCGGCAACGTAGTCGCCCTTCACGCCGCACTTGCCGTCGAACGTGTGGTACAGCGCGAGCCAGTGACCGACTTCGTGCGAGCCGGTGTCCCCTTCGCTGTAGATCGCGAACGTACCGCCCGGCAGAGAGCGCCAATCGAGCACGACGCCGTCGAGATTGCGGTACGTCGGATCGTTGACGATCTGGGGGAAGTACGCCCAGCCCAGATACGGGCCGCCGTCGACGGTGTAGATGTTCAGCGTTCCGTTGCCACCACGCTTGAGGGCGGTCTTCGCTTCCAACTCGACCGCGAAGTTCGTGGCGAACTGCGAGAACCAGGTCGGGTTCACGGTGCGGGTGACACCAACCAGGTCGAAACCGAAACCGGTGTTCGCGCCGCCGGTGCGGCCGTTGTACGACTCGTTCAGCACGCGGATCTGGTCGCGGATCATGCCGTCAGGCACATCGCCATTGGCGAAGCCCTCGCCGGCGCTGATCACGTGGACCCAGACGTCGATGACCGCGGAGGTCTTGCCCTTCTGGCCTTTGGCGATCGCACGCTCGATCGCGTCGACCTCTTCGAGTCCCGGTTGCTTGGTTCCGCAACGTTCCGGCTGGCCGGCGAACATCGGCACCGCCACCAGCAATACACACATCAAGAGAGAGAGTCTCAGCTTCATTGTTGCTCCTTTTTCAGATTGACGAGGGTTCCTGCGCGTGCGAGATCACTGCCATCGATCTTGAACCGTAGGTCTACGTAGTTTCAACGACTTGCGCGATTTGACGGCGTAGATCCTGACCCTTCCGGTGGGTCAATGGTCAAACACCGACCCTCCGGCGGATCGCCCGAAGGCGTTCGACCGCTCCCCGCATGTCCGCGTGGATGCAAATCGTGTCGAAGGCGATCTCCACCCGCGAGCCATCGCGGGCCACGACCACTCCTTCGCGAACGAGCAGCGCGGCCTGCTCGGCCGCCTCGTCCACCGACAACGTCGCGCCGGCGATTTTGCGCGACACCAGGGAGCCATCGGGTTCATAACGCCGATCCGCAAAGGCCTCGCGAATCACCACCGTTCCTGCCGCGCGGGCCGCCGCGGCCATCTGCGAATGATCCGGCGCGACGAGCGCGATTGCCGAGTCGACCTCGCGAATCGCGCCGACGATCACGTCCGCCAGCGCGCGATTCCCATGCGCGTCGTTGTACAGCGCGCCGTGCGGCTTCACGTGTTGGACGAGCGCGAACGCGCGCAGCGCAGAGATTTGCGCGACGAGCGAGGCGTGCAGATCATGCGGACTGATCTCCATCGACACGCGGCCGAAGTTCTCGCGATCGGGATACGAGGGATGCGCGCCGAGGCGGACGTCATGGCGAGCCGCGCGCGTGGCCGCGTGTTGCATCGATTCCTCGTCGCCGACGTGGCCGCCGCAGGCCACGTTCGCGGAGCTGATCAGCGGCCAGATGTCGTCTTCGCCGGGCGAGCCTTCGCCGAGGTCGGCGGAGAGGTCGATCACAACTCGGTGCCCTTCGTTTCCGGCAGCAGCCAGATCAGGAACGCGCCAAGGGCGAAGAACACCGCGTCGGCGGCGATGGAGAATCCGAGACCGTGCTTCGTGGCCGCGGCACCGATCGCGTAGGGCGCGGCCGCGGACACGAGCCGTCCGGCGTTGTAGCAGAAGCCCTGCGCGCTCGCGCGGATGCGCGTCGGAAACAGCTCGGCGAGCATCGCCCCGAACAGCGAGAAGTAGCCGTGCGCGAAGTAGCCGACCAGCGGTCCGATGAGCAGCAGGGTCATCGGCGAGCGCGCGCCGAATGCGAAGATCGGGACCACCGCGGTCGCGCCGATCATGAAGAGCGTGAACGCGGGACGCCGTCCGATCTTGTCGGCGATCCAGCCGAAGCTCACGTAGCCGAGGAATGCGCCGAGCTGGAGGACGATCAGCCACGTCGCCGACTTGGTGATGGTCAGACCCGCGCCCCCTTCACTGATCGGCGACGCGAGAAAGGCCGGCAGCCACGACGTCACGCCCCAGTAAGCGACGAGAACACACGATGCGACGAGCGTCGCCAGGAAGGTGCGCCGCCGGTATTGCGGCGCGAACATCTCGCCCCATCGCGAAGGCTCGCGCTTCGTTTCCTGCCACAGCGGCGGCTCCTCGACAGTGCGGCGGATGATGAATGCGACGACCGCCGGCGCGGCGCCGATGAGAAAGAGAACGCGCCAGCCGTAACGCTCCAGCACCAGCGCAGAGAGGCCGGCGGCGAACAGTGCGCCGATGGCCCAGCCGGACTGCATGATGCCCATCGCCTTCGCGCGATGCTTGGCCGGCCACGTCTCCGCGACCAGCACCGAGCCGCACGACCATTCGCCGCCCATGCCCAATCCCACCAGCACGCGCCAGGCGACGAGCTGCCAGAGATTCTGCGCGGTGGCCATGCCCGCGGTCGCGCCGGAGTAGAGCAGGATGCTGAAGGTCATGGCCCGCACGCGGCCGATGCGATCGGCGATGCGGCCGAAGGCGATGCCGCCGATGGCGCTGGCGATGAGCGCGACGACGATCGGAATCGTGACCTGGGTTTTGGTGAGGCCGAATTCTTTTTGAATGGGAAGGAGAGCGAAGGTGAAGAGGAGAAAATCCATGGCGTCGAGCATCCAGCCGAGTTGCGCCGCGAACAGCGCGCGCCAGGCTTTGCGGTCGACGTTCTTCATGGTGCTCCAGTTTATCCCGCGCGAAGACGCGGGATCAGCGGAGCAGGTTGCGCTGCTGTCGGCTGAAGGGACGGTCGGTCCAGGTTGCGCCATTGATCCCGCGTCTGCGCGCGGGATGAACTATGAAGCGGACCGCAACCTCGAAAGGAGAAACGTCTCGATCCCTACATCCACCGGCAACCCGCCCGACTTGCGCTTGATCTCCAGGTCGGCCACCTCGTTCAGCGCACGGAACAGATCGGCCTCGCTGTACGTCCGCGCGGCTTCCCATTTTTTGTGCAGTGGAAAGGGGTGGGGGCGCTGGCGCACGAGGCCGTAGGTCTTCAGGTAGTCGCCGAGCTTGTCGGCGATGGTGTCCTTGAAGCGGTTGTAGTTCATCGACGCCTTGAGATTCACGTTCTGCATGCGCGCCCAGGAGTGGATGCCGATCATCTGCCGGATCTCGTCGGCGAGCGGAAAGAGATAGCGGCCGTAGTGGATCTCGATCGATGACTTGGGATCCTCGCGCCGCGCCTGGGCAACGAGCTCACGAAGCTTGGCCACGGCCTCGATGATCTTCCCCTCGGTAAACAGCGACCCGAGCTCGTACCGCGCGCCGCCTTCCACCGCCGCGATCTCGCGCTCGACGAGCTCCGCGGTTACCCGTCCCCCACTTCCCACCAGCGTCGCCAGCCGCTCCGCCTCGGAAACAGCGATGCGGATCTCCGGCACTTCCTTGGAAAACTTGTCGGCGAGGATCCGCTCGATGCCGAGCTTCTGCCGCATCCGCGCGACGCCGTTCGCGTCGAACTTCACGCTCGCTTCGGCGGCGACATTGGCGATCGCCGCATCGAAGGCGGCCGCGAATCCCTCGCGATTGAGGTCGGCAACGATGACCGCGCCATGCTTGTCGATCAGGTCGATGGTCGCGGAGTCGCGCGGAACCTCGCCGGTGCGCATCAGCAGAATCGTTCCCGGCGCACCGCCGCGCACGATCGCTTCCATCAGCAGCGCGGCATCATCTTCGCCGCGTCCCGCTTTCTTGCCGGTGGCGCGGCAGAACTGGAGCATGTCGGTGATCGTGGCTTCCAGCGAGACCCCGAGCGCGTCGGCGATCTGGCGGTCGGTCATTTCGAGATCGACGCCGGCGAGGCCGAGGACGTGAAGGAGTTTCGCGGAGCTGGTGGCGCGCTTGCGATCGGTCTTCGCTGTCTTCCAGTCGGCGACGGCTTTCTCGTACAGCGACGCAATCTCTTTCGCCGAAACGAACGCGTTGACCTCGGGCACGATCAAGAGGCGCGAGCCGCCGAAGAGTGACATCGTGCGATACGAATCGAGAATCACCGCGAGCTCGCTTCCCGGCTCGTAAGGCTCGACGTTGATCGACGGGTTCTTCGCCGCGATGGCGTCGCGAATCTGGTGGAAGGCCTGTTCGGAAAGAAATTCGGACGAGCCGCCGACGAGCATGACCCGAGGGGGCTTGCCATCCGCGATCGCGGAGAGAACCGTTTCGAGGCGTTTGGGCATGAGTGGAAATGCAGAATGCAGAATGCAAAATGCAGAAAGTTAGCGGGCTAGATCCTGCTCCGTTTTCTGCATTCTGCATTCTGCATTCTGCATTTCAAACAAAAAGGAGCGCCGAAGCGCTCCTTTGAGGAACTGCGAAGCAGTGAGGGACTACTGCAACATCCCCTTTTCCTGCAGCTCCTGGCAGTCGATGCAGTAGGGCGTCCAGGGAACGGCCTGGAGGCGCTTCTCGCCGATCACGGTGTTGCAGTTCGTGCAGGTGCCGTACGAGCCGTCCTTCATGCGGACGAATGCTTCGTCGATCTGCATGAGGAGCTGGCGCTCGCCGTCGGAGAGGGAGAAGTTGAGCTCTTTGGAGTAGGCGCTGGCGGCTTTGTCGGCCAGATCCTGGATGCCGTCGTCGGGAAGGGCGTTGCCGGCGGCCTTGTCGCGATTGTAGGAGTCGAGCAGCTCGCGCTGCTTGATGCGAAGCGCATCCTCCTGGGCCTGATAAGGATTCGCTTTGGTTTTCGTTTTCGCCATCGTTTTCGCCATGGTTCCTGCCTGGGGATGCCTCGTTTACTTGTGGTAGGGAATGTTGCGCATCAACGTGCAGGCCCGATAGACCTGTTCCAGCAGGATGACGCGCGCGAACTGGTGCGGGAGGGTCATCGGCGAGAGCGCGAGGAGCTTGTCGGCCCGTTTGCGCACCGTTTCGTCGAACCCGACGTCGCCCCCGACGACGAAATTCACGCCGTGCGGGCTGTCGATCGTCAGCCTCTCGATCCATCTTGCAAACTTCAAAGAATCAAGCGTTTGCCCTCGTTCGTCGAGGACCACCGTGAACCCGCGTTCGGGGATTGCAGAGAGCAGGCGCGCGGATTGAGCGCGCATGATAGCCACATCACTTTGACGTTGTCTACCGCGCTCGGAAGCGACTTCGACGACCTCTACCGGAAAGAAATGTTTGATCCGGGAGAGATAGCGTTCCGCTGCTTCGCCGAGCTCAACGTCGGCATGGGAACCGCCCCATATGAACCTAAATTTCATGGCTGGCCGAGCCCGTACTTGCGCCGCTTCTCGAGCAACGTCTTGCGATTGATGCCCAGGATCTCCGCGGCTTTGGAGTAATTCTCGCCGGTCATCTTCAGCACTTCGCGGATGTAATGCGCTTCGAGCTCGTCCAACGTCCACGCCGCGCGCGCGGCAGTCGTGACGAGATCGGCCGACACGCCGATGGGGAGCGAGGCCGCGGTGATCTCATCGCTTTCTTCGAGCAGCGCCGCGCGCTCGATGACGTTGCGAAGCTCGCGAACGTTGCCCGGCCAGGCACTGCTCTCGATCAGATTCCGCGCGGCGTCATCGAATCCCCGAAACTTGCGCGCGGCGCGTTTGAGGAAGCGCTTCGCCAGTGATGCGACATCCTCGCGACGATCGCGCAAGGGCGGCAGGGTCACGGTCACGACGTTGATGCGGTAGTAGAAGTCGCGGCGCAATTCGCCGGATGCGAGGAGCGCGGGAAGGTCGGCATTCGAAGACGAAATGACGCGCGCCTCGAACGGCAACGGCGTGTTTCCACCGAGTCGCGTGAACCGCCGTTCCTGAAACGCGCGAAGCAGCTTGGCCTGCAGTTGCGGCGTGAGCGCGGAGATCTCGTCAAAGTAGACCGTGCCCCGACCCGCGACCTCGAGCTTGCCGAGCTTGCGCGTGTGCGCGTCGGTGAAGGTCCCCTTCTCGTGTCCGAACAGCTCGCTCTCGAAAAGCTCGGCGGGGATGCCCGCGCACTCGATGTGGACGAACGGCTCGTTCCGGCGGTTGCTGCAGGCGTGGATGGATTCGGCGAGGTAGTCCTTGCCGGATCCGGATTCGCCGAGGATGAGGATGCTGACGTCGTGGTCGAGGACTTTTTCGGCGGTCTCGAGCACGTTCCGCATCGCCGCGTTGCGCGTGCGGAAGAAGTCCTTCAGCCGCGGATTAGCTTGTTTTCTTGAGGCCACGGCGGTCGGCTTCTCCGGTGAAGTCCGCCGTCACGTTCGGCGCATCGCCCCAAAGCCGCTCCAACCCATAAAAGCGGCGGACATCCTCGGTGAAGATATGCACGATGAAGTCGCCGAAGTCGATCAGGACCCAGCGGCCTGGGGTCGTCCCCTCGACCAGCAGCGGCTTGACGTTCATCTCCTCGCGAAGACGGTCCGTGACGGCATCGGCGATGGCCGCCGCCTGCCGCTCGTTGGTCGCGGAAGCAAGGATGAAGTAGTCCGCGATCGAAGTGAGATCGCCGACCGCGAGAACGTCGAGGTCCGATGCTTTCTTGTCGAGCGCCGCCGCCACTGCCAGGCGCACGCGGCTTTCAATCGAGGAGTCGCTCACGTTTGACCCTTTCGGTACAGTCCGTAGTGGTGAATGTAATGCGAGACGCGCGGCGGGACCAGACCGTCGATCGTATCGCCGTCGCCGATGCGCCTGCGGATCTCGGTGGATGAAACCGGCACCATCGCGTTTTCCGCGAACACGATCGCGCCGTGGGTTGTACGGTTCTGTGGCTCTGTGACGCGCGGCTGGAGGACGGGCAACACTTCCTGGCCACCGCGCGTCAGCACGGCGAAGTTCGCGAGGGTGAAGATCGTGTCGAGCGACTTCCACTCCAGCAGCTTGGCCAGGTTGTCGTCTCCGATGATCCAGTCCAGCGTCGCGTCCGGATGCTCCTCGCGAAGCTCTTTCAAGGTATCGACCGTGTAGGAAACCGATCCGCGCTCCAGCTCCCGCGGCGACACGTGCAGCTCTTCATGTTCCTCGGTGCCGAGCACGATCATGGCGAACCGGTGAAACGGCGACGCGGTGGCGCGGTCCTGTTTGAAAGGCTGGATGAAAGCGGGGATGTACAGCACGCGATCCCAGCGCATCGTCTGCCGCGCCGCGAGGATCGGTTCGAGATGGCCGCAGTGAAAAGGATCGAAGGTGCCGCCGCAGATTCCGATGTTCATGCTGTCGGCGAGGGGGCGGCCAGTGCCTCCTCGCGCACCTGCTGTTCACGCACGAATCGCGCAAGCAGGCGAACGAGTTCGCGAACGCCGTCGCCGACGACCGCGGAGATCTCGTGATACTGGAACCCGTTCTTCTGCGCGTACGCGCGAAGCTTCTCGGAGTTCCCGGGAACGGCGGAGTCGATCTTCGAGCCGACGATGATGCGCGGCTTTTCGGCGAGGGTCTGCGAGTGCAATCCGAGCTCGCGGGCGATGACTTCGGCGTCGACGTCGGGCGTCTCGTTCGTGGAGAGATCGACGAGATGCACCAGCACCGCGCAGCGCTCGACGTGGCGCAGAAACTGATCGCCGAGGCCGTGGCCTTCGTGCGCGCCTTCGATGAGGCCGGGGATGTCCGCGACGACGAAGGTCTGCGTATCGTCGGCTTTGACCACGCCGAGATTCGGAACGAGAGTGGTGAACGGATAGTCGGCGATCTTCGGCTTGGCCGCGCTGATCACGGAGATGAGCGTGGACTTGCCGGCGTTCGGCAATCCGACCAGACCGACGTCGGCGATGAGCTTCAGCTCGATGAAGAGCTCGCGCTCTTCGCCAGGATTGCCGTCCTGCGCGAAACGGGGCGCCTGGCGGGTAGCCGTCGCGAAGTGCTGATTGCCCCAGCCGCCGCGGCCACCTTTCGCGACGAGCACGCGCTCGCCGTCGTAGGAAAGGTCGGCGATGACATCGCCGCTTTCCTGGTCGCGAACGACGGAGCCGATCGGAAGCTCGATGGTGACGTCTCCCCCCTGTTCGCCGGAGCAGTTCGAGCCCATTCCGTGTTCGCCACGGCCGGCTTTCCACTCGCGCTGGAACTTGAGGTGGTAGAGGGTGTTCAGACGCCGGGAGGCGACGATCCAGACGGATCCGCCCGTGCCGCCGTCACCGCCGGATGGGCCGCCCTTGGGAACGAATTTCTCGCGGCGGAAGGCCACGCACCCGTGTCCGCCGTCTCCGGCTTTCACGCGAATGGTTGCCTGATCGATGAACATCTCAACTCACTTCCCACTGCTAAGGGTATGCCGTAAAAAAGAAAACGCGGCAGCTCGTCGCTGCCGCGAATGAGAGCGGCGGCCCTGCCGCCGCAGTCCAGAGTGCGCTTACTCGGTGGCGGCCGGGGTGACGCTCACGAAACGGCCGCGCTCGCCCTTGTCCTTGAAGTCGACGATGCCGTCGATCTTCGCGAAGAGGGTGTGGTCGCGCCCGATGCCGACGTTGACGCCCGGGTAGAACTTCGTGCCGCGCTGGCGGACGAGAATCGATCCACCGGTCACGAACTGCCCGGCAAACCGCTTGACACCGAGCATCTTCGGCTGTGAATCGCGACCGTTGCGCGAAGAACCTTGACCTTTTTTATGAGCCATTTGCGATCTCCCTAGAGCTTGATGCTGTCGATGCGGACTTCGACCAGATCCTGACGGTGGCCGTGCTTCCGCTTCGTGTGGTGCTTGCGGCGCTTCTTCTTGAAGACGATGATCTTCTCGCCGCGATTCTCGTTGAGGACGGTCGCGAGGACCGAGGCGCCCTTGACGTTCGGGTCCCCGACCTTGGTCTCGTCGCCGCCGACCATCAGAACGTCGCTGAACGTGACCTTTTCCTGATCGGCATTGCCGAGCACGTCACGCTCGAGCTGAAGGCGATCGCCTTCGGCAACTCGATACTGCTTTCCACCGGATTTGATGATGGCGTACACGACATTCCTCCCAAGAAACGCTGCTAGGTAACACACCGATCACAGAACAGTCAATTGGCGTGGATCGGGTTCAACTCATTGAGGGGGAAAGGAATTCCCGCCTCCGGACCCCTCGGAAAGCAGGCCACGGACAAACGAAAAGGCGGCCGGAGCCGCCTTTCTTCCCGCTGGCACGCCTCAGGGTCGTTATCGGGCCGCTGCCGCCTGGGCCGCGGCCGTCTTCTTGTGCGGCGTCTCCGCGGCGAGCAGCAGGGCGCGCTGGTTCATGCCGCTGAGCCCGTGAAGGAGATGATCGCCGATGCGGCGGTGGGTGACGAACAGATAGGCAACGCCGGCGGTCGGGACCTCGACCGGGAGCGCCGTCCGGGGATAACGCCAGATCTCGAGCGCGACATCGCCGTAATCGAGATTCTCGGCGAGGGAGAGGCGGCCGTCGCTCGGCAGGAATCCGCGGGCTTCGATGGCGCCGGGGCGTCCGAGGAGGACGAAAACCTTGCCGCGGTCGGAGAGCGAGCCACGAACGTCGAGGGAGCCGAAGTAGTAGTCGGCGAAGGCGGCTCGCTTCTCGAACTCCTCGCGATACTCGTTGCGGTCATCGGCCGGGGTCGGATCGCGGCGCTTCCAGAAATCGACGACGAACGAGTCGCGAAGCGCGGGATCGAGGATGTCGTCCCAGGTCTTCTTCTCTTCGGGCGTAGCGAGGAAGGCGAAAGCGGGCGTGTTGCGCCAGCCGCGAACGGGCTCCCACTCCCCGGCGACGATCTTCTCGTAGTTCGGATAGAGGTAGTCGAAGCTCACCGTCCCGGCCTGCCTGCGGCCGGTGCGAACCTGGTTGAACAACGTGATGAACCCGGCCTCGAACCGCTTCGGATCGAGCCGGGTCGCATTCGGTTGATATTCGAAGAAGTCGGTGAGATGCGACCGCGCGGCTGACTCGCGGCCGGAGTGGTACGTCGCCACCGCTGCATAGAAGTGAAGCGCGGCCAGAGCCTCGTTCTTCTCATCCGGCTTGGCGATGCTCTTCGCAGAGGCGATCCCGTTCCGAAGGATCTCGGCGGCACGCTCGTAGTCCCGTTTCACGAGCGCGCTGCGGCCGCGTGCAAGCTGTTCCGCGGCGGGGTCGGTGGCGAACAGGGGGAAGGCGATGACCGCTGCAAATGCGACGACGACGAGCTTTCTCATGGTGGCTCCCAATGCGTTCAACACCCGCGCCTGAAACGAATGATTAGACCATGCCAGAAACTCAGCCCGCTCGCGCGGGGATGTCGTGACCAAAATGCAACGGTGTCGAGGCGCACGGACGTGGCCGCCGCGATCCGCGTGAAACAATAGGCGGATGCGCACAATCGGGTCGCTTTTCCTCGCAGCAGCATTTGCCGCGTCCGGGCAGGAACTGCCCCAGGCCGGTGGAGAACAGGTTTATGTCACGGCAATCGAAGTCGTTGCCGACGTTCGCGACGCGAAGGGCGCGTTGCCGGCTGATCTCAAACCGACCGATTTCGTCATCGTCGAAGACGGCGTGGAGCGGACCGTGGTCGGCCTCGACTATCTCCGCCGCGAACGCATCGCCGGAGCGATCGACACGACCCCCGAGACAACGACGGCGGCAACTCCGGCCACACCGGAGCCGGCGAGGGAGCGCACGCTCTGGCAGAACGTCATCTATTTCGAAACGTCGCTGGCCAATGGCACGGGACGGATGACCGCGGCAAAGGAAATGATGAAACACATCGATGCCCTCGTGCAGATGGGCACCGTCGATGTCGTCTTTGCCAACCCCACTCCCGTCGCGCTGGTCCGGGGCTCGCGCGACGCCGCGGCGATTCGCAGAGCTCTCGAGAAAGTCGCGAGCTCCCCCGGCTCGAATCAGCTGGCCGTCCATCGCCGCGACTATCTCCGCGACATCGCAGCGCTCAGCGGTCTGCAGGTGCTGAGTGGCGCATCAGGGCGCGCTACCCCTAAAAACGAGTTCACTGTCGGCCCGAGCAACGCCCTTCCCTACATCCAGCAGGAGATCGTGATGATCTCCGACTTCCGGGATTCGCTGGTGGCCTGGCTCAGTTCCTACCGCCGCCACACTCCGCGCAATCTGATCCTGATGACCGACGGTTTCGATCTCGATCCCGTCGAGTTCTACGGCAAGTCGCTGCCGCCGCAGGAACAGATGGAATTGCGAAGCTATGTCTCCCAGTCGACGCTCGGGAACACGTCCGAACGGCTGGCCCGGTCGCTGGCGTCCGGCGCCTGGACGACGTTGAGCATCCCCAGCGACAACAGCTCCGATGGCTGGGTCGACGACGCGACCGTGTCCGCGATCGGCCGTGTCCACGCGTCGATTTCGGCGCACCCGACCACCAATCCGAAAGCGTTCCTGATCCGACCGCTCGATCCGCTTCATGCCGTCTCCGAAGCCACAGGCGGGAAGATCGTGGCGAACAGTGCGCAGATCGGCGATGCCCTGGAAGGCCTGGACGACCGGGTGAAGCTCACCTACCAGGTCGACCGGAAGCCGGATGGAAAGGCGCGGAAGATCGAGGTTCGATCGCGCCGGCCGAACCTGAAAGTGCGCGCGGCACGTTTCGCGACGTCGGCAACAGCCGAGGACATGGCCCAGACCCGAGCCCTCGGTCTGCTCAAACCCTCGAGCTACCTCGGCGATCTGAAAACCGAAGGCTCCATCGAATGGGGACCGGCTTCGGCAGGCCAGAAGAACGGCACGCTGCGCGCGGTCACGGACGTCGATCTGATCCGGCGCCTGCTTCCTCCCGGCGCAAAAGCGCAGTTCCGCATCACCATGGCCGTGCAGGTCGGGAGGGATTCTATCGTCGTGAACCGGTCCGTCTCCGACTACGTGCTCGCCGGCAAGCCATTCAGGTTCCGCACTCCGATCGATGTTCCGTCGAATGCCTCGATGATCGTTCTGGTCATCGAAGAAATCACAACGGGCGTCTGGGGAAGTACGCGTCTGCAGATCCCCACCGCCACAACTCCGAAGTCCTGAGAGGACTAACAATGCGCACGACCGTTGCCGTTTTTCTCGCTCTCGCCCTCACGACGTCCGCGCAACAACCGCCGCAGGCCGGCGGCGAACAGGTTTTCGTCACCGCGATCGACGTCGTCGCCGACGTTCGGGATGCAAACGGAAAGCTCCCGGCGGGACTGAAGCCGGGCGATTTCGTGGTGATCGAAGACGGTGTGGAGCGGACGGTCGTGGGACTCGACTACCTGCGCGCCGAGCGCATCGTCGGCAGCATCGACACGTCAGCACCCGCCGCACCGCAGGGGGAGTCCTCGCGGCCGTGGCAGAACGTCATCTACTTCGAGACCACGCTCGCGAACGGACAGGGTCGCGTGGGCGCGGCGCGCCAGATGATGAATCACGTCGATACGCTCATCCAGATGGGGACTGTCGACGTCGTGTTCGCGAATCCGATTCCGGTGGCGCTCGTTCGCAACTCTCGCGATGCGGCTGCCATCCGCGCGGCGCTCGAGAAAGTGGCGACGTCGCCAGGCATCAACCAGCTCGCCGCACACCGCCGCGATTACATGCGCGACGTGATGAACCTGAGCAGCGTCTCGGCGCTGAAGTCCCGGGCCAAACAGCTCGAGGGCTCACAAGTGACGATGGATATGGGCAAGAGCGGTTCGACCAGCCGTCTGCGCGGCGAGTTCGACAGCTCGGGCGCGCCGCAGCTCAACACGCTCGACTCGAACAGCGTCCGCCCCTACATCGACCATGAAATCCGGCTGATCAACTCGTTCCGCGAGTCGCTCATGACCTGGCTCAGCTCCTATCGCCGCCACGTTCCGCGCAACCTGCTCGTCGTCACCGACGGCTACGATCTCGATCCGGTCGAGTTCTACGCCGCGTCATCCACGAACTCGGCGCAGATGGACTTGCGGGCCTACGTTTCTCAATCCACGCTGGGCGATTCGGCGGAACGCATGGCCCAGACGCTTGCGGCGGCAGCGTGGACCACGGTGAGCATCCCCAGCGACAACAACGCCGACGGCTGGGTCGACGACGCCACCGTCTCCGCGATCGGCCGCGTGCACGCTTCGCTGAACAGGCAGCAGGGCGGCACGACCAAGGCGTTTCTGATCCGGCCGCTCGATCCGCTGAACGCGATCGCCGAGAGCACCGGCGGCAAAGTCGTCTCGAACAGCGCCCATCTCGGCGGCGTGCTGGAGTCGCTCGACGATCGGGTGAAGCTCACCTATCAGGTCGATCGCAAACCGGACGGAAAGACGAGGAAGATCGAGGTCCGGGCGCGCGACAAGAACCTGAAAGTGCGGACCGCGCACTACGCCACCTCTGCCACTCCCGAGTCGATGGCCGAAACGCGCGCCGTCGGTCTCTTGAAGACGGCGACGTACACCGGCGACCTCTCGATGGAGTCGACGGTGGAATGGACCGCGACGACAGGACCGAAGAAGAGCGGAACGCTTCGCGCGCTCACGAACGTCGATCTCGTCAAACGGCTCCTGCCGCCGGGCGCGAAAGGGCAGTTCCGGATCACGCTGGCGGTGCAGCTCGGCAAGGAGGCCATCGTCGTGAATCGGGCGGTTTCCGACTACGACCTGACCGAAGGCGTCTTCCGATTCCGCACGCCGCTCGACCTGCCGGCAAAGGCCACTGCACTGATTCTGGTCATCGAGGAAACGACGACCGGGGTCTGGGGCAGCACTCGGGTGACGCTCCCCGGCGCACCGGCGTCGTGACGACGCGAAGCGAGCTGAACGAAGTGCGCACGACCTCGTAACAAAAGCGCAACGGAAACCGCCGCTTTCCCCTGCGGAACAACCGCTCGTCCCCGAGAGCGCGTGACACAATAAGGGAATGCGTACAACCGGGTTCCCTCTGCTCGCAGCTGCATTCGCTGCGGGGGCTCAGGAACCGCCTCGCGCCGGCGGCGGCACCCGCCTCGACATCCCCACCTAAGAAAGGTCTTTCCAAATGCGCACGATCCTGGCTCTTCTTCTCACTACCGCAGTCGCCCTTTCGGCGCAGCAGCAACCGTTGCCGCAAGGGGGCGGGGAACAAGTATTCGTCACCGCGATTGAAGTGGTCGCCGACGTGCGCGACGCGAGCGGGAACCTGCCCTCCGGCCTGAAGCCGAGCGATTTCGTGGTCATCGAAGACGGAGTGGAGCGGGCGGTGGTCGGCGTCGACTATCTGCGCTCGCAACGGATCGTCGGGGCGATCGATACGTCGGCACCGGCTCCTGCCGCCGCGGCAGCTGATGACGGACGTCCGGTGTGGCAGAACGTCATCTACTTCGAGACGACCCTCGCGAACGGGACGGGCCGCGTCAGCGCGGCTCGCGAAATGATGAAACACGTCGATCACCTCGTGCAGATGGGCACCGTCGACGTCGTGTTCGCGAACCCGATTCCCACCGCGCTGGTTCGCGGGTCCCGCGACGCGGCTGCGATCCGTGCGGCGCTGGAAAAGGTCGCAGCCTCGGGCGGCCACAATCAGCTCGCCGCGCACCGCCGCGACTATCAGCGCGACATCGGCATGCTCGGCAGCCTCGAGTCGTTGAAGGGAAGAAACAAGCAGCAGCCTGTCATCCTCGAGTATCCGACCGGTCAGCCAGGTCAGTCGTCGGCAGGCACCAGCATCAATCCCGAGGCGCGCCGCGAATTCGACGGCTCAGTGGAAGGGCCCCAGGCCATCGGCTCGAACAAGATCATTCCGTACGTCGAACAGGAAATCCGCCTGATCGGGAACTTCCGCGAGTCGCTGATGGCGTGGCTGAGCTCCTACCGCCGCCACGTACCGCGCAATCTGCTGCTCGTTTCCGACGGCTTCGATCTCGATCCGGTCGAGTTCTACGGAGCCTCGGCACCGAACACCGCGAAATCCGACCTGCGCAACTACATCTCCCAGTCGCCCCTGGGCACCACCGCGGAACGGATGGCCGAAGCTCTGGCATCGGGCGCCTGGACGACCATCAGCATTCCCAGCGACAACAACGCCGACGGCTGGGTCGACGACAGCACGGTCTCGGGAATTGGCCGGATGGGCAGCCTCGCCAAGAAGCCGGTCGGCAACCCAAAGGCGTTCTTTTATCGTCCGCACGATCCTCTGAATGCCGTCGCGGACGCGACCGGCGGCAAGGTCGTAGCGAACAGCGCGCATCTCAGCGGTGTCCTCGACAGTCTCGACGACCGGGTGAAGCTCACCTATCAGGTCGATCGCAAGCCCGATGGAAAGCCGCGCAAGATCGAAGTCCGCTCGCGCAATGCGAATCTCAAAGTGCGCGCGGCCCGCTTCGTCACCTCGGCCACCCCCGAAGACATGGCCAAGACCCGTGCGGCCGGCCTGCTCAGGTCCGCAACCTATCAGGGCGATCTTGCGACGGAAGGCTCTGTCGAATGGGCCGCATCGCCGGGGCCGAAGAAGACGGGCACGCTTCGCGCTGTGTCAAAAGTGGATCTCGTCAAACAACTGCTTCCGGCAGGCGCGAAAGGGCAGTTCCGCATCACCCTGGCCGTGCAGATCGGCAGGGAAGCAGTGGTCGTGAACCGCGCCGTTCCCGACTACGATCTGACTGAAGGGGTTTTCCGGTTCCGCACTCCTCTCGATCTCCCGCCGAATGCTACGGCGGTCGTTCTGGTCATCGAAGAAACAACCACCGGCATCTGGGGCAGCACCCGCGTAGACGTTCCGACAGCAACACCGGCTTCTTAAGAAAGGTTACCCATGCGCACAGCACTGGCCCTCGTTCTCTCCATCGCAGTCGTCGTATCCGCGCAGCAACCGGCAACGAACAGCGAACAGCTCTACGTCACGGCCGTCGAGGTGGTCGCCGACGTGCGCGATGCCAAGGGGAACGTGCCTGCCGGCCTGCAGCCGGCGGACTTCGTGGTGCTGGAGAACGGCATCCAGCGCACGGTGGTCGGTGTCGAATACCTTCGTGCGCCGAAAGGCGCGAAGGTGCAGACGGCTGCAGCGCCGGCTCCGGCAGCCGAGCAACCGCGGCAGACGCTCTGGCAGAACGTCCTCTACTTCGAGACTGCTCTGTCGAATTCGGCGGGCCGGATCTCCGCGGCCAAGGAAATGATGAAGCACGTCGACAGGCTCGTGCAGATGGGCACCGTCGATGTCGTGTTGGCCGATCCCACGCCGGTGGCGCTGGTCAGGAACTCCCGCGACGCCGCCGCGATCCGGAAGGCGCTGGAGAAGATCGTGGCCTCCAAGGGCACCAATCAACTGGCAGCGCACCGCCGCCAGTTCAATCGGGAAGTCGGCGCGCTGGGCAACATGGAAGCGTGGAAGACCTCGCAGATCCAGCAGACCGTCCGTACCGATTACGAGGAGCGGCCGTATATCGAGGTCGAGGACGAGCGGGACCGGAAGTACAAGTACACCATGGACCCCAAGGGTCGCGAGGAGCTCGACGGGACCAAGGACCCGCTGCGCGTCATCGGCACGAACGAGATCCTTCCCTACGTCGAACAGGAGATCGCCGCAATCTCGAACTTCCGCGATTCGCTCGTCGCCTGGCTCAGTTCCTACCCCCGCCGCGTACCCCGCAACCTGCTGATGGTGACCGACGGCTTCGATCTCGACCCGGCAGAGTTCTACGGCGAAGCGGCGTCACCAACCGTTCGTCTCGCGCTGAAGAGTTACGTTTCATCGGCGCAGATCGGCGGATCGGCGGCGCGGATGGCCGAGATGCTCGTGGCCGGTGCGTGGACGAGCGTGCTGATCCCAAGCGACAACTACAACGACGGGTATGTCGATGACACGTCGACCTCGGGAATCGGCCGGGTCGGCGGAGCGCGCTACGTGAAGCCGATGGGCAATCCGAAGGCGTTTTTCTACAGACCCCACGATCCGCTGAACGCGATGGCCGAGGTCACCGGCGGCAAGGTCGTCCCGAACAGCTCTCATCTCCGCGGCGTGATGGAAGGCCTGGATGACCGGCTCAAGATCACCTACCAGGTCGATCGCAAGCCGGACGGACAGACGCGGAAGGTCGAAGTGAAGCCGCGCGATCCGAATCTCACCGTTCGCACCGCCCGCTTCGTGATGGCGACGACACCCGACGAGGTGGCCCGCACCCGAGCCCTGGGCCTGATCAACGGCGCCACCTACACGGGGGATCTTTCGACGGAAGGAACGGTCGAGTGGGAAGCGACGAACGGGCCGAAGAAATCCGGAACGTTGCGCGCGGTCGCGAACGTCGATCTCGTCAAGCGGATGCTCGGTGCCGAATCGAGGGGGCACTTCCGGATCACGATGGCCATCCGCGTCGGCACAGAGGCGGTCGTGGCGTATCGCGCTGTTCCGAACTACGACCTCAAAGATGGCGTGTTCCGCTTCCGCACTCCGATCGATGTTCCTCCCGCGGCCTCGTCGATCCTCCTGGTGATCGAAGAAACGACCACCGGCATCTGGGGCAGCACCCGCGTCGACATTTCGACGGCCGCGGTTCCCGCGTCGTAAGACTGATTCTCCGCCCGGCCATTCAGCCACTGGCGAATGGCCGGGCCAGCGGGTGCAGCAGATGCGGCGAATCTATCCGGCAATCGGCTGGGCGATCATCCTGTTCGGCCTCTTCCACAGCCTTGCGGCCACGAAGATCTTCAGCGAACTGTCGGAACGCGCGCTCTGGTTCGTGAGCGGCGGACTGGCGATGATGCTGGTCGGCGGGCTGAATCTTCTCAACCACCGGTACGGAGCGGCGGCGCCCGGCGTTCAGCGCGTATGCGTGGTTGCCAATGTCGTGATGACCATTTTCGCGATCACCGCCGGGATCGTGAGTCGCGCAAGCGTCGCGCAACTCGTCGTCGTGGGTGCACTGTTCGTTGCGGCGACGTTGCTTTCGCTACTCCGGCGAACTGCCGCCGCCAGCATTGCGCGAGACGACGATTGATCGAACGAGCTCGATCGCGGCGTGGTCGGCGATCGAGAACTGTGCTCGCCATGAATCATCCGCGATGAGATGTCGCAGCAGCTCGCGGAGCCGCTCCTTCTCTGCCTCGTACGTATCGACGGCGGCGTTCTCCTCCGCAATCGTTGCGAAACGGTGCCGCAATGGTGTTGCAGGCCGGTAGCGCGCCCATAGATCTCTCACGGTACGGTCGACGATCGAGAGGTCTTCCAGCTCGTCGGGCGCCAGTGCAAACGGCGGCTGCGCTCCCAGCACGAATTCCGTACAACTGGTTTCCATCTCCGTCATCAGCACGATGAGCTCGAGGGCCTCCGACCAGTCGAATGGTTGCGGATCGTCGCGCTCTTCCGCGTCTCCCGAGCGTCCGGCTGACTGATTCACGACACCAGCCTCACCGTCTGTCCGACGTGGATCATGCCGGTGCGCACCACCGTGCCGTAAACGCCGGCGTTGTTGTCGTTCAGGCGAACGACAGCCTTCATCACCCGCGGGTCCTGTTTGCCGGTGTCGGGATCGAGGTTGACCATGACGCATCGCAAGTCGCGGGCGGTGATGCTCAAGGCCGGCATCGGCTCCGTGTCGCCGAATACGAGTGTCCTGCCGACCCACTGATCCTCGGCAAAGGCCGCGGAGTCGTCTGTCTCGAGCACGATGTTCGCGCGCATGCGCCGGCGATCGAGATCCACCACTCCGGCTTCGGCGCCGATACGCGCGATCGTCGCCAGATCGATCAGGGAAACCGCGCCATCGTCGAAGATCCCGTGCTTGAGCATCATCAGCTCGACGCCGCTTCCGAGCCGTTCACCGATCTCCGCCTGGAGCGCTTCACTGCGGATCTCGAGCTCGATCCCCGCCGGCGTGCGGACGTGCGTTGGCAGTGGCTCGCCCGTGCCTTCACTGAGTCCGATCGGGTGGTAGAGCAGAAGCTCGGGAAGACGGCTCGCTGAGAGCCAGGGGAATCCGCTGGTATCCGCCAGGCGCCGGAAGGCGAACCGGCGATCGCCGGCCAGACCGTGCCAGCCAAGATGAGCTGATTCCGCCGGCACTCCGGCCATCGACTTGACCGGATACCTCGCCAACTCGAGAACACGACCGATTGGAACCATCGAGCCTCTCCATCCGAGCAAAAAAAAGCGGCGCGCCGTGAGGCGCGCCGCTCTTCCTGTTACTGAGTTTTCCGAACGACTAGAAGATGAACTTCAGTCCGAGGCGGACGGCGCGGGGCGCCTGGAACGCCAGGGGCTTCAGGTAGAACGGATCGACATCTTCACCGGCCATGACCTGGTCGATGTTGCGGTCCTGGGCGAAGAAGAAGTCCTGCGAGTGGTCGCAGTCATCGCCGTAGACGTCGCACAGGTCGGACAGGTAGTGGTTGTTCTCGATCTGCGTCGCGGTGTCGCTGTCGAGCAGGTTGAGGACGTTCAGGCTGGCCTCGATGCGGTAACCGCGCACTTCGAACGGCTGGGTGAGCAGCAGGTCGACGGTGGTCACGCTCGGGGTGCGGCCCTGGTTGGCACGGCCGTGCGGGAAGAACGGCACGCCGATGTAGGAGACTTCCTCGGAGATCGGGGTACCCGAAGCCCAGGAGAAGTTCACACCGATGTGGGTGTTCCACGGGGCGCGATAGAGACCCTGCACTTCGAACGCGTGCGGGCGATCGGTGGTCAGCGGGCCGACGACCGGGTCGCCGTTCTGGTCGAACGCGTTGTGAAGCGCGTCGAAGTAGCGGGCGACGTTCGGGTCGGTACGGCCGAACTCGTCAGAGCTCGCGAGACCCGAGTAGTTGCCCTCGAGCTTGCTGTACGTGTAGGCCGCGCGGAGCGACCAGACGCTGAACAGGCGGTTGAAGGTGAGCTCGATCGCTTCGTAGTCGCGGATGGCTTCCGGCTGCGACGGCGCGGGACCGGCGGGATCGCCAGCCACGAGGCCCTTGCCGGGGTTGCCCGTGATGTAGTGCTCCTCACGAACGCCAGGCGAAGTCTCGACGAGGAAGCCGATGTCTTCGATGGTGTTGATGAGGGTCTTGTTGACGTAACGCGCACCGATGACGGACATCGGCGAGAGCTGCCAGTCGGTGCCCAGCTGGAACTCACGCTGCTGCATCGGCTTGAGGTCCGGGTCGATGGCATCGTGCGGGTTGGTCGGGTGACGGAGGTCGAGAGTGACCGACGGCGCTCCGAGGCCCGGGCAAGGATTGACGCTCGGGTTGTTGCTGGACGCGGTGCAGTTCGCGGAATTCACGAGCGCCTGCCAGTTGGCGGTGTTGACCGGCCAGAGGTACTCGATCCACTTGTCGGCGCCGAACGAGCCACGCGGCATCTCGATCTTCGTGATGTCGTAGTAGTCGCCGTAGCTGCCGTAAACCTTCATGCGCTGGTTCGAGAAGACGTCCCACGCGAAGCCGAGGCGCGGAGCGATCTTGTCGCCGTAGTCGAACTCGATGGCCCACTCCGGCAGGGTCGGATCGACCTTGGCGCCGTAGTTCGGAACCTTCTCGGACTCGGTGCGGACGCCGAGGTTGAGGGTCAGGTTCGGGCGAACCTGCCATGCATCCTGAAGGTAGAAGCCGAGGTTCTCGCTCTCGGCCGCGCCTTCCGTGCGGAAGCGGCGGACGCCGAGCGAGCCGTGAGTGCCGATGACGCCGGCGCCGAAGCGATCCGGCAGGCCCCAGCGGAAGGTCATCAGGTTGGAGGGCTCACCAGAGGAAACCTGGTTCTGAATGTTCTCCATCTGGACACCAGCCTTGAAGGCGTGCTGACCGAAGGCATTCAGGAAGTAGTTGGCGTCGACTGAACCGGAGAGGCGCTCCCACTCGTCCTGGGTGGTCTCGGCGTGCGAGGCAGCCGGAACCGAGGAGAAGCTGCGGGGGCGATACAGCGGGTCGGTCGTGGGAACGAACGCGGAGTTGTCGCGATCGCGGAAGAAGATGCGCGGCGCGGTACCGACACCCGAGGTGGTCGTGTCGATGTTGTACTGGCCAACGCGGCCGCTGACGTAGAAGTTCGTCGACGGCAGGAAGTCGGCGTACGCCGAGTAGCTGCTGGTCGGGAACTCGGTGGTGATGTCCAGGTTCGCATCGGCCGGCGTGGTGTTGTCGCGCGCCGGGAGAATGCCGTCGACTTCGCGCGGAGTGATGTTCGCCGCCGCCTTGAAGAGGAACTTCGAACCGATGTTGCCCTTCACGTTACCCGTGAAGTAGGTGCGGGTGTCGTCCTGCGAGAACTCGCGGGTCGAGCCCGACGGGGTGCGGTTGGTGCTGATCAGAGTCGGGCTGTAGCCCGCGAAGAACCACAGGCGGTCGCGGAGGATCGGTCCGCCGAGGGCGATACCCGGCTCGAGGCGCTGGGCGTCATCCTTGTCGAAAACCCGATACGTTCCGTCGGAACCGTATGCAACCGGGCGCTCGTCGCCTTCCCAGCTGGAGTCGCTCAGGTACGCGCCAACCCAGCCGTTGAAGTCGTTGGTGCCGGTCTTGGTGACGGCGTTGATGACGCCGCCAACCGATCCGCCGAACTCAGCGGCGTAACCAGCGGACTTGACCTGAATTTCTTCGACGAAATCCGTGATCATGCCCTGACCCGACAGACCGTCCTGCGGGTGGGTGGTGTCAACACCGTCGATGACGAAACGGTTCTCGGAACCGGACGCACCGTCGATCGAGATACCGCCGACGAACGCTTCGTTCGACGCGCCCGCCGCCTGAGCGACGACCGACGTGAAGTCACGGCCCTTCGGAATCATCTCGAGCTGCTCACGAGCGATCGACGTGTTGGTCGCACTCTGCGTCACGTCGACGACCGGCGCGTCAGCCGTGACCGTGATGGTCTCGGAAACGGTGGCCAGATTCATCGTGAGATTGACCGTCGCGGTCTTGCCGAGGGTCAGATCGATGTTGGTCGCCGATGCGGTGTTGTAACCCATCAGCGAAGCCTTGACCTGATACCGGCCGCTGGGCAGACGCGGGAACCGGTACTGGCCATTCGAATCGGTGACGGACGTCACCGTGCCCGCGCCTGTGCCCGTGGCTTCCACGGTCACACCGGGCAGCACTGCACCTGAGCTGTCTTTGACGGTTCCTTCGATGGAACCTGTCTGCTCCTGAGCGGCTAACGGAATCGAGCCGACCAGGAGAAGCATGACAGCGAACAGCGTTAGAAAACTACGCTTCATAAGAGCTCCTCCTTCTTTGGACCTTACAGAAAGTTTCGGGATTCTAGCTACTTGCTACTGATCTGGCAAACCCCCTGCCGGAGCGCCAATTCTCGCAAGACACACAAACTGCACTAGTTACGGGTTTTTTGGATATTGCGGCGGGCCCTCGGATTCGGATTTGCGGACGGAATGCTTCAGAAAAACGAAGTTACGGGCCGGTTACAGCGGGATGTTCCCATGTTTCTTGGGCGGATTTCTATCACGTTTGTTCCGGAGCATGGCAAACGTCGTGATCAGCTTCCGCCGGGTGAACCTCGGCTCGATGATCTCGTCGATGTAGCCCCGCTCCGCGGCGATGTAGGGATTCGCGAACTTCTCCTTGTACTCCGCGATCTTCTGCTCGCGGTCTCCCGGCGCACCTCGATAAAGAATGTTGACCGCCCCCTCGGCACCCATCACCGCGATCTCCGCGTTCGGGTAGGCGAAGTTCATGTCGGCGCGGATGTGCTTCGAGTTCATCACGCAGTAGGCACCGCCGTACGCCTTGCGGGTGATCACCGTGACCTTCGGCACCGTCGCCTCGGCCAGCGAGTACAGAAGCTTCGCACCATGAATGATGATGCCACCGTACTCCTGCCCCGTGCCCGGCAGGAATCCCGGCACGTCTTCCAGCACGAGCAGCGGGATGTTGAACGCATCGCAGAAGCGCACGAAGCGCGCGCCCTTGCGCGATGCGTCGATGTCGAGCACGCCGGCGAGGAACGCCGGCTGATTCGCAACGACGCCGATCGAGTAACCGTCGAGGCGGATGAAGCCCACCACGATGTTGCGCGCGTAGTGCTGATGCACTTCGAGGAACTGCCCTTCATCGGCGATCGTCTTGATGACGTCGCGCATCTCGTAAGGCTGATTCGGATTCTCGGGGACGAACGTATCGAGGCTGACGTCGACGCGATTGATGTCGTCGGACGTGACGACGCGCGGCGCTTCCTCCATGTTGTTCGACGGCATGTACGAGATCAGCTCGCGAATGAGCGCGATGCAGTCCTCGTCGGAATCGGCCGCGAAGTGCGCGACGCCGGAGACCTGATTGTGCGTCTCCGCGCCGCCGAGCTTCTCTTTCGTGACTTCCTCGTGCGTGACGGTCTTGATCACGTCCGGACCGGTCACGAACATGTAGCTGGTCTTCTTCACCATCAGGATGAAGTCGGTGATGGCGGGCGAGTAAACAGCGCCGCCGGCGCACGGGCCCATGATCGCGGAGATCTGCGGCACGACGCCTGACGCGAGCGTGTTGCGCAGAAAGATGTCCGCGTAGCCGCCGAGCGATACGACCCCTTCCTGAATGCGCGCACCGCCGGAGTCGTTGAGACCGATGACCGGCGCGCCGTTCTTCATCGCCAGATCCATGATCTTCACGACCTTCGCCGCGTGGGTCTCGCTCAGCGATCCGCCGAAGACGGTGAAGTCCTGCGCGAACGCGTACATGAGGCGGCCCTGAATCGTGCCGTAACCGGTGACGACGCCGTCGCCGGGAACGCGCTGCCGGTCCATGCCGAAGTCGCTCGAGCGATGGACGACGAGCTGGTCGAGCTCCTGGAACGAGCCGGGATCGAAGAGCAAAGCGATGCGCTCACGCGCGGTGAGCTTGCCGTCGTTGTGCTGGCGATCGATGCGGGCCTGGCCGCCGCCGATCTCGCTGTCGCGCTTGCGCCGCTCGAGCTCTTCGAGGTTTTTCTCGAGTGACATTTAAAGGATGAAGTTCCGTTCCGCGGCGATGCGCCGCATCTCTTCCTCGACGTGATGGTCGGAGGCGCGGTCGCCGAGGCGCTGGCGGGCCTCGTCTTCGATCGCGGCGACGGCGGCGAAGTTGTCGCTCAGCGCCTTCGCCACCACGGTGATCACCGCCTCGGCATCCGAGAACTCCATCAGCCCGCGGTCTTCCAGGCGGTTGACGATCGCGCGGGCGAGAAATTCGATGCGTTTGGCGGTGGCGCTCAAGGACGCGGCGAATTAAAGCATCATCTCCGCGCCGAAGGAACCGCCGCCGTAGGGATACCAGACCAGGTCCCGGGCCACGGCGTCGATCCGCACCAGGCGAACGGTGGCCGGCCAGGCGACTTCGCCGTCGTCGACGAGGACGCGAAAAGTCAGACCCTGCACCGGCTCGAGGACGGCCACGGCGATCGGCCGCGTCGCATCGATCTCCGTGACGTCGCAGCGCAGAGCGACGTTCATGGGGATCTTGACGGGACGGACGCGGTAGCTCGGACGGAACCAGTCCAGCGTGTACGTCAGTTCGACGTTCGGAGGCTCGACGCCGATGAGCGACGGCAGCAGTGCAGCGGTGACGTTTCGCGCCAGGCGGAGACGCGGAGGCGCTTCGCGCTCGGCGACCATGCGCTCGAGCGCGCTCGCGACGACGCGAACATCGTGCAGATCGAAGGAGCCGATGTCGATGAGGGCGCGGGTCGCATCGCGAACGAGCGAGAGGTGGATGCGCTCGGTGTGATCGCGCCACGTGCGGCCGTCCCAGTCATGCTCGGCGATGCCTTCGGTGACGAGCAGCCGCTCGACTCTGTTGGTGATGTCGTGAATGGCCCGTGCCGTTTCGACGACGCGGCCCGGATCGACAGCGAGCGACGTTCGTCCTTCCGGCCGGCAGGTGAACGTCTCCCCTTCTTCGAACGCGACGCCGCTTTCCGTCACACGGACGAGCGTGCCGTTTTCCCAACGCGCGACCGCGCCCTGCTTGCGGTAGATCATCGCGTCACCATCAACGGCGCGGAGCAGGGCACGACGAGCTCCTGCCCTTCGCGCGAACAGATCACGCCGGGATAGCGGATCGGATCGCCGGTCGCGCCGATGAGCGACCGCACGATCTCCTGCCTGGTCGCCCGATATTCGAACGGAGCCGCGTTCGAGGCGATGAGTTGCAGCGTCACGGTTTGCGTCAGCGGCTCGTACGTGCCGCCGCTCACCAGCACGACTTCGATCGCTTCCCGCGGCATTTCGAATGGCGCATTCGTCTGCGTGACGACGACGTGCGACATGCGCCGTAGCGGCACGTCGCGGAAGGTCTCGCGGCGAAGGCGGAGACCGAGGTCGACGGACAGCCACTTTGGCCAGTCAATGGGCTCGTGATCGTGCTCGGCAGCGTGGCCGATGGCTTCGTGCAGCAGGACCGCGGCGGTGCCGTTTTTCCAGAGGTGTAGTGTGGGCCTCCGGCCTACCTCTTCTGCGTCGGGGGGTAGGCCGGAGGCCCACACTACACGGGCGTCGTCCTCTTTCGCATGCTCGGGCGTCGTCACGATCGACAGCCCATTCCTCCGAATGGTCATCGTCGCGCTCACGCCATCGGTACTGGCCTCGGCAACGAGCCGCACGCGCGCATCACGGGGCATCGCCGCGCGCAACCGCAACAGCTCCCGCTCGCAGATCGCGACCAGCGAGTCGTCGCACGCATCGCTGGCGATGATGCCGCTTTCATCCTCGACAGCTTCGCCGTGAGAAAGACGCGACTCGATGAGGCGGCCGTGCGACCAGAGCTCGTCGCGGGTGGCAATGCGGAACGTGCTCAATGCACTTCGTACGTGAAGCGCTTCGAGGCCGCGTCGTAGCGCACGATCAGGCGCAGGGTCTGGCCGGATTGAAAGCGGACCGCGGGCAGCACGTGATGTTCCTGCACCTTGGCGTTGGGAACGGTGACCCACACCTGCAGGTCGGCATTTTTCGCGGGCAGCGAGTGCGTGACATTGATGTTGCGCGGCACGCGCGTCGCGGCGCGGAACACCCGCCGCGGCCGTTCATCGAAGAGCTGCTCGTTGGCGACGATGTCCGCACCGGCGCGCACGACGATCCGCCCGTCGGTGAAGGGATGAGTAAAGGATGTGGTGAGCTGCGCCGGCGCGGTGCTGGCCGCGGGCTGCGACCCGCCGTCGCCCGCCGTTCCGGCTCCGGTCGTGGTGCCCGGCGGTGGCAATTGGGCAGTCTTGGCGGTGCTCGTGCGCGACCTCGCCGCCCTGGCCTGATCGATCCTCTGCTGCTCGGCCTGGGCCAGTTTCAGATACTCGGCGGTCTCGTTCGAGCTCGGATTGAGGGTGAACGATTCCTGAAACCGGATGATGGCATCCGGATACTTTTTCTCGTTGAACAGCACGAGGCCTTCATCGAACTTCGCCTTCGCCTGTGCGATTTGGGCCTTGCTGACCTCTTCCTGCTGCCGGATCGCGCTCAGCTTCTGCATCATCGTGGTCACGAACGGAGAGCGCGGCGCGAGTCTGCTGAGCTCTTCGTACTTCGCGTACGCATCGGTGACCCGGCCCTGCCGCAGAAGAGCATTTCCCTCTTCACGCAGCTGGCGCTCTTTCGCGCGCCGCACTTCTGCAGTCGTGTCGACGACCGGCGGTTTCGCGGCTTTGCTTCGAATGGAGGCGACGGCGCCGACCAGACCGGCGACGAGCAAGGCGATGACGGCGATGAAGACCGCCGGCGGCACGCGCCGCCGCCACGCGGGCAACGCGCGAACATTCGTCAGCGTTTTGCGCATGCGCAGCGCGATCGGCGACGACGGAGTGCGTGGAGGCGCGTTCGCCGCGGCAACGGCTCCCATCGCCTTCGAAGCGGGGCGCGTGCTGCCGCCGACATTCGCATCGAGCGGAACACCGGGCGAGCTGGCGCTGGCTTCCGCGGCGTCGGGGAACGGCACTTCCAGCGTCGGCTGTTTGTCGCGATCGGTGCGCGTGACGATGGTCTCGTCGGCGAGCATCGGCTCGGCGGGCCGCACCGGCTTCTCGCCGCGCATCACGGACCGCAGGGCAGTGGCCATGTCCCGCGCGCGCTGGTAACGCTTCGCCGGATCCTTGGCCAGGCAGTTCGCGATCACTTCCTCGAACCCGTCGGGGATCTGCGGATTGATCTCGTGCAGCGGCGGGAAAGGCTCGTGCACGATCTTGTAGGAGATCGACGTCAGCGAATCGCCGCCGAACGGCTTCCGCCGCGTCAGACATTCATACAGGCAGATCCCGAGCGCGAAGATGTCCGTGCGTCCGTCGACCGGAGCGCCTTTGATCTGCTCGGGCGCCATGTAGTTCGGGGTGCCGAGGAACTGGCCGGTGGAGGTGAGGTTCGCCGCGCCCGATGCGATCTTGGCGATGCCGAAGTCGGTGATCTTCGCGCGGTTGCCTTCGAGCAGGATGATGTTCGCCGGCTTCACGTCGCGGTGAACGATGCCTTTCGAATGCGCGAAGTCGAGCGCCTCGGCGACCTGCGCGACGATGTCGCCGATCTGCTCGAACGAAAGCGCGCGACCCTGCGAGAGCACTTCCTTGAGGTTGCTCCCCTCCACGTACTCCATGGCGATGAAGTTCGTGTTGGTGCCCTCGTCCAGACCGATGTCGTGGACGGTGACGATGGACGGATGGTTGAGGATGCCCGCGGCCTGGGCCTCGCGGATGAAGCGCTGCTGGAACTCCTGGGTCTCGTCGTCGTCCGCGTGCGCGGCGCCGCGAATGGTCTTCAGCGCGACCAGCCGGCCGATGAGCGGGTCCTTGGCGAGGTAGACGATGCCCATCGCCCCTTTGCCAAGTTCACGAACCACTTCATAACGGCCAAGCTTCAAGTGGGGAGGTTCTCCCGCGGAGGTCGCACTGCCATGAGCCGCCAATGATAACTCCCCTCCAAGGTGGTGCGCCCGGCCCCGGCAACCACGGCCAGCGTTTCAATTATGATGTCACGCCTGTCTCTAAATCCCTTGTGTCGGAGTCGAGCTCATGAAGGTCTATTCCGGTTCCGAGATTCGCAACGTAGCAATCGTCGGGCACAACGACACGGGCAAAACAACGCTCGTTTCCCAACTCCTGTTCAACGCGGGTGCGAACACACGCATGGGGCGGATCGACGACGGGACCACGGTCACCGACTTCGATCCCGATGAGATCGAGCGCAAGCACTCCATCTCCGCCGCCGTGGCCTTCGCGGAATGGAAAGACACGAAGATCAACCTCATCGATACGCCCGGCTTCGGAATCTTCATCATGGAAGCGAAGGGTGCGCTGCGCATCGCCGACTCGGCCGCGATCGTGGTCAGCGGCGTGACCGGCGTCGAGGTCACGACCGAGAAGGTCTGGAAGTTCACCGAGGAGTACCACCTGCCGCGCGTGATCATCGTGAACAAGATGGATCGCGACCGCGCCTCCTTCACCCGCACGCTCGAAGCGCTGCAGAAGAAGTTCGGCAAGAACGTCGTGCCGGTGCAGTTGCCCATCGGTGAAGAGAAGGATTTCAAAGGCGTCATCGATCTCGTGGCCATGAAGGCCTACATCTACAACGCAGACGGTTCGGGAAAGTTCTCGCTCGAAGAGATCCCCGCGGACATGAAGGCCGACGCCGACGGGTGGCGCGAGAAGCTGATCGAGAAAGTGGCCGAGGGCGACGACACGCTGATGGAGAAGTTCTTCGAGCAGGGCGGACTGTCGCAGGAAGAGCTGCTCGACGGCATGAGCCGCGAGGTCGCCCATCATCAGATCTACCCGGTCTTCTTCAGCTCCGCCTCGCACAACATCGGCGGACAGCCGATCCTCGACGCGCTCGTCGCGCTGCTTCCTTCTCCGGCTCAGGCCGAGAAGGTGAAAGGAAAGGATCGCAAGGGCGCGGAGATCGAGTTCGATCGCCGTCCGGAAGCGTTCCCTTCCGCACTGGTCTTCAAGACTTTCTCGGATCCTTTCTCCGGACGCGTTTCCCTGTTCCGGGTCTACTCCGGCACGCTGCAGTCGGATCATGCTTACTGGAACACGTCACGCGAGCATGAAGAGCGCATCGGCAAGCTGCAGGTGCTGCAGGGCAAGCAGCAGCTTCCCGTTTCCGAGCTCAAGGCCGGCGACATCGGCGCGGTGGCGAAGCTGAAGGACACGTTCACCGGCGACACGATCTCAGCGAAGGATCACGCGATCACGCTCGACTTCATGTCCTACCCCGAGGCGGCGATCGCGTTTGCGGTTGAACCGAAAGCACGCGGCGATGAAGACAAGCTCGGCGCGGCCATTCATCGCATCATCGAGGAAGACCCGACCATCAAGTTCGCGCGCGACGAGATGACGAAAGAGTTTCTGATCAGCGGTCAGGGTCAGCTCCACGTCGAGATCGTCGTCGCGAAGCTGAAGAAGAAATACAACGTCGACGTGGTGCTGCATCCGCCGAAGGTGCCGTATCGCGAGACCATCACCAAGCCTGCGGACGCGCATGGACGCCACAAGAAGCAGTCCGGCGGTCACGGCCAGTTCGCCGACTGCAAGATCAGCGTCGAACCGCTTCCGCGCGGCGCGGACTTCGAGTTCGTCGACGAGATCTTCGGCGGATCGATTCCGCGGCAGTACATCCCCGCGGTGGAAAAGGGCATTCAGGACGCGCGGGTGAAGGGTTACCTGGCCGGCTTCCCGATGGTCGACTTCCGCGTCCGGCTCAAGGACGGCCAGTACCACGACGTCGACTCCTCGGAAATGGCATTCAAGATCGCGGGATCGCTCGCGTATCAGGAAGCGATGGAGAAGGCGCGCCCGACGCTGCTCGAGCCGATCATGCACGTCGACATCAGCGCGCCGGCCGAATACGTCGGCGACATCATGGGCGACCTGAATTCACGCCGCGGCCGCGTGGAGGGTGTCGATGCCGAAGAGGACACGCAGACGATCAAGGCCCGCGTGCCGCTCGCGGAGATGCTGACTTACGGCTCGACGCTGCGCTCGATCACGCAGGGACGCGGCAGCTTCCACATGGAGTACTCGCACTACGAAGAAGTGCCGCGGGGACTGCAGGAGAAGATCATCACGGATTCGAAGAAGGCCAAGGAAGCGCAGGCCGCCGCGCACTGAGACAGTACGGCGCTGCGCGCCTCGCGGTAGGCAGTACGGCCGCTACGCGGCCTGCAGTAGGCAGTGAAGACGCGCGAGACGCTTTTTCATCGTGGATGGGGGTGGCGGCCCACTGCCTACCGCCTACTGCGAGGCCGCGAAGCGGCCGTACTGCCTACTGCTTCTCGAGTTTCGCGCTGATCCGCGCCACGTCGTTCGGCGCGTTTTCGGCGACGGTCACCACGAACTGGCGCATGCCATGGCCGTCGGCGGCAATCTTGATCGTGTAGCTGCCCGGCTCGGCGAATTCGAAGGCTTCGTCCATCGAGTTGAACTGCCGCACGTCGCCGATGGGCATGTCGTTCACGTACACGAGCGCGTCATCGGGCAGGACGTTCAGCACCATTCCCCGCCGCGCCCAGATGCGCACGGTCGACTGCACACCGCCCGCGCCGCCGCCGCTGATCGCCGCGCGGGCGTCGCCGGCAATCGGCGCATTCGCCGCGGGTGTGTTTTCAGGCAGCACCAGCGAAGAGCCGGCGCCCGGCTCGCCCGGAGGCGCGGCGGAGTTTTGACCGGTGCGGCGCGACGATTCGCCAATGCGATCGACCAGCGTCTGATCCTGGCGATACCGCAGACCGGTGAAGACGGCCAGTCCCGCCAATCCCACCAGGATCGCTCCGATGAGAACGGGCACCCACCGCGGCATGACCGCCGGCACGGGGCCTAGATCGCGTTCTTCTTCAGGAGTTGGCTCCGTCATCGCTTTCGGATTGCGAGTTCTCGTCGACCGTCGCAACCCCCTCGTCGGTCACCAGCGTTTCGTCATCGTCATCGAGCTTCTGATAGGCCTGCTCGCGCTCGCGCAGCAGCTGTTGCGCGCGGCTCTCGTCCGTCGATTGAACGTACACGCGGATGTCGCCCATCGCCCCGAAGTTGATCGGCTCCATCTGGAACTTCACGTTCTCGATCTGCGCGGTGATGCCTTCGGCCTCGAGAAATCCGGCCAGCAGGTTGGCTTCATCCGCGGTGCCCGTGCTGGCGATCTCGATCCAGGTCGTCCCGTCTTCCGCCGGGACCGTGTTTACGTCTTCGCGAGCATCCTGTTCCGAGTCAGCCATCGTTACTCCTTCAAGGTGATGTGACCGGCGTCAGCGGTCATCACGCCGATGTTTGCATAGAACAGGCCGCTTTCCCGCAGGCGCGATTCGAGCGCGGCCGCACGATCGGGCGCGATGGCGATGAGCAGACCGCCCGAAGTCTGTGCATCACACATCAACGTGTATTCGATCTCCGGCACGGCCAACCGCACCCGCCCCGCGAAGGTCCGAACATTCCGCATCGTCCCCTCGGGCCGGAATCCCTTGCTCAGAGAATCACGGGCGCCGTCGAGTACGGGCACGCTGCTCGTGCGAATCTCCGCGCCGATGCAAGCGCCTTCGCACATCTCCAGCAGATGGCCGATGAGTCCGTAGCCAGTGACGTCCGTGGCGGCGCTCGCGCCGGCGTCCACCATCGCCTGTGCCGCGGCGCGATTCAGCGTGGTCATCCAGCGGATCGCTTCGCCGAGATCGGGCGGCTCGGGACGGAAGAACTTCTTCGCCAGTGCCGCGCGATGCGCGCTCACCAGAATGCCGTTGCCGATCGGCTTCGTCAGATAGAGAACGTCGCCGGCCTTCGCCGTCGAATTGCGCACGAGCTTGTCCGCGTGAACCACACCCGTGACGACGAGGCCGTACTTCGGAACGTCATCGATGATGGTGTGCCCGCCGGCGACAGGAAATCCCGCCTCCACCGCTTTGTCCGCGCCGCCGCGAAGAATCTCCTCGAGCACTTCCAGCGGAAGCACGTCTGTCGGGAAGCCAGCGATGGCCAGTCCCAGGATCGGCGTCGCGCCCATCGCGTAGATGTCGGAGATCGAGTTCGTTGCCGCGATCTGTCCGAAGAGATACGGGTCGTCGACGATCGGCGTGAAGAAGTCGACGGTCTGGGCGATGGCTACGTCGCCGGCGATGCGGATCACCGCCGCGTCATCGCAGGTCGAATTTCCGACGAGAAGATCCCCGGCCCCTTCGAATGAGGGGAGCTTGGCGAGGATCGAGCGCAGGTCATCCTGACCCAGCTTGCAGGCTCAACCGCCGGTGGTGGCGAAGCTCGACAACGGTTTGTGTCGAGCGAGTGCGTGCTTCACGACACGATGGTATCGCGGGCCAACACCGCGGCCCGCGCGTTCTCGCACGCCAGCAGAATCTCCTGATACAGGTTGTACTTGAGCTCGGGCGCGAGCTGCACGTCGCGGTTCACAATCTCGGCGATCTGCGCGGCGTAATGCGACGCGGGCGGGAGGCGGTCGCCGCTCTCGTGGATCTGGCGGAATCCGAGGGCGAGCTCCTCCTCGAGGCGCTGGCGGAAAGTCCCGTCGTAAACGTCCTGATCGAGGGTCGCGTAGTCGATGTTCATTTCGACGTGTATTCGGCGACGACCGCGGAACCATTCCGTTCGATCTTCGCTTCGACGCCGCGCTTTTTCAGGAACGCGGAGTAGGCATCGGCGAATGCAGTCGCGCGCTCCGGCGACTGCCATTTCGTTTCCGCACGAACGCGGCCGCCGCGCGAAATGATCACGCGATCGTTCATCCAGCCCGTAGCGTTGTCCGCGCCGACGAGGAAGCGCCAGTGGAACTCGCCGAGGTGCTCGACGGCGATCACGTCGCCGGCCGGCTCCTTCTCATCGAAAGGCTCCGGCGTGAAGGTCTTCGCGAAGTACTCCTCGGGATGCAGAATCTCGCGCGTCGTCCGCGGCGGATTCGCATGGACTCTGTCGAGCTCCTTCCATCCGCCGCGCTTGTACGCGGCGACGACGAACTTCAGCCCTTCCAGGTACGGGAACTTCAGCATCTCCGCGAAGTACTTCGGCGTCGAGGGATCGATCATCTGATCGGCGGCGGTGGCCGAGGCCATCGTCTGCAGGAGCGCGTCCTCCTTGATCACTTCATCGAAGGGGACGTTCATCTTGTTCAGCATGTGAACCATCATCACCAGCACGCCCTCGCCTTCGAGCAGCGCGTGGTAAGCGAGGTTCGCATCCGTGTCGCGCATGTTCTGCTTCTCTTTCGCGGCGAGCGAGAAGTGCTGGTCCTGCAGCGCGTGGGTGAGCTCGTGCACCATCACCGTTTCCTCGAGCATCGCCGGATCGGCGATCTTGGCGACGTCGTCAGGCAGTTTCGGGAGCTGCTTGATCGAGTAGTAGGTGTGCGAGTAGGGATCGTAGAAGGCCAGCACCTGCGATTCGTAGAGCGACAGGAGCTTCGGCAGGATGTCCTCGACTTCGGTGTCGACGAATTGCAGCGAGCGCAGGACGATTCCCCAGTCGTCGAGCGAGTACGGCGTCGATTTGAGCATCTGCTCGCGCAGATGGCCGGTCAGATCCTTGCGATCGATGGCCACGTGCTTCACGTCGCCGGTGAACTTGCGGCCGCGGATCTTCTCGACCGCCTTCATGCCCGGCTCGAGCGATGAGGCGTTCGCGCAGGAGTTCAGCGCGAGCGTGGTCAGGAGGATGATTGCGGTGCGCGTGGCTCGAACCGTGGTCATGCGCAGCCGAACGAACGCTACCGGCCCCTCATTCCGTCCGTTTGCGCCCCCCACCCCTTCCTCTAGAATGCGCCGGTTCAATCCATGGAGCGCGGCGACAGCGAGCGTATCGAGATCACGATCAGCAGCCGCTTCGAAAACATCGAACTGGTTCAGGTGATCGCCGAACACCTTTGTGAAAACGCAGGTGTCGACGAGGATGGTTCCCACTGGATTGGCATGGCGGTCCGCGAGGCGGTCGCGAACGCCATCAAGCACGGCAACAAACTCGATGTGCGCAAGAAGGTGTTCGCCACCTTCGAGCTCGATGGACCGGAGCTGGAAATCACCGTCTCGGACGAAGGCGAAGGCTTCGACCCCGAGAAAGTGAGCGACCCGCTCAATCCCCAGAACCTCATGAAAACCAGCGGCCGCGGCATCTTCTACATGAAGACTTTCATGGATCAGGTCAACTACTCTTTCCAACCCGGCGGCGGCACGTCGCTGGTGATGACGAAGAACCTGACCCGCGGCAGCGGCATCGCTCACACCAAAGCCTGAATTCGATAGAAGGAGAGACTCACCATGAAAGCCAATAACCGCACCTCCGGAAACGTCGAGATCATCAGCCTGCAGGGCAAGATCACGATCGGCTCCGGCGACACGCAGCTCCGCGAGGTCATCGCCAACGCCGTCAACGCCGGCAAGGCGAACATCCTCCTCGACCTTTCCGGCGTCACGACGATCGACTCGTCGGGCATCGGCGAGCTGGTCGGTTCGTACACGACCGTCACGAACCGCGGCGGGAAGCTCAAGCTCCTTCACCTCCCGGACAAGCTGAACGAGCTGCTGCACGTCACGCAGCTCATCACCGTGTTCGAGGTCTACGAGAACGAGCAGGAAGCGGTCAGCAGCTTCTAGCTGACGCTTTAGGGGCGCCGCGTCCGCGGTGGGGGCGTCGGCGCCCGCATGTTCGTATCCCCGCCCGGCGTGCGATTCGTCCAGCGCACAGGAACCGAATTCGTATAGATGACCTCGTTTAGCTCGACCCATTTCGGGAAGAGCGCATCGGCGAGGGCCACGTCCGCGATCGCTTTCTCACTGATTCCGACCAGCTGCTGAAACGGCGTGATGTCGCTGAGGAAGTTGACCTTCAACCGCAGCGACGTAGGAGCGCGCGACCGCCCCTCGGGGCCGCTCGCCGTAGGAAGGCGCATGGCGAGGCGCGCGAGATTGGTGAAGCTCTTCTTCTCCCCCGGCGCGATCGCGATCAGCCGCGGCAACAGCGACGCGCCCGGTACTTCCGATCCGATTCCCACCGTGATCGTTTGCGTCTCGCTGTCGTAGCTGCTCTCGGGAATGATGTCGGCGACCGCGATCGGCTGCGCGCGATTGTTCGTGATCTCGTACGTGATCGCGACCGCCGCACCGCTGCCGACCGTCTCATCGCGAATCGCGGCGTCGATCCGCACGTCGCTCTCCGTTCCGACGACGCGCCGGGGCTCGCTCATGTCGACCGGCTTCGTCGATGCGCACGAAACCGCGAAAAGGAGAGCGAGTACTGCCAGCGAGCGGTTCACGAAGCCATGATCGCCGATTTCGTCAGAAGCCGCCGGCGCGATGCTCGGCATCTCCGACCGACGCCATCCGTCCCGTCCACTGCACGGGCAGCGTGTTCAGGAAGATCGTGTCGGTCGACTCGAACCACTGCTCGAACAGCGCATCGGACAACTTCTTCGGTGGCGCGGTGGGTGACTGCGTTTCGATCATCGCCGCGAACGGGTCGAGGTCGCGGAGAATCGAGACCTTGACCTGCACGAACCGCGGCGCACCGCCGCTCCTGGCGCGAACGACGCCGGGCGGAATGGCCAGCGAAGCCGACGAACGAAACACTTTCTTCTCGCCGGCCGCGACGAGCGTCATCTGCGGCATGTTCCCGTCATCCGGCACCTCGGAACCAATGGCCACGGTGATGGTGCGGCTGTCGGGGTCGTAGGAGGCATCGATCACACGCGTGGCCACGGCAACGGGCAGCGCGGTGAAGTTCTGAATCTGCCAGGTGACGACGATCGGTGCGCCATGCGCGACGGTCTCGGAGACGAGTTGGGCGTCGATCCGGACGTCGCCTTCGCGTCCAAGGGCGCGGCGGGGATCGGTCATGTCGATCGATGCGGCGCTTGCCGCGGCTGCGTAGATCCCGAAAGTCGCCGCGAAGCTCGCGGCAGCAACCAGCTTCTTCATAAAGCCTCCCGCCGGGCCATCCTTTTCGGATGGGCTTCAGGAGCCGGAAGCGTGCCAGATTATTTGTAGAAAGTGAGCCGGATCACAGGCCGCGGTCAGTCGATTTTGAGGACGGCCAGGAAGGCTTCCTGCGGGATCTCGACCTTCCCCACCCGCTTCATGCGCTTCTTCCCTTCCTTCTGCTTCTCCAGGAGCTTGCGCTTGCGGGAGATGTCGCCGCCATAGCACTTGGCGAGGACGTTCTTGCGGAGGGCCTTCACGGTCTCGCGGGCCACGATGCGGTTGCCGATGGCGGCCTGTAACGCAACTTCAAACATCTGCCGGGGGATGAACTCCTTCATCTTCTCGACGAGCATCTTCCCGCGGGGGAAGGCCTTGTCCTTGTGCACGATCAGCGAGAGCGCATCCAGCGGCTCGCCGTTCACGAGGATGTCCATCTTCACGAGATCGCTCTCGCGATAGCCGATGAACTGGTAGTCGAGCGATGCGTAGCCGCGGGAGATGGACTTCAGCTTGTCGAAGAAGTCGAGGATCACTTCGTTCAGCGGCATTTCGTAGACGAGCATCACCCGGTTCGCGGCTACGTACTCGAGCTTCTTCTGCGTGCCGCGGCGATCGATGGCCAGGGCGATGATCGGCCCGACGAATTCGTCGGTCGTCAGCATGGTCACTTCGAAGAACGGCTCTTCGATCTTTGCGATGTTGGCCGGGTCGGGCAGCTTCTGCGGGTTCTCGATCTCGATGACTTCACCGTTCGTCAGCGTGACGCGATAGCGGACGCCGGGCGCGGTGGTGAGCAACTCGAGGTTGAACTCGCGCTCGAGGCGCTCCTGGATGATCTCCATGTGCAGGAGGCCGAGGAATCCGCAGCGGAATCCGAATCCGAGGGCGACGGAGTTCTCGGGCTCGTAGGAGAACGACGCGTCGTTCAGCTTCAGCTTCGCCACGGCATCCCGCAGCTGCTCGTAATCCTCGGTGATGATCGGGAACAGGCCGGCGAAGACCATCGGCTTCACTTCCTGGAAGCCGGGGAGCATTTCCGGATTCTCTTTCGCCCCGGTGATGGTGTCACCGATCTTGGCCTGGACGATGTCCCGGATGTTGGCGAAGAAGAAGCCGACTTCGCCGACGCCGAGGGAGTCGACGACTTTCGGTTTCGGCGTGAAGATGCCCAGCTCCGCGACCTCGTATTCGCGGCCGGTGGACATGAATTTGACCTTCATGCCGCGGCGCAACTCGCCGTCGATGAGCCTGACGAAACAGACCACGCCGCGGTAGGAGTCGTACCAGGAATCGAAGAGCAGGGCCCGCAACGGTCCGGACTTGTCGCCCTTCGGTGCGGGGATGTGCGTGATGATCTTCTCGAGAATCTCTTTGACGCCGATCCCTGCTTTCGCCGACGCGAGCACGGCGTCGTGGGCGTCGAGCCCGATCACGTTCTCGATCTGCTCGCGCACCCGCTCCGGTTCAGCCGAAGGGAGATCGACTTTGTTGATCACCGGAAGGATGGAGAGATTGTTGTTGATGGCCAGATAGCTGTTGGCCAGGGTCTGCGCCTCGACGCCCTGGGTGGCGTCGACGACGAGAATCGCGCCCTCACATGCGGCCAGGCTTCGGGAGACCTCGTAGGTGAAGTCGACGTGGCCGGGCGTGTCGATGAGATTGAAGGTGTAGGCCTGCCCGTTCTCGGATTTGTACTGGAGAGTGACCGCGCGGGCTTTGATGGTGATGCCGCGCTCCCGCTCCAGGTCCATGTCGTCGAGCATCTGCTCGTGCATCTCCCGTTGCTCGACGGCGCCCGTCATCTGCAGCAGACGGTCGGAGAGCGTCGTCTTGCCGTGATCGATGTGGGCGATGATGGAGAAGTTGCGGATCTGCGAAGGGTCAGGCATTCGATTCGCGGCCAATTAACACGATTAATTGGGTTTGTCATCCCGACCTCCCCACTGATGCCCACAATCGAGGCACACCCGCTGGTTGAGGATCAGGTTGGCCAGCACCGCCCCGGCGATCACGATTCCCGCCACGATCCCCGCGTGAAGCTCGAAGGCCACCACCGCCGGGACGGCCAGAACGATGAGGATCAGGTAGACGATCCAGATCTTCATGCCACCGCGGCGGATTCTCTCTGACGAGCAGTTGGGGCAATTCATAGTTGGAGTGCGGCGGCTCTGCCGCCGCTTTGTGACGCGCCGGAGGCGCGCTCCGCGCGCTTGGAAAGCGGTGGCAGAGCCACCGCACTCCAAAACCGGATGATATCGTCGCCCGACCATGGAGCTGGGCATTCAAAACCGCGTGGCGATGGTCGCCGCGGCCTCGAAAGGGCTCGGACGCGCCATCGCCGAAACGCTGGCCGCGGAAGGCTGCAAGGTTTCCATTTGCGCCCGTTCGGCGCCGCAGCCGATCGGGGACTCGCTGAACGTCGCCTGCGACGTCTCCAAGGCCGAGGACCTGAAACGCTGGTTCGATGAGACGGTCGCCCGATTCGGCCACGTCGACATCCTGGTAACCAACACCGGCGGCCCGCCCGCCGCACCGTTTCTGAAGCTGACCGAAGAGCAGTGGCAGAGCGGCATCGACTCCACGCTCATGAATGTCATCCGGCTCTGCAATCTGGTGATTCCCGGCATGCAGGAACGCAAGTGGGGACGGATCGTTCATCTGACTTCGTTCGTGGCCAAGCAACCGATCGAGCTCCTCACCGTCAGCTCGACGTTGCGCGCGGGCATCTCCGGCCTCACGAAAACGCTCGCCGATCAGGTCGCGCGCGACGGAATCCTGGTCAATGCCGTGCTCCCCGGCCACTTCCTCACCGACCGGCAGAAACACCTCGCCGAGATTCGCGCGAAGGATCAGGGCATCACCCCGGACGAATATCTGAAAAAGTCCGAAGCGATGATTCCGCTGGGCCGTTACGGGCGGCCCGAGGAGCTGGCGAACGTCGTCGCGTTCCTCTGCAGCGAGCGCGCGAGCTACGTCACCGGCACGTCGCTGCAGATCGACGGCGGGCTTTACCGCGGCACGTTCTAGCTCTTCGCGTCCGCGCGCAAACGCGAGCTCTCCGTCGCGCGCCAGCTGTACGGAATCTGATCGGTGTCGTACGGCAGACGCCAGTGATCGGGGTCGGTGTAGTCGTAAGCGAGCGTCGGAAAGTTCAGGACCAGGGCGTCGGTCGCGCCGAGGTTCTGCAGGCCGTGCCAGACGCCGGTCGGCAGGACGATGAACGTCGGACGCGCGTCGCCGACGTGGTACTCCTTCAACATCCCGTGGGTGCTGCTGTCCTCACGCCCATCGAAGAGCACGACCTTCAGGTGGCCCTGATTCACGAACAGGCGATCGATCGATTTCATGTGACAGCTCCACGCACCGATCGCACCCGGAAAGAGGCGCGACTGGTAGATGTGCACGACCGGCAAACCCGTCGGATCCCATTCGTGGCGATACGACTCCGTGATCACGCCGTGGTCGCGCGGCACGTGCAGCACTTCGCGCATGACCACGCCTTCGATTCCACCGCCGACCTTCTGCCAGTCGCTCGTGACGATCTGTGAGTCTTTCTGTGCACCCTGCAGCATGTCGTTCTCCCTCAGTCAGTCACGCCTTTGAACCGCAGCATGTTCCGGATCGTAAGCCCCTTGCGCGGAATCCTGCGCCATACCGCGCCCGGCCATTGCCAGGGTCTTACCAGCAGACGGGCAATGCGCATCTCGATCGATGGCGGCTTCAAGGACACGAAGGCCATCTCCACGAGCAGGCTCGTCTCGAGATCGGGCTCGGAGCGGATGCGCTCGAGCCACGCCGCCTGTTCGTGACACGGCCGCTCGCGATAGACATTCCGCCGCCATGCAGCAGGGAACTTGACGCCGGTGAGCCGCCGCACGAAGGTGACCTTCATCCCCGCTTCTCTCGCCCTGCGATAGAAATCGACCTCGGGCACATCCGTCAGTTCGCGGTAATCCCGCCAGCCGCCGATGCGCTCCGTCATCGACCGCCGATGCATCGTCGCCGTGGGCATGGCAGTCCACGGGAAAATTCTCCCGTCCGTCTGAACCATGGCCAGCGTCGAGTGGACGAGATCGGCACCGGCATCGAGGGCCGCGACGAGTTGCATCAGATGATCTTGCAGCCAGAGATCGTCGTGGCCAAGGTAGGCGATGTACTCACCGCGCGCCTGACGCAGGCCCTCGTTGTTCGGACCGCTCTGATGCCCGAAGCGCGGGATGCTGATCCATCGCACGCGCGGGTCTTTGATCTCGCTGACGACGCGCTCGGAATCGTCGGTGCACCCGTCGCCGATGACCAGGAGCTCGAAGTCGGTGAACGTCTGCTGCAGCGCGCTGGCGATCGAGTACGGGAGCACGGCGCTCCAGTTGTACGTCGCCATGATCACCGTTACGCGTGGAGGCATCAGTCCCAAGTGGTTCCGTTCATCTTCGCCACGATCTTCGCTACCTCGATGTAGTCGGCGTTGTCGCCGAGCTGGTTCAGCGCGCCGGTGAAGAGCTGCTGGGTCAGGGTGAGCATCGGCGTCGACGCATGCTGCTGATGCGAAAGCGAGGCCGCGATGCGGATGTCCTTGTCGTGGTGGGCGAGCTTGAAGACGAGCGGCCATTGATGATCGCGAAGCCGCATCGGCAACAGGTTCTCGCTGGCGTTCGACCGGCCGCTGCCGGCATTAGTCACCTCGAGCGCGGTCTTCATGTCGATGCCGAGCTGTTTCGCGAGGAGCAGGCACTCCGATGTGATCCAGACCGTCGCGCCCATGATCGTGTTCGTGAGGACCTTGATGGCGTGACCCGAGCCGACCGGTCCGACGTGGATGATGGTCTTACCGTTCAGGCGCAGGATCTCTCTGGCCCGTTCGAACGCTTCCGCGGTCCCGCCGATCATGATGGTGAGCGTCGCGTTCGTCGCACCGACGACTGCACCGGTCACCGGCGCATCGACGAACTCCACGCCTTTGTCCGCGAGACGGGCGGCCGTCAGCCGGCTCACGTTCGGGTCGCCGCTCGTCGCGTCGATCCAGAGCGTTCCTGATTTCACATGCGGCAGAAGCTGATCGACGATCTCGTCGACCTCTTTGCTGGTCGGGAGAATGGTGATGATGACTTCGGCATCGGCGCAAGCAGCGAGGTCGTTCGCGAGCCGCGTTCCCTCCTCGGCCGCATGCCGCTCGGCCTTCTCCCGGGTCCGGTTCCAGACCAGGACGTCGTGCTCTTTTGCAAGGTGGCGCGCCATTGGAAAGCCCATGGCGCCGAGTCCGATGAATGCGATCTTCATGAAACGGATGATAAAACCACGACGATGACTACTTTCGACGAGACCTTCCGCTCTGCCTACGGCTTCCCCGGCCCTCACATCGAAGTGGGACACGTCCTCCGCGACGGCACGCCGGCCAGCGATCTCCCGCTGCGCATTCCGCTGCGGATGATGAATCGGCACGGCATGATCGCCGGATCGACCGGCACCGGAAAAACGCGCACGCTGCAGCTGCTCGCGGAACAGCTGTCGCGAAACGGCGTGCCGGTGTTTCTCGCCGACGTGAAGGGTGATCTCGCCGGCATGTCTCTGCCCGGCGAGTCCAACGACTTCCTCAACGCGCGCGCGGCGGGAGTGGGCCGCACCCATGTGCCGGAAGCGTTTCCCACCGAATTCTTCAGCCTTACCGGGAATCGCGGCATTCAGCTTCGCGCCACGGTCTCCTCGTTCGGTCCGATCCTCCTCGGCAAGGTGCTCGATCTCACCGATGTCCAGCAGAGCGTGCTGGCGATGGTTTTCAAATACTGCGATGACCGGCGCATGCCGCTCCTCGACTTCGAGGATCTGAAAGGAGTGCTCACGTACCTTTCCGGCGAGGGCAAGGCCGACCTGAAAGAATACGGAGGCATGTCGACGGCGACCGTGGGCGTGCTCGTGCGAAAGATGGTCGAGCTCGAACAGCAGGGCGCCGCGAAGTTTTTCGGCGAGCCGGAGCTCGACATCAACGACCTGATGCGCGTCGTCGACGGCAAGGGCGTGGTGAACATCCTTTCCCTCGCCGACGTGCAGGACAAACCACGTCTCTACTCGACCTTCCTGATGTGGCTCCTCGGCCAGTTCTACTACCGCATGCCCGAGGTGGGCGATCCGGACAAGCCGAGGCTAGTGTTTTTCTTCGACGAAGCGCACCAGCTGTTCGCTGACGCGTCATCCGCGCTCGTGGAGCACATCGAGCAGGTGGCGCGGCTGATCCGCTCGAAAGGAATCGGCGTCTTCTTCATCACCCAGACCCCGAAAGATGTCGCCGAGGATGTCCTGGCGCAGCTCGGCAACCGTGTGCAGCACGCCATTCGCGCGTTCACTGCCAAGGACGCGAAAAACATCAAGGCCACCGCGTCGACGTTCCCGCCGAGCGAGCTGGTCGACGTCGCCCATTCGCTGACTTCCCTCGGAACCGGCGAGGCCCTGGTGACCGTGCTGAATCCGAAAGGCATCCCCACCGCGGTAGCGACCGGCCAGATCCTCGCGCCGTCGTCGCACATGTCGACCGTCGACGATGCGCAGTATCAGCGGATCATCGCCTCGTCGCCGATCGCGCCGAAATACGCGACGGCGATCAATCGCGAGAGCGCGCACGAGATCCTGCAGAAGAAGCTCGACGACAGTGCGGAGCAGGAGAAGGACGAGTTCGGCTGGAAGGAAGAGGCCGACGACTTCGAATGGCGGAAGAGCGGCTCGCGAAAATCGTCGCGCGCGTCACGGCCGCGTGCGGTGCGTCCGCCACGTGAGCCGAAAGGGATGATCGAGACGGCGCTGGAGAGCCGGATGGCGCAGAACGTCGCGCGTCAGGCCACACGCACGGTTACGCAGTCGATCGTGAGGGGAATCTTCGGGATGTTGAAGGGGAGGTGAGGTCTTGCGACGCTCGTGCGCAAGCCTTGGGCAACAAGCGCTGCCGGCCGTGCCGGCTTCGGGATGTTGAAGGGGAAGTGACTTTGAGACGTTGGTCGAGACCCTCCGGCTCGCGTTGCAGAGAGAGAGAGGTAGCTTCAGCAATTTCCACGGAGGCACGCCCATTCGCCCGCTCACCGTGGTTGGGTCCGAGGTGGGCGCGAAACTGAAGGGTCTCGATCAACGTTTCAAAGAACTTCGTACAAAAGAAAAAGGGGCGTTACGCCCCTTTGTTGCCGTTGCCGGCGCAGCTAGAACTCGCGCAGTCTACACCACAAGAAGGGTCCCTTGGTGAGCTGGATCACAAAAAAGTGCCGTGACGGGCGTCACGCCCTGGATTTGTACCAGTCGGCGTTGATCTCGGTGTAGTGCTTCCACTGCTCCGGAACGAGGTCAGCCGGAAAAATCGCCTGAACGGGGCAGGCCGGCTCGCACGCGCCGCAGTCGATGCAGACGTCCGGATCGATGTAGAGCATGGTGAACTCTTCGAAGTTCGACTCGTCTTTGCGTGGATGAATGCAGTCGACCGGACAGACGTCGACGCAGGCAGTGTCTTTGGTGTTAACGCAGGGCTCGGCAATCACGTACGTCATCTTGGACGGTTCCTCCGGACCACGAAGTCGGTGAATTGTACGTCTATAGTGCTCGATTCATCATGCGTCGATTCGCGATCGCGTTCGTCCTCTGGACGGTCGTGGCCGTGCTCTTTGCCGGCCAGCTCGCGGTCGACTCCGCGTACACCGGACATCGCGTCACGGCTCGCGGCGCGCTCATCCTCGCCTTCACCGGCTGGTACGCGTGGCTGCTGCTTTATCCGCTCGTGGCCTGGCTCGCGCGGCGCTTCCGGCCGAACGCGCGCGGGCTTGCGACGCACACCGTGCTCTCGATCATTCTGACCGCGATCAAGATCGTGGCGGTGAGCGAGATCCTGCGCGCCTTCGGCACATCGCAGCGCTCGATCTCCATGCTGGTCAACATCCCGGTGAACCTCGCCGCGTACTGGCTGATCGTCGGCGTGACCTGGGCCATCGACGCGAACATCCGCTCTTCGAAACTCGAGGCCAGCCTTGCCGAAACGCGCCTCGATCTGCTGCGCACGCAGATCCAGCCGCACTTTCTCTTCAACACCCTGCATGGAATCGCGGAGCTGATGCACGAGGACGTCGATGCCGCCGACAGAATGATCACCCGCCTGAGCGAGCTGCTTCGGGCCACCATGGAGACCGGCGGCAAACAGGAGATCTCGCTGCGCGACGAGCTGGCCCTCCTCGACCGCTACGTCGAAATCCAGCGCATGCGCCTCGGCGACCGGCTCCGCTTCACGACCGACGTCGAGCCACGCTCGCTCGATCGATCCGTGCCGATGTTTCTGCTGCAGCCGCTCGTCGAGAACGCGGTGCGCCACGCGGTTGCCGGCCGTCGCGATGGCGGGCGGATCGAGATTCGCGCACGCGAACACGATGGCGAACTGTCGCTGGAGGTCTCCGATGACGGCCCTGGCTTCGGCGATGCGCCGCCGAGCGGCGTGGGGCTGGCGAACGTGCGCGATCGCCTGCAGCATCTCTACGGCCATGCGCAATCGATGCAGCTCGAGGCCGCGAACGGCGGCGGCGCGCTCGTGCGCATCGCACTTCCTCTGAAAGCTCATGGATCCGATCCGCACAATCATCGTTGAAGACGAGCGGCTGGCGCGCGCCCGGCTGGTGCGGCTGCTGGGGCGCCGCGAGGACGTCGAGATCGTCGGCAGCGCGGCCGATGGCGACGAGGCGGTGCAACTGATTGCCGGCGCGCGGCCGGAGTTGCTCCTGCTCGACATCCAGGTTCCCTCCCGCACCGGCTTCGACATCCTCGCCGCTTTCGATGATGACGAAGTGCCGTTCGTGATCTTCACGACGGCGTACTCCGAGCATGCTCTCCGCGCGTTCGAGGTGCACGCGCTCGATTACCTGCTCAAGCCGTTCGATGAGGAAAGGCTGAACGCCGCGATCGATCGCGCCGTGAAGATCGTCGGCAGAACCCGCGATCACATCGAAGGACGCGCGCCGCTGACCCGGCTGGTCGTGCGCGAGCCGGGACGGATCGTCTTTCTCGACGCGAGCGAAGTCGACTGGATCGAGGCCGCGGAGAACTACGTCTACCTGCACACCGGCGCGAAGAAGCATCTCGTGCGCGGCACGATCAAGTCCTTCGCGGAGCGGCTCGACCCGGCGCAATTCGCGCGGATTCACCGATCGACGATCGTGAATGTCGCGAGGGTGCGTGAGGTCGTGGGGAGTGACGTCGTCCTGGCGGATGGAACGAGGTTGGTGGTGAGTCGGAACTACGCTGGCGCGCTCCGGAAGCGAAGCTCTGGACTGCGGTAGCGCTAGCTGCCGCTCTCACTTCGGTGCGCAACAAGAGCGGCGGCTCTGCCGCCGCAGTCCAGAGCTTCCGCTTCGTCCCCAGCGCGCTCCCACTCGTCACGCAAGTCTCGCGCGATCCGGACACCGGGCGTTCAATCGCCCGCATGAACAAAAAACACATCCTTCGCGAGACCACCACCTGGATCCTGACCCTGATGCTGTGCGCGATGTTCCTCAACGCCGGAATCCGCAAGTTCTTCGAGGACGGCGGCTGGTCGTGGGCATTCCGCAACTGGGGGCTGCCGGTCTGGTTCCGCATCGTCATCGGCGCGGTGGAGACTGGCGCGGCCCTGCTGCTGCTAACGCCGCGAACCGCTCCCTACGGCGCCGCGGCGATCATCTCGGTGATGATCGGCGCGATCGGCATGTTTGCCATGCACGGGCGGATGCAGCACTCGGTCGCGGCCATCGTGTCACTCGTGGTCGCCGGAATCGTCCTCGCCCTGCGCTGGAAAATGCGCGCCCTGGCCCCCGCCTAATTCGCCCCTACCGGCAGCCGCACGTGCATCAGCGCAGCAATCAGCGCAGCCGGCCGTGCCGGCCTACTCGTTCCAGCGGCGGATGGACTCGATCATGTAGTCGTTGCCCATGAACGAGATGATCTCGCCGGCGGTGTGCCCGATGAGCTTCTTGGCCACGTCGGACTGATTGGAGTAGACGCCGTGCTCGGGATCCGATTCCCACGGGCCGAGGATGGTGACGGTGCGGTGCTCGTCTCCGTTGGAGAGATCGATCTTCGTGCCGACGTGGACCGCGTTCGTGTCGACTTTCGTCGGATCGAGGACGGCCACGCGGGAGATCTCCGATGCGAGCTCGCCGACGCGCGCCGAGAGGTATTCGGCTCGCTGGCGCGCCGCCTTGTATTCGAAGTTCTCGCGCAGATCGCCCATCTCCCGCGCGGCCTGCAGCGCCTTCGAGTTCGCCGGAATCTCAACCTTTTTCAGATTCTCCAGCTCGGCGCGTTTCTTCTCCAGCGAATCCGCAGTCGCGTACACCGGCTCCGCCTGCGGCTCGCGCAGCGTCGGATACTTCATCAGCGCGGCGTGCCTGATGATGTCGCGGCGGTACTCCTCGAGGGCACCGTAGCGTTCCAGCGTCTCCACGAGCTTGCGGGCCTGTTCCTCATTGTCCTGGCTCATCACGATGCGGATGGCCAGGCCGCCTTTGTCGAACATGTCCTTCAGCCGCGCGCGGACGCCTGAGAACTCGTCGTGCGTGAGCGCGTCGAGGATCTGGAAGAGCATCGTGTAGTTCGCGCGCGGCGAGAGCTTCTCGTCGTCGTTGAGACGCTTCACGTACCAGTAGAACGCGTGCGGATGGCGGCGCGGATAGCGAACGGTCTCGTCGATCAGGCGATCGCGGATCTCGGTCTGCCCCGCTTCCTCGAGTGAGCTCATGATCGACGTGAGGATGCGCGGCTCCTGATCGAGGAAGAACATTTCGCCGAAGACCTTCGGCCATTCCGAATGGACCTCGCGAACCTGTCCCAGCGCTTTTTCGCGCAGGCTCTTGTCGCCGATCGCCGCAATCGTGCGTGAGGCCATCGGCCCGGAGATCAGCGACGCTGGATCGATCGGCGCGGTGTAGGTTCCGGGGAGCGTTTCAAGCGTGCTCAGGATCTGCCAGGCCGTGCCGGAATCGGTGCGGGCTATCTTTCCGGCTTCCGCGGCGAGCGCGGAGGAAAACGCATCCGCCAGTTCCTTCGAGCGCCCGCTGTGCTTGCGCGCCAGCTCGAGCTTCGTCTTCACGTCGGCGCGATCGAAGTCGCGGCGGATCACGGTCTCGGCATCGCCTGCCGATCCGGCGAATGCGTATGTTGCCTTCGCGCCGCTGCCGCTGGTGACGACCTGCGGGTTCTTCCGCGCGGCCGTCCACCACGAGTTCCACTTGGCCTCGTCGACGATCCCGATCACCGCGTCGCGCACTTCGGCCATCACCATCGGGCGGCCGAAGCTCTGCAGCAGCTTGGCGAGGAACTCCGAAGGCGATTTCTTCGCCAGCGCCTTCAGCCCCTCGGCATCACTGAACTTGTCGAGAAGAATGTGGCCTTCGGGAAGTTTGACGAGGAACTTCGCCGCGGCGCCCAGCGGAACGGCGACGCGCTTGTCTTTCTCGAAATCGAGGCGGCAGATGCCGAGCTCCGGATTCAGCTCGATCACGCACCCGGCGCCGCGGCCGGTCATGAAGAAGCATTCCCCTTCGTCGTAGTTCAGCCAGGTCTCGATCTTCTCGGCGCGCTCGACGGGGTTGCTCTGCGGATCGGAGAAATTCGCGAACTGGAACGCGCGGGCGAAGCTCTTGTGCGTGCCGACGCTCTTGCGCAGCGCTTCTTCGATCGACGGACGGAGTGTCGCGGGATGCTTGGAGAGGCGGCCGATCTCTTTGAGGACCTGCAGCCGCTGATGCCAGAGCTGCCGTTCCTTGAGCGCGTCGGCGAGGAGGCCTACCAGCGTATCCGACTGCGTGCGCTGTTCCGCTTTGCGAAGCGATTTGGCGATGTGGAGGAAGGAGTCGACGTCGCTCGGGTCGGTGTCGATCTGGGTCATCCAGAGCGACTCGAGATCTTCGAATTTTTTTTGCTGGATCAGGGTAGCGGCGTCATCGCGAAACGGCATGGGGGCGGCATTGTACAAAACGAAAGGCCGGGTTGCCCCGGCCTTGTTTCGACAGCGATTTTCCGGCGACTAGTGGCGCAGTTTGACGAGCGCCTTGAAGACGTCGAACGGAAGCTGCTCGGAGTGGACGATGTGGCGGAGGTGGTGCAGCGACGTGCGGCGCTCCTTCACGTCGTCGAGGTTGATGTTGTGCTTGCGCAGCAACTCGTGGGCTTTCTTCTCGGGCATCAGAGTCTTCTCCCCTGGCAAATACTGCGGTTGAGTCGCCACCAACGCCCCTGACCCGGGTGCTATTCCGGGTGCGCCGCCGCCCGGCGCCGCGGAGCGAGCATCCGGCCGTACAACCCGGCCCGGAACGAACGCGTCAGCTGACTGTAGACGTGCAGCGCAGTCCCGTCGCCTGCGGTGGCCAGAGCGTTCGCGCGATCGTTGTGCACGAACGGAGTCGTCGACGGAGCAAGCTCGCCGTCCGGCGAGACCCAGACCAGGACTCCGTTTCCGGCGAGGAGAAAGCGGCTTCCTGTCCAGATGGCGTCCGGATGACTCACCCAGGACGGCCCTTCGATGACCCGTGCGTTCGTCAGGCCAGCGCCGGTAAGTACGAAGATGCTGCCGCTGGTGAAGAGATGGCTCGACCCGTTCGACGCAACCGCGAGCTCGGCGCCCACGTTTTCCGCGAGGAAGACCGAGTCTTCCACGGCACCGAAAGGAGAGAGCGAGGTTGCCAGGAGACTGCCGTCGGCCAGGAAGCCGACGATGAACCTCGAGCCGTCGAACGCGATCCGCGTCGTCGACGCATCCGCCACAGCCACGAGGATCGGCGCGCCATCGACGAATCCGCCGCCGGACGAGAGACGCCGCGCATGCACCGTCTCTTCGCCGGCCCAGACGATCATGAAACGGCGGCCATCCGACGCGACGTCGGCGCTGTCGGGATTCGCGCCGGTCCCGACGAGGATCGGCTCCGGATCGACCAAAGCGCCATCCGCGTCGATGCGGGTCACGAAAACCTGCTCCTGGTCCGTCCAGACGATGGCCGTTTCCGAACCGGTCGTCGCGATGCGAACGAGATTCGGCTGGCTGACGAATGGGACGAGCACCCGCGCTTCGGCATCGAGCGCAACGCCGTCGCGCGTGAAACGGCGGAACGCGATCGCGCCGGACCGCAACCAGGCCGTGACGTACTGCTGGCCGGTCCAGACGACGGCCGGCGCGGTGGCGTGGAACGGCACAGTGCGAAGGAGCCGCTCCGCAGTCATCTCCCACGTCAGATCCGGTGACAGCATTCGTCCGCGAACGCCGCCGCGCCAGAAGTCGGTCCACGCGACGAGGAGAACGTCGTCCGAGGTGACAGCCACCGCCGGAGTGTTCGCGCCGCTGCCCGGCAGCACTGCAGTGGAAGTGGCCCCTTCGCTCTCGCCAAGTTTCGTTACAGCGAGATGCGTTTCCTGGAAATCCGGCGACGCCGTGATCCAGGCGACGTGATAGTTCGCGCCATCCCAGACCGCGTCAGGATCGTACGAGCGCTCCGAAGCGGGGACTTCGATCAGGTCGCCCAGTGGCGTCCCCGTCGCGCTGATTCGCTGTGCTGAAAGCCCCGAACGCTGCGGCGGATCGTAGCGATTGATCCAGGTCACGAGGGCGTCGGCACCACTCGAGGCGACGGCGAAGCTGTCGTCCCATTCACTGCCGAATCCGTACAGCGATGCGGTTCCGACCGTGACCACCCCTCCTCGCGGTCCGTTCGCGTCGAACGGCGCCGCGCGCATGGTTCCCGTTTCCCGCCATACCGCGATCAATCCACCCGCGGTCGACACGGCCCGTGGGGTGCCGGGCCGGCCGCTTTCGGAATAGGTGGCGATGCTCACGGGGCCGGCGACGGATCCGGTCTCATCGAAGGTCGCGGCCATGATGTCCGGTTCCTGGCTGTAGACCACGACGAAATCGCGTCCGTCGTAAACGACCGAGGCCCCTCTGTTGGCGACGAACTTCGTCCACAGCACATCGCCGGTCGTGGTCATCGCCGTCGCCCAGGTCGAGCTCGCGCTCAGCGACCCGCTCCGCCGGTGCAGGATCATCAGCAGCCCGTCCCCGTACGCAACGGAGACCGGATCGAGCATGTCGTGAACGCCGAACGGCTCGCGATCGATGATCAGGCCGTTGCTGTCGACGCGGTTCATGCCGCTCCTGCCGATGACGTAGAAGATCTCGCCGTCGCTGGCGACGAGGATGCGCCGCGGTGGAATACCGGCACGCTCCGGCACGACGTCTGTGTCGCCGATGAAGAAATCGGCCGACGCGGAAAGGGTCAGAAACGCGAAGAGCAGGGCCGCCAGGCGCACCGGCGAATGGTACCGCTCAGGCGGTCGTGCGCAGACGTTCCAGGATCTTCTCGTGGACTCCGCCGAATGCGCCCGAGGACATGACCACGACGACGTCGCCATCCTTTGCTTCGGCGGCGACGCGTTTGGCGATGTCATCGAAGTCCGGGATGTGCTCGACCGGCACGCCGTCCTTGTCGAGCCGTTTGGCGATGTCGGCCACGGACATCATCTTGTCGAGGCCATACCGGGTCTCGTAGCGCTCCTGGTGAAAGATCGGGCCGATGATGACCCGGTCGGCCTGATGAAACGCGTCGACGTAGCCGGCCTCGAACTCCTTGCGCGACGACGAGATCGACCGCGGCTCGAACAGGGCCCAGATGCGCTGCCCCGCGTAACGCTTGCGCGCGCCGGCGAGGGTCGTGTCGATTGCCGTCGGGTGATGCGCGAAGTCGTCGATCACGGTCACGCCGCGCTCCACGCCGCGCACTTCCATCCTTCTCTTGATGCCCTGGAAGCTGCCCAGACCTTTCTGGATCTCTTCCGCGGAAAGGCCGCGCTGCCTGGCGATCACGGCGTCAGCCAGGGCGTTGAGCACGTTGTGGCGGCCGGAGAGGGTGGTCCGAAAGCGAAACCACTCCTTCCCCTCCCACCACGCCGTGAAATCAGTCCCCTCGGCATGCTCCTCGGCATCGGTGGCGAAGGCATCGCAGCCGCGGTCCCAGCCGAACGTCACCCAGCGCGCTTTTGCTTCGCCGCGCAGCGACATCACGTTCTTGTCATCGCCATTGGCGACGATCACGTCGTTGGGATCGACCTGGCGGACCGCTTTGCGGAAGGCTTCCAGGATCGCTTCGAGGTCCGCGTAGATGTCGGCGTGGTCGAACTCGATGTTGTTCAGGAGGAGCGTGTTGGCGTGGTAGTGCAGGAACTTCGGACCTTTGTCGAAGAAGGCGGTGTTGTACTCGTCGCCTTCGATCACGAAGTCCGGGCCGGCGCCGAGCTTGAAGTTCTGATTGAAATTCACCGGGATCCCGCCGACGACCATCGACGGATCGCGGCCCGCCGCTTCGAGGAGCCAGGCCATGAGAGAGGTGGTGGTGGTCTTCCCGTGAGTCCCGGACACGACGATGGAGTGCTTTCCCTTGATGAACAGGTGGTAGATCGCCTCGGGCATCGAGGTGTAGGGCAGGTCGAGCTCCACGGTCGCGGCCGCCTCGGCATTTGTTACAGCCGCAACATTGCCGATCACCACCAGGTCGGGGCGGAACGTTTCGAGGTGGTCTTTCGTATACCCCTCGAGCACCGGGATGCCCAGACGCTCCAGGTATGTGGACATGGGGGGATAGACGTGCTCGTCCGACCCGCCGACCTCGTACCCGCGCTGCTGGAGCATGCCGGCCAGTGAGGCCATGGCGGTGCCGCAAATCCCGATCAGGTAGACACGCTTGACTTCGGTAAGTTCTTTGACGTGAGGCATCAGGCCGCCTTGTATCGCAAAATCCATGCGCCCGCCGGGGAAGACCGATTGGAATGGTCATCCTCGGGGGCATGTTCGGAACGTCCAAGCCACTCTGCAGTAATCAACAGGAGGAATCTGCGCAATGTCGAAGCGAATGACTGTCATCACGCTCGCCCTTGTCCTCGCCGTCGCGGCTCCGTTCGCGATCGCCCAGGAAAAGGCCAGCACTGAGAAACCCGCCCCGCGCCTGACTCTGGTCGAGCCGGTCAAAGACTTCGGGACCGTTCCCAAGGGCGAAAAGATCACGTATGCATTCGTGGTCAAGAACACGGGCAACGCGGATCTCGAGATCATCGCTGCCAAGCCGGCCTGCGGCTGCACCGTGGCCGACTTCGACAAGCTGATCAAGCCTGGCCAGAGCGGCAAGGTGACGGCCCACGTCGACACGGTCACGTTCGCCGGCCCGATCAGCAAGTCGGTGACCCTGGAGACGAACGACCCGAACACCCCGACCGCGCAGCTCACGATCTCCGCGATCGTGAAGCCGTACGTCGAGGCTTACCCGGCCGGCTTCGTCCGCTTCAACATGCTGCAGGGCGACGCCGAGACGCAGACCCTCACGCTCTACTCGGAAGAGGCGGAGCCGTTCGAGATCGTCAAGATCGAGAGCCCGCAGCCCTGGATCAAGGTCGCTCACGCGAAGGCTGACAAGGCCGGCCCGGTCGCGAACATCGGCCGTCCCGGCCAGGATCAGTACAAGCTCGACATCACCGTCGGCGGCAATGACACGAAGATCGGACCGCTCGCCGAGAAGATCCGCGTGGTCACGAACTCCAAGCACCAGCCGGAGTACTGGATCAGCGTCGCCGGCGTCGTCCGCCCGACCTTCCGCGTCGAGCCGACCGCGGTCAATTTCGGCGAAGTCGCCTTCACGGATTCGGGTGCGACGCGCACCGTGACCCTCCGTTCGAACAACCTCAAGACCCCGGAGAACTTCGTGGTCAGCAAGGTCGAGTCGAGCGTCCCCGGCGTCACCGCCCTGGTCAAGCCGACCGAGAAGAAGGGCGAGTACGAAGTGACCCTGCAGGTCGCCAAGACCGCCAAGCCGGGCGACCTCGCCGGCGAGATCACCATCCACACCAGCGACAAGGTCAAGCCCGTCGTGACCATCCCGGTCAAGGCGATGGTCAAAACTGCCAGCTAGGAATTCAACATTGGTTGCTGACAAGGGCCGGCTCACGCCGGCCCTTTTTGTTGCTGGGTTGCTGAGTTGCTGGGTCCCACCCGCCCAGCAACCTAGCAACTCAGCAACCCAGCAACCTCAAACGACTACCGACACGCCAGTCCCATCGCCCAGCGGCAAAATCGACGTCACCAGCCGCGGGTCATTGGCGATGCGTTTGTTGAATGCGCGCAGGGCATCCGTCGCCGCGTCGTGGTGTCCCGCCGCGACTTGCCCTTTCCACAGAAGGTTGTCGCAGACCACCAGCGCGCCGCGCTCGAGCTTCGGCAGGAGGAGATCGAGGTACTGCTGGTACTCGGTCTTCACGCAGTCGATGAAGACGAAATCGAACGGCCCGGTCAGGCGCGGGATGACATCCAGCGCCGCCCCTTCATGGAAGACCACCCGGCACGGCAGCGAGGCCTCGGACACGAATCCGCGCGCCGTGGTGAGCGTGTTGTGATCGATCTCGATCGTCTCCACGACCACGTCCTGATCGCACTCCCTCCCCATCACGATCACCGAGTAGCCGATGTTCGTGCCCACTTCGAGCACGCGGCGCGGCCGCGCGGCGCGGACGAGAATGCGGATCAGCTGCGCGACTTCCGGATCGGCGATCGGATGCCCTTCGTCCGCCGCGAGCTTCTCCATCCGTTCCAGCAGCGCGTCGCGCGGCGGTTGGAGGGACTGGAGATACTCCGCCTGATCGCGGCGGACGACGGCATCGATGCGATCTTTCATGGGCGCGGATTCTAGCCGCGCGGCTTGGTCGCGCGCACGAATCCGCTCATGAACGCGCCGTCGATCTCCGGCGGCAGCGACTCGGCGTCGATCCCGGCATCGGCCAGGAACGACTTCGCGTCGTCGAGACGGTAGATGCGCGTCGGCTCGATGCCGATGCTCTCGAATCCTGCTTGGCCGAGGAGGCGTTCGTACTCGCTGACGGCGAGGGCGCCGGCCACGCATCCGATCCAGAGCTCCACATTCCGCGCGATCTCCTCGGGGATGTCGCCATCGCGGCGAACGACGTCGGACACCGCGAACCGTCCACCCGGCTTGAGCACGCGGAACGCTTCGCGCAACACGCGGCCCTTGTCGGCGGAGAGGTTGATCACGCAGTTGGAGATGATCACGTCGACGGAGTTGTCGGGCAGCGGGATGCTCTCGATCTCGCCCTTCAGAAACTCGACGTTCTGCACGCCGGCCTTCTTCTTGTTCTCGTTGGCCAGGGCCAGCATCTCGTCGGTCATGTCCAGCCCGTAGACCTTGCCCGTGGGGCCGACGCGTTTCGCGGAGAGGAAGACGTCGATGCCGCCGCCGCTGCCGAGGTCAAGGACGGTCTCGCCTTCGTTGAGCTGGGCGAGCAGCACCGGATTGCCGCAGCCCAGCGACGCCATGAGCGCGTCTTCAGGGATGGCGGCCGTCTGGCTGCCTTCGTAGAGATCGGAGGTGATGGGGTCGCAACTGGTCTTGCGGCTGCAGCAGGAGGTTTTCTCACCCGAGGCGACCGCGCGTGCCGCCTCCCCGTATTTCTCGCGCACTGCTTCTTTGATGTCGTTCATATGCGCCAATATGCATATGACTTTCACATTTGTCAACCCGCATGTGAGCGATCGCTCAAGGCAGCGTAACGGTAAACGTCGATCCCACTCCCGGTTCGCTGCTCACGCTGATCGATCCGCCGTGACGGAGCACGACCTGCTGCGCCACCGCGAGTCCAAGGCCGGTTCCGTTGTGTTTGGTGGTGAAGAGCGGTTCGAAGATTCTGTCGATCGATGCCGTGGGGATGCCGTGACCGCTGTCGCGGACTTCCAGCACATTGCCGTCACGGCCGCCTAAACAGACTACGACGGTGATCGGCGCGCCGGCCGGCGACGACTCGCGGGCATTGAGAATCAGGTTGGTCATGACCTGCGAGAGCTGCCGCCGGTCGCCACAAAGCACATTCTCGCCGGTGACCTCGACAACGAGGGGGTTGCGGTCGGCCAGGAGCGGCTCGAGATCGGTCTGGAGATCGCGAAGCCAGGCACGTACGTCGATTTCCTTGCGGATCACCTGCTCCGGTTTGGCGTACTGGAGGATCGGCGCGGTGATGTTTTTTCCACGGCTGATCGCCGCTTTGAACCCGCGTACGATCGGCTCGATCGACGGATCCTTTTTCCGCGCGAGAACGCTGGCGAAGGCGTCGGCGCCCGCCAGGACGTTGTTGAATTCGTGGGCAACGGCGGCCGCCACGCGGCCCAGGCTTTCGACGCGGCGCATCTGCGCCAGCTCTTCGGTCATGCGCGTCGTTTCGGTGCTGTCGTGGCCGTTGATGACAAGCCCGGCGACGGACGGATCATCGAGCAGGTTCATCGTCGAGATCTCGAACGTACGCCACCCGCGTTCGATCGACTGAAGACGAATGGTGGCGTTCTCGCGAGCGCGCGGCGTCGCAGCGACCCTGCGCACGCGTTCCAGGCTTCCTGGCAGATCGTCCGGGTGGATGAAGTCGAATGCGCTCCGGCCGATCACCTCCGACGACGCGTAGCCGAGCAGCGACGTCACCGTGGGGGAGATGTACTTCATGCAGCCGTCTGCATCGACCACGACGATCAGCTCACTGCCGAACTCGACGAGATGGCGAAAGCGCTCCTCACTCGCACGCAACGCCTCCTGCGCGCGTTTTCGGTCATCGATGTTCTCGATCACGGCGATGACGAAGTCGGCCGATCCGTCGGGAAGGAACGCGACCGACCGCGTGCAGTTGACCCAGAAAACGCTGCCGTCGCTTCGCACCAGCCGCTTCTCGATCGAGCACGTCTCTTCCCTGCCGGCGATCAAAGCCTCCATTTCGCGGGCGTCCCGGCCCCGGTCCGCGCTGAAGGTGATGTCGTCGATGGTCCGTTCGAGCAGGCTGCTTCGTTCGTAGCCGACCATCCGGCCAAGCGCGGAGTTCACGCGAAGCCATCGGCCGTCCGGCGCGATATGGGCCATCCCCACCGCGGCCTGCTCGAATGTGACCATGAAGCGCATCTCCTCGGTGAGGCGCTCGGTAATGTCCCGGACGACGATCATCACGTTTCTGGAACCGGGGAACAGACGGATCGTCTGTGACGAGATTTCCGCCTCGAACGTCACGCCATCCGCGCGAACGAGGCGCTGCCGAGCGGCCACGTTCCGCCCACCCGCAAGCGCCTTTTTCTTTCGGGCCTCCGCGGCGGCGCGGCCCTCGGGAGCGACGATGTCGAAGATGGGTTTGCCGATCAGGTCGTATGGAGTCCTGCAGCCGAGCAGCGAGAAAGCCGCAGGATTCGCATAGACCCAGACATCGTTCGCCTCGACCAGGACTGCATCGGAGAGGATGTCGAAACGCGCCTCGAGGTCGTGCAACGCGCGCGCGCGCACCGCACCCCTGTCCGTGCTGGACTCAGACTCCCGTCGAGACATTGGCACCTCCGTCGCTCATCCGCTGTTCCGCAGCCGGCAGCGTCTGATCGAGGATCTTCAATAATGTCTCCAGGCCGAACGGTTTGCGCATGAACCCGACGTTCGGATTGCCAATGCGATCGTCCAGCCGCGCCGCCTCGATGTGACCGCTCATGAACACTACCGGCAAATCGGGATCGACGGCTCGTACGCGGTCGAATACCTCCGCACCGGATATGTCCGGCAGGCTGACATCCAGCAGCAGGACGTCGGGCTTCAAGGCGTTGACTGCGTCGAGCGCATATTCGCCGTGCTCGATGACGTGCGCTTCGAATCCTTCGCTCTCGAGCAGGATGCGGATGCCGTCGGCCACATTGACATTGTCTTCAACGATCAAAATCCTCAGCGGCAGATTCAATCGCCGCAGGGGGAGCGTCTCGCCCGTCTCCGCGGGCCGTTCGTCCGCCGCGGCGAAGGTGATGCGGAATGTCGTCCCCTGCCCGACGGCGCTGTCCACGGTGATGGAAGCGTTGTTCTGCCGGAGCAGACGCTCAGAGACGGCGAGGCCGAGGCCGGTGCCGTGACGTTTGGTGGTGAACAGCGGCTCGAAAACGCGATCACGGATTTCCGCGGGCATGCCGCTGCCGTCATCAGAAACCGACAGCACCACTTCTGCGTCGCGCGACGCGACCGCAAGCGATAGACGTCCGCCTCGCGGCATGGCGTCGCGAGCATTGACGATCAGATTGGCCAGTACCTGCTGAAGCTGGCGCCGATCGCAGCGAATCCATGCGGGCCGGGGAGGTGTAGCGATGTCCACGGCGATGTTGCGTCCGACCACCGCTTCGGCTTCCGCGCGCATGTCGCGGACGAAGGCCGCCAGATCGAAGGTCTCGAGCACGGGATCCGGCACGCGCGAAATGCGGAGAATCTCGTCGACCACGGTTCGTCCGCGCACGACCGATTCGACGATCTTCGAGCCCATCCTCGCGGTGCGGGCTTCACTGGCGCGCATCAGCACTTCCGCGATGGGCTGAATCCCCATCAGTACGTTATTGAACTCGTGAGCGATGGTTGCGGCGATCCGTCCGAGACTTTCCACACGCTCGGCGCGTTCCAGCTGATCCTGCAGGCGGCGGCTCTCGGTGACATCCTGCATCGCACCAATCACGCGCAATGGCCGGCCATCGGCATCGCGCAATACCAAAGCACGCTGAACGCAGTAGCCGTACCAGCCGTCGCCGCGACGGAAGCGGTGCTCGATCGTCCACCGTTCCTTTTTGGAAGCGAGAAACCGCTCGTACGACGCGGATACGCCTGCGCGGTCATCGGGATGAACGTTCGAAATGAGCCATTCGATATCGATGCAGGCGCGCTCCTCATGCCCCCACTGCGTCTGCAGCGACTCGTTCACAAAGATCCTGCCCGTGACGACGTCGTGGTCCCAGATCACGTCCCGCGTCGCCAGAGTGGCGTAACGGAAGCGTTGCTCGCTCTCGGCCACCGCTGCTTCCGCGGCTTCCCGCGCGCGCTGCGATGCGCGCTCCTCCAGGGCGCGCTCGATCGCGGACGGCAGACGGGTCAGCCGATCCTTGAGGATGTAGTCCGCGGCTCCCTCATGCAACGTTTGGATCGCGCGCTCTTCTCCGAGGGAGCCGGACACGAAGATGAACGGCACCGCCGGCGCGATTTCTCTGACGATGCGGAGTGCGCTCATGCCGTCGAACCCCGGAAGAACCTGATCGGCGAGGATCACGTCCGGCATTTCGTCGGCAATGGCTGCGCGGAATGGCTGTTCGCTGTCGACGCGGCGCAGGGTGAATCGCAATCCGGCGCGCTCCAGAACCCGGTGAATCAGTTTCGCATCGGCCGCTACATCTTCGAGGTGGAGGATCTTGATTGGTGGCGCGTCCACGAGGTCACCCGTTCGAGTTCGGTAAGTAACTTCTACAGGACGAAATAATCGCGCCCAAGATGCCGGGCGCCTCCGTAGCGCTACGGACGGAACCGCTACACAGGTCCCGCGTCGCCGGTCACAATTTCGGAAACGATCGTCCTAGACGTGCTCGTCGAGCGACAGCAGTCCCCGCCGAACGGCATAAAGCACGAGCTCGGTCTGCCCGCGCAAGCCGAGCTTCCGCATCACGCTGGCGCGGTGTGTCTCCACCGTGCGAGGACTGATGTAAAGCCGCTCGCCGATCTGCGCGTTCGAGAGTCCCTCCGCCGCGAGACCGAGCACTTCCCGCTCGCGTGCCGAGAGCGACTCCCACGGGTCGGCATCGCTTGCGGCGATCACGTCCAGATACAACTCCACCGCCCGAATCGATAACTGATGTCCGAGGTAACGCTCGCCGCTCATCACCGCGCGAATGGCTCGTACGAGCTCCTCGGCGTGGGCGCCTTTCGAAACATACCCGTTGGCTCCGTTTCGAAATGCCTGGGCCACATGGGATTGCCCGCTGTGCATCGAGAACACCACGATGGCCACGCGCGGAGAAGCTGCTCGAACCCTGGCCACCACCTCGATCCCGTTCAGCCCCGGCATGGCGATATCGACGACCAGCACGTCCGGCTTCAGCTGCTCGACGACCTTGACGGCTTCCAAACCGTCAGCAGCCACGCCAACGACACGGAAGTCAGGTTCGGAGGAGAGCAGCGCGCGCTGGCCGGCGCGAACGACGTCGTGATCATCGGCAAGGACGATGCGGATCACGAGGCCACTCTCTCCAGACGTTGCGCGGTGTTACGCCGCATGGGGTGGGATTGTAATGGCGTCGAGCTGAGCCGCGCCACGTCCGGCAGCAGCCCGCCGGCAGTCAGCTCGCCGGCCGCTCTGTGCTGAGCAAGTCGCAGAGGGTCTGCATCTCAATCGAGAGGCTGCCCAGGTGCTGCGCGAGCGCGGCCGTCAGCGCTGGAATGTTCCGGCGCACGTCGACCAAAGCAATATCCCGGAGGGGCGCGTCTTCGCCATCCAGCAGCGGGACCGCCTCCAGCACGTGCTCTGCCGCGCGTGCGTTCGCGTCGTCGTAAGCGACCGCGGGAAGACTGGCCAGGTTCTCCGATTTCATACGTCGCCCTGCCTGCGAGGGAGCTCCGTGGGAGATCAGTATACCTGCCGCGGTACGGATCTCCCCCTTTGCCGCACGTGGTTCCGGCAATACCTACATCGCTACGGCTGGCCGGAATGAGTCTCCCAAAAGAGCCTCGAGCACCTGTCTGAAAATCAGACAGCTGTTTCCTTTTTTGACAGGCTCGGATTCATGGCGTTTCGTCCTAAGTCCAACAAACTTATGGATTTCGACCAAACCCGTTCTGTGGTCTGGCCCTTGGACTTGGTACCGGCCACCAAGGAGCCAAAAATGACTGACTTTCTATCGAGCACTCTCTCTGACATCCGTGGCGGCCGGCAAAGCTGGCGCGTGTTCCTCGCAGTCTGCGCGCCGTCCTTTGCGGTCACGCTCGCCCTGCAGCTTGCCTTCTGAGACCCGCATGACCCACTCATCCAGGAGATTCACACTGGTCGTCCGGAACGCCTTTGAAGCCGCGCCGCGCTGGCAGGGCCGGCGGATGCTGTTCGTCGGGTCTCTCGCGTTGATCGATGGCGCGGTGGCGCGTCATGACGTCGAGCGCATCATTCTCGATCGCTCGGCGAGCGCGAACGATTTCCTTCAGTTGCTCGCGTCCATTCCGGCACTCATTGCCGACATTCTGCTTCTTGGCCCGCACGGCGGCGGGTTTCTGAGCGCGGCCGGGCGTGGCGGCGATCGCGTTCTGTATGCGCTCAGCGCGGATGACGTCGACTTCTATCTACAGACTCACGAGCTTTCCGCGCAGGCCCACCACCCCCTCGCTCTTACCGCATGAGCAACCCGATGAGACAGACAATCCTGCTGGTCGATGACGACCGCTACATCACCGACGCGTTGACGATGGCGCTCGAGTGCGAGGGGCGCACCATCGTCGTCTGCGAAGACACCCAATCGGCAGACGTGGCACTCGATCATTTCCCTATCACCGACGTGATTACGGACATCCAGTTCTCCGGGCCGTTCAAATTCGAAGGGCTCCGTTTTCTCGAAGGTCTGCGAGACAGGCTGCCCCGGGCGAGAATCGCCGCAATGACCGGATGCGCGACGGATCGCCTGCGAAGCGACGCGATGATCGCGGGAGCGACGGCCATGCTGGCCAAACCGTTCGATCTCGGCAACCTCGAACGGGTCATCGGCAGGCCGGACGGCGGCGGTTCATTCGACGTCGTGCGCCTGCCGGCGATCGATGAGCTGCTTCGCTACTCCCATCTGTCGGCCCTGTTTCAGCCCATCATCCGCATGACATCCGAGAACGCTGTGCCGTTTGCCTTCGAGGCGTTGACGCGGCCCGTGTGCGAAGGATGGTCTACCGCCGGTCCCGCGGCACTCTTCGAATATGCCGCGCGATGCGGCCGCACGGCGGAGCTGAACCGCACTGCGTTGAGGGTCGCAATCCATGCCGCGGCCGACCTTCCGGCGCGCGCGCTCGTTTTCATCAACGTGGATCCGGAGACGTTCAGCGATCCGGCACTGGTCGTTGACGTCCTCACTGCGGCCGCCACGTCGGGCGTCGCACCTGAACGGATCGTTCTGGAGATCACTGAGAGAACCGCGCTGCGAAGCGACTTCGCCGACAGCGAGGTGTTCGAGACCTTGCGCCGGCGCGGGATCCGATTCGCTCTCGATGATCACGGGCCGGCGTATTCGAAACTGGCGACGATCTCCACGATCCGTCCGTCCTTCATCAAGATCAGCAACCTGTTCGGCACCGGCTTCGAAGTGGACGCGACCAAGCTGCGCCTGGTCCGACACGTCTCAGCGCTGGCGCGCGACTTCGGTTGCGCGACGGTATTGGAAGGGATCGAGTCGCGCGCCACCGCCGACGCCGCCGCGGAGCTCGGGATCGAGCTCGTGCAGGGGTACTTTTTCGGCAGGCCCCAATCGGTGTCGCATTGGCGGCAGATGGTCGCGTAGGTCGAACGGACGCCGGATCAGTCGGCGGCCTTGTCGCGCGTCGTCCGCGGCAATGTGGCCACGATCGTCGTCCCGCCGCCGGGAACGGACTCGACGATCAGCCGCCCGCCGGCGAGGCGTGCCCGCTCGCGCATGCCGGCCAGCCCGAGACCGTAGACCGGTCGGGTGGGGTCGAACCCGCAGCCGTCGTCCGAAATGGCGATTCTCAGCACTTCCGGGGTGGTGCTCACCGCCACCGTGGCAGCGGAGGCGCGGGCATGACGGATGACGTTCGTCAGCGCCTCCTGCACGATCCTGAACGCGGTCGCCTCCACGTCGGCGGAGAGTCCCTCCACCGCATCCCCGGTCACGTCGATCGGAAGACCGGCGTGGTGGGAGAACGCCGCTGCATGGGCGCGTAATGCGTCCGACAGCCTGCCGCCGAACCCGCGCGCCAGAGAGAACGAGAGATCGCGAACCTGCTCCTGCAGACGCAACACCAGTCCATTCGCCTCGACGAGCTGTTCGACCGCGGCAGCAGGGCTTTTCCGTGCAGCCGCGATCAGCAGCGACAGCGCCGTGACCATCTGTCCGATGTCGTCATGCAACTCGCGGCCGATTCTGCGGCGCTCTTCATCCTGAATCGCCAGAAGCCGCTCCGAAAGCGCGGCAATCTCCCTGGTGCGATCCGTCACATGCGCGTAAAGCTCGTTCTGAAACCGGCGGGACTCGGTAATGTCGCGAACGATGGCGATCACTTCCGACGTTCCGGCCGGCGCAATGCGCGCCTCGAAGGCGTGGATGCCGCCGGCAATTTCCAGCTCGTACTCGACGGTAACGACGGTCTGCTCGCCGAGGGCGTGCGCGATCGCCTCGCGACAGCGCGCCGCGACGTCGGCCGGCATCACTTCCTCCATAAGCCTGCCGGTGAATTCCTCCGGCGGGAGCAGCAAAGGCGACCCGACCGGTCCGGCGTATGCGAGGAAGCGGCCGTCTGCACTGATCCGGAACAACGGATCGGGTGCCGTATAGAGCACCTCGCGATGCTGCTGGTCAACTCCAGACGACAGGTCTGCCACCGCGCTCGCCTCGACCGATACACCGAAGATCCCGATCACCCGCCCTTCTTCGAACAACGGGGCGCGCAACGCGAACGTGCCAATTTCCTGCCCGCTGCGCTGCCGAGCCCGCAGTTGACCGATCCAGGGCGCGCCGTCGTGTACGCGCCTGAGAATCTGCCGGGCGTGCTGGCTTTCCGCCTCGACGCACGTCATTTCGACGAGATGGCGTCCCATGACCTCGTCGGCGCTCCAGCCGTAAAGCATTTCTGCAAAACGGTTCCAGTACGTCAGCGTTCCGTTTGCATCGGTCGCGACGACGGCCTGCCTGGCGGAGTCAATCAGCCGCGCCACGTCCATAGCGGTCGGCCGCGCGTCACAGAATTATTTATCATGCACGCCGATTGTACGGCCGCGGCCGTTGTACGCCTGGTCGGCGGCCACCTACAATTCGGGTTTTGACGGACTTCTTGTTACGTTTGCGTCTCTACGCACGATAACGCGGGTCATTGACGACGCAGATCTCCGGATAAACCCGTAGAACCGCCTGCCGAAGCAGCATCCGTGGTGGCCTTCTTGAAGAGAACTGCGGCGCTTGAGTGGCGCAGCGCTCTACCTCATCTGCCGCATCGGGACGCACTTCTGTGCTCTACCGGCCGACCGGATCGTCGAGACAATGCGGCCGCTCCCCTACGAGCCGTTGCCGCCCGCGCCGGAGTTCGTATTGGGCATTACATGCATTCGCGGCCTGCCGACACCCATTGTCGACGGCGGCCGCCTATTGAGTGGCGGCCGAATCGGCACAGCGTCGCGATTCGTGCTCTTGCGTGCCGGAAACCACCACGTCGCATTTGCGGTCGACGAGGTGCTGTCCATGCGTGCGATTCCAGCCGAAGCGCTGCCGGCGGTGCCGGTCATTACGAGCGAAGGGCTCAACAGTGCAATCTCGGCCGTCGGTACGCTCGATCGCGAGCTGCTGGCCGTGATCGAATCCACCCGGCTCATTCCGGAGGAGCTGTGGAGCGCGATCCAGGAGGCTGATGCGTGATGCCTCCCGCACTGCAGAACATCCAGCGTTTTCAACGCGTCATCGCCGATCGCTTCGGCCTTCAGTTCGATGCTTTCAAACTGAATTTCGTCATCGACGTGCTGCAGCGGCGAAGCGAAGCAAAACGGACGACGCCGGACCATTACGTCACCTCATTGGAAACGGCCGGGCATGTGCGTGACGATGCCGGCGGAGAATGGCGCGAGCTCGCCCGCGAGCTCACCGTCGGGGAGAGCTACTTCTTCCGTAATGAAGAGCAATTCCGCGCGTTACGCGAGATTGCGCTGCCGGCGAGGATGCGTATTCGCCGGCCCGCGCCAACGCTCACCGTCGCTTCGATCGGCTGCTCGTCCGGCGAAGAGCCCTACACGATCGCGATCGTCATTCGTGAGTTTCTTCCGCTGATGACGGACTGGGACGTGCGGATCGTCGCCGTCGATGTAAACCCGGACGCGATCGAGAAAGCGCGGGCCGGCCGGTATTCGCCGTGGTCGTTGCGCGGAACGCCCGACGCTGTGCGCGACCGATGGTTCGCCGCCCGCGGGCGCGAGCTCGTGATCGATGAGCGCATCCGCAGGATGGTGTCGTTCGAAGAGCGGAACGTCGCGGACGATGACGCGCGGTTCTGGGACGGCACGGCGTTCGACATCGTCTTCTGCAGAAACATGCTGATGTATTTCACGCCGCACGCCGCACAGCGCGTCGTCGACCGGATCTGCCGGTCGCTCCTGCCCGGCGGTTTTTTCTTTCTCGGTCACGCGGAGACGCTGCGCGGTCTGTCCCGCGAGTTTCATCTCCGGCATACCCACGACACGTTTTATTACCAGAAGCGGTCCGAAGCAGAGCAGGCGCTGCCGCCTGGTCCCGAGATACGCCAGATTGCCGAAGCAGACGCGACACCCCTGTCGAAGATGTACGAGTCGGCGGAATCGTGGGTCGAGACGATCACGCGTTCGGCCGAGCGCATTCGCTCGTTGACGGAAAAACCGCAAACGGGACCTTCCGCCGCACCTGCACGGGACGTCGCGGCGTACTGGGATCTCGCTCCGGCGTTCGAACTGCTTCGCGACGAGCGATACGGCGACGCGCTCGCCCTCGTCGACGCGCTTCCGCCCGATTCGAACCGCAACACCGACGTGCTGGCCTTGCGTGCGGTGCTGCTCGCGCATCGAGGCGATCTCGCGGCGGCGGAGGAGGTCTGCCGGACCATCCTGGCCATCGACGAGCTCAGCGCCGGCGCGCACTATCTGATGGCGCTGTGCCGCGAAGGAGCCCGCGACCCGGCCGCCGCAATCGATCATGACCAGACCGCGGCGTATCTCGATCCGAGCTTCGCCGCGCCCCGCCTGCACCTCGGACTCCTGGCGCGCAAGAGCGGAGATCGGGCGGCGGCACGCCGCGATCTCGCCCAGGCGCTGGTGCTGCTCGAGCGTGAAGACGTCTCCCGGCTGCTGCTGTTCGGCGGCGGATTCAGCCGCGAGGCGCTGATCGATCTCTGCCGCGCCGAGCTCACGCTCTGCGGAGGTCCGGCATGAATGACGGCATTCACCTCGAAGACCGCGCCGCGCTGTTGCGTCGCGACTTCGATCGTTCGTTCGCCGTTCCACCGGAATGCGAACGAGCGGACGGCGAGAGGCTGATCGCCGTGACGATCGCCGGGCACCCCCATGCGCTTCGCCTGTCAGAGGTGACCGGGCTGCTCGCCGGCCGCCGAATCGTGCCGCTGCCGTCCTCCGTGTCCTCGTTTCTCGGCATCGCCGGCTACCGCAGCCTGATCATTCCCGTCTTCGACGTCGCCGTCCTGCTCGGCTACCCGCCGGCATCCGAGCCGCGCTGGATTGCGCTGGCCGGTACGTCCGAGCTGCCGATCGGGCTCGCGTTCGAGCACTTCGAGGCGCAGATCCGCATGACCGGGAACTTCGGCGACGGAGCCGTGCGCGACGGCGCGGTGGTCCGTTCGATCCTGAGCATTGCCGCCCTGCTCGCGGCGCTTCCGCAAACGAGTACGCCCGCCCCAAAGGAGACATGAGATGAAGAACTGGACATTCGGTCGCAGACTGGCAGCAGGACTGGCGGCGGTCGTCGCCGTCGCCCTGATCATCGGAGTCGTCTCCGTTCTCGCTCTGCGCCACGTCGTGGCGGCGAAGGACGAAGTGATCCGAGTCAATTCGCACCTCCTGCTGGACACCCAGCGGCTGAAGACGAACACCGAGAGCAAGTCGGCCGCTGGCCGCGGCTACCTGCTCACGGGAAACGACGCGTTTCTGACGAGTCTCGGCTCGGCGAGGGGCGAATTCGACGCCATCGCCGCGCAACTCCGCGGCTCGCTCGAGACCGACCGCGAGCGGCAGTTGCTCGAGTCCGTCGTGCGTGCCGAGCGGGCTCACCGCGAATCGCTGTCTCGCGTCATCGAACAGCGGCGCGGCGGCATTTCGGCCGTGGAAGCGTCGCGGGCATTCGAAAATACAGTGGTTCCCCTGCGCAATGCCCTCGATGCGGAGATCGGGGCGATGCTCGATCATGAGGAGCGCGTCCTGGAGGAGGCCCGGCGCCACTCGAGCGAGCGCGCGCGGTCGGCGACATGGATCGTGGTGATCTTCTCCGCGACCGCCATCGCCATGGCCGCTCTGATCGGCTACCTGCTGACCCGGAACATCGCTGCACACATCGGATCGACCGTCAGCGAAGTGCAGAGCTCCTCCGCGCAGCTGCAGACCGCTGCGAACGAGCAGGCCACCGGCGCGCGGGAGCACGCCACGGCCATGAACGAGATCTCGACGACCATCAGCGAGCTGCTCGCCACTTCCCGCCAGATCGCCGAAAGCGCCCAACGCGTCGCAGACGTCGCCGAACGAACGGCCGGCACCGCGCGCGTCGGAGAGGACAAGGTGGCCCGTACTTACGAGTCGCTGGAAGGCATTCGCCGGCAGATCGACGTCGTGGTGCAGCACATGCTCGACCTCGGCCGGAAGTCGCAACAGATCGGAGCCGTGCTCGACATCGTTTCGGAGCTGGCCGAGCAGACGAACATCCTCGCGATCAATGCGACCATCGAGGCCGCCGGCGCCGGCGAAACCGGCAAGCGCTTCGGCGTGGTCGCCGACGAGATTCGCAAGCTGGCCGACCGCGTCGGCGGGTCGACCAAGGAGATCCGCGCCCTGATCGACGACGTGCGCGGCGCCGTCAACACCACCGTGATGGCGACCGAAAGTGGCTCGAAGGCGGTCGATGCCGGAACGCGCCAGTTCGCCGACGTCGCGAGCACGTTCAAAGAGATCGCCGACCTGGTGACGACGACCACCGAGGCGGCTCGCGAGATCGAGCTGAGCACCAAGCAGCAGACCACGGCCGTCGAGCAGGTGAACCTGGCCATCGGCAACATGACCCAGGTCACACGCGAGACGGAGACGACGTCGATTCAGACGCTTCAGACCGCGGCGCAACTCGCGCAGCTGTCGCACGGGCTGCTGCGTCTGGTCCAGCCGCAGAAAGCGGCATGAACCATGGCAGACGACCCGTATCGCTACTTCCGGCCCGAAGCACGAGAGATCGTCGAAAGGATCGGAATGGAAGTGACGGCGCTGGAGAAAGGCGCGCCGGCTCGCGAGCACGTCTCCGCGCTGCTTCGCCTCGCGCATACGCTCAAGGGGGCGGCGCGCGTGGTGAAGCAGGGAGAGATCGCCGACCTCGCGCACGCGATGGAGGACGCGCTCGAGCCATTGCGCGGCACCGACCGGGCCGCCACTGGCGAGGAACTGCAACAGCTCCTCGATCTTCTGGCCCGGATCGGCACGCGAGTAGCCGCTCTCCCGCCTCCTGAAGCTCCTCCGGTCACCGCGTCGCGCCGGGAGAGCCCGGGCGAGGGGTTGCGCACCGTGCGCACGGAGGTCGGCGAGGTCGACCTCGTCATCGACAGTCTCACCGAGATCGGGGTGCATCTCGGCGGCATTCATCGCTCGCTCGTCGATCTGGAGCATGCCCGCAAGATCGCGGAGCTGCTGGCCGGCCAGTTCACGGCGCCGCGGGCACGGACGTCGCGCAGCGGTGAGCCGACCGCGAAAGTCATGCGCATGGCCGAGGAACTGCGCACATCGCTGGCGGAAATCGAGCGCCGGTTCGCCAGCGCCTTCGAAACGACCGAGCGCGAGCTGCGACAGGCGAAGGCGGTGGCCGAGCGATTGCGCCTCGTGCCGGCTCGAACGCTGTTTTCGGTGCTGGAGCGCACCGCCCGCGACGTCGCGCGCAGTCAGGGGAGGAAGGTCGAGTTCGACGCGAGCGGCGGCGACATCCGCGTCGATGCAGATGTTCTCGGGACCTTGCAACCGGCGATGGTGCAGTTGGTGCGCAATGCGGTCGCGCACGGAATCGAGACGCCCGTCGAACGGCGGGGCGCCGGGAAATCGCCGCATGGAACGGTCACCATCGAGGTCCTGCACCAGGACAAGCGCGTGATCTTCCGCTGCCGCGACGACGGCCGCGGCGTCGACGTGGCCGCCGTTCGGCACGTCGCCGTACAGCGCGGCCTGTTGCCGCCGGGTACAGCGCCACTCAGCGGCGAGGCCATCCTGAAGTTGCTCTTCACCACCGGCGTCACGACGTCCTCCTCGGTCACGCAGGCCTCCGGACGCGGAATCGGACTCGATGTCGTGCGCGAGGCCGTGGCGCTCGCTGGTGGCGAGATCGCGGTTCACACGCAACCGGGCCAGGGCACCACGGTCGATCTGATCGTTCCGGTGTCGCTGGCGTCCCTGCAGGCGCTCCTGGTGCAGACGTCCGGCGTCACGGCGGCAATCCCGGTCGCGTCGATTCTTCAGGCGCGGCGCACGGAGAAGAATGAGCTCGCGCAGACTTCGAAAGGTCCGGCACTCCTGTACGGCGGTGCGCTGCTGCCGTTCATTTCGCTGTCCGCTCCTCTCGGGCTGCGCGATCCGCGGTCGCACGGTCGGAGCGCGGCCGGCGGCGTCTCAGCCGTGACTTTGTCGGCGGTCAGCGGCGTGGCAGCCGTGGCGGTCGAGCGGATCCTCGGCATCGAAGACCTGGTCATGCGCCCGCTGCCGCCCACCGCGCCGGCCGCGCCGGTCGTGATCGGCGCCGCCTTCGATACGGAGGGAACGCCGCAGCTCGTCCTCGATCCCGATGCGCTCGTGCGCGCAGCCATGGGCGGCGAAACGGCAACGGCTCGCGAGGCGACGCACGTGGCGCAACCGATCCTGGTCATCGACGACTCGCTCACCACGAGAATGCTCGAACAGAGCATCCTGGAGTCGGCCGGCTACGAAGTTCATCTCGCCGCGTCGGCGGAAGAGGGCCTGGACATGGCCCGGCGTCACGAGTACTCGCTGTTCCTCGTCGATGTCGAAATGCCCGGAATGGACGGCTTCACGTTCGTCGAGCGCACGCGCGCCGACGCCAACCTGCGGCGGGTGCCGGCAATCCTGGTCACGTCGCGGAACGCACCGGAAGACCGCCGCCGCGGCGCCGATGCCGGCGCGAGCGCCTACATCGTCAAGAGCGACTTCGATCAGAACGAGTTGCTGGAGACGATTCGGAAACTGGTCGCATGAGCGGAAAGATCCGGGTGGTCGTGGTCGAGGACTCGCTGACGGTACGGCAGTACCTGATCGATGTGCTTCGCGCCGCGCCGGACATCGAAGTCGTCGGCGAAGCGCACGACGGCAGCAGCGCGATCCATCTCTGCGGAGAGCTGCGGCCCGACGTCATCACCCTGGACATGATGCTTCCGGTCATGAGCGGCCTGGCGGCGACCGAATACATCATGGCTCACTTCCCGACCCCGATCCTCGTCGTCTCGTCGTCGACGAACAGGGGCGAGCTGTTCAAGACGTACGAGGCACTGGCCGCCGGCGCCGTCGACGTCCTCGACAAACCGAAAGCCGATCAGAACACCGACGAATGGGCCAGCCGCCTGGTGTCGACGGTCCGCCTGATCTCGAAGATCAAAGTCATCACCCACCCCCGCGCGAAACTCGCCCGGTGGGGTGTAGGCCTCCGGCCTGCCTCCGTAACCAAAGCTGAAACGCAGGCCGGAGGCCTGCACCACACGAACGGCATCGACCTCGTGGCGATCGGCGCATCGACCGGCGGTCCGGCGGCCATCGTCGACATCCTTCGGTCGCTTCCGCCCGATTTTCCGCTGCCGATTCTGCTGGTGCTGCACATCGCTGCGACGTTCGCCGTCTCCTTCGCGGAATGGCTGGATGGACAGTCGGATCTTCGCGTGACCTACGCCAAAGGGGGTGAAGCCCTGTCCAGCGTGCGTGGGCGCGTCACGATGGCTCCGCCCGACTATCACATGACCCTCGAGCGCGGCGTGCTGCGGCTGTCGACCGGACCGGAGCGAAACTTCTCCCGTCCGTCGGTGGACGTTCTCTTCGAATCGCTCGCGCGCGAGCACGCCAAGCGGACCGCGGCCTGTCTGTTGACCGGGATGGGACGCGACGGCGCGGCCGGCCTTCTGCGCATACACGAGGCGGGCGGACTGACGATCGCGCAGGATGAACAAAGCTCGGTCGTATTCGGCATGCCTGGCGAGGCCGTGCGCCTGAAGGCGGCGCAACGCATTCTGTCGCTCGGCGCGATCGGGCCGTCACTGGCGGATCTCGCCGCGGCCAGGGGCGTCGAATGACGCCGCTCGTTCTCATCGTGGATGACAGTCTGACGGTGCGCATGCACCTCGCCGAGGCCTTCGAGCATGCCGGCCTGCGCGTGCATCCATGTGGCACCGCCGCCGAAGCGCGACAGGTGGTCCGCACCGACGGCGTGGCCGTGGCGGTACTGGATGTCCGCTTACCGGACGGCGACGGCATCGATCTGCTTCGCGAGTTTCGGAGCGATCCCCGCATCGCGGACCTGCCGGTGATTCTTCTCTCCAGCGAAGCCGAGGTGCAGGATCGCATTCGCGGGCTGACGACCGGCGCCGACGAATACGTCGGCAAACCGTATGACGTTCATTACCTCGTGGCACGAGCGCGGGAGCTGGCCAACGCACATCGCACACAGGCAACGGCGGACCGCATGCCGGTGCTGATCATCGATGACAGCGTCACGTTCCAGCAGGAGCTGAAAGCGGAACTGGAGCAGCTCGACTATCACGTGCTCACGGCCCTCAGCGGTGAAGAAGGCCTGCGCGTCGCGGGAGACGCGCGGCCCAGCGCCATCATCGTCGACGACGTACTCCCCGGCATGGACGGAGCGACGGTGATCCGGCGTGTCCGCCTCGACGCAGCGCTGCGGCGGACGCCGTGCGTCATGTTGACCGGCTCGAACGACGCGGCCGCCGAATTGCGCGCCCTGGACGCCGGCGCTGACGCCTTCGTGCGGAAAGACGAGGATCCGAGCGTCGTCATGGCTCGCGTCGCAGCCGTGCTTCGCTCGTCGCGTGCGACCGAAGAGCGAACGACGTCGAGTCTGGTCGGCCCCAAGAAGATTCTGGCCGTCGATGACAGCGCCACGTTTCTTCATCTGCTCGCGGAGGCATTGTCCGGCGAAGGCTACGACGTGATCCTGGCGCATTCCGGTGAGGAGGCTCTGGAGATGCTCGCCGTACAGCACGTGGACTGCATCCTTCTCGACCTGCTCATGCCCGGCATCAGCGGGCAGGAGACCTGCCGCCGCATCAAGCAGGCCCCCGGACTCCGCGACATTCCGCTGATCATGCTGACGGCGATGGAGGACCGCGAAGCCATGATCGAGGGGCTCGGGGCCGGGGCGGACGATTATCTTTCCAAGTCCAGCCATCTCGAGGTTCTGCGCGCTCGCGTTCGCGCCCAGCTCAGGCGCCGGCAGTTCGAGGAGGAAAATCGCCAGATTCGCAATCAGCTTCTGCGCGCGGAGCTCGAGGCATCGGAGGCAACAGCGGCCCGCGAGCTCGCCGAAACGCGCGCGCGACTCGTGGAAGAGCTGCAACAGAAGAATCGCGAACTGGAGTCGTTCAGCTACACGGTGTCTCACGATCTGCGCGCGCCACTGCGCACGATCGACGGATTCACCACCGCCCTCGCCGAAGACTACGGCACGCTGTTCGACGAGCGCGCCCACGGCTACATGCAGCGCGTGCAGGCCGCGTCACGTCGTATGGCCGAACTGATCGATGACCTGCTCAAGCTCTCCCGTCTTGGCCGCGCGGCCATTCACCCCAGGACCGTCGACCTTTCCGCAATGGTCCGCGACATCACGGACAACCTGATCAAAGCCTCGCCGCACCGGAACGCGCGCGTCATCATCCAACCGGACGTCAACGCTTGTGCCGACCCGCGCATGATGCGCGTGCTGCTCGAAAATCTCCTCGGCAATGCCTGGAAGTTCACGGCCCGCGAGGCCGAGGCGGTCATCGAGTTCGGAGTGCATGAGGACAGGCGAGAGCCGGTCTATCTCGTCTGCGACAACGGAGCCGGCTTCGACATGGCTTATGCCGAAAAACTCTTCACGCCGTTTCAGCGGCTCCATTCCGACGCCGACTACCCCGGAACGGGAATCGGCCTGGCCACAGTGCAGCGCATCGTCGAACGTCACGGCGGCCACATCTGGGCCGATGGCCAGCCGGGCCGCGGAGCGCGGTTTCATTGGACTTTGAATTCTCACGCAGACACTCGACATCGATGATTCTCCTGGTCGAAGACAACGAAGACGAGATCGACCTGGCCCGGCGCGCCTTTCAGCGCGCGAGCCCCGGCGTGCCGCTAGAAGTGGCGCGCGACGGAGCCCAGGCCCTGGCGTTTCTCTTCGAGGCGAGTGAGAGGGCGAAGAGCGATCCGTCAGCCATGCCGCGCGTCGTTCTGCTCGATCTGAACATGCCCGGTCTCAGCGGCCTGGACGTTCTGCGGCGTCTCCGCACCGATGAGCGCACCCGCCGCATCCCGGTCGTCATGCTGACGTCGAGCGACCGGGCATCGGACATCGCCGAGTGCTACGACCGCGGCGCGAACGGTTACGTTCGCAAGCCCGTCGATTTCGCGCGCTTTGTCGAGACCGCGCGTCAGCTGCAGTCGTACTGGCTGGTCCTCAACGAGTCTCCGCATCACCCGACCGCGCCTTAGACCTGTCTCATTGCAACTCCAGCCGCAGCTTCTTCTTCGCGCGCAGGTACAACGGACCGATGCTGCCGAGCGGGAGGTTCTCCGCCATGCTCACTTCCTCGTAGGATCGCTGTTCGAGGCCGATCAGGCTGCAGAGTGTGCGCGAGCGATCGTCGAGGCGCGCCAGGGCCTGGCGCACCGCCAGCACCGCGTCGTCCGCCGGAACGACCGCGGGCTCCGACATCTCGCCGGTGCGCGCGCGGTTGCGGGTGCGGCGCTCGATCTCCTGGCGGCAAAGATTTGCGATCGTGCCGGATAGCCACGCTTTCGGTGTACGCACGAGGTGCCGCTTTTCGAGGAAGAGGAGCCACGTCTCCTGGACCAGCTCCTCGACGTCTTCCGCCGGAAATCCGTAGCGGCCGCGAGAAATGGCCTGCAACGTGTCGATCGTCGCGGCGTACAGCCCTTCATCGTCCTCAGCGTGCGCGTCCGCTGCCGCGTCGACGACCTCCAGCATGTGCCGCAGCGCGGCGATGAGCTCCTCTTCGCCCAGCGGCTTGCGCAGCACCAGCTCCGAGCCGCATTCGCGAAGCCGCGCCTCGGTGGCCTCGTCGGCATATCCCGTCATCGTGGCCACACGCGAGCGTGGGCTGATGCGGCGGACGGCCTCGATCAGGCGCAACCCGTCTTCCTCGCTGCGCATCCGCAGATCGGCGAGGATCACCGGGAAGAACTGTCCCGCGACCAGCTGCTCCGCCGAGTCGCAGTCCCAGGCTCCCTCGGACTCGATCTCGTGCACGTCGAGCATCGCGCGAATGCCCTCGACGAGCGTCACATCGTCATCGACCACCAGAATTCTGGACACATTGCCTCCCATCGTCTCGCCAGAGATAGATCAAGAGGCAAGCCACACGTAAGTCGATGAAAACAAAGGAACGAGCGAATGAGGCAACCGTTCCGTTACGCGACTGCGTTCATTTTATGGACAGTACGATCGCCTCCATTCCGGCCTTCGTCAGCCGCGCGGCGGCCTCGGTCGCTGCCTCACGCGAGCTGTACGGCCCGGAGCGGACGACGACCAGTCCGCCGCGGTCATCGAGCTCGACGGCGATGCCGTGCTGGCGCGCCTGCGCCGCCACGGCGACGGCGTTCGCGTACACGCGATAGGCGCCGATCGCGACGCCCCAGCGGGTCGAGTCGTGCCGCTCGCCTCTGACCTCTATCGGTACTGCAGGCGACACGGCTGCTCTCGGCGCGAGATCGATGTGCTTCGTCGCGGGAGAGCTCGGCAACGTCACACGATGCTCGACGCCGCCCGCGATGAGGGTGACCTCGCCCGCCGGAAGCGAGCGGATGGAGAACCGTCCCTCGGCGTCCGCACGAACGCGTTTGCCGAGCGGACGTACGTCGATCTCTGCGTTCGGTGCTGCGCCCGCACCAGTGACAGTCCGGTGCGCGCGCAGCGTCCAGCTGGCGTCCTGCGGTCGCGATCGTTCGAGCATCACCTCGCGCGCCTCGGTACCACTGAGCGAAAAGCCGGCCGGAACGGAGTCGGAGAGCAGCGAGACCTGCCATTCGCCGGGCGCGGCCGCGGTGGCAAAAGAGCCGTCGCTCTCGGTGGTGGCGATGACCTGATGCACGCCGCGCGTGAGCAGCACGCGCACGTTCGCCAGGCCTTCACCCGAGTCACTGATCACGCGGCCCTGAAGGCGCGCGGGCGTGTAGGCGACGCCGAAGGCCACGCGCTCGCCGGTCTCCACGTCCACGCGCGACGGCGTGGTGAAGTATGCGTCGGGCCGGCCGGGGATGCGCGCAGAGAGGCGATGCGCGCCGCGGGGAACGTTGGTGAAGGTGAACGTTCCATCCTCGTTCGTGGTCTTCTTCTGCGATCCGTCGAGCTCTACCTCGGCCGTCACGGGCGTGCCGTCGTCGACGCCGTCGAGGTTCTCGTCCGCGAAGACGACGCCGGAGATCGATCCGCCGAGGCCGGGAATCGCGGGTAAGCCGTCGAACCGCTGGCGCAGGCCCACTTCCACATAGGGTGTTTCGCGCGGCTCTTCGCCGCGCCGTTCCGTACGCCAGTACGTGTAGCCGGCGAACAGGTCGGTCGAGGCGCTGAGCCGCCGGGAGTACGTCAGCGACGCAAGGGTGGACACACGCCGGTTCGCGACACTCTCGGTGACGCTGCGCATGGCGCGCGCGCGCAACTGGTGGCGCGCCGCCGTGCCTCCGAGGAATCCGAGCTCGATGCCGAGCTGCGTGCGCAGAGGCGCGAAGTCGACGGTGACGCCTTCGATGTATCCGAGCTCGATCAGCGCCGCCTGCTCGCGCAGAGCACGGGCGATGTCGGCCGGGGAGGTCGCCACGATTCCGAGCTCGGCGAGGGCGACGGCGAGCTCCGGCTGTTCGTCGAAAATCACCTCCAGCGTCGGCGCGTTCTGCTGGCGGTCGACATATCCGGAGAGATACGCACGGCCCAGGGACGCCCGTCCCGAGACCCGGAAGCCGTGGCCACCGCGGTTCGCGTGCGACTGCGACCAGCGATACAGCGCGGCGATGCCGCCGCGCGCGAAATCGAGCCGCACGCCCGCCGGAACGGTGAGGCTCCGCCGTCCATCGAATGAACCGTACGATGCTCCGCCCGTGAGCGCTAGCCGCTCACTGACTCGATGTTCGATGTCCGCCGATCCGGCTGCGACGCGCGAGCCGCCGGCGCCACTCGCCTGAAACGACGCGGCCGCAGTCGAGCCGAATCCGTATTCGCGGCTCCACGAGGCGTCGGCGAGGAGGCCGCGCGGACTGCCGGCCGAAACGACGGCGAAGTCTTCGCCGCGATAGCGAATGTCGGCGCGCGCCTGCTGGCGGTTCGAGGCATACGCCAGTTGCAGGGCGCCGCCGAGTCCGCCGCTGTAGCCGGCCTCCGCACGGAGCGCGAGACCCTCGCGGTCGTCATAGTCGTACAGCAACGAGAGCACCGTGCCGTTTTCGTACGCGAAGAACGTCGGGGTGAGACGCGAATTTGCGCCGGTCCGGAAGGCGTAGCCGCCGCCGGCCACGAACTCGCGCTCGACCGGCACGAGGAAACTCTGATAGGTCGTGTAAGCGGTGTATCCCGCATGCAGCCGCCAGTGTTCGTCGAGGTAGTGGATGCCTCTGACCGGCGTGTGGCGGAGCGTGAGCGGTGAGTGGTCGACCTCTCGATCGAGCAGCGTCAGTTCGCGGTCCTTGTTGAAGAAGCGGAGCGACGCCGAGGCGACGCTCGTTCGCGCGCGATCGCCGGCCGGCTGCTCCGCGTGATGCACGGTCCGCACGTGCAGCTCGGTCTTGCCGCGTTTCGTCTCCCGGGCGGCGGTGACGGTGTTCTGCAGTTCGCGGGCGGCGCTGGAGTAGCGCACTTCGGCGGAGCCGCGATCGGTTTGCACCTCACGCTTCGGCGTCGCCACGGCGGAGGGATTTGCCTTGACGACGACGTCCAGAACGACCTCGCCGTCCGCGCTCAGCACGATGACGTTGCTGCGGCCGGCGGCGCGACCGAAGAGGCGCACGCTTCCGTTGTGCACGGTGACGTCCACGACCGTGGCGTCGACGGCCCAGGCCGCGGTGGCACCGGGCCGGGGGATGATTTGCGATTCACGCACGGCCAGCGTGTACGCCGCGTTCGCGCGCCTGGCCGCGAACATCGGCGAGCCCGCCTCCGTGGCGGCCGCTCCGATTGCGGACATGAGCGCAACCGAAAGCGCGATCGCTCTCAACGGATCTCCACCTCGGCGAGCTTGGTGACCGTTCCACCCTCATAGTCGTAGGTAACGAAGACGCGATATTTACCGGGATCGAGCTCGCCGCCGTATTCGCCGGTGATCTCGGTCGACTCGCCGGGAAGCAAGCGGCGCGGATCGAGTGTGGACTTGCCGATCAGTGCGCCGCTCTCGTTCACGACGGCCATCACCCCGCGCGCCAGCAGCGGCTCGCGTCCCTTGTTGCTGCAGGTCTGAGTGACGGCCAGGTTTGCCGCGGCGCTTTGCGGACGGACGATCAGCGGCTCGGCGGACAGCTCGATCACATCGCCGATCCGGAACGTGAGCAGTGTGCCGAGCGACGCCACCATCGGGACGTTGCCGGACATGACCTTGTTCGTGCCGCGGAACAACGCGATGACGGCGCGTTGCGCCGTGTCGGGCGGCACTGTGACTGTGACGGTCACGTTCACGGTGTCGCCCGGCGGTACATCGACGTGCGTCTGCGAGAAGACCGCAGTGGCGGCGATGCTGCCGCTGATCGATCCGGCCTCGACGAACCGTCGTTTTCCATCGGTGATGACGACGTCTTGTGCGACCAGATCGAACGAGAACGGCCGCGAAGTGCCGTTCGTCAGGGTCAGGGTTTGCGTGGTGCTCTGGCCATGATCGCCGCGGAGCATGACTACGGCCGGGCTGAGCGAGAGCGTGCCGTCCTCGGCCCCGAACGCGGTGACCGCCGACAGCAGGAAGAGAGCAGAGATGAAGGTGCGCATGAAGATCATTCCTTGGTGACTTCCCAGCCGATCGTCGCGGCCAGCGGCCCGGCGGACGCGCTGACCGGAACTTCGATTTCGAGGCGATGCGTGACGGCGATGCCGATCGGCGCGTGGCGCTGGATCACGCGCGGCGCCGTGCCGAGGACGACGCCGTCGATCCGGATCGTCGCGTGTGGATCCGGCGTGGCGAGAAACGCGCGCAGCGTGGCCGTGGCCCGCGCTTCCCGCGACGCCGGTCCGATCCGGACGCCGAACGTCCGCGTCGTGACCGAGAACCGGTTCCGCCCTCCGCGCCACGAGATCGATCCGGCATCGAGCATCGCCGTTTCGGCGCGGCCGGAGCCGATGAAGGTGAGCGACAGATCGGAGGAAGAATGGGGGACCGCCACAGCGCGCTGGCGGCCCCCCGCCTGCAGATTTGGGAAAAAACTTAGTGTGAGGGAAACAGCAACCGCCCCGAGGCCTGAAAACGTGCGCGTGCTCATCGGCGGATCCGTGGGTGGGCTAGTTGGAGGTGGCGGTGAAGCTGATGATGTTGTCGATCGCCGCCGCGGCAGCGCTGTCGGCCACGACGATGTCCCACGAGTAGGAGCCGGTCGAGCCGTAGGTGCCGGTGGAGGTGAGCGTGCTGGCCGCGCTGTCGCTAAGAGTCGAGCCGTTGAGCTTCCAGACGATGCCGGAGGCCGGCGCGCTCTGGAGCTCCGCGGTGAGCGTGTAGTCGGTGCTGGTGAGGTTGGCCTTGTCGACCTTCACGCCGACGGTGGACGAAAGCGTCCAGTCGGACGCGCCGCGGGCCATGGTGAAGCCCGTCGGGGCCGCGCTGTACTTGGCGATCGAGCCGAGGGCCGAGGTGGCCGCGGCCGTACCGGTGCCGCTGGTCGTTCCGCCGGCGGATTCGATGGTCAGGTTGATCGAGCTGGCCACCGTGCCGGTGACCTCGAGCGTGCCCGAGCTCGTGTCGGCGGATGCAACGGCGGCGAACATCATCATTCCTGCTGCAACAACTGCGAACTTTTTCATTTGAGAAACTCTCCTTGTTTTTTGACTTCTGCCCGGTAAGTCCTGGAGAGGAACCAAAAAGTACAGACAAGGCAGTTTTTTTTTGCGACCGCCGCGCGCCGCGCGCGTGTCACATACTTCCGGCGTGCAGAGAATCCGCGTCGCCGTCGCCGAGCTCATCGGAACGATGTTCCTCGTGGCGGCTGTGGTCGGCTCAGGCGTCATGGCCGAGCGCCTTTCCGGCGGGAACGACGCCGTGGCCCTCCTGGCCAACAGTTTCGCCAGCGCGGCGGCGCTCGTTGCGTTGATCTACGCCTTCGCGCCGATCTCGGGCGCGCACTTCAATCCCGTCGTCACGATGGCCGCGGCAATCGAGCGCGGCATTGCGCGAGTCGAGGTTCTCCCGCGCGTCGTCGCGCAGCTCGCCGGCGGAATGCTCGGCGTGGTCGTGGCGCATCTCATGTTCGAGCTCGCGCCGCTGTCGACCTTCATCCGTCCCCGCGCCGGCGGGGCACAGATCTTCAGCGAGTTCATCGCGACGTTCGGGCTGGTCGCAGTGATCCACGCAACCGGCAAGCGGCCGAACGTCGTCCCGATCGTCGTCGGCGCGTACATCGCCGCCGCGTACTGGTTCACGGCCTCAACGTCGTTCGCGAATCCGGCGGTGACGCTCGCGCGCGCGTTCACGAGCACGTTCAGCGGCATTCGCCTGATGGACATGCCGGCCTTCATCGCGGCGCAGGTTGCCGGGGCGCTCGCGGCGACTTACGTGTTCCGCTGGCTGTACGCCGATCAGGCCGCGAGCTGAACCATCTCGGTGTTGCGGCCGATGCGCGCCCGGTATCCGCGCCAGGTCACCTCGTTCGAGAAGAACGGAACGAACCACGCGTAGAGCATGAGCAGATCGAGCATCGGCGTCAGCGCGAGTTGCCGCCACGTCAGGCCCGCGCCCGTCGCATGATTGAGCGTCGCCATCTGCACGTAGCGCGCGGCGATGACAAGCAAAGGCAACGCGCTCGGCTCGAACAGCGCGGCCACGATCGCCAGCGGCAGCGGATTCGTGAGCAGCTCGCAGAGATACAGCGCGTGCGAGAACGAATACCGGATCTTGTTCCAGCGCACCTGGCGATCGAGGGCGCGCCGAATTGTGCGGTCAACGATGACGTTGCGGACGACAACCGGCGAGAGCACGACCTCGAATCCAGCCTTCTTCACGGCGAGTCCGATGGCCTGATCTTCCGCGAGCACCCGCACAAAACGTCCGAAGCCGCCCACTGCGTCGTGAGCGCGCCGTGAAATGGCCATCGATTTGCCGACCACGCAAGGCACACCGGATGTGGCGGCCAGTACAACGCCCGGAACCACGAATCCGAGCAGATGCAGGGACTCGATCGTCGCTCCGACGGTGCGGGCACCGCCGCCGGTGAAGAGATTGGAGACGCAGCCGACGCGCGGATCGGCGAACGCCGCAACGGTCTTCGCGATGTCGTCCGCTGCGACCCGCACGTTCGAGTCGGAGATGAAGAAGATGTCACCCGCGGCCGCACGCGCCGCGGCGATCAAGCGCTCGACCTTTCGATTCACCACGCCGCTGCGCGAGCCGCCGTCGACGATGACCCGGAACGGCGCGTTCGGATGGCGCCGCACGACCCGCCGCACCACATCCAGCGCCGGATCGTCCCACTCCTCGGCGGAGACGATGACCTCATACCGCATGCCCTCCAATCGCACGAACGAGAGGAGGTTCTCTTCCAGTTCGTCATCGAGACCGCAGACCGGCTTGAGAATCGAAATGAACGGCAACTCCGTGGCCTGCGCGTGTTTGTGCCTGCGAAAACGCCAGGTCAGCAGCGCCTGCGCGGTCGTGAGGAGCAGTGCGATGAAAACCAGGATCACGCGCTGATCTCCACGAGCGCCGGCGCGGTCAGCCGAGTCACCGCCAGCCCCGCACCCTGCTCGAGCGTGCGAAAGATGGCCAGCTCGTTCTTGCGGGACGGCACCAGCGTCTTCCACGCGTACAGGTGTTCCTCGCGATGAAAGTCGCTGTTGCCGATGTACGGATACTTCGCGCGGGCAACCGGCGGGAAGAGGTCGAAGCGGCAGGCCACTTCCCAGAGGTCGATGAGATGGGCGAGCTCGTTGCGCCGATTCCAGAGATAGAACGTATTCGAGAACCAGTCCGACTGTTCGTGCGGATGGCAGGCCACGACGATGCGGCTCTTCTGCTGCGCGCGCTCGAGCATCTCCTCGACCGTGCCGTCGGCGGAAATGAACTCGTCCACGCCGAGGGCCAGGACGTGGGCTGAATTGCGTCGGGTGACGCAGTTCTGGGTGAGCTCGAAACCGGCGATGACGACCATGCCGTACTGGTCGAGGGCGCGGTGCTTCTCACGCTCGATCTCCGTGCGGTAGGCCGCGAAGTTCTCCGCGGTCACGGTCAGCCCGAAACGATGCGTGGCCTTGCCGATCAGCGAATCGGTGTTGACCACGTGATCGGTGATGGCGATGACGTCGTGGCCGGAACGTCCGAAGAGGTCGACGACCTCCGCGATCGACAGCTTGCCGTCCGACCAGGTGGTGTGAATGTGAAAGTCAGCTAGCAGCATGGCTCGCAGTTTCGAGCCGGGGGATGCAACTAGATTTGTGCAACGTGTAAAGACTGCTGCACGCGGCGGTCAAGAAACTCCGCACCCAGGCGGCGGAAGACGTCAACGGAAGGGCGCGGCGTCCGCTCCATGGTCCGGCGATCGACCGCGTAGAGGCCGAACTTCGGCTCAAACCCTTCCAGCCACTCGTAGTTATCGAGGAGAGACCAGTGGAAGTATCCGTGAATCGGGATGCCCCGCTCCTCGGCACGCGCGATCTCACGCGCGTGCATGCGCAGGAACTCGGGCCGGAACCGGTCACTCGCGTCGGCGATGCCGTTCTCGGTGATGACCAGCGGGAAGCCGGCCTGTGCCGCCTCGTCGATCAGGGCGCCGAGGCTCTGCGGCGCGATTTCCCAGCCGTTGTCGGTCAGACCGTGACCGGTGCGGTCGTGATAGTCGAAATCGCCGACGAAGCGCGTCCGGCCGGGGAAGCGGAGATGAAGCCGTGAGTAGAAGTTGATGCCGAACGTGTCGAGGTAGGCGGGCAGCTCATCGCGGCGTCCGCGGATCGTCGTCCCCGGCGGCAGGAGGAACTTCCAGCGGCCGGTGGCGAAGGCCTCCATGATCCCGCGGTTGTACATCGCGTGCGCGGTTCGTGCGAGGAGGCCATCGAGCGGATTCGATTCCCGTTCCGGCGCGAAGCCCATCATGTTGTGGGCGACGCCGATTGCCGCATTCGGTATGCGCGTGCGGATCTCCGCAGCGGCCGCGCAATGCCCGGCGAGCATGTGATCGAAGACGCGATTGAGCGTGCGGGTGTCGGAGATCCCCGGCGGAATCTGCCCGTCCAGATACCCCGCGAGGATGAACACCAGCGGCTCGTTGAGCGGAATCCAGAAGCGGACGCGATCGCCCAGCGCGTCGGCGACCCGTCCCGCGAACCGGCCGAACTCGAGCACCGATTTGACCGATGTCCACGGCGACTTTTCGTGAAACCACGACGGATGCGTGTAGTGAAAGAGGGTGACCACCGGCTCGATGCGCAACGCGATCAGCGCATCGACGAAACGGCTGTATCGCTCTAGCGCTCTCTCGTCGAATTCTCCGGGTCTCGGCTCGACGCGGCTCCAGGCGATCGAGAACCGGAACGCGTTCGCGCCGGCCTGCCGCGCGAGCACCGCGTCGGCTTCGTAGCGTTGCCACGATCCAACCGCGTCGCCGCATGGCCCGCCGCGCGGCTTCCACTCCGTCCAGTCGCAGACGTCACCGCCCTCGACCTGAAAGTGGGAGACGGCTACGCCCCAAAGGCGCGGGCGATCGGGAAATGGGAAGCGGACGCGAACCACCGCCCGGTAATACATGGCGGATGTGGAGTGCGCGTGCAGAGAGAGTCAAGTGATGCCGCGGAGTGCCGCCGGGACGGCGGCGGAACAGCCACCGGGACGGTGGCGCTCCAAGCCCGCCGTCAGATGCGGCTTACCGCGACTCCACGGCTTCCCGAAGCTTCTCCGCCTGGAAGTGATTGATCAGCGGATCGATTACCACGTCGAGATTCCCGTCCATCACCCCGGGCAGGTTGTGCACGGTCAGGCCGATGCGGTGATCGGTGACGCGGTCCTGCGGAAAGTTGTAGGTGCGGATCTTCTCCGAGCGATCGCCGGAGCCGATCATCCCCTTGCGCGTCGCTGAGAGCTCGGCCTCGCGCTTCTGCCGCTCGATGTCGTACAGACGGGCCTTGAGCACCTTCAACGCTTTCGCGCGGTTCTTGATCTGCGACTTTTCGTCCTGGCAGGAAACGACCACGCCCGTGGGCAAGTGGGTCATGCGTACGGCGGAGTAGGTCGTGTTGACCGACTGTCCGCCCGGACCTGACGAACAGAACGTGTCGATGCGCAGGTCTTTCTCCGCGACCTGAATATCGATGTCCTCAGCCTCGGGCAGCACGGCCACGGTGATCGCGGACGTGTGGATGCGGCCCTGCGTCTCAGTGGTCGGCACCCGCTGCACGCGATGAACACCCGACTCGAACTTCAGCCGCGAGTAGACCTTATCCCCTTCGATCTGCAGCGTGGCGTCCTTGATGCCGTTGACCGACGAGTAGTTGGCGTCGGTCATGTCCACCTTCCACCGGCGCGACTCGGCGTAGCGGATGTACATGCGCATGATCTCGGCGGCGAACAGCGATGCCTCGTCGCCGCCCGTGCCGGCGCGGATCTCGACGAACACGTTCTTGTCGTCGTTCGGATCCTTCGGCTGCAGGAGGACCTGCAGCTGTTGCTCGAGCGCCGGCTCTTTCGGCTCGAGCTCGGCGATCTCCATCTCCGCCAGCTCGCGCATGTCGTCGTCGGAACGGAGCATGTCCCGGGCGTCGGAGAGGCGCTTCTTGACGTCTTTCAGCTCGCGGAACTTCTCCACGACCTCTTCGATCTCGGCGATGGCTTTCATGGTCGTGCGGTACGCGGACACGTCCGTCACGATCGAAGGGTCTTCGATTTTTCGCTGCAGCTCGTGGTAACGCTTTTCGATTTCCTGGAGTTTCTCGTACATGACCGGTCCTCAAAGGACGGATGGGAGAAAGACGTGCGCGGGCGTCGCTAGGCGACTGCGGCTTGTTCCGGCTCGATCACGTCGTACATCAGCGCCTCTTTCAAGGCCGTGATCGCGATCTCGAGCTGGCTGTCGTCGGGCTCTTTCGTGGTGATGCGCTGGAGCCAGAGGCCCGGCGTGATCAGCACGCGGCAGACGGGGTTCTTCAGGTGTCGCGCGGAGAAGCGGATGACTTCATACGCGAGGCCGGCGATCAGCGGCAGCAGCACGACGCGTGCGCCGAACTTGATCGTGAAGTGCGCGGTGGAGGGCACCAGCGAGAACACCAGGATGGAGATGGCCATCACGAAGAGGAGGAAGCTCGTGCCGCAGCGCGGATGGAGCGTCGACTTCGTGCGCGCGTTCTCGACGGTCAGGTCTTCGTTCGCTTCGAACGTGTAGACCGTCTTGTGCTCGGCGCCGTGGTACTGGAAGACGCGCTTGATCTCTTCCATCAGGGAGATGGAGGCGATGTAGACGAAGAAGAAGATCGCCCGGATGAAGCCGTCGATGAGGTTGTAGGCGAAGTTGCCCATCTCCGGGAACAGGTAATGCCGGATCAGGTTGGTCAGTCCCAGCGGCGCCAGGATGAACAGCCCCACGCCGAGGACCAGGGCCATCAGCATCGAGCCGACGATGGCCATGTTCGACATCTCCGGCTCGCCGTCCTTGCCGGCCGAGGAGACGCTCGCCGAGTAGTTCAGCGCCTGAATGCCGAGGATCAGCGACTGGATCAGAACGACCGAGCCGCGGAGCACGGGCATCTTCAGGAGGGGATACTTCTGCGTGACCGAGACGAGCTTGTCCTTGCGGATGGCCACGCCTCCGTCCGGCTGGCGGACGGCGACGGAGTAGCCGGTCAGGCCGCGCATCATCACCCCTTCGATGACCGCCTGCCCGCCGACGAGCATGTCGACGTTCTTGTCAGCCTTCATTCCGGCCGCGGGCATCGACGAAGTGAGTCCGTTCGTGAAGGCGTTGAACGCCCCCGCAATGACTCGCGCCGAACCGCGCCAGAGAGAAGTCATTTTTTGTCCTTCGCCGCGTACTTTTTCTGGAAGCGATCGATGCGGCCGGCCGTGTCGACCAGCTTCTGCTTGCCCGTGAAGAACGGGTGGCACTTCGAGCAGATCTCGATGCGCAGCTCTTTGCGGGTGGAATGGGTGGTCCAGCCCTCGCCGCATGCGCAGTGGACCTTTACCTCGTGATATTGCGGGTGAATCTCTGGTTTCATTGAACTTACCTCGGCTGCTTTCTGGGTCAGGAAGCTTAGGAACGGCGAGTATATCCAAAAAATTCTGGGGCGGCCCGGCCGCCTGCGCTGGTTGCCAAAGGCTCGGGCGCGAGCGTTTTCTGTTGCATGTTCTGGCCTGCTTGATGCTCTCCCCAGACCCGGGTTCGATGAAGGAAACGACGGTTCCGCGGGCGCTGGCGACGGTGCTTCTGCTCGTCAGTCTGACCATGCTGATTCCCATCGGCGCGGCCGTGATGGGGCTGATGCGCGGGGAAGCGGTAGCGAGCTCTGCCTGGACGATCCCGCTGGTGATTCTCGCCACCGGCCTGGCCCTGATGTCCTTCCTGCCGCGCATGCAGGCCACCGGATCGCAGCTTTACGTGGCCGCGTTCGCGCTCTGGCTGCTGGCCGCGGGCTACTTTTTGTTCACCCGCTAGCGGGCGCCGTCCGGGCACTCGGTCACGACGATGGCCGGCGCGTTTCCCCGGATGTTCTCGACGATCCGCTTCGCCTCGGCCGGCGTGGTCGTCGAGATCCGGTGCTCGCCGGATTTCGTGGAGAACACGATCGTCCCGCGGAAGCCGTAGTCGTAGCAGACCTTGGTGATCGCGCTCCAGGTGAGATCGAAGTCGAGGCCGCGGCAACGGGTCGATTTCACGCCGCGGCGGTCGACGCGCAACTCGGCGCCATCGCATTTCACGTATGCGTCGCGATGCACGGCCACGTCGTAACGGCGGCTGGTGGTGCGTTTCACGGGAGGTGTGGTCCGGCCGGCTTCAGGCGAGGCTGTCACCATCGCTCTGATCACGCGATCGGGCACGCCGTCTCTGGCCAGCGCGACCAGAGCATCCGTGGAAATGTCGAACTGGCCCGTCGAGGCAGCGATCTTCGCCTCGATCGTTTCCGCTGACAGACCGGCCTTCACCAGCTTCACGACATCCGCGTTGGTCAGGACTTCATCAGCGGTAAGCGGGATGGTCAACAGGAGGAGCAGCAGCAGGCGCATGTGCGCAATCTAGTCCACGTGCGTGAAGTCCGAGTGAAGCGCGCGTAATCTAGCGGCCGCCGAGCAGTTTCACGATCCAGAAGGTCCCGGCTCCGATCGCGGCCGAGGCGGGGATGGTCAGGATCCAGGCCCACACGATCTTCCCGGCGATTCCCCAGCGCACAGCGGACAGACGGCGCGTGGCACCGACGCCGACGATCGCGCCGGTGATCGTGTGCGTCGTGCTGACCGGAACGCCGAACGCGGTGGCCACGAAGAGCGTCATCGCGCCGGCAGTCTCGGCGGCGAATCCGCCCACCGGCTGCAACCGGGTGATCTTGCTGCCCATGGTGTGGATGATCCGCCAGCCACCGCTCAGCGTGCCGAGGGCGATCGCGGCGTGTGCGGCCAGGACGACCCAGACCGGAATGGAGAACGTCTTCAGATAGCCCGCCGTCACGAGCACGCCGGCGATGATGCCCATCGTTTTCTGCGCGTCATTGCCGCCGTGGCCGAGGCTGTATGCGGCTGCCGAGGCGAGCTGCAGCCGCCGGAAGAGCCGATCGACCTTGTTGGGTGTCGCTCGACGGAAGACCCAGAAGGTGGCCACCGCCAGAAGGAAGGCCGTGGTCATGCCGATGAGCGGGGCCAGCACGATGTAGATCAGGGTCTTGGTCCAGCCGGAGACGATGATCGCGCTGAACCCGGCGTTGGCGATCGCGGCGCCGGCGTAACCGCCGATCAGCGCGTGCGAGGAGCTCGTCGGCAGGCCGAAGTACCAGGTGATGAGGTCCCAGATGATCGCTCCCATCAATCCGCCGAAGATCACGCCGAACGTGACCGCGGACAGCTCGATCATCCCCTTGCCGATGGTCTTGGCCACGGCGGTTCCGAAGGTGAACGCGGCGATGAAGTTGAAGAACGCCGCCCACACCACGGCCTGTCCCGGGGAGAGCACGCGGGTGGAGACGACCGTGGCGATCGAGTTCGCCGCGTCGTGGAATCCGTTGATGTAATCGAAGGCCAGGGCGACGAAGACCAGCCCAACGACGATGACTAGTTCCATTCGTTGATCAGCCGTGCTTCACGACGACGTTTTCGAGAAGGTTCGCCACGTCCTCGCAGGCATCGGTGGCCTCCTCGAGGATGTCGAAGATTTCCTTCCACTTGAGGACCATGATCGGGTTCGTCTCTTCGTCGAAGAGCAGCCCCAGGGCATGCTTATGGATGCGATCGGCCTCGTTCTCCAGCCGATTGATCTCGATGCAGCGCTCCAGCACACCTTTCTTTGCTTCGAGCGCTTCCACCGCCGCGCGAATCTGGTCGGTCTGCTCGATGATGACCCGGGTGAACTCGCGGGCACCCTCGCGCATCCGGTCGATGCGATAGAGCGGGATGAGCGCCGCGGCGTTGTCGATGGCGTCCATGACGTCATCGAGCGTGCGGGCCAGCTCGTGAATGTCCTCCCGGTCGATCGGCGTAACGAAGGTCTTGTTCAGCCGCTGGATGATCTCGTGGGTCAGGAAGTCGCACTTGTGCTCGACTTCCTTGATCTCGTGGGCCTTGTCGAGCACGGGAGGATCGACGGCAAACATCTGTTCGAGCAGCCGCGCGCCGTGGCGGAGCTGGTCGGCCATCTGTTTGAAGTCTTCGTAGAACTTCTCCTCACGAGGGATGAGACGGAATCGCGCCACGCGGACCTCCTGAAAGCGCGCGGATTCTACGTCAGGTCAACCGGGAGTCTCACTTCGAACGTAACCCCGCCTTCCGGCCGGTTGTAGGCGCGGATCGTCCCCCCGTGCGCAACCACCAGGTGCTTGGCGATGGCCAGCCCCAGACCGGTGCCGGGCTGGGAGCGGCTGCGATCGACGCGATAGAAGCGGTTGAAGATGCGCTCCAGCTCCGCGGGAGGGATGCCCGGGCCTTCATCGGACACGCGCACGACGGCCTCGCCGTTCTCCGATGCGAGATCGATGGTGATCGCGCCGCGGCCATGTTTGCGCGCGTTGTCGGCGATGTTGGAGAAGATCTGCTGCGCGCGCGCGGCGTCGATCTCCACGATCACATCGCCCCCAAGCAACTCCACCCCCGGAAAATCCTGAATCACCTCGGCCAGCACGTCCCGGAGATTCACCCGCTGTCGCTCCAGCACGATCTGGCCGGACTCGATGCGATTCAACTCGGAGAGATCGTTCACCAGCCGTTCGATGCGGGCGATCTGCCGGCTCATGACGTGACGCAGTTGCTGCTCTTCATCCGCAACGAGTCCGCCCTGTTCCAGCGTCTCCGCCGCCGAGCGCAAACCGGTGAGCGGCGTGCGCACCTCGTGGGAGAAATCGTCGAGAAATTCTTTGCGGATCCGCTGCAGCCTTTCGATGGTCGTCACGTCGATGAACAACGCCACCGCCGCGATCTCCGGAGACGCGGCCACGGGAAAGACGCGGACTTCGATCTGCCGCTCGCCTTCATCGGAGCCCGCGACAACACGATCGGTCGACGGCTCACCGCGCAACGCTTTGTCGAGCGCCTCGCGCACGGAGTGTTTCCGAACGACTTCGAGGATCGATCGACCCACGAGCGTTCCCTCGCCGCCGAACATCTCCGCGACGCGCGGATTGGCAACGACGACGCGCCCTTTGGGATTGACGGCGATGATCCCTTCGCCGAGCGACGACACGATCTCCTGCATGGCCGCGCGATGCTCGTCGTGGGCCTGCTGCTGCCTGGTGATCATGGCCCGCAGCTCGTCGATGGCACGCGCCAGGTCGTCGAGCTCCGCGTGGTACGTCCGATAGCCGAGTCGCGCGTCGAGCTCCCCCTCGGTCACCCGCCGCGCGCGCTCGGTCAGCTCGTCGAGATCGCGCGCGCGCCGCAGCGCCCACAACGACACCCCGGTCCACGGCAGCATGAACGCCAGAAACGCGGCAATGGCCAGAACGACCGCCGCCGGCTGCGCAACCCCCGCCTTCAGCAGCGCCGCGCCGAAGGCCCAGGCCACGGCCACGGCGATGACGACCGAGACGTACAGCAGCACGCGGAGCGGGTGCATCTACTCGAAACGATAACCGTATCCGATCACCGTCTTGATCCTGTCTTTCCCGATCTTCTTTCTGAGATTGCGGATGTGCGCGTCGACGGTTCGCGTCTCCACATCGTCGGCAACCTGCCAGACCTCGGACAGAATCCGATCGCGGGAAACGACCGAGGGGCGATTGCGGACGAGCATCCACAACAGCTCGAGCTCTTTCCGCGCGAGCTTCACTTCCTCCCCTTCGACGTACACACGCAAGGTGCGGCCGTCGATCCTCAGCTGGCCGTCGTCATACGTCGACGTGTCGGTGTCGGCGCCCTTCGAGCGGCGCAGAATCGCGGCGACGCGCGCCAGCAGCTCGCGAACGCTGAAGGGCTTGAGCAGGTAGTCATCCGCGCCGAGCTCCAATCCCATGATCCGATCGGCCTCGGAAGTCCGGGCGGTGAGCATCAGGATGGGGACGCGCGAAGTCGCCGGATCGCGGCGCAGCTCGCGGCAGATAGTGAAGCCGTCGAGATCAGGCAGATTCAGATCGAGGATCAGAAAGTCGAAGCCTCCCTGCTGCACGCCGAGGAGACCTTCGTGGCCGTTGTTGAAGGTGGTAACGGAGTAGCCCTCGCGCTCGAGATTGAGACGGGTCGTGAACGCGATGTCCGCGTCGTCCTCGATGAGGGCAACCCGCATCTCAGTCCGACTCATTGGCCCCGCTGTGCTTGATCACTTTTCCTTCGACCAGGTAGACGACCATCTCGCAGATGTTCGTGGCGCCGTCGCCGATCCGCTCGAAGTACTTGCCGATGAAGGTGAGGCGGATCGCGCGGGAGATGTTGCGCGAGTCCTCGAGCATGTATGTCAGCAGCTCGCGGAAGGACTGCTCGGTCAGCAGATCGACTTCGTCATCGCGCGCGATCACTTCCCGAGCGAGCGCGGCGTCGCGCCGGACGAACGAGTCGAGCGCCTGGCGGACCATGTCCTGGGAGATGTGCGCGAGGCGGGGGATGTCGATGAGCGGCTTGAGCGGCGGCTCGCGGTTCAGCTCGATGGCGCGCTCGCAGACGTCGACGGCGAGATCGGCGATGCGCTCGAGCTCGGGCGTGATCTTCATGGCCGTGGTCACGAAGCGCAGATCGACAGCGGCCGGCTGCATCATGGCGATGAGCTCGACGGTGTGCTGATCGATCTCCAGCTCCATGCGATCGATGGCGCTGTCGCCATCGATGACGCGCTGCGCGACCGCGGTGTCCCGCTCCAGCAACGCCCGGATGGATTGCGTGATCTGCTCCTCCACCATCGCGCCCATGCGCAGGAGGAGCTCTTTGAGGTTCTCGATTTCTCTGTCGAAGTGGCGCATGTCAGTGACGAGGGACGAGGTACGAGGTACGAGTAAGAAGCGGAACCACTCGTACCTCGTACCTCATACCTCGTGCCTCCTATCCAAATCTCCCCGTAATGTAATCCTCAGTGAGCTTCTCTTTCGGCGTCATGAAGATCGTGCGGGTCTCGTCGTATTCGACGAGCTTGCCGAGCATGAAGAACGCCGTCCGGTCCGAAACGCGCGCGGCCTGCTGCATGTTGTGTGTGACGATCACGATCGTGTAGTTGTTCTTGAGCTCGTACACCAGCTCCTCGATCTTCTGCGTCGCAATCGGATCGAGTGCCGACGCCGGCTCGTCCATCAACAGCACTTCCGGATCGACGGCGAGAGCGCGCGCGATGCAGAGCCGCTGCTGCTGTCCACCGGAAAGCGCGAGACCGCTGGCGTTCAGGCGATCCTTCACTTCATCCCACAACGCGGCGCGCTGCAGCGAGCGCTCGACCGTCTCGTCGAGCACGCGCCGGTCGCGCACGCCGGCGATGCGCAGGCCGTAAGCGACGTTCTCGTAGATCGACTTCGGAAACGGATTCGACTTCTGAAAGACCATCCCCACCTTGCGGCGTAGCGAGACCACGTCGACGTGCGGCGCGTAGAGGTCCTGCCCGTCCATGGCGATGCGCCCTTCGACGCGCGCGCCGGGGATGATGTCGTTCATGCGGTTGATCGAGCGAAGAAACGTCGACTTGCCGCAGCCGGACGGACCGATGAACGCGGTGACCTGCTTCTCGGGGATGTCGAGCTGAATCGAGTGGAGGACCTTCGCCTCGCCGTAATAGAAGTTGAAGTCGCGGACTTCGATCTTGCTCATCGCGGGACCCTCGATCGCGTCCGCGAGCGGATCACCACGCCGGCCAGGTTGAGCACGAACGTCAACGCCAGCAGCACGAAGACGGTCCCGTACAGCAGCGGTTTGGTGGCCTCGACGTCCGGCGACTGCGTGGAGAGGATGAGCACGTGATAGCCGAGGTGCATGAATTGGTCGCTGAGGTCCCCGGGCAAGAAGGGCAGGTAGTACGCCGCGCCGGTGAAGAGGATCGGCGCGACCTCACCGGCACCGCGCGAGATCCCGAGAATCGCGCCGGTGAGAATGCCGGAGAGCGAGCCCGGAAGCACGACGCGGCGGATCGTTTCCCACTGCGTCGCACCCAAAGCCAGTGACGCCTCGCGAAGGTCCTGCGGAACGGTGCGCAGTGCTTCTTCAGTCGCCACGATCACCGTCGGCAGCGTGAGCAGCGCGAGCGTGCACGCGGCCCAGAGCAGCGAGCCCTGTCCCCACAGCACTTCGCCGGGCGGCTGGGTCGCGCGATCGATCCCGCGGCCGATGAACTGGATGAAGAATCCAAGTCCGAACAGGCCGAACACGATCGAGGGAACGCCGGCGAGATTCGCCACCGCACTGCGCGTGATCGTCGCGAGCAGCGCTGAGACCGCGCGGCCGAACAGCTTTCCACGGCCGGCCTGCCCCTTCGAAACACGGAAGCGCCGCCACGCCAGCGCCAACCCTTCCGCGGGGGTGTACTCGTGCAGATAAACCGCGGTCGCCACACCGAGCGGCACCGCGGCGACGGACATCAGGATCACCAGCGCGGCCGTGCCGACGATCGCCGGCAGAATCCCGCCGGCGGTCAATCCCTCCCGCGGCGGCTGGCTGATGAACTCCCAGGTCACCGTCCGCGCGCCGTGGAAGACGATGTTGCCGATGATCACGATCAGGATCGCGAAGATCAGCACCACGCTGAAGCCGAGGAAGGTAATGGCGATCTTGTCGGCAATGCGCTTGTCAGGGCGCTTCATCGACCCGCTCCCTGCATCCGCACCTGCATGCGGTGGATGACCCACTGGCCGAGAGAGTTGCTGACGAAGGTGATCACGAACAGCAGCGTGCCCATGAAGAAGAGCGCCGAGTAATGCGCGCTGCCGACGACGACTTCACCCATTTCCGCGGCGATGGTCGCGGAGAGCGTTCGCAGAGGATCGAGCAGCGAAAGCGAAGTGATGGCGGCGTTGCCGCCGGCCATCAGCAGAATCATCGTCTCGCCGATCGCCCGTCCGAACGCGAGCACGAATGACGCGAAAACCGCCGGCGCCGCCGCGGGCAGCACGACTTTCCACGCCGTCTGAAAGCGCGATGCGCCCAGCGCGTACGAAGCTTCACGAAACGCGCGCGGTACAGCGGAAAGACCATCCTCGGAAATCGTGTAGACGATCGGCACGAGCGCGAAGCCGAGCGCCAGCCCGGCGTTGATGGCGTTCAGGCGGTAGGTGAAACCGAACGTGTCCTGCAGCCAGGTTGCGAGCACGATCAGGGCGAAAAAGCCCATGACCACCGAGGGGATGCCCGCGAGCAGCTCGATGATCGGCTTGATGAATTCACGAAGGCGCGGCGGTGCGAACTCGGAGGAGAACAGCGCGGCCGCGACACCGATCGGGCAGGCGAAGAGCAAACCCACGACGGTTGCCTTCAACGTCCCCAGGATGATCGGCCAGAACGAGACCTTCGGCACTTCGGACGTCGGTTGCCAGACGTACCGGTCCATCAGCGTCTCCCCTTCCTTGCTTTCGAAGAAGAACTTTCTGATGTTCGCCTCGCTCTTCACTTCCGCGTCGGTGAAGATCGGCAGCGTCTCTTTGAAGGTGAAGAGAAAGATCAGAAAGATGAAGACGATCGCCACCCAGCCGGCGACGGAGAAGACGCCGGTCATGAGACCGTTCGTAAAACCGCGGCGGGTCATTTCGTCGGGAGCGGGAAGTAACCGACCTTCGTCACGAGCGCCTGCGCTTCCGGCGTCACCGACCATTCGGCGAACGTCTTCACCCGTTCCGGCGCGTTCGACGGGTAATAGAAGAAGAGCTTGCGGGCCAGCGGATACGTGCCGTCGGCCACCGTCGCTTCGTTCGGTGCCACCGCCGGCTTGCCCTCCTGCGAGATCGCCAGCGCTCGCGCATCCTTCGCGTAGGCGATGCCGCCGTAGCCGATGCTGTTTCTGTCGCTGCTGACGGCGTTGATGACCGCGGCCGTGCCCTGAAGGGTCTGCACCGCCGGGGTGAAGTCTTCCTTGTTCAGGACGTGCTCGCGGAAGTAGTCGTACGTGCCCGATGAATTCTCGCGGCCGTACAGGATGATCGTCGTATTCGGTCCACCGACGGCGCTCCAGTTTTTGATCTTGCCCTGGAAAATGTCCTTTACCTGCGCGAGTGTCAGCGACTTGACGGGATTGCTCTGGTGAACGAAGACGGCCAGCCCATCGAGGGCGACGGGAAGCTCGACCACATCAGCGCCCCGCGCCGTCTTCGCCTTCTCCTTCTCGTCACCTTTCATCGGCCGCGAGGACTGCGCGAGATCGGCCGTGCCGTTCAGAAGTGCGGCGATGCCGGTGCCGCTGCCGCCGCCATTGACCTGCACGACCGTACCGGGATTTTTGGTCATGTACTCCTCGGCGAGGCGCTGGCCGAGGATGACCATCGTGTCCGAGCCCTTGATGGTGATGGGTTTGTTGCTGGAGGACGCGGTGCTGCCGCCAGCCGCGGTATCGGTGGACTGTTTCTCTCCACCGCCGCAGGCCGCGAGCAGGAGCGCGAAGGTGAGGGCAAAGACAATTCGGGCGTTGAGCGTGTTCATGTCGAGAGGGACGATAGGACCGCGGCGTCTAGGGAGAGGGAAGGCGATGTAAATTCGGTGTAAAGCGCGTTCAGGCCTCGACGACTTCCACGTCGCCGACCCACAGCTCCGGCGGAGCGAGATCAGGTCGCCGCGTGCGCCAGAGCCGCACGGTGTCCGTCACGCCATCGGCGTCCGACAACCACCCATCCGCCGAAACGATGTCGTACTCCCAGGCCCGCAGGCGAGCCTCGGGTACCGACCCAACCCGCCCCAACACACCCCCCGACCACGTGTAGAGGAAGCGGTTTCTTTTTGCCATGGGATCTCTCGCGTTATGACGCGCGAATCATGCGCCACAACCATGTGGATCGGATGTACAGAGCGTGTAAAGAATCGCGGCCTCATGACCAGCGCAGCCGGAACACGCACGCTTCAGCGCCTTCGCATTGGCAGAGCACTTCCTCGGCAGTCACCGATGTGCCGCCGTGCATCACGATGACCTGCTCGTAGTAGCCGATCGCGCTCGCGCAATACACGGGGCTGTAGCAGCGCGCGGCGAGATGACGCATCTCGCAGGCGATAGCCTGTGAAACCGCGGTGAAGAGCGAACGCGGCGCCTATGTCCGTACAATCAGGCATGGCCTTCCTCCGCATCGCTGCCCTCGCTCTCACGCTGCTGACCGTCACCGCCAACGCGCTCACGCCGCCGCCGCTCCAGCGCGTGCTCGTGCCGATCAGCGTCGATGACGTAGCCGGCGCGAACAACTCCCTCTGGACCGCCGAACTGTGGGCGATGAACGCCAACGGTCAGCCGGTGGTCGTCGGCACGCTGCCCTGCACGCTTGGCGGCTCCAATGTGGCTTGTGCGCCGTCGTTCGAGCTCGCGCCCGGCCGCACCACGCGCATTCCCGCGCTCGGAAGCCCGAGCAGCCCGGGCGTGCTGCTCCTCGTGCCGGCCGACCACGCCGGCCAGATCGCCTTCACGCTCCACGTGCGCGATCTGAATCGTCAGTCGGAATCGTGGGGCGCCGAGATCCCCGTCGTGCGCGAGCGCGACTTCTTCACCAATCCCTCGCACATGACCAACATCCCCTTCGGCAGCGACTACCGGCAGACCCTCCGCATTTACGCGCTGCTCGACAACCTGGCCACGGCGCGGTTGCGCGTGAAGCTGTACGAAGTGACCGGCACCGCCGATGACCGCCTGCTCCGTGACGACGTCGTCACCCTCGAGCTTCCTCCGCCGCCGCCGCCGAATCAGATCGGCACTTCGCTCGCGCAGATCACACTCACCGATCTGTTCGCCATCGAGATCGGCGGCGTGAATCGCGTACGCGTTTCGATCGAGCCGATGACCGAGCCGATGGCGCTTCTGCCGCCCGTGCCCTACTGGGCGTTCGTGAGCATCACGAACAACAAAACGCAGCAGGTCACGACCGTAGCGCCACGCTGACCGGGCCTGTTGTATAAAGAAGCGAGCGTCCAAAACCATCGCCCTGGCAGGAGATCGAGACCGTGTCCCATACCCACCGTGTGCTCATCGTCGAAGATGACTACGCATTCCGCTGGTCGCTCGCCATGCGCTGCCAGCGCCGCCTGATCGACGCCGACGTCGCCGAAACGGTTTCCGAAGCGGATGACCTGATCAGCCGTTCGAGCGACTACTGCGGCATCCTGCTCGACCTGCGGATGGGCCAGGGCGACACGACGCCGCTGCTGGACACGATTGCCGCGCGCCCGAAACAACCGAACGTCGTCGTCGTTACCGGCTATCCCGACATCTGGGAGCGCGTCGCCGCGGCGGCGAAAGCGCTGGTGACCAGCACGATCGTGAAGCCCGCCGACGTCGACCAGGTCATCGACGCCGCGCTGGCGCACTGCGCCTGATCACCCCTCACCCCTCGGGCTCGTGCTCGGAGTCGATGGTGGTCATCTCCGCCATCACCATCCGTTCCGCATGCGCGCCGAGGCGGCTTGCCGGCAATGTGATCGCCGCCGCGAGCGCAACCACCACGACCATCGCGCAGACGGCGAAGATCGTCCGCAACGATCCCTCCAACGCCCCCTGCAACGCGAGCAGCTCCGCCGCCGGCAGGTGAACCCGTGCTTCGGCGTTGATGAGCGCATTCGGATTCGCCGAGAACTGCGCGAGTCCCGCTGTGAGAAATGCGCCGAGGAGCGCGACGCCGACCGTCCCGCCGATCGAGCGCGAGAACTGGTTGAGCGACGTGGTGATGCCGAGTTGCTCGCGCGGCACGGAATGCTGTGAGGCGATGAGCAGCGTGAGCATGGTCAGGCCGAGTCCGGAGCCGATGAGAATCAGCTCGGCGATGATCAGACCGCGCGGCGTCGCCCGCGTGAATGTCGCCAGCGCCGCGAATCCCGCGAACATCAACGCCAGCCCGGCCACCACGATCGACCGCGAGCCGAGCCGGATCAGCAGCCGCCCGCCGACGATCGACGCGAAAACCCACGACAGCATCAGCGGCGTCAAGAACGTCCCCGCCTCGGTCGCCGTCGCGCCGAGGACGCCCTGGGCCAGCAGCGGGATGAAGGTGATCACGGCGAACATCGCGATGCCCGCCAGGAAGCCGACCACGATCGCCACGGCGACGACTCGATTGCGGAAGAGCGCGAACGGTACGACCGGATCCGCCGCCCGCCGCTCGACGTAAACGAAGATCGCGAACAGCACGATCGTGATCGCCGCGAGCGCTGCGTTGCGCAACGTGAAGAGATGTTGCGCGCTCAGGACGAGCAGCAGAATCGTGACCGCGGCGGTGAGCAGCGCCGCGCCGGCGTAATCGATGGAAGGCTTCTCTTCCCGTTTCTGCTCGATGAGCGCGAAGCCGATGATCAGCGCCGCGGCGATGCCGACCGGAAGGTTGATGTAGAAGACCCAGCGCCACGAGAGCTGGTCGGTGACGAAGCCGCCGAGCAGCGGGCCGACGACGCTCGAAACTCCCCAGACTCCGCTGAACAGCCCCTGCATCTTCGCCCGCTCCTCGAGGGTGAAGATGTCGCCGATGATGGTCATGGCCAGCGGCACCAGCGCGCCGGCGCCGAGCCCCTGCGCGGCGCGCGCGATGATGAGCTGAGTCATCGACTGGGACATGCCGCAGGCCAGCGATCCGAGAAGGAAGACGCCGATCCCGATCTGAAAAATCGGACGGCGGCCGAAGAGGTCGGAGAGCTTGCCCCAGACGGGAACGGTGACCGTCGACGTGAGCAGGTAGGCCGAGACGACCCAGCTGTAGTGAGCGAGCCCTCCCAGCGCGGCGACGATGGTCGGCATCGCCGTACCGACCACCGTTCCTTCGAGAGCCGCGAGGAGCATTCCCGTCATCACGCCGGCGGTGACAGCCCAGCGGCGGCGGGAGGACAGGGGGATCGGCACGGCGCGCGATTGTAAGCGCGTGTGGTGCAGGCACTACACCGCGCTCACTTCACCGGGAAATACCCCACCTTGCTGACGATGGCCTGCCCTTCCGGCCCGGTCGCCCAATCGATGAACGACTTCATCTCCTTCGACGGCTTCACCCGCGTATAAAGATAGAGATAGCGGCTGATCGGATACTGGCCCGTGCGAACCGTCTCGAGCGACGGGAGGATGGCCGGACTCTTCTCATCCTTCTTCACGGCCGCGAACTTGATGCCCTTCGCGTAGGCCGCACCGCCGTAGCCGATGCCGTTCGGATCCTTCGCCACCGCATTCACGACGCCCGCGGTGCCCTGCAGGGTCTGCGCGCGCGGCGAAAAATCCTTGCCCATGAGGACGTTGTCCTTGAAGTAGGTGTAAGTGCCGGACGAGTTCTCGCGCGAGTAAATGAGGATCGTCGTGTCGTTGCCGCCGACCTGCTTCCAGTTGGTGATCTTTCCCGTGTAAATGTCGCGGATCTGGCCGAGGGTGAGCTCTTTCACGGGGTTGGCGGTGTTGAGATAAACCGACAGACCGTCGCGCGCGATCGGGTAGGTGTAGCCGACCGTGGCGAAACGCGCCTTCAGCTTGTCGATCTCGCTGGTCTTGATCGGACGTGAGGACGCCGCGATGTCGGTCGTGCCGTTGATCAGCGCGGCGATGCCGACGCCCGAACCGCCGCCGGTGACCTGAATGACCGTGCCGGGCTGCTTGCTCATGAACGTCTCCGCGAGACGCGCGTTCATGATGACCATCGTGTCCGAGCCTTTGATCGAGATCGGTTTCGCGGCGAGCAACGGCAGTGCGATCGCGGCAGTGAGAAGTGCGCTGAGGATCCTTTTCATTGTGGGGTTCTCCTAGAAGCTGTACTGGTAGCGAAGCGTGAAGACGTTGTCGTCCGGATCGTTGGCCTGGGTCTCGATGAGCTCGTAGGAAGCCATCACTTTGCTGTTCGCATCCCAGTGGAAGATGTAGCTCGGGTTGATCGTGCGTATCGCGTTGTTGTCGACGTTCGTATCGGCGTCGTACTGATCGAGGCGCACCACGAACTGATGCCGCGTGCCGAGGTTCTGGATGGCGTAGAAGTACCAGCCGTTCACGTCCTGCGAGACGCTGCGGCTCGAGCCGGACGACGGGGCCTGCTTGCCGGTGATGTACTCACCGCGCAGTCCAAGGCCCTGGATCGGAGTGATCCATTGCACGTCGATGCCGTTTCGCTCTTTGTCGAACTCGATGCCGCGGCTGTTGGTGCTCGTGGCGACGAGATCGGAGCCGCGATACGCCGACAGGCCCACATCGACGGGACCAAACGAGTACCCGAGACGGCCGACGACGTCTTTGCGCTTGTTGACGTCGAAACTCTGCGAGGTGCCTGTGCCGTTCACGACCGCGACGCGGTAACTGAGCTTCTCGCGAAGACCGAGGCCGGAGAGCATCACGCCGCGATCGCGTTCGCCGGGGAAGAGCGTGCGCACCACGCGCGAGCGCTCCGGCACTTCGCGCGAGCTCGAGGAGTACATGATCTCGAAGCCGAACGGCCAGTTGAACTGGCCGGCCGTCAGCGTGTGCTTCCACGTCGTCCAGGGCTCGGTGAATTCGACGTAACCGTCCTTGAGCGTCACGCCGGAGCTGGTCACGTCCGGCTGCAGGACGAACCGCGAGGTCGGGCTGAATTGATAGGTGAACTTCACCCGCGCGCGGCGCACGGAGAACTGATCGAGATTGCGCGTGGCGGTGGGAGACGACAGCTCGTTCAGCGAGCGCTCGTCGTTGACGTACTGCGCCTGGATGTAGCCGCTGAGGCGCATGCGGTTGAGGTTCTCGACGGAATTGCGAAGCTCCGTCATCGCCTCGGCCAGCGGGTTTTCCTCAGGCGCGCTTTCCTCGGTCGGAGTCTGCTCGGCCGGCGTTTCCTCCGGCGGTGTGTCCTGGGCAAAGACGGGCGCCGATACGAGGAGCGCCGCGCACACGATGATCGCGAAATGCAGTTTCTTCATGGGCCGCAGAGTAGGTGGCCGATGAAAAGCCGGCAGGGGCAGCGTGTGAAGTCGGCGTGAAGTTAAGCCGGCAGCGGCATGCACACGGTGAACGTCGACCCCGAGCCTTCGTCGCTCATCACGATGATCCTGCCGCCGTGCGCATCGACGATGGCCCTGGCGATGTAGAGGCCGAGACCGAGGCCGCCGTAGTAGCGGCTGGAGACGTTGCGCGCGCGGTGGAAGCGCTCGAACAGCTGGGGGATCTCGTCGCGGGGGATGCCGATGCCGTGGTCGGTGATCGAGGTGAGGATGAACGATCCCTCCACCACGACGTTCACGTCGATCTCCGTTCCTTCCGCCGAATACTTCAACGCGTTCGAGAGCAGGTTGTCGATGACCTGGCGCATGCGATCGGGATCGGCATGCACGGCGGTTTCCGGCGTCGACACTTCGAAGCGGATGTCGCGCGAGGTGTGCTGCACGCGGAACGCGGAGATGCGTCCGGCGATGAAGTCGATCCAGCGGATCGGCTGGGGATGGATCTGCAGGCGGTTGGTCTCGATGCGCGAGACGTCGAGGAGCTCGGAGATCAGCCCCATCATCCGCTCGATCTCGCCGAGGACCGCGTTGATGTAGGTCGCGCGCTCGTCGGGCTCGAGCTCGTTCACGGTCTGCGCGAGGAGCTGCGTGTACCCCTTGATCGTCGTCAGGGGCGTGCGCAACTCGTGCGATGCGACGGAGAGGAACTCGTCCTTCTTGCGATCGAGCTCCTGCAGCGCGGTGATGTCGCGGATGACCAGGACCGCGCCGACGATGCCTTTGCTCTCGATCGGCGCGGCGGCGATGGACAGATCGAGATCGCGGCCGGTGATGAAGTGCTTGCCGATGGCGAGGTAGTCGGGAACGGTCTGCCCGGACAACGCTCGCGCATACGGCATTTCCGTGCGCGAGATCGGACGGCCTTCCGAATCGCGCAGGTGCAAGCGCTCGAACGACCCATGCTCGATCGCCTCGGCACGCGAAGCCAGTCCGAACATGTTGAGCGCGGCCTGATTGACGTCGACCACCGCGCCGTTCACGTCGTAAACCCACAGACCGTCGGTCATCGATCCGAGGATCGAGTCGAGACGCGCGGAGCGCTCGGCCATCATCGCGGCCAGGTTCTCGACCTCGCGGCGGGCCAGGACCTGATCGGTGACGTCCTGCACGAGGATGGTCAGCGACTGGGTGATTCCGGAGAAGCGGCCACGCGCCGCGGAGATGATGCGATTGACGTACGTGTCGTCGACGACCAGCTCTTCGTCGATGCGCGGCTCAGCGGTCTCGGCGACCTGCTTGAGGATCTGCTCGACGCCCGGGATGACCTCGCTGACGCGCAGGCCGATGACCTTGGTGTCGTTGGAGATCTTGCCGAAGCGCGCCGCGAAGTCGAGGTAGCGGGCGTTGGCGAGCTCGTAACGGAGCTCGTCCGCGGAAACGACGGCGATGCCGATCGGCGCGCTCTCGAGGACCGCTTCGAAGCGGACGCGCGCATCGACCTCGCTGCGGGCCAGCTCTTCCGCGGCGCGATGTCCATCCTGGGCGATGCGCGTCAGGCGGTGGATGTGGCTCGCGGCGCCGATGCGATCCGCGATCGACTGCGCGAACTCCAGATCCTCGGCATCGAAGTTCCGGCGCGGATCGGGCTGGGAAATGATCAGCGCGCCGATGCGCTCGCCGTACGACTCGATGGGACAGGCGATGAGGCTTTGCTCGTGCAGCGCGGCTTTGACCTTGCGCTCTTCCTCGTCGCGCGAGAAATCGAGCAGCGCGTCGCCGCGCACTTCGAAGAACAGCAACGGCCGGCCGATGTGGAAGACCGTGCCGGGCAGACCTTCGCCGGGCCGGTACGGATGAGACGTGAAGTAGGTGCGGTGCTCTTCGAGCTCACCAGGAATCGCGCTGTAGCCGACCAGGTCCAGCGTGCCGTTGCCGGGATGGTAGAGGTAGATGCGAACCATTCCATCGACGGCCTGGGCGATGCGCTGCGCGGAGTCGTCGAGGTTGTCGAAGGTGGTCTGCATCGCGGCCATCTCGAGGCCGAGGTTGGCCAGGCATTCGGCGCGGCGGCGGCGCCATGATTCGCGCTCCGCGGTCTGCCGCTCCTCGGTCACGTCGCGCGAAAGCAGAACGGAGCCGATGATGCGGCCCTTGTCGTCGCGGATCGGCGCGGCCTTGAGATTGATGACGCGGTCATCCTCGGTGCGCGCGTCATGCACGAGGTAATCGGATTTGACCGTCTCGCCGCGAAGCGCGCGCCGCGCCGGAAGCTCGTCGGGCGAAAGCGGACTGCCGTCGACGTACCGCTGACGGGTCACTTCGCGCGGCTTTCCTTCGCCATCCGCCGCGAAGAGCGCGGCCGGTTCGCGCAGCGCCGCGGCGTTCATGCGCTCGAGGCGTCCATCGCGGTCGTAGATCGCGGCCGACTCCGGAATCTGATCGAGGATGGCGTTGACCTTGGCCATCTCGCGGATGGCGCGGTTGTGCAGGAGGGTGTTGTTGAGGGCCAGCGTCGCGTAGCGGCCGATCTCCGCAAAGAGCGAGCTCTCTTCTTCCGACCACTCGCGATCGGTCTCGCACATGTGCAGACCGAAGGCCCAGGGCTCGTCTTCGCGCGGCCGGAGGATCTGGATCATCGCCGAGCGGATCCTGAAGCGCTCCGCCAGCGCCGGATCGAGATCGGGATCGCCCTCGGCGATCGTCACCGGCCGCGAGGATTCCAGTCCGCGGCGGATGAGGTTGTGCGAGCCGGTGAGCGGGACCGGACCTTTGTCGGCGAGGTCGCCGGCGGTTCCGGTCGCGGTGACCGTGAAGGCGACTTTCGCGAATTCGGATTGCTCGTTGACCGGATGCAGGAGCCAGGCGCGGTCTGCGCCGAACTCTTCACGCGTGCTCGAGACGATGCGGCGCAGCACTTCGCGGAGGTCGAGCGTCGCCGTGAACGACTCGAGCATCGTGGAAAGGAAGCGATAACGCTCTTCCGCCGAGAAGCGCGAGCGCTCCGTCGACGGCGCAAGGTAGCGAACCATCAGCGTGCGGATCGCGGAATCGTCCGACGATGCCTCGGGCAATTCGAGCACGCGCGTCATCGGCTGCTTGCTCTCCGCGGCATCGCGCACGTGCTGCCAGGCGGAGCTGCCGCTGACGGCGATCAGACGAAATGCATGGCGCTCGAGAAGGTCGACTGCCTCCTGCGCGGAGCCGGCCACGACCGGTGTCAGGCGGAGCGAGCGCGCGACCTCCGACGGCGTGCGCGCGGCGTGCTCGCCGGCAACAATGAGGACCTGGTTGAGCATGGGGCTATCGGTCGCATCATGCTAACAGAGCGCTCCCTTAGAATGCCCGGCATGTCGCGCCGTTCGTTCGAAGATCTCGTGAAACTGATGACCACTCTGCGCGGTCCGGACGGCTGTCCGTGGGACCGCAAGCAGACGCTGCCGGACCTCAAGCCTTACGTCATCGAGGAAGCCTATGAAGTCGTCGACGCGATCGATCGCGATGACCGCGCGGCGCTGCTCGAAGAGGTCGGCGATCTCCTGCTCGAAGCGGTGTTCATCGCCGAGATCACGCGGGAGGAAGGGACGTTCGACGTCTACGACTCCATCACCGCCATACACGACAAGCTGGTTCGCCGTCATCCCCATGTCTTCGCCGACGCGAAGGCCGACGACGCGGAGCAGGTGCTCGTGAACTGGGAGAAGCTGAAGAGCGACGAGCGGAAGGCGGAGAACAAGAGCGTGCTCTCGGGCGTCCCGCGTTCGATGCCGGCGCTGCTGAAGGCCTCGCGTCTGACCGAGAAAGCGGCGCGCGTCGGATTCGACTGGCGGCGCACGGACGACGTCTTCGACAAGCTCGAGGAGGAGATCGCCGAGCTGCGCGAGGCTGTCGCGTCGGGGGAAGCGGCGAAAATCGAGGATGAGATCGGCGATCTGCTGTTCACCATCGCCAACATCGCCCGCAAGGTGAGTGCGAATCCGGAGGAAGCGCTGCAGTCGACGAACCGCAAGTTCATGCGCCGCTTCGAGTCGATGGAAAAACAGGTGCACGAGCGGGGGCAGAATCTCGACCAGCTCGAGCTCGAGGAGATGGACAAGCTTTGGGACGAAGCAAAAGCCGCCGAGCGCTCTTCGTAGCCGCCCTCATCGTCGCGATCTTCGCGATCCATGATTTCGCCGTCCCTCACGGCCGCGGGTTCGCGGCGCGCGGCGCGATCTTCCTCATCGACGAATATCGCGCGCACACGCCGATGCGCGTGCGCCGGGCGTTCGGCTGCCGTTTCCAACCTACCTGCTCGGCTTACGGCCGCGCGGCGATCTCAAAGTACGGCTTCGGGAAGGGTTCTTTGAAGACGGTGTGGCGGATCGCGCGGTGCGGGCCGTGGACGAAGGCGGGGACGCTCGATCTTCCGTGAGCTGCGCGCTCGGGCAGAGATCATTCACCACGCACACCTCACACTGCGGCTTCCTGGCGATGCACGTTTCCCGGCCGTGGTAAATCATCCGGTGCGCGAACTGCGTCCACTTCTCGCGCGGCACGACCTTCATCAGATCCTGCTCGATCACCACCGGATCCGCGCTCTCCGTCAAGGCCAGTCGTCCTGAAACGCGACCGACGTGCGTATCGACGACCACGCCCGCCGGCGTTTTGAAGGCATTTCCGAGAACCACGTTCGCCGTCTTGCGGCCGACACCGGGCAGCTCGACCAGTTCCTCCATCGTCCGCGGCACCTGTCCGCCGTGCCGCTCCATGATCGCCTTCGAGCAGTTGATGACGGCCTTGGCCTTGTTGCGGAAGAAGCCGGTCTGTTTGACGTCGGTCTCCATCTCCACGAGGCTCGCGTTCGCGAACGCGGCCGGGTTCGGATACCTCCGAAACAGCGACTTCGTGACGATGTTCACCCGCGCGTCGGTCGACTGCGCGGAGAGGATCGTGGCGATCAAGAGCTCGAAGGCATTCGTGAAATCGAGCGAGCATTTCGCGTCGGGATAACGCTCGCTCAGGCGGCGGTCGATCTCGGTCGCGCGTTTCTTCAGGTCGGTCATAGAATCGGCCAATCATGACCACCACGATCGCCGAGTCAAGGACCATCCGCGCGCCGCGCGGCACCGAGATCAGTTGCCGCGGCTGGCAGCAGGAAGCGGCGCTGCGGATGCTGATGAACAACCTCGATCCCGAGGTGGCGGAGCGGCCGGAGCAGCTCATCGTGTATGGCGGCATCGGCAAAGCCGCACGCAACTGGGCCTGCTACGACGCCATCGTCGCGACGCTGAAGCGTCTGAAGAACGACGAGACGCTGCTCGTGCAGTCCGGCAAGCCCGTCGGCGTGTTCCGCACGCACGAGAACGCGCCGCGCGTCCTGATCGCGAACTCGAATCTCGTTCCGCACTGGGGCACCTGGGACGAATTCCGCCGCCTCGACGCCATGGGTCTGATGATGTACGGCCAGATGACCGCCGGGTCGTGGATCTACATCGGCACGCAGGGCATTCTTCAGGGAACGTACGAGTGTTTCGCGGCGGTCGCGAAGCAGCGCTTCAACAACTCCCTCCAGGGCAAGCTCGTAGTCACCGCCGGCCTCGGCGGAATGGGTGGCGCCCAGCCGCTCGCGGCGACGATGAACGAGGCCACGGCGCTGGTGGCCGAGGTCGATCGCACGCGCATTCAGCGCCGGATCGAGAAGAGGTATCTCGATGAGGAAGCGCCGACGCTCGACGCTGCGATCGCGCGTGCGCTCGAAGCTCGCGATCGCGGCGAGGCGATCTCCATCGGCGTGGTCGCGAATGCAGTCGATCTGCTCGAGGCGCTGATCGCGCGGGGCATCGTTCCGGATGTGCTCACCGATCAAACCTCCGCTCACGACGAGCTGACCGGTTACGTGCCGGCAGGGATGTCATTCGAGGAGGCGCTCGATCTCCGCGCGAGCGATCCGAAGAAGTACGTCGAGCTGTCGTACGAGACCATGGCCCGTCACATGCGGGCGATGATCGAGCTGCAGAACCGCGGCTCGATCACCTTCGATTACGGCAACAACCTGCGCGGGCAGGCGTTGAAGGCCGGCGTCGCGAACGCGTTCGACGTCGGCGGCTTCGTTCCGCTGTTCATCCGCCCGCTGTTCTGTGAAGGAAAGGGGCCGTTCCGCTGGGCGGCGCTTTCCGGCGATCCGAACGATCTGTTCGTGACCGACGAGGCGATTCTTGAGCTGTTCCCCGAGGATGCGCCATTGCATCGATGGATCCGCATGGCCCAGAAGCGCGTGGAGTTCCAGGGTCTGCCCGCGCGCATCTGCTGGCTCGGTTACGGAGAACGGGACAAGGCCGGATTGCTCTTCAATCGGCTGGTGGCGGAGAAGAAGGTCAGCGCGCCGATCGTCATCGGCCGCGATCATCTCGACGCCGGTTCGGTTGCCTCACCCAATCGCGAGACGGAAGCGATGAAGGATGGCTCGGATGCGATCGCGGACTGGCCGATCCTGAACGCGATGCTCAACACCGCCAGCGGCGCGACCTGGGTCTCGCTGCATCACGGTGGCGGCGTAGGAATCGGCTATTCGATTCACGCCGGAATGGTGATCGTCGCCGATGGCACCGAGGCTGCCGCGGAGCGCCTGCAGCGCGTGCTGACGTGTGATCCGGGGACGGGCGTGATGCGGCATGCGGACGCGGGGTACGAAATCGCGATCGATGTTGCTAACGAGCGGGGTGTGGATTTGCCGATGGTCTGACGCACCGACAAAACCCCTCGGTCCTCTTGATCTCGTGCTCATCCCCGAGCGCTTCCCACATCTCGAACGCCGTCTGCCACTGCTGGGTCTCCTGCGAGAGCCAACCCATCCAGCGCATGGCCAACGCCTTCGTCGCAGGTTTATCCGCACGCTCGATCGCCGCCCGAAAAGCCAGGCGAGCGGCGCCGTAGGCCTTCTCGCCGCGGTAAGCGATGTAGCCCTTCGCGAAATGGCCCAGGGCCTCGTCGCGCTTCGCGATCTCCGCGGCATGTGCGCGCGCCTCGGACATATCTCCGCCCGCAATTCGGGGCGTGTTCACATGAAAGCGAACGAAGTCCAGGCGTACTTCGACGTTGTCCGGATCGCCGGCCAGCGCTTTGTCGAGCGATTTCCGGATGTCGAACGCGAGCACGAGCAGCCGCACCGGGTTGTTCGTCCGCTCCGCTTCCGCCATCGCTTTGCGGGCTTTCGCATGCTCGCCGCTCTGCCCGGCGGACGCGAGCGCGAGCAAGACGGCGAATACCGCGGCGACCACTGACGTTCTCAACGAAACCCCCGAGAGTGCATACTACGCCGCACCCCGGAATAACTTTGGAGGTGCATCATCGAGAAGCAGCAACAAAAAGACTGGGTGAACATTCTTTTCCTCACCCTCACGCCCGTCATCGGCATCGCCGGCACCGCCGCGTACACCTGGTACGCCGGTTTTCAACTGTGGATGCCGCTGCTGATGGTCGGCATGTACCTCGCGGTCGGACTCTCGATCTGCGCGGGCTACCACCGCTTTTTCTCGCACAAGAGCTACGAGGCTTCACCGCTCGTGCAGGTCTTCTACGCGCTCTTCGGCGCGATGGCCGCGCAGAACTCGATTCTGTGGTGGTCCTCGTCGCACCGCGTGCACCACAAGTACGCGGACAAGGACTGGGATCCGTACAACATCCAGCGCGGATTCTGGTGGGCGCACATCTTCTGGATCTTCTACAAGAACGATCAGCGCGACGACACGTTCGAGAACTCGCCGGACCTGCTCGCCAACAAGATCGTGATGTGGCAGCACCGCTGGCACAAACAGATCATGGTCATCGCCGGCTTCGGCCTGCCGACGCTGATCGGTGCCGCGTTCGGCGATCCGATCGCCGGCCTGCTCTGGGGCGGCTTTACCCGCATCGTGGTCATTCACCACACGACGTTCTTCGTGAACTCCCTCGCCCACAGCCTCGGCGAGCCGGCCTTCAACGACGAAGCCTCCGCCCGCGACAACTGGCTCGTGGCCATGGTCACCCTCGGCGAGGGCTATCACTCGTTCCATCACCGCTTCCCGGCCGACTTCCGCAACGGCATCCGCTGGTATCACTGGGATCCGGCGAAGTGGTGGATCGCCGCGCTGCGCTGGAGCGGTCTGGCAAAGGGCCTCATCACCACGCCGCTTCCGCAGATCGAGCAGGCTCGCATGCGCGCCGCGCTCAAGCTCGTGGAAGACAAGATCGCCGCGCCGTCGACGCTCGCCGATGAAGCGCGCCGCCGCTTGAAGGTGGCCGCGAATCACCTCGAGAAGGCGCTCGCGCTGTGGCGCCGCGCGATCGAACAGCGCTCGCAGGGGATGTCGTGGCGGAGAACCAGCCGCGCCTCGCGCCTGCACGTCAAGCGCTCGCGCCGTCAGTGGAAACGCGCCGTGCAGATCCTGCAGACGGCGTAGCGGCTCATTTCGACAACCTCTTTAAAGCCTTGTGTGCTGCCCGCGCCTGTCGCGGGCACACACAGCGCTGGTCCCACACCTCGCGATACAGCGCGATCGCCGCGTCGGTATCCCCCTCATCGGCCTTCTCCGCGGCCTCGTCGAGCATCGCCTCCGCCGCTTCGGCGCGATCGTTCAGCTCATCACGCACCATCGACTCGACGTCCGCGAGGCTGAGCGGGGCGCCGGCCCGTTCGATGACCTTGCCGCTCGCGTCCCTAAGCACGACGACCGGCAGTTCCTCCGTGATCTCGAGACGCTCGAGGGTCTCGTGATCGTCGAGGCGGACGATACGCATCGCCACGCATTGCGATGAATAGAGCGTGAGCTCGTCCGACGCGAGCAGATCGGAGCGGCGCACGTCATCCGGCGAGGCCGGCACCCAGAACAAGGTCAGCGGCGCGGGCTCAGGCGCGGCTCCGACTTCGATCACTTTCCAGGGGACGAGCGAGGGATGGGATCCCTCGCCCGCGCGCACGACGGCGGCGGTCAGAACGAGCGCGATCACGACGATGCTCAACGCACGGCGACGCATGAAGATCCTTCGGGGAGAGGCCGCGATTATACCGGTAGAATCCGGCCCAGGTCCTCGATGACAGTCCGCGAGACGCTCGGTCGCTACCAGGTGCTCGGCCCGATCGGCTCCGGCGGGATGGGAGAGGTCTTCGTCGCCCGCGACCCCTCCCTCGGCCGCAAGGTCGCGATCAAGATGCTACCGGTGCGGATGGCATCCGATCGCGACACGCTGAGCCGCTTCACGCAGGAAGCGCGATCGGCGTCGGCGCTCAACCATCCGAACATCATCACCATCCACGAAGTCGGCACCGACGAGCGGACGCCGTTCATCGTGATGGAGTACGTCGAGGGCCGCGATCTTCGCTCGATGCTCCAGCACGGCGCGATTCCGATCCGGCAGGCGCTCGACATCGGAGCGCAGATCGCGGACGGCCTCGCCGCGGCGCACGAGCGCGGAATCGTCCATCGCGATCTCAAGCCGGAAAATCTGATGGTCACCCGAGACGGCTTCGTGAAGATCCTCGACTTCGGACTGGCGAAAGTCGTCGCGCCCTCCGCCGAAGGGGAGCACACGGTGCAGCTCGACCTGCCCGGCACGACGCCCGGCGTGATTCTCGGCACGGTCGGCTACATGTCGCCGGAGCAGGCCAGCGGCAAACGCGTCGACTTCCGTTCCGATCAGTTCGCACTCGGCGCGATCCTGTACGAGCTGGCGACGGGCAAGCCGGCGTTCGACGGCGACACCGCGATCGACACGCTTTCGGCAATCCTGCACAAGACGCCCCCCGCGGTTTCCCGCGCGAATCCGGAAGCGCCGGTGCAGCTCAACGACATCATTCAGCGGCTGCTGGCGAAGGCGGCCGACGACCGCTACGCGTCGACGCGCGATCTCGCCCGCGAGCTGCGGCTGCTTCGCGATCGCGTCGTCGCTGAAGAGAGTGGATTCCATCCGCGGCAGCGTGTGGTGAACAAGCGCGCCGTCGCCGTTGCGGTGACTGCCGCGGTGGCGCTGGTTGTCTTCATGGCCGGCGCCTTCCTGATGTCGCGCGATCGCGAACCCGACGCGCCGCCGAAGCAGTACCTCGCTGTCCTCGGCTTCAAGGACCTGACTGGCGATGCGAACGGTCAGCTCGTCGTGGATGGATTCGCGGAGACGCTCACCGCGCGACTTGCTCACTTTCCGACCGTGCAGGTGATGCGTCCGCAGGCCGCGGCTCCATCGGATCCGAAGAAAGCCGCGCAGGAGCTGGGCGCGAATCTGGTGCTGAGCGGCTCGATGATGCGCAACGGCGACCGCCTGCGCGTGACGTATTCGGTCCTCGAGCCGGAAAGCGGCCGCGAATGGCGCGATCTGATCGAAGGAAGCGTGGCGGATCTCTTCGCGGTGCAGGATGACGTCGCGCAGAGCGTCGCCCGGAACCTGAAGCTCGGCGCCGCGCCGATGCGCGCCGGCCTGGATCCGGAGGTCTCGCAGGTCAAGTATCTCGAGGCGATCGGACATCTGCGACGCTACGACAGCGAGCAGTCGCTCGACAGCGCAATCGCGATCCTGGAATCGCTCGGCCAGTCGCCGTCAGTGCAGGCCGCGCTGGCCCGCGGATACCTCAACAAGTTCCAGATCACGCGCCAGCCGCAACTGGCAGCCGCCGCCGGACGCGCCGCCGAACGCGCGCTCGAAGCCGATCCGCAAAGCGTGGACGTGAACGTGACCCTCGGCGAACTGCGCCGCCAGACCGGCCGCTACAACGAGGCTGTGGCCGCCTTCCTGCGCGTGCTCTCCCAGCAACCGAACAACGCCGACGCGGTCCTCGGACTCGCGGAAACGTACAAAGCGTCGGGTGACTTGAAGAAGGCCGAGGAGAGTTACAAACGGGCCATCGAGCTGCAGCCGAATTACTGGGGTGGGTATAACAAGTTGGGGGCGTTCTATTTCTCGCAGGGACGCACGCAGGAGAGCATTCCCCAGTTTCAGAAGGTCGTCGAGCTGGTGCCTGACAATCAGCGCGGCTACAACAACCTCGGTGGAGCGTATCAGCGACTCGACCGGTATGACGATGCCGTGCGCGTCTTCGCGCAATCGATCCAGCGCGAGCCATCGGGCCACGGCTATTCGAACCTTGGAACCTGCTACTACTTCCTCGGGCGTTATGCCGATGCAGCTGCGGCGTTCGAGAAATCCGTCGAATTGACGCCGAACGACTTCTTGTACTGGCGCAATCTCGGCGATGCCTACCGCTGGGTTCCCGGCGGTGAGAGTAAGGCGCGAACGGCGTTTGAACGCTCGGTCGCTTTGTGCGAGCAGGCGATCACCGTCAATCCTTCCGATGCCTTTGCACACGCGTCACGCGGCAGCGCGCTCGCGAAACTGGGGCGGCACCGCGAAGCACGGTCCGCCATCCTTCGCTCCCTCGAGCTCGAACCGCGCGATGCCACGAATCTCTACGAGGCCGCGGTCGTCGCGAACATCTCCGGCGCGCCCGAAGAAGCCATCGCACGGTTAGAGCAGGCACTGCGTCTCGGTTTCAATCCCGGCGACGTGGAGCGCGACCCCGAGTTCGCAAACCTCCGCAAAACAGGTACGCTTCAGGCAGTAATTCGGTCCTTCCGGTCCGAGGGACGATAAGAGGAGATGTGTGATGGATGACGACAAAGTTGTGCGTGTATCACTCGACCCGACCGGTCTGCCGATACCGGATCAGGATCCCGTGAGCGTCAAGAAAAACAAGCAGAAGGTGCGTTGGACCGCCGAGTTCGACTTCCGCATCACCGTCGAGGGATACGACGACGTGAAGTGCTCCGGCAACGAATGCAAGAGCGGCTTGTTCACTCGCGAGGGAATCCTCAAGTACACGATCCACGCGAACGGCCAGGACAACGATCCTTCCATCGACATCAAGCCGGACGAGGAACCGCCGCCACCTCCGCCCACCGGAGATTAGCCGCGCGGATGCGCGGCTAACCCCGGGGGCGTCGCTACCGAACGTTCTCGGGGTACACCGCGACCTTGCTGGTCCGGCGCAGCTCGTTGGTCAGCTTCGTGACCGTCTCCATGACCTTCGCGGCGTCGCGGGTCATGAGGAACTCACGGATCGACGAGCGCGCCGACTCGTACGGCTCCATGCCTTCCTCCTGGCGGTCTTCCACCAGGATCAGGTGATAGCCGAACGACGTCTCGATGATTCCGCTCATCACGCCGATGGGAATGGAGAAGGCGATGTCGGCGAACTTCTCGTCGAGCTTCTCGCGCAGCATCCATCCCAGGTCGCCGCCGTTCGGGGCGGTGGTGTCCTCGGAGTACTTCTTTGCAGCCTCGGAGAAACGGAAGCGGAAGATGTCCTTCGCGCCGGACTCGTTCGATGCGGCTGCCAGGTGATAGGGCGCCAGCTCCTGCATGACCGCGGCAAGTTTCTCGCGGGCCTCGCTCGGCGTCTTGTCGCCGGTGGCGGCAAGGATGTGGCGGATGCGGGCCCGCGCCGGAACGCGGAACTCCGCTTTGTTCTCGTCGTAGAACTGGCGGATGGCGGCCTCGCTCACGATCGGCGTGGCCACCACGTCCCGGATGTAGAGGTCGAACAGCGCCGACTCCTGCGCCGCTTCGAGCTCGGCCTTGGTGGCAGCCTGCTCCTGGAAGCTCTTCTTGAGGGCTTCCTGCAGCATCAGGCGCTTCTTGATGTAGTTCTCGAGGAAGCCCATCTTGCCGCCGCCGTTCTTGTCGTAGCGGGCGCGGGTCTGGGTGCCGGCCCGCTCCCACAGAAAGTCGAGCTTGGCTCGGGTGATGGTCTCGCCGTTGACGGACGCGACTACGGCGTCGCCTCCGCCTGTTGCCTGCGCGGGCGCTGCCGCCGGCGCGGGCTGCTGGGCAAAGACCGGCAGCGCGGCGGCAAGCAGAAGCGCAGTGAGTGAGTTACGTGTCATGAATCCTCCGGAGTGGTGAGACGAAGGTCGGCTCGGTATGGTTCCGCGGCGACCAACAGGGTGGGTCCGGAGGTCATTCCGAACTCTACGGGTTGTAGAGCGATCCCCCTCGGCGGGAGATTTCGTGTCAAGCGGCTTTTTTCGTTTTGCACACCTGTGGAAAACGTGCTGAGATCGCGACACTCGTGGTACCGCGCGGGAGGGGGTGACAGGAAAAGCTGCGGAGCCGGTTCGCACCCGGAAAAAGGGTCCTAGACTCCGCGCCACTCTTCCAATGTCCGTAGCCCAGATCGACGTAGCGCTCGACCGGCAGATGCCGCAGAGCCCCGATGCCGAGCGCGCGGTTCTCGGCTCGATCCTCATCAACAACAACGCCTTCTACCGGGTCATCGGCATCGTCGACACGGGCGATTTCTTCAAGGACGGCAATCGCACCATCTTCGCCACCATGCGCCTGCTCGCCGAGCAGAGCCGGGCCATCGACATCCTCACCGTCAAGGAAGAGCTGGCCAAGCACGCCCTGCTCGACAGCGTCGGCGGGTACGCCTACATCACCTCACTCGTCGACGTCGTGCCCGACATCGCCAACGTCGAGCGCTACGCGCACATCGTCAAAGAAAAATCGACCCTGCGCCGCCTCATCGTCATGGGCAACAGCGTCATGCGCGCCGCGCTCGACGCGCCCAGCGAGCCCGGCGACGTGCTCTCCATCGCCGAGAAGTCGCTGTACGAGATCGCCGAAGGCTCGACCGACAAAGGCTTCGTCAGCCTCGACAAGATCACTCGCGGCAACATGACCGCCATCGAGCAGATCCACAGCGCCGGCAAACTCCTCACCGGCGTCCCCACCGGCTACGAGCGCTTCGACGAGTTCACATCGGGCTTCCAGCCGCAGGACCTGATCATCCTCGCGGCCAGGCCCTCGATGGGAAAGACGAGTTTCATGATGAACATCGCCGAGTCCATCGCCATCCCCGGCAAGGACGGCCAGCCGCGCACCGGGGCCTCGCGCCTCCAGGCCGTGGGCGTGTTCTCCCTCGAAATGTCGAAAGAGCAGATCGGCCTGCGCATGCTCTCCTCGGAATCGGGCGTCTCCAATCACCTCATCCGCTCGGGCATGTTGTCGGAGCGCAACTGGCGCGATCTCGCCGATGCCGCGCAGCGGCTGGCGAAAGGGCGAATCTTCGTCGACGACACGCCGGGCATGGATCCGATGGAGATGCGCGCCAAGGCCCGGCGCCTGAAGATGGAAGCCGGCCTGGACATGATCATGGTCGACTACCTCCAGCTCATGGCCGTGAAGGGGAAGATCGAGTCGCGGCAGCAGGAGATCTCGCAGATCTCGCGCGGCCTCAAGGCCATCGCCAAGGAACTGAACGTGCCCCTGCTGGCCCTCTCCCAGCTCTCCCGCCGTCCCGAGCAACGCATGGGCGATCATCGGCCGCAGCTCTCCGACCTCCGCGAATCGGGCGCGATCGAGCAGGACGCCGATCTGGTCTGCTTCATCTACCGCGACGAGGTCTACAACAAGGAAACGGAAGAGAAGGGCATCGCCGAGATCATCATCGCCAAACAGCGCAACGGCCCCATCGGCGACTTCAAGCTCGTCTTCCGCAACGACATCACCAAGTTCTTCAACTACGAGCCGCAGCCGGACTACTCGCCCAATTAGTCGTTAGTGGTTAGTCGTTAGTCGTTAGTAGACTGAGAACGAACATGCGTGAAACCCGTTCGTTCTACTAACGACTAACCACTAACGACTAACGACTCGTCAATGCGATTCCTGCTCTCCGCGGTCCTGCTGCTCTTCGCGTTCGTCGCAAACGCCGACGTGATCCACGTCGAGCTCGACGACATCATTCATCCGATCAGCGACGAGTTCCTCGGCCGCGCGCTCGACGAGGCAGCGGCGAAAAAAGCCTCGGCGGTGATCATCGAGCTGCGCACGCCCGGCGGTCTCGAGACCTCGATGCGCGAGATCGTGGAGAAGATCATCAAGTCGCCGGTCCCGGTGATCATCTGGGTCGGCCCGAGCGGCTCCCGCGCGGCGTCAGCCGGCTTTTTCATCCTCGAAGCCGCGGACATCGCCTCGATGGCTCCCGGCACCAACACCGGCGCCGCCCATCCCGTGCTCTTCGGCGAGAAGCTCGACGACATCATGAAGATGAAGATGCAGGAGGACGCCGCGGCGCTGATCCGCAGCCTCGCCCACCGCCGCGGCCGCAACGTCGCCGCGGCTGAAAGCGGCGTGCGTCAGGCGAAGTCGTTCACCGAAGACGAGGCCCTCGCGCAGAAGCTGATCGAAGTCGTGGCCGCGGACATCCCTTCGCTCGTGAAATGGGCCGACGGCCGGACGGTCAGGCGCTTCAACGGAACGACCTCGGTGCTGAAGCTGACCGGCCAGCCGCTGACAAAGTACGAGATGACGCTCAAGCAGCGCGTCCTCTCCTGGATCATGGATCCGAACGTCGCCTTCATTCTGATGTCCCTGGGCATGCTCGCGCTGTGGGCCGAGTTCAATCATCCCGGCGCGATCCTCCCGGGCGTGGTCGGTCTGATCGCGATCCTGCTCTCCGTCTTCGCCCTCAATCTGCTGCCGACGCGTTTCGCGGCCTTCGCGCTGATCCTCGCCGCCTTCGCCCTGTTCGCCCTGGAAGCGAAATTCACGTCGTACGGCATCCTCGGCACCGGAGGCGTGATCTGCATGATCGTCGGAGCGATGCTGCTCGTCGACGGACCGATTCCGGAGATGCGCGTGAAGTTCCTGACCGCGCTCGCGGTGAGCATCCCCATCGGCGCGATCGCTGTGTTTCTGATGACACTCGTGTTGCGAGCACACAAGAACCCGGTCGTCACCGGCAGCGAGGCGATGATCGGCGAGGTCGGCGTCGCGCGCACGCCCGTCGCCGCAGACGGGAAAGTCTTCGTACGCGGCGAGCTCTGGAACGCGACGGCGAGCAGCGCCATCGCCGAAGGATCGCGCGTTCGGATTCGAAGCGTGGAGGGGTTGCGGGTGAACGTGGAAGCGGTCGACTAAGTCGCCTTCTTCTCCCACGGCAATTCCCAGCGCTCCTCCGACTCATCGAGCGACGGCAGCGGCACCGGTTTGCCGAGCTTCCGCAGCTGCGTCAGCTCCCACAGCTTCGCGTACTTCCAGAACGTGTAGTAGACGTGCATGCCGACGGAGATCAGGCCGCGCGAGCCGTCGAGAAATCCGCCATTGAGGATGTAGTCGCGCACGAACTTGCCGAACGGATGGCTGAAGATGCCCCACACGCTCGTGGTCTTCCCGTCGATGTACATCTGCGCCGCGCCCCAGTTCGCGTAGCGGGTCATCTTCGCGATCATGTGATCGAAGGTGCGGATGTAGAAGTGCAGCATCTTCTGCCGCAGATGCCCGGTCTCGCCGTCGACGAGCAGGTCGGCGTGCACGCGTTTGTTCGGGTAGCGCGCATGACCGCGATGAAAGAGACGCGTCACGCGGTCGCGCTGCAGGCCGGAGTACTTCACTTCCTTCCCCAACATGAAATTGCGGCGGCCGACCGAGTACGCCCAGTAAGTCAGCGGTCCTTCGAGCGTCCGCAGCAACTCCGTGCGCAGTTCCGGTGTGATCCGCTCGTCGGCGTCGATGACGAAGATCCAGTCGTTCGCGGCGCGGTCGATGGCGTAGTTTTTCTGTGAGGCTGCGCCGAGGTATTCGCGCTGTTCGATGCGGACTCGGGGGAAGGTCTTGCGGACGAGCTCGATCGTGCCGTCGGTCGAGAAGGAGTCCATCAGATAGATCTCGTCCGCCCATTCGACCGAGCGGAGACAGTCCTCGATGTTCTCGATCTCGTTGAGCGTGTGGATCAGGGCGGTGACCGGCGGGCGCATCGCGGTGTGATTCTAAAGGGGAACGACGAGGGGCCTCCGGCGGGCCGGCCACGGGCCGGCATCCGCTGGTTGTGCCTTCTGCCGAACTCGTCGGAGCTAGCGCGGAACGCGTTCACGCCAACATCAGCGCTGCCGGCCCGTGGCCGGCCCGCCGGAGGCCTCCCGTCGTTCCCCTTAGAATCTCGCGAATGCGAACCGTCATCGCGCTCCTCCTCGTCACCGCCTGCGCCCACCAGCCGGCACGAGACACGCCGACCCGAAGCTACACAGTCCTGATGAGCACGAACGTCGCGGGCAAACAGGTCGTCATGACGCGCGGCGAAGAGATGACCGTCGACTACGAATTCAACGATCGCGGGCGCGGTCCGAAGACACACTCGGTGATCAAACTCGACGAGCGCGGCATCCCGCTGTCGATGACCATCGCCGGCAACGACTACATGAAGCAGCCCGTCAGCGAGCAGTTCTCGACCGAGAACGGCCTCGCGAAATGGAAGAACTCCGCGGAAGCCGGCGAAGCGAAGAGCGGCGGCTTTTACGCCAGCGTGTACGGGGCGCCCGAGGAAGTGGGGATCATGGCGAAGGCGCTGATCAGGGCCGGGGGAACATTGCCGGTCTATCCCAGCGGCGAGGCGACGATCCGCAAAGTCGGCGAGGAAACGGTCAAGGGCACGCATGTCACCGCGTACGAGATCGGCGGACTGGGATTCACGCCATTCGAAGTCTGGCTCGATGACGATCTCAATCTCTTCGGGAGCGTCTCCGCCTGGTCGTCGACCATTCGCGAGGGGTTCGAGGCCGAGGCGAAGCAGCTGATCGAGGCGCAGGACAAGCGCGCCGCAGCGCGGATCGGCGAGCTGGCAAAACGATTCACGCATACGCCGACAGCGAACCGCCTGAGCATCGTCAACGCGCGCGTCTTCGATCCGCGCACGGGAACGCTCTCCACGCCGACCATCGTCAACGTCGAGGGCAATCGCATTCACTCGATGGGCACGCCCATCGAGTGGAACGCGGCGGACGTCGTCAACGCCAACGGCAAGGTGCTCCTGCCCGGCCTCTGGGACATGCACACGCACATGTCCGACACCGACGGCCTCCTCAACATCGCCGCCGGCATCACCTCCGCCCGCGACCTCGGCAACGACAGCGACACCCTCCTCGACCTAAAGCAGAAGATCGACGCCGGCGAAGCCGTCGGCCCGCGGATCGTCTTGTCCGGTCTGATCGACGGACCGGGACCGTTCCAGGGACCGATCAACATCCTGGCCGGCGACGAGGAGGCGGCGAAGAAGGCCATCGATTTCTACGTCGAGCGCAAGTACGAGGGCATCAAGATCTACAGCTCCATCAAGCCCGAGCTCGTGCCGTTCATGACGAAGTACGCGCACGATCACGGCCTTCGCGTCAGCGGTCACATTCCCGCGGGGATGCGTGCGGCCGATGCCGTCGATGCGGGCTACGACGAGATCCAGCACGTCAATATGCTCTTCCTCAACTTCATGCCCGACGTGACCGACACGCGCACGCCGGCGCGATTCACCGAGCCGGCGAAGCGCGGCGCCGATCTCGATCTGAATTCCGCGGAGGTGCGCGCGTTCATCGCGAAACTGAAGGAGCGCGGCGTGGTCGTCGATCCGACGGTGACCGTCTTCGAGAACATGTTCACCTCACGCCTCGGCACACCGTCGCCGAGCTACGCGATGATCGTCGACCGCATGCCGCCGCAGGTCCGGCGCTGGTTCGTCACCGGGGGCCTGCCCGTGCCTGAAGGGATGGACGAGCGGTATCGCGCGTCATTCAAAAAGATGGTGGAGATGATCGGCGCGATGCACAACGGCGGTGTCACCATCGTGGCCGGCACCGACGGCTTGTCCGGATTCACCCTGCATCGCGAGCTCGAGCTGTACGTGCAGGCCGGCATCGCTCCGAAAGACGTGCTTCGCATCGCGACGCTCACCGCCGCGGAAGTGACGAAGCGCGACAAGGACCTTGGCACGATCGAGCCGGGCAAGCTCGCGGATTTCGTCCTCGTCGACGGCGACCCGACGCAGAACATCAGCGACATCCGGCGCGTGGTGAAGGTGGTGAAGGACGGGAAGGTGTTTGATCCGAGGGAGATTTACGAGGAACTGGGGATCCGCTAGAGCGTGTAATTCTTCTCCAGCAACACCCTCGCCCTGCGGTCGCGCAGGTTCCGGATCTGCGATTCGATGTCGCGCTCGTACGGGATCTTGCGATGGCTGGCGTAGACCGGCGCGTCGACGGTGATCTTCTTCAGCTCTTCGCCGAACGTATTCGGCGAGAGGTGCGCGGTCTCGGTCGGCCAGCGCCTGCTGATCGTTCGGGAACGACGCTTCGGTCACGACCGCGACCACGTTCTGGCATTTGTTGGTCCGCTTCCAGATCTCGTTCGTGGGGCCGGTGTCGCCGGTGAAGACGATGGTCTGGCCGTTCATCTCCAGGATGCAGCCGGCGGCGGGGATCTGGTGATCGACGGAGACGGCGGTGATGCCGACGTCGTTGAAGACGATGCGTTTGCCGGGCGTGAGCGAACGATATTGCACGGCGGGCTTGCCGGTCAGCGGCGAGATGATCTCGGAGAAGTCGGGCCACACGCAGCCGTTGAAGACGTCGCGAGAGAGAAGGTCCATCACCTCTTTCGACGCGAAGATCGTGAGCGGGCCGGCGGTCTGGCGAAGCGGTTGTGAATCAGGTGGGGAAGATCGCGGATGTGATCGGCGTGCGGGATGCGTGATGAACACCGCCTGAACGCGGGCCTGCTGCGCGAACGACAACTTCGACGTCAGTGTCCCGGCGTCGACTGCGAACCAGTCGTCGATCAGGTACCCGGTCAGATTGTGTTCTGCATCCGACGCTCCATACGCGCCGAGCACCTTCAGCCGCATCGCCCGTCCTTCACCCGCTTCATGCCTTTGGGGACTGGCCACTATTCTTGCAGCGGTCACAGAGGTTGTCCAGCAGCGTGACGACGCTCACTATGCCGCGCACTCCCAAAGCAGACATGACACTCGACGTCTTTCATCCTGCTGTGCGGGAGTGGTTTGCGGCCTCGTTCGCGTTCGCCGACGAAGGCCCAGCAACAGGGCTGGCCGGCCATCGCCAGCGGGGACTGGACGCTGATCATGGCGCCCACCGGAGCGGCAAAACCCTGACGGCGTTCCTCTGGGCGCTCGACCGCCTGATGTTCACGCCCGCGCCCGCCGAAAGAGCGCCGCTGCCGGGTGCATCTATGTCTCACCGCTGAAAGCACTGGCCGTCGACGTCGAGCGAAACCTGCGCGCGCCGCTGGCCGGAATCTCGAACGTCGCCAGCGCCCGCGGCGACGAATTCACGATCCCCGAGATCGCCACCCGCACCGGCGACACGCCGCAATCGGAACGCGCGAAATTCGCCCGCGACCCGGCGGACATCCTCATCACCACGCCCGAGTCGCTGTACCTCCTGCGACCTCGAACGCGCGCGACGTCCTGCGCGGCATCGAGACGATCATCATCGACGAGATCCACGCGCTCGTCCCGAACAAGCGCGGCGCGCACATGGCCGTCTCGCTCGAACGCCTGGCGATGCGCTGCGACAAGCAGCCGCAGAGGATCGGGCTGTCGGCGACGCAGAGGCCACTCGAAGAGGTTGCGCAGTTTCCTAGGGGGTCGTCAGGTTGTCGGGTTGTCGGGTTCTCGGGTGAAAACACCTGCAAACCGACAACCGGACAACCCGACACCAGCTCCACGACGAATTCGAAGGCCGACCGCACCCACGCCACCTTCCGCCCGGTCACCATCATCGACACCGGCGAAAAGAAAAAGCTCACGCTCAAGTCGAAGTCCCGGTCGAGGACATGGCCAAGCTGGCGGCGGAGACGGAGATCCAGAGCGGACCCGCGGCGCTCGGTCCGCGCTCGCCTTCCATCTGGCCGGCCATTCATCCGCGATTGCTCGAGCTCATTCGCGCGCACACGTCGACACTGATCTTCGTCAACTCGCGACGGCTTGCGGAGCGGCTCGCGGGTGCGATCAACGAGCTGGCCGGCGAGACGCTCGTGCAGGCGCATCACGGCTCGATCGCTCGCGCGCAACGCGTCGAGATCGAGGACAACCTCAAATCGGGACGGTTGCCCGCGCTCGTGGCCACGTCCTCGCTGGAGCTGGGATCGACATGGGCGCCATCGATCTCGTCATCCAGATCGAAGCACCGCCATCCATCGCCTCGGGCATGCAGCGGATCGGACGCGCGAGCCACCAGGTCGGCGCGGAGTCGAGCGGCATCATCTTCCCGAAGTTCCGCGGCGATCTCGTGGCCTGCGCTGCTGTCGCTGAGGCGATGCATGAGGGGACGATCGAACCGACGCGGTATCCGCGGAATCCGCTCGACGTCCTCGTCGCAGCAGATCGTGGCCATGGTCGCGATCGACGACTGGAACGTCGACGATCTGTACGCCGCGATCCGCAGCGCCGCGCCGTATGCCGAGCTGTCGCGCACCGCGTTCGACGGCGTGATGGACATGCTCTCCGGCCTCTACCCGTCGGACGAATTCGCGGAGTTGCGGCCGCGCCTGACGTGGGATCGCGTTGCGAATATGGTCACCGCGCGCCTGGGCTCGAAGCGCATCGCCATCACCAGCGGCGGGACGATCCCCGACCGCGGCCTGTACGGCGTTTTCCTGGCCGGCACGGAGAAGAACCAATCCGCGCGCGTCGGCGAGCTCGATGAAGAGATGGTCTTCGAGGCCTCCGCCGGCGAGACTTTCGTCCTCGGCGCATCGACCTGGCGCATCGAAGAGATCACGCACGACAAAGTGATCGTCACGCCCGCGCCGGGACAGCCGGGGAAGATGCCGTTCTGGAAAGCCGACGCCGCCGAGCGCACCGTCCCCTTCGGCGAGGCGATCGGAAAGCTCGTGCGCGAGATTCGCGAGACCAAGCGCGACGCGGCGATCAAACGTCTCGTCACGAGACACGATCTCGACAAAGACGCGGCCGAGAATTTTCTGCAGTACCTCGCCGACCAGCAGGAAGCCACCGGCGCGGTCCCGGACGATCGCACGATCGTCATCGAGCGGGTGATGGACGAGCTGGGCGACTGGCGCGTCTGCGTGCTCACGCCGTTCGGCGGAAAGATTCACGCGCCGTGGGCCATGGCCGTGACCGCGAAAGTGCGCGCGGAGCTGGCCATCGACGTCGAATCGATGTGGAGCGACGACGGCTTCATCATCCGCTTCCCCGAGACGGACAAGCCTCCGGCCGCGGAGCTGGTGCTGCCCGATCCCGATGAGATCGAGCAGCTGCTCCTGCGGCAGCTCGGAGCGAGCTCGATGTTCGCGGCGAAGTTCCGCGAGGCCGCGGCGCGCGCGTTGCTGCTGCCGCGCCGCCGAGCGCAGGGCCGCACGCCGATGTGGCAGCAGCGCAAACGCGCGTACGACCTGCTGCAGGTCGCGTCGCGATTCGGGTCGTTCCCGATCATCCTCGAGGCCTATCGCGAGACGCTCCGCGACGTCTTCGATGTGCAGGCCCTGGTCGAGATCGCGAAGACGATCCGCCAGCGCACGATCCACGTGCACACCGCGGATACGGCCAAGCCGTCGCCGTTCGCGGCGTCAGTGCTCTTCCGCTATGTTGCGAATTTTCTGTATGACGGCGACGCACCGCTCGCCGAGCGGCGTGCGCAGGCGCTGGCCATCGACCAGTCGCAGCTTCGCGAATTGCTTGGCGAGCCGGAGCTGCGGGAGTTGCTCGATCCCGACGCGCTCGAGCAGACGGAGCTCGAGCTGCAGCATCTGACCGAGGAGCGAAAGGCGCGGAATGCGGATGCGATTCACGATCTGTTGCTGCGGTTCGGGGATCTGACCGAAGAGGAGATTGCAGCCCGTGTGGCAGGCGAGACGCCTGCAGCCGCACCTGAAGGACCTCCTCAAACAACGCCGCATCGTCGAGATCCCCATCGCCCGCGAGAAACGCTTCATCGCCGTCGAGGACATTTCCCGCTACCGCGACGCACTCGGTACACCGATGCCGGCGGGAATCGCCGAGCGCTATCTGCAACCAGTTGCCGATCCGATCGGCGATCTCGTTCTGCGCTTTGCCCGCACGCACGGTCCGTTCACACCGCACGACGTCGCGCGCCGCTACGGACTCGGCATCGCCGTCATCACCCTCGCGCTGGAGCGGTTCGTCGAGCGCGGTCGCTTCATCGAAGGCGAGTTTCGTCCCGGCGGCACACAACGGGAGTGGTGCGACAACGAAGTCCTTCGCATCGATCCGCCGCCGCTCGCTGGCGAAACTGCGCAAGGAAGCGGAGCCTGTCGATCAGCCGCGTGCTGGCGCGGCTCTTCACGAACTGGCAGGGCATCATGCGGCGAGCGCCGTGGTCTCGACGCGATTCTCGAAGTCGTCGAGTCGCTGCAGGGCTTCCCCATGGCCGCGTCGATTTTCGAGAGCGAGATCCTCGCGGCGCGCATCGAGAACTACAAGCCATCCGATCTCGACACCCTGAGCGCGGCCGGCGAGATCGTCTGGGTCGGCGTCGAGCCTCTCGGCGACCGCGACGGCCGCATCGCCGTCTATCTCACCGATCACCTGGCGCTGCTGCATCAACCGCAGCCTGCCGAGGAGTCGGCGATTCGTCGAGTATCTGCGCACGCACGGCGCCTCGTTCTTCAACCAGATCCAGGCGGCTCTGGGTGGTTTCCCGCACGAGCTGGTGAACTCGGTCTGGGATCTGGTCTGGAAAGGCGCAGTCACCAACGACACCTTCCACGCGCTTCGCGCATTCACTCGCGGGGCCGCGAAGAAGAGCACGCCGCGCAACCGCGCGGCAGTGGATTTCGCTCGAGACGCGTTGCGCCGCCGTCGACGCAGGGGCGCTGGTCGCTCGTCCCGCCCGCATCGACCAACGACACGCAGCGCGCAAACGCGATCGCGCATCAGCTCCTCGCTCGCTACGGCGTGGTGACGCGCGAGGCGCCGGCGCTCGAGAACATCTACGGCGGTTTTTCGGCGGTTTATCCGATTCTGAGGGCGCTCGAAGAAGCGGGACGGATCCGCCGCGGTTATTTCGTCGCCGGACTCGGTGCGACGCAGTTCGCCACGGGCGGCGCCATCGATCTTCTGCGGTCATTGCGCCACGAACCCGAGGACACGGAGGCGGTGATGCTGTCCGCGACCGATCCCGCGAATCCGTACGGCGCGATCGTGAAATGGCCGGAGTCGAAGTGGACGCTGTCGCGCAGCGTCGGCGCGCAGGTGATCCTCGTGAACGGGCTGATGGCCTGCTACATCTCGCGCGGCGAGAAGCAACTCATCGTCTTTCTGCCCGAGGATGAGCCGCTACGGTCGCATGTCGCGCGGGCCGTTGCGCGAATGCTCGCCTCGCTCGTCACCGACGGGCCACGGCGGGCGATGCTGATCACGGAAGTGAACGACGAGCCGGTGAGCCGCCACGCGATCGCGCCGTTCCTCGTCGAAGAAGGATTCGCGCCGACGGCGATGGGGTACCAACTGCGCGCGGTCCAGGCGAGACATGCCTGAAGGCGACACCATCCATCGCGCGGCGAACACGCTGAACATCGCGCTGGCCGGACGGGTGATCACGCGGTTCGAGACCGTGCTTCCGCAGCTCGCGCGGATCGACGAAGACGCGCCGCTCGCCGGCCGCACCATCGAATCGGTCGAAGCGGCGGGCAAGAACCTGCTCATGCACTTCTCCGGCGACCTGCATCTGCGCACGCACATGCGCATGCACGGCTCCTGGCACATCTACAAACCGGGCGAGCGCTGGCGACGGCCGCGCGGTGACATGCGCATCGCCATCGAGACCGACAGCTGGGTGGCGGTCGCGTTCAACGTGCCGGTCGCGGAGTTTTACGACGATCGGCAGGAAGACCTGCGCAAGATCGGCCCCGATTTCCTCGGCGAGACGTTCGATGCAGCCGAAGCCAGGCGGCGGATTCGCGCTCGCGCGGACACGGAGATCGCCGACGTGATCCTCAATCAACGCGTCGTTTCGGGAATCGGCAACGAGTACAAGTCCGAGGTGCTGTTCATGTCGCGGATCAATCCGTTCACGGTGGTTCGCGATCTGACCGACGAGCAGATCGAGACGATGCTGAAAACCGCGCGGAAGGTGATGCTCGCGAACGTGGCGAAACGCTCCACCCAACGCATCACGACCTTCAGCCTCGACCCGTCGCAACCGACGTACGTGTTCAGCCGCGGCGGCAAGCCTTGCCGCAAGTGCGGGACGCCGATCGCGTATCGGAAACAGGGGAAGGACGTGCGGGGAACGTACTGGTGTCCGGTGTGCCAGCCGCCCACGCCACCAGTAGGCGGTAGGCAGTAGGCGGTAGGCAGGCCCGCCCCCTGCGTACTGCCCACTGCCCACTGCCCACTGCGAGGCGCGCCAGCGCCGTACTAGAATCACCCGCCATGGCAATCATCCTTCCAGGCGGCTTCACTTCTGACGAGATCCGGGTGCTCCAGGAGTTCCGGCGGACGAACAGCGAGACCATGACCCTGGAGGCCATCAAGGCCATCAAGCATCCCGCGGGCGGCGGTGAGGCTCCGGCGATCTCCCTGGTTCGAAAGGGCTACCTGGAGGCCGTGGCGCCGGGCGACAGCTTCACCATCACCCAGAAAGCGAAAGACTTCCTGGCCGTCGACCCCGTCCCGCTGTACGAAGGCACCTCCGACGCGGCGGCCTCAGCCGCGGCCAATCCAGACGCCGACGGAGTTTGATGCACAAGTTTCAGTGCACCTTTCGATTTCTCTAAGTCGAAGTGCGTCAGTCACTTAGCCTCGACAGCTAATTTCCAATTTCAGTGTGTTGGGTCGTAAGCCGCATTGACTCAACGACTTAAGACGGATAGCATGTCGCCTCTGAGGACTGAAATGACGCATGGCGACAAAGACAAAGCCAAAAAAACAGCCAGCAAAGCCTCAGGGAAAACCAGCGGCAAAGCCATCGAAGCCCGCCAAAGCGGCAAAAGCGGTGGCAAAACCGGCGAAAGCGGTAAAAAAGGCAGTGGCAGCGGCGAAAAAACCGCAGCCGGCCAAAAAGGCGGCCCCGGCAAAGCCCCAGCGCCCGTCAAAACCGCCGCAAAAGCCCCAGCCAAAGCCGGCAAAGGCAGCGAAGCCAAAACCGTCGCCGCAGCCAAAAGCGCCCCAGCGCCCGCCAAAACCGACGCCTCCGCCGGCAAAGGCAAGCCGGCCCGCCCCGCCGCCGCCGACAGCGGCTCGCCCGGTTTCAACAACCCCATCGTCGCCAACGCCTTCAAGCGCGCTGTCAAGAAGTACCCCAACGCTTTTCGGCGCCTCACCGACTGACGGCGGGATCCGCTACCTCAGCGTCCAGGACCTGGTCGACATCCACAAGGCCGTGGCCGTCGAATTCGGCGGAAACTCCGCGCAGCCCGGTGTGGTCGATTCGCAATTCGGTCTGGTCAGCGCCGTCCAGCGCCCCCAGGTCACGACCCTCGGCCGCGAAGCCTATCCAGCCTTTCCTGACAAGGTCGCCGCGCTCGTCTTCGCGCTGCTGATGTCGCGGCCGTTCCGCGGCCAGAACAAACGCGTCGCCCTGGCGTCGCTCGTCGCCTTCTGCGAATTGAACAACCGCGCCGTCGATTCGCGCATGTTCGATGAGAAGACCGCCGAGAATCTGCTGAAGCGCGCCGCGAGCTGCCGCGAGCTGGGCATCCCTCCGGAGAACGTATTCCGCGACCTGCGCGAGATTCTGAACCGCTCCATCGTCGCCGCGCAGTAGTTGGCCTGACTGTTGATCTTCCGTAATCGGAGGATCTTCCATGGCTTCAAAAAAGAAGGCATCACCGGACGCGATCGCGCTGCTCAAGCAGGACCACGAGAAAGTGCGCGGGCTTCTCGGCCAATTCGAAAACGCTACGGGCGCGCGGCGCCAGAAGCTCCTGACTCAGATCGAGAAAGAGCTGAAGGTCCACACGACCATCGAGGAAGAAATCTTCTATCCCGCGTACCGCGAGGCGGCCCGCAAGAAGGAAGACAAGAAGCTGTTCTTCGAGGCCGTGCAGGAGCATCACGTGGTGGACATGGTCATGCCGGAGATGAACGACGGCGCGTCCCCCGAGGAGCTGAAGGCAAAGGCGAAGGTGCTGAAGGACCTCGTCGAGCATCACGCCGAAGAGGAAGAGAAGCAGATGTTCCCGCGGGCGCGCAAGGCCATGGATCGCGATGAGCTGCGAAGCCTTGGGGAAATGATGCAGCGGCGGAAAGAGGATCTGATGTAGCCCGTGTAGTGTGGGCCTCCCGGCCTACCTTCGGCCACCGCCCGGAGGTAGGCCGGAGGCCCACACTACACCTTTACTTCGTCTGCTCCGGCATCCCCCGCCGGTGCAGCTCGGCGTTGATCCGGCCCAGGAGAATGCGGGCCACGCGCAGATCGTGGCCGGCATCGATCAGCAGCAGCGTCAGATCGCCGCCGCCCCACATCAACCCTGCCAGAACGAGCATCTGGGTGATCTCGCCGATCAGCTCCACGAGCGAGGCCGCGCCTTCCGACGTCAGCCCGGCGATGATCTCGCCGATCATCAGGATCACCATCAGCACCGCGAGAACTTTGAAGAGCTTCGCGATGTAGCGAAGGGTGATGTACGGCTCGAGGTCCTGCGTACGGACCTCGCTTTCAGCGTGTCGGGCATCGCCCTCGCGCGCCGGCGGCGCGCCGCACGTCGGACACGTCGTCGTCAGATCCGGACGCGGCGAATGACACTCGGGACACTTCGTTACTTCGTCAACCACGGAACCTCCTCGTTCATCCGCTACCGCTCCCCCGCCAACGGGCGCGGGAGCCGCGAACATCAATGTGAGTGAAAGGACCGTGCCCGCAGCAGGCAACGTAGATGCCGATGCCGCCGACAAGCGATCGATGATTGCGCTCCACCCTCTCGGCCGCGGCCGCGAACTTCTCCGCGTCCCGCACCGTCACCCGCCCGTCGCCGGTGATGTCGTCGGGATGGCCGTCGCGGTTGTTGTCGACGTACACGTCCGCGCCATCGCCGTACATGTGACGGCTGAGATTGGCCCGGCCGGATGTGTTGCCGCCGCCCGCGTTGTACCGCGGCGTACGGAACCCGCTCATGACGTGGACGTGCTCCACCCGCACGCCCTGCTTCTGCAACTCCTGAATCGTCAGTTCGAGCTTGTCCACCAGCAGCGGATCGAGGGGCAGGTACTTCGGCCAGACGTTGTGCTGGTCTTTGGTCAGGAATTGCTTGAGGCGAAAGTGCTCGGAGACCTGAAAGTTCTGATTTTCGGGCGTGACTTCGATGAATCCCGCCGGCGCGGCATAACGCGGCGAACGAGGCTTGCCGCCCCCTTCGAACGGCCAGGATCCGAGCTGATACCTGCCGATTCGCCCGCCGCGCTTCTGCGAGCGGGGGACCAGCGTGACGATGCTGATGTTCTCGATGTCGCGCCGGGCTTTGTTCATCTCCACCGAGAAGTTGTAGATGCCCGGTTCCCTCGGCGCCGCGAAATCGCCGACCTCGCCCCCTTCGATGATCGCCGCCGCGCCCGGTGCGCCCTGGACGACGCGCGACCCGGGAAGGGCCGGCGCGTAGCGCAACTCCCCGCTCTGCCCGCGCAACGGATGCAGAAACTCGAGCATCGCGTCGTTGAGAAAGGTCGGCGCCGCCGGCGAAGGTAGAAGGCTGTCGGCAATCTTCGTCGTAGGCCGCGGCGGCAGCTCGGCGGGCTCTTCGTGACTGCCTCCCGCGACCGGCACGGGCGTATTGCGCACGCGCTGGATCTCCGCGACCGCCGCCACCCACGCCGTGAGGTAGAGCAGCACGACGATGACCGCGATCCACTCGAAGATGTGCTCCTGCCGCTCGGTCACGAGACCGCGGTGAATGCGGTGGCGCTTTTGCGCCTCGGGATAAAGGGGCGAGCCCGGTTGGTGCACGACGCTCGTACAGGTTTCACGGTCTGTGCCGGATGGAGTGCGGCGGCAGAGCCGCCGCACTCCATCACGGGAAATACCCGCGCGGAATCCGCAACTGGTGTCCGCCACTCGACGTGATCTTCAGCGCCCGCCACTCGTCCGGAATCGACGCCTCGGAGTGAAAGACGACCAGATATTGCTGGCGGAGCTCATTCGCCAGCCGCGCGTACACCGCCGGGAGCTCGCGCTCGGCCTGGATGATGAAGTATGTCGCGCCGGTCTCTTCGGCGATCCGCGCGAGGCGCCGCGCCTGCAAACGCCCCACGCCGAGCTTCATCCAGCGCGACAGCGATTTGTTCTTCACGATCGGATAGACCGGCACGCCGGCGTAGCGCGCGTAATGCACGAGGTGCTCGAGCTTGAAGCGGCTGCCCTGATCGACGCCGTCCGTCAGCACGACCAGCGCATGGCGGCCGGGCGTTTTCTGCAGCTCGTACAACATCTCCACCACGCTGTCGTACAGATGCGTTTCGCCGATCGGCTGCACGCGATCGACGGCCTGGGCCACGCCGTTCCAATCGTTCGTGTAGCCGGTCAACCAGAACGTCTTCTGATTGAAGCCCACCACCGCGATCCGATCCTGCGGCCGCAGCAGCGCCTTCGCGAACTGCTTCGCGGCCGCCTTCACCACCGGCAATTCCTCGAGCATGCTCTCGGAGTAATCGATCAGCAGAATCACATGCAGCGGCTGATCGCTCGCGGCGACGAGATTCTCGATCTTTCGCGGCGCGCCGTTGTCGAGGAGCGTGAGGTGCTCCGCGCGCAGCGGCGTCGTTCCCTGCGCGATCGACAGCGGAATCTGCTGCACGGTGACGTCGATCTGCTCCCGCGCACGATCGCCGAAGAAGAAAACATCATTCGACTCCTCGGCACTCGTCGCACGTGCAACGACCCGCGCGTAGATCGCGCCGGGGAACTTCGTCGTGTCCACGCTAACGCTGTATGGTGCCGCGTCGTCGCTCCCGACTTTCTCTTCGCCGACGAAGAAATCGACGCCGGCGATGCGGATCTCCGCCGGACGGGTCACGTTCGCGTGCAGCTCGATCGTTCCCGTTTCGGGCCACTGCGGCGGCGCCTGCAGCCGGACGCGGAATGGCGGTCGCGGATCATTGACCACCACCTCGTCGAAACCGACCGCGTTCCCCTGCGCGTCGTACCCGGTTGCGCGCATGCGCAGGCGGCGGATGTAGAAGCCGACGTTGGCCTGCACGTTCATCGTCCGCCCGTTCACCTCCGCCCACTTCGCGCCGTTCACGGTGAACACGAGCTTCTCCACCGGTTCGGTGGCGACAACGGGGACGATGAGCGTTCCGGCGACGAGACCTGCGGGCTTTTCCGTGATGCGGACCGTTTGCGCGGACGCGGCGGAGGCTGCGAACAGCGTCAGGAAAACCAGGAGCCTTTTCACGCCGCTCAGAACATCCCCTTCAAGGTCTTTCCTTTCGCTTTCGGCGGCAGGACCTGCTCCATCGTGCACTGTTTCGGATCTTTGTCCGGCCGCCAGCGGAGGAATTTCGAGCCGTGGCGGAAGCGGCCCTGCGAGAAGTAGTCGAACTCGACCTCGCAGACCAGCGTCGGCTTCACCGGCTCCCACTCGCCGCTCTTCTCCGTCGCCCAGCGGCTTGGTCCGCCGGGAACGCGCACCTCGAACACGTTTTCGCCGCGAAGCGCTTCGAGCTTCTTCGTCAGCGCATCGCGCTCCGTTTTCTTGATCGACGAGGTGTGGCCGATGTACACGAGCCGTCCTTCATCGTCGTAGAGGCCGAGGAGGAGCGAGCCGACGCTCTTCGTTCCTTCGCCGTAGCGAAAACCGCCGACCACGCAATCGGCGGTCTTGAGGTGTTTGACCTTGACCATGCCTTCGCGATCGCCGGAGTGATACCGCTCGCCGAGGCGCTTGGCCATCACGCCGTCGAGTCCGAGGGAGCCGAACTTGTCGAACCAGTCCACGGCGATCTTGCGGTCCGTTGTCGCCGGCGAGAGATGCAGCAGTTCGTGATCGACCCCTTCGAAAAACGCGTCGAGTTTCTCGCGGCGCTCTTCGATCGGCAGAGCGGTGAAGTCCTTCGTCTTCAACGCCAGGATGTCGAAGATGTAGTAGTGCGACGGCGTCTGCGCCGCGAGCTTCTTGATCCGCGATTCGGCGGGATGAATGCGCTGCAGCAGATGATCGAACGAAAGGACGCCGTCGACGGGCACGACGATCTCGCCATCGAGCACGAGCTCCTTCTGCTTCAGCGAGCGGATTGCGTCGACGATCTCCGGAAAGTAACGCGCCAGCGGCTGGCCGGCCTTCGATTGAATGGAGATGTCGTCGCCGTCGCGGAAGACGATCGCGCGAAAGCCGTCCCACTTCGGCTCGAACAGCCAGTGGTCGCCGGCCGGGATTTTGTCGACCCGTTTCGCCTCCATCGGCGGATAGGGCGGTGCGAGAGGCAAAGTCATTTCTTGAATACCTTGTACAGATTCACTCTCTTCGTCTTCGCGACGACCGGCTTCCAGAGATCGCCGACGTCGTTGAGGCGGGCGATGGCGTTGTCGATGCGGAAGTCATCGATCTTCACACCGCGTTCGATCTCCTCCCACGTCACCGGCATCGACACGCCCGCGAACGGTGTCGGCCGGACGGAGTAGATCGACGCGAGGGTGCGCCCCCACGCGTTCTGGTTGTAGTCGACGAGCACGCGCCCGTGCGGCCGCTTCACCTTGCGGTATTCGGCGGTGATCACATCGGGATGGCGCGATTCGAGCTCGATGGCGATGGCCTTCGCGAACGTCCACACTTCCTTCTGCAGCGGGCCGCGGACGATGGGAATGTAGACGTGAATGCCCTTCGACCCGGTGGTCTTCGGATAGGTGGGCATGTTCAGCGCGCCGAGGATGTCGCGGACGTGCAGCGCCACTGTCGAACCTTCTCGAAGTCCGCGCCGGGGCCGGGATCGAGATCGAAGTGCAGAAAGTCGGGGCGATCGGTGTCGTCGCAGCGTGCGTACCAGGGGTTGAGATCGATGCAGCCGAGGTTGATCAGCCAGAGCAGCGAGGGGAGGTCCTGGACGATCGGGAAGTGGATCATCTCCTCGTGCTGAATCGGGCAGATGTCGATCCACGCCGGCCGCGGCTCCGGCGCGCGCTTCATGTAGAAGAAATCGCCCTCGGCACCATTCGGATACCGCTTCATGACCATGGCCCGCCCGGCGACGTGCGGGACGAGCCACGGCGAAACGTCGGCGTAGTACTGCAGCAGGTCGCGCTTGGCGATGCCGAGCTTCTTCCAGAACGGTTTGTTGAGGTTCGTGAGGCGGACTTCGCGCGGCCCGAACTTCAGGATCACTTCGTTCGTGTCGGTGGGGATGACCACTCGCTTCATTCTATTTTCGGCATTTTTCCGCTCGTGCCCGGAGCGCGATGGCGTGGCGCGTCGAGAGTCGTGTATTCGAGCTCTTTGCCAGCACGCGCCGCGCGGAGCATCAATCCGCCCCTGGCCATGTCGCCAAGGCCGGCGAAGAGCTTTGGGAACCGCAGGTGCGGGCCAAGGATCGGACGAAGCACGTCCACGTACTTGCCGGTGGCGATGCTGCCGAGGAGAACGACCTCCGCGTCGTCTTCGAGCGCTTTCTTCAGCAGCTCGGCGTGTTCTTTGAGCGGCTTCGTGTAGCTGCGCGTCGCGGCGTCGACGTCGATCTTCTTCATCTTTTTCATGCGTTCTTCGTTGAGCCGCCAGTCGGGTGGAACGAGTCCGTACCCCGAGGTGATGATGAAGATGCCGTCGCCCCCGATGACCGGCGAAAGCACCGCGAACCGACGCGCATACGCAATCTTCCCGCGAAAGTAGAGCGAGGACATGAACGCGAACGCGTCGCCGATGGGTACGCCACCCTCCGACCGGTACTGCACCGCCAGCTCGAACTTAGCCCGCGGCGAAGTGACCATCTTCGCGCGAAGGCCATTGAGGTTGGCGGGGGATAGGAGGAAGAGGCGGGTCATCCGCGAATACTCGCACGTAGGGCGGGCGTCCCGCCCGCTACGCGCCGGGCGTGTCGCCCGGCGCTGGTTCTACGTTGCGTGGATTTATGAGTACTGCCGGGCTGGAAGCCCGGCGGTAGGCGGGCGGGACGCCCGCCGTACGCAGGGACCGAGGTAGCCTCGGATGGCTATGAAATTCGATCTTGGCCAAGTCACAGTTCACAAGCGCAATCGGCTGCCGCATTGGGACGTCGAACATGGGATTCAGTTTGTGACGTTCAACCTGTTCGATGCTCTTCCGCGGCAGGTGCATCAACAGATTCAGGACGAAGCTGCTGCGCAAGTTGCACTGATTCGGAACAGCCGTGGCGACCTTACGCCCGCCGAGAAGATCGCGATTCGGCAATGGGTGGACGCGCGGATCGGCGAATCACTCGATCATGCTCATGGCTCGTGCTCCATGCGCGACCCGCGGATCGCGCAGATTGTCGCGAGCGCCATTACTCACTTCGATGAGCAGCGGTATCGACTACTGGCGTGGTGCGTGATGCCGAATCATGTGCATGCGGTGTTGATAGGTGTCGTGCAACTCGAACGCGTGGTTCACAGCTGGAAGTCGTTCACAGCGAAGCAGGCGAATGCCGCGTTGGGGCGAGCTGGCGCGTTCTGGCGGGAGGATTACTACAACCGGGTCGTGCGTGATTCGCGCGAGCTGGCGGCGACGATTGAGTATGTGGTGGGGAATCCGGCGAACGCGGGATTGATCGACTGGCCGTTTGTGGGGAGTTATCCGGAGAGGGTACCGCCGGGCGAAACGCCCGGCGGGGGCGGGCGGGACGCCCGCCGTACGCTACGTAAGCCGCAGGACGGATTCCTTCGCGAGCATCTTTTTCAGGTAGAGCGCCGTGGGGCTGCCTTTGGTTTTGGCGACCTGCTCGGGGGTGCCGCAGGCGATGACGCGGCCGCCGCCGTCGCCGCCTTCGGGGCCGAGGTCGATGACGTGGTCGGCGGTTTTGACGACGTCGAGGTTGTGCTCGATCACCACCACTGTGTTCCCGCGATCGACGAGGCCGTGCATCAGGTGGAGGAGCTTGGACACGTCGTCGAAATGCAGGCCGGTGGTCGGCTCGTCGAGGATGTAGAGCGTCTTCCCCGTGGCGCGTTTCGCGAGCTCTTTTGCCAGTTTCACGCGTTGCGCTTCACCGCCGGAGAGCGTCGTCGAGGACTGGCCGAGGGTGATGTAGCCGAGGCCCACTTCATCGAGGGTGTGCAGGATGTTGAAGATGCGCGGGACGTTGCGGAACACGTCGATCGACTGCTCGACGGTCATGTCCAGGATCTCGGCGATCGAGTAGCCCTTGTACTTCACCTCGAGCGTCTCGCGGTTGTAGCGCTTGCCGCCGCAGACGTCGCACTTCACGTAGATGTCGGGCATGAAGTGCATCTCGATCTTGATCTGCCCGTCGCCCTTGCACGCCTCGCAGCGGCCGCCCTTCACGTTGAAGGAGAAACGCCCCGGTCCATATCCGCGCATGCGCGCTTCCGGAGTGGCCGACATCAGATTGCGGATCTCGCCGAAGAGCTGCGTGTACGTCGCGGGATTCGAGCGCGGCGTGCGTCCGATCGGCGACTGATCGATGTCGATGACCTTGTCGATCAGTTCCAGCCCATCGATGCGATCGTGCTCGCCCGGCGTGTCGATCGCGTCGTAGAAATGCTTCGACAGCGCCTTGTAGAGGATGTCGTTGACGAGCGTCGATTTCCCCGAGCCGCTCACGCCGGTCACGGCGATGAACACGCCGAGCGGGAACTCGACATCGAGGTTCTTGAGGTTGTTCTGTTTCGCGCCGCGGATGACCAGCTTCTTGCCGTTCGGCTTGCGGCGTAGCGCGGGAACGGCGATCTCCGCGTCGCCGCGCAGATACTTCGCCGTCAGTGAGCTCGGGAACGTCTTGATCTGCTCGAGCGTCCCTTCGGCGACGATCTCGCCGCCGTGCACGCCGGCGCGGGGGCCGAGGTCGATGATGTGGTCCGCGGTCTCGATCGTTTCCTCGTCGTGCTCGACGACGATCACCGTGTTGCCGAGGTCGCGGAGCTCGAGGAGCGAGTCGATGAGACGACGGTTGTCGCGCTGATGCAGACCGATCGACGGCTCATCGAGCACGTACAGCACGCCCATCAGCTTCGAGCCGATCTGCGTGGCCAGACGGATGCGCTGGGCCTCGCCGCCGGAGAGCGACGCGGCGTTGCGATCGAGAGTCAGGTAACCAACGCCGACGGCGTTGAGAAAGCCGAGGCGGTCACGGACTTCCTTGAGGATCTTGCCGGCGATCGCTTCCTCGCGCGGCGTGAGGCTCACGTTCCTGAAGAAAACGTCCGCGTCCTGAAGCTGCTGCTTCACGAGCTGATCGATCGAGCTTCCCGCGACGGTCACGCTCAGCGCTTCGGGTTTCAGCCGGCGGCCCTTGCAATCCGGGCACTTCGTGGGCGTCATGAAGCGCTCGATCTCTTCGCGAATGTCTTCCGAATCGGACTCGTGATAGCGGCGCTTCAGCATCGGAACGACGCCTTCATAGGTGCCGTTGTACGAGTAGGTGCTGTCCGAGCCCTGGAACTCGAACTTCAGCTTCTCTTCCGAGCCGTAGAGGATGCAGTTGCGGGCCTTTTCGGGCAGCTTCTGCCACGGCGTCTCGAGCTTGAATTTGTAGTGTTTGGCCAGCGTGTGGATCTGCTTCAGGCGCCAGTGCTCCGAGCCTTCTTTCCAGAGGGCGATCGCGCCGTCGGTGATGGCCTTCGACGGGTCGGGAACGATCTTGCGCTCGTCGATCTCCAACAGCACGCCCAGGCCCGAGCAACGCGGGCAGGCGCCGTACGGGGAGTTGAAGGAGAAGAGACGCGGCGTGATCTCGCCGATGGAGACGCCGCAGTCGGGACAGGCGTAGTTCTGCGAGAGCAGCTCTTCGCGCTTGTCCTCCTGGTAGAGGATCTTGACCAGGCCCTTCGTCACGCGCGTGGCGGTTTCGAGCGAATCGGCCAGACGCTGGGCGATCCCCTCTTTCACCACGATGCGGTCGATGCGGATGTCGATGGTGTGCTTCTTCTGCTTGTCGAGCGTGGGTGGATCGGACAGCTCGACTTCCTGCCCGTTGACGATGGCGTGGGTGAAGCCTTCCTTCACCATCTGCAGCATCTGCTTGCGGTACTCGCCCTTCTTGCCCCGGACGTACGGCGCGAGGATCGTGAACTTCGTCCCCTGCGGCAGCAGCAGCAGCTTGTCGACCATCTGCTGGATGGTCTGGGGGCGGATCTCCTGGCCGCAGCTCGTGCAGTGCGGTGTGCCGATCGAGGCGTAGAGGAGGCGGAGGTAGTCGTAGATCTCCGTAACCGTGCCGACAGTCGAGCGCGGGTTGCGCGAGGTGGTGCGCTGCTCGATGGAGATGGCCGGCGAGAGGCCTTCGATCGAGTCGACGTCCGGCTTTTCCATCTGCTCGAGGAACTGCCGGGCGTAAGCCGAGAGGGACTCGACGTAGCGCCGCTGCCCCTCGGCAAAGATGGTGTCGAAGGCCAGGGAGGATTTCCCCGAGCCGGACACGCCCGTGATGACCACGAACTTGTTGCGGGGGACGACTACGTCGATGTTTTTGAGGTTGTGCTCGCGTGCACCGCGGATGACGATTGAATCCATGGAAGGAACCAATCTAACTCCGGGCGGGGCGAAGGTCTTCCCGGTCTACGGGGTGTAGCGCGGGCGTTACCGGACCGGCCCCGTCCGAATCGGCACGAACCTGTTCGTCGGCCCGAAGTGCCGGGCCAGGTACTTCACGATCACGTCCTTCTTCCCGTCGGGCACGACCGCGCCCCAGCGGGCCATCTTTTCCACGCTGGCCAGCCACTGTTTTTCGGTCAGGCGCTGCTGGGCGAGGATGTCCGCGGAGTGGCAGGCGTAGCAGGCGGCCTCGACTTCAGCTTTGCCCGGACCGTTCGGCAACTGCTTGAACTGCGTGCCGGGCATGGGCAGGACGGCCATGAGGATGGTCAGGGCGTAGGCGATCACGCCGTCACCTCGATCTCGACCGAATACCACCCGTTGTAGAGATAGCCGCTCTGATTCCACACCGCGTTGCGCGGCTGGACGACGCCTCTACTGTCCGTAGCGCGCGCAATCAGGCGGACCTTGCCCGCACGACGCGGCGGCCAGCGGTACGTCCACAACCGCCAGGCGTGCGGTGCGCGATGCGGCTCCAGCGTGGCCAGTTTCCACGTCGCGCCACCGTCTTCGCTGATGTCGACCCGGGCGATGTCCGGCGCGCCGGAGAAGGCGAAGCCGCGGATGTCGACCGGTTTACCGACGCGGGCCTTCTTCGGCGCGGTGGTGATGTTCGACTTCACGAAGTTCTCCGTGACCGGCTTCATCTCCTCGGGCTTGAACGTCACGCCCGGCGCGCCGGGCTTCAGCGGCCAGCGATAGGCGGTGTCCATGAAGAAACCGGTCTGCGGTTTCGACGAGGCTGTGATGCGCACCACCCATTTCATCCAGTGATCGCCGGCCCAGCCGGGAACGACGAGCCGCAGCGGCGCGCCGTGCGCCTGCGGCAGCGGCTGCCCGTTCATTTCGTAGGCGAGGATGCAGTCGTCGAGCGCTTTCGCCAGCTCGATGCTGCGATGAAACGGCGGTACTTTGCCGGGCGGGTCGTCGCTGCCGAAGAGATGCAGATGCGCGGCGCCGGCTTTCACGCCCGCGCGCTCGAGCACGTCCTTCACGCGAACCCCCGCCCACTTCGCATTGCCGACCGCGCCATACATCCACTGCACGCCCGGCAGCACGGGCTGGTGCAACGCGCGGCCGTTGCCGGCGCACTGCAACACGCACGTCGCTTCGACGCGCTCCATCGATTTGAGATCGGCCAGCGAAAGGGAGAGCGGGCGATTGACCTCGCCATCGATCGCCAGCCGCCAGGCTTTCGGATCCGGCATGCGCGGAATCCAGTGGCTGCGCACGAAGAAGATGTCGTTCGGGGTCAGGTAGTCGGTGAGCAGCTCGAGCGGCGTTTCGGCGTTGAGCGGATACCCGCCCATCTGGAGCATGTGCTTTTCCGCCGCCTCCAGCAGCGCGGCCGGGGCGAGCGAAGCCACCGCGGCGGCGGTGACGAAATCACGTCTGTCGATGCCCATCCGCGAAGTCTACTTCGCCCTCGCACTCTCGACCTGCACCGAGCGCGCGTAGTAGGCGCGGATGAACTTCGTCAGGAACTCGACGAAGACGGGGTTGTAGATGTCGCTGTGCTCGCGGATCACGCCCTTCGACGTGCTCACCACGACGTAGGGCGAATGAACGTCCCACGCTTCGGGCCGCGTCGGCGTGAACTTGAGATCGCCGAAGGTCTGCTCGGCCGTCGTATGCAGGTCCAGCGGCTGTTCGGTGATGTCCATCGTGTCCGCGTCGAAGTTCTTCGGGCAGCCGCACTGCTGCGGCGTCTCGGTGAACGGCTTCTCCGGATAGGTCAGGCGATGGGTGACGTGTGGCTCGTAGTGGCCGATCCCTTTGCGCTTCGATTCATCGAAGGCGATGTCCGGCTCCCGCAGCGCCGCCAGCCACCGGCCGGCCGGGAACGCGAGACCGACCGCGGCGTCGGCTTCCGAGGCTACGGCGAGCAGGACCGGCAACTGATGGGGGTCGTAGGGCAGCTGTTTGTCCGGCGGCGGACCGTACTTGCCGGTCTCCCATTTCGGCAGGTCCGCGCTGAACGGTTTGTACTGCGCGGCCTCGATGGCCGGATTGACCAGCACGACCAGATCGCCGAGACGCGCGCGCAGCGCTTTCCTGCCCGCTTTTTCGGCCTCGACGCGATTCCCTTCCGCGCGCACGATCCGGTACGTCTGGGTGAGGTCGGTCCCCTCGACGATGCCCGCGGCATCGCCCGTGGCCAGGCCCTTCATCGCGGAGAACACCAGCGCGCCACCGAAGGAGTGACCGACCGTGACCATGGTCATGTTCTTTCCGGGAGCTTTCGCGGCGGCGTACATCGCGTCCAGTTCGAGAAGGACTTCCTTCGCGCCCGTGCGCCCGATGTGCTGGGCGGTGTTCTTCCTGTCGAAGAACGACAGGGCGTTCACATACTTGCCGCGGATCGACTCCCCGCGCCAGCCGAGGTAGATGCCGGTGACGACTACGCCTCGACGCTTCAGGTCGGGGGAAGTCGCAAAGCGCTCCATCACCCGACGGAAGCAGGCCAGGTCGCGGTCGCAGACGTGCGGTCCGTGATGCCAGCCGTGCGCGAACACGATCAGCAGCACTTCCTTGCCGTCCAGCCGCGGCTTGACCATGTCGAAGACCTGTTTCTTCTGCGCGGGATTGACCAGGCCGTCGTCGGTGATCTCCAGCACGCCGATCTCGAAGTCTTTGAAGCGCTCGATGGAACGCGCCTCCAGGTCGAGCTGGGCGGTGCGCGATTGCTCGAGATCGGAGACGGTCAGCGTTCCCGTCCCCGGAGCGGAAAGCGGCGCTTCGGTGCCGCGGATCTGGTAGAGGGATGTGTAGCTCGCGCAGCCGGCGAGAGACAGAGTGAGAGCAAGCACTGAGGACAGCGTTCGGAGCATCCGGGTTCTCCTTTTGATATAGGAGAGTCCCAGCTCGGGACAAATCCTACCCATGACCTTAGCGCTTTACCTCGCCGTCACGCTGACGCTGCTCGTCGTCTGGAGCCGGCGCATCGCGCCGGTCAGCCGGGCTGCGGCGATCGCCCTGGTTCTCCTGCCGATGACGTTCACCGGCCGCGCGCTGCTCACGAATCGCGTCTATGCGCCGATCGACCTGCCGTTCCAGTTCGAGCCGCTGAAATCGCACGCCGCGCAGTTCGGCGTGTCGGCGCCACACAACATCGCCTTGTCCGATCTGCACGCGCAGATGATTCCCTGGCAGAAGGCGGTGCGTTACGCGCTCGCGCAGGGGGAGTGGCCGCTGTGGAATCCGTTCATTCTCTGCGGGGACATCCTCGCCGCGGCCGCGCAACCGGCGGTGTACGACCCGCTGACCTGGATCGCTCTGGTGCTGCCGCTGCCGCACGCGCTGACGTTCGGCGCGTCGATGACGTTCTTCTTCGCCGCGTTCTTCACGTTCGTGTTCGCGCGATCGATCGGATTGCGCGAAGGGCCGTCGCTCGTCGCCGCGGCGGCCTTCGCGTTCTGCGCGATGCTCGCGTTTTACGTGGGGTGGCCGCTGGGGAGGGCGTGGACGTTCCTGCCGCTGATTCTCTTCAGTGTGCGGGAGCGGCGATGGACGATGCTGACCGCGGCGCTGGCGCTGCTGATCGTGGCGGGGCATCCGGAGACGGTGCTGCACGTGGTGACGGTGGGGGCGATTTACGGCCTGCGCCAGGCGCGCTCGTTTCCTCGCGCTTTTCTCTCCGGCCTGATCGCCCTCGGCCTCACGGCCATCTACCTCCTCCCCTTCGCAGAGGCCGCGCCGCAAACGGTCGAGCACAACATCCGTGCGGAGATGTACGCGACGAAGCCCTACGGCCAGATCATCCAACCGCAGCAGACGAAGGAACGGATCGCGCGCAGTTTTCTGCCGTGGATCAAAGGCGATCCGCTTTCGACGCGCGTCGGCTTCAGCGTTCTGCTCCTCGCGTTACTTGCCCGCAAAAAAGAGGCGTGGTTCTTCGCCGCGCTGGCCGTCGCCGGATTTCTGATCACCTGCGGCATTCCGCCGTTGCCCCATCTGCTGCACGAACTGCCGCTCTTCGACATCGCCATCAACGAGCGTTTCGCGTTTGCGGCGTCTTTCGCACTGGCCATGCTCGCGGGGATGGGAGCGGATCGCTGGCCGCGTCTCGCGCCGATCCTCCTGGCGATCGTGCTCGTCGAACGGACGATCGAAGACGGCGGGATCTATCCGGCTCTCGATGCGAAGACGTTCTATCCGCAAGTGCCGCAGATCGCGTCGATGCAGCGTGATGATCTGTTTCGAGTCGCGGGAACCGGCGTCACGCTGCTGCCAAACGGTGCGGCGCTGTTCGAGCTCGAAGACGTCCGCGGCTACGAGGCCATGACCTTCCGCCGCTTCGCCCAGACCTACCCGCTCTGGTCGCGCTACCAGCCGGCGTTCTTCAACATCATCGACGATCCCGCGCGGCCGTTTCTGTCGTTCCTGAACGTCCACTACGTACTGAATGACCGTGAAGTGATCGAGAACCAGGCAGCTTTGCCGCGTGCGTTCATCCCGAGACGCATCCGCTTCGAGACCAGCGACAACGTCGTCCATCAGATGAGCCAGGCCACGGACTTTGCGGACCTGGCCTGGATCGAGTCCGGCGAGTCCGGCGAGCCCCACGAACGCAACAACGCCAGCGGCACCGTCACCATCCGCCGCAAGGGGCTCGAGTACGAGCTCGACGCGACTCTCGACGGCGACGGCTGGATCGTCGTCTCGGAATCGGCCTGGAAAGGATGGCGCGCGTACATCGACGGCCGCCGCGTCGAGACCCATTTCGCCAACCACGCCTTCCTGGGCATCTCCGTTCCCGGCGGCCACCATCGCGTGAGGCTGGTGTACCTGCCGGAGTCCTTCACCCGCGGGCGGGCGATCTCCCTCCTGACGTTGGCGATTCTTCTCGCGGTTAAGATTGCCCGCGTTTGCCGGCGATCGTTCTCTACCTCCTCGCCACCATCGCCCTCCTCCTGACGTGGGATCGCTTCGTGGCGCGCATCAGCGTGGCCGCCGCGATCGTGCTGATCCTGATCCCCTTCTGCTTCACCGGCCGGGCGCTGCTCACCGGCCAGGTCTACGCGCCAATCGATCTCCCGTTCATGTCCGAGCCGCTGATCGATTACGCGGCCGATTACGGATTCCGCGAGCCGCACAACGGCACGCTCTCCGACCTCTACGCCCAGATCATGCCGTGGCAGAGCGCGGTGCGGCAGGCCCTGGCTCACGGCGAATGGCCGCTCTGGAACCCGTTCCTCCTTTGCGGAAACATCCTCGCCGCGAACATGCAGGCCGCGCCGTACGACGCGCTGAACGTGCTCGGATTACTCCTCGCCCATCCGCAGGCGCTGACGTTCGGCGCGTCGATGACCTTCTTCTTCGGCGCCTTCTTCACCTTCGCCTTCGCCCGTCTCCTCGGGCTGGGGGAAGCCGCGTCGCTCATCGCCGCGGCCGGCTACACCTTCTGCGGCATGATCGCTTTCTTCGTCGGCTGGCCTCTCGGCCGCGCCTGGACGCTCCTGCCGCTGGTTTTGTCCGCGGTGCGGCTCGTGGTTCACGAGCGATCGCTGCGCGGCGCGGTCACGCTCACGATCGCGCTCACCACGTTGATCTTCACCGGCCATCCCGAATCCGTCCTGCACATCGTGGCCACCGGCGCGGCGTACGGCATCTTCGAACTGATCGTCGTTCGCCGCGACACGCTGCGCGCGATCGGCATCGCCACCGCGTCGGGACTCGTCGCCCTCGGACTCACGGCCATTCTGCTGATGCCCTTCATGGCCGCGGCGCCGAACACGAAGGAGTACGACCTCCGCCACGACTACTACGCGAAGACAGACTTCATCACCGTTCCGGAGACGATCACCCGCCGCGCCGGCTCGACGTTCTTTCCGTTCTACGGCGGCCAGCCGGAGCGCGACAACTTCACGGACCTCTGGGCGCCGACGTCGGCACGCGTCGGAAGCCTGATTCTCGCGCTCGCGGCCGCGGCGGTTTTCGTCGCGCCGCGGCGGAAGGAAACCTGGTTCTTCTTCGCGATGGCGATCATCGGTTTGTGCGCGGGATTCGATGCGCCGCCGGTCGCGCATTTCCTGCACGAGCTGCCGCTCTTCAACATCGCCCTGAACGATCGATTCGTGTTCGCGGCCGCGTTCGCGATGGCCATGCTCGCCGCGATCGCCGTCGATGCCTGGAAGCCACGCGCGGTGTTCGCGCTCGCGGCGGTCGGGATTGCGCTCGCGGTCGGCTCATTCATCCTTCGCGACTCGCAACTGGCCGCGGGGGTGGACCACGAGCTGATGGGAAATCTCGTCCTCGCCGAGCTCGTGCCGCTGCTCATCGCCATCGTCCTTCTGGCGATGCGCCCGCGATTCGCGGTGGTCGCGTTACTCGGACTCGTTCTCGTGCAACGAACGCTCGAAGACGGCGCGATCTATCCCAGCCTCGACGCCAAAGCGTTCTATCCGCGCGTGCCGCTGCTCGCGGCGATTCCCGTCAACGACCCGTCGCCCTTCCGCACGGTCGGACTGCACTTCGCGCTCATTCCCGATGGCGCCGCGCTGTACGGCCTCGAGGACGCGCGCGGCTACGAAGCGATGACGTTCCGCAAACTCGCCGAGACCTATCCGATCTGGTGCAAGCCGCAGAACATCTTCTTCAACAACGTCCCCGAGATGTGGCGCCCCTTCCTCAACTTCCTCGGCGTCCGCTACGCCCTCACCTCCATCGGCGTCGCCCCGGAACCCGGATGGAAAGTGGTCGCCGACGATCGCGGAAGCCGGCTGCTCGAGAACGAGAATGCTCTGCCGCGCGCGTACGTTCCGCGACGCATCCGCTACGAGCGCGTGGGCAAGGCGGTCGTCGACGCCATGGCCAAGGAAAAGGATTTCGCCGGCCGCGGCTGGATCACCGTGCCGCATTACCCGCCGCACGAGATCACGAACGGCCCCGGCACCGTCATCGTGCGCCGCGAGGGATTCTCCATCTACGACCTCGAGGCCACGATGGAGCTCGACGGCTGGGTCGTCGTGTCCGACAGCAACTGGCCGGGCTGGCGCGCCTACATCGATGGCCGGCGCGTGGAAATCCTCGACGCGAATCACGCTTTCATCGGGATCTTCGTGCCGCAGGGTAAGCATCGCATCCGGCTGATGTATCGGCCCGAGGCTTTTACGCGGGGGCGGAATGTGACTGTGGTGACGATGCTCGCAGTGATCGCGTTCTTCGCGCTACGTCACCGATTCCAGAAGCCACGCGCCGTAGGAGTCTGACGTCTCGGAGATCGGGATGACGATGAACTCCGGCACGGTGTAGGGATGCCGGCGAAAGAGCTCTTCGCGAAGCGTGGCGATGCGCTCGTCGGACGTCTTGATGATCAGCAGCTGCTCGCCGTCGACGGTGACCTTCCCTTCCCACTGATACACCGACTCGATGCGCGGAACGATGTTCACGCAGGCCGCGAAGCGAAGATCGACCAGCGTGTGAGCGAGCGAACGGGCGTCGAAGTCGGCACCGACAGTGGTCAGAACGAGGACCGGCTTCATCGCTCGGCGATCGCCGCCGTGACCCGCTCCGCCGCATCGCGCGCGGCGTCCCGCGCAACGTTGCGGTACTGCACCCATTGCGCGATCGGCACCGCGACCCCGAGCCAGGAGCGGCGTCCGCCGATGGCCAGCGCCGTCGGCAGCACCGCGCGGCTCTTCTTGCGCAGGTCTTCGGTCGCGATCAGCTCGTAGGTCCGGCCGTCGTAAATCCGCAACTCGGCGAATACCTTCGCGACGGACATCGAAAGCTCGACGCCGCCGTGACGGCCGCCGATCCCGACGCCACCGTATTCGCCGCCGTCCGCGGCCGTGGTGAGCTCGACGAGGTAGTCGGCATCCGCGTAGTTTTCGTCGACGGCTTCGGCGAACGTCACACCGGCGTCGAACGCGTCGACGCCGCGCTCGCGCAGCTCCTCGCGCACAAAACGGTGGACGGAATCGGCGACGAGAGCGTCGTGGTGAATGAGCTCGCCGCTCTGGCGCAGCACGCCGACGCGCGGCGCGGCCGGCGTGGCGTCGAACGCAAGCGCGGCGCCCGGAAACACAATCAGGAGGGCGATCAGCAGGCGTTTCATGGCCCGATAGTTTACGCTCGCGCGGTGATCAAGCGCATCCTCCTGATCCTCGCCGGCCTCGTCGCGGCCTGGATCGTTTTCGAGCTCATCACTTTCCCCGACGTCGCCGCGCTGGCCAAGGAGCGGCCGAAAACCACGGCGTTCATGGAACAGCGGAAAAAGCAGCTCCGCAGCGCCGGAAAGAGCGATGAGCTGAAGTGGACGTGGGTCTCGTACGGGCGGATCTCGCCGAATCTGCGCCGCGGCGTCCTCGTCGCCGAGGACAACGAGTTCTACGACCACGAGGGCGTCGACACGAAGGCGATGAAGGAAGCGTTCGAGCGCAACTGGAAGCGGGGGCGCGTCACCCACGGCGGCTCGACGATCACCCAGCAGCTCGCAAAGAATCTCTATCTTTCACCATCGCGGAATCCGATCCGCAAAGTGCGCGAGTACTTCATCGCCCGCTCGCTCGAGAAGAACCTCAGCAAGAAGCGCATTCTCGAGATCTATCTGAACGTGGTGGAGATGGGCGAGCGCGTTTACGGCGCCGAAGCGGCGGCGCGTCACTACTTCGGCAAGTCCGCGGCATCGCTCACCGCGCGCGAAGCGGCGTTGCTCGCGGGATGCCTGCCGAATCCGCGGGTCATGAATCCCGGCAACCCGAACAAAAGGCTGCGCTGGCGGCAGAACATGATCCTGTCGCGCATGCGGCGCTGGGGACATCTCGCCGAGGAGCAGGTGCTGACGGAGAAGAAGCCGGAGCCGGAAACGACCGCGACGACGGAGACCGCGACAACGACCGAGGAACCGGCTGTGACTGAAACGACTGAAACAACAGTGACTGAAACTACGGATACAACATCGACGGAAGAGACGCCGCCAGAGACGACAACGACCATCGAACCGCCAACGGCGACCGACACGACCGGAACGGAAGGAGCTTCACCACCATGGACCAGCATGTAAAGATCGTGGCCATTCTCTCGATCATCTTCGGGGCGCTCATGGCGGTCCTCGGCGTGGGCCTGTTCGCGATCATCGCCGGCGCCGGCGTCGCCTCGGGCGAGCAGGACGCGCTGCTCGTCACCGGGTCCGTGGGCATGCTCGTCGGCGGCCTGTTCATCGTCCTGGCCCTGCCTTCGATCATCGGCGGCATCGGCCTGCTCAAACGCCGCGACTGGGGACGGATCCTCATCCTGATCGTGGCCGGGCTGTCGCTACTGAATTTCCCGTTCGGGACGGCGTATGGCGCTTACGCGTTCTGGGTGCTGTTGAACGATCAGACCCGGCCTCTGTTCGCGTAGCCGTACGGCGGCCGTCCCGGCCGCCCTCGATCGGGCGTCGCGCCCGATCGGCAGCGCCGGGCGAAACGCCCGGCGCGTTGCGAGCGGGACGCTCGCCGTACGATCAGTTTTCCGTGGCGTAGATGTACACCGGCACGGGATCGCCGGTGATCGACACCTGCTCCTCGCCGCCGACGAAGAAATTCACGGAATGGCCGCCGTCGAAGAGCATCGCGTCGCGGCAGGCCAGGCCGCCCTGGTCTTCCTTCCGTCGCGCGATCTTCGCCATCTCGGTCACGTGAAACTTCTGCGTGGTGGGCGTGGCGAAGAAGATCAGGTCGCGATCCCACTGAATGCACACCCCGACGCGCGGCGCGGAGTAGTTCGGCTTGAGCTTGACGGTATGCCCCTCGGACACGAGTCGCGGCCCGGCCTGCACCGCCATCCAGGCAGTGCTTCGATGCTGGCTCCAGCTTTCCGGCAGCACGATGCGGGGCCGGCCGCTCTTCGAGACGAGGAAGATCGACTGCCAGCTCGTGTCGCGCGGCTTCTGCACGACTTCTCCTGACCGGACGATGATGCCGAGGGGCTGGCGGGACTTGTCGAAGAAATTGGCGTTGACGGCGAAGGGGGCGTCCTTGTCCCGGGCGACCGTTTTCGCGTAGGTGCCGCTGCCTTTGACGAGCGTGTCGAGTTTCCATTTTCGCGGATCGACGCGAACGAGGTGAAGATCGACCTTGTCGGGGTCGCCGATGCACCGAATCGTGCGATACTCGATGTCGGGTTTCACGGTCTCCCATTTCGTCGAGCAGTCACCAGTGGGCGCGGTTCGATCGGGCGCCTTCGACTTGCTCTGTTGGGCGTGCGCGGCCGACACAAGACTGAGGATGAGGACGACGAAACCGGCGTGTTTCACGCGCCAGCCAATCGCAATCCATGTGCCGCCTGATTTGCGCGTAACGGAAAGTCCCGCGTTGTCAGCAACTTGGTCGAGGAGGCCAAATAACTGGTCCGCGTTTTGCCCTTAGCGCTCGCGAAATGATCGCTCACCGCACACGAACCGGATGGAAGACCAAAGCCGACTACCGGCTGATCTGTCCGTGCCAGCATCACCGGGAGCGTGAGGCCAGCCTGTGGCGTCGCGCGGGAAGGATTGCCTCTCGCAGCGTGGCCGTCCTGGTGAGCATTCCGCTCGCCGTGACCGCGTTCGACCTGCCGATGTCGGCGATGAACATCAAAACCGTCGGTCTCGATGCCCTCCGGCCGTCGCGAGCGGTCACCGCCGTGCGTCGCGCCGCCGAACCGCCGAAGCAGCAGGCTTCCGCGTTGCCGATCTTCACGACCGACGCCGTGCGCGAGCAGTTCCTCGAGCCGCCGCGCGTGCTTTCGCTCGACGTCTTCAAGGAGCAGTACTTCAAAGCGAACGTGCCCTACGGCGCGATCATCTATCGCGAGGCGAGAAAGAATGACCTGCCGCCGGAGCTCGTCGCGGCCATGGTCCATACCGAGTCGGACTTCCGGCCGAAGCTCGTTTCGAACAAGAGTGCGCAGGGATTGATGCAGATCGTTCCCGACACCGCGCGCACGCTCGGCATCGCCAATCCGTTCGATCCCGAACAGAACATCGCCGCGGGAACGCGCTACTTCCGCTACCTGCTCAACCGCTTCGACGACCAGCGCATCGCCCTCGCCGCGTACAACGCCGGTCCGACGAACGTGGAGCGCTTCGGCGGCGTGCCGCCGTTCCCGGAGACCCAGGCCTACATCGAGAAGGTCAATCGCCGCCACACCCGCTACCGCCAGCGCGTGCAGAACACGTACGTGGCGACGGTGCGGTTGACGCCCGGCGCGCATTGAACGCGCGATACAATCCCTCCCCATGCAGCAGCGCGGTGAGGAGCGGCGCGAGTTCCAACGCCTTCAGCTCGATCCTCCTCTACCCGGAACGTTCGGCGAGACTCCCGTGATGCTCCGCGAAGTCGGCGTCCTCGGCGCACGCATGCATCACGTCGAGCCTCTCGCAGCGCAGCGCAGCGAGCTGCGTTTCACTCACGACGGCGAAGAGATCGTCATGCGCTGCGAGGTCGTCCGCAACATCCGTCCCGATGAAACCGGCGTCCGTTTTCTAGCCGCGGTCGGCGAATCCGGCGACAAGCTGCGGGCGATGCTCGCCCGCCTCGTGGAAAAGGCGCTGAGCGAACGCCACGAATCGTCAGCCACGAAACTGCTGATCCGGAAGTCGGTGGACGGCGACAAGACCATCCGCGGCGCGGACGCGTTGTTCGTCTGCTATCGCATCGACGCCGAGGGCTGGCAGAAACGGCGCGTTTTCCTTCCCGAGCAGCCCGACGCCGGATTCACAGTCGCCCGCGGCGAGGATGCCGTCGAGATGCAACGCCTCTGCGAGGTGTACGAGGCCTCGGATGAAGAAGGCCGCCGCCTGATCCGCCTGTTCGCGGAGCTGAGCGTCAGCGGCGTGCTTCAGATCCCGCCACGCTCGTAGCGGCGGTCTGCGCACCTTCGGCAATCGGCAGCGTGAAGTTGAACGTGGTCCCGCGACCCGGCTCGCTCTCCGCCCAGATCTTCCCGCCGTGAGCCTCGACGATGCCTTTGGCGATGGGAAGTCCGAGGCCCGCGCCGAGGCGCTCGGCGCGCTTCGCCTGCCAGTAAGGAGTGAAGATGTCGCTCAGGTTTTCCTTCGGGATCCCCGGGCCGGTATCGCTCACGGTGAAGAGAACGTGGCCGTTCTTGCCCGTCGCGCGGACGTTGATGCGGCCCCCGGGCGGCGTGAACTTCATCGAGTTGCCGATCAGGTTGGAGAGCACCTGCATCACGCGGTGGCGATCGGCGCGCACGAGCGGCAATGCGTCCGCGGCCTGATACTCCATCGACACCGAAGCCACCGCCGCCTGCGATCGAAACAGCTCCTCAGCCTCGTTCAGGAGATCGGTCACCTCCACCGGTGACGGCTCGATCGGCAACCGCTTTCCTCCCTCGAGACGCGTCACGTCGAGCAGATCTTCGATGAGCCTGGCCATGCGCCGCGCGGAAACGCCGATGGTGTCGATCTGTTCGCGATCGTCGGCCGACAGCGATTTCGACATCTGCAGCAGCGACGATCCGAGGGTTACGGCGTTGAGAGGATTGCGCAGGTCGTGGGAAACGATGGCCAGGACTTCCTCGCGAGCGCGCACGGCCTGCTGGGATTCGAGGTAGAGCCGCGCATTGTCGATCGCCAGCGACGCGCGACGCGCAACCTCGGTGAAGAGGGCGAGATCGTCCCGCGTGAAGGGCCGCGATTCCGGCGCGACGGCGGCGGCGATACCAATGGTCTGACCACGGCTGACCAGGGGCAGGAACACGAGCGTTCGCGATCCGGGATCGGCGTTGCCGGTCACGTATTGATAGAGCGACGAGGTCGAACCGACCAGCGTCGCATCACCGGCCTGCATGATCCGCACGAGCGCTTCGGGCACCTCGCGTTTCATCGTGCCGATCTGCGTACGCAACACAGTTTCATCTTCGGGATTGCGATGGGCGATGGCCGCGCGCCGCAGCGATCGGTCGGCTTCGGCGATGTCGATCACGCACATCTCGGCGAGGTTGGGGACGATGATCCGCGCGAGGGTGGCCAGTGTCTGTTCGTAGTCGAGCGATGCCGCGAGCTCCTGTCCGGCAGCGGCGATGAACGCGGCGCGGCGCTCTTCGATCTCCGCCGCTTCACGGGCGACGGTGGCTTCGTTCGTCTCCCGCTCCGCCTCGTGGCGGCGGGCCATGGCCTCCCGCGCGAGGAGACGCATCTGCCGTCCCAGCCCGGCGACGAGGAGCGCGGAGGTGAGCGCGAGAAGGGTGAGGATGATGGTCAGCCAGAGGTTGACCTTCTCGGCGTCACGAATGCGGCGCAGGCGCTGCTCGATGCCGATCTGCAGGGAGAGCTCGAGCTCCGAGGCTGCGTGGAGCGACTTCTCATAGACGGCGTGGCTCTCGTACAGACGCGTCAGCAGGACTTCGCTCGGCAATTGCCGCGTCAGAAACTCGCCGCTCACGACCGCGCTGTGCCAGCGGCTGCTCTGCACGAACATCGCGTCGAGTTCGCGCTGGAGATCTTCGTCCAGCTTCGGCAACAGGCTGGCGAGCGCGCGGCGGTTCGCCTCCTGCTTTGCAACGAGTGAGTAAAAAGCCGAGCGATATTGCTCCTGACCGGTGACCTGATAAGCGATGATCTTGTCCAGCTCACCGGAAAGGCCGGTCTGAATCTCGTTCGCGGAACGGCGCGCAGGCTCGGCGATGCGCTGGATCTCCTGGCGCATCTTGGCGGTTTTGTTCGAAACGACGAGCGGCAAGACGACCAGAGAAAGAAGAGAGACGATGATGAACACGACCGGGACGACAGTCGTCCAGGTGCTCTCCGGCCCGACGCGCCACATACTGCGTCGATCGATGGGGTTGTTCGATGCCACGGACGTTCGGATGTACCCCAGCAAAGGGCTTACCACTTGGGGTTGCTGGGTTGCTAAGTTGCTGGGTTGCTGAGTGCTCCGCTGGTTTGGCGATCGTTCGTCTCGGCGGAGCACCCAGCAACCCAGTAACCTAGCAACCCAGCAACCAAAACCAGCCCGCTGATATATTTCCATCACAAGATGTCAACCGACGACCGCCGCGTCTTCCAGCGTCTGAAGCTCACCAAGCCGATCCTGTCGACGTTCGCCGGCGGCAACGCGCTGGTGCTCGACATCGGCATGACCGGCGCGCTCATCGAGCATTACGGAGCGCCGGTACCGGGAGACGTCTTCAATCTTTCCTTCCGGTGGCAGGGGGCGGACGTCGAGTTCGTGTGCGAGGTGATTCGCAGCGAGGCGATGCGCGACCAGGCCGGTGACGGCAAGAGCACGGTGTCACACACCGGCGTGCGCTTCGCCAAGGCGGTCGGCGATTCGAACGAGCGGTTGCAGGATCTGATGGCGACGTTCGTCGGGCGGATCCTCGCGGCGCAGAAAGCCAACGCCGCCGGCGATCATCGCGACGAGACGCCGACGATTCTCGAGCAGCTCGGCGGTGCGCGGCGATCGCGCTCGCGCGGCTTCGTCAGCTATCGCTTGAAAGGCGACTCCTGGTGGCGCGTTCCGACGTCCTCGCCCGCGCAGCCGGCGGATGGGTTCACCGTCGCCGCGCACGAGGAGGAAGAAGAGGTCCAGACGCTCTGCCGCACATATCAGGCCGCTGACGACGATGGCCGCAATCTCATCCGCCTGGTGGCTGAGCTCAGCGCGATGGCGCCAAGAACCTGAGCACCTCGTCGATCCGCTCGACGATGCGATCGGCCGCGGACAGGTCCTGAATCGATTGCGCCCGCGGATTCGGAACCGCGACGCAGAACATGCCCGCGCGCTTCGCGGCGAGCACGCCAACCTGCGAGTCTTCGAGCACGAGACACCGCTCCGGCGGCACGCCGAGCTTCCGCGCGGTGAGCAGGTAGGCTTCCGGGTCGGGCTTGCCGTTGACGACTTCACTGCCGTCGACGATCAACTCGAACCGGTCGCGAAGGCCGAGGCGGACGAGGATGGCGTCGATGGAACCGGCGACCGCGGATGAGGTGATCGCCAGGCGGAACCCGCGCGCGTGCAGCTCGTTCACCGTCTCCCGCACCGCGGGCATCAGCTCGAGCGGTGCGGTCGCGCAGAGCTCATCGAAATGCCGTTGCCGCCGCGCAAACAGGTCTTCTTCGGATTCGCTCCACCCGAAGTGCGCGCGCATCTCGCGGATGTCGTCGATGATCCGCGATCCGGAGGCGGTTCGCATTTCCAGGGGCATGGACGAGTAGTCGGAGCCCATTTCGCGGCAGAGCGCGTCGTGCGCGCCGGTGTGCTGCGGCTCGAGATCGATGATGGTCTCGTCGAAATCGAAGATGACGGCGGTGATACCGTCGAGCGATGGATCCGGAGTTTCAGCGCGCACTGATCGTGGTCTTGATCGTCGGGACGTTCATCGCGGCCGTCGGCGGGATCGCGCTGTATTTCATCTTCCGCCGCTTCGGCGAGGCAAAGGCGGGCGGCACGTCACACATGCTGCTCATCGGCGGCCTGCTGGCGTTCGTCCTGTGCGCGTGCGCGGCGCTGTTCGTTCTGTCGTATTCGCGGTGGTGAGCTCGCGCGCGATCTCGCCGGTGTGCTGACCGAGCTTCGGCGGCGCGAGTCGCACCGGCAAGCGCTCGCCATCGAAACGTACCGGGTTGGCCACGGTTCGAAATCCGCCGGCGTCGACGATCAGCGGCGCCGCTTCCGCGCTGCGCAGTGCCTCGAGCACGCCGCGGACCGGTGAGCAGGGAATCGACACCGCGCGCAACCGCTCGATCCATTCCGCGGCCGGCTTCGTCCTGAAAATCGAATCGAGGAGAGGCACGAGCACGTCGCGGTTGTTCACGCGCGCGGTGTTGTGCGCGAAGCGTTCGTCGTTCACGAGCTCCGGCCGCTCGATCACCCGCTCGCACAGTAAACGGAAATGCCGATCGGTGCCGCCGCCGATCGCGAACGTGCGATCGCTCGCATGAAAGACCTGGTAGGGAACGATCGACGGATGGGCGTTGCCGTAGCGCCGCGCCTCGTTGCCGGTGACCAGCGAGCCCTGGGCTACGTTGATCAGCGACGCCAGTGCCGCGCCGAAAAGCGAGACCTCGAGCCGCGCGCCTTTTCCGGTCCGTTCACGAGCGAACAGCGCCGCGCAGATCGCGCCGTGCGCGTAATGCGCAGTGAGCACATCCGTCAGCGCCACTCCCGCCTTCGACGGCTCCCCGTCGGCCTCGCCGGTGATCGACATCAGCCCCGCCCCGGCCTGCGCCAGGAGGTCGTATCCCGGCGTATTGGCTTCAGCGGTATCGCCATCGAATCCGGTGATGGAGCAATGAATCGCCCGCGGGTTGATGGCCAGCACGTCGCCCAGGAGCGCTTCGCGTTGCGGAGGAAGGAAGTTGTCGATGACGACGTCGGTCCGCTCGAGGAGCATCCGGGCGAGCTCTTTTTCGGTGCGCAGGTCGAGGGTGATCGACTCTTTGTTGCGGTTGACGGAGAGGAAGTACGTGCTGAAGTCGCCGAGGAAGGGCGGGCCCCAGCGGCGGGTCTCGTCGCCGCGTTCCGGCTCTTCGACTTTGATGACGCGCGCGCCTTCGTCGCCGAGGAGCTGGGTGCAGAGGGGGCCGGCCAGGACGCGAGTGAAGTCGGCGACGAGGACGCCGTCCAGCGGTAGGCTCACCGGTAAGTCTGCTTGAGCGCGTCGAGATCTGCCACGGTCTTCCGAAGGATGTTCACGACTTTATGAACCTCGGTCCCGTAAGTGCGAAGCTCGGCATCGCAGTCGGTCATGGAGTAGACGGCCTCGTCGCGCTCGAGACGGTCGCGCTCGAATCCGAGGCGCTCCACGAGCTCTTCGATCTCGCTGACGAGGACGAAGTTGAGGTCCTTCTCGCCGAGGTAGCGCTTGCACTGGGGGCAGTGGATGGACTGGTCGGCGGAGGCCTCCACCAGCTCGAAGACGAACTGCCTCTGGCACTGCGGGCACTCGAAGACTTCAGGCAACATGGCGTCGTTTACTCTCGAAGATTGTGCCACGTAGCGAGGAGGACGGCGGTGGAATTCACGTCTTGACCATGGCGTTAGCGGCCATGTAGCATCCCCCACCTTGCATCGCGGCACCCTGCCGCAGGTTCGTTCTACTGGGAGATCGTTCAATGGTAGGACAAGCGGCTCTGAACCGCTCAATCGGGGTTCGACTCCCTGTCTCCCAGCCAGCGTTGCGGCCCGTGAGTTGATTCTCAACGTCGGCGCAGACGCTCCAAGTATTCGCGATCCGCGGCATCGTGAGGCCGCACGGTGAGCTTTGTTCTGATGAGCGTGTCGATTCCTACGATCGGGATCTCCACTCCATCCAATTCGAGAATCTCCGAGTCGCTCGCGGCCTCTTCCCACGTAATCCCGCACGCCTTGGCCATAAGATCGACCACGACTTCATCAGCAACCCGAACGACTTCATAACGGCCTACTTCGTCGGCAGAAACATCTCGAACGGCATTGTCGGGGAGTACCGCCAGGGCTCTCTTGACCCGTTCTACGTTCTCTGGTGAGGCATCAATGAGGAAATCGATGTCTTTCGTTGGCCGCTCCAAGCCGTAGGCGATGACGGCGAAGCCACCGATGAGAAGGTAGCGAGCTCCCTCTCGATTCAGGGCGGCGCAGATTTTGGTGAGATCTTCCGGCCTCGGCTGACGTGAGTACTCGCGATCATCTCCAGCATCCACTCATGTGCCTCCTCGAACGTCGTGAAACGCTGGACGCCCCGAGGAACCAGCGCGCGGGTGCCGCGAATTCGTTCGGCGGTCTCGGTCAGTTGTTGCACCGCACTCCAAACATTCGAACCTTCAATCTTCCGGTGCCCAACCGTTTTCATTCGCAGCTCGCTCACGCTCATGATCTTGCTCCAGCGCTACGAAGAGCGCAAGGCGGTCGATTGTCGCGAGTTGCCGCTTGTCGGAGCGACGACGGCGCTTCGATGCTCCGCCAATACTCCCAGCCACGTCGTCGGGATGACGAAACTGGTGACGGTGGTTGTCGAGCCGCGGGCGGCTGCGTCAGCGCTGATGAAGGTGGCGATCCTCACACGCGCCGTGCCGACCGAGTGCTTCGAGCGCGAGCGTCGCCGTGAGCTCTTCGAAGCCGCACTCGAGCACGGCGGTTCGATCGCCAGTTCTCCCAGCCACGGTTTTCAAGCCACTGACCTGCCGTGGCTTAGACGGGCGAGCCATTGTGAGGCCCGGTTCAGATGGTAAGATGTACATCGCTATGTACACGTGGTGCATCTGATGCCAAAGCAGCAATCCATAGCCTCAGCGCGAAGCAACCTCCCCCAACTTGTTCGCCAGGCAGAATCCGGTGAGCCCGTCGTGCTGACCAGGCGGGGCGAAAGTGTGGCTGTGTTGATCGGCCGAAAACAGTACGAACGTCTCGCGACCCGATCACGCCGCTTCTCCGAGGCGTGGGATGAATTCACTCGCGAAGTGGATCTCTCCGAACTGGCGATCGATCCCGATGAGATCTTCAGTGATCTGCGGGATGCGCGACCAGGAAGAGAAATCGGGCTGTGAGTTTGAAGTATCTGCTCGACACCAATGTCGTGTCTGAACCGCTTCGACCGAAGCCACTGCACGGTGTAGTCCGAAAGCTCAGACGCCATGAAGACGAAATTGCAATCTCATCGGTCGTCTGGCATGAGCTGCGATACGGGGCCGAACGACTTCCGCCGTCGCGCCGCCGCGAGGCAATCATTCAGTACCTCGAAGAGGTCGTACTCGCGACGATGCCTATTCTCGACTACAACCGCGCCGCAGCGGAGTGGCACGCCAAGGAGCGTGCCCGCCTGGTCGCACACGGGGCAACACCTCCTTTCGCCGACGGCCAGATCGCAGGCATTGCGCATGTCAACGAACTAATCCTTGTGACCTTCAACGACGCTGACTTTCGTCAGTTTCAGGGGTTGCGCGTTGTCAGCTGGCGCTGAGTAGCTCTCGGAGCGAGCACGGCAGTTCGATACTCCACCAGTTCTCCCAGCCACCCTGTTTGCCCGGCCGGGTATCATCGCCCTCGTGCGAGACTTCGACCTCGGCAACGAAATCGCCGTGCCTATGACCGCGGTCGGTTTGCGGTTGCGGGCCGTTGCACGATGAGCGCGAGCGGCCGAGTGCCGGCCGTCAGCGTGGTGATGCCGGTCTACAACGAAGGCGCATTCGTTGAAGCTGCGATCCAATCGGTGTTACAGCAGACGATCACGGATTTCGAACTGGTGATCGTCGACAACGGCTCGACGGACCACTCGCCTGAAATCCTGCGCCGGATCAGCGATCCTCGCGTACGCGTCATTCGCAACCCGCGCAATCTCGGCAGCGCGGCCGCGGGCAACCAGGCGGTTCGCGAATCGAGAGCCGCTTTGATCGCGCGGATGGACGCGGACGACATCGCGCTCCCGCACCGGCTCGAGAAGCAGCTGGCGGCGTTCGCCGCCCAGCCGAAGCTCGCGCTCGTGGGCGCGCAAGCTCACCACTTCGAAGCGAGTGGACCGCTGCTTCGGAGTGTCGCGCCGAGGGCGGTGACACGGCGCGGGATCGCGTGGCAGTCGCTCTTCGGTTCCCCCTTCATCCATTCGACGGTGATGTTCACGCGCGAGAGCTTCGAGAGCGTCGGCGGTTACGACGAGCGCATGCAGCGCTCCGCGGACTTCGCGCTGTTTTCACGCATTCTGGCGAACTGCCACGTGGCCAACCTGCCGGACGTGCTCGTTCGGTTCCGCCACGCACCGCGGGCGCCACTACTGGACCCCGCATACGACAGGCTCGTCCGGAACGTCATCGAGCAGAACGCGCGGCATGCCCTCCAGCCTGAATCCGCGGATGCCCATCTGAGGCAGCTGATCAGCGAGTGGCCGGACTTCAGCTTGATGTTGCGGGGGGTCCATATGTCGAGCTTGCCGCTCGAACGCGCCAGGCTGTTCGAATTCATCTCCGCGTTTCGCGACCGGTTTCGCGACCTTTATGACGATCCGGCCGCAGATCGCGAGATCGCACGCGACGCGAAGTTCGTGTTGTGTGTTCACGCCGCGGAAGCGGTGCGCCTCCGCCGGTCATCCGCGACCCGGCTCGCGCGCGACGGCTTCGGACGCGCCCCGCTTTTTGCGTCGAGGTTCATCGTGAGGCTGATCGCGGATAGCGTCATCCGGCGTCTCCGCAGACGATCCGGCGCCATCCCAGGGCTTCGATTCGGCTGGCGATGAGGCTTCTCGTCCGACACTCGCTCCGGCATTGGCGCGCGCTCGCAGGAGCGTTCGCGCTGGCGACGGTCCACCAGCTCCTGGTCCTCGCCGACCCGCACATCCTTCGGTTGATCGTCGATCGCTACGTGATGCGGATCGACGAACTGCCGCGTGAAACATTCATTCGCGGCGTGCTCTGGCTGGTCGTGGCCTCGGTGGTGATCACGATGATCGCGCGGCTCGCGCGCACTCTGCAGGAGTACCGGATCAACCTCATTGCCCGCCGCGTGGGGGCGCAGCTCTACGCGGCCACCGTCAGGCACTCCCTGCTGCTGCCGTTCCGCATCTACGAGGACCGCCGCTCCGGGGAGCTGCTTCACACGATGCACCGCGCGCGGCACGACGCGGAACAGTCGATCACCTCCGCCGTGCGTCTCTACCTCGGCGGAGTGGCCATGACGGCGATCGCCGTGTATGCGTTTTACGTCCACCCGATTCTGGGGATCGTGCAGATCGCGCTGATCGCCGGTCTGGCGACGTTCATGCTGTCCGTGTCGCGACCGATCCATCGCCATCAACAGCGCATCTCCGCCCAACTCGGGTCCGAAGCCGGGACGATGACGGAGACGATGCGCAATGTCGAGATGGTGAAGAGCTTCGGCATCGAGGAGCAGGAGATAGGGCGCCTCCAGCTTCTGAATGACCAGATCCTGCAGCTCGAGGAAAGGAAGCTGCGGCTTGTACGCATGTTCACGCTCATCGCGGGGACGGCCATGAGCGCGGCGCGCGCGGTCGTGATGGTGACGATGCTCTGGCTCGTGTACCGGCACGAGATCACCGTGGGCGAGTTCCTGACGATGTTCCTCTACCTCCTGATGAACGCGTTCGCGCCGCTGACGGAGCTCGGAAACGTGGTCGTGCGCTACCAGCAGGCCCGGGCGACGTTCGGTCAGCTCGACGAGGTGATGAACATCCCGATGGAGACGATGAGCGACTCGGCGATTCGGATCGAGACGCTGGAGAGTATCCGCTTCGAGGACGCAGGCCTCACGTATCCCAACGGCGCCGCGGCGCTGCGCAGCGTGAGCTTCGAACTGCGCGCGGGGGAGACTGTGGCGTTCGTGGGGCCGTCGGGATCGGGAAAGTCGACCATCGTGAAGCTGCTCGTCGGACTGTATGCGCCGTCCGGAGGGGCGATCACGTTCAACGGCGTCGACGGCGCGCTGGTCGATCGCGACGATCTCCGCCGCCGCATCGGTCTCGTGACGCATGACACGCATCTCTTCGCGGGCACAATTCGCGAGAACCTGCACATCGGCGTGCCCGACGCGAACGACACGGAGTGTCTCGCCGCGATTCGACGTGCGGCAGCGACGACGATCCTCGATCGCGGCGGACAGGGTCTGGACACGCGCATCGGCGAGGGAGGACTCAAACTCTCCGGCGGTGAACGCCAGCGCATCGCCATCGCGCGCGCGCTGCTGCGCCATCCCGAGTTGCTCATCTTCGACGAGGCGACGAGCAACCTCGACTCGCTCACCGAGCGCGCCGTGAGCGACACCATCCGCGAGCTTGGGCGGAGCGAGCCCACGCGCATGACCTTGCTCATCGCCCATCGCCTCGGCACCGTGGCGGGCGCGGATCGCATCCACGTCCTCGAGCGCGGCCAGCTCGTCGACACCGGGACGCACGCCGAGCTGCTGGCGAGGGGCGGCCTCTACGCGCGGATGTGGCGCGAGCAGAGCGAGGTCGCCGAGGCCGTGACGCAGCCTTGAATCCGAAGGTCACCGCGCCTCGCGCTGCGTGCTAACCTGCTCCGCTCTCAGGCGACCCTTGGAATGGCTCTGACCAGCATCATCATCCCGACTCACGACAGGCCTGAGCTGCTCCAGCGAGCCGTCGAGAGCGCACGACGGGCCGGACGAGAGGTCGAGATCGTCGTGGTCGACGACGGCTCGAGGGACCAGACGAGCGCCGTCTGCGCATCGTTACGGGACATCGTCTACGTCCGGCTCGAGGAACGCCGCGGCGTCGGCTACGCGCGTGCCGCGGGCATCGCGGCGAGCTCGGGTACCTACATTTCGTTCCTCGACGATGATGACGCGCGGTTGCCGGGCTCGATCGACCGCCAGGTCGCGATCCTCGAAGCAACGCCGGACGCGGCGCTGGTGTACGGCCAGGTCCACGCCGCGACGCAGAGGCTCGCGGTCGATGGCTGCCTGTTTCCGTCGTTTTGTCCGAGCGGGGACGTCTTCTGGCTGCTGATCGGCGGCAACTTCATCCCGTCGGGCACGGCCGTCGTACGCCGCAGCGCGATCGAAGCGGTCGGCGGTGTGTTTCACGAAGCCGCGCCCGCCGATGACTGGGACCTCTGGCTGCGAATCGCGGAGCGCTATCCGATCGCGGTACTGCCCGAGCCGGTGTCGATCTACCGTCAGTCCACACTCTGGTCGAAACAAGGATCGTCCCGAGTGGCGGATGGTCTGCTGTCCGCCGTCCATCGCGTACTGGAGCGCTCCGCGGAGCTCACCCGCGCGACGGCCAATCCGCGCGAGTTTCGACGCGCCGCCAGGCGCCAGAAAGCCATCATCTGCCGTCGCCTGCTGGCGGAGACCTTCGAAGCCGCACGGCGCGGCGACACGTATGCATTCGTCAGTCTCCGGCACGCGGTCGCCAGACCCGCCTCACTCGTGCACGCGATCCTCTCGCCGCACACGTGGAAAAAACTGCGCGAACGCGTCGGATCGTGATCTGCGTCGCCGGCATGCCGCGTTCAGGAACGTCGCTGGTCACGCAGCTGCTGCACCGCTGCGGCGTCCATCTCGGACCGCCGGAGCAGCTGATGCCCGCGAGCGTCGACAACACCGACGGCTACTGGGAAAACCTGAGATTCGTCCGGCTCAACGAACGATTGCTCGCGGCGAACGGCGCCACGTGGTTTGCGCCGCCGGCGACACTCCGGTCGACGCCGGAGATCATCGCCGAAGCGAAGTCGATCCTCGCGCAATTCGAAGGACGGGAGCCTTGGGCCTGGAAGGATCCGCGGAACGCGCTCACGCTTCCGTTCTGGAAAAGCCTGATCCCGTCGATGAAGGTGCTGGTCTGCCTCCGGCATCCGGCTGAGACGGCGTCTTCGCTCCTCGCGAGCAGGCTGATTCCTCGCACGTGGCCGTTCTACTGGTCGGTGACGCGCGCCGGTTCGGCGATCCGGCTGCGCGATGCCGCATCGCGGTTTCACGAGCGGTTGGGGGGCGCGGTGCGCACCTCCATGTCAGCCGGGAAGCGCGGCGCGCTGATCCAGGAAGTCGCTCTCGAGCTCTGGCGCGTGAGCAACACCAGAATCCTCGAGGAGACCAGCGCCGGCGATCGTCTCGTCACGCATTACGAAGCGGCGCTGGCGAGACCGCGCGTCGAGCTCGAGCGCATCCTCGCCTTCGCCGGGATTCACGTCCCGGCAGGTGTGGTCGACGAGGCCGTGCGCGTCGTGTCGCCGCGCATGCGGCATCAACGCGCGGACGGTGCGACACTCGACCCGGAGGTTGCAAGGCTTTACACACAGCTTTCGCGCGAGGCGGAGTACGAGGCGTGAGAGCTACGTGAAGCGGCGCCACAAGGAGGCGACGCGCGAGCCGGCGCGCCAGACCCGGGAACGGGTGACCGCATAGGCCGCGCGCTGCGCTGCACTACGCTTCGGAAGCGGGACTCGCCCACCGAGCAGGGCCTCGAACATTTCGGCGTAGCGGGGCGCGTGATGTCGCCAGTCCCACGTCTCCGCCGCTGTGCGCGCGGCCCGGCCCATCTGCTCGCGGAGCCCGGGATCGTCGCGCAGCCGTCGTAGTTTTGCGGCGATGTCGTCAACGTCGCGCGTGACGAACAGACCATTTTCGCCATCGCGAATGAACTCCGGCATGTTGCCGACCGCGGTCGTCACCACCGGCACGCCGCACGCGGCCGCCTCGAGGCACCCGTTGGGCGTGCCCTCGCTGCGACTGGCGCAGACGTAGACATGCAGGGACTGGTAGAACTCGCGCATCTCCTCGGGGTTGCGCCAGTGATGCTCGCGCGCGCCGAGGCAGAGCTCCGCGCCTTCGACGGCGGCCACGGCGTCCGCGATGAGGTGCACGCCGCGATGCTCCGGCGTGTGATTTGTCAGGCTCCCCGCCCACCCGACGCGCAACGGGACAGGATGGGGCGGCGCGGCGGGCGGCCGGAAGAAGCTCGTGTCGACGCCGTTTGGCGTGTAGAAGACGCGGCGTCCGAGGACGGCCTCGAGCTGCTTTGTGAGGCGGAGATTGTTGGCGAACACCGCGCGTGGCAGGCGCGCCAGCATCTTCAGGCCCGGCCGGCGCCACGCGCCACCGAGCTCGTACTCACTGCTGGCGCCGATCAACAGCCGGTCGCGCACGCGCTCGAAGACGCGCCGCAGGTGAGGCATGCCGTCGACCTGAAGCCAGAAGTAGACGAGGACGAGATCGGCCTCTTCGATCTCCGCCTCCGTCACTTCTGACTGATATCGCGTCACCAGCCTGTAAGAGCCGTCCAGTGCGGCGGTGAGTGCGCGCGTCTTGTGGTCGTGCGCCCAACCGGGACGATTCACGATACAGAGGACCATCGGCGGATCGTGTATGGGCCGCCACTCGATGAAATGCCGGTCGCGCGGCAACGATGCGTCGAGGTCCGCGTCTCCGGCGGTTAAGCGCATCTGCACCTCTGCCGGGAGGTGGACCTGGTCGGGCGTGAGCCGGTTCCGCCATCCGTGCCACCCTTTCCGCACCTCGTCCGGATCGTATGGACGCCCCACATATTTGCGGATCATGTGCTCGCGACTGAGGATCAAGTAGTGGCGGAAAAAGAGGCGCTCCGGTGAAATTCGCCTTCCGCGAAATTGCACCTTATGCCCTGCCGTGGAAACCAGGTCCACCCGCGGTTGCCGCTTCCAGGCGATCACACGATGCAGCGGAGCCGGCATGAATGGGTAGTACCAGTGCATGGTCTCGCGGAAGTTCGGTCCGTCGTGATCCGGCGCCTCGCGCGTGGCCACGAAGACGATCTCGTCGAACTCCACGGCGTTGTATCCGGCCGCATCCGCCTCGCCCAGCGCCTCTGCCAGCGTCTGGCCCGCGCGCCACGGCTGCGGGAACTCGTCGGGATCGAGATGGAGGAACCAGTCGGCGTCGAGCTCTTCGGCCAGTTGCGCTTTCCGGCGGAGGATCTGCTGCCAGCGATACATGCCCTGGCGCGGGATGGTCTCGATTGCGCGCAGTCCGCGGCCGAGGTACGCCTTCGCGATCTCGACGGTCCGGTCGGTGGACTCGTTGTCGCACAGGTACGCCTCCACGCCTTGCGCAAAGAGGTGCTCCAGGCAGCCGCCGATGAAACGCTCTTCGTTGTAGGTGGCGATGATGGCCACGACCCGCGGCGGCATGGCGCGGATGATAGCAACGCCCGGTTGCGTCGCGGCGGAGCTGTCGTCTTACAATAACTGGATGCCCCGAGCGCGAACGGCCATTCTCACCGCGGCAGTCCTCGCCGCAGCCATGGCCACGACTGCCAGTTCTCAGGGCGGCTGATCAAGGACATCGATCCGCGTCCGTTCTCCGTCGGTTCGAACCCGCTCGGTCTGGCCTCGATCGGGAACACGACATTCTTCTGGGCGACGACGGAAGCGGTGGGCAGAGAGCTCTGGAAGACGGACGGCACCGAGCGTGGGACGGAACTGGTCCGCGATATCAGCCCCGGCCCTGCCAGTTCGCCGAAAGAGGGGTACTCGCGCTATCCCGCGACAGTGGTTGGCTCGCGGGTGCTGTTCCCGGCGTCCGACGGAGAGCACGGCATCGAGCTGTGGGCAAGCGACGGTACCGGGGACGGGACGAGAATGCTTGCCGATTTCCAGCGCGGCCCTTCCTCGTCCGTCTTCACGTTTGGCCCGGTCATCGACTCCGTCCTCTACTTCCGGGCCGAGACTCGTGAAGCCGGGTACGAGCTCGGGAGAACGGACGGAACTTCGGCGGGCACGCGAATGATCACCGATCTCAACCCCGGCCCGGCGTCATCGCTTTTCCACGGCACCGTTCTGAGCGAGTTCGGTCCGCTCGTTCTCTTCTACGCCTGGGACGGAGTGCGGTACGGCTTCTTCGCCACCGATGGCACTGCCGAGGGAACACGGTTCATCGTTTCTGGCGACGCCTACTTCGGAGGGCAGCTCGGCGATAGGTTCCTCTTCACTTCCCGGAGCGGGGAAAGCGGACCATGGACTCTTCTCCAGTTGCATCAGTCGGGCGATACGCAAGTTCTGCGCGACGGTTTTCGCGAACGACCCTACCTGTTCACGGTCGCCGGCGGCATCGCCTACTTCGTCGCGAATGATGGAACGACAGGAGCCGAAGTGTGGCGCTCGGACGGCACAGCGACCGGAACATCGCTGTTCACTGACCTCACTCAAGGGGCGAACGGCTCGGGCATCTTCGGAATGACGGCGCTCGGCGAGAGACTGTTGATCGAGGGTCAGGGGAACTTCTGGAGCTCGGACGGAACGGCCACCGGCACGCGGCTGCTCTCGTCACCGCAGGCTACCTCGAGCGGATCTGTCGTCGGCGATCGGTACTACTTCTTCTCCGTCACAGCCACCGGCTGGGAGCTCATGAAGACGGATGGGACACCGGAGGGAACGACCTTCGTCGCTGGCGGTTCATCCGGCGTGCATATCAAGGACCCCACGTTCATTCCCCGCGCGGACGGCGTCTTTTTCGGTGCGCGGGAGCCCATTACGGGCGCGGGCCTCGAGCCCTGGATCAGCGACGGTACGCCTTCTGGAACGCAGTTGCTGAAGACGATCGCCCCACGATTTACGCTGAGCTCCTCCCCGTACTCGCTCGCGAACGCCGGCGGCAGGCTGTTCTTTCGCGCTAGCCAGACCGGTTCCGAGGGAACGCGCTCCCATGCGACGTGGATCAGCGACGGCACGTCCGCCGGAACCTCGATGTTGCCGGACAGCTCAGGGGAATGGTGGTTCAATTCCGATGCCGTTGCCAGCGGAGGTTTCTATTACTTCGTGAAGCGAACAGCCATCGGATCGAAGCTCTACCGGACGGATGGGACGCTCGCGGGAACGGTGCCGCTGGCCAGCGAGGATGGCGATGTTCGGCTTGTCCCGTTCCGCAACGGGATCCTCTGGGCCGGTGTGAATTCCGAGGCTGTCGAGCTCTGGTTCAGCGACGGCACCGGCGGCGGGACGCGAATGCTCGCGCGGATCGCTCCGAAACAGGCGGGGGTCGCACTCGATGCCCAACCGATCTCCGTGGCCGGTGACCACGCGTTCTTCGGTCTCGACGGATTCACTGTCGGCATCCCCGAGCCCGTTCTGCTCGAGAGCCAGGTCTGGCGAACGGACGGGACGGTCGAAGGTACGCGCCTTTTCAATGATGACGATATCGGCCCGTGGCGATATCCACGCGCGTTCACGCGTGTGGGTCCATGGATCTACTTCGTCGTCGCTTCTTCCTATGACCTCGACCTATGGCGCGTGCACGTCAGTTCGGGCGAAAGTGCTCTCGTGCGGAGCCTGGGCCGTGTGAATTCGATCAACCTGGCCGCGCTCGGAGACACGCTGCTGCTCATGATCGACGGGCAACTGTGGCGCAGCGATGGAACGACCGAAGGGACGACGCTACTTCGCGAGCGCGTCAAGTCGACGTTCCGAGGCGCCACTGTCGGGAACGGACTGTTCTTCTGGATTGGAAGCACCGACAACCAATGGCAAGTCTGGCGGAGCGACGGAACCGCCGAGGGTACGTTTCTTCTGCAGGAGATTTCAGGCCAGTGGCGCACCGCTCCAGTTCCACCTCTCCACTTCAGTGACGGCGCGCTGTTCTTTCCGGGAAGCGATCCCATTCATGGCATCGAACCCTGGGCCAGCGACGGGACATTGGAAGGGACGCGGATGCTGGCGGATCTCAATCCAGGGACGCGAAGCTCCCTGCCCTCCGAGTTTCTCCGCATCGGCAAAATTCTTTATGTTTCCGCGGAGGAGAGATCCGTCGGACGGGAGCTCTGGTCCGTCGCGATTTACTGCACCGGCAAGTGCGCTCCCCGTCGTCATTCAGTGCGTCACTAGCCGATTGGCTGCAACGATTTTCGAGGTAGGGAAAGCGAACTCGACGTACCCTCCTCTTACGAGAGGTGGTGGCGCGCCTCAAAGGAGAGATCCTCATGAGCAACCACCCTTTCCCTCCGACCACACCCGACGACTGGGACGGCCTCATCGACAACCCCTTCAACATCGGTCCCTTCAGCCGTTCAATGAAAGTAGACGACTGGTGGGTCATCACCGGTATGCACGTCAGACTGCCGCACCTGTCGGAGGAGCGCCCGGCAGGCACGAGCAAGCTGCTGATCCTGGCCGACACGATCAGCACCATCAAGCGTCGCGAGGACAACCTCGGGATACGACTCGACGGCTTCAGCGACGTGTTGCTGTTCGCCGATACCTTCGATCTGAACCAAATGAACTTCTTCGCACGGAGCATGCCCCAAGGCGACGAGACTTTTCGCATGGCTGTCGTCGGCCGGACCGTACGCTCGGCCCTCAGAGAGTTGTATTTCGCCATGAATGGAGGGAGCAGGGAGGGCAGGGAGGTAGTGCCGCAGGAGTTCCGGTGGGGCAAAGACGAAGTTCGAAAGCCCGTTCAAAGGGAATTCCATTTTACCGGCCCCCTGCGCGGCCATCCCGACGTCGAAAGGTACGGCATTCGCAGTTTGCCGCTGCCCACCTCCGGTCCAGGCTTCGACGCTTGTACGACGTTCCTCGCGCGTCTCCTCCTCACGGCACAGTCGCTCTTCGACACCAACCACGCGGCCGTCGCCAACAGCCTCCTGGACCGCATCGAGACGCTCGTGGCCTTGAACCCCGGCGTGGCTTCGTGGCAGCAGGTTCTCGCGCAGTGCGTGGCCACACGCGAGATGCTCGCGCCGCAACTCCAGGGATCGGAGCGCGTGCCGCGCCTCACCCAGGATGTCTACGGCAGCGTTGCCCGATCCTACGGACCGGCACTCAAGGCTTTCGCCGACAAGTTCGACCAGTTCATCGACCGCACGGCGGATATCAATCAGCGAAAGCAGGCCGCGATTCTTCTGCTCGGGAAGGAGGACAAAGCCTTGAGGTTCCAGGGGCTCGTTACCGAACACCTGGAGACGAACCTCAAAGCCGCGACCGACAATCTGACCAGGGCACAGACCTCGATGGAATCGCAGACCAAACGCGTCGAGGAAGCGGAGCGGGTGTTCCAGGAAGGCCTTGACGCGTGGCGGAGAGGCCAGCAGCGCCAGGCGGAGCTCGCGATTACCAGTGCTGTCTTTTCGGCGGTGGTTGGCGTGGCCATGATTTTCGCGGGTAAACCGACGGACCTCTCGGGCCTGGCTGCAAAAGCCGCCAAGGCCGGCGCGATGGCGGTGAAGATCGTCGAGACGTTGAAAAAGCTCGAGAAGATCATCCGGGCCGTCGCCAGGCTGGTGAAGATGATCCGAGAGATCCTCCCCGAGGCCAGCAAGATCAGCAATGCGGGAGCGCTCGCTGGCCGCATGGCTGACGTACGCCGCGAGTCGGCCGCCTCGGACCTCAACGGCGCACCCTCGGAGAGCGCCTACTGGGAGCAGTTCCGGAACGAGATCGAGGATGCGCTCGACCCGGCGATCACCGAGGGCGTCCCCGGCGCGACTGAGTACCGGCAACAGCTGAGGGTATTGATCATCTACGGACGCGCGCTGACCGCGGCGCAGGTCGCCATCACTCCCATTGCGCAGGAACTCGCTCAGGCAACCCTTCTCACGAAACTCGCCGAGGAGCAGAGCGCGGCCATCACCAAACAGATTCAAACACTCGAGACCGGGACGGCCGCCCCGGCACTGGCTGTGGCTCTCTGGCTTCGTCACCGTGCGGTCAGGCGCGCAGTGTTCACGGCCCTGCAGGACTTCGACGCCGCGCACCGCTACTGGGCGCTCACGGTCGCGCGCCCGGAACGCAAGCCGGGCGGGTCGATTGCGGATCTCGCTGAGGACCTGCTCCATATCGCCGATATGGAAGTGAGTGTGCAGCGAGCGCTCGACAGCTTCTCTCCTCCCCCACAGGAGTTGAAAAACGAAACCTTCGAGGTGCCGGCGACGGCCGTCACGGACTTCCTGCGCGATGGAAGCTTCACGCTCCGCCTCACCCCCGAGTTCGGCCCGGTCGCGGGTTTGGGAAACGTTGGGCGTGTGCGCGTGCGCGAGGTCAGGGTGTGGGTCAACTGGAGCGATGAGAAGCGACCGAGCTCAATGGAGTTCACCGTCCGGACTGACGGCAACTACTACGATCAGCGCTTCGAGAAAGTACCGAACCAGAAGGACGTGCGGAAAGAGTTCCGCTTCATCGGTCCGCGGGTGAACCAGAGCTTCCGCTACAACCCCGTCCTGGCGGACAGCAGCCGCGAGGAGTCCATTACCATCCCCGCGAAGGTGGCCGAAGACTTCCGCGGCCAGTACAGCGAGCCGACGCTGTTTGCCGGATGGGATTTCTCACTGCCGAGGACCAATGGCCTCATCGACCCCGCGGCCCTGGCGGCGCTTCAGGGTGCTGTCAAAGGCATCGAACTGCAGTTCTCCGGCACATTCCTCAAAGACGAACACCGGTTCTGATATTCGACGACCCAACCATGTGCAAAACGATCAAACAGCGCGTGAAGTTCAAGGCCGATCCGGCTACGGTCTACGATCTTCTGGCCGACTCGCGAAAGCACGCCGCGTTCACCGGCCGGCCGGCGAACATCAGCACGAAGATCGGCGGGACCTTCTCCATCGGTGAGAGTGATGTCACCGGAGTCAACGTCGATCTCGTGCCCGGGCGGCGCATCGTTCAGGCCTGGCGTCACCGCCGATTCCCGGAGGGCATCTTCTCGATGGCCGCGGTCACGCTGACGCCGACGCCTGATGGCGGGACGGAGCTCGTGCTGGTGCATCGCGGCGTTCCGAAGGATTTGATTCCGGAGACCGAACAGAACTGGCGCGATCAGTACTGGTCCAGGATCAAGACCTGGCTCGATCGCCAGGGATAGGAGTCCTTTCCCTTCAGAACGATCGAAGCGGGCCGACCCGGTCGCGTTCGCCGACTCGGCCCGCGATGGTTCGCCGTCCGTTACTCCGGGGCGGCCTGCGTTTGACGAGACTTGGGCACCGTGAAGGTGTACCGTTCGCCGCCGATCGCCGTCGGTCGAGCATCGGTTGTGAGTGGCGCCAGCTCGATCAGGTCCCAGGTGAACGTGGTGCCTGCTGGCAGCCTGACACCGCGCCGGAGTTGCATGCGGACCTCGATGGTGTGCTGCTCTCCTGTGCGGAAGCGGAGCCCGCTGAGCTGCGCGTTGGTCGGATCCGTGATCCTGATCGTGGTCTTGCCGACGACCTCGAACCCTGCCGGGCGCTTCCCAGTCTCCCGCCACTTCTGCATGAGCACCTCACCGAGGTCGATGACAATGTCTCCGTAACGCAGGAAATGATCGCGTCGCTCCCGCGCCGGTACTGCGAACTGCAAGGTGAGAGGGACGGCATGGTCGAGCGGATTGCGGACGATCACGTTCCCGGTGCCGGCGGTGTTCAGCTGCGGGCTGAGGACGGTCAGATTCTTCCAGGCGATGTTGTTGTTGTCCGCGACGTTTTGCCAGAGACCCGAGCCTTCGGGGAATGTCATACCGAACGTTCCCCACGGCACCGTCTCGATACGCGCGATGAGACAGAAGTGCCGATTGCCGCCGAACAGTTGCGGGTTGGGCGGGATCCACGGCAGTTCCACGACGTAGTCATTCAATGGGGCGATGCTTTGCAGCGCGCACGGATCGATCGCGCTGGTCGTTGAGTCGCAATCGATCTCGTTCCACAGGTTGGTGCCGGGCCAGTTCAACCCGGCGCTCGCATCAGCCCAATACACGCGCAGCACTCCGCCGCCGCTCCACTCATTGCCACGGTTGCGCACTTTCACATACACGAAGCTCGGCGTGCTCATGTCGATGTGCACGGGGCTCTGGTGCTGATGCTCCGCACTGTAGGCAGCGTCGGCTGGTAACGCGGTATCCGGACCTGGATTCGAGCTCGGACCAGCCGTGGCGGGACTCGTCCGTACCCAGATGTCGCGGCTGATCCACATCCACTGCGACACGGTGTTCGGCTCGAAGGCGAAATCTTCAGGGAGATCCGGGGCCATCGTGTCTTTCATCCAGAGGTCGGGCAGCTTGTCGCACTCACCCCACTGCGCCACTGTTTCCGATGTTTGCTGCAACGGCAAATATGTATTGCCCGCGCCGTCGTAGCCCGTGAAGGTCAAAGTGACGCCGCCGCCGCCCGGCGGAACGCTGCTGTTGAAACACACGGTGACGATTTGGGGTGCATTCCACAGGCCGTCGGGTGGGGGCATGTGCCACTTGACTGACGTTGGCGACATCACGATCGGCGCCTGGGCGCCTGCTGGGCCGCTGGGGTTTGTGAGGGTTACGCCTGGCGTGGTGATCTGCGCCTCGACGTACATGATGTTCCCAGGGATGCCCCAATGCTGGGCGAGTGTGAACTCCCAGCAGCAGCCGTCATGGTAGGTCCAGGTGTAGCTCGCGACATGCAGTTCCGCGATGGGGACCATCGCTTTGCCCGGATAGCCGTTGCTTGCGACGAGACAGGCCATTTTGCCGATCACGGCAAGAGCCCGCTGCTCTTCGACTCCGGGGATGTTCCTCTTCTCCGCCGCAATGACGCTGTCGTATTTCCTGATGGCCTCATCGCACTTGTGCTGGGCGTGGAGTGAGCGCGCCTCGAGCACTGCGGCATGCAGCCGGTATGACAGCCACGGCGCACGGGCAAGGGCGTTGTAGTAGCCCGCGCTTGCGTCGTACTGTCGATTGGCGGCCGCGAGATCACCGAGTGTTTCGATCGCGGCGAATTGGTGAGAGCTGTTCTTGTACTGCGCCACGAACGACTGGAGTGTCGCCATCGCTTCGTTCTTGTCGCCTTCGCCGTTCGTGGCAAGTTTCGCCGCTGCATACGCCTTGAGATAGGCGACGTCCTGCGCGATGAGGTCGCGGCTCACCGCCCTCGGCGTGATTGTGGCGAGCCGCCGGAGGGCCACGTCATATCGTCGTGCGCCGGCAGCGCCGCGCGCGGCCCGGAGCGCGATCGGTTCGCGTTCATAACTGATCGCGACGATTTCGTTGACCGGAAGGGAGACTCGTTTCCCGCTAACCTCGAGTGTTACCGCCGTCGGTGACGTTGCGATGACGGTTCCTTTTTGTATCGATCGGTCGATCAAGGTGATTTCATCGAGGGCGGTCGCGACAGTCGCAGTCGAGAGCGCGGTGACGAGCGTGAGCCATAAGCGCAGCCGTTTCATGAGTAACTCCTTCGGACGAGACACCGGTCTCGATCAGCGAACGAGCGGAGGCCGCGCCGTGACTCGTGAACCGTTCGATTGTTGTGGATGTGGTCCCGCTGAGATAGTGACGCCAGCGGCGAAATCGTTTCACCACGGATGTCGGCCATCGTGGGCGGCTCGACGCAGCGATTCGATCAGGCGAATCGCGCCATCTCCGTGTCAGGGACGAGCTACTGTCGTCGTGGAGTTGCGATGCGCTTTACGAAAGACGGCGCCGCCGTAGATGGACGGTTGGGTGCCGACGAAACTGCGCGAGCTCCGGTCAGCCCCGCCGCGCCGCCTCGATCGTGGCAACATCGATCTTCTGCATCGGCATCATCGCTTCGAAGGCGCGCTTCGCCTCGTCGCCGCCAGCCGCCAGGGCATCGGAAAGCACGCGAGGCGTGATCTGCCAGTTGAGACCCCAGCGGTCCTTGCACCAGCCGCACTGGCTTTCCTGCCCGCCGTTGCCGACGATCGCATTCCAGTAGCGATCCGTCTCTTCCTGATCGTCCGTCGCGATCTGGAAGGAGAAAGCTTCGGTGTGCGGGAACTCCGGGCCGCCGTTGAGACCGAGACAGGGAATGCCGAAGACGGTGAAGTTCACCGTCAACACATCGCCCTTCTTGCCGCCGGGGTAGTCCGCGGGCGCCTTGTGCACGCCGGTCACTTCACTATTCGGGAAGGTGGCAGCGTAGAAGCGCGCGGCCTCCTCGGCGTCTTTGTTGAACCAGAGACAGATCGTGTTTTTCGGCTGCATATGCGTGTGCTCCTTGTTCGGGAGGGCGATGTTACTTCACACGATTCCGGATCTGCTGCACGTGCGTCGTCTTGAACACGACCCCGGTGAGACTCGCGTCCGTCCATCCTCCGGTCGTGAGGCCGAGGGCGGTCATGGCCTGGTCGAGGTAGGTGCGGAGCTCGGTGATGTGAATCGCCTTCACTGTCACGCCGGTTGCCACGACGTCGGTGTAGGTGGCCGCGCTCAGGTTTGCCTGGGCTCGAACAGCAGTGACGGCGGTTCGCAATTCGCTGAGATGGATCGCTTTCACGAGCACGCCTGCGACGAGCGGGTCGTCGGTGAACATCACCGTCGTGGCGAGGTCGTATGCCGAGTCGCCCGACGATCCGCCTGCGTTCACGGCGCGCACGCGATAGAGATACGCGGTATTGGCGGAAGTGGTGTCGTTGTACGAAGTCGTAAGCGACGTTCCGCGCAGCGCGAATGAGCCGCCCGGAGCGCGCCGCCAGATCTCGTAGGACGTCGCGCCGCTGACCGCGGTCCACGTCACCTGCACCTGCGTGCTCGCCGTGGCGGTTGCAGTCACACCCGTCGGCGCCGCAGGGGCGATTTCACCACCTTGATAATCGGGACAGCCCCCGCCGAAGCCCAGAACGCCGGTCGTCGGGTAGCGGACGGTGTTGAGCGACGAGTCGACGAACGAGAAGTAATACGTGTGACACGCCGTCGAAACGCCGTTGACCGTTGCGGTGAACGCGCCGTTCGTCGCGGTCCCGCGAGTGCGCGTCATCGCGATCGGAGCATTGTCGAGAACGACCGTCGCGGTCGCCGGCGCACCGCCGGCGAGGTCGTACCAGTTCGCCCAGAATTCGACGCTGTTGTCGCCCGGACTCGGGTCGCGAAGGTTCTCCCCCGCCGTCCAGTGCGATCCGGAGGGGATCTTCGGAATCGATCCGGAGCCGCCGAAGTCCTGCGTCCAGTACGTTCCCCACGGCGAGCCACCGACCGCCGCGTAGCCGACGCCGAGTGCCGGACCGTTGTTCGTGAGGATGTTGTAGCGGTGCCCGTTCTGAAGGGTGAAGCCGCAGGCGCTGGTGTTCGTGCTTTCGTACAGCCAGGCATAGAACACCGAGTGGGGCGTGTCCTGGCCGGCGGCGACGTTTTCGCCGCCGTACGCCGCGCCGAACAGGTTCACTCGCGAGCCGGCGGACGTCGATCCGCTGCTGCTGCACGATGAGGCGAACGATCCATTGGAGGTTCCGGGGAACCGGTCGTCGAGGTCGCTGAACAACGTGCACGGCGTGTTGTGGGCGAAGAACGGGAACATCCCCATCGACAGCGAATGAAATCGCGCGGCCCGATTGAGGTCGTAGTGCCACACCAGCGGCGCTCTGGGCGAGTAACAGGCCGCCTCGAGGCAGCGGCCTGCAGGACATGCCGCCAGCTCCGTCGCCGGCGCGACCCGCGCGCGATTCGTGAGCTGGGCGACCGCGCGCTCCTGCCAGCTGGGAAATCCGCCGTTCGACTCGCCGTAATGCGGCTCGATGGGCTGCGCGAGCACCGCGGAGCTCACGAGAAAACAGACGATTGCCGGGACCGGGGATCGCATTCGTAGAAGCAAATAACTACGGAATGCAAACCGAAAATTGCTTCCCTACGGCGCGATTCGCAGGACCAGGGGCATGGGCCGGTCCGGGGCGGCGGTGGGGATCTCCCGGCTGAAGCGCAACGTCGTCCCGTCGAACGCCCACGCGCCGTCGCTGCATCGCGAAGTGGTCTCGATCGGCTTTCCCTCGCGCACCCGTAACGCGTTCGCCGTCGCCTCGCGCTCGGCGCGATAGCGGAACGCGCGGCGCCAGACCGTGGCCAGGTCGGTCCCGAGCTTGTTCATGCGTACGTTCACATCGCAGCGTGTTGTGTTGAACACCTCTTCGGCGATCAGGCGATCGTGCTCGACGGAGTTGGCGAGCGACTTCGTTGGAAAGAGCTCCACGCCACTCTGCATGTACGACGCGGTCTGGTGCTGAAACGCTTCGAGAAGCGGCCGCACGCTGTCGCGTTCCTGCAATTCGCCGAGCCACGCCGGCGCGGGCAGCGGCATCTTCCAGGCGACGGCGTTGACCATCCGGGCCATCGACAGCGCCGCGGTCTGCAACATCATCTGGTGATGCCCTTCCAGTGAGCGCGCGAGCTTCCAGACGGCGTGCAGGTCGTCCCACGCCGCGGGATCGTTTGCGCGCGCTTTCGCCAGCGCGCTCGCGACGAGCATTCTGGCCATCGTCATCTGCAGCGTGCGCCGCGACTGCGTATCGTCATCCCCGCCGATCCCCTCGACGCTCTGCCAGACCACGGCCTCGCGCAGCAGGAGCTCACGAATCGCGGCGACGTCGGGAAGCGCCGGCGGCGCGCCGATCGTGAGCTCGCCCCGCGCGATCTCGCGCGCCACGAACTCGTCGGCCGCTTCGTTCTTCGGCAAGGCTCTGGCGAGCGCGGTCAGCTTCACGGACGCTTCGTTCGCTTTCTGCTGCTGCGACCGCGCGGCGAGGGAGTCGAGCGTTCCCATCCCTCCCGGCCACGGCCTGGCTGCCGACGTGGCCACGACGCCGGGGACGCGGAACCAGGAGATCACCCAGACGACCAGCGCGATTGCCACCACCGCGATCAGCAGTTTCTTCATCGATGCATGATCTAACGTCAAAGCCCTTCCTGTCGTCTATCACCACAGCGATGAGATCCGTCCGTCTGTCCGCACTCGTTCTGCTCGCCGTCTTCGCCACCAGCATCTCCGCGAACGACCTCTCCGGACTCTGGAAAGCGAAGAAGCGATTCGGTCCCGACGCGCGCGGCACGCTCGTGCTGCAGCGCAGCGGCGACACATGGACCGCCGACTTCGCCGGTCGCGTCCTGCCGGTCGCACTCGCGAACGGCCAGCTCACGTTCACGCTGCCGGGCAACGGGACGTTCCGCGGAAAGCTCGCCGGCAAGGAAACGATCCGCGGCCATTGGCTGCGGATGGGAACGCGCGTGAATGGCATCGAGAGAACGACGCCGGTCAGCGCTTCGCCGGTCGTGCTCAAAGCGGACGATTCGAATCGATGGAGCGGCACCGTCGATCCGCAGGAGGACACCTTCACCCTCTATCTGCTCCTTCAACCGCAAGCGGATGGCTCGTTGCGCGCCGTCCTGCGCAATCCCGAGCGCGACATCGGCACGCAGTACGGCGTGGAGCGGCTCACGCGCGACGGCAACGCGGTGAAGCTGATGGGCAAACGGCGCGGCGAACCGCTGGAAGTCGCAACCGGCACCTACGACCCCGACGCCGGCGGAATCACCCTCGGCTTTCCCTCGCGCGGCGGCAGCTACGACTTCGTTCGCGACACCGACGACAGCGCGTTCTATCCCCGCGGCAAACAACCGGGCCGCTACACATACCGCCCGCCGCTCGCGCGCGACGACGGCTGGCCGGTGAGCACGGTCGATGCGGAGAACATCGATCGCCCGGCGATGGAGAAGCTCGTCCAGGGCCTTCTCGACATGCCGATGGACTCGACGGACGCGGCGCAGTTCCACGGCCTCGTCATCGCGCGGCACGGCAAGCTGGTCCTGGAGGAGTACTTTCACGACGAACATCGCGACAGCCTCCACACCACCCGTTCCGCGTCGAAGAGCCTGACCGCGCTCGTCGTCGGCGCGGCCATGCACGCCGGCGTTCCGCTGAAGCTCTCCAGCCCCGTCTATCAGGTGATGAACGCCGGCGAGTTTCCACCCGACATCGAACCGCAGAAACGGGCGATGACGCTCGAGGACCTGCTGACGATGTCGGCCGGTTACTTCTGCGACGACACGAACGAACAGGCGCCGGGCAACGAAGACGGGATGTGGGACCAGACCGCGGAGCCTGACTTCTACCGCTTCACGATGAAGGTTCCGCTGGCCACACCGCCGGGCGAGAACTCCGTCTACTGCAGCGCCATCCCCAACCTGGCCCTCGGCATGGCCGGCCGCGCCGCAAAGGAAGACCCGATCTCGCTCTTCGATCGCCTGGTCGGCGAGCCGATGAAGATCCGCCGCTACGAGTGGGGCCTCGATCCCGCGGGAAATCCGTACGGCGGCGGCAGCACGAATCTGATCCTGCGCGACTTCATCAAGTTCGGCCAGGTGATGCTCGACGGCGGCACATGGCAGGGCCGCCGGATCGTCGGCGAACAGTTCGCGGCGCGCGCCGTCTCACCGCTCTACAACCTGCGCAACATCCATTACGGCTATCAGTGGTGGGTCGAAGATTACCCATACAAGGACCGAATGGTCCGCACCTACTCCGCGCGCGGCGCGGGAGGGCAGATCGCGACCGTCATCCCCGAGCTCGACCTCGTCATCGCGACCTTCGCCGGAAACTTCTTCAGCCGCAAAGGAATGACCGCCGTGTCGACCGATCTCATTACCCGGCTGATCCTGCCCGCGGTGCGCGAGCCCGGCGACGACAAGAATGCGCCGGTCGTCGAGCGCGCCATCTACGTCAGCCCGTACGGCCCGTCGAAGGACGGAAGCCGCGTCGCGAAGAAGCCGTGAGCTACTCCAGATCGATGGTCTCGGTCACGACCCCCGTCGTTCCTCCGAGAATGTCGCGAACGCCGACAGCGATGTGCAGCGTTCCGGCGGCGATCCGGAGGTCGGTGTTGTGGCCATACTGCTTCCCTGCGATCTCCGCGTATTCGGCGGGCGTCAACTCGAGCGACAACTCGCGCGGTTCGCCGCTCACGAACTCGGTGAGCTCGCCCATCGCGGAGAAATGGACGCTGAATCTGGCCACGTAGCGATCGCCCTGGCGAAGAAACGTGAGCTTCTCCAGCGGGATCCGGACATCGACCGGAACTGCCCACGCTTTCTTCGCGTCCTGAACCGGCGTTCCGACGATCATCGCGATCTCGAGGTCATTCGGCGCGGGCGTCAGAAATCCCGCCATGACCAGATCGTTCATCTGGCGGATCGGTGATTTCCGCACCACTTCACCGCGCGAGCGGACCGTGAGGTCGGGCCGCCCCTTGATGCGAACGCGCAAGCTTTGCGGCTTGTCCGGCGCGCCGGAACGCTGCCGGTAACCGAGGGAGTAGTACGACACGAGGTCGTCGGTGAGCTGGCGAAAGCCCGTGCTCAGCCCTCCCTCGCCGCGATGCCAGGTGCCGCCGGTCATCTCACTCAAAATCTGCAGGCTCACCTGCGTATTGGTGATGCTGCGCTGCATGTAATCGCGATCGACCCCGAGTGTCTTTCCCGACCGGTTCTCGACCGATCCGGAAGTCGAGGACCCGAGGCCGTACTCGGGATGCAGCGCGTAAATGGTTACGTTGGCGGAGGCGGCTGCCTGGGCGACCTCGCGAATGAACGGGCGAAGATCAATGCTTTGCCGGCGGCTGCTGGAAGTCGGCGTGGGTGCCCTGTCGGCATCCGGTTCGGCACTCAAAGACTCCGTGACCAGCACGACGGCCTTCCGCCCCTCGATGCCGGCGAGACCAGCGACCACCGAATGAAGGACGGCCAGCCGTTGCTTCACCCTCGCGCTCACGGCGGCCGCGTAGATGAAGTACGCGAACTCGACCTCCTCGGGCGTCGTCGCGCGGTCGAGATCGCGCTGCAACGCCAGCCGCTCGCGCTGCACCACCCGATTCATCTGCGGCTGCGCGGCCAGCACCTTCCGGATCTCCGCGAGCGTAGCCTGATGATCAGAGGTCAACGGCAGTGCGATCTTGTTCTTCGCCGCCGCGGTCACGATCATCGCCTGATCGTTCGGTCGCAGAATCTGCTTCGCGAGGGTTTCGACCTGTTCCTGGAACTTCTCGCGCGTCGTCGGGTGGAGACCCACCTCGTCGATGAAGAAAACGATCGTTCGCGGCGGTTCGGTCGTGCCGGGCACGTCCTTCCTTGGTGCTTCGTCGGGCGCCGTCGATGCGCGGTCCGCCCGATACGCCGCAAAGTGCGTGATCTCCTGCCGCTTCTTGTCGACGAGGATCTCGAAGTCGTCCCTGGACAACCCGGTGACCGCGTTTCCCTTCGCGTCCGTCACGAACACGTCCAGGTTGTGAACGACGACCTCATACGTCTCGGATAAGGTCGGTGTCTGGGCGACTCCGACCGCGGTAATCGCGAGGATTGCGAGGAGCAACGCACTTCTGCGACAGGTGGGCATCGACTCGACGATCGACGCAAAGACCGTGCGCGGACCCGGAATACAATCGCGTGCGATGCAGCGCCAAAAACAGGAGTATCGCTTCGATACCTTCTGCATCGACGCCGCTGTCGGCGTGCTGTACAGGGACGCCGCGCCGGTTGCGCTGACGCCCAAGGCTTTCGAAACGCTCCTCGTCCTCGCCGAAAAGAGTGGGCATGTCGTCGCCAAAGACGAGCTGCTGGCGCGCGTCTGGCCGCAGGTCGCCGTCGAGGAAAACAGCCTCGCTCAGAACATCTCTCTCCTGCGCCGGACTCTCGGCCTGAAAGCGGGAGGCGAGTCCTACATCGAGACCGTTCCGCGGCGCGGGTATCGCTTGAATGCAGTCGTCGAGGTTCATTCGCCAACGGCCGAGGCGCAACCGCGACCGATCGACTCGTTCGTGCCTCCCAAGGTCCATTACGCGCGAAGCCGGGACGTGAACATCGCCTACCAGGTCCTCGGCGACGGACCGCTCGATCTCGTGTTCGTCATGGGATGGGTGTCCCATCTCGACTACTTCTGGTCCGAGCCCTCCTTCGCACGATTTCTGCGGCGTCTGTCGTCGTTCTCGAGACTGATCGTCTTCGACAAGCGAGGCACGGGTTTGTCCGACCGGGTGGGCGATCTTCCGACGCTCGAACAGCGGATGGACGACGTTCGGGCCGTGCTCGACGCCGTCGGTTCGAAACGCGCCGCGCTCTGCGGAGTGTCGGAAGGCGGTCCGATGTGCAGCCTCTACGCGGCGACCTATCCCGACAAGACCGCGGCGCTGGTGATGATCGGCACGTACGCGAGACGGATCCGCGACGTCGACTACCCCTGGGCTCCGACCGTCGAGGCCCGGGAAGTCTTTCTGCGCTCGATTCGCGAAGAGTGGGGAAATCCGGTCGGGATCGCCGAGCGCGCACCGAGCCGAGCCCACGATCCCGAGTTTCGCGACTGGTGGGCGAAGTATCTGCGCATGGGCGCCAGTCCCGGCGCGGCCGACGCCCTGACGCGCATGAACTCGGAGATCGATATCCGGCCGGTGCTGCCGACCATTCGCGTGCCGACCCTGGTCATCCATCGGACGGGAGACCTTTGCCTGAAAGTGGAAGAGGGGCGGTACGTCGCCTCGAAGATTCCGGGAGCGAAGTTCGTCGAGCTGCCCGGCGTGGACCATCTTCCCTTCGTCGGCGATCAGGACGCGATTCTCGATCCCATCGAGGAGTTTCTGACCGGGAGCCATGTCCATGAAGGATCGGACGGCGTGCTCGCGACCGTGCTGTGCATCGCCAGCGGTCCCGAGGCCGGCAACCGGGCCTCCTTCGGCGAGCACCGGCAGCAGGCTCTCCATCAGATCGAGATGTACCGCGGCAAAAGGTTCGAGCGGACGCGCGATGGAACGCTCATGGCGGCGTTCGACGGACCGGCGCGTGCAATCCGGTGCGCGAGAGAAGTACGCGACTTCGCGAATCACCGCGGCGTCGCGCTGCGCTTCGGCATTCACACCGGCGAGTGCCGGATCGCGCACGGCGATCCCACCGGCACGGCGGTGGAGATCGCCTTCACGCTCGCATCGATCGCCCGGCCGCGCGAAGCGCTGGCGTCGCGTACCGTCCGCGATCTCGTCGCCGGATCCGGCCTCACCTTCGTCGCTCGCGAGTCCCACGTCTTTCCGGAGCTCGGCGGAGACACGCCGCTCTTCGCCGTGCAGTAGCGGACTTACAAGACCGGCGTGGGGCAGACGTTGTTCAGATCGTCCATGTCGGCGTCGTAGACGTGTACGCACTTCGGGGTGCCCGTCGACGAGCTGTCCACCTGCGACGCCGCCACGTGCAAATTCGAGCCGGTTCCCTTAGTCGCGGATAGCTGCGAGCTGCTGCCTCCGCCGCCAGCCAGGAGCCGGGAGTGAAACACGTTGATCGTGGAACTGCTGCTGTTGCTGGTGGAGACGGCGATCCGCGCGCCGGCGGTCTCGACCTGCACGGTCGAATTCAGGATCGTCGCGTTGCCCGGTGCGGTGGACACGCCGTTGTTCTGACCGGCGGTGCCGGTCGCAAGAATCGTCGAGCTGTCGATCGTCACGGCGGCCGAGGCGTTGCCCAGCGCCACTCCCGTGTTCGTCCCGGTGCCCGCCGTGCCTTTGGCGGTGATCGCACTCTTCAGAACCCAAACCTTCGCCGTGCTGGAGAGTTGGATCCCGTTCGATCCAGAGGTCGAGCCTGTCGACGTGGCCGTGACGGTGGCATCCGAGATCGTCAACGAAGCGCCGGCCGTGGCAAAGATCCCGACGGATGAGGTCGAGCCGCCGGTAGAGCTGATCGTGACCTGACGGAGGCGAGAGGCAGTGTTGCCAAAGTATCCGATGCCGACGGTCGAGCCCGGGGCGGTGTTCGTGATCGTCAGCGACCGCAACTCGGAGCTCGCGGCGGAGACGACGGCCGCCGCGGTGTTGGCCAGCGATGCCCCGCCGCGAGAGGCCACGATGAAGGTCGCGTTCTCGCCCGAGCCCTCGACGTCCACGAACGTCTTCATCGTGAGCGCGGTCGCGCCGATGTCGTAGATGCCGGGCTCGATCTTCAGGAGATACGGATCGGTCGCGCTGTTTCCTGAGATGCCGCTCAAAGCGTTGACCAGCGCCGTGCCGCTCGCCACGGAATTGCCGGGCACGGGACTGACGATGATCGTGCGCGTGTAGACGACGGCGCCGTCGATCTTCTGTTTGTCGGTCGCGGACAGGAAGCCGGCCGTTCCGACCGTTGCGGCAGCGTGAAGAGTGCCGCCCGCCTGATCGCCATGCGCGTGAACATGATCGGAGCGGGCCATCGTGCTCGCGGCGCCGGCGGCGTTCGCCGATCCGACCGAGACCGGAGCTCCGAAGGCGGGACTGGAGACGGTGATCGTGCTGCCGGCCGTCTGCACCGATGCGCTTCCTCCGCCGGTGATCGTCACCGCGCCGCCGATCCCGTTCACGCTCGGCACTCCACCGCTGACCGTGGCCGCGGATGTCTGCACCGTCCCGTCCGGGAATCGGAATCCCAGCACCGTCGACTCGATGATGCCCGGCGCCTGGATCGCGGCCGCCGGGACGACGTTGACAGTCACATCACCCGTCGAGGCCAGGGGAACGCGCCGGCTCTCAGTGCCGGGCGGGACGCGCACGGCGACCCATCGCATTTGACCGGCGGGCGCGGCCGGCGACAGCTTGCCGAGGGAAGCCGTGAACCCTTGCGTGCCGACGTTCATCGAGCGCGTCTCGGTCGCAACCGGCTCTCCGCCTTCCTGCGTGGCGTAGACGCTGAGGATGACCGTGCGCTGTCCCGCCTCGATCCGCCGTTCGTTGAGCGCGATGCGCACCTGTTCGTTTTCAGCCGCCGCCACGTTCATGGACAGCGCAGCCATTGCCACCAGGATGGAGATCGTTCCCGCACGCTTCATCGGTGCTCCCTCGACGAAATTTGAGTTGTGCAGCGATGATCGGCGCGCCCGGCGATGAAGTCGTTGCGGGTTGTCTGATTTCTGTCTGAGAGATCTCTGATGCCTTCGTCGCTATGATCGCCCGCCATGACCGTGACGATCCGCAAAGCGACTGCCGCCGATCCTCCGGCGCTCGGCCAGCTCGGCGCGGCGCTGATGCAACAACACTACGAATTCGACCGGCTGCGCTTCCTGACGCCGAGGGCTGGTGCGTCCGTGGGGTACGCAGGATTCCTCGGGTCGATGCTCGATGATCCGGACAGCGTGATTTTCGTGGCCGATGACGGCAGCGGAGTCGTGGGCTACGTCTTCGCCGCGCTCGAGCCGCTGTCGTGGAAAGAGCTCCGCGGCCCGGCGGGATTCATTCACGACGTGCTCGTTGCCGAGGGATCGTGTGGTCACGGAATCGGGACGAAGTTGATGGCCGCGGCCATCGACTGGCTGCGCGAGCGCGGAGCGCCTCGCGTCGTTTTGTGGACGGCCGCGCAGAACGGCGGGGCGCACGCGCTGTTCGCACGGCTCGGCTTTCGCGACACGATGGTCGAGATGACGCTGGAGCTGACCCGCTGACTCAGCGGCTCGCGCCGGCAAGCTCAGTCCAGACGGCACGGCTCACCCGCAGTCCGGCCGGGAAATGCTCGACGAAATCGGCGCGCAACCGCGGGGCTGATTCCTGGAGATAGCGATCGAGATCTTCCTGCGACGCGACGGTGTATCGCGAGCGATAGACGCCCGCTTCGCTCGTTTCGAAATGCGCGTCGAGGAAGCAGCCCGTCGCGAAGACCTCCGAGAGATGTTTGTCGCGCATGTACCGCTCCAGCGCACCGGCGAGCGCGAGATCGTCGACCTGGATGGTTACTTCGTACGACAGCATGCGCGAAGGATAATGCTGAAGCATATGAACATCCCCGGACGGCCCGAGCGCGACGAAACGGTCGAGTACTACTTCAGCTACATCGATCAGGTTCCCGACGGCGACATCCGCTCGATCCTCGAAGAGCAGGGCCGCGAAGCGCGGTCGTTTCTGGCGGCGTTGCCGGAGTCGATCGCCGATCATCGTTACGCGCCGGACAAGTGGAGCGTGCGCGAGATCGTGAGTCACATCAACGACTGCGAACGGCTCTACACCATCCGAGCGTTCTGGTTCGCGCGGGAGATGGAGCCGCCGCTGCCGAGCTTCGAGCCCGAGCTCGCCGTGAAGACGGCCAGACCGGCGGAGCGAACGATGGCTTCGCACGTTCACGAATTCGGGTCGATCCGCGCGGCGACGCTCGACCTGTTCGACAACCTCTCGCCCGAGGCGTGGTTGCGGCGCGGCGTCGCCAGCGGCTATGCGTTTTCCGTTCGGGCGATGGCTTACATCGCCGCGGGGCACGTCATTCACCACACGCGCATTCTCAGGGAACGGTATCTCTGACCGCTGAGAGGATGTAGTGAGGCATCCGCTCAGGCCTCGTGCGCGCGCAGGAACGTCTTCGGATCGCTGAACTTCTTGGCCATGCCCACGCCGCGCTGGATGTTCTTCAGCGAGAGCTTGCCGGTCACCAGCGCCGTCGCCACCCGCGCGTAATTCTTCATCCGTCCTTCGGAGCGATAACGGACCTCGAGCACATGCCGCCAGAGCCGCGAGTACTCCTCGTAAAACTCATCGAGAGGCAGCTTGGTCGGCAGCACGGCGTGGACGATGTCGAACATCTCCCACTTGTCCGTGGTGATGCGGCTCTTCGTGTCGTCCCACAGGTCGGTGCCCGGCAGCGGCGTGAGAATTGAAAAACCGCTGATCCACGTGTTCATCTCTTCGATCCAGTCGCGCAGCCGCGCGAAGTCCTCGCGGTCCCAGGCCGGATCGACGATGAAGTTGCAGGTCGCGCCGACGCCGAGCTCCTTCAGGATCTGCACGGCGCGGACGTTGTGATCGGCGGTGTTCTTCTTGTTCACCGCGCGCAGGCCTTCGTTGGTGACGGACTCCAGGCCGAGGAAGACCTGCAGCTGGCCGCAGTCCTTCCACATCTCCACGAGGTGCGGGAACTTGCAGATGATGTCGGTGCGGGTCTGCACGGCGAAGTACTTCTTGATTCCGGCAGCCTTGATTTGCCGGGCCATCTCCTCGCCGCGCTTCACGTTCATCCAGAAGATGTCGTCGGTGATGAAGATCGCGTCGGCCTTGATGTCCTGCAGCTCGCGCACGACGCGCGCCGGCGATTTCTCACGGAAGGTCGACTCGTGAAACTTCCAGACCGAGCAGAAGTTGCATTTGTACGGACAGCCGCGCGCCGTTTCCATGAGCGCCATCGGCTTGCGGAAGTTGATGTAGTAGTGATCGGCGTAGTGCTCGATGAGATGCCGGGCCGGCGGCGGATAGCTGTCGAGGTTCGGCCGCGCGTCGGCGTTTCCGGTGAAGAACCATTCGCCGTCGTTGTTGACCTGCAGGCCGCGGATCTTGCGGAGATCGGCGCCGCGCTGCAATGCATCGACGAGCGGCGGCATGACTTCTTCGCCGTCGCCAGCGGCGATCGCGTCGATCGCGGTATTGCGGAAAAAGTCGGGATCGCGCGAGGCGTCGTGACCGCCGACGACGATGAAGGCGTTGGGCATGTCCCGCCGGACCTGTTCGGCCAGGCGGATGGTGCGATTGCGCTCCGTGGTGAAGTTGCACTGCAATCCGACGATGTCCGGATCGAACTTCCGGCAGAGCTCCATGCCCTGCTTTTCGCCGTCGATCCGCAGATCGATGACTTTGCACTCGTGCCCTTCGGCCTCCAGGCAGGCCGCAACGCAGATCGGCCCGAGCGGCTCGACGAAGGTGAGCATCTCCAGGCCGAGAATTCCTCCGATGGGAGGCTTGAGGAACGCGACTTTCATCTGGGCGTAAAGGTTACGCCAGTCGTGTCAGCGCCGCGATCTTGGTGATCACGTCATCGACGTCCTTCGCTCCCTCGATGTAGGGGACCATCGGGGTAGCTTGCGGCGGCAGTTTGTCCTTGCCGAGATAGACCTGGAATGGCGCCGGGCTCGGGATGCGACCAATCACGCCGCTCGGATGACGAGTGATGAGTTGAGTGACCGCGTCAGGATCGCCAGCGACCTCCATGGCCAGAACCGAGGCCGCGGCCTCCCTGAGGGGTTTGGCGGGCAAGGCATCGTAGGCCTCCTCCCAGCGCGCCCGGGCGACCCACAGGGAGCCGACGTTTTTCGACGGAAGCCAGCCGGCGGTGGGGGACGATTCCGAATCTCCGACGATGATCACAACGGTTTTGCGGTCCGTCACGAGCTCCATTTCAACTTCGCGACGCACCCACGGCGGGACGTCCGTGCTTCGCGACGCGGCCAGAAGCGCATCGGTCCATTTCCGAAGCGGCATCTGGTCGAGCTCGTTCCAGAACAGCGCAGCAGGCCCCGCCGATCGTGCGCGCAACAGGAGATCGTTCTCATCCACAGGAAACGACCGGCGGCTGTGGTGAAAGTCAGAGAGTCTCTTCTGCCAGGTTTTCCAACCGGCTTCCTCGACTGCAGGCATGGGGGGATGAGGCGTGGTGTCGACGATCTCTTCGTGGCGGGCCAGGACGGCATCGGCCCATTGCTTGGCTTTCCCTTGAGCAAGAAGGCGCGGCAACGGACGCAGCAGGGGGCCGGTCTCGAAGAAAGACGGGTCCATCTTCGCGCCCTTCGGAAGGGCCATCAGCGCGTTCCGCATCCTTTGCGCGGGATCGCGCCCGATGGCGACCGTGCTTGCGTACGCCGCGATCGCCAGAGCGTAGTTGAGGATCTCCTCGCGCGCCGCAAGCATTTCCACGTATTTCTGCACTGCCTGCCGCCGGTCTTCTTCCGTTCCCGGCTCGGCGAGCTCCCTGCCGAGGAGCGACGAAGCAGCCCTCGAGACATAACTCCAATGCGGTGGTGCAAGGAGTACCTCCTGCTGCTCGAGAAGACTCATGTCCAGGCCGAAATCGTGGTGCGCGTCCAGCCACTCTTTGAGCTCGGTCACCACAACAGCGGGATCGGGTGGTGTTTCCACCGCGTCGAGCGCGATCGGCGCGGCAGCCACGATGACCGCAGGCTTCGGAACATCGAGGTTCATTCCCTGCGCATCGAAACGGAATCGGAATCTGGTCATCAGACCTTCTCCACCAGCGGCTCGAAAGTTCTGAGCACCCTGATGATCGCCTCGGGCAGTCTCACTCCGGCCTGCGAGGCCTCCTCGATCAGCGCGGGCGGATTGCCGAGCAGAATCATCATCCGCTCGACCTGTTCGAACAGCGTTTTCTGCAGAGCGGGCGGGATCAGCACATTCGTCGCGGCCGTGGTCTCCGCCTCGGTCGCCTCTTCCCGGAAGCCCGTGCGCACGACCAGATACTTCGTCAACTTGTCCTGCGTGATCTCGAGCTCGTTCTCGCCTTCGCGCCATTTGCGCGCCGGGTAGTACAACGCGTCGAGCGCCGTCTGCGCCGTGATCGGATCGCGGAGATGTTCGCGCAGGGCCTGTCCGGCGTAGACCACTTCGACGGCGACCTGCATCACCACATCGCGCTGCAGTCGCGGCGAATTGTTCAGGTCCTCCACGCTTCGATTGACGAGCTCCCCATCCTGCCAGCGAGCCAGCTCCCGGCGCAGATCGTACGGATGAAGATACGAACGGCTCAGGAGCACGTAGCGCAGCATGGCCACGGCATCCTGAGCCTTCTCCGCCTCCGGCTCACCCTCGATGACGAACATGTTCTCCAGGTACTTGTGAAAATCGTCAGGGCGGTAGAGGACGAACACCGAATCGCCGAAGCGGGTGTGAAGCGTGGAGTACGCGCTTCCGATCGCCTGCGTGTTGGCCTGCTGATAGAAGCTGCGGTTCGTGACGAAACAGAAGAACGCCCGCTCGGTCACGAACTGCTTCATGTAGCCGAGCAGCGAATTGATCTTTTCTCCCAGCCCCGCGACCTTGTCCAGCTCGTCGACGACGAAGACCGGAAAGAGACCGACCCGTTGGAAGCGCTCGATCAATCCCGGCAGCACGCGATACAGCGAACCGGGATCGTCTTTCGGGATGTAGGTTTCCTTCCACGTCTGCGAGCTGGAACGCGTACGCGACGCGCTCACCTTGAAGCCGAGCACCGTTCCGAAGCCGGTCAGAAGCGCGGAGAAAGCCTTCACCAGTGGATCGGTCGCTTCGGGGAGCACGCCCCAGACCACGGCACCGGTGACGAGACCGATGAGCGGCGGCAGCAGACTCTGGCCGTCGATGGTCACCAGGCTCACCGACGCATCCCGCGTCCGGCTGTCCTCGGTCGACAGCGAGGACTGCAGCGTGCCGGCGAAAGTCCGCATGACCCGTCCGATGCTGAAGAGCGCCGTCACTTCTTCCGCGCCGCGGCCCGTCTGCTTCGCGGCTTTGTAAAGCACACCGCCATCGAGAGCGTCGACGCGGTTCCAGTAATCGCGCAGGCGGTCGAGGTCCGGTTGACGATCGAGCTGGACCTGGAGGTCGGCTGCCAGCTCGAGCAGCTCCGATTTCTCCCGTTCGGTCTTTGCCACGCCCAGCGCCTGCTCTCGAAAACGGCGGGCGAACTCCTGGGCCGCACCGACGTAGAGGCCGGAGGTGACGCGGTCGAGGAAGTGGCGCAACTCGTCTCGCGGCGGCGGCTCGAGAGGCGCCGCCGGGTCAGGCGGTTTGGGTACGGGCTGAGCGGGTTGCGGTGCCGGTGCGGGTTTCGGCGCAGGCGCCGCTGGATCTGCGGCGGCCGCTGGTTGCGGCTTCTCGTCAGGCTTCGGCGGCTCTTCCGGCTTCCCACTCGGCGGATCGGACGGCTTCGAAAGAAGATCGGGGCCATGCAGGGCGATGAAGAGCGGTCTCGCGTACTGTCCGGAGGTCTCGCCTTTCTTGCGGATGCGGGAGTCGACCTCGTGAACGGCCTGCCGCAGCATCGTGGTCTTGCCCGCGCCGCGGTGTCCGGCGACGAGAAATGAGCGGCCGAGAATCTCTCCGTTGACGTACATCTCCAGGTCCGTGCAGACCTGACGGTACGCGTCGCTTTCGATGATGGCCGGTGACTGGGTTTCCGACCTGAGGGACAGAGGCTCGACGTACCTCTTGATCCGGATCGGCACGGCTACTGGCCCTTCGTCGCCGTCTGGGCCGTGGCGGTGGTGTCGCTGGCCGGTGCCTGGGTCGTGGTCGTTCCCTGCGTCGTTCCCGCGGTCGTGGTCGTTCCCTGCTTTGTGGTGACCGATGCGGTCGTCTTCGTCGTATCCGTGGCGGGGGGTTTCTTCTCCTCTTTCTTCTCCGAGGGGAGATAGCTCGACATGGCCACCGCGGTCAGGGCGGCGAAGACGATGGCCGGCAGCAGATAGACGATGGGCCTGGAGATCCTCCAGCCTCCGACGCCGCCACCCAATCCGCCCCAGTGGCTCTCGATGCCGAGAGGCTCGCCGCTCTCCAGGCTGCGGACGAATCGAGCCAGAAACACGATCGCGATGCCGGCGAAAAGAACGGACATGCAGAGGGCGAGCATTTTCTTGTCGGCGCCGGCGATGTTATGAAGGCTCGTCGTGGCCAGCAGGATTACGGGCAGTGCGAGCGTGAGAGCGAGCACGGCCGGCGCGGCCCCGATCAGAACGCGCTCCGTCTTCAGCCACGGATCCTCCACCGGATCGGGCGCCGGCGGCGGAGGCGGCTGCACGGGCGGCGGCTGAACCGGCGGCGGCGCAGGCTGCGGTGGATTCGGCGTAGGGTTCGCCATCTGCACGTAGGAGTGACGTGTTCTCGTCTTTCCCTACCCTGCTAGAGTCGCCCGTTCATGAGCACATCCCGCTGGCTGGCTTGCATCGTCGCCATGTGCGCCACGATCGCCCTCGCCGACGACCCGCCCGATCTCACCCGCGAGCCGACGCTTTACGTCGTGGGATACGCGCATCTCGACACGCAGTGGCGCTGGGAGTATCCGGCGACGATCCTCGAGTATCTGCCGTCGACGCTCCACGACAACTTCAAGCTCTTCGAGAAGTATCCGCATTACATCTTCAACTTCAGCGGTGCGAACCGGTACCGGCTGATGAAGGAGTACTACCCGGCCGATTACGAGACGATGAAGGCCTACGTCCGCGCCGGCCGCTGGTTCCCATCGGGGTCGTCGATGGAGGAGAGCGACGTCAACTCGCCTTCCGCCGAGTCGATCATCCGGCAGGTGCTGTACGGCTCGCGCTACTTCCGGCGCGAGCTGGGAACGACCAGCGCCGAATTCATGCTGCCGGACAGCTTCGGCTTTCCCTCGTCGCTGCCGAGCATCCTCGCGCACATGGGCATCCGCGGGTTCTCGACGCAGAAGCTGACCTGGGGATCGGCGGTCGGGATCCCGTTCAACGTCGGCCTGTGGGAAGGACCCGACGGCGCGACGGTGATCGCGGCGCTCAACCCCGGTTCGTACTCGGCCGACATCGTCTGGGATTTGCGGGAAAGCAAAGCGCCGGACGACATCCGCAACTTCATCGACTGGCCGGCGCGCGTGCGCCGCAACGGTGAGACGGGCGGCCTGTTCACCGACTACCACTACTACGGCACCGGCGACATCGGCGGTGCGCCGCGCGAATCCTCGGTCGCGCGAGTGGAGTCGATGGTCACGAGCACGCGCGGACCGATGCGCGTCGTTTCGTCGAGCGCGGAGCAGATGTTCCTCGACATCAAGCCCGATCAGACCTCACGGCTGCCGCGCTTCAAGGGGGAGATGGAGCTCACCGAACATTCCGCCGGTTCGCTCACCTCGCAGGCGTATCAGAAGCGCTGGAATCGCAAAAACGAGCTCCTCGCCGACACGGCGGAGAAGGCGTCGGTCGCGGCGATGTGGCTCGGCAGCCGCGCCTATCCGCAACAACGCCTCGAAGATGCGTGGACGCTGGTGATGGGCGGGCAGTTCCACGACACCGCCGCGGGCACGGCAACGCCGAAGGCCTACGAATACGCGTGGAACGACGCGGTGGTGGCGATGAATCAATTCGCGGATGTGCTCACCAGCGCGAGTGACGGCGTCGTCGCGGCGATGAACACGAACGTGGAAGGGACGGCGATCGTCGTCTACAACCCGCTGAACGTCGATCGCGAAGACATCGTCGAGGCGCGTATTCAAGCATCGGGTCCCGTCCGCGTGATCGCGCCGGATGGAACGGAGGTGCCGTCGCAGCGCTCCGGTGAAAAGCTGCTGTTTCTCGCGCGCGTGCCGTCGATTGGATATGCGGTGTACGACGTGCGGCCCGGCACTCCTTCGACTCGTTCGTCGTTGAAGGCAACGGCGTCATCGCTCACGAACGATCGATACACGATCCGGATCGATGAGAACGGCGACCTCGCCGGCATCTTCGACAAGACGCTGAAGAAGGAGCTGCTTGCGTCACCGATGCGTCTGGCCATCCAGTCCGAATCGCCGCAGGAATGGCCGGCCTGGAACATGGACTGGGACGACCGCCAGAAGCCGCCGCGGGGCTTCGTTTCAGGACCGGCGCAAATCCGCGTCGTCGAATCGGGACCCGCACGCGTAGCGGTGGAGATCAGCCGCAAAACGGAAGGATCGACGTTCGTGCAGACCGTGCGGTTGGCCGCGGGAGACGCGGGCAATCGCATCGAGATCGCCAATGCCATCGATTGGAGAACGCCCGGGGCTTCGCTGAAGGCGACGTTCCCGCTGGCCGCTTCGAATCCGCAGGCGACGTACAACTGGCAGGTCGGCACGATTCGCCGCGGCAACAACGAGCCTCGCAAGTACGAGGTCGCGTCGCATCAATGGATCGATCTCACCGACCGCGGCGGAAGTCATGGCGTGACCGTGTTGACCGAAGCGAAGTATGGATCGGACAAACCGGCGGATGAGACGGTGCGGCTCACGCTTCTCTACACGCCCGGACTCGACGGCGGGAACAGCGCCTACAGCGACCAGACCTCGCAGGATTTCGGTCATCACGAATTCGTGTACGGTCTCGCCGCTCACAGCGGCACGTCGATCGAAGACTGGCAGGCCATGCGTCTCGAGCAGCCGTTGATCGCGTTTCAGTCGCCGAAGCATGACGGCGTTCTCGGCAGGACCTTCTCGTTGTTGCGCGTGAGCCATCCACGCGTTCGCGTGCTCGCGCTCAAGAAGGCCGAGGAGAGCGACGAGATCATCGTCCGGCTGGTGGAACTGGACGGCAAGCCCGCGCAAGCGGTGCGGCTCGAGTTCGCCGGACCGGTGAAGAGCGCACGCGAAGTGAACGGACAGGAGATGCCGCTCGGCAACGCGACGATCACCCGCGGCGCGCTGGTGACCTCGCTGAAGCCGTTCCAGTTGCGGACGTTCGCGGTGACGCTCGATCGCACCGCGCCGCAACCTCGGCCCAAATCGCAGACGATCGAACTGCCGTACGACCTGGCCATGGCCGCGAAAGATGGCGCGGCGACGGGTCGAAGAACACTGCCCGCGGAAATGCTCCCGCGCGCGATTCCGTATGGCCCGATCACCTTCTCCTTGCCCGATCCGCGCGAGGCGAACGCGGTCATTGCGCGCGGACAAACCATTGCGCTGCCGGAAGGCACACGCCGCGTTTACGTCCTCGCCGCGGCGGAAGGCGATCGGCAGGCCGTGTTTCAGATCGGCCGCGAACGGGCCGAGGTGACTGTTCAGGATTGGACCGGGTACGTCGGGCAGTGGGACAACCGCTTGTGGGAAAAGCGCGTCGAGGTGTTGCCGCCGCGTCCGGACGCGCCGCTGGATGCGCCGCCGCGCACGGCGAGAGTCACCGCCTTCACCGGTCTCGTTCCGGGCTTCATCAAGCGCGCGCCGATCGCCTGGTTCGCCTCGCATCATCACGACGCGAGCGGCGCGAACGTGCCTTACTCGTTCGCGTACCTCTTGGCCCATTCCTTCGTGGTGCCGCCCGGAGCGACGGCGATCACGCTTCCTAACGACGACAAGGTTCGCGTGCTGGCGATCACCGCGACGAACGAAAGCGCGCCGATCGAGCCCGTGCAGCCGCTGTACGATACGTTGCAATGAAGCGCTGCTTTCTCCTCGCTGCCGCCGTCGTCGTCCTCACCGCCTGTTCGAAGACCGAGGCGCCGCAACCGGCAACGACCTCCGCTCCTGCAGCGGCGCAGTCGTTCAAAGTCGCGGTGATCCCGCAAGGCTCGACGCATGAGTTCTGGAAGAGCATCCACGCCGGCGCGATGAAAGCGGCGCGCGATGCGAAAGCGGAGAATCTCGACGTCGAGATCATCTGGAAAGGGCCGATGCGCGAGGACGACCGCGAGCAGCAGGTGCAGGTCGTGGAAGGTTTCCTCACCCAGGGCGTGAATGGCATCGTGCTCGCGCCGTTCGACAAGAACGCGCTGGTCCGTCCGGTCGAGGAAGCGAAGCGCGCCGGCATTCCGACGGTGGTCATCGACTCGGGGCTCGAATCCCAAGATCCGATCAGCTTCGTGGCCAGCAACAACCATCGCGGGGGCGAGCTTGCTGCCGAGGAGATGGCCCGGCTGCTCGGAGGCAAGGGGCGCGTGCTCCTGCTTCGCTATCAGGAAGGCGTGGCCAGCACCGAAGCGCGGGAGAAGGGATTCGTCGACAAGATCAAGAGCTATCCCGGCATTGAGCTGACCTCTTCGAATCAGTTCGCCGGCGCGACGCGCGAGACGGCCAAGACCGCCGCGGAGAATCTCCTCAATCGCCACGGCGACGACCTCGACGGCATGTTCACGCCGAACGAATCCTCGACCGCGGGCGCGTTGCTCGCACTCGAAGACGCCGGCCGCGCGGGAAAGATCCGCTTCATCGGCTTCGATTCCAGCGAGAGCTTCGTGCAGGCCATCCGCGCCGGAAAGCTGCACGGCATCGTCGTGCAGAATCCGTTTCGCATGGGCGAGCTGGGGGTGAAGACGCTGCTCGATCACCTGCGCGGCAAGCCCATCGAGAAACGCGTCGATACGGGCGTGACCTTGATTACGCCGGCCAACCTCGACGCTGCCGAGTCGCAACAGCTTCTTCGCCCGCCGCTCGATCAATATCTGAAGTGAGCGTCCTGCGACTGCGCGGCCTTCGAAAGCGATTCGGCGCGACGGTCGCGCTGGACGGCGTCGACCTCGACGTGTCGCCCGGCGAGGTGCACGCGCTCATCGGCGAGAACGGCGCGGGAAAGAGCACGCTGCTGAACATCCTCTCCGGCATTCATCGCGCGGACAGCGGCGAGATGTCGCTCGCCGATGCGCCGTACGAGCCCGCCGGACCGGGTGAAGCGCGCCGTCGCGGCGTGGCGCATGTGCATCAGGAGCTCGCCCTCTGCCCGCATCTCCCCGTCGCCGAGAACATCTTCCTCGGCATCGAGCCACCGAGAAAAGTGCTGTTAGAGCGCGCTGCGGCGCTGCTCCATGAGTTCGGCCGCAGCGAGATCGATCCGCGAAAGCGAACCGGCGATCTGGCGCTGCCCGACCGGCAGGTGGTTGAGATCTGCCGCGCGCTCGCGTTGGACGCGCGCGTGATCCTGATGGACGAGCCCACCAGCAGTCTGCAGCGCGCGAACGTCGAGCGGCTCTTCCGGCTGATCGCGCAACTGCGGGACCGCGGAATCGCCGTGGTGTACATCAGCCACTTCCTCGAGGAGGTGCGGGAAATCGCCGATCGCTCCACCGTCTTGCGTGATGGACGGAGTGTCGACACAGGCGAGCTGCGGTCCATTTCTGACGAGCGCCTGATCGAGCAGATGGTCGGCCGCAGCGTCGATCAGGTGGTGGAACGGCAGCGCAGCGAGTCACCGGAAGTCGTGCTCGAGGTCCGTCTTGCGCAGGCGAACTTCGATCTCCATCGCGGCGAGATCCTCGGCATTGCCGGTCTCATCGGCTCGGGCCGCACGGAGCTGCTTCGCGCGCTCTTCGGCCTCACGCCAGCCAACGGCAAGATCAGCCTGCACGGCAACCACCTCGGCTATCTCAGCGAGGACCGCAAAGGCGAAGGGCTCGCCCTGCAGATGTCCGTCGCCGACAACCTCACCATCACCCGCTACTCGACTTGCGCCCGCGCGGGCTGGATCGACCGCGCCCTGCAACTGCGGCAGAGCGAAGGGATCATGCAGCGCCTGCGCATCAAGGCCGCGAGCGCGAAGACCGCGGTGCATCGTCTCTCCGGCGGCAATCAGCAGAAGGTCGCGCTGGGCCGGCTGCTCCATCAGGATCCCGATGTGCTGCTGCTCGATGAGCCGGCGCGAGGAATCGACGTGGCCAGCAAGGCCGACGTCTACCGCCAGATCGCCGCGCTCGCCGGCGCGGGCAAGGCCATCGTCATCGTCAGCTCGTATCTGCCGGAGCTCTTCGCGATCTGCGACCGCCTCGCGGTCATGACCCGCGGCAGGCTCTCCGCGGCGCGCCCGATCGGCGAGTGGACTCCGGTGAGCGTGATGGAAGCGGCCATCGGCGCGGAGCGCGCGGCGTGAGAGCGCTGCGCGAAAATGTTCGCGCCCCTCCTCGGTCTGATCGCCGTGGCCACGCTGTTCGCGATTCTCACGGGCGCGCCGGAGCGGTATCTGTCCGCGACGAATCTGCGCGTCGTGCTCGCGCAGACGGTGATCGTCGCGGTCGCCGCGCTGGGGATGACCATGATCATCATCAGCGCCGGCATCGACCTTTCCGTCGGCTCGTCGATCGCCCTCTCCAGCGTCGTCACCGCGGTTGCACTGCGCGGCGGTCTGCCGCCGATCGTCGCCCTCGCATGCGGCGTCATCACCGGCGGCGTGCTCGGACTGATCAACGGCCTGTCGATCACCGCATTGCGCGTCGTTCCGTTCATCGCCACGCTGGGGATGCTCGGCATCGCGCGCGGGCTGGCGAAGTACGTCGCTAATCAGCAGACGGTCAATGTGCCGGCGACGTGGATCAACGAGCTCGCCGTGACATTCCCCGCGAGACCGTGGCTGCTCTTCGCGCCGGGAGTCTGGCTGACGGTGGTTCTGGCAATCGTGATGACCCTGATCCTCCGCAACACCGTCTTCGGCCGCCGCATCTTCGCCCTCGGCTCGAACGAAGCCGCGGCGCGCGCCTGCGGCATCAACACGAACCGCCTGAAGATCAAGGTCTACGCGCTGGCCGGACTCTTCTTCGGCTTGGCCGGCGTCACACAGATGTCGCGCTTGCGGCAGGGCGATCCGACCGTGGCCGTCGGCACGGAGTTGGATGTGATCGCCGCGGTCGTCATCGGCGGAGGAAGCTTGAGCGGTGGCGACGGAAGCATCCCCGGCGCGATCATCGGCGCGCTGGTGATGTCGTTGCTCAGGAACGGATGCCAGCAGATGGGCTGGCCGAATTACGTGCAGGAGATCATCATCGGCGCCATCATCGTCATCGCCGTTGCTGCCGATCGCTATCGCGCGTCCCGCGCCGCGGAGAGCTCGTCATGAATCCAGCGCTGTTCCTTCTCTTCCTGTCGATCCCGATGCTCATCAAGATCGATCGCCAGTTCACACCGCCCGCGCTCAACGATGCCGCGGCGAACGCGACGATCACCGTGATCGGCGGAACACTCGACAGCAACAGCGCATCCCTCGCCGCACTCACCGACGGTTTCCTTCCGACGAACGAAGATCAACCCTCGGCCAACGTATTCTTCCGCGCAAACTCGTGGGGCGGACGCATCCGCATGGATCTCGGAAGCGTGATCGAGGTCGACGCCATCCGGACCTTCTCCTGGCATCCCGGCTCGCGCGCGCCGCAGCTCTACAAGGTCTACGCGAGCGACGGACTGAAGCCGGAATTCGACCCCACGCCCTCCGTGAAGGCCAGGCTCGGCGATCACGGGTGGGTGCAGCTGGCCTTCGTCGACACGCGGCGCGCCGAGGGCAACGAAGGCGGCCAGTACGTCGTGACGATCACCAGGCACGGCACAACGCTGGGGCGGTACCGCTACCTGCTCTTCGACGTGTTCGAGACCGAGAGCGAGGACGCCTGGGGCAACACGTTCTACAGCGAGATCGACGTCCTCACTCCGTCGTCATCTCCTTAGCCGTCACCCGCGCACCGCCCCACGCGCCGGTCGCGAGATCCTCGACGGTGATGACCAGCGCCGACACGCCCTCCGGAAAATCGAGCCCGATGCGAAACGGAAACGACCCTTCGGACACGTCGATGTTGGAGGCGATGCGCGAGATCACGTTCGTTTTCGAGCCTTGCCTCGTGGCGACGGTGACGCGGAAGTTCCGGCTGCCGTTCTGTTCGATCAGCAGCGACAGCGCGCCGAGATCCACGCTGCCATGGACCACGCCGCGGCGGCCTTTCGATGCCGCGTCGAGCGTCACCGCCGCCTGGACGGGAAGCTCGCCGGTCTGCTCGGCGCCATCCAGCAATCCGACCACGCGCGTCGACGCCGTCTCTTCCGGTGTCGACTCGGCTACCCACTGCTGCGCGCGAACGGTGAGGTCGCGGCGGCGCGATCGGACTTCGACCTTTCGAATCCTGCCGTCCGGCGCGCGGCCGACCTGATAGGTGAGCTTCACGTATCGGCCGAGGTGATCGAGGGCCTGGCCGAGTTTCGAATGGTTGCCGACGACCGTTCCCCCGGTTGCCGCGGCGAGAACCATGAGCGGCGACATCGGCAGCTCCACGAGAGCCTTCGCTCCGAGGCGGCCGACCGCGACGGGGCCCGTGACCCTCCCGATGCCCCAGGTCGATGCGTCGTCCACGGTCATGCCCATGTCCATCTGCCCGGGAACGCTGGAGATGATCCATGAACCACCGGCCAGCGCCTTTGCCAGGTCCGACGTTCCCGTGGCCAGCTCCGCGCCGAACGCCGTGGCGCGCAGCAGCGCCTGATCCATCGGATTCCGGCCCGATTCCGTCACGTAAAAGTTGACCGGGTCGAGGTCGAAGCCGTCCGTGACCACGATCGCCATCCGCGGCGAGTGGCGGCGATAGCTGCTCAGCCAGGATGCGAGATTCCGCCGGAACAGATTGACGAGGCGGATGTCGTCGTCGAGAAACGGCCGGATGTCATTGAAGTCGGCGGGCGCGATCCGGCCGACCATCGAGTCCCGAAAGCGGCGGCGATTCAACACCAATTGATTGACCCCGCCGTGCTTCTTCACTTTCTGAAGCGCGTCCCTGATTGCCTGCGGATCGCGCGAGGCCTGCACCAGCGCGACCGGAGTGGGAGTCGCAAAGACGACGTCGACCGTTCCCAGGCTCACGTACCGCTCGACGTCCCGCCCGATCGCCTCGGCAACGAGCCCGCGGCCCTGCGCTCCCGACAGCTCCGATTCGAAGTAGAAGACGAAGTGCCAGGGCGGGGGCGGCGGCGCGACCGGTTCCGGCGCCGCGGCGGGTGCTTCAACAATCGTGGTGACAGGTGCGGCCGGGCGAGAGGCGAGGTAGTCGAGACCGATCACCTTCCGCTCGACGCCGTCTTCCAGCACGATGAAGTCCGACGCCTTCAGATCCTTCGGTGCGAATCCCGTCTTGTCGTGCACCACGGCCACGACCTCGATCGCGGTGACGTTGACCGTCTCCTGTGCTTGTGGCCAGAGGGGAAGAGCGGCGACTGTAAGAATGATGAGGAGTACCGTTCGCGGGATCATGGGAGCGGAGCTATTGTGGCACTTCATGAGAGTCACCGTTGTCGCCCTGATCTTCCTGTTGAGCGCTCCGTTCGCGGCCGCGCGCGAACGATGGACGCCTGCCGAACGGCTGGACATGGCCAACCGCGTTCGTCGCGCGGCGATCGATTCGTGGAACGCGTACAAGAAACACGCTTGGACTCATGACGAGCTGAAACCGGTCACGAGGACCGCCCACGACTGGCACGCGCAGTCGCTGCTCATGACGCCGGTGGACACGCTCGACACGCTGCTGCTCCTTGGCGCAACGACGGAAGCGGCGGAAGCGCAGAAGCTGATCGTGGAGAAGCTCTCCTTCGACAAGGACATCGTCGGTCAAGAACTTCGAGATCACCATCCGCATCCTCGGCGGACTCCTCTCCGCCTACCAGATGACCGGCGACGCGCGGCTGCTGCGTCTGGCCGACGACCTCGGGACGCGGCTGCTGCCGGTCTTCGAATCGCCGACCGGCATGCCGTACATGTACGTGAACCTGAAGACGGGAAGACGTCAGCGGCGCGAAAACGAACCCTGCCGAGATCGGAACGCTCTGTCCTCGAGTTCGGCACGCTCTCGCAGCTCACCGAAGAAGCCGATTTACTACGACAAGGCGAAACGCGCGCTGGTCGAGCTGTACAACCGCCGCTCGAAGCTCGGCCTCGTCGGCGAGGAGATCAACGTCGAGACCGGCGAGTGGGTGAGCACGGCCAGCCACGTCGGCGGCGGCATCGACTCGTACTACGAGTACCTGCTGAAAGTGCTGGCGGCTGTTCGGCGACAAAGACTGCCGGCGCGATGTGGCGCGAAAGCGTGCGCGCACTGAACGCGCATCTCGCCGACGAAGCCCCGAGCGGCTTCTGGTACGGCCAGGTCGACATGCACAGCGGGCAAGCAGCACGGCTCCGGAGTTCGGCGGCTGCACGCATTCCTGCCGGCGGTGCTGGCCATCGGCGACGACATTCCGCGGCGCGCGCCGGCTGCAGGAATCATGTCTGAAGATGTGGAAGGTCGCACGGAGTCGAACCGGAGGTCATCAACTACAGGACGATGAAGATCGTGCACTCCGGCTATCCGCTGCGCCCGGAGATCATGGAGTCCGCGTACACGCTCTACACGCTGACGAAAGACACGCGCTATCTCGACATGGGCAGAACGTTCTTCGATTCGCTCGTCGCGCATTGCCGCGCCGGCGAGGCGTACACGACGCTGAAGAACGTCGAGACGAAAGAGCAGGGCGATCTGATGCCCAGCTACTTCCTCGCGGAGACGCTCAAGTACCTCTATCTGCTCTACGCGCCGGAAACGCTCGATTTCCAGAGCGTAATCTTCAATACCGAGGCGCATCCTTTCCGGCGATGATCGTCCATCTCGTCGACGGCACGTACGAGCTGTTCCGCCATTTCTACGGATTGCGGCGGTTCAGCAAGACCGATCCGCCATTCGGCGCGGTCGCGGGAGTGCTCGGAACGGTCGTGCAGATGATGGAAGGCGGTGCGACGCACATCGCCGTCGCCACCGATCACGTCATCGAATCGTTCCGCAACGATCTCTGGCCCGGCTACAAGACCGGCTTTGGAATCGAGCGTGCGCTGTGGGCACAGTTTCATCCGCTCGAAGACGCGCTCATGGCCATGGGCGTGACGACCTGGCCGATGGTCGAGCTCGAGGCCGATGACGCGCTGGCCTCGGGAGCGCATCTCGCGTCGCGCGACAAGCGCGTGGAGAAAGTCACCATCTGGACGCCGGACAAAGACCTCTCGCAATGCGTGATCGGCGATCGCGTGGTGCAGGTCGATCGGCGTAGCGGGAAGATTCGCGATGAAGCGGGCGTGCGTGAGAAGTTCGGCGTCTCGCCGAAGTTCATCCCCGATTACCTGGCGCTGGTCGGCGATGCCGCCGACGGCTATCCGGGGATTGCCCGATGCGGCGCGAAGACCGCGGCCCGGCTCATCGAGCGGCATGGGCCGATCGAGTCGTTTCCGGCCGAGGTTCTTGGCGAGCATCAGGCCGACGCGCTGCTGTTCAAGACGCTGGCGACATTGCGGACCGACGCGCCCCTTTTCGACGACGTCGAAGAGCTGCGGTGGTCCGGACCGGACCGATCCTTCGAGGCTTTTCTCACCAAAATCGGTGACAAAGGCCTCGGAAAGCGCTTGGCCGCTCTCCCCAACGTAGGCCCAGGACTTGCTCTCCGCCTCGCTTGGTAGTACTACTACCACTCCTAGGTTAACTTCAGAGAGAGGCAGGAGCAGTCGCATGATCCACCGTCTTCGGGTTCTCCTCATCGTGCTGGTGGCCGGCTTGGCCGTGATCGTCACCCCGCCCGCAGCAGCACAAAACGACCACGAATCAACAGTTACGGAACGTAGCTTCCCGCGGCTGCCGCTGCCGCCGGAGGTCTTCACCCTCGGCGACATCGAGTTCGCCCGGGTCGCGGAGAAAATCCAGTCCGGCACGGCCCGGATGCAGGAGCGGCGCTGGTTCTATCGCTCGGCCGAGCGCTACGCGCCCTTCACGCGGATGCCCGCGGCCGACTGGAAGGTGAAGGCGCACGAGGCGGGCAAGAAGATCGCCCCCTCCAGCACGATTTACCGCTGGACCTCCCTCGGCCCGAACGGCGACTACGACGTGACCCGCCAGTGGGGACCGGCCGGGGCACGCACGCAGGGTCGCGCGACCACCGTGTGGACGCACATGGACGGAACGCGGGCTGTGAACAAGAACGTGATCTTCCTCGGATTCGCCGACGGCGGACTGTGGAAGACGACTGACGGCGGCACGACCTGGACGGCGCTGACCGACTTTCAGCCGACGCTCGCGATCGGCGCGGTGGACGTGCTTCCCGGACTGGACCTCGTCAACTACAGCGACGCCACGATTTACGCCGGCACCGGCGAAGGCAACTTCAGCCAGCCCGACAAGGACGGCGTCGGCATTCTCAAGTCCACCGACGGCGGCAGGACCTGGGTCGTGCAGCCGCTTCCGTTTCAAACGGACGTCATCAACGTCCCCGGACAACACCGCATCCGCCGCCTGCGCATCGACACGAACGTTCCGGGCGCGCAGAGCGTGTGGGTGGCCGGCGACGGCGGCGTGTATCGCACTGTCAATGGTGGCTCGAGCTGGCAGCTGGTGACCGGACTGCCCTACGCGGGCGCACCGCTCACCGCGGCCTACCCCGGCGGATGCTGGGTCGAGTACGCGACGGACATCAACATCGGTCCGGTCGATGCGGGGACGGGCAAGACGACGCTGTTCGCTGCGTTCGGCCGGTTCCGCGACGCGACCTGCGTCTCGCCGACCAGCGACTCGCGCAAGAACAACGGCATCTATCGCTCCGTCGACGGCGGCGCGACGTGGAAGAAGATCTCCCTCTCCGCGCAGAACGGCTGGCCGGAGAGTCCCGGTCTCGTCGGCCGCATGCACACGCTGCTGGCGCCGAGCAATCCGAAGCACATGTACGTGCTCATCGCCCGCTCCGACGACTACAAGTCTCTCGGCCTGTGGTCGACGCTCGACGCAACCGCGGCGACCGTGCAATGGACGGCCGGGTCGACGACCGAGTTCACCAACGGACAGGGCTGGTACAACCTGACCGGCGCCGTGAATCCGGCCAACGAGAACCACATCATGGTTGGAGGTCTCGACAACTACCTCTCCACCGACGGCGGCGCGACGCTCACGAAGAAATCGGGATGGAGCGCCGGCGACACGACCTGGGCGCACGCCGATCATCACCATGCGATCTGGGTCGACGCGAACACGTACTACGACGCCAACGACGGCGGCCTGAACATCGGTCACGTCGACGGCGCGAACGTGAGCTGGACGCACGTCAACGTCGGCGACATGTCGACGCTGCAGTTCTACGGCCTCGGCCAGAGCGCTGCCGAGGCGTATCGCATCAATGCCGGGCTTCAGGACAACGGCCACGCTTATCTCAACAACGACAAGTGGACCGCCACCGCTGGCGGCGACGGCGGATTCGCGGCCGTCGATCAGGACAACGATCTGCACGCGTACGAGGAGTACGTCTACGCGTCGATCAAGAAATCGGATGACGGCGGCGACACCTGGCCGACCACCGGTTGCATGCAGAGCTTCGGCGCCTGCGCCGGCTGCCTCGGCCTCTGCGTGCCCGATCAACACACCGCCTTCATCGCCAACTTCAGCCTCGACGCGCACAACCAGAACGTGATGTACGTCGGCACGAACGTGCTCTATCGCAATCCGAGCGCGCGCACGGCCGGCAAGATCTGGGAGCGCATCGGCACGACCGCAGGCGTCGGCGACTTCGTCGGCGGATCGACCGCGGCCAGCGCGTACATCACCATCATCCATACCGCCAAAGCAGGCGGAGCGACGACCACGCTGACCGGCACGACGGTGAGCAAGGTGCTCTACGTCGGCACGTCCATCGGCCGGATCTGGAAGTCGATCGACGGCGGCTCGACCTGGACCGATCTGACCAAGGCCCCGCTGCCGATTCTCAACGCGACGGCCGGCCGCTTCGTCACCTGGATCGACACCGATCCCACGAACGCGAACAACGTCATGGTCACGTACAGCGGATGGAACGCGTCGACGCCGTACCCCGGCCACGTGTTCCGCTCGAACGACGGCGGCGCGACCTGGAGCGACATCTCCGGCGCGCTTCCCGACGAGCCGTTCAACACCCTCGCCGTGAATCCCAACCCGAACGAGAGCAACGAGGTCTACGTCGCGTCGGACAGCGGCGTGTACGTGAACACCAGCGCCTGGAGCGGCAACCTCTGGCTGCGCATCAACAGCGGCCTGCTCCCGCACGTGTCGGTGAACATGCTGCAGTTCACGAACGCCACCACGCCGAAACGGCTCCGCGCGGCGACGCACGGCCGCGGCATCTGGGAAATGGAGAAGGGCACGAGCGCTTCGATCTCGCTCGACAAGCCCACCTATCAATGCGCGGATGAAATGAAGATCGCCGTGCAGGACGGCAATCGCGGCGCCGGCTCGGTCAGCGTCACCGTTTCCTCCGGTGCAGAGCGCGATGAGACCGTCGTGCTGCAGGAGTTTCCTGCCAACAGCGGTCACTTCGTCGGCACGATCCTCCTCAGCGGTGCGAACGGATCGCGCGGCGATGGACGGTTGACCGTGCTGAACGTCGACACGATCACTGCGCGGTACAAGCGCAAGGCTTCCGGCCCGCCGTCGGCGAACTCGTTCACCGCCACCGCGAAGACCGATTGCGACGTCTGCAGCGGCTCGGCCGCGGCCGGCGCGAACCTGCGCATCGAAGCGACGCCGGTCGTCAAGTCCGTCGAAGGCGGCGATCGCGATGAGTTCCTCGACAACTGCGAGATCGCGCGCGTCGACTTCAGCGTGAAGAACATCGGCGCGGGCAGCCTCACCAACGTGCGCATCGCGCGCATCCTCGCGTCGCACACCGGCGTGACCATCGGCGCGATGCCGCAGGCCGTCGTCTCTTCGCTCGCGCAATGCTCGACCGCTCCGGCGACCGTACGCGTGACCGCAGGCGGACTCGCACCGAAGGACGAGCTCACGCTCCGGATCGACGTGACGTCCGACGAGATGGCCGCGCAGGGCATCACCCGCTCGCTTACGGTCACCTTCACCAACACCGAGCAGGACTACGTGTTCCGCGCAACGAAGACGTACTCGTTCGAAACGGGGACCGATGGCTGGACGCGCGTATCCGGCACGTTCGGCAGACAAACCACGGGAGGCGGCGCGAATCTCACCAGCGGCTACATGGCCTCGTCGAGCCTCGTCGACGGTTCGTGCGACAACGTCCGCTCGCCGATCGTGAAGCTCACGCCGACGTCGACACTCAGCGTCTATAACCAGTTCGGCATCGAGCCGATCACCGACGCCTGGTACGACCGCGCCAACCTCGGCATCTACGACGTCGCGACCGGATCGCGGAGCGTCGTCGTTCCGAGCGGCGGCCGCGCGTACCTCGCCGATGGTCCGAACGGCGTCTGCGTCACAGCCGGCAACCGCGGCTGGGCAGGCCCCGGCCCGGTCTGGCTGGCGAGCACCTGGTCCGCACTCGACCTCGGCTCCGCTTCGCGCGCAGGTCGGTCCGTGCAGATCGACGTCGGCTACGGCACCGATCCCACCGCCGCTCTCCTCGGTTTCTGGTTCGACGAGGTGACGCTCACGAACTACTACGAACAGGGCTCCGATCAGCAGTCCTGCTCCAAGTAGCCGTTCACGGTTCTCGGTTTTCAGGCGGCCCTGCTTCGGCGGGGCCGCTTTTTTCGTCCTGCTCTTGACAAAGCAACGTGGCGTAATTAACTTATCGGTTAATTAACCATATGGTTAACGACCAGCTCAGCATGACCTTCGCCGCGCTCGCCGATCCCACCCGCCGGGCCATCCTGGCGCGCCTCACCACCGGCGAGGCTTCGGTCACCGAACTGGCCGAGCCGTTCGACATGAGCCTGCCCGCGATCTCCAAGCATCTGAAGGTGCTCGAGCGGGCCGGTCTCATCGCCCGCACCCGCGACGCGCAGTGGCGCCCGTGCAAGCTCGACGCGGGTCCGCTCAAGGACGCATCGGACTGGCTCGAGCGCTATCGCGAATTCTGGGAGCAGAGCTTCGACCGGCTGGACGAATACCTGCGCACCCTCAAACAGAAGCAGAAGAAGAAGGAGAAGAAGAAATGACAGCAACCACCACCGACATCAGCGCGAGGGAGATCACCGCCACGCGCGTGTTCGACGCGCCGGCGGAGACCGTCTTCCGTATGTGGACCGAGCCGGAGCACGTGAAGCACTGGTACGGACCGCGCGGCTTCACGCTCACGATTCAGGAGATGGACGTCCGTCCCGGCGGCGTGTGGCGGTTCGTGATGCACGGCCCCGACGGCAAGGACTACGACAACGAGGTCGTGTACGGCGAGATCGACGCGCCGCGCCTTCTCACCTACTCGCACGTCGTGGAGCCGCACTTCGACTCGACGGTGCGATTCGAGGATGACGGCGGCAAGACGCGCGTCACGGTGACGATGCTCTTCGCGACCGCCGAACAGCGGGACATGGTGGCTGAAGCGTTCGGTGCCATCGAGGGCCTCAACCAGACCCTCGACCGCCTCGGCGAAGCGGTCGCCGCGGGCCAGACGTTCACCATCAGCCGCGTGTTCGATGCACCGCGCGAGCTGATGTTCGAGATGTGGACGGAGCGCGATCATCTGGTGAACTGGTGGGGACCGAAGGGGCTGACCATGTTCCATTGCACGAACGACCTCCGTCCCGGCGGCGTGATGCACTACGGCATGGGCCGGCCGGGCGGCGGCGAGATGTGGGGCAAGTGGGTGTATCGCGAGATCGCGCCGCCGGAGCGTTTGTCGTTCGTGGTGTCGTTCTCCGACCCGCAGGGCAACACCGTTCGCGCGCCGTTCTCGAACGACTGGCCGCTGGAAGTTCTATCGACGCTCACCTTCACCGAAGTCGAAGGCGGCAAGACGCTGGTGAGCATGGAAGGCGTTCCCGTCAACGCGAGCGAAGCGGAGCGGGCGATGTTCCGCGGCTTCAACGCGTCGATGCAGAATGGCTGGACCGGCACGCTCGATCAACTCGCCGACTACCTGAGGAAGGTGTGAAATGCCGAACAACCTCGTCAATCGATTCACCTCACTGGCCCCGCAGATCCTCAGCATCCTGCGATTGCTGACCGGCGTGATGTTCGCCTGTCACGGCGCGCAGAAAATTCTCGGCGCATTCGGCGGACTTCCGCCCGGAGTGCCGATGAACGCGGAGCTCTGGACGGCCGGCATCATCGAGCTCGTCGGCGGAGCGATGATCGCCATCGGTCTCTTCACCAGAACGACGGCCTTCATCGCCAGCGGCCTCATGGCCGTCGCCTACTTCAAGGGTCACGCGTCAGGCGGATTCTTTCCGAAGGTCAACGGCGGCGAGCCGGCGGTGCTGTACTGCTGGATCTTTCTCTACATCGCCGCGCAGGGGCCGGGCGCGTGGGCGGTGGACAACTTGTGGAAGCGCAAACCGTAGAGCAGACACTCCTGTCTGCTCCATTCGCAGACAGGAGTGTCTGCGCTACGTCCCGTCGAGATTGAAAATCGTCTCGACGGTGACGCCCAGCGCCCGTGCGATCTTCAACGCCAGCAACACCGACGGCACCATCCGTCCTGCTTCGATCGCATTCACCGAGCGGCGCGTGATGCCGGCCAGCTCCGCGAGATCCGCCTGCGTGAGATCGCGCATCGCCCGCTGCACCTTGATCCGATTGCGAAGCTCGTCGGGCATCGGCTAATCGCGATCGAAGATCAGGAACAGGATGATGAGCAGAGCCAGGCCGAGTGTGATCGTCGATGCGGACATGACCATGGCCATGCGCTCGCCATTCAGCCAGGTGATCGTCGAAAGTCCGATCGCCAGCGGCCACTGAATCGCCAGCACGGCGATCAGCGTGACGCGCGACGCGCGCAGCATGTTCGCGCGTCGCAGCTCTTCGTCCATCACCATCTGCACTTCCGGCGCGTCAGGGTTCCAGCGCCGCCGGCCGATCGCGATGGCGATGGTGATGAACGCCGCGATGGCGACCGGAATCAGCCACCAGACGAGATTCGCCGCACGTCCAACGGCGCCCGGCGGTGCGAGCATCAGACTCAGCGCGGTACCGCCCAGAACGATCACCACGACCAGCATGGAAACCAGGCTCTGGCGGCTGAAACGGCGGAAAACTTCGGCTGGATGAATCGCGGATTCGGTCATTTGAACGCTCCTTTCCGTCGGCGCGCCGAAGTGTAAAGGATCGATCCTAAAAAGAGAAGTACAGTTCTCTTTTCGTTTCCATTTCTTAGGGATGTCAGCTGTTGGGAGCCGTGCTACAACTTCCTCGCCCTTAACAATTTAGTGTCATTTCGTTGCGCGTTCCGCAACTCGTCCGTCACTCCGGAAGGTTTGGAAAAAAGGAGATGCCATGAAACAAACGTTGGGTTCGAGTCGGGCGGCCATCGTTGCCGCGCTGCTCATCGCGCTGTTTGCCGTAAGCGCGTACGGGCAGTATCAGACAGGAAACATCTACGGCAGGACGATGGCCAAGGACGGAACGATGCTCCCTGGCGTCACGGTCACCCTGACCGGAGTCGGCGCGCCGCAGACCACGGTCAGCGACAGTCAGGGCAACTTCCGTTTCATCAACCTTTCCCCCGGTGAGTACGCGTTGAAAGCGGAGCTCGCGGGCATGGGCACCGCGCAACGCGGTGGCGTCGGCGTGCGCGTCGGCGGCAGCGCCGAAGTCGAATTGACGCTGAACCCGACTGTGTCCGAGGCGATCACGGTCACGGCGGAAGCTCCGCTGCTCGACGTTCGCAAGACGGGCACCGGCACGAGCGTCGATCAGGTCATGCTCGACAACATCCCAACGGCACGCGACCCCTGGATGATTCTGCAGTCGACGCCCGGCGTGTTCGTCGATCGCATCAACACCGGCGGAACGCAGAGCGGCCAGCAGTCGGTCTACGTCTCGAAGGGTGCGCCGCGCGCGGACGGCACCTGGAACATCGACGGCGTGAACATCACCGACATGGGCGCCACCGGCTCCTCGCCGACGTACTACGACTTCGACATGTTCGAAGAAATGCAGATCACGACCGGCGGCTCCGACCCGCGCATTCAGACGGCCGGCGTGCAGATGAACATGGTCACCAAGCGCGGCACGAACGACATCACCGGCTCCGGCCGTTACCTCTACGTGCCGGGCAGCACTTCGGCCGAAGCGTCCGTTCCGGCGGAAGCGGCCAGCTACCTCTCGCTGACGAACAAGGTCAACTACGTTCGCGACTACGGCGCTGAGATCGGCTTCCCGATCTGGCGCGACCGCGTCTGGTTCTGGGGCGCGCGTGGCGATCAGAAGATCTCCACCTGGCAGTCGCTCGCATTCCCCGCTCCGACGTTCTTCATCCCCGACGACACGGTTCTCGAGAACAAGAACCTGAAGATGAACGCGCAGCTCTTCTCGGGCAACAGCTTCGTCGCCTCGTACACGTACGGCGACAAGTTCCGCAACGCGCGCGATCTCTCGCCGTCGCGTCCCTTCGAGACCGCGTACACGCAGACCGGCCCGACGAAGGTCTACAAGCTCGAAGACACGCACGTCTTCGGACAGAACCTCTACCTCACCGGCATGTGGTCGAAGGTCGAGGGCGGCTTCGGACTGTTCGCCAACGGCGGTCAGGGTGTCGATGCCCCGTCGCGCTGGGTCGACAGCCTCGGCGTGAATCACGACAACTTCTCGACCTACCAGACCATCCGTCCGCAGAAGCAGTACCGCCTCGACGGCTCGTTCTTTACCGACCTCGGTGGAATGAACCACGAGTTCAAGTTCGGCTACGGATTCCGCGACACACCCGTCCAGTCCGCGACGACCTATCCCGGCCCGTCCGGCGGTTACTGGGATCACACGAATTTCGCGGCCTGCGCCGCGAACGGTCTGACCGTTCCGGATCCGGCCGACGCGACGAAGACGATTCCGAATCCGCGGTGCGGCACGGCCGTCCTCTTCCGCCCGCCGCTGGCTTCGTACACGGGCAAGTACAACGAGTTCTACGTCGGCGACACGATCCTGCTCGGCAACCTGACCATTCAGGCCGGCCTGCGCTGGGACGATCAGGCATCTGCGATTCAGCCGCTGGACGTGCAGCCGAACGCGATCCTGGGAACCGCGCTCACGCTGCCCTGCGCGGCCGGTACGGCCGGCTGCACGAACGGACAGCAGACCGCGACACTGCCGGGTCTTGCGTATCCCGGTCAGGACGAAGAACTGAACTGGAACAGCCTCTCGCCGCGTCTCGGCCTCACCTGGGCGATGCCCGACAAGAAGACGCTGCTGCGCGCGGGCTACAACCGCTACGTCAGCCAGCTCGGGTCGGCCGTGGCCGGCTCCAGCCCCGTCGGAAGCAGCAATTTCCAGATCCTCGGCCTCGATGCGAACAACGACCACATCATTCAGCGCAACGAGCTGCAGTTCATCCGCAGCTGGGCGGGCATCGTTCCGAGCAACCCCGCCGCGATCACCTCGACCATCCGCGTCGATTACGACATGGAGACGCCGTACACCGACGAGTTGCTGATCGGCGGCGAGCGCGAGATCTTCAACGACTTCTCGGTCGGCGTCACCTTCACCCACCGGACCAACCACAAGTTGCCGGCGCGCCTCTATGAAAAGACGCAGGGTGCGGGCGACTACTACACGGCCGCCGACTACGAGCTGGCCACGAACGTCAACGGTGGTACCGGCAACGGCTCGGTGGGTGGCACGTTCACCCGCAACGGCCAGACCATCACCACCCCGACGCGCCAGGTCTTTCAGCTCAAGCCCGGCATCGCCGCGCCGAACTTCGGCGTGATTACGAACCGTCCCGACTACACCCAGACGTACAACGGCGTCGAAGTCACCGCGACCAAGCGCATGTCCCGCAACTGGATGCTGCGCGTCAACGGCAGCTACAACGACTACACCGAAGACTGCGGTGACGACTCGTTCGCCAACCCGACCACCGGCCTGCCGAGCACGGGCATCGTCAATGGCGTCGCCGCGTATGCCGGTGCTCCGGCCTGCATCGGCGGCCAGATCGCGCCGCAGTCTGCCGGCTCGGGCGCGTTCGGTAACGTGTTCCTCAGCTCGCGCTTCAACGCCAACCTCGCCGCGCTGTATGTCGCGCCGTGGGACATCAACATCGGTGCGAGCCTGCTCTATCGGCAGGGCTATCCGAACGTGCTGCGCGCCTCGGTTGCAGGCATCCGCGGCGGCACCGCGACGGTTGCGCTCGAAGACGTAGGCGAGCGCCGGTTCGACAACGTCTACCAGCTCGACCTGCGCCTCGCGAAGGACTTCCGCGTTGCCGATCTGGCTACGTTCACGATCTCGGCGGACATCTTCAACGCCACGAACGAGCGGACGGTGTTGCAGCGGAACGGCGACGTGTTCAGCTACTCCACCTCACTCGTGGCCGATCCGTCCACGCCGGCGGCGCAGCGCATCACCGAGATGCAGGCCCCGCGCGTTTACCGCTTCGGCGGCAAGTTCACGTTCTAGTTTCCCGCCTCGCTGGCGAGGGCCTTCCGGGCCCTCGCCAGTTCCTCGCCGTAGCGGCTCGCCGGCGCAATCCTCACGAACTCCTGCAGCGCGCGCCGCGCCTCCGCCCGATCGCCGCGCTGCGCGGAGATCAGCGCGAGATTGAACAGCGCGTCGTACTGCCGGCGGTCGATCTCGAACGCGCGCTTCCACGCTTCGTACGCGCGCACCGGATCGCCTTTGCGGACGTGGACGACGCCCATCGTGTTGAGCGCGAGCGGCAATCGCGGATTGAGCTCGAGCGCGCGCGTCAGCTGCTCCTCCGCGCCTCGCAGGTCGTTCATGCGAAGGGCGGCGATGCCGAGGTTCTGGTGGGCCGGAGCATTGTTCGGGTCGAGGGCGAGCGCGCGTTGGAACTGCTGGATCGCTTCCTGATTGCGGCCTGCCTGCGAAAGTGCGATTCCGTAGGCATTCAGCGCGTCCGCGTCAGGCTGTGCCGCGACGAGCGGCGCCATGATCGCGATCGCTTCGTCAGCGTTTCCGGTCTCGGTGAGCAGCAGCGCCAGCTGCACTTTTGACGCGGACGATTGAAGTCCGCGCAAGACTTCGATCGCTTCGCCCACGCGCTCGGACTGCTGCAACACGAACGCGAGGAGCTCGCGACCGGCGGCCATCTTCGGGCGTTCGCGAACCACCTCACGCGCGACGGCAACCGATTCGGCGACCGCGCCGCGCTCATAGAGCTCGATGATCCGGTGCATCTTCGAATCGAGATGCACGAGGTTCTTCGGATCCTCGGCCACCCCCGGCTTTTCTCCGCCGCCACCGGTGAAATACCCGAGACTGCGCAGCCGCGCGGTCTCCTCGGCGGAAATGTTCCGGCTGGCACCCGGCGCGACCTTCAACTGATCGAGCGCCTGCCGCGCCGCCGTCGCCTCGCGACGAAGATCGCGATACAGATTGCGCGATTCCGACGGATCGTTCGGAAGGTCGTAGAGCTCGGCGATCGGAAGATCGATGAACTTGCGATCGTCGCGAATGAGCCCCGTCAGCGGCGCCCATCCGCGATTCAGCGAGGTGGAGAGCGCCTCGAAGTACGTGTCCGCTTTCGCGATCGGCTGCAACAGCGATTGCCCCGGGAGCGCTTTATCGGCAGGAAAGCCGGCGCGCTCGAGAATGGTCGGAGCGATGTCGATGTGACGCACGTACGCGTTTTCTTTGCGCGGCGCGATGGCGGGAGCAACGACGATCAGCGGAACCTTGAGCGTCGCCTCGTACGCGAAGAGGCCGTGAGTCAACTCGCCGTGATCGCCGAGCGCTTCGCCGTGATCGGCGGTGACGATGATCGTCGCGTCCTTGCCGACCGCCGGCGCGAGATGCGTCGCCAGCGCGTGATCGACAGCCGCGATCTCGCCGAGGTACGGCCGATCGCGATACTCGGAAGCGAATGGCTCGGGCGGCGCGTACGGCGCGTGAGGCTCGTACAGATGAACCCACAGAAATCGCTTTCGTCCGGCGACCGAGCCCCACCATTTCGCGGCCGACTGCAGCACCGCCGCGGCGGGACGCTCCTGAACGGTGAAATCGAGCGACGCGCGGCCCTTGCCGTAGTTGTCGTCGTAGACCTCGAAGCCCTGGCCGAGGCCGTAGCGCTTGTCGAGCGGGAACGCGGCTACGAATGCGCCCGTCGCGTATCCGGCCGCGGCAAGCCGCTCGGCGAGCGTCTGCACTTTTTCGTCGAGGACGTATCCAGCGTTCTCCCGCACGCCGTGTTCGTAGGGATTGAGCCCGGTGAGCATGTTCACGTGCGAAGGCAGCGTGACCACGTTGTGCGCATGAGCATTGGTGAAAACCACGCCGCGATTCGCGAGCGAGTCGAGATACGGCGTCTTCACGCGCGGATGCCCGGCAAACCCCGCACTGTCCCAACGCCAGGTGTCGATGGTGATGAGAATGATGTCCGTGGGCTGCTGAGCCGTCTCGGGCGGCTTTGCGCAACCGAGCGTGAGCAGAATGCAGAATGCAGAATGCAGAATGCAGAAAAAGAACAGAGAGCGTGCCGAGGGGCGCGACCCTTTCTGCATTCTGCATTCTGCATTCTGCATTCGCGTCAGCGTCATAACAGCGCCTTCAACCTTTCATACCCCGCCCGGCTCACCGGAATCCGGCTCCCGTCCTTCAGCACCACCACCCGCGAGTCTTTCGCGTATGGCTCGACCCGCGCCAGGCTTTCCAGGTTCACGATGTAGCCGCGGTGCACGCGCACGAAGCGCGTTCCGTCGAGCACCTGTTCCAGCTCGGTCAGGGTCTGCTGCTTGACGTACTTCTCGCCGCGGGCGAAGACGTGCACGTAATCATCCTGCGCTTCGATGTAGTCGATGCGCTGCACCGGCACGACCTCGATCGAGCCGCCCTGTTTGAAGGCGATGCGCTGCAGCGGTTTCCTGCGGAACGCGCTGAGATCACCGATCGCCTGCGAGGCACTGCCGCGAACGGCCTGCTCCGCGCGCGCGACGACGGTCGCGAAACGCTCGGCGGTGAACGGCTTGACCAGGTAATCGATCGCATGCACTTCGAACGCGCGCACCGCGTATTCGTCGTAGGCCGTGACGAAGACGACCTTCGGCTTCGCGTCCAGCAGCTCCAGCACTTCGAAGCCGTCCAGTTTCGGCATCTGGATGTCGAGAAACAGCAGGTCGGGACGCTTCTCGCTGACGGCCTTCACCGCCTCGTACCCGTTCGCGCATTCGCCGGCGATCGCGAACTGCGGATACTCGGCGAGATACTCGACCAGGATCTCCCGCGCGTGCGTCTCGTCGTCGACGATGAGGACTTTGATGGGTTCCATTGCTTAGCGGAGGGTTCTACCCAGGCAGTGTAATGGCCACGCGAAACCGCTCCGGCTCCGCGGTCACATCGAGCGTCGCACCGTTTCCGTAGAACGTCTGCAGCCGGCGGCGCGTGTTGTCGAGACCGATCCCCGTTCCGCTCCGCGACGGGCGATCGGGATCGCAGCGGTTCTCCACGCTGATGTGCACGCGATCGTCATCGCGACTCGCGTCGATCTGCACCACACCGCCCTCGAGCAACTGTCCGATTCCGTGCGTTACCGCGTTTTCGACCAGAGGCTGCAGCAACAACGGCGGCACGCGGTAACCGCGCACGCGCTCGTCGACGTTCTGCACGAACTCCAGCCGCGGGCCAAAGCGGATCCGTTCGACGGCGAGGTAGCTCGACGCCAGCTCCAGCTCTTCGGACAACGTAATCGATTCCGCGCTGCCGATGCGCAGGCTCTTGCGCAGGTATTCGGCGAGCAAAGTCGTCAGCGTGCGCGCCGACGCGGGATTCGATCCGCACAAGGCACTGATCGAATTCAGGCTGTTGAAGAGAAAGTGAGGATCGAGCTGCGCTTTGAGCGCCTTCAGCTCGGCCTCGCGCGCGAGCATCTTCACCTCCAGCTCCCGCTTCTCGATCCGCCGCGACTCCTCGGCAGCAATCAGCAGGTAATGAAAGAGCGTCGACAGCAGATAGAGAAGTGTCCCGATCGCAAAGAAGGTCGTTGCATACGAGATGAGCGCCTCGGACCGATCCAGCAGCTGCGCCCACGTCTGCACCAGCACCAGCCAGATGCTGCCGAGCATCCCCGCGGCGAGGAAGTGGGCGATCACTGTCGTTGCGATCCGCGCGGCGCGCAGCGGAAGCGCGCGCGCCGGATACCACGCCGCCAGGCAAACGAACCCGTAAACCACCGTCGGCGGGATGGCCAGGAGCAACGCGACCTGCCACGAAACGCGGCCCGGCTCCACCACCAGCAGCGCCAGGAGGGCTCCGAGGAGCGTCCAGGCCAGGAGGTAGAGCGCGAGCCGCTTCGTGTCGCCGATCAGGGGATGCATCGGTCAGTTCTTGACCTCGATGGCGCCCATCAGCGCGACCCCGCGCACGATCAGCACGGACGTGCCGGCCGTCTTGTTCGCGGTGTTGTCCTCGAAGGCGCCCATCAGCGGAAGGACCTCGCTCACCACGCGCCAGCCCTCGGGAACCTTGATCTCGATGCCGCCCATCATCGCGAACGTATCGAAGACCACTTCCTGTCCCGGTTGAATCTGTGCGTTCGTGAGATCGACCTCGACCCCGCCCATGATTGCATTCGCGTCGCCGCCGCGGAAATCGGTCGAGACGCTTCGCCGTCCGACTCCGGACATGAACGCGAAGGCATGCACCACCGCGTCCGGCGCACCGCCATCCGCGGTGCGGGCGTTCCTGCGGCGAAAGACGTCGCTGACGAGCTTCACGCCGATGAAGGCAATCAGCAGCGGGAAGAAGTCGCCGAGGTCGAAGTCCCAGTAATCGAGCGTGTCCAACAGCAGGCCGGCGCCGATGAGGGCGATGACCACAGAGCCGACCTTGTTCGCCGCGGGATCGAGAAGACGGACGATGCCGATCACGATCAACACCACCGGCCACCACTGCGTGATCGACTCGGACTCGATGAGATCGACGTTGTCGAGCGTCCAGAGGAGACCGATGCTCAGGACCGACAGGCCGATCAGCAGCTTGGTCAGGCTCCGGAAGATGTAGTTCGGTGCGGTGGCTTCAGCAGGGTTCATGGGTCTTCTCCTTCTTCTGGGGTGCCGGCTTGTCGACGATCGCGTGCAGGGTCATGAAGAGGCCGACGATCACGACTGCCAGCGGGAATCCGGTGCGATGGGTGAGTCCGAACAGGTCGTGCGTCGCCGCGAGGAACCAGACGCCGATGCCGATGAGGATCGAGCCTCCGTCGCTGCGTCGCGCGCGAAGCGCATCGACTTCGCTGGAAAGACCGATGAGGATCAGCACGATTGGCCAGAGCCTCCAGAGCACGCGCGGGTTCCAGAGATCGACGGCGTCGACGAACGCCAGAACGCCGATCGCGATCAGCACCAGCCCGAATACGAGCTTCTGCGATGAGAACTGCGGTTTGTTGTCGAGGGTTGTTTCGTCCATGACAGCCTCCTGATGGGAGCAAGGTACGGCGTGACGGGCGGAAGGTCTGCGGAGCGCCGGTGAATGGAGGATGAAGACCGGTAAGTGGAGCGCCACGGGCCGCGGGACGCCAGCGCTCCGGTTTGGAGCGCCACCGTCCCGGTGGCTGTTGCGCCGGCGTCCCGCCGGCACCGCCTGCCATACTGTCTCCCGCGCATTCGGAGGTGAGCGATGTTCGGACGTGGCTACCGTCGTGCCGTCGTTTGCTGTCTACTTCTTCTCCCGGCGGTTCTGATCGTCCTCGCCTGCTACAGCGGAGCGCCCGTCGATCGCGCCGGCCTCGATCAGGCCAAAGCCCGCGAGAACCGCGTCCGGCTCACGTACGCGCAGGGCTACGTGATCCTCATGCCCAACTGGACGCTCGAGTATCCCTACATCATCGGGGAGATCGACGAGAGCAAAGGCATGGTTGCCAGCGATCCGGTCGAGAAGTTCCACCATCTCCGCCGGTTCAATCTCGATGAGGCGACGAAGATCGAGACGTACAAGCTCAGCCCCTGGAAGATCGGCGGCCTCAGTGCCGGGGCGGCGGTTGCCGGCGTCGCGCTCATGGCGCTCCTCATCGCCTCCAGCTCCTGCCCGACGGTTCATGTCATCGATGGCGCGCAGCAGACCCTCGCCGGCGAGGCCTATCCCGGTGCCATCTTCCGTTCCGTGCAGCGCGATGACCTGCTGGCGCTTCCGTCCGTCGACGGCCGGACCTTGACCCTCCGCCTGACCAACAGCAATCCCGAGATTCAGTACACCGACTCGGCGAAGGTGATCCTCGTCGAGCACGGACCATCGCAGCGCGCACTGGCTACTCATGATGGTCGCGCGGTGCTCGTCGAAGGAACGCAGGCGCCGTCGCGAGCTGTCGATCTCGACGGGAATGACGTCATGGACCGGGTGCGGGCGATCGACGACGCGGTCTGGCAATCCGACCTCGATCGCGCGTTCCTCGCCAGGCGCCGCGATCTTCGCGAAGGACTGATCGTCACCTTCGAGCGGCCGCAGGGAAATGCGCTCGAGATCACCGCGGAAAACACGCTGTGGATGTCGGCCGTGTTCCACCAGGGCTTCGAAATGCTCGGGAGCACGTTCGGCCCGACCATGAACGCGGCCAACAAAGCCGAGCGCGCGGGGATCGAAGCCTGGCGTGCGCGGGAAGGTGTCGATCTGCGCGTCGAGATCCTCCGCGATGGTGCATGGACGCAGGTGGCCGTCGTTCAGACGCCGGGGATGGCCGCGTTGCGCACGATGCTGGTGCCCATCGGGGTCGGCGATGCCGAGGAGCTGCAGGTTCGCATGAGCGGCGGCTTCGGCTTCTGGCGCATCGGATCGGTGGCGCTGACCACCATCGTCGATGAATCGCCGGAAACGACGGTCATCGCCGCGACGAACGATCTGATGGCTGAGAAGGACGGCCGCTACCACGTGCTCAGCGAGTACGGGCAGGCCGTCGATCTGACGTTCGATCTGCCGGAGGCGATCGGCGCGCGGTCTGCGTTTCTGGCGTCGAGCGGGTGGTACAACCCGCTGCCGCCGCGACGCAAGCTCCCGCAGGTCACGGCGCTGAACATGTTGCGCACGACTCCGGGCGGGCTCGCCCAACTCGGCATCGATCTGTACGCGCGGAATCGCGAGCATCTGCAGGAAGAGCGCGCGCGGTGATCGTCAACGGGTGGCGCTTTCGGCGGGTCATCGCCGCGTTGTGGCTGAAGGCCGTGATGACGGCTGTGCGCGGCCACGGTCTGCGCGGCTCGATCACCGCCCTGCGCGGTCTTCGACGCTTCACCGCGGCCACACGCGCGGGAAACGTGCTGCGCAAAGTCGTTCGCAGCGGCTCGCGCTACACATTCGACATCTACGCGCCCTGTTTTCCCTCGCCCGCCTCCGAGCGCTTTCTCGCGCAGGAGATCCGCCGCAACGTCGATCGCACCAGCGGCAACGTGCTGCAGACGGCGATCGTGGCCATCACCAAAGAGTGCCCGCTGCGCTGCGAGCATTGCTGCGAGTGGGAGAACCTCAATCATGCCGAGGCGCTGAGCCGGGCGGATCTTCGCGACATCGTTGAAAGCCTGCGCGCCCGGGGCGTGACCCAGATCTTCTTCACCGGCGGCGAGCCGATGCGCCGTGTTGGCGATCTTCTTCACGCCGCGGCCGATGCCGGGAACACCATCGACTGCTGGATCATCACCTCCGGCGTCGGCCTCACCGAATCGATCGCCCGCGACCTCGCCGCCTCGCAATTCACCGGCGTGGTGATCAGCGTCGATCACTGGAACGGCGAGCAGCACGATGCCTTTCGCGGCCGCCGCGGCGCATTCGACGCGGCCATGGCCGCGGCCGGGCATGCGAAAGCCGCGGGCCTCATCGTCGCCTTCAGCGTTTGTCCGACGCGAGAGCTCGCGACGCGCGACCAGCTGGAACGCTACGCGGAGCTGGCGCGATCGAAAGGCGCGGCGTTCATCCAGATCATGGAACCGCGGGCCGTCGGTCACTATGAGGGCCGCGACGTTCTGCTCTCGGCGAATGAATTGCGGACGCTGGAGGCCTTCAGCGACTGGATGAATTTCGATCCCGCGAACGCGAGCGGCCCGATCGTCACCTATCCCGCGCTCTACCAGCGCCGCCACGGCTGTCTCGGAGCGGCCGAGCGCTATCTCTACCTCGACACGAACGGCGACGCGCACGCCTGTCCGTTCTGCCGCCATTCGCGCGGCAACATCGTTCGGGACGGCGTCGATGCGGTCGTGCGCGACCTGCGCGAGCGCGGCTGCCCCGCGGCCACTCCCACGTAGAATCAGCGCCACCGCATGATCGGATCGACAGTCGGCCGCTATCGCATCGACTCGCTCCTCGGCGAAGGCGGCATGGGCCGGGTCTACAAAGCCTTCGACACCTCGCTCGGCCGCGCGGCCGCGGTGAAGGTCCTCGATCCTCGCGTCGTCGCCGACCCCGAGCGCCTGGGACGGTTCATGCGCGAGGCCCGCACCGCTTCGAGCCTCAACCATCCAAACGTCGTGACGATTTACGAAGTAGGCGAGCTGCCGGAAGGCGGCCACTTCATCGCCATGGAGCTCGTCGAAGGGGAGACCCTCCGCGAGGTCCTCGGCCGCGGACGTCCCGATCTACCGCGCGCACTCGAATGGATCGCGCAGATCGCCGATGGCATCGCCACCGCCCACGCCGCCGGAATCACCCATCGCGATCTCAAGCCGGAGAACATCGTGATCGCGCGCAACGGCTTCGCGAAGATCCTCGACTTCGGCCTGGCCAAACTGCACGAGATCGCGCGCGAACCGGACCCCGAAACGAAGACCGCGGTGATGAGCACGACGCCCGGCGCGGTCCTGGGCACGGTCGGCTACATGTCGCCGGAGCAGGCCAGCGGCGCGGACGTCGATCACCGCTCGGACATCTTCTCGATCGGTTGCGTCCTCTATGAATGTGTGACCGGGCGGCGGCCGTTCATCGGCGACTCGTCCATCGACACGCTGCACAAGATCATCTACTCCGAGCCGCCGCCGCTCGAGGAGAAGGCGCCGGACGCGCCGCGCGAGCTGCAGCGCATCGTCCGCAAGACCCTGGCGAAGGATCAGGAGCAGCGATACCAGTCGGCGAAAGACCTGGCCATCGATCTGCGCGAGCTGAAGAGCGATCTGAGCTCGCAGCCGCGGATGAGCGGCATTCGCGAAACGCCGCCGCCGGCGGCCACGCGCGTCCAAGGCTGGCCGGCGTGGATCGCCTTTGCCGCGATCGCGATGGCGGCGATTCTGGGCGTGCTGGCGGTGCGCAAACGTCCGGCCGCGCAGGCCGTTGCAGCGGCGCCGGCGCAAGGTGCGATGTCGATCGAGCGGGTGACGATGAGCGGGAACGTCATCGGCTCAGCGATCTCGCCCGACGGCGAGTACATCGCCTACGCCTACTCCGATGCCGGCAAACACAGTCTGTGGGTGCGCCAGCTCGCGTCGGGTAGCGCTTTGCAGCTGGTTCCTCCGGCCGCGATGGGTGTGTGGGGCCTGAAGTTTTCACCTGACTCGCGATCGATCTATTACACGGTCAAGGCCACCGGCTCCGGCGATCGGCAGGGGACGCTGTACCAGATTCCGATTCTCGGCGGACAGCCGCGGCGGGTGCTCACGAACATCGAGAGCGCGGTCACGTTCTCGCCGGACGGGGCGAAGGTCGCCTTCCATCGGATTCATGCGCCGAAGGCAGGGGACAGCTCGATCGTAATCGCCAACGCGGACGGCACCGGCGAAAAGACGATCCTCCAGAAATCGCCGCCGGAGTTTCTCGCGCCGGTTTTCTGGGGAGGGCCGGAGTGGTCGTCTGATGGCAAATCGATCGCCTCGCCGCTGCGGATCGGCGGCGACTCGAAGCTGATCGCCGTCGACGTCGACACGGCGGCGGTACGTGAACTGACGACAGAGGGATTGAGGTTTCCGGCAAGCATCGCCTCGCTGCATGACGGCGGCGGCCTCGTAGTCAGCGCGGCCGGATCGCGCCGAGGCACGGGGTCCCAGATCTGGTTCGTGCAGGGCGATGGGAAGAGTGCACGGCAGATCACGAACGATCTTTTCGACTATCGAGCGGTCACTGTCTCGCGTGATGGCCAGACTCTGCTGGCCGTGGCGTCGGATACGAACACCGCGATCTGGAGAACCACCGTCGACGCGACGGCTCCCGCGGAGAAGCTGTCCGACGGGCGCTACGACGGACATGGAGGCGTCGCGGTCGCGCCCGACGGCTCCGTGATTTATGGCTCGTTCGAAAGCGGCAAGTGGAGCATCTGGTCGCTCGACGGCAGCCGCAACAAGCGGAAGCTCAGCGATTCGGAGTTCGGGTCGGTCGGCCCCACGGTGACCGGCGACGGAAAAACGATCGTCTTCATCATGTTTCGCGAGCGCGACGCCGTGCTCGCGCGCATGAATCGCGAGGGCGGAGACATCCGCATCCTCGCCACGGTCGCATCGCCGAGCGCGCAGCTCCCGGCCATCACCCCTGACGATCGCTGGGTCCTGTTCGGATCGAGCGCCGACGGCGTGAAGCGGATCTGGAAAGTATCGATCGATGGCGGCACGCCGGTGCCGGTCACGCGCTCCGAATCCGAGCGGGCCTCCGTCTCGCCGGACGGCAGGAAGATCGCCTTCATCGCGCCCGGCGCGATCGGCGTGGCCGATATCGACGGCGGCAACCCGGCGACGATCGAGAACGTCAGCGTAACCGCTTCGTCCTTCGTCCACTGGACCGCGGACGGCAAGGCCCTGCTTCACAACGCCGGCCTGAACGAACGGATGAACATCTGGCTCCACCCGCTGGATGGCTCGCCGCCGCGGAAGGTCACCCGTTTCGACGATCAGTACGTGCTGCGCTTCGACGTCGCTCCCGATGGGAAGACGCTGGCGGTCACGCGCGGCGTGTTGTCGCGCGACGCGGTGCTGATCAGGAACTTCCGCTAGGCCTGCGTCTCAAATCCCGCCGCCACCCATGCGCCTGTTCCGCCGATCACGTTGAACAGCGCCGGAAAGTTGCGGCGCTGGAGGATGCTCGCCGCGGCGGAGGATCGATAGCCGCCGGCGCAGATCACCGCGAGGGGTTTGGAAGGATCGAGCGCGTCGAGACGCTCGGAAAGCTCGTCGAGGGGCACGTTCATGGCGTCGGGAACGTGTCCGTCGCTGTACTCGCCGCGTCGACGCACGTCGAGCACGCTCAGCTCCGGCAGTCGCGTGCGCAACTCATCGACGTCGATCTGCGGCAGCGTCTTGGCGCTGCGACCGGATTCGCACCACGCCGCGATTCCCCCATCCAGCCAGCCCGCGACGTTCTCCAGCCCGACGCGCGCGAGGCGCATCACCGCTTCTTCCGCTTCCGCGCGACCTGAGGCGAGGATGAGGAGGGTGTCGTCTTTCGAGACGAGTGTTCCGGCCCACGATGCGTACTGCCCGCGCAGTCCGATGTTGATCGACCCCGGGATGTGCGCGGTTCCGAAGGCCGTCGCATCGCGCACGTCGAGGACCAGCGCGCCCTGATCGATCTTCTCCTGCATCTGATCCGGCGTGAGTGCCGGCGCCGCGATCTCGTGCAAAGGACGCGCGCCGCGGCGGTTGATCTCCGCATCCATCGGAAAGTAGCGCGGCGCGGGCGGCAGATCGGCGGTCATCATCTTCACGAAGGCCTCGCGCGGCATCGGCTGCAACGCGTAGTTGACCCTGCGCTGCACGCCGATCGTCGACCAGCGCTCGTTGGAGATGTTCTTCCCGCAGGCCGACCCCGCACCGTGGGCCGGCCACACTTCGACGTCATCGCCGAGCGCGAGCAGCTTGCCGTGCAGCGAGTCGTAGAGCATCCCCGCCATCTGTTCCGAGGTGTAGCCGCGGCTGCCGGCGAGATCGGGGCGGCCGACGTCGCCGATGAACAGAGTGTCGCCGGTCAGCACGCGCTGCTTGTCCTCGTCGATCACCACCCAGGAAATGCTCTCCGGCGTGTGCCCCGGCGTTTCGAGCGCGCGAAGAACGACATTCCCGACGCGCAACTCCTCGCCATCACGAACCGCGCGATGCGGAAACTCCGCGTTCGCCGCCGCGCCGAACACGATCTCCGCACCGGTGCACTCCGCAAGCTCGCGATGCCCGCTCACGAAATCCGCGTGAAGGTGGGTCTCGATGATGTAGCGGATTCGCGAGCCCGTGCTCGCCGCCTCGTCGAGATACTGCTGCACATCGCGCTGCGGATCGACGACCACCGCCTCACCGTCCGACGCGATGAAGTAGGACGCATGGGCGAGACAGCCGAGGTAGAACTGGCGGAAATTCATTGCGAAGGGCTCCCGAGCGCCACGAGTATCGCGCTGTTACGAGGTTTCGGGGTTACGAGGTTACGAGGTGCCACCCCGAAACCCCGCAACCTCGAAACCCCGTAACCATCACTCTCCGGCAATCACCACCCGATTCCTCCCCGCCCTCTTCGCCCTATACAACTGCTCGTCGGCGCGCACGATCAGGTCGTCGCGGGTCATTTCCGGCTCGAACATCGCCGCGCCGATACTGATCGTCACGGGGATGCGCTCGCCTCGGAACTCGAAGACCTCCGCCTCGGCCGTGGCGCGGAGCTTCTCGCAGAACGCCTTCAGCTCCGGCTTGTCGAGCTCGGGCATGACCACCGCGAACTCCTCGCCGCCGTAGCGCGCCAGAAGCTGCTCGCGCCGAACGATGGCGCCCAGCGAAGCGGCCAGTTGCTCGAGCACGAGATCGCCGGCCGGGTGGCCGTGCTTGTCGTTGATGCCTTTGAACAGATCGATGTCGATCATGGCCAGCGACAGCCGCGAGCCGTAGCGCAAGGCGCGCGCGATCTCGCGCTCCAGGAACTCCAGCAGGTAACGCTTGTTCGCGACCTTGGTCAGGCCATCGAAGATCGTCATGCGATAGATCTCTTCGTGGAACAGCGCCTCGACGTTGCCGCCGGCGATGTACTTGAAGATCACCCCGCCGATGGCGATCAGATCGCCGTTGGCCATCGTGACCGTCCCCGTCAGTGCCGTCCCGTTGCGGCGCGTGCCGTTGCGGCTGGCGAGATCGGTGATCCACCACTCGCCTTTTTCGCGCCGCTCGACGCGCGCGTGCTGGCGCGAGACGTCCGAGGCCTCGATGACGATGTCGTTCGAGCGATCGCGGCCGATGGTTATGTCTTTCTTCAGCTCGAAGCGCTTGCCCAGGTCGGACGCGCCGTAGATCAGGACCAGACAGGCCTCGCTGATCGCCGCCTGCACCTCCGCGAAAAGAACAGTTCTCGTCGTGTCGCGATTACGCATCTAGCCGAGTAGTTTCACAGGAAAGTGAAAAGACTGATAGATGCGGCCGTCACGAAGCCCCGAACCGAAGTGGCGCGACGCGGAGTGATAGAAGCCGCCGGGAAACATCACCGCGCGATTGAAGACGTTGCCGACCCGGTCGATCTCCGTCCAGCGGCTGCGGACGCGCGAGTCGCGCTCGAGGATCGCCAGCAGCTTCTCGACCGTGGATCCCCGTTCCCTCGCTTCGGTCGGCGTCGGCGGTTTCATGAGGCCGGTGCTTTTGTGCTGCCACAGTGAGGTGCCGGCGTCATACGGCGCTTTCGGGGTGAGGTAGATCAGGAACATCACCCACGGCAGCGGGTCGTCGTAATGAATCCCCACGGTCTCGCCGCGATCGCCTTTCGCGTAACTGGTGAAGAACACGCCGTTGCATGCTTCGATCGCGTTCACGTCTTCTTCCCAGTACGGAATGCGCAGGCTGAATCGCTTCTCGATGCGTTCCTTGATCCCGCGCGGCTGATAAGCCTTCGTGCGCCATCCCACCAGGTTTTCCGGCTCGGTGTAGGTCATCGACAGCGCGCGTTTCCGGACCGCATCCGGGTTTGGATAGAAGCCGTCGGCCACCCGTATGAATCGCTTCATGAATTAAGGATACCCACACGCTGTCATCCTGAGGCGCGCAGACACCGAAGGACCCCCTGCCGCAGGAGGTCTATCCTTCCCTCATTGCTCGCCCCCGACACCCGCCTCGGCCCGTACACGATCGTCGGCCTCCTCGGCGCCGGCGGCATGGGGGAGGTTTATCGCGCGCACGACTCGCGGCTCGAGCGTGAAGTCGCGATCAAAGTGCTGCCGCCGGAGCTGGCCGGCGATGAGAAAGCGCTGGAGCGTTTTCGCCGCGAGGCCCGCGCCGTCGCGGCACTTTCGCATCCGAACATCCTGGCCATCTTCGACGTCGGCTCCGAAAACGGCGTCGACTATGCGGTCACGGAACTGCTCGAAGGCGAAACGCTTCGCGCGCGGATGGCGCGGTCGCGACTGACGTCGCGCGAGGCGCTCGAGGTCATGCTCCAGATCGCCGATGGTGTCGCCGCGGCGCACGCGCGCGGCATCGTTCATCGCGATCTCAAGCCGGAGAACATCTTCATGACCACCAGCGGTCGCGTGAAAGTTCTCGATTTCGGTCTCGCCCGCGGCGGGACCGGACCAATCACCACCGGCGCTCATTCACCGACGGAGATTCTGCCGACCGAGCCCGGCGTGGTCCTCGGCACGATGGGCTACGCCGCGCCGGAGCAGATCGAAGCCCGCGGCGTCACCGCGGCAACCGACGTCTTCGCCCTCGGCTGTGTGCTGTACGAAATGGTCACCGGCCGCCTGCCCTTCGAGCGCGGCTCGGCGATCTCGCAAATGGTCGCCGTGCTGCACGATCCCGCGCCGCGCCTGCAGGACACCGGCGAGTCGCTGCTCCGCGACATCGACGTGATCGTGCAGCACTGCCTCGCCAAAAGGGGCTCCGAGCGATTGGCGAACGCCGGCGAGCTTGCGAGCGAGATCCGCGCGGTGCTCGACGGCCAGGGGCCGACGCGACGTTTGCCGAGACCGAAGTCGCGACGATGGATCGCGATGGCTGTCATCGCCGCGGCGATCATCGCCGGCGCCGCCGCGTTCTTCGTTCAGCGATCGCGCGCGCGTCAGATCGATCATGGATACGACCTGCGCATGTCCGACATTCGCGCGGACTCGGAGACGCGCGGCCTCATCGAGCTCGCCCTGCGCGCCGACGCGGAAGGCAATCGACCGAAAGCGGTGGAGCTGTTCGAGGAAGCGTGGCGCAGACCTTCGTCAACGGCGTTTCCGGCGGCGTTTCTATCGAGCTTCGCCGACGCCGCCGGCAAACCGGCAGACGGGCGAGCCTGGGCCGCGAAAGCCTACGCGCGTCTCGAGTCGGGATCGCCGACGACGTACGAGTCGCTGCTCGCGCGGTATCTCGCTACACCGAGCAGCGATCGGAATCACGAGCTGGCGCTGGCGAAATCGGCGCTGGAGGTCCGTCCCGCCGCGTGGCGCCTCCGTCTCGCCGCGGCACACATCCTCCTCGGCCAGCGCGACCGCGAGGCCGCACGCCGCGAGCTGCAGCACATCGACGTCAGCAAGCCCGACGACCGCCGGTTGATGCTCGTCCTCGCCGATCGCGCGTCGCTCGGTGACACGGCAGGAGCGCTGCGCGATTTGCGTCGCACGCGACTGCAATCGCGGCCGCCGTTCCGCGCGTACGTCGAGGCGCGTGTCGCATGGAGCCGCGGCGAGATCAAACGCGCGCGGGAGCTGTTCGATCTGTCGGCGAGCAGTGCGGCGGATGAAGGGCTGGGAACGATCGAGCTCGAGGCGAGATTGCTCGCCGGCATCGCCATGCTGCGCCTCGGCGAGCTCGATGAAGCACAGCGTCGATTCGGGCAGACCGGGACGCGCGCGCGTCAGCTCGGATTGTCGGTGCGGATCTTCGACGCGTCGGCATTTGCGGCGTACACGGCGTGGCGAAGCGGCGATTTCGAGCTCCGCGATCGCCGCCTCGACGAGGCAGCGTCCGTTCAGCCACCTGCCGCGCCATGGGCAGCCTTGCGCTTGCTCGCCATTCGCATCGGATCTGACCGATGGCGGACGTGGAACACGGAGACGATCGAAAAGGAACCGCTGCTCGCGCCGGTTCTCTCGCTGATCCGCGCGCGGGAGGCGTTGGCGGCCGGCGATGTCGATACCGCGAAACGCGAGCTTCGCCGCGCTCGCGCCGAGGGGATCGACAGCTCGGAGATGCGCGAGGAAGCGGAGTTGCTCGCGGCGGAGCTGGGGCTGCCCGCCGAGGTGTTGCCAGCGGATCCGCCGTATCCGAATCCGCTGCGCTACATGGCGATATTTGATTTAGAAGACTGACTAACTCCGTATCTCCATCGGCACGGCCATCTCCAGATACACGACCTTCGTCGTCTTTCTGCGGAAGATCCGCCGGTACCAGGGCTCGGGCATCGGCTTGCCGCCGTGCTCCATCACCAGCCGCGTGAGCTCCTCGACGTCCGCCGTATTCATCCGGATACAGCCGTGCGATTCCGCTCCGCCGAGGGAGTCGTCGTCGTCGGTGCCGTGGATGTAGTAGTCGGGCTCGCGGAAGAACATCTTCACGAGCTTCATCGGATTCTCGGGGTGCCCGGGCGGCTTGGCGGTCTTGCCTTTCGCCCATTTCGAGTCGGGCGGCTTCCACGCCGGATTGAAGACTACTTTGCGAACCTTGAATGCGCCCACGGGGGTCGGGTACTTGTCCTTGCCCACCGAAACGGCGTATTCGCGGACCACTTCGCCATCGACGATGGCCCGCAATAGACGATCGGAGAGGTCGACTTCGAGACGGAGCTCGGCCGACGCGCCGAGACTCCAGAAAAGACACGTAAGTGTAAGAGCCAGAAGACGTTTCACATCAGCTTCCTAGTGCAAACCGGGTTCCATTTCCGGCCGCTCCGCAGGAAACGATTGACGAAAGGAAAAGAACGCGGGATGATGCACGTACTGAGACTCAGTCTCAACAGAACCGAACATGATCGTCTGCATCTGCCGAGGCAAATCCGACCGCGAGATCAACAAACTGATCGACGCCGGCGCGTCGTCGCTGCGCGACCTTCAGCGGTGCGGCATCGGCGATCAATGCGGCTCCTGCCACAACGCCCTGCGCGGAATGCTCGCCCGTGCCGCCGCTGCCTCGGCCGAAGCCTGCCCGGCCTGCACCACGCCCGCCGATACCGCTCAGCCCGCGATGGTGTAGCGTTGCGCCCATGAAAGGCGACAAACGCATCATCGACATCCTCAACGACGTTCTCACCGCCGAGCTCACCGCCATCAACCAGTACTTCGTGCACGCGGAGATGTGCGAGAACTGGGGCTACGAGCGGCTGCAGAAAGTCATCCGCAAGCATTCCATCGGCGAGATGAAACATGCCGAGGAACTGATCGAGCGCGTGCTCTTCCTCGACGGCATCCCGAACGTGCAGAAGCTCGACAAGATCAACATCGGCGAGAACGTCCCCGAGATTCTGAAAGTCGATCTCGCGCTGGAGATGCATGCCCTGCCGCGCCTGAACAAGGGCATCGAGACCTGCCGCGAGCTCGGCGACAACAACAGCCGCCATCTGCTCGAAGAGATTCTCGAGGATGAAGAAGAGCACGTCGACTGGATCGAGGCGCAGCTCGCGCTGATCGATCAGGTCGGCGCGCAGAACTACCTCGCGCAGCAGATCCGCGAAGAGAGCTGAGCGGCGCGACTCACGCGCCCGCGATCACATCCAGCTCGTCCACCATCTCGTTGAGCATATGGTAGCGGAGGTTCTCCGGGTCGGCGATGAGCGCATTGAGAACCGGCGTCTCGAATCCCGCCGCTTCGAGCTGACGCGCAATCGGCACCGCGGCGTCGCGCAACTCCGCCGGCGGATGCGGCAGCGGTTCTTCCGGCGATCCTTCGGTCCGGAACTGACCGCGCTCCATCGCTTTCGCCCGCGCCTTCAATTTCACCTGCAGGTCGCGGATCGCGCCGACCAGCGGCGCCGGCAACGCCGTTGCCGTGCGCAACGACGCGGCATCGTTCTGCAGCAACGCCACCGGATTACACAACGCGTCCGGCGCGCCGGCATCGTCGATGGCGGTCACGAGATCGTTGAGCGAGAACTCGATGTCGTTGACGCGCGCGGCGTTGATGCCCTGCTCCTTCGCGGCCTGGATCGCGTTCGCGAGCACGTCCGCGCTGATGCGGACTGCCATCAGCTCGGGGTCATCGCCCACCGCCGCGCGCAGTTGAAAGAGCGCCGCCTCCATCATCAGCAACTCGCTCATTTACTCTTGGCGCTCAGGTTGGCGAGGCCGGCCAGGATGTCGACCGGCAGCGGGAAGACGATGGTGGTGTTCTTCTCGACGCCGATCTCGGTCAGCGTCTGCAGGTAGCGCAACTGCATGGTGGTGGGCTCCGTGGCCAGCACGTGCGCCGCCTCGGCGAGCCGCGCCGAAGCCGCGAACTCACCCTCGGCGTGAATCAGCTTCGCCCGCTTCTCCCGCTCGGCCTCGGCCTGTTTGGCCATCGCGCGCAGCATCGATTCCGGCAGGTCGACCTGCTTGACCTCGACGTTCACGACCTTCACGCCCCACGGCTCGGTGTGCTGATCGAGAATCGACTGAATGCGCACGTTGAGCTGATCGCGATGGGCGAGGAGGTCGTCGAGCTCCACTTCGCCGAGGACCGAGCGGAGCGTGGTCTGGGCGAACTGCGAGGTCTGGTAGCGATAGTCGAAGACCTCGACCACCGCGCGACGCGGCTCGGTCACCTTGAGGAAGATGACCGCGTTCACCTTCAGCGTGACGTTGTCGCGGGTGATGATGTCCTGCGGCGGTACTTCGAAGGCCTCCTGCCGCAGCGAGATGCGCACGATCTTGTCGATCGGCGCAAACACCAGAAAGATGCCCGGCCCCTTCGCTTCAGGCAGCAGTCGCCCGAGGCGGAAGATCACGCCCCGCTCATACTCGGGAAGGATCTTGATCGAGCTGAGGATGTAAAGACCGAGAACGACGAGGACGATCAGGAAGGGCATTTCCATTGTTTGGGACCTCTGTTACGAGGTTACGGGGTTTCGGGGTTGCGGGGCAACTGCCTCAGAACCCCGTAACCCCGCAACGTCGTAACGTCACCGACGCTTTCGCCCTTTTGCCGGATCGCCTTCGGCCTCCCGCAACGCCTCGGCGATTGCTTCCGGCACGTTCCTCCGCAGCGAGTCCATGGCCTTGAAGGTGATTCCGCCGTCGAACTTCCAGTCGTGCTTCGGGCGGTAGACGCCGATGTCGTGGACGCGCGAGCCGACGACGATGCGGATCACATTGCGGCGATAGTCGAAGGCCCGGCCGTTGTGCGTGTGTACGGCGGCATCGACGCGATACGTGCCCGCCACGAGATCGAGCGACGGCATCACGAATCGCACGCGCGCGGAGCCTTCGATCCGTTCCGGCACGAAGCCTTCGAGATCGGTGTTCGTGCCGTAAACACACGTTCCGTCGGCGTGGTAGATGCCGATGCCGAACACGAAGTCCTCCTGCGGCGCGCGCACTTCGACGTCGAGATCGATGGTCACGGGCGTGCCCGCGCCGATGGCCACGAGCTCGCGACCATGGTCGTCGGTGAGGGCCACGCGCTTGAGAAGAATCTCGCCGCTGCCCCAGCGTTCCTCCTCGTCGGTCCGCTTCTCCTCGGCCACCGGCGTTTCCGGCTGCGGCGTCGGCGCGGGCGCGATGCCGGCCACTTCCTGCAAATACGCATCGACGACCCGCATCGGATCGCCGATCGCTTCGAGCTGGCCGTGATCGAGCCACAGCGCGCGATCGCACAGATTGCGGACCTGGTCGAGTTGATGGGTGACGAAGAGCAGCGTCACGCCGCGGAACTTCATCTCCTGAATCTTGGCAATGCATCTCGCGGAGAACTCCTCGTCGCCGACGGCCAGCACTTCGTCGATGAGCAGCACGTCCGGATCGACATGCACGGCCACGGCGAATCCGAGCCGCACGTACATCCCCGACGAGTAAGTTTTCACGGGCTGATCGAGAAACTCGGAGATGCCCGAGAACTCGACGATCTTGTCGAAGCGCTGGTCGATCTCGCGCCGGGTGAGGCCGAGCATGATCCCGTTGATGTAGATGTTCTCGCGGCCGGTGATCTCCGGATGAAAGCCCGCGCCGAGCTCGATGAGTGCGGCGACACGGCCGTTCACGGCGACCTTTCCCGTCGTCGGCTTGAGAATCCCCGAGATCAGCTTGAGCAGCGTCGATTTGCCAGAGCCGTTGCGGCCGATGATGCCGAAGGCCTCGCCGCGGTGGACCTCGAAGGAGAGGTTGCGAATCGCCGCGATCGACGTTTCCGGCGCCATCTTCAGATCGCGCTTCAGCAGCGCGCTCTTCAGCGTCGCGAACTGCGAGCGCGTGCCCCAGAGGCGGTAGCTCTTGGAGACGTTTTCGAGGGCGATGGGGAAATCGGACACTGCGGGCGAGTTTATCGGATCAACCCCGCCTCCGCCGCGACGCGAAACAGATCGCCCACGCCCCGCAACGCCATCTTCTGGAACGCCCGCGCCCGATGGGACCAGATCGTCTTCTCCGACACGTCGAGCAGCAACGCGATCTCTTTCGAGCGCTTTCCGTCGAGCAGGTGATGCAGGACCTCTCGCTCTCGCGGAGACAGGTGCTTCGTCCCGGGCAACTCCAAGGCAGGCTTTTGAGCGACATGCACCTCGCGAACGATCGTGGTGATCAGCAGCTCTCCGTCGCAGCGCGCCGCGGAGATGCTCGCGTCGAGCGTCACCACGGTCCCGCCGCGCGCGCACGCGCTGAAGGTGTACCGCGTCGGCGCGGGCTTGCCCTCCGCGCGGCAGCGGCCGAACCAGCGCAGACGGTCCACGTCTTCCGGATGGGCGATGTCGCCGATTGTCGCCGAGGCGAGCTCGGTCGCGCTTTCGTATCCGAGGAGGTGGGCGTAGGCGGCGTTGACGTAGGCGATGCAGTCGCCGCACTCGACCAGCATGCCGTCAGGCGCTGAGTCGAGCACTGCCCGGAACTGGCGATCGAGGATCGGCCGCATCTGCAGGTTTTCCTACGGCCGCCGCAGATCCGCGGATTTCCCGGCCCCCGTAGACCAGTGCGTTCACAAACAGGAGGAACCGCATGGCATCGATACGCACTCTCTCGATCGTTTTACTGATCTTCATTGCCGCGACGGCGCTCGGGTCGTCGCACCGCGAAGCCCTGGCGGTGCTCAACGAGCCCTGCGCGGACAACACCGACACCTACGCGTGGGTGTCGGACGGCGCGCACGACAAGCTCTACCTGATCATGAATTTCAACCCGCTTCACGAGCCGGGGCAGGGCAATCAGGGCTTCCGCGCCTGCAACGGCTACCGCTACGAGTTCCACATCGGCAAGGGCACCAGCCTCAAGGATGAGGCGGTCTACCGGATCGAGTTCAAGAACACGCTCGCTGCCGAGGCCGCGCCCAGCGCGGGCGATCCGCTCGGCGGCGGCAATGAGCTGCTGTGGCAGCTCACCGGCGGGACCGAGACCATGACCGTCACGCGTGTCATGGCCCCCGGTCAGCCGAATCCGGTCATCCTCGGCGAGAACCTCAAAGTGCTCCCGAACAATCACGGCCCGCAGACCGATCGCCTGGTCTACGGCCTCGGCGCGTTCAAAGGCTACGACTCGGGCGACAACGGCAGCCGCCAGGACGCGCTCTACGACCAGTCTTTCGTCGACACGTTCATCCACACACTCGGCGGCGGTGGACGGATCATCGCCGGGCAGTTCGACGATCCCTATCAGCTCGACGAGAAGGGCATCTTCGACCTGGTGAACCTCGGCCGCGGCGACCTCGGCGGCATTGCCGGCGCGCGCAGCACGCCGATCGAAGACGTGTTCACCGGCTTCAACGTCTTCTCGATCGCGCTGGAGATTCCGACTTCCGATCTCTTCCCGAACGGCATTCCCCACAACGGCCAGCTCATGGCGAATTCGACCGACAGCCTGCTGCGCGTCTGGACGAGCATCAGCCGCCAGGCCACGCAGACCGTCGATGCCACGAACATCGTCACCGGCGTTCGTGGCTCGGGCAATTACGTGCAGGTCGGGCGCAACGCGCTGCCGCTGTTCAACGCCGGGTTGGTCGGAACGGCTCGGCACACGCTCTACCTGCGCACCGATCCGATGAAGGACGTCAGCCGCTTCGGCGCTGACATTCTCTTCCCCGTGCTCGTTCGCGATCTCGAAGCCCTCGGCATCTACAAAGCCCTCGGCGTTCCGGCCAGCGCGATCGCGACGCTGAAAGGCCCGCGGCTCGACATCGTCAACGCGATCAACCTGGGCCGGCCGATTCCGGTCGCCGACGGATCGACGGGCGACGTCATCACCATCGACGCCGCCGTGAACTCGCAGTTTCCGAACGGACGCAGGCTCGGCGGCGGAACGAGCGCCGCGAGTCATCAGGTCAACGTCAACACCGTCCTGATCAGCCTCATCGCGGCGGGTGATCCGGGCGCCGGGCTCGCGAAAGGCGTCGAGGTGAACGACAAGAACTTCCTCTCCCGCTTCCCGTTCCTCGCGCCGGCGCACAACGGCCTGCTGCAGGGCCATGGCGGTACGAACGTGCCTCCCGTGCCGGACATCCCCAACCCGAACACTCCGCAGCCGTGAACAGGAGATTGATCCGATGAAACGACTCTTTGCACTCTTACTGCTGGCGATCCCGATCTTCGCGGAGCGCGTCGCGCCGAACGGTTTCGCATCCGATTTCCAGACCGTTCCGGTCATGGGCAATGTGCCCGGCGCCGGCGCCACGTTCCAGACTTTCGTGGCGATCATGAATCCGACCGCGGCCGCGTTCCCGGTCGAGGTCACGCTGTACGACCAGGCGGGAAACACGCGGGCGGCGACGATCACGCTCGCCGCGGGTGAACTGAAGACGTACGCGAACTTCCTCGATGCCGTCTTCTCCGGCTACGTCGGCGGCGGCGCGGTCACGTTCCGCACGGCCGACCCGAGCCGCCGGTTCATCGTCGACGTCGAAGTCTGGACGAGCGGCGCGCGTTACGGCACGTCGATTCCCGCGCTCGAGTTCGCGGGTTCGAGCTCGCGCTCGTTCGCCGCGGGCATCAGCGTCGATGCGGGCTCGCGGACGAACGTCGGCTGCTTCAATCAGTCCGCCGTCGCGCAAACCGTCAGCGGAACCGTCTACAGCAAGTCCGGCCAGGTCCTCGGCACGCTGAGCTTCGATCTCGAGGCGAACGCGTGGCGCCAGACCGGCGTGAACGCCGCGGTGACCGACGGGTACGTCGTGTTCGATCCGCAGGAAGCCGCGGTCTGCTACGCGGTGGTGGTGACGAACAGTACGAATGATGGAAGGTTCATTCCAGCGACGGAGTACGAGCCGTAGCCGGTTGCTCCAGGGGCATGACGGAACTAATCTGTCTCCCTACAAGGAGACCAACCAGATGAAACGATTCCTGTTAGTTCTTCTCGCGATTTGTGCCATTCCCGCGTTCGCGCAGCGCGTCGCGCCGTCGAGCTTTGCCTCCGACTTTCAGACCGTGCCGGTGATGGGCAATACGCCCGGCGCCGGGGCCAGCTTCAAGACGTACGTGGCCATCCTGAATCCGACTTCGGTCGCGTTCCCGATCGACATCACGTTGCACAACCCGGCCGGCACCAAGCGGACGGAGACGATCACGCTGGCGCCGGGCGAGCTGAAGTTCTATGCGAACTTTCTGAACGTCATGTTCAACGGCTACGTCGGCGGAGGAGCGGTGACGTTCAAGAGCGCCGATCCCAGCCACCGCTTCATCGTCGAGGCCGAGGTGCACACGGACGGGCAGCGGTACGGCACGTCGATCCCGACGCTCGAGTTCGCGGGAACGGACTCGCCGTCGATTGCCGCGGGCATCAGTGTCACCGGGCAGTTCCGCACGAACGTCGGCTGCTTCAATCAATCAGCAAACCCGAACACGATTCAGGGCACCGTCTACAGCAGATTCGGAACGGCGGGCGGCACAGTGAACCTGGAATTGCCGGGGAACGCCTGGGGTCAGACAGCCGTGAATTCCCTGGTAGTCGATGGCTACATCGTGTTCGAACCACAGGAGGCCGCGGTCTGCTACGCGGTGGTGGTCTCGAACAGCACGAACGACGGAAAGTTCGTCCTGGCAAAAGAGTACAGACCGTAGGCCGGCGTTTCAGATCGCCTCCGCGAGCGTGTCGCGGAGGCGATCGAACACGAAGAACCCCATCACCAGCGACGTTCCCGCGTAGGCGACGATCAGAATCGCATCCGAGAGATTCGGCACGCGGCCGAAGAAGAAAATGTCCTGGTACGCGACGACGAACGGCGTCATGGGATTGATCCGCAGCATGGCCCGCAGCGCGCGCGAGGGGATGTTGTCGATCAGGTAAATGATCGGCGTGACGAAGAAGCCGAGCTGCATCAGGTTGGCGATGATGTCCCGCAGATCGCGGAACAGCACCGATGCGGACGACACGGTCATCGCGATCCCGGCGACGAAAAGCGTTTGCAGCAGCATCAGCGCCGGCGCGAGCACGACCGTCCAGCTGATGTCGAACTTGCCCAGCGCCGCGAACACCAGAATCGCCGCGAGCAGAATCGGCAGCGCCAGCAGGAAGTGGACGAGGTGGGAGAGCACGACCACGATCGGCAGCGCTTCCGCGGGAAACATCACCTTCTTGATCAGACCCGCGTTCGCCGAGATCGAGGTGGTCGACTCCAGCACCGCAGCGGCGAAAAACGTCCAGGGCAGGATTCCGGAGAAGAGAAACAGCGGATACGGCTGCACGACCTGCTGGGGAAAGAACTTCGTGAAGACCAGCGTGTAGACCGCCAGCAGCATCAGCGGGTTGGCCAGCGACCAGAAAAATCCGAGGAGTGAGCCGCGGTATCGCGCCTTCAGGTCCCGCGCCGTGAGCGCCGCGATGAGCTGGCGATGGCGGTAGAGCGCGAGCACTACGCGTCTTCCGTGACGATCAGCATCAGCGTCGTCGCGCCGACCTGGAACTCGGACTGGTTGCTCAGCTCGACCGCCTCGGAGATCTTCTCGCCGCCGACGAGCGTGCCGTTCGTCGAGCCGAGGTCGGAGACGGTGATGAGCATGTCCCGGACTTCGACAGCGGCGTGCAGGCGGGACGATTCGTTGTCGTTCAACGTGAGATCGGCGCCGGAGCGGCCGATGGTGATCCGCGGCTTCTCGATGCGATAGACCTGGCCGGCGTCGGGACCGTCGAGGATCGCCAGCGACAGCCGGCGGCCCGGGGGCATGGCCAGCGCGGGCTCGTGCTTATCGGTGCGGCGCGAATCGGGAATGATGGACTGCTCCGTCGTTTCGACCACCTTCGGCACCGGCTTCGCCGACGTCGCATCCAGCTCGTTTCGCGGCGCGGTGTCGTCCTTCACGGCGAAGGCGGGATTGTGAATCTCGAAGACGTGCTGGCAGCGCGCGCACTTGATCTTCTTCGACGGCTTCCTGTCGAAACGGTCCTCGTCGTAGTTGTACTTCGCCTGGCAACTCGGACACTCGATGATCACAAGGCGTGAAACTTAGCAGATTCGCCCGCTCGAATAGAATCCCGCCTCATGAAAAAGCTTCTATTCATCCTGCTCGCGGTTCTCCCGATGGCCTGCCAGACCGCAAAGCTGCCCGTTTCACCGGACACGCCGGCGCGGCTCGCGCAACTGCCGCTGACGCCGATCGACTACGACCGCTCCCTGCTCAACGAGAACGAGCGGCAGGTCGTGGCCAAGCTGATCGAGGCCTCGAAGCACATCGACGAGATCTACTGGCGGCAGGTGTCCGAGCAGAACCCGGAGTGGCGCAAACAGCTCGCGGCGCAGGCTGATGACTCGCCGCTCGATCGCGCGGGCTACGACTACTTTCTCGCGAGCAAGGGTCCCTGGGATCGCCTCGATGAAGATCATCCGTTCATCGGCGATGCGAAGAAGCCCGCCGGCGCGGCTTTCTATCCCGCGGACATGACCAAGGAAGAACTGGAGAGCTACATCGCCGCGCATCCCGATCAGAAGGACGCGCTGCAGGGACTCTTCACCGTCGTTCGCCGGCAGGGCGACAAGCTGATCACCATTCCCTACTCGGTCCACTACCGCGACCAGCTCGAACCGGCCGCGGCAAAGCTGCGCGAGGCCGCGGCACTGACGACGGACATGCGCCTGCGCGACTACCTGACCAAGCTCGCCGACGCGTTCTTCAAGGACAACTATCGCGAGAGCGACATGGCCTGGATGGACCTGCAGGGCCCGATCGAAGTGGTGATCGGACCGTACGAGGTCTACGAGGACGCGCTCTTCAATTACAAGGCGGCGTTCGAGTCGTTCGTCACGGTCGTGGACAAGCCGGAGACGGAGAAGCTCGCCGCGTACGCGCAGCATCTGCCGGCCATGGAGCGCAACCTCCCCGAGCCGGACGAGTACAAGAACCCGAACCGCGGAACGGAGTCCCCGATCCGCGTGGTGCAGGAGATCTACACCGCCGGTGACGCGCGCCGCGGCGTGCAGACCGCGGCCTTCAATCTGCCGAATGACGAGGTCGTGCGCGAGCAGAAGGGCTCGAAGAAGGTCCTGCTCAAGAACGTGATGGATGCGAAGTACCGGATCAGCGGCCAGCCGATCGCGTTGCGCGTGCTCGATGCTTCCCAGCGCGATCTGCTGAATTTCGACGCCTACTTCAACCACGTCCTCTTTCACGAGCTCTCCCACGGCCTCGGGCCGGGACTGATCACCCAGCCGAACGGCGAGCGCGTCGACGTCCGCTTTCTGCTGAAGGAAACCTACTCGGCGATGGAGGAGTGCAAGGCGGACGTGCTCGGCGAGTGGAACATGCTCTACGCGCGCGACAACGGTCTGCTGACGTCGTTCAGCGAGCGCCAGCAGTGGGCGACGTACGCGGGACTGATGTTCCGCTCGATGCGCTTCGGCATCGACGAAGCTCACGGACGCGGCACCGCGGTGCAGTGGAACTGGCTGCGCGAGCGCGGCGCGATCATGCCCGCGGCGAACGGCACGTTCACCGTCGACTTCGCGAAGATCCGCGAGGGCGTCCGCGACCTGACGACGGAGATCCTCGTCACCCAGGCCACCGGCGACTACGCGCGGGCGCAACGCTTGCTCACGAAGTACGGCGTGTCGAATCCGGAGATCGAGTCGATCATCGCGAAGATGAAGGACATCCCGGTCGACCTCACGCCGGTCTTTCCGGCGGCCGGAGAACGCTGATGGAAGGTCGCGTCGTCCTGAAATGCGGTGAGTGCGAGCTCACCACGGAGATCGTCGGGGAGATCCCCGACGAATACACGCGCTGCTTCGACGAGGCCGTCCACCGCGACGGCTGGGTCCCCCGCCCCGGCGCGAACTACTCATCGCTGATCTGCCGGGAGTGCCTGCGGAAGTACGAGGGGCACGAGTCCGTGGATGATGAGGAGAAGGTCCGAAAAGGGTAGGCGGTACGCCGACTGCGTCGGCTCGCGGTAGGCAGTAGGCAGGAAAACCCGCCTACCGCCCACTGCCTACCGCCTACTGATTAGGCCAGTTTCCGAATCGCTTCTTCCACCTGCTCCGCGGTCGGAACCACGGGCTGCACGAGATCGCCTTCCAGCCACTCGTACTCGCCCTTCATCATCCGCTGGACGATCTTGTAGGACAGATCGTCGGCGTCGTCGAAGAGGGTGCGGAAGTTCTGGTCGACGCGTTTGCGGGCCTCGCGGCAGAACAGGTCCGCCAGCTCGAGGGCGTTCTTCTGCCCCTTCTTCGCGAGCATCGTCGCGTAGCTGACCGTCGCGGCCATGGCGAAGAGGTCCGTGCCGATGTCGACGATGCGGAACAGCACCATCTGCTTCCGCTCGAGCTTGGCCTGGTAGCGCATCATCGCGTGGAAGATCGAGCGCGAGAGATGCCGCGACTGCCGCTCGATGAAGCCCATGTGCGTCGACAGGCGGCCGAAGTCGTTGTGTTTCGGGAAGCGGCTCCAGCCGAGGTAACGGGAGGGGTACCAGGTTGCGTAGAAGGCGCCTGCTTTGGCGGCCGCTTCCATCTTTTCACCGGTCGGCGTCTCCGGCAGAAGGATCTTGTAGCCGCGCTTCATGTGCGGATCGACGGCTTCGCGGGCGATGAAGAGATGCTGAATCTCGCTCGTCCCTTCGAAGATGCGGTTGATGCGCATGTCGCGCATGATCCGTTCGACGGGATAGGCCTTCTCCCCGCGGGCCTTGAGCGATCCCGCGGTCTCGAATCCACGGCCGCCGCGGATCTGCACCAGGTGATCGACGCACTGCCACGCTACCTCGGTGTTGAACAGCTTCGCCATCGCCGCTTCGAGGCGGAGATCGACGTCGCCGCGATCGGCGAGGCCTGAGGTCAGCCAGACGATCGATTCCATCGCCAGCGTGTGCGAGGCCATCCAGCCGAGCTTCGCCGCGACCGCTTCGTGCTTCCCGATCGGCACGCCCCACTGAACGCGCTCGTTCACCCAGTCGCGCGCGATCTCGAGCATGCGCCGGCCGCTGGCCGCACAACCGGCGGGGATGGTCAGGCGGCCGGTGTTGAGCGTGATCAGCGCGAGCTTGAGTCCGAGCCCTTCGCCCCAGAGGAGGTTTTCCTTCGGGATGAAGACGTTATCGAACTTGATCAGGACGTTGCCGATGCCGCGCAGGCCCATGAACTGGCAGCGATGGGCGATGTCGATCCCGGGCGTGTCCATGTCCAGGATGAACGCGGAGATCTGCTTCTTCTCCTTGCCCTTCACCATCTTCGGCGGGGTCTGGGCCATGACCACGATGACTTCCGCTTTGAGGCCGTTCGTGCACCAGAGCTTCTCGCCGTTGAGAATCCAGCCCTTGCCGTCGGCGCTGGGCGTCGCGCGCGTCTCCATCTTCGCGGGATCGGATCCGACGCCCGGCTCGGTGAGCGCAAACGCGGAGATCGCGCCGTTGGCGAGACGGGGCAGGTACTTCTTCTTCTGCTCTTCCGTTCCGAACAGCTTGAGCGGCTGGGGCACGCCGATCGACTGGTGCGCGGAGAGCCAGGCCACGCTCGATCCGCACCAGGTGGCGATGAGGCCGATGGCGCGGTTGTAGTTGGTCGCGGAGAAGCCAAGGCCGCCGTACTCTTTCGGGATCTTCATCCCCCACGCGCCCATTTCGTTGAAGCCTTTAAAGAGCTCGTAGTCGTACTCGCCGCGCTCGTCGATCTCGTCGGCGTCGACGTTCTCGGCCAGGAAGCGCTCCATCTTGCTGAGGAACTCATCGGCCTCGGCCTTATCGGGCTCGGGCTGCTCGGGGAAGGGGTGAATCAGGTCGAGATTGAGCTTGCCGAGGAAGAGATCTCCGACGAACGAGGGCTTTTCCCATTCGGTCTCGCGAGAGGCTTCGGCAACCTCCATCGCCTCGACGGCGCCCTGCGTTTTGACTTCGGCCATGGTGTGAAACTCCTTCTGCGGGGGGACTTTTACAGGTTCCGCGCCAGTATGAATGAATGGTCATTCAGTCGTCAACTGATAGGCTCCATGCATGAAGGAACCGACCGAATTGACCATCTCCCCCGAGCTCGAGGCTCTCCTCGACGAGCGGGGCCTTCTGAGCGGCCCGCGGCCAACCGTCGACCGGGAAACGCTGCAGCTCCACCTCCGCGAAGCCCTGCGCATCCTCCACGTCGATCTCGACGAGGAGAACGTGCGGGACACGCCGCGCCGCTGGGCGGAATCGCTCGTGGCCATGACCAGCGGCTACGACTACACCGACATCAAGAAGCTCACCACGCTCTTCCGCAAGGCCTGCTCGGCCGCCGACGAGAACTGCCAGAACCTGGTCGTGATCGGCGGAACGTACAAGACGCTCTGCGCGCATCACATCCTGCCGTTCTTCGGCCGCTTCATCATCGGGTACATCCCCGAGAAGATGATCATCGGCGCGTCCAAGATCCCGCGCATCGTCGAAGTGCACATGCGCCGTCTGCAGTCGCAGGAGCATCTCGCCCACGACATCGCCGACACGATCGAGAAGATCCTCGAGCCGCGCGGCATCGCCGTCTGGATGGGCGGCGTCCACATGTGCATGGTCATGCGCGGCGTGGAGCAGGAGTCGTCGTTCATGGAGACCAACGTCCTTCGCGGCGAGTTCCTGAACGATGAGCGAACGCGGCAGGAGTTCATGAGCATCGTGAACCGGCGCGGCTCCCGGGACTAGGCCGCACTACACTGATTGCATGTCGCCGCGGAAGCGATTCGCAATCATCCTCGGCCTGACCGTTTTCGCGATCGCCGGCTCGATCGTCTACATGGCCGCGCGCGCTCGCCACTGGCATGAGCGCGGTTGGGTCGGCACCTCCTTCCTCGCCGGCTTCAACGCCAAGCAGCAGGCCAGGATGATGCAGATGAAGGAAGGGCAGGTCATCCTCGTCTTCGCCGGCAGTCCCGCTGATGGACGGCTGCGCTACGGCGACGAGATCCTCACCGTCGACGGCATTCCGCGCGACGACACGACACGCCTCCGAGTGCTCGACGCGCGGTTGGTCAAGGGGTCGCAGGTCACCTATCGCGTGAAGCGCGGCGATCGCGTGATGGACATCCCGATCCGCCTCGAGTCGCCGCTGCGCGCCCGGATGATCATCACCACGCACGTCGTCGGGTTGCTGGTCGGACTGACGTTCGTGGCCATCGGACTGCTGATCGTCATCCGCGCGCCCGGTGATTCGCGCGCGGTCATCTTCTACACGCTCGCTCTTCTCACGGCGGTCGCGTTGATCGGCAAAGCGGCGACGTCCTACGAATCCACCGGCGCGCGTGGCATCGTCATCGATCCGTTCTCAGCATTCCTCTCGGTGTCTCTCGTCGGGATTCTGACGCTGATGTATCTCCCGATGATCCTTCACCTGGCGCTGGTCTTTCCGCGTCGCAGGCCCATCGTGGAGGCACGGCCGTACGTCATCCGCTGGATCTACGCCGCGGCATTCATCGCCTGCCTCGTGCTTCTCTTTGCACTCATCGCCTCGAGTGCCGTCATGTCGCGGGCGATGAACGAAGCCGACAAGCTGATGGACAGGATCCTCGTGCCGGCCGGCTACACGCTGCTGGGAGTGAGTCTCCTCGTCCTCATTCACGTCTGGTGGGCCGGACGGCGCGAAGGGTTCCGCGAAGCGATCCTCAACCGGCCCTTCCCCCTGTCGCTGGCCACGATCGGCGTCCTCGCCGCCGTTGGACGGCTCACCGCCAGCGCGGGCTGGAAGATCGTCACCATCATTCTCTTCATCCTGGGGATGGTTCTCCCGTTCCTGGTCATTCTCGCCTTCCCCTTCCTGGCCGTCGCGGCGCTGTATCGCGGGTACCGGGATGCGAACGCCGAAGAGAAGCGCCAGGTGGCCTGGCCGATGTGGGGCCTGCTGCTGTCGGTCGGCGGAAAAATCGTGATCATGAGCGTGAGTGCGATCCTCGCGCTCTGGATCACGGTCGGCCACCTGGACATGACCGAGTGGCGCGGGCTGCTGGAGATTCTCGGCGTCATCCCCACGCTACTCACCCTGACCATTCCGATCTCGTTCGCCGTAGCCATCCTCAAGTACCGGCTGATGAACATCGACGTGATCATCAAGAAGACGGTGGTCTACGCGATGCTCAGCGGATTCATCCTCGTCGTCTACCTCGGCCTCGTCGGAATCCTCGGCGCGATCCTGGTGAAGTACACCGGCGTGAAGAACCAGACCATGGTCATCGGCGCGACGCTGGTGGTTGCGCTCGTGTTCGTGCCGATGCGGAACAAGCTGCAGGCGCTCGTCGAGCGCAATCTGTTCCGCCAGAAATACGACTATCCCGAAGCCATCCGCGGTCTCGCCGCGGAAGCGCTGGTTGCGACCGATTCAGCATCTCTCCTCGCGTCGGCAGCGGAGAAAACTCAGCGCGCATTGCAGAGCCGCGCAGTGGTGATCTTCGCCAGCCGCCACGATGATTTCGTGGCCGCTGCCAAAGTCGGCGTGGCCGATTCGATCGTCGGCACGCTGCGCATCGCCCGCGCGCAGATTCTTGCCTCGCTCACCGAACCGTTCGATCCGCGTCGCGCTGCATTGCCCGACGCTGCCGCTGGCGCGTTGGCACGCATCGAGACCGCGCTGGTCGTGCCGATCAACACGCCGGGCACGCCGGCGAATGGATTCATTGCCGTCGCACCGAAGCTGTCCGGCGGCGCGCTCGATGACGAAGACATCGACTTCCTCCGCGCCATCGCAAGCCAGGTCGATGTTGGTCTCGATCGCATTCGCCAGCAGCGCGAAGACGTCGACTACTCGCAGGCCCGCGACATTCAGCAAGGTCTTCTTCCGCGCGAGATGCCGCAACTGGCCGGTCTCGATGTCAGCGGTGTGTGGCAACCGGCGCGGACGATGGGCGGCGATTACTACGATCTGCTCGCGCTCAGCGACACGGAGCTGGCCATCTGCATCGGTGACGTTGCCGGAAAAGGGATGCCTGCCGCGCTGCTCATGTCTGGCCTGCAGGCCGCGGTTCGCGCGTCGGCGAGCAGCTCGCCGCGCGACCTCTGCGAGCGCGTGCGGCGCGTCGTCGTCTCCAGTCTGTCCGGCGGAAGGTTCGTGACGTTTTTCTACGCAACGATCGACACGGCCGCGATGCGACTGCGCTGGACGAATGCCGGTCACAACGCGCCGATCCTCGCCCGCGCCGACGGCACGATCGTGAGGCTGTCCGAGGGCGGTCCGGCGTTCTCGCGGCTCTTCCGCGATACGCGTTACGAGGAGCAGGAGATCGCGTTGACGCCCGGCGACAGGGTCGTGCTCTTCACGGACGGAATCTCCGAAGCGGGCAGCGCGGCAGGAGAGATGTTCGGTGAAGAACAGATCGAGGCGCTGACCGCAGCCGCTGGCAACGTCAGCGCGGAGGAGCTGGTGCGGACCATCGTCAATGCGGCCACTTCGTTTTCCGATGACGAAGTCGAGGACGACATGACGCTGGTCGTGGTGTGCATCTCTCCATAACTCGCGCTCACGGTGTGCGTACACTCCTACGCACATGTCTCTCCGCCTGCGCGTCACCATCGCCGTCGTCATCACCATTCTCGCCATCGGCGCGGCGAGCTGGTACGGCGCGTTGCGGCTCCGGCACTGGGACGAGATCGGGATGGCCGGCCTGTCGTTCTTCCCGGAGATGCCGGAAGAGAAGCGGCCGCCATTCGAGATGTTCGCGGCCGGCCGCGTCTTCATGGTCTATCCGACCGGTCCGGCGGAGCGCGCCGGCATCCGCGGCGGCGATTACCTGCTCGCGATCAACGGCGTTTCCGTGAAGGACAACAAGACCCTGACCGCGAAGGCCGGCTCGATGCGCGCCGGCGACACCGCCGTTTACCGCGTGAAAAGGGGCTCGCGGACGTTCGAGGCGAGGCTGCGACTCGCTTCGCCGCTGCACATCCCCATTTTCCTGGCAACGCTGATCGTTCACCTGATCGTCGGCCTCGCCTACATCGCCATCGCCTTGCTCGTCGTCGTGAAGCGGCCCGACGACCGGCGGGTGATGGTCTTCTTCGCGATGATGGCCGTCGGTGCGATCTACCTCATCGGGACGCCGGCGCTCGGGCTCGACAGTTCGAACATCCGCGGCGTGAATGCGGAAACCGAGAACCGCGGCGTCCTGCCGTTCCTGACGGTCATGGCCGTGACCGTCGCCTTCCTTCCGCTCACGCTGCATCTGGCGCTGATCTTTCCGCGCGAGCGTCCCGTCGTCCGTTCCTCGCCGCATGTCTTTCGCTGGGTATACGGAATCCCCGCGGCGATGGTCATCGGTCTGGTCGGTCTCGGCCTGATCTTCACCATCGCCACGGCGGCCGGTGACGCCGCGGAGAAGCAGGTCAAGCTCGCGGTGAACGTCCTGGTCGCGATCGTGACGCTGGCCGGGTTCGGCGTCGCGTTGCGCGTCGCGCGGAAGGGCCGGCTCGAAGGGATGCGCGAGGCATTCTGGCGGCGGCCATTTCAATCGATTTTTTTCCTCGTCGCGGCGTTCCTGAGCGTGACCCAGATCGCCAAAGCCATAGGAAATCATTGGATCGCGCTCGGAGTGGGTATGGCCTGCGGCCTGGCGGTCTCCGGAGTGCTGGGAGCCTTCCCGGTTCTCTCCTGCATCGCGTTCTATCGCTCCTACCGCGATGCCGATGCCGAGGAAAAACGGCAGGTGAAGTGGCCTCTGTGGGGCACGTCCTTCGCGCTGGCGACGAGGATCGTGCTCACCACGGTGATGGAGGCGATCATCTTCTTCCACCTGTTCACCGGACGCGGCATCGGCGAATGGTTCGGCGCGGCGCAGGTCGTCGATATCTCCACGAAACTGCTCTACCTCCTGATCCCGTTCTCCTTCGCCGTGGCCATCCTCAAGTACCGGCTGATGAACATCGACGTGATCGTCAGGAAGACGGTCGTGTACGCGATGCTCAGCGGCGTGATCGCCATCGTCTACCTGGCCATCGTCGGTCTTCTGGGAACGCTGCTGGTCAATGTCGCGGGCGTCGAGAACCAGACCATGGTCATCGGTGCAACGCTGGTGGTCGCGCTCGTGGCCGTGCCGATTCGCAACAAATTGCAGCGCTTCGTCGAGCGGACGATGTTCCGCCAGAAGTTCGATTACCCGGCAGCACTGCGCGCGATCGGAGCGGATGCGCTGGCCGCGTCGGATCTCAGCCGTTTTCTTTCGTCGTCGACAGAGAAAACGCAGCACGCCTTGCAGAACCGGGCCGTGGTGATCTTCTCCAGCCGCCACGATGAGTTCATCGCCGCGGCGAAGGTCGGTGTCTCCGACTCCCTTCTCGGCGCGCTGCGCGTCGCGCGCGCTCCGATCCTGAAGATGCTCGATCGTCCCTTCGATCCGCGACGGCATGCGCTTTCCGACGATGCCGCGGCCGCGTTCAAACGCATCGAGGCCACGCTGGTCGTGCCGATCAACACGCCGGGCACGCCGGCGAACGGATTCATCGCCGTCGCGCCGAAACTGTCCGGCGGCGAGTTCGACGTGGAGGACATCGACTTCCTCCGCTCCGTCGCCGACCAGGTCGACATCGGCCTCGATCGCATCCGACTGCAGCGCGAAGACGAGGATTACTCCCAGGCTCGCGCGATTCAGCAGACCCTCATTCCGCGGGAGATGCCGCGGCTGGCCGGGATCGACGTGAGCGGCACCTGGCAACCGGCGCGGACGATGGGCGGCGATTACTACGACCTGATTCCGCTCAGCGAGACGGAGCTGGCGGTGTGCATCGGCGACGTCGCGGGAAAGGGCATGCCCGCGGCGCTTTTGATGTCGGGACTGCAAGCCGCGGTGCGCGCCTCGGCGAGCAGCTCACCGCGCGATCTGTGCGAGCGCGTGCGGCGCGTCGTCGTCTCGAGTCTGTCCGGTGGACGCTTCGTCACGTTCTTTTACGCGACGATCGACACCGCGGCGATGCGGCTGCGCTGGACGAACGCCGGCCACAACGCGCCGATCCTCGCGCGCACGGACGGATCGATGGTGCGATTGGAAGAAGGCGGACCGGCGATCTCGCGCCTTTTTCGGGACACGCGTTACGAAGAGCGGGAGATCGCGCTCACGCCCGGCGACCGGATCGTGCTCTTCACCGACGGCGTTTCCGAGGCGGCAAATGGGACGGGGGAGATGTTCGAGGAACGGCGGATCGAAGAGCTGGTGTCGAGCGCGGGCGATGTGAGCGCGGAAGAACTGCAACAACGCATCGCCCAGGCCGCGACGTCATTCGCCGGCGGCGAGGTCGAGGATGACCTGACCCTGGTCGTACTGCGGGTCACGCCACCGGCGTAAACCGCCCCGCGGAAAACGATCGAAGGCGCTCCACATCCTCGCGCCGCGCGACGGAAAGGGGCACCGTCGCGCGAAGGCTTTCCACGATGTTCGCGGTCGTGAGCGCCTGCTTCGCATGCAGCGCGCGGTAGAGCGACGCGATCACGGCCTGTTCGATCTCCGCGCCGCTGAACCCTTCCGACGCTCGCGCGAGCTCGCCGACGTCGAACGCCGCCGGATCCTGTTTCCGCATGCGCAGGTGGATGGTGAAGATGCTCCGCCGCTCCTCGAGCGTCGGCAGGTCGACGAAGAAGATCTCGTCGAAGCGTCCTTTGCGCAGCAGCTCGGGCGGCATGCGATTGAGATCGTTCGCTGCGCCGACGACGAACACTCCGTCCTTCTTCTCCTGCAACCAGGTCAAAAATGCGCCGAAGAGCCGCTGCGACAATCCACCGTCCGCGTCCGCGGCCGTGCCTGATGCGAAGGTCTTTTCCATCTCGTCGATCCAGAGGACGACCGGCGCCATCGATTCCGCGACCACCGTGGCGCGGCGGAAGTTCTTCTCCGACTGCCCGACGTACTTGTCGTAGAGCCGTCCCGCGTCGAGCTTGAGCAGCGGGAGTTGCCAGTGGCGGGCGATGAACTTCGCGGCCAGCGATTTGCCGCAGCCCTGCACGCCGACGAACAGCACACCCTTCGGAGCCTTCAGATTCACAGCCCGAGCCTCGGCCGTAAAGCCGACGCGGGCGTGATCGAGCCAGGTCTTCAATCGCGCGAATCCGCCCAGCTCGAACGCGTTCTCTTCGGCGGGAAAGAACTCCAGCACGCCGCCGCGCTCGATGATCTCGCCTTTCCAGCGGATGACCCGTTCGATGTCCAGCGGCGAGAGCTTGCCGTCTTCGAGGATGGCCTGGGCGATGACCCGCCGCGCCTGATGCAATGTCAATCCGGCCAGAGCCTGGACCAGCCGGTTCACGTCCTCGCGGCCGAGGTCGACCTGCACGGGCTGGCGCGCTTTCATTGCGTCGACGACATGTCGCATGGCCTCGCGCCGCTCGGCCTCGTCGGGAAGCTTCAGATCGAAGCGGACCGCCATCGCCTCGATGTCGCGCGGCAGTTCGATGGGATCGCCGGTCAGCACGATGGCGCTGCTGGTGTGAGCCATCTTCTGCACGAGGTCGCGCAGTGCGCGAGCAACCTCCGGTTTCGCTAGATGCGGGGCCATGTCCTTGAGCAGGTAGATCCCCTCGCCGGTGAGGTCGCCGATGTGTTGCAGCACGGCCAGCGGCTCGAAGGTGTTGCCGATGGTCAGGCCGAAGCCGCGCTTGAAGCCGGTGGTCATCGACCATTCGAAGAGGGACTGATTCAGGTCGTTGGCAACTTCACGAACGATGGTGAAAACGCGCTCTTCCTCCACCGTCTCCACGGCGATCAGTGAGTGAAACGAGCGGATGAGGCTCTTCAGATCGTGGACGGACTGGCGGTGGGACATGCGTGCGGTCATTCTGCAGCCACTTGATAAATATCGCAATCAGCAATATATTGCAATCCGTTATGACACTCGGACAGAAGCTTGCCCGGCTGAGGGCCCTGGAAGGATTCGCCCGCGGTCTGGAACGGGAGATGACCCAATCCGAAGTCGCCCGGGCGGTGAAGGAAGAGCAGGACGGGCAGATCAGCCAGTCCTACCTCTCCCAGCTCGAGAGCGGAACGCGCCCGCACATGACCAGCAGCACGCGGCTCATGCTCGCCCGGTTCTTCAAGGTTCACCCGGGCTATCTGGTCGATGACGTCGCCGACATGGCACCGATGACGGCCAGGCCCCGGCACGAGCTCGATGACAAGCTCGATCTGTGGCTGATCGACGGGGCGGAGGAGTTCGCCGAGGACCACGTGCTGCACGAGGCGTTGCTGAAGATCGCCAAGCATGAGAAGTCGCGCGATTGCCTGGTGCTCTTCGGATCGATCGTGGAGAACAGGCAGCTGATCGACAGGCTGATCGAGAAAACCGACGCCGCCACGCCGCAGACGCGGAGAAAACGGCGCACCTAGAGGACCACTTCCATGACCACGTTCTTCGTCGTCTGCTTCATCGCAGGCCTTGGACTCAGTGTCGTCTCCTTCGTCTCGGGATTCGACGACGTCACGTTCCTGGAGACGCTGTTCGGAGGTGAGGACAGCGGCCGGAAACGGGTGTCGCCGGTGAACCTGGCGGCCATCACCGGCTGCCTGGTCTGGTTCGGCGGCGGCGGGTTGCTCGTCGACCGGCTCACGCCGTTCTCGCCGGCGCTCGTCGTCGCGGGCGCGGTCGTCATCGGGGCGATGGGTGGAACGCTGATCAATCGGATCATGACCGCGCTGGTGCGTCGCGAGGCGACGGCCGAGTCGCTGTCGATGATCGGAGTGATCGCCCACACCACGGTCGGCATCCGCGAGGCCGAGGGGACCGGGGAGATCGTCTTCACGCATGCCGGCACCAGGCGCGTCGCCGGCGCGCGCAGCGATTCGGGACGCGCCATACCGAAGGGGACGGAAGTCGTCGTTACCCGCTACGAACGAGGCATCGCGTACGTCGCGATGTGGGACGAACTGAAGGAGGCATGACCATGTTGACCACCTGGGCAATTGTTACCGGCATCGCAATCGGCACGCTGATGATCCTCGGATTCATCGCGCAGATGTACCGGAAAGTCGGGCCGAACGAGGCTTTCGTCGTGTACGGGGTCGGCGGAACGCGCGTCATCAAAGGCGGCGGCACGCTGATCTTCCCGATGATCCACAGCTACAAGGCCCTGCCGCTGGAGCTGATGTCGTTCGACGTCGCGCCGAAGCAGGACCTCTACACGAAGCAGGGCGTCGCCGTGACCGTGGAAGCCGTCGCGCAGATCAAGGTGAAGAGCGATCAGGAGTCGATCCTCACCGCGGCGGAGCAGTTTCTGTCGAAGACGCCGCCGCAGCGGGAAGGGCTGATCCGGCTGGTGATGGAAGGTCACCTGCGCGGAATCATCGGCCAGCTCACGGTCGAGGAGATCGTCAAGCAGCCGGAGATGGTCGCCGAGCGGATGCGCTCCACCTGCGCCGACGACATGGACAAGATGGGCCTCGAGGTCGTGTCGTTCACGATCCGGGAGGTGAAGGACAAGAACGACTACATCACCAACATGGGCCGTCCGGACGTGGCCCGCGTGAAGATGATTGCCGACATCGCCGCGGCGGAAGCGGAGCGGGACACGGCCATCAAGCGCGCCGAAGCGCTGCGCGAGGCCGCGATCAAACGGGCCGAGGCCGATCAGGCTCGCGTGATCGCCGAGACGCTGTCGCTGGCCGCGCAGGCCGAGGCCCAGCGCGACCTCGACGTGAAGAAGGCGCAGTTCGTCGAGACCACCAAGCGCCAGCAGGCGCAGGCCGACAAGGCTTACGAGATCCAGACGAAAGTCATGGAGCAGCAGGTCGTCGCCGAGTCGGTGCGCGTGCAGCAGATCGAGAAGGAAGGACAGATCAAAGTTCAGGAAGCGGAGATTTCCCGCAACGAGAAGCAGCTGATCGCGAACGTCCTCAAAGCCGCCGAGATCGAGCGCCTGCGCATCGAAACGCTCGCGGCCGCCGAAAGGCAGCGCCTGATCATCGAAGCGGAAGGCCGCGCCTCGTCGGTTCGCGCCGAGGGTGAGGCCGAGGCGGAGATCATCTTCAAGAAAGGTGAGGCGGAAGCGAAAGCGATGAACGTGAAGGCCGATGCCTACCAGGGCTGGAACCAGGCCGCGGTGGTGGACAAGCTCATGACCCAGATGCCGGAGATCGTCAAAGCGCTGGCCGCCCCGCTGGCGAACGTCGACAAGATCACCGTCGTCTCCACCGGCGACGGCCACGCCGCCGGCGCCCACCGCATCACCGGCGACCTGGCCGCCATCGCCGCCCAGGTCCCCGCCCTCTTCGAGGCCCTGAGCGGCATGGAGATGAAGGATCTGTTGTCGAAGGTGAAGGTGATCGGGGAGGGGGATAAGGCGGCGTGACCCTGTAGAGGTTGCTGGGTTGCTAGGTTGCTGAGTTGCTGGGTGCTTCGCTCATGCACGATCGCGGCTCTCGGCGGAGCGCCCAGCAACCTAGCAACTCAGCAACCCAGCAACCCTCAGGATTACATCTCCCCCTCGAAACGTTCCGCCCCCTGAGCCGTACCCTATCCAGCCATGGCACTCGACAAAAAGAAGGTCATTTACGAGATCCGCGTGTTCCTGCTGATGATCCTCATCGTCAGCTCGCTGCGCTCGGCGCTCGCCGATTGGAACGACGTTCCGACGGGCTCGATGAAGCCGACCATCCAGGAAGGCGACCGGGTCGTGGTCAACAAGCTGGCCTATGACCTCAAGGTCCCCTTCACCACCGTCAACATCTTCAAATGGGACGATCCGAAGCGCGGCGACATCGTGGTGCTGTTCTCCCCTGCCGATGGAACCCGCCTCGTGAAGCGCGTGGTGGCCGTCCCCGGTGATCAGGTCGAGATGCGCGACAACCAGCTCTTCGTCAACGGCCAGCCGGCCCGGCAGTCGCCGATCACCGTGGCTGAATCGGAAGAGCAGGGGCCCGCGTACGTTCTCGACGAGGATCTGTACGGCCACACGCACAAGATGATGGTCACGCCGGAGATCCCCGCGGTCCGCTCGTTCGGCCCGGTAGCCGTCCCGGTCGACCATTACTTCGTCCTCGGCGACAACCGCGACAACAGCAACGACAGCCGCTTCATCGGCTTCATCCAGCGCCGGCGCATCGTCGGCAAGGCCGTGGCCGTCGCGTTCTCGCTCGACCGCTCGAATTACTTCGTTCCCCGCTGGAAGCGGTTCTTCGAAGGCCTGCAATAGAAAAAACGACCAGGAGCTTTTCCATCCCCATGCAGAAGATCGCCGCCGTAGCTGTCTCCCTCGTCCTCGCCGCGGGCGTGGCCAACGCGCAGTACAAGAAGAAGCCGGCCGAGGCCAAGGGCGCCCAGTTGCAGCCCGTGCAGACCTCGACCGAGTTCCGCCGCATCAGCCGTGAAGACGCGTACAAGCTCTACCAGGCCGGCCAGGCGACGTTCATCGACGTGCGCTCGCACGCGAGCTTCAGCACGGGCCACATCAAAGGCGCCCTCAGCATCCCCGGCAGCCAGATCATCCAGCGCTTCAACGAAGTGACGCCGGGCAAGATGGTCATCACCTACTGCGCCTGCGACGCCGAGCAGTCCAGCGGCAAGGCCGTCCTCAACCTGAACGCGCACGGCGTGAAGAACGCGGCCGCGCTCAAGGGCGGATACCTGGAGTGGAAGGCAGCGCGCTTGCCGATCGCCGCGGGACCGAGATAGTAGGCGGTACGCGGCTGCGCCGCTCGCGGTAGGCAGTAGGCAGGGGAACCGCTGCCTACTAGAATCCGCGCATGTTCAAGATCGTCGAAATCTTCGCGCGCGAAATCCTCGACTCCCGCGGCAACCCCACGATCGAAGTCGATTGCCTGCTCGCCTCCGGCGCGTTAGGCCGCGCGGCGGTGCCATCCGGCGCGTCGACGGGCTCGCGCGAAGCCCTCGAGCTTCGCGACGGCGACAAGAGCCGCTACCTCGGCAAAGGCGTGCGCAACGCCGTCGACAACGTCGACATCATCGCCAAGGAAATCGAGGGGATGGACGCGCGCGAGCAGGCCATGATCGATCTGGTCATGAAGCAGATCGACGGCACGGAGAACAAAGGCAACCTCGGCGCAAACGCGATTCTCGGCGTGTCCCTCGCCGTCGCGCGCGCCGCGGCGGAAGCGGCCGGACTGCCGCTCTTCCTCTACCTCGGTGGCGCAGGCGCGCGGACGCTGCCCGTGCCGATGCTCAACGTCATCAACGGCGGCGCGCACGCGAACAACAACCTCGACGTGCAGGAGTTCATGATCATCCCCGCCGGCTTCGACCGGTTCCAGGATGCATTGCGCGCCGGCGTGGAAACGTTCCACAGCCTCAAGAAGATCCTCAACGACAAAGGGCTGACCACGGCTGTCGGCGATGAAGGCGGCTTCGCGCCGGACCTGAAAAACAATGCCGCGGCGCTGGACCTGATTCTCACGGCCATCGAGAAGGCCGGGTACAAGCCCGCACAGGACATCTACCTCGGACTCGACGTCGCCGCCTCGGAGTTCTACGACAAAAAGAAGGGCTACAAGTTCGAGGAAGTCGAGCGCACCAGCGACGACATGGTCGACTACTACGTCGACCTCCGAAAGAAGTACCCGATCATCTCCATCGAAGACGGCATGTCCGAAGGGGACTGGGATGGCTGGGACTCGCTCACGGGCGTCCTGGGCTCCGGCACACAGCTCGTCGGCGACGATCTTTTCGTCACCAATCCGGCGATCTTCCAGAAAGGCATCGAGCGCGGGATCGCCAACGCCATCCTGATCAAGGTCAATCAGATCGGCACGCTGACGGAGACGCTCGAGGCGATCGAGATGGCCAAGCGCGCCGGCTATCGCTCGGTGATCTCCCACCGCTCCGGCGAGACCGAAGACGCGACCATCGCCGACCTGGCCGTGGCCACGAACGCCGGCCAGATCAAGACCGGCTCGGCCTCGCGCAGCGACCGCGTGGCCAAGTACAACCAACTCCTGAGGATCGAGGAGGAGCTGGGGGACGCCGTGGTTTTCGCGGGGAAGGGCATTTTCAAAGCGGCGTTGTGATTTGACATCCTCCCCTCTGGTCAATACATTGACCAAACATGGCGAGCGAACGCGACCTGGTCACCGGTGTAATCCAGCTCGCGAACCTGCTCACCCGCCGTCTCGGCCCTGTTTTCGAGAAGGCGAAAATCACCCCGCAGCAGTGGCTCGTGGCGACCGCGCTTTCGGAAGAAGAAGGGCCGGTCACGTTGGTCGCGCTGGCGCGGCGGCTCATGGTGACCAAGCAGAACATGACCGGGATGATCGCGCGGCTCGAGCAACTCGGCCTCGCCGAGCGCAACGACGATCCGAACGATCTCCGCTCCTCGCGCGTGCAGCTCACCCGGCGGGGACGAGCACTCCTCGAAAAAGTGCGGCCGCTCTATGACCAGTGGTTGAAGGAGCTGAGCGGCACCGACATCTCCGAGCGCGACCTGCAGTCGCTCAACCGGACAGTCGAGCGCTTGATTGTGAAACTGGACGAGTCGGACTAGGCGCCACGACGCAATTGCGTCCCGCCTTCTTGGCCTCGTACAGCCTCGCGTCCGCGGCCTGAAACAACGCTTCGCGATCGCGCGCGTCATTCGGATACATCGCCGCGCCGATGCTCACCGTGACCTGCGCACCATCGGGCGGTGCGGGCATGGCCTCGATGCCCGCGCGAACGCGCTCGGCGACATTGGCCAGCGCGACTTCATCGATCAGCGGCACGATCACCGCGAACTCCTCGCCGCCGTACCGCGCGGCGAAGTCGACGGTGCGCACCGTTTCGCGGATGACCTGGGCCACGCGCTGCAACGCGTCGTTGCCGGCGAGATGGCCATACGTGTCGTTGTACTTCTTGAAGCGATCGAGATCGAGAACGAGGATGCCGAAGCGCTCCGGATAGCGATCGGCGCGCTCGAGCTCCACGTCGATGCGCTCGCGGAACGCGCGGAAGTTCGGCAGGCCGGTGAGATCGTCAGTCCGCGCGCGAGCCTTCAGCTCGTCGGCCATGCGATTGAAGGCGACGCCCAGCGTGGCAATCTCGCGATCTCCTGCAACCGGCGCGGTCGCGGTGATGTCGCCTGCGGCAATGCGATCGGCAGCAGCGGAAAGCTCTTCGATCGGCTTGACGACCTTGCGCAACGTGTTCTGCACGACGGCCAGTCCGATCACCGCGACGATCCAGGCAATGGCTAATCCGCTGGACATCATCGAACGCGTGTCCCGCTCGAGCTGCGGCAGCTGCTGGGCAATCTCCCGTTTCCGCGCCGCGATGATGGTCTGCGCTTCATCGACCAGGGCGCGCGATGCAAAGTCGGTCCGCAATTCGCGGTACGCCTTCACCCGCCCGCGCAAGGCCCGCACGTCGATCGAGCCGAGCGACGGATGCGTCAGCAGCTGCTCGACCAGCCGGTAACGCGCGATCGGATCCTGCCGCGCATGAAACGCGTTCTGCGCGCGAATGAGCTCCTCGAGTGTGGTCACCGCGCTCATCTCGATGGAGACGAGCCGCGTCCACCGTTCCTGCGATTGCTTCGCCCGCCAGCTCAGGCCGAACGCGATCGCGAAGAGCGCGAGCGCAAACGCGCCGGTGAGAAGCAGGACGCGTGTGCGGAGGTGCGTGCGGCGGCGCATGGAGTCAGGATAGGCTCAGAGGCGCACAGGCTCAAAGGCTCAAAGTCGCAGAGTCTCAAAGTCGCAGAGTCACATCGTTTCCTATGAGCCTTTGAGCCTTTGAGCCTATGAGCCTCGACGCGCCCGACCTCAAGTCCGTCTACTTCGAGACCCTCGCCCGCTGCGCTCCGGAGCTTCTCGTTCGCGCGCACGTTGACGCGTCGATGCCGCGCAACGTGGTGGCCATCGGCAAGTGCGCGGGGGGATTGCTCGATGGTGTCGCGAGCGTGATCGACATCGAAAGCGCGTTCGTCGCGATTCCCGACGGCTACAAACTGCCGCTGACCCGCGCGGAGGTGCACGTCGGCGGACATCCGCACATGACCGCGGCGAGCTTCGAAGCGGGACGCGCGCTGTTGAAGTTCGTCGACGAGCATCGCGACATCCTCTTTCTCATCTCCGGCGGCGGCTCGGCATGCGTGGAAGTTCCGTTGCCGCCGCACGGCGAAGACGACGTCGCGCGCGCGAACGCGCAACTCATCGCGTCCGGTCTGCCCATTCGCGAGATCAATTCAAGACGTAGCGAGCTGTCCGCGATCAAAGGCGGCCGTCTGCGCGATCTCGTGAAAGGCCGCGCGATCACACTCATCTACTCCGACGTCGCCACCGGCCGCGGCGAGGACGTCGCATCCGGTCCGACCGGCGGCGGCATCGTCATCGCCGACAACACCACCCTCGTGAGAACCGCGGCATCGCTCATCGAAGGCGCGACGGTCATCGAGCAACAGATCGAATGCGACGTCGCCGAAGCCGCGCGGATGCTCGCGAACGCGTCCGCAAAAATCATCGTCGCCGGCGGCGAGCCGACCGTCGTCATCCAGGGCAATGGCAAAGGCGGACGGTGCACCGAGCTCGCGGTCCGCTTCGCCATGGAGAGCACCGCCGAAGCTCTCTTCGCCAGCTCCGACGGCGTCGACGGCAACAGCGGCGCGGCCGGCATCTACCTTCCCCCGCGCGCGCGCCTCGGCGGCGGCCCCGACTGGCAGGCCGCCATTCACGAATCCGACACCATGCGCATCGCCGCGCAAATCGGTGAGCCCATTATGATTGCGGCCACGGGGAACAACCTCCGCGACCTCTTTCTCGTGGCTCGTGATTAGCAAGCGCTACCGTCGTTCCGGATGACCACAATCGACCCAGGCGATCCGCTGCTGCCTCCGCCGCGCGAGGGTCGTCACCGCTCCGCGCGCGAGCGCCAGCGAAAAGGGCCGATGTGGGGGTGCCTGAAGGGCCTGTTCTGGCTCTTCGCCGTTTCCTTCCTGCTGCTCTTCCTGACCATCGGCGGGGGCTGGTGGTACGTCGGCTCGCCGAACTTCGCCGAGTTCGTCCGCAAGCGAGTCGAGCTCACCCTCGAAGCACGCCTCGGCCGCGACGTCTCGATCAAGAGCGTTTCCTTCGTTCGCACGAATCCGCAGAGGATCATCCTCAACAATCTGCGCATCGCCAACGCGCCGGGCGGCATCGCGCCGGACTTCGCGCTCGTGCGCCAGGTCGAGATCACCGGCGGCGTGCAATCGTTCTGGGGGCGCGCGGTGAAAGTCGATCGCGTCGACGTCCGCGATCCGCGTGTCTGGTTCGAGATCCTGCCGGATGGCAATCACAACTTCCCGAAGTGGAAGACGGGACCGAAGCGGCGCTTCGAGATCGTGCGCATCGACATCGGAAAGCTCTTCGTCAACAACGGCACGTTCAGCTTCCTCGATCGGAAGCACGACATCGAAGCGGTCGCGCAGAAGATCGAGTCGCGCGTGACCGTCACGCGCGCGGAAGGGTTGTACGAAGGAATCATGACCTCGCCGCAGGTGCGGGTCACGATTCAGGACTACGTTCCATTCGACGTCGATCTCCGCGGCGGCTTCCGTTACACCCCGGGCATCCTCGCGCTGCGGTCGGTCGCGCTCAAAGGCCGCGGCATCGAGACCTTCCTCACCGGCAAGCTCGATCCGCTCACCGAAGGCCGCTACGACCTGAAGCTCGCGTCGCGCATCGAGCTGCAGCGCATCGCGGAGATCTTCCGCATCGACAAAACGCTCGAGGGAACGCTCGCACTCGATACGAACCTGCGCGGCAAACAGGGCGACTTCCGCATGAGCGGCAACTGGGTCTCGCCGAATATCGTCGCCGACGCGTACGAGCTGGCCGACGCGAAAGGAACGCTCGACGTCAACGGCCGCAACATGTCATTGAAGGTCGCTGAAGCGCGATACGGCGGCGGCCGCATCGGCGCGGACTACACGCTGGCAACGTACGCCGATCCGTATCCGATGAAGGTCGACCTCCGCTACTACGGCATCTCCATCGAGAAGCTGTTCAGCGACTGGGGCATCGAAGGCCTTGGGCTGCGCTCGGCGGCGACCGGCGATCTCACCTATCGCTGGAACAAGGACAAGATCCTCGACGGATCGGGGGAAGGCTCGGCGAAGCTGGTGAAGAACGCCGTCGCCTTTTCCGATGCGCAATATCCGATCGGCCTCGCCGGCTCGACGGACTTTGCGCTCGATCGCGGCACGGTGCGATTCCGCAGCGCTGAGCTGGACACCGATCACTCGCACATCAGCCTCACCGGCGACATGAAGATCGAAGGAGTCGTGCTCGATCTGAAGACGGCCATTCGCAGCACGGACTTTTCGGAGCTCGATCGCATCGGCTTCAACTTCGCCCACTCCGCTGGCAAGAAAGACTACGAGCTCCTCGGACTCGGCGGCGCGGGCACGATCACCGGCACGGTCAAAGGCCCGATCGACAAACCGCAGGTCGCTGCGCAGATCAACGGCTCGGCCATTCGCTACAACGAAGTGCTCCTCGGCGACGCGAGCATCGACATGCGGTACGACGGCAACAGCTCCACGCTGACGTTCGACCGCGCCGTTTTCTCCGACGCCGGCGGCCGTCTCGCGTTGAACGGCACCGTGGTCTTCCCCGAAAGCGGTCCGGGCCCGCGATTCGACATCGCCCTCGACGCGAATGGCTATCCCGCGCAACGAGCCATCGACGCGATCGGTCTGGACATGAAGATCGGCGCGGGGCTGGCGACCGGAAAGATGATCATCGCCGGCACGCCCGAAAACGGACGCGCGACCTTTGCCGGTCTGACGATTCGCAGAGCCGACGCGACTCTCGCGTTGAACGGCACGATCAACTGGCTGCCCGGCGAAGGAAACGTCAGCTTCGATCTCGACGTCGCGGCGACGAACTTCCCCGTCGCCGATATCGCCGCGTTCCTCGACTTCACCGACATCCCCGTCACCGGCGATCTCACCGGCACGCTGAAGATCGCCGGCCGCAAAGAGTCGCTCGAAGGCAGCGGCAAAGTGACCGTGCGAAAAGGCGTGGTGTTCGGTGAGCCGGTCGATCTCGCGACCGCGGACATCGTCTTCACCGAAGGCCGCATGCGCGCGACGAACGTCCTCGTACAATCGCCGGCCGGCGAGATTACCGGCGACGCGGAGCTCGATTTCGCAACGGAAAAGTTCAGCTACAACATCACCTCGAGCAACATCGACCTCTCCCGCCTCAAGCTCCTCGAAGGCCTCAAGGATCTCCTCGGCGGCAACATCACGCTCACCTCCACCGGCGCGGGAACGTTCGACAACCCCGAACTGATGGTCGAGGCGACGCTCAACAACGCCACGTTGCGCGGACTGAAATTGCCCGAGGGGTCGGATCCGCCGTCGCTGTACATCGCCATTCGCGGCGGAAAGCTGATCGTGAAAGGCGGCGTCGCCGACATCGCCACCATCGAAGGCGAAGGAACCGTCGGCGAAAACATGGCCATCGACGGCCTGGTGCGGCTGGTCGTGCACGACATCGCCCGCGCCGTTGCCATCTCGCCCACTACCGCGTCGATTCCCGCGTCAGGAAATCTAGTCGTCGACATGAAGCTCGGCGGACGGCTGTCGCCGATCGAGGCGCTGATCATCGACGCCACCGCGCCGGTCTTCAATCTCAAGGTCGGCGATCACCAGTTCACCGCGCCCGAGCCTCTGCGCATCGGCCTGCGCGACGGACGCGTGGAGCTGGACACCGTCGTGTTGCGAAGCGACGACGCGACGTTCTCGGCCACCGGGTTCGCGGAGATCGTCGGCCAGAAACGGATCGACCTCGATCTGCGCGGACGCGTCGAAGCGGCGCTGCTGCAGCTGTTCGTGCCGGACATGCGTGCCGAGGGGCATTCGGATATCGCGATGGCGGTGAATGGGGTGATGAGCAATCCGGTCATCACCGGCACGGCCACGCTCGTCGATGCCCAGGTGAAGTTCGCCGGCTTCCCGCAGCTCATCGATGAGCTCAACGGCACGCTGCGATTCCACGGCGATCGCGTCGAGATCGAGTCCGTGCGCGCGACCATTGGCGGCGGCCAGATCATCGCCGGCGGCGCGATCTACCTCGAAGGGCTGAAGCCGAAACGCGTGCGCGTCACGCTGCAGGGCACCGACGTCGCCATCCGCTACTACGAAGGCATCACCGTCGAGGGCACCTTCAACCTGTTGCTGACGAGCGATCTCGATCGGGCCATGCTCCAGGGCGACATCGATGTGACCCGCGGCCTGTACTTCCGCGAGTTCGACGTGCAGCAGACGTTGCTCAACGTGCTGCTCGCTCGCGATCGCATCGTCGCGGTCACGCCGTCGACGTGGCAGGAGAAGGTCGGGCTGCAGATCCATCTCAGCGCGCCGGGCACGCTCGCCATTCGCAACAACATCGCCGACGTCACCGGCAGCGCGGAGCTCGACGTCACCGGAACCGTGGCCGCGCCGGTCGTTCTCGGCGAAGTCACGCTCGACGAAGGCGGCACGGTCCGCATTCAGGGCGTGGACTACCGCGTCGCCCGCGGCACGGTGGCGTTCCAGAACCCGTTCCGCATCGATCCGTTCTTCGACGTGACCATCGAAGGCAGCGTTGCGGGCAACGTGTCGGAGATCGAGAGCGGACCGCTGGAAGTGACGATCAACATCACCGGCACGCTCGATCGCATCACACCGACGATCACCAGCGATCCCCCCGCCAGCGACATCACCCTCTTCTCCCTCCTCGGCTTCGGCGGGCTCGGTGGCGGACGCACGCTCGGCGGCCAGCAGGCCAGCGGCGGCGGATTCTTCGGCCAGTCGCTGCTCTACCAGAGCCTCTCCGGACTCCTCGGCTCGAAAGTCTTTCCGTTCGTCGATTCCTTCGCGTACGACCCGGGCGATCTCGAAAGCGGCGGCGGCGCCGGCGCGAAGGTGACGTTCGAAAAGCGGCTCTCGAACAAGCTGCGATTCCTGCTCGTCTACAACCTCGACAACCAACAGAGCAAGCAGGTGCTGGAGTGGATCGTCAACCCGAGCTGGACCCTGCAGCTCGCGCGCGACGAGTCGGATGAGTACCGGCTCGATGCGCGCTTCCGCCGCCGCTACGAGGCGCATTGGGAGATCCGCGACGAAGACCGCGATGAAGAGTTCGCGACGAGCTCCGTCGTCACCAGCACGACCACGACCGCTGGTGCAACACCGGCGGCGCCGCCTGCGCCCCCAGTCACCGCCGTCAACCTCGCCGCGGCGGATGGCGCGGTCATCTCCCAGATCAACTTCCGCGCGGACGCGCGCTTCGACACCACCGCCGTTGCAGATGACGTGACGCTCAAGCCCGGGCAACCGGTCACCATCCGCGACCTGCAGTCATCCATCAAGAATCTCTTTGCCACCGGGAACTTCCGCGACATCCGCGTCGATTCGCAGCGCACCGCGGAAGGCATCGTGCTGACGTTCTCGCTCCTGTTGCATTACCGCGTCGGCGACATCGAGCTCGCCGGCGTGTCAGGGCGCGAGCGTAATCGCGCGGAGCGCGAGCTGACCGTGCGCGTGGGCGAGATCCACTCCCTCAACGATGTCGACGACAGCGCGGCCGCGATCGAAGAAGCGATGAATCGCAGCGGGTACCTCGAAGCGACCGTCGATCCGCAAACGGACTTCGACCGCGCGCGGAGCATCGCCGACGTCAGGTTCGACATCACGCCGGGACCGCAGGCCGTCATCCGCAACGTGGTTCTCGAAGGAGATGTCGCGCCGTTCACGACCGAGCAGTTGATCGAACCGATGAAACGCGATGCCGGCCGCACGTTCGACGCGCTCGAAGCACGCGAAGACGCGAAACGGATCCAGAGCTTCCTCGTCCGCCGCCGCCACCGCCGCGCCGACGTCGACTACCTCGGCCACGAATACGATCCCGAAACGCACGCGGTGACGCTGCGGTACCGCGTCGTCGTTGGACCAACGGTGCAGGTCGCGGTGCAGGGCGTTCCGCAGAGCTCCGTGCGGCGCTGGCTGCCGTTCCGCGGACGCAACGACGAATACAGCGAAGATGCCGTCGACCGCGCGGCGGACCAGATCGTCACCGGCCTGCAGGAGCGTGGCCATTACAACGCAACCGTCGACACGGAAAGCAAGCTCGATAACAACGTGTGGACGACGACCTTCATCGTCGACCCGGGCAAGCGCTTCACCCTTTCCGAGGTCGAGTTCATCGGGAACGATCAGATGGATGAAGACGAGCTGCACAAAGTCGTGCAGACCTCGTCGCGCGGCGGATTCAAGCGCGCGCTGGCGACGCTGTTCCGCAGACCGACCGGCGTGACCCGCGAACAGCTCGGCGATGACCGCGACGCGATCGAGTCGTTCTACCGGCTTCAGGGATTTTCCGAGGCGACGGCCGCGCAGCCGGTGGTGAACGCGAATGACGCGACCGGAACGATGAGGGTCACCTTCCCCATCACCGAAGGGCCGCAGACGCTGGTGACCGAGGTGAAGATCGAAGGCAATCAGGAAGTGGCGGCGAACGATCTTCCCGAGACGCAGCTGAAACCCGGTGACCCGCTGAATCCGCAGCTCGCGCGCGAAGACATCGTCGCCCTGCAGTCGTTCTACGCGGACCGCGGTCACGTCGAGGTGCAGGTCGCGCCGCGCGTCGAGATCAGCGAGGACAAGACCAAGGCCAGCGTGACGTACACCGTCGCAGAAGGTCCGCGCGTCGCGATCGACGAGGTCATCGTCCGCGGCAACACCTACACCGACCGCGACGTCGTGTTGCGCCGCGTGGAGATGGACAAAGGCGATCCCTTCACCTACACGCGCGTTCTCGAGGCGCAACGCGAGCTGTATCGCCTGGGCATCTTCCAGCGCGTCGAAGTGCAGCCGGAGCAGGCCGGCACGAGCGTCGGCGACCGCGACATCGTCATTCAGGTGGAGGAAGGGAAGAACCTGACGCTGACCGGCGCCGTCGGTTTGCGCGTGGAGCGCGGCGCGCAGGACGCGCGCCTCACCGCCGACGAGGATGAGGATCAGACGCCGGAGGAAAACGCGACGATCTCCGACGACGGCGGCATGGACATCAACGAGCGCATCGCCATCGCCGCCGCGCACCGCAACCTCTTCGGCACCGGCCGCTACCTCGGCCTGGAAGCGGTCCTGTCCAGCGAAGAGCAGGAGTACTTCATCACCTATCGCGAGCCGTTCATCAGCCGCTGGAACGTGCCCGTGCAGCTGCAGATCTTCCAGAGCGACGACAACACCCGGCCCGAAATGCACATCGTCCAGCAGGGCACCTCGATCGAGGCGACGAAGGTCGCGCTGGAGCGCACGCGCTGGTCACTGCGCTACGAGTACAAGATCTCGAAGTGCGAGGAAGGCACGATCTGCGCGCTGCTTAAAGCGGACCTGCCGGTCGAAGGATTCGATCGGTCTCTTTCGAACATCCAGATCTCCAGCATCAACCCGACGTTCTTCTGGGACACGCGCGACGACATCATCGATCCGCACCGCGGCTTCTTCACCAGTGCGTCGATCGAGTACGCGTTCCCGTTCATCTCCGCGGAAGCGAACTTCCTGAAGGAGTACGTGCAGGGGGCGCTGTACATCCCGGTGAGCGCGCGAACGGTCGTCGCCCTTTCCAGCCGCATCGGACTCATTCAATCGCTCGGCGACGCGACGAACGTTCCGCTGTCGGAACGCTTCACCGCCGGCGGCGAGAACTCTCATCGCGCCTTCCGTCTGGACCGCCTCGGCGACTTGTGCCGCGAGTCGGAGGACGCCCCGGAAACGCCCGGCTGCCGGAAGACGCTCTTCCAGCGTCCCAACCCGACGACCGGCGCGTTCGAAGGTCCGATCCTCCCGGTCGGCGGCAGCGGCCTGCTGCTGTTCAACGCCGAGTACCGCTTCCCGATCTTCGGGCCGGTGGGCGGCGCGGTCTTCGGCGACGTCGGAAACGTGTTCGCCGAGTCGAAGATCGACTTCAACAACCTGCGGTATGGCGCGGGCGTCGGAGTGCGCTACCTCTCGCCGGTCGGCCCGTTGCGCGTGGACGTCGGCTTCCCGCTGGACCGCCGCTGGTACGAGGACGCTTTCGTCTACTTCATCTCGCTCGGGTACGCGTTCTGACCTGCAGTTTATCCCCGCGCGAAGACGCGGGGATCTACGGTTACACCGCGACGGTCGAAGCGAGTTGCACGCGACTCGTTCATGCACGAAGACATCCGCCAACTACGCGCGGGATAACACTCAGAACTATCCCGCCGCGAAGACGCCGGAATCTCACCGTTACACCGCGACGGCGAAGCCGGTTGCACGAGAAACGTTCGTGCACGAAGAGATCCCGCGTCTACGCGCGGGATAAACTGCAGAGGCTTCTCAGAACGACGCTTCCAGCGAATCGGCGGCCTTCTCGGCCCGCTCCCTCTCCAGCGTCGCCAGACGCGAGCGGAGCTCGGCGATCTCGGTGTGCAGCTTGGTGAAGTCGTCCTTCAACGCCTCGCGAGCGATTTCCCCGAACTTGGCGGTGAGCTTCCCGACCTGATCGCCGAAGACGTCCTTGAAGAGCTGTTCGAATTCCTGAGCCATAGGGATGAGCAGTCGTGCGAAAATCACGCCCGCCCGCCATGGAGATCCGGTCGTTTTCGGAGTTCTGGCCCTTTTACGTGCGCGCCCACTCGCGGCCGCGCACGCGGTTGCTGCATGCGATCGGGTCGATCCTGGCCCTGCTCTGCATCATCGGCGGCATCGTCTACAGCCGCTGGCTCTTCCTCGGCGCGCCGCTCATCGGCTACTCCTTTGCCTGGTACGCGCACTTCTTCGTCGAGCACAACAAGCCGGCCACGTTCGGCCATCCTTTTTATTCACTGGCCGCGGACTACGTGATGCTCTGGAAGATCCTGACCGGGCGGATGGACGCGGAAGTCCGCAAGTTCACGTGAGGTAAGCTCTCACCCATGCTTCTCGAAGGAAAAACCGGAATCATCTTCGGCGTCGCCAACAAGCGCTCGATCGCCTGGGCCATCGCTCAGGCGCTGTCTCGCGAAGGGATGCGGCTCGCGTTCACGTATCAGGGCGAGCGTCTGAAGGAAGGCGTCGAAGCGCTTTCGTCGACGCTGCCCGAGTCGGTCCTTCTCCCGTGCGACGTCACGAATGACGCGGAAGTCGACGCGGTCTTCAAAAGCGTCGATGAGACGTTCGGCCGACTCGACACGCTCGTGCACTCGGTGGCCTTCGCGCCGAAGGAAGATCTCGAGAACGAGTTCGTGAAGACCTCGCGCGACGGCTTCAAGCTCGCGCACGACATCTCTGCCTATTCGCTGGTCGGCCTGAGCCGCGCGGCCATGCCCCTGCTGGAAAAGTCCGGCGGCGGATCGGTGCTCGCCCTGACGTACCACGGCGCGGTGAAAGCCGTGGAAGGCTACAACCTGATGGGCGTGGCCAAGGCGTCGCTCGAAGCGAGCGTGCGCTATCTCGCCGCGAATCTCGGCCCGAAGAACATCCGCGTGAACGCGATCTCCGCCGGCCCGGTGAACACGCTGGCCGCGCGCGGCATCAAGGGATTCACGGGCATGCTGCACCACCACGCCGAGCGCGCGCCGCTGCGCCGCAACGTGGAGCTCGAGGAGATCGGCAACGCCGCGCTCTTCCTCTGCTCGAACATGTCCTCGGCCATCACCGGCGAGATCATGTACGTGGATTGCGGCTACAACATCATCGGGGTGTGAGCCGGCACGGCCGGCAGCGCTGGTTGCTGCGCCGGTGCACGTGCGGATCGCCTGTCGGTGCGTTCTAGGTGTTCCCCGCCACGATGAACCGCGTGTTCGTCGGCTGCGCCACGCCGCCCTTCGGCTCGAGCGTCACCGCCAGACCTTTGATCTCCGTGTCCACGGGCAGGTTCTCGACGGACAGAGACGCGCGACCGTCGGCACCGACGTCGAACACTCCGGCACTCACGGGCTGATCGCCGCGAATGATCCAGAGCTGGTAGCTCTTGTCCGCGGCATTGACGGGCAGGTCGTGGAAGAACACCAGCGCGCGGCGGCGATCCGGTTGGATGAATACCTTCGCCGAAGCGGTGGGCGCGACTTCCTGGCCGGTCAACTCGATCGTGCGCGCTGAAGAGGCCATGGCGGCGATCTCGGACGACAGTTTCTCGTTTCGAAATCTGAGCTGATCGAGCTCCTTGCGAACGCTCGCCTCGCGCCAGCCCCACAATCCAAGAAACAGGGTTGCCGCGACAGCCAGCCACCAGCGATCGCTCTTTCTGCCCTCGCGCTCCACAGCGCTGGCTACTCGCGCGCGCAACTCGCGCGGCGGCGCAACAGGTTCCAGGCCGAGGGCGATGAAAGTCGTGGCGTCGGCATACTCGTCGCGGGCCCGCCGGCAGGGGATGCACGCCAGAAGGTGCGTACGCAGGGCGCCCGCCTCACCCGCCGTGGCCGCGCCGAGAACATCCAGCGCCGCGATCGATTCGAAGTCTGCGTGCGTCATTGAAAAGCCTGCAGCCGGTCCCTCAGCTTCTTCATGCCGAGCTGCATGCGGGTCTTGATCGTTCCGAGCGGCTCGCCGAGGCGCGCGGCGATCTCCGATTGCGACAGCCCTTCGAAATACGCGAGCTCCAGCGCGATCCTCTGCGCTTCAGGCAGCTCGGAAAGCGCGCCGCGAACGGCGACCCGCTCCTGCGACTGGATGGCGAAGTCCGCGCCGGTGTTGCGATCGATGAAGCTCGAGCGGATCGAGATCTCCCGGCCGGCTTCGTCTTCACGCTCGCCGCGAATCTTGCGCGAGCGCAGGCGATCGATGCCGCGGCTGCGGGCGATCGAGATCAGCCAGGCGATCTCGCTTCCACGGACCGCGTCGAACATCTTCGCGCTCGACCAGGCCTTCACGAACGTCTCCTGCAGGACCTCCTGCGCGTCGTCGGCGTTGCAGAGGATGCGCAGCAGCAGGGCGTAGATCGTGGAGGCATGGCGGTCGTACAGCGCCTCGAAGGCCGAGACGTCGCCTCGCGCGACGGCGGGCAACAGCGCGGTGGTCGGTACGAAGCTCATTGAGTGCGCGCTGAAACTACGGGGAGCACGGGGGTTTGGATTTCAGGGCTGCTTTTTCTCTTGCTCGCCCACCGGAAACTCGAGGTCCGTGCGGACGCCCGTCCGCTTCGGCTTGCGCGTTCCCGGGAAGCCTCCGGCCCGGCCAGCGCCCTCGCTGTTCTTGCCGTGACTGGCGCCGCCGCCGTCCCAGAAACCTTTGTCTTTCACATGCTCGCGGGGATTGCCGCCCATTCGATTCACCTCAACTGTAAGTATTTGATACTGAATGACTTTGGCACTTCGTTCGCAATACAAATAAGTGTTTGGAAAGGAGAATTTGATGGTAGACAACGTGAATCCTACCAGTCAGTTCCATCCGTATCGACCTGAGACTTCGACGCCGCAGACTGAGGCGTCAACATCAACCGGCCTGGGCGGCCTTCTCGGCAAGCTCGGCCTCGACCCCAGCAAGATCGGTAGTTCGATGAAGAACACCGACCTTCGCGGCGGTCTGAACAACGGAGTGATGAAGGCCCGCGCGGCGGCCAACGCCAATCCGGGCATGGTGCTGGGCGGTCTCGCGGCTCTCGTGATCGGCGCCGGCCTCATGCGCAAACGCTCCATGGGACGGTAACCACAATTGAGGCCGGGCGAAAGCCCGGCCTCATGGCGCGTGCCTGGTGAACGAGATTACGATGTTCGCCGCCGGCGCCGTCCCTTCGACATACCCCTCCACCCGCACCTCGGCTTTCGTCCGTTCCGTACCCGCGGTCACGCCGCTGCCGATGATCACGAATGTGCCGGCTTGCTCGTTCTTGTCCATCCGCCCGTCGATCGTTCCCTGCCAGTCCGTGGCCGGATCGGGGTCGTAAAACTGCCTGTTGGCGTCGGCGATTCGTAACGCGGCCAGCTCTGCTCCGTTCTCCGCCAGCACCATCGCCACCATCCGCGAGCGGAATCGCTGCGCTTCCTTCAGCTCGCGCGCGGAGTCGATGAGCATCAGCTCGATGAGCATGAAGAAGAGAACGGCCAGGCCGATGGCCCAGAGCAACGCGAAGCCGCGCTGATTACTTGTGCGCGCGAGGTTGCAGGATCTGATCGATCGCAAGCCGTCCCTCCGCGTCTTGAATTCGCAGCCGCACACCCCACGGTCTGCCGGGGAAGCCGACCGCCTTCACATCGAACGATGCCGACTCCGGCAATCCGCGCGCGACCCACTCAGTGAACACCCCGACGTTGTACGACCGCCGCCGCGCGACACCGGGCTCGCGAAAATCCCAGACGATCATGCGCACGCCGCCGACCTCGTGAAGCGTCTCCACGATCAGGACGTCCGCCGCCGCGGTGTAGCCGTCGTAGTTGTTCTCGTAGTGCCCTTTCGAGTCCTGTACGTCGCGCCGCACGCGCGAGATCACCGCCGACACCTGCGGATGGCGCATGAAGTTGACCGGCAGCCGCGCCTGATGCGCGCGCATCTCCGCCGCGAGAATCGAGAAGACGGCCACGATCACCCCGAACACGGCCACGGACACGACCATCTCCGCGAGGGTGTAGCCCTTCTCCCGCCGGCGGCTCACCACAGGCTCGAGCCTCCGGTGTCGACCCGCACGACGCCCAGCCGCGCCTGCCGCTTCCCTTCCGCCCAGCGGACGGTGAGGGTCACTTTTCTGATGGTCGGCTCGACCGGCGCCACCGCGACGACGGTGTTGTAGGTGCCGAGGGAGTTGAGGATGGCGAGATCGCTGCGGAAGTGGTGCTCCTGTGGCTTGTCGAGGTCGTTGAAGGGAATCCGCCGCCAGTACTCGGCCTCGTTCGCCAGGGCCTGGTAGGCGGCGATGATCTCCCGGGCCTGCTGCTGCCGGCGATTGCGCTCCAGGAAGGCGGCCATGGAGGTGGTGATGACGATGGTCAGGATGAGCATCGCCATGAGCAGCTCGGCGAGCGAGAAGCCATCCTGTCGGCGCATCACTGCAGTTTATCCCGCGCGATAGACTACAAATCCCACGATGAAACTTCGTTTTGCCCCATCCCCTACCGGATTCCTACACGTCGGCGGCGCGCGCACGGCGATCTTCAACCTGCTGCACGCCCGGCACTACGGCGGCACGATGCTGCTGCGCATCGAGGACACGGACGTCGAGCGCTCGAAACAGCATCATGCGGAGCAGATCGTCGCGTCGCTGCAATGGCTCGGCGTGGAGTGGGATGAAGGTCCGGTCTACCAGAGCGACCGTCTCGACCGCTATCGATCCCGCGCGAACGAGCTCGTCGACGCGGGCAAGGCCTATCGCTGCTACTGCACCGTCGAGGAGCTCGAGGCCGAGCGGGCGGCGGTGGAGGCGAAGGGCGAGGCCTATCGCTACTCCGGCCGCTGCCGCGCGACGGGCGAACGTCTCGACGCGCCGCACGTGATCCGCATGCTCGTCACACCCGGGCCGATCGAGTTTCACGATCTGATCCGCGGCGACGTCCGGTTCGAAGGGGAACTGATCGACGACTTCGTCCTTCTCCGCTCGGACAACAATCCCACGTATCACCTGTCCGTCGTCGTCGATGACATCGACATGGCCATCACCCATGTCGCGCGCGGCGACGATCACCTGTCGAACACGCCGAAGCACATCCTGCTCTTCCGCGCGTTCGACGCGGCCGTCCCCGTCTTCGCTCATCTCCCGCTCATCCTCGGCAGCGACCGCAAGCGCCTCTCGAAGCGCAGCGGCGCGACTTCGGCCGAGGAGTACCGGGACATGGGCATCGTCCCCGCCGCCCTCTTCAACTTCCTCACCCTCCTCGGCTGGAACCCAGGGGGCGACCGCGAGCTGATCTCCCGCGACGAAGCCGCGCAGGTCTTCGATCTGAGCGACGTGAACAAAGCGCCGGCGGTCTTCGACGAAGAGAAGCTTCTGTGGATGAACGGCCAGTACCTGATGCGCATGACTGCCGATGAGATCTACCCGCACCTGATGCCGTTTCTCGGCGACCGCGCGCGGCCGCTCGAGGAGTTGCGTGCGGTGATCGAGTTGAACAAGTCGCGCGGACGCACGCTGCGCGAAGTTGCCGCGGGGATGGAGCCGTTCCTGAGCGACGACTTCGAGTACGACGCCGATGCCTCGAAGAAACATCTGAAAGGCGACGACCTCGGCGCGCGATTGACGGAGCTTCACGAAACGCTGGCGAAGACCGAGCCGTTCGATGTGACGACGACTGAAGCTGCTCTGCGCGCGCTCGCGGAATCACGCGGCGTCTCGGCGGCGAAGCTCATTCATCCGCTTCGGCTCGCGCTGACCGGCCGCGGCGCATCGCCGCCGATCTTCGACGTCGCGGTGGTGTTGGGGAAAGAGAAGACGTTGTCGCGGTTAGATCGATTGATCCGTTCGCTTCAGTAAATGCACGACGTACGCGATCACGAACAATCCCGAGCTGATCCAGTGGGCGACCGCTATCGCCTGCCGCAGCGTCTCATCCACTGACACCTGCAGCAGATAGCCGCTGAGGGTCATCGGCACGATCAGCCACATCGCGCCGGTGCCGCTTTTGCGACCTGTGTCGTCGCCGAAGCGGTGCTTGGGAAGCATGTGATTCGAGAACGTCCAGCCGAGGATGAAGAGGGCGATGGGCGCGATGACCACGTGCGCGCTGAGCATGAACGGCTGGAGCGGATGATTGGCGACCGCGAACTCGTCCTTGCTTTCGAGCAGGTACTTCATCGCCGCGAACACGATTCCTGTGAGCGCGGTCAGGCCGAGCGACAGGTGCAGCCAGGCCAGTTGGAGGCGGCTCATTTCGTTCCGATGACGTGATGCAGCGCCAGTACTTTGCGCGATGCGTTGACGATCGCGCGGCCGCTCAAGCTCGCGCCGGAGATTGGGCGGATGGAGCGCTTGAGCGAGAGATCGTCATCGAGCTTCCTGCCTTCGAACTGATCCATCCAGCGTTCTTTCGGCAGATAGTCCTGCGGCTCGTTGAAGGAGAGGATGTCGATGCGATCGACCTTTCCTTCCGGCGTGACCACGACCATCACCGTTTCCTGGAGCGTGCGCACCAGGTGCGTATCGAAGTAGGCGTAACCGGCGACGCGGCCGTTGGAGGTGCCGGTGTAGCGGACGATCAACTGGTCCTTGAACTCGACGCCGCTCTGTTTGCGAGCGGCGTCGAGTTGCGCGGGCTTGAGAAAAATGGCCTGGCGGGTGACGACCGTCCCCGCCGGGAACGCGGAGGCGAGCGCCTGCTTCTGCGTCATGAAGACGCGCGCGTGCGCCGCCGCCGCAATCGCGAAAATCGCGATCAGAAAACCGGTCCGGAGGCCACGATGCCAGGCGCGTTGCGCCGCTCGAAGCCGCGATCCGGACACCTCGAGCACCTGTGCCGCAAGGCGCAGAAACCTACGCAGCGGGCCGTGCCCGCTCAGAAGATGTAGCCGATGCCGAGGTTCCATTGATCGAGGCCCGTTCCCGCCTCGTTGTCGACGTTCTGATAGTCGACCTTGAACACCGTCTGAGGGAGCGGCTTGAACTGCAGGCCGTAGGTGAAGATCGTCTGCTCGTTCGCGGGATTGCGGAGGAAGCCCGCCGGAACCGTGCGCTGCGTGTCGACCTGCTCGTATCGCGCATACGGCGTGAAGGACGTCTCGCCGAACGGCAGCAGCGAGGAGAGGTCGTAGCCCGCTTCCGCGTACCAGCCGCCCATCGTCTTTCCGACCGAGCGATTGCCGGTCAGGCCGTTCAGTACGTTCAGCTCCGCCGCGTCATCGAGCGATCCGCGCGACCAGAGCCCGCGCAGGATCACGCCGCGAAAACGCGCATCGGCGTGGACGTCGTAAACCGTGTAACGCGCGTCGACGACGGTGTTGTTCACCAGATTGCTCTGGCCGGTGTTGCCGCTGAAGAACGACGCGCCGACGGTCGTGCCGACGAGCGGCTGCCAATCCACGCGACCGGTGAACGCCAGATCTTCGGCGAGCGCGCGGGCACCCTTCTGCCGTCCGCCGCGCACCCCGCCCGCGGTGAAGTTGCGGCCGTTCAGGCTGTTCACGACGTAGCCGCGCCAGCTGAACTGCCCCATCTCGCCGAAGACGCCCGCGCCCATTTCGCGCCAGGTCGACGGAATGATCGCGTTCTCGGTGACCGGACGCTTCGCGCCGAGGTACGCGGTCGGCTCGTGGAGCTCGTTCAGGAGTCCCATCGGAATGAGCACGAGACCGGTGCGCACACCGAGCTGCGGACGCGCGAGGAAGTCGAGATACGCGAACTCGACGGAGACCTCGCCACCCGAACCGGTCGAGCCATGCTCGTACTCGATTTCGGAGTTGAAGATGACTTTGTCGTTGTACTTGTAGCCGGTGTAGAGAATGCCGCGGAGCATGTCGAACTGGTCGCGCGTGGTTGCGCGCGCGCCGGAGTCGATCGTGCCGGCGTAGTTCTCGTAGAGCATCTCGCCGTAGCCGCCGAACGAGAGGCCGTGATCGACGCGATAGACCTTCGAGGCGGCGGCGCCGAGTCCGTACTGCTCCGCGTCGGCGGAGACGGTTGCCTGCTGCGCTGCGGGGGTCTTGAGGGCCTCGATTTCCTGGCCGAGGATCTCGATCTGGCGGCGGATCTCGGCGAGGTCCGGAGTCTGCTGCATGCCGGCGATCTTCTCTTCCAGCGCGCGGAGGCGGCGCTCGAGATCGGATGCGTCCTGGGCGAATGCGCTCGTGGAGAGCACGAGAGCGAGGGTGATGATTGTGAGTCGTTTCAACATCGTCAGTCCTTGATTGAAAAGTCTCGGTCGAGCACCGCCACGTCGAGCTTCCGAGCGGCGGGCGACAACCGGATGGTGTTGTTCGTGTCGATGAAAATCGCGGCGACGTCGTGAGCGGCCGCCCAGCGGAGACCTTCGTTCTTGCCCATCACGTAGAGGGCAGTGGAGAGGATGTCCGCGGTGAGCGCGTCCTTCGCGATGACAGAAACGGATCCGCGACCTGGCAGCGACTGGCCGGTGCGGGGATCGAGGATGTGGCCGCCGGCGCTCGTCGAAAGCGACGCGTCGGCGAGGGTGAGCGCGAGCACGGGATGGTCGCGATCGGAGGGATCGGCCACGCTGACGTCGCGTTTGCCGCGAACGATGATCTGGCCGCCGAAGTTGATCAGGGCTTCGCCGTCGAGGAGGACGAGCATGCGGTCGAGCGCGTAGCCCTTGCCGAATGCGCCTTCTTCGAAACTTTCCTCACTCGTTTTATCGCGCGTTCGTTCCAGCAAGTGTGCAATTCGCGGATCGAACGCACGATCGGTGCGCGTCGCCCAATCGAGCGTCGTATCGAGCAGCGCCCGCAACTCCGGCGAGGGAACTGCGCCATGGTTCACACGTGACAGCTCGCTCTCATCCGTCCACGTGCTGAGCATCGCTTCGACCCGCTTCGCTTCCGCGAACGCGATCTCGATCTGCTCCGGTTTCTCCGCCTCGATCTCGCACACCGTCCCCATGAGGTAGCGCGCGAGCGTGGCGGCGATGAGGATCGCCGCGGGGTTCATGGCTGCTCGATGAGTCTTCGCTGGTTTCTCATCCGATCCAGCGCGGTGACGCCTGCGAGCCAGGCGGCACAGATCGCAACCATTCCGAACATGATCCACAGCCCGTACGGGCCATCCGGCGTGTACGGCTCGGTCGCGGTGTGAATCGCTTCCCAGTTCGGAAGGATCTCCGCCTCGGAAAACTCATGAATCGCGTAGAAGAGGATCTGCACCGTGAAGAGGAGCAGGAAGAGACCGGTGACCTGGAAGAAGCGTTTCACGTTGATGCGATGGCCGTAATGCGCCCAGAGCCAGGACATTGACGCCGCGGCGGCGAGGCCGAGTGCGCAACCGAGCCAGAAGCGCGGCATGTTGCCGACCTGGATGAGCATCAGCGCGGTCTCCATCCCCTCGCGCGTGATCATCAGCAGGGTAAACACGAAGACGCCCAGCCACGCCAAGGGCGTTGAGCCTTTCGAGGCCTGCACTTCGAGCTTCTGCTCCATCTCCCGTTTCATCTGCGGCGCGACGCGCCAGATGTGAATGACGAAGCTCGCCACCAGCACCGCGGCCACGAGAGCGAGGACGCCTTCCCAGAGCGGCTGATTCACGCGCTGCAGCCACCAGCCGAGGAGCGCGCTGGCGACGATCGACATGCCGATGCCCCACCACACCGCGGGACGCAGCCAGTCACGGCCGGTCTTCTTGAGGTACGCGAAGATGATCGCGACGGTCAGAAACGACTCGAACCCTTCGCGGAAGACGATGATGAGAGCCTGGAGCATCCGTTATTTCCTCAATCGGGTGGCGCTGATCATGGAGACGCGATCGGGCGTCACGGGGCGTTCTCCCTTGCGCGTGCAGGAGTCGCAGACGCCGAGGATCTGAAGGTTGTGAAAGGTGGGGGTGAACTTCTTCTTCTCGCAGATGTCGCGCTGACGCTGCTCGAGCAATTCGTCGTGAAACTCGATCACGCCGCCGCAGGTCGTGCAGATCAGGTGATCGTGGTGCGAGTTTCCGGTGACGTGCTCGTAGTGGTAGTGCTCTTCGCCGAGGTGGACGCGGCGGACCATCCCCGACTTCACCAGGAGCTCGAGGGTGCGGTAGACCGTGGCCCGCGAGATCTTCAGGCCCTTCTGCTTCATCTTGAAGAGCAGCTCGTCGGCCTCGAAGTGGTAGTGGATGGAGAAGATCTCGCGCACGAGGGCCGACCGCTCGGTGGTGAGCTTGAGCCCCTGCCGCAGTAGGAAGTCCTGGAACCGTCCGATCTCCCGTTCGAGTTGTGGCATATCGCTTTCGTTGCAGTTGAGACTGAGTCTCAGTAGCGAAAGGGAGTTTAGTGAGGATGGGGGGCGGAGGTCAAGTGGAGTGCGGCAGCTCTGCTGCCGCTTTGGCATGGCGGCGGAGCCGCCGCTCTCGCGGCGTGAGAAAGCGGCGGCAGAGCCACCGCACTCCACTACAACTGCGTTCGGGCCGCGTCCGCGGCGGCACGAATCTGCCCCTGCCGCGGATCGATCGTCAGCGACCGGTTCCAGAAGTCGAGCGCACGCGCGTAGTCCTTCTGCTTCGTGTAGAAGATGCCGAGGTTGTTCAGGACCAGCGTCGACGACGGCTGCAGGCCCAGAGCGCGCTCCAGCTCCGGCAAGCCTTCCGTGTAGCGCTCGGCCTGCATCAGCGCGGAGCCGAGATTCGCCGCGATCACGTAGGACTGCGGAAAGATCTGCTTGCCCTTGTACAGAATCCCGATCGCGCGCGAGGTCATGTTGCGCGAGCGGTAAAGCGCGGCAAAGTCGGCGAACCAGCGATCGGCATTCGGCAGACCGCGGGCCACGGCCATGACGAACACCTCGTCCGCGGCGGTGTACTGCTGCCGGTCGAACAGGGTCATGGCCATGTTCAGGTACGGCGTGGGACGGGTCGGATTGAGATCGATCGCCGACTGGAACGACTCCGTCGCTTCCTTCAGCTTTCCCTGTTTGCGCAGCTCGATGCCCTGGTTGTTGAAATGCGCGTACGGCCCCCAGTTCGCCATGTTCGGCTGCGCCGCCGTCACGTTCGGGGCGTCGCCGTCCTCGAAGATGGGCTGCATCGCTTTCGGATCGGTGAGGTGTCCGATGGCCTGCAGGTCTTTCGTGTAGCGCTGCAGATTGAGGCCGCCGCCGGCGATTCCCCTTCCGGCGAAGAACTCGTCGTAGCTCACGACGCGCACCGAGCCGACCGCGCTGATGTCGCGGAAGATCCACGGCGGCAGTTGCCCGGGCATCTCCGTCGACGGCGGCAGTCCGAGGATGGCCAGAATCGAGGGGACGAGGTCGTAGATCGACATCGTGTGATTGCCGCGGTTCGGCATGACGTGATTGCCGTAGGCGATGAAGACACCGGGATTGCGATGATCGGACAGCGCGCTGCGGCCGACCGGCTGCATGCGCGGGCGGGTCTTGCCCCAGCGGAACCCGTGCGCGGAAACGATGATCACTGTCGTGTCATCGGAGAGCACGCGCATCCACTCGCCGATCAGGCGGTCCACTTCGGAGTAGTAATTCGCGACCGTCGGCCAGTAGCGGCGGTAGTTCTCCTGACTGATGCCCTCGCGGTACGGCGGGTGATACGGCGCGAAGAGGTGGTTGACGGTGTCCGGACCGTCGTAATGCATCATCAGAAGCAGCGGCTCCTGCTGCTGATAAAGACTGAGGGCGATGCGGTGGTCGGTCCACGTTTTCGCGAGGAGCTTGCGGAAGACGTTGACGGGATGCGTCGCGCCGCCGCCGTTGACCGCTTCCTCGTACTCGCGTCCGGTGATGTTCAGGAAGCGGCCGACCTGCGCGTACTGCACCGTGGAAATGGGGACGTCGAGCTTCGCCACGCGCGCCGTCAGCTCCGCCGGCGAGATCGCGTTCGTCATCTGTTCGACCGGCGTCCCGTAGGTCACGGAGGTGCCGGGCAACGGCGGCCAGGCCGTCCACCAGTTCACGACCTGTGCATGCCGTCCGAACGCTTCGGCCACGTCCCACACCGCCGGCGAGCGCCGCGTGAAGGAATCGACGGGCCGATTGCGGCCGCGATCGATGAAGTCGATCACGCCGTGGCGATCGGGCGGCAAACCTGTGGCCGCGGTCGTCCAGACGAGCGGGGAAACGGTCGGCTGAATGGTCTGCAGGGACGCGGTCGTGCCGCCCTGCACGAGCGCTTTGATGTTCGGGATGCGTCCGTCGTTGGCGAGCTCGGAAAGCAGCTCCCAGTCCGCGCCGTCGATCGCGAAGACGGCCACTCGACCGGCAACGCCGCGCGCACCGCGGCGTAACTCGGCGCGTTTGTAATCGAGGAGAACGCGGCGATCGGGCTCGATGCGGGAGATGGCGAAGCCGGTGACCTGCAGTCCGCTGCGCGTCAGATGGCGAGCAACGACTTGCCGCAGCGAATCGCGCCGCGTGGAAAACTGGGAGGTCGGCGATACGAGCTCTTCGAGGGGAACCTGCTGGGTGACCGCGGAAACGGCCTCGCCGACGCGCGTGCGGATCCAGGCGCTCCAGCCCTCGCGGACGAGCGTGCGCGCGTCAGGAATCTTCTCGCCGGGCAGGATGAAGCGCAGGCGGTAGTAGATGGTGATGGGGACGCGCTCTTTGGAGTAGATCCGCACCAGCCCGTCGTGCTGGGCTGCGCCCTCGCGTTTTTCGAAGGGCAGGCGATAGAACTGATGGGGCGGGAGAAAAGTGACGGTGTTGCGGACCAGCCGGACCTTGCCGCTGCTCTTGTCGACGCCGAAGATCAGGCGGCGGGAGGAGGGAAGGTAAAGGCTGATGACGACGTAAATCACCGCCGCCATGCCGGCCAGCAGCGCGAGGGCACGAACAGACTTCAGGCGGAACACAGGCGGGCACTATGAAAGAAGGCTGCCAGCGGAACCAGTAGGCGGTAGGCAGTAGGCGGTACGGCGCTTCGCGCCTCGCAGGGGAACGATGGCCCAGCACATTCGTGGTCGGGTGGCGGCCTCCTGCCTACTGCCTACCGCGAGCGGCGAAGCCGCGTACTGCCTACTTTTTACGCTTCACCAGCTGCTTCACCTCATCGTTCCCGATCGGGCTCTGCGCCGAGATGATCACGGCGGCGGTGCCTTCGCGGAACGAGGGGATGGTGCAGCGGACGACGGTCGTGCCGTCGGCGGCGGTCTTGCCGCGGAAGATGACCCGCGGCGGCTCGACGGTCGAGATCACTTTGACTTCGATCGCGGCCGCGGGGATGGGCGACTGGGAAAGGCTTTTGCGCGCGGCGACGCGCAGCTCGATCGGATTTCCGGCGAAGAAATCGATCGTATCGATCAGCGACAGCTCAAGATGCTCGCTCTCCGCCTCGGAAGCGAGGTAGTCGATGATCACCTGATCGAGCGTCTTCTCATCGTCGATGACCAGCGCGGCGCGCTCTCCGGTGTTGAGCAGCGCCGAGGCGTCGGCGGCCAGCGTTGGGGTCGTCGTGGGGCGGGGGATGTTCTTGGTCGTGTCGGCCGGCGCATCGAAGCGGCCGCGCTTGATGGCCGCGATCATCGTGCGGTGCTGCTGCTCCATCAGACCGCCGATCCATTTCTCATCGACGCCGGTCTTGAGCTGCTCCGCGTACGAGGTCTTCTTCGACGCCAGGATCTCGCCGCCGACATACACGAGCGACTCGATGTACGGGTTGGCCATACCTTTGTCCTCGGTCTGGACGTGGTAGACCTTCTCGTTGTGCTTGATGTCGGTGTTGAAGCCGGTAATCACGGGAGTGGCAGATGTTACCAGAGGGTCAATTCTGGTCGAGCCACGCTCTGAGATAGCCGACCTGCTCCCGCACGCGCAATCGATCCTCGGCGGAGGGCATCAGCGTGAGATAGCGCTCGAACAGCTCGATGGCCTGCCGGTACGCGTGCATCTGCATCGCCACCGCGGCGCGATCCTTCACTTCCCAGGCATCGCGATCGTCGAGGATGAGCAGGCGATCGATCGACGCCGCGGCCCGCGGCAGATCGTGCTGCGCGAGATACGCGGCCTTGAGCTGGGCCAGCTCGCGGGCGAGGATCTCCTTCGGGCCGAACGAGCGAAGGTGATGTTCGCGAAGCCGCACGCCACCGCCGTACATCGCATCGAGGAGCTTCTGCAGCTCCGGCGTGGTCAGCACGCGTCCGCCGTCGAACGGGTCGACGACGATCGTTCCGAAGGGTCCGGTGAACTTCACCAGAAACCGGCCCGGCAGGGACACGCCCGTGGCCTCGATGCCCATCCGCCGCGAGAGCTCGATGTAGAGAACGGACAACGTGATCGGCAGGCCGGCGTGGCGTTCGAGGGCTTCGCTGAGCAGTGCACTGCGCGGATCGAAGTAATCCTCGTCCTCGCCGTGGAAGCCCTCCTCGTCGAACAGCACGGCGTTGATGGTCTCGACGATCCGCTCGATCTCTCGCGACCCTTCCAGCCGCCCGCGAACGCACTCGCTCCAGCCGGCAACGTTGTCGAGGTGCTGGGCGATGTCGAGGGCCGGGTTCTCTTCGAGAGCGATCACCAGCGAGGCCTCGACGAGGTCGAGCAATGGCTCAGGCCGCTCGGCGATCTCCACGAACCGCCGCCGCGCGAGTGCCGGGTGAGTCAGGACGCGTCCGCGTTCCATTCCGCCACCTTCCTCCGAAGCCCTTCCGAAATCGGGACCTTCGATTGGCTTGCCCAGTCGAACATGACGACGACTACTTTCCCGGTAGCCGCAACATCGCTGCCACCGTTTTTGCGGATTTCGTGAAGGAAAACCATCGACGAGGTGCCTAACTCGCTGATGCGAGCGCAGATATCGATCCGCTCCAGGTCGAGCTGCCTGCGGAAATCGCAGGAGGCGTGGGCCACGATGAAGCCGATGTCGCGGGCGGCCCCGAAGCCGGTCAGCTCGAACCAGAGGAGCGACCGCACCCATTCGAAGTAGCTGAAGTAGACGGCGTTGTTGACGTGGCCGAAGGCGTCGAGATCACGAAATTCGACGTGGTGGGGAACGACGTACCAACCGTCGCGACGCTGACCACGAATCTCGACAGGCACGATTCATTGTACGGCAGCGCTCGTCGCGACCGGCATCGCACTCCGCGTGCACGCCTGCAGGTAACGGCCGGGCAACGGATGATCGAGGTAGGGGGCGATGATCGTCGAGGCCTGCACGAGGCGATTGAGATCGACGCCCGTCTCGATCGCCATCCGGTCGAGCATGTAGACGATGTCTTCCGTCGCGAGATTGCCCGATGCTCCCGGCGCGTACGGACAGCCACCGAGTCCGCCCGACGACGCGTCGAACGTGGCGATGCCCATCTCCAGCGCGGCGAGCGTGTTCGCCAGCGCCGTGCCGCGGGTGTCGTGGAAATGCATCGCCAGCCGCGAAACCGGAATCACGTCGCGAAGAAGGCCGATCACGCCCTGCACCTGCATCGGCGTGCCGACGCCGATCGTGTCCCCGACGGAAACTTCGTAGCAGCCGAGATCGAGCAAACGCGCGCAGACTTCGAGCACTTTCTCCGGCGGCACGTCCCCTTCGTACGGACAACCGAATGCCGTCGAGACGTAGCCGCGAACGCGAATGCCCTCTTCGCGCGCCCGCGCCGCGACCGGCGCATAGTTCTCGAACGACTCGTCGATGGACATGTTGATGTTGCGTTTGTTGAAGGTCTCCGAGGACGCGGTGAAGATGGCGATCGATTTCACGCCCGCTTCGATCGCGCGCTCGAGACCCTTCATGTTTGGCACAAGCACCGGATACTCGACGCCGGGATCTTTCGGAATGTCCCGATAGACATCGGCCGTGTCGGCCATCTGCGGAACCCGCTTCGGACTGACGAACGCGCCCGCTTCGATCACGCGCAGGCCGGCGTCGCCGAGGGCGGTGATGTAGTCGATCTTGACCTGGGTGGGGATGGTGACTTTTTCGTTCTGCAGGCCGTCGCGCGGGCCCACTTCGACGATCTTGACGGTATCAACGAGGATCTTCATTGCGGGTGACTTCCACGAGCTCCACGCCGGGTTGAACAAGCTCGCCCTCTTTGCAATTCACGGCGGTCACGGTGCCGTCGTACGGCGCGACGATCTGGTGCTCCATCTTCATGGCCTCGAGGATGAGCAGCGGGCTTGCCTTTGCAACGACATCGCCCTGCTTCACCAGCAGTTTGAGCACGAGCCCGGGCATCGGCGCGCTGGTGGAATGATCGCGATGCCGCGCCTTCGCTTTCGCCGCACGATCGGTGACTTCGGCGACGTAGGTCTCGCCTTCGAACACGAAACTGATCGTCGAGCCCTGGATCACGTACGGCACGACGTGCTGACGATCGCCGACACGCAGGTCGATCTCTTCATCCCGAACCGCAACGACCTGCACCGAGCCATCGAGCTCAACCTCGGACTGCTTGCCGTCGATGGTGACGATCTTCATTTCGAGTAGCGCGATCCCGGCGCGTCGAGCGGGACGCCTTTCGCGCAGAGCGGACAGTCCGCTTCGGAGTACGTGTCGAGGTTCAACGCGAGCAACGCCTCGTACGGCGCATCGAACGGATTCGCCTTTCCGCTGCGATTGAGAATGGAGGCAAAGCCGACCACGCGCCCGCCCTGTTGCGTCACGACGTCGACCGTCTCCCGCGTCGACTTGCCGGTGGTGACCACGTCTTCGACGATGACCACGCTCTCGCCTTCGTTGATGGTGAATCCGCGGCGGAGCGTCATCGCGCCGTCTTTGCGCTCGGTGAAAACGAACGGCACGCCGAGCGCGTCGGCGACGGTGTAGCCGATGATCACGCCGCCCAGCGCGGGCGCGACGATCTTCTCAGCGCCGGTGACGCGCGCCGCGAGATCCGCACCGATGGCTTTCGCGTTCCGCGGATGCTCGAGCAGACGCGCGCACTGCACGTAGTTCGGGCTGTGCAATCCCGAGGATAGGCGGAAGTGGCCGGTGAGCAGGGCGCCCGTTTCTTCCAGGAGGGCGCGGAGATCCGTGGGCATGGGCGGCGAGAATAGAATGCGCCCGAGGAGCAACGCAATGGCCGCACTGACCGAGAAAATCCGCGCCGACATGACCGCGGCGATGAAGGCGCAGGAGAAAGAGCGCCTCTCCACGCTGCGCATGCTGCAGTCGGCGCTCAAGAACGAGCAGATCAATTCCGGCCACGAGCTCTCCGACGAAGAGGCCATGGCCGTGATTCGCAAGGCGGTCAAGCAGCGCCAGGACTCGATCGAGCAGTACACCAATGCCGGCCGCACGGAGCTCGCCGACAAGGAAAAGTCGGAGATGGAGCTGCTGAAGACTTACCTGCCCGCGGAGATGTCCGACGAAGAGCTCGAGAGCGGACTCCGCGAGATCATCGCATCTACCGGCGCCCAGTCGAAGAAGGACATGGGGAAGGTGATGAAGGAAGCGACCGCGAAGTTCAAAGGGCGCGCGGACGGGAAGAAGATTCAGGAGACTGTGTCACGGCTCCTCCCGTAAGTCGCTACACCCGCCAGGTCACGTTGCCTGAGATCGGCGAGGCCGGCCAGCGCAAGCTGCTCGAATCCTCGGTGCTCATCGTCGGCGCCGGAGGTCTCGGCAGTCCCACCTCGCTTTATCTCGCGGCCGCGGGTGTCGGACGCATCGGACTGGTGGATTTCGACCGCGTCGACGTTACCAATCTTCACCGGCAGATTCTCTACGGCACGTCCTCCGTCGGCCGGCCGAAGCTCGAAGCCGCGCGCGAACGGCTGGAAGACCTCAACTCTGATGTGAAGATCGAAACGCATAACGCGCCGCTCATGTCGGATAACGCGCTGGAGATTCTCGCGAGCTACGACATCGTCATCGACGGCACGGACAACTTCGCCACGCGCTATCTCGTCAACGACGCCTGCGTGATTCTCGGCAAGCCGAATGTCTACGGCTCGATCTTCCGCTGGGAAGGCCAGGCTTCAGTCTTCTCGACGAAAGATGGTCCCTGCTATCGCTGCCTCTATCCCGATCCGCCGCCGCCCGGCCTCGTCCCATCCTGCGCGGAAGGCGGAGTCCTCGGCGTCCTCCCCGGCGTCGTCGGCACGATTCAGGCGACCGAAGCCATCAAACTGCTGACCGGTGCGGGCGAGACTCTGGCAGGACGGCTGCTGTTGTTCGATGCGTTGCGGATGACGTTCCGCACGATGAAAGTCCCGCGGCGATGCGAGCAGCATCCGCCCATCACGAAGCTCATCGACTATGAGGAGTTCTGCAACCCGATGCATGAAACCGACATCACTCCGGCCGAAGTAGCGGAGAAAATCGCCGGCGGCGCGGACGTCGTTCTGGTCGACGTGCGCGAGCCGCACGAATGGAACGCCGGCCACGTCGAGCAGGCGACGCACATCCCCCTCGGCCAGGTCCCCACGCGCCTCGACGACATCCCCCGCGACAAAGAAGTGGTCATGATCTGCCGCTCCGGCGGCCGCAGCGAGCGCGCACGGCAATACCTCGCCTCACAGGGCTACACGCGGGTGAAGAATCTGGTTGGGGGGATGCAGCGCTGGTCGCGGGATGTGGACCAGGGGATCAAGGTTGTTTAGAGGCCCGGTCCGGCGACCGCGTCGCGCCGAACAACACCACTACTGACTTGCCGTTGCCGGGTCCCGTAGTCGTGCCGTCGATGATGGCGATGCCGCAGTCCTCGAACTTGTCGGCCATGATGTTCTCGCGGTGACCGCGGGACTCCATCCACGACTCCACCAGCAGCCCCGCGGTCTCGAATCCGGAGGCGAGATTTTCGCCGGCGGTCCAGTACGGATAGTCGCGAGCAGACAACCAGACGAACGGGGACATGCCGTCCGGCGCCTCGTGACTCCAGTAGGCCAGCTCCTCCATGTGCCGCACGCGGTCGCGCGCGGCCTGGGTCAGACGCGGGTCTTCGCGCAACGGAGAGAGATTCTGCTGCGCGCGGTATTCGTTCATCAACGCGATCACGTTCTGGACGTTGATCTCGTTCGCATCCGTCGCAAAAACGGGGGGCGCGGCGAGCAGGAGAACCAGGGCCAGGGAGCGCATCAGCGGACGCCGTCAGGACGCACACGCATGAAGAACGTGCAGGCCTTGCCGGTCTTGGATTCGACCCACACAGAACCCGCGTGCGCAACGGCAAATTCGCGGCATTTGAAAAGACCGCGGCCGGTGCGTTCCTGCGATTGCGGGTTCCAGGCGAACGACGGCTCGAAGATCGCCGTGCGCAACGCCTCCGGAACCACCGGACCGTTGTCCATCACGAAGAACAGCAGCAGCGGCTTGTTTTTGTGCTCCATCCAGCGCACGCCGATCACCACCTGGCCCGCGCCGGGAACGTAGTGCAGCGCGTTCTCCATGAGGATGGCCAGCGCATCTGCGAGCTGATCGTGATCAGAGAAGCGCTCCTCCAGCTCCTGCACGTCGACCTGCAGCGTGATGCCCTTCAGATCGGCGTACGCACGGAAGCGATCGGCAACACGGCGGACGACTTCGGTGACCGTCGGTACGGGCCGCGCGCTGAACGCGGCTTCTTCCACTTCCGGCGCGAGCTCCAGCGACGACAGCACCTGATCGATGCCGGCCGCGGTGTCGTCGAGGAAATGATCGCCGCGCGAGCGTCCCGCGGCGCGCAAAGACTCGCGGATCGCGCGCAACGGCCCGAGCACCGTCTCGCGCACGTACGTGACGAACGACGCGTGCGCTTCGTTCATCGGATCGGCGTGGCGGAACACGAGGACCGCGCCCGACGCGCCACCGGACATCGGGACGAGCGAGTAAATGAAATTGCGGCTTCCGATGCGCACGCCGGCCGTGGTGGGCACGCTCAGGTCGCCGACGCGGATTCCGGCTTTCGCTTCGACAGTGGTGAGATTCGCGAGCTCGGAATGCGGCGTGTCGAAGATGCGGCGCGATTCATCGGAGACGAACTTCACCGCGCGATCGGGACCGAGCAGCACGCACGCAACTCCCGATGCCACGAGGAGATTGACGACGCTGGTGATTGCCGGCGACGCGGACTCGACCGGGAAATTGATGATCGGCGCTTTGGGAAATGGATCGGGCTCGATCGCCGGCGCCGTTGCGGCACTGGCCCGCGGCTGCGACTGGGATGGAGCGGGCGGATGCGGCGCCGTCTTGCGCGGACTCTCCGAATCGGAAGCTTCGACCGAAGGCGTCGCGCCGCTCTTCTTCCGAGGCTTGTCGCACTTCTCACAGAGGATTCCCTCCGTGACATCGCGACCGCACATGAAGCATTTCTTGGCCATTCCGACGCTCCGGGACTGATGATCTTACGATACAGTCCGCCGCCTATGAAAAACATCGTCGTCATCGGCGGCGGAACGATGGGTAACGGGATTGCTCATACAGCAGCCGCGACCGGCTTCGACGTGACGCTCGTAGATGTAACCGATTCCTTACTGAGCCGCGCGGTGTCGACCATCACCTCGAACCTCCAGCGCGGCGTGGACAAGGGAAAAATGACCGCCGACGAGCGCGACGCGATCGTGGCGCGCATCAAGCCCACCACGGACATCGCGACGATCGCCGATGCGGACATCGTCATCGAAGCCATCATCGAAAAGGTCGAGGCCAAGACCGAGCTTTTCGCGAAGCTCGACGAAATCACCAAAGCCGACTGCATCCTCGCCTCGAACACATCCTCGATCTCGATCACCAAAATCGCCGCGGCCACGAAACGGCCGGACAAAGTGATCGGCATGCATTTCATGAATCCCGTTCCGGTGATGACCCTCGTGGAAGTCATTCGCGGCATTGCCACATCGGACGAGACCTGGCAGAAGGTCGAGGACCTGGCCAGGCGGATGGGCAAGACGGCGATCGAGGTGAATGATTACCCCGGTTTCATCTCCAATCGCGTGCTGATGCCGATGATCAACGAGGCCATTTTCTCGTTGTACGAAGGCGTCGCCACGCGCGAGGCCATCGACGGCGTGATGAAGCTCGGCATGAATCACCCGATGGGTCCGCTCACGCTCGCCGACTTCATCGGACTCGACGTCTGCCTGGCCATTCTGCGCGTCCTGGAGCAGGGATTCGGCGATCCGAAATACCGGCCCTGTCCGCTCCTCGTGAAGATGGTCGACGCCGGCTGGCTGGGCAAAAAGAGCGGCCGCGGCTTCTACGAATACTCACGCTAGACAACGTGTTCTAATCCGCCACAACACCATGCTTTGCCAGACCTGCAGCGCGTTCAACGAAGACGACCGCGAGTTCTGCTATCGCTGCCAGAACAAGCTCCTCGTGCTCTCCGGCCTCACGTCGTTCGAAGAAGACGAACTGGATGAGTACGAGTCCGAGGAAGAGGACTTATCGCTCGACGAGCACCTGCTCGAGCGCGTGTCCGCGATCGAGGAGATCGTCAAGCGTTCCGCGGAGACCATCCGCTCGCTCGTAGACGCCGTGCAGAAGCACGAGCGCGCGATCTTCATCAATCAAACCGGCCTTCTCTCCGTCAAAGAGCTGCTCGAGAAGAAGAACATGCTCACCTCCGATGAGGTGGTCGAGCTGTGGGAATCGAAGATGGGCGAGCAGATGCTCGCTCTCGAAAAGAAGCAGCGCTTCGTCGAGCGCAAGGACCGCATGGTCTCGCTGTTCCGCGGCGAGAAGCGCGAGCGCTTTCTCGTGCTCGTCGCCGATGCCGAAGCGGCGTTCGACGGATTCGATCCCGAGCGCGGCATCAAGCATCTCGAGGAAGCCTTCCGCCTCGATCGCGACAACTACGAGCTCTCCTTCTTCCTCGGCGAGATGTTCTTCAACGACGGCAATCTCGATCGCGCCAAGGCCTATCTCGAGCGGACGATCGAAGTGCAACCCGATCATTTCGACGCCGCCGTGTTCTACGGCGTGCTGCTGCACGAACGGCAGGACCTGAAAGGCGCCGAGCGCTGGCTGCGCCGCGCGATTCAGATCTCCCAGGAGTCGTTCCTCCCCTACTTCTCCCTCGGCGCGATTTACGCCCGCAAAGGAAAGCTGCTCCGCGCGCAGAAGTTCCTCGAAAAAGCGATTCAGCTCGAGGCCATCCCCCAGGCGTACTACCTGCTCGGAACGATCTTTTACGAGAAAGGCCAGCTCGAGCGGGCCATCCGTTCGTTCCAGGCCGCGCTGAAGCTCGATCCGGATTACGAAGAAGCGATCTACCACCTCGGCCTCTGCTATCTCGATCGCAACTGGAACCGCAAAGCGATCGAGTGCTTCCAGGAAGCGCTCGAGCTCAACCCGAACAAGATGGAGTACCAGCAGGCCGTTCGGATTTACGAAGGCATCTCCGGCCACGTGCCGGTTGAAGGTCCGGCCGCGCAGGTCGTCAGTCAGGCGGAAACGCTGGCCGCGGAAGGCAAGTACGCGGAGGCCATCGATCACTATCGCCGTGCGGCCGAGGCGGAGCCCGACAACATCAATGTCCTGCTGCCGTACGCGTTGCTTTGTTCGCATCTGGAGATGAATTCCGAGGCGATCGAGATCGCGCGGCGCGTGCTACGGCACAAACCGGCGGAGATGGTCGCCGCGGCGGCGTACACGACGCTGGTCGAAGCACTGCGCGCGGAAGGCAACTTCAAGGAAGCGAACCGCGCGCTCGAACAGATGCTGAAGGACTACACGTCCAACTACGCGAAGTCGATCGCCTACTACGAGAAGGCGTACAACCTCGCGGAGATGGAGGAGTCGCTCGACGAGGCCCTCGAAAGCGCGCAGCTCGCGCTTCGTTACTCGCCGAAGGAGCTGCGGCAGTTCCCGCTGGCGGCGTTGGGCTGGGTGCACTTCAAGCGCCGCGAGTTCAAGAACGCCGTCGACTTCCTCTCCAAGTCGGCCGACCTCGGACCGACAGCAACGAACCTCATGCACCTGGGAATGGCCCTGCTGGAGAGCGGCGAGAAGGATCGCGCGCGGCAGGTGTTCCGCCGCGCGAAGAGCTTCAAGACCAAGGGCGCGGGCCTCGAGGAGAAGATCCTCGAGCAGGTGCGCTCGGCGACGAAGCTGATCGACCGGCTGCATCAACGGCGGCGGCGGGCAACGAGTAAGTCGTGATGGAGTGCGGCAGCTCTGCTGCCGCTTTGACAGCGCGCGGAGCGCGCCTCCGGCGCGTTTGAAAGCGGTGGCAGAGCCGCCGCACTCCATCAGCGCTTCTTCTTGTTGGTGACCGGCGTGGGCTTCGTTCCCTGCTCGCGAATCCGAGGGGGCTTTTCCACCGCTTCGTCTTCACCGGGCTCCGGTTGCGCGGGCCGGTTGCGGTTATCGACGATTCGTTTCTTCGTCATGCCTTGGTGAGCTTCGCAAACCGTGCCACGAACTTTTTCGAGCCGAACCGCTCGAAGTAAACGGTGAGCTTGGCGTCGGGACCGTTGCCTTCCATGGTCAGAATCGTTCCGACGCCGAACTGTTCGTGGCGGACTTTCTGGCCACGCTTCAGTTCGGAGCCACCAGGTTGCTGCTGCGTCTTCGCGGCGCTGATGGCTGTCGGATCGAACTGCACCGGTGCGTTCTGGAAAAACGAGAGCACGCCGTTGACGGAGTCGGCCGGCTTCGGCTTGGGCTTCGGTGTGGTGTAGGCCTCCGGCCTGCCTTTGGGCGGCGAGTTGTACCCACGATTCTGAACCGGCCGCTCCCTCCACGAAGGCTGTGGCGACGCGTACCGGTACGAGCTCGCCAGCCGCACTTCCTCCCGCACTTCCTCGGGGATCTCGTTGATGAACGGCGAGACGTTCTGCTCGCGAAACTTCCCGTGCAGCCGCCGCTCGAGCGCGTGCAGGCAGAACAGAATCTCCCGCGCGCGGGTCATGCCGACGTAGCAGAGGCGCCGCTCTTCCTCCAGATCGTCGTTCTGCTCGAGCGACTGCGAATGCGGCAGAACCCCTTCTTCCATCCCCGCCAGAAACACGACTTTGTACTCGAGCCCCTTGGCGGCGTGCAGCGTCATCAGCGTGACGCCCTTCTGCGATTCGTATTTGTCTAGATCGGACATCAGCGTCAACGAGTCGAGATACTCGGACAGCGAGGCCTGCGGGTTCTGCTCGTAATACTCACGCGCGGAGTTGAGCAGTTCCTCGAGGTTCTCCAGGCGCGACTCGTCCTGCAGATCGCGCGACTCCTGCAGCATGCGCCGGTAACCGGTGCGCAGCAGGACGTAGTCGAAGAACTCGGGGATCGCGTTCGTCGACGCGCGCTGCAGGTCGTGCACGATCTCGCGAAACTCGCGGATCGCTTTTCCTGCGCGCGCGGGCAGAAATCCGAGGTCGCCTTCGACCACGGTCCAGAGCGAGACGTTCTGTTCCGCGGCCTTCTCGTTCAATGCGGCGAGCGTCGTGTCACCGATGCCGCGCGAAGGGACGTTGATCACGCGCTCGATCGACGGCGTGTCGTGCGGGCGAACGGTGAGGCGGACGAACGAGAGGATGTCCTTGATCTCGGCGCGCTCGTAGAACTTCACCCCTCCGACGACGGAGTAGGGCAGGTTCGCGCGCAGCAGCTCTTCTTCAAAAGGCCGCGACTGGGCGTTCGTCCGGAACAGCACCGCGAAGTCGGTGAGCTTGTACTTCGAGCGCATGTCCGAGATCTTCTGCAGCACGAACTGCGCTTCCTCGCGATCGTTGCTGCAGGTCACCACGCGTACCGGATCGCCCTTGCCGCCGGTCGTGAACAGTGTCTTTCCCTTGCGAGCGATGTTGTTCGAAACGACGCCCGTGGCCGCGTCGAGGATGTTGCCCGTCGAGCGGTAGTTCTGCTCGAGCTTGATGATCTTCGCGCCGGGGAAGTCCCCTTCGAAATTGAGGATGTTGTTGATGTCCGCGCCGCGGAAGCGGTAGATGGACTGGTCCTCGTCGCCGACCGCCATCACGTTGCCTTCTTTTCCGGCGAGCAGTTTCACGAGCTGGTACTGCGCGCGATTCGTGTCCTGGTACTCGTCGATGAGCAGGTGTTTGAAGCGATCGTGCAGCTCGGCGCGAACGTCTTCGTGCTGCTCGAGGAGCTCGACGTACTTGCCGATCAGGTCATCGAAATCCATCGCGTCGTATTCACGCAGTTTTTTCTGATAGTTCCGATAAACCTCGGCCACGCGCGCGCCGAAGAAATCGAGATTGGTTCGCTCGTACTCGACCGGTCCGATCAACTCGTTCTTCGCGTGGGAGATGCGGCTGAGGATCGACCGCGGCGGAAAGGCCTCGTCGTTGACGTTCATCTCGCGCATGCAGCGGCGAACGAGGGTCATCTGGTCGGAGGTGTCGTAGACGGCGAAGGCTTTCGTGTATCCGAGGCGGTCGGCGTAGCGGCGGAGGATGCGGAGGGAGGTCGAGTGGAACGTGCCGATCCAGGGGCGGTAGCCGCCCGTCGGCGGCACGAGGTGATCGACGCGGCTGAGCATCTCCGCGGCTGCTTTGTTGGTGAAGGTGACGGCGAGGATGTTCGGCGGACGGACGCCCATTTCCCCCATCAGATAGGCGATGCGGTAGGTGATGACGCGGGTCTTCCCGGAGCCGGCGCCGGCCAGGACGAGGAGGGGGCCGCTGCCGTGGGTCACTGCTTCACGTTGCTGGGGATTGAGGCCGGAGAGATCGAGCATGTGGAGGCCGCATCTTAACAAGCGCGGTTCGGGTGGAACGCATCCGCGCGCCGCGCTGTTTCGGATACACTCGTGAACGCCTCAGGAGGCTCTCAATGTTGATGTTCGGACCGTTTGGACTGCCGGAACTTCTCGTCATTCTCGTCATCGTGGTCGTGATTTTCGGCGCCAGCAAGCTGCCCCAGCTCGGGAAGGGCCTCGGCGAAGGGATCTCCAACTTCCGCGACGGCCTGAGCAAGGGCAAAGACGACAAGGCGCTGCCGAAGGCGTCGGACGACAAGACCGCTTAAGTGAATTGGCTGATTACCGGTGCCGGCGGCATGGTCGGCACCGACCTTCACGCAGAGCTCGTCAACCGCGGCGAGCACGTCGCCGCGCTTTCCCGCACCGATCTCGACATCACCGACTCCCGCGCGGTGAACGCGTGCGTCGCAGAGCATGCGCCGTCGATCATCGTGAACTGTGCGGCTTACACGAAGGTCGATCAGGCCGAGTCGGAAGAGAGCGCCGCGAACGCGATCAACGGCTCGTCGGTCGAATTGCTCGCCGCGGCCGCGAATGCGAACGGCGCGCTGCTGGTACAGATCTCGACCGACTTCGTGTTCGACGGGACGAAACGCGAGCCGTACGAAGTCACCGATGCCACCAATCCGCTGTCGGCATACGGCCGTTCGAAACTGCTCGGCGAGCTCGCGGCGACGCATGCGGACCGGCATTTGATCGTCCGGACCTCGTGGCTGTTCGGCGTTCATGGTCCGAATTTCGTCGAAGCGATCCGCAATCAGGTGCGCAAAGGGACGAATCCGCTGCGGGTCGTTTCCGATCAGCGCGGCCGGCCGACGTACACGCCGCATCTCGCGAACGCGATCATCCGGCTGGCCATCGCCGATGTTCGCGGACTTGTGCATTACGCCGATGAGGACGAGTGCTCGTGGTACGACTTCGCGGTCGCGATCGCGGGCGATCAGCCGGTGAAACCTGTGACCAGCGATGAGTTTCCGCGACCCGCGAAACGACCGGCGTACTCGGTGCTTTCGACGGAGCGCTACGAGCGGGTCACGGGAGTGGCTCCGGAGTCGTGGCGGGAGGGGCTGCGGGAGTATCTAGAGTGTCGCCCGTAAGGGCGCATCTTGCATACATGAGGAACTCGACGTTCCCTTCCGCACCCTTCACCGGACTCTCGATCACGCCCTTCACGTCGAACCCGTTCTCGCGGGCGAACGCGACGACATTGTCGACCGCGGCCTGACGCTTGACCTCGTCGCGCACGATGCCGCCCTTTCCGACCTCGTGCTTCCCGACCTCGAACTGCGGCTTGATCAGCGCGACGAGATCGCCGCGAAGAAAACGCGTGACCGCGGGTAGGACGAGAGTGAGGGAGATGAAGGAGAGATCCATGGAAACGAATTCGATCGGCTCGTCGAATGCGTCCGTCTGCAGGTAGCGGGCATTGACCTTCTCCCGATTGACGACCCGCGGATCGTTGCGGAGCTTCACGTCGAGCTGGCCGTAGCCGACGTCGATCGCATAGACCTTCTTCGCGCCGTTCTGCAGCATCACGTCGGTGAATCCGCCGGTCGACGCGCCGATGTCCGCGCAGACCTTGCCTTCGACGCTGATCGCGAATTCCTCGAGGGCGTGAGCGAGCTTCATCCCCCCGCGCCCGACCCAGGGATGCTCGAGCTCCGCGACCGTCACCTCATCATCCGCGGCGACCGTCGCCCCGGCTTTGTCGACGAACTGCCCGTTCACGAGAACGCGCCGGGCCATGATCAGCGACTGCGCTTTCGAACGGGTGTCGACGAGGCCGCGCTCGACGAGGACGACGTCGAGGCGCTGCTTTTTCATCCGTTCACGACTATGAAACCGGCCTGGGAGAAGTGGTGATCGTTGGTGAGGACGTGGGTGGTGCCGCGTCGTTCCATGAGAACCATCGACATGCAATCGACGAGGGAGTACTCCTTGTCGAGGCGAGCGGCGTAGCGATCGAGCGCGGCAAGGAACAGCCGGCGGTCGGCAGGCAGCACGCGCAACGTCCGAAGTGCATCGCGAACAACACCCGTCGCTCGCTGCCGGCCGAAAGCGCCACTCCCTGAGAAAAAGGAGAGCACCTCCGAAAGCACTCCGTCGTGCGTGACGACCCGGTTGCGTGCCACGAGTGGCTCCAGACGGAGTGCCGCGGCGTGTTGGGCATCGAACCGGTTTGCCAGCGCGACGAAATACCAGGTGTCGGCTAAATACTCCGGCATTTACTTCGCGACGCGGCTTGGGATGCCGTAAACGACCTCGTCGATGCGGTCGGAGCCCGGCAACTTCCGCAACTCCTCTTCCGGCACATCATGGAAGTGCTTGTGTATCAGCGCCGCCAGGTCGCCGACGGTCCCCGCGGGAGCTGCTTCGAGAAACTCCCGCACCCGCTTCGCGATCCCTTCCGCATGCAGGTCGTACTGCGCGCGGAGCACGTCCTGCGCGCCGTGGTGCACGTACTCGTCGGGGATGCCGATGGAGTGGAAGTTCACGCCGCGCAGACCGAGCTGTTCGCAGCGTTCCATCACCGCGCTGCCGAAGCCGCCGGCCAGCGAGCCTTCTTCCACGGTAATGACGTACGAATTAGGCGTGCAGTATTTCTTGATCAATTCATCATCTAAAGGCTTGATGAAACGAGCATTGATAACAGTGACGTTAATGTTCTCTTTGGCGAGTGTCTCCGCCGCCTCGTAGGACGGCCAAACTTCGTTGCCGATGGCGATGATCGTGGCGTCAGGACCCTCGCGCAGCACCTCGCCCTTACCAACCGGCAGCGCGACGATCTCCGGATCGAGCTTCGCCCCGATCCCGTTGCCGCGCGGGTAGCGCAGCGACGCGGGGTGGCCGCAGTTCAGCGCGGTCTTGAGCATGTGCCGCAGCTCGTTCTCGTCCTTCGGCGCCATGCAGACCATGTTCGGGAAGACCCGCAGGTAGGCCATGTCGTAGATGCCGTGGTGCGTCGGGCCGTCCGCGCCGGCGATGCCGCCGCGGTCGAGCGCGAATACGACCGGCAGATCCATGATCGCCACGTCGTGGAACACCTGATCGAACGCGCGCTGCAGGAAGGTCGAGTAGATCGCCGCGACCGGCTTCAATCCCTGCGTGGCCATGCCGCCGCTGAACGTGATCGCATGCTCTTCGGCGATGCCTACGTCGAACATCCGCTCCGGGAAGACCTTCGCGAACTTGTCGAGCCCCGTGCCTTCCGGCATCGCCGCGGTGATGGCCACGACTTTCGGATCTTCTTTCGCCAGCTGCGTCAGCGCGTCCGCGAACACAGCGGTGTAGCTCGGCGGCTGCGGCTTGTCGGACTTCTTCACTTCGCCGGACGGAATGTCGAACGGCGTGACGCCATGCGACCAGATCGGCTTGTTCTCGGCCGGCGTGTAGCCCTTCCCCTTCTTGGTGATGACGTGAATCAGGAGCGGGCCGTTGTAATCGCGATGCTCCTCGAAGAGATCGATGAGGAACTTGAGATCGTGGCCGTCGTACGGGCCGAGGTATTTGAATCCGAGCTCCTCGAACAGCGTGCCCGGCACGACCATGTTCTTGAGGAGCTGTTCCATGTCGTGAGCGATGCCGTGCAGCTTGCCGCCGACGAGAGGGATGCGATCCATCACGCCCTTGGCCAGATCCTTGAGCTGGACGTAGCGCTGTCCTTTGATGATCGAGTTGAGGTAACCCGACATCGCGCCGACGTTCGTGGAGATCGACATGTCGTTGTCGTTCAACACGATCATCAACTTGCGCTTGAGATGGCCGGCCTGGTTGACGCCTTCCAGCGCCAGACCGCCTGACAGCGCACCGTCGCCGATCACGCCGACGACGCGGTAATCCTCTTTGCGGAAATCGCGCGCGACGGCGATGCCCAGCGACGCGGAGATCGACGTCGACGCGTGACCCGCGTTGAAGACGTCGTACTCGGACTCTTCCCGTTTGCAGAATCCGGAAATCCCGCCGTGCTGGCGGATGGTGTGGAACGTGTCGCGGCGGCCGGTGATGAGCTTGTGCGGATAGCTCTGGTGACCCGTGTCGAAGACGATCTGGTCGCGCGGCGTGTCGAAGACGTAGTGCAGGGCCAGGGTCAACTCGACGATGCCGAGGTTTCCGCCGAAATGGCCGCCGACCTTCGACACGACGTCGATGATCATGTCGCGGATCTCCTGCGCGACCTGGGGGAGCTGCGTGCGATCGAGCTTCCGGAGATCACGCGGGGATTCGATGGAATCGAGAAGTCGTTTCATGTCTGAGCTTTCCGCCTAGGTCCTACGTTCGCAGATGTAACGTGCGAGCGGACCCAGGTAATTCACAGGACCGGCGATGATAGCAGCGTTCTCCAGGGCGATTCCCATGAGCCGCCCCACCTCCGCCCGTGCCTGTTCGATGCCCAGAAGCGCCGGATAGGTCAGCTTTCCCTGCGCAACGTCCTTTCCCGCGGTCTTGCCGAGGGTCGCCGTCGACTCCTCGATGTCGAGCAGATCGTCGACGATCTGAAAGGCCAGCCCCAGGGCGTCACCGTAGAGCTGAAGCGCCTTCAGGTTGTCTTCCGACGCGCCGCCGAGGAGCCCGCCGAGGAGGAGCGAGGCCGTGAAGAGCTTGCCGGTCTTGTTGCGGTGGATGAAATCGAGCTCTCTGACCAGCGAATCGTGATCGTCGCTCGCTTCCTGGGAGCGTTCCGCGACGATGTCCGCGACCTGCCCCCCGATCATCCCGGTCGAGTCCACCGCCGTCGCGACCGTCGTGATCGCCCGCAATTGCCGCAACGGCTCCACCGCAGCCAGCGGCCGAGCCAGCCAAGAAAACGCCTCGGTCAAAAGCGCGTCGCCGACCAGGATCCCCATCGCCTCGCCGTACACGACGTGCGTGGTCTTGCGCCCGCGACGGATGTCGTCGTTGTCGAGCGCCGGCAGGTCGTCATGCACCAGCGAATAGGTGTGAATGAGCTCGATCGCGGAGAGATGGACGAGCAGCGGCTCGATGTCCGCGCCGCATGTCTCCGCCGCGGCGATGGCCACGATCGGGCGGATGCGCTTGCCGCCGCCCAGGACCGCGTAGCGCATGCTCTCGTGAATGATGGGCGGGTTCGTATCGGCGGGAGGAAGGTTCGCGTCGAGCGTTCGATCGACCAGAGCGCGCCGCGACTGAAGGTATTCGTTGAGGCTCACTCCGGCGCGGCTTCCTCATCCTCGTCGATGACGTCTTCTTCGAACGGCTCGGTCACCGGCTGCCCCTTCGCGTCGGCGAGGATCAATTCGATCTTCTTCTCGACCTCTTCGAGCCGCTGATGGCAGAAGCGGGACAGGCGGATGCCTTCCTCGAAAAGCTGCAGCGACTCATCGAGCGGCAGCTCCTCGGCCTCGAGTCGCTGGACGATTTTCTCGAGCTGCTGGAAGGACTTCTCGAACTCGTTGGAGGTGCGGCGGGCGGCCATCGGCGCGGGTTATAGCACTTCCGGCCAGAGACTCTCGACGCCGAGCGTGTGGCGGTCGACGGTTGCCTCCAGCCGGCCTCGTTTGAGCTGCACCTCGATCTGCTCGCCGACTTTGACCTGGGCCGAGTCGAGGATCGGTTTCCGGCCCCGGCGCGTGCGCGAAAACGCGATCGCGTATCCGCGCGAAAGGACGGAAAGCGGCGAGACGGCGTTGAGCGTGGCGATGGTCGCCCGCAATTTCTCGCGATCGCGGACGATTCGCGCGGGATAACGCAGCAGGGGCTGATCGGCAGCGATCAGCCGGCGCCGCAGCGATTTCGCGCGAACGTCGAGCATGCGGAACAGCATCACCCTCCGGCGCTCGAGACGTTCGCGCGCGGCAACGATCCGCCGCGGAACGAGGCCGAGACGATCGGAGGACATGATGTGGCGAAGCTCGTGACGATAGTTGCGCACGCGGCCTTCGACGATGTGCCGCACGCGGCGGGTCATGTGATCGATCTGCGTACAGATCTCGCTCTTCGCGCGAATGACGATCTCCGCCGCGGCGGACGGCGTCGGCGCGCGCAGATCGGCGACGAAGTCGGTGATGGTGAAGTCGGTCTCATGGCCGATGCCGGAGATCGTCGGAATCTCGCAGGCCGCGACGGCGCGAGCCACGACTTCCTCGTTGAATGCCCAGAGGTCTTCCAGCGAGCCTCCGCCGCGACAGATCAGCACTACGTCGTGCTGCTTCCAGCGCGAGAGATGACGGAGGGCCGCGGCGATCTCGCGGCCGGCGGTCGGACCCTGCACGCGGACGGGATAGATCTGCAGCGACAGCCCTTCGAAGCGGCGGCCCAGAACGTTGAGGATGTCGCGAATCGCAGCGCCGCTCGGACTGGTGACGACGGCGATGCGCTGGGGCAGCATCGGGATCGGCTTCTTGCGGGCCGCATCGAACAGGCCTTCTTCGGCGAGCCGCTTCTTCAGCTGTTCGAAGGCGAGCTGCAGCGCTCCCAGGCCGGCAGGCTCCGCGCTGACCGCGTTGAGCTGGAGATCGCCTTTCGCTTCATAGATCGAGATCCGTCCTCGGACGATCAGCTGCAGCCCGTTCTCGATCTTGAACCGCAGAAAACGGGCGTTCGTGGCGAACAGAACGACCTTGATCTGCGCGCGGGCGTCCTTGATCGAAAAGTAAAGGTGACCCGCCGCGGAACGCGTGAAATTGGAAACTTCTCCCTCGACGGCGATGTCGCTATACCGCGATAGATCGACGGTGAGGTGGCGAATGAGCTCCGAGACCGAGTAGACCCGCGACGCAGCCATCCGGCGATTCTAGTCGAGCTTGCTGACTACAAATAACCAGGCAAGCGTTTTGCCCTTGTCAACGGCGAGTGACGGCGCTGATTGCCGCCATCAATGAATCAGGAGACGAATGATCATGATCAGAAAATTCACGCACAACACCGCTGCCGCGGCGGCTTTCGCGGCTCTCCTTCTCGTCGGTGCATGCGCGTCGACGAATGACGACATCAACACCCAGGATGACGTCGTCGAGCACCGTCCCGAAGCGGCGGGCCTCGACTCCACCGTGGCCCCGGCTCCCGGCCCCGCCAAGGTCGACAGCGACGGCAACATCTATTCGTCCAGCGCCGCGCCCGGAATGGGCAATGCCTCGGGCGTCGGCACCAACACCAACGTGAACGTGATCCCGGATCGCAGCACAAGCACGGTCACGGTCACCGAAGTGACTCCGGTGGAACCGATGATCAGCAGCACCACGGTCGACACGACCGCTGATCTCGACACGACCACCACGGTCGACACGCGCGTGGTCGAGGACAGCACCATCACCACCGCCCCGACCGTCTCCACGACGACGACCCGCACCGAGACCACCACGGTCCCGATGACCTCGTCCTCGACGGTTCAGGAGACGACCACCACGACCACGACGCCGACCCGCCGGCGCATGAGCAAGGACTAGTTTTTCGCTGTGTGATGTCGCCAACGGCGCCCTGAGGGGCGCCGTTTTTCGTTACGTCGGCTCCGTCAACGGCCCTTCCGCCCGCCCCTCGATGAACTGCTGCACGATCGGGTTCGTCGACCGCTGAAAGTCCTCGGGCGTTCCGCTCTCGATGATGCTGCCCTTGTGCAGCATGGCCACGCGGTCGGCGATCTTGAACGCGACCTTCATGTCGTGGGTGATCGTCACGGTCGTCGTCCCGAGCTTCATGTCCATCTCGCAGATCAGCTCCGCGATGACGTCGCTGATCACGGGATCGAGGCCGGTCGTCGGCTCGTCGAACAGCAGGATCTCCGGCTTGAGCGAGATCGCCCGCGCAAAGCCGACGCGCCGGCGCATACCACCGGACAGCTCGGAAGGCCGCTTTTTCTCCACGCCGTGGAGGTGCACGTCTTCGAGGCACTCCTCGACCCGCGCGCGAATCTCCGGCTCCTTCATCTTCGTATGCCGCCGCAGCGGAAAAGCGATGTTCTCGTACACCGACATCGAGTCGAAGAGCGCCCCTTCCTGAAACGACATCCCGAAACGGCGGCGGAACTCGTTGAGGTCCCTGCTCTGCATCGACGTGACATCGTGGCCGTCCACGATCACCTTCCCGCGATCGGGCTTCAGCAAACCGATGATGTGCTTGAGCGTGACGCTCTTTCCCGTTCCCGATCCGCCCACGATCACAACCGTCTCGCCGCGTTCCACGTCGATGGACATGTCCTGCAGAACCGGCTTGCCGCCGAAGGACTTGTAGAGATGTTGAAGGGAGATCATCAGAAGAGGATCTTCGTCAGGAAGAAGTCGGTGAGCAGAATGATCAGCGACGCCGAGACGACGGCGTTCGTCGTCGCGCGGCCGACGCCTTCCGCGCCACCGGTGGTGTGATAGCCGCGCACGCAGCCGGTCAGGGTCAGGATCAGGCCGAACGCGGCCGCCTTGATCAAGCCGCTGATCACGTCGTTGATCTCCAGGAACTGGAAGGTGTTCTGTTTGTAGATCACGGGATTGGTGTGCATCAGCTTCACGCCGACCAGATACCCGCCGTAGATGCCGAGGGCGTCGCCGAGGACGACCAGGAAGGGGAGCATGATCAGGCCGGCGATGACGCGGGGCACGAACAGATACTGAATCGGATCGGTGGCCAGCGCCTTGAGCGCGTCGATCTGTTCGGTGACGCGCATCGTTCCGATCTCCGCGGCCATCGACGATCCGACGCGTCCGGCAACCATCAGGCCGACCAGCACCGGCGCCAGCTCCCGAAGCATCGCCAGCGCGACCACGCTCGCCACGAACTGCTCGGCGTGCACGCGCTCGAAGCCGATGAACGTCTGCAGCGCGAGCACCATCCCGGTGAACATGCTGGTCAGGATGACCACGGGCAGGGAGTCGAAGCCGACCCGCACCATCTGCTTCATCCACTCCTTGAGGTCCCACGGCGGGCGGAAGGTCCAGCGGATCGTTCCCCACAGCGCTTCGAACCAGATCCCGATCTGCTCGAACAGCAGGATGAAACGGCGGCCGATGCGGTCGAGGATGGCGTTCATGCGAATCGGGAGCGGATGGAAACGATGTCCGCGCCGTCGAGATAGACGCGCGGGACGCGCGCGCCGACGCTGCAGAATACTTCGTAGGAGATCGTACCAAGTTTCGCCGCCAGCTCTTCGGCGCTTATGCCGTCGCCGAGGAGGACTGCTTCATCGCCGACTTGGGCGGTGGGGATGTCGGTCACGTCGATGGTGACCAGGTCCATCGACACGCGGCCGATGACCGGCGCGCGTTCCCCGCGCACGAGCACGAACCCGCGGTTCGAGAGCAGGCGGTTGTAGCCGTCGGCATATCCCACGGGAAGCGTCGCCACGCGAGTCATGCGCGACGTGTGAAACGTCGAGCCGTAGCCGACGGCGTGGCCGGGCGGAAGGTCTTTCATGCGGACGATCTCCGTGCGCCAGCGCATGACCGGCTCCAGGCGCGACTCAACGTCGTTCAACGGTTCGGCGCCATAGAGCGAGAGTCCGACGCGCACGGAATCGCCCGGGTCGACAAGGCCACGCATGGTCGCGGCGCTGTTCGCGAAGTGATGCTGCGGAGCGGTGAGACCGGCTTCGCGCAACGTGGCGACGAGTGTGCGAAAGCGCGCGGCCTGTTCAGTGGTCAGCGGATTGTCGGAATCGTCGGCTGTGGCGAAATGGCTGTAGATCGCTTCGAGCTTGAGTCGCGGCGTCGCGCGCAGAAGCTCGACAACGTCGGCGAGCTCGCTCTCGATCACACCCATCCGCCCCATCCCCGAATCGAGCTTCAGATGCACGCGCACGTCGCGATCGCGTGCGACCGCGGCCGCATTGGCGAGCGACTCCGGTCCGGGAATGCCGATGACGATGTCGTCCTCGACCGCCATCAGCACCTGCTGTTCGGAAAGCGCACCGAACGTGAGCAGCGGCAGGGTGATCTTCGCGCGCCGCAGCTCGAGCGCTTCCTCGAGGAGAGCCGTGGCGATCATGGCCACCGGCAGTGATTCACATCGCCGCGCCAACTCGACCGCGCCGTGGCCGTAGCCATCGGCCTTGAGCACGGCGATCAGCTTCGAACCGGCCGGCAATCGCGACGCAACCGCGGTCACGTTGCGATCGAACGCGCGCAGATCGATCTCCGCCCAGGTCGGGCGGATCTGTTCACGCAGGGTACGCACGCAGGTCCTGTCCGTTCATCGGCCGCGACCGTTCCGATGCAAGAAACAGGATCGCTTCGGCAACGTTGTCCGGCGTCGCCGACGCCGGCGCGCCTCCGCTGGCATCGGCCCACATCTTCGTATCGACCGAGCCCGGGCTGATGCTGTTCACCCGCACGCCGTGCGGTTTCAGTTCGATCGCGAGCGCTTCCGTCAGCGAGATCACCGCGCCCTTGCTCGCGCAGTAAGAAACCCATCCCGGAAATTTCTCCGGTCCGATGACCCCGGAAATGGAGGCGACGTTCACGATCGACCCTGTCTTCCGCCCGATCATCGAAGGCAGCGCGCGGCGGCAGGCCAGGTAAATCGAGTGCACGTTGACGGCGAACATCCGTTCCCAACGCTCGGGTGTGACGTCGACCAGCGGCCCGGGATCGATCATGCCGGCGTTGTTGATCAGCACGTCGCAAGGCCCGAAACGGGACTCGGTTTCGGCGAACAGCCGCTCGATGAACGCGCCCTCGGACACGTCGCCGGCAACGGCATGCATCCCCCTCGAGGCCGCGACTTCCCGCAGCTTCGACTCGGATCGCGCTGCAATCACGACGTGCGCGCCGCGATCGGCGAGCATCTCCGCGGTGCGCTGTCCGATGCCTGATGACGCGCCGGTGACGACGGCCACTTTTCGCTCGAATTCACTCATATAATCGATCGCAGGCTACCCCAACTTTTAGTCGTTAGTCGTTAGTGATTAGTCGTTAGTAGAGGCTGATGGCGAGACGGACTACTAACGACTAACCACTAACGACTAGCGACTAACCACAATCACTTCATCTAGGAGAAGGCTATGCCGCAGCACGTAACTGACTTGCTGAATCTGGTCCTGCGCTGGGCGCATGTGGTCGCGGGCATCATCTGGATCGGCCACCTTTACTTTTTCAACTGGGTGAATGCGCACGTTGCCAAAGCGCTGGACGGACCCACCAAGAAGATCGTCGTCCCAGAGCTGATGCCCCGGGCGCTCTACTGGTTCCGCTGGGGCGCCGCCTGGACCTGGATCACCGGCATCCTCCTCGGCGGCATCATTTATTACCACCAGAAGATCGTGTTCGAAGACACGAGCCGCACCGACGTCTGGCTCTGGCTGGGCATCGTGGTGGTGATCCTCGTCATCGGCTTCCTGCTCTACAACATCGTCATGAAGTCCGTGAAGAACGTGATCGTGGCCAACACGATCGTGCTGCTTCTCTTCGCCGCCGCGTATCTGTTCCTCGAGTACGTCGGCAAGTTCAGCGGACGCTCGCTTTACATTCACGCGGGCCTGATCTTCGGCACGATGATGGCCGCGAACGTCTGGATGGTGATCTGGCCTTACCAGAAGAAGATCATCGCCGCGACGAAGGAAGGAACACCTCCCGACGCCGCGCTCGTCGCGCAGGCGACCCTGCGCTCGCGCCACAACACGTTCATGTCCGTGCCGCTGGTCTTCACGATGATCAGCAACCACTTCCCGACGATGTTCGGAAACACCGCGCGCGACATCTGCCTGGCCGGCGTGATCGCCATCGGCTTCATCGCCGTCCGGCTGCTGTACGGCAAGTCGGGCAAGGTGGCGGCGATGTAATCGCCGACATCCCGAGCGAAGTCGAGGGATCTCCTGCTCCTGCTCCACATCGACGCATTCACGTCTCAGCCCTTTCGAGGGAATCCCGCCGCGGTCTGTGTTCTCGACCGCGAGCGGGACGAGACGTGGATGCATAGCCTGGCCGCGGAGATGAACCTCTCCGCCACCGCCTTCCTCCTGCCGCGCGACAACGGATTCCTCCTGCGCTGGTTCACTCCCGCCATCGAAGTCGCGATCTGCGGCCATGCCACGCTCGCGAGCGCTCACGCGCTCTGGGAAGAACACCTTTGGGATTCGAACGAGCCGATCCGCTTCCACACGAAAAGCGGCCTGCTCACCGCCGAACGCGACGGCGATGTGATCGAGCTCGATTTCCCGGCAACGCCCGAAACGAAGTCGGAGCCCGAACCGGGTCTGCTGGAACCGCTCGGCATCACCGACCCGGTTTACGTCGGCCGGAACAAATTCGATTACCTGATCGAGGTCGAGTCGGAAGAAGCGGTCCGCGCTCTGGATCCCGATCACGCCCAGCTCCGCAAGATCGACGTGCGCGGCGTGATCGTCACCAGCCGCGCCGCATCGACGACCGCCGCCAATTTCGTCTCGCGCTTCTTCGCTCCCGGCTCCGGCGTCGATGAGGATCCCGTGACCGGCTCCGCGCACTGCTGCCTCGCGCCGTACTGGTCCGCGCGGCTCGGCAAACAGGAACTGACCGGCTTCCAAGCCTCGCGGCGCGGCGGCTACGTCCGGGTGCGCCACGAAGGCGACCGCGTGAAGCTCGGCGGCAAGGCCGTGACCATCCTCCGCGGCACGCTGGCCGGCTGATGCGCATCGACCCCGCGTCCGACATGGACGAGGTCCGCTCGATCTTTCGCGAATACGCGGAGTCGACGGGGATCGATCTCGCCTTCCAGAAATTCGACGAGGAGCTGGCGGCACTGCCGGATTTCTACGTGACGATCCTCTGTGCTTTTGAAAGAAACGAAATCGCCGCCTGCGTCGCCCTCCGCCAACTCGACGCCACCACCTGCGAGATGAAACGTCTCTACGTCCGCCCCAAATACCGCGGCCGGGACCTCGGCCGCGCGCTCGCTGTGCGCGTCATCGCAGAGGCGCGAAGCCGCGGCTATCGGACGATGCGTCTCGACACACTTCCGACGATGACCGCGGCGATGGCGCTGTACGAGTCGCTCGGGTTCGTCGACGTCGAGCCATATCGCTACAACCCCGTCCCCGGTTCGCGCTTTCTCGAGCTCACGCTGTAGCATCCGCCGCATGACCATCCGCGAAATGCTCGAGCGCATCGAGCACGACACGCTCGTGCCGCGCGCCGCAAAGAGCAGCGAGACGCGCGGCCGCGACCGCATCGAGCCGGAGGACGACCTCCGCCCGTCGTATCAGCGCGATCGCGATCGCATCATTCACTCGAAAGCGTTCCGCCGCCTCAAACACAAGACCCAGGTCTTCCTCGCGCCGGAAGGCGATCACTACCGCACCCGCCTCACGCACGTCCTCGAAGTCACGCAGATCGCACGGACGATCGCGAAATCGCTCCGCCTCAACGAAGTCCTCACCGAAGCGATCGGCCTCGGCCACGACCTCGGACACTCCGCATTCGGCCATGCCGGAGAGGCCGCGCTGAACAAGCTCGTCAAAGGCGGCTTCGACCACTACCGCCAATCCGTGCGCGTGGTGGAAGTGCTCGAAGACCTCAACCTCACCATCGAAGTGCGCGATGGAATCCTCAAGCACTCCAAAGGTGAAAAGGGCGAGCTTCTGCGGAAGCGGCCGAAATCACGCGCGCTGACGCTCGAAGGCGACATCGTGCGCATCTCCGACATCATCGCCTACGTGAATCACGACATCGACGACGGCATCCGCGCGGGGATCATCGCTGAATCCGACATCCCCAAAGACATCCGCAAGACCCTCGGCCGCAAAGGCAGCGAGCGCATCGATCGCATGGTTCGCGACGTGATCAACGCCACGCTGGCCATCGATTACGAGGCCATCAACATGACCGCAGAAGTGCTCGAGTCGCTCGAAGCACTGCGCAAATACATGTTCGAGAACATGTACCTCACCCCGACGGTGCGCGGTGAGTTCGAGAAAGCGCAGAAGATCCTGGTGGCGATCTTCGAGTACGTCATCGCTCACCCGGAGGAGTTCCTGGACATGCAGCCGGACGAGCCGGTGGAACGGCTGGCCATCGACTTCATCGCCGGAATGACCGATCGCTACGCGCTGAATCTCTACGAGCGGCTGTTCATGCCGCGCAAGTGGGCGACGTAGCTCGCGCTACTTCTTGCCCTTTTTCCGCGGCGCGGTGTTGAGCACGTCGCGCAGGTCCTTGCCGGCTTTGAAGCGCACGTTCTTCGAAGCGGGGATGGTGATGGTTTCCTTGGTGCGCGGGTTGCGGCCCTCGCGCGCCTTGCGGTCGGTCACCGAGAAACTGCCCAGGCCCGGGATCGCGCAGCGGTCGCCGCGCTGACAGGAGTCGGAGATGTATCCGACGAATGCATCGAACGCCGCCGTCGCTTCCTTTTTGGAGATGCCTGCCTGTTCGGCGATCGCGTTGATGACGTCACCCTTACCAGCCATAAAACGTCCTCCTGTTTTCGCTCCAGACGGGACACTCAGTTGTGCGGATCGCTCGACAATCTAGGTAAAGGATTCTCGAAAGTCAACGCAGCGAACGCGCGCGTTCGAGGTATCCGAGGACGACTGAAATTACCTGCGCGTGACTCCATGTGAGAGGAGCCACCGACAGCGGCTGACCGTCGTACGGGTGGATCTGCTCGGGCAGCACCAGCGAAGCCGTCGCTTTCGATCGCGCCCATCGCACAAGGTCGAGTGCAGATTGCAGCTCTTCCGCGGATGCGGCCGATGCGATGGTGTGCTCCGCCAGCCAGAGCGTGCAGATGATCCAGGGATTTCCCGGCACGCGGCTGGTCTCGTCGGAAATGCGGTGATAGGCGTCGTTCTCGTAGCGGGCGATGCCGCCGGCATCGGTCTGCACGCCGAGGCGGTCGCGGATGGCGCGCATCGTTCCGGTCACCATCGCGCTGGTCGGTGGGAAAACGCCGAGGTAGAACGTAGCGAAGGCGGAGGCGTCGACGGTCTTGTCGATCTCGCCGGTCAGAGTGATGCCGCGCGCAAAGCGACCTTCGTCCTCGAGCCAGAGATGCTTTTTCATCGACTCGCGGAGCTCGCTCGCTGCCTTCGAGTAGGTGGCGCGGCGCTCCTGATCGTTGAAGAGATTGGCGAGATTCGCGGCCGCGTCGAGCGCCGCCCACACCGTTGCGCAGGTGAAAGTGAAGGTGCCCTGGCGCTCCTCCCACAAATCGAAGCAGGGCTGCGGCAGACAAAGCTCGCTGTCGCGGTAGCGCACGAGAAAATCCGCGGGCTTCACGACCAGCCGCTGATAGACGTCGCGCAGAAGATCGAGATCGCGCGTCCGCTCGTAATGGCGCGCGACGAGCCAGATCACGAGCGCCGTCTCGTCGAGCTGAATGGGCAACTGCGGCTTGCCGTCGCGCACCCAGGGATGCCAGAGCGGCGCGGGCGAGCCGTCGGGGTTGTACTTGTGGAGGAAGAAGCCCTCGTCGAGGATCACCCGGTTCGCGAACAGCAGGAAGCGCCGGGTGATCTCGGGATAGCCGGCGCGGTCCAGCGCGTCGCAGACGAAGGCGGCGTCGCGCGTCCACATGTACGAGTAATGGTCGTTGTGACCCCACTGAATGTCGGAGTCGTTCGCGGCGATGATCGCGCCGCCGCGGTCGCATTGCGTGGCGACGATGAGCAGCGAGCGGCGATAAAGGTCAGCGATCTCGTCGGGCAGATCCTCGAGATCGACGTCGGCCTTGTTCACCCACGTGTACCAGTGCGAGCCGGTGCGCGACAGCACGTGCGCCGGAGTCTCGCCGCGCACCTGTTCGTCGAGCTTGCGCACCTCGTCGTGCGTGCGGCCCGCGCACATCCAGTAAAAGACGGTCGCGCTGCCGGTGGCGTCGAGCCGCACCGGAATGGCGATCGTCGACTCCACCGCTCCCTGGGCGATGGGGCTCATCGACAGATGGCCGTCGATCATCGTCCAGGTGGGATCGCCGCCGATGGTCGTGCTCTTCCCGCACGCGTATTCGCTGACGCCGGCGTCGCAGTTGATGAGCACGAAACGCTTGGCCTTGTAGTGAATCAGGCCGCGCGAGGTCGGCTCGTACAGAGCCGTGTCGCCGATGCCGTTGCCGTACAGCGCGAAGTCGTGATGGAAGAGGAGCTTGAGGTCGCGAGCCTCTTCGCGAAGGTTGCGCACGACGATCTTGCGCACGTACACGTTCGCATCGGGGTCGATGGTGTCGTAGCAGCGGAGGCGAATGCCGATGGCGTCGTTCTGCAGGAGGACATCAGTGACGAGCGTGTCGCGCAGATAGTCGAGCGTGCGCTGCCAGGGCGGGTCGTCGGTCCAATGCGTCGCGTCATCGACGTGGACGCCGAACCGGAACCGCGCCGCCGCCTGGTTCTCCATCCCCACGCGGGGAAAGTAGAAATCGGCAAGACGGTACTGCGAATCGAAGGCGACGAGCAGCGAGCCGTTGCCGATGGGGAGGTCGCGCGGCATTTTTCCCAGTTTATCCCGCGCGCAGACGCGGGATCTCCCGGTGCACGAACGAGACTCGCGCTGTCGCTACGGCCGTCGCGGTGCACGAAGAGATCCCGCGTCTCCGCGCGGGATAAACTCATCAGACGGCAATCACAAAGCAGGTGAACCCGTCCGCGCCCGATTCCGGCGTGAGCCGCAACACGCCGTTCTCGACCCACGCGCGCGCTCCCTCCGGGGCAAACTCGACGACGTCCGCGCGCTCCAACCCTTCCACCACCGCGTCGTTTTCTTCCGGCTCGAGTGAACAGGTCGAGTAGACGACGTACCTGCTTGCGAGCGTCATCGCGCTGGCGAGCAGCTCACGCTGCAACTTCGCGAAAGCGGCCAGGTCGTTCTCGCGCCACCGCCACTTGATCTCCGGATTCTTGCGAATCGTCCCTGTCGCGCTGCACGGCGCATCGAGCAACACCACTTCGAACTTGCGGTTGAACGGCGGACGCCGGCCGTCGCTCACGACCGCGTTTGCGCCGCGCGCGAGGAGCGGGCGCATGCGCGTCGGCGAGACGTCGTTGGCGACGACGCGCGCGCCGCGATGGCGCATGTAGATCGTTTTCCCGCCGGGCGCCGCGGCCAGGTCGAGGATGTCGTCGCCGCAGGCACGCGCGATCGCGGCGATGACCGCGCTTCCTTCGTCCATCGGATGAAACTGCTCGCGATCGAGCTCGGCCGAGGATCCGTGCAGCTTCCACAACTCAGAGACGAGCTTCGATGGCTCCGCGTCCGGCGGCCTCGTACCGCCGAGCGAGAGCACGTCCGGATACGACAGCTCCTGATTCGCGGTTGCGATCTTCGCCGCGCGTTCCGCCCCAAAGACATTCGACCAGCGATCGAGGAGCCATCGCGGATGGGCGGTGCGCGTGGCGACGTCAGGCGGCTCGACGGGCTTCGAAGCCTTGCGAAGCACGGCGTTTACGAATCCGCGCGCGCGTTTCGGCGCGAGATCAACGGTTTCCGACACGGCCGCGTACGCCGGCACATCCATGAACAGCAGTTGATAGACGCCGCTGCGCAACGCGTCGACGACCGGCGGATCGAGCTTCTTCAGCGGCCGCTGCGCGTAATGCTCGATGACGAAGTCGAGCCGCGAGCGCCAGCGCAAGACACCCAGAACGACCGTGCGCACGAAGCCCGTTTCGCCCATGAGCAGAAGGGAGGCGTAAAGGTTCTCGCGCTCGATGCGTTGCAACAGGTGAAGGGCGCGCTCGCGATCGCTCATGACGCGCGCTCGCCCACTCGCCAGCCGAGACCACGCGCAACGGCACCGGCCGCGGTCCGCGGCTTTCCGGGACGCTGGAGCTCGTTGATGCGGATCGCGCCTTCACCGGCCGCGACGACAACGCTGTCCTCGATCGACAGGATCGTCCCCGGCGCCCCGGAACCCTCAGCCACCGCGACGTCGGTCAGCTTCAACTCGCCGAAGGTGATCCCCGGCCAGGGATCGAAAGCGCGGAAGCGGTTGTAGATCGTCGCCGCCGGTTCTTCGAAGGTGATCCGCGACTCGCTCTTCTCGATCTTCGGGGCAAGGGTCGCATTCATGTGATCCTGCGGAGTTTCCGCCGGCCAGTCGCGCAGGACATCGAGGAGCGCCTTCGCGCCGATCTCTGCGAGCCGCCGCGCCAGCGCAGGCGTGCGCTCGTCGGGACCGATGTCGGTCGCGGCCACGCGCAGCATCGGGCCGTGATCGAGCTCCTCATCGACGCGCATGATCGTCACGCCGGTGACCTTCTCCCCATGTTCGATCGCGCGCTGAATCGGCGCGGCCCCACGGTACTTCGGCAGGATCGACCCGTGGATGTTGAGAAAGCCGCGCGCCGGAATCTCGAGCAGCGCCGCCGGAAGAATCCTGCCGTACGCAACGACGATCCCCACGTCCGGCGCGAGCGCGCGGATCGAATCGAGAAACTCGGCGGTGCGAATCTTCGCCGGCTGCGCGACGGGCAATCCCAGCTCGCGCGCCTTCACCATCACCGGCGGCGCGTGCATCTTCATCCCGCGGCCCGCCGGCTTGTCCGGCTGCGCAACGACGAGCACGACCTCGTGATGACGCGCGAGCGCCTCGAGTATGGGAACGGCGAAGTCGGGAGTGCCGAAGAAGGCGACGCGCATTGGATCAGTCGTTAGTGGTTAGTGATTAGTCGTTAGTAGTTAGAAGCGCGCGGAGTCTACTAACGTGGACGGGCGGCGGCCTACTAACGACTAATCACTAACCACTAACGACTACGTCGTAGTGGAGACCGGCGGCGTGTTCTGCACGCTCGTCGATGACGTCGCGGTCGTTCCCGTCGCCGACGGCGTAATCGGCTGGCCCGTCGATGACGGTCCTTCCGCACCCGACGACGTCTCCGGAGTCGCCTCTCCCATCCCGTGCTGGGCAGGCGACTGCGCTTTGTTGTCGGGCGGATGGGTCATCGCCGGCGGTGCGTTCTGGTAATCGCGAGGGACCGGCTCCCCGCGGCATCCGGCGAGAGCGGCGATAATCGCGATCATGACCAGCCGTTTCATGTCTTCCTGTCCGTTCAACGCCCGTGCCTGGTTCTTTCTCGCTCTGTTCGCGGCACTTCCGGCGTTCGCACAGCTCGCGGACGGCGATGCGCAGTGGGCGGCGCGCCACGACGGTCCGGCCCGTGTTGATGCCGCGATCGCGGCTTACCAGCGCGCGGTCGCGCAGAGCCCGAACGACGTCGTCGCGCACGCGCGGCTGCTGCGCGCGTATCGCTTCAAAGGCGCGTACATCGCCAAATCGGCCGACGAGAAGAAGAAGATCTACAGCGTCGCGAAAACCGCGGGACAGAAGGCGCTGGCGGTGCTCGCCGCGAAAGGCATCACCGCGAAGTTGAACGAAAAGCAGGCCGCGGCAGCCGCACGCGCGATTCCCGGCGCAGCGGACGTCTTCCTCTGGGACGCCATCAACTGGGGCGAATGGGCGCTCTCGTATGGAAAGATGGCCGCGGCACGCGAAGGAGCCGCGGACAGTATCCGCCGCGGGGCGACCATCGCTCTCCTCGTCGACCCACGCCTCGAAGGCGGGGCTCCAGGCCGCGTCCTCGGCCGCCTCCACGATCAGACGCCGCGCATTCCCTTCATCACCGGCTGGGCCTCATCGAAAGAGGCCGTGCGCTTTCTCAACGAGTCGCTGAAGATCGACCCGACCAGCAAGATCACCATGGTCTTTCTCGCCGAAGCGATGGTCTCGCACGACGCGAAGACGAAACCGCAGGCCGTGCAGATGCTGCGCAAAGTCGTCTCGACGCCGAACAATCCCGAGTTCGTGACGGAGGAGGCGGCGGCGGTGGAGGATGCGAAGGCGTTGCTCGCGAAGTGGAAGGCCTGAGCACTACTCCTGCTGCGTCGGAATCGCGGCGATGAACTCCGAATCGCCGCGGGCATCGATCACCGTCGCGAATCCGACGCCCGTTCCGGCAATCACCGTCACCCGCACGGTCATCGTCTGGTCGAGCTTCACCTTGACCTGATCCTCCACGCCATTGACGAACCACACCTGCCCCTCGGGCACCCCGGACTCGACGCTCTTGCCGAGGACGCGGCCGTGGCGGTCGCGGACGGAGACGCGGAAGGTCGCGGGGATCGTTCCGATGTTGACCACGCCGATGTTCACGCGCCGTCCTGTCGGCGGCGCGGTGGCGATTCCGACGATCGCCAGTTCCGCGCTTTCCGTCGCCGCGGTCGCTGAATCGCGCCGCGTGAGCGGTTGCTCGACCGACGCGCGTCCGCCGTGGGCGACGTCGGCCGTCTTCACCACCGCGACCGGCGCAAGACCTTCGCGATGTTCGATCCAGAGCGTTCCCACCGCACCGCTCGCGCCGAAGAACGTCCGCACGACATTGGGCAGGCTGACCGTTTGCCGCGGCGACAGCGTCAAGCGGCGATCGACGCTGACCTCGCCGGCGACATAACGCAAGCGCAACGGGATCGGCGTCCGCAGCGGGTTGTGCATCGTGAGATCGGACTGCCAGTACGAGCCGCCGATGCCCTCGAGACTGCCGACGGCGGGAAAGACCATGCGCTGCAGGCCGCTGTTCACCATCTCCTTCTGATCGGGAAGCCGAATCAGGCGCAGGTAGTCGGCAACAGCACGCGGTTTCGCGTCGCGCCTTCGCGACCACAGCTCCACGCCGCGCAGGGAACGATCGAAGCGGTACGCGTCGTCGATGTACGCCGACACCGCCTGCGCGCGCAGATCGTTGGTTACGCCATCGAACTGATCGAACTGCTCCGGCGAGCGCCGCAGAATGAGTTTCGGCCGCGCCTTCTCCAGCGCGCGAATGGTCTCCGCCTGAAACTCGCGCGGCGACAGGATCGGCACCTGGTAGAAACGCGTGGGATTCGGTCGATTCGCGAAGAAGTAGAACGCGGGCTGATTCGAGAAATCGAAGAACGGCTCGTTCTTCCTCGTCAGCTCGCCGATCGCCGCCGACACATCGTGAATTCGCCACCCCACCTCCTCGGCGTGCGGATCGCGATGGACGCGCATCACCCGCGAGTTGTAGCCGATCAGCTCATCGAGCCGGGCGTTGATGAGGTCCGGGATCCAGAAGAGAACCGCCAGCAGCGGAATAGCGCCGACGCCGATCGCCGTCAGAAACGCGCGCGTTCCGTGATCGCCATCGCGCCACACGCTGCGCAGATTGCGAATCAGCACCACCGCCAGCAAAACGAGCATCGGACCGATGAGAAACGCCGCGAAGTACTGATGGCGGAACGACGCGCGTCCGAACGCGGTCCGTTGCGCGATCGTCGCGAAGACCGTCATCACCAGCAGCGCGTAATCGAGCATGTCCGTGCGCCGCTTCAGCCAGCGGGCGATGAAGTAGATCGCGGAGATGGCGATGACCAGCGGGCTGACGATGAGATGGAACTTCTCGAACAGCACGAACTCGGCGACGTTGTGCAGATTGAAATCGCCGCGGAACGTCGAGACCAGATCGGGGAACGGCAGCGACCAGACCGCGTCGATGATCCGCGGGATCGTCACAAACGAGACAACGAAGAAGTCGTCGAGTGCGCCGTTCACGGCGAGGTAGATCGCGAACGGCGCCGCGCCGAGAAGGACGCCGATGGAGAAGAACAGCGCGGCCTGCGACGGCGCGAGACCGGTCCATTCGACGCGTTTCGAGGCGAAGAACAGCAGCAGCGCCGACGCGAAGGCAGCCGCGATCGTGTACAGCCCGATCTCGTAGCTGAAGAAGACCGCGACACCGGCGAAAACTCCGCTGAAGATCGCGGACACGCGGCTCCGTCGCCGCAGCGCATTCCAGAACAGCGCGACCGCGGCCACCTGGAAGAAGGTGCGGTTGTTTTCCGCGGTCGTCCACGCACCCATCGCCACGCAAACCAGAGCGAGCGGAATCGATTCAAAGACGACCACGCCGAGGAACCAGATCGAGACGCCGAGAAAGGCTCCGATGATGACTGTGCGGGCGATGGCGACGTCGAGCGAGCGTCCGAAGATCTGCATCAGCCAGGCGTCGAGCTGCCCATCCTCGAGCATGCCGTGCAACGCGAAAACGTCGCGAAAGGGAACCTTGCCGCGGAGGTAATCGCTGGCCGGACCGATCGACTCGCCGCGATGAAAGAGATCGATCCACTGCGAAAGCTGCGCGGTCGACGCGTAACTGACCAGGTAGATCAGCGCCGGCAGAATCAGAAACGCGCTGAGATTCCACGCGGCGCGCGCGGACATCGGCCGCCCCAAACGCCAGGCGATGATCGCGGACAGGATCACCAGCGACGTGGTGATCGTTCGCGGATGCATGATCGGCACGCCCATCACCGCGATGAACGGCAGCGCGATCAACGGCAGCGCACCGACAGCGATCCGCTTGAACGTCTCTTCGACCGGCCGCGCGAACTGAATCTCGACGAGCCGCGCGATCAGCAGCGCCGCCGTCCAGAAAAGCGCCAGGAACAGCGCGACAAACACGACTTCCAGAAACAACGTCGGGTAATGCGCGATCCGCCGTTGCGTAACCAGGTAGCGGAAGAGAATCCACGCCAGTCCTGCCGCGAAAACGAGCGCGTGGTACGCGCCGAGCTCGCGCCGGAAGATCGCCCGCACCCAGCGCCGGGTCTGCACGAATCGCAGCAGTTGCGGCAGCGCGAAGGACAGCACGATCGGCAGCAGAAGGATCCAGCCGATCTTGCCGGTGGTCAGATAGAACAGCGGAACGAAAAAGTACGGGACCGTGAAGAGCAGCCGGGCCGCGGCGGAGTGTTGCTTCTTCGCGTAGCGACCGAGGACGCCACGAAGCCAGATGGTCAGCGGCGGAACAGTCAGAAAGAAGAGCGCCGCGCCGAGGTAGTCGCGGATTTTCGCGTAGCGCTGGATGGTGACCGCGCCGATGGCCACGGGGTCCGTCGGCGGCAGGTATTTGAAGAGCAGCGTGAGCGAAAAGAAGACGCCGGTCGCCAGGCAGAACGCCGCGATCCAGAGAAAGGCCGTGCTGATTCGCTCGAAAAGCGCCTGTTTACGCACGCGCGGCGAGTGTAACCGCATCGTGGAGCGCCTGAATGGTGGCGCTCTCGGCGACGACGTCGGGATCCTTGCCGTAGCGGCGGATAGCGTCAGTGGTCATCGACCCGATCGAAGCGATCAGCGCCCGCTCGTTCACACGGCGCCGTTCGTCTTCGGTGAGCTTGCCGTAGAAGTTGTCGACCGTCGACGCGCTGGTGAAGGTCACGACGTCGATCGAGTCGATCGACTCGCGAAGGTCGTTCAGATCGTAATCGGCGGCGATCGTTCGATACGCAACGGCGAGATGCACCTCGCCTCCGCGCCGCCGCAGCTCATCGAGCAATTCGTCGCGCCCTTCCTCGGCACGAACGACCGCCGTGCGAATCCCGCGCTGATCCTCGGCCAGCAAAGGCAGCAGCTCACTGGAAATGAATCGCTGCGGAACCACGTCCGGCGCGATGCCGCGCTTCCGAAGCTCCTCGGCCGTCGTTTGGCCCACGGCGGCGACCTTCGGCGATCCCAAAGCGCGCACGTCTTTCCCTTTCGCGAAGAGACGCTCGAAGAAGAACTGCACGCCGTTGGTCGAGGTGAAGATCAGCCAGTCGAACGGCTCGTCGATCGCGCGATCGAGCGAGTCCAGCGATTCAGGCGCGGTGATCTCGATCGTCGGAAACTGCAGGACCTGCGCGCCGGAGTCTTCGAAGAGGCGCTTGAGCTCCGAGGCCTGGTCGCGGGCCCGGGTGACGACGATGCGCTTGCCGAAGAGCGGTTTCGATTCGAACCAGTTGATGCTCTCGCGGAGATCGACGACGTCGCCGACCACGATCAGCGCCGGCGTCTCCAGCTTCGTCTCGCGCACGATCATCTCGATGTTTCGCAACGACCCGGCGATGCTGCGCTGGTCGAAGCGGGTGGCTTTGGAGATCACCGCGCAGCCGCGGTGCGGCGACATCCCGTGCTCCATCAGTTTGTGCACGATGGTGGGCAGGTTGGCGAAGCCCATCATGAACACGATCGTCCCGTCGAGTTGCGCCAGAGCGGACCACTTGATTCCCGTCGATCCCTCGGATTCATGCGCCGTGACCAGCGTGACCGAGGTTGCATGGTCGCGATGGGTGACGGGGATGCCGGCGTAGGCGGGGCCGGCGATCGCGGAGGAGATTCCGGGGACGATCTCGATGGGCACACCGGCCGCGACGAGCTCCTGGGCTTCCTCGCCACCGCGGCCGAACACGAACGGATCGCCGCCCTTGAGCCGCACGACCATGCGGCCCTTCTTCGCTTCGTCGATCAGCAGCTGGTTCGTTTTGTCTTGCGGTACGGCGTGCGCGCCGGCGCGTTTGCCGACGTAGACGATCTCCGTGGTCTTCGGAATCATCGCGACGATGTCGCGCGACACGAGCGCGTCGAGCGCGACCACGTCCGCTTTCGCGAGCAGCTCCGCCGCGCGGAGCGTCAGCAGACGCGCGTCGCCGGGACCGGCGCCGACGAGGAAGACCGTGCCTACGGTTTCACGCACGAAAGCTCCTCGTAAACCGTGTCGACGGCGTTCGGGCCTGTGTACTTCACCCGCACTCCGTGAAAGAAGGCGCGGATGGTGTCGTCGTTCGACGCATGCACGGCGATCTCGGAGTAGCAATCGAGGCGCGTGCCGAACTTTGCCAGCACGCCGCGCTCGCGAAGTGCCGCGGTCTCGCTGACTTCGTGATTGATCGCGCGGGCGGCGGCGTTCGCGGCTTCGTTGTCGCGCAGACACTCGATGGCCACGATGCCCTGTCCGGCCGCGGGCACCATCTCATCGAGCGAGAAATACGAAAGGACCTCGCTGTCGCGTCCGAGACGCTTCAAGCCCGCCGCCGCCAGCACGATGCCGGCGTATTCACCGCGGCGCATTTTCTCGATGCGCGTGTCGACGTTGCCGCGAATGTCGCGAACGTCGAGCCGCGGGAAAAGCTCCAGCAGTTGCGCGCGGCGTCGCGGAGAACTGCTGCCGACGATCGAGTCGTCGGGAAGCTGATCGATGGGTCGGTCGGAGATCCAGACATCGCGCGGATCGGCGCGCTCGAGAAACCCGGCCAGGGCGAAGTGGTCGGGGATGATCGACGGCACGTCCTTGAGGCTGTGTACGGCGACGTCGATCGCGCCGCGCTCGAGCGATTCCTCCAGCTCTTTGATGAACAGCCCCTTGCCGCCGATCGAGGCCAGGGACACATCGGTTCGTTTGTCGCCGGTCGTCTTCACGATCACCAGTTCCGGCTCGTAGCCCGCGGCGCGCAGCAGACGCGAAGTTTCCTCCGCCTGCCAAAGCGCGAGCGCGCTGCCCCGCGTTCCGATGCGAATCCGGCCGGTCATCGAAGGCCGAAGATCTTCCGGATCGTGCGCCGCAGCGACTCCCGTTCCTGCGGCTCGTCCGACGCTTCTTTCAATTGAAGGATCGGGTAGTGGAGGATCTTGTTGACGAGCTGCGTCGAGAACATCTCGATGGCGTCCCGCTGATCGGGCGTGACCGGGCCGACGTGACGCAGGCATTTTTCGAGCTCCGCCGCGCGGATGCCTTCCAGGCGCTGCTGCAATTCGAGGATGGTCGGCACCGCATCCTGGGCCACGAGGCGTTTGCGGAACTGCTCGACCTCGCGCATCACGATCTGCTCGGCGTCCGCGGCCTTCTCCTGCCGCAGCTCGAGATTGGCGTCGGCGACCATCTGCAGATCGTCGACGTTGTAGAGATACGCGCCGTCGATCTTCGCCACGGCCGGATTGATGTTCCGCGGCACGGAGAGATCGATCAGGAACAGGTTGCGATGCCGGCGCACTTCGAGCGCGCGGGTCACGTGCTGCGGCTCGATCAGGAAATGCGGCGCGGCCGTGGAGGCGATGACGATGTCGCAGTGCAGGAGCTGCTCGTCGACGTTGTCGAAATTCACGGCGTGCCCGCCGAAACGGTTGGCCAGCTCGACGGCGCGCTCGTAGGAGCGGTTGCCGACGAAGACCTGCTTCACTTCCTGATTGTGCAGATGCTCCGCCGTGAGCTCGCCCATCTCGCCGGCGCCGAGGAGGAGAACCTGCAGGCCGCGGAGATCGCCGAAGATCTTCTTCGCCAGCTCGACCGCGGCGTACGGCACCGACACGGCGTGCTCGCCGATTCCCGTTTCCGTCCGCACTTTTTTCGCCACGCGCAACGTGTGCTCGCAGACCTGCGAGAGCAGCGAGTCGAGCGTTCCCAGCTCATTCGCCGCGACGAAGGCCTTGCGCACCTGACCGCCGATCTGAGGCTCGCCCACGATCATCGAATCGAGTCCGGACGCAACGCGGAAGAGATGGCGGAGCACGTCGCCGTGGCGAAGGATGTAGAGATGCTTCTCCAGCTCAGAGCGCGACGTGCCGCCCTGCACCGCGAGCCAGTCCACGACGGGCTCGATCACGTCTTCGTTGCTGGTCGAGACGACCGCTTCGACGCGATTGCAGGTCGAGAGCAGCGCCGCGCCGTTGACGCCTTCGATCGTGCGCAGGGAGGCGACGGTCTCGCCGAGCTTCGCGTCCGAAACGCCGAGACGCTCTCGCACGTCGACGGGCGCGGTGCGGTGATTGAGGCCGACCAGGATCAGCATGACGACGCCTCCGGCGTCGGAAGGCAGAAGGCAGAATGCAGAATGCAGAACGCGGCATCGCACGAGCGACCGTGTCTTTTCTGCATTCTGCATTCTGCATTCTGCATTTCGCCTCTCACTCTCGAATCCCCAGCATGGCCACGACGATGGCCACGAACGCGCCCGCGGCCACGAACAGTGTTCGGCGGCGGCGGTAGGTGTTGTTGACGTACGACTGCAGGATGACCGCGAAGAGAATCCACGCGGTCACGGCGCCGATCTGCTTCACGCGCAGATCCATGAATCCGGCGGTCGTTCGATACGACCAGAGCACGCCGGCGATGAGACCGAGGGTATAGATGCTGAAGCCGATCGCCAGCGCGCGATAGCTCACGGTCTTGCAGACGTCGAGGCTCGGAATCCAATCCCACAACCGTCCGCGCGTTTTGTGTTTCAGCGCGCGATCCTGCAGCAACGCGAGCAGGCCGAAGGCGAGTCCGATCATCAGTCCCGCCACACCGACCGTCGACAACAGCAGATGCGTCGTGAAAACGTTCGAGCGCAGCTCCGGATCGAGCACGCGGAAGCTTTCGCCCGCGATCGCGGAAAGCGTCAGCAGCAACAGCACGAGCGGATAGACGAAGAAGACCGCGGCGTACACGCGGTAGCGGATCCACAACCCCAGCTCCACCGCAAACACGGTCCACGCAACGAAGCTCAGCACCTCGGCCAGATTCGTGATCGGCGGGTGGCCCGTGGCCGTGCAGATGGTGCCGATCCAGATCGTGTGCGTGACGAAGCCGGCAATCATCAGCGCCAGCCCGGCGTACTGCACCCGCTTCTCGCGCGCGAAGAGCGACGTGAAGGCCACGAGTGTGCCGAGGGCGTAGAACGCGAGGGCGATGTAAAGCGGAAGCGTCGGACCGGGAGTCATGGCTGCGGCAGTTGCTTGCAGAACACTACCTTGTCATCTTCGATTCTGTAGAAATCCTTGATCCGGGAGATCTCCTCGTACCCCGCGCGCTGGTAGAACCGCACCGTCGGCGCGTAGCTCTGCTTCGAGGAGGTCTCGATGAGCAACATCCTGCCATTCTGCCTGCGCACTTCGTTTTCCACGAATCGCAGGAGCAGCTGGCCGTAGCCCTGGCCCTGCTCGCGGGGATCGACAGCGATCCAGTAGAGATCGAACACCCCCTCGGACTTCGGCGTTGGCCCGAAGCAGACGTAGCCCTGAATGGCGCGGCTCGGACCGCTGTCCGGGACTTCGAGGACCTGGATGTCGTACTCCTTCCGCCCGTCGAGACCGAGGTCGACGAGCTCCATCGCCCAGCCGATCTCCTTTGCCGTGAACCGCGCCGTGGCGGTGAGGATCTCGTGGATGCGGGTGCGGTCGGCGAGCGTGGCGGGGCGGATCTTCATTGTTCTCGGGTTGCTGGGTTGCTTGGTTACTGGGTTGCTGGGTGCTCCGCTGGACGCACGATCATGCCTGTCAGCGAAGCACTCAGCAACCTAGCAACCCAGCAACCCAGCAACCCAGTTTTCACGACGCCCGTCTCCGCCGCGCCGCCCGCGCAACGAATGGCTTGAACACGTGCACGGAATCTCTCGGCACCCACGCCGTGATGCTCACCGCATCGTCGTTCGTCGATTGCTCGTGCAACTCGGCAATCTCGTGCAGGCGGGCCGTGATCCGCGACTCGGAATGCGGAATCTCGAGATGCATCAACTCGCCGCCTTCCCGCTCGCGGTCGCGGATCATCTCCACGAGCCGGTCGATGTGATGCCCGGTCAGCGCCGAGACCACCACGGCGTTGCGGCGGCGGATGTCGAAGTGTTCTTCGACGCGATCGCTCTTGTTGTAGACCTCGAAGACGCGGTCGTTCTCGATGCCGAGATCGGCCAGGACCTGATCGCCGACGGCGCGCTGCTCGTCGTATTGCGGATGCGACGCGTCGATGACGTGCAGCACGAGATCGGCGGCCACCGCCTCTTCCATCGTCGAGCGGAATGACGCGACGAGGTGATGGGGCAGCTTGCGGATGAATCCGACCGTGTCGACGACCACCGTCTTCCGCGGCATGTCGTAGGCGATCTTCTGCGTCTTCGCGTCGAGCGTGGCGAAGAGCTTGTCCATGGCGAAGGCTTCGCCGCTGGTCAGCCGGTTGAAGAGCGTCGACTTGCCGGCGTTGGTGTAGCCGACCAGCGCGACGGTGAAGACGGCCTCGCGCGATTTGCGCTGCGTCTCGCGGTTCTTTTCGATGCGCTGCAGGTCTTCTTTGAGTTTGGCGATGCGCGTGCGGACGATGCGGCGATCGAGCTCGAGCTGGGTCTCACCGACGCCGCGCTTTGCACCGCCGCCCGCGCCGCCGGCCTGACGCTCAAGGTGGGACCAGGCCCGCGTCAGCCGCGGCAGCATGTATTCGAGTTGCGCGAGCTCGACCTGCGTCTTCGCTTCGCGGGTGCGGGCGCGGCCGACGAAGATGTCGAGGATCAGCGCACTGCGGTCGATGACGCGTTTGCCGATCAGCTTTTCCAGATTGCGGACCTGCGCCGGCGAAAGGTCGTCATCGAACACGATGAGGGCGACGTCGTGCTTCTCGGCCAGGCTCTTCACTTCCTCGGCCTTCCCCTTGCCGATGTACGTGCCGGCGTCGGGCGAGCCGCGCTTGGCGAAGATTTTCCGGATCACGGTGCCGCCACCCGACTCAATGAGCTTGGTCAGTTCTTCGAGATGTTCCTCGGCGACGGTCTGGGGAAGTTTGGGGAGGATGAGACCAACGGCGATGACGTTTTCCATCTGGTTACGAGGTTACGAGGTTTCGGGGTTCCGAGGAAGCACATCCGAACCCCGTAACCCCGAAACCCCGCAACCTCGTGACGTTATGATCCCTGCCCATGTACGTCCTCTACGAGGTACTTCTCTACCTCGTGCTGGTTCTCGGCCTCCCCTGGTTTCTCCTGATGGGACTGCTCCGTGGCAAATACCTGGCGAATGCGCGGGCGCGGTTCGGGTTTTATCGCGGGCGGGCGGTGGGGCATGACCTCTGGATTCACGCGGTGTCGGTCGGGGAGACGCTCGCGGCGAGGGCGGTGGTCGACGAGATCCTCCGGCAGCGGCCGGGGACGTCGATCGTGTTCACGACCACGACCATTACCGGTCAGGCCCAGGCGGCGCGGCTGTATCGCGACGCGACGGTGACGTACTTCCCGTTCGATTTCGCTCGCGCTGTGGGCCGGTTTCTGGAGCATCACCAGCCGCGTGTGTTCGCGACGATGGAGACGGAGATCTGGCCGAACGTGACGCGCCTTGCGCGAGCGCGCGGCCTTCGCCTGATTCTGGCGAACGGGCGCATTTCCGACCGTTCCCTGCCGCGGTATCGCGCGTTTCGTTTCGTCATCCGGCACATCCTCGCCAAGTACGACCGCATCCTTGCCCGCGAGACGACCGACCGCGATCGCTTCATCACCCTCGGTGCATCCGCCGATCGCGTCGAGGTCACCGGGAACGTCAAGTTCGATTACGAGCCGGACGAGACGCCACTCGAAGACGCCGCGCGCATCGAGGCTCTGATCGGCAACCGCAAGGTCGTGATCCTCGGATCGACGATGGAAGGGGAGGACGAAGCCTTGCTGCCCGAGGTCGAGCGGCTGGTGAATGCGCAGCAGGCGTTTGTGGTAGTCGCGCCGCGTAGGCCGGAGCGGTTCGAGTTGGTAGCGGGGCTGCTGCAGACCTCCACGTTGCGATTCGTGCGACGCAGCGAGCTCGATGCGTTCGACGGCGGCGCGGACGTGCTGTTGCTCGACACGCTCGGCGAGCTGGCGAAGATGTATCGGTATGCCACGGTGGCGTTCATTGGCGGGACGCTGGTGCCGATCGGCGGGCACAATCCGATCGAGCCCGCGGCCGCGGGAGTGCCGGTCTGCTTCGGCCGGTCGATGTCGAACTTCCGCGAGATCGCCCGCGTCTTTCTGAAGAACGAAGCGGCCAAGGAAGTCGCGACGGCGGAGGAGGCCGGGGAGTTTGCGGCGCGGATGATTGAAGAGCCCGAGCTGCAACAGGCCTGGGGCGCGCGAGCGCGGGAAACGGTGCTGCAGAACCGGGGCGCGTCTGCGCGGACCGCGCAACGGATCGTCGAGCTGCTGGCGTGAACCTGCTCCTCAAACCATTCGAGCTCGTGTATCGCGCGATCAACCGCGTGCGACGGGCCGCGTATCGCGCGGGATTGCTGAAAGCCAAACGCGTGCACAAGCCGGTGATCTCCATCGGCAACATCGCCATGGGCGGGGCCGGCAAGACACCGGCGGTGATCACCGTCTGCCGCTTTCTTGAGAGCCGCGGACTGCGTGTCGCGGTATTGACACGTGGTTATGGTAGCGATAAAGAGTCTGGATTTATCGGCGATGAACCATTGCTGATTAAACGATCCACGAAAGCAAACGTAATTGTTGGCGCTAATCGCTATGAAAATGCGCGCGATATCGATACTGATGTATTCGTGCTCGACGACGGCTTCCAGCATCTCCAGCTTCAGCGCGATCTCGACGTGGTGATCGACGCTCCGTCCCGCTTCTTTCGGGAAGGCCGTTCCGCGCTGAAATACGCGGACGTGGTCATTCCCAGAAACCTGCGCGTCTCGCTCCCGCCGATCGAAGGCCCCGTCTTCGCCTTCGCCGGTCTCGCCAACAACCAGCAGTTCTTCGATTCGCTGCGCGGTCTAAACGTCGTCGGCACGCGCGGCTTTGCCGATCATCACCGCTACTCCGCTCGCGATCTCGAATCGCTGCGCCGAGACGCGAAGGGGGCGACGCTCGTCACAACCGGCAAAGACGCCGTGAAGATCGACGACCCCTCCATCGTGGCCATTCCCGCTGAATTCGTGATCGAGCCGGATGTGCTCGAGCAGATCGCGGCCGTGGCGACCTCACCGAACCGCCGCCGGAAGAAGCGCCGCAAGAATCTGCTCCTGCAACGGGTCGAGTATGCTGCCTATCACGCTGTGGCGAAACGGGTTGCGGGGATGTCCGAGGAGGCTGTTTACCGGTGGGGGACCCGGCTGGGAGCGTGGTCGGGAAAGGTCGTCCGCAGACGCGACCAGGTGGCCATGCGCAACCTCCGCGCGACCTTTCCGGAGCGCAGCCAGCGCGAACTGCGCCGAATTCTCGATGAATGCTGGCGCCACTTCGGCCGCGAGTTCCTGACCTCGATGCACATGCAGACCCTGTCGATGAAAGAGATCGCCGAGCGCTGCACGATCGTCAACGCCCAGCACCTGCGGGATGCGATCTCCTACGGCAAAGGCACGCTGCTCATCAGCGGACACTGGGGCGGGTGGGAGGTAGGGGGCCTGGCGGTGCAGTCGATGATCGGCAAGACGTACAACGTGGCCCGGCCGCTCGACAACGAACTGCTGGAGCGCGATCTCCAGCGGCTGCGCGAGAAGACCGAGGCGGTCGTCGTCGATCGCCGGCGGGCGGCGCGCGGTCTGCTGAAGGCGTTGTCGGAAAACGGCGTGGTGGTGATGCTTCCCGACCAGTCCGTGCAGCCGGCGGAAGGCATTCTCAGTCCGTTTCTCGGGCGTCCGGCATGGACCACTTCCGCACCCGCGAAGATGGCTCTCCGGGCCGGCTCGACCATTGTGTTCGCTTTTTGCATTCCGGACGGGCTCAGGCATCGTCTCGAGTTCGATGAGCCGATCCGTGTTGACCAGTTGAGAGAGGACGAACGAGATCCCGTGGCCCTGACCAATCGCATCAACGAAGTCATCGGCCGCCGCATCCTGGAGCGTCCCGACTTGTACATGTGGATGCACGATCGTTGGAAAGGGACGGGAGAAAGAGAAACGACGAATGGCGTGTGAAACGATCGCGATCGGACTCAACTGGGTCGGCGACAACGTTCTGGCTCTCCCGACGTACAAGGCCCTGGCGCACCGCTTCCGCAGCGAAGGCGGACTGGCCGTCGCCGCGCCGGCCAACGTCACGGCCTTGCTCGAGGCCACGGGACTCTTCAAGAAGGTCGTGCCCTGGACGCGCTCGACCACCGAGCGCATTTCCGCGCTTCGCGCCGGGCGCTATCGCCGCGCGGTGATCCTGCCGAACTCGTTCAAAGCTGCGCTGGTGACGTTCGCGGCGGGAATCGACGAGCGCTGGGGATATCCGACGGACATGCGCGGCGTCTTCCTCAATCGCGCCGTGCCCAGGCCGGGCACGCGCGGTCATCAGCTCGACGACTACACGGCGCTGCTCGCGGCACTGAACGCGCCGCGCGTCGTCGACGACGTGCCGACGATCAAGCTTCCCAAAGCGATTCGCGAGCGCGGACGCCAGCGCCTCCTCTCCATCGGCCTGCATCTCGATCGGCCGGTCTTCGGTGTCCACGCCGGCGGTCTGTTCGGCCGCGCCAAGCATTGGGGCGACGAGCGTTACGTGGAGATCATCAATCGCCTGCGGCTGGAAGGGTTCGACGTGGTGCTGCTCACCAGCCCGCGCGAGCGCGAACAGGCCCAGAAGATCGCCACCACGTGCAACGGCGTACCGATGGTCGGTCATGACGGCGACGTCCTCGAGCTCGCAGCAGCGATCTCGCAGTGCGCGGCGGTGATCACCAACGACAGCGGTCCGCTCCATGTCGCCGCCGCGTTGTCCGTCCCCTCGGTCTCCATCTTCGGCCCGACCGATCCCGATCGCACCGTCATCGCCGGCGCCACGCGCGTGGTGCGCGCGACGCTCGAGTGCACGCCCTGCTATCAACGCGACTGCCCACTCCGCACGCATCAGTGCATGAACGACATCACCGTCGACGAGGTGTTCAACGCCGCGGTGGGCTTGTTCGAGCCGGCGGAAGTCGAAGTCGAGCGCGTCCTATAAGCCGTCACGGCCGGCAGCGCAGGTTGCTTCGCCTTCGGCACGACCGCGCTGCCTTACTGACCGCGGCTTCGGGCGGCGCAACGCGCCTGGCATTCGTTCTGCCCCAGCGGCTTCTATAATCCACTGATGCCCCGCGCCGCTTCAGCCACCGAAAAAGACGACAAGCTGTACAAGATCGGCGAGGTCTGCAAGCTCGCCGACGTGCAGCCATACGTCCTTCGCTACTGGGAGACCGAGTTCCCGCAGCTCGCCCCGAACAAGAGCGGCGGCGGACAGCGCCTCTACACGCGACGCGAGATCGACACCGTCCTGCGCATCAAGGAGCTGCTCTACCGCGACGGCTTCACCATCGCCGGCGCGAAGAAGAAGCTGGAGGAAGGCGATGCGCCCGAACCGGTCGCCGTCGCCGAAGCGCCACCGCCCGCGCGGAACAGCGATATGGCGAAGGCGCTGGTGACGGTGAAGAAGGAACTGACGGCGATCCTACGAATGCTCGAATAGCCCCACGATCCGCTCCAGCCCCACCCGGTCCTCCTCATCGAACGCATTCAACCGGTCCGAATCGACGTCGAGCACGGCGATGAGGTTGCGCTCGCGATCAAAGACCGGAACGACGATCTCTGACTTCGAGTTCGGATCGCAGGCGATGTGACCGGGGAACTGATTCACGTCCGGGACGATGATCGTTTCCCGCTTCTCCGCCGCCGCGCCGACGACGCCGCGACCAAACTCGATCTGCAGACAGCCCACGGTCCCGATGTACGGGCCGACGGCGAGACGCTCGCCGCAGACGCGGTAGAAGCCGGTCCAGAAGTAGTAATCGAAGCGGTTGGCGAGGACGGAATTGATCGTCGCCATCAACGCGATCTCGTCGAGGGTCTCTCCTCCCTCATCACGCCAGATGGCGACGATCGCCGAGTAGCACTCTTCGTATGCGGTTGATTTCACTTCAACGTTTGCGAGGTGTGCGAACCGGCTGCGGCGCCAGCCTGGGCGACCTGCTGCCGGACCCGATCAGCAGGAGCGTTCCGGCGATTCCAATCAGAATCAAGATCATTGCCGTCCTCCTGCGCTTTCCTAGTGCACCCGAGGTGCCACTACGGCTTCGCCCTGCGGTAGACGGCGTCGTAGATCCGCGCCGAGCGGTCCCAGGAGAAGTCGCTGGCCATCCCGTTCTGCTGTAAGGACTTCCAGGTCGCCTTCTCGCGGTAGTTGAGCACACCGAGCCACGTCGCGAGATACAGATCGAGCGGATGGTTGGCGATGTAGCCGAAGCCGTTCGCCTCAGTGAGATTCGTGCCATCAAAAGGGATCACCGTGTCGGCGAGCCCGCCGGTCATCCGGACGATTGGTACGGTACCGTACCGAAGGGCGTACATCTGATTGAGGCCGCATGGCTCGTAGACCGAGGGCATGAGGAGCATGTCGCAGCCGGCGTAGATGCGATGGGCGAGCGCCGGATCGAAGCCGATCCAGACCCGGCAGCGTTCGGGATGCTGCGCCGCGATGCGCAACAGCGCCGCTTCCAGCTCCGCTTCGCCGCTTCCGAGAATCACCACCTGCGCGCCGGCGTGCAGGAGGCGTCCGAGGATGGGGATCAGGTATTGAAAGCCCTTCTGGTCGACAAGCCGCGAGACCGCGCCGATGATCGGCGTCTTCTGCGAGTACTTGAGCTCCGCCTCTTTCGCCAGCGCGCGCTTGTTCTTCGTCTTGTCGTTCAACGTGTCGGCGTCGTAGTTCGCGTTGAGTAGCGGATCGGCGGCCGGATCCCACTCCTCGACGTCGATGCCATTGAGGATTCCGGTGAGCTTGTACGAAACCGCGCGCAACACGCCGTCGAGACCGGCGCCATGCTGCGGCGTGCGAATCTCCGCCGCGTACGTCGGCGAGACCGTCGTGACCTCATCGGCGTAGATGATTCCGCCCTTCATCGGATTGAGCGTGCCGAAATGCTCGACGCCGTCCGGAGCCCAGTAGCGGCTGTGCAATCCGGTCAGTCCGAGCGCGTCGTAACCGGCCACACCCTGGTAGTTTAGGTTGTGGATCGTGTAGACCGATCGCGTTCCGCCGAAATGCGGCTGGCCGCGCAGGCCGGAATGGAGATACACGGGCAGCAGCGACGTGTGCCAGTCATGGCAATGAAGGATGTCGGGCGCGATGTCGAGCAACTCGCATCCGCGGATGACCGCGCGGCTGAAGAAGGCGTAGCGCAGCAGGTAGTCGTGCGTGCCGTCAGGCGCATCGGAGTAGATCTGCTCGCGCTCGAAGAAGTAATCGTTCGCGACGAGGATCAGCGGAACATCGCTCCCCGGGAGCGTCGTCCGCAGAAAAGTCGCCTCGGCAACCCAGTTCGCCCAGGAGATCACCGCGGTGGGCATCACCTGATGCACGGAGATCTGGTTCTTCTCGAACCAGTGCCGCGCCTGACGGTAGAAGGGCATGAACACGACCACGTCGTGGCCGAGCGCCGCCAGCGCCTTCGGCAGCGATCCGCACACGTCTCCGAGGCCGCCCGTCTTGGCGATCGGTGAAACCTCGGCTGTGGCAAAAACGACGCGCATGCGTTTTCGAGTTCTCGAGTTTATCCCGCGCGAAGACGCGGGATCTCTTCGTGCACCTTCACAGAAGTTGCCATGCTCTGCGCTCGTGCACGCGGAGATCCCGCGTCTTCGCGCGGGATAAACTTACGGGGTCAGGCAATCAAGATCGACGCATATCCCACCACATGCGAGTAATCCCGATTGATGTCTCCTGAAGTCGCGTGCTTGACGAGCCGCGCGTCACTGGCGCCGAGCTGATTCGCGGCGACGAGCATCGCCGTCGTCGGGATGAAGCCGCACATCGAAACGTCGTATTCGTCGACCACGCGCCAGAGCTCTTGCGGATTCCGCGCAAGGACCTGATCGATCGCGAGCTGGTCCTTGCGCAGCGTCGACTGCTGGTCCTCGTAGTGATTGAGGTCGGAGCTGGCCAGAATCGCGACGTCGCGCTCGTCTTTCAGAACGCCGGCAATCGCGCGGCCGATCTCTTCCGCGTAATCGAGCCTGTGTGCGCCGAGGCAGATCGGGACGAAGGTGAAGTCATCGCCCAGGAGGCGCTGGAGGAAGGGCAGCTGGACTTCGAGCGAATGTTCGCGAGCATGAGCCCGCGCATCCTCGGCGAGCAGTTGTGTCTTCGCCATCAACGCGTCGGCGAGACGCGAGTCGATGGCCGCATCGCCGAACGGAGTGCGCCATGCGCCCTCGCGATTGATCGCCGCGAAATGACCGGCGCCGGTGTGATTCGGACAAAGAATCACGAATCGCTTCGGCAGCTCGGCCATCCCGTAAAACGCCGCGGCGACATGTCCGCTGTACATCAACCCGGCGTGCGGAACGACCGCGCCGATGAATCGCTCTTTCTTCTCCGGAATGGCCTCGAAGCAGGCGTCGACCTGCGCGCGCAGGCGATCGGGCGTTCCCTCGTAGAACGCACCGGCGACGGCGGGCGGGCGGATTTTCATCGCGGGAAGCTCGGCGAATAAACGACAGCGTTGAGAAACACGGGCAACGTCGCCCGCCAGAAAAGCCGGAAGTGGGGGTCGTCTGCAAATGTGATGACCTGACCGCGGCCGTACGGCTCGGCGACGACGTACACCGAGCCCTTCAATCGATCGATCGACTCCTGCCAGGCCACGCCGGAGATCAGCGGATCCTTGGACTCGATGGTGAGGATGTTGTCGACCTTGTGCGCGACCGGCAGGAACGCATCGGTGCCTTCGACCAGCACCGCCGGCGCGCGCGGCACGCCGAACGTCAGATAGGAGCGGCTGTTCATCGTCGTGCGGAACGCGGCGCCGGGGACGCGGAAATCGTTGTAGCGCTGGTCGGGCGGCGTCTTGTCGTCATCCTTCTTCTTTGGAGGCTCCCACGTCTTCAGCTTGGAGACCTCGACGTCTTTCTCGCGCAGAAACGCGCTGCCCCCTTTCACAGCCACGATCGTGCCGCCTTCGTTGACCCAGGCCTTGATCTTCTCGATGCCGCGCTTGCCGAGGCGGTCGGTGAAGCTGCCGTCGGGCAGGACCAGGACCTCGTACTCGCTGAGGTCGAGGTTGCGCAGCGTCTCCACGCTCAGTGTCGAATGAGGAATGGGCGTGTCGACGTCGAGGGTGTGCCACAACATGCCGAAGGACGTGGCGTTGCTCCCCGGACCGCCCACCAGGCCGATCTTCGGATCCTTCACGTGATGCAGCTTTTCCGATCCGAACGCGGTGCCGCCCATCCAACCCGACTCGAGCGCGACCGTGGTGATGCCGGCCTCGCGGGTGATGCGCTCGAGCGTGGCGTCGAGGTTCTCGGCGTTGTTGCCTTTGAGGATGATCAGCGTGCCGCGAGCGAAGTTCTTATCGCCGACCGCCACCTCGCCGTCGCTGACGCTGAACTTCACACCGCTCTCGAGCAATCTCCCGACGAAACGGTAGATGTTCGGCTCCAGTCCGTCGACGAGATATCCGTACGAGGCCGCGCGGAACGCCGGCCGCGCCGCGCGCTGATACTCCTTCACTCCCGCGACCGGCAGCTGGGTCACGTAGGCCTCGACGTTCATGGCCAGCGGCAGCGACCAGGTCGTCAGGTCGTAAAAGTCATCCGGCTCATCCGCCTCGGCCTTCGCCCGCTGCTCCTCGACGAAACCGGTGCTGAACGCCGGCTGCTTTTCGAGCAGCGTGTTCGCCAGTCCGCCGAGCGGTTGCTTCGTGGAGACGACGGCCGTGCCGGCGGGAAATGTCCGCGTTTCCGCGGTGGAACGATCGAGGCGCGTCGCTTTCACGCTCGTCGCCGCGGCGAGCATGTCCACGCGAATGTCCTGGCGCCGCAACACCTCGATCAGCGCTTCGAAGTTGGGTGAGCTCGGCAGGATGAGGAACGTGTTCTTCGCGTTGTCGATGTGCGAGCGCGCCGCCGCGTGCGTGTAGCGCAGCAGCTGCTCCCGATTCTGCGCCGCGGTGCGAACCGTGGTGATGCCCGTCGTGAAGTGCCGCGTCGCGCGATCGCCCAGGGTGAGAATCGTGCCGTCTTCGCGCTTCACCGACGATCCGGCACGCCAGCTGCCGGCCATCTCGTAAGTCATGCCGATCGCGCCGTGCAGCGACGGCCACGAATCGCCGTAGCCGGGATAGAAGAGATCGAAACGCTCGGCGACGAAGAAGGGCCAGCCGCGTTTCGAGAACTCGGCGGCGTTCGCGCGGCCGAAGACGTCGAGCCATTTCTCCGCGTCGGCGGGCACGTTGGCGTTGATCGGCTTCGCGTCCGGCGGGAAAAAGTAGGTCGACTGAAAGAACATCTCGTGGAAGTCGACGAAGACTTGCGGCGACCAGGTGCGGTACGCCGCAACGCGCGCCTGGGTCTCGCGCTGGGACTGCCAGGCCCAGTCGCGGTTCATGTCGATCATGTAGTGGTTGAAGCGTCCGCCCGGCCACGGCTCGTAATGCTCGAAGGAGTCGGGATTCGGATTCGGCTTCTCCCCGCGCATGCGATGGAACCACTGGATGTATCGCTCGCGGCCGTCGGGGTTCTCCAGCGGATCGAGGACCACCACGACGTCCTCGAGCAGTTTCGTGAGCTCGGCATCGCGCAGCAGTGCCGACGCGACCATCATCGAAGACTCGGCGGACGAGGACTCGTTCCCATGAACGCCGAACGCAAGCCAGACGATCGCGGGCGTGTTCTTCGCAATTTCAGCGACGTCACCTTCGCCGCGAGCGAGCGTGTTGACGTTGCGGCGGATTGCGTCGAGCCCCGCGCGGTTCTTCGCCGAGGTGATCGTCGCCAGAACCAGCGGGCGCTTTTCGTAGGTCTCGCCGATCTGTTCGATGGTGATGAGCGGCGATTTGCGCGCGAGCTCGTTGAAGTAGTCGAGGATGCGGTCATGCGGCGTGAAACGGTCGCCGATGCGGTAGCCGAGAAACTCTTCGGGCGTGGGAATCTGCGCGAAGAGGGAGGACGCGGCGAGAATGAGAACGGCAGTGACCAACACGCGGCGGTTCATGCGCGGGAGATTCTATCGATGTTGATGCAAGTGATTTCGATCCTCGGCGCACTCTTCGTGCTCACCGCGTACGGCGCGCATCAGATCGAGCGTCTCCGCTACGACACGTACACATACCAGACGCTGAACCTCATCGGCGGTGCGGCGCTGCTCGTCGCGGCGATCACGACCCGTCAGGCCGGCCTGATCATCATGGAAGGCGCGTGGACGATCATCAGCGCGGGAGGATTGATCAAAGTGATGCGACGTAGAATCGCGCGTTGAGCGTGAGTCTCGTCCTACTCCTCGCCGTCATTTCCTTTCGACCGCTTCAGATGTCCGACGACGTTCCGGCGGCGCTCTGTACTGCGCTCGCGCAGGATCGGCAGGGATTCATCTGGATCGGAACGCAGTCGGGCATCGTGCGCTGGGATGCGGACCGGTTCCGCGTTTTTCCTCCGCCGCCCGGCGCCGGCTACATCCGCACGCTGCTCGCGACATCGGACGGGCGGGTGTGGGCGGGCACGTTCGCGGGTGGACTCCTCATTTACGACGCCTCGAGCGATTCCTTCACGCGCGTCACGGATGGGCTGTCGCACCAGCGCGTGGAGGGGCTTGCCGAGGATCGGGATGGGATGGTCTGGGTGGGGACGCAGGAGGGGTTGAACCGCATCGATCCGCGCACGAAACGGGTCGAGCATTTCCGACACGACGCGGCGAATCCGCATTCGCTTGCCGACGATCGCGTTCGCGGGCTGCTCGTCGATCGAAGCGGCCGGCTGTGGGTCGGCACGCGCGCAGGTTTGCAGATTCGAGCGGCGTCCGATCGGTTCGAACGCGTCGTGCCCGAGCTCGCGAACGAGCTCGTCACGAAGATCGTCGAGGACGATCGCGGCCGGATCTGGATCGGGACATCGGAAAGCGGCGCGGCAATGCTGGAGAACGGACGGTTGACGCGGATCCGCGGCGGAAGCCATCCCTGGATCTACGGCATCGCGCAGGCCACGCCAGGTGAGATCTGGCTGGCGACGTTCGGCGGCGGCATCGATGTCGTTGACGCGAATACGCTGGAGATCATCGACCGGCTCCGCCATGACGCGGCGCTTCCCAACACCATCGGCAGCGATCGCGTCGGCGCGCTCCTTCGCGATCAGAGCGGTGTGATGTGGGTCGGAACCTGGGGCGGAGGCATCGCCAGCCATGATCCGACGACGCGCGCATTTCGAACCGTGCGTCACAGCCCGAGCCGTGCGGAAGGACTCAGTCATCCCGCCGCGGTTCGGGCGATGCAGATGCGCGACGGCACGATCTGGGTCGGCACGAACGGCAACGGCATCGACATTCTCGATCGCGATTTTCGAAGGATTGGCGGTCATCGGCTCGACGGCGCGGCGATCACCTGTCTCGCGCAAGGCGCCGACGGGACGATCTGGGTGGCGTCGCTCGACGGCGCGTTGCGACGTTTGCGACCTGGCGGCACGTTCGAGACGTTCGACCGCGGCGATGGCCTGGCGGGCGGTCCGATCCGGGCGATGACGTTCGGCCCGGATGGTGAGCTTTGGGCGGGATCGTCCGAGGGGCTGACGCGGATCGATGAGGGCGGAGTGGGTGCGTTCCGGCATGACCGGCACGATCCGGCCTCGCTTTCGAGCCCGGCGGTCGAAGCGATCGCCTTCACGCCCGATGGCACGATGTGGGTGGGAACCGATCGCGGGCTGAACGTCTTCGATCGCGCGACCGGCAAGGCCACGCGCATTGAAAAGGGTCTGCCGAGCCTGTGGGTTCCGGACCTGATGGTCGATCGCGGCGGCCGGCTGTGGGTCGGGACGCATGCAGGCGCCGTCATTCTCGAATCGTGGAACGGACGCGAGGCGCGGTTCCGCAACGTCGCGTCCGACCCGGTCGAGAGTCTGATCGAGGACGCGGAAGGACAAGTCTGGCTCGGACCGCGGCTGCGCATCGATCCGCGATCGTGGACGGCGCGTGAATTCGGCGCCGCGGACGGATGCGCGTTTCGTAATTTCTTCATTGCCAGCCGCGCGCGTACGAGCGACGGAACCCTCCTGTTCGGATCGCCGGAAGGCTTGCTGGCGGTGAATCCGGCCGAGTTGCGAGCCTGGTCATTCGCACCGCCGGTCGTCGCAACGGCGCTGCAGGTCGACGGCACGACGCGAGCGGTACCGCGCGCGCTGGTCCTCGCCGCGAAGGAGAAGGGATTCCGCGTTGACTTCGCCGCGCTCGATTTCACCGCGCCGCAACGGACGGTCTACAGCTACCGGCTGGAGGGATACGACGACGAATGGGTCCGCGCCGATGCGTCGCGGCGGTCGCTCACGTACACGAATCTCGCGCCCGGACGGTATGTGCTGCGCGTTCGCGGCACGAACCGCGCGGGGGCGTGGAGCGCGCACGAGCTCCGGCTCCCGGTCACCGTTCTGCCCGCGTTTTACGAGACGCTCTGGTTCCGCATCCTGAGCGCCGCGATCGCGGTTGCCCTTGCGTACGCGCTGTACCGCCTGCGTGTCCGGCAGCTCGACCGCCGCGCCGCGGCATTGGAGCGCGTCGTTGCCGAACGGACCGCCGATCTCGCCGCCGCGAACGCGCGCATCGAGGAGGCCAGCCTCACCGATCCGCTGACCGGCCTGCGCAACCGGCGCTTCCTCGAGAACGTGATCGGGTCGGACCTCGCGCTCGCCTCGCGAGGCCAGGGCGACCTGGTGGTGATGCTCTGCGATCTCGATCACTTCAAGAGCGTGAACGACGAATACGGACACGACGCCGGCGACGCGGTGCTGGTCGCCGTCGCCGAGACTTTGCGCGCGAGCCTGCGCTCGTCCGATTACGCGATCCGCTGGGGCGGTGAGGAGATGCTGGCCGTGGTGCGGTTCGTCGATCGCCGCGACGCCGGGGAAATTGCCGAGAAGGTTCGCGCAGCGGTCGCAGCACGCGACGTGACTCTGCCCGACGGCAGGGTGATCAACCGCACCTGCTCGATCGGCGTCGCGGTTTTTCCATCCGGCAATCTGACATGGCCGGAAGTGCTGCGCGCGGCCGACGAAGCGCTGTACGAGGCCAAGCGAACGGGCCGCAACCGCGTCTGCTGCGCAATCAGTGACGGACAGCGCGCTGGCGTGGCTTGACCACCGAAACCAGCGCCTCGCTGGTCACGGTTCCGCATCGATTCCAGGCCTGGGCGGTGATGCGATGCTCGCCGCGGTCGAGCGTCGGGGAGATGGAGTTGCCGATGCCGAGGTATCTCTCGCCTTCGTACCAGGCGACGGCGACGTTGGACCCGGCTGTGATCGCGAACAGCCTCACCGGAGCTCCCACGGCAACGACGGGGTTCGCCGGGGTCACGGTCAAAGCCAGGGTGTCGTCGACGATGATCTCGCCGATGCGGACGGGGTAATACTTCGGTCCCGCGGTCGTATAGATCGGGGAAACGAAGTAGAGCGGCGTCTCGCCGGCGCTGATCGCTTCCACCGTGACGGTTGTTTGCAAGCTGCCCGGCGCCAGGTATCCGGACGCGATGGCGACGTGGCGATTCAGCGCCCAGATCGATCCACCATTGACAAAGGATCCGGTGAAAACGACCTCCACGTCGGTGGTCGTTCCGGACATGACGCAGAAGATCCTCGTGGCCAGCAGCAGAGTGAGCACGGAAACTGATACGGCCCGCGTCCGCTAATCGTTGACCGCGACCTCGTCCTCGACTGTGGCGTTCGACTTGGCGTGGATGCCGAGGCGCTTCATCATCTCGTTCAGGGTCGAGGGCTTGAGCTGGAGCAGTTCCGCGGCGCGTTTCTGAACGCCGTTCGCAAGCTCGAGCGACTGCAGAATCATCGCCCGCTCGTAATTCGAGACCGCATCTTTGAGCGAGATTCCGTCGGCGGGAACGACCATCGCCGGCTGGTCGGTGCGCACGGGGTAGCGCAGGTAGTCGGGCAGCAGCTCGGGAGTGATGCGATCGCCGGTGCAGAGGACGACCGCGCGCTCGATGGTGTTCTCCAGCTCGCGGACGTTGCCCGGCCAGGTGTGCTCCATGATCAAGCGCATGGCATCGGGCGTCACCTCTTTGACCTTCCGCTTGTTCTCCTCGGAGTACTTCGCCAGGAAGTGCTGGACCAGCAGCGGGATGTCTTCACGCTTGCGGCGCAGCGGCGGGAGCTGAATGGTGATGACGTTGAGGCGGTAGAACAGATCCTCGCGGAAGCGTTTTTCCGCCATCAGCTGCGTGAGGTCGGCATTCGTCGCGGCGATGATCCGCACGTCGACTTTGATCGTCTCCACCGAGCCGAGGCGCATGAACTCTTTTTCCTGGATGACGCGGAGGAGCTTGGCCTGGGTCTCGAGATTGATATTGCCGATCTCGTCGAGGAAGATCGATCCGCCGTCCGCCACTTCGAACAGACCGCGCTTCGTGGCGATCGCGCCGGTGAAGGCTCCCTTCATGTGACCGAAGAGCGAGGACTCGAGCAGTTCCGGCGGCAGCGATCCGGAGTTGACGGTCACGAACGCATTGCGCGCGCGCGGGCTGGCGTGATGGATGGCCTTGGCCACGAGCTCTTTGCCCGTGCCCGACTCGCCCATGATCAGCATGTTCGAGCGCGACGGCGCGGCGAGCTTGATCAGGTCGAAGACCTTCCGCATGGTCTCGCTCTTTCCGATGATGTTCGCGTAGGAGAACTTCTCGGAGAGCTCGGACTTGAGGCGCTCGTTCTCGGTCGAAAGGCGCCGCTGCTCGAGGGCCTTGTTGACCGTCATCACCACTTCTTCGTTCTTGAAGGGCTTGGGGATGTAGTGAAACGCGCCGTGCTTCATCGCCTCGATCGCGCCGTCGATCGACGAGAAGGCGGTGATGACGATGACCGGGAGCGTGGGATTGGAGATGCGAACCGAGCGCAGCGTGTCGATGCCGCTGATCCCGGGCAGCATCACATCCAGGATCATCAGGTCGATTTCCTCGGTCGAATCGAGGACGCTGAGCGCCTCTTCGCCGCTCGCGGCGGAGACGATGTCGAACCCTTCGCGACGCAGCACGACCTCCAGCACGTCTCGCAGGACTTCTTCGTCGTCAACGATCAGAATTCGCATGTTCAAGCCAGCATGGCCGCGTTCTTGTCCATCCGCGGCAACGTAATCGAGAACTCGGCTCCCTCGCCGGGCTTGCTCTGCACCTCGATCTCGCCGTCGCAGCCGTGAATGATCCGGCGGCTGATGGCGAGTCCAAGTCCCGTACCGCCCTGGCCCCGTTTGGTGGTCACCAGCGGCTCGAAGATGCGGCCGACGATGTCCGTCGGGATGCCCTTGCCGTCGTCGCGCACGCGAATCACCACCCGCTCATTCTCTTCCCCGACGGAGATCCAGACGTTTCCACCTTCGTCGACCGCGTCGCGGGCATTGATGAGCACGTTGGTCAGAACCTGCTGCAGATCGTTGAAGTTCCCGCGAACGCGCAGTTCGGGGACGCGCTCGACGTGGACCTGAATGCGCTTCGCTTTGAGGAGGTCCTCGTGCAGCACCACGGTCTTCTCGATCAGCTCCGGCAGCGCGACGATCTCCCGGCAACGGGGCCGGTTGGCGATCAGATCCAGGAGGTTGTTGACCAGGCTCGAGGCGCGGAAGGTCTGCTGCTCCATTTTCTTGAGCAGCCTGTATTTCGGATCGTCTTCCGAGGTTTCGGCGAGCAACAGCTGCGCGTACGAGGAGATGCCGGTGAGCGGCGTGTTCACCTCGTGCGCGACGCCGGCGGCGAGCAGGCCGAGGGAAGCCAGACGTTCTTTGTCCTGCAGCTCGCGCTCGAGGCGGGAGCGGTCGGTGATGTCGCCGATGACCAGCACGCGCGCGCCGTCCGCGACCTCGCCGCCGACCGAGGTCGCGTCGAGCGGACTCGAAGTCACGGTCACTTCCTTTTCGACACCCTGCTGGTTGATGAAGTGCGTGGAGAGCGCCTGCGCGTCCGTGCTGCGCAGTTCATCGAAGGGCGGGAAGAGCTCGTGAATCGACTCGTGAGAATGATCGGATCCGACGAGCTCCCAGAAAGCCTTGTTGGCGGTGAGCACCGTTCCATCGCTGGAGACGACCGCGATCGCGGAGAGCGAGGACTCGATGATGTTCTCGTTGTACTCCTTGAGCGCGCGGATCTCTTCGAGCTGCCGGCGGAGCTTTCCGTACAGGCGTGAGTTCTCGATGGCCAGTGCCACCGGCGCGGTGAGCGTGCCGATGAGATGCAGATCGTCGCGCGAGAGAGGCTCATCCCCGCGGCGCGTTCCGAGGAGCAACAGACCCTGCAGCTCGCCGCGATTGCGCAACGGGAAGACATAGCGATAGCCGGCCGCGAGCAGCTTCCACGGCAATTCGCTTTCATCCGGCAGACGCGGCGCGGTAAGGACGATCGGACCTTCTTTCGGAATCGATCCGAAGTCGTCGACGACCGTCCGCCGCGGGATTCCGTGCTCGGAGTCGTAGATCACGAAGTTCGTAGCCTCGCGCATGAAGAGGTTCATGCGATCGATGTGCAGCGTGGTGCGCATCCGCTCGCGCATCATGGCGATGAGCTCGTGCACGTCGTGGAAGGTGGCCAGCTCCTGCGCGAAGTCCGTCATCGTCCGGCGATGGCGGTAGCTCTCGCGGTACAGGATCATCTCGATGACCGACTCGATCTTGCCTTTCACGGGAATCAATACGCCGGCGATGAGCAGGCCGGACGTGAAGGCCAGGAAGTTCCGCTCCATCCCCGAGCGCTCGTCCATGACCTGCGAGAGCAGCAGGTTCACCGTGGAGAAGGCGATCATGCCGAAGACGAAGGTGACCGTGTAGGCCAGCACTTCCTTGATGACGACTTCGACGTCCCACAGCCTGTATTTGAGGATGGAGACGGCGAAAGCGAGTGGGATGAAAGCCAGCGGCAGGATCGACAACGTCGCATACGCGGGCCGCACGCTGCCGGAAATGATGTACGGGATGACGTACGTGGCGATGAAGGGGATCACGCCCAGGGCCAGGCCGAGGTAGATCCACTTGATCTGCTTCTTGCCGGTGGGCGCGGCCTGGCGATACGTGAACGCGAGCGCGGCCACGGCCAGCGTGAAGTAGATTGCGAAGTCGAGGTATTGCCAGCGCTGAATGAGCAGCATTGAACGGCGCGCCGACGTGATCGCCAGCGCGTTGCTGAACACCATCAGGTTCACGTTCCACAGCGCGAGCAGGACCGGCGGGATGTACATCCACGCCAGCCACTTCCGCTCGCGCAGCAATGGCCGCGGGAAGAGCAGGAAGAAGTTCAGCGTGAGCGGCGGCAGGAAGATCGTGGCCATGTCTTCGATCGACTGCAGCAGCTTGAAGCTCCAGTCGATGTCGCCGGCCGGCGTGTAGACATAGACGATGAAGGAAAGCAGGGTCACCAGAAAGAACAGCCGGCTCTCCCGCGTCTCTCCTCGGAAAAGCGTGAACAGACCGATGGCCAGGTAGAGGAAGCCGATGAAGCTGAGGATGAGGTAGGGGTAATCGACCTTCAGCTCGGGTGGGCTGTATTTGACGGTGAGCATTCCCCGGCCGGGCCGGTTCACGACCATCGTGACGGTGCTGCCGATGCGACGGAGCGTTTTCTGGAGGCGCTCGACCTCACTCGTCGGCGCGTCGGCGATCAGCAGGATGTGATCGCCGGGGCGCAGACCGGCGCGCTCGGCACCGCTTCCGGGGTCGACGCCTTTGACGATGATCGAGCCTTCCTGGCGCTGAAAGGTGAAGTCGATCCTTTCGAAGGAGGAGCGCTTGCGCTGGAAGGAGACGAACGCGCCGATGACGATGCCGACCGTGAGGACGGCAATCAACGCATTCACCACGACCGATTTACGCATGCGGGGAGCAAATCCGTTTCAATGCGGGTGCCGCGCCTGAACCTCGGCTAACCCGTTGATCCATAACGTTGAATGGGGCAACAGGTTTTTGAATGAGGGGTTGTCCGGTCCAAACGGTTGGATTTGTCGCCCCGGTTTTTTGTACGTCAAAGCACCGGAAAGCGGCAAACGTCTCTCAACAAACAGACATCGCAGTTCTCTTTGTGGCGCTTCCGGCTGCACAAATCGAGAATCCCAAGGCGGCAGAGGGCGAAGTCGTAGCGCACCGGATCGGCCGCATCGAAGACCGCCAGCCGGTCGGTGATCGCCCGCGCCGCTTTCCAGTCCGCGCTTTTCCGCTCGCTCAATCCGAGGAAGGTGGAGATGCGGTGGATGTGCGTGTCGAGGGGCATGACCAGCTTGGCCGGATCGACGAAGGTCCAGAGGCCGAGGTCGGGCGGGGTGCGGCGGACCATCCAGCGGAGGAAGAGGTTCATGCGTTTGCAGGCGGAACCGTCTTCAGGCGCCGTGAGCAAGTAGCTCACGGCTGGTAGGCGGTTGGCGGTAGGCAGTAGGCGGTGGACAAAGCGAGTTAGAGCTGGGCCGATATCGGGATCGCGTTCGTCGTAGCACTCCTGGAAAAGAGCGCCGAGGGATTCATGTTTGGCGATGCAGCCGAGGAAGGCGACCAGGTCCGGGGCTTTGTGGAAGCGGTGGGCGAAGCCGGCGAAGCGTTTCGTTGCTTCGCGCGCGTTGAAGGTGCGGAGATAGCGATACGGCGACGGCGTCATCTTGTCGAGGACGGCGCCGATGTTCTTCACGATGATGTCCGCGCGGCCGTACGCAAACGCGGCGGCAATCAGACCCACCACTTCCTGGTCGCGCGGATCGTCGTAGCGCAGGACGAGTTGCAGCGGATCGGGCTCGATGGTCGTGACGTCGAAGGTCTCGACCAGCGTGTCGAGCCGCGCCTTCAGCAGCGCACCGGTGACCGGCTTGCGGCGTCTCACGGATTCCAGCGGACGCTGTCCAGCGCCTTGGTCTTGACGGCGATCACGGCGAAAGGCGAGGTGAAGGCCTGGGTGACGATCGCATTGGACGGCGGGCGGTTCACGACCGCGTCGACGACGAGTACGCGGCCTTCGAGGCGCACGCCCCGTGGCTCGACGCTCCAGCCGCCGGTGGGTTTCGCACCAGCCAGCAGGATGACCACCGACTCCGTAGCAAAGTCGACCTGCGGGCGCTCTCCGCTGCCGATGGTCTCGTCCCAGATCCGCGCGTAATCGCCGGCAGAGACGATCTGAATGGCCTGGGGCTGCTCCGGCTGGGCGGCGGCGTACGAGCCGGTGGTGAGCGAGCGCATTTCCACATCTCCTCCGATCGAGTCCGTGGCGCATCCGAGGATTAGAAGGAAATGCAGAATGCAGAATGCAGAATGCAGAACGGGGTTATGCCGTGAGCGCGGCGGTTTTCTGCATTCTGCATTCTGCATTCTGCATTCCTCGAACACCGGGAACCGGAGGAGCATTGCAGCGTCATACTTTTCACTATGCACCGCACAGCCGCTGCAGTTCTGCTCGCTCTCCTCGCCGTTCCCTGTTTCGCCGCGATCACCGGCACGGTCATGACCAGTGACGGCGCGCCGATCGCGAACGCGCGCGTCTCCGTTCACGCCGTCGAAACGCCGGACGCCCGGCGCGCGCGATGGCTGTCCGCCTCGCCACATTCGGTGCCGCTCCTTTCGACGCAGACCGACAAGAACGGCAACTGGTCGCTCGAATCGCCGAAAGAACCGGTCGTCGATCTCCGCATCAACGCGAATGGATTCGATCCGCTGCAGCGGCGCATCGAGCGCGATGAGGAAACCGGCGCGGTGGTGCTGGTGAAATCGGAGATGAAGAGCGGGACGATCAAGGGCGGCGGAAAGCCTGTCGCCGGTGCGACGGTGGTCATCAGCTACGGCGGCGCGGAGTACATCGCCAGGACTGACGAGCAGGGCAAGTACGACGCGCCCGATCCGAGGCGCGCCCGGACCATCAACGTCATTCATCCGGACTGGGCGATCGAAGAGGAGATGTTCATGAGCACCGCCGCGGCGAGCGCGCTCAATCGCACGCTCACCCCCGGCACAACCATCACCGGCAAAGTCCTCGGCACAGACGGAAACCCCGCCGCGAAAGTGCCGGTCATGGTCGATGGATGGCCGCTGGCCGTCAGCGGCGACGACGGGTCCTTCACCATCGCGCACGCGCCTTCGAAATGGTCGGTGGTGACCGCGCAGATTGGATCGCTCGCCGCGATGCGTGCGCAGTCGAATGAGAAGTCGCTCTCGCTGAAACTGGCCAAAGCGGGCACGTTCACCGGCCGCGTGACTGACACGAAGACCAAGTTGCCCGTCCCCGGGGCGGCGATCCAGGTCGGCCAGCGCATGGGGCGGATGACGAGCGCGCCCACGGCAGCGGCCTTCACCGACGCCAAGGGCAATTTCTCGATGACCGTGCCGCCAGGGGCGTACATGGTCGCGGCCATCCATCCCGCTTATGACCTGCGCCCGACGGACCTGAGCGTGAGCGCCGGCCAGACGCAATCGCGCGATCTGCCCGCCATCCCGCTGGCGCGCGTGAGCGGCACCGTCGTCAACGAGGACCGCAAGCCCGTGGCCGCGGCGACGGTCGTGGCCGAGGAGGCTGGTGGGTCGGAGACGTTTTCGATGTCGCCGATGCGGATGATGCGCGACAGCACCGCGGTGTCCGGTCCCGACGGCCGCTTCAGCACGCGCGTGCAGGGCGACAGCGACATGCGCGTCAGAGCGTCGCGCCGCGGTCTGCCGCCGGCCAAGAGCGACACGTTCCGCATCGCGCCGGGCGATCGCAAATCCGGCATCGTGGTCACCATCCCCAGCGGCATCGCCGTGACCGGCAAGGTGACCGATCGCGACGGCAATCCGCTGTCGGGCGTCACCGTCGCCGCGAACGAAGTCGCCGGCGGACCGCGCGGCGGCATGATCCGCAACATCGTCATGCTCGGCGGAGCCGGAGCGGAGGAAGACAACGTCAAGACCGGCACGGACGGCCTCTTCACCCTGCGCGTGAAGGAAGGGACGTACGACTTCGTGTTCCGCCGCGAAGGGTTCGCCGCGAAGACGCTGCGCGGTCAGTCCATCACGGTGACCTCGAACGCGCCGCTCGAAGCATCGCTCGAACCTGCCGTCGAGATCACCGGCCGCATCGTCCGCAACGGCGTGGGCGTGGACGGCGTGATGATCAACACTTTCTCGGAGATGGGCTCGGGCGCGACTACGACGACCGGTCCCGATGGCTCGTTCGTGCTCTCCGGTCTGTCGCCCGGCGAGCTGCGGGCGTCGATGCGCAAGGAAACGGACTTCATCCAGGAGATGCGCACACTCACCGCGCCGGGCCGCGACGTGCTCATCGAGCTGCCGACCGGCACTCGCGTGAGCGGACGGGTGATCGACAAAGCGACGCGCAAGCCGCTGCCTTCCTTCCAGGCCGGCGTGTCGGTCTCCCGCGGCGGCGGCGGCATGGTGATGATGGCCCCGCCGCAACTGCGCGCATTCACCAGTGACGACGGCACGTTCACGCTGGAGAACATCCCCACCGGCGCGGTGAACCTCATCGCCACCGCGCCCGGCTACGCCCAGGCGCGCATGAATCTGACCCTGGAGGAAGGGAAGCCGCTCACTGGGATCGAGATCGAGGTCGATCCCGGCACGAAGCTGGTGGGCAAGGTCACCGGCCCGGATGGCGCGGCGCTCAGCGGCGCAACGGTGCGCGTCGCGGCGCAATCGGGCTCCGGAACGTTCAGCATGGAGCGCAAGATCACCGTGACCGACTCGAACGGCGAGTACACGCTGGACGCGCTCGAGCCGACCGACACGAACATCGAGTTCTCACATCAGAAGTACGTCGGCACGCGCAAGGAGATCACCGTCAAGGGCACCGAGGTGCGTCTCGACGTCCAGCTCTCGGCCGGACAGCGGATCACCGGCGTAGTGGTCACGGAATCGGGCGCACCGGTTCCCGATGCCGAGGTCGCGGCCATGGCCGGCGCGGGCGCGTTCCGCACCGCGAGGACGGATGCGAATGGCACGTTCGCTTTCGAATCGCTGTCGCCGGCTCGCTACCGTTTCTCGGCGAGCAAACGTGGATTCGCCGAAGCGACCGTCGATGACGTCGACGTCAGCGCGGGCGCGCCGGTCCGGCTGGTGATGAAGAGCGGCGCCACGATCTACGGCCAGGTCCGCGGACTCACGCCGGACGAGCTGCAGAGCGCGATGGTGGAGTTCCGGGGCGAGACGTTCGCGAGCACGTCGGTCGACTCCACCGGCAATTACCGGCTCGAAGGCGCGCCGATCGGCACGGTTCGCGTGGCCGGAGTCGTGTCGCGTAACTTCTCGACCCGCAAGAGCTCGCAGCCGCAGACGGTGACCGTTGCCGCCGGCGAATCGCGGCAGGTCGATCTGGAGTTCCGCTCGGACACGGTCATCACCGGCCGCGTGACGCGAAACGGAAAGCCGCTGGCCAGCGCGAACGTGAGCTTCACCCCGCGCCGCGGTGCGAGCTCGCAGACCTCGAGCTCGGCGACGACGGACCAGCAGGGCAATTACTCGGTGAGCGGTCTCGAAGCCGGCGAATACTCGGTCTTCGTCATGGACATGCAGCGCTTCAGCCCCTACCAGACGACGTACGACGTGAGCGGCTCGAGCACGTTCGACATCGATTACAACGCCAGCGCGTTGCGCGGCCGGGTGGTCGACGCGGCCACGGGCGATCCGATCAACGACGCCCGCGTGCGCCTGCGCGCCACGACGACCGATGTGCCGTTCCGCGGCGAGATGGGCGCGGCGACGGACGTCAACGGCAATTTCACGATCGACTTCGTCGCGCCGGGCACGTACACGGTGAGCGCGGACAAGACCGGCTTCGCCCAGGAGCCGAAGGAGCTCGTGATCACCGACCGGCAGCCGGCCGATCTCGAATTCAGGCTGTCGAAGAACGACGGCGTGACGCTGAAGGTGGTCGATGCCCGGAACGGCCAGGCCATCAACGCGTTCGTCTGGGTGTTCGACCAGGCCGGCCGCATCGTGCAGGACTCGGGCATGCGCTTCGGCGAGTCGCCGTCGGACATCAAGCTCACGCTTCCGCCGGGCGAGTACGTGGCCACGGTCACGTCGATGGATTACGCGCCGGTGACGGTCAACCTCACCTCACCGGGCACGCAGACGGTGGGGCTGTCGCGCGGCGGCAAGATCATGTTGCACTCCACGCGATCGGACCGCCAGCGCGTTCGACTCGTCGACGCGCGCGGCGTCGTGTACCCGCGAACGACGAACCCGAACCCGGTCCGCGATCTCGCCGCCAGCCCGGCGACGCTGCCCGTCGACCACGTGGCACCGGGGAGTTACACCATCCAGGTGCTGACCAACAACGACACGACGGTGGTGAGGTCGGTGCCGGTGGTGGTGACGGAAGGCGGCGTGATCGACGTCGACGTCTGACCGGATTGAGGATTGAAGGATTGAGGATTGAGGATTCGGTTCATCCTCAATTCTCAATTCTCAATCCTCAATTCCGTCGTCCCCGACGAGTGTCGGCTCGGGGATCTCGGCCACGGCCTCGAGCGGGACCCGTTCCCGCTCGGGGCGCGGCGGCGCGCCGCTGCCGATGTAGAGGTTCTTCCGGTACTTCTCCAGCCGTTTGAAGAGGTGATGGAGGTCGTAGGTCAGCCGCATCACCGTCCGGCGGAGCTTGTACTTGACCCGGCGGAAGGCATCGAGATCGTCGCCGCGCAGGTTCGGGAAGAAGGACTGGATCTCGGCGATGCGCTTGCGGACCTTGTCGAGGTCTTTGTCCTGGATGTTGAGCAGGACTTCCCGGCCGTCGATCAGCAGCGGCTCGATGCCGCTCATCTGGTCGTCATACCAGTGCCAGAGCTGAATGAGATCGATGCGCCGGCCCTTGGACAGGAAGCGGGTCTCGAGCAGGTCCTGGCGGAAGTAGCCGAGGAGCTTGCGGTCGTCGGTCTTGTTGAATTCGTCGTCGTTGAGATTGCGGATGTTCCAGACGCCGAAGCGGATGATGTCGTTGCGCGTGGAGCGCAACTGCCGGATCACTTCCTCGAGGATGGGAAACGGGAGCTGCGCCAGCGTCTGTGGCTCCGGCAGCGTCTGGCGCTGCGGGTTTTCGGACATGGCGGCGGGAGAATACATCAGTGCGGCCACGGGCCGCCGCGTGGGTTGCTGCGCCGGTGCACGTGCGGCTGCCTTTAGCTGCGTCCCTGCAGGCGCACCCTACTGCCCGTCGACGAAGGCCGCGTCACGGCTCCGGTTGTCGATCACCGAGGCGTAGGCGCGGATGCGGCCTCCGGCCACGTGGCGGACCACGGCCCGGCCGCCGGTCACATTCGCGGCGACTCCGCCCTGGGCCAGGCCGGCCGGCGCGAACAGCGTGAACGAATCGACCAGCTTCCCGCCCGCGTCGTAAACCAGCACCTGGGCGGAGGCAGAGCCATCCGAGACGATTCCGATATTCGCCCGCTGCGTGGCGTTGTTGTCGATGCCGATGAGGTGCTGTTCGCGGCGGTCATCGAGGGCGCGCAGCGGGACGAATTGCGAGGACCGGCCGTTGAAGATCCTCGTCGCGGCGAAACTGCTCGATTCGACGAAGAGCGGGCCGGAAGTGCCCGGATAGCCGAAGGTTTCCCGAACCGCGTCGATGTAGACCCCGGGATCGCGCGTGACCTCGAATCCCCGGTAACGCGCTTCGAAGGGCTCCGTGCTGTCCGGATCGGCGACCCAGAGATCCGTGCGCCACACGGTGCGGTTCACGCCGTCGGCGTAAATCGCCGGCGCGATCTCGAGGACCGTTTCGCGCGGCCACTGCTGCGCGGGAACGAAGAGCGGATCATCCCCCTCGAAGCGATGGATCTGAGAGATGTACGCGGCAATCCGCCCTTCTTCCGCTCTGAGGTGAGCGGATGAAATCCCCGCAATCTGCACGTGACTGAACGGCTCGAGCACGAGCTCGCGCGTCTCGGCAGGCGTCGTCATGACGACACGCGTCCGATTGCCGGACGTCTCGATGATGCCGAGGTTGTAGCGGGTGAAGGTCGTGGCCAGGCCGGCGACATACAGCGTGGCCGCTCCCGTCGTGGCCGGAACCTCCTGTCCGAGCTGTCCGCCATTCGCCAGCGTCGTGTACGTCCTGCTGGTCACGAGCACATCGCCGAGCACCTCCAGCGAGCCGCTGCCGGTCGTCTGAAAAAGCGTGGAGACGACGTCGTTGAAGGACGCGGTCGCTCCTGCTTCGAGGAACACGTCGACGGCGCTGAAGCTGGCCGTTCCATCGTCACCGCTCCGCGTGAAGATGAGCGTGGCCGTCCGCGGAACATCAGTGATGTTCGCCACGCGCACGTCGCTCGCCCACGGCGTGACGCCCTCGCCGTAAAGATGCGTGACGACGGGGATCATCTGCGTCTTCGCCGACCGCGGCCGCGTCGCGAGCGGCTCCTCGCCCGCGAACTGAATGACCAGGCCCCACGACTGCAGCGTGCCGACGTCGAGCAGGCTCAGGTCGGCGATGCGCAGCTCCCACGTTCCCGCGGCCGGTTTCCCGCGCAGAACATCCAGCGATTCGACGGATTGGGCGTCGATGCCGAACGTCGCGTGAATGTCGGGAGTGCGCTCGAAGGAGATGTTCTTCAGCAGGACTCTCGTCCCATCCGGCGCGACGAGCTCGATGCGCAGATCGCCGCGCAAGGTGTGCTCGATGTCGACGCGGACGGCGATCCGCTCGATCGTGCGCGGGTCGCTGACCACGATCCGCGAGACGATGCCATTGGGATCGCGCTCCGGAATGGGAATCGAGCGGTCGGCGCTCTGCACGATCGTCAGCTCGCCGCGCGGCGTTCCGTCGCACGACACCGCGATGCCCCGCGCGGTCATCGCCGCGCAGATCGTGTCGCGATGAACGCCGCCGAAAAGCTGCCGGTCGGCTTCGATGATCCGCCGGGCCATGATCGCGAACGTCGGATGCGGCGGCGCGTCGAACAGCGACTCGATCAGGATCACGTCCGTCGCCGTGCGGCCGAGCTTCAGGAAGATCTCGCGAAATGCAGGCGAGAGGATCTGCGAGTTGCGATGCTCCACGCCGGATGAGTCGAGACGCTCGTAGTCGGCCATGGTTCGCGTGCCGTCCAGGCGGCGCAGGCAATCGGATCCGGCCGGATAGCCGCAGCCTTCCGACGTCGCATCGGTCCAGCAGCGTGCATCCCAGTCGGCGAAGCAGAACGGATCGCGACCCGATTCAATGCGCTGTTCGTAATGCGCCGAAAACGCGAGGTAATCGCAGAAAGCCTCGCTGAACGCTCGCGATTCGCTGAAGAACGATCCGCCGAACGTGCCCGGCGCGATCCATTCGAGAATCGCGTGACCGTACTCGTGCACGACGAGATCGCCGTCTTCGGCGTCGTCGGTTCCGGCGATGCCGTAGTGCAGCGATCCGCGACCCGGCTCGGTGAACGACGGAACGAAGAACGACGTGTCGGCACCGGTCGCCGCCAGCGCATCGACTTCAATCGCATACGGCACGAGCTGCCGCGCGCCTCGATAGCCGAGGTCCTGAAGATGGCGCTGGGTGCGATCGATGTGAAAGGCGGCGTTGACCGGCTCGAAACGATCGTCGCCGCGGTCGAACATCAGCGGCGCATTCGGATCGGGTTGCGTGGTCGCCGGAGGCCGCTGCTCGACGACGCGCACGTGCGGACCGAGAAGGTCGACGGTTGCATTCGAGTAGGCGTGCTGCGGCACGGCGAACGGCGAGTCGTTGTCATCGCGCAGCGACGGATCGTTGATCGCCGCGACGGGATTGGGATCGAACACGCGCGCCGGCTGGGCACTGTTGAAAAAGAGCGGCGTGCGCCGGATCAGCCGCCCCGCAGCGTCGTACTCGTACGCAAACGGCCGGAGCGGATCCTCGAACACCACACACTCGGGCGTCCGGACCTCGCGCACGTGCGTTCCGATGAGCGACTCGCGGATCAACGTCTCGCCGCTCGAGGTGAGCGCAACAAAAAGCAGGAGCGCGAGACGCATCGAAGGTAGTTACGAAGCGCCGACCGCTTGCGCTGGGGGCAGCGCGGCGATGGCCGCGGAATCCGCGACGGGCAGCGAGAAGTAGAACGTCGTGCCCTGCCCTTCCTTGCTCTCCACCCAGATCGAGCCGCCATGGCGCTCGATGATCTGTTTGGTGATGTAGAGACCGAGTCCGAGGCCGCCGTAGTTGGTCGAGGAGACCTGCCGGCCGCGGTGGAAGCGCTCGAAAACTTGACCCAACTCGTCGGCGGGAATGCCGATGCCGCGGTCGCACACGGCGGTCACGAACGACTCGCCGCGATTGTCGACGGTCACGGTGATGTCGCTTCCGTCAGGCGAGTACTTGACCGCGTTCTCGAGGAGATTGCCGAGGACCTGCTCGAGACGATCGCGATCGCCGGTGACGATCTTGGCGTCGTCGGGAACGCTCACGTGGAAGCGGCGATCGCTGACCGCGGTGTGATGGCGATGGACGACGTCCCGAACGAAATGCGCCCAGGCGATCGGCTCGCGGCGGATCTCCAGCCTGCCCGTCTCGATGCGGGACACGTCGAGCAGCTCGAGGATCAACCGCGACATGCGATCGATCTGGTCCAGCGCGATATCGAGATACTCCTCGGAAGTATTGAGGTCCCCTTCCTTGATGAGCATCTTCGCGAGCTGCGTGTAGCCCTTGATCGACGTGACCGGCGTGCGTAGCTCATGCGAAGCGATGGAGAGGAATTCGTCTTTGAGCCGCGACAGGTCTTCCACCTTGCGGCGTGCTTCGACCTGCTCGGTGTACAGCGCGGCATTCTCGATCGCCAGCGCGGCGCGCTCGGCGAGAAGCTCGGCGAGCGGCAGCTTGTCGTCGGTCATTGCGCGATCGGGATCGTTCGCGGCGATGATCAGCGCGCCGATCATTTCGCGGCGCGTGCGCAGCGGAAGGATGAGCAGCGACGCGAGCTTCACCGGCGACGGGTGATACGTGCCGGGGTTGGTCACGTCGGCGATGCCGCGCACATTCGTGGTCAGCGACGGGTAACCGGTCGCGACCACCTGTCCGATCAATCCTTCGCCGACGACGAGCGGCTGGCGATAGATGTAGGACCAGGCCAGTCCGAGGGAGGCCATGTCGCGGTGATAGATCGCGGCGACGTTGAGCTCCTTCGCGTCCGCGGCCCGCAGGATCACCGCCGACCAGTCGCCGAGCACCTCGGCCACGCGCTCGGCGATGGCCTGGGTCACCCAGTTCGGATCGATGTTGCTGGCGAAGAACGCACCGGCGTCCGCAAGGATCTGCGCGCGCTCGGCCTGCAACTGCATCTGCTCCTCGAGCGCGCGGCGCTCGGTGATGTCGCGGAAGGTGACGACGACGCCGGTGGTGCGCCCTTCTTCATGCAGCGGCGTGGCGCTCATGGAGACGGCGACGCGATCCTGATCGCGGGCGATGAGAACGGTGACGTCCTGCACCGCGCGGCCGGTGGAGAGCGCCTGCGCGGCCGGCAGTTCCTGGGCATCGAGAATGCGGCCCGCGGCATCACGCAGGCGGTAAACCTCGGAATGCCGGAAGATCGGAACGCCGACCGCGGCCTTGCCGAGGAGTCTCTGCCCCGCGGGATTGATGAAGACGGTCTTGCCGTCCTGGTCGACGAGCATCACGCCGTCGGCCATGCCCGCGATCATCGCCTCGGTGCGCCTGACCTGTTTGGTGATCGACTCGCCGAGCTGGCGCTCGATCCTCCAGGCGTAAACCGCGGCCAGGCCGATGACGGCGAGGCCGAGGAAGACCATGCCCATCATCACCCACTGGCGGGCGGCGCTGATGCGATCGAGATCGGAGCGCTGCTCGGTGCGGATCTGGTCGTGCAGCAGGCCGGCGTAATCAGGTGCGAGACGCCGGCTTCGGGCGATCTCGACCATCAAGACTCTCCAGTTGCCGCTCTGGCCGTCCCTGATCTGCTGATCAGTAAGCCCCTTGATCTCCTTGAAATGGTCCCGGAATCCTTTGACCGACTTCACGTGACGCGGTTCGGTGGCCAGCTCGGTGGCCTGTTCGGCCGCGCGCTCGAACTCGCGAATGGCGTCGTCATACTGCTGGGCGAACGCCGTCTCTTCGGTCACGACGAAGCCGCGCGACGCGGAGACCATCGTGATCAGCGACTCGTCCATCGTGCGGACGGCGTCCAGCAGCGGGCGGGATTCCTCGACGATCCGGTGCTCGGTGCGCTGCTCCATCCGCAGGACGGAGATCGTCAAAGCGACGCCAGCCGCAGTCAGAAGGGTGAGTCCAATGAAGACCACCCACACCATTCGCCGAATTGATGGGGACATCGATGCCGGGCGCCTCTGTTGCAAAAACGACGCCGGTGACGAGCTAAATTCTACGAAACACAGCTAGTTCCGGCAGGAACAGCGTATGCAAAGTACCCCGCAGGAGGCAACCTCATGGCTTTACGCCCTCTGCGCAACGCCAGCATCTCGTTCGGACTGGTGAACATCCCCGTCCGCTTCTACACGGCCACGAAGTCGGAGGACGTCAGCTTCAATCTCCTCCACGGCTCGTGCGGCTCGCGGGTGAATCGCAAGTGGTGGTGCCCGCAGCACGAAGAGATGATCGAGATGGGGGACATGGTCCGCGCGTACCAGATCGCGAAGAACCGCTACGTCACTTTCTCCGATGAAGAGATCAACGCGTTGGAGAGCGACGACAACCGCGCGCTGGAGATCACCGAGTTCGTCGACCTCGACCAGATCGACCCGGTCTTCTTCGAAAAGGCCTACTACCTCGGGCCCTCGCCGGGCGGCAGCAAGACCTACAACCTCCTCGCCCAGGCGATGAAGAAACAGGGGAAGGTGGCCGTGGCCCGCTGGGTCAGCGGAAACCGCGAGCATCTCGTCGTGCTCCGTCCGTACGAGGACGGTCTGATCCTGCACACGATGTATTACGCCGACGAGGTGCGCGACTTCGCCGCGATCGATCGCGAGGACTCGCAGCTCAAGGACAAGGAGATCGCGCTCGCGGAGATGTTGATCAGCGAGCTGTCCGTCGAGGAGTTCGATCCGCTGGCTTACAAGGATCAGTATCGCGAGCGGCTGATGGACAGGATCCGCGCGAAGTCGGAAGGCGAGACGATCATTTGGAGCGCTCCCGACGAAGACAAGGCCGCGGAAGTCGTCGACATCATGGAAGCGCTGCGCCGCAGTCTCGAAGGTGGCGGAGCCGGCGCGAAGAAGCGCGCACCAGCGAAACGTGCGCCGGCCAAACCGGCCGCGAAGACCGCGCCGAAGAAACGGAAAGCGTCGTAACGCGACATGCCCGACCTGCTGAAGAAGTACAAGGAGATGCGCGACTTCGGCGATACGCCGGAGCCGTCAGGCGGCAAGCCGAAGAAAACGAAGCTGCCGATCTTCGTCATTCAGAAGCATCAGGCTTCGCATCTTCACTACGACTTTCGCCTGGAGATGGAGGGCGTGCTCAAGTCGTGGGCCGTTCCGAAAGGGCCGTCGTACGACCCGGGCACGAAGCGGCTGGCGATGATGACCGAGGATCATCCGTACGATTACGCGGCTTTCGAAGGGGTGATCCCGGCGGGCAATTACGGCGCGGGGAACGTGATCATCTGGGACAACGGCACGTGGGAGTTCATCGAGCCCGGCGATGATCCGGTGAAGGCGGTGAAGTCAGGCAAGCTGACCTTCAGGATGTTCGGGAAGAAGATGTTCGGCGAGTGGGCGCTGGTGAAAATCGGCGGGCGCTCGAAGTCGGACAAGGGCAACGAGTGGCTGCTGCTGAAGCATCGCGATCAGTTCGCGAGTGAAAAAGTGGACGTGACCGAGGTCGCGCCGCAATCGGTGGTGTCGGGCCGCACGGTTGAAGAAGTTGATCCGGAGAATGTCTGGATCAGCAACCGCCAGGCGGCAGGGCGGAAAGCGCCGACGATGGCCACGCGGCTGATGGCGGAGAAGAAGGCCTCGACGAAAAAGGCCGCCTCTAAGAAGGCTGTGGCGAAGAAGCCGACGGCGCGGAAGGGCTCGAAGAAAGGTCCTGCAGGGCCATCTCCAAAAGCTTCCGCTCGGACTCGAAGCTCGCGCGCCGGATCGCCGTCGAAAGCTCGACCCACTCCACGTCGTCAACCTCGCTGAGCTGGGGGACGATGTCGCCGCCGAGGTACTCCATCAGGTAGAAGTCGACGCGTTTCTGAATGAGCGTGTCCCCGGCGCGGAAGAAGTATTCGATGGTGTCGAGGGGCTTGACGATCTTCGCGGTGATGCCCGTTTCCTCGAGCACTTCGCGCAACGCGGCGGCCTCGGACGTCTCCCCCTGGCTGACGGCGCCCTTGGGAAGCCCCCAGCGTGTTTTGCCGCGTGTGGCGATGAGCGCGACGTGCGGCTGCCCGTTCCGGATGGCCACTACAGCGCCGCCTGAAGAGTGCTCTTGCCGCGTCCTCTTCCTCGCTCCCGCCATGCGCGGTCATTGTAGGCGATCCGACGGCGGCCACCGCCGCGGCCGCTGCGTATCCGATTTTGCTGGTTGTTCGGCCGCAAAAGGCGTACATTTTTCGCACTCGCAATTTCTGACGTCACGAACACTGGAGGAACTGGGCAATGACGTTCATCCCGTCGGTGATTCTGGTGCTGGTAGTGGTTGGCCTGGTCGCGATGTTCCTGAAGATGCGGCAGCGCGATCACCTGGATGTGTTGATCAAGAAACGCCAGCCGACGTCAAAAGTGGTGAGCCGGGCCGAGTACGTGGAGGGGATGGAGAGGATCCCCGTGGCCCTGGCCCTCACCGCCGACACGTTCTATTACGAGAACCCCGACCTCGAAGCGTCGTTCGAGCTGGCCCGCGTGGATGAGATCGAATACGACGACGAGCTGGCCATCGGCAAGACGGTCGACGACGACTGCCGGGTCATGCGCCTCCGCTGTCACGGCGCGGCATTCGAGTTCATTCTGACCAAGGCGGATGTGGCGAAGTGGACCGCGGCCCTACCCGCCCGCAGAATGGGCGAGCCCGCGACCGCTCAGGCCGTCTAGCCGGCACGGCCGGCTGCGCTTGTTGCCCAAGGCTGGGGCACGAGCGTCACCTGCCGCCACGACTTGCGTGTGCCACAATCTCGGAATGGCGTCCAGCCGCCGCGGGTTGGCAGTGCGGCGGCCGCCAACCACAAATACGTCGGGGTGTAGCGCAGTCTGGTAGCGCACCTGCTTTGGGAGCAGGGGGTCGGAGGTTCGAATCCTCTCGCCCCGACCAAACGCGGCCTTGCGGCCGCGAATGCAGAATGCAGAATGCAAAATGCAGAAAAGAGAACGCGGCCCGTGCGCAATCCCGGACTTTTCTGCATTCTGCATTCTGCCTTTTGCATTCGGCGCGCAGCGCCGTCTCACGTCCCCGTAGCTCAGCTGGACAGAGCAACAGCCTTCTAAGCTGTGGGTCGCAGGTTCGAGCCCTGCCGGGGACGCCACCGGCGCTCAGGCTTCCGTGGCCAGAAACGAGAAGCTCCCCAACCGCACCTGTCCCTCCGTTGCTTCCGCGAGATACGCCTCTTCGAGGGTCGGCTCGACCGCGGTTCCCGGCAACTCTTCATCGATGCGAACGACGCCGCGGATGCGAATGCCGGACGCGGTTCGCACGCGCGTGGTGATGCGGTAGCGGCGGCTCATCGTCCGCGCTTCGGCATCGCTGACCAGCGCTTCGAAGACGCGGCCGTGCGCGCGAGCAATCAGCGCCTCGGGCGTTCCGTCCCAGCGAAGCTCGCCTTTCACGATGAGAAGAATGCGCGAGGCCGTCTCCTCGACGTCGCCGGCGATGTGCGTCGAGAGGATGACCACGCGGTCGCGCGCGAGGGTCTGCATGAGATCGCGGAAGCGCGCCCGGGCTTCGATGTCCAGTCCCGTCGTCGGCTCGTCGACGACGAGCAGCGGCGGATCGCCGATGAGCGCGCGGGCGATGCCGATGCGCTGGCGCATGCCGCCGGAGTAATCGCGAACGCGGCGATCGGCGTGCTCGGTGAGATCGACGAGGGCCAGCAATCGCTCGATCTCGCGCTTCCGCTCGCCGGAGTCGGCGATTCCCCGCTCGATCATCCAGTAATCGAGAAACTGCGCGGCGGTCAGACCGGAGTAGGCGTTGAACTCCTGCGGCAGGAAACCGACGAAGCGGCGGTAATCGGCGAGGTTCTCCGGCGTCACCGGCACACCGCGAAAGACGATCTGCCCGCGCGTCGGGAGCAGCAGTCCGGTCAGCGTGCGCAGCAGCGTGGTCTTGCCGGCGCCGTTCGGGCCCAGCAGTCCGATCACGCCGGGCGTGAGCTCGAAGGAAACGTGACGCAACGCGCGGAACCCGCCGGCGTACGTCTTCGACAGGTTGCGAACGCTGAGCGTGTTCGGCACATCGTTCTGCCGCCACTCCGCGGGATGCGCAATCGCATGTCCGACACGCACGCGCCGCGTTGCATCGCGCGCGACGAACAGCAACGCGCCTGGCAACAACGCGCCACACGCTGTGGCGACGACGAGCACCGCCGCGGTCGCGATCATTGGCGCCCGCCATCCACTCCGCAATGCTTCAGGACCGCTCGCCGCAACACCGAGCATCACCGCGATCGCGATTGCAGCGAACAACATCGGCACCGCCGCACGACGAACGGCGCGGTACGTCGCGACCGTGCTTCCCGCGGCGCGCACGATCGAGATCACGGTCATCGGCACGGTGCAACAAACAGCGGCGGCGAGACCAACGAGCGTGATCTCGTCGACCTCCGATCCGCTGAGCAGCAACAGCGGAGCGGCGAACGCGACGCCGAGAATCGCCGGTGCAACCGCGCCGAGTGCGCGCGCGAATGAGTTCAGCACGACCGTCGCCGCGGCAAAGAGCAGCACCGGCAGAAACGCGGCCAGACCGAGGAGGCGAAGCTTGGCCGCGGAAAAGTTCCATTTCGACAGCGATGGCCGCTCGATCACCGTTCCCGCGGCAGGCGTCATCAGGCCAACCGCGCGATCGATCTCCACGCGGCGCCGGATCTTGTCCTCGTTCCATCCGGGCACGTGCACGCGTACGGGCAACACGAAGCGTCCCAGCTCGCGCGTCACGCGGCCGATCACGATGCGCGTCTGCGGCGTGAACAGCGCGGGAATGGTCTGCCCGTCATACGTCCGCGCGAAGACATCCGCGCGTTGCGGCACGTCGTCGATTGTTTTCGGCGCGCCGTCCGCGATCACGCGCAAGACGCGGCCGTCGGGCATGCTCCGGCCGCGCGCGGGCAACGTCTGCTCCGCGATCGCCGCGGCAACGGTCTGCATCAGCTCGGGCGACGTCGATTGTTTCGGCACGAGCTCGAGCCGCATCGTGCTCGCCGCCCACTCCGGCACGATCGCCGCGCGGCGCACGCCGAGCTTCGTCAGCCGCGTCGCCATCTCGTTCTGCGCCCGCAGCAATCCTTCGGCATCGGTGCTCTTGAGCAAAACCCGATACAAATACCCCTCCTCATCCGCCTCGGCACGATCTTCCAGATCATCGGAAAAACGTCCACCGCCGTCTTCGAATGATTCGGCGATGGTCACGCTCCCCGGCGCGAGGCGCGCGAGCGACTGCAGGCGGATGCGCAGCAGCTGCATTTTCTCGATCGACTGCGCTTCGCCGGTCAGCTCGAGCACGACCGACGCGCGCGACGGCGCGACGAAGCTCCAGAACCTCGCGATCTCGGTGACCTTCGCCAGCTCGGTCTCCAGATTCGCGACCGCGGCCGTCGTCGAGGCGAGTGTCGTTCCCGCGGGGAGAGCGATGCGGATGTACAGGCGGCCGCGCTCGATGGTCTGGCCGGCGCGACGCGGATCGAGCCGCGCTCCGAACCAGGCCAGGAGCACGCATGCCGCAGCGACGCACGCGAGCACGACTCCGGCGCTGTCCCGCAAGGCACGGCGCGTGGCGCGGCTTCCGGGCACGACGCGCGGCGTGCGATCGATCGGAATCAGATACGCGGCGAGAATCGCGGCCAGCCCGGTGATCGCGAACGCGCGCGCCGGCGATGCGAGGAGTGGCGCGAGCCGGCCGCTGCCGAGGGCGGTGGCGATGGGGAGAAGCGCGAAGAAAAACGCGGTGATGATCCCCGGCCACAACTCCTCGCGGCGCGATGTGAGGCGCGATGCGGCGAGCGGAGCGACGCCCGCGATGGCAACCGTGACGATCAGTAGTGTGAACGCGTCGACCCGCGCGCCGGTGATGCGGGCGATGTTCACCGCGACCGCGATCGCCAGCGGCACGTACCCGGCGAGCAGCAATCCGCGGCGGCCGGCAATCGCGAATCCGCCGGCGGCGAGAATCAGCGTCGCCAGCAGCGCGCCGATTGCGAGCCGCACGAGCATCGCCCGCATCTCCTTCGCTTCGCTCCACACTTCTTCGAGTCCGAGCGAGCGCGCTTTCTCGCGCAACGCGGCGTCGAACGCGAAGAGCGACACGTCGTCATCGCGAAGGACAGCCAGCATCACCGCCGGCTTGCCGTTCAGTCGCGAGACGCTGAACGGAATCGAGTGGCGATCCACCGCGTGTGTGCCTGGCGCTCGCTGGCGCACGGCTCGATCGAGATCGAGGGCCGCGGAACCAACGGCGATCTGGCGTGAGCCGATTTTCGTCGTGCCGAGGTGATGGGGAACGATTGCGTCGATCAGCTCTTCCGGTGTGATGCGCTGTCCGCGCGCGAGACGCACTTCCGTTTCGACGTCCGTTCCGCCGTACACCTCGACGTCACGCGCGCCGGCCACGGTTCTCAATTCGTCTGCGACGCGGCGTGCTCCGTCGGGAGATCCGGTGAGCGCGAGGAACGCGCTCGGCCGTGCGCCGTTTTGCGCGGAGGGCCACACGGTCAGTCGCGCATCACGCGGCAAGCGCGCGCGCAAGCCGGCCAGTTCCGATGCGAGCCGCGCGACTTTCAGCTCGGGATCGGTGCCCCGGCGGAAACGGACGGTGATCTTCGCGCTGTCCGCGCCGATCTCGCCGCGCATGGCCAGCACATCGCCCAGCGAGCGGATGGATGACTCCACCGGGACGATCCAGCGCGTCGTCGTTTCGATCGGATCGGTCGCCGCGGCCGCGGGCATCGTCAGCTGGACGGTGAGCTCCGGCAGGGAAAGCGCCGGCGCGTAGTCGAGCTGAATGCTTCGCGCCGATGCGACGGCGAGCAGCACCACGGCGACCGCGGGGACGAGCCTACGCATGCGCCAGCGCGACCCCTTCTTCTTCGACTTCGCCCGATTTCGCGCCGCGATCGAGGAAGCGATACAGCAGCGGCACGACGAACAACGTGCCGAGCGTCGCCGTGATCAATCCTCCGGTCACGGCAACAGCAACCGCGCGGCGCAGCTCGACACCCGGTCCGCCAAGAATCGCCAACGGCAGCATGCCCAGCAGCGCGGTGACGGTGGTCATGATCACCGGGCGATAGCGATCGGCAGCGGCTTGGCGGATCGCGGCGATCGCGGGCACGCCGGTCTTGCGCAGTTGTTCGGCGCGATCGATCAGGACGACGGTGTGATTCACGACCACGCCGCCGAGGAAGACCAGGCCGATGAGCGACATCACGTTGAGTGATTGGCCGGTTGCGACGAGCGCGACCAGCGCGCCCGCACCAGCGAACGGCAATGCGCTCATCACCAGCAGCGGCAGAACGAGCGATTCGTAAAACGCGGCGACGGTCAGATAGAGGAGGATCGCGGCGAGGATGAACGCGACGCGCATCTGTGCGAACGCATCCGCCAGCTCGCGCGCATGGCCGGCCACGCGAATCCGCTCGGTGCCCTGTTGCGCGAGCACGGGCATGGCCGCGTTGCCTTCGAACACGAGCCGGTGCGCGGGCCGTCCCTGATCGCGCACGGCGACCGGTGTGCGCTGCGCGAGTCGCGCGCCGGAAAGCGCCGACAGCGGCACGACGTGATCGCCGCTGCGAACGGGGACCAGCGACAACTCGTGCGGTGTCGTCGGCTGCAGCAGAATCGCAGGCTCGGCGCGCGCGATCTCAGTTTGTCCGATATCGACCGTTCCCAGAGCCGCGCGCACCTGCCGTTCGACCGCGCGGCGATCCGGACCCATGAGCGTCTCGTTCCAGCGCAGCAGCATCGCCGCGCGTCCGCGGGTCAGGTCGTCATCGACGCGCGCGAATCCGGCCTTCTTCATCCGCTCTTCGATTCGCCCCGCCAGCGCCGCGGCCTCGCCCTCGGAAGCAGCTGACGCAATCAGCTCGACGCGATCGGCGTCACCGCTGATGGCCTCGATGAACGCGCTCGGTTTCTGGCGGATGGTCGTGCGGATTCCGGCGATGGCCGGCACCGTCTCGAGAGGACCGGCCAGCTCGATGGTGATGCGATTGCCGCGCTGGATCATCCGCTTGTCGTTCGCGGCGATGGCGTTCCAGAGCTCATTGCCGAGCGCGCGCGAAGCGGCAGGATCGAGGTCCGGCGCGAGACGGGCTTCGATGACGGTTCGATCGTCCGAGCCGCGTGCGAACAGTTCTCGCGGGAGCAGTCCGCCGAGTGCGAACGACAGGACCATGATCGCGATGGCCGCGGTGAGTGCGCGTGCAGGGTTCTCCGTCACGCGACCGAGCATGCGCAGGTAGGACGCGAGGCCGGGGCTGCGCGGACGCGTCGGAACGTCGTCGCGTTGCGCGAGCACCGGCGTGAGCGTGAGCGACAGCACGAGCGACGCCGCGACAGATGCCACGACCGCGACCGCCTGCTCGCCGAAGAGCGCACGGGCCAGACCGCGGAGATAAAGCAGCGGCGCGAAGACGATCATCAGCGTGATGGAGCTGGCCACGACCGCGAGGACGATCTGCCGCGTGCCTGCCGCGACCGCGTTCGGTTTCCCCGCGGCGCGTGCGCTTTCGACCGACTCGAGCACGACGATGGAGTTGTCGACCAGCAGCCCTGTCGCCAAAGCGAGGCCGGCCAGCGAGATGACGTCGAGTTGAATGCCGGCGAAGTAAAACGCGCTGAACGACGCCAGCAGCGCCGCGGGCACGACGATCGCCAGCGCGAGCGTCGGCCGCCACACGCCGAGCATGTAGCGCAGAACGAGCGTGCCGAGGAGGACGCCGAGAAGCGCGGCGATGCCGAGCTCGAACAGGGCGCGCGTGACTTCCTCGCTGCGATCGTTGACCACGGCGATGCGCACGCCGGCCGCGCGACCGGACAGCTCGCCAACGCGTTTGCGGACTTCGCGTGCGAGGGAGACAGCGTTCGCGTTCGGTGCGCGGTGAACCTGGAGGAGAACAGCCTCCCCGTGGCGCGTACGAAACAAACTATCGTCAGCGACCTCACGCAGCGATACCTCGGCAATCTCCCCGAGCGGCACGCCCTTCACCCGCAACGCGCGAAGATCTTCGAGCGAGAGGATCGGCTGCGTGACGACCAGCGGCCGCACCGACGCCCCCTCCCGCACCCGCCCGGCAGCAACCGCTGATCCCGCGACGCGCAAGCGCTCTTCGACATCGAGCGCGGTCAATCCCCGCGCGATCAGCGATGCTGCCCGCGGCTGCACGACGACGCGCAGAGGCCGCGCGCCGATCACGTCGACCTTCCCCGCGCCTTCGATTCGCGCGAGCTCCGGCAGAACCACGCGCTCCGCGATCCGCGTCCGCGTCGAGCCCGACGCGCCGCTCACCGCGACTTCGATCACCGGCGAGACATCGTTCCCGGCAACGTCGATGGTCAGATCGTCGAGCGGCAACGTCGTGGCTCCTTCGATGCGGCGTGCGACGTCGATGCGCAGCCGGTCGGGATCGGTCTGCCACGCCGAACCGATCTCGATCCGCGACAGTCCGTCGCTCGTTTCGCTCTCGATCGAGGTGATGCCGGGAACGGAGGAAAGCCTCCGTTCGATCGGTCCCGTGACTTCGTGGAGCAGCTCGTCGCGCGAGCTCGCATCGGCGCGCGCTTCGACCACGAGCTTCGGCCGCTCGATCGACGGCAGCAGCGAGAGCGGCAGCTCGAGCAGCGAGAAGACGCCGAGGGCGCACATCGCCAGCGTGGCTACGGCCACGGAGACGGGGCGCCGCAGGATCTGCTCGATCACGGCTTCGACTCCATGACCACCGCGTCGTCGGTCAGCGCATCGGCGCCGGATACGACCACGCGATCGCCGTCGCGCACGCCGCTGGTCACTTCCACGCGGCCCGCGGCCCGACCACCGGTCGCAACATCGACGCGCCTGACGCGGAACCCGCGCTCGATCCCATCGCCCATCGCCGCGACGTAAACCGCCGGTCCTTCACTGCCGGCGACGATTGCGTCATCGGGAACGGTGAGCACGTCCGGACGGCGATCGAGCTCGACCCGCAACTCCAGCCCCGTTCCCGGCGCGGGCATCGTCACGTTGTTCGCGAGCTCCGCGACGACGCGCGCCGTTCCCGCCGCATCGATCACACTCGCCACCTCGGTGATCTTCCCCGCGCCCGTCCACCCGCCCGGCCCGCTGAACTGCACGTTCAGTCCGGGCCGGATCAACGCGCGTTCCGACGCGGCCACCGCGCTCTCCACGAGCGGCACACCCTCCCCAGCAACCTCGGCCAGCACCGTTCCGGCGTCGATGATCGCGCCGGTGGCGATCTGCTTCGTGACGACGAGATGACCGGATGCTGGCGCAACGATGCGGAGCGTCGCGACATCGCGCTGCATCGCGGCGTACGTTTCCTTGGCCAGCCGCGCGCGCAATGCAGACGCTGAATACTCCGCGCTGGAAACGAGGCCTTCGCGATGGCTGCGCTCCATCCGCTCGTGATCCGCCTGCGCGGCCTCCATCTGCAGGCGAGCCTGCGTCCGCGAGAACACGACCTGGTCGTTCCGCACCTCGGCGACGAGCTCACCGCGCTTCACCGCTTCGCCCGTGCGCAGGCCGTCGCGGAATCGCGGCGCGAGCACCAGCGTGCCGCGCTGCGTCGCCGTGAGCGGAATCGTTTTCGACGCGCGAACGACTCCGGCCAGCGTGAGCGAGGGCGCGAACTCGGTGCGCTTGAGCACTTCCATCCGCACCGGAGTCGCGGAGCTTATGACGTCCCGCTCCTGCTGGCAGGCGGCGAGAACAAGAAGAGAGACTGCGAACATTCGGCGCATGGTGTTCCTCACTGGATGATCGATTCGGGTCGGGAGAGCCGCTGCAGCGCGTAGAGGTAGAAGACGATCGCTGCGGAGAACAGGACGAGGTTCTGCTGGAAGTAGTCCACGTAGTCTTCGAGCTTCATCGTGCCGTTGGGCATCTCCGCCGGCGGATGAATGGGATTCGAGAAGACCCACGGCGCGAAGAGCAGCAGCGTGATGTACGTGGCGAAGATGACCGCGCCCGCGGTCTTGAGCCGCAGCGACCAGTTCAGCGTGATGGCCGTGATGAAGATGGCCACGATCACGATCTGCACGAGCGGTCCGGACAGCGGAAAGTAGGCGGCGTTCATCGCCCGCGCGAGGAAGATGACCAGCCAGCCCTGCACGATCATCAACGCCGCAACCGCGAGCACGCGCCGCTCGAAGTAAAAACGCGCACCGGGTGACGTGAGCGCGAGGTCGAGCGTGCCCGAGCGGCGCTCCACCGCGACCGCGTCGGCCATGATCGGCACGGCCAGGAAGATCGACGGCAGCAGGAACATCGGCAGCCAGTAATCGCGCACGCTTCCGTTTCCGCCGAAGGACATGAGCATCCCCGCGAAGAGAAAGAAGCCGTCGACGGCGAGGAACAGCGCGACGCGACGCTCGGTGAGAAGCGCGAGCGAGACGCGCACGCGGGTGACAGCGGGTGCATTCCAGACCGTCATGACTCGCCTTCGTAGTCGATCGAGTCGACGGTGCCGACCGCGGCGTGGCGGTACACGACCTTGTCCGGGTCGAGCTGCAGCGTTCGCGGCTCGTACTCCGTGGTGAGCGTGAACGGGACGCGCTCGTTCGCGCCGACGAGGATGGTCTGGCGCGCGGAACCGAACTGCGTGCGCAGCACGACGGGACAGAGCGCTTCCCCCGTCGCGAGGTTGTGCACGAACCCGCGCACCGTCCAGCGCTTGCCGTCACGGACGAACGTCGCGTCTTCGATGGTGAGCTTCGGCAAGGCCTCGCCGGCGAAGTAATCGCGATACATGTTGTCGAGATTCACGTTCGCGTGGCGACCGATGATGTCGAGCAGCTCTTTGGCCGTGCCGGTGCCGCCCGCGGCCACGAACTCGTTCACGCCTTCGACGATGCGATCGGCGCCGACGCGATACTCGAGGTCGACGACCACGCCGCGCAACCGGTCCAGCGCCTCGGTCGGCCGATAGAGATGGCGCAGCGGATCGGTTGAAGGGCGCGGGCCTTTTCCGCCCGCGGTCGCCGTGCGGGTCTCTCCGGCGCCGAGTCTGGAACGCGCGACCTCGCCGAAGAACGCCATGAAGAAGGCCCGCTCCTTCGGATCGACCAGGCGGCGGCTGCGCAGATTGCTGGTGATGATGGCGCCGCCGATCAGCGTCGGCTTGAGCGGTTCCCGGCGGATGAAGAGCCATTCGGCGATCGAATACATCGCGCCCGAGGCTTCGATCGGGCCGCCGTGGAGCGGCTGGTAGTACGACGGGCGATCGCCGTCGGCGGTGATCGGTTTCTCGACGAAGACCGCGTTGGCGGAAATGTTCAACCCCGGCCAGGCCCGTTCCGCGATCGCCAGCGCCTCGGCCATCGCCGGTCCGTGAATCCGCGCCAGCTCGTCGTGCGGCTGCAGGTGGACCAGCGTTGCTCGTCCGACAGGCATTGTCTTGAATCGCGCCGCGGTGATGCGCAGATCGGTGAACGCGAATCGGCAGCGGCTCTCGATGCGCTTCGTGCTCACCGCGCCGCAGGAATCGACAGCGGTGAATCCTTCCGGCAACCGCAGCGAAAGGTGGATGTCACTCACCGTGGCCACGCCTTCGGCGATGAAACTGTTCGTGTCCCGCTCCGCACTGACGTGCGTGGGATCGAGTCTCCACGGTGTGTACCGCGGCACGGGCGCAAAGTCCGACGCGGCGAGCACGAGGCGCTGGCGCGTCGCTGCCGGTGTAAACGTCGACCTTGAGAGATCGCTGAGATCCATCGCCGTCGTGGCGCGCTCCCAGCGGCGATAGCGGGAACCGAAGCGCCCCCTGCCGCGGAGATTGAACACGATCGCGTCGGGCTGCCCCTCCACGTCGATGGTCACGGTGCAGGTGCCATTCGGCGCGATCGGCGACTCGAGGTCGATGCCGACCCGCTCCCACTTTCGGGTGATGCTCGTCCTGCCGCACGTCGCGGTGACGTTCCGGATCTCCAGGCCGCGGTGCAGCGCGAAGCCGAGATGATGCTCGGGACGCGAGCCGCGATTCTCGATCGCGAATGTCGTTCTCGTCCGGAACGTGCGCCCGGCATCGCCTTCGACGCGGATCGAGCGCGGCACGAGCGTCACGCTCATCTGGCGCGGCTCTTTCGCGGACTCGGCGACATATCGCTCGCTGGCCAGCGCGATGTAGCGCGACTCGCGGTTCAAAAGAAGTGCGATGCAGCCGATCGCCGCGAGAACGCCGAAGATCATCACCGCGCGATCGGAGGGCTGCAGTCCGACGTCCGGCCGGTAGTTCTCGCGAATGCGATTGAGGCCGCGGAGCATCGTCCGCAGCGGATGATCGTCGCGGATCCGCCACGGCTTTATGTCGGGCCGCGTGCGTCGCAAAAACGCTGGCGCGATGCACAAGAAGAAAATCGTGAACGCGACGATGAGCGCGCTCCGGGGCAGCAGAACGTCGAGCTCTTCTTCGATCGGATAGCCGGCGGCCGTCGGCGGATCGAAGTGCCACCAGCCGCGCACGGTCCACACCATGCGCTGAAGGATCATCGGATCGAAGCCGATCAGGTCGCCTGGGCCTTCGAGATGACGATGCGCGTAGGAGAGGCCGTCCTGCAGAAATCCGAGGCCGAAGGTCATGGCCGCGCCGAACGCGAGGATGGCCAGGATGGTGCGGCCGGTGATCGTTCCCAGCGCGAGCATCAGCGCCGACATCACGAGCAGCGGCGGCACGACATGAAGCAGCCACTCCCACGCGAGCGGCGCGACCGACGGCATGCTGCGCTCGGCATGGGCGACGAGTCCGCCGCCGATCAGCGCCGGAAGAATGGTGATGGGAACCGCAATGGCCAGCAGCGCGATCCAGCGGCGGAACACATAGCCCGACGCGCTGAGCGGCGCGAGCGAGATCACGCTGAACGAGCCTTCTTCACGCTCGCGGATGATCGCGTCGACTGCCAGGACCGTCGCAAAGAGTGCCGTGAGCGTCGGCTGGAGCAGCCGCAGGGCCCAAGCGTACGCGCCGCCGTCGAGGACATATCCGAGCTTGCGCGAGGCGAGGTAGATCGCGACCGCGGGCGCGGAGGCGAGGACGACGTACGCAAGCGCGAGGATCTTGAAACGCGCGGAACGAACCTGCGTCGTGACCTCGTGCGAGATGAACGCGGCGAGCACTTTCACGCCGCCACCTCGCCGGCCGCGTCGAGCTCGCGCGCATACGCATCCTCGAGCGTGTCCGCGTCGTGGCGCGTGAACAGCTCGCCCGGCGCGCCGTCGAAGATGATCCGGCCGCCGACGAGCACGCCCACGCGATCGCAGGTCGCTTCGATGTCTTCGCAGATGTGCGTGGACAGCAGCACGGCCACGTGATCCGAAACCTCGGCGATGAGATTGCGGAAGCGGATCCGCTCTTCGGGATCGAGCCCCGCCGTCGGCTCGTCGATCACGAGCAGCTTCGGGCTGTGGATCAGCGCCTGGGCGATGCCGAGGCGACGGCGCATGCCGCCGGAGTACTCGCCCGATGCGCGCGACGCGGCGTCCTGCAGGTCGACCGCTTCGAGCAGTTGCCGCGCGCGACGATCGATTTCCTTCCGCGACAGATCGGTGCCCCGGAGCCGGGCGCAGTGCACGAGGTACTCGAATCCGGTCAGATGGCGGATCGGCTGGAAGTCCTGGGGGAGGTAGCCGATCGTTCTGCGGATCGCCGCGCGGTTCGATGCGCGCGCGGCATCGAGACCGTCGTAGATCCGGCGTCCCGAGGTCGGCTCGACCGCCAGCACGAGAATCGAGAGCAGCGTCGTCTTTCCGGCGCCGTTCGGCCCCAGCAGTCCGAACATGCCTTCGCCCAGGGTCAGGTCGACGCCGCGGAGGGCCTGATGCCCGTCCGAATAGGTCTTGGTGAGGCCGTGTAGCTCGATCATGTGCCGGAGGTGCCACAGTGTACTAAGTGGCTAATACACTTGTCCAGCAGAAACCGGAATCAGACGTAGTTGATGAACGGCGCCCAGTGTTTCGGCTGTTTGAAGGCCGTTCCCGAGCGGAGCAGAGCGAGCTTCGCATCGCGCAGGGCGACGGCCGGATGACGTTTCGCGCTGATGCCCGCGTACATTTTGTCCATCAGCTCGAGCGTGGCCATGTCGTCCACGCGCCAGAGCGCCGCGACCACCTGCTCTGCGCCGGCGCGGCGGAATGCCCAGGCCAGGCCGACGAGCCCCTCGCCGGTGTAGGTCGCGTAACCCGCACCTTCGCAGCTGGAGATGGTCACTAGTCGCGCCGAGAGCGGCTGCCCGGCGACATCGCGAGCGAGGAGGCGATAGGACTTCTTTGCGTCGAGGCCGAGGATGACCGCGGAGTCGAGTGGGCGCCGCCGGGCGGCCACGCCGTGGGCGACGAAGTGGACGAGATCGAAGCGCTGCGGTTTCGCAGCCGAGTATCCGGCCGGTGTCGCTTTCGCGCCTTGAAGGACGGTTGCGCCGGCGAACCGTGCAGCGACGCGCGCGATCTCGACAGGAGCCTGCCGGAGCGGCGGGAACGCGGCGTCGACCACCGGCGGATTGCCGACGAGCAACATCGGCAACGACGCCCGTGGCCGCGGCGCGCCCGGCGCGAGGAGCTGCAGCGAGCTGGCGTTGGTGAGGACGACGTCGTTGATCCAGTAACGCTGCGGCGCCGCGGGAACGACGAGCGTTTCGAAGTTGAGCGTGTGCAGTTTGCCGTCGGCGACGACGATGACCCGCGCGTTTTGGGGCAGAGCGCGAACCGCCGGCGCGACGAGCATGTTGTACAACCGCTGCCCGCGGGCTCCGCTGCGATCGAGCGTGCCCGCCGCGGTGAGCAGGACCTTGCTGTACCGATCGACTTCGGCCTCGATGACGTGATCGGCAGGAAGCGGCGCGACGGTGATCGCATTTCCGGTGATCGTCCAGACCCAGGAGCGGTCGTGTCCGAGCCAGTAGCAAAGGATGGTGGCGTCGCGCGCTTTGGCGATTGCGCGCGGAACGAGTTTCGCCTGCGCGGTGACCAGCCCCTCGGCCAGCGTCTGCGCGCGGCTGATCTCCGTCACCCGCAACGCTTCCTCGGGGCGTTTCGTGGCGACGAGGAAATCGATGTAGTCGTCGAAGAGCTCGGAGGAGGTGTTGAAGTAGGCGATGCGCAGCTCGGGGTTGTCGATCGACTCCCGCGCGGTGCGCACGAGATCGACGGCGCGTTTGAATGCGTTGTCAGCCAGGTTGGTGCGACCGGTGGAAGCGAGCAACTGCGCGAGACGGGCATTCGCTTCGATCCGCGTGACCGGATTCTCAGCCTTTGCCATCACAGCGCGCAGAGTCTTTTCGGACGCGGCCGCTCTGCCGGCCGCTGCATCGACGCGCGACTGAAGAATGAGCGCGATCTGTTCGTCCTCGACGTCTTCGCTGCGTCGCTCGAATGCGAGCGCGTCACGGATCGCATTGCCAGCCTCGCCGAGGTTTCCGGAGTCGATGGCTACGCGCGCGAGATTGGCCAGAGCATGACCATGCTCGCGGTGGTCTTTCGGCGCCGTGCGCAGGACGGTCGTGTAGGCCTGCATGGCCGCGGCCCAATCACGACGGGCATGATGGATGTTGCCGATGTGATTGAGCCAGACCATGCGCTCATTGACGTCGCCGATCCTCGCGGCCTCGCGCTCGGCGGCAGCCAGACGCTCCATGGCCTGGTCGTAATCGCCGAGCTCGAGATAGGCCCAGCCGATGTTGCCGAGATGGGTCTTGAGTGTCCGCCGCATCCCGAGCGCTTCGAGCCGAGGGCGCACGAAGGAGTCGAGGGCGATGCCTTCGACGAACCGGCCGGCTCGAACGTGATGGAGCGCGACGTTCGCCCCGACCTTGGCGATCGTGCGCGCGTCGCCGCTCTTTCTGGCGAGCCGTACGGCCTCCCGCGCATCGGTCTCGCTCCAACTGAGGTATGCGCGAAGAGCGAGGATCTCCGCGTGATAGCCGGGCGCGACGCGAGCCGAGATCGACAAGGCCTGCTCGATCAGCTCTACGGCGTTGTCATGGTCGTCGGTGTACCAGTCCATCATCCCCAGCAGAACGAGCCGGCGTGCCGCTGTTTCGGTGGCTTGCAGGTTTCGCGGAAGCGGTTTCCTGATCGCAGCGCGCGCCCCCACGGCATCGCCTTGAAGGATCAGCAGCTCGGCGCGCATGACCCGCAGCGCCCAGACCGACTCCTCGTCGCTCGCGCCGGCTCCAAGAAGGGCCGCGTCGACGATTCGAGCCGCGGCAACGAGGTCACCGCCGTCGGACAGACGCCGCGCATCCCGCCACACGGACTCGTAAGACGGTGGTGCCGCTGCCTTCGCGCCGACGAAGACCAGCGCGAACAGCAGCGGCACGAATCTACGGAATCTGCTGCTACGGCCAGATGGGGACACCATTGCTGCCGCCGCCTCCTCCGCTCAACGCTCCGCCCTGGCCGTCGTCGCCGGCGGCATTCGCGAGGATCTCGCCATCGGCGGATGCCGCGAACATGGGGCCGTCGTTCTGGGGGCGAACGGTGCTCCAGTCGGAGTTGAGGTCGAGACGCAGCAGGCTGAAACGCTGGCGATCCGGTTTCACGAGCAGCTCGGCGAATTTGGCGTTGCCGAACTGCCTGAGCGGGACCTTGTGGCCCTTGCTCGAGGGCGCGTTCTCGATCTTCCTGATCAACGAACCGTTGAAGGGCTTTCGGTCGCGTTTCAGCTCGGCGAGCTCCGCGGGGGTGATCCCTGCCTCATCGCTGAGCAGCAGATCCTGCCGCTGCGCCATCAGGTCGGCGAACGCCCCGTACTTCTTCGCCCCGCAGAGGTTGGCGTCGACGTCCGGAAAGACCTCGACGCCGTCGATCACAACGCCCCGATAGAGGACGTTGATCTCGAATTCAGTGAGATCGTGCTCGAGCTCCTGCGGCGGACGCTCGTTGCCCACCTCGCGTGACGAGGTGATGGTCGCCTGCATGAAGGTGATCTTCAGGCGATCGAAGATCTTCAGGTTGCTCAGGTAGATGTCGGCGTAGGTGATGTGACGGCGAAGGCCGCCGTTGACGGCCGGCGCCTCGTACCCGCCGACGCGGGCCTGGGCTTTGGTGAAGGAAATGTCGTGGCGGTTGTAGTTCTCGTAGCTGATCGACGCCTCGCCGCCGGCGGGTGCCAGGCAGACCGATGCGACGGTCGGTACGACCGTGGAAATGTCACCTCGCCGGATCACTCCGCCGAGACCGATGGCGCTCGCGTTGTACGCATAACTTGGCATGGACTGCCTCCTTTTTTCCTCGTCCTCATCTCTCTGAAACCACCTCGAAACCATGACGGGTGATCTCGAAGCGGTTGCCATCCTTGCGGACACCCTCGATCACCAACTGATAGCTCCCCCGGGGCAACGCGGGGAGCACTACCGGAACCGACTCTTCTGCCTGTTCCAAACTGACGTCGTCGGATTGCTTCACCCGGCCGGCGCCATCGCGGATGCTGATGACGTAGCTGGCCGGTCTTTCCGGCGGCGGGAGGATCTCCACCTCGACCGTCGCGATCTCGCCTACTCGAATGGTCTGAAGAGGCGACGCGCCGACAATCCCTCGAGTCTTGCTCGTGGTGACTTCGTAGCGCGTGCTCACACCGCCGCGCGGCGCCAGCGTACGCAGGCTCTGAATGGTCACTGTCTGCCAGCCGATGACGATCGCGAAGACCGCCGCGGCGGCAGTGGCAAGACGGGGATACCAGGTGACCCACGGCCGGAACTTGCGGATTTCGGTTACGGGTGCTGGGGCCGCCTGTTGCTCCCGGGCGATCTCGCGTCCCACGGCGAGCAGCCTCGCGGCATCCCTGACCTCGGCCGCGCAGATCGCGCAATCGAAGTAATGCTCTTCGAACTCGTTGCGCTCCGCCTCGGACATCTCATCGAGGAAGTACCGCTGGGTCGCATGTTCCTGTAGCTGCTCGTGTTTCATCGCGTTCTCAGACCAGATAGTGACGATCGCGGCGCGGTCGTTACATGAACCATTTCCGGAACTTGTCCGCGGCCCGGTGCTGCAGGACGCGGAGGTACTCGCGGGAGATGCGCATACGGGCGCAGATTGCGTCTTTGTCTTCCTCCTCGAGAAAAATCGCCGTGAGGATCTCGCGGTCGCGCGGCTCGAGCTGGGCGATGACGGCGCGGACCCGCCGGCGGGTCTCCTCGTCGATCAGGGCGTCGAGCGTGCTCTTGTCGTCATTTGGCGGAAGCACGCCGTCCGGCCGCTTCGAGCGGAGATCCTCGCGGACCTTCTCCTGGTAGACGTGGTTGGCGATCGTGTTGACGAACGCACCGAGCTTGTGCCCGTCCTGGACCTGATCGAGCGCGTCGAAGACGCGCTTGAGAGTCTCCTGCAGCACATCTTCGACATCCTCGGCGGTGCGGAGCTTCCTGTGAAACTTGATCCGCATGAGGTCGCGGATGTACGGCTCGAAGTGAGCGACGGTATCGCGGTCGCGCATCCGCAGACGCCGCACGTAGTCGTCGTCGAACGCAAATAGTTCCATTTGGGAGAACTTCTACTTTACTGCAACTGTGGAGGGACGGAGCGGGTGTTTATCCGTCCAGTCGCGCCAGAATCTGGCGGATGGCGGCGTGAGCAATAGCGACGTCCACGTCCCGCTGGAGGAGCGGGAGGTAGCGCGAGCCGAAGGCGGAGGCGGCGTCGCCGCCGAAAACGGCGCGGACGCGGCCGAGGAGGGCGTCGACCTGGGCCTTGTCGAAGTCGGTGCGGGACATTTCGTCGATCTCGACGATCACGGCGGTCAGGGGCTTGAGCCAGCCGAAAAAGGGATCGTCATTGATCAGCTGGAGCAGGTGGGTGGGGCCGCCGACGGGGGCGATCGAGGCGGTGTATTCGGCCTTGGCGGAGTCGATCAGCGCGCGGTGCAACGGCAGAAGCTGCTTCCAGAGATCCCGGAGGGCAGCCCGTTGCGCGGCACGCGCGGGGTCGTCCGGGGTGTGCATGGTCCGCGCGTAGAAGTCTTCCTTGCGCATAAAAAATCACGCCCTCCACGGTTGGCTGGGGAAGGGTGGGACAGGCAGTTCGCCAACCGTAGAGGCCGTGAAAGCTTGCTGCAGCTCCAGGAGCGACAAGGATACCGCAAGTGATGTGCCGCCACGCAAGAAACGGCCGCTTGCTAGGCCGGGTAGCGCCGCATACAATGCGCCGCCGCTGCGGAATGCAGATCCCGCTGAGGTGGTTAGCTTTCCGTGCTCGCACCCATAGCTCAATTGGATAGAGCATCTGACTACGGATCAGAAGGTTTGAGGTTCGAGTCCTCATGGGTGCACCAATCCGAATCCAACCCTCACGGCGGGCACTGATGCCCGCCGTCGTACTCTTTGACAGATGAATCAGGTGCAGTGGATGGAGGAAGCGTTTGCTTTGGCTCACGAGGCCGGAGCGGACGGAGAGATCCCCGTCGGAGCCGTGATCGTGAGCCGGGACGGAACCGTCATCGGCCGCGGCCGCAACCGCCGGGAATCAGGCGACCCCCTCGGCCATGCGGAGATCTACGCGATCGCGGAAGCAGCGCGAACGATCGGCGACTGGCGGCTGGAGGGGACGACGATGTTCGTGACGCTCGAACCGTGCGCGATGTGTGCGGGAGCGCTCGTGAACGCGCGCGTGGACCGTCTGGTCTTCGCGGCCTTCGACCCGAAAGCCGGATTTTGCGGCTCCCTCGGCAACCTGGTGCAGGACGCGCGGCTCAACCATCGCCTCGAAGTGGAAGGAGGCTTCATGGAAGAGCGGGCACGTCTGCTGCTCCAGGATTTCTTCCGCCAGCTGCGCCAGCGTGATCGAACGGAGAGGTGGCAGAGTGGTTGAATGCGGCGGTCTCGAAAACCGTTATACCTTCAAGGGTATCGAGGGTTCGAATCCCTCCCTCTCCGCCATTTGGTCACGCGCTGCGCGCATGAAATTGAAAATGTAAAATTGAAAATTGAAACTGTGCGGTAATTTCATCATCATTTTCAATTCTCAATTTTCAATTTTCAATTTTGCGTGCGCAGCACGGAGAGATGGCCGAGTGGCTTAAGGCGCACGCTTGGAAAGCGTGTGTACGTTAATCGCGTACCGTGGGTTCGAATCCCACTCTCTCCGCCAGCGGCGACGCGCCGCTGCGTGGATTGATTCGTAAATGCAAGGAACACCGGCAAGCCCGTTCAGGTGAGCTCGGGTCCTGTGCAGCAGGAGCATCGAACCTCGTCAGGTCCGGAAGGAAGCAGCGATAAGGTGCCTACCCTGCGTGACACAGTCAGGCCTGGGCTCTTCTGAGCGGGTTTGTTATATACACTCGCTCCCCATGTCCTACCAGGCCCTGGCCCGCAAATACCGGCCGCAATCCTTCGCAGACACCGTCGGCCAGGGGACTGTCGTCCAGACCCTCCAGAACGCCATCCGCGACGAGCGGATCCATCACGCCTACCTCTTCTCCGGAGTCCGCGGCGTCGGCAAAACGACCCTCGCGCGCATCCTCTCGAAGGCCCTCAATTGCGTGAAGGGGCCCGCCGGCGAGCCGTGCAACGAGTGCACGGTCTGCCGGGAGATCACCGAAGGCATCGACATGGACGTGCGGGAGATCGACGCGGCAACGTACACCGGCGTCGACAACGTCCGCGAGCTGCGCGACGTCTCCCAGTTCCAGCCCGCGCGTGACCGCTACCGCATCTTCATCATCGACGAGGCGCACATGCTCTCCACCGCCTCGTGGAACGCGCTCCTCAAGCTGATCGAGGAGCCGCCGCCGCACGTGATGTTCATGTTCGCGACGACGGAGATGCAGAAGGTTCCGCAGACGATCATCTCCCGCGTGCAGAAGGTCATCCTGCGCAAGATCACGCTCGAGGATCTGATCGGCCGTCTGCAGCAGGTGTGCGACATGGAAGGCATCAAGGCCGAGCGCACGGCGCTGGAGATCGTGGCCCGCCGCGGTGAAGGCAGCGTGCGCGATTCGTTGTCGCTGCTCGACCAGATCATCGCCTTCGGCGGCCGCTCCATCACCGTCGAGAACGTCGCCACGATCCTCGGCCTCTCCGACACGACCTTCTTCGGCCGGGTGATCACCCTCATCGGCGAAGGGGATCACGGCGGAATCCTGGAAGCGCTCGAGGAAGCCTCGAACAGCGGCCGCGATTTCAAGATGCTCTATCGCGATCTGCTCAACTTCGTGCGCAATCTGCTGCTTCTCGCGGGCGGCGCGAACGAGAACATGCTCGCCCTGTCGCCGGAAGATCTGCCGGCCATCCGCTCGCTGGCGGGGCAGTTCTCGTACACGGAGCTGCTGCGCATCGCCAATCTCCTGCTGCGCGATGACGAGACCGTGAATCGCGCGGAACATCAGCGGCTGGCGGTGGAGATCGCGCTGCTGAAAGCGGCGACGTTCCCGCGATTGAAGAGCGTGGAGCAGGTGCTTGCGGGTGGGGGCGGGGAAAAGGTTGAGAGATCTCTGCCTAAAGCAGCAGCAGTTCCGAAGGTTCAAGCAGCCTCCGACGACTTCGTCACCGCCTTCAAGAAGAAGCGCCCGCTGCTCGGCCCCTATCTCGAGTCCGCGATCGTGCAGAAAAACGGCAATCGCATCACCCTCTCGTTCGCCGACAAATTCGCGGCCGACACGGTTGGTGACGCGAAGGACTCCCTCGAAGAAGTCGCCGCGCAGGTATACGGCGAGAAGACGACGGTCGACATCAAGATCCAGCAACCCGACGCTCCGGATGCTACGCGGCGAGCGGAAGACAAGCCCTCCTCGCTCCGCGACGACCCTGTCCTCAGCGCATTCCGCAAGCACCTCGGCGGTGAGCTCGTGAAGGAGAACAAATGAACATCAAGCAGCTCATGAAACAGGCGCAGCAGCTCCAGGATCAGATGCAGCGCCAGATGGCCAGCCTCAAAGTCGAAGGCACGTCCGGCGGGGGCATGGTGAAAGTGGAGATGACCGGCAACAAGGAGATCGTCTCCGTGGTCATCGACAAGGAAGCCGTCGACCCGAATGACGTAGACATGCTCCAGGACCTGGTCAAAGCCGCGGTCAACGAGGCCGTGCGCAAGGTCGACGAGGAAATGCAGTCGTCGGTCGGCTCGATGACCGGCGGGATGAAGATTCCCGGGTTCTAGATTTGACCGCCCCTCCACTCGCGAACCTCATCAACGAGCTCACCAAGCTCCCCGGCGTCGGCGGCAAGTCCGCGGCGCGGCTCGCGTATCACATCCTCAAAAGGCCGGCCGGCGAGGCCGAGTCGCTGGCGCAGGCGATCCTCGAGGTGAAGTCGAAGATCTTCCGCTGCTCGATCTGCAACAACATGACGGACGTCGAGCCCTGCGCGATCTGCTCCGATCCCCGCCGCGACCCAGGTCTGATCTGCGTCGTCGAAGAGGCGTTCAACATCCAGACGATCGAGTCCACCCGCGACTTCAAGGGCGTCTACCACGTCCTCCTCGGCGCGCTCTCGCCGCTCAAAGGCATTGGCCCGCAGGACATCGACGTCGGCGGTCTGCTCAAGCGCGTGAACGCGGAAACCATCCGCGAGGTCATCGTCGCCACGAACCCGAACGTCGAAGGCGAGGCCACGGCCCTTTACATCGCCCAGCAGTTACGGCAGACCGGCGTCCGCACCACCAGGCTCGCCTTCGGCCTGCCCGTCGGCGGCGATCTCGAGTACGCGGATCAGGTCACGATGGCCAAGGCTCTCGAAGGACGCCGAGAGATTTAGTCGCCTCGTAAGTGCTTCGTGTGCTATACATTTCCGTCCCAATCCGCACGCGGAAAACGGTGAAAATGAATGGCCGCTCCTGATCTCGTGATGTACGAGGAGGAGTACCAGCAGATCAAGGACATCCTTCAGCGTCTGCAGGTCGACTCCAACTCGAAAATCTGTTTTCTGGTCGACAAAAACGGCCAGCAGATCGCCGTTCACGGCGACATGCGAGGCGTGGACGCCACTTCCCTCGCCTCCCTGACCGCCGGAAACGTCGCCGCCACGGACGGTCTGGCCAAGCTGATCGGCGAGAAAGAGTTCTCGATCCTCTTTCACGAAGGGGAGAAGGACAACATCCACATCTCCCTGGTCGCCCAGCGGGTCATCCTCGTCGTGATCTTCGACGAAAAATCCTCCCTCGGCCTGGTCAGGCTGCGCGTCAAGAAAGCATCCCAGGAGCTGGAGCGGACGTTCGAAGTGCTCCTGCGGAAGTCCGAGGCCGAGCGCGGGTCCGCGGCGAACCGGTTCGACTCTCCGTTTGCTGAGATCACGGACGAAGACATCGACAGCCTGTTCAGCGAATAGCGATGACGTTCATCAACTACGCCGCGCGGGAGATCAACTGCAAGATCGTCTACTACGGTCCCGGCCTCTGCGGTAAGACCACCAACCTGCAGTGGATCTACGACAAGACCAACCCGCAGGCGAAGGGCAAGCTGATCTCGCTGGCCACCGAAACGGACCGCACCCTTTTCTTCGACTTTCTCCCCCTCGACCTCGGCACGGTCCGCGGATTCAAGACCCGCTTTCACCTCTACACCGTTCCCGGCCAGGTCTTCTACGACGCGTCGCGGAAGCTGATCCTGAAGGGCGTCGATGGCGTGGTGTTCGTCGCCGACTCGCAGGATGCGCGCATGGAAGCGAACGTCGAGTCGCTGATCAATCTAGAGAAGAACCTCAAGGAGCAGGGCTACGACCTCAAGCAGGTGCCGTATGTCCTCCAGTTCAACAAACGCGATCTCCCGACCGCGCTGCCGATGGACGAGATGTACAGCCGCCTGAACTTCAAAGGCGAGCCGACGTTCGAGGCCGTGGCCATGAACGGAACAGGCGTGTTCGACACGCTCAAGGCCGTGGCCAAGCTGGTTCTGACTGAGCTGAAGAAGAAGTGACACGCGCGAACGCGCGTGTCATCCCGAGCGAAGTCGAGGGATCTAGCGCCCGAAAGCCTCGTTCTCGTTGAACTCCTCCAGCTCCTTCTTCGCCTGATCCGCCAGCGGGTGACTGTTCTGCGCGTAGCAGTTCGCGCGAATCTCCAGTGCGTCCTTGTTCCAGGGGATGTTCGGCTCGAACTCCTTCAGTGACGCCATCGTCGGCGCTCCGCAGCGCGTCGATTGATGCGCGACGAGCAGATACGTCGTGCGACGGGCCTCGTCGAGCTGCCATTCCGAAAAGCGTTGAGAAAGCGCGTCGAGCGCGATCGGCCCGAGCTCTTTTCGCGACGCCATCTCCAGCGCGAAGGTGATCCCCGCATCCATCACGCTGCGCAACGGCCAGGGAGTGGAGCGCATCCGGTGAAAGGCCGACTGCAGAAGCGGTGCGGCTTCCTGCGGCCGCCGCTGTTGCCAGCGGAGGATGCCCAGAATGACGTCGGCTTCGATCGGCTGCCATTCCCGCAAGGATTCGATGTGCTGCTCCGCGCGCGGATCGCCACCCATCGCCAGAACCTGCGCGAGCATCGCCGTCTGCAGCGAGTTCACCGGAGCCCAGGGCGCGGCGCGCCAGCGTCCGAGCGCGCCCAGGAAATCCTGAGTCGTGTAGGCGTTGGTGAAGGCGTTGCGCGGATCGATCGACGGCAGCCACCACACCGAGCCGCGGTTCGCGTCGACGGCAGCCCAATCCACTGAGCCGCGAACGCGCGCGGGCCGCGTTCCTTTCGCCATCTGCGAGATCTCGTACATCTTGGCCATGTCGAAATCGCCGCGGGCGAGCGTACGCGCGAAGCTGAACTCGATGACGACGCGATCGTCGGTGTTCAGTTCCGTCGCCTTCGCGGCCATGCTCCTGGCCACGCTCTCGTTGGCGAGGAAGTAGCCGAGCACGCCTTCGACAGTCTCCACGCGCCACGCCAGATGGGCGGCGCTCTTGTACGGCTCCTGCGCCAGACGCGCGCGCACCAGGTCGGCATCGAAGACGATCGGCGTTTTCGACGCGGTCAGCACGACGTCGCCGTGCGTGGTGGTCCAGGCCTCGATGTGCGGGAACGTGGTCGACAGCGTCGCGAAGATCGTCTGAATGGTCGTCTCGTCGACCGCGTACATCTGCATCCATTGAATGAAGATGCCGCCCGGCTCCAGCCGGTCCGCGGCGGAGCGATAGAACTCCTTCGTGTAGAGGCTGGCGATGCCGGCGCGGTACGGATTGGAGGGCTCGGAGAAGATCAGGTCGTATTTCTCGCGCGACGTGAGCAGCATCTCGCGCGCGTCGGCGACGCTGGTGCGGTGTTTCGGGTTCTTCATCGCGTCGTGATTGACGGGCCCGAAGTAGTGGCCGACGTCGACCACAACCTGCTCTAGCTCCACGACGTCGACCTTTTCGACCGTCGGAATCGCCGCGACCCATCCCGAGGTCGTGCCGGTGCCGAGGCCGATGATCATCATCTTCTTCGGGTTCGGATGAATCATCGCCGGCAGCATTCCGGACATGACCTGCGTTCCCGAGTCGCTGCGCGCAGAGCCATCCGACTTCCCGTTGACGTACAGGCCGAGGTCATCGCCGCTGATCAGGGCGATGCTGCTTTCCTGACCGTCGGTGTCGAGGATGAGCGTGCGCCGCACGGCGTGCATCCAGTCGCGGGTCGCGTTGAGGGTCGTCGGAAGCGGCGCGCGGCCGGCGCCGATGCCCGAGTGCCGCCAGAGCGCGGTGGGGCCGAGCGCAAACATGCAGGCGATGGAAGCGATGGTGGCGCCGGCGGAAAGCGCGATCGCGAATCGCTTCCGTTCTTTGAGCGAGAAGTAGAGCGCGACGATGCCCAGCGCGATCAGCACGGCGACGGCGAGTTTCCAGGAGCCGACAGCGCCGAGGGTGGGAAGGAGGATGAAGCCGCCGAGCAACGATGCGGCGATCGAGCCGCCCGTGTTCCACGCGTATGCCAGGCCGGTCTCGCGGCCGACGCCATCGCGTCCGCGGCCGAGAAGGGAGATGAGCAGGGGGAACTGAAAGCCGGCGATGATCGCGGCGGGAAGCGCGACGATGATCGTGACGATCGCCCACGACCAGACGTGGCCACCGAACGTCTCGACGCCGATTCGGAGGCGATTCGCGAGCAGGGCGATGCGGTCGCCCATCGCGAACGGAACGATCATCGCCAGTGCCTCGAGCGCGCAGGTGACGGCGAAACCGGCGCCGCTGGCGACGCGCTCGCTGCGGCCCAACGAGTAGATCGCGCCTCCGATGCCGATGCCGGCCAGCGCCACGGCGAGCACGAGCCCGAACATGAAGGTCGTGCCGCCGAGAATCGGCGACAGGACGCGATACCAGACCAGCTCCATGAGCAGGAAGGCGAAGCCGACCAGCGCCGCGGCGATGAGCACGACCTGCGACGGAAGAGCGGGACCGCGAACCGGCTCGTCCACTGTTTTCGCGGGCGCCTTCTTCGATTTTTGCTGCGGAACCTCGGCCACACTTTGCTTTCGCCCCATGGCGATGGCGATCGCACCGATGGCGAGATTGAGCAACGCCGCGGTGATGAGCGTGGCGCGATTGCCGAAGCGCTCCAGCATCACGAACGTCGACAGCAGCGTGCCCGTGACCGCACCGAGGGTGTTGATTCCGTAGAGCAACGCGAGACGGCGGCGGCCGGCGTCGTCACTCGATTCGACCGCGCGGGCCGCGGCCGGGAGCGTGCCGCCCATCAGAATCGTCGGCACCGCGAGCACGAGCGCGGAGAGCGCGAGGCGGATCAACGTGCCGCCGATGGCGCCGAGGGTGTTCGAGCCACCGGCCGCGATGTAAACCGCGCGAACGGCCATGAGCAGCAGCGGACTGACCGCGGCCGAGAGCGCGATGCCGACTTCGAAGCGTCCGTACAGCGCAAGCGGATGTGGATGCGTATCCGCGCGTTTGCCGAGGAGTGCGCTGCCGAGGCCGAGGCCGCCCATGAAAATCGCCAGGACGGCGCCGGTTGCCAGCGTGGACACGCCGAAGATCAGGCGAAAGTCGCGCATCCAGACAGTTTGATAAATGAGGGCACAGGCGCCGGAGCAGAACAGCAGCATGGCCGCGCGCCAGGTAGAGGAGGTTGCTCGCATCGCTCTGAAGTCTATCCTTCGTCGCGGAGCGACGGAGGATCAACGGTGGCACCGCGACGACCGCCGCCAAAGACTACGTTCCTGCCGGTGTAACCGCAGATCCTCGCGCGCAAGCGCGCAAGGATAGAGTACGAGCATGGATCGCCGCTTTCGCCAGTTGTTCAACGCGCAGTTCACTCCCGAGCTCTACGCGTGGTACCAGTCCGAGCTCTCGCGCCGTTTGAATTCGAACTTCGAGTTCCGGCTCGCCGAGACGCCGCTTTTCCTCTCGGATGATTTCAAGGAGCGCGCGGTCACGAGCGCGCAGGCGATCATCGAACAGCTCTCCGATCCGAAACTGATCGAGCAGATGAAGGCGGCCATCCCCGAGCGCTGGAACACGCCGGGAATGGACGCGCTGCCGAATCTCGCCCAGGTCGATTTCGCCGTGGTCAGCGAGAACGGCACGCTCGTTCCGAAGCTGATCGAGCTGCAGGGCTTCCCATCGCTGACGAGCCTGCAGGTCATTCAGCGCGACGCGTGGAAGGACACGCTGGCGAAGATGGACGGGCTCGACCTCGCCTGGTCGTGCTGGTACTCCGGCTACGACCGCGAGGCGTTCCTCGATCTCGCGCGGCGCACGATCGTGGGGATGAACGACCCGCGCGAAGTCATCCTCATGGACATCGACCCGCCGCGGCAGAAGACCTGGCCCGACTTCGCCGCCACGAAGCTCCTCTTCGACGTCGACCCGATCGATCCGACCACGCTGGTGAAGCGCGGCAAGCAGCTGTTTCGCGCGGACGGAACGCCCGTGCGGCGGATCTACAACCGCATCGTGTTCGACGAGCTCATCGCCAAAGGCATCGAGCTGCCGTTCGATTACCGCGAGGAGCTCGACGTCGAATGGGCGCCGCATCCGAACTGGTACTGGGTCTGGTCGAAGTACTCGCTGCCGTTTCTGCGGCATGAGTCCGTGCCGAAGGCGACGTTCGTCTCCGAGCTCGATCGCGTTCCGGACGACCTCTCGCGTTACGTGCTCAAGCCGCTGTTCTCCTTCGCCGGCGGCGGCGTCAACGTCGAGCCGACGCGCGCGGACATTGACGCCATCCCCGAGCGCGACCGCCACGCCTGGTGTCTGCAGGAAAAGATCGCCTACGAGCCGGCGCTCGAGGCCGTCGACGGCGGCGGGGTGAAGATCGAGATCCGGCTGATGTTCCTCCGCCCGGACGACGAGCCGAAGCCGATCCTCGCCCAGAACCTAGTGCGCCTGTCGCGCGGGAAAATGCTCGGGGTCGACTTCAACAAGGATTTCACCTGGGTGGGATCGAGTGTTGCGTTGTCGATGACTTCATGACGACCGTTCCGACCGCCGCGCCGTTCGTCCCTCCCCGACCCACGCTGAACAAGCTTCGCGCGGCCGCCGCGGAGTGCCGCGGATGCGAGCTGTACAAGATCGGCACGCAGACCGTGTTCGGCGAAGGGAAGCAGTCCTCGCTGATCATGTTCATCGGCGAGCAGCCCGGCGACAAAGAGGATCTGGCCGGACGTCCGTTCGTCGGCCCGGCCGGCGCTCTCTTCGACAAGGCCCTCGGCGAGGCGGGCATCGATCGCTCGAAGGTCTACGTCACGAACGCGGTCAAGCACTTCAAGTGGGAGCCGCGCGGCAAGCGGCGCATTCACAAGAAGCCGAATGCCGTCGAGATCTCCGCCTGCCGCCCCTGGCTGCAGGCCGAGCTGCAAGTGATCAAGCCCCGAGCGATCATCTGCCTCGGATCAACCGCAGCGCAGGCCGTGATCAGTCCGAAGTTCCGGGTGTCGATCCAGCGCGGCCAGTTCGTGAAATCGGAGCTCGCCGAGTACGTGACCGCGACCGTGCATCCTTCCTCGATCCTGCGCGCGCCGTCCGATGAAGCGCGGCGGATGGAGCGCGCGCGCTTCGTCAACGATCTGAAGAAGATTCGCGCGGCGCTGGGCGATCTCGTGGCGTGACCACCGGCGCGGGAGCGGCGGCGGTGAATCGCTCGAGGTCCTCGAGCGCCTGCTCCGCCAGGTCGGTGAGGTTCGCGCGGTTGTAGCAGTCGACGCGGAGCTCGAGCGACTCCTTGCTCCAGTACGGATGCGGCTCGACGGCGCGGAGCGCGGCGATCGTGTGCGGCCCGCAACCTTCGAACAGCGGCGCGAGCTCGATGAGCGCGAAGCGGCGCAGATCGTTCTGCTGCAACACCGCGAAGGGTTGCGACAGCGCGTCGAACATCATCCGGGCTCGTTGCGGACTGGTGCGGCCGATGCGCATGGCCAGCTTGACCGCGTTCTGCATCACCTCGCGATCGGGCCAGGGGTTCCTGCGATAGCCGACGAGCGCGCCGCGGAGCATGGCCGCGGCTTCGTCGTGGTTCCCCTGCCGCACCCGCAACGCGGCGAGGATGACCGCCGCTTCGATCGGTTCGCTTCGCGCCACCGTTTGCGCGTACGCGATGGCGCGCTCATCGCCGCGATCCGCGAGTGCGTATCCGAATTGCGCCATCTGCTCGAGGTTTACCGGCGCGGCCGAATTGGCGATGCGCTCGAGCCGATTCCCGTCCACGATCTCCCAGTCGATCGCGCCGCGCATGGCAACCGGTCGATTGAGATTCATCTCCGTTGCGCTTTTGGCGAGCCGGCCGAGGAGGGTTGCGCTCGCGTCGATGCTGCGGGCGAAGCCGAACTCGATCACGGTCCGATCGTCGGTGTTCAGCGCACGCGCTTCCTTCGCCGCGGCGCGCGCGTACGTCTCGTTCGCGGCCATGCGTCCGAGAAACTGCTCCGCCGTTTCGGTGCGCCAGACGTTGTGGAGCGCGGTGCGGAAGGGCTCGGACGCGATGCGGGCGCGGAGCGTCGCGGCGTCGATGACGATCGGCGCGCGCGACGCGACCAGCAGGAAGTCCCCGCCGGAGGTCCACCAGGTCTGCACGTTGGGAAAGACCGACGTGAGCGTCGCGTAGATCGTCTGCATGGTCTCCGCGTGAATGGCGTACGACTGGATCCACTGCAGGAAGTAGCCGCCGCGCGCGAGACGGCGGTCGGCGGCCTGGTAGAACTCGCGCGTGAACAGGCTGGCCACGCCGGCGCGGTATGGATTGGAAGGCTCGGAAGCGATGAGGTCGTACGTTTCGCCGCGGTTGAGCAGGACTTCGCGAGCGTCGGCGACGATGACATGCGACTTCGGGTTCGCGAGGACATTCGCGTTCACCGGTGCGCAGGCGCGCGCGACGTCGAGTACCACCGGCTCGAGCTCGATGGTGTCGACGCGCTCCATCGAAGGGATCTGCGCCAGCCACCCACTCGTGGAACCGGTGCCGAGTCCGACCACGAGCGAACGGCGCGGATTCGGATGCAGCGCTGCGCCGAGGAGTCCGACCATGACCTGCGTGCCCGCGTCGCCGCGCGCCGAGCCGTCGCTCTTGCCGTTGACCATGAACGCGAGGTCGGTCGGCGCGACGATCGCCACGCTGCTCTCCCGCCCGTCTTTCTCCCAGATCACGGTCCGTCGTTCGCTGTTGATCCACTTCTGAAGCTCGTTGCGCGATTCCGGTTGCGTCGCGCGCGCGGCGCCGATGCCGCTGTGCCGCCAGACCGCGGTCGGGCCGGTCGCGAATGCGCAAGCGAGGGCGATCGCGCCGATGCCGGCGGTGGCGAACGCGCGGAAGTGATCGCGCTCGCGGATCGCGAAGACGATCGCCACCGCGGCCAGCGCGGTGAGCAGGATTGCGACGAGCCGCCAGGTGCCCGGCGCGGTGAGCAGCGGCAGGAGACCGAAGCCGCCGGCGAGCGATCCCGCGATCGCGCCGACGGTGTTCCAGGCGTATGCGCCGCCGATCTGCCCTCCGACGTTCTCGCGACCGCGGCCGAGGAGGGCGATGAGCAGCGGGAACTGATATCCGGCGACCGTCGCCGCGGGAAACACGACAAGAAACGTGATGAACGTCCACGCCGTGACGTGGCCGCCGAAACCGGAGACGCCAAAATCGCGGAGGACGTTCGCCAGAATCGCGAGCTGATCGCCGAGCGCGAAGGGCACCGCGACCGCCAGCGCCTCCAGGCTGCAGGTGATCGCGAACGCACCCGCCGTCGCCCGCGCCGCGCTCCGCCCCGCGTAAAGCGCACCACCCACGCCGATTCCGAAAAGCGCGACGGCCAGAATCAGCCCGAACATGTACGTCGTCCCGCCGAGAATCGGCGAGAGCATCCGATACCAGACCAGCTCCATGACCAGGAATGCGAAGCCGACGATGGCCGAAGCCGCGTAGACGTGCGCGCTCCCGCCGCTGTCATCCCGAGCGAAGTCGAGGGACCTGGCGGGCGGCTCGACGACGGCGCCGCGGCCAGTCCCCCGCGCCACCATCCCCACCACCAGATTCACCGCCACCGCGATGAACAGCGTGGCGCGGTTGCCGAAAATCTCCAGCAGCACGAACGTCGACAACAACGCCCCCGCCACCGCGCCGAGCGTGTTCACGCCGTACAACAACGCCACCGCGCGACGCGAACCGTCTTCGTTCGTCGCCACCGCGCGCGCGGCCGCTGGCAGCGTGCCGCCCATGAGAAACGTCGCCGGTCCGAGCACCAGCGTCGCCAGCACCAGTCGCAGAATCGTCGCGCCGGCGATCCCCAGTTGCGGAGAGCCGCCGCTCGCGAAATAGGCCTGCGCCGCGAGCCAGAGCAGCAGCGGCGAGAGGCCCGCACCGAGCGCGATCAGGATCTCCAGATTGCCGTAGAAGAGCAGCGGCCGTTCACGCGCATCTGCACGCCGTCCCAGCCACGCGCTTCCCGCGCCGAGTCCGGCCATGAACGTGGCCAGCACCGCGCCGGTGGCGAACGTCGACGCGCCGAAGATCAGCCGGAACTCGCGCAGCCACACCGTCTGGTAGATGAGCGCGCAAAGCCCCGAGAAAAACAGCAGAGGGGCGACGCGCCATGGCGGACTGCTCACTGAGACCACTGGCCCGGCATTCTCCACGTTGTAGAGTCCGCGCGCAAAAATGCCAGCAAAACGGCCATTTCTTGCGCGCTCCACATCGCTCCTTTACACTCGCTTCACCACACGAATGTCCCGTCCGAAAGACCATTTCCAGCGCTTACAAACGTCATTTCTAACGTCGAAACGCCGCCGCTCAGCCGCGCGAGAGCGCGGGCTGCTGCGCGGCGAGCAACCACGGCGGCAAAGCCGCCCGTGAGTTGCCGGAATTGAAGGAGCAGGCTGATGGCCACCGTCCCCACAGACAAATTGAAGGCCGCCGAAACCGCCCTGACGCAGATCGAGCGTCAGTTCGGCAAAGGCTCGATCATGCGCCTCGGCGCAAAGGAATTCACAGCGGTCAGCTCGATCTCGACCGGCTCGATCGGCGTCGACGCCGCCCTCGGCGTAGGCGGCGTTCCCCGCGGCCGCATCATCGAGATCTTCGGACCGGAGTCGTCCGGTAAGACGACGCTCTCGCTGCACATCATCGCCGAGGCCCAGAAGGCCGGCGGGCTGGCGGCGTTCATCGACGCCGAGCACGCGCTCGACGCCGAATACGCGAAGAAGCTCGGCGTCGACATCGACAATCTCCTCGTGTCGCAGCCGGACTCCGGCGAGCAGGCCCTGGAGATCGCCGAGGTGCTGGTGCGGTCGGGGGCGATCGACGTGATCGTCATCGACTCGGTGGCCGCGCTCGTGCCCCGGGCCGAGCTCGAGGGTGAGATGGGTGATTCTCATGTAGGTTTACAGGCACGATTGATGTCACAAGCGATGCGCAAATTAACAGCCATCCTTGCGAAATCGAAAACGTGCATGATTTTCATCAACCAGATTCGTGAAAAAATTGGTGTGATGTTCGGCAACCCCGAGACCACCACCGGCGGCCGGGCCCTGAAGTTCTACTCGTCGGTCCGCCTGGACATCCGCCGCACCAACCAGATCAAGGAAGGTGAGGAAGTGGTGGGGTCGCGGGTCAAGGTGAAGGTGGTCAAGAACAAGGTCGCCGCACCGTTCCGCCAGGCGGAGTTCGACGTCGGTTACGGCGAGGGGATCTCCAAGACCGGCGAGCTGATCGACATCGGCATCGAGCACAAGATCGTCGAAAAGTCCGGCTCCTGGTTCTCCTACGGCGACGTCCGCCTCGGCCAGGGCCGCGAGAACGCGAAGATGTTCATCAAGGAAAACGCCGATCTCTTCGCCGAGATCGAAGGCAAGGTCCGCCGCGTCCTCGGCATCGGCGGCCCGGAGCTGACGGTGATCGAAGGCGGCGAGTCGTCGGCGCCGTCGAAGCCCGAGCGTATGGTAAGAAAATAGGGCCGTGCGCCTCGACCAGGCTCTCGCAGCCCGTCATCCTGAGCTCTCGCGCCGCAAGGCGCGGGAGCTCATTTCACAAAGGCGCGTCCTCGTAAACGATCGTCCGGTCGCCGTTGCATCCCGAGAAGTATCCGGCGCCGATCGCATCACGCTCATCGAAGGCGACGCCGACCTGACGATCATCAAAGAAACCGCCGACTGGATTGCCGTCGACAAACCGGTGGGAATGGCCACGCAACCGGCGCGCGATCGGAAGAACCGCTCGCTCGAAGAGTTGTTGCGGGCGAAGTATCGCGAGGTCTTCGTGGTCCATCGCATCGACACCGGCACGAGCGGCGTGGTCGTGTTCGCGCGGAACAAGGCGGCGGCGGCGCGGCTCTCGGAGCTGTTCGCCACGCGATCGGTGAAAAAGACCTACCTGGCCGTGATCGAAGGCGCCATTCCGCACGATCTGACCATCGAGTCGCCGATCGGCGACAAAGACGCGCACACGATCGTGCGGCCTTTGAAGGAGATCGGCGACACGACCCTCGTCGAGGCCGAGATCCTGACCGGACGCATGCACCAGATCCGCATCCACCTCAAATCGATCGAGCGGCCGGTGGTCGGCGACCGCCGCTACGGCTCGTCGATGCCCGCGCCGCGGATGATGCTGCACGCGTGGAAGCTCGAGCACGATGAGTTCGGTGGAACGTTGACCGCTCCGGTGCCGGCCGAGTTCACGCTCTCTTGATACGATCCGCGGCGCCATGGAAGAACCCCGCATTCACGCTACGACGGTCGTGTGCATTCGCCGCGACGGGCAGGTGGCGATGGCCGGAGACGGCCAGGTCACGATCGGCAACACGGTCATGAAGCACGGCGCCGCGAAAGTGCGCCGGATGTACCACGACAAGATCCTGGCCGGTTTCGCTGGTTCCGCCGCCGACGCGTTCGCGCTCTTCTCGCGCTTCGAGGCCAAGCTGGAGGAGTACCGCGGCAACATGGAGCGCTCCGTCGTGGAGCTGGCCAAGGACTGGCGGATGGACAAGTACCTGCGCCAGTTGCAGGCGATGCTGATCGTGGCGAACAACGAGAAGGCTTACCTGATCTCCGGCACCGGCGACCTGATCCAGCCCGACGACGGCATCCTGGCGATCGGGTCCGGCGGTTCCTTCGCGCTCGCCGCGGCCCGCGCGCTGATGAAGCACACGCAGATGCCGGCGGCGGAGATCGCGAAGGAATCGATGCTCGTCGCCTCGCAGATCTGCATCTACACGAACGACAACATCACCGTGGAGACACTCTGAGCCGGCACGGCCGGCTGCGCTGATTGCCAAAGGCTGGTGCACGATAAATGGTCATTCACCTTCCAGCTTCACCCGAAGACACGCCGCTATCCGCCGAAGGCCTCACCCCGAAACAGATCGTCCGCGAGCTGGACAAGTACATCGTCGGCCAGCGAGCGGCGAAACGCGCGGTCGCGATCGCGCTCCGCAATCGCTGGCGCAGACAGCAGCTTGCGCCGGAGCTGCGCGATGAAGTCGCGCCGAAGAACATCATCATGATCGGCCCGACCGGCGTGGGAAAGACGGAGATTGCCCGCCGCCTCGCGCGTCTGACCCGCTCGCCGTTTCTGAAGATCGAGGCCTCGAAGTTCACCGAGGTCGGCTACGTCGGCCGCGACGTCGAGTCGATCGTGCGCGACCTGACGGAGATCGGCATCAAACTGGTCAAGGACGAGAAGAATCGCGCTGTCCGCGAGGCCGCGGAGCGCAATGCCCGCGAGCGGATCCTCGACATCCTCCTTCCCGATTCCCGCCCAACGCGCGCCCGGCCGGCCTTCGTTTCTGTTCCCGCGGGCGAAGACACGCCCATCGAAACGCGGGAGAAGCTCGGCCGCTGGCTGGACGAGGGAAAGCTCGACGAGCGCGAGATCGAAGTGGACGTGAAGGAGAACAACTTCCCGTCGTTCGAGATCTTCACCCAGCAGGGCGTGGAAGAGATGGGCGTGAACATGAAGGACATGATGGGCGGCATGTTCGGCGGACGCTCGAAGCGCAAGAAGATGCGCGTCGGCGACGCCCGCGAGCTCATCGTGCAGGAAGAGGCGGAGAAGCTCGTCGATCAGCAGAACGTCGCGCGCGAAGCGATCGAGCGCGTCGAGCAGAGCGGCATCGTGTTCCTCGACGAGATCGACAAGATCGCCGGCCGCCAGAACGCCAGCCACGGCCCCGACGTCTCGCGCGAAGGCGTGCAGCGTGACCTCCTGCCGATCGTGGAAGGCACGACGGTGAACACGAAGTACGGAATGGTGAAGACGGATCACATCCTCTTCATCGCCGCCGGCGCGTTCCACGTCTCGAAGCCCTCGGACCTCATCCCCGAGCTCCAGGGCCGCTTCCCGATCCGCGTCGAGCTCGAATCCCTGACCGAATCCGACTTCGAGCGCATCCTCCGCGAGCCGAAGAACGCCCTGACCACGCAATACGTCGCCCTCCTGGCCACGGAAGGCGTGACCCTCTCGTTCAGCGATGACGCCGTACGCGAGATCGCGCGCTACGCCGCGGTCGTGAACGACAAGACCGAGAACATCGGCGCCCGCCGCCTGCACACGATCCTCGAGCGGTTACTGGACGAGTTGTCGTTCGAAGCGTCGGACATGGGTGGGCAGTCCTTTGCGATCGACGCCGGATACGTCGGAAAGATTCTCGAAGGCGTGATCAAAGACGAGGACCTCTCGCGCTACATGCTGTGAAGCGTCGGGACCTTTGCACGCTGGTCCGCGACCTCGGCGTTCGCAGCCCGGGCTGATTACGCGACGACGATCTCTTCCCTGATCACGATCGACTCGTCGACGTTTTCGAGGGCTCGCTCGCGGTTGACCTCGAGGATGAGCTGAATCGCCTCTTTCAGGTTCTCCCGAGTTTCTTCGAGCGTCTCTCCCTGGCTGTTCGCGCCCGGAAGCTCTTCAACCCAGGCGACGTAACCGCCTTCCTCTGCCGGTTGAATTACAGCTGTGAACGTCCGAGTCATCGGTCCGTAAGTTTACGTCACCGTCTTCCTGAACGCCCGCGCACTAACCCCAATCAAGATCGCCGAGATCGCGAGCAGCGCGACCACCGGTTCCCACAAATCCGCAAACGTCGCCCCTCGAATCACGATCCCTCTCGCGATCTTGATGAAGTGAGTTGCTGGCAGGGCGTATGAGACCGCACGCAACGGCACCGGCAACGACGCCAGCGGAAACACGTAGCCCGACAGCAGGACTGACGGCAGCATCACCCCCATGGCCATCTGCATCGCTTCCATCTGGGAGCCGGCCCGCGAGGAGATCAGCAAGCCGAACGACAACAACGCCAGCAGGTAGACCGACGAGAGGACGAGGAGCAGGGTCACGCTTCCGTTGAAGGGCACACGGAAGAGGAAGCGCATGAGCAGGAGCACGATGACCAGCGTTCCGTACGCGACGCCCATGTACGGGAGGATCTTGCCCATCACCACGGCCAGCGGTGAGACGGGCGTGACCATGAGCTGCTCGAGCGTGCCGCGTTCGCGTTCCTTCACGATGGCAAACGCGGACAGGATCGTTCCGGAGAACGTCAGGAGAATCGCGATCAGGCCGGGGATGAGCAGGTTCGCGCTGCGCATGTCCGGGTTGAACATCATGATCGGATGCGCTTCCACTCGGGGTTTGGTGCCGCGGATCCCTTCGCTCAGCACCACGCCGTTCGCCGCGGCGAGGGCCTGATTGGCCACGCTCGAGTCCGATCCGTCGATCAGCACCAGCACATGCGCGTCGCGATTCGAGGCGAGATCGCGCGCGTAGTCCGGCGGAATCTCGACAGCAACCTGCGCGTGCCCGGAAACGATCGCGTTCTGCAGCTCGCCGCGTGACTGCGCGTAATCGACGAGCTTCAGATACGACGTCGCGCCGAACTGCTCGACCAGGCGGCGGCTCTCCTGGGTGCGGCTCTGATCGAACACGATCGTGGGGATGTTCTTCGCGTTCATGTCGATCACGCCGAACAGAATCAGCTCGAACACCGGCACGGCCAGCGCGAACATCAGCGTGGTCCGGTCGCGCATCATCTGCGTCAGCTCTTTGCGGAAGATCGCCGTGAACCCTCTCATGCGTTGGCCGCCTCGAGTTCCGTCAACCGCACGAACACATCTTCCAGCGTCGGCGCGATGTCCTGCACGGTCACCGAGCTGATGCCGAACGCTTCGAGGTCCTCGTCGATCTTCTGATTTGAGATGTGCTCGTCGACGAGCAGATGTAGCGAGGTTCCGAAGATCGTCGAGGCATGGACGTATGGCAGCGTCCGCGCGGAGGCCATCAGCGAGGCTACGCCTTCGCGACACTCCGCCTGCACGCGCCGCATGCCGCGCGGCGTGACCTCCGGCAATTGCTTGAGCGTCTCCGGATGCCCGCTGACGATGAGCCGCGAGAGATACAGGTACGCGACCGTCCCGCAGCGCTCCGCTTCGTCCATATAGTGCGTGGTCACGAACATGGTCACGCCCTGTCCGGCGAGGCCGAAGAGGAGATCCCACAGCTCGCGTCGCGCGACGGGATCGATGCCCGCGGTCGGCTCATCGAGAAAGAGAACCTGCGGGCGATGCATCAGCGCCGCGGCCAGCGCGAGACGCTGTTTCCAACCGCCGGAGAGCGCGCCGGCGAGCCGATCGCGATACGGCGCGATGTGGGTGAGCTCGATGGCCCACTCCTTCCGTTCCTCCCGCTCCGCGCCCCGCAATCCGTAGATCGAGCTGAAGAAGTCGAGGTTCTCGTCGACGGTCAGATCGCGATAGAGCGAGAAGGCTTGCGAGACATACCCGATGCGGCGGCGCACTTCCTCGCCTTCGCGCTCGACGTCCAGCCCATCGACGGTCCCGCGCCCCGAGGTCGGCTTCAGCAATCCACAAAGGATGCGGATGAGCGTCGACTTACCGGAGCCGTTCGGGCCGAGGAGGCCGAAGATCTCGCCGCGGCGGACCTGCAACGTGACGTCGTTGAGCGCCTGGACATGACCGAAGTGCTTGGTCACGTTCTGCACGTCGATGCCGATCTCCGCGCTCATTTCGCGTTGCCTTCCACGCCGAGATCGACCTCGGCGGCCATCCCCGGCTTGAGACGCGGATCGGGATTCAGCACGACCTTCACGCCGAACACCTGCTCGGCGCGTTGCGCGCGCGTCTGCACGTTGCGCGGTGTGTATTCGCCTTCGCTGGCGATGCTCGCGACGCGCGCGTTGAACCAGAGGTTCGGAAACGTATCGACGCGAACCTTCACCGGCATGTTCGTGCGGACCAGGCCCAGGAGGGTTTCGGGGACGTAGACGCGGACCCAGAGCTCCCGCGGCTCGAGGATCTCCGCAACGGTTTGATTCGGAGCCACGATGTCGCCGGGGCGAAGTCCGAACGACTGCACGGTGCCGGCGACCGTCGATCGCACGAGCGTTTCGTCGCGTTGCTGCTGCAGCGTGGCGAGCTTTCGCTCCTGTTGCGCGAGTTGCGCACGCGCCGTCTCGATCTCTTCGGGGCGAGTGCCCTCCCGAAGCATGCGCAGGTCCTCGGCGGACGCCTTGGCTTTCGTGGCGGCGTCATCGGCCAACTGCTTCGCCACGACGCCTTCGCGAAAGAGCTTCGCCTGATGTCGCGCGTTGCGCGCGTCGTTCTCGGCAATGGCGGCGGCCCGCCGGATTTCTTCGTCGCGCGGACCGGCCGCGACATTCGCCAGAGTCGCGCGTGCCGTGGCAATGGCGGCCTGTTGCTCGGCGAGCTGGCGATCCAGCGTCTCCGTTTCGAGCGTTACCAACACCTGTCCGGGAACGACGGCATGACCTTCATCGACGTGGACGCGCGTTACGCGGCCGCCGACCAGCGACCCCACGTTGACCGTCCGCGCCTCCACGGTTCCTGACAGCACCAGAGGCTTCGGCTCGTTCTGTTTTCGCAGGAACAACAGCGCCGCCGCTGCTCCGGCGAGAACGACCAGGGCGAGCACGATTTTCTTCACCATCTGCAACTCCAGCGACGAACGCTCCTTCGGTCCAGAGGCCGATGAGCGTGTCGAGATAACGATCGAGGGGATAAACGGGAGTGACGTTGAGCACCGAGTGAATGAGCACGTAGGAATGGAGCTGGCCGATGAAGAGCAGCGCCATCGCGCGGGGATCAGCCTCGCGGACGACACCGGCCTTCATGGCCCGGCGGAAGTAGTCGGAGATCAGGCGGAGCGCGCGCCGCGGCGGTGCTTCTTCCGCGGCCGTATCGAACGGAACGACCAGCGTGGTCTGCCGCGCGCGCATGTGCATCTGCACGGCGATCGCCGACCCGATGACCGACTGCAGGAACGGCACGACCTGCTCCGCGAATCCGCGCAGGACGACGCGCGGGTCGGCAGCGGGATCGCTTTGGACGAGGTCCTCGAGAGCTTTCGGGAAGCGCAGCTCGCGCGAGCTCATGGCCGCGGTGAACAGCTCCTGCTTCGTGGCGAAGTAGCGGAGGATCGCCGCGGGGGTGACGCCGAGGTGTCCGGCGATGTCGGCGAGGGTGGTCGAGGCGAAGCCGCGCTCGGCGAACGCTGTCTTGGCGGCGTCGAGGATCTGTTGGCGCGTAATGCGAGGTGGACGGCCCATGCGTATGTAAACGTGCGTTCACTAACGCCGTTTGTCAATAGCCGTTTACAAATTCGTGCAAGCCGCTATGACAGTGGCGATAAGACGCGCTACCCGCCGAATATCATTTCGCCCGTCATGGCCATTGCCACCGTCAACCCAGCCACCGGCGAGACCATCGCCACCTTCGAGCCTCTCAGCGCGGTCGACATCGAGCAGAAGCTGCAGCGCGCCGCGGACGCCTTCGTCGTCAATCGAAAACGCTCGTTTGCCGAGCGCGCCGGCCTCCTCCGCAGAGTTGCGGACATCCTCGACGCACGCGCGGAGGAGCTGGCGCGGACGATCACCATCGAGATGGGCAAGCCGATCAAGGCCTCGGTGGCCGAGGTGCAGAAGTGCGCGATGGTGTGCCGGCACTACGCCGATCACGGCGAGGCCTATCTGGCCGAGGAGCATGTGGCGACCGGCGCGAAGGCGAGCTACGTCCGCTTCGATCCCCTCGGCGCAATCCTCGCGGTCATGCCGTGGAACTTCCCGTTCTGGCAGGTTTTCCGGTTTGCCGCGCCCGCGCTCATGGCGGGCAACGTGGGGCTACTCAAGCACGCCTCGAACGTGCCGCAGTGCGCTCTGGCGATCGAGGACATCTTTCGCGAGGCCGGTTTCGATGCGGGCGAATTTCAGACCCTGCTGATCGGTGCGGATCAGGTTGCGGCGCTGCTCGATGACGACCGCGTGAAAGCAGCAACGTTGACCGGAGGCGAGGCTGCGGGTGCGAGCGTGGCTTCGGCCGCCGCGAAGCAGATCAAGAAGAGCGTGCTGGAGCTGGGCGGCAGCGATCCGCTGATCGTCATGGCTTCGGCGGACATGGAAGCCGCGGTGAAAACGGCCATCCGCGCGCGGATCGTCAACAACGGCCAGTCCTGCATTGCCGCGAAACGGTTCATCGTTCATGAAGAAGTCGCCGACGAGTTCGAGAAGAAATTCGTGGCCGCGATTGAATCGCTGAAGGTCGGCGATCCGCTCGATGAATCGGTCGACGTCGGCCCGATGGCCATGCCCCAGATCGTGAACGACCTGGAGAAGCAGGTCGCGGCGAGCATCGACGCCGGGGCGACGCTGCTCACCGGCGGCAAGCGCATCGGCGAGCGGGGGAACTTCTACGCGCCGACGGTGCTGCGCGACATCCCGGACTCAGCGCCGGTTTTTGCCGAAGAAACATTCGGGCCGGTGGCCTCGCTGTTTCGCGTGAAGAACGTCGAGGAAGCGATCATGCTCGCCAATGCGACCGAATTCGGACTGGGCGCGAGCGTCTGGACGAACGATGACGCGGAGGCGGATCGCTTCATCGCCGGCATCGAAGCGGGATTGGTGTTCGTCAACGCCATGGTGGCGTCTGACCCGCGGATTCCGTTCGGCGGCGTGAAGCGCTCCGGGTTCGGGCGCGAGCTCGGCGTCTACGGAATCCGCGAGTTCGTGAACATCAAGACCGTATGGATCGCTTAGGCCATCGCCGCGCGCACGGATGATGCAGGACGTCCGTAACGCTGCGTGGCCCAGCCGATGACGCCGCCCAGGACGCTGCCCGGAAGCATGATCTGCCACCAGTAATGCTCGCCGGTGTTCGGATCGGGGTTCATCGCCACCAGGAACGCCAGCACGAGACCGACCACGAAACCGAAGGCGATGCCTTTCGGCACGGACTGCACTTTGCGGGCGAACCAGCCCGCGGCGATGCCGGCGATGACGCCCTTGATCGTCGAGAGAAAGACGATCATCAGAATCTGCGGCCGCACGGACGGCTCGAACCAGGCCGTCGCTCCGTCGATCGCGCCGAGGAGCGCGCCGGCGATGACTCCCACCAGGATCTTGTTCATGTCACTGTCCTCCACAAGCCATATTCAGCATCGCCTTGAAATCCTTTAGAGCCGGAACGAGAGGAAGACGATCACCCGCATGAGCAGGTACGCGGCGATGAGTGCGAGCAGCACGCGATTGCGACCCGCCCATCGCGCCACGCGCTCGAGGATCGATTCGCGATACGCGGTGACCGGCTCGCCATCGAGAAAGCGCAGCACGTCATCGCGCAGCTCGCAGGCATCCGCGTAACGCGCGGCAGGATCGGCGCTCATGGCCTTGTTCGCGATTGCCGCGAGAGGCCGCGGCGCTTTCGCGAGGAGGAACTTCAGAATTGCGCCGAGGGCGTAGACGTCGGAGCGCGGGTCGGCGCGGTCGCCGCGAGCCTGCTCCGGCGCCATGTAGCCGAACGTGCCCGCCACCACGCCGTCATGCTCTTCGGATGCGCGAGCGACGCCCCAATCCATGACCAGCACCGCGCCGAGGTCGCCGACCATCACGTTCTCCGGTTTGAGATCGCGATGAATGACGCCGTTCGCGTGCGCGAACGCGACCGGCTCGCAGATGCGCGCGAAGAGACGCAGGCGCTGGGTAAGGCTCTGCGGCTGCCTGGCCCACTCATCGAGGCGCGTACCGCGCACGAGCTTCATCGTGTAGAAGAAACGGCCGTCGGGAAGCTCACCCGCGTCATGCACCGGAACGATGCCGGGATGCTCGAGTCTGGCGATGATCCGAGCCTCCCGCGACCAATCCTCGGTGGCAACCTTCATGGCCACGTTGCGCTGCAGCTCGTTGTCGTGGACCTCGTAGACGATGCCCATGCCGCCGCGACCGAGCTCGGAGACGATCTCGTAGCGCGTGCCGGTGAGATCGGGCAGCTCGGCGACTTCGCGCAGGCGCGTGACCGCGTCGTCGGAGAGCCAGGTCAAACGCCCGCTCCCAGAAGCGCACGAGCTTCCGCGCGAAACTCCTGGTCCGTCGCGGTCACCTCGCGCAACGCGTCGAGAACGGTCTCGCGGAAACGGCGGCGCATCGCGGCGAGGTAGTTCGTGACCTGTGTTTCGGGGATGTCGAAGCGCACGGCGAGCTCGCGGTAGGAAACTCCGCGGTCGTCATCGAGGTCGTACGCTTCGAAGACGGCGAAATGCTTCTGCTTTCCTTCTTCCTCGCAGCGCGCGCGAAGGCGGTCGACAGCGAGCGCGAACACACTGCGCACCCATTCGCGCTGAAAGTACTCGTCGGGCGTCACGGTCGAGGCTTCGCGACCGATCTCCGCTTCCGCCGACTCGAAGTCGAGATGGACCTCGCCGCCACCGCGCTTGAGCGCCTGTTCGGCTTTCCACTCGTTCGACGCAAAGCGATCGAACAGCAATCGCAGGAAGGTGCGGAAGCTGGCGCGCGCCGCGTCGTAACTCGCGAGCGATTCCTTCTCGAACGCACGAGCGAAAAACGCCTGGGTGAGATCCTCGGCATCTTCGCGAGCCCTGCGGAACGCCACTCTCGCGTACTTGTAGAGCGGCTTCCAGTAGCAGGCGACGAGCGTGTCGAACGCGCGCGTCCGCTCGGCGGAGTCATCGCTGGAGAGCGCGACGATGACGCTGCGGCGCGTCGTCGGAAAGGGGGCGACCGTCATGGAATGGACCGGCCGTCATGATACGCGTCCGGGTAGGGAAATACGGCACCGGCGGTTCATGAAAACTGCGCTTGCCACCATCCTGCTTTTCTAGAAACGGAGTATATTTCTAGAAATTGGAGCCATGGCTAGACCAGTCCAGACGAAGCCTTCGGGATCGAAGAAAGAACTTACCGGCAGGAAGCAGCTAAACGCCTCGCTGCCTCAGCAGCTCGTTTTCGACTTCAATGCCATCGCAGAGCGACACGGCCACGGTATGCGAGACGCACTCGTGGAAGAACTTCTCCGGCGATTTCTAGAAAAGGTTGAGCCTAAGAGCCGGTCACTGCACGTGGCTGCAAGTAACTCGATCGCGCGCTTGCCCCGGGAGGCAACGCCGTCGGCGACAGAAAGGACGGAATATCGTCAGCGGATCTCAGAGCATGAGGCTATCCGCATAGCGCGAGAGCGCGCCGCGGAGATCCTCGACGCAACCAGTGGCTTTGTCACACGAATGCCTCCGAAGCGCGCAGCAAGCAAGCGCGCGCGGAAACGTCGCGCGTCCTGAACGGGGGAACCTATCGTGAGTGCGGTCTTTCCTAATCCCGGGCCAGATATGCTGATCGACGCAGTCGACCGCGCTGACGTCCCAGTCGGTGTCGTTCGCCGACGCGAGGTGCTTCCCTCAGGCCTGAATTTTCGTGTCGCTCATCTCTTTGTTTTCAACTCCGCCGGTGAGCTCTTGATTCAGCAGCTTGCAGCAACCCGTGAGCGCCATCCGCTTGCCTGGGGTTCGTCCGTTGCCGCGTATCTCTTCAGCGGAGAGACCTACGAAAACGCGATCGCGCGGCGTGCATCACAGGAAATCGGAGTCCTTGGTCACGTCCGGGAGGTGGGAGCCACCGTCATGGCTGACTCCGCGTCGTCGAAGTTCATTACCTTGTTCGAAACAGTCATGGACGGTCCATTTCAAATCGAGTCCGGCCACATCGCGGCCGTAGAGTTCTTGCCTCTCAGCACGATCCGCGAACTGCTGGTGAGCGGTGGTCGCGAGTTCACCCCTACGTTCAAGCATCTGTTCGGATTCTACGAAGGCGCGACCCGGGGCCGATGACCGATCCCGAGCCGGCCGAACGCGTCCGACTTGCCTGGAATGCCGAGACGCCGATTGATATCGGCCGTAGCGAGCTCGTGGCCCTTCACGAGTTGCTGATGGAGGAGTATCGGTTCCAGGTGAAGCTCAACTCGGATCGAACCCAGAGTTATCTCGGCCTCAACGCGGCTATCGTTACCGTAGCGGCGACTCTTCTGAGATTCGGCGGTGAGAATGCACCGGTTCTTGTCGTGGCAGTCCTCATCGTCGGACTGTGCATAGCGGTCTTGGCCGCGAGAGCTGTGAAGCAGGGACACAGCTACTACCGTGCTGTTGTCTACAAGAAAACACTCGTAGAAAACCTTCTCGGACGCACCCGGCAGATAGAGGGGCACACCTTCGAAGGAGCGACGTTAGCTGTCGAGACAACTCGGGGAATGTCCAGCGAACGCGAGATCCTTCAGAACGCCGCGACGTGGCTTGCGCGACCCGTCGCCGCCGACACCATAACTGGAGGCCTCATAAGGGTGTTCTACCTCTTCGCGATCGTTGATGGTTTCGGGGCTGTTTGGGTGGTCGTGCAAGCGATCCTTTGAAGCCGCAGCGGCTTCCAGACCACGAGCGTGTCGAACGCGCGCGTCCGCTCGGCGGAGTCATCTCCGGGTAGGGAAATACGGCACCGGCGGTCCTCCCACTAGTAGAAGGCCAATCCATGACCACGTTTGCGGAGGGTGCCGCGCGCGTCAAGCGGAAGATTCGATCCGCGTTGCGCGGGCCTCTGATCATCACCATCACGGCGATCGCGGTCATCGGCGCGATGTATTACGCCTTCTACCGCGGCCAGGTCGATTACTACACCGGCCGCAACCTCCGTCTGATCTCGACGCTGGCGGCGCAGATCGAAGGGCGGATCGGAACGCACGTGCGCGAGCTCCGCGAGGGCATCCTGAAGCCGGACCGAAGGAGTCCGAAGGAGATACCGGCCGAGGCGGAGATCAAGCGCGAGCCGTACGAGACCGCGCGCGGGTGGGCGATCAAGCTGTACGCCGGGACCGCGTATGCCACCGTGCGGCTCGACGACGTGCTGCGGCCCATCTTCGCGCGGCGGGTCGGCGCGGCATTCGACATGGTCCTCATCGCAAACCATGAAGGGCGGATTCTCTACAGTTTCCGGACGCCGCCGGCCGCGTCTTCGCTGCTGACGACGGAAGAGGATCCGCTCGACGAGGATCTCGGACTCCCCGAACCGACGCCGGCCATCATTCGCTCGGCGAACCGCGCCAGGAGGGAGCGCGAAAGCCGTTCGGCACTCGTGATCACCCACTTCAGCGCGATCGAGGAACGAACGCGATGGCGCGAGTACGTGCCGTTGAAAGCGGACCGGCTGCTGCAGGGAACCGAACAGCTGCGCGTGCGCCTCGGCGACGACGACTACCTGCTCTTCGCGCAGCCTTATCCCTTCGCACGCGAGAGCGTCAGCCAGACGGGCAAGGCGCAGCCGTGGATCATCTGCGGTCTCGTCTCCGCGTCCCGCTTCCGTTACGACGTCTCGGCCGTCTCCGCCTCGGTGATTCTCGTGGCGGTGGCGATCGCTCTTCTCGCGCTTTGCTGCTGGCCGTTTCTCCGGATCGCGCTCATCCATCCGGGCGAGGAGCTGACCATCGGCGACGTCGCGCTGATCGTGATCTGCACGGCCGTCGGCGCGTGCGTGCTGACGCTGGCCGTGTTCGACGTCTTCGCCTATCGCAGTCTTACGCGCGGCGCCGACGAACAGCTCCACGATTTCAGCGAAATGGTGGTGGACGACTTCGGCAGGAACGTCGTGCGCGCGATGACCGTGCTCAACCGCGCGCAGGCGCTGGCCGGTCCGGTGCCGACGTCCGCCGACGAGTCGAAGATCGTACGAGGCCTGACGGATCCCAGGAACGTCGGCGGTTATCCCTACATCGATTCAATCGCATGGATCGACAAGGATGGAAAGCAGAAGGTCCGTTTCGACTTCAGGAAGGCGACTCCTGTCGGTGACGTCGGCCAGCGGCAGTACTTCCGCGACGCGTTGATCAACCGGACCTGGACCGTCAAAGAGCAGCCCTACGTTCTCGAGTGGGTCCGGTCGCGATCGACCGGCGAGGTCCGGGCGGTACTGGCGAAGAACACGCGCGACCCGAGGCTTCCGCTCAACGCTCCCGATCCGCTGTACCCGGTGATTGCCATGTCCACCGACCTGATCGACATCACCCACGCCGTGCGGCCGACCGGCGTCGAGATGGCGATCATCGACGAGTACGGCGAAGTCATTTATCACTCCGACAACGAGCGCATCGGGTACGAGAACATCTTCACCGAGACCGATCGCAATCGAGAGCTGCGGTCGGCGGTGCTTGCCCGCCGCCAGAGCCACGTGTCGGCGAGTTACTGGGGCGAAGACAAGTCGATGTTCGTGCAGCCGCTGACCGGCTCGCGCTGGACGCTGATCGTCTACCGCGCGAAACGGCTCACGCGCGTGTTGAACGTGGAGGCGGCGCTGCTCACGCTGTTGCTCCTGCTCATCAGCGCGGCACCGTATGTCCTTCTGTACATTTTCGTGCTCGTCGTCGTCCCCGGATACCGCGCGCCGAGCATCTGGCCGGACGAGTCGAGGCGCAGCGACTACCTGCGCCTCTGTGTCATCTATCTCGCACTTTTGCTGCTCTTCGCCCTGACCGTTTATGTGCTCACGCCGTGGTCGGCGTTTTACGCCGTGACGATGATTCCGGCGCTGGCCATGCTGAGCACCTATCTCGTGCTGCATCGGATCGCGCGCGGGCGGCGCTTCATGATCGCCGCGGCGTTGTGGATCGTCGCCAACGCGGTCCTTTTCTATTTCCTCCTCGGCTACGAAGTCGTTTCAGGCCGTTTTTTCTCCGAGGACCCGAAGATCGCGAAAGCGGTGCTCTTCGCCGTCGCCATCGCCGTCGCCACGCTCACCGCGATGGCGATCACCAGCCCCGCGGTAAGTCGTTTCACGCGGAGCACGCTGGCGCGCTTCCCGATCGGATACTCGGTCCTCTACCGTCTCTGCGGCGTCCTGCTCCTCGTCCTGTGCGCCGCGCTGCCGGTGGCCGCTTTCTTCAACATCAGCCGCCACGTGCAGTCAGAGCTGCTGGTGAAGTACGGCCAGCTCCGCGCCGCCGCGGACCTGGAGCACCGGATCGACCGTCTGACGAAACTCAACGTGCTGTCACACAACACTCAGGCTGTCGCCGGCGATATCCACCGCCCCGCGATTCTGAGCGAGATGTTCAGCAGCAGCTGGCAACTCTGGACAGCTCGTCTCGAACAGCCGGATCTCCAGCCGACGATCCCCTTCTGGGCCACGAACCTGCTGCCCGCTCTGTACGAGGATTCGATCGCGATCCGGCCGCTGTTCGACGTTGGAACCGCGGACAGACTCTGGCAGTGGAGGCGCGACGAAACGTGCTCGGACCACGATGGTCTGCAGGGCCGGCGCGACTGCCTGACGCTCGAGCGCAAAGTCCGTTTCGACGTCGGCGTATCCCGGAAACTCTGGCCGGACACTCCGGTGCCGCCACATCAGAAGATCGTCATTTTCTCGCTCCGAAGCTCGACGGGCGACCATGACGACAGCAATCCCGGTTATCCGTTGGTGGCGATGGTGGTCAGCGGCCTCGCCGTCCTCATCGTCTTCTGGTACGCCGCCGGTTTCATCGCGTCGCGAGTCCTGCTGATGGACGTGACGGAGCCGCACTGGATGGCCCGTCTGCCCCTCAGCCCGACCCTCGGCGATCACATCTTCCTGGTCCGTCGCGACAAGGACGCCGCGACCCTGACCGGCGATGATCCGATGGGCAAAGGCCTGCCGTTCCTGAACATCTCGTTCGAGGAGCTCGACCGCACCGACACGTGGGACACCGCGCTCGAAAAGCTCGACAGCAGCGCGGCGGGCCGGAACACGCGCATCGTCGACTTCGAACACGAGATCAACAACGGCGACGTGAATCTGAAGAAGCTGCGATGGCTGGAGCGGCTGTTGTCGCTCCCCGATCGCACGGTGATCATGATCTCCACGGTCAGTCCGGCTTTCGTGATGACTGTCGGGCCGCCGAACGATCCTCCGCCTGACTATCTCGCGCGCTGGCGGGCGGTGCTGGACCGGTTCGTGACCGTTACGGCCGAGGAGCTGGAGCTGCGGCATGAGGAGTGGAAACGGCGGCAGAACTTCCGGACGCTGAGCCAGTTGCACGTCGGCGCGCCGAAAAACTGGCTGGACAAGGAGACGGCGTACAACCCGTTCCTCCGTCGCCTGCGTGATGAGCTTCCGACCGGCGCCGACCGCGCGCATCTGCTCGACGAGATCTCCGAGCGCGCCGAGACTTACTACGCCGGCCTGTGGGCGAGTTGCCGCCAAGACGAAAAGCTGCTGCTCTTCCAACTCGCGCACAACGGCCTGGCGAACGGACGAAACAGACGGACGCTGCGGCGCCTCATCGCCCGCGGGCTGGTGCGCCACGATCCCAACCTGCAACTGTTCAGCGAGACCTTCCGCCTCTACGTCCTCGGCGCAGCGCAGCGTGAAGACGTGGTTGGCCGCGCCCGCGCCGAACATGGGGAGAGCACCTGGGACTCGCTCCGCCTCCCGTTCTTCATCGTGATCATCAGCTTCCTGCTTCTGCTCTTCGCGACGCAGAAAGACCTGCTGACGACGACCACGGCGTTCGCCACCGCGCTCACGACGGGCCTGCCGATCATCATGAAGCTGATTGGAGTCTTCTCGGAGAAGCGGGGCGCTGCCGATCAGACCTGAGGGCGGGAGGAAATGGCTCCGGCAGTAGGACTCGAACCTACGACCCGCGGATTAACAGTCCGCTGCTCTACCAACTGAGCTATGCCGGAGTACTTGGCAAAAGGGGCGCGGAAAATAGCACCGCGGCTGCCCGTGGTCAAGGCAGGCTAGCGCGTTAACCGCGGGGAGCGCGGGGCGATTCCACGAGGTGGATCGGGCCAGCGCGTCTACAATTCGCGCCGGATGTCGTCGCGCGAGATCGTGATCAATGCGACCCGACACGAGTCGCGCATTGCTGTGCTCGACGAAGGTCAGGTGGTCGAGCTGTGGGTGGAGCGGATCCGCCACCGCACCATCGTCGGAAACATCTACAAGGGCCGCGTCACCAAGGTCCTCCCGGGCATGCAGTCCGCCTTCGTCGACCTCGGCCTGGAGCGCGACGCCTTCCTCTACGTCTCCGACGTCCTCGAGGAGCTGGAGGAGTACGAGAGCGAGACGCCCGACGAGCTCCACCTCGACGACGTCGCGCCCAGCCATCGGTCCGAGGCCTCGATTTCCGATCTGCTGCGTGAAGGGCAGGAGATCGTGGTGCAGGTCTCGAAGGACACCATCGCCGGCAAAGGCGCGCGCATCACCAGCCACATCACCCTGCCGGGCCGCTTCCTGGTCTACATGCCGACCGTGAATCACGTCGGCGTGTCGCGGCGCATTGAGGACGAGGAAGAGCGAGGACGGCTCAAGGAAATGCTCGAGCGGATCCGCCCGGGCACTCACGGCGGCTTCATCGTGCGCACCGCCGGTGAGGGTCGCGATGAAGCGGAGTTCGCGGCCGATCTGAAGTACCTCACCGATCTTTGGGAGCACATCCGCCGCCGCGCCGACAAGGCTTCGGCACCGAATGCCATTCATCACGATCTCGATCTCGTCCTGCGCACGATCCGCGATGTGCTGTCCGCGGAGTTCAAGAGCGTCTGGGTCGACTCGATCGAGCAGTACCAGCGCATCGTCGAGTTCCTCGATCAGATTCAGCCGCAGCTCGTCCCGCGTGTGCGCCTGTTCCGCCGCGACGAGCCGATCTTCGACGAGTTCGGAATCGAGCCGGAGATCGCCAAGGCCCTGAAGTCGAAGGTCTGGCTGAAATCGGGCGGGTACATCGTCATCAATCAGACCGAGGCTCTGGTGGCGATCGACGTGAACACGGGCAAGTACGTCGGGAAGAAGAACCTCGAGGAGACCGTGTTCCGCACGAACCTCGAGGCGGCCAAGGAAATCGTCCGCCAGATCCGCCTCCGCGACCTCGGCGGCATCATCGTCCTCGACTTCATCGACATGGAAGACGCATCGAACCGTCAGCGGCTCTTCGAAGCGCTGGAGGTGGAGATCAAGAAGGATCGCTCGAAGACGAAGATCCTGCAGATCTCCGAGTTCGGGCTCATCGAGATGACACGGAAACGCGTTCGCCAGAGCCTGGAGCGGTCACTGACGCAGGCCTGCCCGTACTGCGGCGGCGGCGGACGGATCAAGTCGAACACGACCATCGCCCTGGAGATCTGGCGCGAGCTGATAAAGCTGCGCGATTTCCACGAAGGGCAGGACGTGATCGTGAGGGTGAACCCGATCGTCTACGGAACGCTCCACACCGGCGACCCGATCTTCGAGGAGGTCGAGCGGACGCTGGGGATTCACCTGGTGTTCAAGCCCGATGAGTCGCTGCATCACGAGCAGTTCGATCTGATGCGGATCTAGAGGTGTGGTGCAGGCACCACACGGCACGTCGCGTGCACTAATCGCCCGTCCGGAGAGAAACGCCCTGGACGAGACGTTTACCAACCTTGCCTCTTTCCTGAACAGCCTGGACGCCGAGGGGGAGCAGAAATTCGAGCTCTCTCACTCGCTGGTCATCATCTGTCCGGACTGCGGGAAAAACATCGCCTTCCGCGGGCGCTGCCCGAAGTGCGCGGGCAACAGCTGGATTCCGGCCGGGAACGCCGGCGGGATCTTCGAGCGGATGAAGGCGCAGAGGCTGCGGCGCATGATCGGGGAAGAGGAAGAAGACACCCTGACGCGCAGCACGGCGGCCCGGGAAGCGGCGGCGAATGCCGAGCCGGAACCCGAAACGAACTAGCTGTCCAGCCCTTCCCGCAAGTACTCCTCCTCCACAAATCTCTGGAAGAGCTCTTCCCACTCTGCTGAACCGGTCTTCGGGCGCGGGTGCATGGCGGCGATGCGGCGGCGGGCGCTGTCTTCGCGCTCTTCCTCGCGGCGCAGCTCGTCGGTGAGGGCGTGGGCGATGGCCTGCCGGACGACCTCGCGGTCTTTGAGAAGCACGACCGCGCGCGACCGCGACAACGCGTCGAGCAGGTCGCGCGCGAGTTGGCTCATCCGTTCCCGTGAGGGGCGAATCATGTTCGGTTAGTGCACCGGCTCTTCTGCAGGTGCAGCGTTTTCCTCTCCGTCTTCATCCTCGGGCTGTTCGCGATCGACGACCTTCACGGCGCCTACGACCACGTCGTCGTCATCGATGTTGATGATGCGGACGCCCTGGGTGTTGCGGCCCATCGAACGGATGCCGTCGACGGAGACGCGGATCATCATGCCCTGCTCGGTGATCAGCAGCAGCTGATCGCCGGCCTGCACGTGCGCCGCACCGGCGACTTTGCCGTTCTTGTCAGTGATCTTGATGTTCGAAACGCCGCGCGCGCCGCGGGCGGTCAGGCGATACGAGCGCACCGGCGTGCGCTTGCCGAAGCCGCGCTCGGTGACGGTGAGGATCGTGCCGTACTGATCGTCCGGCGCTTCGATGATCTCGTCCTCGCCCGCTTCCTCGTCGGCCACGTCCGCGGTCTCGAGCGGCTCCACTTCGATGTCCGCTTCCTCGCCGTTCTGCGCTTTCCGCTCGTTCTTCTCGGCGCGAACGCGTCCTTCCGGCGTCTCCGGCAGCACTTCCATCTCGATGACGCTGTCGTCGCGCTTGAGAGTGATCGCTTTCACGCCGGCGGCGCCGCGGCCCATCGGCCGGATGTCCGACTCGTGGAAGCGGATGGCCATGCCGCCATGCGTGCCGACGAAGATCTCGTTGTTGCCGTTCGACAGGCGGACGGCGTAGAGATCGTCGCCTTCGAGGATGTCGATGGCGATGATTCCCGCCGCGCGGACATTGGAGAATGCCGCGAGCTCGGTCTTCTTGATCTTGCCCGCGCGCGTGGCCATCACCACGTACTTGCCTTCGGTGAAATCGCGCGAGGTGAGCAGCGCGCGAACGTTTTCGTTCTGCTCGACAGGGAGCAGATTGACGATCGCTTTTCCGCGCGCGTTCGACGCGACTTCCGGAATGGCGTGCACCTTCAGCCAGTACATCCGGCCGCGATCGGTGAACACCAGCACGTACGCGTGCGTCGACGCGACGAAGAGGTGCTCGACGATATCCTCTTCCTTGGTCTGCATGCCGATGCGGCCTTTGCCGCCGCGGCGCTGCGCGCGATACATCGAAAGCGGCGAGCGCTTGATGTAGCCGCCGCGCGACACGGTGATGACCATGTCCTCGTCGGCGACGAGATCCTCGATCGAGATCTCGTTCGTGTCGGGGATGATCTCGGTGCGGCGCGGATCGTTGTACGCGTCTTTGATCTCGCGGAGCTCGGTCGAGATGATCTCGAGGACGAGCTTTTCTGACGCGAGAATTTCCTTGAGGCGCGCGATCGTCGCGAGCACATCCTGGTACTCGGCGATGAGCTTCTCGCGCTCGAGACCAGTGAGGCGCTGCAGGCGCATTTCGAGAATGGCCTGCGCCTGAATCGGGCTGAAGTCCCAGGTCGAAATCAGTCCCTGCTTCGCTTCATCGGGCGTGCGGCTGCCGCGAATCATCGTGATCAGCTCGTCGAGGATGTCGAGCGCTTTGACCAGGCCTTCGAGTACATGCGCGCGCTCTTCCGCTTTGCGAAGCTCGAAGCGCGTGCGGCGGACGACGATCTCTTTGCGATGCTCGATGAAGTGCCGGAGGATCGACGCCAGGGGCATGATCTCCGGCTTGTTGTTGACGATGGCCAGGAAGATGATGCCGAACGTCGTCTGCATCTGCGTGTTGCGATACAGGTGGTTCAGCACGATCTCGGCGATGGCGTCGCGCTTCAGTTCGATGACGATGCGGATGCCTTCGCGGTCGGACTCGTCGCGCAGATCGGAGATGCCTTCGATGCGCTTGTCCTTGACCAGCTCCGCGATCTTCTCGAGCAGGCGGGCCTTGTTCGTCATGTACGGCACTTCCGTCACGACGATCTGCTGCTTCTCGCTCTTCTTCTGGGTCTCGATGCCCGCTTTCGCGCGCACCTGAATGATGCCCCGGCCGGTCGAGTAGGCCTGGCGGATTCCTTCGATGCCGTGGATGTACCCGGCGGTCGGGAAATCAGGGCCCGGCAGCACGGTCATCAGCTCCTGCCAGGTGACCGACGGGTTGTCGATCATCATCTGGACGGCGTCGATCACTTCGCCGAGGTTGTGCGGGGGGATGTTCGTGGCCATGCCGACGGCAATGCCCGACGAGCCGTTGACGAGCAGGTTCGGATACTTGGCCGGCAGCACGGAAGGCTCGGACAGCGAGCCGTCGTAGTTCGGGACCCAGTCGATGGTCTCTTTGTCGATGTCGTCCCGCATCAGCTCTTCAGCGAGCCGCGTGAGCCGAACCTCGGTGTACCGCATCGCCGCGGGGTTGTCGCCGTCGATCGAGCCGAAGTTGCCCTGGCCGTCGACGAGGCGGTACCGCATCGAGAAGTCCTGGGCCATGCGCACGACGGTGTCGTAGATCGCCGAGTCGCCGTGCGGGTGGAACTTACCCATCACGTCGCCGACGATGCGCGCCGATTTCTTGTAGGCCTTGCCCGCCGTGTTCCCCTGCTCGTACATGCCGTAGAGGATGCGGCGATGCACCGGCTTGAGGCCGTCGCGGACGTCCGGCAGCGCACGTCCGATGATGACGGACATCGCGTAGTCGAGATACGACTTGCGCATCTCGTCTTCGATGTTGACGGGAATGCGCTGGTCGTTGAATTGAGGAGTATCGGTGTCTGACATTAGTCGTTAGTCGTTAGTGATTAGTCGTTAGTAGCTGTCGTAGTTCGCGGTGAGCCGTCGTCGTTCTACTAACGACTAACGACTAACCACTAACGACGTCGCTAAATATCGAGATTCTTCACATCCAATGCGTTGTCCTGAATGAACAGGCGCCGCGGCTCGACCTGGTCGCCCATGAGGATCGTGAAGATCTCGTCGGCGCCGACGGCGTCCTGAATGGTGACCTGCAGGAGGCGCCGCGTTTCGGGGTTCATGGTCGTGTCCCAGAGCTGCTCGGGGTTCATTTCGCCGAGGCCTTTGTAGCGCTGGATGGTGAGTCCTTTTTCGGCGAGCTTATAGATCTGGTCGAGAAGGTCGTCGATGGTCGCGTAAACCGTGATCGCGCCCTCGCCGTGCTTGACCGTGTACGGCGGCAGGCCGAATGCGGAGAGCTGCTCGAACGACTTCACCAGCTGGCGGAACTCGTACTGGCCGAGGAGGTCGGAGTTGACGGCGTAGCGCTTGCCGGTGCCGTTCGCGCCGGCCGTGAAATGCAGCGTCGTGGCCTCGGTGACTTCATCGTGTACGACGTGCACTTCGATGAACCCGGCTTTGACCAGCGCACCTTCGACGGCGGCGAGCTTCGCCGCGTCGGTGAGGGCCAGGCGATCGGTGAAGTGCTCGCGCACGAGGATGTCGATCGCTTCGCGAGGAATCCCGCGCGCCGCGATCTTGCGTGCGTGGCTGCGGAACTCCTCCATGCGCTGGAACATGTTGATCAGCGCTTCGCCCTTGAGCGGCAGGCCGCCTTCCGGCGTCACTTCGACCGATTCGACGACGCGCCCCATGAGGAAGCGCGCCTTCTCGATCTCGTCCTTGAGGTACGTGTCTTTCTTGCCCTGCGTGACTTTGAAGAGCGGCGGCTGGGCGATGTAGAGATGGCCGCGGTCGATCACTTCCTTCATGTGCCGATAGAAGAACGTGAGGATGAGCGTGCGGATGTGCGAGCCGTCGACGTCGGCGTCGGTCATGATGATGACCTTGTGATAGCGGAGCTTGGCGACGTCGAAATCGTCGGCGCCGATGCCCGTGCCGAGGGCGGTGATCATCAGCCGGATCTCCTCGGAGGAGAGCATCTTGTCGAGACGCGCCTTCTCGACGTTGAGGATCTTGCCCTTGAGCGGCAGGATGGCCTGGAAGCGGCGATCGCGTCCCTGCTTCGCGGAGCCGCCTGCGGAATCACCTTCGACGAAGTAGATCTCGCAGAAGCGGGGATCGCGCTCGGAGCAGTCGGCGAGCTTGCCGGGGAGTGATGCGGAATCGAGTGCGCCTTTGCGGCGGGTGAGGTCGCGCGCTTTGCGCGCAGCTTCGCGGCCGCGGGCGGCGTCGATGATTTTTTCGGTGATGCGCTTCGCTTCGCGCGGGTTCTCTTCGAGGAACTCCGCGAGGCGTTCGTTGACGACCTGCTCGACCCACGTCTTCACGTGCGAGGAGACGAGCTTGTCCTTCGTCTGCGACGAGAACTTCGGGTCGCGGATCTTGACGGAGACGATGGCGGTGAGACCTTCGCGGACGTCATCGCCTTCGAGCGAGAGCTTGAGCTTCTCGAGCACGCCGGTGTCGACGACGTACTTGTTCACGGTGCGCGTGAGCGCGCCCTTGAAGCCGACGAGGTGCGTGCCGCCGTCGATGTTCTTGATCGTGTTGGTGAAGGTGTAGATGAGTCGGAGTAGCCGTCGTTCCACTGCAGGGCGATCTCGATCTGTTCGCCGTCCTTGTCGTCGCTTGATGAAGATCGGGTCGTCGTGGAGCGGGGTCTTGTTCTTGTTCAGGTCGCTTGACGAAGGAGACGATGCCGCCTTCGTAGCGGAACTCGTGATGCTTCTCGCTGCGCTCGTCCCGGATCTCGATCTGGATGCCGGAGTTGAGGAACGCCAGCTCGCGCAGGCGCTGCGAGAGCGTGTCGAAGTTCATCTCCGTGACGGAGAAGATCTCGGTGTCGGCCTTGAAGGTCACGCGCGTGCCGCGGTGAGTGGTCTTCTCGCCTTTTTCGATCTGGGCCATCGGCAGGCCGCGCTGGTAGCGCTGGCGCCAGACGTCGCCGTCGCGATGGATCTCCAGCTCCAGCCATTCGGAGAGGAAGTTGACGACCGAGACGCCGACGCCGTGCAGACCGCCGGAGACTTTGTAGGAGTTGTTGTCGAACTTACCGCCGGCGTGCAGCTCGGTCATGATGACCTCGGCCGCCGAGCGACCCTCTTCCTTGTGGATGTCGACGGGGATGCCGCGGCCGTTGTCCTCGACCGTGACCGAGTTGTCGATGTGGATCGTGACCTGGACTTTGTCGGCGTAACCGGCCAGGGCCTCGTCGATCGCGTTGTCCACGACCTCGTAGACCATGTGGTGCAGGCCGCTGATGTCATCGGTGTCGCCGATGTACATGCCCGGGCGCTTGCGAACGGCATCGAGGCCTTTGAGGACCTTGATGTCCTCGGCCGTATAGGTCGCGTTCGGATCGAGCTCCGGACGCTCTTCGTGGATGGGTTCGTCTGCCATCAGGCTCGCTTTCTAAGGGGCGTTTTTCGCTGGGTGCGCGGGCGCCTCACGGCGGCCGAATTCGCGGGGATTTTCTACACGGGTGGTAACGCCGAATTGTACCCGGAAATTGCCCGTTCCGGGGCGATTTCAGGCGAAATCGCGGGCGACTGTAACTCTTCCGTTTTCAACAGTTAGGCGGCGGTGTGGACCTGCCTCCAGGACCTGCAGAAATGCCTCTTTGGCAGAGGTCGCGAAGACCTGTGTGGAAACGGGCAATTTCGTCAACAAATCCTGCAGGATCTGAAGGTCGAGCTCGGCATCGATGTCGTCCAGCAGAAACAGGGGCGCGTCGTCGTGACGGCGGCGGAAAAGCTCCAGCTTCGCGAACTTCAGGAAGAGCACGATCATCTTCTGCTCGCCGCCGGATAGGACCTCCGCCGCGGGCCGGCCATCGACCAGGAAGCTCGAGGACATCTCGCTGCGGACCAGCCAGGGACATGCGCGCCCTGAGCTCGTGGCGGCGGTGCCTGACCAGATCGTCGGTGAGGCTCGGGCGGTAGACGCATCTCCACGTTCGCAACGTGGTAGCGGTGCGCAGCGACGATTTCCGCGAAGGCCATGGACAGGGCCTCGGAGTAGGCTGCCCGGGCCCGGTGAACGACCGCCGCGGCGACCATGAGCTCGTTATCCCAGGCGTCGAGCGTGGCCTGGGCGGCGCGGTGGAAGGCGATCTCGCCGAGGAGCGCGTTCCGCTGGCGGAGGACGCGGGTGTAGCGGGTGAGCTGCTCGAGGTAGGCCGGGTTCATGCTGGCGATCCCGCGATCGAGAAACCGCCGCCGCTCCTCGGGCGTCCCGCGGATGATTTCCAGCCGCGCGGCCGAGTACGCGAAAACGTTCATCGCGTTCAGATAGGCCGCCAGAGTGACCTTTTCGCCGTTGATCAACAGTACGCGGCGCCTGGTCTCGCCGCTTTCAACGCCTACGGAGAGCGTTCGCTCCACTCCGCCGCGCTGAAGGACTCCGCTTACGAAGACGCTTGGCTGGTCGAATTTGACCAGCGCCGGCACCCGCGCGGTGCGGAAGGACTTGGTCGTGGCGAGGAAGTAGATGGCCTCGAGGAGGTTGGTTTTCCCCTGGCCGTTGCGGCCGACGATGACGTTGGAGGTGGGATGGAAGGCGGTCTCGGCCTGATCGAGGTTGCGGAAGTTCTGGGTGGTGAGGCTTCGAAGGATCATTTGGAGTGCGGCGGCTCTGCCGCCGCTTCTGAAAGCGGCAGCAGAGCTGCCGCACTCCAAACTACGCAAGCCTCATCGGCATGACCACGTACAAATAATCATACGGCAGGTCTTCCGCCGAGGTGGCCGGACGGCCGATGCACTGGCTGTTCTCGTCCTTCAGGTCGAGCGAAACGCTCGGCGTGTCGGTGGCGCTCAGAAAGTCCATCACGTACGCGGCGTTCAGCCCCACGAAGAACGGCTGGCCGGCGTAGTCGATGGGAACGGTCTCGCGGGCGTCGCCGAGCTCCGGGTTGGTCGACGACACGGTGAGTTTGCCGGGCGCGAAATCGAATCGGACGGCGCGCGTCCGCTCGTTGGCCACGAGAGAGATGCGCTTGATCGTCGACAGCAGCCGCTCGCGGTCGACCATCACCCGGCGATCGTTGTCTCGGGAGATGACTTCCATGTAGTTCGGGAAGTTGACGTCGATCATCCGCGCCAGCAGACGGCGGTCGCCGGCTTCGAAGAAAAGCTGGTTGTCGGAAACGCCGAAACGGACGTTCCCTTCCGCACCGGACTCGAGCCGCAGAATCTCGTCGAGCGCCTTGCGGGGGATGAGAATCGTGAGGTCGGTCCCCTTCTTTCCCTTGCCGCCGGTGATGGACGCGGGAAAGTTGATCAATGCCATGCGATGGCCGTCCGTGGCCACCATTTCCATCTTATTCGGCTGCAGCTTGAGTAGCGCGCCGTTGAGCTGAAAGCGCGTCTCTTCGTGGGTGATGGCGAACTTCACCTTGCCGACCATGGTCTTGAGCTCGTCGAGCGAGATGTCGTAGCCATCGACATTCGACACCGTCGGCAGCGTCGGGTAATCCTCGGCCGGCAAGCCGAGGAGGCGGAACTTCGCGGTGCCCGACTCGATGAGCATCGAGTTGTTTTCCTGCAGGGTCATGTGCACGTCGTCGTCGGGCATCGAGCGGACGACGTCGAAAAGGCGCTTCGCTTCGATCGTGACTCCGCCTGGCGTGGTCACCCGCGCGGCGCAGGAAGAGAGAATCGTGACGTCGAGATCAGTCGCGGCGATCTGCAGCCGTCCGTCGCTGGCCTTGAGCAGCACGTTCGACAGGATCGGTATCGTCGAACGCTTCTCGACGACCCCCTGACAGAGCTGCAGCTCTTTCTGAAGATCCGCTTTTCCGACGGTCAGCTCCATGGGCTTTCTTCCTTCAAACCAATCTTTGGTTCTCTTGTAGTGGTAGTAGTAGGTGGTGCGGATTTCGTCGTGGGTCGACGCAAAGGCCTGAGAAGTATAGCAGTCATCGTCATTTCAGCCTGTGCATCGGAGAGCGTAAAACCGAAGGAGAATCGGGCCTTTTTCCGCAGGTGGAACGGTTGTTCGCGATTCGGTGAAAACGCTCCACATCTTTTGCGGTGACGCTTTCCGCAGGATCTGTGGAGAACGTCATCGGAACTGTTTTCCGAGCGTCTCGACGGTCCGCGCGAACTGCGGATCGCCTTCCATCATCTTCTTGATCTGCTGCACCGAGTACATGACCGTGGAGTGGTGCTTGTCGTTGAACTTCTTTCCGATCTCGGGATAGGAGAGGTCCGTCAGCTCCTTGCACATGTACATCGCCACCTGGCGGGGAAAGGCTTTCGTGCGGGCGTTGCTCTTCTCTTTCAGCTCACTCACCTTCAGACCGTAGTGCGCGGCGACGACGCGCATGATCTCTTCGGGCGTGATCGCGCGGTCTTCCTTCGCCAGCACATCCTTCAGCGCTTCCTTCACCAGGTCGACGTTGAGCCGCTTACCGGCGAGTGAGGCGAAGACGGCGATCTTGTTCAGGTGTCCTTCGAGCTCGCGAACGTTGGAGCGAACGCGCTCGGCGATGAACAGAGCGACGTCCTGCGGAAGATCGATCTTCTTCTCTTCGGCTTTCTTGCGAAGAATGGCGACCTTGGTCTCGAGATCGGGCGGCTGGATGTCGGCGGTGAGGCCCCACTCGAATCGCGAGCGGAGACGCTCCTCGAGGGTGGGGATTTCTTTCGGCGGACGATCGGACGTGAACACGATCTGCTTCTGCGCTTCGTAGAGGGCGTTGAAGGTGTGGAAGAACTCTTCCTGCGTCCGCTCCTTGCCGGCGATGAACTGGATGTCGTCGAGCAGGAGGGCGTCGACGGTCCGGTAGCGGTCGCGGAAGCCCTGCATCCGGTCGTAGCGGATCGACGAGATCAGCTCGGTCACGAAGTTGTCCGCGGACATGTAGACGATCTTCAGTCCGGGACGCTGCTCGCGGAGCTGCTGCCCGATGGCCTGGATCAGGTGAGTTTTGCCGAGGCCGGCCCCGCCGTAGATGAAGAGGGGGTTGAAGGAGCCGCTGGGGTTTTCGGCGATCGACTTCGAGGCGGCATAGGCCAGCTGGTTGGAGTTGCCGACCACGAAGGTGTCGAAGCGGTAGCGCTGGCTGAAATTGGCCTGGGGCAGCTCGGCCGGGGGAGGGGCGATGGGGATGGGCAGATCGTCGATGGCCCGGGAGGTGTCGACCACGAAGTGGACCTGGACCCGCTCGGGGGAGATTTCGTTGAGCAGGCCGCGGATCTGGGCCCCGAAACGCTCCCGGATCTCATCGATATAACGCTGGGATGGGACTCCCACGTCGAGCGTATCGCCCTTCTGACTCAGAAAACGTGTCGGCGCGAGCCAGGAGTCATACTCCGTCCTGTCAACGACTTGCTCGATCCGGCTGAGCACTTGCGACCAGGTGTTCATGGAGGGGTGGGATGCCGCTATCTCCTTGAGCATCCACAGCTTTTCCACAGTTGTGGAAATTCCGGGCATGTCGGAGGGGGACGGAGTCTAGCACAAGGATCGGCCGTGGCAAGGGGGATTAAAAATGCAGAATGCTGAATGCAGAATGCAGAAAAGGACGGCGCCACAAGCCTGCCTCTTTTCTGCATTTTGCATTCTGCATTCTGCATTCTGCCCCTCCAGGAATAGCCCTCACTGCCCCGCCGTTTGGGCGCTCGCGTTGGACGGTGTTTGACCGTCCGACACCTCACGTCTATACTCCCCGCTTTCATTTTCAGAGGGTTAGCAATCAATGGCATCGAAGCGTACTTTTCAGCCCAACAACCGCCGTCGCAAGCGCACGCACGGCTTCCTGGTCCGGATGCGGACCAAGGATGGCCAGGCAGTTCTCTCGCGTCGTCGCCGCAAGGGCCGCAAGCGCCTGGCCGTCTAACGGCGCGCTCGCGGTACTGACGGTGGAAGCCCCGCGGCCTGATCAGGCTCTACCGAAACAGAGACGAATCGCGAAGCGTCGCGAGTTCGTCAATGTCTACGACACAGGCCGCAAAGTCTTTTCCCGATATTCGGTTCTCTTCTTCTCGGCCAACGGCCTGCCGTTCTCGCGAATCGGCATCACCGCGACGAAGAAGGTCGGGAAAGCCAACGTTCGCAATCGTTTGAAGCGGTGGACCCGCGAGGTGTACCGGCGGCAACGCGAGCCGCTCGGCCTCGACGCCCAGCCGCTCGACATCGTCGTCAACGTGAAGCCGAACGCCGCGCAAGCTACTTTCGAGGATTACAGCCGCGACCTCACCCGCGTTCTCGGACGCGTGGTGAACGAGGCGCGGACGCCATGAATCACGTCCGCGGCCTGGCGATCTTCCTTCTCCGCTTCTACAAGCGATTCATCTCACCACTGCTGCCGCCCATGTGCCGCTTCGAGCCCACCTGCTCGATGTACATGAAGGACGCCGTTCAGAAGTATGGTGCCGCCCGCGGCATCTGGATGGGCATCCGCCGCCTCGGCCGCTGTCACCCGTTCAATCCTGGAGGTTGGGACCCCGTCCCCTGACATGGAAAAGCGCATTTTCGTCGCGATTCTTCTTTCTATCGGCGTGCTCGTGCTCTGGTCGTGGCTCGCGCCGGCGATCTTCCCCGAGCTGGCCAAAAAGCCCGTGCCGCCGAAACCGGCTGACACCGCAACGACGACGACGGCCGCTCCGGCCACGACGTCGAGCGCCCCCGCGGCTACGCCCCCACTGGCGAATGTTCCACCGCCACCAGCGGCTCCGGTCGCGGCGACCGCCGTTCAGACCACGGTCATCGACATGCCCGACTACCGGGCGGTGATGAGCAACCGCGGCGCGCAACTGGTGTCGTTCCAGCTCAAGAACTACAAGCGGAAAAAGAGTCAGCTCTCCGAGGATCTGGTCAAGGCCCGCGGCTCCGCGCGCACGGATTTCCCGTTCGCCATCGAGGCCGCGGATCGAAGCGTCGCCCAGCGGTTGAACGGCGCGTTGTATTCGGTCAACGACGTTCGCGACCGCGGCCAGCGCGTGCTGCAGTACCGCTACTCCGACGGCAAGGTCACCGCGACCAAGACTTTCCGGTTTTCCGAGGAGCCGTATCTCTTCGACTACGCGATCGCGGTCACGCCGCCCCTTCCGTACCGCGTCGCCATCGGCCCGGGCATCCGCACCCTCGGCGCGGCTGAGGAGGACACGCAGGTCATCATCACCGGCAACGGCGTCGTGCAGCAGGCGGGTGATTTCAAGATCCTGCCGCGCGAGAAAGGCAATCCCCTCAAGGTCTTTCCGGGCGTCGATTACATCGGCATCGAGGACAACTACTTCCTCACCGTCCTTCGTCCGTCGCGCGGCGGCGAGAGCATGCTCCGCCGCGTCTCGTTCTACGACGGGGCGACGAAGAAACGCCGCGCGGATCTCTACGCGGCGGTGAACGCGGCCAGCGACGGTGTCGTCGCCGGCAAGGCTTTCTTCGGACCGAAGGAAGCGAAGGTCCTCGACCGCTACGACCTCGGCGAATCGCTGCAGTTCGGCTGGTTCGACGTCATTGCCCGCTTCTTCCTGAAGGCCCTGCTCTGGATCAACCAGTTCACGCACAACTACGGCTTCGCCATCATCGTGCTGACGATCCTCATCAAGATCGTGCTCTACCCGCTGCAGCACAAGAGCATCGTCTCGATGAAGAAGATGCAGAAGGTGTCGCCGAAGATGGAGGCGATCAAGGCCAGATACAAGAAGGCCAAGACCGATCCCGATCAGCGCCAGAAGATGAACGTGGAGATGATGCAGCTCTATCAGAAAGAGGGCATCAATCCGATGGCGGGCTGTCTGCCGCTGCTCTTCCAGCTCCCGATTCTGTGGGGCTTCTACAACCTGCTGTCGCGCGCGATCGAGCTGCGCGGCGCGCCGTTCATCCTCTGGATCCAGGATCTCTCGGAGAAGGATCCGTACTACATCACGCCGATCCTGATGACGGCGACGATGTTCATCCAGACCTACATCACGCCGTCGACGGGCGATCCGATGCAGCGGCGGATCTTCCTGGCCATGCCGCTGGTGTTCGGGTTCATGTTCAAGGACTTCCCCAGCGGTCTCGTGCTCTACTGGCTGGTGCAGAACGTCTTGACGATCATTCAGCAGTTGATCATGAATAAGTGGTGGAAAGAGCACCCGGACGACGACGCGATAACCGTCAAAGCGAAGTGATCGAGCTATGAGCCAACGATTTGAAGGTCGGAACATCGAAGAGGCGCTGACGCACGCGTCCGAGGCGCTGGGCGTAGGCCGTTGGCAGTTGACCTATCACGTCCTTCTCGAGAAGCGAGGCTTCCTCGGCGGAGTGAAACGCGTCGTCATCGAAGCCGACGTGAATGAGGGCGCGGCGCCGCCGGCGGTTGCGGCACCGGTGGCTCCGATCGAGCGTCAGCCGGTCGAAGCGCGTGGACCGCGTCCGGCGCGGGATCGCGATCGCGGACCGCGGGGCAGGGGCGGGCGGTCGGGTGGCGGCGGCGGCAATCGCGAGGATCGGGGCGGCGGCCGCGGTGGTCGTGGCCGCGATCGCGGACCGCGCGGCGGCGGTGACCTTCGCAGCGGCGACTTCGAGAAGTACTTCGCCGATGTTCCCGAACAGGGACCGGAGTCGGAGCAGGCCAAGGTCGCGCGCGACTGGTGCGAAGAGATCGTGTCCTACGCGAACCTCGACGTCGTTGCTCGCACCGAAGAAAACGACACGCAGATTCACGTTCGGCTGTACGGCGCGGACGGAAAGCGGTTGACCGATCGCCACGGCGAGCTGCTCGACGCGATTCAGGTTCTGGCGAACAAAGCGCTGGTCGGACGCAAAGTCGACAAAGAGATCGAGCTCGATTGCGACGCGTTCAAAGAGCGACGCAACGAGGACCTTGCGCAGCAGGCGAAGGCCGTGGCCGATCGCGTGCGGGAGGGTGGGCGGGAGGAGCTGCTTCCGGCGATGACGCCGATCGAGCGGCGCATCGTGCACATCGCATTGCGTGACGACGCGGACGTGACGACCGAGTCACGCGGCGACGGGTTTTACAAACGCGTGGCCATCATCCGGCGTCCCGCGGACGCCGCGGTTTCCGACGAGCAACCAGCGCAGGAATCGTGATTCCCGACACGATCGTCGCGCCGGCTACGCCACTGGGGCGAAGCGCGCTGGCGATCGTGCGGATCGACGGACCGGAAGCGAGCGCGATTCTCACGTCGCTCGCGGGCGAAACGCCGCCGGCGCGACACGCGACGCTCGTGCGTCTCGCGTTCGATGAATGCATCGCCATTCGGTACGAAGCGCCGCATTCGTTCACCGGCAACGATCTCGTCGAGTTGACCCTCCACGGAAATCCGCTGCTGGTCGAGCAGGTGATCGCGAAGTGCGTGGAGCTCGGCGCGCGCATGGCCCAGCCGGGGGAGTTCACGGAACGGGCGGTGCTGAATGGCAAGCTCGATCTCGTGCAGGCGGAGTCGATCGCCGATCTGATCAACGCCCGCACCGAGCTGCAGGCGAAGCTGTCGCTGTCGAATCTGGAGGGGATGCTGAGCCGGAAGGCGAGCGAGATCCGGCAGACGCTGCTCGAGGTGATCTCGCGGCTGGAGGCGGCGCTCGACTTCTCGGAAGAGGGTTACGAGTTCATCACCCGCGAAGAGGCTTCGGCGCGTCTTCGTGAGGCGCTGCAAAACACATCCGCCTTGGCAGATACGTATCGTCGCGGCCAGGCGACGATGACCGGTCTGAACGCGGTCATCCTCGGACGCCCGAACGCCGGAAAGTCGACGCTGCTGAATCGCCTGGTCGGAAGCGACCGGGCCATCGTCACGCCGATTCCGGGAACGACCCGGGACATCGTGCGGGAGACGATCGAGATCGGCGGGCTCCCGGTGACGCTGGCCGACACCGCGGGTCTTCGCGAAAGCGAGGACGTCGTCGAGGGGATCGGGATCAGTCGCGCTCGCGAAGCCGCGCGTGCCGCCGATCTCATCCTTTACCTCGTTGACGCGACGACTGGTGATACCGCCGAGCTGGCCGCATATCCCGACGCACTCATTATTTACACGAAGGCTGACCTTGCCGCTGCACCGCCGGGCTCGCTGGCGATTAGCGCAGTGACGGACGAGGGCATTCCCGACTTGCTGAGTCGGCTTGACGAGCTCGTCCGTGCGCGCTTTGTCGCCGATGAGGGCGCTCTGGTTAACGAACGGCAGAGGCAGGCCGTCTCCGCATCCGCCGCCGCGTTGCAAACCGCTCTTGACTCACTGGCCGCAGCTGTCGACGAGCAGATGGTACTGGTCGACCTCTACCGCGCGTCGAATGCGCTTGGTGCGCTGACGGGGGCGATTACGACCGAAGATGTGCTCACCGAGATCTTCGGAAAGTTTTGTATCGGGAAGTGACGGCGGCGCACGCCGCCGTCATCCCGAGCGAAGTCGAGGGATCCCGTGCCGCCAGATCCCTCGACTCACGCTCGGGATGACAAAACCGCGACGGCCTGTTCCACGTGGAACATCATGACCTCCTTCGACATCCTGATCATCGGCGGCGGCCACGCCGGCGCTGAAGCGGCCCGCGTAGCAGCCCGCGGCGGCGCGCGCGTGGCCATGATCACCATGCAGCGCGAAGCCATCGGCCGGATGTCCTGCAACCCGGCCATCGGCGGTCTGGCCAAGGGAAACCTGGTCAAAGAGATCGACGCGCTGGGTGGCCTGATGGGGGAGGCGACCGATCGCGCGGGGATTCAGTTCAAGGTCCTCAACCGCTCCAAGGGCCCGGCCGTCCAGGGACCGCGCGCCCAGTGTGATCGCGATCTGTATGCCGAGGCGGTTCAGGAGATTCTTGCGGCTGAGCCGAACCTGACCATCGTCGAAGGCTCGGTGACCTCACTGATCATCGACGGCCGGACTGTCCGCGGTGCCGTTCTGGGCGACGGAACGCGCCTCGAAGCACGGGCCGTCGTCGTCACCACCGGCACGTTTCTCCGGGCGCTGATACACTCCGGCGAACAGAAGACCGTCGGCGGCCGCTTCGGCGAGCCCTCCGCCGAAACCCTCTCCGACTCCCTCCGGGCCCTCGGCCTGAACCTCGGCCGCCTCAAAACGGGAACGCCCCCGCGGATCGACAAGACCACCGTCGACTTCTCGAGGCTCGAGGAAGCCCCCGGCGACGAGCGTTCACGGCCGTTCTCCATCCTGACCGATCGCCTCGAGCAGCCCCAGGTCCTCTGCTGGCTCACCCACACCGGCGCATTCGCCCATGACCTGATCCGCGCGAATCTCCATCGCGCACCGATGTACTCCGGCCAGATCCAGGGCACCGGCCCGCGCTACTGCCCCTCGATCGAGGACAAGGTGGTGCGGTTCGCGGAGAAGGAGCGCCACCAGGTGTTCGTCGAGCCGGAGGGGCTGAAGCATCCCTGGCTCTACCTGAACGGGATCTCCACCTCCCTTCCGCCGGACGTCCAGGACGCGGTGGTCCGCTCTCTTCCCGGATTCGAGAACGCGGTCATCGCCCGCTATGGATACGCCGTCGAATACGACTTCGTGAACCCGGAACAGCTCTCGGCGACGCTCCAGGTTCGGGGCGTGGAAGGGCTGTTTCTGGCCGGACAGATCAACGGAACCTCCGGTTACGAGGAGGCCGCGGCCCAGGGATTCATCGCGGGAGTCAACGCGCTGCAGGTGGTTCGCGGCGGTGATCCGGTGATCTTTCGCCGCGATCAGGCCTACGCCGCGGTGATGATCGATGACCTGGTGACGCTCGGTACCGAGGAGCCTTATCGGATGTTCACCTCCCGGGCGGAGCACCGGCTGCTCCTCGGATGCGACTCCGTTTATGAGCGTCTGTCGCCGATCGCGGCATCTCTGGGAATCCTCGACGACGAGCGGAAACGCCGCGTCGAAGCCCGGATCGCGCGGATGCAGCGGGCGGAAAAGGCAGGGGAGATCGAGCTGCGGCCCGATCGCGACACCCAGAGCTGGCTGGCGGCGGCGGGCATCGAGCTCACCGCGCAGAGCACGATCGGGAAGCTGATGCAGCGGGCGACGCTGGATGTCGACACGCTGGTCGACGCGGCGCAAGGCGTTCTGCCCGAGCTCGCCGAGTCGTTCCGCGCGCTGAGCGATGAAGAGAAAGAGGGCGTCGTGAGCCGGCTCCGCTACTCCGGCTACATCGAACGGCAGCAGCGGGAGGCCTCGCGGATGTCCGAGGATGAGAATCTGCGGATTCCCAGCGAGATGTCGTACGCGCTGCCGGGCCTGTCCCGGGAGATGGTGGAGAAGCTGACGCGGGTGCGCCCGGCGTCCCTCGGCCAGGCCTCGCGGATTCCGGGCGTGACCCCGGCGGCGGTGGCGATCGTGAGAATGCACGTCAGGCGCGGCGTCGCCGCGCGCGAGTGATGAGGGATGAGTGATGAGTAAGATACCGGGCGGCGGGCCACTCATCCCTCATCCCTCATCACTCGCCACTTATAAGTCCGAGCTCCTGAAGTGGACGGCAAAGGTAAACCTTATCGGTCCCGAGGCGCGCGAGAACCTCGACGACCACATCGCCGAGGCCGTCGCGGCCGCGGAGATCCTCCAGCCGAAAGGGGAGGTCCTCGACTTCGGCTCCGGTGGCGGTCTGCCGGCCATCCCCATGGCCATCGTTTCGCCGGAGGCCCGCTTTCATCTGTGCGAGGCGGACCAGAAAAAGTGGGCGTTTTTGAAGCATGTGGTGCGGGAGTGCGGATTGAACTCGCTGGTTTACGGTGATAGATTGGCGCGCCTTTTGGCCCGGCTTCCCGAGACTCTCCGCTTTTCCCTGGTCGTATCGAGGGCAGTTGGGGAGCCGGAAGAGTGGGTTCCGACGCTGAAAGGGCATCTGGAGAATGGCGCGCGAGTCGCGCTGTTTCAGGGTTCTCCGGACGCGCCTGAGATCGCGGGATTCACGGCCACGGAAGCCATCCGGCTCCCTCGTGGCGAATCCAACTACCTCAAAGTCTTAACGTTCCACGTGGAACATCTTTAATGGGCAAAATCATCACGCTTGTTAATCAGAAGGGGGGCGTCGGTAAAACGACGACCGCCATCAATCTGGCCGCCTCCCTGGCAGCCTGCGAGCGGAGCGTGCTCCTCGTCGATCTCGACCCTCAGGCCAACGCCACCTCCGGCGTGGGCATCCCCAAGAACCTAGACAAGTCGATGTACCCCGTCCTCACCGACGGGATGAACATCCGCGAGATCATCCAGCCCACCGAGCTGCCGAACTTCCAGGTCGCCCCCTCCTCGGTCGATCTGGTCGCGGCCGAGCTCGAGCTCTCCGACGCCATCGGCCGCGAGTTCCACCTCCGGAAGGCGCTGGCCGACGTGGCCAAAGAGTTCGATTACGTGCTGATCGATTCGCCGCCGTCGCTGGGGCTGCTCACCATCAACGGACTGGCCGCGGCGAGCTCCGTCCTGGTCCCGATGCAGTGCGAGTACTTCGCGATCGAAGGCGTCGCCCAGCTCATGAACACCGTCGAGCGGGTCCGGGACATCCTCAATCCCACGCTCGACATCGAAGGCATCGCCCTGACCATGTACGACGAGCGGATGAATCTTGCCCGCCAGGTCGCCGATGAGGTCCGGTCGCACTTCGGCGCGAAGGTCTACAACACCGTGATCCCGAGAAACGTCCGGCTGGGCGAGGCGCCGTCGTTCGGCAAGCCGATCATTCTCTACGACATCCGCTCCCGCGGCAGCGAGGCGTACGTCAACCTGGCCAAGGAGTTCATTCAGCGCGCGGAGAGCGTTCTCGCATGAGCACCCAGAAAAAAGCCCTCGGTCGCGGCCTCGGCGCCCTCATCCCCAGCAAGCCCGTCGCGGAAGCACCTCCGCCGCCGCCGCAAGGCGCCGGTCTGGCCAATGTCCCGATCGAGCAGATCTCGCCGAACCCTTACCAGCCGCGCCGGACCTTCAACGACGCGTCGATCGAAGATCTGGCGAGGAGCGTCCGCGAGCACGGCATCATCCAGCCTCTCGTCGTCACCCGCACTGGTGACAATAAGTATCGGCTCATCGCCGGCGAGCGCCGCTTTCGCGCGGCACAGAAGGCCGGGCTGACCCTCGTTCCGGTCGTCGTCAAAGAGACCCTCACCGACAGCGATACCCTGCAGATCGCGCTCATCGAGAACATCCAGCGCGAAGACCTGAACCCGATCGAAGAGGCGTACGCCTATCACCAGCTCCATGAAGAGTTCGGCCTCACCCAGGAGGAGATCTCAAAGCGGGTGGGGAAAGAACGTCCGACCGTCGCTAACTTCCTGCGTCTATTGAAGTTACCCGATTCGGTCAAGAAGCTGCTCGCGTCAGGACAGCTCTCCATGGGCCATGCCCGAGCCATTCTGGCCGTGGACTCCCCGAAGAAGCAGGAGCAGCTCGCGGAACGGGTCGTGAAGCGCAATCTGAACGTAAGGCAAACGGAGATGCTCGCCGCCGAAAGCTCCCCCAAGGCGGCCGAGCCGGAAAAGGAAAAAGATGTCTTCACCCGCGACGCGGAAGAACGGCTGCAAAGAACTCTACGGTGCAAAGTGGAGATCGACCGCAAACGCCGCGGCGGCGTGATTCACGTGCGCTTCGGCAGTGAAGACGAGTTGATTCGGTTGGTGGATGAGTTGATGGGGAGACGGAGATAGGTGACCAGGTTATCGGGTTGTCAGGTTGTCAGGTGCAGGCCCGACAACCCGACAACCGGATAACCTGACAACCCGGGAGACTTATGAAAAACAAAAGTGGTGACCTCAACGGCTTCCTCGATCGCGGCTCCTCCTTCAAGGGTGAGCTCGAGTTCGAGGACACGATGCGCATCGACGGGAAGTTCAACGGCAAGATCACTTCGAAGAACGAGTTGATCGTCGGCGAGAGCGCGCACATCGAAGGGGAGTTCCACGTCGGCCGCATTGCCATCAGCGGCACGGTGGTCGGCCGCATCGTCGCCACGCAGCGCGTCGAGATCCATCGCAACGGCAAGGTCTACAGCGACGTCGACACGCCAGCGCTCATCATTGAAGAAGGAGCCATCTTCCAGGGCAACTGCGTGATGGGTGACAAAAAGGGCGGCAGCGTGACGAACATCGCGGCAAAAGCGTAATTCTTCCCATGACCCCTTTCCGCGCGGTTGCGGCGCTGTTCTTTCTCGTCGTCTCCAACGGTGCGCTGGCCGCGCTGCCCGAGTTGCGGCTCACGTCGGAGATCGTCAAAGAGGATGACTCGCCCGCGGAAGTCCGCGTCTTCGTCATCACTCCGGAAGATCAGCCGGCGCGGTTTCGCGTCTCTACCGCGGACGGCACCGCCGTCGCCGGCGAAGACTACGTCGCCATCAGCAACAAGCGCGTCGAGACATCATCCGGAACGATCATCCGCATCGTCATCGTCGATGACAACATCGCCGAGCTCGAGGAAACCTTCTACCTCGATGTGACCGACGTCGAGAACGCGGTCGCGGTCACGAATCGCGTTTCCATCACCATCCAGGACGACAGCGTGTATCCCGAGCCGCGGATCACGCCCGGCAGCGCGCAAGAGGGTGAGCTTTTCGAGAAACAGGTCGAAGCCTTCGTCACGCTGCCCGTGGCGTTCGAGATTTCCTACTCCGTGCGGGTGTTCTCCACGCCGATCACTGCCCGCGAGCGCGTCGACTACAAGCCGGTCGACGAGACGGTTACCTTCCGGCCGGGCAGAAAGTCGGTCGCGGTCCCCATCACCATCTACGGCGACGACCGCTACGAAGCCGACGAGACGTTTCTTCTCCAGCTCGACGGGCTGAGCTCCACCGCGGTCTTCACGATCCTCGACGACGACGAGCCGAACACGCTGCCCGGCGTCTCGATCGACAACGTCGACGTCATCGAGGGCACCGGCCTGCCGACGTTCGCGCGATTCCGCGTGGCCCTCACCGAACCGAGCCTCCGCGGCGTTTCCGTTTTCTACGAAACGGAAGAGCGCTCCGCGACCGAGGAGGTCGATTTCGTCGGGCAGAGCGGCTTACTGCGGTTCGAGCCGGGCGAGCGGGTGAAGTGGATCGAGGTCGAGGTGCTGGCCGACGACGAGGCGGAGTACTTCTGGGAGTTCTTCGACGTCGAGCTCACGAAAGCCGATGGTGCGAATCTTCAGCATTCCCTCGCCGGCGGCAGGATCCGCGACGACGACACGGACGTTCGATGGCTGAAGGTCCACGACGCCATCGCCATCGAAGGAACCACCGCCGTCTTCCGCCTCGAGCTTTCCCGTCCGTCCGAGACGCCCATCGTCGTCCGCTGGGTCGCTGCGGATTCGCTGAACGACGCCTGGCTGCCCGGTGGTAGGGCGCGGTCGGGGCCCGACTTCGCGTCGAAAGGCATCAGCACGATCACCTTCCAGCCCGGCGAGGTGTTGAAAGAGATTCCCGTTCCGATCGTGGCTGATTCCGAGGTCGAGGGAGACGAGTACTTCGGACTGTTCGTCGGTCCCGCGCAGGGCATCGAGTACGACTCCCGTCCCGGAACCGGAATCATCATGGACGACGATCGCGAATGGGAGTGGCCGCAACTGCGTGTCGAAGACAGGATCACCGTCGAGGGCGACACGTTGACCGAGATGCGGCTGCTGCTGACGCTCTCCCGCGCGAGCGAGGCGCCGGCCAGCGTGGTCGTGCAGACGCGCGAGTTCCCGTCGGATGACTACGTGGAAATGAGCGAGACGGTCACGTTCGCGCCCGGCGAGACGGAGAAAACCGTCGCCATTCGCATCCGCGGCGATGACGTCGCCGAGCCGCTGACGACCTTCGACGTCGATTTCCGCGATCCGTCCGGACTGATCATCGTGCGCGACTCGGTAGTCATCACCATCCTCGACGACGACCGGCCGACGCGCGCTCGCGGCGTCCGGCACTAAAGCCAGCCGCGCATCCGCGCGACCATCATGATCACTTCCGGGATCGTGAACTCATCCTCGGGACCGAGCACGTCTTCCCATTCCAGGTCCCAGGAAGCGCGCATCCGTTCGCGTTGCGTCGACTCCTTGAAATTCAGCTCGCAGATGTCGCCGATGTACTTGCGGCCGTCGCGCAGCGGCAGTCCAAACGTCCGGCAGACCAGCGGGCGATGCTCGTACATCAGGCAAAGGCCGGCCTCGTCGAGGTTCGGGCAGGGCGTCGACTGCGTCCGCGTGAAGAACGCTTCCTTCTCGTCCGGCGAGCACTCCCGCAGGTTCGGATGGTCGTTCGTGTCGACGATTTCCTGCGCGCGCCTGATGACTTTCTTCCGCCGCGCAGGCGGCATGGCCGCCAGGCCCTCGGCGATGATCGGCACGTCGCCCGATCCGATCTCGAACAGCCCGTAGCAGCACAGCGAGCAGCCCGCGCCGCACTGCAGATTCTGCGGCTGGGACTTCATCACCGAACTGAAGTGCTCATCAGCCCGCTCGAGGATCTTCCGGTAGTCGTCCGTGGCCATTCACGACGGCGGAACCGGGAGGGTGACAACGTTCTTTCACTGTGGTAAAAAGCGCGGGCTTTTCAGGTCTTTGCGCTCTCCGGAGCCCTCCTCAGACAGGCCTCGAAGCATCCACGAACAACTATGCAACTGATACCCGATCTATCTCTGTTCGCGATCATGGCGATCTTCATCCTCAACTACTTCGTGGTGAGGAAGTTCTTTCTGCAGCCCGTGAACGAGATCCTCGAGGCGCGCGCGATGGAACAGCGCACCGCCGAGGAGCTGTACGAGGGGGCGCTTGCCCGTTTCAACGAGGCCGCCGCGCAGATGGAAAGCCAGCTTCATGTCGCCAAGCGTGAGGCCGCGCAGGTGCGCGATGCACGTCGCGCCGAAGCGGCCGCGTTTCGCCAGCAGCTCGTCGACCGCACCGCCGCCGAAGGCAAGCAGGTTGTGGCCGAAGCGGATCAGCGCCTGAGCGCTGACGTGGTTGCGGCGCGCGAGCAGATCTCCCGCGAAGCCGAATCCCTGGCCCGCATGGCCGCCGAGCGCATCCTCGGGAGGGCCGTCTGATGCGCAGACTGCTTTTGATCGTTCTGCTGCTCGTTACTCCCGCGCTGTTTGCGCAGGTCGACAAGACCGGCGGCACCGCGGCGCACGGCGCCGAAGCCGAGACGCACGAGAAAGTGCATCCGACAGAGGGTGCTGCTGCCGGCGCCGAGCATCACGAGAAAACCTACTTCGGCATCCCCGGCTGGATCCTGAAGATCGCCAACATGGTCCTGTTCATCGGCGTGCTGGTGTACTTCGTCGGCGGACCGGTGAAGCGAGCCTTCGCCGAGCGCAGCGCAGCGATCCGCCGCACGGCCGATGAGGCCAAAGAGCGCCGCGTCAAAGCCGATCAGATGGCCAGCGACATCCAGGCGCGGCTCACCCAGATCGAACAGGAAGTGCGCGCCATTCACGAGCGCGCCCAGGCCGAAGGCGAGCGCCAGAAGCGCGAGCTGATTGCGGCCGCCGAGGCCGAGGCGCAGAAGATCCTCACCGCGGCGAAGAACGAAGTCGACAACCGTCTCAAGCACGCCCGCACCGAGCTCACCGCGTATGCCGGTCAGCTGGCCAGCGAGCGCGCGGAGCAGATCCTGCGCGAAAAGATCACCGCGGAAGATCAGAGCAAGCTGTTTCAGGAGAGCTTGCGGCAGGTGGGAGAGGTGGCGGGGTGAAGCGAATGCAGAAAGCAGAATGCAGAATGCAGAAACCTGAAAGACAAGTGCAGGCCCCTTTCTGCATTCTGCATTCTGCATTCTGCATTCGGCCCTCCGGAGTCGCGTCATGAGAATCCGAAAATTCGCCCGCCCCTACGCCAACGCCATCATCGACGCCGCCGGCAGCCCGCAGAAAGCGAACGAGCTTCGCGGTGAGCTGATGCGCTTCGAGACCGCGCTGAAAACCTCCCCCGAGCTTCACGAGCTTTTCGCGAATCCCGGCATCGACGAGGCCACGAAGCTGAAGATCACCGCCCAGCTCGCGAGCAGGATGAAGATGTCCGACCTCGCCAAGAAGACCCTGGACGTGCTGGTGCGCTTCCATCGCATCAACGACATCTCCTCGATCCTGGCCGCCGTCGCCGCGCAGGTGAACAAGGCCCTCGGCGTGGCCGTAGCCGAAGTGCGCAGCGCCAAGAGCCTCAGCCCCGACGAGCTGCGGCAGCTTGCCGAGACCCTGTCGAAGAAGACCGGCAAGCAGGTCGAGCTGGATGTGAAGACCGACCCGAACCTGCTGGGCGGGTTCGTGGCCCAGATCGGCAGCGAGATCTGGGACGCCTCGGTCGCCGGAAAGATTCACAAATTTCGCGACTCATTAACCTGATCAATTTCACGCGAGACATATCGCGCGCCATTACGGAGACTTCATGGCTGTCGATTTGAGAGCAGAAGAAATTACAGAGATTATCCGTCAGCAATTAACGGGTATCGGCCGGGGCGTGGACGTTTCCGAGGTCGGCACGGTCACCTCGGTCGGCGACGGCATCGCCCGCGTCTACGGCCTGGAGAAGGTCATGGCCGGTGAGCTCATCGAGTTCCCGCACAACGTCTCCGGCCTGGCCCTCAACCTCGAAGAAGACAGCGTCGGCTGCGTGCTTCTCGGCGAATACCACGAGCTGAAGGAAGGCGATCAGTGCAAGCGCACCGGCACGATCATGTCCGTCCCCGTCGGACCGGCCATGCTCGGCCGCGTGGTCAACGCCCTGGGCATGCCCATCGACGGTAAAGGCCCGGTCGCGTCCAACGAGTTCTACCCGATCGAGCGCCTCGCGCCCGGCGTCGTCGACCGCAAGCCCGTCAAAGAGCCGCTGCAGACCGGCCTCAAAGCCATCGACGCCATGATTCCGATCGGCCGCGGCCAGCGCGAGCTGATCATCGGCGACCGCCAGACCGGCAAGACCGCCGTCGCCGTCGACACGATCATCAACCAGAAGGGCAAGGACGTTAAGTGCATCTACGTCGCGATCGGCCAGAAGAAGTCGACCGTCGCCCAGGTCGTGAAGACGCTCGAGCAGTACGGTGCGATGGACTACACGGTCGTCGTCAACGCCTCTGCTTCTGAAGCGGCGCCGCTGCAGTACCTGGCGCCGTACGCCGGCTGCGCGATCGGCGAGTACTTCCTCTACAACGGCCAGCATGCGCTGGTCATCTACGACGATCTCTCCAAGCACGCGGCCTCGTATCGTGAGATCTCGCTGCTGCTTCGCCGCCCGCCGGGCCGCGAGGCGTATCCCGGCGACGTTTTCTACCTCCACTCCCGTCTTCTGGAGCGCGCCTCGAAGCTGTCCGATGCGAAGGGCGGCGGATCGCTGACGGCGCTGCCGATCATCGAGACCCAGGCCGGCGACGTCTCCGCGTACATCCCGACCAACGTCATCTCCATCACCGACGGCCAGATCTTCCTCGAAACGGACCTCTTCCACTCCGGCGTCCGTCCGGCCATCAACGTCGGCATCTCGGTGTCGCGCGTCGGCGGCTCGGCGCAGGTCCGTTCGATGCGATCGGTCTCCGGCACGCTCCGTCTCGATCTCGCGCAGTACCGCGAGCTCGCGGCCTTCGCGCAGTTCGGCTCCGATCTCGACAAGACCACGCAGGCCCAGCTCAATCGCGGTAAGCGTCTCGTCGAAGTGCTGAAGCAGGGGCAGTATTCGCCGCTCCGCGTCGGCCTCCAGACCGCGTCGGTCTACGCCGGCACGAAGGGCTTCTTCGACAACCTCGCCGTCTCGGCCGTCCGTCCGTTCGAAGCGGCGCTGCACCAGCATCTCGTCGACGAGCATGCGCAGCTCGTGGACAAGCTGGAGACCTCGCCGAAGTTCGACGCCGAGCTCGAAGGCGCGATCCGCAAAGCGATCACCGACTTCAAAGAGCAGTACATCAAAGACAACGCGAACGTCCTCGCGACCTAGACTTCAATGCCGAGCACAATCGACCTCAGACGTCGCATCCGCAGCGTCAAGAACACGCAGCAGATCACCAAGGCCATGAAGATGGTGGCCGCGGCGAAGCTGCGCCGCGCGCAGGAGCGGATGATGGCCGCGCGTCCGTACAGCGCCGCGCTGCGGCAGGTGCTGGCCTCGGTCTCCGCACGCGTCGAAGCGGACAAGCACCCGCTTCTCGCACCGCGCGAGGAGGAGAACAAAGTCCTCCTGCTGATCGTCACCGCCGACCGCGGCCTGTGCGGCGCGTTCAACACGAACATCATCCGCGCGGCGCAGAACGCGATCGCCGAAAAGGGCTGGCAGGACATTCACCTGACCACCATCGGCCGCAAGGCTGGCGACTTTTTCAAGCGCCGCAATCTGCCGCTGAAGAAGCAGGTCACACTGCTGCAGGCGCTGGCGCCGGAAGTCGTCCGCGACATCGCCCAATCGCTGATCGCCGATTTCGTGAGCGGCGAGTTCGACGCGGTCTACGTCCTCTACAACGAATTCAAATCGATCATCGCCCAGCGCGTCTCGCTCGATCGTCTGCTGCCGCTGGAGCGTCCTGAAGTCGATCTCACCGTGCCGGCCATCGAGTACCTCTACGCGCCCGGCCCGGAACAAATCCTCGGCGAGCTCCTCCCGAAGCACATCGAGTTTCAGCTCTACCGCGTGCTGCTCGAATCGGCCGCCGCGGAGCAGGGCGCGCGCATGACCGCCATGGAAGCGGCCACCAAGAACGCGTCCGAGATGATCAGCCACCTCACCCTGACCTACAACCGGATCCGCCAGGCCTCGATCACGAAGGAAATCATCGAGATCGTTTCGGGTGCTGCGGCCGCGGGCAAGTAACGGAGATCAAGCATGGCAACGGCAACAACGGGATCCACAAAAGGCAACATCGGCCGCGTCGTCCAGATCATCGGACCGGCCGTCGACATCCAGTTCGATGAAGGCAAGCTGCCGGCGCTCAACGACGCCATCCGCATCCTCGACAACGGCGAGCTCGGAAAAGTGCCCATCGACGTCGTGGTCGAAGTGGCCAACCACATCGGCGAGAACCAGGTCCGCTGCATCGCCATGAAGCCCACCGACGGCATGGTCCGCGGGATGAAGGCCATCGCCACCGGCGCCGCGATCACCGTCCCCGTCGGCCGCGAGACCCTCGGCCGCATCATGAACGTCCTCGGCGAGCCCGTCGACGAGCGCGGCCCGATCACTTCGCAGGAAAGCTGGTCGATCCATCGCGAGGCCCCGCCGTTCGACGAGCAGTCGACCTCCATCGAGATGTTCGAGACCGGCATCAAGGTCATCGACCTCCTCGAGCCGTACACCAAGGGCGGCAAGACCGGCCTGTTCGGCGGCGCCGGCGTCGGCAAGACCGTTCTGATCCTCGAGCTGATCACCAACGTCGCCAAGCAGCACGGCGGCTTCTCCGTGTTCGCCGGCGTCGGCGAGCGCACCCGCGAAGGAAACGATCTCTATCTCGAGTTCGAAGAGACCGGCGTCATCGTGCCCGGCGATCCCTCGAAATCGAAGGCCGCGCTGATCTACGGCCAGATGACCGAGCCGCCGGGAGCGCGCCTGCGCGTCGGCCTGACCGGTCTCACCGTCGCCGAGTACTTCCGCGACAAGGAAGGGCAGGACGTGCTGCTCTTCATCGACAACATCTTCCGCTTCACCCAGGCCGGTTCCGAAGTGTCGGCACTCCTCGGCCGCATGCCCAGCGCCGTCGGTTACCAGCCGAACCTGGCCACGGAAATGGGCGAGCTGCAGGAGCGCATCACCTCGACGAAGAAGGGCTCCATCACGTCGGTGCAGGCGATTTACGTTCCGGCCGACGATCTCACCGATCCCGCGCCGGCCACCGCGTTCGCTCACCTCGACGCGACCACCGTTCTCTCGCGCCAGATCGCGGAGCTGGGCATCTATCCCGCCGTCGATCCGCTGGCCTCGACCTCGAAGATTCTCGACCCCCGCATCCTCGGCGACGAGCACTACAACACCGCCCGCGCCGTGCAGGCCGTGCTGCAGAAGTACAAGGACCTCCAGGACATCATCGCCATTCTCGGAATCGACGAGCTGTCGGAGGAAGACAAGGTCATCGTGTCGCGGGCGCGCAAGATTCAGCGATTCCTCTCGCAGCCGTTCCACGTTGCCGAACAGTTCACCGGCATCAAGGGGCAGTACGTGAAGATCGCCGACACCATCCGCGGCTTCCGCGAGATCGTCGACGGCAAGCACGACGACATCCCCGAGCAGGCCTTCCTGCTGCAAGGCACGATCGAACAGGTGCTCGAGAAGTACGAGCAGATGAAGCGCGAAGCGGCGTAAGGACTCAGAGACCGAAATGGCCGATCTCCCGAACAAGATCAATCTCACCGTGGTCACGCGCGAGCGGAAGATCGTCGACGTTCAGGTCGACGAGGTGATCCTGCCCGCGACGGACGGCGAGATCGGCGTCCTTCCCGGCCACACCCCGCTGCTGGCGACGCTGAAGATCGGGCCGTTGCGCTACCGCACCGGCAGCAAGATCGAACGGCTGGTCATCTCCTGGGGCTTCGCAGAAGTGCTTCCCGATCGCGTGATCGTCCTCGCCGAGAAGGGCGTCCTGCCCGGCGAGATCGACGCGGCGGCCGCCGAAGAAGAGCGCCGCCGCGCCGAGCGCGAGCTGATGGACCTCTCATCGCACGACCCCGAGTTCGCGCTCGTCGAAGCGCGGCTCGAGGAGTCGGTGGCGATGATCACCGTCAATCGCGAGCACTAGAAACCGAACGACACCACGAGGGCCAGCGCCGAACCGCGACCGGTGTGGTACTGAATCGCTGTTTGTCCCGCTGGCAGGGCCTGGCCTTCGTTGAATCCGTCCGCGAGTGTCTTCACGTCGCTTTGCAGTGTGTACGCGAGGCCGACGTTCAGGCTCGAGTCGGACTGCTTCATGCGGAAGCCGACCATCCAGCCCACTCCGAGAGCGCTCACGAGCTGGTCAGAGTCGAGCTGCAGCGCGACGAAGGGTCCGTGAGCGACGGTGGGAAAGAGCGCCGCGGCCTGACAAGGCTTCTCCCGCGTAACGTACACGCGACCTTTGTCGTCGTGGAGCGCCCACAAATGATTGAGAGTGAATACCAGTGCGTGCGCTTCCATGATCGGGCCGAGCGACAGGTCGTCGTCTTCCGTCACCACGATCTGGTTGTTGACGACTTCCGCAGATTCCACGCGGTCATCGCCGGTGCTCGAGATCGCGCCGATGCCAGCGCCAAAAAACGAGAGCGGAAGCTGCGTCGCCGTGGCTGGCGTGCCGGAGTCGTCGAGTAAGGCGCGCTCGTCGGCGCAGTCATCGCCGGCGGCGGCAGCAGCGGCCGGCGGCGTCCTCATGGCAGAGAGATCATTGACCTGCGCCCCGGCCGCAACAGTGCACAGGAGCACGAGACAGAAAACGAAAAGCTTCATGGAGTTCCTCCTTACTCGAGGAGTTGCCCTGGATGGGATTTCCCTACCGAGCCAGCTCCGCGGCTCTCGCCTTGCATTAATCTCTAGCTGGTTCGATACACCACCGATATGGAGCACTGGCTCGAGAACTTCGCGCGCGCGAACTTTCGCCGCAGCGCTGACACCGCTCACGACCTGAAGACGCCGCTCAACGTGGCCGTCCTCAATCTCGAACTGGTGCGCATGCGCATGCGCAAGCTCGGCCACGGCGACGACGAAAAGCTCGAGTCCTACGCACGGGCGATGGAGACCGAGCTGCGGCGCCTGGGCAACATCTTCGACGCCTTCTTTCTCCTCTCCACTCCTCCGAAAAACGACGAGGCGCCGATGCCCGTCGACGTTGCCGCGATCTGCAGCAGTTACGGTGTTGCGAACGACGGCCAGGCTCTCGTCACCGCTCACGAAACGAGAATCAGGGAGGCCGTGAAGCTGTTCTTCGAGGGTGCGTCGAAGGTCCTGGCGGGCGATGTCCGCCGCGCCAGCCGCGACGATGGCAGTTACACGGTCGCGGTGACCGGCACGCCAGCCGCCGAAGACTTCGAGCCCACCCGAATCTTCAAGTTCTACTACACCGATCCGCAGGGAAATCCTGACCTGTCGCTCGCGGTCGCCAGGCTCATCGCCGAAACCTACGGTGGCGAGCTGTATGCCGCCGAGGAAAGTGGTAAGGTCTCGCTACGGTTGTCCTTTCCCCTGGGAGCACAATGAAAAGAGTCCTGATTGTCGATGATGATCGCGCCACGAGCGCCGGCATGGCCGACGTTGTCGAGGAGTGGGGCTACGAGCCCGAGCTCGCCGACTCCGTAAAAGCCGGCTGGAACGCCATCAACAAGCTCGTTCCCGACGTGGCCATCGTCGACCTGAAGCTCCCCGACGGCTCGGGCCTCGACCTGCTCCACCGCGTGAAGGAAAACTACCCCGACGTCTCCGTGGTGATCCTCACCGGCCACGCGACCGTCGACTCCGCGGTCAAGGCCCTGAAAGTCGGCGCCGAGGACTACGTCACCAAGCCGGTCGACCTCCCTCGCCTGCAGGTCATTCTCAAGACCGTCGAAGACAAGCAGCTGATGAAGCAGGAGATCCTCGAGCTCCGCCGCCAGCTGCAGAAGATGGGCGCCCTCGGCCACCTCGTCGGCAAGTCGCCGCGCATGCAGCGCCTCTTCGAAGAGATCGAGATGGTCGCCAACACCGACGCCAACGTCTTCATCGTCGGCGAGTCGGGCTCGGGCAAGGAAGTCGTCGCCAACACCATTCACTCGCTGTCCCGCCGCCGCTCGAAGCCGTTCATCGCCTTCAACTGCGGCGCGATCTCCCCTACCCTCATCGAGTCCGAGATCTTCGGCCACGAAAAGGGCGCCTTCACCAACGCCATCAAGCAGCGCGAAGGCTATTTCGAGATGGCCAAGGGCGGCACGGTGTTCCTCGACGAGATCACGGAGATGCCCATCGAGCTGCAGGTCAAGCTCCTGCGCGTGCTCGAGGAAGGCAAGTTCCGCCGCGTCGGCGGCAATCACGAGATCAACATCGACGCGCGCATCATCGCTGCCTCGAACCGCGATCCGCAGAAGGCCATCACCGACGGCCGGATGCGCGAGGACCTCTACTACCGCCTGAACGTCTTCCCCATCGAAGTGCCGCCGCTGCGCGAGCGCCTCGAAGACCTTCCGCTCTTCTCGCACTTCTTCCTGCAGAAGCTGAACGAGAGCGAGGACAAGAACGTCGACAAGATCGACGCCGACTTCATCGAGGCCCTGCAGGCCTACGAGTGGCCGGGCAACGTCCGCGAGCTGCGCAACGTCATCAACCGCGCCTTCATCATGGCCCGTGGCGACACGCTCACCCTGGAGTGCCTGCCGGACAAGCTGATCGGTGGGCGCCGCAAGCGCTCCAAGAACAGCGTCACGCATTCCGCTGGGCCAGCCGATGGAAGAAGTGGAGCGGATCGTCATCGAAGAGACGCTCAACGCCAATGACGGCGACCGCCGCAAGACCGCGGAGATCCTCGGCATCTCCTACAAGACGCTCTACAACAAGACCAAGAAGTACAAGAGCGCCGGCGCGGACGACGAAGAAGACGAATAGGCCGGCACGGCCGGCTGCGCTGGTTGCTGCGCTCATGCACGTGCGGCTGCCGGGGCGCACAAGTTTCGCGACTTCGACTCTACCTATCCCGTTGCGGCGCCAGGAGCGCTGTCGGAATCCCCACACAGGCCACATGCGCGAAGATCACGTTGGCCATGACCGGCCAGGTGCCGCGCCCCGTCTGGCCGGCCGCGCTCATCGGCACGATCACGAAGTTCATCACCAGGTAAACAGCCAGTCCGTAGAGCGTGCCCATCACGAACGGGTGCTCGCTCAGCGCACGGATGCGGCGTGCGGCCAGGTGGTAGATCAGCACCACCACGAAGGCGATGAAGAAGTGGAAGAAGAGGCCGAGCACCGCGGTCTCGGTACCTCCGGAAAATGCTCGATCGCGACCCGTCAGTCCGGCCGCGACCGACTGCAGGATCCGGATCGGCTTCACGCCCCGAAAGGCGTAAAAGACGATCACTTCGGCGATGTCGAGAAAGCCGACGATGATGGTTCCCAGAGCAACATTTCTCCACATGCGGTAGCCATTTTGCGCCCTTTCGAAACGGTCTGATATCGTCCCGCCTCCCGAGAGCACCGGAATAACGGTGGTCGAGCGGTCAGTTTGGGGCGTTCCGCAATGGCCAAGAACCTAGTCATCGTCGAGTCTCCCGCGAAAGCGAAGACAATCAACAAGTTCATCGGCAAGGATTACCTGGTCAAAGCGTCGGTCGGCCACGTCCGCGATCTCCCCAAGAGCGAGCTCGGCGTCGACGAGGTCACCTTCCTCCCGAAGTACGAGGTCCTGGAAGGCAAAGAGAAGGTCGTCAGCGAGCTCAAAGCAGCCGCGAAAAAAGCCACGACCATCTACATCGCTTCCGACCCTGATCGCGAGGGAGAGGCCATCGGCTGGCACGTGATGAACCTCCTCGGCGGCGACGCCTCGAAGGTCCGCCGGGTCCTCTTCCACGAGATCACCAAGAAAGCCGTCAAGAAAGCGATCGAGCATCCCGGCGAGATCGACATGAACAAGGTCAACGCGCAGCAGGCCCGGCGCGTTCTCGACCGCCTCGTCGGTTACAAGCTCTCTCCCCTGCTCTGGGACAAGGTGCGCCGCGGTCTCTCCGCCGGACGCGTGCAGTCGGTGGCGATGAAGATGATCGTCGACCGCGAGGAAGACATCAAAGCGTTCACCCCGGTCGAGTACTGGACGTTCGCCGCGAAGCTCGCCGCCGGCGTCCCCCCGCAGTTCATCGCCAAGCTCTCGAAGGTCGACGGCAAGAAGGCCGAAGTTCCGAACGAGGAGACGGCCCGGAAGATCGAAGCGGCGCTCAAGAGCGGCAAGTACGTCGTCACCGAAGTCGCGCGGAAGGAGCGGAAACAGTCCGCCGCGCCGCCGTTCATCACCTCGACCCTGCAGCGCACGGCCTACAACCGGTTCAAGTGGCCGGTGAAGCGGACCATGCAGGTCGCGCAGAAGCTGTACGAAGGCAAAGAGCTCGGCACGTTCGGGTTTGCGGGTCTCATCACCTACATGCGTACCGACTCGGTGCGCATCAGCGACGACGCTCTCGGAGAAGTGAGATCGTATATCGCCGCGAAATATGGTGACGATATTCTTCCCGATAAACCGAACTTTTATAAGGTCAAAAAAGCTGCACAAGCGCAGGAAGCCCATGAGGCCATCCGCCCGACCTCGATGGAGCTCGACCCCGAGAAGATCAAGGACTTCCTGACCCGCGAGGAGTACGGCCTCTACAAGATGATCTGGGACCGCTTCGTCGGGTCGCAGATGAAGCCGGCGCTGTTCGACGTCACCGACGCGGACATCACCGTGGGCAACCTCACCCTCCGCGCCTCGGGCGAGGTGCAGAAGTTCGCCGGCTTCCTGGCCGTCTTCCAGGACGAGCCTTCGGAAGACTACGACGAGGATGAAGAGAAGAAGAATGAGAAGGCGCTGCCGCCGCTGAACGAAGGCGACGTGCTTTCCCTCGTCGATCTCGATACGAAGCAGAACTTCACCCAGCCGCCGCCGCGCTACACCGAAGCCACGCTGGTGAAGGCGCTGGAAGAGAACGGCATCGGCCGGCCGTCCACGTACGGCGCGATTCTCACGACCATCCAGGCCCGCGACTACACCTACAAGCACGAGGGCAAGTTCCACCCAACCCACCTCGGCACGCTCGTGGTCACGCTGCTCAAGCAGTCCTTCGGCGACATCATCGACGAGGGCTACACGGCGAAGCTCGAGCAGGACCTCGACGAGGTCGAAGACGGGAAGATGATCTGGACCGACCTGATGAAGGATTTCTCGGTCAAGTTCAACGTCGACCTCGAGCGGGCGGCGACGGAGATGACCCAGGTCAAAGGCTCCGGACTCGAGACCGACGAAAAGTGCGAGAACTGCGGCTCGCCGATGATCATCAAGTTCGGTCGCTTCGGCGAGTTCATGGCCTGCTCGAACTACCCCGAGTGCAAGACCACGAAGGAAATGGCCAAGGGCGATGCCGCCGCGGCCACGTCGGACGACGAGCAGATCATCTGCGACAAATGCGGGAAGCCGATGGCGCTCAAGCGCTCGCGGTTCGGGCAGTTCTTCGCCTGCACCGGCTACCCCGACTGCAAGAACACGAAGGACCCCAAGCTGATGAAGGCCGCGGCGAACCTGCCCAGCGAGCCGCAGCCTCCCTGCGAAAACTGTGGGAAGGAAATGGTCCTCAAGAGCGGCCGCTACGGCCCGTTCTATTCGTGCGCCGGCTATCCGGACTGCAAGACCATCCGCAAGATCGGCCGCAAGTCCACGCCGCCGAAGCCGACCGGTGTGAAGTGCCCGACCTGCGGCGAGGGTGAGCTGGTCGAGCGCATCTCGCGCCGCGGCGTGTTCTTCTCCTGCAACCGCTACCCGAAGTGCGAGTTCACGCTGAACAATCGCCCGGTTGCCCGAGAATGCCCGAAGTGCCACGCGCCGTATCTCCTGGAGAAGGAGACCAAGCGCGAGGGGCACATCGAGTACTGCAACGACGCCGAGTGCGATTACAGGGCGCCGATCACGCCGGTTGCGGCTGCGAACGAGTAGTCAGACGCCCCCACCGTCTAACTCAACGCTGCAGCCGACGCCAACCCGCGCCGCGTGTGTCGTAGTTTGCTATTCTGGAGTCTTCGAACTGCGGATGCGAATCTACTGGACTCTCGCGAGCATCCCTGAGTTATCCAGCCTACCCGCGCGCCAACGCGGCAGGGTTTGGCGCCGAATCAGCTCCCGCGCATTCAGACACTGGCAAACCTGGCTTGGGCTTCTGGCGTGCGGCGTTTGCACATGGCTCGGTACCATGTTTGGTAAAGCTCAAGATGCGCGCCTGGTCGGAGTTGTCGTCGGTGCCGGAATCGGCGGATTCATATTCGGCCAGATCGCGACGGCGGTAGTGGTCAACCGCTATCGGCATCTGCTCCGAACTGACGAACCGAAGCCGTAGCTCGACTCGGTTGTTCGCGCGGGTTGGCGCGGGTGAGCGCTGATCCGCTACCGCACCGATCGCCGCTTCGGCTGCGATCCCACTACGAACAGCCGTCCCGCGTTCTGCGTGTAGATCCGTCCGTCGACTCCCATCGAGAGCGGCGTGTAGGCCGCGCCCAGCGCGAGCTGCAGGAAGATCCGCTCGCGAAGCGTGCCGCCCTGGTTGATGGCGTAGAGATGACCATCCTCGCTGTTGACGAACACCACGCCGTTCCGGTCGACGGCCAGTGAGTTGACGCACCACTCGAAGCCGCCCGGCCGGTTGTCGACGCAGGTCATCGTGCCGTCCGGCTGTCGCTCGCAGCTGAGCGTGTTCGTGCTCTTGAACTGCCACTCCACGTTCAGCTCCGGCGAGAGCTGTGTGATGAAGTAGCCCTCCTCATCGCCGGCGACGCGCGGGCCGGTGCCTTCGTAGCGGTTCTCTTTCGTGATGAGCGAGAACGTTCCGTCGTGCTTCCAGATCGCCGGCGTCACGTCCCATCCGAACTTGTACGCGGTGAGGTACTCCCCCGACGCGGAGAACCGCATCATGTGGCCCTGGGAGTGGTTGTAGCGGTTGTACGCGCCGTAGTAGATCGTGCCGTCCGGCGCGACGACGGGCGACGACGTCGAGCTGTCGTTCACCGCACCGGAGCCGGGCTGGTTGTCGGACGGATCGACGCCGGTCGTCGCCCCCTCGCGGCATCCTCCGGGCGATCCGTTCGGCGGGAGCAGAACGTTGCAGCCGTCGTTGAATCGATTGCGGAGCGACGTCGACCACTTCGTCGTGAGATCGGGGTTCACCGCCACCAGCCATCCCCAGCGGCTGTTCAGATGAGTGCGCGAGACGGTGTAGACCGTGCCGTCCGGCCCGACCGCCGGCGCGACGTTCATTCCGGCGCGTTGCGAGCCGCACAGCGGCGCGGGTGGTGTGGCCGTCGGCGACGGCGGCCACGGCTGCTGGCCCGTCGCAAACTCGCCGGTGCATGCATCCGTCGGCGGGGGGGCATTCGTCACCAGCGCGCTGTACGCCGCTCGCGACGCCGTTCCATCGCGGGCGATCTTCACCAGCCACGCGCCGGCGTGATCGGACGTCCAGGGGTTGGCCGCCTCCGACATCCGCACCACGTTGTAATAGATGTTGCCGTCCGCATCGATCGTGATCGGGCTGATCACGAACGTCCGCGCGTCGAGCACCGGATCGAACTGTCCGTGACGCTGACGAATCGTGCCGGTATCGCGATCGACTTCGAGGACCGTTCCTCCCGCGCCGGCCATGAACAACGCATCGCCGCGCAGCGCTGAATGAAAGACCGGCTCGAAGCGCGGTCCTCCGGATGGCGCCGGTTTCCAGTCGCTGGCGGCGGTCCACCGCGTGACCAGCTGCCCGTTCTCCCATTCGAACTTGCGCACGTTCCAGGTCTGCGTCTCCCATGTGCGGAAGCCGGTGTACGTGCCGCTCTTCACTTCCATGAACACGCCGTTGCCGTCGGAGAGCGGGGTCTGGTAGTGAACGAGGAGGTTGCCGTTCGCTTCGCCGCGCTCCTGCGGCACGAACGGGTCGACGATGATGTTCGCCAGCTCCCGCGTCAGCCGCTGGCCGGTGACGTCGAGCGTGCCGTTGTGCGCCGGGCCGCCGGCCCACTGATTCCATGTCTGCGATGCGGCGGGACGAACGAGCACGAGCGCGAGCACGAGGAGCAGGAATCGCATCCGCGGCATTTAAACTCACAACGCAATGGACGAACCGATCGACATGAAACGGTGGCGTAACACTCCGGCGATCGAAGGCCGCGCCGCCACGGAAATGGATGTGAATGCGGGACGCGCGGTGTTCGCGGTCGGCGGAGAACCGATCGAGATCGACCTCCCCGCCTGCGCGATCGTGCGCGAAGAAGGAGTGGGCGAGCCGACGCCGGTCGTCGTCATCCAGGCCGAGCGCATCGAGGACGGCACGATCGCCGTGGGCTTTCGATTGCTGGACGGCGAATCGGGGATCGCGGACTTCGAAGACGTCGAGTTCCTGAGCGAGCCCGACCAGCGCTTCCGCTAGCCGGCACGGCCGGCGGCGCTGGTTGCCCAAGGCCGGTGCACGTGCGGCTCCTCCGTGGGTTTCTGTCGCGCGAGGCCCTAAGTGCCCAGAAACTCCCGCACCCGCGGCGAGATCAGGTCGTAATCCAGCAGAAACGTGTCGTGGCCGTTCGGCGACGAGAGCATCTCGTGATGCACGTCGATGTCGAGCTTGCGCATGGCTGCCGCGACGCGCTCCGTTTCCGAGACCGGAAAGAGCCAGTCCGTATCGAACGACACCAGGAGCGTGCGCCCCCGCCAGCGCGAGAACGCCGATTCCAGCGTTCCGTACTGTTCCTCGAGATCCATCTCGTCCATCGCTGCCTGCACGCGGATGTAGGAATTCGCGTCGTACGCCGTCGCGAACTTGCGGCCCTGATATTCGAAGTACGAATCGATCTCGAACTGCCGCGTCTCGCCGCGGCGGCGGCGCCCGAATTTCCGCTGCAGCGATTGCGCGGAGAGGTAGGTCATGTGCCCGAGCATCCGAGCGACCTGCAGGCCGCGCAGCGGATCGTCGTGATCGTAGTAATCGCCGCCGTTGAAGGAGTGATCGGCTTCGATGATCTTGCGGCCGAGGATGTGCCAGGCGATGCCGTGGACGGGGACGGCGGCGCCGGTGGCCATGGCGATGATCGCGTCCGCGAACTCGGGATACATCGCGCACCACATCAGCACCTGCATGCCGCCGAGGGAGCCGCCGGCGATCGCGACCAGATGCTTGATGCCGAGGTGGTCGAGGACTGCTTTCTGGGACTGGACCATGTCCTCGATGGTCGGCCAGGGATAGCGCGAGCCATACGGCTTGCCCGTCGCGGGATCGACCGACTTCGGTGCCGTCGTGCCAAACGGTGAGCCGGGAAGGTTCACGCAGACGACGAAGTAGCGATTCAGATCGATCGGCTTCCCGTATCCGACCAGCCCATCCCACCACCCCGGCTTCTCATCCGGATCCTCGGAGTACCTGCCCGCGCAATGCGCGCTCGCGGAAAGCGCGTGGCAGACCATGATCGCGTTCGAGCGATCGGGGTTCAGCTCACCGAACGTCTCGTAGACGAGCGTGAATGGGGCGATGGTCTGGCCGTGCGTGAAGCGAAAGCCGTCGGCGAGCACCAGCTCTTTCGGGGGCTCGGCGATGAACGTCTCCGCGGCCATGAGCCGCGCAGCATAACGAAATCAGTAGGCAGTAGGCAGTGGGCAGTAGGCAGTGGACGCGGATGTGAGGCGGCGTTCTCCTGCCTGCTGCCTACCGCGAGCGCGCCGCAGGCGCGCGTACCGCCTACTGCCTCGGCGCGTTCGGCATCACCACCCACAGAATGATGTAAACGATGATCCCCGGGAACGCGACCGAGAGGATCGAGATCAGCACGAACAGAATGCGGACCCAGGTCGGGCTCCAGCCGAGCCATTCGGCGAGTCCGCCGCAGACTCCGGCGAGCATTCGATAGCGACGAGAGCGATACAGGGGCATGGTCGTTTTCAGTCCTTCTGGCCTTCGCGAATCAACTGGCCCTCGTAGATACGGCGAACTTCGTCAATTGTTGAGATCTGGTCCACGGACTTGTCGTCGCGGATGCGGACGATCCGCGGAAACCGCAGCGCGTAGCCCGCTTTGTGGCGTTTCGACTCCTGGATCCGGTCGAAGGCGATCTCCAGGACGACTGTCGGCTGGACCTGGTGCACCGGCCCGTGCACCTCGATCGTCGTCTTCTTGAAATGCTCCGTCATCTCGGCGATCTCGACGTCGGTCAGGCCGGAGTAGGCCTTGCCGATGTTCACGATCTCGCTGTCCCGGAGGACGCCAAAGGTGAGATCGGACAGCACCGCGCGGCGCTTGCCGTTGCCCCACTGCGCGTACGTGACCACGCAATCGAGCGTGGCCAGCGCTTTTTTGTACTTCAGCCAGGATTTGCCCCGGCGCCCCGGCGTGTAGATCGAATTGGGGTCTTTGACGACCAGGCCCTCGTTGGCGCGTGCGCGGGCGGCGTCGAAAAGCTCGTCGACGTGTTGGGCGTCTCTGATGGGTGATTGATCGGAAGGGCGAATTGCACCGCCGCCGACTAAATCGCGCAGCTTCTCCAGTCGATCGCGCAACGGCACCTCGAACAACGGCTCCCCATCGAGATACAGCAGGTCGAACGCAAAGTAGACGACCGGCGCGTCCTTGAGCAGCTTCTCCCCGACCTGCCGCCGCCCGAGCCGTTTCTGGATGATCGCGAATGGAAGGATGCGATCGCTGAACGCCACGATCTCGCCGTCGAGAATCGCGCTGCGGCCGATCGCCTTGGCCGCCGTCTCCAGCTCGGGAAAGCGATGAGTGACGTTGTCGAGCGTCCGCGAGTAGATGCGGACCTCGTTGCCGTCGGTGTGAATCTGCGCGCGGATGCCGTCGTACTTGTCGTCGGCCAGCGCGTCGGCGCCGAGGGCGGCGACGATCTCCGCCGGATCCTCTTCCGGCTGCGCGAGCATGAACGCGAACGGCGTGAAGAGCGCCATCTTCACCGACTCCAGCGCGTCGCTCTTCGCCAGGAGAGCGGTCGCACCGATGTCGCCGGTGAACATGTTCGCCTGCCGCACCGCGGCCAGTTTTCGTCCAAAGGCCTTGGCGATCGACGACTCCACCAGACCTTCGACCAGTCCGATGCGCAGCTCGCGCGTGAGGATCTTTACGACGTACCGCGCGCCCTGCGAATCGACTTTGCGAAGGAGCTCCGCGAGCAGGTCCTTCTTGGCTGTTGCTCCTTGAGTCGCCGCCAGCCGCTCGAAATACTCAGCGACTTCGGACAGCGTGATGTCCCGCGACGGATCGATGGGAAACGACTCGGCGATGGTGTCGCCCGGGTCGGCGTACTTCGGCCACGCTTCCCACACTTCCTCGTGAGTGCGGCCTGTCGCTTCGACCACCGCGTCGCCGATCGTCGCGCCGCCGACGCCGGTCACCCGCTCCTCGCGCCGCGGGAACGGCGAGCCCGAGAAAAACACCACCGCCCGCTCCAGCGAAGCGTCGTCGAGCGAGCGCAGGAAGTCGGCCAGAATCCGCTCTTTTTCGCTCTTTTTCGTGGTACTTGCGATGGCGTTGGCCGTCACGGTGAACTTGCTGAGCATCAGATAGAATCCGCCGCCATGAAAACGAAAGTCACCGTCGTTGGCGCCGGAAATGTCGGCGCGACTGTAGCTCAGGGCATCGCACTCAAAGAACTTGCCGACGTCGTCCTGGTCGACATCGTGGAGGGCGTGCCGCAGGGCAAATCGCTCGACATGATGGAGACCGCGCCTGTCGAGAAATACGACTCCATCCTGCGCGGCACGAACAACTACGACGGCACCGAGGACTCGGACGTCGTGGTCATTACCGCGGGCCTGCCGCGGAAGCCGGGCATGAGCCGCGACGATCTTCTCTGGAAGAACGAAGAGATCGTCGCCGGCGTGACCAGCGAGGTCGCGAAGCGCTCGCCGAACGCGATCCTCATCGTCGTCTCCAATCCGCTCGACGCCATGTGCGAAGTCGCGCGCCGCGTTTCGAAGTTCCCCCGCGAGCGCGTGATCGGCATGGCCGGCGTGCTCGACTCGGCCCGCATGCGCGCGTTCATCGCCATGGAGCTGAACGTCTCCGTCGAGAACACCCACGCCTTCGTCCTCGGCGGCCACGGCGACACCATGGTTCCACTTCCACGTTACTCGACGGTCGCCGGAATCCCCATCACCGAGCTCATTTCGAAAGAGCGCATTGACGCGATCGTCGATCGAACCCGCAACGGCGGCGCGGAGATCGTCAACCTCCTCAAGACCTCCGCCTGGTACGCGCCCGGTGCGTCTTCAGTGGAGATGGTCGAAGCGATTCTCAAGGACAAGCGGAAGATTCTCCCCTGCGCGGCGTTCTTACAGGGGGAGTACGGCTTCAATGATCTGTATGTGGGCGTTCCGGTGAAGCTTGGACGCAACGGCATCGAGCAGATCATCGAGATCACACTCACCCAGGAAGAAGCGGCCGCACTGCAGAACTCGGCAAACGCGGTGCTGGAGTTGTTCGAGAAGTTGAAGACCCCGGCGTAAAATAGCCCCCTCCCCAATGAAAAAACTCGTCATCGATATCGAGACCGTCGGGACTCCGTGGGAAGAGCACGACCCTTATGTCCGCGAATACCTCATCAAAGGAATGAATGAGGCCGAAGCGGAGGAAGAGAAGCGCCGCGGCGCTCTGTCCCCCTTCACCGGAAAAATCGTGGCCATCGGCGTCGTCAATGCGGAAACCGGCCGCTCCTGTGCGATGTACGAGGTTCCGGGGCAGAACGAGGTGATCACGCGGAAGGACGGCAACCGCACGCTGATCTCCGGCAGCGAGAAACAGATCCTCGAGAAATTCTGGGATTACCTCGATCGCGAGGACCGCTTCATTTCCTTCAATGGCCGCCAGTTCGACGGACCCTTTCTGATGATCCGGTCCGCGATCAACGGCGTGCCGCCGACGCGCGATCTCATTGGAAACCGCTATCGCTTCCATCCCAACTGCGACATCCGCGAAGTGCTGAATTTCAACGGCACGATCAATCCGCGGCAGATGCGCTTCAATCTCGACCTGGCCTGCAAGTCGTTCGGCGTGGTCAGCTCGAAGACGGAAGGCATGGACGGCCGTTCGGTGGAGACGATGTACCGCGCGGGCCGTCACGAGGATATCGCCATTTACTGCCTCGAGGACGTGCGCGCGACCTGCGAGCTTTACAACAAGCTCGAGCCGACGCTCTTGCAGTTCGAGCCAAATTTCCGCGAGGCCGAAGAGCGCCTCGCGCGGCGCCGACCGCCGGTCGAGCAGATGTCGATGCTTCCGCCGGAGCCGCCCGCCGAGCCGACGTTCATGGAGTCGGTCACGAAGTCTTCCATGACCCTCAGCGACGCCCTCGAGCAGCTCGGCAATCCCGATGACGTAGTGGTCGTCACGACGAAGGCCATGGTCCTGGAGAAGCTCACGCACTCCAGCAAGCCGGAAGAAGAGATCCCCGGCTTATAGGCCGCGCGGCACGTACAATCGACCCAGTGCAGATCTACCGCGCCCGGATCTTCACCCCGCTGTCCGATCCGTTCTCGAACGAGATCACCTCGTCCTACCGCTATTTCGAAGACGGCTATCTCGCCGTCGACGACATGGGCCGCATTCGATCGATCGGCGAGTGGTCCGAACATCCCGACGGCGAGATCTTCGAGCTAGGTTCCACGGCGCTGATCACGCCCGGCTTCATCGACACCCACCTGCACGCGCCGCAGATCGAGATGATCGGTTCGTACGGCGGTCATCTGCTGGAGTGGCTCAATCGCTACACCTTCCCCACCGAGAAGCAGTTCGAAGATCCGGTTCACGCGCGGAAAGTCGCGAAAGCGTTCTACGACGAACTGCTTCGCAACGGCACGCTGACGGCGCTGATCTTCTCCACGATCCACTTCGAAGCGACCGACATCTTTTTCGAGGAAGCGGAGCGCCGCGGGTTCCGCGGAATCATCGGCAAGACGATGATGGATCGTCACGCGCCGGAGTATCTGCTCGACACCTCGGTGCAGAAGTCGTACGACGACAGCCGCGCGTTGCTGCGCAAATGGCACGGCCGCGGTTTGCTTCGGTACTCGATCTCGCCGCGCTTCGCACCGACGTCGACGCCGGAGCTCCTCGACGCGGCCGGATCGTTGAAACGAGAGTTTCCCGGCGCCTGGGTGCACTCGCACATCTCCGAGAACAAGGCCGAAGTGCGCTGGGTCCAGGAGCTCTTCCCGGAGGCCGAATACGCGGATGTTTACGACCGCTATGGCCTGCTCGACGACAAGACCGTGCTCGCGCATGGCGTCTGGCTGACGCCGGAGGAGCTCGACCTCCTGTCGCGCCGCGGCGCACGCATTTCCCATTGCCCCAACTCGAACCTCTTCCTCGGCAGCGGACTCTTTCCCTTGCATCGTGTGCTCGAGGCCGAGGTGATCGTGGGGCTGGGGAGCGACATCGGTGCGGGGACGACCCCGTCGCTCTTCAACGCCATGGCTGACGCGTACAAAGTCCAGCAGGTTCAGGGCGTGTCACTGAGCCCGTTCCACCTCTGGTACCTGGCCACGCTCGGCGGCGCGAAAACGCTGTCCCTTGCGGTCGAGACCGGCAGCCTGGAGCCGGGCAAATCGGCCGACTTCCTGATCATCGATCTCAACGCCACGCCGCTCCTGTCCATGCGGACGCAACGGGCTTCGTCGCTCGAGGATCTCCTGGCCGGGCTGATCTTCATGGGCGATGACCGCGCCATCCTGCGAAGCGTTATTGCCGGCTCGATCGTCTCAGAACGCAGATAGGGACGTGAGATAGGCCCAAGGCTTGCGCTCATCTCCTTTCAACCTGGAGGCTTCATGAGACGAACCACCCGTTTTTCAATGGTTTACGCGATTTTTCTCCTGGCGGCGGTGTCCACTTTCGCGCAATCGGGTTCCCAGTCGGGGACAGGCGCGCTGACCGGCACGGTCATCGACATCGAGAACGGCCGCGGGCGGCTCGCGATCGAGCCCGATGACGACCGCTACGCCCGCAGCTCCATCGAGACCGACGCGGTCTCCACGCAATACCTCGGATTTGGGACGATGATCGCCGGCAAGCCGGAGATCTTCACCGGCTCCAAAGGCTTCTCCAACATCCGCCTCGGCGACCGCATCTCCATCCGCGGCACGCCGCGCGGCGACAACGTCATCCGCGCGGAAACGATCACGCTCCTCGGCCGCTCGATTCCGGCCGGACAGGTCGGCGTCGGCCAGACCCGGTCCCCGAACAGCGCAGCGACGCCAACCGATGACCGCACGACGGGGACCGCCGCACCGACTGCGGGGAGTGCGGAAGGTACGGTGCGGCAGATCAACGTCGACGAGAACCGGATCATGATTCAGACCGCGCAGCGGCGGATGATCACCGTGAACACCTACCGCAACACCCCGGTGATGTTCCGCGGCGAGCAGTTCAGCATCACCAATCTCGAGATCGGCGACCGCATCCGCGTCGAAGCCGACCCGCGCACCGCGCAGGCCGATGAGATCACCGCGCGGCGCATCGAAGTGCTGCAGTCGGTGCAGGAAGTCCGCGGCGGTGAGGGCGGAACGATCACCGCGATCGCCGGTCGCGTGCTGCGCGTCGACACCGCGCTCGACTACGCGTACGTCGAAGGTGCCCGCGGCGAGATCCGCGTCGACATGGGCAATGCCGAGGACGCGCGCGGCGAGCGGATTCACGCCCGAGACATGCGCCCCGGAGACATGGTCGACATCAGCGGCAGTTACAACCGCGCCGGCGACATGTTCCAGGCCTCGACGGTCCGTTTCACGACCGGGGACAGAAGCATCGCGCCGCGGACCACCTCGCCGGCTGTCGAGGACGACGAGTTCGTCCGGTTCAGCACGGTGACGTTCACGGGTACGGTCCGGGAGACCCTGGAGGACGCGGCGACCATCGCGGTGCTGGACAAGGACCTGAATCGCACGGTCCGGGTCTGGGTGTCCGAAGATTTTGCGGTGCGGACGAAAGGCGCCACTTACACGAATGCCGAAGGGTTGAAAGTCGGCGATACCGTTGTCATCAAAGCATTTACGGATACGCGCGGGAATCTGATCGCGCAGACGATTCGATTGAGGAACCGTTGATGTCATCCCGAGCGGAGTCGAGGGACCCGGCCGGAGCGGGGGTCGCCCCGATCGTGCACACGAGCCCGCCAGATCCCTCGACTGGTGCTCGGGATGGCACGGTGCGGAATAGTTATTCACACCTCCTTTTTAAACATCCCACGATGCCAAAAGACGAGCTGCTCCCGGGAGTCAAAACCGCTGCCTGTCCGCCTGCCGTGACCTGCGACGCCAAGGCCGCGATTCGCAAAGCCCGGCGCCGGACGATCGCGCGGGACGTCGCGCAGATCGCGTTGATCATCGCCGTCGACTACCTCTTCCTCCGCTGGCCGGACATGCGGATGCCGTTTCTCGACCGCGATCAGTCGCTGACGCTTCTCGAGGCGACGAACGCCGCGATCGCCCTGCACTTCTGGTGGGCGCGGGTGATCCTGCCGCGGTGGACGGCGAAGCGGATCGCCGCGACCTGGTCGCGCGCTGAACAGCGGCGCTTCACGCTGTAGGCTGCGACTCCCGCTTCATCATCACGAACTTCTGCAGCATCAGCCCCACGGCCACGAGCGACACCGCGAGGCCGAAGAGCGAAGCCACGCGATAGAGGCCGCCGAGGCGGGCCAGGTCGTGGAGGAAGCACTTCAGGATCGTGATCAGCAGGAGTCCCAGCGCGGCCACTCGCGCACCTCGGGAGTGCAGAGCGATGCCGGTGATGAGCATGGCCATGGCGAACAGCGCCCAGGACATGGTGTACGTCAGGTCCTGCGCGAGCGATGAGCCCATGAAGTTGAAGGTGAGCATGTCGCCGACCGAGTAGTAGTCGGCGATCTCGATGTTCAGCAGGAAGAACAGCTCGATCGTCCCCGCGGCAGCGTAGAAACGGCGCAGGTTCGGCTCGTCGCGCGGTGCGATCCAGGCGGCGATGAACATCGCCGCGGCGCAGATCAGATACGTGTAGAGGTACCAGTTGAAGACCGGCGTCCCCGCTTTCGGGTGATATTCGAAAACGGCCGGATTGAAGACGAGGCGGATCAGAACGGCGATCGCCAATCCACCGCTCCACAGAAGCAGACCGCGATGCGGGATTCTGCTGAACAGCCACGCCAGAGCCGCGGCTTCGAGGGCGAGGGCCACGGTCAACCACTCGTTCTCGAACTGCAACGGGATCGCGGCGGTGAAGAAGGCCAGTGCGGTTCCGGCGACGAGCGCGAGTCGCGACGTGTTCTCGTCGATGCGCAGGAGCCGCCACAAAAGCACGACCATCACCAGCCCGATGCCCACCGCCATCACGCCGTGCCAGTCGGCGAGGCGCATCCGCTCGAGCGAGTCGTACGCGGCGATGAAGAAGACCGCGCTGGCCAGTGCCGCGGCGAAATGCGGCGCCATCGACTGCTTCACGCGCCGTCCGAGGAACAGCGGGTAAAGGATGAACGGCGCGTAGAGAATGGCGGCGAACATCAGTTGCGAATCGCCGGTCGGCAGCGATGCCGCGAGGATTGCTGCGCCGTAAAACGGCACGGCCAGCACTGCCAGGAAGTGCCGGCCGGAGATCCACGCGATGGCCAGCAACGCGGTTACGAGGATGAGTTGTGTGACCAACTCGATGCGCAGGCCGGGATTCATGACCATCGTCGCGATCGAGGACAGACCGAGGGCGATCGCGGCGAGCATCGGCATCGCCCTCACGATCGCGAAGACCATCACGATCGCCAGCAGCGCCAGCATCGCCCCGATCGTCGTCAGCGAGCGCGCGGGCTCCTGATCGGCGAGAGCGATGAAGACGAAGAACAACAGTCCCGCCGTGTATGTGGCGATCATGCGCAGCCGCAGACCGGCTGCGAGATAGAGCGCGACGAACACCGCCAGCCAGACCAGCGACCAGGGCCACGAGGCGTGTGTGTAGGAGACCGTCAGCCAGATGAACCAGGTCACCAGCGTGGCCACCGCGCCGACGTTGTGCAGCCACTCCGGGCCGCGCAGGATTGCGATCGCGGTCAGGCCGGCGGTCATCAGCAACAGGAATCCGAAGAGCAGCCAGTACTGCGCGCCGTACTCCGGCACGACCGCTGTGAAAAACGCGAAGATCAGCGGCACGACCGCCGCGGCCGCGGCGATGCGACGAAACAGCGGACGGACGTCGTCGTCCCCGCCGCGCGGCCAGAGAGCGCTCGCACCCACCGCCGCGAACAACGCAAAGATCACGGTAGCCAGCGGCAACTGATCCGCGGTCAGGAACCGATCGACCCACGACCATTGATAGAACACGGTCAGGGCGATGCTGAGCGCGGTGAGCAGCGGCCAGCGTTTGCGGTACGCGATCCACGAGATCCCGCCGTTGAGCAGTAGCAGATAGGAGAACAGCGCGATGGGCCGGTTTTCACCGGATGAGAGCAACGCCGGCGTCGCGAAGCCGCCGATCAATCCGAGAAGAGCGATGAAGACGGAGTCGCGGCGCGTGGAGAGAAAGACGGCAACCGCGGTCACGAGCAGCATGCCCACGAAGGCCACCGCCGACGGCACGAGCTGCCATTGCGCATGCATCGCGAAGAGCGTCGCGTAGAGGATGGCGATGCCCGCGCCCTCCATCGCGTTCGCGGTGAAGACGTAGTTCCGCGCGACCTTCAATTCGCATCCGACCAGCAGCCCGATTCCCACGATCAGCCCCATCGCCGCGCGGAACGACGGTCGCAGCCAGCCATGCTCGACCGCTTCCTTGAAGAGAAAGACCGCCGCGAGCACGAAGGCGATGCCGCCGATCCAGGAGAAGAGCCGGATTCCGACGAAGCTCTCCCAATCGAAGGCCCAGGCGCGCGGCGCTGTCGCTTGAGGGTAGGCGGTAGGCGCTTGCTGGACGGTAGGCGCGGTAGGCGGGGGAGGCGGAGGGGGTGGAGTTGATGGTGGCGGCGCGTAGATCGGGATCTCGGGTTCGGGTTGATAGATCGGGATCTCGGGCTCGGCGACCGGTGCTGGCGGTGGAACGGGCACGTCAACCCGCGGCGCGAGCCGGCGCTCCAGCTCATCGACGCGGCGGTTCGCCGATCGCGCGACGATCAGCGCGATGACGGCGATGACGATGGCCACGAACGTGAGGAACATAAAAAAGGCCGGACCTTTTGGGTCCGGCCATTGTCCCTCGATTCTGGGTTCCTACACTTCGCGGTGCGCCAGCAACTTCTCGCGGCCGGTCAGGTAGAGCAGGATGATCAGGATCGCGAAGGGGATCAGCGACAACAGATCCGACATCGGACCGGTATGCAGCGGGTTCCGCTCGCCCCACGCGTTGATCGCCGCGTTGAAGCCTTCCATGCCCGGCACGCCGGCGAGGAAGGCGATGATGATTCCGGCGATCGCGCCGCCGGCGATGTAACCGGAGGCCATCAGCACGCCCGGGCTCTTGTCGCCTTCGGCCACGAGCTGCTCTTCGGTCAGGTTCTTGCCGGCGTGCTTCTTGGCGATCCACTTGTCGACCGCCCAGCGAATCAGGCCGCCGATGAGAATCGGCGACGATGACGACAACGGGAGGTAGACGCCGACCGCGAATGCGAGCGAGGGAATGCCCGACAGCTCGAGCACGACCGCGATCATCACGCCGAGGAGCACCAGGCCCCACGGCAGCTCGCCGCCGAGGATGCCCTTGATGATGTACGACATCAGCGTGGCTTTCGGCGCGTCGAACTTCGGCACGTCCTGCGCCGTTCGGGCAGTTTGCGGATCGCGCCGTTGATGCCGGGATCGACGAAGTAAACCGGCTTGCCCGCGTCGTCGACGAGGTACTTCTCGGCGTTGCCGCCCGACGGATCGTGACGGAACCAGACGTTGTACTCCTTCGTGTCGGCGGCCGCCCTGCGCCAGCACGCCTTTCACCGCCTCGCGGCCGTGGTACTGATTCGACGGCGCGACTTCGCTCGGCGTCGCCGAGCCGGCGGTGATTCCGGCGAGAGTGCGCTGCCGACGGGCACGTACACCGAGTAGGCGTCGTTGAGCTTGAGGAGGATCGGTCCGAGGATCGAGGGCCGAGGCCAGGGCGCCGATGAGAATCGCGATCTGCTGATACTTCGGCGTGCCGCCGACGAGGAAACCCGGTCTTCAGATCCTGCGAGGTCGTGCCGCCGTTCGAGGAGGCGATGCAGACGATCGCGCCGATCGACAGCGCGGTGACGTAGTAGTTGCTGCCGGTCCAGCCGAGAACCACGAAGCAGAGACAGGTCAGCAGCAGCGTCGCCACGGTCATGCCGGAGATCGGATTCGACGACGAGCCGATCTCGCCGGTGAGCCGCGAGGAGACGGTCACGAACAGGAATCCGAAGATGATGATCAGGATCGCCGCGGCGATGCGCGCCGCGATGCCCGTTCCGCCGACGTACAGCGGGTTCGCAGAAGGCGATGACCACGATGAGGGCGATGATGCCGAGGAGCACGACCTTCATCGAGAGATCGCGATCGGTGCGCGGCACGGCCGCGGAATCGACCGTTCCGCTGCGTTCGCCGTGTCGAGAGTCGGCGAGGCCGCCCTTGATGCCGTGCCAGATCATCGGCAGCGAGCGGAAGACGCTGATGATTCCGCCCGCGGCGACGGCGCCTGCGCCGATGTAGAGGATGTATGCGTTGCGGATCGCGCCCGGGCCCATGTCCCTGATCAGCGTCGTCGTCTCCGGAGCGAGCGGCTCGGTCAGCGCCGTCGCCGAAGTAACTTGATCATCGGAATGAGCACGAGGTACGCGAGCACGCCGCCGGCGCACATGATCGCGGCGATGCGCGGTCCGATGATGTAGCCGACGCCGAGGAGCTCCGGCGAGATCTCGACGGAAACGGATGCGGCGTTCGGAACGGCGCGCCGAAGACTTTCGTCCGGCACGTCCTTCCATCCGTGGAATGCGACCATCGACGGTCTTGTAGACCAGCCCGATGCCGAAGCCGGTGAAGATCGTTTTCGCGCTCGTGCCCGCGCCGCCCAGCGCTTCCTGTTCGCGGCGGGCCTGCTTCGGACGCGGCCGCGCGGGATTCATCGCTCGCGCCGGCCTTGAGCACTTCGGCGCAGGCCGTGCCTTCGGGATACTTGAGGATGCCGTGCTGCGCGACGATGAGCGCGCGCCGCAGCGGAATCATCATCAGGATGCCGAGCAGGCCGCCGAGGATGGCGACGAGCATGACCCGGGTGATCTCGAGGTCGAAGCCGAGGATGAGGATGGCCGGCATGGTCACGCCGACGCCGAACGCGATCGACTCGCCGGCCGACCCGGCGGTCTGCACGATGTTGTTCTCGAGGATCGTCGCGTTGCGCGCGCCCATCTTCGAGAGAATCCGGAAGAGGGTGATGGAGATGACCGCGACGGGGATCGACGCGCTCACCGTCAGTCCGACCTTCAGCACGAGGTAGAGAGACGACGCACCGAAGATCATGCCCAGGATCGTGCCGACGATCACCGCGCGCGGCGTGAGCTCGCGAAGGGTCGTGTCGGCCGCGATGTAGGGCGTAAATGGCGCGGGTCCGTCTGGCTTCCACCCGACACGGTCCGGATGGTCTTGTGGCGGGACAACACTCATTGCGTCGCTCCTGCTCTCGAAAAGTGGATGAATTGTACTTTAGCGACAGCAACCGTTTTGCCACGTGACAGCTCCGTAGCAGCGCTGCACTGATTCTGGTCAATCGATTGCGAAACGGTCCCGGCAGCAGTGATCGTCCTAGGAGGGACCATGAAGAAATTCAAGCAGTTAAGTGCAGTTCTCGCAGTTTCAACGTTGCTCGCCACGTCCACGTTCGCGGAATCGCGTCCTCAAAACGAGGCGGACTGGCGTCGCTCGGAGCGACGCGAGGAGCGTCGCGAAGATCGGCGTGATGATCGACGCAATCTTTCGGCGCAGGGTCGCGTGACCAATCTTCATCGGGAGCGCGATGGCTATCGCGTGCAGCTCGATCGCGGCAGCCAGTGGTACTACGTGCCGTCATCCGCGTGGCGCGGCCACAATCGCGGCCTCTCGATCGGTATCAACATCCGCCTCGGCGGCGGCTACTACGACGACCGCGGATACATCTACGTCTCCAACGCCGACATCTACGACGACAACAGCGGCCGTGGCCGTGGTGGAAACGGTTATGTCTCCGGCGTGGTGCAGCGGATCGATTACCGCCGCGACGTGATGGAGATCCGCGATCAGCGGAGCGGCCGGCAAATCACCGTGGACGCGCGTCGCGCCGATCGCCGCCGTTACGGCATCGACATCTCCGACGTCCGCCGCGGCGATTACGTGGAGCTCGAGGGGGAGTGGGTGCGCGGGAACGTGTTCCAGGCGAATCGCATCGACGCGCTGGATTCGCGGAGGTAATTTAGGAGTGCGGCGGCAAAGCCGCCGCTCTGGTATCGCTACAGAGCGGCGGCGCTGCCTGCCAAAGCGGTGGCTTCCGCCACCGCACTCCTAAACAAATACCTACCCGTAATCGACCGCTCATTCCCCGCGATCTCCTCCGGCGTTCCAACCGCCACCACCTCCCCGCCCCCGTCCCCACCCTCGGGGCCGAGGTCGATGACCCAGTCCGATTGCTCGATGAGCTGCGTGTTGTGCTCGATCACGAGGACGGAGTTCCCGCGCTCGAGCAGATCGCGGAAGGTCTTGATCAGCACCTGCACGTCGGTGTGATGAAGGCCGGTGGTCGGCTCGTCGAAGAGGAAGAGGCGCGGCTTGTCGATGTTCGCGGCTTCGGAGAGGAACGACGCGAGCTTCAGGCGCTGGGCCTCGCCGCCGGAGAGCGAATCGGTGGATTGGCCGAGGCGGAGATAGCCGAGGCCTACGGAGCGGAGGGCGTCGAGCCGCTTGAGCAGCGCGCGTTTCGCGACGAAGAACTTCGCTGCTTCATCGACAGTGAGGTTGAGGATGTCGTTCACGTTCTTCCCTTTGAACGTCACCTTCATCACCTGCTCGCCGAAGCGGCGGCCGTCGCATTTGTCGCAGACCACTTCCACGTCCGCGAGGAACTGCATGTCGATGGTCACCGTCCCGGCGCCCTGGCAGACCTCGCAACGCCCGCCTTCCGTGTTGAACGAGAACATGCCCGGCGTGACGCCGTTCAGTTTCGCGGTCGTCGTTTCGGCGAGCAGTTTGCGGATCTCGTCCCAGGCCTTGATGTACGTCGCGGGATTCGAACGCGACGAGCGTCCGATCGGCGACTGGTCGACGAGCTCCATGTCGTAAATCCGGTCGACGCCGAGAATCGCGTCGACCTTGCCCGTTTCCAGTCCGGCCGTGCCGCGCACATCGCGCTGGTAGCGGTTGTACAGGCAGTTGCGGATGAGCGTCGACTTGCCGGAGCCGGAGACACCGGTCACCGCGACGAGCTTGCCGAGGGGGATGTCGACGGTGACGTTCTTGAGGTTGTGCTCGCGCGCGTTGACGATCTTGAGCTTGCCCATGTCATCCCGAGCGGAGTCGAGGGACCTGGGCGGGACGGGCACTTCCGACACGCGCACCGGCCCCGAATACATCACCTCACCACCGTACTCGCCTGCTCCCGGTCCAAGTTCAACCGAATAATCCGCCCCGGCAATGATCGTCGGATCGTGCTCCACCACGATCACCGTGTTCCCGGCGTTCTTCAATCGCCGCAACACGGCCAGCAGGCGCTCGCTGTCGCGCGCGTGCAGTCCGACCGTCGGCTCGTCGATCACGTACATCGTCTCCGTCAACGAGCTGCCGAGTGCCGCCGCGAGATTGATGCGCTGGGACTCGCCGCCGGAGAGGGTGCGGGTCTGGCGATCGAGCGTGAGGTATGAGAGACCGACTTCATCGAGATAAACCAGGCGATTGACGATCTCCCGCCGCAGATGTCCGGCCAGCCCTTCCTCGTGCTTCGTCATCGGAAGGAACTCCCAGAAGCGCCGCGCGGTCTTCACGTTCATCGCGAAGAGCTCGCCGACGGTGAGCTCGCGGAACTTCACGTTGTTCACCACGCTCTTGAGCCGCGAGCCGTGGCATTGCGGGCAGGGCTCGTAGCTGCGGTACTTGGCGAGCTTCACCCGCACGTGGATCTTGTACTTTTTCGTTTCCAGCCACTCGAAGAAGCCCTTGATGCCGTACCACTTGCTGCGGCCGTTGTAGAGCAGCTCCCATTCGGCCGCGGACAGGTCTTTGATGGGGACGTCGAGGCGCAGCTTGTACTTCGCCGCGGCCTTCTCCAGATCTTCGTAGCAGTCTTCGTAACCGGCCGAGTTCCACGGTGCGATGGGCAGCTCGTCGAGCCGCAGGTCGCGGTTCGGGAATCACTTTCTCCATGTCGATGCCGATGATCCGGCCGTAGCCCTGGCAGTTCGTGCACGCGCCGAGCGGCGAGTTGAACGAGAACATGTGCGGGGTCGGCTCGATGAACTCGAGGCCGCATTTGTTGCAGGCGAAGTGCGACGTGAATCGGTGACTGAGCCAGCCTTCCTCTGATTCCTCGAGGACATTGACAGTCCCTTTCGAGACCTCGAACGCCTGCTCCAGCGCCTCGGTGATCTGCGTCCGTCGTTCTTCCTCGACGCGGAGGCGATTGATCACGATCTCCAGCGAGGTGAACTTCGAGGTATCGAGCTCATTGAGATCGACGACGGCGTTGTTCAGCCAGGCGCGGAAAAAGCCCGCTTTCACGAGCTGCTCGACGACCACTTCGCGATGGGCGGGATCGAAGAATACCGGGGCGAGCACGACCACGCGCTTGCCGGCGAGCGTTTCCAGGATCGTGCTGGCGATCGACTCGGGACTCTCCTTGCGCACGTTCACCCGGCAGTCGGGGCACCAGGTCTCGCCGCAGTAGGTCATGAAGAGGCGGATGTGATCGGCAAGCTCGGTGGCGGTCGCAACCGTGGAGCGCGCGTTCTTGACCGAGTTCTTCTGCTCGATGGCGATGGCGGGGAGGATTCCGTCGATCTCATCGACGTCGGGGCGGTCGATCCGCTCCAGGAACTGCCGCACGTACGTCGACATCGACTCGACGAACCGCCGCTGCCCCTCGGCATAGAGAGTATTGAAGGCCAGCGACGACTTTCCCGAGCCGGACGGACCGGTGATGACCGTCAGTTGGCGCTGGGGAATGTCGACCGATACGTTCTTGAGATTGTGCGTCCGCGCCCCGCGGATGGAGATTGTGCGAGAGGGCATTCGGTTGGAGAACGTTGCTCGTTACCTTTGTCATCCCGAATCCCTGACGTTTCTTTCTCCCGCCTCCGCCCGACCTCTCTTACATTGCCATCCATGCGCAAGATGCTCTTCAGCCTTTCTTTCAGCATGGCTCTCCTCGCCAGCCTCGCCGCCCAGGGTCAGACCACCCTTTTCCGGAACGTCCGCCTCTTCGACGGACAGAAGGTCGTCGGCACGCGCGACGTCCTGGTGAAGGACGGGAAGATCGCCGGGATCGGCAAGCTGAAGGTCACCGGCGCGACAGTCGTCGATGGCACCGGTAAGACTCTGCTGCCCGGGCTGATCGACTCGCACACCCATACCTGGGGCGACGCGTTGAAGACCGCGCTGGCCTTCGGTGTCACCACCGAGCTGGACATGTTCACGACCGTCGATCTGCTGAAGACGATGAAAGCGGAGCAGGCCGCGGGCAAGGCCACGAACCGCGCCGATCTCGTCTCCGCGGGGATTCTCGTCACCGCGCCGGGTGGACATGGCACCGAGTACGGGATGCCCATTCCCACGATCACAAAGCCGGAAGAGGCCCAGGCGTTCGTCGACGCGCGGATCGCGGAAGGATCGGACTTCATCAAGATCGTGCTCGATGACGGCAGCGCGTACGGAACCTCCTTTGCGACGATCAGCAAGGAAACGCTGAAGGCGGTCATCGATGCGGCGCACGCGCGGAAGAAGCTCGCGGTCGTGCATCCGGGGACGCTGGCCGGCATGCGCGCGGCGATCGACGCCGGTGCGGACGCGCTCGTTCACCTGACTGTCGACCAGCAACCCGACGCCGCGTTCGGCTTCGACGCGAAGAAGCGCGGAATCTTCGTCATCCCGACACTCACGGTGCTGAAAAGCATGGGCGGAACCGGCGGCGCGGCGCCGCTCGTCGAGGACAAGCGGGTCGTGCCGTATTTGACGAAGCCGGAGATCGAGCAGCTCAAGGCCGGCTTCCGGATGCGCAAGCCGCCCGAGTACTCGCCGGCGGTCAACGCGATCAAACAGCTTCGTGCGGCGAAGGTGCCGATCCTCGCAGGCACCGACGCGGGAAATCCAGGAACCTCGCACGGCAGCGCGCTGCATCGCGAGCTGGAGTTGCTGGTCGAAGCCGGTCTGACGCCGACCGAAGCGTTGATTGCGGCGACCAGCGCTCCGGCGCGGGCGTTCAACCTCGACGATCGCGGGCGGATCGAGATCGGCCGCCGCGCCGATCTCCTCCTCGTCAACGGCGACCCGACGAAAGACATCACCGCGACGCGCGACATCGCCGGCATCTGGAAGAGCGGCGTTCCCTTCGATCGCGCGGCGTACGCGAAAACCGTCGCCGAGGCGAATGCGAATTACGGCGCGAAACCGGCGGGCGTCGAAGGCGGAATGATCAGCGACTTCAACGACGGCACTACGAATTCGACCTTCGGCCTGGGCTGGATCGTCACCACCGACGCCGTCGCCGGCGGTACGTCGAAAGCGGACATCAAGGTCGTCGACGGCGCGCTTTCCATCACCGGCGAGATCGTCGGGCCGCTTCCGTACGCGTGGGCAGGAGCGATGTTCACGCCCGGCAAGCAGATGTTCCAGCCCGCCGATCTCTCCTCGAAGAAGACCATCCGCTTCCGCGCGAAAGGCGACGGCCAGACCTACCGCGTGATGATCTTCACGCAGAGCAAGGGCTACACGCCGCTCATGAAGTCGTTCGTGGCCGGCAGCGAATGGGCCGAGCACGAGTTCCCCATCGCCAGCTTCGATGGCATCGACGGCAAGGACATGACCGCGATCATCATCGCCGGCGGGCCGAAGCCGGGCGCGTTTCAGTTACAAGTCGACGACGTGCGTCTGGACTGAGGATCAATTTCTGATCCTTGTGGCCGGTCTTTGACCCGTCCTTGGAGGTCTGTGATTAAGTTTTGATCCCCATCGGTTTGTGGCCGAAAAGCTAAGTCACTCCCAGGCAATGACTTAACTTTCTGCGCAGAGCTGGCGCGCCGGTTGCCTTGTAGGCGTCCCTTCAGCTTCAGCAATCAACACAACTCCGAGGGGGATCAATGACAGGTATCTCGCGCACCGCGCGGCTGGCGACAGTCGCGTTGGCGGTAGTTTTCGCTCTTGCGGGCGCCCAGCAGGCGTTCGCCGTCAAAGCCAATCCGAAACCGGTCATCTACTACCAGCCCGACGGCACGCCGTTCGTGGCAAAGATGATCGGCGACGAGCGCATCGTCTTCGTCGAGGACGCCGAAGGACACACCGTCGTCCGTGATGAGTCCACCGGCTGGTACGTGTACGCCGACCCGGCCTCCCACAAAACCAATCAGCTCAAACCCTCGAAGTACAAGCCCGGAAAAGAGAAGGCGCCGTCGGCGTGGCGCAAGCACGTTCGTCCCGCCATCGACGCCTCCCAGCTCCCCGGCCCGCCGTTCGAGCAGCAGGACGACGGCTCGATCGGAGAGCTTTTCCGCAACTCCAAGAAGAACGTCCGCAGCACCGGCCGCTTCACTGCCGGCAGCGACGCTGTGAACCTCACCCCGACCACCGTTCCCGTCCTGGTGGTCCTGGTCGAGTTCTCCGACTGGAAGCACACCAACGGCACGAACATCCCCGGCGAGCCCGGCTTCGAGCCGATCCCGGGCATGAACAACTCCGCCCCGACCTGGCAGAAGCTCCTCGGCGACCCGACCGTCGAGGGTGGCCTCAATCACTTCTACAAGGAAGCCTCGTACGGCCGCTTCCAGTGGAACGTCAAAGTAGCGCAGCGCGGTGTCGGCCAGGCCGGCACGGGCACGCTCGTCAATGACGGCTGGTACACCAACCCGCAGACGATGGCCTACTGGGGCAAATCCGGTACGACCATGGGCCAGTGCGATGAAGACAAGGGCACCAGCACCGGCGGCATCAAAGACCTGATCACCTGGGCGGTGCAGCAGGCCAACGCCGACGTCGATTTCTCGGTGTACGACACCGACGGCAACGGCACGATCTCCGACGCCGAGCTGATGATCTTCGTCGTGCACGCCCGCGAAGGACAGGAGTACTACGGCTCCGGCTGCGACGGCAGCGATCCGGGCAACATGCACATCTGGTCGCACAAGTGGAACATGCGCGTGAACGTGGCCGTCGACGGCAAGACCATCCCGGCCGGTCACATCTACGCCATCGAGCCCGAGTTCAATCCGGGCCTGAACTATGCGACCAATCCCCCGACCATTACCGAGAAGTTCTTCGGCGTCGGCGTCTACGCGCACGAAGCCCTGCACACCCTCGGCGCCCCGGACATCTACGACACCGGCGGTGAGTCCGTCCCGGCCGGCGAGTGGGACCTGATGGACAGCGGCAGCTACAACGGCGCGAAGTCGGGCACGCACCCGGCGCACATGGGCACGCCGCTCAAGCAGGACATCAAGCTGAACGCCGACACCGACGCGAACAGCTACGGCTTCCTGCTCGAGTCGGAGATCAAGGACGTTCATCCGACCGACGGCGTCTACAACGTCGCGCCGATGGGTGGCCTGTCGCCGGTCAACGTTCTCCATCGCGTGAAGTCGCCGAACGACGTCGACGAGTGGTTCATGGTCGAGAACCGTGCCGCGGTCGGCTACTACGAGAAGTTCCTCCCCGAGTTCGGCCTGGTCATCTGGCACCGCGACCGTTCCGTTTCCGGCGGCGGCAACAGCACGTATCCGTACCAGGCCAACGTCCTCCGCAAGGGCTGGGCGAACACGACCACCGGCCTGAACGCGCCGGTTTCGGGCGCCGCGCTGTCGGCCGACGACAACCAGGCTTCCTTCACCGCGACGACCGATCCGCACAACAAGCTCAACGCCGGCGGCGCCTCGGGCATCAAGGACGTTCGCTGCATCAGCGCTGAATCGTCGTCGATGTCGTTCGTCTACGGCACGGCCACCACCGCGCACGTCAGCTATGCCGGCGCCAGCACTGCCGGTGGCGACGGCGACGAGTGGATCGACTATGGCGAGAACGCCACGATCACCGTCAGCGTAACCAACTCCACCTGCGCCGGCGCAGCGGCCAGCAACATCGCCGTCACCCTCGCGTCCGCGAACGCGGTTGTCGGCGGTTCGTCGCCGGCGACGGTTGCCTCGCTCGCGCCGGGTCAGACCGCGGAGTTCAGCTTCCCGGTGACGCTGAACTGCAACACCTGCCAGAGCGCGTCGTTCAACTACGTGATCTCCGTCGGCGGCGTGAACCTGACCAGCGGCTCGTTCGACAAGCCGACCAACCGCAACTACCTCTGGTTCGACGACGGCGACGCGCAGGCGAAGGCCGGCTGGACGTCCGCGACGAGCTTCGTTCCCAGCGCGTGCACCTCGGCAGTCCGTCACGGCGACTGGTCGCTCGTGGCGCACCCGACCGCCGCGCGTGGCAACAGCTACCGCGCTCCGGTCACCACCGGCGGCGTGACGTACGCCAACCCGGATGAAGTCTGGGTCAGCCCGAACATCCTCATTCCCGCCGGCACCAACGTGCAGGAGCTTCGCTTCTCGCTCGCGGCCGAGCTGCCGTGCGTCAACTACTCGCGCGGACGTCTCTGGACCTCGACCGACAACGGCGCGTCCTGGACGCGCAACGAGGACTTCTACAAGGACGGCGGCGATCTCTCGTGGGAAGAGATCAAGGTCAACCTGAGCAGCCTGGCTGGTGCGACGCAGGTCAAGCTCATGTTCGCGATCTACACCTACACCTGCCAGACCGGTTGCACGGCGACGCGCGGCATGTACGTCGACAACATCGGCCTCGTGGTCGCGCAGACCACTCCGCCGGCGCCTGACACGACCGCTCCGACGACGTCGATCACCTCGCCGTCCGACGGCGCGACGGTTTCCGGCAATACGACGGTCTCGGCTTCCGCGAGCGATAACGTCGGCGTGACGAGCGTTGAGTTCTATGTCGACGGCGTTCTTGCCGCGACGGACAGCAGCGCGCCGTACTCGTTCTCATGGAACACCAGCGCGGTCGCCGACGGTTCGCATTCGCTTAGCTCGACGGCGTACGACGCCGCGGGCAACAGCGGATCGTCCGCATCGATCTCGGTGACGGTCGACAACTCCGTTCCGGCCGACACCACCGCTCCGACGACGTCGATCACCTCGCCGTCCAACGGCGCGACGGTCTCCGGCACGACCACGGTCAGCGCTTCGGCGACGGACAACGTCGGCGTGACCAGCGTCGAGTTCTACGTCGATGGCGTTCTCGCCGCGACGGACAGCAGCGCGCCGTACTCGTTCTCCTGGAACACGACTTCTGTCGCCAACGGCTCGCATTCGCTGAGCTCGAAGGCGTACGACGCGGCCGGCAACTCCGGTACGTCGAGCACGATCAGCGTCAACGTGAACAACGGTGGCGCCGACACCACGCCGCCGGTCATCTCCGGCGTCACGGCGGTGAAGATCAACGGCAGTGCGTTCGAGATCCGCTGGACCACCAACGAAGGGGCGACCAGCGACGTCATCATCGGCAGCACGACGTACGCGGATTCCGATCCGGCCATGGTCACGAGCCACGTCCGCTCGTTCAGCGGCGCGAAGCGGAACACGACCTATACCTACTACGTCAGCTCGACCGACGCCGCCGGCAACACCTCGCAGGCTGGTCCGTTCACGTACCGGCACTAAAACGCAGTTATCGCAGTACGAGAAACGGGGCGCTTCGGCGCCCCGTTTTTTTGCCGGCGGGACGCCGGCGGTACAGCCGCCGGGCCGGCGGCGCTCCGGAGCGCTGGCGTCTTCGCCGGCTGTTGCGCCGGCGTCCCGCCGGCTCAGATCCGTATGCCGTGCCGATGGTAGAAGTTGTAATCGCCGAGCCGCTGCTGGAGCTTTTCGACGACCTCCTGCGGGATCCGCACTTCATCCGCGGCCACGTTCATCTCCACCTGGCGCACGTTCTTCGCGCCGGGGATCACCGTCGACACAGCATCGTTCGCCAGCACGAAACGCAATGCACCCTCGGCAAGCGAACGCGCGGTCCCGCCGATGATCGAGCGCGCTTCATCCACGCGCGCGATCGCTTCCTCGAGCCGTTTCGGCGTGAGGAAGTTCTGGCGCACGTCGGTCTGCGCGAACACGGTGTCGGGCCTGTACTTGCCGGTCAGCAATCCTGACGCGAGCGGCACGCGCGCGATGATGCCGTAGCCCTTTTCCTTCGCCAGCGGAAAGAGCTCCTGCGCCGGCGCCTGATTGAGCACGTTGTAGAGCACCTGCAGCGCATAACCCCAGCCGCGATTGACGATCTCGATCCCTTCCTCGGGCGTCGTCACCGACACACCCCAGAAACGGATCTTTCCGACTTCCTGCAGCCGGTCCATGGCCTCGTGCAGATCGTCGCGCTTCAGTTCATCGAGCGTCGGATTGTGCAGCTGATAGAGATCGATGTAGTCCGTGCGCAGACGCTTCAGCGAGCCGTCGACGGCATGGGAGATGTGTTTGCGCGAAAAGTCCTTCTGCACTTTCCCGTTCGTGTCGCGCGCAACGCCGACTTTCGTCGCGATGACGACGTCGTTGCGATGCCGCGACAACACGATCCCGAGAAGCGACTCACTGCGGCCGAATCCGTACGAGTCGGCGGTGTCGAAGAACGTGACACCCAACTCGCGCGCCCGCCGGATCGCGGCAAGCGACTCGTCATCGCTGGTCCGTCCCCATCCGAGCGGCGTTCCCGCGGCGTCCGCCAGTCCGCCGATGGCCCAGCCACCGAAGCCGATCTCGGAGACGCTGATGTTCGTGTTGCCGAGCTTGCGGTAGTGCATTCAGAGTTTCACCTGTCGGACCTCGATCATCTCCCGGTACGACCGCAGAAAGCTGAGCGTATCCGGATCGAGCGGCGAGTCGACGGTGATGATGGCCATCGCGCGGCCGCCGCTGCCGCTGCGCGCGAGGTTGTACTCGGCGATGTTGATCTCGCGGTCGCCGAGGAGCGTGCCGACTTTGCCGACGACTCCGGGAACGTCGCGATTGATGATGTAGATCAGATGCCCTTCCGGCTTGAACTCCACCCGGAAGCTGTTCACCGACACGATGCGCTGGTTCTTCTCGTGGAACACCGTGCCCGACACGCACATCTCTTCCGTCGCCGATGAGACGCGGAAGGTGATGAGGTTCGCGTAATCGCGCGGCACCGGATGGGTGGTGGAGCTGATGGCGATGCCGCGCGTCTGCGCGATCTGCTCGGCGTTCACGAAGTTCACCGACTCCGACAGATGCGGCGTGAGCAGGCCCTTGAGCGCGGCCACGGAAACGATCTTCGTCAAACGCTCTTCAATGCCCCACAGCTCGATCGCCGCGCGATCGACGGCGCCGCCGATCGTTTGCGCGGCGAACAGGCCGAGCTTCTCGGCCATGCGGATCAGCGGCGCGGCGTCGGCATCCGATACTCCCTCGAACGGAAGGTTCACCGCCGACACGAAAATCGAGCCGCGCAAGGCCTCGATCACCATCTCCGCAGTCTGGACGGCCACGCGGTCCTGCGCTTCGATGGTGTTCGCGCCGATGTGCGGCGAGAGGATGATGTTTTTCGCCGTCAGCAGCGGATGATCTTTCGCCGGCGGTTCGGCCTCGTACACATCGACAGCCGCGCCAGCGATCTTGCCGCTGTTCAGTCCATCGGCGAGAGCCTGTTCGTCGTAGATTCCGCCGCGGGCGATGTTGAGGACGATCACGCCGTCCTTCATCCGCTCGATCTCACGCGCACCGATCATTCCCCGCGTCTCATCCGTCGACGGCGTGTGCACGGTGATGATGTCCGCCTGCTCGAGCAGCCGCTCCAGCGACACTTTCTCCGCGCCGACTTTCTCGAAGGCCGCATCGGTGACGTACGGGTCGTAAGCGATGACGGTCATGCCGAACGCGCGGGCGCGCACGGTGACGCGTGTGCCGATGCGGCCCAGACCGATGATGCCGAGGGTCTTGCCGTTCAGCTCGATGCCCATGAACTTCGAGCGCGTCCACTCGCCGCGCTTCACGCTCGCATGAGCCTCGGGGATGTTGCGGCACAGCGCCAGGAGCATGGCCATCGTGTGCTCGGTGGCCGACATGATGTTGGCCGTCGGCGCGTTGATGACCAGGATCCCACGCGTCGTCGCGGCATCGACGTCGACGTTATCGAGACCTACGCCGGCGCGTCCGACGATCCGCAAGCGCGTTCCGGCGTTCACCAGCTCCGGCGTGACCGCCGTGCCGCTGCGGGTGATGAGCGCGTCCGATTCACGGACCGCGCGCAGGAGGTCTTCGCCTTTGAGTCCAGCGCGGTAATCCAGCTCGACGTCATCCGCGGCGCGGAGAATCTCCAGCCCGGAATCGGCGAGGGTGTCCGTCACCAGCACGCGGTGTTTGGTCATCCGCGAGCCACCTCGGCGAGCTCCGCGAGCATCGCCTCGAGGTCGGCGAGGGGAGATGTCCCCCATGTGCCCGATGCGGAACGTGCTGTCCTTCCACACGCCATAGCCGCCGCCCAGCGTGTAGCCGCGCTTCTTCATGTCGTCGCGGATTTTTTCGGGTGGAAGCACCGGCGAGAGCGCGGTCACGGTCGCCGACGCGAATTCGCGATTCGACGCGAGCCGCGCGAAGTTCGCCGTACGCTCGTGGACCAGCTCGCGCATGCGCGCGTGGCGTGCGAAACGCGCTTGCAGCCCTTCGCCGCGCACGATGTGCTCGAGCTGCGCGGCCAGTGCGTAAAAGTGCGGAACGGACGGCGTCGACGGCACGCTGTCCTCATCGGCTTTGTCTTTGTAGGCGATGAAGTCGAAGTACGTGCCGCGGTAGGGATGTTTCTTCGCGCGGGCGAGCGCCGCATTCGAAACGGCCACGACGCTGATGCCCGGCGGCAGGGCGATGCATTTCTGTACGCTCGCGAAACAGACGTCGATGTTCCACGCGTCGAACTGCACCGGAACGCCGCCGAGTGAGGAGACCGAGTCGACGAGGACGAGCGCGTCGGGCGCTTCCTCGCGAACGACAGCGGTCAGCGCGGCCACGTCGTTGGTCACGCCGGTCGAGGTTTCGTTGTGCGTGATCGTGACAGCGTCGTAATGCGCGCGCTGATGACGGGCGAGATGATCGGCCAGCGCCTGGGGGTCGACGACGTTGCCCCAGCCGGCGTCGAGGCGATCGACCTCGTAGCCGAGGGACTCGGCGATGTTGTACCAGCGCTCGCTGAAGGCGCCGCAGGTCGTAACGAGGACCCGCCGCGCGACGCAGTTCTGCAGCGCCGCCTCCATCACGCCGGTGCCCGAGCAGGTCATGACGAACGTCGGCTGGCCGGTGTCGAAGAGCGTTTTCAGATCGCCGTTGATCCGCCGGAAGAGCTCTTTGAACTCGACGCTGCGGTGGCCGATCATCGGCCGGGTCAGCTCGCTCAAAATCTCGGGGCGAACCCAGGTGGGGCCGGGGACGAAAAATTTTGCGGTCATGATTCGATGAGGTACGGCAACACGGCCCTCAATGTCGGCTCGGTCACGTACACCTCTGCATTGTCCCTGACTCTCGCCCGCTCGTGAACTCCTCCGAAGCCGATGAAGAGATCGACGACCGGTTTGGCCTCGAGATCGGTCACGCCGTCGCCCACGAATGCGGATGTTCCTTTCGATCGTGAGAGCACGTCGCGCACCACAAGCTCTTTGCCTCCGGAGCGGGCCAGCAGACAGGTCCGATCGAAGCCCGCGTATCGGCCGTCCGCATCGAACTGCAGCGGAACCGCATGCACTCTGCGGATGCCCAGACGTTCTGCGAGCGGGGCGATGGCCTGCGCCACGCCGGCCGTGACGAGATGGATATGCGCACCGGCCTCGCGCAAGGTCGAGATCGTCTCTTCGGCACCATCGACCATTGAGGCGACGTACTGCGCGCCGAGCGCTTCGATCTCCTCGCGCGTCGGCCTGATGATCTCCAGCCGCCGCCCGTAGACCTCGTCGAGCGGGATCTCCCCGTTCATGGCCGCCTCGGTGAGCCGCACGATCTCAGGGTTCCCTCGCGCGAGCACGTCGATCCCCTCGATGGTGACGAGCGTGGAGTCGACGTCGAAGAAGACGAAGCGGTATTTCGCTCTCACGCCGCTTCCCGGCGCACGATCTTCACCAGATCCCCGAACCGCTCCAGAAAATGATCGGGCTCCGAGGCCACGAGTTGTTCGCGCGTCGAGGAGCCGGTGGGGACGACGGCGATGTCGATGCCGCTGTTCCGGGCCGTGCGAACGTCGATGGGCATGTCGCCGACGAACAGCGCCTCGGCTGGCGCGCAATCCACCGTGTCGAGCGTGTAGAGAAGATGCTTCGCTTCCGGCTTCCGGGCTCCGGCGAGATCGGGGCCGACGATCGATCGCAGGTGGCGTGAAAGTCCGAGAAAATCGAGGATTTTCTTCGAGAAAATCGTCGGCTTGTTCGTGCAGACGGCCATCCGGACGCCGAGCTCGGCGAGGGACTCGAGCGTGGCTTCGACGTCGGCCAGCACCTTCGATTCACCGCAGCAGACCTCGTCGTAGCGCGACTCGAACGCCGTCAGAACCGACCGGGGGACATCGGTGCGCTCGAACGCGCGCTGAAGCAGACGCTCGATGCCGTCTCCCACGAACTCGCGGATGCGCGCGGAGCTCAGGTCATGCAGTCCGTGCGTCCGCCGCGCGTGATTCACCGCTTCCGCGAGCGCGGTATAGGAGTCGACGAGTGTGCCGTCGAGATCGAACAACACCGCCCGGTAACGAAGGGCCGTGGTCATGAGGGCGCAGATTGTACGCCCGCAGCATTTGGTGTTTTGAAACGGCTGACGAAATGCCGTGCCCTTATGCTCGCTTCTCTTACCCATGCTGAAACGGCTGCTCCCGGTTGTGCTCGTCATGTTTCTCGCGCCGTTTGCGGCGGCTGAGGACAACAAGCCGGTCAGCGTCAGCTTCACCCCACTCGGCGACAGCGACGCCGGCGTGGTCGTGCGGATCTCTTTCCGCTTCGCCCTGCCGCCCGAGGTGATGCAGGGAAGTGCGATGGTCCTGCAGGGATCGCTGATGCAGGGCGGCCAGGTCGTACGCAATTTCCGATACGTCGTGGTCACGGACCACGGCGGCGCGATGAGCACCGTGCAGGCTTTTCAGGAAGGACCGATCGAGGTCGAAACGCGGCTGATCGCCGAGACCGAGGACACGACGCCGCTGCTGCTCGGAAAGACCATCGACACCTACACCGTCGCGAAGACGAACACGGTCTACGTTGCCAGCGCCGAGGATGGCGCCGAGGCGATGCTTGCCGAAGGGGCGGTTCCGGATGTTCCCGGCGCGGTGAAGATCCGTCCGCCGCGGCGCGACGTCGCGATCAACCTCTTCATCGTCGAAGTCGAAACGCTGGCGCCGGTCAAGCGCGTCGAGTTCTGGGTCGAAGGCAAGAAAATCATGGCCCGCAACGCACCGCCTTACACGGCGGAGCTCGACCTCGGCAAGCTGCCGAAGCGTGTCGAGGTGCGGGCCGTCGGCTACGACGCGCAGGGGCGTTACGTCGATGCCGACGCGTTCGTCGTCAACGAGCGCGAGACGCCGCTGGAAGTGAAGATCACCCGCACGGTCACGCCGGACGGACTCTCCCGCTTCAAGCTCAGCGTGATGAATCCGAAGAACACGCTCATCACCTCCGCGGAGCTCTTCGCCGGCGACAAGAAACTGCATTCCTGGGCGCGGCCGCCGTACGCGTTCGACATCCCCACCTCGCGGCTGCAGGGCTTCGAGTTCGTTCGCGCCTCGGTCATCGATTCAACGGGCTACGAAGCCAGCGATCTGATGTTCCTCAGCGGCGACCGTTACATCGAAGAGATCGAAGTGAACGTCGTCGAGCTGCCGGTCATCGTCACCGACGCCGGCGGAATGCCTGTTCCCGATCTGAAACGCGAGAACTTCAAGATCTTCGAGAGCGGCAAGCCGAAGCCCATTTCCGATTTCAATTTCGCCGCGAATCTTCCGCTGACCCTCGGCGTGCTGCTCGACCACTCCGGCAGCATGAAGGAGCGGATGGAGACGGCGAAGGAAGCCGCGGCGGAGTTCTTCCGGAGCATCGTCCGCAAGAGCGATCGCGCGTTCATCGCCGGTTTCTCGAGCGGCCCGGAGAGAAGCACGCCGTTCGTGAACGACGCCGGCATTCTCGAGGAGCAAGTGAAGGCGATCGCCGACCCGGCCGGCGCGACCGCGCTGTACGACGCGATCGTCACCGGGCTCTATCGCTTCCGAACCGTGCAGGGCCGCAAGGCGCTGGTCGTCATCACCGACGGCGAAGACACGTCCTCGCGGCTTTCGTACGACGACATGCTCGGCTACGCGCGGGCGTCGCGCGTGCCGCTTTACTTCATCGGAATCGGATTCACGTTCGGTGATTTCGGCGGCGCAGGCCGGATGAAATCGCTGGCGGCCGAGACGGGCGGCGTCGCGTACATCATCGGAAACGTGAAACAGCTTCCCGAGACGTACAGAAAACTCGAAGCCGATCTCCGCTCGCAATACCTTCTGACGTATCGCACCGAGAGCTCGAAGAACGACACCGCGTACCGAACCATTGAAGTGAAGGTCGACAAACCCGATGCGAGAGTCCGCACGATTCGCGGCTTTATCCCTTAGCGCGCTGCTCGCGCTTCCGGCGCTCGGCGCCGATCTCCGTCCGCTGAAAGAGCCGGCGAAGATCGCCGCGGTGTTCCCGAAGACCGCGAAGCTGCGCGTGGTGAACGTCTGGGCGACGTGGTGTGCGCCGTGCGTCGCGGAGATGCCCGACCTGCGGCTGATCGATCAGACCTTCGGCGACGAGGTGATGCTCGCCGGCGTGTCGCTCGACGACATGATCCCCGGCGCGAAGTCGGCGCAGGTCGCGGCGTTTCTCGACAAGCAGAAGATCGCCTTTCCCAACATCTACTACACCGGCAACGCCGATGACCTCGGCGAGTACCTGAATTTCTCCGGCGAGATGCCGGTGACCATCGTCTACGACGCGCGCGGGAAAGAGCTCTGGCGCCATCAGGGACGGATTGATCGCGACAAGACCATTGCGCAGTTGCGCAAATTACTCGGGAGGACTCGATGAAGAAGCATTTGTTGATCGGAGCATTGGTAATGCTGGCCACCGTCGCCGGCGCGGAGGAGCTTGCCGTTGGCGCGAGGGCACCGGAGTTTTCGCTGGTGAACGCGGTCGACGGCGAAACCGTTACGCTCAAAGCGGATGACGGAAGACTGAAGGTGGTCGTCTTCACCTGCAATCAGTGCCCGTACGCGAAGGCGTTCGAGACGCGCATCATGGATCTGGCCAAGCGCTTCGGCCCGAAGGGCGTGACGTTCTACGCCGTCAACCCGAACGACGACGCGAAGTACGCCGAAGAGACGCTCGCGAACATGAAGGCGCGCGCGGAAGAGAAGGGATATCCGTTCCCGTATCTGAAGGACGGCGACAGCAAGACCGCCCGCGCGTACGGCGCGCGCGTGACGCCGCATGTGTTCGTCGTCGACGGCGGCGGTGTCGTTCGCTACCGCGGCTACGTCGACGATTCGGCGAAACCGGAAGAGCGGAAGACGACCGGTCTGAGCGACGCGCTGGGCTCGTTGCTGGACGGCCGCGAGGTCGCCCTGACGGAGACGCGCGCGTTCGGTTGCACGATCAAGTGGAAGACGTAGCGGCGGAGCGCCGCCGTTCCGGCGGCTGGTGCGCCGGCGTCCCGCCGGCCCCCCCGGCGCAGGCGCGGGACGCCTGCGCTCCAAGCCGCAACAAGAAGGCCATGCGTACAACGTCGAAATCGTTGACTATCACTGACGGGGCGAAGCCGGCCAACCGGCTCGCACCGGTACACCCCGGCGAGATCCTCGAACAGGAGTTTCTCGTTCCCATGGGACTCTCTGCTTACCGGGTCGCCGTGGACATCGGCGTTTCTCCCCCGCGCATCAATGACATCCTTCTCGGCAAACGCGCCATAACTGCTGATACCGCTCTCCGCCTGGCGCGATACTTTGGAACCTCCGAGCGATTCTGGCTCGGTTTGCAGATGGATCATGACCTCGACGTCGAGCGCGAGCGGATCAGCGCAGAGCTTGGCGCGGTCCCGCGTTTCGATAGGGCTGACGCACCAGAGATCAGGAGGCCGCGCAAACTGACGAGCGCCTTGCGCGTGAGAGGCGTGCGGGCGAGTAGAAAGAAGTAGAGCGCCCTACAGCGCCAGCCGTTCGTACGAGCTCCTGAGCATCGTCACCCGCTTCACGTAGTTCCTCGTCTCGGAGAACGGAATCGATTCGAGGAACTCGTCCATCGGCTTCGATGGCGCGGCGCGGCGCCACTTGAGCACGTTCCCCTGGCCGGCGTTGTACGAGGCGACGGCCAGGTACGTGTTTCCCTTGAACATGTCGAGCAGCATGCGCAGGTGGAACGTGCCGAGGCGGACATTCACCTCCGGGTTCTCCAGTCGTGACGTGGCGAAGGTGATCCCGAGCTTCCTTGCGTGCTCCTTCGCGGTCGGCGGCATGAGCTGCATCAGGCCGGTGGCGCCGACCGAGGATCGCGCTTTGGGGTTGTAGTAACTCTCCTGCAGGATCAGCGCGCGGACGAGGTTCGGATCGAGATTGCGTTCTTTCGAATATTCGTCGATGTGCTCCGCATAGCGGCGCGGGTAATACATCTCGATGAAGTACGACGGCGTCGAGTCCTGCTCCACCGTCGCCAGTTGCGGCCACGCTTTGCGAATGGCGCGGTACATCAGCACCTTGGCACCCTGCGCGTTGTACACATCGGCAAGCAGCGCCTCGGCGAAGCGCGCGTTCCCGCGGCGCATGTTCTTGCGCACTTCGTTGAACGCGTCGCGCATCGCCGACAGCGCGGTCAGTTCGTAGGCGAGCTGCAACTCCCGCGGCATCGATTTTTCGGCGATCTCCGCCCAGTCCGCGGCCTGCTTCTTCAGCGGATTGGTCTTGTTCTCCTGCCGCTTTGCCCCTCGGGACACCGAATGCAGCGCGTAAATATCCGCGTACGGCGCGGAGGCCAGCTTCTGATAGATCGCCGCGGCCTCCTCTTTCTGCCCCAGACGCTGGATCGTGCGCGCGTACCAGTACTCCGATTGCCGTTTCACATTCGGATGCGAGTACGTGTCGGCGATGAAGCGGAACAGCGTCCGTGCGCCCGCGAGATCGCCTCGCGCGTACGCGGCCCAGCCCTTGTCCCAGAAATGCTGCAGCGCGGGATCGGCCGCCGGCTCGAGCTTGACCACTTCCGCGACCAGCTCCTGGACGTACGCGTCCTGATTCTTCGCCGTTGCGCGCGCGATCAGCGCGTTCAGAACCTCGTAGCGCGTATCGGCGTCGAGCTCCAGGAGCAGCAGGTCCTTGAGCCGTTCGCTCGACAAACGCGCGTATTCGTCCTTCTTGTTCTTCTTCGCCAGATCGATGAGCTTCACCTGGCGCGAGACGGTCTTGTACACAGGCCTCTTCACCGTGCGCCGCTTCTTGCCCTTGCCTACGCGTACTTTCTTCGTGCCGGTTTGCTTCTTCTCCTTGACGGTCTTGTAGACCGTCGGATCGATGGATGCCGACACGATCGCGTAGTTCTTCGACGTCGTGCGCAGCGCCGGCACCGCGTATTTGAGATAGCCGGAGGTCAGAGGCTCGAGCACCTTGTTCGAGTCTTCGAATCGCTTCAGTTGATGGAGAGCGAGGCCGCGCTGCAGTTGAATGGCCGGCTTCATCGACGCCGGCGCGGCGCGCTCGAGAGCCGTCAATTCATCCAACGCTTTCTGGCCGGAGCCTGCGGCGATGAGGGCCGTGGCGCGCTCGAGCCGTTCGCTCGGCGTCAACGGAAGCGCGGCTGTCTCCGCGAGGCCGGTCACCGCCCGCACGAATGCGATCGCGTCGTCGGCTTCCTTCGACGCCGGGTTGTGAATGACGATCGATCGCGCGGCGAAGAGCGCCGCGGGAATGTCGCCCGCGTACAGACGCGCGTTGACTGTGCTCCACTGATGCGACGTCGACGCGAAGACCTCCGCCGCGCGTTCCCAATCGCCGGCTTTCGTGTACAGGGTGCCGAGCGTGTTCGAGGCTTCGGAGGCGTGGACCAGTTGCGGTTTGCGCCGCCAGAGCCTGGCCAGCGTCAGCTGCGCGCCGCGAGCGTTTCCGGCCTTCTCGTAGGCTTTGGCGAGGTAGTAGAGGCGGTACTCCTCCACGGCGCGCGGGCCGAAGGAGAAGGACGAGAGTTGCTTCACCGCCTCCGCGGCATCGTCGCGGGCCAGGGCCGACGTTGCGGCGACGTAGGCCTCCCGGTACTTCTGCAGATCGGGAGGAGCCTCGGCCTTGAGCGGAACGTCCGGTTCGACGTCGGTCTCGGAACCGGGCAGGATGCGATCGCGGAACGTAACCACGACAATCGCGGCGCTGACGAGCACCGCGACGACCGCAACCACCCACCACCGCTTACGCAACCACTGCAACACGCGGGTGGACAACTGCTAGACAGTTGCCAGAAAGGGATTTACAGCCCCAGCGACTCGGCCTTGCCGTCGGCCAGGATGCGCACGAGCTCGTCGTAGAAGTAGTTCGAGACCTTGCGCACGTCGTCGGCGATGCGCTCGTCGTACATCTGGCGGCTGCGGTCGATGTCTTCCTTCAGGCGCTCGTAGAGGTCGTGATTCTTGCGGCCCTGCTCGACCTTCGACTCGTTGTAGAGCTTGATCTCGGAGACCAGCAGACGCGCGAAGCGGCGGGCTTCATCGTGTTTCTTCGTGTCCTCGGGCTGAGCGCCTCCCGCGAGAACGCCGCCGCGGGCGATGTTCGCCGGCGGGATGTATTGCGTGGACGGTTTGTCGTCGCCGCCGGTGATTGGAGAGGCCGGTGCAGCGGGCGGCGGGGCGGCGGCCGGTTTCGACTCGATCGCCGGGACCTTCGCCGTGGCACCGCTGAACTCCTCGGCGCCGGGAACGTTGAAGGACGGCCGTTGCGCGGCCATCATCTCGCGCAGTTGCTGGGCGTTGATGGCCACGGTGCCCGATTCGGTGCGCGTCGGCGATGGAGCCGGCGGTGCGGCGGGTGCGGCCGGTGCCGGTTTCGGAGCGGGCGCTGGTGCCGGAGCGGCCGCGACAGGGCGCGGAGGGGCGGCGGGAGCAGCCGGAGGTGCTGCGGGCCGAGGAGCCGGCGCGGCCACGGGCGGCGCTGCGAAAACGTTCGAGCCGGCGGACGCGTCTCCCTCTTCCTGAAGGCTCGGCGAAGGGATCTTGCGGCGGATGGCCAGCGTGTCGACCAGAAGCCCGGTGGTGAAGACCAGGAGCTCCAGGGCGGCGACATCGAACTTCGCGGAGTCGGCGGGGAGGACATCGACGAAGACGGCCGCGGCGACCTTGTCCTTGATCACCATCGGAACGAGGATGGCCCGTTCACCTGCGGCGACGCCGAGGCGGGTGGCCAGGTTGGCGCCGTCCCAGATCACGACCTGCTCGTTTTTCAGCAGGCGGTCGAACTCGGGGATCAAACCGGGCGCGGCGTTGAAGCGCTTGACCTTCTCGTCATCGCCGCCGTGCGCGGAGAAGCCGACACCCTTCCAGCCGCCGAAGGTCTCGCCGCGGAGGATCATCAGCGCCGCGCGCGAGCCGAAGGTTACGGCCTGCTCCAGCAGCGCGTTGAGCACGTCGACCTGCGAACGGCCGCTCTCGATGTTCTGGATGGCTGCTTTGACCCGGGTGGATCCGGCGCCCGTGGACGCCGCGGCGGCGGGCTTGCCCGCGTCCATCGATTCGTGCAGCTCGGCGATCGATTTCTGGATGTGCGGCAGGAACTGAATCGAGTTGACGTCGGCCTGAACGCTCTGGAGGGCGGCCTTCAGCTGTGAGTCGACGGCTGCGCGAACGTCCTCGATGGACGAACGGATCTCATCCACCATCTTCTCGACGGACTCCCGCACGCGGGCATCGATCGAGCTCGCGACTTCCTCGCCCCTCACGGCCATAAAGCCTCCGGTCTCTGTGAGTTGACCTGCCCTGACCGGGAAGCGGCCGGGCTGCGGAAAACTGGGCGATTATCAGTCCCGCTCTCTCATGCTGTCAAGGAAGCGGGCGTCGTGCTAAGTTGTGTGAAATGCGAGTTTTCGCGCTTGTTTCGATGGTGATCGTCCTGCCGCTATTCATATCCGCGAGCGGCTGCCGCGAGCGCGAGGTCCAAGCCGACGATCACCAGGCCGAGTGGCGGGGTGTCCTCGAACAGAAACAGGCTGCCGCCGCCCCGAACGCGCCCGCGGAGCAGAAGCAGGTCTACGCCGACTCGGTCCGCGCCTTCGTCATCAAGCACCCCAACCACGGCCGCGCCCGCGAGGTCTGGCAGCGGATGCAGCTCGAGTTCGCTGGGGAGCTCGCCGAGCTGGGGCGCCATCAGGATGCGATCCGCATCTACCGCGCGGTGCTCACTCACGACGCGCAGAACGAAGAGGCGCGTCGCGGTCTGGCGCTCGCCGCGGACCGGCTCGCCGTGACGCGCGAGAAACTGCTCAGCATCGAAAAAGGGATGTCCCATCGCGAAGTGGCGAACATCCTCGGCAAGCCCGTTCCCGGCTGGACCGCCGAGAAGCGCCGGCGCGAGGCGACCATCGAAGCCTGGTACTACCGCACCCGCAGCGGCGGCATCGCCGCGGTCTACTTCCGCCGCGGAAAAGTGTTCGCCGCTGAAGAAGCATCGAATGCGTTGCACGGCAGGCTCGGATCGTGAAATCGGCCTCAGCCGGCCCGCGTTAGAGTTCCCGACACTTATGCCCCTCTACGAATATCAGTGCGTGCAGTGCGGCGAGCGTGTGGAGATCATCCAGCGCCTGTCCGATCCTCCTCATACCGAATGCGCGAATTGCGGCGGGGAGATGAAGAAGCTCATGTCCGCGCCCGCGATCCAGTTCAAGGGTTCGGGTTGGTACAAGACGGATTACGCGGCCAAGCCGGCAGCGTCGTCGTCGACGAGCTCGGAAACGAAAACGGAGTCGGCTTCCGACACGAAGACGGAAACCAAGAGCGAGACCAAAGCCGAAACGAAAAGCGAAGCGAAGACCAGCGAGTGAACCTTCCCATGGCCAGAGCGAAAGACCTCAAGCGACGCGCTGATTCGGTGCTCGAGGATGTCTTCCGCGCGCTCTTCGAAGAGATCGACACGGAGAAGCTCAAGAAGGAAATCGACGAGCTTCGCAGCAAGGCGCCCGACTACAGCCAGCACGATCACGCGCGCGTCGTCGCGCGCCGCACGGCCATCCGTTGCGCGGCTGCCGGTGCGGTTACGGGATTGCCGCTGGGTATCGCCGCGATCGCCACGATCGGCGCCGACCTCGCCTATCTGATGCACCAGCAGTTCCGCCTGGTCCTGGCCATCGCCACGATCTACGGCCACGAGCCCTCGGGCCGCGAGCGTTTCACCGAAGCCATGTCCTGCCTGGCCTTCATCGGCGGCGTCGGTGCGGGGAAACAGGGCATTGCCGCACTGATGAAAGAGCGCACCGCGCGCATGATTCCGTTCGTCGGCGCATTCTCCGGCGGCGCGCTCAATTACGTTTCCGTGCAGGCCGTTGCCCGAACAGCCATTCGGTATTACGAGTCGCGCATCGATCCGTCGCTGGCCGACGAGATCTGGAGCGAGGGCGACCGGGAACACGCCTGAAACAGTAGGCAGTGGGCAGTGGGCAGTAGGCAGGACGAAGCAGTGCGGCAGCCGCACGTGCATCAGCGAAGCAACCAGCGCTGCCGGCCGTGCCGGCTGGAATGCCGGTCTATCGAGGCCGGTTTGCGCCGGTGACAACACGATGCCGAAATTCGAATACGAGCCGCAGACGGAGGACAACTCCGCATTCTTCGAGCGCAGGCGGCTCCGTCGTGTCCGGATGATCGTCGAGCTCACGCTGAATCTCATCAGCAGTGACCGCACGGTCTCCCATCGCGAGGCCCGCTGCCTCGTCGAGTGCGCGCGCAAGGCCATCCTCGAGCTCTTCCCCGGATTCGAGATGCGTTACGAGCGGATCGTGCAGCCGCACTTTCAGCGCGTGTTGCAGCAGCGCTGGCCGGATGAAGAGATCCGCTATACGAGTCCTCACGAACTCGTCAACTAATCCACGACCCGTCGAATCTCCAGCCTGCGGATGACGTCCGCCGGATACGCCTTGCGTCGCGCGTAGACCATGGCCACGTCGTCATAGGCGATGAGCGCCCAGTCGCGACGCGGCCAGTAAGCGAGTGAGGCCGGCATCTTCGTCTGCTTGCCCGTCACGGCGTCGATTACGTTCAGCGGCGGACGATATTCATCCAGCGCGAGATCGATCCTGTACCTGCGCAGCAACGCCCGCCACGCGCGCTGGTCGCCGCGTGCTTTGATTTCTTCGGGAATGAGCTGGTGGTACAGCTCATTGCGGCCGTCGCTCAAGACGCGCCGCTCCGGATAGAACATCCACATCGCGTAGCCGCCGAATTGATCGGCGTTGTAGATGTTTCCGCGCAGGCCGCTCGCCTTCAGCCGCGCCACAGCATCGACGGGAAAACGATCGCGCATCAGACCAATGCCATGTTCATTCGTTGCAATGGCGAAGACGATGCACGCCGCGGCGAGCACATACGCGAGCCTCTCGTGCGCACGACGCACCGCCGGCGCGACCAGCAACGGAAACGACGCAAAGAACAAGGACTGGTGTCGCGCGTGACGAATCGCCAGATACGCGAACATCACGAACAACGCGACGCGCCACCAATGCTCGCGATGGTCTTCCGCGGCAATGAACACGATCACAGCGACAGTGAGCGCGATGTACAGCAGCGGAAACACGGCCGGTGAGCTGGGAAGCCATTCCGCATTCACGAATGCACCGCCGCTGACGTACGACATCAGCGCGACCGGCGCGGTGATCGCCTTGTAGCCGTACGGATTGAGCAGCAACGCAAGCGCGCTGGCAATGACAGGCAGCGCGCGACGCGTCGAGAACGCGGCGATGATCGGTGCGAGAAGCGCCGACGGATGCACATTGATCCAGATCGCCGCAAGCACCGCGTGCGCGATCGTCTTCCGAAACGTGATGGCCAGCACCACGAACAGCGCCGCCACTGACGACGGACGAACGTCGAGCAACGGCATCGCCCCCGCGAACCCGAGTGCGGCAAGAGCGAGCGCAATGTGGGGCCGCGATTCACGCGCGGCCAGGAAATACACGAGCGTGAACAACAGTCCCGCGCCGAGACCGCGAATGACCGACAGGCCAACGAGTCCGACCAGCTCATGAAGGCCGTACGCGAAGACGTCGATGAGCCAGGAGCCATTGATCCACGATTCGCGATCGCTGCCGACCGCGAAGGGATCATTGAGAGGAATGGCGCGATGCTCGACGATCCAACGTCCGGTGGCGAGGTGCCAGAACAGGTCGTAGCTGCGAATCGGCGCGATCGCGGCGAGCGAAAGAATGACGAAGAGGAGGACGGGGATCAGCCGCGACTTCGTCACGCGCGGATGATAGTCGCTACCTTGGCTCGCCCAACCGCGCCAATTCCACGTCGCCGTTCACGGTGGTGATCTTCAGCTCGTGCTGCCCGCCGTTCACCTCACCCGACACGCGACGGCGTCCGGGATTGGAGTTGATGCTCAGCGGGAACGAAGCCTCGAAGTCGCCGTTCACCTGCGCCAGGTCGACGCTGAACGATGCGTTCTGAGGCAGGATCGCTTCCACGCCGCCATTCACGGTGCTGAACTTCGCGCCCTGGAACGAGGTCAGGAACTTCGCCTTCACCCGGCCGTTCACCGACTCCGCTTCGAGCTCGTTCGCGCCGGTCACTTCCACGTCGATGGAGCCGTTCACCGTGGTGGCTTCGGTTTCGCCATCGATACCGCGCGTGGCGATCTTGCCGTTCACGGTGGTCATGTCCAGCTCCATCGTGCGCGGCACTTTCAGCGTGTACGCGATGCGCAGGCGATCGCCGCCCCAGAGCATTCTGATGCGGAACTTCCTGCGGCGGTTGTCTTCCTTCCGGCCGATGCGGAGCGTGTTGCCGTCGACTGCGGTCTCGAAAAGACCCTGATTTTCCTTCTCCGCCTTGAGCTGCAGATCGCTGCCCGTGGCTACCGCGACGAGGGTGATTTCGTTCGTGTCCGCCGCTTCGATGTCGATGCTGCCGTCGATCTCGAAGATGCGCAGGTGCTGGATCTCGGCCGCCGGCCACGTCCGGTTGACCGTGACGCTCTTTTCGTTTTTCGACTTCGCGACTCTCGCGTGGGAGTGGTCGCACGCCGAGCTGATCAGAAGCCCGGAGAGCAAACAAAGCGTTGCGAACGTGTTCTTCATGACGACACCTGCTCAAAGGTTGTACGACAATCCACCGGTACGGTTTCATGAGCGATACCTCCCAGACCAAACTGCTGCGCGTGGCGGCTTTTCTCGTCGACGCGCTTTCGATTTCCATCGTCCTGGTTCTGCCCGCGTCGGCCGTAAGTTACGGCATGACCTGGGCTTCCCAGCCGCGGGCCATCCAGCTGGTCTGGTGGATCGCCTTGGGCATCCTGGTGATCGCCATGCTGTTTCGCGACGGCTTTCGAGGCCGTTCCATCGGCAAGCAGCTCCTCGGCCTGCGTCTGGTGACCCCTCGGGGCGACGGTTGCGGCTACGGCCGATCGCTGGTTCGCAACATTCCGCTGATCCTGCCCGTCTGGAATCTGCTGGAAGTGCTCCTCGTGCTGGCCGGCAAACCGCGCACCGGCGATCGCATCGCCCGGACGTACGTCACGGAAGAGTAGCGAGCCTGAGCTCGCGCAGCCGCGCCGCGAACAACTCCGCCGCCGACATGCGCACGTCGAACAGGAACTCGTTCTGCTCGCCGAACCGCTCCTCGGCCAGCAACACGTTCGGCGGATCGATCAGTCGATAGACCTGATTGAGCGCTTCGAACGGAACCAGCACGCGAAAGCGCGTGTACACGTAACGATCGAGCGGCTTCGCCATCTTCAGCGTCTCTGCGGCGGTGTCGCGATACGCGCGCGACAGCCCGCCGGTGCCGAGCTTCACGCCGCCGTACCAGCGCACGACGATCACGCCGATGTCGTGAAACTGTGCGCCCTCGATCGCGGCGAGGATCGGTTTGCCCGCCGTGCCGGATGGCTCACCCGCGTCGGAGCTTCGCGACCGCGACTCCGCAAACAAGCGAAAAGCCCAGCAGTGATGGGTTGCGTCGAAATGGCGTTTCTGCGCGCTCGTGAGCTCGGCGAAGAACTCTTCGTCGGTGGTGATCGGAATGGCGATGCCGAGGAACTCGGAGCGCTCGATCTTGTGGCGGAACTCGACCCGCTCGGCGAGCGTGCGGAAGTGATCAGACATTTCTGTACGCGGACACGTTGCGGTTGCCGCGCAGGAAAAAGCGGAGCGGCCAGCTCGCGGCCTCGCCCGCGTTGTCGACACCGATGCGCGGACTGACGGCGATGTCCGCATTGCTGACTTTGACGTCGCGGCCGGTGAGCCAGAGCGTGTCGCCGGACAAGCTCTCGCCGTCGAGCCGCTTGTCGATGTCGAGGGCCTGACAGATCTTGCCCGGGCCGTTCATCAGCTCGAAGTCGCGTTTCGCTTTCGGACGCCGCTCGCGCATCGACTCGATTCCGCGCAGCGGCTCCGCGCCGCGCAGCAGCACGGCTTCGGCGAGTCCTTCCTCCTGCGTCACGACGTTCATGCACCAGTGCATTCCGTAGGTGAAGTAGACGTAGGCGTGGCCGCCCTCGAGGTACATCGACTCGTTGCGCGGCGATCGCAATCCGCGACGGGCGTGGCTGGCCATGTCATTCGCGCCGAGGTACGCCTCGCATTCGACGATGCGCGCCGCGAGCAGCTCTCCATCGTCCAGACGGCGCCACAGCACACATCCGAGGAGGGCGCGGGCGACGGTGATGGTGTCGTGGAAGTAGAACTTGCGGGGAAGCTTCTTCACGCGAAAAGCCGCGCGCCCTTGCGGTGATCGAGCGCGTCCTCCGTGACGTGTCGTCCGATGATCTCCAGCAGTTCCCCGTGCACGCCGGGAGAGGCGCCGACGATGTTGCCGCGGTCGAGCCAGCGCTGTCCGCCGGAGAAATCGGTGACCACGCCGCCCGCTTCCGTGACGAGCAGTGAGCCCGCGGCCACGTCCCACGCGGCGAGGTGCATCTCGAAGAAACCGTCGAAGATACCCGCGGCCGTGTAGGCGAGATCGAGCGCCGCCGAGCCCGCGCGGCGGACGCCTTTCGACGTGCGGATCACGTCGGTGAAGATCCCCACGTACGGCGCGACGTACTCCTGCGCGCGGAACGGAAAGCCGGTCGCGAGGAAGGAGCCTTCGACGCGGTCCTGTGTCGAGACGCGCATGCGCTGCCCGTCGCGAAACGCGCCGGACCCGCGCTCGGCGGTGAAGAAGAGATCGCGCAACGGCTCGTAAATCAGGCCGCAGACCATCTCCCCTTTTTCGCGCAGAGCGATGGAGACCGACCAGAACGGGAAGTGCTGCAGGTAGTTCGACGTGCCGTCGAGCGGGTCGATGATCCAGATGCGATCGGCGCTCGATCCGTCGGTGCTCATGCCGCTTTCCTCGCCGAGGAATGCGTCGGCTGGTTTGTGCTGGCGGATGGCTTCGACGATTGCCGCCTCGCTCTCGCGATCGGCGGTCGAGACCCAGTCGTTGCGCGCCTTCAGGTCGGCGTCGTCCTTCCCGAGCTGTTCCCAGTAGCGAAGGAGGATGGCCGCGCCGCGGCGGGCGGCTTCGGTGGCGATTTCCAGGTCGTGCATGCGATTTCAGTCTATCCCCGCGCGAAGACGCGGGGATCTCTCCGTGCACGAACGGTTGCCACCAAAGACGCCTTTCCGTTACTCTTTTCCTCCCTCGTTATGACTATGCGGCGCAGCCGGCCGGGTCGTGAGACGACGATGGTGTCGTCCACGGCCTTCGACTGGGATCGCGCGCTCATCGCGACCATCCGCCACTCCACGCTCCCCTGGAACGAGTCCTTCGCCGCCGCGCCGCTGGCCCGCGGACTCGGCAGCCGCGATCAGATCTCGCTGCTCGCGCAGTTCGCGGCGCATCAGGCACTGCTGCATTTCGCCGGTGTCGCGGACGGAGAGCTCGATCCGGCCGAGTGGATGGTCGTGTCGAAGCGCGGTTGCGACGTGCGGCTGATTCGCGTTGGCGCACGCGCCGCGGATCCGGCGGTCGCGCCTCCGGCACTGACGCTCGCGCAACAGTTCGCGGAGGTCATCGGCGCGGAGCTGGCGATCCTGAAGCATTCCTGGGCTCGCGCGGATGCGGTGTATGCCGAGGCGTTCGAGCGGCTGGTCGATGGTGCGGTTGCCGATTTGCGTTGGACCCGCGCCGCGGCTTGCGGCGAGATTGCGGCGCCGGCGCCGGAAGGCCTGCACATGCTCACCGTCGAGCATGGACGGTTCGCCTGTGCGGACCTCGAAGCGGTGCAGCGATTCGCGAACGTGACGGTGTTCCGCGGCGTGTCGCCGCTGGCGCGCTATTCCGCGATCGGCGCCGATCCGAAACTGAGCGTCACCGCCGCGGCCGAACGGATCCTGGCCATGCCGCCGGGGATCTTCGCCGTGGCGGACTGGGACGCATTCGACGAGGGATCGCGGCAGGTGGTGGAGATCGTCGCCGGCGCGCGGCATGGCGCATGGCTGTTTCCGCACGATGGCGATCCATTGCCGGATTGGCGTCCGTTCCTTGTTGCACCGCGGCTTGCCGCGCGGCGGGAGCTGGAGTCGCGCATCGCGTCACGCGCGTGGCTCGAGCAGTTCGTCGAGTCGCCGTCATTCCGCGCGTATCTGAAGCACGGCGACGTTCCGCCGCCGCCCGCGCTGTTGCCTACGCTTCTCGAGCCGGCGCGTTCGTACATCGGCGCGCTCGCGCATCTCGGAACGCGCATTCCGCGCGAGCTGGCCACGGAGTTCCTCGGCGAGTTTCACTACACGGCACCGCTCGACGACCTCGTCTTCGAATCGGTGACGACGCTCGATGACCGCCACTTCACGTTCGCCAGCGATGCCGTTCGCGATGAAGCCGCGCGTCTGATTCCCGAAGGCTCGCGCGCGGCGATCGCGACACTCGCGTCGAAGCACGCGGAGGCGGTGCTCGAGAAGACCGAATGGGCGACCGCGGAAGAAACGGTGGCCGCATTGCGTCGCGTGCCGGCGCTCTCGCCGGCGTTGACGCTCCGCTACGCGCACGCCCTCATCGACTGCGGCCGGTACCGCGACGCGCGCGACGTCTCGAGCGACGAGCTCGTGCTGGCCCGCGCCGAGCGCCGCACCGGCGACTACGCCACGGCGCTGGCGCGCCTCGAGCGGATGAACGAGCCGCACGTGCTGCACGCGGAGATCCTGCGCGTGCTTCAGCGTTACGACGAGGCCGCGCGCGTGCTCGATGCGTGCGGCGACGACCTCACCGTCGCCTACGAGCGGGCCATTCTCGCCTTCGACGCGCACGGCAAGGTCGACGAGTCCTGGATGCAGCCGCACTACCTCGCCTCGCGCTTCGCGACCTACGTTGCACTCGATCGCGGCGATTACGCGGCCGCATCGAGACATGCCCGCGAAGCGCACGACCGCGCGCGTTGTACCGCCGAACGGATCGATGCATCACTCGACGGCGTCTTCGCAGCCTTCACCGCCGGCGATTGGGACGAAGCCAGACTGTGCGGCGTGCAGGCCCTCCAGGAGGTGGAAGAAACACAAGGCGATCGCGCCGCCGGCGGCATCCTCTTCACGCTCGCTTACCTGTCGGCCGATCAGGCGCAGTGGGCGCAGGCCGCGCACCGCATCGCCCGTCTGAAGCATTACTACGCCGGCACCGGCGACGGCCTTCGCCTTGGCGAGTTGCAGCTGCTCTCCGCCCATCTCGATTTCTCTCGCGGACGCTTCGCCGACGCCCGCCGCGCGGCCTCGGTAGTTCTTGAGTCTGCCGGAGGACAGATCAAGGAGGCGGCCGCGCTGATCCTCGATGAGACCGATCGCGTGGAGGGGAAGAAGACGAAGCTGCGGTCGACGGGGAAATCGGGAAACGTCGAGCTGACGAGGAGGCATCAGCGGTTGGCCTCAAAAGCGGCGGCAGAGCCGCCGCACTCCATCCCAGACCAACTCTTCGCATTCCGCACCGCGATCGCGACAGGCGACCACGCCACGGCCCGCGAGCTCGCGGCGAAATTCGATCTCGTCTTCGACGCCGCGCCCGCGCCGGCCGACGTCGAGCAGCGCGTCCTGCGCACTGCCGCCATTCGCGACTTTCCTTACGCCGACACGGACTTCGACCTGGCCTGGTCCTTCGCCACCCGCAACCGCCTCGGCCACTGGCACTCGATCGGTCCACGACCGATCGAAGCGGAGAATCCCGACGCCATCGCCTGTAGCGAGCGGGAGCTGCTGTTCTTCGAAGGCTCTTCGCGCTGGAGCACGGAAGGGCGCGAGGCCATCGCCGCCGTCTTCCGCTTGCGCGCCGAGAATCAACGCCTCAAGCGGATCGTCGAGCAGGAGGAACAGGTCCATTCGTCGAAGCCGGGTATGGTCGAAGGGATCGTCGGCGAGTCGCCGGCCATGTGCGAGACCTACGCGCTCATCCCCCGCATAGCCCGCCGCGACGTCCCGGTCTGCATCCTCGGCGAATCGGGCACCGGCAAAGAGCTCGTGGCCCGCGCCATTCATCGCCAGTCGCCGCGCCGCCAGAAAATCTTCACGCCACTCAACTGTGCGGCGCTGCCCGAAACACTCATCGAAAGTGAGCTGTTCGGACACGTTCGCGGCGCATTCACCGGTGCGGATCGCGATCGCGCCGGCCTGATCGAGACCACCGACGGCGGCACGCTCTTCCTCGACGAGATCGGCGAGATGCCACTCGGGGCGCAAGCGAAACTTCTGCGCTTTCTGCAGGAGGGCGAGTTCCGCCGCGTCGGCGACACCGTCAACCGCTCCGCGGACGTGCGTATCGTCAGCGCCACCAATCGCAAGCTCGAGACGGCCGTCGAGGAAGGACGCTTCCGCGAAGATCTCTACTACCGGATTCGCGGCGTCGAAGTCCTGCTGCCGGCGCTGCGCGAGCGAGCGGGCGACATCGCGCTGCTTGCGAATCACTTCCTGATCGCGGAGCGCGACCGCCACCGCTCCGGTCCCGCGAAACTCTCCCACGACGTCGAGGCCATCTTCAGTGCGTACAACTGGCCAGGGAACGTCCGCGAGCTGCAGAACACGATCCGCGCCGCGCACGCCATGGCCGGCGAGTCGAAGGAAATCGACCTGGAGCACTTGCCGGAACGGCTCCGCAACGTCAGTCCCGCACGGACCACCGCCGGGTCGTATCAGGACGCGGTCGTCCGCTTCCGCCGCGACCTCATCGAGCGCTCGCTGGTGCAGGTGAACGGCAACCAGAACCGCGCCGCGGCCATGCTGAAGATCTCCCGCCAGGCCCTCTCGTACCAGATTCGCGAGCTGGGGATCATGGTTGGGAGGTCTCAGAGTCGCAGAGTCTCAAAGTCTCAAAGCAGTGCCGTTCGACACCTTTGAGACTCTGAGACTTTGCGACTTTGCGACTTCCGGCCCTTCGGGGCGCCCATAGAATCCGCGACAGTCATGCTCAAAACGATCGCTGTTGCGGCGGCGCTTCTGGCGCTGACCGGGTGCACGCTGTACAGCGACGTCGACGTCACGCCGCTTCGGATCCTTCCCTCAAACGTCGATCGGGGTACCGACCTCCCGTCGATGGTCCGCAAGGCCGACTTCCTGCGGGCGATGGAAATGGCCGCGACGGTCGACAGCCGCGAACGCAAGAGCGCCACCGATCTGGCCGCCCTCGGCGCAGCGTATCTCGCCGCCGGGCGTTTCGACGACGCGCGGACGAGGCTGCGCGCGGCCCTCGACATCGAAAGGTCACGGGCGGCGTACGCGCAGATCGCCTGGGACCTTTCGCAGGTCGAGTACATGGCCAACAACTTCGAAGCGGCCTTCGACTGGGCGAAGATCGCGCGGGAGCACGACCTGGTCATCCGCCCCTGGCATCTCAATTACCTCGAAGCGCTGCAGCAGACGCGCGCGTACGAATTCAGCGGAGAGACGTCCGCGCGCGTTCCGTTCCGTTTCGGCCGCCCCGACGTTCCCCGCGTCGGCGTGAAGCTCAATGGCGTGCACGACGTCGACGCGATCATCGATTCCGGCGCGGTTCTTTCGATCCTCTCCGAGCGCCTCGCCTCATCGCTGCGCGTCCGTTCGCTCGGAAAATTCGAGGGGACGTTTCTCGGCCTGCTGGGCGAGCCCATTCCGGTCCGCTTCGGCATGCTGGACACGGTGCAGATCGGCGGCATCCACATCGCCAACGTGCCGGTGGCGATCATGCCCGACGAGAAAATGCGCTTCCTGATCAGCAAGCGCGACGGCCGCGAGTTCCACATGGACTTCCTCCTCGGCTCGAACCTGCTCAAGGAGTTCCGTCTCGAGCTCAACTTCGACAGACATCGCGCGACCTTCAAGGTGCTCGCTGCAGCCGATCGCCAGCCCGTCGCCGACCAGAACATGTTCTTCTACAACTTCCGCCCGTACGTGCACGGTGCCGTGAATCGCAAGGCCTGGTATCTGTTCGTGCTCGACACCGGATCGGAGATCACCTTCCTCAACGAAGCGCGGCTGCGCATGCTGCCGATTCAACCCGACTACGGTGCGCACAACGCCATGCTGCAGGGTCTCGGCGGCACGATGAAGCGCGGCGCGAAGATCGAGAACATCGAAGTGGGCATCGCCCGCTGGGGCGGGAAGTTCAAGACGTTGCCGATGTATTCGTCCGCCGACAAGGAGTACGCCGTCGGCATCATCGGCCAGAACTTCCTCAAGAACTTCAACGTGGTGATCGACTTCGGGAAGATGACCGTGGAGCTCGAGCGCCGGTAGGCGCGTTTTACTTCTTGTCCTTCTCGTTCTTCCGCGCCACCCAGCCCTCCACCACCCGCTGCGGCGTTCTGCTCAGCGCGAGCGATCCCGCCGGCACATCCTTGGTGATCGTCGACCCCGCACCGACATACGCGCCTTTGCCCACGCGCACCGGCGCCACGAGCTGCGTGTCCGATCCGATGAACACGCCGTCCTCGAGCACGGTCTTGTACTTCTTCTTGCCGTCGTAGTTGCAGGTGATCGTGCCCGCGCCGATGTTCACGTCCGCGCCGACTTCAGCGTCGCCGATGTACGACAGATGCGATGCCTTCGCACCCGCGCCGAACACCGCTTTCTTCGTCTCGACGAAATTGCCGACCTTCACTTTCCGCCCGAGCTGCGTCCCCGGCCGCAGGTGCGCATACGGTCCGACGCTCGCCTCGTCTTCGATGATCGCGTCCTCGGCCACGGTGCCCGTCTTCACATGTACACCGTTGCCGATGCGAACGTTCACGAGATGCGAGCCGGGCTCGATCACGCAGTCCTTGCCGATCTCCGTCGCTCCTTCGAGCGTGACGAACGGATAGACCACCGTGTCCGCGGCGATCTTCACCGTCGAGTCGATGACCACGGTCGAGGGATTGCGAAACGTGACTCCCTCGCGCATCAGTTTCTGCACGACGCGCCGCTGAATCTCGTTGTCGACTTCGGCGAGATCTGCTCGCGAGTTCACGCCCAGCGCTTCGACGGGATCGTCCGCGATCACAGCGCCGACGCGATGACCGCCCTCGCGCAGAACAGCCAGAAGATCGGTGAGGTAGTACTCGCCCTGCGCGTTCTGATTGCCGAGGTTTCGGAGGTTGTCGAAGAGGTGCTCGCCGTTGAAGACGTAAATGCCGGCGTTCACTTCGTCGATTCGTTTCTCGTCGTCATTCGCGTCTTTCGCCTCGACGATGCGCAGCACGGTGCCGTTCGCGTCGCGAATGATGCGCCCATACATCGCCGGCTCGGAAAGGCGCATGGTCAGAAGCGTCAGCGCGTTGCCGCCGCTCTCGTGCTCGTCGAGAAGGCGGCGCAGTGTCTCCGGTCGCGTCAGCGGGACATCGCCGGACAGAATGAGAATGCGTTTTCCTGCGATCCCTGATGCTTCGAGTACCGAAGCGGCCTGTAACACCGCGTGTCCCGTTCCGAGTTGCTCTTCCTGAACCGCGAAACGCGCGCGATCGCCGACCACGCCTTGGACGGCCTCGCGCTGATGGCCGATCACCATCACCGGCGGAACCGCGCTCAGATCGCCGGCGAGATCGAGGACGTAATCGATGATCGGCCGGCCGGCGGCGCGATGAAGGATCTTGATGGTCGCTGACTTCATGCGCGTGCCGAGGCCCGCGGCCAGGATGATCACTTCGAGGTTGTCGTTCACCCTTCACTCCTCCTCATGCGCTCGAGCCCGCGCCCGTAGCGGTCGTACAGCCGGAACACCGTCTGCGCGAGCGCCGTCGGGTCGTGCCGCACGAAGTCGCCCTCTGCAATGATGTCGCCGAAGAACGGGGTGACGCCGAGATCGCGGATTTTCTCGAGATCGAACTGCACCGGTTGCTGGTTCATCGCCGCGTAGGTCTGCAGGATCGTGTCCGACGGCCGCCGCCCGTTGATGACCATGACGTCGACCGCGAGCCCGGCGTGCTCCACGATCGCCTCCAGGTGATCCTCGGCCGCGTAATAGTCGGTCTCGTTCGGCTGGGTCATCACGTTGCAGATGTACACGCGCAACGCCTTCGCCTGGCGTAACGCTTCGGCAAGCGGCTGAATGACGAGATTCGGCAGCACCGAGGTGTAGAGCGATCCCGGGCCGATGATGATCAGGTCCGCGGACGCGAGCGCTTCCAGCGCGCGATCGGTCGGTCGCGCATCGGCCGGCTCGATGGCCAGCCTCGTGATGCGCGAGTGGCGGATGGTCGTCCGCGGCTGCTCGCCGATGTGGGATCCGCTGATCGCCACCTCGCCCACGAGCTCCGTCCCGTCTTCGAGCGTCGCGCGGATGCGAACATCCGATAGCGTCGACGGATAGATCTCCCCGCGGATCGCCAGAACTTCCGCCGCCGCAAGAATGGCGTTGTCGAAGCTGCCGGTGATGTGGGTCATCGCCGTCAGCAGGATGTTGCCGAGGGAGTGGCCTTTGAGGGCGGAGTCGGTGTCGAAGCGATACGAGAAGAGCTTCGAGAGAAGCTGCTCTTCCTCGGCCAGCGCAACGATGCAATTGCGGATGTCGCCCGGCGGCAGCATCGCGAACTCGTTGCGCAGAACGCCCGAGCTGCCTCCTTCGTCGGTGACGGTGACGATTGCGCCGAGGTTGGCGATGTTCCACGCGCCGTCCTCGGCGTCGACGTAGCGCTTGAGGCCGCGCAGGAGCGTCGACAGTCCGGTGCCGCCGCCGATGGCGACGATGTTCAGGCCGCGAGAGGGCATTCGCGGCGGATTCTATCCGCGCCGTCAGATGAGCCGGCGGGTGACGAGCGTCACCGTCGATTGCGATCCGTCGCGGCGGATGGTGAGGCTGAAGCTCCGACCGTGCTCCCTGAATGCTTCGCGGATCTCGTCGAGGTCCTTCGGAACGGCCGCTTTGCCATCGACCGCAACGACCTCATCTCCCACGCGCAGATCCGCCTCGGACGCAGGCGTGTTCGAAAGCACTTCGCGGATCACCACCGTGTCGAACTTGTGGTCGCGCGACGCGAGTCCGAGTCCGCTGCCGTCGGCTTCGATCGGCGTATGGAACGCGGCATTGGGAAGGAACGCGAATTCTTTGCGCGGGTAGTCGACGTAGAGCGTGAATCGCCGCAGGATCGGACCACCGATCAGACCATCGAAGTCTGAGCTCGCGAGCACGCCGCGTGTGTCGCGCGACATGGAAGCGAGCGGGTTGTCGAACGTGAACCCGGCCAGTTGAAGGCTGCCGATGCGCCCGAGGCGGGTGCGGGTCTCGCCCCCCACCCCAAGACCGCCGGTGATCTCGAGGGTCGGCTCGATCTCGATCTTCGACTTCGCAACGTAAGCGCGTGTGAGGATCAACCCGTTGCCCGCGCCGGTATCGATGAGAAGCCGCGGATGTAATTCGCGGCCATCGGGCAGGGTGATGCGCGCGTCGACGAGCGGCAGATGTCCATCGAACCTGATCGGCAGACGCACGGCCTCGGCCGGCGGCCTGAAGGACGGCGGATGGAAGGTGACGCGCTCGTTCGCGTAGTCGATCTCGGTGACGTACTTGCGCATGACGTCGTAGCCGAGAACGCCATGGACGGGCTGGCCGATGCGAAGGCTGATCGCACCAAGAGGCGTCATCGGGCTCTTTTCGACCTTGGCGTTGAGGCCGGCGAAGGACATCCGCAGGTCAGAAGCGAGACCGACTTTCACCGATCCGCCGGCGCCCTGCGCCGTCACGCTCCCGCGCGACTTGATGCCCAACGTTTCGGCGTACTTCGGATCGACGGGCGATTTGACCGCACCGGTATCGAGGATGAACGTCGCCGGCGCGGCGCCATTGACGGAGACAGGGATGTGGACACGCGTTCCGACGATGTCAGCGGTGGTCGTCGCCGGCTGGGTCGTGCCGGAGGCGCAAGCGACGAGAAGGAGAAGTGCCAGTGTCCATCTGCGCATATGTCCAATTGACGCGTGTCGTTGCTGATTGTTCCTGGTTGCGACAGGGACCGACGGGAGGCCTCCGGACATCTGAGCCTTCCTGTCAAGTCAGGGAGCAGCTGTGGCGAGGGTTGAGCCTCGGGTGGCGAGCTGCCGCAGATAGAGAGCTTCGTCGTAGACGGTGCGATTGTTCCAGCAGGCGTAAAGGACGCGGATCCAGCGGTAAGCGAGCGTGCGGATAGCCTCGTGGTGGCTGTGTCCGCGCGCGCGTTGCTGCTTGTAGAAGGCTCGAGCCCATTCGGACTGACCGATCGACACGCGGGCGTACTCATGGAACGTCTGACGCAGGAACTTCGGACAGGCCCAGCGCATGTGCACGACCGCCGTTTTGCCGCTCCGGCGGAGAACCGGGGCGATGCCGCTTCGGGTGGCGACGTTGACGGCGCTGCCGAAGCGCTTGCGATCGGTCCCGAAGGCGGCGGCGAGCCGCGGCGCGAGCTGTTGGCCGGCGCCAGGGAAGCTCGCGAAGATCGACGCGTCCTGGTGGGCGGCGAACGCCGCCGAGATCTTCTGGTCGTACGTGGCGATGCTCGTGTTGAGGGCCCGGATCTGCGCAACCTCGCTTCCGATCAGCAGCACGGCAGCGTCAGTGGTGACCTGGTCGTCGTGGAACGCGACCTCTGAACGGATCTCGGCGAGCCTCTGGTCGATCCACGCGGCCGCGTGATGATGACCCGCATAGAACCTCCGTATCGCGGACGGCCGAGCCCTTTGGATGGCCTCGAGCGTCGGCCAGCGTTCGAGGAAGTCACAGGCCTGGGCCGTAATCAACGCGCCGGCCCACCGGAGCGCCTGCGGGTAGTACGTCTTGAGCCGATCGGTCATGCGTTGGACGTGTTGCGTCCTCTGATCGACGAGCTCCCGCCGATCCTCGGTCAGAAGCCGCAGCAGCCGCGTAGAAGCGTCGTCGGCGATGAACGGGCGCAGCTCGTTGCGGTGCTTACGGAGCAGGTCGAGCAAGGACGCCGCGTCGGTCGGATCGTCTTTCGAAAGGCTCGGATGAAACGCCTCACGATACCGGGCTGCACTGCGTGGGTTGATCGGATACAACGTGACGAACGGATAGCCGCTGAGCGCGTCGAAGACCGCGCCGCGGGACTGCTCGATGGCCACGGCGATCGGTGCCCCGCCGAAGCGCGCCTGCAGCGCTTCGATCCATGCGCGCAGAGCCGCAGGCGTGTGCTCGATGCGCTCGTTCGTGCACGTCTGCTGCTGCTCGTCCCAAAGAGCCACCTCGTGCGATGTGTCACCCCAATCCAGTCCCACCAACGCCCCAAACTCGAACTCGCTCATCACACCCTCCCTTCGGGTTGGCTTTGGCCGCGCGCAAGGCCTATAGTCGAGTCGTGCTCCGACAGCATCTGAGAATGCGTTTCGGGCCAAAGCACTTCGTCCCGCTCGAAAGTCCGGAGGGATTCGTCGATCCGAACACGGGCGGAATTCGTAGCGGGACGAACCCTTCTTCTCAGTATCGCGCCGCCTGAACCCGATTCTCCCGATTGCCACCCAACGGGTACTTCTCTGAGGGCTGAGGGAGAAGCGGAGAGACGGCCGGACAAGCTATAGGCGGGCCGGCCACGGGCCGGCAGCGCTGGTTGTCCCTTCTGCCGTGCTCACGGTATCTAGCGCGAATCGCGTTTACGCAAACATCAGCGCTGCCGGCCGTGCCGGCCCGCCGGAGGCCTCCCGGTCGTTCCCTGTTGCAACTAGGAACGCTCGCGAATCACGCGTTCGAGATGGAAGCGCAAAGGCGCCAGCAGCGTGAACTGCGACGTCAGGCGGCTCTGGCGTTCCGGCTCCCCGTGAAACAGATCGCGCATCGTCACCGCGCGTTCCTCGTACCACTGATCGCTCACCTCGCCCTGGGCGCGTTTCGCGTCGAGGACCTGCATGATGTGATCGCGGTCGATGATCTCCGGATGATGATTCACGCCGAGAAACCGGGGCATCGTGCCTTCCGGGTCGCGGGCCAGTTCCACCATCGTCAACGCCGTGCTGCCCGCGGCTTCGAACGCGATCGGCGCGCTCTTGCCGGGGCTTTCCAGCATCAGATCGAACAGACGATTGTCCACCACGCGGAAATGCTGATGATCGGGAAGCTCGCGCGCGAACTGCTCGAACCAGGGATGATTCAGTGCTTCGCGTGACAGGCGATTGAGCGGCATCCCCGAGCTCTTCTCGGGGCGTAACTCAGGGCGGGCGATCTCGGACCAGCGGCATACCAGTCCGAACGAGTGGCAGATCGCGAGCATCGCCGCGGTGCGTGAGGCGAGGATGTCGTCGAACAGGCGGAACAGCGGCTTCTCCCACGCATCCGTTTCGTCGACGCCCTGACTGGTCTCGCTGATGCCGTCGTTCAGGCGCGGGTCGAGATGCCCCGGCCCGCCCGTGCCGATGTAAATCTGAAAGCGGCCGTTCGGCGATTCCGGGATCAGGTTCTGCCGGCGCACGTCGTACGACAGCACGCGAACCTTCGCGTTGATCTTCCCCAGCTCCTCGCGCAGCTCCTGGGCCGTCTTCTGAACCGCGTGCACCAGCGCGTGGTGCCCGACATTCGGCCAGGAGTGATTCATGTCCAGCAGCGCGATGTCGATGCAGTCGCGTTGCGAGGCGGGCACGGAGTCCGTGAGGCGGATGTACTCGAAGCAGGGGTGGGATTCGGGGATGGGGGAACTGTGCATCAGCTTCGGACCTGGTAAATAACGGGCCTGTATCGAGGTTCCGGGATTGGCTTGCCGCCGTCGCGCGCCGCTGCGAGCCAGGCCGATTTGTCGCGTTCTACCTCGGCGAGAGCCTGGTCCGGAGTTGCACCGAACGCAGAGCAAGCGTCGAGATCAGGAATGTCGGCGATATAACCGCCATCCTCCTCGCCGTGGAAGATGTTGATTTGGTAATCGGTCATTGGTTCCTAGCGTTCACGCAAGCGCCTGTTGATGGTGAGCCGCTTTCTTAAACGGTGCAAACTGAAGGTGCGGTTGCCGTCGACGGCGGTTCGCTTTGAGACTTTGAGCCTTTGCGACTTTGAGCCTTGGCGCCTCTACATCACCCCGTGCTCAGTCTCCTTAACGATGTAGTCCACGACGTCACGGAGGTCGTTTCTTTGCGCGTACGCTGCCAGTTGGCGGTCGGCGCCGGTGCCGTTCTTGAGGATCTCGCGGGCGTAGTAGACCTCCTCGCGTGAGCCGAGCTCGTCCACGACGTCATCCACGAACTCCAGCAGCTCGTCCAGCAGCTCGCCGAACGGGACCTCGGCGCGTTTCCCGAAGTCGATCAGCTTCCCGCCGACGCCGAAGCGCGCCGCGCGCTGCTTGTTCTCGTTCAGCCACGACTTCCGGTACAGACGCCAGCCCATGTTCTGTTTGTAGAGCTTGTAGAGCTTCACGGTGATGGCCTGGAAGAGCGCGGCGAAGCAGATCGTCTCGTCCACGCGCATCGGCACGTCGCAGATGCGGTACTCAAGCGTCGGGAAGAACGGATGCGGGCGGACGTCCCACCAGATCTTCTTCGGGTTGTCGATGCAGTTCGTCTTCACCAGGATGCCGACGTACTCCTCGTAGTCGCCCCAGGCGCGGAAGTAGTCGGGCAGGCCGGTGCGCGGGAAGCGCTCGAACACCTTCGAGCGGTAGCTCTTCCAGCCCGTGTTCTGCGCGCACCAGAACGGCGAGTTCACCGACAGCGCGAACACGTGCGGCAGGAAGTAGCGCGCCGCGTTCATGATCTGGATGCGCGTCTCGTTGTCTTCGACCGCGACGTGCACGTGCAGACCGAAGATCAGATTCGCACGGGCGAGCATCTGCAGCTCGTACACGATCTTGTCGTACCGCTCGTTCGAGGTGATCGGCACGCTGGCCCAGTGCGAGATCGGATGAGTGCCCGCGGCGGCGATGCGCAATCCGTTCTCGCGCACGAGCGTGCAGATGTCCTTCCGCAGTCTGGTGATCTCGCGCCGCGCGTGCTTGATGTCGGTGCAGATGGGCGTTCCGACCTCGATCACCGGGTCGTGCATCTCCCGCTTGATCTCGTCCTTGAGCCGCTTCTCCCCCTCCGCGAACATCTCCTGGATGTGCGACTTCAGCTCGCGCGTCTCGGGATCGACGACCTGAAACTCTTCTTCGATCCCGAGCGTGAAGGTTGGATGGGCCATGCGCGCAGTTTACGACGCGACGGGCTTACTGACGTCCTTCGTGACGTCCATGACCGTGGGCCAGTTGCCGGTGAGCTCGAATTTCTTCTCGCCGCGCACCATCTCGATCAGCGTGTCGGCCATGTTCTCGACCATCCAGTCGAAGTTCTCCCGGCCGACGGAATTGAGGTCCGCATCCGGCGCGCAGTTCATGAAGTCGATCGCGTACGGGATCCCATCGCGCACCGCGAACTCCACCGTGTTCATGTCGTAGCCGAGTCCATCGCAGAGGGCGAGAGCGTCGCGAACGATCCGCGCTTCGAACGCGGGCTCCATCGGCGGCGGGTTCTTCACGTAACGCTCGTGGAACGGCGCCTTAGGATCGTAGGCCATGATCCGCACGCGCTTGCGGCCGAGGACGTAGCAGCGGTAGTAGAGCTCGAACTCGATCGCTTCCTGGGCCATCATGGTCAGGTCGCGGGTCTGGTCATACGCGCTGAAAAACTCCTCGGGGTTGTCGCACTTGTACACGTCCTTCCAGCCGCCGCCGTAGGCTGGTTTCATGAAGATCGGCCAGCCGAGGTAGTTGAAGACCTCGTCCCAGTTCACCCACTTCATGTTGCGGAACGACTTCGCCTCGGTGTTGGGCGGGTACTGCTTGTGCGGCAGCAGCACCGTCTTCGGAACGGCGACATCCGCGGCTTTGGCGACGAGGTTGTCGAAGAACTTGTCGTCGGCCGACCACCAGATGGGGTTGTTGACGATGCGGACGCCCGAGGCCGCGGCGCACTTGAGGTAGGTCCGGTAGAACGGCACCTCGTGGCTGATGCGGTCGAGGAGCAGATCGTAGGGGAAGACGCCGTCGTCCTTGAGGTACGAGATCTCCGCGGGACCGGCCTCGACGTCGGTGCCCCCGCGCTGATTGATGGCGTCGATCAGGGCCCAGGGGAAGGTGTCTTCCATGCCGAAGATGATGCCGATGCGTTTTTTAGCCATGCCGCCTCCGTGAGGGGCGGCATCGTATAGAATCGCCGCCCGTCGCAGCAATGTGTACGGAAATCGAGCACGAAAATGTATCGTGAACATGTTAGATGGTATTCACCATCGCTGGGCAAGGACATGGAGTTCCTGTGGTTCGGGAAGTTCGGCCGCCCGGTCATCCTCTTCCCCACCTCGGCCGGCCGCTACTACGAGAACGAGGACTTCCACCTGGCCAGCTCCGTCGCGGACAAGGTCGACGCCGGCGAGATCCAGCTGATCCTCGTCGACACCGTCAACGAAGAGAGCTGGTACAACAAGACCATTCACCCCGCCGTGCGCGCCGCTCGGCACGCGCAGTACGACTCGTACCTCCGCCACGAGCTCGTTCCCTACATCTACAACCGCGCCCAGCGCGGCGATCTGGTCGTGTACGGCGCGAGCTTCGGCGCGTATCACGCTTCGAACTTCGCCGCGCGTTACCCGGACGTCGTCAGCCGCGCCATCTGCTTCTCCGGCGTGTACGACATCCATTCCTTCACCGACGGCTACTGGGACGAGAACTGCTACTTCCACTGCCCGGTGTCGTACATCCCGAACATGGACGCAGAATGGGCGGGCAAGCTGTCGCGCGTGCAGTGGGTGATTGCCACCGGCGAATACGACTCGCTGATTCGCGAGAACGGCGAGTTCTCGGCGCTGCTCTGGTCGAAAGGGGTGGGCAACCACTTCGAGTCCTGGCCGGGCGTCTTCGGACACGACTGGCCGTGGTGGCGCGAACATCTCCGCCGTTTCCTCTGAGCTCGTGAAAAAGCTGCTCCTCCTGCTGATTGCGGTACCGCTCGCGAGTGCGGAGGCGGCCACGCGCGTCATCGTCGAGTTTCACGGTGCGCCGGCCGCGATTGCCGGCCCGCGCATAGCCGCGGCGCAACGCGAGACGCATGAACGGTTCCGTCGCGATCTCCGCCGCGCGATCGTCTCGCAGTCGAACAGCGCCGCGCCGCGGCCGCAGATCCGCCACGAGTATTCGGTCGTGTTCTTCGGTGCCGCGGTCGATCTCGAGCCCGCGGACATCGCGCGAATCCGCGAGCTGCCGTACGTGTGCGCCGTGCATCGCGATCGCGAGGTCCGGACGCTCGGCAGCGCCACTCAGGTGATCGACGCCCGCACGCGCGTGAACGCCGTCAACCTGCCGACGCGCGGCAAAGACATCACCATCGCCATCATCGACACCGGCATCGACTACATGCACGCCGACCTCGGCCGCGGATTCGGTCCGGGATTCAAAGTCGCCGGCGGGTACGACTTCGTGAACGGCGACGCCGACCCGATGGATGACCATGGACACGGCACACACGTCGCCGGCATCGCCGCGGCGAACGGGCCGGAGCTGCTCGGAGTCGCGCCGGATGCGACGCTCATCGCCTACAAGTCGCTCTCGGCGGGTGGCGGTGGTTCGGAGGCCACCGTTCTGGCGGCGATCGAGCGGAGCGCGGATCCGAATGGCGACGGCGACTTCTCCGATCACCACGACGTCGCCAACCTCAGCCTCGGCGCACCCGGCATGGCCGACGACCCGCTTTCGCGCGCCGTGGACAACGCCAGCGCGGCGGGCGTCATCGTCGTCGCAGGTGCGGGCAACGAGGGCGGCTCGATCGTCTCCATCGGAACGCCGGGAACTGCTCGCGACGCGATCACCGTCGGTGCGCATGATGCCGATGGCGTGGTCGCGGACTTCAGCTCGCGCGGTCCGACGCCCGGCCTGTTGACGTTCAAGCCAGACGTCGTCGCGCCGGGCGTGGGAATCTTCTCCGCGAAACATGGCGGAGGGCTGATCGCGTTTGGCGGGACGTCGATGGCGACGCCGCATGTCGCGGGAATCTGCGCGCTTCTGCGGTCGCTGCATCCGGACTGGACGCCCGCGGACGTGAAAGCGGCGCTCGTTTCGACGGCGCTGCCGGTCGACGCCACCGCGTTCGTGCGTGGCGCGGGGCGCGTTGATGCGCAGCGCGCACACGAGGCGAAGATTTTCGTCCGCGGGGCGGGACTGAGTTTCGGTCTCGCGCCCTCGAGCACCGGCACGCTCGAGGCGACGCGTACGTTCAGAATCGAGAATCGCTCGACCGCGGAGCAGGCCTTCGAGCTCGTTGCGCCGTCCGTTCCGAACGGAATCACGCTTACCGTGACGCCGGCGACGTTCACGGTGCCGCCGGGAGAGTCGCGGAGCGTCGAGGTTCGTCTCGTCCTCGACAACGTGGTCGTGCCCTTCGCCGACGACCAGCATCAGCGTCTCCTCGGCGGCGCGATCGCGTTCACCGGCTCGACACCGGTCGCGATCCCCTGGGGCATCGTCCGCAGCGCCCGGATCGCGGTCCGCTCCGCCACGGCTCTCGGGATCGTCAAGGCGTACCGCGAGGGGGAGCCTTTCCACCGCATCCTGCGGATGTACAGGCTGGAGCAGGCGGAGCTCTTCGTCAAACCGGGCAGCAAATGGGATCTGGCGGTCACGTCGTTCGATCTCGTGGACAACGCCGAGGTGATTCGGATGACGTTCCTCGAGGATCGCTCGGTGAGCGGCGACGAATCGATCACCATCAGCCCGGCGGATGCACCGCTGCGCATCCACTTCGACGGTCGCGACGCGAGCGGCATCCCTCTCGCGTCGCGGCCGCGCGGTCCGTACGTGTTGCGCAGGACCGCCGTGAACTGGAAGCGCGAGTCCGCCGGCCGCGTCGATGAGAACGAGTTCAGCTTCGAGACTCTGGGCGGCATGTTCGTCTCGCCCGCATCAACGCGTTTCACGCTGACCGCGCTGGAAACGCTGATCGATCTCGAGGAGATGGACGCCTACATCGTTCAGCATGAGACGTTGCGCGGATTCAGCGAGGCGAAGACGTTGCGTCGGGACGCGTCGTCGATGACCCACGCGCGGTTCGCGCTCGAGCCGGTCGGCACTTCGCTGGCCGTCTGCACGGTGTCCGGCGATCTGCGCCTGCTCGGATCGAGCTTCAGGCGCGGCCCGTGCGTCGAGCGGCGCGAGCGGCCGTCGGGAACGCTCGACTACTTTGCGACCGAGGATGTCGAGCCGCTGGTCGTGTCCGGAATTCAGATCCAGACCGGTCACGTGATCACGCCGGCCTTGCGCGTGTACGAGGGAGACATCGTCGCGACCTGGAACGCGACGCCGTCCGCCGCGGCGATGCGCATTCCCAACGGCGGCACAGCGACAATTGCTGCCGGGCCTGTGTACCCGTACGCGATTCCGGGGACGACCGGCGGCATGACCACATTCCATCCGTCGCCAGGATTCTTCGGCGCGCTCGATGACATGCGCGTGCCCGGCAACACCTGGGTCTCGAATGGCTCGACCTTTGTCGTAACTCGCGAAGGCCTCGTCGCGGCCGGCCATCCTTCACGCGGTGTGCTGGAAGTCTCGTTCGGATCGAATGCCGATGATCTCGAGCCGCCGACGCTCACCTCGCTGCGCATCGTCGACCAGACGACGCTCCGTTTCTCCGCGGCTGACTTCGATTATCGGAAAGCGATGGAGACGAAAGTGTGGAAGCCCGAGGCGACACGCGCGTGGGTGCGGCAGACCGGCACGCTCGATTGGCGTCCTTTGTCGCTGGTGTCCGAAGGCTCGGAGACGGGCAACCTCAACACGATGCGGCACACGCCGTCCGGTGATTTGTATCGCGCGGATCTGTCCAGCGCTGCAACGGCGCCGAATGCGCTCTTCGATTTGCGGATCGATCTGGAGGACGCTGCAGGGAATCGGGCGACGTGGACGCAATCGCCGGCGTTCTCGAACGGGACCGTCGCCGCGCCACCGCGACGACGGTCCGTGAGATAGAGGGTCTAGTTACTTCTGAACGCTGGCGCGCTTCTTCGCCATCAGGTCGCGAAGCGTGCTGGCCGGGATGGTGCCTTCGATGCGGATCAGGTCATCCTTGCGGGAGACGTCGAAGGTGCGCAGCACCGAAACCATCTCCGGCGCCTTGTCCTTTACCGCGAGGCGGAGCGCGGAAAGCGCGCCCTTCACGGTGTCTTCGAGCAGCTGAAGGGTCTCTGCATCACCCGAGACGCCGAGCGCGTTGAGCTTCAGCGCGTCGCCGGTGTCGGTGGCCCAGACCGCGATCGAGGAAACGCTCTTGATCGCGGCGCCGAGGGCGTCGCCGGAGTGGCCTTTGCCGGTGTGGATCGTGCCGCCCTTGGTCAGACGCGCCGCGCGGGTCACGTCGACGAGTGCCCAGGCCGTCGCATTGCGATCGACACGGGCCAGGTCGAGTCCGAGTCCGCTGGCGGTGCGGAAGCTCGTTCCGCCGCTGGTGCGCGCGGTAAGAGCCGCCGCGACCGAGCGCTCATTGCCGGCGATCACGAGCGATGCGCTCGGGAAGGCGACCGCGGCGTCATGATCGCCGTCGTTGCCGTTGTCTTCTTCCGGCAGGAGCAGGTAAGCGCCCTTCTTCACGGCGCCGCGCGCGGTCAGAGCCGCGGTCAGCTTCTCTTTGTTGAAGCGGCCTTCGGCGATCACCAGAACGTCGGCTTCAGAGCCGAGCGCGGTGCGCGGAGCGGTGGCCACGACCAGAACGTCGATGTCCTTGAATGGATTGAGCCCGGTCTCGGTGATGAATTTCAGCGCCTCGCCGTCGCTCGACATTTTGTCCGTGTGCTCGAACAGAACTGCCGAAAGAGGGCTGGTGCGCATTTCGCCGAGCTTGACCATGCCGACCGTCGCGGCATTGGCCGGAACGAGCGAGAGGGCGTCATCGGCGGCAAAGACCGGCAGCGCGAGCGCGGCCACGAACGTGAGTGCGAGGGAAAGACGAAACAGGGAGCGGTTCATCGTCAAAACTCCTTTCGAGTGAAAAGCCATGAGGCGAGCGCGAGACATCCGATGCCGAAGGCAGCGGTGGTAAGAAACGGTGCAGGGGTGAGAACGCTGGTCATCCGCTCGGGCATGCTCATTTCCTGGCCGCCGACGAAGGCGACCACGGCCTGTGCAAGCTCGGCGGTCTTCGGGAAAATCCAGTACAGGCCGTTGATCAGATGGGCCTGCCACTCTTTCGACACGGCCGCGGCGAAGTTCTCATGTCCGACCAGTGCGGCGCTGAAGATGAAGATGCCGTACGTGGTCATGATCGAGACAGCCGTGGACGAGGTGATCACGCCGATCAGAAAGGCCGTCGCCAGCAGCGTGGCGATGACCAGCATGATGATCGAGCCGGCGATCAGGAAACGGGCGTTCATCACGCCGGTCTTGTAGGCGACGATGGCCCACACCGAGACCATCAGGTAGACGACGTTGCTGGCCGCGAGGAGCAGTCCCGCGAGATAGCGCGACAGCAGCAGTTTCACCCGCGCAACGGGCCTCGAGAGATAGAGATCGATGGTCCCCTTCTCCTGCATGCGCGGCACGAGATGCGCTGTGGCGAAGATCGCCAGGAACGTGCACAGCAGATAGAGGAAGCCGGAGAAGCCGGTCTCGAATCCGAGGACCAGCTGCTCGATGGAGATTTCCTTGCCGCCGTCCATGTCCACTTCTTTTCCGAAGAGCTTTGCGCCGGCCAGCGCGCCGTCGACGATGTCGAGGTTGATGGCGAAGGCGAAGATGACAATGAAGATCGTGGAGAGGAAAAAGTACGCGAGCAGCGTCCAGCGCGCGGCAGCCTCGCGGAAGACGTCTTCGATGTTTGCGGCGAGGGCTTTCATGAGTGCGCTCCAACCGATGAGTGCTCATCGGCACGAATGAGATCGACGAATACGTCCTCGAGCGTCGAGCGGACGGGCGTGAGCTCGTTGAGCATGCCGCCGCGCGCGCGCAACTGATCGACGAGCGCGTTGAGATGCTCGACGTCGTTGACCGACAGAACCATATGACCGTTGACGCGCTGCACGTCCGCGCCGGTGTGGCGGAACGCGGCGATGAGGTTGTCGTCGATCGGCGTCGCAACCATCTTGTAAGTCGCCGTGGTGCGGGTCAGCTCTTCGACCGTTCCGAACGCCGCTACTTTTCCATTGCGCAGCACAGCCACGCGGTCGCAGGTCAGCTCGATCTCGGAAAGGAGATGGGAGTTGAGGAGGATGGTCGTGCCGTTCTGACGGGCCTCGTCGACGAGCAGGTCGCGAATCTCGCGGCGGCCGACCGGATCGACGCCGTCGGTCGGCTCGTCGAGGAGGAGGACTTTCGGCGCGTGGATCATGGCGCAGGCCAGGCCCAGGCGCTGGGTCATGCCCTTCGAGAACTTCTTGATCCGGACGTCCGCCCACTGCCCCATGCGCACCTTGTCCAGCAGCATCGGGATGCGGGTCTCGATTTCGGCCGAGGACATGCCCGACATGCGCCCGAAGATCCGCAGAGCCTGACGAGCCGTCAGGTAGTTCGGGATCTTGTGCCCCTCGGGCAGGTAGCCGACACGGCGGCGGGATTCCGGATCGCTGACCGGCAGCCCGCCGATGGTGGCGGCCCCGGCCGTGGCGCGGGTGAGGTCGAGCAGGATCTTGACGGTGGTGGTTTTGCCGGCGCCGTTCGGGCCGAGGAGGCCGAAGAGCTCGCCTTCACCGACGGTGAAATCGATACCGTCGAGGGCCGTGATGGGCGGCTTCCGGAACGACGACTTGTACTGTTTGCGGAGGCCGGAGACCTCAATGATCGCGGTCATGGGGTCAAGATACGTCTCAGGTGGTGGAAAGGTTGCGGGCAGGCCGGCACGGCCGGCGGCGCTGATTGCTTCGCTGATGCACGTGCGGCTGCCGCTCGGTGCGTTCCTCTGAGGGCGACAGATCGGAGCCGGTGTGTCATGTCGAGCACTTTATACTGCAAAGTAGAAGCCCGGTCCAGTGAACATGTGCTTCGGTGTGGTGTACGCCTCTGGCCTGCCTCGACGGCTAGCGGGCGCTAGCCGTCACTTGCACCGCCCCGATCCGCTTCTCCACCGCCTCCCAATCGATGTTGCCGAGGAAGGCTTCGATGTATTTGGGGCGGTCCGACGGCGCGTAGTCGAGCAGGAAGGCGTGCTCCCAGACGTCCATCACCAGCAGAGGAACGAAGCCGGTGATGTTGCCGGTCTCGTGCAGGGTGATCCAGTGGTTGGAGACACCGCCGGTGGCCGGATCGAGGTAGCAGATCGCCCAGCCCACGCCGCGCATCTTGCCGACGCCGACGAAGTCCGTCTTCCAGATGTCGTAGTTCGGGTAGCTGCGCTCGACCGCGGTGCGGAACGCGCCGCGCGGCGCTTCGTCGCCGCCCTGGGCCTTCATGTTTCCGAAGTAGTACTCGTGCAGGACCATGCCGTTGTACTCGAAGCCGAGACGGCGGGTGAGCTCGGAGTACGCGGGCATTTCCTCCTTGTCGACCTTACCGTCGAAGAGGATCGTGGCGATTTTCTCGGTGAGGGTGTTCGTGTTGGTCACGTAACCCTCGTAGAGCTTGAAGTGCATCTCCAGCGTCTTGTCGGAGATCCCGGTCAGTCCGGACAGATTGAAGGTCTTGGGCTTGTAAGACTTCAGTTCCATGCGGAACTGCCCTGCAAGATCAGCGCGCGCAGCGGAAGGTCGCGAAGACCCACGGGTAATTCGGCCGGAACCAGTTGCGGAAACTGGGGCGGACGAGCTCGCGCGGTGTGACCGGCGAGGCGCCTTTGAGAATGTAGTGAGCGTCGTCGAAGAAGTCGGCGGAGTACTGAAGATACGAGGGCATCGGCTCGAAGCCGGGAAAGGGAGCGAAGACGGATGCCGTCCACTCCCAGCCGTTGCCGGCGAGGTCGTACACGCCGAAGACGCTCGGCGCGGACAGGCCGACGTCGACCGGATCCCAGGACTTGAAATCGTAGTTCCCGTCCAACGCGCCAGCCGCCGCCCGATGCCACTCCGCCTCGGTCGGCAGCCGCATGCCCTTCCACGACGCATACGCCACCGCTTCTTCATGCGTGACGTAGACCGCGGCGTTCTCCGGCACCGGCTCGAGCGCGAACATGCCCTTGCGAAACCAGCGGCCATCCTGGCGCTGCAGAAAGTGCGGCGCGTTTGCTCCGGTGGCTTCGACGAACTCGATGTACTGGCCGTTCGTGACGTTGAACGCGTCGATCTCGAAGTCGGCGACGTCGACCGCGGTCGCCGGGAGCTCGTTGTCCCAGCCGAAAAAGCCTTCGGACTGGCCAAGGACAATCTTCCCGGCCGGGATCTTCTGGACTGCGGCAGCAAAGCTGCCGCTCTTACCTGCAGCGGCAAAGCCGCTGCCCCTCTTCCTCTCATACGGCAACGCGTGAATCAGATACATCAGCGTCTCCTGATGCATCAGCTCGTGCTCGATGACCGTGAACGCCGCCTCGCTGTTCTCGAGGTTCTCCTCGACCAACCTCTCCGCCGCGGCGCCGTACGCCTGCACTTCCGCGCGTGACGGCCACACATCGGTCGGCGGTTTCGCCGCGGCCTCATCCTCGGGATCGATGCCGCGCGCGAAGAGCGTCTCGAGCTCGTCATCGATTCCCCGCCGCTTCAGCGTGAGCTTGATCAGCGTGTTCACGGCGAACGCGGGCAGGTGTCCCTCGTAGAAAACGATCGGGTTGCGCAACCGGATCGGCCGGTCGTAGTACGCGTCCTCGGTGATGAGCGAGAAAAGTTCGCGCGTCCGAGCTCGCGCGCGGCGATACCAATCCACGAGAATGTCCCGCGTGACCTCGCCGTCGAATGCCTGGTGCCGCATCGCGGCGATTCTACTTTTCATCGCGGTCCCAGCCTTCGCTCAAAAACCAGTGGTCGTCTTCTCCCGACCCGCCGATTGCGCGAGCCCGTGCGAAGCCTTCGAGCAAGCGGTCCGCCATCCGGCCATGCAGCGGCGTCTTGCCGCGGTGAAGTTCGAAACGGAGATCGCGGCCGCGGGAGAACGAGCTTCGATCGCGGTCAGGGATCCGGCGGGCCTCGAAGTCATGCGCTGGAATCACATGCCCGACTGGCTGACGCTCTCCGAGATTCTCGTGCTCATCGAGCATGCAGCGCCGTACCTGATCGGAGCGAATCGCGGGGAGCGCGAGCGCGCACTCATGGCTCTCGCGTTCGGCGACAAGGCCGGAGGCCGCGCACGCCTTGAAACCATGCGCACCTCGGACTCGGTGGAGAATCGCGAGCTCGCCGCGATCTGGCTGGAGCGGCTGAACGCGATGCGCGACGAGGTGTTTGCGCAACACGCGCGGGAAGGCTCGACGGCCCGGGTGAAGTTCGAAGCCTGGATGGCCCTCGGCGACATCCGCGTCGTGCAGGGACGCTACGAGGATGCGATCGAAGCTTACGATCGCGCGGTCAGCCTGGCCGAGGGAAAGTTCGCGCGACAGAACGCACTCGCCGCGCGTCAACAAGCCGCCGATCTCCTCTCGCCAGTCATCGGCCTCGGCGCGCCGGGAACGGTTGTCGCCGGCCGCCGCTCGATTCAGCCGCGAACGGTCGCGAAAAACACAGCGATGGTCGAGTTCAAGCTCGATGGAAAACGCGTGGCGACCGCGCGCCGTGCGCCATTCGCGGCCGCGATTCACTTCGGGCGCATCCCGGAGCGGCAGGTGCTCGAGCTGATTGCGCTCGACCGCGGCGGCAAGGTCACGGACCGCGCGATCGTGGTCGTGAACGAGCGCAGCGAGGCCTTCGACGTCGACTTCATCGAGCCGCGCCAGAGTTACCTCACCGGTGTCGTCGACGTTCTCGTATCCGCGCGCGTTCCGCGCGGACGCGCGGCCGAGCAGGTCACCATCGAATGGAACGGGAAGCAGGTCGCGCGCTTCACCGCGCCGCCGTACCGGACGCGCGTCGACGTCGGTAACGCCGAACAGGGTCTGCTCCGTGCCGTGCTGCGGCTCGATGACGGTTCCGAGGTCGAAGACGTTGTCATGGCCAACACACCGGTGCTCTTCGAAGCGGGAGCGCATCTCGTCGAAGTGCCCGCGTATTTCGAGGTGGGTGCACCGACAGCGGACGTGATCGTGCGCGAGGCCGGGATTCAGCGCCCCGTCGAGCGCATCGTCCAGCCCGCCGACGCGCCGCTTCTCATCGGCCTCCTCATCGATTCCTCATCGAGCATGACCCCGCACATGCTCGACGTGCAGGAAGCAGCGGTGCGATTCATCGAGGAGAACATCGAGCCGCGCGATCGCACGATGATCGTCGCGTTCTCCAGCAACGTTCGCGTCCTGCTTCGGCCGTCCAGCGATCGCGCCGCGGCCGTGCGATCGATCCTCGCCATTCAGCCGCGCGGAGGCACGGCGTTGTACGACGCGATGATCAACGCGCTGCTGCAGTTGCAGTCGACCGGCTCGCGCAAAGCGATGATCGTCTTCAGCGACGGACTGGATGGCGACAGCGACTTCTCGTCGGCAGACGTGGCCGAGGTTGCGCGGCGGGCGGGCGTGCCGATTTACGTGCTCGCTTTTGCGCCGGAAGAAGCAACGAAGCCGCTGATGGCACTCAGCAAGCGGACCGGCGGAAAGGCCTTCGAGATGAAGTCGCTCGAAGCCCTGGGCGCGCACTGGAACGAGATCGGCGCGGACCTGCGCCGGCAGTCGCTGGTGATTTATCGCACCGGCACCGCGGGCGAGGAATGGCGAGCTCTCGACATTTCGGTGAAGGGACGACCCGTGCGCGCGCCTTCCGGCGTTTTCGTGAGCCCGGACTGAATCAGGCGATCGCTTCCTCGCCGACCGGGACTTCGATCACGCGAAACGGTGGCTCATTGGGATACGAGTTCGCCAGCACGTGCATGGCCACGTTGTAGACCGGCGCATTTCCCTTCGTCCGCCCCTCGGGGCTGCCCCGATGCGCGTGACCGTGGAAGACGGCGTTCACGCGATAGCGATCGAGCGGCTCCTCGAGCCGGCTCGAGCCGAGGAAGGCGATGATCTCCGGCGGCTCGCCGTTGACCGTCGCCTGGATCGGCGAGTAATGCAGCAGGGCGATCTTCTGCGGCGTGCGCAACCTCGCCAGCGCGGCCTCGAGCTTCAGCGCTTCGTTGATCGTCTCGTGGACGAAGCTCTTGATGATCTGCTCGCCCCAGGCGCCGAGGGAGCGGCGGCCGAAGCCGCCGGCGAAGCCTTTGACGCCCGCGAATCCGACGCCGTGCAGCTCGTACGAATCGCCATCGAGCACGGTCACGCCGGCATCGGCGAGGATCGCCGTCAACTCTTTCTCGTGGCCCGACTCGTAGTCGTGATTGCCGAGAACCGCGATCGCCGGAATGCGGAGCGCGGAGGTGATCTCTTTCGCGAGAATCTTCCCCTCTTCCGGCGTTCCGTAGTCGGTCAGATCGCCGCAGAGCAGCAGCACGTCCGCGCTCTCGGTGATTTTCGAGAAGAGCGGTTGAAACGCTCCCTGCGAAGTCTTCTTCACATGGATGTCGGCAACCGCGGCGATTCTCAGCGTGTCCCGTTCGCCCACGTCATTTCGCTCCGTCGATCTCGATGCCAGCGGTCCAGTCGTCGATCTCTTTCTGGTCCATCAGCTCATGGGTCAGCCGCGCGTCCTCGTAGCCCCATTCGGTGATGTCCTTGAGGTACTGCTGGCGGGAGATGACCGTGCCGTAGCAGACCTTGTCGTCGGAATCACCGGCTCGGGTTTCGTCCTGCACCTTCTGGGTCAACTCGTCCATGACCCACGCGGGAACCTTCGAGCGATCGGAGGGGTAGATGAAGCCGTACAGGACGAGATGCGCGAACAGGGCGCGCCAGAATGGACCGTAGCGATCGATGAGATGCCGCCAGTCGAGCTTGTCGCCCGTCGCGCGGATCACATGCGCGACGTCCGCGCCGTCGAAACGCTCCCGCTCCATGATCAGGCCCTTCGACCAGATCATCTCTTCGGGCGGAATGAGCAGCACGTCCACGCCGAAAACCTGTTCCTTCACGGCCTTGTCGAACCAACGTTCGTCGACACTGGCCACGCCGTTGCCGGCGCTGAAGATCAGATCGACGAAGTCCTCGCCCGAGTAGGCCTTGCCGATCCAGTGCGGAAAGGTCAGCTCGGTGCGATAGCCGGCTTTCTTGAATGCCCAGGCCGCGCGGCGGAAGTCCTCGCGACGGATGAAAACGTCGAAGTCCTTGGTGTGACGCTCGATCCCGGTGTAGCGGGCATACGCGTACGCGCCGCCGACGAGATGGGGGATGCCTGCGTCGGTGAGGATGGAGAGCGCATGCCGGTAGAAGCCGATGCTCTTCTCGCCGAGGAGCGGTTGAGTGGCTGCCATGGCCCGCTAAAGAGCAGGTTCTGTGCCCTTCCAGCCGCTAGGACGCCCGTGTAGTGTGGGCCTCCGGCCTACCACGGGCGGGGGGACGAAAGTAGGCCGGAGGCCCACACTACACCGCTAGCGAACGGCGTCGATGATGATCGCCGCGCCGGTCGTCGAAAGCCGGATCGAGGGGGGCGAAGGACCGATGCGGAGTTGCTTGCGGTCCGCCGTCCAACTGCCGAGACCGGTCTCGCATCGCAGCAGATGACAGCGGATCTGCCCCGCTTCTTCGGTGCGCGCCTCGAGCGTCGGCGAATCGTCGTGGGCGATCTTGAGCGCGATCGCACCTTCGCGCGACGCCGCATCGACGCTGCCGGAAAGGCGATCAAGCGTGATGCCGCCGCTGTCCGTCGAGATCTTGAAACTGCCCGCGCCCTGGGCGACGGAGATGCCGCCGCTGGTCGCATGCGCGGTCACGTTGCCGTCCATGTTGCGGATGGCGACGCCGCCGCTCGCCGCGCGGACATCGACCGCGGCGCGGCGCGGAACGTAAAGGATGAAGTTCACCCACCAGGCCTGCGTGGCATTCGTGGCCGGGCCGTACGCGGAGATCTCTCCTTCGCGATAGTCGACCTTGATCGCGTCGAGCACGCGGCGCGCGTGTGTCTGCGTCTGCGCAACCGCGGCGCGGCAGGTGATCATCCGCGCGAAAGGCCGCGTCCAGCCTCGCACCGAGACGCCGCCTTCCTGTGTCGCCGTGACGCGGAGCTTGGCCACGCCGGTCATGGGCAGGTCGCGCTGCTCGCGCTCGTCGGCCGAAGCGGGGAAGGTCGTGAAGACGGTCTTGAAGAAGTCGTCGCAGTCGCCGACCTGGGCGATGGAATGGTCCTGCTCCACGCCGATGATCTGGCGCTCGGTCTTCGCCGCCATCGGAAAACCGATGAGGAGCGTGAGCACAACTAGGGCAAAGCGCCGCATGAGTACTAATACGGTTACGAACGTGCTTCGGTTAGGTTTCGCGGCCGTCACGGCGCCACCGGCGGCAGATAGGGCAAAGTCTGAGCAAATAGCCAGCACAGCAGTAGCGTGATCGGCATCAGGAAAAGCAGCTGCAGGATCGAGTAGCCGGCGAGATCCCGGGCCTTGACGTTGAGGATGCCCATCAGCGGCAGCATCCAGAAGGGGTTGATCAGGTTGGGCACGGTCTCGGAGACGTTGTAGACCTGGATCGTCCAGCCGAGGTGCACTCCGAGCTCGTTCGCGGCCTTCATCACGTACGGAGCTTCTACCACCCATTTGCCGCCGCCCGACGGCAGGAAGAGGTCGAGAACGGCGGAGTAGACGGCGACGACCACTGGAAACGTCTCTTTCGTGCTGAATTGAATGAAGAGATCCGCGAGCCGTTCCGATAGCGGCGTTTTGGAGATCATCCCGAAGATGCCGCCGTAAAACGGGAACTGAATGACCACGCCGGCGATCGCCGGAACGGACTGCGCGACGGCTCGCAGAAACGATCGCGGGCGCCAGTGGAGCAGCAGGCCGAGGGCTAGGAAGGCGAAGTTGAAGTTGTTGAGATCGACCGCCGCCAGGCCGCCGCGTGCCCGGAGCTGCTGCGCGAGAAACCACAGCATCAGGCCCGCGCACAACACGCTGAGGATCGGGCTGTTCTCCAGACGATCCGCCGGCGTGCGAACCGCGGGCACTTCGGGCATGAACGGCTCGAACGTCACGCCGGCCTGCGCGAACGTTCGCGCGTCCTGCTCGCGCGGCGCGGAGAAGTAGGCGATGGCGATCGCCACGCCGCCGAGGATCGCGGCCATGGCCATGCTCTGCCAGAGGAAGATCGTCTGCGTTAGCGGAATCACGCCGGTGATCGGCAGGAGCGACGGCGGGATCGCGGATGGTGTGGCCTGCAGCAACGCCGCGGACGAGGACAGGCCGAGCGCCCAGACCGTGCCCAGGCCGAGATACGCGGCGGCACCGAGAGCTCGGTAGTCGACCTTATCGATTCTGCGCGCGACTTCGCGGACCAGCAGGCCGGTGAAGATCAGCGACAGGCCCCACGAGATGAGCGCGGAGAGGATGGCGAACGTCGCCACGAAGGCGACCGCACCGCGCGCCGTTTTCGGGATCGCCGCGAGCCGCGTCGTGACGCGGGCGACGGCAGGCGAGCTGGCGACCACGAACCCGCCGACGATGATGATCGCCATCTGCATGGTGAAGTTCACCAGCGACCAGAATCCGCCGCCGAACTCCGCGGCCAGTTTCGAGGCGGGAACGCCGATGGACAGGCCGCCGCAGAAAACGATCACGATCGCCGCGAGCGCGAACACGAAGGCATCGGGAAACCACCTCTCGCAGACGTCGGCGATGCGCATCCCAGCGCGAGCGAGCCACCCATTTCGCATGACGTGATTGTACGGAACGCTTTCTGCACGAGTGCAAACCCATGGCAACAGCAAAACCGACTACCGATCACGACACCATTCGCAAGTGGGTTGAAGCGCGCAAGGGCCGGCCGGCGCGCGTGAAGGCTACGGGCCGCGGCGCGGACCCGGGAATCCTCCGCATCGACTTCCCCGGATTTTCCGGCGAGGACACGCTCGAGACGATCGAGTGGGACGAGTTCTTCGAGTGGTTCGACAAGAACAAGCTCGCGGTGCTGCTCTCCAACGAGCGCGGGAACCGGTTCAACAAGCTGGTCGACCGGAGCAGCGTGAAGTCGAGCGCGAAGAAGTCGAGCGCGAAGAAGTCGAGCGCGACGAAGGCGCCGGCGAAGAAGGCGAGCTCGAAGAAGGCGTCCAGCGCGAAAAAATCCTCTTCTTCGAAGAAGTCGAGCGCAAGGAAATCCGCCGCGAAGAAGAAGTAAGCTCCCTAACCCGTGAGCCTCGAGATCAACCGTTACGCGCCGGTCCCGTTTCGTCATGAAGACCGGAGCGTGGCGGAACGTGTCGAGCACAGCGATCGCATTCAATCGCTGAACGTCGACGCCGCCGCGCTGGCCGAGGCGCTCAAGCGGGCCATTCGCGGCGAGGTGCGGTTCGACGATGGCTCGCGCGCGCTGTACGCGACCGACGCGTCGAACTACCGCCAGGTCCCGATCGGCGTGGTCATGCCCCGCGACGCGCACGACGTCGTCACCGCCGTCGAGCTGGCCCGCCGCCATGGCGCACCGATCCTCGGCCGCGGCGCGGGAACGAGCCTGGCCGGGCAATGCTGCAACGTCGCGGTCGTCCTCGATTTCTCGAAGTACATGCACCACGTCGTGGAGATGAACCCGGTCGAGAAGTTCGCGCGCGTCGAGCCGGGCATCGTGCTCGATGACCTGCGCGCGCAGGCCGAGCTGCACACGCTCACCTTCGGCCCCGATCCCGCCACCCACGCCCAATGCACCCTCGGCGGCATGATCGGCAACAACTCCTGCGGCGTGCACTCGATCATGTCCGGCAAGACCGTCGACAACATCGAGGAGCTGGAGATCCTGACCTACGACGGCGTGCGGATGCGCGTCGGCGCGACTTCGGACGAAGAGCTCACGCGCATCATCGACGGCGGCGGACGGCGCGGCGAGATTTACGCGGGGCTGAACGCAATCCGCACGAAGTACGCGGACCTGATTCGTTCGCGCTTCCCGAAGATTCCGCGGCGCGTCTCCGGCTACAACCTCGACGATCTGCTTCCCGAGAACGGTTTCAACGTCGCGCGCGCGCTGGTCGGATCGGAATCGACGTGCGTGCTCGTGCTCGAGGCGAAAACAAAGCTGGTCTACAGCCCGCCGGCGCGCGCCCTGCTCGTCGTCGCCTACCCGACGGTCTACGACGCGGCGGACGACGTGCCGCGCGTGCTCGGCTTCGGCCCGATCGGCCTGGAAGGCTTCGACGATCTGCTGGTGCGCGATCAGAAACACAAGAAGATGAATCCGCACGGCATCGCGCTGTTGCCGCCGGGCGGCGGGTGGCTGCTCGTCGAATTCGGCGCGGCTACGATCGACGAAGCGCTGGCGAAGGCCGAAAAGTGCGCGACCTCGCTCGACGGAACGCGAACGCGAATCTTCAACAACAGCTCTGCCGAAGCTCGATTCGTCTGGGCCGTGCGCGAATCCGGGCTCGGCGCGACCGGACATGTGCCGGGCAAGCCGCTGATGTGGGAAGGGTGGGAGGACGCCGCGGTCGCGCCGGAAAAACTGGGCGCCTATCTGCGCGATCTCCGGACTCTCCTCGACCGCTACGAATACGGCGGCGATCTGTACGGACACTTCGGCGACGGATGCGTGCACACGCGCACGAACTTCGAGCTCACGTCGACCGCGGGGATCGCCAAGTTTCGCTCCTTCATCTACGAGGCCGCGGATCTCGTGTCGTCGTACGGTGGCTCGTTCTCCGGCGAGCATGGCGACGGGCAGGCGCGCGGCGAGCTGCTGGAGAAGATGTTCGGGCCGGAGCTGATGCAGGCCTTCCGCGAGTTCAAATCGCTCTGGGATCCGGAGTGGCGGATGAACCCGGGGAAGGTGATCTCCCCCTACAAGCTCGACGAAAACCTCCGCCTCGGCGCCGATTACGCGCCGTGGAATCCCAAGACCCATTTCCAATTCACCGAAGATCACGGGCGGATGAATCACGCCGTGCTGCGCTGCGTCGGCGTAGGCCGGTGCCGGCGGCTCGACGGCGGGACGATGTGCCCGAGCTACCAGGTTACGCGGGAGGAAGAGCACTCGACACGCGGACGCGCGCGGCTGCTCTTCGAGATGTTCGAAGGGGAGATTACGCCGTCGTCTTGGAAGAACGAGGCGGTTCGCGAGGCGCTCGATCTCTGCCTGGCCTGCAAAGGCTGTAAGGGCGATTGCCCGACGCAGGTGGACATGGCCACGTGGAAGGCCGAGTTCATGTCGCACTACTACGCGCGGCGATTGCGGCCGATGCCGGCGTACACGATGGGACTGATCTACTGGTGGGCGGGCATCGGCTCGAAACTGCCGCGGCTCACGAACGCGATCATGCCGCTGATGAAGCCCTTCAGCCGCGTCGCTTCGCAACGGCGCATGCCGCGGTTCGCGCGGAAGACCTTCCGCGAGCTGTACAAGCCACGAAAGAACGGCGGACGCCGCGTCGTCCTCTGGCCGGACACGTTCAACAATCACTTCACTCCCGAAACGGCGCTCAACGCCGCGGAAGTGCTGGAGCAGGCCGGCTACGAGGTCGTGATTCCACGCAAGCGGCTGTGTTGCGGGCGTCCGCTGTATGACTGGGGATTTCTCGGGCTGGCGAAAAAGGTCCTGCGCGAAACGCTCAGCGGACTGGCGTCAGAGCTCGACGAGGGCCTGCCTGTCATCGGCCTCGAGCCAAGCTGTGTCTCGGTCTTCCGCGACGAGCTCCTCGGCCTCTACCCCGATGACGAGCGGGCGAAGAAGCTCGCCGCGTCGACGATGACCCTGAGCGAGTTTCTGCTGCGCGAAAACGTTGCGTTGCCGACAATCCGGAAGAAGGCCATCGTCCAGGCGCACTGTCATCACAAGGCGGTGATGAAATTCGACGCGGAAGAGGCCATCCTCCGCAAGATCGGCCTCGATCTCCAACATCCCGATTCCGGTTGCTGCGGCATGGCCGGCGCGTTCGGTTTCGACGCGCACAATTACGATCTGTCGATGAAGATCGGGGAGCGGGTGATTCTGCCGCTGGTGCGCGATGCCCATCCGGACACGCTGATCGTCGCCAACGGTTTCAGCTGCCGCGAGCAGATCGAGCAGGCCACCGGCCGGACGACCTGCCATCTCGCGGATGTGTTGAGGATGACTGACGGCCCGGAGGGCAGCAATCAGTGAAGGCGAAGCTGCGGATCGCGGGTCACCCCGTGCACCACATGCTGATCGTTTTTCCGCTGGGCCTTCTGGCGACGTCGTTCTTCTTCGACCTCGCTTATCTGGCGCGAGGCCGCGGTGAGCTGGCAATCGTCGCGTCGTGGCTGATCTTCGCCGGCGTCATCGGCGGCGTGGCCGCATCGGTGTTCGGGTTGATCGACTGGCTGGCCATTCCCCGCGGAACACGCGCCTGGATCCTCGGCGCATGGCACGGCGGCGGGAACCTCATCGTGGCCATGCTGTTCGCGGTGAGCTGGTTCCTGCGACGTGATGCGCCGGCGCATCCGAGTGCCATTGCGATCGCGATCTCGGGAACGGGCGTGTTGCTGTCGGTGATCACCGGCCTGCTCGGCAGCGAGCTGGCGGATCGAATGGAAGAGGTGTAGTGCGGGCCGGAGCCCGCACCACACGGGGTTCTAGAACCGGTCGCGATTCGAGATCGGCGAGTCGGTTGCGTTCTCGCGATCGCGATCCTGGCGGGAGCGCTCCTGGGAGCCGTAGCCGCCGCTGGCCGAGCCACGTCCGGACGGGTTCTCGAAGCCACTGCGCTCGTCGTTGACCTGACGGACGAACGGCTGCGAGCCGGTGCCCTGCGAAAAGTCCGTGCGGACCTCGTTGTCGGAACGGGGGCTGGTCACGTTCGGTGCCGCGACGTTTCCCGTCGTACCGGCAGCGCGCGCACGCGCTCCGCGGCTGTGACCACCTTCGCGTCCGATCGCGGCCATGTGCGCACGATCGCGGCTGACAGCCTCGCCGCCCTTGCGGCCGGCGACTCGGGCCTCGTCAGAAGTGAACTCATGGGCGGTGCCCTTCGCATGTGCCGCGCGCCCACCTTTACTTGCAATCTCGCGCTGCTTAGCCGCATCCATCGACGCAAAACCGCGCTTACTCGTTGCCATTTTCGGTCTCCTTCGGGTTTGGAATGTCCACGGTGTTGAGCTACCGCGCACCGCGTAAGGCAACTTATTGTCGAGCACGAAGCGTGCCCGTTGGGTACGGTTCGTTTCTTGCGTTTGCGCGTGCCGTAAAGCCATGAAACAGCACTCCACATCACTCTGGGAGGGCACCAGTCACGCTCCGGAATACACCCCCCTCGAAGGCGATCAGACGGCCGATGTGGTCATTATCGGCGCGGGAATAACGGGACTCACCGCCGCCGCCCTTTTGAAGGAGCGGGGCCGCAGCGTGATCGTTCTGGAGAAGGAAACGATCGCCGCGGGCGAGAGCGGAAACACCACCGCCCATCTCACAGAGGCCGTCGACGCCCGCTACCATTACATCCGCCGCAAATACAGCGAACAGGATGCGAAGCTCGTCGCCGAAGCGAGCCGCGAGTCGATTCTGAAGATCACCGATCTCATCGACCGCTACTCCATCTCCTGCCGCTTCCGCCGCATCCCCGGCTACCTCTATACCGAGAAACGGAAGTACGTCGCCGAGGTGAAGAACGAGGCCGTCGCGGCGCGCGAAGCGGGCCTGGACGTGAAGTTCATCGACTCCGTTCCTCTCCCGTTTCCGACGCGCGGCGCGGCGCTGTTCGAGAACCAGGCGCAGTTCCATCCCGGTGAATATCTCCATGCCCTCGCGGGAAAGATCTCCGGCGACGGCTGCCGCATCTTCACCAGAACGCAGGTCACCGATGTGAAGAACGGCGATCCCTGCGAAGTACAGACCGAGCGCGGACGCGTGACCGCGAAAGCGGTCTTCATGGCCACGAACGTTCCCATCGCCGGCTTCACCCCGATTCACACGCTGGCCGCGGCGTATCGCACGTACGCCATCGCCTTCCGCGTCGAAGGCGAGCATCCGGAGGGACTGTTTTGGGATACCGCCGATCCGTATCACTACACCCGCTGGCAGGACACGGACGAAGGAACGTTCATGATCGTCGGCGGCGAGGATCATCGCGTCGGCGAGGAAGAAGACACCGAGGCCTGTTTCCAGCGGCTCGTCGATTACACGCGCGAGCATTTCGGATCGCATCCCGTGCGCTATCGCTGGTCCGGCCAGATCATCGAGCCGCACGGCGGTCTGCCGCTGATCGGCGGGAAGAAAAACGTCTACATCTCCACCGGCTACTCCGGCCAGGGCATGACCTTCGGAACCGTCGGGGCGATGATCGTCACGGACCTCATCACCGGCGTCGACAACAAGTGGGCGGGGGTCTTCGACATCGACCGCAAGCGCCCGCACATGACCGCGCGCGAGTTCCTGACCGAGAACCTGCACTTCCCCGCGCATCTCGCCGCCGATCGCCTGACCTCGATGGGCGTCGAGGCGAAAACGACGGAGGAAGTGGGGATCGGCGAAGGAAAGATCATCAAGGTCGACGGAAAGAAGATCGCCGCCTACCGCGATGACAAAGGCTCGCTGCACTGCGTCTCGCCGGTCTGCACGCACATGAAATGCGACGTGGCCTGGAACCCCGCAGAGCGGACGTGGGACTGCCCCTGTCACGGCTCACGATTCACGACGGAGGGCGAGGTGCTGAACGGGCCGGCGCGGCATCCGCTGGAGAAGGTGGACGTCGGTTCCTGAGTTGGGAATTGTGAGCGACAATCGGCTATTGTGCGTCGTGCGCTTCAGCACGGAGAGATGGGTGAGTGGCTGAAACCAGCGGTTTGCTAAACCGCCGTAGGGGGTAAACCTCTACCGAGGGTTCGAATCCCTCTCTCTCCGCCAGCGCTACTCCCCGCCCGTCACCTTCGCCACCAGCTCCTCCCGGTTGAACGGCTTGACCAGCACCCGGCAGTCCTCGCCGGAGCCGTCCGCGTCGCCGGGATCGGTCATCAGGATCACCTTCGCGATCTCGTCCGGCTGGTTCTCGTGCAGGAAGTGCATGACCGGGTCGTCCTGGATTGGAAGCCGCGGCGCGAGCAGGATCACCTCGTAGTGCTCCTCGCGCAGCCGCACGATGGCCTCTTCCGAAGTTCGCACCGACGTGCAGTTGCAATCGTCCGGCAGGGCGGAAGTGATCGCCGCATTCAGATCGGCGTAGTTTTCGACTACGAGAACTTTTTGAACCATGAACCTGGGGCCGGGTTGGACGATGACTAACTAGACGCCGCCCGCCACGGTCGAATTCCGCGGCGGGAAGCGTTTGAGGATGCTTTCGATGTCCTTCACGTCGGCAGGCTTGGTGATGTGCTCGTCGAAGCCGGCCTCGATCGCCCGACGTTTGTCCTCGGGCTGTCCGAAACCGCTTACGGCAACGAGCACGACGTCTTGGCCGAGCTCAGCGCGAATGCCTTTCGCGACCTCGAACCCGTCGATTCCCGGCAATCCGAGGTCGACCAGTGCCAGATCGGGTTTCTCCTGCAGGACCACGCGGAGGCCTTCCACGCCGTCGGGCGCGTCGAGCACGTCATGGCCGAGCTTTTTCAGCCGCAGGCGAAGCAGATCGCGAACGTCCTTGTTGTCTTCGACGATCACGATGCGTCGCGTGACATCCTCGACCGCGACCACCACGCCGGGAAGAGCCTCCGGCGCGTCGGCTTTCTGCGCCGCCGTGGCCAGCGGCAGGCGCACCGTGAACCGGCTCCCTTTGCCGATGCCGTCGCTGGCCGCGTGCACGGTACCGCCGTGCAGCTCGACGAGATTGCGAACCAGGGCCAGGCCGATGCCCATCCCGCCCTGCGCCCGGCCGATCGCGTTCTCGGCCTGCGCGAAGAGCTCGAAGATGTTGCCGATGCGGTCCGGCGCGATTCCCACGCCGTTGTCCACGACTTCCAGCACGCCCGCACCATCCTCAGGCTTCAGCGCGAGCGTTACATGTCCACCCTCGGGCGTGTACTTGATCGCGTTGGTGAGGATGTTGGTCAGGATCTGATCGACGCGGATTCCATCGGCATCCACGAGCAGCGGTTTCTCGCAATGGAGAACTTCGAGCGAGACGCCCTGCCGTTCCGCCGCGGGCCGCACCACTTCGATCGACTGCGAGGCGATCTCGCGCAGATCGGTGATGTTGCGTTTCAGCGTGATCTTGCCGGCGGCGACGCGCGACAGGTCGAGAAGATCGTTGACCAGCCGGGTGAGATGCCGCGACTGCCGCTCGATGAGATGCGCATGCTCGCCGTCGAGCCGGCCGTCCGCGTCCGTCATCTGCGCCGCGAGCAGAATCGCGCCGAGGGGATTGCGCAGCTCGTGTCCGAGGACGGCCAGGAAGCGGTCTCGCTCGTGAATGCGGTCCTGGAGCTGCTGCATCAGATCGCGCACGTCGTACTGTCGTTGCCGCGCGCGAATCGCCGATCGCGCGGCGCTGATCAGACTCTTGATGCGAACCGGGCGATCGATCAGCGTGACGTTCGTGCGTCGCGCCAGCAGGTCGAAGGAGCGGGTCTTCTGTTCGAGTGACGGCGCCGAGGTCAGGATGATCAGCGGGATCTCCGACCAGGGCGGTTCGTCGGCGACGACTTTCGCGAGCTCGTGAATCCGGTCTGGCGGAAGCGCTTCTTCCGTGGCGATGATCGCGGCGACGCCGCTGGCGATGTGCCGGCAGAGATCGGCGACGTCCGAACAGGTCTCGCAGCGCAGACCGGCCGCTCGCAGCTGCGCGCACATGAGCTCCGCGTCGCGCCCGATCGGCGCCGCGATGAGCACCATGTCGGGACGCTCGCTGTTCACTCTGCGCCGATCCTCGCGTGAAGCGTTCGGTCGTAGTTCGGAATGCCGGAAAGCACGCCGTGATAGGTGGAGAGAGGAGGGCCGACTTCGATGCCGTTCGCGCCCATCGTGAACGCGCGGATCGCCGTCTCATGCGGGCCGCTACGCTTCTTCACGACGGAGATGGCTTTGTGAATGCGCCCTTCCGCTTCGTAGTAGCGGAGGAGCACCACGCAGTCGGCGAGATAGCTGACGTCGACGCTGCTCTGCATCGATCCGATCAGTCCGTGCTGTGCGAAGACGAGGATGGTGGCCACGCCGTGCTGGCCGAGGTAGCTGAGCAGCTCGTGCAGGTGAAGCAGCAGGAACCGCTCCTCGGGCACCGCGTTCAGATAGCCATTGAGGCTGTCGATCACGAGCAGGCGGATGCCGTCTTCTTCGACGGCCTCGCTGACGAGATGCGCAAACTCCCCAGGCTGAAGTTGCGCGGGATCGACCTGGCGGACGTTGATCAGGCCTTTGTCGACGAATTCCTCCATCGGCAGGCCCAGCGAGGCCGCTCGATTGAGCAGGCTGGCCATGCTCTCCTCGAACAGGAACATGGCGGACTTCTCGCCGCGCCGGGCCGCGGCGACGACGTATTGCGTCGTCAACGCCGATTTGCCGGCGCCGGCGGGCCCCATGATCACCGTGCTGGTGCCGCGATCGATGCCCGCGCCGAGCATGTCGTCGAGCGCGCCGACACCACTGGGCACCTGTTCGCGCGGCGACGTCGTTCGATGCTCTGCGGCGACGAGGCGCGGATAGACCACGATGCCGCCGGTGAGGATGTTGAAGTCGTGATAGCCGTCTTTGAAATTGAGACCGCGAACCTTCACCAGCTGCAGACGCCTGCGCGCGGCGCCGTACAGCGGCGTGAAGCGCTCCAGTTCCACGACGCCGTGCGGAACGCTCTGCAACTGGAGATCGCTGACGTCCGACGTGCGGTCGTCGAGGCAGAGAACGGTGACGTTGCGAGGGGCGAAGAACTGCTTGAGAGCGAGGATCTGCTTCCGGTAGCGAAGGCTGCTCTGCGCGAGCAGGCGGATCTCGCTGAGCGAGTCGAGCACGACCCGCTGCGGTTTCACGCGGTCGACTTCGACCAGCATGGAGCGGATCGTTTCTCCGAGCTCGACCTCCGCCGGATAGAAGACTGTAGTGTCTTCCTCGGTCAGCGCTTCTTCGCCGACGAGCTGCTGGTAGATCTCGATGCCGTCGAGATTCCAGCCGTGCGATTGAGCGACCGCGTGAAGCTCGTCGCGCGATTCGGAGAGGGTGATGTAGAGACAGCGCTCGCCGCGGCGAACCCCTTCGATGAGGAACTGCAATCCCATCGTGGTCTTGCCGACGCCGGGATCGCCTTGCACGAGGTAAACGCGGTTGCGGGGAAAGCCGCCAAGGAGAATGTGGTCGAGGCCTTTGATGCCGGTGGCCGCGACATCGGGGGATGCGGACATTGGGGGACTGCCTTTCAGGTCAGAAGCGCCAGCCATCGTACTCCCGCGAACGAATCGATCTTTGTCAGTGGGCGCTCACTCACTGATGGCGAGCGCAAGCGCACTTATAGGAAGATTCGTGCCTGAGTCCGGCTAGGAAAAAACTGGCGTGTAGTGTGGGCCTCCGGCCTACCTTTTGGGCGGTGCACGAGGTGAAGGTTGGCGGAGGAGGTGGGATTCGAACCCACGGTACGGTTACCCGTACGGCGGTTTTCAAGACCGCTGCCTTAAACCACTCGGCCACCCCTCCGGAATCACGGCAGCAAATTCACATCGAGCGTGATCTTCAGCCTCAAACGCCGATGCTGGCGAAGTTCATCCAGGGAGAGGTTCAGGGGGATGCTGACCTCTTTCACCAGGCCGTCGTTCGCGCGGCGCTCGGGCTGTGACGACGAGAGTCGCGGTGCGTCTTCGCCGAGCACCGGAAGCGAATCGAGAATCCCCGCGGGAAGCGGGATCTCCACGGACATCGTCGGGATGTCGAGCGACGCCGGCGCGGCACCGGGACCGGGAGTGCTGAAGTAGTCCGTCACGTCTTCGAATGGATTGTTCATCGTCACCGACTGTCCGACCGACGACGGCAGCAGCTCCGTCGCGACCAGGGGGATGTTCTCGTCGCCTGCATCGTCGAGATCGAACTCCGCTTCGCCCGCAGGTGCTGCCGAAACCGCCGCGGCGGCCGCTCGCGCGGGTGCCGGCGCGGGCGCGCTTCCGAACGGATCCTCATCGTCCTCGTCCCACAATGAATCGGTCGTGGCGGGACGTTGCGACGGCGCGTTGAGAATCTGAATTTCCTTCTCCAGCGGCTCCGCCCCTTCCAGCCCGTATTTCTTGACCAGGTGGGCGAGCACCAGCTGGGTGATGCCCTTCAGCGTCTCTTCGACGCCGAGTCCGGTCGTGGCCACGGACTCGAAGTTCGGCACGTTCTGCTTGTTCAGCTCCGCGTTGAGCTCCGCAACCGGCAGCGCGTTCGGCAGATCGCGCTTGTTGTACTGCAGCACCAGCGGCATCTCGCGCAGACGTACGCCCTGGCGCTTGAGGTTGTCCTCGAGGTTCTGCAGCGACTCCTGATTCGCGTCGAGCGCGAAGTCCTGGCTGTCCGCCACGAACACGATTCCGTCCGCGCCTTTCAGTACGAGCTGGCGCGTGGAGTTGTAGTAGACCTGCCCGGGCACGGTGTAGAGCTGCAGCTTGGTGCGCATGCCGCGGATCTTGCCGAGGTCGAGCGGGAGGAAGTCGAAGAAGAGAGTGCGGTCCGTCTTCGTCGCCAGCGAGAGCATCTTGCTCTTGTTGTTCGACGGCAGAGAGTCGTAAACGAACTGCAGGTTCGTGGTCTTGCCGCAGAGACCGGGCCCGTAATAGACGATCTTCGCGGTGATCTCTTTCGTGGCGTAGTTGAAGAGGACCATTCGGACTCCGAGAAAAGGGAGGGTAACAAATTTGAACGCTCTCTGTATCATGCCGCCCGTTCTTCGGAGGTGGGCATGGGTCTTCGGCGATTCGTCGCCCTTCTCGTACTTCTCACGGCATCCGCTGCCTTCGCCGACGCCCCCGGCGTCTACGCGATCACGGGCGGCACGGTGCATCCCGTCTCGGGTCCTGCCATTCCGAATGGCGTGGTCGTCATCCGCGAGGGCCTGATCGAGGCAGTCGGCGCCAACGTGGCCATTCCTGCCGACGCCACGACCATCGACGTCGCCGGCGCACACGTCTACCCCGGTCTCATCGACGCCCAGACGTCCCTCGGATTCGCCGCGCCGCCGCGCAGAACCGGCGGCGGAGGCGGAGGCGGCGCGGCGGCGCGAACGGAACAGGCTCCCGAGCCGACGCCGGACTCGATCGCCATCCGCAACGCGAAGATCAGCGACGACGACGCGAGTGCGCGCCGCGCGATCGGCGTGACGACCGTTCTCACAGCGCCGACGGCCGGCGTGTTCAACGGCCAATCAGTCGTGGTGAACCTCGGCGAAGGCCCGATCGAGTCGCGCGTCATCAAGAGTCCGGCGACGATGCAGATCTCCTTCACGCCGCGACCCGGTTTCTTCACCGCGTTCCCGAACAGCCTGATGGGCGTCATCGCCCACATCCGGCAGACGTTCATGGATGCCGATCAGCATCAGAGCGCGCGGGCGATCTACGAGAAGAATCCGACGGGCCTGCAGCGTCCCGCGGACAACCCGAGCCTCGAGGCCATGCGTCCGGTGATCCGCCGCGAGCTCCCGGTCGTGTTCATGGCCGACAGCGAGCTGGCCATTCGCCGCGTGCAGGCCATCGCCAAAGAATTCAATCTCCGCTACATGATCTCCGGCGGACGCCAGGCGTACGCGGTTGCGAACGATCTGAAGAACGTGCCGGTCCTGGTGTCGGTGAAGTGGCCGGCCGCGCCGACGGACAAACAGGATCGCGAAGACCAGCCGCTGCGCGTGATTCGCGATCGGCAGCTCGCGCCGACTACCCCGTCGGTGCTGGCCAAGGCCGGCGTGCAGTTCGCGCTGGTGAGCGGTCCCGGAAAGACCGGCGATTTCCATCCCGGCGTTCGCAAGGCCATCGAGAACGGCCTCTCCGCCGCGGATGCCCTGCGCGCGACGACTCTCGCCCCGGCGCGGATCCTCGGCATCGACCGGCAGCTCGGATCGCTCGAGCGCGGCAAGATCGCGAACATCGTCGTCAGCGACAAGCCGCTGTTCGAAGAGAAATCGAAAGTAACCCGCGTGTTCGTCGACGGCCGCGAGATCCGCCTGCCCGCCGACGACAAGGCCGGACGTGAAGGTGCCGCTACGGCGGCGGCGACGCCGATCGACGGCACGTGGAGCCTCATCGTGCGCGCGCCGGAGGGCAACGTCTCGATCCAGGTGACGCTGAAGGTGGAGGATGGCGGTCTGACCGGCACGTTCTCCGGCGACCGCGGCTCCGGCGACATCCGCAGCGGCTCGTTCACCGATCCGACGTTCGACTTCACCATCACCACGAACGCGCAGAACGAGTCCGAAGCGAGCGACTGGGCATTCACCGGCACCGTGACCGGCAACACGATGGAAGGCAACGTCAACACGACCATCGGCACGTTCAGCTTCAGCGGGAGCAAATCAGAATGAAACGCACGCTGCTGGCAATCGCCATCACCTTTCCCCTCCTCGCCCAGGAGCGCGTCACCCTCATCCGCAACGCCACCATTCTCACCGTCACCAAAGGAACCATCGAGAACGGCTCGGTCCTCATCCGCGGCTCGAAGATCGCCGCGGTCGGCCGCAACGTCAGCGCGCCCGCAAACGCGACGGTCATCGACGGCACGGGCAAGTTCGTGCTGCCGGGCATCATCGACACGCACTCGCACGCCGGCGTGGAAGGACAGGTCAACGAAGGCACGGTGCCGAACAGCGGCATGGTGCGCATCAGCGACGTCCTCGATCCGAATGACGTCTCCGCTTATCGCCAGCTCGCCGGCGGCACGACCGCCGCGCTGATCCTTCACGGCTCGGCGAATGCGATCGGCGGTCAGAGCCAGATCGTGAAATGGAAGTGGGGCCGTCCCGCGTCGGACTGGATCGTCGCCGACGCCCCCCGCACCATCAAATTCGCCCTCGGCGAGAATCCAAAATCCTCGAACTTCCGGCCGCCCGAGGGTGTGCCGCGGCAGTACCCGGCCACGCGCATGGGCGTCGAGGAAGTGATCCGCAAGTCCTTCACCGACGCGCGCGATTACATGGCCGAGTGGGACGACTACGAGGCCCGCCGCAAGAAAGGCGAGTCGCCGATCCCGCCGCGCAAAGACATCCTCATGGACACGATGGCCGACATCCTGCGCGGCAAAATTGACATCCATGCGCACAGCTACCGCTCCGACGAGATCGTGATGCTCCTCGACCTCGCCGACGAGATGGGCTTCAAGGTCCGCGAGCTGCAGCACGTGCTCGAGGGCTACAAAGTCGCGAAGGAGATCCGCGAGCACGGCGCCGGCGCGGGCACGTTCATCGACTGGTGGGGCTACAAGGCCGAGGCGTATGACGCGACGCCGTACAACGTCGCCCTGATGGTGCGGAACGGCGTGCTCACCAGCGTCAACTCCGATTCCGACGAGCTCGCGCGGCATCTCAACCTCGACGCCGCCAAGGCCATGAAGTACGGCGGCCTCACCGAAGAAGAAGCGCTGCAGCTCTGCACCATCAATCCTGCGAAACAGCTGCGCCTCGATCACCGCATCGGCTCGATCGAGGTCGGCAAGGACGCCGATCTCGCGATCTGGAACGGTCATCCGCTGTCCACTTACTCGCGCGTCGACACGACGTTCATCGAAGGGGAGATCTACTTCGATCGCGAGCGCGATCTCGCCCAGCGCGAGGCCTTGCGCAAGGAGAAGGAGGATCGCCTGAAGAAGGACGATGCCGACGCGAAGAAGAAGACGGCCGGCGACAAGAAGGAGAAGCCGAATGCGTAAGGCAGCGCTGGTCCATGTTCTGTTTGCCGCAGGCGCTCTGCTCTTCGCCGCAAGCGCATTCGCGCAGTCGACGATCGTCAACAGCACCGGAAACCGCGGAACCTACGCGATCCGCAACGCGACGATCTACCCAGTCACGTCGGCGCCGATCGCCAACGGCACGATCGTTTTCTCGAACGGCCTGATCACCGCCGTCGGCGCGAACGTGAGCGTTCCCGCGAACGCGACGGTCATCGACGGAACGGGACTGTCGGTTTACCCCGGTCTCATCGACTCTGGCACGAACGTCGGCCTCACGGAGATCGACGCGGTTCCCGGCACGGTCGACACCACAGAAATCGGCGACTTCAATCCGAACGCCATGACCGCGGTGGCCATCAACCCGCACACAGAGGTCATTCCAGTCACGCGCGTGAACGGCATTACGCACGTCGTCGTCGTTCCGGATGGTGGCGTGATCAGCGGGCAGAGCGCGCTGGTGCAGCTCGCCGGATGGACGCCGCGGGAGATGACCGTGAAGGCGCCGCTGGCGATGCACATCCGCTTTCCCCGCCTGCGCGGTGCGCCGCTCGTCGAAGTGCCGCAGGACGAGGAAGCGGAGAAGGACCTTCGCAAGAACTACACGAAAGAGCTCGACAAGCTGCGCGACGTGCTGCGCGACGCAGCCGCGTACGGCAAGGCCGCGAAGGCTCGTGCAACCGACAGGAACGTGAAGCGTTTCGATCGCGATCTCATGCTCGAAGCGCTCGTGCCGGTGGTGGAAGGACGCGTTCCCGTGGTCATGCACGCCAGTCAGGCGCGCGACATCAAAGCGGCGATCGAGTTCGCCGACGAGATGAAGCTGAAGATGATTCTCTCCGGCGCGAACGACGTGGCCCGCGTCGTCACCGACCTCAAATCGCGCAACATCCCGGTGATCCTCGGCCCGACGCTATCGCTGCCGCAGCGCGAGGACGATCCGTACGACGTTCTCTTCACCAACGCGAAGGTCCTGCACGACAACGGCATCCGCTTCGCGATTCAGACGCAGGACGCGCACAACGCACGCAACCTTCCGTACAACGCCGCCGCCGCGGCCGCATTCGGCCTGCCGAAGGATGCCGCGCTGAAGGCGATCACGATTTACCCCGCCGAGATCTGGGGCGTGGCCGACAAGCTCGGCTCGCTGGAAGTTGGAAAAGGCGCGAACGTGATCGTGACCGACGGCGACCCGCTGGAGATCCGCACGAACGTGCGCCGCGTGTTCATCAATGGTGAAGAGATCCCGACGGACTCACGTCACACGCTGCTTTACGAGAAGTTCAGGAGACGGCCGTAGGATGAAGTGAAGAAACGATCGTCTCGATCGCGCGCGCAACCTGCCGCTCGCGCTTCTCGATCTTCTTCGCCTTCCCGATCACATCCTCGATCAACGCCCAGGTCACGTTCGAGGGCTGGTAGCGATCGGGGGAAGACTCGGCGACGTGGCGGCCGAGGGCGCCGAGGGCGGTGTGGTACGGCAGGGGGGTGGCGGTGCCGGTGCGCTCGATCTCGTCGATGTAGCGCGCCACGAGCAGGCCCACCGCCGAAGACTCCACGTAACCCTCCACGCCCGTGATCTGGCCGGCGAAGAAGATCCGTTCGTCGCGTTTGGTCTGAAACGTCGGGCGCAAATGGCGCGGGCCGTTGATGAACGTGTTGCGATGCATCGACCCGAACCGCGCGAACTGTGCGTTCTCGAGGCCGGGCAGCATCTGAATGACCCGCTTCTGCTCCTGCACTTTCATCTTGGTCTGGAAGCCGACCAGGTTGAAGTACTCGTCCGAGAGATCTTCCTTGCGCAACTGCACGACAGCGTGCGGACGCTCGTTGGTCTCGGGATGTTCGAGCCCGACCGGTTTCATCGGGCCGAAGCGCAACGTGTCGATGCCGCGGCTGGCGATCTCCTCGACCGGTAGACAGCCTTCGAAGTGCACCGCCGTCTCGAAGTCATGCGCGGCGAACAGCTCCGCGGAAAGCAGCGCCGCGACGAAGGCCTCGTACTGCTCTTTGTTCATCGCGGAGTTGAGGTAATCGGTCGCCGTGCCTTTGCCGTAGCGCGATTTCCAGTACAGCTTCGAGAAATCGAGCGAGTCCGCGGCGACGATGGGCGCGATGGCGTCGTAGAAGTACAGGCCGTCGCGGCCGAGGAAGTCGTCGATCGCGTGAAAGAGCGGATCGCTGGTCAGTGGGCCGGTTGCGATGACCAGGAAGTCGTAATCGCCGCGATCGAGCGTGGTCACTTCTTCGCGATGCAGGGTGATGTTCGGCGTGGCCGCGATCGCACTGGTGATCAACGCGGAGAAGCGATCGCGATCGACGGCGAACGCATCGCCGGCCGGCACCCGCGCCTCTTCGCCGCAACGGATGACCAGCGAATCCATCAGCGCCATCTCTTTCTTCAGCAGGCCGACGGCGTTCGTCGGCGCGGAGGAGCGGAAGGAGTTGGAGCAGACGAGCTCCGCGAGGTTCGACGTCGCGTGCGCAGGCGTCGACTTCACCGGGCGCATCTCGAAGAGATCGACGATGTGTCCGCGCCTGGCCAACGCAAACGCGCATTCGCTGCCCGCCAGGCCTGCGCCGATGATCCGTACTCGTGTCATGCGGGGACCGACCGGGGGGCCTCCGGCGGGCCGGCACGGCCGGCAGCGCTGATGTTCGCGTGAACACGATTCGAGCTAGCTACCGCGAGCGCGGCAGAAGGCACAACCAGCGCCTGCCGGCCCGTGGCCGGCCCGCCGGAGGCCCCCCGTCGGTCTTCCCGTGACATCAGTTCGACGGCTCGTTCGACGAAAACTGCGACGCGGGATCGGGGCGGATCTCGCCGAACTTCTGCTCGTAAAGCGCGAGGTTGTGCGAAAGCGCTTCGAGGAGCTGCTTGGTGTGGAGCGGCGTGAGGATCACCCGGCTGTAGATCTTCACGTCCGTGCGGCCGGGGACGACGCGGCCGAGGTCGATGATGAACTCGCTCTGGGAGTGGATGATGTTGGCGAAGTTCACGTACTCGCCCTGCGCGACTTGATCGTCGATGAGGATGCGGATGGTCTGCTGCGGCTGGTTTTCCATTCAAGACTCCTTCAGGCGGGGCGCGCGATGATGGTGCGCAACGGCGCGCTCGAGATTGCGGCAAGGACGGTGCGGGTGGCGCTCGCGTGCAGCGACGGCTCGGTGTGCACGAGGACCACCTCTTCGATCTGGCTCCAGTCGCCGCCGTTCACGTTGAGTGCGGACAGCGCGACTTCGAGCGGCGAGATGCTGGGATTGAATGCCGCGTTCTCGCCGTACGGGCCGAGGAACATGCGGCCGCCGGAGGTGCGCAGGGCGATGCCGGCGAAGGACTTCGAGTACGGCGCGTAGCTCATGTTCGCCGCGCGCAGGGCGGCTTGCGCGAGGTCATCGGTCTCGGCGATGGTCAGCTCGTTGTTCGCGGGCGTCATCAACCCGCCGGTCACGCCGAGATCGCTCGGGCCGAACGATTGCGGGAGAAAGTACGACAGAGGATGGGTGTCCTCGTCGCCGATCGAGATCTGCATCGTCGCGGCGGTGGACAGCTCGTTGAGGAACTGACGGCAGTAGCCGCATGGCGCGGCGGTCACCGCGAGGAGGTCGATGCCGGCCTCGCCGTTGATCCAGGCGTTCGTGATGGCGGCCTGCTCGGCGTGCACGGTGAAGCTCAGCGCCTCGCCGGCGAACTCGACGTTCGCGCCGAGGTAGACATTGCCGGTCGTCGTTCCGCGGCAGACCGCGCCGACATGGAAGTTCGAGATCGGCGGCTTCGCCAGTTTCGCGGCCTGGGGTAGAAGTGCGCGGATGTCACTGAGATCGTTGGGCATACGGCCGAGTTTCATACAGGGTCGGGGTAAGCAGTATTCCATTGGCCATGAAACGCTGAGGCCGGGATCGTCACTACCTATCAGGAAAGAGCGAGGGTAGGGATTTCCTCCCTTGTGGCTCTCCTCTAGTAACTCGGTAAAACAATTCAGCTTCATCGGAGGCCCTATGCGGAGATTCCGTCATCGCACACTCGTCGGATTTCTCGTCCCGATTCTGATCGCCTCTCTGGCCGGCTGCGCGAGCCAGCAGGTGAAGCAGACCTGGGTGGTCGACTACAAGTACGTCGACTTCGACCCGTTCCCGGGGATGAACGTTCAGGGACGGCCCGTCCCCCTCACCCAGTCGGACATCAACGGCCGGGTGATCTGGAACCTCTGGTCGGGCGACAACGCCGGGTTCTGGAACTGGCTCGCCAAGTACGGCTTCGGCACCGGCGATCTGCTGAAGATGATCGCTTCGCCGAGGAACCGGCGCTTCCAGACCTACGGCATCTTCAACCAGCCCGGCTACATGCAGCCGTCGCAGCCGAACGAGTACGGCCTGCACATCGACGTGCCGCGCGAGCCCGGCTCGAAGTTCGACATCGACAAGCGCCTCGACATCCCGACGTACGGCATCTCCAGCGGCGTCATGGGCCTGCGCCTGTTCAAGAACCCGAAATTCGATCCCGCGAAGTGGGATGCGAACCGCTACTGGAACGATCCGAACTACTACACGAACAAGGAACTCGAGCGCCCCTACATGGTCGGAATGGCCTGCTCGTTCTGCCACGTCGGGCCCGATCCGGTGAATCCGCCGGCCGATCCGAACGAGCCCGCCGACTTCGCCAACTTCTCCGACTACGTGGGCCAGCACTACCTGAAGATCTGGAATGTGTTCGGCCACGAGCTGGACTCGAAGAACTTCGTCAAGCAGCTGCTGCTGTCGAATCCGGCCGGCTCGCTGGACACGGCGTTCATCGCCACGGACTACCTGAACAACCCCGGAACGATGAATGCGGTCTACAACCTCGCCCCTCCCGGGCGCATCGGCTGTGGCCGTTCCGGAGAAGCTCACCGGCGGCGCACTCGACCTGAAGAATCTCGAGCTGGTGGCCGGGCAACCGGACACCGTGCTCGCGCCGCGCGTTCTCAAAGAGGGCGCGGACTCGGTCGGCTTCCACGGTGCGCTCTCGCGCGTGTACCTCAACATCGGCGAGTACTGGGAGCACTGGACGACGAACTTCAAGCCGCTCATCGGCATCAAGAAGCAGACCCCCATTCAGGTGAAGATCGCGCAGAAGAACTCGCCGGCCTGGAACTGGAGCGAGCGCGCCGCGCCCGACCTCGCGGGCTACCTCGTCAAGTTCGCCCAGCCGCACAAGCTTGCGGATGCGACCGGTGGCCGCAAGTACATCAGCACCGATCAGGCGCTGCTCGATCGCGGCAAGCTCACGTTCGCGCGCAACTGCGCCCGCTGCCACTCGAGCAAGCGCCCGCCCCAAGGCGTCGATCCGAACTCCGCCGCGGGAGTCGCCTTCTTCGAGAAATCGGTCATGGATTCCGACTTCCTCGACCGGCAACCACCTCGGCAGCGAAGAGCGCATCCCCGTGACTGAAGTCAAAACCAATGCCCAGCGCGCGGTGGCGACCAACGGAATGAGAGGACAGATCTGGGACAACTTCTCGTCCGAGACCTACAAGACCCTTCCGCCCGTCGGCGCGATCGACGTGTGGGATCCGATCACCAAGACCAACAGCAAATGGACAGTCCCCGGCGGCGGCCGCGGTTACTACCGTCCGCCCACGCTCGTCAGCATCTGGGCTACCGCGCCCTACCTGCATCACAACGTCGTCGGCAAGCACGTGCACGGCGTCTCCGTCGATGAACGGATGGAAGCTTTCAACGACGGCATCACCAAGATGCTCTGGCCGGAGAAGCGCTCCGGCGCGGCGGGCAACAGGGATGGCGCGGAAGGGCAATCGACGTCTCTGTGGCTGACCACCGAGGAGAGCTGGCTGAAGGTGCCGGACTCGTACCTCCATCGCCACCGTTGCGGCGTCTGCTGCGGAAAAACATGGAAACCGATCCGGTCACCGGTGCGAAGTACTTCGCGTTCGGACCGATCCCGAAAGGAACGCCGGTGAACCTGCTGGCGAACACGAACCTCGAGCTCGGCGGCGTGCGCAAGGCAGGCGATCTGGCCCACCTGCTCCTCGACACGGTCAAGGTGATGAAGGCCATCAAGAGCGAAGGGCTGACCGGAGACGCGGCTACGAAACGCTGGCTGGAGTCGCCCGTCGTGAAGGAGCTCTACGGCCTGAACTCCTGCCCCGACTTCATCGAGGACAAAGGCCATTACTTCGGCACCGATCTGCCCGACGCCGACAAGCGCGCGCTGATCGAGTACATCAAGACGTTCTGAATCGAGGAGATGCATGGGATCTCCGCAGAACCCCGATTTCGATTACATCGTGATCGGGTCCGGTGCGGGAGGCGGGCCTGTTGCGGCCCGCCTCGCCGAAGCGGGATACAAGGTCGGGCTGATAGAGGCCGGACAGGCGCCGGAACAGGACTGGTACAACGTGCCGGTCTTCCATGCGTTCGCGAGTGAGCATCCCGACATCTCCTGGGAGTTCTTCCCCAGACACTACGGAGACGAGCAGCGCTCCAAACGCGACCCCAAGTACGACCCGGACAAGGGCGGTGTGTTCTATCCGCGTGCGGGCACGCTGGGCGGCTGCACCCAGCACCACGCCATGATCACCGTGGTTCCGCACAACAGCGATTGGCAGTTCATCGCCGATCTCACCGGCGACGCGTCCTGGGCGCCGGACAAGATGCGGAAGTACTTCGAGGACATCGAGCGCTGCGAGTACGTCACCGATCCGGTCCAACAGGCCGCTTCCCGCCACGGCAGCAAGGGCTGGCTCACCACCACCGGCTTCGATCTCACCCTCGGCCTCGGCGATCCCGCCGTCGTGCAAACCGTTTTCGACGCGATCCTGGCCGCGTGGAAGGAGGGCGTCGGTGGCGTTCTTCCCAGGCTTCCGCAGGATCCGAACGATTGGCGTCACCCGAAATTCGAAGGGGTGGCCTTCGCGCCGCTGGCCACGCTCAAAGGGCGCCGCGCCGGCACGCGGGAGTTGATCAACAGCGTTCGTGCGAAGTGGCCGCAGAAGCTCGTCATCCGGCAAAGCAATCTGGCCGCGAAGATTCTGTTCGACGAAAGGAAGCGCGCGATCGGCGTCGAGTGCTGGGAAGGCCAGCACCTCTACGACGCCGACCCGAAAGCATCGAGCACGAACACGTACGAGATCAGGAAGTACTACTGCTCGCGCGAGGTCATCCTCGCCGGTGGCGCGTTCAACTCACCGCAGCTGCTGATGCTGTCGGGAATTGGAGCGGCCGCGCATCTCCAGCAATTCGGAATTCCGGTGATTGCCGATCGTCCCGGCGTGGGCACGAACCTCCAGGACCGCTACGAAATCGGCGTCGTCAGCGAGATGAAGCAGGACTGGAAGATCCTGAAGAACGCCACCTTCGCGCCGCCGCTGCCCAATCAGGCCGGCGATCCCTGTTACGTCGACTGGCAGAACGGAAGGGGCGTCTACACGACCAACGGAGCGTTGCTGGCGGTAATCAAGAAATCATCGCCGGACCGTTCCGATCCCGATCTGTTCATGTTTGCGGTGGCCGGCAAGTTCCACGGCTATTTCCGCGGCTACTCCAAAGAGACCGAGCGCACGAAGAACTTCCTCACCTGGCTGGTGTTGAAGGCCCACACGGAAAACACCGGCTACGTGCGGCTCGCGTCATCCGATCCGCGGCAGCGGCCGGAGATCAACTTCAGGTATTTCGACGAGCCGGTCACTGCCAAACGCGATCTTGACGCCGTCGTGGAAGGCGTCCGGTTCGTCCGAAGGATCTCAAAGCACAACACGGCCATCAAAAAAGAGGTCATCCCAGGATCCGAGAAGGCAAGCGATGATCAGGTCCGCGAGTTCGTCCGCGACAACGCCTGGGGGCATCACGCCTCCTGCTCGAATCCGATGGGCAGGGCCAGCGATCCGAACGCCGTGGTGGACAGCAACTTTCGCGTCATCGGCGTGGAGAACCTGCGCGTCGTCGACGCGTCGGTATTTCCGCGCATCCCCGGATTTTTCATCGTCACACCGATCTACATGATTGCCGAGAAAGCGGCCGACGTGATCCTCGCCGACGCGAAGAAGACGCCGGCGGCGATGGTCGCCTGATAAATCTGTAACGAACGAGACGACGTGCGCACTAACTGATGGGAAGAGTCACGGCCAGTAGTGATAAAGTTCCTTAAACAATCACAAGAATTCTTAATGCGGTGCGGCCGAAAAGCTGTATGGCCGTTAGCTGTGACTGACCATTGGGCTGCATGACGAGAGGGAGCCTTATGCGTAGAGCCGGATTGGTGGTCGCCGTCCTTCTGCTGACGATGCTGAGCCCTGCCACGGGCCAGCAGCTTCCCAACCCGCTGCCGGAGAACAACCCGCACGCCTGGGCGACAGCGAACGAGCAATATCCGTCGGCGCGGATGTGCGGCGAGTGTCATCCCAATCAGTACAAGCAGTGGAGCAACTCATCGCACGCGTACGCCAGCGTCTCGCCGATGTTCAACAAGTTCGAGCAGAAGATCAACGACCTGGCGTCGGGCACCATCGGCTCGTTCTGCGTGCGCTGCCACGCCAGCGTCGGAACGTCCCTGGGCGAGAGACGCGACATCGCCTGGTGGGACCGCAGCCCGGCCTCGCGCGAAGGCATCACCTGCGTGACCTGCCACCGTGCCGGTGAGGGTTACGGCAAGGTCAACGGGGCGCGCAGGATCACGCCGGGCAGCATCCACGAAGCCGTCTTCGGCCCCTTCGACACCACCGGCGGCATCAAGGCCATCAGCGAAGCGATGCGGCTGGGGATTCTGGTCAGCCCCGACCAGCCCGACCGGCCGGCGGAGGCCGACGGCAAGAAATGGATCCGGATGCACCAGGCGGCCGTCCAGTCCGACCTGCTCCGGGCGTCGGAGTTCTGCGTGACCTGCCACCAGGTCGCAGTCCATCCCGGCATCAAGCTCGAGACGGTCTGGGAAGAGTACCGGGCCTCTCCCGCGCGCAAGGAAAACATCACCTGCCAGCAGTGCCACATGAGCGTCGACCCGGGCAAGAACGCCGGGTACGACAAGGGGTGGGCAGCGTGCGTCAACGGCGTGAAGCTCGGCTCCGACGGAAAGTTCACCTGCGCCGAGGGACACTACGTCAACGACCAGCGGCCGCTGACCGACCACACGTTCGTCGGTCCGGGCTACCCCATCAGCCATCCCGGTCTCTTCCCCTTCCGGATGGAGGACTCACCGTTCACGCCGCAGCAGTGGCTGACGTTCAACTACCGCGACAAGTGGGGGGACGACGCCTTCGAGAGCAGCGGTGCGGCCGCGGCAACCTTCCCACCCGAATGGCAGGACCCCGCCAAACGGAAGATGGCCTGGAAGATCGTGTCGGAGAACATCAAGAGATGGTACGAGCGGAAGGAGCAGCGCCTGAAACTCCTGGAGGGAGCCTCCAGGCTCGATGGGCCGTTCTTCGATGGAAGCCCGTCGGTCGGCAAGGCCTTGTCCTTCAAGTACAAGCTCACCAATCTCAATAAGGGTCACAACCTCCCCTCGGGCTCCCTCGGCGCACAGCCCGAACTGTGGATCAACGTGGCCCTCATCGATCCTGACGGCAAGCGGATCTGGGAATCGGGCTACGTCGACAGTCACGGCGACATGGCTGACCTGCAGTCGCTCGACGTCCGCGCCGGCAAGATCCCTCACGACGACCAGCTCGTGAACATGCAGGCGAAGTTCATCACCACGAACGTGAAGGGAACGGATCGGGAGATGTATCTGCCGATCAACCTGGATGTCGATCAGCGGCCGTTCATCCGTCCCGGCGGCACACCGACCTCGCTGCTCAATCACCCTCCCCTCGCGCGGATGGAGAAACGAAGTATCCCGCCTCTCGGTACCCGCGTCGCTCCCTACAAAGTGCCGGCAAAGCTGATGACGAAACCCGGCACGTACAAGCTGGCCATCCGCGTGCGCGCGAGGACCGAGCCCATTTACTTCATGCAGTTCGTCGAAGCCACGCGCGACATGATCCGGTCCGAGAACGAATGGGCCGATGACACGCATGTCTACGCCGTCGAGTTCGAGGTTCGGTGAGAGAGAGGACGAGCATGAACGCGAAAGCCTGCACCGTGAATCTTCTGCTCGCCGGACTGCTCTTGTTCGCTGCGGCACCGCATGCTGTGGCTGACGACAAGCACCCCCCGGAGATGTCACCCGAGGCAAAACTGCTCCCGGGGGAACCTCCGAAGGAGTGGTTCGGACCCAATCCCAACCTCGAGAACGAGCCCTACGACGCCGAGGCCCAGCTGGCTATTTACGGCGGCAAGCACATGAACAAGACGGCCAAGATGCCGGTCGAACTGGGCATTCGTCTCTATGACCGCGGTGCGTATACACCGCGGCCGACGTTCCTCGGCCAGAGAAACCCCATCAACTCCCACTTCATGGCTTACGGCGACCTCCGCATCGGCGGCGCCTTTTACGACAACGGTACGGCTCCTCCCGGCGGAGACACCCAGCAAGGCGCGCTTGCCGTACGCCTGAACCTGGACATGGATTTCGCCATTACCGCCACGGAGCGCATCCACGCCTTCGTGCGCCCGCTGGACAACGGCGCATCGTTCACGCGCTATCAGTTCAGCGGCGGTGACAGCGAGTTCATCGACCAGTTCGATTTCAAGCTCGAAACGCTGTTCTTCGAAGGCGACGTCAACGCCATCCGCGAGGGCATCACGAACAAGAGGACTACGTTCGACCTGCCCATCGCCTTCGGCCGCGTGCCGCTCTTCACGCAGAACGGTATCTGGCTCAACGATGCCTTCGACGGCATCGCCATGGGCATCACGGCGAGAAGCAATCCGAAACTCGACATCAGCAACATGGACTTCACGTTCTTCGCCGCCTTCGACAAGGTGACGACCGACGCCGCGCCGGGCGACAACGCGAAGATGTTCGGCATGGCCGGATTCGCCGACCTCCTGAAGGGCTACGCCGAATACGGCTACGGCTACGTCGCCGCCGACGACAGCGACCAGAGCTATCACAACGTCACCGCTGCCTTCACGCGCCGGTACCGGCCAACCGACACGATCGGCCTGTCGAACAGCGTCCGTCTGATCGGCAACTTCGGCCAGTCGGGGGCGGTCAAGACGGCCGACGGAGTCCTGCTCCTGGTCGAGAATTCGTTCCACAGGAGCGACCCGGGATTCCTGGTGCCGTACGCCAATTTCTTCGCCGGCTTCAACAGCCCGCAGTCGCTGGCGCGCGCCGCGGGGACGGGCGGTGTCCTGAACAACACCGGCATCAACTTCGAGTCCGACGGCCTGACCGGCTATCCGACGCTCGACGGACGCGCGCACGATTCCTTCGGCGTGGCAGTGGGCCTGGAGAAGCTGTGGGTCATCACGCGGCAGCTCGTCGTCGAAGGCGCCGTGGTTCAGCGCATGAGCGACAGCCCACTGGGAGACCAGTACGCCCTCGGCGTCCGTTTCCAGCAGCCGCTCAATAACGCCTGGATTTTCCGCGCCGACGCCATGCATGGCTGGCTCGAGAAGCAGGACAACATCTACGGCGTCCGTGTAGAGCTTCGCCGCAAATTCTGAGAGGAGGCTTTCGATGCCTGTATTTCAGCTCCACGTCAACGGCACCGTGCGAACGGTCAACGTCGACGGCAACATGCCGTTGCTGTGGGCCCTGCGCGACGAGCTCGGTCTCACAGGCACGAAGTTCGGCTGCGGGGTCGCGCAATGCGGCGCCTGCACGGTGCACCTCAACGGACGGCCGACCCGCTCCTGCGCCGTCGACGTCGGCGTCGCGGCGCTCTCGAAGATCACCACGATCGAGGGCCTCGGCGGCAACCATCCATGCCAGTTGATGTGGATCGAGGACGGCGTGCCGCAGTGCGGCTTCTGTCAGCCCGGCCAGATCATGGCCTCGGTGCCCCTCGTCGAGATGTGTCGCAGGACTGGCGTGATGCCGAGCGACGAACAGATCGACGACGTCATGCGCGGCAACATCTGCCGCTGCGGCACCTACCCGCGCATCCGCGAAGCGATCAAGAAGGCTTCGGGGGTGACGTCGTGAGTATCTACCGGGTCACCCGCAGAGACTTTCTTCGCGATCTCGGTGTCGGCACCGGGGCCGTCGTGTTCGGCTGCTATTTCTCGCCCCACGAGCTCCAGGCCGCAGAGACCGGCACGCTCAGCAAAATCAAAGAGCTCCTTCACAACCGCGTCACCCTCAGCCCGTTCGTCGCTCTTCAGCCGCTGGACGGCACCATTGTCATCGTCACCCACCGCCCGGAGATGGGCCAGGGCATCCGCTCCAGTCTTGCAGCCGTCCTGGCCGACGAGCTCGAGGCCGACTGGAGCCGGGTCAAGCTGCACCAGCCGGATGCCGACTCGGTCGCGTTCGCGGTCGAGTCCCCTCTCAAGATGGCGGAGGATCTCAAACTGCCGTTTCCCTACGAGGAACTGCCCGCTCAAAAGACTACGCGGTACCTCATCCCGCCCTTGGCATCGCAGTTCGCTGACAGCTCGCGAAGCATGGCCGCCTACTTCCAGATCATGCGGCTCACGGGCGCCGGCACGCGGCTCGTCTTCGAGCGCGCGGCGGCGAAGGTGATGGGAGTCGACGCCAGCGAGTGCCGGGCGCGGCAGCACAAGATCTACCACGAGCCCAGCGGCCGCTCCGTGGACTTCAGTAGCAAGCGCCTGCTGCTTCACGCCGCCAAGGAGCCGATCCCGTCTTTCGGCGAGGTCGTGAAGGCGCTCAAGAAGCCGGCGGAGTGGCGCTTCATCGGCAAGAACATTCCATTCGACGATGCCCCAAGCATGGTCACTGGGAAGGCGGTCTACGGTTCCGACATCAAGCTGCGCGGGATGCTCACGGCGATGATCGAGCGCTGCCCCGTGGCTAACGGGCAACTCGACAGCTTCGATCCGACCGCGGCACTCGCTGTGCCGGGTGTCCGAAGTGTGACCGCCGTCCTCCCTTCGACCGTTGCGCCCGGCGGCGTGGGGCGCGCGTTCGTGCCGCACGCGGGCGTCGCGGTTCTGGCGGACAACACCTGGGCGGCGCTCCAGGGGCGCAGGGCGCTTCGACCGCACATCAAATGGAACCGCGGCCCTCATCAATCGTACGAGTCGTCGGCCTACCGCAAAGAGCTCGAAGCCTCGACCGCGGCCCCGGGGAAGACTGTGCGGGAGAAGGGCGATGTCGATGGCGCTTTCGCCTCCGCCGCCAAGGTCGTCGAAGGCGGCTACTACGCCCCACTCCTGGCCCAGGCGCCCATGGAGCCGCCGATGGCCATTGCCCTCCTCGAGAAGGACCGGCTCGAGCTCTGGGCGCCCACGCAGAACCCCTATCACGGGCAGCTGATCCCGGGTTGTTTGGCATTCGGGATCCCTGAGTCGGATTGGGAGAAAGAGGAAACGATCGCGGATCTCCGCAAGAGGGTCACGCTGCACGTGCCGTTGCTGGGCGGCGGTTTCGGACGCAAGTCCAAACCCGACTACATCGGCGAGGCAGCGCTTCTGGCCGCGCAGAATCCCGGCGTCCCCATCCGGGTGCAGTGGACTCGCGAGGACGACATCCAGTTCAGTTACTACAACGCCGTAAGTACGCAATACCTGAAGGCGGCGCTCGACGGCGACGGCCGTCCGACGGCCCTGCTGCAGCGCAGCGCGCTCACCTCGTTCTTCGGGACGCTCTTTCCTCCCGAGCAGGCGAAACTGCGTGCGGCGACCGCGGATGGCGGCGAAGACGGATTCGCCTCCGGGATCGAGCGCGCGCAGGGTCTCGAGGACATGCCCTTCGACATCCCGAACCTGCGCCTCGAGAACTGCAAGGCAGAGAACCATATCCGGGTCGGGTGGATGCGCTCCGTCGCCAACATCTACCACGCCTTCGGCATCTGCTCGTTCGCCGACGAGCTCGCGCGCGCTGCCGGACGCGATTCCAAGGACTATCTGCTCGAGCTGATCGGGAAGGGGCGCGACCTCAGCCGCGTGCTGGCATCCGAGGGGGTCAAGCAATACCGCAATAACGAGCTGCCACTCGAGACCGTCAATTTGCCGGACGAGCAGGGGCAGTTGATGGAGATCGTGCAGGCTTTTCCGCCCCACACGCAGCGGCTACGGGCAGTGGTGGAGCGGGCGGCGAAGGAGTTCGGCTGGGACGAGAAGGCCAGACGGTACAAGGGAATGAAGGGCCGCGGCATCGGCATCGCCGCCCACCGGAGCTTCCTCAGCTACGTGGCCATCGTGGCCGACGTCTCGCTCAATGACAAGAACGAGCTCACCATCAACGAGATCTGCGGCGTGATCGATTGCGGTCTCGCCGTCAATCCCGATCGCGTTCGGGCCCAGATGGAGGGCGGCATCGTTTACGGTCTGAGCTACGCGCTGCTCGGCGAGATCACGGTAAAGGACGGAGCCGTCGAACAGCACAACTTCGATGACTACCCAGTGCTGCGCATCCACCAGACGCCGAAGATGTCCGTGCACATCATGGAGAGCGACCATCCGCCGAGCGGCGTCGGCGAGCCTCCGACTCCGGCGGTGGCCCCGGCCCTGGCCAACGCGATCGTCGCCGCGGGCGGACCTCGCATCCGCGAGATGCCGTTCAGGAACAGGATCGTCGTGCTCTGATGGCCGAAGACGATCTCGGAATCCAGGAGTTCACCGCCGCCGACAAGCGGGTCTTCGCCGGCTCGCGCTTCAGCGTCGTGCGCGATGCCATCTTCGCCAACCCCTATCAAAAGGTATGGGGCTCGAAGGGCAATGCGCCGCTGGAACGCTTCCCGGTCACGTTCATGCCGCTCCTCAAGGGCATGCTGCCCGGCGGCAGGAAGTGGAAGTTTCTCGCAGCGGCGAAACGCGTGCTCGCGTCCGATTCCGATCTTCGCTGGGGACCTGATGGGAAAGGCTTTCGCCGTCTTCTGCACGCAAACGGCATCTGCATGACCGGCATGTGGGAGATCACCGAAGACACGCCGTACACGGGCTACTTCCGCAAGGGGAGCCGCGGACTGATGATCGTCCGCTACTCCACGTGTTGCACGGAAACGCGGCGCGGCAACACGCGATCGCTGTCGATGATCGGCCGCATCTATCCGACCACCGATCCGAACCATCCCGAGCCTTTGCCGACGGCGAGCTTCATCACCCAGGAAGACATCGGCGGCGAGGACACGCCGGCCATCAACGGCGCGAAGCTGCGCAACGCGCCGAACACGACCGTCTCCCGCCGCGGCAGCGGCATGCCCATCCTTCTTCTGACCGGAATGGTTCTGAACATCGCCGAGAAACAGCCGACCATCCGGCAGGTCTACCAGATCGCCGAGCTGGGGAAACCGCCCGCCGACCCGACGCGCGCTCCGGAATTCATGCAGCTCACCGTCGCCGCGGGTCAGCCGGTCATCCCCGGCGACGACATCGACTTCCGCGACGAGATCATGGCCCACATCTACGATCCGGGCGATCCCGCGCCGAAGCGCAAGCTCGTGTTCGACATCGAGACCTCCGATACGGGCACGACCCATGGCCTGCCGATCAAGGAACGCCGCGACATCACGAACTGGAAGAAGATCGGCACCATGACCTTCGACGCGGCCGTGGTTTCGTTCAACGGAGATCACGTCTATCACGTGAACCATCCGGCGTGGCGCGAGGACCGCAACGATCCGCGAACGGTGGTGGGAGCGAAGGTCTAACCGTGGAACTGTTGCGCATCCTCGATGAGTGGCGCGCCGCCGGCGGCGGCGATTGCGCGCTGGCGACGGTGGTGGAGACGAAGGGGTCGACCTACCGCCGCGCAGGTGCACGGCTGCTCGTGCGGCACGATCGGAAGACCTGGGGCGCCATCAGCGGCGGCTGTCTGGAAGCCGACATCATCGAGCGAGCGCTGAATGTGATCGCTACGCGCGAAACGACACTCATGCGTTTCAAGTCGGCCGACGACGATCTGATCTTCGGCATGGGCAGTGGCTGCCAGGGAGAAGTGGCCGTGTTCATCGAGCCGCTTCCGGAAACGCTGCATGACCAGCTGTTGAACGGCGGCGCTGTCATCACGCCCTGGCCTGACGGCCAGACTTTTGTGGGAAACGTGGCTGACGCTCCTGCGGGCGCGTTCGTGCAGCCGATCGTGTCGCGCACTTCGCTGTTCATCTTCGGTGCGTCACCGGCGGCTGAGGATCTGCTCCGCTTCGCCAAACAACTCGGGTGGTGCGTGCGCATTGCCGATCACCGTCCGTTTGTCGCGTCGGATGTTCGATTTGCGTCCGCGGATTCGATCGAGATCGCGCCGACGGAAGACCTTCCTTCGCGCTTCTCGTACCCGTCGCCGTCCGCCGTGGTGGTGATGACGCACCACTACCTTCGCGATGTGGAACTGATCAAACAACTCGCGCCGTTGCGGCCCGCCTATCTGGGCGTCGTCGGTTCGCGCGAGCGCGCACAGCGGCTGATTGCCGAAGCGGATGTCCCGGCCGATTCGTTGCGCGCGCCGGCCGGTCTCGACCTGGGCGCTGACGCGCCTTCTGAGATTGCTCTTTCGATCATCGCCGAGATCCAATCGGTGCTGCGGCAAACGACTGCGACGGCACTGCGCAATCGACACGGCCGGATTCACGACGCGTCGGACGAGAGCGCGGTGGTGATTCTCGCCGCGGGCGGCTCGCGCCGTTTGGGACGCCCGAAACAGCTCGTGGAGATCGAAGGGCAGTCGCTCGTCCGCCGCGCAGCCGAAGCCGCCCTCGCGGCGAACAGTGGGCCGGTTTACGTGGTCGTTGGTGCCGAGGTCATTCGCATTCGCAAGGCGCTCGACGGTCTTCCGGTCGAGCTGGTGGTCAACGACGCCTGGAAGGAAGGGATCGCCTCCTCGATCCGCGCGGCGATCGACGCCATCGAACGGCGCGATCGTCCCGTTGAAACGATCATGCTGATGCTCTGCGATCAGCCGGGCGTCTCCGCGGATGTCGTGCGCAGACTTCTCGACGCCTATCGCGCGACCCGCGCCCCCGTCGTCGCGGCGCGCTATCCCGAGGGTCCGGGCGTGCCGGCGCTCTTCCACGCGGAGCTCTTCCCCGCCCTGAAAACCCTCGGCGGCGACGTCGGCGCGCGCCAGTTGATCCGTCACCTCGATCGCGATGTGGTCACGATTCCGTTCGCGATGACCGGCGACATCGATACGCTCGAGGACCTGGTGCGGTTCACGAGGGGCTGAGCGGCACGTTACCGAATGTATCCCAGCGCGCGCAGACGACGGAGCAGTTCCGGATCGATCGCACGCGCGGGCGTCGCGCCCTCGATCCCACGGAGCGACCGGCGCCACGCGGCAATCTCCGCGGCCATCCGCTGGGAGTCGGCGCTCGGCGCGAGATTGCGCGATTCGCCGGGGTCGGCGGCGACGTCGTAGCTTTCGACGCTGCCGTTCACGTTCACAATCGTCTTCAGCGTGCCTTCGATCATCGCCGTCCCAGCGCGGCGCGTCGGAAGCGTGGCGTGGCGACCGCGCATCGGAAACGACTCGGTGATGATCGCCGTCGGCGGAGGCATCGAGGTCAGCAGCGGCCACACGTGGAGCAGGCTGGCCGGCGCCGCGACGACTTCGCCGTCGGTTTGCCCGGGCTTCTTCACGATCAGCGGCACGTGGGTCTCGGGCTCGTAGTTCGTGAGGCCGTGGGTGAAGACGCCATGCTCGCCGAAGGCCTCGCCGTGATCCGAAAGCACGATGATCAGAGTCCGGTCGTAAACGCCGCGCTGTCGCAATGCCGCGAAAACGCGGGCGATCTGCACGTCCGCATACGCAATCGAGCCGTCGTACTGGGAGATCAGATGAGCGCGCTCGCGCGGCGTGATCCTGCCTGCGCCGCGGGTGAAGTCCCCGACCAGGCGAGTCTCCAGATCGGCCGGCTGCGTCGCGTCGTGACCGGGGAACATCGTGTCGTACGGCGGGGACGGGGTGTAGGGATGGTGGGCATCGAGGTAATTGAGGACCAGGAAAAACGGCCGCCGCTTACCCGTCACGCGATCGAGATACTCGAGCGCGAGGTCGCTGATCTCCTCGCCGCCGCGCGAAAGCTTCCTCGTGTGCCGAGGCAGCTCGACGACCCGCGAAGCGACGGCAGCGATGCCAGACCGGAGATAGAAGTCCGACGCCAGACCGTAGGGCATCCACGGTGGCCGCGCGTCCAGGTGCTGGAATCCCTGATCGAGGCCGAAGCCTTCGCCGAGGTACCCGTTCGCAACGATGGAGGCGGTGGCGTAGCCGCGTGCGGACAGAAACTCAGCGGCCGTAATCGCTTGCGGCGGGAGCGGGCGTCCGATGTTCCATCCTTCGTCGTAGTGCGCGGTGTGCTCGCTTCCATAGAGGCCGGTGAAGATCGACGCATGCGAAGGCAGGGTCATGTTCGAAGGCGAGTAAGCCCGGGCGTAGACCGTCGCCGTCTTCGCGAAGTTCGCGAGATGCGGCGTCGTGTTTCGGCCGTATCCGTACACCGAAAGGTGATCGGCGCGCACGGTGTCCATCACGATGAGGACGATGTTCGGTGAGGTCACGCTCGGCGGCGGTTGCTCCGGCTCGAGGTCGCGCGGCGGCCGCACATTGACGAACATCGCCGCGATCATGGTCAGCGCGAAGATCGCGACCGTCCCCAAAGGCTTCAGCGACCAACGCACTTTCCTGCCGAGGAGACCGAGGAGCATGACTGCGATGATCGCGGCACCGGCGAGAAGTGCTTTCGTCCTGAAGGTGTAGAAGTGTCCGATCTCGCGACCAGCCCACATCGGTGCGAGGAGAAGCAGACTGACGACCCACGGATTCTTGCGGAACATCACCACGGCAATGGCCGCGCTCAGGACCGGCGCCGCGAGCGCGGTCCAGCTCATGACGAGAAAGGCATTCGCAACGAAGGCGATCGCCAGTCCGTAAACGGCAAAGCGACCGAGCACTGCGCCCACGAGCGGATACAGAACCAGCAGGAACAGCGTGTAGCGATCGTCGGCGCGGAACGAACGTCGACGCGAACATCCCGCGGCGAAGCATGATCGCGAGCAACGCCTCGACAGCGCCGTACGCCGCCCAGACCGCGGCGCCTCGAAGGCGCTCGCTGCCCTCCGAAGGCTCCCGCGGCACGTCATCCGTCAGCATGTCGGGCAAGATGAAACCGAAGACAGAGTATGGGGCAGGCGCGCGTGTCACGCGCCTGCCGCCCGTCCCTGATCTTCACACCAGGCTGAGCCGGTTTTCGCTATACTCGCCCGCGGTCCGCACCACAACAATTCAGGTCAGCGCCAGTCGGCAAGGAGTTCGCGCATGTCCGCGTCCGAGCGTCCGTCCGAGGTCCATTCGCTGCATTTTGATTTTTCCGGCGTTCCGGCGGAGACCGCACTCACCTACCACCTTGGCATGCGTGAGTATCCGATTCTCCCTCACACCGAGGAAACGAGGAACGCGGCGCGCGAGAGCAATCGCTTCCTCCGTCTGTTGCCGCCGAGTGCCATCACGCACCGCGCCGATGTGCACGCGCCAGGCGACGCGGTCACGCTCGGATTCTCGACGCGCGATCTCGACGTCGACGGCATCCGCACCACGCAGGTCCTGTCGATGGCGATCAAGATGCCGCGCGCGGCGCGCCTGCGCGACGTCCGGCGCGGGCGTCTGCTGCACGGCAACGAGCCTCACCCGAAGCTCACCTACCGAGACCTCGGCAGCGAGCTGCTGCAGGCGCAGCATGTCGAGCTCGAGCAGGCGCTCGATGACATAGCCAATCTTGACGATCCGTACGAGACCGCGGTGGCGATCCTCTTCCAGCATCCCGAGCTCGTGAATCTTTACCTCGAAGCGAAGGAAGGCGGACCGCAGTCCGTCATTGAAGAATGCATCCGCAAGGCGCTCAAGGAATTCGGACTCCTCACGAAGGCGATTGCGGCTCATCCTGAGGACTGGTCGACGGTCGTGCGCGTCATGGACGACGGCAAGCCGGCGTTCGACGATCAGGGGAAGCCGCTCTTCACCATGGATCTGCATCCGGACGTGAAGGAGCGAATCAAGCTTCCTCTCGGCCGCGCGCTCGTCTACGCCAAGCAGAGCGAAGGGCTCAAAGGGCAGCTCTGGAGCCTGCAGTACGGCATGACCAAGGCCGCGTACTCAGGCAGCGTAAGGCCGAAGTCGTCGCCGCCACCACTGCACGACGCGCCACGCGCCGCGGCCGACGTGCGCTGGAAGATCAAGAACCTCACGCCGAGCTCGGGGCTCGCCCTGGAAGATGTCGTTCCGTACACACCGGGTGGCAGCGCGAACTGGCGAGCCGAGGGCTATTGGTCGAGCCAGGACGACAAGTCGGTGGGGCCGTTCACGCCGGAGCTGAAGAAGGCGCTGACGGACGGCAAGCTCTGGCTGATCTTCGACGATCTCGAGGGGCTGCTGTTTCCGGATCGGGACGAGCCAACCAAGTACTACGTCAACCTCGAGAAACGTGATGACGCCCGGAAGGCGAGCGGCACGTGTCGTCTGAACGCGGACGGCACCGAGCTGCAGTACCTCGTCACGACCAGCGCCGGCCCGTTCACCAAAGCCTGCTTCGCGCTCAAGGAGCAGGGCGGGCGCACTCGCGCGCTCCACGACGTCGTCGTGCGCAATGCCGGATCGAGCGGCACGATGATGGTGAAGGCGAAGAACCATTGGATGCGCCACCTCTCGGCGTACGTCGAGTTCCTCGATCCTGCAGGCAAGCCGAAGGCACCGGCCGACTGGGCGACGCGCTTTCCGGTTCCGGAAGGCGCACGGCTCTTCGACACCGACTCGACCAAACGCTTCCTCGAGATCGTCAATCCGGTCGAGGCCATCATGGGCATTCCCCTCTCGGCCGACACGACCCATCTGGTGTTCCAGGTGCCGGCGGAAGCATCGATGGTGCGCGTTTCGTTCGGCGGTCTCGGCTCGGGAACGCGCGATCCGGTTTCCTGTCTGGCCGGCGAGATTCTCACGGTCACACTCGAGCTGGCGTTGCCGGTCGTGGTCCTCGCCGCCGGCGGCAAGCCCTCGAAGGAAGAAGGCGGCCTGCTCAAGCTCATCAAAGAGAAGCCGGTGGTCTGCGCGATTCTGGCGAGCCTCGCTGGCATCTACACCATCACGTCCGAAAATCCAGGCAAGACGGCGCTGAAGATCGGCCAGAAGCTGCTTCCGGCGCTGGCGAAGGCCGGCATCACCAAGCTCTCCGCGGCGATCGCGGAGATGATCGCTATCGGCGCGGCAAAGAGAGCGATCCCATTCGTCAACATCGCGTTCCTCGTCGCCGACATCGCTGCGACGGCCGCGGCGGTCGGGCAGACATCGACGGCCATCGCCAACTCTCCGCGCGTGCACGTCACCGAGATCACGCGCTCGATCGATCTCAAGGTGACGATCACCTCCAGCAGCGTCTACCACACGTATCCGGCCCATCACCATCATCTGAGCGTGGTCGTGGTCTATGACTCCGGCGCGACGCTCCCGGCGCTGACGCAAATGCTTCCGCCGACGACCATCAAAGACGACATCATCGTCCAGTTCCGCGAAGTCCCCGCCGCCGGCAACCTGCGGGTGATGGTCTTCTTCTACGCGGAAAACAGCTGGCAATCGGGCCAGGGCGCCAGCCCCTGGATGAAGGCGGAAGGGAACACCGGCGGCAGCCCACTGCTGGAAGTCCCCAAGATCGAGATCGCCATCAACGAAGTTCCCCTCGGCACATGGTCGGTCTACGAGCACATGGAGAAGATCGGTTACGAGGGCGACAAACACGTCTGGGTACCGGCGGTCAAAGAACCGCCGACGGCGACGAAATTCACGCCGTCGAAGGTGGGTGGAACCATCGAGAAGCTGCACTCCGTCACCATCGCCCAGTATCCGCAGATGGTCGGCTACGCATGGCAATCATCCGATCAGAGCCTCGCGGCCGCGAACGCGAACGCGCCGAACAGTACCTTCACGGTGCAGAACCTCTCCGTGCTAGACAAGCCGGAGAACGCATACGCCGCGCCGGCGACGGGCTTCACGAATCCGGGCGGTATCGCGTACGACATCACCTCACCCGACAACGGCACCGGCCGCAATTTCTTCATCGATCCGTCACGCGGCAAGTACGAAGAGGGCGGCGATCCCGCGTCCGGATTTCACCTGCGCCGCGTACGTCTCCAGTTCGAGGGACCGCGTCCCGAGTTCAAGATCCGCACGAACGAGAGCTGGGGACGATTCCGCGAAGCCGTCGATGCGATGGTCGTTCATCCGGATGGCTACGTGTACGGCATCCGGCGCGGCGTGCACGCGATCTTCCGCCTGCAGCTTCCCGACAAGCCGTATTCCGATGCCGAGGCGCCGCTGGCCGTGGCGCTCTCCGGCGAAGGATCTCGTCATGGACTGATCCAGGCGCCGATCGCGATCACACTGGCGCTGGACGGTCGCGTGCTCGTGCTCGAGGAAAAGAACGAGCGCGTGCAGTGCTTCGACGTCAACGGCAATCCGGTCGCGTACTTCGGTGCGAGCACGAGCGCGGCGACACCGATTCTGTCCGTGCGCCGCGAGCCGCGCCTGAACCTGCTGGACATGGCCTGCGAGGCGAAGGGACACGTCTTCGTCCTCGGCTACTCCGGCGACGGCCGCAAGCCGGAGGACTACCGCATCGATCTCTACGATCCGTCGGGCGCGTTCCTCACGTCCACGCGCAACTTCACCGCGGCTCGCATCACCGTCGATCTGCTGCGCAATCTCTTCGCCCTCAACTACGAGACGTTGCGCGGCCGCGACCGCCGTCTCGAGCCGTCGATCAGCCACTGGCGCCCACCCGCGCCGCCGAAGAAAGGAAACGCGTGAATCGCTTCGCCGGGAAGTTCTCGTTCTACTACAACGACTACAAGCTGATCTTCTTCGACTCGCGCGTCGGACTCGTGCACAAGGCGAACAAGAAGTTCAAACTCCCTGGCCAGGAGCCGAGGAAAGTGGTCGACCTTCCCGACTACGCGTCGCAGTTTCTGGCGTACGAACGGATGGACGGCTGGGTGGTCCTGCAGGCTTTCAACGGCGAGATCGTGGCGTTCGGCGGAGAGCGGCTCGACGACATCGTGCCGAGCACCAAACCGACCGGCAATCCGCGCTATCCGGTGGCGGTCTACACGGCCTACTTCGATCTCTCGCTGATCCGCGCGGCGCGTGCCGACGGATCGTGGAAAACGCGACTCGCGTTCAAGCGCCCGGAAGCGATGCAGACCGGTGTCACCAATCTCCTGTCGCGATATCCGTCGCCGCAGGATCTCGATTACTCCCCTCCGCAATATGGCATCACGAACATCACCTCTCATCCGACGAATCCCCCAACGATCTTCACGATCGAGCAACACGCCGACGGCGTGAGAGACATGACCGCGGGCACGAAGAAGGTCGAGCGCTATGACTTCCGGTCATTCGGCAACGCGCGCGTCGATCTGTCGGGCGAGGATCTGAACGGCGTCGAGTTCGGCTACGCGGATTTCAATGGCGCGACACTGAAGGGAACGAAGTTCAATGGCGGCAAGTTCGACCGCGCGCGTTTCGGATCGGCGAACCTCGACGGCGCCGATTTCACCGGAGCGAATCTCGATGCGGTGGACTTCTCGCGCGCGAAGTCGATGGACGGGACCATCCTCACCGGCGTAACTGGCAAGAGCTGCGACTTTTCCCATTGCGATCTGCGCAAAGTGGTGTCGACGACCGCGCTCAACCTCGACTCTCCCGACGGCGCGCCGGCGCGCTTTTCGTACGCGAAGCTCAAGTACGCGCTGGTCGGCCCGAAGTGGACGAACCGCCACCTCGACTATGTCGTGATGGAGGCGCTCCCTGCCACCGTCTCCGGCCTGGATGCGCAGAAGGCCGTCCTGACCGGAATGGATCTCGGAGGATTGAACGCGTCGTCCGCGAAGTTCAACAAGGCAACGCTCCACGCGGTGGGATTCACGAACGCGAAGCTCTTCGGCGCGACGTTCGACGAGGCGCGCCTCGAAGGCGTGTCGCTTCCCGACGGGAGTGCCATCGCTGCCGCCGACTTCACCGGCACCGACCTGAGCGGCGCGTCATTCGCGAACGCAAACGCCTCGGGCGTGAGCTTCGTCGGCGCACTGCTGGAGGAAGGGGTGTTCACCGGGGCGACCGTGCGCGGCGCGGTTTTCAACAACGCGTACATGAAAGCGGTGAACTTTTCGGCCGTCGAGCAGAAGCTGATGCATGGAACGAAGTTCTCGTACGCCTGTCTGATCGGCTGCAACTTCCAGGGCGCCGATCTCTCGGTCGACGTGAACCTCGCGCGCGCCTATCTGCACGGCGCCGACTTCTCGAACGCCAAGCTCGGCGGCGCAAACCTGGCGGACGCCGGCATCGCCTTCGAGTCGGGAGAACTGAAGGTCAAGCTCCCGGATGACGATGAAAAGACGGTGGCCTACGACGCAACGACCATCGACCCTGCCGTCTGCACCAGCAACACCACCCGCTGCCCCAACGGCGACCTCGGCCCCTGCACCGGCGGCAAACTGAGAACGCGCAATCCGTTCCCGACGAGCTGGCCGTACCCAGGACGAAGGGTGTGGTCGGAGGAGGAGGATGGGGAGGTGGATTTGGTCGGGCAGGGGGGATTTGAACCCCCGACCACCTGAACCCCATTCAGGTACGCTACCAGGCTGCGCTACTGCCCGACACGGCGGGGATGCTAACACGCCGCAGGTTGGTACTAACCGATCGCTGTGGGAAAGATTCCGGCGACGCTCGAGCCTAAGCCTTTGGCAACCAACGCCGCCGGCCGTGCCGGCCCTACGGCAGGCTGGCTGCCCAGAGAATCAGGTACTTCGTGACCTCGATGTTCTTCCCCGTTGGAACGATGGCGATGTCCTCGATCGAACGGGCCTTCGCAGAGAGCTCGTCGCGCAGGGCCTCTAGCTCGCGGTCCCAGGCCCGCTGGATCTGGGCGATGTGCTCGAGGTAATCCGTCTCGCGCGCGGACACCTTCTCATCCACCACCGCGGCGCGGCGGCCGCTGGTGATGTTGTAGAGCGCCTGCCCCCACGCGACGTTCACCTCGTTCTTGTCGTCGTGGCGTCCGCCCTCTTCCTGTGTCCTGTCGTCGAGCTCGCGCTGCTCGCGCTCGGAGCGCTCGCGCAGCTGATCGATGCGGCGGCGGAACGTGCTCTCCAGCCGCTCCTGCGCGTCGCCCACGCGACGATTCGCTTCTTCCTGACAGCGATCGAGGAAAGCCTGACGCGTCTCGCCCGCTTCCGAGAAAAGCCCGAAGGCCGGGTTATGGAAGATCTGCAGCCGCTCGTTCTGCTCGAGAAACTGCTTGAAGCCATCCTGCGACTGCGCGGCGCTCTGCTGCAGCGCTTCGGGAGTGATGGCGATGTCGATCTGCCGGATCGATTCAGGAACCGCGCGGATATCGAGCTTCTCCGCGTCGATCTGCGACGCCTGATTCCACATCACCTTTCCGTCCGCCGGCGCGATCGGCGCGACGTAGGAACGCATCGCCGAAAGGTGCAGGCCGCTGCGTCCTTCCACGTGCGTGACGATTCCTTCGGCGAGGATGTACGGCCGATAGTCGCCCTCGCCGCCGTAGACGTAGAGCTGATCGAGCGTCCCCGCGCGACGCGAATGCAGTCGTGCGCGCGGTGCTGCCGCGGATGGCTTCGCGTCGCGATCGCTGTCGACGGTCATGCCGTGCGCGACCGGGACCGCATCGAGCACGCGACCGGGAACCGTCGCCAGCGCGCGCACGATCTCTTCGCGGCGCTCCGGCGGAAACAGGAACACGATGCATCCGCCGCCACCCGCACCACAAACCTTGCCCGCCCACGCGCCGGCTTTCGTAGCCGCGTCAATGGCTGCATCGATCTCCGGCGTGGAGATGCCGTCGATCAACGCCTTCCGGGCCTGCCACTCTTTCCCCAGTGCGGCGCCCGCGGCCTCGAAGTTCCCCGAGTCGAGCGCGCGCTCCATTTCGATGGAGATCTCCGCGATCGCGCGAAAGCCTTTCTGTACTTTCTTCTTGCCGTCGACGTGGCGCTTGTACATCTCCCAGTTGTTCGTGCCGGAGAAGTGCGCGATGCCGGTGTAGTGCATGAGCATGTGCGCACCGAGATCCGACACGGACGTCTGCAGCGGATGGCGCATCGGCTTGCCGGGATTGAGGTGCAGCGATCCCAGTCCGCCGTAGACCGGCGGGTAGTAATCCTGAATGCCGGCCGGGACGCCGAGGAGGCGCGTTTCCAGGTCGCGGACGAGGAAGATCAGATCGTCGCCTTCGACCGGTTGCCCGGCCATCTCCGAGAACGCGCGCACTAGTGTGATCGCCAGTGCCGACGAGCCGCCGAGGCCCGAGCCGCGAGGCGCATCGGTGCGGGTGATGATCTTTACGCCCGAGAGCTTGAAGTGATCGATGAGCCGGTGCAGCAGCGAGACCTTGGGGTCGTTCGCCATTTCGCCGAGGGATTCGTAGCGCTGGCGATATTGCTGATCGGTGAGATGGACTTCGATCGCGCCGTCGCCCGTCTCACAGACTTCCGACTCCGCGTAAAACGAGATGGCGACGTTGACGGTTCGCGAGCCTGGATGAAACAGATACAGCGGCCAGAGATCGAGAGTACCGCCAGCGAGATCGGCGCGAACCGGCGCGCGGACGATGACCTTGTTCATATGTGGGACGCCGATTTTGCTAGAAGAGTGCCCGGCTCGTGCGACCGGCGGCGCTGAGGTTCTTTTCGGCGACGGCAGCGCTCGCCGGAAGATCGAGCCGCGTCACCAATCGCGCGACGTTCGCGCGGTACCGCGCCAGTTGCGCGCCGCGCAACGGATCGGGCGTGATCGATTTGAGATTGAGGGGATTCAGCCACTTGCCGCGCTCGGTCACACGGTAGTCGAGATGCGGGCCCGTCGCGAGACCGGTCATGCCCACGTAGCCGATCACATCTCCCTGCGTGACTTTCGTGCCCTTCTTCAGTCCTTTGGCGAAGCGCGAAAGGTGCAGGTAATACGTGTCGTACGTCGAGCTGTGGCGGATGCGGACGAAGTTCCCTTCGCCCTGTTTGTAGCGGGCTTCCACGACCACGCCGTCGGCGGTGGTCATCACCGGCGTTCCCACGGGCGCGCCGTAGTCGATGCCGTGATGCGGGCGGAAGTACTTGAGCACCGGATGAAAGCGGCGCTTGCTGAAGCCGGACGTGACGCGCGAGAACTTCAGCGGCGCTTTGAGGAACTGCTTGCGAAGCGGCGCGCCGCCGCGGCCGTAATAGCCGGCGAATCCATCCGCGCTTTCATGGCGGAAGGCCTCGTAGGTCGTGCCGCGATGGGTGAAGCGCGCGGCGGTGATCGGTCCGTAGCCGACGACGTCGCTTCCCGCGAAGTGTTTGCTGACCACGAAGCTGAACGTGTCGCCGCGGCGGAGCTCGAAGAAATCGATGTCCCACTGGAAGACGTCGACGAGCTGCTGCACGAGCTGCGGGCCTTCGCCGGCATCGCGGATGGCTTCGTAGAGTGAGCGATCGACGGTCGCGGAGATCGTCGTTTCGATCTGCCGCGTTTGCGCGGGACGCGCTTCCACTTCGAAGCCGGCACCGTTGCGGACCGCGGCGAGCTCGCCCCAGCCGGTGATTTTCATCTGCACGCCGTCGACGACGCCGACCTGGTCGTAGTGAAAGCGGACCATGTGACCGGGGCGGAGGCGGCGGACGTCGAAGGACTTGCCGAACTCGCGGGTCAGGAGCGCGCTTTCGCCGCGCGTCAGACCGCCCGCCGTCAGAACGCCGTCGAGGGTGTCGTTCGGCTCGACGGTGAGGATCAGCGAGTGCTCGGGAAGCTCGGCGCGGAACGGCTTGCGAAGCTCGTCGTAGCGCAGCTGGACGGCCGGTACGGCCGCCGACGCGTTGACCGCGCCGAATTCAGGCTGGTTGCGGACGGCGGCGAGGAAAAGCAGGACGCCCAGAGGAACGGCCAGTGCGACGAATGCCCGGGGCCGCCTGAGCGTCCCTCTCGGAGCTTTTCCCGAACGTCCGGTTTCGGCGCGATATGACTTCATGAACGGTGAATTGAGCGAAGACTGTCAGGGACGACTGGCGCTTGGCGGGGATGGTAGCAGATGCCTTTCGGGCCGCTACTTTCCCTCGGGCTCGAACGTGAGGACCTTCGTGGCCGCTCTGGGCGCGTCGGGCTCGTCGGCCCGGGCGTAGGTCAGCGGGATGGTGAAGAGCACTCCGGTCGCGGGGATTTCGCGGATGGAGTTCACCCACATTTCCCGCACGGCGGTCCTCACCGGGGCGATCTCGATCTTGGAGTTCTTGTTCTGGGGCAGGTCGTGCTGGGTCCTGGTGGTGATGGTCTGGCGCAGTGGGAAGCCAGGCAGGCGGGTGGAGGCCATCAGCTTGTCGAGCTGCTCGTTGCCGGTGCTGTAGGTCCGGCCGCCGGAGATGAAGTCCTGGGCCATGTCGCCGAAGCGGTTGGTGTTCCAGCTGTCGATGGTGGTCTTGACGTGGCGCTTGAGCGGGAGATTGCCCATGCGCACGGTGATGTCGTAGGTGATGTTGATGCGGTAATGCTCGGTCTCGACGCCGGCGATGACCGGGCGATCGGTCATGGTCTCGAGCCTGGACTGGAAGTTTTCGATGCGGATGCTGCTCGCCGCCAGCGCCGTCGTCGCGCCGGCCATGTTCACCTCGGTGTAGGTCTTGTTCGAGGGATCGACGAAGAAGACCTGGCGGGGGTCGGTGGAGACGGCGTAGGTGCCGGGCGGATAAAGAGAGCCGCTGCGGAAGTCGACCCTCATGCGCGAGCCGTCGATGACGGCTTTCGCGGAGAGGTCCGTTACCGGCAGCAGCGGATCTTCGGTCGTCGTTTTCTGCGAGAACTCGTATTCGATCGCTGCGAAAGCGGGGACAGCAACCAGCGCAAGGACCACACCCATCACAAGCACGTTTCTTTTCATAAATAACCTCGCGATTGAAGCAGTATACACAGGATGCGGACTGCCCTGGTCGCGTGGCTACTGACTGCTTCCATAGCAGCCGGGCAGGAACCGTTCGAAGCCGTTCTGTCGACCCACGGCGTAGCCGGCTGTTACATCACGCCGTTTCCACTGCCACCCCACGTGCAATGGGTAAGGCCGGATCGGATTGAGTCCGGCACCGACGTGCTGTCACTGGCATCTGCGGATGGCGAGAGCGTATTGGCATTGGTGTCCGGAGACCCGATGCGCATCGCCCGGATTGGGCCGGGTGGATGGCGCACCGCATTCTTCAGCAGTTCGTCGGATGGCTTTGGAGAGCTGATCGCTGTTGCCCCCGACGGGCGGGTGTTCGTTGCCACGAACAATCAACAAATCGTGGTGATCTCGCCCGATGCCACGAAACAAGCAACCTACCCGCTGCCCGGATTCGACTTCTTTTTCGGGTTTCTCTCAGTCTCCCCCGACGGATGTACCCTGTTCTACTCGAAAGCGGTCGGCGTGGGGCGCATCAATGCGTGTACGGGAGCGGTTCTGCCGGACTTTCCCCTTGCGGATCAGCCAGCGGATCTCGAGCCTCTTCCCGACGGAAACGTTCTCGCCGCGTACGAACACGGCAACCTTGTCGTTCTTCACGACTCCTTGGGCGCGGTGATCCGGCTTGTCGCATCGTTGGATTGGTATGACCTCGAGGGCGAGGTCTTCGCACATGAGATCGCGGTCTCGCCTGACGGCCGTGATCTGTGGATCGCTGCGCTGCCGGTATGCGACGGGCCGCGCGGTTATCTCCTCCGCGTTTTCCTGGCCGACGGCCGAGAGCTGTCTCGCCGGGAGGTCTGGAATACCAACAACCCCACCGGTCTGGTTGCAGGGTTGTCGCATGACGGCGAGATGGACATCCCCACCATTGGTCGGTCTGGCTCCCTCCTCCTCACCCTGACCCTCGCGTTCGCCTGCCTTTTCCTCCTCCGCCGCTAGAAATAACCCTCCCGCCCGAACCGTTTGGCAACGCATGTCCAAGAGAAAGCTTTTGATGGCCACGCTATGCGTGTCTGTGGCCGCCGCGACCGTACCGGCGGGCGCCGCCAACGTCACCCTCGAAACGGTCATCAAGAAGATCCAGGAACAGCAGAAAAAGACCTCCACCCTCCAGGCCGACTTCCGGCAGGAGAAAGAGCTGGCCCTGATGGCCAAGCCGGAAGTCTCCACCGGCACCTTTCTCTACTCCAAACCGACCAACGTTCTCTGGACGTACGACGCTCCTAAGCGCGTGCAGATGGTCATCGCCGACGGGTTCCTGACCACCTACTACCCTGACCTGCGCAAGGCCGAGAAGGTGGATGTGAAGCGCTTCGAGGACCGCATCTTCAAGTACATGGGTGCCACCGGCGCGATCGACGAGCTGGCCCGCTATTTCGACTTCACCTTCACCGACTCGAAGTCGAAGCCGGTCTACGTCCTCGACCTCACCCCGAAGAACCGCGCCGTCTCCAAGCGCGTCCAGCGCATCAAGCTCTGGATCGACAAGACCACCTTCCTGACCAGCAAGATCGAGTACATCGAAGGCGACGGCGACATCACCCGCTACGAGTTCACCAACGTTCGCATCAATGAGCCGGTGCCGCACAGCCGCTTCGCGATTTCTCTCCCTTCCAACGTGAAGGTGGAGCAGATGAAGCTGCAGTAGTGAGCCGTCTCAGCTTCACGATCAGCAACACGGACGGTGCCGCCAGACGCGGCGAGATCACCACCCGTCACGGCACGATCCAGACGCCGGTCTTCATGCCCGTCGGCACGCGGGCCTCGGTGAAGTCGCTCACCACCGATCAGCTCAAGGCCCTCGGCCCCGAGATCATCCTCAACAACACCTACCACCTCATGCTCCGGCCGGGCGTGGACCTGCTGGAGAAGCTGGGCGGCGTTCACAAATTCATGGGCTGGAACGGCGCCGTTCTCTCGGATTCCGGCGGTTTTCAGCTGTTCTCGCTGGCTTCGATCCGGAAGATCCGCGAGGAGGGCGTCGAGTTCCGCAGCCACATCGACGGCTCATCGCACTTCATGTCCCCCGAGTCCTCGGTCGAGATTCAGAACCGGATGGGCGTCGACATCGCCATGGCCTTCGACGAGTGCCCGGCGTACACGCTTTCTCGTGCCGAGGTGGAGAAGTCGATGCTGCTCACCCACCGGTGGGCGAAACGGTCGCTCACCGCGAGACGCGAGTCCGCGCTCTTCGGCATCGTGCAGGGCGGGATTCATCTCGATCTGCGCAAGCAGAGCGTCGAAGAGATCGCCTCGATGGACTTCGACGGGATCGCCATCGGCGGCGTGTCCGTCGGGGAGCCGAAAGAGGAGATGTTCTCCATCGTCGACTACACCGCGCCGCTGCTTCCCGCGGACAAGCCCCGCTACCTGATGGGTGTCGGAACGCCCGAGGATCTGGTGAACGGCGTCGCGGCGGGCATCGACATGTTCGATTGCGTGATGCCCACCCGCAACGCACGCAACGGGTCGCTTTTCACCAGCCGCGGGAAGGTGGCCATCAAGAACGCGAAGTACGCCGACGACCCGGAGCCGCTCGATCCGGACTGCTCGTGCGTCACCTGCACCACCGTCTCCAAGGCCTATTTGCGGCACCTTTACGTGAACGACGAGATCGCCGCGATGGTCTACAACACCATCCATAACCTCGCGTTTTACCTTGACTTGATGCGGTCGATCCGGCAGGCTATCGCGTCCAACTCGTTTCAGGCCTTCCGCGAAGAGTTCCTGTCGCGGGTCAACAAAGAAAACCTATGAATGCGATAGCTACGCTTCTTCAGAGCGCCGGGGGCGCTGCCGCCCTCGCCCAGTTCCTGCCGATCATCGCCATCGGTCTCGTTTTTTACTTTCTGGTCATCGCCCCGGCGAGCAAGCAGCGCAAGAAAACGGCTGAAATGCTGAGCGCGCTGAAAAAGGGCGATCGCGTACTTACCACAGGCGGGATTTACGGGACGATTCAGGGTGTTGAGCCCGACGCCGTCTACCTGAAAATCGCCGAAAACGTGAAGGTCAAGGTAGCGCGCTCTGCGATCTCCGGTGTCGTGTCCGGAGAGTCCGAATCGCAGGGCTGAATCGTACGGGGAACCCATGAATCGAAACATCATCTGGAAAATCGTGTTGATCCTCGGCGTGCTGGCGGTGTTCGCCGTCGCCATCATTCCGACGGAGAACAACCCTGAGCCGATCAAGCGCGGGCTCGACCTCAAAGGCGGGATTCACCTCGTGATGCAGGTGAACACGAACGAGGCCTCGCGCCTGGAAGTCGATCAGGCCATGAACTCGCTCAAGACCCAGGCCACCGCGCAGAACGTGCCGGTGCCGGTCACCCGCCGCGTCGACGACAGCACCTTCCTGGCCACCCCTCCGACGGGCGTCGGGACGGCCGAGTACGAGCGCATCGCCAACGACTTCCTGCCGAACTTCGAAGTCAGCCGCGCCGGCGCCGATCTCCGCTTCACGTTCAAGGCGAACGCGATGCAGCAGCTCAGCCGCGACACGGTCGCGCAGGCCGTCGAAGCGATCGACCGCCGCGTCAACGCCCTCGGCGTCGCCGAGCCGATCATCGTCCCGCAGGGGAAGGATCGCATCGCCATCTCGCTGCCCGGCGTCGATGACCCGGCCCGCGTGAAGGACATCATCAAGACCACGGCCCAGCTCCAGTTCCGCATCGTCGAGGGCAATCCCGCTCCGACCGCACAGGGGGTCTACGAGTCTCTGACGCCCGCGCAGCGCGCGGGCACGGACATCCTTCCGGGCAACGCCGAAGACAACATGGGACGGGTGACGGGCGTCGAGTATTACGCGCTCAGCAAGAACGTCCTCGTCAGCGGCCGCGATCTGAAGAACGCCCGAGTGCAGAAGGGGCAGGTCGGCGAGCCGGTCATTAACTTCTCGCTGACTCCGGAAGGCGCGCCGAAGTTCGGCTCGCTCACCGGCGCGAACATCAACCGGCGCATGGCCATCGTGCTCGACAACAAGGTCGTCTCCGCGCCGGTCATCAACAGCCAGATCAACGACGAAGGCATCATCGAAGGGCAGTTCACGCAGCAGCAGGCGGCCGATCTTGCGCTGGTCCTGCGCAGCGGCTCGCTCCCCGCGTCGCTGACCACCCTCGAAGAGCGCACCGTCGGCCCGTCGCTTGGCAAGGACTCGATCCGTCAGGGCTTCCTCGCCTCAGCGGTCGGCCTCGCGCTGCTGGTCATCGCCATCATCGCGTACTACAAGGGCGCGGGCGTGAACGCGATCCTTGCGCTCCTGCTCAACCTGGTGATCCTGCTCGGGATGATGGCCTACTTCGGCGCCGCCCTGACCCTCCCGGGCATCGCCGGCATCATCCTTACGCTGGGCATGGCCGTCGACTCGAACGTGCTCGTCTTCGAGCGCATCCGTGAAGAGCTCCGCGAAGGCAAGACCGTCCGCGCGTCGATCGAGCAGGGCTTCTCCCGCGCCTTCGCCACGATCATCGACACCCACCTGACCACGATCATCTCGGCGCTCTTCCTCTACCAGTTCGGCACGGGCCCGATCCGCGGCTTCGCCGTAACGCTGCTCATTGGTCTCGGCGCGTCCGTGTTCACGGCCTTCTTCGTGTCGCGGATGATCTTCGACATCGTCTACAAGCCGGTCGACCGGCCGAAGGAGCTCAGCATCTAACGCCGTCTTCGGCTGAGGACTACCACCATGCGAATCTTCGAAAACCCCAACTACGACTTCATCAAGTACCGCTGGCACGCGGTGATCATCTCCACGCTGATCATCCTCGCCGGTCTCGGCGTGTTCCTCACCCGCGGCATCAACCTCGGCATCGACTTCGCCGGTGGCGCGAACATCATCCTCAAGTTCCGGGACGGCGTTCCGCTCGACCAGCTCCGCCAGCATCCGCAGCTCGCCAAGGCCTCCATCGCGCAGTACGGTGCCGCCGATCAGAAGGCGGTTCTGATCCGTCTTCCGCAGCAGGCCCGCGAAGGTGATTACGCCGGCGCGGTCGTCACCGATCTGCACAAGACCCTGAATCCGAACGCCGCGGGCAAGATCGATCTGAACTACGTCGGCGCCGATCAGATCGCGGCCGCTCTCCAGCAGGCCGATCCGGACAATCGCGGCTCGCAGCCTGCCGCGGCAACGCACTACCGCGACCTCGCGAAGCGCATCATCGAACGGCGCTCGGAGCTGGGCATCTTCACCCAGATGAGCCAGGCCACCGGCGTCTCGGGCGTTTCCACCGGCTCGGCGAAGGTCCTCAACGAGAAAGCAACGCTCGGCGCGTTCAACGTCTTCAATCAGGAGACCGTCGGTCCGCAGGTCGGCAGCGAGCTGCAGAAGAAGGCCATCATGGCCATTCTGCTGTCGTCGCTGGCCATGGGCGCGTACATCTGGATGCGCTTCGACTTCGTCTTCGGCGTGTCGGCGATGATCTGCATCATCCACGACGTCCTGATCGCGATGGCCTTCCTGCTGTTCCTGAACCTGGAGTTCTCGCTGAACGTCGTCGCCGCGATTCTGACCATCGTCGGTTACTCGATCAACGACACGGTCGTCACGTATGACCGCGTCCGCGAGAACCGCCGCAAGATCAAGAAGCCGATGGGCCTGGCCGAGCACCTGAACCTGGCCATGAACCAGACCCTCTCGCGCACGATCCTGACCAGCGGTACGGTCTTCCTGGTGCTGCTCGCGCTGCTGATCTTCGGCGGTGAAGTGATCCGCGGCTTCTCCTGGATCCTGACCATCGGCGTCATCAGCGGTACGTACTCCACGCTGCTCATCGTTCCGGCCGTGGCCGTGGCGTGGGATCGCTGGAGAGGACGTCCGGCTCCGGCCGCCGCCGCTGTTGGCTCGCGCGTGGAAGCGCCGCGGGACGCGAAAGCGCGTCGCGCAAGCTAAAGGGAACGACGAGAGGCCTCCGGCGGGCGGCCCCGGGCCGCAGCGCTTGTTGTGCCTGACGCGACACCCGCGCTAGTTGCGCGAATCGTGATCACGCGACACAAACGCAGCGGCCCGTGGCCGCCCGCCGGAGGCCTCCCGGTCGTCTCCCTTTTGCCATCGCGATAGACTCCCGCGAATGGCAGAAGACTTCGACGACGAAGCACTCGAATACCACTCCGGCGGACGACCCGGAAAGATCGAAGTCGTTCCCTCGAAGCCGACCGCGACCCAGCGCGATCTGTCCCTCGCGTACACCCCCGGCGTCGCCAAGCCCTGCCTCGAGATCGCCCGCGACCCCGCCTCGGTCTACAAGTACACGAGCAAAGGCAATCTGGTCGCGGTCATCACCAACGGCACAGCGGTCCTGGGCCTCGGCAACATCGGCGCGGCCGCGGGCAAGCCGGTGATGGAAGGGAAGGGCGTTCTCTTCAAGCGCTTCGCCGACATCGACGTGTTCGATCTCGAGCTGGACACGCGGGACACCGAAGAATTCATCCGCTGCGTGAAGCTCCTCGAGCCCACCTTCGGCGGGATCAATCTCGAGGACATCGCCGCGCCGGAGTGCTTCGAGATCGAAGAGCGGCTCAAGGCGGAGATGAACATCCCCGTCTTCCATGACGACCAGCATGGAACGGCGATCATCTCCGCGGCCGCGCTGATCAACGCCCTGGAAGTCGCGAAGAAAAAGATCGAAGACGTGAGGATGGTCATCTCCGGCGCCGGCGCCGCGGCCATGGCCTGTCTGCGCCTCTACATCCGCCTCGGCCTGCGCAAGGAGAACGTCCTCCTCGTCGATCGTCACGGCGTGATCTGGAAAGGCCGCAAGGACGACATGACGCCGTACAAGGAAGAGTTCGCGGCGGAGACCGATCGGCGCACGCTGGCCGATGCGTTCCGCGACGCGGACGTCTTCATCGGCCTCTCCGCCGGCGGGATCGTGTCGCAGGACATGGTCCGCAGCATGGCTCCCGACCCGATCGTCTTCGCCATGGCCAATCCGAACCCGGAGATCGGCTACGAAGAAGCCGTGGCTGCGCGCGCGGACCTGATCATGGCCACCGGCCGCTCCGACTACCCCAACCAGGTCAACAACGTCCTCGGATTTCCGTTCATCTTCCGTGGCGCGCTCGATTGCCGGGCGACGACGATCAACGATGAGATGAAGCTCGCCGCCTCGCGCGCGCTCGCCGATCTGGCGAAAGAAGACGTCCCCGATTCCGTCCTGCGCGCGTACGGCAAGGACCGCATTCACTTCGGACGGGAGTACTTGATTCCGAAGCCGTTCGATTATCGCGTGCTGCTGAACGTGCCCGTCGCCGTCGCACGCGCGGCCGCGGAAACCGGTGTGGCCCAGGAGCCGATCGCGGACTACGACGCGTACCGCCGCCGGCTCGAGAACATGCTCGGCCGCGCCCGCGGGTTGATGCACGACATCTACGGCCGCGCGAGGCAGAACCCGAAGCGCATCGTCTTTCCGGAAGGCGATCAGGAGAAGATCATTCGCGCGGCGAAGATCCTCACCGACGAAGGCCTCGCCCATCCGATCCTGCTGGTGAAGCTCGAAGAGGTCGCGCCGCTGCTCCAGAAGTACAACGTCGACGCGTCGAAGATCACCATCATCGACATCAACCATTGCGAGGAGCAGTTTGAGCGCTACGCGGACCGGTTCCACGAGCTGCGCCGCCGCCACGGCATCACCGGTGCCGATGCACGGCGGATTCTGAACAGCCGCAATTACTTCGCGATGATGATGCTCGATGCGGGCGATGCCGACGGCGTGATCGCCGGACTGCGCGCGTACTACCCGGCCACGATCCGCCCCGCGCTGCAGATCGTGAAGACGCGTCCCGGCGCGAAGCACGTGTCCGGCGCGTACCTGCTGATGTTCAAGCAGCGCATGGTCATCCTCGCCGACACCACCGTGAACATCAATCCCGACAGCGAGATGCTGGCTGAGATCGCCGAGCAGACCGCCGAAACGGCGAAACGCTTCAACCTCGAGCCGCGCATCGCCATGATCTCGTTCTCGAACTTCGGCTCGACGAAGGACGAGGCGGCGTCGAAAGTGCGCGACGCCGTGCAGATCCTGAAAAAACGGCGCCCGGACCTCATCGTCGAAGGGGAGATGCAGGCAGATACCGCCGTCGTCCCGGAGATCGCCCAGCACGATTATCCCTGGAGCGCCATTCAGGGCGACGCGAACGTCCTCGTCTTCTCAAGCCTCGACGCCGCCAACGCCGCTTACAAACTTCTCTGGCGTCTCGGCGGCGCGGAAGTCATCGGCCCGATCCTGCAGGGCCTGGCCAAGCCAGTCCACGTCCTCCAGCGCGGCGTCGACGTGAACGACATCGTGAACATGGCCGCAATAGCGGTGCTGGATGCGCAGGAGCTGGAGCCGCGGGGATAGTTGCTAGGTTACGAGGTTACGGGGTTACGAGGGAGGCAAGGCGCGCCGAGGCTTCTTCACCTCGTAACCCCGAAACCTCGTAACCCCGAAACTCGGAATTACGACGCCTGCGCATCCGGCGGAATGCAGCTTCTCACCAGCGCGCTGAGGGCGCCGATGTCGAAGGGCTTGGGCAGGAATGCGCAGATGCCCTGGGCCACGGCGGTGGCCACTTCGGGGTCGCGGTTGGCGCTGATCACGATCACCGGGATGCTGCGCAGGGCTGCGTCGTCGGCGCGCTCGCGGAGAACGTCCCACCCTGAGAGGATGGGCATCATCAGGTCGAGCACGACCACGTTCGGGTGCTCCGCGCGCATCGTGTCGAGCGCCTCGCGGCCATTCGGCGCCTCCAGGAACTCGTAGCCATCGCGTTTCAGCGCGGCCACGATCATGCGCCGGATGTTCGGATCGTCGTCGACGACGAGGACTTTGAAGTTGCGGTCTGCGACTGCCACTGCCGCGGGAATTATGCATGAAGTGGGTCGTTGGGGCAGTTAGCGCAACGTCAGTTATGCGTCACTCATGAAAATCGCAGTCGCCATGTCAGGCGGCGTCGACTCCTCGACGGCCGCGTACATCCTCAAGTCCCAGGGACATGACGTCATTGGTCTGTCAATGCAGATGTACGACAACCTCAGCAATTCGTCGGCGACGGCGGACACGACGTATGGCGGCTGCTGCACGATCGACGACCTCGCCGACGCCCGCCGCGTTGCCTGGCGGCTGGAGATTCCCCACTTCACGCTGAATCTCGAGGCGAACTTCCACGAGAAAGTGATCACCCCGTTCGTGCAGGGCTATCTCGCGGGCACCACGCCGAGCCCGTGCGTGCTGTGCAACACGCACGTGAAGTTCGACCTCTTTCATCAGAAGGCGCTGGCCATCGGTGCGCAGAAAATCGCCACCGGCCACTACGCGCGGATCATCGACAACGGCGGCACGTTCGAGCTTCGCAAGGCCCTCGATCTCGCGAAAGACCAGAGCTACTTCCTGTTCGAGCTTTCTCAGTCGCAGTTGGCCGAGGCGCTTTTTCCGCTGGGGGAGTTGACGAAGCCCCAGGTGCGGGACATCGCCGAGGAGGCGGGACTTTCCGTGGCGCGCAAGAAAGAGTCGTACGAGATCTGCTTCGTCCCGGAGAAAGACGGCTACGCGAGGATCGTCGAGCGCGAGGCCGGCATTCAGCCCGGCGAGAACGCTGGCGAGATCGTGGATGTCGATGGCAACGTCGTTGGTACGCACGACGGCTACTACCACTTCACCATCGGCCAGCGCCGCGGCCTTGACCTCGGTGGATCCGCGGATCGCACGTACGTCGTCGATGTGAATCCGTTCACGAAGCGCGTCACAGTCGGTCCGTCGAGCGCGCTCGAGCGCTCCGAGCTCGTTGCGCAGCGCGTGCATTGGATTGCCGGTGAGCCGCCATCAGGACCGGTTCAGGTTCAGGCACGCGTCCGATCGCGCATGGCGGACGTAGAGGCCACAGTGACCCCGCTCGATGGGGACCGCGCCCGCGTCGCGTTCGCGCAGAAACTGCGCGGCGTGGCTCCGGGACAGGCAGTCGTTTTTTATCAGGACGACCTCTGTCTCGGTGGCGGCTGGATCGCGCGGGAGTAGACTCTCCGATACCAACATAAGGAGCGTTATTCATGGCCAACAGAATCGCCACGATTCTCGGTATCGTGTTCCTCCTGGTCGGCGTCGCCGGTTTCGTAATGCCGGGTCTTCTCGGTGCGCATCTCTCCCTCGCGCACAACGTCATCCATCTCGTCAGCGGCGCGATCTCGCTTTGGCTGGGGCTGAAGGGCACACCTCAGGCCGCAAAGACGTTCTGTGTCGTCTTCGGCGCCGTCTACCTTCTCCTCGGCGTGGCCGGATTCGTCGCCGGCAGCGGCGAGGGGCGGATGTTGAACGTCATCCCCGGCCAGCTCGAGCTCGGGACGATGGACCACATCATTCACGTCGTCTTCGGCGCGATTTACCTGTTCGGCGGACTGACGACGAAGACGGCCGTCGTTCGCACTACCTAGCGCTCAGCTGCTGAATCTTCGCGTCGATCGTCGGCGCCCACTCCGCCGTGCACGCGGGGTGGGCGCGCGCTTTCGCGAATGACTCGCGCGCGCCGTGCACATCGCCGGCGCCGCGCAACAACGTCCCGATCTTGACCAGCGACTGCACGGCGTTCGCGCCGTTCGGATCGTTCTCGAACACGCGCTGATACAAGGCCAGAGCCCAATCGCGATTGCCGCTGCGCTCCACGAACACCGCCGCGCGCGGCAGGAACTTCGGCAGACGCGCGTTGCGATCCTCGGTCATCTCCTGAATCAGCTCGACGGCCAGGTCTGGCTGTTTCTCGTCGCTGTAGCGCGCAAGCAACTGCGTGGCCGCGGCGTCGATCATCGCCGGATCCTCGATCGCCTGTGCGTCGCGCAACCTGGCCATGGCGTGCAAGGTCCGCTCGTCCATCGACCAGGTCGTCTCTTTCACGACCACGGGATTGACGTACTTCTCCTCGAATCCCGAAAGCTTCACGATCAGCGCGATGGCCACTCCGTAAACGAAGCCGCCCACGTGCGCGGAGAAGGCCACGCCGCCGCCCGCGGCCTCGCTCATCATCTCCAGCCATTGCTGCACGAACCACAGCGGCAGCACCACGAACGCCGGGAGAAAGAAGCGGAAGTGCCATTGCGGCCGCAGCAGAATCGGGACGAACAGGAACTCGACCTTCGACCGGAGAAAGCGGACCAGATACGCGCCCATGATCGCCGCGATCGCACCCGACGCGCCGACCAGCGGAACGGTTCCACGAGGATGCTGCGCGGCGTAGGTCAGCGAGGCCGCGATGCCGCCGCTGATGTACAGCGCCGCGAACAACGGCCGCCCGAATACGTCCTCGATGAACGGTCCGGATACGAAGAAGAAAAGCAGGTTGCCGAGGAGGTGCATCAGGCCGGCGTGGACGAACATCGACGTGATCAACCGCAACACGCCACCCTCGGACGGCACGTATCCGAAGCGGATGTGAGGCAGCGTCCGCACGGCGCGCATGGCGTCGTTGACCATCCCGTCGAGCCTTCGCTGCTCGATGGCGATGATCGTCGGAGTCGGGCGCTGCTCCATCGTGCGCGCCCGCTGGGCGAGCCACGCCTTCCCCCGGTCGTTGACCATCGGCTTCATCGCCGCCGGAATCTCGAGGTACGGATGCTCGGCGAGGTAGCTGACCGCATCGGAGAACCCGCGCTGGATGCCCATCACCTTCGACGGACGGGACGCCGTCTCCACGGCGATGAACATCAGCACGTTCAGGGCGATGATCGCGTACGAGACCCACGCGTGCCGGCGGATCTCTGCGTCATCGCGGCCGATGGGGATGAGGATCACTCGGTCATTGTGCCAGCTACCGCGTGGCCCGGAACGTCCAGCCGTCGCCGGTGTTGTTGTCGACCGTGCTGCCGTACGCGCTGAAGAAGAAGCCGGCCCGTTTCGCCTGGACTGAGACGATCAGCGACGAGCCGTAATCCCCTGCGAGCACCGGCTCGTGAATCAGCGCCTTCGCCGGCACGCTCACGTCGTAACTGATCGGTTCGCCGCCGTTGAATGGATAGAGCGTGATCGTGAACTCCTCGTCCGATTCGGAGTGGTTCACGATGCCGAGGTTCGTGCGGAAACGGGAGTCGTGACGGAGGCCGTTGATCCAGCCTTTTTGTGTGAACGACGCGATGTCCTCAACCGGAACCGACTCGAGAGACTGGGACACCTCGCCGTTCGGATTTACGCAATTCGTGGTCGAGGCTTGCGCGGTGAAGATCCGCGAGACGGCGAAGAGCAGTGCATCGGTCTGCGGCGCACCGTTGTCATCCACGGCCGTGAACACCAGCGCGCCCAGCCCGCCGCGCGCGGGGCTGTAGGCGTCGGCCAGGAAGTTCTCCCAATGGCCCAGAAAGCCGGAGAGGGTGACGAAGATCGGAGCGCCCAGATCCGCACTGGCATTGCGCGGGTAGAAGTCGACGCGGACACGCTGCGACCGCGGTGGCGTGACGCCGTCCCGAAAGCCGGTGTTCAGGAGCGTGACCGTGCTCTTGAAGAACGTTCCGTTCGCTCCGGCCGCGTTGCCGGCCACAGGAATGACGACGCGATAGCCCGCGGTCTCCTGCGAGAACACCGGAACGGCGAGCAGCAGAGCGACGACGGTGATTGCGAGGCGGACCAACCAGTTCTGTCTCATTGGGCGGAAAGGTAGCATCACTCATTGCGAAGATTCACCAAGGTCATGATCAGCGCGATCAGGATGGGCGCGGCGGTTGGACGCCGCGATCTCTCGACCCGGAGAACCTTGACGCCCTCCAACGGCTGGCGGACCATCACGCCCGCAACGGCGAGAATCAATTGGCCTGCGAGGCGATCCGCCGCGCCCTGGCGATCGAGCCGCCGTCTGCTGCCCCCGCAAGTGCCGTCGGCCGGTGGTTCCTTCGCGTGACGGGGATTCAGCAGAAGCTCGACCGGTCGCTGAAAGAAAGCCGGCGCTATGACAAGCGCTGGCGCCGCTGGGCAGAGCAGTTTCTCGCGACGTGGGGTGAAGAGGAACCGCGCGAAACCATCAACTGAGCTACTCCACCGTCACGCTCTTCGCCAGGTTCCTCGGCTGATCTACGTCGCACCCGCGCCTCAGCGCGATGTAGTACGCGAGAAGCTGCGTCGGCACGACCGTGAGAATCGGCTGTAGCGGCTCGATCGCCCACGGCACCTCGATGTAGTCGTCGGCGAACTTCTTCATCTCCTCGTCGCCTTCGTCGCAGATCACGATCATCTTGCCGTCGCGCGCCTTCGCTTCCTGCAGGTTCGAGGCGACCTTGTCGTACACCGGCGTGTGCGTCGCGATCGCAACCACGGGCATGTTCTCGTCGATCAGTGCGATCGGCCCGTGCTTCATCTCCCCGGCCGGATACCCCTCGGCGTGGATGTACGAGATCTCCTTCAGCTTCAGCGCGCCTTCGAGCGCGATCGGGTAGTGCACGCCGCGGCCGAGGAAGAGGAAGTCCTGGGCGCGGTGATATTTGTGGGCGAGCTGCTCGATGTGCTTCTCCTGCTTCTTGAGCAGCGTGCTCGATCTTGTGCGGAATCGTCGACAGCTCGTGCATCGCGTAGCGGATGTCGTCCTTGTCGTCGCCGCGCAGCTGGCGGATGTAGAGCGACAGCAGATAGAAGGCGGTGAGCTGCGTGGTGAAGGCCTTCGTCGAAGCGACGCCAATCTCCGGCCCCGCATTCGTGTAGATCACGCCGTCCGACATGCGCGTCGCGGCCGCGCCGATCACGTTGCAGATCGAGATCAGCTTCGCGCCCTTCGCCTTCGCTTCCTGCATGCCGGCGATCGTGTCCGCGGTCTCGCCCGACTGCGTGACGCCGATGACCAGCGTCGACTCGTCGAGGATCGGATCGCGATAGCGGTACTCGGAGCCGTAGTCGACCTCGACCGGGATCCTCGCCGCGTTCTCGAGCATGAACTTGCCGACCAGGCCCGAATGCCACGACGTGCCGCAGGCGACGATGTGGATCTTCTTGATCTTCGACCACTCGTCCGGCGTGAACTGCAGGTCGTTGAAGAAGATCTCGCCTGATTCCTCGAACATCCGGCCATTGAAGGTGTCCCGCACGGCGCGTGGTTGCTCGTGGATCTCCTTGAGCATGTAGTGGCGATAGCCTTCCTTCTCGGCCATCACCGCGTCCCAGGTGATCTTCTTCGGCTCGCGCTCGACCTTGGCGTCGTCCTTCGCGAAGACGTCGACTTTCTTGTCACTCGCGATCGCGTACTCGCCGTCTTCGAGATAGATGATGTTGCGGGTGTAGGCCAGCAGCGGAGCGACGTCGGAGGCGACGATGTTCTCGCCTTCGCCGAGGCCGACCACGAGCGGCGGGCCCTGCTTGGCGGCGATGATCGTTCCCGGGTCGTCGGCGGCGATCATGACCAGCGCGTAGTGACCATCGAGCTCCTTGAGCGACTTCTTCACCGCGTCGACGAACGACGCGCCGCTCTTGCGATGCTCTTCGATGAGATGGGCCACGACTTCCGTATCGGTCTCGCTCTTGAACTCGTGGCCGGCCGCTTTCAGGCGCTGCTTGAGCGGCAGGAAGTTCTCGATGATCCCGTTGTGAATGACCACGACGTTGCCGGTGCAGTCGCGGTGAGGGTGAGCGTTGTTTTCGTTCGGCTTCCCGTGGGTCGCCCAGCGGGTATGGCCCATGCCGAACGTGCCTTTGAGCGTCTCTGTCTGCAAGCTTGCCTTCGAGGTTCGAGAGCTTTCCCTCGGCGCGAACGACATCCACGCCGTTGCCATTGACCACGGCAATTCCCGCGCTGTCATAGCCGCGGTACTCCAGTTTCTTCAGGCCGCCGATCAGTACCGGCACCACATCACGCGTGCCGACGTATCCGATGATTCCGCACATGGTTTGTCGTCCTTGGCGATTGATGAGTGATGAGTGATGATCGATGAGTGATCCCGAGTCATCAATCATCATTCATCAATCATCAATCGAAGCGCCTCCTGGCGCTACTGTTCGTCGCAACCCTCTTCTGTGGCAAACGCGGCGATCCACGACCGCCCGTTCCGGTCATCCCGCAGGCGACGAGCGACCTCGTTGTAGCACAGCGCGCCGGCCAGGTGATTCTGTCGTGGAGCTATCCCTCGCTGACGACGGCCGGCCGCAGTCTCACCGAGATCGAGCGCATCGTCGTCTACCGCTACGTCGAAGAGCTTCCCGTCCCGGCCGGCGGCCGCGATCCCGACAGCATGCAGCCCGGCAACGCCGATCCGTCGGTGCCGCAGGCGGTTGCGTTGTTCGCGAAGATTCCGACGATCCCGCAGGCCCAGTTTGCGAAGCTCAGCAGCGAGGTAGAGAGCATAGACAAGGCCAATCTGGCGGCCGCGACCGCCGGCGCGAAGCTCTACTACGCCGACAACCCCCCTTTCCGCGCCCAGGACGGCCGCCCGGTGCGCGTCACGTATGCGCTGGTCACCATCGGGAAGACCGCGAAGAGCGAGATCTCGAACATGGTCTCGCTGGTTCCGCTCCCCGTCGCCGCGCCGCCGAAAGACGGGGTCGCGACACCAGTGGCCGAAGGGGTGAAGATCACCTGGACCGCGCCATCGACGTCGGTCACGCAGGACCCGCCGATCATCGCCGGCTACAACATCTACCGCGCCGCCCCCGGCGAGCCCGTTCCCGATTTCGCCCAGCCCGTAAACGCGGGCCTGATTACCGAGACGTCCTTCACCGACGTTCCGCCGTACGGCGAGCATGAGTACCGGATCACCGCCGTCGGCAACGCCGGACCGCCGCTGCTGCAGAGCGAGATGTCGTTGCCGGTGAAGGCGACGTTCCGCGATCTCGTTCCGCCTCCCGCTCCGGCGTCGCTCACTCCGCTCATCGAAACGAAAGCGGTGCGCCTGATCTGGCCCGCGGTCGAGGCGGCGGACCTGGCCGGCTACAAGCTCTATCGTGCCGAGGGGGCTGGGCATGGGGCTGAGATCAAGGATGTCGGGACGATTCCCATCGAGGGCGGCCAGATCTTCACAGCCACCGACTTCGTCGATGTGAGAGTGGCCCTCGGCATCGCCTACCGCTACGCCGTCACGGCCATCGACAAGAGCGGCAACGAGAGCGCGCGGGTCTGGACCGATTGGGTAGTCGCGCCGAAGAGTCCGTGACCGCCGCCGCTCGCTGGGTGCTGCTGGCCGCCATCGTGGGCGTAGCCGCGTTTCTCCGTTTCGACGCGCTCGGCGAACCGAGTTACTGGCTCGACGAGATCCTTCATCAGGAACTGACGACGCGCGCGGGCGAGCAGGTCTGGTGGCGTTGGATCACGTCGCTGCACGACGAGCACGGCAGCCTGTACTACCTGACGCAACTGGCGACGCGGCTGTTCGGGACGAGCGAAGCCGCGGGCCGTTCGGCGGCGGCGCTGTTCGGCGTCGCGACCATTCCCCTGGTCTGGTTCGCATCGAAATCGACGCGCGCCGCGGCCATCCTTCTCGCCGTTTCGCCACTGCACGTTTATTACAGCCGCGAAGCCCGCGGATATGCGCTGCTGATGTTCCTGACGGCCGCGCTGGTGTTGGTGCTGTTGCGCGCGAAATGGTTCAGCGCGTTGTGCGCCATTCTCGTGGCGATGCTCTACACCGCCGCGGTGGCCGCGCCGGTCGTCGCGTCGGCATTCATCGTCGCCGTGTTGTGCGCGCTGCGAACGCGTGAGCGCTGGTATTGGCGCGCCGCGGCCGCGTCGGCGGTGACACTCGTTCTGTTCCGCGTCGTTTATGCCGCAAACCCCGTCGAGGACGCCGCGTGGCCCGGGTTTCCAGGCCTCAGCTCGGATTTCTTCGATCCGCTGCTCCGAACCTTCACCGTTTCCGCGCTGGGCATGTCCGTCGGCGGACGCGTTGCCGTGGCGATGCTTATCTTCGCGATAGTCGGTGCAGTCGTCATCGCTCGCCGGCAGCCGACGGAGGCCATCGTGTTGATCGGGATGACCGTGCTGCCGCTGGTCATCGCCATCGCTTCCCTGCGCGTGTTCGACCACTTTTTCGCGGCGCGCTACGTCACGCCGGCATTGATCGGATTCGTGCTGCTCGCGGCCGTTGGAATCTCCGCGATCGTGCGACGGGAGTGGCTGGCCGTGCTCGTTGCGGGGGTCATCGCGTCGCAAACGTGGGCTGCAGCGCGGAACGATTCCTTTCAGAAACTCGACTGGCGGCAGATCGCGCTGACGATCTGGAATCACTCGAAGCCAGGCGATCTGGTGATCGCCGCCGAGCCGTGGTCCGAGGTCTCGCTTCGCTACTACCTGATGCGATTGCCGCCGCGGGTGAAGGTCGTCCACATTTTCGCGGCGGAGGTTGCGGACGTGCAGCGCCGGACCAATCGCGCGTCGTGGCTCGTCACAGCCGGTTTCACTTCAGAGCCGGAATCGCGCAACTGGATGTGCGGCTATCCGGTCGTCCTCGCGTCATCGCTGGAGAACTTCCGGCTGCACTACGCGACGCCGGAGATCGACGGCAACGCGACCTGGTTTCACAGCGAGGGTTGGGGCGACCCGGAACGCGATTTCCGCTGGGCGACCGCGGAACGGGCGACGATCACCATGCCGCGATGGAGCTCGCGCGACGACGTCATCCGCATGCGCGTGCTTCCCGTCGCCGCGGGACAGACCATGCGCGTGTCGCTCAACGGTCACGCGCTCGGCGAGCTCGCCCTTCCGCATGAATGGAGCGAACAGTCGTTCAACGCACCGGCGCGACTCTGGATCGACGGCGTGAACACGCTGGCGTTCGACTTCGACTTCGTCCGCGTTCCCGGCGCCGCCGATCAGCGCGCTCTCGCCGCCGCGTTCGCGGACATCGACATCGGCGAGCCACTCGTTCGTCTCCCGGCTTTGATCGACGCAAAGACGGCGTGGCGCAACTCGAAGACGAACTTCCCGCCGGAGCGTCTCGATCGCGAGGCCGTGGTCCCGCTCATCGCCCGCCTCGGATTTCATCCCGAAACGGTCTGGCCGCGACTGGAAAGCGGCGAGGTGAGGCTCGAGAATCTCGCGGAAACCGTGACCTGGGGACCCGATTGTCAGAACGACCGCGTGTTTCTGAAGAACGCGTTCGCGGCGCTGCTCGATCGCGCTCCGGCGCCGCATGAAGAACGCGAGCTGCTCGCGCTGCCGCGCTCGCGCATTCCGGGGCGGATGGTGAAGTGGCCGGAGTTCAGGGACGCGGTCACGAAGCCGTGAGCAGCGCCTTCAACCTCTCCGGATCGCTCGTCGGCTCCTCGCACGCGTAACCGACGCAAACGTACGCGAGAGTCTTGTCCGCCGGCCGGTTCTGCATGAACGGCAGGTCCGCCGACTGCGCGCCGGCGACGAGCACGCGATGCGGCAGATACGTTTCGCCGACAACGCTTGCGCAACGCGCTCGGCGTCGCCGGTGAGCACAATCTCCCGCGGCGTCCCCACGCGCCATTCCGCGACGCCGAGCAGAAAGCCGAATCCGGACGGATAGCGGTCGGCGATCGGATAAACCGCTTCGAGCGCCTCCGTCGCCGCGCGGGCGTAGTCGGCATTGCCGAACAGCAGCGCCAGTCGCAACAGGACCTCGCACGCGACCGAGTTTCCGCCGGGCGTGGCGTTGTCGAAGAGATCCTTCGGCCTGGTGATCAGCTTTTCGTGATCGACGGGCGTGTCGTAGAAGCCGCCGTTCTGTTCATCGGCGAATCTGGACAGGATCTGATCGGCCAGCGACTTCGCCGCGTCGAGATAGCGCCGCTCGCTGGTCGCTTCATACGCGAGCGTCAGGCCCCACGCCGCACCCGTGTAATCCTCGAGCAACCCGTTGATCTTTGCGTGACGGATCAGCCGCCCGTTCGCATCGAGGCGCGACACGAGAAAGTCGGCATTCCTGCGGACGGTCTCGTCGTACTTCCCGAACGCCAGCGCCGCCTCGGCGAACGCGGCGAGCATCCATCCGTTCCAACCGGAGAGCATCTTCTCGTCGCGAGCGGGCCAGATCCGCTGCGAGCGCACGCCGTACAACTTGCACTTGCCGCGCGAGGCGATGTCGCCGAGGCGATCGAGGGTGATGCCGAGGTCCGCGGCCACGCTTTCGGGATCGCGCGGGATGTTGGGGATGTTGTGTCCTTCGAAGTTGCCGCGATCGGTGATGTCGTAAAGCGCGCAGAACACGCGCCCCTCTTCCTCTCCCAGCAGTTGCATGACCTCGGCGCGAGTCCAGACGTAGAACTTGCCCTCTTCCCCTTCCGAGTCGGCGTCCAGGGTCGCGTAGAACGCGCCGTCGGGGGCGGTCATCTCCCGCTGCACGAATCCGAGGATTTCGTTCGCGATCTGCGCGAAGAACGGCTCCTTCGTCCATTGCCACGCGCGCACGTACAACCTCGCCAGCAGCGCGTTGTCGTAGAGCATCTTCTCGAAATGCGGCACGAGCCATTTCGCGTCGACCGAGTAGCGATGAAAGCCGCCGCCGATCTGGTCGTACATCCCGCCGCGGGCCATCTTCGTGAGCGTGGTGGTGATGATCTCGCGCAGCTTCTGATGGTTGGTCCGATGCGCGACCTGCATCAGAAAATCGAGGGTCATCGAGGGCGGGAACTTCGGCGCTGATCCGAATCCGCCATGCACGGGATCGTAGCTCGCGGCAATCTTTCCGGCCGCGGTTTCGAGCGCATCGCGCGAGATCGCCGCCTCGGATCCCGGTTTCACGCGCAATCCCTGCGAGATCGCCTGCTGCACCTCGGTTGAGGCTTCCTCGACTTCCTGCCGCCGCGATCGATAGACGTTGATGACGTGCTCGAGCACGCGCCCGAACGACGGCATGCCGTGGCGATCGTCGGGCGGAAAGTACGTGCCGGCGTAGAACGGCTTGCCGTCTGGCGTGAGGAAGACCGACATGGGCCAGCCGCCATGGCCGGTCATCATCTGCACGGCCTGCATGTAGATCGAGTCGATGTCCGGCCGCTCCTCGCGATCGACTTTGATCGAGACGTAGTCCTCGTTGAGGACCGCCGCGATCTCCTCGCTCTCGAACGACTCCCGCTCCATCACATGGCACCAGTGACACGCCGAGTAGCCGATGGAGAGAAACACCGGCCGGTCTTCGGTTCGCGCCTTCGCGAAAGCTTCCTCACCCCACGGATACCAGTCGACGGGGTTATGGGCGTGCTGCAGGAGGTAAGGGGAGGTTTCGTTGGCGAGGCGGTTCGTCATGGGTTCAAACTCTATCCTTGCGCTCTCGCTTCAGGGCAGAGAAGGCCGCTGAATCACATCGAGCAACTGCGGCGGGAACGACCTCATCTCGAAGTACTCGCTCTCCAGCTCTTCGACCTGGAAGCGATCGAGGCCGGAGTTGGACAGGAAGTCCTCGCGCATCCGCGCGTCCTGGTCCTCGACGATCTTCGGCAGCAGTTGATTGATGTAGAACGCCTCGAGGCGGATCTTGTTGATCACCTCTTCGAGCAAGCCCTCGGTGACCTGTTCGCGAAGCTCGTGCAGCTCCGGGTCGTGCGCGATCTCCGCCTTGATCTCGCGGCGGAACGTCTCGCGGCCTTCCGCTGTGTTCAGCTCGAGGTAGAAGTTGGCCATGCGCCGGCGGGCGAGGTTGTAGGCGGCAAAGTACGCGCGCTCGTGCCGATTGATGGCCACGATCGATTCCACCACGCCCGCGATCGACTCTTCGTTGTTCTCGATCGAGATCAGGCCGAGTGTCAGCGAGTAGAGCTTCTTCTTCCCGTAGGCCAGCGCGTATTCGTTGTTCACGACCGGGTCGATGAAGAGCTGCTGAAAGAGGCCGCGCTGCAGCTTCTCAAAGACCTGCATGTTGCCGAGGAGCGAGCGGATCTGCTCCTGGGTCATCTCGATGTCGTCCATGAACGCGAGCTTGTTGATCAGCGTGGTCGTGTGATCGATGCGATCGAAGAGCGTCACCAGCTCGCCGAAGGATTCCAGGCGCTCGAAGTCCTCTTCCTCGCGGCCGATCTCGTCGATCAGCCGGCCGGTCTCGAGCAGCAGCTCTTCGAAGGTCTGATCGCGATTCGCGGCGGCCTTCTGCTTGTTCTCCATGAGCTGCACCAGGTCGAGCGAGGAGAGCTTGCGGGTGATGTTGCGGCCGAGAAGGAAGCCGCCGAGGATCTCGCGGGTGGATTGAATGTATTCGGGCTCGTCGTGTTTCGCTACGACTCCCCGCGGCTCCTGCAGCACGATCTCCTCGAGGTTGTCGAAGATCGAGAGCGGCACTTCGTTGCGCAGCGAAAGCGTGCGCAGGCGCATCAGCCGCGCCCGCGCGGACGAGTCGATGACCGAGCCCGCGCACGACGCGAGGATGCGCTTGTACTCGTCGATCAGCTCCTGATTGTCGGGATGGCGGTAGATGACGTCGATCTGAATGCGCTCGCGCTGGTACGGCTCGATGTCGAGGTCGACGAGGGCCGCGGAGACGTCTTCGAGCGATTTCGCCGACGCGTAGGCCTTCTGGCAAAGGTCGGCCAGCTGCTGATTCGCGCGATGAACCGCCCGGACGATCACCACCGTCGACTCGGGCTCTTTGAGCGTTTCCAGAAACTCGTGCGCGAGCGCGAGGAACTGCCCCGCGCCGACTTTGCGCGAGCGTTTGAGCAGCTTCCCGACGCTCTTGAGGGTCTGTTCCTGGCGATCGCCGACGTCGCGCATCCGCTTGCGGTCGTCGATGAAGAAGAAGTAGTTCGCCACGGCGTTGCCCTGCAGGAAGAGGTTGTCCCAGGTCTCGAAGCCGTCCGTGTGCGTGGTGAAGCGCAGCTCGTGCGTGCGGGGCTCGATGGTCGTGCCGAAGAGGATCAGCCGATTGACGACCTGTTCGTTGAGTAGATCGCCGACCGGCAGATGCCCGCCGAACATGTACTCGCCGAAGATCCCGCCGTTCCCGCGGAACCGCACGCCTTCGGGATTGAGGACGATCTCGGAATTGCCGCCGAAGTAGCGCACCACGTCCCCGCGCTGGGCGTTGATCTGCTCGAAAAAGAAGCGGCGATCGACGTCCGGGCCTGCCACCACGGCGAAGTACTCGATGGCTTCGCCGACGAAGCCGTGGTGGACGATGGCGCGGATCACGAGGGGGATTGTAGGCGGTAGGCGGTAGGCGGGAGGGACGTCATCGTGGATGGGTGGCGGCCTCCTGCGAGCCGCGAAGCGGCGTACCGCCTACTGCCTACCGCCTACTACGCCCTCGGATGCGCTTTCTTGTACACCGCGATCAGCTGCCAGTCATTGAGGTGGGTGTACTTCTGCGTCGTGGACAGCGAAGCATGCCCGAGCAGCTCCTGAATCCCGCGCAAATCCGCTCCGGCGTTCAGCAGATGCGTGGCGAACGAATGGCGCATGGTGTGCGGCGAGATGCCCACTCGCAGGGCGGCCTTTCGCAGGTATCCGTCGAAGAGGCGCCGCACGCTTCGCGTCGTGATGCGCTGCCCGCGATAGTTCACGAACACGGCCTGCTCATCGACATCGCGACAGATCTCGCCACGAACCGCCAGGTACGCGCGCACCGCCTCCTCCGCATTCGACCCGAACGGCACGATCCGCTCTTTCGATCCCTTGCCGTGCACTTTGACCAGCCGCGAGCGCAATTCGAGGTCGTCGACGTCGATGCCCACCAGCTCGCTGATGCGCAATCCGGATGCGTACAGCAACTCCATCCAGGCTGCGTCGCGAATGCCGAGCGTCGTCGAGGTGTCGGGCTGTTCGAGCAACAGGGTCACATCCGCGGGCTGCATCACCGACGGCAGGTGCTTCTCGCGCTTCGGCGAAGAAACCGTTCGCGCCGGATTGGCCTCGACCACTCCTTCCCGAACCAGGTACTTGAAAAACGACCGCAATGCCGACAGATGCCGGGCCACGGACGCCCGCGCGAGCTTGCGGCGGGACAGATGCGCGAGATACGAGCGGACGGCCAGATGATCGATGCGGCGCAGCTCGATCTGATCGCGCCCCATGGTGAAGTAGTCGTTGCAGAGAAAGCCGATGAAGGACTCGAGATCGTCGCGATACGCGCTGATGGTGTTGCCCGAAACGTTCCGCTCGTAAGTCAGGTAATCGAGGAACTGGCCGATCTCGTTGGTCACGGCAACCATTGTGCTACGTTACGCCCTCATGTCTGACGTAACCCTCAAGAAAACCCCGCTCAATCAGACGGAAAAGGACCTCGGCGGCCGCATGGTCGACTTCGGCGGCTGGGAGCTGCCGGTGCAGTACAGCGGGATTCTCGACGAGCACGAGGCCGTGCGCACGAAAGTCGGCGTGTTCGACGTCTCGCACATGGGCGAGGTCATCGTTCGCGGCAAAGACGCGGTCGAGCTTCTGCAGAAAGCGACCTGCAACGACGTCTCGAAGCTCGAAGACGGCCGCGCCCAGTACAACGGCCTGCTCTATCCGAACGGCGGCTTCGTCGACGACATCCTGATTTACCGAATGTCCGCCGATGATTACTTCGTCGTGGTCAACGCCTCGAACACCGAAAAAGACTTCGAATGGCTCCGCGATGCAGCCACGGGCCTCGACGTCGAGGTGAAGAACGTCAGCGCGGATTACGCGCAGCTCGCGATTCAGGGTCCGGAGGCCGAGCGGGTTCTGCAGACGATGACCGATGTGAATCTGCCCGCAATCAAGTACTACCGCTTCGATCAGGGCACCGTCGACGGCGCGAAGGCGATCGTTTCCCGCACCGGCTACACCGGCGAGGACGGCTTCGAGATCTACGTCTCACCCGACGACGCGCCGAGGATCATGAAGAAGCTCGTCGCCAGGGGCGTGAAGCCCTGCGGCCTCGGCGCCCGGGACACGCTCCGCCTCGAAGCGAAGATGGCTCTGTACGGCAACGACATCGACGACACGACCACCCCGATTCAGGCCGATCTCGCCTGGATCGTGAAGCTCGACAAGGGTGATTTCGCGGGCCGCGACGTGCTGGCGCGGGAGAAGGACCAGGGGCCTCCGCGGAAGCTGGTCGGCTTCGAGATGATCGACAAGGCCATCGCCCGTCATGGTTTCCCGGTCGTCGACGGCTCGGAAGAGGTCGGCGTGGTCACCAGCGGCACGCACTCGCCGACATTGAAAAAAGCGATCGGCCTCGCATATCTTCCGCTCGACAAATCGGGCCAGGGCAACGAGTTCACGATTCTTGTCCGCGGAAAAGAAGCCCGGGCCCGGGTCGTTCCAACACCTTTCTACAAACGAGCGAAATAGCGGGATGCCCCGCCCCGGAGGAGTATCCGATGGCTGCCACGTCCATTCCTGAAGACAACCGTTACGCCAAGACGCACGAGTACGCGCATCTCGAAGGGGACGTGGCCACGATCGGCATCAGCGATCACGCCCAGAAGGAGCTCGGCGACGTCGTCGCGGTCGAGCTTCCCCAGGTCGGCACGCAGCTCGACGCCAACGAAGAGATGGGCACGATCGAATCGGTGAAAGCCGTCTCCGATCTCTTCGCCCCCGTCTCCGGGGAAGTGATCGAGATCAACGAGGCCCTGACGGACCGCCCCGAGCTCGTGAACAACGACGCATACGGCGACGGCTGGCTCGTCAAGATCCGCGTCAAGGACCACACCGAGCACGACGACCTGATGAGCGCCGAGGAGTACGACGAGTTTCTCGAAAAAGAAGCGGGACACTGACGTCGCCTGCGATGACCAATCTTCCCGATCCCACCGACCCATCCAACTCCCACCGCTACATCCCCAACGCCGGCGAGGACATCCGCGAGATGCTCGCGGTCATCGGCGTCGACTCGATCGATCGGCTGTTCGACTCGCTGCCGCAGAACGTCAAGCTCGATAGCCTGCTGAACATCCCCGGCCCCTGGTCGGAGATCGAGAGCCGGCGCTGGTTCCGCGGCCTCGCCGCCCGCAACGTCACCGCCGTCGATCACGCCTCATTCCTCGGCGGCGGCGCGTATCACCACTACCAGCCCGCGTGCATCGATCAGCTGCTCCTTCGCGGTGAGTTCCTGACCGCGTACACGCCGTATCAGCCCGAGGTTTCGCAGGGGACGCTGCAGTCGATCTTCGAGTATCAGACCCACCAGTGCCTGCTCACCGGGCTCGACGTCGCGAACGCGTCGCTGTACGACGGATCGACGGCGCTGTGCGAAGCGGTGCTGCTCGCCGACCGCGTGGCGAAGAACAAGAACAAGATCATCCTGGCGAAGTCCATTCATCCGCACTACCTGGCCACCGTTCGCACCTACATCCAGAACCTCGGCATCGAGATCGTCGAAGTCGGCTGGCGCGAAGACGGACGCATCGACATGGACGCGCTTCATCGCGCCATCGACGATCAGGTCTTCGGCATCGCCGTGCAGTCGCCGAACTTCTTCGGCGTGATCGAAGACTACGACGCAGTCGCCAAGGCCACGCCGGACATCACCCGCATCTCCGTCGTCACCGAAGCGACGTCGTTCGGCGTGCTCACGCCTCCCGGCCAGCACGGCTTCGACATCTGCGTCGGTGAGGGCCAGGCCTGGGGTGTGCCGCCGCAGTTCGGCGGGCCGTACGTCGGCTTCATGGTCGTGCGCGATCACCTCAAACGCCACATGCCCGGGCGGCTGGTCGGCGAGACGGTCGACGTCGACGGCAAGCGCGCGTACGTGCTGACCCTGGCAACGCGCGAGCAGCACATCCGCCGCGCGAAAGCGACCTCCAACATTTGCACGAACGAGGCACTGATCGCCCTCGCCGCGAACATGTATCTCTCGCTGATGGGCCGCGAAGGCCTGCGCGAGGTCGGTACGCAATGCCTGCAGAAGGCGAATTACCTTCGCGGAAAGCTGCGCGACATCAAGTCGGTCGAGTTCCCGATGAACGGCCCGTTCTACAACGAGTTCGTCGTACGGACGCCGTTCCCGGCCGCGACGATCCTCGCCGATCTCGAGCACGAAAAGATCCTCGGCGGCATTCCCCTGTCGACGTTCTTCCCCGATTCCGACCGCGACTTCCTCGTCGCCGTCACCGAGTTGCACACCAAGGAGCAGCTCGATCACTACGCCGCAGCGCTCAGCGCCGCAATCTCACGGGAGCGCCGATGAGCCGTACGGCGGGCGTCCCGCCCGCAAATCGACGGGCGTCTCGCCCGGCGACATCTCCGAAGTGCGCCGGGCGGAACGCCCGTCGCGAAGCGGCCGGGACGGCCGCCGTACGAGAGGAACCCCGATGACGTCGATCGTTGAACCGCCCACCGAACAGAAAGAAACCGCGCCGAAATCGGCCCTCGAGCCGCTGATCTTCGAGCGGTCGAAAGCCGGCCGCCGCGGCTATCAGCTTCCCGCTCTCGATGTCCCGGAGCAGCCGCTCGACGATCTGCTCGCCGCCTCGATGCGCCGCGACGAGATCGCCGGTGAGCTGGAAGTCTCCGAAGCGGACGTCATCCGCCACTTCACCCGCCTCTCGAAACTGAACATGTCCATCGACGCCGGGCTGTATCCGCTCGGCTCGTGCACGATGAAGCACAACCCGCGCATCAACGAAGAGATCGCGCGCACGCCCGGCTTCGCGCTGTCGCATCCGCTGCAGCCCGATCATCAGGTGCAGGGCAATCTCGAGCTGCTCTGGCATCTCGAGCAGACGCTGAAGGAGATCTTCGGCATGCCGCGGGTGACGCTGCAGCCCGTCGCGGGCGCGCACGGCGAGCTCACCGGCATCCTCATGGTGCACAAGGCCCTCGCCAAGAGCGGCAACGCGCGCAAGTACATCCTCATCCCCGACTCGGCGCACGGCACCAACCCCGCGTCGGCAGCATTCGCGGGTTACGAGATCAAGGAACTGAAGTCGAACAGCAAAGGCACCGTCGATCTGTCGACGCTCGAAGCCGCCGTAACCGAAGACTGCGCCGCGCTGATGATCACCGTCCCGAACACCCTCGGCGTGTTCGAGTCCGAGATCAAAGCGATGGCGGACATCCTTCACGCGAAGGGTGCGTATCTGTACTGCGACGGCGCGAATCTCAACTCGTTCGTCGGCATCGCCCGCCCCGGCGACATGGGCATCGACGTCATCCACTCGAACCTGCACAAAACCTTCTCCACGCCGCACGGCGGGGGCGGGCCGGGCGCGGGACCGGTGGGTGTGAGCAAGGCCCTGATTCCGTTCGTGCCGACGCCGACCATCGAGCGCCACGAAGACGGAACGTTCTACACCGACTTCAATCACCCCGACTCGATCGGCCGCATGCGCGCGTTCAACGGCAACTTCAACGTGCTCGTGCGCGCCCTGACGTACATGCGCTCGATGGGTCCGACCGGCCTGCGCCGCATTGCGCAGATCGCCGTGCTCAACGCGAACTACATCCGCGCGCGGCTCAAAGGCACGTATCACCTGCCGTACGACGCGCCGTCGCTGCACGAGGTCGTGTTCTCGGACAAGCTCCAGTCGCCGAAGGACGTGCACACGCTCGACATCGCCAAGCGGCTCATGGACTACGGCTTCCATCCGCCGACGATCTACTTCCCGCTGATCGTCTCCGGAGCGCTGATGATCGAGCCCACCGAGAGCGAGCCGAAGGAAGAGCTCGACGCGTTCTGCGACGCGATGATCGCCATCGCCCGCGAGACCCAGGAGCGCCCGGAGCTCGTCCGCAGCGCGCCGCACACCACGCCGGTGCGCCGGCTGGATGAGGCGCGGGCCGCGAGACAGCCGATTTTGCGGTGGAAGGAAAAGTAAGCCATGTCCGGGCGGGCGCTGATGCTGTGGGCATTACTGCTCGCGGCCACGCCTGTCGCCGGCGCAGGGTGCGAAACCGTCGGCTTTTCCGGCGTCGCTGAGTTGTACGGCGGGGAGGCAACCCCGTGGACGCTGGCCTTCGTCAACCTCAATCGCGATGCCTGGCCGGACCTCATCATCGCCGGCTCGCAACCGAACGATCGCATAGGCAGCATCCTGGTCATTCCCGGCAACGGTCAGACCTGGAACGCCTCGCAGGAGATCGCTCTCCCTCACCGCGTCACCGATATCGCGGCTGGAGACTTTGACGGCGATGGCGACGATGACCTCGTCTACACCAGCTTCCGCGACGTCCATATCCTGATGAATGAGGGCGGAACCCTGCGCCAGACGGGCCTTCTCGCCAATGTGGGATCCGAGGACTTCCTGTACGTGGTCTCCGGCGATTTCAACGGCGACCGCCGGGACGACTTTGCCGCCTTTTTTATCGGAGCGCAGTTGTTCCTCAGTCGCGGCGACGGCACGTTCGAACAGGAAACGCTGCTTGCCGCGGGTACCGTCGGGGGCCACGCGGCGGGCGATCTCGACCGAGATGGGCGCGACGAGTTGATTCTGGGGCGCGCGGAATCCGCGACCACCGGTCAATTGCTCATCTTTCGCGGCGAACCGGACGGCCTCGGCGCGCCTCGCGTCATCCCCACAACGCAGCCGTACCCGACCAGCATCGGGATCGGCGATATCGATGGCGACGGTGCAAAGGACATCGCTTTCTTCACGCCGAATGTCTGGCTGGACGTGATTCGGCGCGCGGCGAATCCCGAGAGCCAGGTCGAGCGAATCACGGTACAGACGCCACCCGGAAGCTTTGCCCCGTCCGCAGTGGCCGACTTCAACGGCGATGGGATCGACGACCTGGCGGAGCGCGATTTCACATTCGGGCTCAGCGTGCTGTTCGGCTCTCGCGGCACCATGCAACTGCCGGCGGCAGGTCACTGGGTTCCCGACACCGATCTCGGGGGGAGCATCGCTGTCGCCGACGTCGATCTGGACGGAGACATCGACGTCGCCGCCGTCACGGAGGACGGCTTCTCAATTCTGAAAAACGACGGAAAGGGTGCGTTCGATAGCCCCCCTTTCGCGACCGAAGCGGTCGCGGTCGGCGATTTCAATGACGACGGCCGCGACGATCTGATCGATGAATACGGCTTGCGCCTTGCGGATTCGCGCGGACAGTTCACGGCGATCTCCGAGGCGGAGTACTACGTCAACAAGAGTTATCGACTGGCGCACGCCGCGGACATGAACGGCGACGGCCATCTCGACGTCGTTTTGTACGGCAACCGCAACCTGGCTACGCGCGGTCTGGTGGTCCGGTTCGGCGACGGTCGTGGCGGTCTCGGGCCCGCGGGCCCGCTGTATCGGACGGGTACAAACAAGGACGACCTGACCGTCGCGGATGTGGACGGCGATGGGGATCTCGATGCAATTCTTACGGGATCTCAGGAAACCGCGATCGCGCTCAGCGATGGGAAGGGTGGTTTCGTCGCCTCTCCTCACGGGGCCGTCTTCAGCGGTGCCGTGGCCACTGGTGACCTGGACGGTGACGGCGACATCGACCTCGCCGTCAACGACGGTTGGCTCGCGATGAATGACGGCAAGGGTGCGTTCACACTGACGCCGTTCCAGCAGTGGGAGCGGGTTCAGGTAGCCGACATGAACCGGGACGGCCGCCTGGACCTCATCACAACCGTAGGCAGCACGGTTCGCGTTTACCTCGGCCGGGCCGGCGGTTTCATTAAAACGGCCGACTTCACCGTCGACGCCGCCGGTGTCAACGTCACGGCTCTTCACGTCCGGGACTTCAATCGCGACGGGATTCCGGACGTGTTGGTCACCGAAGGCGGCAGTTCCGCGGACGAGGGCTGGATGGCCCTGATGCTCGGTGATGGTACCGGCCGGCTGCTGTTGCAGCCGAAGCTCCGTTCCACTGCCCGCGAGACCCGGATCGGCGACTTCAACGGCGACGACGCCACGGACGTGCTCGACGCGGGATTCCCGCGCATCAACACATGTGCCGCTCCGAAACGCCGCGCCGCGCGCCATTGACTCCTCTAAACTACGCGCTCAGTGCCCAACTACGACGACGAAAACGAAGATACCGATCGGTTCGATCGCACGCTGTCCATGCGGCGGCCGACGATCACCGCGCGCCAGCCGACGCTCGAGCAGCCAGGCGATAAGCGCGCGGAGAGCCGTCGTGCGTCCAGCGGCCGCATCCTCTTCGGCACGGCCATCGTCGTGGCCGTGCTGCATCTGGCGAAGCCGGTCGTCGTTCCGATTGCTCTGGCGATCCTCTTCGCGTTCATGCTCACGCCGATCGTGGTGCGGCTCGAGCGGACGTTCATCCGCCGCACAGGCGCGATCGTTCTGGCCCTCGGCCTGACCAGCACGGCCCTCGCGTTCGGCGGGTGGTGGCTCTATCAGCAATTCAGCGCGGTCGCGAAAACGGTCAGTACCGCGGCCACGAACGCGAACGTCGATCGCAAGCTGCAGTTCATTCGGCGCACCGGCGGCGGGACGTTCGAAGTGGTCGAGCGCACGCTGCAACGCGTGGCCGAAGCTCGGGATCGTCCGGAACGCGAAGATTTGAAAGTCCGCGTGATCCCCGACCGGAAGACCCTCGGCGATCGATATGAAGAAGTAGCTCCGACTGTCGAAGCAGTCGCGGCCGGATTCCTGGTCGTGGTGGTCGTCTTCTTTCTTCTCAGGGATCGCGAGCAACTCCGCGACAAATTGCTGCGCCTCGCCGGCCGCGCGCATCTCACGGTCACCACGCAGGCCATCGGCGAGACCTCGCAACGCATCAGCCGCTATCTCTTGACCATCGCCTTGCTCAATCTCGGCTTCGGCGTGTTGATCGGGCTCGGACTCTGGCTGCTGCAGGTGCCGCACGCCGCGTTGTGGGGCGTGCTCGCGGGATTGCTCCGTTTCGTTCCGTACATCGGCGCGGTGCTCAGCGCGGCCGCGCCGACTTTCCTCGCCTTCGCCGTCTTTCCGAACTGGTACACCGCCCTGGCCGTCCTCGGCCTGTTCGTGTTCAGCGATCAACTCATCGGCGGCTTCATCGAGCCGATCGTGGTCGGCCATCGCGTCGGCGTCTCACCGATCGCGCTGCTCTTCGCGGCCATCTTCTGGGGCTGGTTGTGGGGACCGGTCGGACTGCTCCTCGCGACTCCGATCGTCGTGTGCCTGACCGTCGGCGGCGAGTTCATCCCGGCGCTGCGCATCTTCTCGATCATGTTCGGCAGCGAGGATCCGCTCGAGGGCTACCTCAGCTTCTACAACCGGCTGCTCTTGCGCGATCGAACGGGCGCGATTGCGATCGCGGACCGTTATGCCGAGTCGGCGACGATGGAAGAGATGTTCACCGATCTCTTCATCCCCACGCTGACGTTCGCCGCGGAAGAGCTCGAGCGGAAGCGCATCACCCCGGCGCATGATCACTTCATCAAGGACGTCGTGCGCGAGCTGATCATCCGCTTCGGCGACCGCAACGCCGGCACACCCGATCCGGAGCGCCACATCGTCGCGGTCTCCGTCGCCGGCGAGCGCCTCTCTCTCGGCACGCTGATGCTCACGCAACTCCTGCGGACCGAGGGGTATACGACCGATTACTTCACCGACCTGCCCGAGCAGGAGCTGGTCGCGTTCATCAACGAGGTCAAGCCGGAAGCGGTCTTCGTGTCCTGCGCGAACTCCGACCATCTCGACCAGGGCATCGCCCTGCTGCAGTTGCTGTCCGCAAATTTCCCCGATCTCGCGATCGTCGCCGGCGGCTCAGCGTTCTCGCGCGATCGCAGCAAGACCCTAAATGCCGGCGCGACGTATGTGCCCAGCACGTTGCGCGAAGCGAAGGAAGACTTCGTCGCGCAGCGGAAGGGTGCGCGGCGGAAGAGCGGCAGGATGACGTTCCAGGGGACGCGATTCCGCGTCCCGCCCCCGGCTTAGCCGGGCGGCCAACCGAATGCACGTCCCCCGAGGATGTGCACGTGAATGTGAAACACCGTCTGCCCGGCCCCCTCCCCGTTGTTCACCACGAGCCGGTACCCGTCATCGTGCAGGCGCAAGTCGCGGGCGATCTCTGACGCGCGCACGATCGTCGTGCCGATCGTCGCGGCATCGGCGTCACTCAGGTCATTGAGCATGGCGATGTGTTTGCGGGGAATGACCAGCACATGCGTCGGCGCCTGCGGATTGATGTCGTGGAAGGCGACGACGTCCGCGTCTTCGTGCACTTTCTTCGCCGGAATCTCGCCGGAAGCGATGCGGCAGAAGAGGCATTTGTCGTTAGCGGGCATGCGGCGATAGTACGACAACGCGCGGAATGCCCGCGAGGTCGGGGAGGAAGTCGTCGACGTTCCATTTCGTCGCCGCGGCGAGCTTGCGGATCGCCGCTTCCTGTCCGTATCCGACCTCGAGAATCACCAGCTTCGCGCGGGCCTCTTTCAGAATCCGCTGAATGATCTCCGTCCCCTTTTTGCCCGGCGTCAGTGCCATGCGCGGCTCGTGAACCCGCACCTCGTCGACGAGCTCCTCGTACTCCGCGAGCGGCACGTATGGCGGATTCGAGACGATCACGTCGAACGAGTTGCGCAGGGACGACAGGAGATCCGAGGCCGCGAGGCTCACGTTCGATGCGAGGCGGTCCCTGTTCTTCTTCGCGACCGCCAACGCGTCAACGGATCGATCGACGGACGTCACGCGCAGATCGCCGCGCTCGCGCTCGATGGAGATGGCCACGCAACCGCTTCCCGTTCCGATGTCCAGGACTCGCGCACCTTTTTGGGCGCGCTCGAGCGCCGTTTCGACGAGCAGCTCCGTCTCCGGCCGCGGAATGAGCACGCGATCGTCGACGAGGTATTCGCGCGAGTAGAACTCGGTCTTCCCGCGGATGTACTGCAGCGGCTCGCCCGAGTAGCGCCGCTGCAGCAACGGCTCGAGTGGCAACGGATCGACGAGCATCTCGCCGTTCGCCAGGAGGAAGGTCATCGACTTGCCGAGGAGGTCGGTGAGGAGCAGGTCGACGTCGCGCGGATTCACACCGCGCTGCAGCGCGTCCTCGCGGTGATGCGCGCGAAGGTCGTCAAGCCGGATTCGTGTCGTACGTCAGCTCCAGGAAAGCGTCTTCGAGGGCGGTGTCCTTCTTCAGCTCGGCGGTCGTGCCCGTGGCGACGATCCGCCCGCGGTTGATGATCGCGATCTGATCGCACACAGCTTCCGCGACCGAAAGCGTGTGCGTCGTCAGCAGCACGGTCTTGCCCTCGCCGGCCAGCCGGCGGAAGAGCACTTTGACCTGTCGTTGCGCGAGCGCGTCGAGGCCGACCATCGGCTCGTCGATCACCAGCACCGCCGGGTCGTGAACCAGCGCCGAGACGAGCACGAGCTTCTGCTTCATGCCGTGGGAGAGGTTCTCGATCCGCGCGTCGATCCAGTCGCCGAGGCCGAAGTAGCGGAGAAGCTCGACCGCGCCGGGCTCGCACGTCCGCCACTCTTTCCGATAGAGATCGGCGACGAAATGGAGCAGCTCGCGGCCGGTCAGCTTTTCGTACAAATACGGCCGGTCCGGCACGTAACCCATGACCGCTTTCGCGCGAACGGGCTCCGCGGCGACGTCAATCCCGTTGACGAGCACGGTTCCGGACGTCGGCAGGGAAAGGCCGGCCACGATCCGGATGGTGGTCGTTTTCCCGGCGCCGTTAGGGCCGAGGAAGCCGAAAATCTGACCGGGGACAGCGCGGAAGCTGATCCCGTCGACGGCGGTGAACGCGCCGTATTTCTTTGTCAGATCACGGATTTCGATCACTCCACGCAGGTTATCATCGCCCCCGATTGGCAACCTTCCGCGGCCGGAACCGTAGAACCGATGGCAGAGCGTGAGCAGCTCGATGACCGCGCCTTAGTGACGCGGGTCCTCGGCGGCGACCGGGATCTTTTCGGCGTACTGATGTCCCGTTACGAAAAGCGGCTCATCAATTACGTCTACCGGATCACCCATCGCTACGAAGAGGCTCACGATCTGACGCAGGAGATCTTCGTCAAGGTGTACCTGGCCCTAGACCGCTACGATCCGAAGTACCAGTTCTCGACCTGGCTCTTCCGGATCGCCCAGAACAGCGCCATCGACGCGCTGCGGAAGAAGTCGATCTCCGAAGTTCCTCTGGCCAGGCCGACCGAAGACGAGCCGTCGGGCAAAGAGCGTGAGTTCGCGGACGGCGGCGTTTCGCCGTACCGGGCCCTGAAGAACAAGCAACTCAGTTCCGCGATCGATACCGCGGTGGCGAAACTGCCGCCGGATTATCGTGAGCTGATCCAGCTCCGGCATTTCGCCGAGCTGTCCTACGAGGAGATCGCTTCGATGAAGAAGCTGCCCCTCGGCACCGTCAAGAACAAGCTGTTCCGAGCGCGTAATCTACTGAAGGAGGCGCTCGGATCATTCGTGGAACCGTTATGACTTGTGAGGAATACCTGCAGGATCCCGAGGCCAATGCGGCGCACGCCGAGTCGTGTGCGGCGTGCCGCGCCATCACCGAGGAGCTTGACGAGGAGATCGTCGTGCAGGCGCGTCCGATTGCGCTCGACGCGCTGCCGATGGCGGCGTGGGAAGGTGCGTCGCATCGCACGTGGCCGCTCGTGGCGGCTGGTGTGGCGGCGATGATGATTCTCGCCGTGGTGTTGTTCCTGGCCGCGGGCATCTCGCCGCTGAGCGGCATCGCGCGCGCGGTGACCTCGGCGGTTCCGTCGCTCGATCTGATGGTCAACCTCTCGCATCTCGCCGGCGGTGCGCTGCACAAGGCGCCGATGGCGTGGCACGTCGCGATCGCGGTGTCGTTCGTGGCGATCAATACGATCCTGTTCCTCCTGCTGCGCCGCGCGCCGAAGGGAATCGATGTATAGGCGGCTTGTCGTTCCGTTGATCACGATCAGCGCGCTTCTCGCGCTGCTCGGTGTTTTGTCGCCCACCGGCGCGACGGGCGCGGAGCGGGACGGCATCTCGACGGGCAGGGACTCGTACTTTTTCAATCAGGACGGCGAGGTCAACGCGCCGATCGCGGGAACCGTGCAGGTTTACGGCGGCTCGGTCCAGGTTCGTGAAGTCATCACCGGCGACCTGCTCGTTCTCGGCGGAACGGTCGCCTTCACCGGCCGCGGACGGGTGAACGGAAACCTCATTCATGCCGCGAGCACGGTGCGCGGTGCCGAGAATCGCGTCGGCGGCCGCGTCTATCCGCTGGCGTCGCTCGAAGGTGCGGCCGCGTCGCTGACGAAGAACGCGATCGTCGCCTCGCTGCTGCTGGTGTGGCTCTTCGCCGCGATCGTGGTGACGCTGATGAGCGGCCGCGAGATCCGCCTGTCGTCGGTGGAGGTTCGCACCAGCGCGCTGCATTGCTTCGTGCTCGGCCTGGTCGCCCTCACTTCGTTCGTGCTCACCGCGATCGCCTTCTCGTACCTCGTGCCGTACGTGATCGGCATACCGCTCCTCGCCGCGCTCGGCGTCTTCGCCATCCTCACCAAGGTCTACGGCATGATCGCGATGTTCCACGCCATCGGCACCCTCATCGCCGGCTCGCGGAGTCGCGATCAACTCGCGAAACGCAAATGGTTCCGCGGGGATTTGGCGATGGTGGTGGTTGGGGTGCTGATCCTCGGCGGAATCCGCCTGATCCCCGTGATCGGCACGCTGGTGTGGGGCCTGGCCTCGGTGTTCGGCGTAGGTGTAGCCCTCGCCACCAAATTCGGCCGCCGCGAACCCTGGTTTCTGGAGTTTAGGAGTGCGGTGGCATAGCCACCGCTTTGCTAAGGCTCGTAGACATTCAGGCGATCGATCTTCATATGCGCAACGGTCGCCACAAACGTCCGTGGCGCCGTCCTCTCGAACCAGCCCGCCGAACACCATCGGTACTTCCGCGCATCTCGTACGAGCCCGTGATGAACCGCGTTTTCATGGGTGTAGCGAAGTCTCGTGAGCCACGAGGCTTCGAACGTCAGCGTCTTATCCCAGTACTGAAACCAGACCTGACGCCCGGCTGTTTGGTCGCGCCGATTCAGCGCAATCGCGGCTTCGGCATGAACGCGATTGAGCATTCTGCGGATGTTGTCGCCGCCTTGCGACCGAACCACCAGGTGGTAGTGGTTCGAAAGCAGCGCCCAAGCTTGGAGCCAGCATCCGTGCGCCTGCGCTTTCGCGAAAAGGATCGCCTGCAGTTCGTCCAGGGCAGTGGCGTCGCGATAGAAGTGCTGCTTCTGATACGTCGCGCCGGTGATGAAGAAAGTCGTTTCGTCGCCGAAGCGGTGGATTGGGGCGTGTGGCCAGTCTTCCATGAATCCGAGGATCCCTCGGGAACTGGGAGACCGAGCGTTTCTCTACGGCGAGTAGAGCCCCTACCAAAGCGGCGGCTTTGCCGCCGCACTCCTAGACGTTCTCGACGATGGCGCGGGCAAACTCGCTCGTTTTCACCTTGGTCGCGCCTTCCATCTGGCGGTGGAGGTCGTACGTCACCTGCTTCTGCCCGATGGTTTTGGCGATGCCGCGTTCGACGGCGTCGGCGGCTTCGAACCAGCCCATGTGGCGGAGCATCATCACGCCGCTGAGGATCAGCGAGCCGGGGTTGATCACGTCCTGGTTGGCGTATTTCGGGGCGGTTCCGTGAGTCGCTTCGAAGATGGCCACTTCGTCGGACTCGTTCGAGCCCGGGGCCATTCCCAGGCCGCCGACCTGCGCGGCGAGGGCGTCGGAGATGTAGTCGCCGTTGAGGTTCGTCGTCGCGAGAACCGAATACTCCGACGGCCGCAGCAGGACCTGCTGGAACATCGAATCGGCGATGCGATCCTTGATCACGATTTTTCCGGCCGGCGCGGAACCGGTTAGCTCGGATTCGGGAACGGTCACGTCGCCGAACTCCTCCTTCGCCAGCTGGTACCCCCAATCCTTGAACGCCCCCTCGGTGAACTTCATGATGTTGCCCTTGTGCACCAGGGTCACCGAGTCGCGTTTCGTGGCGATCGCGTACTGAATGGCCTTGCGCACGAGGCGCTTGGAGCCGAACTCCGACATCGGCTTGATGCCGATCGCGGAGTTCTCGCGGATCTTGGCCGAGGTGCGGCGCTCGACGGAGTTGAGGAACTCGATGATGCTGTTCGCCCCCTCCGAGCCCGCCGGCCATTCGATGCCCGCGTAAACATCCTCGGTGTTCTCGCGGAAGATGACCATGTCCACCTTGTCCGGCTCGCGCACGGGCGAAGGAACGCCGTCGAAGTAACGCACCGGCCGCACGCACGCGTACAGATCGAGCACCTGGCGCAGGGTGACGTTGAGCGAGCGAATGCCGCCGCCGACAGGCGTTGAAAGCGGTCCCTTGATCGACACGCGGTAATGCGCGAGCTGATCGAGCGTTTCCTGCGGCAGATACTCGCCGAACTTCTCGAAAGCCTTGTCGCCGGCGTACACCTCGTGCCAGTGGAACTTCTTCTTCCCGCCGTAAACCTTCTCGACGACGCCGTCGAGAACCACGCGCGTCGCGCGCCAGATGTCGGGGCCGGTGCCGTCGCCCTCGATGTACGGGACGATCGGATCGTCGGGAACGACGATGCGGTTGTTTTCGTAGCCGATGCGGGTGCCGGAGGCAGGTTGCGCGTTGCGGTCGGTCATGGCGCCGGGACTTTAGACGAAAGTCTCAGAGTCTCAAAGTCTCAGAGTCTCAGAGAGAAACCCGGCGGGCGGCCGGCCTCTGCGACTTTGAGACTCTGCGACTTTGCGACTCCCCAACGAGGGACCTCAACACCGCGAGGTTCCTCCGATCCGACTCATGCTCCACCGGCTTCGGCGTCTCCAGCAGTTTCGGGATGCGAGCGAAGCGGGGATCGTTGAGCAGGAAGCGGAACGGCTCGAGTCCGAGCTCGCCTTCGCCGATGTGCTGATGACGGTCGACGCGGGAGCCGAGGGGCTTCTTGGAGTCGTTCAGGTGGAAGGCGCCGACGTTGTCGAGGCCGACGTGGCGCTCCATTTCATCGATGGTCCGTTCGTACCCGTCTCGCGTGCGCAGGTCGTAGCCGGCCGCGAAGACGTGGCAGGTGTCGAAGCAGATGCCGACGCGGCGCTTGTCGTCGACGCGGGCGATCATCTGTCCCAGCTCTTCGAACGTGCAGCCGACGCAGGAGCCTTGGCCCGCCGCGGTCTCGAGCAACGTCACCGCGCGGTGGTTGGGCAGCATCGCGTGAACCGTGTCGAGCGACCGCGCGATTTGATCGATGGCCGCCTCACCGCCCGCTCCCATGTGCGCGCCGGGATGCAGGACGACGGCGTGAATGCCGAGGCGTTCCGCGCGGTCGAGCTCATCGGCGATGGCGGCGATGGATTTGCGATGAAACTCGGCATTCGTCGTGGCCAGGTTGATCAGATACGACGCGTGCGTCAGCAGAGGGCGGACGGTTCGCTTCTCGGTGAACAGCGCGCAGTCTGCGTCGGTCAGCTCCTTGCCTTTCCACTGGTTGGAGTTCTTCGCGAAGAGCGCCGCGGCAGTTGCGTTGATCTCCGTGGCCCGGTCGAAAATCGTGTGCAGCCCGCCCTTGGTGGACAGGTGCGCGCCGATGAGGTCGCCGGGTGCGTCGGGAAAAGCGAAGCGGGACATGGACGCGTTTGAACGCGTTACTGCAGTCTGAAATTCACGGTCACCGTGTAGTAAACGTCGATCGGCTCGCCGCGATACGTCGCCGGACGGAAACGCCAGCGGCTTACGGCGCGGCGCGCTTCATCGCCGAGGCCGTACGGGAGGTCTTTGATGACTTCGACGTTGTCGATGGTGCCGTCGCGCCGGACGATGCCGCGAACGACGACCGGCCCCTGCACGCGAGCATTTCGCGCAGCCATCGGGTAACGCGGAACAACCCGATCAACCTCCTCGGGCTGCGTCCCGCCGACAGGAACCGCCGTGTAGACCTGCGAGGTCTCGACCGGCGTGGGCTCGCTGACCGTCTCTGAAATGGGCGGCTCGAGCGCCGTTTCGGCGATCGGCGGCAAGGTCGCGGTCGTGTCGGTGATCGTTGGCGCGGTGCTCGAGGTCTGGACGTCGAGCTGGCGCGATCCCGAGGCCGTCACGTCCACTGCTTCGACACTTGCGTAGGCGACCGCGGTTCCATGCTCGATCGCGTAGAAATCGTGATCGCGGGTGTAGACCACGACGTCCGCGCCGTCGGCCACGTCGCCGACGAGCGGATAGAAGATGCCTGGCCCCGCGTACAGCTGCGTCCGTTCGGTGATCACGCCTTTGAGCGGCGGAAGCTTGCGGATGGCCTCGTAACGCGCGATGCGGCGCTTGGTCTCGGCGATGCGCTCGAGATTGGCGCGCTCCGCCCAGCCGGTGAGGTTGTCATTCGTTTTCACCTGCACCCAGCCGCCGCGGTCTTCGACGAGCGTCAGTTGCTCGCCGCTGGTAGCGGTGGTCACGACGGCCGCGCGCGCATGCGGCTCGGTGCGGATGCGGATGCGCATCGGCAGAACGGTCAAAGTCTCCGTGCCGCGGGCCACCTCGCCGTCATCGCCCTTGCCGCTCCTCAGGACGATCATGCCGAGGAGGACGAAGAAGATCGAGGGCCAGGGCGATGACGACCGCCAGGCCTCGACCGTGGCGCGTTGCGGCGTCGGCCATCTACTTCCGGCGGTCCTTCATCAGCGTGTACATGATCGCTTTCTGAACGTGCAGGCGATTCTCGGCCTCGTCGTAGATCACCGACTGCGGTCCGTCGATCACCGCCGCGGACACTTCTTCGCCGCGATGCGCGGGGAGGCAATGCAGGAAGATCGCGTCTTTTTTCGCGAGCCCCATCAGCCGCTCGTCGATCATCCAGCCTTCGAAATCACGGCGGCGCTTCTCGGCTTCGTCTTCCTGTCCCATCGACGCCCAGACGTCGGTCTCGACGATGTCCGCATCCGCGATCGCTTCTTCGATCGAATCGGTGACATGCATCTTCGTTCCCGCAGCCTGCGCATCCGCCTCGGAAATCGCGACGACTTCCGCGTCGGGCTTGTAACCGGATGGCGTGGCGACGGTGATGTCCATCCCCACTTTCGAGGCGGCGTACATCAGCGAGTGAGCCATGTTGTTGCCGTCGCCGACGTAGGCGATCTTGCGGCCTTTCAGCTCGCCGCCAAAGTGCTCCCAGGCGGTGAAGTAATCGGTCATCGATTGGCAGGGGTGGGAGAGATCGGTGAGGCCGTTGATGACCGGGACGCTCGCGTATTCGGCGAGATCGGTCACGGTCTTGTGGGCGAAGGTGCGGGCCATGATGCCGTCGACGTAGCGCGAGAGGACTTTGGCCGTGTCGGTGATCGGCTCGCCGCGGCCGAGCTGGATGTCGCGGGCGGACAGGAACAGCGCGTGACCGCCGAGCTGGTACATGCCCACTTCGAAGGAGACGCGCGTGCGGGTCGATGATTTCTCGAAGATCATCGCCAGGGTCTGGCCCTTCAGCGCGTCGGCGTATTTCTGCCGGTTCGCCTTCATGTCGCGGGCGAGCTCGAAGATCTCGCGCACTTCGTCTGCGGTGTAGTCGTGTACTTCGATGAAGTCTTTGTGAGCCATAGGGCGCGTATTATCTCCGGCGATGGCTTTTCAGGTTCCGATGATCGAGGTCGCCGTCACGGTGGCTCTCTCGGGTCTCGAGCCTGAGGAGCATTTCCTGTACCTCGCCCCGTTTTCGGACCGCCGCGAGGGTCCGGAGACCGTCGCCGACTATCTCAACGGCAAGCGCCGCTTCTTCCCGATGGTCGCCGCGGGCGTGCCGAAGATGATCAACCGCGAGCAGATCCTCTGGGTGCGCTACGAGAAGCTGCCTGATGTGGTCGAGCTGGAGATGACCATCATCGAGAAGCTGACCATCGTCGAGCTGAGCGACGGAACGCGTATCGAGGGAGTGATTCCGATCGATCGCCCGCGGGAGCAGTCGCGCATCTCGGACGTGCTGAACGACACGCACGAGCTCTTTCTGCGGATTGACGATGACGATCAGCAGACGTACTACGTGAACAAGTCGTTTTTGCGGAGCGTCATCCCGCGCTGATCCGCCCCTCTTCTTTCAACTTCACCAGGTGCGCCTCGATCTGAATCTCCGCGGCGCCGTGCAGCCGTTCATCGAGATCGGGATAGATCCGCGCGCGCATGGCCGCGGGCGTTCTCGCGCCTGATTCGTGCGCTGCCAGCACCTGCCGCTCGCGCTCGAGGCGGTGGGCGATGTACTGGTCGATCAGCGCGATCGCGTCCTCGCGAACCGGACCGTGTGCGGGATAGATCCGCTTCGGGTTGCGCGCGCGGAGCGTGTGCAGGGAGCGGAGGTAATCGCCCATGTGTCCGTCGGGTGGAAAGATCGCTGTCGTGCCGGCACCGAGGATCGTGTCGCCGGTGAAGAGGTCCCCTTCGGACGTGAGGTAGCAGACGTGCTCGTTCGTGTGCCCGGGCGTGGTGATCACGTCGATGTCCACGCCCTCGATGTGCAGCGTCTCGCCGCCGACGATGCGACGATCGACCTGCGTATCCTCGAGAACGTTGCGTGGCGCGAGGATCTGCGCGCCGGTGGCCTGCTTCAGCGGCAGCGCGGCGGGAGCGTGATCGCCGTGACGATGGGTGATCAGAATCAAGCGAAGATTGGGCAGCGCGGCGCGGATCGCGGCGACATGCGAATCGATGTTCGGGCCGGGATCGAGCACCGCGGTTTCTCCGAGGAGGTAGGTCTGGGTGCCGTCGAGGGTGAAGGGACCGGGATTCGGCGCGGTGATGCTGCGGATGATCATGGCAGCGTCGGTTTTCCGTCGACGAGGATCGGTTGGATCGGTTCGACGATCGCGTTCGCGCGCGAGGCCATCACCGCCGCCGCGGAGCCGAAACCGGTCAGCGCCTGGAGATTCTTGATCGTCGGGAAGACGAGCTTCAGATCGCGACGCGAAAGGGCGTCCGCGGGCGCGATCCACATCGACTCGACGATCTCCTGCTGATCGATGGTGACTTCTGCGTCGCGTTCCGCCTTCGCCAGAAAGAACCAGGTGTCGAATCGCTTCGGGATGCCGACCGGGGTGATCCAGCGCGAGGTGAGGACCAGCGACGCGGGATCGATCACCAGCCCCGCTTCCTCGAACGTCTCGCGCACCGCGGCGGCCTCCGGCGTTTCGTCGCGCTCGATCACGCCGCCGGGAAACACCCACGCATTCGGCACGAAGGAGCTCTTCTCGTTGCGGCGCAGCAGAAGCACTTCGAGCGGGTTGTCGCGGAGCACGATGACGCTCGCGGCGGGAAGGGGCGTCAGCACCGGCCCTGCCATCCCACCCATTCCTCGCCGCCGGGGCCGCGCTCTTTCTTCCAGATGGGCACTGTCTCTTTGATCCGATCGATCATCATCCGGGCAGCCCCGAAAGCCTCGGCACGATGAGGCGACGCCGCGACGATGGCGATCGACGAGTCGCCGATGATGAGGTGGCCGAGGCGGTGGACGACGGTGACGGCGACGTCGGGAAACTGCGCTTCGACCTCGCGCACGATCTTGTCCATTTCCTTTTCGGCCATCGGACGGTAGGCGTCGTAGAAGATCGACTCGACTGCTTTTCCATCGTGATGATTGCGGACCACGCCTTCGAAGAGGACGTAGGCGCCGTCGGATTTGCGCATGACCTGGTCGACGAGGGCCTTCGCGTCGATCGGTTCGTCGGTGAGGTAGGTCATCCGCCCGCCACCGGGGGGATGAACGCCAGCTCATCGCCATCGCGCAAAACCACGTCGGGATCGGCGTAGCTCTCATTGACGGCGGTCATCGGCGGCTGGGTGAAGTCGGCGAGCTTCGCGAACTCCGTCTGCAGCGATTGCCACACGTCCCGCGCCGTGGTTCCGTTCGGCAAAGACAGCTCGCGGCGGTCGGCGCCGGCGATGTCGCGGAGCACGGCAAAAAACAGCAGCCGGACCTTCATGACCGGCATTCTATCGATAGAATTACGCCCCGATGTTCGAGCCCCAGACCGTGGTTGCCGACGCGCTGACCCTTCATCCGAAGGCGCGCTGGGTCTTTGCCGCGTACCACATCGGCGGCTGCAACGGCTGCGAGCGGGCGAGCGGCGAGACGCTCGAAGAGGTCGCGACCGGGTACGGCATCCCGCTGGAGGGGCTGTTGCGCGATCTGAATTCGCTGGTTGAGTGAGTTGCGGTTACGGGGTTACGAGGTTACGGGGTGGGACCTCGAAACCTCGTAACCCCGCGACCTCGTAACTCGCTGGTCGTCAGAAGCGATATCTGATCCCCACCGTCGTGTGAATGTTGTGCGGTTTGGGGATGTCGAATCCGGGCAGGTCCTCGGTGTCCCCCTCGTCGAATGGCGACGTCGTCACGATGTCGGAGATCGATCCTTCGATCCCGAATCGCTCGCTGACGTGCCAGGTGATGCCGCCGCCGGCCATCGCACCCCATTCGTTGCGGGTCCTTTCGGCCACCGTGATCGGCGTGATGCGGTCCGGCGGCTCGAATTTGTACATCGCGTAGGCCGGCCCGGCCATGAGGTGGAAGCGGAAGGCGCCCTTGGGGTTGATCCGGAACACGAGCGGGACGGTGAAGGTGGTGACGTCGATGTCGCCGGAGCGGATGTCCGTGCCGTTCTCGGAGCTGTCCTCGAAGGTCAGCGGGGAGGTGGTGAACGTGCCTTCCAGGCGGAAAGCCCAGCGCTCTCCGAGCTGGCGCTCGAGGTCGACGGCCAGCCCGGGGCGGGTCTCCGCGGACAGGGTGTAGGTGACTGGCTCATCTCCGGACCCGCCGGCGGCCGGCCGGAGCCTGCGCTCGACGAAGTCGCCGAAGACGAAAGCCCCGCTGCGGACGCCGATGCTCCAGTTCTGGGCGGCGGCCGGGAGGGCGAAAGCCAGCAGGAGGAAGGGGATGGTCAGTTTTTTCTTCATGGCGGGTGGTCAGAATTGCAACCGTAGAGCCAGTGATGGAAAAAGTTTCCAACGAATACGGAACCGGGTCGGTTGCGCTTTTTTTCACAAGCGACCGCCATATCTGTCTTGATTGCTGAGAGTTCGGCGGTTGCGCTCGCTGGATGCGACGCGACCAGGCGCGATTTCCGGCCAGGAATCCGAAGTTGGCAGCTATCTAGCAGTGACGAGGATCACGATGATTCAGGTTTCGAACAAGACCTCGAAACCGCACTTGCGCGGGTCCCATCTGATTCGCCTGCGCCAAGTGGCCGCTGCGGGCTCCCTCCTTGACTATTGGACCGATTTTGGACGATTACTCACTTAGCTTCCTTGAACCCCACCTACTGGCCGCAGCGGTCCAACGCATTACCACAAACGGAGCCGAAAGGCTCCGTTAGTGCTTTCAGGGCATAGCTATAAAATCCCGCGTCCATGCCCTCGAAACGCCCGAGCCTCTTCATCATCGACGGCTCGAACAACATCTACCGCTCCTACTACGCCATCCGGAACCTGACGAACTCGTCCGGGTTCGCGACGAACGCGGTCTACGGCTTCGTCACCACCCTCCGCAAGCTCCTCAAGGACAACAATCCGGACTGCATCGCCGTCGCCTTCGATGAGGGGCAGGAAACGGCCCGCACCTCCCAGTTCGCCGACTACAAGAAAGACCGCAAGCCGATGCCGGACGACCTGGTCGTGCAGGTTCCGTTGGTCTACGAGGTCCTGGACGGCTTTCGCATCCCCGTCATCCGCTCGATCGAATGGGAAGCGGACGACTTCATCGGCTCGCTGGCCTGCACCGCCCGCGACCGCGGCTACGACGTCGTCATCGCCACCTCGGACAAGGACTTCTTCCAGCTCGTGGGCGACGGCATCCGCCTGTACCACACCGGCCGCGAGGTGATGTACGACGCGAAGGGCGTGGCCGAGGCGTTCGGGTTGCCGCCGGAGAAAGTCGTCGATGTGATGGCGATCTGGGGCGATGCCATCGACAACATCCCCGGCGTCCCCGGCATCGGCGAGAAGGGCGCGAAAGGCCTCATCCAGGAGTTCGGATCGCTCGAAGACGTCTACGCAAATCTCGACAAGGTCGGCAAGCCGGCCATGCGCAAGAAGCTCGAGGAGAATCGCGAGAAGGCCTTCCTCTCCCGCGAGCTGGCGAAGATCAAATGCGATCTCGATCTGAACATCGACTTCGAGACGCTCAAGCGCACCGAGCCCGATCGCGCGAAGCTGCACGACATCTTCTCGAGGCTCGAGTTCGCGTCGCTGATGCAGGAGTTTCTGCCCGAGGCGCCGGCGGTGCCGAAGGACTTCCGCATTGCCGCGTCGGCCGATGACGTTCGCGAATTCGTGAAAGGCGACGGCGCGGTCGCGGTCTGGATCGAGCCGGAAACGATCGAAGGCTTCGACGCCCCGATGGCAGTCTCGCTTTCGATCAAACCTTCCGAGTCGCTGCTGGTTCCGAACGAACCCGAATTCGTTCCCGCGCTGAAGGAGCTCTTCGCGCAGGACCGCGAGTTCGTGACGTACGACGCGAAGGCGCAATCGCGACGACTGGCCGCGGCCGGCTGGCCCGTTCCGACGCGCTGGGTCGACGTGATGTTGATCTCCTACGTCATCAACCCCGGCCTCCCCAGCCACGCCCTCGGCAACATCGCCCGCGACCGCCTCAAGCAGGATGTCCTCGTGCGCAAGGACGTGGCGAAGACCGCGCCGCTCTTCGCGCTCGAGCACGAGATCGGCGCCACGAAGCTCGGCCCCTACGTCGATTACCTCGGCGAAAAGTCCGACGTGGCCATGGCCTTGCGCACGGCTCTCGAGCCCGAGCTGCGCCGCGAACCGGCGCTCGTCGACATCTACGAGCGCATCGAGATGCCGCTGTTTCCCGTGCTCGCGGCGATGGAGGAGCGGGGCATCCGCATCGACGCCAATCTGCTGCGCTCCATGTCGAACACGATGGGCAAGCAGATGGCCGAGCTCGAGACGCGGATCTACGCCGAGGCGGGGCAGGAGTTCAACATCAACTCGCCGCTGCAGCTCGGACAGATCCTGTTCGAGAAGCTCCAGTACCCGGTCATCAAGAAAACGAAAACGACGAAAAGCTACTCGACGAGCGTGGAAGTGCTCGAAGAGCTCGCGTCGCACGGGTACGCGGTGCCGCAGCTCATCCTCCAGCATCGCGAGCTGCACAAGCTCAAGGGAACGTACGTCGACGCGTTGCCGCAGATCGTCGGCAAGGACGGACGCGTGCACACCACGTTCAACCAGGCCGTCGCGGCGACGGGGCGGCTCTCGTCCTCCGATCCGAATCTGCAGAACATCCCCATCCGCACCGCGGCCGGCCGGGAGATCCGCAAGGCCTTCATCGCCGATGAAGGCTGGTCGCTGCTCTCCGCGGATTACTCACAGGTCGAGCTGCGCATCCTCGCGCACATCTCCAATGACGAGTCGCTGATCGAGACCTTCCGCCGCGGCGAGGACATCCATCGGGCCACGGCCTCGAAGATGTTCAACATTCCGCCGGAAGAGCTGACCGCGGAGCAGCGCCGCGCGGCGAAGGTCATCAACTTCGGCGTGCTCTACGGCATGTCCGCGTTCCGGCTGTCGAACGAATTGAGCATCTCTACCGCGCAGGCGAAGGACTGGATCGACGCGTACTTTTCGCGCTATCCGATGATTCACGAGTACCTCGAGCGAACGCTGAACGAAGCGCGCAACACGGGCAAGGTCACGACGCTGTTCGGGCGGGTGCGTTACATCCCTGAGATTCAGAATCGCTCGTTCACCGTTCGCGGCAACGCCGAGCGGATGGCCACGAACGCGCCGATTCAGGGAACGGCCGCCGACATCCTCAAGATGGCCATGATCGCGCTGGAGAAGAACCTCGGCGCGCGACGCGACGGTCCGCGCATGCTGCTGACCGTGCACGACGAGATCGTCATCGAGACGCCCGAGGCGAGCGCGGCCGAGGTGGCGGGGATCGTGAAGGAGACCATGGAGAACGTCTTCCCGCTCGCGGTGCCGCTGGCAGTGGACGCGCACTGGGGAAAAAGCTGGTACGACGCCAAAGAGTGAGCCACCGACTTCTTCTACTTCTCCTCGCGATCGCCATCGCGTGCAAGCCCGCCCCGAAGCCGCCTCCAAAACCGGGGGCCGGGCCGCAGCTTGCGGCGACCGTCGTCACCGTCCGGACGGCGATCGGCGAACAGACCACGAATCACGAGATCGTCATCGCCAACGGCCGCGCGCGCAGCACCGGCGAGCAGGACGTCTGGCGGCTCTTCGACACGAAGGCGAACACCGTCACGTTCGTCGATGACATCGACAAGACCTTTCGCACGGAGTCAGTGGAGACGCTCCTCAATCGACGCCGCGCCACGCTCGCCGCGGCGATTCCCTCGCACTACCCGCGCGCGAAGCTGACACACGGCTCGCGGAAGACGATGAACGGCGTGAACGCGCAGCAGACGGTGATCGAGGTCGGCGCGTATCGCCGCGAGCTCTGGATCGGCGATCACCCGTCAATTCCCGACGGGCTGTTCGCGATGATGCTGGCCAGCGATCCGCCGGCGTCGCCGCTCGCGCCGATCATGCAGCGCGTCGATGAAGAGTTGCTGCGCGCACGCGGGTTTCCGCTCGCCGACAAGGCGGAGCTGCCGTTCGGCAAGGGCAAGAGCGTGATCGACCGCGCGGTCATCGGCATCGCCCCGCGGCAGGTGCCGGAGGCGATGCTCACCATTCCCCGCGACTATCGCGATCTCACGCCGAAGCCGGTGCCGGCGAAGTCTCCCGCGTCTCGCTGATCCGCGCGAGCGTGAACGCACCCGCGGCCATCACCAGGTCGCGAACCGCGACGTCGAAGTAGTGTCCGGTGGTCACCAGCGAGATGGCGATCAGCGTGAGCCAGCCGGCGATCACGTAGCCGCCGAGGCGAGTCAGACCGGCGAGAACGGCGATGCCGGCGATCATTTCGATCACGCCCGCAACCCGCATCAGTACGCCTGCCGAGAGCGGCAGGATGCTGGTCATGAGCGGGCTCACGTAGGCCTCCCAGTCGGCGAGCAGATTGAAGAACTTGTCGAGACCGGCCAGGAAAGCTGTTGCCCCGAACGCGATGCGCAGCGTCCACCATGCGGACTCAAGGTGTCGATTCATTGGATTTTTCCTCCTGCCACCATCAGAGTGGACGGGCGCGATTTGGTGACCTGTCACCTTTTCGCGCGGCGGGACTCCAATCAGTCATGAGCGTTCTTCCAGCCATCGCCACCGATCAGCTCTCCGACGCGGACGTCGTCCGGCGCGTCCTCGACGGCGACACGGCGCTGTTCGAGATTCTCATCCGCCGCTACAACCAGCGGGTTTACCGCGCTGTGCGCTCCGTGCTGAGAACGGACGACGAGGTCGAAGACGCAATGCAGCAGGCCTACCTCAACGCCTTCGCCCACCTCGGCCAGTTCGCCGAGCGCGCACAGTTCTCGACGTGGCTGATCCGGATCGCGGTGAACGAAGCGCTGGCGCGTCTGCGCAAACGGGGCCGCGCGGAGTGGGAAATCGAAGACATGGAACTGCAATCGAACGCTCCCGACCCGGAACAACAGGCCCAGGCGTCCCAGATGCGCGAAGTGATGGAGATGGAGCTGGCCGCACTGCCGGCGACTTACCGAACGGTGCTCGTGCTGCGCGATGTCGAAGGGTTGAGCACTGCCGAGGCCGCGGAGGCGCTCAGTGTTTCTGAGGATGTGGTGAAGACGCGGTTGCATCGCGCGCGAGCGATGGTTCGCGATGGAATCGCGCGACGCGCGGGAGAGACGTTGCAGGCGGTGTATCCGTTCGGGAGTGGGCGGTGCGATCGGGTGACGGAGCGCGTGATGGCGCTACTAAACGACCTTTCGTGAATCCCCGATCCTCTTCGTCACTCCCTGCTGATCGAGATACTCCAGCAGCGGAATGGCCACCTTCCGCGAGATTCCGAAAAAATCCTTGAACTCGCCGACGTCGATCGTCTCGCCCTTCTTCGCAGCCAGCTTCTCCCGCGCGGCGCTGAGCGTGTCCCGGTGCAGGTACACGCCTTCCGCGAGTCGCACGATGATTCCCTGTTTCACGAGGTAGGCGATCACGCCCTCGATCACCTTCGGCTTCTGGGGAATCGCTTTGATGATCTCCGAGGTCGCGGGCGTCTGCAGTCCGGCTTCGGCGTAACGCGATTCAATCGCCCGCGCCAGCTCACCTTCCGCGCCGCCGAGGGTTTTCGAGCGGCCGGGGATGTCCAGGGCGTCGCCCTGCACGACGGCAATGCGCTCGCTGGCGAGATCGGCGAGGAGGAAGTTGACCGGCGCGCCGCTGGGAATCAGCTTCTGCACGAACTCGCCCTTGGGCACGTTCGAGGCGACCTTGTTTTCCTTGAAGTAATTCTCGAGGAAGTCCATCGAGCGGCGGCGGAAGTCGGTGAGAACGTCGTTGTGAATCCAGCGCGCGCCGCCGACGTCGGCAACGTTCGGCACCTTCTTCAGCTCTTTCGCGAGCGTCGCCGTGCGGATGCCCGTCCGCACCTGCACTTCCTCCATCGTCAATCCGCGCAGTCCCTGCAGCTTCGCCATGAGCTCCACGCGCGCCGGCAGGGAGCCGTCTTCGAGCGTTTCCAGCAATTCGCGGCGCGTGCGGCGGCTGAGCTTGGGCAGGTGCGCATCGAGAATCTGGCCGCCGCCGATCGTCGTCGCCGGCGAGTAACGGCGGATGACGAAGCGATCGCCCGCCACAGCAACCACGGGCGACTCGAGACGAAACTGCACGAACGCGCTCGTGCCGGGCTGAATGGCTTTGCCGGTGTCGTCGACGAAGCGCAGCGTTCCGAGCAGCTCCGCCGACAAGTGGTGGAAACGAATCCGCGTCTGTTCTTCGAGCGGTTTCGCGTCGTGCAGCAGATCGACGCGGGCGGTGATGATCTGCGAAGGACGCAACGTCCCGACGTGCACGAGCTGCTGGCCGCGGCGCAGGTCCTCGAGCGCGATGTCGGCGAGGTTCATCGACGTGCGCTCGCCGGCCGAAGCCTCGTTGCGCGCTTCGCGGTGAACCTGAATCGCCCGGGCGCGGCTGCGAAGGCTGCCCGGCAGCGCTTCCACTTCGTCTTCGACTTTCACCCGGCCGCTGTACGTCGTGCCGGTGATCACCGAGCCGAAGCCTTTCATCGTGAACACGCGATCGATCGGGAGGCGGAACACGCGCGTCGTCGCATCGCGATCGTCGACGCCCGCCACCGATTCGAGCAGCGCTTTGCGGAGATCGTCGAGACCGGCACCGGTGGTGCTGCTGACCGGCACGATCGGCTTTCCATGCAGAAAGCTGCCGACGACGAGGTCTTCGATCTCCAGCCGGACCAGCTCGAGGATGTCGCGCTCGACGAGGTCGCTCTTCGTGATGGCGATGACGCCCGTGGGAATGCCGAGCAGGCGGCAGATCGCGAAATGCTCGCGCGTCTGCGGCTTGATCGATTCGTCCGCCGCGACGACGAGCAACGCGCTGTCGATGCCGCCGATGCCGGCCAGCATGTTCTTCACGAAGCGCTCGTGGCCGGGGACGTCGATGAAGCCGATCTGGTAGTCGTCGGTGAACCAGCTCGCGAATCCGAGGTCGATGGTGATGCCGCGGCGCTTCTCTTCGGGAAGGCGGTCGGTGTCGATTCCGGTGAGCGCGCGCACGAGAGAGGTCTTGCCGTGATCGATGTGGCCGGCAGTGCCCACGACGCGCTTCTTTCGAGGCATGGCCGCGCATCCTACCGCGTGCGATACTGCGCCGGAGAGGTGGAGGTCCGGCACAGATGCTGATCGTGCGTGCGTTTTCCGTTCGGAGTCGCGCGGCAGTCGAGCAGTTCGCTCGCGAATTGAACGAGCGGGCCGACGAGGCCCGGCAGTTCTTCGACAGCTTCGGCATCACCCGCGAGGCCTGGTTCTTTCAGAGCTGGGATTACGGCGACATCGTCATCGGTGTGACCGAGGCGCAGGAGCCGGTGCGCGAGAACGCGGACGAGTACGCCGCGGCCCGCGAAGGATTCGCGGCCTGGTTCAAACAGCGCGTCATGGACGTGACCGGCGTCGACCCGAACGTCACACCGCTTGGACCGCCAACCGACCTCGTGTTCGACTCCGGCGGCGGCGCCCGCATCAGTCACGGCGAGCCGCTGGTCGTTCGTGCCTATCCGCTGAAGAGCCGCGAGGCCATCGAAGAGCTCGTCGATCAGTTGCATCAGCGACCCGACGAGACGCGCGCGTTTTACGAGCAGATGGGAGTTCGCGCAGCCTGGTACGTGCAGCAGACCGACCACGGCCCGATCGCCATCGCCGTCGGGGCGATGCCCGATCCGTTGCAGACAGCGGATCGCGTTGCGCGTGCCGCCGATCCGTTCGCGATGTGGTTCAAGAAGCAGGTGCAGGAGATCTGCGGCGTCAATCCGGAACGGACACCCCTGGGGCCGAAGACGGAAAAGATCTTCGATTTCGTGGGACGTTAGCCGCGATCGGGATAGACCTCTTTCAACTGCGGCGGCAGCTTTCCTTCCTGCCCGAGCGCTTCCTTCAGCTCCCCGGCATTGACGATGGCCTGGCCGCGGAAGTGATTGTTGGTGATCACGAACGTTTCCTTGCTCCTGGCCATGTTCTCGATCCGCGCGACCCACGGCTCGAGCTCCTTCTCCGAGTAGAGGTAGTTGTAGCGCTCCCATGACTCTTCGTGCGCGAACCACTTCTCGTAGTTGCGGCCGTGGAACCGCGCGTACGCCAGCGGGCCGGTGACGGTGTCCGATGGCTTGACGGAGTTGTCGAACAGCGGCTGATCGACATTCACCCAGGCGACGTCGTGCTCGTCGAGAAAGCGGAAGAACTCCTCGTTCTGAAACGTGGAATGCCGCACTTCCAGCGCGCGCGGATATCCCTTGAACGCGTCGAAGAGCGTTTCCAGTTTCGCGCAGGCTTCCGGCGAGTTCTTGAAGCTCCAGGGGAACTGCAGAAGGATCGCGCCGAGGCGATTCGCGTCCATCAGCGGATCGAGATAGTCGCGGAAAGCCTTGATGTCGGTCGCGGTGAATGTCGCTTTGTCATGCGTGAACCCGCGGAAGACTTTCGTCGTGAACTTGAAATCGGGGTTGCCGGAGACGCGGCGGACCCAGCTCTTCGCATGCGACGGAGGAGGGATCCGGTAGAACGGCGAGTTGATCTCGATGGTGTCGAAGAACGACGAAAGATAGGCCAGGTGATCGAACTTCGAGCCGTGCTTCGGGTACACGGTTCCTTCCCAATCCGTGTAGCTCCAGCCCGCCGGCCCGACGCGAATCGAGTTGCCGTTTTTCAATGGTCAATACCTTGACATGCTTATTTTGAGAAGCCGGTAATTCGTTGCTTCGACCAGGTGGCTATGCTAAAAGTCGAGCACCGGAAACCAATGCGAATACTTCCCCACATCGGACAGCGGCGTTCGTTTGGGGATTGCTTTGTTTCCGTAGCTCGGAAGGGGGTCGATTCGTAACGCACCGTTGTCCTCACCAACACAGCGGGGCAGGTCGCGGCCCCCGCACATGACTTACCCGCTGCGGCACCCGTCATCACTCGCAACAAACCGTTAGGAGATCAAGGTTTCATGGACACTTTCAACGACAAGTCCCTCAATTGTGCCGACTGCGGTCAGGAGTTCGTCTTCAGCCGCAATGAACAGGCGTTCTACGCCGAGCGTGGCTTTACCAACGAGCCGAAGCGTTGCAAGAACTGCCGCGACAAACGGAAGACCGCCCGCGACGGAAACGGCGGCGAAGGCCGCACCCGTCAGATGGTGAGCGTCACCTGCGACAGCTGCGGCATCCCGACCGAGGTGCCGTTCACCCCGGTCAGCGGGAAGCCTGTGTACTGCCGCGATTGCTATAACCAGCGCCGCTCGAACAGCCGCCCTTCGAGCTGGGCGTAAGAATCCCCCCAACAAAACGAATCGACGAGTGAACGGCCCGCGGAAACGCGGGCCGTTTGTTTTTTCCGCTAGAATCCCCGCCGCTTGACCCGCCGCTCCGCCCCTCCCGTCGTCGACTCCGTCCTCGATCTCATCGGCAACACGCCGATGGTGCGCCTGCGCCGCATCGCCGGCGCGGAGGACGCCGACATCTTCGTGAAGATGGAGTTCATGAGTCCCGGCCTTTCGGTCAAAGACCGCATCGGCGTCGGGATGATCGAGCGCGCGGAACGTGCCGGACTGCTGAAGCCCGGCGGCACGATCATCGAGCCGACGGCGGGCAACACCGGCGTTGCCCTCGCGCTGGCCGGCGTGCAGAAGGGCTATCGGGTCATCCTCTGCGTCCCGGAGAACTTCTCCATCGAAAAGCGCGAAGTGATGAAGGCCCTCGGCGGCGAAGTCATCCTCACGCCGAAAGACCTGGGGATGAAGGCGGCCATCGCCAAGGCCCAGGAGCTCGCGAGCGAGATCGAAGGCGCGTACGTGCCGCAGCAGTTCGCGAATCCGTTCAACACCGAATCGCACTACGAGACGACCGGACCGGAGATCTTCGAGCAGATGGAAGGCCGCGTCGATGCGTGGCTTGCCGGCGCGGGAACCGGCGGGACGTTCACCGGCGTGGCGCGCTATCTGCGCGAGCGCCTGCCCGCCGTCGAGTGCTACATCGTCGAGCCCCAGGGCTCGATTCTGAAAGGCGGCGAGGCCGGCCCGCATGAAGTGGAGGGGATCGGCGCCTCGACGTTCGTGCCGCCGGTACTGGACATGTCTCTCGCAAACGACGTGATCGGCGTCGACGACGATCCCGCCTTCGACATGGTCGCGCGCCTGGCCGTCGAAGAAGGAATCCTCGGCGCATCCTCGGCCGGCGCGAATGTCACCGCCGCCCTCCAGGTGGCGAAGCGCCTCGGCAAAGGCAAGCGCGTCGTCACCATCATCCCCGACGCCGCGGAGCGCTACATGTCGAAGGGGATCTACTCGCGCTGGCGCAAGGAGTCTTGAGTGGCCTTTTCAACTGATTGCATTCACGCCGGCCAGGAGCCGGAGCCGGTGACCGGTGCGGTCACGATCCCCATCTACCAGACCTCGACCTACGTGCAGCCGGAGCTCGGCAAACACAAGGGATACGAATACGCGCGGACGAAGAATCCGACGCGGTCGGCGCTCGAAGCGAACATCGCCGCGCTGGAAAAAGGAAAGCACGGACACTGCTTCGCGTCGGGGATGTCGGCGACCGATACCGTTTTCCGGCTGCTGAAGTCGGGCGATCACGTGGTGGCCGGCGAGAACATGTACGGCGGCTCGTATCGTCTGTTCAGCCGCGTGCTCGAAAAGTACGGCCTGCAGTTCACGTACGTCGATACGTCGAACGCCGGCGCGGTGAAGTCTGCGATGAAGCCGAACACGCGGATCGTGTTCCTGGAGACGCCGACCAATCCGATGATGACCATCACCGATCTCGCCGCGTGCGCCGATGTGGCGCACGAAGGCGGAGCGCTGGTCGTCGTCGACAACACGTTCTGCTCGCCGTACCTGCAGCGGCCGATCGAGCTCGGCGCGGACATCGTCGTGCACTCGACGACGAAGTTTCTCAACGGGCACTCGGATTCGGTCGGCGGCGTGGTCGTGTCGAATGACGACGCGATCGCGGAACAGATCGGCTTCCTGCAGAACGCGGTCGGCGCGATCCTCTCGCCGTTCGATTCGTGGCTGGTCCTGCGCGGCATCAAGACCCTGGCCGTGCGGATGAAGGCGCACGAAGAAAACGGCCGGGCCGTGGCCGATTACATCGCCAGGCAGCCGAAGGCGAAGAAGGTCTTCTACCCCGGCCTTCCCGACCACCCGCAACACGAGCTGGCCAGGAAGCAGATGAACGGCTTCGGCTCGATGATCTCGTTCGAGCTCGGTTCGTACGAGAACGCCAAGAAGTTCCTCGACTGCGTCCGTCTCTGCTCCCTCGCGGAGTCGCTCGGCGGCGTGGAGACGCTGATCTCCCACCCGAGCAGCATGACCCACGGGTCGGTTCCGGAAGAGATGCGCCACCGCCTGGGCATCACGCCGGGATTGGTGCGGATCTCGGTGGGAATCGAGGACGTCGAGGACGTCATCGCGGACCTCGAGAACGCGTTCGACGGGGTGTGACCCTATACTCGGATTCGTGCGCGAGATCGACGACAGGTTGCCGGGCGCGGATCTCATTCGCGAGGGACTGAGTGATCTTGCGAACGGGCTCGAATCTGTCGAGGCAATGCTCGTTCTTGTAGGCGGGCCGCGCTTGCGCCGTCTCGGCCTGGAGGTGCCGGATTCCCTGGACTATCCCGAGAATCGGCTTTACGCGCTACTCGCTGATGTTCACGGGGACGGCGCACACTCGAAATACAACGCGTTGATCCGCAGGCTTGCCAGTTTCGAGTCGACCGCCGAATGCGTCAGCTGGTAGACGCCACGATCCTCCATCACTTTCTGCGCGAGCTTGGTACCCGGTCCGGCGCATCGGGACGCGTTTACGTTACTGGTGGCGCGTCGCTCTTGCTGCTTGGTTTACGCGTCGTTGCAATCGACATTGACCTGATCACCGACGACGACAATGTCTTGCGCGCAGCCGTGAGCCTGCGTGATGAGCTTGGGGTCAACGTCGATCGCGAGCTGCCGCGTTTCGCGCCGCCCGGTTGGCAGGAGCGCAGTGCGTTCATCGCGCGGGAAGGCGATCTTTCATTTCACCATCTCGACTTCTATGCGCAGACCCTGGCCAGGCTCGAACGCGGTCACGTCAAAGACCTGGCCGATGTGCGGAAGTTGGTGCAGGCCGGTTTCCTCGTGAAGGAAGTAGCACTCGAGCAGGTCGAGCTCGTGATGATGGATCGCCCTGCCATCAAACGCGCGGTTGAGTCACTACAATAGCCCCCGCATGATCTGGCCGGTCGCGCTGATCGTCGGCGCTTATCTCGTCGGCTCCATCCCCTTCAGCTTTCTCGTGGTTCGTCTCGTGGCGGGGCGGGACTTGCGCGAAGAGGGCAGCCGGAATGTCGGGGCGACGAATGTCGCGCGGACGGTGGGCAAGCTTCCGGGGATCATCGCGTTGCTGCTCGACATCGCCAAGGGCTATGCCGCGGTGGCGATGGCGCGATGGATGGTTGCGCAGCCGGGATGGCCGTTCGCGGCCGGAACCGCGCCGTGGGAATCGCGGGAGTTCTGGGTTGCGCTGGCTGGATTGATCGCCGTCCTCGCGCACATGTATCCGGTCTGGCTGCGGTTCCATGGCGGGAAAGGTGTGGCGACGGCGGGCGGCGTGTTTCTGGCGATGAATCCGATCGTCATCGCCGGCGCGCTGATCGTGTTCGCGATCGTGGTGATCCTCTCCCGCTTCGTCTCCCTCGCCTCGATCGTCACCGCGGCGTCGATCCCGTTGTTCATGCGTTTTCTCGTGTCAGACGCGCCGTTCTGGCACATCGTGGCCAGCATCGCCATTGCCATCGCCGTCATCGCCAAGCATCACTCGAACATCGCCAGGCTCGTCGGTGGAACGGAACGCAGGATGGGACAGAAGAAGGACCAGCGATGAAGATCTCCATCATCGGCGCGGGCGCATTCGGCACGGCCATGGCCGCGGCCGCGGCGCGCGCGGGCAACGACGTTCTGCTGTGGGCGCATGATCCCGAGGTGGCCGCGGGGATTCGCGAAACGGGGCTGAATCCGAACTACCTCGCCGGCGTGAAGCTCGGCGACAACGTGCGCGCGACGAACGACGTCGTCGAAGCAGCGACGTTCAGCGACACGCTCTTCATGGTCGTCCCCAGCCATCACTACCGCGAAGTCCTGGGCAACCTGGCCGCGCACCTGACACATCCGGTGAGCGTGATCTCGGGAACGAAAGGCATCGAGAACGAGACCCTCGAGCGGATGTCGCAGATCTCCTCGCACGTCCTCGGCGAACGCCTTCGCGCCTTCGCGGTGCTCTCCGGCCCGACCTTCGCTCTCGAATGCGCGCGCGCCGATCCCACAGCGGCGGTCATCGCCTCGACGGATCTCGAGCTCGCGCAACAGATGCAGCAGGCCATGTCGTCTTCGACGTTCCGGCTGTATCACTCCAGCGACGTCATCGGCGTCGAGCTCGCGGGCTCGCTGAAGAACGTCGTGGCCATCGCCGCCGGAGTCCTCGAAGGCCTCGGCCTCGGAGCGAACACGAACGCGGCGCTGATCACGCGAGGCCTGCACGAGATCACCAAGCTCGGCATCGCTCTCGGCGGACGGCCGGAAACCTTCGCCGGCCTCGCCGGCATGGGCGATCTGGTTCTGACCTGTACCGGCGCGCTCTCCCGCAATCGCAGCGTCGGCGTCCTCCTCGGCCAGGGGAAGAAGCTCGAGGACATCCTGCGCGACGCGAAGTTCGTGGCCGAGGGGATCAAGACTTCGAAGTCGGCGAAGCAGCTCGCCGATCACCATCAGATCGAGATGCCCATCACCTCGGAGATGTATCGCGTGCTCTACGAAGACGAGAGCGTGCGCGGGTCCATTCAGAAACTCATGACCCGTGCGTTGAAGGCGGAGGCTGCGTGACCGCCGGCAGCCGGTAGAGCCGCAGCCAGCCGACGCTCGCCAGCGCCGCGAGAATCGAAATGATCGCCCCTGCCACGATTCCGCGCGGCGGCGTGTTCGGCGGTGGCGCGATCGGCGTCGCGTCGGGAAGCTCCTGAATCGTGCCCGTGCGGTCGATCACGTACCTCACGCCAAGCGTCGCCAGCACGCGGGTCTGCTCGGGCGTGAACGACGGTCCGAACGAATGAAGATGCGGGTCGTATCCGGCGGCGACGAGCTGCTCGATGCGTGCTCGCCGATTGAGTGCGTCGTAGGCGATGACGTCGCGAACGCGGTAGAGCGTGCCGAGGTTTGCGGCGAAGGTTTCGGCCGGCGCGGCGACCAGGTATTGGCTCGAAGGATCGAGGCGCTTCACTTCCACGATCGCGCGCGGCTCCGGCGGAACGTCGGTCATCTTCACCGCCGGGTTGTAGCCGTAGCCGAAGGCGATGAGCTCCGCGAGCGCGGCCGCGGCGACGAGTGACTTGCGGCCGCGAAGCAAGCCGATTCCGGCGAGAGCGAAGCAGAGGCCGGGAAGCGCGACGCGACGCACGGCCGTGGCGCGGCCGGCATCGAGGTAGTAGCCGAGTCGTTGCTCGTACACCGCGGCGGGCTGCTGGAGATGGCCGCGCGATTTCAGCGTTTCGATACCGCTGCGAGCGGCGCGAGTCAGCGTTGTTCGCGGAATCGCGGCGCTGGCGATCATGACCAGGCCGGCGACGATGAGCATCGCGCCGCTCTTCCGTCGCGGCCGCGAGGCGAGGATGGCGATGGCCGGTCCCGCCGCGAGCGATCCGAAGAGCGCGAAGAGCACCGCCCCATATTCGAGGGCGAGCACGCGAAAGACCGGCACGTGACGGAAGACCGACCAGACGCCGGGCGGATACCAGGAGAGAACGAGCGCGATCGTGCCGATGATCAGGCCGCGGCGCAGAGTCGGCGTGAGCGAGCGAAACGAGACGATGATCGCCAGGAGCACGATCGCGCCGATGAACGCGCCAGCGCGGTGATTGAAGCTCTCGCCGTGCGCGTAAACGGTGAGATCGAGCTCGCCGCGCAGCGGGCTGCCGAGGATTCCGGGAAGGACCTGGGATGCCGCGGCCCACATGCGGAACGGGTGCGCGATCCCGGGACGGCTCACCGCCGCGTGCGACTCGCTGACCACGACGAAGAACGGCACGAGCTGCACGAAGAGCAGCAGAAAGCCGAGCAGTGCGCCGACGACCGACGGAATCAGGGCCATCAGGTTGAGACCCGGCTGGCGTTCCGACTCCCAGATCAGAAAGATCCAGATGCCGACCATGCCGACGAACAGCGTCTCCGGATGGCCGCCGCCGGTGCACAGCGCCGCGAAGAGGATGACCAACGCCGCGTGCCGCGCGCGAGGCTGTTTGATCAGGCGAATCGCGGCCGCGGCGAAGCCCGGCAGAAGCACGAAGATGCTGCTGTGCGGCCAGAGCAGCCAGGCGATCGTGTAGCCGCACGTCGCGAAGACGAGCGCGGAAAGAATCGCTTCGTTGCGGGTGATGTCCAGCTCGCGCGCGAGCCAGTACGCGCAGATCGCCGCAATGAGAATCTTCAGAAACGCCGCGATGGCCCAGCCCTCGAGATCGAACGCAATCCGCAGCCAGGTGAACGGCGAGAACAGGCCGGCGCCCGGATCGGCGTACAGCATCCCGCCCTCACCGGCGTACGGGTTGATGAACGGAAATTCTCCCTGGCCGAGGAGGCGGCGCATCTGCCGCTCCCAGGGGATGAACTGGGTGATGACGTCGGAGAGGAGCGAGTTCGAGACGCGCACGCGCTGCGCCGGATCGGCTTTCCACGCGCCGGCGTCGAGCGGCAGATCGAGCGGCGCGAAGGTGCGGCCAGGAACGAATCCCGCGCCGGTGTAGAGCGCGGCGACGGCCAGGAAAATGAGGATGATCCGTTTCATCGGTTCGGACGAAGCGCGAGAGCGTAGCAGAGGATGTAGATGAGGATTGGCGGGGCCTTGTCGTACAGCAGGTACGACGCCGGTGCTGCCAGCGCGACCAACAGCCACCGCGTCCTCTCCACGAGCGCCGCGGGAACGAGCGCGAGCCAGTACCAGGGATGGATGGCCGGCGAGCAGAGAAGCAGAGCCGCGATCGCGCTGGAGGCCCGCCGCGCGAGAAGAATCGCGGCGATGGCGATCGTGGCCATGATCGCGCGGGTCACGAAATCGGGGTAGACGTGGCGGTAGACGAAGTCGGAGATCACTTCGAAGCGAAGCGGGTGATGCGTCCAGATGGTCTTCGTCGGAATGAGTTCCACGATGCTGAACACGGCGTCGTACAGCGGCGAGTTGAAGATCCAGCGCGTCGCGTAATCGCGGAAGCCGGGCATGATCGGACCGCCGAGAAAGAACAAGACCGGCACGATCAGGGCGATGAAGAACGTCCACGGTACGCGTCGGCCGAAGATCGCCGGAACCGCCGCGAGCGGGATGATCTTCAATCCGGCCGCGATCCCCGCGGCCACGCCGTTCCGTCGCGTGAGCGCGATCAAGAGCAACACGCCGGCAATCACGTCGATGTGTCCACTCCACGTCCCTTCGAAGAGCACCAGCGGGCAGGTTGCGTACGCGAGTCCACGCTTACGAAGCAGGACGATCGCGACGACATCGAACGCGATGATCAGAACGCGCCACCAGTGCAGCTCGTGCACGGCGGCGAACAGCAGTTGCGCATGTGGCGGATAGATCGAGCGGATCTCCGGATGGTTGATGCGCGGATCGGTCGGGTAGTACGAGTAGGGATTCGTCCCGCTCGCGAGCGCGCGACCGTCGGAGAGGTAGCGATAGACATCGCCGGACAGACGCGGCTCGGGAAACAGCAGAAAGGCGCGAAGGGCGACGGCGATGGCAATCGCGTACGCGAGCCGGATCGATCGATTGCGCAGCGGCAGCCAGGCCACCGCCGCAATCGCGTAAACCGCAACGAATCCGCGAAATCCGAACCGCTCCGTGATCGCCGGCGCGAGGGCGACCGCAGCGCCGAGTAGAATCAGCGCCGCTCCATGAACGCCGTCGAAGCGGTCCTCCTTGCGCTGTACTACGCCGTCCTCAGCGCCCTGGCCGTCTACAGCGTCCATCGTTTCTATCTTGTCAGATTGAGACGGCGCACGCCGGAGCCGCCGCGCATCACCGCGCAGGTCTTTCCGCCGCTCACCATCCAGCTTCCGCTTTACAACGAGCCAAACGTCGCCGCGCGGCTGCTGGAGGCTGTCGCGGCCATCGAATATCCCGGCCCGCTGTCCATTCAGGTGCTCGACGACTCGACCGATCACACCAGTGAGATCGTGGCGATGCAGGTCGCGTCGATGCGCGCGCGTGGCATTCGCGTCGAGCACGTGCAGCGCGGGTCGCGCGACGGATTCAAGGCCGGCGCGCTCGCGGAAGGGATGCGCCGCAGCGACAGCGAGCTGTTCGCGGTGTTCGACGCCGACTTCGTTCCGCGCCCCGACGTCCTGCTGAAGATGGTTCCGTACTTTGCCGACGAGCGCGTGGGCATGGTGCAGGCGCGCTGGACGCACATCAATCGCGAGGCGTCGATGCTCACCCGCGTGCAGGCGCTTTTTCTCGACGCGCACTTTGCCGTGGAATCCGCGGCGCGCAATTTCGGCGGACGTTTCTTCAACTTCAACGGCACGGCCGGTGTCTGGCGCCGCGCGGCGATCGAGGAAGCGGGCGGCTGGTCGTCATCGACGCTCACCGAGGATCTCGATCTTTCTTATCGCGCGCAGTTGGCGGGTTGGGAGTTCGTGTTTCTGCCCGACGTCGAAGTCCCGGCGGAACTGCCCGCGGCGCTGAGCGGCTTTCAGGAGCAACAGCATCGCTGGACGAAAGGCTCGATCCAGACCGCGCGCAAGCTGCTGCCATCGATTCTTCGCAACGATCTGCGCAGGGGCGTGAAGGCCGAGGCGGTTTTTCATCTCACGAACAACACGGCGTACCTGTTGAGCGTCCTGCTCGCGTTCCTCTCCATCCCCTCGATGCTGATCCGCTACCGCCACGACCTCGGCTGGAGCTTCACCGCCGACTTCTTTCTCTTCGCCGCATCGACAGGCTCGGTGCTGCTCTTCTATCGCGAAGGACAACGCTGGGCGGGACGACCCTTGCCGCCGCTTCGCGAATTGCTGGCGGTGTTGCCCGTCGGCGTGGGGATGTCGATCCGCAACGCCGCTGCCGTGCTCGAAGGGCTCGTGCACACCGGCGGCTACTTCCGCCGCACGCCGAAGCAGGGCGACCACGCGTCGCGCGTGAGCGACGGGCGGCCGCGCATGCCGTGGCTGGAGATCGCCCTCACCCTGCTTTTCATCGCCGCGGTGGCAACATTCGCCGCACGCGAGCATTGGGTGTCTCTGCCCTTCCTGGCCCTCTTCGTGAGCGGCTACGGCTACGTTGCCGCCCACGCCCTACATGAGCGGCTAACCCACGTCAAATCAGCAGTTTAAGCCGTAGATTGAGTGGCCTTCGCCTTGCACTATTTGGAGGCAGGAGGAACCGCGCTATGTGGAACTTCATCAAACAACTTCTCGTGTTCCGAGTCGGTCAGAAATGCGCCCGCGGCGCGGCCCGCATGCTCGGCTTCGGCAAGCTCGGAATGGTCATCGGACTGATCGGCGGTTACCGGGCGCTCAAGCGCCACCGGACGGCTTAGTAGGCAGTAGGCAGTGGGCAGTTGGCAGTGGAGGAGATCGTTTCTGAACGTTTTTCTCCTGCCTACCGCCTACTGCGAGGCCGCCGCAAGGCGGCCGAACCGCCTACTGCTACGATGCGCCGATGCACCGGCAGAACCTCGGTGAAATGCTGACGGCGGCGAACCTGATCGACGAAGTTCAGATGCAGGTCGCGCTCTCCGAACAGCGGCGGACGGGCAAGCGGTTCGGCTCGACGCTGGTCGACCTCAAGTTCATCGACGAGAACGTGCTCGCCGCGTTCCTTTCCAAGCAGATCGACATCCCCTGCATCAGCCTTCTCCATGTCGACATCCCCAAGAAGATCCTGCGCAAGCTCCCCCGCTCGGTCGTGATCGACTGCAAGGCCATCCCCGTGCGGATGGACGGCGACCGCCTCGAAGTGGCGATGGTCGATCCGACCGATGTGGACGTGCTCGAGAAACTGGAGACGGCCGCGGCGATGACCGTCACGCCGTTGATCGCGCCCGAGAGCTCGATCTCGACGATGATCGAGCGCTGCTACCCGGAACCGGTTCTCGGCGAAGACACCTTGTCGGCAAGACAAAGGCCGCAGCGCAACTCGCCCAGCGATCCGATTTTCTGGGACATCGTCGCGGAGATGGAGAGCGGCGATCTCGATCAAAGGCTCGAGCGCATCGAACAGAATCTCGAGCGGATGTGGGTGCTGCTGGAGAAGGTCCTGCGCACCCTGGAAGCACGCGAGGGTGCCCACCGCGGAGAGCGGTGAGCAGGGACGTCAGCTTTGAGGCGGCTTCTCTTCTTTCGGGCGCGGTGCCTGTTGCTGCTCGCCCTCGCCGTAGCCGACGTCCGCATCCGTCTCGCCGTACATCCCTTCCTCGGCACGCTCCGCGGCAGCGGCAGCTTTGAGCCTGCGCTCCGCTTCCTCTTTGCTCTTCCTCTGCGCCTCGATCTGCGCGGCCTTGCGGGCCTCTTCACGCGCCGCGACGATCTTGACCTCGGCCGGAGGCGTCGAAGGAGGGAGCGGAGCGGGCATTACCAGCGGCTCCTGATTCGAGGACGTGGTGATGCGCGCCGAGCCCGAGCCGTACTTGCCGAGGTTGGCGTTGGTGATCTTGACGTTGGATTTCTTCGCGCGATTCGTGCGGCGCGCCGCGGCGACGAGCGGGGAGTCCTCGCTGGAAGCGGGAGCCGCGGAGATGGTCTTCGGCCGCGCGGCTTCGGTTGCAGAAGCGGTCTGGGTAGCGGCAGCGGTTTTCTTCGCCGGCTCGTCAGCAAAAACGGGCACGGCGGCCAGGGCCAGGATCGTCAGGGCGCGTTTCATGTGTCGTTCTCCCGTTCGTGTAATGCCAGTCTGGCATGGCTGCATTTCACGCGCGTCCCGAATCTTGCACGGGGAAGAGCCTGATGTCTGCGGAAGCGTTGCTCGAACAGTTCGGCTATCTGGCCGTTTTCGTCGGCACGTTTCTGGAGGGCGAGGCCATCCTCATCGCCGCGGGGTTCTTCGCCTCCCGCGGCTATCTCAGCCTGACGCTCGTGACCGTGGTCGCGTTCGCCGGCGCGTACGCGGGGCATCTCTTCTGGTTCTGGCTCGGCCGGGTGCACGGCGTGAAGCTGCTCGACCGGTTCCCCCGGATGAAGCGTCACTTCGGCAAAGGCATCCGCGTCTTCGAGCGCTACGGCGCGACGGCGATCATCATCACCCAGTGGATTTACGGCCTGCGCATCACCTGCGCGGTGATCATCGGCATGTCGAAGATCGGCCTGGTGAAGTTCCTGGTCTACGAGGCGTTGAGCTGCGCGTTGTGGGCGGTGGCCATCACCTTCGCCGGCTTCTACTTCGGACGCGCGATCGAAGCGCTGCTCGGACGGGTGGAGCACATCGAAAAATACGCGCTGGGCGTGATCATCGTGGTCGCGGTCGCCTTCTGGCTCTATCACCGCTGGAAGGAGAAGAAAGAAGAAGCAGGCGAAGCGACTTAGCCTTCGTAGGCCTTGTGTTCCAGCTCCGCCTGCGCAGCCGCGAGTCTCGCGACCGGCACGCGGTACGGCGAGCACGACACGTAGTTGAGGCCGCACGAACGGAAGAAGCGGATCGAGTCCGGATCGCCGCCATGCTCGCCGCACACGCCGACCTTCAGATTCTCGTTCGCCGCGCGGCCGCGTTCCGTTCCGAGTCGCACGAGCTGGCCGACGCCTTCCTGATCGATCGATTCGAACGGATCCTTCGGCAGGATCTTCTTCTCGACGTACTCCGGCAGGAACGAGCCGGCGTCGTCGCGTGAGTAGCCGAACGTCATCTGGGTCAGGTCATTCGTGCCGAAGGAGAAGAACTGCGCGGTCCCGCCGAGCTGGTCGGCAATCAGCGCGGCGCGCGGAATCTCGATCATCGTGCCGACCAGATACTCGATCTGCACGTCGCGTCTCGGCCATGGTTTCTTTGGCGACGCGATGAGTCATTTCGGTGGTGAGCTGCAGCTCCTTCACCGTTCCCACCAGCGGAATCATCACCTCGGGATGCACGTCGAGCCCATCCTTCTTCACGTCGCATGCGGCCTGAAAAATCGCGCGGACCTGCATCTCGTAGATCTCGGGATAGGTGATGCCGAGGCGGCAGCCGCGGTGGCCGAGCATGGGATTGGTTTCGTGGAGCTGGTTCACCTTGGCGCGCAGCTCGACGAAGCCCCAGCCCATGTCGCGGGCCATCGCCGAGATCTGCCCTTCGCTCTGCGGGAAGGAACTCGTGCAGCGGCGGATCGAGCAGGCGGATGGTCACGGGAAGCCCGGCCAGCTCGCGGAAGATGCCTTCGAAATCGCTCTTCTGAAACGGCAGGATTTCGTCGAGCGCGCGGCGGCGGCCTGCTTCGTTGCGGGCCAGGATCATCTCGCGGACGCGCAGGATGCGCTCTTCAGCGAAGAACATGTGCTCGGTGCGGCAGAGACCGATGCCCTGCGCGCCGAAGAGACGCGCGACTCGCGCATCGGTCGGCGTGTCGGCGTTCGTGCGGATGCCGAGGGTGCGGATCTCGTCCGCCCATTTCAGCAGACGATCGAAGTTCCGATAAACCTCGGAATCCTCGGGCTTCATCGATCCCTCGAGCAGAACCTGCACGACCTCGGAAGGCCGCGTAGCGAGCTTGCCGCCGATGACTTCGCCGGTCGTGCCGTCGATCGACACCCAGTCGCCTTCCTCGAGCGGCTCGTGTCCTTCGCTGCGAAGCTCGCCTTTGCCGTAATCGACTCGCAACGCGCCCGCGCCGACGATGCACGGACGGCCCATGCCGCGCGCGACGACGGCCGCGTGCGAGGTGAGTCCGCCACGCGTGGTGAGGATGCCGGCGGCGCTGTGCATGCCGGCGATGTCTTCGGGTGACGTCTCGATGCGCACGAGGATCACCGCGCCGTCTTTGGCCATACGCACGGCGTTCTCAGCGCTGAACGCGATCTGGCCGGTGGCCGCGCCCGGTCCCGCCGGAAGTCCGCGGCCGAGCAATCGTCCGCCCTTCAGCGCCTTCCCTTTTTCTTCGACGTCGAAGACCGGCGCGAGCATCTGTGTGATCTGGCCGGCCTCGACGCGCTCGACGGCTTCGGTGTGCGAGATCAGGTCTTCGTCGACCATGTCGCAGGCGATCTTCACCGCCGCGAATCCGGTCCGCTTTCCGGTACGCGTCTGCAGCAGATACAGCTTCCGCGACTGGATCGTGAACTCGATGTCCTGCATGTCGCGGTAGTGGCCTTCGAGCTTCTTGTAGACATCGACGAGCTGCTCGTAAACCTCGGGGAGCGTCTCTTCGAGCGACTTCTCAGCCACTGATGATGACGCCTGGCCGGCGTCGACAACTTGGGCTTTCGAGATCGGCAGCGGCGTGCGAATGCCGGCCACGACGTCTTCGCCCTGCGCGTTCGGCAGGTACTCGCCGAAGAACTTCTTCTCGCCGGTCGAGGGATTGCGCGTGAACGCGACGCCGGTCGCGCAGTCGTCGCCCATGTTGCCGAAGACCATCGACTGCACGTTGACCGCGGTGCCCCAGTCGTCGGGGATCTGATTGAGCTTGCGGTAGGTGATGGCGCGCTGGTTGTTCCAGGAGTTGAACACGGCGCCGATCGCGCCCCAGAGCTGCTCGTGCACATCCTGCGGAAAGTCTTTGCCGAGCTTGTCGTGCACGAGTCTTCTTGTACGTCGTCACGAGCTCGCGCAGCGACTCCGCGGGAATCTCAGCGTCGTTCTTCGACGCCGACGCTTTCGCGCAGCGCGACCAGCTCGTGCTCGAAGTGGTCGCGGTCGATCTCCAGGACGACGCCGGAGTACATCTGGATGAAGCGGCGGTAGGAGTCGAGCGCGAATCGCTCGTCGCCCGATGATTCGGCGAGACCTTTCACGGTCTCGTCGTTCAGGCCGAGGTTGAGGATCGTGTCCATCATGCCGGGCATGGAGGCGCGGGCGCCGGAGCGCACGGAAACGAGGAGAGGCTTGCTGCGGATCGCCGAACTTGCGGCCGACCGATTCTTCGACTCTTGCGAGGTTCTCCGCGACGGCGTTCTTCAGCTCGGGGGGATAGGTCTTGTCGTGCTCGTAGAAGTACGTACAGACGCCGGTGGAGATCGTGAATCCGGGAGGGACGGGAACGCCGATGTTGGTCATCTCGGCCAGGCCTGCGCCTTTGCCGCCGAGGACGTCTTTCATCTTGGCGTTGCCCTCGGCGTGGCCGTCGCCGAAGTAGTAGACGTATTTTTCCTCGCTCATCGCGCGGGATTATGTCATCGCGACGGAACGACTTGCAGCTCGACGCCGCTGTCCATCACGTGCAGCGAGGTGAAGTCGACGGAGAGCGGTCCCGCGCTCGCTGCCGGCGACCGCGAAGTCGATGCGGGCGAGGTCGGTGCCGCGGGCGGTGAGGGCCTCGCGGATCGCGGTGAGCTTGGCGTTGCAGCGCGCGCGATTCTTCTCTTCCGTCGCTTCGCGAAACTCGCGGGCCACGATCCGGAAGCGGTGGTTCGGGTGTTCGCGGATCACCTTCGCGGCGAGGTCGAGCGCGTTCGCGCTTTCGGCGGCGACGATCCTGTCCTGGGCATCGAGACGAATGCCGTAAAGCCGCCACACAGCGGCGCGGCGGATGATGTCGTCGACGACTTTCGCGGTGTTGATCGCGACCGTCTGCTCGCAGGGCACGCGCGTCCCGATCCAGCCGTCGCCGCTGTTCTTCGGATTGACCTCTTCGTGCCAGCGCACGCCGCTGAGATGCTGGCCGTCGGCGGAGATGCTCACCGCGGCGTAGCCCCACATCGATCTTCTCCAGCCACATCAGCCGGTACACGCGGCCGTCGGTGCCGCCGTCGAGTGAGTCATCTGGCCGATCATGCCGGTGACGCGCGCGCCGGTCCGGACGAAACGCGCGGGGACGCCGCTGTTGATCGTCCAGCAGCCTTCGATCGACGGCTGCGCGACTCGGCGCGGTCTCGGTTCCGTATGGCGAGGATGCGAGAGGATGTGCGTACTGGTCGCGGGCTCGATCGCGCTGACGCGGAGGTAGCGTGTGCACGACCGGCGTCACATTCGAGAGTTGCGGCTCGCGGTGATCTTCGTGGTTCAGGCGGCGACTTCGCGGCCACGTCCAGGTCGTTCCGTCGGGCGAGGTTTCGAGAAGCGCACCCTCGCCGGCATCGTCGCGCTCCAGGGCGGCGATGACGCCGACGCCGGTCAATGCGCGCCGGTGCGGCGAGGGAGAAGACCGCGATCTGTTTGCCGCCGGCGCGCGGGGACGCCACGGTGGTCTCCGCGTCCCGTCGATGCGCGTGCGCGCACGAATGCTCGAGCTCGAGCTCATCGCTGCGCGACGACGACCGCCGCGCCGTAGACGATGTTCAGTAGATTGTCGCTCTCGAGTCGCTCCGGGAGCGTCCTGCTCCGTTCGCTTCTGGCCGCCGCGGGCTGCTGCGGCGGCTCAGCGCCGCGGCAGCCGGCGAGAGCGAGAAGGCGAGGACGAGCGCGGCGGCGAACGGTTCACGCGCGGTAGTCGCGGCGGTCGACGACGATCTTCGTGACGTCGGCGATCTTCATGACTGCGCCGCCGACTTTGCGCAGCAGCGACATTCGGTTTGCGCGCAACGCCCTCGTCGTCGACGTTCACCATCACGTCCTTGAAGAACGTCTCCAGCTCCGGGGCCAGACCGGCGAACGACTCCAGCGCGTTGCGGTACTGGCGCTGCGCGATCAGCTCGTCGATCTGCTGGGTCACGAGCTCGGCCAGCTCGGCCAGACGGCGTTCGGTGCCCTGCTCCAGTTTCGCGGACTCGACGCGCGTGGCGGTGTGGCCGGCGGTGATGTTGGCGATGCGCTTCGCCGAGTCGAGGATGGAGAGGAAGTTCGCCTCGTCGCGCATGGCCTTCACGGCGTTGACGCGATCGACGAGATCGGTGAGCGACGTCGCCCATCCCGCTTCCATCGCCGCGGCGATCTCGTCGTAGGCGAGCTGCCATGCCGACGCTTCGAGGATGGTGCGGACGCGCTCGGCGAAGAAGGCCAGAAGGTCTTCGTCGAACGCGCGATGCACCTTCGCCGTACGCGGCGATGCCGATGTCGATCAGCTTCTCGATGCCGACCTTGATCTCGCGCTTGTCGCGATTGAGCAGGATCTGCACGACGCCCTGAGCGGCGCGGCGCAGGCCGAACGGGATCCTTCGAGCCGGTCGGTTTCGCGCCGACGGAGAAGAAGCCGACCAGCGTGTCGATGCGATCGGCGAGCGAGACCACGGCGCCCGAGCGGGTTGCGCGGCAGCGCGTCGTCGAGATTGACGGGCAGGTACTGATCGTAGATCGCCTGCCAGACGGTCTCCGGCAGCCCTTCCTCGCGCGCGTAGATGCCGCCGATCTGTCCCTGCAGATCGGTGAACTCCTTCACCATCTCCGTGACCAGGTCGGTCTTGCAGAGCCGCGCGGCGACAGCGGCATCGGCTCCGTCGATTCCTGCTTCCGCGCAGATGCGCGGCGGCGATGTGTCTCGATGCGCTTCGTTTTGTCGAGGTAGTCGCCGAGCTTCTCCTGGAACTGCAGATGCGAGAGCTGCTCGAGGCGTTCTTCGAGTTTTTTCCGGCGATCGGTGTCGTAGAAGAACTGCGCGTCGGCGAAGCGGGCGTTGGTGACGAACGAGTTGCCGTACGCGGCGTTGCCGTCGGGATCGCCTTCGTTGTCGAGCACCGCCAGGAAGGAGCTGGTCAGCCGGCCGTTCGCGTCGCGGATCGGGAAGCTGCTTCTGATGCACGCGCATCACCGTGACCAGCACCTCCTCGGGCAGAGCGAGATATTCGTTGCGGAACTCCGCGCGCACGAGGCCGGGGTACTCGGTGAGGTACTGCCACTGCGACCAGATCGACGCGTCGTCGGAGGGCTTGCCTTCCGCTTCTTTCGCGAGGGAGATCGCCGCCGCGGCCATGGCGTGCTTGCGGCGATCGGCGTCCACGTACACGCGCGCGAGCTCGAGCTTCGTCACGTAGTCGTTGTACGACGCGACCTCGAATCGTTGCGGCGCGAGGGTGCGGTGACCGACCGTGCTTGTTCCCGATCGCGTTCCGAAGATCGCGATGGGCAGATGCTCGCCGTCGAGAATCGAAATGATCGAGTGAATGGGGCGGATGTAGGAATGCTCGCCCGTGCCCCAGCGCATCATCTTCGGCCAGCGCAGCCCTTCGATGATCTGGGGGATGGTCTCGGTGAGGAGATCGTTGGTCAGGCGCCCGGCGACGGTCTCGCGGATCCAGACGTACGCGTCGTCTTTGTCGATGAGGTCTTCGATTTTCGCGTTGCGCTTCTTCAGAAATCCCTGCAGCGCCGGTGTCGGTGCGCCGTCTTTGTACGCGGCCTGTTTCGGCGGACCTTTGACCTCCTGGGTCTCGTCTTCACGTTTGAGAGGAAGGTCGCGCAGGACGAAGGCGATTCGCCGCGGCGAGTAGTTGATGGTGATGTTCTCGCTCAGCTCTTTGAGCCGCGCCTCCAGTTGCGGATGCGGGAGCATCCACGCCGGGATCTCTTCGGTCAGGAGCTCGAAAAAGTACTCAGGCATTGGTCGTCAGGAGAGGGAAGCCGAGCTCGCGCCTCGCCTCGAGGTATTGCTGTGCGCAACGGATGGCCAGGTCGCGCACGCGCTTGATCACGCCGACGCGCTCGGTCACGGAGACCGCGCCGCGGGCGTCGAGCGTGTTGAAGATGTGCGAGCACTTCAGCGTCCAGTCGTAGGCGGGCAGGACGAGCTTCTCGTCGAGACAGCGCCGCGCTTCGCCTTCGTAAGCGTCGAGCAGCTTCCAGTGCAGGTCGACGTCGGCGGTCTCGAAGTAGTACTTCGAGAATTCGAATTCGTCCTGCTTGCGCGCCGCGCCGTAACCGACACCGGCTGTCCACTCGATGTCGTACACCGACTTCTCGCGCGCCAGGAACATCGTCAGCCGCTCCAGGCCGTAGGTGATCTCCGCGGCCATGGGCGAGAGATCGATGCCGCCGGCCTGCTGGAAGTAGGTGAACTGGGTGATCTCCATGCCGTCGAGGAGGATCTGCCAGCCGACGCCCCATGCGCCGAGGGTGGGGGATTCCCAGTTGTCTTCCTCGAAGCGGATGTCGTGGCGGGTGAGATCGAGTCCGATGGCGCGCAACGAGTCGAGATAGAGCTCCTGTACTTCCAGCGGTGAGGGCTTGAGGATGACCTGAAACTGGTAGTGCTTGCCGAGGCGGAAGGGGTTGTCGCCGTAGCGGCCGTCGGCGGGGCGGCGGGAGGGCTGCACGTAGGCGACGCTCCACGGCTCGGGGCCGAGGACGCGGAGGTAGGTGGCCGGGTGCATCGTGCCGGCGCCGACCTCGAGGTCCATGGGCGTCTCGATGATGCAGCCCCGCTCCGCCCAGAAGCTCTGCAGCCTGAGAATGAGACCTTGAAACGTCACCCGGCCCGCACGGCCGGCAGCGCTCGACATAGGGCGGGCATTCTAAAGCAGTGGGCAGTAGGCAGTGGGCAGTAGGCAGGGGGATGAGCGAATACGTACTCCGTCGGCCTCTCGTTCCACTGCCTACTGCCCTACTGCCTACTGCCTACCGGGCGGCGGCGGCGGCGCGGTCTCGGTCTGTTCGCCCTCTTCCGGTTCCTCGGCTTCCTTCTTCGGCTTTTCGGCCGGAGGCGGCGGAGGAGCTGTGTTCGTGGGCGGCGGAGGCTGCGTGGCGGTGGTCGTGGTGGTGTCCGTCGGTGGCGGAGGCACGGCCGTATCGGTCGTCGCGGTTGGCGGCGGCGATTGCGGATCGGGCTGGGTTTGCGTTTGCGCAGGGGGTTGATACACCGGCGCCGGGCGGGTTGCCTGCACCGGCGGGCGGTAGGTGCCGGTCATCGGCGGCGTGGTCGCGGTCGGATCGGGGAACGTGCCGGCGAACGTTCCGCCGGTGGGTTGGGTGGCCGGTACCGCGGCCGGATTGAGGGCGAAGGCCGTGGTCGTGTCCGCGTTCGTGCCGGTCATCGGCGGGATGGTCTCGCCCGGTCCATGGATGGTCGACGTCACTCCGGCGGCGGAGCCTTCCTGCACGGTTTCGTAGCTGGCCTGTTCCGTAGCCTTGTCCTTGTCGCTCCCGCAGGCGGCGAGCACGACCAGGAACGTCAGTGAGCAAATCAGCTTGGTTTTCATAAGGTCCGCTGCCAATAACCTTCGCAAGCGGCTTGCCACATAATCCGCGGATGCGACCTTCCAATCCGGGCTACGAAACTACTGTCCGCGAGAGTTTTGCGCGGCAGCTTTTCCTGGCTTCCATTGGAGCCACGCTCATCCGTATCGCGCCTGGCGAAGTCGATCTCGAGCTTCCCTTTCGTGCCGACCTCGTCCAGCAATCCGGCGCTCTCCACGCCGGCGTCCTCGCGGCGATGGGCGATACCGCCTGCGGCTATGCGGCGTTGACCTTGATGCCTGCTGGTGCCGAGGTCTGGAGTGTCGAGTTCAAGATCAACCTGCTGGCGCCGGCGCTCGCGCGGCGTCTCATCGCCCGCGGCCGCGTGGTCCGCTCGGGCGGAACGCTGAGCGTCTGCGCCGCGGACATCGAGTCCGACGAGCGCGTCGTCGCGACCATGCTCGGGACGTTCATCCGGCGTTGATTTTGCGACTACCGGATGGCGGAGGAAGACCATGGCCAAAGATCGCGACAATCAGGGCGGACCGAGCCAGAGCCCGAAAGACGAGCCGACCGCCGACCGTGACAACCGCAAGGTGCAGAGCCGCGAGGAGCTCCAGGATCGCTCGGTGAAGGGCGATCGTCCCGGGGAGGGACGGCGGAACGGATCGGACAAGGCACCGCGAGGATAGTAGACTTCCGGCCGGAAAGCCGGAATGAACACGCGACACGCGCTCGTCTGGGGCGGAATCGCCATTTTCCTCCTCGCCCTCTGGACTTGGCAGACCGTGCAGGAGGAGTCGGCGCAGTCCACGCAGACGGCGATCAGCTCCAGCAGCGCTGCCGCGGACGCGGGGGATCTCCGCCTGGATGTTTGGGCCGACGCCAGCCGCCTGTCCTATCGCGACGAGTTGTCGTTCTGGGTCGGCATCCACAACCCCACGAGCGCGCCGGTCCTCGTGTCTTTCGCCAGTTTTCATACGCCGGGCTTCAAACGCATCGGTCCGTGCTGGAACGGCTCCGTGCCCGTCTGTACGCGCTCCGGCAGCACGCGCTCTCTGACCAGGTTGCCCGTGCGGGTCGACGCCGGCGCGACGTTCACGTTCGAAGGCGACCTCCGCGCGACCGCGGACTCCGGGCGTTACGCGATCTCGTCGGTGGTCACGTGGCAGAAGGTCGGCGCATCGATTACCCGGCGAAAGCCTGTGGTCCTCCGGGCGATCACCATCGAGCATCCGATCTGGAGCAAGACCCTTCTCTTTCTACGCGCGCTGCAGGGCTTCCTCAAGGATCTCGCGCTTCCGCTGGCATTGGCGTTCGTCGGCTTCTGGCTGAAGGAAAAAGAAGACTCGCGCGCGCACCAGCGGAAACAGGAAGAAGACGCCCGAGCCCAGCAACGGAAGGAGGAAGAAGAGGATCGCGCGCGCCGCCGCCGCGAAGAGGAAGAGGCGCGCGCGCAGCAGCGCCGCCAGGAGGAGGACGCGCGGATCGAGCAGCGGAAAGCTGCTGCCGAGAAAACGGCGCAAACGCAGCAGACCTGGAACCTGATGCTCCTCAAGAGCCATCAGAACGCCGAGCGTCACTACATGCCACTCGCCGGAACGGCCGGCCGCATCGTGGAGTACTGGAAAGACCTCTCGAAGGTCCCCGATCGCGCGGACGAGTCGTTGCGCGAGCTCACCTTCTTCTCACTGCTACAGTTTCTCGCCCGCATGCGCCGGATGACTCAGGCCATCGGCGGCTTCTATTTCAAGGACCGCGCGGGCGAAAAACTCGTCGACCTGGCGTGGACCACGATTGTCGACTGGTGCGATGAGACCTTCACCCGCGGGGTCCGCGACGCGTGCACGAAGCTCATGCCGCCGCGCGCTTCCTACGCCGAATACCGGGAGGCGGTGATGAACCAGGAGCCTGTGAAGGAGATGCGGGCGATCTTCGACGAGCACCTCGATTCGTTCGACCCGATCGTCCCGGTCTTCGAGGTGTTCGCGCTGGTGACCGAGTTCGAGATGAACCGTCCATACGAGCATTGGTATCCGGCTCAGGATCCGCTGGACGTAACGGAGAGCAGGCGTCTCGCCACCCACCTGTCGGGCTCGCGGTCGGAGGAATTGCGGAACCTCGGGACCCAGTTGCACGCGTATGCCGGAACGACGCCCGCCCTTGGCTCACCGGCTGCAACTGTTTGACGGAGCGGACGTAAGTCCTTAGAATCACGAGACCGGAGACGATGATGGCGAGACCGATTCCTGACTAAGCGCATCTGATTCGCGGCTTCGACTTACCCTCCGCGCGGTCCGCGCGTCATCTCCCCCATCCGCTGAGCCCGCAGGGATTACCCCCATTCAGGCATCGGTTGTGTAAACCGTACCACTGTGGTACGGTTTCGCTCCCTCGCGAACCCGCCTTAGGGTTTCACACCGATGCTGAAGATCTCCAGACTCACCGACTACGGCCTTCTTGCCGCCGTTTACCTGGCCCGCCACGCGGGACAGGTGACCTCCGCCCGCGAGATCGCCGCGTTCTATCACCTGCCTTTGCCGGTAGTTACGAAGGTCCTGAAGACGCTGCAGCACGCGGCGCTGATCAGCTCGCATCGAGGCGTGGGCGGCGGCTACACATTCAACGGTGACCCCGAAATGGTCACCCTCGGCAACCTCATCGAGGCCTTCGAAGGCCCCTGGGACCTGACCGAGTGCGAGACCCTCGACGACCATGGCGACGCTACCTGTGCAATCAGGATCGCCTGCCCCTCCCGGCGCTTCATGTTCGGTATCAACCGGGCAATCAAAGGCGCCTTCGAACAAGTCACGCTCGCCGACCTGGCGCGTGGCGGAATGGCGATCCCCGTGATCGACAAGAAACATCTGGTGGCCTCTTGAGCCGCTTGCGGCTCGAGATGAAAAAGCTATGAGCAATCTGGAAATTCAGGAAATCGCCCGGCAGGAGTACAAGTACGGCTTCGTCACCGACATCGAAGCCGACGACGCTCCCCTCGGCCTCAACGAAGACATCATCCGGTTCATCTCCGCGAAGAAAGAGGAGCCGGACTGGATGCTGGAGTGGCGCCTCAAGTCCTTCCGTCACTGGCTGACGATGAAGGAGCCGACCTGGGCGAACGTGCACTACCCGCCGATCGATTACCAGGCCACGAGCTACTACTCCGCGCCGAAGCAGAAGAAGAAGCTCAACTCCCTCGATGAAGTCGATCCGGAGTTGCGGGCGACGTTCGAGAAGCTCGGCATCTCGCTCGACGAACAGAAGCGCCTCAGCGGCGTCGCCGTCGACGCGGTGTTCGACTCCGTCTCCGTCGCAACGACGTTCCAGGCCGAGCTGCTGAAGGTCGGCGTCATCTTCTGTTCGTTCTCCGAGGCGGTGAAGAATCATCCGGAGCTCGTCCGCAGAAGTACCTCGGCAGCGTCGTGCCGTACACCGACAACTTCTTCGCCACGCTCAACAGCGCGGTCTTCAGCGACGGCTCGTTCTGCTACATCCCCAAGGGCGTCCGCTGTCCGATGGAGCTGTCGACCTACTTCCGCATCAACAGCGCGAACACGGGACAGTTCGAGCGCACGCTGATCGTCGCCGACGAAGGTGCGTACGTCAGCTATCTCGAAGGCTGCACCGCGCCGATGCGCGACGAGAATCAGTTGCACGCCGCGGTCGTCGAGCTGGTCGCGCTCGACGGCGCAACGATCAAGTACTCCACCGTTCAGAACTGGTATCCCGGCGACAAGAACGGCAAAGGCGGCATCTACAACTTCGTCACCAAGCGCGGCAAAGCGATGAATCGCGCCAAGCTCTCGTGGACGCAGGTCGAGACCGGCTCGGCGATCACCTGGAAGTACCCGAGCTGCATCCTCCAGGGCGACGATTCGGTCGGCGAGTTCTACTCCGTCGCGCTGACGAACAACTATCAGCAGGCCGACACCGGCACGAAGATGATCCACATCGGCAAGAACACGTCCTCGACGATCGTGTCGAAGGGCATCTCCGCCGGCCACGGCCAGCAGACGTATCGCGGCGAAGTGAAGATCCTGAAGAACGCCACGAACGCCCGCAATTACTCGCAGTGCGACTCGCTCCTCCTCGGCGACAAGTGCGGCGCGCACACGTTCCCCTACATCGAAGTGCGCAACTCGTCCGCGACGATGGAGCACGAAGCGTCGACGTCGAAGATCGGCGAGGACCAGCTCTTCTACGCGCAGCAGCGCGGCCTCAGCGCGGAAGACGCGGTCTCGATGATCGTGAATGGCTTCTGCCGCGAAGTGTTCCGCGAGCTGCCGATGGAGTTCGCCGTCGAAGCGCAGAAGCTGCTGGGAGTATCACTGGAAGGAAGCGTCGGTTAATGCTCGAAATCAAAAACCTCCATGCCGGGATCGACGGCAAGAAAATCCTCAACGGCCTGGACCTCACCATCAAGCCGGGCGAAGTGCACGCGATCATGGGGCCGAACGGCTCCGGGAAATCGACGCTCGCCAACGTCCTCGCCGGTCGTCCGCGCTACGAAGTGACGTCGGGCGAAGTGCTGTTCGAGGGCAAGAACCTCCTCGACATGCCGACCGAGGAACGGGCTCGCGAAGGTGTGTTCCTGGCCATGCAGTATCCGGTCGAGATCCCCGGCGTGAACAACATCTACTTCCTCAAGGCCGCCCTCAACGCGATGAGGAAGCATCACGGCCAGGAGGAGCTCGACGCGATGGAGTTCCTGCAGCTCGCGCGCGAGAAGATGAAAGTCGTCGAGCTCGACGAGTCCTTCATGAACCGCGGCGTGAATGAAGGCTTCTCCGGCGGCGAGAAGAAGCGCAACGAGATCTTCCAGATGGCCGTGCTCGATCCGAAGCTGGCCATCCTCGACGAGACCGATTCCGGCCTGGACATCGATGCGCTGCGCATCGTTGCCGAGGGGGTGAATACGCTTCGGAGTGAAGCTCACTCGGTTCTCGTGATCACCCACTACCAGCGTCTGCTGCGTTACCTGATCCCCGATTTCGTGCACGTGCTGGCCAACGGCCGGATCGTGAAATCGGGCGGGAAAGAGCTCGCCGAAGAGCTCGAGCAGAAGGGCTACGAGTGGCTGGAGGATCAAGTCGCGTGACCGTTGGGACCATGCCTGCGAGCCTCCGCGAACGCGCGGCCGAGACCTTCGAAAAGCTCGGCTGGCCGACCACGCGGATCGAAGAGTGGCGCTACACGAATCTCGCGCCGGTGCAGAAGATCGACTGGCGGATCGATGACGCTCCGAAAGCCGTCGATTCGACGGCAACGCTCGCCGGTCGCAACGTGCTGGAGCTGCTGTTCGTCAACGGGCGCTTTGTCGTGCAGAGCGGCGAATCGCCGTTCGCAACGCCGGACCGCGTCAGCATCGCCGACTGGGAGCGCAACGCCATGGTCGCGCTCAATACAGCGAACGCGCAGGACGGCGCGCGCATCGAGATTCCCGCGAACGCGATCGTGGAAGGCTTCATCCATCTCCTCTTCGTTGGACAAGGAGACGGCATCTGGTCGCATCCGCGGAACGTGATCGTCGTCGGCGATAACGCCCAGGTCACGATCGTCGAGTCGTATGTCGGATCGGGCTCGTACTTCACGAACGCGGTCACGGAGATCATCGCCGGCGAGAACGCGATCGTCGATCACTACCGCCTCCAGTGCGAGTCGCAGAGCGCGTTTCACGTCGGCAACGTCTTCATCGACCAGCAGCGCGCGGCCAGTGTGACCTCGCGGTCGGTGATGGTGGGCGGCGCACTCGCGCGCAGCGAGACGCATGTTGCTCTCGCCGGTGAAGGTGCGTCGATCGTTCTGGATGGTCTGTTCGTCGGAGCGGGAAGCCAGCATCTCGACAACCGCACCGTGATCGATCACATCAAGCCGCACTGCGAAAGCTACGAGCTTTACAAAGGCATCCTCGACGACACCGCGCGCGGCGTTTTCGACGGACGGATCATCGTACGGCCCGATGCGCAGAAGACCGTGTCGAAACAGGAGAACCGCAACCTGCTGCTGTCCGAGACGGCGATCGTCGACTCGAAACCGACGCTGGAGATTCACAACGACGACGTGAAGTGCAATCACGGCTCGACCATCGGACAGATCGACGCCGAGCAGCTGTTCTACCTGCAATCGCGCGGCATCAGTGAAGACGAGGCCCGCAATCTGCTCGTCCTCGCCTTCGCGGGCCAGATCATCGACCGGATGAAGATCGAGCCGGTTCGCGAACAGATCCGCCGCGCCTTGTTCCGCACGCTGCCGGAGCGGTTGCCAGAACGGAGAGCCACGAAATGAGCGCCCTGGCCGAAGCACGCCTGACTTACGACGTCGAGCGCATCCGCCGCGATTTCCCGATCCTGTCTCGCACCGCGCGCGGCAAGCGTCTGGTCTATCTCGACAACGCCGCCACCACACAGAAGCCTCAGGCAGTCATCGACCGCATCGTCCGCTACTACTCGGAAGAGAACTCAAACGTTCATCGCGGCGTTCACTACCTCTCCGAGGTGGCGACGATGGAGTACGAGAACGCGCGCGGGTTCGTGCGGCGGTTCATCAACGCGAACGACGAGAAGGAAATCGTCTTCACGCGCGGGACGACCGAGTCGATCAATCTCGTCGCTCAGGCCTGGGGCCGGGCGAATGTGCGCGAAGGGGACGAGATCCTCATCTCCGCCATCGAGCATCACTCGAACATCGTTCCCTGGCAGATGCTCTGCGCCGAAAAGAACGCCACGCTGCGGATCATCCCCGTCAACGACGCCGGTGAGCTGCTGATCGACGAGTACGAGCGGATGCTGAATCCGCGCGTGAAACTGGTCGCGGTAGGCCACGCCTCCAACGCCCTCGGCACGATCAATCCCGTCAAGCGGATGGTTGCCGCGGCTCACGCGAACGGATCGCTGATCCTCATCGACGGCGCGCAGGGCATGCCGCACACCCACGTCGACGTGCAGGACATCGGCTGCGATTTCTACGCGTTCTCCGGACACAAGGTGTACGGCCCGACCGGCATCGGCGTGCTGTACGGACGCGAAGCGCTGCTCGACGCGATGCCGCCGTGGCAGGGCGGCGGCGACATGATCCTGTCGGTGTCGTACGAGAAGACGACCTACAACGCGCTGCCCTACAAATTCGAAGCGGGCACGCCGAACATCGAAGGCGTGGTCGGACTGGCCGCGGCGCTCGATTACATCGGCTCGATCGGGCTGGAGAACGTCGCCGCGTACGAGCACGAGCTCGAGCAATACGCGACGAAGCGCCTCCTCGAGATTCCCGGTCTGCGTCTGATCGGAACCGCGCGCGAAAAGGCCGCGGTGATCTCGTTCGTGCTCGAAAGCGTTCACCCGCACGACATCGGCACCATCCTCGACCAGGAAGGAATCGCCATCCGCACCGGACATCACTGCGCACAGCCGCTGATGCTGCGTTTCAACGTTCCCGCGACGGGACGCGCCTCGTTCGGCCTCTACAACACCAAGGAAGAGGCCGATCTGCTGGTGGAGGGTTTGCAGAAAGTGATCGAGGTTTTTGGGTGATGTCGGACTTACGCGAGCTCTACCAACAGGTCATCCTCGATCACAACAAGAATCCGCGGAACTATCACGAGATGGCGGACGCGACGTCGCACGTCGAGGGCTACAACCCGCTGTGTGGCGATCACTACACGGTCTACCTCAAGCTCGACGACGGCGGAACGATCGACGACGTCAGCTTTACCGGTAGCGGCTGCGCGATCTCGAAAGCGTCCGCGTCCGTGATGAGCTCGACGCTCAAAGGGAAATCAAAGGAAGAGGCCGATCGCCTCTTCGACACCTTTCACAAACTCGTCACCGGCGATCAGAGCGGCCTCAGCGCGGCAGATCTGGGCCGTCTGGCCGCGTTTTCAGGGGTGAGTGAGTTTCCCGCGCGCGTGAAGTGCGCAACGTTGGCGTGGCATACGCTACGAACTGCGTTGGAGGGGAAGCAGGAAAAGGTGACCACCGAATGAGAGAAGAAGTGACGTTCGAGCGCAACGCCGAAGCGATCATGATCCCCAGCGGGGAGAAGGTCCTGGTTCCGAAGGGAGCCCAGGCCACGATCACGCAGTCCCTCGGCGGCGCCTACACCCTGATCACCGATCGCGGACTCATGGTTCGCGTGTCCGGTCCGGAAGTCGAGGCCATCGGCAAGACGCCGAACGAGGCCGTCGAGCTGAAACCGGAAGAGGTGACCCAGGAGAAGCTCGAAGAACTGGTCTGGGGCGCGCTCAAGACCTGCTACGACCCCGAGATCCCCGTGAACATCGTCGACCTCGGCCTGGTCTATCTCTGCGAGCTCGAGGAGACCGAGGCCGGCAAACAGGTGAAGATCAAGATGACGCTGACCGCGCCTGGCTGCGGCATGGGACCTGTCCTGGCGACGGACGTGAAGTCGAAGATCGAAGCGTTGCCCGGCGTGAAGAACGCCGATGTCGAGGTCGTGTTCGATCCCGTTTGGGATCGCAGCATGATGTCCGAGGCGGCGCGGCTGCAGCTCGGCATGATGTGGTGAGCTGTCACCCAGCTACAATCTCCGTTCGTGGCGTTCTGCGCGCACTGCGGTAATCAGGTCGCTGAGGTCTCGTACAGACCTTGCGCGTCGTGCGGCAATCCAGCGAACGGGGCGCCGAAACCGCAGCTCGGCACCGGCGGCACGAACGCGGCGATCATCGCTGTCGTGGCCATGATCCTGGCGTTTCTCGCCATCCCGGCCATGGGCATCGTCGCCGCGATTGCCATTCCCAATCTCGTGACAGCGATGCAGCGCGCGAAGCAGAAGCGCACCATGGCCGACATGCGCACCATCTCGCACGAGATCGAGCGGCACCGCGTTTCGAAAGGGTCGTATCCGGAGAGTCTGGCCGTGCTCGACTTGCCCACGACGAATGACGGCTGGGGCTATCCGATGCGGTACGAGTGCATTCCGGACGCGGAAAGGCCGTGCGCGGGCTACGGCATCGTCAGCGCCGGGAAGGACAAGGAGTTCGAGTACGAGTCGCTCGACGAGTACTCGAATGACGGCACGGTTTCCTTCGATCGCGACATCGTTTTCGCCAACGGCTCGTTCGTGCAGTATCCGGAAGGAGCTCGGCCGTAGATGTACTGCACGAGCTGCGGCACGGCGCACGCGGCCGGAGCGACCGTTTGTCCGTCATGCGGACGGGCAATTCCGTACTTTCCGGCACCGCCGCCCATTCAGAACCACCTCGGCTTCGCGATCTTCACGACGCTCTGCTGCTGCCTGCCGCTGGGGATCGTTTCGCTGATCTTTGCGGCGCAGGTGAACTCGAAACTGGCCGCGGGCGACGTGGCCGGCGCGCAGAGCTCGGCGCAGACCGCGCGCACCTGGGCTTTCATCGCATTCATCACCGGCCTGTTGACGTTTGGCGCCGGCGGTGCTCTTGTGACGTTCCTCGATTAAGTAAGGAGACGACGTGAACTGTCCGAACTGCGGAACCTCGAACCTCGACAACGCCACGATCTGCATCAACTGCGGCCGCTCGCTCGGTCCCGCACCCGAAACACCGCCCTTGACTCAGTCGTACACACCGCCCCCGCCGTCGGCCCCGTACGGAGGAGCATCTTCCGCGGCGGCAACCGGACCGACGATTCCGAACTACCTCATCCAGTCGATCCTGGTCACGTTCTGCTGCTGCCTGCCGTTCGGCATCGTGGCGATCATCTTCGCCGCGCAGGTGAACTCGAAGCTCGCCGCGGGCGACCGCGCCGGCGCGCTCGAGTCGTCGCGCAAAGCGAAGATGTGGACCTGGATCGCACTCGGGACCGGTCTGCTGGTCTGGATCATCATGATGACGGTCTGGGGAGCGGCCATCGCTCAGGCCATCCGTGAAGGTAATTTCAGCTAGCGCGCTTGCGATTGCGGTGCTCGCCGGTGCGTGGGTGCTCTACACGTACCCGCCCGGCGAGCACACGTTTTACCCGCGCTGCACCTTCAAGATGCTGACCGGGCTCGATTGCCCGGGCTGCGGTCTTACGCGCGCGTCACACCACGCGCTGCACGGCCGTTTCGCCGAAGCCTTCCGCCTCAATCCCCTGCTCTTCGCCCTCGGCGCCTTCGGAGTCTTCGCCGCGCCAAGCCTCGCGCGCGGACGTCAGCCCGCGTTCGTACTGAAGCCGTGGTTCGGGTGGGGGGCGGTGGTGGTGGTGATCGGCTGGTGGATCTTGAGGAACGTGCTGTAGGCGGTAGGTCCACTGCCTACCGCCCACTGCCTACTGGTTTATCGGTGATCGTTGAACCAGGTCCACTGTCCAACAGGCTTGCCCTGCTGGAGCTGCTGGGCCTGGAGGTAGCCGTCGATCGCGGCCACGATGGCCACGAGGCCGCTGCCGGCGCCGCACGTGACGAACAGCAGGATCACGTACGCGACGATCGCCACGATGCCCTTCGTCTTCTGGCCGATGATGATGTAGCCGACGCCGCCGGCCAGGAGCAGGTTCAGGACGAGGACGAGGATCGGATCTTTCGGCGGTGCGGTCGGGTAGACGAGGTCGCCGCCGCCCGGCCCGACGGGGGCTCCGCCTCCCGGCGTGGGAGGCGTGGGGGGCGGCGGTGGCGTGTAGGAACCCGGAGGATTCATTTCAGACATGCGTTCTCCTTAAAGGCTCTTCTCTGCGAAATCAGTGACAACCGGAATGCGAACGCGCTTGCCGTTGATGGCCTGAATCAGACAGTAGATGTGCAGGCCGAGTAGGGCCAGCCACACCACGCATTGCACCACGCCCATGCCGCAGCCGATCGCGGAGTTGCGCAGGACCATCCCGATCACGAAGAACGCGATCCACAGGACGATGTCCACGATGAACAGGCCCATGCCGTTCTTCGAGTGCCAGCGCACTTCCTGGTCGGGATCGTTCTTCTTCGTGAGGTAGGGGATCAGGGCCAGGATGCCCAGGTACGACAACGCGATCATCAGCGATCGGTCAGAGCTCACCGGACCACCGGGACCACCGGGACCGGTGCCACCGCCAAGGGGCGGAGGTGGAGGAGGCGTGTACGAGCCTCCGCCGGGGGGCGGCGGGGTTGCTGGGGGTACGGTGGGCGGAGGAATCTCGCTCATCTGTTCTCCTTGCGTGCGATGTTGTGAAGTCGCCCGATTCTAATCGTTTTCATTCAGGTGGGTCAGGCGTCGTTCGGCGGCGAAGAGAGGTATCACCCCGACGGCAGCGGAGAGCGTGAGCGCAATCACGATTGCGGTCGCCGTGGCGATGCCGCCGGCGTCGCGCTCGCCGAGGACGCGCTCGACGAAGAACTTCATCACCGGACGGGCCATGAGCAGCATCATCGCCGCGACGTAGCTCATCGACACGGCCATGTAGGCGAAGCCGCCGAGGGAAAGGCCGACCTGCAGCGGATTCTCGGCGTTGAAGTTCGGCGACCAGGCTCCCATCCCCACGCCGAGGCTGACGAGCGTCACCGCGAGCAGCGCGGAGCCGATCAGCGTGAACGTCCAGACCACCGCGTTCGCGGCAAGGATCACGTTCGCGAATGCGGTGAGCAGCAGTGAAAACAGAGTAAGTGGCGCCGCGTACACGAGGACCTTCACGATGAGGAAGTGGCGGTAGGACACGGGTGCGGTCTGCACGATCCAGAACGCCTTCCCTTCCGATGAGACCGAGGGGTAGGCGAAGCGGAGGCAGATCGCGGCGATCACGAAGCCGGCCATGCCGATGTTGGCGTAGGCGATGATCGTCGCGCGGGCGTCGCCGCCCAGGGGCAGCATGCGGATGTTGTAGAGGTAGATGAAGAGCAGGGCCACGGTCAGGAAGACCTGCGACCACTGCGCGACGTCGCGCGTCACCGTTCGCACTTCCTTCGAGAGCATCGCCCGCAATTGAGGATGGGCGCGCGAGACGAGGCGATCGAGGAGTCGCGTCGCCGGCGCGGCGCCGATCGCCACCGGAGCCATGCTCTCGCGCGCTCGGACGAATGCGCTGAAGTACCAGGCCTTCGCGACGAGCACGAACAGCGCGAAGGCGATCGCGGCGATGATGACGATCCGCGGCGCGAGCCAGAACGAAGCGTCGCGGGTCATCACCGTGGCCAGCGATGTGCCGGGGTAGATGCTCATGGCCGGCAATTCGATCGACTGCAGGACCTTGGCAACGTCGTCGGTCGTGACCTCGGTGAAGAACCGCTCAGGACGGCTCATGCGAAACGCGACCACGACCATGGTCAGGATCAGCACGGCCAGCGACGCGACGATCTGATGAACGCGCTGCACCGGAAACCAGCGCACCAGCAGCAGGATCACAGTCGACGAGAGGCTGACTGGGATGCTGAGCAGTAGCGCGAGGTTCAGAAGGATCGCGGGGTAGAACTCGAACGGCTTTGGATACTGCCGCTCGAAGGCGATGAACAGCGGGATCAGAAAGAGGAAGACGATCGTCGCGCTTTGAAAGAGGGTCTTGGCCCACCGCGCCAGCGCGATGCGCAGTTTCGATCGCGGTGCGGCGTGATGCACATCCAGGTCGAGGTCGGTGAAGAACGATCCGATGGCCACGGTCATCGAGGAAGAGAACAGCACCACCGTGGCCACGAGAAACACCATCGCCAGGAGATTGCGCAGGAGGGCCACGGCGAAGAACGGCGTCTCCGTTTCGATTTCCGCGGTCGCTTCGAAGAGCCTGGCGAAGAGAGCAAAGTCGCCGAAGAGAAAGGCGAGGAAGACCATGGCGACGATGGCCGTCCGCAGAATCGACGCGACGGTAAAGGGACGGAGTTTGGCGACAGCGAGCCGCAGCGGCCAGATCACGTGATCGACTTCACCTCTAAAAACCACTTCATCGTGCTTTCCGCTCGCGCCGCCCGCCCTTTCGAGCGTTCGAGGCCGAGTTGCAAAAGCCTCTCGATCAGGCGCGGGTACTTGATCTCCGTCGCTTCCCAAAGCTTCGGGTACATGGAGATGCTGGTGAAGCCGGGGATGGTGTTGATCTCGTTGAGGTAGAGGCGGTTCGTGCCGCGCTCGAGGAAGAAGTCGACGCGCGCGAATCCCGACGCGCCGATGGCCCGGAACGCGGCGATGGCCATCCGCCGGAACTCCTCGGCCTTGTCCTTCGCCAGTTTCGCGGGGATGACCAGTTGCGACTTGTCGTCGACGTATTTGTCGGCGTAGTCGTAGAACTCGCGTCCCGCGACGATCTCGCCGGCGACCGATGCTTCCGGCTTGTCGTTGCCGAGGACGGCCACTTCGATCTCCCGGGCGTCGACGCCGCGCTCGACGAGGACCTTCTCGTCGAATCGCAGCGCGTGCTCGATGGCCGCGGCGAGGTCGTTGTCGTTCTTCACCTTCGTCACGCCGACCGACGAGCCGCCGTTGGCCGGCTTCACGAAGTAGGGGAGGCGCAGGGCGTTGATCATCTTGCGCGTGACCCGCTCCCGCTCGTGCCGCCAGTCGTGCTCGTGCAGCGGGACGTAATCGACCATCGGCAGTTTCGCCGCGGCGAAGGCCTGCTTCATGTGCACCTTGTCCATGCCCACGGCCGAGGCGGTGACGCCGCTGCCGACGTAGGGAAGGCCGAGCATTTCCAGGTATCCCTGCAGCGATCCATCCTCGCCGCCGGTGCCGTGAATGAGCGGAAAGACGATGTCCGTCTTCTCGTTCGCGACCCATTCTTCGAACGAGAATCCGCTGTCGCCGGTGGTGCTCTTTTCGTCGCCGGCGAGGATGCGCGCGCTCCGTTCCGGTCCGACAAAACGGCCGTCGCGGGCGATGCAGATCGGGGTCATGGTCACGCGATCGGCAGGCGCGGCCGCGGCGACCGATCGCGCGGAAAGGATCGAGACTTCATGCTCGGCGGAACGGCCGCCGAAGAGCAGGACAGCGTTCATCGTGATGTCCTTTTGCCGGCCTAGCGGCCGGTCGGGATGCTGCCCAGCAGATATTTCAGATCCTCGTCGCGCCAGCGGATCCCGCCGCCGATGGTCACGGCCATGTCGTTCAGGGGGTTGTCCACGCCGCTGGTGATGAAGAGCAGCGGCGTGTGCGGCTTCTCTTTCCGCACGACGTATTCGCCGAACAGTCTCAGGTGCGGCTGGTCGTCGCGCTTTCCGCCGAAGTCGAACGCCTCACCGGTCACGCGGATGCGGTCGTTCCATTGGTAGTCGGCGCCGACGCCGCCGGTCGAATCGAAGAGGCCGACGCGGACGGCGAGATCGTCGAGCACCCATCCCGCCTGCGCGGAGATGACGAAATCGCGATCGTACTTCGTGGTCTCGGTGATGATCGTCTGCGACTGTCCGGTGGCCGGATCGGTGCGCGTCTCGACGTGGACCTTGTCCCGCTTGCTGCCGCGCGGATCGTCGGCCAGCTCGATGTTGTAGAAGCGGTTCTTCGCCGGATCGGGAACGAGCCGCAGGCCCACCGCCGATCGCGCAGCACCATCGGACGTTTCCACTCCGCCGACTTCGGTCGGCGAGAGCCCGGCGTAGTAATCGGCCTTGATCCCCAGGTCCATCTGGATCTTGCCGACGCGGCCGAGCGTGTCCTGCAGTGACTTCACGCCGCCTTCCACCGACGACAGCGCGTTGGTGAGCCTCGTGTGCGCTTCGTCGCTGTAGAGCAGCTTGCCGACCGTGCCTTCGCCGCTGCGAACCTGGCCGGTGACTTCGTTGAGGTTGTCGGCGGTCGTGCGAAGGTCGGAGGAAAGGCCGCGGAGGTTTTCCACGACGACGCGGATGTCCTCGCGGTTCTCGCCGACCGTTCCGCCGATCTGGCTGCCGAGCTGATTGGCAACGCGATCGAGGGTTGCCGCGAGCCGCGGAATCTCGGTGCGCAGGTGCTCGGTGATGGCCCGGGTGTTGGCCATGGTCGCGTCGACGTTGCCGCGATTCGCGGCGATGAGCAGGCGCACCTCCGCGGTGATGCCGCGGACGTTTTCGACGATCTCGTCGAGACGCTGCTGGCCTTGCGGGCCGCCGGCGACGGCGCGGAGCGACGCGGTGATCGCCTTCACATCTTCCGCGATCGCGGAGACCTGCGAGGTGACGTCGTCGAAGGACGCGGGTTGCGACCCGCGAATGACCACGGTCTGTGACGGCGGCAGCACGGGCTTCGTGCCCGTTCCCGGCTCGAGCTCGATGTATTTCTCGCCGAGGAGGCCGAGGTTGGCGACGCGGGCGGTGGCGTCGGAGTGGAGGGGCACGTCGTCGTCGACGGTCATCGTCACTTCGGCGCTGCCGTCGGGGCGGACTTTGATGTCGGTCACGTGACCCTTGCGCACGCCGGCGATGCGGACCGCTGATTCGTCGTCGAGGCCGGCCACGTCGTCGAAGACGGCTTTGATCTCGCGGGTCGTGCGCGAGCGGCTCAGGCTGATGTCCTCGATCCTGAGGACGAAGTAGCCGAGCACCGCGAGGGCGATCAGCATGACGATTCCGACTTTTGCTGCTGGTGTCATTGGTTACTCCCGAGCGGGTCCACTCCCGCTTTTCGCAACATCTGAAAAAGCGTAGCAAGGGGCAGTCCGACTACGTTCGTGTAGTTGCCGTGGACGGACTCGATGAACATCGAGCCCTTGCCCTGGACGGCGTACGCGCCGGCTTTGTCGAGCGGCTCGCCGGTGCCGACGTACCAGGCGATATCGCGCTCCGACATCGGCAGCATGCGCACCTCCGACTCGGTCACCCGCGTCTCGCGCCAGTCCTGCGCGGCGTTCACGACTGTCACACCGGTGTAAACGATGTGCGTGCGGCCGGCGATGATCGCCAGCATCCGCTCGGCATCTGCGGCGTCGACCGGTTTTTCGAGCAACTGATCCCCGTAGAACACCGTCGTGTCGGCGGCGATCACCCAGCGATCGGGATGCTCGGCGGCGATGGCGTTGGCCTTGTCCCGCGACAGCCGGGCCACATACTCCTCCGGTGCCTCGCCCGGCTGGTGAACCTCGGGGACGTGGCTGGGGATGACCTCGAACTCCAGCCCGATCATGGTCAGGAGCTCGCGGCGGCGGGGGGAAGCGGAAGCGAGGATGAACTTCATGCGGTCACTCTGGCGATGCTGAGGATGGCCACGAAGCGTCCTTCGGCAACGACGCGATAAATGACGCGCAGATCGCCGCTGCGGTAGCTCCACAGGCCCTTGAGCGGCTCGAACAATGGCGCGCCGGCGATCGGATCGTCGTCGATTCGCTGCAACGCGGCTAGTGCGATCTCGCGCTCGGAAAATGACAGCGATTTCCAGTCCGATTCCAGCGACTCGGCGATGCGCAGGCGGTCATTCCACATCCAGTAAATCCTCGACCAGCATCATCTTCCCGCGGCGCACTTCCTCTTCGGCGGTCTCGATTCTGGCGTAGAGCAGCGGCGCGTTCATGATGTCGACGGTCTCGCGCAAGGCGAGGTATTCGTCATACGACACCAGCATGGCCACGGGCCGGCCGCCGCGCTCGAAAAGGGTCCGCTCGCCTTTGGCCTCGCATTCACGCACCAGATCGCGCGCATCCTCGGGCAGGTCGAGAAGATCGATGCGCTTCACGACGCCACGACGGGACGGGGACCGCGGGGCGTCGTCGCGTCGGCATCGGCATCCTCGTGGCCGTGCTCGACGATCTCTTCGATGTACGAGCGGAAATCGGCGCCGAGCTGGGGATGGCGCAACGCGTAATCGACCGTGGCCTTGAGGTAGCCGAGCTTCTCGCCCGCGTCGTAACGGCGGCCCTTGAACACGTAGCCGTAAAAGTCGCCCTGGCGAACGAGCTCGCGCAGTGCGTCAGTGAGCTGAATCTCGCCCGCGGCGCCGCGTTCCGTTTTCTCGAGCAGCGGAAAGATGTCCGGCGGAAGGATGTAGCGGCCGATGATCGCGTATCGCGAAGGCGGATTGATCTTCGGCTTCTCGACCATGTCCTTCACCCGGAAGCGGCGGTGGCCGAGCAGGTCGCCGGCGACCACGCCGTATCGCGCCGTTTCTTCCTGCGACACTTCCATCAGCGCGATCACGGGGCGTCCGGTTTCCTCGAATACACGCCGCATCTGTTTGAGGCAGGGTTCGTCGGCGAGGATGACGTCGTCAGGGAGCACGACCGCGAAGGGCTCACCGCCGACGGCATCGCGCGCGGTCAGCACCGCGTGGCCGAGGCCGAGGGCTTCTTTCTGGCGGACGGAGATGAGGTCGACCATCCGGCTGACGTTGTCCACTTCCGCGAGCAGGTCTGTCTTCCCCCGCTCCCGCAGCGAGCGCTCGAGCTCGGCCGTGCGGTCGAAGTGGTCGAGGATCGAGTCCTTCCCCTTCGACGTCACGATGATGAGCTTGTCGAGGCCGGAATCGCGGGCCTCCTCGATCCCGTACTGCAGGATCGGCTTGTCCACCAGCGGAAGCATTTCCTTCGGAACGACTTTCGTGGCCGGAAAGAACCGGGTTCCGAAGCCCGCGCAGGGGAAGACGCACGTGCGTAACAAGCCCATTCGGTGCGAAGAATACCTGACGGAGTCGTTAGTGGTTAGTCGTTAGTCGTTAGTCGGCCCCCGCCCGGCCACGACGACCGGCGCTCGGCGCCCGGTTCTACTAATCACTAACGACTAACCACTAACGACTGGTAGTGGCGGCCCGTTTGCTTAGGCCGCCTGTGGTAAAACTACATTCCAACGGGCGGCCATGCGTAAACTTCTGATTCTCCTCACTCTTTGCCTTCTCACCTCCCCCCTCGCCGCCCAGTGGCGGCGGGCCGGATTGTTCGGCGCGGATGTGCGGGCTCTGATCGTCGATCCGAGTGATCCCGAGACGTTTTTCCTCGGCACGAGCGGCGGCGAGGTTTACGTATCCCGTGACGGCGCGAAGAGCTGGGTCAGCCCACGGAACGGCATCCCCTTTCCCAACTACATCGTCGACAACCTCCTCCTCGATCGCGAGGGCAATCTCTGGGCGGCCTGCTGGGGTCTGTGGGGTGGCGGCGTCATCGCCGTTTCTCCCGACGGCGGCAAGACCTGGGAGCGCCGCGATGCGGGCCTCGAAGACTTCTCCGTCCGCGCCATCGCCATCGATCCGAACGATGCCGGCTACCTCGTCGTCGGCGGCCTGACCGGCGTTTATCGCACCGCCGACGCCGGCCGCACGTGGGAGAAGATTTCCGAGCAGATCAACGTCGAGTCGCTGGCCATCGATCCGCGTTCGAAAGATCGCATCTACGTCGGCACGTGGCGCCAGGGATGGCGCACGGACGACGGCGGCAAGTCGTGGAAGCACATCGCCGACGGGATGGTCCTCGACACGGACATGTTCTCGATCACCATCGATCCCGAAGCAGCCCGACAACATGTGGGTCGCAACGTGCGGCTGGGTCTACAACAGCGTGAACGGCGGCGACAATTGGACGCGCTACCGCGACGGCTTCAACAACCGCCGCATTCATGACGTCGAGATCGACCCGTGCGATGAAGACACGGTTTACGCGGGCTCGGTCGCTGGTCTGTATCGCTCGGAGGACAAGGGCAAGAGCTGGTACGTGCTCTCCGATGAAGGACTGGTCATCAACTCGGTCGTCCTTCATCCGCAGCGTCCGAAGCGCATCGTCCTCGGCATCGAAGGCGATGGCGTCTACATCTCGCACGATCGCGGAAAAACGTTCGAGCGCACATCGGCCGGCCTGCAGAACCTGCGCATCACCACCGTCGCTCCCGATCCGTTCGAGAAAGATCGCGTTTACGCGGCGGTCGTCTTCGGCGGCGCGGCGTCGGGCATCTATCGCTCGGACGACGCCGGAAAGACCTGGGAAAAAGCCAGCCGCGTCGCGCTTCCGGAAGTGCTCTCACTGACCATCGCCTCCGAAGCCGATGCAGAGGTGAAGTTCATCGCCGGTACGGAAAAGGGTTTCTTCTGGAGCAATGACGCCGTGGAGTGGACTCAGGCGGAGCCTTCGAGCTTCCCCATTCGCGTCGGGAAGGTCATCCGCTTCAACCGGCAGCGCTCCTTCGCCGCAACGACGGAGGGCGTGTTCACCACTCGCGACGGCGGCAAGAGCTGGTATCGCCTGGCCGGCGCGAAAAACCGCGCCGTCGACATCGCCCTCGGCTCGATCGACAGCAATCGCGCGCTGTACGCGTTGACCGCCGTCGGCGTCGAAGTGTTCGACGGTCAGGCCTGGAGCACGATCGCCGGCGCGCCGGAAAAGGGCCGCACCATCGCCGTCAGAACCGCGGGCGGCGCGGAGTTGGTGTTCGTCGCCGGATCGCAGGGCGTGAAGGCGGGCATCATCGACGCGAGCCGCCGCTGGCAGCCCGCCGAGGCGCCCGACGCGCAGTACGCGGTCGTGCATGGCAGCAGCCGCGCGGGAGGTCAGATGCTGTTTCTGACTTCGCGGCAGCAACGGGAGATCCTCATCGGCGAGCCGACCGAGCCGGAGTGGAGCGAGCTCACCCTTCCGTCGCGCAATACCGAGGTGACCGCGGTGTCGCCCGATCCCTTCGCCCGCAATCGCTACTACGTCGGCACCCTCGGCGAAGGCGTCTTCGTTTACGAGGGGAAGGCCCGCCGGCTCACTGCGAAGCCTGGGGAGTCGCGGGCGCAGCTGGCGCCGGCGGATTCGGGATCGAAGTAGCGGCCGGGTCGTAGTAGCGCACCGCCAGCATGCCGATGCCCTGCATGCCCTGCTTGGTCTTCGGATCGTCCGCGAGTACGACCATGACGTTCGGCAGTGCCTGGTCGTAGATCAGCACTGCTTTCGTGCTCTTCCGCGGCGCGCCTCGTTTCTCCTTCAGCCGCTCGTTCTCCTCGTGAACGCTTTGCGGACCTGGGGAAGGAACGCGAAGAGCTCGAAGCGGATCGAGTGCAGGCGGTCGTCGCGGAAGTCGAGCGTCAGCGCTTTCTCGCCGGTGTAGTCGACGACGATCTCGTTCTTATCCTTGCCGGGCTTCGGGTGCCACGCCGCGAGCGCGCGCACGGCCTCGCCGCGATCCATTCCGATGCGCAGATGGAACGCCTCCGGGCGCATCCACGACGTCAGGCTCGCCGAGGGGAAAGAGGTCGTGAAGAGCAGGATGGCGAGGAGGGTGGCCGGCATGTCAGTGAACATAGGGGGCGATGGACTCTGCGATGGCGCGCCGCGACGCCACGATCGACGTCGCCAGAACCACGCGGCGTCCGATCTCTTCCCACTGCTCGTCGCGCACGAGGTCCGGAACGGCGAGCGATCCGCCGAGATTGACAGCGACGCAACCGGCATCGAGGTAGGCGTCGATCTCGTCGAGCGGCACCGGTCCGCCGGCGAGCATCAACACGTCGCGAATGGGACCGCGGATGGTGCGGATGAAGTCGGGGCCGCCGAGGTGATGGGCGGGGTAGACCTTGACGATGTCCGCGCCGAGCTCCCACGCGCGGATGATCTCCGTGCAGGTTGCCGCGCCGGCGACGCAGAGCAGGTCGTTTTCGTTCGCGTATTCGATGACGTGCGGGTCGGTGTGCGGCGAGACGATCACTTCCGCGCCTGCGCGCCGGGCCATGGCCGCGTCGTTGGTGCTGCGCACGGTTCCCGCGGCGACGACGATCTCGCCCGCGTATTGCTGGGCGACGGTGGCGATCAGCTCGATGGCGTCGGGTGAGGTGAGTGTGATCTCGAGGATGCGGATGCCGTTCTGCGCATACGCATGCGCGACGGCCAGCGCCGCCTCGACGGTGTTCTCGCGGACGACGCCGATGATCTGTTCGGTCTGGACTCGGGCCAGAAGTTCTTTCCGGGACATGAGGAGGCTAGTGTAACGCCGTCCCGATCTCCCCAAATCCCACCTCTCCCCTCAACGAATCCAACCGCGGATCGACGTTCACGAACACGAGCCACGCCGACCGGTCCTCGACGGCATCGCGCAGGTGCTTCAGCGCTTCGCTCGTGTTCCCCAGGCCGGCGTGCACGACGGCGATGTCGTAAGGCGAGATGTACCGGCTCTGCGACTGCGCCACGAGATCCGCCAGCAGCTCTTCGGCGCGATCGCGATGGCCGGCAATCGCGTGCGTGTGGGCGAGCATGGCCATGAGAATGGGTATGCGATCGACTTCCAGCGCACGGGCGAATGCATCGATGGCTTCGTCGTAGCGGCGCTGCTGGCCGAGGGCCATTCCCAGCCAGCCGTGGGCGGGGATGAAGTGCTCGTCGAGATCGAGGGCCTTGCGAAAGCGGCGGATGGCCGATTCGAAATCGCGCGCGAAGTAGAAGGGCCATCCCGCGTGCACAGCGGCGATCAGCGAGAGCGGATCGAGATCGGCGGCCTTCGTGTTCTGCTCGATCGCCTCACCGAAACGGCCGCGCGCCGCAAGCAGCATCGCGTAGCCGTCGTGCGCCGTCGCGTAGTTCGGATTGAGCTCGATCGCCCGCTTGTACGCCTCCTCGGCGCCGTCCCAATCCCAGTCGAACCACCACCGCACCGCCCCCAGCGACGCCCAGGCTTCGGCGAGTCCGTCGTCGATCTGGATGGCGCGCATCGCCGAGGCTTTTGCTTTGGGCATGGCGTCATGCGGCGGGAGAGGGATGTTCGTGGCCAGGGTGATGAAGCTGTCGGCGAGACCGGCGTGGGCGCTCGCGAACGTGGGATCGACCTCGATGGCCTCGCGAAACAGTTGAATGCCGCGGCGGACGCTCTCGCCGGTCCGCTTGTTCCAGTGATAGCGGCCTTTCAGGTAGAGCTGATAGGCCTCGCTGTTCTGCGTCGCGCGTTTGCGCAGTTTCTTCTTGTCCGCGCCGGTGAGCTTGAGGCGCAGCTTGTCGGCGATCTCCGCGGACATCTCTTCCTGCAGCTTGAGCAGATCGGCGAGCTCGCGGTTGTAAGTCTCGCCCCAGAGCAGGGAGCCGTCGAGCGAATCGACCAGCTCGACGTTGACGACGACCCGCTCGCCGATGTGCTGTACGCGACCGGTCAGTACCGCCCGCACGCGCAACTCGCGGCCGACCGCTTGTGCATCCGCGTCGCGGTTCTTGTAGCGGAAGGCGGTGCTGCGGGCCATTACCTTCAGCTTCGGCAACTGCGAGAGGCGGTTGATCAGGCTCTCGGTGATGCCGTCGCTCAGGTACTCCGTGTCGGGGTCGTTCGTGGCGTTGCTGAGCGGCAGGACGGCGATGGAGTCGATCGATTTCGATTTCCGCGGCCGGGTGATGTGGCGGATCAGATTCTCGTCGAGATTCGACGCGCTGCTGCCGATGGCGCGAAGGGTGAGGGCGAGATCGCGCGCCGACTGGAAGCGCATCGCCGCGACTTTTTCCACGCAGCCTTCGATGATCCGCTGAAACTCCGGCGGCACCTTCGAAGTCAGCGACGCGCGCGGAATCTCTTCTTTGAGAATCGCGGCGATCGTCGCCGCGCCAGACTCGCGATGGAACGGTTTCTTGGCCGTGACCATCTCGTAGAGGATGCAGCCGAGGGCGAAGATGTCCGCGCTGGGGTCGACGGCTTCGCCGCGAAGTTGCTCGGGCGCCATGTAGCCGAGCGTTCCGATGACCGTTCCCGGATGGGTCTGGAACCATTTCGTCGTGGGGATGTTGATCTCGTCGCGCTGCATCAGCAGCGGATCGGTTTGCGCGAGCCCGAAATCGAGCACCTTCACCCGCCCGTCGCTGGTGAGGAAGATGTTTTCGGGCTTGAGGTCGCGGTGGACGATCGACTTCGCGTGCGCGGCCGCGAGGCCTTCCGCGACTTCCGCACCCACTTCGACGGCGCGGCGCCAGGTCAGAGGCGCGGCGTGAATCTGCTCGCGCAACGTCAAGCCCTCGAGCAACTCCGTGACGACGTAGAAGTTGCCGTCTTCGCGCCCGACGTCATGCACGGCGACGATGTTCGGATGGGAGAGCGCCGCGATCGCACGAGCTTCGCGCTCGAGCCTCGCGATGGCGTCGGCGTCCTGCGAGGAGTCCTTCGCCAGGACTTTGATGGCGATGTCGCGTCCGAGGCGGGGATCGCGGCCGCGATAGACCTGGCCCATGCCGCCTTCGCCGAGAAGAGAGAGCACTTCGTATGGACCGACGCGCGACCCCGGCACGAGCATGTGATCCCTATTCTAGTAAGATTCGACGGTCGGTCCCCGAGAGGAAACAATCCATGGTTCTGATCAACAAGGCCATCAACGAAGTCACGGTCAAGCTCGTTTATTACGGGCCGGGCCTGTGCGGCAAGACCACCAATCTCGAGAAGATCTACGGAAATCCGAAGCTCGAGAACAAGGGAAAGATGATCTCCATGTCGACGGAGACGGACCGCACGCTCTTCTTCGACTTCATGCCGATGGAGCTGGGCACCATTGCCGGCCAGAAGGTCCGCGTGCAGCTCTACACCGTGCCCGGCCAGGTGTTTTACGACGCCACGCGCAAGCTCGTGCTGCGCGGGGCGGATGGGGTGGTGTTCGTTGCCGATTCGCAGAACACCATGCACGCCTCGAACCTCGACAGCCTCGAAAATCTCAAGACCAACCTGCGCCTCAATCGCCTCGATCCGGAGAAAGTCGCGATCGTCTTTCAGTACAACAAGCGCGATTTACCCAATGTCGACACGGTCGAGGACATGTCCGCCTATCTGCAGCCGGGCAACGCGCCGGTCATCGAGGCGTCGGCCAAAACCGGCGTCGGGGTTACCGCGACGTTGCGCGCGGCGGTGTCGAAAATTCTCGACAACCTCAAGAACAACGTCGACACGACGCTGCATGAAGAGCCGGAGCTGACCGCGCCGGACATGACCCAGCGATCGGGCGTGGCCGCGCATTCGGCGGGAACGCCGAAGCTGTCGATGAAGAGCGAGGCCGCGCCCGCGGCTCCTCCCGCTCCCCCCGTCCTGCAGCAGTCACCGTTCGGGGCGGCGATCTCTCCGTTCGACACCGGTGAGCATCCCGTCGAGGTCGAGGACGATCCGTTCGCCGACGTCGCCGTCGCCGAGCCGGAGGTCACCGTCGACGACTTCGAGGATCCGTTCGCCGAGCCCGCCGCGCAGATTCACGACGCCGGCGCGGAACAGGCGGAGATGCAGGAGCTGCTCGCGAACGCGAAGGCGCTCGTGGCCAGCCTGGAGGCGGCGCTGGAGCGCGCCCGGGAGAACGTGCGCATCATCGAGAATCGCCGGGTCTGACGGCCCGTATACACTCCCCGATTCATGGCCTGGTACCAGGAATGGTTCGGCGAGGAGTATCTCGAGCTCTACTCCCACCGCGACGAGAACGAGGCGCGCCAGCAGGTGGCGTTCTTCAGCGACCAGTGCCGGACGCGTCGACGGCCCGGTGCTCGACCTGGCCTGCGGAATGGGCCGCCACATCCAGGAACTGCAGGCCCTCGGACTATCACGCGCGTCGGCTGCGACCTTTCCTACACGCTGCTGCGCACCGGCGTTCGCGAATATGGAGCGATGCCGGTCGCGCGCGCGGACATGCGCCATCTGCCTTTCTGCGACGGTGTGTTCGCGGCCCTGGTGAACTTCTTCACCAGCTTCGGCTACTTCTCCACCGAAGATGAGAACGCGCAGGTCGTCCGGGAGATGAGCCGCGTGCTCGCGTTCCGGCGCCATGTTCCTCTTCGACTATCTCAACGTCCACCGCGAGCTGGAGAACCTCGTCCAGCGCGAGACGCGAACGACACCCCTCGGCGACGTGTTCATAGAGAGGTGGTTCGACCGATCGGACCGATCGATCAACAAACGGATGACGATCGGTCAAAAGCGCTAGCTGGAGCGCGTACGAGGCTACGATCTCGACGAGATCTCGGCCATGTTCGCGTCCAGCAATCTGATCATCCGCGCCGCGTTCGGCGACTTCGACGGCTCGGCCTTCGACCGCACCTCGCCGCGCCTGATCCTGGTCGGGAGCAAACGCTGATGACGCGCGTGCCGCTGACGCAGTACCCGGGCATGAACAGGTTCGTGCTCGATTGGCTGGCGGGCGAGAAGAACGCGACGCAATTCGTGCCGCGTAACCCCTCTGGACTGCTGCGGCAGAGCCGCAGCTCTAAGAGCGGCAGCTTTGCTGCCGCAGTCCAGAACAGCAACCGCCACTGGGGCATCTTCGCCCGCGAACCGATCGAGAAATGGCAGCGCGGCGAGACTCTCACCATCGTCGCCGGCCAGCAGGTCGGCTTCGCCGGCGGCCCGCTGTACACCCTCGCGAAGCTGGCCACGCTCATCAAGATGAAGCGCGACTTCGAAGCGCAGGGCACGCCGGTCACGGCGTTCTTCTGGCTGGCGACCGAGGATCATGACTTCGATGAAGTGGCGCAGCTGAATGTGCCGGTGTCGACACTAGCGCCGCAGAAAGACGTCAACCGCCAGCTCGACCTGGTCTGTATGCGCGCGATCCGTGGGGCGGATGGTCGCGCCGCCGTCGGATCGCTTCCCGTTCCCGATTCGCTGATCACCCAGCTCCTCGCCCTCTTCGACATCCCCCGCCCCAACTGGCTCCGCGCGGGCATCACCTTTCGCGATTCCTTCGCTGAACTGATCGCCAGCGTCGCCGGCGGCGAAGTCATCCTCGTCGATGCATTGCTGCCCGAGCTTCGCCGCGCCGGCGCGTCGCTCTTCGGCCAGATCCACGCGCGGCGCGACGAGATTCAGGCCGCGCTGAACGACCGCGGCGATGAGCTGAAGGCCGCCGGGTACAGCGAACAGATCATCGCTCGCGACGGCGACGAGTACACGCTGCTCTACGAGCTCGACGCGAACAACCACCGCGTGCCGCTGACGCGCCTTCCCGATCCCGAGAGGATCTCCACCTCCGCCCTCACCCGTCCGCTGCTGCAGGATTTCGTCCTCCGCCCGGACATCTTCGTCGGCGGTCCCGCGGAAGTCGCGTACTACGCGCAGACTGAGCACGTTGCACGACCTTCTCGGCGTCACGATGCCTCGCGTCGCGTTGCGCGGTCATGTGCTCGTTGCGCCGAAACGCGTCACGCGCATGTTCGAGCGGTACGAGATCGATCCGACGGAAGTCTTCGCGTCACCGGAAGCGTTGCTCGACCGAGCGCGAGCCGGAGGGCGTCGCGAAGATCCACGCGCTGAAGGCGGAAGGAAAGCGGGAGTTGATGAAGCGCATCGAGCAGATCGGCGAATTGTCTCTGCCCGCCGATCATTCACTGGCCGGATCGATTCAGCGCTCGATCGGTCATCTCGAATTTCACTTCGAGAAACTGGCCGAGCGCGCGATCAAGGGCCTCGTCCGCAAGGACCGCGAGCGCTTCGCCGCGGCGCGCGAGCTCGTGGCCACGTTTTACCCCGACCGCCACGTGCAGGACCGTGTTGTGGGCTGGTTCGCTTACTGGTGCGTCTACGGCTCGCATCTTCTCGATCGCATCGTCGAGGAGATCGAGCCGGATTCGGATCACTTCAGAATCGTGGAGCTTATGACAGATACAGTCGACATCATCTTCTTCGGCGCGCATCCGGACGACGTGGAGCTCAGCGCGGGCGGCGCGGCCGCGAAATTCGTGAAGGACGGCTTTCGCATCGGCATCGTCGATCTGACCCGCGGCGAAATGGGCACGCGCGGCACGCCGCAAACGCGGAAGCGAGAATCCGCCGCGGCCGCGAAAGCCCTCGGCGCAACGTTCCGCGAGTCGCTCGATTTCGGCGACGGCAACCTGCGCACCGGCCGCGAGGAAGAGCTGCAGATCATCGAGATCCTGCGCGTCCGCAAGCCCCGCTTCGTCATCGCGCCCTATCCCGACGATCGCCATCCCGATCACACCCGCACCGGGCGGATCGTGACCGAGGCTTCGTTTTACGCGGGATTGAAGTCGCTGAAGACGGACAGACCCGCGCATCGGCCGCAAACCGTTGCGTACTACTTGCAGAACTACATGTTTCCGCCGTCGTTCGTGGTCGACGTGACGAAGCACTGGAAGACGAAGATGAAGGCCGTAGCCGCGTACAAGTCGCAGTTCTTCGATCCGAACTCGAAAGAGCCGAACACCTTCATCTCCGACCCGAAATTCCTGGACATGATCGAGGCCCGCGGCAAGCATTTCGGGGCTCTGATCGGCGCCCAGTACGGCGAGGCGTTCGTGACGAAGCAGCCACCGAAGATCGACGACGTGATTGCGGCGTACTCGGGACGCGAAGTGTCATGAAGATCGGGATCACCTGCTATCCCACCTTCGGCGGCTCGGGAGTCGTGGCGACGGAGCTCGGCCTGGCGCTGGCCAAGGGCGGCGACGACGTGCACTTCATCAGCTACGCGATGCCCTCGCGCCTGAACGTGCTGCACGAGCGCGTGCACTTCCACGAGGTCAACGTCACGCCGTATCCGCTCTTCGATCCTTATCCGCCGTACACGCTGGCGCTGGCGACGAAGATGGCCGAGGTGGCGGCGTACGAGAAGCTCGACATCCTGCACGTGCATTACGCGATTCCGCACGCCATCAGCGCGTATCTCGCGAAGCAGATCATGCGCTCGAAGCTGAAGGTGATCACCACGCTGCACGGCACGGACATCACTCTCGTCGGCCGCGACGAGAGCTATCTGCCGATCACGAAGTTCGGCATCGAAGTGTCGGACGGCGTGACCGCGGTCTCGCAGTGGCTGAAGGACGAGACGGTGATGCACTTCAACACGTCGAAGGAGATCGACGTGATCCCCAACTTCGTCGACCCGGCGCGCTTCAAGCGCGACTCGAAGGTGTGCAACATCTACGGCGCGCCCGGCGACAAGCTGCTCTGCCACGTCTCGAACTTCCGGCCGGTGAAACGGATCATGGACGTGGTCATGACCTTCGAGCGCGTGGCGCGGGAGGTTCCCAGCCGGCTGATCATGATCGGTGACGGGCCGGAGCGCTCGCGCGCCGAGGCGTACATCCGCGAGCGCGAGCTGCGCGACCGCGTCTTCTTCCTCGGCAACGTTCCCAATCTCGAGGAGGTCCTCGGCGGCTGCGATCTGTTCCTGCTGCCTTCCGAGACGGAGTCGTTCGGTATGGCCGCACTCGAGGCCATGGCTTCGGAAATCCCCGTCATCGCCACGCGCTCCGGCGGTCTGCCGGAAGTCGTCGTCGATGGCGAGACCGGCTATCTCCTGCCGGTCGGTGACGTCGACGCGATGGCCGCGCGCGCGATCGAGATCCTGCGCGATCCCGTGGTGGCGAAGCGGATGGGCAAGCGCGCGCGGGAAGTGGCGGTGAAGGAGTTCGACGAGAGCTGGATCGTGCCGCGGTACCGCGCGCTGTACGAGCGGGTTATTGGTTCCTGACGTACGGCGAGCGTCCCGCTCGCTTAGCGCCGGGCGTTGCGCCCGGCGCCGAGCTGCCGGGCAGGATGCCCGTCAGGGTGCGGGCGGGACGCCCGCCGTACTAGTAAATCGCCGAGTACCTCTCGTACGAATTCATCACCTTCCGCACGTAGTGCTTCGTCTCGTCGAAATTCACCGCGGTCATGAAGTAGTCGTCCCCCTCCGCTGGCTGCAGCCGCGCCCACAGCGCGACCTGTTTCGGGCCGGCGTTGTATGCGGCGGCGGTGCGGTAGCGGTTGCCGCCGAACTGCTCCGCGAGCTCGGCGATGTATTTCGCGCCGAGGCGGATGATGACGCGGGGGTCGTAGAGGTCTTCGGGCTCGACGTCGACGAGGCCGACCTGCTGGCCGATGTCGCGAGCGGTGGTGATGATGAACTGCAGCAGGCCGCGCGCGGCCGCGGCAGATTTCGCGCGCGGGTTGAAGCGCGATTCCTCGCGCATGATCGACAGCACCAGCGCCGGATCGGCCTCGTACTTTTTCGCATCCTCGGCGATGAACGGATAGAAGTACCGCGGATAGAGCAGCCGCTGCACGGTCTCGGGCAGCAATGCGGGATGAAAGTCCTTCGGCACCGACTTCATCATCACTTCGATGGCGTAGATCGATTCGCGCGACGCCGCGCCCTGGTTCAGCGCCAGTGAGCGGGTCAGGCCTTCGCGCGCGGGCTTGAGCGGCCACCGTTTCTCGATCGCGTTGACCGCCTCGTCGTGCAGACCCATGGCCATGAGCAGCGCGTCGCGATCGTTTGTGTCGAAGGGGAACTTCGGTAGCGGATGCGGCTTCAGCTCGAGCACGGCGCGGTACGCGGGAAGCTCGCGGTAAATCGCTTCGAGCTTCTTCAGTTGCGCGTCGTCGGGACGAAGGAGAACGCGATCGGTCTGGATGCGCTTCGCCAGGTCCCACTGCTTTTTGGCGATCAGATTCGCGACCTGCGCCTCGCGGACGTTCAGTTCCTGATCGATCTTCATCGACGCCACACGCTGGCTCGCGAAGTAGTTGAAGTGTGTGGGCGTCGTGGAGCGCAGCACCGCCAGGTAATCGCTGATCGAGCCCGATGCGCGAGCGCGCCAGTACGCGAATTCAGCGTCGTCGTAATCGTTGAGCAGCGCCGCGGGCACTGAGTTCAGCGCGGAGAGCGCGGCGTTCCGGTTTCCGGCGGCGAGCATCCCCACGGCGTAAGCGAGCGAGCCTTCGAGCACGGCGCGTTCATTCGGCGCCATCTTCCGCAGCAGCGCGAGATCCGCTCCGGCTTCGGCGAACCGCCGCTGCTCGAGTCGCGTTCGCAGCCGTTGCGTCAGCGCCGGCACGGTTGACGGGTGCTTGCCTTTCACCGCGATCGCCGCCGTCATCAACTGTTCCGCGGCCTTGTCGTCGCCGCGGAGTTGCGCCGCGCGTGCGGCATGCCAGAGGAAGGTCGTCTTCTGCGGCAGGTGCGGCGTGGCCCGCGCGCCGGCGAGGTAGACGCGCTGCGCGTCGACATACTGCTCGGCGCCGAAGTGAGCAGCGGCCGAGGGCGAACTGGAGCTCGTCGAGGCGCGCTCGGGGGTTGGGTGGTGGTGGGGGAGGCGCGGGTTTCGCCGCGGCTTTCTTCGAGGGCTTCTTCTTCGGCGGCGCTTTCTTCTTTTTCTTCGAGACCGCCGCAGCGGCGGCAACCTTCTGCGGCGCGGGGCTCACCCGGGCGATGGCGAGCTGCAGATACGCGACGGCGCGATCGTAGTGGCGATGCTGCTGGAACGTCTCTCCGAACGTCGCCAGGTGCGCATCGCTCAGGCGGCGCGTGATCTCCGGCTTGTCGAGCGCGCGAACCACGCGATCGGCGGCATCGTCGCCCGTTCCCCCGTTCAGCAGCGCGAGTCCGCGCGTCATCGCCGCATTCACGTCGCGATCGATCAGCGCCTCGACGACGCGCGCGCTCATCTCCCGACGGCGCTCGGTCGATGCCGACGGCGCGATCTTCGCCGCGAAGTCGACGAGAGGCTGGGGCTCGTCCCGCTCGGCGAGATATTCGATTTCCTCGTCGATCGCTTCATCGCGATACGGCGATTGCGGATGCTCGGTGATCAGCGCCAGACGGTAACGGCTGGCCTCTTCGCCATCGGCAATCGACGCGCGGTGGTACAGCGCGAGCTCGCGATAGGGATTGCCCTTCTCCAGAAACGGCGCGAGCTTCGCCGCAGCCTCGGCCTTTTCGTTGTTCTCCGCGAGCACGCGTCCGTGCAGGTAGGCCAGCGAGTACTTTGCGTAGAGATCGGGATGCTTGTTCTCGATCGCTTCGAGCAACTCTTCCAGCGGCTCACCGGAAAGCTGCTGAAACGTCGCCGTCCACTGCTCGACCGGCGGGATGGCTTCGGGCGGCTTCGGTTTGCTTTCCCCCGCGGCCGGCCGGAAGACGCGATGCCGCCGCACGCGCCCGCGTACGAGCACGATGGAAACGACGGCCAGTGCGAGGAGTACAACGCCCGCGGCGATGAGGAAAACCTGCTTGCGCTTCAAGAATCGTCTCGGGCGAGCGTTCCCGAGAGGATCGCCTGCGGAGCCCGCCTGAGGATCTCCGCGCGTGCAATCGCATAGCCAAGAATCGCGTCGACGAGCATGCGCTGTCCGTTGCTCGACAGCAGGATCAGCACCTTCTGTTTGACCTCGCGGACCTCGACGATGTCCTCCCAGCGCATCCAGCTCCCGCGCTTGCCGAAGAGCTTGAGCAAAGCGTTCTCGTACTTCACGCCGATCTCGCTGAAGTAGATGTGATCGCCGTACTGCACGACCGCGGCGGCCAGCGTGCCGAGGAAGAGGAGGATCAGGGCGATGATCGGGAGAGGCTGGTAGTCGTGGGGATGGTCGGCCAGGTATTGAAAGAAGATCGCCGCCGACCCGAACGCCGCCGCGCAGGACACGATCCGCGAGACCGGCGGACGCTCGAATACGAGGACCTTGTCGTCTTTCATTAGTTTCTACCGGCTACAATCCACGCCCTTATGCGCTGGAGCCGTTATTTCATCAACACACTGCGAGAAGTTCCGTCCGACGCGGACGTGATCAGTCAAAAGCTGATGATGCGCGCCGGCATGATCCGCAAGGTCGCCGCGGGCATCTATACCTACCTGCCCCTCGGCCTGCGGTCCATCCAAAAATTGGAAAACATCGTCCGCCAGGAGATGACCCGGGCGGGCTCGACCGAGCTGCTCATGCCCGCCATCCAGCCGGCCGAGCTCTGGATGGAATCCGGACGCTGGCAGAAGTACGGGAAAGAGCTCCTGCGGATCAAAGACCGCCATGACCGCGATTTCGTCTTCGGCCCGACCCACGAGGAAGTCATCACCGAGACCGTCCGCGACTCGATCAGCTCGTACCGCCAGCTCCCGGTCAACCTCTATCAGATCCAGACCAAGTTCCGCGACGAAGTTCGCCCCCGCTTCGGCCTGATGCGCGGCCGCGAATTCATCATGAAGGACGCGTACTCCTTCCACGCGACGCGGGAATCGCTCGACGAGGCGTACGAGGCGATGCGGGAGGCCTACAGCCGGATCTTTCATCGTTGTGCGTTAGACCACGTTCCCGTCGAAGCCGATACCGGCAACATCGGCGGCTCGGCATCGCATGAGTTCATGGTCCTTGCCCAGTCGGGCGAAGACGCCGTGGTGAGCTGCCCGAACTGCCGCTACGGCGCGAACATGGAGAAGGCCTCTTCGAAGTTTTTCGACGACGAGGTCGAGCCGCCGCCGTCGGATGCGATCGCCCAGCTTCACACGCCCGGCACGCAGACCATCGACGACGTGGGCCGGTTTCTGAACAAGCCGACCTCCGAGCTGGTCAAGACGCTGGTCTTCGATACCGACCTCGGCCCGGTCATGGTTCTCGTGCGCGGCGACCGCGAAGGCAACGAGGTCAAGATCAAGAACCACCTCGGCGCGCAGGTGCTGGAAATGATCGGCGAGCAGCGTTTCGAGGAAGCCACGGGCGGACCGGTCGGCTATTGCGGTCCTGTCGGAACGAAGTGCGCGCGCGTCCTCGCCGACTACTCGCTGCAGGGGCGGAAGCGCTGGATCGTCGGCGCGAACAAGAAAGACCACCACATCGACTACGCCGTGCCCGGGCGCGATTTTCCGGAGCCGGAGTACGGCGATTTCACGACCGTGTTCGCCGGCGACCCCTGCGTTCGCTGCGGAACGAAGCTGGAGATCTACCGCGGCATCGAAGTCGGGCACGTGTTCAAGCTCGGGACGAAGTACTCCGAGTCGATGCACTGCGAGTTTCTCGACGAGAGCGGCGCGCGCGTGCCGATGATCATGGGCTGCTACGGCCTCGGCATCGGACGAACGGTCGCCGCGGCGATCGAGCAGAGTCACGACGACGGACGGCATCATCTGGCCGATGCCGATCGCTCCGTTCGAGGTCGTGGTGACGTCGATCGGCAAGGAAGAAAGCGTGGCCCAGACCGCGACGCAGGTCTACGAGCAGCTCCTGGCCGCGGGGATCGACGTGTTGTTCGATGACCGCGACGAACGCCCGGGCGTGAAGTTCAAGGATGCAGACCTGATCGGCTTCCCGCTGCGCATCGCCGTCGGCGCCAAGAGCCTCGCCAACGGTCAGATCGAGTGGAGCTCGCGGAAGGACCGCGCGAAGCAGCTCGGCGCGCCGGACGAGGTCGTGGCGGGGATCATCGAGGCGGTGAGGGCGGCGCGGGGATAACGGAGGCTTAAAGGCTCAAAGGCGCAGAGGCTCAAAGGTCAACCGCTGCATCGCTCTTCTTTGAGCTTTTGAGCCTTTGAGCCTTTCCGACTATCCTTCCTGAAGTCCAATCGGAGGAACAACATGCGGAAACTCTCCATCGTTCTGGCTGTGCTCCTGACTCTTCCAATGGCGGCCCAGAACGTCGACATCGAGGCGCTCTCGGGTCTGCAGTTCAACTTCGGCAATCCCGGCGCGCGGTCGCTCGGCATGGGCGGCGCGTTTCTGGGGCTGGCTGACGACGCCTCGGCGGCCGAGGCCAATCCGGCCGGTTTGACCATCCTGCGCAAGCCGGAGATCAGCGTCGAAGGCCGCAATTACCTCGAGAACCAGGTTTTCACGACCGGCGGAACGTACCCGGACCTCGAGCGCACGCCGTTCAAGCACTACAGCGATCGCGCCGTGGTCAGCTTCGCCAGCTTCGTCTATCCCATCAAGAACTTCACCCTCGGCGCGTACTTTCACGAGCCGCTGAACAACAAGGGCGGCGGCGTGGTCGCGCCGCGCTATGACGAGTTCACCGGCGATCTGATCACGCTCGGACCGAACTTCTTTCTCCCGGGTGGCGGCGGATCGCCGATCACTGAGCTCGAATGCGAAGCCCTGCGCCGCCAGACCAACAACCCCGGCGCCTGCGTCGAGTTCCGCCTCGATCCGTTTACCTCGGCGCTGGACGTCCGCATGCGCACGATCGGCATCTCCGGCGCCTGGCAGATCCATCCGAAGTTCTCGATCGGCCTGACCGCGCGCCATCAGCGCTTCCAGGAAGCGGCGTTCACGTTCCGCTTCACCCAGTTCCTCGACCCCAGCACGATCTCCGTGCAGGCGACGGCGAAAGAAGGCGACGACGGCCAGCTCGAGATCGTCGAAGAGACCGACACGACCTTCGCCGCCGGCTTCAAGTGGTCGCCGACCGACAAGATCAGCTTCGGCGGCGTGTACAAGATGGGGCCGCAGTTCACCGCGCCTCTTTTCTTCGCCGGCGCGGCGACGAACAACGAGTTCCTCCAGGTCGCGGACACGACGTTCCACATTCCCGACGTCGCCGGGCTCGGCGTCTCGGTCCGACCGATTCCCGTGCTCACGATCAACCTCGACGCGGTCCACGTGAAGTATTCGAATCTCGTCGATGACTTCGTCGCCTCCGTCGCCGACGTGCGCGAGCTCGAAGAGGATCCGTTCGGCGCGGACGACGTGATCGAGCTGCACATCGGTGCGGAGTACGTCTTCACGACCAAGATCCCGTTTGCGCTCCGCGCCGGCTTCTGGCGCGATCCCGCGCACAGTGTGGAATGGCGTGGACCGCTGAACCGCCCCGATTTCATCGCCGAGGCGATGCTCTATCCGGAAGGGGAGTCGCAGAACCACATGTCGATCGGTGCCGGCCTGGCGTGGCCGCGCTTCCAGATCGACGCGGCGTATGACACCGCGGAGAACTACAAGGTCGGCTCGATCTCGTTCGTGACGCGGTTTTAAGGCAGCTCTTCCAGCCCCACGTCCATCAACTCGAACCGCTCCCAGCCCCGAAAGTCGTAATGCCACCATTCGGATGGGAGCGGTTCGAAGCCGTGCTTCGTCATCACCTCGCGAAGCACCGCGCGATTCGCGCGCACATCCTGCGGCAGCTCCTCGAACGCATGCGCCGCGCGTGACGTGAAGTCGTCATACGGCGTGGGCATGGCCAGCTCCTGGCCGGTTTTCAGATCGATCAACGTCAGATCGACGGCCGCGCCGCGGTTGTGCCGCGAGCCTTTCGCGGGATCAGCCACGTAGTCGGGATTCCTGATCGGCTCCCACATGGCCACGGTCACGCGATACGGGCGATAGGCGTCGAAGACCTTGATGCCGAGGGCGCGGTTCTCGAGCTCGCGCTGGACGTCCATGAGCGCGCGAGCCGCCGGCGCGCGAAGGTAGGCCTTTGCGGCCGGATACAGCGTCTTCTTCATGAAGTTGTTCGGCGTCGCGTAGCGGATGTCGAGAGGGATGCCGATCGCGGCCAGATCGATGAGCTCCTTGTCCGCGTCCGCCTGACTCGTGCGGACATAACCAGCGCGGTCGAGGACGGTGAGACCGTGAGGATTCGTGGCCGCGCAGGCGGCGATGAAGAGGATCGCGGTGAGGCATCGGAAACGTTTCATCGCCGCAATCGTATCGTTCCGCAGACCGCATGAACCTTCTCCTTGCCGCGCTCCTTCTCGTAACGCCCGTCGAGCGCGAGCTTCGCGGCGGCGAGAGTCACGAATACGCGATCGAGCTGAAGGCCGGCGAGTTCGCGATGGTGACCGTTGACCAGCGCGGCATCGACGTCATCGCCACCGCCTTCGCACCCGGCGGCGCAAAGCTCGCGGAGGTCGACAGTCCGAATGGCGCGAACGGCCCCGAGCCTGTGCCGATCGCGGCGACTACCACCGGTCCTTACCGCATCGAAGTGCGCTCATTCGACGCGAAAGCGGCGCCGGGCAAGTACCAGATTCGCGTCGAAGAGCGGCTCACGAGACGCGAGTATCAGAAGCGGCTCGCGGCGGAGAAGGCCCGCGATGCCGCCGTCGTGCAGTGGATGGCCGCGCGCGCGATTCCGCTCGGCGACCTCACGAAGTTACGGCCCGCGTTGGATGGCGTGCGCGTCGTCGGTCTCGGCGAAGCAACCCATGGCAGCCGCGAGATCGTGCAGTTCAAGAAGCGGATGGTGGAGTTTCTCGCCGGCGAGGGCTACACCCTGCTCGCCGTCGAAGCCAGCGTTTCGGCGATGGAAGTCATCAACGAGTACGTCCACGGCGGCGGTGATCGCCGCTCGATGCTGGCCGCGTTGAAAGACTGCACGTGGATCCTCGATACGGAGGAGTTCCTGTCGGTGATCGAGTGGCTGCGCGCAAATGGGAAATCGATGCGGATCGTGGGGATCGATCCGCAAGGGAGCGGAAGGGCGCTCGATTTCGTGCGCGATTTCGTGCAACGCCCCGAGTTCACGGCGCTCCTGGCCACCATTCGCGTGCAGGACGCGAATGCCCTCCGTTTCGAGCGCACGGAGATCACTCCCGAGACGTTGCAAGGCCTGTATCGCCTGGTGAGCTTTCTTGTGCTTCACGAGGGCGATCTCGTGCGCCGCACCTCACAGCGCGATTACGACCGAGCCCTCGGATACGCGCGGCAATTCGCGCAGTTCGGCGAGTTCAACAGCGGCAACGGCTCGCGCGATCAGGCCATGGCCGATCACCTGTTCCTGGCCATGAAACCCGGCGAGAAAGCGATTGTCTGGGCTCACAACAGCCACATCGCCGCGCGTGAGACCGGTTCCTATCCGCCTCTCGGCGGTTTCCTGCGCAAGGCGTTCGGCGCGGGCTATTACGCCATTGCCACGAGCTTCGATCGCGGCTCGTTCCTCGCCCAGAAAGCCGGCGTGTCGCCGCCGAGCATCCGCACGTTCTCGATCTCATCCACCGAGGGCACCGTCGACTCGTTCCTCGCGCAAGCCACGAGTGGCGACGCATTCGTCGACCTTCGCCACGCGCCTCCTTCCGATCCGCGAATCGCCGAATGGCTGCAGGCGCCGCACGCCATGCATTGGGTCGGCGCGATCTTTTCGGAGCAGTGGGCGGCGCCGCAGTGGGTGCAGCCGTTCGTGCTGCGGCGGGATTTCGACGGGCTCGCGTTCATCGAGAGCACCACGGCATCACGCCCGCGCGGCGAGTGAGTTAGAGTCGCGCTCCATGGAGCTCGACGTCTTCTTCTCCATCTGCCAGACCGAAGTGAACGGCTACATGCCGGACGAGCGGACGATGTTCGCCAACTTCTTCGAGCAGGTGGAGCTCGCCGACCAGCTCGGGTTCGGCACGGCCTGGGTCGCGGAGAGCCACCTCTCGACCGAGGTTCAGAAGACCAATCCCGGCGCGGTGATCCCTCACTTCGTCGGGGAGATCGGATTGAACACGGACATCCTCCAGCTCGCGCATCGTGTGTTCGCGCGCACGAAGCGGATCGGGATGGGCTCGGCGATCATGAACATCCTCTGCAACGGCGGTCCGATCGCCGCCGCGGAGCGCATCAAGACCTTCCTCGCCCTGCACGGCCTCGATCCGGACGAGAAGCGCCTTCTCACCGTCGGTTTCGCGTCGGGCCGTTTTCCGTTCATCAACGTTCCGTACGGAATCGTGCCGCGGAATCCGGTCGAGTCGGCGGCGTGGCCGGTGGTGAAGAACAAGATCTTCGAAGAGGCGACGGAGATCTTTCTGCGCCTGCTGCAGGGAGAGACGCTCAACTCGACGATGATCGCGCCGCGTCCGCTGCGCCGTGCGGATTTCCGCACTGATGCCGACTGGAAGAAAGTGCAGGAGGCCTTCGGGCAGGACATCGACGAAGTGCCGCTCGCTCCTCGGTGGGTCTTCCCGAACCTCAAGATCATCCCGCAGGAATCGCGGATGGATCTGCTGCGGCTGTCCATCGGATCGCACGATCCGGGGACGCAGATCTTCGCCAACACGATCATGCCCGTGGGCGTGTTCAATCTGTCCATCACGCCGGGCGACGAGATCGAGAAAACCAACGAGCGGATGCGCGAGCACTACCATCCCTCCGGCGGAGGTTGGAAACGGCGACTGATGCCGCGCACGGTGCTGGTGTTCATCAACGACGATCCGGCCAAAGCGGCCGAAGAGGCGCGCGATGCGCTGTCGAACTACTGGCGCGCGCTGGAAGGCACACTCGACGAAGAGAAAGTGCGCCGGGCCACGAACAACGCCCTGGTTGGCGACGCGGAGATCATCGCCGGACAGATGAAGAAGCGGTTCGATGCCGAGGACCGGCTCATGCTCTGGTTCGACTTCAATAATCATGACTCGAAACGAGTCATGAAAAATATGGCCGATTTCATGAACAAAGTGGCGCCGCGGTTCGCATGAAGAAAGTCGCCATCGCCGTCCTGCTGCTGTTTGCCGTGCTCTGGGGCATCCGCACCCTGGGCCGCTCGCGAACGTTCCAGCTCTTCGGCGAGATCGTTCCCCGCGTGGAGACCGATCGCAAAGTCGTCGCGCTGACTTTCGATGACGGTCCGCAAAGCGACACCGTCGACGAGATCCTCACGCCGCTCTCTCGCGCGAACGTGAAAGCGACCTTCTTTGTCTGCGGCGCGCAGATCCGCGATCATCCCGCGGCCGCGGCGAAACTGGTCACAGCGGGCCACGAGCTCGGAAATCACAGCTGGTCGCATCAGCGGATGTGGTTCAAGTCGCCGTCGTTCATGCGCGAAGAGTTCGAGCGGACCGACGCGGTGATTCGCGCCGCCGGGTATCAGGGACCGATTCACGTCCGGGCGCCGTACTGCAAGAAACTCGTCGCGCTGCCCTGGTACTTTGCGAAGAACGACCGCGTTCACGTCACCTTTGATGTGGAGCCGGAGTCGTTCCCTGAAATCGATCGCGACACGAATTCGCTGGTCGCTCACGTCGTCGAACGAGTCCGTCCCGGCTCGATCGTGCTGCTGCACCCGTGGTATTCGGGCCGCGAGCGCACTCGCGCGGCGGTGCCGCTGATCATCGAGCGGTTGAAAGCGAACGGCTACGAGCTGGTGACCGTCAACGAGCTCCTGAAACTGAGGAAGTCATGACGACCTTCGACGAAGCCGCCGCACCGAATTTCGCGCGGGTCATGCCCAACTGGCAGCCGCTGGTCGAGTACCGCCGCAACGGCGTCGCCGAGAACACGATTCACGGCGCGGTCTCCTGGGTCTCCGGCCGCAACCTCATCTACTCGTTCGGCGGGAACGTCGAGGTCTACGGCCGCTCGATGGTCAAGCCGATCATGATGAAAGTGTTCGCGAAGGAGTTCGCGAGCGCGCTGACCGGCGATCAGCAGGCCATCAGCGTGGCCTCACACAACGGCGACGCCGAACATGTCGCGACCGCGCGCTCGATCCTGCGCGAAGGTGAGTGGGGCATGATGCAGGCGCCGCTGGACGTGCCGCTCGTGCAGTTCGGCCGGCAGGTGCGCCGGCCGCGGCGCTGGTACCACTGCTGTTCCGGCGAGCATGCGGCCATCCTCCGCGGCTGCCGGCTGAAGGGATGGTCCCGTGTCGGCTACGTCTGGCCGCACCACCCGTTCTTCCAGGAGCACCTCGCCTACCTCCAATCAGTCCTCGGCGATGAATGGAAAGTCGGCACGATCGCCAAGGACGGCTGCGGACTGCCGACCGTGTCGATGACCGTCACCGATCTCGCGCGCCTGTTCGCGAACCTGGTCACCGAGAAGGATCAGGACTGGATCTGGAACGCGATGATCGAGCATCCCGACCTGATCGGCGGCTTCAATCGCCTCGACTCGACGATCCTCAAGGCCTGCCACGGCCGCGTGCTGGCCAAGGAAGGCGCCGATGGTCTGCTCGGCCTCTCCATCGAGCATCCCGAATACCCGGAAGGTCTCGGCGTGGTCGTCAAGATCGCCCACGGCTGGAACCCGCAGGCAACCTGGTACATCGCCCGCTACATCCTCGGCGTCCTCGGGTTCGAGTTCCGCAACCCTTACAAACTGCGGCGGCAGAAGGCTTACATCGTGCCCGAGGTCATTCCGCCGAATCTGCGGGAGCGGATGGCGGCCATTGTGCCGTGGGATTCGTGGGACCCGGATGTGGATCGGTGGGAGTTCGATCCTACTGACTTTATCCCGCGCGAAGACGCGGGATCTCCGGTGCACCTGCGATGAAGCTCGCCAACTTCATCGACGGTGCGTTCACGCCACCGGCGTCCGGTGCCTATTTCGACAACATCGCCCCGGCGACCGAGGAAGTGATCGCGCAGATTCCGGACAGCGGCGCGCGCGATGTCGATGCCGCGGTGCAGGCGGCGAAACGCGCCTTTCCGTCATGGTCGCGAACATCAGCAACGGAACGTTCGCGATTGCTGCTGAAGCTCGCTGACATCATCGAGACGAACCTCGACGAGCTCGCGCAGTGCGAGAGCGAGGACAGCGGCAAGCCGATCTCACTGGCGAAGAAGCTCGACATCCCGCGCGCGGTCGCGAACTTCCGCTTCTTCGCCACGGCCATCCTTCACCAATCGAGTGAAGCGCATGTCACCGATTCGTCCGCGCTCAACTACACCCTGCGGCAGCCGCACGGCGTCGCCGGATTGATCTCGCCGTGGAACCTGCCGCTGTATCTGCTGTCGTGGAAGATCGCGCCGGCGATCGCGTCCGGGAATACGTGCGTCGCCAAGCCGTCCGAATTGACGCCGATGACCGCGCATCGCCTCGCCGAGCTCTCGCTCGAAGCGGGCATTCCGAACGGCGTGATCAACATCGTCCACGGCCTCGGCAACAAGGCCGGCGCGGCGATCTGCGAGCATCCCGACGTGCCGCTGATTTCCTTCACCGGCGGAACGGTGACCGGGGCAAAAGTCGCGGCAGCGGCGGCGCCGAAGTTCAAGAAGCTGTCGCTGGAGCTGGGCGGGAAGAATCCGAACCTCGTCTTCGCGGATGCCGATCTCGATGATGCGATCGCCACATCGATCCGCTCGAGCTTCTGGAATCAGGGCGAGATCTGCCTCTGCGGCTCGCGGATCTTCGTCGAGCGCTCGATTCACGATCAGTTCGTCGAGCGCTTCGTCGCCGCGACGAAGCAGTTGAAGATCGGCGATCCCGGCGATCCGTCGACCGACGTCGGCGCGCTGATCAGCGCCGCGCATCTGGAGAAGGTCACCGGTTATGTGAAGCTGGCGAAGGAAGAAGGCGGGACGGTCGTCACGGGCGGCAATCGCGTCGATCGACGTGGCTACTTCGTCGAGCCGGCCGTGATCACCGGTCTCGACTGCAATTGCCGCGTGCTGCAGGAAGAGATTTTCGGACCGGTGGTGACCATCACCCCGTTCGACAGCGATGACGACGCGATCGCTTTCGCGAACTCGACCCGCTACGGTCTCTCCGCCTCGGTCTGGACGCGCGATCTGCAGCGCGCCCATCGCGTTGCGGCCGCGCTCGATGCCGGAACGGTCTGGATCAACTGCTGGCTTCTTCGCGATCTGCGCGTCCCGTTCGGCGGCATGAAGGACAGCGGCGTGGGTCGTGAAGGTGGATTCGAGTCGTTGAACTTTTTCACTGAACCGAAGAACGTGTGCGTGAAGCTATGAGCAAACAAGGCGAAATCATCGGTGGCGTTCTTGCGCCTCATCCACCTCACATCGTTTACGGCGACAACCACTGGCGCAACGAGCCCCGCTCGGAGTGCGGCTGGGAAGTGCTGCGCTGGGGTTACGAGCGGGCCCGCAAGGATTTCCTGGCGAAGAAGCCGGATGTGCTGCTCGTCCACTCACCGCACTGGCAGACCGTCATCGGCCATCACTTCCTCGGCCTCCCGGAGTTTCACGGCCTGTCCGTCGATCCGATCTTCCCGAACCTCTTCCGCTTCAAGTACGACGTGAAAGTGGACGTCGAATTAGCGGAAATGATTGCCGAGGAGGGGAGGGAGATGGGGCTCATCACGAAGATGATGAAGAACCCGAACTTCCGCGTCGACTACGGCACGATCGTGAGCTGCCACATGATGAATCCCGACTGGGACATCCCCATCGTCGGCATCTCCTCGAACAACTCGCCGTACTACTTCTCGAACGAGATGGGCCAGGCCCAGATGGTGAAGCTCGGCGAAGCGACCCGCCGGGCCATCGAGAAGAGCGGTCGTCGCGCCGTGCTCCTCGCGTCGAACACTCTCTCCCACCGCCACTTCACGACCGAGCCGGAGATCCCGGAGGACATGTCCCGCGAGCACGTGTACGAGCATTCGGGCTATCTGTGGGACATGAAGGTCATCGACCTGATGCGCCGCGGCCGGACGAAGGAGTTGATCGCGATCCTGCCGGAGTTCATGGACCACGCCGTGTCGGAGGTGAAGGCGGGGAGCCTTGCCTGGATGCTTTCGGCGCTCGGTTTTCCCGACTATCCGGCGGAGGTGTATGGGTACTGGACGGTGATCGGGACGGGGAACGCTGTCGTCGGCTGGGATCCGGCCGCGGCCGGAATTGAAAATTGAAAATTGAAAATTGAAGACAAGGAAACAGGGAAGGGCTCGGAGCTGCGCGAACGTGTGTTCGAGTTCGCTTGCGCTGTGCTCGAGTTGCACCGGTTGATCTACCGGCGCGAGCCTGCTCTGCGGAGCGCGAGTTTTCAAGCCGCGAATGCTGCTGGTTCCGTCGGCGCCAATCTCGAGGAAGCCGACGCTGCCCAGAGTCGCGCCGATTTCATTTCAAAGTGCACGATTGCTCTGAAAGAAGCTCGGGAAGCGAGATATTGGCTGCGCGCGCTTGCAAGGTTGCTGAAAGGCGAGAAGCAAATCAATCCGCTGATCAACGAAGCGACCGAACTCATCGCCATCCTCACCACAATCGTGCGAAAGACGAAGGAACGTTCATGAAGACCGTTTTCAATTTTCAATTTTCAATTTTCAATTCACGACCATGATCCTCAAGGCCTACATCGTCCCCGGCCAGCCGCACCCGTACCTGGCGCCCGACCGCAACGAAGGTTGGGGGAGCTTGCGACGATCGTTCGAAGCGGTCGGGAAGGAAATCGCCACCTCCGGCGCCGAGCTGATGCTCGTCTACTCCACCCAATGGTTCTCCGTCATCGGTCATCTCTTCCAGACCGATCCGGCCCCGAAGTGGACGCTCGTCGATCAGAACTGGTACGACCTCGGCGAGATCCCGTATGAATTCAGGATCGATCCGAAGTTCGGGGAGCTGTACGCGAAGATCTGCAAAGAGCACGGCATGCAGGCCGCGACCGTGGCGTATCACGGGTTTCCGATCGACACGGGAACCGTCGTCGCGCTGAAGCTCCTCAATCCCGACAACGCCATTCCGGCGTCGATCGTCTCGTGCAACATCTACGCGGAGCGGGAAGAGACGCGCGCCCTCGGATTCGCCGGCCGCGCCGCCATCGATGCGTATGGCAAGAAGACCATCGTCGTCTGTGTGACGAATCTCTCCAACCGCTACGAGGTCGCGGAGATCGATCCCGCCAACGACCGCATCTCCTCGCAGAAAGACGACGAGTGGAATCGCAAGATCCTGGAGATGCTCGGCGAAGGGCGGCTCGAGGACGTGGCGCAGGTCGCGCGCGATTTCGGCCGCGAGGCCAACGCGGACATGGGCTTCAAGGCCATCTGGTGGCTCGGCGCGGTGATGGGGGAGAACAACAAATACGACGGCAAGGTGTGGGACTACCAGCCGGTCTGGGGGACGGGCAACGGCATCGTCGAGCTCACCCCGAACGCCAGCAAGCAGATCGACTGGGAGAAGGAATTCGACGAAGGACCGGTGCCCGACTTCGCGGCCGGCGGCGGAACGGGGCTCGAGTCGCACAACGTCCTCGCCGAAGGTCCGGACGTTCACCGCGCGAGCGACATGACGTCGCAGGACGACTACGGCGAGGCTCCATCGCAACGCGACGTTCCGGCGAAGGAGATTCGCCCCGACGTCATCCGCACGGATAAAGCGCCGGCACCTGTCGGTCCGTATCCGCACGCCAAGCGCGTCGGCGAGCTGCTGTTCCTTTCGGGCATCGGCCCGCGCAAACCGGGGACGGGGGAGATTCCCGGCATCATCCGCGACGGCGCCGGCAGCGTCCTCGGGCACGACATCGAAGTGCAGACCCGCGCGTGTATCGAGAACGTGAAGGCAATTCTCGAAGCGGCGGGGAGCTCGCTGGAAAAAGTGTTCGACGTGACGGTCTACCTGACCGACATGCAGCGCGACTTCGAGCAGTTCAATCAGGTTTACGCGGAGTACTTCGGGCAGATCCAGCCGACGCGAACGACGGTTGGCGTGGACTCGTTGCCGACGCCGATCTCGGTCGAGCTCAAGGTCATTGCGTCGGCATAGGCTCGTACACCTGCATCAACCGCCGCGCGGCGCGGTCGTATCCGAACTCGAGCGAGCGCTCGTACATCGCCTGCCGGTGATCGCCATCCAGCAGCGACGCGGCGAGCGAAGCGAGCGCCTCCGGCGACGCCGATGACGCGATGTGTCCGGCCGGTACCAGCGCCGAAATCCCCTGGATTGGATACGTCGCCGGCGGCACGCCGCAGGCCATCGCCTCGAGCACGGCCCGGTGCCCTTCATCCGATCCCCGCGCGGTGAAGAACAGCAGGCTCGAGGCGCGGTAATGCTCGGCGAGATCGTCCTCGTGGTAGCCGGCCCAGATGACGTGATCGGCGATGCCCAGCGACGACGCGAGCTGTTCGAGCACCGGCCGATGCTCGCCGTGGCCGATGATCATCAGCTTCACGTCCGTGCGAAGACGTCGCAACGCCGCGTACGACTGCAGTGCCTCTTCGAACCCGCGACCCGCGGAGAGCTTGCCGATGACCGTGACGATCTTCGAATCCGTTTCGATCGCCGGCCCGTCGGGATGGAACTGGCGGTGATCGATCGGTGGCGGGGTAAATGTGACACTTCGCCCGCGCACCTCAAAGGACGCGTTGACCGCGAAAAGGTGGTGGGTCTCGCGCACGAGCGAACGCGTGAACGGATCCCTGCGCAGCACGCGCCGCGCGTGAAACGTGCGAGCAAGTTGAAGGTTGTGATCACGCGCGACGAAAAGCGCGACCCAGTGGTCGTAGGTCAGATGCGCGTGGATGACGTCGAAGCCATGGCGGCGAACGAGACGGTGGATCGCGTAGACGGTCCGTTTGAAGGAAAACGGATTCTGGGCCTTCTCGATCAGCGGATGGGCGAAGTCGTGATGACCGAGCTTCGCCTGCAGCTTGTACCCGCCGACGTACGCGTAATGCGCGTCCACGCCGGCGAGCCGCAACGCCTCCACTTCCGCGAACGCCGGCGCGGCCGCGCCTGTCCATCGGTTGCCGGCGGCGAGATGAAGTACACGCATTCGGCTTTCGTTATACTTCGCCGCGCCATGGCGGTCGATCAGGAATTACTCGAGATTCTCGCGTGCCCACTCTGCAAGGAGGAGGTCAAGCTCGTTCCTCTCACGGACCCGCAGCGCTCCGCCACGCGCGACAAGTTCCGCGAGAAGTTCCGCAACGAAGAGCCGGTCGTCGAGCAGGGGCTGCAGTGCGTCAAGTGCCGCCGCGTCTACCCCATCGTCAGTGACATCCCGGTAATGCTCGTGGAAGAGGCGTTTGAGTAAGCTTCTAAAAGCCTCCGCCGTAATCTACGTCCTCCACTTTCTCCTCGAAGCCAAGACCGCCCTCTGCGAGAACCTCGCGTTCTGGACGATCTTCACCCTCGGCTGGGCCATCGCCAAAAAGGAAGTCCGCTTTTCCTGGCACATCCTCTACTTCCCGCTGATCCTCTACGGCATCGCTTCGACCGGCTCCGCGCTCCTGGCCGAGCGCCGCGTCCATCAGGCCTTCGAGGCCATGCTCTGGTTCAAGATGCTGATCTTCCCCGCGGCGGTGATCCTCCACCGCAACGTGCCGCGGCTGCGCCAGGCGATGCTCTACGCCTCGGTCCTCTTCGGCGGCGGCATGGCCGTCTGGGGTCTCCTCGAATTCTTCTTCCTCGGCCAGCGCGACCTCGAGCACCGCATGAACGGGCCGAGCAGCCACGTCATGACCTATTCGAACCTCATCCTGCCGATGTCCCTGCTCTTCATCATCCTCTGGCTCTACCAGCGGAAGTGGTGGCAGCTCGGCGTCGCGCTGTTGATCACGGTCGCTCTTCTGCTGACCCTGACCCGAAGCGTCTGGCTGGGATGGGGCGCCGCGGTGTTCGTGCTGCTGATGCTGACCCGGACGCAGATCCGCTACTACGTACCCGCGGCCTTGCTGATCTTCGTCTCGTTTCTGCCGATGAACCTCTTCAGCCGGCTCACGTCGACCTGGGACATGAAGCTCGAGTCGAACTTCGACCGCCTGCGGATGCTCGAGGCGGGCGTGGAGATGATCAAGGACTTCCCCGTTTTCGGCGTCGGGCCGGCGAACGTGAAGGAGGTGTACGCGCTTTACAAGAAGCACGACGCGCCGCGCGTCCGCCCGGCCCACCTCCACAACAATGCCGTCCAGATCTGGGCCGAGCGCGGCATCCTCGGCCTGACCGCCTACCTGCTGTTCCTCGCCCTGTTCCTCCGGGAGTGCGCCCTTGCCCGGAACGGCCCGAACCGGATGTACGCCGACATGGGGATCGCCATCATCGTCGCCCTGACCGTCGCGGGACTTTTCGAGTTCAACTGGGGGGACACCGAGGTCTTCTACCTGACGATGAATCTGTGCGCGATGATCGCCGTGGCCGTGGAGCGTCCTCAGCCGTTATCGAATGAAGTGACGGCCATCCCTGTTCCGGCCGCTGCGTAGGGCGTTTCGCCCGTAACCTTTCCATCATGGCCGCGTCCAAAGGCACAGAAACAGGGGATATGAAACACCTGAGCGATCAGGAACTGATGCGTATCGTTCAGGCGGGCGATTACTCCCCTGCGTCGGAGATTTACGACCGATACAGCGGACGCATTTACAACTTCGCGTTTCGATTCCTGAAGAACGCCGAGGCGGCCGAGGACGCGGTGCAGGAAGTGTTCGTGAAGATGCTCAAGTACGCCAACCAGTTCCATGGAGATGCAAAGCTGTCCACCTGGCTGTTTTCCATCACCGCCAACTGGTGCCGCGATTACCTGAGGAAAGCGGACAACAAGTACAAGGAAAGTGAAGACGTGCTGGTCAGTCTGCCGGCACCGAGCGAGCTTTCGCCGGACCGCAATCTCGAGAAACGCGAGAACGAACAGCGGGTGCGGCGCGCGCTCGACGAGCTGACCCCGGAGCAGCGCGAGGCCATTCTTCTCTCGCGTTATCAGGGGTTGTCGTACGCCGAGATCGCGCAGATCGCCGGCTGCTCGGAGGGCGCTGTGAAAACGCGGGTCTTCCGGGCGATGGAAACGTTGAAACGAGCACTTACGGGTTTGGGAGATGCGGAAACGCCAGGCGCGCTGCGCCGCCCGAAGCCGGAGATGGTGAGGCCATGAAGATCTTGAAAAACGGCGGAGGAATCAGCGCTGCCGGTCGTACCGGCGAGGTGACCGATGTCTGAATGCAGTGCCCTGAGAGAAAACCTGCCGCTCCTTCTGACCGAGTCGCTCGACCCGGTCCGGCGGGAGACGACGCATCAGCACATCGAAAGCTGCGAAGTCTGCAGCAGCGAGTGGACCGCGTATCGCGAGACCTGGCGGGTCATGGATGACCTGCCCGAAGTGGCCGTGCCGGCCCGCGCGAAGGCGCGTTTCCTGGCCGCTGCCGGTATCGCCCAGCGCGAAGAAGACAAACGGAACAGCAACGTCGTTCCCTTCCGCAGCAAGCCCGCCTTCAAGTGGGTCGCTCAGGCCGCGGCCGTCGCCGTTCTCGTGGGCGGCGGTTACTTCGCCGGACGCCGCGAGCCGGTGCGCGTCACCTCGCAGCCGGCGACGATTTCCGAAGTCACGCCGGTCTCCACGCAGAAGCTGCTGATGCCCATCGCCGAGACGCGGGTGCTCGACGCGAATGCGATCGCGCCCGAGATCCAGGGCCGCCCCAACATCACCAACGTCCGCTTCCTCGATACCGACGCAAGTGACGACCAGATCGGCGTCGAGTTCGACATCAGCTCGCGCTGGACCGTCACCGGAAACCCGCGCGACAAGAGCATGGTCCGCCTGCTGTCCTACATGCTCGAGAACGAAGAGACCATGACCCCGCGGTCGACGACCATCGACTGGGTCCGCCGTACCTACTCCGATCCGGCCAACGCCGATCCGGAGATCGCCAACGCGCTGGCCAAGGTGCTGCGCAGCGACGGCAACGAGGGCGTTCGCCTTCGCGCCGTCGAGACGCTGACCACCCTGCCGCCGGCCATTGCCATGCAGACCCGCGACGCGCTGATCTCCGCGCTCAAGAGCGACCCGAATCCGGCCGTGCGCATGAAGGCCGTGGAGGCCCTCGCGAACATGGCCCAGAGCGGCGTGCATCTCGACGCCGGCATGGTGGACACGCTCCGGCAGAAGGCATCGCAGGATGACGAGAACCTCTACGTCCGCGTGAAAGCGGCAGAGGCATTGAGCAGCATCAAACCGATCAACTGATGAAGATCCGATCCCTCATCCTCGCGACGCTCATCGCGGCTACAGGAGCCGCGAGCGCCGCCAATGTCCGGAAGAACTTCCGGGTGGAGCAGAAGTTCCCGTTCCGCGCCGGCGGTGCACTGGTCCTCGAGAACCCCGTCGGCGACATCGAGGTGATCGGCAGCGACAGGACCGACATCGACACGGTCGTGATGAAGACCGTAGTCGCCGTCGACGACACCGCCATCGAGGAAGGCCGCCAGAACACGACCCTGATCACCGGCGGCGACGAAATGACCCGCGTCCTTCGCACGGCCATTCCGGCGGTCGCCAGCCGCAGCTGGTCGAGCCGCGTCGCCTGGCGCGTCAAAGTGCCCCGCTCGACGCACATCCGCATCATTTCCAACTCCAGCGACCGCATCCGCGTCGCGAACATCACCGGCACGGTCATCGTCAAGAACGTGAACGGCGAGATCGTGCTCGAGAACGTTCAGGGCGCGGCCACGGTGGAGAGCGTGAACGGTTCGGTGATCTATTCGACGCCCCGGCCCACGCGAAACGCCACCCTGTCGACCGTGAACGGCAACATCCAGGTGCACGTCCGGCCCGACGTCGATTTCCGCATCGTCGCGGAAACCGTCAAGGGCGACATCAAGACCAATCTGCCGGCGCGCGGGGCGTTCTTTGCCACCACCTTCCGCGGCAGCGTGAACGCGCCCGGCGGCCCGACCATCACCGTCGGCACGCTGATGGGGCACATCGAGCTGCTGTCGAATTCACCGCCATACCCCGTTCCGCAATCGCTCGTCGCGAAGCATGCGCCGCCTCGTCCGCGGCAGACCACGCCGACGCCGGTCAACACTGGCCGTCGCGGTCCGTCCGTCGCCGGACGGCAGGACATCAAGCTGACCGTCGTCGAGAGCGCGTACACCTACGCCACGAGCATTGGCGACGTGTTGATCCAGGAGATCCGCGGCAACGGCGACATCTTCACCGGCGCGGGACAGGTGCAGCTCGGTGCGGTGCACGGCTCGCTCAAGGTCCGTTCGCACGGCGGTCCCCTGCGCCTCGGCGAGATCCTGGGACCGCTGGTCGCGACCACGACCGCGGGCGACATCTTCGTGGATGCCGCGCGGCGAGGCGGGCAGATCGCCACGCAGGGCGGAACGATCCGTCTGCTCTACACGAGCGGTCCGACGCGGCTCGTCTCCGGCGGCGGCGACATCACCGTCAGCCAGGCCGCGGGCCCGGTCAACGCCGAAACGAGCTCGGGCGACGTGTTCATCACCATGGATCCGATCGTGAAGTCGCACGCGGTCACGGGCAAGAGCGGCAAAGGCAACGTGGTCGTGCATGTCAGCGAGCGGTTCGGCGCGGACGTCGAGGCGACCATCCTCACCAGCGATCCGGCCGCGCATGCGATCAAGTCCGACATCCCGGGCCTTTCCATCAGCCGCGAGCAGGTGGGCGACAAGACCCGCATCCGCGCCACCGGCAAGATCAACGGCGGCGGCGACCGGATGGTGCTCGAAGCGACCGACGGCGGTATCCGGATCACCACCGGTCCGATCGGTCCGACCGTCGTCCCCCGCTGAAGCGCGCACGCTAATTGCGACGCCCGGGACGCGTGGTAGCATCCGCGCCCGCTAAAGCGATATCCCTCAGGAGGTTGATGTGAAACCACTCTTCTACTCTCTCGTCGTCGTGCTCGCCCTCGGCGCCTGTTCCCAGACCAGCGACACGACCACAACCACGGCCGAAGCCACGACGACTACCGCCACGGAAACGCTGGCGGCGGAGCCGCCGGCCACCGATACGACTCCGACGGCCGCGCCCGTGGGGTCTGTCGCCGGCTACGAGAACAAAGTCGCCGAGATTCAGACCACGGAGGGGGACATTCACATCCGCTTCTTCCCGCATGTTGCCCCGAACCACGTGAAGAACTTCATCGACCTCGCGCAGAGCGGCTTCTACGAGGGCATCAAGTTTCACCGGGTCATCCCCGGCTTCATGATTCAGGTGGGCGATCCGAACACGATCTCCGGCGATCCGGCGACCTGGGGCAGCGGCGGCTCGCCGAACAAGGTCATGGCCGAGTTCAACAGCATTCCCCACAAGCGCGGCATCATTTCCGCGGCGCGCACGAACGATCCGAACAGCGCCTCATCGCAGTTCTTCATCGTCGTTGCCGACTCCAATTTCCTCGACAACAAGTACACCGTTTACGGCGAGGTCATCAAAGGCATGGAAGTGGCGGACAAGATCGTGGCCGCTCCCCGCGATGCCAGCGATCGTCCCAACAACCCGGCGTCCATCACCAAGGTCATCATCCGCGACGCGCGTGCCGGCGAGTTGGGCCCGCTTCCGCAGTAGGGGAAATCCATGAGCGAATACGAGAACAAAGTCGCCGAGCTCCAGACCACCGCGGGAGACATTCACATCCGCTTCTTCCCGGACGTCGCCCCGAATCACGTGAAGAACTTCATCGACCTCGCGAACAAGGGCTTCTACGAGGGCATCAAGTTCCACCGGGTCATCCCCGGCTTCATGATTCAGGTCGGCGATCCGAACACGATCTCCGGCAATCCGAACACCTGGGGCACGGGCGGCTCGCCGAACAAGATCAAGGCCGAGTTCAACAGCATCTCCCACAAGCGGGGCATCATTTCCGCCGCGCGCACGCAGGACCCGAACAGCGCCTCGTCGCAGTTCTTCATCGTCGTCGCCGACTCGCCGTTCCTCGACCGGCAGTACACGGTTTACGGCGAGGTCATTAAAGGAATGGACGTGGCGGACAAGATCGTCGCCGCGCCGCGCGACGCCAACGATCGCCCGAACAACCCGACCTCCATCACCAAGGTGACCATCCGGGATGCGCGCGAGGATGAGAAGAAGCCGGCGAAGTAAACGCCAGTGAGCCTTCCTCCCGACGCAACGGAACAGTTGAACCAATGGCTCGGGCCGCGCTGGTCGGCCCGGCCGCTCGCCGGCGATGCGTCAGTGCGCGCGTATTACCGCGTCACCGCCGAAGATGGGACGAGCTACATCGCCACGTACTACCCCGAGGAGGTGCGCTCGCAGTTGGGCCGCGTCCTGGGTGCGTTCGAGGCGGTCTCGCCGCACGGTCCCGTTCCCCGGATCCTGCACCACGGCGAAGTCATCACCCTGCAGCAGGATGTCGGGGATCGCAGCATCTTCGACGTCCTTCACCACGATCGCGAAGAAGGGCTGAAGCTCTATCGCCGGGCCGTCGAGCTGCTGGTCCGATTTCAGAACGCGCAGTGCGCGATCAATGCGCCGTTCACCGCCGGGTTCTTCAGCTCCGAGCTGGAGATGGCCGTCGAGTTCTACGTCGAAAAGCTGATGGGCGCGCCGTCCGGAGAACTGCGATCGTTGCTGAAAACGGTCTCGGATAACATCGCACAGCATCCATACGTGTTATGTCATCGCGATTTTCATGGTCAAAACGTTCATGTTTTAAAGGGCGAGCTTTTTTTGATCGATTATCAGGACCTGAGAATGGGTCCTGACACGTACGACCTGGCCTCCCTCCTTCGCGACCGCGGACAGGCCCGCATCCTTGGCGACGACACGGAGCTCGAGTTGCTCGAGTACTACCGGGACCTTCGCGGTGCGGACGGCGACATCCGCCGCCGCTACTTCGAGACCCTTCTCCAGCGATCCATCAAGATTCTCGGCACCTTCGCCAAGCAGCCCATCGTCCGCGGCAGGATGCACTACCTCGAATTCATCCCGGCCACCCTGGAGAGCATCGAGCGCTGCATCGCCGAGCTGCCGGAGTACGCCGCGTTGACCGCGGCCTTCCCGCTGCGATTCGACCTCGACGCCGCACGCACGCGTGCACAACAATTGAACAGGGAGTAATCAATGGCAAAACACAAGATCACCCTTCTGCCCGGCGACGGGATCGGCCCTGAAGTCACGGCGGCGGTGGTGCAGATCATCGAGTGCGCCGGCGTCGACGTGGAGTGGGAGAAGTACTTCGTCGGCGCGGAAGCGCTGACGCGGTCCGGCGACCCGTTGCCGCAGGAGGTTCTCGATTCGATCGTGCGGAACAAGGTCGCGCTCAAAGGACCGGTCACGACGCCCATCGGGACGGGCTTCGCGTCCATCAACGTCCGCCTGCGCAAGACCCTCGACCTTTACGCGAACCTGCGGCCGGTGAAGTCGCTGCCGAACATCAAGACGCGCTACGAAGATATCGACCTCATCGTCGTTCGCGAGAACACGGAAAGCCTTTACGCAGGTCTCGAGCACGAGGTTGTGCCGGGTGTGGTCGAGTCGCTGAAGATCATCACCCGCAAGGCCTCGACGAACATCGCCAAATTCGCCTTCGAATACGCGCGGGTGAACGGCCGCAAGCGCATCACCGCCGTTCACAAGGCCAACATCATGAAGCTCTCGGACGGTCTGTTCCTGCAGTGCTTCCGGGAAGTGGCCGCGGATTACCCGAACATCGAGGCCGACGACAAGATCGTCGACAACCTCTGCATGCAGCTCGTGACCGATCCCAATCAGTTCGACATCCTGCTGCTCGAGAATCTCTACGGCGATATCGTTTCCGACCTCACCGCCGGTCTCGTGGGAGGCTTGGGCGTCGTCGCCGGCGCGAACATCGGCGCGAACGGCGCGGTCTTCGAGGCCGTGCATGGCAGCGCACCGGACATCGCCGGTCAGAACAAGGCCAATCCGCTCGCGCTGCTGCAGTCGGCGGTGCTCATGCTCGAGCACATCGGCGAAGTGCAGCCCGCGAAGCGCATTCACGACGCGATCGTCAAAGTCCTCGGCATGGGCGACGAGCACCGCACGCGCGACATCGGCGGCACCGGCTCGACGACCGACTTCACGGTCGCCATCTGCGACGTCTTGAAGAAGGGCACGCGCGCGTCGGATTGAACGCCATCGAAAAGGGCATCGCCCAGTTCAACTCTCACGATTTCTGGCACGCGCATGAATCGTGGGAGGAGCTCTGGCTCGCTGCCGAAGGCGATCGCAAACAGTTCCTGCAGGGCCTCATTCAGCTCGCCGCCGCGTATCACCACGTCAAGCGCGGAACCTCGCCGCGAGGTGCTGTGAGGCTGTTCGATGCCGCTCTCGGACGCCTGAAACCCTTTCCAGGTGATTACGAGAACGTGAATCGCACAGAGGCTTGTGCAACTGCGGCAATTCATCGGGAACGCGTCGTGAAGGAAGAGCGAATCGAGCCCGACGAGTACCCGAAGCTGGGCTACAATCGAGGCTCCTTTTCAACCCACGGGAACGTCGGCAATCCGAGGGGATAAATGCAGGACATCGATCAACGGGACAGGGAGCTGCTGGGCGCTCTGCAGGGGGATGTTCCACTCGTTTCGACCCCGTTCGCATTCGTTGGACAGTCGATCGACATGTCCGAAAAAGAAGTGATCAAACGCACTGAGCGTCTCAAACGCGAGGGCGTGATCCGGCAGCTCGCCGCCTACTTCGACTCCCGTGCCCTCGGCTACCGCTCCTGTCTCGTCGCGGCGCGCGTGCGTCCCGATCGGATCGATGACGCGGCCGCGGCGATCAACGCGCATCCCGGCGTGACGCAGAACTACCGCCGCAACAACGACTTCAATCTCTGGTTCACGATCTTCGTCTCGCCGGAATCCAAGCTCGGACTCGAGAAGACCATCGATCTCCTCGGCGCCAGCGCTGAATGCGACGCCGTGCGTCCGCTGCCGACGTTGAAGCTGTACAAGACCAGCGGTTCCGACGGCGAGACGCATTCCGACGCCGACGCGCACAACGACTACACCCCGCTGACGCCGCTCGAAGTCGAGTGCGTGCGGCTTCTGCAGCGCGATCTGCCGCTGCAGCCGCGGCCTTTCGACGTGCTCTCACGCACGTCCGGCATCGCCGCGGACGAGCTTCTCGCCGCCGCGCGCACGCTTCAGAAGCGCGGCCAGATCCGTCGCTTCAGCGCCTCGATCAACACGCGCAAGTCGGGCTTCGCCGCCACGACGATGGGGGTCTGGGTCGTTCCCGACGAGCGCTGTGACGAAGTCGGCGCGAAGTTCGCGCTGAACAAGGCCGTCTCGCACTGCTATCGCCGCCCGGTCTACAGCGACTGGCCGTACAACGTCTACACGACCGTCCACGCCCGCTCGGTCGATGAATGCGAGTCGATCATCAACGACCTCGCCATCGACACCGGCGTCGAGCAGAAGCAGGCGCTCTTCCCGACCCGCGAGTACCGCAAAGCGCGCGTGCAGTTCTTCTCGCGTGAGGCCGAGGAGTGGGAAGACACGCACGCCGCGTCGCGTGAGGCCGCGGCTTCCTGACGGTTTCGATGGTTCCTTATCGCCGCGAGCGTCTGTCGCCCGAACAGGCGCGTGGTGCGGCAGGCGCGTTTCTCGAAACGATCCGCCTTCGCCGCACCGTTCGCGATTTCTCCAACGAGCCTGTTCCCGACGACGTGATCGCGATGTGCATCGAGGCCGCGGCACTCGCGCCGTCAGGAGCGAATCTGCAGCCGTGGAAGTTCGTCGTGGTGAAAGACCCCGAGATCAAGCGGCAGATCCAGATCGCGGCGGAGAAAGAAGAGTACGAGAACTACCATGGGCGCATGCCCGCCGAGTGGTTGAAAGCGCTCGCGCCGCTGCAGACGGACTGGCACAAGGAGTTCCTCGAGATCGCCCCTCTGCTGATCGTCGTGTTCAAGGAAGACTACGGAATCGACGCGGACGGGGGTCACGTCACGCACTATTACGTCAACGAATCGGTCGGCATCGCCTGCGGATTTCTGCTCGCGGCGTTGAATGCCGCCGGGCTGGCAACACTCACGCACACACCCAGCCCCATGGGCTTTCTGCGCGAGATCCTTGCACGGCCGAAGAACGAGAAGCCGTTTCTGCTGATCCCGGTCGGCTATCCAGCGGAAAGCTGCATGGTTCCGGACATCGCCAGGAAGCCGCTCGAAAAAGTGCTGGTGTCATTCTGATGAAGACCTGTCCTGAGCATCGTCACGAGCATCGCGATCTGCCCTGCCCCTGGCCGGATTGCCCGCAGGGCGAGGGGGCCACCGATACGACCGAAGTCGCGCGCCATGGCGGCGCGGGGCGCATGACCCAGGCCGAGGGGCACTTCGAGGTCGCGCCGGCGCCTCGCGTTTTTCAGCGAACGGCGTGGAATTGCGAGAAGTGCGGCGCCACCGGCTGGGCCTGGGTGGAAACGGGCGCGGAGCCGCGCATGGACCGTTGCCCGCACCGGCGCCCGGCGACGGTCAGGCCGCGCGGGCATGCGCGGTCGTCGCCGGGTTGATCAGCTCGCCGGGTCTTTCTTCTCTTCGGTCTGTTCCACGGCCGCGATTGCGCCCTGAAAGCCGATCTTCGAATGGGTGCCGTCGCAGAACGGCTTGGTGGTCGAGCCCCCGCAGCGGCAGAGGGCTCTCTTCACGATCGGCACCTCGTTTCCGGCGGCATCGACGAGCGTGAACTCGCCGTCCACCACCAGCGGGCCCTTATCGCGAATCTTGATCGTTACGGACATTTGTCTCCCCGCGCAGCCGGTCGTACCGGCTAGAAAATCGGATTATCGGTCTTGTGTCGGAACTTCCATTGGTGTGTGTAGCCCGGGAACTCGACCGGAACCGTGTACTGCACGTCGATTCTGATCGAGTTCGCGGCGCGATCGATCTTGATGTCGTTTTCTGTCACCGGCAGGCCGAGAATCTGCGCACGCTTGAGGATGGCCGCCATGATCTGCTTGTCGCTGTTCTGGCCTGCCGATTTGGCCTCGTCCGAAATGGCGTCGCGCAGGTCGGCCGCCTTCACCTTGATCGGGATCATCTTGTAGGCGATCAAAGCGGCCACCAGGAGCAGTACGAGACCGACGAGACACCCAAACTGACCTTCACCACGCTCACGTCGATTGCGCAACATGTCGACCTCCGAATTGCGCGTCAGGGTAACAGGTCAGCCCAGCCATTTGAAGAGACGGCGCCGAGGCTGGCGGCTCGTCTCTCGCGCATCAGTCCTGGGTGTGGCTGCGCGTGCGGCGTCGGACGCGTCGACCCCGGAAGACCAGAGGATCATCCGCGCCCGGCCGACGATCCCGGAGCGTGGAACGAAGCCCCAGTTCCGGCTGTCGAGCGATTCCGCGCGGTTGTCGCCGAGGACGAAGTAGGAGTCCGGCGGGACGATCTGCGATTCGATCGCGCCCGTCGCCGCCCGCTGGAAAACGTAGGGCTCGGCGAGCGTGTATCCGCCGACGCGGACCCGGCCCAGGCGGCTGTCGATGAGGTCGCCGGGAAGGCCGACCACCCGTTTCACCATCAGCTCGTGATCGACGGGAGAACGGAACACGATGATGTGCCCCCGCTGAGGCTCGCCGCCCAGGTAGCGGGTAACGACGATCTGATCGCCGGTCTCGAGCGTGGGGACCATCGATTCCGTGGGGATGGAGTAGATGTGAACCGCTGCCCGGGCAAGCAGCCCCAGCGCAAGCGCGACCGCGAACGGCTGGAGGAGGCTTCGGGTGAGAGAGCGCGAAGTCACGGCGTATTGAAAACGAATGGGGTGCAAGGAAAGTTCCTTGGAGTGCGGCGGCTCTGCCGCCGCTTTCAAACGCGGCGTGAGCCGCGCTCCGCGCGCGCCCAAAGCGGCGGCAGAGCCGCCGCACTCCATTTATGACGCCGGAGCCGCGTGGTACGTATCCGAGGTCGTGATCTTCGGAACGTGCGGGCTCGGCTTGACCATGTACACCGGCAGCTTCTGCTGCAGCCCCTTGAGCGCGAACTCGCCCAGCGGCTCGATCTCGAAGCTGCCGACGACCCGGTCGAGCGTGTTCTGCGAGATCACCAGCTGCCCCGGCTTGGCCACGCCGCTCTCGAGTCGCGAAGCGATGTTCACCGAGCTCCCGAGAACCGTGTAGTCGACGCGCTTCTCGGTGCCGACGTTTCCGACGACCGCCAGTCCGCTGTTGATCCCCACGCGGATCCGCACCTCGGGCAACCCCTGCTCGGCCCGCACGGCGTTCCACTGCGCGACCCGCTCCTGCATCATCAGCCCGGCCATGATCGCGCGATCGGCGTGGTCATCCTGCGGGATCGGCGCGCCGAAAAAGGCCATGACCGCGTCGCCGATGAATTTATCGAGCGTGCCGCCGTACGCGAAGATCGCGTCCACCGCCGCGGAGAAGAAGTTCGACAGAAACTCCGCCACTTCCTCCGGCGCCTTCGTCTCCGACACGGTCGTGAATCCGGAGATGTCGGCGAAGAGGATCGAGACGTCCGCCGTGCGGATGTCCGTGTCTTCGGCGGCGACGACGCCTTTCACGATCTCGTCGATGACCGCCGGCGAGTGATAGCGCTCCATCTTCGAGCGGATCTTCCGCTCGTGCTCGATCTTCTCCGAGAGCTGCGCTCGCTCGATGGCGACCGCGGCGAAGTTCGCCAGCGCCGTGATCAGGTCGAGGTCTTCCTCGGTGAACCGGCCGATGTGAATCGGCGAGTCGACCTGTACCGCGCCGATCACGCGCTGCTTGTTCCAGAGCGGCACGCACATCGCCGAGCGGATTCCGTGGATGGCGATCGACTTCCCGCCCAGGAGCCGCGCGTCTTCGAGAGCGTTCGAGGTCATCAGCGCGACCTGCTGCTCGGCGACCATCTTCAGGATCGTCCGGGAGATGGGGATGTCCGTCTGATCGGCTCCCTCGATGAACTTCGTGAGCCGCGGAACGGGATTGCCCTCCTCGTCGAAGAGGATGATCAGCCCGCGCTCGACTGGCAGGTACTTGAAGATCATGTCCATGACCGTGTTCAGCAGGTCGGTCAGCTCTTCGGTCTGCAGCAGCGACCGCGCGACCTGCACGAGCACCTGGAAGATCTTTTCGCGGGTAACCGACGGCTCGACCTTGATGCCGGGCTCGGAAGGAGGGCGGACTCCCGACGCCGCGGCCTGGAGGTCGCTGACGTCGAGTCCGAACTCGGAGTTGAAGTCGGAGATGCGGCGGATGACCGTGCCCGACGGGTTGTCGAACATCGATTCGGCCGAGAAATCGACCGAGGGCATGGCCTTGATGTCGAGCTGAACCGAGCCGATCAGGACCTTGTCACCGGCGTGAACGGCCGATTCGGTGATGAGGTTGCCGTTGACCTTCACGCCGTTGGTCGACTTGAGGTCGATGATCCACCAGCGGCCGTCCCGCCCCTCCATCCGCGCGTGCTTGCGCGACACCGACGGGTGGTTGAGCACCAGATCGTTTCCCTCGGTCCGTCCGATCGACATGTCGGACTTGAGATCATTCACGCGAGGTACGCCGAGGTCGACGTAGTGGATCTGGAGTTGTTCCATGAGGCGCGCTGATTATAGCGGCTCGGAATGGCGCTCCGAACCGCGCGCTATAATGCCCTCTCCGCGTCACAGCCGGGTAGCTCCGCTATGAGCGAGCAAGCATCGTCCGAAACCATCAGCACGCCTGAGCGTCGTCTCATCCTGCGAGCCGTTTTGCGCAGCGATGTGGGTTTGGTGCGGTCTGAAAACCAGGACTTCGGCACCTACACGACGCAGGATGAAGAGCGCACGAGCTCGCCCGGCGGGCGGCTGCTGATCGTCGCGGACGGCATGGGCGGGCATCGCGGCGGCGCCACGGCATCGCGGCTGGCCGCCGAGACCGTGAAGGCCCAATACCTTGGCAGCGACACGCCGGACATCCCCACTGCTCTGCGCGAATCGCTGAGCCGCGCCAATGCCCGGATCTTCTCGGAGGCGCAGTCGAATCCCGATCTGCGGGGGATGGGAACGACGACGTCCGTCCTCGCGGTGAAGAACAGCGAGGGCTGGCTCGCCCACGTGGGCGACTCGCGGATCTACATGGTTCGCGACGGCGAGATCAAACAGCTCACCGATGACCACTCCCTCGTGGCGACGATGGTGCGCGAGGGTCTGCTGACCTCGCAGGAAGCGGAGACCCATCCGCGGCGCAACGTACTCCAGCGGTCGATGGGCGTGGCCGAAGACGTCGAGATCGACGTGCGCGGTCCGATCGAGCTCCGCGTCGGCGACACCTTCATCCTCTGCAGCGACGGCCTGCACGGCGTGGTCAAAGAGGACGAGATCAAGGATGTCGCGGCGATGACGCTCGAGGCGGCCGCAGATGAGTATCTGCGCCGTGCGCTCGAGCGTGGGGCGCCGGACAACGTGACCGTGATCGTCGCTCGCGTCGAGGCGGCACCGGACGATGCCGGCCAAGGCACGGTGGTCGAGAAGTTCGAGGACACCCAGCCGCTGCAGCCGCTCGTCGACGTGGCCGCCTTCGACGAGACGATGAAAGACACCCAGCCGATGGAAGTGCCGAAACCGGAAGAGCTGGAGGCGAAGCTCGAAGAGCGCGCGCAGACCTCCACGCCCGCGCCGAAAGGCTCGTCGCTCCTCCGGTGGACGCTGGTCGTGCTCGTTCTCGCCGCGGCCGGCGCGTGGTTCTACTGGAACCACTGACGATGGGCCTTCTCAGTAGGCGGTTCGGCGCTTCGCGCCTCGCAGTGGGCAGTAGGCAGTGGAACCGATCTCGTCTCCTGCCTACCGCCTACTGCCTACTGCCTACTCTGTTTTTCGTGGCGTGCAGCCGCGATGTCCCGCCGCTCGACGACGTGACGAAGATGGCCTACGCGGTGAAGCCCGCCGTCGTGCGCGTCAACGCCTTTGCCACGGCCGACTTTCACTACACCGCCGCCGACATCGCGCGCACCGAATCCCAGCTTTCGAGCGACGGATACGCGATTCGTGCGCGCGCGGTCGCCGCCGATCAGAACGACGTGCAGACCGGCGCCGGAGGCTCGGGCAGTGGCTTCATCATCCATCCCGATGGCTTCATCCTCACCAGCGGCCACGTCGTCGCGCCGACTCGCGATGAGAAAGCGCTCGAAGGCGATCTTCGTCGCAACGGCGCGATCGCGGCGCTGGTCCGCCATTTTCCGGTCGACACGCTGCGCACCATTCATCGCGATGACGCCCTCGATCGCTACGTCCAGCCACTGGCCAGAGCCTCGCGCGTCGACAACGTCAAAGTCGTGAACAGCGTCGAGCTCTCGAACGGGGAGACGCTGCCGTTCAAGATCCGCCGGTACTCGCCGGCGCTGACGGAACGCGGAAGCGACCTGGCCGTTCTGCGGATCGAACGGAAGGGTCTCCCCGCGTTGCCGCTCGGCAAATCGGACGAGACGCGAGTCGGCGAGTCGATCTGGTCGGTCGGCTATCCGGCCGTGGCCAGCAGCACCGACGAGGTCATCGGCGGCTGGCTCTCGCGCGACAGCGATCTCGAGGCCACGATCAACCCCGGCAACATCACCGCCATCAAGCGCAACGTCACCAACGCGCCGGTCTTTCAAACGAACGTGGCCATCTACCGCGGCAACTCGGGCGGGCCGGCGGTCAATCGCGCGGGTCAGGCCATCGGCGTGTCGACCTGGGGGCACACCGACGCGGAGCAGATCAAGTTCCTCGTGCCCATCGACGTGGCCCGGCAGTTTCTGGCCGAGGCGAGTGTCACTCCCAAGAGTGATGGCGAGTTCAACGAGCGCTATTACGCCGCGCTGGACGCCGCGACCACTGGGCGGTGGGTGGACGCGAAGAAGGATCTGGCCCGGGCCGTGGTGCTCTTCCCGAACTCGCCCGACCTCATCCGTTTCGGGCACGACGCGGAACGCGCCATCGCCGCGATGCCGCCCTGGCGGCTGTATCCGATCGCTACGACAGTCATCGCCGCTCTTGCGCTGGCGGCGCTGGCGGTGGCACGTTTCTTCTGCGTCGTTCACGAGGTCCGCGGGTCCCATCGGACCTCCTCAAAGCGGCCACGATCGAGACAGTCGTGGCGCCGAACGGGACGATGGCCGCACACGCGATGCTGGGCAAATTCACGATCCTCAACGGCACCCGCGCCGGCGAAAAGCTCGGCCTCGGCGGATCGGGGATCCGCATCGGGCGGGAGTCTGCAATTTGTGAGATCGTATTGGAGAATCCGAAGGTATCTCGCGCTCCACGCAGAGGTCGTTTCGATCGACGGCAAAGTCCTGCTCATCGACAGGAATTCGTCGAACGGGACGTACGTCAATGACCACAAGATCGACAAGCGATACCTCCAGGATGGGGACATCATCTACTTCGGCGGCCGCAACGCCGTCGCGGTGGCATTTCATGCGTGAGGGTGACTCGTGGCAGATAAGCGTTGTGACAACGGGCATTTCATCGACGAGTCATGGGACATCTGTCCCTACTGTCCCAATGACGCGCCGAGCCGGAGATCCCGGTGGTGCGGCCGCGTGCCGTCGAAGCCGCGCCGCCGCCGGCGGCCGCTGCAGCAGCCGTGCGTGAGCCCGTACTGAGGCCGATCACGGCCGCCCGTCCCGCGGCGGCACCGTCGGCCGGAGTCCGGCGCTCCAGATCGCTCCGATCTCGAAGGTCATCCATGGAGCGCACCGTCGCCGCGTCGCGATCGAAACCGGCCAGCAGAAGCGCTACGTCGTCGGCTGGCTGGTCGGCCTGAGCGGCGCATCGCGCGGCGAGTCCTTCCCGGTGCGCATGGGCCGCAACGTCATCGGCCGCGACCGCCGTTCGGACATCGTCATCAACGACGACCAGGCCTCCTCGCATCACGCCGATCTCGTGTTCCGGCCCGAGGAGCGGCGCTTCATCCTCATGGACCACAACTCCACGAACGGGACGTACGTCAACGAGACCGAGATCGAGCCGCGCCGCGACCTGTCCGGCAAGGACATCGATCCGCATCGGCTCGCATCGATTCATCTTCACGCCTCTCTGCCACGACGGATTTCACTGGGATGACGAGGGTCTGCTGAAATGATCGGCCTCGCCCATCGGCACGAGCATCGGCAACTACCGCATCGACCGCGAGATCGGTGAAGGCGGGCATGAGCCACGTCTACGTCGGGCACGACCGCGAACGCGACCGACGTCCTTCCGCAGCGGCTACCCGGTCGTGCTCAAGGTGATGTCCGACGAGCTGGCCGGCGACGTCACCGCGCGCAAGCGCTTCGTCAAGGAAGCGCAGATCCTCTCCAAGCTCCGCCATCGCTACATCACCCGCTTCTACGAGTTCATCAACAACGACCAGGGCGCGGTGCTGGTCATGGAGTTCGTCGAAGGCACGCCCGTCGACGTCCTGCTGACCGAGCGGGGCGCGCTGTCGATCTCACGACGCCATCAGCGTCGGCCAGTGCCTGCTCGAAGCGCTCGTTTACGCGCACGGCAAAGGGCATCGTTCATCGCGACATCAAGCCGGCCAACCTGATCAGCGAGAATCGGGTCAGGTGAAGGTCACGGACTTCGGCATCGCCAAGATCAAGGAAGGCGGCGGCGGAGCGGCCAGACCGTGCTCACCAAATCCGGCTTCCTCCTCGGCACGCCGCACTACATGTCGCCCGAGCAGATCCGCGAGCCGAAAGACGCCGGAGCGAAGAGCGACGTCTACTCGTCGGGCGTCGTGCTGTACGAGATGCTCACCGGCCAGCTCCCGTTCAACAGCCGCTCCCTGCCGAAGCTGATCGACGCCATTTACCGCGGCGAGAAGCAGCCGCCCAGCGCGTTGCGTCCGGAGATCGACAAAGAGCTCGAGCGATCGTGCTCAAGTCGATGCACCCGCGCATGGATCAGCGCTACGAGACCGCGCGCGAGTTCTACGAAGCGCTCGAGGAGTACAACGCCCGGCAGCCGATCGCGCCGACCGGACGTCATCCCGTCGCCGATCTCGGACACGCACGCTGACGCCGTGCCGGCCATGGACGTTCCGCATCACTGGGCGCTCGTGAACGTGAAGCCGGAGGCGAACGAGAAGCACGCCATCATCGGCGACAGCGTGATGGTCGGCCGTGACCGCACCTGCTCGATCGTGCTCGCCGCACCCGGCCGTCTCGCGCCGGCATGCGCGGATCACGCTGGCGGGCAAGTCACCGCTGCTCGAGGACCTGCAGTCCGCGAATGGAACGTACGTCAACAACGCGCGGGTCGACCGGGCCGTCCTCAAGCCGGGCGACATCGTGCGGTTCGGCGCGGATCCGGCCTGCAGTTATGTGCGCGATCATTGAGTTCAGTCTGTCAGGTCATGTGCGAGCCGTCAACCGGGACCGATGAATGAGCCAGACCCTGCAAACTGCCTTAAATGCAAACAGACGATCGACGCCGCGTACGATCAGTGCCCGCATTGCGGCGAGAAGGTCACGGCTGTTCCAGAGGACCTACTCGAGCCGCCTCCTCGACGGCAAGTACCAGATCATCGACCGCCTCGGCGTCGGCGGCATGGGCGAGATCTTCAAGGTCCGCCACATCCATCTCAACGAGCTCCGCGTCATCAAGATCATGCGGCCCAACGTCGCCGCCGGACGATCAGGGACTGCAGCGATTCCTCCAGGAAGCGCGCACGTCCACGATGATCAAGCACAAGAACCTGGCCATGCTGTACGACTTCGCGCAGCTCGAGGACGGCTCGTACTACATGGTCTGGGAGTTCATCGACGGCACGAACATCCAGAAGTGGATCGCCGAGACCGGGTGCGCTGCCCCCGCGGCTGACGGTGGAGATCGCGATCCAGGCGCTGCACGGCCTCGACCACCTGCACTCGATGGGCCTCATCCATCGCGACATCTCGCCCGAGAACATCATGCTGTCGCAGGACACCACGGGAAGCTGCTCGTCAAGGTCATCGACTTCGGCATCGCCAAGCAGCTCGCCGAAGGAGAAGGCGGCCAGGGCCTCACCCAGACCGGCATGTTCCTCGGGAAGCTGAAATACGCCTCGCCCGAGCAGGCCGGCTTCCTCAAGGAAGGGGAGCATCTCGATCCGCGCTCCGATCTCTACTCGTTCGGCATCGTCTTGTACGAGATGCTGGCCGGCCGCGCGCCGTTCCAGGCTACGAACCCGCACGGCTACATCCTCAAGCACGTCACCGAAAAGCCGGCGCCGATCGCCGAGCTCGCGCCGAACGTGAAGGTCCCGCCGCAGCTCGAGTCGGTGATCATGCGCTCGCTCGAGAAGAACCGCGATGCGCGTTTCGCGACCGCCGCCGACTTTGCGGCTGCCCTCGAAAATCTTCGCGCGTCCATCCCGCCCGATCAGAAATTCGGACTCGGCGAGAAGATGATCACCCTCTCCGGCGCGCAGACGCTGGCCGATCTGCCGAAATTTACCGGCACCACTCCGTCGCCGACGCTCTCCGGCGCGCAGCAGACGCAACAGACCATGGGTGGCCTGTCCGGCGGAACGTTCGCCGGCGGAACGATGCCGGGAACGGGCACGCGCTCGCAGGCCGATGAAGCGACGGTCATGGAGCGCAACCTGACCATGCCCGGCGGCGCCAAGACCGGTCCGACCGGCACGCGCGTCGGCAGCGACGAAGCGACGGTGATGGAGCGGCTCGGCTCTCCCGCCGGCGCGGCTCCGACGGCGCTCGAGAAAAAGTGGGGAGCGGGCGGCGGAGCGGGGCAGGCCGAAGCGACGGTGCTCGAGCGGCAGTACCAACCGGGTGCCGCGGCGCCGAAGAAAAAGAACATGGCCGTCATCGGGGCCATCGCCGCGGTCGTCGTCATCGCCATTGCCGTCGCCGGGTTCATGGCCACGCGCAAGAAGGATGCGGTGCCTGTCGCGACGGAAACCGTTGCGCCATCGACCACCGCCATCACCGCGACCGCGCCGAACACCGCGCCGATTCCTGCCGGCCAGGGCGTGCTCCTGCTTTCCGCGTCGCCCTACGCTGACCTCGAGAAGATCGTCAACAAGGGCGATCAGAAAGAGATCGCCCTGCTCGAGGATCACCGCTCGACGCCGACCGAATCGAGCTGGCGCCGGGCAATTACCAGCGTCACCCTCACCGGTCCCAAAGGCCGCGAGACCATCGACGTGAACATCAAACCCGGCGCTTCCACGCGCAGGATTGTGAACATGGGCAATGTCGACTACGACGCCCTCGCCAAGGAAGTCAACAAGCCATGATCCGCGCACGCACTCTCGCCATCACTCTCGCTCTGTTCCTGTTCGCCGGCGTCGCCGAAGCGTCCTGGTACGACGATTACGAAGCCGGGCTCGCCGCCGCGCGCAAGGGCAGCTGGAGCACCGTGCTTCAGAAGATGAATGCCGCCATCAAGGGCAACGGGAAGGAACAGGACAAGGCCGAGCACGTACGGGACGAATTTCATCAACTACCACCCGTACTACTACCGCGGCGTGGCCAACATGAACCTCGGCAATTACGAAGCGGCGATCGCTGACTTCGAGAGAACCTCCGGCCCCGGCCCCGAGAATCTAGGGTCGCTCGACACGCTGATGGAGCGCGCGAAGAAGCAGCTCGCCGCCGCGAATGAACCCGCGCCCGAGCCGGTCCGTCCGGCACCGGAGCCGTCCGTCCCGCACCCACGCAGGTCGTCCCTGCCCCGACTCCGTCCGGACCGGTCATCGATCCGGGTTGCGGAGTCGCGCTTCGAGCGCGCTCGACCGCGGCAAGACAGAAGCTGCAGGCCGCGCAGACGCGCAAAGCCGGCAACTCGCCGCAGTACACGCAGGCCTGAACCTGCTCACCGAGGCGACGACGCGAACACGTCGGCGCGCACGAACGACGACCTGAACGCGATCATCGACATGGCCGAGAGCGCGGGCATCTCTCCGAGCTGGCCATGCCGGCGACGGCTGTGGCCACGACTCCGGCGACGATTACGCCTTCTCCCGGCGGTCACGCCGAAGCCGACCGCCGCCGCGAATACGGTGCTCGCGGACTACTCGAATGACGTTCGCCGGGCGCTGGAGAATTACTTCGCCGGTGAGTTCGAGGCCGCCGCGCGCGATTTCCAGCGCCTCAGCGCAAGATGCCCCGCAACGGCTGGATCTGGGCCTTCCTCGGCGCATCGCAATACTCGATCTACGCGTTCGAGGCGGACGACAACTACCGCGTTCAGGCTCTCAACTCGTTTGCGAAGGCGAAACGCTTGAAGAAGTGGAGCGGCGGTCTGCCGCAGCAGTACTTCTCCAAGCGGATCCGCAACGCGTTCGAGAAATCGTCGAGCTGAAGGCAGAGTGCGATGGCCCCAGGCCATCGCACTCCGAGCTCGCTCTTCGCAGCTGGTCCTGAGCCTGGCGTGGAACCACCGCCGGTGTAGCCGCCGCCACCCGTGACGCCGCCGTGTTGCCGGTGCCCGTGTCAGTGGTGCTGCTCGAGCCGAGGGCCGGAACGACCGCCGAGGCGGTGTCCTTGACCTGCTCGACCACGCGGCTGATCACGCTCTTCGCGCGATTGGCCACGCCCGGCGCTTTGCGCTTCACTTCCGCTGCAACGGCAGGCGCTCTGCGCGCGGCCGCTGCCGCACCAACGCCCGCGGCTGCGCCGGCAACAGCGCTCGCCGCCGCGCGACGCACGGTCTTCTTCGTCGGACGGCTCAGCGCCGCCTTCCGCGCGGCCTGACTCCGCTTGCGGCTGCCCGCGGAGCTCTTCGAAGCGCTGCGCTTCGCGGTTCCGCCCCGGCGTGCCGTCGATTTCGACGACGTCCGGGCTGCTGCCTTCCGCGCTGAAGACTTCTTCGCCGCTGACTTGCGGGGCGAGGCCTTCTTCGCAGACGACTTCTTAGCAGAGGACTTCTTCGCGGACGACTTCCTGGCAGAGGACTTCTTCGCGGCGGACTTTTTGGTGCTCTTGCCCGCCGACTTCCTGGCGCCGCCTTTGGCGCCGCCTTTTTTCGAGCCGCCCTTTTTCGAGGTGCTCTTCTTCGCAGCCATGTCTGGTCTCCTATTAAAAAGTTTCGGGGGGAGCCGTACTTTTTCAACCGAGGAGTTTGCGCTGCACGTATGCAACCAGGTGTACGAGTTGCACGAAAAACAATGTAGATGAACAAGCCACGATTGTCACGCGCAGCACTGCTCGCGCGATGGACGCTTCCGCTTTCCTTCGCCCTCTTCGTCGCGCTCCAGGCTTTCTTCATCTACGTTTTCGTGCTCGATCTCCGCCTGAAACGGGGAATCGCGGGCAAGAGCTGGCGCGAGCCGACGGTGATCCTGTCGAGCGCCGGCAAGTCCACGCGCGAGATCGTGAAGGTCTACGGCGCCGACTGGCGCGTCTCGCCGCCGGTTCTGATCGGCGAACTGCCTCCGTTTGTCGCCGATGCCTTCGTGGCCGCGGAGGACGTCCGCTTCCGCCGCCACCTCGGCGTCGATCCCATCGGCATGGCCCGCGCGCTCATGAAGAACGTCCGCGCCGGCGGCATCGCCCAGGGCGGCAGCACCATTCCCCAGCAGGTCATCAAACAGCACTTCCTCACGAACGAGCGCACCTGGCGCCGCAAGATCGTGGAGATCGTGCTGGCGGTCGATCTCGACGCGCGCCTCTCCAAGGACGAGATCCTCGAGCTCTACCTCAACGACGTCTACCTCGGCCACCACAACGGCAACACCATCCTCGGCATCGACGAGGCGGCGCGGCTCTATTTCGACAAATCGCCGAAAGCGCTTCGCGTCGACGAGGCGGCGATGCTCGCGGCGATGATCCGCGCGCCGAACCGCGACACGCCGGAAAAGCGTCCCGACATCGCCCGGGCGCGGCGGAACGCGATTCTCGGCGTGATGCGCGACCGGAAGTGGATCGGCAAGGACGAATACGAAAGGGCGGTGGCTCGCGACGTCGATGTGATCCGCGGATCGCTGCCCGAAACGCCGTATCCCTACTACCTTCGCGCCCTCAAGGCCGAGGTGGTGCGCGAGGTCGGCAAGCGGGGAGTGGCCGGCGGCGGATTGACGATCGTCTGTGAGATGGATCCGCGCGCGCAGCGCGCCGCGGAGCGTGCGGCACGGCAGTCCGCGAATCGCCTGGAGTCGCGCTATCGCTGGATCCGCACGCAGTCGCGCGCCGATCCGCTGCAGGTCGCGATTCTGTCGATCGATCCGAAAAACGGCGGCATTCGCGCGCTCGTCGGCGGCGCCGACTTCCAGCGCTCGCCGTTCGATCGCACGTCGCAGATGCGCCGTCAGCCCGGCTCCGCGTTCAAGACCTTCGCTTATCTCGCGGCGATCGTCTCCAAGAAATCGACCACGTCCTCGCTCCTGCTCGACGCGCCGGTGAAGATCGAGCTGGCCCGCAACGAGACGTGGCAGCCGCAGAACTACGACCAGAGCTTTCGCGGACGGGTGACGCTGCGCGAGGCCTTCGAGCGGTCGCTGAACGTGCCGACGGTCCGGCTCACGCAACAAACCGGTCTGCGCCAGGTGAAGAAGACCGCGGACGATTTCGGCTTCAGCAAGATCACCGAGATCCCCGCGCTCTCGTTGGGTGTTGCCGATGTCTCGATGCGCGAGCTGACCGCGGCGTACACCGCCTTCCCGAACCTCGGCGAGCGCGTCGAGCCATTCCTGCTGACGAGCGTGAAGGACCGCCACGGCGAGCTGGTTTTCGAGCGCGAATCGAAACGGAAGCGCGTCGTCGACGCCAGTTCCGCGTACGTGATGCACACCCTGCTGCGCGGCGTGGTTCGACGCGGAACGGCAACGCGCCTGAAGCGCTACGGTCTCGGCGACGTCGCCGGAAAGACGGGCACCACGAACGATTACCGCGACGCCTGGTTCGTCGGCTACACCGCGGACATGGTCACCACGGTCTGGGTCGGTTTCGATCGCGGCGCGCCGCTGCGCCTGTCATCGTCGGAAGCGGCGATCCCGGTCTGGGGCGCGTACATGAGCGAGATCCCCCACGCCGCCGCAAACCCGAAACCGCCCGAAGGCGTGACGTTCCGCGACATCGATCCGGAGTCGGGGATGCTCTGGCGGGAAGGCTGCCCGGGCCCGATCCGGGAGGTTTTCCTCGACGGCACCGCCCCCACCCGCCATTGCCCCAGCGGCATCTTCGGCCGCATCGTCCGCCGCGTGCTTTTCGACGAGGACCACTTTGATGAGCCCGCCGCGATCACGTTCGATCAGTTCCGCCGCTGGGCAAATGACGTCGACCGGAACCGGCAGGAGGTCGAGGGGGCACTCGAGAAGTTGCGCCGGTTTTTCGAGGATTGAGGAAAATCGGGTAATCTGTCCCCCGCTGGATTGATTTGGGGCGGCTTGCAACCAGCTAAAAAAAGCTAAAAGGCCGGCAGTAAACCAAACGACTCCGAACCCGCCCCACGTCGTTTTCCGGCGTGGGGTTTTTCTTTATGCAGGATTTCATTCAAGCGATCGCCGACGAACACGTCTACCTCTTCGATGGAGCGATGGGGACGATGCTCTATTCGAAGGGCGTCTTCATCAACAAGTGCTACGACGAGCTCAATCTCCGCAATCCGGAGATCGTGCTGGAAGTCCATCGCCACTACGTCAAGGCCGGCGCGGAGATCATCGAGACCAACACCTACGGCGCGAACCGGGTGAAGCTCGGCAGCTTCGGCATCGAAGACGAGCTGCGCGACATCAACCTTCGGGCCGTGGAGATTGCGCGCAAAGCGGCGGGCGATTCCGTATACGTCGCCGGCGCGATCGGCCCGCTCGGCATCCGCATCGAACCGTACGGACCGACCTCGCTCGACGAGGCTCGCGCGATTTTCAGGGAGCAGGTCGAGGCGCTGCGCGATGCGGGCGTGGATCTCTTCGTGTGCGAGACCTTCTCCAACATCGCCGAGATGGAACAGGCCATCGCCGCGATCCGCGACGTCTGCTCCCTGCCCGTCGTCGCGCAGATGACCATCGGCACGGACAGCCGCACCGTCTTCGGCGACACGCCGAAAGACGTCGCCCTGCGCCTCGATCGCGCGGGCGCCGATGTCATCGGCCTCAATTGCGCGGTCGGTCCAGACATCATGCTCGACGCGGTCGAAGAGATCGCCACGGTCACCGCGAAGAAGATCTCCTGTCAGCCCAACGCCGGTCTTCCCCGCGACGTCAACGGCCGGCAGATGTACATGGCCTCGCCCGACTACTTCGGCAAGTACGCCAAGCGCCTCATTCACAAGGGCGTGAAGTTCATCGGCGGCTGCTGCGGAACGACACCGGAGCACATCAAGGTGATGGCCGACGCCGTCCGGCCGCTCTCGCCGCGGCGCTCGTTCGTGATCATCGAGAGCAGCGGCAAGGCCGACGAGAAGAACGTCGGCGTCGAGCCGGCGCTCATGGCCACGCGCTCGAACTGGGGCCGCAAGATCGCCGCGGGGGAGTTCGTCACCACGATCGAGATCACGCCGCCGAAAGGTCCGAATCCCGACGCGATGGTCAAAGGCGTGGAGTCGATCAAGGCCGCGGGTGTGGACGCGGTCAACGTGCCCGATGGGCCGCGCGCGCAGAATCGCATGGGCGCGATCGCCGTGGCCGTGCTTCTTCAGCAGCGCGTCGGCATCGAGACGGTCCTTCACTACTGCTGCCGCGACCGCAATCTCCTCGGGATGCACTCCGACCTCCTCGGATGCGCCGCGCTCGGCCTGCGCAATCTCCTGCTCATCACCGGCGATCCCCCGAAGATGGGGCCGTATCCGGAAGCGACGGCGGTGTTCGACATCGACTCGATCGGGCTCACGAACATGGTGAACCTGATGAACCACGGGCTCGACCTCGGCAGCAACCCCTTCGGAGAGCCGACGAAATTCACGATCGGCGTCGGTGTGAATCCCGGCCATCTCGATCTCGAATACGAGCTGCGCCGTCTCGACTGGAAGGTGAAAGCGGGCGCGGAATACGCGATCACCCAGCCCGTCTTCGACGTCCGCCAGCTCGAGACCTTCCTCGAGCGCATCGAAGACATGCACCTTCCTGTCGTCGCCGGAATCTGGCCGCTGCTGTCGTACCGCAACGCTCAGTTCATGAACAACGAGGTGCCCGGCGTGGTCGTGCCGGATGAAGTGATGGAGCGGATGCGCATCGCCAGCGAGAAGAGCAAAGAGCACGGCCTGCGCGAAGGCGTGACCATCGCCCGCGAGACGCTGGAGCGCGTGCGCGGGCGGGTGGCGGGCGTGCAGGTCTCGGCGCCGCTGGGACGCATCGATCTGGCGTTGCAGGTGTTCGAGGGATTGGTGGAGACGAAAGCTCAGAGCGTGTAAAACGCGTCTTTCCGATTTCCGCACGTTCCACACGCACCCACCGGCGCGCCGCACTGCAATCCTTCGCTGATCGGCTTCACGCGGCGGGCGATGTCGAGCATCGGCTCTTTTCCGGCGAACCCGAGCGGCTGGTCGAAGTAGTGACAGGGGAACACCGCGCCGCTGGGGCGGATCACGTAATTGCGACCGGGATACCGGCAGCCGATCTCGCGTTCGTGTCTGGCGATGCCGAGGTGCTCGATGCGATCGAGGCCGGCGCGGATGCGCCAGAAGCGCCAGGCCGCGCGATCGAGGAAGCCGCGCGGCCGCTCGTCGAACTGCGGAAACGCGGCGAGAGTCAGACCGCGACGAACGGCATCGCGTGCGACGACCGCCAGTTCCGCTCGCAAAGCGCGCGGATCCTCATCCGAAAGCAGTTCGCGTGACACGTCCACGCCGTCCGTCGGCGCGACCATGCGCACATCCAGCTCCGACGCGCCGTGGTCCGCGGCAAACGCGGGCAGCTCGCGCAGCTCGTTCCGGTTCGAGCGCATCCAGGCGAAGCTGAAACGCAATTTCACCTTGCGCAACATCTTCAACTTCGCCAGCAGGAGGTCCCAGCGCGCGCCGGTGCGAATCCGCTCGTACGTCTCGCGGCGCGTTGCATCGATCGACACTGCGACCGTATGGACATGCTTCGCAATTGCGTCGGCAACCGGCTCGGTCAGCGCGAGAAGGTTCGTCGGAAACCACAACTGCGGCACGCGATGACGGCCGGCGATCTCGATCAACTGCGCGAATCGTGGGTGCATCAGCGGTTCGGCAGCGCAGGCCAGTCCGACGCGATGTGCCTGCGGGAAGAAATCAGCGGCGATCTTCTCGAAGAGCTCCACCGGCATCGCGCCATGCGGCAGATCGAACGGCGGAAAACCGATCCGGTCGACGTTCGCGAAGTGGCACATCACGCAGCGGAGGTTGCAGCGATCGGTGACGTCGAGGAGCACAGTCAGCGGCCGCGGCATGCCGTGAGGGCATGCACAGTCAGCGCCGGGCGATCACCGTGACGCTGACGTCATCCTCGGGCGGCTGATCGCCCATGAACACGCGCCACTCGGAAACGACGCTCTCCACCAGCGCCGCCGCGGAGGCCTCGGGATGCCAGCCGGGGATGATCTCGATGTACTCGTCGCCGAATTCGCGTCCCATCGCATTCTGCGACTCGCTCAGACCGTCCGAGTGGAAGAGCAGCTTCTCGCCGCGCTCGAGCGTGCCGCCGATCGTTTCCCACGTCAGCCCCGTCTTCACGCCAAGCGGATATGCGCCGCGGCCGAGGCGCTCGGTGACTTTGCCGGCCGCGTCGATTTTCAGGATCGGCGGATGGCCGGCGATCGTCGCCAGGAACGTGCCGTCCGGCGAGAACAGGAAGTAGACGCAGGAGAAAAACGATCGCGATCCGCCCGTGCGGCAGAGGATGCGGTTCAGCGAGGCCATGATCGCCGGCGGCGACGCTTCGACCTCGAGCTGCGTGCGAAACGCGGCGTGCGCGACGGCCATCACCAGCCCGGCGGCCATCCCGTGTCCCGATGCGTCGCCGAACAGCACGGCGACCTGCCCGCTCGGCATCGGAACGAAGTCGTAGATGTCCCCGCCGACGGTGTTCGCGATCCGGTTGAACGCGGCGATGTCCCACTCCTCGGTCTTCGGCATCACCGCCGGAATCAGGCTGGCCTGCAGGTCGCGGGCGAGCTGCAGCTCATCGCGGAACTTGATCTTGTCGATCAGCTCCATCGCCAGCAGCAGGGTCATGACCATGAACGTCGCCGAGAGCTCGATGAACGTCCAGATCGGCGGCGAAGACATGTTCTTCGCGATCGAGAAGACGCAGACGAAGAAGAACAGGAACGAGACCACGAACAGCACGCGCCGGTGCGGTGCCAGCCGCTTGGCCAGGCCGAAGAAAATCGCGCTGACCGTGCGCATCCACCGGCGGAGCCGCTGGGGATCGCTGTCGATGCCTTCCTGGTGCTCGGCGATGAGCCGCTTCTTCGTTTCCGGCCATTCCAGCGAATACAGATTGGCCACGTCGTTCGTCGTCAGGGACGAGACGGTGCTCTTGCCGAGGTCCAGCCAATCGCGGAGGCGCGCCACACATCGATTGTACGGACAATGGGACAGCGGGTTACCCTGACGGCCATGTCCCTCAAGCGCGCGCTCGTGGCTCTCGCGATCGCCCTCCCGCTGCTGGGACAGGAGCTGCCTTTCACCCACTTCACCCCCGGCGGACAGGCCGTTCCGCTCTCGTCAGCGAGCGTCCAGAAAATCATCCAGGACCGGCAGGGATACATCTGGCTGGCGTTCTATTCGACCGGCATTTCCCGGTACGACGGCCATTCGATGGAGAGCTACGGCGTGGCCGACGGGCTGGCCGATCTGACCGTACGGGAACTCGTGGAAGACGCGAACGGGCGGCTTTGGGTCGGTTCCGAGGCCGGGCTGGTCGTTTCGGACAGGCCGCTGGGCGACTACCGGCCTGGCGAGCGCGTCCGCTTCATCTCGAAAGGCCTTCCGCCCTCGCGAATCCGCCGCAATTGCATCGTCGCCGCGAAGGACGGGTGGGTGTGGGTGGCGACCCAGAACGCGATCGTGCGCTATCGGGCCGGAGCGCAGATCGAAAGCCAGCGCGTTGCCGATCTCGGCGCAGGAGCGCTCTTCGTGCGGCGCGACGGAACGGTCATCGCCTCGCAGGGAACGACGGTCAATGTGTTCGACGGCAGCCGGTTCCGCGAGGTCGCGCGCACGGCCTCTCCGGCGATCGCATTCGCGGAGACGGGCGATGGCACGTTGTGGGGTGGAAGTCTCGACGGCTCGATCTGGAAGCTCGAAGGCAACAGCGCGATCGTGGTGAATCGCGACCTGACCGAGCGCATCGTCGCGCTCCTTTCCACGCGCAGCGGCGAATTGTGGGCGGCCAGCCTCGGCACCGGTGCGATTCGTCTCGATCCCCGCAATCCCGACGAGCGTCTGGTCGTCACGCGCACGAGCGGGCTCCTCGGGGACACGCTCTGGACGCTCCTCGAGGACCGCGAGGAGAACCTCTGGTTCGGACAGAACTCCGGCGCCTCGCGGCTGCGCAAGGGATATCGCGCGTTCAGTTCGTACACGGCGCGCTCCTCGCCGGCGTTGCCCGACCCGAGTGCGTTCGCGGTGCTGCCGAAGCCCGGCGAGCTGTGGATCGGGACCGGCGGCGGCGTGATCACGATCAAGGGACGCGAATCGAGGACGTGGCGCGCATCCGACGGACTCCTCTCCAACCAGGTCTACGCCCTCGGCGAGGACGTGCAGGGGAGGATGTGGATTGCCACGTCCGCGGGCTTGAACAGTCTCGAAGGAGGAAGGGTCACCGCCTATCCGTCCGAAGCGACGTACGCGGTTCGGAGGTTCGGGGATCAGATGTGCTTCGCCGGAAGCTGGGGCGTGGGTTGCGACGACGGCGGGCGGCGCTTGATTTTGAAGGTTCCGTCGAACAGCCTCGCTCTCGACGATCGCGGATATCTCTGGGTCGGCACGATCGACAGCGGTTTGTATCGATCGACCACGCCGTTGAATCGCACGGCGAACACGTTCAAGCCAGTGTGGACCACCGCGAACGGCGCGCCGACGAACAACATCCGCTCGCTGCTCTTTCACAAAGGGCGGATGTGGGTCGGAAGCGGTGCGGGGTTGTCGGTGCTCGACGGGGCGCGCACCATCGACGTCATCAAAAACCAGCCGGTGATCGGGATGGCTGTCGCGACGGACGGCCGCGGCGTCTGGGCGAGCGACAACCGCGGCCTCGTCGCGATCAACGACACGACGCTCGAGCCGGGCATGCGCGTCACGAAGTCGGATGGCCTGGTCGACGACGAAGCCTGGGCCAACGGACCGGTGGCGACGGGCCCCAACGGATTGGTCTACCTCGCGACGCCGAGCGGCGTGTCGATGTTCAATCCTGCCGCGCGTGAAACGAACCGCGTCGAGCCGATCGTCCGTTTGCGCGGCGTGAGGATCGGCGCGGACAACGAAGTCGATTTCGAATACGCCGCGCTCACCTTCACCGACGAGGCCCGGGTCCGTTACCAGACGCGCCTGGCCGGATTCGATCGCGGCTGGTCGGCCGAAACGACGGACGTGAAGATCCGCTACACCAACCTGCCGGCGTATCTGTTCGATCGCCGGTACGTGTTTCAGGTCAAGGCCCGCAACGCGGATGGGCTCTGGTCGAAGCCGGCGTCGTACAGCTTCTCCATCAAGCCGCCGGTCGGGTTCCGTTGGTGGGCAGTGTTGTTGTACGCGGTCGCTCTGGCGATCCTGCTGTGGATCTTCAACCTGCTGCGCATGGCCCAGTTGCAGCGGCGCAATCGCGCGCTGGAAGACCTGGTCATGGCTCGCACCGAGGAGATTCGGGCGCAGGCCAGTGAGCTGGAGACGATCGACCAGATCGTCGAGATCATCAATCGCGAGGTCGTCCTCGAGCGCGTGCTGGAGCGGATTCTCGAGCAGGGGATGAAGCTCTTCCCGAACGCCGAGAAAGCGGTCTTTCTCAAGTTCGACCACGAGCATCAACGGACGGAAGTCGCCGCGGCGTCGGGCTACGATCCCGAGCTGTTCAAAGGCGTTTCGCTGACGTTCGAAGAGGCCACGCGCCGCTACTCCGAGCACGCCGAGCAGCTCAGCGAGGGCGTGTATCTGATCCGCTCCGCCGACTTCCGCCATCTCGCCGCGGCCGACAAGACCGCGCACCTCCCCAAACCGAAGTCGATGCTGGCCATGGCCGTGACCCTGGGCGGCCGCACGGAAGGCTTCCTCATCTTCGACAACTTCACCGACGAGAACGCGTTCGGCAGATCCGATCTGCAGAAGCTGGCGCGCATGCGCGAGCACGCCGTGTCGGCGATCTCACGTGCGCGGATCCTGCGCGAGCTGCAGCTGAAGAACGAGCAGGCTCAGGACGCCAATCGCGCCAAGAGCATCTTCCTGGCGAACATGAGCCACGAGCTGCGCACGCCGATGAACGCGATCATCGGTTTCTCGGAGATCCTCACCGAGCGCCTGCACGGCCAGATCGAGCCGAAGTATCTCGGCTTCCTCCGCTCGATCCTGCAGTCGGGACAGCACCTGCTGAACATCATCAACGACATCCTCGACCTCTCGAAGGTCGAGGCGGGGAAGATGGAGCTGTATCCGGAGACCTTCTCCGTTCGCGCGGCGATCGACAGCGTTACGCAGGTCATGCGCGGCCTTTCCGCGAAGCAGCAGGTCTCGTTCGCGATCGACGTCGCCGATGACGTTGCGGAGATCGAGACCGACCTCGCGAAGTTCAAGCAGATCCTCTACAACCTCGTCTCGAACGCGGTGAAGTTCTCACCGGCCGGATCGACGGTGACGATTCGCGCGCGCCGCATCGCCGAAACGGAGACGCTCGCGGTGTCGGTGATTGATCGGGGGACCGGCATCGCCGCCGAGCATCTCGAGGTGATCTTCGACGAGTTCCGGCAGGTCGACTCGAGCATCAACCGCGTGCATGGCGGTACCGGGCTGGGGTTGTCGCTGGTGAGGAAGTTCGTCGAGCTGCAGCGCGGAACGGTCTCGGCGAAGAGCGTCGTCGGCGCGGGGAGCGAATTCACGTTCACCCTGCCCCTGCGCTTCCGCGGCACGGCCATTCCCAGTCCGATCGTCGGTCCAGACGGCGTGCTGATTCCTGCAGGCGCGCGCGTGCTCGTGGTCGAGGATGAAGACGAGTCGTTCGCGACGCTGAGCAACGACCTGCGATCGGCGGGCTACGTTCCGATTCGCGCGCGAACGGGCGAGGAAGCGCTGAGGCTTGCGCGCGTCGTGAGTCCGATGGCCATCACGCTCGACGTCGTGCTTCCGGGCGTCGAGGGCTGGCAGGTTTTGCGGACGCTGAAAGGTGACCCGATCACGGCGAGCGTGCCGGTGATCATCGTCTCGATTCTCGACAACCGCGAGCTGGCCCTGGCGTTCGGCGCGGAGGATTACTTCGTGAAGCCGGTCGAAGGGCGGCAGCTCATCCGTGCGATCCGGTCGCTCGAGTCTCGCCCGCCGTCGCCTGCGGTTTCCTGAGCGGCTCGACGTTGTTTACGTGCGGATGTTGCATGACGGTGAGCGGCTCTTCCCGCGGCGTGCGGAGGATCAGCGCGAGCAGTCCGACGCCGATCAGGCCGATGATCATCAACAGGATGCCGCGGCTGGCGGTCTTGTTCGGAACGGTGGCCGCAACCGGTAGTGGCGCGGGCGCCGGTGCGGTTTCCTTCGCGGCGATCACGACCGGTTCGGCGACCGGCGGCGCGACTGCTGGTGTTTCCGCGACGACGATCGGCTCGGGAACGACAACGGGCGGCGCTGTCTTTTCAACGACAGGTGCCGGCGCAACGACGGTGCGTTTCGGAGTCGCGCGTACCGGCGCCGGTTTCGTTTCCGCCACGAGCACTCGCGGCGAGGGACGTCCTTCCACGGCGCGATCGAGCAGAAACGCCCGCGTCTCGCTGGTCGGATAGAACACGTTGCCGCGGCTGTCGACGACGCGGAAGTCTTCGATGTACTTCGCGTAGCCGGGATAGGCGCGACTCAGGCGCTCGTACAACTCGAGACCGTAAAACGCGCCGATCGGATCGGTGACCGAATACGTCCACAGTTCGTGCAGCGCATCGAACTGCGACACGTCCTCGCCGCGTTTCTTCGCCGCGGCATACAGCGCGTCAAAGGTGATGTAGTCGTTGTGGCGCGCGGCCTCGAGGAGCGTCGGCGGCCGGTACTCGCGAATCGGCTCGGCGGCGAGCACGATGGTCGGCTCGGCGAGCGGAATCGCGGTGAGGTCCAGGCTTGCTTTCGGCGTGACCGGCGGCAGCGGATCTTCCTGCCCGATCACTGAAAATGCGACGACGCCCACGAGCGCGATCGTCACGATGGCAGCGGTTGTCTTGGTGCGCACGCAACCCTCCCGGCCGGAGCCTTATGACCGGAGAGTGTAACGCAGAGGACGGTAGGCAGCGGGCAGGGGGCAGTGGGCAGTTAAAGACCGCCGGTAGGCGGCCTGCCCGCTGCGAGCCGCGTGAGCGGCGGACTGCCTACTGCCTACTGATTTTTACTGCCGCGGGCGAGCGGACGCCTGCTGGCCGAGGAGACGGGCGGTGTCGATCAGCTCCTGGATGGTCGTCTGATCTTTGCCGCTGGCCTGAAGCAGGTAAATGCGGATCGCGCTGCCGATGGGGATGGTCGTGTTCGCGGGCTCGGAGTAGAACCGCTCGAGACCGGAGACGAGCTCGAAGCCGCTGACCTTGCCCGACGTCGACGTCTGGCGCTCGGTGCGCTCGGCGAGACCGGCGCAGGCGGACGTGGGGCCGGCGGTCACGTCGATCTTCTCGAGGGCTTCGCGATATCCCTGCGAGTAGCCGATCGCCCAGAAGAGTTTCTCAGTGCTGCTCAGCTTGAGCCATTCCTCGCCGTTCGCCGGGGGTGTGAGCTCGGGAGTAGTCGAACGAGTCTGGGCGAACCCAGCGGTCGCGGTGAGGAGCAGAACGAGCCCGAAGACGAGTTTTTTCATTGCGCACCTTTTCAAAATGGGAACGGCTGGAATCGGCGGCGATTCTAACCAAAAAGAGAGGAAGGGCGAAAGAATCTAATTGACCGCGCCTTCGATCTTCAGCCGATAGCGGGTCACGTCGGGCGTCTGCTCGATGAACGGAAGCACCGCTGCCAGCTCTTCTTTGGCCTTCTGGTACTGCGCGGTTTCATACAACGCGACGGCGATGTAGTAGCGAAAAGGCTCTTCGCCGCGGCGCAGCGGGCCGATCTTCTCGAACGCGCGAAGGGCATTGGCGAAGTCGCGAGCCCGGTAGAACCCCTCGGCCAGCCGGAGGAGATCGCTTCGCTCAAGCGACGGAGAATCGAGCAGCTCGCGGTAGATCGCGCGGGCGTCGACCAGCCGCGCCGTGTTCAGAGCCTGCTCCGCGGCGGTGAAGCTCGCGGGCACGTTGGCCGGAGGGCGGGTGCGGGTGGGCGGCGGATTTGTCGTTTGCGGCCTGGGCGCCGGCGGATTGTTCTTCTGCGGCGCCGGTTCGGTCTTGATGACGGGCGGATCGATTTTGACCGGCGGCGGCTCCGTTTTGACGGCGGGCGGATCGACCTTGACCGGCGCCGGCTCGGGCTTGACCGGGACGGGTTCCGGTTTGACCGGCGCGGGCTCAGTCTTCACGGGTGCCGGTTGCGGCTTCGTCACGACCGGCTCGGTCTTCACAGGAGCCGGCGGCACCGGCTTCGGGTTCGTGGCCGCGGGCGGCTGAACCTGCGGAGTGGTGACGCTTTGCGCGGAGCGGCCGAGGACGGTCTGGTCGGCGGCGGTGAGAACGCGGCGGGCGAGGGACTCGAAGTTCGCGCGGGTCGCTGCCGACAGCGGAATCGACGCGTATCGCGGCTGGATGCGCTCGGCGACGACGAGACGGTGCGCGGCTTCGCGCGACAGCTCGGCGTTGCCCATCCGATCGTGCGTCAGCGCGAGATGCGCCTGCGCGATCTGGTAATGGTCGATCGAATCGAGCAGACCGAAAGCGGCGATCTTCAACGGTCCGACCGCGGCGTCGTAGCGTCCGGCGTCGTACGCACTGACGCCTCTTCTCAGCATCGTCAGGTAGAACTCGGACGGAGTTGCAGCAGCCGCCGGCAACGCGACGGCAAGAACCAGCACAGCTCCGATGAATCCATGGAGGAACCTACGCATTGAACTCCGACATTGAACAGGCTGCCTGCGAGGCAAATTGCCGTATACCAGAGGTTTCAGCCCTGTGTGACCCTCGGCGATTCTGCCACACATGCCGCGCGAGGTGGACGTGAGGAGACGCTGAAATCGAGTACCATCGCCGGCTCGTGAGCAAGAACGTGATCGTCGTGGGTGGCGGTCTGGCCGGTCTCGCGGCCTCCATCTATCTCGCCCGCGGCGGCCGGAACGTCACGCTTTTCGAAAAGCGCCGCCACCTCGGCGGCCGCGCCATCAGCAATCTCCGCCAGGGCTTCCGCTTCAACCTCGGCGCCCACGCGCTCTATCGAACGGGCGCCGCCTCGGCCGCGTATCGCGAGCTGGGCATCCCCGCCGACGGTGGCCTGGCTCGCGCGCGAGGAGTGCTCATCGCCGGCAACGACGAGTTCAAGTTCCCGGGCTCGTTCTGGTCGATTCTCGGCACGTCGTTTCTCGGTCCGATGGCGAAGATGCAGTTGCTCGGATTGATGGTGAAGCTGCGCCGCATCGATCCGTCGCGCTATGCGTCGATCACGCTGCGGCAGTGGCTCGACGAGAACATCTCCGATGAGCGTCTGCGTGAATTGATGCAGGCCTTCTTCCGGCTCTTCACCTACTCCAATCATGCGGAGATCGAGAGCGCGGCGCCGGCGCTGGCACAGGCGAAGATCGCTTTGCGCGGCGCGAAGTACATTCACGAAGGCTGGCAGAAGCTCGTCGACTCGCTGCACAACGCCGCGGTCGCGGCAGGCGTCAATTTCGTGAGCAGCTCGCGCATCGTGGGCGTGCATCACGAGAACGGCGAGGTGAAATCGGTCGAGCTGGGCGGCCTCGAGTTCGATGCCGACCGCATGGACACGCAGTCGATCGCCTACCCGGAGATGAAGCCGGAGGATGTCGTCGGCGCGCGCATCCCGGCGTCGACTGTGATTCTTGCCGTCGATCCGCAGACCGCCGCGGAGCTCATCGAAGATCCCGCGATCTCGCAGAGCTGGACGTCGTTGCGGCCGATCCTCGCGGCCTGCCTCGATGTGGCGCTGCGAACGTTGCCCGATCCGAAGAACACCTTCGCGCTCGGAGTCGACCGGCCCCTGTACCTCTCCGTGCATTCGGCCTTTGCGCAGGTCGCGCCGAAAGGCGGCGCGCTGATTCACACAGCGAAGTATCTGAAGGATCAGCGCACGCTCTCCGACGACTACGACAGCAGCGCGAAACGCCGCGGCGGAATGAGCGAGGACGAAGCCGAGCTGGAAGGGCTGCTCGATCGCGTGCAGCCGGGCTGGCGGAACGAAGTCGTGCATCGCCGCTTCCTGCCGGCCATGACCGTTGCCAACGCGATGATTACGCCCGGCGCGCAGCGCCCGCCGCACACGACGCCGATCCGCGGGCTCTACATCGCCGGTGACTGGGTGGGGAGTGAAGGATTGCTCTCCGACGCCGCGCTGGCCAGCGCCCGCGCGGCGGCGAAGACAATTCTGGCAACTACAAACTCTTTACCTTGATCCCGCCGCCGGACGTCCGCAGCGTCAGCTTCGGGCCGCCGCCGTTGATCTTTCCGCGCAGCTCGTCGTCGTCCATCGTGCCCTGAATGGTGATCGGCAGATCGGACGAGACGCCGCCGCCGCTGGCTCGCGCGTCGAGATCCGCGGCGACGTTCGGCGCCATCGACACGGTGATGCCGCCGCCGGACGTGGCCAGTTTCGAGTCGCCGACCATCTGACCGGAGAGTCTTGCTTTGATGGAGCCGCCGGACGTCGATGCGTCGACGCTGCCGGTCGCGTCCTCGATGGTGATGCCGCCGCCGGACGTGCGCGCAACGATGCTTCCGCGAATCCGGGCCAGCGCGATCGAGCCACCCGAGGTGCGGACCTCGACGGGTCCGTCGGTGTCGCCGACGCGGATCGAGCCGCCGGAAGTCCGCGCGTCGACCTTCGCCGCCGCGCCGTCGATGGAGATCGATCCGCCGGACGTGCGCAGGTTCGCGATGCCGCCGAGGCGGCCGGTCTTGATGCTGCCGCCGGAAGTGTGGGCCTCGACCGCGCCGCCGACGTCGTCGAGCTCGATCGAGCCGCCGGACGTGCGGACGTTCAGGTTGTAATTCTTCGGAACGCGGATGTTCCACTCCACCTCGAAGTCGTCGTTCCAGTCGAACCAGTTGAACCACTTCCGGTCGTCACGGTCGTCGTCATCGGTGGAGATGACCACGTCGTTCCCCTGCTGCGAAAACTGGATCTTGTGGTCGCGCAGGCGCTCCGCGGCGTCCTTCCCGCGGGCCTTGCGGATGATTTCCACCGCCAGGCCGGTCCCACCGGAAACGATGGTGACGTCGCCGTAGTTGGCCTCCAGGCGGAGCGTGCCGCCGTCGGTGACGTTGAACCCCTTGCGGATGACGTCGTCGGCTGCAAAGACGGACGTGGCGGCGAGAAGGAGAAGGGCGAAAGTCAGTGTGCGGCGCATGCCCTCTCATACGCCTCGTTTGCCAAAAAGTTTGCAGTACACTCACGCCCCTATGCCGATCGAAGAATCGCTCTTCAGGCAGGCCATGTCGCATTTCCCCAGCGGCGTGACGGTCGTGACCACCGAGCACCAGGGCGAGCTGTACGGGATGACCGTGGCCTCGTTCGCGTCGCTCTCCCTCGCCCCGCCGCTGATCCTGATCTGTGTGGGCCGGAACATGCAGACTCACGGTGCCATCGCCGCCGCGAAACGGTTTGGAGTGAATATCTTAGGCCTCGATCAGAAGGATCTTTCCGCGCAGTTCGCCTCCCGCAGCGACGACAAATTCGCCGGCGTCGAATACGAAATGGGCGAGCTCGGCGTCCCCCTCATCAGCGGCGCGATCTGCAATCTCGAATGCAACCTCTTCAACCAACTCGACGGCGGGGATCACTCGATTTTCGTCGGCGTCGTCGAGCATGCCCGGACGCGCGAGGGCGCGCCATTGGTCTACTTCCGCAGCGGGTATCGGGAACTTGCCTGAACCTTCGCTGAGGACAGCTCTCCGCCGCATCTTCAAACCTGAGAATCGCCGCTCCGCGATCCGCACCGGCCGCGTCGATTCGTTCGACGTCGAAGGCCGGCAGGTCACCATCTATCTGCCTCCCGGCTACGACGAGCGCGACGATCCCCGCTATCGCGTGCTGTACATGCACGACGGGCAGAATCTCTTTCACGCGCATCGCTCCTACATCCCCGGCCAGCACTGGAAACTGCAGGAAGCGGCCGATAGCGCGATCGGTGAGCGGACCGCGGCGCCGATGATCATCGCCGGCATCGATCACGCCGGACCCGCGCGCATCGATGAATACACGCCCACGGTCGATCCGAAACACGCCGGCGGCGGGCGGGCGAACGAGTACGCGAAGTTCCTGCTCGACGTGATCAAGCCGGCCATCGACAAGAAGTACCGGACCGTCCCCGATGACTCGGCCGTCGGCGGTTCATCCCTCGGCGGACTGGTTTCGCTCTACCTCGCGCTCAAACATCCGCAGGTCTTTCGCGGTGCCGTGATCATGTCGCCCTCCGTGTGGTGGAACGATCGCGCGATCCTGAAGGAAGTCGACGCGTTCGACGGACCGCGGCCGCGGATGTGGCTCGACGTTGGCGGTCGCGAAGGGCAGAACACGCTCGACGACGCGCGGACGCTTCGCGATCGGCTGAAGGCCAAAGGCTGGACCGACGAAACGCTGCGGTATTACGAAGACCGGCGCGGCGATCACAGCGAGCGGGCCTGGGCCCGGCGCGTGCGGCTGGCGCTGGAGTTTTTGTTCCCTCCGGCGTAGTTTCGCCGGATACATGTCCCCCCTGGACAAACTGGGCCGCCCCGTCCGCGACCTGCGCATCTCGGTCACGGACCGCTGCAATTTCCGCTGCCCGTACTGCATGCCCAAGGACGTGTTTGGCGGCGACTTCGCGTTTCTGAAGCGCGATGAGCTGCTGACGTTCGAGGAGATCACGCGTCTGGCGCGTCTGTTCGTCCGCAACGGCGTGCGCAAGGTGCGGCTCACCGGCGGCGAGCCTCTGCTGCGCCGCGATCTCGAGCTGCTGGTCGAACAGCTGGCAACCATCGAAGGACTCGATGACATCGCTCTGACTACGAACGGATCGCTGCTGACGCGCGAAAAGGCGCGGGCGTTGAAGGCTGCCGGTTTGTCACGGGTGACGATCAGTCTCGACTCGCTCGATGACGCCGTGTTCCGCGCGATGAATGATGTCGACTTTCCGGTGGCGCGCGTGCTCGAAGCGATCGATCACGCCATCGAGGCCGGCCTGACGCCGCTGAAGATCGACGTGATGGTCAGGCGGGACATGAACGCGGGCGGCATCGTCGATCTGGCGCGGCGCTTCCGCGGCACGGGCACGATCATCCGCTTCATCGAGTACATGGACGTCGGCAACACCAACGGCTGGCGCGTCGATGACGTCGTGCCGGGACGCGAGATCATCGAGACGCTCTCGCGCGAATGGCCGCTCGTGCCGGCTGATGGGAACTATTTCGGCGAGGTCGCCGAGCGCTGGCAATACGCCGACGGTGGCGGCGAGATCGGCGTAATCACGTCCGTCACGCAGCCGTTCTGCGGCACGTGCACGCGCGCGCGGCTTTCCGCGAACGGCCATTTGTATCTGTGTCTGTTCGCGACGCACGGCCACGACCTGCGCGCGCTGCTGCGAAACGGCGCGAGCGATGACGTCATCGCCGAGGCCATCGCCAATGTGTGGCGCGGCCGCGAGGATCGCTATTCGGAAGTGCGGTCGGAGAACACGCGGGAGCTCAGGAAAGTGGAGATGTCACACATCGGGGGCTAGTCCTCGTTTCCCCCGTTGTACTTCTCCTCCGCCGAGCTCGGCACGGTCGTCAGCTTCACGGCGTTCTCCGTCCTCAAATCGACGCGCGGCCCGGCGGGCTGCAAGCGTCCCGACCAGACCCGCTCGCGCATGGCCCGGCCTTCCTTGATCTCCTGAATCTGGCTCTTCTTCTTCATGCCTTCGAAGCTTGCGACAGCCGGGCCACTCCCTCGACGAACTGGTTTTTGCCGCCCATCGACGGATGGCGCACTTTTTCGTGGGCGATCCCGAGCCGCGTGAGCGACAGCGAGGCCTGGTTGCCGATGGCCACGATCTGCTCGATCGGAAACAGTTTCAGCAATCGCTCGATGAAGGGCTGGCCCAGGAGCAGCTCGGCGGCGCTGGGGACTCGGTTGGTGAGCGGCTCTCCCTCGTGGAACGGGTGGAAGGGAAAGGCGTTCCAGAGCAGCGGCAGCGGCCTGATGTCCGCAATCGTTCCCCACACCATCGTCGCGCTGGCCTCCGTCGAAAGCCTCGGCCCGGGCGTCGCCTTGCGATAGCCGTGATCGGCGCCGAGGATGCGGCCGGAGCTGATCTCCACTCCGCCTAGCATCACCGTCTCGCTCACGAAGGCGATGCCGGTGAGCCGTCCGCCGCGGTAGCTCACCGCCTCACCGATGAGCAGCATGCGCGGACCGATTGCCGCGAGCTCGCTCAGATACAGCTTGAGATTGCGGCGCCGGATCGCGTTTTCCTGCAGATCACCCACGGTGTCCGAGAACTGATTCGTGGCCCGATCCGACACCACGGCCGCGGCGAGCTCGCGAATCAATCCGTCGAACGAAGGCATGCGGCCGCGGATCGTACAGTTACTTGCGCACGGAACGGCGTCGCGGCGGCAGCGGGATCGAATCGGTGATGCGATAAATGGCGCCGTTGTGATCGGCGACGTACACCTCGCCGTTCGCATCCTCGCCGAACGTGCTGATGAACAGGTTGGTGTCGATGAGGACCCGCGTCGTGACCGCGCCGCTCGCGTTTCGCGTTGCTCCCCAGATCACGCCGTTGCAGTAGTCGCCGTAGATGTACGTCCCGGTCAGGCGCGGCGTGCGCGTGCCGCGATAGACGTAGCCGCCGGTCACGGAGCAGGCGCCGTTCGTGTGGCCATACTCGACCACGGGATCGACCAGCCCCGCGCTGTTGCAGTTGTTGCTGTTGAAGCACTCCGAGCCTTCCTTGATCCGCCAGCCGTAGTTCTCCCCGCCGCGGCTCGAAGCCGGCTGGAAATCGATCTCCTCGACGTCCCCCTGACCGACGTCGGCGATCCAGAGGTCGGAGGTGATGCGGTCGAATGAGAACCGCCAGGGGTTGCGCATCCCGGTGGCCCAGATCTCCGGCCGCACACCGGACTGCCCGACGAACGGGTTGGTCGGCGGGATGCCGTAGGGATTGCCGCTGTCGACGTCGATGCGCAACATCTTGCCCAACAGTTGCGCACGATTCTGCGCATTGTTCTGCGGATCGCCGCCCGAGCCGCCGTCGCCCATACCGATGTAGAGGTAGCCATCCCGGCCGAATTGCAGTTGTCCGCCGTTGTGATTGGAGAAGGGCTGGTCGATGGTGAGGAGGGTGCGCGCGGAGGCGGGGTCGGCGCGATTCGGGTCGGCAGCCGACACCGTGTAGCGGGCGATGACCGTGTCTCCGTTTCCCGCCCGGTTGGTGTAGTTCACATAGAAGAAGCCGTTCTGCGCGTAATCGGGATGGAAGGCCAGGCCGAGGAGGCCGCGCTCGCCGCCGGCGAGGACGAGCGGGCGGATGTCGAGGAACGGCGTGGGCAGCAGGCTGGTCCCGTTCCAGATCACGATTTGCCCCGCCTGCAGGACGATGAGCAGCCGGTCGTCACCGGCGTGGGCGATCGCTACCGGCGCGGTGAGATTGCCGACCACCGGTTGCAGGACGACGTTCTGGGCTGCGAGGGAGAGGCTGAGCGCGACTGTGACGACGAGGGGCAGGAACCGGATCATGAGCCCGGCTCCATGCAAGATCAGGGCTGCGTGACCACTCTTCCGTTGTCGAATCGGTTGCGATCGACCCGGGTGTTCAACGGGTCGATCTCCGCGAAGTGGGCCTCGCCGGCGACTCTGACCTTGATCTCCTGCGTTCCATCCTTCACCCGGTACTTCGCGACGTGATCGCCGACGGCGATCTCCAGCATCTCGTCGAACGGCAGCCGCTCTCCATTCGCCCGCTCCTTCGAAGCGCTGACGCGCAGCGTGACCTTGGAACCATTCGCGACCGCCGACTCGAGCTTCACGTCGTACAGCACGACGTCATTCAGCCACTCATCGATGAATTTGCGCTCCTCGGGCTTCGCGACGGCGTGCAGGTGCTGCAGAAGATGCGCGGTGGTCGGCTTGTGATTCGGACCGCCCTGTTCGCGGATCAGATTTCTCAGCGCGGCGTTCATGGTCTGTTCGCCGAGAAGCTCCTCGATCGCGTACAGCACGATCGCGCCTTTGCGGTAGAAGAGGAACGGCTGGTCGCTCTCCGCTTTCACCACCGGAGGCTCCGCGCCGGTGACTGTCGTTCGGCCGGAAAGATAAAGGTCGAGCTCATACGCCAGCGACTGGCCGACCTGCTCGCGGCCGTGGGCCTTCTTCAGCACCATCAGCTCCGCGTACTTCGTGAGCGACTCGGCGAGCGTCGACGCACCGGGCACGTCGGCCGGAATGAGCGTGTAGCCGAACCACTGATGGGCGATCTCATGCGCGACGCGGCGGTAAACCAGATCGATGCGGCGCTCATCGCGCGCGTCGATGAGAAAGCCGCGGTTCTCGCCGAAGAACAGCACGCCTGGCTGCGCGAATGCGGAGAACATCGGAATCGGAACTTCCGCGATGCGCAGATGCGGATGCGCGTACGGTCCGAAGTTGTCGCGGTAGTAACGCAGTGAATCTGCCGCCGCGCGCGTCATCCGCTCGATGTTCGGCGTGTGCCGCGGGTGGTGATACAGCTCGATGGCCACGCCGTCGTGGGTCTGCTTCGAGAGCGTGTAGCGGGCCGAGGAGATTGCGAATTGATTCGGGATCGGCGCTGCGGTGCGGTAGTGAAAGAAGCGGCGCGTCGCTTCTTTCCAATCGCGCACGAGCGTTCCAGGTGCGACGACGGTTTGATCCGTCTCGGTCGACACGGTCAGGTCGACGTCGACCCATTCCGCGATCGGGATCTCTGACTCGGGACGCGGCGTCGAGGGCGGCAGGCCGCGGCGGCGGCGCTCGCGGGGATCGTCGATCTCCCATCCGGCGCGATAGCCGATCGCCGGCAGCGCGCGGATGCTGGTGATGTACGAGCCGTTTTCGACGATGGTCTGATCCGGCGCAACGAAATCGCGATTCTCGTGCGTGACGTCGAACCGCACGGTTCGGCGTCCGCGCGGCGCGAGCGGCGGGTCGAGCGCGAGTGTCGTCGGATCCTCGCCGCGCCGCAGGGCCACGAGCACTTTGTCGACGGGCTTCGCGGTCTCGTTGAGCAGAACGTACTCGCCGCGAACGCGATAGCGGCGCGCCGAGGGATACAGGTCGACCGTCGCCTTGATCGCGCTGATGCGAGGCCGGGGAAGGGACTGGAACGGCTTGTACTTTTTCTCGTACTCCGCGCGCCAGGCGAGCATGTCGTGCGTGTTCGTGTTCGCGTAAATGAATGCGCCGGTGGCAACGAAGATCAAGGCCAGTGTGATCGCGACGGGCCGATGCACGCGCACCTGCGTGCCGCGCCAGCGCGCGATCGCCAGGAGCAGACCCAGGCCGGCGAAGGCAGCCCAGTACAGCATGAACCAGTGGAACGGCGCGGTGCGGCCGAAGCCGTTCATGTCCGAGTACTCGACGCCCGGCGCATTCGCGAAGCGCCACAGCGGGTTGTTCAGCCCCAGGACCTCGCCGCGCTGACTGACCACCGCGAACAGCAGCACCAGCAGCATGCCCAGATACTTGTGCGGGCTCAGCGTCTGAATGACGACCGCGGCGATGGCCAGCAGGATCAGCGGCATCGCGCTGAAGTAGACGAAGGCCAGCAGCGCGCCCGGCTCGATCGGCCAGCCGCGGCCGAGCTGCAGGATCGCGCCGGTGATCACCGCGACGGCGGTCATCAACAACACCATCACCGCGAGCGCGGTGCATTTCGCGGCGACGAACACGCCGTTGCTCACCGGCGACGCGTTGAGAATGCCCGCCATGCGCAGTGCGCGCTCGCGCCAGACGATCTCCGCGCTCGTGTAGACGATGAGGATCGTGACCAGCATCGACAGCGGCTGGGCGAGCGTCCTGAAGAGAATGCCGGGCGTCGGATACGTCGCCGAGCCGTACTCGCCGCGCGTGACTTCCGAGATCAGCTCGAATGCCGCGAGCCCCGCCCACAACAGCGTCATCGCCAGAAACGCGCGGTTGAGGATGAGCGTGCGGATCTCGATTCTGGTGAGGGCGAGGAACGGCCGCGACGGTGTAGTGTGGGCCTCCGGCCTACCTTTGGGCGGTGGGGGCTTGAGAGGTAGGCCAGAGGCCCGCACCACACGAAACGAAAACAGCCGGTAAACCACTGCCAGCCCCGCAACCGACGCCCCCAGCCAGATGACGCGATTCAGCAGAAACGACCCACTCAACAAAAGCAGCCGCGAATTCCGAACGGCCGGCGTCCAATGCTTCGTCTGCTCGAAAAACGCCGACAGTCCAAACGGATCGAGCAGCGCCGCCAGCGACATCCCTTCACTCGCTGATGGGGCTGACGCAGCGAGCAACGGCGAGTCCGTCGCGGCAGCGGCGACGAAGTACAGAACGTAGAGCAGCACCGATCCGGCGTAGCTCGCCAGCACGCTGCGTGTCACCGTCGAGAGCCCGAACAGCACCACCGCCGCGAAGAAAAGATTCGGCAGCGCGACCACCAGCAGCGCCCAGAGATAAGGCAGCGGATTCAACGCGCCGAGCCGGTCCGCGTCGTGCCAGGGCATGAAGCGGGCGACGAACATCCCCACCACCGACATGCTGAACGCCGTGAACGCCGCGAGAAACGATCCCGTGAAACGGCCGAAGAGAAACGGCAGTTTCTCGATCGACGTCGTGAAGACGATCTCCTCCATCCTCGTCTCCCGATCGCGCACGACCGCATTCGCGCAGAAGACGGCGAGCACGAAGACCGAGAACAGCGAGAGCAGCGCGACGGTCTGGGTGATGCTGTACGGCGAGTCGATGTTCACGTTCGCCGGACCGAATGCGCGCGCCGTCAGCGCGAAGCCGAAGAGGAAGAAGATCAGCGCCGCGGCGAGGAACGACGCCTGGCGCGTGTGATAGCGCCATTCGAATGCGACGACGTCTTTGATCATGCGCGGAGGACGGAGAAATACACGTCTTCGAGGTCAGCCGGCACGACCTCGAATCCCTCTTCGGGACGTTCGTCGGCGAGCAGGTGAATCCGCGTCTCGCCACCGAACAGGCGAGTCGATAACACGGTGTGCGACTCGCGATACCGCGGGATGTCGTCCTTGCGGATCGTCTTCCGCCACACCCGCCCTTCGAGCTTCTCGATCAGCTCTGCCGGCCTGCCCTGCAGCAACACCCGCCCGCCCGCGAGCACGGCCATGCGCGAGCAGAGATCGCTCACGTCATCGACGATGTGCGTCGACAGGATGACCACGACGTTCTCGCCGATCTCGCTGAGCAGATCGTGAAAGCGATTGCGCTCTTCGGGATCGAGCCCGGCCGTCGGCTCGTCGACGATGATCAGCCTCGGGTCGCCGAGGAGGGCCTGGGCGATGCCGAAGCGCTGCTTCATGCCGCCGGAGAATGAGCTCACCGCGCGCCTGCGAACGTCGTAGAGATTCGTGAGATGCAGCAGCGACTCGACCTGCGACACCCGTTGCGCGCGGCTGCCCAATCCCTTCAGAACGGCCAGATGGTCGAGGAGATCGAACGCCGGAATCTTCGGATACACGCCGAAGTCCTGCGGCAGATAGCCGAGCTGGCGGCGGAGGAAGCGGGGGTCGGCCACGACGTTGCGGCCGGCGAAAGTGATCGCCCCCTGGTCCGGTTCCTGAAGCGTGGCGATCGTCCGCATGAGCGTCGATTTACCGGCGCCGTTCGGACCGAGAAGGCCGAAGAGGCCGTTGCCGATCTCCAGCGTCACATCGTGGAGGGCGCGCACGCCATTGGCGTAGGTCTTGGAGAGGTTGGTTATTGAAAGCATGGACGTTGCACCGAATACGCGCCGAATCCGGCTGAGTTTCAGCCCGCCGCTTCACTGCTACACTTCACGCCCGTTCGATGACCGCGCCTGAGCAGCACAGCAAGCGCTACTTCCTCACTCTGTCGCTGGGCGCGCTCGGTGTCGTGTATGGCGACATCGGAACCAGCCCGCTGTACGCGCTCAAAGAGTGCTTCATGCCCCATCACGGGCATCAGCTCGCGGTCACGCCCGCCAACGTGCTGGGCATCCTCTCCCTCATCACCTGGGCGTTGGCCCTGGTCATCTCCATCAAATATCTGGTCTTCGTTCTGCGCGCGGACAACCGCGGCGAAGGCGGCACGCTGGCCCTCCTGTCCCTGGTGCGCCCGCGCGAATCGCAACGCCGCGGCAAGCGTCGCACGGTCCTCATCGCCCTCGGACTGTTCGGAGCGGCGCTGCTGTACGGCGACGGCATGATCACGCCGGCCATCACCATGCTCAGCGCGATCGAGGGCATCAGCGTGGTCACGCCTGTTTTCGCGAAAGCTGTCGTTCCCCTGACCGTGATCGCCCTGATCGCACTTTTTGCGGTGCAGAAACATGGCACCGCGCGCGTGGGGATGCTCTTCGGACCGCTGATGTTGATCTGGTTCTCCACGCTGGCGGTCCTCGGCGTTTACAACATCCTTCGCGTCCCGCAGGTGCTCGTGGCCGCGAATCCGATCTGGGCCGTGCGCTTTTTCATGGAGCATCAACTGGCCGGCTACCTCGTGCTGGGCACTGTCTTTCTCGTCGTGACAGGAGGCGAATCGCTCTACGCGGACATGGGTCACTTCGGTCCGAAGCCGATCCGCGTGGCCTGGTTCGCGGCGGTCTTCCCGGCGCTGCTGCTGAACTACTTTGGCCAGGGGGCGCTGCTCCTTCACAATCCGAAAGCGGCCAGCGATCCCTTCTACCTGCTCGCGCCGCGATGGGCTCTGTTGCCGCTGGTGATTCTGGCGACGCTGGCCGCGGCGGTCGCGTCGCAGGCGGTCATCACCGGCGCGTATTCGCTCACGCGTCAGGCCGTGCAGCTCGGCTATCTGCCCCGCATGCGCATCCGCCACACCTCGGAGCGCGAGATCGGCCAGATCTACATCCCCTCCGTGAACTGGCTGCTGATGCTCTGCGCCATCGGGCTGGTTCTCGGCTTCCGCGAAGCCACGAACCTCGTCGGCGCATACGGCATCGCCGTCGTCACGACCATGACCGTCACCACGACGCTCCTCGCGGTCGTCGCGCGCGAGCGCTGGGGCTGGAGCATTCCCAAGGTGCTCGCCCTGGTGGTGCCGTTCGCGATCATCGACCTTTCCTTCTTCGGCTCGAACATCATCAAGATCGCCGACGGCGGGTGGTTCCCGATGCTCGTCGGCGTGACGATCTTCACGATCATGTCCACGTGGTTCACCGGGCGGCGGATTCTCACGTCGCGGCTTGCCGAAAGCGCGATCAGCACCGACGCGTTCGTCGCCGAGCTGGCGGGAGGCCGCGTTCACCGCGTGCGCGGCACGGCGATCTTCATGACCCGGCAGCACGACGGCATCCCGACATCGCTGCTGCACAACATCAAGCACAACAAGGTCGTGCACGAGAAGGTGGTGCTGCTCAGCGTGAACGTCGAGGAGACCGCGCACCTCGCTGACGAAGAGCGCAGCGAGTGGCTCGAGCTCGGTCAGGGCGTTTATCGCCTGATCGTGCGCTTCGGATTCATGGAAGATCCCGACATCCCTGCTCTGCTCGAGCGGATCAAGGGGCCGGTCTCATTCGACCCGATGACGACCAGCTACTTCCTCGGCCGGGAGACGCTCATTCCGACCGATCATCCGGGCATGGCCATCTGGCGCGAGCATCTCTTCGCCTCGATGACCCGCAACGCCAGCAGCGCCTCGGCGTTCTTCTCGCTTCCGCCCAATCAGGTGATCGAGCTCGGCGCGCAGGTCAGGATGTGACGGTGGTGGTTTGAAGACGCTCGAGCAGCGGCCGCGTCGCTTCCACGATCACTCCATAGCATTCGCACGCACGGCTTTCGAGTCCTTCGCGATCGGTGATGGTGATGCTGCTGCGCGAATGCTGGATGAGACCGTCGAGCGCCAGTGCGCCGATGGCCACGGTCACTCCCGAGCGGCGAATGCCGAGCATGTGCGAAAGAAAATCGTGAGTCAGGCCGATCTCGTCGGTGTCGATTCGATCGCGGACGCCGAGGAGCCATTTGGCCAGGCGCTGCTCGATGGTGTGGAGGCGGTTGCAGAGAGCGTGCTGCGAAACCTGCGTCAGGAACGCGCCGGCGTAGGCGAAGATCAGCTCGCGGGCTTCCGCGTTGTCATTGATCGCGTCGCGAACTTCCTGCAATGCCACACGGGAGATCCGGCCGCTGAGTTGAACGACCCCTTCCGCGCCGATGCTTTGCGGGGCGAGGAGGGCATGCATAGTGGCCAGGCCTTCGAATCCGACGATGCCAACCTCGACGGTGGCGCCGCTGTCGCTGGCGCGGGTCAGCGAGATGAGCGCGCCACGATGCGGGAAGTAGAGCCACTCAGTCGGCTCGTCCGCTTCGATGAGCACCTCATGGTTCACCCGCTCTTCCTCGATGATTGCCAGGCGGCCTCCCAGGCCGGCTGATAGAGCGTCCAGAAATGGGTTACCGCTCGAGACTGCCTCGTGGGACGTGGTCATGACCTTCTCCTGATGAGCGCCGGGTCCGAAAACCGCGACGACATTCGGGAGAGGAGACACGCGCTTTGTGTCTGGCCGGATGCCGAAGTGAGTGGGTGCCCACGCAACAACCGGCGCAGGGTAGGTGGAATTGCGTTCCAAAAAGGTTCGGTAGCGTACCGACAGCGCGACGGTTGCGGGATAGATAAATCGAACTCAGCACCCGTCGCCATGGTCCCCAACTCGCCCGGTACTGCACTTCGGCTTCTCTTCGTCGACGACGACGAAGGGATCCAGCAGTTGATGACGACCGTCTTCAGGCGGAGGACGGACGTGGTCGCTGAATGCGTCGGCGACGGTGAGGCGGCCTTGAAGCGATTGCGCGCGCAGCGCTACGACGTGGTCGTGCTGGACCTGATGCTGCCGGTCAGGAACGGTTTCGAAGTGATCCGGGAGTTGAAGAGCCGCGAGCCGGACCTTCTGCCGCGCACGATCGTGCTGACCGCGGTTGCCCAATCGACGCTGCGCGATTTCGATGACGCCGGCCTGGTTCGGCGGGTGATGCGCAAACCGTTCGAGCTGGATGAGCTGGTCGGCGAAGTGCTGGCCTGCGGCGGACGCGGGCCGGTGGAGGCGCACTGATGGACTCCGGCGCCCAGGCTCACGCCACGATGTCCACCATGCTGCTGCTGGACACGGTCCTCAAGCAGGCCCGCGAGCTCCGCGGCGACGTGTCGGCGGCCGAGCTCCAGCCGGTGGACGTCAAACACTTCGAGCGGGCTTTGAGCCGGATCGAGCGGCGCGCGTTGAAGTTGTTCTCGATGCTGGTCTAGCGCCGCTCGAAGATCAGCAGCGTCGACGTCGCCGACGCGTACAGCCGCCCCTCCGCGTCGACGAGTCTTCCTTCAGAAAACGCGGCGCGCCGTCCGATGGACACGATCGTCGCTTCCGCGCGAAGCATGCCCGTATCGCGGGTGATGGCCTTGTGAAAGGCGACCTTCAGCTCCAGCGTGGTGTAGGCCTGCGTGTCGGTGAGCATCGAATGCACCGCGCAGCCGCACGCGGAATCGAGCAGCGTGGCCGCGTAGCCTCCGTGCACCGTGCCCAGCGGGTTGTACGCATGCTCGCCCGGCGTGCCCGCGAACACGGCCCGTCCGCGGTCGACCTCGACCAGCTCGAATTGCAGCGAGTGGGCGATTCCCGGCTTGCGCCCCGCTGCAATGAGGGCGCGCAGTTGCGACAGGCCGTCGAGACCGGGGCCGACTTCTTCGATGAGACTCATGTCCACGGAGAATACGATGTGCGGATGCTTGCAACGAAACCTGCCATCGCCACCGCCGCCGTTCGCGATCTCGCCGCCGCCCGCGAGTTTTATGAGGGCGTGCTCGGTCTCACCGTGACCGAAACGGAGGGAGAGGAAGCGCTCACCTTCAGCGCCGGGCCGTCATCGCTTTTCGTCTACCGCTCGCAATACGCGGGAACGAACCAGGCCACCGCGGTCACCTGGGATGTCGGTCCGGACATCGTCGACGTCGTCGACTCGCTCAAACAGAAGGGTGTGAAGTTCGAGCACTACGACATGCCCGACATGAAACGCGAGGGCGACATCTACGGATCCGACGGCATGCGCGTGGCGTGGTTCAAGGATCCCGACGGCAACATTCACGCGCTCGTGGGCGAGTAGCGAAACGTGTGGCGTCTCCGCGAGACGCCACACGGAATGTCGGAGCGCGTCAGATGTCGCAGGTTGTCGCGCGCACGTGAATGATCTCGATTCCGGCCACGCTCTCCAGCACGAACGAGCTGGTCGTGAGGGTCGCTTCGATGTAGTAGGCCTTCCGCGTGAAATCGAAGGCCTCGTCCCCGCGCCCGAGGCAGTCGAACACCTCGTGCACGTGGTACCCGCTCTCCTCGGGAACGCCGGCGTTGCTGTCGAACGTCAGGCGCGTCACCTCGGCTCCGGTGTACAGGTCCACCTCGATGAGCCGCGCCTCGACCCGCGCGCTCTTCCCCTCGTCGCGGAAGCGGATCGCCATCACGACGTCGGGTCCTCCGAACAGTCCATCCACCGCCGTGACGTTGTAACGAATGACCGCGGAATCGGTCTCTTCGACCCCGCCGTCGGTCCGAATCTGGCGACGGGCCTTCCCGATCTCGGGCATGTCGCCCTTCTGCACCACGGCGTGGCTGAAGAAGATTTCCCGTCGGAATCTTCATCGAGGGTCCCGGCCGAGCCGACAGTCGTCCAGTACCGGTCGTATCCCGGCGTTTCCGCCGAAGCGCCGGGAGCGCAGAGCAGCAGGCATGCGGCAAACAGAATCCAATGCGTATTCGAAGATCTCATGAACTTCCTCCTTGTCTCCGAAAGCGCAAAACGGAAAAAAAGAGGGACACGGCGGCAAACTTCGCGTGAACGCCGGCCGCGCCCGCCCGACGCCGCTGCATAGTGAGCGGGTGCATCGCGCGTTGCTGCTCGCTCTCGTCCTCTCCACGGCGCCGCTTGCGTTTCCCTGCACCACGTTCTGCATGGCCGGCGACGGCGAGGCGTTGTTCGGCCGCAACTACGACTTCGAGATCGGCCAGGGCTACGTCATGACCAACGCCCGCGGAGTCGCGAAGACCTCGATGGCCGGGACGCTGCGCTGGACGACGCGCTATGCCAGCGTCACGTTCAACCAGTGGGGACGCGAGTTCCCGATGGACGGGATGAACGAGGTCGGCCTGGTGATCGCGTTGATGTGGCTCGATGAGACGGTCTACCCGCGTGACGAGCGCCCGTCGCTGCGCGTGCTGGAGTGGATTCAGTACGGCCTCGACAACTACGGCTCGGTCGAGGAGATGCTCGCCCACGTCGAGCGCACCCGCATCGCCGGCGGCACGCCTCTTCACTACCTGATCGCCGACGCCACCGGTGACGCGGCGACGATCGAATACCTCGGCGGAAACCTGGTCGTTCATCGCGGCGCGTCGCTGCCCGCGGCGGTCCTGACCAACGACAGCTACGCCCGTTCGGTGTCCTATCTGAATTCGCGTCCGAAGGCGTCGACGTTCAGCTCACTCGACCGCTTCGCGCGCGCCGCGACGATGCTTCGTTCAGGCTCGGCGTCGGTGGACCGTGCATTCGAGATCCTGTCGAGCGTGGCCCAACCGGGATCGACGCGCTGGAGCGTGGTCTATGACGCAAAGCGCAAGGAGATTTCCTGGGTCAGCGACCGCAATCGCCAGCGCAAGACGTTGCGCATGGACGCGCTGCCGCTCGACTGTGCCGCCGAAGCGAGGATGCTCGACGTGCACGCGAACCTCGGCGGCGACGTCACGACGCTGCTCGAGCCGTACGACCCGCAACGCAATCGCGCTCTGATCGTCTCGTCCTACGCGACGACGTCATTCACGCGAAACCAGGCGCAGTCGTACGCGATTCAGGATGCCGAGCACGCCGAAGCGTTCAGTTGTGCCGGGGGGCGGCGGCGGTCGACGCGGAAGTGATCGCCCGTCGCTTTCACGCGATCGTTGCGTTAGGTCGCTGCGCCGAAGAGTTCTTCGATCTCGTTCACAACTCGCTCGTCGCCGGCCGCGCGTGCCCGCGTAAGCAGATCGTCGAGATACGCGCGCGCTTCAGGCGCTTTGTCGAGCAACTTCTTCGCGAGATACGTGTCCCACCAGATCGGAAGCAGGTCCGCGGAGCTGGCGATATCGTGCGCTTCCTTCAGATGCACCGCTGCACGTTCGGTCGCTTTTTCAGCGAGGGCAAAACGGCCCATGATGATTCGTGCTTTGTAGCCGAAGAGCGGATCGTGTTCGCGCGCCAGCAGCTGATCGATTTTCTCCCGCGCTTTCGCCTTCTTACCGAGCTGCAAGAACAGATGCTTTGCCGTTGCCAACGAATGATGCGGGTTGTTTGGTTGCAACTCTTCCGCTTGAGTGTATGCCTCGTGTGCCGCGGCTTCATCGCCGGCGAGCGACAGATATGTAGCGAGGATGCCGCTCAAAGCGGCGGCATCCTCCGATCTTCCCTCCGCTCGTGCCGTCTCGAACCTATCGCGCATCAGCCGGCATGCTTCCGGGTAGTTCCGCTCGAACAGAAGTGGCTGCGCCGCGTCGAGAGCTTCTTTGATCGCGTCTCGCTCCATCAGCGACCCTCGCAGTCTCTTAAGCAATCGGCGTAGACCTCAGCGGCTTCGGCATAGCAGAGTGCTGCTCCTCTCGGGTTACTAGCGAAACGACGTGAGCAGTCATCCACGAGGGCCTGATAAATCCGGTCACATCGCTTCTTGCACTTCTCGCGCGTGTCGTCGCATTCGCGGCACGTCCGATCTCGCTCACGGGCCCACTCGATTCCCTCGCTGAGCGCCCACGCTCCGGCGATCAGAATGATCGCTCCGCCGATGATGTCAGCAGGCCCCGGTACCGGTGAGTCGAGCATGCAGACGATGCCGCCGGCGCCAGCCAGGTCACCCGGTCCGAACAGACCTTTCGGGTCAACAGCTCGCAACGGATTGCCGGCAACGTAGCCGTAGGCGTGATCCCACTGCGAGTTGCGCATGCGGAAATTCCGCAGGCTCCGTTGACCGAAAAACGAGATGCCGTACTCGCCCGGCGGTGTGCCACCGCTCAACATGCCGAGAGTCACGGGGTCCGGAGACGTGTACCTTCCGAAGCCGGAGCGGTACCACCTGAAGATGTTGTAGCTGTCGTCAACGCCCGCCTCCGTCTCCTGCCCCGGAAACCGAAGCGGCTGGTGCGTCGCGCTGCCGGCGCGGTAGGCGAAGATTGAGCCGTAGGGCTCGTACTCCGCACGCCAGGTGATCTGGCCCGCGCCGTTCGTTTGCAGGATTGGCGTACCCAGATGGTCGACGAAGTACCAGGAGATGGCGCCCGTGGTGTTGTCGATCTGCGCGGCCGGCTGACCCGCGAACCAGAGGTACTCCCAGGCGACTGAGGGGGTGGCGCTGCTCGTGGTCTCCGTTTCGGCGAGCAGGTTCAGTTCAGGAGTGTAGAGCGAGTAGCGATGCTGGCTTGGGGTCGATGTGATGGTGCGGATCCCGCGGCCGTCGTACGCGTAGGTTCTTGTCCCGTCTGCCAGTAAATGGTTCCGTGCCGAATGAGCGTAGGTCGTCGCTCCTACGGTCGTCTCATTTCCGGCTGCATCGTAGCCAACCGGCCGTTCCGTGCCGTTCTCAGTTGCCGCGGCGATCTTCGGAGTCGTTCCGACCATGGTGAAGGTCGCTGCGCGCGTCGTGCCGAGTGTGAGGGAGAGCTGATTCCCCATTCCGTCGTAGGAGTATGAGCCCGCACCCCACAAGCTCGCTCCGCCGTTCGCAGACACGAGACGGTTGAGCCCGTCGTACGCGAAGGTGCGGTCATATCCGGGGTCGAGGAGGTCGTCGATGCGCGTCACGTTTCCGGCGTCGTCGCGGCCGTAATCGTAGTCAGCAAGAGCCGTGGACCCACTGAGAGTGTTCCGGAGCGGCAGATACCGTGTATCCCGGGTAAACGTCTGGATGGTTCCGTTGCCCAGAACGAGCCGTGTCGCTGGTCCGAAGGGGAGATAGCTCGCCGAGGAAATGATCGTTGCGCCGGCAGACGTCAATGAGACGGGACGGCCGGCGTGATCATGCGTGTAGGTGGCCAGCCGGCCCGACGGATAGGTGATCGTCGCGCGGTTGCCACTCGCGTCATGAGTGAAGGATGTCGTGTACGTCGCCTGGCCGATTGTCTTCGCTTCTCTAGCCAGCAGGCCGCGTCGATCGTAGGTGTAGCTCGTCGACCCTGTCGGATCGGTCATTGACGTCATCCGGTTCTTCGCGAACGGAGCGGCCGCAACATCGCCGTACGTCCACGTGACGGTCTCCGTCGCCGCACCCGATCGCGAGGACACAGCGGCGATCATTCGATTGCTCGCGTCATAGGACCGCGCCGTTGTGGCCTCGTTTGCGTCGGTCACGGCCACGAGATTTCCGGTGGCGTCGTACTGATAGTTCGTCACGCCGGTCACCGGACTGGTCTGCCTGAGCATCTGACCGAAGTCATCGTACAGATAGAGCGTGACGTTATTGTTCGGGTCGGTAACGGAAACGAGGTTGCCGAGGCTGTCATACGCATATGCCGTCACGACCTCGCCGCTTCCGAGCACCTGACGAACACGGCTTAGTCGCCCGGCGGCGTCGTATTCTTGGAAGTTGTTCGGTGAGCTGTTGTCTTAACCGCCGCCACCTGGCCCGATACCACCTAAAGATGTTGTATCCACATCATCCGGTTTCGCGTCGTCGTGCTAAGCAAAAGGCGATGAGGCCACCCACCCAATACCACTGCGCAGACGCTAGCAGCACGAAGGACCACGCCCGAACCCAGCTTTCAAAACTTATGGTCACGAACGACTCGCTGAATGCAAGGGTACTCAGCTCGGCAATAGCATGGGCGACGATAAGCGCGGCGCGCCAAGTACGGCAACGTAGGCGTACAGGCTAGCATCGGCCGAACCGACGCTGCCAAAGAGCGCTACATTCCCGATCGTTCCTAGCGGATCAGCCTGGGTGTACCGCCCCCACCCAGCCGGTACCACCTGAACATGTTGTAGTTATCACTAATCCCGTACGGTACTTCGCGCTCTCATGCGTTTTACGGACCGCAGCCCCCAGTTCACTGATTTGATCGCCAGCGCAACAGCGCAGCCATATATAACGAGCGATAGGATCAGTAGAACGTTAAGAGCTGCCGGCGCCAGAGAAGCGGCGGCGGATTCGGATCCATCAGGAGGCAGCACGGCGTTAGCACTGCGCGTCATCGCAGCGGTAATCAAAGGAAGCGGGAAGAGCACCACATTAGTAGCTATGTGCCGGAATCGAGTGTCTCCCACATAGGCGTCGATCGAAACCTTAACCATTAACGCAACGATCAACCAACAGAGAGTGGATATGATAAGCGTTCGAGGGCGCATGTGCTCACCGGCGTGGCGGAACGCCATCCTCATCTTGGAAATCGCCCGATCGTCCAGGAACACCGCCCGGCTGCCCATGGAGCCAGCCGCAACCGTGTGCCCATTCATGAATAGCAACGCGGCCGGGGTCGTGATATCGCAGGTCTCTCCAGTTGTTGATGCAGATTGGCGCACCTCGCTGTCGGAAGATCCTTGCGGCGACCGTGTCGACCGTGCCACCAACTTGGCGCCTGGGGCAACTATCCCGACATTCAATAATGCCGTCCCTACACTGTCTCTCCAAACAGCGACGCAACGAGACGTTCGTGATTCTCGGCACGACGGTCTGACAAGCATTTTGCACACGCGAATAGATGTAGCTGTACTGGTTTGCCGAGGGTGAGCGACCAGGACTGTGCGGCCCGCTCGGTCCAGCGGAAGACCTCGTGATGCAAGAATCACAACTGTCATGCATCTCGAAGAGGCCCAGTGAGTCAAACAGCCGTGTCGGCTGTCCACTGACATAAACGTAGGGATTCGTGGCGCTGGACCCTATCCCCGTGATGCCGATCGGATCCGCCTGGGTATACCGTCCCCACCCGGATCGATACCATCTAAAGATATTGTAGCTGTCGTCAACGCCCTCCTGCTCCTGCCCTGGAAACCGAAGCGGCTGGTGCGCCCCGTTGCCGGCGCGGTAGGCGAAGATTGAGCCGTAGGGCTCGTATTCGACACGCCAGGTGATCTGGCCCGCGCCGTTCGTTTGCAGGATTGGCGTACCCAGATGGTCGACGAAGTACCAGGCAATCGCGCCGGTCGTGTTGTCGATCTGCGCGGCTGGCTGGCCGGCGAACCAGAGGTACTCCCAGATGACCGAGGGGGTGGCGCTGCCCGTGGTCTCCGTTTCGGCGAGCAGGTTCAGTTCGGGCGTGTAGAGCGAGTACCGATGCTGGCTGGGGGTCGATGTGATGGTCCGGATCCCGCGGCCGTCGTACGCGTAGGTTCTTGTCCCGTCTGCAAGTAACTGGTTCCGTGCCGAATGAGCGTAGGTCGTCGCCCCTACGGTCGTCTCATTTCCGGCTGCATCGTAGCCAACCAGCCGTTCCGTGCCGTTCTCAGTTGCCGCGGCGATCTTCGGAGTCGTTCCGACCATGGTGAAGGTCGCTGCGCGCGTCGTGCCGAGTGTGAGGGAGAGCTGATTCCCCATTCCGTCGTAGGAGTATGAGCCCGCACCCCACAAGCTCGCTCCGCCGTTCGCAGATACGAGACGGTTGAGCCCGTCGTACGCGAAGGTGCGGTCATATCCGGGGTCGAGGAGGTCGTCGATGCGCGTCACGTTGCCGATGGCGTCGCGGCCGTAATCGTAATCAGCAAGAGTCGCCGTCCCACTGAGAGTGTTCCGGAGCGGCAGATACCGTGTATCCCGTGTGAACGTCTGCGTGGTTCCGTTGCCCAGAACGAGCCGCGTCGCCGGTCCGAAGGGGAGATAGCTCGCCGAGGAAATGATCGTTGCGCCGGCAGACGTCAATGAGACGGGACGGCCGGCGTGATCATGCGTGTAGGTGGTCAGGCGGCCCGACGGATAGGTGATCGTCGCGCGGTTGCCACTCGCCTCATGAGTGAAGGATGTCGTGTACGTCGCCTGGCCGATCGTCTTCGCTTCTCTCGCCAGCAGCCCACGTCGATCGTAGGTGTAGCTCGTCGACCCTGTCGGATCGGTCATCGACGTCATCCGGTTCTTCGCGAACGGACCGGCCGCAACATCGCCATACGTCCACGTCACGGTCTCCGTCGCCGTGCCCGGTCGCGAGGACACAGCTGCGATCAACCGATTGCTCGCATCGTAGGACCGCGCCGTTGTGGCCTCGTTTGCGTCGGTCACGGCCACGAGATTGCCGGCGGCGTCGTACTGATAGTTCGTCACGCCGGTCACTGGGCTGGTCTGCCTGAGCATCTGACCGAAGTCATCGTACAGATAGAGAGTGACGTTACTGTTCGGGTCTGTAACGGAAACGAGGTTGCCGAGGCTGTCATACGCATATGCCGTCACCACCTCCCCGCTTCCGAGCATCTGGCGAACGCGGCTTAGTCGCCCGGCGGCGTCGTATTCTTGGAAGTTGTTCGGTGAGCTGTGGTTTTCATCACGGATCGACGCGAGAAGGCCGCCAGCCTGGTAGCTGAATCCAGTCGATGTGCCGTCGGCGTTCACCGAGCGGATCAAACGTCCCGACCCATCATATTCGCTCGACTCTCGCCGGGTCTCGACCCACGCACCGCCCTCATGACCCAGAATGCGCTCGAGGGTTTTTTGCCCCGTAATGGGATCGTATTGATACTCCATTCGCTCGCGAAGGTCGGTTACGGCCGGGCCGCGGGTGATCGTGAGAATCCGCCCACGGTTGTCGTACGCGTAAAGGGTGATGCCCCCGCCCGGGCGTTCTTCCAGCGAGAGCGGGCCGTTGCCCGCTTCGTATGCGCGGCTCGTCGTGATGTCCTGGGTGCACAGCGGATCGGCGACAGTGTCACAGCCCGGAACACCGCGCACCGTGGTTGTGAGCGGACGCCCGAGGGCGTCATAGGTCATTTCGGTGGCGACACCGTTTGCGTCGACGATCCGTGTCGGCGCGCCGAAGACGTCGTAGCTCTCGTATCGCGTGATGTGACCGAGCGGATCACGAGAAGCAGCAAGCTTTCCTCGGAGCAGTGCGGGCACCGCGGAGTCATGAGGATAGTGGACGAATGTCGAGATGTCGGTGACGTCGGTGCGCGATCCATTCACCGATTTACGCGTGCCGCGCGGCTGTGGCAGCAGGGCCCAGGCCGAGAACGCCCCGCCCGGGTCGAACGCTGCGGCTTCGGCTCCGTCGTAAAGCGTCGTGGTCGTGGTTCGGATCTGCTGCACGGACGGTTCGCCCGTCCACCCGATCAGTCGATCGACGACCACTTCACCCGTCGCGGCGTCATAGACGTATTCCTGTCGTCGTTGCTCCGCGGGATTGCGAACACTGGAGGTAGAGATCGCAGTTGCGCGATCCGCCCAGTTGGAATCACCATAAGCAAACGACGTCGACGTGGTCGCGCCTGTAGAAGTCAACCAAACCGTCTTCAAGTCGTCCGGGGACAGACGGCAATGATCGGGATCGGTTTCCGGAACGCACGCTGTCGGCCGCAGTGAGGTGATTTCCTCGATTACCCTTCCCTCATCGAAAATGCGCGTCGTAATGAAACCCCGTGCATTCTGCTCGCGCACGATGCGGCCTTCGTCGTCGTAGCCGAACACCACATCCTCGGCCCCACAGTCACAGGTTCCGTCCACTTCCACCGTTCGCATCTTCCCGGCGATGTAACGGCTGTAGTAGTTCGTGATTCGCCCGCTCGACGCCGTGACGCGCGTGAGCTTCTCGCCGGTGATCCGACCGGGCAGGTCATATGCGATCTCGGTGATGTCATCCGAGGCACCCGTCGAGGTCGTGGCTTTGCCGGTGCCATCGTACTGATGTCCCTCCAGCAAGCGGCCGGCGCCATCGCGCGCCTCCTCGATGCCGGAAGGACCATACGTGTACGTTCGCCACAGACCGTTCGCATTCGAAACCGACTGCATTTTTCCATCGCCGTCGTACGAATAGGTCCAGACCAATTGAGGAAGGGATGCAACCGCCACGGTCTCGATCCTTCCCGCGGTATTGGTGGTGATGCTCCATGCCCAGCCGCCCTGGCCGTCCTGGATTCCTGTAGGCCGGCCGTTTGCGTCGTAGGTGATCGTCGTTTCGTCGGGATTCGACACGCGTCGCATCGCAGACAGGCGACCATCGGATCCGCGGAACACTCGCACTAGCGAGCTCGAGCCGCCGCGATGAACGAACGCATTGCGAGTGGCATCGTAAGTGAGGATCGTGGGGCGTCTCTCGCCCGCTGGATACTTCTGCCGGTAGATACTCCCGGTACGAACGAAGAAGTATCGATCGCCACTTTCGGTAACGATGAATACGGTCTCCCTGCCGTCGATCCCTCCACGGATGGTGGCCCGAGCGTCGAATAGGGACATCCAGCCCTTTCCGAACACACCCGCGGTCCCCTTACTGTCATAAGTGCGACTGAGCGCGCCGAGATCACCCGCCGGCAGTGGCTCGGCATCGGAGAGACGCATGTTGCCGCTGGTGATGCGTACGGGTTGGCCGACACAGTCGGGACATTCGACCGAGCAGGCGACCTCGCAATCCGGTAGGAAAGCAGGAGCTTCATCGACATCGCTTGCCGAACTGCAGGAAGTCGCTGTAATCCGCACCGCCTCCTGACTGCCGACTACGCAGCCAGGGAGATCGACGACCCACTGACCGGACACATCGGTCGGGCGCAGCTCCGCGATGAGCGTCCCGGCGGGAAGCCATTCGAGCCGGAGGTACCTTTGCGAGAAGGACGAGGTCTGGGGAAAGTCATAGTTGACGATGGCGTCCCACGACCCATCAGTTGCCTGACTTAGATTGACATTCGCTTCCGGGGCGCCGATCTGAACGTTCTGCTCGGCCGAGTCAATGTATCCCGTTTCCCATTTCCCGCACGATTCCACCCAGGCGGTGAGCTCGTGCGGGCCGGGCGGAAGGCAGGAGAGGTCATACTGGAAATTCCACGTTCCGGCCGGAGTGGTGGGATAGAAGTTCGTGAGTTTGTTTACCTGATCGACCTGAAACCAGATTCTCCGCTGCATGTGGCTCGATGTGTTCGGAAAGTCGTAGGCGATCGACACGTCGATCTTGCCGAGAGGATCGGGATCGGTGGACAGCAAGGTTACGGAAGGTTGCGTTACTTCGACCGATTGCTCCGACTTCTCGATGAAATCGGTCTCCCACTTTCCGCAGGCTTCCACCCATGCAGTCAATAAATGAGAGCCAGGCGTAAGACAGGAAAGATCATAATCAAAACTCCATGTCCCCTGCTGTTGGGCCGGGTAGAAGTTCGTGAGCTTGTTGACCGTGTCGACCTGAAACCAGATTCTCCGCTGCGTCGATGAGGCCGTCCGCGGAAAGTTGTAATCGATCCTGACGGCGATCTTTCCGAGCTGATCGGGAGCGCTGTCGGTGTAGGACAGACTCACGCTCGGCTTGGAGCTTTGCACGACGACGTCGTGATCGGCGGATGCGATGAAGCCATCCTCCCATCGACCGCACGCCTCCGCCCACGCCGTAAAGCGGTACGTTCCCGGAAGCCAACAGGTAGTGTCGTATGAGAACGTCCACACCCCTTGCGGTTGACTGGGGTAAAACAACGTCTTCTTGTTGACGCCGTTGACCTGAAACCAGAGCCTTCGCTGGCTACCGCTCGAGGTATTCGGAAAGTTGTACGAGATGGAGACTGTACCGAGTCCATTCGCATCCGGACCCGAATAACCAATCGAGACGCTCGGTGTCGTGCTGCCCGCCTCGCATGCTGCTTCTGCGTCGAGCGAAACCACCAGGCCGATAGCGAGGGCGAAAATCGCGACGACTACCGCTTCCGCAATACGTGCGAACCGCCCTGACGAGCACCGAGACGGTTCGAATCCAGCGCGAAACATGCAATCGGGCCTTCATACTCTGCGCCAGACACGAATGCGGTGCCGAAGCCGGCGCGGACATACGCCGGACGGGACAGAAGCGGACCCTCACTCCTTCCAGTCGGGAAGCCTCCCCGGCGTCCACGGCGCGCCCGCTTTCTCCATCTGCACCTCCACCGATTTCAGATCCGTCTCGATGAGCGTGCGCAATTCCGCCAGCACCGGCGCGAATGTCTCGGCCGCAAGCGCGTAGCTGTCGCGCTGGGTCTTCGTCGGCACCGCGCTCGTGCTCCACTGCCCTTCGACGACGTGCGCCACGAGCTGGACGATCGACGTCGATGTCGGCTCGTTGTAGCGGCCGACCATCGCGTCGCCGTTGAGACGTTCGTTGAGATTCTTCAGCCGATCCTCGATCGAAAGAAGTGTCGCCGCGAGTGACGGATCGGCCTGCGGCGTTTCGAGCAGCGCTTTCTGCAAGAGGTCGACGCGTCTTTGTGTATCGGCAACGCTGCTGACCGCGCCGAGCACCGCGCGTTGGAGGCTCGCGGTCTTGCGCTCGAAGTCGAGCGACGCACGCGCGTCCTCATCGGAAACATTCACGAGGCCGAGCGAGCGGGTCGTGAATTTCTGCGGCTGACCGACCTCCACGAACTTGCCGTCGACCAACTTCGCCAGCGACACGGTGTACGTGCCACCTGAGGCCATCATGCCGCGCGCCGGTGGATCCCAGGGGTTGTCGTCCTTCGGCGGTTCGAGAGATGTCGGCGTCACGGTCGGATAGCGAAGGTCCCACGCAACGCGATGGAATCCCGCCTCGGCCGGCCCGGTCACGCGGCGCACGACGTTTCCTTCTTCATCGCGCACGGTCAGCACGATCGCCGGCTCCGGCTCGCGCTGCTCCTGGCGCAAGGCTTCCCAGGTCGGATACTGAATGTCCTCGCCGTCCTTCTCCAGCTTCACCTCCGCCGCGAGGCGCGCCTTGCGGCGGCTCTGCAGCGGCTCTTTCAGGTAGTACGTGAACACAGCTCCGAACGGCGGGTTGTCGGCGACGTAGTAATCGTCGCCCTGCATGCTCTTGCCTTTGAGGCCGAGGGGAAGGGCGGGGTTGTAGACCCAGACGGGGCGGCCCAGCGGATACAGCATCGCCTCGGACTGCAGCGTCTCCGGCGTCGTGCGCCGCAGCGGCGTGTAGTCGTCGAGGATGTAGAAGCCGCGGCCGAACGTGCCGAGGACCAGATCGTTTTCGCGTTTCTGAATGGCGATGTCGCGCACGGCGATCGGCGGCAATCCGCCCTTGAGCTGGATCCACTTCGCGCCGCCGTCGCTGGTGAAGAAAACGCCGAATTCCGTTCCGGCGAACAGCAGATTGCGATCGACGTGATCCTCGGCGATCGAATAAACCGTTCCGCGCTGCGGAAGATCGCCCGCGATCGACGTCCACGTTTTTCCGCGGTCGCGGCTGCGCAGCAGGTACGGTTTGAAGTCCCCCATCTGATGGTTGTCGAACGACGCGTAGACCGTTCCGGCGTCATGCTGCGAGGCCTCGATGTCGGAGACGTAGCTCTCCGTCGGGATGCCGGTGAACTTGTCGATCTTCGTCCAGCGCGCGCCGCTGTCCTCGCTGATCTGAATCAGGCCGTCATCCGTTCCGGCGTACAGCAGCCCTTCGGTCAACGGTGATTCGGAGAGCGAGACGATGTTGCCGTAGAACGACGTCGAGGCGTTCTTGGCCACCGCGTCGGCGGACCAGACCCGTCCCATCACCTTCAACTTGTTGCGATCGATCTGGCGGGTGAGATCGCCGCTGACCGCGCGCCATGAATCGCCGCGGTCATCGGAGCGGAAGATGCTCTGTGCCGCGAAGTAGAGCCGCGTCCGCGAGTGCGGGCTGATGATCAGCGGCGAGTCCCAGTTGAATCGCAGGGGTGGCTCGCCTTTGGCCGATTCCGGCTTGATGTCGACCATCTCCCCGGTGCGGCGGTCGAAGCGGGCCAGCCCGCCGTACTGCGACTGCGAGTAAACGACGTTCGGATCCTCGGGATCGATGCGCGGCTGAAAACCGTCGCCGGTGACCGTCACGAACCAGTCCGCATTGCGAATCCCGTTTTCCGTTGCCGTGCGACTCGGGCCGCCGACGGTGTTGTTGTCCTGCGTGCCGCCGTAGACGTTGTAGAAGGGCAGCGCGTTGTCGACAGCGAGCTTGTAGAACTGCGCGAGCGGAAGATTCGGCACGAACCGCCACGTCGCGCCGCGATCCCAGGTCTCGTACACGCCGCCGTCGCAGCCGGCGATCATGTGCTTCGTGTCGTCCGGATCGATGTAGAGCGCGTGATTGTCGACGTGCTTCCACCGCTCGCCGACCTTCTTGAACGTGCGGCCGCCGTCCTCGCTGACCATCATCCAGGTGTCCATCGAGTAGATGCGGTCGGCGTCTTTCGGATCGACGAAGATCTCCTGGTAGTACTGCGGGCTGCCGCTCTTGTAGTCGCTGCGCTTTTCCCATTTCGCGCCGCCGTTCGCCGAGGCGAAGAAGCCGCCCTTGCCGTCCGCGGCCTCGACGATCGCGTAGAGCTTGTCGGGATCGGCGGGGGAGATGCCCAGGCCGATGCGGCCGAGGTGGACGTCGGGGAAGCCGCTGACCGCTTTCGCCCAGGTCGCGCCGCCGTCGATCGATTTGTGAATCGCGGATTCAGGTCCGCCGTTGATCAGCGTCCAGACGTGGCGGCGTCGTTGATACGCGACGGCGTACAGCACGTCGGGATTGCGCGGGTTGTACACGACCTCGGACACGCCGGTCTCAGGGCTGATGTCGAGGATCTTCTTCCAGTTCTTCCCGCCGTCGGTGGTCTTGTACAGGCCGCGATCGCCGCCGGAGTTCCACAGCGGTCCCTGCGATGCGACGTAGACGACGTTCGAGTCGCGCGGATCGATGACGATCTGGCCGATGTGTTCCGATTTCTCGAGGCCGACGTTCTTCCACGTCGCGCCGCCATCGACGGACTTGTACACGCCGTCGCCGTACGACACGCTGCGCTGGCTGTTGTTCTCGCCCGTGCCCACCCAGATCACCAGCGGGTCTTTCGGGTCGATGGCTACGCAGCCGATCGAATACGAGCCCTGCTTGTCGAAGATCGGCATCCAGGTCGTGCCGGCGTTGGTGGTCTTCCAGACGCCGCCCGAGGCGACGGCGACGTACCACGTCGAGGGATTGCGCGGATCGACGGCGATGTCGCCGATGCGGCCGGAGGTCAAGGCCGGCCCGATGCTGCGGAAGGCCAGGCCGGTGAAGGCTTGCGAGTCGTACGCGCCCGGCTTGCGCTCTTCCTTCTTCTTTTCGTCCTTCTTCTCGTCCCTATTTTCAGGGGCCGCGAAGAGGAGCGGAGCGGCGAGCAGCAGCGCCAAGGCGGTCGAAGCGAGTCTTCGAATCAAGTGAATGCCTCCGTTTCGGACGCGGAATTGTATGTCGGCGAAATCACCGCCGTCGGCAACGTCGCGGAGACAAATTCGCGTTCTTACTCCGCGCTGCGATGCACGGTCACGCCGCGCTGCATCAGAAGCGGGTAGGGATCGATCGGCTCGCTCTGCCACCACTTCCCCGGCTCGGTCAGCTTCTCGATGGAGAAGTGCAGGTGCGGGGCGTCGGGACGCGCGTTGCCGCTCGTGCCGACGTAACCGATCACGTCGCCGCGGCGCAGTTGCTGCCCTTCGACCAGACCGGGAGCGTATCCGTCGAGATGCGCGTAGTAGTAGATCCAGCTCCTGGTCGGATCGTACTGGTAGATCGTGATTCCGCCCGGTTTGCTGAGGAAGAGTTTGCCGACCGTGCCGTCGATGGCCGCCAGCACCGGTGTAGCTCGCGGAGCCATGATGTCGATCGCACGATGCTCGCGCGAGCCGCGTCGCTCGTTGAACATCGCCTTCAGATCCTCGCGACGGGCGCCGACCACGGGAATCACGATCGCGTCCGCGTCGAGGCCGGCTGGTTCGTTGAGGGCCGGCGTCGGCTTGAGCGCCGGCTCGTCGGCGATCGTCTCATCCATCGGCACCTCGTTCGGCGCGATCGGGACGCTGACGGCAGCGGCGACCGGTGCCGGAGCAGGACTGCTCGGCGCGACCGATTCCCCACCGCACTTCGGGCAGCGCGTACCGACCAGGAAGAAAGCCGAAGCGCCGCCGATGACGATGCCGACGAGCAAGGTGATGACGTAACGCAAGGGGCGAGTATAGCGACGCATCGCAGGCGCGGCCCTTGAACGAAATGGCGCCATGAAACGCAAAGCGATCGCGCTGCTCCTCATCGCCCTGCTCGGCTGCACCAGCGCCGGGCCGCCGAGCGAACAGAAATTCTTCGCGTTTCACAGCAACTTCTGGCTGAACCTTCATCACTTCCTGCGGGTGGCCGCCCGGGGGATGCCGGCTCCTGCTGAGTTGACCGCGGACGAGCGCGCGGCGTGGGACCGCGCGGTCGCGTTTTACAAAGCGAATTACGCGCAGCGCGATCTGCTGCACGACGAGGTGATGAGCGGGATTCGCGTCGCCTTGCGAGATGCGCGGGAGAAGTCGTCACTCGAAGGTGCGGCGATCAGCGATGACCTTCGTGCGACGCTCGAAAGCGCCGCCCCGATCTATCGCCGTCACTGGTGGCCCGCGCATGACAACGCCAATCGCGCGTGGATCGCATCGGTCGAACCGCTGCTGCGCGAGCACGGAAAAAACATCGGGCCGTGGGTGGCCCGCTCGTACGGCGAGCAGTGGCCGGCCGAGCCGATCCCCGTCGACCTGACCATGACCGCCGGACCGAACGGCGCCTACGCCGCGTTCCCTCCGCACATCACCATCTCCTCGATGGAGTTCAGTACGCGCGGTCTGGCGTCGCTGGAGTCGGTGTTCCACGAGGCCTCTCATCAATGGGGACGAAGGCTGTCCACGAAGATCAGGGAAGCGGAAGCGCGTCACGGCAAGGAAGTGCCGCGCGGTCTCTGGCACGCCGTGCTGTTCTACAACGCTGGCGAGATCACCCGCCGCGTGCTCGCCGCGCACGGTGTGCCCGGCTACGTGGAGCTGGCCACCGCCGGAAACATGTACGCCGACTTCTGCGGCGCCGGTTGTCGCGACGTGATCGCGCGACACTGGGAGCCTGTGATCGAGGGGAAAGCGACCTACGAGACGGCCCTCGATCAGATCGTGGCGGCCTGGCCCGTGTAGTGTGGGCCTCCGGCCTACCCCTCCGTTCCCCCCGCCCAAAGGTAGGCCGGAGGCCCACACTACACGTCCCCTAAAACAAAAAAAGCTTGCATCCGTTTAGGTGATGTAGTTCACTACATCACCTGAGTTGAGTCACGGCAGAAAAGGGCACCCGGACATCTGAATGGAAGGCCAATGGAACGACACACAGCCGATTTACCGGCAGCTTCGAGATCGGGTCGTCGACCTGATCCTCGACGGGGTGCTCAAGGAGGGCGATCCACTCCCCTCCGTCCGCAACGTCGCTGCCGAATATCGGGTCAACCCAATCACGGTCATGAAGGGCTATCAGGAACTGGTGGACGAGGAGCTGGTCGAGATGAGGCGAGGTCGCGGAATGTTCGTCAAGCCTGGTGCGCGCAACATCCTCATGGAAGGCGAGCGCCAGAAGTTTCTCGCCGAGCAGTGGCCACGGGTCTACGCAACCATCCAGCGCCTCGGTCTCAAGGCCGAGGAACTGCTGAATGGACACGGTGCGAAGCCCGAAACGGACGAGAGGGAGCGCTGAACCGATGGCACTGATCGAAGCGCGCGGACTGCGCAAGGCCTACGGTTCGACGGTCGCTCTCGACGGCATCGATCTCCACGTCGAAGAGGGTCGCATCCTCGGACTGATCGGTCCCAACGGCGCCGGCAAGAGCACCGCCTTGAACGTCATCCTCGGCCTCACGCCCTATGAGGGACAGGTGAAGGTCCTCGGACGCGATCCCTGGCTCGAGCGCGATGAGTTGATGAACGAAATCGCGTTCGTCGCCGACGTCGCCGTCCTGCCGCGCTGGATCCGCGTCCATCAGCTCCTCGACTACATGGCCGGCGTCCACCCGCGGTTCGACCGCGCCAAGGCGGAAGCGTCACTGGAGAAGACCAACATCCAGCGACACAGCAAGGTCCGGGAGCTCTCCAAAGGGATGGTCACCCAGCTCCATCTCGCGCTGGTGATGGCCATCGACGCGAAACTCCTCGTCCTCGACGAGCCGACCCTCGGCCTGGACCTCCTGTTCCGCAAACAGTTCTACGACACGCTGCTGAACGACTACTTCGATCGCGGACGGACCATCGTGGTGACCACGCACCAGGTCGAAGAGATCCAGGACGTTCTCACCGACATCGCCTTCATCGATCGCGGCCGCGTCGTCCTCACCAGCAGCATGGAGGAAGTCGAGCAGCGCTACCTGCAGGTGATGGTGCATCCCGATCAGGTCGCAACCGCGCGCTCGCTGGGACCGATTCAGGAGCGGCAGGTGTTCGGCCGCAGCATTCTTCTCTTCGATCGCGGCGACCGGAATCAACTCGCCGCATTGGGCGACGTGCGCACGCCGAGCGTCGCCGACGTCTTCGTCGCGGTAATGAGCAACCCGCAGGCACAAGGAGCATCACGATGAATCCCGCCGAGACCCGCCCGCTGTACTGGTCGATCCGCCGTGAATTGTGGGAGAACCGCTCGATCTACATCGCGCCGCTGATCGTGACCGGAGTCGTGCTCTTCGGCACGTTCATGTCCACGCTGATGGCGGCGGCAACCGGTCCCGGCGGCAAGCCGATCTCCAAACCGATCGGCATGGCCCCCGCTCCGATCATGCTGACCACGTTCATCGTCGGCTTCTTCTATGCCGTCGAAGCGCTTTACGGCGAACGCCGCGAGCGCAGCATTCTGTTCTTCAAGTCCCTCCCGGTCTCGGACGTTACGACGGTCCTTTCCAAGGCCGTGATTCCCCTCGTCGTGTTGCCGTCGATCGCGCTCATCCTGAGTGCGATCGCGCAACTCATTCTGTTGCCCGTCGCCATCCTCGGCTCTCTGTCGCGCGGCGCGACCGGCGCGCAATTGAGTGCGGTTCTGCCCGAGCCGGTGATCATGGTTTACGGCATGACCATTCACACCCTCTGGTTCGCGCCGATCTTCTGCTATCTGTTGCTAGTGTCGGCCTGGGCGAAGCGCGCGCCGATTCTCTGGGCACTGTTGCCGCCGCTGATGATTGCCGGTCTCGAACGGATGACGTTCAACACCTGGTATTTCATGAACATGCTGCAATACCGCATGAGCGGCGCGATCCGGGAAGGTTTTGCCAAAAAACCCGGCACGAACAGCCCCCGGTTCGCTGAGCTGGCACCGCTCGATTTCCTCAGTGCCCCCGGCTTATGGGTCGGTCTGATGTTCGCCGCGGCCTGTCTTGTGGCCGCGGTACGACTGAGGCGAAGCCGCGAACCGATCTGATGCCGCGCGCTCAGAAAATCTCCACCTAATTCCTACAGAAAGCTGGCTCCCAAATGGATCGCGTGATTCCTAAGCCCGAGGTGTCTCCAATGAAACGCGTGGCGCTGATTGCCACGGCCGTCTTCGCGCTGGTCAGTGGCGGCGTAATGCTCGCCAACATCGACTTCAGCACGAAGCGCGTCGACAGAACGAAGCTGAGCATCGAGACCGTGCAGCACGGCACGATGGAGATCAAGGTCAGCGGCAACGGCCAATTGCTCTCGCAGCACATCGAGCAACTGGCGGCGCGTGTGCCCGGCCGGGTCGCGAAAGCGGACATCAAGCCGGGCGCTGTGGTGGAGGTCGGCCAAGTGCTCGTGGAACTGGCCAATCCGCAACTCTCTGCCAGCGCGGAAGAGGCGCAGTCCGCTTTGGAAGGCGCAGTGGCCGAGCTGCACTCCGCCGAGGCCGAACTGCAGACCAGCATGATGAATCAGGAAGTCGTGCTGACGCAGGTGCGCTTCAACGCCGAAAAAGCGAAGGCGAAAGCGGAAGCCGACGAAGCCCTGGCGCGCAATGGCCTGATCTCCGATCTCGAATTGAAACGCTCCCGGATCGATCTGACGCAATTACGAGAGACGTACGAGATCGAAGCGAGGCGCCTGCAGAAAGTCCGCGGCAACATTCAGGTGCAGCTCGCGGTCAAACGCTCGCGCGTCGCACAGCTTTCGCGCGCATTGGAGCGCGCCAGGACGGAAGTCGCTGACTTGAAGATCGCGGCCGGCATCAGCGGAATCGTGCAGGCCATTCATGCCGAGGTCGGACAGCAGGTGCACCCGGGCAGTCCGATCGGCCGCATTGCTCAACAGGACCGGCTTTATGCAGAGCTGAAGGTTCCCGCGCGCGAAGCGACACAGGTTCAGGCGGGACAGAAAGCGGTCATCGACACGCGCAATGGAACGGTGAGCGGCATCGTCAAGCGCGTCGATCCCGGCGTCACCGACGGCACTGTAGTCGTGGACGTCGAGCTACAGGGACCGCTGCCCGAGGGTGCGCGTCCGCAATTGCAGGTCGAAGGAATCGTCTACATCAGTCAATTGCCGAACGCACTGTTCGTCGGCAAGCCGTCATACGTCAAGAACGACTCCGCAATCGCCGTTTACAAACTCGATCCAGCCGGTCGTTACGCGACGAGAGTCCGGATTCAGGCGGGAAAGGTATCGCTCAACCACCTCCAGGTTCTGCAGGGCCTGAAGGCGGGCGACCAGATCATCACCTCCGAGCTCGGTGAGTTCCAGGATCAGGAACGGATTCTCCTCAAGTAGCGAAACACCAATAGACAAGGAACGAACATGAATTTCCTATTCGATCTGAAATACGCATGGCGCCTCCTCATCAAGTCATGGGGCTATTCGCTGATGTGCGCGAGCGTCGTTGCGCTCAGCGTCGGTCTGGCGGTCTGGACCAACGTCCTCGGCTACAGCCAGGTCTTCAAGCCTCTCGGCTTTCCCGCATCCGAGCGCTGGTACAGCGTGCAGATGGCCCCTGACGCAAAAGGCCGCGCGCGGCCGGGCGTCGACGCCTACACGTGGCAGGAAATGATGAAGCACGGTCGTTCGGCGGATCACCTCGGCGCGTTCACGAATCGCGCTCTGGTGCTCAGTGAAGGCCAGGCAACGACGAGCCTGCGCGGGACTGCGGTCAGTCATCGCGTCCTGTCCGAGACGCGCGTCGCACCCGTGCTGGGCCGCCTGTTCGAAGAGCGCGATGGCCAGCCGGGCGCCGCGCCTGTAGCGATCATCAGCTTCGATACGTGGCAGAACTACTTCGCCGGCGACCCGAAGATCATCGGCAAGACCGCGCGTATCGACGCGGAGCCGGTGCAGATCATCGGCGTCCTGCCGCGCGATTACCTGATCTTCGACGATTACGAAGTATGGGTGCCGCTGCAGATGCCCGCTCTGGCGCGCCCGCAGGATTCGACGATGACCGTGTCGCCGCTCATCCTCCTGCGCGAAGGTCAGAGCCTCGAGCCGATCGTCAATGAGCTCAAGGCGGCGGTCGACGACGTCAATCGCGGTTATCCGAAGCTCTTCAATGCAGGACGCCGCGTCGAAGTGGTTCCGGCGGCGCGCATGTACAACCACGGCGTTACGCCGATCCTGGCCATGCTCGGCCTCGTCTCGGTCGGCGTGCTGCTCCTCGGCTGCGTGAACATCAGCATGGTGTTCTTTGCGCGTCTGCTCGAGCGCAGCCGCGAGCTCGCTCTGCGGAATGCGCTCGGCGCGTCGCGCGGCCGTCTGTTGCGTCAATGCCTGCTCGAGACGGCGCTCATCGTCCTCATCGGACTCGTGGCCGGCTATGGTCTGGCGTTCCTCGGCGTCCGCTGGACGCACGGCATCAGCAATTTCATGGCGGAGGTCATGGCCGGCGGCCGCTCGATCAACCGCCCGACGATGCGTTCATTCGACCTCGTGGTTGCGGTGATTGCGGCGATTGCAGTCTGGCTTCTCAGCACGCTGATTCCGGCCTGGCGGATTGCGCGACAGGACGCGGCGGTCGTGCTTGCGGGCAGTGGCAAAGGCGCGGCGGTTCGTGGGAGCAACAAGAGCGTTGGCCTCCTGGTCGGACTGCAGGTGTTCATCTCCTGCCTGGTGCTGTTGACCTGTGGAAACGTCGTCGTCGCCGTCAACAAGGAAGGGAACAAGCCCTCCGGCATCGTGACCGACGGGGTCATGATTTCGACGTTTGCGACGCAATTCGACGCGAAATCGACAGACGCGACGCGCCGGCTCCGGTACTGGGAAGACCTGCTCGCGGCAATTGAAAAGAAGGTTCCCGGCGCCGATGTGGCCATCACGACTGCGCCGCCTTCGAGACCGGTCCGGATCGCGGCTTCAATCGAAACCCGGCAGGGCGGTGAGAACCAGGGTGCGCTGACTCTGCCGGTCACCGTCGTGTCGGAAAACTATTTCCCGCTTCTGGGCATCACCCTCCGTTCCGGACGGCTGTTCGACAGCACCGACAACAGCGATTCACTGAAGGTCGCGATCGTCGACGAGAAGATGGCCGAGCGTTACTGGCCCGACGAAAACGTGCTCGGCAAGCGCGTCCGGCTGAATTCCACGGACGACAATTCGTGGCTGACCATCGTCGGCGTCGTCTCCACCGTTCCGGGCGGCGTCTATCGGCCCGATGCCGAGGTGGGATCGATGTATCAGCCCTTGCGGCAGGCCATCCCGACGGCGTTCCACGTCCTTGTGAAACTGCCCAATGGCGCGGCTGACGCTCGAACCGCGCTGCGCGCCGCCGCGTTCGGCGTCGATCGCGATCTGCCGCTGCACAACCTGCAGACGCTCGATGACTACATGCGCGCCATCAAGCTGGGCACGACCGCGATGATCCCGCTGTTCATTGTGGTCTCGCTCATTACGGCGTTTCTCGCGGCGACAGGGCTCTTCGGCCTCATCAGCCGCTCGGTGGCCCAACGCACTCAGGAAGTGGGCATCCGCCGCGCCCTCGGCGCGACGACGTGGCGCTCGACTTCGATGTTCCTGCGCAAAGGCGCGCTCTACCTGACCGTCGCCATCGTCGGTGGCTTCCTCGGCATTCTGGTGATGCCTCCTCTGAGCCGCGCCATTCCCAACATTCTCGACCATGTGGCTCCGGTGACGACGGCCGTCGTTCTGCTCATGGCCTTCGTCATCTCTACCGCTTCCTATCTGCCCACGCGCCGCGCCGTCGCGCTGGAGCCTGGCGACGCGCTTCATTACGAGTAGCTCTCGAAAACCTTCAATGGAGAACAGACCAATGACTACCCGACATCTCATCGACCTGCAGAACATCAAGAAAATCTTCAATACCGCGGAAATGGAGACCACGGCGCTCAATGACATCAATCTGACCATCGACAAAGGCGAGTACGTCTCGATCAGCGGCCCCTCCGGCTGCGGGAAATCGACGCTGTTGTCGGTCATGGGCCTGCTGAATTCCGCGACGGAGGGGAAATACTTTCTCAATGGCGCGGAAGTCACCGGCCTGCCGCTGGCCGAACAGGCCCGCGTCCGGAATCGCGAGATCGGCTTCATTTTCCAGGCCTTCAATCTCATCGGAGAAATGAGCGCGTTCGAGAACGTCGAGCTGCCGCTGACGTTCCGCAATGACCTCGACCGGAAACAGCGCCGCGATCTGGTTCTGACCGCGCTCGAGCAGGTGAACATCCCCGAGCGGCAGAAGCACTACCCCGCGCAACTGTCGGGCGGACAACAGCAGCGGGTGGCGATTGCGCGCGCGCTGGTGGGAAGGCCGAAGGTGTTGCTCGCTGACGAGCCGACGGGAAACCTCGATTCGAAGAACGCGCAGCTGGTGATGGACCTGCTGGACACGCTCCACGAGCAGGGAAGCACCATCGTGATGGTCACGCATGATCCGCGCTTCGCTGAGCGTGCCGACCGCCAGGTGTCGCTGTTCGACGGAAAGATCGTGGAGGACCGGCGCCTTCGCGCGGGCGGCGTGGTCCACATGCCTCTGCACGAACAGCACGCGCCTTCGGCGATGCCTCTCATGTAGGAGCCGGTCATGTCCACGCCCTCACCGTTACTGCTGCTTCATATCTGCGCCGCAACGATCGGTCTGCTTTCCGGAGCCTTCGCGGTATTCATGCGCAAAGGCTCCGGGTGGCACGCCGCGGCGGGAACCGTCTTTTTCGTCTCGATGCTGTCGATGGCCTCGAGCGGCTTGTACGTCGCCCTCTTCGAGAGGCCGAACAAGCTCAATGTGATGATGTCCATCTTCACGTTCTATCTGGTGGCGACCGCGTGGGTCGCCGCCAGACGGAGGGAGCGGAAGATCGGCCTCTTCGACTGGGCCGCGCTGCTGGTGGTCCTCACCGATGCAGTGATGGCCTTCACGTGGGGCTTTCAATCGAGCTCGCGAACCGCGCCGGTGTTCTTCGTATTCGGCTCCCTCATCTGGCTTTGTGTGATCGCCGACATCCGCATGATTCGTCGCGGCGGCGTCGCCGGCGGACAACGCATCGCGCGCCACCTGTGGCGGATGTGTTTCGCCTTCTGGATCGCGTTGATGTCGCTGTTCCCCGGTCAGGCGCGATTGTTCCCGGAGGCGTGGCGTAGGTCCGGCGTGCTCCTGGTGCCGGCGTTCCTGCTGCTCGGCTACATGATTTTTTCGTTGTGGCGGAGGCGGCGGGTCCTGAACCCAGTGGTCTCATGAGAACCGCCGCCGAACACGCGTACGATGCCGCGGCGCGACTCTGGTTCATTGTGGCGATCACCGGCCAGTTGATGCTCGCCGGCTACGTCGCCTGGTTTTATGGCGGGACCGCGCTGCAGGGGCAGCTCGAGGCGTGGGATGGCGTGCTCACGCGCGGTTATGTACGCGGCGACACGGCGGGGAACGCCGCAATCGGCGGGCATCTGCTTGCCGCGTTCATCCTCACCATCGGCGGGGCGATGCAGCTCATTCCGCAGGTGCGCAAGCGCTTTCCGCTCCTGCATCGCTGGATGGGCAGCATCTACCTGCTGATGGCCGTGGCGGGGAGTCTTTCCGGTCTGTACCTGACCTGGATCCGCGGAACGCGTGGCGACGTCTGGCAACACATTGGCGGGTCGCTCAATGCGATTCTGATTCTCGTCTGCGCGTTCTTCGCTCTGCGTTCGGCAATGAGACGGCAATTCCCCGCGCATCGCCGCTGGGTGCTTCGCCTGTTCCTGGCCGTGAGCGGCTTCTGGTTCTACAGAGTGGGCTTGTTTTTCTGGATGCTCGTCAATGGCGGGCCGGTGGGCTTCGACCTGGCGACGTTTCGCGGTCCGGCGCTGACGTTCGTGTCGTTCGCGAACACGCTCATTCCGCTCGCGGTGCTCGAGCTTCATTTGCGCGCGCAACAAAGCGGGCCATCAGCGCGCTTCGCGATGGCGACGGTGCTCGTGGTGCTCACGGTGATCACGGCCATCGGCATCTTCGGCGCCACGATCGGGATGTGGTTGCCGATCATCCGCACGGGGCAGTTGCGGTTTTAGGGATGCAGGCGGGACATGTGACATGATGCCGGCAAATCCTCCATCCAATGCGTGAACGGAGCCGCCCTCGCGATGGTGTGTGGGCTACGCCTCTCATGCTCGGCCATGGCAAAGAAGGAGAGGCATCGATGGCAATCGGGAAGACGTTCATCACGACCGATCAGTTTCTGACTGTAGGCCAGTATCTCGTTTCCGCGAACGGGCAATTCTTCGCATTCATGCAGAACGACGGCGCCTTCTGCGTCTACCAGGGCAACCCGGACAACAACCAGGGCCTGGTGTGGAGCACGCTTACCGAGCGGAGCCCCAGCGACTTCTTCGTGATCATGCAGGCGGACGGGAACTTCTGCCTCTACAGCGGAACCGGACCAGAGAACAATCTCGGCCAGGTGTGGAGCTCCGGGGCGACAAGTACGGGCGACCACTTCGCGCTCGTGCAGGACGACGGACATCTGGCGGTTTACAACGGCACCGGTCCGGCCGACAACCGCGGCCTTCTGTGGTCGAACAGCGGCGTCAGCACACACCCAGCCGGCGAGTTCTAAGGCTCAGCGCGTTCACCGCGTGCGGTCAGCGACGCTGCAGGACGAGATACCCACCCACTCCGAGCGCCAAAGCGAGAGCGAGGATGGCTGCTTCACTGAGCGTCGGTGTGTGCGCGAGCAGATGCACGGCAAGGGTGGAGGTGGAACTGTTGTTGGCCGGATTCGGATCGGGCGTCGTCGCGGAAACCGTGGCCGTGTTGACCAGCGGCACGTGCTGCGGGTAGCCCAGCGGAAGCAGCACGGTGTAGGCGATCAGCCGCGATTCGCCGGGCAGCAGCGTCGCGCGGTTGCACGTGACGGTCCCCGTGCCGCGGTGCGGCGGTGCCGTGCACGACCACTGGAACTGCGAAATCACGGAGCCGAACAGCACCGACCCCGGAAGAGCGTCCTCAATGGTGACGTTCGTCGCCGCCAGGGGCCCGTTATTCGTGACCGTCACGTTGTAGATGATCAGTCCCGAGCCGCACGGTGTGCTCTCAGGACCGTCGCCGCCGGTTCCCCCGCAGTCTTCAACGCCGATTTTCGAGATGGAGATGTCCTGGGCGAAGCAGATCGGAGTAACGAGCGATGTCGCGACGATGGCCAGAACGAACAGGAATCGCATCAGTTCGTCCTCGCTCGCAATTCACTGACGTGTACGGCGCGGATCAGCGATGCACCGGCGGTCAGAACGGCGTCGGTGAACGCAGGAAACGCCACGCCGATCTGATTCAGCGCCTCGGACAATTTCGTGCGCAGCTCGCTCACATCGCTTGCCCGAACGATGGCACCGCTTTGCACCGCGCCGCTCCACTGACCGGTGGACAGGGTGGCGCTTTGCCGGACCGCGTCGATCGCGGACCGCAGCTCCAGCAGGTGAACGGCGCGCATCTGTGACGAGCCGACGGTCAGGACGGGATCGGTGAACGAGAACGACGTCGCGATCTCCGCCGGCGACGGCGCGGATTCGTTCCCGGATGTATCGACCGCGATCACGCGGTACTGGTATGTCACATTCGGCGTGATTCCACCAACCATCTTCGACGTCGAGGTTGTGGTCTGCAGATCGGACCAGGCTTCGGCCAGGCTGAGACGCTGCTGCACGCGGTAGTGCTGGATGCCGTAGTCGTCCGTCGACGCGTTCCACTGCAGCTCCGCTGAGATGCCGGAGGCCGTGGCCTGAAAGCCGGCCGGCGTGGACGGCGGGGTCGTGTCCGCGCGGGCCAGGGCGTCGAGGATTCGAATCAGCGGTTTCGTGACTCCGTTCTTCGAGTCGAGCACCGGCTGGCCGGTCATCACCAGGTCCGACTTCAACTTGCCGACGGTAGCCAGTGGTGAGCGCTGCCGCAGAATCGCGAAGGCTCCGGCGACGTGCGGGGCCGCCATCGAGGTGCCCCAGAGCGCGTCGAAGTCGTCCGACGGGACGGAGGAGAACACCCCGGAGTTGGATGCGAAGCCGTCACCGGGCGCCAGCAGATCGAGAAACCCCGAGCTATTCGAGAACGTCGGGACGGCGCTGGCCTTCGTCGTGGCGCCGACGCTCACGATGTCGGAGAGGCAGCCCGGCCCGGTAATCGAGTCCGCCCACTGGTAGTTGCCGGTGATGCCGACGACGGCAACCTTCAGCGACACGAGATTGCCGACCGCTTCCTTGATCGCGCCGTAGGCCGGGAAGGCGTCGCAGGCGGCTCGCGAGAACCAGCGGTTGCCATCCTGCAGGCTCATGTTCACCGCGGCGACGGGATAGGTGTCGTACAAGACCGCCAGGTCGTCGAGGGCGGCGGCGAGATCGGAGAAGCTGTAACGCGCACACGGCGCCGGTCCGGGACTGCAATCGGCCGGCGCATCGCGGCGATGGAAAATCTGAATGGCCATGATCGAGGCATCGCGCGCGATTCCCGAAAACGTGCTCCCTTTGCCGGCGGCGATGCCGGCCACGTGGGTGCCGTGATGACATCCGGCCACCGCCTCCGGGCAGGCAGCGCCCGTCCCGGTTCCGCGGGCCACGGGCCCGCCGTTCGGACAAAGACTGCTGATCGACAGCGGCTCGTTGGTCTCCGAGAAGCAGGCTTCGTAAACAACCTTGTTCGTCAGGAACGGGTGGCTGGCCTGGATTCCGGTATCGAGCACGGCGATGATCTGGCCGGTACCCGAAAAGCCGGCAGCCCAGCTCCCGGTTGCCTGAACGATCCCCGGCGTGTGCGTCAGCCCGGTCGTCCCGTAACCATCCTCGGCCACGTACTCCACGTCCGGATCGGAGGCGAGTCTCAGAAGATCCTCGACGTCCGCCGACGCCGTCAGGAAAGGAATGGTCGCAAATCGCTTCACCTCGTTGGGACGGGCAAGAAGGGATCGGCCCTTGACGAGGTCCTGAACGCCTCGAATGTTGTCGCGCTGCCGGTCCCGCTCTTCCTGGCGAAGATGCCCCTCGGGCACGAAGGGCTCGTCGAGCCGGATCTTGATGATCACGCGCACGAGACCGTTCGCCTCCGCGACCGCGCGGAGCTCCGCCTCCGTGGCGGATGCAGCGACCGCTACCGCGACGATGCATGCGGCAGCAGCGATGACGCGAAATCGCATTCCGGGGTCTCCTTCGAGGGTGGTCGATGCGGCCTGATGCAAAAAGGGCCGCAAGTCTCGTTTGGCGAGTCTCGCGGCCCTTGTTGGCGTGAATCTGACTTGGTGGAGGCGGCGGGAGTCGAACCCGCGTCCGAAAACAGTGGCAGCCTGGCTACTACATGCTTGTCTCTCCGCTTGATCTCGTCCTCAGGTTGTCCGGAGAGCGGGAACCACCTGAAGACCAGCCTCTTAATCTCGCGACGTACGCGTAGGCGTTGCGCACATCACCAGCTCACATCATGACGCTCGACCCCGACGCCGTGAGCAGGCGGCGGGCGAGCGCTCACGGGTTTTTAGGCCGCGAGGGCGAAATCGTTATTCGCGTTTAAGTTTTTCGACCGGTTTTACGAGCTGGCCGAGCTCGGCATGCAACCATGACCCCGACGTGTCCCCGTCGAAGCCGGTGCGCCCCCAAGTTGTCAACGAACTGGCCATCAAAACGGCACGTAAGGTGCCAGTATTTCGCACGTTATGTTCGATGACATCGTCCGCCGCGCTTTCGAGGAAGATCTCCCCGACATCACCAGCGAGGCGATCTTCGCGCCCTCCGACCGCGGCTCGGCCCGCTTCCTGGTCAAAGCGGAAGGAGTCATCGCCGGGCTCGCTGTCGTCGAGACCGTCTTCAGAACCCTCGACCCGAGCGCGACCGTCACGTTGACCATGCGCGACGGCGACCTGGTCAAACCAGGCGACATCGTGGCCGAGGTTGGGGCTTCCGTGATTGCGCTCCTGTCGGGGGAGCGGACGGCGCTCAACCTGATGCAACGCGCTTCCGGGATCGCGACCGCGACCAGACGCTACGTCGATGCCGTCGCGGGGACGAAGGCGAAGATTCACGACACCCGCAAGACCGCTCCGGGTCTGCGTGTGCTCGACAAATACGCGGTCAATGCGGGCGGCGGCGAGAACCATCGCATCGGCCTCCACGACATGTTTCTGGTCAAGAACAACCACATCGACCGCGCCGGCTCGATCACCGCGGCGGTGGAGCGCATCCGCGCGAAGGGCATGTCTCAGAAAATCATGATCGAGGTCCGCGACGTGCCCGAGCTCGACGAAGCCCTCGCCCTGACCCCCGATTTCATCCTCCTCGACAACATGAACCTCGGCCAGCTTCGCGAAGCGGTGAATCGCACCGCCGGTCGCGTTCCGCTCGAGGCGTCCGGCGGAATCACTCTGGAGACCATTCGCGCCGTGGCGGAGACCGGTGTCGACAGGATTTCCGTCGGTGCGTTGACCCATTCCGTGGTCGCGCTCGACATCTCGATGCGCATCAAAGCCTGAGGAGTCGGCACGTTCGTTGCGGCCATGGCCGTGGAATGGCGGACTTTACGGTGGCAGTCGTTGACGACGATGCGGCGATCCGGCGGCTGGTGCGGCTCTATCTGAAACGCGCCGGATACGAGACGTTCGAGTGCACGACCGGGGCGGAAGCGCGCGACCGCCTCTTCACCGAGCCCTGGGACCTGGCCATTCTCGACCGCCGCCTGCCCGACACCGACGGCGTGGTCCTGGCGCACGACATCAAGGCGAAGACCGAGTTCCGGGCGCGCTACATCATCATGCTCACCGGCGAGGACGAGCAGGAAGACAAGGTGGAAGGGCTCGAGCTGGGCGCGGACGACTACATCACCAAGCCCTTCCAGTATCCCGAGCTCATGGCCCGCATCCGCGCCGGCAAGCGCATCGTCGATCTGCAGAAAGAGCTGACCGAGACGAACAAGCGGCTGGAGCTGCTCTCCATCACCGATGGCCTGACCAAGCTCCACAACCATCGCTATTTTCAGGACGAGCTGGCCCGCGCGTTCGAGGAATCGCAGCGCTATCAGCGGCCGCTGTCTCTGGCGATGATCGACATCGACTTCTTCAAGAAGATCAACGATACGTACGGCCACGCGGTCGGCGATGAAGTGCTGAAGCGCACGGCAGCGCTTTATCGCGAATCGGTGCGCAGCACGGATCTCGTCGCGCGCTACGGCGGAGAAGAGTTCGCGGTGATGATGCCGGAGACGGAGCTGGTCGACGGCATCACCTTCGCCGAGAAGATCCGCACGCTCATCGAATCGACGCCGCTCGATACCCAGGCCGGCCCGGTCAACGTGACGGTGAGCATCGGCGTGGCCAGCGTGCCTCAGTCGCGCATTCATTCGGCGAAGGAGCTGATCATCGCCGCCGACAAGGCCCTGTACCGCGCGAAGCGGAACGGCAGGAATCAGATTCAGGCCGAGAAGCGCCGCGATCCGTCGCGCGTGACGCGAACGCCGAAGGAAGAGCGTCCGAAGGAAGAAGCGCGGCCGAAAGAAGAAGCCGCCGTTCGCTAGACCGTCGCCAGCTCGCGGGCGCAGCGGTCGATCTCGGCCCGCAGATTCACCACGTGCTGCTGGATCTTGGCCTCGAGCCCCGAATACTGCCCGGCATCATCGACGACTGTCTCCACGGCTCGCTCCAGCTCCGCGGCATCGGTGGAGATGCGCTGATAGCCGTAGCTGCCGCCGGAGCCCTTGAGCTGGTGAGCGAGATAGGTCAGGCGGTCCAGCGCTTCCGGCTTCGGAGCCTGCTCCAGCGCCGTCTGCATCTCCGACACCTTGTCCTGAGCCTCGGCGAGGAACTCCCGTTTCAACTCGTTCAGTTCGTGATCCACCATCGGTTGCCCGCGGAGGCCGGTTGCACGGCGTATGCCGTGGGGCAGTAGGCGGTAGGCAGTAGGCGGGGGAACGGCGCGAGACGGAGCGCGGCTATCATTGGTGGGCGGGCGGTGGTCCCCCGCCTACCGCCTACTGCCTACCGCCTACTAAATGACCGACACCCTCGCCGTTCCGCGCGCACCGTTCGACATCGAGCAGCCGTGGACCGCGCCCGCCGGCTGCACGCCGGTCCGGCTGTGGCGCGCGACGGACGGGGTGGAACCGCGGTTGGCCACGAACGCCGCGGTCTGGTTCGACAGCGAGTACCTCACCGTTCTCTTCTCCGCGACTGACGATCGCATCGAGGCCACGCTCTTCGAGCACGACGCCTCCCTCTATGAAGAAGACGTCTTCGAAGTCTTCCTCGGCATGGACGACCCCATCCGCTACTTCGAGCTCGAGGTGAACCCGCGCGGGACGATGTTCGACGCGCTCATCGAGTCGCCGCGGGGCGTGCGGGAGGGCCTGCGCGCCGATCGGAGCTGGACATGCGAGGGCATGTGGACCGCGGTGCGGATCTGCCAGGACGGCAATGAAATGTCCGTCGAAACCGTGATCCGCATTCCGTTCGCCGGTCTGGGGCGGACGACGCCCGTCGATGGAGAGACGTGGCGCGCGAATCTGTTCCGCATCGATCGTCATCCCGAGGAGGGTGATGAGTACAGCGCATGGCAGCCGACGAGGAAGGACCCGGCCGATTTTCATGTCGCCGCGGCCTTCGGAGTCCTCAGCTTTAAGGTTTGAAGTTTGCAGCGACCACGGCCGCTTGCGAAAACTCCTCGTCCTCTTTCTTTTCTCTCTTCTCTCGAGCCTCGCCGCCGCCCAGCCCCAGGGCATCTGGGGTGAGCGCGGCATCAGCAAACAGTTCGTGCTGCGCGGCAACCTGCTCTACGCCGCCGATGGCCGCGGCGTTTCGGTTTACGACGTAACGAATCCCGCGGCGATCCAGAGAATCGACGTTGAGAATGGCGACGGCGAGGCCGTCGATCTGGCGCTGGCCGGCGATCGCGATCTCGTCGTGGCGACGTCGAAAGGCATCGATCGCTTCGCCATCAACGCCGACGGCACGCTGTCCCGTCTCGCGACGACCGACGTGTCCGGACGCGTGACGCACATCGCCGCCTCCAGCAGCCGCGTCGCCGCCGTCACCGATCGCACGTTGCTGGTCCTCGAACGGACGGCGGACGGCCTGGTCATCAGTCAGCAGATTTCATTCAGCGGCAACGTTCGCGCGTTGGAGTTGAGCGGCAGTGTGGCGTTCGCGGCGATCGAGCAGATGGGCATTCATGCGATCGACGTGAACAGCGGCGAGACGTTGAACACGATCCCGGTCAGCGCGGTCGACCTCGCGCTTTCCGGCTCGACGCTCTGGGCTGCTGCGGATATCCGAGGATTGTTTGCGATTGATGTGGCTACGCGGAGCACGGTGGGGTTGACGGGCAGCGGCGAGCTGCGCCTGTCGCGCGTCGCGGCCTCCGGCTCACGGGTCTACGCGATCGAAGCGCCCGACACCCTGCACATCTTCGACGGCTCGAAGCCTTCCGAGCCGCGGCTGATCGGCTCGGTGACGGAGTGGATCAACGTTCTCGCGGCGAGCGGATCGCTGGTCTTCCTCGCCGGGGCGACGGTCGATGACGAAGGCTTCACCTTCGAGACTGGCGCGCCGCTGCGCGTCTTCGACACCACCAATCCCGCGGCGGCCATGCACCTCGGCGAATATCGCGATCTGGCCGGTCCGATCAGCGGCGTCTGGACCGACGGCTCGATTGCCTACGTCATCGACGCGCCGTACCTGCGCGTGCTCGACATCTCCACCACCACCGAGCCGCGGGAGATGGCCTCGATCGTCGTGCCGGACATTCAGGACTACATCCGCGTCAAGAACGGACTGGCCATCAACTACGGCCGCACCTGGGTCGTGCTCATCGACGTCTCCAGCCCTCGCGCGCCGAAGATCATCGGCAAGTGGCACACGCAGGGGCACGCCCCGAGCTTCGCGGCCCTGGCCAGAGACACATTCGTCGAGGCCAATCAGCACAGCGGGCTGCATGTCGTCGACTACAGCGATCCGCAGAATCCCGTTCAGATCGCCGGCCGCATCTTCCACTATCTCGACGTCGCCGCCGGCGATGACGTGATCTACACGATCCAGCAGGCCACCTTCCTCACCATCGACATCACCGATCGCACGAAGGTCGTCGATCGCACGGTGCACCAGGGCCAGTACTTTCAGCTCGAGACGCTGCCGCCCAACGCGCCGCTCGCGCACCACGTGGTGCTGCGGTCGAAGCAGGGCGTGGCGATCTACAGCGTCGCCGAAGACCGCTTCGTGCCGCGCCACGTCGGGTTCGTGCCGCTCAGCGGGCTGGAGATGCTGGCCACGAACGACACGACCGTGTTCGCGGCTCGCGAAGGCCTCCTGCACACCCTCGCTGTGCCGGACGGGGCGGCCTTCGTCGAGACCGGCATGGCCGTCACCTCGCCGATGCAGATGTCGGTCGCCGGGGAGAAGGTGGTCATTGCCGACCGCTACCGTCTGCGTGTCTACGGACCCGACACCACCCCGCCGCCACCGCCACCACCCCCGCCGACCGGCAGGAGGCGGGCTGTTGCGCACTGAGCGCGATCGTGTCAATTTCCTCGTAACTCATTGGAATTCAGCTGACTTTTTCTGATTTGTAAATGGCGTTCCGGAGGAACCGCCGTAGAGTGTCGAGCGGTCAAGGAACACGATTTCAGCCAATGGTTCATCGCCTCTCCAGACTCGCCATCGCGGGGCTCATCGCCGCCGTCACGTCGGTGTACGCCGACGATCTGAAGTGCAACGTTGCCGTTCGTGAATGCGATCAGCAGATCCGCAACATGCTCGGCGGCAGGCGCTACCACGGTGCCCAGATCGAAGAAAAGAAGCCCGGCCTGGTGGTCAAGTCGATCACCGAGAAGAGCCCTGCCGAGCGGGCCGGCCTTCGCGTCGGCGACCGTCTGATCGCCATCAACGGCAAGTCGCTGACGCACGCGAGCACGCGCGACTTCAAGCAGCTCGTGGCCGATGCGCGCAACACGGGCCGGGTCGGCCTGATCATCTGGCGCCAGGGCGGCTACCGCAAGCTCGACATCCGGCTCGAGCCGTACTCGAAGCAGCAGATGGACAAGATCATCGCCGGCCATCTCGCGACGCACGTGCATCCGGCAGGCTCGAACTGATCGATGGCTGAAATCCGATGGTGCGCGAGCTTCTTGCGAAGTTGAGACGAGCCTCCCGCGGTGGAGGCCGACCCGACCGCGTCTCGATTCTCCTTCCCTTCCTCATCATTTCCCTCGGCCTCGGCGCACTGGCTTGGCGCTCCTACTACCTCTCCGTGAAGATGGAGGAGACGGCAACGACGCTCGCCGAGCAGTACGCGACGTATGCCGCCGACATCACCGCCCGCCGCGTCGACGCTGCAGCGCGCGCCGAGATGGCCCGCGCATCCGATGAATATCAGCAGATGGAGCGCCGCGTCGGCGCGCCGAGCTTCTCCCTCCTGCGCGAATGGATCCTTCTTCACGACTGGATCGTCGCCGCGGTGTATGTGCCGGACGATGATCCGGCCAGCTCGGTCGTCGTCACGGAGTCGCTCGCGAACCGCCCGTCGCCGAAAGTGAGTCTGACCGGCGAGTTCTTCACCGCGGCGGGATCGGTCAAGTACCGCTACGACGCGAACCGGCTTCTCGCCGCCGTGCACACCACCGTGCGGCAGCAGCCCCTCATGCGCACCGGCCCGAAGCAGCGCGGCGACGTGACGCTCGTGCAGAAACCGCGTCAACACGGACTGCACAAAGTGCCGGAAGGCCTGGTCTACGTCGCACCACTGGAGAAGCCGCTCGAGGAGTTCGGAATCCGCGCGGAAGTCCGCACGGCCTACGTCGGCGGCACGGGCTGGAGCAACTACCGCCTGCTCAGCCTCTGGCTCAGCTTCCTCGCCCTTTGCCTCACCGGCGTTGGCGCCCTCCTCGCGCTCCGCGGGCTGCAGAAGGAATCCGAGACCGCGAAACTGCGCGGCGCACTGATCGCGAACGTTTCCCACGAGCTCCGCACGCCGCTCTCGATGATCCGCCTCGGCGCGGAAACGCTGAAGCGCAAGCTGAAGGACCACGAGCGCGTGCAGATCGAGGATCAGATCCTCCGCGAGGTGCTCCTGCTCTCGCATCTCGTCGAGAACGTGCTCGATGTCGCACGCATCCAGAACAAACAGGAGAAGGCGCTGGCCTTCACCACCGTGCAGCCGCGTGACCTGATTCGCACGCTCGTCACGACGTACGACTCCTGGATCCAGAGCAAAGGCTTCACCGTGAACGTGGAGATCGACGACACGGTCGGCGCGCAGATGTGGGATCGCGATTCGGTCTCGCGTGCGCTGCTGAACCTGATCGACAACGCCATCAAGTACTCGGCTCCGGACAAGGACGACGCGAAGACGATCGACGTGATCCTGCGCCAGACGCCGGAGCACGTGATCATCGAGGTCCGCGATCGCGGCATCGGCATCGAGGGCTCGGACGCGTCACACATCTTCGAGCCGTACTTCCGCGCGAAGTTCTCCGACACGATCAGCCGCCGCGGAGCCGGCCTCGGCCTCACACTGGTGCGCCAGATCGTCGAGGCCCACGGCGGCCAGGTCGCGGTGGAGTCGGAGGCGGGGAAGGGCTCGACGTTCCGCCTGATGTTCCCGGTTGCGCTCAGTGCGCCCGAGGAGGTTGTGGCTATGCCGCGGGCTCGCGAGGCTGCGTTTTGAGAAACTATTGCGAACAAGCGTCCGTAACATGCGAACGGAGACGATGACATGACGAAGATCCTGATCGTGGAGGATGAGGCAGGCCTCAGGCAGGGGCTGGAGATCAACCTCCGCCACGAGAACTACGAAACCGTGACCGCCGGCGACGGTGAGGAGGCCATCCGGCTGTTCCACGCCGAATCGCCCGATCTCGTGCTGCTGGACCTGATGCTGCCGAAGAAGAGCGGCTTCGAAGTCCTCGACCACATCCGCAAGATGTCGAAAGTGCCGGTGATCCTGCTGACCGCCCGCGGCCAGGAGACGGACAAGGTGCGCGGCCTCCGCGGCGGCGCGGACGACTACGTGACGAAGCCGTTCGGCGTGCAGGAGCTGTTCGCCCGCATCGACGCGGTGATGCGCCGCAGCGAGGCCGTGACGTCGACCGCGAAGACGGTCTGTGAGGACGAGCTGATCCGCCTCGATCCGGCGACGCGCGAGGCTTCGGCGAACAACCAGAAGCTGAAGCTCTCCCCGAAAGAGTTCGATCTGCTCATGTACCTGTTCAAGAACAAGGAACGGGTCGTGCCGCGCGACGAGCTGCTCTCGCGAGTCTGGAACTACCGCGTCGATCTGAATCTGAACAGCCGGACGGTGGACACGCACGTGACCCGCCTGCGCCGCAAGCTTCAGAAGGCGGTGGGGACGGATGCCGCGGTGATCGTGGCCGTGGCCAAGATCGGGTACCGGTACCTGGGCCAGGCGTCCGGCGCTGCTGTGGCTCACTAGGCTCGCAAAAGGGAACGACCAGAGGCCTCCGGCGGCCGGGCCACGGGCCCGGACCCGTTTGGTTGGCCTAGCCTCCGCGACACAGTGTCGCTGCTGAGGAGTAGTGTCGCGGAGGCTAGGCCAACCAGCGGGGTCCGGGGCCCGTGGCCCCGGCCGCCGGAGGCCTCCCGTGTATCCTTCGCCCAGCAGCGCCGGAGGATCTACGGTTACCGGGTCCATGTGACCTAACGTGTAGCGTCTCTGGCTCCGCCGTCGCGGTGTAACCGTAGATCCTCCGCGCCCGCCAGCCGCCACCCCGCGCGAAGGATAGACTGAGCGTCGCCAAGCGGAGGACTCAATGCAACACGGGAAGATCTACGACAGCATCACCCAGCTCATCGGCAACACACCCATGGTCCGTCTGAACCGCGTTGCGCCGGAAGGCGCGGCGGAGGTGGTGGTCAAGCTCGAAGCGTTCAACCCCCTCTCGTCCGTCAAAGACCGCATCGCCATTTCCATGGTTGAAGAGGCGGAGAAGGCCGGCGAGTTGAAGCCCGGCTCGACCATCGTCGAGGCCACGAGCGGCAACACCGGAATCGGGCTGGCGTTCGTCGCCGCGGCGAAAGGCTACAAGTGCACGCTGTTCATGCCCGACTCCATGTCCGTCGAGCGGCGCAAGCTCCTCCAGGCCCTTGGCGCGGAGTTATTTTTGACGCCGGCGCCGATGGGAGTGAAAGAAGCGCAGCGGCAGGCCGGTGAGTACGCGCAGCGGACGCCCGGCGCGTGGTTGTCGCTGCAGTTCGACAATCCCGCGAATCTGAAAGTCCATCGCGAGACCACCGCGCGGGAAATCATTCGCGATTGCGGCGGGAAGCTCGATGCGTTCGTCGCTGGCGTGGGTACCGGCGGGACGGTCACGGGCGTTGGCGAGATTCTGAAGAAAGAGATTCCAGGCGCGCTGGTCGTGGCCGTGGAGCCGGTCGAGTCGCAGGTGCTCAAGGGCGGGACGCACAGCCCTCACAAGATTCAAGGCATCGGCGCGGGGATGATTCCGTCGATCTATCGCGCCGACGTCGTCGATCGCATCATCGACGTCGCGTTCGAAGATGCCGTCGCGGTTGCGCGGCGGCTCGCTCGTGAAGAGGGCATCTTCGTCGGCATCTCCGCGGGAGCGGTGGCCTGGTCGGCGTTCGAGATTGCGAAAGAGCTCGGACCCGGCAAGCGCGTCGTGGCCGTGCTTCCCGACACCGGCGAGCGGTATCTGACGACGGCGCTGTTCGAATACACCGACCTCGTGAATCAGCCCGCGACGACGCCGGCGATGCTGGCGGCGCAGCAGGCTGCGGCATCAGCACCGCCGACCGCGTAGGGCTCGCACATGCACGCACGGGTGGCATGGTTCGCCGCGGCGGCGCACTTCGTCGCGGCGGCGGCCATGCTCCTGTTTCTGCGCGAGGGTCTGCCCGGCTTTCCCGAAGAACAGCGGCTCGCGTACATGAACGCCCATCCGCTGGCGTGGATGGGCGGGTGGGTGTTGTGGCACGCGGCGGCGATCTCGCTGATCGCTTTGTACGTCGCGCTCGCGCTCCGTTTTCGTGACGTCCTTTCCATCACCGCGGTGGCTGTGGCGGCGGCTGGTCTCGCGCTCGACATCACCTGCGAGGCGAAATACATCGGCATCCTTCCCCAGCTTCGCGGCGATGAATTCGCGCGCCTCGATCGCGAGCTGGAAGTGCTGATCGGTTACGCGGCGAACGGCCTGTACACCGCGGCGTTTGTGATGCTGGGGATCGCCGGTTGGCGCGTCTTGCCGAGACTGGCGTTGGTGCTGGCGGGACCGGTCGCCGGAAGCGGCATCGCCCTGGCTCTCGCGTCGCTGCGCCACGATCCGCGGCTGCAGACCATCACCTCCGCGCTGCTTTTCATCTCCCTCATCGCCTGGATGACGGTCGTCGCACGATGGCTTCGAAGCGGCGAGTCGTCGTAATCGGCGCTCGCGGCGTCTTCGGCTCGCTGCTGGTGCGCGAGCTCGAAAACGACTTCGAAGTCATCGCCGGAACGCGCGAGCACCTCGATTTCCGTGGAGCCTACGCCGTGGCCTGCGCGGCCGGACCGTTTCAGGATCTCGATCGCGCAATGGTGCGTGACGCTGTCGAAGCAGGCGCGCACTGGCTCGACATCGCCGACGACGCGGGCTGGTTCTTCGATCTCCTCGATGACAAAGCGCTGAACGCGCTCGCAATTGAAAAAGAAGTCGCGGTGATCCCCGGCCTCTCCAGTTTTCCTGCAGTCGCTGGGGCGCTCGTGCGCAAACTGGGTGCGCCGAAGAACGCGACCATCACCCTTGAGATCGGAAACGCGAACGAAAAAGGCGCCGCCGCGATGAGCAGCGCCGCGAATCTCGTCAGCCCGAATCGCGAGCTGCTGCGTCGCGAGCTGGGCATCGACGCCGAAACGCGCGTGAAATTCGAAATGCCCCTCGCCGGGCCGATGCTTCGCGTCCTTGGCCTGCTTCCGCCGAACGCGCGAATCCGTGTCGCGAAGTTGATCAGCAGGTGGGCGAGGCCTTTCAAATTCGGCAGCAGCGGCGGCGGAGTGGAAGTACGCGCCGGTGATCGCGTCGCCGTTGCACGCGGAAAGGACCAGCGTTTCGCTATCCTCCCGCTCGTGTTCGCCCTGCATCGGCTCGATGGATTGAAAGGCTGTCTCTCGCCGAGCGTCTTTGATCACGAGGAGCTGTTGGAGTTTCTCGCATGAAGCGCCGCCGCTTCCATCAAGTCGTGTTCGCGATCGCCGGCGCGTACAACCTCGCCTGGGGCGCGTATTCGGCGGCCGATCCGCAGTGGCTCTTCCGCTTCGCCGGCATGCCGCCGATGAACTACCCGGAGATCTTCGCCTGCCTGGGGATGGTGGTCGGCGTCTACGGATTTCTCTACTGGCAGGTCGCGCGTCACCCGGAGCGCGGATTCGCCATCGCCGCGGTAGGCCTCCTCGGGAAGGTCCTCGGCCCGATCGGACTCGCTCAGTTGCTCTGGAACGGCACATGGCCGATGAAGAGCGTCGTCCTCTGCGTGACCAACGACTTCATCTGGTGGATCCCTTTCGCCCTCTACCTCTGGGATGCATCCGCATTTTCAGCTTCTGAAACTTCTCCCGCTGCTCGGGCGTGAGCACGCGCTCGATCTCGGCGTTGGTCTGCTGAATCTCCGCCTGCACCTTCGGATGAATGGACTCCTGCAGCGAATGGATGCGGTCATGCCGCTTCTCGAGGATCGCCTCGATCTGCACGCGCTGCTGATCGGTGAGATCGAGACGATGGTCCAGCCGCTCGAGCATCGCGTGGGCAACCATCGCCGGCGGACGACGGACCCCTGGGCGATGCATGGTCAGGAACCGATCGACGACCGCGCCGACGACGAATCCGGCGATGAACGTCACGACGAGTGCCAGCGCGGCGATGACGATCGTCCTGGTCTTGCTGCGGTCAGTCGACACGATACGTGTCTCCGGCCATCACGATCTCCAGCCGCTCCTCGGCGAACGTGCTCTCCTCGGCCGGCTCCTGGTTCGTCAGCGTGAACACCGCGATCGACGCGAGAAGCGCGACCGTGGCGAGAACGGGCCGGAACCACGCCGCGAGGAGCTGCGCGACCGTGGGACGCTCGAGCCGCGCGCGGATGTTCGCCCGGATCCGCGCCAGCGCGAATTCATCCGGCTCGTAGCGCAACGGCCGCGCGTCCGCCCGAAGGCGCTCGAAGAATGGGTCGTTCTCACTCATAGAGGTCCGCCAGTTTCTGCTTCAACTTCGCTCGCGCCAGTGACAGATGCGAGCGAACCGTTCCGCCGCTCAGACCGGTGACTGCCGCGATCTGGTCATGCTCCATTTCCTCGATCAGGTGCAACCGCGCCACGAGCTGCTGCATCTCGGGAAGCTCGTCGAGCGCCATGTCGATGCGCCGGGTGATCTCATTCGATTCGGCGCCGAGGTGTGCTTCGTCGCGTCGGGCGACAGGCTCGGTGCCGGCCAGTTCCACTTTCTTGAACTTGTTGCGATGCTTCATCAGGTCGAGAGCGCGATTCGTGACGATACGAAAGATCCACGGCCCGAACGGCTCTCCCGCGCGAAACCGGCCGATGTTCTGGTACGCACTCACGAAAGCCTCCTGAGCAAGATCCTCGGCATCCTGCGCGTTTCTCACGATGCCCCACGCGATCGAGATCACCCGCCTCAAATAGTGTGACACGAGGGCGTCGTACGCCCCCGTGTCACCCTTCTGCGATGCCGCGATCAGCTCCTGCTCTTCGGCAGGGTCGAGGGACATCGACGCATGTTACGGGCGCTTGCCGCGGCGTTCGCGGCGGCGCTCGCCGCGGTCTTCGATGATCTGCGCCAGCTCGGCGCGCTGATCGGCGGTGAGAACGTTGAAGGCCTTGGCCGTCGCGGCGAGCATGTTCGCCTTCATGGCGCGCTCAGCGGCGGTCTGCTGGTCGAGCATCGCCTGCGCGGCGGAGAGGTCGTTCGGGTTCTTGAGCAGCGTTTCGGCAACGGCGTGGAATCCGCCGCGAACCTGCTCGCGGTTTCCCTCGTTCTGCGTCTTCAGCTCGGCGAAGATTCCGCGAATCTGATCGACCTGGGCCTGGCTGAGGTCGAGCTCTTCCTGCAGATGCTTCAGATGGCCGAAGATGCCCGGACCGCCGTGCCCGCCAGGGCCGCGATGGCGTCCCGGGGCCGCGTCGAGGAGAGGGGCAACCGTCAGGACGCCGACGGCGAGGATCGTTGCGATGAGTGCGTTGCGTTTCTTCATGTCGTGTTTTCCTTTCGCGATCAATACGACCGACAGACGCCCGCGTTGAACCGTTCGTTTACCTCGGCTCGTTATAATCACGCGACCGTTCAGCGCCTCATGCGATCCCGATACCCCCTCATGCTCCTCGCCGCGCTCCTCCTGGCGGCCGGCACTGCCTCCGCGCAGCAGGGGCTGGTTTGCGCCGGAGCGCCGTCCGGCAAGGCCTGCGACGCCTTCCACTTTCACGTCCAGATGTACCGCCCGGACACGAAGCAGTTCGTCGACGTCACCGCGGGAACGCCGTACGCGACGCAGAACGCATGTGAGCGCGCGCGTGAGGTTCAGGTCGCCGCGAACCTCGCCGTCGCCGAGTTCTTCCGCGTGACGAAACAGCAGGAGCAGTATCAGAACGACCGGTTCGGACCGTGTCACTGCGACATGACCAACGACCGGTCCAGCCAGAGCTATCTGCCGGAAGCGCAGCGGACGCTGCAGTTGCGCGACGCCGAAGAGACGCGGCTGCGCGTCCGCGAGCGGCTCATCGACAACAAGCTTCCCACCGATTCGCCACTCATCCGCGGTCTCTACGCCGATCCGCCGGTCGACGCCGCTTCTGTCGGGGCCGAAGCTCGTGCCGATGCCGCAGTCCGCGCCTGTCGCCGCGGCGACCTCGACCGACGAGCTGCGGGCGACGAAGACCATCGACACGAGCAAGCCCACGGTCGCGGCGCTCGATCTTCCACTGATGGAGATCGGAACCGCGCCTCCGCCGGCACCCGTGGTTGCGGAGACGCCCAACGTGCTGGACGCCGACCCGAACGCGCCGATTACCTCGCCCGGGCCCGAACCGCAGATCTCGGAGACCGTTGTGGAGGTGCCGGCGGCACCGGATCTCGATCCGCAACCCTCGCAGTCCACGGTTGCGGACTCGAACGAGATCGAGCAGAACAACGAAGACTCGCTGAGCGCGCAGGAGACGGCGGAGCGATTCATCAGCTACGAGACCCAGCGCATCACCAACGTCCTCAAGGCGTCGGCGGTGATCAGCGACGAAAACCTCAAGACGAAGATCTTCGAGGCGTGCATGCAGCGCATCCAGTTGCTGTCGAACCTGCGCCTGTTGATCGAAGGCTCCGGGAACCGCAGCAGGCTCGCCGCGGCAACGCGTGCAGCGGAGAGCGAAGCCGAGCGGCTGGAGGTCATCGGCAAGCTGTTCGGCGAAGGGATCAAGCCGCATTGGGCGCCGCAGGATGCGGCCGACGTGATCATGGAGATCGAGGCCGACGTGGCCGCCGCGCCGGAACGCGCGTTGCGCGACACGACCGGCCGGTTCTCGCCGGAACAGAAGAAGCGCGCGTTGTATCTCGTGCTCGCCCAGACGCAGCCGACCGAGGATCAGCGGCTGTGGTTGTCGACGGTCGTCGAGGGATTTTTGCGATGAGGAAATGCAGAATGCAGAATGCAGAATGCAGAATCAGGAACGCCTTTGCCGTTGTCGCATTCTGCATTCTGCATTCTGCATTCTGCATTGCGGCGCTCGCCCAGCAGGAGCCCGTCCCGGTTCCGTCCGATGACGAATTCGCGAAAGCGGTCTTCTTCGGCAAGAAGTTCGCGGAAATGGGCGAGTACTCGTCGGCATACGAGCATCTGGCGAAAGCGGACGCGCTCAAACCCGATCAATCCGCGGTTGTCTACAACATGGCGGTCGTGCTCACGCGCGCCGGCCGGTATGTCGATGCGCAGGTCGCCGTCGAAAAGTACCAGCGGCTCTTCCCGAACGGTCCCGAGAAAGCGCTGATGGCGAAGTTGCAGTTCGAGCTCGATTTCCAGCGCGAGCTTCAGAAGAAACGTCAGGCCGATCAGGAGTACGCGGACCTCTTCAACCGCGCGCGGTTCGTTTACGGGCGCGGCGAGCTGGCCGAGGCGTTGCGGCTGTTCAAGCAGGCCGAGGAGCTGCGGCCGAACGATGCTGCCGCGGTTTACAACCAGGCCCTCGTGCTCGAGAAACAGGGAGAGCTGGCCACCGCGATCGAGCGTTACCGGCGCTACGCGCAGCTCGAGACCGACGTCGAAAAGAAGGGCAGCATCGACGAGCACGTGTACGCGGTGCAGCGCGAGCTCGACGACATGCGCACCAAGATCGTCTGCTCGTTCTGCGGTCACAAGCTCGACGACGACGCGACCTGGTGTCACCGCTGCTGGCATGGCCCGTACCTCGTCAAATCGCCGGTCTGGAACTCGCGGCCGTGCGTCGAAGGCGCCTCGGCAACGCGCGCGACCTACTTCTCCGACGAGCGCTTCAATCGCAACGACATCCTTCCCTGCATGAACAAGGGCGGGACGGCGATGGAGTCGCTTCGCTACACGGCCGCGCGTCAGAAGGCGGTTCAGGATGCGCGGCGTGCCGAGGGGTGGACGTACATGGGCGATGTGCTGCAGAACTGGGCCGATCGCCAGGGCAATCAGGTGCGCCTGACGCAAGGCGCCGAGTATCTGGAGAAAGTCTCGTCGACCACCGGCGGGGAGATCCTCACCTACGTCGCGCACCCCGAAGCAGGTAAGGGTGTGTGGCTGCTCGATCGCGAGGATCTGATCATCGACGCGCAGCGCTACACGAATCGCTACACGTACGATGCGTCCGGCAGGATCACGCAACAGCAGGTCGAGTATCAGAACACCGCGGCCTGCAATCATTTCGTGTCGATGACCGCCGATTACGAGTACGCGAACGACGCGCTGAGCATCGTCAAGATCAAAGGCGGTTACGAAGGCTTCCTCGCCGAGGGCGCGCCGAAGACCGACTGGGCGGCGACCATCGCGTACTCGTACGACGACAAGTCCCGCGTGTCGCGCGAAGAGTTGTCGCTGGCGTCGCTGAACAAGGTCTACCAGCAGCGCCCCCATGGCGAGCTGCGCGACGAAGTGAACCGGCTCTACACGACCATGCGGCCGAAAAAACCGCTGGAGAACGTGCATCGCGTTGGCGATCTCTGCATGACTTCGGGGACGCTGCTGATCTCCAACCAGATCGACCTGCGCCCGTTTTACGTGATGTCGCCGAACCTCGCCATCGCGCTCCAGAACGGCGTGACGCGGGCGGTGGTGACGTTCACGTATCCCGATTCGTACGTGTTGCCGCGTTAGTGCTTGAACGGCACACAGAACGGATCGTCCGGCGCACACTCGGTGAACTCGAACTGAATGGTGCAGTGCGCGATGCGGTACTCGTGCGCCAGCATCTCCGTCACCTGATCGCGTAACGCCTCGGTCGTCTTCACCGGCACGTCGCCGACCATGAGATGTGCCGACAGCGCGGGACTCGAAGGTCCGAGCGCCCAGATGTGCAGGTGATGAACGCCGTGAATCCCGTCGATGCGTCCCAAGGCCTCGGTGACTTCCTCCGGATCGATGCCCGAGGGTGTGCCTTCGAGGAGCAGATTCACTGATTCCTTCAGCACGCCGTAGCTGCTCCAGAGAATCAGCAGGCCGATGAAGATCGTGATGATCGCATCCCACTGCGGCGCGCCCGTGGCGCGGATCAGCAGCGCCGCCACGATGATGCCTGCCGACGAGACCGCGTCGCCGACCATGTGCACGAATGCGCCGCGGATGTTCACGTCGTGCTGGCTCTCGTGACGGATCGAAAGCGCCGTGCAGGTGTTGACGAGCAGCGCCACCGCGGCGGTGATCAGCATCAGGTTCGGCTCGACGGAGTGCGCCGTTTGCAGACGTTCGTACGCCTCGCGGAACAGCAGCAGCGTGAAGGCCATGAGCATGCCCGCGTTGATGAACGCGGCGAGCACGCCCGCGCGCTGGTACCCGAATGATTTTTCGGCGGTCGGTGCGCGCCGCTCCAGCCGCACCGCGACCAATGCGATGACGAGAGCAAGAGCGTCGGTGAGGTTGTGGAGCGCGTCGCCGAGGAGGGCCAGGGAGCCGGCGTAGAAACCGACGGCCAGTTCGGCGACGACCACGAGCAGGTTCGCGCCCGTGGCGATGGTCAGCTTGCGCGAGACCGAGTGACTGTGGTCGTGATGATGGTGATGGTGCGCCATCGGGCACCTCAGCGCGTCGACTTCTCCACTTTCTTCGACTTCGTCGCCACCGCCTCGGCCATCGACACGCGCTGCGCTTTCAATCGCGCGGCAACCTCCGAGTCCGATGTGGCGATGATCTGCGCGGCGAGGATCCCCGCGTTGCGTGCGCCGCCGATCGCGACGCTGGCAACAGGGATTCCCGGCGGCATCTGCACGATCGCGTACAACGCGTCGAGCCCTTGCAGCGCGCCGCTCGCGAGCGGGACGCCGATCACCGGCTTGGTGGTGAACGACGCCACCACGCCGGGCAGATGCGCGGCCATGCCGGCGCCGGCGATGAACACCGCGGCGCCGTTCGCCTCGGAGTCGGTGATGATCGCTTTCGCGCGCTCAGGACTGCGGTGCGCGGAGGCGACGGTGAATTCGTAGGGGATGCCGACCTCGTCGAGCGCGGCGGCGGCCTGGGACATCGTCTCCGCGTCGGAGTCGCTGCCCATCACAATGAGAACCCAGGGTTTGTTCGTCTGCGTCATGCGGGGCGGAAGGATATCCCGCTCTCGCGTGCGGATTGAACGCTTTCGAGGGCGCGGTAGCCGATGTCGCGCCGGTAACGCGCGCCTTCGAACCGCACTTTCGGCGCCGCCTGGTACGCCTTCGCCAGAGCCTCGGACAGAGAAGCCGCGCGAGCGCAGACGCTGACCACGCGCCCGGCCTGATTCACGAACTTCCCACCTTTCTTGACCACGCCGGCGTGGAAGACGACCACGGCGTCGTCGTCGATCGGATCGAACACGACTTCCTGACCCTTGGGATGATCGTCCGGGTAGCCGTCGACGGCGATGACCACGCAGGCCGCGGCTTCCTTCTTCCAGTTCAGCGCCTTCATGTCGCCGAGGTTGCCGCGGGCGACGCGGAGGCAGACGTCGGCGAGATCGTCCTCGAGCCGGAGCATCTGCACCTGCGTTTCGGGATCGCCGAAGCGGCAGTTGTATTCGAGGACCTTGGGACCGTTCGCGGTGAGCATCAGGCCGGCGTAGAGCACGCCGGTGTACGGACGGCCTTCCGCGGTCATGCCCTGAATCGTGGGGATGATGACCGACTTCATGATCTCGGCCGCGGTCTCGCCGCCGAGGACGACGGCGGGCGAGTGAGCGCCCATGCCGCCGGTGTTCGGGCCGGTGTCGCCGTCGAAAGCCTTCTTGTAGTCCTTGGCCGGCGCGAGCGGGAGGAACTTCTTCCCGTCGGTGATGACCATGAACGAGACTTCCTCGCCGGTCAGGAACTCTTCGACCAGGATCCGCGTCGCGGCGTTGCCGAAGCGCTTCTCCTCGAAGACGGTGTTGAAGAACTCCGCGGCCTCTTCCTTCGTCTCCGCGATGATGACGCCCTTGCCGGCCGCCAACCCGTCGACCTTGAGGACGGCCGGCAGCTTGATCTCCTTCAGCGCAGCCTTGGCCTCGTCCGCAGAGCTGGCGGTGACCGAGTTCGCGGTCGGGATCCCGTACTTCTTCATGAATTCCTTGGAGAAGACCTTCGAGCCCTCGAGCTCGGCGGCCAGACGGGTCGGGCCGAAGATGGGAAGCCCACGTTTCTGGAACTCGTCGACGATGCCCAGGGTCAGGGGGAGCTCGGGGCCGACGATGGTCAGGTCCATCTTCAGCTTTTCGGCGAAATCGGCCAGCTCGATGATGTCGGCGACCCCGATCGGGACCGAGGAGGCGACCGAATCGATTCCGGCATTGCCGGGTGCCGCGTAAATCTCTCGAACCAGAGGGGATTGCTTGAGCTTCCAGCAGAGGGCATGCTCACGCGCACCCTGACCGACGACCAGAACTCGCATGTTCTGCGGATTGTAGCAGTTACGGGGTTCCGGGGTTTCGAGGTTTCGAGGTTCCACTCCGGAACCCCGTAACCTCGTAACCCCGTAACGGGAAGCGCAGCAGCCGAACTAGACGTTTCCAAACTCGCCCCCGTACTTAGGGCAACATGTCCGCGGAACTCCGCCTGATGATCCCGACGACCCCTACCGTCGAGCCCGACGATCGCCAGCTCGTGCAGACGATCCGGAGCGGCGACGCCGATGCGTTCGAGACGCTCGTCCGCCGCAAGACCTCCAAGGTCTACGCGCTCTGCTACCGGATCATCGGGAACTCCGAGGATGCCAAGGACATCTCCCAGCTCGTGTTTCTCAAGCTCTGGGAGAACCTCGAGAAGTACGACCCCGCGTACGCGTTCGACACCTGGCTGTACCGGATGGTGACGAACGTGGCCATCGACTTCATGCGCAACAAGCAGTCGCGCGACAACGCCGTGAACTCCAACCTCCGCCTGGTCAAGACCTCCGCGGACGCCGAGCAGGGTGTGGTCGTACAGCGGAAGGAAGTCGAGAACGTCTTCAACGAGATCTCCGACGTCCTCTCGCCCAAGCAGAAGACCATCTTCGTGATGAACCAGATGGAAGATCTCCCGTCCGCCGAGATCGCAAAGATCCTCGGCTGCCGCGAGTCGACCGTCCGCAATCACCTCTTCAACGCCCGCAAGCTGATGCAGCAGCAATTGCAGAAGCGCTATCCCGAATACGCGCAGCTCTGGAGGCAGCGATGATCTCCTGCGACGCGTTCCGGACCCGCTTTCATGCGTCGACTGACGACGCGGTGCTGCTCGATCACATCCGCACCTGCGACCGCTGCCTCGATTTCGCGGCGACGATCGATCCCGACGTCATGTTCCGCGCTCTTGGCGGCGGGGACATGATTCCGCCTGGCGGCATCGACGCTTTCGTCGACGACGTCATGCAGCAGGTGCGCGTGCGCGGCGCCGAGACGACGATCGAAGCGCGGCCGCGGATGAGCATCACCCGCCGGCTGGCCATTGCGGCGACGATCGCCGCTACGGTTACCGGCGCCACGATCGCTTACCGATACGAATCTGCTCCGGCCGCGGTTCCGACGCAGGTCGCGCATGTCACTCCGAAAGTACTTACGACGAAAGCCCTAATCACTAAAGCAACAGTAGAGACGTATGACTCGCCTGATGCAACGATCGTTGAGGTGCCGTCTCAGCAAGCCGGCGACGACGTGAAGATCGTGATGATCTTCGACGAAAACCTCCCGGCGGACTTATGACGAAGCGTTTGATGATCTGTTTTGTGGCTCTCTTCCTTGCAGCGGCTCCCGCGTTCGCGGATGCAGCGCCTGCCGAGGCGAAGAGCCTTTCCGTGCGGACCTTCCAGTTCAAGCACAAACCGGCCGAAGCGGCCGCCGCGGCGATCAAGTCGCTGCGCGGCATCGAGGGCTCGGTCTCCATCACTGCCAATGGCCTCGTTGTCAGCGACGACGCCGGAGAATCTGAAGAAGATCGCCGCCGCGCTTGCGGCATTCGACGTTCCGCCGCAGCCGTTCCGCCTCGCGATCCGGCTTGTTTCCGCGGGCCGTGTCCGCGCGGGTGAGGAGCCGAGGATCGCCGATGAAGTTCGCGACATCGCCCCGAAACTGGCCCTGCTCCGCTACAACGAGTTGGAGAACATCGGCGCGGCGGACGTGACCGGCAGCGAAGGACAGGCCGGACTCCTCGAGCTCGATAACTACCGCGCCGACTTCAAGTTCGGTGCGTACGATCCGGCCAGCGACTCGATCCAGCTCAGCGACCTGAAGTTGTCACGCCGGGAAGGCGACCAGCTCACGCAAGTGCTCAAGACCACCCTGAACCTGAAACTGGGGCAGACAGTGATCCTCAGCGCGACCCGGCAGCCGAATGCCGGCCGCGCTCTCATGATTGTCGTATCCGCGAAGCGCTGACCAAACGACAGCGCTGTTTTTTCTCATTTCGAAGGGGCCGGCGCAGGTTGCTCACCCACGCGCCGGCCCCGACGTTTTCTTACGCGCCGCAAGAAACTCTTCGACCTCTTCCACCGTTCGCGTGTTGAAGATGTGCTTCGGCGACAGCCCGCCTTTGCGCGCGACCCAGGTGCCGGTGATGACGGCGTTGTATTCGCTGATCGAGTGGGCGTCGGGGTGGATGCTGAAGATCACGCCGCGGTCGACGGCCTTCTTCAGATGGCGCCAGTCGACGTCGAGACGGCGCGGGTTGCCGTTGATCTCGATCATCACGCCGCGGTCCGCTGCCTTGTCGAAGATCCGGTCGTAGTCGACGCCGTAACCTTCGCGTGAGAGCAGCAGGCGCCCGGTGAGGTGGCCCAGGAAGGTCACGTGCGGGTCGTCCATGGCTTTGAGGATGCGATCGGTCATCTCGTCTTTCGGGGTCTTGAAGTTCGAGTGGACCGAGGCGATGACGAAGTCGAACTTCGAGAGGATCTTGTCGCCGTAGTCCATTGTCCCATCGGAGAGGATGTCAACTTCGCTGCCGCGGAAGACCCGCATCGGTTTCACGCTGCCTTCGTGACGGCGGATCTCGGCGTGCTGCTCCTTCAACTGCTCTTCGGTGAGCCCGCCGGCGTAGTACGCGGCCTTCGAATGGTCGGAGATGCCGACGTACTCCCACCCGCGTCCATGCGCGGCGGTGAGCATCTCCAGAACGGTGTTGCGGCCGTCGGAGAAGGTGGTGTGGACGTGAAACGTGCCGCGGATGTTCTCCAGCTTCACCAGCTTCGGCTGCTTCTTTTTCTTCAGGTCCTCCGCTGACTCGCGGCGTTCCGGCTCGATGAAGGGGACGTCTTTGAAGGCGTGCTGTTCCTTCTTCGCTTTCGGGATCTTGCCGAACGCTGCGACGAATTCGGCGCTGCCGGTCGTGCGGAGAACGGTCGAGCCGAATTCGGACGGCAGGGTGAGGTGAAAAAGCACGTCGACCTCGTTGCGCGCGACGCCTTTGTACGTGTCTTCGTCGATCGGCGTGAGCTTCGCCACGACGCTGGTGAGCTTCTCCGCGACGGCCGCGGGCTTCTTCGTGGCGATGACGACGTTCACGTTGCGGATCACCTCGAGGCGGCGTCGCACGCTGCCGGTGATCTCCGCGTCTTCGATCTCGTCGATGCCGGCCAGCCGCTCGCGCAGCATCTCCCCGACTTCGATTCCGACCGGCAGCAGGAACTGCGACTCCCGCTGCCGCGCGAACGCGATGCCTTTGAGAATCTGTTCGGCGGTCTTCGGCCCGAAGCCTTTCAGTTTCGCGAGCTTGCCGCCGGCCGCCGCCTCTTCGAGCTGATCGAGCGAGCCGATGCCGAGGTCGGCGTGGAGCTGGCCGATTTTGCGGAGACCGAGGCGGGGGACGCGCAGGAGCTCGAAGATGCCCGGCGGAAACTGCGCGCGCAACTCAGCCAGATAACGCGATTCGCCGGTGGTCACGAGCTCTTTGATGATCTCCGCCGTGGCCTTGCCGATGCCGGAGACGTTCAGAATCTCGCCGGATTCCACGAGTTTGATGACGTCCTCGTCGAGTTTTTCGATGGCTCTCGCGGCTTTTTCGAAGGCGCGGGAACGGAAGGGTTTGGGATCGCTCAGCTCGAGGTAGCGGGAGATCTCATCGAGCGTGCGGGCAACGGTGAACTTGTCCATATCAGTAGGCAGTGGGCAGTGGGCAGTAGGCAGTGACGACGCGGCATTCTCTCCTGCCTACTGCCTACTGCATACTGCCTACTCGTGATGCAAGCCCGCGACCGTCTCGTCGTCGCCGCCGATCTCTCTTCGCGCGACGACCTTCTCCGCCTCGTCGACACGCTTCACGGCGTGGTGGGCGTTTTCAAGATCGGCTTGCAGGCCTTCATCGCGAACGGCCCGTCGATCGTGCGCGAGATCGTCGGGCGTGGGGAGAAGGTCTTTCTCGACCTGAAGATTCATGACATCCCCAACACCGCCGGACGCGCAATCGCCGAAGCGGCCGGCCTCGGCGCAACGATCGCGACTGTGCATGCCGCCGGCGGCGAACCGATGCTTCGCGCCTGCGCCCACGACACCGTGCTCGTCCTCGGCGTAACCATTCTCACCAGCCTCGAAGAAGCAGACCTTCTGCAGATCGGCTTCGGCGGCAATGCCGTCGAGAACGCGGTGCGGCTTGCGCGGTTATCGCGGGGCGCCGGTCTTCGCGGTGTGGTCGCGTCGCCGCTGGAGATCGCGCCGATTCGCGAAGCGTGCGGGAGCGACTTCGTCATCCTCACTCCCGGCATTCGTCCGGCCGGAAGCGATGCCGGCGACCAGCGCCGCACGATGACGCCGCGCGAGGCGATCAGCGCGGGTGCCGACTACCTTGTCGTGGGCCGCCCCATAACAGGTGCGGCCGACGCTAGGTCGGCCGCACAGAGAATTCTTGACGAAATGAGTTAGCGCACGGCGCGCCGTCGCGGCGTCGTGCAGTTCTGTCCCGGTCCCGGGAAGAACAGCGGCTTGCTCGCGAACTGGCGCCGGTTCCCGACGATGTCCGTCGCGATTGCCCGGAGCGTGTACTCGCCGCGCGCGGTGTTGTCGAGGTTCACGTTGATGCGCCACGTTGAGACGGGCGTCTTCGAGGAAACGTCGTTGCGCGGCGGACCGCCGAGCTGCGCGGAGCCGAGAGCGGTGTTGTTGAGGAACAGCTCGACGTTGATGACCTTCTGCACGCCGGTCACCCAGCCGTGGACCTCGGCGCCGTTGCAGGTCAGGAAGAACGGGCTTTCCAGCTCGATCCGGCCGCTGACCTGACCGCATGCGCCCCAGGTCTGCAGGCCCGTGCTCTCGCCGATGACGTAGACGTACGGTCCCACGACGACCGGGTTGTACTTCACCTCGTCGTCGGTGGTCATGGTCACGTCTTCGTAGATCCGCTCCGCCGAGCCCTCGAAGAAGGGAACGGCGAGATCGAACACGTCGAACGCGATCGTGCGCGCGGGCTCGAGCGTCATCGGATCGATCTCTTCGATCATCGTCACGAGACGCGAGGTCGCGTCGTCGTAGAAGGCGCGCGGATGGAAGCGGATCGCGTTGCCGCGATCGATGGTCAGGTACATCGGCGCGGAGACGAGAGCGCGACGCTGGAAGAACGGGTTCATGCCCGGGCGTACGTTGAACATGTCGATGACCAGCTCGTTGCCGATGCCGACCACATTGCCCGCGCTGCTGACCAGCCACGTACCGGGGAAGTTGAGGTTGAACGAGACCAGGTTCGGTGCCGCGGCGTTCGTGACGTCCCACGCGCCCAGTCCGCCTTCGGCAGCGGTGATGAGGTAGCCGGAGTTGAAGGCGATGTCGTTGAACGCGATCTGGTTGCGATAGATGTTCGTGGAAGTGCGGATCGAGGATGAGTAGATCGGCGACGCGACGTTGGTGATGTCGAAAATGTCGAACTGGTTCGGGCAGGCGATCGCGTCCGGCGCGCAGGGTACGTCCATCGCCGGATAGAGACCGACGAGACGGTTTCCGTTCACGGCGAGACGACGATAGTGCAGGCCGGCGACGCGGGTCACCAGCACCGGCGCCGTTCCACCCGGCCGGGTGTTGGTCAGGTTGTAGATCTCGAGACCGGCCTCGCTGCTGATGAAGAGGTGGTTCCCCGAGAACGCGACGCCGCCGTTGGTCTCGCGCGCGCCGAGCGAGGCGATGAAGTCCTCACGCGGTACGCCGAGGTTGCCGACGTCGTTGGTCGTGTACGAGGCAAGGACGTTGCCTCGCAGCACGTATACCGTCGAGCCGTTCCGGAAGACTCCGTGCGGCGAGAGCTCGAAGTCCGTCGCCGCCGGAGTGCTGTCGACGAGCGACAGCGGACAGTCCGACTGGAAATGGTCGGCAGTCAGCGATGAAGCGGAAATGAGGAGTACCGCAACCAGAGCGATCCGTGACAAAACGCGCATATAGCCTCCCAAAAACACACCCGTGACGCGCCGGCGTCCCCCGCGCGAAGCGTCTCACGATACGCGGTCACCGCGCGCCCCCGGCGGCGCGGCCCCGCTCTAAAAAGAGCCGTTTGGTTCGGTTCAGCGGCTAAGTGTGTAGCAGAACAGGGGGTTTTGGCAATATTGCCGCGCGGCCGGGCGAGGTTATTCGGTCGTGTATCATGAGCCTCACCACAAGCAGACCGGTTGCGGACGGAAACACCAAGGCCGCTCTGCCTGTTCAAAACGGTGAGTTTGCCATGCTCGACGGCCATGTCCTGGTGTTGAACCGCGTGTTCCAGGCTGTGCAGATCACGTCGGTGCGCCGCGCGCTGACGCTCCTGTACAAGGGACAGGTTCGCGCGGTCGACGAGGGCTATCGAACCTACGATTTCGACAACTGGAAGGACATTCCGGTTCAGCCCACCGATCACTACGTCGTCACTCCCAGCCGGAACATCCTCATTCCGCATGTCGTGCAGCTCCTCGTTTTCGACAAGCTCCCGCGTCAGGAAGTTAAGTTCTCGCGCGGCAACATCTATCTGCGCGACCACAACCGCTGCCAGTACTGCGGGAAGAAGTTCCCCTCCTCGGAGCTCTCGCTCGATCACGTCATTCCGATCTCGCGCGGCGGCAAGTCGACTTGGGAGAACGTCGTCTGCGCCTGCCTGCCCTGCAACGTGCGCAAGGGGAACAAGCTGCTCTCGGAATGCGAGACCCGCCTGATCCGCCAGCCGCACCGGCCGAAGTGGCATCCGCTGCACCGGCTGCAGGGACGGGCCTATCCCGAGATCTGGAAGAACTTCCTCGACGAGGCCTATTGGAACGTCGAGCTGAGGAGCTGAGCCGGCACGGCCGGCAGCGCTTGTTGCCAAAGGCTCGGGCTCGAGCGTCGCTTCATCAACCACCTTCGCAAGACCTAACTCCTCCGTTCGCTTCGACTTAGCGAACAGGACCGCTTCTTGCTAACCCAGCCGTGAGTGCATTTCTCTGTTCGCACGATGGAAGGGCTGCAATGACGTTGGTGAATTCTCTCTGCGCAGAGATCAGTGTCTTTCAAGGAATTGGCGAGTCGACCGGGGTGGTGGTGGAGCGAAGCGCGATTCGCGGCAAGAAGGGTCTCTGCAAGAGCATGCGCGACCTCGCCATCAAATCGCGCGTCCTCGGCGACGGTTACTACTACATCCCCATCGACCTCTGGCCCAAGGCCAAGGAGCCGGTGACGGTCCACAAGCACGACTGGACGGTCATCAGTTCCATCCCGCGAACCACGCGCACGCCGAAGAAGCGCCGCGCCGCGGCCGAGTAGCACGCTGCTTGCAGCCTGGCGGTCAGCACACAAACACGAATTGGAGTGTTCTCGATGAAGCTTTGGAAAATCGCTTTGCTCATCCTCGCCGTCGCGTTGCCCGTTGCCGCGCAGCAGGAGGAGGGGCCCGGCCAGGCGCAGGGCGCCGCCGTCGACACGACCGGTAAGGGCTACACCGCCGCGTACGTGATCGAGCCGACCACGCGGCGGGTGCTGTTCGCCGCGAACGAGCACATGTCGCTTCCCACCGCGTCGATGGCCAAGATGATGACGCTGCTCATCACCATGGAAGAAATCCGCGACGGCCGGCTCAAATCCGACACGCCGGTCACGATCTCCGCTCGCGCCAGCAAGATGGGCGGATCGCAGATCTACCTGCGGGCCGGTTCCGTGTGGCCGGTGAAGAATCTGATCATCGCCACGAAAGTGCAGTCGGCGAACGACGCCGCGCAGGCGCTCGCCGAGAAGATCGCCGGCTCCTCGGAGAACTTCGCCGACCTGATGAACCAGCGCGCGCAGGAGCTCGGTCTCACCCATTCGAAGTTCTACGATCCGCACGGCCTGCCGAATCCCGACAATCCGGAGATGGTCGACTCCATGTGCCCGCACGACCTGGCCATCCTGGGCATGGAGCTCATGAAGTACCCCTTCATGCAGCAGCTCGGTGTGGTCTCGGAAATGCCCTTCCGCAACGGGACGCTCGAGCGCATCTACAACCCCAATCACCTCGTCAATCCGCGCAAGGCGAACTTCATGGATGACGCGACCGGCATCAAGACCGGGTACACCGCGAAGGCTGGTTACTGCGTCACCGCATCCGCGAAACGCAATGACATGGAAGTGATCGCCGTGGTCATGGGTGCTAAGACCGGCGGCGGTCCGAACGGATCGTTCGCCAATGCCGCACGGCTGATGAACGAAGCCTTCATCAACTACCGCATGGTCGTTCCGGCGAAAGCGGGAACGGAAGTCGGGCAGGCGACGGTGACCGACGGCGCGGTCGAGACGGTGAAGGTCGTTGCAGGCGCGGACGCCAAGGCGCTCGTGAAGCGTGGCCAGGAGCGCAACGTCCAGATCAACTTCACCGGCGGCACTGTCACTGCGCCCGTGAAGAAGGGGCAGAAGCTCGGCGACATCGTGGTGAAGAGCGGCAACGAGACCATTGCCACGATTCCGGCCGTTGCCGCGGCGGACGTGCCGAAGCAGTCGTTCCTGAAGTCACTCTGGCCGTTTTAGCTTCTTCAACGCCTCGACGTACGCGATGTGCTCCTGTTCGAGGATCCGCGCGCTCAGCGTCTCGGGTGTGTCTCCCTCCAGCACCGGCACCGTTCGCTGCAGGATGATCGGCCCCGCGTCGAGGTTCTCGTCGACGAAGTGGACCGTACATCCCGACACCTTCGCGCCGTGCGCGATCGCCTGAGCCTGCGCGTCGACGCCGGGGAACGCCGGCAGGAGCGAGGGGTGAATGTTCAGGATGCGATCGCGCCATCGTTCGACGAACGCGGCTGACAAGAGGCGCATGTAGCCGGCGAGCACGATGTAGTCGGGCGCGGCCTTCTCGAGCACACGCAGCACTTCCTCTTCATGCGCGGCGCGCGTCGCGAACTTTTTGTGATCGATGACGTGCGCGTCGTAACCGTACTCGCGCGCTCGCGCGATTCCCGGCGCGTCGGGACGGTTGGAGATCACGCAGACGATCTCCGCGTCGAGCTCTCCGCGCTGAATGGCTTCGTGAATCGCCTGGAAGTTCGATCCGCGGCCGGAGAGGAGGAGCGCCAGGCGCACTACTCGATCCAGCTGGCGAAGCCGGCCGGAGGCGTGTCGTAAACGACTTTGCCGGAGCCCTTCACCACGTTGCCGATGAAGTAGAACTTCTGGCCGATCTGCCCCAAGTGCTTGGACACGCGATCGACTTCGTTCGGGCCGAGGATCAGGACCATGCCGATGCCCATGTTGAAGACGCGGAGCATTTCCTCGGACTCGACGTTGCCCTTCTCGAAGATGAAGCGGAACACCGGCAGCACGGGCCAGGAGCCGAGCTTGATGCGCGCGTCCAGCGTCTCCGGCAGCACGCGCGGAACGTTGTCGGTGAGGCCGCCTCCGGTGATGTGCGCCATCGCGTGAATGGCGTGCTCCTCGACGAGCGGTAGCAGCGGTTTCAGATACGAGATGTGCGGCTGCAGCAGGACCTCGCCGGCCTTGCCCAGCTCGGGGATGATCGATTGATGGTCGTAGCCGAGCTTTTCGAACAGGACTTTGCGGGCCAGGGAGTAGCCGTTCGTGTGCAGGCCGACGGAAGGGAGGCCGACGAGGATGTCCCCCTCGCGGACGGCTTTGCCGTCGATGAGGTTCTTCGCGTCGACCACGCCGAGGATGAAGCCGGCCACGTCGTAGTCCTCGTCGGAGTAGAAGCCGGGCATCTCCGCGGTCTCGCCGCCGATCAGCGCGCAGCCGTTCTCCTTGCAGGCGCGGGCCATGCCTCGGATCACATCGGTCATCACCGGCGGGCGCAGTTTGCCGGTCGCGTAGTAGTCCATGAAGAACAGCGGACGCGCGCCCTGCACGAGGATGTCGTTCACGCAGTGCGAGACCAGGTCGTAGCCGACCGTGTCGTGAATCTTCATCGCCTGCGCCACGCGCAGCTTCGTGCCCACGCCGTCGGTGGAGGAAACGAGGATCGGCGACTCGATTCCCTCGAAGGTGCCGCGAAAGAGACCGCCGAAACTGCCGATGTCCGAGAGCACGCCCGGCGTGTAGGTATCGCGCGCGATCCGCCGCACTTCGCGCAGGGCGTCATCCTGCGCGTCGATGTTGACGCCGGAGTCGCGGTACGTGGTCTTTTCGGCAGGGTTGTCCGGCACGGCGGCGGAGCATAACAGGGTCAGTGGGCAGTGGGCAGTAGGCAGTGGGCAGGCACGCCCGCCCGGTTTTTCTCCTGCCCGCTGTCCACTGCCCGCTGCCCACTAGAATGCGTCCAATGGCCCAATTCCTCCTCATCACCACTCTTCTCAGCATCGCCGGACTGATCGCCACGAGCATCTTCGGGTTCCAGGCCTCGCCGGCGCGCGCGGCGGATCACATCATCGTGGCCATCGTCACGGTCGTGGTCGCGCTGTTCTCGCAGTCGATGACCATGTTCTTCTTCATCGGCACGGGGAAAGAGCTGAAAGAGAAGTCGCGAAACGACGAGGGGGTCGTGCAGCAGACGAAGTCCTTCAAGAGCAAAGTCTTTCCCGCGGCGATGTGGGCCATGACCGCGATCATGGTCACGTTCATCACCGGTGGCGGCGTCGGCAGCGGCAAGACCCCGCGCTGGCTGCACGACGCGTTCACCGTGGTCTCCGTGCTGATGTTCGCGCGCGCGTACGTGATTCAGATCAGGGCGATGAACGAGAACGCGACGCTGATGGAGCGCTATCTGAAGGAAGAATGACGCCGATCGACGCGAGCGCCTCGAGGTACTGCACGACGTCCTCGAGCGGCACCGGCGCGTAGATCGCCGACAGTGCGTCGCGAATCTCCTTGGCGGTCCGTTGCCCGTTCACCAGGTTCAGCGCTTCGAACTGAGAGTCGCCGCGGAGCTTGATCGCCGGACCTTTGTAGTGCGCGGTGAAGTAGTCGTAGCCGAAGGCGGACATCGGGCCTTTGATTTTGTGGTTGCGTATGTAAGTGCCCGGCTTGAGCGCGGACACGGGCACGGTCGCGCCCAGAAAACGATGGAGCGACGCCTTGGCTTCGCCCTCGTACCACTCCGCGAATTTCAGAACGGCCGGGTCCTTGCGGCGCATCGCCGCCGCGCGGCGCTCCAGCGCGAAGGCGTCGAGCATGTCGTTGAGCGCCGGCACATCCGACTTGTTGATGCGTGAGAGGACATAGCCGCTCACGCCGGCGATGAACGCCGCGCGACCGAGCTTCGTCGGATCGATGTGCGCGGGGAGATCGAAGTTCGTGTGGATGTAGCGGTCCGGCCAGTCGTTCAGATAGATGGCGGGGATGCCGAACGAGCTGTCGCCGTAGACCTGATGGTCGCTGCCGAGCGTCAGCGGCACCAGCGCGGCACGTAGCGGCTCCTTCCCTCCCGTCGGCGCGACCAGCGGCCAGCGCGCGGTTCCCGTCATCGCGTACTCGGCGGTCTGCTCGTTCACGAACATGCCCACCGTCGCCGCGACGTCGTGGACGAACGACGGTTGCGACGCCGGGCCGCGCGTCACGTGAAAGATCGCCTTCGTTTCCGGACCGCCGCCGACCATGTCCAGATGAATGGCGGCCTTGATCTTCGCCGCGATCTCCGGCCGGCCGTTCAACAACGCGAGCGTGCCTTCGATCTCCGGAGGCCAGACGAAACGGATCGTTCGCCGCGGCCGCGCCAGGCGTTCTTCCTTGATCAGCTTCGAAAGCGTGCGAGCGACTTCGAGGATCGTCGCGCAGCCGCTGGCGTTGTCGTTCGCGCCCGGCCGTGGATGATCGAGATGGCAACTGAAGACGATCTCTTCGTCGGGCAGCTCGCTCCCTCGGATCGTCGCCGTGGCCAGGTCGTACGACCCCTTCTGCTGCCCCGCGCGAACGACCGCGTGCAAACGGACGGATTCGCCGCGCGCGAGCCTCTGCTGCAGCGCGCGGGCAGTCTTGCAGCGAGACCATGAAGCCGAAGGTCTTGTAATCGGTGAAGGTTTCGAGATGACCCCAGCGGATGAGGTTTTCGTTCTCGCCGAACCAGGCCGTGCGCTGGTTCTGCGCATAGCTGACGATTCCCGCCGCGCCAAGCTTGACCACGGCCATGGGCGCGACCTGGCCCGGTTGTGAGGAGGTGAGGACGATCTTTCCCTTCACGTCTTTGCCCGCGTAATGCGTCTCCGCGGTGCCCGCGCCGACGTCGATTAGCTCCGCCGTGACATCCGCGCTCTCGCTGTCCTGCGCGAGCGTGATCGGCGCGGCCTCCCAGCTGGCGATGCGATTCACGCGCGCGCCATCCTTGTCGAGCTCCCAGAGTTCTGCAAATTCGGCGTTCCACGCAGGCCGCGAGCGCTGCGTTCCGTAGAAGATCGTTCCGTCAGCCGGCAATGACTCGATGTGCGCGTCCTCAAAGCCGAAGCGCTCGAGGTCCGCGACGATCTGGTCCGCTGCCGCGCGAAACCCGCGCGACCCGCGCATGCGGTGATGCCGCGAGAATCCCTCCAGCGTGCGCATCGCCGACTCGCCGGAGATCTCGCCGGCGAAGGCGGAGATTTCCTTGTCCGTCAGAAACGGGAGGGTGTCGGCCGCGATCGCGGGAAGTGTGAAGGCGAGAGCAGCGATGATCGTTCGAAGGCTCATAGGCTCAAAGGCTCAAAGGCTCAAAGGCTCAAAGTGAAGTCATTGCGCAGTCTACTTTGAGCCCTTGAGCCGTTGAGCCTTTGAGCCTTCTACGTCCTGTAAAGCGCCGCTCCCCAATGCAGTCCGCTTCCGAGCGCCGTGAAGCAAACCAGCATCCCCGGCTTGATCGTCCCGTTTTCCAGGCACTCGTGAAAGAGAATGGGCAGGGTGCCGGCGGTGGTGTTTCCGTAGCGCTCGATGTTGTGCGGCACTTTTTCGGGCGGCAATGAAAGCTGCTTGGCCACCGCTTCGACGATGCGCAGGTTGGCCTGATGAATCAGCAGCACGTCGATGTCTTCCACGCTCATTCCCGCGCCTTCACAAACCGCCCGCACCGCCTCGGGCATCTTCGAAACCGCCTGCTTGAAAACTTCGCGGCCCTGCATGTCCGGAATGATGTCGCCGGAAACGATCTGCTCAGGCGTCACCCACGGCCGCTGACTCGAGCCGCTGCGCATGTACAGCGCTTCGATGTTCGAGCCGTTCGTGAAGAGCTTCGTCGCGATCAGCCCCTTGCCGTCGTCATCGCGCCCTTCCACGACCACCGCGCCCGCGCCATCGCCGAACAGCACGATGCGGTCGCGGTAGCGCGTGTTGAATTCGTAATCCTCCGGCGACACGTCATGCGGCTCGCCGCTCACCGTCTGGTCCCAGCCCCGCCGCCAGGGCATCAGCGGCGTGTGGACGTCGGCGCCAACGAGGAGAATCCGCGCGTACTTACCGCTGCGGATCAGCGAGTCGGCCATGTCCAGCCCGTACAGAAAGCCTGAGCACTGCTGGCGGATGTCGAACGTGGGGATGGTCTCGGGAAAGCCCATCTTGGCCTGCATCAGCGGGCCGTTGCCGGGGAAGTAAAAGTCGGGCGTCATGGTGGCGAAGACGATCGCGTCGATGTCCTGCGCAGTCTTACCCGCGGCCGCTAGCGCCTTCTGCGCGGCCATCACGCCGAGGTCGGATGAGCCCTGGCCGGTGTCGACGTAGTGGCGTTGCTCGACGCCGCTGCGGGTGCGGATCCACTCATCGCTCGTGTCCATGAGCCGCGTGAGCGCGTCGTTCTTGACGATGTTTTTCGGAACGCCGATGCCGCTGCCGGTAATTACGGATCGCACGGCCCGGGATTATGCATCGTGAGTCGCCGTGAGCGCGAACAGGTCTTCCGCGGTGAACTGATACTTCCGTCCGCAGAACTGACACACGACCTCGGTGCCGCCTTCCTCGATCATCTCCCGGATCTCTTCCTGCCCCAGGAGCGCCAGCGGCGCCAGTGCGCGCTCGCGGTTGCAATGACAGGTGTAGCTCACGGGTACGGTGCGGCCGGCGTCGATCTGCTTGTAGTCGACGCCCTGCAGCACCGTGGCGACCACGTCTTCGATCGGCATCTTGTCGAGCAGCGTGCTGAGCCGCGGCGCTTCCTTGATCTTCTGCTCGAGCTTCGTGATCGACTCCTCGCTCGCGTGCGGAAAGGCCTGGACGATGATTCCGCCCGCGGCCGCGACGCCGTCGCGCTTATTCAGCACGCCGAGGAGGACCGCTGATGCGATCTGCTCGGAGCGCATCAGATAGCGGGTGAGGTCGTTGGCGACACCGGTCCCCGCCAGCAGGAGCTGCGACGTGTACGGTTTCCCCTCGGGCGGCGTGCCGCGGATGACAGTCAGCATGCCGTTCCCGATCGCGGCTTCGACGTCGAGAATCGGATCCTCGGGGACGGGGTTCGAAACGTACCCGCGGACCGCGCCGGCGACCGTTCCGTCGGCGATGATCGTGCCGAGGGGGCCGTTTCCTTCGAAACGGAGGGTGACGTACTGATTGCGCACGTCCTTGTCGAGGAGGCGCGCCAGGAGAAGCGAGCCGGTCATCACCCGGCCCAGCGCATCGGCCGCGACCGGCGCCAGATCGAGGATCTCCCGGGCGGTCTCGACGGCCGTGGTCGTCTGCGCAGCGATGACGCGGAAATCGCCGCCGGCGGCCATGCCCTGAATGATGTAGTCGCTCTTCTCCATGAGCCGGATCAGAACCGGGAAAGCGCTGAAAATGTTTCGGTTGCGGCGCGGACCTTGCCTACTACAATCACCGGCGAAAGGAGATCTTCCCATATGGTTTCATTTGGAAGAACCTCCGTTGCCGATAAGACCCAGACCCTCAAAGTCGGAGACCAGGCGCCCGACTTCGAGCTTCCGGGACATCGGAACGGAGAGAAGTTCAAGCTCAGCGATCTCCGCGGCAAGAAGAACGCGGTCATCGTTTTCTATCCCCTCGACTGGACCCCTGTCTGAACGGTTCAGATGCCGTCGTACGAGGCCGAAATGGCCGACTTCGAACGGTATGATGCCCAGGTCGTGGGCATTTCGGTCGATTCAGTTCCCTCCCACGTAGCCTTCGCGAAATCCATCGGCGGAATCGAGCGGTACCCGTTGCTGGCCGACTTCCATCCGAAGGGCGAAGTCTCGAAGAAATACGGCGTTTTCAAAGAGGACAAAGGCATCTGCGAGCGGGCGATCGTGATCGTCGACAAGCAGGGCATCGTCCGCTACGTCGACGTGCACGACATCAGCGAAGCGCCGGATAACGCGCAGTTGCTGGATGTCTTACGTGAGCTTGACTAGTCGTGAGCGGCGGGCCTCGAGGGCCCGCCGTTCGTTTCGGGGTTGCGAGGTTACGGGGTTTCGGTCTTTCACCCCGCGACCTCGTAACCCCGAAACCGCGTAACCCCGAGGTATAGATGCTCAACATCGCACGCAAGTGCGTTCCCTTCACTCCCTTCGACAAAGATCTCGCGACGGCCACCGTCACCATCGTTTCGGCGACGGGGGTCTACCTTTCCGATCAGGAGCCGTTTCCGCCCGAGGATCCGGGCGATACGAGCTATCGAATGATTCCGGGGGAGACGCAGACCTCGGCGATGCGCATCGCCCACCATCATTACGATCACAGCGAAGCGGACGCCGATCCGAACATCGTCTTTCCGCTCGACACCCTCCGCGAGCTCGCGGCCGAAGGGTTCATCAAGGCCGTGAACGACGCGCATTACAGCTACGGTTTCACCACGAAGCTGAAAGAGATGTACGAGACCGTTTTTCCGGAGATCGCCGACAAGATCGAGCGCTCGAAGACGCGGCTGGTCGTGCTCACCGCGGGCTGCCCGGAGACGTGTCATCGGTCGGTCGGCACGATGGCCCGCGAGATCGAAGCGCGGGGCATTCCGACGATCATCATCAGCGCCTCGCCCGCGGCGACGGAATCGATTCGGCCGCCGCGCGCCATGACCTTCGAAGGCTCGGAGATCGGCCGCATCGTCGGCCGTGCCGGCGATCGCGACACGCACAAACGCGTCGTGCGCGCGGCGCTGCAGATGTTCACCCATGACACGCCGCCCGGGCGCGTCGTGACGAAGAACGTGAAGGCCTGATGGGAACCAGCCGCCGTCAATTCGCGAGAACGCTGACGGTCGCGATTGCCGCGGCCGGCGTCGGCGCTCAGGAAAAAGAGAAGCCGCCCAACGCATTCGGTGTCGCGCTCACCGGCCTCGTTCGCGCGCAGTACGGCCAGTTCCTCAGCGAAGAGGAGATGGTCCAGATCGGCAAGGACTTTCAGGATTACGCGCCGTTCGTCGAAGGCTTCCGCAACTTCCCGCTGAAGAACGGCGACGAGCCGGATTTCACGTTCCACTCGCTGACGGATCGCTGGTGATCAACGCCTACTCCACCATCGACGATCTCGGCCGCGCCCTGCGCGCGAAAGAAGTGTCGTCGGCCGAGTTGACCCGGTTCTACCTCGATCGTCTGGAGCGATTCGGCGAACAGCTCGGCGCGGTGGTCACGATCACGCGCATGCGCGCATTGCGTGAAGCCGCGGCCGCGGACAAGGAAATCGCCGCCGGCAACACCCAGAACCGTCCGCTTCTCGGCATCCCCTACGGCGCCAAGGATCTCCTGGCGACGAAAGGCATCCCCACGACCTGGGGCGCGGAGCCATATCGCAAGCAGGTCTTCGACTACGACGCCACTGTCGTCGAGAGGCTGACGAACGCCGGCGCGGTGCTGGTGGCGAAGCTCTCGATGGTCGAGCTGGCGGGCGGCTTCGGCTACAACAACGCCGACGCCTCGTTCACCGGCCCGGGACGCACGCCGTGGAACACCGAGTTCTGGTCCGGCGGCTCGTCGAGCGGTCCGGCCGCCGCCGTGGCGGCGGGACTGGTTCCCTTCGCGATCGGCAGCGAGACCTCCGGCTCCATCCTCACGCCGGCCGCATTCTCCGGTGTCACCGGGTTGCGTCCGACGTACGGCGCGGTCAGCCGCTACGGCGCGATGGCCCTCTGCTGGACGCTCGACAAGCTCGGTCCGATGGCGCGCACCGCCGCGGACTGCAACACCGTTTACGGCGTCATCGTCGGCGAGGACGAGCGCGATCCGACGACGTTCCGCGTGTTCCCTTCCGGCCGCGCGAACTGGGTCAGCAGCGCGGTGATGTCGCGGCCCGCGAACAAGCGTCCGGCCAGGATCGGCCTCGTGAAAGGCTCGTGGGACAAGACCCAGCCCGCGGTGCGCGACAACTTTCTGAAGTCGGTCGACGTGTTGAAGTCGCAGGGCCACACCGTCATCGAGATCGATTACCCCGACCTGCCCTACGGTCCGACCATCTCCCTGATCGTCGACGCGGAAGGGGCCAGTGCATTCGAGGAACTGCTGCGCGACGGTCGCGCCAAGCAGTTGCGTGCGAAGCAGGATCAGATCGGCGGATTCGAATCGGCGGCGACGCTGGCCGTCGATTACCTGCGGGCCATGCGCGTCCGCGCCAAGGTTCGCCAGGCATTGCTGAAGCTTTTCGAAGAGGTGGATCTGGTCGTGTCGCCGACGCGCTCGACCGTCGCCTATCCGATCGGTCCGAACTTCAGCGAGGTTTATCGCGACGTCCGCGCCGGCCCGGCCGTAATCCCGAGCATGAACCTCCTCGGCGCACCATGCATCGCCATGCCGAACGGATTCGGCGAGAACGGCCTCCCGACATCGATCCAGCTCAACGCCGCACCGGCCAATGAGGCGCTGATGATGAGCGCGGCCGTGCAGTACCAGCTGGCGACGGATCACCACGCGAAGATCCCGCCGAAATTCGCGTGAACCTTTTCGCCGAGGCGGCGGTATAGCGACCTGAAATGGATCTCAGCCGCGCCACCGACGCTTTTCTCGCGGGCTGCCTCGCCAACGGCGACGCGGACGCGGCGCGCGCGCTGATCGATCGATACCGCCGTCCGCTCGCGGCCGTGCTCCAGCGCGCGCTCAACGCGCCGGCCGACGTCGACGACGTGTTTCAGGAGACCTGGATCCGCGTCGTGCGGAGCGCGCATCGCTACGATCCCGATCAGCGTTTCAGCAACTGGCTCTTCGCCATCGCCTGGAATCTGGTGAAGGACAGGTGGTCGCGGCGTGTCGAGCATGTCGACGCGGATCTGGCCGCGCTGCCTTCCCCGGCGCGGTCGCCCGAGGAGCTTGCGGTGGAGGAAGAGCGCGCGCGGCGCGTTCGCGAGCTCGTGGCGCGGCTGCCCGAGCGTCTTTCGCAGGCCATTCTGCTGCGCTATTTCGAAGAGCTGTCCGAGAAGGAAGTCGCCGATCGCCTCGGCGTCCCGATCGGCACGGTCAAAAGCCGTCTGCATCACGGGCTGAAGAAGCTCGCTGCGGCGGCGAAGGAGGATTTCGCATGAGCTGCAAAGAGGCGATGGCGGCGGTGGTGGACGTCGTTCAGACAGGCGGTGCGATTCCCGACGAGCAGCGCGAGCATCTCAAGACCTGCGCGCGTTGCCGGGAGCTGCTCGAATCGGCGAACCAGTTCGATGCCGCGATTCACGACGAACACGTTCCGGATCCGCCGATCGATGACAACCGCATCGCCAGCGCGGTGCGCGGCGTCCAGGTGCGGGAGATGTTCCGTCGCGCGGGACTGGCGGCGCTGACCGCGTTCGTCATCGTCGGCGGCATCGCCTGGATGATCGGTGCGGAGGAGAGGATCGAGCTGTGGAGCGTCATCGGCGTCATCGGCGTCGCCGCGCTTCTCAGCACATTGCCCGTGGTTGGCTTCTACCTGCTTCTCGCGGCGCTACGCGACCGCAGCGGCAATCGCATCTGCAAGCGGCTGAAGCCGGGCCGCGCATTGTCGGGCGTTTGTCTCGGCCTGTCGGAAGCCACCGGCATTTCGGTGAACATCTACCGACTGGCTTTCGTCGCGCTGGCGTTCATCAAAGGCGCAGGCATCCTTCTCTACATCGTGCTCGATCTGGCCATGCCCGTGCATCCGGACGATCGCCAGTATCTGCTGCGGTTCAAGCTGCGGCGCGCGATGCAGAGGAGATTTGCCCATGCAGACAACGACCCTCGGTGACACCGGCGAGACCATTCCCGTCGTCGGCTTCGGCGGGATGCCGCTGTCGATTCAGGGTCGTCCGCCCGAGGATGAGGGCCGGCGCGTTCTGAACGCGGCGATCGATGCGGGGATGACCTTCATCGACACCGCGGACGTCTACTGCTTCGACGACAACGACATCGGTCACAACGAACGGCTCATCGCGTCTGTCGTTGCGGAGCGGAAGGACGACGTTCGCGTTGCGACGAAAGCGGGGCTGCGGCGGCCGAAGGGCGCGTGGACGAACGACGGCAGCCCGGCCCATATCCGTGAGGCTTGCGAGAAAAGCTTGCGCGCGCTCAACACCGATCGCATCTGGCTCTATCAGTTTCACGCGCCCGATCCGCGCGTCTCGTTCGAGAAGAGCGTCGAGGCATTCGCGGAGTTGCAGCGCGAGGGGAAGTTTCAGCACTTCGGCTTGAGCAATGTGTCGATCAAACAGATCGATCAGGCGCAGCGCATTCTGCCCGTCGTCTCCGTGCAGAACCGGCTCAATCCGTACTTTCGGGAGTCGATCGACGTCGCGCGCGAGTGCGCGAACCGCAACATCACCTTTCTCGCCTACAGCCCGGTCGGCGGCGGACGGCTGGCGAAGAAACTGCCGCAGTTCGACGTGCTCATCGAGCTCGCGCAGAAGCACGATCGCTCCGTGCACGCGATCGTGCTGGCCTGGGTTCGCGCGCAGGCGAAAACGGTCGTTCCCATTCCGGCGGCGCGGCGAGTGGAGCATGCAATCGACAGCGCGCGCTCGGCGGAGCTCGTCTTGTCGGACGACGACATCGAGGCGATCGACGAATCGGAGTTTGATCGCTCGTAATTTGTTCTATTCTTCCCGGCCGTGACGACTCAAATCGACGCGCCCGTCGTGGCGCACGAGAAACAGTGGAGCATCGACGACTCCGTCGAGCTCTACATGATCGATCGGTGGGGCGCCGGCTACTTCCACGCGAATCCCGAAGGCGACATGACCGTGGCCCCGCTGCAGCAGAAGGGCATCGCCGTTCCGATCATCGACGTCGTCCGCGAAGCGCAGACGATGAACATGGCCACGCCGATCCTGATCCGCTTCCAGGATCTGCTTCGGCACCGTGTCGAAACGCTGAATGGCGCTTTCGCCAAAGCGATTGCCGACAACAGCTACCGCGGCTCATATCGCGGCGTGTTCCCGCTGAAGGTCAACCAGCTTCGCGAAGTCGTCGAGGAGATCCTCGACGCGGGCCGGCCTTTCCACCACGGAATCGAAGTGGGCTCGAAGCCGGAGATCTTCGCCGGTCTCGCCGTCCATCAGGATCCCGAGTCGCTGATCATCTGCAACGGCTACAAGGACCGGAACTACATCCGCACCGCGCTGATCGGCCGCAAGCTCGGCAAGAAAGTGATCATCGTCGCGGAGAAGATCTCCGAGGTCGAGCAGATCACCAAGATTGCCGCGGAGATGGGGGTCGAGCCGTGGGTCGGCCTGCGCGTGCGCCTGCTGTCGAAAGGCGAAGGCAAGCTGGGCGACGTCAGGCGGCGAGCACGCGAAGTTCGGACTGTCGACCGCCGAGATCCTCGAAGCGATCGACATCATGAAGGAGGCGAACATGGCCTCCGCCTTCAAGCTCCTGCACTTCCACATCGGCTCGCAGATCCCCGACATCCGCACCATCAAGCGCGCCGTGCGCGAAGCGGCGATGTATTACGCGAAGCTGTACAAGAGCGGCCACAAGCTCGAGTACATCGACGTCGGCGGCGGTCTGGGCATCGACTACGACGGCTCGCGCTCGACCTTCCACTCGTCGATGAACTACTCCGTCGACGAGTACGCGTCCGACATCGTCTACAACATCATGGACATCTGCGACGACGAGAAGGTGCCGCATCCGCACATCGTCTCGGAGTCGGGACGGGCAACGGTCGCCCATCATTCCGTGCTCGTCGTGCAGGCATTCGGCGCGATCGAGAAGACGCCGCTGGAGAGCCGCGTCATCCAGGCGCGCGACCACAAGTTCGTCCGCGAGCTTCTCGACATCGATCAGCAACTCTCGCCGAGCACGATCAACGAGTCGTGGCACGACCTGCAGCAGATCAAGGAACAGGCCCAGACGTTTTTCGAAGTCGGCCAGCTCGAGCTCGACGTGAAGGCGCGCGTGGAGTCGCTGTTCTGGCAGCTCGCCGAACGGATGCAGGCCATGGTCGGCACGATGGATCCGGAAGAAGTTCCGGAAGACGTGCGCAATCTGAAGATCGAGCTCGCCGACCAGCACATCTGCAACTTCTCCGTCTTCCAGTCTCTTCTCGACCACTGGGCCCTCGGCCAGCTCTTCCCGATCGTTCCCATTCACCGGCTGCACGAGAAGCCGCAGCTCGAATCGACGCTGGTCGACATCACCTGCGACTCCGACGGCAAGGTCTCGAAGTACATCGACCTCAATGACGTCCGCGAGACGCTGCCGTTGCACGAGATCCGTCCCAGCGAGCCGTACTTCCTGGGGATCTTCCTCACCGGCGCGTACCAGGACATCATGGGGGACATCCACAACCTCTTCGGCCGCGTGAACGAGGTCCATGTTTTCCTCGATCCGGATGAAGAGGCGGGCTTCTACATTGAAGAAGAGATCCCCGGCCAGCCGATCGGGGAAGTGCTGGCCATGACGCAGTGGGACTGGCGCGATCTCGAGAAGCGGATGAAGGCGCAGATCGACATCGCCATCAAACAGGACCGGGTCAAGCCGAACGAAGGGATGAGGCTGCTTCAGGACTTCGAGCGCGGCCTCAAAGACCAGACCTATTTGACCTTCGACTGACGGAATCCCTACGGGCGACCGTTCGTTTATGGTACGGACCCGCTAACAACAGGAGACCAGATCGATGCGTAGTAAATCCCTCGTGTTTCTCATTGTCGCGCTCGCTTTCGTGGCGACGAATGCCTTCGCCGTCGGCGAAGGCCGGATGAACGGCAAAATCCTCGATGCCACCACCAAGAAGCCGATCCTGGACGCGGTCATCAAGATCAGCGCGATGGAAAAGCTGAACTTCAACACCGAGGTGAAGGGCAACAAGAAGGGCGAATGGGCCTTCTTCGCGCTGGACGCGACGATCAAGTACAAGTTCGTCGTCTCCGCCCCCGGCTACGCGCCGCACGAAGAGGTCATCAAGATCCCGATCGGCGTCGCCACCCTCAAGAACTTCGAGCTCAAGACGGGCTCGGCTGAGGGGCAGCAGATGGTCATGACCGAGCGCGCCGACCCCGCGGTCGACGCGTACAACGCCGGCGTCGTGCTGGTGAACTCGGGCGATCTGAAGGGCGCCGCGGCGAAGTTCTCCGAGGCCGTCACCATCAAGCCGGAGCTGACGGCGGGCTGGATCGCGCTGGCGAAGATGTCCGAAAAGCTCAAGGACTATCCGAAGGCGATCGAAGCGGCGAACAAGGTCGTCGAGATCGACGACGAAGATTCTGAAATGTGGGCCGTTCTCGCTCGCTCGTACGCGGCCACCGGCGACAAGGCCAAGGCCGCCGCGGCCGAGGCGAAGCTGCCGAAGAACGCCGGCGCACTCTTCAATGAGGCGGCGAACGTCATCAACAAGGGCAACGACACCGAAGGCGAGAAGCTGCTCAAGCAGGCCATCGCCGCCGACCCGAAGATGGCCATCGCGTACTACGAGCTGGGCATGATCTACGTCCGCTCGGGCAAGGGTCCGGAAGCGAAGACGAACCTGCAGAAGTATCTCGAGCTCGAGCCGAACGGCAAGGATGCCGCGGTCGCGAAAGAGATGATGAGCTACATCAAGTAGCTCCACACAAAACGCAACGACGCGAAGGGCGGCCGATTCGGCCGCCCTTTTTGTTTTACACCGTCACCGTCGCCGCTTCGGGCTCGTAGGCCAGGTTGGGCCCGAGCCAGCGCTCCATTTCGGCGAGCGTCATGCCCTTCCGCCGCGCGTAATCTTCCACCTGATCGCGGCCGATCTTCCCCACCGCAAAGTACTTCGACTGCGGGTGCGCGAAGTACAAACCGCTCACTGACGCCGCAGGCATCATCGCGAAAGACTCCGTCAGTTGAATGCCCAGCGACTCCGCGCCGAGCAGCTCGAACAGCGTCTTCTTCTCCGTGTGATCGGGGGATGCCGGATATCCGGCGGCAGGGCGGATGCCGCGATACTTCTCGGCGACCAACTCCTGAGCGCTGAGTGACTCATCGGGTGCGTACCAGGCTTTCCGCAGTTCGCGATGCAGCAGCTCCGCGAGCCCCTCGGCCAGCCGGTCGGCGAGGGCCTTGGTCATGATCGAGTTGTAGTCGTCGTGGTCTTTCTGGAAGTGCGCGACGAGCTCCTCGACGCCGATGCCCGCCGTCACGGCGAAGCCGCCGATGTAGTCGCCGGCCGGCGCCACGAAATCAGCGAGGGCGAAGTTCTGGCCCGTCGTCGTTTTCTGCTGCTGGCGAAGCGTGTGGAACTTACCTCCGGGCACGATGATGTCGTCGCCTTCGCGTTGCGCGGGCCAGATCGCGTAGACCGCGCGCGCCTTGAGCAGGCGCTTCTCGATGATCTCCGCGAGCAGCTTCCGCGCGTCGTCGTACAGTTCCTTCGCCCGCGGCTCTTTGATGATTTCCGGAAAGCGGCCGCGCAGCTCCCAGGTCTGGAAGAACGGCGTCCAGTCGATGAGCGGCTCGATCGATTCGAGTGGAACGTCTTCGAGGACGCGCACTCCGGTGAAGGGCGGCGGCTCGGGATGGAACTCGAGCTTCGGTGCGCGCTGCCGAGCTGCTTCGATCGGAAGAATCGTGATCGCGCGCTGCTCGATGCCGGCGCGAAGGCGCTCGTATTCGGCGCTGGTGGCGTTGATCAGCTCCTCGCGTTTCTCCGAAAGCAGCGAGCTGACCACACCCACGGCACGCGACGCGTCGAGCACGTGAATCGTCGGCCGGCCGTACTTCGGCGCGATCTTCACGGCCGTGTGCAGCTTCGACGTCGTCGCGCCGCCAATGAGCAGGGGCACGGTGAACTTGCGCCGTTCCATCTCCCGCGCGACGTGGACCATCTCGTCGAGCGACGGCGTGATCAGGCCGGACAGACCGATGATGTCGACGTTTTCCTTCTGTGCGGTGTCGAGGATCTTTTCCGCGGAGACCATCACGCCGAGATCGATGACTTCGTAGTTGTTGCAACCGAGGACGACGCCGACGATGTTCTTGCCGATGTCGTGGACGTCGCCTTTGACAGTCGCCATGAGCACCTTGCCGCGCGCGGAGACGTCGCCCGAGGCGAGCTTTTCCGCTTCCATGAACGGCAGCAGATACGCGACGGCCTTCTTCATCACCCGCGCGCTCTTCACCACCTGAGGCAGGAACATCTTGCCCGCGCCGAAGAGGTTGCCGACGACGTTCATGCCGTCCATCAGCGGCCCTTCGATGATCGACAGGCCGGTCGGATACTTCTGCCGCGCCTCTTCGGTGTCGGCCTCGATGAAATCGACGATGCCTTTCACCAGCGCGTGCGAGAGCCGCTCTTCGACGGAGCTCTGGCGCCAGACTTCTTCCTTCGCCTCGACGACCTTGCCCGTGCCTTTGACGCTGTCGGCGAAGTTCACCAGGCGCTCGGTTGCGTCGGGACGGCGATTGAGGAGCACGTCTTCCACGAGCTCGAGAAGATCTTTCGGGATCTCTTCGTAAATCCCGAGCTGCCCGGCGTTGACGATCCCCAGACTGAGCCCGGCGCGAATGGCGTGATACAGAAACGCGGCGTGCATCGCTTCGCGGACGACGTTGTTGCCGCGGAAGGAGAAGGAGACGTTGCTGATGCCGCCCGAGGCGTTGGTCAGCGGGAACTTCGTGCGCAGCTGGCGCACGGCCTCGATGAACGCCACGCCGTAGCCGTTGTGCTCTTCGATGCCCGTGGCGACGGTGAGCACGTTTGGGTCGAAGATGATGTCCGTCGGATCGAAACCGACTTCCTCGACGAGGATGCGATACGCGCGCGAGGAGATCTCGACCTTGCGCTCGACCGAATCGGCCTGCCCCTGTTCGTCGAAGGCCATGATCACCACGGCCGCGCCGTAGCGGCGGCAGAGGCGCGCGTGGTGCTTGAACACTTCCTCGCCTTCCTTCAGCGAGATCGAGTTCACGACGCACTTGCCCTGCAGGACCTTCAGCCCGGCCTCGATGACCGAGAACTTCGAGCTGTCGATCATGATCGGCACGCGGGCGATGTCCGGCTCCGACGCGAGGAGGTTCAGGAACTCGGTCATGACCTTCTCCGAATCGAGAAGGCCTTCGTCCATGTTGACGTCGAGGATGTTGGCGCCGCCCTCGATCTGCTGCTTGGCGATCCTTAGTGCGGCCTCGAGATCGTTTTCCTTGATCAGCTTCGCGAATTTCGGCGAGCCGGTGACGTTGGTGCGCTCGCCGACCATGATGAAGCCGGCGTCGGTGTCGTGACGCACGTTCATCGGCTCGAGCCCGGACAGCCGCAGGTATTGCGGCACCACCGGCGGAACGCGCGGCGGAAGCGTGGCCACGGTCTCGGCGATGACCCGGATGTGCTCCGGTCCTGTGCCGCAACAGCCGCCGACGAGATTCAGCCAGCCGCTCGCCGCGTAGTCCCGCAGCACGTCGGCCATCATCTCCGGGGTCTCGTCATAACCGCCGAGCGCGTTCGGAAGGCCGGCGTTCGGATAGCAGGAGATGAACAGCGGCGCGAGCGTCGAGAGCTCTTCGACGTGCGGGCGCATGTCTTCCGCGCCGAGGGCGCAGTTGATGCCGGCGGCGAGCAGGTTGGCGTGGCGGATGGAGTTCCAGCAGGCTTCGACGGTCTGACCCGAAAGCGTGCGGCCTGATGCGTCGGTGATGGTGATCGAGGCGATGATCGGCAGGCGGATGCCGGTGTCTTCGAAGTACTTCTCGATCGCGAACAGCGCGGCCTTGAGGTTCAGCGTGTCGAACGTCGTCTCGGGCATGAGGATGTCGCAACCGCCGTCGATGAGGCCGCGCGTCTGTTCGTAGTACGCGTCGACCAGCTCGTCGAACGTCACCGCGCGCATGCCGGCGTTGTTGACGTCGGGCGAAAGCGACGCGGTGCGATTCGTCGGTCCGAGCGAGCCGGCGACGAAGCGCGGGCGGTCGGGGGTCGAGTAAGCGTCACAGGCGCGGCGGGCGATCTCGGACGCGGCGCGATTGATCTCGTAAACATCCGGCTCGAGCGCGTAATCGGCCATCGAGATCGCCGTGGCGTTGAAGGTATTGGTCTCGATGATGTCGGAGCCGGCCGCGAGATACGCGCGATGGATCTCTTCGATGATGTCCGGACGGACGATGTTGAGAAGGTCGTTCGCGCCTTTGAGATCGCGCGGATGACTGCGATAGCGCTCGCCGCGGAAGTCTTGCTCCGAGAGCTGGTATCGCTGAATCATCGTGCCCATGGCCCCGTCCAGGACGAGGATCCGTTGCTGCAGCAGGCTGCGAAGTTCTTCGGTGCGATCAGGTTGTGGCATTCGATTCTCCGGAAAAACGAAAGGCCCCGCACAAATGCGCGGGGCCTCGGGTCGGGTTCACGTCTTCGTGACTACCGGCGGTTTAGCGTTTTTTAACCTGGTCGCAAGCGGCCCCAAATCACTCCAGGTCCGGCGAGGGTACGGCAGCCATCCGCGCCTTGTCAAACGGCGTCAGCCGCGGCAGCCAGCGCCGGACGTGCCTGCAGTACTCGACGTATTCGCCGCCGAACTTCTCCCGCAGCGCCGGCTCTTCGTACGCGAGGATGAACGCCGTGGCCGCGGCTCCGAAGACGGCCACGGTGATCAGCAACCCGCGAGTGACCGCCGGCAGCAGGAACGCCTCGCCGATGAGAAACAGGCCCATGCCGACGTACATCGGATTGCGCACGTAACGGTACAGGCCGGCGACGACCAGCCGCCGCGGCGGATCCCACGGCGCCGGCGTCCCTCGACCGCTCCAGGCGAAATCCCAGATGCACTTGAGCATGATCAGCGCGCCCGGAACCATGAACGCGACAGCCAGGGCGCTCCATCGCGGGACGAGGGTCGCGTCCGGTCCGGCGATCCATCGCGGCACGAACCAGGTCCAGAGCGCGATGAACAGCGACGCGAAGAACGCCGAGCGCACGATCGCAAAAAGACGGGTGGACATGCCTCGAATATCATTCCGTCCCATGACCACGGCCAGTGCCGAAACTCCTATTGCCCACACTGATTCGATCAACGCCCAGATCCTTGCCGTGTCCGAGGACCGCATCCAGGGCTTCGTGCGCGACCCGTTCGGCGAGATCGCCCGCCAGACCGGACTCGAGCCGGAACTGGTGATGGAACGCATCCGGGCCATGCTCCGCGGAGGAACGATTCGCCGCGTACGGCAGACGCTCATGGCCACCAATCTGGCCGAAGGGGCCCTGGTGGCGTGGCAGTTTCCGCCGGAGAAGCTCGATGAGGCCTTCGACTTCATGTTCAAAGAGGACCCGTTCTCCGGACATGTCGTCATCCGCTCGACCGACGCGGCCACGCCGGGATCGAGCTACCGGCTCTGGACGACTGTGAAAGTTCCGCAGGGACAGCGCGTCGAGGATCACTGCGCGCTTCTGGCCAAGCTCACCGGCGCCGACCATTTCCGCGTGATGCCTGCGAAGCGCATCTTCGCCCTCGGCGTCGGCCACGTCCGCCGCAAAGGCATGGAGCCGGGCTCGAAGTCCGAAGAGCTGGCGGAAGTGAAAGACACCGCGAAGGTCGAGCTGAGCGATCTCGAGTGGCAGGTTCTGACGGCGCTGAAACGCGAAGTCGAGCCGGAGGAGATCACGCGCGATCTCTGGGAGCGCCGCGCCGACGAGGCCAACCTGCTGGCCGATGTGTTTTACGCGGTCGCTGAGAATCTCAACGAGCGGCGCGTGATCGGCCGCTTCTCGACCTTCCTCGAGCACGTGAAGCCGCTGCAGTCAGGCGAGCGCGTCACGCGGTTCAACGCGCTTTTCCACTGGGCCGTGCCGCCGGGCCGGGAGATCGAGGCAGGACGTGAAGTGGGGCGGTTCCACATCCTCACGCACTGCTACTGGCGCGAGGGCGGCCCGGAGTTCCGCAACGTGAACATCATGGCCGTCGCCCACGGGACCGAGAAAGAGATGGTTCTCGCTCACAAGAAAGCCATCGACGAGCATCTCGAGTCGATCGGCATTCCGGTGAGCTACACGAACGTGTTCTGGGGCGGCCGGAGCGAGATCAAGCCGAGTGAGATCTCGCCGTTCGAGTACAAGAAGTGGTTGGAGCGCTACGAAGCCGCCGCGAACTCGACGCCCTGATTCTCTTTCTGCGCGTACTCCAGCTCCCATTCGGACGTGAAGAGCACGACCGGGTGATCGTTCCGGTCCGTAGCGATGCGCGCGCGTGAGGGCAGGGTCATCCTCGTCACGTCGTCGACGTCGCGATCGACCCAGCGGGCGATCTTGTACGGCAGGGTCGTGAGCGTAGTCTCGACGTTGTACTCGGTCTCGAGGCGCGACTGCAGCACGTCGAACTGAAGCTCGCCGACGACCGCGAGAATCGGCTCGCTCTTCAGGCCGTCGTGCACCACGAAGACCTGCATGGCCCCTTCCTCTTCGAGCTGCTCCAGCCCTTTCTGAAACTGCTTCTGCCGCGTGACCTGCTTCGCGCGCAGCGTCGCGAAAAACTCCGGCGCGAAGCGGGGGATGCGATCGAAGTCGACGGGCGTGCCCGATGAAACGGCGTCGCCGATCTGGAAAAGGCCGGGATTCACGAATCCGATGACGTCCCCCGGAAACGCGCGATCGATGGTCTCGCGCTCCTGCGCGAAAAGGCGATGAGGACGGGTCATGCGCACCTGGCGGCGAAGCCGCGCGTGATGCACCTCCATGTCCCGCTCGAAGATGCCCGAGGTGATGCGCATGAAGGCCAGGCGATCGCGGTGGCGCTTGTCCATGTTCGCCTGGATCTTGAAGACGAATCCGGTGAAGGTGTCCGAGGTCGGCTCGAGCTCGAAGTCCTCGCCGCCCTGCTTCGCGTGACGCGGCGAAGGCGGCGGCGCGAATTCGATGACCGCGCGCAGGAACGGCTCGACGCCGAAGTTGTTCACCGCGCTGCCGTAAAACACCGGAATCACGCGGCCATACTCGAACTGCTTGCGATCGAACGCGGCGCCGGCGCCGTCGAGGAGCTCCGCCGCATCGCGCAGTTCCTGCCAGGCGTGCGGGCCGAGCTGGTCTTCCAGACTCGGATCATCGAGACCGCTGACCGTGACCGGAGCGATATGCGCGCCGTGCTTCGTCCGCTCGAACCGCAGGACCTGCTGGTGACGCAGGTCGTACACGCCCTGGAACGTCGGCCCGTCGCCGATCGGCCAGTTCATCGGCACCGCGGAGACCTTGAGCTCGCGCTCGATCTCGCTGAGCAGCTCGAACGGATCCTTGGCCGGCTGATCGAGCTTGTTGACGAAGCAGAGGATGGGGATGTGCCGCATCCGGCAGACTTCGAAGAGCTTCCGCGTCTGCGGCTCGATGCCCTTCGCGCCGTCGAGCACCATCACCGCGCTATCCGTGGCCGCCAAGGTCCGGTACGTATCCTCGGAAAAATCCTGGTGGCCCGGGGTGTCGAGGAGGTTCAGAACCGAGCCGTCGTACTCGAACTGCAGGACTGTCGAGCTGATGGAGATCCCGCGGCTCTGCTCGATGGCCATGAAGTCCGACGTCGTGTGACGCTGCTGCTTCCGCGCGCGGACCGACCCCGCTTCCTCGATCGCGCCGCCGTAGAGGAGGAGCTTCTCGGTGAGGGTGGTCTTGCCCGCGTCGGGGTGCGAAATGATGGCGAAGGTCCGCCGGCGAGCCACCTCGCGCGTCAGCTCGTCGCTTAGGTCCATTACCGCGTTGCTCATGCGGCGGTCTGAACAGGCCGGAAGAGGAAAGATTCCGCTCAGCGCCTGGGTGAACCGGTACGCCGGTGGAAGCTTCTGAGCTCCACGGCGTACCGTTTTTCCTTCGGCGCGAGCCTCTCCGCGGCGGTGTAATTCTGCTCGGCGTTCTTCGCGTCGCCGAGGGCTTCGCAGACCGCGGCGATGTTGAAGTGCAGCGAGGCCAGCCCCGGCTTACGCCTCAGCTCCTGCAGCCACAAATCCCGCGCGCCGGTCAGATTGCCGTTGCTGATCAATGCGTAGGCCTCGTCGACTCCCGGCGCGGTCTCATCGAGCAGAACCGTTTCGCGAACGCGACGCGGTGTGATCTTCTCGGTCGCGTCGATCGCCGCGAACCGCGCGGCATGGATCAACGCGTCTTCCCGGTCGTCGTCGGTGATTCTCTCCGTGCGCGTCGACGTTCCGACGCCTTTGATGCTGAACGAGAGCCGCGCGCCGGCAGCCGTCAGGGCGTCGACCTTGGCCGAGCAGCGCGTTTCCACCCAGGTATCGCGCCGGGGGACGCGCTTCCCATCCGGGTCGCGGGCGCTGCCCTCGCCGGTTTTGTCTTCACTGCCGCAGGTGAACGCGCGAACGACCAGGTACGCGTCGGCGTCCGCCGATTTGCGCAGGTGTTCGAGGACGAAGGCATGCCGGCGGCTCCGGTCGTCGTTCAGCCGCAGCGTTCCGGAGCGATTGGTCTGTTCGAGCAGATGATCGATGAAGACTTCCACGCCGATCGTGTCTCCGATGGCACCCACCAGCGCCACCTGTTCCGCGTCGCCGAGGCTGTACGGCGCGGGGATGATCCGTTCGTACGTGACCCGCGGCGAAGCGGCGAACGCAAGAGTGGAGATGCTGCAAACGAGGAAAAGCGCCGGCCCGAAGCGCATGGATGGGTGGATTTTACGCCGTTTTTCACCCCTTCCGAGCCGGTAGAATGCGCCGCGCATGCGACTGAACGTAACCAGTGAGATCGGCAGACTCAAGAGTGTGCTGGTCCACCTTCCCGGGCGGGAGATCGACCAGATGGTCCCGCCGATGATGGCCCAGCTGCTTTTCGACGACATCCTTTACGGACAGGTCGCCCGCGAGGAGCATCGCCGGTTTCAGCAGCTCATCCGCTTCGTTGCCGATGACGTGCTCGACCTCCAGGATCTGCTCGAGGAAGTCTTCGAGGATGCGGACGTCAAGGAGCACATCGTCCGCGACCTCGCCAAGCGCAACCGACTCGGCCGTCCGCTCCTGAAACGGCTGCTCGAGGAAAAACCCGCGGCGCTCGCGGAGGTTCTGATCGCCGGTATTGCTCGCGAGACAGGCTCCGGCGAGCTGCCTCAGTTCGACCTCTTCCCGATCCCGAACCTCTTCTTCATGCGCGACCCCCAGGTCGTCCTCGGCGATCGCGTGGTCATCTCCTCGATGGCCACGCAGGCCCGGCGACGCGAGTCCTTGCTGTCGAAGTACGTCTTTCAGTACCACCCCCATTTCCGCGAACGGGACATGTTCTGGGTCGACTTCATGGAGACCGAGCGCGAACGCCCGATGTCACGCAACATGCCCACGCTGGAGGGCGGCGACGTGCTCGTGCCGCGACGCGACCTGCTCCTGGTCGGAATCACCGAGCGCACCAATCGCGCCGGTGTCGAGGCGCTGATCCGGTCGCTCAAGGACGCGAAGGCTGGCGTGAAGACGGTGATCATCGTCGACATCCCCCGGGCCCGCTCGTTCATGCATCTCGACACGATCTTCACCTTCATCAGCCGGAACGAATGCCTCATCTATCCGCCGGTGATCCTGCCGAGCGGCGGGCAGGCCGCGAAAGTGACGATGGTCGATCTCACGAAGAAGCGCGCCCTGGCATACACCGATCAGAAATCGCTGCTGGCAGCGCTGAAGAAGAAGGGCTTCGATCTCGAGCCGGTGTACTGCGGCGGAAAACGTTCCGTCGATCAGCAGCGCGAGCAGTGGACGGACGGCGCAAACGCGTTCGCGCTCGCGCCCGGAATCATCCTCGGCTACGAGCGCAACGTGCGGACGGCCGAGGAGCTTGCGCGCCACGGCTATCACATCGTGTACGAGGACGACGTGCTCCTCGGCCGCACGGAGCTCGAGACCTGGACCAGCAAAAAGTACGCGGTGCAGATCGCCGGCAACGAGCTGTCCCGCGCGCGCGGCGGGCCGCGCTGCATGACCATGCCTCTCGAGCGCGAGGAGCTCTGATTGCCGGATCGCGACAAGCTGGCTGTCGTTGCATTCGGCGGGAACGCCCTTCTTCGCCCCGAGGATCGCGGGACACAGGAGGAGCAGATCGCGCGGGCGAAGCAGGCCGCGCGCTGGCTCGCCGAGATCGTGCGGCACGGCTACAGGCTCATCGTCGTGCACGGAAACGGGCCGCAGGTCGGCAACATCCTCGTGCAGGCCGAAGAGGCGTCGACGAAGATTCCGCCGCAATCGCTGGACGTCTGCGTCGCGCAGACGGAGGGCTCGATCGGTTTCATGCTGCAGCAGGCCATTCGCAATCGTCTCGAATCGATCGGCCTCGGCGGCGAAGTGGCGACGATCCTGACGGAGGTGGAGGTCGACGTGAACGACGTCGCGTTCAAGCGTCCGACCAAACCGATCGGACCGTTCTTCACCCGCTATCGCGCGGAAGCGCTCGAGCGCGACCTCGGATGGACCATGCGCGAAGACGCGGGCCGCGGCTGGCGACACGTCGTTCCGTCGCCGCGTCCGCTGCGCATCCTGAACATCAAGACTGTCGAGCGGATGCTCGACAGCGCTTCGGTCGTCGTTGCCGCGGGCGGTGGCGGTATCCCGGTCGTGAAAGGCCGCGACGGTCAGTGGCGCGGAATCGAAGCCGTCATCGACAAAGACTTCGCTTCGGCGCTTGTCGCGACGGAACTGAAGGCCGACGTGTTCATCATCCTCACGGGAGTCCCCAAAGTCGCGATCGACTTCGGCAAGCCGACTGAGAAGTTCCTCGAACGGATCACCGTCGCCGAAGCCGAAAAACACCTCGCCGACGGCCAGTTCCCCGCCGGGTCGATGGGCCCGAAGATCGAGTCGGCGCTCCAGTTCGTCCGCGCCACGAAGCGGCAGGTGTTGATCACGGACGTCGACGTGTTGCGCGAGGCGCTGGAAGGGAAGGATGGGACGGTGATCGTGGCGTGATCAGTTGATCGCACGCGCTACGCGCTGATATTCCGCTATGCGCCGCAGAATCCGCAAGATCACGAGGCGTCTCGTCGGTGATGAAATGCCCAACTCTGACTCGTCGGTGACGAGACAGTCGTCGCAACTGATCTCGAGAATTGCAGCGAAGAAATCGCGTGTGGCTTCTTCAATCAGACCGATGGCGATGGTGGGCGCGCGCTCGAAAATCAGAAGTCGTACTGGCGTCTCATTCGTTCCGCGGCTTCGGTGCGCGGCCTTCGTCGATGAGCATGCGCAGGGCCGTGTTCACGGATTCATCGTCGTTGTAGTACCGCGCCACGTCGTCGGCAATGCTCACGCGCGTGATCGACATCGGAATGTAGTGGCGGCCCCGGATGCCGTTGGAGAAGTCGAAGATCTCCGGGATGTCTTCGAAATTGATGCCTTCGTCGCTGTCTTCGCGGTCGCGAATTCGATCTCCTTTCATATAGCGTTTCCTTTCTGCCCGTGACGCTCTGCGTGCACTGATCAACCACGCTTCATCGTCACGGATCGTGTAAGAGATGATGATGAGACGGCCGTACGGCATCTCGCCGACGGCCAGGTATCGATCTTCGTCATCCGAGTGAACTGGGTCGTCGAACGTGACGCTCAGCGGATCGCGAAGCACGGCTTCTGCTTCTTCGAATCGAATGCCGTGTTTGCGCCAGTTCGCTTCAGCCTTCGCCGGGTCCCAGTGAACGTTCCAGACCACATCCGAGGCTACCTCGGTGTTACTTGACCGCGCAATCCGCGCAGAACGCGCGCAGTCGTTCGTAGGTCCAGATCCCGTAGGTATGCCCGTCCGCCCAGTTTGGTTGGAGGGCGTAGTTGCCGACCTGCTCTACGGATACGAGAGTGAACGAGCGGGGGCTGTAGTGCTGGGGGAGGCCGCCGGCCATGCGGCCGAAGAGGTCGGGCTCGCCGCTGCAGACGGCGCAGGGGCAGGCGCGGCGGAGGTCTTCGAGCGGATAGTATGATTCGTGGCCGTCGTCCCACACGACGACGAAGAACTCACCGACTGTCTGGTACGAACGCGGGCGCATGCCGACTTCCTTTCAGTTCATCCCGCGCGTAGACGCGGGATCTCTTCGCGCAACCATCGCGAAGTGCGCACCTTCTGATGCCGGCGGCACGGGAGATGCCGCGTCTTTGCGCGGCATAGACTAAACAATGCCGACTTACAAGCTGACGATCGAGTACGAAGGAACTCGCTACTCCGGTTGGCAGGCGCAGGGTAACACGCAGAAGACGGTGCAGGGCCACCTCCTCCGTGCGGCGCGCGACGTCCTCGGCGAGGTCGATCTCGGCGGCGCGGGACGCACCGACGCGGGCGTTCACGCATCCGCGCAGGTCGCGCATCTGCGGGCTCGCAAGACCGACGATCCGCGCGTCATCGCTCGCAAGATCAACGACCTTCTCCCGCACGACATCCACATCACCGACGCCGTTCGCGCACGCGACAACTTTCACGCGCGGCACGATGCGACCTCGCGCATTTATCTCTACCAGATCTCGACGCGCCGGACGGCGTTCGCCAAGCCGTTCGTCTGGTGGATCAAGGACCGGCTGGACTTCGAGGCGATGGAGAAAGAGGCGAAGTCGATCGCCGGCCGCCACGACTTCAGCGCGTTCACGGACAAACGGCTCAAGGAAGACGAATCGCGGATCGTGGTCGTCGAGCGCTGCGAGCTCGCACGCGCCGGCGAACTGATTCTGCTGCGCATCGCTGCTTCGCACTTTCTCTGGAAGATGGTGCGCAAGGTGACGTCCTACCTCGTCGAAGTTGGTCGCGGCAACGAGAGCGACATCGCCAAGCGGTTGAACGCGAAGGGCGAGCCCTGGCAGCCAACCGCGCCGCCGTCGGGCCTTTTTCTCGAAGCGATCGTGTACGAAGGGGAAACGTTCGACCGTCCGCTCGCCCCGATCGTGCCCGTGGAAACCTGGACGCCGCGGAGAACGCGATGAACGAGCGCGACCTCGTCGCGCGGGCGAAGCAGCTGTTCTCCGATCGCATCGGCGATGACGCCGCGGTCGTCGGTGAGCAGGTGCTGACCACGGACATGCTCGTCGAGGACGTGGACTTCACGCGCGACATTCCCATCCGCTTCATCGCCCGCAAGAGCCTCGCCGTGAACCTGTCGGATCTCGCGGCGATGGGCGCGCAGCCGCAATACGCGCTAGTGGCGTTGGCTCTCCCGGAATGGGTGAATGCCGAGGAGATGCTTGTCGCGTACGCGGAAGCCGCGAGGGAGCACGACATCGAAATCATTGGCGGCGATCTTTCGCGTGCCGAGAAGCTGACCATCAGCGTGACCGCCATCGGCAAAGTCATCACCCGTCCGCTGCTGCGCGCCGGCGCGAGGAAAGGCGATCGTATTTACCTGTCGCGCCCGATCGGAGGTTCTGCCGCCGGACTGCAATTGCTGAACGTCGAAGGGGGCAGCTACGCGGAAAAGGAGTTCATCAAGTCCGCGGTGCGCCGGCACATCGATCCTGAGCCTGAAGTCGCCCTCGGCATGGCCCTGGCGAAGCTCGAGGGAGTCACCGCATGCATCGACGTCTCGGATGGACTGAGCACGGATCTCAACCATCTCTGCAACGCATCGAACTGCGGCGCGGAAATCGAGAAAGAGCGGATCCCCGTGTTCGCCGACCTGCAGTCACACGCGCGAAGCCTGAAGCTCGATGTTCGCGAGCTGGTGTTGAACGGCGGCGAGGAGTACGCGCTGCTCTTCACTTCATCGATGCGCGAAGCGGAACTCAGCAGCGCCGTCGGACGTCCGGTCTATGGGATCGGCCGCATCACGGAGAGCGCCGTCACAATCGACGGCAAGCCGCTATTGCCGGGCGGCTTCGATCACTTCGAGTGACGAATGTTCGACGCGGCCACGGCGCAGACGAACGCGCCAATGCCAAGCGTCGTGCGCACGGCATGCGCGCGCGACCAGTTCTTCACGAGTGACTGCGAGCGATCGCTCGGATAGTCGGTCGGCGCCTGCGCTTCGAGCTCTTTGTTGATCGGGACCGTGACCATGATCGTCGCGCCGAGAACGCCGGCGAGGCCGATCGCGGCCGCGGCGTCGAGCAGACGGCGAACGGGTACGCCGCGCGGCGCGGCAATCGCCAGCGTCACAGCCGTGCCCAGTGCGACCGGGCCGATGGCGTTGAAGTAACTGGCCACGCGCGTGATCTCTCCATCGTCTTCACGCGGCAACTCGTCGGTCCATCCCGGAACGAGAGCGGCCTTGCCGAAGCCGAGCGATCCGGCGAGAAGACCGGATGCGGTGAGATTCACGAATCGCAGCGCTGATTCGATGGTGCGGTTCACGTGAACAAGTATACGAAAAGGGCGGCCGATTCGGCCGCCCTGCAATCGAGGAGGAGGAGCTCCGGCGCCGTGCTCCCGGCTCCGGAACGTGACGCGGGTTTACTTCTGCAGTTTCTTTTCCAACTCTTTCATCTTCGTCTCGAGGTCTTTGAGCTTCGACTGCAGCTCCACGCAATTCGGCAGGGCCATCACGCGGCCGCGCCATTCCGGTCCGCGAAAGAGCTCCATGCTTCCGCCCAGATCGGCGATGCGGAAGCCATGCGGGCCTTCACGCTCGATCACCGAGGCGACCAGCGTCTGGCGCGCGCGTCCGCGAAGGACTTCGACGCGAACGCTGTCGCCTTCCTTCTTTTCCTTCAGGGCGCGGCGGACCTGCGACGAAGACGTCAGTTCTTTTCCGTCGACGCTGAGGATGATGTCGCCGACGCGCACGCCTGCCTTGTCGGCCGGGCCGCCTTCTTCGACGCTGCCGACGAGGATGCCCGCGTCCTTGTCCGCGCCGTAGTGCGCGCGCAGCTCGGGAGTGAGGTCGACGAGGCTGACGCCGAGGACGGCGCGCTTGCCGCCGAGGAGCTCTTCGAAGCCGCGGATGTCGATGTCGTCGCCGCTGATTTCATCGGTGATGACCTTGCCGTCGCGAATGATGAGCGTCCGTTTCTGCGGCTTCTCGGCGAACGCGGCCGTCGCGACGAGGATCAGGAGTACGAAAGTGAGAATCGATTTGAGTTTCATGTGAGTCATTCCTCCGGGCTAATCGAAAGTGCGGTAAGACGCGGGCTGCACGGCCGTGTCGAGATCCATGATCACGCGCGCGCCCTGGCTGTTTTCGAAGACGACCACCGGTTCGGGCTCGGCGGCGATCTTCTTCACGGCCTGCAGTTCCGCTTGAAGTTTCTGTTGTTCGACGCGCAGTTGCGCGAGGTCCTGTCTCCGTGTGTACTGCAGTGATGCGAGGTGCACGACTGCCAGAAGGCAGGCCGCCATCGCCACACCGGCGGCCATCCGCCAGACGAACGGAACGTGCCGTCGCTCTCCCGTCGCGCGCACCGCGCGCATCACGTCAGAAGTGAACGCGGGCGACGCTGTCACGCGCGGCAGGTTGCGCATCGAAGTGCTGAGCTGTGTGTCGTTCATGGTTGTGTCCTCCCTTCCACCAGGGTGCGAGCTGCCGGCGCAGGAGATCGCGGGCCCTGGAAATTCGCGACTTCACGGTCCCGATGCGGACGTCGAGCGCCGTTGCGATCGCCTCGTACGACCATTCCTCGATCTCGAAAAGCACCAGCGGTGCGCGGAACTTGAGCGGAAGGCGCTCCAGGGCCGCGTTGACCTGTTTCTGGATCTCGTCGGTGATCAGGTTTGCGTCGGGCGAAGGCGTGTGCTGCGACGTACTGGCGTGAAGCCGTGGCATGAGCAGGGTCCACCGCTTCGCCCGCCGCACCTCGGTGACGGTGAGGTTCGTGGCGATGCGGAAGAGATACGGCGCGAGCCGGTCCTGCTCCTTGTAGTTGGCGGCGTTGCGATACAGGCGGACGAACGCGTCCTGCGCGATCTCTTCAGCGCGGTCCCGGGACCGAACCAGATGCGTGAGGTAGTTGACCAGCGGGTTCTTGTAGCGATCGACGATCTCGCCGAAGGCGTCGTCGTCGCCCTCGCGAACCCGCTGCATCAGTGCGTCGTCCGTCATTCGAAGGGATTAACGCGCGGGGTGGGAAAAGGTTCCGGGAGGACGCCATCAACCGACGCGGATGGCTGAACCGACGAAGGGGACACCCGCGGTGTCCGCGCTGCTGCTGGCCGCCGTGCCCCACTGAGTGATCGCGTTTCCGACGACATTCGCGAGGTCGTACGTCACGCCCTGCAACGTAAACGGCTGCGAAGACGTGAGTTGCGCCGTGAATACGTTCGACAGCAGGGTTGCGTTGCCGCCGATGCCGATCTTCACGGTCGGCACGACGGCGACGCGCGAGAACGTCGCGATGGCGGTTCCGGCGGAGAACGTCGTTGGGTCGTCGAAGGTCGCGCCGGGCGTGTCGAGCAGATAGATGCTGAACGAGCCCGTTGCGTCGATGCCGATGGTCAGGCTGCCGTTCTGGATCGTGGGCGCGGAGAACGGCTCCGCTGCAAATGTCAGATACGCGTCCGCTTCCGACTGTGCGCCGCCGACGCCCTGCAGGTTCAGAAAGTAGCCGACGTCGTACAGGTTGCCGTGGGAATCAGCATAGAAGCGGCCGGTGACGTACCAGATGACTTCGCCTGCCACGGGTCATTTCTTCGCGTCTTCGAGCGCCTTGATCCGCGTGACGATGTCGCGGTAGTTGGAGTTCATGCCGTACACCTCCATGAACGCCTTCTGCGCCTGGTCGGTGTCGCCGACTTCCTGGTAGGCGGATCCGAGGTCGTAGAGCAGCCCGATGTGCTCCTCCTCGGTGATCTCCGGCATCTCCAGCCCCTTGCGGTACCACTTGATCGCGAGCTGGGGCATGCCCTTCTCGAGAAAGCAGAGACCGAGCATCGACGCGCACTCGACGGCGCGCTTCGGATCCTTCGACGCGAGCTGGAACTCGCCGATGGCCTCGTCGATGAGGCCCATCTCTTTGTAGGCGATGCCGAGGTTGTAGTGGGTGTCGTAATCCTCGGAGTCGAGCTGCTGTTCGACGCCCTTCTTGAACTCCTTGAAGATCTCCTCGAGCGACTGCTCTTCCTCGGACAGCGAGATCGACTCTTCCTCATCGGCCAGCTCGGACTCGAGCTCCGCCGCGAGGTCGAAGAAGTTGTCCTCGTCGGCGAAGAGGTTCTCCTCTTCGACCAGCGCCGCGGACAGCGCCGGTGAGATCGGCTCCGGCGCCGCGGCCGCGGCGGGCGGAGGCGGCGTGGCGATGGCGAAGTCGTCGTCCTCGTCCGGAATCGCAGAAAGCAACTCGCTCTCGATCTCGTCGCGGGAAAGCAGCGCGGGGCGTGCGATTGACGCCGCCGAGGCTTCGAGGCGCTCGCGTCGGCCTTCGAGATCGAGATTGCCGGGGAAACGGGCAATCAGCGAGTCGAGCTTGCCGCGCGCCTCATCGAACAGCTCCTGCTCGATGTAGAAGTCGACTTCGCCGATCTCTTCGATGGGAGGCTCGCCTGCATCGAATCCCTGGCCGAGGCTTTCCACGCCGAAGAACGGTTCCTCGGGTTGGGTGGCGATGGGCTCGGGCTCGGGCTCTTCGACGAAATCGAGAATGGGCTCGGGCTCCGGTTCAGGCGCGAGCACGGGCTCCGGCTCGGGCTCAGGAACGAAGTCGAGAATCGGCTCGGGCTCGGGTTCCAGCTCGATGATCGGCTCGGGCTCCGGTTCCGGCGCGGGCGTGAAATCGATTTCCTCGACAGCTTCCTCGACCACTTCCGGCGCGGTCTCGATCACCGGTTCCGGAGCTTCGAGATCGAACTCGATCTCCGCCGGCGTCTCGACGTCGAACGTGATCTCGGACGTGTCCTCCGCGAAATCGTCGAGCGTGATCGCCGCGGCAGGTTGCGGTGCCGATGCGCGTGCGGGAGCGGCTTTCGGTGCTTCGAGGCTGTGACCGCGCAGGCCGAACTCATGGCGCACCACTTCGATCGCTTCGGTATCGCCCTTTTCCTCGAGCACGGCGATGTACACCTGGGCTGAAGCGCGCGCCCCTTCGAGCTCGCCTTCCTCGAGGAGGATCCGGTACAGACGATCGTGCGCGGTCGTGTTCTTCGGCGCGCGCTCGAGCACCGCGCGGAGATGCTCGGCCGCTTTCTCCGCGAGACCGTACTTGGCGAAGACCTCCGCCTCGGTCAGATGCTCGGTAATGAAATCGAGATCGTCGCCGGAGTCCGAAAGATCGACGCCGGCCAGCTCGACGGCCGGCCGCAGTTGCTGCATGGGCGGCGGAGGCGCAACGGGCGCGGGCGCGGGCGCGGGAGGCTCATCGAGCGACATGTCGAGCTCGATCGGCTCCGACGCGTCGAGATCGAGCGACATCGCCGGCTCGTCGCTGAAGTCGAACGACGGCGTCGGCTCCTCGATCTCCATCGTTGGCATGCTCGGCGGAGGAGCGTCGAGCACGGGCGCGGCCGGTTGCGGGCCCGACTTGCGGCCACCGCCCGCGGGCATCGTGTCGATGCCGCCGCTCTGTGATTTCACGAACTGCAGCTTGTTGCGGTGCTGTGCGTTCTGCGGTTCGCGCTGGATCAGCTTCTCCAGCACCTTGCCCGCCTCGTCGTAGCGCTGCCGGCTGATGTGAGCCTCGGCCAGGCTGTTCATCGACGAAAGGACGTTCGTCTCTTCGTTGAGTCGCGTGTAGACCGCAACCATGCGCTCGAGCGTCGGCGCGTGACCCGTGTCGATGCGCAGGATGCGATTCAGCAGCTCGATGGCCGCGCCACGTTCGCCGCGTCCGAGGGCTCGTTCGACCAGCGGCGTGACCATTTCGAGGGCACGATCGGCGTCGCCCTTCTTCAGATACAGATCGGTGAGCGCATCGCGGACGGAGGGCTCGTTCGGATCGGCGGCGAGTGCCTTCTCCAGCGTCGTTCGTGCCGAAGCGCTGTCGCCGCGGCCGAGCTGAATTTTGCCCTGCATCGCCAGGAGCTTCGAATTGTTCGGATTCGTCTCCGCAGCCGCGTCGACGATCACCTGCGCGTTGGTGAAGTCCTTCGCGTCGAGGAGCGCCGTGACCAGCGACTCGACCAACTCCGTGTTCTTCGGATCGATCTTCAGCGCTTTGCGGAAGACCTGCACCGCCTCGTCGAGCATGCCCCGCTTGAGCAGCATCCGTCCGACGCGGTCGTACTCCTTGAGCGCTTCCGCGGTCTGATTGTTCTGCGAGTAGAGGTCGGCGAGCTTGACGTGGACGTTGATCGCGTTCGGGTCGAGCTCGGAGATCTTGCGGTAGATGGCGAGCGCGTTCCCCGGCTCGCCGTGCTTCAGGTAGTAGTCGGCGAGGACCTGGTACTGGCTCTTGGCCTCCATGGCCAGGCCCTGTTTCGCGTACAGGTCGGCGAGTTTCGCGTAGATCTCGAGCTTCGACGGATCGAGCTTGTTGATCTTCTTGTAGATCGCGATCGCTTTGAGGAAGAACCCGTCCTTGGAGTAGTGGTCCGCGATCTTGGTGAAGACCTTGACCGCCTCGTCGTTGCGGTTGATGCGGACCCAGAGGTCGCCGATGCGATTGAGGGTGTTGACGTCGTTCGGGTTGTCTTCGAGGAGCCGCTCGTATTCCTTGATCGCCGGTTCGATCTTGCCCTTGGCGACCAGCTTTTCGGCGCTGGCGATGACTTTATCGCGTTGAACCGCCATCTTCTCCGCTCATGCCGAAAAGCAGCCTCGGCTCCTCCACCCCTTCGAACGACTTGCGATGGATCGGACTAGGGCCGTACAGCTTCAGTGCGGCCTGATGCTCTTCCGTCGCGTATCCCCTGTGATGCTTGAAACCGTAAACGGGGTATTGCGCATGATACGACTCCATCAGGAAATCGCGATAGACCTTCGCGACGATGGAAGCCGCGGCGATGGAGACACTTCGCTGATCGCCTTGAATCAGCGGAATCTGCGGCATCTCCAGCGATTCGAGCAGCACCGCGTCGAGGAGCAATACGTCCGGACGAATGGCGAGATCGTCGATGGCCTGGAGCATGGCCAGCTTGCTGGCGCGAAGGATGTTGATGCGATCGATGGTCGTCGCTTCGACGACGCCGATGGAAACGGCGCGTGCGCGCGACAGCACCAGCCGGCAGGCGGCGATGCGATGGTCGTGATCGACGAGCTTGGAGTCGTTCACGCCGACCAGCGTGGGATCGTGATCGAGAATCACGCACGCGGCGACGACGGGGCCGGCCAGACAGCCGCGGCCCACTTCATCGGTGCCGGCGATTGCCCGGAAACCAAAATCGCGGAGCCTGCGCTCGACGACCGACATCTCGGCGACGCGCGCGAGCTCCGCGAACAGGGAGTCGTGCAGTTTTTCGTCTGGGGTTCGCTTAACGCGGACGCTTTTCTTCGATGCGCGCGGCTTTTCCGCGGAGATCCCGGAGGTAGTAGAGCTTCGCGCGACGGACCCGGCCATGGCGTTCGACCTCGATTTTATCGATGGTAGGCGAATAGAGCGGGAACATGCGCTCCACACCGACGCCGCCGGATACCTTGCGGACGGTGAACATCTGGCGCGTACCGCCGCCACGGCGGGAGATCACCAGCCCCTGGAAGATCTGGATGCGCTCTTTGTCGCCTTCCTTGACCTTCACGTGGACCTTGATGGTGTCGCCGGGGGCAAACGCGGGGATGTCCGTGCGCTTGATCTCCTGCGACTCGACGAGCTTCATGATGTCAGCAGCCATTGACGTAACTCCAATTTCCTGAAAGCGAGCCGTGAAGGATCGCCGATTTTGATCGGTATTGCAAGGCTTTGCCGCAGAAGAACTTCCGGTGCGGCTCGGGCTAGAACTTGCCGAGCTTCCGAAGAATTTCCCGGGCCTCGGAGTCGAGCTCCGCGGTCTCCAGAAGATCAGGCCGCTTCTCCAGCGTGGCCTTCAGAGACTGCTCCTTCCGCCACTTGCGGATGTTCTCGTGATGCCCGGAAAGGAGGATCTCCGGGATGCGCATTCCCCGGAGCGTTTCCGGGCGGGTGTAGTGGGGGTAATCGAGCAGGCCTTTGAAGAAGGAGTCTTCCTCGACGGAGCTGTTGTTGCCCACCACCCCTTCGACCAGCCGCCCCATCGCATCGGCCATGAGCATGGCCGGCAGCTCGCCGCCGGAGACGACGAAGTCGCCGATGGAGATCTCGTCGGGCCGCAGGGCTTCATGCACGCGATGGTCGAAGCCCTCGTAGCGGCCGCACAGGAAAACGACATGCTGCTTGTCGCGAAGCTCGAGAGCGACGGATTGGGTGAACTTGCGGCCTTGGGGGGAGGTCATGACCAGATGCGGCGTAGAGCAGACACTCTTGTCTGCTCGGTCTTCAGCAGACAAGAGTGTCTGCTCTACGGCCTCAACCGCCCGAAACACCGGCTCCCCCAGCATCACCATCCCTGGCCCGCCGCCATACGCCTCGTCATCCGTCGAGCGATGTTTGTCGGCGGCGAAGTCGCGCAGGTCCCAGACCTGGATATCGAGCAGCCCCTGCTTCACACCGCGGGCGATGACCCCCTCGGCCAGCAGCGGCTCGAACATCTTCGGGAAGATGGTGACGAAATCAATCCGTAACGGCATCGAGGTCGTCCAGGCCTTCAGGCAGCTCCACGACCATCCGCTTCTTCTCCAGATCGATCTCGGTGCAGAGCTGGGCCGCGAAGGGCAGCTCGAACTCCCGTCCGTCCGCGCGCTTCACGTTGAGGAGCATGCCCCCGCCGCCTTCGTAGACGTCGGTGACGACGCCGCGCTCTTTGCCCTGCGGATCAAACAGGGTCAGGCCGACCAGGTCGTGGAGGAAGTACTCGTCTTCCTCGAGCGCGCGGGCCTCATCCTCCGGAATTTCGATCGTCCAGTTGTGCAGCTTCTGCACTTCCTCGGGCGTCTCGACACCGGCGAACTTGATGAGCGCGCGCTCGCCGTGGATGCGAACGCTCTCGATGCGGACCTCGCGGACCGCCGACTCATCCGGGGAAACGAGGGCGATCGATTCGAGCTCGGTGAAGCGGTCCGGCGAATCGGTCCACGGCTCGATGCTCGCTTCGCCGCGCACGCCGTGCGCCTTGCGGATCACGCCGATGGCGATGCGGTTAGACATCGCTAATCAACGATGTCGAGCATGTAGCGCCGTCGCGATTTCTGTCCGGCGGCGCCGAGGAGGGTGCGGATGGCCCGGGCGGTGCGGCCCTGGCGGCCAATCACCTTGCCGAGATCGTCGGGAGCGACTTCGAGCTCGATCACGGTCTGCTGATCGCGCTCGTACGTGCGGAGCCGCACCTCGTCCGGATTGTCGACGAGGGACTTGGCCACGAACTCGACCAGGTCTTTCATGACGGCCTACTGCTCTTTGTACTTCTTGAGCAGTGACTTGACGGTGGGCGAGAGCTGCGCGCCTTTCGACACCCAGTAGTCGACGCGGGCACGGTCGATCTTCACGTCGGCCGGGTTCTTCTTCGGGTCGTAGTGGCCGATCTGCTCGAGCGTCGCCGCGGCGGGCGTCTTGAGCGAATCCGAGACCACGATGCGGTAGAACGGCGCGTGAGTGGCTCCACCGCGGCGCAAGCGAATCTTCAACATGTGTTCAGTAACTCCTTGAATTTATTGCTGCGGAGGGGCCGAACATCTGCCCTACTGCAAGAATTCCGGGGGCAAACCCTTCATCATTTTCCCGAACTTCCGGGCCCCGAAGCCCTTCGAGAAGGTCTTCATCATCTTCTTCATCTGCAGGTACTGCTTGAGGAGGCGGTTGATCTCCTGGACCGACGTTCCCGAGCCCTTGGCGATCCGCTTTTTGCGGTGGCCGTTCAGCAGCTGAGGGAACTCCCGCTCTTTCTTGGTCATCGAGTCGAGGATGGCCTGCATCCGGACGATGGCCCCCTCGTCGATCTCGTCCTCATTGATCTTGCCCGCGCCGGGGATCATCCCCACCAGCGAAGACAGCGGGCCCATCTTCTTGACTTGCTGGAGCTGGGAACGGAGGTCTTCGAGGGTGAACTTGTCCTTGGCAACCCTCTCAGCAAGGCGAGCCGCTTCTTTCTTGTCGACCTCGGCCTCGACCTTCTCGATCAGAGAGAGGACGTCGCCCATGCCTAGGATGCGCTGGGCCATGCGCTCGGGATAGAAGACGTCGAGGTCGACGTACTTTTCACCGACGCCGACGAATTTGATGGGGCGGTTGACGACGGATTTGATCGACAGCGCCGCGCCGCCGCGGGCGTCGCCGTCGAGCTTGGTCAGGACGATGCCGGTGACGCCGAGGCGGTCGTCGAATTCTTTCGCGGACTTGACCGCGTCCTGCCCGGTCATCGCGTCGGCGACGAAGAGGATCTCGCTCGGCCGCGCGTCGTTCTTGATGGTCTGCAGCTCCTGCATCAGCTCGTCGTCGATGTGCAGGCGGCCGGCGGTGTCGAGGATGACCGTGTCGTACAGCAGGGTCTTGGCCTCGGCCAGGGCCTTGCGGGCGATCTCCAGCGGATTGCGGTTGTCGCCGAGCTCGTAGAAGGGGACTTTGACGTTGTTCGCGACGATGCGGAGCTGGTCGATTGCCGCGGGGCGGTAGACGTCGCAGGGGACGAGCAGCGGACGTCGGCCGCGGTTCTTGAGGTGCAGGGCCAGCTTGCCGGAGGTCGTGGTCTTACCGGAGCCCTGCAGGCCGACCATCATAATCACCGCCGGGCTGCCGACGAGGGCCAGGCCCACTTCGTTGCCGCCGAGGAGCGTCTGCAGCTCGTCGCGGACGATCTTGGTGACCTGCTGGGCGGGGGAGAAGGCGGTGAGGACGTCTTCGCCGACCGCTTTCTCGCGAACGCGGTTGGTGAACTCTTTGACGGTCTTGAAGTGGACGTCGGCCTCGAGCAGGGCGACGCGGATTTCCTTCAGAGCGTTGTCGATGTGCCACTCGTTGAGGGTGGCTTCACCGCGGAGGGTCTTGAAGACCCGGTCCATCTTGTCCTGCAAGTTATCGAACATGGCTTGACCTAGAATGCCCGCCCTTGCCGCCCCATTCCTTCCTCTCGTTACGGCGTTTGCGGGGCGGCGCGGACCCCTTCGCGTTGCGCGTCACCCAGATCGGCGAAGGCAACCCGCGCGGCGACCGCATTGTGTATCACGTGCGCTCGGCCCGGCGGCCGGCGCTGGCATTCGCCGAGTCGTTCGGATTGCCCGTTACCGAGGATCTGAACGACCTCCGCCGTGCGCGTTTCGTGGTCACCGACGAGATCCCGACGTTGCCGCCGCCTCCGCACGTCACGCACCTAGTCGACAGCAACGGCATCCTGCCGATGCGGGCCATGGAGAAAGAGCAGTATTCGGCGAAGTTCTTCCGCGACCGCGCCTTTCGGCTGTTCGAGCAGTTCTGGACCGATTCGGAGCCGGCGGACATCGATCTCGGGTTTCTCGACGGCAACGCGGAGATGCACAACAAATCGCCGCGGTACGTGAGCGGTCTCTCGCCTGCGATTCATCGCGGAGAGATCGCCACGCGCGCGATCGCCGAGGCCGTGCTGCGGAGCGATGCGGCGGAGGAAGACATCGACGCCTTTCTGGAACAGCTGATCATCCGCCGCGAGCTGTCCTTCAACCTCTGCTTTTACAACCCGCAGTACGCATCGCTCGAGGCGCTGCCGAATTGGGCGAAACAGACCCTCGATAAACATCGCGGCGATCGACGGAAGCCGACCTACACCTTCGAAGAGCTCGAGCGCGCCGCGACGCACGATGAAGTCTGGAATCTCGCCCAGCGCCAGCTCGTGACCTGCGGAACGATACACGGCTACCTGCGCATGCTCTGGGGCAAGAAGATCATCGAGTGGAGCGAAACGCCCGAAGAGGCGCACGCGGCGATGGTGAAGCTGCACGAGCTCTACGCGCACGACGCCATCGATCCCAACACGCACGCCGGAGTTCTCTGGTGTTTCGGCAAGCACGACCGGCCCTGGGCGCCGGAGCGGCCGATCTTCGGGACGATCCGCTGGATGTCCTCGGAACAGACGGCGAAGAAGGTGCGGTTGAAGGAGATCGAGCAGATGATCGCTTCCTCCGACAATGGCCGAACCGGCACTCAGACTCGACGCTAACGTTCCCGGCGATTTCTACGTCGACTCGACCTGCATCGATTGCGATGCCTGCCGCGTCTTCGCACCGGCCGTATTCAGCGACGCCGCCGATCAATCCTTCGTCTTCCATCAGCCGGAAAGCGCCGAGGAGCTTCTCGCGGCGCAGAAGGCGCTGATCTCCTGTCCCACGTCGTCCATCGGATCCGCGACCGGTGCCCGGGCCGCAATCGATGCGCTTCCCGAGCTCATCGCGGCTGACGTCTACCGTTGTGGCTACGCCGCCGAAAGCTCGTTCGGCGCGATCAGCTATTACCTGCGCGGCTCGCAGATCCTGATCGACTCGCCCCGTTTCGCGGGACCGTTGGTCAAGCGGCTCGATGGCGTTCGCCGCATGCTGCTCACCCACCAGGACGACATCGCCGATCACGCCAAGTTCCGCGAGCACTTCGGCTGCGAGCGCGTGCTCCATCGCGACGATGCGCGCGGACGGCAGTTCGAGCACATGCCCGGCGGTCTCGATCCGATCGATCTCGGCGACGAGATCGTGATGATCCCCACGCCCGGCCACACGAAGGGCCACGCCGTGTTCCTCTACCGGAACGAGTTCCTCTTCACCGGCGACCACCTCGCCTGGAGGCCGGCACGGCCGGCAGCGCTGGTTGCTCCGCAGAACGGACGTGCGGCTGCCGAGACGCAGAATCGCGGCCACCTGTACGCCTTCCGCAGTGCGTGCTGGTACTCGTGGGCCGAGCAAATCCGCTCGATGGAAAGGCTGCTCGATTACACCTTCGAATGGGTGCTCCCCGGTCACGGCCGGCCGGTGCATCTGCCAGCCGGTGAAATGCGCCGCGCGCTGGAATCCTGCGTGCAGTGGATGCGCGGGAAATGAAGAGATCCATCGACCTTTTCAAAGAAACGTTCAAGGAATTCGGCGAAGACAAGGCCCCGCGGCTCGGCGCGGCGCTGGCCTACTACACGATCTTCTCGGTCGGGCCGTTGCTCCTGATCGCCGTGGCCATGGCCGGCATCTTCTTCGGACAGGAAGCGGCACAGGGCCGCATCTCCGATGAGCTTGGCAAGGTCTTCGGCTCGCAGATGGCCGATTCCCTCGAAAAGATGGTCGAGGCGGCGAACAAACCGAAGAGCGGCAAGCTCGCCATGATCGCCGGCATCGTCACCCTCCTCCTCGGCGCCTCGGGCGTTTTCGGCCAGCTCAAGGACGCCCTGAACACGATCTGGAACGTCGAGAAGAAGAAAGCGGCCGGCATCTCCGGGATGATCAAGGAACGCTTCCTGTCGATGGCCATGGTCTTCGGCATCGGCTTCCTGCTCCTGGTGACGCTGGTGATCGATGCGGGCATCTCCGCGGTCGGCAGCCGCCTGACGACCTACGTCGGCGGCGAAGCGGTGATGCAGGCGATCCAGCTGGTCTTCTCGTTCGCCGTGGTGACCGTGCTCTTCGCGGCGATCTTCCGCATCCTTCCCGACCTGAAGATCGCTTGGCGCGACGTGTGGCTGGGCGCGATCTTCACGTCGCTCCTCTTCGTCCTCGGCAAGTTCGGACTGGGCATCTACCTCGGCAAAGCCGCCGTCGGCTCCGCGTACGGCGCGGCGGGATCGCTGGTGATTCTGCTGATCTGGGTCTATTGGTCCGCGCAGATCCTCTTCTTCGGCGCGGAGTACACCCAGGTCTACGCGCGCACGTACGGAAGCCTGAAAGGCGACAACTCCAAGCGCGAAGCGCGCGCGCAGGCGAAGAAACCGGAGGACCGTCCCAGGGAGCAGACGACGCCGGGCGGGCAACCGCTCGGCCTGGCGCCGGTTTACGCGCAGAGTTCCGCGAAAGCGCCGGCAAAGAAAGGCAGCGGCCTGATCAAAGTCGTCGCGGGCGGCGTGGCCGGTCTGTTCCTCGGCGCGATCGTCGGCGGCATCAGCGCGTTCGTGATGCTTCTGAAATCACTGAAGAAGGTGTTGATCCCCTTCAAATAGAATCGACGGAGTGAGTGAAGCCCCTGACAGTGCAGTCACAGAGCGCAAGCCCTTCCCCTGGCTGAAAGTCATCCTGGCGATCGTCCTCATCGCCGCGTTCTTCATCGCCGTCCGCCTCCTCCCCCTCGGCCAATGGATCGAGACGTTCCAGGCCTGGGTCAAAGACCTCGGACCGGTCGGCTACCTCGTCTACATCCTCGCCTACGTCGTGGTGTGCGTGACGTTCCTTCCCGCGTCGCCGTTGACCATCGGCGCCGGTGCGATCTTCGGCTTCGTCGAAGGGGCGATCGTGGTGATCATCGGCGCGACCCTCGGCGCGACCGCTTCCTTCCTCCTCGGCCGCACGATCATGCGGCGGAAGATCGAAGCGATGGCCGCGAACAACGCCAAGTTCCGCGCGCTGGACCGGGCCATCGCCCGCGAAGGCGGGAAGATCGTCTTCCTCGTGCGCCTCGCCCCGATCTTTCCCTTCGCCTACATCAACTTCGCCTTCGGACTCACCGGCGTGCGGTTGCTCTCGTACATCGTGGCCACGTTCTTCGGGATCATTCCGGTCACGCTCGCGTTCGTCTACATCGCCGACGCCGCCACGCGCACCGCCACCGCGGACATGGACACGACCCGGCTGATCATCAACATCGCCGGCGTCGTCGTGGCGATTCTCGTGACCGCTTTCGTGACCCGCGTGGCCCTGCGCGCCATCCGCAAAGCCGGCATTGAAGAGTGAGGTCTGAGTAGTAGGCTTACGCCCTCACGGAGGCACGCATGACCAACCCCCTCGGGCAACTCGCCAAAGCCGGCCAGAGCGTCTGGTTCGATCAGATGGAGCGGAAGCTCGTCACCACCGGAAAGCTCCAGCAGATGATCGATGAGGACGACCTCCGCGGTCTGACCTCGAACCCGACCATCTTCGAGAAGGCCATCGGCGGCAGCGAAGACTACGACGCGCAGCTGCGCATGCTTGCCGCACAGGGCAAGTCGCGCGACGAGATCTACGACGAGCTGGTGATCGAAGACATCAGCAACGCCGCGGACGTCTTCCGCCCCGTGTACGACAAAACCAACGGCGACGACGGCTACGTCAGTCTCGAAGTCTCGCCGCTGCTCGCCGGCGACACCGCGAATACTGTGTTCGAGGCCGAGCGGTTGTTCAAGCGCGTGGCCCGGCCGAATCTGATGATCAAGATTCCGGCGACGCCCGAAGGAATCCCGGCGATCGAGAAGACCATCGCCGCGGGCATCAACGTCAACGTCACGCTGATCTTCTCGAACGAGGTTTACGCGCAGGTGATCGAAGCCTACCTGCGGGGACTCGAGCAGCGCGCGGCCCAGGGCCAGGACATCGGCAACATCGCGTCCGTGGCCAGCTTCTTCGTCAGCCGCATCGACACGCAGGCGGACAAGCAGCTCGAAGCGAAGCTGAAGGACGATCCGTCACTGGAACCGCTCCTCGGCAAGATCGCCATCGCCAACGCGAAGATGGCCTATCAACTCTTCAGAGAGATCTTCACCAGCGAGCGCTTCACCAAACTGCGCGACAAAGGTGCGCGCGTGCAGCGCCCGTTGTGGGCATCGACCGGAACGAAGAATCCGAAGTATCGCGACGTGCTCTACATCGAATCCCTCATCGGCGCCGATACCGTCAACACCATTCCGCCCGCGACCTACGACGCCTTCAAAGATCACGGCGTCGTCGAGCTGACGATCGAAAAAGACGTCGATGAAGCGCGCAAGGTGCTCGACACTTTCGAGGCCAAAGGCTTCAGCCTCGACGCGATCACGAAGAAGCTGACCGCGGAAGGCGTCAAATCGTTCAATGACTCCTTCGACGATCTGATGCTGACGATCGAAGCGCGGCGCGACGCGGTGGTTCGCGGTCTGCCCGATCGCGTGACGCTGCACGGAATCAACGTCGACGAAGTGATCGCCCGCGCGGACAAGGAAAGGGTCGTCTCGCGGATCTGGAAGCGCGACGCCTCGCTGTGGAAGAGCGATGAAGCGAACGCGAAGATCATCGCCAACTCGCTGGGCTGGCTCGATGCTCCGAAGAACACTGCGGCAAATCTCGGCCCCGTCCTCGAGCTCGTGGAAAGCGTCAAAGGCCGCTTCGATCACGTCGTGGTCCTGGGGATGGGCGGATCGAGCCTGGTCTCGGAAGTCGTGCGGCGTGTGTTTCCGCAACCGCCAGGGGAATCCGGAGCTGCTGGTGCTGGACTCGACTGTTCCGGAAGCCGTCGCGGCGCTGGTCAAGACCGTGAACGTCGAGCGGACGCTGTTCATCGTCGCGTCGAAGTCCGGCTCGACGACCGAGCCGTTGATGTTCCACCGTTACTTTTATGGCCTGGTGAAGAACGGTGAGAACTTCATCGCCATCACCGATCCCGGCTCGCAGCTCGCCGAGGATGCGAAGCGGGACAATTTCCGGGCTATCTTCCTCAATCAGGCCGACATCGGCGGACGCTACTCGGCGCTGTCGCATTTCGGCATCGTGCCCATGGCGCTGACCGGCGTCGACGTGAAGGAAGTGCTCGATCGCGCCGCGCATGCGGCGCATGTCTCGACCATTCCGTCCGTCAAGAAGAACCCGGCCGCGCTGCTCGGCGCCGTCATCGGTGGAATGGCGTTGCAGGGACGCGACAAGCTGACGCTGATCACGCCGCGGCCGCTGGATACGCTCGGACTCTGGATCGAGCAGCTCATCGCGGAGAGCACGGGCAAAGAGGGCAAGGGAATCGTTCCGATCGCCGGCGAGCCCGCGCTGGCCGCGAACGAGTACAGCAACGATCGCCTCTTCGTCTCCGTGCGCCTGCGCCGCAGCGATGACACGAATCGGCTGCGCGAGCTCGCCGCGGCCGGCCATCCCGTCATCGACATCGTCCTCGAAGACCCGCTCGACCTCGGCGAGACGTTCTTCCTTTTCGAATTCGCAACGGCCGTTGCGAGCTGGGTGATTGGCGTGAACGCGTTCGATCAGCCGAACGTGCAGGAATCGAAAGACAACACCAAACAGCTGCTCGCGGAGTTCACCGAAAAGGGCACGATGTCGCCCACCGGCAAGCCCGTGCAGCGCGTGAAGGCCGGCGATACCGACGCCATCGCCGCGGTGCTCGCGAAAGTGAAGCCGGGCGATTACGTCGCGCTGACGCAGTACTTCGGCGAGACGGATGTCCGCGAGGAGAAGATCGCCGCGATCCGCGAGATCATCGCCCGCGAGCGCCGCGTGGCCACGACCAGCGGCTACGGCCCGCGCTTCCTCCACTCCACCGGCCAGCTGCACAAGGGCGGCGCGGACAACGGCGTGTATCTCCAGCTCACCGGCGGCGCGCCGATCGACGTCGACGTGTCGATTCCCGGCGAGAAGTTCCATTTCGGCGATCTGGTCCGCTCGCAGGCCATCGGTGACGTCGTCTCCCTCGCCAACCGCGACCGCCGCGTCATCAGCATCGACCTCGGCGACCCGGAAGAAGGTCTCGATCAGCTGGAAAAGGCGGTTCGTACGGCGGTCGTAAAAGCATGACTGCGCAGTTCGGGATGATCGGTCTGGCGGTGATGGGCTCGAACCTCGCTCTCAACGTCGCCGATCACGGCTTCCGCGTCGCGGTCTGGAATCGCGAGCCTGAAACGACGAAGAAGTTCGTCGCCGCGCACCCGGGCATGACCGGCACGACCACGCTCCAGGAATTCGTCGCGGCGCTCGAACGGCCGCGGCGGATCATGATGATGATCAAGGCCGGCGCGCCGGTCGACGAGATGCTGACCAAGCTGATGCCGCTCCTCGACGAAGGGGACGTGGTCATCGACGGCGGCAACTCCTGGTTCAAAGACACGCAGGTCCGCGCCGCGCGGTTGATCGAGCAGAAGCTTCACTTCGTCGGCTCCGGCGTTTCCGGCGGTGAAGACGGCGCGCGCTTCGGTCCGTCGCTGATGCCGGGCGGGACGCGCGAATCGTGGGAGAGCATCCGCGAGATCTTCGAGGCGATTGCCGCGAAGAGCGACTCGGGCGCATGCGTCACGTACTGCGGTCCCGACGGCGCCGGGCACTTCGTGAAGATGGTGCACAACGGCATCGAGTACGGCGACATGCAGCTCATCGCCGAGGCTTATGACCTGTTGCGGCGGGGGCTGGGGGCGACCGCGGAGGAACTGGCGGACATCTTCGACGAATGGAACCGCGGACCGCTGCAGTCGTTCCTCATCGAGATCACCGCGAAGATCTTCCGCGTCCGCGATCCGCAGACCGGAGACCCGCTCGTCGAAAAGATTCTCGACAAGGCTGGGCAGAAGGGGACGGGCAAGCTGACGGCGCAGGTTGCGCTCGATCTGGCCGTGCCCATCCCGACCATCGCCGCGGCCATCGACGCGCGGGTGTTGTCGTCGATGAAGGAGGAGCGCGTCGCGGCGAGCAAGCTGCTCGGATCGTCGCTGCAGGTCGCGGTGAATGATCGCGAAGCGTTCATTCGCGACGTTCACGACGCGTTGTACGCCGCAAAAGTTTGCTCCTACGCGCAAGGCATGGCCCTGATTCAAGCCGGTTCGCGCGAGTGGAAGTGGAACATCGACATGCAGGAGATCGCGCGCATCTGGAAGGCGGGATGCATCATCCGCGCGAAGTTCCTCGACTCGATCATGCGCGCCTATCAGCGCCGGGCGGACATTACCAATCTCCTGCTCGACGACGCCTTCCGCTCGGACATCGCCGCGATGCAACCGCAGTGGCGCCGCAGCGTCACCTTCGCCCAGACGAACGGCATCGCCGTCCCCGCGTTCTCCGCGTCACTGGCCTACTTCGACAGCTACCGCACTGCCGAGCTGCCGCAGAACCTGACCCAGGCCCAACGCGATTTCTTTGGGGCGCACACGTATCAGCGCGTTGATGGTGATGGGGCGTTTGTGCATACGGACTGGGAATGAAGGCGCAAAGGCGCAAAGGCTCAAGGGCTCAAAGCGGTAGCGTCGTCGTGCCTTTGAGCCTCTGAGCCTTTGAGCCTCTGAGCCTTCACAACTGCGGCTTCAACCACCCCGCCACCCGTTCCTTCAGCCGGTCCATCCACGGCCGGGTGACCCAGCGGCGGCGGGTGATCTCCTCGCTGCGGGCGAGGTCTTCGAAGAACATCTGTTCCATCTGCGCGGCGATGGACTCGTCGAAGATGTTCACGTTCACTTCGTCGTTGAGGCGGAAGGAGCGGTCGTCGAAGTTCGAGGAGCCGATGGTCGTCCAGATGCCGTCCACGACCATGGTCTTGGCGTGCATCATCGTCGGCTGATACTCGAAGATGCGGATGCCGCGGCGCAGCAGGTGGCCGTAGTAGAGCCTTCCCGCATGCCGGGCGATGGGAACGTCGGTGTACTCGCCGGGCACGATCACCCGCACGTCGACTCCGCGGCGCACCGCCCCTTCGAACGCGCGGATCGTGTCGCGATCGGGCAGAAAGTACGCGCTGGAGATGTAGATCGACTTCTTCGCGCTGACGATCGAGACGATGAACATCAGCTTCGCCGCCGACGATCCTTCCGACGGCGAGGACTTGAGAACCTGGGTCAGGCAATCGCCGCGGCGCTCGATCTGCGGGAAGTAATCGAGTCCGGTCAGCAGCTCTCCGCGGCTCTTGATCCAGTTGTCCATGAACGCGAACTGCATCTGCGTGACCGCGGGACCTTCGACGCGCACCACGGTCTCGCGCCAGTGATCGTGCGCGTCGGCGTCTCCCTGCCAGACGTCGGCGATGCCCACGCCCCCGCAGAAGCCGACTTCTCCGTCGACGATGAGCAGTTTGCGGTGGGTGCGGTGATTGACGCGCGACAGGTTGTACCAGCGCAGCGGGTGGTACCACTCAACGGCGATGCCGTTGCGGCGCATGAAGTCGATCAGATCGCCGGACATCGACGACGAGCCGACCGCGTCGAGAATCACGTTCACTTTCACGCCCGCGCGAGCGCGCTCGGCCAGCGCCTGCGCGAACGTGCGGCCGACCTCGCCGTCCCAGTAGATGTAGAACTCGACGCTGATGGTCTTCTTCGCGATCCTGATCGCGGAGAGCATCGACGGAAAGATCTGCACGCCGTTGCGCAGGACCTCGACGCGATTGCCCTCGTACAACGCCGCCCCGGTCAGCGCGTGCATGGTCTGCAGGAACGCGACGTCGCGGACGCCGAACTGATGCCTCATGTGGTACCGCACCGGACTCCGGCGGCGGACCATGGGCAGAGTAGGGCGGCCCGGATAGCGCGGCGGTTTACGCCGACGGAAGAAGGTGAGGCCCATCTAGACCTGCGCCCTCTGCGCGATGGCCCAGAGGACCAGCGCGATCACTCCCATCACCAGGCCGAGGGCCACGGCGATGACGAAGCAGAGGATGAGCGTGAACACGAGCGCGATCTCGCCGGTCGACCGCGGTGGGCGGCGGCGGTCGCGATGCAGCTCGAGCAGCCGCATGTTGCGCATGTTCTCTTCGAACATGAAGTCGAAGACGTCGCCGGCCACGGGAACCGCGCCGAACAGGAGGTCGATGACGACGTTGAGGATCATCCGCATGATGATCCCGGCCCGCACGCGATGCCGGAGCGCGCCGAGGATGATCCAGGTGGACATGATCCCGCCGACGACGTCGCCGACTCCCGGAATCAGCCCGACCACGGCGTCCAGTCCGACCCGGATGTTCGTCCCCGGTATCGGAAAGGCCTGATCCATCAGCCGCGCAAAATTGCGCAGCGCCAGCAGGTCCTGGGGAATCTTCTCGTCAGGCTCGATCACCTCGGGGATGAGGGGTTTGGAGGTAGGCACGCTCAGCCATTATGCAAGTTGGTTGCTGGGTTTCGAGGTTACGGGTTACGGGGTTTCGAGGAGGACGGCCAATCAGCACAACTGCCGACCTCGTAACGCCGCAACCTCGTAACCCCGTAACCGCTCGGCTCGCAAGTTGCGTTTATCCTCATTCCAAATGGGCGAGCCCGCGAGAGAGCGGCCAATGACCTGGCGGGAGAAATGGACGAACCGGTTGGTTCTCTCGCGCAGCCTTGTCTGGTCGTGGCTGACCGACCCGGCCGTGCTGGTTTACCGGCGGCATGGGTTCGGGCAGAAGCGGGCTCGCGCGACGATCGTCGAGTTCTTCCTTTTCATCCGCGAGGTCGTGCGCGAGTTCTGGAACAGCGAGGCCACGGCCCGGGCGGCGGCGCTGGCCTACACCACGCTTCTCTCACTCATCCCGCTGCTGGTCGCCTTCAATTACGCGCTGAGCAGATATTTTCAGAATGCGTTTCCCGCGCTGCAGGGGCAGGTCGACGTGATCCTCAATTCGGTCATCCCTTACCAGTCGCCTCAGGTGATGGCTCACCTCGCGCGGTTCCGGGAGAACGCTTCTGCTGCATCGACGCTCGGCGTGATCGTCTTCATGTTCGTCGCCTTCCGTCTCTTTCTCGCGGTCGAAGGGGCGGTCAATCAGATCTGGAAGGTCCGCAGCGCGCGCGGTTACAAACAGAAAATCATCGCCTTCACGATGCTCTTCTTCTGGGGTCCGCTGCTCATGGGCCTTTCCCTGACGACCACCTCGATGCTCCAGCGGAACCGCTACCTGCGCGTTCTCTTCGAGGGCGAGCTGATTTTCGTGATCGTGCCGGTGATCGTGCTCTTCATCGGCTTCACCATGGTCTTCTGGCTCGTTCCGTCGGCCCGTGTGCGCATGACCTCGGCCATGCTCGGCGCGCTCATCACCACGGCTCTTTTCACGCTCGTCCGTTGGGGATTCGGCATCTACGCGGCGACACTGCTGAGCGGCCGGTTCAACATCATCTATGGCACGGTCGGCCTGGCCATTCTGTTCCTGGTCGCCATCGAGGTGATGTGGGTGGTGGTGCTCCTTGGCGTCGAGATCAGCTACGTCTGGCAGAGCTTCTACGGAATCCTGCGTGCCGAGGCGCAGCAGGTCGCCGACAGGCCGGAGTTCGATCTCTACTTCGCGATGCGGGGATTGATCGAGATCGCCCGGCGCTTCGACCGGCGTGAAGAGCCGCCGTCGACGTATCGGCTGGCCGAGCAGTTCGGCACGACGGACTCGCAGATGCTGCGCGTGCTGCGCAAGCTCGAGGACGCGAAGCTCGTCGCGCCGGTCGGCGGCGAGTGGATCGGCTTCGTTCCGGCGTGCGATCCCGATCGCATCAGCATCGATGAAGTCGTCACGCAGATGGAAGGCGTGCAGCGGCGCCTGCCCGAGACCGGGTCCCCGGACCGCGAGCGCGAGGCCGTCGGCGATCTGTTCAACCGCCTCAACTCGTGCACGACCGCGGCGCTGGACCGGATGTCGATCGGCCGTCTCGTGCGCGAGCTCTACTCGCCGCGCGAGGTGCGCGCGGAAGACGCCGCGTCTTCGTGATCGGAGCGTTTCTTCCGCAACGACCGGATCATCCTGATCCTCCGGAACGCCTCGTATGCGACGGTCGTCGCCACCAGCCAGATCACGCCCGCGGCCAGGCCGGCGCCGATGTCGGAGATCCAGTGCACGCCGAGGTAGATGCGGGAGGTGGCGATGGCGGCGATCATCGAAACGGAGAGGGCCACCGCCGCCGCGCGCTCGCGCCAGTTCGGTATCGCGCGAAACGCGAGGTAACTCAGCGCGCCGAACACGACCATCGCGCCCATCGCGTGGCCGCTGGGAAATGAATAGCCGCTGGTGTGGCGCAGCGCTTCGGCGAGATCGGGCCGCGCGCGGGCGAAAAACGCCTTGAGCTGCAGATTGAGCAGCCCGCCCACGAGTGACGTGAAGACGAGATAGGCCGCCCAGCGCCACCGCTTGCGGATCGCGAGAATCGCCGCGATGACGGCGACGATGATTCCGAGGCCGACCGGCGTGCCGATGATCGTGAGAATGGTGAAGAAGCGCGTCGATCCGTCCGTGTGAGCGGTTCGCGCCCACTGGTGAACCTCGCGATCGACCTCATGCATCCGCGACGACTCGGCCTGCAGCCGCTCCGCGAGATCGAGGAACGCGTCACCGGCGAACGACGTGGCCACGATGCCGATGCCGAGCACGATGAGCACCGGGAGGTAATCGCGATAGCGGAACTTCGCGGTGAAGTGCGCCGCGCGGCCGAGAAGCTTCTCGATCAGCGGAAGAAACGCGTAGAAGAAAAGCCAGAGGACGAGGAAGAGAAGAAGAAAGGTGAGGAGGACGGTCAAAGCTCAAAAACCGCCGCTCATGTACTTCCACTGCACGATCTTGTCGTTGATCTCGCGCAGGCGGCGGCTGATCATCCGGCAGAGCAGGTTGAGGAACTGCAGGGATGCATGCGGATCCATCGACAGGATCTCGTTCAGCGTCGCCCGATCGATCGAGAGCACCGTCGCGTCCTGCTCGTGCGCCTTTGCATCCGCTGAACGCGGCTTGTCGTCGATCAGGGCCATCTCACCGAAGAAATCGCCGCGGTCGAGCACGGCCAGCGCTTCCTCGCCGACGCCGGGGATGAACTTGGAGATGCGCACCCGGCCGTCGAGGACGATGTACAGCTTGTCGCCCTTCTCGCCCTCGCGGAAGATCATCGATCCCTCGGCGAACCGTTCCTCGCTCGAGAACGTGGCCAGCAGTTTCATTTCAGCGGCGGACAGACCGCGCTCGCGGAACAGGTCGACCTTGTCCTCCGACTTCACGGTGACCTGCTGCATCTCCCGCTTGCCGTCGACGCGCTTGCGGCCCTGCCCCTTCTTCGCGTCTTCCTGGAAGAAGAGCTTCAGCTGCTCGTTCGCGTCGCGGACTTTTTCCGCGAGCGAGCGCCAGAACGCCCAGTGCAGGCCGACGGCGAGCTCCTTGTCTTCGTCCATCAACTGGTCGAGCGCGCTGAAGGAGAACGTGTACGCGGCCGACGGCTCGACCGCGACGGCGTCGCTGGAGCGATGTGTGCGATCGATGAAGTTCATCTCGCCGAAGATCGTGTCGGCGACGAGCGCGCCGAGGATCTGCGGGCCGAACGGCGTGTCCTTGCGGATCTCGATGCGCCCTTCGCGGACGACGTAGAAATCCATCGACCGGTCTTCCGCGCGGAAAACGTAGTCGTCGTGAGTGAATCCCTCGACCCGCGCGAACTTCGACAGACGGAAGATCTGCTCGTCCTTCATGTGCTGGAAGACGCGAAGCTTGCGCAGGTCGTGCGAGACGGTGATGAGATCCTCGCGCTTCTCTTCGGCGCGGGTGATCTTGTCGAGGATGGTCTTGAGGTCTTTCTTCGTGTCGAGGCGGAAGAGGTTTTCCTTCCGGATCTCGAGGCGTTCGGTGGAGAGCTGCAGGTTCTCGACGCGCTCTTTGATGCGCACGTTGAGATCCTTGGAGTCGATGTTGTGGATGCGTTTGAGCGTGTTGATCATCCGCCGCACCGGCTCGGTCGATTCGCCCTTCTGGTCGGTTGCCAGGAGAAAGGCGTCGATGAAGTCCTCGAGCGAGCGATCGAAGTTCTTCAGCTCGAACTGGATGCGGCCGGAGATCTCGGCCAGGCCGCGATCGAACGGGTTGAGCTTGCGGGCCTGGGAGATCTCTTCATGGGCGCTGGTCCATTCGCCCTGGGAGTAGTAGAGGCGGCCGAGGATCTCGAAGGGACGGTAGTTGTTCGGGGTTTTGAGCTTCGCGAACTCGAGGAGCTCGATGGCCTTCGAGGTCTGGTCTTTGGCCATGTAGTACTGGGCGAGGCCGACGTACTGCGAGGAGTCGATCTCGTCGCGGGCCCGCTCCCCGATCACCTCCGACTTCACCAGCGCATACCGCATCTCCTCGGCCTGCTTCTTCAGATCGCGGACGCGGGCCAGATTGATGCGGAGCGAGACCGAGCCGGGCTTGAGCTTCTCGGCCATCTCGAAGAGGTGGATCGACTCGTCGTACATCCCCTGGTCGGCATAACGCCGCGCCAGGACGAGGAGATCGTCGGCTTCGATAGGAATGCTGTTCTCGGTCGCGATGGTCTTGAATCGCGCACGAGCACCGACCGGTTGCTCAGCCATGGGAGTGGCTATTATGCCGCCGTGTGGGTTACGGCCGCTACGTTCGGTGTTTTGCTCGCTGTGGCGGGTGGCTTCCAGCCGGCCGCGCCCGGTTATGAGTTCTCCTTCCCGCGCGACCACGGCTCGCACCCCGCCTATCAAACCGAGTGGTGGTACTACACCGGTCATCTGCGCACGGAAAGCGGGCGGCGCTACGGCTTCGAGGTCACGTTCTTCCGCGTCGGCGTCTCCACGTCCGCGAAGGACAGCGAGTGGGACCTCAGGCACATCATGCCGGCGCATTTCGCGATCACGGACGTCGATGGCAAAGCCTTCCGCTACTACGAGAAGTTCAATCGCGGCTCGAAGTTCACCGCTGATGCGGCGGAAGGGCGGCTGGCGGTGTTTAACGAGTCCTGGCGGGTTCTCACGAATCCGGACGGCTCGTGGCGATTGATCGCCGCGGAAGGGAAAGATTCCATCGATCTCACGCTCCGCTCGCGGAAGGCTCCGGCGATTCATGGCGAGAACGGAGTCAGTGTGAAGGCGCCCTTTCCCGGCTACGCGTCGCACTACTACTCCATGACCCGGCTCGAAGTGACGGGCTCCGTGAACGGCGCGCGCTGCACGGGGCAGGCGTGGATGGATCACGAGTTCGGCAGCGCCGCGTTGCGCGAGAACCAGCAGGGTTGGGACTGGTTCTCGGTGCAGCTCGACAACGACGCGGAGCTGATGCTGTACATCATCCGCAGGACGGACGGGACGCCGGATGTGAGCTCGTCCGGTTCGCTGATCACGAGCGACGGCCGGGTGATTCATCTCCGCCGCGACCAGATGCGCATCGTGGTTACCGACCACTGGACGTCTTCGAAGAGCAAGGCCCGCTATCCGATGGGCTGGCGGATCGAGCTGCCGTCCCTGAACGTGTCCCTCACTCTGGAACCGGTTCTGCGCGATCAGGAGCTGCTGACCCGCGGCTCGACGCGCGTGACGTACTGGGAAGGGGCGGTGAACGTGAGCGGATCGTTCGGCGGCGTGGGTGTGCGCGGTGAGGGGTACGTCGAAATGACCGGGTACGACAAGGCGTTCCGTGCGTTATGACCTTCGCCCTGATCGTCCTTGCCGCGCTGTTCCAGCTTCCGCCGCAAACCAGTGACGCCGTCATCGGTGTGACCGCGATTCATCTCGAGTCCGGACGCCGCGTGAGTGTGCGAGGGACGGAAGCGTTTCCGATGGCCAGCGTCTTCAAGTTTCCGACGGCGCTGAAGGTCCTGCGCCGCGTCGATACGGGCACGATGTCGCTGAGCAAACGCATCACCATCGAGCCGGAGGATTTCTCCCTCGGCCACAGTCCCGTTCGCGACGAGGCCAACGGCAAACCGGTCACGTTCACCGTCGGTGAGCTGCTCGAGCTGATGGTCGTAACCGGCGACAACACTGCCGCCGATACGTTGCTGGCGCTGGTTGGCGGGCCGGAGGCGGTGACCAGACGGGTGCGCGAGCTGGCTATCGGCGGCGTTCGCGTCGATCGCTCGGAAAAGCAGATCGTGCTCGACCTGAGCAAGCCGGGCGGCGAGTTGGCGTTTCTGCGCGACGCGCGCGACACGTCGACGCCGGACGCGATGGCTGATTTGCTCGTTGCGTTCTGGCAACGCCGCGCCGGGTTATCCGACAAGAGTCATGAGCTGCTCGTGAAACTGATGACCGAGGCGAAACGCGGCGAGCGGCGGATCAAAGCCGGCGTTCCGCCCGGCTCACGCGTCGCGCATCGCACCGGAACGATGCAGGGGAGCACCAATCACGTCGCCGTCGTGACGCTGCCGGATGGCGATCACGTCGCCATCGCCGTGTTCACCAAAGGCCGCAAGATGGCGACCACTGAGAAGGCCGAAGACGACATCGCCGCGGTGACGCGCGCGGCGATCGCTGGTGTGGTGCAGGCCTCCGGCCTGCCTTAGGGCGGGGGTAACCACGGGCAGGCCAGAGGCCTACACCACACCGGTAACGCGGCGGATCTCGCGCACCAGCTGCTCGCGCGCCGAGGTCCCCTTCTGCACGAAGCTCGAGACCTTCATGTGCAGCAGCGCGCGGTCCTGATTGGAGATCTCCTTCGACGTCAGCACGAGGATGGGGATGTCCGCGGTGCGCGGGTTTTCCTTCAGTGAACCGGCCACTTCGAATCCGCTCATGCCAGGCATCATCAGGTCGAGGATGATCACGTCCGGCGAGGTCTCGTCGGCGACGCGCAGTCCGTCCTCGCCGTTGAACACTTTCTCGATCGCGTAGCCGAGGCCGGCCAGGTCCTCGTCGAGCAGCGCGTGCACCGCGGCGTCGTCGTCGATCAGCAGCAGTCGCGGCGGGGTGCCGTTGCCGCTGCGGGACGTGATCGAGCGCAGCCGCTCCAGCAGCCGCTCGCGATCGACGGGCTTGACGAAATAGTCGTCTGCGCCGAGGGCCATGCCCAGGTCGCGGTTGTCGATCATGGAGATGATCACCACCGGGATGTGGCGCGTGTCGGCGTCGCCTTTGAGTTGCTTGAGCACTTCCCAGCCGTCGAGACCGGGAAGGACGAGGTCGAGCGTCACCGCGGCGGGATGGGATTCGCGGGCCATGCGCACCGCTTCGTCCCCGTGCCGCGCGCGGATCGACAGGTATCCGGCCGATCGGAGCGCGGAGGCGATGAGCTCGTACGCATTCGGATCATCTTCGACGACCAGCACGCGCGAGGAGCGCTGATGCGGCGGGACCAATTCCTGAACGCGCGTGACGACCGCGGCGCGTGAGCGCACCGGCAGCGTGAACGAGAACGTGCTGCCGCGATCGAGCTTGCTCTCGACGGCGACGCGGCCGCCCTGCAGCTCGACGAATTTCTTCACCAGCGCCAGACCGAGGCCGGTTCCGCCGAACTCGCGCCGCGCCGTCCCGTCGACCTGGCGGAACTCCTCGAAGATGATCGCGTGATGCTTCGGATCGATGCCGATGCCTTCGTCGCGCACCGACACCGTCACGGCATTGTCGGCGAGCCGCGCGCTGATCGTGATCGGCTGCTGCGCCGGTGAGAACTTCACTGCGTTCGAGATCAGGTTGAAGAGCACCTGCTTGAACTTGGCGAGATCGGTCTCGATCTGTGGCAGATCCTCCGGAACGTCGATGATGAAGGTGGGCGGCGTGGCGCGTTTGGACATCCCCCGCATCACGTGACAGACGCTCTCGATGACCTGCGGAATGGAGAAGAACTCGGGATAGATCTCCATCTTCCCGGCCTCGATCTTCGAGAGGTCGAGGATGTCGTTGATGATGCCGAGGAGGTGCTGGCCGGAGGAGTGGATGTGCCTGAGGAAGCCGAGGTGCTTCGGCTCGACCTTGCCGTCGAGGCGCTCCACGAGAATCTCCGAGAAACCGATGATCGAGTTCATCGGCGTGCGCAGCTCGTGGCTCATGTTCGCCAGGAACTGGCTCTTGAGACGGTCGGCGTCCTGAATGCGGCGATTGGCATCCGCGAGCTCTTCGCTGAGCCGGGTGAGCTCCTGGACTTTCTGGCTCTCCACCGCCTCGAGCTGCCGGATGCGGAGGCGCTTCTCCTGCAGGTTCGCGACGCCGATGAGGAAGAAGTAGGAGGCGCCGAAGACGAACACCATGCGCGAGATGGCCAGGAGCATGGTGTCGTTGAAGAACGTGGCCTGGCCCATCAGATAGAGCGTGGTCAGATACCCGGCCGTGTTCGCGAGGCTGGCCCAGTACGCCGCTTTCTTTCCGATCGCGAACGCCGCCGCCGAGGCGCTGGCCACGTACCAGATGTACCAGGGGCTGACGATGCCGCCGGTCACGTACACGCCGAGCGTGACGTAGAAGATGTCGACGGTCAGCCAGATCGGATTGAGATACCGGCGATCGATGCCGCGCGCGAAGAGGAAGTAGAGCGCGACGGACGTGAGGCAGGCGAAGAGGTAGTAAACGATCGCGACGTCGAGCCGCAGCGGAAAGACGCCCAGGACTTTTCCGGCGAGTGCGGTCAGCAGCGCCAGCGAGTAGACCAGCAGGTGATTGCGCTGGAACGCGAGATCGAAACGGAGCACGCTCGCGGACTGAGACGGCCGGTTGGAGGACATGGGGATGCCCGAATTGTAGCCCCGTGTAGTGTGGGCCTCCGGCCTACCTTTGGCGGGGGCTCTAATCCAGCGTGAATCCCACGAACGCCAGACACATCTCGTCCGTCGTCTCCTCGCCCCACGACACCGCCCTGGGCGGATTGTTCGGGTTGCGCGGATTCGATGACGAATTGTCGTAAGTCGCCCGGAGCGTCAGCGTCGTACCGGCGGGAATCGCCACCGCATCCTTGAAGCGGTACGAGCCCTGCCAGTTGAAATCCCAGTCGTCGATGTTGATCAGGCATTGCTTCGCACCGTCAGGAAGCGTCGCCTCGACTTTCATGGTCCTGCCGAGGAGATGCATGTGCGGGGCGATGAACCAGAGCTGCGCGGCCGGCATCGGAATGTTGAAGGGCACCGTTCCGAAGACTTCGTAATCGCTGGCGTTGGGCGGAATGGTGAAGGTGTTGTTGAAGATCGGCGCGATCCGCATCAGCGACTTCGGCGCCTTGTCGGCGAAGTAGACGCCGACCTCGGTCTGATCGGGATGGCCGTGGCCGCCGTGCGGGTGGTAATGCACCTGGATGACGACGCGCGACGCGGCGGGCAATTGAAACGCGGTGTCGGTCGGCAGTTCCAGCGGGCGTGATCCGGGAGCCCATCCGCCGAGCGTGCTCGGAAGGGAGAAGCCGGGTCCGCCGAAACAGGTGTAGCCGGGCCCCGGATCTTTCGCGTCGAGGCTCTCCGAGATTCCGGTGCTGTCGATGAAGGTGATCACGTGATGGACCGTCTCGCGATCGCCCGGCTTTGTGTCGACGGCTTTCACGTACGCGGCCGACGTGAGATTCGTGGGGATGGTGAAGCAGCGGTAGGTGTCCTGACCTGCGGGCGGCGTGAAGGGCTCGGGAAGTTTGTAGATCGCGTCGGGCTGGCCGAGCGCCCATCCGCTGCTGAAATCGAGCGGCACCGGAAGATCGGCTGGCTTGCCCTCGGGCGCGCCGTTGTCGACCCACTTCACGATCGTGTCGATATCCTGGTCGGTGAGGCGACGCTCGTCTTTGAAGTCGCCGCAGCCTTCCGTCGGTTTCCACGGCGGCATCTGCCGCGACTGGGTCATGAGCTTGATCAGCGTCGCATGCGGCTTCGCCTCGGCATACGAGGTGAGTGAGAACGGCGCGATGTCGCCTTCGTGATGACAGGTCTGGCAGTGCTGCTGAAAGATGCGCACGACTTCATTGCTGAAGGTCGGACCGGTCACGGGAGGCGGCGGCGGAAGATGGCGTACGGAGCGCGTCTTTCCGGCGTGGGCGACGAGGGGAACCAACAGCACGAGAAGCAGGAGTCCGTGGCGGCGCATGGGAGACTGCTTACTATGAGCGTTCACGTCGTTCTCGTCCACCCCGAGATTCACTGGAACACCGGAAATGCGGGGCGATCGTGCCTTGCCGCCGGGGCGACGCTCCACCTCGTCGAGCCGCTCGGATTCTCACTGGACGAGCGGGAAGTGCGCCGCGCCGGCCTCGACTATTGGCGCCACGTCGACCTGCACGTCTGGCCGGATTGGGAAGCATTCGAAAGCGAGTTGCCGACGCTCGGCACGCCGTTTTTCTTCAGCACGAAAGGGGAGCGAATGTACTGGGACGCCGAGTTTCCGGAAGACGTCGTGCTCGTGTTCGGGCGCGAGACCGGCGGCTTACCGGAATCGATCCACGATCGGTACGGCGAGCGGATGTTGAAGATGCCTATCCACTCGCCGCACGTGCGTTCGCTGAACCTGTCGACGTGCGTCGGCGTGGCGTTGTACGAGGTGCTGCGGCAGCGGGCTACGACGTCGTCATGACTTGAGAGCGAACGCGCCGCCGATCGCGAGCGCGATTGCGAGAAGGATCAGGGCGCGCGGGTCGAGCAGCGGGATGTCCCCGGCGGTTGCGTTACCGATCGTGGTCGCCGCGGCCGCGGTGTTGTTCAGCACCACCGGATCGGTCGAATTGGACGTGACCTGTGCGGTGTTGGTGATCGTGCCGGTCGCGTTGTCGTTCACGCGCACCACGAAGGTCATCGTGAACGATTGCGTCGGCAGCAGACCGCCGACGGTGCAGCGCACGTCGTTCGTCGTGACCGGTGGAAAACAGTCGGCTGCCGTGCCGGGCGGCTCGACGACGGAGACGAAGGTCGTGTTCGCCGGGATGGGATCGATGATGGTGATGCCCGACGCGAACTCCGAGCCGATGTTCGTGACGGTGACGTTGTAAGTGATGTTGGTTCCCGGCGACGCGGTCGTTGGATCGGCGGTCTTGGTCAGACGCAGGTCCGCTCCGGTGCTTTCGGTCACGGTCATGGCCGTCGAAGAGCTGTTGTCCGCGGTGTTCGGGTCGGGAGTCGATGATGAAACCGTGGCCGTGTTCGTGATCGTGCCCGTGGCGTTCGCGTTCGCGCGAACGGTCAGCGTGAACGTGGCCATGGCCTGATCGGCGAACGAGGCGATGGAGCAGTTCGCCGTCCCGGTGGCGCCAGGCGCGGGGGGCAGCGTGCAGGTGAACGCCGGGCCTGAATTCTGCGCGAACGAATCGAACGTCGTGCCGGAGGGTATGGTGTCGGAGAGGGTGAAGTTGACCGCCGCGAGCGGGCCGTCATTGCGGACCGTGATGACGTACGTGGCGATCTCGTTCGGACCGACGAACGCGAGCTCTCCCACCGGCAACGCTTTGGAGACCGACACGTCGGCGTCGGTCGGAGGCACTTCCGACACAGGCGTCTGCACGGTGGATGAATTGTTCGTAGTGTTGGGATCGGTCGGTGAGGAGGTGATCGTCGCGGTGTTGGTGATCGTCTGGCCCACGGCATCAGGATTGGCGCGGACGACGATCGTGAACGACCGGTTGGTCTGCGCTGAAAGCGACGTGAGGTTGCATTCAACGTCGCCTTGTTGCGTGACCTGCGGCGGCGCGCATCCGCCGGCAGTTCCGCCGCCGTTGAGAAACGCGGTCACGAAGGTGGTGTTCGCCGGGACGAAATCGGAAATGAGCACGTTCGTCGCCAGTTCCGAACCGACGTTCGCCGCCACGATCGTGTAGGTGATGTCGGAGCCGGCCGTGACGACGGCCGGCGAGGCGGTTTTGGTGATGCTGAGATCCGCGCCCGGGTTCGTCACGGTGACGCTCGCGGTCGCGGAGTGGTCGTTGGAGTCGGGATCGGGTGTCGTCGTCGACGCCGTCACCGTGTTGGTGATGGTGCCGGTGGCATTCGCATCGAGTCGCACGTCCAGTCTGAAGTTCGCGCTGGCGTCATCCGGCAGGGAAGCGATCGAGCAATTGACCGTGCCGGTAGCACCCTGAGCCGGCGTGGTGCATCCGAACGACGGTCCGTTGATCTGGGTCAGCGATTCGAACGTGGTCTGGGCCGGGATGACGTCGCTCATCGTCACGTTCGCTGCCGCGAGCGGTCCACTGTTCGTCACCACGATCCCAAACGTGGCGACTTCGCCCCGCCCTACGAACGGGCGGTCCCCGTTACCTTTCGATACGGCAAGATCGGCAGTCGTCGGAGGCGTCGGCGACACAGGCGTCACCGCGGTGGATGAGTTGTTCGCAGTGTTGGGATCGGCCTGCGTCATGGTGCCCGTCGCGGTGTTGGTGATCGTCTGGCCGGCGGCACCCGAATCGACGCGGACGACGATCGAGAACGAGCGGGTGCCGCCCTGCGGTGACAGCGAGTTGAGGTTGCACTCGACGTCGCCGTTCTGCGTGACCTGCGGCGGCGCGCATCCGCCGGCAGTTCCGCCACCGATGAGAATCGCGCTCACGAAGGTGGTGTTCGCCGGGACGAAGTCGGAAATGAGAATGTTCGTGATGAAGTCCGAACCGACGTTGGTCACGGCGATGGTGTAGGTGATGTCTTCGCCGGCAAGAACGACCGCCGGAGAAGCGGTCTTGGTGACAGACAGGTCGCCTTGGCCCTGCACCTCGATTGCGGAGAGAAGGAACAAAGACGTCAGGGCCAGCCAAGTTCGCATCGGGCCATTTCTCCTACAGGTTCTGGTACACGATCTTCCCGTCGATGATCGTCATGACGCTGCGGATCTCGGGGAGGTTGGCGATGCGCGACTTGAAGACGTCGTCCGACAAGACGGCCAGGTCCGCGAGCATCCCCGGAGCGATTTTTCCCTTCTTCCCTTCCTCGAATTCCGCGTAGGCCGCCGTCGCCGTGTAAGCCGTCACCGCCTGCTCCCGCGTCAGAGCCTCGGCAGGAAGATCGGGCCGATCGGTGGCGAACATGATGTTCAGGAACGGGTTCAACGGACCGTCCGAGCCGAAGGCCAGCGGGATTCCGGCGTCGACGATCGATTTCGCGAGCATGTAATCGCCCGCGGGAAACGCGCCGCGGAAAGGGAAATGCGACGGGTTCTGGACGACGACGATGCCGAGGCGTTTCGTGGCGTCGAAGAGATCGCGTTGCAGGCCGTCGCCGTGCTCGATGCGAGGCCGCTTCGCCGCCCATTCGTTCGGTGAGATGGCGTTCATCGCCGCGAGGAGCCTGGCGATGGTCTCGTCACCCGACGCATGGACCAGCAGTTGTTGATTGGTCTCGCGGGCGCGCTTGATCGGGCCGGCGATGTCCTTGAAGTTGATGCTGCCCTGCCCGCCGCCGCTGTACGGTTTGCGCACCGCGGCACCGCGCTCGATCGGCGTTCCGTCGAAGATCCACTTCAGACCCCGCGCGCCCGTCACCAGTGGCGCGTCCGGCGTCGTAGGAAAGTTGATCACGCGCAGGCGGATGGGCACGCCCGCCGCGCGCCAGGCTTTCATGAAGCGCGCTTCGTCGGGGTTGGGCATCGCCTGCACGGAGGTGATCCCGTACTGCAGCGCTTCCGCGGCGAAGGAACGCACCGAGTCGACCAGTTCGTCATCGGTGGCCAGGTTGTAGAAACGCCGATCGAGCGCCCATTGCGCGTACTCGGAGACCCGGCCATTCAGGCGGCCGCTTTCGTCGCGTCCGAACGAGCCGCCCGGCGGATCGACGGCATTTTCACCCACGCCGAGCGCCGCCATCGCTGCGCTGCTCAACACGGCGCCGTGTCCGGTGAACGAGCGCAGGATGATCTTGCGTCCGGGCGCGAGCTTGTCGAGTTGCGTTCTGGTGAGGCTGGGATCGCTGGCGAGTCGAGGTCCGAGTGTGCCGACGATCCACATGTCGCCGGGTGTCTCATCGATGGCGTTCGCAATGGCTGCCTGAGCCTCGGACCAACCGACGTCGAAGCCGATCGATGGACGGAAGGCGGTGGCGGCGTCGCCGGGATGCGTGTGCGCGTCGTTGATGCCGGGGATGACCACGCGGCCGCGCAGATCGATCACGGGAAACTTCGGATCGTCCGGAACGAGCCGGCGGATCTCGGCCATCGTGCCGACGGCCAGGATCTTCGAGCCCTGAATGGCAACCGCCTCGGCCCACGGCTTCGCGGGATCGGCGGTGAAGACTTTGGCGTTGAGCAGAACGAGTGTCGGGCGGTTGTCGCCCGTGGTCTGCGCGGAGAGGGTGAGGGGGACGAGAACAACGACCACTGCGAGTAGCAATGCGCGTTTCATCGGGGCCTCCTTGCGTGAGCGGCGAGTCTACTCGCTCTTGATTGCACTGGCGATGTGGATGCGATTGGCCATTCGTGCGGGTGCCAGGCCGGCCAGTGCGGACGCGAGCAGAGTGATGCCGAGCGACGCCGCGATGAGCGCGGCCGGGGTGTGGAAGTCGATCGTCCAGCCGAAGGATTGCTTGTTGATGACGTTGATCAGAATCCACGACAACGCGTAACCCATCACCAGTCCCGTGGCTGTCGATGCGACGCCGAGGATTGCCGACTCGAGGACGAGCATCGTCCGCAGCTCCGCGGCGGAGAGGCCGGTGACGCGCAACAGGGCGAGCTCGCGGCTTCGCTCGAGGATGAGTGCGGTCATCGTGTTCACGATGCCGAGCACGGCGACGACGATCGCGACGCCGAGCAAGGCGTAGGTGATCATGAAGGTCTGATCGAAGATGGTCATGACCTCTTTGCGGATCTCGGCGTTGGTGATGACGAACGCGCCGTACTTCGCGCCGAGTGCTCGTTCCAGCGCTTTGCGCGCGCCGTCGAGGGTCACGCCGGGCTTGAGGTAAACGACGATCGTGTTCGTTGTCTCGTCGCCGAACGTCTTCACGTAAAGCTTGCGGTCCATGACGATGACGCCGCGGTCGTTCGAGTAATCGCGATAAATGCCGCGGATGGGGAGACGCAGCTTCGGCAGATCGACGAAGTCTCCGACGTGCTTCCCGTATCGCGTGGAGAACGTCTCAGACACGAACACGCCGTTGGTCTGCTGCGCGGCGCGCAACGCGTCGGTGGCTGATCGCGGCGAGACCATCTTCAAACCGGCGTTGCGCTCGGCCACGTCGAACTCGCCCGAGGTCAGCATGACGACGGAGTCGCCGTAGAGGATGTCGCGGGCGCGGATGCGATCGAAGGCGGCGATGAACGACAGCTTTCGAAGATCGTCCGCGATCTCCGCCGGAAACAGCTCGAGAGGCGCGTTCGACAACCCTTTCGCCGGCCGGAGCCAGAGGTCGGATTGCACGGTCTGATCGACCCAGATGCGCACGGTCTCGCGGAAACTGCCGACCATCAGCGCGACCGCGACCATCATTCCCGTCGCGACCGAAAGCGCCGCGCCGGCGATGGACGTGCGTCGCAGCGAAGCGGGAAGAGCGACCGCGGCCAGCCGTCCGGCGACACCGAACAGCGCTTCGAGCAGCGGCGAGAGCATGGCCGTGGTCAGGCGCAGGATCGACGGCGCGAGCAGAGAAAAGCCGGCGACGACGAAGGTCACCGCGACGTAGCCGGCGACGGCGATCCCGTCGACGGGCGGGAGCCTCGACACGAGTGCGGCGACGATGAAGCAGCCGACGGCGGTGAGCGCGAGCGCGCGCGAGTGCGTAACGCGTTGCTGCAGACCCGCGCGGATCATCGCCGTCGGGCGCACGCGCGACGCCTCGAGCGCCGGTTGCAGCGCGGAGACGAGCGACAGGATCGTGCCGACAGCCATCCCCAGCGCGATCACGCCCGGCGTGAGCTCGACCGACTGCGGCTGCGATTTGACGTAGAGCGTGTTGATGGTCCGTCCGACGAAGCCGAGGATCGCGATGGCCAGCGCGGAGCCGAGGAGGATGCCGAGGATCGAGCCGAGGAGGCCGAAGAGCAGACCTTCGCCGAGGAACGCCGCGAAGATCTGGCGCGGCGCGGTGCCGACGGTCTTGAGAATGCCGACGTCCTTGCGCCGCCGCAGAATCGAGATGAGCACGGTGTTGTAGACGAGGAACATCCCCACCAGCAGTGCCACGCCGGAGAGCGCGAACAGGTTCACGCGGAACGCTCGGAGCATCTTCTCGACGCGCTCGTTGCGCCGCGAGGGACGTTCGATGCGCGCGCCTTCCGGAATGGCAATCTGCTTCAGCAAGACCTCGTCCGGAACCATCAGATCGACACGCGACAGCTTGCCGGTCATGCCGAAGTTGCGCTGGGCCACGGAGATGTCGCAGATCACCATCGCGCCGTTGAACGCCGTCGCCGGTCCCTTCGACTCGAGCATGCCGCGCAGGGTGAGCGTGCGGCGATGCCCGAGCACGTTGAGCGTGACCTTGCTGCCGAGGGCGAGGCCGCGTTCCGCCGCGAACGGTGCGGGCAGGATGATCGAGTCGGGCTGAAAGAGGGCGAGGTAGGTGGTGTACGCCGGCCCTTTTTGGGCGCTCTCTACGGGAAGGACGATCTTCGCGTAGCGGTAATCGCGGAAGTGAAGATCGCTCATCAGATCGACTGCGAGGATGCGCACGGGCAGTGACGCCGGCTCGATCGTGCCTTCCACATCGATGACCGGCGCGAAGCGCACCCCCTTCGCCCACAGCGGCTGCAAGTCGATCAAAACGCTCTCGTCGAGCAGCGCGACCTCGGGAACGATCATGTAGTTCGCGCGGCCGGCGATGGCATCGACGGATTCGCGAAACGCGCGCAACGCGCTCTGATTCGCGAGCTGAATGGCAACGACTACTGCGACACCGACGGCGATGCCGAGAATCGTGAGCATGGTGCGGAACTTCTCGCGCAGGATGGGACGAAGAACGAGCGCGCGCAGGATCATCGCGCGAGACGCCCATCGGTGATCTGCACGACGTAATGGCCGTACTCGGACGCGACCGCGGAATGCGTGGCCATGACGATGGTCGGCTTGAAGGCCTGGTGAACCTCCCGGATCAGCTCGAGAATGCTCAGCCCCGTGACCGAATCGAGATTCCCGGTCGGCTCGTCGGCGAGAAGCAGCGGCGGACGATGGATGATCGCGCGGCCGATGGCGACGCGCTGCATCTCGCCGCCGGAAAGCTCGTTGGGGAAGTGCTTCGCGCGATGGGCGAGGCCGACCTGCTCGAGGACTGCAGCCACGCGATCGCGAATTTCGCTCTTTGCCCGCCTCGCCAGCGACAGCGGAAAGGCGACGTTCTCGAACACGTCGAGCGTCGGAATGAGATTGAAGAACTGGAAGATGAATCCGATCGAGTGACGCCGCAGATCGGTGAGCCGTTTTTCATCGAGCGACGAGGTCTCGATGTCGCCCAGAAAGACCTTGCCGCTCGTGGGCTGATCGACGGCACCGATCAGATTCAGGAGCGTCGACTTGCCGCTTCCCGACGCGCCCATCAGCACCGCGAAATCGCCCGACGCGATCTCCAGCGAGACGTCGTCGAGCACATGCACGGCGGCGGACTCGTCACTCGAGCCGTAATCGTGACTGACGTTGCGAAGGGCCACGCGCATTGCGCGCGATTGTATGGGCACGGCCGCTGCAGAAAGGGCGGCTGATATAGAGTCCGGCCCACAGGAGGTACCTATGGACGAAAACCCTACCGGAACAGCGGGCGGAGGAAGCGCAACCGATGCCGGTGATACCGGCGGCGAAGGCCGCTTCGGCCGCGCCAAAGAATTCGTGAATCAGAAATACGAAGCCGCGTCAGGCGCGGTTCGCAATGCCTACAGCTCGACGCGCGAGCGGGTCGAGGACGTCGATTTCGGCGAAATCACCGATCAGGTCCGCACCTACGTCCGGTCGAATCCCGGCAAGGCCCTGCTGATCTCGGTCGGCGTCGGTTTCCTGATCGGCCTTCTGCTCCGCCGCGACGACGAGGACTAACCCAGGAGTCATTCATGCCGAAACGTTCCCCTGATGAGCACGAGCGGTCCGCGGCCGGTCTCGATTTCGACGAGCAGGGCGGCCTGCGCGACAAAGCCGCATCCCTCGGCGCGAAGATGGTCGAAGGCGGTCCCGGTGCGGTGCTGGACGAGATCGAAGAGCTGCTTCCCGAGGAGTGGCGCGAGCACATTCGCACCTTCCCGATCACCGCGGTCGCGATCGGCGTCGGCGTCGGTCTCTGGCTCGGAATGAAGAAGAGCGACGAGATCATCGCCGCGGGCACGTCCCTGGTCTCCGCCGCGGCGATGGCCAACGTGTCGCAGGTGATGGACAAGGTCAAAGGCGAAGGCTGACCGCCTCGCCGTGAGACAATAGGCGGCGATGCCGGTCAGAAAAGCCGACACGCCGCCTATCCCGCTTCTCTTCAACACCCACCATCACCTCGAGTCGCTTGCCGCCGAGGTGCATCGCACCTACTTCTCCAAATATCCGCCGCTGCCGGTCCGCTGGGGCCAGCAGATCACCCGCAAGCGCCGCCGCAGCATCCGCCTCGGCTCCTACAACCACGCCACGGCGGAGATCCGCATTCATCCGATCCTCAACGCCGCGAACGTGCCGGCGTTCTTCATCCAGTCGGTGATCCACCACGAATACCTGCACCACGTCCTCGGCGCGCATCACAACAGCCGCTTCCATCGCGCGGAGCGGCAGTTCCACTATCACCGCGAGTCGCAGGAGTGGGTGCGGCGCAACCTCTGGATTCTGCTGGGGCGGAAGCGGAACGAGTTGCGGAGGCCGGTCGTTGCGGCGGTTGTTCCGCAGGCCGTGCAGGCCGCGTTGTTTTAGCGACTAGACCCCCATCGGGAAGGTCAGGTTGTAAACGAACCTGCCCCGCGCCACCGACAACACGATCGACGAGCGCTCCACGCCGCGAATGAGCTCCGTGTTCAGATCGCGCGTCGACTTCACTTCCGAGCCGTTCACCGCGACGATCACGTCACCCTGCGCGAGACCGATGTCCGCGGCGCGCGAGCGCGCGAGGACTTCATCGATCACGACCGAACGGCTCTCGTCCGCGACGCGCAAACCTGCCACTTCCTCGAGCATGCGCAAGCCGAGACCGCCCGGCGGATCGGCGGGGCGCACCTGAATGGTTTGCGTCGAGCCGGAGCGGATGATCGAGATCGCCACGGGTTGGCTCGAAGCGAGTGTCGCCGTCGCTGTCGAAAACGATTCGCGGGAGTCGACCGGTTTGCCCGCGACGGTGGTGATCACATCACCTGCGCGCAGACCCGCCTGTTCCGCCGGCGAGCCAGAAAACACGCGCACGACCAGCGCGCCGCGCTGCGCGCTTTGCCCCAGCCGCTTCGCTTCCTCGGGAGTGAGCGTCGCCGTGACCGCGCCGATCCACGCCGCGTGAACTTCGCCGAAACGCAGCAGGTCCTGAATGACCTTGCGCGCGCGGTCGACGGGGATGGCGAAGCCGATGCCCTGCGCCTGCGCGTAAATCGCGACGTTGATGCCGATGACTTTCCCCTCGATGTTCAGCAGTGGACCGCCGGAGTTGCCGGGGTTGATCGAGGCATCGGTCTGAATGAAGTCGGTGAAGGTGCGGCTCTGATCCTGCGAGGGAACGGAGCGGCCGAGCGCGGAGACCACGCCCGTCGTCACGGTTCCCGAGAGTCCGAATGGATTGCCGACCGCGACCACGCTCTCGCCGATCATCAGATCGCCGGATGTGCCGATCGGCGCCGCGGTCAGATCCTCGTTCATCGACGCGCAGAACGGCGAGATCGCTGTCCGGATCGACGCCGAGGAGCTTCGCCGGCAGCTGGCGGCCGTCGTTGAAGTTCACGGTGATGCGCGACGCCCCTTCGACGACGTGGTTGTTGGTGACGATGATTCCGTCGCTCGACCAGACGAAGCCGGAGCCGAGGGATTGCGAGGTGTAGGCGCGCTCGCGTCCGCCGAAGAAGCCGAACGGATCGAAAAACGGGTCGACCGCGCGGCGCCGGATCGTGGCCTCGGTCTGAATGTTGACGACGGTCGGCAGCACATTGTGCGCGACGACGACGATCGGCGTGCGGCGCGCGGCGCTGACGGTCGGAGGGATGTTCTGCTGGGCCGGACGCGCCGGCTGCGACTCCGCGGCGGGCTTGCAGTTGATGGTGATGAGGATGGCGACCAGAGCTGTGATTCGGAACTTCATCGATTGGATTCTACGGGTTACGAGGTTGCGAGGTTGCGAGGTTGCGAGGTTGCGAGGTTACGGGGTTGCGGGGTTGCGGGGTTGCGGGGTGGTTGTCGGGTTGCGGGGTTGCGGGGTTGCGGGGTGGTTGTCGGGTTGTCGAGTTGTCGAGTTATCGGGTCGGGCTGCTCGAGAACCTGACAACCTGACAACCCGGAACCCCGGAACCCCGGAACCCCGGAACCCCGGAACCCCGGAACCCCGGAACCCCGCAACCCCGAAACCCCGTAACCGGTACACTCCGTCGCTCCGTGCATCTCAAAGTCATTTACAACCCCATGGCCGGCCGGGGGAAGGCGCGGCGGTGGGTGCGCGAGGTCGAAGAGCATCTGCGCGGCCGCGGTGCGCGCGTCGATTGCGAGCCGAGCACCGATCCAGGCGACCTCGTGCGCATCGCCGCGGACAGCTCGCGCGGCAATTACGACCGGGTCGTGATCTGCGGCGGCGACGGGACGCTGAACCTGGCCGTTCGCGAGTTCGACCTCGAGAAGGGAACGCTGGCGCTCATTCCGACCGGCTCGGGCGATGACTTCGCGCGCGTCGTCGGGATTCCGCGCAAGATCCGCGCTGCGTGCGACGTCGTGATCGACGGCAGCGTTCGCGAGGTCGACGTCGCGCTGGCCAACGGAATCCGCTACCTCGGCGTGGCCGGACTCGGCTTCGATTCCGAGGTGGCCGAGCTCGCGAATCGCGGCGTGCCTTACCTTCGCGGCTCCGCCGTCTACTTGTACGCGATCTTCCGGGTCCTGCCGAAGTTCACGCCGCGTCCCGTTCGCATCCGCACCGAGAGCGGCGTGCGCGACGAGCAGATCATGTTCGCCGCCATCGGCAACACCCGACAGTACGGCGGCGGCATCCGCATCACGCCTGACGCCAGCCTCGACGACGGTCTGCTCGACCTCTGCATCGTTCATCGCACGACGCGCGTGGAGTTGCTCAAGACCTTGCCCAAGGCCTACACCGGCGCGCACGTGAAGAGCGCGTTCGTGGAGATGCGCCGCGGCCGCGAGTTTCACTTCGAGAGCGAGCAGGCTATGGCGGTGTACGCCGATGGAGAGCCGTTGACGAAGACGCCGGTGAGTTTCGGGATCGCGCCGCAGCGGTTGCGGATTGTCGTCCCCGTGTAGTGTGGGCCTCCGGCCTACTTCGGGTGGGGGTTAAGGTAGGCCAGAGGCCCACACTACACGGGGCTTACTCGACCAGGCTGATGCCGCCCGTCTCCGGCACCAGCGTCACCGGTGCCACGGACGGCGCGCCGATCGCGCGAGACAGGAACAGATCCGGATCGGCCTTGCCGTCGCTCGTGAAGCCGATCACCAGGTAGCGCTCGGGACGCTTCAGGTACTTGTACGGATTGCCCCAGGGGTCGTGCAGCAGCGACGTCGAAACGTAATGCGGCGAGAGATCGGTCAGCTGCTGCGGGAGCGTGCCGTGCACCACGTTGTACTTCTCGATGCCCTGGCCGATCGCCTCGATGCGCTGCAACGAAATGGCTTTTCGCGTTTCGGCGATCATCGACACGCCACCGGTCAACGAACGGAAGCCGTTGAGCGGATTCTTGAAGGACGTCACCAGCGACGCCAGAGCGAGCACCACCAGGAAGAGCACGAGCGGCAGCGGAACCGGCGTTTCCGCGACCTCGATCTCGTCCATCGGCGTCGCAGCCTCGACGACCGCCGCGGCGCCGCCGCCCTTCACTTCCTCGATCAGGTCGCGGGTCAAGAGCTCGTACAGCGCCTTGTTCGTGTCGAACTCGGAAAGCCGCGCCACTTCCACGATGTCCCCGACCGACATCGTCCCGTCGACCATGTCGTAGATCGCCTTCTCTTCCTGCGAGATGCGGATCTGTTCGGTGAGGCTGCTGCCTCTCTTCTTCTTGGCCGGAATGCCGTCGAAGTCGACTTCATCCGCCTCATCCGCGCCGACGACCACGATCTCCTGATCGGTCAGCTTCTTGCGGAAGACCATGTCGTACGAGCGGATCCGCTTCTCGATGATCGGCCATTCGTCGATCATCCGCGCGCCTTCCATCAGGATCGATTCGGCGCTGATCGGGGTGACGTTGTCGCGGTCGTACTCGATGGTCGTCTCTTGCGAGAAGTGGTAGTCGCCGTCCTTCCAGCGGAAGAGGCGATAGACGACCTGCATGATCTGCAGCTGAATCGCTTCCTTCAGCGATTCGGCGGAGATGATCCCGTAATGCGTGAGGATGAAGCCGAGACGCTGGAGCGTCTCTTTCTGGATCTCCAGCGCGCGATTGAGCTGGTCCTGCGTCAGGAAACCGGTGCGCATCAGCACCGTGCCCAGGCGATTCTCGAGGCGGCGGTTCAGGGAATCCGCGCCGACGACTTTGCCGTCCAGGAAGGTGACCGTGACCGTGTCGTCCTTGCTGCGCAGCGTCAGCACGCCGGTCTTTCGCTGCAGACCGATGAGCTGGAAGATGTCAGCCAGACTGAAGTCGCGGAGTGTGCCTTCGAGTGCCATGGCTTACGCGACAGCCCTCCGGCGATACACGGGCAGGGACATGGTGATCCAGATGATGACCGCGAGAACGATGGCCGCGACGCGCACCATGAGCTGCGCGATGTGCGCGACTGGCCCCATCGCCGGCGCGAGGCGCCCGACGAAAATCGCGATGGCCACGAACAACGCGAAGAGGAACAGGCCGATGATCCCCCGCGTCACGCGCCCTTCGAGCATCTGCGCGGAGCCGGGCAGGAACGTGGCGAAGAGGCGATTGCGCTTCACGACCGCGGAGTAGTGATTGCTGACTTCCTCGAGCTTCTTCCGCTTCGTGTCCAGCGATACGCCATCGCGCTTGAGGTAGATGTGGATGCACTGCGTGCAGTAGGTCGTGCTCTCGCGGGATGACTTGCAGCGGAAGCAGAACGTGCGGCCGCACTTGATGCAGGCGTTGGCGAAGCCGGCGCGGCGGCGGATCAGCCAGAGGAGTAACGCGAACAGCAGCGAGAGCACCGCGCCGATGGTTACGGGATTCGCGGCGGCGTTGATCGGATCGAACGTCGAGTAGTTGCCGAACAGCGATCGCGCGGCCTTGTTCTTCGAGATTGTTTTGGTGATGTCCCACGCCTCGCTGACATCGGGGCGATACATCACGATCTTCTGCAGCGGCGGAGTCCGGGTGACGCGCTCGACGAGCGATCGGTCGGCCGCACGCGCCTTCTCGAGCATCTGCGCCTGCTGGTCGAAGCGGTACAACTCTCCGTTGGCGACCGAGGCGTTGAAGTAGGCGATGGCCATGTCCGGGTCGGCTTTTTGCGCCGTCTCGTAAGCGGTGAGCGCGGCCGGCAATTCGTTGTTGAGGAAGTGCAGATTGCCGACGTTCACGTGAGCGCCGGCGTAGTTGCCACGCAACTCGATCGCACGGCGGTAGTGAATCCCCGCCTGATCCTCGGAACCTTCGAACGCCTGCAGATTTCCCATCAGCAGGTGAAGCGCGGCGTTCTCCGGGATGACCGCGAGCACTTCCTGCAGCCTGCGCAGAGCTTCGGGCTGATAGCTCTGATCGCGGCTCGAGATCGCGGCCTGCACGACCGGGCTGTCGACGCCGGCGATCCAGTTCGCGGCCGCATCCATGGCCACCGGCATCAGCGCGACGAGGATCAGCAGGATGGCAATTGCTATCCGCTCGCCGACGCCGGCGTAGCCGAAGAGAATCGCGAACCAGTAGAAGATCAGCCACATCGGGCCGAGCCAGAGGAAGATCGGGAGGAACAGCAGCGCGAACGCGAGCACGGAAACCGATCCGCCGCGGAACCGTTTGCTGACCAGCTCGCGGAAGTCGTGAGCCATCGAGCGGCCGTAACGGATGAAGAGCGCGATGCCGAAGACGATCGCCGTGACCGCCAGAGCCATGGCCACCACGATCAGCAGATCCGCGCGGCTGAGGACGTTCGTGCGGTAGTTGCCCGCGACACGCGCGTAGCCCTGCAGCGCGGCGCGCACGGCCTGACCCCAGTCGTTGCCGCGCGCGGCGATGTCAGCCTCGTTGAACGCGACCGATGGTGCCTTGCCGTCGAGCAACGCCGAGGCTTTTCGCGCCCAGGTTGCCAGTTCGGGATTCGCCGGGACGGACTCGCTGGTGAGGCCGACCGCGGAGGATGCGTACGTCGGGAAGGTCTTGATGCCGTACGAGCGGCCGGCCAGCTGGAGCTCGCCCATGCGCGCGGCCGCGCCTTCGAAGTCGCCTTCGCGCGCTGCCGCGGCGGCCTGAGGCCAGATGTCGCGCGGCGGAATCTGATGCTGCTGCTGTGCGCGCAGACCCGTCGCGAAAAACGCGAGGGCAGCGAACGCGATGGCAGCTTGGCGGATTCTCATCAGATGGTCTTCGTGCGTTGGACGAACGCCAGTTTCAACTCTCCGAGGTGTGTTTCGAGAAAATCTTCTTCGTCGGCGTCGAGGTTCCCCTTGGTCTTCTCTTTGAGCAGGGTCAGGATCTCGATCATCTGCCGCGCGGCGGCGACGTCGATTTTCGCCTGAGGCTGATACGGGTTCCTCAGCAGACCGAGGGACATGTAGGCCTGGGCGATCAGGGGCTCGATGAAGTTCGTGAAAGGGCTGTTCGGGTTCGCCGCCTTGTCCGCCAGAGTCCGCCGCCGCTCCTCGGCCACCGGTTTCTGCTCCTGACGACGCTCGACCGGCGGTTCCTTTTTCGGCGACGCTGCGGCTGGGGGCTCCGGCTCGGCCGCCCTCGTCGTCTGCGGCTCCGCAGGGTTGATGTCTTGTTTGAACTCGTCGCGGATATCGCCGTCGGCCGTGAAGATCCGTTTGTCAGTGACCTTCAGTTCCTTCGGCGCCTGCTTATCCTTCGGCAAGACCGCCTCCCGCCACCAATCACATGTCGTGTGTAATCAAGAGTTTGGAATCTTAGCATGCGTCCCGGTGCGTTCAGATGATGTCAGCGCGTGAGGCGGAACGATATCAAAACGGCGGTGTTAGAGTGCTCGGCCCGTTCAGATGAAGATTTTCCAGGTCCTCGAGTTCAATCAGTTCAACACCGGCTCCGTCCATCAGATGTTTCAGGCCGCGGCGGGACTTCGGGAGCGCGGTCATGACGTGACGGTGATCAGCAAACCCGATCCCGTGCTCGCGGCGAAGGCGGCGGAAAAGGGCCTCGGTTTTCACGGATTTCCCTTCCGTCACCAGTTCGATCTCACGACCATCCGGCGCCTGCGCAGGCTCATCCGTAACGAACGGCCCGACGTCATTCACGTGCACAAAGGCATTGCTCACGCGCTCGCGCTCGCCGCGACGTGGCGGCATCCCGTCGGCGCGTTCGTCGTCAATCGCGGCGTTTCCTTTCCGCTCGATCGTTGGAATCGCGGCAAATACCGGACGAACGGCGTCGATCGCATCGTGACGGTTTGCCAGCAGATCAAAGACGTCGTCGTCGAAAGCGGGAAACTGCCTGACTCCAAAGTCGAGGTCGTGTACGCGGGCACTGACGTCACGCTGTTCGATCCGGCGAAGTGGGATGGGCGGGCGTTCCGCCGCGAGAAGAACATCGCTGACGATCGCTTCGTCGTCGCGCAGGTCGGCGTGCGCGACTGGAAGGGATGGAAGGAGCTGATCGATTCGGTCTCCGACGTCGTTCCCGATCATCCGAACGTTCATCTGCTGCTCATCGGCTGCCGCGGCGACGCGGAAAAGAGCGAGGTCATGGCGTATGCGCGGGAGGTGGGGATCGCCGAGCATGTGACCGCCGTCGAGTACCGGACGGACATGCCGAATGTGTTCGCGTCATGCGATCTGGTCGTCGATGCATCGTGGGCGGGGACCGGGATTACCGGTACGATTCGGGAGGCCATGGCCATGGCCAAGCCTGTGATCGCGACGGACGCGGGAGGCAATCGCGAACTGGTTTCATCACCTCATGTCGGAACGCTGATTCCGATGAAGGACCGCGCCGCGCTGACCGGCGCGTTGCGGGAAGTGATCGCCAATCCCCATCGCACCGGCGACGCGGCGCGCGCGCATGTGGTGAGTGGGTTCTCGAAGGAGTTGCGGATTACGCGGTTGGAAGATTTGTATTCGCGGATTGTGAATTCAAAGCGTTGACATGCTCCGCCACGCTCGCCGCCAGCCCCTCCAGGTCGTACCCACCTTCCAGCAGTGAGAACACCCGCCCTTCACACCATTTCTCCGCGCACTCCACGATCCGGCGCGTGATCTCGCCGTAGGCCTGCTCGGTGACGGTCATGCCGCCGAGGGGGTCGAGGCGGTGGGCGTCGAATCCGGAGGAGAGCAGGATCGCGCTCGGCTGGTAATCCTCGATGATCCGCACGATCTGATCCTCGGTGCCGCGCAGAAACGCGGCATCCCCCTCGCCAGCGCGCACGGGGATGTTCTTCGTGAACCCACGGCCTTTGCCGGTGCCGATCTCGACGGCCGCGCCGGTGCCGGGATAGAACGGATAGCGGTGAATCGACGCGTAGTAAACGTCGTCGCGCTCTTCGAAGATGTGCTGCGTGCCGTTGCCGTGATGCACGTCGAAGTCGAAGATGAACACCCGCTCAATGCCGGGCTGCTCGCGGAGATACTCGGCAACGCAGGCGATGGTGTTGAAGAAGCAGAAGCCCATGGCCTGCACGCGCTCAGCGTGATGGCCGGGTGGACGCGCGATCACGAAGGACCGCTTCGCTTCCGCGACGGCCGCGAGCGATGTGCCGACCGCCGCGCGCGCCGCGGCAAAGCTCGCCGAAGAGATGGGATTGTCGAGCGAGTGGAAGTAGCGATGGCCGGCCCGCACTGACAGCTCGAGCGCCTGCGCGTAATCCTCGGAATGCACCTTGGCGATGATGCGATCGGTATCGGCGTGCAGCGGAATGTCGTTGATGAGCTGGGCGGCCATGCCGGCGCGGGTCACGCCGTCGATGGCGGCATCGATGCGGGCCGGGCGCTCGGGATGCTCGAAGCCGGTGTCGTGTCGATACGAGAGGGAGTTGCTGTAGATCTTCAACATCGGTGGTGTGAGACTATTCGGGTCGTTTGAAGCGCATTCTACAAATCGCCGTCGTGATTGCCCTGACGGTGTTTTTCCTCTGGCTGTTCCTGCGAAATGCGAACCTCTCCGAAGTCGGCGCGCTGCTGAAGCGCACGAACGTGTGGTGGGTGGTGGTCGGGCTGCTGGTGAACTTCGCGGCCCTGTTCCTGCGGACCATCCGCTGGCGCACCATCCTCGACCCCGACGATCCACCGCCGTTCTACGCGACCTTTTTCGCGAACACGGTCGGCTACATGCTCTCGACCATCCTCCCCATCCGCGCGTCGGACGTGGCCCGTCCCGCGCTCCTGGCCCGCCGCACCACCCACCGCTTCTCCGGCGCCCTCGGCACGATGATGACCGAGCGCATCCTCGATCTCTCCAGCATCCTGATCCTCTTTGTCTACTTCGCCGTGCGCCGCTGGAACGAGTTCTCGCATGATCCGTCCGTGGCCCGCTGGTTTTACATCGTCCGTGCCGGGGCGATTGCTTCGGCGTTGATCCTGACCGTGCTCTGGTCCTTCGTCATCGGACTCTTCTTCTTCCGCAACTTCGTCCGGCGCATGCACACCGCGCTGGGGCGTCTGCTGCCGGCCCGTTTTCGCGATTCCTGGATGCACTTCTTCGACACCTTCACCGACACGCTCGAGCTGACGAAGCATCGGCGCGCGCTCATCACCGTGCTTCTCTGCACCGCCGGCGTCTGGGCCTGCCTGACGTCGCAGTTCTGGTTCGCGACGCTGGCCGCGCATCACCCGCTGCCGTTCGACTCGAGCTTCTTCGTCACCGGCGTCACGACGGTCGGCCTGGCGATCCCCACGCCCGGCGGCATCGGCGGCTTCCACAAAGCCTGTCAGCTCGTCCTCACCCGCTTCTATCGATTCGATGTGGAGTCGTCGGTTGCGGTGGCGGTGCTGTTCCACGTCATCGGCACGCTGCCGGTGCTGGTGACGGGGCTGATTCTCTTCGCGCGGGAAGGGATGCACTGGAAAGACGTGAAGCCGACGGATTGATGGAGTGCGGCGGCTCTGCCGCCGCTTTGTCAGCGCGCGGAGCGCGCCTCCGGCGCGTTTGAAAGCGGCGGCAGAGCCGCCGCACTCCAAAGTCGGCTCAAAGCCGTCCCGTGCGCCTCATGTGGCCGACGAACTCTTCGAAGTCGAGATCGGTCTCGCCACGACGCTCTTCGAATGTCGCGAGATCTGCGGCGTCTTCGGAGGAACGTTGATCGGCCGTCGTTTCGCGAACTGGTGGGTGAACGTCGCGATTGAAGGAGCGCTTGGGTGGTGCCATACACCCCGATAACGGCGTGTCGGGGCGGCACGTTCCACCCTGTAACCGGTGTTGCACCGCGTCGATCGCGCAACCCGTGATAGAACGCGCCCGATGCGGTGCCCCTTCTGCGCAAATCTCGAAGACCGGGTCGTCGACTCCCGCGAGAGCCGCGAGGGGGACGTCATCCGCCGGCGGCGCGAATGCGCAAAGTGCGAGCGGCGCTTCACCAGCTACGAGAAGATCGAGATCCCCACGTTTCAGGTCGTGAAGCGCGATCAGCGCCGCGAGGCTTTCGATCGCGCGAAGCTCATGCAGGGATTGCAGGTCGCCTGTCGCAAACGACCGGTGCCGCAGGCGGAACTGGAATCGATCGCCGACGCGATCGAGCAATCGATGGCCGATGCGGGTGAGCGGGAGATCTCGACGCAGAGGCTCGGCACGATGGTCATGGATCGTCTTCGCGATCTCGATCCGGTCGCGTATGTACGGTTCGCGTCCGTGTATCGCCGATTCGAAGATGTGGATGCATTCGTCAAGGAATTGAATCGTTTCAAATAGCGCGATGGCAGGAACAGCCATTGCACAGAACGCCGTATGGTTCCCCCCCGAATCGAGAGGCAGAAATGACTGACGCGAACGAAACCGCGAAAGAAGAGGCAATCAAGATTCCGGACGTCCTGCCGGTCCTTCCGCTCAAGGACCTGGTGATCTTCCCGTTCATCATCGTCCCGCTGTCTGTGTCGCGGGAAAAGTCGATCAACGCCGTCGATCAGGCTCTCGCGGAAAACCGCGTGATCATGCTGACCGCGCAGAAGGACTTTCAGAACGAGGACCCCGGAGAAGAAGACCTCTATCGCGTCGGCACGGTGGCCATCATCATGCGGATGCTCAAGCTTCCCGACGGGCGCATTCGCATCCTCGTCCAGGGCCTTTCCCGCGCGCGCATCGATTACTTCATCCAGACCGCGCCGTTCTTCAAAGCGAAGATCACCCGCATCGAAGAGCCGGTGACGAAGGATCGCGGCCTCGAAGTCGAAGCGCTGATCCGCGCCGTCAAACAGAACCTCGATCGCGCCGTCTCCCTCGGCAAGAACATTTCGCCCGAAGTGATGGTCATTGCGGCGAATCTCGACGATCCGGCGCGGCTCACCGACCTCGCGGCGTCGAACCTCGATCTGAAGCTCGAAGAAGCGCAGGCCATCCTCGAAACGATGGATCCCGTCGAGCGGCTCAAGAAGGTCAACGAGCTCCTCACGCGCGAGATCAACCTCCTCACCATGCAGCAGGAGATCTCTTCCGCGGCGCAGGGGGAGATGAACAAGTCGCAGCGCGAGTACTTCCTGCGCCAGCAGCTCAAGGCCATTCAGTCCGAGCTCGGCGAAGGCGAGGAGCTCGCGGAAGAAGTCGAGAACTACCGCAAGAAGATCGAAGAGAAAGCCATTCCGCAGGAAGCGCGCGAAGAGATCGAGAAGCAGATCAAGCGGCTCGAGCGCTCGCATCCCGACTCCGCGGAAACGTCGATCATCCGCACCTACCTCGACTGGATGACCGGACTGCCGTGGGGCGTGCAATCGGCCGACAACCACGATCTGGCGCGGGCCCGCACGATCCTCGACGAGGATCACTACGACCTCGAGAAGATCAAAGAGCGCATCCTCGAATACCTCGCCGTCCGCAAGTTGCGCGGTCAGAAGATGAAGGGTCCGATCCTTTGCTTCGTCGGCCCTCCCGGCGTCGGCAAGACCTCGCTCGGTCGCTCCATCGCCCGCGCACTCGATCGCAAGTTCGTCCGCATTTCCCTGGGCGGCGTGCGCGATGAAGCGGAAATCCGCGGTCACCGCCGCACGTATGTCGGCGCGCTCCCGGGCCGCATCGTCCAGGGCATCAATCAGGCCCAGACCGGCAACCCCGTGTTCATGCTCGACGAGGTCGACAAGATCGGTGCGGATTACCGCGGCGATCCATCGTCGGCGTTGCTCGAAGTCCTCGACCCCGAACAGAACTTCTCCTTCCGCGATCACTACCTCGGCGTCCCGTACGACCTGTCCAACGTGATGTTCATCGTCACGGCGAACGTGCTCGACACCATTCAGCCGGCGTTCCTCGATCGCATGGAAGTCATCCGCCTCTCCGGCTACACCGACGAAGAGAAGCTGATGATCGCCAAGCAGCACATCATCCCCAAGCAGATGGAGGAGAACGGCATCACCGACATCAAGGTCGTCTGGACCGACTCCGGGATCATGCGCATCACCACCGGCTACACCAAGGAAGCCGGGCTGCGGAATCTCGAGCGCGAGATCGGCACGATCTGCCGGAAGATCGCGGTGCAGGTTGCCGAAGGAAAGACCGAGCAGGAGTACCGCATCACCGACGCGAACATCGACAAGTACCTCGGACCGATGAAGCACTTCGCCGAGGAGTTGCTCGAGCGCGATCAGGTGGGCGTGGCGACGGGGCTGGCGTGGACCGCTGTCGGCGGAGACATCCTCTTCATCGAAGCGACGGCCGTTCGCGGCAAGGGCAAGCTCTCACTCACCGGCCAGCTCGGCGAAGTGATGAAGGAGTCCGCGCAGGCCGCGTTGACGTATGCGCGTGCTCACGCCGACGAGAACGGGATTCCACCGGACTATTTCGAGACGCACGACATTCACATTCACGTTCCAGCCGGCGCCGTTCCGAAAGACGGACCGTCCGCGGGCGTCACCATTACGACCGCGATCATCTCCGTGCTCACCCAGCGTCCGGTTCGGCGCAACGTGGCCATGACCGGTGAAGTGACGTTGCGCGGCGATGTGCTGCCGATCGGTGGCGTGAAGGAAAAGGTCCTGGCTGCGCGGGCGGCGAAGCTAAACACGGTGATCCTGCCGAAGCTCAACGAACGTGACCTGATCGACGTCCCCGAGCCGATCAAGCGCGACATGACCTTCCACTTCGTCGAGCACGTCGAGGACGTTCTGCAGATCGCTTTGCTGTCGCAGGCCGCTGCGGAACAGAAGACGACCGACCGGGCCGGCCGCGAGAGTCATCCGCTGCCGGAGCCGGAGCCGGCGTCGCACGAGCACGTGCCGGTGGTTCAGGCGTAGGCACAGGCACTACTCGACGCGCAGCGCGGTGCTCGTCTCCGAGGTCGAGTACATCTCCGGACTCGGCGCGTCTGCCCAGTGCTGCACCGTGAAGTAGGTCGTGACCGCGCTGACGTGCTTGCCGCGAAGATCGCCGGGAACGTCGATCGCCAGCGGCTCGGCGATCGGCTTCTTCCACTCGATCCATTTCGACGCGGCGAGTTTCTCGAGATTCGCGGCGCCGAAGATCGTCACGCGATCGCTCGCGTAAAGACGGATCTGCAGGTTCGTCGGCGCGGTCTCGCCCGCGTTCAGCGCGACCGTCACCCGGGTCACGTTTGCGACAGCGTCGAAGCGCGCGGAGAGGACGCGCGGCGTGTTCGGAATCTGGTCGTCGTCGCGATTCGGAGTCGGGCCATCGAGCATCCAGTCGACGTCGACGATGTTCTCTTTGATCACGGTCGTGGGAGAGATGTTTACCCTCCTTCCGGCCAGAGCGAGGCCGAAGTCGGGGTGATTCGCGATGATCGAATCAGTGACCCAGAGATCCCAGGCGGACGGCGCCACGAAGATGCCGCTCGCGCCGTTGCCGAGGTCGCGGCCGTCGTGGCCGATGCCGATTCGGGAGTTGGAAACCCTGGCGTATCCCTCGAACAGCGCGATGCCGCTTCGTACGTTGCCACCGATGAGCGACTCGTGGATCGAGACCATCGCCTTCGCGTTGATGGCGATTCCGCGCTGGCCGTTCGGAATCGCGCGCGTGCCCGCGGCGTCGGTGCCGATCGCGAATCCGTTCAGGACATACGCACCGGGCGCGGTGATCGAGACTCCGTCTTTCGGGAAGCCGTTGATGGCCATGCCGAAGAGACTCATGCCCGGGTACTGACAGGCGAGACGTAACTCGAGCCCCGATCCCGTGGCGACATGCCGGCCGTTCAACTCGACCTGAATGCATGCGCGCTCGCCGTAGCCGGCGGGCCTGTTTCCGACCAGTACTCCACACGCGGTCAGCGGCGGGAGCGGAGACAACGGCTGAATGACCGGAATGGAGCCTTCCGGAAAGCGGAACTTGATCTCGCAGGGCCGCACCTGCGTGCACCAGCCGTTCGCCCCCTCGATGGCCTTGCGCAAAGAGCCCGGCCCTGAGTCATTCGTGCTGGAGACGATGTGCTGCCGGATGACGTGCAGCGTCGTCGTGGCGGTGTTGTTCGACAGGTCGGCGTCTTCGAGACTCGAAGTCACCTCGGCGTTGAACAGGTAATCGCCGCCGTCCGGATTCGAGGGAGTGTGCACGCGCAGGGTCAGCGAGCCGTCGCTACCGATCACGAAGTCGGCGTTTCTGCACTCGATCAGCCCCGGCGTCTTGTCGCACTCCCACAGGTACGCCCAGTGGCCGACGTCGAGAACCTGGATGGCAGGATCGTGGGTGATGCGGACGTGGATCCGGGCGCGCTCTTCCGGCGAACGGTTCTCGACGATCAACGTGAGCCAGCCCTCGGAACCGGGATGCGCCACCGCCCCTTCAGGTGGATAGAAGCGTGCCGAAAGATCGGCGGCGGTTGCGGCGAAAGAGAAGGTGAGTGTGGCGAGGACGATGAGGGCCCGTTGGATCACGGGGGTAAGTTTACGTTAGTTATTTGGTGTACGCTCTCCCAATGCGCACACCCGCCATCGTGTTTCTGGCCGTCTTCGTCGCCATCCCCGCCTTTGCCCTGGTCAACGACTACAACATCACGGTCGCGACGCCTGCCGACGTCACCACGCGCAGGCAGCAGCTCATCACTTACATCTGGGGAACCGCGGGGTTTCCGGCCAGTGAGCTTCCGAGTGACTCGATCACGATCCCTTCGCCGATTTCCGGTCTGGGGACGGCGCAGAATTTCCAGGAAGTCGAGCTGCTCAAGATCAACGAAACCGACGAGCACAAGGGCCGGGCTCTCCATTTCATACCGATTCGCAAGAACGGACAGGTCGTCGTGGTTCATCACGGCCATGGCACTACGTTCGAAGGATCAGCGGACCTTCCGGATACAGACGCAGCGAGCTTCGGCCTGCGGCGCACGATTGCTGCCCTTCTGATGGACGGGTACGGCGTTCTCGCGGTGTACATGCCCCACACCTGGCAGGAACACGTCATGGGGGAGGGCCAGCCTTCCGATCCTGCCCAGACGGCGACGTATCCACCGTCATGTTCGGGATGCGGCTGCGTCAATCACGACGCGATGTTCCTGTGCAATCCGCCGTCGGGTTTCAGCGCGTTGAAGTGGTTTCTCGAGCCGACCATCGTGGCGCTCAATCATGTCCAGGGTGACTACACGGACTTTCATATGGTCGGCCTGTCGGGCGGTGGCTGGGCGACGACTGTGGTCGCCGCCATCGATCCGCGGATCCGGATGAGTTTCTCGGTCGCCGGAACGATGCCGCTTTACCTGCGCGCAGGTCCTTCGTCAGGCGACACCGAGCAGATCGATCCGGGGTTCTACACGATCGCGGGATATCCGGATCTGTATGTCCTCGGATCGTACGGAGCGGGCAGGAAACAGGTGCAGATACTCAATCGCGGCGATGACTGCTGCTTTGGCGCCAGTACCAACATGCACAACCAGGGTTCCGAGGCAGGCTGGTACACCGCCGTGCGTGACTACGAAAAACGCGTGCGTCTCGCGCTCTTCGGCCTCGGGCCAACACCAGCCAACGGCTCGTTCAGAGTGGAAGTCGACGAAGCGCCCGTGCAGCATCTCGTGTCGTGGAACGCCGTCATCGGAACGATCCTCGCGGAGTTGAACCACGGACGCCGTTACACCGGCGCGTCGTCCCTGAACAACGTTTACGTACGCGGCGGCGATACGCATCTGTACCGGCGGAATGGGACCGTGTGGCAACAGGCGCCGTTCACGATCGTCGGCGTGGCATCAGGACTCGAAAACGCTACCGCACCGCTCGACGTGTTCTACCGCGACAACGCCAACAAGTTGATGTGGGCAACATGGTCCTCGGGTGGAGGATGGGCGGCGTCGGTTCCGCTCGCACTCCCGCCGGATTTCTCGATCATGTCCGATCCAGTCGCGGTGACGACAGGTCCGGGGCGCTTCGACGTGGTGGCAACAGGACGCGATTACAAGCTCTATCACTGGTCGCACATCGCCGGCGTGACCACGCGGCGCGAGGTGACCGGCAGCGCTTACGTTCGAGGGATGCTGTCGATGGTCGCAATGCCGCTCGGCCGGCTCGACGTGTTCTACCGCGGCGATGCGCGCAGTGTGTACAACGCCCGATGGAACGGTTTGAGCTGGACCACCACGTTCGTCGGCGATCAGATTCAGGATTTCCCTTCAGCGGTCGCCGCCCCGGACGGGTCGCTCCGCGTTTACTCGCGCGGGCTGAGCGGGCAACTGTGGGAAGCCGTGCAGACCTCCGGTGGGAGCGGTTGGACCTGGAGCTCCGTATCCGCGACGATTCCGGGTGTTCCACTCATCGCGGGAACTCCCGCCGCGAGCGTCGACGGCGGCGTGGTGAAGGTCCATGCGCGCAACGCGGCCGGCAACGTGGTCGTGTTCACTCGGTCAGGGTCGTGGAGCTACTCGAACCTCGGCGGCGGCACGACCGGCTCGCCGACTGTGGTTGCGCCGACTGTGCTCGTGCGCGGCAACAGCGGCGGATTGTGGACGTACAGCGGGACGTGGGTGTCGCTCGGCGGTTACTTCGACTAGGGCTGCTTCTGCATGTACAGCGCGCAGAGCTGAGCTTTGTACTCCGCGAGCGTGCCCATGCCCGCGCGGATGCGGCGCTCGTCGACCCGCTCCGGGTCTTCGATCGGCTTCGGCTCGCACCTGCCCGTCGCCGGATCGGTGTCGAACTGCGTTCCGTAAGCCTGCTTCTTTCCCTGCTGGATGAGCACGCGGTCGAGCGAGGTCGCGTACAACCCTTCGTGAAGATCACCCTTCTTCACGGCCTCGTACATCGTCGGGAGAGTTTCGGCGAGGATCTCCGCCCCGCCGTGCTGGGCGATCATCCAGGCGGCACCGGCGGGTTTCTCACCGACCATCGCTTTGCTGGGCCAGCCGTACTGGGCGAGGATCTCCCGCAGCCGCGCGACGTGCTTCGCATCCAGCGCTTCGATCTCCGCGATGATCGCCGCGTTCTTCTGATCCTTGATCCATCGGCGCCGAGCTTCCTGGTCGGCGTCGCGCATGGCAGTCAGTTCCGCGGCCAGTTCCGGATGGGTTGGCGCGGGCTCGACGACAGCAGCAGGCGATGGTGCTGGAGCCGGTGCGGGCGCGGGCTGCGGGGTCGCGCACGCGACGAAGAGGATCAGCGCAACGCCGGCGAGGCCGCGCATCTCAGAACCGGTGGACGAGCTGCTGCGCTTTCGGCAGCAGCGCCGCGCCGATTGCGACCTTGATGATGTCGGCGAGAACGAACGGCGCCACACCGGCCACGAACGCGTAACGCGCATCGGTCAGCACTGCGAGCCAGGACCATCCGCCGGCGTAGATCACCGCCAGCGCGAGCAGCATCCCGGTGATCGAGCGGACGACCGAGCTTCCCCAGCCACGCTCCGACACGAAACCCGAGACCCACGCCGCGAACGGATAGGAGAAGAGATAGCCGGCGGTTGCGCCGAACAGCCAGAGCGGTCCGCCGTTGCCGCCGGCGCCGACCGGCAGTCCACTGAAGCCTTCGAGAAGGTAGAGCGCCGCGGCGGCCGCGCCGCGCGTTGCGCCGAGGGCCGCGCCGATGAAGATGACCGCCAGCGGCTGCAGGGTCAGGGGCACCGGTGTGAAGGGCAGGGGAATGGCGATCTGCGCGGAAATCGCGATCAGCGCGCTCGCGCCGACCACCAGCAGCATGTCCGCGGCGGCCCGCCCGCGTACCACCCGCTCGATGACCACAGAAGGAATCGTCGCCACTTTGTCATTCATAGGGGCGAAGCATAACCAATCGGGCCGAATTATTGCCATGATCAAATGACGCGATGACGATGCGAACAGTGATGGCAGGCGCTGCATTGGCGGCACTTACGGCGATCGGGTGTCAGAAACCACAGCCCCTGACCGCCGAAAAAGCTCAGGAGATCGTGGCCGGCTGGTCATTCCGCCGCGAGCCGGTTTACGCCGAGGTGCCGCAGAAGGTGTGGTGGTCGCCGAAGGCGCCGAAGGACGATTACGACGAGAAAGCGGTGCGCACGCTTCGCAACCTCGAAAAGGCCGGCCTGATCACCGTCACCGGATCGGAAACCGGTGACAGCGCGGAGTACATCGCCAAAGTGACGAAGAAAGGCTTTCCGATCCTCGGCACCGCGCCGAGTCATCGCGGCCCGGTTTATCGCGCGACGATCTGCGAGAAGCGCTACGACGGTCTTCGCAACTTCGTGCGGCATCCCAGCGAGCCCACGGTCGGCCATGGAGAGCTGGTCTGGCACTACGCGAATCCGACCTGGCTCTATCCGCTGTTCGAGACGAAGATCGACAAGCCGCTGAACAAACCCTTCGCCTCGCATGTGTCGTTCTGGTACGACAAGCATCAGTGGAAATTCGAGGTGATGGTGCGGAAGACGCCGGCGGAAGTTACGGCCGGGTCATCCGGCGGATCCCCTCAGCCGACGCGATGATCGCCTCGGTCGCCTCGAGCGGAAAGAACCCCGTCTCGACGACTCCCGCGTGCACGCGGATGCGCGCTACGACGTCGGCAATATCCGTGTCCTGAGGAATGGTGATGTCGAGAATGCGATGACCTTCGTCGGTCACGCGCGGCGCTCCGTCGCGCATGCGCAGCTCGGGATTCAAACCCATCAGCGTGAAGCGTTTCTGTAGTACTTCGAGCGCGAACGGCGTCACTTCGACGGGTAACGTTCCCACGCCCAGGCGCTCCACGACTTTCGTGTCGTCGGCGATGACGATGAAGCGTCCAGCCTGCTGCTCGACGATCTTCTCGCGGAGAAGCGCGCCACCGCGGCCTTTGATCAGTCGAAGATCGGCGTCGATCTCATCGGCTCCGTCGACGGCGAGATCGATCGGCGTGACTTCCGCCAGCGAAAACGTCGGCACGCCTTCCTTGCGAGCCTGTTCTTCGGTCTGCTCGGACGTGCACGTGCAGCGGATGTCGGTCAGCGAGCCGTTGCGCAATGCCTCGCCGAGGAGCGTGACGAATTCTTTCGCCGTCGATCCGGTACCGAGGCCGAGCGTCATGCCCGATCGAACCTCGGCCAGCGCCGCCCGCGCCGCTTCGATTTTTCGTTCCTGCGACATCAATATCCTCCGGCCGCTCCGCCGCGCCGCGGATCGGCGACGGCGATGAGCCGGCCCTTTTCGAACAGGATCGCATGGACGTCGCCGATCGAATCGCGCGCGGCGACGCCGTGGCCCATCGCATTCAGCCCGTCGACAATCGCCTTCGGCGCGAGCTCGCGCTCGTACGACAGCTCTTCCGGCACACCCTGGTGGTGATAGCGCGGCGCCGCGACAGCAGCGGGAAGCGATTTTCCGTACACCGCGACGTTCAGAAAGACCTGCAGAATCGTGGTGGGAATGGCTGCGCCGCCGCGCGTGCCGATGGCCATGAATGGCTTGCCTTCACGGAGGATGATCGTCGGCGCCATCGACGTCGCGGCGCGCTTCATCGGATCCGCCGCGTTCACTCCGGTGCTGAAGTCGTTCATGGAGTTGTTCATGAAAAATCCGAGGGACGGTACGGCAAATCCGCTGCCGAACTTTTCGCCGAGGCTGGTGGTGAGGGAGGCGACGTTTCCCTTCGCATCCGCGATGACGAAATGCGTCGTCTGCTCCCCTTCGGTCTTGAGGTTGCCCGGTTCCGCAAGAGCGATGGTCGCCGATGCGGTTCGCGGCTGAATCGTTCTGCGCCACGCTTCCGCACGTTGTTGCGAGAGAAGCTCGCGGTAGGGAATGCGCGCTCCGCGCGGATCGCCGACGTACCTCGCACGATCGATTCCCGCGCGTCGTTGCGCTTCGATCAGTAAATGCAGGGCCGGTGTGGTTTGAAATCCGATCGCGGCCAGATCGTCCTTCGCGAGAATGTTGAGGGTCGAGCCGATGACGATGCCGCCTCCCGAAGGCGGCGGAACGGTGAGGATCTCGTACGCGCCGTAGCGGAGCTTGATCGGCGCGCGCCAGACCGGTTCGTACTCGCGGAGATCGCGGTGACCGAGAATGCCGCCCGCGGCGCGAACGCCTTCCACGAGCTGCTTGGAGAGGTCGCCGTCGTAGAACTCGCGTGCGCCCTTATCCGAGAGCCGCTGCAGAGTCGCGGCGAGCTCCGTCGCCTTCGGCAACTCGACCTTGCGTTCTTTCGTGTCCGCTTCGAGCTCGGGATCAACCGGCCGCTCTTCGCTGGCGAGAGCGATCGCGGGCGCGAGCAACTCTTTCCACGTCTTCGTTCCGAACCGGCGGTGCATCGCGTCGAGACCGGCCACGGTTCCGGGCACGCCTGCGGTCATCGCACCGATCTGCGGCTTGGCGAACGCTTCCCGTTTCGTGGCGAGCGGCGCGACCTCGCGAAAATCGAGCGTCCACACGCCGCGCGTGGACGCGTCGTAGTAGACGAGGAATCCGCCGCCGCCGAGATTTCCGGCCTGCGGATGAACGACGGCGAGCGCGAACGCGACGGCGACGCTGGCGTCGATCGCGTTTCCGCCGCGCTGCAGAACGCCGAGGCCGACCTTCGTCGCGAGAGGGTGAGCTGTCGAGAGCGCGGCCTTGCTTGCGACCGCCGTGGAGCCCGCAAAGGCGGTGGTGGTGACGAAGAAGAACAGCGCGACCGCGGTCGCGCGCGTCACCGCCGCGCTCTCCGCGGCGCGCGATTTCTGTCGAAGATGATCTTCAACCCGCGCAAGGTGAGGTCGGTGTCCACTTCGTCGATGTGCTCGCTCTCTTCAGCGAAAAGCGTCGCCAGTCCGCCCGTCGCAACGACGTGCTTGAGATCGGGGACTTCACGCTTGATGCGCGCGAGGATGCCGTCGACGAGTCCGAGGTAGCCGAAGTAGATGCCGGACTGCATGTTCACGACGGTGTTCGTGCCGATGACGTGGTCCGGCTTCCGGATGTCGACGCGCGGCAAGCGTGCGGCCCGCGCGAAGAGAGCTTCCGCGGAGATGTTCAGGCCCGGCGCAATCACGCCGCCGACGAATTCAGCGTTCGCGGTGACGACGTCGAATGTCGTGGCGGTGCCGAAGTCGACGATCACTGTCGGCCCGCCGTACGCGTGATGCGCGGCCGCGCAGTTGACGATGCGATCGGCGCCGACTTCGAGGGGATTGTCGACGTGAATGGCGATGCCGGTCTTCACGCCGGGCTCGACGAACATCGGATCGATGTCGAAGTACTTCTGAACCATCAGAGCCAGCGCGCTGTTGAGCGGCGGGACGACCGAGGCCACGATCGCTCCTTCGAGATTCGAGTGGAGCGCGTCGCCGACCAGTTGCCGCGCGAGGATTCCGTACTCGTCCGCGGTCCGTTCACGCGCCGTGGCCAGGCGCCACGAGCTCACCAGCTTTTCGCCGTGATAGATGCCGAGGACGATGTTGGTGTTGCCCGCGTCGACTACGAGGAGGTTGGCCGGCATGTGATCCGCTCAGTTTAGAACGAGGTCACCCGCACTCACTGACAGCGGTCCGTCGGGCGTGTTCAATACCGCCCGTCCGTTCTCGTCGATCCCCGTCCACGTTCCCGAGACGGTTCGGTCGCCGAGGACGCAGTGAATGCGATCGCCGGGTTGGTGGATGGAGAGAGAGCGCCACTGCGCGAGCACGTCATCGTGTTGCAGCGGCAGAGCGAGTTGCTCGTCGATGTGCTCGATGAAAGCGCGGGTCGCGTCCTCGATGCCGGTGAAGTTTTTCGGCGAGGCCTCGCTGATCGCGACGGCGTTCGGTCGCGCGTCGTCATGAACCGGCTCGACGTTTACGCCCGTGCCGACGAGCATGTACACGCGGTCGTCCTGCATGCGCGCTTCGATCAGGATTCCGGCGATCTTCCTGCCGCCGACGAGCACGTCGTTGGGCCATTTGATGCGGGCGTCGATGCCGTACGTGTCGCGCAGAAAGGTCGCGACGATGTTGGCCATTGCCAGCGGGATCAGCGGTAGATCGCGCGCGGTCCGCGTGAGCAGCGTCGTCGCGTAAATGCCTTTCCCGGCCGGCGAGGACCAGGTGCGTTCATTGCGTCCGCGGCCGGCGAACTGCTCGCCGGCGATGATCATGGCCTGGGGGAGGGAGAGCTCGTTCTCGATGCACTCGTTGACGATCTTGCGCGCCACCAGGTTCGTCGACGCGACGCGCGGGATCAGCGCGATCGACTCGATCGTGCGCAGATTGCGGACGATGCTCCGGGTGTCGAGGTGGATCATTGATTCTGCTGCAGCTTCTCCAGGCGCGCCCGCAACTCAGCCTGCCGCGCCTCGGCGCCCGCCACGATGTGCGGCGGCGCGTTCTTCACGAACTGTTCATTGGCCAGTTTGGCGTCCATCGACGCCAGCTCGCCGATCGTCTTCTCGATCTCGCGGCGGGTGCGCTCCAGCTGCTCCTGCGACACTTCCTTTTCCGGAAACTCGATCGCGATCGGGAAGCCTTCGATCACATCCTGATGCGTTCCCGCGGGCGGCTGACCGCCAACCGAAACTTCTGTCAGACGAGCCAGCTCGATCAGCAGATAGGCGTAATCGCGGAAGTAGTTCGCGTCGCGTGACGACTCGGGATTGATGTAGAGCTTGAAGCGGTCTTTCGGCGTGAAGCCGCGCTCCGCACGAACGTTGCGGACGTGGGTGATCATCGCCTTCACCGCCGACATCAGGCGCTCCGCCTCCGGATCCTCGAGCACGTCTTCGGGGATCGGGTAAGGCGCGATCATGATCGACGGCTCGACACCGCCGAGCTTCTGCCAGATCTCTTCGGTGACGAAGGGCATGAACGGATGCAGAAGCCGCAGGGAGCGGTCGAGCACTTCGAGTAGCACGCGGCGCGCGAGGCGGCGGCCGTCTTCATCGCCGTGCTTGCCGAGCAGCACGGGCTTGGCCATCTCGATGTACCAGTCACAGTACTCGTGCCAGAAGAATTGATAGAGCGCGCTGGCCGCCTCGTCGAAGCGGAACAGCGAGAGCTGGCGGTTCACCTCACGCGTCACCGTGTTGAGGCGCGAAAGGATCCAGCGCTCGACGGTGCGGAGGTGGTCGCGATCGATCGCGCCGGCGTTCTTCAGCTCGATGTCGATGTGCATCAACCCGAAACGCGACGCGTTCCAGATCTTGTTCACGAACGCGGAGTAGCCCTGAATGCGCGACTTGCCGAGGGGGATGTCGCGGCCGGATGCGGCGACGGCGAGGGTGAAGCGCAGCGCGTCGGCGCCGACTTCGTTCACGACGTCGAGCGGGTCGATGACGTTGCCCTTCGTCTTCGACATCTTCTGCCCCTGCTCGTCGCGCACGAGACCGTTGAGGAAGACCTGGCTGAACGGCGGCTGGCCGGTGAAGCGCAAGCCCATCATGATCATCCGCGCCACCCAGAAGAAGAGGATGTCGAAGCCGGTGATGAGCGTGTCGGTCGGATAGAACGTCTTCACGTCTTCGGTCTCGTCGGGCCAGCCGAGCGTCGAGAACGGCCAGAGTCCGGATGAGAACCAGGTGTCGAGAACGTCCGTCTCCTGCGACACCGGTGCGCCGCATTGCGGGCAGGTGGTGAGGTCGTCCATCGACACCGCGGTGTGCCCGTTCGGGCAGTGAAACGCGGGGATGCGATGACCCCACCAGAGCTGGCGGGAGATCGTCCAGTCGTGGATGTTCTCCATCCAGTTGAAGTAGGTCGATTCCCAGCTCTGCGGAATGATCTGCACGGCGCCGCTGCGTACCGCTTCGATGGCGGGCTTCGCCAGCGGCTGGATTTTCACGAACCACTGCCGGGAGATCATCGGCTCGATGTCCGTGTCGCACTTGCCGTGGACGCCGACGTTGTGCAGGTGGGTGTCGACTTTGACGAGATAGCCCTGCTGTTCGAGGAGCTCCACGACTTTCTTCCGCGCTTCGGCGCGATCGAGTCCGTTGAATTCGTCGCCCGCGGCCGCGGTCATGCGACCGTCTTCGCCGATCACCTGCATTTCCGGCAGGTTGTTGCGGCGGCCGGCTTCGTAGTCGTTCTTGTCGTGCGCTGGCGTCACTTTGACGACGCCGGTGCCGAACTCGGGGTCGACCAGGATCGGATCGGCGACGATGGGGATGCGGCGATTGGCGAGCGGCAGGATCGCGAAGCCGCCGATCAGGTCTTTGTAGCGATCGTCGTCCGGATGCACGGCCACGCCGGTATCGCCGAGCATGGTCTCGGGACGGGTCGTGGCGACGGTGAGCCGCTTGCTCGAGCCTTCGACGGGGTAAGCGATGTGGTACAGGCGTCCGTTGCGCTCGCGGAACTCGACTTCGACGTCGGAGATGGCCGTGCGGCAGTGCGGGCACCAGTTGACCATCGCCAGATCGCGGTAGATCAGACCGTCCTCGTAGAGCTTCACGAAGACGTAGCGCACGGCGCGCGACAGGCCTTCATCGAGGGTGAAACGCTCGCGGGTCCAGTCGCAGGATGCGCCGAGGCGGGTGAGCTGGTCTTTGATCTCGGTGGAGTGCTGTTCCTTCCACTCCCAGATCTTCTCGACGAATTTTTCGCGGCCGAGCTCGAGGCGGGAGATGCCCTGCTCCTTGAGCCGACGCTCGACGACCATCTGCGTGGCGATGCCGGCGTGGTCGGTGCCGGGGACCCAGAGGGTGTTGAAGCCGGACATGCGCTTCCAGCGGACGATGATGTCCTGGAGCGTGTTCACCAGGGCGTGGCCGATGTGCAGGCGGCCGGTGACGTTCGGCGGGGGGATGACGATGGAAAACTTCGGCTTGTCGCGGTCGGCGACCGGGGTGAAGTAGCCTTCGCGCTCCCATTTCGCGTAAATGCGCTGCTCGAATGTGGCCGGCTCGTATCGTTTGTCGAGTTCTTCGTTCATTGGTTTCGGGGTACGGGGTTTCGGGGTTACGGGGAGGACGATCCGAGGCCGGGCTTCTTCTCACCTCGTAACCCCGCAACCTCGTAACCTCGCAACCCCGAGTAAGAGTGGCGGATTATAGAGTCGTTGTTTGCGAGGCCCGATGATCCTTGGAATCGAAACATCCTGCGATGAAACCTCGGTCGCGCTGCTCGACGGCGACGGCACCGTACGCGTGAATCTCATCTCCTCGCAGATCGAGCGGCATCAACCCTTCGGCGGGGTGGTACCGGAGATCGCGTCGCGCGAGCACCTGCAGCATCTCTTTCCGCTCGTCGAGCGCGCGCTGGGGGACGCCGGCCGGTCCTGGCCGGACGTCGAGTCGATCGCGGTTACCTCGGGCCCAGGGCTGATCGGCGCGCTGCTCGTGGGTGTGGCCGGGGCGCAGGGGATCGCCTACGGTCTGGGCATCCCCATCGTGCCGGTCAACCATCTCGAAGGGCACATCTACTCGCCGTACCTGGCCAAGGACGGTCCGGCCACGCCGTTGCCGGAGCGGTTTCTGTCGCTGGTGATCTCCGGCGGTCACTCCGCGCTTTACGACGTGCGCGGCGCGCAGGTGCGGCAGATCAACCGGACCCGCGACGACGCGATCGGCGAGACCTTCGACAAGGTCGCGAAGTTCGTCGGGTTGCCGTATCCGGGCGGTCCGGAGATCGAAAAGCACGCGCGGCGCGGCACCGCCGATCCGAAGCGGTTCCCGTTTCCGATGCCGCGGTTCACCGAGGCGTCGCTGGATTTTTCGTACTCGGGGATCAAGGCCGGGGCCATCCGGCTGGCGCGCGAACATGCGATTCGGGCGGATGGCGATCCGCAGGCGCTCGGCGATTTCGCGGCCACGTTCCAAGACGCGCTGTTCGCGCAACTCTTCGATCGCATCGAGGCCGTGTGGGCGGGGCTGGAGCAGCCGAAACCGACCGAGGTGGCGATGGCTGGCGGGGTGGCGGCGAACGGTGTGTTGCGCGAGCGGATTCAGGCGTGGGGCAGCGAACGCGGCCTCATCATCCGTCTCCCCGAGAAGCGCTACTGCACGGACAACGCGGCCATGATCGCCTTCGCCGGGCTCCAGAAGGGCGTCGCCACCGATCCCCGGCGGGTCGTAGCCAGGTCGCGGATCGGCTGAGAAACCTTTTCCCCGCGGCCGCGTCCTACTTAGCGACGGACGAAACGAAACGGGCACCTGAAACACATCTCCTATCTCCTCCTGATTTGACGCGCACCGCCGGCCGAAAGGCCGGCGGTCGTGTTTTGGCGCGATAAGATCCGGCGCATGAAAATCGTCGTCGCAGGCGGTAGCGGGTTCATCGGCGAGCCGCTGGTTCGGCGGCTGATTGCGAAAGGGCACGACGTTGCCGTTCTGTCACGCGATCCTTCGAAGGTCGACGCGGGACGCGGACTGGCCTGGGACGGCAAGTCGCAAGGGGCCTGGTCGGCGGAAGCCGCCGCGGCCGAAGCCATCATCAACCTGGCCGGCGAGAACATCGGCGAAGGCCGCTGGACGGACGCGCGCAAGCAACGGCTCGTCGACAGCCGCGTGAACGCGACCCGCGCGCTGGTCGAAGCGATCAGGCGCGAGCCGGCCCGGAAACGCGCGTTCATCAACGCCTCGGCGGTCGGCTTCTACGGCAATCGCGGCGACGAATCAGCTCGACGAGTCCTCGAATCGCGGAACTGGTTTTCTCGCCGATCTGGTGACGCAGTGGGAAGCCGCGGCGGGTGAGGCCGAGTCGCTCGCGCGACTGGTGATCGTCCGCTTCGGGATCGTGCTTGCGCCGGAAGGCGGCGCGCTCGGCAAGATGCTCTTGCCGTTCAAGCTCGGCGCAGGCGGTCCGCTCGGCAACGGCCGGCAATGGATGTCCTGGGTCGACCGCGACGACGCGGTGCGCATGATCGAGTGGACACTCGAGACCGAAACCGCTCGCGGAATCTACAACGCCACCGCACCCGAGCCCGTCCGCAACCGCGACTTCGGCCGCGCCCTCGGCGCCGCCCTCCACCGCCCGGCCCTCATCCCCACGCCCGCCCTCGCCCTTCGCCTCGCCTTCGGGAGCGAGAAGGCCGAGGAGATGTTGCTCGCCGGCCAGCGGGTCCTTCCCGCGCGCGCTCAGCGGGAAGGGTTCACGTTCGACTACCCGACGATCGACCGCAGTCTCGCGCACCAGTTGCCGAGGTAGCGCGAGACCCGACCCCGCGTCAGTTGCGCGGGGCGAGCTCGTGCCACGCGGGATCGTGGCGGTCGTACGTCGGTGGGTGGGCCCGCGGAGGGGTGGGAGTGCGGCGGTCGCGCATGGCCGGAACGTGCTGGCTCACATGCGACGCGCCTTCGAGCATGAGCTGGAACTTCGACACCATCGCCCGCTGCGTCGTGCGCGGGAGCGTGCGCAGCTCTTCCACGAGTTTCTGCGCCGCACATTCGTCTTCGTCGAGCTCCCACGGCGCGATCTGCCGCTCCACGGAGCTGCCGAAGAAGTCCGCCTCGGTCAATCCGTAGACGCCGAGGAGTCTCTTGAGCTGTTCCAGCTTCAGTGAGCCGATGCGCTGACCGGTCTCGAACGAGCTGATGGTCTTCTCCCCGACACCGGAGAGGCGGGCTACATCCTTCTGGCTCAGCCCGCGGAGCCTGCGAATTTCTCTCAGTTTGAGCACGAGATCCATGGCTTCCTCACGTTTCCTGCACCGTCAGACAACAGACAACAAACCACTCAGAACCGCCGCATGAGGCCGACCACGATGCCCTGCACCGCGACGTCACGGGCGGCGGCGTAGATCGGTCCCATCATCGAGTTCGCCGGCTGCAGCCGGACGCGCTCACCTTCGCGATAGAGGCGCTTGAGCGTGACTTCGCCGCTCACGTTCGCGACGACCATGTCGCCGTTGTGAGCCTCGTCCCGCCGCGCGATGATCACCAGGTCGCCATCGAGAATGCCGTCCTCGACCATCGAGTCGCCTCGAACCTTCAGTACGTAGTTTTCGCCGCGCGTGGTCAGGTGCTCGGGCACGGCGATGGTCTCGTCGGAGACGTCGACCTCGAGGGGCCGGCCGGCGGCGATGTAGCCGAACAACGGCAGCTCGCGAACCGGGCTGTCCTGCCGGCGGGCGGTGGCCGCCGCGGGTGCGGGCTCGTCGTTCTGTTCGACGATCTCCACACCCCGCTTCTGGTTCCAGTCCCGGCGGATCAGCCCCTTCTTCTCGAGCAGCGACAGGTGCTTGTAAACCGTGCCGTACGAGGAGAAGCCGAAGTGATCGCAGATCTCGCGGTGGGTCGGCGCGATCCCGCGGCTTTTCTGGAACCCGCGGATGAATTCGAGAATGTCACGCTGTCGTTCCGTCAGATATCGCATGGCCGCCTTCCGTATCGGACAATGTAGGCGGTAATAGGGCGAAAGTCAAGCGTAAGTTTTGGCGTAAGTGGGGTCGCGGCGCCCGAACCTCAGTCCTGGCAGTACTTCTCCCCGAACACCCAGCACGCCTGCCGCTTCCGTCCACGTCCAAACGGCGTCGTCACGGTCGCCGAGTTGTTCGAGAGGTTCGGGTCGGTGCGCGAGGACTCCACCGTGGCCGTGTTCGTGATCGAGCCCGCTGCGCCCGGCTCGATGCGCAGGACCAGGGAGATCGTCCGCGTGTGCCCGGCCGGAAGGGTGCCGATGAAGCACTGCACGTCCCCCTCGGTCGAGGGCGCGAAGCAGTTCGTGTCCGTGGCGCTGTCGTCGGTCACCGAGACGAAGGTCGTGTGCTCCGGCAGTTCGTCGGTCATGACGATGTCGCCGGCCGCAGAGGGACCGTAGTTGGAGATGGTGATCGTGTAGGTGACGTTCGCGTTCGGCCGGGCGGTGTCGGCGTCGGCGGTCTTGGTGATCTCGAGGTCCGCGGAGTCCGGCGAGCCGGGCAGCGTCGTCTCCGCGGTTGCCGAGTTGTTGGTGACGTTTGATTCGGCCGACGAGGTCTCTACCGTCGCCGTGTTCGTAATGACGCCGGTGGCATCGTCGTTCACCCGGACGGTGAACGTGATCGCGTGCGACTCCGATGGCCCGAGGCCGCCGATCCTGCACACAACCACGTTGTCCGCGGCAGCAGGGTCGAAGCAATCGGCGAACGTGCCCGGCAGCTCTTCAACGGACACGAAGGTCGTATTCGCCGGCACGGGATCTTTGATGAGGATAACGCTCGCGTGCTCGGACCCGATGTTCGTCGCCGTCACCGTGTACGTGATCAGGTCGCCCGGTTCGGCGGCGGCCGGATCGGCGCTCTTGGCGAGGATCAGGTCCCTCCCCGCGACTTCCGTGATGGTGACCGTCGACGTCGAGCTGTTGTTGGCGCTGTTCGGATCGGGGGTGGACGAGGCTACATCGACAGTATTCGAGAGCGTGCCGCCCGTGGCGTTGGCGTTGACGCGCACCGCCAACGTGAACCGCGCCAGGGCGGCGTTGTCGAACGAAGCGATGAAGCAGCTCACGGTTCCCGTGGCGCCGTGAGCGGGCGCGGTGCAGTTGAAGGTGGGACCGGCGGTCTGCGTCAGTGACTCGAACGTGGCCCCGGCAGGAATTGCACCTGTCAGGCTTACGTCCTGCGCGGGCGCGAGACCGTTGTTCATCAGGAAGATCTCGTACGGGACCACTTCCCCCGGCCCGAAGAACGCTTCGGGCTCGGTAATGCCCTGCCCTACCGCCAGGTCTGCGCTCGACGGAGGAGTCCCTGAAACCGGCGTCTGGACGGTGTCGGAGTTGTTGCTCAGATCGGGGTCGGTAGTCGACGCGGAAACCGTGGCCGTGTTCGTGATCGTCTCTCCCGCCGCGTCGGAGTTCACGCGGACCGCGATCTCGAAGGAACGGCGGACGTTAGGCGAAAGGTTTGGGAACGTGCACTCGATTGCCCCACTCGGATTTACCTCCGGCGGCCCACAGCCTGCGACCCCGCCCCCTGGGCCGTGGTGAATCGCGTAGCGGAACGTCGTGTTCGCCGGGACGGCATCGACGATCCGGATGTCGATGGCTACCGTGGATCCGACGTTCTCGACCTCAACGATGTAGTAGATCGACTCCCCAGCCACGACCTCGGCCGGCGATGCGGTCTTCGTAATCTTCAGATCGGGACCTGGTCGCGTGGCGATGAACGCGTCCGTGGAAGTCCGATCCGCGGTGTCGGGATCCGGCGTGGAAGAGGAGACCGTCGCAGTATTGAAAACCTCGCCGTCCGTGGTCGCGCCTACTCGAACGGCCAGCGCGAAGGTCGCCACCGCTCCATCGGCGAGAGAGGCGATGGAGCAGCTGACGGTGCCGGTCGCGCCCTGTGCCGGTTGCGTGCAGGCGAACGAGGGGCCGGACGTCTGGCTTACCGATTCAAAGGTTGTTTCTGCGGGGATGACGTCGGTGAGCGTGACGTTCTGCGCCGCGATCGGTCCGCCGTTCCGGACGGTGATGGTGAAACTCGCAACCTCACCACGACCCACGTATGGATTGAACATATCGGCGAACATCTTCGTCACGGAGATGTCGGCGTCCGTCGGCGTGGCTTCGGTCACCGGCGTCTCGACGGTCATCGAGTTGTTCGACGAATTGGGGTCGGGTGCATCGCCCGATGCAGTGGCTGTGCTGCTGATCGTCAGCCCCGCGGCGTCGGCATTCACGCGCACGGTGAAGAAGACCGTCCAGGATTCGTTCGGTTGGAGAACCGTGCCCGAACAGTAGAAGATGTTCACGTTGTTGGCGCGCGCGTCTTCGCAGCTGAAGCCCGTGGAGGGATGGTTGTCGTTGAACCGGATGAACTGCGTGTTCGCGGGCACGGGATTGCTCAGCTTGATGGGTCTGGCGAAGCCCGGTCCGCTGTTACGCATCGTGATCGCGTAGGTGATCTCCTGCCCGGCGTCTACGACAGCGGGCGATGCGCTCACCTCGACCGAGATGTCGGCCGGACCTTCGTGACTGGCCAGAGCAGGGATGGCGAGGAAGAGGGAAACCAGAACACGAGCGAGCCTGCACATTGCGCGCATTTTATAGTTATTCGGCCCGTCAGAGTCTTGGCGAGTAGACCTAGTAGTGACGTGAGCGCGAAGAGTGGCCTCAGTCGCAGTACTTCTCCCCGAACACCCAGCACGGCCTCCGCTTCCGTCCCCGTCCGAAGGGCGTTGTCACGGTGGCCGAGTTGTTCGAGAGGTTGGGATCGGCTCGCGAGGACTCCACCGTGGCCGTGTTCGTGATCGAGCCCGTTGCGCCCGGCTCGACGCGCAGGACCAGAGAGATCGTCCGCGCCTGTCCGGCCGGAAGGGCGCCGGTGAAGCACTGCACTTCGCCTTCGGCCGAGGACGGGAAGCAGTTCGTGTCCGTCGTGCCGTCGTCGGTCACCGAGACAAAGCTGGTGTGCTCCGGCAGTTCGTCGGTCATGACGATGTCACCGGCCGCCCCGGGACCGTAGTTGGAGACGGTGATCGTGTACGTAATGTTTGCGTTCGGCCGGGCGGTGTCGGCGCCGGCGATCTTGGTGATCTCGAGATCCGCCGAGTCCGGCGAGCCGGGAAGAGTCGTCTGCGCGCTTGCGGAGTTGTTCGACAGGTTCGATTCGGCGGTCGAGGTCTCTACCGTCGCCGTGTTGGTAATGACGCCGGTCGCGTTCTCGTTGACCCGCACGACGAACGTGATCGCGAACGACTCCGATGGGCCGATGCCGCTGATCCTGCACACGACCACGTTGTTCGCGGCGGCAGGGTCGAAGCAATCGGCGAACGTGCCCGGCGGCTCTTCGACAGACACGAAGGTCGTGTTCGCGGGCACGGGATCTCTGATGAAGACATTGCTCGCGTGCTCGGAGCCGATGTTGGTGGCTGTCACCGTGTAAGTGATCAGGTCCCCCGGTTCCGCCGCGGCCGGGTCGGCGCTTTTGGCAAGGATCAGGTCCGTTCCCGCGGCTTCCGTAACGGTGACCGTCGCCGTCGAGCTGTTGTTGGCGCTGTTCGGATCGGGTGTGAACGAGGCTACTTCGACAGTATTCGCGAGCGTGCCGCCCGTGGCATTCGCATTGACGCGCACCGCCAGCGTGAACTGCGCCAGGGCGGCGTTGTCGAACGAGGCGATGAAGCAGCTAACGGTTCCCGTCGCCCCGTGATCGGGCGCCGTGCAATTGAAGGTGGGACCCGTGGTCTGCGTCAGCGACTCGAACGTGGTCCCGGCCGGGAGCACGTCCGTCAGGCTGACGTCCTGCGCCACCGCGAGACCGTTGTTCATCAGCGAAATCTCATACGCGACCACTTCACCCGGCCCGAAGAACGCTTCGGGGTCGGTGACGCCTTTCGACACCGCCAGGTCGGCGTTCGACGGAGGCGTGCTCGAGACCGGCGTCTGGACGGTGTCGGAGTTGTTGCTCAGATCGGGATCGGTGGACGACGTGGAGAGCGTGGCCGTGTTCGTGATCGTCTCTCCCGCGGCGTCGGAGTCCACGCGGACCGCGATCTCGAAGGAACGGCCGAAGCCGGGCGAAAGGCTGCTGAATGAGCACTCGATTGCCCCGCTCTGAGTCACGTCCGGCGGCGCACATCCGGCCCCCGTTCCGCCGTTGTGAACCGCGTAGCGGAACGTCGTGTTCGCCGGGACGGCATCCACGATCCGGATGTCCGTGGCCACGGCGGATCCGACGTTCTCGACCTCGATGGTGTAGTAGATCGAATCCCCGGCCACGACCTCGGCAAGCGACGCGGTCTTCGTAATCTGAAGATCGGGGCCCGGCCGCCTGGCGATGAACCCGGCCGTGGAAGTCCGATCCGCGGTGTCGGGATCCGGCGTCGAAGAGGAAACCGTCGCGGTATTGGAAACCTCGCCGTTCGTAGTTGCGCCGACTCGAACCGCGAGGGTGAACGTCGCCTCTGCTCCATCGGCGAGGGAGGCGATGGAACAGCTGACGGTGCCGGTCGCGCCCTGTGCCGGCTGCGTGCAGGAGAACGCCGGGCCGGACGTCTGGGTAACCGATTCGAAGGTGGTTTCGGCGGGGATGACGTCGGTGAGCGAGACGTTCTGCGCCGCAATCGGACCCGCGTTCCGGACGGTGATGTCGAAACTCGCGACCTCGCCATGGCCCACGTACGGATCGACCGTATCGGCGAACACCTTCGTCACGGAGAGGTCGGCATCCGTCGGCGTCGTTTCGGTCACCGGCGTCTGAACGGTCATCGAATTGTTCGCAGTATTGGGGTCGGGCGAATCGCTCGACACAGTGGCGGTGCTGGTGATCGTCAGCCCCACGGCGTCGGGGTTCACGCGGACGGTGAAGAAGACCGTCCAGGACCCATTCGGGTCGAGACCGAGCCCCGAACAGGAGAACTGGTTCTGGGCGAAGCGGGCGTCGAAGCAGTTGAATCCGGTGCTGCCGTGGTTGTCGTCATACCGGATGAACTCTGTGTGCTCCGGCACGGGATTGGTCATCGTGATGCGGGAAGCGAAGTTCGGCCCGCTGTTTCGCATCGTGATCGTGTAAGTGATTTCCTGTCCGGCCTCAACGACAGTGGGCGATGCGCTCACCTCGACCCAGATGTCGGCCGGACCTTCGTGATTGGCCAGAGCGGGGATGACGAGGAATAGGGAAACGAGAACAGGAAGGAGCCTGCGCATGGCGCACATTTTATAGTTATTCGGTATCGAGTCGCTTGTTTCGGAATGTCCCCGGTTACACTCTTTGCCGGAGGAAAACCAGAAAATGCGCTCCCGAATCCTGCTTGCGCTCGTCGCCTGTGCCGTGGTCGCGCTCGTCCTGACCGGTGCTCCGTCGTCCGATCCGTACGCCCCGTCGAAGACCGATCCTTACCTGGTCCAGGTCAAGACCATCGAGGAGGCCCAGCCCGGAAGGTTCATCGTCCATGTGACGGTCACCGAGAAAGCCACCGGCACCGTGGTCTTCTCGCCGAAAGTCAGCACCACTTCGCGAACTCCGGCCGAGGTGTTTTCCGAGAAGGATGGGAAGTCCTTCGAAGTGCGCATCATCCTTTCCGAAGACGGCGTCGCGACGGCGACCTTCCGCGCGTACGAGAAAGTCATTCAGCGATCGGTCGTTCGTTCCTGAAACGAAAAAAAGGCCAGCCTCGCGGCTGGCCTTTTGCCTTCGATTGACGATCGAAGTTAGTCGAGCTTGATCGCCTTCTTGGTCTTCTCGCGGCGGGCGCCTTCCTTGGCCTTGTACTCGGCCAGGCAGTCGCCCTTCTCGACCATGGCGCAGGCGAGGTACTCGCTGATCTCCATGATCACGGCGCGGATCGCTTTGCCGGTCGGGGTCTTCTCGTACTTGGAGAGGTTGCCGCCGAAGCCGCCGCGATACAGACCGACGTTCAGGCCGCCGCTCGAGGCGCGGGCCTCGACGGTGCGGGTGAACTCGATCTCACCGGTAGTCGTGTTGATCACGCGAAGGTCGACCGCGAGATAGGCGTCTTCCTTCTTGCCGCCGACGCTGATGCCGCGGAAGCTGACGCCGCCGCCGGTGCCCTTCACGTCCGTCTCGAACGCGGAGAGGCTGCCCATGACCAGGTACTCAGCGCCGGTGAGCTTGCCGATCTTCGCGCCGGTGGACTTGCTGACGCGGCCCGAGGCGGCCAGGTCCTGCTCTTCGAGGACCGGTCCGAGCTTCGAGCGCTCGACGACCTTGAACACTTCCATTCCGGCAAGCTCGTTGGTGAGCATGTCGGCCAGATCGTCGCCTACGCCGTGATACCACCAGGAAGCGGTCGTCGCGTTGGTGAACTCGGCGACGCCGATCGCCGGCTTGCCCGCGAACGCGGTGGTGCTGACGAGAAGACAGAGAGAGAGAAGCAGAACGATTTTCTTGTGCATGTTTTCCTCTTGACGTTAGACCTTGGACTGGTAGACCCGAATTGAACCGCTAATCTACGACCGATGTTTCCTAAAAGGCGTGATCGGGCTCACCTGTCAGTGCCCGCCGATGGCCGGCGGCGCGTCGAACAGACCGCCGTCCCACATCTCGATCCGATTCCGCCCTCTGGTTTTGGCCGAGTATAACGCGCGGTCCGCGCGGTCGATGAGCCCCGCCGGGCTCAGCATCTCCGCATCGCCGTTCGTGTCCATCCCCGCAACGCCGATCGACGCGGTCACCGTCACGGACTCATCGCCCATAGGCAGTTCTGTCGACTCGAGACGTTTGCGAATCCGCTCGGCAACGACCGTGGTGTTGCCCGGTCGCGTCTCCGGCAGGACGATGCAGAACTCTTCGCCGCCGTAACGACCGGGAACGTCGTACACGCGGCAGCTTTCCTTGAGCATCTTGCCGACCGACTTCAGGACCTCGTCTCCGGCGGGATGACCCCAGGTGTCGTTGATGCGCTTGAAATGATCGATGTCGAGCATGAGCAGCGACATCGGCGAGCCATGGCGGATGGCCCGATTCAACTCGCTGTCGATCTTCTCGATGACGTACCAGCGGTTGTACAAACCGGTCAGCGTGTCGCGCGACGAGACTTCGCAAAGCGTGCGATTGCGAACGGTCAGATCGAGGTTCTCGCGCTGCAGGCTGAGCATCCGCTGCTCGAGCTCCTGATACCGCGACTCGCTCTCCTCGGCCACGCGGATGACGTCGAAGACCTCCGCGATCAACCGCCGCTGCTGATCGTCGAACGGCTTGCCGTCCGCGGCCACGACAGCGAGCCGCGGCACCTGCAGACGAACCGCGAACGCATTTCCTGCTTCGGGGGACTGCGCGTCGACGAGGTACATCGGCTTGTGCAGAACCTCTGAGAGGGGGGCGAGTATGCGAGCCGCCGCTGACTCGAGAGTCGTCGTCATGAGTCACCTGCCGTATCGAGAGTGCGCGGAGTATAGCCACGCGTGCGACAGCATCCAACGGGCAATATGGGAACGTAGAGCAGACACTTCTGTCTGCTCTGACTGGCAGACAGGAGTGTCTGCTCTACGTCACGCGCGGTGATCGATTTTGAACCGGTTCACGCCCGCGCGGATCTCGTCGCCGTCATGCACCTTGGTGTTCTTCGCCGGCAGCGTGTTGAGGAAGGTGCCGTTGCGGCTGCCGAGGTCGCGGACGCGGACGAAGCCTTCCTCGTCGCGGATCACTTCGAAATGCTTGCGGGACAGGAACTCGTCGGGCACGCGCACGTGACCTTCGCGTCCGACGACCAGGCCGGTCGGTGGGATCTCGAACTCCTGGCCGACCAGCGGTCCTTCCAGGCAAACCAGAATCGCGCGCGTCGCGGCTTCGGCCGGTTTCGTGTTGCGAGCGCGCATCTTCTCGGCGAGCACCGACTCGTCGACCATCTCCGACGCGTCGAGGGCGATCGGCAGGACAGGCACGCCCGTGTCTTCGGTCGGCTCCACGCTGACCAGTGCCGATCCGACGCGAAGAATGTGCGCCCCTTCTTCGATGACCGTGTCGCCCTCGACGGCCTGGCCATCGAGGAACGTTCCCATGTGCGAATCGGCATCGCGCACGACGAGCTTGTCGCCGTGAACGGAGATCGAGCAGTGGCGAATCGAGAGCTCGGCTTCGGCCAGTTCCACGTGGCAACCCTTCCGGCCGATCCAGAGCGGATGCTCGAAAATCGTGAAGACCGTGTTGACCGATTCCGTCACACCGCGGGCCACGATGCGCACCGATCGCGGTCGCGATGGACGCGCCGGCGCTTCCGCTTTCGGCGCCGGTGCGGAGGCGGAAGACGGAGCGGCGACGCGATACGGCTTCATGTCGATCTCGCGGATCTGATCGACGTCGACGACCCGCGCCAGCACCGCGGCTTTGCTTCCGGAAAGCCACTCGCCGCACGTGCACGTCGCGATTGAATTCTGGAGCCGCACGGCGATCACGCCGGGGACGTCATAAGCCTGCCCACACTTTGGACAGCGGATGAGGGGCATGCGCGGGATGATAGCTCAGCGGATCAACTGCTAAACTCGCGCGCGGTCCTATGCTTGCGGGCAATCAAACCGAAACGGCCGTGCGGTTCGGCCTTCGCGCGAAATTCGTGACGGCCTTCGCCGGCGCCACGGTCCTCGTCGCCGTCCTCATCCTCGGATTGCAGGAGATGATGACCCGCCGGGCGATGATCCGGCAGACCGTCGAGCAGGGCGACGCGATCGCGAAAACGATCGAGTCCACAGCCGGCTACTACGTCATCTTCGGACTCACCGACGATCTGAAGAACATCGTCAGCGATCTCGCGCGCAGCCCTTCGATCTCCTACGCCGACTTTCTCGACGGCAACGGAAGAGTGCTCGCGGCAACATCGACCACCCCCCCGGCCGGCCTGGTGAACCGCCCCCTCGGACGCGAGACAGGCGCCGATGCCGGCGAAGGGATGCACATCTACGCCGTTCCGTTTTACGAGAACAAAGGCGACGCTGCGAATCCCGCGATCAAGCCCAAAGGCTACTTCCGCCTGCTGATGAACGAGACCCAGGCGCAGGAGGCGATCGACAGCCTGCGCCGCTGGAGCGTGGTCATTCTCGCGCTGGTACTTCTCGCCGCGACCGCGCTGGCGCTGCTGGCCTCGCGGCTGATCGTCAAACCGATTCTGTCGCTGGTCGAGACCGCGAAAACGATCGCCAAGGGCGACCTCACCCAGCGTGCCCGCGTCACGACGTACGACGAGATCGGCAGCCTGGCCGCGGCATTCAACTCCATGGCCGGCAATCTCGAGCAGACCGTGAAGAGCCTCGTGCATTCGCAGTCGAAGCTGAAATCGGTCGTTGAAACGGTCGACAGCCGCTCCCACGACGTCATCGCCCGTGTCGACGAGCAGCGAGCCATCATCGACGAGACCTACAACTCCATCGATCACCTCAACAACGGCGTCCGGAAGATCACCGACAACGTCGAAGCGCTGTCCGCGTCGTCCGAGGAGACGTCGTCTTCGATGCTCGAGATGGTTGCGTCGATGGAGGAGGTCAGCCGGCACACCGACACGTTGTGGAGCTCCGTCGAAGAGACCGCGTCGGCCACGCATCAGATGGTGTCGTCGATCAACGAGGTCGATCAGAACGTCGTCTACCTCACCAATTTCGTGACGGATACGTCGTCGTCGATGGTGCAGATGTCGGCGTCGATCGCGCAGGTCGAAGTCAACGCCGCGCGGTCATACGACCTGGCGGTGGCGGTCGGCGATGCAGCCGAAACGGGCATGCGCGCGGTTCGCGAGACGATCGACGGCATGGAACAGATCCGCCAGTCGGTGATCGAGGCGAACACGGTCGTCTCGCGACTCGGCGAGCGTTCCGTGGCCATCGGCAAGATCCTCAACGTGATCGAGGACGTGGCCGAGCAGACCAACCTCCTCGCCCTGAACGCGGCCATTCTCGCGGCGCAGGCCGGCGAGTACGGCAAGGGCTTTTCGGTCGTGGCCGCGGAGATCCGCGAGCTTTCCGAGCGCACCGCGTCGTCGACGCGCGACATCACCCTGCTCATCCGCGCCGTGCAGGAAGAAGTGCAGAACGCGCTCAAGGCCATGTCCTCCGGCTCGCATCTCGTGGAGACCGGCGTCTCGCTCTCCCATCAGGCCGGCCGCGCGCTGAACAACATCCTCGATTCCACCGCCAAGGCCTCGACGATGGGCAAGGAGATAGCCGGTGCCACGCGCGAGCAGGCTGCCGGAAGCGAAACGGTGACCCGCTCGATCGATCGGTTGCAGGAGATGGTCAAGCAGATCAACTCCGCGACCGGGCAGCAGGCCCAGGGCTCGGAGCACATCCTCAAAGCGGTCGAATCGATGCGCGAGGTCACCAAGTACGTGCGCCAGGCGATGCTCGAACAGAAGTCCGGCTCGTCGATGATCTCCACCTCCGCCGAGCGGATGATCGAGATGATCCACGAGATCTTCCAGGTCGCCGCGAATCAGTCGTCCGAGAGCGAGAAGATCGTCGCCACGATGCAGCAGGTCCGCGCCATCGCCGACGGCAACCGTTCGCTGGCCGGTGACATGAGCCAGGCCATCGGACTGTTGAACGACGCCATCCGCAGCCTCGATGATGAGACGCGGAAGTTCCGGGTGCGAACGTGAGTGCGCACCCGGAATCCTGAGCGAAGCCGAAGGATCTCATGCCGGACAATACCGCCCTCCGCCTGATCACCTTCCGCGTCGGTCCGGAGACCTTCGTCCTGGACATCATGGCCGTCCGCCAGATCATCCAGTACAGCGGCTCGACCTCCGTTCCCACCGCGCCGGCGTTCATCGAAGGCATCGTCGTGCTGCGCAACGAGGTCATCCCGATCATCGATCTGCGCGATCGGCTGTATCCGCAGATCAGTGAGCGCGCCGACCAGCCATTGGTTCTGGTCACGCACACGTCCGCGGGTGTGATGGGTCTGAAGGTCGACGAGGTCCGCCGCATCATCACCGTGTCGAGCGAGGCGTTTCTCACCCCTCCGAAGATCGTCCGCGGGATTCGCGGCGAGCTCCTGATCGCGGTGGTGCCGTACGGCGAAGAGGTTTATCTGCTGATCGACGTCGAGAACATCCTCACTCTTCAGGAGAAGGATCAGCTTCAGCACGCTGATCTGGGCGATATCCGTACGGACAATGCCGGCAGCCCGACTCGCAGCAGTAGCCCCGCTCCCGCAGAAAAAGCTCCGTGAAGACGACGTACGGTCCCTCGCGGTAGAAGTGGACTCCTTCAGTCAGGCGGCGCTCGTCGCTCATCGTTTATAGTCGCGGGCCGTGTTCAGCCGGTCGCGTTTGCTGCAGCTCACGGAGGGGATGAGGGGGAAGCTCGTGGTCGTCTATGGCGACATCGTAGCGGACCGGTTCATCTACGGCACACCCAAGCGGATCTCGCGGGAAGCGCCCGTTCTGATCCTCCGCCAGTACCGAGACGACGTCCTCCTCGGCGGCGCCGGCAACGCCATCAACAACATCCTCTCCCTCGGCGGTTTCCCCGTGCCCGTATCGGTTCTGGGGCGCGACGTGGCGGCGGACGCGCTGATCGCGCGGCTCACCGACAACGGCGTCGACTGCGGAGGCATTCTGCGCACCGACCGCTACAACACGCCGACCAAAGTCCGCATCCTCGGCGGCATGCCTCACGCCAGCCGGCAGCAGATCGTCCGCTACGACATCGAAGACAAGTTCGAGATGCATGAGGACGAGGCGAAACAGTTCGAGATGCTGCTTCGCGATCACATCTCGCTCTGCCACGCCGGAATCATCAGCGACTACGGCTACGGCGTCGTGACCAACACGCTGGCCGGAACTCTGACGCAATTCGCGCACAACAAGCCGGTGACGCTCGATTCGCGCTACGACCTGCTGCGTTATCCCGGCGTTACCGCGGCCACGCCGAATGAAGAGGAAGCCGCGGCCGCCGCGGGGACGTCACTGTTCAACGGCGAGGATGAAGATCGTCTGTACGACGTTGCCGAGACGCTGCAGGAAAGTCTCGACTGCGAGGCCATTCTCATCACGCGTGGCAGCCGCGGAATGGCTTTGTTCGAGCGCGAAGGTGCGCCGCTGTTTATCCCCGTGTCCGGTACCGATCAAGTCGCGGACGTCACCGGCGCCGGCGACACGGTCATCGCCACGTTCACGCTCGCGCTGGCTGCCGGTGCTTCGTATGCCGAGGCGGCGAAGCTGGCGAATTACGCTGGCGGGGTGGTGGTGATGAAGATGGGAACCGCGACGGCGTCGAGCGACGAGGTACGGTACGCGATCGAGAGGGACGAGGAGCTGGAGGAGTGAACGCTCCGATACTGAACGAAGACGAGCTCACGTCCGCTCTCGAGAAGGAACGCTCTGCCGGAAAGAAAATCGCCTTCGCCAACGGTTGCTTCGATGTCCTGCACGTCGGCCACACTCGTTACCTGCAGGACGCGGCAAACGTCGCGGATGTGCTCGTGGTGGGAGTGAACGGCGACGCTTCGGTGCGCGTTCTCAAAGGGGAAGGCCGTCCGCTCATGCCGCAAGACGAGCGGGCCGAGATCATCTCCGCCATCCGCGGCGTCTCCTACGTGACGATCTTCGATGAGAACAGCCCGGCGCGGCTGCTCGGCGTGCTGCGGCCTGATTTTCAATGCAAGGGCACCGACTACACCGCCGACTCCGTCCCGGAGCGCGACGTCGTGAACGCGTACGGCGGCAAGGTGGTCATCGTCGGCGATCCGAAAGATCACTCCACGACCGCCGTCCTCGAGAAGATGCGCCGCAAGTGAAGCGCATCCTCGTCCTCCGCCTCTCGGCCCTCGGCGACGTCATTCACACGATTCCCGCGGTCACGGCCCTGCGCGATGCGCACGTGTCCTGGGTCGTGGAGGCGCCATACGCCGAGCTCGTGGAGATCGTGGCCGGCGTCGAGGTCATTCCGGTGCGGATGAAGACATGGGGGCGCTCGCTGATCGCTTCGCGGGGCGAGATTCATGACGCGCTCGGAAAGATGCGCGGTGCGGATTTGTCGATCGATTTTCAGGGGTTGATGAAGTCGGCGATGCTCGGCGCGTTGGCCAAGGCCGAGACGCGGTACGGATTCGAACGACCTCGCGAAAAAGCCTCGCGGCTGTTTACGACGCACCGCGTCGCCGTTGACACGACGAAGCATGTCGTCGAGCAGAATCTGGAGTTGGCGTGTAGTGTGGGCCTCCGGCCTACCCCTCGTTCTCCCGACTGGTCCGCCTTCCCCCAACCCATCGACGTCCGCCCCGCGAAAACCGTCATCCTCCCCGGCGCCGGCAAGCCCGACAAGCTCTGGCCGATCGAGCGATTCCGGGAGCTGGCCATGAAACTCGACGATCCCCTCGTGGTCTGGGGACCGGGCGAAGCCGAACGGGCCCAGGCCATCGGCGCCCGCGTCGCGCCGCCCACGAACCTGCGCGAGCTAGCCTGGCTCCTCCAAAGTGCAGAGCTCGTCATCGGAGGCGATACCGGGCCGCTCCACCTCGCCGCGGCCCTGGGTACGAAAGTGGTAGGGCTTTACGGACCGACCAATCCGCGGCGGAACGGGCCCTACGGGCAGCTCGATCACGTCGTAGACGAATTTGTGACGACGAAATTGATGGAATCAATAACTGTTGAAGCGGTCATGAATGCGGTGGAAAGGGTTTCCGCGGAGTGAGCTTCCTCCTCGCGGCAATCGCTGGCGACCTTCCTCTCAGGCGAAACGCTCGACTACGAGTTGAAGTGGCTGAAGATCACCGGCGGCTCCGCCCGCATGACCATCGCCCCGCTTCAGGACGACCGCCTGCGCATCACCTCCGTCGGCAAGTCCAGCCCCGGTTTCTCGCGATTCTTCAAGGTCCGGGACGAGATCGAGACCATCGTCGCCAGGAACGACTTCTCGACGCTCCGCTACACCAAACGCCTCGACGAACAGCGGCGACAAGATCGAGGAAGCGACCACCATCGAAGACGGCGTGGCCACGCGCAAGCGCAAGAAAATCAAGAAGGTAGACGTCCCCCGGCCGGTCTACGACCCGATCTCGATCATCTACCACCTCCGGACGCTCGACCTCTCGCCCGGCAAGACTCACGACTTCACGTTGATCGCCGACGGCAAGGTCTACAACGTCCACGCGATCGTGGTTCGCCGCGAGGTCCTGACCACGCCCGCGGGCAGGTTCAACACGGTGGTGATCGAGCCGAAGATGTCGGCGGCCGGCGTCGATCGCGAAGAGCGCCTCTGGATCTGGTACTCGGACGACGACCGCAGGATTCCGGTCCGCATCCGGACGGAAGTGAACTTCGGCGCCATCACCGCGACCCTTCGCGCCATCACCTCCGGCGTGGGGTCGATCGACCCGCCCGTCCTGAAGGATGCGCGGTAAGTTAAACTCCCGATCACGTTTGTTTAGCGCGGAACCCCTGAAAAACCAACTATGAGTGTGCGTCTGGGTGAGTTGCTCACCAAAGCCAGCCTGATCTCGCAGGATCAGCTCAAGGAAGCGCTGCGGGTCCAGAAGGAGACCGGCGGCAAGCTCGGCGAGACCCTGATCAAGCTCGGATTCGTCTCCGAAGAGGACATCACCGAGTGCCTCAGCCAGCAGTTCGGCGTCCCCTCCATCAATCTCCAGCACTTCGAGATCGACAGCAGCGTCATCAAGCTCATCCCCGGTGACGTCGCCCGCAAGTACAACATCCTCCCGGTCAACAAGACCGGCGCCACGATCACCATCGCCATGGCCGATCCGACGAACGTCTTCGCCATGGACGACATCAAGTTCATGACCGGCTACAACGTCGAGCCGGTCGTGGCCTCGGAACTGGGGATCAAGGCGGCCATCGACAGCTACTACGGCACCACTTCCTCGCTCGAGCTGAAGAAGGTCATGGAAGACCTTCAGACGCAGGAGAGCGCCGACCTCGAGGTGCTCGAGGAAGACGAGGAGCTCGACGTCAGCGCCCTCGCCGATTCGGCCGAGGAAGCGCCGGTCGTGAAGCTGTGCAACCTGATCCTCACCGACGCCATCAAGCGCGGCGCCTCCGACATCCACATCGAGCCGTACGAGAAGGAGTACCGGGTCCGGTTCCGCATCGACGGCATCCTCTACGAGATCATGAATCCGCCCCTCAAGCTGAAGGACGCCATGACCTCGCGCATGAAGATCCTGGCCAAGCTCGACATCTCCGAGAAGCGCCTCCCGCAGGACGGCCGCATCAAGCTGAAGATCAAGCTCGAGGACAAGAACAAGGAGCTCGACTTCCGCGTCTCCGTGCTGCCGACGCTCTTCGGCGAGAAGATCGTCATGCGGCTCCTCGACAAGGACAACCTCCGGCTCGACATGACCAAGCTCGGCTTCGAGCCGGAGTCGCTGGCCCGGTTCGAGGAGGCGATCTTCAAGCCCTGGGGCATGGTGCTCGTCACCGGTCCGACCGGATCGGGCAAGACCAACACGCTCTACTCGGCGCTGTCGCAAGGTCAACACGCCGGAAGTGAACATCATGACCGCCGAGGATCCGGTCGAGTTCAACCTGCCGGGCATCAACCAGGTGCAGATGAAGGAGCAGATCGGCCTCAACTTCGCGGCCACGCTGCGCTCGTTCCTGCGGCAGGACCCGAACATCATCCTGGTCGGCGAGATCCGCGACTTCGAGACGGCCGAGATCGCGATCAAGGCCGCGCTGACCGGCCACCTCGTGCTCTCGACGCTGCACACCAACGACGCGCCGTCGACCATCAACCGCCTGATGAACATGGGCATCGAGCCCTTCCTGGTGGCCACGGCGACGCAGCTCATCGCCGCCCAGCGCCTGGTCCGCCGCATCTGCCAGCAGCTGCAAGGAAGTGGTCGACATGTCGCCGCAGGCCCTCGCCAACCTCGGCTTCAAGAAGGAAGAGATCGGCACCTTCAGCGTGTACAAGGGCCGCGGCTGCGACAAGTGCAACAACACCGGCTACAAGGGCCGCGTCGGCCTCTTCGAGGTGATGGAGATCGACGACGACATCCGCGACCTGATCCTGGCCGGCGGTACGGCCATCGAGATCAAGAGCAAAGCCATCGAGAACGGCATGATCACGCTCCGCCGCTCCGGTCTGGTTAAAATCAAGGACGGCGTAACGACCGTCGAAGAAGTGGTCCGCGAAACCGTCGCCTGAGGCAAGGAGACACACAATGGCCGTCACTCTGCATCAGCTGCTCAAGACCATGGTCGAGCGCGGGGGCTCGGACCTGCACGTCACCACCAACTCGCCGCCGCAGATCCGCATCGACGGCAAGCTCGTGCCGCTGGACATGCCGCCCCTGACCGCGCCGGAGACCAAGCAGCTCGCCTACTCGCGTCCTCACCGACGCGCAGAAGCACCGCTTCGAGGAGAACCTCGAGCTCGACCTCTCCTTCGGCATCAAGGGCCTGGCCCGCTTCCGCGCCAACATCTTCAACCAGCGCGGCGCCATGGCCGCCGTCTTCCGGCAGATCCCCTACGAGATCCTCGGCTTCAAGGAGCTCGGTCTCCCGCCGGTCGTCGAGGAGATCTGCAACAAGCCGCGCGGCCTGGTGCTCGTCACCGGCCCCACCGGCTCCGGCAAGTCGACGACGCTCGCGGCGATGATCGACAAGATCAACCGCGAGCGCCACGAGCACATCATCACCATCGAGGACCCGGTCGAGTTCCTGCACTCAGCACAAGAACTGCATCGTCAACCAGCGCGAGCTGCACGCCGACACGCACTCCTTCGCGGCAACGCGCTGCAAGTCCGCCCTGCGGCAGGACCCCGACGTCGTGCTCATCGGCGAGATGCGCGACCTCGAGACCATCGAGTCCGCGCTGCGCATCGCCGAGACGGGCCACCTGACCTTCGGCACGCTGCACACGAACTCCGCGGCCCAGACCATCAACCGCATCGTCGACGTCTTCCCGCCGCACCAGCAGCCGCAGATCCGCGCCCAGCTCTCGTTCGTGCTGGAAGGGATCCTCTGCCAGGCCCTGCTGCCGAAGGCGAACGGCAAGGGGCGGGTCATGGCCATGGAGATCCTGGTCCCCAACGCCGCCATCCGCAACCTCATCCGCGAGGACAAGGTCCACCAGATCTACTCGATGATGCAGACCGGCCAGGCCAAGTACGGGATGCAGACCTTCAACCAGTCGCTGGCCACGCTGTACTTCAAGAAGCTGATCACGCTGCAGACCGCGCTTCGCGCTCGTCGAACCCCGACGAGCTGCAGGAGATGATCACCCGCGGCGCGGGCACGCTGTCCAGGGCGGACCAGCGGGCACGATCAGCGCGAGCCGGCCGTCGACAATCGGCGTGATGTAGGCGGGCTTCGAGGAGGAGCGATCATGCCGACCTTCGAGTGGAAGGGCACAGCGAGAAACGGGCAGAGCCAGACGGGCGTGCTGGTGGCGGACTCGAAGGACGCCGTCATCGCCATGCTGCGCCGCCAGCAGATCGTCGTCACCGCGGTCAAGGAGAAGGGCAAGGAGATCGCCCTCCCCAAGTTCGGCGGGCGGCGTTCCCCCGCAGCTCGATCGCCATCTTCACCCGCCAGTTCTCGGTCATGATCGACGCCGGTCTGCCGCTGGTGCAGTGCCTGGAGATCCTCGGCAGCCAGCAGGAGAACAAGACCTTCAAGCGCGACGATCATCCAGGTCCGCGCAGGACGTCGAGGCGGGCTCCACCCTCGCCGACGCGATGCGCAAGCACCCCAAGGTCTTCGACGACCTCTACACGAACATGGTCGCCGCCGGTGAGGCGGGCGGTATCCTCGACACCATCCTGCAGCGCCTCGCGCACCTACATCGAGAAGGCGGTCAAGCTGAACGCGCAGGTCAAGTCGGCGATGATCTACCCGGTCGCCGTCATCTCGCATCGCCGGCATCGTCGTCGCCGTCATCCTCTGGAAGGTCATCCCGGTCTTCGCCACCCTGTTCGAGGGCCTCGGCGCCGAGCTGCCGCTGCCGACCCGCGTCGTCATCGCCCTCTCGAACTTCATCGGCGACTTCTGGTGGCTGATGCATCATGTCCGTCGGCCGCGCTGATCTTCGCGCATCCAGCCGCTATCACGAGACCTACAAGGGCAAGCGCGTCCTCGACGGCATCGCTGCTCAAGCTGCCGATCCTCGGCATGCTGCTCCGCAAGATCGCCGTGGCCCGCTTCTGCCGCACGCTGGCCACGCTGACCTCCTCGGGCGTTCCGATCCTCGACGGCCTCGCGATCACCGCCCGCACCGCGGGCAACGCCATCGTCGAAGACGCCATCATGGCCACGCGCAAGTCGGTCGAGGAAGGCAAGACCATCAGCGAGCCCCTCGGCGAGACCGAGGTCTTCCCGTCGATGGTCGTGCAGATGATCGCCGTCGGCGAGCAGACCGGCGCGCTCGACACGATGCTCTCCAAGATCGCCGACTTCTACGAAGAAGAAGTCGACACCGCGGTCGCCGGCCTGATGAAGCTCCTCGAGCCGGTCCTGATCGCCTTCCTCGGCGTCGCCATCGGCGGCATCGTCATCGCGATGTACATGCCGATGTTCTCGCTCATCGGACAGATCGGTTAGAGCCCGTGTAGGGTGGGCCTCCGGCCTACGCTTCCCAGAGCGTAGCGCCAGAGGCCCGACACTACGCCGATCGAGCCATGACCCAGATGTCCCAGGACACCCGGATGCTCATCGCCGTCCGGGTCGTCGTCGTCACGACGCTGCTGCTCGCGGCGCTGATCATTCAGTACACGGTCCGCGAGGTCCTGCCGCTCAACTACCTCTACATCACCGCCGGGCGTGACGTACGCGCTGACGCTCGTCTACATCGCCCTCGGCAGCTCATCCCCTCGCGCGTCGATCAACCTCATGTCCAGATCGGCGGCGATCTCGTCGTCGAGACGCTGCTGGTCTACTTCACCGGCGGCCTCGACTCGCCGTTCTCGTTCCTCTACCTCGTCTCGATCATCACCGCGTCGATGCTGCTCTACCGGCGCGGCGGCCTGCTCGCCGCGTCCGGGCGCGTCGATCCTCTACGGCGTGCTCGTCGATCTGATGTACTACGGCGTCCTTCCGCTGCCGCGAGCAGTCGCTCTTTCTCCCGATCGCCTGGACCGCCTCGCGGCTCTACTTCAACATGGCCGCGAACTTCGCCGGCTTCTACGCGACGGCGCTGCTCACGTCCTACCTCTCCGAACAGCTGCAGCGGACCGTCCGAGGAGCTCGACGCGAACCGCCAGAACCTCGCGGAGCTGCGCGCGCTCAACCAGAACGTCGTCGAGTCGATCCCCTCGGGACTGATCACGCTCTCGTCAGTACGGCATCGCCTCGTTCGTCAATCCCGCCGGTGCGCAGCATCCTGCAGCTCCGAGCCGCTGTCCATCCTCGGCCGCCACGTGACCGAGCTCGGCTTCTTCACCGTCGAGGACTGGAACGACGCTCGCGAGGAGCTCGACGGCGGGGAGGTCGTGCGCCGCGAGATCGACGACTTCATCGTCGGCGGCGTGCGGCGCAGCATCGGCTTCGCGGTCAGTCCGCTGAGCACGCTCGAAGGCAAAGTCGCGCGGGCTACACGCTCATCTTCCAGGACCTCACCGAGATGAAGAAGCTCGAGGCCGAGGTGCGGCTCAAGGACAGGATGGCCGCGGTGGGCGAGCTGTCCGCCGGCATCGCTCACGAGATCCGCAATCCGCTCGCCGCCATCGCCGGATCGGTGCAGGTGCTGAAGAACTCGAAGTCGCTGACGCCGCAGGAACAGCGGCTGATGTCGATCGTGCTCAAGGAGTCGGAGCGGCTGAACAAGTCGATCTCCGACTTCCTCCGCTTCGTGCGGCCGCAGGAGAAGCGCGCCGTCGAGTTCGACGTCGCCGCCAGCCTCGCAGAGACCCTCGACCTGCTTGCGAACTCGCCCGAGCTCACGCGAACCACGGGATCCGCCGCGAGATCGCGCCGCCGTCCTTCCCCATCGTCGGCGACGCCGACCAGATCCGCCAGGTCTTCTGGAACCTCGCGCGCAACGCCGTGCAGGCCATGCCGAACGGCGGCGTGCTCGCCGTTCGCACGACCGTCGACGACGGCTTCGTACCACATCATCTTCGCCGACAGCGGCCGGGGCATGTCCGACGCCGATCTGCAGCCGCCTCTTCCAGCCGTTCCGCACCAACTTCCCCTCCGGCACCGGCCTCGGCATGGCCATCTCCTACCGCATCGTGCAGGAGCACGGCGGCAAGATCGAGGTCGCGTCGCGGGAAGGCGAGGGCACGGCCATCACCGTCGTCGTTGCCCGCTGGCCAAGGCCGGGCGCGCCGTCGGGTAGAACGTGATCAGCCGATCGACGAGGCATCCTCGCCGCCACCCCCGACCGAAGACCTGCAGACCGAGCTCTCGCTCCGCCCCGCGCTGCTGCGCGAGTACATCGGCCAGCACAAGGTCAAGGCGAACCTCGAGATCTCGCTCGACGGCCGCCCGCAAGCGCGGCGAGGCGCTCGATCACGTCCTGCTCTTCGGTCCTCCCGGCCTCGGCAAGACCACCCTCGCGAACATCGTCGCCAACGAGATGAACGCCAGCCTGCGCACGACCTCCGGCCCCGCGCTGGAGAAGCCGGGCGATCTCGTCGCGATCGTGACGAATCTCGAAGCCGGCGACGTCTTGTTCATCGACGAGATCCACCGCCTCCCGCCGATCGTCGAGGAGGTTCTCTACTCGGCGATGGAAGACTTCCACGTCGACGTGGTCGATCGGGCAGGGTCCCGCGGCGCGAACGCTGAAGGTCGAGCTGCCCGCGCTTCACGCTCGTCGGCGCAACCACTCGCGCGGGACTGCTCACCGCGCCGCTGCGCGCGCGGTTCGGCATCGTGCATCGCCTCGACTTCTACGACGTCGATTCACTGGCCATCATCGTCAGCCGCTCCGCGGACATCCTCGGCATCCCCATCGACGCAAGCGGCGGCCATGGAGATCGCCCGCCGCTCGCGCGGAACCCCCCGCATCGCCAACCGCCTGCTGCGCCGCGTGCGCGATTTCGCGGAGGTGAAGCATGAGGGGAAAGTGAACGTAGCGATCGCCCGCGAAGGCGCTGCGCATGCTGGAAGTGGACGAGTACGGTCTCGACGAGATCGATCGCAAGCTGCTCACGACGGTGATCGAGCGTTTCGGCGGCGGGCCGGTCGGCCTGAATGCGCTTGCGTCGTCGATTGCGGAGGATCGCGGGACGATCGAGGATCTGTACGAGCCGTACCTGATCCAGATCGGCTTCCTGCAGCGCACGCCGCGCGGCCGTGTTGCCAGCCGCACGGCGTACGAGCACCTCGGATATCCGATTTCGGCGATGCGGACGCAAAGGGACCTGTTCTAGTTCGGCTGTGGCGAGATCGTCGTGATCAGCTGCGTGTCGTTGTTCGTGACGCTGATGAACGCCCAGACCTTCGGCGCGATCAGCGGTGGAGCCGTCTCCGCGGGAACGATCGTCACGTCGTACTTGAAGTCGCCGACCGGCAAGCCGGAGAACTGCGCGTACGCCGGATAGAGCTCGTTCTCACCGGCGGTCAGCGGGACGTGCCAGGCGATGTCGTCGACGCTGACCGTCACCGAGGTTTCGGCGGTCGCGTAAATGCGGAGCGTGTTGCGGAAGCGCGGGTCACCCGGAACGCCGAGCAGCACGATGCGGTCGTTGGTGAACTCGGAGACCGGAACGATGGGCAGTTCCGTTCCGAAGTTGAATTCGTCGCGCGTCTGATCGAAGACGCGCAGGTTCATCGTCACCCTGGCCATGTTCTTCGGGATGAACAGGAACTGGCCCGGCTTGCCGCTTCTGGCGATGTCGAAGGGATGCTGCGATCGCCCGGGCAGGAGCTCCAACGGCACTTCCAGCGGATCGAGCGGAGGGCACAGGATGCGGCAGTCGAGAGTGAGGCCGTAGACCCGCGCCAATCCGTCGCCGGCGTTCATGAGCCGCAGCTCGGTCACGAACTCGGAACCGAACGCGCCGTGAACGGTTGGCGTGAACAGCGGAAGGAGGACCTGATGGAAGCCATCCTCGATCTTGCCGGTGAACGTGAACGCATCGGGCAGCGATGCTTTGCCGTTCCATTGATGGACCTGCACGTCGACGGTCTGCGGAAGATGCGCCGGCGCCGTGACGCGTATCGAGCCGTCTTCGAGCAGCGCGACGTCGCGAACGGGGGTACTGCCGAACATTACCAACCCCAGAAGCGGCGGCGAGCAGATCGGACAGAATTCGAAACCGGTCCCGCTGATCGTCACCACCGTTCCACCGCTGACCGAACCGCTGTTCGGCGAGACGCCGGTGATCTTCGGTTCCGCGAACGCAGATGCTGCAAACAACATCACTGCGAAGAGTCGTTTCATGGGAAGGGCCTCAATTCGGGAAGATGGTGGTGATGGCCTGCGTGTCGTTGTTGGTGACGCTGATGAAGGCCCAGATCGCCGGGGGAATGTGCGGCAGAGGGCAGATCGCGCAGGGCGGGAGCGGCTCGACCACCACGGTCAGGTTTCTTGGGTACGGCGCGAAGTTGGTGACGACGGCGTAGGCCGGATCGAAGACGTTGACGCCGGGGCGGAGAGTCACATTCCGCGAGCCCGGAGGAATGATGACCGGTGAGCCGATGATGTACGGTCCTTCGAACGACACCACCACCGTCGCCGCCTCGGCGCTGTAGATGCGCAGGGTGTTGCGGAAAGGAGAGCTCATCGGCACGTCCGGAAGCACGATCCGCTCACTCGAGAAATCGCGCTGCCGCGCGAGCGGGATCTGCGTGCCGTAGTTCTGCTGGCTGCGGCTGTTGTCGAATACACGCAGATTTGCCGCGAGCAGATCGATGTCCGTTTTCGGCACGTAGATGAATCGCCCCGGCGAGCCGTTGGGCAGGAGGATCGGTCCCTCCGGTGTCTCGGGATCCGAGCCGTACGGCCGAACCTCGACCGGCTCACCGGGATCCGGCGCGGGACAGGTGATCGGGAACCGGCACGCTTCCTCGACGCCGAAGATACGCAGCGTCTCGGTCTGGCTCTTGTTCCAGACCGTCAGTTGCGAATGGAACTCCGAGCCGAAAGCGCCGGGAGTCACCGGCAGGAACACCGGCACGAGGATGCGCTCGTAGGTGTCGTCGAAGACCGGTTGCGCCGTGAGCGACGCGGCGAACAGCAGCAGGAAGATGATCCGTTTCATGGAAGGCCTCAGTTCGATGTGATGGTGGTGATCTGTTGCGTGTCGTTGTTCGTGACGGTGATGAAGGCCCAGATCGGAACGTTCGCCTGCACCGGGCTGCCGGGATCGAAGGGAACGTCGACGACGACGCGGATGGTCGTCTGTCCGGCCGAGAGCTCTTCCGGCAGCGGGAAATCGGTGAAGGTCAGCTCGGCCGGATGGAACCAGTCTGCGGCTGCGGGCAGGAAGACCTGATGCGACTCGTCGCCGATCTGCAGGTTGATGAGCTGCTCGCCGCGGGCGAGGCTGTAAATGCGCAGCGTGTTGCGGAAGCGGGATTCGATGGGGACGCCGAGGAGGGAGATGCGGCTGTCGCTGAAGTGGTCGCGATGCACGACCGGAATCTCGACGCCGTGGCTGCTCGCTTCGCGTGTCACATCGCGAACGCGCAGGTTCGCGGCGAGTGTGTCGGTGCCTTTCGGGACCCAGAACAGCCGGCCGACCGACTCGTTGCAATCGGGAAGGAGGATGTGCTCACCGCCGCTCGGGTGCAGCGGGAACGGGAACATCGGATAGACCGTCGGGCTGAAGAGGTAGCACGACGTATCGATTCCGTAGAGCGTGACCGCGGTCTCCCGGTCTTCGTTCCAGATCCGCGCGGTGGTGTGGAACTCGGAGTCGAACGCGCCCCGCACCGGCCGGGTGAAGATCGGGAGGAGGATCGGATCGAAGGCCGTGTTCGGGTCGCCGAAATACGCAAACGCGTTGCTCAGAGTCACCGGCTGCGAGCCGTCGAACTGGCGAACGGTGACCGGAACGGTGACGGGAAAATGCGGCGGCGTGACGACTTCGAGGGTCTGCGAGTCGATCAACTTCACCGACGGCGCCGGCGTCTCCAGGAACTTCACCTCGGGCGGACTGCCGAACGGCGGCGAGCAGATGATGCACATGTCGCTGAAGCCCGAGCCTTTGATGATTACCGTCGTTCCACCAGCTGCCGGACCGGAATCCGGGGTGATCAAAGTGATGACTGGATCGGCGAGGACAGGGGAGGAGAGGAGGAGCGTCGCAAGGATTATTTGTAAACGCATGCGGTATGCGTTTATAGCATAAAGGGGCAGGAGGGCCGGTAAACACTCAGGGTCGACGGGTCTGCTGCTGCCACCGCTGCCAGGCTGCATCAGGCATGGGCGCGGCCACGAGCGTCACGACCAGCCGCTGATCGAGCCGCGAGATCGCGAACCGGAGTCGCTGCTGCGGCTTCACGCGTGACATCGCCGCGATGGCGTCCGCGTCGGAGGCATAGCGCAACGCCCGGCCGTCGATGGCGGTGATCAGATCGCCGACGCGCAGTCCGGCGCGCTCCGCGGGACTGCCGGGAAGGACGTGTCGGACGACGAACCACGACCGGATCACCTTTCCTCGCTCGACCCGGGTTTGATTCAGGTACCCGAACCCGAGCCATCCCGGGCGCTGCGCAGCGGACGCTGTGACAGCCGCGAAGAGCAGGAAACTAGCGCACGTCTTCCGGAAGTTGATCTGCATTGTCCACCGTCACATCTCGTTCGGCGCCAGCGGTCAGCGAAACGGCCTGGCACTCGTTGGCCGGTGCGAAGGGTTTCCGGCAAACGAGGTAGTTGCCGGGCTCGAGAGAAAGTGCGTAACCGCGCGGAGTCCACTCGGGTGCCCACATGCCGCGCGGTTTGGGGCTCAAAACGGAAGGCAACGGCGCCGTGGCCGAACCGCGGCGAAGGAAGATGCCGAGGTTCGATCGCGCCTTGATGAACAACGTTCCGGAACTGCGATCGAGCACGAGCTCTTTCGGTTCGCCGTCGACGACGAGCTTGACGATTTTCACGGGGAGGGGTGGGGCGACCACCACGACCGTGATCTCGATGTCTGACGGCAGTACCGGTAAGTCGAACTCGCCGTCGGGCCCGGTGACGCGCTCCCTTTCGCCTCCGACCGCGTCGCTCCAGTAGCGAATGGTCGCGCCGGCCACGGCGCGACCCGAGGATGTAACCACCCAGCCGCGAACGCTCGGTTTCCGGCGTAGCACGAGTGTGACCGGTTCGTCGTCGCTCTCACTGACACGGTGAGAGATGAGCCCTGAGTCCTGGTTGCCCTTCGCCGCGTGCAGTTTCACCTCGCCGACGGGCAACCCAATGAGCTCGAACGTACCGTCGTCCGCCGTGCGTTCGTGCGTGATGAAGGGCCGTCCCTCCTCGTGGACGTAAACGATCGCCATCACGCTCTTGCCTGTGTCGTCGACGACTCGGCCGGTGACGCGGCCAGCCTCCAGCTCAATCTCCAATTCGGCGACGCCATCACTTCCTCGTCGCACATCTGCCGCGGGCGCGCGCACGCTGGTCTGCTTTCCGTTCGGCGTAACGTCAACCTCCCATTTGCCCTCGCCCGGTAGAACGCCCGCAAAAAGGCCCCTGTCATCGGCCCGAAATGACGCCCGCTTGCCGCCCAACTTGGCGAATCTGACCGACCCCGCCAATGGCTCGTCACCCAGCTTGAGACGCCCTCGCACGACGACGCCGTCGACCGTCACCGCAATGCGCGAATGAACCGTCGAGACGGGAGCCCCGCGCTCGAAGAACATCGTCCCGGCTCGATCCAGGACGGTGATTGTGTAGGTGCCGGCTTGAAGGGCGCCGGCCGACCAACGACCGTCGATGCCGGCCGGGCTCTCGATGGATTTCGGCGCGACATCGACGTTTTCCTTGACGCGGACGATCCACGGTTGCCCGTCCGGGGCGAGCTGCGGAGTGACCGCGACTTCGAAGTCGATCAGCGGCTCGAGCAACAGTCTGCGGGGCAGCGTAGCCTCCCGTCCCGGTTCGACAGTCATGATTACGGTCTCAGATGGTGACCAGCCGTCCTTCGAGGCGCGAACTTCGTAACGGCCCGGATCGAGGTCCGTGAACTGAAAGAGTCCCGTCGCGGTTGCGGTCGTTCTGCGCGTTCGCGCGTCGATCTGGCGTTGCTCTTCGCGGGTCTGGGCGAACAGGGACGGCTTGATGATGACCGTCGTTCCAGCGACCTTCTCGCCACGGCGACCAATGGCAACGCGTCCGGATAATGACGCAGCCTCCTTGACCGAGATATCGCCGAGGGACGTCTTCGGAGCGATGGTGCGGTTCCAGACGTAGACCGGGGCGAAGCCCGGCACTTCGAGCCGCAGGTCGCCGGTCATGGCGGGGCCGCGGCAAGTCAGGCGCGAATGATCGATGGTGCATGTCGCGGACGGGTTGACCTCGCCATTGTCGATCGCGATCGACGCAGTCGCCGGCAACTTCAGACCTTTCTCCGCGATCAGGTTCGCTTGAATTGTGGCCAGGGGCCAGACGAAGGCAGAGCGTGAACCTCCGGTGTCGCCAGCACCCGCGACGATCTCCTGCGCCCAGCAGTTGCGAGCATCCAGACCGATCGTCCAGGAAACGGAGTGGTCCAGGTCCAGGGTGACCGACGCATCCCCGCGCGCCCAGTCAGCCGTGCGCGTGGGCAGATCGCACGGGCCAACGCCGGTGCAGACCGGTGTTGCGACGATGACGCCGCGCTCGCACGGCAACGGAGCGGACGTGGCGGCGCGATAGTCGATCACCAACGGCGCGGTTTGTGCGCTCCCCGCCTCTACCACCAGCAGGATGAAAAGGATGCTCCACACGGGTCACGCCCAGAGGCAAGGCTCGCCGCACTCCGGTAAGCATTCGCATTGCAGCCACCCATTGCCGAACGGCATGCACAGACACCGGTATGGACCCGGCGAGCAGCCGTACCAGGTCGTCGCGCAGCATCCGCCCTCGGCGGTCAGGCAATAAGTGGTCATGCTGGCGTTGACGGCGATGCAATCCTGGCAGCCGTTGCCTCCGCCACCGACCGGCGGCGGTTGCACCTGGGCCATCAGTCCCGGCGTCGCGAGCACCACAATCGAAAGAACGACGAGGAACCTTCGCATCCGAGTCCTCCTTCCGGCGACGACTTTACTGCCGGAAAAGCGGCTCGTCAAGACTGACGCCCATGCGTCACTTATCGCACGCCAGCGTCCCGCACGAACATCTCCCGCGGCCCATCCAGATACTCCGGCGCTTCCCCACCGCGCCCGGAAGCCTCGACGATCAGGATGTGCGAGAAGCCGTCAAAATCCGGTTGCCATTCGTGCCGTTCGATGCCGCGCAGTTCCGCGTGCTTGCTCTGGCCGTAATCACAGCGGACGACATTCGCGAAGCCGGCATCGAGCAGGAGCGACCGCAGGGTGGTCTCGTTGTACAGGAACTGGTGGCCCCATCCGCGGAACGCGCGATTGATCGCGAAGCAGGCCAGCACCGCTTCCTCCTGGGTCATCACTTTCTTGTAATGAGAAGCCCAGACCCAATCGAGGTTCGGCGTCGACAAGCGCAGCACGCCGTCGTCGCGTAATGCCCGCCTGCACTCGCGCATCAGCGCCGCTGCCGCATCGAACGGCAGATGCTCGATGAAGTGCTCCGCGAAAATGAACTGCGCATCCTCGAACGGCAGGCCCGCGGTGACATCGAGCACGCGATCGACGCCCGGGTAGGGTTGATTGTCGATGTTGATCCAGCCGGAAAGCGCCAGCGGACCGCAGCCGAGGTGGAGCTTCATGAAAATTGAAAATTGAAAATTGAAAATTGAAAAAAGGGACGAAGCGCCAAGCGAGTCTCAAACATTTTCAATTCTCAATTTCCAATTTTCAATTTCGCGCAGCGATCAGTCCGCTCGAAAATGCGCGCCGATCGACCGCGAATTTCGGATCGCCGCATCCGACACGATCGCCGCCATCTGCTGGCCGTGGAACAGCTCGACGATCGACTTGCTGATCGTCGACTCGTGGTAGTACTTGGTGAGGCGGTCGCCGAGGTGTTTTACGTCGGCCATGGCGCGCTTGAGACGCTCGTAGGTGCGGATGATTCCCACGTAGTTCCACATCGTGTTCTGGATGGTCGTCCAGTCCTGCAGGATCAGCGCGGGGTCCTCGAGGTTCTCCGTTCCGGGCGGTTTCCAGTCAGGAATCGAGTGCAGCAGCGAATCGGGGACTGGCCCCGATCCCGCGACGAGCGACGAGAACGCGCGGTGCACCGATGGTGATGCCGCGCTCGACGCGGCGGTGAGCTTCGCCAGAATCGAATGCGCCGCGTAATAACCCCAGGTCAGACCTTCCAGCAGCGACGTCGAGGCCAGTCGATTCGCGCCGTGCAATCCCGAGCAGGACGTCTCGCCGATCGCATACAAGCGGCTCAGGGTCGTCTCGCCGACCGTGTTCACCAGCACACCGCCGCAGAAGTAGTGCGCCGCGGGGACGACCGGAATCGGGTCGCGCTCCATGTCCACGCCGATGTCCATGCACGCTTTGTAGATGTTCGGGAAGCGCTCCGGGATGGGCTGATGGCCGTTGTAGAAATTCGCCAGATCGAGATAGACGAATTCCTCCTTGTTGCGGGTCATCTGATCGACGATGGCCCGGGCCACGATGTCGCGCGGCGCGAGGTCTTTCAGCTCCGGCGAGTAGCGCTCCATGAAGTACTCGCCGCGCTGATTGCGAAGCCGCGCCCCTTCACCGCGCAACGCTTCGGAGATCAGGAAATGATTGGCCTTCTTGTCCGCCAGCGCGGTCGGGTGAAACTGCACGTACTCCGCGTTCATGATCTTCGCGCGGGCGCGATGAGCCATGACCACACCGTCGCCGATGGCGCTGCGCGTGTTGGTGGTGTGCAGGTAAATCTGGCCGAGACCGCCCGTGGCCAGGACGGTGAAGTCGGCGAAGATCGTGTAGACCTCGTTGGTCTCGTTGTCGAGCAGATACGCGCCCACGCACTCGTTGGTCAGTCGATAGCGGATCTGGACGTCCTGCGGATGGTGATGCGTGGTGAGCAGATCGATTGCCGTGACGTCCGTGGCCAGAGTGATGTTCGGCTCCGACTTCACGCGATTGAGGAGCGACGTCTCGATGGCCCGTCCGGTCGCGTCGCCGGCGTGAATGATGCGCGACACCGAATGCGCGCCTTCGTTCGTGAGATCGAGCTCCCCTTCGTCGGTCGTCGAGAAAGGCACGTGCATCTCATCGAGCAGCAGTTCTTTCACGACCCGCGGCCCTTCCTCGGCCAGATACCGGACAGCCTCTTCGTTCGAGATGCCGGCGCCCGCGCGGATCACGTCGCCGACGAGCTTGGCTGGTGAGTCGTTCTCGCCCTGATAGATGATCCCGCCCTGAGCCCAGGAGGTGTTGCAGTCCGCGGGATCGGTGGCCTTGGTCACCAGCAGCACGCGGATGCCCGCGCTGGCCAGGGTAAAAGCGGTGGTCAGGCCGGCGATGCCGGTGCCGACGACGAGGGCAGGGTAGTGCTCACGATTCTTCGGCTTCGGCACGGGCGCGATTGTAGTGGAGCACCGTGCTCGATAAGCGACACCGTTTCCTCAAGGATGGACACCGCATCGCCTAACTCCTTGCGTATCGACGCGTATTCAGGGCGCCTTAGTTGCATTTCAAACAACCCCGAGGAACGATTCGATGAAAGCCACCGCTCTGCTCCTGACCACCATCCTGATCCTCTCCGGCTGTGCAACGACGAACACCGACAAGATCCCCGGCCAGTACGCGGTGGTGATCGAGCAGGATCCAACGATAAGAACGTTCGCCTTTCCCGCCGATGAAGTCGTCACGGCCCTGCGGGAGCGTCTCGGTAACGTTCAGCTGGTCGACTCAGCCGATGCCAGCTCGTTCGATGCGGTGATCGTTCTCACGCCCCACAAAGCCATGCGATCCCACCTGGCCTCGCCCCGCGATACCCGTCGAACCGTCGAGCCCTACAAGAGGGAACATGGAACGCTGGCTGACGCGGATGCGAGCCGTGCGATCCAGTTCGTTCAGGTCGTCGAGTTCGACATCCTTCGAGGCGGACGAAACGTCGGCCACGGCGCGGCGCGCTTCGAGCGTCTGCCGAACAGCGAAGACAAGATGAGGGATTCGTATCCCGCGGGGAACAACACCCGGCAGAACTACGCCGCCGGAATCGAGATCGCGCGCGCGGTGGTGAAGGCGCTCCGCACGGCCGGCTGACTCGAGCCGTTTTTCAGTCTATCCCGCGCGAAGACGCGGGATCTCCCCGTGCACGAACGACGCTGACGGCGTACAGGGAACTCGCGGGCCACGCATCGCCCGCGGCGGCCTCGCCTGGGCGACGATCGGCGATCGTGCACGGAGAGATCCCCGCGTCTTCGCGCGGGGATAAACTGAGACGACTACGCCGCCGACTGCGCGAAGCCGGGATTTCAGTCTATCCCGCGCGAAGACGCGGGATCTCCCCGCGCACGGACGATGCTGACGGCGTAAGGGACAATCGCGGGCCACTCATCGCCCGCGGCGGCCTCGCCTGGGCGACAATCGGCGATCGTGCACGGAGAGATCCCCGCGTCTTCGCGCGGGGATAAACTGAGACGACTACGCCGCCGACTGCGCGAAGCCGGTGATCACGTACGACCCCGACTTCACATCCTTCTTGATCTTGATGATGTTGTTCGTCTGCGCGTCTTCCAGCAGGTCGCTGAAGGTGTTGTAGCCGTAATACTCCTCGTTGAAGGTCGGCTTCTTGCGCTGCATGGTCTGCTTGACCATCGACCCCCAGAGGATCTCTTTGTTCTCCCGCATCAGAGCCTTGATCGAATCGATCAACAGCTTGAACACCTCGGCCTTCTTCTTGTCCTGGAAGGCCACGGTAGGCGCCTTGGTGATGCCGCGGACGAGGTCCTCGTAGAAGATCCATTCGTCGCAGTTGTCGATCAGGAGGTCGCTCGAGGAGTTCTTCACTCCGCAGCCGATGACGTACTTGTCGTTTTCCTTGAGCTTGGAGACCAGCGGGGAGAAATCGGAATCGCCTGACGCGACGACGAACGAGTCGATGTGCTCCTTCGACCAGCACATATCCATGGCGTCGACGGCCATGCGCATGTCGGCCGAGTTCTTACCGGAATAGCCGCGGCCCGGGACCTCGATCAGCTCGATCGCGGCCTCGTGCAGCTCCCGCTTGTAGTCGGGGAACTTGTCCCAGTCGCAGTAAGCCTTCTTGACGACGATCTTGCCTTTCTCGAGCAGGCGCTCGAGCAGCAGGGCGATCTCGAACTTCTTGTATTTCGCGTCAGTTACACCGATGGCGATGTTCTCGAAGTCGATGAACAGAGCGATCTTGCGTTCGTTCATTTTGCGGGAGGACGAGTCGTAGTTCTCGGAATCGTCGTTGTTGTCGGGGATGGGCTTTCTGACAGGCACCGCGGGAGTCTACTTCTTCGCAATGACCACTTCCACCCGCCGGTTGAGCTGGCGTCCGGCCGGTGTGTCGTTCGTGGCCACCGGCTTCTTCTCGCCGAAGCCCGCCGAAGCCAGGCGACCTTTCTCGACTCCGTGCGCGGTCAGCCAGGTCACCACCGAGGCGGCGCGGCGCTCGGAAAGGGACTGGTTGTAGTCGTCGCTGGCGATGGAGTCGGTGTGCCCTTCCACACGCACCGGACGCGCCGCGTAAGCCTTGATGACCTGGGCCACGTCGTTCAGCGCGCGGTCGGCATCGGCGCGGATGTTGGCCGAGTCGAAATCGAAGAGGATCGCTCCCGGAAGCTGAATGACGACTTCCGTTTCGGTGACTCTCGCGTTCAGCCGCGCCAGACGAGCGTCGATCTTGTCTTCCCGCGCGGCGATGCCAGAGGAGAAACCTTCCAGTTCCGAGGTGCGGCCGACGATGGTGGTGATGTTCATGGCCAGCGTCGTGCGCTTGTCGCGATTGAAGTCGGCGTTGACCACCGCTTCCGCGCGCGCCTGCGCGCCGGCGGGCTCGGGATCCTCGAACGTTCCCGTCGCCGCGACCGCCGGTGCGCCCGCGGCCGCGGGCAACACCGAGGACGGCGCCGGAGCGGATTGCGGCTCCGGCTTCTCCTGCCCGCATGCCGCGAGCAGGATCACGGCGAGCGCTGCGAGCTTCCTCATTTGTCGGTGATGGCGATGCTCTCGAACGGATCGCTGTCGCTGAAGAGAACGTTGATCGTCTTCACCGCCGGCGGCGGCGCGGGGAACTTCGCCCAGAAGCGCTTGGTCTGCCGTTCCGGGATCGCCTCGTAGATGCCGTCGTATTCGTGTTCAGTGGCGAGGAGCTGACCTTCCTTATCGGTGAGGACGAAGTACTTCGTTCCGTTCTCTTCATCGACGAGATAGGTCGTGGCCTTCTTCCCCGCCAGATCGAAATCCGCGTACGCCTGCTTCGATCCGGAGTTGCGGACGGCCCACTTCACCGTGACCACGGCCCCCTTCCGCTCGACGGAAAGAAGGTCGATGGTCAGGCCTTCGACGTTCATCGGCGCCGATCCGAGGTCGGCGGCAGTGAGGGGAAGGGCCAAGGCGAGGGCAACGACGAGAACGAACAGCACACCTGCGAAACGGCGCATGCAGAAGCCTCCTGATTGAGTAAGCAACATGATCGGTCCGCTAGACTGGAAACGCCAGTGACCCGCTACCTCACGCTCGCCCGACCCTTCACCCTCCTCCCGCCGCTCCTCGGCATCGTCTCCGGGGCGATCTGCGCCTGGGGCTCCGCGCACAATCCCGATCCCTCGCGAACGCTGACCCTGTCGGTGATTCTGACCGTCACGCTGGGGTCACTCTGCGCGTCCTTCCTCAACGCGGCAAACAACACCCTCAATCAGATTTACGACCTGGAGATCGATCGGATCAACAAGCCGAACCGGCCTCTCGTTACCGGCGCAGTCTCGATCCGCGAAGCGTGGGTCTTCACCTGGATCATGTACGCGCTCGGTACGATCCCCACGTGGCTGGTGGTCGTCCATCCGTACAACACGTTCACGCAGAAGCTCTTCGCGCCGCTGTCATGGCACGAGTGCTTTTTCATCTACCTGATCGCGCTCGTCTCGACGTTCGTCTACTCGGTGCCCGCGTTCGGCCGCACGAAGGCGCACCCCATCGGCGCGAATCTCACCATCGCCATCCCCCGAGGCATGCTTCTGAAAGTGGCCGGCTGGACGATGGTCGCCCGCGCCTACCACTCCGAGCCCTGGTTCATCGGCCTGATCTTCATGATCTTTCTCCTCGGCGCGGCATCGACGAAGGACTTCAGCGACATGGAAGGCGATCGCGCCGGCGGTTGCCGCACGTTGCCGATCGCGTTCGGCGTGCGCCGCGCGGCCTGGATGATCGCGCCGTTCTTCGTGCTGCCCTGGCTGCTGATGCCGGTGGGCGTGCACCTGCGCATCCTCACCGGCAATCCGACGTTCCTGAGCGTTCTCGGAATCGCGCTCGCGCTGTGGGGCGCGTACACGGTGTGGTTGATCGTGCGGAATCCGGACGAGCTGACCGCGACGGAGAACCATCCGTCGTGGCGGCACATGTATCTGATGATGATGGCCGCGCAGGTCGGGTTCGCGGCAGCGTATCTTGTCTGACGTTGCTTTCCTTCGAACCGGAGCTCGAACGCCTCCGCCCCCAGCTCGGCGATCGCACGACTGACGCGCTGATCGCGCGCGAGCGCCGCGAGGTCTTCTCCGTTTATCCCGAGGTGCGGCTCTCGGCGTGGGCCGGGGCGCTGCTCATCGCGACCGCGGTGGGGTTGTTCGTGAAGAACAACTTCGACCTCTTCGATCGCGTGTTCCTGGCCGCGATCCTCGGCGCGATGGCGCTGGCCTGCTACATCTGGGCGCGGCGCGGCGGCAAAGGCGTGGTCAACGAGTACGTCCTGCTTCTCGGAGCGCTGTTGCTTTCCGCGGACGTCGGCTTCATCGAACAGCAGTTCGACGTCTTCGGTGCTCACGGCGCGCGGCATTTCCTGTTGCTGGCGATCGTCCACGGCGTGACGGCGTACCGCTTCGATTCGCGGCTCGTGCTGTCGCTTTCGATTGCGGCACTCGCGGCGTGGATGGGGATCGAGCGGCAGGCGAACTTCGGGATCGAGTTGGCTGTGCGCGCGTTCGCATGTGCGGCGGTGGTGTTGGTGTGGCGCGCGATTCATGTCCGCATTCCCCCACCCAAAGGCAGGCCGGAGGCCTACACCACACCGGACACCTTCCCTCGCGTCTTCGAACACTTCGCGGCTAATCTCGCGCTCTGGGGCGGCCTGTTGCTTCTCGACGGCACGCCGCCGATGGCCGCGCTCATCACCACGACCATCGCCGTGCTGGTCATGCTCTGGGGCTTCCGGACGCGGGTCGAGGCATTCGTGCTCTACGCGTTCGTCTACGCGGTCATCGCCGATGTCGGTTACGCCATGACGGTCGTCGATGAGGAGCTGGCGCTGCTGGCCGGGATGCTCATCGCGATTCCAGTGCTCGTCCTCATTCACCGCCGTTTCAAGAGGGGAGCGCAATGACGGCGGATCAAGAGCGCGCGCGCGTGATCAATCATCGTTGGCCGGAAGCGAATCTTCCCCAACCATGGCACGGCTACGGACTTCTCGGCCAGATCGTCTTCTTCCTGCTGACCGTTGCCGGCATCGCCGCGTTCTACACGCTCACCAAACAGGAACTGCTCACGGCGGTGCTCTGCATCGTGCTGGCGGAGTTTCTGATTCACGGGCGCCGGTGGTTCGGAACCGGAGTCGAAGCGGCGCTCTGGATCGGCGGTTTGTTCAGCGCGCTCGCGGCGTTGCCAAACACCGGTGCGCCCGAGGCGAATCTGCTGATCGCCGCGGCCGCGGGGATCGCCGGCTTTCGCGTCCGCAATCCACTTTTCGGCGCGCTGGCCGCGTTCTTCGTGACGTACTACCTCGAGGTGAAGGCCGACCTCGGAACGATTGCCGCGATGCTCATCGCCACGTTTGCCCTGATCGCCCTCCACAGGACGTGGAGGCGACCGTCGACGGAATGGCTCTTCATCATTCTCCTGGTGACCATGCCTTTCGCGGCGCAGGCGCACGCCGATCGACGCTGGGCGTTGCTCACCATCGCCCTGGCCGGTGGGTTTGCGGCAATCTCCTTCGCGTGCGCCTTACGGAAACGGCATCACGCGATGTTTGCCGGCGCGGCCGCGGCGGCGATCGTCGCCGTGGGAACGGTCCACTCGCGGTTCGGGATCTCAGAGGAAGCCGTTTCGGCGATCAGCGGCGCCGTTCTCCTCGTCGCCTCCCTCGCCACCTCCCGCCTCCTCCGCGGCCGCACGACCGGCTTCGTCGTCACGCCGGCAAAGCTCACGGCCTTCGACGATGACCTCGAGACCCTGGCCACGGTCGCCATCGCCCCGCCTCACTCCGCAGGAAATCCACCGGAGGTCCGCCCGCAAGGTGAGGGCGGATTCGGCGGCGCCGGCGCGACCGGCGATTACTGAGGGGAAATTGTTCCACGTGCCACATCCTGTGTGCAGTCGGCTCCCGGACCACTACGGCTGGTAGTCGGACGAGCGGCAACGACGGATTTCCGCAGAAATTGGATTCCGCTTGCTTTTCGCCCTTTTGCGCACCGGCCGAGTCCGCTATTTCCTCCGAAAAAGCTGCTGAAAATCATGACGGCGTGAAACGCTGATATTCAGTACGAAAACTCTGTGCAATTCGTGTGGAGAAAGCCGCGAAACATTGAGGATTTCCGCGAACTCCCACTGTGCAAAACCCTGTGGAATACCTGTCGGAATCTCGCGGATATCAGGTGGAACGGGTAGCGGAAAAGCGCTGCCGCACAGTAGCGGGCCCTGCCGCGTAACTTTCTGCAAACACGAATAGTTACGCACTATGTTGTGTTTCGTGTGCAGAGGACCACAAGATCTTGTGGTGTCTCTCTTGACTTCGCGAGGGAGCGGGCGTAGGTTGATCGCCATCGAATACAACTCGGCGAAGTGAGGGAGGACCATGAAGGATTTGAAGCATCAGACTCGTCCTGGAACGCGTTCCCCCGTCCGCTCGGTGTCCATCCAGATCCGTGATTACCAGGTGACGGTCAAGGTCAGGTCTTCGGTGCCGCAGGTGCCTTCTTCTGCGTCGTCTCGTATTTCGTTTCGCTGAGTCAAAAGCGCCCGCCCGGAAACGGACGGGCTGTGTCGGGGGAGGTAGGGGATGGAAGTTCGCGCTTCAGAACGATCGAACTGCTCTCCTCTACTTTTTTGTTTCTAGAGCAAGTGTGAGAAGGAGAGTAAGGCCATGACTTCCATCGATTTGTCGGTCCGTTCACGCACGTCTCCGCCCGCCGGGAGTGGTAAATCCAGCAAGGCGGCGAAGAAGGAGACGAGGACCGGCGGCATCGAGATCGACCGCTATTTCACCAGGGCCGGCGTCGACGTTTACGACACCTGCGAATGGGAGATCCGCACCGCCGCCATCAGCAGCGAGACCGGCACCTCCGTGTTCGAGCAGAAGGAAGTGGAGATGCCGAAGTTCTGGTCGCAGATGGCCACCAACGTCGTCGTCTCGAAGTACTTCCGCGGCCACCTGAACACGCCCGAGCGCGAGACCTCCGTCCGCCAGCTCATCGGCCGCGTGGTCCGCACCATCACCCAGTGGGGCCGCGAAGGCGGCTACTTCGCGACCGAAGCGGACGGCGATACGTTCCGCGACGAGCTCACCCACATCCTTCTCTACCAGATGGCGGCCTTCAACTCGCCGGTCTGGTTCAACGTCGGAATCGAAGAGAAGCCCGCAGTGCTCGGCGTGCTTCATCAACTCCGTGCAGGACACCATGGACTCGATCCTCGGACTGGCGAAGACCGAGGGGATGCTGTTCAAGTACGGGTCGGGAACGGGGTCGAACCTTTCCAGCATCCGCAGCTCGCGCGAGCTCCTGGCCGGCGGCGGCACCGCGTCCGGCCCGGTCTCGTTCATGCGCGGCTATGACTCCTTCGCCGGCGTGATCAAGTCCGGCGGCAAGACCCGCCGCGCCGCGAAGATGGTCATCCTCAACGCCGATCACCCGGACATCGTCGACTTCATCCAGTCGAAGGAAACCGAAGAGCGGAAGGCCTGGGCCCTGATCGACGCCGGATACGACGGCGCGTTCAATGCCCCGGGCGGCGCGTACGACTCCGTGCATTTCCAGAACGCCAACCACTCCGTGCGCGTGACAGACGAGTTCATGCGCTCGTACGAGAAGGACGGCGACTGGAGCACCCGCGCGGTCACCGACAAGAACCGGGTCATGGACACCTACAAGGCCCGCGATCTGATGAAGCGCATGGCCCAGTCGGCCTGGCTGTGCGGCGATCCCGGCCTGCAGTTCGACACGACCGTCAACGACTGGCATCCGTGCCCGAACACGGCTCGCATCAACGCGTCCAATCCCTGCTCGGAGTACATGTTCCTCGATGACTCCGCCTGCAATCTTGCCTCGCTCAACCTGATGAAGTTCTACAGCGAGACCGAAGGCTTCGACGTCGAGGCTTATCGCGCAGCGCTGCGGGTGGTCATCACCGCGCAGGAGATCACCGTCGACTTCGCGTCCTATCCGACGCCGGCGATCGAGAAGAACTCGCACGCCTTCCGCCCGCTGGGCATCGGCTACGCGAACCTCGGCGCGCTGCTCATGGCCCGCGGCGTCGCGTATGACTCACGAGGACGGCCGCGATTACGCCGCTGCGATCACCTCGATTCTCTCCGGCGAGTCGTACGCGCAGTCGGCGCGCATCGCGGCGAAGGTCGGGCCGTTCGCCGGCTACGCGGTCAATGAAGAGCCGTTCCTGCGCGTGATCGACAAGCATCGCCGCAGCGCGTACCGCCTCGACGTGCGCTCGCTGCCGGCCGATCTCGCTGACGCGGCCTGCAAGGTCTGGGACGAGGCCTACGCCCTCGGCCAGCAGCACGGCTACCGCAACGCGCAGATCTCCGTGCTCGCGCCGACCGGCACGATCGCCTTCATGATGGATTGCGACACGACCGGCATCGAGCCCGACATCGCTCTGGTGAAGTACAAGAAGCTGGTCGGCGGCGGGATGCTGAAGATCGTCAACAACACCGTCCCGACCGCGCTCAAGCGCCTCGGCTACGATCCGAAGCAGGTCAAGGAAATCGTCGACTACATCAACGACAACGACACCATCGAAGGCGCGCCGCATCTGCTGGACGCGCACCTGTCGGTGTTCGACTGCGCGTTCAAGCCGGCCAACGGCGTGCGCTCGATTCACTACCTCGGACACCTGAAGATGATGGGCGCCGTGCAGCCGTTCATCAGCGGCGCGATCTCCAAGACCATCAACATGCCCACCAACGCGACGGCCGAGGAGATCGAAGGCGCGTATTACGAGGCCTGGAAGCTCGGTCTCAAGGCCGTCGCCGTGTATCGCGACGGTTGCAAGCGGTCACAACCCTTGTCAACTGCGCAGGACAAGAAGCAGCTCGAGGCGCTGGGGATCACTCCGACGGCGGTCCGCCGCAAGCTGCCCGATGAGCGGGAGTCGATCACGCACAAGTTCTCGATCGGCGGCCACGAAGGCTACATCACCGTCGGCAAGTACGAGGACGGCAGCCCCGGCGAGATCTTCATCACCATGGCCAAGGAAGGCTCGACGATCTCCGGCCTGATGGACAGCTTCGCCACGATGACGTCACTCGCGCTGCAGCACGGCGTGCCGCTGCAGCTGCTGGTCGACAAGTTCACCCACACGCGCTTCGAGCCCTCGGGATTCACGAAGAACCCCGAGATCCCGATGACGAAGTCGATCATGGACTACATCTTCAAGTGGCTGGCGATCAAGTTCCTGGACCGCGAGAGCCAGCAGCACGCCGGTGTGATCCTGCGCGAAGACACCACGCCCGCGCCCGCCCGTCCCGCGTCGAACGTGACCACGCCGACCGCGTCCGACGTGGCCTTCATCGACGCCGTCTCCACCGCCACCCCCGCGCCGGTGGCTTCGGACACGTCGAAGATCGTCGGCTTCGTAATGCCCGCGAAAAACGCCGATGGAGTGAACGCGTCGCCGAAGGGAACGTTCCTCTACCAGCAGGACGCGCCCAGCTGCTCGGATTGCGGCGAGATCATGGTCCGCAACGGCGCCTGCTACAAATGCCTCAACTGCGGCTCGACGAGTGGGTGCTCGTAGTAGCGCGACGCATGGCGTAGTCCCGTCGCAATCTGCACCCGTGATGGTTCTTTGGAAGGGGCGGCCGAAAGGCCGCCCCTGGTGTTTCGATCGCGGGTTAACCCGCCGCAACCCGGGCCAGGCTGAAGATGTCCAACGGCATCGGACGATGCAGCTTCCAGACGATGGCCATCGGCCGCTCACCGATATGACTCTGATAGGTGGCCGGGCCTAAGAACGTAAAGGCTGGTGTACGGCCGTAGCCATCCTTGTTAGACGGACGGACGAAGAGCATCACATTCGTTTCGCCCTTCGTGTGGTGGATGTATCGCTGGCCGGTGGCGCTCTTTTCGGGTGTCTGCGACTGCGATTCCCAGTGGAAAAGGTCAGGCGAGATCGCGTAGTCGCGGTAGCGTGTCGAGGGCGAGTAATGCTTCTCACTCTTCTGCAGAGTCACGAAGAAGTAGTCTGTCTTCGTAGCTGGATGCCAGAGCACTCCTTCACGTGAACTGAACGAGTCGCCGAACTTTACGCGTCCAATCGCGGCGAGGATCTCGTCTCGGCTGTAACGCGCGTGCACTTCCAACGGAACGTCCGTAAAGATCGCCTTCGCTGGAGACGGGAGTTCATCGATTAATGGAAAGGTACGGTGGCCGGCTCTATCGTCGAGGAGTTGCAGCAGTTCACGTAGTTCCGAACGCACGTCACTCTGGCGAAGTACGCGATCAACAGCCGAGGAGATGTCGCGCTCCTCATTTCCCCACAAGGTCATCATGAAGCCGTCGAGGATGCGGCGAGCGGCGGGTGCGATCGACTCAACATCGATCTGGTCGCGCGAGACGACCTGCCGCAGGAACTTTAGTCGTCGTTCATCATCGATGTGCAGAACGCGGCTCAGTGAGTTCAGCAGTTTCTCCTCGTCCGAAGAACCTACGGATGCCGTTTTGTCTGCAACACGAATTGCTGAGGTTAGGTTGTGTCCAGCCTCGCGCTTTAGTCGAGTCCATGACCAGCCGCGGCTACGATAAAGTTCCTCCGGCTCGATTGCCGCGTCACCTAAAAATTCGGCGAGCGTGACAGGCGGCTGCATGCTCCGCAGCTCGTTTACGAGGCTCTTGAAGGTTGCGCCGATCGACTGTTTTAGATTGTCCAGTACGATTTTGCCGGCTTCTCGGTCCAACTGAATCGAACAGCCCGCCGGCAGGTAGGGAAATCCGCCGGTAACCTGCTCTTCCATCTCGGAGCGAGTTGCCCCCGTCAGAGCGCGAAAGCGGAGATCGAAGCGGAAGTTGCGATGGGCATTGCCGATGAAGTCGAGCACGGTCAAGCATTGCTTGTCGCGCGCGCGGCGAAGGCCGCGGCCGAGCTGCTGCAGGAAGATCAGCGCGCTCTCCGTAGGCCGGAGAAACATCACCGTGTCCACCTGCGGGACGTCCACGCCTTCGTTAAAGATGTCGACAGCGAACAGGCACTGAATCTCGCCGTGCTTCAGCTTGTGCAAAGCTTGATCGCGTGCGGCGCTGTCCGTGGTTCCCAGCACAGCCTCGGCGGCGATGCCTGCGTCACGAAAACGCCGGGCCATGAACTCCGCGTGGTGCACCCCGACGCAGAAGCCGAGAGCGCGCATGCCGCCGAGGTTGCCGACCTTTTGCTGCAGCTGGGTGAGGATCTGTCCGACCCGCGCATCGTTTCCGGTGTAAACGTTCTCCAGCTCTCTGTCGTCGTAACGCCCGCGTCGCCAGGTAACTTGCGATAAGTCGACGTTGTCATGCACGCCGAAGTAGTGAAACGGTGACAGCAATCCCCGATCGAGCGCATCCCATAAACGCAACTCGACCGCGATCCGGCCGCCGAACCACTGCAGGATTGGTTCGCCGTCCGTGCGCTCGGGAGTCGCTGTCAGTCCGAGGAGGATCTTCGGCTTGAGATGCTTGAGTAGCTTGTCGTAAGTAGGCGCAGCGGCGTGGTGGAACTCATCGACAATCACGACGTCGAACTTCTGAGGATCGATCGCGGCGACGTCGAGAGTATTCAGCGACTGGATCGACGCGAACACATGCTGCCATTCGCTAGGCCGACTACCGTCGACGTACAACTCGCCGAAAGAGCCGTCGCGCATCACCGCCCGGAATGTATCCAGCGACTGCTGCAGGATCTCCTTTCGGTGGGCGATGAAAAGGAGTGACAAGGGCCGTCGCACACTCCACGGTAGCGGCTCGTCCCGGTCATTTAGTCTCCTGTAATCGAGCGCGGCGACGACAGTCTTGCCGGTACCAGTGGCGGCGACGACAAGGTTCTGCCATCGGTTGTGCCGATAACGCTCGACAGTGAGCTGTTCGAGCATCTCCTTCTGGTAGGGCCACGGCTCGACCTCGATCCCGAAGAACGTGACTTTCGGTTGATCGCTCGCAGCAGAAGCTACGGCGCGGTCAAACCGTTCTTCATCGCGGCCGGGCACCCAGCTCTCGAAGTCGGGATGCTCCCAGTACGAATCGAACGTAGCGCTAAACTTCTCGACGATCGTCGGCGCATCGACCTGCGATAGCCGCACGTTCCACTCGAGGCCGTCGCGCATTGCCGAGGTGGAGAGATTCGACGAGCCGATGAAGACTGTGGAGAAGCCGGATTCACGGTGAAAGAGCCACGCCTTTGCGTGGAGCCGGGTCATGTCGGTCTGGTACGAGACCTTCACCTCGGCACCCAGCGCAATCAGATGCTCGATGGCCAGCCGCTCGGTCGAACCTGTGTACGTCGTGGTGATCACGCGCAGCCGGCCGCCGCGGCCGACGAACGCGCGCAGCTTCGGCTCAATCAGGCGGAGGCCGCTCCAGCGGATGAAGGCGATGATCAGGTCGATGCGATCTGCTGATTCGATCTCCCGTTCCAGTACCGCTCCGATGCGCGGCTCGTCGCGCGCATTGACCAGGAGATCGCTCTGCCCCAGCGGAATCTCCGGCGCCGGAGGTCGCGCTTCGCGGAGCGGGTCGAATGGATAGATCGCCGCAAGTTTCCGCGGCGGTTCGGCGACGAGATCGCCTTCATCCACTTCGTTCGGTAAGGCCGCGGTCAGCGTGCGAACGATCTCGTTGCAGATCTCAGTCTGGCGGACCGCGCGTTCCTCATCGGGGACTCCGCGCAATGCTGTCTTCACGATCGCCGCGATGTGCCTGGCCAGAGGAAGGTGAGCTTCCGCCGGATCGAGTTGTTCATCCGCAAACCGGCGTGACGAATCGATGTGCTGCAACTCACGCTCAACCGCACGCGTGATGAGCAGGTCGTAGAGGCCATCAGGCAAGTTCGCCATGTTTTACGGTGCTGAAGGTGTCTGATTCTACCTGGCGGGGATTTAGCCAGGGTGTGCTGCGCACCGAGGTATCGTCGTGGTGTGAGTGACGAGCCACAGACGTTGTGGAGCGAGCTGCCGATCGTCTGTCCGCATTGCGGGAATCATGGTGAGGATCACGGCGCATGGCAGACGAATGGATGGACACCGTTCCGGCTGGTAGAGGAAGTCGTGCGGTCGTGGATCTTCGAAGCGCAGCGTGACGAAGACGGAGCACTTGTTCTAACTGCCGATGCAAGCAGTGACAAGGTCGATTGGGAGAGCGGCACGAACCTCCGTTTGGAGTGCGGTCAGTGCTTTGGAACGTTTGCATTGCCCGAAAACGCGAAGGTGGACTTCGAATGACGGTTCAGAATCGCGACACCTCAACGCGTGTTAGCCTTCCTTGCATGAAGACCTACACCGCCGTCGTCGAACGTTCAGCAGAGACGGGCCTGTTTGTCGGATTCATCCCCGGTTTCCCGGGTGCGCACACGCAGGCGGAATCGCTCGACGAACTGAACGCGAACTTGCGCGAAGTTTTAGCGATGCTCCTGGAAGATGGAGAGCCGCAGATTGAAGCGGAGTTCGTCGGAACGCAATTGGTTCAGATTGGCTGATGCCGAAGCTGCCGATTCTCAAACCGAGAGAGGTCGTCAGCATTCTCAGCCACCTCGGCTTCGTAGAGGTCCGACAGCGTGGCTCCCACAAACAGTTTCGCCATGCCGATGGACGCGACATTCGGCTGACGGCGGATGAATTTTTGAAGCTGATCTAACTCCCCTCCCGCAGGCGTCCCGCCTGCGCCCCCGCCGGCGGGACGCCGGCGCTCCGGCCACCCCGCCCCATCGGCAACAGCATCGGCACACTCCGCCGATACTCCTCGTACGGAACCCCATGCTCATGCAACAGGTCCCGCTCCTCGAACTGGATCGCCACCACGATGTACGCGGTGGTCATCACCGCGAAGAACAGGTGGGCGAGGGTCATGTTCGGCGTGGACCAGAACGCGATCAGGAAGCCGAGGTAGAGGGGGTGGCGGACGAAGCGGTAGGGGGCGGGGGTGGCGAAGTGTACTTTCGTGTACGGGCGGCCGCGGAAGTGCAGCCAGACCTGGCGCAGGCCGAACAGGTCGAAGTGGTTGATCAGGAACGTCGTCACCAGCACCTGCAGCCAGCCGATCGCGAAGAGGAGCCAGAGCACGGAACGGGCGGCGGGGTGTTCCACCGACCAGACCGAGCCGCCGAGCGGGCGCCATTGCCACAAGAGGAAGGCCAGCGCGGCGCTCGCGAACAGCACGTACGTCGAGCGTTCCAGCGTCGGCGGGATGATTCGCGTCCAGCGCTCCTTGAACCAGCGGCGCGCCATCACGCTGTGCTGCACGGCGAACAGCGTGAGCAGGCCGGCGTCGATCAGCAGCGCTTTCGGCAGCGAGTCCGTCGCCGGACCGTCCAGCGACGTCGGCACGAGCAAGCCGCCGACGAATGCGATCGCGTACAGAAACGTGCCCAGGAAGAAGGCGTAGGCCGCGACACCGTAAACGAGGAAGAGTGTTCGTTTGAGCATGGCCTCAAAGTGCGGCACGCGATCCGGCGCGGCAATGGGACAATTGTCCCGGTCCTGCGATGACAGAAAGACAGCGTCAGGTCATCCGCTACCTCACCACGTCGGACGACGTCCGGATCGCGTGGGCCGAAGCGGGCAGCGGACCGGTACTGGTCAAGGCCGCGAACTGGCTCTCCCATCTCGAGTTCGACTGGGAAAGCCCGGTCTTCCGCCACTGGATGCACTTCCTGGCCGGACACTTCCGCTACGTCCGCTACGACGAGCGCGGTTGCGGGATGACTGACCGCGAGGTCGCCACGCTGTCGCTCGAGCGTTGGACCGAAGACCTCGAGGACGTGATCGAAGCGGCGAAGATCGACGAGCCCTTCACCCTTCTCGGCATGTCCCAGGGCGGCGCGACCTGCATCAACTACGCGGTCCGCCATCCGGAACGCGTCTCGCGGCTCATTCTCTACGGCGCGTACGGTCGCGGTGTCTTCCGCCGCGGTGATGCCGATGCGCAGCGTGAGTATCGGGCGATCATCGATCTGGTCCGCGTCGGCTGGGCTCGCGACAATCCCGCGTTTCGCCAGGTCTTCACCTCGCGATTCATCCCCGGCGGAACCGATGAGCAACTTCGTTGGTTCACCGACCTCGCGAAGAAAACCACGTCCGCTGCCATCGCCGCTCCGATCATGGAAACGCGTGGCGACATCGACATTACCGGGCTTCTCGATCAGATCCGCATCCCCACGCTGGTGCTGCACTCACGCAATGACGGTGTGGTGCCGTTCGCCGAGGGGCAGTTGCTGGCGGCGCGGATCCCGAATGCTGAATTCGTGGAGCTCGACTCGCGCAATCACGTCCTGATCGAAGACGAGCCCGCCTGGCAGCGCTTCTGTGACGCCGTCCTCGAATTCACCGGGCGCAACAAAGCCGTGGCCGGCGATCCATTTCTCGCTTTGTCGCCCAGAGAACGCGAAGTGCTGGTCCTGCTTGCCGATGGCCTGAGCAATGCCGACATCGCCACGCAACTCGGCATCAGCGGCAAGACCGTTCGCAATCACGTCTCGAATGTGTTCGACAAGCTCGGCGTCTGGACCCGCGCGCAGGCGATCGTGTTCGCGCACGATCACGGATTCCGTTCCTAGCGCCCGTCCAGAATCTCGCCCGTATCCACGCCTCCCGAGCGCACGTGAACTTTCCTGCTGCCGAGAATCCTGTCGAACCGGTGAAAGGTGGAGGGCAGCCCTTCCGAGCTCGTATCGGGGCCGGTCTGCAGCTGGAAATGCAGATGCGGGAACAACGAGCTGCCTGAGGCACCCACCGCGGCGATGACCTCACCGCTCTTCACGCGTTGACCGGTTTTCACGCGGCTGCTGTTCTGGCGGATGTGCCCGTACAGAGCGAGCTCGCCGGATCCGTGATCGACGACCACGTAGTTGCCCCACACCGCCATCGTTCCGCGTTGCGCGATCATCGGCGGGTTGAACTTGCGGTCGTCGGGTTGGGCATCGTGCACGGCCACGACCGTCCCCGCACCCGCGGCGCGAATCTCGCGGCCGAAACCGAACCAGCTCTCATTCTTCTCTTCCGGACCACGCGACATGTTGCCCTCCGCGTCCACGGTCACGAAGTCGAAGCTGTAGCGCATGAAGTTCGTCGTGAACCCGAGTTGCCGCAGTCCAGGGATCATGTAATCCCAGCGGCGATGGTGCCCATAGAAGTCGTGGCCGTCGTAGACGATCTGGCGGCCGGGCAGGGGAAGGATCATCGTCGCGCGCGGGACGTAATTCACCGGTTTCACGGTCACCGACGCGCCGTACAGCGTGCTCCCGTCCTTCGTGCTCAGCTTGATGTCGAAGACCATCGACGAGAGGTCGATCATCGCGTCGAACGTGTGAAACGGATTGAAGATCAGCGCCTTGCCCTGCGCCGGAACCTCGGCGACATCGATCGTGCGAACGCTCGGCCGCGTGCCGTTGCCATCGACGAACCGGCGGATGATCAGCTTTCCCGGCTTGTCGTAGACGGATAGCTCAACCTCGTCGATGTCCAGCGGCGCGCCGGTTGGGTTCTCGACGATCAGGTCGCAATTCACGACCTGCCGGCCATTCAGCGCTTCGATGTAAACCGGCGAGGGAGAAGAGCTCGCCTTGACGGTGCTGGTGTCGGAAAGAACTGCCGCGAAGAGAAGGATTGCGATCGACATGGCTTCGTATACCTCGGCAGCCGGTATACCATCGCCATCCCTAAACATCTTTCTCGTCTAATTCCCTGTGGCTGGAGGTTTCATGCGTAGAGCCTTACTGGTAGTGCTCCTCGTTCTCACCGCCCTTCCCCTCGCGGCGCAGTCCTGGGTCAGGCACCCCGGCATGCGTCTTCCCGGACAGATCGAGCGCGATAGCAGCGGTGTCCCGCACATCCGCGCCTTCACCGACTTCGACCTGGCCTTCCTCAACGGATGGGTTCATGCCGAAGACCGCCTCTTCCAGATGGATGAGAACCGGCGCACGGCGAACGGCACGTTCGCCGAGCTGGTCGGCGCATCCGTCCTTCCGCAGGACATCCAGCTGCGAACCCTCGGCCTCGGCCGCGCCGCCGTCCTCTCCAGCCTCGAGTACCCGCCGCGGGTCATGGAGCTGCTCAACGCGTACGCCGCCGGCGTCAACGCCTGGGTTGCGTCCCATCCGCTGCCTCCGGAGTACGCGAGGATCGAGATCACCAAGTTCGCACCATGGACGGCGGTGGACACGATCGCCGTGGCCAAGCTCCTGGCCTTCGGCCTCTCCTTCGAGCTCGACGTCGATTACACCGTGGCCCTGCTGACCTATCAGGGCGCGGGCGCGCAGCTCGGCTTCAACGGCTCCGCGCTTTTCTTCGAAGACCTCTTCCGCTCCCAGCCCTTCAATCCCGCGTCGACCGTTCCCGATTCGGCGGCGCCGACCGCGGGCAACGCGACCATCTCGGTGAATGAGATCGACGAGTGGAGAGAGAACGCCGCCGCGGCGATCTCTCCCGCGCGCCTCGAGGTCGCGAGGAAGTACATCGCCGATCTGAAGGAGATCCCCTTCTTCGACCGCTTCCTCGATCCCGAGCAGCGCGGCGCTTCGAACGAGTGGGCCATTGCGCCGAGGCATTCCGCGACCGGCAATTCGCTGATGGCGAATGATCCTCATCTCGCGCTGCGTATGCCGGCGACCTTCTACCCGATCGGTCTCAGCGGCGTGCGCATCAACGCCGCGGGCATGGGCTTCCCCGGCGTGCCCTTCGTGGTGCAGGGAAATACCGATCGCATCGCCTGGGGCAGCACCGTCAATCCGATGGACGTCACCGACGCGTACACCGAGACGGTCGTTCCTGACGCGACCGCGCCCGCGGGACTGTCGGCGATGTTCAACGGCGTCAAGGAGCCGCTCGCGGCGATTCCGCAGGTCTTCCTGGCGAACAATCCCGCGAACGGAACGGCGAATGACGTAACTCCGCTTGCGCCGAGCGCTTCGATTCCGGCGGCCACGCTGATCGTTTCGCGCCGCAACGCGCCGATCGTGTCGCTGAATCTCGCCACCGGCGCGGGCGTCAGCGTTCAGTGGATCGGTCACGCACCGACGCGCGAGATCGAGACTTTCCTGCTCTGGAATGAAGCCAAGAACCTCGACGACTTCCGCAACGGCCTGCAGTTCTTCGACGTCGGCTCGCAGAACTTCATGTACAACGACGTCGACGGCAACATCGCCTACTTCACCAGCGGTGAGATGCCGCTGCGCGAAGACCTCCAGGCCAACAAGGTCACCGGCGCGCCGCCCTTCGTTCTGCGCAACGGTTCCGTGAGCGGCAACGACTGGCTGCGCGTGACCACCCGTCCCGCCGGCCAGTCCTCGCCGTACCAGATCCTGCCCGCGAGCGAGATGCCGTTCGCGATCAACCCGACCAACGGATGGATCGTCAACGCGAACAACGATCCGGCCGGCACGACCCTCGACAACAATCCCCTCAATCAGCTCCGTCCGGGTGGCGGCATCTTCTACCTGTCGCCGGGCTACGCCGGCTTCCGCGCGGGCCGCATCACCGAGTTGATCAAAGAGAAGCTCGCCAACAACGGGAAGATGACCGTCGCCGACATGCAGCGCATCCAGGCCGACGTGGTGCTGCTCGACGCGAAGTATTTCGTGCCGCTCATCACCGCCGCGCAGGCCAACGGCGGCGCGAGCAGCATCCCCGCGCTGGCCGGCCTGGCCGGGCATCCGGGAGTCGTCGCCGCGGTCAATCGCCTGCGGACCTGGGATTTCTCGACGCCGACCGGCATCTTCGAGGGGTGGGACTCCGCAGATGTGAACGGCATTCTTGCGTCGCCGACGTCCGCTGAGATGAATGCGAGCGTCGCCGCGACTCTGTACAGCGTCTGGCGCGGGCAGTTCATCAAGAACACGATCGACGCGGTTCTGAACACCGGTCCGCTGCCGCGGCCGAGCAGCGCACTCACCGTGACCGCGCTGAAGAATCTGCTCGACAACTACGGCACGCGCCACGGCGCCGGCGTCTCGGGCGTGAACTTCTTCAACGTCCCGCCGATGGCCAACACCGCTGAGACCGCGGCAGCCCGCCGCGACATTCTCATTCTGAAGAGCATGGCCGACGCGCTCGAGCTCCTGGCGAGCGAGGCGTTCGCGCCCGCGTACGCGCGCTCGACGGATCAGAACACCTATCACTGGGGCAAGCTCCATCGCATCGTCTTCCGCCATCCGCTCGGCGGCGACTACAACACGCCGCCCGCCGGCGGAGCGTTCCCTCACCCGCTCACTGGGCTCAGCGGCATTCCTGTGGACGGCGGATTCGAGGTCGTCGACGCGTCGAGCCACAACTCGCGCGCGGCCACGCTGGACGGCTTCATGTTCAGCAGCGGCCCGGTGCGCCGCGGAGTGGCTGAAGGAACGAAGCCGCGGATCACCGCCGTGACCAGCCTGCCGGGCGGCGCGAGCGGACTCCTCGGCAATCCGCTCTACATCAATCTGCTGAAGCCGTGGCTGACGAACGAGGCGTTCCGCCTCGACCTCAAGCCGCGAGTGATTCTGCCGTGGGGTGCACAATGAAATTGAAAGTGGTTCTCGCTCTGCTTCTCGTTTCCGCGGCGCTGCCTCTTGCAGCTCAGGACCGCGACGTTCAGCTCACCGTCTTTTTCTCGCGGGCGCAGATGCAAGGCGACAACGATTTCGGCGACGGCTTCAATACCGATTTCGATGACGGCACCGGCTACGGCGCCAGCGCGAACTTTTTCTTCGGCAACCATTTCTCGGTCGAGGCCGCGGTGTTCAGCCTGCGTACGGAGAGCTCGCTGGTCTTCGAAGACGCGGCGGTGTTCAACCTCGGCAACATGAACATGACGCCGATCTCCATCGGCGCGCAGTTCCATGTCCTCGGCAAGTCGCGCTTCGATCCGTACATCGGCGCCGGTGCCGCGTACGTGCTCGGCGACGACCTGCTGACCGAGGATCTCGAAGCCGCGGGTGTCGGGCGGATCGAGGTGGAGAGCGACATCGCGTATTACTTCAACGCCGGCATCGGCGTGCAGATCTCCGAGGGCTTCGGCATCGTCCTCGACGCGCGGCAGCTGCAGTACGAGCCCAGCTCGCGCTCCTCGGTGACCGGTGTCGAGCAGGATCTGGAGATCTCGCCGCGGATTCTCTCGGCAGGGTTGAGGCTTCGCTTCTAACGAACCGGTTGTTCACCACAGAGGCACAGAGATCACGGCGATCTCTGTGCCTCTCTGTTTCTGCGACCGCGTTTCCCTTTGAACACCCCGACGTAATCCTCGGCGCCGTTCTTTGCGCCGCCGCCATCATCAACGTCGTCGTCGAATACCGGCGTTCGGCGGATCACCGTCACTGGTGCTCGAGCATGTCCCGCGCGGAAGGGGTCGTTTCCCGCGTCGGCCGGAGAGGCTGGAACTCGCGGAACGAGCCGACCTCGAGCGACGATATCGCGACGGTTCCCATCGTTCGCTTCAGGGCCGCGAATGGCATCGAGTACGAATTCGATGCCGGCGATGCTCCGCAGAAACTCGGGGCGCCGGTGGTGGTCGCTTACGACCCCGACCTCCCATCGACCGCGTACCTCGTGGAGCGGACGAAGAAGCTCGGATGCGCGGTTCTCTTCGCCGCGGCCGGCCTGTTTCTGATCGTGCGTGCGCTGATCTAGCTTGTCCCGATCACCGTCCGCAGATGCCCGCTGCCGCGCTCGAGATCATCGAGCACGCCGTTGATCGCGCCGGCTTCGAGCGGCACCGTTCGCGTGATCGCGCGCGAGAGATCGATCTTGCCGGTACGCGCGAGCTCCATCAGTTCCACCAGTTCCGCGCGGGTGTGATCGGAGCAGCCGATGATGCGGCGCTCGCGGACGAGAAGATCGGCGAACGGATCGAACTCGAATTTGCGCAGGTTGATGGCGACGATCATCAGCCTGCCGCCGGGTGACGTCGCGCGAAGACCGCCGCGGGCCACTTCCGCGTTGCCTGTGAACTCGACCACCACGTCGACGCCTTTGCCGTCGGTTGCGCCGAGGATGGCTTTGTGCACGGGGGTTTCGCGGGCGTCGAGCGGCGTTGCGCCGAAGCTCGCCGCGAGCTCCAGTTTCTCGGGGACGACGTCGACAGCGAAGACCTGCGCCGCGCCGAGCGCACGCGCCAGCTGCACGGCGGAGACGCCGAGGCCGCCGAATCCGAGGACGGCGACGTTCTGACCGGGCTTGAGATCGCCGAGGCGCAGCGCGTGATACGCCGTCGCGGTGGAGCACATCATGATCGAGGCGACGTCGGAGCTGACCTCGTCCGGAATCGGAATCGCGTTGAAGGCCGGCACGACGATCTTCTGCGCGTAACCGCCGTCATGCTCTTTGCCGAGCATCGCGCCGGTCGGGCAGAACTGCTCGCCGTATTTCTGGCAGCGCTCGCACGTTCCGCAGCTCACCAGGTAGTGCAGCGCGACGCGCTGTCCTTCGCGAACGTCCTTCACGTCCGCGCCGACGGCCGACACCACGCCCGCGACTTCGTGGCCGAGGGTGATGGGGAGGTTGGTTTTGCCGGTGCCGCCGCGGTAATGCGCGTCGGTGTGACAGATGCCGGCGCGTTGCACGTCGACTACGATCTGGCCGGGACCGGGCGAAGGGTCGGGCAGATCGAACTGTTCGAGCGGTTGCTGTTGCGTGACGAGTCGGATGGCCTGCATGGCCCGAATGGTACTCAACGAACGTGCCGTGCGATCATCGGCGCATGCTCCGGCGCTCATCCGCCTTCGCGGTTCTGACGCTGTTTCTGGCGGCGCTTCCGGCCGGCGCTGACGAGATCCTTTCCGAGACCAGATCCGATCATGAGTGGCTGGTCCCGACCGGCTTTCGCGGCCTCGACTTCGGCGCAACGAAAGAAGAGGCCGAACAGATCCTCGGCCGCCTCAAATGCCGCAACGTCAAGGCGGTGACGAAAGCCGGCGATCCGGTCCGCGATACGAATCCCGCGGTGCCGGCACCCGCTCATGTCGTCTGTTCGACGACCGACAGGAGCAAGGCATTCAAGAGCGGCGACAAGACGATCGCCACGGAGTACCTCTTCGATCGTGGCCTCTTCGTCGCTGTCCGCTTTCCGCGTGCCGAAGTCATCGACTCGCGCATCGCGACCTTCGCCGACGTCCAGTCGATGTTCGAGCTCGAGTACGGCGAGCCTTCGGTCAAGCGCGTCACGCGCCGCAAAGGCGTCCGCAACGAGATGATCGTCGCCGCCGACAGGAACTACCAATCCGCGCAGCAGGTCGTTCCCGCCATCTACGACTACATCGAGACCTGTTCGCACTGGACCAACGCTCCGGTCACGATCAGCGTCTGCTCGCACGATCGCATGTTCGGCTGGGGCAGAATCGAAAGCGCCGTATGGTGGATCAGGAAAGAGGAGTGGACGGACACCCTGCGCGATGACAGCAGATGAAGCCATTCGCGCTGCTCGCGCCGCGTTGAATCGCGCCATCATCGCGAAGGACGCGAATGCCGTCGCCGCCCTTCTCGCCGAGGAGTATCACGTCGTTACTGCGCTGAATTCGCAGCGCTTCGGGCGGGAAGAGAGCCGACGCAGCTGGGAGACGATGTTCGTCGACGATCCGTCCGCGACGTTCGAGCGCACCCCGCGGCAGATCGACGTCAACGACGTGCTGGGGATGGCCCATGAGACCGGTGACTGGAGCGGGACGTTCAGCGCCGGATCCGTTCCGGTGAGCGTTTCCGGCGTGTATGCCGCGAAGTGGCAGCGCGCCGAAAGCGGCCATTGGCTGCTGCTGGCGGAGATTTTCACGCCGCTCGAGCGAGCTTGACCGCTCGCGCGCGACGCGCGCAGAATCAGCCGCAATACCGGACTTTCTTAAATAGGAAATCGGAGGCGCCGTATGCATTCCACCGGGTCTCGCTCTCTCCTGGTTCTTGTCCTCCTCGTAATCGCGTTCACCTCTTTCCCGCTCCTCGCTCAAGACCCACCGCCGCCGCAGCAGACGACGACGCAGGAGCCAACGCCACCCAAGCTCACCGAAGAAATGGTCGTCACCGCGCGAAAGCGCGAGGAGACCGTGCAGGAAGTGCCGATGTCGGTCGCGGCGCCGACCGAGCAACAGCTGCGCGACATGGGCGCGGAGACCATCGAAAACGTCTCCGCCAACGTCGCCGGCTTCACCGTCCAGAACCTCGGCCCCGGCCAGAGCCAGGTCGCGATGCGCGGCGTATCGGCAGGACAGATCGTGCGCGATCAGCCCGGCGTGAAGGAACAGGTCGGCGTCTACCTCGACGAGTCGGTCATCTCCCTGTCGCTGTTCACGCCCGACATCGATCTGTTCGACATGAATCGCCTGGAGATCCTGCGCGGACCGCAGGGCACGCTGTTCGGTTCGGGATCGCTGTCGGGCACCGTGCGCTACATCAGCAATCAGCCGAAGCTGAACACGTCCGAGTCGGTCGGTGAGTTCACCGTCAGCTCGGTCGGCGGCGGAAGCATCGGCGCGAGCGTGAAGGCCGCGGTCAACGCGCCCATCGGGGACAAAGCGGCGATGCGCGCCGTCGCGTACTACACGCGCTACGGCGGCTACATCGACGCCGTGCAACCGGGCGGACGCGAGGACGAGGACGTGAACGACGGCGACCGCATCGGCGCCCGCGTCGCGTTCCGCTTCGAGCCGAGCGAGCGCCTGACCATCACTCCGCGTCTGCTCTACCAGCAGGTGGAGATGAACGGCTGGAATCGCATCGACGCCTTCAACATCCTCGCGAATCCGTTCACCACGACGCGGCCGAAGGTCGAGCTGAACGATCGCAATCACTTCATCCAGTTCGAGGAGCCTTTCACCGACGACTTCCTCCTCGGCGATCTGAACCTCGAATACGACTTCGGCGGAGCGACGCTCACGTCGATCACGTCGTACACCGACCGCGACGTGCTCGTGATCCGCGACGCCACCGCGCTCACGGCCAGCATCACCGGCGGCTCGATCGGACTCAGCGAGAACATCTACACCCTCAACGCACCGCTCTACGACGCCACGCAGGCCAAGGGTTACAGCCAGGAGCTGCGTCTGTCTGGGGACCACGGCCGGATCAACTGGGTCGGAGGCGTGTTCTACAGCGACACGGAGCGTGATTACTCACAGAACCTGCCGGTGACCGGCTTCAGCGCGCTGAGCGGCATTCCGACCGCTGGTACCAAGCTCGCGCTGACTGATGAGCTGTACAAATCCGATCTGCACTACGAATTCAGCCAGCTGGCGCTGTTCGGCGAGGCGACGTTCGCCGTCACCGACCGTTTCGACGTGACCGGCGGCCTTCGCTTCTACGACTTCGAAGAGGATCGCGCGCAGATCTTCGACGGCATCTTCGCCGACCCGATCGACAGCGTCGGTTCCACGTCGGCCGACGGATTCGCGCCGCGAGTGATCCTCAGCTACAAGCTCAACGAGGACACGCGGCTGAATGGCCAGATCTCGAAAGGCTTCCGCCTCGGCGGCATCAACGACCCGCTGAACCTTCCGCTCTGCCAGCCGGGCGATCTCACCACGTACGGCGGCCGCCCGACGTGGGATGACGAAACGCTCTGGAACTACGAGGCCGGCATCAAGTCGCTGGTCATGGGCGGGCGCGGCTCGTTCAACGCCTCGGCGTACTACATGGACATCGAGAACCTGCAGGCCACGGTCACGGCGGGCACCTGCTCTTCGCGAATCATCATGAACGTGCCCAGCGCGCGGACGACCGGCCTGGAGGCCGAGTTCGAGGTCGCGCCGAACGAGAACTTCGACTTCGCGGTCTCCGGCAGCTTCAACAACTCCGAGCTCAGCTCGAGCATCACCAACGCGGCCGGCGCGGTCGTGGCCGGGATTCAGGAAGGCAATCGACTGCCGACCGTTCCCGAGTTCCAGATGGCCGCGGCGGCGACGTATCGCAGGCCGATGGCAGGCTTCGTCGGCTACCTCACCGGCGTGTATCAGCATGTCGGCGCGCGGTACACGCAGGTCGCCGATCAGGCCGCGGGCTTCGGCACGGTCGACATCAGCGGATTCGGCGGCGACATCGGCGGTCCGTTCACGCAGAACATCTTCACGTTCAATCCGGAATTGCCGGCGTACGACCTGGTGAACCTCCGCTTCGGGATCCTGCGAAACAACTGGGACGCGGCGCTGTTCATCAACAACGTGACCGACGAGACGGCGTACCTCGCGCTCGATCAGGAGCGCGGAACGCGCGCGCGGGTGGGCTTCCTGACGAATCAGCCGCGGACGATCGGAATCAGCACGCGGATGATCTTCTAAACTTCCCCTTGTCATCCCGAGCGAAGTCGAGGGATCCGGCGGGCGGCGGCGCGGTGATCGCGCCTCCCACCCCACCAGGTCCCTCGACTCACGCTCGGGATGACATGTCGCCATGACCATCACCCGACGAAGGTTCGTGCGCAATGCGGCGCTGCCGTTCGCGGCGGCCCTCGTCGGCGGCGAGCTTCTCGCCAAATCCCCTCCCAGAATCGTGGTCATCGGCGCCGGCGCATTCGGCGGATGGACCGCGCTGCATCTCCGCCGCCTCGGCGCGAACGTCACTCTCGTCGACTCCTGGGGACCCGGCAACGCGAGGTCGAGCTCCGGCGGCGAGACCCGCGTCATCCGCGCGATCTACGGCGCCGATCGCGAGTACACGGAGATGGTCAAACGCTCGTACGCGATGTGGGAGACGCTCGACGCTTCGACCGACGAATCGTTGTACGTGGAGACGGGCGTAGTCTGGATGCATCGCGGCGATGACGCGTACGTTCGCTCGTCCGTACCGGTCATGCAGGCCAGCGGATTTCCGATCGATCAACTGACCGTAGCCGATGCCGCGCGCAAGTACCCGCAGATCGATTTCAAGGGCGTGAAGTCGGTCTGGGTCGAGCGCCGGGCCGGCGCGTTGTCCGCGCGTCGCGCCTGCGCGGTAGTCCGTGATGCGTTTCAGAAAGCCGGCGGCAGCTATCGCACCGCTCACGTCGAGACTCCGGAGATCGACAAATCGCTGACCGCGCTGCGACTCGCGGACGGTTCGAAGATCGAAGCGGACCTCTTCATCTTCGCCTGCGGACCCTGGCTCGGGCAGCTCTTCCCCGATCTCCTCGCTGACGCGATTCAACCGACGCGGCAGGAGGTCTTCTACTTCGGAACGCCGCGCGGCTCGGAGCGCTATCAACCCGGTCGCCTTCCGATCTGGATCGATTTCGGCGAGCGCATTTTCTACGGCGTCCCCGACCTCGGCGCCAGCGGTCTCAAGATCGCCGACGACACGCGCGGCGAGCCGTTCGATCCAACGAATGGCAATCGCACGCCGTCCGAGGCAGGGCTCGCTCGCGCGCGGGCCGTGCTCGCCGAGCGCTTTCCCGAGCTGTCCAACGCACCGCTGCTCAAAGCGGAGGTCTGCCAGTACGAGAACAGCCCGGATGGCAACCTGATCATCGATCGCCATCCTCGCGCCGCGAACGTCTGGCTGATCGGCGGCGGATCGGGTCACGGCTTCAAGCTCTCGCCGGCGGTAGGCGAGATGGCCGCGAACCGGATACTCTCCGGCAGGGAAGTGCCCAAGATGTTTCTCCTCGACCGGTTGCGCACCATGAAGAAGCGAGGCACCCAATTCGACAGGAACTGATGGATACCCGCCGGGCCTTTCTCGCCAACGCCGGCAAAGTCGTCGGACTCGCGGCCGCGAGCGTTCCCGCGATCGGCGCGCTCGCTCACGAAATGGAAAAGACGAACGACTTCTGGGCTTTCATCCAGCAGTCTTTCTCCGGCGGACGCGGCATCATCAATCTGAACAACGGCGGAGTCTCGCCGTCGCCGCGGATTGTGACCGAGGCTTTCACGAAGTACACGTGGCAGCAGGAGGATGCGACCGCGTACACGATGTGGCAGATCCTCGAGCCGCAGTCCGAGCGCATCCGCACCGAGCTGGCCGCGCTCTTCGGCTGCGACCGCGAGGAGATCGCCATCACCCGCAACGCCTCGGAATCGCTGGAGATCCTCCTCTTCGGCCTCGATCTCAAGCGCGGCGACGAAATCCTCACCTCGACCCACGACTATCCGCGCATGATCACCACGCTGCAGCAGCGCGAGCAGCGCGAAGGCATCGTCCTCAGGCAGGTGAAGCTGCCGCTCGTGCCGAAAGATCCGACCGAGATCGTGCGCGCATTCGAGGCGGGCATCACGCCGAAGACGAAGGTCATCCTGGCGTCGCACGTGGTGAACATCACCGGCCAGATCACGCCGATCCGCGCGATCTGCGACCTCGGCCGCGCGCGCGGCATCGAGGTCATCGTCGACGGCGCGCATTCATTCGCGCATTTCCCCTTCACGCGCGACGAGATCGGCTGCGATTACTTCGGCACGAGCCTGCACAAGTGGCTCTTCGCGCCGAAAGGCACGGGGATGCTGTACGTGCGCCGCGATCGCATCGAGCGACTCTGGCCGCTCATGGCCGCGGAGAAGAAGAATGCCGCCGACATCCGCAAGTTCGAAGAGATCGGCACGCACTCCGCGGCGCCGCGATTGGCGATCGGCGAGGCCATTCTTTTTCATCGCGGCATCGGCGCGGAGCGGAAAGCGGACCGTCTCCGCTACCTCGCTCGTTACTGGGAGAACAAGCTGCGCAATGTTTCCAAGATCCGCCTGCACACGCCGCTCGACGACAAGCAATCGTGCGCGATCGGGACGGTGGAGATCGAAGGCACCGATCCCGGCAAACTCGCGCAACACCTCTTCGCCGCGTACCGGATCCTGGTCACGCCGATCGGCCACGACGAGTTCAAAGGCGTGCGCGTGACGCCGAGCGTCTACACGACGGTCGAGGAGCTGGATCGTTTCTGCGAGGCGATGGAGAACGTCGCGAAGCGGGGGATTCCGCCGCCGCCGCACTCCATCTAATCCTCGTGAACCGCGAACCACACCGCCACCGGCGCGAGCAGCAACAGGCTCACCGCGGCGACGAGGATGGTCACGCTGCCGTTCGGTGTGAAGTCGATCGTCGGCAGGTGGAACCAGCTGAAATCGAAGACGTTCGTCACCTGCGCCACGAGAACCCCCACACCGCCGATGATCGCGAGGCCGATGATCACCGCGGCGGCCATCGTTCCCGTCTGCACCGCGGCGATCGTGCGTCGAGCGGCGGTGACCGCTTCCTGTCGCGCGCGGCGCTGGGCTTTCCACCACACCACGCCGGACGGGGGAACGTTGGCTTCCTGCATCTCGGCCAAATGCTCGCTGCGAACGGCATGAGCGACCTCGATCAGATCGACGCAGATCGCGCACTGATGCGCGTGCATGCGCAGCTCCTCGTCGCACCCATCCGGCCAGCGGCCGGACATCACCGCGTCCAGGACATCGAATTCGCGTTCGCAGTTCATGAGCGTTCCAAGAGCTGCGCGAGGCGGCGCCGCGCGCGGAAAAGAAGCGATTTGATGCTCGCCGATTTCAGGCCAAGGATCTCGGCGATCTCCGCGTGGGACGCGCCCTGTCCGTAGGCGAGGGTGATCAGCGCGCGCTGGGCCGGCTTGAGCTGCTTCATCGCTTTCGCCAGATCCGTGCGCCCTTCGGTCCGTTCGGCGGCGTGATGATCGATGTGATGCATCTCCGTCTCGAGCGGGATCAGTTCCGAGAACTGCCGGCGCCGCACCGAATCGCGCACCAGGTTGGTGGCGATCAGGAAAAGCGAGTTACGCCGGTGCGTCTCGTTTTCGTGAGTCGCACCGGCGCGGCAGAAGCGGTAATAAGTCTCCTGAAGCAGGTCGTCGGCCAGCTGGCGATCGCCGGTCAATCGCGACAGATAAGCCCACACGCTGCGGGAAGTCCGGTCGTAGAACGAGCGGAACGCGTCTTCATCCATCGGCAGGCGGGCTGCTTCTTCGATCTCCGCCAGGGTGGTGTCGGCTGTTGTCACCAGGAATCGCATCGTTTACTCGGCGGCAGTATCGGTCACGGACCCCGGCGCTGACCAGATGCCCAGTCGTTTGGAGAGGATCATGGACGCTGCGGCGGAGGCGATGCAGCCGATTCCGACGGCGATTCCGAGCACTCCGATTCCGGAGAGGGCCGGGGCCACGTCCTTGTCGGAGATCCAGCTGACGACCACGAGGCCGAGGCTCGCGGCGCCGATGATGACACCCGCCTGTATCGACCAGAGCACGCGGTTGACCGGTGCGGCGATCTGCGGCGCCGGGCTGGCCTCCTGAACCGGGATCGGTGCGGCCTCCAGGAATCGCTTGCCGGCGGTCGTATTGATGTAGGCCATCAGCTCCTCATTCGACGAGAAGCGGTCGAGCAACTTGGTGTGCACCTCGGTCTGCACGCGCGCCAGACGGGACCAGCGGCGGTGATTGAGGATGGTGCGGATGAGCCACCCTAGTGCGAAGGCGATGGCGCCCACGACCACGAAGATGAAGATGCCTTCCAGGAGGTCCTCCCACAGCTCCATCGACGCGGTGCGGGGAAGCGGATCGTTCGGAAGCCAGACGTCCTCGAGGAAGAACCGCGGATTGTGAGCGACTTCGGGATGCTGCGCCACGAACGCCTGCAGGGTCGGGTAGTTCGCCATGTAGCTCGGATTCGACCAGAGGGTCGGATCGAGCTTCAGGACCTTGGCTACTTCCGGCGGAAGGCGGCGCAGGATGTTGTAGAGCTCGCTGCGGACTTCAGTGCTGCTGGCGGTTTCGGCGATGGTGACGGTGGTGCCGGCGGCCGGCGCCGTCGAAGTCGTGGCGACAGTGGAGGTTACGGGCGGTGCGGTGGTGGTCTCCGTCTCTTGGGCGCCGGCGGTGCAGGCCGTGACGACCATGATGACCACGATGAGTACGGTGATGAACTTGTCGAGCATGAGCTTTCCTCTTTGCCCGCTAGTTACGCACCGGGGGGAGGTCGGTTAGCAGGTACGCTTCCTCTGTGGAAAAGGTTGCCCGGTGGGTCTCGATCGTCGGCCATCCCTTCGTGACCGCGACGGCCCTGGTCGTGGCCTCCGGCCGTCGCAGCCAGGGTACGGCCCTCGCCTTCGTCGCCATTGTCATCGTCCCGATAGCGATCCTGATGATCCGGCAGGTGCGCCGCGGAGCCTGGGAGCATGTCGACGCAACCCATCGCCGAGAACGGCCACTCCTCTACATTGTCGGGATCAGCGCGGTCGTGGCCTGGTTCGCGTGGCTCGCGGTCACGCAGCCGCGATCGCCGCTGATGCGGGGGCTGGTCGTGACGCTGGTCATGCTCCTTCTCTGCGCGATCCTGACGCGTTGGGTGAAGGTCTCGCTGCATCTGGCGCTCGCCGCGTATTCGGCGACGGCGCTGCTTTTTTTTCGATCGCCGGTGGGCTGGGCGATCGCCGCGCTGGTGCCGCTGCTGATCTGGTCGCGGTTACGCCTGAAGCGGCACACGCTGGTCGAAGTGACGCTCGGGCTGGTAATCGGCGTGTGCGCCGGGCTCGCTCTGCACTATTCCGTCGCGGTAGGAGATGACCGTGTTGGTGGCCGCGCGGATTCGCTCGTCCGACGTCAGGATGCCGGTGAGGTTCAGCGGATCGGCGGCGCTGATGCTGATGATCCGGCCGTCGGCGGGCTGGCGGCGGATCTCGCGCAGGCGCTCGACCGCTTCGGGCAGCGCGAACTGCTCGCCGCTCATGCCGTGCACGAAGCGCCCGCCGCGAATCTCGCCGCGCGCCTCCAGCCTCCGATAGATCCGCGACAGCTCGCGCCACGGCGCCGCGCTGGCCTCGCGGGTGAGCAGGCGCCGGAAGACGATTCCGTAGCGCCGCAGAAAAGCCTTTGCCTGAATCTCGACCGCGTTTTCGTCGCGCTCGGACCCGGGCGGAAGTGCTGACCAGCGTCCGGAGAAGTTCGCACGTGGACGATGATCGTTCGCTGCGGCGATGAGCGTGCGCAGGCCGGCGAATCCATCCGATGCAATCAGTCCCGCCGAAACGAGCTCGCTCAGCGAGAGCAGATCGTCGTTGAGATCGCGGGCAAAGCAGGCTCCGCGCGTTCTCAGGATCTCGAGGATGTTCGTCGCCCGCGGGCTCAACTCGATCGTTCCGCGCTCCGACTGCCAGGCCTCGGCATTCGCCCGCAGGAATAGCGCAATCGGTGTAGCGGAAACGACCGTCGCCGCGGTCGGCGCGGACAAGCGCGCCCAGGCCACTTCGCCGGTCAGGCAGAGCATGTCCAGCATCGACGGCTCGTAGCCTTCGACGCGTGCGGGGAGCACCGTTTTCTCCCACGCCCCGGCGGCGACTTCATATCCGTCGAGCTGGGTGAGGATTTTCTGCAGTCCGTCGACGCCGGCGAGCTTGGTGAACGGCGCGACGTGCTGCCAGGCGAACAGGAAGCGCTGGAACGTCGCCGCGTTGACCGGCTCGATCTCCGCGCGCAGGCGGTTGATGGTGTAGCGATGGATGCGCGCGAGCAGGCGGCGATCGCACCACTCCACGCCGTTGCGATGCTCGAATGAGCCGCGCAGCACGACGCCCTCCGATTCGAGCGCGATCAGCGCGGCGTCGGCTTCGCTCTTGTCGATGTTCAGCGACGCTGCGAGCGCGTCGGCCGTGGTCGGACCGAGGATGGTCATGCGTCCGCGGAGGATTTCCTTGATGGCGTCCTCGCGGGACCATTCGCGATTGCGGCTTTGCGGAGCGGTGACCGCGAACTGCGTGGTCGGATGAATGGCGAGGAACTCGGGGATGCGCTCCGCGGCGATCCACGCGTTTCCCGCACACGCCACGCGCTTCGTCGCGGCGAGCTTCGCAATCAACTCCTCATCCACATCCGTGAGGAATCCCGCGCTCAGCAGCGCATCGTGCAATTCATCCGCATCGCGAGGGTCGGGCCGCGCCTCATCGCGAACGCGGACCATTGCTGCGACGTCGAGTGCACCGAGGTCATTGGCCGAGGAGACGTCGCCGGCGCGGCGGGTGTAGACGGCCTGCGTGCGGCGCTCTTCCAGCGGTGCATCGTCGAGAAATGCGTAGGGTTTGGCGTTGAGAATCTCGTGCGAGAGCGGCGAGGGCTCAGGCGTGTCGCGCGCAATGAGCTCGATCTCATCCGCATGAATCCGCGTGAGCACTCGCGACAGCCCCTCGAAATCCATCGCCTCCTCGAGGCAATCACGCACGGCCTGATTGACGAGCGGATGGTCGGGGATCTTGCGATCGCCGGCCACATTCTCGAAACAGGCCGCGGCATCGGGGAAGACACCGGCCATCAGATCGTCGGCGATCATCCGCTGCAGTTGCGGCGCGACCTTCTTCCCGTTGCGATTCCGCGGCACGGCCAGCGAGACCGTGGCATTCCAGCGCCACCGCGTCTGCCACACCGGCGCATCGAGGAACGCCTGGACCAGCACGTCCTTCGCCGTCGCCGGATGGAGATAACGGAAGACGTCCGCGAGCGGGAAGGAATGCTGCGGACCGAGCGAGAGCAGCACGGCGTCTTCGGTTGCCGCGGCCTGCAATTCGAAATCGAACTGCCTGCAGAAACGCTTCCGCAGCGCGAGCCCCCAGGCCTTGTTGATCCGGCTCCCGAACGGCGCGTGCAGCACGAGCTGCATCCCGCCCGATTCGTCGAAGAAGCGCTCCAGCACGAGCGTGTCCTGGGTGGGGAGCACGCCGAGGATGCGTTTGGATTCGGTGAGGTAGTCGGCGATTTCGATTGCGGCGGACTCGGGGATGGAACATTCGTCGATCAGCCACGCGACAAGGCTCAAAGGCTCAAGGGCGCAAGGGCTCAAAGGTTCGGCGACGTCCTCTTTGCGCCTTTGAGCCTCTGCGCCTTTGAGCCTCTCCTCGACGTCCGCCCGCAAGTCACTCACCGCCCGCGACAACTCATCGCTCCGCCCCGGCGCCTCGCCGAACCAGAAGGGGATGCTCGGCGGCGAGCCTTTGGCGTCGGCAACGCGCACCACGCCGCCGGCCACCTGCAGCACGCGCCAGGACATGTTGCCGAGCTGGAAGATGTCGCCGACGTTGCTCTCGATGGCGAAGTCCTCGTTGAGCGTGCCGATGAACGTCTCGTCCGGCTCCATGACCACGCGATAGTCGGCGACTTCCGGAATCGCGCCGCCGGAGGTGATGGCCAGCTGGCGCGATCCGCGGCGTCCGCGAACGTTTCCATTCACTTCATCGCGATGCAGCAGCGCGCCGCGGCGTCCGCGCTTGGTCGCGAATCCGTCCGCGGTCATCTTCACGACTTCATCGAAGTCCTTGCGCGCGAGATCGCGATACGGCCAGGCCCGGCGCACCATCGCGAACAAACCCTCTTCCGAGTAATCCTCGCAGGAAGCCTCGGCAACGATCTGTTGCGCGAGCACGTCGAGCGGCGCGTCGTGCGTGATGATCGCGTCGAGCTCACCGCGGCGCACGGAGCGCAGGAGCGCCGCGCATTCGACCAGATCGTCGCGCGACACCGGAAACACGCGGCCTTTCGGCAGGCCGGAGACGGTGTGACCGGACCGTCCGACGCGCTGCAGGAACGTGGCGATGCGATGCGGGGAGCCGATCTGGCAGACCAGGTCGACGTGGCCGATGTCGATGCCCAGCTCCAGCGACGCCGTGGCCACGAGGGCCTTGAGTTGTCCGGTCTTGAGGCGCGTTTCGGCGTCGAGACGGTTCTCTTTCGAGAGGCTGCCGTGATGCGCGGTGACCGCGTCTTCGCCGAGGCGCTCGGTGAGGTGGCGGGCGACCCTCTCGGCCATCTTGCGCGTGTTCACGAACACGAGCGTCGTGCGATGCGCGCCGATCAGCTCCGTGAGGCGCTCGTAGTACTCCGTCCAGACCTCAGCCGACATCACCGCGTCGAGACGAGAGCGGGGGATCTCCAGCGAGAGATCCATGGCCCGGCGGTGGCCTTCGTTGACGATGGTGCAATCGGCGCCTGCAGTCAGGTACCTGGCCACTTCATCGATCGGCTTCTGCGTCGCCGACAATCCCAGTCGCAACAGCGGCGCTTCGGCGACCTGCTGCAGGCGCTCCAGCGTCAGCGCGAGATGCGCGCCGCGGCGCGTGCCGATCAGCGCGTGGATCTCATCGACGATCACCGTCCGCGTCGTGCGCAACATCTCCCTTCCCCGCTCGGCGGTGAGCAGGAGGTAGAGCGACTCGGGCGTGGTCACGAGGATGTGCGGCGGCGTTTTCAGCATCGACGCGCGCTCGCCCTGAGTCGTGTCGCCGGTCCGTACCGCCGCCGTGATCCGCGGCGTCCCCAGCCCCATCTCCTCGGCCAGCTTGCGAATCCCGAGGCGCGGCTCGGCGAGGTTCTTGTGGATGTCGGTGCTCAGCGCCTTGAGCGGCGAGACATAAACGACCCGAACTTCATCCGGCAGAGGGGTTTGCAGGCTTTCCTGGAAGAGATCGTCGAGCGCGGTGAGGAACGCCGCCAGGGTCTTGCCGGAGCCCGTCGGCGCGGCGATGAGGGTGTGCTGCCGCTCGCGGATGGCGGCCCAGCCTTGCTGCTGGGCGGGGGTCGGTTGACCGAGTGTTTCAGTGAACCAGCGTTGAACGACGGGATGGAATGACGTTAGGGGCACGAGGCGATTGAATATACCAAATGAACTTCGGCCCTCTACCCGTCGTAGCTGACCTACACTCTCGCGCCATGAAACGAGCGATCCTCGCCCTGCTCCTCCTCGCCACGTCCGCCTTCGCGAACGGAGGGCCGGAGATCACGACGGTGATCCTCGTCCGCCACGGCGAAAAGGCCGGGCCGTCAGGCGATGTGCCGTTGAGCGAAGCCGGTCTGGCCCGCGCGAACGAGCTGGCCCGCGTGCTCGAAGGAGTGAAGCTGGACGCGATTTATTCGACGCCGTTCGAGCGCACGCGCAAGACCGTGGCGCCGGTCGCTGAAAAGCTGGGCGTGAAGGTCGAGGAAGTGGGCGCCGGCAAGACATATGTCGAAGAGATGGTGAAAATCATCCGCGAGAAGCACGAGGGCGACACGGTACTCATCTCCGGCCACTCGAACACCACGCCCGACGTAATCCGCGCCCTCGGCGCAACCGTTCCGGACATGCCCGACTCGACGTACGACGATCTGTTCATCGTGACGCTGGTCAAAGGCGCGTCGCCGAAGCTCGTGTCGTTGCGATACGGCGCGCCCAAACGCTGAAAGGCGACCCTTCGGTCGCCCTTCGCGTGTTCTTTCGATGAGGTCGTAAAGGCATCGTTGCTGGATGCCGAGCTCGTCGAGCTGTTTGAGCGATTTGATGCGCGCGTTCAGTTCGCCAAGGCAGTTCGGATCGGCGCGCATGGCGCGCTCGAGATGACAGCGGGCGCTGTCGTATTCCAGCGCATGAAGTGATTGAGCTTGTCGCCGCCGCACCGCCAGCTGACGTTTCCTGACTGATCGGCGTCGCGAGTCAGATCCGCACCAGTCAGTGAGGGACGGGCTCGCTTGTCCGCCCGCCCCTCCAGTTTTCGTTACTCGCAGATTGAACTTTCCGGCAGCCGCACGTGCGTGAGCGCAGCAACGAGCGCTGCCGGCCGTGCCGGCTACAGCAGTTTGACTACCTTGTTGGCGAGACCCTCGTCGCCGAGGAGCACGGTCAGGTTCGCCTTGTCGGCGACCTTCTCCAGCACCTCGAGCTCCTTCAGCTTCATCAGCGTCGGGTTGGACTCGAGGATCTTCGCGGTGTTGGCCTGCATCCGCATTGCCGCCGTCTCCTCACGACGCGTGATGAGCGACGCCTCCGCGGCCTTCTTTGCCTCCGTGACCTTGTTCATCAGATCTTTCATGTCACCCGGCAGGATGACGTCCTTGACGCCCGCGGCCACGACGGTGATTCCCAGTTCCGCGGCACGCGCCTGGACCATTACGGACAGCTCGCTCGCGAGCGTGTCCTTCGCGACCAGGATCGTGTCGAGGTCCTTTGCGCCGACCGCCTCACGCAGCGCGAGCTGCGAGGAGCGGTAAAGCGCCTGTGCCGCACCGTCGACCTCCATCACCGACCGCAGCGGGTCGGTGACCTTGTAATGCACCAGTGCATTGAGACGCAGAGTGACCTTGTCGGCGGTCATGATTTCCTGACCGCTGATGTCGAGCACCTGCTCCCGGAGATCGACGTCGTACAGCTTCACCTTCGCGTTTCCCTTCCAGAACGCGTACGTACCCGGCGAAAGCGTGGCCTGGTATGCACCGTCCTTGAACCAAACCCCGGCATGACCGGCCTCGACGTGCATTACGTCGAGATATGTCGCCGCCGATGCAGACCGCACAATGACCGACAGCTCACTGTGCACGAGCTGCGTCGCTCGCGCGTCGATCACCTCGACGCGAATTTCATGCTCCGTGGTCCACAGCGCGTACAGACCGCTGCCGATGACGCCGGAGAACCGGCCGTCGATCCAGACCAGTGCCCGCTCGTTGTCCTTGAGATCAGCAACCGTGGCCTGACCGTTGAGGGCACCCGACTTCACAATGAGGTCGAGATCGCGATGCACGAGCCACGGATCACGCGGCGAAACGACGTCGACACGCAGTTTCAGAAGCGGATCGAGGTACCAGTGCACGCCCGGCCGCAGCACGGCCTTGAAATCGCCCTCGCGGAACAGGAGTCCACGCTCGTGTGGATTGATTTTGATTCTACGGATCATTTTGGTACCTCCTTTGATTAGTACGGCGGCTTGCGCCGCCTCGCGGTAGGCAGTAGGCAGTAGGCGGTAGAACGCTTCATACCCCCCGCCTACTGCCTACTGCCTACTGCCTACTAAAAGACCGGCCGGGCTGACATTCGCGGCCGCCACGCGTTCTAAGCGGAGCATCGCGCCGTTTACGACGTTTCTCCGTACGCACACACGGAGATCGGGCGTACTGCGCGCGAGTGCTGCAGGGCTGTCGTTCGCGCTTGCCGTTGTACTAACCGGCGGGCGGTACCGAGGATGTTTCGCCTCGGCCGGTGATCACTAACGGCGATCAGTCGTTTAATCGAAGCAGGATTAGCAGTCCTGTGCTCTACCCAACTGAGCTACACGGCCTTCGGGCCGTGGCGGGACTCGAACCCGCGACCCTTTGTGCGACCAGAACGTCCTTTGTCAGAACCCGTTCACGGAACACACACCTAACAATCCGTCAGGAGCGGTGTGCGCCGCCGGCCCGGACTGTCCTTGTCGCCAGAAACAAAAAGCCCCTTCGGCATCGCACCGAAGGGGCTCTATCGAGAGCGCTCTTGGGGAGCGGTCACCTCGTAGAGGAACCTCCGGCGCGTTTGACGGCCGTTGGAAAGCGTTCAATCGATAAGTTCTTCGTCATTTCAGGGTGGCGCACAATAGCAAGGCTCATTGTGAAGTGTCAAGGGGTTTTTCGCGATTCCCACACCAGTTTCGAGATTTCCGCGATCACTTTTTCCGCGTCGTCCGTCTTCTTGAATCCCTTCGTCAGTACGACCAGCACGTATTTCGAATCGACCAGCCCCGCGTCGTGCGCGATTGCCGTAATGGACCCTGTCTTGTGCGCAACCGGCGTGTCTTTGGGCAGACCGCCGGGGATTCCGTCATTGAATTCCTGCGCCGTGAGGATGTCGATCATCATCGACGAAGCCTCGGCGGAGATGGCCTTGCGCTCGCCGAGGGTCTTGAAGACGAGCATGAGGTCATGGGCGGTGACGGTGTTGTTCATGCCCGCGTGATAGGCCTTGTCGTCCTCGACGCCGCGAAGCACCTGGATGTCGTTTGCGCCGATTTCCTTCATCAGGGCCATGACCCGCTTTGCGCCGATCAGCTCAATGACGATGTTCGTGGCCAGGTTCGAGCTGCGGACGATCATCCGCCGCACGAGATTCTCCAGCGGCAGCGCGCGGCCGATCTCGTCATAAAGCGCCGGATCGGAGTCTTCGCGTGATTCCAGCGCGTACGTCGATCCGTCGAGGATGCTGACGAATTGATTGCGGACCGTGACCGGCTGATCGAGACTCAGCTCGTCGCGCGTGATTGCTTCGAAGATCCCCAGCATCACCGGAACCTTCATCGTGCTCGCGGCGTGAAAGACGAGGCGGTCGTTGCGGGCGAACGTCGCGCCGGTGGCCAGGTCGTAATACGCGACGGCGATCGTTTGATCGGGATGGCGGGCCAAAACCGCATCGACTTGCGAGGCGAGATCCGGCGTGCGCGCTGTGGCGCAGGTCAGTAGAAGAAGGAGGAGCGGCGCGAGCGCGAGGCGTTTCATTCGTGCACGACCGTCCCGGGAATCTCCTTCACGAACTCCGGCCCGAACGCCAGCGCCGGGGTAAGCGCACCCGCGGGCGGCGGCGCAGTCAGCACGCGCTCGACCGCCGCCAGCGCGGACAGGACCGTGAACGTGTACCCCTCGGCCACGCGCATGGTCATGGTCACTTCCTTGCCTTGCGCATCGACCACGCGGCCCCACAACTCGACGTGGGCCTCGGCGCGCTGCCGCTCGTCAGGACCGGTGCGTTTCGCGATCAGCTTCTGCAGGATTTTCTTCGCGAAGCGGTTGCGCAGCAGCGGCTCGAGCATGACCAGCCGCTTGGTGCGCTTGATCGTGCCGGCCGACGCGCCGCGATAGACGCGGATGTTCGGAATCCGCGTCGTGCGATAGGCCGTGGCCACGTCTCCCCAGGGAATGGTCATGGCCGGCCGTGGCCCGCTCTCGAAGGGAATGGTCTGGACGTCGAAGAGCATCGGCACGCGCTCGATCCGGCCGTCGCGGCGGATCGCTCCTCCCTGGCCGATCGACTCGATCATCGTGTTCATCGTCCCGCGGCTGACACCTCCGCGGCGTTGCGCGAACGCCAGCCAGAGCTCGATCGCGTCGGGCAATTTGCGATTGAGCATCGCCGCAAGGCAATCGGTCGGTACGACATCGAAGCCGACGCCGGGCAACAGCACGACGCCCCGTTTCTTCGCCTCGGCGTCCTGCGCGAACACCGCTTCGAACACGGCGATCTCGCCGGTGATGTCGAGGTAATGAACGCCGCGATCGAGACAGGCCCGAACCATGGGTGCGCTGGTGCGGCTGAACGGACCCGCGCAATGCACAACCAGCGCGACGCCGGAGAGATCGATGTGCTCGAGATCGAAGATGCGCGCTTCGCATCCCAGCTCGCGTGCGAGCGGCTCGATCTGCTCCCGCGATCGGCCCGCGAGCACAGGCTTCTGTCCGCGCCGCGCCGCCTCGCGCGCGAGGAGCTCGCCGGTGTATCCGTTCGCGCCGTAAATCATCCAGTTGTTCGGCATGAGGTCATCGTACCGCGCGATAATCGGCCGATGCGTGATCCCGGCGATGAAGACCGCGTCGAGGATGGTCGGATCGGCCGCGCCGAACTGAAGATCCTCGGCATCGGCCTGGCCCTGGCCATCGTCGTCTACGCGATTCCGTTCACCCGCTTCGTGTTCTCCGCGATCGTGACGCTGTTCCACGAGCTGGGACATGCGATCGTCGGCTGGCTTCTCGGCCATCCGTCGCTTCCCGCGTTCGATCTCGTTTACGGCGGCGGGTTCACGCACATGGGGCAGTTCAGGCTCACCATCGCCGTCGCGGTGGGGCTTGCGTTCGCGTACCTGCTGTGGCTCTTCCGCGAGAACCGGCGGAGCATGGTCATCGTCGGGGTGGTCTTCGCGATCTGGCTGGTGTTCGTTACGAAGGAATGGCGCCGCGAGCTTGCGATCGCGTCCGCGGGTCACGCGTTCGAGTTCGTCCTGGCCGGCATCTTCTTTTACAAGGCGCTGTCGGGCACCGGCTGGAAATCTCCCGAATTCGAGCGCCCCCTCGGCGCATTCGTCGCCTTCTTCGTACAGATCCACAGCACCTTCTTCGCCTGGCGGCTGATCCACGACGCCGAGTTCCTCTCGCTGTATCGCGAGGGCAAGGGCGGCGCGCTGATGAACGATCTGGAAGTGGTTGCACTCAACCTGCAGATCTACCTCGCTTTCAATTCCGAGATCATCGGCGTTGCCAGGATGCTGCACATCTTCTCGGTGCTGCCGCCGGTCATCGCGCTGATCTGGTATCTCGAGCGCGCGCGCTGGCATCGCGTGTTGCGCGCGTTGCGGACGGCGGAAACCTAGCGCTTCGTCGCCACCGTCGAGATGTGCGCGCTCACCAGCATCCAGCGCGTTTTCCGCTTCACGTACACGTCGGTGTAGCGGACGTCGTTCGCGTAGCGGATGCCGCCGAGGACGAAGCGCTGGCGCATGCGGCCGGTGACGACGGCCGTGTCGCCGTACATCCGCACCTGCACCTCGGTCGGATCGAACGGCTCCATGCGCATGCCCGGCGTGGAGAGCTCCCGGATCACTTCCCGCTTCGATTTGATGGCGCCGGTGGGGGTGACGAGTACGTAATCGTCGGCGAGGTTCTCCTCGAACCAGACCGGATCGGCGGTCCAGGTGGCGACGCTGATCTCCTTGTCCAGCAGCAGGACGGATTCCCGGTCGTCTGCAAGAGCCGCCACGGCGAAGAGGACTGCAGCAACGAGGGAGATCGGTTTCATCGGCCCGACGCTACGGCCCGCGCGCCGGACTGGTCAAGACGATCGGGGACCTTGCTCCCGTTCCGTAACGGGAATGGCAACACCCGTCCTCATTGATATAACGACTCCGACATGACCACGACCGAAGCCCCTTCCCGCAACCTCGACTTCATCCGCGAGATCGTGGAGGAAGACCTGCGCAACGGGAAGCACCAGCAGATCGTCACCCGCTTCCCTCCCGAGCCGAACGGGTACCTGCACATCGGTCACGCCAAGTCGATCTGCCTGAACTTCGGCGTGGCTCTCGACTACGCCGGAAAGTGCAATCTCCGCTTCGACGACACGAATCCGGAAAAGGAAGAGGCGGAGTACGCACGGGCCATCGTCGAGGACGTGACCTGGCTCGGCTTCACTCCCGCGGGCGGCGAACCGCTGCACGCGTCCGACTACTTCGATCAGCTGTACGAGTGGGCGGAGTACCTGATCACCCACGGCCACGCGTACGTCGACAGCCTCACCGCCGATGAGATGCGTGAGTATCGCGGCACGCTCACCGAGCCGGGGAAGGAGTCGCCGTACCGCAATCGCGGCGTCGAGGAGAATCTCGATCTCTTCCGGCGGATGCGTGCCGGAGAGTTTCCAGACGGCGCGCACGTGCTGCGCGCGAAGATCGACATGGCCTCGCCGAACATCAACATGCGCGATCCGGTGCTCTACCGCATCCGCCACGAGGACCATCACCGGACCGGCGACAAGTGGGCGATCTATCCGATGTACGACTACGCCCATCCGCTATCCGACGCGATCGAAGGCATTACCCATTCGCTGTGCACGCTGGAGTTCGAGGACCATCGCCCGCTGTACGACTGGCTGGTCGAGAACTGCCCGGTGCCGTCGCGTCCGCGGCAGTACGAGTTCGCGCGGCTCAACCTCAATTACACGGTGACCTCGAAGCGCAAGATCCGCCGGCTTGTCACCGAGGGGCACGTGCGCGGCTGGGATGACCCACGGATGCCGACGCTCGCCGCGTATCGCCGCCGCGGCTACACGCCCGAATCGATCCGCAACTTTGCGGAGCGCGTGGGTGTCGCGCGGCGCGAGAACGTGATCGATGTCGGCCTGCTCGAGTTCTGCATCCGCGAGGAGCTGAACAAGACCGCGCCGCGGGTGATGGGCGTGCTGCGGCCGTTGCGCGTGGTCATCGAGAACTATCCGGAAGGCTCGAGTGAAGAGTTTGAAAGCGCCAACAGTCCCGACGATCCGTCAATGGGAACGCGGCGCGTGCCGTTCGGCAGGGTGATCTACATCGAGCGCGACGACTTCATGGAAGACCCGCCGAAGAAGTTTTTCCGCCTCGCGCCGGGCCGCGAGGTGCGCCTGCGATCCGCCTACTTCATCACCTGCACGGACGTGATCAAGGACGAGACCGGAAACATCGTCGAGCTGCGCGCCACTTACGATCCCGCGACACGCGGCGGCGACTCGCCGGACGGCCGCAAACCGAAGGCGACGCTTCACTGGGTCTCCGCGGAACACGCGATCGACTGCGAAGTGCGGTTGTACGAGCGCCTGTTCACCGTCGAGGATCCGGACGCCGATGGCGATTTCCTGCAGCACATGAATCCGAATTCGCTCGAGGTGATCCAGCACGCGAAACTGGAACCCTCGGTGAAAGGCGCCGCGGTGATGTCGCGGTACCAGTTCGAGCGGCTCGGCTACTTTTGCGTGGATCGCGATTCGACTGCGGAAGCGCTGGTGTTCAATCGGGTCGTGACGTTGAAGGGGTCTATTCCTCCATCCTTCGGCGCGTAGCGCCGGAGGATCTACGGTTACACCGAGAGGATGTGGCCTAACGTGCAGCGCCTGTGGCTCCGGTCGGCGCGGTGTAACCGTAGATCCTCCGCGCCCGCCGGCCCCCGCCCGCGCGAAGGATAAACTTCAGAGAAGCTGAGCCATCGAAAGAAAGACCTCGAAATCATCGCCACCATCGCCGAGGCGCTGAATTCTGCGCCTGATGTGCAGAGCGCGCTCGAGCGGACGCTCGAGGTCATCGCCGAGGAGCTGAATCTCGATACCGGCTGGGTGTGGCTGCTCGATCCGGAGACCGGCCACGTCTACAGCGCGGCGGCGCGCAACCTGCCGCCGTATCTGCAGGAGCCGGTGCGCATGACCGGGTCGTCGTGCTGGTGCATCGAACAGTTCCGGGAAGGCTCGCTCGAATCGCGCAACGTCGACGTGATGGGCTGCAGCCGTCTGCGTCCCGCCGGCAATCGCGAGGAGCTGACGCGCGCGATCGCCCATCACGCCACCGTTCCGCTCTACTTCCAGGACAAGCCCCTCGGCATTCTGAACATCACCGCGCCGTCGATGCGGCGGTTGTCCGCGCGGGAACTGCGACTGCTGACGACGATCGGCTTTCAGCTTGGCGTTGCGATCGAGCGAGCGCGTCTCGCCGAGGATCAGGCGACGCATGCTCGTGCGGATGAGCGCACGCGGCTCGCCCGCGAGATTCACGACACCATCGCCCAGAGTCTCACCGCGATCGCCCTCGACATCGAATCGGGCCGCATCGACACGGCCTTGCGCGTGACCCGGGCAACGCTCGATGAGGCGCGCCGTTCGGTGATGAACCTGCGCGCGGAACCGCTCGCCGGAAAGCCGCTCGCTCAGGCACTCGCGCTGCTCGTTCGCGAGTTCACGTCGCAGAGTGGGATCCGGGTCACGCTCGATACCTCGCGTGCGTGCGAGTTGCCGCTGGCGACTGAGGCGGAGTTGTACCGGATCGCCGAACAGGCGCTGGCGAATGTGAAGCAGCACGCGAGCGCGAAAGCGGTGCGGCTCACGCTTCACTGCACGCGCGGCGCGGCCACGCTCACGGTCGAAGACGACGGCGTCGGATTCGATCCGCGGCGCATTGCCGAGGATCGCCACGGAATCCGCGGCATGCGCGAGCGTGCGCGCCTGGCCGGAGGGACCTTGAAGATCGCCTCGAAAGAGGGGACGAAGATCAAAGCGCGGGTGCCGCGATGATCCGTCTGGCGATCGTCGACGATCATCCCGTCGTGCGCGAAGGGCTCGTGGCGGCGCTGGAGAAGCGCGAGTTCGCGATCGCCGGGGCGTTCGGCTCGGCCGAGGAGCTATTTGCGGCGCGGATGAATGCGGACGTCGTGTTGCTCGATCTGGAGCTGCCGGGAATCAGCGGGCTCGAGTCGATTCCACGGATCGAGGCGCGCGTGCTCGTGCTCACCGCATACGCGAATGACGAGCAGATCGAAGCCGTGCTGCAAGCTGGCGCGCGCGGCTATCTGCTCAAAGGCGCGTCGATCGACGAGATCGACCGCGCCATTCGCACCATTGCGGACGGCGGTACGTACATCGATCCGCGCGTTGCGTCGCGGGTGATCGCGCTGTCGCACGCGCCGCGGCTAAGCGCGCGTGAGCGCGAGGTGCTCGAGCTGGTCGCCGCGGGGCGCTCGAACAAGGAGATCGCCACGGAGCTCGGTGTCACCGAACGGACCATCAAGTTCCACGTCACGAGCATTCTGAACAAGCTCGGGGCGGCGAATCGGGCCGAGGCGGTTGCCAAAGCTCACGAACGCGGGATCGTGTAACTGTCCTTTCGTACAGGTCCGCTCCTTCCCTTCCGCACGAGGTCCCCCGGCCCGAAACGCGCGATCTTGAGTGCATGAAAAAACACGCACTCATCACCGGAGCCTCCCAGGGCCTCGGCCGCGCGCTGGCGACGCTGCTCGCCAGGCGCGGATATGCACTCACCATCAACGCCCGGCGCGAGGAGAAGCTCATCGAGGCCTCGCGCGAGCTCTCGCGCTTCACAGTCGTCGAGCGCGTGGCCGGCGACGTCAGCGAGATCGCCGAGCAGCTCGCCGAGCGCGCGCTGTATCGCTTCGGGCCGGTCGACCTCCTCATCAACAACGCCTCCGAGCTCGGGCCCTCGCCGATGCCGCGGCTCGATGCCTATCCGTGGGACGCGCTGCTGCGCGTCTTCAAGGTCAATGTCGTCGCGCCGGTTCATCTCGCGCAACTGGTTCTTCCGTCGATGAAGGAGCGCGGCCGGGGCACGATCCTCAACATCACCTCCGACGCGGGTGTGAACGCCTATCCGGGCTGGGGCGGCTACGGCGCGAGCAAGGCCGCGCTCGAGCATGCTTCACGCACGCTCGCGGCGGAGCTCGCGGGCACGGGCGTTCGCGTGCTGGCCGTCGATCCCGGCGACATGAACACGGAGATGCACCGTCTCGCCGAGCCGGGCGTCGATCTCGCGCATCTGCCATTGCCCGACGCTGTGGCGCCGACCATCCTCGGGTTGATCGACGAGAAAGAGGCCGCATGACAACCGTCGATTTCGAGCTGCCGAAAGAGCTCGAAGCGCGCGAGCCGGCGGAGCTTCGAGGAAGCGGTCGCGATGACGTGAAGCTGCTCGTGACGACCGGCGATTCAGTGACTCACGCACACTTTCGCCAGTTGCCGCGGTTCCTCGAGCCCGGCGATCTGCTCGTGCTCAACACGACCGCGACGCTGCCCGCCGCGTTGAGTGCGATTCGCGACGATGGTGATGTGATCGCGCTGCATGTCTCGGCGCCATTGCCGGGCGATCTGGTCGTGGTCGAGCCGCGCGGTGTCATCGCCCCCGGTTCGTTAATGTTGCCCGGCGGCGCCGAAGCCACGCTCATCGCTCCCTATCGCGACTCAAAACGTCTGTGGATCGCGCGATTCAAACTGCCCCAACCGCTGCGCGAGTACCTCCAGCAGTTCGGACGGCCGATCACTTACTCGTACGTCGATCGCCGCTTTCCGCTCGACGCCTACCAGACCGTTTACGCGAGCGAGCCCGGTTCCGCGGAGATGCCCTCCGCGGGACGCGCCTTCACGAGGGAAATGCTGGTCTGCCTGCGCCGCCGCGGCGTGCGTCTCGCGAAACTCGTGCTGCACGCGGGCGTGGCCAGTCTGGAGACGCACGAGCGTCCGTACGAGGAGTACTTCGAAGTGCCGGCGCGGACGGCGGATGAAGTGCGACGGGCCAAGGCGAGGGGAGGGCGGGTGGTGGCGGTGGGAACCACGGTCGTGCGCGCGCTGGAGTCATCCGTCGATCGCGCCGGCCGGGTGATCGCCTCGCGCGGCTGGACCGATCTGGTGATCACGCCCGAGCGCGGCGTGAAGGTCGTCGATGGACTCCTCACCGGCCTGCACGAGCCTCGCGCGACGCATCTGGCCATGCTCGAAGCGATCGCCGGCCGTGCACACATCGAGAAGGCGTACGCGGCCGCGCTGGAGCGCAGGTACTTGTGGCACGAGTTCGGGGATCTGCATTTGATTCTCCGCGCCTAACGTGCGTCGTCTTTGGCCTACACCTTTCGCGGTGTAACCATTGATCCTCCGCGCGCCGCCGTCCGCCCGCCCGCGCGAAGGATAGAGTTACGGGGTGCCGGCACCAGTAGCCAAAAAACACCCTGTCACCTTCACCATTCACGGCGACACGCGCGTCGACGACTACGCCTGGCTGCGCGACAAGAGCAGCGAGGAAACGCTCCGGTATCTCGACGAGGAGAACGCGTACACCGACGAGGTCATGGCCCCGACCGAGCAGCTCCAGCAGACGCTGTACGAAGAGATGCTGGGGCGGATCAAGGAAACGGACGTCAATGTGCCGTTCCGCAAGGGCGCGTATTTTTACTACTCGCGCACCGAGGCGGGGCGGCAGTATCCGATCTGGGCTCGGCGGCGGACGCTCGATGCGCCGGAAGAGATCATCCTCGACGTCAACGATCTTGCCGCGGGCAAGGAGTTCATGGACGTCGGCGCGATGGAAGTGAGCGACGACGGCAATCTCCTGCTCTTCTCCACCGACGACAGCGGGTATCGCCAGTACACGATGCAGGTCAAGGATCTCCGCACCGGGGAGATTCTTCCCGATCGCGCGGAGAAGACCGAGTCGCTGCTCTGGGCCGCGGACAACCGGACGATGTTCTACACGGTCGAGAACGAGGCCAAGCGTCAGTACCGCCTCTACCGCCACGTCCTCGGCACCGACGCGCACGACCTGGTCTACGAGGAAGAGGACGAGATCTACGACCTGTATGCCGATCGCTCGCGCAGCGGCGACTGGATCTTCATCCTTTCCGAAAGCAAGACCACGAACGAAGTGCGGCTGATCCCCGCCGCGACACCGGCCGTAGAACCGGTGGTGATGGTCCCGCGGCGCGACGAGCATCGCTACTACCCCGATCACCGCGGCGATCGTTTCTACGTCACGACCAACGACGCGGGGATCAACTTCCGCGTGGTCAGCGCGCCTGTCGATGATTTTGCGAACTGGTCGGAGGTCGTCGCGTATCGCGCGCCGGTGAAGATCGAGGAGATCGATTTGTTCCGCGATCACATGGTCGTCCGCGTCCGCGAGCGTGGTCTGCCCGCGTTCGAGATCTACGACCTCCGCGATCTCGCTTCGCATCGCATCGAGTTTCCCGAGCCCGCGTACACCGCGGCGCCGGGATCGAACGAAGAATTCGACACGAGCGTGTTCCGCTACACCTATCAGTCGCTGATCACGCCGCTGTCGACGTTCGATTACGACATGAACGCCCGCACGGCGGTGCTCCTCAAACAGACCGAGATCCTCGGCGGATACCGGCGCGATCGCTATGTCGTGGAGCGCATCTTCGTGGCCGCGAGCGATGGAGCGCAGATCCCCGTCGCCCTCGTTCGTCGCAAAGATGCCGAGGGAGTCAGGCCGCTGCTGCTCTACGGGTATGGCTCGTACGGTTCCTCGATTCCGGACGCGTTCAATCCCAACCGCTTCTCGCTCATCGATCGCGGGATCACCTTCGCCATCGCCCACGTCCGCGGCGGCGGGGAGATGGGGGAGGCGTGGCACGAGCATGGCCGGATGACGGAGAAAAAGAACACCTTCACCGACTTCATCGCCGTGGCCGAGCACCTGATCGCCGCCGGATACACGTCCAAGGACAAGCTGGCCATCGAAGGCGGCAGCGCCGGCGGACTGCTCGTCGGCGCGGTGGTGAACATGCGCCCCGACCTGTTCCGCGCCGCCCTCGCCTACGTGCCGTTCGTGGACGTGCTGAACACGATGCTCGACGCGACCCTGCCGCTCACCACGCAGGAGTACATCGAGTGGGGCAATCCGAACGAAGCCGATGCCTACACATACATGAAGAGTTACGACCCCTACACGAACGTCGAGCGCAAGCGCTATCCGGCGATGCTCGTGCGGACGTCACTGAACGACAGCCAGGTCGGCTACTGGGAAGCCGCGAAATGGGTGGCCCGCCTCCGCGACTGCAACGGAGCGGAAAACGACCTGCTCCTCCGCGTGAACATGGGCGCCGGCCACGGAGGCGCCTCGGGGAGGTATGACAAGTTGCGCGAGCATGCACATGACTTTGCGTGGTTGCTCGCGCAGCTCGCCGTTACGGGGTGACGGGGTTACGAGGTTACGAGGTTTCGGGGTGGTAGCGAGACCACCATCACCTCGTAACCCCGCAACCTCGTAACCCCGCAACAGTGGCGTCCGCGTTGCACGCGCGCCCCTCCCAGATGTCCGACTCCGAGCCTCTCACCACCATCATGGCCTCGGGACCGATCGAGATCGCCGAGGTGATCCGGATTGGCCGGGAGGCTGCGGATTCGCTCGAGCGGAGCGGGGTTCATGGCGAGTTATGGCCGAGCGCGATCTCGGTCGGTGACGCGGTGGGGATCGTGCCGCCGGGAACCGGCGACCGGATGCGGTGGCTGCAGTACGCGGCTCCCGAGCGCGTGCTCGGCAAGCCGGCCAACGCGGCGACCGATGTGTTCTCGCTCGCGGGGATTCTCTTCCACGCCCTCGCCGGCCGCCCGCCCTTCACCGGTGCGTCCGCGGCCGAGATCATGCTCACCGCCTGCACCGACGTCGCGCTCGACGTCCACCAGTTCCGGTCCGATGTTCCCGGCGATCTGGCGGCGGTCATCAAGCGGGCGCTCTCCAAAGATCCGGCGCAGCGGTATCCATCGCTGGGCGCCTTCCGCGATGCGTTGTCGACCGTCGGCGCGCGGCAGATGTGGCCGGGGCGGCGGATCCTGGTCGCGGACGACGACGCGCCGATTCGCGATCTCTACACGCATGTCGCGGCGCGGGTCGGCGTCGAGGTCGACGTCGTTTCCAGCGGCCGCGATGCGGTCGAGGCATTCAAGACGCGGAAGTACGACGTCGCGCTGATGGACCTGAACATGCCGCGGTTGTCGGGCTGGGAAGTGCTCGATTTTCTGCGGCATCGCTACGAAGTGCGGCCGCATCGCCTGTTCATCGTCACCGGGTTCTCGGACCAGCTGATCAGCAACGCCGACCAGGAGGTCGTCGCGGCGGTGCTGTACAAACCGATCGTGACCAGCGAGCTGGCGAGCCTCGTCACCGCCTGCCTGCGCGGCGACGAGTTGAACCTCGCCTCGATTTTGAAGACGACCCCTCATCGGGTGTCGTCAGCCGCCTGAGGCACGAGCCGCCACGAGCGGTGCCGAATAAGTCTCGTTTTCAATTCTCAATTTTCAATTTTCAACTTAAACTCACGTCGTCCCACCACAACACGGAACGCGAGGACTTGGGAGGGTGCGATGGGGGAAGTCAGACTGTTCCAGATCTGCTATGAGGGCGAGCTCACGCTCGCGGTGTCGCAGGCGATGCGGCGGCTCGGCGCGGAACCCAACTTCGACATGAGCTGGCAGGTGTTCCTGCCCGAGGGGCGGCACGCGGCGCCGCTGGTCCGCTACATCCGGACGCACATTCATCATGACGCGCGGCTGCTCGTGGCCTGCACGCAGTTCACGACCAATCGCGATTTTCTGCTCGTGCGCCACAGCCTCACGCCCGGCGCCGATTACTCCGAGCTCCACGACGCCCTCGACCGCCTCGGCACGCTCGTCGAGCTGCCGTTCGAATCGACGTTCATCATCCAGACGAACGACCGCACCGACGTCCACACCCTCGGCGCCGCCCTGGGTGAGCTCTGCCCCGACGAATCGCTGATGGTCACCGGAGTGAGCCACGACTGGGCCTACTGCAACTCCGGCGCGAGCAGGATGTTCGTGGCCACGGAGAAGGTGGAGGCGGCGTTTCGAGCGTTCTAGTTGCGGGGTTACGGGGTTTCGGGGTTACGAGGTTGTCATCGCGAGCGAGCAACCTGTCATCACGAATGAACGCAACCTCGTAACCTCGAACCCCCGCAACCCCGTAACAAACTCTGGTCCCGTCTGGTAGGGATCTTGTATCGTGCGCCGCTGAACCTCCCGTATTTCGAAAGGAACCCTGAATGGCCACTGCGGCGACGGATAAGCATCCAAAAGGGTTGTACGTACTTTTCGCGAGTGAGATGTGGGAGCGCTACAGCTTCTACACCGTCAACGCGATGCTCGCGCTTTACCTGCGCGATGCGGTCCAGGGATTCGGATTTACGAATGCCGAAGCCACGGGAATCTCGGCGTGGTACCTGGCCGCGGTCTATGCCTCGCCGCTTTTCGGCGGGTTCATCGCCGACCGCTGGCTCGGCTTCCGGAAGTCGATCCTGGTCGGGGCCTGCTTCTTCATCGCCGGCCACGCCCTGCTCGCCGTGCCGAACAGGATCAACATCCTGTATCTCGCGCTGGCCTGTCTGGTCATCGGTAACGGCTTCTTCAAACCGAACGTCTCGTCGATGGTCGGCAACCTCTACTCCGAGGGAAGCCATCTCAAAGACAAGGCCTACCTGATCTTCTACATGGGCATCAACATCGGTGCGACGCTGGCGCCGATCGTCGCCGGTTTCGTGCAGCCGCGGTGGGGATTCCATCCGGCCTTCTTCATGGGCGCGATCGGCATGACCATCTCCCTGATCGTTTTCGCCGTGAATCAACGGCACGTGCGCTACGCGGATCGCATCAAAGGCCAGAGCGATTTCTCGAAAGCCGACGGCTCCCGAGCGAATCAGGATGCCGTGGCGACGTCCGAGGACATCCCGCCGGTGCTCAATGAAGACGCGCAGAACATGAACGCCGTCCCGGAGTGGAAGCGGATCATGGCCCTTATCGTCATCTTCCTGATCGTCATCGTCTTCTGGATGATCTTCCACCAGAACTCGCTGACCCTCACCTTCTGGGCCGACGATCACACCCGCTGGACCTTCCTCGAGGCGGGCGGCATCCTCTCCAACGCCATCAATCCGCTGTACATCATCATCCTCTCGCTGCCGCTGGCCGCGTTCTGGACCTGGCTGGACAAGCGCGACAAGGAACCGTCCACGCCGATGAAGATGACCATCGGCATGACCCTTACCGGCCTTTCCATGCTGGTCCTCTACTTCGGCGCGCAGGCGAACGGCTTCACCTCGCCGGCCTTCCGCGTCATCAGCAACGAGGGCGGTCAGACCTACGTGCAGATCGCCAAAGAAGCACGCGAGTACCTCGGCATCACCATGCCTCCGACGCAGGTCAACATCCAGGAAGGTGGTCAGACCGTGCCGAAGGAAGCGTGGCCTGTGACCGTGAACGGCGGCTCGGCTGTGGTGCCGGGCGATTACGTCCGTCTCGAGAATCACTCGGCCACGGCGATTTCAACGGCGCCCACGACGAAGGCATCGCTCTGGTGGCTGATCCTGACCTACGCCGTGATCTCCCTCGGCGAGTTGATGCTCAGCCCCATGGGTCTGTCGCTCGTGTCGAAGGTCGCGCCGATCCGCATGCGCGGCCTGATGATGGGCGGCTGGTTCCTGGCGACCGCCATCGGCAACAAGCTCACGTCGATCGGCGGCTACTGGGACCTGTGGGGTCACACCCGCTTCTTCCTGACCCTGGCGATCATGGCCTTCATCATGGCCGTCGTGCTCTTCATCCTTCTCAAGCCTTTGAAGAAAGCGATGCCCGGGGTGTAGTGCAGATCGAAGAAAACGTTCCCCTCGCGCCGTTGACCACGATTGGTATCGGTGGTCCGGCGCGATTTTTTTTGCGCGCGGAAAGTGTCGATGACGTTCGCGAGGGGCTCGACTGGGCGCGCGACCACAATCAGGCCATCTTCATCCTCGGCGGCGGCAGCAATCTCCTGATCGCGGACGAGGGCTTCGACGGCCTGGTCATTCACATCGATACGCGCGGGATCACCGTCGAGAGCGAAGACGAGTACGCGATGGTGAAGGTGTGCGCGGGCGAGCCGTGGGACTCCTTCGTCGCGTTCGCGGTGGAGCGGGGTTACGCGGGCATCGAGTGTCTTTCCGGCATCCCCGGCTCGACCGGCGCGACGCCGATTCAGAACGTCGGCGCGTACGGGCAGGACGTCAGCGAGACCATCGTGCGGGTGGAAGCGCTCGATCGCACGACGGGGCTGGTCACCTGGTTCACGAACTGGGACTGCCGCTTCGGCTATCGCTCGAGCCTCTTCAAGAACTACGAGCGCGATCGCTACGTCGTGCTGTCGGTGACCTTTCGCTTGCGGCGCGATGGCAGCGCGACGGTGAAGTATCCCGAGCTGCAGAGGTACATCGACGAGCGGGGGATCGCCCTCGACGATCTGTCCGGAGTGCGCGGCGCGGTGATCGCCATCCGCAAGCGCAAGGGGATGGTGCTCGATCCCGGCGATCCGGATACGCGCAGCGACGGGTCGTTCTTCATGAATCCGATCATCACCGCGGCGCACTACGAAGAGTTCGCGCGGATTGCGCCGGAAGCACCGCATTTTCCGTCGGGTGAGGACGTGAAGTTGTCGGCCGCCTGGCTGATCGAGCACGCCGGCTTTCACAAAGGTTTCGTGCACGGCAACGTCGGGTTGTCCTCGAAGCACAGCCTGGCAGTGATCAACCGCGGCGGCGGGACAGCGCGCGAGGTGCGCGAGCTCGTCGAGATGATTCAGACGAAAGTACGCGACGCGTACGGCATCGAGATCCATCCCGAGCCGAACTTCATCGGTTAACGGCGCTTCGTGCGGCGCCACAACGCGACGGTCGTCGACACCGCAGCCGCGGCCACAACGACGATCCACGTCATCCGGCCCCAGACCACCGCCAGCGTCTCGGATTTTCCCGAGCCGATGCGGCGCACGCGCAGATACGGGCCGATTTTCAGGTCGCCGAGGAGGGCCAGGGGTGGGCGGAGGTGCTCGAGCACGTAGAGCGTTCCGTCGACGACCTCCACGCCCGCCGGAGCCCAGAAGAAATCGGAGCGATACACCTCGGTGGCCTGCCCGGTCCGCAGGTCGACGCGAAGAATGCGCCGGCCGGCGTGATCGGCGACGTGAACGGCCGAGTCGCGGATCGAGCTGATGCCCAGCAGGTCTTCATCCCAGCGGCGCTGGGTCAGTGGACCGGCGACCGTTGCGATCCGGCCGTCGGGAGTGACGGTACGCAGGTACGCGCCGTCGACGAGCAGAACGTTGCCGTCCGGCATCACGCTGATGTCGTCGATTCCGCGGAACCCATCGGCGACTCGAGAGATCTCGCCCGTGCGCTCGCGCCGCAGCAGAGCGATGGCCGGTTTCTGAGGATCGTACCGGCCGCCCGAATAGATCGCGCCGTCATCGGTGATCAGAAACGATTGCAGCCCGAGCACCGAATCAGCCGCCGGCGGGATCACGTAAGAGAACTTGCCGGCAGCATCGAGACGCCAGACGCTGAACGTCCCGCCGCTCGTCTTTGGATCGGTTCCATACAGCGCCCCGTCTTTGCCGAGAACCACGTCGTGCGAGTGCACGCCGCGAACGAGCGCCTCCAGCCGGCCGTCCCTGATCCTCCAGATCGTGTTCCCGGGAACGTCGCTGACCACGACTCCGAACCGCGGGTCGACGATGACGCCCCAGCCTTCGTGCGCCTGGAGACTGACGGCGAAGAGGAGAACTGCAGCGAGCTTCACCGGGCGATGCTACGCCCTCGTGCGAAGGTGGGGATTCTTCCGCGGTCCGTCCCTCCTATGAAAGAGGTGACCATGCGACCAGTCTTCATCGCTTTGAGCCTGAGCCTCGCGGTTGCGCTGACCGCGTCGGGCGGCACGTTCACGGTTCAGGAAGAGAACGACGTCTTCGCCCTCAACGATCGATCGGACCTCGGCTACACGAACGGAACGCGGCTCACCTGGAGGTGGATCCCCTCACCGACATCGCGCTTCAACAAGCCGCTGGGGTGGCTCTGCCGCGCGTCAGACGAAGAACTTTGCGGCGGTGCCGTAACCCTCGGCCTCGTTCAGACGATGTACACGCCCGAGAATCTCCGCGCGCGAACGAGACAGATCGGCGACCGTCCGTACGGAGGATGGTTGTCGGCGGTGATGATGGTCGATGCGACCCGCCCGGAAACCTCGGACCACGTCGAGATCTACGGCGGTGTGATCGGACCGGAGTCGCACGCCGAAGAGGCCCAGACGTTCGTTCATCAGGAGATCGTCCCGAACGCGCCTGATCCAGAAGGCTGGGACCACCAGATCTCCGAGAGCTTCGCCTGGCTGGTCGTCGCCCAGCGGCGCTTCCACGCGGCGGAACGGCGCAATGCTGACGGGCTTTCCTACTTCGACGTCACTCCCTCGATCGGCGGGATGGTTGGGAACGTGTTCGCGAACGCCAGTGTCGGCACGACCGTGCGTCTCGGCTACAACCTGCCCCGCACGTTCCTACAGCCGATTCCCTCCATCGCCAGCCTCGCACCCGTTCTTCCGGACAAAGCTCCGCGATGGGACGCGTACGTTTTCGCGGGCGCCGATCTTCGCGTGGTCGGACGGAACATCTTCATCGACAAGGTCGACGAGCTTCACCGGATCGAGAGCAGGCCGCTCGTGCTCGATCACCGGTTCGGAGGCAGCGTGAGAATCCGCTGGTTTCGCGTCCAGTACGCGCACACCGTCAGGAGCGCGGAGTTCAAGCCGAACGGACGGCCGCAGTCCTACGGCACCATCACGCTGTCGATCGGATCAGAACCGTAAAGGCGTGCTACAGCGGCTGGCCGGCGGTCGGGATCGACTTCGGCCCCGACTTTTTCTTCTCCTCGCGCTGGATCTCGCGCTCGCGCTTCTTGTCGAGCGACTCGAGGTCCTGGCGGATGGCGCCGGCACGCAGCAGTGAGTTGATGGCCATCGCGTATTGCGGGTCGGCCGCCTCGATGCGCAGGCCGCTGCGATACATCAGCTTTCCGCCTGCCCCGGGATCGACGTGACTCCAGATCACCCGGGCCTGCGTGGCGACGACGATGTCACCGCGCCGGAACGAGAGCCGGGCCAGGGTTCCGATCCGGATCGGCTGGGCGTGCGTGATCTGCGCGCCGGCGATGCTGATGTCGCAAAGTACGGCTTCGGCCGGCCCGAAAGTCGAGTTGATCGGGTCTACGACGACGAAGCGGTCCGCCTTGCGGAGCTCTTCAATAACCATGTGTTTTCACTGCCTGTGCTGAAGGGGTGAACGGAATTCTAACCAATTTCAGTGAAAACCGACAGGTTGTTAACCGAAACAGCCTTCCCGACGTACTAGCTCCGTAATCGAACCGGAGGAGACCTGATGATGGAGTTGATACCGCTTTTCGGCATTGTGGCCTCGTCGACCATGGTGGTCCTGGTCGTCGCGATCGTCACCAAATCCCGCCAGCGGCGCGTGGAGGCGCAGGTGCAGATGCAGTCGAAGCTGATCGAGCGCTTCGGCTCCGCGCCCGAGCTCGTGCAGTTCCTGCACTCGCCGGCCGGCCAGCAATTCGTCACCGGCGTGAATTCGGCGCCGACGCTATTCGCACGCGAACGGATCATGAGCGGATTCACCCGGGGCATCATCCTGACGGCCCTCGGCATCGGATTCGTCTTCATCAACGTGTTCCAGGACGACAGCGGTTGGCTCATCCCGGCGTCGATCGTTTTCTCGCTGGGCCTCGGATATCTGCTCGCGACAGTCGTAACCTATCGTTTTGCCGCGAAGCTCGGAGAAGAGGGGCTTCCGCCCGCCGTTCGGAACCCTGAAACCACCGTGTGATCCATGTTTGCGACCGGTCTGACTCTGCCGGCGCCCCTCACCGGTGCGCGCCCCCGAACGGGAAGCCCTAAGCCGATGGAGGAGGCGCGATTCGAGAGCTTCTATCGCGCCAACGCGGGGAGTCTCTGGTCGTACCTCTACCGGCTGACCGGCGATCCGGCGGCAGCCGACGATCTGCTGCAGAAGGCCTTCTTCCGTTTCCTCCGCGCGAATCCCACTCTCGCCTCGGAGGAGCACATGCGCCGCTGGATCTTCCGCGCGGCGACGAATCTCGCGCTCGATCATTTCCGGGAGATGAAGCGGGAGCGGACGCGCGAGGTCGAGCCTCCGCCAGCTCAGGCCGAGGGGCGAGAGGTTCTGCGGCACGACATGATGAAGATCTTCGCTGAGCTCAAGCCTCGCGAGCGCGCGCTGCTCTGGCTCGCGCACGTCGAAGAAGCCGATCACGAAGACATCGGCGACGCCCTCGGCGTCAAAACGAAGAGCGTGAAAGTCCTGCTGTTCCGCGCCAGGAAAAGACTCGGCGAACTGCTCAAGAAGAAGGGTCTCGCGCCATGAACGCCTGTCGCTGGGAAGCAGACGTCCTTCGCGCCGCGACCGAAGATCGCTGGCCTGACAATCTGCGCCGCCATCTCGCGGAGTGCGACGACTGTGTCGCCACCGCGGCGGTCGCGCCCTGGATGAGCACCTTCGCCGGGATTCGCGATCAGCACCGCGTCCTGCCTGATCCGTCGATCGTCTGGCTCAAGGCGAAACTCCTTCAGGGAACGATCGATTCGCAGCGCGTTGCGCGACCGCTGACCGTCGTGCAGATGCTGGCGTACCTCGTGGTCGCGGGCGGATGGGCGGCGGTGATGACCTGGAAGTGGGACGCGGTTCAGGCGTGGATCGGCAGCCTGACGCCGGCGGCCGTGGTCACCGCGAGCTCGAACGCGCCGTCACTGTCGATGTCGTTCTTCGCGATGATCTTCGTGCTGGCCTCGATGACCGTGATGCTGGCCCTGCACACGATCATGGCCGAGGACTAGGTACGGCGGGCGTCCCGCCCGCCCACGCGCGGCGCGTCACGCGCCGCGCTATACCGCCGGCCGAGACGTCCGGCGGCTTGCGGGCGAGACGCCCGCCGTACGTCCTAGAACGAGCCCCAGAGCAGGATCCGTTTGTACGTGTAGAAGAACGGCCGTTCGTCGCCGAGCTTGCCGAGCAGTCGCTCGCGGTACGCGTTGAGAAACTCCTCGAACTTCTCCGGTGAGAGGAGCGACTGGTACCAGGTCAACAGCGCGCCGCGAACCCACTCCACCACGTCGTCCGTCGATGGCAGAACGTGACCGTAAACCTGCATGCGCACGTGCTGCCGTTTGTATCCGAGCCCGTTGAGGATCTCCGCGTAGCGCTCGGGCTCGAGCACGTACGCAGGCCGCGGCGCGATTCCGAACTCCTGCGCCACCTCGGACGCAATCGCGTGCGAGGGATGGGAATCGTTCACCGGGAACTGGATGGCGATCTGCCCGTCCATGGCCAGAAAGTTCGTCAGGCGCCGCAGAAGCTGCTCGTGCTCGGGAATCCAGTGCATGGCCGCGTTGGAAAAAACGAGGTCGTACGGTTTGTCGGTGACGAAAGCCTCGATGTTCCCCCGCTCGAACCGCAGCATCTCGTCCTCAAAATGCCCGCTCTTGAGGAGCATGGTGTCGGAGTCGTCGATGCCGACCGTTTCCTCGGCCCCGAGTGTTTCGTGCAGCTCGCGGGTCAGCTCACCGGTCCCGCAGCCGAGGTCGACGACGCGCATGCGCGGGCGGCGCTCGATGAGGGAGAGGAGGTCGAGGTAGGGTTGTTTTCGCTCGGTTTGGAAGCGTTGGTATTGCTCGGGTGACCAGGTCATCGCAACTGATCCCAATTCATCACCGCATTCATCACCAGCGCGTACATCCCCGAGGTATTCATGCGCCACATCGGATTCACCGCAAAGAGCATCACGTTGCCTTTGCCGCGCGGCGAGACGATCACCGCCGGTTTCCCGGCCAGTTCATCGCCGCCTTCGAGCATGCCCGAGAGCAGGAGCTGATCGGCCTTCTCGGCGAACGACACGATCACCTTCGGACGGTCCTCGGCGCGCGGGAACGCGTGCTCGACGCTCCACGGCGCATCCTCGGGCAACTGGAATCCGGCCTCGCCCGGGCCCGGCTTCGGCCGCTCGGGAGTGGGCACGAAGACGCGCCCCTGCGGAACGTCGGGATCGGTGCGGGTTCCCCGTCCGCTCGGCCGCGATTCCGGCGGCTCGGGCGTATCGCGGAAGCCGACGCGGAACACCGGCGAACCGCTGAAGTACAGCGGAATCGTGTCGTCATACCCTTCGGCCACGACGCTCTTCTTGTCCGTGACCGCGCCCTGCACGATCGTCCCCGGCGCTTTCAGTTTGCTCGTGTCCACGACTCGCACCCAACGCGCCAGTCCGTACTCGACAGCCCACACCGCGGTGTCGCGCGAGGTCACGAGCAGGCCGCCGTCCTCGACGAACTTCGTCAGATTGGCGACGCCGGTGAGGCCGAGGCCGGGGCGCATGTCGTCGGTTTCGTCGACGCCGAGGTTCGGGGTGAGGGCGGTCTTTTTCCAGGGAAGGGGCGGGCCGGGCGCGTAACCGTTGACGAGGTCCTGTGACGACGTGCGGCCAACCGGCGGAAAGAGAATCACGTCGTAGCGCGACTTCAGATCGGCGATTTGCGACGCGTCCTGCGTCGAGATGTAGTCGTAGGGAACGCCCATCGACTCCAGCGCGAGACGCCACCAGCCTTCGTCCTGCGTGGAGAACCAGGTGTGCATCAGGGCGATGCGCGGTGTGCGCAGCTCGCGCGTCTTTGCCGCCGCCGGAGCGTCAGTCAGTACCGTGCCGGCGGCGGTCTTCTTCTTGTTGACCGTGAATTCTTCGGTGGCGACGAGCAGCTTCACGTTCGGATCGGCGAAGCGGCGGCGCACCAGTTCGGTCTCGGCGTGATTGGCGGTGATTGCCGGCGCCGGTCCGCCCGACCATTCGCTCATCTTCACTTTGAGCACGTCCGGATTCACGACGCGGTGCGCGGTCACGTTCTTCAGGTACGGCAGCGTCCAGCCGGTGTCGTCGTAGACCCGCTCGTCGCCGCGGACGTACTGCACGTCGAGCAGCGTGTCGGCCAGGCGCGAATAGGGCTGATCCATGCGGACGATGAACGAGCCTTTGGCGAACTTCACCGGTTCCGGCTTGTCATCTTTTTTCTGGGGCGGCCAGTTCGCGGTCATGGAGAACGCTTCGTTCGCGGTATGCACCTCGATGCCCTGGCGGCGGAGCAGCGTCACCAGCTCATGCAATTGTCCCTGCCGCTTCTGATCGGCGTTGAAGACCCACGCCGCCGGTCCCTCGTTCGCGGCCTTGGCGATGGCGCGCTTGCCCATCGCGTAGTAGCGATCGAGAAAGCGCTCGCGATTGCGGGCCATGTCGTTCAGCGCGAAGAGCAACGCGGACTGCTGATAGTTGACGTTATTGCGGATCGACCACTTCACTTCAGGAAGTGCTGGATTCGTGCGGAACCAGGCCCGCTCGCTCGCGCTGCGCACCACGCGCTTCTCGGTCGTGGGCCAGCGATTGCCGAAGGTCTCGTAAAAGCGGGCGATGGTGTTGCGTCCCGCGCCGAGCCAGAACAGATAGTTCGGCGCCCAGCCGTCCCAGAAGCCGTGCAGCCAGACGCCGGGCAGGCCGCGGCGCGTCATCTCGTCGACTTCGTTGAATCCCATGCGATGCCACTCGTCGATCATCAGCGGATCGAGCGCGGGATTGAACGGGCCGGTGCCGGTGGAGACGTACAGGAACGGCACGGACTCGTGCAGGTCGTGCATGACCTGCGGGTGCCACTCGTTGTACGCGTTCATCATGTTCTTGCTGAGCGCGAGGGTGAGGTTGATCTGGTCGCGGTTGTTGTCGTGGGCGACGTACTTGCCCCAGTACGCGAGCGGCGGCGTGGGCAGGCCTGGATTCGCTTCGCGGTAACGCCAGAGATCGACCTGGCGATTGCGGCCATCGACTTCGAGCACCGGCGTGAGCAGCACGATGATGTTGTCGCGGATGGCCCTGATGAACTCCGTCTCTTCGACGGCCAGCCGGTACGCCAGCTCCATCAGCATCTCCGGGCTGCCCGTTTCCGGCGAGTGCAGCGCGCCGGTGGCGTGATAGATCGGCTTGCCGGTGGCGATCAGTTGCTTCGCCTCGTCGTCAGAGATCCTGCGGGGATCGGAGAGCTTGCGCGTGATCTCGCGGTAGCGATCGAGACCGGCGATGGTCTCTTCGTTCGCGATCGCCACGGCGATCATCTCCCGCCCTTCCTCGCTCTGCCCGATCGAGAAAACCTTCACCCGTGGCGACGCGGCCGCGAGCGCCCGCATGTACCGGTGCACATCCTCGGCGTAAGTCAGCTTCCCTTCCGCGCCGGAGATGTAGCCGTTGAACTTCAGCGGCGTCGGCACGGTCGCGGACGCGGGGAGGTGGTCGACGAGCTCGGTCATGAACCGCGGATCGGTCGTGAATTTCCGGATGTCCGCGGTATAGGTCTCGTCGTTTTGTGCGAATGCAGCAGTCGCGAGCAGAACAACCAGCAGCAGTTTCTTCATCGTGCGCAGATTCCGTTCCGAATGATGTCGGCGATCTCCTTCACCACTTCGTCCGAGCTCTTTCCGAACGGCTCGTGCACGCCGAAGAGGATCTCGAGGGAGAAGTAGTTGAAGAAGAGCCGCGAGGTGAGGAGCATTGCGTCAGTGGGAGAGACGGAGGGCCGCAGCCGGGTCCGGACGTCGTCGATCGAGCCCTGTTCTTCGAAGAAGCGGGTGAAGCGGTCGCTCATCGACTCGTAGAACTTCTGAATGTGCGTGCCGCCGAACTCGATGACGTCGACGTAGAACAGCGCGAGGTAGTCGCGGAACTGTTTGACGCTGGCGCGGGCGGCGTATCCGAGGGCCTCGATGTTCTCGGGGAAGCGATCGGTTTCGTAGAAGGCGCGGGTGAACGGGAAGCGCCGCGATTCCACGATCTCCATGTACTCGTCGAGCAGCGCCCGGAAGATCGCTTCCTTGTCCGGAAAGTGATGGTAGACGTTGCCGGTGGAGACCTTCGCGCGATCGGCGATGTCGCGCATGGTCGTGGCGCGGTATCCCTGGTGGGAGAAGAGGTGAAGTGCCGCATCGAGAACCGCGCGGCGGCTGCGCTCGGACTTCTCTTCGCGCTGCATTGCGGCGCAGTGTAGCGCGCGGCGCGCCGCGCGGTTGCTGGGTTGCTGGGTTGCTAGGTTGCTGAGTGCTTCGCCAAGGGGCATGATCGCGCGTCCTGCGGAGCGCCCAGCAACCTAGCAACCCAGCAACTCAGCAACCATGTCATCTCCCTACGCCGCACTGGCCATCCCCGACTTCCGCAAGCTCCTTCTCTCCCACGGCACGCTCACCCTCGCGCGTGAGGCGCAGATCGTGGTCGTGGGGTGGCAGGTGTTCGCGCTCACGGGCGATCCGCTGACGCTGGGGCTCATCGGGTTGGCCGAGGCGCTGCCGTACATTGCCATTGCCTTGTATGCGGGGCATGTGGCCGATCGCGCGGAGCGGCGGACGATGGGGATCGCCGGCACGTTCGCGATGGTGCTCTCGGCGATCGCGCTGCTGTTGCTGACCGTCACGCCGAATGCGATTCACGCGGGACGGGTCTGGCCGGTGTATCTGATCATCGCGCTGAGCGCGACCGCGCGGAGTTTCATGCGTCCGTCGATCGTGGCGCTGTCCGCGCAGGTCGTGCCTCGCGAGCTCTATCCGAACGCGGTGGCCTGGCGGACGTCGAGCTGGCATTTCGCGGCCGTGGCCGGACCGGCTCTCGGCGGCATGGCATACGGATTCGCGGGACCGACCGCCGCTTACGGCGGTGTCATCGCGGTGATGATCGTGTCCCTGGTTGTGATCACGTCCGTGGCCGAGCGTTCGCGGCCGGTGGTCGAAGAGGGCGAGCCGTTCGGTGAGAGCCTGAAGGCCGGACTTCGCTTCGTCTGGCGCGAGCCGGTGCTGCTCGCGGCGATGACTCTCGATCTGTTCGCGGTGCTCTTCGGCGGTGCGGTCGCGTTGTTGCCCGTGTTCGCGAAGTTGCTCGACGCCGGACCGGAAGGCCTGGGCGTTCTACGCGCTGCACCCGCGGCCGGCGCGATCCTGACCGGCTTCGTCATCGCCCACCGCCCGCCCATGCGCCGTGCGGGATTCGCGTTGTTCGCGTCGGTGGCGGCGTTCGGGGTGTGCATGATCGCCTTCGCCCTGTCGCGGCACTTCTGGGTCTCCTTCGCCGTCCTCTTCGCCAGCGGCATCTTCGACAACGTGAGCGTGGTCATCCGCTCGACGCTCCTCCAGACCCGCACACCCCAGCACCTCCTCGGCCGCGTCTCGGCGGTCAATCAGATCTTCATCGGCTCGTCGAACGAGATCGGCGCGTTCGAGTCGGGGATGGCAGCGCGTCTACTCGGCGTAGTGCCTTCGGTCCTTTTCGGCGGGTTCATGACTCTACTGGTCGTAGCACTCACGGCCTGGCGCTCGCCCGGTCTGCGAAAATTGCGGGAACTTTGAACGATCCCAATCCCATCAAAGGACGCGGGGCGTCCTGGAACCCCAACAACCGGTTCGAAAAACTCGAATACGTCGTCGACGAAGACGCGCACATCGAAGAGCGTGATTCCGGTCCGCGCACGATCTACATGCGCGATCCGACCCGCACCATCATCGCCACGAACGACAGCCCGGACGTCGGCTTCGAGGCCAGCATCAATCCCTACCGCGGCTGCGAGCATGGCTGCATCTACTGTTTTGCGCGTCCCACGCATGAGTACCTGGGCTTCTCCGCCGGCCTCGACTTCGAGTCGAAGATCCTGGTGAAGGAAGACGCGGCGGAGCTGCTGCGCGAGGAGCTGAGCAAGAAGTCGTGGGAGCCGAAGACCATCGCCATCAGTGGCGTGACCGATCCCTACCAGCCGATCGAGCGCAAACTGGGCATCACCCGCGGCTGCATCGAGGTGCTGGCGGAGTTCCGCAATCCAGTGGGCGTGATCACGAAGAATCACCTGGTGACGCGCGACGCCGATCTCTTCGCCGAACTGGCGCGCTTCAACGCCACGCGGGTGTTTGTGTCGATCACCACGCTCGACGCGAATCTCGCGCGAACGATGGAGCCGCGGACGTCGACCCCGGAGATGCGGCTCGAGGCTCTGGCGAAGCTGAGCGATGCCGGCGTGCCGGTGGGCGTGATGGTCGCACCGGTCGTGCCGGGCATTACCGATCACGAGATGCCGAAGATCCTCGAAGCCGCGCGCAAAGCCGGCGCGAAATGGGCGGGCTTCGTCGTGCTGCGCCTGCCCTGGGCCGTCGCGCCGCTGTTCGAGCGCTGGCTGGAAGAGCACTTTCCCGACCGCAAGGACAAGGTCCTGAACCGCGTCCGCGACCTCCGCGGCGGCAAGCTCTACGACGCGAAATGGGGCGTGCGGGGCAAAGGGGAAGGGATTTTCGCCGAACAGATCGCCGCCCTCTTCGACGTGGCCTGCCGCAGGTCCGGGTTCAATGAAGAGGATCGGGAGTTGTCGACGGAACACTTCCGGCGCCGGAGTTTGCAAGGGATGTTGTTTTGAAACGGTTGCTTGGTCGCCGAGTTGCTAGGTTGCTGGGTGGGGGACCCAGCAACTCAGCAACCCAGCAACTCAGCAACCGGTCGGGAGGCGGCAATGAAGACAGTCTTCACCGGCGACCACATCCTCGTCATCGAGCGCGATCGCTGGCAATTCGTCGAACGAAAAAAGGGGAAGGAAGCGGTCGCGATCATCGCCGAGACGGACGATGGCCTGGTCATCCTCACCGAGCAATTCCGCCGTCCCGTGAACGAGCGCGTCATCGACTGGCCGGCGGGGCTGGTTGGTGACGATGATCCTTCCATCAGCGCGGACGACACCGCGAAGAAGGAGCTCGAAGAAGAGACGGGCTATGTCTGCGAGACCGTCGAGCGCCTCGTGAAAGGCCCTTCCTCCCCCGGCATCACTTCGGAGCTGGTCACGCTCTACCGCGCGCTCGGCGTGACGAAGAAAGGAGAGGGCGGGGGAGTGGGCGGCGAGGACATCACCGTGCACGCGATTCCGCGCGGAGAGCTGAAAAGCTGGCTCGGGAAACAGTCGGCGATGATCGATCTCAAGGTGTGGGCCGGCCTGTACTTCTTGTGAGCACGATCTTGCCGAAGTGCTCGCTCGACTCCATGAGCCGGTGCGCTTCCTTCCACTGCTCGAGCGGCATCACCGAATGAATGACCGGCCGGATGCGGCCGGCCTCCAGATCCGCGCCGAACCGCGCCAGGAACGCGGACACGATCGAGGCCTTCTCCTCGACGGATCGCGAACGCAGAGTCGAGCCGGTGACCTGCGCGCGTTTGCCGAGGAGCTTCACCACGTCGATGGAGGCCTCGCGCTGGCCGCCCATCGAGCCGATGATTACGATCCGGCCGTCCATGGCCAGCGCCTCGAGGTCCCGCGGCAAATAGCGCGCGCCGATGTGGTCGAGGATCACATTCACGCCGCGAGCCTTCTCCACGAAATCCTCGGTCTTGTAATTGATGGCCAGGTCGGCGCCGTGCTCGATGCAGCGCGCGCACTTTTCATCCGAGCCGGCGGTGACGATCACCCGCACACCGACCAGCTTGCACAAAGTCGTTGCGGCCGTCCCCACGCCGCTGCCGCCGCCATGAATCAGCGCGGTCTCACCTTCGCGCACCGCGGCGAGCAGAAAGACGTTCAGGAACGCGGTCAGGAAAACCTCGGGGATCGCGGCCGCTTCGTCGTCAGTCAGCAAGTCGGGCACATGCATCGCCGAGCCGTGATGCACGATCACTTCTTCCGCGTATCCGCCGCCGGCCAGCAACGCCATCGCGCGGTCGCCGTTCTTCCAGCCGCGCACCTCCGATCCGACCTCGGCGACGACGCCCGCGCATTCGAGGCCGAGGATCTCGGAGGCGCCGGGAGGGGGCGGGTAGTGGCCGGCGGCCTGGAGGAGATCGGCGCGATTGACGGCGGTGGCGCGGACGGCGATGCGCAGGTCGTGTGAAGCAAGCATCGCGGGATGCTACTGCTTCCCCGGTGTAGTGCGGGCCTCCGGCCTGCCTTTCTGCGGTGATTGAAGGCAGGCCGGAGGCCTGCACCACACGACGGCACAGGATGCTATCTTCTCCGGCCTCGTGAGCAGCAACGGCACCGCGGTCACCTGCCGCAACCTCAAGAAGCACTACGACGACGTGAAGGCGGTCGACGGCATCGACCTGCTCGTCGATCGCGGCGAATGCTTCGGCCTCCTCGGCCCGAACGGCGCCGGCAAAACGACCACGATCGAGATCCTGGAAGGCCTCAACAATCCCGATTCCGGCGAGGTGCGCATCCTCGGCCTGAACTGGGATGACGACGAGCGCGAGCTGCGCGAGCGCATCGGCGTGTCGCTGCAGGAAACGCAGCTCGCCGACAAGCTGACCGTTTACGAGACCCTGCGCTTGTTCCGCTCGTTCTATCGCGAAGGCCGCAATCCCGACGAGCTGCTGCGCGATCTCTCGCTCGACGAGAAGAAGAACGCGCGCGTCGGAAAGCTCTCCGGCGGGCAGAAGCAGCGGCTGGCTGTTGCCTGCGCGCTCGTCGGTGAACCGGACATCCTGTTTCTCGACGAGCCCACGACGGGCCTCGATCCGCAGAGCCGCCTGCAGTTGTGGGACATCGTGGCGCGCTTCCGCGCCGGCGGCGGGACGGTCCTGCTGACCACGCACTACATGGAAGAAGCGGAGCGCCTCTGCGACCGCGTGGGCATCGTCGATCACGGCCATCTCATCGCCCTCGGCACGCCGAAAGAGCTCATCGCCAAGCTCGAGGCGCCGCATGTCATCGAGTTCGTCAGCGAGCCGGCGCTCGACGAGAGCGTCTTTCAGAATATCGACGGCTTTCACGGCGCGACCGCGCGCGGCGGCGGCTGGCAGTTGCGTGTCGATTCGCTCGCCGCGTCCGTGCCGCAGCTCCTGAGCATGATCGAGGCGCGCGGCGCGAAGCTGATCACGCTGACCACGCACGCGGCCACGCTCGAGGATCTCTTCGTCGCGCTGACGGGAAGGGAGCTGCGCGATGCGTGAGACGCGACATCCGCTCATCGAGCTCACCCAGGTCCGCTTCAAAGAGTTCATCCGCGAGCCGGAGGCGATGTTCTGGGTCTTCGTCTTCCCTCTCCTGCTCACGATGGCCCTCGGCTACGCCTTTCGGGAGAGCGGTCCGGAGAAGATCCCCGTCGGCATCGTCGTGGACAGCCTTCAGGCGAAGGCGCGGCTCGCCGCTTTGAAGACGTCGCCCGTCCTGCAGGCGCGCGTTTACTCGATCGAGGAAGGCCGCGAAGAGCTGCGCCGCGGCAAGATCTCTCTGCTGATCGAAGGCGGCGACACGCCGGTTTACCGCCTCGATCCGACCCGACCCGATGCGCGAACGGCGCGGGTTGAAGTCGATAACGCGCTGCAGATCGCGGCCGGACGCAGGAACGTGATGACCGCGAAAGAGACGCACGTGACCGAGCAGGGCTCGCGGTACGTCGACTTCCTGGTGCCGGGCCTACTCGGAATGAACCTGATGGGCACGGGCATGTGGAGCATCGGCTTCTCGGTCGTGAACGCGCGGCTGAAGAAACTGCTCAAGCGCTTCGTGGCCACGCCGATGCGCAAGACGCACTACCTCTTCTCGCACTTTTTGTCGCGGCTCGTTTTCCTGGTGCTCGAAGTGACGGTGCTGATCGTCTTCGCCTGGCTGATCTTCGATGTGGCCGTGCGCGGCTCGCTGCTCGTCTTCATCGGCGTCTGTCTCCTCGGCGGCGCGACGTTCGCGGGCATCGGCCTGCTGATCTCGTCGCGGGCGCGGACGATCGAGGCGGTGAGCGGTCTGATGAACCTGGTCATGCTGCCGATGTGGGTCTGCTCGGGCGTGTTCTTTTCGTACGAGCGATTTCCCGACGCGGCCAAGCCGTTCATTCGCGCGCTGCCGCTGACGGCGCTGAATGACGCGCTGCGCGGCGTGATGAACGACGGCATGACCGCGATCGATCTCGCGCCGCAACTGCTCACGCTCACGGCGTGGGCGATTGTGTCGTCGGTGATCGGCCTGCGGATCTTCCGCTGGCAGTAAACGTCACCGTCTGTCTGTCGTTCGTGATCCAGAGCTTGAACGCGCGTTCGTTCGAGAGGTAGTGAAGGATCGTGTCGCGCAGGATGCAGTCGCAGGGAAGGTCGAGATCGAGCTCTTCGAGACGCGACGGATAGTCATCGTGCGCGGCGCGATAGTTCGCGACCGCAGCCGCGACGAACGGAGCCTTCGTCGCGCATTCGCTCCACGCCTCGCGAAATGCTCGCTGGCCGAGGAACAGGCCGGCAAGCATGGCCGCTCCGGTGAGCATGACCTCGAAGCGGGCATGGCGCGCCACGAGGGCCAGCACGATCGTCGTCGCCGGAATCACGGCCATGAACACGTACTGCACGATTCCGAGCTCGCCCCGCTCGCCCATGGCGATCCCAAACAAAAACGCCGCGCCGGCATAAGCCAGCGCGGCGATGAGAGGTGCAAGCACGCGGGGACGATAACTTAAAAGCTGAACGTGAAGCCGACGTTCACTTCACCCTGATAGAAATTCTCGTCGACGAACACGTCGCAGAACGAGCAGTCCGTCTGCTCTTCGAGCGACGTGAAGTAGCCGCGGCCTTCCAGGCGGATCGCGGAGTTGCGGCTCATCGGAAGCTTGATGCCCATGCCGGCAGAGGCTGAGAAGCGCGTCTCCGCGCTCACGCCGCTCACATGCGGATCGAGACGGGCCACGCCGGCGCTGACCAGACCGTAGGGCATGGCGTTGCGCGAGCCGCCGAACGGAAGCTGCAGGCCGCCGTGGAAGTAGGTCACGTCGAAATCGCCGAATTCTTCGTCGGGCTCGAAGAGACCGCCTCCGCTTTCGAGCTCGGAGGCCTGGTGGTTGGCCATCAGGGTCAGCTTCATGCCGGTGCGGCCGAGGGGGATGGCCAGGTCGGCGCCGAAGTTGGGGCTGGCCGCGACCTGCAGCTCGTCGTTGAAGCCGAAGGGATCGCTCGAGAACACGGTGCCGCCCCAGCGAAAGCCGGCGAAGGGTGTCAGCTCGAAGGCGTCGCGGCTCGGCGTGTCGTCATAGGCGCGGCGGCGGCGCCAGTCGTCATCGCGACCGCGGTCCTGTGCGAAGACGGTCGTCGGGAGAATCAACAGAAGGACAGCGAGTAAGGCGGATTTTTTCATTGGAGCCTCCATGAGTCGGGCGGCACCAATACAATCCGCGGACCATGAAAATCGCCACCTGGAACGTCAACGGAATCCGCGCGCGGCACGAGCAATTCGCGCAGTGGGCGGCCGTTGAAAAGCCCGATGTGATCTGTCTTCAGGAGATCAAGGCGAAGATCGATCAAATCCCGCAAGCCTGTTCGATTGAGGGATATACCTGCTACTGGCATGGCGCGGGCGGCTACTCCGGAGTGGGGCTGCACGTCCGCACCGAGTTCGCGCGGGACGCGGTCTTCACCCATCCACATTTCGATACCGAGACGCGGATCGTGCAGGCTCAAATCGAGGACACAGTGTTCACCAGCGTGTACGTCCCGAACGGCGGAAAGGACTTCGACGCGAAGATCGCCTTCATCAATGCGCTGATCGCCTACGCTGCCGATCTGCGTGCGCGCGGACTGAAGCTCGTGTTGTGCGGGGACATGAACATTGCCCGCGCTGACATCGACGTGCATCCGAAAGAGCGCAAGCCGCGGGTCATCGGCCAGCTGCCGATGGAGCGTGAGCTGCTGGAGCGGCTGATCAGCGACGGAGGTCTGGTCGACGTCGGCCGCATGCTGCATCCGGACGACGAGAACTACTTCACCTGGTGGGCGCCGTGGCGGCAGATGCGCGAGCGCAACATCGGCTGGCGGCTGGACTACGTGCTGGCGAGCGAAGCACTTGCCGAGCGCGCGGTGTCGTGCCCCTCGCAGCGGGAGATCGGCACGAGCGACCACGCGCCGGTGGTGGCGACGTTTAGGTAATGGAGTGCGGCGGCTCTGCCGCCGCTTTGAAAGCGCGCGGGAGCGCGCCTCCGGCGCATGGGAAAGCGGCGGCAGAGCCGCCGCACTCCAAGGGCGCGCTACCGGCGCCCCAAAACAAAAACGGCCGGCGTTTGATACGCCGGCCGTCGGTAAAACGCGATAAAGCGGATCTACTCGAGTACCACCAGCACCACCCGCCGGTTCGCGGAGCGGCCGACCTTGGTCTTGTTCGACTCGACCGGCAGGGTGTCGCCGTACGAGATCGTCGACATCCGGTTGAGCGGCAGCTTGTGCTCGCGCGACAGGTAGCGGCGCACTGATTCGGCGCGGCGCTGGCCGAGCTCCTCGTTGTGCGCTTCGCTGCCGGTGTCGTCGGTGTGGCCCTGAATCTCGACGAAGTACTGGCTCTGCAGGATCTTCACCCGGCCGGCGAACTCGTCGAGCGCGGTCTTCGCGTTCTGATCGAGCTCGTGCGAATCGAGCTTGAACTTCACCCGATCCTCGGCGAACGACTGCTCGAAGACCACCTGTCCCTTGGCCAGCACGCCGGCTTCCTGCGCGCGCGTGAGCGCTTCCTGCGCGGACTGGCTGAGCTGCTCGAGGCGGACGTCCGTGGCCTGCTGTTTCTGCTGCAGATCCTCGACCTGTGAAGCTACGGACTCGATCTTCTGGTTCGTCGTCGCCTGCGAAGCGGCGATCTGTTCCTCGACCGATTTCTTGGTGGCGCACGCGCTGGAGATCAGAACCAGCGCGATCGCCGTGATACCCCCGGTAACTTTGGTCATCAACTTCTCTTCCTTTCGTTGCGCTTCGGCTTGGTGCGGCTTGCGACGCTCTGTACCGGAGGCTCTGTGCCGCGGTAGCCGGCACGGACTCGGACGGAACGGACGCGCCCCGCGAGCTTCAGCGAAATGCGGCGGTACTTCACTGTACCTTTTCCTGTCGGCGCAAAGCCGAGCAGATACTGGGCCCGCAGGACCTTTTCTATTGAATTCATTGAACTTGCGAGCTGTTCCGGCCGGTTGCCGATGAAGAGTTTGCCACCGGTCGCGGCCGCCAGCTCGTCGAGCAGATCGATGTTCGCCATCTCCTCGCTGATCGCCGTCACCTTCGTCTCGCCGGGCTCACGAAGGCCGAACGCGTAGATGGGGATTGACAGCCCTTCCATCTGTTTTTCGATGTCGGGAAGGGTCACGTTCGAGGCGTTGTCGATGCCGTCGCTCAGCAGGATGATCGCCCGCGAGGCGTTGCGACCCAGCTCGCTGCGGGCCGGCATCTCCGCGAGCGCGTCGAAGAACGCGGTCTTGCCCCACGGCTTCACCACGTCGAGGGCGCGGCTGATCGCCGCTGGGTTCTCGGTGAACGGAACCATCTCCTTGGCGTGCCCCTGCGAATCGAAGACGAACAGCGCGAAGTCATCGCCTTCCCTGCGCCGGGCCACGAGCGCGTTGATGGCCGCCTTGGCCGCGTCCATCTTCCCGGCCAGCCCCATCGAGCCCGAGCCGTCGAGGAGGATCGTCCAGGAGACCGGCGCGTTGAAGGACATCTCGAACATGTCCGTCCGCACCGGCTGCCCGTCCACGAGCAGGGAGACGTCCTTCTGCTTGAGGTCGGTGATCGGCGCGCCCTGCCCGCCGATCACGGTGAAAGGCACCATCACATAGTTGACGGCGACCTCTTCCGTAAAGTCCTGGGCATGGATCGCCCCGGTGAGTACGCCGGCGAGGAGAAGCGAGGTGAGGCGGAAAAGCATGCTGCAAATAACACTGCAAGGCGGTGGGCTATTCGGAAAGTCGTTAGTGATTAGTCGTTAGTCGTTAGTAGAACGCTGGGAAGAGCTTGCTTCGTTCTACTAACGACTAATCACCAACGACTAACGACTGCCTCACCCCTTCTGCAGCGGGATGAAGTCCGGATCCTCCTGATGCTTGCGCTCCCATTTCAGGAAGTCGTAGTAGCCGCAGCGGGGCTTGTCCGGGTATTCGTGGCAGACGCCCGGGCGGGCGTCGTAGATCGTGCAGCGCCGGGTCTTGGTGTCGATGAACATGCAGATGCTGCCGTAGACGTGGTCCTTCTGGTGGCGAAGGACCTGCTCGTTGTCCTTGATCTTCGTGAACCGCCTGCGCGCGGTTTCGACGTCGATGTCGAAATGACGGGCCAGCCGTTTCAGGTCGCTGTTCTCGACGATGATCCGGTCGTAGCTGCAGCAATACGCAGGGCATTTCAGACAGTCGTACGACGGCTTGGGCGTGCGAGCAGCGATCTGTTTGTCATCCATTTGCGGTTGCATGCAGTGTAACTGAGTAACGCTAACATGTGCGCCCTATGGATCACGCCGTCGCGCTGGTGCAGGCGTACTTACAGCTCAACGGGTACTTCACCTCCGCTGAATACCCGATCATCGCCGGCGCCGGACGTGCAGGCTTCCGCACGATCACCGACATCGACATCCTCGCCTTCCGCTTTCCCTCGGGTGAGCCGATGGCGCGGCACGGCCGGAAGATGCCGAAGAGCCTGGACATGACCGGCCTCGATCCTGGTCTGGCCGTGCCCACCGGTCAGGTGGACATGATCATCGGCGAGGTGAAGGAAGGGCGCGTCGGCATCAATACCGGCATCCGCGATCCCGAAGTTCTGAAGACGGTGATCAATCGCTTCGGTGAGGTCGGCGATGACAATCGCGTCGTCGAGCACCTCCTCAAGCACGGTACCGCGGAGATTCAGTCGTCGTACGTCGTCCGCCTGATCGCCTTCGGCTCTTTCCCCCCCGGCTCCGCCGTCCCCCCATGCCGCATCATCAGCCTCGGCCACGTCCTGCAGTTCCTCCAGGCCTACGTGCGCAAGCACTGGCACATGCTCCGGCACCTGCAGTTCAAGGATCCGGCGTTCGGATTTCTGATGACGCTGGAGAAGGCGCGGCGGGGCGGTGCGGGACGGCGCGGCGAGCAGGGCGTGGAAGTGGTGACGGAAGACGATAACCGCATGGCCAACGGCCGGCGGAAAGGGGAGCAGCTGATCACGCCACCACGCGATTCCGCCCCTGTCTCTTCGCGTCGTACAGCGCCTCGTCGGCCACGCCGATGAACTCCTCCACGCCGCTCACGTCGCGCGGCGGAACGCACGTTGCCACGCCGATGCTCGCCGTGACCTGACCCGCCGACTCGATCCGCTCGCGAATGGCCTCGGCGATCATCCCCGCGTGCTCGGCATCGGTCTCCGGCAGAAGGACCGCGAACTCCTCGCCGCCATAACGCGCCACCAGATCCGCGGCGCGATGAACGGATTCGCGCAAGGTCTGTGCGACACGACGAAGACACTCGTCGCCGCTCTGATGTCCGTGAGCGTCGTTGAAGTCCTTGAAGTGATCGATGTCGAGGAGCAGCAGCGTGACCGGCGCGCGGCTGCGCGCGGCGCGACGCCATTCCAGGCCGAGCGTTTCGTCGAAGAGGCGGCGGTTGGCGACGCCGGTCAGGCCGTCCTGCGTGGAGATGCGGTGCAGCGTCTCGATCGCCTTCGCCAGATGTTCGTTGGCCTGTTCCAGATCGTGCGTCTTCAGTTCGAGCTGCGTCTTCGTCGCGCCGAGCCGTGAATTGAGCGAGGCCAGGTTGATCGCGCCCGCGACCTGATCGGCGAACGCTTCGAATGCGAGCACGTTCGCGGGTGTGAAGACCTCGCGCGAGGCGCTCTCGATGTTCAGCACTCCCACGACCTCGTTGCGGAAACGGATCGGCACGACCAGCTCCGACGCGGTCCGCTCATTCACGCTCACGTACTCGGCATCGGTGGTGACGTCCTCGACGAATTGCGTGGCCCTGGTGCGGATGCAGCGGCCGATGATGCCTTCGCGGATCGGCCAGCGCGTGTTCGGCCCGGCGGAATTCGCCCCGGCGCTCGCCGTCTGCACGAACACTTCCTCTTCGGCTTCGTACATCACCACGGACACGAGCTCGAGCGGGAAGCGGTCGTAGATGTAGAAGACGATGCGGCGCAGCACTTCCTCGAGATCGGTCGCGTCGAGTGCCGTTCGCGAGACCTCGCTCATCATCTCCATCAGCCGCGCGCGCTGGCGAAGCTCGTCGTAGAGCTGCGCGCTGGCGATCGCGCCGGCGATCGTGTCCGCGACCGTCTCCAGCAGCGGCAACTGCCCGTGAAACGTGCCGATCTGCTGGCTCTCGAGATTGAGCACGGCCACTAACCGGCCGTGATGCTTGACGGGAACGCAGATCTCCGACCGCGCGCCGGGCATGGTCTCGACGTAGTTCGGAAAGGTGCTCACGTCATCGAGCACGATCGCCTCGGCATGCGACGCGACCTGTCCGACCACGCCGCTGCCGAGCGGCCGGCTGTAGCCGATGGCGATGTCGGTGACAACCGCAGAGGTGACCGCCTCGCAGGTGAACGTGCCCTCGACCTGATCGATGGTGATCAGCGCGACGAACTCCCAGCCGAACTTGCGCGAGAGCGAATCGGTGATGCGCTGCAGCATCGGACGTAGCTCGAGATCGAGCGTGGCGATGCGGGCCACTTCATTGAGCACTTCGAGCTGCACGGAGCGAGTATCGCGCAGTGGGACTGCAAAGCGCAGCCGCGCGACTGTAGGAAGGACGGTCATGAGGTGACAGGACTACGGCCGTGCGGTCTAGGCGGATTGCATCGCGTCGAGCAGCGGCGAGGCATCCTCGGCGATGGCGGTGAAGGCGCGCTGCTCGAGCTCGTCGAATGTTTGCGGCTCGCGGAAACTCCAGCCGGCGGCGCCGACTACCTGCCCGTCGCGAATCAACGGCACGGTTGCGAGGGCGTGGCTGTGATTCGCCTGCCAGATCTGCGCGAGATGCGGAAACTCGGGAACGGCGGCGGCCAGGGAGGCCAGCCACTGCGCACGCCCGTCGCGCAGACACTTGCACAACGGAATCGGAGCGCTGGCGGAGAGCGGAAACCATGGCTGGAGGGTGCTCGCGTCGTAGCCGAACTGGTGAATCAGGGAGACGTCGGAGCCGATCTTCCGCACGAGCAGTCCCGCTTTCGCGCCGGCCATGATCGAACGTCTGGCAAATTGACCAGCGGTACTGATCGATGCACCGGGACGATCGCGACGGACCGCGTTCGCGAATTCGATCAACTCGTGCAGCTCGAATGGCTTGCGGATCACGCGCGCCGTCGGATACCAGTCCCGGACCTGCTCGAGATGAAGCCGCGTCACGGACGACAAGACCATCGTTCGCTCGATCGCCTCGGGCCGATTCTGCTGGAGCCAGTCCAGCAGTTCTTCGCCGGACGCGCCGGGGACCATCAGGTCGAAAACCATCAGGTCGTAGTCGATCGACCCGAGCAGGACCAGCGCGTCCTTTCCGTTGACGACGGCGTCGACCTCGTAGCCGAAGCGGCTCAGCACGACGGCGAGCAGCTTTCGGGTGCTGTCGTCATTCTCGACAACGAGGGCAAGGGAAGACATTTGCGGGAGACGTAAGCATACGCCTCCCGCGTCAGACTTTGCCTTTATTGTCCGTCGATTCTTACTTCCACCCTTTGGCCGAGCTTCAGCGGCGTCGGCTCGGCGAAAGCGACTTTGACCAGCAGGACGCGCGTGTCGATCGGCTTGGAAGGATCCTGAGGCTTGATCCGGCGGTTCACGACCGAATCCGGAATCTCTTCGATCGTCCCCTTCCACCCCTTCTCGAACCCCTCGGCCATGACGCTGACGGTTGCGCCGTGGTGGATGCGGGCCACGTCGAATTCGTCGATTTCCGCTTCGACGCGCGTCTTTTTCAGGTCGGCGATGGTCAGCAGCTCGTCGCCGACGTCGACCGTTTCGCCGGCGTGCACGTTGCGCGCGATGACCACGCCGTCGATCGGCGCGGTGATGACGGTCTTGCCGACCAACGCTTCGAGGCGACGGACTTCCGCGGCTGCAGAGGTGCGGCGCGCGCGCGACGCATCGAGATCGCGCTCCGCTTTGTCCCAGGCCTGCTTCGAGCCGACGTCTTCCTTCCAGAGGTGCTGCGCACGCGCGACTTCCGCCTCGAACAGCCGGATATCGGCATCGGCTTCGGTGACACGCGCACGGGCGACAGAAAGCGCGGCGTGGGTGTCGTGCGCTTTGATGATCGCGATGACGTCGCCTTTGCGAACGGTGTCTTTCTCTTCGACTTTCAGCGATTCGATCGTGCCCGCGACGTCGGTGCCGACCGTGACTTCGGCGCCGGGGTAGGTGACGACGCGTCCTTCCGCGACGACGCGCGGCGTGTTGGCGAGGCTTTTGACTTGCGGCGCGTCCGCGGGCTTCGGCCGCGTCGCGTAAACCTGGGCGACGGTGGCCACGAGGAGAAGGACTGCCAGGGCTGGGTAGAGAATCCGGTTCATATCAAAGCTCCGTCCTGAATCTTCACGACGCGGTCGGCAATCGACCGCACTTTCGGGTCATGGGTGACGATCACCAGCGCGCGGTTTTCCTGTTTGGCCAGCGCGCGGAACATCTCGAGGATCTGCGTTCCGGCCTGAGAGTCGAGATTCGCGGTCGGCTCGTCGGCGAGGAGAATCGGTGCGCTGCCGGCGAGCGCGCGGGCAATGGCGACGCGTTGTTTCTGTCCGCCGCTCAGATCGCGCGGCAGAAAGTTCTGGCGATCGCCGAGGCCGACCGCGTCGATGACGCGCTGCGCTTCGATGCGGGCGCCGCGGCCTTTCACGCCCTTCACGTTGAGCGCGTACTCGACGTTCTCGAGGGCAGTCAGCGAAGGAAAGAGGTTGAACTGCTGGAAGACGAATCCGAGGGAGCGCTTGCGGATCTCGGCGAGACGCTTCTCGCTGACTTCCTGCCCCTCGATCACGACCTCGCCGCTCGTCGGCGTGAGGATGCAGCCGAGGATCGACAGGAACGTGGTCTTGCCCGAGCCGGACGGACCTTCGAGCGAGACGATCTCGCCGCGCTCGACGTCGAAGTCGATGCCGCGAAGGACCGGGACCGTTTCGCGGCCTTCGGTGAAGTGTTTCTGGATGCGACGGGTGCGAAGAATTGCGTTCATGTTCTGAATACCAGCGCCGGATCGATCGACGCGACTTTGCGGAAGGAGATGACCGCCGCGCTGAGGCAGAGCGCGATCGCGCCGAACAGCACGATCACGTACAGCTCCATCGGGATGATCAGTTTCAGGTCGATGTTCTTCATCACCGGCCGCAGGGCGAAGGCCTGCAGTGCGCCGAGGGCGAAGCCGGCAATCGCGGCGATGGTGGCCTGCTTGCCGAGGATCTTGTAAATCTCGCCGTTGCCGCCGCCGATGGCCTTGACCGTGCCGAACTCGCGGATGTGCTCCATGGTCGAGGTGTAGAGCGTCTGCGCGACGACGACGATCCCGACCAGGCATCCGAGGAAGACGGTGATGTACATGTTCAGCCCGAGGCCGGTCGAGTCGATCCAGTAGGTGCGGGAGCGCTTCGCCCATTCGTCCTTCGTGAACACGTCGTTGTACGGAAGACGGCGCTGGATCTCCGCGCGGATCTCCTCGGCATTCGCGCCGGGCGCGAGCTTCACCAGGATGTACGTCGTGTTGCCGCGCAGGTCGCTCTCGTTGAGGCTCTGCGCGAGGCGGTAATCCATGAACGTGAGCGGAGTCGTGGTGAACGACTTCGCGTCGACAGTGCGGCCGATGATCTTCAGCCGGCGGCCGAGGACCTCGCGGTAGTCGCCGACTTCGAATCCGCCCCAGCGCTTCTTCGCCGAGTCATCGAGAAACATGTACGGGCCGCGGCGCAGATCGGCGAGGTTTCCTTCGGCGACTCCCTGCGGAAAGTTCCAGTCCGCGTAGTTCTCGAGCGCGTAAACCTCGGTGCCCTCGACCGCACCCGACGGCAGGTTCACGTTCATGAACCAGACGATCAGGTTGTCCGCGCGGGACACGCCGTCGATCGAGCGAACGCGCTTGATGTACGTCTCGGGGAAGGTGTGGGCGAAATCGACGTTCGGCGTGTTGTGCGAGGTCACCCAGAGATCGGCGTCGATCTGATCGATGGTCAGGGAGGCGTTGGACATCAGGCCGAGAAAGAGACCGACCTGGACGAAGACGAGCGTGACGGCGAAGGCGACGCCGGACACGGTGATGAAGAAGCGAAGCTTGTCGTGAAGGAGGGACTTGGTTGCGAGATCGACGGCCATCGCTTACCTCGTCAGGCCGTTGATGATCATGTCGATCATCGTCCGCGCGCGGTCGGCCATGGGCCACCATTCCACCCAGTCGTCATGGCACTTGGCGATCTCCAGCGAGACCACGCCGTGCACGCCGGACCAGATCACCTGCGAGAGAAGGTCGACGTCGGTGTGCTCGTCGCGAAAACGGCCGGCGGCCATGATCTCCGCGACGATGCTCTTCAGAAACGCATACGCATCCTCGGTCGGATCGCCGTGGGCCAGAGCGCTGTCCTTGGCGGTGAGATTCTTCGGGGTCATGAACATCAGCCGGTAGTGGCTGGGGTTCTTCATCCCGAAGTCGATGTAGGCGTACCCGCTCTGACGGAGCCGCTCGACGGGATCGGCGATCTCGGCCATGACCGCAAAGCCCTGGGCGAAGTCGCGAAAATCACAGTCGCACAGCTCGCGCAGCAGCGCGTCTTTATCTTTGAAATGGAAGTAGATCGCGGTGGGGGAGTACTCGATCTTCTCCGCAATCCGCCGCATGGTGACGGCCTCAACCCCCTCCGCAGCGAAGAGCTCGCGTGCAGCGTCCAGGATCAAAGTGCGGATTTCCTCGCGCTCTCGCGCTCGACGTTCGGATGGGCCCATGTGTAACGCGGCTCCTTTACTTAACAACGTTAAGTTAGGTTGCGGCGTTAGGTTTGTCAAGTTCGTTGGTTACGGGGTTGCGGGGTTACGGGGTTACGAGGGAGCTATGAAGGGTCGTGGCAGGGTCGGGCGGACCTCGTAACCCCGAAACCTCGTAACCCCGAAACGCGCGGGCACCGCGCTAATCAACAAGCTTCTTCATCAGCTCATTGACTTCGTCATACACCTTCTGCACGGACGTCTCGACGGTGACGGAGGTCGGGTCGAAGAGGCGTTCTTCGACGCGGATCATGTCGAGGATCTCGTCGGTGGCGAGCAGGATGTCCGCGAGTTTGTCGAGGACCCGCTCGGACATCGGAAGGTATACGGCGTTTACGGCGTCGAACTCGATTGGTGCTTTATTCATCACTCTACTCAGGAGTGATTTAAGGCACGAAATCCCTACCCTCCCCCACGTAGATATTTCTGTGACGATTCAGTTACGCCCTTTTGGCGGTGGGTATGACCAGCTTTTCCGCGGTGTGGGTCTCCGAGAAGCGGACGACTTTCACGTCCACCAGCCCCGCGGCCTTGCCGGCGGCCATGACGTCGCTCTCGCTGATGGCAGGATGGCCTTTCGGGCGCAGGACCCAGATCGCGCCGGCGGGCTGAAGCGCACGGCGGAGCTCCTCGAGACGGCCCAGGTCCTCGCGGCGGTTCGCGGCGAAGAAAATCAGATCCCGCTCCGGCCGCGCCTTCAGCGAGACCTCGGCCACACGGGCCTCGAGCTGTTCGGTGAACGCGCCGTCGACCTCGCCGATGATCGAGACCTTCTGCCCGGACTTCACGCCGAGCTTGTCGAGCACGCTTTTCGGATTGCGGATCTTCTCCGCCCACTTCGCCGCGTCCCGCCCGACGTGAATGCGCACGTCGCGATCCTTCCAGCGCAGGGAGAGGACGCCGTTCTCAGCGCGCACGTCCTTCATCTCCTTGAAGGGGATCTTCGCCTTCAGCGCGCCGCGCACGATGACCTCATCGGTCTCGAGCAAGGCCCTGGCCTCGGCGTGCTCGCCGCCGATCTCGACGCGAGTGAGGACTTCATTTCCCATGGCGCGTGTTCATTCTCCCACCTATGTCGAGACTCCTGGCTTTGGCTCTCCTCGCTCTTCCGACACTCGCGCAGACCCCCGCGGCGCTCGATGACTTCCGCGCCGACGCGATCCGCGCGCACGTGAAGTTCCTCTCCAGCGACCTTCTCGAAGGACGCGGCCCGGGCACGCGCGGCGACGCGCTGACCGCCAGCTACATCGCCACGCAGTTCGAGGCCATGGGCATCCAGCCGGCCGGCGACGACGGCACGTACTTTCAGAAAGTCTCGCTGCTCGGCCTCACTACCGAGGGCGACAAGTCCCGCCTGGCCTTCACGAAGAACGGCGCGGCCGTCCTCGGCCCGCTGAAGTATCGCGATGAATTCGCGGGCGGCAATCAGAGCCAGGTCGAATCGACGGAGATCGACTCCGACGTGATCTTCGTCGGTCACGGCGTGGTCGCGCCCGAATACAAATGGGACGACTACAAGGGCATCGACACGCGCGGCAAGACGCTGGTGATGCTGGTCGACGATCCGCCGGCGAATGAGCGCGAGCCCGATCTTTTCCGCGGCCGCGCGCGCACGTATTACGGCCGGTGGACGTACAAGTACGAGATCGGCGCAACGAAGGGCGCCGCCGCGGTGATGCTGATCCACACCGACGCCGCGGCGGGTTACGGCTGGGCGGTCGTGCGCAACTCCTGGGGCGGCGAGCAGGCTTATGTCCGCAATCAGCCCGGCGAGCACGCCCTCGATTTCGCGGGTTGGATTACCGAAAAGTCCGCGCAGGAATTGTTCAAGAGCGCCGGTCTCGATCTGGCCACGCTGACCAAAGCGGCGGCCTCGCGCGACTTCAAGCCGGTGCCGCTCGGGGTGAAGCTCAACGCCCACATCGAGAGCACGATCCGTCCGTTCGATACGGCGAACGTCGTAGCGAAGATCGAAGGCAGCGATCCGAAGCTGAAGGACGAAGCCGTGCTGTACACCGCGCATCACGATCACATCGGCGTGGGCATGCCCGACACGAAGGATCCCAGCGACTCGATCTACAACGGCGCCATTGACAACGCCAGCGGCGTCGGCACGGTGCTGGAGATCGCCCGCGTCTGGAGCAAGGCCAATCCGCGGCCGAAACGCAGCATCCTCTTCGCCCTCGTCGCCGCGGAAGAGCAGGGCCTTCTCGGCTCGGAGTACTTCGGCCAGAAACCAGCCATCCCGGCGGGGCGCATCGCCCTGAATCTGAATCTCGACGCGCTCTATCTCTTCGGGCAGGTCGAGAACGTGACCATGATCGGCGTCGATCGCATGACCTTCTTCCCGTCCGCGCAGAAGGTGACCAAGGCCATGGGCCTGACCATCGTTCCCGACCAGGCGCCGGAGCAGGGCTCGTACTACCGCTCCGATCACTTCAGCATGGCCAAGGTCGGCGTCCCCGCGCTGTCGATCAAGCAGGGCTCGGAGGTCCGGGGCAAGCCGCCGGAGTGGGGCCGCGCGAAGGTGAAGGAGTACCGCGACAAGCACTATCACCAGGCCAGCGACGAATTCGACCCGGCCTGGGATTTCAGCGCCGCCGTGCAGATGGGCCAGCTCGCGTACTGGCTCGGCCTCGAAGCGGCGAACGCCGCGGAGATGCCGAACTGGTTCGAAGGAGAGGAGTTCCGGGCGGTGAGGGACAAGTCGCTCGCCGTCAGATGAGCGCCCATCCCCCAACCGCCGCCCACCCGAGAAACGCGAAGTTGATCGCGGTGAGGCGGCGGAAGAAGCGGGGATCGCGGTTCGATTCGCGGACGTAGATGCGCCAGCCGAGAAGGTTGGCCAGGGAGGCGATGATCGTGCCGCAGCCGCCGGCGCTTACGCCATACAGCAGCTCGCGCCATTCGCCGTTCGTGAACGGCGCGAGTAGCACCGCCGCGGGAACGTTCGAGATCACCTGCGACAGCGCGATCGACGTGAAGTAGACATCCGGTCGCGGCAGCTCGAGCGAGCGCAATCCTTCGACGACGATGAAGGCCACGAAGAACATGGGAATGATCGACAGATCCGTCTTCAGCATCCGTTTGCGCAGAAAAAACACACCCGCGATCAGTGCCGCGATCGCAGCCGGCCAGGCGGTGAGCACTCGTGCGACTTCGAGCAACACCAGCGCGAAGCAGATCGCCCCGGCGAGACCCGCGTAACCATTGCGCGGAGGCAGCTCGACTTCGTTCACTTTCATCGGACGCGACTTGCCGAGAAAGAACGCGGCCACTAGCAAGCCGACCGCGCACCAGGCCACGAACGGCAGCATCGTCATCACGAACTGCGCCGCACTCCATCCGCTGCGATGAAAGAGAAAGAGGTTCTGCGGATTGCCGAGGGGTGTGAGGCAGCCGATCAGGTTCGAGGCGATGATCTCCAGGACCACCGCGTCCTCGACGTCGAAATCGGAGAAGCGGCTGGCGATCACGGTGAAGGGGATCACCACGAACAGCGTCACGTCGTTCGTGACCAGCGCCGCGAGCAGTCCGCTGAACGCGATCATGCCGATGGCGAACCCGCGCGTGGTGCGGAAGCGCGTCACGACCAGCTTCACGATCAGATCGAGCCAGCCGGACGCGCGAAGAATCTCGACAGTCACCAGCAGCGCGAAAAGGATCAGCAGCAGATCGAGGTCGATCGCGCGCGCGAGGAAGTCGAGCATCTACTCGCGACCGGGTCTCGGCTGCGCTGCGGCGTGCATGGCCATCATCGCCGCCCCCTCCACCGGAGGCCGATGCGGCGGAATGAGCGTGGCCCCGGGCGCGTCGCGCTGTAGGCGCAGGCGCATCGGGCTCAGAAGGAGCTCGCCGGCATGGAACGCGCCGCCGACGTACGCGACGGGGAACTCGTCATCGGTCATGTGCAGCTTGCGCGCAACGGCGAGCACGCATTCGACGAGCTCCGCGCCTCCGCGGGCGAGGATGTCCCTGGCCACGTCATCGTCGGCCTGCGCGGCCTCGATCACGACCTTCCCGTACTTCGCAATGTCGTCCGCATGCGTCGTCGTCGCATAAACGAACTTCGGCAGCTCCTCGGCATTGCACATGCCGTATTCCTCGCAGATCAGGTCCGTCATCAACGTGTGGAAGCCGCGCGCGTCGTGCGCGCGCACGACGGCCGACAGACCTTCGCGGGCGATCCAGTAGCCGCTGCCTTCGTCGCCGAGGGTCGGGCCCCAGCCGCCGGCGCGGGCTTCGTCGCCGCTGGTGTTCCGGCCAAAGGCGACGGAGCCCGTGCCGGAGATGATCACCACGCCCGCGCCGAAGCCGATGGCGCCGGTGAGGGCGACGCGCGCGTCAGTGTCGACGATGAAGTTGCCGCGGGGGAGGAAGACCTTCAGCGCGTCGATCACCTTCTGCCGATGCGCGGGATGGTCGGAGCCGGCGATGCCGCAGTACGCGTACTCGACGTCGCGGATGGCGATGCCTGCTTCGACGAGGGCCGTGTTCACGGCTCGTTCGATGTTGCGGGTCGCTTCTTCGATGCCGACGCGGAGATGGTTCGACGCGCCGGCCAGACCGCTTCCGAGTTTCCTATCGTTTTCGTCGACGACGATCGCGGCGGTTTTGGAGGCGCCGCCGTCAACGCCGATGTAGTAAGCCATTCGTTCTCGTACGATATGCAACTATGACGCTCACCAGAAGAGAGTTGTTGATCAACAGCGCCGCGGCCGCGACCGCGCTGCGCTTCGTGGTCACCGATACGGTCTTCGCCGCCGACGCGCCGAAGTACGCGGCCGCCTTCAAAGCCATCGACGCGATGGTCGAGCGTTACATGCGATCGATGGACGCGCCGGGCCTCACGCTGGCCATCGCCGATCGTGGTGCGGTGCTGCGCGTGGCCACGTATGGACTGAGCGATCTCGAACGCAAAGAGCCGGTGCGGCCCGATCATCTTTTCCAGATCGGGTCGATCAGCAAATCCTTCACCGCCGCGGCGCTGCTGCTACTGCGCGATGAAGGGAAGATCGATCTGCACGCGCCGGTGACGAAGTATCTGCCGTGGCTTCGCGTCGAGCCGCGCGAGGTCATCACCACCCACCATCTGCTCACGCACTCGTCCGGACTTCCGAGCTGGGCGCCCGTTTTCCCGACGGATCCCAACGGCAAGCACACGGCGGGATTCACGCCGGGCGCGCATTTCTGGTACTGCAACGTCGGCTATCACATGCTCGGCTACCTGATCGAGACGCTCGACGGCCGGCCGTATCCCGACGCCATCCGCGCGCGCATCTTCGAGCCTCTGGCCATGAAGTCGAGCATCGCCTACATCGGCCACGACACCCGCCCCCGCACGGCGAACAGCTATCTCCCGTTCCTCTCCGATCGCCCGCATCCGCGCGTGGGGCGGCTGGCCGACGCACCGCAGATCATCATGGACAACGCCGCGGGAAGCATCTCTTCGACGCCGGCGGACATGGGTTTGTATCTGAAGATGATCGCCAATCGCGGCAAGGGTCTTCTCGCCGAGAAGACCTTCGACGAATGGGTCACCGGTTACGTCCCGACCGGTGACAACGACGAGTCGTACGGCTACGGATGGTTCACCGGAAAGCTCGACGAGCACCGGATGATCCGCCACACGGGCGGCATGGTCTCGTTCATGTCGGCGACGCACATCGATCTCGATGACGGCATCGGCGCGTTCGCGTCGATCAACGCGCAGCTCGGATATCGCCCCAATCCCGTGACGACGTACGCGGTTCGCGCGATCCGCGCCGCAAACGCGGGCAAGCCGATGCCCGATGTGCCCGCATCAGCCGATCCGATGACAGCGCCGAATGCGAAGGACCTGGCCGGCATCTACACCTCGCCCGACGGCGACAAGCTCGAATTCGTGGTCGACGGCGAAGGTCTGATGCTGATTCGCGGCGGCAAGCGGCATCGCGTGGAGTTTCCGCGCGGCCAGGCCATCGTGCGCACACCGGAGCTCGAGCTGTTCCCGTTCCTCTTCGACGCGAAGGCGAAAACAGTCGCGCACGGAGGACGGATCTGGATGGGCGAGCAGTACGCCGGCGAGAAGACCTTCACCGTTCCCGCGGCTTGGAACGCCTTCGTCGGCCACTACCGCGGCGAGAGCGCCTGGGTGGGCTCGACGCGCGTCGTCGCCAGGCAGGGCCAGCTCTGGCTGGATGGCGTCGCGCCGCTGAGGCCGGTGGACGCGAACACGTTCCGCATCGCCGATCCCGAACACTGCCCGGAGTGGGTGCAGTTCCTCGACGTCGTGAACGGTAAGTCCCGCCATATCAAGATTTCCGGCGAGGACCTGTACCCGCGTCGACGTCCCCTGACCGCGGGCTCCGTGTTTGCAAATAACTTCTCCGAAAGGAGATTTATGAGACGCAGACAACTTCTGTCCATTGCAGTGATTGCGCTCCTCGCGGTCACCCTGATGGCGACGACCGCGTGCAAGAGCAACGGCATGGCCGTGACCTCGCGCGGCCAGATCCTGAAGCTGAACATCGAGCACCCGGATGACCTGCCCGAGGCTGGTGTCGACAACTTGGACATCAACGTGAGCAACGTCGGCGTGAACAACATCCAGAACGTGTTGCTCGAAGTCGAGCTCCCGCCGCAGCTGGTCGTCATGGACCAGACCAATGACGAAGGGATCAACGTGATCCACACGCCGGGCTCGAACATGTATCGCTTCACGTTCGGCAACATCCAGGTGCAGGAGCGCTCGGGCATCCGCTTCCGCGTGCGCACCGCGTTCGGAACGATGCGCGAAACGGCCAGCATCAAGGCCACTGCCTGGCAGGAAGGCCTGCCGGGGGACAAGCTGATCGAGACCGCGGTGATTCGGCTGAGACAGTAGGCGGTACGGCGCCTCATGGCGCCTCGCGGTAGGCGGTAGGCGGGGGAACGAACTCCCGCCTACCGCACACCGCCTACCGCCTACCATTACGCATGTCCGACCCCACCCACCACGTCCCTCCCACCCCCAAGTCCGCGCTGGAGGATCGCAAGCTGCTCGATCGCCCTTCGCGCGCGGAGACGCTGCAGAGCGACTCCTGGCGCGTGTTGCGGATCACCAGCGAGTTCGTCTCCGGGTTCGATCACCTCGCCGACGTCTATCCGGCGGTGTCGATTTTCGGCTCGGCGCGGACGGCGCTTTCCGACCGCTACTACAACGACGCCGTACGCACCGCAAAGCTCCTCGGCGAAGCGGGCTTCAGCATCATCACCGGCGGCGGGCCGGGAATCATGGAGGCGGCCAACAAAGGGGCGAAGCAGGGCGGCGCGCTTTCGATCGGTTGCAACATCGAGCTGCCCTTCGAGCAGGAGCTCAACACCTTCGTCGACAAGGGCATGGTCTTCCGCTACTTCTTCGTGCGGAAGACGATGTTCATCAAGTACTCCGAGGCCTTCATCACCTTTCCGGGAGGCTTCGGGACGCTCGACGAGCTGTTCGGTGCGCTGGTGCTCATCCAGACCAAGAAGATCTCCGATTTTCCGGTGATCCTGTACGGCAGCGAGTACTGGGCCGGGCTCATCGACTGGCTGCGGGCGCGCGTGCTGAGCGCGAACAACATCTCCCAGGAAGACGTCGACAGCATTCACGTGGTCGATGAACCGGAGCAGGTTCGTGACATCGTCGTGGCGTACCACGAGAAGGCGATTGCTGACGCAAAATAACATGGCACCCGCCTCGCAACTCCAAGAGATGACAGGAGGTTAGCGATGCGAATCCAGGAAACCGACAGGATCTTGAAAGAGTCCCGCTACGCGCGCCACGGCGCCACGGTGCACCACGAGGAGCCCGGCGTGATGTCCCGCGCATGGAGCTTCGTGCAGCGCCTCATCACCCGATCGAAAGACCGGAAGTAGGGATGGAGTGCGGCGGCTCTGCCGCCGCTTTCTATCCGCCGGAGGCGCGCTCTCGCGCGCTGCGAAAGCGGCGGCAGAGCCGCCGCACTCCAATCAATCCGCCTCGCGCTCCGGCTCGTCGGGCGCGATCTCCGTATCCGGCATCGCGATCTGCACCATCACCCAGCGAACGCGGAACCGCTCGGCCTCGAGGACGGTGATCGACAGATCGCTCATGTCCACGTGATCGCCGGGCGTCACTTCCCGGCCCAGACGCGCCGCGACGAATCCACCGACAGTCTCTTCCTCGGGATCGCCGAGATCGATCTTCAACCGGTCGGCGAGATCCTCGATCAGATAGTCGCCGCGAACGCGATAGCGGCCGTTGCCCAACGGCTCGATCTCGGGGCGCTCGCGATCGAACTCGTCCTGAATCTGCCCGAACAGCTCCTCGGTGATGTTCTCCAGCGACACGATCCCCGACGATCCGCCGTATTCGTCGAGCACGACGGCCATGTGAGTCTTGTGTTCGATGAACTGGGAGAGCAGCGACTCCACGGTGCTGTTCTCGGGGACGAAGAGAATGTCGCGCTTGAGATCCTCGAGGCGCCGGCCCGGTCCGCGCAGTTGCGCGAGCATCAGGTCCTTCACGTGAATCAGGCCGATGGTCTGATCGAGCGATCCGTCGCAGAGCGGATAGCGGGTGTGGCGCGTGGTGCGGATGGTCTCGAGGTTTTCCTCGATCGATCGCGTCGTCGAGAGCACGACCACGTCGGTGCGCGGAACCATGATCTGCCGCGCCGTCCGCTTGGAGAATTGGAAGACCCCTTCGATGATCTCCCGGTTTTCCTCCGAGAGAATGCCCGCTTTCTCCGAGCTGGCCAGGATCAGCCGCAGCTCTTCCGGCGAGTGCGCGGCTTCGAGATGCTCGCTGGTCGGATGAATGCCGAACACCTTGAGAATCGCGCGCGAGACGCCGTTCAGCAGCCAGATCGCCGGGTAGGTGATGACGTAAAACGCGTGCAACGGATGCGCGACCCACAGCGAGGTGCCAACCGGTTTCTGGATGGCGATCGATTTCGGGGCGAGCTCGCCGAGGACGATGTGCAGGACGGAGATGATGGTGAAGGCCACCGTCGCGGAGATCGAGGTTGCGGCCTTGGGACCGATCTGGAGATTGGTGAAGATCGGCTGGAGCATGTGATGGAAGGCCGGCTCGCCGATCCATCCCAGGGCCAGTGACGAGAGGGTGATGCCGAGCTGCGTCGCGGAGAGGTAGGCGTCCAGCTTCCGGGTGAGCTTGCGAGCCATCTTCGCCCGCACGCTCCCCCTCGGCAAGCTCGGTGAGCTGCGTCGACCGCACTTTGACGATCGCGAATTCGGCGGCCACGAAGAACCCGTTGGCGAGCACGAACAGGAAGGCAAGAAACAGATACCAGGCGTTCATGAAGGAAGGCGCGGGATTATGACAGGGTCTCTTCCAGTGTCCGCCAGAAGCGGGGATACGACTTCGAGACCACCTGTTCCTTGCCGATCGTGACGTTCCCCCGGGCCAGGCCGGCGATGGCGAAGGCCATGGCGATGCGGTGGTCGTTGTGGGTCTCGATGACCGCCGCCTCGTCCGACCACCCGGGGTGGATGAGCAGCGAATCCGGCCGTTCCTCGACCGTGGCGCCGAGGCGGCGGAGCTCGGAGGTGACCGTGGCCAGGCGATCGGACTCCTTCACCCGGAGGTTGGCGACGTTCACGATCTCGACCGGCGAGTCGGCCAGTGGCGCGATCGCGGCGAGGGTGGGAACGATGTCGGGAGTGGCGTTGCAGTCGAACGTGCCGCCGCGGAGCTTTTCCGGCCCGCGAACCACGATCTCCTCCGGCGACACGTCCACCGCGCAACCCATGGCCGCGAGGATGTCCACGAATCCCGAATCGCCCTGCGCGGTGGGAACAGCGAGGCCGCGCACGCGCATCGTTCCGCCTGTCGCCGCGGCTGCGGCGAACCAGTACGACGCCGATGACCAGTCGCCCTCGACGCGGTACTCGCTCGTCGCCAGCCGTCCCGCGCGAACGCGAACGACGTCGTCTTCGCGGGTCACGTTCGCGCCGAAGGTGGTGAGGATGTCCGCGGTGATGTCGATGTACGGACCCGAAGCGAGCTTCGCGATCCGGAGTGTGATGCCGTCGGGCAGCGTCGCGCCGCCGAGCATCAGCGCCGACACGAATTGGCTCGACGTTTCTGCGGAAATGGTGACGTCGAATCCGCCGCGCATCTTCTTCCCGCGGATCCGCAGCGGCGGAAAACCTTCGACCTCGACATATTCGACTTCCGCATCGAGCGTGCGAAGGACGTCGACCAGATCGCCGATCGGTCGCTGATGCATGCGCGCCTCGCCATGCAGCAGAAAGCGGCCGGGCGTGAATGCCAGCCAGCCGGTGAAGAAGCGCATGGCCGTGCCCGCGTTGCCGACGAAGATCGGGACTTCATTCGCCGACATCGACTTCCGCTCGCCGATGTACAGCTCTCGCTGAAACGAGCCGCCGATGTCGAAGCCGAGCGTTTTCAGGGCTTCGAGGACGTAGCGGGTGTCGTCGGCGTCGAGGCAGTTCGTGATGGTTGTCGTGCCGCTGGACATTGCCGCGAGCAGCAGCGCGCGCACGCTGTACGACTTCGACGGCGGAACGGTCACGGCCGCATCGAGCGGTCTCGATCTGGGGATGGTTTTCATGACGAATGCAGAATGCAGAATGCAGAATGCAAAAAGGTGAGATCGACCCGACGTAACGTGGGCCGGTTCTGCATTCTGCATTCTGCATTCTGCATTTCAGACCTCGAGCACCAGCCCGTCGTACGCGAGCCGCACGCCCACCGGCAGTGTGGCCTCGACCTCGTCGTGCTCGACTTCATGCGTCAGATGAATGAGCCAGGTCTCGCGCGCGCCTATGCGTTGCGCGACCTCGACCGCTTCGCCGATGGTGAAGTGCGTCGGATGTCGCGGCGCGGCGCGAAGACCATCGAGGGCGAGCATTTCCACGCCTTCGAGGAGTTTCATCGACGCGTCGGGGATGCCGTTCGTATCGGTGATGTAGGCGAAGTTGCCGATGCGGTATCCGAGGATCGTCCAGTTCCCGTGGGTGACGGGGATGGGGATGATCTCGATGCCTTCGTGGGTGAACGGCTCCTCGACCGCGTGCACCTCGAGCTGCGGTTTGCCTCCGCCGATCTGGGAGTCGTCCCAGATGTAGCTGAACGCGCGGCGCACCGCTTTCTCCGTATTCGCGTTCGCGAACGCGTGGACCACTTCCCGCTGGCGGAAATTGAACGGGCGGATGTCGTCGAGTCCCATCAGATGGTCGGAGTGGGAATGGGTGAAGAGGATGAAGTCGAGGCGGGGAATGGGATGTTGCAGAAGCTGAAAACGGAGGTCGGGCGTCGTGTCGATCAGGAAATGCTTGCCGTTGCTCTCGATCGCGACGGACTGCCGCAGGCGCGTGTTTTTCGGATTGGTGGACGTGCACACGCGGCAACGACAGCCGATGACGGGAACGCCGGTGGACGTGCCGGTTCCGAGAAACGTGATCCGCATCAGATCACCACGAAGTCGGCCGCGCCGGTCTTTGGATCGATGCGCAGGGCCTCGCCGGACTCGTACCACGCCGGCAGCACGGTCACCGTCGAATTCGAGGCCGGCAGGATCATCTTGTGGTGGAAGTGTCCGAAGACGACGTCTGTGAATCCGTCGCGGCTGCGCTTGTCGCCGTAGGCCTTCATCAGCTCCAGCGGCAGTTTGGTCTTGTGCTTGAAGTTCGAGCGGGCCAGCTTCTTTTCCACGCGATCGACGAGCTTGCGCGCGGTCTTCTTCGGGATCATGGTCACGGCGAGCTTCGTCAGCGGGTTCTTTGACGCGCGCCGCCAGAAGAAGTACTTCCAGTCGCGGTCGTTGATCATGTCGCCGTGCACGACGACGTAGCGATGCGGCCCGGCGGAGATCGCGAACTCGAAGGCGACGTCGGTCACGAAGTCTTCGACGAATGAGCCTTTGAGGAAGAAGTCGCGATTGCCTTCGACGTAATGAACCGCGGCGCCGCTGTCGCGCAGAGCGGCGAACTTCTGCATGACTTTCTCGACCGCGCTCGTGCGGAAGTTGCGGTGGGCGATGAGGTAGTGAAAGAGATCGCCGTTGAGGTAGAGCGCGGTCGGCTTGAGCGGAATGAGGCGGTCGATCCAGTCGCTGATGCGACGTTCCGCGCCTTCGCCGAGGCCGATGTGCGAGTCCCCAATGATGTAGATCAACGATCGAGCTCCTGCAGCACGCGCTCGAAGATCGCGTACTCCTCCGCGCCGAGGAGGCAGAATACCGCGCGTTGGAGGGAGCGGGCGCGGTTGCTGAAGTCTCGCGTCGCCGAGAGCATCAACCGGGCGCACCGTTCCGTGTCGAATCCGAACGGTCCCGAGCCGATCGCCGGCAGCCCCACGGAAGCGATGGCCAGCTCCTCGGCACGCTCCAGCGCGGCGATCGTCGACGCCCGCAACTTCGCGTCGGCATCGGGTTCATCGGCTTTCGAGACTTTCACGTGAATCACGAACCGGCAGAACAGATTGCCGCCCGTCGTGACCACCGCCCGCCCGTCGTTCAGATCCGACGGCGCCTCTTCCGGGTAGACGAGGGCGTCGACCTTGAGGGAGGTGGTGTCGGTGCGGAGGAGTTGGATGTGCATTCTCGGGGTTTCGGGGTTACGGGGTTGCGGGGTTGCGAGGTGGTTTTTCTGCCCCGTAACCCCGTGACCTCGTAACCCCGCAACTCATAACGTAACCTTCAAATTAACCCGCGGACTCTCCCGATACGCCCCTTCGAGCGCATCAACCGCATCCGAAGGCGCCTCGGACGGCACCATCACCACGATCCGGTTGTACTGATCACCAACCGTGCCGTTTTTCTTTTTCACGCCTTTGCCGGTCAGGCGCATGGTGCGGCCGGCCTGGGTTCCGGCGGGGATGCGCATGCGGACGTTGCCGTGGATGGTGGGCACGTCGATCTCCGCGCCGCGGATCGCTTCGCCGATGGTGATGGGCAGCTCGATGTGAATGTCGTCGCCGCGCCGTTCGAACAGCGGATGCGGTTTGACGCGCACGGTGATCTCGATCGTGCTCCCTTTTCTGGGAACGCGGATCTTCTGCCCGTTGCCGATGCCCTCGGGGATCTTCACCCGGATCGGCTCGCCGTTGAGGGTCAGGGCCATGGTGTTGCCCTGGATGGCGTCGCGGAACTCGATGGTCAGCTCGGCCTGCATGACCGGCGGCTCGGCATTCTCGAATCCGCCGAAACCACCGCGGCCGCCGCCGGCTCCGCCGAACAGGTCGCCGAAGATATCGGTGAAGTCGACCGTTCGCGCGCCGCCGCGGCCGCCGGCTTTGCGACCGCGCGCGCCTCCGCCGCCCATGAACTCGGAGAAATCGAAGCCCGCGAACGGATTCGCGCCGCCCGGTCCGAACGCTTCGCGGCCGAGTCTGTCGTACTGGTCGCGCTTGTCTTTGTCCGAGAGCACGGCGTACGCCTCGGAGATCTCCTTGAACTTCGCCTCCGCCTCTTTGTTCCCCTTGTTCTTGTCGGGGTGGTACTTCTTGGCGAGATTGCGATACGCCTTCTTGAGCTCTTCGTCCGTGGCGGTTTTCTTGACGCCGAGGATCTCGTAGTAGTCCTTCTCGGCCATGCGGGGCGGAGTTTACTAGTGGTCAGTGGTCAGTGGTCAGTTGTCCGACGGGGCGGGTCTGACCACTGACCACTGACGACTGACCACTGACACGGGATTTGCTTTCCTGCGGTCGAAGCAAAAGAATCGGTTTCAAGGTGGCCATGTACGGAACACTGTCGCGTCGTGATGTGCTGACGATGGTTCTCGCCGGCGGGATGGGGGAGCGCCTCTTCCCCCTGACGCGGGATCGCGCCAAGCCGGCCGTGCCGTTCGGCGGGCGGTACCGGATCATCGACTTCGTCATCAACAACTTCATCAACTCCGGCTTCTTCAAGATCAAGGTGCTCACGCAGTTCAAATCGAACTCGCTGATCGAGCACATCACCAGGACCTGGCGGCTCGTGCCGGAGATCGGCCAGTACGTCGACGTCGTGCCAGCGCAGATGCGCAAAGGGCCGTTCTGGTTCCGCGGGACGGCCGACGCCGTCTTTCAGAACCTCGAGCTGATCTTCGACGAAGAGCCGGAGTACGTCTGCGTGTTCGGCGGCGATCACATCTACAAGATGGATGTGAATCAGATGCTCCAGGAGCACATCGCCAATGATGCCGACCTGACCATCGCCACGATTCCCGTGCCCGTCGAAGAGGCCCACCAGTTCGGCGTCGTCGAAGTCGACTCCGACTTTCGCGTGACCGGGTTCGTGGAGAAGCCGAAGACCGGCGCGAAGACCATTCCCGGACGGCCCGACCAGATCCTGGCCTCGATGGGCAACTACATCTTCAAGTCGAACGTGATGATCGACGTCCTGCAGAAGAACTCGTTGCGCAACGCCGGCATCGACTTCGGCAAGGAAGTCATCCCGCAGATGTATCCGAAGATGAAGGTGTATGCGTACGACTTCGCGAAGAACGTGATTCCAGGCGAGGACGCGATCAACCGCGGGTACTGGCGGGACGTGGGAACGATCGATTCGTACTTCGCGGCGGCGCTCGATCTCGTCGCGGTCACGCCGATGTTCAATCTGTACAACCAGCTCTGGCCGATGGTGTCGGCGCCGATGCACCAGCCGCCGGCGAAGTTCGTCTTCGCGGACAAGGAGTCGCAGCGCATCGGAATCGCGACCGACTCCCTCGTCTCCGACGGCTGCATCCTCTCCGGCGGGACGATCAACCGTTGCGTTCTGCATCCGCGCGTTCGCGTGAATTCGTACGCGGACGTCGATGAGTCGATTCTCATGGACGGCGTCGAGGTCGGGCGGCATTCGAAGATCCGCCGCACGATCATCGACAAGGGCGTGAAGCTGCCGCCGGGAACGGTCATCGGCTACGACATCGAGCAGGACCGGGCCCGTTTCACGGTGACGGATTCAGGGATCGTGGTCGTGCCCAAGGGTGCGAAGGTGGAAGAGGGAGTGACTGTTTGACCCAGAAAGTACGCGCGGACGGCCGTGCCGCGCATGAGTTGAGACCGGTCACCATCCGTCCGAATTACATCAAGCACGCGGAAGGCTCGGTGCTGATCGAAGTCGGCGATACGAAAGTGATCTGCACGGCCAGCGTGCAGGAGAAAGTGCCGCCGTTTCTCTACCGCACCGGCAAAGGGTGGGTGACCGCCGAGTACGGAATGTTGCCGCGCGCGACGACCGATCGCGTGGAGCGCGAGGCCGCGAAAGGCAAACAGGGCGGGCGGACGATGGAGATTCAGCGGCTGATCGGCCGCTCGCTCCGCGCGGCGGTGAACACGGAGCTGATGGGCGAGCGGACGGTGTGGATCGATTGCGACGTGATCCAGGCCGACGGCGGCACGCGCACGGCGTCGATCACCGGCTCGTACGTCGCGCTGGTGCTGGCGCTGTCGCGGCTCTACATCGACGGCGCGATGGGAAGCTGGCCGATCATCGACTTCATCGCCGCGATCTCGGTGGGGATGATCGGCGGCGTGCCGACCCTCGATCTGAATTACGGCGAGGACTCGAAGGCCGGCGTGGACATGAACGTCGTGGCCACGGAGAAGGGCCGCTTCGTCGAGCTGCAGGGCACCGCGGAAGGAGCCACGTTCAGCGACGACGACATGCAGGCCATGCTCGCCCTGGCGAAGGCAGGAATCGGCCAGCTCGTCGCCAAACAGCGCGAGGTGCTCAGTCCGCAGTTGGCGAGAGTGGATTCGCTGGCGAGGGAGCGGTTGAACAAGAAGTTTCGCTGACGCTCAGGTTGCGGGGTTACGAGGTTTCGGGGTTACGAGGTCTTCTGAATCCACCCCGAAACCTCGTAACCCCGAAACCCCGTAACGCAATCGCGATCATCGTCATCACACTCAACCCCATTCCCACCTTCCAACTCCATGGGTCATACCAGACTCTTACCTTCGTCTCGCCGGGCGGCACGGCGAATCCGAGGAAGGCGCTGTTGACGCGGATGGGATCGATGCGCTTGCCGTTGCGCTCGACCTTCCAGCCCGGCCACCAGGGGATGCTGCTCGCGACCAGCGTGTAGCGCGGCGCGGTCGTGTTGATCCGGTACTCCCTCGCCGACGATTTCACGATCTGCACGCGCGCTTCGGGGGCATCGGGAGGTCGCGGATTGAAAAAGTCGTCGTGCATCTGCTGGTTCTCGAGCTCGAGCTCGTCCAGCAGCGCCGTGTGCCACCACTTGTCGTCCATCTCCCGCAGCCGCCGGTCGAACCCCTTGTCGTCGAAATCGACGATGACGTTGCGCGGGGCGTAGAAGCGCGGCAGCACGGTGCTGTTCTCGTAGATCCGCCCATCCGGACCTTCGTAACGGAGCCTGTAGCGATTCAGATCGGCGATGACCACGCCCGGGTCGGCCATCACGTAGCGGACGTTGAGGAAGTCCAGGACATGCGTCGTCTGGTCCTCCCAGAACGCGAAGTACTCGTCGGGTTTGAACACCGCCGTCCTGGCGAGGAAATCGAAGTAACGCGCGTTGGCCATCGGATCGTGGACGCGGATGTCCTCGAATCCGAAGAGGGCGGGGATGTTCTGAAAAAGCATCGGCCCGACACCGGTCACGCGAAACGGCTCCGTGGACGCGGCCTGAAGCTGCTCGAGCTTCTCGATCACCGGAGTGCGCGCGTACAGGAACGATTCATCGTTCGGTGAATTGAAGCCGCGGCCGCCGGTGTACATCTCCGCGACGACGGCGACGATCAACGCCGCGTACGCGCCCATTCGTCGCCACGACACGGCTACGGCGCCCGTGATGATTACCAGCGCGGCCGGGATGGCCAGAAGCATGGCCATCGGCCGGCGATCGCGAACGGCGTACGGAAATTCAACGAAGGCGAACAGGGCGACGAGCCCGATCGCGACGATGCCGAGACCGGTGAGCAGTGGCGCGCGCCGCACGCGGGAATGATCGATCGCGGCCGCGGCGAGAACGGCCAGCGCGAAGCCCAGCACGTGCCGCAACCGCGCGTGCGCGCTCAGCGGGATGACGAAGTTGAAGAGATCCGTGAACCCCGGCCACTCGAAGAGCGCGCCGAAGATCAGAACCGCCAGCAGGACGAAAAAGGCTTCCATCGACCGCCACTTCCGCGAGGCGATGACCTGCCAGGCCACGGCGAACCAGGCCGCAATAGCCAGCGCTCCTGCAAAGCCGGTCACGCCATCCGGGACGGCCGGCCCGAACGGCCTGTTGAGCGGTCCGAAATAGCGCGGCAACAGAATCGGGATGGCCGCCCGGTATTCGGAGTCGGGCAGCCGCTCATCGGACCAGGCCTTCACCTGAAGATTGGCGAATCGCTGCGACCTGGTCACGCTCTCCGCGAACATCGCCAGGTGCGGAGCCGCCAGTAGGACGGCGATGATCAACGCACCCCCCATGGCCGCGAGCTTTCTCAGGGACGGCCGCAGCCAGAGCACGTAGAGGAACGCGACGAAGGCCATCTGCGCGGCCGTCTCCGGATGTCCGCCGAAAACGACAGCCGCGCCGACCGCTCCCGCGAATGCGCACCTTCCGAACGAGGGCCGCTCGGCGAGGAGATCGATGACGTAGAAGACCGCCGGAGAAAGACAGACCGTCGTGGTGTGCGGGAAGTTGAGCCAGGCGAAGAGGAAGCCCGAGAACGCGAAGGTGACCGCGGCGATGACGCTGCCTTCTTCCGACCATCGCCGCCGGCAGAACAGAAACGTGAACGTCAGGGCGATCAGGAACTTCATCGCTGCTTCGGCCGTCATCGCGTGACCGAGGTTCAGCGGCAGCGCGAGGAGGCGTATGGGCGACAGCGCCGAGCTCTGTCCATTGCCGAGCAACGGCATGCCGCATCCCGTAGTCGCGTTCCAGATCGGCGCCTGCAGCGACTTCCAGCTTTCGCGCACGGAGTGGGCCCACGGCACCATCTGCAGCGGCACGTCGTTCATGGTCGGGTTGTGCGTGACCAACTCCTCCTCGGCGATGAACGACCACGGCGGAAGGGTCCTGACGATGTCGGCGTGAACATTCACCACGCGCCCTGTCATCGGCTCGAGCAGGTAGCCGAGAACGAGCAGGTAGAACAGGACCGCCACGCGCGCCGGCATCTGCACGCCCGCGCGGCGCGCGAGGGCAATCGCGGCGGCATAAATCGCGGCGACGTAGATCCAGGTGGGATTCATGGGCGGAGGACGGCGAAGGCGATCAGGCCGATCACCGTCGCCAGGCTCGCGATCACGCCGAGCCTCCACGTCCAGGGGTCGTACCAGACCCGCACGTCCATCTCCCCTTCCGGCACGGCGAATCCGAGGAATGCGCCGTTGACGCGGATCGGATCGATGCGGGCGCCGTTGCGCTCCGCCTTCCAGCCCGGCCACCAGGGCACGCTGCTGACGACGAGCGAGTAGCGCGGCGACTTCACTTTCATCCGGTAGTCGCGCGGTGTCGCCTGCAGCATCTCCACCGTCGCGATCGGTGCGTCGCCGGGCCGCGGGTTGAAGAAGTCGTCGTGCATCTGCTGGTTCTCGAGCTCGAGCTCATCGAGGAGAGCCGTATGCGACCACTTCTCATCCATTTCTTTGAGCTTTTGATCGAAGACCTCGTCGCGGAACTCGATGATGACGTTCCGCGCGGCGTAAAAACGGGGGAGCACCATCGTGTTCTCGAAGATACGACCGTCGCGACTCGAATGTCGCAGCGCCCACTGCGATGGCTCGACCTTGACGTACGGGCTCGCGATGAGAAAGCGGACGTTGAGGTAGTCGAGGAAGTGGTTGTAGAGGTCGTTCGGCCAGGGCGTGTGGTACTGCCTCCAGTCGTAGCCGACGACGTTCTGCAGGGTCTTCAGATACCGGCCGTTGGCCATCGGGTCGTGCGCGCGAACGTCTTCCAGGCCGTAAATCGCCGAGAGGTTGGGGAAGAACGTCGACTCGTCGCCGAGGATGCGGAACGGCTCGTTCTTCGGAATCGTGGCCTGGATCTCGGCCATCTTCTCGAGCAGCGGCGTTCGCGGATACATCCATTTCTTTTCCACGGTCGGGTTCCAGCCGCTGCCGATGTTCCACAGCTCGCCGATGACCGCCGTCAGTACGAGCAGCAGCACGAATTCGCGTTTGGCGAGGACGGCGATCGTGGCGATCAGGAGCACGCCGAAACTCGGGAGAAGCGCGAAGAGCGCGGCGTCGCGGTGATGAGGAATGGCGTAGTTGGATGCGAAGAAGACGACCCATGCGAGTAGCGCCGCGGCGCCGATGCCGAGGAGAGCTGTACGGCGGTCTACGAGATCAATCGCCGCCGCGGTCTGAATCGCCAGCAGCAGCACCAGCACCAGCCGCAGTCGCGCATTCGCGGCGAGCGCATAAATCAGATGAAAGGCGTCGTTGATGCCCGGCCACGACAGGATCACGCCGAGGACGATGATCGTGGCGACGAGAAAGAACATCTCCCGCGATCGCCACGCGCGGCGCCGGATGACATGGGCGAGCATCGCGAACCAGGCGGCGATGCCGAGGATGCCGGCGAAGCCGCTGATCGACTCGGTGTGGGCTGGTCCCCACGTTTTTTCGTGAGGCACCGCACCGTAGAAATGAGGCGAGAGCAGAACGACAGCGGAACGCGCGTCGGAAAACGGCACGTTGCCGTGATCGGAGTTGCCCTTCAGCTCCTGGAAGCGTTCCGACTTCGTGAGCGCTTCGGCAAACGGGACGAGAAACGGCGCCGCAAGCAGCGCGGCGACTGTCATCGCGCCGCCGAGGGTCAGCAGGAAGCGCCAGGTCACGACGCGTTCGATGACGATCAGCCACAGCACATACAGCAGCGCCAGGAAAAAGATGTGCGACGCGGTCTCGGGATGGCCGCCGAAGAGCATGAACGTCCAGACCACGGCCGCGGCGACGAATCGCGGATAGGTTCGCCGCTCTGCCAGCAGATCGATCAGGTACAGCACCGCCGGCGCGAAACAGGCCGTGCTGACGTGCGGGAAGTGCAGCCAGACGATGATGAACGTCGAGAAGCCGAAGGACACCGCGCCAAACGTGCTGGCCAGTTCGGAGTAGCCGCGCCTCCTGCAGTAGAGAAACGTGAACGTGAGCGCGATGAGGATCTTCATCGCCGCTTCGGCGGTCATCGAATCGCCGAGCGACAGCGGCAGCGCGAGAAGGCGCAACGGCGAGAGCGCCGCGGCCTGACCGTTGGCCAGCAGGGGATAGCCGCTGGCGGCGAAGTGATTCCAGAGCGGCGGCTCGAATGCCTTCCAGCTCTCGCGCACCTGATGCGCCCACGGCACGAACTGCAGGATGACGTCGTTGATCTCCGAGTTCGCATGCGGCTGATCGCCGGTGACGTTCGACCAGGGCTGGATCGTGTTCAGGAAGTCGACGGGCAGATTGACGTAGTCCTGGGTCATCGGCAGGTAGAGGAAGACGAACACCAGCGCGTAGAAAAAAGCGGCGATGCGTTTCGGGAGATCGATCCCGCGGCGGCGGGCCAGCCAGACCGCGGCGGCGTAAATCGCGCCGACGTAAAACCAGGTGGGGTTGAACATCGGCTAGAGCCTTCGCCAGACGCTTTGCGCCTTCGCGAAAACCTCCGTGGGATCGCCGCTCAGCATCTCGCGAACGATGCGCGCGACGGCGTCGGCGTGCGGGGCGATGTTGTCGTGGTTCGTGTCGAGGATCGATTTCCAGATCGACGCATCGCTGCCGGCGAGGCGCAGGAAAGTACCCAGACCCGTCCCGGCGAAGCGCAGAACGTCCTGATGATCGGCGACATGCGCGGCGAGCGCGGTCGAGAGAATCTGCGGCAGATGGCTGGTCAGCGCGACGGCCGCGTCGTGTTCGGCGGCGTCGACGCGCTCCGGCGTCGCATCGCAATCGCGCACGAGCTCCTCGATTGCCGCATCTTCGCCATCGAGGAACCAGCGCTTGCCGTCGAACATGCTCGCCTTCGCGGCCGCGAATCCACCCTGTTCCGTCCCAGCGATCGGATGTCCCGCCACGAAACGTCCTCGGGCAACGTCGCGCAGCGGACGCATGACGCTGCACACGCTGGTCACCGGGCCGCGACGCGGTTTCATGTCCCGCAGGATCTGCACGGCCGCGTCGACCGGTGTGGCCAGCACGAGCATCGATTCGTCGTCGATCTCCGTGGCCCGCTCGAACAGCGATGTTTCGACGTGCGGATCGATGTAGCGGACGCGCCAGCCGCGCTCCTGAAGGCGGTAGCCGGCCGAGCCACCGATCTGGCCGAGACCGACGATCAGCGCCTCGCGCGGCATCGACGTCACCGCGACATCAGGATCATGGTGCGGTCCACGACCTTCGACGTCGTGACGTCGAAGTACGGCCGCTGGATGGTCACCTGCGGGCGGTTGGGACGAGGCGAAACGTACGCGCCTTTGTAGCTGCCGACGGCTTTGGTGAGGTCGGTCTGCAGCTGGAGCTGCGGCAGGAGCGGCGCGAGGGGCTTGTTGTCCGCGGCGAGATCGCCGCTCCGGTAGTAAGCGCGCGGTTTCGCCGCGCCGCTCCCAGCTTCCGCCGCCACCTCGGCATACCCGTACTGTTTCGCGTAGTACTCGGCTACTTCCTCGACGGTTGCGTCGGCGTCGTAAACCGCGGTGGGAGGCGGCTCGACGTTGGGATTGCCGATTTTGTGGGCCTGCTTGGTTTTCTCGGTGAGCTGTCCGAGGTACCGCGAGCCGGGATAAATCACGAAGCTGAACGCCTCGGGCTCGGCGTACTCCTCTTCATCGCCTTTGCAGGCAGCGATACAGACGGCGAATAGAAGAGCGGCGAGAAGAAGGAGCGCGATTCGGGAGAGTCTGAGGTGTTTCACGGCGCGGGATTATACGGAGGGAGCGTTTTCTTCGTTGGGAAGGCCGAGATAGTCCCGGATGCTGCGCCCGACCACGTCCTCGAACCGCTGGGAAAAGGACTTGATCGCGCCGGCGGGCTCGTCGAGGAAAATCCGCTCCACCCGGAACAGCGGAACGAACATCGTGAACATGTCGATGTCCGCTTCGTCCTCGTGCGCGAGCTGGCGGATCCAGTCCTCGAACGAGTCGAGATTGATGGCCCGCATGGTCACGCCGGCCGCGGAGAGCGATCGCAGGACGCCGAAGAATTTCTCCTTCGGATTGACCAGATTCACGATGATCAGCGACGAGGTGTCGAAGCCTTCGATCATTCCTGTTTTTCACTCAATTCAATCAGCACGCCGTTGCCGGCCGCGGGATGGAGGAAGGCGACGCGGCAGCCATGCGCGCCGGGGACGGGATGCTCGTTGATCAGCCGGAAGCCCTGCGCCTTGAGCCGCTCCAGATGGGCCTCGATGTCGTCGACGCGAAGGCAGATGTGATGGATGCCCTCGCCGCGCTTCTCGATGAATTTCGCGATGGTCGACTCGGGACCGGTGGGCTCGAGCAGCTCGAGATTCGAATCGCCGACCGAGAGAAAGGCCGTCTTTACGCCCTGCGACTCGACGGTCTCGACGTGATCGATGGTCAGTCCGAGGGCTTCGTAGATCTTCGCGGATTCGATCGAGCGGACCGCGATTCCGATGTGGTCGAGTTCTCGTCATACGCCGTGTACGTCCGCTCCCCAGATGTGCTTGTGCAATTGCGTCTGAAACCGCGCCGGCAGGCGGTCGGCGAGCATCCACTCCGCCAGCGACTTCATGCTCATTCTGTCCCAAACCGGCGAGAGGAGGACCGTCCAGCGATCGAGCTTGCGTTCCTCGATCACCTGTTTCGCCCACTCGTAATCCGCACGATCGGCGATGACGAACTTGATCTCGTCACGCGGGCGGAGGATGTCGAGGTTCTCCCACCTGTTTTTTTCCACCTCACCCGAGCCAGGGCATTTGACGTCGAGGATGATCTTCGCCCGCGGATCGACCGGCGAGACGTCGATGGACCCCGAGGTCTCGATGAGAACTTCGAATCCGTCGTCGCAAAGGCGCTTGATCAGATCGAAGGACTCGGCCTGCGCGAGCGGCTCCCCGCCGGTGATCTCGACGAGCTTGCACCCATAGCTCTCCACCCGCGCCATCACCTCATCGATCGACATCCGCTCCCCACCGGTGAAGGTGTATTCGGAGTCGCACCACACGCAGCGCAGATTGCACCCGGTCAGGCGCACGAACACGCAGGGGCGGCCGGCGTGGGTGGATTCGCCCTGGATGGAATGGAAGATTTCGGTGATGCGCATGGGAAGAAGTCTCAGAGTCGCAGAGTCTCAAAGTCGCAAAGTAGACGCCATCATCTTCAGCATTACGTCTCTTCTCTGAGACTTTGAGACTCTGAGACTCTGAGGCTCTGCGCGGGGTCCTCAACCCCCGCCTCCTCGAACCCCTTCCTCCGAAGCAGGCACGAATCGCAATGCCCGCACGCCCGCCCGTCGGCGGTCGGGTCGTAGCAGGAGTGGGTGATTCCGTAGTCGACGCCGAGCTCGAGGCCGCGGCGGATGATGTCCGCTTTGGTCATGTGCAGGAGCGGGGCGACGAGGCGCGGTTCGCGGTGCTCGACGCCGCTGCGCGTTCCTTTCCAGATCACTTCCTGGAACGCGTCGATGAAGTCGGGGCGGCAGTCGGGGTAGCCGCTGTAGTCGAGGGCGTTCACGCCGATCCAGATCTCGTTGGCGTCGCGCGCTTCGGCGTATCCGAGGGCCAGGGCCAGGAAGATCGTGTTCCGGGCGGGGACGTAGGTCACGGGGATGCCGGGGGCGCCGACGGCGTCCTTGGGAACATCGACGTCGCCGGTGAGAGCGCTCCCTCCGAAGACGCGGAGATCGAGCGCGTGGACGACATGCTCGCTGACGCCGATCGCTGAGGCGACGCGCTTCGCCGCGGCGAGCTCGACGTGATGGCGCTGGCCGTACACGATCGACAGGGCCAGGCACTCGCGGCCCTGGTCGCGGGCGATCGCCAGGACGGTCGCCGAGTCCAGGCCGCCGGACAGGAGGACGACTGCTTTCATCTGGTCGGCTATGCTAACCGGCCCATGGCCGACTACAGCGTTTACGAGCTCCTCAACAACAAGCGTCGCGGCAACCCGCTCGAGTCGCGCGAGATCGAGTTCTTCATCAACGGCTACACCAAAGGCTCCATCCCCGACTATCAGATGTCCGCGCTGCTCATGGCCATCGCCATCAACGGCATGACCGGCGCGGAGATGGCCACGCTGACCCAGGCCATGCTCCGCTCCGGCGAGCAGTGGCATCTGCGCGACAGCTACGACTTCTTCGCCGACAAGCACTCCACCGGCGGCGTCGGCGACAAGGTCTCGCTCGTGCTCTCGCCGTGGGTCGCGGCCTGCGGTATCAAGATCGGCATGCTCTCCGGCCGCGGCCTGGGACACACCGGCGGCACGCTGGACAAGCTCGAGGCCATCCCCGGATTCAACGCGCGGATGTCGCGGGCCGAGTTCGAGCAATGCGTTGCCGACGCCGGCTGCGTGATCTCGACGTCGACAGAAGGCATCGCTCCCGCGGACAAGAAAATCTACGCGCTGCGCGATGTGACGGGCACGGTCGAATCGCTGCCGCTGATCACCGCGTCGATCATGTCGAAGAAACTGGCCATGGGCGCGTCGGGGCTGATTCTCGATGTCAAGACCGGCAGCGGCGCGTTCATGCGGCACTACCAGGATTCGAAAGCGCTCGCCCAGAGTCTGATCGCGGCCGCGCAAGGCTCGGGCACGCGCGTCGAGGCGCTCATTACCGACATGGATCGCCCGCTGGGCGTCGCCGCCGGGAACGCGAACGAGATCGTGGAAACGATCGAAGTGCTGAAAGGCAACGGGCCGGCGGATGTGCTCGAAGTCACCCGCGCGCAGGCGGAGCGGATCCTGGTCATGAGCGGCCGCTTCGATGCGGCGTCCGCGAACGTCGCGCTTGCGGAGGCGCTGAGCTCGGGACGTGCGCTCGAGCAGACGCGGAAGTGGATCGCCGCGCAGGGCGGCGATGCCGCGATCGTCGACGATTACTCGCTGCTTCCCCAGCCGAAGGAAACGATCGAAGTGAAAGCCGACCGCAGCGGCTTCATCACCGCCATGGACACCTACGCCGCGGGCATGTTCACCGTCGACCTCGGCGCCGGCCGCAAGAAAGCCGACGACGTGATCGACTACGCCGCCGGCGTGATGTTCGACAAGCGCACCGGCGATGAAGTCCGCGCCGGCGACGCTATCGCCCGCATTCAGCTCGGCGAAGGCAAACGCGACGCCGAGGAGCTGCGAAGCCGGTTCATGTCATTCGTGACGATCGGCGACGAGCAGCCGGCGGCGAGGCCGTTGATTCACGAGCATTTGACGTAGTTGGAGTGCGGCGGCTCTGCCGCCGCTTTGGCGACGCGCGGAGCGCGCCTCCGGCGCATGGGAAAGCGGCGGCAGAGCCGCCGCACTCCATCACCGCGCCTTCAGGATCGCCGATAGCAAGTCCGGTTTGCTCGTGTCCCGCACCAGATGCGGGTGCAGCAATCCGCCCGAGTACTCGATCCGGTGCACGGCGAAGTAGTCGCCGTTCTGGGCGATCACTTCGATCGGTTGCTTCGACTTGATCGCGCGGCGCATCACATCCGGTGAGTACTTCACACCGTTGACGGCGATGATCGTGAAGCCGGGCGCGAGTCCGGCTTTGGCCGCGGGCGTTGACGGCGCGAGGTCGGAGATGACGCCCTCCCTGCCGAGAGACATTCCGAGGTTGTTGCGCAGATTGAGGGTGCCGGCCTGCTCGACCTCGCTGCGATAGGCGTTGGGTGTCTCGTTGAGCTCGAACCTCCAACCGGCGCGGATTACGCCGCCGAGCGGCGCGCCCGGCTTCACCGATTGCAGGCGCGTGTTGAAAAACGTCCGCCAATCGTGCGGGTGCACGGAGTTGATCGCCGTCACCAGCTCGTCGAACGTGTACGGCTTCACCGCCGGGCCGGACATCCCGCCGTAGAACTTCGCCAGGAAATCGTCGAGCGAGCGCTTCCCGCCGCTCTCGTCGCGGATGATCGCGTCGGCCTCGAGCCAGATGAAGATCGATTCGCCGTAGAAGTCGACGCCGCGGCGCAGCGACCACCACGCCGACGGAGCACCGAAGAGGACCTGTGCCTGGACAGCGGTGTCGATCAGCGGACGCCAGGTGCGGCCGACCTGCGATTCCAGGTTCGCGGCCGCGTGAGCGAGGGCTTCGCGGAACTCCTCGGGCTTCCAGCCGCCGGCACGCACGGTCAGGACGTAGCCGAGGTACTCGGTCAGGCCTTCGTAGACCCACAGCAACTCGGTCTGCATCGGCGTCGAGAAATCGGGGCTGAGCAATCCCGCCGGCCGGCGGTACTTCCCGTTCCACGAGTGGCCGTACTCGTGTGAAAGCAGGCTGTAGATGTCGCGATGCCCTTTCGGCGTCGCCAGCGAATCCGCGGACAGCCGGTTGTCGCTCGATTCATGGTGCTCGAGTCCGAAGTGGGCCACGCCGTCGCTCAGCGTGAGCAGCCAGCGGTAGGAGTTGTAGTGACGCCCGCCGAAGATGATTCCGCCCTGCTTCACGAGGCTGTCCGCAACCGTCGCAAAGTCTTTGGGAGTTTCGAGCGCCTCCATCGATTCGCCAACGAGCACGACCTGATGCGCGCGTCCGTCCGCCTCGCGCAGGGAAACGACTTTCTGATACGCCCCGATCTGCACCGGCGAGTCCACGAGCAGAGTCAGCGACACCGGCTTGAACTCGATGACGTCGCCGCTGGTGCGCTCGACGCCGAGCGAGCTCGCGAACTTCCATCCGCTCGGAACGCGTAACGAAGGCTGCACAATGATCTCGTCGGCCGGCCGTCCTTTCGGAAACAGCAGCGCGGTGTTCCAGCTGATCACGCCCAGGGCCGGCGTTGCCGTGCGGCCGGCGGTGAACCCTCCGCTCGAGGGCAGCAGAAAGTCGGCCGTGACGTCGAGCGACGTGGTTCCCGCGGGCACGTCGATGTGAAGCGCGTACATCTCCAGCGGATCGCGCTGCCAGGCGATGCGCTGACCGCCGGCCGTGATCTGCACGTTCACCAGATTCGTGAGCGGTCCGGTTGGGCCGTGCTCGCCGGGGATCCACTTCGGATACAGCAGCGTCGCCGGTCCGGCGGTCACGGGAATGGTCATCCGCGAATGCAGGATGCCTCGCGCGGCATCGGTCGCGTCGACGGCGAGCGTCATCGGCTGCGCGAGCGCAACGGTGGCAACGAAGAGAACGGTGAGTAGCAGAACGGCTTTTCTCATCTATCTCAGGAAGCGGCGCCAGAGCGCCCAGGCACACAGTCCGAGGAGAACGAGGATGGTGACCACGAGCAGAACGTGCTTGAAACGGGATGCGATCGAGCCGATGGTTGCCAGCGGGCCGAGGTCCTGTCCGTTCAGCTTGCGGCCGATCATCACTGCCACGGAGATGTTCTCGATGTAGTCCGCGACCGCGGCCAGGAGCGGCAGAAACACCAGCCAGCGCGGCGCGCCGACGTAGCGGGCCAGCATCACCATGGCGATGGCGAAGCCCAGCCCGTACACCAGCGGGAAGAGCATGTCCGTCACCAGCTCCTGCTTGCGATAGACCCGAAGCTGATCCGGCGTCATGTCACGCCCGAGGAGCTGCTCGGCGTCCGCGACGGAGAAGCCCCACGGGTTGCCGTCGAGCGTGACGATGCCCTTGTAGTGCCGTTTCGTGAGCGGGAAGAGCACGAAGATGAAGATCAGCGAGACCACGAAGAAGCCCGCGAAGACGGGCAGGGTCGCGTACCCGGAAATGGTTCTCCAAACCCAATCGGCCATAATCCGCCTCCTATGACGATGACGAAACCACGCGCCATTGTGATCGTTTGCGACTCTCTTGGAGTCGGCGAGTTACCTGATGCCGCCGATTTCGGCGACGAGGGGTCGAATACGCTCGGTCACGTTCTCGACTCGCAACACCCGAGCCTGCCCACCCTGACGCGCCTCGGGCTGCTGCACACGCTGCCCACGCCGGCCACCACCGACAACCCCACCGCGGGCTTCGGGCGGATGGCCGAGATCAGCGCGGGCAAGGACACCACCACCGGTCACTGGGAAATGATGGGCCTCATCGTCGAGGACCCGTTCCGCACCTATCCGAACGGCTTTCCACCCGAGATCATCTCTGAATACGAGCGCCGCATCGGCCGCCGCACCCTCGGCAACAAGCCCGCCTCGGGCACCGTGATTCTCGACGAGCTCGGCGAAGAGCACATGCGCACCGGCGCGCCGATCGTCTACACGTCCGCCGATTCCGTTTTTCAGGTCGCGGCGCATGAGGATGTGATTCCGATCGAAGAGCTGTGGCAGATCTGCGCGACGGCGCGCGAGCTGATGCGCGGCGAGCACAACATCGGCCGGATCATCGCCCGTCCGTTCGTCGGGCCGCGCTCCGGGCAGTTCAAGCGCACCGCGAATCGCAAAGACTTTTCCGTGCGGCCGACCGGCGAGACCGTGGTCGAGCGCGCGCACAAAGCGGGCCGGCAGGTCATCGGCCTTGGCAAGATCGCCGACATCTTCGACCGCGTCGGAATCGACGAGGAGATTCGCACCGAGTCGAATTCCGACGGCATGCGCAAGACCATCGACCTGATTCGCGAGTCGCAGGCCGACTTCATCTTCACCAACCTGGTCGACTTCGATTCGAAGTACGGCCACCGCAACGATCCGATCGGCTACGCGAAGGCGCTGGAGACGTTCGACGGCGAGCTGGAGACGCTTCTCGGCGAGCTGCGCGAGAACGACCTGGTCTTCATCACCGCCGATCACGGCTGCGATCCGACCGACGTCTCCACCGATCACACCCGCGAGTACGTGCCGCTGGTGATTGCCGGGCCGGGCGTGCGCGGCGCAAGGCCGCTGGGCACCCGCCGGACGATGGGCGACCTCGGCGCGACCGTCGCCGAATATCTGAATCTCTCGAGGGATGGTTTACCGGGGACGAGCGTCCTCGGCGAGCTGGGGGTGACGCGATGAAGCGATTCGCATTCGCGGTGCTTTTCGCGGCCACGGCTTTCGCGCAGACACCGGCGGCGCGCGTCGCCGATGACGCGCTGGTGATCGATCGCGTGGCCGAGGCCAGCAAGCGCGATCTGCCGGTGGACTTGCTGAAGCGGATCATCAACGAAGACATCGATCTGCTTCGCGGCAAGCGAGCCGACGGCACGTACGAATTCGCGACCTACGAACGGCTCGAGGCCGGCCGGCAGACCCAGTCCTTCTCCGTGAATCCGCGGAAAGACCAGATGGAGACGCTCGAGATGAAGGGCAGCTTCGTCTATCGGGTGATCGTCGACGTTCCCAAGCGTCGGCTGGTGGTCGGGCGCAATCGTCCGATCTGGATCGAGCGCATCGACGTCGAGTACATCGGCGCCGGATCGTCGCAGGCGCAACTGACGAGCGTCGAAGTGAAGGCGTGGATTCAGCCGGGCGAGGTGCGGCCGGTCGATCTGCCCGGCGTGGCGCGGCAGGTGACGGCGAAGGTGATCGCCGCCGCGGATCCGAAGCAGGGATACGGAAACGTCGACCTCACGCTGGTGCAGGCGCGGATCGTCGACAACCCCGACAGTCCGTACGCGGACGCGGTGGCGAGCGCGAAGGCCATTCAGCGCGCGCTGGACAACAGCGACATCAAGTCGATGAGGGCCATGGCGCAGCGGATGCGGACGAGCCTCGGCGGCGCGCGCATCGTGGCAGTACCAACACCGGCGGCGAGCACGATGGAGGTGCGGGCGACACCTGCGACCGACGTCGCGGCGCAGCTCGAGTTGCAGACTGAGCTGCAGGTGATCGAAGACCTGCTGACGGGCAGCGAGAGCGAGCGGCGTGAGGGGCTCGACCGTTTGCATCAGATGATCCGCCGTTTGCGTCGTTGACGTGAAATTTGCCGATTTACGGCCATTTTTCACGTTTTTCCGCATTCTTTGTTTGACGCACCGGTGACGCTGCCGTACAATGCCTGTCCCTTCTTGATGTAGCCCCCAAAGCGTTTCCGAAAGGAGCCACACTTGTCGTCAGTCAAATTAGGTTTCAAGGTCGGGGATAAGATCGTTTATCCGAACCATGGCGTCACCGTAGTCGAGCACATCGGCGAATCGCCGATCATGCCTCCGGGAGACAGCTACTACCACCTGCGGCTTCTTGCGAATAACTCGCGGCTGATGGTGCCGATCACGAACCAGGACCGCGTGGGACTTCGCCGTCTGTACCAGCAGAAGGAGATCAAAGGTCTCCTGAGCCTGCTCGAGCAGAAGCTGGTGAAGAGCCACACGGACTGGAAAGGCCGTTATCGCGAGAATCTCGAGAAGATGAAGACCGGTCGTCTCGAAGATGTCGCGGACGTGCTCAAGAATCTCAATGAAGTGCAGAAACGGAAGAGCCTCTCGTTCCGCGAGAAGAAGATGTACGACCGCGCGAAGTACCTGCTCGTCTCCGAGGTCGCGATCGTGAAGAACATCCCCGAGCCGGAAGCGGAAAAGCTCATCCACAAGTGCCTGGAGAAGTCGCTCGCGCCCGCCGCGGCCGCTGCCGGACACTAGCTCACAATCTTCGAAGTTCTTCGAGTGCCGCCTTTCGGGGCGGCATTTTTGTTGGCGAATGCAGAATGCAGAATGCAGAATGCAGAATGCAGAAGCGATTCGCTTTTTCTGCATTCTGCATTCTGAATTCTGCATTCCATGCAACGCCTTCCCGACTGGATCCGCGAGAAGAAACTCAACCTCGCTTCGCTGCGCGAGGTGAAGACGCTTCTGCGCGAGAAGAACCTGCACTCGGTGTGCGAGTCGCTGGCGTGTCCGAACCGCACCGAATGCTTCTCCCGCGGCACGGCCACCTTCATGATCCTCGGCGATGTCTGCACGCGCTCCTGCGGGTTCTGCAACGTCACCACCGGCCGGCCGTACGCGCCGCCGTCGATCGATGAGCCACGGGATGTGGCCGCGACCGCGAAACGCCTCGGCCTCAAACATGTCGTGGTGACCTCGGTGACGCGCGACGATCTGCCGGACGGCGGGGCGGAGCAGTTCGCGGAGACGATCCGGGAGATTCGCGCGGCGCTGCCCGAGTCAGCGGTGGAAGTGCTGACTCCCGACTTTCGTGGAAATCTCGAGTCCGTGCGAACCGTCGCCGCGGCTCTGCCCGACTACTTCAATCACAACGTCGAGACCGTGCCGCGGCTTTACGACTACGTGCGGCCCGGCGCTCGTTTCACTCAGTCGCTCACCGTGCTCCGCGAAGCGAAGACGTACCCGGTCACGACCAAGTCCGGCCTCATGCTCGGCCTCGGCGAGCGCCGCGACGAAGTCATCGATGTGCTCAAGCGGCTGCTCGATTCGCAGGTCGAGATCGTGACCATCGGCCAGTACCTCCAGCCGAAGCGGGAGAAACTCGACGTCGTCGAGTACGTCCATCCGACCGTGTTCGAGGAGTACCGCGCGATCGGCGAGGAGCTCGGTTTCCGCGCCGTCTTCTCCGGGCCGTTCGTGCGCAGTTCGTACATGGCGGATGTGGTGGCCGAACATGCGCAAACCGCGAGCGATCGATCCTGAGAAGAAGGACACCGGCCCGTACTTCGTCACGTACCTGCCGATCTTTCTCGACTACCTGGCGATCGAAAAGGGGCTGGCGAAGAACTCCCTCTCCGCGTACGCGACTGATCTGCGTCACTTCGGCCACTACCTCAAAGACCAGCGTGTGGAAGTCGATGAGGTCGAGCGGCTGCACATCGTCAAATACTTCCAGTCGCTGCGCGCGTCGGGGATCTCGGCGCGGTCCGTCGCCCGTGCACTCGCGGCGATTCGCGGCATGTTCCGCTTCCTCGTCGCCGAACGGCATCTGAAAAAAGACCCGACCGAGAATCTCGAGAATCCGAAGCTCTGGTCGTCCCTGCCGAAGTCGATGCAGCCGTTCGAGGTCGAGGCGTTGCTGGCCGCGCCGGACCGGAGCACGCCCGATGGTCTGCGCGACGCGGCGATGCTGGAACTGCTCTACGCGACGGGCCTCCGCGTCAGCGAACTGATCAAAGTGCGCATCGAAGACGTGGTGATGGACGCCGGCTTCCTCCGCACGATCGGCAAGGGGTCGAAGGAGCGGATCGTGCCATTCGGCGACACGGCCCGCGACGCGATCGTGGCCTTCGTCGAAAAAGGCCGCCCCGAGCTCGACAAATACTCCGATCCCTACCTGTTCCTGACCCGCCGCGGCCGGCCGATGTCCCGGCAGTCGTTCTGGATGAAGATCGTCAAATACGCGCGGACGGCCGGAATCAAAGCTCACATCTCCCCGCACACCCTCCGCCACTCATTCGCGACGCACCTGCTCGAGAACGGCGCCGACCTCCGCAGCGTGCAGATGATGCTCGGCCACGCGGACATCTCCACGACGCAGATTTACACGCACGTCTCGCGGGCGCGGCTGCAGAGGATGTATGAGGAATTTCATCCCAGAGCATGACGGTGAGGCGAAGAGCGGTTACGGGGTTACGAGGTTGCGGGGTTACGAGGTCCCACCCCGAAACCCCGAAACCCCGAAACCTCGCAACCTCGGAACCTCGGAACCCGGGCGACGGCATAATCGTCCCACCCTCTGAGTTAACAACCAGTCCATGCTCATCCGCCTCATCCTTGCCACCGTGCTCATCCTTGCCGCAAACGCGGCGAGCGCGAGCATTGCGATCTTCGCCGACGGGCGCAGCCTGAAGATCGAGGCGTATGCGGTCGAGGAAGAAGTCGTTCATCTGACCTTGCAGGGCGGCGGGAAGATGAGCATTCCCCTGCTGCGCGTCGACCGGATCGTGGATGACGAGATCGTCACGCCCGAGGTCGTTGCCGAGGTGAAGAAGATCGTCGAAGAGGGCGGTGTTTTCCCGCGGCGCTCCTGGCGCTTCAGCGAAGAGTCGATGCCGCTCTGGCAGTCGAAGTACAACGACATCATCGTCAAGGCCGCGCGCCACCACGACGTCGATGCCGCGCTGGTCTCCGCGGTGATCAAGGCCGAGTCGGATTACAACCCCAAGACCGTTTCCCACAAGGGCGCGCGCGGGCTCATGCAGCTCATGCCGGCCACCGCGAAGCGCTTCGGCGTCCACAACTCCTTCGACCCGGAACAGAACATTTACGCCGGAACGAAGTATCTGCGCTGGCTGCTCGATAAATTCGAGGACAATGCGGACCTCGCCGTCGCCGGCTACAACGCCGGTGAAGGCAACATCAGGAAGTACAACGGGGTGCCGCCATTCCGCGAGACCGTGAACTACATCAATCGCATCGCCCGCCACATCCGCAAAGCGATCGAGTCTCAGCAGATCGCCAGCGCAGCCGTCGAAGCTCGCTGACCCGTTTCGCGGTCCTCTTCGTCGTTTTCCTCACCATCCCGGTATTCGCGTTCGAGTCTCGTCTCGTCGACTCCGCGGGACGCGCCGTCGTCGACGCGCAGGTCTCGGTCGTCGGACAGACAGGCTCCGTGCGGACCGGCAGCAACGGACAGTTCGTCATCGTTCCCGATCCGAAGCTTCCCGCGACGCTGATCGTCGTCGGCAGCCGCGGCGAGATCTTTCCTCCGATCCATCTGGAGTCGCTCGCGCCTGAGGTCCGGCTGGAGCCTGCTTTCCGCGAGAGCGTGACCGTTACATCCGGCGCGGCACCGAACATCGAAGACACGCCGGCCGCGGCGCCGGTGGTCGTCGGCGCGGAAGAGATCGAGCAGCGCAAACCGGCTCATATCGCCGAGGCCATCGCCACGGTTCCTGGCGTTGCGCTTCGCGGTGAGGGTCCGCCGGCAGTGCCAGTCGTTCGCGGCCTGGCGGGCGGTCGCACGCTGCTCATCGTCGACGACGCCCGCGTGGTTGCCGAGCGCCGCGCCGGACCGTCAGCGACTTTCGTCGATCCGTTCATTCTCGGCTCGATCGAGATCTCCCGTGGTCCCGGTTCCGTGGCCTACGGCTCGGACGCCATCGGCGGCATCGTGCACATGCGTCCGCGCGATCCGGTGCCGGGGCAGACCGAGTATCGCTATGACGTCTGGGCCGCATTCGGCGGACGTTCGGAACAGAGCGTTGCGGCGGAAGTAACGACCGACCTCCTCGGCGGAGCGATCCTGGCTTCGATTCATGCGCGTTCCGCTGATGATGCCGAGGATGGACATGGCGAGGAGATCGCGAACTCGCAGTACCGCGATCGCGGCGCCGTGCTGCGCTTCGTGAAGCATTCGTCGTGGGGCCTCGTGCGCGCCGGCGTGATGCACGCGGTCGCGAAGGACGTGGGTGCGCCGACCAGCGACACCATTCAGACTACCTATCCCAACGAGCGTGCGACGCTGTTCACGTTCGCCACCGACGTGCAGTCCAGGTCCTTCTTCTCCGCTGCCGCGTTGCGCGCGTCCGCCGGCTCGTATTCGATCGTCACCAACCGCATTCGTCCGACGGGAGTTGAAGTCGCGGATGTGAGGGCGCGTGACGCGTCGGTCCGCCTGTCGGGCGAGCGCCACAGCGATCGCGCGCGACTGCTCGCCGGCGCGGATGTCGTCACCCGCTTCGACCTCCGCGCGGTCGGGTCGATCGACGACGCGAATCGCGTGGACGCGGGAGCCTTTGCTGCTTACGAGTGGCGCGCGACGCCGCTGTTTCAGGTTGCTTCCGGCGGCCGCGCCGACTACATCACCAGCCGCAATACAGGCGGCTTCTTCGGCGATCGCGATCGCAGCGATACCGCGCTGTCCGGCTATGTCGCCGCGACCGCGGGACCGTTCCGCGCGATCACGACTACCTTGCAGATCGCGACCGGCTATCGCGAGCCGTCGCTATCCGATCGTTACTTCCGCGGCGTCAGCGGACGCGGGTTCGTCGTCGGAAATCCTGATCTCGAGCCGGAGCGCAGCCTGCAGTTCGACGCGGCGGCGCGGTGGACCGGTGGCCGCTCAACGATCGCCGTCTACGCTTACGACTACCGCATCCGCAATCTGGTCGAGCGGTTTCGCGCCGGCTCCGACTTCAACTTCCGCAATCGAGGGGAAGCAGAGATCCGCGGCTTCGAGCTGGACTGGACCTCGCGGCTCCCGCGCGATTTCGCACTGCAGCTCGGAGCGGCCATCGCCAGCGGTGAGGACGCCGACACCGGTGCCGCCCTGGATGACATCGGCGAGCCCGTGCTTCATGCGCAGCTTCGCTGGGCAGCGGAAATGACTTCTGCCTTCCTCACAGCGTCGGCGTACCGAAGCGATGACGATCCGGGACCGGTGGAAACCGAGCGCGATGGATACGTCACGATCGATACGGGCATCGGCTGGCGGTTCTCGCCGGCGTTCGAGCTGCGGTTGGTGGTGCGCAATCTGACGAACGCGTATCACTTCGGATCGTCGGACGCGGTCGCGTCGCTCGCACCGGGCCGCAGCGTGATGATCGGCATCAACCGATAGGCTGGAGTGCGGTGGCTCTGCCGCCGCTTTCAAGAGCGGCAGCCTCGCTGCCGCTGTCCAGAGATGAGAACTGGACGATCATCACCGTCCGGTCGTCGTCCGCCGGGCGGGTTCCCGAGTGTTGCGCGACCGCGTCGAGGATCACCTGGCGCAGCGCCCCGGCGTCGTGATCGGTCTGCGACGCGAGCAGCATCTCCATCTGATCGAAGCCGAACGGATCGCCGTTCTCGTTCTGCGCCTCGACCATCCCGTCGGACAGATAAACGAGCACGTCGCCCTCGCGCAGCTCGACCTCGACGGTGTTCGAGATGATGTGCGTGCGGACGCCAAGGGGAAGCGACGGGGATTCGATGGCGATCGGCTGGGACATCCCGGGACGCAGCAGGTAGGGGTAGAGATGGCCGGCGTTGGTGTGGCGGATGGTGCGGCGCTCCAGATCGAAGATCGTGAAGGCCAGGGTCATGAACGCGCGGCGCTCGGTCGAGCGGTAGACGAGATCGTTCAGACGGCGGAAGAGCGACGTTTCATCGGCCCCTTCTTCGACGAGCGTGGTCATGGCCGCTTTGACCATGGCCATGACCAGGCCGGTGGAGAGGCCGTGGCCGGAGACGTCGCCGATGGCGACGGCCAGGCGCCGCTCGTCGATGTTGAACACGTCGTAGTAATCGCCGCCGATCGACGCGTTCGGCTCGAAGTGCGCGGAGAACGCAACGCCGCTGAAACGAGGGCCTTCTTTCGGCAGGAGGTTGCGCTGAATGGTCGCCGCGATCTCGATCTCGCTCTGCAGGCGCTCTTTCTCCGTGACCGAAGTGAGCAGCGAGCCGATCGACTCGGTCATCCGGTCGAAGGACTGGGCCATCGCTCCGAGCTGGTTATCGCGCTTCATCTTGATGCGATAGGTGAAGTCGCCCCGCTCGACGGCTCGCGTACCTTTTTCGATTCGATTCACGGCGCGGGAGATGGAGAAGATCAGGACCGCGGCGAACAGCGCGGCCACGGCGTACGCGAGCATCAGCGACAGCGTCAGGCCGCCGATGACCCAGAAGATCCCCTTCATGATCTGGGAGTTCGTCGCACCGCCGAAGTAGTACTGGGTGAGCCTCCCGAACGGATGAGCGATCGCGGTGAAGATCCGTTTTTCCGGATCGGCCGCGCCCGTTTCCCAGTCGGCCAGGCCGCCCTCTTCCGTGATCTCGTAGAAGAAGATGTTTCCCCACTTGAACCCGCGGTCCTTGAAGTCCTTGAAGTCGTCGTTGTCAGGGTTGATGTTGAAGGACTCGCGCTCCCTCGCGGCGAACTTGGTCGCGACGACCATCCCGCTGCGCTCTTCCATCTCACGCGACCAGCGTTCGTCGAGCGGCAGAGCGAGCACGACGGTGCGCTCGCCGGGATATTTGCGCGCAGAGACGAGCAGCGGCGTGTCGTTTCGCAGCACGAACCCGCTGTAGGTCGACGAGCGCAACCAGCCGGGTATCTGTTTTCCGCTGGCGCTCATCGAGTCATAGACCTCGATGCCTTCACCGCGCGGCTTCCGCCCCTGGAGTCCGTACTCGGCGTTGAGCGATTCGAGCTGGCCGAGACTGGCCTGGCGCTCGTTCTTGAAGGCGGTCTGGCTGGCCACACCGGCGATCACGTAAAGAATGGCGGTCAGGAGCACGGCGAACAGGAAGAACGGCAGCACGCCGAGCATCACGTAGCTGAGGAAAAGGCGGCGGCCGACCGTCCAGAACAGCTTGCGCAGCAGCCAGCGGCTGGCGATGGCGAAGCCGTAGATGGTGAGGGCGATGACGATCAGCCAGGCCACGAACGCGGCCAGGTTGATCGGGAAAAAGGCGCGGTCGAAGCGGTCCAGCAGCCGGTCCGCGTAGTCGAGGATGATGATCGCCGCGATCGCCGTCACCCAGATGACGAAGACCGGCGAGACCCGCCGCGCTTTCGGCGCAGACTCAGCATCCATCGAGGTCATGATGACACACGGCGTCCATAGCGCCGTCGCAGTGGGAATGTACGGCCGGGCGCCGCTGTAGGTTGCGTAGAATGTCCCGGAAAGCCCCGCTCCCAGCCATGAAAAACCGCGTTTTTGCCGTTGCCCTCGCCACGCTTTTGTCCGCGCAGTCGTCGTACGCCGCGACCTGCGTGAACCGTTTCGTCAACCGCTCGGAGCGCCAGCTTCAGGTGGTGACCCTGCTGACCGGCAAGTACACCTTCGGGGAAGCAAAAACGCTCGCGAAGAACGCGAAGCTGGAGTGGGTCAACGAGTCGGGAAAGACGATCGCCCGCCAGATCGGCGAGCTGAAGGTCGTGCGGCCGATGCCTGTCGGCTGCGACGGCAAGTCGTCCGGCGTGGTGATGATCGCCTCGTTCGGAACGCTGGCCTCCCCGTCGAAGAAGATGCTGGTGAAGTTCGACGCGAACACGACCGTGGCTTTCGACCAGCAGGATTAGAAGCAGTAGGCGGTAGGCAGTCCCGACCGCCCGTCCCTGCTTGGTTCCACCGCCTACCGCGAGCGCGCGCCAGCGCGCGTACTGCCTACCGCCTACTGGTTTCTCCACTCCGGGTTCCGCTTTTCAAGAAACGCGTTGAGCCCTTCCGTGGCGTCGCCGGTCTTCATCAACTCTTCGAGATAAAGGCGCTCGACGTTCGCGAGGCGCTCGTCAAAGTCTGCGGCCTGGGCGATGCGGAAGGCTTTCTTTGCGAACCGCAACGACGACGCGCTCTGGCGACACAGGCGCTGCATCCACGCGTCGGCCCGCGCGTCGAACTCGCTTGCGGAGAAGACCGCGTTCACGAGGCCGAGCTGTTCTGCTCGCGCGGCATCGATCGATTCGCCGGTGAGCAGCAGTTCGAGACCTTTGCGGGGCGCGAGCTGTCGCGAGAGCTGATACGCGGCGACGGGCGGGAACACGCCGAGCCTGATCTCCGGCTGGCCGAATGTCGCGCGATCGGAGGCGAGGACGAAGTCGCACGCCATCGCGAGCTCGCATCCGCCGCCGAGCGCCGCACCACGCACGAATGCGACCGTGACGACGTCGAGACGCGCCAGCTTGCGGAAGCAGTCATGAAACGTGGCCAGCATGGTGGCGACGCGGTCCGCGAAGTGATCCTGCACGCTCGCGCCGGCGGAGAAGGCTTTGTCGCCGGCCGCGTCGATGATCAGCGCGTGGCGGTCGTTGCTGACGCCCGACAGGGCATCGCGCAGCTCTTCGAGCAGGGCGATGTCGAGGATGTGCAGCGGCGGATCATCGAGCGTGATCCGGTACGCGTTTTCATCGGAGGAGAAGCGGATCTTCACCGCACCGCTCGCCGCCGCCCCGCCGGCGCTACCGGCCCGAGCGTCCAGACTTCGATCGAGTGCTCGGTCAGCACGTAAACGCGGTTGTCCCCCACAGACGCAACGGAAAGCGCGGTCGACGGCAGCTCGATGAGTGAGAAGCTGGCGAACGTTCCCCCGTGATAGAGGCCGGGCACATCGAAGCGGCCCGTGACGATCGCGCAGTTTCCGACGACGCGGATCTGCTGCGGGTCCGCGTTCGACGCCGCGAATTCCTCGCCTGCCGCGACGAGCGATTGCGTGTACTTGTAGAGCTTGTCGCCGAGGACGAGCACGCGATCGTTGGCGAAGGCGATCGACATCGCCGATGCCGGCGCTTCGCGGTGCGCGGTCATCAGCGGCTGAAGGGGATTGGCAATGTCGAACGCGGCGATCTCGACGGGCAGGTCGAGCAGCGCGAACGCGCGCGTGCCGGCGACGGTCACATCGACCGCGCCGCCTTCCAGCGAGCTCGTTACGGCCAGCGTCCGCGGATCGAGGACCAGCGTGCGTTTCTGACAGGTGCCGGAGAAACAGCCCTTGGAGATCGTCACCCACACCGCTTCGCCGGCCGTGAAGATCGACAGCACCTGCGTGTCCGTGCCTTCGTTGATCAGCGTCTGCGCCAGCAGGACGCCGCTCCGCGAGTACGAGGTGACCGTGCCGTCGCCGCCGAGGGTGAAGAACAGCTCCTGGGTTGCGGCGATGTCGACCAGGCCGGGCTCGCGGACGCTGGTCAGCGAGTGCGGCGCGGCGCCGATCACCGTTTCGAAGACGTCCACGCCGTCGAGGCCGAAGAGGTACAGCCGGTCGCGTCCCGTGACGACCTTCGTGTAGAAGCGATTGAGGTCGGGACCGGCGGCCAGCTTCGGAAGCTCGTCGAGGTAGTCGACCAGCATGATTCCTTCATCCGTGGCGATCGCGGCGCGTCCCGCTCCGGCGTGCATCCGAACCGCGTTCGCGGGAAGCGGATGCTCGCGGGTCAGCGTGCCTGTGGTGGTGTCCCACACGGAGAGGGCGCGCTCGCCGAGAACGAGTAGATGGTTGCCGGTGAAGAAGAGTTGCTTCGGCAGCACGCGCGTCGAGCCGGGAAGCACCGTCACTGCGCCGGTCGCGAGATCGACGAGATTGATGCCGCGGAAGGTGAAGAACGCCGCGTGCGTGGCGTTGATCGCCAGACCGCCGGTGGCCACGCCCTCGATCGTGTACTTCTTCGACGTCGCGGGGAGGTGGATCACGGTCGTGCCGTCGTCTTTGATCTGGCCGAGAGCGTAGATCGTGGCATTGCGGGCCAGAAACGAGATCTTCGCGCCGCCCGTGTCGACCTGCTGCGGCGTCGCGTCGGTGGTTGTGTTCACCGTCCAGACGCTCTGGTCAGCGAGCAGCGCCACGATGGTGTCGGCCCCGACGACGAATGCCTCCGTCGCTGCCGCGCGGAACGTGGCCTGGTAAGTGGTGACCGCGGTCATTGAGGAGAGGGAAACGGTCTTGTCGCTGGACAGAAGCAAGTCGCTGCCGCGCGAGTCGTGCAGGATCGGCGCGCCGCCCTTGTTCCAGCCGCGCTGGAACTGCCCCTCGAGATTCGTTTCCACGATCAGTCCCGCGACGTCGGTGAAATACGCCCGCGGCGTCGAGCCGGTGATCACGAGCGCGCTGGTCGCGGCCTCGTCCGCCTCATGCAGGATCAGCGGAAACGGATGGGCGATCGCCGAGACGTCGTACGTCAGCAGCCCGATGTCGCCGGCCGCGACGTACAGGGTGTTGCCGCTGCGCTCGATGTCGTAGATCCCGTTCTCGGAACCGCCCGTCGGCGCGAGCTGTTGTTCGAACAGCTCGATACTCTTCGTGAAGGCGCTGAGGTCGACCGCGCGAAGCGTCCGATCGGATCCGGCCAGGAACACTGCATTCGATTCGGTCATGGCCAGCGACGTCGAGCCGTACGGGGCCACGCCGAAGCTCGTCGGTCCGCCGAAGATCTCCGTGTTCTGGCCGAAGTCGTCGGAGACGTAGATCGTGCCGTCGGGCCCGGAGTGAACCGCGCCGGCGCGCAGCGAGGTTTCCAGCGCGCCGGTGCGCTGCGGCAGCGAGGCGACGGAGATGTCGAAGAACTCCACGGTGCGGTCGCCATCAGCCGCATACAGCGTTTTGCCGGCGACGTGGAGATCGAGCACGTTCGCCCGCGAGGTGCTCAGCAGCGCGTTGCTGCGAATCGGATTCGCCGGATCGATGACGTGGTAGTGCGCGATTCCGTTTCGCGTCGCCACGTACAGCGCGCCGCTCACGACGAGGTCGTTGACGACGTCCGGCGCGTCGACGAAGCGGACGATCTCGATCTGGTTGCCGTTCCGCCGCAGCACGAAAACGCGCGAGCCGCTTCCGGCGTAGGCGATGTTCTGTCCAGCCGCGACGGCGATGCCGCGTGTTGCGCCCATCAGTGCAACGGCGTCGACCACCTCCGGCACGCCGGCCGTGACCTGCAGCAGTTGCACGCCGTAGCCGGTGGCCGTCCAGAGGTAGGTGCCGTCGACGGCCACGTCGTACACCGTGGAGCGGAACTGGCCGCTGAACTGAGGGGTGTACTCACACTGACCGGAGGAGTCGAGGGAGACGATGGAAAGGAGAAGGAGTACCGCCGCTACACGCCCGCGCATGGCTGCAGTTTAGCGATCTTCAGCGCCTTCTGAACATAGGAGGGATGGGGGAAAGAGTGCATGGCCGCGGGGTCGATCCATGAACAATCGGTGGACCAGTCGTCGTTCGATTCGCGCACGCGGCCTGTGAGATCGGCGGCATACACATCGAAGGTGATCCGCCGGTCGGTGACGGTGTGCCGGAACGATCCGAGCAGGTCGCCGCGGCGCGCGTCGAAGACCTTGCCGCCGAGGAGGGCGGTGTTGCCGTGGGGGAGGTGATACATCGATTTCATCAGCGGGCCGGATTCACGGCGCATGAGCACGCGGCCGCGGAGGTCGAGGACGATGTAGAGCGGGATGCGCAGCTCGCGCGTCGGCTTCTTTTCTTTGGCGCGAGGCAGCTCATCGACGCGACCCGTGGCGAAGGCCAGACAGTGAATGCGAACGGGGCAGAACTCGCAGCGCGGATTGCGCGGCGTGCAGATCAGCGCGCCGCACTCCATCAGGCCCTGGTTGAAATCGCGCGGCGTTTTGCACGCCGCGACCAGTTGTTCTTCGCGAATCCACGATGCGCGCATGAGCGCGGGTGACCCGACCGGTTCGTCGATGGCGAAGAGGCGGGACACGATGCGGGCGACGTTGCCGTCGACGATCGGCGCGTGTTCGTTCCAGGCAACGGAGGCGATCGCGCCGGCGGTGTAGCGGCCGATGCCGGGGATGGTCAGCAGCTCTTCGACGGTCGACGGCACCCGTCCGCCGAACCGGGCCATCACGTCGATGGCGCCGTCGCGGAGCATCCTCGCCCGGCGGTAGTAGCCGAGACCCGACCAGGCCGCCAGGACATCCTGTTCGCTGGCGTTTGCGGCGGATGCGACGGTGGGAAAGCGCTCGATGAACCGCGCGAAGTAGGGCAGCACCACTTCCATGCGGGTCTGCTGCAGCATCACTTCGGAGACCCAGACGTGCCATGGGTCGTACGCTTCGCGCCAGGGGAGGGGCCGCTGATTTTTGCGGAACCAGCGCTCGATGGCCGGCGCAACCTGTTGAGGGTCTGGAGCTTGCAAACCAGCGGTTATTGTATTCTTCGCTCGATTCACGACGAGGTCAGGGCATGAACGAGCAGCTTCAGGGATCGCAACCCGAAACTGAACAAGGCAAGTACGTTTACTGCATCATCAAGACCGACATCCCCCGCGATTTCGGCACCGTAGGCATCGGTGGCCGCGGCGATCGCGTCTACTCCGTCCACTATCGCGAGTTCGCTGCAGTGGTCTCGAACTGCCCCCTGATCGTCTTCGACCCCACCCGCGAGAACGCCCTCGCCCACGAGCACGTCAACGAGCTGGTCATGAAGGACTTCACCGTCCTTCCCATGAGCTTCGGCACGGTCTTCCGCACCGAGAACGACATCAAGGAGTTCCTCAAAGGCACGTACGAAGCGCTCAGCGACGTGCTCCAGAAGATGGAGGGGAAGATCGAGTTCGGCCTGAAGGTGAACTGGGACAAGGACCAGGTCATCAAGGAGATCGAAGGGGAGAACGAGGAGATCCGCCGGCTCAAGGACGAGATCCAGTCGAACACCTCGACCTCGACGTACTTTTCGCGCATGCAGCTCGGCCGCGTCGTCGAATCGGCGCTGCAGGCCAAGGCCGATGCGTACGTGACCGAGATCTACGAAGCCCTGCGCGACGCCGCCATCGCCTCCCGCTCGAACAAGCCGATCGGCGACAAGATGATCATGAACGCCGCCTTCCTCGTCGAGCGCGACAAGACCAAGGCCTTCGACGATCAGATCTCCGAGATCGCCAAGAAATACGAGAACAAACTGTCGTTTCTCTACACGGGGCCGTGGCCGCCGTATAACTTCGTCAACATTCGCTTGAAGCTGGAGCGGGCAGAGAGGTAGTTGCGGGGTTACGAGGTTTCGGGGTTACGAGGTAACCCTTCCCCCCGAAACCTCGTAACCGTGAAACCCCGAAACCATGGCCTTCCTCCTCGACGATCTCATCCTCCTCCCCCTGACCGGCCCGGTGGCCGGGTTCAAGTGGGTGATGCGCACCATTCAGAAGATGGCTGACGAGGAGTTGATGAACGATCAGCCGTGGAAGGAGCGGCTGATCGAGCTGCAGATGCGGCTCGAGGTCGGGGAGATCACCGAGGAAGAGTACGGGCAGGAAGAGGCGGTCGTGTTTCAGGCCCTTCGGGACATCCGCGCGCGGAAAGAAGAGCTCGCGCGGCAGTACGCGGCCGAGCGGGACGAGGAAGACGGCGGCATCGGGATTTACACCGGCTACGGGGACCGATGATCCGCGAGCTCGACGAGCTCGCGTCGAGGCGCGTCGTACTGTTCGGCGGGAAAGGCGGCGTCGGAAAGACCACCATCTCCGCCGCGGCCGCGCTGCACTACGCGAAGACGCGCGAGGTCATCCTCTTCACCACCGACCCAGCTTCGAATCTCTCCGATCTCAATCTGCCGTTGCGCATCGAATCCCTCGACGCCGACAAGCTTTATGCGCGCTTCCTCGGTACGCACCTCGAGTCCTTCCTCGAGATCGGCGACCGCGGCACGTATCTCGATCGCGAAGAGTTGCGCCGTCTGTTCGAGCTCTCCCTGCCCGGCGTCGACGAGCTGATGGCCTGGATGCACATCGGCGAGTTGATCGAAGAGAACCCTGGCGCGCTGATCGTCGTCGATACCGCGCCGACCGGACACACCTTGCGGATGCTGTCGTCGTCGGATCATTTCCGCCAGCTCGCCCTGGCCCTGGATGCGATGCAGGAAAAGCATCGGGCCATGGTCCGGCAGTTCACCCGGCGCGATGTTCGCGACGCGCTGGATGCCTTCATCGATGATTTCGATTCACGGGCGCAACGGCGGCGCGAACTGCTCACCGATCCCGCGCGGGCGGCGTTCGTGCCGGTGATGTTGTCCGAGCCGTGGGTGGTCGAGCAGACCATCAGGCTCGCCGCGGAGATTGAGATCCATGCCGCGATCAATGTGCCGTTCGTGATCCTGAATCGCGCGATCCTCGATGTCGATTGCGATCGCTGCCGCGTTCGCGCGACGCGTGATGCGGAGGCGAGGAAACGGTTTGCGCGTGTTGTGGATGTTCCGCGTTGGTGCGTCCCGCCCGAATGGAGTGCGGCGGCTCTGCCGCCGCTTTCCCATGCGCCGGAGGCGCGCTCCGCGCGGGTCCAAAGCGGCGGCAGAGCCGCCGCACTCCAACGCCTGACCTTCCTCGCCGGCAAGGGCGGAGTGGGCAAGACCACCTGCGCCGCCTCGATCGCGTTGCAGCTCGCGCGCAAAGATCCCGGCAAGCAGTTCACTGTCATCTCCGTCGATCCCGCGCACTCCCTCCGCGACGTTTTCGCCAACGAGCAACCGCCGGCGAATCTCACCGTGGAAATCGTCGACACCCGCGAGAAGTGGCGCCGGTTCCGCGAAAGCGTCGGAACGAAAATCGAAGACGCCATCGACGCACTGACGCCGCGCGGGATGTCCCTCTCTCACGATTCCGAGGCGATGAAGAAGTTGCTGGAGATCGCGCCGCCCGGGGCGGATGAGCTGTTCGCGATCACGCGCCTGTCGAAGCTCCTCGCCGACGAAACGCAGGCGGCGATCGTCGTCGACACCGCGCCGACCGGTCATTTCCTGCGGCTGCTCGATCTCCCCCGCGCGGCCGGCGAGTGGGTGCGCGAGTTCATGCGCCTCCTCCTCAAGTATCGCGACCTCATCCCCGCCGGCTCCCTCGGCGAGGAGCTGGTGAATGCATCGCGCGCGCTGAAGTCGGTCGACGAAGCACTGCGATCGAAAGACACGGCCGTTTTCGTGGTCACGCGTCCCGAGCGCATCGTCGTCGCCGAAACGGAGCGCCTGCTGGCGAACCTGCGCGAGCGCGGTATCTCCATCGGCGGCGTCATCGCCAACTACCTGACGCCCGAGAACGATTGCCCCTGCGATCGATCGATGCGCACCCACGAGCTGGCCGCGCTCGATTCGCTCGACGTCACCACGCTCATCGAGCGCCGCGACGCGCCGGTCACGCGCCTCGACGAGCTCGCGGCGCTGGTTCCGCTATATTGACCTCACGGATAGTTCATGCCGCGCGCAGACGCGGCATCTTCGGTGGCACCGGCAGCGATGGCCGGTAATTCCACGCTGGTGCGCCGGAGATCCCGCGTCTGCGCGCGGGATAAACTGCAGAACCTCACTTGATTTACGTCTACGCGATCACCCGCCAGCCGGTCACTCCTGACTGCGAAGCCGTCGATCAGAGCCGGCACTTCGGCGCGGCCACGATCGAGGGTCTGGCCGCGGTCTACACACCGGTGAAGGACGCGGAGTTCTCGCAGGAAGTGATCGATCGCCGCGCCGGCGATCTGGAGTGGCTTGGCGCGATCGGCTATCGCCATCAGGACGTGGTCGCGAATCTGATGAAGGCCACGGCGGTCATTCCGCTTCGCGCGTTCACGCTGTTCAGCAGCGACGAGGCCCTGCGCGCCTACCTCACCGAAACCGCGGAAACCTTGCGGACCGTCCTCGACCGGCTCGATGGCAAACAGGAGTGGACGTTGAAAGTGGAGTTCGAGCCGCAGCGCTGGAGTCAGTCGCTCAGCAAACGGGTCGACTCCCTGCGCGACCTCGAACAGCAGATCGAATCGGCGTCCGCAGGCAAAGCCTTTCTGCTGAAAAAGAAACTCGACGACGAAAAGAAGCGCGCGTCGCACGTCGCCGAGCAGAACGTCGTCGCCGAGATCGAGAAGACCGTCCTCGACAAGCTGCGCTGCGAGACCGTCTCGGAGTCGCGCGAGCGACGCGAAGGTGCGTTCCCGCAGATCAACGTGCTTATCAACCGGGATGAAGAGGCGATGCTGCAGGAATTGCACTCGGACCTCATCAACCGCTACGAAGCCGAAGGCGTCACTCTTGCCCTGACTGGTCCGTGGCCGCCATACACATTCGCCCATGCCTGACGAACTGCAGGAATTGCCGGTGCTGGAAACGCTCGATCACCTGCTCGACCGCGGGGTGATCATCGCCGGCGAAGCAGTCATCTCCATCGGCGACGTCGATCTCCTCTACCTCGGACTGAACGTCGTCCTGGCCAACGTCGACGCCATCATCCGGACTACAAAGCGATGAAGTCGGTGATCATCGGCGCGCATCTCCTGCGCGACGACATCGAGCCGGTCGCCGTGGCCCTCCCGGTCGCCGATCTCTTTCTGAGCGCTGTCGAAGTGGCGGACGATCAGCCCGTCGGCGATCGCGAATTGCTTCTGCGCGTCGCGGAAGTGCGCGGAAAACTGCTGGACGTGGCCACGTTCGTGGCCATCCGCTACGGCTTCTCGGTCGGCGGCGCGGCGGAGGCAGAGTCGAAGGTCGCGGCGCATCTCAGTCGCTGGAAAACACTGCTCACCGCGAATCGGGAGAACGTGGAGATGACCCTGAAGGTCGCCGCGTCGTCATCGCAGCCGCGACCCGATCGCCGCGATTTCACGAGCGGCGCTGAGTACCTGCGCGCGCTGCACGCGGCGATGCAGGCGGTGACCGTCGATCCGTCGTTTCGCGAAGCCGCGGAGCACGCGCTCGTGCCGCTGTCGGTGTCGCATCGCTGGATTCATCGCGATGAGAAATCGCTGGAGCTGGCGATGTTGATCGCCCGCGCCAACGTGGACGCGGTTCTCGAGGCCGGCGAGAAGCTGCGCGAGATGCGCGTGCCCTTTCTGCTTTCGGGACCGTGGCCATTGGAGGTCTTCGCGAATGATCACGAATGAAGAGACGGAGCTGCGCAACGCGCTCTCCTTCACCGACTCGATGGTGCCGGAGCGCATCGCCGCGGATTCGGATTCTGTCGAGAACGGTCTGGCGAAACTCGTTCTGTCGATCATCGAGCTGGTACGGCGCCTTCTCGAAAAGCAGGCCCTTCGCCGCATGGATGCCGGCAACCTTACCGACGAGGAGATCGAGCGGCTCGGAAATGCGCTGATGAAGCTCGAGGAGAAGATGGCCGAGCTCAAGCGCGCGTTCGGACTCAGTGATGAAGACCTGAACATGAAGCTGGGTCCGGTGAAGATGTGGGAGTGAGGCGGGAACATCTGATTGACTCCCGCTCGGCAATCGTTTACACAGCAATCCACCACTGACCGGAGGCGAGATTGGCATTCGAGGATCGAGGACCGCTCCAGAGACAGCCGCAAGGGCTCGTCGACATCCTCGACAAGATTCTGGACAAGGGGCTCGTGGTCGCCGGCGACGTGAAGGTGTCGCTCGCGAACGTGGAGCTGCTCACCATCCAGCTGCGTCTGGTCATCTGCTCGATCGACAAGGCGGAGGCGATCGGCATCAACTGGTGGCGCTCGGACCGTTTCTACTCGGCCGATCCCCGCGCCGTGCAGGCCGCCGAATACGACGAGCTGCGTAACCGCATCGCCGATCTGGAACGACAACTCAACGCTTCTGCGCTTCCCGCGGGGAAACCGGGAGAGAGGAAAGGTAGGTAACCGATGGCAGTTGAACGCGCACCAGGCGGCACGAGTCTCATCGATGTACTCGACCGGATTCTCGACAAGGGCATCGTGGTCGACGCGTGGGTCAGAATCTCCCTCGTCGGCATCGACCTGATCACGGTTGAAGCTCGCGTCGTCATCGCCTCGATCGACACGTACCTGAAATACGCGGAAGCGGTCGGCATCACCTCGACCGTGGCCCGCCCGGCCCTCGGACCGGGAGAAGGCGGCACGGGAATCGGCAGCACAACCGCGGCGCCGAGCACGGTCACGCGGCCTTAAGTAGGCGGGGAGCGGGCGTCTCGCCCGCCTCGCGCGGGGCATCTCGCCCCGCGCTGTCCGCCGGGCGAAGACGCCCGGCGGTTGCGGCCGAAGACGGCCACGCCCCCTACTTCTTCAAATACTCGTCGAACCACCCCAGCACCGTCTCGTGCCATAGCTTCGAGTTCTGCGCCTTCAGCACCCAGTGCCCTTCATCGGGGAAATACAACAACTTCGACGGAATGCCTCGCCGCTGCAGCGCGGTGAAGAGCATGAGTCCTTCACCGATGGGCACGCGGAAATCGAGCTCGCCGTGCACGACCAGCGTCGGCGTCGCGAAGTTCTTCACGTGGCGATGCGGTGACCAGCGCTCGTACATCTCCGGGTTGTCCCACGGCGCACCGCCGAACTCCCACTCCGGAAACCACAGCTCTTCGGTCACGCCGTAGAACGATTCGAGATTGAACAGGCCGGCGTGCGAGACGAGCGCTTTGAAACGGTTTGTGTGGCCGAGGATCCAGTTGACCATGTAGCCGCCGTAGGAGCCGCCGGCGGCACCCATGCGATTCGCGTCGACATACGGCAGCGCGGCGAAAGCGTCGACGCCGTTCATGATGTCGATGTAGACCTTCCCCGACCAGTCACCGCTGATCTCCTCGACGAACTTCTGCCCGAAACCGGTCGAGCCGCGCGGATTCGGCATCAGCACGACGTAACCGCGCGCGGCGAACATCTGCGGATTCCAGCGATACGACCAGGAGTCGCCCCACGCGCCCTGCGGTCCCCCGTGAATCAGCACGATCGCCGGATATTTTTTCGACGGATCGAAGTTCGGCGGCTTGATGAGATGCCCCTGCACGCGCGCGCCTTCCGCGCCCGTCCACCACAGGTCCTCGGTCGTGCCGAGGTTGAGGCGCGCAAGAAGGGCGTCGTTTTCCTTCGTGAGGCGGACCGGCGACCTGCCGCGCTTCCACGCGTAGATGTCCGTGGGACGGCGCAGTGTCGAGAGCTGGTAATAGATCGTGCTCGCGTCCGGCGCGACCTGAATCGCCGCGGCTGAGCCCGACTTGTCGATGAGTGTGGAGCGCCCGTCGAGCGTCATCTCGTAGATCGCACCCTTCCCTTCGAGCGGCGCGGTAATGAACATCGACTTGCTGTCAGCGGACCAGGCGATGTCGTCGATCCAGTTCGCAAAATCGGTGGCGATGCGCTTCGACTCCCCCGTTGCGCGCTCGTAGAGCCACAGCTCCCACAGATCGGACTCGTACGTTGCCCGCGACTGCGACCGATAGGCAATCCAGCGCCCGTCGGGCGAATAGGCAGGCGCTGCATCAGCGCCGGTGCGTGTCGTGATCGCTTTCGGTTCGCCGTTCGCGAGCGAAACCGTGAAGAGATCGGAGTTCGTCGAGCGCGCAGCGTCCCTTTCGATGTTGCGCGTGAAGATCAGCTCTTTCGAGTCCGGCGAGATGTCGAAATCGCCGCCGTCGAACGTCCCCGGCGTCAGATCGCGCAGGTTCTTGCCGTCGCGCGACACGCGAATGATGTGTGCGCGCGTTGCCTCTCGCCATGAATCCCAGTGGCGATAGAAGAGCGAGTCGATGACGCGCGCCTTCGTCGGTGCCTTCTCGGCGGCCGCGCCTTTCTCCTCGTCGCATTTCGGATCGACGCCGCAGTCGGGGTAAACATCGGAGACGAAGACGAGTCCGGAGCCGTCGGGAATCCACCGCACGTTGCCCGCGCCGCCGGAGATGTTCGTCAGCTTCGTCGATTTCCCGCCGGCGACGTCGTACAGCCAGACCTGCTTGCCCTTGCCGTCGCGATTGGAGACATAGGCGATGGTCTTGCCGTCTGGCGACCACTCCGGCCCTTCGTCCTGCTTCACGCCGTCGGTGATCTGCTTCGGGCTGCTGCCGTCGGCGCGCATCAGATGGAGGGCGCTCTTGCGGATGTTGCCGGGCAGATCGATCGTGCTCACGTCGTACGCGATCCACTTCCCGTCCGGCGAAAGCTTCGGCGCGCCGATGCGGCGGACGGCGGCCAGGTCTTCGAAGGTGATCGGTTTCTGGGCGAGCGCGGTCGTCGCCAGGACGAGCGCCGTGATCAGTGCGAGTTTTCTCATTCGGTTCTCCTGCGGGAAGGCTCAAAGGCTCAAAGGCGCAGAGGCTCAAAGCGATGCTATCCGCCTTTGCGCCTGTGAGCCTTTGAGCCTCTGAGCCTTTGAGCCTCTGAGCCTTCATCGTATGTACCCCAGCGATCTCAAGTTTTCGTAGTACTCCTCATTCACAGCCTGCGCCGCCCCGGCGCTCGTCCGCGGCCCGTACGTGGCGATGCGCGGCTCACGCGACGTCGTGGACAGCGCGTGGCCGGGCATTTCGTTCGAGAGGGGGAAGCCGAGGAGGTCGAGGATGGTGGGAGCGATGTCCCAGGCCTGGATGGGTTTTTTCAACGCGATCGACGATGCGATCACGGCCGTGCCGCTCTGGCCGTCGCCGGGCATCCCCGCGATGATCACCTCGTAGCCGCGGGCGCGAACGTCGTTGACCAGCGCGGTGATTGCCTCGAGGGCGCGCAACGACGCGGTGAGGCGCGCGGTCTGATCGAGCTCGAGGCGATTCAGGACGATGTCGAGCGCGGGGAGATAGACAGTCGCCAGCCGCCGCCCGTCGAGTGAGGCGAGGAATCGTTGACGCGCGGCCTCGTCGACTTTCAGCGCGTCGCCTTTCGACGCGGCGAAGATCGACTCCGGCGCAACCGACAGCAATCCGCCCTCACTCGCGTCGGCCGTCGTCCACCAATTCACGGCGACGCTGGGAACGCCGCGCTCCGCGACGATTTCCCAGACGTAATCGCGGCGGCGGACGGTCGGCGGCAACGGCTCGCGTCGCGCCAGCGGCGTGTTCATCAGCACGAGATCGCCGCGGGAGATGCGCTGCAGGATGTGCCGGCCGCCTCGGAAGCGCACGCCTTCGATCGCCCGAACGCCATGAGCCTCGGTCCGAACGCCCGTGCCGAACGACGCCCAGCGCTCGGTCGTCGATGCCGCGGCGATCGGATGAACCGGTGCGACCACCGGCAGGAGGCGGAAGAGGTCGGGGCGGGAGCGGAAGACGTCGTAGGTCAGGCCGTCGACGGCGATCAAAGCCAGGCGCGTCGTCGTCGGCGTCGTCACCACCATGGGCTCGATCGCGGCTCGCTCCCGTTGCGCATACGCGGGCACGAACAGCAGCGCGATCAGCGCCGCCGCGGCTACAGTCATCGGTCCGCCGCGCCGCTTGGCGTGAATGGCGGGAATCCGCTGGAGCTCGTAAATCGAGAACGACAGCAGCGCCGCGGAAACGATGATCGTGGCCATGAGGAAGAACACTACGCAGAGTGCGACGCCGACGATCAGCTCCGCCGTAACCGCTTTGGTATCAAAGCGATACCACCAGATGCCGATCGGGAGGACCAGCATCGCCGCGGCGACCAGCGAGACTCCGAGGAGTGCTAGGGGGTGTCGATTGGCAAGGCTGGTCGCAGCTTCAGAATCAGCGCCGCCAGGATGACGAAGAGGAACGCGACGAGCAGCCAGGCCGCGGCGTAGGTCAGGTAAAGAGCCAGCGTCTCATACGCATTGAGCGGGAAGTTGCGGAAGAGCATGACCGTGGTCATGGGCAGCGCAGCGAACGCGGCGATCAGCGTGGCCGCCTTGAGCGCGACCGCCAGCAGCTCCACCCAGAACGCCCGCGAGCTCCAGGGATCGAGCGCGAACCACCGCTCGATTCCATGCGTCAGGTAGCCGCGCTCGCGAAGCTGCGCGCGAAGTGAGTCGACTTCGGACACTGCCGCGCATCCTAGCTCGGAAATTACTCATCCTTAACCACGTTGTAATGCGCGACAAAGTCCATGTCTTCAACATCTTCGCCGCGGCGGCGAACGTTTCCGAAGCTCCTTTCCGGCCTGATCCTGCTCCTCACCGTTTTCGCCCTCAAGGCGAAGACGCTGGTGATCGTTCTGGTCGAGAAGATCCGCATTCTCTTCGTGAACCCGTTCGAAGGCTTCGGGGCGATGCAGTACGCGATCGCCGGTGGCTCATTCGTCGTCACCATCGCCGCGTACGCCACGCAGGAACCGCTGGCGATCGTCATCGGCTTCGTCGTGATCACACTCATCCACGAGATCGGTCATGCCGTCGTCATTCGCGCGAAAGGACTCCGCGTCGGATTCATGATCTTCATCCCCTTCATCGGCGGCGCGGTCACGCTGAAGGATCAGCCCCGCACCGCTTACGACGATGCGCTGATCGGTCTGGCCGGGCCGTTCGCGGGCACGATCGCCTCGCTGGTCGTGCTGCAGTTCTACAAGTGGTCGCTCGACCCGACGTACCTCTTCATCGCCCTCCTCGGATTCGCGCTGAATCTCTTCAATCTGCTCCCGATCGGCATGCTCGACGGCGGGCGGATTTCCGCCGCGGTCACGAAGTGGATGTGGGTCATCGGCGGCGGCGCGGTCGTCTACAAAATCATCGATCAGCCCAACCCGCTGATCATCGTCATCGCTCTGCTCGCCGCGTTTCAGGTGTACGCCTCGATCGTCCGCGAGAAGACCGACAAGCACTTTTACGAAGTCACAGCCGCCCAGCGCGCGGGCATCGCCGTCCTCTACTTCTCCCTGGTCATCTTCCTCGGGCACCAGACGTGGATGGCCTACGACCGGCTGGAAATGCTGCGGCCCTAGGGCCGATTTGATACCCTGACGAACCTTTCAACATGACGCTCCTCTCCTTCATCGCATTGGCTTTCGGAATGGCGGCGGCAACGGCCGACCGGGTTCCGCGGACCGGTGCCGCGCTGATCGCCGTGGCCCGAGGGTCCCGTGCCGCGGCGCGCGTCGAAGAGAGAGCCGCCGTCCGCACTCCCACCCGCGTCCGCGCCGCGCGCGTCCGCTCGGATCGCCAGGGCTTTCGCCGTCCGGTCAGCCCGCTTCGCGGCTCCACCGCCGCCCGCGCTCCCGGCCTCGGCTGCTGAGCAGCACGCCTCTCCTTCCGGCACGGCGCGCCTGTTGCTGCGCGTCACCCACTCTTCTGAATTGAGAAAGCCATGATCGACAAAGTACTGACCATGATGTTCGGCTCGAAGCACGAGCGTGACGTGAAAGCCATGCGGCCGATCGTCGCGCAGATCAACGCGCTCGAGCCCGAGATTAGCCGCCTTTCCGACGAGGGACTGCGCGCGAAGACCGATGAGTTCCGCGCGCGGCTGCGCCCGGTCGTCGAAGCACTCGAATCGGTGAAAAAAGAAATCCCGCTCGACGAGAACTCCGTCGCGGCCGCGAAAGCAGATCTGCAGGCCGCGCTGGAGGATTTGCTCCCCGAGGCTTTTGCGGTTTGCCGGGAGGGCGGCAAGCGGGTGCTGAACATGCGGCACTTCGACGTGCAGCTCATGGGCGGCATCGTCCTGCATCGCGGAAAGATCGCCGAGATGAAAACGGGCGAAGGCAAAACGCTCGTCGGCACGCTCCCGGTCTATCTCAATGCACTGACCGGACGCGGCGTACATGTCGTCACCGTCAACGACTACCTGGCCCGCCGCGACTCCGAGTGGATGGGCCGCCTCTACAAGTTCCTCGGCCTCACCGTCGGCGTCATTCAGAACCAGCACGGCGATCGCGATCGGCAAATCGCGTATCGCTGCGACGTCACGTACGGAACGAACAACGAGTTCGGCTTCGACTACCTCCGCGACAACATGAAGTTCGATCTCGAGGCGATGGTGCAGCGCAGCCACGTCTACGCGATCGTCGACGAGGTCGACTCGATCCTCATCGACGAAGCGAGAACGCCGCTCATCATCAGCGGTCCGTCGGAGGAGTCGGTCGACAAGTACTACATGGTCGACCGGATCATCCCCAAGCTGATCAAGGACAAGGACTACCAGGTCGACGAGAAGCAGCACACGGCGGTGCTGACCGAGGAAGGTGTCGAGCACGCCGAGAAGCTGCTGCATGTCAACAACCTCTACGACCCGGAGAACATGGACACGCTGCACGCGGTCACGCAGGGCGTCCGCGCGCATGCCCTGTATCGCAATGACGTTCACTACATGATCAGCGACGGCGAGGTGGTCATCGTCGACGAGTTCACCGGACGTCTGATGCCGGGACGCCGCTGGTCGGACGGTCTGCATCAGGCCGTCGAAGCCAAAGAAGGCGTGAAGATCGAGGCCGAGAATCAGACCCTGGCCACGATCACCTTCCAGAACTACTTCCGCATGTACGAGAAGCTCGCGGGCATGACCGGCACCGCGGACACGGAAGCGGCGGAGTTCGACAAGATCTACAAGCTGGAGGTCGTGGTCATCCCGCCGAACCGGGACATGGTCCGCAAGGACATGGCCGATCTGGTTTACCGCACCGAGCGCGAAAAGTTCGCCGCGATCGCGGAAGAGATCAAGGAAAAGCAGAAGGACGGACAGCCGGCGCTGGTCGGCACGATCTCGATCGAAAAATCGGAAGCGCTCTCCGCGCAGCTCAAGAAGAACGGCGTGCCGCACGTCGTGCTCAACGCGAAGTATCACGAGCGCGAAGCGGAGATCGTCGCGCAGGCCGGACGCAAAGGCGCGGTCACGATCGCCACGAACATGGCCGGCCGCGGCACGGACATTCTCCTCGGCGGCAATCCGGAGTTCCTCGCCGCGCAGAAGTCGAAGGACGTCGAGGACCCGAAGGAACGGCAGAAGATCGAGGAAGAGATCCGCGAGCAGTGGAAGCTCGATCACGAAGAGGTGGTCCGTCTCGGCGGCCTGCACATTCTCGGCACGGAGCGCCACGAGTCACGCCGCATCGACAATCAGCTCCGCGGCCGTTCCGGCCGTCAGGGCGATCCCGGCTCGTCGCGTTTTTATCTGTCTCTGGAAGACGATCTGATGCGCATCTTCGGCGGCGACCGGATCATGGGGATCATGGAGCGCCTGGGCATGGAAGAAGGCGTTCCCATCGAGCACCGCATGGTCACCAACGCCATTCAGCGCGCGCAGAAGCAGGTGGAAGGCCGCAACTTCGAGGCCCGCAAACACCTGCTCGAGTACGACGACGTGATGAACAAGCAGCGTGAGTCGATCTACACGCTGCGGCGCTCGATTCTCGAGGGACGCGAAGGGAAGGAGTACATCCTCAACGCCGCCGACGAGATCGTCGCGTTCCTCATCGACACGCATTACCCGGAAGGCGATCGCGAGCATCCCGATGAGGCGGAGCTCAACGCGGAGCTGTTCGATTACTTCGGCGTCGACCTGAAGTCGGCCGGCGTCGATCTCGCCACCGACAACCGCGACGAGGTGAAGTACAAGGTCGTCGAAACGGTCAACAAGCGGTACGCCGAAAAAGAGCAGCTCATCGGTGAGCCCAACATGCGGCTCAACGAGAAGTACCTCCTGCTCCAGGTCATCGATCAGCAGTGGAAGGACCACCTGCTCAACATCGACCACCTCAAGGAAGGCATCGGCCTCCGCGGCTACGGCCAGCGCGATCCGCTGATCGAGTACAAGAAGGAGTCGTTCGGCCTCTTCCAGGAAATGATGGAGCGCATCCAGGACCGCGTGGTCAAGGTGCTCTGGAAGATCGAGCTGGCCGGGCGCGAGGAGAACGCCGCCGAATCCCAGCGCGTCGAGCGGTCTCTCCCGATCCGCCCGCCGAAACAGCAGCTCACGTTCTCGGGCGCGCCGAAGGAAGCGCCGGCGCCGGTCAAGCGCGTGCAGGCCAAGGTCGGCCGCAACGACCCCTGCCCGTGCGGCTCGGGCAAGAAGTACAAGAAGTGCCACGGAACGGCGGCGTAGGGCTGATGGCCCGCACCATCGGGTTCATCGGCGCCGGCAACATGGCCGAGGCCATGATTCGGGGGCTCCTCCGCGGAAGGGATTTCGCGGCGGAGCACATCTCCGCGTCGGGTCCGCGTGACGAGCGCGTTGCCGAGCTGCGGGAGAAGTACGGCATCGACGCGACGACCGACAACGCGAAGCCAGCGGCCGCGGAGATCGTCGTCCTGTCGGTCAAGCCGCAGATCCTCAGCCGCGTGCTCGAGGAGGTTGCGGAGATCATCAAGCCCGACGCCCTGGTGATCTCGATCGCCGCCGGCGTTCCCGTGTCGGCGATTCAGGCCAGGCTGGCCGCGGGCACTCGGGTCGTCCGGGCGATGCCGAACACGCCGGCGCTCGTCGATGCGGCGGCCACGGCGATCGCCGGCGGCGACCACGCCAGCGAAAGCGATCTGGCCGAGGCGAAGAAGATTTTCGACGCGATTGGATTGACGGTCGTGCTCGAGGAATCGGCGCTCGACGCGGTTACGGGGCTGTCCGGATCGGGCCCGGCGTACGTATTCCTCATCCTCGAAGCGCTGAGCGACGCCGGTGTCAAAGTCGGTCTGTCGCGGCGGACCGCACAACTGCTGGCCGCGCAAACGGTGTTCGGATCGGCGAAACTGCTCCTCGAAACCAACGAGCATCCGGGACGGCTGAAGGACATGGTCACCTCGCCGGGCGGCACGGCCATCACCGGCCTGCACACGCTCGAGAACGGTGGAGTGCGGACGACACTGATGAATGCGGTCGAAGCCGCCACGCGACGCTCGCGCGAGCTCGGCGAAGCGCTCCTGAAAAAGGAGTAACCGCGTAGACTAACGGCGATGGCGACCATCGCGATCGATCTCGACAAGGACCGGCTCCGCGACTTCTGCAGGAAGTGGAAGGTGACGGAGTTTTCGCTTTTCGGGAGTGTAACCAGGCCGGAGACGTTTCGATAAACGCGAACGTCTTCGGTGATCACAGCCGGCTCGCAGGCGCTGGACTCGCCGTGCTTCACTGGCTGACGTTGATAGGCGAAGCGGCGAATCAGGTGAGTGGTGAAGCGAAAGCCGCGTTACCCGCGATATTTATCGAAAGTTGATCTCGCGAGATCTGCCTCGGTCGTAGCGGCGGTCAGCGACTTTCTAGAGGATGAGCCGTAGACTAACGGCGATGCCGACCATCGCGATCGAGATCGACAAGGACAGACTCCGCGACTTCTGCAGAAAGTGGAAGGTGACGGAGTTTTCGCTTTTCGGGAGTGCTGTCCGACCGGACGAATTTCGGCCGGACAGCGACGTGGACGTGCTCGTTCGTTTCGACGAAAACGCCCGCGTGAGCCTCTACGACATCTCGCACATGGAAGACGAACTGAGGGAGATTTTTGGCCGTGAGGTCGATCTCGCGGAGCGCGAAGGGATCGAACAGAGCAACAACGAGTATCGGCGCGAGCGCATCCTGTCGTCGGCGGTGGCTCTTGAGCTCTGACGACGATCGCGGTTATCTGCGAGACATGCTCCTGTCTGCGCGCCTGGCGGTTTCATACGTAACGGGCATGAACCTCGAGACGTTCAAAGCCGATCAGAAAACACAGGACGCCGTGGTCTATCGAGTTGGAGTGATCGGGGAAGCCGCGCGATTGCTGGGCGATGAAACGCGCAGGATGCTTCCGCTGGATTGGCCCGGAATCATCGGAATGCGGCACCGCCTGTTTCACGGATACCGTGAGATCAAACCGGTCATCGTTTGGACCACGGTCACCGAGGATCTTCCTGTGCTCATTTCGTTGCTGCGTGAGGAGTGATCGTGCTGGAGGAAGTGGAAGCCGAGATCGACGACGCAACGAAGCGGGCCTGGGAGCTCGTGAAGTCGACCGAGCCTCGCCTCTTCACCGTCCGTCCCCATCACGCCAGCTGGTCCGCGGCGGAGTGCCTCGCTCACCTCAGCGTTTCCACGGAGATGTTCCTGCCCGTCATCGAAAAGAGCATCGACGAGGGTCGCAAGCGCGGCCTCAGCTCGACGAAGAAGCCCTCGATGGACGTCCTCGGCCGCGTGCTGCGGTGGTTTCTCGAGCCGCCGATCCGGAAGCGCGTGGCGACGTCGGCGCCGTTCGTCCCGAAATCGGTGCGGGCGAAGGCCGAAGCGTTCGGCGAGTTCTCATCGCTGCAGTCGAAGCTGGTCGATCTGCTGCATCAGGCCCGCGGACTCGATCTCGGCAAGCTCAAGATCGTCTCGCCCTTCGACAAGCGCGTCCGCTACAACCTCTACTCCGCGTTTCTGATCATCGTGGCCCATCAACGCCGCCATCTGTGGCAGGCGGAGAAGGCGGTGGCGGATCTGAAGGCTTCCTCATCTTTGCGCGCAGCACTTCGATGACGCCCGGCAGGATCGACAGCACGATCACCACGATGATGATCGTGTGAATGTGCTTCTCGGCGTCCGGGAAGATCTTGATCAGCGAGTAGCCGATCATCGTCATCGAGAACACCCAGCCGATTCCGCCGACGACGTTGAACAGCGCAAAGCGCTTGTAGGACATGTTGGCCATGCCGGCCACGACCGGCGCGAACGTGCGGATGATCGGCACGAAGCGGGCGATGATGATGGTCTTGCCGCCATGCCGTTCATAGAACTCGTGCGTGGCGATGAGGTGCTTCTTCTTGAACAGCAGCGAGTCTTCCTTGCGGAACAGAGCCGGGCCTAGCTTCTTGCCGATGTAGTAGCCGGTTGCGTCGCCGGTGATCGCGCAGAACATCAAGAGCACGTTGAGAAAAACAATGTTGAGATCGCCTTTTGCGGCGAACAGACCGGCGGTGACCAGCAGCGAATCACCGGGCAGAAAAAAGCCGATCATCAGGCCTGTTTCGGTGAAGACGATGATGGCGAGGGCGATGTACCCTCCCCATTGCACGAGCCCGCGAACGTCGGTCAGGAAATGAAACGCATCTTTAAGCCATTCCATGTGGGGCGCGAATCCTAGCATGGCGACACTGCAAGACCGGTACGACGTAATCGTCCTTGGCGGAGCCTTCAGCGGCGCCTCCACGGCCATCCTTTTGCGGCGCGAATCGCCCGAACTGCGCGTGCTCATCGTGGAGAAAGCGGAGGCCTTCGACGAGAAGGTCGGCGAGGCCACGACGGAGATGTCGGCGATGTTCCTGACCCGCCGCCTGGCCATGTGGGAGCATCTCGAGCGCGAGCAGTTGCCGAAGGAAGGGCTGCGCTACTGGTTCACCAACGAGAAGGTGACCGGTCATGCGAACGCGACCGAAGCGGGCGGCTTCATTCGCAGTCCGGTGCCGTCGTTTCAGTTACGGCGTGACGCGCTCGATGAACATCTGCTGGCGACCGCGGTCGCGGAAGGCGCCGAGCTCGTGCGTCCCGCGAAAGCGCGCGACGTGGTCATCGGCGATTTCGATCATCGACTGACGATCGAGGTGGGCGACGAAACGCGCGAGCTCTCCTGCTGCTGGCTGCTCGACGCGACAGGCCGCGTGAATTTCCTCGGCCGCCGCCTGAATCTCATCGAGCGCAACGACGAGCATCCGACGGCGGCGATCTGGTGCCGCTGGAAAAATGTCCGCCACATCGACGAGCTCGCGGCGCGCGGGAGTTTCACGTCCGACAACGTCGGGTCGCGGCGGCTCGGTACGAATCACTACACCGGCTACGGCTTCTGGATCTGGGTGATCCCTCTTGGCAACGGCGAAACGAGCATCGGCGTCGTCTTCGACAAGCGGCTGGTCGGCCTGCATCAGTCGAAGAATCGCGCCGAGGATTTCATCGCGTTCCTGAAGGCGATTCCGTCACTTGCTGAGATTCTGCAGAACGCAGAGCCGCGGCTCGATGATCTCCGCTTCTATTCGACGCTCGCCTACGCGACGAAACAATACATGGGGCGCGGATGGGCACTGCTCGGCGACGCCGCCGCGTTTCTCGATCCGTATTACTCGCCCGGTCTCGATCACGCGTCGTTCACCGCCGAAGCGACGGCGAGCATCATCAAAGACGACGCGATGGGCACCGACATCACCCCACGCATCGCCGAGCATAACGCGACGTTCGTGCGCTCGTACTGGCGCTTCTTCCGCGCCGCGTACAAGGACAAGTACTACTACATGGGCGAGGCGGACCTGCTCAGCGCGGCGTTCCTCATCGACACCGCGCAGTACTACCTGTTCGTGGTCATCCCCGCGTACAAGTTCATGAAGAAGTTCTACTGGATGCCCGTCCTCGGGCCGAAAGCGGCGTTCATCAGCTACAACGTGATGAAGGCGTACAACCGCCGCTTCAAAACCATCGCCGAGGGGCGGCGGACGGCGGGGGAGGCCGGGAAGTACAACGATGGCCGGCGCATCAAGGCGTACTTCAATCTCGACTTCGCGCCGATGCGGATGGTGATGCGCGGATTCAAGTTGTGGATTCGCGCGGAAGTTGGACACCTGCTGCGGTCGCGCAAGAAAGCGGCTGCTAGCGCTCGGGAAGTCCAGACAGCGCCGCCCGCTTGATCTTGCCCCGCTCGTCGACCGGCATCTCCTCGATCAGCTTCACGATGCGCGGCACTTTGTGCAGCGAGAGTCGCGTGCGGCAGTACTCGCGAACCACCTCGCGGGTGACATTCGGCGTCGCGACGATCGCCGCGGCAACGACTTCGCCCCGCGCGCCGGCGGGCTCGCCGTAAACCTTCGCCTCGCGCACGCCGTCGATCTGCAGAAGGATCGTTTCGACCTCGCGCGGGTTCACTTTCTTGCCCGCGGTGTTGATCAAATCGCTGGCGCGACCGGTCAGCGCGACCTCGCCGTCGCGCAGCTCGATGAGATCGTCCGTGACGAAGTCGGTGAACGGCTCGAACGTGTTTGCGTCGAGCAGATACCCAAGCGCAACCGACGCACTACGAATCGCGACGCGTGGTGCATCCATCAGCAGTTCCACGCCGTTGAGCGGTGCGCCGACCGTTCCGCGTTCCACCGCGGCGCCTTTGCGGTCGTAGGTGATCCCGCCGCACTCGCTGCAGCCGTAGAACGAGTGGATGTCGATTCCGAATCGCTCGCGGAATCTGCGCGAGGTCGATGGGGGCAGAGGCGCGCCCGCGGAGATGAACGTGCGAACCGTGTCGAACGCGCCCGATGCCGCCGTGGCGAGGTGATCGAAGACCATCGGAATCAGCGGCGCGACCGTGCAGCCGTACCGATTGGCGTGCTCGATGAGCGCCTGGGGCAGGTAATCGTTCGAAACGACGATGGGCGTGCCCTGGAGAATGAGCGGCGTGACCAGATTCGAGAAGCCGTACGAGTGGGAAAAGGGGATTGCGCCGAGGTTGATGTCGGCTGCGGTGATGCCCATCGAGGCGCAGATGTTCGTGCAGTCGGCGATGAGATTTGCCTCGCTGGTGACGATGCCTTTCGGTCGTCCGCTCGATCCCGAGGTGAGCTTGATCAGCCGCGCGTTCGAGGGAACGTTCGGGCGGCCCTCGATCGATCGCACGGAAATACCGCCGCGGTAGATGAATCCCCGGACCGCGAAGTGCCCGAGAATCGTGGCCACTTCAGTCTCGGTCGCGTCGCGATCGATGGGGATGACGACCAGGCCGAGCTTCAACGCGGCGAGGAACGCGGCCACGAAATCCGTCGAGTTCGGGAGTTGAATCGCAACCGCGTCGGTTTCAGCGATTCCGGCATCGGTCAGCTTCCGGGCGAGCTCGTTGGCGTTCGCAAGGAGCTGGGCGCGGGTGGTTCGTGTGCCCGACGCCGCGTCGAGCAGCGCCAGGGCGTGGGGATCGCGCTCGATGAGAGAGAGAAATCGTTGAAACATGGGACCGGAGAGGCAGAATAACACTGCATGCGCGACGTGATTGTCATCGGCGGAGGCCCCGCGGGAAGCACCGCGGCGACCCTTCTCGCCCAGCAGGGGCTGTCGGTCACGCTGCTCGAGCGCGAGCGGTTTCCGCGCTTCCAGATCGGCGAATCGCTCCTCCCGTACAACAACGACCTCTTCGACCGCCTCGGCGTCACCGATCAGCTGATGGCAGGCGACTTTTTCCCGAAGTACGGCGCGTACTTTGTCACCGGCGACGGCGCGGTCGGCTACAGCTTCCGTTTCGACAAGCGGCTGTCTGATCCATATCGCCGTTCGTATCAGGTGAAGCGCGCGGAGTTCGATCATCTGCTTCTGAAGAACGCCGCGAAGCAGGGCGTCGATGTGTGTGAAGAGACGGCTGTCGTCGACGTGGACCTGTCGGATCCTGACCGGTGTGGTGTGGGCCTCCGGCCTGCCTCGGCGGCTGAAGGCAGGCCGGAGGCCTACTCCACACGGCTGGAAGCTCGCTTCGTCATCGACGCCAGCGGTCACGGCGCGGTCGTCGGCAATCGCGTCGGCGCCAAATCCGACATCGAGTCGCTGAAGAAGATCGCATTCTTCGCGCATTATCGGAACGTGCCGCGCGCGCCCGGCCGCAACGCGGGAAACACGGTCATCGTCGTGTTGCGCAATGCGTGGTTCTGGCTGATTCCGGTCAATGCCGAAGTGATGAGCGTCGGGCTGGTGGTCGACAGGGAGCACTACCTCCGCTGCGGCCTCGAGCCGGAAGAACTGTTGAACCGGACCATCGCCGAATCGACGTGGGTCGCCGAGCGGATGAAGAACGCCGAGCGGATCACGGAGATCTACGCCCGGAAGGATTTTTCGTTCCGGATGAAGAAGATGGTAGGCACGAACTTCGCGCTGATCGGCGACGCGGCCGGCTTCATCGATCCGATCTTTTCGACGGGCGTGTTCATGGCCATGAAGTCCGCGGACATCGCCGCGTCGGCGATTGCCGACAAGCTCCGCACCGGCTCGATGGACGCGCTGAAAAAGTACGAGCGGGACATGAGCCAGGGCCTCGACACGTATTTGAAGTTCATCGAGCAGTTTTACCGCCGCGAATTCCTCGAGGTGTTCATGCAGCCCTCGGAACGGTTTGGCCTGCTGAACGCGATCGTGGGCGTGCTCGCCGGCGACATCTTCCAGACCCGCAACAACCGCCTGAAGCTCGCCGTGTTCTTCGCGCTGGTGAAACTGCAGAAGTGGCGCGGGTTGATCGCGCCGCGAATCGCGTGGGACACGCTGCCCTCCGCTGCTAAACTCTGACCCCTGTCCATGGACCTCAAACGAAAACTGAAAGAGCTGCTCATCGAGCGGTTGAAGTTCGAAGACATGACCCCCGACGACATCGGTGATGACGATCCTCTCTTCGCCGGCGGCCTCGGCCTCGACTCCATCGACGCGCTGGAGATCGTGGTGATGCTGGAGAGCGAGTTCGGGATCAAGGTGAAGAACGAGAGCTCCGCACGGGACTCGTTCCGCTCGATTGCGACGCTCGCGGAGTTCGTCGAGTCGAAGCTGGCGACGGCCACTTGAACTGGCTCGCGCGCCTTCCCCATCAGATCCCGTTTCGCGCCGCGAGTGCCGCACGCCGCATCGGCGAGCGCACGATCGAAGGGGTGTACCTCTGCACCGCGAACGACGCCTTGAACGCGGAAGTGATGGTCGTCGAAGCCATGGCTCAATTCGCCGGCGGTCTCGTTTTCGAAGGTCAGGGATTCTTCACCGGCATCGACGGCTGTGAAGTGCTCCGCGCGATCGAGCCGGGCGACGCGGTCGAGATCACCGTGACCCTGGAAGCCGATTTCGGCGGCACGTTTCGATTCAGCGGAACCGGACGTGTGAATGGAGTAGAAGCCGTTCGGGGAAGGTTCTATCTGGCCCGTGCGCAAGCCTGATCTCAACACCCGGATCGCCGTCACCGGCATGGGGCTGATCTGCTCGATCGGGCGCAACAAAGACGAGGTGTGGAAGTCGATCGTCGAGTCGCGCGCGGGCATCGCCAAGCTCACGCGATTTGCCGGTGAGACGTTTCCGACGGATATGGCGGCGGAGGTGGCGGATGAGCTTCCGCGGGTGAAACGGCTGTCGCGGACGGATCTACTCGCGGTAGTCGCGGCGCGCGAGGCCATCGAACAGGCGAGTGCGAATTCGCCGATGCCACGGGCGCGAACAATCGTCTCCACCGGCACGTCGACCGGCGGTCTGCTCGAAGGTGAGGATTACTACTTTCGTCGTCTCGTCAGCGGTCGGCGTCGCGCGCCCGCATCACGGGTGCTGCAGCAGCCAACGTCCGGACCTTCAGACGCCGTCGCGAAAGTCTTCGAGCTCGGTGGCGGCGTCGTGTCGAACGCGACCGCGTGTGCGTCCGCCGGCGCGGCGATCGGCATGGCCGCGGACTACCTCCGCTCGCGTCACGCCGACGTGGCCGTCGCCGGCGGCAGCGACGCGCTTTGCCGGCTGACCTACTCCGGCTTCAACGTGTTGCAGGCTGTCGATCCCGAACCGTGCTCACCGTTCGGCGCGACGCGCAAAGGCATCACCCTCGGCGAAGGCGCCGGTTTCCTGGTGCTGGAGCGATGGGACGACGCGGTTGCGCGCGGCGCGGCGATTCTCGCGGAGCTCTGCGGATACGGCGCGTCGTGCGATGCGCATCATCCGACGGCTCCGATCGAGGATGGACGCGGTGCCGAAGCGGCGATGCGCGGCGCGATGGCCGAAGGGCGCGAGGACACCATCGATTACGTGAACGCGCACGGCACGGGGACGCAGCTCAACGACGCGGCGGAAACGTGCGCGATCGTCTCGGCGGTCGGAACGGCCGTGCCTGTGTCGTCGAGCAAGTCCTACTTCGGCCACACCCTGGGTGCGAGCGGCGCGATCGAGGCGGTGGTGACTGTGCTCGCGTTGCAGAACCAGATCGCGCCGCCGACGCTGCGCCTGCGCGAAAACGCGCCGGAGTGCGGCCTCGACTACATCGCGCACACGCCGCGGCCGATGGCCATGGCCAACGTGCTGTCGAACACGTTCGGGTTCGGCGGGAGCAACGTGTCGCTGCTTTTTCGGAAGGTGTGACGGAGGGGGAGTGGGCGTCCCGCCCGCATCGTCCGGGCAACTTGCCCGGACGTTCACAAACGCGCTGAGGATCGCCGGGCGAAAACGCCCGGCGAGCGCGGGCGGGACGCCCGCTCCCCTCGAACGTGCGTGCTATAACCCGCGGCCGTGTCCCGTATCCCCATCACTGGGATTGGTGTCGTCGCGCCCGGCGCGGTCGGCGTTGATGCCTTTCGCGCGCTCCTCGCATCCGGCAAAAGCGCCGTTGCGGACATCGACCAGTTCGACACCGCCGGCCTGAAAGCGCATCGGGCCGCGCTCGTCCGCGATTTCAAGGCGAAGGACTTCATCGCGCCGATGAAGATGCGGCGGATGAACGGGCTCTCGCGGTTCGGCGTCGCGGCGGCGAAGCTGGCCATCGAGGATTGCGGCGGTGCTCTTGAATCCGACACCGGTGTGGCCATCGGCACGGCGTTCGGGCCGGTGCAGACCTCCGTCGACTACATGCGCGAATACGTGGAGAAAGGGGCGGCGCTCGCTCCGCCGGGTCTTTTCGCGGAATCGGTGGCGAACGCGCCCGGCAGCCACATCGCCATCGAGTGGAACCTGCGCGGCTTCAACGTCACCATCACCCAGCGCGAATCGTCGGCCCTCGCCGCGGCAATGTACGCGTCCTCGCAGATTGCGAAAGGATCGACGCGCGCTGCGCTGATCGGCGGCGTGGAAGAAGCGAACGAGATGCTCTTCAGCGTCCTCGATCGTCTCGGTGCGCTGGCCGATGAAGCGCGCCCCTTCCATCCCGATCGCAAAGGCATCGTCCTCGGCGAAGGCGGCGCGGTGCTCGTCGCGGGCGCGGGAACGCGCAAGCCCTACGGCTGGCTTTCGGGATTCGGAATCGGCCGCGACACGACCGCGCCGATCTCCGACTGGGGCACCGATCACAACGCCGTCGTCGCTGCGATGAAGGCGGCCATGGACGACGCGGGGATCGATCACGTCGATGCGATTTACGCCTCGGCGAATGGATCGAAGCGGGGCGACGAGCTCGAGGCGCGTGCGCTGGAGGCGATGTTCGGCGACCGGCCGCCGCACGTGGTGACCACCAAGCAGATCTTCGGCGAGTACGCGGCCGGTGGAGCGTTGCAGCTCATCGCGGCGTTGCTGGCCTTCGAAGAATCGCCGGAGTTGCAGCACATCCTCGTCAACTCCATCTGCGCGGGCGGCGGTATCGTCTGCGCCGTGATCTCGCGGGAGGATGAGTGAAGATTGCGGCGATCATCCCCGCGCTCAATGCGCAGCGGACCATCGCCGCGGTGGTCGTGGAGTCGCGGCGGCACGTCGAGCCGGTGCTGGTCATCGACGACGGGTCATCTGACGCGACCGGCGAAGTCGCGCAAGCCGTCGGCGCGACCGTCATCCGCCACGAGGTGAATCGCGGAAAAGGCGCGGCACTCAAAACGGGATTCGCCTGGGCGCTGGAGCGGGGATTCGACGCAGTGATCACGCTCGACGCCGATGGACAGCATCTCGCGTCCGAGATTCCGGCGTTCATCGAAGCGCACCGGGAGACGCGAGCGGACCTGATCATCGGCGGCCGCGCGCACCTGTTCGAGCAGATGCTCCCGCGCCGCCGCATGGCCAACCGCTTTTCGGCGTTGTGCATCAGCATCGCGTCCGGCGCGCGCATCACCGATTCGCAGAGCGGCTTCCGGCTCTACTCCGCGCAGCTCCTGCGCAGCGTGAAACTGCGGACCGACGGCTTCGACATGGAGAGCGAAGTCATCGTCCGCGCCGGCCGGCGCGGGATGGGCATCGTGACGATCCCGATCGAATTAGGATTCGTGAACGGGATCGCCACGAGCCACTACAAACCACTGAAAGACACGTTGCGGATCGCGGGGACCGTGATCCGCACTCGGCTATTTCGGCGGTAACGGCTTCCGCGGCAGCATCTCCGGCCGGTTCGCCGCTTCCCAGACCATCGACGCGATGACGACCGAGGCCTGCATCAGATCTTCGCGCTGCAGGCGTTCGTACGTGTCCCAGTTCGTGTGATGGGTGCGCGTCGAATATTCGACGTCATCCTGAATGAACTGGAATCCGGGGATGCCCACCTCATCGAACGCCGACATGGTCCGTGCTGCCGGTGTTGCGCATGGTCACGGTCGTTGCGCCGAGGTCGTGCATCGGTTCGAGCCATTGCCTGAAGATCGGCGCCGCGGCCGCGTTCTCCTGTGCGTAAATCCCGCGGATCTTGCCCGTGCCGTTGTCCATGTTGAAGTAAGCGCTGATCTTGGCGTGCTCGGGCTTGGGGATGATCGCGCCCTTGTCCGTCGTCCGCTGCCACGCCGGCAGCTTGGCCTGCTCGGGATCCTTCGGCTCGGCGCGGCCTGCGAAATGCTGCGCGACGTAGCCGCGGGCACCGAGGAGGCCTTGCTCCTCGCCGCTCCAGAGGGCGATGCGGATCGTGCGCTTCGGAGTGATGTTCAGCGCCTTGAGAATGCGCATGACCTCGATCATCACCGCCGATCCGGCACCGTTGTCGGTTGCGCCAGTGCCGGTGTGCCATGAGTCGAGGTGCGCGCCGAGCATCACCACTTCTCCTTTTTTATCGGAGCCGGGGATCTCGGCGATCGTGTTGTAGGCGTTCTTGTCCGATTCGTGGAACTGGTTGCGGGCCTCGAGCTCGATCTCGACGTCGACCTTCTTGTCGAGCAGGCGGACGATGCGGCCGTAGTGCTCGGGAGCAAGGCCGATGTTGACCACGCCCTGCGGCTCTTCGGCGCGCTGGCTGCCCGACGACTGGACGCGGAACACGCCACCCTCGCCGCTGGCAACGTCGATGAAGGCGGCGATCTTTTCGTCCATTGCAAATTGAGAGAGCTGGCGGCGGAACTCGCGGCGCCGTCCGAACTCGCCCATCCGCGCGCTGTCCCGCGGGATCTCGTATGCCTGCAGTTCTTCCAGCTCTTCTTCGGTGTAGCGATCGAGCGCGGCTTTTTCGAGCGGCTTCATCTCGCGCGGCTCGGCGATCAGGACGATCGCGCCGGCGAGCTTGCCCTTGTTCTTCTCGAGGTCTTCCTTCGTTTCCAGCTTCACCTTCACGACCTTGCCGCGGACCGGGCCGTTCGTGCCGGGTGACCAGGCTTTGGGGATGCCGTAGAGCTGCTGGTTGTCGGGCGAGAGCATGCGCACGACGCAATACTCAGTCGACCAGCCGCGGCCGAATTCGTAGGCCTCGAGATGCGCGTTCGCCATCCCGAGCTCGGTCAGCTTGTCGCGGGTCCACTCATTGGCCTTCTTCATGTTCGGCGAGCCGGTCAGGCGCCCGCCGAGGCCGTCGGTGATGCCCTGCGCGATCTCCATGACTTTCGAATTGCGGAAGCCTTCCTGGCGGATGCGCGTGTGCATCTGCAGGTCGGGGGAGTCGGCGGCGAGGAGGGAGGTGGATACGATGAGCAGTACTGCAACTAGGTGGGTTTTCTTCACTCCAATTCGCTCCAATCGATGGTGGTCGGCACGTTCGACTTCGCGAAAAGCGAAGCGAGCATTTCCTGCGGTGTGTAGATGCGGACGTCGCCAAGCTCGCTGGCCCGGCGGTTCTTCATGGTGAACAAAGCGCGCTGCGTAACGTAGTCGAAGTTCGCGTAGTGATCGTCGTCTTTCTTCTGCTCGAACATCGACCGCAGCGTGTCGAGCTGGCGGGTCAGATGGTCGTCGAGAGCTGCCTCGGCGCGAGCCGGAGTCGTCGCCGCGGTTGCCATTTTCTTCGGTGAATCGAGGCCGACCAGGGAGCGGATGTCGAGCTCCGCGCGCGGCGGTCGTTTCTTTGCCGTGGCCTCGTTCAGCAGTAAAGCAGGAATGCGGTTGCAGTTCGCGCGATGAACTGTGTCGCTTCTGGTAATCCAGCCGAGGTTCGTCACGCCGCAGCGGGCTGAGACGTTGCGGGTCAGGTTGTCGAGGAACGGCTTCACCGCCGTGTTGAACGAGTCATCGACGCCGTTGAAGAGATTGAGCACGTAGTGCACGCGGAACTCGTCGATGGTCGTCTGCACGGTCCGGGTGATGGGGTGGTCGCCGAGGTTTTCGGCGAGGTCGAGGGCGAAGGCGTCGAGGCTCTGCACCGAGGAGTCGTATACGTCCTCGACCTGGTCGATGAGGCTGTTGATCAGCTTGAAGCCGTACGTCGAGTCGGTGATCGTCTCGAAGAACGGCGAGTCCTTGCTGAAGATCAGGCGGAGCTTGCGGAAGAGGATGGCCTTCACGATGTCCGACGCGGCGAGGGTCGCGCTCGGCAGATGGGGCGTGAAGATCAGGATTCCGGAGTTGGAGAAGGGCAGGAAGTCGATCACGTTCGCGTCGAGGCCGGCGCGCATGTCGAGAATCACGTAATCGGCGTCGAGCGAGTTGATGGCCTCGATCAGCCGGGCCTTGTGAGCCGGGCCGAAGTTCGTGATCTCGTCGATGAGGTGCAGCGGCCCTGCCACGAATCCGAAGTCGCGCCAGCGGTGCTGGGGATCCATGCGGTCGTCGAGGTGAGTCACGCATTCGTTGAGCGACTCGCCTTTGCGGAAGAAGTGGTAGAGGTCCTTGCCGATCGGGACGTCGATGGCGTTGCGGATGGCCGAGGTGCCGGTGTCGAGGTCGACGAGGACCGTGCGACCGTGCCGGGAAAGGGCCAGCGCGAAGTTGATCGCGAACGTGGTTTTGCCCACGCCGCCTTTCCCCGACGAGACAGGGATGATCCGCTTGATGGGCACGGTGACGGTGAAGTCTACCGCGTAGAGCAGACACTCCTGTCTGCGACGAGAACAGACAGGAGTGTCTGTTCTACGGGTTACAATCGCGCGAAACGCATGCAGGCGGCCTTCTTCAGAAAGTTTCCTCTCTTCGCGGATCTCGATGAGCGCGAGCTCTCGGCCATTGCCGCCGTCGCGAAAACGCGCCGCTACGCGAAGGACGACGTCGTTTTTCACGCGGACGAGAGCGGCGATGTTTTCTGCCTGATCCGCGAGGGGCAGGTGAAGATCACCATGATCTCGCCCGAGGGGAAGGAGATCATCCTCTCCCTCCTCGGACCCGGCGATTTCTTCGGCGAGATGGCGCTGCTCGACGACGAGCCTCGTTCGGCGACGGTGGTGGCGACTGAGCCCCTGGAGCTGGTCACGATCTGGCGCAGCGATTTTCTGCAGATCCTCGCGGAGAACTTCGACATCACCAAGAAAGTGCTCGCCGAGATTTCGCAGCGGCTGCGACAAGCTTCGAACCGGATCGAATCGCTGGCGACGATGGACGTATACGGCCGTCTGGCCCGCTTCTTCCTCGACCTGGCCAAAGAGAACGGAAAGATGCTCGACAACGGATACGTCGCCGTGACCCGTCCGACACACCAGTCGATCGCGAACATGATCGGCACGTCCCGCGAGACCGTTTCGCGGCTGATTCACGACCTGATGCGGCAGAACCTGTTGCTGTCCGAGGGGAAGACGATCTATCTCAGGAAGACGGCGCTCGATCAGTTCCGCGCTGAAGTCTGACGCGTTTGTTCACCCTTCCCAACATCCTCACCATCGGCCGTTTTCTGCTCGTGCCCTGCTTCCTCTACGCCTCGGTGAAGGGGATGTATGCCGCGGCGTTCGTGATTTTCGTGACCGCGGCGGTGACGGACATCCTCGACGGGATGATCGCGCGGAAGATGAATCTCAAATCGCGGCTGGGCGCGTTGCTCGATCCGGCGGCGGACAAGACGCTGATGGTCTGCGGCTTCGTCTACTACACCTTCGCCGATTCGACGCCCGTGGCGCGGATTCCCGGTTGGCTGACCTTCGCGGTGTTCATCCGCGACTTTTTGATCGCCTTGTTCGCGTACCTGCTCTACACGCGGATCCAGATCAAGAAGTTTCCGCCGTCGATCGCCGGCAAGGCCTCCACCGTGCTGCAGGCGGTGACTCTGGCCGCCGTCATCGCCGTGAACGCGTTCGCGCCGGGGCTTCTGGGAGTCACGGAGATCCTCTTCCGTCTGTCGCTGGTGGCCACGCTTTTCTCGGGCTGGCACTACCTCCGCCGCACCGAGGAAATGCTTGCTTGACAAGTCGTTGGAACCGAAATAGTTTCCGCGTCCGCTTGTTGTAGCGGGTTCCCCGAGCCGGTACGCCAGGCCTCCATAGCTCAATTGGTAGAGCAGCAGACTCTTAATCTGTTGGTTCTAGGTTCGAGTCCTAGTGGGGGCACCACACCTGCAGCGCCCGGGTAAGTTGTCAGAAGCGAAAGTGGCGGAACTGGCAGACGCGCTGGTCTTAGGAGCCAGTGGCCCAAAGCCGTGTGGGTTCGAGTCCCACCTTTCGCACCAGGCCTGCATCCATCCGAGAGGTACCCACCAGCCATGACTGTCCTCAACTTCGAAGATCACTCTCCTGTCTCCAAATCGGTGGAGGTCGAGATCCCCGCGGATCTGATCACCAGCGAATCGCGCCGCGTCACCGGTGAGTTCAGCAAAGCCGCGAAAGTGCCCGGCTTCCGTCCCGGCAAGGTCCCCGCGAGCGTGGTCCGCACCCGCTTCGCCAAGGAAATCGAGGAGGAAGTCGTCAGCCGTCTCCTCGGCCAGACCTTCCGCGACATCATGAAAGAGAAGGGCCTCGAGCCCGTCGGCGAACCGCACCTCGAGCACATCGACGCCCTGATCGAAGGCGCGCCGATGAAGTTCAAGGCGAAGTTCGAGGTCAAGCCGCAGATCGAGCTCGGCGAGTACCGCGGCCTCGAGATCGAAGAGCCGAAGATCGAGATCACCGACACCGACGTCGACGCGATGATCGAGCGTCTGCGCGGCTCGATGAGCCATCTCCGCCCGGTCACCGACCGCGGCGCCCAGGACGGCGACGTGGCCACGATCGACCTGACTTCCACGGCCGAAGGCGGCGAGCCCTCGACCCGCTCCGGCGAGGTCACCCTCGGCGAAGAGAGTCCGCTGCCCGAACTGCACGAGAAGCTGCAGGGCAAACAGCCGGAAGAGACGATCTCGTTCGATCGCGCGTTTGGCGAGGACACTGAGAACGAAGAGTGGCGCGGCAAGAACGTGCACTTCGACGTCACGCTGAAGGCGCTGGCGACGCGCGAGCTGCCGGAAGTGACCGACGACTTTGCGAAGAGCGTCGGCGGATGGGATACCGCGGAGCAGATGCGCGAGGTGATCTCGGCGGACATCCGCAAGCATCGCGAGGCCGAAGCGGTGCGGTTCAAACGCAATCAGGTCGGCGAGCAGCTCCTGGCGAAACACACGTTCGACGTGCCGGAGACGCTGGTCGAGGACGAGCTCGGGAAGTCGCTGAACAACTACGCCCGCTACCTCGTCTCGCAGGGCGTGAACCTGGAGACGGCGGAGATCGACTGGCGGAAGCTCGGCGAGGACTTCCGTCCCGAGGCGGTCAAGCGGGTGAAGCGTTCGCTGATCCTCGAGGCCATTGCCAGGAAAGAAAACCTGAGCGTGAGCGACGTGGAAGTGGACGCCGAGATCCGCCGCGCCGCGAACGAGCAGGGCCGCGACTTCGCCGAGGTCAAGCACCACCTCAAGCACGAGGGCGGATACGAGTCCCTCAGGCAGTCGCTTTCCCAGGATCGGGCGCTGGAGCTCGTGCTGCGCGAATCGAAGGGCAAGTAGCCGCTGTTAGTATTCGCCGGAAGGAGACTTTAATGGTGCTCATCCCCATGGTCGTGGAGCAGACGTCGCGAGGCGAGCGCGCCTACGACATCTACTCGCGGCTGCTCAAAGACAACGTCATTTTTCTCGGCCAGCCGATCGACGACAACGTCTCGAACCTGGTCATCGCCCAGATGCTCTTCCTCGAGGCGGAAAATCCTGAAAAGGACATCTTCCTCTACATCAACTCGCCGGGCGGCTCGATCACGGCCGGTCTGGCGATCTACGACACCATGCAGTACGTGAAACCGAACATCGCCACGATGTGCATCGGTCAGGCGGCCTCGATGGCGGCAGTGCTGCTGGCCGCGGGAACGAAGGGGAAGCGCTACTGCCTTCCGAACTCGCGGGTCCTCATTCACCAGCCGCTGATGCACGGGCTGGGCGGGCAGGCCACCGAGATCGAGATCCACGCCAAGGACATCATGCGGATGAAGGCGCGGCTGAATCAGATCCTGGCCGACCACACCGGGCAGCCGATCGAGAAGATCGACCGGGATACCGACCGCGACTACATCCTGCAGGCGCCGGAGGCGCTGGAGTACGGTCTCGTCGATCAGGTGATCGCGAAACGTGATTAGTACGGCGCGTCGCGCCTCGCAGTGGGCAGTGGGCAGTAGGCAGGGGGCCGCCACACGCCCCCGAAACATCCGTGGTTGGGTGGTGGCCCACTGCCTACCGCCCGCTGCCTACTGCCTACTGAAATACCGCCCACCAGAGCCGAGTTGACTTGGAAGACGCTCAGGAGCAATCTTGAGCGACCTCACGAGCAAGGACCCAATCGGAATGTCTAAGAAGGGGAACAGCAACGACGTCTTGCGCTGCAGTTTCTGCAACAAGTCACAGCGTGACGTCAAGAAACTGATTGCGGGTCCCACGGTCTACATCTGCGACGAATGCGTCGACATCTGTCTCGACATCATCGCGGAGGACCGGAAGGATGAGCCGGGTGCCCTCGAAGGCGCCGGACACCTTCCGCGGCCGAAAGAGATCAAGGAGTTCCTCGACCTCTACGTGATCGGTCAGGAGCGGGCCAAGAAGAAGCTCGCCGTCGCCGTCTACAACCACTACAAGCGGATCGATTATCAGCAGCGCAACACGCGTGCGGACGTCGAGCTGCAGAAGTCGAACATCCTGCTGATCGGCCCCACCGGCACTGGCAAGACGCTGCTCGCGCAGACCCTGGCCCGGATGCTGTCGGTGCCGTTCACGATCGTCGACGCGACGACGCTGACCGAGGCCGGCTACGTCGGCGAGGACGTCGAGAACATCATCCTCAAGCTCTATCAGGCCGCCGGAAACGACAAAGAGAAGACCCAGCGCGGCATCGTCTACATCGACGAGGTCGACAAGATCTGCCGGAAGGGCGACAACCCGTCCATCACCCGCGACGTCAGCGGCGAGGGCGTGCAGCAGGCCCTGCTCAAGATCCTCGAGGGAACCGTCGCGAACGTGCCGCCGCAGGGTGGCCGCAAGCATCCGCACCAGGAGTTCATCCAGATCGACACGACGAACATCCTCTTCATCTGCGGCGGGGCCTTCGTCGGCCTCGACGGGGTGATCGAGCGGCGTCTGTCGCAGACCTCGATGGGCTTCGGCGCGAAGATCGCCTCGAAGAAGGAAAAGAAGACCGGCGAGCTGCTGGCCCAGGTGCATCCCGAGGATCTGATCAAGTTCGGTCTGATCCCGGAGTTCGTGGGACGTCTGCCCGTGGTGGCGACGCTTTCTGAGCTCGACCGCGGCGCGCTCATCGAGATCCTCCGCGAGCCGAAGAACTCCCTGGTCCGCCAGTACCAGACCATCATGGGCTTCGAGAACGTCGAGCTCCGCTTCACCGACGACGCCCTCGAGGCCATCGCCGAGGAAGCGCTCAAGCGGAACGTCGGCGCCCGCGGCCTGAAGATCATCATCGAAGAGCTGATGCTCGAGATCATGTACACGATCCCCTCCGAGCACTCCATCAGCGAGTGCGTCATCACCCGCGAGGTGGTGGACAACCGGAGCCAGCCGATCACGCTGTACAAGAAAGCCGGCTGATCCAACTCACGCGAAGTCACTCGACGCCGCCTTCGGGCGGCGTTTCGCGTTTCAGGCGCGTCATGGATCGAGGACGCATCTGTAACCTCGAGGTAGCGTTCGCGTTGCCATCAGTCCGGACTTCTCTCTGGACGTGAGTGGCACATCGGCCGCAGTTGGGGCGTCCATCTCAACTCGAGGTTGCCTGACATGAAATCGCGTTCGATCCTCTGCTTCCTCCTCGCAGTTGCTTCATCGATCCACGCCCAGAATCTCTCCGAGAGCATCACCATCAGCGCCGTCGAGGTGCCGGTCTACGTCACCCGGGTCACCGGCGCGCCCGTCGAAGGGCTGACCAAGGACGACTTCGAGCTGTTCGTCAACGGGAAACCCCACCCGATCGACTACTTCGACGTCATCGACGAGACGACCGTGGCGGCGGCCACGCCGGCGCCGGCCGAGGCGCCACGCGATCTCCGCCGCCGGAAGCTCTCGCTTCTGCTCTTCGATCCGATGAACTCGACGGCGTTTGCGATCCAGAACGCGAAGGAAAAGGCCCAGGCCTTCATCGATTCGGCGCCGGCCGGGGATACCTTCGGCGTCGCCGTCGCGCGATACAACCGGATCGAGTTCGTCGTCCCCTTCACATCCGACCGCATCGCCGTGAAACGCGCCGTTGCCACGCTTCGCGCGAGCCAGTCCGGCGACGCACTGAACCTCGCCACACTCGACCGGGAGCGCATGGCCTGGGCCGGCCCGATGCTTCCGGATCCAGGTCGCCAGCGCGCCGACTCGGACGACGCCCGCGAGGCCGAACCTTCTGTTGAAGACGAGGATTCACTGTGGGTCGCGTCGAACATGGCGTCGTACAGCGTGTTGCAGGACGCCCGGAAGGACGAAGCGAAGGTCTATGGCGCGCTGCGTCTGGGGGAGACGGAAAATTGGCTGAGGATTCTCGGCGATCTTGCCGATCGCCTCGCTCCACTGGAAGGCGCGAAGCATGTCGTGCTCCTTCGCGAAGGAGGACCGACCGAGGAGTTCGCGTTCACCATCAGTTCGACGCACGCGAAGTTCCGCAGGGCGGGTGTCGTTCTCGACGCGGTCGATATCGGCGGACTGCGCGCGTCATGGGGGCGGTCCGCCTCCGATGGAACGGAGTTTCTTCGTGGTCTGGCCGTGCCGACCGGCGGAACGGTCACGACAACCTTCGATTCTCTTCGCGAGCTGCAGAAGCTCACCTACGTCCTCGGTTTTAGTCCGCCGCGGAGCGACAGGCGCTGGAACACGATCGATGTCCGCCTTCGCAACAAGCCGCTGGGCACTCATGTCCGCCATCGTCTCGGCTACTCGACCAACGCGCCGCGCGAGAAGGCCTCGGACGGCCTGCTGCTGGCCGACGCGATCCTGAACGACATCCCCCAGAACGGAATGACCGTCGGCGTGCGGACGGAAACGAGCGGTGTCGACACGACCCTGATCGCCCAGGTCCCCGGCGTCGAGGTTCTCGCGCTCGGCAACGATGGCGCTACGACGATGGACGCCTTCCTCTACGTCTTCGACCAGGCAAATGCCGTGGTCGCCTGGACGCAGGTCCGCGTTCGCGTCGACCACGAGAAAGGCCGGGACTTCCTGACAGCGAATCCGTACACGATCCGCCGCGACTTCCGTCTCGGACCGGGCCGCTATTCCGCGAAGGCTCTCGTGCGCGTTGTGGGCAAGGACGTCACCGGTTTCGGGCGGGGGCAATTCGAAGTCGTGCAGTGAGCACCCGGGAAGTTTTTCGAGGGGAATCGGCGTATAACAGACCGTAATGTCCACTCCAGAGACGCGTATCCTCCAACTCCCACTCGTCCCTCTTCGCGACATGGTCGTGTTTCCCTCGATGATGGCGCCGTTCGTCGTCGGGCGAAGGGCCTCGATTCTGGCCCTCGAAGCGACGCTGGCCACCACCGAGAAGAAGATCTTTCTGGCCACTCAGAAAGACCCCAAAGTCGACGATCCGTCGATGACCGAGATCTACCACGTCGGCGTGATCGCGACCGTCGTTCAGAACCTCAAGCTCCCCAACCAGAACGTCAAAGTGATGGTCGAGGGGCTCACCCGCGGCGAGATCGTTTCCGTCGAGGACACCAACGGCTACGCCACCGTCGCCGTCCGCGAGATCGACACCAAGTACCCGCTGACCCCCGAGGTCTCGCAGTACATGCAGAAGCTGATGGAGATCTTCGAGCAGTACGCGAAGATGTCCCATCACCTCGCCTTCGAAGGCGTGATGTCGACGCTCAAGCTCGACGATCCCGACAAGTTCGCGGACACACTCGCCTCGCACCTGCTCATCACCACCACCGAGAAGCAGCAGCTTCTCGAGACCCCTTCGCCTTACGAGCGCCTGCAGAAGCTGCAGGACTTCATCGAGATCGAGATCGAAAAGATCAACATCGACAAGCGCATCAACTCCAAGGTCAAGAAGCAGATGGAGCGCGCCCAGAAGGAGTACTACCTCAACGAGAAGATCAAGGCGATCCATCACGAGCTCGGACGCAAGGACGACCGCTCGGACGAGATCGAAGAGCTCCGCCAGAAAATCGAAGAAGCGGGCATGCCCAAGGAGACGAAGGAAAAGGCTCTGCAGGAGCTCAAGCGTCTCGAGGCCATGCCCGGTGTTTCCGCCGAGGCGACCGTCTCGCGGAACTACATCGAGTGGCTCGTATCCGTGCCCTGGAAGAAAGCATCCAAGGAGATCAAGGACATCGAGCTGGCCGAGCAGATCCTCAACGAGGACCACTTCGGCCTCGAGAAGATCAAAGACCGCATCATCGAGTTCCTGGCCGTGCGCCAGCTCGTGAAGCAGCCCAAGGGCACGATCCTCTGCTTCGTCGGACCTCCCGGCGTCGGCAAGACCTCGCTCGCGAAGTCGATCGCCCGCGCCACCGGCCGCAAGTTCGTCCGCCTTTCACTGGGCGGCGTTCGGGATGAAGCCGAGATCCGCGGTCATCGCCGCACGTACATCGGCGCGTTCCCGGGACAGATCATCCAGCGGATGAAGAAGGCCGGCACTGTCAATCCGGTCTTCCTTCTCGATGAAGTCGACAAGATGTCGATGGACTTCCGCGGCGATCCTTCGGCAGCGCTGCTGGAAGTGCTCGATCCCGAGCAGAACAACTCCTTCGTCGATCATTACCTCGACGTCGAGTACGACCTCTCCAAGGTCATGTTCATCGCCACCGCCAACGTCACCCACACCATTCCTGCGCCTCTCAAGGACCGCATGGAGATCATCCAGCTCTCCGGCTACACGCATCTCGAGAAGCTGGCCATCGCCCGGCAGTTCCTGGTCTCGAAGCAGAAGTCGGAGCAGGGCCTCGAGGACGCGAAGATCAAGTTCGAGGACAACGCGCTCGAAGAGCTGATCGACAGCTACACGCGCGAGGCTGGTGTGCGCGGTCTCGAGCGCGAGGTCGGCTCGGTGCTGCGCAAGATCGCCCGTCAGGTGGTCAAGCAGGGTCCCGATTTCACGACCACCATCGACCGCCCCAAAGTCCGCGAGCTCCTCGGCAAAGCGAAGTACCGCTCGCACCAGATCCATGACAGCGCTGAAGTCGGCCTGGCCACGGGGCTGGCCTGGACGGAAGTCGGCGGCGAGATTCTGACGACTGAAGTCGCGCTCTCGCGCGGCAAAGGCAATCTGACGCTCACCGGCAAGCTCGGTGATGTCATGCAGGAATCAGCTCGCGCCGCGCTGTCGTACGTGCGGTCCCGCGCGGAGTTGTTCGGGCTCGATCCCGATTTCCACGCGTCGATGGACATTCACATCCATGTGCCCGAGGGAGCGATTCCGAAGGATGGACCGAGCGCGGGCATCACCATGGCAACCGCGCTGCTTTCGGCGGTCACGAAAATCCCCGTCCATCGCGACATCGCCATGACCGGCGAGATCACGTTGCGCGGCAAGGTCCTGCCGGTCGGCGGCGTGAAGGACAAAGTGCTCGCCGCGGCGCGCGCCGGCATCAACCGGGTGATCCTCCCCGCGGAGAACGAGCGCGACCTCGATGACATCCCGCAGGACGTCCGGGACAAGATGGAATTCAACCTCGTGGAGTCGATGGACGAGGTCACCACGCTCGCGCTCGATGGCACGATTGTTCCATTGGCTGCGAAGGAAAAACTCCCGGAGCCCGAGAAAGTCATTTCGCCGGACACCCCCGTTACGCACTAGGTAATCCGGGGACCGGCAGCTCGCCAGCGCGCCGGTCCCCGCTCATTGACACCGCTCCTGAATATCCTCACAATCTCCCGCGTTCACCACACAAGCTGCCGGTAGCACCCCGAAGCACTGCACTTCCCGCAAAGAGCCAATCCAGTATCCGGTCCTCCGGATATCCGTAGTTACAGCACACACACATTTTGGACATTCGGTCAGTTGCGTTCCATCGGGCGGCGTACCAGGCTGACGATTTTCCGCGTGACGGGCGACCGCAGTTCGCCATGGTCGGCCGTTCCAACGTCGGCAAATCCAGCCTGATCAACGCCGTCCTCAATCGGAAGGGCATTGCCCGCGTCAGCCAGACTCCCGGCAAAACGCAGGCGGTTCAGTTCTATCTGGTGAACGAAAAGTTTTACATCGTCGATCTACCCGGTTACGGCTACGCAAAAGTACCGAAGAGCATGGCCTCGACCTGGGGCGATCTGGTGCGCGGTTATCTCCAGAGCGCGGACATGCTGAAAGTGATCTTTCTACTCCTCGACGTGCGGCGCACGCAGCCCGGCGAGCACGATCTGCAGATGCACGAGTGGGCCCGCTCGATGAGCTTCGAAGAGCGGGTCGTCCTGACCAAGAGCGACAAGCTTTCCAACAATCAACTCGCCGCGGCGCGGCGGGAAATCTCCAAAGAGCTTCAAGTCGACGACTCGCAACTCATCGCGGCGTCGTCGGTCACGAAGAAGGGAATCGACCAGATCCGGCGCGAGATCTTCAGCCGGCTGTGAAATCGAAGGAACACCCAATGGCACATACCGAAGAAGAAACCACAGCAGTGTTGGACGAAGCCCCGGCAGCCGAAAAAGCCGAAAAGCCGAAGCGCGCTCCGCGTAAGAAGAAGGAAGCGGTCGCCGAAGAACCAGCGGAAAGCGTAGCGGCGGCCGCCCCAGCCGCCGAGGAACCTGCGCCGGTGGTCGAGGAGGAGCCGGAGCCGGTCGCCGAGGCCGCCGCAGCTCCACCGACGAACGGCGAGAAGAAGGAGCCGGACGTCACCCTCGACATCCGCATGCTCAAGGAGATGAAGCTTCCCGATCTCACCAAGCTCGCCAAGGACCTGGGACTCGAGAACGCCTCGGGCATGCGCAAGCAGGACCTCATCTTCGGCATCCTCGGCGCCCAGACCGAAAAATCGGGCCTCATCTTTTCCGAGGGAGTGCTGGAGTGCCTGCCGGACGGGTTTGGATTCCTTCGTGCGCCCGAATACAACTACCTCCCGGGTCCGGACGACATCTACGTTTCCCCCTCGCAGATCCGCCGCTTCGATCTCCGCACCGGCGACACCGTCTCCGGCCAGGTTCGCCCGCCGAAAGAAGGGGAGCGTTACTTCGCGCTCATCAAAGTCGAAGCGGTCAACTTCGAGCATCCCGACGTCGCTCGCGACAAGATCCTCTTCGACAACCTCACCCCGCTCTATCCCGAGCATCGCGTCAAGCTCGAGACGCCGACGCACATGTCCTCGCGCGTCCTCGATCTCATCGCCCCGGTCGGCAAAGGCCAGCGCGGTCTCATCGTCGCGCCGCCGCGTACCGGCAAGACCATGTTGCTGCAGAGCATCGCCAACTCGATCACCGCGAACCATCCGGAGATCACGCTCATCGTTCTGCTCATCGACGAGCGCCCGGAAGAAGTCACGGACATGCAGCGCTCGGTCAAAGGCGAAGTCATTTCGTCGACGTTCGACGAGCCGGCCTCGCGTCACGTGCAGGTCGCGGAGATGGTCATCGAGAAGGCCAAGCGCCTCGTCGAGCACAAGCGCGACGTGGTCATCCTCCTCGACTCCATCACCCGTCTCGCCCGCGCGTACAACACCGTCGTTCCGCCGTCAGGGAAGGTCCTGTCGGGCGGTGTCGACTCGAACGCGCTGCAGCGTCCGAAGCGCTTCTTCGGCTCCGCGCGTAACGTCGAGGAAGGCGGCTCGCTGACGATCATCGCCACCGCGCTGATCGACACCGGCTCGCGCATGGACGACGTCATCTTCGAAGAGTTCAAGGGCACCGGCAACATGGAAGTGCACCTCGACCGCAAGCTCTCCGACAAGCGCGTCTTCCCGGCCATCGACATCAACCGCTCCGGTACGCGCAAAGAGGAGCTCCTCCTCGAGCGCCAGGAGCTCAACCGCATCTGGGTCCTCCGCAAAGTGTTCTCGCCGCTGTCGACCGTCGAGTCGATGGAGCTGCTCATTGAGAAGCTGGAGAAGACCCGCACGAATGGCGAGTTCCTGAACGCCATGTCGTCGATGTAAAAAGTAATGAGGGATGAGGGATGAGGGATGAGTAAGAGCATTTGCTCATCGCCGCCTCTACTCATCCCTCATCACTCATCCCTCATCACTTGAACGCTATGAAAATCCGCACACTTGCTGCCTCACTCTTTCTTGCCACCACGCTATCCGCCGACGACGGCCTCTGGATGCCCCAGCAGATTCCCGCGCTCGGTCCTGAGCTGAAGAAGCTCGGGTTGCAGCTCGATCCGAACGCGTTCGCCGACCTCACCGGCTTTCCCATGGGTGCGATCGTCAGCACCGGCGGATGCAGCGCGTCGTTCGTCTCGCCGGACGGGCTGATCGCAACCAACCATCACTGCGTTGCCGGCGCGCTGCAGTTCAACGCGACGCCGGAAAACGACATCGTCAAGAACGGCTTCCTCGCCCGCACCCGCGAGGAGGAGATTCAGGCCTCGCCGGATGCGCGCATCTTCGTCACCACGAACATCGAAGACGTCACCGGCAAGATCCTCGGCGCGTTTCCGAAGAACGTCACCGACCGCGAGCGCGCCAAGACCATCACCCGCCGCCGCCGCGAGATGATCAACGAATGCGAGAAGCCGGGTGGCGTGAGCTGCCAGGTGGCGTCGTTCTTCGAGGGCGCGCAGTACCTGAAGATCACCCGCATGGAGATCCGCGACGTCCGCCTCGTCTACGCGCCCGCCCTCGGCGTCGGCAACTTCGGCGACGAGATCGACAACTGGATGTGGCCGCGTCACACCGGCGACTTCGGCTTCTATCGCGCCTACGTCGGCAAGAACGGCAAGCCCGCGGAGTTCTCGAAGGACAACGTTCCCTATCAGCCGAAGCATCACCTCAAGTTCTCGACGCGCGACCTCGATGAGGGCGACCTGATCATGATCGCCGGCTATCCCGGCACGACGCATCGTCACGAAACGGCGCTCGAAGTCGAGAACGCGGAACGGTTCGAGCTGCCGACGGACGTCCGCTATCGCACGATGCTCGCGAACCTCCTTCGCGAGCGCGGCAAGAACGACCGGGCCATTGCCCTGAAGAACGTCGGCCGCATCAACGGCCTCGACAACTACCTCAAGAAGCACACCGGCACGCTCGAAGCGTACAAACGCGGCCGGTTCCTCGAGGAAAAGCGCAAGCAGGAAGCAGCATTGCGCGCCGGACTGGATCCGAAGCTGGCGGCCTCGTACGGCGCGGCGAGCACGGAGCTCGAGAAACTGCTGACCGAGAGAATGCGCACGCGCGAGCGGGACACGCTCTTCGGATGGCTTTACACCGCGTCGCCGATGCTGACCCAGGCCAACCGCCTTTATCGAATGAGCGTCGAGCGCATCAAGCCCGATCTCGATCGCGACGAAGAGTTCAGCGAGCGCAATCGCGCGCGCTTCCCGCAGACGTTGACCCGGGCCCGCCGTTCGATTGAGCCCGGCAGCGACCGCGCCGGCCTGCGCCTGTTCCTCCTCGAAACGACGAAGCTTCCTGCCGATCAGCGGATCGCGCCGGTCGACACCGCGCTGGCCGCGACCGGAAAGTCGACGCCGGAAGAGCAGGTCGACGCCTTGCTCGATCGCATTTACGCCTCGACGAACATCGGCAACGCCGACGCCGAAAAGGCCATGAGCGAAGAGACCACCGCGCAGTTGCTCGCGCGGAAGGACTCGATGATCGACTTCGCCGCGTCGCTTCGTCCGTTCGCGGAAGAGTTGAGCGCGGTCAACAGCGCGCGCTCCGGCGCCGGCTCGCGCCTGCGCCCGGCGATGCTCGAAGCCTTGCGCGCGGCGAACGCGGGACGCCTGTACCCCGACGCGAACGGTACGCTGCGCGTGAACTTCGGCGTCGTCAGCGGCTACAGCCCGCGCAATGCCGTCCGCTACATGGCCCAGACCGACATCCGCGGCATCGTGGAGAAGGACACCGGCGAGGAACCGTTCAACAGCCCGAAGAAACTGCTCGAGCGCGCGTCGCGCGAGGAGTTCGGCTCGTACGTCGACCCGGAGCTGAAGACGCTGCCGGTTGCATTCATCTCCTCCAACGTGGTCACGAACGGCAACTCCGGCTCCGCGTCCCTCAACGCCTGGGGCGAAGTGGCAGGTCTCTCGTTCGATTCGAATTGGGAAGGCGTCGGTTCGGACTACATGGTCGAGGACGAGATCACCCGCTCGATCAGCGTCGACTCGCGTTACGTGCTGTGGGTGATGGATGCCGTCGACGGCGCGCACAACGTGCTGAGGGAGATGGGGATCGAGCCGAAGTTCTAATGCAATGACGGCCATCGCCGCCGTGTTCAACCTGACGACCTGATGGCCAAGCGCTCGAGAATCAAGGATTTCTTCTGGCGTCACTCGGCCGGCATCGCCTTCCTGGTGATGCTGGTCTTCGTGGCCTTCATCGGGTTCGTCGGCTACACCTACGTCGTCATCACCAAAAAATTCGAGTCGGCCGCGCGGTGGGACCTGCCCAGCCGCGTTTACTCCGATTCCACTCCGCTGGTCCCCGGCATCGCGTACGCGCGAGCGGTCCTCGAACCGAAGCTGAACCACGTCGGCTATCGCGAGGTGAAGAGGCGCGTCGAGAATCCCGGCGAGTACCGCTACGTCGGCGACGATCTGGAGATCTTCCTCAACAACTTCGAATACCCGGACATGGAGTTTCACGCCATGCCGGTGATGGTCGAGATGAACGGCGCAACGGTCCGCTCGATCAAGCGCCTCACCGACGGCATCACCTTGCGCGGCGCGCGGATCGAGCCCGAGCTGATCACCTCGATCTACGACAACAACATGGAGGATCGTGTTCCCGTCGCACTCGATGCGGTCCCGAAGACGCTCATCGACGCGATCATCACCACCGAGGATCGCGGGTTTTATTCGCATGCCGGCGTGTCGCCGCGCGGCATCATCCGCGCGATCTGGTGGAACATCCGCAACGAGACGACAGTCGGCGGCTCGACCCTGACCCAGCAGCTCGTGAAGAACCTCTTTCTCAGCCCCGATCGCAAGTACAGGCGCAAGGCGATCGAGGCGGTGATGGCGGTGCTGCTGGAGATCCGCTACTCGAAGGACGAGATCCTCGAGGCCTACCTCAACGAGATCTACCTCGGCCAGAACGGCTCCGTGCAGATCCTCGGCGTGCAGCAGGCCTCCCAGGTTTACTTCGGCAAGAAGGTCACCTACCTGACGTTGCCTGAGTCGGCGACGCTCGCACAGATGATCAGCTCCCCGAACGTGAACTCGCCGCTGCGCAATCCCGGCCGCGCAAAGAAGCGCCGGGACATGGCCCTGCGGCTGATGCAGGAGACCGGCAAGATCAGCGAGCGCGAGTACGGGGAAGCGATCGCGTCGCCGCTGACCGTGACGCGCTTCCCCAAAACCTCGCGTAGCGCGCCGTTCTTCGTCGACCTCGTGCTCAAGCAGTTGCGCGAGACGTATCCCGAGACGCAGCTCAAGACCGAGGGCCTGCGCATCTTCACGACGCTCGACACGATCATGCAGCGATCGGCGGAAGAGGCTCTGGACAACGGCATCGCCAACCTGACCCGCCGTTACAAGTACATCAAGACCTCCGCGTCGCCGCTCGAAGGCGTCGTACTGACGATCGAGCCGGGTACCGGGTACGTCAAAGCGCTGGTCGGCGGCCGCAACTACGGCAAGACCCAGTTCAATCGCGCCATTCAGGCGCGACGCCAGCCGGGATCGCTGTTCAAGCCGTTCGTTTACGTGACGGCGATGGATCCCGCGCGCGGTGATGCTGCACTCACGGCTTCGACGGTCCTCGACGACTCGCCGCTCAGCATCAAGTCGGGCAGCACGATGTGGGAGCCGCAGAATTACGACAACCGCTTCCACGGACGGGTGACCCTGCGCGAGGCACTGGCGCACTCGTACAACATCCCCGCGGTTCGCGCGGCGATGGACGCGGGCGTTCCGAACATCATCAAGACCGCGACGAACATCGGCGTCGAGAGCCGCCTCCAGCCGTATCCATCCATCTCTCTCGGCTCCTTCGAAGTGACCCCGCTCGAGATCGCCTACGCCTACTCCGTCTTCGCGAACATGGGCGTGAAAGCCGAACCGGTATCGACGCTGGCCGTCGTCAAGCGCGACGGAACGGTGATGGAAAGCCGGGACGTGAAGATGAAGCGCGTCGCACCAGCCTCGGTCTGCTACGTGATGAACGACGTCCTCAAAGACGTCTTCACCTACGGCACGGCCGGCCGCGCGCGATCGCTCGGCTTCGAAGACGAGTTCGCGGGCAAGACCGGCACGACCAACAACTATCGCGACGCCTGGCTGATCGGCTACTCGCCGCGAATCCTCACGCTGGTCTGGGTCGGCTTCGACGACGGCAAGAGCGTGCGTCTGGCCGGCGGCGACGCCTGTCTTCCGATCTGGACGCGGCACATGAACAGGATCGACGGCCTCGTCCCCGACGTCGACTGGCGGCGCCCCGACGACGTGACCCAGCGCGAGATCGATCCGCAGTCCGGCTATCTCGCCACGCCGTACTGTCCGGATACACGCACCGAGATTTATGTCGACGGAACGGAGCCCCGGTCCGTATGTCCTCTGCACGCCGGCAGCGGCGAGCCGAGCCCGTTCTGGAACGAGTCTCCAATGCTCGAGTCCGGTATCGATCAGCCGATTGTCGATCCGGCCGAGGCGCAGCGGCGGGCGGAGCTGGAGCGGAGGCGGGCGCGGGAGCGGGAAAACTCGATCAAGAAGCTTTTGCGCCGGATTTTCGGCGACGACTAGAAAACAGCAGGGGCCCGTTACACTTCGCATCCGCCAATGAGCAAATCGTCATGACCGCATCCGTCATCGAACAGCCGCCGCAGGAGAGCCTGATCACCCGGCTTCGGGCGAAGTTCGAGGTCTCGATGAATCAGATCGGCGAGCTGGCCGACCTTGCGGTGCAGACCGTTCAGCAGGCGCGTCGCGGGCCGATCGAGCGGCCGCTGCTCATGGCCCAGTTCGATCAGATCGGCGTCCGCTCGCTGTCGATCGTCATCATCACCTCGGCATTCATCGGGATGGTGCTCGCGCTTCAGACGGCATACGCGCTGTCGGACTTCGGCGGAAAGATGTTCGTCGGCACGATCGTGTCTCTTTCGCTCGTTCGCGAGCTCGCGCCGGTTCTCATGTCGCTGATGGTCGGCGGACGCGTCGGCGCGGGCATGACCGCGGAGATCGGCACGATGAAAGTGACCGAGCAGATCGACGCGCTCCGCGCGCTTGCGACGAATCCCGTGCGCAAGCTCGTCGTGCCGCGGGTGCTGGCCACGACGATCATGTTTCCGCTGTTGACCATCATCTCCATGGCCCTGGGCATCCTCGGCGGCATGCTCATCGCCGTCGCGAACCTCAATCTCAGCGCGAACTACTACCTGCGCAGCGTCATCGAGAGCGTGAAGTACAACGACCTGGCCTCGGGGATCTTCAAGACCTTCTTCTTCGGCTTCTCGATCGCTCTGATCGCCTGCTACAACGGATTGCGGACATCCGGCGGCGCGGACGGCGTGGGCCGCGCGACCACGATGACCGTCGTGACCGGCGCGATCACCGTTTTGATCATGGACTTCTTTCTCACTAAGCTCTTCCTTCTCCTCTTCTGATGACCGACGTAACAATCACCGACCGCCGTGCGCTGGAGCGGGGCACGACCGACCGGCGCCGCCAGCCGCGCGATCCGTTCGTCGAGTTCGTCGACGTGCACAAGGCCTACGGCGCCAAGCAGGTTCTGCGCGGGGCGAGCGTCAAGGTGTATCGCGGCGAAGTGGTGGTCATCATGGGCGGGTCGGGCACGGGCAAGTCGGTCACGCTCCGGCACATGCTCGGCCTCGAGGCGCCGGATCGCGGCCGGGTGATCGTCGAGGAAGAGGACATCACCGATCTTCCGGAAGAAGAGCTGTACCGGGTCCGGAAGAAGTTCGGGATGCTGTTCCAGAGCGCCGCGCTCTTCGATTCGATGAACGTCTTCGAGAACATCGCTTTTCCCCTGCGCGAGCACACGGAAATGAGCGATGAAGAGATCGCCCGAGCCGTGCGCGAAAAGCTGGAGCTGGTGAACCTGCCGCACACCGAGCATCTGATGCCGGTCGACCTCTCGGGCGGCATGCGCAAGCGCGTCGGTCTGGCGCGCTCGATCGTGCTCGACCCGAAAGTGATCCTCTACGACGAGCCGACGACCGGCCTCGATCCGATTACCGCGCAGACCATCAACGAGCTGATCGTCGATCTCCAGGCCAAGCTCAACGTCACCTCGGTCGTGGTCACCCACGACATCCACTCCGCGTTTTCCGTCGGCGACCGTGTCGCCTTTCTCAACCAGGGCGTGTTCGAATGGATCGGTACCATGGACGACGCCCGGGACTCCGATCATCCGAAGCTGCGCGAATTTTTGAAAGCCAGCGCGGTTGTGGCGGCTCAGCCGTCGAAGAAATCCTGATATGCCCACCAAGACATCGACACACAAAAATACCCGCGTCGGTCTGTTCGTGACCATCGCGCTGTTCCTCCTGATGGTGTTCTTGTTCTTCATCGGATCGGAACAGAAGATCTTCGCCCGCAAGAACGAGTACGACGTGCGGCTGGAGAACGTGACCGGTCTGGCCGAGGGGAACCCGGTGAAGATGTCGGGCGTGACCATCGGCGTGATCCGCGAGATCAAGCTGCCCGTCGACCCGAAGCAGAAGAGCGTCGAGATCGTGGTCATGATCGATCGCAAGTTTTCCGAGCGCGTGCGCGGCGACTCGCGCGTGCGCATGAAGAAGCTCGGCCTGCTCACCGGCGACGCGTATCTCGACGTGAGTCCGGGAACGCTCCGGTTTCCCGAGCTCGATCCCGGCTCCGTGATTCCCTCGCAACGGCAGACCGACGTCGAATCGATCATCTCCTCGGGTGAGGACCTCGTCGACAACCTCGTGCAGATTTCGTATTCGCTGAAGAACATCCTCCAGCGCGTCGACCGTGGCGAAGGTCTCCTCGGCGAGATCACCACCGCGCCGGAAACGAAGCAGCGCCTCACGGACACGTTCCTGACCACGCTCAACAAGACCAACGCTGCCCTCGCGCACATCGAGAGCGGCAAGGGTGTGGTCGGCAAGCTGATTTACGACGACAAGTACGGCGAGCAGCTCACGGCCTCGATCGGCAGCGCCGCGCAGTCGATGCAGACCGTCGCCGCCAGCGTGCAGCGCGGTTTCGAGACGAACGACGGCATGCTCCCCGCGCTGCTGAACGATCCCGAGGGCAAGCGCCGCGTTTACGAGATCGTGGAGAACCTGCGGGTCACGTCGACGAACCTGTCGTCGTTCATGGATTCCGTGCAGACCGGGCAGGGATTGTTGCCGCGGCTGCTGAACGACAAGGCTTACGGCGATCAGGCCCTCGCCGAATTCGCCCTTCTTTCGAAGCAGCTCAACGAAGCCGTTGCCAAGATCAACAACGGCGAAGGGACGGCGGGCAAGCTGATCTCCGACCCGTCGCTCTACGAATCGGTCAACGACATCCTGATCGGCATCAACGAATCGAAGCTCCTGCGCTGGCTGATCCGCAACCGGCAGCAGGCCGGAATCGAGAAGCGGTACGACGAGTCCCAGAAGGCGCCGGCCATCACGCCGTTGCCTCCGGCCGAGACCATGCCGCGGGCCCAGGAGCCGGTCTCCATCACCATCACGGAAACCGTCGCGACTCCGCCCCCGCCGAAAACGGACACGACGACGACGGAGCCGCCGCCACCGAATCAGTAGGCAGTGGGCAGTGGGCAGTGGGCAGGACCGCCTCCCGCCACGGTTCTCCTGCCCGCTGTCCACTGCCCGCTGCCCGCTGTCTCAAGGTACGATGCGCGCCGCGTTTTGCGCCCGGAGGATCTCTAAGTGGATATCGCTGTCATCGGCACCGGATATGTCGGCCTCGTGACCGGCGCCGGGCTGGCCGACTTCGGCAACGACGTGGTTTGCGTCGACGTCGATGTCAAGAAAATCGACGCCCTGCAGAATGGGCAGATTCCGATCTACGAGCCGGGCCTCGATCACCTGGTCAGCAAAAACGTCAAGGAAGGGCGTCTCCGCTTCACCACCGACCTGAATGAAGCCATCAGCGGCGCGAGGGCGATCTTCATCGCCGTCGGCACGCCGCCCAAGGCGGACGGCTCCGCCGATCTGCGCTTCGTCGAGCAGGTCGCCCACTCCATCGCCGAGCACATGAACGGCCCGAAACTGATCATCACCAAGTCGACGGTGCCCATCGGCACGGGCCGGATGATCGAAGGCATCATCGCCTCGCACGACACCGGTCATAAGGCTTCGATCGTCTCCAATCCGGAGTTCCTCCGCGAAGGCTCGGCCATCGAGGACTTCATGAAGCCCGACCGCGTGGTCATCGGCGCTTCCGATACCGAGTCGGCCGATCTGATGAAGGAGATCTACGCGCCGCTCCACTCGCTGGAGATCCCGTTCGTGGTCACCAACGTCGAGTCGTCGGAGCTCATCAAGTACGCCGCGAATGGGTTTCTGGCGACGAAGATCACCTTCATCAACGAGATCGCCGTGGTCTGCGAGAAGGTCGGCGCGGACGTCCACGACGTCGCCATCGGCATGGGCCTCGACACGCGCATCGGTCCGAAGTTCCTGCAGGCCGGCCCCGGCTTTGGCGGCTCCTGCTTCCCGAAAGACACCTCGGCCATGGCCGAGATCTCCCGTCGCCACGGCTACGAGTTTCAGATCATGGAAGCCGTTCTGCGCGTGAACGACGCCGTGAAGATGCGCATGATCGACAAGATCGTCCAGGCTGTCGACGGCGGCGTGAAAGGCAAGACCATCGGCGTTCTCGGCCTGGCCTTCAAGCCCGAGACCGACGACATGCGTGACTCGCCGGCGATTCCGATCATCCAGGGACTTCAGGCCCGCGGCGCGCGGATCCGAGCATACGATCCGCAGGCCATGGAGAACGCGAAGCAGTTTTTCGAGGACATCGAGTACTGCCACGACGCCTATGCCACCGCGGAGGGTTCCGACGCGCTGGTCCTGGCCACGGAGTGGAACGTCTTCCGCGCGCTCGACTTCGATCGCGTGAAGAAAGCTCTCAACGCGCCGGTTCTCGTCGACCTGCGGAACGTGTACGACGTCAATCGCATGCGCGCGCTCGGCTTCTCCTACACGTCGGTCGGCCGCGCCGACGATGTCAGGACGAAAGAGAACTGATGGGCCGCGCGCTGATCACCGGCGGGGCCGGCTTCCTCGGATCGCACCTCTGCGAGCTGTTCCTCTCGCGCGGACATGAAGTGGTCTGCATGGACAACTTCATCACCGGCTCGCCGGACAACATCAAGCATCTCTTCGGCCGGGACGGCTTCACGTTCATCAAACAGGACGTCACGACCTACATCCACATCGACGGTCCGCTCGATTACGTCCTGCACTTCGCGTCGCCGGCCAGCCCGATCGACTATCTCGAAAAGCCGATCCAGACGCTGAAGGTCGGCTCGCTCGGCACGCACAAGACCCTCGGTGTGGCGAAGGACAAGAAAGCGCGATACCTCATCGCGTCGACGTCCGAGGTTTACGGCGATCCGCTCATTCACCCGCAGAGAGAGGACTACTGGGGCAACGTGAACCCCGTTGGCCCGCGCGGCGTGTACGACGAAGCCAAGCGTTTCGCCGAGGCCATGACCATGGCCTATCACCGCTTTCACGGGATCGAGACGCGAATCGTGCGCATCTTCAACACGTACGGCGAGCGGATGCGCGTCAACGACGGCCGCGTCGTGCCGGCGTTCATCTCGCAGGCGCTGCGCAACGAGCCGCTGACCGTGTTCGGCGACGGCTCGCAGACCCGCTCGTTCTGCTACGTCTCCGATCTCGTCGAAGGCATCTACCGCCTGCTGATGTCCGAAGACTCCGATCCGACGAACATCGGCAACCCCTCGGAGATGACCGTCCTGCAGTTCGCGCAAGAGATCAAACGGCTGACCGGCAGCAACGCGCCGATCGAGTTCCTGCCCCTGCCCGAGGACGATCCCAAGATCCGCCGCCCGGACATCACCAAGGCCCGCGCCCTGCTGGGCTGGGAGCCGAAGGTGCCGCTGGAGGAAGGGCTGACGCGGACGATTGAGTATTTCCGGACCGTGGTTAGCTAACCGCGGCCGTTTCCGATCGTCACTCCTGCAACCCGGGCCGCTGCCGCTACGTAGTGCTTCGTACAAAACGGAGGATCTGCATGCGTTTTCGCCGTCTCGTCGTGCCGGTGTCGTTGTTGTGCGCCACGTTCGCTTTCGCGCAGCAGCCCGCGGCACCGCAGGCGCCTCCGCCTCCCGCACCGCAGATGTTGAAGAAGACCTCCGCGCCGATCACGCTCGACGGCGATCTCTCCGACCCGGGCTGGCAGGAGGCGACGGTCATCGACCGGTTTTACGAGACCTCGCCCGGCGACAACACCGAGCCGAAAGTGCGCACGGTCGCGTATGTCACTTACGACGACCGCTACTTCTACATCGGCGTTCGTGCGGACGATCCGCAGCCGCGGAACATCCGCGCTCCGTTTGTCGATCGGGACGGCGTCATCGGCACCGACGACAACTTCGCGGTCTTCCTCGACACTCGGAACGACAAGCGTTCGGCGATCGAGCTTCGCCTCAACCCGCGCGGCATTCAGGCCGACGGCATTTTCAACGACGCGAATTTCAACGAGGACTTCTCGCCCGACTTCTATTACGACACCGCGGCGAAGATCGACGACAAGGGCTGGAGCGGCGAGTTCCGCATTCCGTTCTCCTCCCTGCGTTACGACAAGACCGATCCGCAGACGTGGAACATCCTGGTCTGGCGCAATTTCCCGCGCGAGTTCCGCTACGGCTTCCACAGCGCGCCGATTCCTCGCGGCGGCAATTGCCTGATCTGCAACATGCATCCGTTGACGGGGATCACCGGTCTGCCCGACTCCAGCAATCTCGTGGTCGCGCCGTACGTGACCGCGCAGCAAAGCGCGGCGCTGCGCCCGAACGATCCTCTCGGCGCGTCTCTCCAAACCGGTGACCTCGAGAGCGACGCCGGTCTGGACGTGAAGTGGAACCCGAGCGCGAACAGCGCCCTCGATCTCACGCTCAATCCCGACTTCTCACAGATCGAGGCGGATGTTCCCCAGATCACCGTCAATCGACGATTCGCCGTTTTTTATGACGAGAAACGCCCGTTCTTCCTCGAAGGGCTCGATCTCTTCGACACGCCGCTCAACGTCGCCTACACGCGCAACATCGCCGATCCGCGCGCGGGCTTGCGCAGCACGGGCCAGTTCGGTTCGACGGCATACACGCTCCTCATCGCGGAAGATGAGGGCGGCGGCGGCATCATCCTGCCCGGCGCGCAGGCGAACGAATTCGCGGTGGCCGACTTCAAGTCGTACTCGACCATCGGCCGCGTGCGCCACGATCTCGGCAAGGGATTCGTCGGCGCCGTGCTCACGTCGCGCGAGATCAGCGACGGCGGTCATAACCGCGTGATCGGACCCGACTTCCAGTGGCGCCCGAACAACAGCGACACATTGACCGCGCAGTTTCTGCTGAGCGATACCCAGAATCCGAATCGTCCCGACCTGCATCGCACATTCACCGGCGACAGCGAGACGTCCCATGCGCTGAGTCTGGCCTGGTCGCACCAGAAGCGCGGCTACGACTGGTTCGTCCGCGGCCGCGACGTCGGCGATGAGTTCCGCGCCGACCTCGGATTCGTCACCCAGTCCGGCTACCGCGACGTCCAGGCGGGCGGCGGACTTCGTTACTACCCCGAGGGAATGATCCGTTTCTGGCGGCCGAGCGTGTCGGTCGTCCGGCAGGTGGACAGCGACAACAACACGCTGTTCGAGAGCGTAACGGCCGGCGTCGAAGGCGTCGGCGTGAAGAACACCAACTTCTTCTTCGGCGTGAATCCCAGGGAAAGGGTGCTGTTCGACGGTGAGATGTTCGAGCAGTCGTACGTCGAGTATTTCCTGCAGTTCGATCCCTTCCGGCGCATTCCGCGCGTCACGCTCTCGGGGCGTTTCGGCGAGTCGATCGATTTCGGCAGCCGCCAGGTCGGCGACGTCAATTCGATCTCTCTCGGCACGACGGTCCGTCCGCACGATCGTCTCGATCTGCGCATCGACGCGAGCCGCGAAACGCTCGACATCGACGGAAGCCGCCTTTACACCGCGCTGATCGAGCGGCTGCGCGTGCAGTACAGCTTTTCGGCGAAATCGCTGCTGCGCGTCATCGGCTCCTACATCACCAACGAAAGCGGATCGGGCAAGGGCGGGTCATTCTCCGGCAGCGTCCTGTATAGCTACAAGTTGAACTGGCAGACAGTGCTCTTCGTCGGCTACGGCGACAACCGAGCGCTGGCGTCGGGGAATGATCTCGAGCCGACGGGACGGTCGATGTTCTTCAAGGTTTCGTACGCGTATCAACGCTAGTGGCGCGAAACCGCGGATCACCGCGCAGCGGATCGAGCGCCGGGTCGACGCCGACCCACACCATCGCGCCCGTTCTCTCGGCCACGGCGCGATTCATCTCCGCGAACGCTCGATCGCGATCGCCGAGATGCGCGTACAGCACGGCCATGTAGTACGGCGGGAGATATTCGCGCGATCCGCGCGACTCGAGATCGCGAGCGATCTTCTCCGCCGCTGCGCGATTGCCTGAGGCCAGCTCCGCACGCGCGAGCCAGGTCTCGATCACGACGATGTCCAGAAGGTCGCGCGCGCGCCGAAGCGAAACGAGCGCGTCCTGCGGTTTGCCCGATTCGAGATAGGCGAGGCCGAGGTATGCGTGGGCGGCCATGAAGTCGGGGAAGAGCTGCGTCGCGCGGATGCCCTGCTCGATCGCCGTGTCGTAGCGGCGGGCCATGGTGCGATTCCAGGCCACGACGGCGTTGATGATCGGCGACATCGGATCGAGCGACAACGCCTTCCGTCCTTCCCGTTCGGCCTCATCGAAGCGGCCGACAGCGGTGAGGAACTCCGCGTACCACTGATGCGCGGTCGCGTAGTTGGGGTTGAGCTCGAGCGCGCGTTTGTACTCTTTCTCCGCGGCGTTCCAATCCCACTCGTAAGTCTGGATCGCGTACGCGAGCGACGTGTGCGCCTCGGCCAGTTCATCGTCGATCGACAACGCCTTTTCCGCGGCGGCCTTCGCGCGCGGGAAGGTTTCCTTCGTCGGTAGGCCGGCCCAGATGTCCAGCAGGTTGTAGACGTCGGCCAGTCCGGCATACGCGAGCGCGTACTGCGGATCGATCTCGATCGCCTGATTGAAGAACTCGATCGCCCTGTACAGCCCCTCGGCGTTGCGCTTGTTCCACTGGAAGCGGCCTTTCAGGTACAGCTCGAACGCGCGGGGATCGCTCGTGTGTCGCTTGGAAAGCAGTTGCTGCTCGCGGCCGCCGAGCTGCAGGCGCAGCGTGCGTGCGATCTCCGAGGCGATGGATTGCTGGACCGGGAACAGGTCGGCGCGGGCGATCTCGTAGCGATTGCCCCAGATCAGCGAGGCGTCGTTCGCGTCGATCAGCTCTGCGCTCACCACCAGCCGGCCGCCGACTTCCTCGATCCGCCCGACGACCACCAGGTTGACGCGAAGCTCGCGGCCGACGCGCTTCGGATCGGCGGGAGCGCCTTTGTAATGAAAGACTGAAGTCCGGGACATGACCCTGACGCCCGGCACCTGGGCGAGTGTGTTGATCAGCGTCTCGGTCACGCCGTCGGACAGATACTCGGCCTCGCGATCGCCGGTGGCGTTCACGAACGGGAGGATGGCGATCGCCCGGATCGGCCGCGCCTCGGTTCGCCGGATCGGCGACTGCACGCCGAAATCGTCGCGGAGCACGACGAATGAAGCGATGGTGAGGATGGCCGCGGCGGCGATGCCGATGGCCCACATCACCATCCGCCGTCTCCGCTCGCGTTGCGGCAACTCGAAGCTCAGGCTGGTCGACGTTCCGATCGCGCGCAGTGCGAACGAGAGATCGCGCGCGGATTGAAACCGCTCCGCGCGATTTTTCTCGAGACAGCGCTGGATCACGCGGGCCAGCTCGAAGGGGATCATCCGCTCGGAGACGGTGAAGACGTCCGGCGTATCGGTGAGGATCGCCGAGAGCGAATCGATGACCGTGGCGCGGATGAACGCGGGCTTTCCCGTGGCCATCTCGTAGAGGACCGAGCCGAGGGCGAAGATGTCGGTCGTGGCGTCGACCTCTTCGCCGCGCAGCTGCTCCGGCGCCATGTACCCCGCCGTTCCCATGACCGCGCCGGGATCGGTTTTCAGCGGCGCGGTGGGAATCGTGGAGACGTCGATGTCGGGGCTGGAGGGCTCGATCCGCTTGAGCTGGGCGATGCCGAAGTCGAGGATCTTCAGGCGGCCGTCGTCGGTGAGGAAGATGTTCTCCGGCTTGAGATCGCGATGAATGATGCCCTTCGCGTGCGCGACGGCGAGTCCGTCCGCGAGCGCCGCGGCGATCTCCACCGTCTTGCGCCACGGCAGCGGTCCCTCGTGCAGGCGCTGGCGGAGAGTCTGCCCTTCGAGGAGCTCGGTGACGCTGTACGCGGCGTCGTCGGTGGAGCCGTAGTCGTGAATGGCGAGGATGTTCGGATGGCTGAGCGCGGCGACGGCCTTGGCCTCCCGCTCGAACCGCGCCCGGGCTTCGGCGTCGCGCACGAAACGCTCGGGCAGGACTTTGACAGCGACGTCGCGATCGAGGCGCGTGTCGCGGGCGCGGTAGACGTCACCCATTCCGCCGGAGCCGATCGGCGTGAGGATCTCGTACGGCCCCAGCCGTGTGCCGGACGGAAGTGACATGGGTTTTGCCTGCGGTCAGGATTCTATGCGGTAAATTCGCGACCCTCATGAAGCGACTGACCCTCTGCATCACGCTCCTCATCCTCGCCGCCTGCCGCGCCGAACAGCCGCAGACTGAAACCGCGGCGCCGAAGCCCGCCGCGGCCGCGGCGACCTCCCTCGATCCGCACTCATACGCGCGGCCCGATCAAGCCCGCGTGGAGCACATCGCTCTCGATCTCACCGTCGATTTCGCGAAGAAGCAGCTCACCGGGACGGCAACGCTTCGCGTGAAGAAGCAACCCGATGCGACCGCGCTGATTCTCGACACGGCCGGTCTCGACATCCGCAAAGTGACCTTGCAGCCGGGCAACGCCACGACCGACTTCAAGCTCGGTCCCGAGGATGCGATCAAGGGCCGGGCGCTGGAGATCCCGCTTCATTCCGAGACGACCGGCGTCACCATCGAATACGCATCGAGTCCGACCGCGCGCGCGCTGCAGTGGCTCGAGCCGGCCATGACCGCGGGCAAGAAGCATCCCTTCCTGCTCTCCCAGTCCCAGGCCATTCTCGCGAGGAGCTGGGTGCCCTGTCAGGACTCGCCGGGCTCGCGCTTCACGTACGAGGCGACGCTCCGCGTGCCGAAGGAGCTTCTCGCGGTCATGAGCGCGGAAAACCCGCAGGCGAAGAACGCGGAAGGCGTCTATCACTTCCGGATGCCGCAGCCCGTGCCCGCGTACCTGCTAGCGGTTGCGGTGGGCGATCTCGAGTTTCGTCCGTTCGATACGCGGAGCGGTGTGTATGCGGAGCCGCCGCTGATCGAAAAGGCCGCCGCGGAGTTCAGCGACACGCCGAAGATGATCGCCGCGGCCGAGGAGCTTTACGGTCCGTATCGATGGGGAAGGTACGACCTGCTCGTTCTTCCGCCGAGCTTCCCGTACGGCGGGATGGAAAATCCGCGGCTGACGTTCCTCACGCCGACCGTCATCGCCGGCGACAAGTCGCTGGTCTCGCTCATCGCCCATGAGCTCGCGCATTCGTGGTCCGGCAATCTCGTCACGAACGCGACCTGGAACGACTTCTGGCTCAACGAAGGCTTCACCACTTACTTCGAGCATCGCATCATCGAAAAGATCTACGGCCGTGAATACGACGAGATGCTCTGGCTCCTCGGCGTCACTGAGTTGAAGGAGCTGCTCGCCCCGCTGCCGGAAAAAGATCAGCACCTCTACGTCGATCTCACCGGACGCGATCCCGACGACGCCCCGAGCACGGTCTACGAAAAAGGCGCGCTCTTCCTGCGATTGCTCGAGCAGACCGCCGGACGCGAAAAGTGGGATCAATTCCTCCGCGCGTACTTCGACGAGAACGCGTTCAAGCCGATGACTACGACGAAGTTCGTCGAGCACATCCGCGCGAAGCTTCCCGACGTCGTGCAGAAGGTAAACATCGACGAATGGATTCACGGCCCGGGCATCCCCGCGAACGCGCCGGCGCCCAGTTCGGAAGCATTCACGAAGGTCGAGGCACAGGCCAAGGCGTTCGCCGATGGCGGACCGGCCGCGGCCGTGAACATGACCGGCTGGTCGTCGCACGAGAAACAGCACTTCATCCAGTCCCTGCCGAAGATCGCGCCGGAGCGCATGGCCGAGCTCGACAGCCGCTTCCACTTCAGCGACAGCGGCAACAACGAAGTCCTTTCCGCGTGGCTCGAAAAGTCGATCGATACCCGCTACAAAGAGGCCTGGCCGGCCATCGAGCGCTTCCTGACCATCCAGGGACGGCGCAAGTTTCTGAGGCCGATTTACGAGAAGCTGGCGACGAACCCCGAGGACCTCGCGTTCGCCCGCCGGGTCTACGCGAAAGCGCGCCCGACCTACCACCCCGTTTCGCAGGGAACAATTGACTCAATTCTGAATAAATCCAGCTAGAATGCACGCAACTCCCGCCCCGGTGGACCTATTGATGATCGAGAACGACCAGGAAGCGCTGCAACTCTGTGAGAACGGCTTACAGGAGATGTGGCGTGGCGACGTCGACGCGGCGATTGCCCTTTACGACCGCGCGTTCACGGTGGTCGAGTCCGAGGATGTCCGGGAGCTGGTCACCATCCGCAAAGCCGAGGCGTTGATCGCCGCGCAGCGCGATGGCGTCGAGATCGGGCAGTTGCCGGGAATCGTCATCCGCCGCCGCTCCACGCGGCTGGTCTACATGGCCGCGGCAGTGCTCATCCGCCGCTTCACCGAGGCGGAGGATCGCAAGCGCGCCATCTTCTACGGCGAGATCGCTCGCACCGCCGCGGCGGAGCTCGGCGAGCCGATGGCCCGCGCCAGCGTGCTCAATCACCACGGCATCACCCTGGTCGCGGATTCGCAGTTCGCCAAGTCCATCGAAGCATTCGATGAGGCGCTCGCCGCATTGGCCACGCTCGGCGAGGACGACACGCGCGCTGCCGCGCTGCGCATCGCCGTGCTCGCGAACCTCGGCGGGGCCAAAGTGCTGAGCGGCGACTATCAGGAAGGCATCGATCTCCTGGACCGCACCGCGGAGCTCCTCGACGAGGACTACGCGCGGTCCGAGGCGTATCTCGATCTCGCGTATGCGCATCTCGAGCTCGGGACGTACGAGCGCGCCGAGGCCTGCGCGCGCGAAGGGCTTCGTCTCGCGCAGATTCCCAGGCAAGTCCGCAACGGCAACTACCTCCTCGGCGAAACCTGCGTCCGCACCGACCGGTACGCGGAAGCCGATCGCTGTTTCGACGTCGTGGCCAGCTTCTATCCCGACTTCCGCCACGTCAAAGAGCTTCTCGTCGGCGTCGACCTCTGCGCCGTCATCAACTGGAAGAGCTGACCAAGATGACGCGCTACATCGCAATCCTCGCCCTGGTCCTCCTGACCGCGCTCGCCGCGGCCGGTGAGGAGACGGCGCCCGTCCTCGGTACGGACGGTGCCGTCTACACGGCCGACAACGCGACCGGCCGCCTCAACATCGTGCGGCGCGTCGGACGGACCAAGACGCGCCTGCTCGTCCCGACGACCGGCGACAAGGCCTTCGAATCGCAGGCAACCCTGATGTGGGACGCGAAGTCCTCCGCGCTGTTCGTGCTCTGGACCAGGACCTCGGAAAGCGGCGAGCAGATCCTGATGGCGCGCCTCGATCCGGGCGGGAACTGGTCCGAGCCGCTGGAAGTGGCGCCGGTGAGCCTCGCGAAACGAGTCGGCCTGCAGGCTGTGATGAGCCGTTCCGTCGAAGGCGAGGACTCGATTCTCGTGCACGCCGTCTGGTGGAGCATGACCGGCGACCCGGTTGCCGAATACGCGCTCGTTGCGTTCGAGCGGGGACAGCTCGCTTCGACGAACATCTCCGATCTGAACACGCTCGCCGCGGTGAACTCCGCTCAGGCGCTGTCCCGCGAGCCGATGCTCGAAGTCCTGCACCCCCCGCTGGCCATGACGCGCAGCGGCGACGGCGTCGACGTCCTGTTCGGCGCGCACGCGTCGACGGCTGTGACGCGCGTGCGCATCACGCCGAAGCCCGTTCCCAACGCACGCATCTGGAAGCCGGTCGGACGCAGCGGCGAACGCCTGCCTAACGCCAAAATCGCTTCGAGCACCGGCGCACCGGTACGCGCGCTCATCAGCGAAGGCCGGGTGATCCTCTACACGCCCGAGAGCACGTTCCGCTTCGTGATCTACGAGGACGGCCGCTGGTCTTCCGAGCGCGTCATCGAGCTCGGCGAGGGCATCACCAACGATCAGCTCGAGCGCGAGCTGCGTGAGACCGTCGCGCACCTGCGCATCGCTGCCGAGCCGGACGGCGCGCGGCAGTAGATTCTCGCGGGACGCATAAGGGAACGACGAGGGGCCTCCGGACATCTGAGCCTTCCTGTCAAGTCAGGGAGCAGCTGTGGCGAGGGTTGAGCCTCGGGTGGCGAGCTGCCGCAGATAGAGAGCTTCGTCGTAGACGGTGCGATTGTTCCAGCAGGCGTAAAGGACGCGGATCCAGCGGTAAGCGAGCGTGCGGATAGCCTCGTGGTGGCTGTGTCCGCGCGCGCGTTGCTGCTTGTAGAAGGCTCGAGCCCATTCGGACTGACCGATCGACACGCGGGCGTACTCATGGAACGTCTGACGCAGGAACTTCGGACAGGCCCAGCGCATGTGCACGACCGCCGTTTTGCCGCTCCGGCGGAGAACCGGGGCGATGCCGCTTCGGGTGGCGACGTTGACGGCGCTGCCGAAGCGCTTGCGATCGGTCCCGAAGGCGGCGGCGAGCCGCGGCGCGAGCTGTTGGCCGGCGCCAGGGAAGCTCGCGAAGATCGACGCGTCCTGGTGGGCGGCGAACGCCGCCGAGATCTTCTGGTCGTACGTGGCGATGCTCGTGTTGAGGGCCCGGATCTGCGCAACCTCGCTTCCGATCAGCAGCACGGCAGCGTCAGTGGTGACCTGGTCGTCGTGGAACGCGACCTCTGAACGGATCTCGGCGAGCCTCTGGTCGATCCACGCGGCCGCGTGATGATGACCCGCATAGAACCTCCGTATCGCGGACGGCCGAGCCCTTTGGATGGCCTCGAGCGTCGGCCAGCGTTCGAGGAAGTCACAGGCCTGGGCCGTAATCAACGCGCCGGCCCACCGGAGCGCCTGCGGGTAGTACGTCTTGAGCCGATCGGTCATGCGTTGGACGTGTTGCGTCCTCTGATCGACGAGCTCCCGCCGATCCTCGGTCAGAAGCCGCAGCAGCCGCGTAGAAGCGTCGTCGGCGATGAACGGGCGCAGCTCGTTGCGGTGCTTACGGAGCAGGTCGAGCAAGGACGCCGCGTCGGTCGGATCGTCTTTCGAAAGGCTCGGATGAAACGCCTCACGATACCGGGCTGCACTGCGTGGGTTGATCGGATACAACGTGACGAACGGATAGCCGCTGAGCGCGTCGAAGACCGCGCCGCGGGACTGCTCGATGGCCACGGCGATCGGTGCCCCGCCGAAGCGCGCCTGCAGCGCTTCGATCCATGCGCGCAGAGCCGCAGGCGTGTGCTCGATGCGCTCGTTCGTGCACGTCTGCTGCTGCTCGTCCCAAAGAGCCACCTCGTGCGATGTGTCACCCCAATCCAGTCCCACCAACGCCCCAAACTCGAACTCGCTCATCACACCCTCCCTTCGGGTTGGCTTTGGCCGCGCGCAAGGCCTATAGTCGAGTCGTGCTCCGACAGCATCTGAGAATGCGTTTCGGGCCAAAGCACTTCGTCCCGCTCGAAAGTCCGGAGGGATTCGTCGATCCGAACACGGGCGGAATTCGTAGCGGGACGAACCCTTCTTCTCAGTATCGCGCCGCCTGAACCCGATTCTCCCGATTGCCACCCAACGGGTACTTCTCTGAGGGCTGAGGGAGAAGCGGAGAGACGGCCGGACAAGCTATAGGCGGGCGGCCACGGGCCGCTGCGTTGGTTGTGCCTTCTGGCAAAATCGCGTCGGTTGCGCGAACCGCGTTCACGCCAACACTAACGCCGCGGCCCGTGGCCGCCCGCCGGAGGCGCCCCGGTCGTTCCCTTTAGCCTCGCAGAATCGTTTCTTCGCGCCGCGGCCCCGTCGAGACGATTGCCGCCCGCGTCTCCGTCTCATCTTCGATGAAGCGAACGTAATCCTTCGCTTCCTGCGGCAGATCGTCGAACGACGTCACTCCCGCAGTCGAAGACTTCCATCCTTTGAACGTGCGGTACTCCGGCTGGTAGTCGTCGTGCGCCACAGCGAACGCGGGGAAGGTGTTCCAGGTCTTGCCGCGGACCTTGTACGCGGTGCAGATCGGGATCTCGTCGAACTCGTCGAGCACGTCCAGCTTGGTCAGCGCGATCTCATCGAGTCCGTTGAGCGTTGCGGCGGTGCGCAGGACGGCGAGATCAAGCCAGCCCGTGCGCCGCGGACGGCCTGTGACCGTGCCGAACTCGTTGCCGCGCTTGCGGAGATGCTCGCCGTGCTGGTTCTCGAGCTCGGTCGGGAACGCGCCGCCGCCCACCCGCGTCGTGTAGGCCTTGGCCACGCCGATGACTTTGTGGATGTGCTTCGGGGCGACGCCGAGGCCGGTGCAGACGCCGCCGACGACGGTGTTCGAGGAGGTCACGAACGGGTAGGTGCCATGGTCGATGTCGAGCATCGTTCCCTGCGCGCCTTCGAACATGATCGTCCTGCCCGCGCGGATCTGCTCGTTGATCCAGACCGTGCCGTTGGTGATACGCGACTCGAGGATCTCGCCGTAGCGCAGGTAATCGTCGTAGAGCTTCTTGGCGTCGAACGTTTCCTTGCCGTAGACGCTGCCGAGAACGGCGTTGCGCTCGGCGCAGGTGAACTCGATCTTCTGCCGCAGCACCTCGGGATCGAGGAGGTCGGCGATGCGGATGCCGTAGCGGCCGACTTTCGATTCGTAGGCCGGGCCGATTCCCCGTCCGGTCGTGCCGATCTTGGCCACGCCGGCGGACTCCTCGCGAGCGAGGTCGAGGGCCTTGTGGTACGGGAGGATGCAGTGGGCGGAGTCGCTGATGAGGAGGTTCTCCTCGATCGTGACTCCGGCCGCCCGGAGGTTGGTCATCTCCTCGAGCAGGGCCTCGGGATCGATGACCATGCCGTTGCCGAGAAGGCAGAGCTTGCCGGGATGGACGATGCCGGACGGCATCAGCCTGAGGGCGAAGTGCTTGTCCTCGAATTTGACGGTATGACCGGCGTTGTGCCCGCCCTGATAACGGGCCACGACGTCGAAATCCTCGCAGAGAAGATCGACGATCTTCCCCTTGCCTTCGTCGCCCCACTGCGCGCCGATGACCGCTACGTTTTTCACCGCGGCTGCCAAAGCGGGCGGAGGGTAGCACGAGAACGGGGTTACGGGGTTACGGGGTTACGAGGTTTCGGGGTCGCCGGGCTGGGAGGCGGGACCTCGTAACCCCGAAACCTCGTAACCCCGCAACCGGATCAGGATTTGCTCTATATTCTCGGCATCTTCGGGAGGGGAAAAGCGAGATGCAAAATATGACAGTCGTCCCCGCGCCGATTTACTCGCCGGCGGCGGTCCCGGCCGAGCAGTTCGTCGACGGGATCCGGCGCCTTTCCGAAGGCATCATCACCAAGCAGAAGATCTACGACTATCTGGTCGCCTACGAGATCAAGGCCGAGGATCTGCTGCGGTACCAGGACTGGCAGCCGGACCGGCACACCCGCAACAAGATCTTTCGCAACGACATGATCGAGGTGATGCTGATCTGCTGGCCGATCGGCGCCGTGACGCCGCTGCACACTCACAACGGGCAGCTCGGCTGGATGACCATGATCGAGGGCAAGCTGCTGGTCGAGAACTACAAGAAGATCGACTGCAACCGCCCCGAGAACCAGCAGGTCGTGGGCATGGACTGTCTGGCCGGCGCCACGAAGATCGAGATGCAGCACCTCGGCAACGAAATGGCCATCCCCGGCGGCCCGCTCAATACAGTCGACAAAACCCAGACCATCCACCGCATCCGCAACCTCGCCGACTGGAACGAGCGCGCCCTCTCCATGCACGTCTACTCCCGCCCCATCGACTCCTGCGTGGTCTTCGACATGGACGCGCAGATGTGTTTCAGGCGGGAGTTGAAGTACGACAACGAATGAAGGCGCAACGGCTCAAGGGCTCAAAGGCTCAAAGAGTCACTCCACTTTGCGCCTTTGAGCCTTTGCGCCTATGAGCCTTCTGTCTACTCTCTCCTCCGAACTCGATCAGATGACCGCCGCCGGCACCATGAAGCGCGAGCTCGCGCTGAAAGGGCCGCAGGGCGCCGTCGTCGAGGTGGAGGGGCTCGGCGAGGTGATCATGCTCACCTCGAACAACTACCTCGGCCTCGCCAATCACCCGGCCATCGTTCATGCCGCGGAAAAGGCCGAGCGTGATTACGGCTACGGCCTCGCGTCGGTGCGCTTCATCTGCGGCACGCAGACCATTCACCGCCAGCTCGAGGAGCGGATCGCCGCGTTCTTCGGGACCGAGGACACCATCCTTTACGGCTCGTGCTGGAATGCGAATGAGGGGCTGTTCCAGACCATCGCCCAGGAGCAGGACGCGATCATCTCCGACGAGCTCAATCACGCCTCGATCATCGATGGCGTGCGCCTGGCCAAGGCAAAGAAGGAGCGCTTCAGGAATCGGGACATGGGCGACCTACGACGCGCGCTCGAGGCCACGAAAGAATCGCGGAACAAAGTCGTCATGACCGACGGCGTCTTCTCGATGGAAGGCTCGCTCGCGCCGCTACCCGAGATGATCGAGATCAGCCGCGAGTACGGCGCGTTTCTCGTCGTCGACGAATCCCACGGCACGGGCGTTCTCGGACACACCGGCCGCGGGACGGCGGAGGAGCTTGGCGTATTCGGCAAAATCGACGCATACACCTCCACCCTCGGCAAGGCCCTGGGCGGATCGCACGGCGGCTTCACCACCGGCCCGAAAACCCTCGTCGACTACCTCCGCCAGAAATCGCGGCCGTACCTGTTCTCCAACACGCTGCCGCCCGCGGTGGTCATGGGATCCATCGCCGCGCTCGATCTCGTCGAGAAAGACAGCAGCTTCGTCGACCGGCTCCGCGAGAACACGGCTTATTTCCGCGCGCAACTGACCGCGAAGGGCGTCAAAGTCCGAGAGGGTATTCATCCCATCGTGCCGATCCTCATCGGCGATACAGCGAAGGCCATTTCCATGTCCCAGGAGCTTCTGCGCCGCGGGGTCTACGTCTCCGGCTTCGGCTTCCCGGTCGTACCGCAGGGGCAGGCGAGGCTGCGCTGTCAGATCAGCGCAGCCCACACCCGCGAACACCTCGATCGCGCCATTGCCGCGATCGTCGACGTCGTTACGTCCGCATCCTGACCACTGCGACCAGTCCCAGCATCGCCATCAACGCGAGGAGCATCCACTCGGAGAGCGTCGGAATGTCGGCCTCGCTGGCCGGTCCTCCGACCGCGATGACGGCCGGCGCGCTGGCGACGTCCGTGCCGCCGCCGTTCGATCCGGCGACGGACGCGCTGTTGACGATCGATCCACCTGCCGCGATCGCGCGCACCTGAAGCGTGATGGTCGCGTTGGCTTCGACGGGGATCGAGCCGAGGTTGCACGTCACGGTGGTCGTGCCGGAGCAGCTTCCCTGCGACGGCGTGGCCGAAACGAGCTCCAGTTCCGCCGGCAGCACATCGGTCACCACGACATTGTTCGCTGTTGCCGGGCCGGTATTTCCCACGGTGATCGTGTAACTGAAGACCGTGCCGACCGTGACCGTCGTCGCGGTCGTGGTTTTGTCGATGGTCGGGTTTGCGGCAGGCGCCGCGTCGACGGGGACCGGCGCTGACGTGCCCGCGTTGTTCCCGCCGTTGCCATCCGTGCCGGAGTGACTCGCCGATGCCGTATTCGTGATCGTGCCGGTCGCGCTCGGGGCGACGGTCGCGGTCAGGGTGAAGACCGCGTTGCTGCTGCTGGCCAGGGTGGCAGCGGTGCAGGTGATCGTGCCGGTCGCGCCGACGGCCGGCGTGGTGCAGTTCCAGCCCGCGGGCGCCGCGATCGACTGGAAGAGCAACGTTGCTGGCAGGATGTCCGTCATGACCGGGCTCGCCGCCGGGTCGGGACCGTTGTTGGTGACGGTGATCGTGTAAGTGATGGCGTTGCCCGGCGTGGCCGTGGTCGCGGCAGTCGTCTTCGTCACGCCGAGATCCGAGTTACCAGCCACGATGACCGCGCCGGATGCTCCGCTGCTGTTGCCGGGATTCGGATCCGTGTTCGGCGAGCCGATCGAGGCCGAGTTCGAGATTGTCCCCGTCGCATTCGGCGCGACGGTCGTGACCAGGATGAATTGCCCGTTGTAAGGAGCGGACATCAACGCCAGAGTGCAGGTGATCGTGCCGTTCGCGCCGACGGCCGGCGTGATGCAGTTCCAGCCCACGGGTGGCGTGATCGACTGGAAGAGGAGCTGCGCCGGCAGCGTGTCGGTGACGGTCGCGTTCGCGGCCGGGTTCGGACCGTTGTTCACGGTGTTGATCGTGTAGGTGATCGTGCTGCCCTGCGCGGCCGCGGTGGACAGCGTGCTCTTGTCGATCGACAGATCGGAGCTCTGCCCGATCCAGGTCGTGAAGACCTCGACGCTGTTGTTGGTGTTCAAGGGATCCTGAGCGGCTGTACCGATCGAGAAGACAGAGTTGAGGGTTCCACCGGCGCCGGCCGCGACGACCTTCGTCACCAGCGTGAACTGCGCGGTCTCGGCATTGGCGATCGACGGCTTGGTGCACTGCACGAGCCCCGTGACATCGACGCCGGGGTTGGTGCAGTTCCAGCCGGCCGGCGCTGTCACCGATTGGTAAGTGAGGCTGGGATGAATGGAGAAGTTGACCACGGCATTCGGACCCGCGTCGGGACCTGCGTTCGCCACATCCACCGTGTAGGTGAGGTTCGAGCCGTTGGTCACCGGATCGGGCGAGTCGCTCGCGCTGATGCTGACGTTTGCATCAGGGGTGATGTACGCGGTCGACTCGGTCTCGCTGTTGTTGGCGTTGTTGGGATCCGAAACGCTGCTGTTCGCGCCGAAGAACTGGTTGATGGTCTGGTCGTTGATGCCGAACTGCTCGTCGTTCGCGCGCAGGACGATCGTGAAGACCGACGCCGGCTGCACCGGCAGCGAGGCGATCGTGCAGCTCCAGCTCGTTCCGGCACCGACCGCGGGCGGCGTGCAGTCCCAACCGGCAGGTTCGGTGGTGGATTGGAACCGGAGCGTGTTGTTCATCGGCACGTTCAGGATCACGTTCGGCGCGGCATCCGGCCCGAGGTTCTGCACGGTCACGGTGTAGGTGATGTCGCCGTCCGGGAAGACCGGATCAGGCGAGTCGCTCACGGTCACGGCGATGTCCGCGTCGGGAGTGACGTACGCGGTGCTCTCGGTCTCCGAGTTGTCCGTGTTGTCCGGATCGGCGACGCTGCTGTTGGCGCTGAACCCGAACATGATCGTTCCGTCGTTGATGCCGAGGAGCTCGTCGGTCGCCTGGAGGACGAAGGTAAGGACGGAGCTGCCGTTCATTGGCAGTCCCGCGGGCAGGGTGCAGTTCCAACCCGCCGTCTGGGCATTCGCCGCCGGCAGCGTGCAATTCCAGCCCGCGGGGACACTCCCCGAGACGAAGCGAAGGTTGTTGCCGCCGAAAGAATTCAGGCTGATGTTCGGTGCCGTGTCCGGCCCGGTGTTGCCCACCGTCACCGTGTAGGTGATGTTGCCGTCCGGAAAGACCGGATCGGGCGAGTCGGTCACGGAGATGGTCACGTCGGCGTCGGGGGTGACGTACTGCGTCGACTCGGTCTCCTGGTTGTTGTTGTCGTTCGTATCGTCGCCCGTGCCGTTCACGCCGAAGACGATCTGCACCGTGCCGTCGTTGATGCCGAGAACCTCGTCATCCGCGCTGACGACGACGATGAACTGCGACGTACCGGGTGCGAAGCTGGGATTCGTGCAGGTGAAGGTCGGATTTCCGTTCACTGCCGGCTGGCTGGGGCAACTCCAGCCGGCGGGGATGGTGATCGACTGATAACGCAGCGTCCCGTTGTTGAAGGAGTTGAAGTTCACGCTCGTGGCCGTGTCCGGGCCGGCGTTCGTGACGTCGACTGTGTACGTGATGTCCCCGTCGGGGAAAACGGGGTCGGGATTGTCGACGACGGCCACGGACAGGTCGATCTGGGGCGAGTTGTACGCCGTGGTGATCGATCCGGAGCTGTTGTTGCCGGGAACCGGATCGGGAGTCACGCCGGACGTCGTGAACGACGAGGTCAGCGTGCCGTCGGGGAAGTTGTTCAGGTGCGCGGCCACGGTTCCGGAAATCGTCAGCACGACCGGCCCGCCGACCGCAAAGGAGGGGTTGGTGCAGCTCATGATCTGAGTCAGCGGAGTGCAGCTGAACCCGGCCGGCGGCGTGGCTGACGTCGGAGTGAAGTTGGCGTCAAGGAGGATGTTCACCCCGCCGTTCACGGCCGGATTCGGGCCGTTGTTCTGGAAGGTGATGGTGTACGTGAGCGTCTGCCCCGGGACGACGGGGTCAGGGGAATCGATCGCGGAAATGATCGCCTGGTCGGCCTGGCCGAACGCGAGCAACGGAAAAAGGACAGACAGCACCAGGAAGGCGCGACGCATGGTATTCATCAGATTGCTGAGCTCCTCACCAATAGATCGCGCAAACGCCCGGCAAAGTCCCTCACTCCGGCGTAAAATCGCCGTCAGTCTCCCATTCAGCCCATGTCCGAGGTCACGCAACTGCTCCGCGACTGGAGCGCCGGTAAGCAGGAAGCACGCGATCAGCTCCTCGGCCTCGTGTACGAGCCCCTGCGCGCCATCGCCGGCCGCCACCTGAACCGCGAGCGCGCCGGACACACCCTCCAGCCGACGGCCCTGGTCAACGAGCTCTATCTGAAGCTCGTCGATCAGCGGCATGTGGCCTGGAACGACCGGGCCCATTTCTTCGCCGTTGCCGCGCAGGTCATGCGGCGGATCCTCGTCGATCATGCCCGGCGCCGGAACAGCGACAAGCGCGGCGGGGATGTGGTCGCGGTCACGATCGGCGCGGCGATCGATCTCGCGGCGACCGAGAACCTCGACGTCGTCGCTCTCGACCTGGCCCTCGAGAATCTCGAAAAGATCTTTCCCCAGCAGGCCCGCATCGTGGAGCTTCGCTTCTACGCCGGCCTGACCATCGACGAGACCGCGGCGGTCCTGGGCATCTCGCCCGCGACCATCAGCCGCGAGTGGACGATGGCGCGCGCCTGGTTGCGGCGCGAGCTCACGGTGCGATGACCGCGTTCTGGGACGAGGTTCGCGATCTCTTCCACGCCGTTGCCGATGCCGGTCCGGACACGCGCGAGCGGCTCCTGAATGGCGCCGAGCCACGCGTGCGCGAAGAAGTCCAGTCCCTCCTGGCCGCCCATGAAGAGCCGGGAGTCTTTCTCGAGAAGTCGGTCTGGGAACTGATCGACGCGAGCGAAGGGGATCGGCTGGTCGGTGCGACGATCGGTCCCTATCGCGTGGTCCGCCAGCTCGGCCATGGCGGGATGGGGACGGTGTTCCTCGCCGTCCGGCAGACCGAGGAGTTCTCGCAGCGGGTGGCCATCAAACTCGTTCGCGGCGGCGAGGCGCTCGTGCAGAGATTCCGGCAGGAGCGGCAGATCCTCGCCGCGCTCGAGCATCCGAACATCGCCCGCCTGATCGACGGCGGTACGACCGCGGACGGCCTGCCGTATCTGGTCATGGAGTACGTCGAGGGCGCTCCGATCGACACGTACTCGCGCTCCGCGTCGGTCCACGAAAAACTTCATCTTTTCCTGCAGCTTTGCGACGCCGTCGAGCACGCGCACCGCGGACTGGTCATCCATCGCGACATCAAGCCGGCGAACGTGCTCGTCACGCCGACCGGCACGCCGAAGCTGCTCGACTTCGGCATCGCCAAGCTCATCGCCACGGATACCCGCCTCGATACGGGATCGACGCGCATCATGACCCCGCAGTACGCGAGTCCCGAGCAGCTGCTGGGCGGCGCGATCACGACCGCTACGGACGTCTACTCCCTCGGCGTTCTGCTCTTCGAGCTGCTGACGGGCCAGCATCCCTTCGATCCGGCGACGCGGACCGCGTCGACCGAGGCCGCGCGGGCCAGCACGGCGTCGGGAGTGCGCGCGTTGCGCGGCGATCTCGACAACATCATCGCCATGGCCCTGGAGGTCGAGCCGGCCCGCCGTTATGGATCGGTGGAGAAGCTCGCGGATGACATCCGCCGCTACCTCAGCGGACATCCCGTCGCCGCGCGCCGGGCCACGTTCGCGTATCAGGCGACGAAGTTCGTTCGCCGCAACATCCTCGTCGTTGCGACGGCGTTCGCAATCGTGATCGTGACGGCAATCGCCTTCGCGGCCACGCTCCATCAGAAACGGATCGCCGAGCGGCGCTTCGACGAAGTGCGATCGCTGGCGCGCTCGGTCGTTTTCGAGCTGCACGACGCCATCGCGCCGTTGCCCGGCTCGACGCCCGCGCGCGAGCTGCTCGTTCGCCGCGCGCTCGTTTATCTCGATCGGCTCGCCGCGGAAGGGGAGAACAACACGCCGCTGCGGATGGAGCTCGCCGGTGCCTATCTGAAAATCGGCGACGTGCAGGGTCTTCCCTACCGCGCCAACCTCGGCGACACGGCCGGCGCCACTGCGAGTTATCGGAAGGCGCTGGACATCTCGCAGTCGGTGCGCTCGGACGAGCCCGAAAACCGCGAGGCTCTGACGTTGCTCGCCGACGCGCACGATCGCCTCGGGCTCGTCGAGCAGCGGGCGACGCGGTGGGACGTGGCCATCACCGAGCACGAGACGGCGCGGGCGATCCGCGAGTCGCTGCCGCGTGACGTCCCGCGCGATCTCGCACTGGCCAGAACGTGGACGGCGATCGGCGACTGCCGTTATATCGGCCGCAAGAAGATCCCCGTGGAGCTCCGGCGAGGCACGCCACGTCAGGCGTACGAGGCCGCGCTCGCGTCGCTGAGGCACATTCCGAGGAACAGTCCTCACTGGCGCGACGCGCTCCTCGAAACAGCGCGAGCAAATCAGCGCCTGGGCGGTTACTTCACCGGAATCATCGAGCGGAACCTTCCACGGGCGATCGAGCATCACGACGCCGCGCTGCATGCTCTCGAAGAGCGGGCCTCACTCGATCCGGCTGATGCGGTCGCGCAACGCAACGTCGCCGATCAATTCGTGATGAAGGCGACCGCGCAGAACATGATGGAGGACGGCGCCGGCGCGCTCGAATCGACGGATCGCGCGCTGGCGATGCTCACGCCGCTGGCCGCGGCCGATCCGAAGAATGCCGAGGCGCAGCGCGATCTCGCGTTTGCGCATGGCGAGCGCGGCCGTGCGCTGAACATGCTCGACCGCATCGCGGAGGCTGAGCTGGCTTTTGCGACCGCGGTGCGGATCCGCGAAAAGCTCGTCGCGGCGGACCCTTCCAATCAAGAAGACGTCCGTGAATTGAGCAAGTTGCGAGGTCAGCAACAAAGCGTCAGCGAACGCCGCCTGTGACAAGTTGAGGTTCCTCTCGCAGAGCATGATCTGCGTCACAGCGGCTGTCCGGCATTCCTCTAGAATCTCCTCCTTCAGACCCGTATAGGAACCTCTTCTCTCTCTCAGTTCTCGGAGGACGTGTGAAAAGTACCCTTGTGGTGTTAGTTCTCGTTTTGTGCGCATTCAGCGCCAGTGCCGGCACGATCACGTCGATCTCGCCGGCGACAGTCAAAGTAAACAGCGGCGAACACTTCGTGACCATCTACGGAAGCGGATTGGGTTCGCAGGTCGTTTTCGATGGTCCGGCAGGACATTTCGAGCTCAACGCAAACGGTACGTACACCGGCAACGTGGTTTTCTGGGTTCCGGCATCGATCGTCCAGAGCTCGGGGGTTTACAGCGTGTACGTGCGCGGCGGAACGGGGGACTCGAACTCCGTCAATTTCACCGTGCAGGGCTTCAAGTTCTTCCCGCTCGTCATCCTGACGCCGGAGATCCTTCGCATTCAGGCCAAGAGCCGCGAAGGCGCGTTCGTGAAGTACGAGGTCATGCCCCTCGGCGGTGAGGATCCGTTCCCGACTGTCGAGTGTTTCCCGTTCTCGGGCGAGTTCTTCAAGATGGGCTCGACGACCGTGGACTGCACCGCCTCGAACCGCTATGGCGAGAAGGCGAATGCGTCGTTCGAGGTGCTGGTCGCCGACAGCATCGGGCCGGAGATCTACCTGCCCGAAGAGCCGATCCGGGTGAAAGCAGAATCCCGTGAGGGCGCGAAGGTCGAGTACGACGTCAAGGCCTTCGACGAGATCTGGGGTGACGTGATTCCGGAATGTCTGCCGCGGTCGGGCGACATGTTCCCGGTCGGCGTGACCAACGTGATGTGTGTCGCCAACGACTTCGACGGCAACACCACGACCGACTCCTTCCCGGTCGAAGTCATCGGCGAGCGGGAGTACTACGAGCTGACGCTGTACGCGGACAACATCCGCGTCGAAGCGCGCAGCCCCGAAGGCGAGAAGATCGAGTGGAAGGTCCTGGTCGAGGGAACGGAAGACCGCGAGCCGACCGTCAACTGTTCGCACGAGAACGGCTCGATGTTCCCGATCGGCGTCACGACCGTCGAGTGCGACGCGCTCGATGCGTGGGGCATGCGCGGACGGACGTCGTTCACGATCGACGTCGCCGACCCGAAGGCGCCTCACATCGAGAAGGCCTACGCGTCGCCGGACATCCTGCGCACCGCGGACGGCCGGATGTATCCGATCGAGATCGGCCTCGACGTGTTCGACGACTTCGACCCGAAGCCGTTCTGCCATGTCTTCGCCGTCACCTCGAATCAGACGATCAGCACCGGCGACCTCGACCAAGAGAAGGACGGCGACTGGAGCATCACCGGCGATCTGACCGTCGAGCTCCGCGCCGAGTACACGAAGTACGACCGGTATTACGACGTGTGGGTCTCCTGCTCGGACTTCTACGGCAACGCGCTGGCTTCGACGGCACGCGTGGTCGTACCGGCAGGCAGCGGGCAGTCGGAAACGCCTTCACCGAAACGGCGGTCCAGCGGCAGGCGATAGGAAAAACGCAAAACTTCAAGTCTTGAATGTGGGACGGCGAACTGTCATGGTTCGCCGTCCCTTTTTTCATGCCCGTTCCCGATCGCTACCGTTCCGCGTTTTCCCCTGCCACGCTCAAGACGATCGAGACGAATGACGCGCGCTTTCGCGTCGCCGACACGCTCTTCTTCCGCAGCGCCTACACCGCGAACGTGACCGAGAACGAGCGCCGCACGTTCGCGCCGGTGGTCGTGCTCGAGCCGGGTCGCGTGCAGTCCGCCCGCTGCACCTGCACCGCCTGGACCCGCGCGGGGGATTTCTGCAGGCACGTCGCGATTCTCGTATCGCGGATCGTTTCCGAGGATGGGGCGACGACCGCGGAGCGGTTCGATGGCAGCGTCTGGAGAGCGGTCGCGTTCGCGTCGTTCGAGGATGGCCGTCCCATTGAGGCCAACGGCTCCGACGCCCGCGAACAGCTTCTGCGCAAGTACGTCTTCACCGAGCAGGAGCAGGAGCTGCTGCGGCGCGGATCGGGATCGGTGCGGCTGAAGTTCGAGACCTCGCCCTGGTATCGCTGGTCGAAAGAGATGTTCCTCCGCGACGGCGGCACGGTGCGTCTCGAGTTGCACGAGGGCGGATTCCGGCTGCTCGCGGGCGATCAGACGATCCCGTTGGCGGCGGGCGCCGTGGAGCATGTGATCAACACCGCGCCGGCAATCGTGATCGCGAGCGGCTTCGAGGTTGCGCCGCAATCGCTCACGTCGTCGCTGCGGGTCGAGGTGACGGAGCAGCGCGCACTGCGATTCACACCAGTGCTCCTCACGGCGAGTGGCGTGATTCACGATCGTGCAACGCTGCCCCAGTTCGGCCGCTGGTTCTTCCTCAGGAATCGATTTGCGTCAACCGCGCCTGCCGCGCCGATGTTCACCGAGAAAACGGCTCGCGATCAGTCGCTGCTCTTCGAAGTGCGGCCCGCCGCCGGTCTGCCGTATGACCGCGAGACGCTGATCGCCGAGGAGAACGTGTTTGCGTTCGTCGAGCGGCATCGCGACGAGCTGGCGACGCTGCCGCCCGCACTTGCGCCGGAGGTGGTTCGCAACGCGCGACCGGTGAAGCTGGCGGGGGAGGTAGTGTTCCAGTTTGCGCCGCGTGTGGTGCGGGCCTCCGGCCTGCCCACGGGTGGGGGGATCGATAGGCAGGCCGGAGGTCTACACCACACCACCGATCTGCTCGAGATCGAGATCACCTTCGAGCATGGTGTGACCGCGGCGGAGATCGCGAAAGCGCGCAAGGACGGGGCGAGGGCGCTGATTCGCGAGACTCTGTGGATCGACGTCACCGATCCCCAGTTCGCCTGGCTCGACGAAACCACCATCGGACCGCGAGGGCACGTGCTCGTCACGAAGCTGGAGTTGCTGCGGATCCGCGGATCGCTTCGTGGCACGGCGATGTTTCGCGGCGATCCATCGTGCGAGCAGGTTTTCAGCATGTTCGATCAGGTGCAGACCGCGGCCGACGCTCCATCGCCGGCCATGCTCGGCCTCGACCTGTACGCGTACCAGCACACCGGTTATCACTGGCTGTGGCTCCTGCAGCACAACGGCTTCGGCGGCCTGCTCTGCGACGACATGGGCCTCGGCAAGACCCATCAGGCCCTCGCCTTGATCCGCGCCGTCACGCACGTCGATCCATCGCAGCAGATCCTCATCGTTTGCCCGACCTCGGTGCTCGATCACTGGCGGGACAAGCTCGCGCGCTACATCCCGAATGTTCCGGTCACGCTGACGACGTACGGCATCGTGCGCAGCCGCATCGAGCAGTTCCGCGGCAAGCGCTTCGATCTGGTCGTCCTCGATGAGATGCAGACCATCAAGAACGCCGACACGGCCACGCATCACGCGTTGCGTGCGATCGAGAAGCGTGTGGCCATCGGCCTCACCGGAACGCCGATCGAAAATCACGAAGGAGAGCTGAAGGCGCTGCTCGATTTCGTGGTGCCGGGTTATCTGCCGAAGTACGTCGACGACCGCGCCACGCTGCAACGCCTCGTCCGTCCGTTCGTGCTTCGCCGCACGAAAGCGCAGGTGCTCACGCAGCTCCCGCCGAAGATCGTCGACAAACGCTACTGCGAGCTCACCGGCGAGCAGCGCGCGCTGTATCGCCGGGTGATCGAGGCGCGCGCAAAGCCGTTGCGCTCACAGCTCCATGCAGGTGCGAGGGTGTCTTACGTGCACATCTTCGCGGCCCTGAATTACCTCAAGCAGATCTGCAATCACCCGGCGTCCGTCGGCGGCGGATTCTCCGCGGACGTGACTTCCGGCAAGTGGGAGACGTTCATCGAGCTCCTCGACGAGTGCATGAGCAGCGGCCTGAAGGTGGTCGTGTTCAGCCAGTACCTGTCGATGCTCGCCCTCATCGAGCGGCACCTGTTTCAGAACGACATCGGCTACGCGTCGATCAAAGGCGGTACGCGCGAGCGGGGCAAGGAGGTCGCGCGATTCCGCGACGATCCCGATTGCCGCGTGTTCACGGCCAGTCTCCGCGCGGGCGGACTGGGGATCGATCTGACGCCGGCGTCGGTGGTCATCCACTACGACCGCTGGTGGAATCAGGCCCGCGAGGACCAGGCCACCGACCGCGTTCACCGACTCGGCCAGAACCAGGGCGTGCAGGTAATCAAGCTCATCACCCGCGGAACGATCGAGGAGAAGATCGATGCGCTCATCACCAGCAAAGGCGCACTGGCCACGGAGCTCATCAGGACCGATGACCCGTCACTCGTGAAACAGTTCAGCAAGGAAGAGTTGGAGGATCTCCTGCAGGGTTGATCTGACGTAGAATCTTCTTTCCGTAAACGTCCGTCGGAGGTCCTGCATGCGTTCGATCGTCTGCCTGGTGGTGCTCGCATTGGCAGTGCCGCTGTGTGCCGCGAGCCTGAGTCTTCCCGGCTCGGTCTCGGCAGAAGCCACGGGACCCGCCGGCGCGATCGTGACCTACTCGGTGTTGGCCAGTAGTGACGGAAGCGCGGACGACGTCAACGGACGCCCTCTCGATGGACCTGCCGGCGTCGATTGCCATCCCGCTTCGGGCTCGCGGTTTTCGCTCGGCACGACCACGGTTCAGTGCAGCGCCACCGACTCGAACGGATCGGCAACCGGAAGCTTTCAGGTCATCGTGACCGACACCACCGCGCCGACGCTGCACCTGCCCGGGGACTTCACAGTTCCCGCGTCTTCGAATCAGGGCGCGGCCGTTTCCTTCACCGTCAACGGCACCGACATCGTGGACGGTGTTCGCGGTGCGTCCTGCACTCCCGGACCGGGTGTGTTTCCCGTCGGCACCACCCTCGTCAACTGCACGACCTCCGATTTTTCCGGCAACCAAAGCAGCGGTTCATTCAGCGTCACCGTGACCGCGCCGGCTCCTCCTCCTCCGCCTGAAATCGACGTTCCGGACGACATGACCGTCGAGGCGACGAGTGCCGCGGGTGCACAGGTCTCGTTCTCCGCATCCGGACAGAACGGCGGCGATGACGAAAACGGACGCCCGAATGATCCCGTCAGCGTCTCCTGCTCGCCAGCCTCCGGATCGACCTTCCCCATCGGCGTAACGACCGTTCAATGCACCGCCACCGACAGCGGCGGGTCGTCGAGCGAGAGCTTCACCATCACGGTCGTCGACACGACCGCGCCCGCCCTCAACCTGCCGCAAAGTTTCACCGTCGCCGGAACCTCCAACAGCGGCGCGACCGTCTCGTACAGCGCATCGGCAACGGATCTGGTCGACGGCGACGTCAGCGTGACCTGTTCGCCGGCCTCGGGATCGACATTCCCCGTCGGCACGACACCTGTCAGCTGCACGGCGAGCGATTCGCGCGGCAACACCGCGAACGGCGGGTTCAGCGTCACCGTGACGGAGCCGCCGGCTCCTGCTCCGCCGCCTGAGATCGACGTTCCCGAGGACATGACCGTCGAGGCGACCAGCGCCGCCGGTGCACAGGTCTCGTTCTCGGCATCCGGACGCAACGGCGGGATGGGCGACGACGAGAACGGACGTCCGAACGATCCGGTCACCGTCTCCTGCTCACCGGCCTCGGGATCGACCTTCCCCCTCGGCGTAACCACCGTTCAGTGCACCGCGACCGACAGCGGCGGCTCGACCAGCGACAGCTTCACCGTCACCGTCGTCGACACCACCGCGCCTGCGCTGGATCTGCCGCGCAGCTTCACCGTCGGCGGAACTTCAGACAACGGTTCCGTTGTGAACTACACCGCCTCAGCGAACGATCTGGTCGACGGCGACGTCAGCGTGACCTGTTCGCCGGCCTCGGGATCGACATTCCCCGTCGGCACGACCTCAGTGACCTGCTCGGCGAGCGACTCGCGCGGCAACACCGCGAATGGCGGATTCGACGTCACCGTGACGCCGCCCGACGTGCCGCCACCGCCGCCCACGCTCGACCTTCCCGACGACATCACCGCCGAGGCGGACGGACCGTCTGGCGCGATGGTGACCTTCGTCGTTACGACCACCGGCGGCAACGGCGATGACGATGAGAACGGGCGGCCGACGACCGCCGGTGTCACCTGCGCGCCGGCATCCGGCTCGCTGTTCCCGCTCGGCACGACCACCGTGCAATGCAGCGCGGGGAGCGTCAGCGGCTCATTCCTCATCCATGTCGTCGACACGACCGCGCCGGTTCTCACGCTGCCCGACGACATCACCACCGCGCAATCCACTGTGACCTACACCGCGACGGCGACCGACCTCGTCGACGGCAGCGTCACCGTCACCTGCACGCCGCCCTCCGGCTCGACGTTCAGCGCCGGCACGACCACCGTGAACTGTTCCGCGGCCGACACGCGCGGCAATACCGCGAACGGCTCGTTCACCGTGACCGTCACGCAGACCACGCAGCGAACGATCACCGTAACCGCGTCCCCGTCGAGCCTCTGGCCGCCGGATCACAAGATGGTCGCGGTCACGATCAACGTCACCATCAGCGACAACTCCGCGTTCACGGCGCAGATCGTCGGGGTTTCTTCGGACGACAACGATCCGAACGACAACACCTCGCCGGACTGGGTCGTCACCGGTCCGCTCACGCTGAACCTCCGCGCGGAGAAGAGCAACGGCAAGGCGCGGACGTACACGATCGACGTCGAAGTGATCGACGACGCGAACGTCTCCCATCTCCACCACGTGCTGGTCACTGTCGACGACGGAGCCACCAAGGCCCCGAATACGACACGGATGCGCAATCGCAAGGGATGACGTAGAGCAGACACTCTTGTCTGATCACGGCATCACGATTCCGGTGGCCCACGGCACGACGGTGAAGATCAGGAAGGTGATCACCAGCGCCGCCGCGAGATCGAGCAGCAGGCCCGTTCGCGCCATCGCTTTCACGCGCACGTGACCGGTCGCGTAGACGATCGTGTTCGGCGCGGTCGCTACCGGCAGCATGAATCCCGACGACGCCGCGAGCACGGCCGGAATCATCAGAAAGTACGGGTGCACGCCGATCGAGGTCGCCAGCGCGGCCGCGATGGGCATCATCGCCGTCGCCGTCGCCACGTTCGAAGCAACTTCGGAAAGCATCGTCACCACGATGCAGATGGCGATGATCATCAGCACCGGCGCCCACTGGCCCACGAACGACAATCGCGCTCCAGCCCACTTCGAAAATCCGCTGGACTCGAGCGCGTCCGCGAGCGCGAATCCGCCGCCGAAGAGAATCAGCACATCCCAGGGAATGCGCTTGAACTCCTCCCACTCCAGCAGCCGTTTTTCTCCGCCGACAGGCAGCAGAAACGCGAGGATGGCCATGGCCACGGCCACCGTCGCGTCGTTGATGTTCTTGGCGACGGGGAAGATGCTGGACCATCCGGGAATGGTCCACGCGCCGAGGTCGATGTTCGCGCGGAAGATCCAGAGCAACGCCGTCGCCGCGCAGAGGATCAGAGCCGTTTTCTCCGGCCGGCTCATGAAGCCCGGCTTCTCGATGCCGAGTTGGTCGATCGGGACCGCCGCGCCTTTCGGCACTTTCGCCACGTAAATCACGAGCAGCCAGCAGACAGGGACCAGCAGAATCAGATAGGCGACGCCGAACATCATCCACTGCGCGAAGGTGACGGTCTTCTCCAGCGGAAAGAGCTCGCGCGCGGCGCCGAGGAAGATCAGATTGGTCGGCGTGCCGATCGGCGTGCCGATGCCACCGAGGGATGCCGCGTAGGCGACGCCGAGCAGAGTCGCTTCCGCGGTGCGATCGCTGCTCGTGCCCAGACCGCCCACGATGGCCACGGCGATGGGCGTCATCATCAGCGTGGTGGCCGTGTTCGACATCCACATCGACAGAAACGCCGTCACGATGATCACCGCCAGCACGATCCGCCGCGGCTCCGTGCCCACGCGGACCAATGCGAAATGCGCCATCCGCCGGTGCAGTCCCCATCGCTCGAAGGTCGACGCCACCAGGAAGCCGCCCATGAACAGGAACACCGCGGAGTTGGCGTAAGGCGCCGCGGTTTTCTCCATGCTGTTCACGCCGGCGAGGGGAAAGGCGATGAGCGGAATCAGCGCCGTCATCCCCATCGGCATGGCCTCGGTCAGCCACAGCAACGCCATCAGCAGCCCGGTGAACGCCGTGAATCGCACGGCGTGGGTGAAGTCGCCTTTCACGGGCAGAAAGAGGAGCAGCGCCGCAACCGCGACGCACACGGCGACCTTGCGAATGGAAATGGAAGGGACCAACGCGCACAGTTTATCCCGCGCGAAGACGCGGGATCACTCCGTGCGCGGCGACGGTCTCCGCCCAAGTTCGGGCTGTCGCGGTATAACCGGGAGATGCCGCGTCTTCGCGCGGCATAAACTAACGAACCATGCGCAGTACCGACAGCAACACCTCCCGCGGGCACGTGCATCTGCGCGAGGGCATCGAGTCGTTCCTCCGGTTCGCGAAAGGCCGGGTCTGGAGCGAGGCCTCGCACCGCGAACAACTGCACGCTCTGGCCGCGGCCGTGCGCCGGCCCGCGCTCGACGCCATGCGGGAGAGCGAGCGCCGATATCGCGAGCAGGACGCCAAGCGCCTTTACTACCTCTCCATGGAGTTCCTCATGGGCCGCGCCCTCGGGAACAACCTCTCCAACCTCGGCCTGTACGACGAGGCCCGGAGCGTCGTCTCCGAGCTCGGCGCCGACTTCGAAGAGCTGGAATCCTTCGAGCCCGACGCGGCCCTCGGCAACGGTGGCCTGGGCCGCCTCGCGGCCTGCTTCCTCGATTCACTGGCGACGCTGGACATGCCCGGCTTCGGCTACGGCATCAACTACGAGTTCGGTCTCTTCCGCCAGAACTTCATCAACGGCTATCAGCACGAGAAGCCCGATCACTGGCTCGACGGCGGATCGCCCTGGCTGATCGAGCGGATCGACGAGGCGGTCGAGATTCCGGTTTATGGCTCCATCGCGCATGCGACCGAGGGCGGTGTGTATTCGCCGAAGTGGGTCGATTTCAAAGTGATCGTCGGCGTGCCGCACGACATGCCCATCGTCGGATACGGCGGCCGCACCGTGAACGTGTTGCGGCTCTTCTCCGCGCGCGCGTCCGATCAGTTCGACATCGGCATCTTCAACTCCGGCGATTACATCCGCGCGGTACAGGACAAGATCACCGGCGAGTCGATCTCCAAAGTCCTGTATCCCTCGGACACCGTCGCCGCCGGACGCGAGCTGCGGCTGCTGCAGGAGTACTTCCTCGTTGCCTGCGCCGTCCGCGACATCCTCAAGCGTTACCGCCAGACGCACGAGTCCTTCCGCGAGCTCGCCGCGAAGACCGCCATTCAACTGAACGACACCCATCCCGCGCTGACCATCGCGGAGCTCATGCGCGTGTTCGTGGACGAAGAGCGGATGCCGTGGGAGGAAGCGTGGGCACTCACCGTCGGCACCTGCGGCTACACGAATCACACGCTTCTGCCCGAGGCGCTGGAGAAGTGGCCGTTCGAACTGATGCAACGCGTGCTGCCGCGGCACGTGCAGATCATTCAGGAGATCAACCGCCGCCTGCTCGCGGAAGTGGAGCGGCGCTTTCCCGGCGACATCGCCATGCAGCATGACGTTTCGATTCTGGCCGAGGGCGACGTGCGCATGGCCAACCTGGCCATGACCGGCAGTCACTCGGTCAATGGTGTCGCCGAATTGCACTCGAAGCTCGTCACGACATCGCTCGCGCCCGGTTTTTTCCGTCTGTATCCGGAGCGCTTCAACAACAAGACGAACGGCGTGACGCCGCGGCGCTGGCTGCTGCATGCGAACCGTCCGCTCGCGTCGTTGATCACGAAAACCATCGGCGACGAATGGGTCACGGACCTCGATCGCCTGCGCGAGCTGGAGCTGTTCGCGGATGATCCCGCGCTGCTCGAGCGTCTCGATACGGTCAAGCGGCGGAACAAGGTCGCCCTGGCGAAGCTCACGAAGGAACTGACCGGCGTGACCGTCGATCCGCGATCGATGTTCGACGTGCAGGTGAAGCGCATTCACGAATACAAGCGGCAGCTTCTGAACGCGCTGCATGTCATTCAACGCTACTGGGAGCTGATCGAAGATCGGACCAAGCCCATTCAATCGCGCACGGTCATCTTCGCCGGCAAGGCCGCGCCGGGCTACTGGATGGCGAAGCTGATCATCAAGCTCATTCACTCGATCGCCGAGGTGGTGAATGCCGATCCGCGGTCGCGGGACTGGCTGCGCGTCGTGTATCTGCCTGATTACCGCGTGACGCTGGCCGAGGCGATCATGCCGGCGGCCGAGCTCTCCGAGCAGATTTCCACGGCGGGGAAAGAAGCGTCGGGCACCGGCAACATGAAGCTGGCTCTGAACGGCGCCCTCACGATCGGCACGCTCGATGGCGCGAATATCGAGATCCGCGACGAGGTGGGGGAGGAGAACATCTTCATCTTCGGAATGGAGGCGGATCAGGTCGAGACGCTGATGACCGACGGGTACGACCCGCAGCGTTACCTGCACGAGCATCGCTGGATGCGCCGCGCCGTCGACTCGATCTCCTCCGGACATTTCTCGCGAGGGGACAAGGACATCTTCCGCCCCATCGTCGCGAAGCTCCTGTCGACGCGCGACGAGTACGTGCACCTCGCCGACCTCCCCGCGTACGTCGAAGCCCAGCGGAACGTCGATCTCGCCTACACCGACCGCAACGCCTGGCTGAAAAAGTCGGTGCTCAACATCGCCCGCATGGGCAAGTTCTCATCCGACCGGACCGTCGCCGAGTACGCGCGGGACATCTGGGGAATCAAGCCGGCCGTGATCGGGAACTTTGCGCACTCGTTCGAGTGAAAAGGTATGAGGGATGAGTGATGAGTTGCTTCACTCATGCCTCATCAATGAGGTCTGAGTTAGACGACATGGACGAGAGAAAACGACGCACGATGAGACAGATTCGCGAGGTCGAGAAGTTCCTGCGGGAGTGGGATCCGATCGGCGTTACCGACGATCTTGTCGCCGACGGCCTACCTCCGGACGAGTACGACAACTACGCGCCTCACATCGTTGGCCTCCTTCAGCGAGGCGAAACCGTGGAAGACCTCGCGGCGCATCTGCGCTACTGCCGGACGGGCGCCATGGGGCTCGTCGAAGACGACGCGTCAGATATCGCCGTCGCCACGAAAATCCTCGAATGGTGGCGCCAAGAGGAACGCGCCGAGCGCAATGTCGTCTAGCTCGGCCGCTGCACCGGACACGAACCGCTGTAATGAGACTCACTCATCACTCATTACTCATTACTGGGCGAGCGGAGCGAGCCCGTTCACCATCGCCGTGAACGTCCGATAGATATCGTCGTCTTCGAACGGATTCGGCTTGTTGTTCCGTTCGGCGAGGACGCGGTCGCGGATCATTCCTTCGGCGCAGCCGAGCATTGCTGAAGAGAGCACGGCCGGTTGGATGTCCGTGCGGAACGAGCCGTCTGCGCGGCCCTTCTCGATCATCGCGTTCACCACTTCCATGAACCTGGTGAAGCCGCTGGAGATGATCACTTCGTGGGAGCCGCTGCGCATGCGCCGTCCTTCGAAGAGGAAGAGGAAGGCGATGTCGTGATCGAGGCTGAAGGCCTGGATCATCATCACCAGCAGCTTGAGGATGGCGTCGCGGCCGTGAGCGGCGCTGGCGATGTGGTCCTCGACGACCTCATTCAGCGACTTCCATGACTCGTTGAAGATCGCCTCGAGCAGCCCCGCTTTGCCGCCGAAGTAGCGGATCAACTGCGATTCCGAGCTGCCGGCTTCGCGCGCGATCGCGGCGGTCGAGGTCTGCTCGTAGCCGCTCTTCGCGAACAGCGTTTTGCCCGCGGTGAGCAGGCGTCCTCTGGAGGTTTGGGTGAGATCGGCTTCCGGGACGGTCACGTTCAGGCAGCCTACGTCGATGGTCGAAAGCCGTCAAGGTGGTGCCCCTACCAACAGGCTGGCAGAAGATTTGCTGGTAGTACTGCTACCACGGCAGGAGGCGCAAAAAGCATCACATGAAACGCTTGGCAGGCTCACTTTTCGTCGTCGTAGCAGCAATTTTTTCTCTTCCTCTGCAGGCCCAGATTCTCGATCCGGACCTCAAAGCCCGGCTGGCGGCCCCCTCGACCGCCCCGCTCCGGGTCATCGCCACCTTCGATCACGTTCCCACCGCCCTCGACCGCTCCCTGGTCAGCTCGGTGACTTCCCGCAGCCAGTTCCTGAAATCGCTCCCGATGGCGCTGGTCGAGACCAACGCCGCCGGCGTCACCCGGCTCCTCGGCATCCCCGGCCTCAAATCGCTCTACCTCGATGAGCAGCTCCAGTACTTCCTGCACGAATCGGTTGCTCTGATCGGCGCCGATCGCGCGAAGTCCCAGCTCGGCATCGACGGCAAAGGCATCGGCATCGCCGTCATCGACAGCGGCATCGACGCGACCCATCCCGATCTGAAGTTCGGCACGAAGGTCGTGCAGAACGTGAAGATCCTCGGCGCGAGTGCGGAAGATTCTCCGACCGGCTCGGCGATCGTGCAGGTCATCGAGAACCTGCCGAACTCCGATACCTCCAGCGGTCACGGCACGCACTGCGCGAGCACCGCCGCCGGCTCCGGTGCGGCGTCCGGCGGCTACTACGCCGGCGTCGCACCGGGCTCGCATCTCGTCGGCATCGGCACCGGCGACACGCTCTTCATCTTCTACGCGCTGGAGGGCTTCGACTATGCGATCAGCAACCGGTCGAAATACAACATCAAAGTCATCTCCAACTCCTGGGGCAGCACGATGGAGCCCGGAGAAGCGTTCGATCCGAACGATCCCATCAACCAGGCTTCGAAGGTAGCGGCCGACGCGGGCATGACCGTCGTCTTCGCCGCCGGCAATTCCGGCCCGGGCACGGACACGATGAATCCGTACTCGATCGCGCCGTGGGTCATCGGCGTCGCCAACGGATACAAAGATGGAACGACGCTGAGCAACAGCTCGTCGCGCGGCCGCTATCAGGATGATCTCGTCCGGCCGCACATCACCGCGCCTGGCACGGACATCGTCGCCGCACGCGCACCGAACACCGTCCTTCCGCCGCTGGGCGCGGACCTCGACGCCAACATCCAGCCGGAATGGATTCCCTACTACACGCACATGAGCGGAACATCGATGGCCTGTCCGCACGTGGCCGGCGTCGTTGCCCTGCTTTACCAGACCCGCGCGGACATGACCCCCGATCTCGCGAAGCGGATCATCGTCAACACCGCGACGCCGATGCCCGGGTACGAGCCGTGGGCGGTCGGCGCGGGGATGATCAACGCCTACGCCGCGGTGGAGCAGGCCAGAGGAATCAAGAGCGTCAAGGCGTACCGCGATCCGCGCACGGGCAAGACCATGCAGGTCTACGTCGTCGAGACCCGTGGAACCGGCACGCTGCTGCCGGCGGTCGGCGCATACAACCCGGTTTCCGAGGTTGCGCATGCGTTCGAGGTTGCTCCGAATGCGGTGTTCCTCGACGCGAAGCTTTTCTGGGACCAGTACGCACACGATCTCGATCTGTACCTGCAGCGCGATGAGAACGGCACCTGGGTCGACGTCGCGAATTCGCAGGACATTCAGGCACTCTCCATGGCCGCGCGGGAAGGCGTGGCCATCGATTACCCGCAGACCGGCGCGTGGCGCGCGCTGGCCCGCGGCTGGATCAACACCGTGCAGAGCTACACCTTCACGGTGCAGCAGTACTTTCCGCTCAAGTAAAGGGAATCTCTGCGGAGCGCGCAACCTGCCGGTGCGCGATGCGGAGAGAACGGGGCGTCGCAATTGCGACGCCCCGTGTTTTTTTGGTAGGATTTCCCTCTCACATTTAAGTAACCAATTTCGGAGGCAATTGATGAGGCTGTTTGCTCGCGCGCTCCTGGTGTTCGTCTGCCTGGTTACCCCGTCGATCCTCTGCGCCTCCGAATACGACGACTGCGATGCCGATTTCATCGCCGCGGTCGGCGCGAGCGCCTACCAGTTCTCCCCCGCCCACACCGGCGACCTCGGCACGGTCCGCCTCTTCTCGATCCTCTCGTACCAGCGCGCCGCGTACGAAGGCCGCTTCGGCCCCGCGCTCTGGCAACTGCGCATCGAGCGCGTCAGCGACGGCACGCGCGTGCTCACTGTCGATGGACGCGCGCACATCGGCACCGAAGGCGCGGCCCTCGCGGAGCTCTGGTGGGATGGCCGCGACGACAGCGGTCAGCTCGTCCCCGCGGGCCGCTATCGCTACACCTTCGTCGCCCGCTACTTCGGCCCGCGTCCACTGCGCGCGCGGACCTACGACGCGGCGTTCGACGGCTACGAAGAAGCACTCGCATCGAGCGACGAAGTAATCGTCAACTACGACCTGACCGAAGTCGCCTCATCAGGCCTGCGCATCAGCGCGAATGCGACCAGTTGCCAGGTCCAGCAGAACACGCCCCTCGAATCGGGCTTCGCGTACAACTTCTATTACGGCTCCACGCACGCGCATTCGAATTGGTCCGACGGCGGACATCCGACCGGCGCGTGCAACTCCGGCAACGCGTACGGCAGCGGCACGTTCGCGCCGGCCGACGTCTTCGGCTACGCGCGGAGCACGGCCGGTCTCGATTTCTGGGTCGTGAACGAGCACAACCACCTCATTCAGGACGCGATCGCGAACAACAACCCGCCGGTCACCGAGACCAAGGTGCGCCAGCGGTATCAGGACGGACTCGCGGCCGCGAATGCAGCAACGGTCAACGGCTCGTTCGTCGCGATCTACGGAATGGAATGGGGCGTCAGCACGAACGGCGATCAGGGCCACGTCACGTTGCTCGAGACGCCGGCGCTCTTCGGCTGGGAAACGTGCAGCACCTGCAACGGTCCGAGCGCCGAATGCACGCCCGGCACGAACTGCTACTTCGACGTCTTCACGCCGAAGCGCTACGGCTACCTCACCCTGTACAGACGCTCGGTCGAGAATCCCTCCAGCGCCGGCGCGCTGGGCATCCTCAACCATCCCGCGACCGGCGAGTTCGACAACTACGCGTTCAACGCTGACGCGGACGAGGCGATCCAGGGCATCGCCGTTCGCAGCGGCCTGGCTTTCTCGACGGCCGAGGACTGCGCGAACGCGAACGTCGGCTCGACCGACTACTGCGCTGCGCTGGAAGGAAGCGCTGAACAAAGGTTTCCACGTCGGACCGGTCGCCGATCACGACTCGCATTGCAACAACTACGGCATGGCTTTGCCGACGCGCACGGTCTATCTCGCGCCGTCGCTGAGCAAGGCCGCGCTGCTCGCCGCGCACAAGGCCCGGCATTTCTATGCGTCCGAGGATCCGAATGCGCAGCTCGTGTTCCGGACGGCGGACGGGTCGCAGGTGATGGGCGACATCTTCAACTCCGCGGGCGGCGCGTCGATCGTGGCCAACGTCTACGATCCCGATGGCGAGTCGGTCTCCACGCTCGAGATCTGGCGCGGCCAGATCGGCGGCGGCGTTCCGCCCGCGCCATTCGCGACCTTCTCCGGCTCCTCGGCCACGCTGAATGAATCGCTGACTTCGGGCACGTACTACTACTTCGTGCACGCCGTGCAGGCCGATGGACATGACCTCTGGTCCGCGCCGATGTGGATCACCTACACGAGCGGCGGCGGCGACACCACACCGCCGGTGACCGCGATCACGTCGCCGGCGATCGGAGTCATTGTTTCCGCAACGGTCAACGTCACCGCCAGCGCCACAGACAACGTCGGCGTCACCAGCGTTCAGTTCCTGCTCGACGGCGTCGTGCAATCGACCGACACCTCCGCCCCATACGAATGGAGCTGGAACACGATCGGCGCCGCGAATGGCCCTCATGTGCTGACTTCGAAAGCCTTCGACGCCGCGAACAACAGCGCGACCTCGGCCGCGATCAGCATCACCGTGAGCAACGGCGGCGGCGGTGGCTCGAGCGCTGACGTGTCGGGCTGGAAAGTCACGCAGGCCAACGCGATCTACGAGTACGTCATCCCGGCCGGCACGGTCATCCCCGCGGATGGCTACCTCGTCATCGCCCGCCAGGCCGACAAGGCCGCGTTCGAAGGGTTCTGGGGCGTCACGCTTCCGGCGAACACGATCTTCATCAACTCCGCCGGCGGCATGCCGGTGATCAACGGCGATGAGAACTACTCGCTCTACAACGCGTCGGCAGTTCTGCGCGATGGCCCGACCGCGTCGCAGCCGGCGACCGCCGCGCGCACCGTGCAGCGCGTCGATCCGTGCGGCTCGACCTGGAACACGCTCACCGAGGCTTCCTCGAATCCGGGCAGTGGCGCGGGTGCGGGTTGCGGCGGCGGCGTGAAGATCAATGAGCACTCCGACGCCAGCGGCACCGGCAACTACATCTACGAGTTCATCGAGCTGCACAACGACTCCGCGCCTGCCGGCGACACGACCGCGCCGGCGACTTCGATCACCGCCCCGGCGAACGGCGCCATCGTCTCCAGCGCAGTCAGCGTGACCGCGTCCGCGAGCGACAACGTGGCCGTGACGAAGGTCGAGTTCTGGCTCGATGGCGCGCTGCAGTCGACCGACACGTCCTCGCCGTATGCCTGGAGCTGGAACACGCTCAGCGCGACGAACGGCGCGCACTCGCTGCAGTCGAAGGCTTACGACGCGGCGAACAACGTCGGGACGTCGGCGACGGTGAACGTGACGGTCAGCAATGACACCACGCCGCCTACGACCTCGATCACCGCCCCGGCGAATGGCGCCACGGTCAGCTCGGTGGTCAGCGTCACCGCCAGTGCCAGCGACAACGTCGGCGTGACGAAGGTCGAGTTCTGGCTGGATGGAGTGCTGAAGTCGACCGACACGACCTCGCCGTACGCCTGGAGCTGGGACACCGCGACCGCGACGAATGGCGCGCACTCGATTCAAGCGAAGGCCTACGACGCGGCGAACAACATCGGCAGCTCGACGAGCATCAGTGTCACCGTCAGCAACGGCACGCCGTTCAACGTCAGCGGATACCGGATCGTGCAGGCCAACGCCGCGCTGACTTACATCATCCCGTCGAACACGATCATCCCCTCGCGTGGCTATCTCGTCATCGGGCGCAACGCCACCAAGGCGCAGTTCCAGACCTTCTGGGGCGTGACCCTCGGCGCGAACGTCATCTACCTCAACGCCGCGGACACCATGCCCCAGATCAACGGCAGCGAGACGTATGACCTGCGCAATGCTTCGAATACGCGCGTGGACGGCCTGACCGTGGCCATGGCCAGCGCCGGAGGCGAGAGCCTGCGCCGCACAAACGGCTGTGGCAACCCGAACACATCGTCGAACTGGACCCGCGCCGCCTCGAGCACCGCCAACCCCGGCAGCGGCGCCCCCGCGCCCTGCAACAAGGGCGCGTTCATCAGCGAGTTCTCCGACGCGCTGGGAACGGGCAATTACATTTACGAGTTCGTGGAAATCGCAAACGACAGGTAGGCCGTAGAATGGGAGCCGGTCCAATAACCGGCTCCCATGAGTTCCCGAGTTCTTCTCGCGGTGCTTTTGCTTTTCGCGTCCGCCGCCCAGGCCCGCGATCGCGCGATCCTCATCTACCCAAAAGAGCGCTCGCTGTTCCGCCGCGTCTTCTACACCTCGCATCAGCGGAAGCTCGTCGAGAAAATCGCCCGCCAGTACGACGTCGAAGTTCACGAACAGATTGCCACTGACGATGCCTTGTTCAACATCGACGTGCGCGGCGCGAAGCTGCTGGTGATCTCCGGCCACGGCGATCCGTTCGCCATGTACCTCGCGCGCCGCGATCAGCGCACCCTCGACGCCACCGACAAAGCGCGTCTGGCGAGGTTCCTCGATCGCCTCGATCCCACCGCCACAATCGTTCTGCAGAGCTGCCACACCGGCCGCGGATTCGCCCATCTCGTCAAGGAAGCGGCCGGTCCATTGCGACGGGTCATCGCCGCCCGCGGCGAGGTCCCCTGGAACGGCGTGCGGATCACCTCGGTCACCCCATTCGACGCCACCATCACCTGCGGCCTGCGCGCGTCCGAACAATGGGATTGCACGCTGCGGTTGCGATAGTCTTCGCGGCCGATGGGGTTCAAGAAAGCTCGCTTCGGGCCTCGCCTCGCCGCGGCGGCGCGCTCGGGGCGGCATTACCGCGATGTTCACGTCTTCATCGGCGGCACAGGTGCCGTCGGGGGAGCCGCTGCCCTGCAGATGGTGGCGATGTTCGAAGAGATGATGAGCATCGCCCCCGCGCCTTCGGCCGAGGATGTGCCGGTGCTGATCGTCACCGGGCGCACGGACGACGAAGTGCATTCCTTCGAATCGCGCCTGAAGCGATTCACCCGCACGCGCTGGGGCGCGGGCACCGCACCGCGGCCGTTCGAACATGGCTACCTCACGCCCGGCGGCGTCTACGTGGCCGTGTCGAAATACGAGATGAAGCCGATTCCCGGCCTCGAGCTGGTGAAGGACGCCGACCTCGATCGCCGCCCCGCGGCCATCGATCAATTCCTCCATCTCGCCGGCGTCACGCGAACCATGTCTCAATCCGAGATCGGCGAAGGCTTGATGCGTTACGTTCGCGCATCGCGTCCCATCACCTCCTTCCTCGAAGACCGCCTGACCCGTCTCCGCGACTACGGCCAGAAGCCCTATCGCTCGGTCGTCCTCGGATTCCCGCTGCCGAGCATCCTCGCGTATCAGACCGGCGGTCTCGCACTCGTCGGCGATGCGCTGGGCATGGACGACACCTTCACCGCGTCGATGAAGGACGCCTTCGAATCGACGTTCGCCGGCGATCTCGCCGCGGTGCGCGATACGTGGGGCGCGCGCGTGCTCGTCGCGCACACGACCGGCGTCGGCGGGATGTACGACGAGGCCGGCGGCACGACCGCCATCCGCCTCGGCTTCGCCCATGCCGCGCGCGATGAATTCCTTCGCACGAAGCACATCGAGGCCGAGCACCTCACCGAAAAGTACGCCGAGCGCGGCGTGCTCATGCTCGTCACCGCGGCAGCCATCGGGATCGACGAAGTCCGTATGCGCGAATCGATTCCGCTTCACGGTGCGATCGTCGAGAAGCTCCGAGCGGCGCCGCACGAGCTGTTCCGCGGCGCGCGCGAGCGCCGGCAGTTCATTCACCTCTTCAAACCGACCACGTTGCGCCTCGACGACAAGGCGAAGGCGAAGCCGCTGCACTTCAAGCTCGGCGAGGAGCTCCGTCCCGAGTACGCGATCCGCAGCGGCGAGAACGGATTCTTCTCTGTCGCCAACGCCGACGCGCTCTATCGCGTGATGAAAGTGGCCTCGGTCAGCGAGCTCGGTCACGTCCTGGCCACGGTCGGCCTCCTCGGCGACGACCCGAACGTCCCCTGGTTCCAGGACGGGATCTGCTACTACACCGAGACCGCGAATTCGAAGCAGGTCTTCGACTTTCTCTACCAGCCCGTTCTGCTCGACGCGCAACTCGGCGGCGTCGACCCGATGGCCCTTCAGGACCTCGGCTCGGCGAAGCATCAGGCCGAGCTGCACACGCTCGCGCTGCTCATTGCGCTGCATCGCGTGCGCACGCTCGACATCGAAGCGATCGAGGAGTATCCCGACGCGTCATTCAGTCCGCGGCGGTTCTTCCTCGAGAACTCGCGCCCGCTCACCTTCCGCGACGTCGAGCAGTGGGACATCGAGACGCTGACGCGCGACCTGCGAACGCTGGTGACCGCGGACAAGCCCGGCCAACTGCTTACGCTCAAGCCGCTGATCGATCCTGGCCAGTTCGGCGCACGCGATGAAGCCCATCTGGCCGTGTTGAAAATCGCGCTGGACGCGGTGTTCACCGTCACCTCGCTCGGGTCACCGATCGTGGTCGAGGACGAGCGCGGCGACACCATCGTTCGCACCGGTTACTACATCGCGCCGCAGGGAGACGTCGTCACGCACGAGGACTCGCTGCGGAAGATGTTCGAGAACGCCAGTCCCGACTACCAGGCTTTTCAGATGGCGGTGAACGGGTTCATCGATTTCCGCCCGCACGGCATCGTGTCGAGCGTGAAGCTCGCCGCCGACCTGACGCCGGGCGCGGTCAGCATCCATCGCGATGGCGCTTCGTTCGCCGCGCGGCTCACATCGCTCGAGCCGTACTCGTTCTTCGCGACCTGCGGTCTCATCGCCATCGTCCACAGGCTCCGGGCCCTCGGCCGCATGCTCACGCAGGCCCGCACGGACCTCGGCACGATGCAGGACTGGCTGTGGAACATGCTGCGCGATTCGCGCGGCCACACGTACGTCGTTCCCGGCGTCGTCGAAGCGCTTCGCATGGTTTCCGAGGCTCAGGAAAAGACTACGGGGACGGAGTATCTCGATGGGATGTGGGGATACGAGCGGCGGCTGCCGGCGCAACGCGCCGACGCGATCATCGAGGCCGTGCGTGCGCGCGGTCACTCCGAGGCGCCAGCAAATCGACGATAAGACCCATCGGCATGTCCATTCCACGCCCGTATCAGTTAGGGATCGGTTTCGCTCTCGCGCTGATCGTCGTCGCGGCGATGGTCGGAGTCTCGTTCCGCGCGTCACGGCAGGCGGAAGCCGCCGCGCGCGATGTCGGTCACACGCACGAGGTCATCTCGAAGTGCGAGCTGATGCTGGTGACGGTCGAGGCGGCGGAGACCGCACAACGCGCGTACGTCATCACCGGCTTGCCTTTGTATGCCGAAGAGTCGCGAGCCACGTTCCCGCGGATCGAGAACGGCCTCGATGAGCTCGACCGGTTGGTCCATGCCAGCCCGTCGCAGCGCAGCCGGGTGAGGCTTCTTCGCGCGGCCGTTGCGGAGAAACTGCGCTTCGTCGAGCAGATCCTCGAGACGCGCGAGCATCAGGGATTCGAGGCTGCCCGCGAGATCACCATGACCGGCGCTGGCAAGTCGGCGATGGATCTCGTACACAACATCATCGAGGCCATGAAGCGCCACGAGAACGAGCTCCTCGATGCGCGGCGCGCGCACTCCGACAGGCAGAGCGGCCGCGCGCGTTTTCTCGTGGTCCTCGGCGCGCTCGCCAGCGTCGGCCTGCTCCTGGTCGTGTTCCTCATGGTGCTTCGCGGCGAGCGCCTGAGCCGGGAGCTCGCCGCGGCGATGAAAGAGACGCGCGACGCCGCCGTGCGCGAAGCGGAGATGCGCTCGCAATTCCTCGCGAACATGAGCCATGAGATCCGCACGCCGATGAACGCCATCATCGGCATGAGCGGGTTGCTCCTCGATACGAAACTCGAGACCGATCAACGCGAGCTCGCCCAGACCGTTCGCAGCAGCGCCGACGCGTTGCTGACCGTGATCAACGACGTGCTCGATTTTTCGAAGCTCGAAGCGGGGAAGCTGACCGTCGAGGCCGAGGACTTCGAGCTCTGGCCGGCGGTGGAGTCGATCCTCGATCTGCTCACCAAAGCCGCGAACGAGCGGAACCTCGCGCTGGGCGTCCTCATCGATCACTCCCTGCCGCGGTTCGTACGCGGTGACGCCGGCCGGTTGCGCCAGGTGCTGATGAACCTCATCGGAAACGCGATCAAGTTCACCAACTCCGGCGAGGTGCTGGTCCGCGTCGATCCCGGTCAGTCGGCCGACGGAGACACGATCCGCTTCAGCGTGCGCGACACCGGAATCGGCATCGCGCCGGAAGCCTTGCCGCGTCTTTTCCGGCCGTTCAGTCAGGCCGACGCGTCGACGACGCGCCGTTTCGGCGGCACGGGGCTGGGATTGGCGATCTCCAAGCAGATCGTGGAGAGCATGGGCGGATCGATCGGCGTCGAGTCGGCCGTCGGCCGCGGATCGACGTTCTGGTTCGAGATCCCGCTTCCGCGCGCGGACGTCGATCACATCACCCGCGAGCTGCTCCTTCGCTCGCTCAAAGGCGTGCGCGTGCTGGTCGTCGACGGCAGCGCCACCAGCCGGCAGATCGTCGATCACAATCTCGCCGCCTGGAACATGCAGGCCGAGCTGGCCGGGACGGCGAAGGAAGGATTGGAGATCCTTCGCGCCGCCGCCGAGCGTGGAACGCCGTACGATCTCGTCATCGCCGATCTGCAGCTTCCGGACATGAACGGCATCGTGTTCGCGCGCCTGGTCAAGTGCGACACGGCCACCGTCGACACGCGCATCATCATCCTCACGTCGCTGGCGAACCGCATCGAGCCGTCGATCATGCGCGTCGTCGGCATCGACGAATGCGTGACCAAGCCGGTGAAACACTCCGCGCTCTTCGACGCGGTGGCCACGTCCGTTGCCGGCGCGGTACGCAAACCGAAAACGGAACAGGTCCGCGAGCCGGTGCCCATTCGCTCGGACGTGCGCGTTCTCGTTGCCGAGGACAATCCTGTGAATCAGAAGGTCGCCATCCGCCAGCTGGCGAAAGCGGGATACGCCGCGGACGCCGTCGCGAACGGCATCGAAGCCGTGGAAGCGGTCAGCCGTCACGATTACGCACTCGTGCTGATGGATGTGCAGATGCCGGAGATGGACGGTTTCGCGGCCACGCGCGAGATCCGGCGGATCGAGGAGCGTGGGCGCCGTCTTCCGATCATCGCTCTGACCGCAAATGCGCTGGCCGGCGATCGCGAGCGCTGCCTCGCCGCGGGAATGGATGACTACATGCACAAGCCGTTCACCGAGACGGAGCTGGCCCGTGTGCTCAGCACGTACGTTCCGCCGCCGTCAGTGGAGCCGCTCGATCCGGTGGTAATCGCCAACCTGCGGGAGGTCGGCGGCGGTAGCGACGATTTCGTCGCCGAGCTGGCCGGGATCTATCTCGAAGACGCCCCGCCGCGCATCGCCGTCATGCGCGATGCCGTTCGAACGGACAATGCGGCGAAGCTGGCCGGGGCCGCGCACGCGCTGAAGAGCAGCTCGGGGAACATCGGCGCCGCGGTCGTGCGCGATCTGTGTACGGAGCTCGAAACGATCGGACGCGCCGGAGATACGAGTCAGGCCGCGGCGACAGTCGAGGCGCTGGAGCGCGAGTACGCCCGCGCGGCCGAGCAATTGCGCGGAGTCATCGCCGCCGCTTCGCAACGCCGCAGCTGAAGGTCAAACCTTCGCGGCGTTGTTGTCGACCGGCCCGATCTTCTTGCCGTGTCCGTGCATCTCTTCCGGATACCCGGTTGGCGTGCTGGTCATGCTGCCGTCGCTGAATTCCGTCGGTCCCAATCCGCCGCCGACCTGCCGGCGGAGACGGCCGATGACGACCATGAGCGTGATCACGGCCACGAACAGCAGCACCAGTCCGATGATGGTTCCCATGCCCCGAAAAAGGGGCACTTCGCGTGCCATGTAGCAGGTTGCTGAGTTGCTAGGTTGCTGGGTTGCTGGGTGCTCCGCCGAGAGCCACGATCGTGCGTCCAGCGGAGCACTCAGCAACCCAGGAACTCAGCAACCCAGCAACTAGCCGCGAGCGAAGCGAGGCGAGCTGCCAGTTACTTCGTTTCGGGCTCGTGATACGAGTCGTGCAGCTTCACCGGCTTGTACTTCCGCCGGAACTGGATGTTCAGGACCTCCACGAACACCGAGAAGCCCATCGCGAAGTAGACGTAGCCCTTCGGGATGTGGAACTCGAGGCCTTCGGCCATGAGGGCCATGCCGATGAGCAGGAGGAAGCTCAGGGCCAGCATCTTCACGGTGGGATGGCGGTCGACGAATCCGCTGATCGGCCCAGCGGCGAAGAGCATGATCACCACGGCGACGACGACCGCGGTGATCATGACACCGAGGTCCTTGGCCATGCCGACGGCGGTGATGACGGAATCGAGGGAGAAGACGATGTCCAGGAGCATGATCTGCACGACGACCGAGGTCAGCGTCGGCATCACCTTCTTGACCGTTTCCCCTTGATCCCCTTCGAGCTTGTCGTGAATCTCGTGCGTGGCCTTGGCCATCAGGAACAGGCCGCCGCCGAGGAGAATCAGATCGCGGCCGGAGATGTCGTTGCCGAGGACGGTGAAGAGGGGCTTGGTCAGGCGGATGATCCAGGCCAGCGACAGCAGCAGGAGGATGCGCATGACCATCGCGCCCGCGAGCCCGATCATCCGCGCCTTCTTCTGCTCCTCGACGCGCAGCTTGCCGGCGAGGATGGAAATGAAGATGACGTTGTCGAGACCGAGCACGACTTCGAGCAACGTCAACGTCAACAGCGCGACCCAGGCCTCGGGGTTGGACAACCATTCCATCGGTCAGCTCCTCCGGGCGCGGATTGTAACCGGGGGAGGTTGCATTACCGTAGTACTATGAAGCCATGGCGCATCCCCAATCGAAGGTTACAGCTCAAGGCCAGATCTCGGTTCCCGCGGAGATCAGGCGCAAGCTCGGTATTGGTCCGGGGTCGGTTCTGGAGTGGGAGGAGGATGGCGAGAGGGTGGTCGTCCGGAAGGCTGGCCGGTTTTCATTCGAGGACATTCATCGGGCCCTTTTTGCGAAGCCACCCAGGCCCCACAAGCTCGAAGAACTGAAAGAGGGCATTCGTCGGCACATCAAAGGGAAACATGCGGGCCGTTGACACGAACGTGCTCGTTCGTCTCGTCATTCGGGACGAAGAGAAGCAGGTTCTCGCCGCGCAACGATTCGTAGAGCGTGGAGCATGGGCTTCCCACCTGGTTCTCGCTGAAATGTCCTGGGTTTTGAGTGCGGTCTATGGTCTCGAGGATGCCCAGATTGCAATGGCGATCGAGATGCTCCTGAACCACGCCACAATCACGGTACAGGACGCTGATGTCGTCCTTGCAGCGCTCGATCAGTATCGGTTGAAACCCGCACTTGGTTTTTCCGATTGTCTGGTGCTGGAGATCGCGCGCAAGGCCGGCCACACACCGCTCGGCACGTTCGACAAGAACCTCGGCCGAATCGAAGGAGCAGAGCGCCTTCAGTAGCGCGCACGCCCGCGGTTGATGGAGCGCCGGCGTCCCGCCGGCTGGTGCGCAGGCGTCTCGCTCCTGCGCTTGGGGGGGCGGCGGCGCAGGACGCCGCCGCGCCAGCCGCCGAGACGGCGGCGCTCCTTTTGTATATGCGCTACGTCCCGCTCCTCCTCGTCCTCACTTTCCCCCTCGCCGCCCAGCAGGACCTCCTCTTCCCGCGCTTCAGCGTGACCGGCGGAACGTCGCCGGCGGATTTCGACACGAATATCCGCATCGATCCGGACGACGCCGCGGGGGAGGGGACGCTGGTGAGCTTCGAGCGCGATCTCGGGCTGGAGGACTCGCGCAATCTGCAGCGGTTTGGAGTGCAGTGGCGGCCCCTCGCGCGGCATGAGCTGGCGGCGACGCACTTTTCGGCGCCGCGGGCGGGGCTCGAGCAGATCGATCGGGAGATCGTTTTTCGCGACGAGACCTACTCCGTCAACGCGCTGGTCACCACGGAGTTCGATCTCGATTACTGGAGCGCGACCTACACCTACTGGGCGCGCCGCGCGGAACGCAGCGGCATCGGCATCACCCTCGGCATCGCCAACATCGCCATGAATGCCAGCGTCACCGCGGAGCAACCGGGCGTCACGGTGACGGTTACACAAACCGCGGAGACGGACGTTCCAGTGGCACTGGCTGGCCTTCAGACGCGTGTCGCGTTCATGGAACGATTCCACGGCGAGGCCAGCATCGCCACGTTGCCCCGCGTGACCATCGAGGACTACACCGGTACCGCGCTGACCGGCGCGGCGCGGCTCGAGTACCGTCCGCTGAACTGGCTCGGCATCGGCGCGGCGTACCACTACTTCCGTCTCGACGTCGACGTGGCCCAGGCCGATCTCGGCGGCTCGCTGGACATGACCATCCGCGGCCCCGAGGCTTATGTGCGATTGGCTTTCTGAAACTCGCTGGCGATCAGTTCATACGACCGGCGCCGCGCCGCGTGGTCGAACGTGATCGTCACGATCATCACTTCGTCCGTGCCGTACTCCGCGGCCACGGCCTCGATTCCCTCGCGGACTTTCGCCGGCGATCCGACGATCGCCCGCCGGCGCATGCGAAACGGATCCTCGGAAGGCGGCTGCGTTTCGAGAAACGTCAGCGCCTTCTCGATCGGCGGAATGGCGATCAACTCGCCGCGCAGATAGAGGGTGAACATCATCTTCGAGCTCGCCGCAATCCGCCGCGCTTCCTCATCCGAATCGGCGCAGAGCGCCCACACCGCGGCGATGACGCGCGGCTTTTCCGCGTGCCGGGACGGAGTGAAGTCTTCGCGATACTTCGTCACGATCTCCGCGCCGAGCGGATTGATGAAATCCGCGAACGCGTAAGGCAGTCCGAGCTCCGCCGCCCAGATCCCGCTCTGCGGCGAGCTGCCGAGCAGCCAGAGATCGGGCCGCTCCGGAAGTCCGGGAAGTTTGGTGAGCCGCGCGAATGGATGATCGGCAGGCATGTCGTCGTCGAGGTAGGCCATCAGCTCGAAGAGTTGCGCGGGGAAGTCGTCCGGCGCAGCCTGACGGCGATCGCGTTGCAGCGCGAAAGCGGTGACCGGATCGGTTCCCGCCGCGCGGCCCACGCCGAGGTCGATGCGGCCGGGCGCGACGGCGGCGAGCATGGTGAACGCCTCCGCGACGCGCAGCGGACTGTAGTGCGGGAGCATGACCCCGCCGCTGCCGACGCGAATCCGTGAAGTGACCGCTGCAATCGGCCCGATCAGCGCCTCCGGACTCGCACAGGCGAGCGCAGGCGTCCCGTGATGCTCAGCCACCCAGTACCGCTCGTATCCGAGCTCTTCCGCGAACCGCGCGAGATCGATCGAGTTCCGAACGGCCTGCGCGCCGGTGGAGCCTTCGGAGATGGGGGCCTGGTCGAGGACGCTGAGAATCATGAGGTTGCGAGGTTACGGGGTTACGGCGTTTCGGGGTAGTTATTTGCTGTGCGGGGCACGGATCATGCTCTTCTCCACGTGGGGAGAAACAGATTATGACCAAACCTAAATCATTGACAGCAGCAGCCTTAGCGGTATTGTTCCTGGCCGCCTGCGGCTCCACTGGCGGCGGAATCGGCGACATCCTCGGGGGCGGCAGTCAGGCCTCGAATTACGAGATTCGCGGCACGGTCGACCGTGTCGATTCCAACAGCCGCTCGGTCTATCTGACCAACGTCAGCGGCATGACCTCCATGCTTTCGAACAGCGGCGGCGGGAGTGGCAGTTCGGTACGCGTCTACTACGACAACCAGACCACGGTCAGCCATCAGGGCGAGACCCATCGCCCCGAGGATCTCGAGCGGGGGGATGAAGTGACGGTGCGGGTTTCGGAGTCGACGAACAACACCCTCATCGCCGACGCGGTCGTCGTGACCCATGACGCGTCGGGCGGAACAGGAAGTAGCTTCCCGGGCACGTCGTCCGGTTCGATGCTCCGCGGCACGGTGACGTACGTCGACACCTCGCGCCGCACCATCGAAGTGAACCGCGGCTTCGGCGCGAACGTCATCGTCGAATACGGCACGAATACGCCGGTGTACTTCAACGGTCAGACGTATCGCCCGGCCGACCTCGAGCGCGGCGATGAGATCGACATCAGCGTCCGCGACCTCGGCAGCAACCGTTTCTCGGCGAACGACATCACCGTCGTGCGCAGCGTGAGCGGCACCGGCGGCACCGGATCGTCCTCGTCGATGCAGACGGTCCGTGGAACGGTCGCCTATCACGACGTGAGCCGCCGCACCATCGAGCTCGAGTCCGCGTCCTGGATCTCGCGCTTCAACAGCGGAAGTGGCAACACCGGCAGCCGCGTCACGATCTCGTATGACAACAACATGAGCATCGACGTCGCCGGCCGCCTGCAGCCCGTCTCCGGCCTCGAGCGCGGCGACGTGATCGAAGTGCAGGTCGACAACATCAACAACACTCTGCGCGCGACGAGGATGTTTCTCGTGCGCGACGTGAACGACCTTCGCTAAGCAACGAGCTACGAGTGACGAGGTACGAGGAAGTACCTCGTCACAGTTGCCCCTCGACCAACGGCAGAATCAACCTCATCGCCCCCAGGCTCAGCGACGTTGCCCTCGGCACCCGCGGCGCGTGACGCAGATCCACTTTCCAGGCGTTCTCCACATGTCCCTGAATCGCGGTCAGCAGCTTCCGCGCGAGCTCTTCATCCTCGGCGACGCAGATCGCCTCGAGGTCGAGGTAATGCGAGCGCGGGTCGAGGTTGTACGAGCCGATCAGCACGATGCGTCCGTCGATGACGGCGCTCTTCGCGTGCAGCATGTCCGGGCCTTTGTACTCGCGGATGTCCACTCCGGCGCGAACGAGCCGCCGCCCGTATTTCAGGTAGCCGGCGTACGGAAGCAAGCCGTCCGTCGAGCGCAGTGAGTTCGTCACGATCTGCACCTGCACACCTTCCGCGCGTTTGCGCTCGAGCAATGCGCGCATCGGGCGGGAGGGGACGAGGTACGGCGACTCGATGACGATCGACTTCGTCGCGCTCTCCAGAATCTCCGCGACGCGCGGGCCTACGCGCACGCCGTCGCCGACCGGATCGTGGAGGAAGCGGACGTTCGTGGCGCGGATCGCGTCGCGCGTCCAGTCGTTGCCCGTATCGATCTGAACGAACGACTCGCCGCGGCGCAGCTCCTCCATCACGCCGTCGAGAATCGCTGCCGCGCGCTTGCGCTCTTTTGCGGAGACGCGTACGCGAAGCTTCGCCACGTGCTTACTCGTCCACAACTCTTCGAAGTGCGCATCGGCAGTGACGGCGGATTCCCCTTCGACATACACATCGCGATCGGCGTAGTTCTTCTTCGCCAATCCGAAGTACGCCTCGGCCAGATTGCGCCCGCCGGTGATGTACCGCTCGCCGTCGACCACGACCAGCTTCTCGTGCATGCGCCGCACGATCCAGCTCGGATGGCGGAGCGTGAGCGGGTGATAGACCTTCACCTCCACGCCTTCGTCGCGCAGGTGCGCGAGCATCGACTTGGGGATGTGGTGAAAGTGCGCGTCGACGACCAGCCGGCTCACGACTCCCTTGCGCTGGGCGTCGCGGAGCAGCGCCAGCGCGGTCATGGTCACCCGGTCATTGCGGGCGAGAAAGTAGAGGGCGTTGATCTCGCGGCGGGCCTGCTGGATGACGTCGACGCGGGCCTGCGCGGCGTCGGTGGGGTCGTCGAGGATTCGCAGGACGTCCGCGTTTGCCGCGGCGGCGATCAGAAGCGCGCCGATGAGTGAAAAGCGCCGCACGAGAGCCCGGCTCGTGCATACGGCGAACCAAGGTTATTTCTTGTACTTCCAGTGACGCGATTTCCCCTCGGCCATCCACTCCATGGCCGTGGCCAGACGCTTCTGGCGCGTCGCGTCCTGCTTGGCGTCGTCGAGCCACTCCACGTACTCGCGCTTCTGGCTGGGAGAAAAGTTGTCGAACGTGGTCCTGGCCTTCTTGTCCTTCTTGAGCGCGGCGGCGAGATCGTCCGGGACCTCGAGCGGTTTCGCCGAGCGTGTGGACGGCGCGCGCTCGACTTTCGCGCCTTCATCGTTGAGCCGCATCGCTTCCCGGATCAGTTCGACCATGTCCTTCTTCGAGGGCAGATCCTTGACGCCGGTCGCGCGCAATCCGCGGATCGAGCCGCCGTCCTTCATGAGCTGCGCTTTCCAGAATCCCCAGGCCACGTGGTTCTTGAACGCGGCCATGTTGCCGAGGACACCTTTGTAGTCGAAGAACGGGGCGCTCCACTTCATCGTTTCTTCGATCTCGGGGCTGGCCGCGTGAAACGCGTCGCGGATTTTTTCGAGGATCGGTTGCGCGAACGGTGCGGCCTTGGCGATGTACGCGTCGACTTCCGGAATGCGTTTGCCCATGGGGCAGTCTAACGGAGCTTCGCCACCACCCGATCCGCGAGCATCCCCAGCGCCTGACTCATTGCCGCGGCGATGGCCGGGCTCTCCATCGCCGTGTTCACGGTGATGCGCTCGTGGCCGACCATCTCCGGCACGCCCGTCCCGGTGAGCGTCCAGCGCGCGTCGAGCACGAAGACGCCGTCAGGACCGGGCGCGAGATCCTCGAACGTCACGTACAGCGAGCGCATGGCCGCGGGCTTGGCCTGGCCGGGCAGCACGACCATCCCGTCGGGCAATCTCGCGGCGAGATCGAACGCCAGCGTGTGAATGACCATCTCTTCGAGCGACGACGCCCACTGATGCGTTCCGCGCACTTCGAACTTGTGATCGGCGCCGCGCACGACGATGCCGCGGCGATCGAAACCGGGGGGGAGCTCGATGCCGTCGATGCCGACGGGAACGCCGCCGATGGTCGCCAGCGGCGCGGCCGGCGCAACCGTGTCCAGCGAATAGAACTGATTCGGCGGGCGCTTGAGAAACCCGCAGCCGGCAATGAGCAGAACGAGTATCAACGCGCGGCGGTTCATTCGCGCCTCCCCTTGATCAGCGAGTCCGGATTCTCGGTGAGATACGACGCCAGCGCGCGCACGGCTTCCGCGGCGCGCGTGAGCTCGCGGATCAACTCGGCGACGTCGTAGTTCTGTTTCTGCGAAGTCCCCATCAACTGCTCCGCTCTCTTCGCCGCCGCTTCGGCCGCTGCCGCCGCATTGCGCATGCTTTCGGTCAGCGGTCCGACATTGCGTCCGGCAGTCGCGGCGACTTTCTCGATCTCCGCCATCGACGAATTCAGGCGCTGCAGACTCTCCTTGAGCGCGGGGTCACCAACCAGCGCGTCGAGCCGGGAGGTCGTGCTGCGGATGTTCGAGGCGATCTCGCGCAGGGGCAGGCTGCGGATGGTGTTGGCGACGTCCGTGATCGCGGTCATGGCGTTGTTCAATCCGTTGTCGCCCGCGGCAGCCGGAATGATCGGCGGATTGTTCTCGACGACGAGCCGGCCCGTGTTCGGCGCGGCCACGGTCTCGAGCGACACCGCGCTCGCGCCCGGAAGCACAAGACTCGTCGCCAGCGTCGCGCGCATTCCTTTGCGCACGAGCGCCGCCAGCGCGTCGTCCATCATCCGCCGCACGTCTTCGCGGGTGGTGCTCGCGGTGATGGGGAACTCCAGCTTCCGCGGATCGACCTCCAGCGTCACAGGCGTTTCCAGCACGGCGCGCTGCGGGATGTACCGCAGGCGCACTTCGCGTACGCGGCCGACCTGTACGCCTTTCATCTGCACCGGCGTGCCCGGCGTCAGACCGCGAATCGGTCCGGGGAAGTAGGTGAGATAGACGACGTGCGGCCCATCCGCGGCCGCGATCGCGGCTGCCTGCGATCCGTGCAGGTCGAAGCGAGTTCGCTCGGCAACCTCCGGCCCGGCCAGCACCTCGGGTGTGTAGAACGAGATCGGCGAATTGAGCAGCGACGTAAGTCCGCCCGCTCCCATCGAAACGCCGCCGCCCGTCAGCGAGATATCGAGTCCGCCGCCGCGCCACCAGCGCGTGCTCTGCCGCACGTGATGAGCGAAGCGCTGCACGACGAACGCGTGAACGGAAGTCACGCCGCGCTTCGGATCGTATTCGGCGCCGAGGATGCGGCCGACGCGGATGCCGTTGAATTGCACGGGCGAGCCGATGGCGATCGAGCCGGCGCCTTCCCCTTCGAGAATGAACGTCTTGCCAGCCTCCGGCGCGCCGAGGACGGGCGGGTACTCCTGCCCCATGAACTCGCGCGTTTCTTCGCCTTCACCAGGCGCGATGCCGACGTAGGTTCCGGACAACAGGCCACCGAGGCCGCCGCCGTCGATGCCCGGCTCCACGATCCAGAATCGCGTGCCTTTCTTCAGCGCGTGATTCATCGTGGCATCCATGGAGATGCGCACGATCACCGCGGAGAGCTCTTCGTCGACGGTGATCTTCTGGACCGTGCCGACTTTCGCGCCGCGGAATCGCACCGGGCTGTATCGATCGAGGCCGCGGGCTTCGGCGAACTTCACGGTGACGTCGCCGCCGCCGAAGAAGCCGTAGCGGACGATCAGATAGCCGACGAAAAAAATCGCCAGCACGGGGATGACCCAGACCAGCGGATTCCACTTCGCGACGTGAACCTTCGCCTCGGGATGCTCTTCGTGCCTGCGATCTTCGATGTCGTCGTATTCGCTCATGGAGCTTCCCCTGCCGTCTTCCACATCAGCCTCGGCTCGAACATCCGCACGGCCAGGATCAGCAGTGCGATGAGCATGAACAGCGGAGTGGCGCCCGGGCCCGCCACGATGTCGTCGATGCCGCGGAAGTCGATGATCGGCGCGGCGATGGCGGCGATGAAGGGGATGACCATCGGCCAGCGCACGAGCCGCTTGATGGTTCGATACACGCGCGTGCGGATGACCAGCCCTTTCTTGTTCGGAAAGCGGACCCGCGCCAGGAGCCAGATCAGACAGAGAAGGACGACCGTCGGAATGGCGATGCCCGCGACCAGCACGACCACGCCGAACTGCCAGTAGCCCTGGTCGGCGAGGAGTTGCACGGTGCCGATGACGGTGTGCTCGAGAACGCCGGTGAGCTGGTCGTTGATCATGACCGACGCGGCGTACGCGGGAAGGCACAGCGGGATTGCGGCGGCGACGGCGCCGAGCGCCGGTGCGAAGCGCGGCAGGATGTTGCGATCGAGCCTGCTGCCGCAGCGCGGGCAGGGATCGCCCGAGCGCCGCTCGGCCACCGCGATCTCGCAGACGTCGCACGAAGCGACATGGCGACCGGGATACGTGCGCAGGTCAGGAAGGATCGCGTTCCAGATCGCACGCCGGTCGAGGGCGCGGTCGCCGACGTACGCAAGGATCGCGACCCCGAGATAGCACCACGCGCCGACGCGGATCTCTACGTCGGCGGGAACGGCCGCGCGGTAGTACGCGATCACGCCGGCGATGACCACGACGTCGGTCATGCTCCAGGCCCGCAGCTCTTCGCTCCAGCGGAAGATCCGCCCGCGCTGCCAGATCCTCCAGCCCCACTTGATCGAGCCGAGGACGAGGATCTGAAAGAGCGCGCGGAACGCCGGGAAGAGGAACGCGAAGAAGAGGAAGCCGAAGGCGAACGGGAACCAGACTTCCTGATAGATCACGCCGACGCTCGACACGAGCTTGCTCTCTTCGAAAACGAGGTTCTTGATGGTCGAGTCCATCAGCGGCATGAACGCGCCCGGCGGGATGAGGAGGAACATCGCTACCGCGCAGGCCAGGCTGACATCGATGCTGGCGAAGCGGCGGCGTCCGAGGAGGCGGTCACAGCGATGGCATTCCGCAGTTCCTCCGGGAGGAAGCTCCGGCACGGTCTGCATCTCCCCGCAATCAGCGCAAGTGATGGTCACCGCGGCGGCGTGCTGCAAGACGAATGCACGGATGAGGCTGTGTAAGAAACCGCGCCGCTGAACGACTATCTCCGTGATGCCTCGTGACGACCTCTACGCCCGGGCCGCCGCCGAGCTCGGCGCACCGCTCGAACGGCTGGCCCGGTCGTACGAAGCCGACCCCGCGAAGCGGCAGGATCTTCTGCAGGAGATCCACCTCGCTTTGTGGCGAAGCTTCGAAGGATTTGACGGGCGCTGCTCGCTGCGGACCTGGGTCTATCGCGTCGCGCACAACGTTGCGGCCTCGCATGTGGTCAGGCACCGGCGGGCGGGCATGCGGCCGCATGTCAGTCTCGACGAGATCGAGAGTCTGCCCGGAAGCAGCGATACCGAGGCGGATGTCGATCGGCAGAAGACTCTCGAGCAGCTGTATGGGCTGATCCAGCAACTGGCGCCGCTCGAGCGCGAAGTCATCCTGCTCTATCTCGAAGGAATGGACGCGGCGGCAATCGGCGAGATCACCGGAATCTCGCCCGGCAACGCGGCCACGAAGATTCATCGCATCAAGAAGATTCTCGCAACCCGATTCAGACAGGGAGGACGCGATGGACGTGCTTGACCTCTGGCAGAGCCAGCGCGCCGAAGGATTTCAGATGAGGCCGGAGGAGATCCGGCGAAGGACGGAACAGATGGAAAAGAAACTTCAAATGAGGACGCGCGGCGGCTACGTCGTCTGCGCCTCGATGATCGCGTTTCTCAGTTTGTGGGCAATCGTCTCGAACAATCTTCTCCAGCGCCTCGGCGCGGTGCTGACCATCGGTGCGCTCGCCTACATGGCCCGGCAGATCCAGCAGAACGCGATGAAAAAGCCGCCGGCGAGCGCGATGGGCGAGACGCAATCGGTCGATTACCTGCGAACCGAGCTGGCGCGGCAGCGGGACTTTCATCGCGGCCGCACGTTCTGGTCGCGGCTCCTGCTGTTCATCCCCAGCGGCCTGCTCTTCTTCCTCGGATTCGCGCAGGCGCATCCTGAGGTGGCGCGGATGATCCGCTACGAGACAATCGCTTTTCTGATTCTCGGTGTCGCCGCGATTCCGCTGAATCTCTGGATGGCGCGTAAGTACCAGCAGCAGATCGACGAGCTCGATCGGATGCAGAAGGAGCCGTCATGAAACGTCTCGGATTGATTCTTGTCTTAGCTGTTTGCTCGCGGGTTTCGTTCGCGCAGGTTCTGAGCAACGCCGAGATCCGGAAGATCCTCGTCGATCGCGTCGATGCGCAGCGCCAGAGCACGGGCCTCGTCGTGGGCGTCGTCGAGCCGAGCGGCAGCCGCGTCGTTTCGTACGGCGCGCCGGCGGTCGACGGCGACACGCTCTTCGAGATCGGCTCGATCACGAAAGTCTTCACCGCCTTGCTGCTCGCGGACATGGTCGAGCGGGGAGCGGTCGCGCTGACCGATCCGGTGGCGAAGTACCTGCCCGAAAGCGTGAAGCTGCCGAAGGCGATCACGCTCGCTCATCTGGCCACGCATACTTCCGGACTGCCGCGGCTGCCGGGAAACCTGCTCCCGCGCGACCCTGCAAATCCGTACGCGGACTACACCGTGGCGCAGCTTCACGAGTTCCTGTCGACCGTGAAGCCCGCGCGCGAGCCCGGCGAGAAGTACGAGTACTCGAATCTCGGCGCCGGCCTCCTCGGCCACGCCCTGGCGCGCCGCGCGGGCACGGATTACGAGACGCTCGTGCGAAAGCGGATTCTCGAGCCGCTCGGGATGAAGAGCACCGCCATCACCTTGTCGAAGGAGCTGCAAGCGCGGCTGGTCGCGGGACATGACGAGAATCTGAAGCCGGTCGCGAACTGGGACGTACCGACTCTTGCCGGTGCTGGCGCGTTGCGCTCGACGGTCAACGACATGCTGAAGTTCACCAGCGCCGCGCTCGGCTACACGAAATCGCCGCTCGCGAAAGCGTTCGCGGCGATGCTCGCGGCCCGGCGGCCGACCGGCAATCCCGATCTCGAGATCGCCCTCGGCTGGCACATCGCCACGGCCGGTGGTCGCGACATCGTCTGGCACAACGGCGGAACCGGCGGATATCGCTCGTACATGGCCTTCGATCCGAAAAACCGCACCGGCGTGGTCGTGCTGTCGAATACGTCCACGAATGCGGGTGTCAACGACATTGGCCGGCACCTGCTCGATCCCGCATCACCGCTCATGAAGCCGGCGCCGAAGGAAGTGAAGGTCGATGCGGCGCTGCTCGACAAGTACGCGGGCGTGTACGAGCTGGCGCCGGGCGTCAACATCATCGTCACCCGCACCGGCGAGCAGTTGTTTGCGCAGGTGACCGGTCAGGGGAAGGTCGAGATCTACCCCGAGTCGGCGCGCGAGTTTTTCTACAAGGTCGTCGACGCGCAGATCACGTTCGCCGAGGATGGATCGAGTCTGGTTCTGCACCAGAACGGACGGGACATGCGCGCTGCTCGGATCGCCGATCCACCGCCGCCGCGCAAGGAACCAACGGAAGTCGCGATCGATCCGAAGCTGCTCGATCGCTACACGGGTCGCTACCAGCTCGCGCCCGAGTTCGTGCTGACGGTGACGCGCGAAGGGGACCGCCTCTTCGTTCAGGCGACCGCACAACCGAAGTTCGAAGTCTTCGCGAAGAGCGAGCGGGAGTTCTTCTACAAAGTTGTCGAGGCGACGATCGTGTTCGCCGCCGACGGAAGCGGACTTGTGCTGCACCAGAACGGGATGGAGCTGCCGGGGAAGAGGGTGGACTGACGGACGCTAGGCCGTCGCGCCACCGCACGAGCTACCGGCGCCCGCGGTACATCCGAAGCAATGCCGCCTCGTCACCACGCGGCGGCTCTGCCAGGCAGTGAAATCGAAATCCTCGACGCGCATGGCCTGGTCGTTCGGCAGCGCGTCGAGGTCGAGCATCTGGTTGAAGTCGCAATCGAAGAGGCGGCCGTCCCAGGAGATGGAGATCGTGTTGCGGCACATCAGGCCGGCGACGGTGGCGCCGTTGAAGCTCTTCGTCAGGCGGGCCATGTACTGATCGAGGTTGTCCGTCTCGACCAGCCACTCCAGGAAGCGGGAGATGGGCATGTTGTTCAGCGCGAACAGGCGATCGAAGTGAACGCCGAAGTCGCGCTCGAGCGACGCTTTCCACTCCGATTCCATCGAGTGCTGGCTCGCCGCGAGAAACGCTCCCGCGGGATTGCTCATCAGCGTCAGCACGCGACGCGGATCGCCCTGCCCGTATCCGGCCGCGTTGAGCAGTCGCAAGGCCTCGATCGATTTCTCGAATGCACCGTCGCCGCGCTGGGCGTCGGTGTTGCGGCGGCGATAGTGGGGGAGTGACGCGACGATCTCCACGCCGCGATCGCCCAGCCACTCGGCAAGTCCGCGATTGCGCTGAAGCAGGAGCACGGACAGATTGCAGCGATCGATGACGTGCTTGCCGCGGGTGACGGCAGCATCGACCAGGTACTTGAACTCTGGATGAAGCTCCGGTGCGCCGCCGGTCAGGTCCACCGTATGCGCGGTGGTCTGATCGAGCGCGCGGAGGCATGCCTCCACGGTGTCGCGGCTCATCATCGCGTCGAACCGGTCCGGTCCCGCGTCGACGTGACAGTGGCGGCAGGTCATGTTGCACAACTTGCCGAGGTTGATCTGGAAGATCTCCAGGGCGGCGGGGCGGAGGCCGTCGAAGCCCGCGCCGGCGATGGCGGCTTCGAATTCCCCGTCGATCGCGACCGATTCGAGACGGCGCAGCTGCTCGTCGGCGCTGGCCAGCGGCGCCTCGCGCGAGCGCAAGGACTGGATCGGAACCGCAGTCACATCCCCGCCTTCTTCGCGTGACCTTTCATCTGCATCCCATGTACGAGGGAAGACCCGCCCCGGATCGCGCAGGCTACATGAACCGCCTCGGTCATCTGCTCGAGGTCGGCCCCTTTCTCCAAGCTGGTCGTGGTGTAGGCGTCGATGCAGTACGGGCACTGGACGGTGTGGGCGACGGCCAGGGCGATCAGCGCTTTCTCCCGTTCGGTGAGGGCGCCGGCGGCGAACACGGCGCCGTAGTAGTCAAAGAACTTTTTCGCCAGTTCGGGCGCCCCTTCGGCGATGTCCGCGAAGGCGCCGAGGTGGTCGGGGGAGTAGTAGTGGTCGGCCATCGCGTGAGTCTACAAGGGTTTCCGGCAGTTGGCCCGTTCTCTGCTTTCTGGTACGATCCTGGTCGTAGTACTACCATCCACAAGGGAATCGCAGAGAGAGATACGGAGGAATCGATGTTTCAGTTGTCGTCCGGCAGGCCTCTACGTTTTGCAGTTTTTTCCCTGGTTTTCCTGATCGCGCCCCTGGCTTTCGCACAGTCGCTGTTTCTGGAAACTGACGGCTTCGCCACGAAGACCGGCTTCCGCGGCGTCTTCGTCTGGAAGGCATCCCAGCCGGTCATGGGGGTGGTGCACTACGGCGAAAGCCCGACCGCTCTCGACCGCAGCGTCAGCGCGGTTCCGGGCGTGGCCGACACGTCCCAGCTCGCCGTGGCCTCGGACCTCACCCGCGGCAAGACCTACTACTGGAGGGTCGAGGACACCCTCAGCGGCGAGCTCTCCACGATCAAGTCGTTCGACGCCGTGAACGCGTACACGAGCTGGAACGGCGAGGTCTACACGATCAACATGCTCGTGCAGCTCGATCTGAACAGCCTGCCGCCCGACATTCCGCACGATCTCGCGCTGCAGGATCTCGCCAACGGCATGAACATCTTCGCCGAGCGCCTGTACGACGCGCTGGACGGCTTCGCCCGGATGGGCAAAGTCGTCGTCACCGACACGAATCTCGATTACGCCGTGAATCAGCCCTTCGGCGACCCGCAGGGCGGCGTGGCCTGCGACGGCCAGAACACGACCGTCGCCGACGTCATCGTGCAGTCGACGGTCTCGTTCGACAGCCACACCTGGAGCGGCTGGCAGATCGACAACCCCTGCATCGGCTTCTACGTCGGCCGCATCGGCCAGCTCGTCGTTCCCTGGGAAGACGAACTGCACTTCGGCGCCGTCGCCGCGCATGAGTTGATGCATTACGCCTTCAACTCGCCCGACCTTTACACCGTCGAAGGCCCGGTCACCGTCGATTGCCGCAACACCGACTGGGACGGCTCGCTGATGCACAACACCGGCGGCTTCGTCGGCAAGTGGGAGCTCACCGAGCTCGATCGCAATCCGACTCTCACGCCTTGCTTCCACGGAACCGAGCCTTACTCGTGGGATGTGCTGCGCACGCGTTACACGGAAGTCCCGCTGAATCCTGAAGGTCCCATCGCCGACATGTTCAATCTCGAAGCGAAGGGCCATCCCGACGGCGACGGTCTCGAGATCTGGCTGCTCGATCGAGAACCGACCGCTTCGACGCTCACCCGCTACGCCCCGGACGACACCGTTCCGCCGTGCGGCCCGACGCTGCCGCAGGTCGTCGACAAGGCCGGTGACGCCACGCGCATCTCGACCGGCGTGCTCATCGCCGAGCCCGACCCGGGCGTCGGCAGCGACGACAATCTCGACATCACCCAGGGCTACATCCGCTGGGATGCCGCGGCGAACGCGGTGGTCTTCCACATCAAGGTGAAGGACCTCAAGGACATGATCGCGCCTCCCGCGATCACCCACAGCTACCGCTGGTACTTCGATTACGCCGGCAAGCGCTATCAGATCCGTGCCGATCGGAACATCGACGGTACGAGCGCCCGCTCGCTGCGTCTCGGCACCACCGTTCTGGTCCCGTCCCTTCCGGGCGGCTACGACGTCAACAACGACGAAGTCACGATCGTCCTCGCCAACATCCCCGGCGCACCCGCGCTCGTCCCCGGCGAGAAGCTGGAAGGCTTCGAGCTTTACGGCCGCCGCGACTTCTCAACGGTCTCCAGTCTCACCTCCGACGTCGCCCTCGGCTCATGCCCGTACGTCGTCAATCAGGAAAACTTCGGTCCGAACGCGGCGCCGCGCGCGGTGAATGATTCCGCGTCGACGACCGAAGACATCGCCATCGACGTGAACGTCATCGCCAATGACTCCGATCCGGACGGCGACACGCTCACCGTCCGCGCCGTCACCGCCAGCAACGGCAGCAGCGCGACCATCAACGCGAACGGCACCGTGCGCTTCACGCCGAAGCCGAACACCAGCGGCGCGATGTCCTTCTCGTACGTCATCAGCGACGGCCGCGGCGGAACCGCCTCGGCGGTTGTGAACGTGAACGTGGCCGGCGTGCAGGATGCGCCGAGCGCGGTCGCCGACGTCGGCTATGCCTCTTCGTCGACACCAGCCGTCATCGAAGTATTGGCAAATGACAGTGATGCTGACGGCGACACGCTGACCGTCAGCGCCGTGACCCAGGGAACGTTCGGACGCGTCGCGAACAACGGCACGCACGTGACCTACACGCCGGGCGGCGGCTTCGCGTCGCAGGATTCGTTCACCTACACCGTCAGCGACGGCCGCGGCGGAACGAACAAAGCCACGGTCACCATCGTCCGTACCTGCCTCGGCTCGTTCAGCGATGATCTCGAGCCCGCGCCGGAGCCGGGATGGACGTTCTCCAATGCAAACCTCGGCGTCGAGAAGCTCGGCGTCTCCCCGCTCACCTGGATGCCGGTCATCGATCCGCTGACCAGCAGCTTCATGAACGCCTGGTTCAGCGACGCCACCGACATCTCCTCGAACAAGGACGATCGCCTGATCTCGCCGGCGGTGCTCGTGACCGCGGCGACGAAGCTCAACTTCTGGCATCGCTATCGGACGGAAGTGACGTTCGACGGCGGAGTGCTCGAAGTGACCACCGACAACGGCGTGACCTGGAAGGACGTCAAGGACGCCGGCGGCGTGTTCGTGAAAGGCGCGTACTCCGGCGAGGCGTCGGTTTACGGCGGCCGCCAGGCCTGGACGGGACAGTCTGCGTCGTTCCCCTCAATGGATGAAGTCGAAGTGAATCTCGGCGCGCTGGCCGGCAAGACCATCAAAGTCCGCTGGCGCCTGCGCACCGACGCGAACCTCGGCGATCTCGGATGGTGGGTCGATGACGTCCGCTTCCGCGATACCGGCATCACCCTGTGCGGCCCGTCGCAGAACCGGATGCCCGATGCGGCCGATGACAACGCGGTGACCGCAGCCGGAACCTCGGCGACGATCGCCGTGCTGGCCAACGACAGCGATCCCGATGACGACGCGATCTTCGTGACCTCGGTTACCGATCCAGCGAACGGCACGGCCAGCCACAACGGCTCGTCGGTCACGTACACGCCGAACGCCGGATTCACAGGCAGCGACACCTTCTACTACTCGATCAGCGACGGCTTCGGCGGATCGGACACCGCCAGGGTGACGGTCAAGGTCAACGGTGCGCCGGTGGCCGCGAACGACAACGCCGCGACGATGGAGGATCAGGCGACCACCATCAACGTCCTCGGCAACGACAGCGATCCCAATGGCGACGCGCTGAGCGTCATCTCCGCCGGCAGCGCCAGTCACGGCGCGGCCACGGCGAACGCCGATGGCACGATCTCCTACGTTCCCAACGCCAACTACAACGGTGCGGACACGTTCTCGTACACGGTCAGCGATGCGCACGGCGCGACGTCGACCGCGACGGTGACTGTCTCCATCGCCGCTGTGAATGACGCACCGGTCGCGAAAAACGATTCGGCGAGTTGTCCGAAGAACGGCGAGCGCACCATCTCCGTCCTCGGCAACGACACCGACGTCGACGGCGACGCGCTGTCGGTGCAGTCAGTGGGCCGCCCGACGCACGGAAGCGTGAGCCTCGGCTCCAACGGCGCGATCCGTTACCGCGCGCGCAAAGGCTTCACCGGCACGGATACGTTCAGCTACACGATCACCGACGGAAACGGCGCGGCCAGCGCCGCGACGGTGACGGTTCAGGTGAACTAGAAGGCGGCGGTGTAGTGTGGGCCTCCAGGCCTACCTCTCGAAAGAAAGGTAGGCCAGAGGCCCACACCACACGTCAGGTGGTCGTGCGTACCGCGAGCACGCCGGCTGCGCCGAGGAAGAGGGCAAGGAGGATCAAGCCCCACTCGGATGCCGTCGGAATGTGCTCCGGTCCATGAGAAGCCATCGGCGTCGAGCTCGACGAGTTGTTCGCCGTCACCGCTTCGGACTCATTGCTCACCACCGTCGCCGTGTTCGGCATCGCGCCGGGGGCAGTGGGGTGGCCGGTGAGGGTGATCGTGACCGACGAGCCGTTGAGCATCGTGCCGAGCGAACAATTCACCGTGGTCGTGCCGGCGCAGCTGCCTTGGGTCGTTGCCGTCGCGTCGAGGGCAAAGTTCGCCGGCAGCGGATCGGACAGGGTCACGTTGGTCGCCGTGTCGGGACCGTTGTTCGTCACGACGATGGTGAAAGAGAACGACTGGCCGATGAAGATGTTCGGCGCCGAGCTGGTCTTGACGACCGCGATATCGACCGCCGCCGTCGTGCTGCCGCCGTTGTCGTCGTCATCGGTGTTGTCGACCGGATCGGGATCGGGCAACGGTGACGTCGCGGTGGCGCTGTTGTCGAACGCACCGGCGGCGAGGATCGTCGCCGTGACATTGATCAGCGTGTTTGCTTCGCTGTTGATGCTGGGGATCGTGCACGGCAGGGCCGCGCAGCCGCTGCCGCTCACGCTGGTGATGGCCAGATTCGTGGGCGTGTCGGTGACCTGGACGGAGGTCGCGGTCGACGGACCGGCGTTGGCGACGAGCAGCGTGTAGCTGACCGACTGGCCGACGCTGAACGGGCCTCCGGTGGTCAGCGTCTTCACGATGGAGACGTCCGCGGAATCGCCGACGATGCCGTTGTTGCCGTCGTCATCGGTGTCGTCGGTGAGGTTCGGGTCGTGCTCGGCACCGGTGGCCGTGGCCGAGTTGTCGAACGCTCCCGCGGCGTTGATCGTTGCGGTGATGGTGATGGTCGTGTCCGCACTGACGTTGATGCTCGGAATCGTGCAAGGCAGAGCCGCGCAGCCGCTGCCGGAGACGCTGATGATGGTGAGGTTGGTCGGCGTGTCGGTGACCTGAACCGCGGTGGCGGTGGAAGGGCCGGCATTGGCGACGGTCAGAGTGTAGGTGATGCTCTGGCCGATCGTGTACGGACCTGGGGTGACGAGGTCCTTATCCATGGAGACGTCGGCCGATGGGAGTGACTCGCCACCGGCGGTGTCGGTGTTGTCGTCCGGATCGGGATCGGGCTCGGCGCCGTTGGCGGTGGCCGTGTTGCCGAAGGAGCCGACAGCGGTCAGGGTCGCCGTGACGGTGATCGTGGTGTCGGTACCGACCGGGATCGACGGGATGGTGCACGGCAGTGCCGCGCAGCCGCTGCCGGAGACGCCGGTGATGGTCATGTTCGACGGCGTGTCGGCGACCTGGACGCTGGTGGCGACCGACGGGCCGAGGTTCCCGACTTCGAGCGTGAACGTGACCGACTGGCCGATGTAGTACGGACCGGCGGTGGTGATGATCTTCTCGATCGAGACGTTCGCGGACGCGCCGACGATGCCGTTGTTGCCGTCGTCATCGGTGTTGTCATCCGGGTCGGGGTCGTGCTCGGCACCGTTCGCGGAGGCGGTGTTGTCGAACGGCGCCGCGGCGTCGATCGTGGCGGTGACGGTGATGACGGTGTCCGTGTTCGCGGGGATGCTCGGGATGGTGCAGGGCAAAGCCGCGCAGCCGCTGCCGGAGACGTTTGTGATGGTCAGATTCGTCGGCGTGTCGGTGACCTCGACGGCCGTCGCGGTGGACGGACCGGCGTTGGCGACGGTCAGGGTGTAGGTGATGCTCTGGCCGATGCTGAACGGACCCGCGGTGACGAGGTCCTTATCCATGGAGACGTCGGCGGATGGTAATGACTCGCCACCGGCGGTGTCGGTGTTGTCGTCCGGATCGGGATCGGGATCGGCGCCGTTGGCGGTGGCCGTGTTGCCGAAGGAGCCGACAGCGGTCAAGGTCGCGGTGACGGTGATGGTGGTCTCGGTGCCGACGAGGATCGACGGGATGGTGCACGGCAGCGCGGCGCAGCCGCTGCCGGAGACGCCGGTGATGGTCATGTTCGACGGCGTGTCGGCGACCTGAACGCTGGTCGCGGTCGACGGGCCGGCGTTGTTCACGTCCAGGGTGAAGGTGATGGACTGGCCGATGTAGTACGGGCCGGCCGTGGTGATGATCTTCTCGATCCCGACGTTGGCCGACGCGCCGACGATGCCGTTGTTGCCGTCGTCATCGGTGTTGTCATCCGGGTCGGGGTCGTGCTCGGCACCGTTCGCGGAGGCGGTGTTGTCGAACGGTGCCGCGGCGTCGATCGTGGCGGTGACGGTGATGACCGTGTCCGCAGTCGACAGGATGCTGGGGATGGTGCACGGGAGAGCCGCGCAGCCGCTGCCGGAGACGTTGGTGATGGTCAGATTCGTCGGCGTGTCGGTGACCTGAACCGCGGTCGCGGTGGACGGGCCGGCGTTGGCGACGGTCAGGGTGTAGGTGATGCTCTGGCCGATCGTGTACGGACCCGGGGTGACCAGGTCCTTGTCCATGGAGACATCGGCCGATGGGAGTGACTCGCCACCGGCGGTGTCGGTGTTGTCGTCCGGATCGGGATCGGGCTCGGCGCCGTTGGCGGTGGCCGTGTTGCCGAAGGAGCCGACTGCGGTCAAGGTCGCGGTGACGGTGATGGTGGTGTCGGTACCGACCGGGATCGACGGGATGGTGCACGGCAGTGCCGCGCAGCCGCTGCCGGAGACGCCGGTGATGGTCATGTTCGACGGCATATCGGCGACCTGGACGCTGGTAGCGACCGACGGACCGAGGTTCCCGACTTCGAGCGTGAACGTGACCGACTGGCCGATGTAGTACGGACCGGCGGTGGTGATGATCTTCTCGATCGAGACGTTCGCGGACGCGCCGACGATGCCGTTGTTGCCGTCATCATCGGTGTTGTCATCCGGGTCGGGGTCGTGCTCGGCACCGTTCGCGGAGGCGGTGTTGTCGAACGGTGCCGCGGCGTCGATCGTGGCGGTGACGGTGATGACCGTGTCCGTGTTCGCGGGGATGCTCGGGATGGTGCAGGGCAAAGCCGCGCAGCCGCTGCCGGAGACGTTCGTGATGGTCAGGTTCGTGGGCGTATCGGTGACCTGAACGTTCGTCGCGGTCGACGGCCCGGCGTTGGCGACGGTCAACGTGTAGGTGATGCTCTGGCCGATCGTGTACGGACCCTGGGTGACCAGGTCCTTATCCATGGAGACATCGGCGGATGGGAGCGATTCGTCGCCTGCCGTATCGGTGTTGTCGCTCGAGTCGGGATCGGGCTCGGCCCCGTTGGCCGTGGCGGTATTGCCGAACGGCCCGACCGCGGTCAGGGTCGCGGTGACGGTGATGGTGGTCTCGGTGCCGGCGAGGATCGACGGGATGGTGCACGGCAGGGCCGCGCAGCCGCTGCCGGAGACGCCGGTGATGGTCATGTTCGACGGCGTGTCGGCGACCTGAACGCTGGTCGCGGTCGACGGGCCGGCGTTGTTCACGTCCAGGGTGAAGGTGATGGACTGGCCGATGTAGTACGGGCCGGCCGTGGTGATGATCTTCTCGATCCCGACGTTGGCCGCGACGGCGTTGCCGCCGTTGTCTTCGTCGTCCTCGTTGTCGTCCGGATCGGGATCCGGCTCGTCGGCGTCGACCGTGGCCACGTTGTCGAACGCACCGGCGGCGGTGATGGTCGCCGTGACGGTGATGGTCTCGTCGCCGCCGGAGACGATGCTGGGGATGGTGCACGGCAGGGCCGCGCAGCCGGCGCCGGAGACGCCGGTGATGGAGAGGTTCGACGGCGTGTCGGTGACCTGGACGTTCGTCGCGGTCGACAGTCCGCCGTTCTCCACGAACAGCGTGTAGGTGATGCTCTGGCCCGGCGTGTACGGGCCGGCCGTGACCAGCGTCTTCAGGATCGACACGTCCGCCGAGACGGCGGTGCTGCCGTTGTTGCCGTCGTCGTCGGTGTTGTCGGTGAGGTTCGGATCGAGCTCGGCGGCGATCGCGGTGGCCTCGTTGTCGAAGGCGCCGTCGGCGGTGATGGTGGCGGTGACGGTGACGACCGTGTCCGTGTTCGCGGGGATGCTGGGGATCGTGCACGGCAGCGCGGCGCAGCCGCTGCCGGAGACGCCGGTGATGGAGAGGTTGGACGGCGTGTCGGTGACCTGGACGTTCGTCGCGGTCGACGGGCCGGCGTTGGCGACGGTCAGGGTGTAGGTGACGGTCTGGCCGACGGTGTACGGACCGGCGGTGACCAGGTCCTTGTCCATCGAAACGTCGGCGGCCGGCGCCGCGTTGTTGCCGTTGCCGGCGCTGTCGGTGTTGTTGGCGAGCACCGGATCGAACTCGTCGGCGAACGCGTCGGCGGTGTTGTCGAACGCCCCTGCCGCGATGATGGTCGCGGTCACGGTGATGGTCGTGTCCGCGGTGGCGAGGATGCTGGGGATGGTGCACGGCAGCGCGACGCAGCCGCCGCCGGAGACGCCGGTGATGGTCAGGTTCGACGGCGTGTCCGTGACGTCGACGTTCGTGGCGGTCGACGGTCCGAAATTGATGATGAACAGGGAGTAGGTGATCGACTGGCCGGCGTAGTACGGGCCGGCGGTGTCGAGGATCTTCTCCATCTCCACGTCCGCCGACGCGGCCGCGGTGCCGTCGTTGTCGACGCTGTCGGTGTTGTTCGCCGGGACCGGATCGGGCTGGTCGGCGTCGACCGTGGTGGTGTTGTCGAACACACCGGCCGCGGTGATGGTCGCGGTGACGGTGATGGTCGCGTCGCCGCCGGAGGCGATGCTGGGAATGGTGCAGGGCAGGGCCACGCAGCCGCCGCCGGAAACGCTGGTGATGCTCAGGTTCGACGGCCCGTCGTTGACCTGGACGTTGGTAGCGGTCGACGGACCGTTGTTCTCGACGAACAGCGTGTACGTGACCGACTGGCCGGCGTAGTACGGGCCGGTGGTAACGAGCGTCTTCACCACCGAGACGTCGGCGGCGAGGGTGGAGATGACCGTCACGCTGTCGGGCGGCGACGAGACACCGTCGGCACTGGCCGTGGCGGTGTTGGTCACGAATCCGGCGGCGACATCGCCCGCGGTGACGAAATAGGTCGCCGTGCAGGTGACGGACTCGCCCGGGTCGAGGAAGTTGTCCAGATCGCCCACGGTCGTGACCGCCGGGCAGGTGACGGTGGCCTTGTCGTCGGAGACGGTGACCGGCCCCACCAGCGGCGCGAAGCCGCTGTTTGTGACCAGGTAGTTGTAGTTCAGCGGGTCGCCGGCGACGGTGAAGGAGGTCTGGACCGAAGTCTTGTCGAGGGTCAGACCGGTCGTCGCGTAGATCGCCGACGACGGATCGGACGGGTAGGCGATGGCGTTGAAGGTGCCCGACGCCGTGGCCGTGTTCGTGTGCGATCCCGCGGTGGCCACCACCGGACCGGCCACGCAGGTCACGATGTGGTTGTCGTTCGCGGGGACGGCCACGGGCAGGGTCAGCCCCGTGAACGCCGCGTTGCAGGTTGCGACGTTGAGCGTGTCGTCACTGATGCTGATGTTGGTCAGCGGCACATCGCCCGTGTTCTCCACGGTGAAGCGGAAATGAACCGACGCGCCGGTGGGAACCGCGATGAACGAGGTCCACGGTCCGCTAGGGCTCGTGCTCACCTGTTTGAGCAGAGCGATCGAGGGGCTCGGCGGATCGACGTCGAGCGAGTCGCTGGCGGTGTTGCCGTTGACGGTCTGGGCGTTGATCACGTGCGAGACGTTGCCGCTCGTGTTCGCGTACGTGCCCACGACGGGGGCAGTCACGTTGACGGTCACCGTGCAGGTTCCGCCCGGGGCGAGGGTGCCGCCGGAGAAGCTGACCGAGCCCGCGCCCGCGGCAGGCGAGAAGGTCGGTGCGCCGCAGCCGCTGGTCGTCGCGCCCGGAACGGAGGCGACGGTCATCGCGCCCGGTGCGACCGGGAAGGTGTCGGTGAAGGCGACGCCGGAGAGGGCGTCGTTCTGATTCGGATTGGTGAGCGTGAACGTCAGCGTCGACGTGCCGCCCGGAAGGATCGGCGACGGCGAGAACAGCTTGTCGATCGCCGGCGGCAGGACCGCCGTCAGCGTGTCGCTGGCGATGGAGCCGTTCACGGTTCCGGTCTCGGTCGTCGACAGGAAGCCGCTCACGTTGGAGTGGGGACCGCCGGTCGTCGCAGTCACGTTCACAGACACCGTGCAGGAGCCGCTGGCCGGGATGATCGCGCCGGTGGTCTGGCCGAAGTTGAGGGTCGTCGAGCCTGCCGTCGGTGCCCAGGAGGGTGAACCGGTGCAGGTCGTGCTCGCCGCGGGAACGGCCGCGACCTGCACGCCGGCCGGCAGCGTGTCGATGAACTTGGCGTTGTTCAGGGCCACCGCATTCGTATTGGTGATCGTGAAGGTCAGGGTCGACGTGCCGTTCACCGCGATCGGATCCGGCGAGAACGACTTGGAGAACGTCGGGTCGACGGCGCTCGTGCAGCCGGTGAAGGTGATGTCGTCGAAATTCAGCGCGGCGCCGCTCGTGTCGGCGTTGGCGCCCGTCGCGGCAATGCGGAAGATCGTGTTGCCGGTCGTGTTGGTCAGCCCGGTCAGATTGATGGTGTGCTGGGTGAACCCGATCGCGGGATTGGGAACGGTGAGCACCGCCGCGCCGAATCCGCCGCCGTTGTTCACCTGGACCGTGAGCGAAGTCGGGCCGTTGGCCGGGCTGGGGTTCGCCACCCAGAAGCTCATCTGCACGGCCGTGTAGTTCGACGTGTTGACCGTGAAGTCGATGTACTGCCCGTCGTTCTTGTAGCCCCAGGTGCGCCAGGAGGTCGTGTCGATGTGGCCGCTGGTGGCAACGATCGACGTTCCCGCCGGGATGAAGGCAGCCGCTGTTGCCGTGGCCACGTTCGCGGCCTTGACCGTCGGAACGCCGCCGGTGAGGTCAGGCGGATTGGCGGTGGTGCCGTTCGGCACGGTCCAGCTGGCGAGGGTCACGCCGCACAAACCGGTGCCGGGCGTATCGGTGTTGACCGTCAGCGAGGCCGCGGCATTGTCGCCGGTGTCGATCGTTCCGATGAAGAGGTTGTTCGTCGTGTTGTTGAACGTGCCCGTCGCCGTCGGCGTGACGTTGACGTTCACCAGGCAGGTCGCGTTGGCGGCCAGCGTTCCGTTCGCGAAGGTGATCGAGCTCGCGCCGGCGTTCGCGGTGATGGTCGGCGTTCCGCAGCCGCTGCTCGTCACGCCCGGAGTCGCGGCCACCTGCAGGTTCGCCGGAAGGTTGTCGACGAAGTTGTAGCCGCCCAGCGTTCCCGGGTTCGGGTTGGTCAGGGTGAAGGTGAGGACGGAGATGCCGTTCACCGCGGTCGGATTCGGGCTGAAGCTCTTGCTGATGGTGGCTGACGCCGGGTCGATGATGTTCGCGACGCGCGCGCCCGTCGCGAAGTCGGCGTTGTAATGGAAGCTGCTGCCGGAGAAGTCGTAGAGCAGCGTGTTCAGCGCTTCGCTCGTTCCGCCGCCGCCGATGATCTTGATCGTGTAGGTGGTGATGACCGTGCTGCCGCCGGACTTGAAGTCGCCGCCGACGCAGGAACGGTAGTTCGGGCTGTTCGGATCGTTTTCCCACAGACAGGCGTCGGCGTAGAGCTGATCGTGAATCAGGGGCGCTGGTCCGGTGACGTAGGGCGAATTGTTCGCCGAGTACGTCGTCTCGACCGCGAGGACCTGAAAGATCGTGTTGGGGAAGTTGATGAACGCTTCGAACTGGTTGTAGCCCTGCGTGGCTGTCCCGCCGAGGAGCTGGATGGTGTACGTGTTGCCGACGACCAGCGACATCGAGCCGCCGGGGGCGACCGAAGTCAGGTTCATCGGGTCGGTGCCGTACTTCACGTCGCTGATGGAGTTGCGGCTCTGGGAGATCAGATGCTCGACGTAGATCTCGCGCGGGGTCGGAGTGGAGACCGTTCCCGAGAAGTCGGTCGCGGTGATGTGGTAGCGCCGGGCCGTGTCGAAGGCCAGCGCGTTCTTATCGACCTCCACTTCGAAGTAGGCGTCGGCGCAGTCGCCCGCGCTGATCGACGGGATGAGGATCGTGCTGAGCGATCCCGGGCGCAGGTTGATGAACGCGTTCGCCGAGTCCCAGACGAAGCTCACGCTGACGTTCGTCGTGTTCACGCTGCTGCAGACGCGTGCTCCGACGGGAAAGCGGTTTGGCCCGTCGGTAGGGGTGTTGCTGTCCAGACCGACGACGTTCCAGGTGAGAGGCTCGATGGTGAGCGCTGCGTGCGCGGCCGGTGCGAGAAACAGGACGGCGCAGGCGATAGACAGGCCAAGAAAACGAGAAAACGAGCGACTCGGGGGCATCAGCAACTCCTCCGGCGGGGTCGGAAATCAGATTGTGGATGGGGAGAGACGGACAGTGCGGTAGCGTACACAAGGCAGGAGGGAAGGAACCGAGCCGGGCGTGATTTTTTCGGGAAAGCGGTTGTAGGTGATTGACGGTTAAAGCGTTGAACCGCGTCAACTTCCTGTTGAGCATGGTCCTCGCATGGGAGTCGAACGACTCATGACATTGCCGAACGCCGACCAGGGACGCGCGGGCGTCGTTTCCGAAGAGCTCGCGCTTCTCGTGGATGCCGTCCAGGACTACGGGATCTTCCTTCTCGGCCCTGACGGGACCATTCGTTCCTGGAATCGCGGCGCCGCGCGGATCTTCGGCTACGAAGAGTCCGAGATCGTCGGCCGCAACTTCGCGGTCTTCTTCAGCCCTGACGATCTCGAGGCCGGCAAACCGGCTCGCGAGCTCGCCACCGCAGCCAGCGAAGGCCGCGTCGAAGACGAGGGTTGGCGCCTGCGAAAGGACGGCACGCGGTTCTGGGCGAACACGATCGTCACCGTCCTGCGCGACAGCGACGGAGGCGTTCACGGGTTCGCGAAAGTCACGCGCGACATGACCCGACCCCGCGAGGCGGAAGAAGACCTTCGCCACAGCGCGGAGATCTTCCAGCTGCTCGTCTCATCGGTGCGCGATTACGCGATCTTCATGCTCGACCCGAACGGCAACGTCGCCACCTGGAACAGCGGCGCACAGAAGATCAAAGGCTACAAGCCCGAAGAGATCATCGGACGGCACTTCTCCGCGTTCTACAGCGATGAAGACAAGGCCGCGCGCAAGCCCGAGCAGAAGCTGGAGATCGCCCGCGAGAAGGGAAGCGTCGAAGACGAGGGCTGGCGCATCCGGAAAGACGGCACCCGCTTCTGGGCAAACGTGCTCATTACCGCCGTGTACGACGCACACGGCCAGTTGCGCGGCTTCGCAAAAGTGACCCGCGACATGACCGAGCGCCGCGCGGCCGAAGAGGCGCTCCGCCACAACACCGAGATCTTTCAGCTGCTGGTCTCATCGGTGCGCGATTACGCGATCTTCATGCTCGATCCGAACGGCAACGTCGCCACCTGGAACAAGGGCGCGCAGAGGATCAAGGGCTACGAGCCCGAGGAGATCATCGGGCGGCACTTCTCGACGTTCTACGGCGAAGAGGACAATGCCGCGGGTAAGCCCGCGCGCGAGCTGGAGATTGCCCGCGAGAAGGGGAGCGTCGAGGACGAAGGCTGGCGCGTGCGCAAAGACGGCAGCCGCTTCTGGGCGAACGTGGTCATCACCGCGGTGTACGACGCACACGGCGAGTTGCGCGGCTTCGCGAAGGTGACCCGGGACATCACCGATCGCAAGGAGGCCGAGGAGACGCGGCAGGCGCTGCTCGAACAGCGCGAAGCGCGCCTCCAGGCCGAGGAAGAGCGGCGCCGCGCGGAAGCGTCGTACCGCGTGGCCCAGGAAGCGAACCGCGCCAAGGACGAGTTCCTGATGACGCTCTCCCACGAGCTCCGCACCCCCATGACCGCCATCCTCGGCTGGGCGCGCATGCTTCCCTCGATGTCGCCGGAGGACCCGATTTTCCGCGAGGCCATCGCCTCGATCGCCGGTGGCGCGCAGCTGCAGGCGCGTCTCATCGACGACATCCTCGACGTCTCGCGCATCGTGTCCGGGAAGATGCGGCTCGCACCGGAGACCGTCGAAGTGTCGCGCCTGATCACGAATGCCATCGACGCGGTCAATGCCAGCGCCGAGGCGAAACAGATCACCATCAAGACCTCGATGGAGACGGCCCTGGGCATGATGGTCGTCGACCCGACCCGCATCCAGCAGGTCATCTGGAATCTGGTAGCCAACGCGGTGAAGTTCACGCCGAAGCAGGGGCTGGTGCAGGTGTCCGCGCGGCGGACCGCGTCGCATCTCCAGATCACCGTCACCGACAACGGCGAGGGGATCGACCCGGCGTTTCTCCCGCACATCTTCGAGCCGTTCCGCCAGGCCGAGGTGCCGCAGACGCGCGTGCACGGCGGCCTGGGACTGGGATTGTCGATCGTGCGCTACATCGTCGAAGCACACGGGGGAACGATCAGCGCGGAGAGCGAGGGCCGCGGCAAGGGCGCAACGTTCAACGTCACGCTGCCCGTTCGCGCGGTCAGCACGAATACCGGTGCGATCCGCAATCCGATGGGGGAGACCTTCCTCCATCGCGACCGGCTGCGCGGCGTGCAGATCGTGCTGGTCGACGACGAGCCGGAGTCGCGGAAGATGATCACGACCGTCCTGCGCGCCGCGGGAGCGAACGTGCTGCCGGTCGAGTCGGCTGCGGCCGCGTTCGAATCGCTCGACCACAGCCAGCCCGACATCGTCATCACCGACATCGCCATGCCGGAAATGGACGGCTACACGTTCACCCGTACGCTGCGGGCCCGGGCGTACGGCCCGCAGCTGAAGATCATCGCCCTGTCCGCGTTTCCGGCCCGGCCCGGCGAGAAGAGCGGCTTCGACCTCTACCTGACCAAGCCCATCGACCCGTTCCACCTGGTCGATGACGTCGTGCGCCTCGCCACCCGCGCCACGGCCTGAGCGCTACTTCATCGCTTCCTGCAGTCCCCGCCGGAACGCTTCGTTCGTGCCGCTCAGGGCCTCGAGAGCAAGACTCTGGAAGTTCTCGGGGTTCGTCTGCAGGACCATGTTCTTCTTGCTCTTCACCGGTCCGAAGTCGATGCCGATCTTCTGCATCCCTTCGATGAACGGCGCGTTGGAAGCCTGATCGGCGGTGACGAACTCGCCGGGATCACCTTCCACGCCGATGCCGTCGGTCATGCGCGCGAACGCGCCGCCTTTCTCGTTGGCGATGTAGAACAAGGTGTAGGCGGGATTGGCGTAGATGGCCGCCTTCGCCGTCACCGAGGCGCGGCGGGCGAACTTGCCGCCGCTGCCGCCGACCGTCGCGAAGTCGATGTGCATGATCGGGAAGAGCATCAGCGCGTCGAGCTCCCTGGCCATCGAGAGCAGGGCGCGGATGTTGGTCTGACCCATGCCCTGATCGCTGATGTCGCCGTCGAAGCTCGTGAACCAGAGCGGAATTGCGGACGGCGAGGCCACGACGTAGCTGGTCTTCGCATCGCGGGACTTCTTCGTGTACGGCTTGGCCGCGGTGCTGCCGGTCATCTTCATCTTCTGAAACGAGGGCGACGCGACGATGGTCTCCAGGGGCACGACGTCCACTCCGCCCGCTTTCAGCTCATCGATGAAATCGGCGTAGGCCGCGTCGGCAATGGCCTGGAGGTTCTCGAAGTCGACATTGCCGAGGACGACTTCCATCGTGGCTTTCGCTCCGGAGCTCTTCCCGCCGCCCACCCCACCCAGCCAGTCCTCGGCATTGGCGACGACCTTCGTCCGGGTGGTGAAGATGACCCGATAACCGGGAACGGCGACGCGCTTCGAGCCCTTTGCTCCCCGGATCGATTTGACGTCGACGAGCTTGCGGATGTCGGCCGTGGCGACGTCGGCGGGAGAGATGGCGAATGCGGAGACGGACAGAGACAGCAGGAGCAGAAGACCGGAAGCCACACGTTTAGTCATGCAAGGGATCGCGTAAACGAAGGGGAAAGTCCCTCAGGGGAGTCGTTAGTGGTTAGTGATTAGTCGTTAGTAGATGAAGGGGTCTACTAACGACTAACGACTTATCCCTACGGCCTCCGTCTGCCCCGACTCCGGGCCGGCGAACCGCCCGGCCGCGCATCTCTCCGAGGGCCTGCCGGTGCCGCCTTCCTCGCCGGCGCCGCCGGCGGCGCATTCGCGCGTCGCTCCGCTTTCGCTTTCGCCCGTGCACGCTCTTCCGATTTGCGCGCGCGAATCGCGGCGATGCGCTCCTGAATCGGGATCTCCAGCTTCTCCGTCGGCCGGCGCGCGTAATCGAAGTCGGGCACGGTCACTCGCGGCAGGCGTTTGCCGATGGCCTTCTCGATCGCCCGAAGATCCGGCTCCTCATCCTGCGCGACGAACGTGATCGCATCGCCGGTCAGCTCCGCACGCGCCGTTCGTCCAACCCGATGGATGTAGTCCTCGGGCACATTCGGCACGTCGAAATTGACCACGTGCGACAGCGCCTCGACGTCGATGCCCCGCGCGGCGATGTCGGTGGCGACGAGAATCTGATACTTCCCAGCCTTGAAGCCGGCCAGCGCCTCCGTGCGTTGCACCTGGCTGCGATTGCCGTGAATGCGCGCGACCTTGATCCGCTTCTTCTCCAGCTGTTCGAAGAGCCGGTTCGCGCGATGCTTCGTGCGGGTGAAGACGATCGCGTTCTGGATTTCGCCACGCTGGATCAGCGTCTCCAGGAGCGACATCTTCAACTCCTGCGGCACGGGGAAGACCGACTGGGTGATGCCGACCGCCGGCGCGGCCTTGCGCTCGATCGAGATCATCACCGGGCTCTTGAGCATCTCCTGCGAGAGCTGCACGATCGGGCCGGGCATGGTCGCGGAGAAGAAGAGCGTCTGCCGTTTGGTGGGCAGTTGCTTGAGGACGCGCCGGATGTCGGGCAGAAAGCCCATGTCCAGCATGCGGTCGGCCTCGTCGAGCACGAGCACTTCCAGCCCATCGAGCCGCGCGTACGGCCGGGTGAAGTGATCGAGCAGACGGCCCGGTGTCGCGACGAGCACGTCCACGCCGCTGCGGAAGGCATGCTCCTGCGGTCCCATCCCCACGCCGCCGTAGATCGCGGCACCGGAGATCGGCGTGTGCACGGCGAGATCGCGGAGGTGCTCGTCGATCTGCGCGGCGAGCTCGCGGGTCGGCGTCAGGATGAGCGCGCGGGTCGTGCCCCGCTTCTTGCCCATGAGCCGGTTGAGAATCGGAAGAAGAAACGCCGCGGTCTTGCCGCTGCCCGTCGCGGCGGCCGCGAGCAGGTCCTTGCCCTGCAGCGCCGGCGGAATGGCGTCGTTCTGAATCGGCGTCGGCCGGGTGAACCCGAGCTCTTTGACGCCGCGAAGTAGATCTGGATGAAGTCCGAATGAAGAAAAAGGCATAGGGGGCGGATGGTCTCACACCCCGCCGCCATCTGCCGTCGGACGTAGAGCAGACACTCCTGTCTGCTCTACGTCAGCAAACTTCCCTTCCAGACCCCCGTCAAACACTTTTCAGCAGGGCGAGAAACTATCTACGTCGAGCTTCGTACACTGCTAAGAAAATAGCATCTCGGGAGGTCATGTGAAGGTTTCGACGTTGGCAGCCGCGCTCCTGGTGGTCTCGTTCCCCGCTCTCGCCCAGGAAACCAAGGTCCCCATCAAAGCCAAGCAATACCGCGTCGAGTCGACCACGGAAGCGATCAAAGTCGACGGAGTTCTCGACGAGGCAATCTGGAAAACGGCGGTGCCGATGGAGTTCGACGCCGAAACGAGCCCCGGCGACAACATCGCCCCGCCGGCCCGCACCGTCGGCTACCTGACCTACGACCAGAAGAACCTCTACATCGCCTTCCAGGCCTTCGATCCGAAGCCGGCCGACATCCGCGCCCACCTCTCCGATCGCGACAACGCCTTCAGCGACGACTTCGTCGGCGTGGTCCTCGATACCTTCAACGACAACCGCCGCGCCTTCGAGTTCTTCGTGAATCCGCTGGGCGTGCAGATGGATCTGATCCAGGACGACACGAACCGCAACGAGGATTCGTCGTGGGACGCGATCTGGAACTCGGCAGGGCGCATCACCGCCGAGGGGTACATCGTGGAGATGGCCATCCCCTTCACGTCGATCCGCTTCCCGCGCACCGACGCGGAGCAGACCTGGGGCGTAGACATGGTCCGCATCTACCCCCGAAGCGCCCGTCACCGCCTCGGCCTCCAGGGGCAGGACCGCAACCGCAACTGTTACCTCTGCCAGTCCTCGCGCGTCACCGGCTTCCGCGGCATCACTCCCGGCCGCGACATCGAGCTCGACCCGACCATCACCGCGCAGCACACGAGCGCGCGCGAAGAGTTCCCGGTCGGCGCTCTGACCTCTGGCGGCACCAACGTCGACGCCGGCCTCACCGCGCGCTGGGGCATTACCCCGAACCTGACCTTGAACGCGGCGATCAATCCCGACTTCTCGCAGATCGAAGCCGATGCGGTGCAGCTCGACATCAACACGACCTTCGCGCTCTTCTTCAATGAAAAGCGGCCGTTCTTCCTCGAGGGCTACGACTTCTTCGAAGGTCCGCTGCAGGCCGTCTACACGCGCACGGTCGCCGATCCGAAGTTCGGTCTGAAGACCACCGGCCGCCTCGGCAGATCGACCATCGGCGCGTTCGTGGCCGAGGATGAGATCACCCAGTTGATGATCCCGGGGCCCGAGGAGTCGGACGTCATCTTCATTCCCGGTAACAACCGGTCGTCCGCGTTCCGGTACCGTTTTAACGTCGGCGAGACGTCGTCGATCGGCGCGATGCTGACCACGCGCGACGGCGACGATTACAACAACCGCGTGTACGGAATCGACGGCAACTTCCGCATCAGCGCAAAGGACACCATCACCGCGCAGGTGCTGGGGACGAGCGGCCAGTACCCGCAGGTGGTCCTCGACCTGTTTCCGAAGCAGCCCGCGAGCACGAGCGGTCTCGGAGGGCGCGTTCAGTACCGGCACAACTCCAAACATCTGTTCTACGGCGCGACGTACGAGAACATCGGCTCGGAGTTCCGCGCCGACTCGGGATTCATTCCGCAGGTCGGCTACAGGTACGGCAACGCGGTCGTCGAGTACTCCGGTTACGGCGAGAAGGGGAAGAACTGGTACACGCGCTGGTGGCTGGGCGGCGATTACGACGACATGACTCAGCAGAGCGGCGAGCTGATCGAGCGCGAGCTGGAGGGCTGGGCGGCGATTCAGGGCCCGATGCAGTCCTTCGCGCAGATCGTCGTGGGCGGCCGCAATCAGCGGTTCAACGACAAGGACTTCGACACGCAGTTCCTGCACTGGAACGTGGAAGCGCGTCCGATCGGCGATCTGCTGGTCTTCCTCAGCGGAACGTTCGCCGATCAGATCGATTTCGCGAACACGCAGCTCGGCGAGCGGTTCCGCGTCGGCGGCGGCGTGCGCTGGAACATCGGCGTCCGCACGAAGGTCGATCTCGATCACTCGTACGAAGACCTCGACGTGCCCGGCGGCAAGCTGTTCAGCGCGGAAGTGACACAGCTGCGAGCGGTCTATCAGTTCAATATCCGCATGTTCGCGCGGGCCATCCTTCAATACACCGACATCACCCGTGATCCGCTTCTCTACCAGCACAGCGATCCTTCGGCGAAGTTCAAGCGGCTCTTCCCGCAGCTGCTGTTCTCGTACAAGGTCAACCCGCAGACGGTGTTCTTCGCCGGCTATTCAGGAACGCGCCTCGGCGGCGAGTTCGAGCTCGAGCAGGGAAAGCCGCCGGTCAGCGTCGGGCTGACCGAGGCCGATCGGACGTTTTTCGTGAAGGTGGGGTACGCGTGGCTGTTCTAGAGAGCAGTACGATGAACGGCCATGATCGGAGTCGATCCGTCCTACGTTCATAAACCGAAGCGGGTCACGCCCGGCGACGCAATCGTGTCGCCGGACCTGACCCTGAAGTGGTACGACGTTCATCCTGAGGACGCGCCGGTGCCGACCGCGATTGCGCGGCTGGCCCGCACGTATCTCGACACCACGCCGTTCGAAGCGCGCGGCCGCGGCTTCGTCGTGCTGCACCGCTGCGGTTCCGACTTCTACTTCCTCATGGTCTGCACCTGGCTGAACGAGAACGAGCTGTGGGAAACGGTGTTCTACAAAGACGCGTCGATGGATGGGTTCGCGCTCTTCCCGCGCGAGGGCGAGCACAAGCCGACCTTTTGTGTGTGGGAGCTCGCCGCGGTCCTTCACGAGCGGAGCGCATGGCTCCGCTTCCTGACCTCGGCCCGCGATGACTCCGCGGCCGAAACGTGGCTACGCGACGTGTGCGCCGGGCCGGCCTAGCGGAGCGCCGCCGTCCGCGGCGGCTGTTGCGCCCGCGTCCCGCGGGCACCGGGGCCGGCGAGACGCCGGCGAACCAGCCGGCGCGGACGCCGGCGCTCCAATGCCCTGCCGATTGACGGCAAAAATTCTTCTTGAGTTGGCGGTAGTGGTACGGCTACCATTCCGGCCAAGCCCCACCACAACTCGAAAGGAACTGAACTTCATGCGACTGCGCGTCTCTCTTGTAACGGCTCTGGTTGTCATTTTTGCCCTGAATCTTCCGGCCCAGGTCGTCGATCCGGCCCTGCAGGCGAAACTCGGAAACGTGCTGTCGCCGGCGCCTTTGCGGGTGGTGGTGACCTTCAACTCGATGCCCGGCCTGCTCGATCGGGCCCTGATCAATACCCTCTCGTCGCGCGCGCAGTTCCTGCGCAACCTGCCCATGGCCATGGTGGAGATTCCGGCCGGCGGCGTGGCCAGCCTCATCGGCCGAGCGAACATCCGCTCGCTGTATCTCGACCGGCAGCTTCACTACTACAACAACGCGTCGAACACCGTCGTCGGCGCGCCCGCGGCACGGCAGGCCTTCGGCGTGGACGGCAGCGGCGTCGGTGTCGCCGTGATCGACAGCGGGATCGACGGCACGCATCAGGATCTTCCGTACGGAACGAAGGTCGTCCAGAACGTGAAGATCGTCGGCACGGTCGGTCTGGCCAGCAACATCGTGCAGGCCGTCGAGAACCTGCCGACCAGCGACACGTCGAGCGGTCATGGAACGCATTGCGCCGGTTCGGTCGCCGGCAGTGGCGCAGCGTCAGGCGGGCACCACGCCGGCATGGCTCCCGGCGCGCATCTCGTCGGCGTCGGCACCGGCGACGCGATCTTCGTCTTCTATGCGCTCGAAGGCTTCGATTACGTCCTCGCCAATCGCAGCCGTTACGGCATCCGCGTGGTCTCGAACTCCTGGGGCACGACCGGCGCGTACGATCCGAACGACCCCGTGAACGTGGCCTCGAAGGCCGCGCATGACGCGGGAATGACGGTCGTTTTCGCGGCAGGCAACGAAGGCCCCGGCGACAACACCCTGAACCCGTACAGCGTCGCGCCGTGGGTGATCGGCGTCGCGGCCGGCAACAAGGACGGCGCCACGCTGGCCGACTTCTCATCGCGCGGCATCGCCGGCGATCCGGTCTACAAGCCGACCATCACCGCGCCGGGCGTCGACGTAGTCTCGACCCGCGCCCTGAACACCGTTCTGCCGCTCCTCGGCGCCCCGGCCGACATCAACCTCAACCCGGCCTGGATCCCGTACTACACGACCATGAGCGGCACCTCGATGGCTACGCCGCAGGTGGCCGGCATCGCCGCGTTGCTCCTGTCCGCGAAGCCGAGCATGACCCCGGCGCAGGTGAAAGCCGCGCTGGTGAGCACGGCCACGCCGATGCCGTCGTACGGCCCGCATCAGGTCGGCGCGGGATACGTGAACGCATTCGCGGCGATCGATAGCGTTCTGCCGTAAGCAGCGATGAAGATGAACGGCCACCGCCGTGGTGGCCGTTCACAACGCCGGCATTTCTTTCACCCCCATCACATCCCACCCGAACAGCACCCGCGGATTCTCCGCGAATCGCCGGCCGCGCACGCGCCAGTCGTCGAACGACGCGACGGCGAAGTAGATCGCGCCGGCAGTGAGCGTCGGCCACGCGCCGAGGTTCGCCCACTCGAAGCGGTTGAATGCGACGCCGGCAACCATGGTCAGGGTCATCAGACCGAACAGCCCCAGACCGGTGACGATGCGATTGGCGATCAGCGCGCGGGCGGCCAGCTTCTCGATCTGCGAGCGATTGGGCATGTTCCAGAGCACCGTGCCGCGCTCGGCGAGTGAGATCAGGAGAGGAAGGAAGACCACCGCGCCGCGTCCCCACGCCATTTTCAGAACGTCGAGCGAGTGGCCGGAGAAGATGGCCACCGCGGCCAAGATGATCGGAATCGTCCAGATCGGCGGGCGCTTCCGCAGCCGCGTGGCGATGTCGACCAGCGTCCCCTGCATCATCAGAAATCCGCCCTCCACGATGAGCACGTAGACGAGCTCCTGGCGATATTCGAAGAACATCGAAGGGATCCTGGCGATCTGTTCGGGTGTGAGAAAGTCCATCAGCGCGGACAGCGCGAAGACCACCGCCATCAGACCATCGGGAATCGGCACGCCGAACCGGCGGCCGCGCTGCAAGAGGCCGATGCGCAGCAGTTGCCCCTCGACCTGCGGGCGTTCTTCGTTGCTAGAGTCCTTCACGATCGCCTTCCCGCGCGACGCTGAATCCCGCCGATCGCACGCGCGCCGGATCGCGCAGGAGCGGATTCGACTGGTTCAGGTGAATGAAGCGAATTTTCGCCCGCGATGGCGAGCTCGCGAAACGCGCCATCGTCTCTTCGACAGTCGGATGCGGAATCTCGGCGAGATTGCGGCCCGGAAGCTCGCTCGGACTGTAGAACGTCGCGTCGAGATACGCGACGTCGACGGACGCGACGAGGTCTTCGATTCGCGTCGACCACTTCTCCCATTTGTCGATATCCGGCAACCACAGGATCGATCGCTCCGGGCCGCGCACGACGAAGCCGACGGTCTCCGAGAATTCGTCGCGATGCGGTACGACGAGCGCCGTCACGCTGATCCGCTCGTTCAACGCGACGGGCCGATCGGCTTCGAGCGTCGTGAGCGCGATGTTCTCGAGCTTCACCAGTTGCGACCATGGACCGTTGGTCTCGAGGAACGTGCGCATGCGCGGCATGGCGAAGACCGGGACGCGTCGCGCGCCGAGGACTTCGCGGCCGAGGTGGGCCAGGCCGAGGTAGTGGCCGATGTGGGCGTGGGTGAGGAGGACGCCGTCGAGGATCGGCGCACCGTCGCGAGGCGGTCCTGCAGTTAGTTCGAGATGATGCAGTTGACGCGGAAAGTCGGGCGTCGCGTCGATGATCCATCGCTGACCTGAGCGCGGATCGACGATGCCCAGCGACGCGACGTGTTCGCGCTTCCCGCTCTCGAACGCGTCGACGCAATCGGGACGGCGGCAGCCGGCCTGCGGGTAACCGCCGTCCTGGGCGATGCCGAGGACGACGACGAACGGCTCGGTCGTCGAGACCGGCGTCGCGGTCGTGCAGGCGACGATCAGGAGAAGCGGCAGCAAACGCATCGCCGGTATTGTCGGCGACGGTGAGCGTTTCCTGAGCGATCTGTTGTGCGAGGTTGATAGCGCAGAGCACTGATGGGCGTGGGGCAATCGCGTGTCGCGTTGCCCGTTCCGGAGTCATACTCCCCCTCCCATGACTCAGCACGCCTCCTCCCTCCCACCCTCGACCGCGCCCGAGCCGACGTACGCGGAGCGCGCCCGGACGCTCCTCGAGCGCGAGAGCATCGGCGCACTCTCCACGCAATCGGTGAAACACCCCGGATGGCCGTTCGGCTCGGTCATGCCGTATGCGCTCACCAGCGACGGCGCGCCGGTCTTTCTCATCAGCGGGATGGCCATTCACACGCAGAACGTGCTCGCCGACCCGCGCGCGAGTCTCATGGTCATGCAGAGCGGCAACGAGCGCGATCCGCTCGGCCTTGCCCGGGCCACGCTTCTCGGCACGGTCACCGCGATCAACGACGTTCCCGACGAATTGCGCCAGGCCTATCTCGACCGCCATCCCAACGCGCGGCACTGGATCTCCTACTCGGACTTCGGCTTCTTCCGCCTCGACGTCACCCAGATCTACTTCGTCGGCGGATTCGGCGTGATGGGCTGGGTGCCGGCCGAGGAGTATGCGGCCGCGGAAGCGGATCCGCTGGCCGAGGCCGCGGGTGGAATCATCGAGCACATGAACCGCGACCACGCCGATGCTCTTCGCGAGATCACCCGCCACTTCGGAAATCTGCAAGCCGAAGAGGCGACCATGGTCGCCTGCGACCGCCTCGGCTTCGTCGTCCGCGCCCGCACCGCCGAGGGGATGAAGGGCTTGCGCATCGCGTTCAGCGAAGAAGTGCGGTCGTCCGAGGATGCTCGGCGCGTTTTGGTGGCGATGGTGAAGACGACCCGCGAGCGTTAAGAGCCCCTCTACCTCTTGTGGAGTCGCGCCGCTCTTCTGGCACACTCCCATGGCGATGACGTGGCTCGAACAGCTTGCAGAACGCACGGGTGAGAGATGGCCGGCGATTTTCGAGGCGCGCGACACGACGGATCGCCTTCTCATACGGCTTCGTGACGGATTGCGTGAGTTCGAAGACCCGAACTATTCGATTGTCGTCACCGGCTCGCTGGGCCGGGGGGAAGCAAGCGACAGTAGCGATGTCGACTGGATTCTGCTCGTCGACGGTCTTTCCAATCCGGATCACGGTCCGATCCGGCAAAAGATCGCCGCACGTATCCTCGAACTTGGATTCGCGTCCCCTGGCAGAACCGACACCTTCGGCCAGCTCGTCACCGGTCACGAGCTCGTTCACTACATCGCAGGCACGCGCGACACGAACGAGAACCTCACGCGCCGCATCCTGCTGCTGTCGGAATCCCGCCCGCTCACCGGCGACGTCATTCGCGACCGGGTGATTGGCAATGTGCTCGCGCGATACGTCATCCATGACCCGTCGGTCCGGCGCGGTCAGACCCACACGCTGCCGCTGTTTCTCGTGAACGACGTCGTTCGCTATTGGAGAACCGTCGCCTCGGACTACGCCTCGAAGATGTGGGAGCGCCATCACGAGGGATGGGCCATTCGCAATATCAAGCTCCGCTTCTCGCGAAAGCTTCTCTTTGCGTGGGGACTGCTCGCGTCGTTTGCGGGAGAGCTCTTTGCGGGGCCTGCGTTCGACGGCGTGACGGATGACCATGAGAGGCTGGTTCGTCTGTCGAACCTGATCGGCGAGCAGACCAATGTTGCGCCTTTGGATCTGCTTGCTCGCGTCGTTCTCGAGACCAACGATGCGACGATCGCGCGGCAGATCTTTTCGTCGTACGATGAGTTCCTGCGCATGCTGATCGATCCGGAGACACGAGGCGCGTTGCAGCAGGTGCCTTTCGAGCAGAGTGAGACCGATCCGACGTACGGCAGCCTCCGCGTGACGAGCCGGGAGTTTCGCGAGGGGATGAACGCCCTCTTCTTCGACGCCCATCCGAGACTGCGGGAGTTGATCCGCGAATACGGAGTCTTTTGATGCGACCGATCGGATTCTCGACCGGTGCTTTGGCGAAAGGCGATTTTCGTCGAGGAGTGCAGCTTCAGGTCGCGAGACCGGGCGTCTCCGCAATCGAACTCTCGGCCCTGCGCGACGCTGAGTTGCGGCCGCTCGTTGAAGCGCTTTCGACACTCGATCTCGATTCCTTCGACTACGTTTCGTTCCATGCGCCGGGCAGCCTGGCCGCGCTGACCGAGGACGAGGTGATCGCGGCGTTGAACCAGTTGCCGGAAGCCTGGCCGGTCATCGTGCACCCGGAGATCCTCGTCAATCCTGCGAAGTGGCAGGCCTTCGGATCACGGCTGTGCATCGAGAACATGGACAATCGGAAAATGACCGGCCGCACCGTCAGCGAGTTGCGGACCTTGCTCGATCGCTTTCCGGAAGCGTCGTTCTGCCTGGATGTCGGCCATGCACGGCAGATTGATCCGACGATGGCCGCGGCTCTGCTCATGCTGTCCGAGTTCGCCGATCGTCTCGTGCAGCTTCACGTGAGCGAAGTCGGCCCTCTGGGCGATCATCTGCCGGTTCGGACCCTGGCGGCGATGGCATTTCGACGTCTTGCGCATCGCGTCCCGCCCGGCTGCGCGGTGATCATCGAATCCATCGTCCCGGTGGAGTCGATCGAGGCAGAACTGGAGACGGTCAGGAGCTTGTTCGAGCTTCAGGCGGCCGAGCGCGCAATCGCTTGATCAAAGCCCCATGCGCCGAATCAGGTCTGCGTAGCGTGGATCCGAGTGCAGCGGCTTGTACCCGTCCATCACGTTGATCGCGCGCAATAAATAAAGGTGGTCGCGGTATGCGCGCTCGAGCCAGTGGAACGCGCGATCGTGATCGCCGAGCGCGGTCCAGGCCAGGGCCAGGTTCACCGGCGGAATGTCCTCGCGAGTGCTGAGTTGCTCCATGTCGCGAGCGATGCGCAGAGCCTCATCGCGCTGTCCGGCTGTCGCCAGGGCATACGCGTAGAGCGCCCGATGCTGCGCGTGACCGGTTCGCGTGGAGCTGTGCCGGAACTGCTCGACACCCTCCTGGATCCGGCCGGCCTGCATGTAGGCCAGGCCGAGGTGGAGCATGGCGCCGGGGTTTTCGGGATTCTGCCGGACGACCTGCTGGAGATGGCGGATGGCCTCGTCGCTGCGTCCGCTGAAGTTCAGGCATTGGCCGCGGCCGACGCCGATCATCGAAGAGCTAGGGTCGAGCTCCACCGCGCGTCCGCTGTGCTCGAGCGCGACGTCGAATTTACGCCGGTGCATCGCGAGCACGGCGTACCACATGTGAGCAATGGCGGAATTCGGATTGAGCTGCAGTGCGCGCCGGTACTCGCGTTCCGCGTCATCCCAGCGCCAGTCGTAGTCGCCGTAGATCGACGCAAGCGACGTATGAGCTTCGGCGAGCTCTGGATCGAGCTCGATTGCCTTTTCCGCGGCGGCGCGACCTTTGGCGAATTGGTCGTGGGGAGGTGAATCCGAAAACTTCGCGCGGATCAGCCACGTGTCCGCCACACCCGCCCATGCCGCGGCAAATCGGGGATCACGCTCGATGGCGCGCTCGAAGAATTCGCGGGCGCGCTCGGCGTCCATGCGATCCATCGAGTAGCGGCCCTTCAGATACAGATCGTAGGCCTCGAGATCGCCCGTCGGACGCTTGGCCAGCAACTGCTGTTCGCGGCCGGACAGCGACGGGACGATCGATCGCGCCACGCCATCGGCCACACGATCCTGCACGGCGAAAAGATCTCGCACGCTTTCGTCGAACTGCGCCGCCCACAGCGGCTTGCCGTCGGCGATTCGAAGCAGACGGACAGTGATGCGAATCCGCTCGCCGCTGCGATGAATGCTGCCGTCGACGACGCTGTCCACGCCGAGCTCGCGGCCAGCCTTCAGCGGATCCGCGTCGAGCGCCGTGTAGCGGCGGATGGCGCTCGTCGGGCGGATCACGATCGTCGGGATGTGGCTCAGCCTCGTGATCAGCGTGTCGGCCATCCCCAGCTCGAGCACCTCGTCGCGATGCGAGGCGTCGATCGGCCGGAACGGGAGCACGGCAATCGATCGCGTTCCCGGGGCAGGCGGCGGTGCAGGGTTCCGCCTCGTCAGCAGGGCCGCGATGGCGATGATCGCGACGATTGCCAGTGCGGCGATGGCGATGGCGAGCCAGGGCCGCGCCTGCCGCTCGTCCTGTTCGACGACCGTTTCCGGCTCGCCGACGAGCGCGACCGGCCCCGCGAACTGATAGCCGCGGCCGGGGATTGTGACGACGTACCGGCCGTCGCCGAGAGCTTTGCGCAGCGTCGAGATCTGAAAGGTGAGGTTGCTCTCCTCGACTGCCGTCTCCGGCCAGAGCCGGGACATCAGCGTCTCCTTCGCGACCAGCCGGCCGTCGCTCTCGACGAGCACCGTGAGGAGATCGAACGCTTTCGGCGTGAGCGCCACCGCCGCGCCGTCGCGCAGCAGCAGGCGCCGCTGGCGATCGAGGACGTAGGGGCCGAACGCGTAAACCGCTGATTCTGCGGTCATGAAGGTCGCTCTAAGAAGATCTCTGAAATTCTAGTCGCCTTTCTCAGGACTTCCGGCGCCCTTCCGCGCAGATTGCGAGGGCATCCCATCAACCGAAGGAGAGGTCATGAAGAACAAGGTTCTCATCGCATGTCTGTTCACGGCGCTCGCTGCATTGCCCGCGCTTTCGCAGGGCCCGCCATTTGCCGCGGGCCTGCAGGCCCCGACGCGCATCATCTTCACGAATCACGGCAATCTGATCGTCACTGAATCGGGGACGCCCGCCGCGAACTCCGGCCGCGTCTCCATCATCGATCGCACGAGCGGCGCGCGGCGCACGCTGATCGAAGGACTGCCGTCCGGCGTCAGCGGAAGCGGCGCCGAGGCCGCGCCGTCGGGGCCGGCCGGTGCGGCGTTGCGCGGTACGACCCTGTACGTCGTCATCGGCGCCGGCAATGGCGTGCTTCCCGGTCCAGCGCCCGGCACCGAGCTGCCGAATGAGGCGCCCGCGTCGCCGATCCTCAGCTCGCTGCTGGCGCTGCAGACCACGACGCCGCTCGACCTCGTCAGCGGCGGCTTCGCGCTGCTGCCTTCTGATCACGCGCGGCTGAAGAACGGCGAGACGGTGGAACTGACGAATGCGAGCGGACAGAAGCTGACGGTGAAGCTCGTCGCCGACTTCCCGAACTTCACCGCGTCGCCGCGCCCCGATTTCCCCCAGAACGTCCGGGCCGGCAACCCATTCGGCGTAGCAGTCCTCGGCCAGACCGTCTTCGTCGTCGACGCCAGTCAGAACCTCATCCGCCGCGTCGATGCGACGAGCGGGGCGTTCGAGACGCTGACGACGTTCGCGCCGATGCAGAACCCGCTGCCGTTCGGACCGCCGTTCATCGACGCCGTTCCGGACAGCATCACCTTGCGCGGGAACGATCTGCTGGTCACGACGCTCACCGGCTTCCCCTTCCCGCCGGGCCGCGCCGAAGTGCGAAAGGTGAACGTCAATACTGGCGCGAATGAATCGTACATCGCCGGCCTCACCGCGGGGATCGACGTGCAGCCGCTCAGCGGAACGGATTCCGTGGTGGTGCTCGAGTTCAGCACGAACATGACCGAACAGCAGCCGGGACGCGCGCGCCTGGTCGGTTCCGATGGATCGTCAACCACGCTCGCTTCCGGTTTACCGACGCCGACGAGCATCGCCGTTGATCAGCGCAGTGGCGAGTTGTTCATCGCTCACATTTTTCCCGGTCTGATCACGCGGGTGAACGCGGCGACGATACCCGCAGCGTTGCCGACGGCGATCATTCCCGTCGTCGCCTCGCTGCCGGGCGCGCATGGGTCGCAGTACAGGACGGCGATGCAGATCAGTAATCCGCACCCGTTCGCGATCTCCGGGCGTCTGGTCGTTCATCCGCAGGGAGCGAGCGGCACGCCGGCCGATCCGTCCGTCGCGTACACGCTTGCGCCGTTCGAGACGCGCAGCTATTCGGATTTCCTGGCGACGGCCGCCGCGACAGGAGGTGGTTCCGTCGACGTGGTCGCGGCCGTGGGGTCGGCGCCGGTCACGGTGACGACGATCGTCGACGTCGCCGCGGAGGGGATGCCGCTCGTGCAGGTGCCGCAGATCGATCCCGCCCAGGCGCTGACCGCGGGCACCCGCGGAACGCTCATCGCCCCGTCGAATCCTGCGAGTACGCGATTCAATATCGGCATCCGCACGCTCGCCGCTGGGGCGACGATCACGTTCCGCGTCCACGACGTCAACGGCACTGTGCTGCGCACCGCGACCCATTCCTATGCGCCGAACTACTTCACGCAGGCGTCCGCCGAGGACCTTCTCGGCGGCGCGCTCGGCGCGAATCAGTCGGTGGTGATGACCGTGGAGAGCGGAAGCGTCATCGCTTACGGCGTGAGCATCAACAACGCGAGCGGCGACGCGACGTTGCAGATTGCGAGGGCGACCAGCGATTGAGGGTGGCGTGAGTGATGCCTTCAGGATGCATCACCTGATGTATCCTGAAGGCACATGAGAACCACACTGAATCTCGATGAGGAGTTGCTCGACCAGGCTCGTCGCGTCACCGGAACTCAGGAGCGGACGGCTCTCATTCACGATGGACTGAGGGCCTTGATCGCGAGAGAGAGCGCGAAGAGGCTGGCGCGTCTGGGCGGCACTGATCCGCGGGCCAGGGCGCCGAGGAGCCGGCGCTCGTCGTGATTCTGGTCGATACGTCGGTGTGGATCGACCACTTCCATCGCGCGAATCCGACACTCGTGGATGCCCTCGAGCGCGAGGACGTCCTCACCCATCCCTTCATCATCGGCGAGCTCGCCTGCGGTCAGTTGAAGAATCGCCGGGAAGTGCTGGACCTCCTGAGCGCTCTCCCATCCACTCTCGTTGCCGATGACCGGGAAACCCTGCTCTTCATCGAAGAGAGACGGCTGATGGGAAAAGGGATCGGCTACATCGACGCTCATCTGCTCGCTGCGGTGACGCTGACCGACAGCGGCCTTCTCTGGACGGCCGACAAACGCCTGGGCGAGGTCGCGAGCGACCTTCGCCTGGCGTTTGCCGTTGCCTGACTACCAGATCCTCACCCGCTCCTCCGGCTTCACGTAATTCGCGTCCCCTTCCTTCACCTCGAAGGCCTCGTACCAGGCGTCGACGTTTCGGAGCGGGGCGAAGGCGCGGACCATGCCGGGGGAGTGGGAGTCGGTCATGACGTACTGGCGGAGCGCGTCGTCGCGCATCATCGTCCGCCAGACCTGGGCCCAGCCGAGGAAGACGCGCTGGTCGCCGGTGAATCCGTCGAGGACCGGCGCGGGTTTGCCATTCAGCGAGATCCGGTAGGCATCGAGGGCCATCAGGATGCCGCCGAGGTCGCCGATGTTCTCGCCCATGGTCTGCTTGCCGATGATCTTGAGGTCCTTCGCCTGCGGCAGCGCGAGGGCTTCGTACTGCGCGCCGAGCTTCGCCGCCTGCGCTTCGAACTTCGCCGCGTCCGTCGCCGCCCACCAGTCGCGCAGCATGCCCGTGCCGTCGGACTTGCGGCCCTGGTCGTCGAAGCCGTGCGTGATCTCGTGGCCGATCACCGCGCCGATGCGCGCCGTAATTCACGGCCGGGTCGGCCTTCGGATCGAAGAACGGCGGCTGCAGAATCGCCGCGGGGAACACGATCTCGTTCTTCGCCGACGAGTAGTAGGCGTTGACTGTCTGCGGGGTCATGCCCCATTCGGCTTCATCGACGGACTTGCCGATGCGGGCCACGTCGTAGTCCCACTCGAACTTCGCGGCCCGCTGAGCGTTGCCGACCAGATCGCCTTCCCGGACTTCGAGCTTCGAGTAGTCGCGCCACTTCGTCGGATAGCCGATCTTCACGCCGAACTTCGCCAGCTTGTCCAGCGCGCGGGCCTTCGTCTCCGGACCCATCCACTCCAGTTTCTCGATGCGTCCCTTCATCGCTGCCCGCAGGTCGGCGACGAGCTTCTCCATCTTCATCTTCGAGTCCGGCGGGAAATGCTCGGCGACGTACGTGCGGCCGATGGCTTCGCCCATCGTGCCCTCCGCGGCTTCGACGGCGCGTTTCCAGCGCGGTCGTTCTTCCTGCTGTCCGCGCAGGAACTTCGAGCGGAACTCCCAGTTCGCCTCGGCGAAGCGCTTGGAGAGAAGCGGCGCCGCGTCGTCGATGACATGGAACGCCTGCCAGGCCCGCAGCGTGGCCACGGGTGTGTCGGCGTAGATCTTCGCGAGCTTGGGGAAGGCCGTGTTCTGTCTGACGACCGCGCGATCGGCTTTGTCGATGCCCGCTTCCTTGAAGAACACCGTCCACGGAAATCCGGGCGCGTTCTTCTCGAGATCGGCGACGGTCATCGGGTTGTACGTCTTGTCGCGATTGCGTCCCTCGGCCCGCGTCCACATCCCCTCGGCGATCGCCGTTTCCATGGCCACGATGTCCGCCGCGTTCTTGTCCGGCTCTTCCCAACCCGCGAGGCGGAGCATGTCCGCGACGTACTTCTGATAGCGCTCCTTCTGCGGCTTGAAGTTCTCGCGCAGATAGAACTCACGATCGGCCAGGCCGATCCCGGACTGCGACAGATACAGCGCGTACTTTTCCGGATTCTTGGAATCGTCGGAAACGCCGGCGTTGAACAGCGCGCGGCCGAAGCTCGAGGTCGTGCGAGCCATCAGTTTCGCGATGTCGTCGCGGGTCTCCGCCTTCTTCAGCGCTTCGAGCTGCGGCTCGATCGGCTTCGCGTCGAGCTTCTCCACCGCGGCTTCATCCAGGAAGGTGCGGTAGATCGCCGCGACCTTGGCCTCGTCCGAGCCGGCCTTCAGATTCTTGTCCGCGGCCCAGCGGTCGAGAATCACGCGCACCCGCTCCTCGGAAATGTCGCGCAGCCCGGTGAATGCGCCGAATGACGTTTTGTCCGGCGGGATCTGCGTCGTCGCGGCCCACTTGCCGTTGACGTAGCGGAAGAAGTCGTCGCCGGGCTTGACGGTCTTGTCCATCCCTTCGAGATCGACGCCCCAGGTGCCGTAGCGTTTTGCGACGGACGGCGCATCGGCGGCGAAGGCGAACAGCGAAAGGGACGCGAAGAGGATCGCGGAGAGGAGGCGGGTGAGTTTCATGGCCGCGAATTATGCCCGCGGACGTCGGGAACCACCTGCTAACATCGTGGAAATCCAACTCGTTTCCAGGGAGGACTTCGCGTGACCGAAATTCCGGTTTCCCCGGCTTCGCCCGCTCAGCCCCTCGATGTCTTGACCGCCGGTATGGTCGACGCCCTCGAGGCGACCAGGCCATGGGTGCGGTTTCTTTCCATCCTGGGCTTCGTGTGTGCCGGCCTGATGGTGCTCGTTGCCCTCGGCATGGCCGGCTTCGGCGGCTACCAGATGGTGACGGGTAACGGACAAGGAGGTTTTCTCGTCGGCATGGGCGCGTTGTACCTGCTGATGTCCATCCTCTATATCTTCCCGTCGCGATATCTGTACCGGTATGCAAGCGCGATCGCGGACGCTGCGGACGCGCCATCCAAGTCGGCAGCTGTCGAGCGTGCTTTGCGCGAGCAGAAGTCGTTCTGGAAGTTCGCCGGAATCATGGCCCTGGTGATGCTCGTGCTCTACATCCCGGGCATCATCGCCGCGATCGCGATCCCGAATCTGCTGACGGCGATGCAGCGGTCGAAACAGAAGCGTTCGATGGCGGACATCCGGACCATCGCCGTAGCTGTCGAGGCGTATGCCACCGATCACAATGCTTATCCGGCGGTTCGGACGATCGACGAGCTCGTTCCGTTCCTGGAGCCGACGTACTCGAAATCGTTGCCGCGCGTTGATGGATGGGGAACCCCGTATTTCTATGAGCCCGCGCAGTGCACCCCGTCGTGCGCAGGTTATTACGTCGCCAGCGCCGGCAAGGACGGATCGCTCGATCGGCCGTTGTCCGAATACGGTACGGAATTCGTTGCGAACACAAACGTCAGCGAAGACATCGTCTTCGCGAACGGTTCGTTCGTTCGCGCTCCTGAGGGGACGAGCGGATCGCTCACGGGGTCATTGCGCTAAGCGATAACCTCCAATGTCCATTCCTCCCATCGGACGCCCCCCGTAGTTGGTGCCGTCCTAGGTCGGCCAAGAGGCGCCAGACCTCAAGAACGTGCTTCGGCTGCGCCACTTAGCATGCGCTTCGGTCGAATAGCCGCCATGGCCGGGCAGAGCAGCAATTAACGCCGCTACCTGATGGTCGAACGCAGTTCCAGTACGATTGACAACGTGAGCGACGATAAACTCGCGCGAAACATCCGGTATGGCTTCCTTGGAGTCGCCAAACAGAGCGAGAAAAGAGAGATAACTCTGAAGGAGTGTCTCCAGCATTGGAAACATCGCAAACCAAGCCCAGTCGCGGGCAAGAGTACGGCAAAGCCAAATGCTAGGCTGAACGGTTCGGATGACGTGCATCGCGTCCGCGACCTTCTTCATGGCGGTCTTCAACTCGCTACGACTCTTGAGACCAAGCCACCGTTCGGGGAGCTCATTCTTTTCAACCATAGCCAAAAGGTAGAGCAGGTGCTGACGATCGCAGCCTTCATCTTGTAGTCGCTGGAGATGGCGGCCGGCATCAGCGTCTTTAAGCAGCTGCTCGATACGCCATGTCGATAGCTCCACAACCACGCGTTGCATCTCTCGCAGCGTGTACTCGGCTTGCAGGCTCTGTCTGAGCGACGGACGTTGTTTCCGTTGGTACTCGTCGATTTCCGCCTCGATGGCGGCATCTACCTCGAGATCTTCTTCTTCGTTCATCATGACCTCCATGTAGGAGAGGCGATCGTAAGAGGCCACGCACAGATTGCCAACCGACAGATTCTTCGCGTCGAATCCATTTTGTGTCGGGTTACTGGCGGGTCTTGAGGTCTGGCTCTCATCTCCCTCGGGACCAGCGGATCGCTCACGCGGTCATTGCGCTAAGCGGCGCTTGATCGCGTCCGATCGCAGACTCCCGAGGTCGACGATCGTCTTCAGGATCATGAACGGAATCACGAACGCGCTGGATACGAAGAACGCGAGGATCAGACCGATCCACACCGCGAGCGCGAGCAGAAAGATGCGGCCGAGGATGCTGACGAGCATGTTCTCGGAATCGGCGAGGGTGATGCCGCGCATCTGGCGAAGGCCGACGAAGAATCCGATCGCCTGGAAGAGAAGCATCAGCGCGAAGCCGGTCGCGAGCTCGCGCGCGTCGATCGCGTACTCCGTGCGAATCACGATGACCGCCAGCGTGATCACCGCTGCGCCGAAGGTAAACGGCGCGGCGATGAGAAAGAACGTCTGCAGCGATTCACGGCGCGATTTGAGCTTTCCCTCGATCACTTCGGATTTCGGCGCGACCAGCAGAACGGTCAGCGCACCGAGCAGCGCCAGGACGATGTTTTCGCCGAGGTAGAGGAGGAGTGCGCTCGGTGCTGCCCAGTCGCGTAGGAGTATGCCGAGGGCGGGCACGCCGTTCTTCGCGATCGACAGCAGCGCGGCGACGATGCGGCTGAAGTTCACGAGCGAGGTGCGAGAGCGCGCGCTTCCGCGACGGTCACGTCTTTGTTGTAGACCGCGCTGTCCGGCTGCTGCTCGCCGCTGTCGGCGAGCGATCCCATGTCGTACGGTCCGAAACCGATCTCCTCGATCAGCTTCGACACCACCGCCTTGGCCTCGGCATCATCGCCGGAGACGAAGATCGCCCGGCGCTGGTCGGCGAACGTGGTCTTGTTGCCCTTGGTCTTCAGGTGCTCGAACCAGATCGTGTTGAACGCCTTCACCACGCGCGCACCGGGCAGGTGCGCGGCGAGCATCTCGCTCGACGTGGATACGGCGGTGTCGAGCTCCGCGTAGTGACCGTCGCGGTTTGGGTAGTAGTTCATCGCGTCGATGACGATCTTTCCGTTCAGCTCATCGACGGGCAGGGTCTTGTAGTCCTTCAGCGGAATCGCCACCAGCACGACGTCCCCAAACCGCGCGGCCTCGGAAGCCGTGACCGCGCGCGCATTCGGTCCGAGCTCGGTGATCAGATCGCGGAGTGTTTCCGGGCCGCGCGAGTTGCTGATCGCGACCTCGTGGCCGGCGTCGATGAACAGCCGCGCCGTCGTTCCGCCGATGTGTCCCGCGCCGATGATTCCGATCTTCATGTCGCCTTCGATCTCGCACCGCTCGCGGCCAGGGCGATCATGTGGCCCGTGGCGCAGCAACCAGCGCTGCCGGCCGTGCCGGCCCGGCTAGGTTACTCCGAGAATCATCTTCCTCGTGCTCGGCGCGCGCTTGATGTCCGGCACCGTCATCGGACGGATCCCGGCGATCTGCTCGACCACGTGCTCGGCCGACATCATCGCCCCCTCCTGCCAGCCGGGCAGCGTCGAGACCTGATCGCCGACGATGTGGAAACGCCGATCGGGCGCGAGCAGCCGCTCGTATCCATCCGCGTGATCCGCCGACTCCGCTTTCCAGTTCGCCCAGCCGCCGCGCTGGTAGGGGATGTTGTGCCACGCGATCGACAACCCCTTCTCCTCGGGGACGATCGCCCGGTCATTGAACTCGGGGTGCAGCATCGCGGCCTGTTCCCGCGCATGACGCAGCCGCTCCTTCAGCGGCAGCGCGCCGAAGGCGTTGGCCTGTGGCGGATAGTTGTACGCGCCGGTGAGCGTGCCCTTCGGCTCGAAGTACTGATACGACGGATACCAGATCTGCGTGATCGGCGCCTCGATGTAGCTGATGCCGCCGTAGATCTGATTCGTGTCGTTCTCCCAGAACCGCGCGTTGGCCTGCCATCCGACCTTGCACGTCGCGTCGAACTTCGCCACGGCCACGGCCTCCGCGAACTCCTGTTCGAAGTTCGCGGGGATCTTCTGAAGGATCGGCAGAGGAATGTTGCTGATGCAGTAGTCGGCGCGCAGCACGGACTTCTGTCCGGTGAACTGATTCAGGTACTCGACTTCCACCGCGTCATCGAACAGCTTCAATCCCGTGACCTCGGAGCGATACGCGATCAGCGTCCCGACCTGGCGCAGGAATCCCTTCCAGATCATGTCCATGCCGCCGACAGGCTGGAAGAGCGTCGGTTGCCATTCGAACTCGAGCGGCTGGTAGAACGAGCCCGAAGCGCCTGACCAGAACTGCGAACGGAGCAGCGTGCGCAGGGGCACCGGTTGCGGCGCGGTGCAGGTGTCGAAGATGTTGAGTTGCGCGCAACCGGACCGCGTCGATCCGCAATATTTGTACGACGCCGGATCGCCGCACTTTTCCTTCTCATCGCCGTGCAGCACGCACGTCGAACCGGTCGCGTTCAGATCGCCGAACGTGACGAGCAGATCGAGCAGCCACGTGCGTTCCTGCGGCGTCAGTTCCTTGTTCAGCGATCCCTTGCAGACTTCCTTGGCCATCATCTCGGCGATGTAGCCCTGGGCGTCGGTCTGCAGCTGGCGGCGCACGACCGCGTTGCCGGCGAAGGCGTCGCGCCGCTCCCACAGGTTCGCGGTCGTGGTCATGTTGTAGACCTCGAGCGGGACGCCGAGGATGTGGCAGTAGTGGAGGACGCGGCGGTGGTGGAAGGGGAGGCGTCCCGGGCCCATGTTCAGGTACAGACCTTCGTCGAAGTCGCAGGTCTGGTGGGTCACGCCATGCTCATCGCTCTCCTCGGTCACGACGGTCCCGCGGCGCGCCGTGAGACTGCGCCCGCCGGCCCGTTGCTGCGGCTCGAGGATCAGCACTTCGTAGCCGGCGTTGCGCAGCTCGAAGGCGGTGGTCAGTCCGCCGATGCCGGCGCCGAGGATCAGTACCTTCTTGCCTCGTCCCGAACCGGCCTCGAGCTTCACCGGCCCTTCCCAGGCCTGCATCTTCATCCAGCCCATCGCCGTCATCACTTCGTGGACGGCGACCGAGCCACCGAGCATGCCGACCATCTCCAGAAATTGGCGTCTCGTCCAGGACATAGACACTCCTTTCGCGGCCGCGCGACTGCTTTTTTGGGGGAATTACTGATGAGTTTAAAGGCGTCGCGGGCCGGCCGGCAAGAGGGATTCGTACGGGACCGTACATTGCACTATCCGGGAGTGGAGGCAACACATGGGACTCTTCGGAAAAATGATGGACAAGATCTTCCGCGGCGGCGCGACGGCGGAAGCTCCGCATGACGCTTACAAACCGGGGCAGAGCAACGAATCGCGCGTCGAAGCAGCGCAGCGGCAGGGTGTGCCGGTCGGACAGGCCGTGCCGGGTCTCGGGACCGCAGCCAATGTCGACGTCGAGGCCGTGCTCAACGGCATGGCCGCGAAGAACAGCGAGAAGCTCGACTGGAAGCATTCGATCGTCGACCTGATGAAGCTCGTCGGCATGGAAAGCAGCCTCGCCGAGCGCAAGGAGCTCGCGAAGGAGCTCGGATACACCGGCGACACGGACGACTCCGCGAAGATGAACATCTGGTTGCACAAGGAAGTGATGAAGAAGCTGGCTGAGAACGGCGGCAAGGTGCCGGCGAGTCTTCTGGATTAGCGCGTCATGAGCTCGATCCTCGAAGAAGTACGCCAGCAACTTGGCCCGGACACGATTCATCAGTTGAGCGGCACGCTCGGCGCGGACCCCGAGGCGACGTCGAAGGCGATCTCGATGGCTTTGCCCGCGCTTCTCGGCGGCCTTTCGCAGAACGTCGCGGAGCCGCAGGGCGCGGCCGCGCTCGACAACGCCCTCAACGCACACGACGGCAGCATCCTCGACAACCTCGGCGGCCTGCTCGGTGGCGGCGGCGGTGGCGGTGCACTCGGCGGGATCGGCGGCAAGATCCTCGGCCACATCCTCGGCTCCAAGCGCGATCCCGTGGAGCAGGGAGTGGGCAAGGCCTCGGGACTCGATGCCGCTCAGGTCGCGCAGCTGATGGCCATGCTCGCCCCGATCATCATGGGCGTTCTCGGACGGATGAAGAGGCAGAAGGGCATCGACGCGAACGCGCTGCCCAACGTGTTGAATGAGGGTGGCCTGGGCGGCGGTCTGAACATCCCGTCGCTCGGCAGCATCTTCGGACAGAAGTGAGTACGGCGGGCGTCTCGCCCGCCTCGCGCCGGGCGTTTCCGCCCGGCGCTATCACTTCGCTGTGACGGCCGGGCACGATGCCCGGCCGGATGCGGGCGGGACGCCCGCCGTACGATCAATCCCCGATGATGAACATCCCGCCACCCGTGCATTGCGCCTGCGCCGCGGCAGCCTGCGCATTCACCGAGGCGACGTCGGCCGCGCTGAGACTCTTCGGCACGACCACGGTGAGGCACGCGTAGCTCGTGTTCGAGAACGCATCGGTCGCGGTGATGCGGATCAGGTACACGCGGCCGTCGCTCTTCGCGTTGCGGTCCGCGCGAAGGCTCAGCGCGCCGATCGCGTCGGGGAACTGCTCGCCTCCGGCCGGCGTCACGTCGTCCTCATCGCTGAAGACCGTGAACGAGGTCGTGACCGCGCTGCTGTTGTCGATTGCGCTGTAGGTCAGGCCGACATCGACCATCTTCGAATTCGGCGGCCAGATCGAGGAAATCGCCGTCGACGCGGTGATCTCCGGGGCCTGCGTATCGGCGACGTCGATCGTCACTGTGACTGTGTTCGAAGACGCGACGCCGTCGCTCGCGTGGTAGGTGAACGAGACCTGACCCGCGAAGTTCAGCGGCGGCGTGTAGGAGAAGCCGCCGTTCGCATTGAGCGCGAGGCCGGGCAGACCGCTGTCGAGCACCGCGCTCAGCGACGGCCCGTCGATGTCCGAGTCGTTGGCGAGCACGCCCGCCGCCGGAACGGTGAGCGTGGTGTCCTGATTCATGTTGTACGACTCGCCAGCCGCGACCGGCGCGTCGTTGACGTTCGTCACCGTGACGTTGATCGTGGCCGTGTCGCTCTCCGTGCCGTCGGAGATCGTGTAGGTGAAGGAGTCGCTGCCGAAGAAGTTCGGATCCGGCGCGTACGTGACCATGCCGCCGCTGATGCCGGCGGTGCCGTTCGAGGCCGCGGTGACGCTGAGAATCGTCAGCGCGTCGCCGTTCGAATCGCTGTCGTTCGCCAGCACGTCGATGCTGTTCGAGCCGCTGTCTTCCGCGACCACCGCCGCGTCATCAACCGCATCCGGCGCCACGTTGACCGTGGCGCAGAGGACCTGCTCTTCGAACGCACCGACATCCGCGCCGTCGCCGCCCGCGGCATTCGCGATCGCCGCGTTGTCGCAGGGGCGGGTCAGAGCGCGCTGGTCGGTGATCACGCCGCCGCTGTTGCCCGCATCGAGGGCGATGCTGCCCGCAAGCAGCGCATGGGTCGGCGTCAGTCCGCCGTTGTTCTGCAGCGGTCCGAAGTTCAGCAGTGCGTCGTTGACCTGGAACTGATCGCCGGTGGTGGCGGTGATGCTGATCGCGGCGACGTTCGTTCCGTAGTTGCCGATGATGTTGTGGCCGAGGCTCGTGAAGAAGCCGGCGACGTTGGGAAGATCGAGGCCGGTGTTGCCGGCGATGACCGTGTTCTGCAGCGTGGTCATGCCGCCGGCGTGAAAGCCGCCGGTGAGATTGCTGAAGCCCGACGAGTTGCCCGTGATCGTGCAGCTTTTCACCGTCGCCGTGCCGCCGCCGATGATCACGCCGCCGGCGTAATGCGCGGCGGTGTTGCCGCTGATCGTGCAGTTGGTCATGTTCAGCACGGCGCTGTTGGCGGTGAGGATCGCGCCGCCGTCGCCGTTCGGAGCGTGGCAGCTGGTGATGGTCACGTTGTGCAGGTTGAGCGTGGAGTCGTTCAGCTGGATTCCGCCGCCGGCGCCGTTCCCGCGCCCGTTCTGGAGCGTGAGGTCGTAGATGGTGACCGTCACGCCGGGATGGATGTCGAAGATGCGGTCGAGATCCGCGCCGTCGATCGTCGCGCCGTTGCCCTGGATGATCAGGTCGTCGGTGATGTCCAGATCGCCGGTAAGTCCGGCGTCTTCCATCGTCCCTGCCAGCGCGAAGGTGATGGACATGCCCGCGGGGATGGTGATCGTGTCGACGCCGAGCGTGCCTGCGAGGCATTGCGGATACCCGCCGCCATTGGTGTTCGCGTTGATGACCGCTTTGCGCAGCGTGCAGTGATTGATGGTTGGCGCACCGGCCAGACTGTCCTGCGGACCTTCGACTTCGAGGACCGCCGCCTGCGCGCCGAGGGCGCAGAGAAGTAAGAGAAATGTCCCGAGAGACCGAGCCATGATGTTCCTCCTGCGAGTTGTGAAGAGAGAGAGGCCGGCGATTATGGGGACGCCGGAGAAACCGGAGCGTGCCGTGGGTCACTAAACTAAACTGCGCGGCTCGTGACTGCAGACCTCTCCCGCTACGCATCCACCCTTCCGTCCATTCAGCTCTCCGAGCGCTCCCGTTGCGACTTCGAGCTCCTGGCCACCGGCGCCTTCGCTCCGCTGGACCGTTTCATGGGCCAGGCCGATTACGAGAGCGTCGTGCGCACGATGCGCCTCGCGAACGGAACGCTCTTCCCGATTCCGGTCACCCTTCCCATCGCCGATGACGCGAACGTCGCAATCGGCACCGACATCGCCCTGCGCGGCCCGCGCAACGAGCTCCTCGGCGTGATGACCGTCGAAGAAATTTACGAATGGGATCGCGATGAAGCCGCGGATCAGGTCTTCGGTACGCGCGACTCGAAGCATCCGCTCGTCGCGGAGATGGCGGGTTGGGGCAAACGCAACGTCAGCGGCCCGATGCAGGTCATCGACGTGGCCTCACCGCCCGACTTCCGCGAGCTTCGGCGGACGCCAGCCGAGGTGCGGGCGCTGCTGGCTGCTCGCGGGCGGAAGAACGTGGTCGCGTTTCAGACTCGCAATCCGATGCATCGCGCGCACGAAGAGCTGACCAGGCGCGCCAGCGAGTCGATCGACGGCGTGTTGCTTCTGCATCCCGTAGTCGGCATGACCAAGCCCGGCGACGTCGATCACTACACGCGCGTGCGCACGTACCAGGCACTCACCGAAAAGTACTTCGAGCCCGATCGCGTGCTGCTGTCGCTCCTGCCGTTGGCCATGCGCATGGCCGGTCCGCGCGAAGCGCTGTGGCACGCGCTGATCCGCCGCAACTACGGCGCGACGCATTTCATCGTCGGCCGCGACCACGCCAGCCCCGGCAACGACTCGAATGGCAAGCCGTTCTACGGTCCGTACGACGCGCAGGAACTCGTCGCGAAGCATGCCACGGAGATCGGTGTGCAGCCGATGCCGTTCCACGAGCTGGTGTACGTCGACGATCTCGGCGGCTACGAAGAGGCTTCGCGCGTTCCCCCCGGCGCGAAAACGCGCTCGATCTCCGGCACGCAACTCCGCGACGAATACCTCGGCGCAGGCCGTCCATTGCCCGAATGGTTCACGCGTCCGGAGGTGGCGGCGATCCTCGCCGAGACTTACCCGCCGAAGCACAAGCAGGGGTTTTGCATCTGGTTCACGGGTCTGAGCGGCTCGGGAAAATCGACGACGGCGGAACTGGTGGTCAGCAAGCTGCTCGAGCGCTCGCGCGGCGTGACGCTGCTCGACGGCGACGTGGTCCGCACGCATCTGTCGAAAGGGCTCGGATTCTCGAAGGAGGACCGCGACGCGAACATCCTCCGCATCGGCTTCGTCGCTTCGGAGATCGTCCGTCACGGCGGCGCGGTGGTGTGCGCTGCGGTGAGCCCGTATCGCTCGACACGCGACCGCGTGCGGGAAATGGTCGGCGCGGACCGGTTCATCGAGGTGTTCGTCGATACGCCGCTGGAGGTTTGCGAGGCGCGGGACAGCAAGGGGATGTACGCCGCCGCGCGCCGCGGCGAGGTTCGCAACTTCACGGGCATCGACGATCCGTACGAGGAGCCGCCTGCCGCGGACGTGACGCTCGACACGACGCACACGACCGTCGACGCCAACGCGAACGCGATCGTCGATGTGTTGCGCGATCGCGGGTTCGTGCGCGGGTAGACCGAGGGGCCTCCGGCGGGCCGGCCACGGGCCGGCAGGCGCTGGTTGTGCCTTCTGCCGAAGTCGCGGTAGCTGGCGCGAGTCGCGTTCGCGCCAACACCAGCGCCTGCCGGCCCGCGGCCGGCCCGCCGGAGGCCCCCCGTCGGTCCCCTATGCCGCAGCCGCAACGCGCGAAGCACGACGCCAGCGCCGACGGGCCTCGCGAACGTGGCGACGCGCGACGCGACGCGTATCGTGCTCGCGCCAGAGCGTCATCGCCGTCTCCAGATGCACCCGCGCGTCGGCGATCAGTTTGCGCACGTGATCGGCGATGTCGCTGTGGGCGACCGCAAGGCGCGGCTCGATCTCGCGAAGCTCCGCTTCCATGCGCGCCTGTTCGATCTGCGGCGGCGTGGCCGAGCGGAGATCGCTGGCCAGACCGACTCCGCGGAGGCTGGCGATGAACCACTTCGCCGGGTCCCAGTGATACCAGCGGATCCCGTTGCGGAAATCGGCGGGGAAGCGGTGATGGAAGCTGTGATAGCCCTCGCCCAGGGTGAGCAGGGCGACGGCCCAGTTGTCGCGGGCTGAGACTTCCGCGTTGTACGCCGGCTTGCCGATGTAGTGCGCGAGCGAGTTCACGAAAAACGTCGTGTGATGAATCACGGCCAGGCGGAGGAAGCCGCCCCAGAGCAGACCGGCGATCGGATCGCCGAACGCGGCGCCGACGAGAGTGGGCAGGCCGAAGCCGCCGACGATCAGGATCGCCTTGTACCAGCGGTTCTGCCAGCGGACGATCGGGTTCTTCAGCAGGTCAGGTGCGTTCGCTTCCGCGTCAGGAGCCGGGTGGCGATAGAACACCCAGAGGATGTGCGCCCACCAGAAGCCGCGCTTGATGTTGTACGGATCCCAGTCCTTGTCGACGAACTGGTGATGATTGCGATGGCTGGACGACCACCAGAGGATCGAGTTCTGCGCGGCCATCGCGCCGAAGATCGCGTAGAAGATCTGGACCGGCTTCGAGGCCTCGTAGCTCTTGTGGGAGAAGAAGCGGTGGTATCCCGCGCAGATCGAGATTCCGACCAGGGCGTACATGCCGAGCGCGAGCAGAGGCATCCAGAGCTGGAATCCGTTGAAATACGTGTAAAGCGCGGTGCCCAGCACGCCCACAATGGGCGTGAAGATGAGGAAGGACATCACGAAATAGTCGATGCCTCCCGCGCGCACTTCTTGATCGGGGTTCCGGGCCGCTTCAGTCATCAATCGTCTCCGCAGACTTCAGTTACCTCAAAGCAAAGCAGAATGTGAACCAGCTTATTACGGGGAGGCCCATATTTCTTTTTGTGGGTCGTTTCGTGCATTCCTTCCCTTCACGTGTCCGCTCTCCTCCAGGCTAACCATGCGCGCCAGCAACTCGGTGCGCTTTCCGATCATCTGCTCGGACGCCGCGATGTGATCCTCCAGGCGTGGCGGGATGCGGGGAACGCCGACGCCGAGCACAGCATCGCCTCCTCGCTGTCCCGCGCGCAGTTCAACGACCACATCCCGGCCGTTCTCGACTGTCTGGCCAGCACCATCGAGGCCTGGCCCGATGCCCAGGACGCGGCCGCCGATCGGAACGAGCACGCCAAGGTTTGCGAGCATGGACTGCAGCGCTGGCAGCAGGGCTATCAACTTCGCGAGCTGATCCGGGAGTGGGGACATCTTCAGATCACCGTCGCCGATGAGCTCGAGCGCTACGAAGCGGCCCACGACGAACTCGAGCGGAGCGTCATGCCCACCGCACGCCGGGCGTGGACGGAGTTGTGTACACACGGCGTGACCGAAAGCGCGATGCAGTACTGGCAGCGCCATCAGAGCGAGGCGGCCGGCCATGCCGCCGATCTCGAGCGGGCAATGGACGCCCTGCAGACGTTGGAACGGTCGCGCGCCGAAGCGTGGCGCAGGGCCGCTCATGACCTTCGCGGCAGCGTGACCGTGGTGCGCGGGGCGACCACGCTGCTGAGCGGCGAGGGCGGTGATGGATTGCCGGAGCCGATCCGCGTCGAAGTCGCGGACATGCTCAGCAAGAGCGTGGCCTCGCTGCACGACATGCTGAACGACCTTCTGAGCCTGGCCCGTCTCGAAGCGGGTCACGAGCTGCGCGAGATCTCCGAGTTTGATGCGGCGGAACTACTGCGCGATTTCTGCACCGCATCGCAGGCCGCGGCGACGGATCGCGGGTTGTATCTGAAGATGTCCGGGCCCGATGAACTGATCGTCGAAGGCGACAAGAGCAAGGTCCTGCGCATCGTGCAGAATCTGCTGCTCAACGCGCTCAAATACACGCCGGTCGGCGGCGTGTCGGTCACCTGGGGCTTCGATACCGGCCGCGATACCAATCGCTGGACCTTCTCCGTGCAGGACACCGGACCGGGAATCGACGAGAACCAGGCCGCGCCGTTCGCGCACGAGCTGCACGACGCGACGAAGGCCGCCGCCGATGCGCGCAACGCCAGTACCGATCGCCGCAAAGACATGCCCTCCGCGACGACCCTCGGCTCGCAGTCACCCGCGCTGACCGACGTGCAGCAGCCCGGTGAGGGCGTGGGTCTGTCGATCGTCAAGCGCCTTTGCGAGTTGCTCGATGCAGGTCTGGAACTGGCCACCAGTCCCGGCCAAGGGACGACGTTTCGGGTGATCCTGCCGAAGAAGTACGTTTAGGAGTGCGGCGGCAGAGCCGCCGCTTTGCGAGGACGTACCAAAGCGGCGGCTCTGCCGCCGCACTCCTAGACAGGAATCGTGAACGAGAACGTGCTTCCCACCCCCAGCGTGCTTTCGACCCGAATCCGCCCGCCGTGCGCTTCCACCGCCAGCTTGCAGAACGCCAGTCCGAGTCCGGTGCCGACCTTGTTCCGCGGATCGAGCTGTCCGAACTTCTCGAAGATCCGGTCGAACGCTTCCTCCGGGATCCCCGGTCCGGTGTCGGAGATCGCGAAGACGATGTGGCCGTCGTTCTGAGAGGCGGTGACGGTCACCGTTCCCGCGCGGGTGAACTTGATGGCATTCGCGATCAGATTGACCAGCGTGCGGCTCAACTTGTTCTGATCGCCGCGGAACGCCGGAAGATCTTCGGCGATGTCCGTTACGACGGTTGTCTGCGCGTCCACGGCCAGCGACGCGACCTGCGTCACCGCACCGGCGACCAGCGTCGAAGCGGCCAGCTCTTCGAACTGCAGCTTCGTGGCGCCCGCTTCCATCTTCTCCACGTCGAGCAGGTCGTTGATCATGCTCAGCAGCGTGCGGCCGCCGCCGGCGGCGATGGTCATCATGTCCCGCTGCATTTCGTTCAATGCGCCGTGCTTCTCGAGCATCTCCACGCCGACGATCACCGACGTCAGCGGCGTGCGCAGATCGTGGACGATCATGTTCCGCATGTCGTCGCGCAGCTTCTCCATCTCCTGAAGCCGCTTGTAGTTTTCCTGAAGCTGCGCGTACAGCTCGGTCTCCCGATCGCGTCCGCGCTTCTTGCCGAGCGACGCCCCGATGCGTGCTCGGAGCAGCGTCGGATCGAACGGCTTGGCCAGATAGTCTTCCGCGCCGGCCTCGATGCAGCGCACCACTGACCGCAACTCCGTGAGCGCGGAGATCATGATCACGGGGATGTGCTTGAGCTGCTCGTCGGCCTTGATCTGGCCGAGGACGTCGTAGCCGTCCATGTCCGGCATCATGATGTCGAGCAGCACGACGTCGAACTCGGTGGCGCGCATGAGCAGCAGCGCCTCGCTGCCGCTGCTGGCCGTTTCGACTTTGTGGCCTTGGCGTTTCAGCCTTCTGGACAGCACGTCGCGATTGGTTTCGTCATCGTCGACCACGAGTAGCAGACCGGGTGCAATCACCCGCCGGTCCGCGTACGCAGCAGGCTCCGGTGCCGGCTCGTCTTCCTCGGCCAGCGCAATCGTGGCCGGACGGCTGTCGGCGACCGTGGTGAAGTTCCCCTCGATGATCCGGAGCATTTTCTGGCCGGCGTCCCGGACCTTCTGAAGATCGGCGACGAATCCATCGCGAAGCGGACCGTCGACCTCCTCGATCAGGATCTCCGAGTAGCCCATGATCTGATTCAGAGGGCTGCGCAGGTCATGAAGAAGCTGCGGCGAAAGCGTCGTCTTGGTGGAGCGCCGGCCCGAATGCGGCTTCGGCAACGTGCTCATGACCCACGCTCGGAAGCGGGCGCGAACAGCAGCGCGTCCATCTTTGCAAGCAGGCGGGGAAGCTCGATCGGCTTCGTGTCGTAGTCGTCGCACCCGGCTGCGAGCGCTTTGTCGCGGTCGTTTGCCATCGCATGAGCGGTCAGCGCGATGACCGGGATGTGCCTGAGAGTCTCATCCGACTTCATGCGGCGCGTTGCTTCCCAGCCATCCATCACCGGCAGGCTCATGTCCATCAGGATCAGGTCGGGCGCGGTCGTGCGGGCCATCTCGATCCCGGTCTCGCCATCCACCGCAATCAATACCTCGTAACCAACGCGCATCAGCCGGCGCGAGAGCATGTCGCGATTCATCTCGTTGTCTTCGACGATCAGGATCGTGCTCATGACGCTTTCTCCACGAGCTCGTGCACGGACCGGCTCACATTGCTGCCCGCGAGCAGATCGCGAACCTGCTCGAGCAGCGCGTCTCGTGACTCGCCCCGCTTGCGCAGAATCGTTTCGACGTTGCCGTTGAGGCGGCGGCGGTCTTCGCTGGTCAGGTCCTGCGCGGTCACGACCACGATCGGAATGGAGCGCCATTCAGGATGACGACCCACCTCGGCCGCGAATTCGAAGCCGTCCATCTCCGGCATCATCAGGTCGAGAAAAATGAGACTGGGCCGCTCTTTCTTCATGCTCTCGAGCGCCTCCAGACCATTGCCCGCCTCGGTGACCGCCCACCCTTCCTTCTCCAGGACCGATCGTGTGATGGAGCGCGCTGAGGGATCGTCGTCGATCACCAGGACCGGGCAGGGTGGGATGAGGCAGGTGTACTTCTTCAGGATCTGGGAGAGACGCCGGCGATTGACCGGCTTCGTGGCGTAGTCCGATGCGCCGAGGGTGAAGCCGCGGGCCGGATCATCGACCATGGTCAGCATGATCACCGGGATGTCGCGCAGCTTCAGATCGCTCTTCAGCGCCGAGAGCACGCTCCAGCCGTCCATGTCCGGCATCATCACGTCGAGGGTGATGGCCGCGGGCATGAGCTGACGCGCGAGCAACAATCCTTCCGCGCCGCCGCTCGCGGTTTGGACGGTGAAGCCTTCCTTGGTCAGGTAGCGCTCCATCAGTTCGCGCTGCTGCGGATCGTCGTCGATGACCAGCACGCAGGTGCCGAGCGCCGGCGGAGGCTGCGCGTCGGAAGTGCTGGCCGGAGAAACGCGACCGGCGAACTCCACCATCTCCGCGGCCGCGGACTCACTGAGCGTTGCCGGAAGCTTGATCGTGAAGACGCTGCCCTCGCCGCGTACGCTGTGCACGGTGACGTCGCCGCTCATCATTTGTGAGAAGCGGCGGGTGAGCGCGAGACCGAGACCGGTTCCGCCGAACTTTCGCGTCGTCGACGCGTCGGCCTGGGTGAACGGTTGAAAGAGCCGGACGATCTGCTCGGGAGTGAGACCGATGCCCGTGTCGGAGACGCGGAACATGATCCACTCGCTTCCGTCCATGTCCTGCCGCTCGACGTCGACCGTGATCTGCCCGTCGTGCGTGAATTTCGCCGCGTTCGAGGCGAGGTTGAACAGCCCCTGACGGACCTTGCCGAGGTCGGCGCGCATGAAGCCGATGTCCTTCCGGCAATTGATCGTCAGCGTGTTGCCATTCTTCTCGGACTGCATCCCGATCGTCGAGGCCACCTCCGCGATCAGCGTGCAGATGTCGAAGACTTCCACCTGCAGCTCCATCTTGCCGGCTTCGATCTTGGAGAGATCGAGGATGTCGTTGATGAGCCCCAGCAGGTGCCTGCCGGAGGTGGAGATTTTCTGGAGGTCGGACGTGAAGTCCTCGAGCTTCCGCTCGGCGGCTTCCTCGTGAAGCATCTCCGAGTAGCCGACGATGGCATTGAGCGGCGTGCGCAGCTCGTGGCTCATGTTCGCCAGGAAAAGGCTCTTCGTCCGATTGGCGGCTTCCGCGGCTTCTTTCGCTTTCGCGACTTCCGCCTCGGCCCGGCGGCGCTCGGTGACGTCCTCCATTGCCAGAACGAGCAATTCGACGTGGCTTCCCTGCCGCAGTTTTCGCGCATTGAGCAGCATCACCCGCCGTCCAATGACAGGAAAATCGTGCTCGAGCTCGAAGTCATTGAAGACCGAGCTCATGGGAACGATGTCCTCGAGCAAGGTCCGCAGATCGGGGATGTCCCACTGTCCGTTTCCCAGCTCGTAAATGAGCTGGTTCTCGGTCTCGGCCGATGAAACGTGAAAGGTCTGATAAAAGGCGCGATTTGCGGAGTGAACGCGAAGGCTGCTGTCGAGAATCAGCAGCGGCTCGCGCACTGTATCGACCACATCCTGTGCATAGGACTCGATCTGATCGAGCAGTTGTTGCGCGCGGCGGCGCTCGGTGACGTCTTCCATCGCCAGGAGGACGAGCTCCGAATGAAGTTTTCGGGCATTGAGGAGCATGATTCGCTGTCCGAGGTGGGGAAAATCGTGCTCGAGCAGGAAATCGTTGAAGACCGAGCTCTTGGGAACAATGTCTTCCAGAAGAGTCCGTAGCGCGGGGATGTCCCACTGACCATTGCCCAGCTCGTAAATGAGGCGATTTTCGGTTTCCTCGGGCGCAACGCGAAAGGTTCCATAAAACGCCGTATTGGCCGATCGGACGCGCATCGCGGCGTCGAGGACGATCAGCGGCTCACGGACGGTGTCGAACACATCCTGCGCGAAATTGTGGATGCCTGTGAAAAGCGTCATGAATCGCCTCCTGGTTTGAGTACCGGTCGCGATCGCAAGACGCAGCCGTCGAAGTTACGACGTGAAAATCAGAGAACTTTGCGGGACTGCAAGTGGTAATGCATTAACGGCGCCGTAAAGTCCCGGCAGTGACATTGGCAGCCAAACCGCGTATGGTGGGTCCGGCCGGGGAAACTTCTCCGGCATTTCAGTCCATCTGAACTAAGTCAGATCCTCTGGACTCACCCCTCTTAGCCTCCCATTCCTTCGAAGCGTGACAAGCGGCGCAAGCCCTCTGCTACAGCTTTCGAATGAATTGCCGGCCAGAAGCCGGCCAGGAGCTTCAAATGAAATTGTATGTAGGCAATCTCTCCAAGCAGATCAACGACTCCCAGCTCAACGATCTGGCCACGCCGTTCGGCAAGATCGTCTCGGCGAACGTCGCCACCGAGCGTTCCAGCGGCGAGTCGAAGGGCTTCGGCTTCATCGAGTTCACCACCGCCGATGAGGCCCGCGCGGCCATCACCGGTCTCGATGGACGCGACGTCAATGGCCAGAACCTCAAAGTCAACGAGGCCAAGCCGAAAAAAGACGCAGCCATCCACGCCTAGTTGTCCGCCGGGAGAACGATCGGCTGATCGTTCTCCCTCTCTTTGGAAGGAGACTCTTCATGTTTACAGCGTTAACCATTGCCGCAGTCATCGCCGTCGCACTCCTCGGCTGGAATCTCTATCGCCGTTTCGGCGCCGATCGCATTGCCGCATTCAATGAGAAACGCCGCGGGACCTCCCGCATGGTCAGCAGGGGAGAGTTCGTCGACGCGAACCGCCATCAGGCCGTCGCCCTGGCACTGACGCAGGAAACGTTCTTTTACGAGAACGGGGACATGGAAGGCTCGATCGACCTGCAGTGGGTCCGCGAGATCGAATACGACACGGAACTGGCCACCGGGCTGGCCATCGCCAGCGGGAAAGTACTGCGTCTGCGCTCGCACAGTCAGACCTTCGAGTTCATCATCCCCAATGACGTCGTCGCGCGCTGGCACATGATGCTTCCGCCGCGCCGCGAGACAGCGACCCCGCTCGTGCCGCAGGTCGCATCCGCGCTTTGAGAAATCCAATGGAAATCAAAATCGAAGACCGCGGCCGCTCCGTATTGCGCGAGAAATTGCGGGAGCGGCTCGATCGCGCCGCCGCCCTCCGCTGTGATGAGCACAATCGTCCCGTCGTAGCCGTGTCCATTCACGGACGCGAGAACGGCTGGTTCGACACGCAGTGGACCACCTGCTGCGATTCGCTCCGCGAAAAAGCCAGCGCAATCGTCAAGGATCGCTGTTGACCGCGTCACAGAGATCGATGGCGGATGAAAAAAACATCCGCCGCATCGCCGTCCTCGGAAATCACCTGCCCCGGCAGTGCGGCATCGCCACGTTCACGACCGATCTGACCGATGCCATCAGCGCGGTGGGCGCGGACCTGGACTGCTTCGTCCTGGCCATGAATGACGCCGGCCACCAGCACGCCTATCCCAGCCGGGTGCGGTTCGAGCTGGCGGACAACGACGTCGCCGCGTACACGCGCGCCGCCGATTTCCTGAACGTCAACGCCGTCGACGTGATCTCCGTGCAGCACGAATACGGGATCTTCGGCGGGAAGGCAGGCAGCCATCTGCTGCCGATGCTCCGCGAGCTGCGCATGCCAATCGTGACGACGCTGCACACGATCCTGGCCGAGCCGAATCTGCAGCAGCGCCGGGTCATGGACGAGCTCACGCGCTCTCCGACCGCCTCGTGGTGATGACCGACGGCGGCGCGGACCTGCTGCACGACGTGCACGGCGTTTCCACGCGACAAGATCGACGTGATCCCGCACGGCATCCCCAACGTGCCGTTCGCCGGCAGCAAGAACCGCATCGGCGTGGAAGGGCGTCCGCTCATCCTCACCTTCGGCCTGCTCTCGCCGGACAAGGGCATCGAGCACGTCATTGACGCGCTGCCGACGATCCTCGCCCACTACCCGGACGTGGTCTACATCGTCCTCGGCGCAACGCATCCGCACATCGTGGAGCGCCACGGCGAGACGTACCGCCTCGTGCTCGAGGAACGCGCCAAACGGCTCGGCGTCGACGGAAACGTCATCTTTCACAATCGCTTCGTCAGCCAGTCCGAGCTCTCGGAGTTCCTGGCCGCGGCCGACATCTACATCACCCCGTATCTCAATCCCGAGCAGATCACCTCGGGCACGCTCGCATATGCGCTCGGCGCCGGGAAGGCAGTCATCTCCACGCCGTACCGTTACGCGAAGGAGCTGCTCGCCGACGGGCGGGGCATCCTCGTTCCGTGGAAGGATTCCTCGGCGATCGCGACGGAGATCGTCGGCCTGCTCGACGATCCCGAGAAGCGCTACACGCTGCGACGCGCGCGCCGCGGAACATGGCCGGGCCATGCTGTGGCCGGCCGTCGCGCATTCGTATCTGCGGACCTTCGAGCGCGCCCACACCGAACATGGGCACCGCCGGCGGACGGCGTTCCGCGCCAGCACGCTCGCAACGCGGCCCGCGGAGCTGCCGGACGTCAATCTCGACCACGTGGCGATGATGACCGACGGCACGGGCATGCTGCAGCACGCCACCTACACCGTGCCGCGTTACGACGAGGGCTATTGCGTCGACGACAACGCCCGCGCGCTGATGCTGATGACGCTCCTCGAAGAAGCGGGATCGAGCGATCCGAAGCTCGTGCGCATCGCTGGCTTCGCGTTACCTGGCCTTCGTCAGCCACGCGTTCAATCGCCCCCTCGGCCGCTTCCGCAACTTCATGTCCTACTCGCGGCTTCTGGCGGGAAGAACAGGGCTCCGAAGACAGTCATGGCCGCGCGCTGTGGGCGCTGGGAACGGTGGTGGGACTTCACCCGATCCCGGCCGGCAGAGTCTCGCCAGCGCGCTGTTCCATGACGCGCTTCCGGCGGTGTCGACCTTCACCAGCCCCCGCGCGTGGGCGTACACGCTGCTCGGAATCGAGCAATACCTGCGCGCGTTCGAGGGCGATCGAAACGTGCAGACGATGGGACGCGAGATCGCGGACCGCTTGCTCACGCTCTTCCGCCGCACCGATCAGCCGGAATGGCCGTGGTGCGAGAACCGCGTCACGTACTGCAACGCGCGTCTGCCGCAGGCGCTCATCGCAACGGGATCGTGGACCGGCGACGCGGAGATGACGGCGACCGGCCTCCGCTCGCTGGAGTGGCTGATGACCATTCAGCGGACGCCGGACGGATACTTCGCGCCCGTCGGAACGAACGGCTTCTTCGATCGCGGGATGACCGTGGCGGCGTTCGATCAGCAGCCGGTCGAGGCCTGCGCGACGGTTTCCGCGTGCATGCACGCGTTCCGCGACGACCGGCGATCATCGCTGGGCCGAGCATGCCCGCCGCGCATTCACCTGGTTCCTCGGCCAGAACCAGTTGCAGCAGCCGCTCTACGATCCGCTGTCCGGCGGATGCCGCGACGCGCTGCACGTCGATCGCGTGAACGAGAACCAGGGCGCCGAGTCGACGCTCTCCTTCCTCCTCGCGCTGATGGACATGCGTGCGGATGAAGTGCGCTGGAACGCGATGCAGATCCCGGTCAGCGAGCCTGTCGAAGCAATGATGGCGGTGAGCGCGGGATGAGCGCGGTCAGCGCGGTTCGATACGAAACGCTCTTCCATCGCAGCGAGCGCAATCCCATTCTCACCGCGGCGGACTGGCCATATCCAGTGCACACGGTCTTCAACGCCGGTGCGACGCTGCTCCCCGACGGCACGACGCTGCTGCTGTGCAGGGTCGAGGACCGGCGCGGACACTCGCATCTCTGCGCGGCGCGTTCGGCCGACGGCGTCACCGGCTGGGTCATCGATCGCGAGCCGACGCTCCGTCGCCGATCCCGAGAATCATCCCGAGGAGCTGTGGGGCATCGAAGATCCGCGCATCACGTTCGTTCCGGAGCTCGGCAAGTACGCGATCGCGTACACCGCGTTCGGCAAGGGCGGGCCGGGCGTGTCGCTGGCGATGACCGAGGATTTCGTCCATTTCGAGCGGCTCGGCCTGGTGATGCAGCCCGACGACAAGGATGCGGCGCTGCTGCCGCGCCGCATCGACGGCATGTGGGCGCTCGTGCACCGGCCCATCGCCGATTCCGGCGCGCACGTCTGGATCTCCTACTCGCCGACCTGCGGAGCTGGGGCGGTCACCGGATGATGCTGCAGGCCCGGCGCGGTGGATGGTGGGACGCGAACAAGGTCGGCCTTTCACCACCGCTCATCGAGACGGAGCGCGGCTGGCTGATGATCTACCACGGCGTTCGGCACAACGCCGCCGGCAGCCTGTATCGATCTGGGCGTGGCCCTCTTCGATCTCGAACAGCCGGAGAAACTGCTGCTGCGCGGCGACGAATGGATCTTCGGACCGGAAACGCCGTACGAGATCCACGGAGACGTCGGCAACGTGGCCTTTCCCTGCGGCTACACGATCGGTGCGGACGGCGACACGCTGAATCTGTACTACGGCGCGGCCGATACGTGCATCGCGCTGGCGACGGGTAGCATCCGCGAGATTCTGGCGTGGCTCGATGAGCATGCGGACAGTACGGCGGGCGTCCCGCCCGCTCCGGCCGCGCATCCTGCGCGGCCGTGATCCCGCCGGGCAGGATGCCCGGCGCATAGCGGGCGAGACGCCCGCCCTACGTTCGCTCCAACGCCTTCCTGTCCCACTTCCCCAGATCCGCGGCCGCCTCGTACGTCGACTGCAGAAACTCCATGAGCGTCTCGTCCGGCGATGCGCTGTTGCGCACGGCGTCATACGGCAGCACGAACTCGCGCAGATCGGCGCTGTAAAACGCTTCGGCCGGTTTCACAGCGGCCTGCGCATAGCCCTCCGGCTCCGGATACGCGTACGAGTAGAACACCGCATCGAAGCCGTTGCCGCCCGGCCAGAATCCCGCGCTCGAGACCTCGTGCGAATACGCCTCGCGCGCCACGCGGAGCGGGAGGCCGGGCGCTCCCGGATGCGGTGGCGCCTCGCGTCCCGAGAAGCGCGTCACCGCGAGATCGATCGCCCCCCAGAAGAAATGCACGGGGCTGACCTTCCCCAGAAACCGCGAGCGGAAGAGGGTCAGGACGCGGCACGAATCGACGAGCACGCGCCAGAAGCGCTCCACCGCGGCGGGGTCATACGATCGATGAACCGTGTCTTTCGTGAAGGCGATCGGCTCCGCGACTTCGCTGGGAATCGGATAGATGGTCACGTCGACGCCGAGCTCCGCCAGCGCGGCCATGACCTTCGCGTAAAAATCGGCGACCGTCATCGGCTCGAGCCGGAAATCGCGCTCGTCGCCTTCCGTGGTGACGATGCGCAGCTTGTGATCGATGAAATCGAATTCGATCTCGAACGTCCCTTCACCGCTGGGAACCGGAGATGTGCTCAGACCGCGTGACGTGACGTACAGGACGACATGCCACGAGTGATTCACCGGCGGCGACTTCATCATGCGGACCTTGCCCACGACCTGCGTCCACATGTGCAGTGTCTGCGCGGTATCGGCCCAGTCGTCGTAGCGGAGCGGTGGCCAGGATTTCATCGTCAGTACTCCGCCATCTCGTCATCGGGAAAGCAGTACAGCCAGCGCTCGCCCGGTTCGGCCGAGGCGATGACGGGGTGGGTGGTGGCCCTGGCGTGCTTGCTGGCGTGCTGGTTCGGCGAGGAATCACAGCAGCGCGTACCGCCGCAGGTCTGGCAGGTGCGCAGATGCAGCCAGCGCGATCCGATCTTCACGCACTCCTCGCATTCGCGCTTCTGCGGCGTCTTCAACTCTTTGATTGCGGCGAGGTGAGAACAGGCGTCCGGCATGACCGCCGATGATCTCATGCGCTACGCTGTATCCCTTCATGTACAGCGAGCGCGAATCGGTGTCGGACAACGCCCGGGTTCTGATCGTCGACGACAACGCGCTCGACCGGACGCTGCTCCAGGCCCACCTCTCGTCGAACGGCTATGAGCTCGAGTTCGCGAACGACGGCATCGAGGCCATGTCCCTGCTCGAGCAGCAGCCGCTTTCCTATGACGCGGTCCTGCTCGATCGCCAGATGCCGCGCATGAACGGGATCGAGGTCTTGACGCGCATCAAGAGCACGCCGCACCTGCGCATGCTTCCGGTGATTCTGCAGACGGCGCTCGCGGACCGCCCGCAGATCGTGGAAGGAATCCGCGCCGGTGCCTACTACTACCTCACCAAACCGTATGACGGGCAGACGCTGACCGCCGTCGTCGGCACGGCCGTGCGCGATTTCGCGGAGTACAAAGAGCTGCAGCAGCGCGTGCGCCTCGGCGTGGAGTGCCTGACGCTCATCGAGCACGCCACGCTGCGCATCCAGACTGTCGATCAGGCTCGCGACACCGCCGCCGTCCTGGTGAATGCGTGCCCCGACCCGGTCAGCGCGGTCATCGGCCTGACCGAGCTCCTGGTGAACGCCGTCGAGCACGGAAACCTCGGCATCACCTACGAAGACAAGACCGCGCTCAATGCCGCCGGGACCTGGGATGCGGAAGTGCGCCGCCGCCTGGCGCTGCCGGAGAACGCCAACAAGCGGGTGGAGCTGAACATCGACCGCACTCCCGACGAGCTCCGATTCACCATCCGCGACGAAGGCCCGGGTTTTCCGTGGGAAAAGTACGTCGAAGTCGACACCCGCCGGGCCTTCGACAATCACGGCCGCGGCATCGCCATCGCCCGGGCCATGTCGTTCGATCGGGTGGAGTATCGGGGAAATGGAAATGAGGTCGTTGCGACTGTGAAGTTGCGTTAGTTGGGTTGCGAGGTTTCGGGGTTGCGGGGTTTCGAGGGGGTTGTCTGGTTGTCAGGTTGTCAGGTTGTCCGGTGGTTTACCTGACAACCCGGAAACCCGACAACCCGACAACCTCCCAGCAACCTCGAAACCCCGCAACCCCGCAACCCAAGTACGACTCTTGCACGCACCCACGAGGGTGCAACCGCGAAATCAGCCTGACGGTGACAGCAGCCTGCTTCGGCTGAAATGCCCGCACTGCCAGGCTGAATATCCGCTCTGGTTTCGGTCGGAGAATGCGCCCGCTGAAGCCAATGACGAGACCCTCACCGGCACGGAGTGGGAGACCTGGCTCAAGACGCAGTGCCGCGAATGCGGGAAGACTCCCGGCAACACGGAGTCCTGAGCGTCAGCGCTTGCGCTTCGCCGGCCGCGTCGCGGTCACGTCATCGGTGAGCAGCACGATTCTTCCGATGATGCTCGTCACCCGGGGCATGAACTCCGCCTTCACCGCCGCCAGACGATCGATGAGCGGCTTGAGGTGCGCGAAGTCGCCGGCATCATTCGGAAGCAGGTTGCCCGGTTTTTCCCCCAGCGCCTCGGCGATGGCGACGAAGTCCTCGACGTAGAGACCGCGCTGATTCGCTTCCAGCCTGGCCAGTTGAGCGGGTGAGATGCCCACCTTCCGGGCCACGTCAGCCTGGGTGCGTCCTTTCGATTCCCGAAGCTGCCTGAGGATGCGACCGTACATTTTTCAAGGCTCCCCGTTTCCCGCCCCGCGCAACAGTGGATTGCAGCATTTTGCAGGCCGCGACAGTGTTGCCGGAAAGGTAAGCAACAGTGTACCCCTTGCCAATCAGGAAATGGCAGCTTATGCTGCTTTTCGTTACTTCAGTAAACGCCTGAACCTGCCGGTCGCGACAGGCGCGCACGGACCGGTTGCCATCGTGGCAGCCCGCGTGCGCGTTCCGCCACTGCCTCCATCCTCAGACGGTCGTCCCCGAAAGGATGCGAATCGAATGGCTACCCGGGCTCCATCCAGGCGCGCCGTCAGGAAAGCGTCGCGTTTCGATGAAGCCGGCCCCGCCGTGGTCCGCGTTGTCGCCATCGGAGCCTCCGCCGGCGGCCTCGAAGCCTTCATCGATCTGGTCTCCGCCATTCCCGCCGACACCGGGCTGGCCTTCGTCCTGATTCAACATCTCGATCCCCGCCACGACAGCATGCTCGCGGGGATCCTCGCCGCCTCGACCGTCCTTCCGATTCAGGAGATCGCCGACGGTATGGGCATCGAGCGCAACCACATCTACGTCATCCCGCCCGACAGGGAGCTGACCGTCGAAGGGGATGTCCTGAGGCTGATGCCCCGCACGGCGAAGGTTCCTCATCGCCCGCTGGACGGTTTCTTCTGCTCGCTCGCGCAGGATCGGAAGAGCAGCGCCATCGGCGTGGTGCTGTCGGGCAACGACGCGGACGGCGCGCTCGGGCTGCAGTCGATCCGCGACGCCGGCGGAACGACATTCGCGCAGTCTCCGGAGACCGCGAAATACGAGGTCATGCCCCGGGCCGCGGCAGCCGCCGCCGATTTCGTGCTTCCGCCGGCCGGCATCGCCGAGCGGCTGGTCGCCATCGCCCGCGGAGGCGAAGCGGAAGAGAACGCCGAGACCACCGCAGGCGATCAGACGGCGATCGAGCGCATCCTCGCGCTTCTTCGCGATCACCATCCCGTCGACTTCAGCCACTTCAAACGCGCCAGTTTCGAGCGCCGCATCCGCCGCCGCGTGCTGCTCGGCAATCACGCCAGTCTGACCACCTACGCGGAGTCGCTCGAGAACGATGCCGAGGCCGTCGAGACGCTCTACCAGGACATCCTCATCGGGGTGACCTCGTTCTTCCGCGAGCCGGAGCGTTTCGAGGCCCTGAAAACAGTCGTTTTTCCGTCGATCGTCGAGAACCGCGGACCTCAGAGCAGCGTGCGGATCTGGGTGGCCGGCTGCTCGACGGGGGAAGAGGTCTACTCGATCGGAATCATGCTCCTCGAGTATCTCGACGGCCGCGCGGATGCGCCGCACGTGTACATCTACGGGACCGACATCAACGAACAGTCGCTGGCCCGGGCGCGCGGCGCGTCATACCCGGAACAGGCGCTGATCGACATGGCCCCGGAGCGGCTGGAGCGGTTCTTCACGCCGACGGCCGGTGGATTCAAGGTGGGGAAGGCCCTCCGCGAGCTCTGCGTCTTTGCAGCGCACGACGTGACGCGCGATCCGCCGTATTCGAAGGTCGATCTCATCACCTGCTGCAACGTCCTGATCTACTTCGATCCCGAGCTGCAGAAAAAAGCGCTGGCCCTGCTGCAGTACGCGGTGGCGCCCGGTGGCTTCCTGATGCTCGGCGGCTCGGAGAGTCTCCGCGGCACGAGCACGCAACTCACACCGGTCTCGACGAAACCGCTCATCTATCGCAAGCATGCGGTACCGAACCGCCTGGCCGCGCTCGACGTCGCGCCGCGATCGTCGCCCACGGCCATCGCCACGCCGTCGGAGGTCGCGGCATCGCGGCGCACCGCGGCCGCGGCAGTCAATGAAGACGATGCCTTCCTGGCCGGGCATCTCGCTCCGTGCGGTGTCGTCGTCGACGACCAGATGCACATCACGCGCATCCGCGGCGACGTCTCGCCGTTCCTCGCGCTCGAGCCGGGTGATGTGTCGCTCGATCTCTTCAGCATGCTGAAACATCACGAGATCCTGGCCGTGCTGCGGCCGGCGACTCGCCGCGCGTTCCGCGACCAGGCCGCGGTGACACGCGAAGACATCCTCGTGCTCGACGGCGACGTTCGCCGCCGCGTCGGCTTCGAAGTGATTCCCTATGCTCCTTCAGCCGCGGGACGCGGGCGCTGCTGGATCGTGTTCCGCAGCGTCATCGCGCCGCCGCAGGAAGAGCCGCCTCGCCGGCAGACTGAGATCGACGGCTTGCGGAACGCGCTCGCTGCTGCGATCGACGACCGCGAGCAACTGGCCGACGAGGCCTCCGCGGCTGCCGAAGAAGCGCAGTCGAGCGATGAAGAGCTGCGCAGCACGAACGAAGAGCTGGAGACGGCGAAGGAAGAGCTGCAATCGGCGAACGAGGAGCTCAGCACGCTCAACGACGAGCTGCGCCTGCGCAACACCGCTCTCGTGAAGATGGCCGACGACATCGAGAATCTCCTGGGCGCGGTCGAGATCCCGATTCTCTTCGTCGGCAGCGACCTGACCGTGCAGCGTTTCAACACGACCGCGGGCCAGCTGCTGAATCTCCGCTCCGATGTCACGGGGCGCCCGCTTCGCGAGCTCGATTCGTTGCTGGACGTTTCGCAACTCGAGAAACTGGTCGGAGCCGTCATCGGAACGAACACGCCCGCGGATGTGGAAGTGCAGGACGCCGCCGGTGACTGGCGCCTTCTGCGGATTCGTGCTTACCGGACCAGCGAAGGAAAGATCGACGGCGCCATCGTGGCCGTCGTGGACATCAACGTCCTCAAGCGAAGCGTCCTGGTGGCTGAAGAAGCGACGCGCGCGGCGAACATCCTTTCCGAAGCGAGCGCGCTGCTGGCTTCGTCGCTCGACTACGAGACCACCCTCGATGAGCTTGCACGTCTCTCCAGCAGCACGTTCGCCGACTGGTGCGCCGTCGATCTGCTGAACGACGACGGCTCGATCCGCCATCTCACCGTCGCCCACGCCAATCCGGTGCTGCGCGATCTCGCGCTGCAGTTCCAGCAGGCCGCGTTCAGCGATCCCGAGGGCGCCGCCGGTGCGCCGGAAGCGCTGCGCCTGCGCAAATCGGTCTTTCTGCGCGACATGACGGCGTCGATGCGGCCCGGCAGGATCACCCAGCTCGCCGAGGCCCTCGGCATGTGCTCGCTGATCAGCGTGCCGCTCATCGTCCGCGAGAAGGTTCTCGGGACCATGACCTTCTCCGCGTCGCGGCGAAGGTACGAGGTCGTCGATCTGCAGCTCGCCGAAGAGCTGGCGCAACGAGCGGCGGTAGCCATCGAGATGGCCATGCTCTTCCGCGACGCGGAGAGCGCGAATCGATACAAGGATGCGTTTCTCCTCACCGTCGCGCACGAGCTGCGCACGCCGCTCACCTCGATCATCGGCTGGGTGCAGCTGGCAAGGAGGAACGCCGACATGTCCGCCGAGTGCCTGATCCATGTCGACGAGAGCGCCAGCCTGCTGCGGGTGTTCATCGAAGACCTGCTCGACGTCGCCCGCATCCGCGAGCAGAAATTGAAGCTCGACGTCGTCGAGCTCGATCTGAACACCGTAGCCAAAAAAGCCATCGAGATGACCGCGCTGACCGCGAGCGGCGGGGACATCCAGGTGCGCCTGCACGTGCACGATCCGGTCACGGTGAAGGGCGACAGCGTCCGGCTGCTGCAGGTCATCTGGAACCTGCTCAGCAACGCCATCAAGTTCACTCCGGCGGGCGGACAGATCGACGTCCGCCTCGACAGGTTCGGCGATGACGCACGGCTGTCCGTCGCCGACACCGGCGCCGGCATCAGCGCCGACTTCGCGCCGCACGTCTTCGATCTTTACCGGCAGGCCGATCCGACGGGCAGTCACACGCCGGGACTGGGAATCGGCCTGGCGATCGTCGCCCAGATCGTGAAGCTGCACGGCGGAACGGTTCGCGTCGAAAGCCCCGGCGTGGGCCGCGGCGCGACGTTCATCGTCAGTCTGCCCGCGCTCGCCGGTCCGCCCGTTTTCCCTCCCCAACGCCGCACGGGCAGGTCCCGTCGTGCCGGCGACCAACTCGTAACGGCAACCAAAGGCGAGGAGCCCTCATGAGACAGGAAGTTCGAACGACAGCAGGAAAGGTACTTCGCAGCGACACCCTTGTCGCAGGCGAGCGGGATGCCGCCGTGCAGATCCTGCTCGCTCATCCGGAGCTCGGCAATCCGCATGCGGTTCGCTGCAACTGGTGCCGCGAATCGCGAACGCTCTTCCGCGACGAGAACGACGCTCCTTTCAAGATCACCGCACACGGATGGATCTGCGAAGCGTGCGACGTCAGAGCAGCAAATCAGGAGATCAAATTTTGAAACGCCATCTTGCCTTCGCTTCCATCACCGCCGTCCTGTTCTTGTTCGTGACCGCGCCGGCCCTGGCGCAGATCTCCCTCGGCAGCGCGCAGAGCTTCGGAGTCCTCGGCGGATCGGCGGTGACCAACACCGGTCCGACGACGGTGACCGGAAACGTCGGCGTCAGCCCGGGCAGCTCGATCACCGGCTTTCCTCCCGGCGTCATCGTGGGAGGGGCGGCCCACAGCAATGATGCCGTTGCCCAGCAGGCTCAGAACGATCTGACCACGGCGTACAACAACATCGCCGCGACGCCCTGCACGGTCGATCTGACCGGTCAGGATCTCGGCGGTCTGACGCTGACGCCGGGTGTCTACTGCTTCGACACATCGGCGCAGCTCACCGGAGCGCTTTCGCTCGACGCGCTCGGCAATCCGAATGCGCTGTTCCTCTTCAAGATCGGGAGCACGCTCACCACGGCGAGCGGCTCGTCGGTTTCGGTCATCAACGGCGGCAGCGCGTGCAACAGCGTGTACTGGCAGGTCGGCAGCTCGGCGACGATCGGCACCAACACGAATTTTGCCGGGGACATCCTGGCGCTCACCAGCATCACGCTGACGACCGGCGCGGACACGTCCGGCCGGGCGCTGGCGCGCAATGGTGCGGTCACGCTCGACAGCAACACAGTCAATACCTGCGGGCTGCTGGTCTGCCCGATCATCACCGTCAATCCGGCATCGTTGCCGAACGGCACAGTAGGCGCGGCTTACAACCAGAGCATCACCGCGAGCGGCGGAACCGCGCCCTACACGTTCGGAGTCTCCAGCGGCGCGCTTCCGACCGGTCTGACGCTCAACCCGGCAACGGGTGCCCTCACGGGGATCCCCACCGCCGCGGGAACCTTCAATTTCTCGATCACCGCCACCGACGCGACAGGCTGCCGCGGAACGCGGCTGTATTCGATGACCATTGCCGTCGCCGGCTGCGAAGTCATTACGCTGTCTCCGAGCACGCTGCCTCCTGGAGTTGTCGGAGCGTTTTATTCGCAGCAGATCACGGCCACCGCGGATGATTCCTCGGCTTCCAGAAATCCGATCGCCGACGGCATCGCTCCGTCCGCGTTCACCTACACCATTGCCAGTGGCGCGCTTCCGCCCGGATTCACCCTCAACCCGGCTACAGGCCTGATCAGCGGTGTAACCGGCCAGACGGGACTCTTCAGCTTCAGGGTCCGGGCGACGGATACGGCCGGCTGCATCGGAGAAGCGCCCTACACAATCACCATTCTTTCCGCCAATATAGGCATCCCCACATTAGGTTCATGGATGTTGATGTTGCTCGTCGCGCTCATCGGCGTTGCCGGAGCGTTCTCGGTAAACCGTTTCATGACATAGGAAACGCAGACGTATGAAGAACGGCGCCCGGATCCTTTTCCTGTTCGTGTTTTTTGCTTTTCCTCTGGCAGCGCAGACGACATCCATCCGCGGCCGCGTCGCCTTGCCGGAAGGTGAGGGGTTGCCGGGCGTCACGGTGACCGCCGAAGGCACCGGCGTGCAGACCGTGACCGACGCGAGCGGCGACTACGTGCTTTCCCTTCCGTCCGGCACGCGCGGGCCGGTGAGAGTCACCGTCGCGCTGTCGGGATTCCAGACCCGCACCGAGCTCGTGGACATCGGCGGCGGCGACGCCACCCAGAATTTCACCTTGCGCGTTTCGTTCGGCGAGCAGATCACGGTCGGCTCGCGCGCGATCGGCGCGGCGCAGGAGAAAGCCGTTCCCGTCGACATCATTCCGCTGGAACAGATCGTCTCCTCGCCATCGACCGAGACCAGCCAGATCATTCAGAAGATCGCGCCCTCCTTCAATTTCCCGCGGCCGACGATCAGCGACGGCACCGACTCGGTCCGCCCGGCAACACTGCGCGGACTCGGACCCGATCAGGTGCTGGTCATGGTCAACGGCAAGCGCCGTCACGCCAGCGCGCTGGTGAACGCGAACAACACCGTCGGCCGCGGCTCGAGCGGCGTCGATCTCAACGCCATCCCCGCACCGGCCCTGCAGAACATCGAGATCCTCCGCGACGGCGCGGCCGCGCAGTACGGCTCCGACGCGATCGCCGGCGTGATCAACCTCGTCCTCAAATCCGATCTGCAGCCTTTGCGCATCGACGCGAAGGTGGGACAGACCTCCGAAAGCGACGGGGAGATGCTCGACACAAGCATCAGCGGCGGCTGGGGCATCGGCCGCGGCGTTCTCTTCCTGACCGGCGAGTACCGCGTGCGCTACGAAACGAACCGCGCCGGTGTGGATCCGCGCGATCAGGTCGTGGTGGGCGACGCGGGCAACAACGCCGTTCCGCAGCCGAACACGCACTGGGGCGATTCCTACGCGCGCGACCTCATGACCTTCGCCAATTTCAACCTGCCCATCAGCGCCGATTCGAAGCAGATCTTCTACGCCTTCGGCGGGCACAGCCTGCGTCACGGATCGCACGGCGGCAACTATCGCCGAGCCATTCAGGTGCAGAACTGGCCGCAGATCTACCCCCTCGGATTCCTTCCGCTGATTCAGCCGCGCGTCGCCGACACCGCGCTGACCATCGGAACGCGAGGCGAGCTCGCCTCCTGGTACTACGACCTGAGTGGCGGATGGGGCAAGAACACGTTCGATTTCTACGTCACCGACTCCCTGAACACGTCCCTCGGCCCCACCAACAACCAGACCCGCTTCTACGCCGGATCCCTCGGCGACGATCAGCTCACCGCGAACCTCGACGTGTCGAAGGCGTACAAGATCGCGGCGATGTCCGGACCGCTGAACGTCGCTTTCGGCGTCGAGCTCCGCAGAGATGGATTCGAGCAGAAAGCGGGCGAGCCGAACTCGTACATCCAGGGCGGCGTTCGCGACCGCAACGGCGGCGTCGCTCCCGCGGGTGCGCAGGTCTTCCCGGGCTTCCAGCCCTCGAATGAAGTCGACGTTTCACGCAACAGCAAGTCCGTGTATGCGGACTTCGAAGGCGACGTGTTCCCGAAGCTGCGCCTCGGCCTGGCCGGACGCTTCGAGAACTTCAGCGACTTCGGGAACACCACCAACGGCAAGCTCACCGCGCGTTACTCGTTCACCGACCAGTTCATCGTGCGCGGCGCGGCCAGCACCGGCTTCCGCGCGCCGTCGCTGAGCCAGGGCCACTTCTCGGCGATCAGCACGAACTTCCTCCTGAATCAGCAGACCGGCTTGCTCGAGCCGTTCGAGACGGGTACCTATCGCGTCGACACGCCTCTCGCGCGGATCCTCGGCTCGAAGGACCTCGACGCCGAAAAGTCGAAAAACTTCAGCGCCGGCCTGGTCTGGCAACCGATGTCGAATCTCGAGGTCACCGCCGACTTCTTCCACATCGACATCGACGATCGCATCGTGTTCTCCGGCAACTTCACGACGCCGGCGGTGCAGGCCTTGATCCGGCCGTTCGGCGCGACCGCGGCACGGTACTTCACGAACGCGATCTCGACCGAGACCGACGGCTACGATCTGGTCGCGAACTACCAGCGCCCGCTGATGGGCGGCAACATCGACCTGTCCGCGGCGTACAGCAACAATCAGACGAAGGTCGTCGGCGAAGTGGAAACGCCGCCGGAACTGGCCGGCCTCAACGAAGTATTGTTCGACCGCATCGAGCGACGCCGCGTCGAGTGCGGCCAGCCGCGCGACAACGTCCGCCTGATGCAGAGCTTCAACACGCGGCGGATGGAACGTGACCGCGCGCGAGAGCCGCTACGGCGAGTACTGCAGCTTCACCATCCTGCCGATCGACGACCAGACCTACGCGCCGGAATGGATCGCCGATCTCGAGGTCGCGTACAAGTGGCGCGGATACACCCTGGCCGCTGGCGCGGAGAACCTCTTCGACAACTACCCCGACCTGAACAAAGTCCGCAACCAGAACGGCGCCTTCACCGCGCAGAGCAACAACGGGATCTTCACGTACCCGAGCAACTCACCGTTTGGGATGAATGGACGGTTTGTGTATACGAGGGTTGGTTACTCGTTCTGATCCTGGTGTGGTGCAGGCGTCTCGCCTGCCTTTCGGTTTCCATCGAGAGGCAGGCCTGAGGCCTGCACCACACGGCGCCTGAAATACCCAGTCGCCAGCAACGACGGCAGCAACGTGATCGACGCGAGGCAACTCAGCGCGATCCCCACCACCGACGCCAGTCCGATCGACCGCACGCCCGGGTAGTGCGAGATGGCGAACGAGGCGAAGCCGACGATCGACATCAGCGCGGCCAGCACCACCGCCCGCCCGGTTTCCTGCGCGTTCACCGGGAAATCATCCGGCGCTTCGTCGTAGCGCTCGAGCATGTACACCGCGTAATCCGTCGCGGTTCCCACGAGCATCAGGCCGACGAAGACGTTCATGAAATTGAACTCGATGCCCGCCGTGGCCATGAAGCCGAGCATGCACGTGCAGCCGGCGATGAACGGAACGAACACGAAGCAGGCCCGCGTGAAGGAGCGGAAGCCGGCCCACACCAGCGCGAAGACGAGGACCAGTCCGAGGAGGCTGGCGCGGGTGGCGTCGGTGCGGGTGATCGTGCGGAGCGTTTCCGAAACGAGATTCACGCCGGTCAGCACGCCCTGGGGATGGTCCCTGCGGAACTGCTGCAGCTCCGCGGGGAGAAACCGCGGCCACTTTCCGGTGGCCGGGTAGACGTAGACGATCGACATGTAGCCGGTCTTCGTTTTCTTGATGAATCGCTGGGTGGATTCGGCTAACCCCAGCTGTTGCAGCGTGTCGATGGTCAGCGGCTCGCGTTGCGCGAAGGCCGCGGCGAACAGGGGCAGCACGTTGTCGTAGGCACTTTCGCGGAAGCCGTTCGCGGTCAGCGCCTCGCGAAACGTTCGCTCGATGCGGGCGAACGAGAACGCATCGTTCTTTCCCTGCTCCAGCTGCTCGATGATTCGGCGCTGCTGCGTCTCGCTGGGGAGGAACGTGGTGACGCTCTGGAACGAGCCGATGACGCGGTCTCGGGTCATCGTCTCGAGATCGGGAATCGCCGCTTCCGTTCGAGCGATCGCTTCCGCGGCCGTGGGCGCGCTGACGCCGTACATCATCGCGTCGAAGGATTGCCCGAACCTGTGCGTCACCGCTTCCTGCATCCCCACGGCCTCGTTTCCCGTCGCGCGAAGACCCTGCAGGCTGTCGTTGAAGCGGACGTCTTTCGCCAGGATCGCTGTCGCGACCACCACCACCGTCCAGGCGAGGATCACCAGCTTCGGCCGCCGCAGGCTGGCCCGCACGACGCGGCCCGATCCGAACGCGTGCACGCGCAGCTTCCGCTTCGTGCCGCGGCGCCGCTCGACGAGGATCAGCACCGCCGGGAAGACGAACATCACGCAGAGCAGGAAGATGAGGATGCCGCTGCCGGTGAGGAATCCCAGTTCGGTCATGCCGCGGAACTCGGTGGCCAGGAATGCGTAAAACGTCGCCGCGGTCGTGAGCGCGCCGACGATCACGCCGGGCAGCGTGCGCATCATCAGCGTCCGCACCGCGTCCGCGATCTGGGCGCCGCGATTCCGCTCGTCCACGTACCGCTCGTACAGCACGGTCATGAAGTCGAGCCCCAGTCCGGCGAGCAGCGCCGCGAATCCGGTGCTGGCCGCGGAGAGCGTTCCGTAGGTCATCGCGCCGAGGCCGAAGGTGATGATGATGGCGGCGACCATCGGCGCGCCGGCGTAGAGCATCGCCGAGGGGCGGCGGTAGGCGTAGAGGTAGAGCAGCAGCACGCCGACCATCGAGGTGATGCTGTTGACCATCATGTCCCGCTGGATGATCTTTTCGTCGGTCGCCGCGATGGCGTAGCCGCCGGTGTAGCCGATGTGCGGCAGGGCGACGCCGCTGTTCTCCGTGCGGAACTCGTTGATCGCCCGCGCGGTGATGCCTTTCGTTTCGTCGATGACCTGCCGGCTGAAGGGAAGGTCCTGCGCGGCCTTGTGTGGTCTGGCGATGATGATCGCCGCGCCGTGATCGGCGGAGACGTAGTAACCGGTCGAGAAATCGACCTTGAGCCCCGCGCCGGCTCTCTGCAGCTTCTCCATGTAGATCGGGATGAGATTGAAGGGATCGATGCGCACGAGCTGCTTCGCCACCGTCGATTGCGGCGTCTGCAGCAGCGCGCGATTGCGTTCCACCGTTGCGCGGATGCCCTCGTCGCTCATCTTCTGCGCGACCGCGTCGAGCTGCTGCGGCGTGAGCAGGAGCATGGAGTAGGGGATGACCTTGTCGACCACCGAGAACATGTCCGGCAGGCGCCAGGTCACGGTCTCGATCCGCTTCGATTTGCTCAGCTCCTCGCCAATTTTGTCGAGCAACGGAAAGTACGTTTCTGGCTCCGTACCTTTCGGGAACTCGACGACGACGACGTGAAAGTCGAGCGTGCCGGTCTCTTTGAGAAGCTGCCGGAACTCGTTCACCTCGCGATTGCCGCGGGGGATGAGGTTGAGGACGTCGGGGTCGAGGCGGATCCGCGTCGCGGCGAGTCCGAACACGAGAACGATGACTGCGGCCACGGCGAGCACACGCTTCGGCCGGCGCAGGAGAAGGTTGGTGAGGCTTTCCAGCAGACGGGCAATCACGGCGCGTACCGTATCAGGAGTCGCGGTCCGCGCTCATGGCCGCCAGTTGACGACGACGTTCAGCGGCGGGGAAGCCGGGTTCAGGCTTCGCTCGGCGATCAGGAAGCGGCCGTCGGGAAAAACGGCCCACAGACTGGACGGCAGATCGAACAGTGCGACCGGCAGGCCCGCGCGAAGCTCGTCCCCTTCCACATCGACTTTGACCGCGTAAAGGCGCTTCTCGGACGGCATTTCGTAATACAGCTCGCGCCCGTCCGCGCTCCAACGCGGGTTGTCGCCTGCCGCCGTCGAGACCTGCCAGCGCGGGCCCGGTTTCGGAAAGGTCGTGACGTAGACCTGCCCCCGTCCGCTCTCATTCGAGGTGTACGCGAGCCACCGCCCGTCCGGCGATACCGTGCCGTCGGTCTCCGCGAATTGTGTTTCGAGGAGAGGGATCGAGACATGCGGGGCCGCGGTCGTCACCGTGTAGAGATTCCAGCTCTTGCCCGCCGACGGAGCGGTGTAGACGACCTGCTTTCCATCGGGCGAGGCGCCCGTCGGGTAGTGCTGTTCCGTCGTGTTCGTGAGCCGGGCCGTGCTTCCGTCCGCGCGATGAAGATAGATGTTCGGCGGCGAGTCGCTCGACCCGCTGTACGCGAAGGACTTCCCGTCTCGAAGCCACACCGGCAGGGCGGACAACTCCTCGAACGTGACCCGGCTGGACGACCCTCGGGCGAGATCGATCTGCCAGATCGCCTCGACGGCGTCAGCACGCGACACGAGCACCCGCGTTCCGTCGGGTGCGATCGAAGCGGCGGTGTACGGCCCGGCGTCCCCGGCGCCGCGAAGCTTTCGCCCGGCCCGATCGACGATGAACAGGCTCGAAACCACGGGCGGCCCGGGCTTGCGATAGACCAGCGTTCCGTTCGACGAAACCGAAAGTGGCGTGCGGCCCGGACCGTCGATGTCGATCGACTCTTCGATGGGGATCGCCGCTGCGGTCGCCGTCAACGCCTTCGCATCGAACGCCTGGGCCACGAGTGCGCGGTTCCGCACATGAAAGAGGTGGCCGCCGCCGTAGTACGCCGGCGTGAGGTCATACAGCCGCTTGAACGGCACGATCGTCTTCGTTTCAGCGGAGTCGAGCGAGCCGACGTTGATGCCGCCCTGGTTGTCTTTGCCGATGACCGCGTACAGGAAATGACGGCCGTCGGGCAGGAAGCTTGGCCAGGCGTGGATGGGTTGGTCTTTGCCGGGCAGCGGCACCGCTTCTCCGCCCGTCGCCGCGATCCGGTACAGGCCTCCCTCGATTTTCGGCGAGAAGACGATGACGTCGTCCTTGTTCCACGTCGCCCCGCCGGGGACGCCGTGCGTCGGCTCGTAGATCGTCCGGATCGTGCCATCCGAAGTATCGAGTCGCTTCAGTTTTCCTCGGCCGAAGAAACCGATGTGCCGCGAATCGGGCGACCAGAAGACGAATTCAGCTCCCGCGGTTCCCTCGAGCTCTTTTGCTTCGGTCGCGTCGAGCGAGCGAAGCCAGAGTGTGCTCTGACCATCGGCACGCTCCGCGCGGAACACGATGCGCTTGCCATCCGGGGAGATGACAGCCGCGCGGAAGGTGCTCGTTTCGGGCGGCGCGGGAATGGTGAAGCGCAGCGGAGACGCGACGGCGGGCCCTTCGCGCATGCGACCGATCGCGATGCCCAGCAAAGCCAGGGCGAGCAGCGCCGCAACGCTCCAGGCCACGCGCTCGCGAGTGGCGGAGCGTCGTGTGACCATCGCCGGCGCGTCGCCGGCCGCAATCCATCGCAGCTCGAGCGCGACGTCATGCGCGCTCTGCATCCGGTCGTCGGGACGCTTTGCGAGACAGCCGCGCACGAGTTGCTCGAGCCGCGCCGGTGCCAGCGGCTGCAGTTGCGACATCGGCGGAGGATCGGAGGAAGCGATGGCCATGATGACGCTCGTGCGTGTCGTGCCGCCGAAGGCCCGCTGGCCGGTGGCCATCTCGTAGAGCACCGCGCCGAGGGCGAAGATGTCCGTGCGGGCGTCGGCGTTGAGGCCGTCGAGCTGCTCCGGCGCCATGTACTGCAAGGTGCCGATGACCGTCCCGGCATCGGTGATCGCCCCCATCTGCGTTTCCGCATCGGGGCCGATGGTGGCCGGCCCGACTCTGGCCAGGCCGAAATCGAGGAGCTTCACTCCCGACCTGGTGAGCATGATGTTCCCCGGCTTCAGATCGCGATGGACGATGCCGTGGCGATGGGCGGCGTCGAGCGCCTGCGCGATCTGCTCGCCGAGGCGCAGCACTTCCGTCACCGGAAGCGGTCCGCGGGAAATGCGGTCGGCCAGCGTCTCCCCTTCGAGAAGCTCCATGACCAGATAGCCGTCGCCCACGTCGAAGAGCGTGCAGATGTGAGGGTGGCTGAGCTGCGAGATGACCTTGCCCTCGCGCTCCATGCGCAGGCGAAGGCTGGCGTCGCCGGCCATCGCCGGCGAGAGGACTTTCACGGCCACGCTGCGATCGAGCCGCGTGTCGCGCGCGCGCCACACCTCGCCCATCCCTCCGGCGCCGATGCGCGAAACGATCTCGTAAGGACCCAGGCGCGTGCCGGCGTCGACGTTCATTGAGCCGGACGATTATGGGGCAGCGGGACTACGTCACTGTTGTTTCCGCGCCCACTCCAGTTGCTCCTCCGTAAACGGCTTCTCTCCCGTCTCCAGCTTGATCGGGAACTTGACCCGGCCAGGTTGCTTGTCGCCGGCGCGATGCGCGAGCACGAGCCGGTAGTCGCCGATCTTCTTCTCCACGAAATCCTTTTTGTCGGGCCGGAAGCTCACGATCACACCGCCGCTGCGCGAGGGAAGCACCTCGTAATCGACAGGGCCGCCTTTCGCGCTCTGGATGCCCACCAGCCACTCCTTCGGATCGACGTTGTCGATGACGAAGCGGTAGTAAGGAGGACAGAGGCCGAAGCCGTCGCATCCGGGGCAGGGGAACTTCTTTGTGCAGTTCTCGGGGATCTCGTCGACCGCCACGCAATCGAATCCCGTTCGGCCGCCGATGGTGCGGCTGCAGTCGACCTCGATCAGTTCCTGGCTCAGTTCCGGGATCACGCAGGCGCCGGGGTTCTGCTCGCAGAACGACTGCGCGATCGCGATCCCCGGCAGTTTCAGGTCGATGCGCCACGCACCGCGCCCCTGGCTGCCGACGTAGAGGCTCAGGCGGCGCTCGACGGCGATGTTGCTCGGCGCCTCGTGATCGAAGTACGCGAAGCGGGGACGGGGGATGTGTGGCTTGCCCGATACGAGAGGCGTATGCGGGTCGGTGAGGAGCGTCCAGTTCCTGCCGTTGTTCGTGCTCAGGAACAGGCCCGAGTCGGCGCCGCCGGCGACCATGATCGAGCTGTCTTCCGCGTCGATCGCCACCATGGTCGGCTGCGGATATCCGACCTGGGCGTTGATCGCGTTGCCGCTGTGCGACAGACCGCGGCGAGTCACGTAGCGGAACACCCCACCGCCGGTCATGAGCTTGTCCAGTTCCGGCAGCGCGGTCCAGTTCGCGCCGCCGTCGGTGGTGAGCATCATCTGCGGATCGAGTCCGTTTCGAAGGTGCGACACGATGATCCGGTCCGGATCGCGCGGGTCGACGCCGTACACGCCGAATCCACCCACCCCGCCGGGCCGTGCGATTTCCACCCAGTTTCCGGCGCCGGTGCCGTTGAAGCGGAACAGCCGGTCCCGGCTCATGCCGTCGCCCACGCCGGACTGCACGATGAACGACGGCGTGCCGCCCTCGATCGCCACCTGCACGCCGCGGACGTTGGCCGGTGAGGTCGCATCGCCCAGCTCCGTCCAGACGATCGGCGTGACCGTGACGTCGTTCGTGAAGAACACGCCGTTGGCGGTGGCCAGCACGTACTTTTTGTCGCCGAACGTGCCGAGGATGTCGGGATAGCGGAACCCCGACAGCGCGCCGGTGGGACGGTTGTTGATGACGTTCGCCGCGGCTGTAAACCCGGTGCTGCTCCTGAAGACGCGTGTACCCGAACCATCCGTCGCGCAACACACGGTGAAAAACGCCCGGTTCAGATCGGCCGCCGTGTCGAACCCATCGCAGCAGCGCGCGTTCGTCCAGGTCGGCGACGCCGCGGGCGCGTTCAACGTCCCGAACGGACCGTTGTCCTGCGCGCCGATGTAGAGATGCTCGGCCGCGCCCGACACATTCACTCCGGACATGGTCATCAGCCAGAGCGCATGCGGTGTGACCGTCGGTTGCTGCCACTTGGGACTGTGACAACCGGGGCTGGTGGTCACCGTGTTGAAGTAGACGCCGCCGTCCGAGGAAAAGAGCGTGGGACAGGCGTTGGTCGCGGCGGTGGTGAAGGCGATGTCGCCGGAATCGGCGTGGGCTCCGGCAGCGGTGGTGAACGACGCGCTCCAGCTGTTGTTCGGGCAGCGGCGATTGCCACCCGGCGCGGGAGTCGCGGGAGTGGTGCAGCTCTCGCGATGCAGGCCGACGTCGCCGAACCAGAGATCGAACGCGGTGCCGGTGCGCTGGTTCGTCGCGAAAAAGGGGATACGCCCCTGCGGGCTGGGATTCGTGAACGCGTGCGGCCAGCTGTCGCCGCCGTTGTCCGACTCGAACAGCTCGTTTCTGCCGACGACCGCGAACAGAACGTACGACTCGTCCGGCGAAACGGCGATGGAGCAGCGACCGCCCGGCAGGGGCGAGGTCGTCGCCGTCGTCCAGGTCGTCCCGGCGTCGGTCGAGCGGCGATGCCCGTCGGCACCGCAGGTGTCGATGATTCCGCCGTGATGCACGACCACGTCGAAGACATCGGTCGCTCCCGCGTCGCCCGGCGTCGGATCGACGAACGTCCAGTCCACCCCGGCGTTCCTGCTGATGGCCACGCCGCAGTTCGTCCCGATCACCACGTTCTGGTTGTTCTCGGGATTGATGCTGATCCCGTACGCCGCTGGTTCTTCATGCCGGACGGCCGTCTCGCAGAAGTTCGCCGGCGGCGTGGCCGTTGCGGGCTTGGTCCAGGTGTTCCCGCCGTCCGTGCTCACGTTGATGCCGGAAAGACTGCGCACCCGTCCGTCGTAAAGCGACGTGGCGAACACGCGGGCCGTGTTCGTCGCGTCGACGGCGACGTCAGACGTCACCTGCGGCACGTGCCCGGGCAGATGCGCCCAGCGCAGGCCGGCGTCGGTGCTTCGCCACAAGCCGCCCCATTCGCTCGCCGCGAAGACCGTCCGTCCATCGGCGGACATGGCGACGTTGTTCACGCGTCCGCCCGAGGCTCCGTTCGGGTTCGTGGCGTGAAGCGAGGACTGGCTCGGGCTGATGTCGGTGAAGGTCGCGGTGACCTGCGCCCATGCCCTTGGCGCGATCAGAATTGCGACCAGCAGGCTGATGAGCGAAACAAATCGTGCGACGCGCATCAGTTCCTCCCCTCACGGTCGTCGACGCACACCGGAATCTCGACCTGCACTTCTTCACTCGCGAACCAGCCACGCTCGGTGCGGGCCGCGAGGCGCCAGCGATAGAGAATCCCCGGCTCCACGTTGCGCACCTCGATGGCCACGGTGTCTTTGTCGCGCTCGAATCCGGCGCGATCGACCGCGCGAACGGCGGTCACATTGAATGCCGCCGACTTCCGCGCGCCTTCCATCGTTCTGAGGCGCTCGGTCATGCGCACTTCGCCGCCCGGGGTCATCGAAAGGGTCGCGAACCAGCCCTTCTGGAAGCCGTCCTTGTAGACCGTGAAATCGAGGCGCTCCTCGGCCGCAAAGGCTGCGGGAGGTTGGCGCCACTCGATGATGGCGATGGCCGTGCGGCTCTCGGTCTCGCTGCAGACCACACGAACGCGCAGGCCGGGCGCGATGCGGTCGTCTTTGGCGACGACGTCCGCCGTCACGTCAGCCGCCGGCGAAACACCTGTCGCCGCATCCTCTTCGGCGACGGCCGCCGGCGTATCCGGCGGTGGAGTGGATGCACATCCCAAAGCTCCGACCAACAGCAGCGCAACCGCCCAGCGTCGACTCATCCCAGCCTCCTTGCCCCCGCGTATGCGTTAGGAGTGCCGGGAGCCCGATTTTCCCCTACCCTCCGATCATTTTTTCGAGCACGTGCTGGGTCATGGCCCGGGCCAGCTCGTGCTCGCCCATGAACACGACGCCGAGCTGCTCGCGACGAAGCATCTCCGCCTCGTCATCGCTGTGCGTGCGCAGGACGATCTGGATGTTCGGATTCAGCTTGCGGGCGACGTCGATCATCTTCCGCACGCCTACCGTATCGGGCGTCGCGATCACGAGCATCGCCGCGCGCGCGACGTGCGCCTGAATGAGGACCGCCGGATCGTGAGCATCCCCGGAGACCGCGTGCAGTCCTTCCTCGCGCAGACGTTCGACCACGTCGCGGTTTTGTTCGGCGATGGTGAAGGGCACGTTCCGTTCGCGCAGGGCCTGCACGATCCGCCGTCCCACCCGCCCGTAGCCGACGATTGCCACGTGGCCGGTGAGCAACGCCGCATCGACGGAGGTCGGCAGCTCGGCCAGCGGATCGGCGCGCCGCTCGAGCCTGCGCGCCGCTTCCGATCGCGCCCGGATCCATCGCTGCGCCGGCTCGATCGCGGCGAACACCGCCGGATTCAGCGCGATCGAGATCAGCGCTCCGGCGAGGACGAGGCTCTGTCCCTGTTCCGGAAGCAGGCCGTATTTCACGCCGAGGCCGGCCAGGATGAAGGAGAACTCGCCGATCTGGGCGAGGCTCGCGCCGACGGTGAGGGCGGTGTTCAATGGATAGCGCAGCAGCAGCACCAGGCTGATCGCGGCGATGGTCTTGCCGAAGATGATGATCGCCACGACCGAAAGCACGGCCAGCGGCGAGCGCACGAGGACCGCCGGATCGAACAGCATCCCCACCGAGACGAAGAAGAGGACCGAGAAGGCGTCGCGTAGCGGCAACGATTCATCGGCCGCGCGATGGCTGAACGACGACTCGCGCATCATCATCCCGGCGAAGAACGCGCCGAGGGCGAACGAGACGCCGAAGAGCGCGGCCGCGCCGTACGCCACGCCGACCGCCGCGGCGATGACGCACAGCGTGAACAGCTCCCGCGATCCCGTTTTCGCGACGAGCCACAGAATCCGCGGAAAGAGCCGCTTGCCGACGACGAGCATCAGCACGATGAACGCGGCCACCTTCCCGAAGGTGATGGCCAGCGTCACCGCGATCCCGGAGCTTTGCCCGGCGCCCTGCGCGCTGCCACCTAAGACGTTGGCGAGCGGCGGGAGCAGCACCAGCACCAGGACCATCACCAGGTCCTCGACGATCAGCCAGCCGACGGCGATGCGTCCGTTGAAGCTCTCCAGCGCATTGCGCGCCTCGAGTGCGCGGAGGAGGACGACGGTGCTGGCAACGGACAGCGCCAGGCCGAAGACCAGTCCCGCACCGAAGCTCCAGCCCCAGAACATCGCCGTGGCTGTCCCCAGCACGGTCGCGGCGAGGATCTGCACGACCGCGCCGGGAAGGGCGATCCCTCGAACCGAGGCCAGATCGTCGAGCGAGAAATGCAGCCCGACCCCGAACATAAGCAGCATCACGCCGATCTCGGCAAGCTGTCCCGCCAGCGCGACGTCGGCCACGAAGCCGCGCGTGTGCGGCCCGATCAACACACCGGCCAGCAGGTAGCCGACCAGCGGCGGAAGCTTCAGCCGGACGGCGAGGAAGCCGAGGACCATCGCCAGACCGAGACCGGCGGCGATGGTGGTGATGAGGTTGACGTCGTGGGGCATCCGCTCGTTCTCGCGGGCGGATGTTAGTCGCGATGTCTCACGCGCGCCGCGCGCGGCGTTTCGGCGCGGAAACGCTTTGCCAGACCTCGTCGATGGCCGCGGCCCAGCCGGCAGGTCCCGGACTGGCGGCGATCTTCGCGTGCGGAACCATCGACAAGAGCTCGGGATCCGGCTTTCCGTCCGGTCCGGGGACGATGATCGGAAGGTCGGCGCGGCTCAGGAACTCGCCGTCGACCGCCGCGCCGCCGATGGCGATCGCCGTCTCGCAGCCGAGCTCCGCGCGTAACCGCGTGAAGGCCTCGCCTTCATCGCAGGAACGACAGAGATGAAGGAAGCGCCGTCCGCGCCGAACGGAAAATCCGATGGCCGCCGCGGCCCGTTTCACTTTCTCCAGATCGCCGCTCTCGATGACGAATGGCTCGCTGAAGCAGCGATGCGTCGACGCATGCAGCATTTCCCCGGAACGCCCCGACAGCTGCGCCGCTTCTCTCTCCGGCAACGCCGAATAGACGAGGAGATTCGCGCCGGACCGCTTCTCGATGTCGAGGACGACGTCGAGCATCGTCTCCGCCGGCGGTCCGCACGGCTCGACTTCCCACGCCGATCCGCTCCAGCGCGCGATCGCTCCGCCTGCTTCGACGATCATCGCGTGGCGCAACCCGAGGTCGGTGGCGATCGGCGCGAGCTCGTCGAGGGTCATCACCGAGACCGGAATCACAGGGACTCCGCCGGCCAGGAGCCTGCGCACCGCGCTCCTGCTTGCCCCAGGCTCGAAGGCCCTGGCATCGAGCAGGGTGCCGTCGACAGATGTGAACACCGCGAGGCGATGCGCGGCGGAAGGCCGCACGCGCGGACGAAGGCGAACAGCGGTTGTTTTTCTCGGATCCATGAGCCCGCACGGTAAGACGGCCGCCCGCGCGTTGGTATCCGGTAAACACGGGATGTACACACCTCCGCCGCGCCCATAAGGTGCGGACCGTGGAGAACGCCGAGAGCAGGCTCATCGTCATCGCGAACCGGGAGCCGTATGCGCACGAATGGGGATCCGATGGCTCGGTCGTCGTCGAGCGGCCGGCCAGCGGTCTCGTCACCGGGATCGAGCCGATTCTGCGTTCGTGTGGCGGAACGTGGATCGCGTATGGCGGCGGGTCCGCGGATCGCGCCCATTCCGATCGCAACGGCCGTGTGGCCGTGCCGCCGGAGAAGCCGGAGTACACGTTGCGCCGGGTGTGGATCGAGGAGGACGAATACGAGCGCTACTACTCCGGCTTTGCGAACGAAGGCCTCTGGCCGCTCTGCCACATCGCCCATACCCAGCCGCAGTTCCGCGCCGCCGACTGGCGTTCGTACCAGGCCGTCAACGAGACCTTCGCGCGAGCAGCAGTCGATGAAGGCGGACTGCTGCTCATTCAGGACTACCACTTCGCGCTCGTGCCGCGGCTCGTGCGCGAGCAGGCGCCCCACGTCGTGACCAGCCTGTTCTGGCACATCCCCTGGCCGAATTCAGAGGTGTTCGGGATCTGTCCCTGGAAGGACGCCATCCTCGAAGGAATGCTCGGCGCCGACCTCCTCGGATTTCACACCCGTCAGTACTGCCTCAACTTTCTCGAGACCGTGCAGCGCTATCTCGAATGCCGTGTCGATTTCGAAGAGATGTCCGTCTCGCACGGTGGCCACAAGACCCTGGTCCGTCCGTATCCGATCAGCGTCGAGTGGCCGTATCCCGCGTCGCCGCGCGCCGACGGGGCGATGCTGCGACGATCGCTCGGCATTGCTTCCGATGCGCATGTGAGCATCGGCGTCGATCGCGCCGATTACACGAAAGGGCTGATCGAGCGCGTGGCCGCGGTCGAGCAGCTCCTCGACGAAACGCCGTCGCTGATCGGCCGGTACGTCTTCGTGCAACTGGCCTCGCCGACGCGCACGCGGATCCGCAAATACCGGCAGCTCGCCGACGATCTGACGGAAGCCGTCGATCGCGTGAACGAGCGTTTCGGCACCGCGCACTGGAAGCCGATCGTGCTGCAGATGCGCACCTTCTCCCCCGATGAAGTGCGGCAGTACTACGCCATGGCCGACAGCGCGCTGGTCACGCCGCTGCACGACGGGATGAATCTCGTGGCCAAGGAGTACGTCGCCGCCTGCGAGGACGGCCACGGCGCGCTCGTGCTGAGCGTTTTCGCCGGCGCGGCGAAGGAGCTCGACGGCGCGCTGCTCGTCAATCCGTACGACACGCAGCAGGTCGCGCAGACGATTCTCCGCGCGATCCGCATGCCCCTCGCCGAGCGTCGCGCGCGCATGCAGGTCATGCGCGAGCAGATCGCTTCGCATTCGATTTACGACTGGTCCGAGAAGATCCTCACCGACATGCGTAAGGTCCGCCACCGCGGCGCAAGGTTCTGGCCGCAGCGCGTGCCGGACGTGCCCGCGCGGCGATCCGTGGTGGTCGCCGGATGACGATGGGCTCGACGCTTCTCGCATTCGACTTCGACGGAACGCTCGCGCCGATCTGCGACGATCCGGCGAACGTCCGCCTCGATCGCGGTGCCGCGGCGCTGCTCGCCGAGACGTCGCAGATGGAAGGCGTCGTCGTCGCGATCGTGTCCGGACGCGATGCCGATGATCTCGCCGCGCGCGTGAATACGCCCGGCGCGTATCTCATCGCCTCGCACGGTCTGGAAATTCGCGCGCCGGGAGGGCTCGTCGTGCGCGACACGCTTCCGCTTTCCTTCGCTCTCGACCCCGAGCTGCACCGCGAAATTGCAGCGTGCGGTCTGCGGCTGGAATCGAAGAAACATGCGGTCGCCGTGCATTGGCGAGGCATCCCGCAAGAAGCCATCGAGCCGGTCGTGCTGTCGTTCCGCGAATGGGCAACGTGCGCGGGCCTCGATCTGATCGAAGGCCGCTGTGTGGTCGAGGCCCGCGTCCGCGGCGGTGGAAAAGAGGAGGCGTTGCGCTGGCTGGCGGGCGCAATCGGCGCCGACCGCGTCGTTTACGCCGGCGACGACCTCACCGATTTCGGTCCGCTCCGCTTCGCAGCCGAGCGCGGCCGCGCACTGTTCGTCGCCAGCAGCGAGCGCGTTCCTCCTCCCAACGTCACCGTCGTCGGCTCGTTTCGCGAGCTCTTCCGTCTGATCCGGGAGGAAGTGAGGATCTGACCCCTCGCGTTGTCAGATCGAACGATGCGATTTCTCCTCCGCCTGCAGCGACGCTTCTTCCGGACCTGGCCCGTCGCCGCGGCGGCCCTCGCCGGACTGCTGCTGCTGATCTACACCTCCGTCGTCGCGACGTCGCACAAGGCCGAGGAGATTTACGCGCAGCTCGATCAGCTGAATACGCATCATCGCGAGGTCGACAACAAACTGCGGCGTCTGCGCGCCGACGTTCATCTGTCCGGCATCTACATCCGCGACTATCTGCTCGACACGGACCGCGAGCAGGCGCCGGAGTATCGCCAGCGTCTGACCGAGCTTCGGAAAAGTCACACCGTCACGGTGAATGAGCTTCGCGCTTTGTTGCCGCCGTCCGCCGCGCCGCGCATGGACAACCTGCAGACGGGGCTCGACGAGTACTGGCAGGCCTTCGAGCCGCTCTTCGAATGGTCGATCTACGAAAAGATCATGCGCAGCGCGCGGTTCCTCCGCCGCGAAGTGCTGCCGCGCCGCGAGGCCGTCCTTGCGATCACACGCGACATCGAGCAGCTCAACAACGCGAACCTCTCCATGCAGCGCGCCGAGGTCACCCGGCGTTTGACGTCGTTCCGCGACGATCTTCATCGCCGTCTCTGGCGAACCCTCGCCCTCGGATTTATCGTCGCAGTCGTCGCCGTCCTCCGCCTGCGCGCGCTCGAGCGCCGGTCGGAGCTGCAGCGCGTGCATGCCGAAGAGGCCGAGCAGGAGATGCGGCTCCTCTCGCAGCAACTCGTCGCGGCGCAGGAGGAAGAGCGGAAGAAGCTCACCCGCGAGCTGCACGATCACGTCGGGCAGATGCTCACCGCGCTGCGGATGGAGATCGGCAAGGCCGATCGTGCCCGCGGCTCCGACACCAACGTCAGGAGCTCGATCGGCGAAGCGAAGCGGCTGATCGACACCATCCTTCGCTCCGTTCGCGACCTGGCCATGGGTCTGAGGCCGAGCATGCTCGACGACTTCGGCCTGCAGCCGGCGCTGGCCTGGCACGTTCGCGATTTCCGGCGCCGCTTCAACATCGCCGTCGACCTGACCGTCAGCGGTGACATCGATACCCTTCCCGATCAGCACCGCACCTGCGTCTATCGCATCGTGCAGGAAGCGCTCACGAACTGCGCGCGTCACGCCCATGCGAAGCGGATCGAGATCACCGTGCGCTACGAGCAGAACACGCTCGATCTCGTCGTGTCCGACGACGGCGTTGGAATCGATCCGGCCCGCGCCCGCGGCGTCGGCCTCCTCGGCATCGAAGAGCGCGTGCGCGAACTGCACGGCGCATTTCACATCGGCCCGCGTCAGCCGCGCGGAACGGAGCTCCACGTGACCCTGCCCGTCGCCATGTCCATTCAGGAGGCGCACCTTGCGCGTGCTGCTGGCTGACGATCACTCCATCGTGCGGCGGGGGATGCGCTCGCTCCTCGAGACCGAGCCATCGGTGGAGGTCGTGGCCGAAGCGTCGGATGGTCTGGAGGCCTTGCGGTTGTGCGACGAGCATCATCCCGATCTGCTCATCCTCGACGTGGCCATGCCCAAACTCAACGGCATCGACGTCGCCGCGCGCGTGCAGAAGATGCAGCCGCCGCCGCAAGCGATCATGCTGAGCATGCATCTCGACGAGTCGTACGTGATCCGCTCGATCAATGCCGGCGCGCGCGGCTATCTGCTCAAGGATGCGACGGACGAGGACCTGCTGCCGGCCATCCGCGCGGTTGCGGCGGGGAAATCGTTCTTCAGCCCCGCGGTCAGCGGCGTGCTGGCCGAGGAGTACACCCGGCAGCTTCAGGATCGCGGTCTCACCGACTCGTACGACCTCCTGACCGATCGGGAGAAGGAAGTGCTGCAACTGCTGGCCGAGGGGCGGGCGAACAAGGAAGTCGCGGCATTGCTCGACGTCGGCGTGTCGACCGTCGAGACGCACCGCGCGAATCTCATGCAGAAGCTCAACCTGCACAGCACCGCGGAGATCGTGCTCTACGCGGTGCGCAAGCGCCTGATCGTGTGAGATCAGAGAACCGTGTACCCTTGCGTGATTCGACAGACCACGGCCCAGGGCACCTCCGCGAAGCGCTATCGCTTTCTCGTCTTGAGCAGTAACCGATCGCCCTGGGGCGGGAGCGAAGAGCTCTGGGCCGCGGTGGCCGTCAGCCTGGCCGAGGCCGGCCACGCCGTCACCGTCTGCAAGCAGAACATCGACCGCACCAACCCCTCGGTCAGGCGGCTGGCAGCGCTCGGCTGCCGCATTCGGGACATCGGCCGGTTTCCTCTTCTGCCGCGCCGGGTGCATATGGCGGTCTCCAGCATCTCGACCGCGGCCATCACGCTGCACAGCCTCGCGCAGGCGGTTTATTCGATCGCCGTGGCCCGTCCCGATCTGGTCATCGTTTCCCAGGGAGGCAACTTCGACGGTCTGAGGCTGGCGAGCGTCTGCCGCTCGCTGCGGAAGCCTTTCGTGCTCATTTCGCAGAAGGCCGGCGAGATTTACTGGCCCGCCGACGAGCTGCGCGACCGCATGCGCGAGCTCTATCCCATGGCGCTGCGGACGTATTTCATTTCCGAGCACAATCGCCGTCTCACGGAAGAAGAAATCGGTGTCCGGCTCACGAACGCGAGCGTCGTCCGGAATCCGTTCCTCGTCGACTGGAAACCGCGGGATGACTGGCCATCGGACGCAGGGGGTCTCCGCCTGGCCTGCGTGGGCCGTCTCTATCCCTCCGAAAAGGGGCAGGATCTCCTGATCCGCGTGCTGGCCCGCGACAAATGGCGCGCGCGTGCTCTGTCGGTCACCTTCTACGGCCGCGGCGATCGGCGAACGGGTCTCGAGGAGATGGCCCGCTACCTCGGTGTCACCAGCGTGACCTTCGCCGGTTTCACCCGCGACGTCCGTGCGGTCTGGAATGACCATCACGGACTCGTGCTCCCCTCGCGCTGCGAAGGTCTGCCGCTCGTTCTCGTCGAAGCGATGCTCAGCGGACGCGTGCCCATCGTGACCGACGTGGCCGGCAGCGGCGAGATCGTTCGCGACGGCGTGACCGGTTTCCTCGCCGCCGCGCCGACCGAGGACTTGCTGGATGAGGCGATGGAGCGCGCGTGGCAGCGCCGTCACGAATGGCGGTCCATCGGTGCCGCCGCCGCGACGAGCATCCGCACGCTCGTTCCCGCCGATCCCGCGGGCGTGCTCGCCGAAATGCTGCTGCGCGTCGTCAGAGGCGAGGAGCCCGAGGCGATCGAGGAGCTCGGCGAAGCGACCGGCGAGTTTTCGGCTACGCCGTAGGGACGCGCTGCTAACATAAAGAAGTCAGTCGGGAGGAACCATGCGTAAATCTCTGCTTGCCGCCGCCTTTCTGGTGTTCGCTCTCTACGCCGCTCCCGCACGGGCCTGCGCGGACTGCGAGGATTACTTCGACTATCAAACGTTGACGTGGTGCGCTTTCTGTGCACCAACCTATTGCGGTTTTTTCAATTGCGGCATCGAGCAGATGTGCCCGGGCTGCAACGACACATGCACGGGCGACGATTACGGATGTTTCGAGTATGGCGGGGGATGCGAGCAGGAGCCCGAAGTTCGCGTCGCGCCGGTGCTCGAGGACCAGTGGCGCCTGACGCGCGTCCGGGTCTACCAGAAACGTCCCGAGGCCGCGCGGCCTTCTTCTGCGGCGAATCGGGGGCTCGGCAGACCCACGTGAAACGTTGGGCTCTTCTCGTCGCTTGGATTTTCCTCACCGCCGGTGCTTCCCGCGCAGCGAAGCCGGTCGCCGGCACCCTCTGCGTCGCGGGAAAAGAGTGCCGCGAGTACATCTGCGGGCAGGATCTGGCGCCGGAGGCCGCTGACACCCCGTACACATTGACCACGCGAAGCGGTGAGGTGTTCGTGGGCATTCGCGGTTCCGGCGAACGAACGATCTCGTGTGCGCGCGGCGGCGAGCTGGAGATGCGCATCAACGCCCGTAAGTTGCACCCGCGCTCCGACGTGCGAATCGTGATCTCCGACGAGAAGGAACGTTCGTGGACGGTCCGCTTTTCGGCGCCCAGACTGGCAGCCCCGATCGTTTTCAACGTGCAACGCGGAACGTGGAAGGTCCTCGTCGACGCGCCGCACTTCGCGTCCTTCCGTACGAGCGTGGCCGTGGCTGATGCGCGCGCAACGCTGGCAGTCGATCTGAAACCGTTGCCGTTACTGAGCGGCACGGTCATCGATCGCGGCACCGGCCGCGGCGTCGGCGGTGTGCTGATCAGCACCGACGTCGAGACGGAGACCGTGTCCGATGCCGAGGGTCGCTTTGCCCTCGAGGCTGATCCCGACAAATGGCCGAAGACGATCTCCTTGAATGCCGGCGGATATGCGGACACGACCGTCGACGTCCCGCCCGCGCGCGTCAACGCGTCGTTCGACCAGATCTATCTCAGCCGCGGGGGAACCGTCGTCGTTGAACTGCAACAGGACACGCCGGGGGACGCGATTGAAATCGAATTGCAGCGCCTTCGGAATGACGGACGTTCTCTCGGCGGCACGGTCAGGAAGTTGGCCGTACCGAAAGCGGAAGCGAGCACGGTCCTCACGCTCGAGCGCATCGAGCCAGGTGATTACGTCGTCCTCGTTAAGGGCGACAAGGAGTGGGAGCGGCTTGGCGAGCCTGTAGCAGTGCAAGCCGGAGAGACAGTCAGACTTCCGCTTCGGATCTCGCCTTTTCCATTGCGCGTGCGAACGATCCGAGAGGGCGAGCCGTTCCCGAAAGCGTATGTAGAGGTCCAGAGCCGGGACGTCCATTGGAAAGCAGTGGTGGTGACCGGCGAGGACGGTGAGGCTGCGGTCGAGCTATGGCAGGGCGGAAGGATGAACTCGACAGTGCACGCGCCTGGAATCGTCGCCTTCCGCGAGCGGAGAACGATCGAAGACGGCGAAGAGGCGGAGTGGATCATCAACCTTCCCACACGCGAGATCACTGGACGCGTCGTGGACGCCCAAACGGGCGCGCCGATCGGCGGAGCGGGGGTGAATCTCTCCATGCGGAGTGACGAGCGGTACCACATGACGGTCCGGGTGACAGCGGCCGCGGACGGCACCTTTCGGTTGGCCGGACCCGCTTACGGTCAGCATGTTCTCAAGGCTGCCGCCGTCGGCTACGCCCCTGCGGAGGTGAAGTACTCATTCCTGGAGCCGGAACAAAGCCGGTCCATCGTCATTCGCCTGGACACCGCGTCCCCGGTTACGCTCACCGTTCGCGACAGCAGGGGTGTCCCCGTGTCCGGTGCCAGAGTCCTCGATTTCCGCGGCCTTGAGCGCGTCGGAATCTCGGTCACCGACCCATCCGGCATCGCCCGGTTGACGTTGCCGGAGGATGAGATCCGCGACGTTTTTGTCGTACCGCGAGACGGTTCTCTCGGCTTTCTTCAGGTGCGGGGTGGGACGAAGGAGGCCTCTCTTCGAATTGGCGAGGGCGTGAGCCGTCTGGTCGTGCGCATGGAATCCGAGTCCCGCCAGCCGATTCCGAACCTGTCGATCGTCGTGCGCTACAACGGCCGTCTCCTTCCCTTGGAAGTTCTCGATGAGCTGGGAAAGTCTCAGGGAGCGCGGGTCTGGTCCGATGCCGACGGCCGCATCGTGTTCGGGCACATGCCGCTCGGACTGTACGAGTTCTGGCCGGTGGCATCGAAGGCCGAGCTCCGTGCTCTGTCGGCAGGCACCGGTCGGGCTCCGTCGGTGAGGATCGCCGCAACCCCGGGCGAGAACGTGGCCGTGATGACGTTCGCCGAACAGAAGAAGCCGTAATCACGGGGGCGACAGAGCGGGATCAGTACACCCGACGCAATTCTCACCTACGCGAGAATCGCAGTGTCGAGCCGACGCTCACTGTGGCCGCGACGCGTCACAAACGGCGCAGCGCAACCGTCGATTCCGGGTAGGGATCTTCGTCGTCGGCTACACTCCTTGTACTGAGAGGTCCGCAAACTGTGAGTGAATCGTTCGAAGTGCGAAGTCGTGGGAGAAGGTGCATCCTCTTTGTGCTCGTCACGTTCGCGATGACGACGCCTCTAATCGCTCGCGAGGCAAAGTCCCAGTTCGTCAAAGCGACGATCGACAGAGTCCCTTGGACCTTACATCCGAATGCAACAGCGCCTCCAGGTTTCGTACTTCCGAAGGTGTTGGATGGGCTGAACGGTCAGGTGCTCGAGGAGTACGACGGGATCACACTCGTAGAAGTCCATGACAATGACAAGGACAAGATCGTGGAGCGAGGCCGTCGTCATTCAGTTCGAGCGAGCGTCCATGACGACTTCGACAAGATCTTTCTGAATGGACACGTACTCGACGCACGTTTTCCCGAATCCACGGTTCCGCCCGGTCACGCGGAGGATCCGCCGTATCCGAACGATGAACGAGGCACGTGGGTGATTCAGTTCATCGGCCCGATCAAGGCAGGATGGCTCGACACGGTTCGCGCGGCGGGCGTCGTGCCGGTTCAGCACGTGCCGATGAACGCCTACATCATCGGAGCCCGCGAATCCGCGATCCGAACAATCGCAGCATTGCCGTTCGTCCAATGGACATCGCAGATGCACCGATTCCTGAAACCCTCGATAGGTCCGCGCTCCGAAGAAACGGTCGAGTTGTGGATCGAGGTGGCGAGGACGGAAGAGACCGACCTGGCAATACAAGCCCTCGAGAATCTGGCGGTAGGACCGATCGCGTGGGCGCCGTGGTCGGATAGTGAGGTGCGTGTACAGGGCGTTTTTCGAACGGCCGATCTGGAAACAATCCGCGCCGAGCCACTGGTATTCATGCTCGACGAGCGACCCCTGATAGCGCTCTCCGATGAGCGCACCGCTCTAGCGGTGACGGATCTGGTTCCCGCTGCTGGATCCAATGTCGCCGGCAAGTACAAGAAGTGGCTGAACGACACATGCCCATCGTGCGAGTCGACGAGCTTGCAGACCTCAGGGATGGACTTGCGCGGCGATGGCTTTTACATAGGGATTGCCGACACGGGTCTAGATGGGGGCGACCGGGTCGCCAGCGGCACGCTGCCGGGTGAGACCGGCTCGAGTGACCTGCATCGACCGGAACTTGCGAAAAGCCGGGTCGTATGGGGCAAGAGTTTCGAGAAGCAGGCTTTTGATGCTGGGCGGACGTGGACCGATTGCACTAGTTTCACGATGTGTCCCGACACGACGCAGTCGAAGCATGACACCATCGGTCACGGCACGCTCGTGACAGCCATCGCGGCCGGCGATCCGTTGCCGACAGGCCCGAAAGACACCGACGGATTCCTCTGGGGTATGGGAGTTGCGCCATCCGCCGGAATCGTGGTGACTAAGATCAACACCCTCTTGCTCGGAAGTCAGCCCTCAGCAACACCGGTGAGGGATGTCACCAGAAACGCCCGTTCCGAAACGGCCACATCCGCCTATTGGCAGAACTTCAGTATGAATCAGTACCGGACCGCACCTGTCGCGGGTAGCCAGCACGAGTGCGAAAGATTCTTCGACGGCAGGTACTCGTTGCTCTCGCGCGATTTCGATGTGGCGGTCGTGGACGCCGACGACGTTACTGCAGGCGAGCAACCGATTACTCTCACCGTATCTTCGGGGAACGTCAACCAGCAGTCGGCTCATGGCCATTGCCTGTGGATCGACCGCACCCTTACCCTGCCCCCGGCGACGGCCAAGAACGTGATCGCCATGGGCGGCGGAGAGGCCGTACGGCCCGATTCATGGAACTGCGCCAACGCGCGCGCGGATGATTTTGCCAACCTCGCTTACCAGGCGAAACGTGGCACAGCCACGCCAGGCTGGTTCAAACCGGACCTCATCGCCGTTTCGTCGAACATAGCTGCAGTCAAATCGAACGATCAGGTCACAGGGACATTTTGCGCATCGGCGGACGCTTCCGTGCCGTTGCCTTATTCCGGCGGAACTGGCACCAGTTTCTCCGCACCGGTTGGCGTGGCGTCGGCCGCCTTGGCCAGCCGCCGGTTTAGTAGCAATCCAGCCGCCGCCAAGCCGTCGCTCGTCAAGGCGATGCTGATTGCGGGCGCGAAGAGCATGCGCGGCGGTCGAGACAGGGGAAGCCTCACGAGGTGGTTTCCCGCTGTTGCGTATAGCGTCGGATCTCGTGTCATACCCACCGTCCCCAACGGTCGTTATTACGAAGTGGAAGTGTCCCAAACGTTCAATGCGACAGCCGATCCGACAGAGCCCGCGTGGCCCGTCGACGGCGGCACAATTCAGCATCAGGCCGGCCATACCGTCCGACTCACCTGGCGTGACAAGGGGCTCGAGCCCGGAATCGCCGCTTTCCCGAACAATCAGCAGGGATTCGGCCGTATCAACCTCACAGATGTTCTGAGCGACTACCCCAGCCGTGTGTTCATGAACGATCACATGCTCGAGGCAGGTTCCACCTGGACGGCCAGCTACACGATTCATGATCCCCTGCTGCCGGTCCGTATCGCGTTGGTCTGGAGCGATGCGCCGGGTGTAGCACAGTCCGGATGGGGTCAAACGCCAAGCCCGGCGCCTGCAGCGCCCTTGGTCAACAACCTCAACCTCAGCGTACTGCTGAATCAGGGCGGACCGTGCACGGGTCGATACACAGGCAATCTTCTGACGACTGACGAGCAATCCATTCTGTATACCGATTGTGTTGGGGGGACGCCCGATTCCAAGAACAACGTGGAGGTGGCTCGCTTCTTCGCGTCGGCCGGGACGGCGTTTGAAGTGCGCGTAGATTCGGCGGCGCAAGACCAGAGGTTCTCGCTCGTCGTGTGGAATGCCTATGCCGGTGTCGAGGCGCCGCCGGCTAGGCCGGCCAGCCTCACGGCGACAGCGACATCCACATCTCAAGTCTCATTGAGCTGGGCAAGCTCGGCTGGCGCCGCGTCTTATGAAGTCCAACGGAGCGCCGGTGTCCATGCTGCATTCGTGACGATCGCGGAACCCGCCACACCGTCATCGATCGACAGCGAGGTAACAGCAGGCACGACTTATCTTTATCGCGTTCGAGCCCGCAATGGAACGCAGGTCTCCGACTGGGTGATCGATCCTGCGACGACAGTCATCTTCAGTGATCTCGCGGCGATCGGGTCCGTGATCAGGGCTTCACATGTCAACGAACTGAGGCAGGCCGTTCTGGCGATGCGATCCGCCGGCGGGGTACCCCCTCTTTCGTGGACGGATGGTCCCGCGGTCGTCTCGGATGTTACGCAAATGAAGGCAGTGCACGTTACCGAGCTCCGCTCCGCTCTCAACGAAGCACGGCTGAGTCTGGGCCTCGCGGCGGGTGTCTTCACCGACCTGAATCTGATTCCGGGAGAGACGCTCGTCAAGGCCGTGCACATCACCGATTTGCGCGGAGGTGTCGAATGATGCACCGTACGCAGATGGCCGACTTCAGTTGCCATTTCCCTTCGGCTCGCCGAGATCGCGGCGAGCATCACCAGTTCTACCGACGGCAGCTACTGAACCGTGCCTTCCTTGTCGCGGTGCTTTTGGTAAGTGCCATATCGGCATCAGCTCAGATCAACTTTGTCGAAGTTCAGCCCGCGTCTCCAACCACGCTTACGCCGGTATCGATCGTGGTTAGGACGGCAACTCCATGCAGCCAGTTCCCGACCATTTCCCGAACCGGTTCCTACATCCGGATCGACGTCGAGCCACCTTGCTCCGCCATCACTCCTCCGGAACTGACGGCGACGCTTTTTGTCGGCTACCTCCCAGCGGGCATCTATACATATGAAGTGTACGTAGATGGAATCGTTCAGTGGAGCGGGGACTTCCTCGTAGCAGAAGCCGGCGCGCCGTTCGTACCCACGCTTTCGTTTCTCGGGCTGTGTCTGACCGCCGCCGTTCTGGCCGTGCTGGGCTTCATTTATATCCGGCGGTTGACTTGAGTCGAGCTGTGGGCCTGCCTCGCTTCGATCACCGGTCCTCGTGGTTTGGATCGATCCTCCGCAGACGCTGGAGCATGTCCTTGGCGTCGCGCGTAAGCGCTTCCCGCGTTTCACCGTTTCGTGCGCGCATTGCGTACGTGAATACCACCGCTACCGGAAGCCGCTGAAAGCGAACGTCGCTCGCGTAGAACTCGTCGATCCACTCGACGAACTGCGGATAGGTCCAGCCGACCACGCTAGCCGGCGGTGGAGCCGTCTGGCTTGCCTTCACCGCCTCAGTCGCCGTACGTACGTAGAAGTGCCGAACGTCCGGTGACGCCTGAGCCCAGAACTCCCCGTTGAGCATGCTCGCCGTAGCGAAGCTGGCCGGGTAGAGCGCGTCTCGGACGCCGCAATCGTTCGGTTGTTCAGCAATCGCGGCTCCTGCAACCAGTGCAGCCAATAATCCCCAGCTTAGAAAACGCACAAAGCCTCCCGGAAGAGGAGTGACACACGGGGAGCGATCCCTACCCTATCGCCCAAGACCGGGTAAGAGATCAGGCTCGCGCGACACTCCTCTTAACAAGGGTACCCGAATGCGTAAGAAGCGTCCTCGTGCCCCTGAACGCTGGCCTCGTCGGGTAGCTCTCTACCTGCGGCGGTCCACCAACCAGGAGCTCCAGGCAGACTCGCTCGAAATTCAGGAGGAGATCCTGCGCGCGTACGCCGCTAAGCTCGGATACGAGGTCGTGGCGGTCTTCAGCGAAAGCGCATCGGGACGTGACGCTGGAGGGCGATCGGAGTTCACAAGACTTATCGAGATCGTCGTCTCCGGCGCCGCTGACTTCGACGCCATTCTGGTGCGGGACGTGTCGCGGTGGGGCCGATTCGACAATATCGATGAATCGGCCTATTACGACTTTCTCTGCTTCCGGCATCACGTCCAGGTGGTCTATGTCGAGGAGAGTTTCGGGTCTGACCACACGCCGTACGCTGCTTTGCAGAAGTCGATGAAGCGCGTGCTGGCGGCTGAATTCAGCCGCGAGAAATCGCGGATCATCACACATGGGAAGACGCGAAGCGCGTCCCGCGGATTTCACAGCGGAGGACCGCCGCCTTACGGGATGAAGCGCGTTCTCGTCGAGCCCGACGGGCGCTTGGTCCAGGACCTGCCGCGCGGACGTCGAAAGGCCGTCAGCTGCCAGAAGACGAAACTCGCACCGGCTCGCGATGAGACGAGTGCGACCGTCACCAGAATCTTCGAATCATTCGTGGAGCGCTGTAAACGCCCTGCCACGATCGCCAGAGAGCTGAACGACGACGGTCTGATGTCGCCCGGCGGCAGCGTTTGGACGGTAGGAACGATCGTGGACATGCTGGGGAACGCTCGATATGCGGGAATCGGAACGCTTCGAACACCGGACGAAGAGATCGCCGTCGAAGACGCATATGAACCGCTGATTCCTCGAGAGATCTTTGAACGAGCCCGAATTCGGCTCATCGAGCGACGGCGGGCGGACCTCACGACCCAGGCCCGTCTCATTCGCGAAGCGCGAGCGGCTCATGATCGCTGGGGCGACCTTCCAGCGTCGCTGTTGCGCGAGATGACCCGTATCGGGCTGAAGGATATGACGCAGGCACGTTTGGTCGAGTCGGTGCTGGACGATGTCTTCGCTGCCCCGATCGCGGACGCCAAACATCACGTAGCGCAGGCCTTGTCGAGAAGCTTCACGGTCGAGAACCACGGCGCCTATCTGGTTCTGGACGGGCGCATGAGCGTCGGATTCACAATCGGCTGGCGGCGTGTCGATCTGGTTCGCGCTCCTGTGGTTTTCTTCTTCCTGGGAACCGAGCCACATGACTTCATGATCTGCTTTGGATGCCAGGCGGAGCCCGAGTTCGCCGTCGTGACACGCTGCCTTGCTGAAGGAGAAAAGATTCGCGCCGGCGGCCCCCGCCGGATTCTGAGAAGCATCGCCACCACCAAGCGTTCGCCGGCAATGATCGGCGTCCGATCGGACGCCTCATTGGTTCGATGGCTGCGGCGCGCGATGTGGACCCTGCCGCACCTTGCGCAGGCCGCCGTCCGGGATGTTGCCCAGGCCGCGGAGACGGTGACATTCAAAGGGATGGGTCGCCAACTGAAGTGGCCACCGACCGCTGCCCGTCGCGTGTACTACCAGCTCCGTGAAGCAGGGGAGGCGTTACCGGAGTTACGAAGCGAGGTGGCGCGTCGCAAAGTACGGGTCCCGCCGAAGCCGAGGGGCCGGAACATGCTTCTGGCGATTTGCCCGGAGTGTGGGGCGCAGCGATACGTCTGGCCGTGCATCGCGAAAGTCATGAAAGGCGGGCTATCGGCGCTTTGTCATGAGTGCTCGCTGGCGAAGGGTCGCGCCACGACGTTACGCAAGAATCACGGATCGCGCACCGCGCGCCGGGCCAAATACGAGTTCCTGCATGAGATCGCGCTGATGCTGTTACGGGTGATGAGGACGCGGAAGGAGTATGAGCGCGCGACTGCCTGGGCCATCGCAACGAGACGATTCGCGACCCTGCGTTGGAAGTCCCGATCGGACGGGACGTACCACCGGCTGTCGCTCGACTGTACGGAGGACTTCATGGAGCGATGCCACGCAGCCGTTCGCGATAAGAAGCTACCCCTGCTCGCCGACGCGATCCTCGATCGGACCACCTGGACGGGAGGACACGCCGACAAAAAGACGGCCCACGTGTGGTTTCGGCGGCTGGAGTGATGGTCGCGCCGGGCACCGGGCGGCGGCCGCGAGCTCGAACGGCTTGAGACTTTCGTTCAGGTGGCGCGCGGGTATCCTAGTGCCTCGGGACTTCGTGACGCATGCCGTTATCACCGAAGCGAACAATCGAGGACAATCGGCCGAATGTCGAATCCCTCGCCCCGAAGAGTCCTCGCTTCATCATTGAGGCTACTTAAAAGCGTTCCCCGGTCGCTTAGACACTTCCGCTTCCGATAGTCCGGCGTACCCCACACAGCGCATTGGAACCATGCTACGAGGAAGATACCGGTTTGCGTGGCGTTGTCACGAAGATAGCGCCGGGCGAGTTGATCGGTCATATCTCCATGAACGCCTCGGTTCCAACAGCCCTTCAACTCCACGATAACGCTGAATACCTGTGTGCGCCCTTGCACGTCGCCTGCGACGTCGACATGGATGTCGGTGCGCTCGCCGCTACTGACTGAGGCAGTCGGCCGGATCTCGACTTCGCGAGCCAGAATCACTCCGCGGTTCTTGAGTTCATCCCGGAGGTAGCGCGCGATGTAACTCGAACATTCATTCTCGGTTTTTGGTTTGTACGGCGATGTGTTCCAGAGATCGAACGCGGCCGGCGTCTCACCTTGGAGTTTTGCTTGGAGTTGTTCAAGCGATTCGACGATGACGTCGGCGAGCTCGGTCTCACTGCGAACCTGACGTCGCGACCGATCGGTGAGCAGTTGCCGAAGCGTAGCCACTGGCGTAGGTCGCCACGATTTCTGGCGACGCACCGATTCAGCTTCTACGACCAGTGTTGGCAGGTAGCTCTGTTCGGGAAGCGCCGCGGCAAGCCGCCGCAACGCGTCGCAGGCAGCTCGCGTTCCCTTCCGTTTCAGGCTGTCGAGGCATCGCGAACGCCACGAAGAGACGTTGTCCCGTGTGTCCGGAGTAAATCCGCCCTCATGCTGTGGATCTTTGCGCGGCGGGTACTCACGGGTCAGCCACAAGTATAGATCCGCCACGCGCCTCTCTTCGAGAATGTACACCGGTGCGGCTTCAAAGTGGTCAGAATCGACCGCACGCTCGATTACCGCACGGCCAAACGCAGTTTCAGTAGTTATCAGCGGCCAAATCGTTTCCCACGATTCGTTTGGCGTACGCAATAACAGTGTGGCCGCCACGGCTGCTGCTGTCTGCCGAGACTCCGTCATTAGAGCGCTGCGGACCAGCGACTCAGCGAACATCCGCGCGGTCGCATTCTCAAGGAGCGGTTCAAGCAGCCGGGTCAGCGTATCGTCAGGCAGTCCACCCTCTCGTGCAACTTCGATGATCGCGGACGTCAGCCTGTCGTCCAAGATGTCCGACAGCTTGTGGACGACGTAAGCCTCTTTGACGCGGACCAGCTGTTGGATTCTTCGAGTCACTTCACCTGGAGCATGTCGATAGGCCGTTGCTAGTAATGGCACGGTCGGATCGTTGTTTGGAATCCCGAGAAGAGCGGGAGTCCATTTCGTCCATATGTCCGAACCTAGCGACGCGAACTGATCCGGCGCTATCGTCTTCAGCAGTGTTAGTGCGCGAACAGCCCCCATCGCTGATCGTGCGAATTGTTGCGTCCCGAACCAAGCGTCAGCGTCGGAATCACAGTGACGGACGAACCGTTCCGCGGCGCGGATGATCCGCAGACGTGTGCTGTCGGGCGCAGTCATCCAGGCAGGAAAGCTCTGGACGTCGAGATTCATCGAGTTGGCGTAGCGGTCGTCTGGTGCGCGTGCCATCTCGTCCAACAACCGCCAGAAGAGACACGGTCGCTTCTCCGTCGCTTCAAGCCACTCGACCACCTGAGCACCGTTATCCGGCTGCTCGCGGTTGTTTCTGCGACTCGCTCGCCGCTGCGACAACTCCTGGATCTCCGTATGATCTCGCCGCGCTCTGCGAGCTTCTTCCGAGTCGAGCGGTATGGCGGCGCACGTGTTCCTTATGCGTTCTGCCAGCACGGCATTGCTGCGTGCGGCGGTCAATATCAGATCGAACGCCGATGGAACCGTCAAATCGGCAAAGGCCAGAATGAGATTCGCTTCGAGAGCCGCCTCTTTCGGGCGATGTGGTACTTCCGCCTGACGCTTCACGAGCCAAGGCAGGTCGTCGCGTTGCAGATATGGCGTCTTCTCGAACATTATCCAGGGCGAGATGACCTTGCGACGGCGAGCAAGCGCAGCAAGTAAGAACGATGCGAACCTTTGCCTGCGCGATACGTCACTCAGGAGCTGTTGATCGCTGACGTCGTCGTCATCGAGGTCGTCGCGAGAAATGAGCGGCTCATAGCGGCGGATCTTCTCAACGACGATCTCGGCCAGCTTTGCCGTGACGGCGTCGTCATTTGAGCGCCACGCCTTAACGACGATGCCGTCTTCGAACCGCTGGAGAGCGTCGCCGAGTTTGATCGTCGGACCTTCGGGCAGCGCTTGCACGCGTCGAAGAACCCATCTGAGTGCCGGGATGAGACGGTCACTAGTTAGCGTCTCCCGAATATGTTCAACGAGCACGTAGTCATCACCGATCGTGCCGAGCCGAAGCCGTTTCGGGCCCAGGAACTCAAAAAGCTCCTCGGCAGAAAGCGCGTGCGGCCACGCGGCCCTGAGGGCCTGGCGGATGAGCCAGCGCTCTTCACGCGAGGTTGCCGGCGTGTCGAGCAACGGCTTTAACGCAGCACGTTGCTCGTCATCGCCTAATTGCACGACCGCACCAGCGGCGTCAATACGTACACCGACCGGCTGAGTTGTATCGAGAGCGACCTGAGTGAGTTCCGGGATCAGTAGCGAGCATTCCGTGTACTCCGCCATGTCGGCTACGACCTCGCGCAACTCGTCCGGCTCGCTACTATTCATCAGTATTGGTCGAAGCTGGTCAGCAATCTGGGCATGCGCGAGTTTTCGGAATTTGGAGTACATCATCACGTCGATGCGCGCGAGTTGCTGCGCGCGCTTTCGCGACAGTAGCTCGGCAACTAGCCGCGCACGATCCTCGTCGCGCTGGACGACAACATCGCTCAGAAGAATCAATTCTGGCTCATGCTTCAGCACGTAATCGAAAATGTCGGCATGCATTGCGGCCAGCCATGCCGCTACTCCGTGCAATTGCGGGGTGAGCTTCCGATCGGGATCGTCTGGATGAACGATCAGCGCCAGAACCTGTTGTGGTGACAGATTGCTGTCGCTCACATATCGCGCGGCAAGGTACTCCTCGTAGGTGTGATGCGCCCAGCCGAGAACCTTCGCTCCGCGAGACGTGAATAGGCCCGTGTCTAGGGCGTCCCTCAGGGCAGCCTCGGTTACTTCGAGACTCGAGCTGCCAAGACGTTCGTGTCCTCCAGCCAGCTCGGTCATTCGCAGAGCATCTGCAGGCATATCGGAGTCGTCGCGGCCAAGAAGTAGGACTGAGCGCGTACTGAAGATCGTGCATGCCGCGAGTCGTTTAGCTATCGCAAGGCGTTCGAGCGCGGTCAAGACCGGCGGGAGGCCGGTCTCGATCCGGTGTTCAGATTCTTCACAAAGCGCCAGACAGCCGCGTTCGTAAAGCTCGATCTGGTTGGCAGGGAGGTCGCCACGTCGAAAGCAACGGATAAGAAAATCGAGCGGGACTGGGCGGCTCGCAAGCGCGGAGGCGCCTGTCCGCTGCACATATTTAAAGAAGGTCGCTTCATCGATCTCGTTAGCTGCGACGGCCCTGGCCACGTCGGTTTTGGTTAGTGGCAGAAGCTCAAACGCTTTTACCCGGTTGGTCCCGAGGAGTCGTTTCAAATCCGTCTCAAGTTCATTGCTCCACTCTGCCGTCCGGCATGTCAGGCGTAACCACAGTCGTTCGGCAGGACCTTGCTGCAATGCGTTTGTTAAAAGCCGGCCGAGTATCCGAACGCGCAGCATGCATTCGTCCAGCGCATCCAGGTATAGATGCAGGACTGCATCTCCTCTAAGCCAAGCTTGGAACTCAGGGGCATTCACAACAAATCTGTCGAAGGCTTCTGGTGTGCTTATGGCTTGAAGGTCCGGCCATAGAATTTGCTCGCCACGGACGGCGACGGCCGCTCTGATGGAGTCGCGTTCGGCGGTGATGGCGAATGTCTTACCGATACCCGGTTCACCCAGGAGGAGCAGTACGGGGGTGTCGGCGATCAGCGCGAACGCTTTGACGTCGCCAATGTTCGGGTGTTTCTTGTACGGTTCCCTGAGGAAACCCTCAGTCGTGAGGCTGTAGCTTCCCTCTCGTGAACACCAGAAGCGAGTCCATGCGTAGTTCGCGCCAGGCACGGCTGAGGATTGAATGTGAGAAGCCAGTGGAGGTCAAGCACGGGAGATGCACGGCTTGGCGCCGTACGCTACGGGGCGGGCGGGAGACGGACCTCCAGCTGCCTACTTCGCAACGTATCGTCGGCGTGGTGACGGCTTCGCGACATCGCGGACGACCCGGTCAACACGGGAGACCAGCGGGTTCAGCGTCCGGCCAGGCGAAGGCAGCCGCGAAGCCGGGGATGACGGCGGACAGCTCTTCAGCGTGGATACTGGCCATGCCATCGAGCTCTCTGGCGAGCACGCCGCTGATGGTGGTCTGCTCCTGTTCCGCCCTGTACTCGAGCATGGCGATTTGGTGGCGGGGGAGGCGGACGCGGAGCTCGGCGGTGCGCAGGGCGTCCGGGAGGACTCGGTCGGCGTCGCTGCCGAGGGCTTCCTCGATGGTGTCGAGGGGCCAGGTCTCCAGCGCTTTGGCCATCAGTTCTTCGCGCCAGAACCATTTGCCGAGGGGCGTGGTCTTCAGTTCCACGTCGCCGGCTGCGATGGCGTCGGTCATCTGGCGATGCGTCCAGCCGAGGAGTACCGTTGCAGTGGAGATGCTGACGTGCGGGCGGTGGTGTAGGAAGATGTGGCGGATGCGGTTGATGACGTCGGGGTCGAGCATGTGTGCGCTCCTCGCGCGAATCTGTTTAAACATATATACGTCCAAACCGATAGTCAAGGGGTTCATTGCATGAAGGACTCGAGCACGCGCGCCGGCGAATTGCTCGGAGAGCGGATACGAGTCCTGCGGGAAGACAGAAATGTTACACAGGTGGTGTTGGCGGAGCGCACGGGGCTACGGCAGAGTCACATCAGCGACATCGAACGCGGCATCCTTCTGCCGAATCTCGTGACACTTCTACGGATCGCGGCCGCGCTGCCGTGCAAGGTCAGCGATCTGACCTCTGTTTTCGACAAAGAAGACGTCGCAAAGCTTCTCCCCAAGTAACGTGGGGTCCACTTACACGGCGCGGTCACCGAGGATAATCCGGAAAGGTGAGGACTTTCTGAGGTGTGATTCGCGGTGCGTGGTCGAGCAGCGATCCAGCGCTACTCCTGATGACGATCCCGAACCGCCTTCGTCGACTCGCAGACGCATTCCTGTTTGAAGTCGATGCCGACGTCGTCATCGCGTAGGAACCGTATTGATGTAGTTCCGGTAGAATCATCGCATCCCCGTGAACGCGACTCCTACTCTCAGTATCGGCCAGCGATTCGGTCGCTTCGAGATCGCCGACGTCTTGCCGGCTGGCGGCCAAGGCGAGGTGTATCGAGCCAAAGACCCCATGCTCCAACGCGATGTAGCGATCAAGTTGCTTCTGGGCTCCGGCCCCCACGACCGCGAGCGGTTCACGCGTGAAGCGCGCACGTTAGCAGGGCTCTCACACCCCAATATCGTGGGTATCTTCGAATTCGCAATCGAGGACCACGGCGGCCGTGACGTTCCGTATCTCGTCATGGAGTTCATCGAAGGAGATTCACTGCGAGAACGCACGCGGCGGTCAGGTAAGGACCAAATTCTGCGCTGGCTGTGCGAGGTCGCCGATGGACTGGCCGCAGTGCACCAAGCCGGTGTGGTGCATCGCGATCTGAAGCCAGCGAACATCATGATCGGCACCGACAATCGGGCCCGCATCGTCGACTTCGGCTTGGCGAAAAGTGCCGGCTCAACCGTCACGACGAGCGGCACGATTGTCGGAACGGTTGACTATTTTTCGCCCGAACAAACCGATGGTCTGCGCCGGCTCGACTATCGCACGGATATCTTTTCGTTTGGCGTCGTCCTGTATGAAGCGTTCACGGGCAAGCATCCGTTTCGTCGTGCGACAGATGTGAACACCATGCGCGCGATCCACCTCGAGTCCACGGAGCGCATTCCTGGCCGAATAGGCGAGATTGTCGCCCGCTGCTTACAAAAAAGGCCGACCGATCGCTACGATGATGCTGCTGATATTGCCCGTGACCTTAGGGAATTTCAGCCCGCGTCCACACGCGAAACCACAAGTCCGGCGCTTCCGGCGGTCCCTAACGACGCGGCGACAGTCAAAATCAGGAGCAGCCACGGTGTCGCACCACCGCTTCGGAAAACCGGCTCAGAGATGACCTCGACGTCTCCGCTTGTGCGGAAAATTTCGGCGACTCGACGGTCGCTCGCGCTAGCAAGTATCGCAATCGTCTTCCTTGCATTAGCCTTCGGTGGCGGATGGCTGCTGAAAGGCTCGCGGGACGAACAGCCAACGGATCCGTTCGCTCGCGAAGGTAGCGCCGCTCTCAGAGATCCGAAGACGTTAGGTGCGTCGACGCCGGGCGCTGCACTGTTTTCGCAGAAAGGCCCAAAGCTCATTGGCACCGGGGCCGTAGGGTACGCTCTTCAGGGCTCATCGGTGGCGCTCTCGGCGGCCGGCAATACCCTCATCGTTGGGGGTTGGGGCGACAACGGTGGTACTGGCGCGGCTTGGGTCTGGACGAGAGAGGGTGACGTGTGGACCCAGGATGGACCGAAGCTGGTGGGTTCGGGAGGCGAGGGAAGTGTTCAAGGCACCGCGGTGGCGCTTTCCGCTGACGGTGACACGGCCATTGTGGGTGGTTCCAGTGATGGGAGCCGGGTCGGAGCTGTATGGATTTGGACGAGGAAGGGCGGGGCATGGAGGCAGCAAGGACCGAAACTGGTCGGTTCGGGGTTCGTTGGCCAAAGCTACCAAGGGGCGGCTGTCGCACTGTCCGCGGACGGCAATACCGCCATCGTGGGTGGGTGGCTGGACAACGATCAGATCGGTGCCGTTTGGATCTGGACGAGAAGCGGCGACGTCTGGACACAGGATGGACCGAAGCTAGTTCCTCTAGGCGCGTTCGGCCAGGCCGATTACGGATATTCAGTAGCGCTTTCGGCTGACGGCAAAACGGCTCTCGTCGGCGGCCATGCCGACGATGACACCAATGGTGCCGTCTGGCCGTTAATCAGACAGGACGGGAGGTGGTCTCACCAAGGAACGAAGCTCATCGGGACAGACGCCATGGGACCCGCTTTTCAAGGGGTCTCCGTCTCGCTCTCGGCCGACGGCAATACGGCACTCGTAGGCGGTCGCAAAGACAACAATTTCATCGGTGCCGCTTGGATCTGGACGAGAAGCAAGGGAGGGGTATGGAGTCCTTATCGACCGAAGCTCGTCGGGTCGGGCTTCATTGGTAATCCTGGACAGGGTTTCTCTGTGTGTTTGTCGGCTGACGGGATGACGGCCTTGGTTGGAGGAATCAGCGACAATAGTGGTGCCGGTGGCGCATGGGTTTGGAGGAAGCGCGATGGCGTGTGGCATCAACGGGGACCTAAACTGCTCGGTGCGGGTTCTGTCGGGAACGCGAACCAAGGGAAGTCACTGGCTATCTCCGCTGACGGCAATACCGCGGCCATCGGTGGTTTCGAGGATGACGACGGTACTGGCGCGGTGTGGATTTTCATGGCGTCGGAGGCGGTGGAGTAGCGGCTTCGAAGGCATCTCGCGTGATCAATTTTTGATCACACTTGATCAGTTTTCCATTGAGTTCATTCAGCTCGCCATTGAGTCTATTCACTTCGCCATGGAGTTCATTCGGATTTCCATTGCGTTTGATGCGATTTTCAATCCAAGGGGATCAACTTATGATCACGCGCTATGAAATCGACATCAAATCCAATGGCGCGGCCAATGAAGTCAATGGAAAACTGAATGGAGTTGATCAGAATCTGAATGAACTTGATCAGAATCTGAATAGACTCAATGTCCCGCCCAATGAGTCTGATCAATTTCCCATTGAGTTCAATGCAAAAGTGATCAGATGCAATGCGACTGTCATCAGATGTGGTCAGGATGCGAGTGGAGCTGATGGCAAGCGCTCAGGGCGCGACGAAACGCCCGTACGGTTTCTGCGCGACGTCTTCGAAGAAGGCGCGCACGTACGCGAGGTCGTCGGGGGTCAGCCGATCCGCGTCGGCGCGGCCGCGTAACCAGGCCAGCGCCTCCATCGCGTTGAGCGGGAGGCCGGCATCACGGAACAGGTGGACAAAGCGCTCGGTCAGCGAGGGCAGCTCGCTCTCCCGTCCGGCCAGGAGGTGAAGATCGAGGAGCTCCACGGCGGCGATCGCTCCGTCGACGAGCGCGCCGCGGGAGAGAAGCTCGACCCGCACCTTGTGGTATTCGGAGATCGCCTCGTGGAGTCGGCCTCGCTCGGCAAGCGCCTCCGCGAGATTCCATCGCGCGCGCACTGAGTCTTCGGACATCGACGCGGTCCCGAACAACTCGACTGCCGCCGCCAGGAGTCGCGATGCTTCCTCCGCGCTGCCGTAGCGAAGCTCGAAGACGCCCATCCTCGCCGCGAGCCGCGCCATCAACTCCACGTCGCCGCGCCGGCGCGCCGCTTCGGCTGTGGCGCTCCAGACCTCTGCGGCCGCCGTGCGATCGCCTCCCGCCCAAAGCATCCACGACTCGATCATCCGTGCCTCGACGTATCTGCCGTGATCGCCCGAGCGGCGAAAGGTCTGTCCCGCGCGACGGATCATTCGCAATGCTTCATCGACGAGGCCCCGATCGTGGAGAAGCGGCGCTTCGATGATGTCGACCGTCGCCAGAAGCCACCAACTCCCGGGCGTGTTTTCAAAGTATCTGCGCGCGAGGCCAACGGCCTGCGCGGCTTTCGCCGTTCGTCCGATCTCGCGGAGCGCCCTGGCGTGCTCCCGCCAAGCCTCTCCCTGAATCGTCCGCGCCGCAAAGGCAAACTCGGCCGGCACCTCCATGGAGCGGGCATACCGCGCAACGATCGCCGTGATCTCGTGTGCGCGCGACGGGAATCGGTGCAGACCCTCGCGAGCCGCGGCGAGGAGCCGGCGCATTACGCCTGCGGTTCTGAGTTCGGGATGCCGGCGAAGCTCGGCGAGCAGCAGGGGACCGGGAAGCGCCAGCAGATGCGGGACGAGCGTCTCGGCTTCGGCGACGCTCGCGCTCAGCCACCGCTCGAATTCACGCACACCGCTGGGGATCTCTGTACCCAATCAGCGCACCCGCCTGCCTGCAGTCCTTTTCGCACTTGCTTTCGGGCGCGCCGAGGAGCGGGGAGTGCGGTCGGCTGTTTCGGCGAGGTCGCGCAGCGCGCGCGCTGTCGCTCGATCCGGCGATCGAGACGCCAGCCGCTCGGCGGCGCGGGCGACACCGACGTCGGGGACGTGCGGGGGCTCGAATGCCTGATGGAGCAAGTCGGAAACGGATGCCGACAGGTTCTCCAGTTCCTTCTGAGATGAGGCCGCCTGACCGACGACTTTCTGCGCTGCGGCAATGGCCTCGCGCGCGATCAGGAGCACCCGCAGATCTGCGGATGCAGGGAGTAGCACGAGGTCGCCGATCTGCAGCTGCGTGAGATTCAACGCCGTGGCCACCTTCACCAGCACGCCGAGGGAGATGTTGTCCTCTCCGCTCTCGAGCGCCACGATCGTCGTCCGGCTGACACCCGCCAGATTCGCCAGGGCCAGTTGGGACAGGTCCTGCCGCTCCCGCGCGTCCCGGATCAGGGTGGGAAGGGGTTCGAACATCGGTACATCCTTTCTGTTCTTCGAAACGACAGTGGCAGTTTAGCAGAACATCCTGAGCGAATGTTGTAGAAAAAGTCATTGACTTTTCAGCGGTCACATGCACAATACGTGACCTCGGTCCAACCTACCGGCATCTGCAGGTGCCGATTGCCCGGCACGCCTCGGCCGAGGCGGGGGCGGGTAACCCATCAACCGCACGCCACGGCGCGTGGACTGCCCGTGGCGTGTGAAAGGAGAGCCCCTCTATCCATGCCCGAACACATCACAATCACCACACAAGCACTGCCCCAGGCGCCGCCGACGGTCACGCGCTACCAGCTGTTCGTGACCGAGGCCATGGCCGCCCTCGACCAGATCCTGGGGATCATCCCGAAGCTCGACGAAGCCGAAGCGTCCGGCCGGAAGGTCGCGCCGAGCCGCATCGGCGTTCCGGACGCGTTCGTGGCCACGGTCGTCGCCGCGGTCGAACAGCTGCCCGAGCTGGCCGCCGGCAACAAGCTCGATCCCGTCGCGACGCGGGACAAGGTCCAGTACATCGAGGCGTTCCGTCCGCTGTACGACAAGCTCTTCACCGTCACCCGGCGCCTCAACTTCGCGCTGCTGTACCTGAAGGACTCGGTCGCCTTCGAGTCGCTGCAGGTCTACCGGATCGCGAAGCAGCACGCCAGCGACCAGCGCAGCCCGCTCATGGCCGCCCACGTGGCGAACATGAAGCGCGACCTCGGCAAGAAGGTGCCGACGAAGGCCGACCGCGAGGAGCGCAAGCTCGCCCGGATGATGGAAGCCTTCGCCGAGTTGCAGCAGACGCAGGCGCTGCAGAGTCAGGAGGTGAAGCAGATCGCGTCGTAATGCGGGCGGGCCACGTTGCAGCGCGGCCCGGCCCAGGCGACACGCACCCTCTCGGGAGAGAAGACGACAATGTCGAAGCAGACAATACCGCAAGTCCTCTGCGGCGTGATCCCCCCTCACATCCTGAAGCGGGTCGCCTCACAGAGGGACGTCGAAGCGAGCGACAACGCCCGCGCCACGCTCGAGCATATGCGCGACTTGGCCGGAAGCGCCCAGACGCTCATCGCGCCCGAAGCGCCTTCGGACGATCGCCAGCGCGTGTACGACGCCGGACACCGGTACGAGCTGCCGGGCCGTCTCGTGTTACCGCGCGAAGCACCCGGCTGTGACGATCTCCAGGTTACGGAAGCGTGGGATGGCAGCAGCGCCACTTACGACTTCTTCGAGCGCGTCTTCGGGCGCCGCTCGATCGACGGCGAAGGCATGCGCCTCGACTCCACCGTGCACTACGGCATCCGTTTCCAGAACGCGATGTGGAACGGCCGCCAGATGGTGTACGGCGATGGAGACGGGGAGGTCTTCGCGCGCTTCACCGCGTCAGTCGACGTGATCGCACACGAGCTGACCCACGGCGTGACGCAGCACACCGCCGCCCTCGGCTATGCCGGCGAGACCGGCGCGCTCAATGAGCACCTCTCCGACGCCTTCGGAATCATGGTCAAGCAGTACACGCTGGGCCAGGCCGCGGATGAATCGGACTGGCTCATCGGCGCCGAGTTGTTCGGGCCCGCGTTCAGCGGCTGCGCCGTCCGTTCGCTCGCCCTGCCGGGCAGCGCTTACCACCATCCGCTCCTCGGGACCGACCCGCAGCCGTCGCACATGCGCGGCTACGTTCACACGGACGAGGACAACGGCGGCGTCCACATCAACTCCGGCATCCTCAATCACGCTTTCTATCTCGCGGCCATGCAGATCGGCGGGAAGACGTGGGAGGTGCTGGGGCGGATCTGGTACGCCGCAATGACCGAGCCGCCTCACACCCGAGGCGGATTTCGACGATTTCACCCGCGCGACCGTCGACATTGCCGGAGAGCTCTACGGCCGTGGCGGCAGGATCCAGCGGGCCATCGTCGAGGGCTGGGCGGACGTGGGACTGGCGGAGCCCGATCCGTATTGCCCCGAATCGCACGATCGCGGCGCCAGGCGTCGCCACCGGCTGGCGGTGAACGCCGCCGCCAAGAGACGTGCGCAGTGACGCCGGTTCATTTACCCATCAACAAAAGGAAGGAGAAAAACTCAAATGCCATCGAATCCGAATCCGAATGACTTCGTGCAGTACAAGACCCGCAAACAGCTCGACACGTGCGTGCGCCGCGCGATGTCGTCGCTCGAGCACGAGAACACGGCCATCACCGCTTCGCCCGCAGCGGCCTTTCAGCGCCTGCTGAAGGTCTACAAGGGCCTCAAGCCGCTGCTCGCGTTTCTGACCACGTTCCCGCTCGTGCCGCAGTCGGTCCGCACCGGCATCGGGCTGCTCGCGCAGACGCTGGAGGCGGTGTCCGAGGCCGGTGCCTCGCTGACCGCGCAGTTCAAGGCGGGCAAGGACCTCGGGGCGGAAGCATGAGGCCCTTCACGCGAAGGGTCGCCCGTAGCGCAACGACCGGCCGCTTCATTCCCATGTGGTTGGCGTGGCGCCGCCGTGCGACGTCGGTCATCGAGACGATCACGTATCGCCGCCGTCGCTGACGCAGTTCAACTGTGTGGGGCGCGCCTTCGGGCGCGCTCCACCTTTGGAGATCGAGAATGAACATTCAGAAATATCCGCTCAGCCGCAAGCAATGGTTCGCGGACGTCACCCCGAAAAAATACGTCGTCTGGCATGGCACCGGCGGCCGCACCCGCGACACGCCCGTCAACGGAAAGCCGGGGCTGGCGACGACGTCGATCGACGGCGTGGAAGCTCGGCGCGCAACGCGTCGGCGCGCCGTATCTGGTCGACCGCGACGGCACCATCTACCAGACCTTCGACGACGCCTGCTGGATCTATCACCTCGGCCTGAAAGGAACGAAAGGCCGTTACGACCGGGCCTCCGTGGCCATCGAGCTGGCCAACGAGCTGACGCTCACCCTCGACGGAGATCGTCTGCACGCGTTCGGAATGATCACGCCCGACACGGCGTACAGGGGGGTGCACTTCACCAGTGATTGGCGCGGCGGCCGGTTCTTCGCGGAACTGGACGAAGCGCAGGTCGACGCCGCGATCGCACTGACGCTGGATGTCTGCCGTCGCCACGGAATCGACCCGGCGTTCTACTGGCCGTCGACGACGTTCGATTTTCCGCGCTGCTTTCGCATCGCCACCATCGTCTGTCATTCGAATTGCCGGGCGGACAAGATGGATCTGTTCCTGCCGGACTGGGTCTACGGAAAAATCGAGGCGGCCGGAATCCGCCTGGTGTCATGAACGTCGGGCGGGCGTGGGCCCGCCCATCTTGCGTTCCTTTTTGGACCGGCGGATCATGGTTCCGAGAGATTCGCGGCGGTTCACGAGTTCGCAGAAATCGAGAGTCTATGAGCGCCTCACACAACGAGAGCGAGGGCCTTCGACATTCGTCTCAGGTCGAGGAGATCGAGCGTCTTCACCAGTCGCTGATCCGCGTTCTCGGCGGAACGCTGACCCGGGATTACCGTCTGTCGGCTGAGGAGGGGAACGAGCTGATTCAGCAGGCCCTCCTGGCCTATGTGCAGCTCACGGTGCCGACCGCCGACCCCGACGCGTGGCTGATCGCCATCGTCTGTTCGAAGGCCGAGGAGCTTTATCGGCAGCGGATTGGCGGATCGGGTGCACCGGATGCTGCACTGGCAACCTCCCGGGCGCGCGAAGTCATGGGGCTCGTCCGCGGGCTGGAGGCCCTGCCCGCGGTGGCGCAGAAGGCGTTACGCCTGCGATTCCGTGACCGCTGGTCGTTCGAAGACATCGCCGCCGAGTTGAACGTGACCGTGAAGTACGCGCGGCATCTCGTGGCTACGTCGCTGAAGAAGCTTCGGTGAGCACGATGGCGAGAAGCATTACGGCACTCCTCCGCACGTTGCGCGATGAGCGCACCTGGGAGGCCCTCGACGAGGGGCCTTCGGTGACAACGACGTTCCGCCCGATCGCGCTGCTAGTCTTTGACGAGAACGCCACCGCCGCCGCACTCCTCGACGACATTCTGACCGGGCCGCGCGCATGGTGGCCGCAGCGTCTGCGCCGGACACCTGGAGCGATGACGGCGGGCATGGTGCAGGAGCTCCTGCGCCGCATGATCGGCATCGTCCGGCAGTCTCCGGAAGACGCGCTCCAGGTCACCTCGATGGCCATGATGGTGGTCGACGGACTGGAGACCGACGACTATCCCCGCGGGATGGTCCTGAACATGCGCGCCCAGGCCTTGCGCGATCACGGCTGCGTGCTGGCATTCATGCGCCGCTTGTCCGAAGCACTCGAGTACATCGAACGAGCGGAGCGTGCTTTCGAGCAGGTCCCGTTCGCGAATTACGACGCTGCGCGCCTTCGCCTGGTCAAGGCGCTGGCCCTGCGGCTGCACCGTCCCGGCGAGGCGGCGGAACTCGCCCGGGAGTCGGCGACGACGTTCCTGCTTCTCGGCGATCGTTCACGGTACGCGATGGCACGGAGCATCGAAGCGGCTGCGTTGTACCTCGGCGGAGCGGTGGAGCAGGCGATGCGCATCTGGGAATCGCTCCAGGAAACGGAGACCGATCCCGAGCTTCGCGTGATGCACACCACGAACGTAGCGGTTTGTCTGGTGCAGCTCGGCCGCGGCGTGGAGTCGATCGGGTCGCTGGAGTATTGCCTGGCGGAGTTCGAGCGACGCGAGATGCCGACCGAGCGGGCGCGCGTCCGCTGGGCTCTCGGCAACGCGTTGCGCGGCACGAAACGGCAGCGCGAATCCATCGAGGCATTAGGCAAGGCGCGGTACGAGTTCGCTGCGCTCAGCCTGCCGATCGACGCGGCGCTCGTCGCACTGGATCTCGCGGACGCACTGCTCGTCAGCGGACAACCGAAGCAGGTGCCGGCCATCTGCCACGAAGCGATCGCGTACCTGACGAAAGCGGGCCTGACCGAACAAGCCCTGCCGGGCCTGGCGCTACTGCGCGAAGCGGCGGCCATGGGGAAGGCCTCGCTGATTCGGGAGACGCGGGAGAAAGTGAGACGGGCGGCGAGAGAGGAAGGGCTGTTCGTTTCGGGGTGGTAGAGGGCGGGGAATAGGTTTGTTGCTCGGGACCTAACATACGACTAGTTACCGACCAGCGGCACAACAGAACGCAGGGCGAGAACGCACGCGCTGGAAGTGCCGGATACGAACGAGCTGTGCCATCCTCGCACGAGACACAACTAGCCATGAACTCCGACGAAGTCGCTAATCTCGTGAGCAACGCGATCGCGCGTGTGCTTGAGTCAGAGCGCGAACTTCTCGACAGGAACGTCTAGGAGCGGGCACTCACCACCATTTAGCGCGCTTCATCCGCGACGACGTCCCACCACCGTACGTTGTCGACGTGGAGTACAACCGATATGTCGACGACCCGAAATGGTTGCGCCTTCCAAGGAGAGATGCGGCAGATGATGACTTACACGCGACAACGGTTTTCCCTGACCTCATCGTGCACTTCCGGGGCGAGGACGCCCACAGCCTCCTCGTGCTGGAAGTCAAAAGTCGGGGGTAGATACCAAGTACGACGAGCAAACGTTGCGCGCGTTCACCGAACAGATGCACGTCCAACACGCTGCACACGTCACCTCGGACGCGACGTCAAGGGCGAGATTATCCAAAAGGTCATCTGGATCGACTAATGCGATTATTAACCATTGGGCCTTGACCGGAGAATCAGCATTATTCCTCCGAGATAGGATTCGTTTCGGATCGGGACGATGCGTCTCTACGCGCTCGACGACGCTGAACTGTGTACCAAACAACACATGCCCCCGCACCAACTCCCACTACAGCCCCTAGGAAACCAACTGGTCCGAGCGCACTTGCGAGCTCGCTCAGGACCAATACAGACATCAACACCACCAGTGTGCGCAATGCGATGGGCTCAAGGTCTCCCGTAAGGAGAGCGATAAGAGCTAACGCCAGCGCCGACAGCCCCCAATAAACGTTTGGTCTCGTGATGCCTAGATAGGTCGTCGCCTTGACGTATCTCGACGGTGTTGTTGTCGTTGCCGCATGACGAGTCGCTATGAGCCGAGCGCCAACGGCAACTGCGATGAATGTCAAAGGGCCGGCCGCAAACCGTAAGATTGCGCTTTTCGTCTCACCCAAGCCGGCGACCCACGCAATGGCCGCTGGGCTTAACAGCCAGATGCAGGTTAGCCATGCCCCCAAACCTCCTGGATGAAACGGCAGGAAGGAAATCGGCAGCGACGTCGGTTCCTCCCGAACCTGGTAATACACCGCGCCGCTGATGCTCAAGAGGTAGAGGAGCGGCGCTATCAGACCGATAGCGATCAGACCGACAGCGCGGTCGGCGCGGACTCTCTCGCCCAAACCGGGCAATTCGAGTGTTTGACGCGATCTCGTCTCTACGTCGCCGAGCGTCGCAAACTCGGCGACGTCTGTGTCTTTCGCTATCTGGAGGACTTCCGCAGACCATCGTGACATACCGTAGACCGCCGTGTCCTCTAAGTATGGAGGTACGTCCATACCGCGCTCTCCGGATTTTCTCCTGTCCTCGAACGGTCGCCTCTTGATGGTCACAAGAGGGGTGAACGTGGAAACTTTGATCGTCCTCAAGGCACCATCATCAAAGTCCAAGCTAGCCTTCGTGGCCGGGGCCACCCAGTCAGTATCGTTGGCCAGCCGAGCGAAAAATTCCGCTACTTCTGGTAGTGGCTCGCGCTGCAGCTCATTTGCTACGGTCCTCGCAGTCTGAGCTTCGCGAATTACGTTCCGCGCTAGTTCGAAAACTGGGGCAGGCTTCTGAAAAGCGGCCCACGCCAGAGCGACAACCCCGACCAGCATGAAGTTCAGAGTGTTCCGCGCCTGACTCAGAAGTTCACCCAAGAGCAATGGCCTCCTCCGCGCAGTTTACCGGTCACGCACCGCGCGCGCCGCCCTGCTCGCTATCGAGTGGGCCACCGGCGTTCGGTGCGCTCACGCTTCGCCTGGACGGCGGTCCCGATGTGAAGGAGTTCATCGCCGCCGAGCTCGGGCTCTGAACCTCGATAATCGACGCATGAAGGACGCCGGCTGGTTCCTCGTCGCCGCGGCGTGCGAGATCACACATGCAATGCCGTGTGGATGTGGCTGCGCCTCGGCCGCAGTCCATGGTGGCTGGCACCCGGCATCGTGAGCTTGATCGTGTTTGCGGTCGCGCTCACGCGGGGCGATGCGGCATTCGCCGGCCGCGCGATCGCGACCGATGTCGGGCAGCGGCGAGATCATTCGCGACGGCGAGACCGGTTTCCTGGCCGCGGCGCCGACGGAAGACCTGCTGGATGAGGCCATGGAGCGGGCCTGGCAGCGTCGTCACGAATGGCGGTCCATCGGTGCCGCTCCGCCGCGAGCATCCGCACGCTCATTCCCGCGGATCCGGCGGGCGTCCTCGCGGAAAGGCTGCTGCGCGTCGTGACCGGCGAGGAGCCGGAAGCGGTCGGCGAAGGAACGGGTGAGTTTTCCGCGACGCGCTGAGGCACTTCACAAACGGCCCAGCGCAACCGTACCGAGAACCGACAACGAGGCGAGAAGCACTAACAGGCCCGGAATACTCGAGGCGGGAATCGCCGCAGCCGGGAGCACTTGCAACGTAAATGGCGGCAGTGTCACCACGTGATCCAACTCGCCGTCTGACTCGAGAAATACAAAGGTGACGGTTACCGCATAGGCCCCGGGACTCAGACGTGGAAGTGTCACCTCATGAGTCTCGAACGCTGGCAGAGCACTCCCGCCGCGAAGCGTGACATCTATCGCCGACCCAGTCACGGTAACCGGCTGCAGGACGAAGCCAAGCTCCGGTGCCCCTACTGACAGCACGATTATGTCGGCGCTGGTCGGGTTGGGCGGACTCACTGCAAACACCTGAGCCGCTACATCGTGCGTCAGCCATACGAGCGCGAGAAGACGGAGAAAAAACATCGAAATTATAGACTTTGCAAACCCACGGAAATGAGCAACTTAGCCGGACATCGCCGGACGTGTAGACTTGTCGCATGCCCGACCTCGAACGCTGCCCGACGTGTGACTTCTGGTTCGATCCTGCCGCGCTGGATGAAGTGATCTTTCATGAGTCAGGGGATTGCGTCGTGCCGGGCGCTGAGAAGCCGCAGACGGGCATCCGTGGCGTGAGGATCGACGAACCGCCGCAAGGGTGAAGGGACTAAGGGTGTCTGGTCATGCGTGGCGGGTGAGAGACGACGCGCCTCTCTAATCGGTAAGGAAGTAATTTGGTCGCTCGCTGGGTCTTTGCCTTTAAGCATACCTATCAACTCCCAAGGACAGAGCTGAGCATCATGCTCCCATGATTGTCGTCGCGAAATGGCGGATGCTATGGATTACTGCTTCGAGTTCAAGCAAACCTGCTCGCAGCAAGCCGAGCACCAGAGTCCACTTCAGGAAAATCCTCACGAGTCGACTTTCTTCTCTGTTCTTGTTCGTCATGGGTAGGCTCCTGTCGCCCGTCTCTCGACGGACAGCAAGCACCACATGACCAGACGGGAGCGATCATACATCCGTCGCTAATTCCTCGGGTAAGATGGCTACCGAGGGTCGAACGTACGCATGGATACCGAAGTGCTGGCGCGCTTGCTCCGCCTCTATCCAGTTGACGCGTTGCGCGAATTCTGGGAGGTCTCCGGAAAGCCGTCGAAGGACGAGTTCGTGGAGATCGTGGCGAAGAACATCGCCGAAGATGAGATCGCCGAGTTCTGCCGTACTCATCATGGCCGGACGAAGCAGCGGGTGATCCTCTTCCGAAACAAAGCGGAAGACGTTGCCGGGTTTGGAGATCCGCTTCTCTCTGGGCAGGCACCGGTGTTCGTCCAGAGGAGTCAGAACAGCATCGAGGAGTTCTACCTCATTGAGTTCGCGTATCGGGCGATCGTCGGCGGTCCGCCGTGGAATGAAACGACCATCAACTTCGCTTGGCCGATCAGGGTGACGGTCGATCTGGAATATGTGCGCGTCACGTTCACCATCGTCGAGAAGAACGTATCGACGTACCTGGATGGCGATCTGCGAGCCGTCGGCGTCAAGAAAGACGTGGACGAGGAAGCCGTAGTCGGAATGCTGTTCGGCGCGCTGGAATCGCCCGACACGATCGAGCGCCTCGATATGAACAAAGGCGTGAAGGCCCTCTGGGAGGGCGGCGAGTTCGATGCTGAAGTCTCGAAGTTCAAGGCATCGAAGTCCACGCGCACGGAGACCATGGACACGAAGTGCCTCCTCCGGCGCGACTCGCCTGAGGAGTACGCCAACGCCATGGAGGCGCCACTTCTCCGGACCGTGTTTGAAACGCTCAAAGCGGAGCTGAATTACCCACCCCTCTTTTCGGCTGACCCGTCGGCTGGTGAGTTGGTTGTCACGCGTTACAGCGAGGATGGGGACGAGGTCGACAATGTCGTTCGAGCGATTCTTTCAGCTAATTGACCGGTCTTGGATCGGCGCGGCCGTAGCTAAACGCCGGGCGCTGCTCCAGTACACCGGTCAGCCGCCGAAGATCTACGTGGAGAACGTGCGCGCATTTTTCGGCATCCCGTTTTCCGTAGCGACATGGCTGTGCGACATGGCTGTGCGAGAAGGCTACTTCGAGCGGTGCACGGCGCTCCTCTGCCCGAACGATGAACGCGTGCTGTCCGAGGTGTGCGACGGCGATTCATTTTCACCGTCGCAGGTTTCGTGCACGGTTTGCGAAGCCTTGGAGCTTACGAGCGTCTTCGAGGCACGAGAGTGCCGAAAGATACCGTTCTACAGGCTGAGGAAGACAGAGTTCGCACCGTCCCCGTCCGCACCGAGCACGTACACGTCAGCAGAATGATCGACCGCGACACCGCCGAAACGTACGAGATCCTATTCAACATAGGACTTCGCCTCGCCCTTACGGCGTTCCTACTGATGGCTTTTGTAGGGACGATGATCTTCCAGATCGTCCGCGGCTTCACATGGCCGTCATCAGCGTTAACTGGTGTGATGGTTTACGCGATGAAGGTGATGTTTCAGTACTACTTCAGCCATCGCCCACCGAAGGGACAGTAATCGCCGTCCCTACCGCTTTCGTTTCGGCTGCTTCTTGGGCGGCGGCGTGCCTAGCGGAGAGATCGACGCTGAAGGGGATCGCCTCACGTGGCAGACCATCGCCATCCTCGCGGTCGAAAAGTGGGGCATCGAAGCAGTCCGGTACGCCCTTGGCGGTGACGTGCACGTCCTGCCGTCCCTTCTGCGCTTCGAGCCGGTCACGATCTACCTTCCGGCCTACCTCGTTCACTACCTCTCTCGCCGCGCAGAACAGAGCGGCGTAACCATCGATCAGCAGGCCGCAAACGATCTCCATCTCGGGATCAACCCTGACGACGTAGACGCCCTGGATGCGTCCATCAAGGGGTTCGGCGAAGCCGTGATGTTTCCAGAATGAATGTCCAATATTGAACCGTGGCGGGCGCGCCTTCGCGAAGCGGTTAAGCGCTCCGGCCGGAAGCAATACCTGATCGCCGAGGATGCGGGGATCTGCCCAACAACGCTCTCGCGCGTACTCAGCGGCGAGGTGAAGCGGCCCAGTTTCGTGATCGCTGCGGGCATCGCTCACGCGGCCGGTGAGTCTGTCGGATGGATTCTCGGTGAGCCGCCCTACCGCTTCTCGGCTGAGGAGCGCGCGCGTCTCCGCGACGCTGCCGCGATCATCATTGCCTGCCGCTATCCATCCCCTCTGTGCACTTTCCTGCTCATGAGAAGTGGGTTTGTGAAAGGGATAATTTCGAAAAACATTGAAGGCATGGACGCTCCGCCCTAGAGCAGGCGCGTGCGTGTGCGTTCGATTCCTTCGAGCTCGCTGGAGAGCGCCTCATGAATCCTTTCCGCCGCGGCGCTGACGCTCTCCACTGACGTATCGATCCGCAGGTCGTACTCGAGCCATTGATCGATGGTCGCGGCCTGGCGCACGGCCATGCCGGCGCGGCGGTCGCCGCGGGCACGTTCGCGTTGTTCGAGAACCTCGGCGGGACAGGACACGGAAACGAGCAGCACGCGATGTCCCGCGACCGCATCGAGCATTCGCTCCGCCTGCGCGCGCGTGACGATGGCGTTGTCGGTCACCAGATCGCGGCCGAGCGCGGCCAGCTCGCGAACACACGCGTAGTAGGCGGCGTCGAGCTCGGGATAGGGAAGGTTGGGAATGCCGTTACCGGCGGTCAGCGCGTGGAGCGCGCTCTGCGGAAGGGCGTAGAGGATGCTGTCGATCGAGAAGTTCAGGAAGACCGTTCCGGCGAGCTCCTGAAACGCGCGAGCGAGCGTCGTCTTGCCGGAGCTCGACGTGCCGTTCAGGACGACGATCGTGGCCATGCGCGGAATGATAGGTGTGGTGCAGGCCTCTGGCCCGCCTTGGTCGCCCGGCGCCCAAGAGCAGGCCGGAGGCCTGCACCACACCCCGACCACCCGCAGCAGGAATAGAATTCCGTCTGAAATGACGCGAACCCGGATCGTGCTGTTCGCACTTCTCGCGGTCGTGACCACGCAGTTGAGCGCGGCCGTCCTGCTGGTCGAGGTCAAGAGCAGAGGCCGGGCCGTGCCGCGGGTGATCGTCACCCTCACCAGCAGCACCTCGTCGCCCGTCATCGCCACCACGGACGACGAAGGCATCGCCCGTTTCGACGTGCCGCCGGGAACGTACGACCTCGAAGCGGGCCGCAGCGGATTTCAAGTGACCTTGACGACGGTGACGGTCAGCGCCGAGGAGACGCGCTTCGAGGTCGAGCTCGAGGAACGGATGCGCTCGTCCGCGGCGCCACCGCCGCCGGAGGTCCGTCCCTCGCTGCCGCCGCCGGTAGGAAGCGTGCCGCGCGTCGACGTCGAAGACGGGAAAAATTACGCGGTGGTGAATCTCTACTACGCCACCGATCGCGCGTTCACCGGCGAGACCCAACCGACCAGGCTGTACGGCCCGCAACGCGGAAAGCTCAGCCTCGGCATCGCCCGCGTGAGCATCCCCCGCGTCCACCGCCTCGGCGAGCTGGAGAGCCCGTCCATCTTCAAGCTCGAGTTCCGTCCCGATCCCGAAAAGCACGTGGTGCTGCTCAGCGTGCAACCGCAGCGGCGCGATCACTTCTACGCGAAGCTGCGGAACAGCATCCGCGCGTCGGCGCGCCGCGAGACGTTCGTCTTCATCCACGGCTACAACGTCACCTTCGAAGACGCGGCGCGGCGCACGGCGCAGATCAAGTACGACCTCGCCTTCGACGGCCCGGCCGTCCTTTACAGCTGGCCGTCGTGGGGCAAGACGAAGGAGTATCCCGCCGACGGACGCAACGCCGACTGGGCCGCGGGCAATCTCCGCCAGTTCCTCACCGAGCTGGCCGCGCAGGCAGGCGCGAGCTCGATCCATCTCGTCGCCCACAGCATGGGCAATCGCGTGCTGGCCGGCGCGCTGCGAGAAATGGCCGTGACCGCGCAGGGGCCGCGCTTCGACCAGATCGTTCTGGCCGCGCCGGATCTCGACGCGGACGTCTTCAAACGCGATCTCGCTCCGGCCTTCGTAAAGCTCGGCAAGCACGTGACGCTCTACGCTTCCTCGCGCGATGGAGCGCTGGCCGCGGGAAAGACGTTCGATCGCGCACCGCGTCTCGGCGATGCCGGCCCGGGGATCGTGGTGCTCCCGAACATCGACACCATCGACGTCAGCGACGTCGACACGAGCTTCCTCGGCCACTCCTACGTCGCCGACAACGGAACCGTGCTCTCCGACGTGTTCTGTCTCATCCGCGGGGCGACGGCAGCAGCGATGCGATGCCGTCTCTCGCCGGTCGGACAACACTGGAAGTTCGCCGCGGCGGCGGAGGCGGTGGCGAACCTGGCCGAGTACCGCTGCACTGCCGACACCTGCCGGCGCTAGGCGGCTACGAGCCGCTGCGCCAGCAGGCCAAGCCTGATGCACGTGCGGGTGCAGCCCGAGTTTCTGCCGCGCAGGCTCCTAGCCGATCACGACGCGCCGTAAGCGGAGATGGTCGGCGGTCACGTCGAAGACGAACTGCCCTTCCGGCGGTTGCTGCGTTTCCTTCCAGTCTTCGACCGCGCGGCCGAGGGTGTCGGCGTCGAACGGTCCGTTGACGAGCAGCACCGGCACGCGCTCGGGTGGATCGCTGTGCTCGTAGGAAACGGCGATGCCCGTCGGCGACAGCGTCTCGAGCTCGGCGAGATTGGCGATGGCGATGACGTCATCGCGCTCGATGAACGGATTGAGCACTTCACTCAGCGCGCTGACGACATACACGAACGGCGGCGGAAAGCCTTCGTTACGGATCACGGTCGCGCGCACGCCCATCGCCTGACCGGCGTCGAAAGACATCGATCCGGACGCCGGGCCATTCGGCACCGAAGACTTGTTGGTCTTCGGCGGATCGATCGGCGTGGACGCCAGTTGCCCGAGCGTCGCGTCGTTCAGGTCGACCTCGCAGGCGAGAAGCGCGCGTTCGAAGGGACTGGCGTCGACCGTCGCAACGACGACGGGTTCCGTCGAGAGGGCGGTGCGAATGATGTCGCTCGGCCTCTCGGGCTCGGTGTTCCAGGTCAGGATCCATCGCCGCGCATCCTCGACCGTCGGATTCTCGGGAAGCGGCGCCGGGTCGGATTTCACGGTGACCACCGGCGGCGATGGGTACGCGCGAACGGGCACGTCGTCCTCGTATGCCGCGGACAACGATTGAGAAAGCTTCGCGGTCAGCTCTTGCTTCGCCCGTGCGAATTCCCCGGCCGTGCCGGGCTCGCCGGTCCACGCTGCGAGACCTTCCACGAAATTCGCGGCGATTTCGGCCGATGTTCCGATCTTCTCGAAGACCCGCCTGGCGATGAGATCCGAATCGACGCTTCGAAAGGTGTGGGTGCCGAGGTCGGGGTCGATCAGGGAGGTGTTGATGGGGCGAAGCGCGACTCGAGGCGGCATGCGCTCATCGTAGCGTGAAGAGCGTGGCCCCTCCGCGCGAGACGACGTTGGCCGCGTAACGATCGAGTGTCACAGCGAGCATCCGCTGCGCCTCGGGCGACAGCGCGGTACGGCGCTCGTCCGCAGGCTGGCCGGGCTTCGGCACGATCGGGGCGACGATCGCGACGTGGGTGATGCCGTCGCGCCGCAGCCGGTCGCGGAGCACTTCCGGCGCGGGCGTGTTGAGGTACTCCGACACGCGCGGGCCATCGAAGTTGCCGCCGCCCCGCACCGGCTTCTCGAACCAGTACGTTTCGTTCAAACCGACGACCAGCGTGCGTGAGCTGCGCGGAAGGACCTCGTTCAGCCACATCACCGATGAGTACGACGCGCGCTGTTTGGCGAGGAAGTCGTCCTCACCTGCCGTGGCCGCGAGCAGGGAGAAGGCGTTGCCGCGTGCCGTGAACCAGACCACGAGGAAGGTCTGCAGCACCACGGCCAGCGTGACCAGCGCCGCAATCAGCCGCCTGCGCAGAATCGGTGCGGACTGCATCGCCGGAATGGCGAAGAAGGGGATGAGCACGCGCGACGAGGGAGCGAGGAAGAAGAGCAGAACGCCGGCGGCGAGTGTGGCCAGTGGAATCGCGCCCGTCGCAAACGGCACGAGCGTCAGCAGCGATGCACCGATCGACTCGTCGATGATGTCGCCGTCGAAGACGTAATCGGACAGCGCGAGGTCGCGATAGCCGGCGACGTGCGGCGCGTCGGTGCCGAGGAAGGGGGCGATGGGGTTGCTGGTGAGGATGGCGTTGCGGGCGAAGAAGATCAGCCCGAGCAACGCCACCCACGACGGCAGCCGCCGCTTGAACGCCCAGGCCAGGATCGCGAACGGCAGGAAGGTGTACTTCGTCAGCAGACCCGCGGCGGTCGCCGCGCTCGCGGTGCGGCTGTCGTCGTCCTCGAGCGACGTCCAGAGGATCACGAAGAGTCCCAGCAGCGGCCAGTCCACGAGCGACCATCCCGCGGTGACGGCCAGGGCCGGTGTCGTGACGATCGCCGCGGTCGCGAGCCACGACTGCGTTCGTCGCGCGATCAGCAAGGTAGTGGCGATCGCCGCGAAGAGATGCAGGAAATGCGAGGCGATGCCGCCGCTCGATGGTCCGAGGAGTGTGAGGAAGGGCAGGTCGGCGGACTCGATGCCCAGCGGAAAGTAAGAGTGCGAGCTCAGCGGCAGCTCGATGGCGCGCCCTTCCAGGACCCACGTCTGCGGGACGGCGAGGTGATACGCGACTTCATCGAGCGACGCCGGCGGTGCCTGCGCGACGATGAAGCCGCAGGCGAGGACGGTGATCACCGCCGCGAAGGCCGTGCGATGCATCGGCAGCGGCTCGCGCGGCACCTTCGTGTCGTCGGCGTAAGCCATCAACAACAGCGCGATGCCGGCCAGACCCCCAAGGACGAGCAGTGGCACCATGGTCCAGACGGAGATCCTGAACAGCGCCACGAGAAAACAGAGCGCGCCGAATAGCGGATAGCCGATGAGGAAGTCGACCGGAACATCGACGCGCCGCGATCGCCGCGCAAGCGCTCCGGCGGCGATGACAGCCAGTCCCACGGCGACCGCGAGAAGCATCGGCACCGCCGCGCGGCGCAGGAGGAGCTCGACGAGAACGAACCGCTCGAGATAGGTGAGGATGCCGAAGAGGGCGAGGAGGATGGCGAGGAGGAGGCGGAGCTTTGTCATGGGGGTTGCGGGGTTACGGGGTTACGGGGTTACGAGGTTGCCGGTCGCTGAGTTCTCGCATCACCCCGAACCCCCGTAACCTCGAAACCCCGCAACTCATATCGAAGGCAACGCCTCCCTGATCTTCAACACATCCTCGATGATCTCCCGCGCCGCTTCCGGGCGGATCTGCGTGGTGCGATCGGACAGCGCGGCGGGCGGGTTGTCATGCACTTCCATGAAGAACCCATCCGCACCCGCGGCCGCGGCGGCGCGGGCGAGCGGTCGCGCGAACTGCGGCGTTCCGCCGGTCTGCTTTCCTTCACCGCCCGGCTTCTGCATGGAATGGGTGATGTCGTACACGACCGGCGCGCCGAAGCCGCGAACGATCGGGAAGGAGCGCATGTCGACGACGAGATTCTGATAACCGAACGAGCTTCCCCGCTCGGTGATGAAGATCTTGTCGTTCCCGACCTCCGCCCCTTTCTGCAAAATGTTCTGCGTCTCCTCGGGCGACAGGAACTGCCCCTTCTTCACGCCGACCGCTTTCCCCGTGCGCGCCGCGGCGGCGACGAGATCGGTCTGGCGGCAGAGGAACGCCGGGATCTGGAGGATGTCCAGGACTTCCGCGGCGGGCTCGGTCTGCCAGGGCTCGTGCACGTCGGACAGCAGCGCCAGCCCGGTCTCTTCCTTCACCGCGCGGAGGATCTTCATCCCTTCTTCGACGCCCGGGCCGCGAAAAGATTCCACGGAGGTGCGATTGGCTTTGTCGAAGGACGACTTGAAGACGAGGTTGATCTTCAGCTCATCGCGCAGTTTGGCGAGGGTGCGGGCCATCTTCAGGACGTGATCGAGCGACTCGATGACGCACGGGCCGGCGATGAACAGCGGCGGGTTGTCGCCGCCGAAAGCGATGTCGGGTGTGATCTGGATCGCACGCGTGGTCATGGCGGCGAATGGTACTTTGCCTCCACCCAAATCGAAGAAGGAGAGATCCATGAGAATCGCCCCGGTTCGTGGTGTTGCTCTCGCCCTGGCCCTGTTGTTGATGCCGGTTGTTCCGCTGTCGGCGGACGTTCTCGAAGCGTGCATCAATAAGGGCAATGGCGGAATGCGGCTCGTTGCGCCAGATGTGGCTTGCAACGGGAATGAGACGCGCGTTGTCTGGAATGAGGTTGGTCCCGTAGGCCCCGCTGGACCGATCGGCCCCGCTGGCCCTGCCGGACCCGTTGGGCCTGTCGGTCCTGCCGGACCCGCCGGCGAAGATGCCGCGAGCGGCCCTCCGTACGTCTGGGTCTGCACACCGGGCAACTATTACTCCGGCAGCGCCACCCACAGTGAGCTGTACGTCTTCAACGGCAGCGCGCTGACCGCGAACATCGCCGTGCACTTCCTCAACAAGGACGGCGTGAACCTGGCTGGCGTCACCGTTCCGGGCGCCTCGCCGGTCAATCCCGGCGATCCGGCGCCGACGTATCCGGGCCAGAGCGGCGCGTCGACCATTCCCCTGCTAGCTTCGAACACGTACGTTCTCTACTGGACTTCGGCCCAGGGCGATCCTTCCGCCGGCGGCAACGTGCCGGCCACGATCCGGATCGTCTCCGATCAGCCGACCGCGGTCGGGACGAACATGACCTTCAGCGGATTCCACCCCGTGCCCTGCTCACTCCTGCCGCGTTAGCGAAAGTGCACAAAGGCCTGGGCCGCGAGGCCCAGGCCGCGGTTTACGATTCGCGGCATGACGGATCGCTTCGACCATCTCTCCCGCAGTGAAAGCGGCCTGCATTACGTTCGCGAAAAGCGCGGCGGCGTGGCCCGCGTGCTGACGGAGAGCGAGCTGCAGGATTTCAACGATCCGCCGCCCTGCCCGGAATGCTCGGAGCAGTTCGGCTGCGATCACTTCAACTGCGCCGGCGAGCCTCTTTTCGCGGAAGCGGAGATCGAGGCGAACGTGCCCGCGGAATGGGCGACTTTCGCGAAGGACTACGGCCTTTCCCGCGGCGATCTCGATCGGTTGATGCTGGTCGAACAGCACGAGGGCGAATGGCGCGTGGCCGGCGGCGCCGTCGCGGACATGCGCACGCAGGAGTTGGTACTGCTGCTGAACGAGAGTCGGTAGGTGGCAACGGCGCCCGAGAGGCCTCCGGCGGGCGGCCACGGGCCGCAGCGCTGATGTTGGCGTGAACGCGATCCGCGCTAGCTACCGCTATCTCGGCAGAAGGCACAACCAGCGCTGCGGCCCGTGGCCGCCCCGCCGGGAGGCGCTCCCGGTCGCCGGTGCCAACGACACAGCTCGTACAATCCCGCGCGCATGCGCATGCTCATCGTGCTCCTCGTTCTCGCCGGCTGCGCAAGCGGAGGTCGTGATCTGACGAACGACGTCGATACTCTGATGCGCGCGTACGACGGGGACGTTCCCGGCGCATCCGTGCTGGTCATCCGCGACGGGCAGGCGATCGTTCGCAACGCGTATGGATTCGCCGATCTCGACGCGAAGGTTCGTGCGACGCAGGCCACCAATTACCGGCTTGCTTCGATCACCAAGCAGTTCACCGCGGCGGCGATTCTTGCGCTGATCGATGAAGGCAGGATGACGCTCGACGATCCCCTGCGGAAATGGCTGCCGTCGCTCCCGGCGTCGGCGGATGCGATCACCGTCCAGCAGCTCCTTACCCACACCTCGGGAGTGATCGACTACGAAGACGTGATGCCCGAGGGGCAGACCGCGCAATTGAAAGATGCCGATGTGCTGCGGCTGCTCGAGTCGCAGGACCGCTCCTACTTCGCGCCGGGAACGAAGTATCAGTACAGCAACAGCGGCTACTCCCTGCTCGCGCTCATCGTCGAGCGCGCGTCGGGACAGACCTTCGCGACCTTCCTGCGCGAGCGCATCTTCGAGCCGCTGGGCATGCGCGACACCGTGGCGTTCGAGGACGGGATCTCCACCGTCGCCCATCGCGCGTACGGCCATTCGTTTGAGAATGGCGCGTGGAAACGCACCGACCAGAGCACGACCAGCGCGGTCCTCGGCGACGGCGGCATTTACTCCTCCATCGATGACCTCGCGAAGTGGGACGCGGCGCTGTACGACCAGCGATTCGCGACCGCGTTCATTCCGCGCACGCCGACAGGCACCAACGGCGTCGATTACGGCTTCGGCTGGCGGATCAGCAGCCATCGCGGCGAGCGGATGGTCTCGCATACCGGTGAGACGCGCGGCTTTCGCAACGCGCTCGTGCGCTTTCCCGATCGCCGGCTGACGGTCATCGTTCTGACCAATCGAAACGACCCGACACCGCAGCCGATCGCGCTGGCCATCGCCGATCTGTTCCTCTGATGGATCCGCTGACCCACACTCTCATCGGCGCAAACCTCGCCTCCACGCCCCTCGGTGAGAAAACGCGGCTGGCCGCGGCGGCGCTGGTGATCGGCGCGAATCTTCCGGATGTCGACGCGATCCTCTACTTCACCGGCCATCAGGACTTCGCGCTCGAATTCCGCCGCGGCTGGACGCACGGCGTGCTCGCGATCGTGCTGCTGCCATTCATCCAGGCGGCGACTCTGAAGCTCATCGACCGCCGCGCCGATTTCCGCTGGCTCCTCGGCCTCTCTTTTATCGCCATCCTCACCCACCCGACGCTGGACTGGCTGAACAACTACGGCATGCGCTGGCTGATGCCGTTTCGCGGGACGTGGTTCTACGGCGACTCGGTCTACATCATGGATCCCTTCCTCTGGCTGGTCCTCGGAAGCGGATGGCTGGCCGGCCGTCGTCCCACGCCGTGGCTCATCGGCGGATGGATCTTCTTCACCGCGGCGATCTCCTGGGTCGTTGCGCGGCGAAATCTGCAATACCTGATCGTCGTCGCGGTCGTCGCGCTGATTCTTCTCGCCGCGCTGCTGTGGCGAGCGAAGCGTTCCTTCGCGACGACGGCGCTGATCGTCGCGTCGATCTACATCGGCGCGCGCTTGACGATTCACGCGGCCACGGCGATGGAGGTCCGGCGGACGTTGCCCGGCGTCGAGCGGGTGATGGCCGCGCCGCATCCGATCGATCCGCTGCGATGGGACGTCGTCGCGGAAGTGGGCGATGCGTATCGCTACGGCCGCTTCACCTGGCTCGATCGCACGCTTCGTTTGAACGACCATCGCATTCCGGTGGCGAGGGAAACGCCGGAATGGGCGGCGGCGCGCGATGAGCCGTCGGTCCGCGGTTTCCTCACCTGGGCGCGGTTTCCCTGGTACGAGACCTTTCCCGATCCGCGCGGCATTCGCGTGGAGATTCACGACGCGCGTTACGCGGTGCGGCGCCGCCCGGGCGGTGGATTCGGCGGCGTGACGGTGGTCATTCCCGATCCCGCCACTGCCCCGCGACGCAGGTAGCGCGGATGGCGTCATCGCCGCGGCCGAAGATCAGCGTTTCGAGATCGGCGACGTCGACGGCGATGAAGTCCGCGCACGCGCCGGCTTCGATGCGACCCGCGTCGATGCCGAGCGATCTCGCGCCGCCGGCGGTCGCGAACTGCAGGAGCCGCGGCGCGTTGCGGCCCTCTTCATCGCGATAAACACCGCGGCTCTCGCTCTTCAGCCGCTGCGCGTACTCGAGCCAGCGCATTTCTTCGAGGAAGGAGATCCGCGCGTTCGAGTCGGTGCCGAGGGAGAGGCGGTCGGGGTGGGCGAGGAGCGGGGTGACGTCGGGGATGCCGTCGCCGAGGTTTGCTTCGGTGAGGGGAGTGATGCAGACGCTGCCGCCGCGGTCGAGGAAGCGTTGCAGCTCCGCGGGATCGCTGTGCGTCGCGTGAACCGCGGTCAACCCTTCGCAGCTCGGCAGGCGCTCGTTGAGAAGCTGCATCGGCGTGCGGCCGTATGCGGCGATGCAGTCCTCGATTTCTTTGCGCTGCTCTTCGACGTGCATGTGCACCGGCATGCCGCGCCGTCTCGCTTCGACGTACAGCGGCTCGAGGTCTTCGAGCGGCACGCCGCGGATGCTGTGGGCGGCGATGCCGATCGTCTGCGTGTGCGGATCGGGTTTCAGCGCATCGACCTGCTTGAAAAACTCTTCGAGGTTGCGCGTTTCGAATCGCTTTTGCGCCGGTGAGAGCGGCTGACCGATTGCGCCAGTCTTGTAGTAGGTCAGGAGTAATGTGATGCGGATGCCGGCCTCGTGCGCGGCGTTCAGCACGAGCTCATCGAAGGCGTAGTCGGCGCCGGCGGGGGAGTGATGCAGGTAGTGAAACTCGCCGACGGTGGTGATGCCCGCGCCGCGCATTTCTTCGAACGTCGCGCGAACGGCGTCGTGAAACGCGTTCTCGTCGAGTTGGGCCACGAGCTCATACATCGCTTCGCGCCAGCTCCAGAACGAGCCCGAGCCGGCGGGGAAGGTCTCGCCCTGTCCGCGCAAGGCGCGCTGGAACGCGTGCGAGTGCGCGCTGACGAAGCCGGGGAGGAGGGCCTGGCCTTTCATGCGCCGGGTTGCGTCGAATCCGAGGGCACCGACGACTTCGATGCGGCCGTGATCGACCATCACCTGCACGCCGGGCGTCAGCGCGCCGCCGGTCCAGGTGAGATCGGCTTCGATGACCTGCCTCGTCACGCGCAGAACCTCGCGAAGCGTACGGCGGGCGTCTCGCCCGCCTCGCGGCGGGCGGCTCGCCCGGCGCTCATACGATCGGGCGGGCCGCCCGATCGGTGCGGGCGGGACGCCCGCCCTACGATGACCTGCCGCGTCACGCGCAGAACCTCGCGATCAGCTCGCGCAGGATACCGCCGGCGCGATGGAACTCCTCTTTCGGCGTGAACTCGTCGGGGCGGTGCGCTACTTCGATCGCGCCCGGTCCGAAGAGCAGGCATTCGATGCCGAGGGATTGGAGCCAGCCGGCGTCGCTGGCGAAGGAGACCGACTCGGGGCGGCCGCGCGTCGCGTACGGCAGAACTGCCTGGTAGATGTCGGAGGTCGCATCGAGAAGCATCGGCGGGCTTTCGCTGAGGATTTCGAGCGTTGCATTACCGATCACGGCGCGCACACGCTCGATCATCGCCTCGCCGGTCATGCCCGGCAGCAACCGGATCCCCACTTCGATCGCGCACGAGTCGGGAACGATGTTCACCGCCGTGCCGCCATGAATCGTCGCGATATTCAAAGGCACGTACGGCGCGTCGGCGAAGAGCTCGGCGTGCCGGGTGCGGTCCGCTTCGAGCTCGCGCCGCAGCTTCGAAAGCGCGTCGAGCACCGGCCGCGCTTTTTCGATCGCGTTTTCGCCGAGGTGCGGGTAGCCGCTGTGCGCGGACTTGCCGGTGGTGGTGATACGCAGCTTCAGATGTCCCTTGTGCGCGCGGACCGGGCGGAACGACGTCGGCTCGCCGATGATGCAGTGGCGCGGCAGGGGCCGCTCGCGATCCCAGGTCTTGGCGAAATGCCGCGCGCCGAGGGTGCCCACTTCTTCGTCGTACGTGAAGAGAAGGTAGAGCGGCGCGCGCAGGGACTCCGCGGCCACCGCCGCGTTCGTGGCGACGGCGAGAAATCCCTTCATGTCCGCGGCGCCCCGTCCGACGTAGCGATCCTCCCGCTCGGTCAGCGTGAAGGGATCGCTCTCCCAGTCCGGCTCGACCGCGGGAACCGCGTCCATGTGTCCGGAGAGAATCAGACCGCCGTCGCCTTCCGGACCGAAGCGGATCAGCAGATTCGCTTTCTCCTCGTCCGGAGAGCGCACGTACTCGATCGATTGCGCGGCGCCCTCGACGTAATTCGCCAGCTCGGCGGCGATGGGCAGATTGCTGATCGCGCTGGTCGAGTCGATCGCTACGAGGCGCTGAAGCAGCTCGATGTCGGAGAGGGCCATGCGCGCGTCAAAGTACCATCGGCTCGCGCGTAACGAGCAGCCGCACCAGCAGCGCGCCGAGCAGCTCGTCCGCCCGTCCGTCGCCGGCCAGAGCGCGCAGCCGTTCGTGCCGCGGCCGCAAAATCGCGGCGATCACCTCGATCGCTTCCGCATCCGCGCCCTCGAACAATCGCAGCAGCGCGGCGGTCTCGCGCAGGATGCCGTCGACGTCATTCGCGCCGGACTCATTCGCCAGTGGCGCGATTGCCGCGGCCACGAGCGCGCTCTTCGACGGCCACCGCCGGTACAGCGTGGTCTTGGCGACGCCGGCCAGCTCGGCGATCGTGTCGACGGTCAGCGCGCCGTAACCGCTCTCGCGCAGCATGGCCAGGGTCACGGCGAGGATCTCGTCATCGGCACCTTCGCGCCGTGGACGTCCGCGGCCCCGTTTGTGAGGAATGTCTGTCATTTAGATTCCATCTTTACGCGCTGCCGTCCGGATGGCGTTGACGTACGATTTCCCCCTTTCGAGAGGAGAACATCATGAAGAAGCTCTTGCTCATCGCCGCAGTCTTACTTCTCGCTCCGACATTCGCATCAGGCCAGTGCCTGCTCACGTACCAGACCGAATCGCTTCCCACTTTTTACGTCGGCCAGCCCGCCAATTTCACCATTGAAGCCGTGAGCGGGACACCCCCTTACCGCTTCGAGATCATCGACGGCGCTTTACCCGACGGACTGCACCTGACCGCGAACGGCCGGATTCGCGGCGTGCCGACGACGGTGATGGACACGACCGTTCTCATCCTCCTCAGCGACGCCGCGGGCTGCACGCTCGGGCAGGCATTCGCGGTCAGAGTCGAGCCGGCCGAGGCGGCTCCGTAGCGGGCTGCACGACTTCTGCACAGACGCCCGGCGGGAGGCGCAATGTACAAGACGTTAACTCTCGCCGGGTTCCTCATCCTTGGATGTACGACATCCACCAGCCCCACGGCAACCGCACCCGCCACGGTGGTGAAGAACCCAGAATTCAAGAACCTGCAGGTCCTTCCCCCGGACATCACCCGCGAGCAGCTCCTCGCCACGATGCGAGGCTTCACCCGCGGCCTCGGCGTGCGCTGCAACCACTGCCACGTCGTCACCGCGACCGAGCCCGAAGAGAAGCTCGACTTCGCCGCCGACACGAAGGAAGAGAAGCGCGTCGCGCGGGTGATGTACACGATGGCCAGAGAGATCAACACGACCTGGATGGCACGGGTCGAAGCCGCGGAAGGCCACGAGGCAACCGCTCCTGCCGAGCCGCGCGTGTTGTGCTGGACGTGCCATCGCGGAAAGACCGAGCCGGAGATGCCACCGCCGCCCGCCCCGCGACCGGCGCCGTAGCGCCGCGGTCTACAGCTTCGTGAACCTGCCCGTCAGATACTGAGCGGGGTTGGCCATGAACGTCCGCTTGTTCTCCTCGGACGAGAAGTAGTAGATGCGGCCTTTGTAGTCGACCGTCGGCGTGACCGCGCGGATCGACAGCTTGCTGCCGTCGATTGGGTCCATGGCGATGGCGGGAGTGAACGGAAGCGATCCGCGGAGCTTCTCGTCCTCGGGGCTGAAGACGATCGCCGTCGGCGTTTCCCACGGCAGAACCTTCGGCTTCGGCGGAGGCGCTTCGTCGGTCAGCATCGGCGGCGGCTCGAGCTTCGCGGGCTGCGGCGCCACTTCATTGATGGTGCGCATTTCCGACTGCGTTTTGGCGGCCGCGGCCTTGCCGGAAGGGCTGGAATCGCAGGCCAAAACGGCGAACGCGGTGAGAAAAACGAGGCGCTTCATCGTTTAGCAATCTTGCGAAGCATGAGCCAAGGGGAAGGATTCGCACCGCGTTGCGGCGCCTTCAGCGCTGCCGGTCGTACCGGCCGGCTGGTGCCCGGGACTGGAATCGAACCAGCACCCTCTAATGAGGACAGGCTTCTGAGACCTGCGCGTCTACCAATTCCGCCACCCGGGCAAGAGGGACCGCGATTGTAGTGGCAGGGTGAGGAATGTCAATTGAGAGAGTGAAATTCCATTCGCAAAGCTTCCCACTTTCGAGGGAAATCACTATTCTGGCGAGCGGATGTCGACCCCCACGCCGCGTCTAGTCGAGCGGCCAGAGCCCGCCCCGCGCGAGAGCATTTCAACCGAGATCTGGAACCTCCCGAACTCGCTTACCCTCCTGCGCATTTTCCTCGTCCCCTTCCTGGTCGTCGTCCTGCTGACCAAGTTCGACGGCCGCGAGTTCGTCGGGCTGGCCATCTTCCTCGTGGCCGCGGTCACCGATTTCCTCGACGGCTACTTCGCCCGCCGGCGGGGGCAGATCACCAGGATGGGAACCCTGCTCGATCCCATCGCCGACAAGCTTCTGATGTCGGCCGCGTTCATCTCGCTGGTGGAGATGGATCCCGTACACGTGCCGGCCTGGATGGTGGTGATCATCATCGGCCGGGAGTTCGCCGTCTCCGGCCTCCGCTCCATTGCCGCGCAGCAGGGGGTGACCATCGCCGCGTCGCCGCTGGGGAAGGGAAAGATGATTTCCCAGGTCATCGCCATCGGCCTGCTGATCCTCGGCGCGACCCTCGGCGAGCTGCGCCTGACCGGCAAGATCGCGCTGTGGGCGGTGATGTTGTTCGCGCTGTCGTCCGGCGTCGACTACTTCATCAAGTTCGCGCGGGCGGTGTTGTTGGATAAGCGTGACTGACAACCGTTCAGAGTTTATCCCGCGCGCAGACGCGGGATCTCACCGCGCACTGATGCAGCTCGCGCCCGTCGCTGCGGTCGTGCCGGTGCACGAAGAGATCCCGCGTCTTCGCGCGGGATAAACTGAAAATCGATCAGCCGGCGAGCAAACGGTAAACGTCGTTCTTCCGCATCCCGAACTTCTCCGCGACCGCCTTCACCGCGTCGTTCCGGCGCATGCCGCTCTCGCGCAGTCGGTCGAACTCCGCGCGCAACTCTTCCGTCGAGACTTCCGCAGCCTCGCGTGCCCGCGCTCCGAGGACGATCGTGATCTCGCCATGCACGCGGTCGCGTTCGCGCAAGGACGCAAGCACTTCTGAGATCGTCCCGTTCAGCAGTTCCTCATGCATCTTGGTCATCTCGCGGGCGACGGTGACGTCTGTGTCGCCGAGGACCTCGAGGGCGTCCTCGAGGGAGGCGATGACGCGTTCCGGCGATTCGTAGATCACGACCGTGTGCCCGAGCTCCGCCGCGGTCCGGTAGAAATCGAGACGCTCGCCCTGGCGATGCGGTGTGAAGCCGAGGAAGGTGAAGGGAAGCGGGGCGATGCCGCTCGCGGCGAGGGCGAGGACTCCCGCGAACGGACCGGGGATCGGCTCGACGGTGAGCTCGCGCTCGCGCGCCAGGCGAACGATGCGATAGCCGGGATCGGAGACGACCGGCATGCCCGCGTCGCTCACCAGCGCGAGGGTCTGGCCGCCTTCGATCCGCTCGATCAGCGACGCCGCCTTCGCGTCCTCGTTGTGCTCGTGATAGCTGTCGGTCGGCCGATCGATGCCGAAGTGATTGAGCAGCTTCCGCGTGTGCCGCGTGTCTTCGCAGAGGATGAGATCCGCGGACTTGAGCGCGTCGACGGCTCGCGGCGACATGTCGGAGAGATTGCCGAGGGGGGTGCCGACGATGAGGAGCTTGCCGGTCATGTTCGTAGGGTGAAGCTGCGAGAAAGCAGGATCGCCGCGGACGATGCGACGTTGAGTGATTCCACACGTGCGGACATGGGAATGGCGATCGTGCGCGCGGCACGCATCAACTCATCCGACACACCCGCGCCTTCGTTGCCGAAGACGAACACCGCGTCGCGCGACGGCGGATCGCCGACGGCGCCGCTCATGTCCGCGGCGACGAGATTCACCCGCGCATCGAGCAGTTCGCGCACGGTGATCGGCGCGACGGGCACGTTCAGAATCGCGCCGACCGACGAGCGGATCGCCTTCGGTCCGAACGGATCGGCGCAACCGGGCAGCAGCAGCACGCCCGCGGCATCGAACGCCGCGGCCAGCCGCACGATCGTTCCGACATTGCCCGGATCCTGAACCGCATCGAGGGCGATGGCGATGGTCTCGCGCCGATCGAGAATCGCCGCCGCCGAGGCCGACGGCCGTTCGAAGAGCCCGATCGTGTTCTGCGGCGTTTTCGTTTCCGCGAGCGCGTCGAACAGCTCGGGCGTGAAGTGAACGCCGCGCTCGATGACCTCGATCGGTTTCCATCCGCAGGCAATCGCGTCGGCGACCGGCTTCGGTCCCTCGATCACGATCTCCGCGGCATGCTCGCGGATGGCCTCGCGAATTCGCTTGAAGAGCGGATTCTGGCGGCTGCTGATCGGCGGCATGGGCGGCCGATGTTACTCAACCCCGCTCCCGGCGCGCTTGTATAATCCGCGCCCCACGGCGAGGCACCCCCGTCAAGGCGTGGAGTCTCGCTTTTCCCGACTGGAGCCTGAATGTTTGCTGGTGGTCCGCTGTCCTGGGTGTTGTTCACCCTTCTGATCCTGACCATGCTCGCCCTCGATCAGGGCATCTTTCATCGGAAGTCGCACGTCATCTCGATGAAGGAAGCGCTGCTCTGGACGGTGATCTGGATCAGCTTCGGTCTGCTCTTCGGCGCCGGCGTCTTCTACTACAAGGGCAACGAGGCCGGCATGCAGTACCTGGCCGGCTACATCATCGAAAAGTCGCTGAGCGTCGACAACATCTTCGTCTTCATCCTGATCTTTTCGAGCTTCCGCGTGCCGGCCGCCTATCAGCACCGCGTTCTGTTCTGGGGAATCCTCGGCGCCCTGCTCATGCGCGGCATCTTCATCGGCCTGGGCGCGGCCCTGATCGAGCGGTTCAGCTGGATCCTCTACATCTTCGGCGCGTTCCTGGTCTACACCGGCATCAAGATCTTCCTGACCCGCGACAACGAGTCGGAGGATCCGTCCGACAACGCGGTGGTGCGCCTGTTCCGGAAGTTCGCGCGGATCACGCCCACGTACGAAAAGAACCACATGTTCGTCAAACGGGACGGCAAGTGGTGGGCGACGCCGCTCATGCTGGTGCTGGTGATCGTCGAGACCAGCGATCTGATCTTCGCCGTCGATTCGATTCCGGCCATCTTCGCGGTGACCACCGACCCATTCATCGTCTACACCTCGAACGTCTTCGCCATTCTCGGACTGCGCTCGCTCTACTTTCTCCTCGCCGGCTCGATGGACAAGTTCCACTACCTCAAAGTCGGCCTGGCGGTGGTGCTGGTCTTCGTCGGCGTGAAGATGCTCATCTCCGGCGTCTATCACATCCCGGTGGTCTGGTCGCTCGTGGTCATCTGCGGCGTTCTGGTCGCGTCGATCGTGGCCTCGCTCATTCACGCGCGGATGGTCCCCGAGGAGCCGGCTTTGCCGGATCCGACCCACATACCGGAGCATCACACGACGGTCATCAAGGACGAAGAGCCCGCGGACGAGCTTTGATGATAAGAATGGCGAGCAGATGACCACCACGGCCCGCGCCGGCATCCGCTTTTCGGATCGTGTCTCCGCGATGCAGGAGTCGCCGACGCTGGCCGTCCTCAACCGGGCCACGTCGCTCATCGCCCAGGGCGTCGACGTGGTCGACTTCGGACCGGGCGAGCCTGACTTCGCGACGCCCACGGCGGTAGGCGAGGCCGGCAAGCGCGCCATCGATCGCGGCTTCACCAAGTACACGAACGCCAGCGGAACGAAAGCGTTGCGCGAGGGAATCGCCAATCGCTACAACAGCCGCTGGGGCACGCGGCTGGGCCTCGAAAACGTGATCGCCGGCAGCGGCGGCAAGCAGGAGCTCTTCAACCTGATGCTGGCCCTGGTGCGCGAAGGGGACGAGGTGATCATCCCGTCGCCGTACTGGGTCAGCTTCCCCGACCAGGTCGCGTTCGCGGGGGGAACTCCGGTTTTCGCCAGCACCACGCCGGAAAATCACTTCCGGCCGACGCTGGACGACATTCGCGCAGTGGCCACCGATCGCACCCGCGGCGTGATTCTCAACTCCCCCTGCAATCCGACCGGCGCCGTGATCCGCGAGCAGGAGCTGGCCGGCATCGTCGAGTGGTGCGCATCGCGCGACGCCTTCCTCGTTTTCGACGAGACCTACGAGCTCTTCGTCTACGCTGGCAACGAGCATGTCTCGGCGATCAAGTGGTTCGAGCGCTATCCGGAGACGATCGTGGTCGTGAACTCGATGTCGAAGACGTTCGCGATGACCGGCTGGCGTCTCGGCTACGCCATCGGCCATCCCGAGATCATCACCGCCCTCGGCAAGATCCAGAGCCACTCGACGTCGAACCCCAGCACCATCTCGCAGCTCGCCGCGGTCGAGGCCTTGAACGGCGTCGACGAGGATGTGAAGCGGATGTACGACGCGTACTCGGAGCGCCGCGCGTGGCTCGTACCGGCGCTCGAGGCCGTGGACGGTATCTGCTGCGCCGATCCCGACGGCGCGTTTTACGTCTTCCCCGACGTGAGCGAGTTCTTCGGCCGCCGCGGAATCACCGACTCCCAGGGCTTCGCGAACTTCCTCCTCGATGAGGCCCGGGTTGCGGTCGTGCCTGGCGCGGCCTTTGGCGCGGACAACTTCATCCGGATCAGCTACGCCACGTCGATGGATCGCCTCCGCGAAGGCGTGGCCCGCATCGCCGAAGCGACCCGCCAGCTGCGTTGAATCCGCCATCCGTAAGGATTCCCTCACAGGTGGAATTGTGTCCGCCCGGTGCCAGTTTTTGACGGTTCCCTCACAAGAAAAGATCGAGCTGTTGACAAAGTCAGGCGGTCGCCCGTACTCTCGCGGCCTTCCAAAAACATCAGTTCCAGCACCAGAGAGAGCTGTACCGCAGTAGCGGCAAGGCGGTGGCGCTTCACCCTCGCAGTCGGTTCATGCCGTGGCGCAGCCGCGGCCTTAAAGGTCTGCTGTCTCAACACTTACCAGGAGGATCTCGTTTGAAAAAAGCCCTCATGTTGTGCCTTACCGCCGTGCTGCTCGCGGCGTTTCCCATGGCAGCCCAGGAAGAAGAGGAAGCAACTCCTGCTCTTCCCGGCCATCGCGGCGGCCTGTCGCTGGCCCCCAACGAAGACGGCGACATGCAGCTCGTCGGCAGCGACAACTTCTTCTCTCCGAACGCGAACGCGAAAGCCGAGCTCCGCCGTCAGGCCGTGAGCCAGCGCATCGCAACTCGGCAGAACCAGGGCGGAAAGACGCACGAGGTCGCTCGCGGCCAGTACGTCGATTTTCCGGTCGAGCGCACGGACCGCATCTTCGTGATGCTGGTCGAATACGGCACGCAGGGCGGCTTCATCGGCAGCAATCCCGCCGTCCCGGGCCTTTCCCAGATCCCCGGCCCGCTTCACAACACCATCGCCCAGCCGAACCGTGAAACGAACAACACGACCATCTGGCAGGCGGACTACAACCGCGAGCACTACGTCGACATGTACTTCAACAAGATGGTTGAGTACTACAAGTCGCAGTCCTCGGGTCGCTACACGTTCAACGGCGAAGTGGCCCACTGGGTGAAAGTGCCGTTCAACGGTCCGCGCTACGGCTCGAACCTCGTCGGCGATGCGCAGATGTGGACGCTGATCGCCGACACGATCAACACCTGGACCGCGAACGAGATCGCGTCCGGCAAGACGGCGGCCGAGGTCGCCGACTACCTGAAGACCTTCGACGTTCAGGACCGCTACGACTACGACCAGGACGGCAACTTCAATGAGCCGGACGGCTACATCGATCACTTCCAGATCGTCCACGCCGGCGCTGGTGAAGAGACCGGCGGCGGCATCCTCGGCGCCGACGCGATCTGGTCGCACCGCTGGCAGGCCTGGTACAACTTCGGCGGCGTCGTCGGCCCGACCTACAACAAGGACGGCGGCGTGCAGTTCGGCGGCGGCTGGGGCGCGAACCCGAACGGCGGAACGTCCGGTGCCACCGGCGGCGTCGTGCGCGGCATCAACAGCACCAGCGTGAACGCGGCCGCGGTGCAGAACCGCTACCCGGTCACCCCGACCGGCATCTGGGTCGGCGACTACACCGTCCAGCCGGAGAACGGCGGCCTCGGCGTCTTCGCGCACGAGTACGGCCATGACCTCGGCCTTCCGGATCATTACGACACGAGCAACGCCGGCACGAACGGCACCGGCTTCTGGACCATCATGTCCAGCGGTTCTTACCTCGGCGAAGGCGGCGAAGACATCGGCACGCGCCCGGGCGACATGAGTGGCTGGGACAAGCTCCAGCTGGGCTGGCTGGCCTACGACCTGGCCGACCACGGCAAGTTCTCGATGCACAAAGTCGGACCGGCGGAGAACACCACCAAGGCCGCGCAGGCCGTGGTCATCCCGCTTCCGGCGAATCAGAACGTGTCGTTTGATTACCCCGCGCTGACCCAGGCTGCCGCGACCGGCAAGGTCTGGTTCAGCGGCACGGGCAACAACCACGAGGCGACGATGATCCGCTCGATCGACGTCCCGACGGTGAGCCCGACCCTGAGCATGCGCCTGGCGTTCAATACCGAGGCGAACTGGGATTACGGCTACGTCTCGATCTCGACCAACGGCGGCACGTCGTGGACGAACCTCGCCAGCGCGGGCCTGACCACGACCACCAACGCGAACGGACAGAACCTCGGCAACGGTTTCACCGGGGCCAGCAACACCTGGCGCAACGTTTCCTTCAACCTGTCGGCCTATGCCGGTCAGACGGTCCTGCTGCGCATCATGTACAAGACTGACGCCTTCACCTTCTCCTGGGGCGTTGTGGTCGACAACATCACTGTCGGCTCGTTCTCGGATGACGCCGAGGTTTCGCCGAATGGGTGGACGCTGAACAAGTTCACGCAGTCGGAAGGCAAGCGCATCACGAACAAGCAGCACTACTACATCGCCGAGTTCCGCCAGTACCGCGGTTACGACACGGGTCTGCAGACCGGACCGTACTCGGGCACCAGCTACCTGAGCGGCAAGGTCGGCCACTATCCGTACCAGGACGGCCTGCTCGTCACCTACGCTGATGACGACTGGACGAACAACAACACGTCCGCGCACCCGGGCGAAGGTTTCGCGCTTCCTGTCGACGCGCGTTCGGTCGCAATGACGCGTCTCGGCGTCAACGAGCCGGGCACGGATCGCTTCTGGAACTTCTCGGCCTGGACCCCGACCCTGCAGGTCTTCGATGCGACGTTCGGCATCGATCCGACCGACACCGTGGTCTTCCCGTTCGTCGGCAACCTGCCGCCGCTCCCGGGCAGCCCGGCCGGCACCCCGAACCGCCGCGTGCAGTTCGAGATCGAAGTTCCGTCCAAGGCCGCGGAGCCGTTCTTCAATGACCTGCTCAATTACTGGGATGCCACCATCCCGACCTCGAGCGTCATCGTCCCCAAGACCGGCACGACGATCCGCGTGATCTCCACCAGCGCGCACGATTCGTTCATGCACCTGCAGGTGAACGCGAACTAGCTGGCATTACAACGCTGTAAAGGAAAGGCGGAGCCGCGAGGCTCCGCCTTTTTGTTTTGGGCGGCGCAATGGCGGGAGGGGGTGGGATTCAGGTGAAAAGAGGGGGAGAAGTGTAAATATTAGTTAGCCGGACACCCACGTGATCGGGCGGTCTCTTGTTATGCTCGGGACATGAACCGACAACTCGAGGCAGGAACGCTGGCCTCACTCTCCGGCACCGTGGCGGCACTTGCCTTTGCGGCCGGTGCGGCGTTGACGCGCATCGTGAGTCCGGGTTCCGAACTCGTCTTTACCGCGCACGTGCTATCTGTACTTGTCATCTTCCTTTCAACGATAGCCTTGGCCCTCGCGTTGGCGGCGACGGGCCGCCTGGTTTCGACCGCCAGTGGCATCGACGAGGGGTTTTGGCCCGGATTCGCCATGTTCATGCAAGATCTGGCACTTTGGTTCCTGGTCAGATGGCTCCTGCTGTGGACTGCTCCCTTTCTGGTTGGCGTTACATCTGTGCTGTACCTCATCCCCAGGATGGGAAATATCGGCGGCGGCATCACCGGCACGGTCGCGGCTGTCGTACTGCTCATACTTTTTCGACGCTTTCTTCCGAACCAGCTCTGGCAGATCTCGGCGCACTTTGACCCGACGAACTACTTTGGATGGCAACGAAGCGTCATGATCTTTGTCGCCATGACGGCCGTTGGCCACACTTACGTGCATTCTCTGTACAAGTTTGACGTTACGCCTTCTGCCACGATGGTCAGCGGCCCAGACTCCCTTGAAGTGCGTGCGCATTTGTCGGGCAGAATCACAAACCACGATCATCTCAGCGCGCAGTTCATTCAAGTAGCGCCCCGATCGACATGGAGATCCGCTCCTGCGAAATTTCACACTGAAGAAGCGGGAACTTACGTAACTTGGTTCGATACCAATAGTCTTGCTCCTGGCGTCTATCGACTAAGGGTATATCTTCGCTCACCTGCGCCTCGTTCACCGGTTCAGCAAATATTCGCGTGGCTTGCGCATCAGCGCGTGGAACGCAACATTCTCGTTCGCGTACGGCTCCGTGCCGGCTAACTACTGCCAGGAGCTGTCGCGGCCCGGCTTCGGTCCGCCGGCCGAGCCGGCTGCTTTTTCGCCAGCTTGACGGCGTCACGGCGGTTGCAGTTCGCGGCGCGGTGCTTTGCACGTTGCTCGCGGCAACCGCCACGCCGCTCCGGCTTCGGCACGCGGGCCCTGGCCGCGCAGCTCAGGCGATAGACGTTGGGCAGACGTAAGCCTCGTGTAACGGCTGGAGGCCAGCTTTTCCCCGTGCCAGCAAGAAGATCTAGACTGCGACTCATCGATGCATGGGACGCATAATGTCTCCGTGAGCGGCGCTTATCAACTCACGTCATGAGGCGTGTGCTAGCCTTGGCTTCGTGGATGTGTGGGAGTCGTTCGAAATCGTTGGGCCGATTCGCCGAGCCGAAACGATCGCCAGCGGCGAGGGAATCCGCGACTTGGTGTATCTGGAAGAACACTTCGGTCTCGGTGACTGGCGAAAGCTGAAAGGCCTCGCAATCGTTCGGCTCGAGGATGGTACGATGCACGAAGCTGAGATCCACTGGTACGAAGCCGACGGCATCGGTAAGCGATGGGTGAAGATCAAGCGCTTTTTCGATCAAGTCCGATGAGTCAAACGACGCACTTCGCAATCTGCATTCAGAACGGCGAATACGCTGGCACGCTTCACCTGCGCAAGGTCTACGAAGTACTCGAAGATTCCAGTGCTGCCCAGCGAAACTATGTGCGCGTAATCGACGAATCGGGGGAAGATTATCTGTACCCTCGTTCGTGGTTCGTGCCCGTCTCCGTACCAGAAAACATCGAGCAGTTGCTGCACGAACTCGCAGTTAAGTAACCGCTGCCCAACTACTGCCAGAAGCTGGCACGGCCCGGCCCCGGTCCGGCGGCCGAGCCGCGTACAGCATCGCCAGCGGGGCGGCGTCACGCCGGTTGCATATCGCGACTCGGTTCTTCGAACGTCATTCGCGGCAACCGGTGCGCCGCTGTGGCTTCGGCACGCGGGCCCTGGCCGTGCAGCTTAGGCGATAGACGTTAGGCAGACCGAGATCGCGCGGTGCGTGTCGAAAGCCATCGGCGAGATTGCCTCGCGGCGGACTTCCTACTCGGAGTGACTGCCGTGTCGCCAACCTGAAGGGAATCACGGAGACGCCCGTACCGCTGACACGCTGCTTACCGAATCTCTCGGATAACGAAATCCCCGCCCGGCGAGGTAGCTCGGAGCAGCGCGTCGAGCTTCTCAACAGTCGGCACAGCTTCGCCACGTTCGTAACGAGCGTACGAATTGCGAGAGTTCAAGCCGAGTCGCGTCGCCATATCTCGCAGGGATGCGCCGCTTGCCTCGCGCCGCCGACGCAAGAGAAGCGCAATCATTGCAGCAGCATCAGACCCTTCGAGTTCAAACTCCTTGCGTCCTTGCGGGTGTACGGTCGCGCAAAACTCGGGGCGATTGATCGCTGTCTCCACCCAGTCCTTGATCATTTCAAAGGCCTCGCGTCGTGTATGGCCTTGAGTTCTTGCATCGAGAAGCGGAATCTCAGCCAGCCACCACCGGCCATCACGCACTACTCTGCCCTCAAATCTCATGTTCGGTCCTTGCATACCTTGCGCACGATTGCTCGCGCGAGGTCTTCATTCACTTCTCGGGGGCGGGGCACGTACTCTTCGACTTGGGCCGGTGTACACGAAGTTGTGTCGTGCTATTCCATCGCTTGTGAGCGTGGCCCGCCCAAATCGCCAGCACCCGTGGGCGGGCCGCTCGCCGCTGACGCGCCCGGCTTCTAACTCCTGATGTATAACGGAGTCATGACCTGGATCATGCGCGTGTTCACGTTGATCTACTCGGCCATCGCCTTCTTCTTCGGCGCGGCAGCCGTGGTGCTCGTCGTCCGCGCTGTCGTGACGCTTTGGGAGGCTGTGGCCCACTCGCCAACACACGTATCCCAGGTCATCGAGAGCATCGGGATTCTTGCGATCGCCCTTGTTGCTCTCGAGATTGCGCAGACGGTGATGGAGGAGGAAGTCGTCCGTCGCTCGCAAGTCAGCGCCCCGACGCGCGTACGCCGCTACCTTTCGCGTTTCCTCGTCGTGGTTGTGGTTGCACTGTCGATCAAATATCTCGTTGCCGTCGTGCGCTTCCTCGAAGGAGACCCGCGGATGCTGTGGAGCGCGTCTTCAATCGGGTTGGCAACGGCGGCATTATTGGCGGCCTGGGGCGTATTCATCAGGCTGAATCGAGCGGCGGAAGAGCTCGAGCCTGAGGCCATGGAAGACGCCAAACGGGAAGACAAGAAGATTCAGTAGCGAGACCCTGGCTACGTCGTGACGCTGAAGCCCTCAGGCCGATCCGCGTACAATTCCGAGCACATCAGCAATGGAGGTCTCACGGTGCGACGGACGGTTTTGACGTGCGCGGTGGTCATCTGCATCTTCGCAAGTGACGCGATCGCTCAGGACGGGGCAGCGGCGAACGCGAAGGCGGGAGAGGTCTGGTACAAGGTGGCAACAGGTGTCCTCGCGATACCGGCGGCGCTGCTTGGGCTCATCCTTACGTTCAACATCCTCCGAAAGACCACGCTGGAATCGCGGAAGCTCGAGCTCGAAATTCAGCAGAAGCATGCCGAGGTTCGGGCTGCGACCGCAGGAGAGGTGACGTTGCAAACGTTGGCGTCTCCGGTAGTGGAGGGCCAGCGGGTCCTGCTTCTGATTGTTCGTTTCGTTGTGCTGGAGCTCACGCTGCGGCTATGGAACGTCGTTCCAGCTGCGGTGAGGGCCGTCACCGGAATCGCCACAAATGTCGGGCTGTTCGCTTTCCGGGACCGGCTGGCCGACCTGGACACGAGCTCATGGTCGTTCTTCAGCGCTGCCCTCATTGCAGCGGTGCTGAGATTACTATTCGACGTCGTGTACTGGTCGATTGTGTTCGGCTTTGGCTGGCCACTCCTCCGGGACACGTGCTCGTACCTGAACATTCCGCTCAGAAGTCTGTGGGATCTGCCGTTTGCAGGCCGTTGGCACCGAAACAAGCCAGCATCCTGACGCCGGCGCGAACCTGGAGTTGGGATGAGCTATCTCGATGCCCTGACCGACCCTTCCTTCAAGCGTCAACCGGATGGTTCGACGGCCTTTTATCCGTACGGCGTTTTGGGGCGAGGCTACGTTCTGCCCGACCCGACGTTCGAGTCGGATCTGCGGCGTGATCTAAAGGTGTCCTATGTCGTAGTGCTTGTCTTCACCGTCATTTCATTAGTGGTCGCCCGTCGCCAAAGCATCCAGGCCGCTGTGTTTGCGGCGATTGTGCTTCTGCTCCTGTATGCCCTCTGGTTCGAGTTTCGCGTCCGGAGGCGAGTGCGTGGCCTTCCACCCGCCGTATCGAACATGAAATGGAGCGATGCGACGGAAGCGCAGGCAAGAGCGTTGGGCTGGCTCTGGGTCGCGTGCCTTGCGCTGATCTCTGCGTTCTTCACAGGCGTTGGGTTGTGGAAGCTTTTTACCGACCCAACTCGATGGTTTGCCGCCGGTTTTGTGATTTTGTTTTCTTTTGCATGCTTCGTGTCGATCGGTTCGGTTGCCTGGCGAAAAGGCAGGAACCGCCCACGAGACGGTGCTTAGGATCAACGTTCGCGTTGGAAATCGCCCGTAATGGTCTGCGCGTCGGGGAATTCGGGACTCTTGCCGCGTCGTGGAGGATCGCGCGAAGATTCACGAGCTCTACCGTCCCGACTGGAGGGCCTGGTTCGCGGGCGTCGCCGGAAACTGAGATCCACTCCCGCGTCCGGTCTTTGTAGTAGGAGAGGTTGATGCCGGAGCTCTGCGCGATCTCCGATAACTTGGGACTGCCCTTCGTCGTCACGAACCAGAGATCGGCACCTTCGGCGAAAACCTGCGTGGCCATTGGTCGCGAAACCAGCAGACCGTCGCCACGCTGAGTGGTCATCATGGCCACTTCGATGTCTTTCACCAGGTCATGAAAGCGTTCCAGCTTGCTGTTCATGACCGGCACGCGGAGCAGACTCCCGGCCACGTGTCACCGCAGTGCCTCCTGTCCTTTGCGCGAGTTGTCCACTGACTGCAAGAGAATCCGCGCCGTTTCCTGCGGCGCGTGGAAGCCCATCGAGTTCTCCGCTTCGATGAAGTCGAGGAGGAACTGCGCGCGTCGCTGGAAATTGCGCGGCTTCTCGAGTTGGGCGTCGGTCGCGCCGGCGGTCCGGGCTTGTTCGATGTCTTTGATCAGGGCGATCAGCGCGTCCATGGCGATGCCGCGCATTTCGTGCGTGCGCGTCTGGATGATCTCGATGCGGGACTTCAGCTCTTCCTCCGGCCACTTGTGGCAGGTCTGGCAGGCGTTGTTGAGATTGAGCACAGGGCTGCGCACGTGATGGCTGCTGATCTTCATCGCGCCTACGCGCTCGTAGGGCATGTGGCAGTCGGCGCAGGCCACGCCCGAGCGCGCGTGAATGCCCTGGTTCCACATCTCGAACTCCGGGTGCTGCGCTTTCAGGACCGGCGCTCCACTGATCTCGTGCGTCCAGTCCTTGAACTTCACTTCTTCGTAATAGCTGAGGATCTCGTCGGCTTTGAGGCCCTTGAACCAGGGATAGGTGAGGCGTTTCTCCGGACCTTTGAAGTAGTACTCGACGTGGCATTGCCCGCAGACGAACGAGCGCATCTCCTGCCGCGTGGCCATCTTGTTCACGTCGTAATCGGCGATGCCTGCCGCGGCCTTGGCGACGCGGATTCCCTCGAGGAAGCCCGGACGGGTGATGCGAAGCTGCATCGTTTTCGGATCATGGCAATCGATGCAGGCCACCGGATGGCTGACCTGCTTCCGGGCTTCGAAGTAAGTCATCTGATTCAGCTTCTCGAAGCCTTTGATCAGATCGCCGCCGCCGGCGCGCTTGTAGGGAACGTAGACCGACGCGTGGCAGTGGAGGCAGGTGCCGGGTTGCTTTGCGAAATGCTGCCGCTCCGTGAACTCCTGATCCTGAAGCATGTAGGCGTGGCCGCGCTCCTCGCGGAAATCGACCGAGAACGCGTAGCCTGCCCACATCGTCTTCAGCCGCGGGTCCTCCTCGAGCCGCGACTGCGCGACCATCGAACGCGGGTCGGCCGACGTCGGCGTTCGAGGAACAGCCTCGCTGCCGCCATAGCGCGTGCGCACCTGATCGACGGTCCGCTTGTACCCGTCGTATTGCAGCGGGAAGTTCTCTCCCCACTTCGCGGGATCGACAGTCTCGTCGGTGAGCTCGGACACTCGGTAGAACGGATTCCGGGCCTCCTGCTTGTGCTCGAAAATGTCGACGAGCAGCGCGGTCAGGCCGGCGGTGATGACCGCGACGCCGGCGACGATCGCGCTCAGAAGAATCCAGAAGCGGCGGCGGCGCTTGCTGCGCTCGGGATCGAGAGTGTCCTTGGCCATTTGCTTACCTCATGTGTCCGACGTTGGAGTGGCAGCGGATGCAGGACGTCGCATCGGCCGGGTCATGCCGGGGAACGGGATCGATCGCCTGAACGATCGCCGCGTGACATTTGCGGCAGGCCTTCTCGGCGATCTCGCGATTGTGCGGCTTGATCCGCAGCGGCTCGGGAAAGCGGCCGGTCGTGAACGCGAACGAATGCCAGAACCCGTTCGAGGCCTTCGTCGCGTACTTGGGAATCAGGCCGGGCGGCGTGTGGCAGTCATTGCACGTAGCGACCGAGCGGTGACTCGAATGCCGCCAGTCGTCGTAGTGGCTCTGCATCACGTGGCAGTTCGCGCACGCGGCGGGATCGTTGGTGAGATACGACGCGCCGCGTGCGTAGCCGAACGTGAAGAAACCGACGCCCCCCGCGATTCCGAGGAGGACGGCGGTTCCGATGAGGAGCAGAGACTTCACGCGCGGTGGAGCTTATCCGACCCTTCATGCCGACGAAGGGTCGGATGTCACCGGCGTGTGTGTAAGTCACCCGCGAAAGCGATCCGGAAACTGCTTGATGATCCCGTCCGTCAATGCGTCGGCCATCATCATGGCCTGATCGAAGATCTTGTCGAACGTTGCCGTGTCCTCGCTCCAGTTCTTCTGTAGCCGCGCGGTTGCTTCCTGGGTGGTCAAGGCGAGGTGCTCGTTCATCATGTTGAGCACGGCCTCACGCGGCCAGTTCGGATTCGCGCCGCTCAGGAATGTCGCGATGTCGGCGGCATTGGCCTTCCAGCGCCGGTCGGCATCTCCGAGCTTGGTCTGATCGTTCGCTTTCGCGGCCGCGACGAGATCGACCGCGATCAGGATGTGGTCTCTGAGCAGACCGGCGAGCTTCGTTCCGGCCTCCTGCCCGTAATAAGGAACGATGGCCTGTCCGATCTGGTCCTGGTTCGCGAGCAGGCGGTTCGCTGCTACCTGCGCATCCGGCTGATCCGATGCGGCCGCGATGATGTAGTTGCGCGTCCAGATGACGTGATCCGCCCAGAGATCGCGCATTGCCTTCGACAGTGCGGTGCGGCTGTCATCGGCCGGCATTCCTGCGTGCATTGACGAGTGATCTGACGTTGTGCCGTAAGGCTGCGACGCACACCCGGACAACAAAAACGTGCAAATGACGAGGATGGATATTGTGCTGCGCATTGGAGTCTCTCCTATCGGTTTACAGCGACTTCAGAAATTCGATGAGGTCATTTTTCTCAGCCGCGGTCAGTCCGAGTCTGAGGTGACCGTCGTAGTGATCGACGACCGCGCCATACGTGGGGAAGCGGCCATCGTGATAGAACCCGCCCTTTTCGCGAACGAACAGACCGCGCAGCGGCGTCGTGCGATACATCCCGTCCGGCGAGCGCTTCGCCTGGAAATCGTCGATGCCGATCTCCTCCGGTGTGTGCATCGCCCATCCCGGTTCGGTGAACAGCGGCGGTACGTGGCAGCGAGCGCAGTTCGCCTTCCCATTGAAGATCGCCTCGCCGCGTTTGGCGGCCGCGTTGTCATAAGAGTCGCTCTTTGGCGACGGCGCCGGCAGTGACAGCTGGTAGTAGTGCAGCGGCGCGAGCTTTTCCGTCACGCGATCGGGTGTGCGGCGGATGTTGTCGAACCCGCCCTTCACGCCGATGGGGAACTTCCCTGATGTCTTGATCCGCGGATCGAAGAACGTCCCCACGCCCTGCATCTGTGTCGTGGCGACATACGCGTTCCAGTACGTGACTGATCCCCAGCCCGTGTACGTGTGCAGATGCACACCGGCCAGTCCGAACGCGGCCGGCAGGACAGTGGCGGCGGATTTCCCATCGGGCCGGAAGCCCTTGCCGTCCTGGTTCAGCTCCGCGTCGTACTTGCCCGGTCCCCAGCTCTTCAGAACGCGCTCGACCGCCGCGCGATCGACGCCGAGGAGATCCTGGTAGGGACTGAGGTCGGGGGCTAAGGCCACGATCGCGCCGACGTCGAGATCGCGATTCGGCCATCCGTCGAGACGATTGCCGGCGCCCTTCATGATCGAGTCGTCGACGGTCGAGTGGCAGAGCGCGCAGGTGATGCCGACCGAGACGAGCTTGTCGCCGTCGAACTTCGCGGCAACGCCGACGACTGCATCGGCCTTGAGCAGCTCCATGGTCGTCTTGACGTCGCCGAGATCGACGCCGCCGCCCTTGACTGCTTCGCCGAGGATTTTCGGGAGGACGCCCGTGTCGACTTTGAGACCGAGCTTCAGCGCGTCCTTCGGCTCGAGCCGTGACCCACGCCTCCGAATCGCTCGCCGGCGATGGCCTCGTGCAGGCGAAGCTTGCCGCTCCAGAACGCCTCGCTCCCGAACGTGTCGTGGCGGAAGATCTGCCGTCCTTCGTTGAACAGTTTCTCCGAGTAGTCGGCCACGGCGTCGCGATACCGGCCGCTGTGCATCTCGTTCTTGACTGCCGGATTTTGTGGTGCATACGTCGGCATTCCGACGCATGCCGAAAGCACGAAAATGAGGCCGAGCGCGAGGCCCGCCCGCGCTCTCTCCGTACGAACCATGTCAGCACCTCCTGACATCGGTGGTGCAAATCGCGTTCACAATTCCCAACCGGCAAGTTGGGAAATTGGATGGGGCTGCTTCCCAGGGCATGGTTTCTGAAGCAGCTCGCACCCGTGGCGTCCCGCGATGTTCTCGATGAGCTTTCTGTCACGCGCGCGAACATCCTCCGTCTGCTGAAGCTCGAAGGCTTCGTGTCCATCCCTCGAATCGCCGAGGCGCTGGGGATGAGTCATGAGGCGGCGCGCAAGCAGGTTGGCGATCTGCACAAAGGCGGATGGATCAAATCGAACTGCGAGCCCGATCTCTCCGAACGCGGCGAGCCGGCGCCGGGCAGACCGCCGGCGATGTACTGCCTCACCGCTGCAGGCGATCACCTCTTCCCGAAGCAGTACGCCTCACTGACGATCGGCCTGCTCGACACGATTGCCGTCGAAGGCGATGCGTCGCTGGCCGCCGCGTTGACACGATTGACCGATGCGCGGGTCGGCTGGCTCGAGCCCCATCTCGCTGCACTGCCGCTCGAGAAAAAGATGGAGCAGCTTCGGGCGATCTACATGGCCGGCGATCCGTTCACCGAGGTTGAGCGGCGTGGCGACGACTTCGTGCTCACCGAGCGGAATTGTCCGTATCTGAATGTAGCCATGGAGCGGCCGGACATCTGCAGCACGACGGTCAGCACGCTGCGGCGGTTGACCGGTTGCGAGGTCGTGCGCGAGCGGCGGTTTCAGGACGGCGACGGTCGATGCGAGTTTCACGTGCGAGCGGCAACGGCCTCGCGGAAGAACGAGAAGGTCCGTTTCGAGCGCGAGCCGCCGAAAACTTCCTGATCAGTTTTCCAACGGTTGCGTGGGGAAATGGGAGCCGCTCTTGCACGGCTGCTGCGCGACGGAGGAGGAGCCATGGAAGCAAGGGCAAAGCTGTTCGGGCATCCCATTCATCAGATGTTGATCGTGTTTCCCCTGGGCGTTCTGGCGATGGCGCTGTTCTTCGACGTGATCGCTCTGTTTCTCGATCGCCATCAGGGCCTCTTCAGCGCGTCGTACTACATGATCGCGGCCGGTGTCGCGGCCGGCCTCATCGCCGCGGTCTTCGGATTGATCGACTATCTGAAGATCCCCGACGGCACGCGCGCGAAACGCATCGGCCGTCTGCACGGCATCGGAAACGTCATCGTGGTCGTGCTGTTTGCCGCGAGCTGGTTCCTGCGCCGCGAGCATCCCGCCAACCCCGCAACCCTGGCCATCCTCCTCGGCGCACTCGGCGCGGGGCTGGCCACGATCACCGGATGGCTCGGCGGTGAGCTCGTGGGCCGGCTCTCAGTGGGCGTCGACGATGGTGCACACCTCGATGCGCCGAGCTCTCTCAGCGGCCCTGCGCGGTAGTCATCGGTCATGGCCAAAACCGCTTCCGATGTTCTGGTGGACACGCTGCAGTCGTGGGGCGTCGACGTGGTGTTCGGCCTGCCCGGCGACGGCATCAACGGAATCATGGAATCGCTCCGCCAGCGCGCCGACACGATCCGATTCATCCAGGTTCGTCATGAAGAGTCGGCGGCGTTCATGGCCTGCGCGTACGCCAAGTACACGGGCAAGCTCGGTGTCTGCGTGGCCACATCAGGTCCAGGCGGACTCCATCTGCTGAACGGTCTTTACGACGCGAAGCTCGATGGACAGCCGGTGCTGGCCATCACCGGCCATCACTACCACGACCTCATCGGAACGTTCGCGCAGCAGGACGTCGATCTCGATCGTGTGTTCGCCGACGTGGCCGTGTACAGCCAGCGCATCATGGGTCCGGCGCACGTCGAAAACGTGACCACGCTGGCCTGCCGGATGGCGATCTCCCGCCGCAGCGTCGCCCACATCAACTTTCCCGTCGACCTGCAATCGATCAAGGTCGAAAAGGGTCGGAGCGGAACATCCCCAATCACACGTCGGAGGTCCTCGCGTTCGGCGCTCACGTTCCGTGCGATGACGATATCCGCCGCGCCGCCGATCTTCTGAACGAGGGAAACAAGACGGTCATCCTGGCCGGCCGCGGCGCGCTGGGCGCGGGCGATCTGCTCGAAGAGGCCGCGGCGCGCATGGCCGCACCGATCGTGAAGCCGCTGCTCGGCAAGGCCGCCGTTCCCGACGACAGTCCGTACACCACCGGCGGCATCGGCCTCCTCGGCACCCGGCCTTCTCAAGAAGCGTTGGAGGAATGCGACACGCTGCTCATGGTCGGCACCTCGTTTCCGTACATCGAGTTCCTGCCCAAGCCCGGCCAGGCGCGCGCGGTTCAGATCGACGTCGACCCGGTGCGCATCGGACTGCGTCATCCCATCGAAGTCGGTTTGGCGGGAGACAGCAAACGGACTTTGGAGAAGCTCGTTCCGCTGCTCGCGCAACGGGAAGACCGCGCGTTTCTGGAGAAAGCGCAAGCGGGGATGCGCGAGTGGTGGGAGCTGATGGAGACGCGCGGAACGCGCACCGACAAGCCGATGAAACCGCAGGTGGTGGCGTGGGAGCTCGGCAAGCGGCTCGCGGACGACGCCATCGTGTCGAGCGATTCAGGAACGATCGCGACCTGGTTCGCCCGGCAGATCAAAGCGCGCAAGGGGCAGATGTTCTCGCTTTCGGGAACGCTGGCCTCGATGGCCAACGGGTTGCCGTACGCCATCGCCGCGCAGGTCGCGTATCCGGATCGTCAATGCGTCGCGTTCGTCGGCGACGGCGCTTCACGATGCTCATGGGCGAGCTGGCGACCGCGGTCAAGTACGGCCTGCCGATCAAGGTCATCGTCATCAAGAACAACACCCTGGGGATGATCAAGTGGGAGCAGATGGTCTTCCTCGGCAATCCCGAGTACGGCTGCGAGCTGCACCCGATCGACTTCGCCGCATTCGCGCGCGCATGCGGCGCCGCGGCGATGACCATCGACGATCCGCTGCTCTGCGGCTCGATGCTCGACGAGGCCCTGCGCATGCCGGGTCCGGTCGTGATCGAAGCGATCGTCGATCCGGTCGAGCCGCCAATGCCGTCGAAGATCACCGCCAAGCAGGCCCTGCATCTGGCGGAGTCGTTGGCGAAGGGGGAGCCGAACCGCAAGGAGATCGCGCTGACTCTGCTCGCCGACAAGGTCAAGGAAATGGTTTAGGGGGGTGGGCTGCAGCTCACGCGTTTCCTGCAGGACGCCGCACGACTTCCACCGAGCAGGGCGCGTGAGCCACTACGTATTGCGCGACGCTGCCGAGAAGAAGCCGCTTGATGCCGGTATAGCCGTGTGAGCCGATCACGATCAGATCGCTGTCCCACTTGATCGCTTCATCGACGATCTCCGTACGCGGGTCACCGTCTCGAATCACGACCTCGACGTCGAGAGCCTTCTCCCGAACTCGCGCCGCCATCGTGCTCACGAGCTCCTCGGCCTGCTTTTTCACCTCGGCATCGAAGTCCGCCATCGTTGCCTGCAGCTCCACCCACGGCGCAAACGCCACGTAGGGAGGCGCGTTGACGGTCAGCAGACGGACTTTCGTCGATTCGGGCCAGGGGCGCGCCATGACTGTCTCCACGGCGGCAAGGGAATGCGGGGAGTGATCGACGGCGACGAGGATTCTCATGGACATCGAACCTGCAAGTGCGTCGCCGGACGCCTGCGGTACAGCCGCCGGCGGACGGCGGCGCTCCAGGTCGAGGTTGCCTCTCTCCCGGCTGCTGACAAATGGTCGAGTTCACTTCATTCGTGTTCAAGTCGACGAATGTGATTTCGCTTTCGGCGATGCCGGTGATCACACCCGCGCCGTGCAGCGGCCCCACTTCCTGCAGTCCCGATCCCGCGTCAAGCGTCCGCAGGCGCTCGCCCGTATGGTGTCAGCTACGGTAACGTCGCTGCGTTGGTATTGACGCCGTACGCCTTCTTCTCGAACGGATGCTCCGCTCCGCGCTCGTAGTTGCTAGCTCGCGGAAAGCCGAGAGGCGCGCCTGTTTACGAACGGCTAGCGCTTGCAAGGCACGGCGTCGCAAGGGTGCGCGTATGTAGAAATTATGGACACGTGGAGTCGGTCGAAATGTAAGTTAGGCGCACGACGTCACGGTCAGTGGCTCGATGTGAACTCTACTTCTATCTGATCGGCCAACTCATCACAGTTTGAGATGTCGCGGCACGCAGTAAACAGCAAAGCTTCGCCCGTTTCGTCTATCGGACATTCCATCGAGACCGCTACTGCGCCCTTGCGACCATGCACGTACATACCGTCGCGGTGCGCAACTGTTACGCCAGCTGCTTTCATTGACGTAATGACTCTGGCGACGCATTTCTCCCCACTCGATTCCGTTGTCAGACTCCGCCATCCGAAATCTGGACCGGCCTCTAGTTCAGCCTGCAGTTCGTCTCGCTCCTTGGTCAGAGAAACGGACAATGAACTCGCCTTGTCCAATTGCTGTTTCAAGCGTCTAAGCGCTTCATTTGCTGAGGCTAACGCCGTCGCGCTTTCGCGTTGATCTGCCTCGCTCGGCGGTGTACGGGTGTTGTCAACCACTTTCTGTAACTCGGGAGTGCGACTATCCTGGTTCGCCGCACTTCCAGCGGTCGCTGTCGGCCGCGCATCAGCGGCCCGGCGCTCTGCAATCTCTTTGCTGATCACGGTAGTCGCAACCCCAGCAAAGGCGCTGATCAGAGCCACCGCTATGCCTTGCTTGTATGAAAGCCTTGCGATCTCAAGTGCTGAGGTCTTGCCGGACATCGTCCTCCCTTGGCGCACCACGTCAACGATGGCATTATGCCATCGGACGTTGATAAACCGGCGCCTAACTACTGCCAGGAGCTGTCGCGGCCCGGCTCCGGCCCGCCGGCCGAGCCGGCTGCTTTTTCGCCAGCGTGACGGCGTCACGGCGGTTGCAGTTCGCGGCGCGGTGCTTCGCACGTTGCTCGCGGCAACCGCCGCGCCGCTCCGGCTTCGGCACGCGGGCCCTGGCCGCGCAGCTCAGGCGATAGACGTTAGCCCGACGCAGTCAATCACCGCGAATCGCACGGGTCAGAAGCCGAGAACATGTCTGCGGTAGGCGTTTCTCGTGGCGATGCACGACTGATACTAAACGTGGATGTCGATGAGTCCGACGACGGACCAAAGGATCGCGAACAGAATGTGGCCAAGGAGATTTGCGATGCCACCCCAACGGCCGATATGGCCCGGTATGGGGGACTCACGAAGTGCGGGCGGGAGGCTCGGCGCATCCGCTCCAACGTCACCCATTGTTAACTCTCCGAGTTCCTGTGTCCGACGTGCCGCCAGGTCCGAGTAACGACTGATCATTATTGCAGTTCCAGCCGCCAGCGCATTCTGCAGGATGAAGGTGATCGCGATGATGCCTTTCGCTCGAGGCGCCTTCACGTACTGAACAGTCAAGCCGAGCGCGGCTCCGTTCAAAGTGATAAACGCAACATAGAACGAAAGATAAAGCTCCCAAACGGCTCGAAACTGCAGGCTATGCTCATCGAAGTATTTCCTAGCCAACGTTACGATTGGCGTTTCGGTAGGATCGGGCATCGGGCGTGCCTCCTAACTCATGATACTTCGGCGGCGCCACGTGTTGAGCTGACTCTTACCAGGTCACACCGAGAACACTGATTTCTACGTCGACCTGCCAAGGGTGTCGTAGAGGAACCACCTGTTGAAGCGCCATCGCCTTGAGGAGTCCTGCGGACGCGCCCTTAGGCTACTTCCAGCCTCTTGTTTCAACGCCGCGGCTCATCATGCCGTGGCCGCTTGTTCATCGGCGCTACCACAAAGGCACGTGGTGTCGGCGTCGTGTTGCAACCGAGAACTTTTGAAAGAAGTGCGTGGGGTCCAAGCGAGCCCCGCGCTAACTACTGCCAGAGGCTTGGCAGTAGGCCGTTTGCCGCGCCTGGCGGCCGAACCGCCTACACCCGCGCCGGGCCTCGCTGCAGCTCAGGCGATAGACCTTAGGCAGACGGAGCGTCTCGACGCTGTCCCTCGCGTCTGCGAGCCTGCAACAACTTGATCGATTGATCGGCTCCGGTGATATTGTTTAGAGGCTCGGTCGTGTTTTGGAGAACTCTATGTCCATAAAGGACATCGTCGACGTCCTTGCCAAGAGTATTACGGCGCTCGCTACCATTCTGGCAGGCGGCTGGGCCTATTATCGGTTTGTCAAAGGTCGCGTGTTTCATCCTCGACTGATACTGACTGCAAATGCGAAACAGCTGCGCATCGAGGCAACGACTTATCTCCTATCGACTATTGAGTTGTCTAACGTCGGTCTTTCGAAGATCGATATTGACGCTGCGACACTTAGGGCGTGCTCGCTTTCTGCCGAGCCTGTTCCGGAGATCGCCGTCTTGCCGCGCCGTCTTTGGTTGGACACGTCTCGAGTTCTTCTGGCACATACCTGGGTTGAAGCGGGTGAAGTCCTGAAGGAACAAAACCTGCTCACGCTACCGCTCAATCATCGGTCCCCCGTTCTCATTGACTTTAGGGTTGTATCGCGAGGCGTGTCGTTTGTCGCAACAGCAATAGCGGAACCAGCGTCTACCGAACCATCGAGCCCGGTTTGAGAGGAAACTCGAATGCAATACACACCAGCATGCTCTTCAAATGTTGTGGCTTTTCCTGCTGTGTCCGGCCTTCTCGTCAGCCAACCTTTGCGGCTGGAATACGGATCCAAAGAGGAGGCTCAAATAGTTGAGCTGGAACGACAGATCGGAGATGCCCGTCGCAAGGGTCTGCCTGTCGACTTGCTCATTCAGGAACGGCAGCGAATTTACGAGTCATGGATCGAGCGACTCGACCGTGAACTGAGTAACCAGACGATCTCAGAACGAGATCGCGAGAGACTCACGCAGCAACGTGAGCGTGCAATTAGAGACTATGAGTGGCCGGATTCCTCAGATGCAAACGAACATCCACAGTGACGGCAGAGTATGCATCCCACTCTCAGCCCCACCGGAACGTTGTTTTGGCCACGGTGTCCGGCAGTTTCCCGGCAGTTTGGTCTGGATGTTCCCTGAGGTTTGGTTCGCTGCAGTGGCCGGGGCGGGGTTCGGAATGGTTGCTGGGATTCTGCGCGTGAGATCGCGGCGTTTTCCGCCGTGCGCCGGCTGACGTCGCTACTCCGCGAACACCACCTGCACCGGCTGTTGCAGCGAACCGATGCGCGCGATCTCCTTCGCCGTCTTCGCGTCGATCACCACCAGGTTCTTCTTTCCGAACACGACCAGCCGGTTGTTGTCCGCGGTCAGCACAGCGTCGGTGACGCCGCCTTCCAGCTTGATCGTCGATTTCACTTCATCCGTGTTCACGTCGACGAGCGTGATCTCACTGTCGGCGATGCCGGCGATCACACCGGCGTCGTGCAGTGGCACGACTTCCTGCAGTCCCGATCCGGCGTCGAGCGTCCGCAGGCGCTCGCCGGTCTCGATGTCGGCGACGGTGACGTCGCTCGTTTGCGTGTCGACGAAGTAGACCTTCTTCTCGCCCGGTCCGAACGTCAGCGGACCGCGCGCGGCGCCGTGCGACTGTGGTGTGTAGATCGAGTAATAGAACGTGTTGGAGCCCGTGGCCGCGGCGATCGATCGCCCGGCCTGATACGACGCCACTGACAGCGCGACCGCCACCATCGCCTGTCCGATGCGCTCGCCTTTGCTGCCGCCGAGGAATGTGGTCAGGCGCTTCGGACCGTTCAGGTCGAACGCGGTCAGACGGCAGCACTGATCGCCGTCCATGTTGATCGTGAAGGCGCGCTTGCCGTCGGCGGTGCCGAGAACGGCGAACGGATTGCGAGCCTGCTCGATGACCGGGCCGGACGTACCCTTCTCGAGGTCGACGACCGAGAACTCCTTCCAACCCAGGACGTAGGCGCGCTTGCTGTCGTCGGACAGCCGGGCCATGCGCGGCGCGGCCGCGGTCTTGTATTCGGCCTCGACTTTCGTTCCCTTGATGATGCGAAGAGCGCCGCTGTTCTTGTCCGCGCCCTGGCTCAGCACGAACAGGCGCTCGGCCTTGTCGCTGCCGCTGATCAGCGCTTCCGGCCCGACGTCGATCTTCTCGGCGACGGCGCGCTTACTCGGATCGACGACGGTGATGCTGCCGCGCGCGGTCTTCGTTCCCGCGTCGGCGATGTACAGCAGTCCGCCGGCGGACACGGGTCGCTTCACGTCCGCGCCGCGAATCTCGATCCGCTCCTTCGCCTCGAAACTGGCCAGATCGACGAACGTCAATCGCGCCGGCAGCGGTGTCGGTTTCTTTTTCGGATAAGGCGGTGAATAGATGATGCCGGTCGTCGACGCGTCATCGGCGGCGAACGCTTCCGCGGCCGCATCGAGCGGGATGCGGCCCGTAACTTTGCCGTCGGTGAGGCTGATGCGAACCAGCTCCGACGCTTTGCGCTCCGGCTCTTTGTTCGATTCGTAGCCGGTGGTGAGCACGTAAGCGGACTGGCCGTCCGCGGAGAATGCTGATTCGGCCAGACCCCATCCGAGCTCCGTCGACGCGACCAGCTTCCCGTCGCGAATGATCGCGGCGTTGGCCTTCGTCTTCGGCCGGAACTCCGCCACCCAGAACCCCATCGTCCCTTCGCCCTGATCGAGCACGAGCAGGGTCTTGCCGTCCGGCGCGAGACGGGCCCGGTCCGGAGTGAAAGGAAGGGCGATCTTCGACGGGACGGAGCCGTTATCGAGGTTGACCACGGCGATGGCTTTGCCGTCCGCGTCGACCACGAACGCGGTTTGCTGAGCTGCTACTGCCGTTGCGATGGAGAGAGTGAGCGCGACAGCGATCAGGCTTGGACGCATGGCCTGAATTCTAAATGGTCTTCTTTTTCTTTTCGTCCAGCACCCGCTGCAATCCCGCCCTCCGCTGCGGATCGGTCGTCGCCGCCACGACCTGCTCCAGCGCCAAGACGTACGCCTTGTCGAACGCCTGATCGGCGGGAACGCTGATGTCGGGCGTGACGCCGGTGCCTTCCCAGTTCGTCTTCGTGATCGGGCTGATCGCCCGCGCGAAGGGAACGCCGATCTCGAAGTGCTCGCTGACTTTCACTCCGTTCACCGGATGCGCACCGCCGCCGGTGGTCTCGCCGATGATCGTGCCGCGCTTCAGGTTCTTGAGGTTGTACGCGAACTCCTCACCGCCGGAGAACGTGCGATTGCTGGTCAGCACATACACCGGCTTCTTGCCACCGAAGCGCCGTCCCGGGACGAAGCCGGCCGTCCACCACTGCTGGGTCATGTTTCTGTACGGCTCGTAGATGTCGTTGAGGTGGGTCGGCTCGTCGAAGAGGTAGCTCGTCAGGAAGGCGATCATGGCCGGCTCGCCGCCGCCGTTGAAACGGAGGTCGACGATGAGCGCGTCGGTATTCGCGACGAACGTCATCGCCGCCGCCGCCGTCTCCCCGCCAACCTCGGGCGGAATGAACCCGCGGATGTCGACGAGGCCGATGTTGCCCTGCAGCCGCTCCACTTTCTCGAATCCGTAATTCAATTTCGCGGCGAAGGCCTTCTGCTGCTCGATCTGCTCGGGCGACGGCGTTTCGTTGAACGGGCGATCGGGGATGGGGTTGTTGCTGTAGCGGATGCCGAGGTGCTTGTCCTTGCTGACTTCGCGGAAGTCGGCGGTCAGCTTGTCGGCCAGCTCGCGGGCGCTGGTGATCTTGTCGTACTCGCCTTTGGCGGCGCGGGCGCGGACGGCCTGCTCCATCTTCTTCGCCGTCTCCGGGAAGACGTAGTACTGGTTGAGCTTCGCGATCGAGTTGTCGATCACCTGGGCGCGGTCGGCGGCGGTGATGGTGAAGTCGGGCTCCGGGCCGAACTGCGCGAAGAGCGGTGTGGTTGCGAACAGCGCGAGAAGTGCGAGGCGTTTGATCATGACGAACACACTACGCACAAAACAGCCAAAGGTTCCGTGTGCACCAAACGCCATCCCGCGCGTAACTAGCCGGTATGGAGCCCCGCTGACCCGATGCTCGGAACCCTTCGGAAACTGTTCACCCTCAAACCTTACGGAAACAATCTGCTCGACGGCGTGGCCGAGACCTGGATGATCCTGGCCGCGCTGAACATCCTCTCGATTGCCTTCTGTGACGCCGTGGCCTGGGCTTACTTCGGCTACACCACAGCCACCGGCACCGCGGCGTATGTCTCGGCCGCGGTTGCGGGACTGGTCGTGCTGATGCTCGTCGGCAGCGTCGATGCGATGTTCGTCATGCACGACCGCTCGCGGCGGCGCACGGACGAGAAGGAGGAAGAGCCTGCCGACGCGGGCTTCTGGCAGCGCATTCGGCGGAACGTGCATCGCGATCACGTCGCCGTGGTCGCCCGGATCATCCTGGTCGTGCTCACGTTCACGGTGACTGCGCCTTTTCTGACGCAGTTGTTCTTCGCCCGCGACATCGAGGCGAACATCAAGCGCCGCAACGATCAGACCGTTGCCTCGAAGCGAGCGGAAGTCGCGACGAACTTCGACAAACGCATCGACGGTGCGCGCACTCTTCTGACGAGCCGTCATCGCGATCTGGAACGGGAGATCGCCGGCACTGGCGCGAGCGGACGGTATGGAAAAGGCCCGACCTCCGACGCCATCACCGGCGACATTCAGGCGCTGCAGACTCAGATCGCGGCGCTGGAATCGGCGAAGTCGGTCGAGTTGCAATCATTCGATCGGGCGACGCCGGAAGTGCTGGCGAATCGCTACGGCGTCGATCTCGTGCGGCAGGGTCCGGACACGCGCGCCCGCGTGCTCGCGGAGATGGAAACCTCTCCCTCGTTTCGCACGACCCGCCGCAACATCAAAGCCTTCCTGGTCTTCATGTTCCTCGGCCTGGTCTGTCTGAAGCTGTTCCAACCCGAATCGGTGCGCATCTACTACAACGCGCGGCTGCAGGCTGCGTACGCGCGCATGCTGGCTGGCGCGTTCAGCCATCGCCTCGATCCGCGCGAGCAGCCGGGTCTCATGAATCCGATCCGTTTCGCCGACTGGTTCGAGAACGGGCAGCAGATGCGCGACGCGACGGATCGTCTCCGCGACCAGACCGCGACAGCGATCGAACGGCTGGAAACGCAGGAAGGCGCGCTGCAGTCGCTCAGCGGAACGCTCCACTCCGACATCGCCCGCCTGCGCGACGATCTCGCCACGACTTCGAAAACCGGCGATGAGATCGAGCAGCAGATGCTGACGTCCCGGCAGGAGCTGGCCGCGCTGAACGCAAAGATTGCCGACGAACAGCAGGCCCTCGATGATTTCCGTTACGACTTTGCTGACGACCTTTCACTGCGCGATCAGCAATTGCTGATCGGCAGCCGCAGCAAAACCGTACGCCGGCTCGCCGAGCATCGCGCCGCCGCGGGCGCGCTCGAATCGACGCTGGCGCGCCTCACCAGCAGGCTGGAAACCACGAATGCGGCGGAGAAACAGTTGCGTGACGCGCTTGCCGCGGCGGGATCCGAGGCGGCAGGTCTTACACGAGCTCTTCAGGAGGCGCGTCTCCGGAAGGCCGCAGATATCTCCACAATGTGATGCAGGCATCACCTTGGCAAGAACGCGACTCCGTCATGCGGACCACGTCGTGTTACCTGGAGGCATTGTGATCAAACGGACTCTGGTCGTTCTCTCTCTTCTTCTTCTCCCTCTCTTCGCCACCGCCCAGCACAACAACGAGCTCGGCGTCTTCATCTCCACGTCACAGCTCGATGACAGCGAGATCCAGGACGCCGGCGATCTCTTCGACCTCGAATGGGAAGAGGACATGGGCTACGGCCTTCTCTACAACCGTTTCTGGATGGGGGGCCTCTCCACGGAGTTTGCCTATCAGAAGCTCGGCGCCGATCTGACGGTGTCGTTCCAGGACATCGCCGAGGAGGCGGGTGACCTCAATCTGGACATCCTTTCGGGCACCGCGCAGCTTCACTTCGCGCGCGGCAGCATGATCAGCCCGTACATCGGCGGCGGTGTCGCCTACATCAGCGGCGATGCCGGCTCGATCGATGAGGACGAGTTGGAGGACACCGATCTCGAGAGCGAGCTCGAATTCCTGGCGAACGCAGGGATCAACGTCGGCCTCGGCGCGAACTTCGCGGTGTTCCTCGACGGCAAGTACATCCTGTACGAGGCCCGCGGCGAAGGGGACAGCGACGGCGAAGCGATCGACCTCAACCCGCTGATCATCTCCGGCGGCATCAAGCTCCGCTTCTGAGTTGTTAGTGGTGTGGTGCAGGCCTCCGGCCTGCCTCTGGTTACCCCCGCCCGGAGGCAGGCCGGAGGCCTGCACCACACGCAGCACCCCGGCCGGTGCATGTAAAATAACTTCCCAGTGCTCCTGGTCCTCGCCGCCCTTCTCACGTTCCATCCCGTCGACACCGGTTTGCCGCAAACCGGCATGTGGCGCCACGGCTTCGCCGTCGCGGACATGAACGGCGACGGTCATCCCGATCTCGTTTTCACCTCGCCGCGCAAACAGCCCGGCCCTCCGGTGATCTTTCTCAATGACGGGAAGGGCCGCTTCGAGCGCTGGATGGGGACGAAGTTCCCGGCGATGCTGTTCGATTACGGCGCGGTCGCCGCGGCCGATTTCGACGGCAACGGCGCGATGGACCTCGCCGTCGGCTCGCACTACATCGGCGTGATCGTTTTGCTGGGCGACGGCCAGGGGAAGTTCACCGCCGTGTCCGACGGCTTCACGTATCCGTCCACGTTCTCCTCGCGCGCGCTCACGGTGATCGACTGGAACGCCGATGGCCGCCTCGACGTTGCCGCGCTGAGCGATGGGCCGCGGCCGCTGTACAGCGTGCAGATGGGCGTGACCGTCTTCGAGAATCTCGGATCGGCCTGGAGAACGACGCATTCGAAGAGCACCGACTTGATCCACGGCGACGCCATCGCCGCGGGTGACGTCGATGGCGACGGCCTTCCCGATCTCGTCACCGCCACCTACAACGCCGGCGATCACCGCGTGTTGCGACTCGGCTCCGATGGCGCGCTCGCGCGCCGCGAGATCGAAACGGTGCTTACGCCTTCCACCGTGCGCGGCGTCGATATGGCGGATTTCGACGGCGACGGTCTCGACGAGATCGTCATCGGTTATTCCGCCAGCGCCCCGCGCGCGGCGTCGCTCGAGCTGGTGTCGTTCCCGGCCGGCTCACGCCCGCCGCTGCAGCTCTGGACGGAAGAAGGTGCGGTGATCGCCGCGGTCGCAACGGGCGATCTCAATGGCGACGGCGCGAAGGACGTCGTCGCCGCCCTGCAGGACGGCCGGCTGCTCACGTTCCGCGGCGACGGCCGCGGATCGGTCGTGCGCGACGGCGACATCAGTCCCTCGGCGTGGCGTCCCGGCTGCCCCGCGTACGCCGTGCGCGTGGCCGATCTCGACGCCGACGGCCGCGCCGAGATCATCGCGACCTTCGCCGGCGAATCCGGCTGCCCGACGGGCGGCGGCATCGAAGTCTTCCGCACCGCGTCCCAGCAGCCGAACCGCAGGCGATCCGCGCGCCACTGACGCGTGGCCCCATCGCTGCAGGGAACATCGCGACGTGAAGACGAAGAAGACGCCCAGAGCGCAGCACGTGATCCTGGTGAGCGTCGACGGCCTGTTGCCGGCGTTCTATCTCGACGAGCGATGGCCGGCGCCTGCCATCCAGCAGATCTACCGCGAAGGCGCGCACGCCGAATCGGTGCGCGCCGTGTTCCCCGCGCTGTCGTATCCCGGACACACCACCCTCGCTACCGGCGCGTTGCCCGCGCGTCACGGCATTTTTCATAACCGCGAATTCAAGCCGGGCAACGCGCCCTGGCTGAAGGATGCGAGCCTCATTCGCGTGCCCGCGCTCTGGGATGCCGTTCGCGCACGCGGCGGTACGTCCGCGTCCATCCTTTGGCCGCTCACCGTGGGGGCGGCCATCGACCGCTGCATCCCGGACATCTGGCCCGGCGAGCAGCAGGATCTCGTGGCCGCCCTCCGCGGCAACGATCAGCCTCGCGGACTGCTCGAAGAGCTCGAGCGCGAGGCCACCGGCCGCATGACCCCGGAGAACTTCAACAACAAGTTCCTCATGCACGATCTGCAGGTCGCGCTGATCGCGCGCTACCTCTTCGAACAGTACCGCCCCACGTTGCTGATGCTGCACACGCAGGCCGCGGGACAGGTCCTGCAGGAACCAGACTGGCGCAACCCCCGCCGCGAGCGAGCCGTCGCCGCCTCGGATCAGGTGGTCAGCGTGCTCCTCGAAGTCATCGAGCGGACGAAGGCCTGGGACACGACGGCGATCATCGTCACGGGCGACCATGGGAACACCGAAGTGCACACACAGCTGCGGCCGAACGTGTGGCTCAGCGAGGCGGGATTGCGCGATCGCGCGCGATTCTTCGCGTTGGGCGGATCGGCGTTCTTGCGCGTCAACGATCCCGCCGACGACAACGTGAACGCGGTGCGCCGCGTGCTCGACGAGTTGCCGCGCGGAAAGCGGGAGACGTTCCGCATCGTCGAGCGTGATGAATTGATCGAGCTGGGAAGCGACAGCGAATCGCCCTTCGCACTCGCCGCCGGAGCGGGATTCGTGATCGACGACCGTTTCGAAGCGCCGGACATGCAACCGAATCCGGGCATGAGCCACGGCCACCATCCAGACATGCCGGACATGCACACCGGCTTCGTCGCCTGCGGCGCGGGCATCCGCGCCGGCGCATCCGTCACGCAATTACCGCTGACCTGCATCGCCCCGCTCATCGCCGAGCTTCTCGGACTCGACTTCGACACGCCCGACGGCGTGCTCTATCCGGGATTGCTCGCTGTTTAACTGCGGGTGTGGTGCAGCCCTCTGGCCTGCCTGTGACGGTAAGGGCAGGCTGGAAGCCTGCACCACACCTCAGCGACCCCGGAATAACGCGTTGATGTCCGTCTTGTCCGTGACGTGCCGGTACACGGCCGCGGAGTCGCCATCCGCCAGAAACTCAGTGGCAAGCTGCTTGGTCAGACTGATCGCCGCCTTCGAGATCGAAGCTCCCGCGCTCAACCGGCGCACGCCCAGCCGCCGCAGTTCCGAAGCGGGAGGGAGGTTTGGCACGCACATCACGTTGAGCGGCAACGGATCGATCCCGCGAACGACGGCCTCGATCTCGTGCTCGCGCGTCAACATCGGCACGAAGATGCCGTCGCATCCGGCATCGCGGTAGCGCGCCGCACGTGCGAGCGTCTCCTCGATCGCTTGCTCCGGCGGTGTGAGCTGTTTCAGCAGCACGTCGACGCGGGCGTTGACGAAGAGATCCACACCCGCTTTTTCGCCCGCGCGTTTCGCGGCCTCGATCTTCGCGCACATCAGATCGGGCGACTCGCTTCCATCCTCGATGTTGATGCCGACCGCGCCGGCATTCACGAACGCAAGAATGTTCTCGCCGACTTGCGCGGCATCGTTCGAGTAGCCGCCTTCGCTGTCCACCGAAAGGGGGATGCCGATGACGCGCGTGATTGCCTCGATCGTGCGCGTGAGCATCTCCGGCGGCAGAGCGTTGCCGTCGGGATAGCCGTTCGCCCACGCCACCGCCGCGCTGGACGTGGCGATCGCCTTCGCGCCGCTCGATTCGATGATCCGCGCGCTGCCCGCATCCCACGCGTTGGGAAGGATGAGAAATTGTCCTGATTCATGAAGGCTTCGAAAGGTCACTGTGAGTCTCCTGTCCAGAGATGAATCGCTGCGTACGCACGCCACGGACGCCATGCTTCCGCGCGTGCTTCGGTCTGGTTTGCATTCGGCCGGCCATTTCCATCAGCCAGCGCCCGCTGCAACGCGACGTCGCCCGACGGAAAGGCATCGCTGCCATGCAGCGCGCGCATGGCGATGTACTGCGCCGTCCACTCACCGATCCCCGGAATCATCCGCAATCGCGCGATGGCCTCGCCGAGATCCTGACCGGCTTCGAACAGCGTGGGATCGTTCAGCGTCGCCGCGGCCAGCGCCGAGATCGATGCTGCGCGCGCCTTCGGCATTCCGATCGACGCGATGTCGGCCTCGCGAAGCCGCTCCGCGGTCGGAAAGAGATGGGTCAGCCCCTCCGTTCGCGGCGACGCGTCGTACGGCTGGCCGAACGCGGCGATCAGTTTTCCTGACAACTGCGTCGCCGCGGCGACGGTGACCTGCTGTCCGAGAATCGCGCGCACCGCGATCTCGAAGCCATCCCACGCGCCGGGAAGACGCAGCCCGGGACGCGCCGACACGAGCTTCCGGAGCGCGGGATCCTCGCCCAGATGCGACGAGATCACCGCGGGATCCGCATCGAGATCGAGCAACCGCCTCAGTCGCGCGACGACTTTCGGAATCGCGGTAACACGCGCGGCGTGAATGGCAACTTCGAAGCGATGGTGCTCTTGCGTCGGCGTCGCTTCGATATGCCCCGCCGCGCCATCGATCTCGAACGTCCGCGCGTAGTGGTGCCCGTCGACGACCTCCACCCCGCGTCCCGCCCGCGCCGCCAGGAATCGCGACAGCGCGTCCCAGTCGTACGGCGGCCGGTACGACAGCGTGATCTCCATGCCCCGCGATTATGAATGGTTGCAAAAGGGGACGACCAGGAGGCCTCCGGCGGGCCGGCCACGGGCCGGCAGCGCTGGTCGTGCCTTCTGCCTAGCTCGCGGTAGCTGGCGCGGATCGCGCTCACGCCAACATCAGCGCTGCGGCCCGTGGCCGCCCGCCGGAGGCCCCTCGTCGTTCCCTGTTGCCCGCCGCAAAGCAGCGCGGGCGAGGAGGCGAGTGGAGTCAATAGTCGGCAGAGGCGAATTCGAGTCGTTGATGATCAGCGGGATCTCTGTGCAGCCGAGGACTACCGCGTCGCAGCCCTCCTCTTTCATTCTTGTGATGACCCGTTGAAACGTTACGACTGCCTTCGGCTTGAACACCCCGTAAACCAGTTCCTCGAAGATGATCCGGTTGATCTCCTCCCGTTCATCCGCGGTTGGGCGTACGTAGTTCTGCGGGTACACCTCACTGCTGACCAGGTAGCGCGTGCCGGTGAGTCCGAGGCGCTGAAACCCTCGCGCCGCTGCTTCCGCGGCGACCACTTCGGCGATGTGCAGCCATGGCCGCGGCGATCGGGATGCGATGAGAGGCAGCGCCTGATGAATCGTGTTGTCGGGACAGATCAGGAAGTCGGCGCCGATTGCCGCCAGCTTGTTCGCCGACGAGAGCATCAGTTCGCCCACGGCTTCCCAATCGTCGCGGTTGATGCACTTCATGTACTCGCCAAGCGAGTGCGTGTGCATGGACACCTCGGGATGATCGTGCGGTCCGAGCAGCGCCGCGCCTTCGATGCAGATCGTCCGATAACAAAGCGCCGCGCCCTCGGCCGAGCAGGCCACGATGCCGATGTGCTGGGTCATGCGGCGAGTTTAGTGTTATCAGCGGTGCCGTGAATCCGATCGTCATCGACGGTTCCCACGGTGAAGGGGGAGGGCAGGTTCTTCGGACCGCGCTCGCCCTTTCGATCATCACCGGGAAGCCCTTTCGCCTCGAAAACGTGCGCGCCCGACGCAGCAAGCCGGGATTGCTCCGGCAGCATCTGGCGGCCGTGAACGCCGCAGCGGTCATCGGGCAAGGCGTTGTCGAAGGCGCGGAGCTCGGATCGAAGCAGCTCACCTTCCTTCCCGGCCAGCCGAAATGCGGCGACTACTTCTTCTCCATTGGCTCCGCCGGCAGCACCACGCTCGTCGTGCAGACCGTTCTGCCGGTGCTGCTCACGATGAACGGCAGTTGCTCGATCGTCGTCGAAGGCGGCACGCACAACTCCGGCGCTCCGCCTTTCGACTTCTTCGTGAAAGCGTTCGTGCCGCTTCTGCGAACGATGGGCGCGACCGTCGACGTCGAACTGCTCCGCCACGGTTTCTATCCTGCCGGCGGCGGAAGAGTCTCGGTGCGCGTCGACGGCCCGACGACGTTCCGCCCGCTGAACCTCGAGGCGCGCGGCGAGATCGTGTCGCGACGCGCGACCGCCCTGGTCGCGCATCTTCCGCTGTCCATCGCCGAGCGCGAGCTCGCCGTCGTCGCCGAGCGCATGTCCTGGCCGCCGGAGTGGCTGCTTGCCGAGGCGACTGTCGATTCAGCCGGTCCGGGGAATGTCCTCACCATCGAGATCGAGTCCGAGCAGGTAACTGAAATCTTCACCGGCTTCGGCGCGAGGGGCGTTCGCGCGGAGGACGTCGCTGATTCTGCGGTCGCGGAGGTGAAGGACTATCTCGTCGCGCCCGTTGCCGCGGGACCTCATCTCGCCGATCAGCTTCTCGTGCCGATGGCCATCGGCGCCGGCGGCACGTTCACCACCGGACCGTTGACCGAGCACACGCTGACGAACATCGAGATCATCCGGAAGTTCGTGGATGTGCAGATCGACGTGGAAGAAGTGGAGCCGCGCATCAACGCGATTTGCGTGGTGTGAGGGTCATGTCCGCTTCGGCACGAGCAGCAGTGCGGCGCCGCCGACGATTGCGGCGATCCCCGCCCACAGCGGTACGTTGACTGTCCGCTTCTCCTTCACGGAGAGATCGATCGGGCCGAGGTCCACGTTGTGGGTTTTCTTCGTGTAGGTGAACTGGCCGTAAACCAGTCCGGCAATGCCGGCGACGATCAGCAGAATGGCGATGATCTTGAGCGCGCTCATGGCCACACCCTGCGCCAGCGCAGGCCGCCGGTCAAGGTCTGAGGCATAGACTCCCCCAATGCCTCCCGCCCCCGACCAACCCCTTCGCGACGACGTTCATCTTCTCGGCGACCTCCTCGGCGAAACGTTGCGCGCGCAGGAAGGCGTCGAGCTGTTCGAGATGGTCGAGCGCGTGCGGGCGCTGGCGAAAAGCGGGCGGGCGGGAAACGACGCGGATTTCGACAAGCTCGCGGAGCTGCTGGCGGCCCGGCCGACGTGCGATGCATTGCCGGTGGCGCGGGCGTTCGCGCATTTTCTGAATCTCGCGAACATCGCCGAGCAGCATCACCGCGTGCGGCGGCGCCGCGAGTATCAACGCGATCCGGACGCATCACCGCAGCCCGGATCATTTGAAGAAGTCTTCGCGCGGCTGGATGTCGAACCGGACAAGCTGTTCGAGAGCGTCGTCGCGTTGCGCATCGAGCTCGTGCTCACCGCGCATCCCACTGAAGTCGTGCGACGGACGCTGCTGCAGAAGTACAGCCGCATCGGCGAGCTGCTCGCGCGCGGCGATCGTCAGGACCTGACCATCCCCGAACGGCGCGAGAACGTCGACGAGCTGCGCCGCGAGATCACCTCGGCATGGGAGACCGACGAGGTGCGGCGTGAGCGTCCGACGCCGCTCGATGAGGTCAAGGGCGGGCTGTTCATCTTCGAGCAGACGATCTGGGACGCGCTGCCGCGGTATCTCCGCGCGCTCGACGACGCTTTGCGCGCGCGCACGGGCCGTGCGCTTCCCATCGACGCCGCGCCGATCCGCTTCGGTTCGTGGATCGGCGGGGATCGCGACGGTAATCCGAACGTCACCGCGGCCGTGACCGAGAAAGCCTGCCTGCTCGCGCGCTGGGTCGCGGCGGATCTGTATCTTCGCGAGATCGATGCGCTCCGCTCCGAGCTTTCGATGCAATCCGGTTCCGACGAGCTGCCGCGGGTTCGCGAACCGTATCGCGCACTATTAAAGGATGTGCGCGACCAGTTGCTCCTTACCCGCGAATCGATCGAGGGCGCGCTGGAGGGCTCGCAGTTCAACGGTTATGTTCAAAGCAACGACCTCCTCGAACCGCTCCTCCGCTGCTACCGCTCCCTTCACGACACCGGCAACGGCCTGATCGCCGACGGTCATCTCCTCGACGTCATCCGCCGCGTCCACGCGTTCGGTCTCACGCTGGTGCGTCTCGACGTGCGGCAGGACTCTGCGCGGCACACCGCGCTGCTCGACGCGATCACCGGCGGAAAGTATTCGAAATGGGGTGAAGAGCAGCGCGTGGAGTTTCTCCTGCGCGAACACGATCCGCTGATTCCGCCCGATCTCGAGCTCGACGCAGACGCCCGCGAAGACCTCGACACCTTCCGCGCCATCGCCCGCATCCCCCGCGAATCCCTCGGCGCATACGTCATCACCATGGCCCGCACCGCGTCGGACGTGCTCGCGGTGGCGTTGCTGCAGAAGGAAGCCGGCGCGCGCGAGCCACTGCGTGTCGTCCCGCTTTTCGAGACCCGCGACGATCTTCGCGGCGCCGGCGAGACGATGTCGAAACTGTTAGCTCTCGACGCCTATCGCGATGCAATCGACGGCCGCCAGGAAGTGATGATCGGCTACTCCGACTCCTCGAAGGATGCCGGCCGCTTCGCCGCGGCCTGGGAGCTTTTTCAGGCGCAGGAACAGATCGTCGCCGCGTGCCGCGACGCCGGAGTCGAGCTCACGCTCTTCCACGGCCGCGGCGGAAGTGTGGGCAGAGGCGGTGGGCCGACCTATCTCGCGATCCGATCCCAACCGCCCGGCTCGATCGAAGGCCGCCTCCGCGTAACCGTGCAGGGAGAAATGATCCAGGCCGAGTTCGGGCTGGTTGGTATCGCCTTGCGCACGCTCGAGGTCTACACGACGGCCACGCTCGACGCGACGCTCGCGCCGTCACCCGCGCCGCGCGACGAATGGCGCCGCGAGATCCAGCGCATGGCCGACGCCTCGGTCAGCGGATACCGCGAGGTCGTGTACGAGACGCCGGCGTTCATCGATTACTTCCGCGCCGCGACTCCGGAGGTGGAGTTGGGGGAGATCAACATCGGGAGCCGTCCGGCGCGACGGGGCGGCGCGAAGAAAGGCGTGGAGTCGCTGCGCGCCATTCCGTGGCAGTTCGCCTGGACGCAGAACCGTTTGCTCCTGCCGTCGTGGCTCGGCGTCGATGACGCGCTGCAAGCCGGCGACGCAGCAACGCTCGCCGCGATGATGGAGGAGTGGCCGTTCTTCCGCTCGACCATCGAGCTGATCGAGATGGTCCTCGCGAAAGCGGAGGCGAAGATCGCCGCGTACTACGACCGCCTGCTCGTTCCCGACGATCTCCGCGGCCTCGGCGAAACGCTTCGAGCGCGGCTCGCGACGACTGTCGAGCTCGTGAAACGCGTCACCGGCCACGAGCGCCTGCTGGAGACGAATCACGCGTTGCGCCGCTCGATCGACGTGCGCAATCCGTACGTCGATCCGATCAACGTCGTGCAGGCAGAGATCCTGCGGCGGCTGCGCCAGTCGCCCGACGAATCGCTTCGCGAGGCGTTTGTGGTGACCGTGAATGGCATCGCCGCGGGCATGCGCAACACGGGGTGATGGAGTGCGGCGGCTCTGGACTGCGGCAGCAGAGCTGCCGCTCTCTCTCGCCCGGCGGCAGCTCTGCTGCCGCGAGCCAGAGCGGCGGCTATTGCCGCCGCAGTCCAGATCGAGCGCGTATCCTGCACTCATGCATCGGCCGTATTTCCTCGGTGCCCTTCTCCTTTTCTCCGCGCTGTCCGCGCAGGCTCGCTCGCTTTACTGGTCGTCGGTGGCCGTCGACGCGCGGCTCGATCGCGATGGCGTGCTGGAGGTCAGCGAGACCCAGGCTTACGTCTTCGACGGCGACTGGAACGGCGGCGAGCGCACCTTCAACGTCCGCCCCAGACAATCGCTGAAGATCCTCGGCGTGGACCGGATCGACGGCGAGACCATCGTCCCGCTTTCCGTCGGCAATCTGTCGGCGGTCGACCAGTATCAGCTGATGGATGGAAACGTGCTGCGGTGGCGCAGCCGCCTTCCGACGGACCCCGAGTTCGAAGCGAAAGCGCTGACGTATCGCATCCGCTATCAGCTCACCGGCGTCCTTCGCGGACGCAACGACGAGTACCGCCTCAATCACGATTTCCTGTTTCCCGAGCGCACCGGCGTCGTGGAGCACTTCTCCCTGCGCCTCACGACTGCCCCGGAGTGGGTCGGCATCGAGCCGGTCCTCACCGCCAGCGCGCGAGGTCTGCAGCCCGGCGAAGGATTCCTCGTCACGAGGACTGTGGATTGGAGGGGACGCGGCAAGCCGGCCGCGGTCACGATTCTGCCGTCTCCCGCACTTGGCAAGGCCGCGATCGCGCTGATCGTCATCGGCATCGCCACGCTCGCTTTCAGTTTCTACCTCCACGAACGGGAGCGCGGGCGTTTCGGCGGACTCACACCTGTGTCGGCCATCGACGATGCCTGGCTGGAGACGAACATCCTCGAGTTTTCGCCGGAAGCCATCGGCGCGGCGTGGGATGGGAAAGTAGGGGCGGCCGAAGTTGCGGCGGTGATTGCTTCGCTGGCGCAGGCGAAGAAGATCGAGACCAGCGTGGAGAAGCGGCTCCTCCGGCGCTCGCGGCTGAAGATGCGTTTGCTCGGCGATCGCGGAGAGACCGACGGGCATCACGGCGCGGTCCTGCGAAAGCTCTTCTTCGGTGGACGGAAAGAGACCGATACCGATGCGATTCGCAAACACTACCGCTCGACGGGGCTGAACCTCGCGGCGTTGATCGATTCGCCGATCGAAGCCGAGTTGCAGCGGATTCCGAAGTGGGCGTCGAAGGAGAACGTTGTCGACTGGAAGATCCCTGTCATTGCACTGGTCGTCGCCGTCGTGATGATGATCGTGATCGCGTTCCGTGGCGGTAACGACGCCGCGCTCGTGGCGATCACGATGTTCCTGGGATTCTTCGCATTGATCGGCAGCACCATCGCGGCGCGGGTCCACTCGAATGCCATGAACCGGATCCCGCTGCGTTTTGCGATCGTGTTCGCATTCTCGGTCCCGGTGTTCGCGAGCGTCTTCCGTTACCTGATGCAGTCCAGCGAGTATCTGTTCAGCGTTCCGGCGATGCTCGCGTGCGCGACGGCGCTGCTGGCGCTGGTGAATCTCGTTCTCAATACGCTGCGGACGACGGACTCGCCAGAGAAGAACGCCTTCCGCAAGAAAGTGATCTCCGCGCGGCGGTATCTGCGCGCGCAGCTTCGCTCCGCGCAACCGCGTCTGCGCGACGACTGGTTCCCCTACCTCCTGGCCCTCGGCCTCGGCCGAAACGTCGAGTCCTGGTTTCGCTCGCACGGCGGCGCGGAAAGTGTCGCCGCGGCCTCGGGCTCTTCATCGAGCTCGTTCAGCTCCTCATCGTCCTCGTCGATTTCCTCGGCGGGGGCGAGCTGGACGGGCGGCGGCGGCGCATTCGGCGGCGCGGGCGCAACCGCGTCCTGGGCGCTTGCCGCCGCGGCCGTCGGCGCGGGTGTGTCGGCGCCGTCGAGCAGCGGTGGCGGGGGCGGGGGCAGCAGCTCGTCCAGCAGCTCGAGCAGCAGCGGGGGCGGGGGTGGGGGAGGGTGGTGAGGGGCGGTTGACGCGCAACCGGCCTGAAGTATAGGGTTATGCCCTTCTACCGAAACGGAGGGATTGACTCGTGAAAGCTCCATTTTGGACGGCAGTCCTCCTCATTGCTCTTGGCGTGATCCTTTTCCCTGGACCGGCGTACGCGCTCGAAGACGATTGCGACCGGGATACGGTCGGCGACACCATGTGCGATTGGCTGAACGACACATGGGGCAGCGGGACCGGCTCGACCGGGGGCGGGACCACAACCACCCTGTGCACCAAGACTTACTGCTCGCAGTGCGGCCTGGACGCCAACCAGACGGCATCCGTCTGCTACACGTTGTACGGAAGTTACGGCTATTGCACCTGCAGCGGTACGAACACTGTCATCGACAAAGGTGGTGGGGTTAAGTATCCACGTTGTAATACGTCGGGTTCCTGCCGGTTCCGTCGATGAAATTCGTTCTGCTGCTCGCGACGCTGGTCGCCGGCCTGCAGGTTTACGCTGCCGACCAACGCGTCGCTATCCAATTGGTGTGGGACGAGTCCCCGCTCGGAGAAGCCGCGGTCACGCTGCACGCCCGCAACGCGGCGGCCGCGATGGATCCGCTCAAGCTCACGATCAATGGCTCCGAGGCGTCGATCACGTTATCCAGCGGCCAGTGGTTCGTGAGTGCGACGAGCCCCGGCTACTGGAGTGCACCGGTGCTGGTCTCCGTTGCCGACCGGCCGGCGGAGGCGACTCTCATCTTGTACCGATCGACCCGGCTTCGTACGCGCGTGACGATTCCCTCGCCCGGCCAGGCGCGTCTGTTGGATGTCTACTTCAATCCGACTGATCCGGCTTCCCGTGCTCCGCGGGGCTCCGAGTCCTGCCCGGTTACAGATGGTCATGTCGACTGTGAGCTGCCGATGGGCACCTACGACCTCGCCTTCAGAATCCCGGGTCACGCTTCGCTCTACAGATGGGGTATTGATCTGCGAGAAAAGCCGTCGGTGGATCTCGGGACGCTCGGCTTTCGCCGCGGGGCGACGCTCAGCGGTCGCGTCGAAGGTGCCGATGGCAAGCGCCAGGAGTCCGACATTGTCGAAGTCACGCTCAGAAACGCCGCGGCCAGCGAGCGGAATGACGCGATGCGCAACAGCCAGTCTGTTACGCGCACGGTCACACGCGCAAACAAACGGGGATTTTTCTCCTTCGACGTGCTGCCGGGAAGTTACATCGTGTCCGCTTCGTCGGGCGATCTGGTGTCCGAAGAGCGTGAGGTGACGGTCATCGAAGGCCGCGAATCACTTCTCGACGAGCCCCTCATCCTCGAGCGGCTCTGGACGCTCAAGGTGAACGTTCAGGTACCGCCGGAAGCGTCGAAGATGCCGTGGACGGTCGCGGTTACGCGCTTCGACGCGGAGCGCCATGCGGCTCCCCAGCCGCCGTTGCCGCTTCCCGCGGACGGTATCTGCCGCTTCGATCGCCAGCTCTCGGGCTCCTATACGGTGGAGCTCAGGATTCGAGACAGCGTCTGGTTCTCCGAGAGTTTTTACCTCGACGGCGACAGAACGATCGACATGCCGGTGCGGGTGATGAAAGGCCGCGGATCGATCGTGCTGGGAGAAACGCCTCTGCAGGCGCAACTCCTTTTCCGCTCCCGCGAAAACGGATTCCGCATTCCGGCGCGATCGAAGGCCGACGGTACATTTCTCGTATTTCTGCCCGACCTGGACCAGGAAGTCTGGGAAGAGGTGGAGATTCAATCGGCGCAGCCTCGCGTGAAAAGGTTGCTCGAACGAGTCGCGCTCCACCGAGACGACGAAGGCGTTGCGACCATCGACCTCCGCCTCCCTGAGATCCGGATCGAAGGAAAGGTCGTCGATGAGAACGATCGTCCCGTGAGCGAGGGATTCATCAACCTGACCGCACCGGATGGTTTTCACCAGTTCGAGTTATCGGGCGGGACGTTCACCATCAACGCGCTACAGCCGGGACGGTACTCGTTGACGGCGGCCACGCCCGATCGGGAAACCGAGGAGCCGCTGTTCGTTGACCTGGCGGAGAGCGCGGTAGAACGCGACGTGGTCCTGAGAGTCGCGCCCATTTCGCCGTTGCGCGGTTCGATTGCCTCGGCCACGGGGCCCGTCATCGGCGCTTCCGTCTTCATCTCGCCGGCGAACCACGCGCAGTCGGTCATCGGTTCCATCCCGGTCGACACGACCGGCGTCTTTGAGTTCCGTTTGCCTCCGCAGACTCGCGAAGTTCTCGTTGCAGCGGCGGCACCCGGCTTTTCCTTCAGGATGATGCGGCTCCCAGCCCCGGCAACGAGCATGGATCTCGTGGTCGACCAGAACGGAGGCGTGCTCACGATTGATGGGAGGGTCGGAGCACGTGCAGAACCGTTCCGGCCGTATGTGATTCACAACGGCGCCGTCCTGAACGGTTTTGCCGTTGCCTATCTCGCGCGAGGGCGTTTGATCGGCAACCCCGACCAACGCCTTCAGTTCGAGATTCCTCGGGCGGAAGAGGGGGCTTACAGCCTCTGCCTGCTCTCCAACGACGAGGAACGAAGCGTGCGCCTTGGCGCGAAACTGCCCGAATCGCGCTGCGTTTCCGGCGTGCTGGCGCGCCACGGCTCGCTCAACCTGCGCGCGCCTGAGGTCGACCGGGACTGAGAGCCGTTCACTTCCGCATGCGAAAGTCGACGACGACCGGGATGTGGTCATGGAACCGCTCGCTCGCCCGGAACATGACGTCGTCTCGTTGAAGGCCGGACGCGGTGAGCTCTTCCTCTGTCATCGTCGTGGTGTTCAGGACGAACGAGTGCTCCGCGACGGCCACGCTTCCCGTATAGAGAACACGATCCATCGTCGAGGGGGCGAACTCGCTTCGCTCGTTTTTCCAGGTCCAGACGTCCTCGCCACGGCCGTTGTGGCGTGGAAGCGCGTCTTCGAGCTCGCTTCCGTCCCAGTCCGGCGACTTGCCGGAAGCCGCCGGGGTGCCGCGGATCCGTCCCGAGCGCAGGTTGGTGATGAAATCGGCGGGGAATGAGGCGTTCGAGTTCAGGTCGCCGAGGATGACGATCGGAGTGCTGAGCGGAACAGCGGCGGTCGATTGAAGTGCATAGATTCGCTCGGCGACGAGATCGGCCTGCTGCTCGCGGTGCGCGACGCCCGCGCCCGACTGGAAGTGTCCGCAGATGAGATATGCCGCGCGGCCCGAGGCGTCGCGCGCGAGCGCCATCGCGTGAGCGGGGATGCGGCGTTGTGTGAGCTGGAGAGTGCCCGAGTCCCGCTGGCTCAGATCGAAGCGGGCGGAGAGGATCACGTTGTCGATGACGCCGTGGTGCTGCCACTTCCGACCTTCGCGATCGGGAAGGATCGCGTCGAAGAGACTCGCCGCCCGCTCAGCTCCGGCCCAGACGTCCTGCAGACAGACGATGTCCGGCTGAACGGCGCGCATGACCCGCGCGAACTGCTCCGTTCGCGCGAACTCAGTCCCGGCGAAGATCGAATCGCGTCCGATGTTCCAGGTCATGACCCGGATCGCGTCGGGAGACCGCCTGGCGAGGAAGCCGTGATCGTTCGACCTGGTCGTTTGACAGCCGGACGCGATCAGACCGAGCGCGATCAGAAATGCAACAGCTTGCTTTGTCATGGAGCGCGCACCTTACACCCACACGAGTCTCTAACCCCGGCCCGATCCGCACGTCTATCGAAGTACGGAGGACGACTATGCGCGCGTTGAGACTGCTCGTTCTGGTGACTCTGTCGGCGGCTGCGGCAGCGGAGACTGTCATTCCCCTTCAACGGTTCCGATCGATCGAGCTTCACAACGGAGGGACGGTCATCGTCCGGTACGGCCCGGTGCAGCGGGTGACGATGCTCACCGGCGATCCGCGATACACCCGCGTCGAAGTCGAAGGCCAAAAGCTGGTGATCGGCAGCGACAGGGAAGCGTGTCCGCGCGGCTATCGCGTGGACATCGAGGTCGTCACGCCGGAGATCGCCGAGGCTTCCGTTTTCAACGGCGGGACCTTACAGGCGTCCGGTTCGTTTCCGAGCCAGGCATCCATCCGCGCCACCGTCGAACAGGGCGGGACGGTCGACATTCGATCGATTGCCGCGGATGACGTCGTCGCTTCCATCGAATCAGGCGGCGGAATCTTCACCAATGCTCGCCGCGACCTGCGCGCCACGATCAACTCGGGCGGAGCTGTCACTTACTGGGGCGATCCTCGCGTCGAGCGGACAGTACGCGACGGCGGAGTCGTGCAGCGAGGAAGGCCTGCGGATGCCGGGAAGCCGCTTTCGGAGATCCGGCCGGGATTGCCGGCGATCGCGCCGCTGCCTCCCGTCCCTCCGGTGCCGCCGGCTCCAAACCACGGCTGGTGATCCTCTATAGTCGCGGCGATGACCGAGCAGCGACTCGTGGCGCGGCGCGATCGCGGCGTGATCCACCACGCCACCACCGAGTACGGCACCTCAGCCGAAGGCATTCCTCTCACTGTCTACCTGCCTGATTCGGGAAGCGCGGAGATCGTCATTCTCGCGGCGATCCATGGCGATGAAGCGGAGACGACGGTCGTCGTCTCCGAAGCGCTTCGATGTCTGCCGACCGGCGATCTGCGGGCCGCGGTGATCCTCTGCGGCAATCCGGACGGGATGCTGCGCGGCACGCGCGGCAATGCCCGCGGGGTGGATCTCAACCGCAACTTTCCGACGTCGAGCTGGAGTCCCGACCCGGTCTGCTACAAGAGCCGGGCGAACGACGCGCGCGACATCGCCCTGAGTCCCGGTCCGCAACCGGCGTCGGAACCGGAAACGACGGCACTGATCGCTCTCATCGAGCGGCTGAAACCTCGCGCCGTGGTCAGCCTGCATTCGGCGCTCGCCTGTGTCGACGACTCCGGCGCCTCCCACCTCGGCCGCCAACTGGCCGACCGTTGCGCGCTCCCGTTTCTCACGGAGATCGGCTATCCGACGCCGGGCTCGATGGGCACGTGGGCCGGCGAACGGGGGCTGAATCTCGTCACGCTGGAGCTGGAAGACGCTTCGCTGTACACGCTCAAGGATCGTCACGTGCCGATCGTGCTCGACCTGATGACCGGCCGCTTCGAGCTCGAGACATAAGCGATGCACATCCTCATCACCGATTCGGGTGTGGGCGGTCTCTCCGTCGTCGCGTATGCCGAGCGGTTCGTGCGCACGCACGGTTTCACGGAGCCGGTGCGCCTGACATTCGCCAACGCTGCGCCGGAAAACGATTACGGCTACAACTCCATGCCGTCCCGCGAGGTGAAGATCGAGACCTTCGACCGCTTCCTGCGGAACGTGACGGAGCGGTTCGAGCCTGACTCGATTTACGTCGCGTGCAACACCCTCTCGGTGCTGCTTCCCGACACGCCGTACTTTCGCGACGCGGTGATTCCGGTGAAGGGCATCGTCGAGACCGGAGTCGATCTGGTGCTGAAGGAGCTCGAGGCGGATCCGGCGAGTGTGGCCATCATCTTCGGAACGCAGACGACGATCGACGCTGGTACGTATCCGCGCCTTCTCGTCGCGCGCGGAGTCGAGCCGTCACGCATCGTGAGCCAGGCCTGTCCCGGCCTGGCCGACACGATCTCCGAGGATCGCGAGGGCTCGCGCACGGCTTCGGAGATCCGCCGCTGGGTTGCAACAGCACTGGACAAGGTGGACCGTCCCGCCGCACCGATCGTCGCCTGTCTCGCCTGCACGCACTACGGCTACCGTCGCGATCAATTTTCAACCGCCTTCGCGGACGCGGGAGTCACCGCGACAGTCATCAATCCCAACGAGCGTGCCGTCGACGATCTCTTTCCACGAGCCGAGGGTGCGGTTCACGACGTCGAAGTGGAGTTCGTGACGCGCTACGCGATTCCCGCGGCGACCGTGGAGGCGCTCACGTTTTTTCTGAGCGAGATCTCGCCGAGGACCGTCGCGGCGATGCGGAACTTCATGCATTTGCCGGATTTGTTCTGAAGAAGGTAGTTGAAGCGACGATCACGGAGCCGAGAGTCGTAGCGTGTACTCCGCCAGTTTCTCGTTCTTCTCATCCGTGATGACCAGCCGATAAAGACCCGGCTCCAGATCGTCCGTTGCCAGCCTGACGTGGAAGGCACCGTTGGGCTGCTGTTGCACGTGTTCGCGAGTCCAGAGCAGACGCGGAGTCTTGCTGCTGACGTCGTAAAGCTCGATGTGCGATTCGCCGGATCGTCGATCTGCGCTGAAAAGCAGTTCCAGTTCATAGTCGGTTTTCGTGGAGAGCGGGGTGCGCGGCTGTTCCGGCACGCCACGCGTGCCTCCACGGACTCCATCCGGGAAAAGCACTCTCGTCGAGATGGACCTCGGTTCCGAACTGAATCGCCACATGGCGATGCTGCCAATCGAGATCGCGATCACGATCCCCGCGGCGAGAGCCATCGTGCGGGGCGAGAAATTGCGCCGAGGGAAGGTGATCGGCGGTTCGGGTACGCGCCGGATCTGTTCGCGGATCTTCGCGAGATCCGCCGCGAGCTCTTCGTGAGTCAACACGCCGTCCGCATCTTCCGGGAACGGGTGAACGAGGATGGCGAGCATGTCCGGATAGTAGGAAAGTCGTTCGCGGACGCGCTCCGTCTCGGCCTCCGAAAGCTGGCCGAGAGAAAGGGCCTCCGCTTCTTCGAAGGTCGGCGGCGGTCCGACGCGTCCGCGCCCTTCGGCGATCAGATCGCGAGTCGCCTCTTCCCACGCTTCCCTACTGATCATCGCTCCCACCCAATCCTTCCACATCGTCACCCAACAGCTCGCGCAATCGCTTCCGGACGCCATTGAGGCGCGATTTCAGTGCCGAAGCGGTGGTGCCGACGACCTGGGCAATCTCGTCGAGGCTGTATCCGGCCAGCTTCAAACGAATGCTCGTCTGGTCTTTCGGTTCGAGCTGAATGATGGCGCGTCGCAAGCGTTCGGTCTCCTGCTTGCTCTGCAATACCGCGTCCGGCGCCGGGGTCCGGGTGTCCTCCAGCTCGAGAATCTCCTCGGTCTGAACCTCAATGCCGTGCTGCCGTTTGGTGGCGTGGTCGTCGCGGTTCTTATTGTAGGCAAGACGTCGGGTCACCTTCTGCAGGTAACTCCATCGCGACTCGCCGCGATACGCATCCATGTGTTCATAGACACGAACGAACACTTTCTGAGCGAGATCTCTGGCGTCCTCGAGCTCGAGTCCGAGCTCGAGGAGCAATTTCACGACGGCCGGATAGTAGGCGTACAGCTCTTCGAACTGCTTCTCGCGGTCGCCGCCCATACGTGTCTTGTATATCATCGGTCGAATCATTCAATTCGCAAACACGGTACCTGTGGAGAAGCTGCGATGAGCCCTTCCTACATTGCTCGATGGCGGCAGCCTGTCCTGCTCTTCCTCCTCGTTCTTTGTATGTCGGGCTTCTTCTGCAGCCGCGAACGGCAGGAGCAAACTGCTCTGAGGACGACGGAAGCGTTCTTGAGCGGATTCGAGCGTTGGCGGCCCTGCACCAAGCGGCTTCCGCACGCCGGCTCGGTCCTCGAAACCGCCGATTGCGGGCCGATCAACCTTCCCAGAGAACTCGTGTCTCTTGCCGTCAGTGAATGTGACGACAGGATGAATACAGCGACGGACGCCGTGCAATTACTCGCCCGAGTCGAACAATGCACCGACGCAGCGGTCGAGAGACTGGAGACGCTCGCCGGGAGCCGATCCGACGCGGCGTTCCTCAGTGATCTGGCCGGTGCGTACTACGTCCGGGCGCAGCGGAAGGATCAGCCGTCCGACCTGGTCCGCTCGCTTGCCGCCGCCGACCGCGCGGTGGCGGGCTCATCGTCGTCGATCGCGGCACGGTTCAATCGGGCACTCGCCGAGGAAGCGCTCGGATTCACTGACGATGCAATCCGGTCATGGGATGCGTTACGCAAGGACGCGGACCCTTCGTGGGCCAGCGAGGCGGGCCAGCACTATGCCCGGCTGATGTCGGAGCGCAGCCGCAAGGCTGCAACGCTGTGGGAGCTCAACAAAGAGCGCCTGCCGATCGCAGGCGCGGCCGGCGATCGCGTGGCAGTGCGTGAACTGGTGGCGCCGTATCACAACGCGGCGCAAAGGTACGTCGAAGAAGAGCTTCTGCCGGCGTGGGCGACGGCTTCGCGTGAAGGCGGCGCTGAAGAGGCGGGACGAAACCTCGCTCTTGCGGAAATGATCGCATCCGCGCTCGCCGAACTGGAGCGTGACCGGTATCTGCTCGATGCGGTGCGCCGCATTCGTGAAGCAAGCGATCCTCGCGTTCTTGCGTTGTTGCGAGAGGGGCATCTGGCGCTGCAGTCGGGCAGAGCCTTGAGGGTTGGTGACAAGGCCGGGGCGGCGTTCAAGCAGGCCGAAGCGGCATTGGGCGCGGCGGGCAGTCCATTGCGCGTCGGAGCGGCGTTGGGCCGCCTTTCCGTGCTCGCGATGGACCGGCGTTACAGCGAGGTCGCTGACGGCTTGCGCGCCATCGAGCGCGAGGCGCAGGGCCGTCATCCATCTGTGATCGCGCGCGTTCATGCGGGACGCGGGTATTGTTTCATGGTCGAGGGACTGAGCATCGATGCTCTCGCCGAATACAAGAAGGCCCAGGCGATCTTCAAGACCATCAACGACCGGGAAAATATCAGCACCACCCAGAACAACATCATTGGTTTGTACCGTCGCGTTGGCCATGCGGAATTCACGTGGCAAGCGGTTTTTCAGGATCAGCAACGCATCGCCGACATAGTCAATGTACAGGCACGGCATTCGAGATACGGCGAGATCGCAGCTTCGGCACTCGAACTGGGATATCCGTCGGTCGCTCTTCGTTACCAGAACCTAGCCGTCAAAGCGATCGAGGATGGGCTTTCGCGTGCAGCTGAAGAGGAAATCGAGGGGCTCCGCCGCCACCTGGGCGTTGCCGTGCTCAATCGCGGTGCGATTCGCCTGAAACTGGGCGACCGCGCAGGGGCTCGTGCCGATCTCGGCGAAGCGGCAGGGCTTAGCTCCGACCAGCCGGACACGGAAGTGGAGCGCGGCTTTCGCGCCCTGCTGGCGGAGATTGAAGGTCAGTCATTGGCCGGCTCGAATCGCAAGGCCGCCATTGCCGCGATGTCCGAGGCAATCCAGCTCGTTGGCGATACCCGTTACCGAGCTCTGGTCGCGTCATTTTTGATGCAGCGTGCTGACCTGTACCGGCTCGAAGGCAACCGTTCCGCGATGACTGCGGATCTGGAGAGCGTCGTAGCGACGTTGCGCGCTCAGGAAGGCGTCGCAGTGCGATCGGGCCAGGAAAAAGAAGCCGGTCTTCTGTGGTCCGCGTATTTTTCCCGCGGTCAGGAAGTGTATCGCCGCCTGATCCAGCTCTATGTCGAAGACGGCGCGGACGCGAAAGCATTCGACTATGCGGAGAAGGCACGGGCCTACGAGCCGCTGCACCTCCTGCTGCAGCGGAATGAATTGCCGGATGTGTTTCGTAATCTGATTCGTGGCGGCGAGCCGTTGCAGCTCCAGGACGTCGAACGGATCCTGCCGGCCGGAACGACGCTGTTGCAATACGCCGTGCTCGAGGATCGGACCTATGTCTGGATCGTGACGGGCGGCGGTTCCGACCTGAGGGTGCTGCCGGTCGGCGAGCGCCAGATCCGATCCTGGACGCGGGCCCTGCAACGCTTCGCCAGCCTCGGAGACGACGAGCGCTTCGAAGCCGCATTGGCTGCCCCTTCCCGGGCGCTGGTGGCGGAACCGCTCGCCCTCATCGCGAAATCGAAACCGTCCGGCGACAGCGCCAGGCTCGTGATCGTTCCCGACCGCTCGATGCACGGGCTGCCGTTCGCCGCGTTGAAGGTTGACGGCCGGTACCTGATTGAAGACCACGCCGTCTCGGTCGCTGGAAGCGCAACGCTCTACGCGTTCGCCCTGGAGCAGGACCGGCAGCGGTCGAAGGACAAAAGAACGGCGGTACGTCTGTTCGCCGATCCGGCGTTCCAGGCCGGCGAATTGACGCGTGGATTGAAGCGCCTGCCGGCTGCGCGCAGTGAGGCGACGCGTATCGCGGCGCTTTACTCATCGATCGCCGACGTGATCCCGCCGGTGATGGACGCTGACGCCACCGTGCCCGAGTTTCTACGCCGTGCCGCGGAAAGCACGATTCTTCACGTCGCGGCGCACGGTGTAGCCGATCCGGATGTTCCGCCATGGTCGTTCTTGCTGATGGCACCTGCGGCAGACGGCGACTCGGGAGTCATTGACGCGGAGCGTCTCCTGAAGCAATTGCAATTGAAGAGAACCCGAGTGGCCGTCCTGTCGGCCTGCAGCAGCGCGGGAGGGACCCCCGTAGGTCCAGAAGGGCTGGCTCCGCTGGTACGGCCGCTCATCGCGGCGGGCGTGCCCGGAGTGGTCGGCACGTTGTGGAACGTAACCGACGACGCCAATACCGAGGATCTGCTCGTGCGATTTCATCAACTCTATCGGGATGGTCAGGCGGCCGATGAGGCCTTACGCAACGCGCAGTTGGAAATGCTCGCCTATCAGAGCGCGACGCACCCGGTGCGGAGTTGGGCGGCTTTTCAGATGATCGGCTACGCCTCGTCCCCTTTTGCAGCTTCGGACGACGAAACGAGGAGAAAGAAATGACCGAGTTTGTTTTGCGAATCTTTTTCAGTGGGTTGATTGCGCTCCAGCCGAGCTCGGACGGTAAGGAAGTGACCGTGCTGCTGGTCAACACGCCGCACGAGTACACGATGGCTGGAGGTGCGACGCTCGCCCATCACACGCCGATTGTTCTCGCGCGCGCGGCGAGTTGCCAGGGGACGTGCATTACGGACGCCCAGGCGTCGATCGCGCAGTTCATTTATGCGAACAAGACCCCGCAGCAGGCGTCCACGGCACTCACTGGTGCGCTCCTTGGTGGTGGGGCGTGGAAACTTGCGGGATCCGATCTGAAGCTCGTCGGTGCCGAGGCGCCGCTGAACATCGTCAGCGATGTTCGGGGCCATGCTGAGAACGGAACGATGCAACTCGTGCCGACGACCGTGCAGGAGCGTGAGGACTTCAGTTGGGTCGCTGATCTGAGCGCCATCGCGCCCGGCACGGAGGGCTTCAGGGCGGCGCTCACCGGCTCAGCGGTTCCGTCCGATCCCATGATCGTCGCCCGCTTCAAACTGCGCAGCGGAAAACTGTTCACCTATTCGCTCGTCAAGATCGACGGCAAAGCTCGTCCGGTGCGTTTCCGCAAGCCTTCCGGCGAAGGCCCGGACGCGCCATACACGCAGGCCCTGGCGAACTGGGTGGCCGCGGACATTCGCATTTCCGGGGAGTTCGTGGAGCTCGTGGAGAGCAAATTCAGCGACTGCACGCAGCAGCGGTCGATGAAGCTGTATCCACAGAACGGCCTCGTCGAGATGGCGATCCTCAATCTCCCGCCGTTCGAGGCTCCCGCGGCCGGTGCGGAAACGCCCTTGCCAGCGCCCGGCCAGCACTTCCAGATCTATTACGATCTCGTGAAGACACCGCCGGCTTCGGCGGAGCGGCTGGTGCCGCACACGGCCTCGTTGTCATCCTCCGAGCCTCAGGTCGACTGGGCGGCGTTGCATCCGAAGCAGGTGCTCTGGTCGAATCTGCTCGAGCAGATCAATCTGAGCCCGCGCAGCAAATCGCCGTACGACGTCACGTTCTGTCCGATCATCCGCGACTGAAGGGACCCGGTTCCTCGCCCCGTAGTCGCGGGGCGAGGAATCGAGCGAATCACGCGTACGCCATGCTGTTGTATTTGGCGTTGAACGACTGATCGGACATCGAGAGGTAGACGATGGCTTCGATGAAGCCGGCGATCGACGGCAGGAACGTCCAGCAGAACAACAGGTAGACGATGCCGAGACCTGACTGGCCGAGGTAGAACTTGTGGACGCCCAGCCCACCGAGAAACAAGGCGAGGATCGCCGCGCTCGTGCGGTTGCGCCCTCCGGTGCTGGTCATCATCTTCTGGCGTACGCCGCACTTGGGACAGATCTCTGCCCGCGACTGAATGGTGGCGCCGCAATCGCGGCAAAAACTCTCAACCTGAACGACCGAAGTACTCATGATTCCTCCTTTTCCCGCAGAATGGACACCGAATCCTGAGAAAGGTCGGATCGAACGCCTCTCGCGTTTTCGTGTCACTCCACGACGATGCGAAAGTGGGGATGGATCCTGGCGGCGCTCGGAGCTTTTCTGGCGGCGCGACTGAATGCGGAGCCGGTTCGGCGTCGTGCGCTGCTGATCGGCATCAACGACTATTCGGCGTCGCGCCTGCCGGACCCGCGCCGCCACATCGGCCCCGAACGCGAATGGTCCAATCTCGACGGCGCGCTCAATGACATCGCGATCATGCGCGACATGCTCGTGGCGCTTTATGCGTTCGAGCCCACGAACATCGTCGCGCTGACGGACCAGCAGGCCACACGCGACGCGATCCTGCGCTCCATCGAGCGGCTCGCAAGAGAGACGCGCAAGGGCGATGTGGTCCTCTTCTATTTCTCGGGACACGGATCGCAGGTTCGCAACTCACTGTCGCGCGAGGCCGATACTCTCGATGAATCGCTCGTGCCGGCGGACTCGCGCAGCGGTGCGTCGGACGTCCGTGACAAGGAACTGCGTCCGTTGTTCGGTCGCATTCTCGACCGCGGCGGGCGGCTGACGATCGTTCTCGATGCGTGTCATAGCGGATCGGGAGTGCGCGGCCTCGCCGGCGGCATCGGTCATCGCGGCATCGAGCCCGATCCGCGCGACGTGCGCGATCCATCGGCAGGCGCTCGCCCGGAGGAGCGTGGCGCGTTGATTCTCTCCGCCGCGGAGGATTTCGACCTCGCGTTCGAGATGCTCGACGATCGCGGACAGATCCGCGGCGCGTTCACCTGGGCGCTCGTCCGTGCCATGCGCGACGCCGATGCCGGTGAGCCGGCGAGCGACACGTTTCTCCGCGCCCGGGCGTGGCTGCACACGGAAAGGCCCGCGCAACAACCGGTGATCGCCGGGAGTGTGCTGACGCAATCGAGGCCTCTGTTCGGCGTGCGAGCCGATCGTCGCAATCAACGGGCCGTCATCGCGGTGGAAAAAGCGAGCGGCGTTGGCACGTACGTATTGCAAGGCGGTTGGGCGAACGGCGTGACAGCCGGCAGTGAGTTGCGCGTTCCGGGCCGGGACGGCGTTCGCTTGGAAGTTACTTCTCTGCTTGGGGTCGCGCGTTCCGAAGCGCGTGTCGCCCGCGGCAACGCAACGCTGAAGCCGGGCGCGTTGCTGGAACTGGTGACGTGGGCCGCTCCGCCTGGCCCGCCGTTGCGGGTGTGGGTTCCCCGCGCGGAACAGAAGCAGCTGGCGGCCGCAGTCGCACTTCGCGATGAAGCGGCCCGGCGCGGCATCCGCTGGATCGACGATCCGACCGTGGAAACACCCACGCATCTCCTCCGCTGGAACAGAGGCGCGTGGGAGATGGTCACTGCCGAACGGCAGGTGAAGATCGGCGCCGCGTCGCTGGCCGGTGTTTCGTCTGAAGCGTCACTCTTCCTGCAACTGCCGGTGCCGCCGGCGATCGTCGACGCCGTCGGCAGTGTCGACGGCGTCGAGCTCACCGCCGAGCCGCGATCGGCGGACTACATACTGACCGGACGCCTGACCCGCGATCGCGTCGAGTACGCGTGGGTCCGGCCCCTGGTAACGGCGCGCGATCGCGCGCGGAGCACTCTGCCGTTGCGCACGGCGTGGACGACGAACGACGCGTTCGCGCTTCGGGAAGGGCTGGTGCGGTTGCGGAGGGTGCAGGGCTGGCACGCGCTCACGTCGCCAGGAGCAGCCGGCTCCCACTACCGCCTTGCCTTCCGCACGGTCGCGGGAGCGCTTGTCGAGGACGGAAAACTCGTCGGCGGTAACCGCTACCAGCTCGTTCTGCGTGAACGGCAGCCACCATCTTCGCGGCCCGTGTATGCGCGATACGTCTACGTCTTTGCCATCGACAGTGACGGGCGAGGTGTTTTGCTGTTCCCCAGTCCCGCGGCCGGCTCAGTTGAGAATCTCCTGCCGATCACCCGCACTCCGGGACAGCCGTTGGAGCAGCCGCCCGCCGAGGTTCCACTGATCGGCACGCGGTCGTTCGTCGTTGGCGAGCCCTACGGAGTCGACACCTACTTCCTGCTTTCCACAGAAGAGCCGTTGCCGAGCCTCACGGCTTTCGAATGGACCGGAGTGCGCGGCCCTGATGCGTCCGCGAACAAGCAGCCGCTCGAGGAGTTGCTGGCGATGACGTTCCTGGGCACGCGCACGCCGAAAGAAGTGTTCCGGACGCCGGCTACCTGGTCGATCGACAAGGTCACTCTCGAATCCGTTCCGCCGAGGAGAAGCTCGCCATGAGAGGTTTCCGCGCGATTTTTCTGGTCGTCCTGTTGCTCCCGACCTTCATCTTTGCCGCGGACGATCCGTTGGCCGGCGTGCGGGAGAAGATCGTCGCCCACCAATACAAAGAGGCGCGCGCGCAACTTCTGAAAGCCCGCGATGCCTTCGCCGCGCAGAAGGATCCGACCGGCGAGGCCATTTCTTTGCTGCTTCTTGGCATCACGGACACGTCGCTCGAGAACGGAGTTGCGGCGCGGTCGGAGATCGAGGAGGCGACGGCGAAGTTCGTCGCCCTCGACGATCACTTCAGCGCGGCGATCGGTCTCATCGCGCTGGCCACGTTCGAGAGGTCCGAAGATCGTCTGACCGACGCCATGGCCACGTACGAGCGAGTGCTGGCCATGCTGCACAAAGCGGCGGCCCCGGGTTCGCGCTTTTCACTGGCGACTCTGAAAGCGCTCGGCCCGACGTCCGGCATGTCCTTCGAGATGCTGGGGCCGCTGGCCAACTATCCGGAGATCCTCAAGCCGGTAGTGCTGCGCACGATGGAGTTTCTCAATCGCGACGCATACGGCGCCGTTCTGATGGAAGCAGGGGAACTGGAGAAAGCCGAGTCGCAACTGACGCTGGCGAAAGACGCCATGTCGGCTTACGGCGGGATCGTCAATGCCACGGTCGACGTCCATTTCGGAGATCTCCGCCGGCGTCAGTGGCGCCTCGATGAAGCTCGAGAGAGCTATCTCGAGGCGCTTCGTGGAAGCGACATCATGCGCGTGCTCACAGGAAATACCGGAGAAGATCCGGCAATTCTCGGCAAGCTCGCGGAGCTGGAGATGCTCACCGGGCGGATCGACGAAGCGCTGGCGTGGAACGATCGGGCGCTCGAGAGCGTGCGCGCCGCGAGGAACGCCAGGCGTGAACGGGCGATTCTCGAAGATCGAGCAGAGTTGCTGCAAAAGGCCGGCCGCTACGACCACGCGTTTGCGCTCTACGAAGACGTGCTCGCTCTGGCGATGGACAGCAACGATGCCTTCCGCGAGGCATCGGTCCATGCGGATCTCGGGACGCTGCACATGTTCCGCGGGTCGTTCGGCAGCGCCGCGCGCCACCTCGAAAAGGCCATCGAGCTCTATCAGGGGCTCGGTGAAACGTATATCGAGGCGCCGATGTGGATTCTGCTCGCCGAGGTGCAGATGCAGCTCGACATGCACGACGACGCGACATCGGCACTCGACAACGCCTGCGTGTTGGCGAGCCGCAGCGGGTTCAGGTTGGCGAGCACGATGGTCGATGCCGTCAGAAATGCGAAGGCGGTCATGGCTCGCCAGGGCTCCGTCAGCGAGGTCGGTCAGGCGTTGGAAACGATGACCGAATCATCGGAGATACAGGCCTTGCTGATGGGAAAGGTTCCCTTGCAGACGATACGCGATCCTGTGGGCGGACAAGGAAAAGCGATCCAGGGTGCACTGCCCATGCTTCAGGCCCTGCCGCTCTTCTTCAAAGGAAAGACTCACTTCGATCAGGGGGATCGCGAGGGTGCACGCGCCCTGTGGCAGCAGGCTCTCGAAACGAATCCGAGCGGCGATATCAAGGCCGGTCTTCTGGCCATGATCGGGGCGAGTCACTGGAATGACGGGAAACTGGACGAGGGGATCAACTACGTCGAGCAGGCCGTGAGCGTGCTAGAGGCATCGGCCAGCAACATCAAGGTCGAAGAGATGCTCTCGGGCTACCTCGGCAGTAACCGGCGCGCGTTTTACGACCTGCTCATCGAAATGCTGGTGAAGGCCGGACGTTCCGAGGAAGCCTTCGCGCAGGCGGAGCGCGCCCGCACGCGTGCGTTTCTGCAGATGGTCGGCAATCACCGCTTGAACGCGACGCGCACCGCCGAACCGCATCTCGTCCGTGAGGCGGAAAGCCTTCGCACGGAGATTGCGGCGCGTGAGCGGGAGGCCCAGCTAGCGCAGGGCGAGAGTGCCGTTCGCCTCACCGCCGATCTCCAGCGCGCGCGCCAGCGCTACCGCATTGTGCTGACGCGGGTGAAGGTTTCGAGTCCGGAGTACGAGTCGCTCACGAACATCGAGCCGCTTCGCATCGAAGAGGTCCGGAAGGAGTTGGCGCCCGACACCACACTCATCAGCTACTACGTTTCAGAGAAGGTCGTGCACGCGTGGGTGCTCGACCGGGATGCCACCCGCCGTGTGGCCCTGCCGGTCGACCAGAGCGGTCTCCAACAAATCGTCTGTTGGGCAGCACAGTTCGGACCGCCCGTCGATGTACGTGGAGTCCGCCTGGTCGGTGCGTGCGAACCCGGCGCGACGTCCGGGGACGCGTTCGCGCGACTGATCGCGCCGCTGCTCGATTCGATCCGTCACCGCAAGCTGGTCATCGTGCCGCATGGGGTTTTGCACTACGTACCGTTTGCGGCGTTGCGCAACCCGGACACCCAGCGCTATCTGATCGACGACTACACATTGACGTACGCGCCGAGCGCGAGCGCATTGCGGTTCCTGCGCGCCAAGGAATCGCCGCTCGACGGCGGAGCTCTGATCCTGGGCGATCCGGACAGCGCAATGAGCAAACTGCCCGGCGCGGCGGAGGAAGCGACCGGCATCGCTCGAACTCTCGGCGCGACGCCATTTCTCGGCGCCGCGGCTCGTGAGTCGCTGCTCTACGACGCGCACGGCAAATTCGATCTGGTCCATCTCGCGGCGCATGGTGTTTACGATCCGAAGAATCCTCTATTCAGCCGGATCGCGTTGGCCAGGGACGAGACACATGATGGCCGTTTGACCGTCGACGAGATCCTCTCGTCCCTCGATCTCACGGGCGTGAACCTGGTGGTGCTTTCGGCCTGTCAGTCGGCGGCCGGCGCGCGCAGCGGCGGCGATGAGATCGTCGGACTGACACGCGCGCTGCTCTATGCAGGCACGCCCGGAGTGATCTCGACGCTTTGGAACATCGACGACGCGGCCTCTGCCGGATTGATGCAGGAGTTCTATCGACGGCTGGCCGCCGGTGCTTCCGCGGCCGAGGCTTTGCGCCAGGCACAACTGGCGACCAAGGAGGACAAACGGTACGCCGACCCCAGGTATTGGGCGGCGTTTACGCTCGCGGGAGATCCGCGGGGACGGTGGAAGCGCCCGCAGTGACCGTGCGCAGGACGGCGTGCATCGTTGCGCTGGCGGCACTCGTTGTCGGCTGCGACAGTGAAACGAAGCGATCACAGGCGCGGTTGGCGGCGCTCGAGCGGCAACGCACCGATCTGGCCGAGCGCCTTACGGTGCGGCAGAACGCGATGCGCGAAGCGCAGCAGCGGCTCGATTCGTTGAACGGTGGCCTCGCGACGTACAACACCGAGGTGCATCGATTCATCGAGAATCACCGCATGGCGGCGGAGTGCATTCGCGCCGCGCGCAGCACCTGGGGCGATGGCAACGCGTTCTCCGGAGAAGTCTCCAATCTCACGAGGGCCGGCGCGGCGATCTGTGCGGTCGCGTTGCTCAATTCCTCTTTTGCGCGTGAAGTAGCGAGTGTGACCGATAAGCTGCACGAAGCCGACGTGCACGTGCAGAACGTAAAGGCCGAGATCACCGCCGCACAGCGAGCCCTCGACGCGAAGCGATCCGAGCTCGAAGGAAACGAAGCCGCAATCGATCGCATCGATGTGGAGATTGCGGACGTGCGCCGTCAACTGGAACGCTAGACGCCGCGTGTCACACCCGAGTTCCGCTTCGCCGTGTCTTCTTCGATGTGACCCGCTTCTTCGCGCTCGCTCTGTTGCTTTCCGTCAGTATCGCGGCTTCAGCGGATGCAGGACTGGATCTGGTGGTGCTGCTCGATTGCTCGAAAAGCATGGCCCGCCATCCTCGCGGTGAGGTCCTTCTTCTGCGGATGACGGCCGACATGCTCGAGCGCAATGCGGCCGCCTACCAACTCGAGCATCGACTGGCGGTGATTCGATTCGGATCGGCGCCGACAGTCGACCTGCCGTTCACCTCCGCACGCCGGCTCGGACCGCGGCTCGACGCACTCGGCTACGAGGATCGCGGTGAGACCGACGTACTTGCCGCGCTCATCGCCGCGGAGCGGCTTTTTCTTGCACTGCCGGTGAGACCGGAACGGCGCCGAGCGATCGTACTGTTCACCGACGGTGCGCCGTACATGCGCGGCCGCGATATGAATGCGTATCGCGCGGACCTGTCGCGTTTCATCGCGCGTTCCGGGATCACCTTGGATGTTCTTCTGACCGATCGGCGAGCGCACGCGTTCTGGCGCGAGCTCGCACGCGTGGAACTGGCGGCCGGCAGACCCGATCGGCTGCTGGCATCGGCGCACGGTGTGATCGGCCGCCTTGCCGGCACACAAACCGTCGAAAGCGCCGCTGTCAAAACCGGCCATGGCGTGGATGTGCTGCTCGTGCCTCCGTATCTCGATCTCATCGTGTTCGACATTTTCCGCCCTTCACCGGCCGTCACGGTCGAGGTGTTCCCTGCCGGCAGCGCAAGACCGATTCGCGCCGGAGCCGACGGCATCGAGTCGGTGCCGCTTGGCGACGTCCTGACCACGCTGGTCGTTCCGCGGCCGTCGGCGGGCAAATGGATCATCCGGAAGTCGCGCGCCGACGCCCGCGTGCGGATTCTGTCGCAACAGTTTTTTCCGCGCGGGACGTTGCTGCGTCCGCGTCAAGGGGAGTCGCTGAGTCAATGCGATCGGGTGCCGGTCATCTATCGTGTGGCCGACGGGAGCGGCCGCGCCTTCGAGGAATTCCGGGAGTACGCACTCGCGCTCGAGGTGATCGTGGCAAAGCCCGGCGGTGACCGGACGGCCATCGCCATGGAACGGGATCCTTCCGGCGGTGCGGGCGGATTCCGCAGCGTGCGCGACGTCGAATGCGATCTGGCCGGACGTTATTGGACGGACATTCGCCTTTCCACCGTCGACGTGGACGGGCATCGACTCGATGTTTTCCGCGACCGCTGGTCCGGTTTTTCAGTCGCGCCTGGACCGAGCCAGGACTGCGGCAAGCGGTACCGGGAAGCGCGGATTGCCACCCTGCCGAACGCGGCGTCACCGGTCGTCTCGGGTGGAATCGCGTTATTGCTGCTGGCCGGCGTGACCGTGATCGCCGCATTCATCTCGTTCAGAAAAACCAAATCGTGACGTCCGTGTCTTTCCCGTCATCGCGAGAAAGTTCACGTGAGAGAGCGAATCGGGTCTTACCGGATTGAGAGGGTTCTGGCGGAAGGCGGGATGGGTCTCGTCTACAAAGGCCGCCACGAGACACTCGGGCGCGCAGCCGCCATCAAGACGCTGCTGCCGAAGAGCGCCGGAGATGCCGCACTTCGTCAACGTCTCCTGCGCGAAGCGCAGGCCCAGGCCCGCCTGCAGCATCCGAACGTCGTCGCCGTCTACGATCTCATCGACGAGCACGACGAGCTGTTCATCGCCATGGAGTACGTCGAAGGCGAGACGCTGGCCGCACTCCTCGATCGTTCGACGCGCGCCCGGCTGACACTCGAAGAAGCGCTGCCGATCTTCGAGCAAGTGCTCGACGCGCTCGAGTATGTGCACGGCGAGAAGATCATTCATCGCGACGTAAAGCCGTCGAACGTCATGGTCTGCGGCAGCCGCGTGAAGCTCGCCGATTTCGGGATCGCGCTGCTCAGCGAAACGCCGCGGATCACCGCCTCGCTGCAGCTGATCGGCAGCCCGCCGTACATGTCGCCGGAACAGTTGCAGGCCAGGAGCCTCGATCGCCGCACCGACATCTACAGCGCCGCGCTCGTCCTGTATCGGATGGTGGCCGGGCGTCAGGCCTTCGAAGCGCGTGAATATCTCGCACAGATCCATGAGCGGGTAGTCGGGCCGCCCGAATTGCGCACGTTCGCGCCCGACTTGCCCATCGGGGTGTGCGAGGCCGTCCGGATCGCGCTGCGACATGATCCGGACGAGCGATTCCCTTCGGCAGCCGCATTCGGTGAGGCGTTGCGCGAAGGTGCCGTCGGCTTTTTCGTCTCCGCGCCGCCACCAATCGAGGTGGATGCGACTACCGAAGTCCTGCCGGTCGTCGTTCAGGAGCCGCCATCGCGAAAACCGGCGGTGGTCGCGGGATTTGCCATCGCAGGAGGCCTCGCCGCCGCGTCGTTCGTGGTTCGCGATCGGCTCCGCGAACAGCCGTTTCCAGTAGCGGCGCCATCGACAACGCGCATCGCGACCTCCATCCCCGCACCGGTCTTCGTCGAAACGCCCGGCCTGGCACTGCCGCCGCCCCCGCAGCAGCCCGAGGCTCGCAAGAGCGAGCCGGTCAAGACGACGCCGTTCGCAGCGGTCGAGCGCGATCCGGTGGACGACGGAGCGGCGAAGCGCCACGAGCTCGATGCGCTGCGCAAGGCGATCCTCACAGGGCTCGCGCGCGCCGAAAACGACCTCGCCTTCGAGCGATTCGACATTGCGATCGAGGAGCTCGATCGCATCGCGGAGTTGGCACAGCGCCGCGCGCAAGACCTCAGTGAAGAGCGCGAACAGATCGCAGCTCTCCGCTCGCGGGTGACCGTCGCGCGCGTTGCGGCAGAGACGCGCAAAGCGCAGGACGCCGTGTGGGCCTCACGTCTCTCCGAGATCGAGGAAGACCTGCGCGAAGAGCGCTGGCCCGAAGCCGAGCGCTTCGCGAAAAACCTCGGCGATGACCCGCGTGCTCCGGAATCGATCGTCACCCGGGCCCGCGCGCTCCTTCAACTGGCGAAAGAGGGCCGCAAGAACGCCTTCAAGGACACACAGGTCGGACCGAACACCAACACCATCCGGAAACCCTCGTCACCGCCGAGGAACCAACTCTGAGGTACTCGACATGAGAAATGGAATTGCGTCACTGCTCGTTTGCTCGCTGCTCTTCACCGCCTGCGCGACCGCACCCACGCCGAATGCCGGGGCGGTGTCGAAGCCCGCCAACATCAAGGATTGGATGGCGCTGCAAAGCCGCGCCAAGCGAAAGGCAATCGTTAGTGCGCTGATCGGCGGCGCGATCGGGGCTCTCGGCGCGGGCGTCGCCGGAATGGATCACGAGCAGATCGTGAAGCACGCGTTTGCTGGTGCCGTCGCCGGCGCGATCGCCGGATTCGCGGTCGGCAAGCGACAGGATCAGATCTTCGCTGGCCGCGATCTCGCGGTGCGCCAGGCCAGCTACGACAGCTCGCAGGGTTACGTCGCGCGCATTGAAGAGGTGCACTTCCAGCCCGCGAATCCGAAGCCGGGCCAGACCGCGAAGCTATACGTCCGCTATCTCGTGCTCGGACCGGATCCGAACGAGAACATCAAGGTGCGGGTCTTTCGCGGTCTGAAGTACGGCGAGGACTACGTGTTCGGCGCCGGTCCCAATGAGTTCGTGGTTCCCAAGGGTGGCGGCGTGGTCGAGTCGACGGTCGAGCTGACGCTGTCCAAGAAAGCACCCGTAGGAACGTACGACGTCGAGGCGTTGATCGACGACGAGCAGGGCCGCTTTGCGCCGCATGTCGGAACGGCGCCGCTATACATCATGGCGTTCGGCCGGCAGGGCGGCGGAGTGATGACGGCGGCGCGATGAACCTTTCCCGCGACTCGGTGCTCGCCCTGCAGCGTCACTTCCTCGGCGCGTTGCGCGCACCTGCGCGCACGTGGCTGGAGCCGATGCCGTCGCCGCGACTCCTGTTTCTCGGCGGCGCGATCCGCGCGGGGGTTCTCGATCTCGGAACCGTGTCGTCGCCGGGCGCCGAACGGTGTCACGTGCGTGTCTGCAATCGAGACGCGGAACGGGTCGATGTTCGTCTCGCGGACCTGCCCTCGTGGCTCACGGCGCGATGGGTTTCGGCCGAGGGCGAGAGTGTTTCGCTGGACGGCGGCGGGGCCGGCGCAGCGGTCGACGTGGTGGTCGTCCACGACGCGGAAGGCGAGTTTCACGGCGTGTTGCAGTTCGCGGTCGGCAACCGAATCGAAGAGTTGCCGGTCCGCATGATCACGCGGCGTTCGCACGCGATCGCGCGCTTCGACTTCAATGGATCGGCGGTGCCGCAACCGTTCGACTTCGGCAGCGGCGACCGCGCGTACCAGTTGTCGGTGGCCAATGACTCGTCGATTCCGCTCGTGGTCACGATCGCCGATCTTCCGGCCGGTATTGCGTTCGAAGTCGACGGCCGTCATCGGACGGGTCCGATTGCCGGACCATTCTTCGAACGGACCGCGCCGTTCGCCGTAAAGCTGCGGTTGCAACTGTTCGGAGGGACGGCTGGCGGCGTCATTCGGCTGAGCACCAACGATCCGCGGCCTGAGATGCAGGACATCGCGCTGCGCTTCACGGCGTCTAACGTCGCCGCCGAGAAACGCGTTCCTCCGTCGCTGCCGCCGCAGGCTGCCAGTCGCGTGCATCCAGGAGCGATGATCGCGGTGATCGCGCTCCTCTTTTTCACGCTGCTGTTCGTGATCGTGAGGGGTTTCTGATGAGCCGGACCGAGTGCCGTTACTGTCATCAGTGGGAGCCCGGTCCCGACGACGCGTATTGCAGCTTCTGCGGGAAGCTGTTGCTGTTCCTGGAGATCGAGCCCGAGACGCTCGTGCTGATCACATCCATTGCGCCGTCCAGAGAGCTGTGTCTGCGCAACGGCGGACCGCGAGCGATACGGGTCTCGATCGAGCCCCGGGCCGGTTCTGCCATCCCGGGTCTGATGTTCGATCCCGGGAGTGGAGTTGAGATCGCAGCGAGCTCCGAACTGCGCGTGCGCGTGACGCTCGACGCGCAAAAGCTTCCGGCTGGATTTCAGCGGGTCGCCGAATACATCTGCGTCGTCGACGGCGATACGCGCAAACAGCGGCCGCTGCAGATCGATCTCCGTTCCGGGCCCATGCCGAAGTTGCTCACTCCGGCGCTGGACTTCGAGCACGTCGAGGAAGGGAAGTCGGCCGAACGGCTGCTGGAACTGGCGAACACCGGCAGCATTCCGTTGCGCGTGGCCACTGTGCGCGCCGCCGGTTCGCCGCAATTGAGCGTGCGAGGGGAGTTCGACGGCCGGCTGATCAGACGAGACGAGACGCTGTCGATACCGGTCGTGTGGCAGACGGCGGCGGGCGGACAAGCGATGGGCGAGGGGAACGTCCGGATCGACTTCGCCAATCACGCCGGCGTTGTCGTCGTTCCGATCACTGCCCAGATGTTCCGCTATCGACTGCAGCTCGATCCGGCCGCGTTGCGTTTCTCTCGAGCGCTGGCGAAGCGCGACTACGCGACGTCGGTTCGTCTCGAGAACCATGGAACGACCGACGTGGAAATCCTCTCGATCGAAAGCGACGCGCCATGGATCAACGTCGTCGCGCGCGCGTCCAGGTTCACCCTCCTGTGCTCGGAATCGGCCGCCCGAAAGACCGTCTCTCCGACGATGTTCCTGCGCTCCTTCGATTTCCGGGTGATCTGCTCGCCGCGCGAGCTGGCCGAAGGGAAGCATCGCGGCAGCGTAATCATCCGTCCGCACGCGCAGGAGCCGCTGGTTCTGCCGGTCGAGCTCACGGTCGTGAAGCCGAAGGAGTACGCGGACTACATCGGGATCGACTTCGGCACCACGAACTCCGTCGTGGCCGTGCTCAGTCCGCGCGACAAGAGTGGCCTGGCGCTGGTGAAGGACGAATCCTCGGGCAAGGAGCTCATTCCGAGCGTGCTCGTGTTCGATGATCCCGACACGTACAAGATCGGCGAGTCCGCGCGTAACGAAGCCGACACCGCGCCCGATCGCACGGTGCGGTCGATCAAGCGGGTGATGGGTTACGAGCGGGATCGCACCTTCTTCGATCGCTCCTATTCGGCCGCCGAGCTGGCCTCGATGATCATCCGCAAGCTCGTCCAGTTCGCCGAGGACAAGCTGCATGCCGACTCCGGCAACGGAGCGCAATACAACGTCCGCAAGGCGATCATCACCGTCCCGGCCAACTTTCATGACCTTCAGATCCGTGACGTGCTGGAAGCGTGCGCCGGTGCGGGTCTCGATACCGAGGAGGAGCGCGCCCAGCGTGTCGAAGCGCGACAGAGCGAGGACGTCGGCGCGAGCGTCAACGCCGGAATCATCCTCGACGAGCCGTCGGCCGCGGTTCTCTATTACCTCGACTTCCTTCGCAGAACCCGCAGCTCCTCGGAAATCACCAGCGCGATCGCTCGCGAGCAGGGACTGAAGCTGCTCGTTTTCGATCATGGCGGCGGTACGCTCGACGTTGCCGTCGCCGGCGTAACTCAGGTGAAGACCGGCGGCACCGGTCTGCGCATTCTCGCCAACCTCGGCGACAACGACATCGGCGGCGATCACATCGACGTGCTCGTGATGAAGGAGCTGCTCCGACGTTGCAAGCAGGAGCTGACCGCGTTCGAGCTCGATACGACTCTGATCGCCGGCAACTTCACCGATTTTCAGCGCCGCTGCGATCGCGAAGGGTGGAGCGCCGAGGTCTGGCGCGAGCTGCTGCGCGTCCGCGCGCAATGGAAAGACCTCGCCGAGCAGGCCAAGATCCGGATGGCGGACAAGAAGCAGTCGTCGACCGACATCCATCCCGACCTGCTCGTGCGCATCAACGGCGGCAGGATCGAGCAGGCGCGTCGCGGCGTGAAGATTCCGCCTTTATCTGCCGAGGCGGCAGGCAATCTCCTTCAGCCGGTCCTGGCACGATCCGAGGAGTTGATTCGCGCATCGCTCGCGCTCGCGGAAGTCGATGCGAACGAGATCGACTTCATCCTTCACACGGGCCGCCAGAGTTTGCTGCCGCAGATCCGCCGCTGCGTTCGAGCGATGTTTCCCGGCCTCGGCGACGACCGCGATCTCCTCGAAGAGCAGCACCTGAAAGTGTGCGTCGCCAAAGGCGCCGCGCTGTACGGCTCGATGCGCGATCGACTGGTCGACCCGAAAGCGCGGATCCTGCTGCTCAGCGACGGACGGCGCCTGCCGCACAGCTACGGCGTCGAAACGTTCACCAATCCGGTCGAGCCCGAGTTCGACGAAGTGATCGCGCGCGGCGCGCGGTATCCGGTCGAAGCGACCAAGCCGTATCCGGCGGAGATGATCCCGCCCGGCGGCTACCTCAATCTCAAGTTCTACCAGAACACCGGCACCGGAAAGGCCATCGTCGGCAATCCGCACGTCAGCCTGATCGGCCAGATTTCGATCGACACCGCCGGCAGGCCGGGTTGCGACGTCACGTTCGCCATCGGCGCGAATCGCACGTTGCGCGTGTTCGCCAATGGCAGCCCGGTCACGATCGAGCCGGCGCGGCTGCACGAGGAAGAGAGTTGGATGGGATGAGACCGCAACTGATCGTCGATCTGGGCGGCCGCGTTCTCTCCGCGTTGTTGGTGACCGAGGACGGGGAGCTCGTGCCGTGCAGCCAGGAGATTCGCCAGGTCGCGGTCCGGAACGTGTCGACAGACATCCTTTTCGAGCCGCGTGTCGTCGAGGATCGCGATTTTCTGTGGGAGGACGCGGTCGAGGCGCTCGCGAAAACGGACGCGCGCAGTTTCTTTCTGCGCGCCCGGCGCATCGGCGTGCGTCGACCGTGGGATCCGCAGGCATCCGCCGTGGCGTTGCAGCTTTCCTCTCCACTGACGGTGCTTTCGACGCCGGAGGCGCTCGCTGATCTCGCGGTCGATGGCCTTTTGCCCCGCGTCGCGCTGACGATGCTCGACGCATTGCTCGATCCGACGTTCGCGTTCGTTCTCGAGCGGCAGCACGCCCCGCAGGAGATCGACCCGATCGTGATCCTGCCGGCGCAAACCGGACGGCATGCGCGGCTGGTGCTGCACAAGTTGTTTCGGCGGCGCGGCTTCCGATCGCCGTTTGTCGTCCGCCGGGAGCTCGCCGCGGCGATGGCGCTCGTCGACAAGGCCCCATGCGAATGCGTGGTCATCGAGACGTCGGAGACTGATCTTCACATTCATCGCGTCACGATCGACGGCAAAGCGGACGAACCTCGTCTTCGCACGACAGCTTCCGTGACGCTTGCGGGTCGCGGATGGAATCACTGGAGCGCGCGCATCGCCGAAGCGTTGCACGTGACGCCGAGTGCCGCCTTCGAGCGCACGCTGACTTCGCTGTTGACCGGCTCGCCTGACTCGCTGCCTGATCGACTTGCACATGCGGCAGTGGATTCAGCGCTCGATGGTGCGTGGATCACGACGCATGATCTCTCGCAGCGTTTGCGCGAGACGCTCACGGTACTGGGTGCGGAAGATCTGCCGACGATTTTTGCGGGGGAGATCTTCGGGATCGGCGCGGTGCGCAGCGCATTCATGTCGCGGGCCGCGCCGGCGGTCGACCCGCTGCGCGATGTCGCGTCGGCGATGCGCTCGCGCGTCGTTCTCGCGCCGAGTGGCACATTGCGCGTGAACACGATGCGAGGCGAGGCGATGGAGTTGCTGCCGCAGGCGCAACTTCCCGAGGCCGGCGAGGCGTGTCGTGTGGACACCGATTTCCGGCTCGGGGGTGACAGCCGTGCCGGCCAGTCGTTCCTCCTGCATCTGTTGTGGGGTGCCGACCGCGCGCCCGAAGGCAACACGACGCTCTGCGCGATACCCATGAAGCTGGATGGCGAGGCCGCGTTGCGCCTGACCGTCCATCTGCGGTGCAGCAATGCCGGCCATCGCCTGCACGGCACCGTCGAAGCGCGCATGCCGCACGACGTCGTCGTGGCGCGCACGCAGTTCACCCAGGAGTTGGAGGTGGTGAGATGACCATTCAGACCATGTTGATCGTCGCCTGCGCTGCGCTGTCGCTGATCGCGGTGGTGCTGCTCGTGTTTCTTCTGTTCCGACGCAGGCGCGCCGTGCTCGAAGAAACGGACGCAGCGAAGCGGCTGAATGCTGTGATCGATGTTCTCGACGAGAAAGTAAATAAGGCGAATGTCCTTACTGTCGAGCAACTGGATCCGATCGCGAACGAGCTCGCCCTTCTGCGCGCGGAAGTGACCGGCGTCCTTCGCATCGTCGAGCAAATTGCCGCGAGGCCGCCCGTGTCGACCGACGCCGTCGCGCTCGAGCACCAGATCCTGGGCGCGGAGTGGAACCAGTTCTGCGCGAACAAGGAGCTGAGTGCTGCATTCGAGAGCGCGACGCACGACAACGCGTGGCAGGGGATTCTCGATGAGCTGACGCAGGTCGTGCCCTCCGATCTGAGGCCGACGTTCGACGGCGTGATCGGGCCGTGCCGCGAGCATCGCACGGTCATTCAGCGCATCGGATTCATCCCGCGCATCATCAGCGGCAAGTTTCCACGCCTCGAAACGGATGCGGAGGAGGTACGCCGCACGCGCGAGCTGGCGGGGCTGCTCACTTCCGACGCAAGCCGCTTCGCGTTCCGATTCCAGAGCTGGGTCACTGAATCGTTCCTCCCGTTTGCGGACCTGTATCTCCAGCGCTATCAGCAGGCGCAGCTCGAGCAGCGTCCGGATGAGCTGCAGAACGGCGTGGATCTCGTGCGCCAGCTACTGCGCATCGCCGCCGTCGAGCCGATCGAAGTGACGCTCGGGGAGACGCTGTTCGACAGCGCACGCCACATCGGCCGCTCCACCACGAATGACCCCCGCGTCGCGGACGGTGTCATTACCGGTGTGATTCGAAACGGGTTCATCGAAGGACAGCAGGTCCTTCGACAACCCGAGGTGATCGTCAACCGGAGTCGGTGAGGACCGAGTGTGACTTGCCCTTATTCGCAACCTGACTGTGTGTCCGAGCTCGCCACGGATGCCCCCCGCTGTCTTTGCGGCGGTTACGTGAAGCGATGTTCGCGCTGCGCGTCGCGCAACCGCTCGTTTGCCGTCTTTTGCCGAGGTTGCGGAACCGCATTGTCGCCGCTGGCCGCGAATTGGGCCGGGTACAGAGGCGGGCCGCGACGCCTGAGCGCGAATGCGTCGTCCGCCGCCGCCCATGACTGCACCACCCGCGCGACCGACCTGCGCCTCCGCCTCGGCGATAGCTGCCGGAGCCTTCTCGGTTATGACGGCCACCTCATCGCGATCTCTCTCAACGGCGTCGTCGAGGTCGCCGATCCGTTGCGCGCGAAGAGCGTCTGCCGCTTTCAGACGCAGGGACCAGTCACGGCGGAGCCATGCATCAGCGACGGAGTGCTCTATCTCGCAACGCGCGGCCAACTGAGTGCCTACGCATTGGCGGCGTTGGTGCTCGAAACGCCGCGCATCCGTCCTCTTTGGCACGTGACGCTGAGCGGAACGCCGATTCATGCGCTCACAGCGGTCGGCGATCGCCTTTACGTGACCGTCGCCACGGCCGACTGGCGCGAGGTTCAGGTCATCGAGCAAGGCAGCGTTCGCTCGATTCATGGCGCTCCGAAAATGAGTTGGGTGGCTGCCGATCCTTCGAGCTCGCGCGCGGTATTTCTGTCTGAGGAAGACGGCCGCGTGCGATTGCACGTGATGAGTGACGGCCTCGCGACGCATGCCGTTGCCCTGCACTCGCTGACAGACCATCCCATCGCTCTCCTGGGCGGCACGATCTTCGGTATTTTCGGCGATGCGCACCGGCTTTACCGGATCAACGCGGCCACGGGGGCGATCGAGGAACCGCTCGACGAAGACACGCAGCTCTTTGCGCTGACACGCGACGGCGCCGATGACTGGGACCGCGACGGCGTCGGCATCGACACGCGCGGAATCGCTTTCTGGCGCACCGGCGTGCGCGACTCGTTCGCGCCCCATGAGCGCGCGAGCAAGGGCTCGCCCGTCATCGTGCAGGGCTGCGCGGCCGCGGTGGGGATGGAGGACGGCCGCGTTCTCCTCTACAACCTCGCCCAACTGCCGCGCCACGAGGTGTGGCGCCTCGGCGACCAGAGCGGTGCCGCCATCACGGCGCTCGCTTCGTTCGAGTCGTACATCGCCGCCGGAAACCGGGACGGCATCGTAGAAGTCCGCGAGCTGGTCTCGAAAGGAGCGGCACAGTGAAGACGTTCTGCGCGCTCGCGTTCTGTCTGATCGCTACCGCGGCGCAGGCGTTGCCGGTGCGCATCCTCTATGACAACTCCGGCAGCATGTATCCCGGTTACCGTCCGCCCGGCTCGCCGGAACGCCGCACGCGCGAGCAGCTCGGCGTGCATTTCTTTCATCGATCGCCGCAATTCGGGCCATGGCTCGATGGATTCATTCGGCGCCAATCGGGCATCGACGCCGACACCATCGGCATGTGGACGTTCACATCCAATGGCGCCTTCACCCCGGCCGACATTCGCGAAGTGCATCCCGTTGTGCCGCCGCGCGAATTTCGAACCGAGACCGCGATTGCGAACTTTCCGGCGCGAACCGGCAACAGTACCTATCTCACCGAGACCCTGCTGGAGTTCACCCGTGACTACACCGGCATCGTCTGGCTGATCACCGACAACATCGTCGAGACCACCGCCGGCGAGCCGGACGCCGGTGTGCAGCGCTTTTTCGAAACACTGGCGCAGTCGATCCAGATCCGCTCCGTCCATCTCTACAAGCATTCGTTCGACGAGAACGGCCAGAGCTCCGCACTTGCGGTGTACGGCATCCTCGTCTCGGCGTCCGAGATCCCGAATGAAAGGCTCGCTGAGTACGACGCCAGGTTTCGCGACCTCTTCCCGGGCCAAGAGCATCTCAAGCTGAAGAACCTCGCCATTGAGCCAGTCACGCTTCGCGCCGATCTACAGCTCGTGCTCGCCGACCGCGACAAAGGAATGTTCAAGGAAGGGCGCGGCGTCGGGCTCGAGCTCGATGGCGAGATCCGGAGCCGTCTCACCCAGCACGCCGTCACCGCCGCGCATTACGACCTGGCCGTCGATTCCCCGTTCGTTCCGGAGACATGGGCCCAGCGCGACCTCGGCGCGAAATCGCTCGCACCGCAGGTGTTCGACTCGGCCGGCGACGACCTTCGCGAACAGATCCCGCCCAACGGCGCGAAGCGCATCCGCGCGCAGCTTCGTTCCAATCAGCCAGTTTCATTCACGCCCAGTGGCGTGACCGAATGGCTTCGGCTGGCATGGAGCGGTGCGACCGTCCGCTACACCGGAAATGTGCGCATGACGCTGACCGACGTCCGTGTGCGTCTCCAGCGGCAGCAGATGGCCGGTATTTTCGGGATCGATCACGCGTCGTCGATCTTCTCGTTTCAGGACGTGACATCGCTGTCGGGTATCCGTCCGAGCGTGGTGCCGGTCAGCTTTGCATTGCGAACGGGCTCCAGCCGCACGGCGGTCCTGCTGGCGATCCTGGCGATTCTCGGCGCTCTCGCGGTCGCCGCGGCCTTCGTCCTGTCCCGCAAGCAGACGTTCCACATCACGATCGCCGGCGCCGAGACCATCACCGCGCTCCGCCGCCTTGGGACCCACAACGTTTCGTACGAAGGCAAGCTGCTCGGGCGCCTGTGTCGAGGTCTCGGCAGCAGCTATGGGTTTCATCCGGCAAACGGCAATCCTGCATTCGCCATCGTGCCTGCCGCCGACGGTGAGATGTGGGACGTGAAATTCACTGGCGGTCCGACCAGGCGATTGTCGATCAAAGCCAAAGGCGTGCGTGCCGTGCAGAAGCAACCAAGGCCCGGTGCCGTGACCAGTCGTGCCGGACCGCCGCCACCGCCGCCAATGTCCCGAACTGCTCCACCGCCCGGCCGCCCTCCAAGGATCGGCCGCTGAATCGAAAGGAGTCGCTCATGAAATGCCGTAATGCTCTGTCGTCGCTGATTGTGGCGGTGCCGGCCGCCGCCCAGAGTGGGCGCGCGTTCGAAGAATCCGACAACCTGCTGTTGCGCGGCGCCGCGGTCTTTCTGGTCGTCGTCATGATCTGGGTCGTGCTCTACAAGGCGGTGTATCCGTTCTTTCGGCGGTATTACCGCGATGAATTCTGCAAGACCATCTTCTGGAACCTCTTCTTCCTTTACTCCCTCACCTGGATTTTCGTGTCGTTCTACGTCGTGCTCGACATCGGTTTCTATTGGGCGTGGCTTCCGTGGACGGCCGTTTTCCTCGCCGTGTGGTGGCTGATCTCGGGCGCGGTCCTTTTGATGCGCCGCGTGCCCGCGTAAAGGAGAAAACGAATGAACCTCGAACTTCTGCAGACCAGCCTTCCCTCGACGCAGGTCAACGACAAGCCGGTCGGCCCGACTCTGCTCATTGGCCTGGGCGGGACGGGGAAGGAAGTGCTGCTCCGTCTGCGGCGCAAGATCGTGGAGCGTTACGGCACGCTGTCGCGCCTGCCGTTTCTCCGCTTCATGCACATCGATACGGACAAGAATCAGACCGCGGCCGAGCAGTACGACCTGCGCAGCAGCGACGATCCTCTGTATCGCGAAGTGCAGTTTTCCAACACCGAGCGCATCGATCTGACCATCGCCGGAGGTACCGGAAAGTACGTCGAGCACCTCGACAATTTTCCGAGCGTCAAGCGCTGGTTCCCGGCCGGCGGGAAAATCGCGCACCTCGGCGATTTGCGCGAAGGGGCCGGCCAGGTGCGCATCGCCAGCCGTCTCGGATTCTTCGATGCCGCCAATCATCAGAAGATCACCGGCCGGCTCGAGCAATGCCGGCGCGAGCTGACCGACGCGGCCATCCTCGCCGAAGCGGCGCGATTCGGATTCGACTTCAGCGCCTCGAACATGAAGGTGGTCATCGTCGCCTCGCTGGCCGGCGGAACCGGCAGCGGGACCTTTCTCGACGCGGGGTTTCTGGCCCGGCGCTATTTCCCTGCGGCGGAGCGCGTCGGCATTCTGCTGTTCCCCGGCTTCTTCAGCGCCTACGCGGGCGCCGAGCGGGTGCGCGCGAATGGTTACGCGGCACTGATGGAGCTGAACCATTACACGTTCGCGCACATGTTCACCGCCGACTGGACCGGCCACCAAAAAGAGCAAATGGGGCCGCCGCCGTTCAGCAGCACCTACCTGATCGACGGACGCAATGAAGCGGGACTGGCCATCGGCTCGGGCGGCAAGGAGCTCGACGTCTATCGGATGGTGGCCGAGGTGCTGTACCAGGATTATTCGATCGGCGCCTTCGCCGGAATGAAGCGCGCGACGCGCGTCAACCTCGAACAGTTCAATCTCAATGTATACACGCACAACTTCCTCAACGTCGCGCTGCGCCAGGACCGCGACGCGACGCACAAAGACATCGTCGGCGATACCTTCCCTTGTCGTTTCGGCTCCTTCGGCCTGGCCACGATCTCCTTTCCGACGGAGCGCGTGCAGGCCGCCTGCGCGAGCCGTCTGGCCTCGCAGATTCTCGATTACTGGCAGAAGAGCATCGTCGACGATCCTCTCGAGCATCTCTTCACCAAATTCCTGACCGACGAGCGCGTGCAGTGCGCGCAGGGCAGTTATGAGCGCCGCGACGGCGGGGGCATCATCGAGCATGTCGACATCGAAGATGCGCTGACGGTCTTCGATGCCGGCGGTGGCCGCACGTTCGAGAGTCACCTCTGGCAGAAAGCTCAGAGCCTGCGCGCAGAGCTCGCGGACACGCCGAACGGTCAGAAAGCGTCACTTCTCAGCCAGCGCCGCGCGGAGCTCGACCAGTTCTTCGCCAGGGAAGACTCCGAGAATCCCGACGAGTGGGGAATGGGCGTGCGCCACCTCGACACGAACATGCGCACGTATCTGGAACGGGTGAAAACCGGGATCGAAGCGAAAGCGGCCGAGCTCTCCGACAACCCTCAATACGGCGTCAATTACACGCTCTCGCTTCTCCGCGAGCTCAAGGCGCTTCTCCGCAACGAGAACTTCCGCTACATGCACTATTTCGACGAACGCCTTCCGCAATGGCGTGACCGCGTGCAGTACTACGCCTACGCGCTCGACCAGTTGCAGTTGGACATGGCCCGTCACGAGGAACAGTTACTCTTCCGTTCGCCTGATCTCAAGCGCGATTACGAAAAGCTCGTGGCCGACGATGGCGACGAGGATCGCGGCGTCTTCTACAACCATTTCCATGCGCGTGTCGGCAAGCAGATCGCCAAACGCGGCCGGCAGATCTGCGATGAGCTCGACCGGTTCCTCGGTCCCGACCACCAGGGCGGCGACGGGCTGCTCGGCCGTTATTACGAGCTGCTGGTTGGCTTCGCTCGCGTCAAGGAGCATCTGCAGAAGAAGGATGCCTATTTCTCGAAACCGGAGAAGTCCGAGCTCACGCTGACCCTGTTTCGCGATGGCGACGTGGAGGAGTGGTATCGGACCTGGATCGGGGAGCCCGCCGCGGAAGCGCAGACGCTGAAAATGGTCGGCAGCCAGATCCTCGCCGAAGTTTTCGAGGTCGACGGCGTGACCGCTGCGCTGGCGAAAATTCAGCGCACGCCCTCGGAGACAGTCGAAGAACAAATCCTGTCCAAGTGCCGCGACTTCATCGTCCGGAAGCCGAGACAACCGGACGCTTTGACGATGCTCTTCGACGGCAACCGTTTCAGCGTGCGGGAGCGGACCGACATGGTGCGGCAGGCCTACCGCCTGTCGAAGGTGTGGGTCGCACCGAGCGATCACGGCCTGGAGCACACCGGGCTGGCGCCGGTGAGCACCGATCAGCGCCCCTGCCTGATCGGGTTCGACGACGCCGGAAACGTGCAGAAAGTCGCGGAATTCAAGCACCTCGTCGACGGCGCCCGTTCACCCGGTGACACCATGCCGAGCTATCAGAACATCGGCGAGCAGCACCGCGGCACGATCGTCTTCTACCACGAGCTGGCGGGCATTCCGGCCTTCTATCCCAGCTCCGTCACCGCCCCTCACGGCCTGCGGGCGGCATACAACGCGTTCGCCGAGAAAGAAGAGCTGCACACCGACAAGAACCGCTTTCAGTTCGCGGATCTGATCCCGAAACAGGCAGGCGAAGCGAAGCAGTATGCCGATTCGCTGACGGCGTTCGTGCTGGCACGGCTGCTCGGACTGCTGACCACGCACCCTCTACCGTCGGACGGAGACCAGTTGGCGTTCCGCTTCAGCTACCAGCATCTCACCGACCTGATTGCTGAAGACGTGAACCTCGGCGGTGAAGCCCATGCCGTCGACTTTCTCTACCGCGACCGGCGGAGCGAGCACCTGACGCATCGCCGGTACCTATTGCAGAAGATCGAGAAGACCATCCAGATGCTGCGCGAACAGAAAAAGCTCGCCGTCTATCGGCTGCTCCTCGACTTCTACCTGAAGAAGGTCTATCCGCCGCGCCAGCTCGATCAGAGCGGCATCCCCGACCTGACGATGATGCAGTATTCGCCCGAGCATGCCGTGCTGGCGCAAGCGCGCATGCGGCTGGCGCAGATCGTGGGCGAGGCAGACGAGCAGAAACAGTTCGTCACTCAATACAGGACGCTCACTAACAAGGATCTCGCGCAAGACCTGAGCTACGAGGAGTACCGCGATGTGCTCGCGCCATATACAAAGACCGCGGGCAAGTTCGCAACGCGGACGGAAGACGCCGTCGTGCATACGGCCATCGCCTGGCGCGACATCTTCGCGCTCGACATCACCAGGATCGACAAGAGCGCGGCCAGGGAGCAGGTGGTGACGCCTCCTCTTCGTCCTGCTGCTCCGGTCGCCGTGGTCGAGAAGCAATTCGGCGATCGTCCTTGTCCGTCGTGTGCGAAACCGATCGATCGGCGCGCCGTGCACTGCACCCATTGCCAGAAGATGATCGCCGCGCATGTCGCCTGTCCGCATTGCCAGGAATCGCGCGTACCCGACGATCTCGAGCTCTGCTGGAAATGCGGCCTGCGGATGCGTGAGGACGAGACGATCGATTGTCCGCAGTGCTTCACCTGGAGTGGTTACGAGGATCAGTATCCGTGCCCCAATTGCGGGTATGACCCGAAGGTCGGGCCAGTGATGCCGATCGCCGAGGGGCCGATTCTCAGCGTCGCGGCTCAGGAAGATGAGTCGCGAACGGCGACCGTCGTCGAGTCCATGCCCGTTCCCATCGCGGCGCTCGTGCAATGCTCGATCTGCTATTCGAACGTCGAGCCGCGGGGACGTTGCTCGGTGTGCGAGAGTCCGTTGGAGGTTGCCTGATCATGAACCGAGCGGCCCGCCTTCTCTTCCTGCTCTTCTTCTTTGGTTTGGCGCTGACGCTTTTTGCGTTCATCGACCTGCAGTGGACGCATCGCGTGCTCGTGAAGCCGGCCGCTTCGACGCCGTCATCGGGGCGACGCTAGGATTTGCGATGGCAGCCATTCCGAACGAGCGCAAACCGCTCACGTTCCTCTGCTCGATGATCGTGGCTGGGCTCGGCCTGTTGAGCGTCCCCTGGTTTCTGACGCCGCCCGCGTATCTCGATCTCGCGGTGCGCGACAGCGTATTCGATGCCGACCTCACGTCCCGCCGCCTCACTGTGACGGACGACGCCACCGGACGGGCGATGTCGGTGCCGATCACTCACATCGGCGGTCTGTTCATTGCGCGTCTCGGCCGCATCAACAGCGGGTCTGGCAGCTATACGGCGCGTCTCGACGGCTACCACCCGCGGACCGCACGGGTGCAGGCGGCCGCGCTGCAGAGCGTTCGCGTTCCTGTCGATCTGAAACCGACGTTCGGCAGACTGGAAATCGCAACGTTCAATGCCATGCGAGCGGCCGAGCCGGTCGACGCGATCGTGAAGGATCGTACGCGTTCTCTGTCGTCGAGTCCGCGACGCGTCGTCACAGTCGACTTGCCACCGGGACGGCATCGCTTCTCCGCGCAGGCGCCCGGGTACTGCCCCTCGGAACGTGAATTCGAAGTGCGCCCCGGGAAGATTACACGTGCGGCGTTGCCTCTTTCTCCAGACCTCAAGGACGATGAAGTCGCCCGTTTCGTTCTCGGCTGGCGCAACGATCCACGTGACCTCGACACGCATTTCTGGCAGTCGAACGCAACGCGCTTCCCGGCAGCCGACACTGTCTATTTCCGGAACAAGGAAGGCGTGTTGCCCAACGGTCGGACCTTCGCCCGGCTCGATGTCGATGAGGTCTACCCCGGGCGTTACGAGACACTCACGGTGCGCGGCGACGCGGTGGGAGACTTCCGCTACTTCATTCACGTCTATCAAGGCAGCGGCACGATCGCTGACGCCGGTGCAATGGTGCAGGTCTACACCCGGGGATGTCAGGTGCGGACGTTCAATCCTCCCCCGATTGCGCATTTCGCATCTGGAACGTGACCAATTTGCGCTACGACGCCGGCCGCGTCGAACTGGCGGAGCGACAGACCTGCGAGCCCGAGGGGACGACGCCGGTCCTCAAATTCGGCCGCTGATCCGACGGTGCCGATTCCATCGGAACCGTGTCTATGCCAGGGATGACGCCCCTGTCCGCCGGCGAAAATCAGATGGCAGGCGATGCCTTCGTTCACTGGGCATCGCTGCAGGACGGCGCTCCGCGCGACGTGCGTTCGCTCCTCGAGCACGTGGCGGTGACGCACGATTACATCGGTCTGATCGAGACGGACTTGCGGGGACAACGTGTGGTCTGGAAATCGGTACCGGCCGCCGGCAGGGCTCGCATCACACTTCCGCCTCCGATCGTTGCCGAGGAAGTCGACGCATGGGTGGCCGACGCGCCCTCGCTTCGAAAGCAGAGTGATCACGTCGCTCTTTGCGATCCATGCGCGGGTGCAGGGAAAACCCGTTGCGCAGCATGCGACGGAAGCGGAAAACGAACCTGCGGTGCATGCGGCGGGGAACGCAAGGCGTATGGCTACACCGCGAACGGCGCGTGGCGTCTGCTCAATTGCACGGCGTGTCGTGGCAAGGGTGCTGTCGATTGCGCGGAGTGCCGCCGCGGCGTGGCGGTCTGCGCGATCTGTGCGGGCGAGGGGCGCGTGCAGCGCTGGCTCGAGCTCGAATGGTGGCGTCGCTCGATCCCGACGGTTCATCCGCAGCAGCTCGCGTCGCGTTTCGGGTGGATGGAGAACCCCGTGAACGAAATCATCGAGCGCGACGCACATGTGATCGCCGATCTCGAACGTCCGCATGTCCTCGCCGCAAGCGATCTCGGCGACATCCCGTTGCAATGGCTGGAGGTGCTCGAGCCCGTATTGATGTCCGGTGAGCGAGTGCAGCGGCAGAGGCTCCGAATTGCGCGCGTACCGACGCATACCGTGCACTATCGCGTGGGCGCCGCGAAGGACTCCGTCGCGTTCGCGGGGCGCCGCCTTTCCGCGCCGCGGGAGGCCGCGGCTGCTCTGTTCGTGATTCGTGCCGCGAACCTGCGTGCTCTGCTTCTGGTCCTGGTCGCCATCTACGGCGTGATCGTGCTGGTATCACTCGCGCGCGGCCCATTTTTCTGGAGCATGGCGACGCTCGCCAGTCTCGTAGCGTTCGGCGCCGCTTTAGCTTCGATTTACCGCGCGAGCGCGGATTGGACGGCGTCGCGACTGGAAACGCGGAAGTGGTTCATCGCCATCACGGTGACCCTCATCGTCGCCATCGCATTTGCGTTCGCCGCTCTTCCGCGCGTCGGTCGCGCCGATGGGCTGATCGCGGCGGGAAAGCTCGACGATGCCGAGTCGGAGCTGCAATCGCTGGGCGGCAGTGCAGGGCGGCGTTCCTGGGCCGATTTGCGGCTCGCCCGAATTCGGCAGGCCACCGAGCTCGAGGCGGCGCGGACCGCTCTCGCTCAGATTCCACGCGAGCTTCCGCAGTACGGAGAGGCGACGGATGCGATCGATCAACTGATCCTCACCAAGGCGCGTGAAGCGGCGTCCGCGCAACGCTGGACCGATGGCTCTGACGCGCTCCGCCTGCTCAGCGCCCGTGCACGCGGAAAACCGGAAAGTGCCGCCGTTTCGGCCGCCGTCCACATTCCGCTGGCGCGGCAAAAACTTGCGCGAAAGCATTGGTCCGAAGCCGCCGACTCGGTCATCGCGGCGCAGAGCCTCGGCGTTTCATCTTCCGAATGGCAAACGGTGACGGATGCCATCCACGCCGCCGGTCTGAGTGCCGCCGCGTCGGCGAGACGGGAGCGGGATCTCCGAAGTCGCTTTCGAAGCGAGCTCACGGCCGAAGAGATCCTCGTTTCATGGGAACGGACGGCGGAGGTTTGGGGAACGCCGCCGTTGATCGCATTGCGCGTGGCAATGGCGCGCGACGTCGCTGCGATCGAGCGCAGCGAACGACGACGCGCGCAGTGAAGGGAGCCATATGTCGGACTCGGATTGGAAGAACGCTCTATGGAAACTGCTCGATGTGCTTCCGTTGCGCCGGCTCACGGCACGCGTGGCATTGAGCGCGAGCCTCCTTGGAATGGCCACGCAGGCCGGCGCTGGCGCCGGTGCGCAGCCGCGCGTTCCTGTGGCGCCGACCCTGGCGCCTGAGGCCACTGTGCGGAAATTCAAGGGCAGGTACGTGCTCGAGCGCGCGGAGAGCTCGTTCGTCATCCGCTTTGCGCAACATCGCTCGCATAGTTCTCATCGGTCCCACAGCTCCCATCGATCGCACAGCTCCAGCTCGCATTATTCGGGCGCACACTCCTCGCACTTTTCCTCGTCGCCCGCGCCGCCTCGGAGCACGCCCACTACGCCCGCCCCGGAACCGCCGCGCCCGAAAGTCGTCGAACCGCGGCCTCCTGAACCGAAAGCGGAGACGCTCCTGAGTGAGGAATTCGCGACCACCGAGCGGGTCGCGGAGCGGTGGACCATCGGCGTCCTCGCAACGCCTCTCGAGACGTTCGATCCGAACGTGACGACAGAGCAGATGGGGAGTGTATTGAGAGTTGCGCCGCCGGTGCTGCAGCGAGGCTCGCATTTCAGCGGGTATGTCTCGACGCAATCGTTCGATTTGAAAACGTCCAGTGTTGCTGTGGAGCTCCGGCGTCCGGCACGAGGGGCGGTGACAATCTTCGCGGCGGCGATCGATTCCGGGAACTGGATCGGCTTCCGAGTCGAGAGCGGTCATCTCTCCATCGAAAGCCACACGAAGGGTCGCGTGGCCTCGAAGAAGCTCGCCTATAGCGCGACGGCACATCGGTTTCTTCGCCTGCGCACGAGCAAGGTTGCTGCGGCCGCCCCGGTAGCGGTGTGGGAAACGAGCACCGACGGGAGGAATTGGTTTCCGCAGTACGTCGAAACAGCAGGCATCCCGTTGACGGAAATGCGCATCGCGTTGAGCGCCGGCACCGTGACCCCCGCGCCGGCCACCGAGGCCGCGGCGTTCGACCACGTGACCGTGGAGCGTCAGCCGTGACCATCACCGTCGATCTGGCGATCTATCCGCTCGAGCTGGTGTTGCGGGCCTGTCATGCATTCACGGCACGCTGCCACGTGCAGCCTCGCCATGCCGGCGAGGGTCGTTTGGCGATCGAGTTTGCGGCCCGCGACGAGCGCGATTCCCTGCGCGATCTGGCCGGACAGTTTTCGAATGCGCTTCTGGATTTTCGCCTGCGCGCGATCGTTGCGGACGAGACCCGAGTCATTCGCGAACTGCTCGTGGCACAGGCGTTCTGCGAGGCAGATTTACTCGATCGGAGCGACATCGAGAGCGACCAGTACGTCGATGTCCGAGGAATCGTTGGATGAGCGCGTATCGTCTCTTGCCTTTCCGATTCCTGCGCTTCGATCAAACAAGGACGTTGGTCGTCAATGAAACAGGGGAGTTTCACTTTCTGGCGAAGGACGATCTCGCGCGGTTCGTCCAGCGTGACCTGTCGCCGGACTCGGACGCCTATCTCGATCTGAAGGCCAAGCACTTCCTCTTCGACAGCAACAGTCTTGCGCCATTCGAGCTGCTGGCGGCGAAGTATCGGACGAAGAAGGCATTCCTCGACGGGTTCACGAGCCTGCACATCTTCGTCGTGTCGCTGCGTTGCGAGCATTCGTGTCACTACTGTCAGGTCTCGCGGGTGAGCGTCGACAAAAAGCGCTACGACATGAGCGAGGAAACCGCGGAGCGCGGGCTCGACCTTGCGTTTCGCTCGCCGGCGCCGCGGCTCAAGATCGAGCTGCAGGGTGGTGAGCCGCTGCTGCACTTCGATCGCGTCCGGCAGATCGTGGTGGAAGGCCGGAGGCGCGCGGACGCGGCCGGCCGCGACGTCGATTTCGTCGTGACGACGAACCTGGCCTTGCTCGACGGAGAGATGCTGGATTTCTTCCGCGAGCACGGCGTCTTCCTGTCGACGTCTCTCGACGGACCGCAGGCCCTGCATGATGCCAATCGTCCCCGGCCCGGCAACGACAGCCACGCGCGAACGATCGACGGAATCCGGCGCGCTCGGGAAGTGCTCGGTCACGATCGCGTTGCCGCGCTCATGACGACCACCAGTGCATCCCTCCAGTCGCCGGAAGCAATCGTCGACGAATACGTCCGCCTCGGATTTTCGTCGATTTTCCTGCGCCCTTTGAGCCCTTACGGCTTCGCATTGCGTAGCGTGCGCACGACCGGTTACTCGATGCGTGAGTTCCTCGAGTTTTATGTCCGCGCGCTCGACTACATCATTCGACTCAATGCCGACGGCACGTTTCTGATCGAGAGCTATGCGCAGCTTCTCCTGACGCGAATCCTGACGCCGTTCGCCACCGGCTACGTCGACCTGCAGAGTCCCGCCGGTGCCGGAATCGGTGCCGTCGTCTACAACCATGATGGCGACGTCTACCCCACGGACGAGTCGCGCATGCTGGCAGCAATGGGCGACACGCGCTTCCGCCTCGGCAACGTCCATCGCGATTCGTACGAGGCGATCTTCGGAGGCGAGACCCTCCGCAGGATCATTGCCGCGTCGGTTGCCGAATCGTTTCCCGGCTGCTCCGATTGTGCGTTTCTGCCTTGGTGCGGCGCCGATCCGGTGCATCACTATGCGACCACCGGCGACCTCGTGCCGGTCATTCCCACCAGCGATTTCCACGAAAAGAACTTCTCCATCATCAAACACCTGATCTCGCTCCTCGAGCGTGATGAGGTCACCCGACGCGTGTTGTGGTCGTGGATCCGCGAAGAGCCATTACAGCGGGAGCAGGTCGCATGAGGCTGCATGCGAACGCCCGGGTGACGAATGTCGATCGAACTTTGATCGGGCGCGTCGCACGCTCGCCGCTGCCGTCCGGCCGCGGCGATGCGTGGCTGCTCGCCAGCGGCGGCGCTTTGCCTTGTCACCCCGATGGCTACCTCGGCGTTCTCGCGCTCGGAGAAGCACCCTCCGTTTCCGCAATTCCGACGGCGAGCGGTCTCCATCAGCTCGACTATCTCGATGACGGCGACGTCGTGGCCGTCGATCCGAACGGCTTCGTGCGGACGCTCTATCGCCGCGGATCCCCGCACAATTTCATTCTCGTCACCGAACAGTGCAACAGCCTCTGCCTGATGTGCTCACAGCCCCCGAAAGCGATCGACGACTCCGATCGTCTGGCGGAACACCTGCGCCTCATCGACCTGATCGATCCGACGACGGAAGAGCTCGGGATCACGGGGGGAGAGCCAACGCTTTTTCGGGATGGCTTCCTCGAGCTCGTCGCGCGCTGCAAAGAGCGCCTGCCCTCGACCGCTCTTCACGTGCTGACGAACGGCCGCCTGTTCTTCTATCGGCATTTCGCCGAAAAGCTCGGACGAATCGATCACCCGGATCTCGTTCTCGGCATTCCTCTTTATGCGGACGTTGATTCTCTTCACGATCACATCGTGCAAGCGCCCGGTGCATTCGAGCAGACCGTGATCGGATTGCAGAACCTCGATCGTCACCGCGTCCGCGTCGAGATTCGGATCGTCCTGCACGCGCGTTCCATTCCGCGCTTGCCCCAACTGGCCGCGTTCATCGCGCGCAATTTCCCCTTCGCATGTCACGTCGCCCTCATGGGGCTGGAGATGTTCGGCCTGGTACATCGAAATCTCGATGAGCTTTGGATCGATCCGGCCGACTATCAGCGCGAGCTCCTCGCGGCCAGTGATGTCTTCCGTGATGCAGGGATGAACGTGTCGATTTACAACCACCAGCTCTGCGTTCTCGATCGTCGGCTCTGGCCGCTGGCGCGCAAATCGATCTCCGATTGGAAAAATGTGTATCTCCCGGAGTGCAACGGCTGCGGCGTGATCGAGCGGTGTGGAGGGTTCTTTCAATCCGGAACGAAGATCCGCAGTGCGCGCATCCATCCGCTGGATTCCGACGGGAATGGGATCGCATGAAGCTTTGGAAGCCGCTCGTTGTCGCACTGGGAGCACTCCTGGTCACGACCGCGGCAGTCTCGCCTGTGGCAATGAGATTGTTTCGCGGCGTTCGACTCGTGCCCGAGGCGGCGCCGGTCGAGCCGGCGAAATTCAATCCGGCTCAATCCGCCGCGCTGTTCATCGGCGTGCCGAAATTCACGAATGATCCGGCACTCGAAGTCCGATATGCGGCGGACGACGCGGTGGATCTCGCTTATATGTTCTCGCTCGATCCACGAGTACTGCTCGTGCCGCCGGATCGCGTGGTGCTCTCCCTGTCGGGGCGGCCCAGAAAGGAAGCATCGAAAAGACGTCTCGACGAGCTCGTCCGAGCGGGGGCGAGAATCGAGCCGGCGGGGCCGAGTGACATTCTGGACCTGCTGCAAAAACAGTCGGCCGTCGCCGGCCCCGGCGGAATTCTCATCGTGTCGATCGCCACACACGGCTTCACGAAGGACGGGGTTCAATACATTCTCGGTTCGAGCTCTCTTTTTCGATATCCGGAAACGGCCTTGCAGATGCCGCGGCTGTTGGACATTGCCGGCAAATCGGACGCGGAACGATCGCTGTTTCTCGTCGACACCTGTCGCAACCGCATCCCTGATGTGCGCGGCTCACTCGCCGGCAGGGCGCCGATGATCGGCAGGATGGGACGCGTGCATGGACAGATCGTGTTCTCGGCTGCCACGGCAGGCGGATATGCATACGAAGGTGATGGCAATGGGGTGTTCACGAAAGCCGTGATCAACGGGATGAGCTGTAAGGCCTCGTTGACGCGCGGCGCCGTTACGATCGGAACGCTGAAACCCTACGTGGAACGCTATGTCCGGAGGTGGATTCTCGCGAATCGCAATCCATCGATTCGCGCCGCTACCCAGGTCAGCATCGACGGCGACTCTCAGAACATGCCGCTATCGATCTGCCATGGTCCTCCTCCCCCGCCTCCGCCCGGCAATGTCGCACGCGCCGTGACCGATGGCTCGACCGTCGCGGCATTCTCGGCGAACGGTAAACGGCTCTGGCAACACAGCGTCGATGGCCTCGTGACACGCGCGGAGGTTGCGGATCTCGATGCGGATGGCAGTCAGGAAGTCGTCGTCGGCGCGAACACGATCACCGTGTTCGACCGGGTAGGTCTGCGGCGCTGGTCCGCGCAGCAGGACACGACCTTGCGGCAGTTCCTCGTTCAGGATCTGTCGCGTCAGGACCAGGGCCTCGAGATCGTCGCCTTGTGGAGTGATGGAAGCTCGGCCTCCCGCGTCTCCCTCTACGCCGCCGACGGTCAACGCCTTCTTTCGTATGACCACGTGGGCCACTTGCAGTCCATGGTCATCGACCGACCAACCTCGCGGCACACCCGCAAAATCATCGTTGCCGGTATCGACGACAAGCCCGGTGCGACCTTCGGCACCGATCGCCCTCATGCCACCGTCGCTTTGCTGGACTCGAAGCTCGAGCGTGTGTGGGCAGGTGTGGTCGTCCCGAGGTCGGCCCGAATCCGGCGCCTCGAGGTCATCGATTTCGATAACGACACGAAAAGGGACATCGTCGTGTCCACGACAGGCGGAGAGACGTTCCAGCTGGATTTCGCCGGGAAGGTTCTCAATGGGCGGCCTGAGCTCTGGCTCCTGGGGAAACGGAGGCGATGAGTTTCCCGATCACGCCTGCCGTGACAGACCAAGCTCAATCACTTCATCAACTGACGACAAACGCCGATATAGTCGCCGCGCAGAATCCTGTTGCTTCAAGGAGCGTGAATGGCGCGCATCACCGGCATCGGCGGCATTTTCTTCAAGGCAAACGATCCCAAGTCCCTCGCGGACTGGTACCAGAAGCACCTCGGCCTCTCACTCGAGGAGTGGGGCGGCGCGATCCTGAAGTGGCCCGACGACACGGCCGAGGACAAGGGCCTGACGGTGTGGAGCCTCGCCAAGAGCGACAGTCAATGGTTCGCGCCGAGCAACTCCTCGTTCATGATCAATTACCGCGTGGACGACATGGACGCGCTGCTCGCGCAGCTGCGCGCCGGCGGCGTCGAGATCCACCAGGGGCCGGAGAAACACGAGAACGGCAAGTTCGCCTGGGTGATGGATCCCGAAGGCAATAAGGTCGAGCTATGGGAGCCGAAGAACTGGGATCCTGCGAACAAAAGTGAATAGGGGTTACCGCTTCAAACCCGCCGGCCAGTTCTTACCACGGTGATCGGCGCATCCGAGTTCGCGGTCAGCACGTTCAGGAGAGGAAGATCGGGGTCGTGTGTGGCGTCGTAGGCGGCGATGTTTCGATCCCGGAGAATCCGCAGTTTCGGGCGGAACGTGAACAGCAGTTCGGCGCCTTGCACCGGTTCGGCGGGAACTCAGGTCGGCATTGAGGCATCACCGAGAGGTCGCCCATGAACCGCGCGATTCTTCTGATAGGTTCCTCAGCGGCTTCGATGTTGCGGTCGATGGCATCGGTCTTTTGAACCCGACGGCGATGATCTCTTCGATATCTCCCGACCGCGCGGCGACGCGAACGCCGCGCTCGATCGCCTTGCGGACGAGCACCAAACGGTCCACTTTGTCGACAAGATGAAGCACGGTGAAGCGAGCTGCCTGTTCGACGGCCTGCCCCGGTGACGCACCTTCCCCGATGCGGTGCAGTACTACGTCACCAGCTGCAGGTTAATGTCGCCGATTTCCGCCACGAGCCGCGTGCCGAGGTCGGTGCAGGACGCGTTTTCATCGCCCGCGGACGCCCGTGACGACAAAACTGTGAGGTTCGTCTGCATGTGAATCAGCAGGACTACAGATCAATATCGTCGCATACGTCCGAATGCTCAACCTCCGGAAAATCAGTTGCTCCGTATCAGCGGGCAAATACCGTCCTCGACAGGCGGGTAGACGCGAAGACGGAGATAGAAAATGCGAAACAAATCCAATCGTGTTCCTTTCGTCGTGCAGTTCATCATCTCGTCGATTGTGTTGCTGGCTCTGGCCGGGCGCTACGGCAACTTCTGCGCGTGGCTCCGACAGCGCGCAGAATGCGGCGCGGCGCGAGATTCTGATCGGCGAATCGGCTCGCTCACCGGCCCCAGGCGACGTTCGAACAGTCGTCTCACAATGCCATCGTGATGGTGGTCAATGAGATCAATCGAAGGGGCGGCGTCGCCGGCGCACGGCTGCGCGTCATTACCCGAGACGACCAGTCGAAGCACGACGACACCGCAAACGCCGTGACGAAGCTCATTTCACGCGACAACGTCGTGGCGGTGATCGGCGAAGCCTCGTCGTCCGCGCCGCTCGCCCCCGCACCGATCTGCCAGAGTAATCGCGTACCGATGATCACGCCCGCATCGACGAACCCGGAGGTGACTAAGAAGGGCGATTACATCTTCCGGGTGTGCTTCACGGATGATGATCAGGGCCGCGCGCTCGCCCACTGCGCAGCGCGTACGCTCGGTCTGCGGCGAGTGGCGTTGCTGACCGACGTGAAAAGCGACTGCTCACGCGGTCTTGCCAAGGAGTTCGAGCAACGGTTCACGCAGCACGGAGGGCAAATCGCCACGCGATCGAGCCATGCGAACGGGGACTCCGAATTCCGCGCCCAGCTGACGGCGATCCGCCGAGCAACGCCCGAGGCAGTGTTCGTCCCGGGCTACTACACAGACGTCGGTCAGATCGCCGTTCAGGCGAAAGACCTCGGGCTGACCGTGCCGCTCCTCGGTGGCGACGGATGGGAATCGCCGAAGCTCATCGATTCAGCTCCAGGCGTGGCGAAATTCGTCAACGAGTACACGCGCCTTTACGGTGCCACCCCGGATGCATTCGCCGCGCTCGTACGATCCACGCATCTCGTCGCGGACACGCTGCGGCGAACGGAGGGGCAGGGTGGGCAACGCCTGCGGAACGCGGTCGCCGCAACTCGCGGGTTTCGCGTGGTCACACCCTCACACTCGATCACGAGCGCAATGCCAGTCAGAAGAAACTCGTCGTCGAGAAGATCCGAAGTGGTGTGCTCGCGTACAAGAGCAGCGTCGGCGGCGAGTTTGGAGTGGCGGCGTGGCGGGGTAGGGAAAGAGTCCGCGCCGTCACTCCTAGACGTGGGCTAGGTCCGCCCACCGTTCCACACGAGAAGGCAGCTCACAGCAATTCAGTTCGAGTCGAGGGAGGAAGTTGTGCGTATCTCGCCATGTGGATTCGAGACGATGCCTCGTCCGGTAGGCCGGCGAACGTCATCCCCCGACGGACGACGCCGATGACCGAGCAAGCGGCCCGCACGATCGTGATCGGCAACTGGGATCCGCCAGGAACCTACTCGCGCAAGTGTTGGGCGGACATTGCGCGCAGATTCTTCGATCCCGAAGCAGCTCCCGCCAGCCCCTGGGCCTCAGCGCGTAAGTACTTCTCCGAGACGGAGGGTCTCCCGACGTTCCTACCGATCCCGCTGGCAGCTCCAGGCTCGGAGTCCAGCGACAAAGACCACTTCCGCCGCGAGCTGTTTTCTTATCTGAACAGGCAGAACGTTACGTCTCTCGTTCTAGTGTGTGACTCTCCGCATGCGCGCCGGACGCTCGAGATCCTGGGTCCTCTCTCGACGAGGCCGATCTTCGTGATTGTTGCGAGCAACGACAAGCTGTTGTCGCCGGATGTCAGCGCTTTGGGCGACGACAACATCTTTCGCCTGTGTCCCAACAATCGCCAGCAGGCAGAACTTGTGGTGATGAAGATGCGGCTGGCGAAACTTCGCACGCTGTTCTTCTGGACGTCCGAGAAGGTTGGAAGCGACGAGCATTCCTATCACGCTGACGAACTGAGAACGTTCCTGGCGCAGTCGCTCAACATCCCGGTTCCGCTCTGGCAGGACACCGTTCCTCTGGACAATGCGGATGCGGTTCTTTTCGTCGCCGGATACTCCGCCACCGTGAAACAGCTGGATCGGATCAGCCGGCCGCTGGACGAAGCAAGCCTCGTTTTGTTCTCCGACGGATGTACGCCGCTGACCGATCTCAGGAGTGCGACTGCCAAGCGCGAGGCCGAAACGACCTTTGCCATTCAAAGCAGCGTGGAGCCCAACAAGATCGCCAGTGAAACGGTCTCATTTCTAGAGACGTACGCCGACCTGGCGCCTCGACAATTGGCGACGAAGGTCAAGAACCTGTCTTCGCTGGGCACCCTGCCGGTCAATTTTCACGGCACTGACAATTCGGCAATCCCTTATAACCTCGCACCGTTGCCGGGCAAGGAGAAGTAGTGCGCATCGAGCTACTGCAGTTACCCGAAAGACCGCCACAGCACAAGCCCAACGACTGGCGACGCTTCTTCGATTTTGCCAGCGTCACCAATGTACCCTATTGTGTTTACGACAGTGAAATCGAGGGTCATTTCGCGCGGCTGGGTGCATGGGAGGAAGCGAAGGCCGCCGTATTGGTGGCGCTGGCAAGCAAACTGTTGCCGGGCCGCGTAGCACAGCCTGAGCTCAAGAATGTCGCCGAAGGGCGTCAGTCGGAAGACGCCTTCGAGCCGCTGGGTCTCGCCATTCATTCGGGCACGACGCGCTCCATTCAGCGTGCACTAGTCGTTGCCCTGGATCGTGCGCGGAATTGTACCAACACCACGCACCCGACCCTGCTGACTACGGATTTCGAGTATCCCGGAATCATAACGGCGATCGACGAAATCTGGGATGGACCGGTTTTCGTGGCACAACTGAAGGCCCTGCTTTACAGCGAGAGCAGCCAAGTCCCCGATCTGTTTGCTCGGGCTGTACGGGTCGTGAGGCCGGACGTCATCTACATCAGTCATGTCGATCGATACACGGGCTTCGTTTTTCCGTGGGATGTGCTGAGCGCAATCGCCGGGGAAGGTGCCGATCCGCCGATCGTCGTGATCGACGGCGCTCAGGCGGTCGGTAACATCGATCTTCGTAAATGTTTTCAACTTCACGGCGCCGAGGGCCCGCATCTTTATGCCGCTAGTGCACATAAGTTTCTGTGTGCCTTGCCGACACTCGGGCTCCTGATCGCGTTGCGTGCCGACGTTGAAAAGTGGGAGCTCGAGGACAAGGCGGTGGCGTATTCTCTTGGTCAAGGCGCGCGCGGGACCGGGAGTATCGAGTCGATGGCATCGCTCGCGAGAAGCGCGTACTCGGTATTGGGCGAGCCGCGCTCAGCGCAAGACGCGTTCCTTCGCGGTTTGGCCAAGGGCCCCTGGACTGTGCTCCGACACGGTGACGGGTATCGCAGTGGCCTCTTCCAGATCTCAACCAAAGATCGTCGCGTGGCGCTCCGTCTCCGACGCCTGCTCAGCCGGAAATCGGCAAGCGTCGGCTATCACATATCCTCGCTGTCGGGTAAGGACCAACTTCTGGTTCGGGGTATTCGACGGCGCAACGAGCGCGCGTTCTTGAAGCTTATCGATGATGACTGGTCGGTCGCTGAAAGCTGGCGGAACGACGTCTCGTTGATGGAGGAAAAGTGCGACGTCCCTGAGTCCTACAGAGTTTCGATTCATCCGCGACTTCATTCAGAGGAGAGTGTCAGGCACCTATGTGACTTTCTCAACGATCCACGTTCATGGCGTGATCGCGAGTTTACGAGGTTCGAAAAGGTGCTGGCAGCAAGGATCGAGGGGAACAGAGACCTGTGGAGCAGGCTAATCCGTCGCAACGTCCAATTCGTTTACGATGAACGATTCCCGGCAGGCCCATGGGGAGCCACCTACCACGCGACGTGCCGGCCACTGATCGAGCGCGAAGGATTCGAATCGTCGGGTCGCGATCGTAAGTGGGGTGAGGGCGGCGTCGCCAACACGTATTACGCGTTGCGGGGGCTGCGTCCGCACCTCCGGGATGTTGGTGAGCTCGAACGTGAGCTCGCTGAACACTGGGCCGACCGAATCGGTCCGCTCAGGCGAATCGTCGGGCCGCTGTCGTCGACACGGCCGAAAAGGATCCTTGAGCGCTGGCGGCACGCTTGTTTTGCCTATCTAGCGTGCGTCGAGTCCGAGGAAAGCTCTGAGTCGTCGGCGCTCGCTGTCGTGAAATCGGGACAGGAAGAGGCGATCCGACAGTGGATTGCCGAGTTGACGGCGAAGCCAGAGGAAGAATTGAGGTTCAGCGAGGATGACTGGCCCTTCGGCGGCCTGTGCGTTTTACACCGCGTCCTGCGCGACCTCGACCCGGACTCGCGCGCGGAGGACCTCGTGATGGACCGATTGGGGCGGCAGCTCGTCGCCGGCGCGGACGGGATCAAGCCCAATGGGAAAACGCCGGACGAGCTCGGCCCAATCTTTCTTTCATCGGTGCACGCATTCGCGACGCTGGTGGATGGCCGGATCCTCGAAGGCTCCGTGCGGCGGGAGTATGTGAACAAGGCGATCAACAGCTTGTGCCAGCACGTGGCAAGCCTGACAACGCCTCCCCGTTTCACGGATGACGGGCCGACCTCCGTGAGCGCGGCATTCGCGGCGCTGTCGCTTTTCATGTGGCCGTGGATGGACGACGTTTGGGGCGGTACCGATAACGTGCCGCCGGAGCTCGTCGCTGCCGTCGACGATCTCATTGCTTGGATCGAAAACAATTTCGAGAATCACGACGTCTACACCGACGTATGGTCGGAGTTCCACGCTTCATTCCTGGCCCTCGATGTCGTTCAGGCTTGCAAAATGGGCCACATTGACATCGACGATCCGGCGATCACGGAAAGCGACGACTCGGTGACCTCCGCCATCCGGAAGCACTGTGAGAGCGTCAAGCCCCCCGACGGCGCCTATAACCCGACCAAGGACCCGCGCATCTTCGCGAGGGGTCCGTCCGGTCGTCGTGAGCCACAGTCGTAGGACATCAAGCGAGCCTCGGAGCGAGAAATCGACCGATTCAAGCGACGCTGCCGTTCCAGCCGACTGCCGGAAGGACGGTGAGCGACCCGTGCCAGGCGTTGACTGCCGAGGTGAGAGGAGTAGTTGAATCCTCAACCCTTGGGTCAATTCGAGTTTGAAGGCGCATCGCGGGTGAGGTGAATACCGACCTTTGGGTTTAGCCACAAGCAGCGCGGCTGACCGTCGATCGGGGTGTCGTAAATCACTGACTTTCGAAGCCCTGATTCGGAGCGGAGAGCGGTTGCGTAAACTCAGGTCACAAGAATCCCTTAATCAGGGTTTCTTGTGAAAACGCAAGTGGCCGGCGTAAGTGCCGGCCATTCAGGTATTTAGCATTGGTTGCGGGGACAGGATTTGAACCTGCGACCTTTGGGTTATGAGCCCAACGAGCTACCAGACTGCTCCACCCCGCGACAAGGTTGGTTGACTGCGAAGAGGCGGGATTATCTCCACCGCTCCTCTCCCCGTCAAGGACACTCAAGAACCTGCCTCCATCCCTTCCTATTCCGGTTCCGCTCGGCCGTTGCCTACCTCCTCCGAACCCGCTAATCTGCCCGGCGGTCCGACCGACAAATCCATACAAACGGGACCCCGTACCTGGAGGCCGAATGCGTTTCGGAAAACTCGATTGCCGTTACCTCGCGTTGACGATGTTCATCCTGTTCGCGAGGGGCGCCGCCGCGCAGTTCTGCACGGACTTCATCGCGGCGAAGAAGTTCGACGCGGGTAGCAATCCCGTGGCCGTCTCCGCGGGCGACGTGAACGACGACGGCAGGCCCGATCTGGCGGTCGCGAACTCGAGCGAGATCACCATTCTCCGCAACACCGGCGGCGGCCTCTTTCTCGCGCCGCCCTCCGATCACTACATCGGCACCCAGCCTACCTCCGTCGTCCTGGCCGACTTCAACGGAGACGGCGTCGTGGACCTCGCCGGCGGCGCGCTCATCCAGGACGCCGTCACGGTCAAGCTGAACAACGGCTTCGGCACCCTAGGTACGCCGGTCTCCATCACGTCCGACTCACCTCGCGCGCTCGCCGCGGGGGACCTCACCGGCGACGGCAGGGCCGATCTCGCCGTGGCGAACGAGAACACCAGTACCGTCTCCATCCTCATCAACAACGGCAGCGGCGTATTCGCGGCGGGCGTGAGTTACGCCGTCGGCCCCACTCCCGGCTCCGTGGCCATCGGCGACGTCGACGGCGACGGCGATCGTGACGTCGTGGTCGGCAGCTCGGTCAGCGATGCAGTCTCGGTGCTGTTGAACAACGGCAGTGGGACGCTCGCCGCCGCGGTCGCGGTGACCACGGGCGGGAACGCGGCCGGCGTGGCCACGGGCGACTTCAACGGCGACGGCGATTTCGACATCGCCGCAACCGTCAGTGGATCCGACAGCGTCGCCATCCGCATCAGCAACGGCGACGGCACCTTCGACCCCGCCGTCACGTATCCCGTCGGCGACAATCCTGGTTTCCTCACGGCGGGCGACATCAACGGCGATGGACGGCTGGACCTCCTCGCCGCCAATCGCGCCGACAACACGATCAGCGTCCTTCTTGGCGAGAGCGACGGCACCTTCACCGATACGACCACCTACGGCGCCGGCCAGAACCCCAGCGGGATCGCCATCGCCGACGTCGATGAAAACGGATTCGTCGACGTCGCGGTGACCGGTGCGACTCTCTACGAGGTGACCATGCTCTACGGCCTGGGCGATGGTCTCCTCGCAGCGCACTACGCCGTCGGGTCGCCCGTGAACGACGTGACCACGAACGACTTCGACAACGACGGGCATCAGGACATCGCCGTCGCTGCGGGCGACCTGCAGGTGCTCCTGGGCCGCGGCGACGGTGCATTCGAGCCCATCGTCACGTACGACAGCGGCACGTTCATCAGCGACGTGGTCGCGGGGTACTTCAACAACGATCAGATCCTCGATCTCGCCGCCGCGAGCTACAGCAGCGTGCGGATCTTCCTCGGCGTCGGTGACGGGACGTTCGGCAGCGCGACCAGCTTCACCACGCTGAGCGACGTTCGCGACCTGGCGGCCGGCGATTTCAATGACGACGGCCTACAGGACCTCGTGGTCGCGAACTACTTCGCCAGCAGCGTCGGTGTTCTGACCGGCAACGGCGACGGCACCTTCGACGCCGTCGTCAACTTCGGCGTAGGCGGTTACGTGCAAGGCCTCGCTGCCGGCGACTTCAACGGTGACCAGATCTCCGACATCGCCGCGGCCACGGAGAGCGGTCTGGCCGTGCTGATCAACCCCGGCAATGGTGCGTTCGGCGCGCACGTGCCCTACACCGCGGGCGACACTCCGGCGAGAGTCACCGCCGCCGACTTCGATGATGACGGAGACCTCGACCTGGCCGTCAGCAACCGCTACTCGTACAACGTGTCGATCTTCATCGGCAGCGGCAGCGGAACGTTCGCCGCGGCCGTCAACTACGAAGTCGGCTTCGATGAGTACGACGAACTGAACGACCTCGTCGCGGCGGATCTGAACGGCGACGGGTTCCTCGATCTCGCGGTCGCCGAGGATCACAACCTGACCTTCTACCCGAACCTGTTCTTTCTTCCGGGCAACGGCGACGGAACGTTCGACGGCGAATATCTCACCAGTTTCGGGTTCAGCAACACTTCGTTCGGAGTTGCCGCTGCGGACTTCGACGAAGACGGCGCGCAGGATCTGGTGGTGGCCGAAACGGCGCAGGTTTCGGTGGTTTACAACACGTCCGAGTGCGCTTCGGCGACGACGATCCTGCCGAATGCAGGACCGCAGGCCGGCGGCCAGAGCGTGACCATCAGCGGAACGTATCTCGCCGGCGCGGTCTCGGTCACCTTCGGAGGCGTTCCGGCGACCATCACCGGCAACACGCCGACTTCCATTGACGTGCTCACGCCGGCGCACGCGGCGGGAGCGGTGACGGTGATCGTGCAGACCGCGGGTGGCACGGACTCGATCATCAACGGGTACACCTATCAGGCCGCGCCTCCGGGCATCCCGACCGGGCTGAGCGCCGGTGCGGTCACCACGACGCGCATCGATCTGACCTGGACCGCGGCCTCCGGCGCGTCGTCGTATCAGATCGATCGGCGGTCGCCGGGTACCGGGTTCATTCAGATCGGTACGTCTCCGACGAATTCGTATTCGGACACCACCGTCGCCCCGGACACCTCCTACGTGTACCGCGTGCGCGCAGTGAACGACCTTGGGGTCTCCGGCAACAGCGGATCCGATCTCGCGACCACTGTCTTCTTCGCCGATGCGCCGATCGGCGTGGTACACGTCAAAGCGCTGCATCTCGCGGAGCTGCGCGGTGCGGTGAATGCGGTTCGCCATCTGGCCGGCCTTCCGCCGGCGGCTTACGACGATCCGGCGCTCGCCGGCGTGATCATCAAGGCCGTGCACTTCACCGAGCTGCGTTCCCAGCTCGACGCAGCCCGCGCGGCCCTTGGCCTGACCAGCGGCGGCTATACCGACCCTTCGCTGGCCGGCATCGCCGTGAAGCGGGTTCACATGGAGCAGTTACGTGATCAGACGCAGTAACGTGGTGAGGAGCTCCGGCGGAATCTCCGCCGGATCGGCGTATGCGTGCCGCGCCATCTGGATGGTGTCGCGGTAGCTCTTCACGTACGCGACGCACGAGGGGCAGACTTTGAGATGGCGCTCGAACTCGTGACGCCGCGAGGGCGGCAGGTCGTCCGCGACGTAGTCGTCGAGGAAGTCGATCAGCTCTTTGCAGGTGATGTAGCTCATCTCATGTGCCTGTCCAGCAGCGTGCGCAGCGCCTGCCGCGCGCGGTGCAACCGGATCTTCACCGCGTTCCTGGTGATCCCCAGAATCCCCGCGGTCTCCTCGGTGCTCTTCTCTTCGATGTCGCGCAAGTGCAAAACGATACGGTAAGCGTCGGGAAGCCGGGCGATGCAGTCGCGGACCATGGCCCGGGTCTCCTCGCGCTCGATGATCGCGTCGGCCGGCTCGGTCCAGGCGGTGTTCGGCTCGGTCTGATGTCCATCCTCGATGAACGTCGGCAGCAGCGTCTCGATGTCGCTTTCCTCGGGGCGCCGCCGTTTCGCGCGCAACCGCATCAGACAGGCGTTGACCACGATCCGGTGCAGCCACGTGGAGAGCATGGCCTGTCCTTCGAACGACCCGATCGATCGATGCACGGCGAGCATGGCGTCCTGGAATGCGTCGCGGGCGTCTTCTTCGTTGCCGAGGATGCGGCGGGCCAGGCGGAGGAGCGGGGGGCCGTGGAGGCCGATCAGTTTCTCGAACGCCTGCGCGTCGCCGGCTTGCAGACCGGCCACGAGTGCCGCGTCGCTGTCGAGACTGACCATGGGGATCGCGGCCATTATCGCCTGCGCCGCAGCACGAGCCCTACTTCGCTTCGAGGACCTTCGGCCAGTTCGCGTCGGCCTTCTGGATATGGCCGGCGATGTCCTTCGCCCATTCGGCCTGCACGTCGTGGTTGTAATTGAGGTAGAGCTTTCCGTCGACCACCTTCCAGGCCGTCGGGTCGACTCTCACCGCGTAACCGCGGCTCACGCCGAACGCGCAGTAGCCGCCGTACTGCGGCGCGTACTTTTTCGGATCTTTGGCGAAGGCGGCACGATTGGCTTCCGAGACGAACTGCCAGGTCGTGCCGTACCAGTCGAACGAGTGCTGTTTCGTGCCCTCGACCGCCTTCGCGTCGGTGAAATACGCGACGGCGTCGTAGCCGCCGATGGCCACGCCGTCCGTTTCGAAGACCGGATCGATGGCGAAGACGGGCACGGTGAGGAGCAGAAAGGTGAGGGTGAGGAAACGCATGATGGTTTCGATGCAGAGGATTGCGAGAGGTTTCGTGCCGGCTGGCGTGAATCTTTCTTAAAGTGCGGCCAACGGATGAAGCGCCTCAGCCCGGTTCTCGTACTCCTCCTTCTCACGGCCCCTTTCGCAAGCGGCCAGATGCTGCCCGGTTTCCGCGCTGAGACCCTCGGCACGGCCCCGGGCTTCGTCAGCTCGATCGTCGTCGACTCGAAGAACACCATCTACTTCACGACCACCGACGGCTGGATCCACCGGCTCGAGGACGGCGGAAGCGTGCAGATCGCCGCGCTGCCGACCAAGTCCGGCGGCAACGCCGGCCTCCTGGGCATGGCCCTCATCGACGATCGCACGGCGGTCGTTCATTACACGACGTGGGACAAGAGCCGAGTTCTCGATGACGTGATCTCGCGCGTAGATCTCGTCACCGGTGTCGAGACCGTCCTGCAGGTCTTCCCCTGCGACGTCGTCAATCGGCTGAACGGCGTCTCCTCCGAACATCACGGCGGCAATCCCATCGTCGCGCCGGACGGCTCGATCTTCGTCGGCATCGGCGAGTACGGCGGCCGCGTTGCCGCGCAGCGTCCGGACTGGAACGGCGGCAAGATCTTTCGCATCGAGTCCGACGGCCGTACTTCGCAGTTCGCGCTGGGACTTCGCAATCCGTACGACCTCGCCTGGGATCCGGAGTCCGATCGCATCGTCGTCGCGGACAACGGTCCCGATGGCGGCGATGAGATTCACGTCATCGATCAGGGAGCGAACTGCGGATGGCCGGAGACCTTCGGCAACGAGCCGCAGATGGTCGGCGCGATCGAGCCCGATTACGTTTTCGCCCACACCGTCGCTCCGACCGGTCTCGCCAGAATGAGCGGCGCGGGCTCGCTCGTGCAGCACGGCTATCTGCTGGCGACGTTCGTGGCCAAGTCGCTCTTCTACTTTCCCGACCTCGACACGCGACCGGTCGCCGATCCGATCGCGATCGTGAGCGACTTCGACGACTTCATCATCGACGTCACCGAAGCGCCGGACGGAGAGATCTACTTCGCGACGGCGTCCTTCCCGGCGACGTCCACCATCCACCGCCTGGTCGTGCCGCAGCGCGGCGACTGCAACGGGGATGGATTCGCGGATGGCCGGGACGTCCTGCCGCTCATGCGCGAGCTGGCCGAGGCACCTTCCCAGCCCATGATCCGTGCGCAGGATGGTGCACACGCCGGCTCGTGGGGCTGCGATGTCACCGCCGATGGACTGATTGACTCCCTCGATCTCCAGCGGCTGACGGCGATGTTCATGAAGAAGCGCGCCGTTCGCCGCTAAGTCCTGCCATTCCAATTACATCCGGTGCCGAGGGCCGCGTTCCGCTCTCCGGCACCGCCCGTGCACTCTGGAGGGTAGTTATTTGAAGGAGGCAATATGAACGGATCAGCGCTACGTGCGCGCCCGGTGATCGCGTTGATGGTCGCCCTGACCCTTGCGGCAGGTGTGGCCGAGGCGCAGACGAAGATCAATCCGGGCTGGAACCTTTTCAGTCCGCAACAGGATGTCGAGATCGGTCAGCAGTCGGCGATGGAAGCCGAACGTCAGGTTCCCATCCTCAACGACCGGGACATCGAGCAGTACGTCAACAGCATCGGCCAGAAGCTCGCCGCCAACGCGGGCGGCCCGAAATTTCAGTATCGCTTCAAGGTCGTGAACCAGTCGGACATCAACGCCTTCGCGTTGCCCGGCGGCTACATCTATCTCAACCGCGGCATCATCGAGAACGCGCGGAACGAGGGTGAGATCGCGGGCGTGCTCGCCCACGAGATCGCGCACTCCGCGCTTCGCCACGGCACGCACCAGGCCTCGAAGGCCTACGCCGCCAACGCCGGCCTGCAGATTCTCGGCGGACTCCTCGGCGGCAAGGTCGGACAGAGCACCGCCCAGATTCTCAACACCGTTGGCGGCGTCGGACTGAACGCGCTGTTCCTGAAGTTCAGCCGCGAGCTCGAGACGCAGGCGGATGTGCGCGGCGCGCAGATTCTGGCCGCGAGCGGCTACACGCCTGCGGACATGGTCAGCTTCTTCAACACGCTGGCGAAGGTCGACACGGCGAAGAAGACCACCTGGCTTTCACATCACCCTGCGCCGCCTGACCGCATCGCGCGCATCGAGAAGGAGCGCCAGCTCCTGCGCGAGCCGGCCTCACCGACGCAGAATACCCAGCAGCTCGCGCGCGTGCAGTCGCGTCTGCGCGGCTTCGGCAGCGCGGGCTCGTCGTCCACTGCCATCGCGCAGGGGACGCGGACCAATGATCCTCCGATGACGAGCAGCAGCAGCATCGGCCGGGTCGAAGCGCCTTCGAGCTCGTGGCGGAAGTTCAGGCCGCAGTCGGGCGCCTACGAGATCGGCTACCCGTCGAACTGGAGGGTGTACGGTGAGAGCGGATTCGGCGTGACCTTCGCTCCGGAAGGGGGCATCGGCAACGTCGGAAACAAGACCGAGGTGGTTTACGGCGCGATGATCAACCACTACGACCCGTTTGGAAACCGCAGCGGGACGTATCTGCGAGACACGCGCAGCGGCTCGATCACCCTCGAGGATGCGACGAACGATCTGGTCGGCCAGATCATGCAGTCCAGTCCTCACCTGAGGGTGCTTCAGAACTCCGGGGCGAAGCTCGCCATCGACGGCAAGACCGCGTACGCGGCGTCGCTTCGCGGGACGAACCCGAACACGCGCGTCAACGAGCGGGTCTCGGTCGTCACCCGGGCCCTGCCCGACGGTCACGTGATGTACCTGGTGTTCGTGACCCCGGAGCAGGAGGCGTCGCAGTACAGCGCCGTGCTGAACTCGATGCTGAAGTCGCTGAACGTGGATGACACGAAACACGCGCACTGAAGTCGTTAGTGGTTAGTCGTTAGTGATTAGTAGCCGGGTTGTCGCCGGACCTTTCGGGCGGCAATCCGGCGACTTGCTATGATTCGCGGCCGGAGGACTCTGAGATGTATGACGAAATGATCGTCGGACCGATGCGGCAGGAGCTGACTCGGCTCGGCATTCAGGAAGCGCGGACGGCGGCCGATGTCGACGCCGTTCTCGGTGAGAAGAAGGGGACCGTTCTGGTCGTCGTCAACTCAGTTTGCGGATGTGCGGCCGGCATGGCCCGCCCCGCGGTGGCGATGGCGCTCGAGAGCGACTGTCTGCCCGACAAAATGATCACCGTGTTCGCGGGCAATGACCGCGACGCCACTGCCCGCGCGCGTGAGTACTTTGTCGGCTTCAGGCCGTCTTCGCCCTCGATCGCCCTGCTGAAGGACGGCCAGGTGGTGAAGATGTTCGAGCGCTGGAACATCGAAGGCCGTGCCGCGCACGACATCGCCGCCGAGCTGACGACCGCGTTCAAGGAGCATTGCCAGAAGCCGGTTTCGGTGCAGTAAGCAACCCAGTTGTCTCGGCAAAAGGCAGGCCTCGCGCCTGCCTTTTTTTTTGCGCGGACCGAGGATCCTCACGGCCGCCTCGAGATCAGCGCGACGATCGTCAAGCTGCGGGGACGGTTCGGCTTCGACGGCAGCTCGCGGCAGGAAGTCGAGGGCTCCCGGCGAGCGAGTGACGGCTACACCGGTGACGCCTTCTCAGGCGTTCGCGTACCGCCGGGCTCGAAATTCCGACCCTGATTCAGTACCATATGCGCCTCGCGAAACGACGCAGTGAAAAGGCCGGCTGACCGCCGGCCTTTTTCTTTTTGCGCGGGTCGCAAACAACCACCATCCGAGGAGGAGAACCATTGAAACGAATTGCCGTGGTATCGCTGCTGCTCGCACTCGCTCTGCCCGCCGCCGCCGACATCGGACACGACATCACCCTTCCCATCGTCGGGAACGTCTTCCTGCCGAATGTCACCTACAGGACGGAACTGGTTCTACGGAACCATCGTGATGTTCCCCAGCAGGTGGTCATCGAATACATCGGCGGCCCCGAGCAACCGGGTGGGTTCTTTCCCTACGACGGACTGGCCGCCCTCGATGCACGCGGCACTCATTTCTACAGGCAGGGTTTCATCCCGAACACACACGGCACGTTCATCCGTTCGATGCGTCTCTGGGCAGCGAAACCTACGGGCCAGAAGAATGAGCGCGGGCTGCCGCTGTTCGAGCCCGATCCGGAGGGCCGGATCGAGGCCATCGCCTACGTCGTCGGCGACCGCGGGCGCTTCGGCAGCCTCGGTAGCTCGCGGCAGGAGATTCAGGCCACCGCGTCGACCGAGTATCACGCGCGTGAAGCCATCTTTCACGGCATCAGCCATGACGCGAACATCTACACCAACGTCGGCATCACCAACATGGACCAGGAGCGCACCGTGACCTTCTTCGTCGAGTTCCCGAGCCTCGCGCCGCTCGCAGTTGAAGTGCCCCCCCAGTCGATGCGCAGCATCCGCATCCCCGGCGAAGGCAACCAGGCTCGCGAGATCAGGATCTATCCGGACTGGGCGAAGAGCGGCGAGGAGCCGACGCCGTGGGTGGCCTACACCAGCTCGGTGGATACGTTCACCGGCGACGCCTGGACCGGTGTCCGGTCGCTGGCGAAACCGCAACCGTAACGTCTCGAAGAAGGCCCGCCAGTTGCGGGCCTTCTTCTTTTTCTGGCTACATAGCATTGACAGGTAGCTGGTGACGCCCTATATTGCATTGCAGGGATGACGGAGAGCTTTTACGTGAACTGGACGACGCAACTGCGCAAGGGACTTCTCGAGCTGGCCATCCTCAATGTTCTCGGCTCCGGCCCGCTCTACGGTTACGAGATCGTGCGCCGCCTCGGCGGCGTCGACAGCCTGGTCATCACCGAGGGAACGGTCTACCCGATCCTCAGCCGCCTCCGGAACGAGGCTTACGTGGAGAGCTACATCGAAGAATCCTCGGAAGGTCCGCCACGTAAGTACTACCGGCTCACCCCTGGTGGCCGCGAAGAGTTGAAGCGGATGAACCAGCACTGGCAGCGGCTGCACGAAGCAATCGGCGAGCTGAAGGAGACCAAGCGATGATCGAACTGACCCCCGACGCGAGACGGCGATTCGACGATTACCTGCAGCGGACACGGAGCGCGTTGCGCGGGACGCGCGCGATCGAGGCGACCGAGGTCGAGCAGAACGTGATCGAGCACGTCGAGTTCGCGCTGGCGGGAGTGCCGGGGCCGGTCGGTCCGGACGCCCTTCATACGGTGCTCGAACAGCTTGGACCGCCGGAACGCTGGCTTCCCGATGAGGAACTGCCGGCCTGGCGTCGCGTGATGGGCCGGTTGATGACCGGTCCCGAGGACTGGCGGCTCGCGTATCTGTCGTTCGCGGTGACCGCGCTGATGGTGTTCACGTTCCCGATCGGAGGCGTTCTTCTCCTTCCTCTCGCCTTCGTTCTGAGCCGCGCCTGCGTCGCTTTGCTGCGCGAGCGGGGCGAGCCGCTCGGTCCCAGGGCATGGCTGGTCCTGCCGCCGATCGTCCTCGCGTTGATCGGCTTCGTTGCGGCGGCATTGATCGTCGGCGTCGCCGTTCCCGGGATGTTTGCGTCGGAGCAGGGGTTGGAAGAACTTGGACTCCCCGAGCCCGTTGATCGCGCCGAGCGGATCCGGATGACGATCGGTGTGGTGAGCATGGCCGCGGGCGGGTGGTGGATTCTGATGGCGGGGCTGTTCGCGTTGCTCTTCGCGCCGATTCGCGCGCTGTTCATGCCGGTCCTCAATCGGATGAAGCGCGCGCATCTCGTGGTGCTCGCCGCGATCGGGGCGATCGTCGCGGCACTGGGTGCCGCGGTGCTCTGGGCCTGATTCTTGTTTCTCCGGTCTTCATGACCGACTTCGAAGACCGGATTCGCCGCATGGCCCGCGAGGCGATGACGGAGATCGGACGCGATGGAAGCGAGATCGCGGACGTCGTTGAGCCCCTGGGTGCTGATTACTGCGTGATCTCGTTCAGCGATCCCGAGCTCAAACCGATCGAGGTTTCCAAACCGCTCGGCGCCGGCGAATCCCAGGAGCTCGATGAGATCCGCCGGGCCTTGCAGTATCGGTTCGGCACTTAGAAATTCGTCGCCAGGCTCAGCGATCCGCGCGTGGTGTTCTCGCTGCGATCGATCGCCGCGTCGAACCGGACGCGATCGCCGATGCCGATGCCCGCGGTGACGTGATTCTCATCGGCGTCGAGCAATCCCAGGTTGAACACCCCTGCCTGCACCGGCTCGCCGAACGCGCGGAGGCGATGCGCCGGGTCGCGCCACCAGCCGGCCCGAAGCGCGACGGGAACGCGCGTCGATGAGCGCCATTCGGCGCCCGCGTGCAACTCGGTCACGTCTGGGAAGCGATAGTCGACGGTCGCCGGAAACTCCGGGCTGAATCCGAGGGACTCGCTGTAGTGGACGCGAACGGCATCCGCGGAGATCGTGACGTTCGGTCCGAGATCTGCGGCCAGTCCCGCGCCGTAGGAAGACGGCACGGCGAAGTTCACCGAGTACTGCTCTTCGTATGTTGCGCCGCTTCGGTACGAGGCGCCGGCACGAAGCGCCGGAACGATCTGCCATTGCACGCCGGTGCTCCAGGCGAGTTTCCCGCCGTCCGCGGTGCCGACCGGCGTGACGAAGGGAGATTCTGGATACGGCAGAGCAATCGATCGCTCCACCTGCGTGTATTGAAGGGCCGCGCCGAGGGAGACATTGCCGTGGCTCCAGCCGGCCGCGGCGCCCGCGCGCCGGATTGACGTGCTCATGTCGAGCGTCGGCGCGATCGGAGCGCGAAGATAGACCAGCGAGCAATCGTCCGTGCACTGCCATGGCGGGACGAGACCGTCGCTGATATCGAGACCGAAGGGCAGGAGGGCCTGCTGACTGAGCGCGCCCGGATTCATTCTCGCGAAGAGGGGCTCGTCGTAATGAAGCGCGAAGGTCACGCGACGCGCCGGCAGAACGACCATCGCCGCGCCGATCGCGTTACGCGTCGAAGTCACGTCCGCCGTTTCGTGGCGATCGAACAGGACGCCACCGCTGATGAAGTCCGTGGACGAAGAGGTGTGTCGCACTTCGATCGCTGCCGAGCGATGCTTCTGTTTCGCGAGCGCCGCGGGATTCGTCGCGGCGGCGAAGACGTCGGTGAGCGCTTCCGACGTACCGCCCATCGCGGCACCGCGCGCACCGGCGTTGTCCAGACGAAGACGAATCCCGACGAATGAGTCGATGGTCTGAGCGAAAAGCGAAGAAGGGGAGAGGAGAAGGGCGAGGGAACCGGCGAGGATCAGGGTCCGGGGCATGGGGGATTCCTTTCGCTGAGTGGGACGGAGCGATCTGCGAAAGGTTCCGGGATGACTACATCAGCGTTTGCGCTTCACCTTCGTCTCCGCGACGCGCGGCGATTCGATCACCGGCGCGTAAAACGATCGCCCGCGCACGTTCTCGTCGACCTTCAATCCATGCTGCATCGGCGGAAACGCGCGCTGCTCGCAATCGAGACGCTCGCACAAACGGCAGGTCGTTCCGATCGGCACGGCCGCTTCGAGATTGGCGAGATCGTAGCCATCCGCGTAAACAAGCTTGCGCGCGTCGCGGACCGGGCAGCCGATGCCCACGGCCATCAACGCGTCGCCCGATGCGTAGCCGTAACTCTTGCGGATCGTGCGGGCGATGCAGAAGTAGGCTGTGCCGTCGGGCATCTGCGAGAACTGCGTGCGGATGCGCCCCGGCGTAAGAAACGCGGCATGCACATCCCAACGCGGACAGGATCCGGAGAAGCGCGCGAAGCGGATGCCCGTGCCGGAGAAACGCTTGGAGATGTTGCCGGCGATGTCGACGCGGACGAAGTGAAACGCGACGCCGGTCGCGCCGGGCTTGCGCAACGTGGTCAGGCGATGGCAGACCTGCTCCCAGCTCGCGGTGTAGTGATGCTGCAGCAGCTCGATGTCGTAACGGACATCCTCGGCCAGCCGGTAAAAGTCGTCGTACGGCATCAGCAGCGCGCCGGCGAAGTAATTCGCGAGCGCGACGCGGCACAACTTCACCGACTCGGGCGTGGTCAGGTTCTTTTGCGAGCGGGCGATGATCGAATCGATGACCGGCGCCGCTTCGATCAGTCCAAGCTGATGGGCGACCTGAAACTGGCGCGACCAGGGCGGCAGGACTTCCGACAGTGAAAGCGTCCGCATCTCCGGGTCGTACCGGCGGATCAGCCCCCGGTCGCGGCTCACCGGCGTGAGGATCACTTCGACGCGATGCTTCTCGCGCAGGTAGCTGGTGAGGCAGCGGTACATGTCCGAGCGATCGAGCGACGTGCGCTGCGCCAGATCGACGGCGGCCGCCTCGAGCTCGGGAAAGTAATTCACGTTTTCCTGGATCACATCCGAAGCCTCCTCGGACGGCAGATGCGCCGGATCGACGCCGTGAAACGTGCCGCCGTCGTAAACCTGCGAAGCCAGGTCGCGCATCGAGGAGACGGAGCTCTTGTACGCGTCGAACAGGGCGATGACCGCGCGCGCCGCCGCGGGCGATTCGGCGATCTCCCGGACCTCGTTCGTCGTCACGCCGTGCTCCTCGAGCAATGGATCGGCGAAGACTTCCTGCAGCGAGTCGGCGAGGCGCACCTGACTGTCATCCGCGAACGCCTGCAGCTCGACGTGAAAGATCTGGGCGAGGCGGACGAGCAGGTGCGCGGGAAGCGGCCGCTGATTGTGCTCGATGAGATTGAGATAGCTCGGCGAGATCTCCAGCCGCTCGGCCAATTGAACCTGGGAAAGCTGCTCCCGGCGGCGCATGGAGCGAACCTTGGCCCCGAGTTTGGATTGTGCACTCATGACATTGCACTCCTCAGCGGCTGAATTCACAGCTGTTTACAGCTTTACTCATCTCGCTTTACAACCTTTGACACTGTAACTGACAGACAAGGTGTGTCTTATTGACCTTGGCAGGGCGCGTGCTCATTATTTTACACGATGACGTCAACGATCACGACCGACATCGAGGTGCGCCGCGAGCTGCAGCCGGAGTGGGACCCGATCCTCTCCGACGAAGCCCTCGGGTTCGTCGCCTTGCTGCACAAAGAATTCAATCCGCGCCGCGAGGAACTGCTGGCCGCGCGCGAAGAGCGCAAGAAGCGCCTCGACGCCGGCGAGCTCCCTGATTTCCTGGCGGAGACGCGCGAGATCCGCGAGAGCGACTGGACCGTCGCGCCGATTCCGCCCGATCTCCTCGACCGCCGCGTCGAGATCACCGGTCCCGTCGACCGGAAGATGATCATCAACGCTCTCAACTCCGGCGCGAACGTCTTCATGGCCGACTTCGAGGACGCGAACTCACCGACGTGGGAAAACTGCGTTGAAGGTCAGCTCAATCTCTTCGACGCAGTGCGCCGCACCATCAGCCTCGATACCGGCGCGAAGCAATACAAGCTCAATGAAACGACAGCGACGCTGGTCGTTCGACCGCGTGGCTGGCATCTGCTCGAGGAACACGTCCACGTCGACGGCCAGCCGGTCAGCGCGAGCATCTTCGACTTCGCGCTCTACTTCTTCCACAACGCGAAGGAGCTGATCGCGCGCGGCAGCGGCCCGTACTTTTACCTGCCGAAGATGGAGTCGCACCTCGAGGCGCGGCTCTGGAACGACGTCTTCATCCGCGCGCAACAGGAGCTCGGCATTCCGGTCGGAACGATCCGCGCCACGGTGCTCATTGAGACGATCCTGGCCGCGTTCGAGATGCACGAGATCCTCTGGGAGCTGCGCAGCCACTCCTCGGGACTCAACTGTGGCCGCTGGGATTACATCTTCTCGTTCATCAAGAAGTTCCGTTCGCGCGACTGGCAACTGCCGGACCGCGCGCTGGTGACGATGGACAGGGCCTTCCTCGCCGCGTACGTCGATCTGCTCATTCAGACCTGCCATCGCCGCGGCATTCACGCGATGGGCGGCATGGCCGCGCAGATCCCGATCAAGGGCGACGCGGACGCGAATGACGCGGCGACGGCGAAAGTCGCGGCGGACAAGCTGCGCGAGGTGAAGGCCGGCCACGACGGAACCTGGGTCGCGCATCCGGGCCATGTCGAGACCGCGAAGCGCGTGTTCGACGAGCACATGCCGCAACCGAATCAGATCGACCGCAAGCGCGAAGACGTCCGCGTGAAACCCGACGATCTTCTCCGCCGCCACGAAGGGCCGATCACCGAGAAAGGTCTGCGCCAGAACATCAACGTCGGCCTGCTCTACCTCGAGGCCTGGCTCGGCGGCAGCGGCGCGGTGCCGCTCTACAACCTGATGGAAGACGCGGCCACGGCCGAGATCTCGCGCACGCAGATCTGGCAGTGGATTCATCACGGCGCGCATCTCGATGACGGCCGTGCCATCGACGCGGCGCTCTACGAAACGCTGCGCGACGAAGAGCTGGCGAGCATCGGCGAGCGACCACACATCACGACTGCATCAAAGATTTTCGACGAGCTGATCCTCGCGGACGACCTCGCGGACTTTCTGACGATTCCCGCATACCAAGAACTGTTGCGACAGGAGCAAGCATGAAACTCAAGGAAGCCAGAGACCCGAAGCAGATCGAGAAGGACTGGGAACAGAACCCCCGCTGGAACGGCATCACGCGCGATTACACGGCGGCCGACGTTCTCCGTCTGCGCGGATCCGTCGACATCCGTTACACGCTTGCCGAAATGGGCGCGGAGCGGCTCTGGGACCTGTTGAACACCGAGCCGTACGTGAACTCGCTCGGCGCGCTGACCGGCAATCAGGCCATCCAGCAGGTTCGGGCAGGACTCAAAGCGATCTACCTCTCCGGATGGCAGGTCGCGGCCGACGCGAATCTGGCCGGTCACATGTATCCCGACCAGAGCTTGTATCCGTCAAACTCCGTCCCGCAGGTCGTGAAGCGGATCAATCAGGCATTGCAGCGCGCCGACCAGATCGATCACCTGGAAGGCCGCAGCGGAACACACTGGTTCGCGCCGATCATCGCCGACGCGGAAGCGGGCTTCGGCGGTGCGCTCAACGCGTTCGAGCTGATGAAGATGATGATCGAGGCCGGCGCGGCCGCGGTTCACTTCGAAGACCAGCTCGCGTCCGAGAAAAAGTGCGGACACCTCGGCGGCAAGGTGCTCGTCCCCGTCTCGCAGTTCATCCGCACCCTCGCCTCGGCCCGTCTCGCCGCGGACGTCATGGGCGTTCCGACGCTGGTCGTGGCCCGCACGGACGCGCACTCGGCGACGCTCATCACCAGCGACGTCGACGAGCGCGATCGCGAGTTCATCACCGGCGAGCGGACGCCCGAGGGATTCTGCCGGATCAACAATGGCCTGAAGATGGCCATCGCCCGGGCCATCGCCTACGCGCCGTATGCCGACGTGCTGTGGTGCGAGACCTCGACGCCCGACATCGAGGAGGCGCGCGAGTTCGCCGAGGGAGTGCATGCGCAGTATCCCGGAAAGCTGCTCGCGTACAACTGCTCGCCGTCGTTCAACTGGGCCAAGAAACTCTCCGCCGAACAGATCGCGAGCTTCCAGCGCGAGCTCGGCGCGATGGGCTACAAGTTCCAGTTCGTCACCCTGGCCGGCTTCCACGCGCTGAACTTCTCGATGTTCGAGCTGGCGCGGCAGTACCAGGAAGAGGGCATGACCGCCTACTCGCGCCTGCAGCAGGCGGAGTTCGCCTCCGAGCAGTACGGCTACACCGCCACCAAGCATCAGCGGGAAGTGGGAACCGGGTATTTCGATGAAGTCGCCAAGATCGTGAGTGCCGGCGAGTCGTCGACCACGGCGCTCGAAGGCTCGACGGAAGCCGCGCAGTTTTAGGAGAACAGATGGAAGACATTCGCACGTACCGCATCGAAGAAGAGAAGACCGAAGAAGAGCGCGAGCTCGCTTCGCCGCCCAGCGATGACGAGGTGCCGTTTCACATCCCGCGGGATTGATTAGAATCCCGCGGCGATGACCTTCTTTCTCCTGCTCCTCGCCCTTTCCACCGACCCGCCCACCCCGCCGCCCGACCTGACCACGCCGCCCGCCGATGCGGTGCGGAGCGAGGACGGGCTTGCCTCAAAGCGGCTCGCGGAAGGGACCGGGACCTCGAACCCGAAGGAAGGCGATCTGGTCAAGGTTCGCTATACGGTGTGGAAGTCGGACGGCAGTCTGGTGCAGCACGTGCCCGCCCCGCGCTCGGCGACGATCGCCGTGACGAAGCTCGTTCCGGGCTGGCGCATCGCCGTGCAGCAGATGGTCGCCGGCGAGCGTCGCCGCATCTGGGTTCCGCCCGCGCTCACCGGCGGCAAGGTCGACCTGGGCCTGGTCTTCGACACCGAGCTGCTCGAGATCATCTCGCCGCCGGAAACGCCTGCCGACCTCGCCGCGGCGCCTGCTGATGCGACGGCGACTCCATCCGGACTGGCGTCAAAGGTCCTTCGTCCGGGCACGGGCACTGAGCGTCCGAAAGCGCGAAGCACGGTCTCCGTTCACTACAGCGGCTGGACCACCGACGGAAGGATGATCGACAGCTCCGTTGCCCGCGGTACTCCTTCCGAGTTCCGCCTCGACCAGGTGATCAAGGGCTGGACGGAAGGGCTGCAGCTGATGGTCGTCGGCGAGAAGCGGCGGTTCTGGATTCCGGCGAAGCTCGCCTACGCGTCGGACCCGAGGAAGCCCCAGGGCATGCTGGTATTCGACATCGAGTTGCTGGCGATCAAGTAGGGCGGGCAACTGCCCGCCCTTTCCTCAAACTCACTTTCCAATCGCCATCTGATCGCCGGACGTCTTCAGTTGCGCGGACTTCACCAGCGTCGCGAACTCACCGCGCATTCCGTCGAGGTCCGCGCCGCGCGAGAGGTTGGCCAGATGCGCGACCTCTTCCCATGACGACGTGCCTTTGTTCGGCGAGTTGCGAAGGAGCATGCCCATCTCCGCGACCGCGGCCGCGAACTGCAGGTCCGGCGACGCCTCGAACACGCTCTTGCCCTGATCGATCACGGTCGCGCTGACCGGAGTGCTGACCGAGCCTTGCGGTTCCTTGTAGCGCAGCGTGATCGTCCCCACCGTTCCCTTCGTCGAGCCGCGGGGCACGATTTCGTACAGCGCCGTCACGGAGTGGCCGGCGCCGAGCTCGCCCGCGTCCTTCTTGTCGTCCTCGAAGTCCTCGTTCGCCAGCGCGCGATTCTCATAGCCGATCTGGCGATACGACGCGACGTAGGCCGGGTCGAAATCGAGCTGCACTTTCACGTCCTTGGCGATCGTCACCAGCGTGCCGGTCAGCTCGCGGCGGAACACCTTCTCCGCTTCGGACAGCGAATCGAGGTAGTTGTAATTGCCGTTTCCCTTGTCCGCCAGCGTCTCCATGACGGCGTCCTGGAAGTTGTTGTCGCCGACGCCGATGGTCGACAGAAACACACCCGACTCGCGCTTCTGCTCGATGAGCGTCTGCAAGGCAGGAATGCTCGAAATGCCGACGTTGAAGTCGCCGTCCGTCGCGAGAATGACCCGGTTGTTCCCGCCTTTGATGAAGTTCTCCTGAGCGACTTTGTACGCGAGCTCGATTCCGGCCGCACCGGCAGTCGAACCGCCGGAACGTAGAGAGTTGAGGGCGTAGAGAATGGCCTGCTTGTCCGCGCCGGACGTCGACGGCAGCACCAGGCCCTCACTTCCCGCGTAGACCACGATCGCCACCCGATCCTCGGCGCGAAGCTGATCGACGAGCACGCGGAAGGCCTGTTGGAGCAGTGGCAAACGCTGCGGCGGGGACATCGAGCCGGAGACGTCGAGAAGGAAGACGAGGTTGTTCGGGGCCATCTTCCACTGATCGAGGTTGCGACCCTGGATGCCGACGCGCAGCAGACGATTGGATGGATTCCAGGGGCAGCCGGCGATCTCGGTGGTGATCGAGAACGGATCGCTGCCGGTCGGCTGCGGATAGTCGTAGGTGAAGTAATTCACCATCTCTTCGATGCGCACTGCATCGCGCGGCGGCATGTGACCCTGGGTGAGGAAGCGGCGGATGTTCGCGTACGACGCGCGATCGACGTCGATGGCGAACGTGGTCACGCGCTGCTGGCCCGCGTCAATGAACCCGTGATCGGCGAAGCTCGCGTATTGCGGGCGCGCCGGTGAAATCGGCTCGGCAAGAGCCGCTGGCGCCGGTGCGGGCACGGCCACCGGTGCGGGAGCGGGCGGCGGCGTGTTGATGCGCGCACGTGGTCGCGACGGCGACGGCGGAGTCCCGGTCGAGATGACCGACGACGCGGTGCTGCTCGTCGTCGTGACGAGCGGCGCGTCGGCGGTAACGGTGATCGTCTCCGAGACCGAGCCGAATCCGAGACTGAGGGGAACGATGGTGGTGTTGCCCGAAACGACGGTGACCGAGTAGCTCGCGGCCTGGAATCCCGTCAATTGCGCCGTGATCATGTATCGCCCCGGGCCCAGTGAATTGATCGCGAACGAGCCATTCGCGTCGGTAACCGCGCTCAGAGTGCCTTGTGGACCGGTTACGGTCACCGTTGCTCCGGGGAGCGCAGCACCGCTGTTGTCGGTGACCGCGCCGTGGATGGCTGTCGGTCCCGAGCGCATGGAGATTGCCGCGGGTGGCGGCAGAGGCGCGGTGGTACACGCGGTGAGGACGACCAGAGTGAAGACCAGGAGTCGTTTCATTGTGAAGCCTCCCTTCGCCGCGCCAACGTGTGCACCGCCGCTGCCCGGCGCGCGCGACCCGTAAGTCGCGCGCGCTCAGCGACGTGAGCAAGTTCACGAAGGCGCTACATCGATAAAGTTGAATCAGTCGTTCAACGCGACGTGATTTCCGCCGAGGGCTTTGGCGGATTCGGTCAGGCGGATGAACTCCTCGCGCAGGCCGTCGAGGTCCTCGCCGCGGGCGATGCGCGCGAGCTTCAGCACGTCGGCGTAAGTGGACGTTCCCTTGTGCGGCGAATTGCGCAGAAGCATTCCGAATTCGGCAATGGCCGCCGCGAATTGCGTGTCCGGAGAGGCATTGAACGCTTCGCGGCCCTCGTCGACGGCGCTAGCCGTAATCAGGCGGCTCACGTCGCCGTTGGGCTCTTTGTAGCGAAGCTTCACCGTGGCAATGGCACCTTTCGTTTGCGGCTTCATCACGATTTCGTAAAGGGCCGTCACTGAATGACCCGCGCCCAACTCGCCGGCGTCTTTGGTGTCGTCGTCGAAGTCTTCATTGGCCAGCGCGCGGTTCTCGTAGCCGATCTGGCGGTAGGACTCGACCTTCGACGAATCGAACTCGAGCTGCACCTTCACGTCCTTGGCGATGGCCACCAGCGTTCCAGTGAGCTCGTGCTTGAAGACCTTCTCCGCTTCTTTCTGCGTGTCGAGATACGCGTAATTGCCGTTGCCCTTGTCGGCGAGCAGCTCCATTTTCGCGTCCTGATAGTTGTCGTCGCCCACGCCGACGACGGACAGGAAGATGCCCGACTTGCGTTTGCGCTCGATGAGCTCTTCCAGCTCGCCGAGGCTGCTCACGCCGACATTGAAGTCGCCGTCGGTCGCGAGAATGACCCGGTTGTTGCCGTCCTCGAGGAACTGCTGCTGCGCGACTTCGTACGCGAGCTCGATCCCGGCGCCGCCCGCTGTCGATCCACCGGCGGCGAGCCGGTCGAGGGCCTCGAGGATCGTGTGCTTGTCCGCGCCTGACGTCGGCGGCAGTACCAGTCCCGCCGATCCCGCGTAAGTAACCATGGCCACGCGATCCTCGGCCCGAAGTCGGTCCACCAGCACCCGGAACGCGGACTTGATCAGCGGCAGACGATTGTGCGGCTGCATCGAGCCGGAGGTGTCGATCAGGAACACCAGGTTGTTCGGCGCGGTCTTCCATTCGTCGAGATTGCGGCCCTGAATGCCGATGCGCAGCAGGCGCGTGCTCGTGTTCCAGGGCGTGCCGGCAACTTCCGTCGTAATGGAAAACGGCACGTCGCCGTTGGGCTGGGGATAGCGGTAAGTGAAGTAGTTCAGCATCTCTTCGATGCGGACCGCGTCCGCAGGGGGCATCGTGCCGGCGGTCAGGAAGCGGCGGACGTTTGCGTACGACGCGCGATCGACGTCGATCGAAAAGGTGGTGACGGGCTGGTTGTCGGCGCGAACGACGGCATGTTCTTCGATGCGCTTGTACTGCGGCGCGACCTGCACCTCGGAGACAAATGTCGCTGGATATCCGCCGACGACGCCGCCCACGACGCCGCCAACGACACCCCCGACGACACCTTGCTCGACGCCGGTCGCAGCGGTGTCCGTGACCGCCGCCTGCTCCTTGTGCTGTACCGGTGGCGCGTTTTGATTGAGCTCGTTCTTGCTGCAGGCCGCAACGACCAGCAGGGTCGCAATGACGATGATGCGTTTCATCTTCGTGTTCCTTTCGCTTCACTTAGAAACGAAAGGCACGAATCAGAAAACCATGTCGGCGTCGTGCAGGCCGAAATAGTGGCCGAGCTCGTGGATCACCGTCTCGCGAATCTGCCGGATGGCCTGGTACCGCGTGCGCGAAACGCGATTGATCGGCCCGCGGAAAATCGCGATCTGATCGGGCAGGGCCGGCAGCATGTTGTGCGTGCGCCGGGTCATGGCGATACCGCGATAAATCCCCAGAAGCTCCGCGTCATCGGCTTCCACGAGCTCGAGATCTTCCTCGGACGGTTCCTCTTCCACCACCACGGCAATGTTCTCCAGCAGACGGGAGAACTCCTCGGGCAGGCTGGCGAGAGCTTCCTCGACGAGACGCTCGAATTCGCGGGGAGGGACGAACATCGACCGGGACTCTACTCCGAGTCCATCCCCGCTGCGTCGAGCACCCATTGCGCCGTTCGCGGCTCATCGCCAAAGTACGTGCGCGGTTTCTTCGCGGTGATCGCCCAACGATGAATCCAGGTCAGGCCCATGGGACCGGTGTACGCATCGGGACTTGAGTACGCCGGATCCTGCATGGCGCGCTCGATCGGGATGAACGAATAGCCCCGTTTCTTCATCGAGGCCGCGACCTCGTCGAACCAGTCGGCATTGAGCGCGTTCGCGTGAACCAGGAGGGTGTGGCGGATGTTGCGGCCGAAGAGCTGTTGCGACTGATCTTCAAAGTAGGCGAGCTTGCGATCCATGTAGGCGACGTATTCGATTCCGAGGCGCTTCATCAGATCCGTATCGCCGGCTTCGATGGCGTTCTCGTACGCCCGCGCGAAGATCCATTCCGAATTGTCGAGCGTCACCGGCGCAACGCGAACGCCGCGCTTGCGCAACAGCTCTTCCACGCGCGTCCGCGTCACCAGCGAGGTGCCGGTGTGCAGAAATGGATGGCGGAACCAGCGAAGCTCGCGGCCTCGCTTCTTCAGCAGCGGACGGATGATCCGCTCGCCTTTGACGATGTTTTTCTCGTACGTCGCGACGTCGATGCGGTGCAGATCGGGATGCGAGTAGCTGTGATTCCCCAGTTCCAAGCCCGCGTCCAGCCACTGCTCGAGCAACTTCACCTTCTGCGGATCGACTTTGCCGTCGGTCTCGAGCTTGTTCTCGTTCACGAAGCCGATCGCGGGAACACCGGCGGCTTTGATCGAACGGAGAAGATCGCGGGTCAGGGTCTGCTGCCGTTCGAGAGGGATCGACAGCGGCACGGCGGGGAGGTCGTCGAAAGTGACGGCGACCTCGCGGCTCATGAGGGCGGCCGCGAGAATCGCGGCCGCCCCGAGGGAGATCATGAGGTGACTACCATCCCGGGATGATGTTGAAGCCGTAGACGATCTGTTCGTCCGGCCGCTGGAACGGCTTGGCGGCGTAGACCTCGATCGGAATGTAGCTGAGGAGGATGCGCAGGCCGAGGCCGACGCTGAAGACGGGGACGCGCTCGTCGGTCCGCGTTGCCCACTTCAGCTTCGGCGTGTCGCCGGCCGTCCAGGCCGCGCCGGCATCGAAGAATCCGAAGATCTCCGTCGGCAGGAAAGCCGCGTTGATCAGTCCGAACTCGCGTGTGCCGAGAAGCGGCGCGCGCAGTTCCGCGCTGGCTACGCCGATGCGCGTTCCGATGAGGCGATCGAAGACCGGGCAATCCGCGGTGGTCGTGCCGCATTCGACGGGGTCGATGGAGTAGGGGTCATAGCCGCGAACGAGCGAGCCCTGGCCGAGGTAGAGCGATGACAGCCGCGAGTCGGTGGAGCCCGAGCCGTAGCGGCCGTAGTGCAATCCGCGGATGGCCAGCGTCGCCGGACGCATGAAGAAGTACCTGCGCCAGTCGGCGAGCGCGGTCGTGAACTTCAGATCGCCGCTGAGCGTCTCGACCTCGTACCGGTAACGCGTGCCGTTGATCGGCGAGATGAAGCCGTAAACCGAGCTGTCGCCAACGAACGCCGTGGAGGCCTTGGCCAGATTCACCTGGAAGTCGCCCGGGAGACGCTCTTTGGTGCGCTCGACGATCTGGTTCCCGATGATGTACCAGGTCTCGAGCTCGGTCTTGTACGCGAAGCGCTGCATGCCCGCCGCACCTTCGATGCGGCGGGTAGTGCTGAACGGATATTGCGCGAGCAGACTGCCATCACTGACCGTCTGAACTTCGCGGAAGATCTGGTAGACGTCGGCAAGCTGACCCGTGCTGGTCTCCCCGACGCCGTACGCCACCTGGCTGTAGGTGTACGGAATGTGGAGTACGTCCGCGCCCCAGTTCAGACGGTGCTTCTGATTGAGGTAGAAGAGCTCGCCGCCCAGCTGGTCGACGAGGCTCGACGCGCCGGTGCCGCTACCGCCGCCACCCTGGAAGGTGAAGCCGACGTTGTGCTGCCCGAGGATGTCGCTGAAGAAGGCACTGACGCTGCCGCCCGCGCCGAAGCCGAATTCATTCACGCCGACGCCGAGGGTCGGAGGTCCGAGGTAGGCGAGATGCAGCGCGGAGGAGTAGGGCTTGAGGCGGAACTCGGTCGACGCCGACGGCAGCCCTTCTTCGGGACGCATCAGATAGCCGGTGATCTCCGAGCCCGTTCCGCGCAGCGGCGGGAGGAGCGCGGCGCGGGGGGCGGCGCCTTCCGCGGGCGGCGCTCCGGCCACGATCTGCGTGCCGCCCGAGTTGGCCGGCAGCGAGTAGATGTTGTAGTTGTCGTCTTCGAACACCGAGAAGGCGATGTCACCTGTGCGGGACGCAACGCTCAGTGCAGGTGACATGTCGGTGATGCCGGCGATGCCGGTATCGATGCTGGTCACGCGCGACAGCTGTCCTTGCGGAACGCTGATCCGATACAGATCCGGAATGCCTTCGGGATTGGCGAGGAAGTAGATCGATCGCCCGTCCGGCGCCCACTGCGGATTGAGGTGCTTGGTCTTCCCGAACGCAACCAGCTCGGTGACCTGGCCGCTGGCCACGTCGATCGTGGCCAGTCGGTGATCGGTGAACTGAAGCTGCTCGAGGACCGTGTCCGCGCCGCGATCGCTGACGAAGGCGATGGTGCGTCCGTCGGGCGACCAGGCCGGCTGCAGGTCGGCGAATTTGTCCGCGGTCAGGCGGCGCAATTCCTTCGACTGAAGGTTGTACAGAAACAGGTCGCTGACGCCGGTCGTCTGCGCGGCGAGGGCGATCGTCGATCCGTCCGGCGACCAGGCGACGTTGAGGATCGCTTCGAGGCCGGGGACGCTGATGTGCTCCGTGTCGCGCGTCTCGACGTCGACGATCGACAGGAAGTTGTCGCCGCGGGCGAAGGTGATGAAGGCCAGCTTCCGGTTGTCGGGCGACCACGATCCGGCCGCTTCGATGAATCGCAACGATTCGAAGTGAGGATCGCGAGCCGAGGAGACGAGCCGGCGGATGACTTTGCCGGTCTTCGCATCAGCGAGGAAGAGATCGATGGAGAACAGCTCGCGCGCGGACAGGAAGGCGATGTAGCGGCCGTCGGGACTGAGCGCGGGGCCGACGTTCAGCTCCGACGAACCGCGGCGGCGCCGTTTCTTCTTTTCTCCCTCGACGCGCACCGGTGGAGGCTCGGGCGCGCGGCCGATGAGCAGAGTCGACGTGTCTGTCTTCCGTTCCTGAACAATCGGCGTGTACAGCTCGCGGGCGGATTCCGCCCAGTCGGCGAAGAGCTGCTTGTGCGAGATGCCCAGGGCCCGCTCGACGCCGTCTTCGATTCCGACAGTGCCCGCGGCCATGAAGTAGCGGACCACGGCCTCATCGCCGAAGCGCGCGCCGATGTAGGCCATCAGCGCCTGGCCGTAGCGATAGGGGAAGTAGCGCGGGTCGCGGGTGAGCTCGCGGAGGTCCGGCATGCGGTCCTGAATCGTCGCGTCGCGGATCCACATCGAAGTCAGCGGATCGACGCGTCCTTTCGACAGGTACTCCGCCATTCCTTCGACGATCCACAGCGGCATGGCTTCGAGCGCGAAACGGCGGCGGTTCGCATTCGCGGTCGCGGCGATGTCGTACTGGAAGACGTGCACGATCTCGTGTCCGAGGACGTGATCGTTCTGCGCGTAGTCGCCGGTGAGCGGCAGGACGACGCGGTTCATGAACGCGTCGGTGAAACCGCCCGTGCCCTCGCCGATCATGCCGCCGGTGGTGGTGGTCTGATGGAAGTCCGCGGCGTTCGCGTACAGCACGATCGGCTTGCGCTTGAAGGAGTGGTTGAAGACGCGGGAGAGGCGCGCGTACCAGCGCTCGGACATGCGCCCGATATCGTGTACGACGTCGGCCTCCTGCTCGTAGTAGTAGATGTCGAAGTGCTCGGTCTGGAGCACTTTGAAATCGAATTGCTCCCATTGCACCTTGTTGCGCCCGAAGTACTGAGCCTCGGCCGCGGGTGACAGGAACGCGAGTATGAAAAGAAGGACGACTACGAGCCGGACGACGATTCGCATCGATGGTTACCTCGTCTCTAGATGAACACTGAACGGCGTCCGGCTGCAAGTTTGCTGCCCCTCTAACCCGTCACGGGTCTGTCACTTGTAGGGTATCCGACCCGTCCTGTAGGGTTCAGATGCCGCGCGGCCCGGCCGTTGCTTGTCTCTCCGGTCGCCATGCGAATCCGACTGCTGTTTGCCGTCCTCTCTCTTGCCGCCGTTTCCGCCCTCGCCCAGGAGCCCCGCAGCGAAGACCTTTTCACCCCTCGCGCGTTTGCCTCGCACATCATCATTCCCGCGGCGGGCGACGTTCAGGGCGCCAACGGGACCCATTTCCGCACCGACGTCCACCTCATCAACCTCAAGAACGTCGATCAGGTCGTCGCCGTGTACTGGCTTCCGCAGGGGAGGGTGGGAACGAGCATCGGCCCCAAAACGATCACCATCCAGGCCCGCAGCGGCCTCTTTTCCAGCGACTTCGTCAACTCCGTCCTCGATCAGGAAGGCCTGGGATCGGTTGAGATCATCGCCCTCGATTCGGGTGGCAACGAGGACCCGACGGCGCAGCTTCACGCCGTGGCCCGCATCTGGACGCCCGAGCCGAACGTGCCGAACGGAACGATGTCCCAGAGCTTCCCGGCCCTGGCCATCTCCGCGGCCTCGCGATCGCAGACAAAGTGGATGTTCGGCGTGCGCCGCGACGCGCAGTACCGCATGAACGTCGGCATCGTGAACGCGGCCCGCGAGCGCCAGCGCTTCCGCATCACCGTCACTCCCAACGTTCCCGGCGGCCAGAACGAAGTGCTGGACATCGAGCTGCCCGGCCGGTCGATGGAGCAGCGGGTGATGAACGCGACCAGCAGCGAGGGCTCGTTTCAGGTCACCGTCGTGAACCTCACCGACACCGCGAACGAGTCGGACTGGCAGACCTGGGCGTCGTCGATCGACAACATCACCGGAGATGCGTGGTCGCAGGTGGGGTTCCCGACGCCGTAATTACACGCGCTCCAGGTTCACCACGGTCAGATCGTCATCGATCTGAATGCCGGCGATTGCCCGCACCCGCGCGAGCAGTACGTCCACACCCGCCGTGTTCGCGGCGAGCTCTTCGACCCGCTCATACCCGATCGGCGATCCGTCGACGCTCGCCTCGGGCAATCCATCCGAGAAGAGCAGGAGCCGCTCGGACCGGTCGAGGGTGATCGTCGTGATCTCGTAGCGCGCGCCGCGCATGGCGCCGAGGGGGAGGCGGTCGCCGGTGAATTGCACGGGCTCGGCGCGGCCGTCGCGGATCCGGAGCGGCTCGGGCATGCCGGCGTTCACGATCTCCGCGCGGCCCGATTCATGGTCGATGCGCACGAACACCATGGCCACGAACTCCCGCCGCTGCAGTTGCTCGCAGAGCCGCAGGTTCAGCGAACGCATGACGTCCGCGGCGGTGCCGCTCGCGGCCAGGAAGGGAATCATGGCTTTGCAGGAGGCCATAATCAGACTGGCGGCGATGCCTTTGCCGGAGACGTCCGCGGCGATGACGGCGCTTTCGCGATCGGTGAGGCGCAGGACGTCGTAGAAATCGCCGCCGACGATGTGCGCCGCGTGCGTGCGCGCGGTGACGCGAAGGCCATCGCGCTCGACGAGCTCCGGCGGCAGGAGGCGCTGCTGCATCTCGCGCGCGATCTCCAGCTCTTTCTCGGCGAACTCGTGCTCCTTGAGCCGTTCGATGCTGGCGCGGACGCGGTCGTAGCGCTTGCGGTTGTGATGAAGGATGAAGCCGATGGTGACCGCGCTGAGGACGGCGATGAGAACCGTGTCGAAGACGTCGTAGCCGACACCGGAGACGACGAGCGTGGCGATGCCCGCGCCGAGGATGTAGAGGACGATGCGGAAGAGCGCGGGCATGCGGCTCTGCTCGATGGCCCAGCTCAGGGCGGTCTCGAGGCCGCGCGCATCGAGGACGATCGCCAGCGCGAGCAGCGCGTTTTGGGTGAAGGCCTCGCGGGTCAGTCCGCCGCTGTGGAGCGCGGAGAAGAGCAGGGCCAGGGCGATGGCGATCGCCGCCTCGCGCGCGGCGTCCTGCCACGTACGCCACCCGTAAGTGCGCGGAGCGGGCGTGAGGGTGGCGGCGGTCATGGAGGTGGTTACGGTTGCGAGGTTACGGGGTTTCGGGGTTACGAGGGAGATTCGACCCCGTAACCCCGAGACCTCGTAACCTCGAAACTAGAATGGCGCATGCCCGCCATCTTCCTCACCGGTTTCCCCGGCTTTCTCGGTTCCGAGCTCCTGCCGCGGCTCATCGCGCGGTCGGATGACTACGCGTTGTGCCTGGTGCAGCCGAAGTTTCGTGAGCTGGCGGAGGAGCGGGTGCGCCAGCTCGGCCTCGGCGACCGCATTCGCCTCGTGGAAGGGGATCTGACCGCGGCGCTCGATCACATCGATGCGGGCGACATTCGCGAGATCTGGCACCTCGCCGCGGTTTACGAACTCGCCGTTTCGCGCGAAGTGGGCATGCGAGTCAACGTCACGGGCACGTCGCGCGTGCTCGATCTCGCGGAGCGTGCGCCGAAGCTCGAGCGCGTGCATTACGTGAGCACCTGCTACGTCAGCGGCCGCTACGCCGGTCTGTTCACCGAGGACGATCTGGAGAAGGGGCAGGCCTTCAACAACTTCTACGAGGAAACGAAGTATCTCGCCGAGATCGAAGTGCGTCGGCGCATGCCGCGGCTGCCGGTCACGATCTACCGCCCCTCGGTCGTGGTCGGGGACAGTGCCACCGGTGCCACGCAGAAGTTCGACGGCCCGTACTTTGTCATGCAGTGGCTGATGCGCCAGCCGCGCATCGCCGTGCTGCCGGTGGTGGGACGGCCGTCGCGGTATCGCTTCAACGTCGTCCCTCGCGACTTCATCATTCGGGCGATCGAGTATCTCGGCGCGCGGCCGCAATCACTCGGCAAAACCTACGCGCTCGCCGATCCCGATCCGCTCACCGTCGACGAGACCATCGACACCATCGCCGCGGCCACGAATCGCACGGTTATTCGCGTCCCGCTGACGAAGGCCCTCGCCCAAAGCGCGTTGCAATACGTTCCCGGTGTTTATCGGCTGATGCGCATTCCGCCGGCGGCGGTCGACTACTTCGTCCATCCGACCGAGTACGACACGTCGCATGCGACCGCGGATCTCGCGGGGTCGGGCATCGTTGCGCCGCGGCTGCGCGACTACGCGCCGCGGCTCGTCGCATTCGCCCGCGCGCATCCCGAGATCGGCTCGGCGGCGATGGTCTGACCGGCCGCTAAGCCGCGTCCACCTCGTCCCAGATCTTCACGTCCTTCGATTCCTTCAGAAAGAGCGAGCCGACGACGAAGGTCATCAGGGCGACGATGATCGGGTACCAGAGTCCCGCGTAAATGTGACCGGTGCGCGCGACGAGCGAGGTCGCGATGAGCGGCGTGAAACCGCCGAACCAGCCGTTGCCGATGTGGTACGGCAGGGACAGCGACGTGTAGCGGATCTTCGCCGGGAACGCTTCGACCAGAAACGCCGCGATCGGCCCGTACACCATGGTCACGAAGATGACCTGGATGAAAACCAGCGCGGTCATCAGCACCGGCTGCAGGGGGTCGGATGCCGCTTTCATGGCCTGGTAGATCGGGTAGTAGGAGATCGCGGCGATGAGATTGCCGGCCATCATGATTTTCATGCGGCCGATGCGGTCGGACAGCGCGCCGAAGACGATGAAGAACGGTGTCGCCAGAGCCAGGGCGATGGCCACGATGACGTTGGCCTTCACGAAATCGACAGCCAGTTCCTTCTGCAGGAAGATCAGCGCGTAGAACTGTCCCGTGTACCAGACCACCGCCTGCCCCGCGGTCGCGCCGAACAGGACGAGGAAGATCACCTTCCAGTTGCGGCGGCTGCCGAGCGAGTCGCGCAATGGAGCGGTCGACGTCTTGCCCGCGTTCTTGAGCTGCGTGAAGAGCGGCGACTCTTTCAATCGCAGGCGGATGTAGAGCGACATCAGCACGAGCAGAATCGAGAGGAGATACGGAATCCGCCATCCCCAGCTCTTGAACGCAACCTCGGTCATCGACGTGCGAACGAGCAGAATGACGCCGAGCGAGACGAAGAGGCCGAGGGTGGCTGTGGTCTGGATGAAGCTCGTGTAGAAGCCGCGCTTGTTGTCGGGGACGTGCTCGGCGACGTACACCGCGGCGCCGCCGTACTCGCCGCCGAGCGCGAGGCCTTGCAGGAGTCGCAGAACGACGAGGATCACCGGCGCGGCCAGACCGATCTGCTCGTACGTCGGCAGCAGGCCGATGATGAACGTCGCCCCGCCCATGATCAGCAGCGTGACCAGGAACGCGTACTTGCGGCCGATCAGATCGCCGATGCGGCCGAAGAAGATCGCGCCGAACGGACGGACGGCGAAGCCGGTCGCGAACGTGGCCAGTGTGAGCAGAAAACCGGCGGTGGGATTGTCTTTGGGGAAGAACTGCCCGGACATGATCACGGCGAGGCTGCCGAAGATGTAGAAGTCGTACCACTCGATCATCGTGCCTGCGGCAGCGGCGGCGATGACCTTCCAGACCGGATAGTCGCGCTCTTGCATGCGCGGCATTATCGCTGTGTGTGTGCCGGGGCAACAGGGAACGACGAGAGGCCTCCGGCGGGCCGGCCACGGGCCGGCAGCGCTGGTTGTGCCGTCTGCCGAACTCGCGGTAGCTAGCGCAACTCGCGTTTACGCCAACACCAGCGCTGCCGGCCGGGCCGGCCCGCCGGAGGCCTCTCGTCGTTCCCTCTTGCTACTTGGCAGCAACCACGGCGGCTGCAGTTTTCGTCCGCGGCGCGAGGACCCGCGCCAGTTCCACGTCGTGGCCGTAGATGTCGTCGAAGAAGTGCACCTCGCCGTTCGCACGGGCCACCGCGGTCGCGTAGAGGATGCGCACGTTCACGGACTGGGCGAGCTTCACGTAGTTGTCGTCGCGCTTGCCGTTCATTGCCGCGCGGACTTTCTCCGGCGTCCAGCCCAGCACGAACGCCGCGAGCGCTTCGGGATCCTCGACGCGGATGCAGCCGTGGCTGAAGTCGCGCCGCGACCGCGCGAAGAGCAATTGCTGCGGGGTCGAGTGCAGGTAGACGTTGTTGTCGTTGGGGAAGAAGAACTTCACCAGCCCCAGGGCGTTCGCGGTGCCCGGTTTCTGGCGGATGCGGAGCGCACCGGTGCGGATGCGGTTGATGGTCTCGGCATCGATCGTCGTAGTGCCGTCGGTGATCTCGTAGTTGTTGCGCGCAAGGTACGTCGGGTCCTTCTCCAGCTTCGGCGCGATCTCGCCGCGCTGGATGCTCATCGGCACGCTCCACGACGGGCGGAACACGACCGTGCGCAGGTCGCCTTCGAACACCGGAGTCTCGTTGCGTGACGCGCGGCCGACCACGACGCGCATCTCCAGCGTCTCGCCTTTCGCATTGCGCGCGGTCAGACGGAACTCGGGGATGTTCACCACGATCGACGGCCCTTCGTTCTGCGCGGATATCCAGCGGGACCGCTCGAGCGACCATTCGATCTGCTTCACGCGTTGCGAAGCGGGCACGTTGAGCGCGGCGAAGGTGCGGGTGCTGATGACGCCGTCGGCCTCGAGGCCGTGGCGCGACTGGAAGCGCTTGACCGCCTCGACGATTGCACCGTCGTAAATCGTGCCTTCGTAATCGACGGTGAGGTCGCCGAAACGGCGGAGGCGGGCGGTCAGCTGCGGCAACGCGGCGTACGTGTCGCCGGTCGCGAGCTTCGCCACCGCCGGCAGCGCCGGCTCATTTGCCGATTCCGCGGCGATGCGGCGCCAGTTGGCCAGCGCGGCGAGCAGCTGGCGGTATTCGACGGTTTGCGGCTCGAGGGCGGTGAGGAGCGCGACCGGATCGGCAGCTTCGCTCACGCGCATGACCAGCCCGGGGAGGTAAACCTGTTTCGCGTCGGCATCGAGGTCGAACTGAGCGGTCGGATGGACGCGGCCGATGCGGAGGTCGGAGGCGTAGCGGATGAGGCTCGAGGTCAGGCTGACGTCGAACGTCACCGGATCGTTCGCAACGAAGTGGTAGCGGCTCGGGTCGAGCGCCTTTGCGTCGGCGGCTCTCATCAGCGCGATCACCGCCTGGGCCTGAGCAGTCGGGCGGCCGTCGCGCGACCAGAGCAGGTGGTAGCCGGCCGGGGCATAGACGTTGAAAACATGCATGTCGGCGCCGTGGGCGAGGTGGGCCTGGAGCTGACGTCCGGCAGGGGTCGCCGGGGGAATTTCGATGGTCTGGGCCGTGGCGGCGGCCGCGATCAGGAGCGAGAGGAAAATCCGTTTCATGGCCACTCAATCTGAGCGGCGTTTGCGGCGCAAATGTGGCGGAGGATGAGAGTTTTGCCGGCCCCGCGTGAGCCGGATCACGCTTGTCGAAACCATTGCCTACCCGGCAGCATCGAATATCAGTGCAGGCGATGCCGTTTTCGAACGCCAGGAGGCATTTGCGGTGAACCCACGGAGACTCTTCAGTTTTGCCTTGATCCTCTTTCTCGCGGGCTGCGTGCAATCGCAGTCAGCGCCCCTCTCAGCCGCGAATGACGCCAAAGGAGGCAAGATGACCGCCCCCGCCAAGCCGTCCGACGACGAGCTTCGGAAGAAACTCACACCGCTGCAGTACGACGTCACCCAGAACGACGCGACGGAGCCTCCCTTCCGGAACGAGTACTGGAACAACCACGAGGCCGGCATCTACGTCGACGTGGTCTCCGGCGAGCCGCTGTTCTCGTCGCTCGACAAGTTCGACTCCGGCACGGGCTGGCCGAGCTTCACCCGCCCGCTCGAGCCCGCGAATGTTACCGAGGTCAAGGACCGCAAGCTCTTCATGGTCCGCACCGAAGTCCGCTCGAAAACCGCGAACTCCCACCTCGGCCACGTCTTCGACGACGGCCCGGCACCGACCGGCCTGCGCTACTGCATGAACTCCGCGTCGATGCGGTTCATCCCCGTCGACAAGCTCGAGGCCGAGGGCTACGGCCGCTACAAGCCGCTGTTCGAGAAGACGGCCGTCAAAGGCGCCCGCCTGGAGAAGGCCACCCTCGCCGGCGGCTGCTTCTGGGGCGTCGAGGAACTGATCCGCCAGCTGCCGGGCGTCACCGACACGACCGTCGGCTACACCGGCGGCTCGGTCAAGAACGCGACGTACCAGAATCACGAAGGGCATGCCGAGGCGATCGAGATCACGTTCGACCCGTCGCGGATCAAGTACGAGGAGATCCTCGAGTTCTTCTTCAAGATCCACGACCCGACCACGCTCAACCGGCAGGGCAACGACATCGGCACGTCGTACCGCTCGGCGATCTTCGTCCACAGCGACGAACAGCGTCAGGCCGCGGAGAAGATGAAAGCGAAAGTCGACAAGTCCGGCGCCTGGAAGCGTCCTGTCGTGACGGAGATCGTTTCGGCGAAGGAGTTCTGGACCGCGGAGGACTATCACCAGGATTACCTGCAGAAGAATCCGAACGGATACACCTGCCACTACATCCGGCCGGTGAAATTCGACGGTGACTGAAAGGGTAAGGCGGCCGGCGAGGCCGAGATCCGAACGCTTTTCGGCAGTTGGATGCCATCGCTACTCATCGCGCTCGCCGCGTTCATCGGCGTCGCGATGGGGCGCGTGGCGCGGCTCGCCGGCCGGATCGGGATTGCGATCGCCCTGGTGATCGCCGTGGCATTGGCGATCTGGCTTTTCCTGGCGACCCGCTCGCCGTATGCGCTTCTTCCAGCGGCGGGGCTCGCGGTCGGAGTGCTTTACCGCAAGTCCGAGCTCATCTCACTCAGCCCGCGGCACGGCGGCGACGATCCGGACCGGCGCGCCTGAGCCTCGTCCGATCTTCATCGGCAAGGCGATGATCCACGCGCCCCGCGTGGGCACGCGCTCGAGGTTGGTGATGTTCTCGAGGCCGGGAACGTCCGCGCCGTTCGCGATCTGGTGAACGATGAAGTCCTTCGACGCGCCGTAGTCGATGCTGGCCGTGTCGACGCCGATCGCGGCCACGCGGCGCTCGGTCACGAGCAGGCGTGCCGCGTCTTCGCCGTACGAGGGGAAGTGCAGGTTCGCGGAGGAGGTCGTGCTGCCGTCGCCGAAGTAGGCGAGCCGGTCCGGCCAGCGCTTGCTCCAGCCCGTGCGCAGCAGGACGATCGTGCCCGCGGCGATCGTTCCGTGGCGCTGTTCCCAGTCACGCACGTCGGCGGCGGTCAGGCGGTAATCGGCGTCCGCTGCTGCTTTCGCGGCGACGTCGATCACCACGGCCGGTGCGATCAGCTGACTGAGCGGAATCTGATCGGCGGTCCTGCGTCCTTCGGCGAAATGAATCGGAGCGTCCATGTGCGTACCGCCGTGCTCCGGCGTGCAGACCGCGTACGACGAGTAGAAGTAGCCGCCCGGCGTCCGGCCGTACGCGAGCTCCTTCAGCTCGAACCGCGCCGGCGGTGAGGATGGCCAGTACAGCGTCTGATCGTCGTAGGTGTGGGTGAGATCGATCAGTTCCGCGGAGGCGAGATCGACCCCGCGCGTGGTCGCGCATGCGCAGAAAAGCAGTACGGACAGAAGAGCGAGTTGGCGGCGCATCGCTGGATTCTACGTAGAATCGCGGCCATGAAGATCGACAAGGTGCTCTGGGCCGCGATGGTGTTCAGCACGGTGATTTACGCCGCCATGGCGTACATGGTTCTGCGCGAGCGGCCGAACGCCTTCGAGGTTGCGCTGAGACAGCCGTACACGCTCGTGCTTTACGGCTTTGTCCTCGCCGCATTCATCGCCGGTTTCGTTCTGCCGCGTCTGATGCGCGCGCCCGCCCGGCTGAAGATGATCATCGCCCTGGCGATCTTCGAGTCCTGCGCGATCTTCGGTCTGATGGCCGCGTTTCTCGGGCGCGACTGGCGCCTGTTCATTCCGGCGTGGATCGTCTCGTTGATCGGGATGATGCGCGTGTATCCGTCGGGCGATTCACCCGAAAATCAATACATCCCGCGCTAGCGTCACATCCATCGCCTCGAGCTGTTCGAGTCTCTCCCGCTCGCGAACACGCAAACCGCGATAGGACGACGACATCACGTCGAGCATTGCCTCGCGATCGAGCCGGACCGCGTGCGCGACCCGCTCATGGCGGAGAAGCGCGAATTGCGGCGCGAACATCTCGACCGTCCGCTCGGCGCGGTCGCGTTCGACGCGGTCGCCGAGGATTGCTTCGCGCAGCTCGACCAGATCGTCGGCGCCGGGTATCACCACCAGCAGCTTTCCGTGCGGCGCGAGGACGCGGCGGAACTCCTCCGGATTCAGCCGAGCGGTGATCGTGGCCACCGCGGTGAAGGAACCGTCGGCGTACGGCAGAAAGCGGTCGGCATTCGCCACGATCCACGTGCAATCGCGATAACGCTTCGCGGCGGCCTCGATCGCCGGAACGGAGATGTCCACGCCGTGAGCGTCGACGCCGTACGCGCGACGGAAGGCGCCGAGATGGTGGCCTTCGCCGCAACCGGCATCGAGAAGAGTGTCGTTTTTCGCGAGCGGCAATGCCTCGACGATTCGCTGCACGAGCGGCTCGGCGAATCCACGATCGAGAAATCGCCGCCGCGCCGCGACGGCTTCCGGCGTGTCGCCGGGCGTTTTGGAGCGGCGATCCTGGGGCTGCAGAAGATTGATGTAGCCGCTGCGGGCCACGTCGAAGGAATGGCCGTTAGAACACGACAGCCGCTGTTCCTTTCGGAACAGCGGCTGCCGGCAATCACGAACGGTGCAGAGAAGCACTACTTCAATTTGAACACTGCCAGGGCCAGGAGCGCGCTCATGAGAGCCATGAGCATCCACTCGTTGAGCGTGGGGATGTCCGAGGAGCTGATCGCCGTGAACTGCGTGCCGGCGTTGTTTCCAGGCGTCGGATCGACTTCAGGGGTGTTGGTGACCGTCGCCGTGTTGGTGAACGTACCGGCGGACGGCGGCGTGACGACCAGCGTAATCGTTGCGTTGCTGCCGCTGAGCATCGCGCCGAGGGTGCAGGTAACGGTGGTCGTGCCGGAGCAGCTTCCCTGCGACGGCGTGGCCGAGACGAAGGTGGTACCAGCCGGGAGAACGTCGGTGACGACCACGTTCGACGCGGTGTCGGGGCCGGCGTTGGTGACGGTGATGGTGTAGGTCACGTTCTGATCGCGCGGCGTGAAGGCCGGGCCGACCTTGGTGATCGACATGTCGGCCACCGGTCCGTCGTCGTTCTGAATCGTCCCCAGGCCTTGCGCGTCGAGGATCGTTGCACCGGTCGCACCGGAGAGATCGACGAAGAACGTCTCGTCCGGCTCGAAGCTGCTGTCGGCCGTCACGACCACGGTGATCGTCTCGGTGAGGTCACCGGGGACGAAGGTCAGGATGCCGGTGCTGTCGGCGTAATCGACGCCTTCGGTCGCGGTGCCGGGGTTGGTCGTGTAATTCACCGTCACCGGGAAGCCCGACGCGGTGAGAAGCGTGACGGTGAAGACAAAGTTGGTCGTGCCGCCGGTGCCCTCGAACTGCGTCACGTCGTTGATGATCATCTGCGGAACGGCGTCGTCGTTCTGGATCGTGCCGAGGCCCTGCGGGTCGCCGATCGTGGCGTTGGTCGCGCCGGACAGGTCGACGAAGAACGTCTCGTCGCCTTCGAAGATCGTGTCGCCGATGACCGGGACGGTGATGGTCTCGGAGACGTCGCCAGGCACGAACGTGAGCGTGCCGGTGGCATCCGTGTAATCAGTACCCTCGGTCGCCGTGCCCGGAGTGGTCGTGTAGTTCACGGTGACCGTCTGCGAGCTGGCGTTGTTGAGCGTGACCGTGAAGACGAAGTTGGTCGTACCGGCGTTGGTCTCGACCTGAGCGACGTCGTTGATCAGGATCGAAGGCACCGCGTCGTCGTTCTGAATCGTGCCGATTCCCTGCGCGTCGGTAATGGTGGCGTTGGTGGGAGCGGAGAGATCGACGAAGAACGTTTCATCCGCTTCGAAGATCACGTCGCCGTTCACCAGTACGGTGATGGTCTCGGAGACATCGCCGGGAACGAACGTCAGCGTGCCCGTGGCATCGACGTAGTCGGTTCCCTCGGTGGCGGTTCCCGGATTGGTCGTGTAATTGACGGTGATGGTCTGGGAGCTGGCGTTGCTGAGATTGACGGTGAAGACGAAGTTCGTCGTCCCGGCGTTTCCTTCGGCCATGGCTACATCGGCGAGGAAGGCGATGGTCGGCTGCACGTCATCGTTTTGAATCGTGCCGGTTGCCTGCGGATCGAGGATCGTCGCGTTGGTCGCGTTGGAAAGGTCGACGGTGAATGTTTCGTCGGGCTCGAAGACCGTGTCCGCGGCCACGCCGACGTTGATCACCTCGGCCGTGTCGCCGGGGACGAATGTCAGGGTGCCGGTGGCATCGGTGTAGTCGACGCCCTCGGTCGCGGTGACGCCGTTGGTCGTGAAGTCGACCGTGATCGGCAGATAGCTCGGGTTGGAGAGGGTGACGTTGAACGGGAAGTTCGTCGTGCCGCCGCCGCTCCCTTCGGCCATCGCGACGTCGCTGGTGAAGGTGATCGTCGGCTGGGCGTCGTCGTTCTGAATCGTTCCTTGGCCCTGCGTGTCGGCGATCGTTGCGAACTGGGGGTTGGCGAGATTCACGAAGAACGTTTCATCGAGCTCGAACTTGTTGTCCGCGGTGACGACGATGGTGATGGTGGTCGCGGTACTCCCGGGTGTGAAGGTAGCCGTGCCCGCGACGACCACCGGCGTGTAATCGAGATCCGCGGCGGTCGCCGTTCCGTCGGCGGTCGTGTACTCGACGGTGACGGTCTGGCTGACGGGCTCGGAGAGGGTGAGGTTGAAGACGAAGTTCGTCGTGCCGCCGGTGCCTTCGAGCTGGGCTAGATCGCTGATGATGATCGTCGGGACGGGTTCGAAGTCGTAGGTGGTGGCGGTGCTCAGGAAGGAGACGGTGAGCGCGTCGGCGTTGCCGACGAAGTTGTCCCAGGCGAGGTCGCCGAAGCCGGTGACGATGCGCAACGAGCCGCCGGCGATGTTGGCCGAAAGACGCGCGTCCGGTTCGGCGGCGAGGAGCACGGACAACGGTGCGACGTTGGCACCCGGGCCGGTGCCGGCGGTGCCGAAAAGCGAATACCAGCAGCCGCCCGCCGCATCCCAGGTTTGCCAAGCGCCGACGGCAACGGTGGCCTGCGGATTCTCGGGACAGAACGTGCCGTCCTGATAAACGGGCTCGAAGAACCAGAGGTCGTCACGAACGCCGTCGTTGTTCAGATCGATGTCGAAAATAATGTACGGCGCCTGGCCGCCCGATCCGGGCGTCTGGACATAGGTGCTGTAGGTGAGCTCTCCGAGGTCGCGAATGAACTGGCCGTCGTACACATTGTTACGGGCCTGCACGCCGTCCTCGCCTTCGGTGCCGAGGACGAACTCGATGCTGCCGTCGCCCATTGGCGGTGTCCCCGGGCCGGGAACGATGTTGATCGTGCCCGTGGTGACGGTATCGGTGTCGTCATCGACGACCTGGAACGTCCAGCCGTCAGGCGTGGGAATGGTCACCGTGACGACGTTTGCCGCCGCGGGCTCGAAGTCGTACGTGGTGTTGACGCCGGAGACGCCGATGGTGAAGTTGTCGGCGGCGCCGAGGAAGTCGTCCCAGGCGCCGGCACCGAAGCCCGTAACGATGCGGACGCCACCAAGGCCTGACCCACTGTTGAGGATCCGCGCATTCGGCTGACAGGTCAGGTACGTGGCGATGCTTTTCACGTTCGCGCCTGGGCCGGCCAAGCAGATGTTGTTCAGCGACCACCACCCGCCATTCAGAGCGTCCCATTGTTGCCACGTGTCGTCGACGAGCGGGCCTTGAGGATTGGACGGGAAGAATGCGGCGCTTTGATAGGCCGGCTCGAAGAAGATCTGATCATCGAGGGTGGTGTCCCCGTTGTAGTCGATGTTCAGGATCAGGTAGGGCGACTGGTCGCCGGAGCCGTCAACCTCGGTGTAGGTGGCGTAGGTAAGCGCGGTGAGTTGGTCGAGGCGGACGAGGTTGTAACCGGGCTGGCGCGCCTGCGCGACGTCGGCTCCGTCGGTTCCAGTGGCGAGGTGGAGACTGCCGCTGCCGAGTGGAGGAGTCTCAAAGCCCGGCGCCAGGAAGGCTGCCGGTTGCGGATTCAACGGATTGTTCGCGGGCGCGTTGTCAGCCGTGTTGAACGTCCACCCTTGCGTGTTGCTGGGCGTGACGACGAGCTGCGCAAACGAAGGAACCGCGAAGAGGAGAACGACCAGGACCCTGCCAAGCTTAGACATTCAACCACCCCTCCCATCCAGTCTAACCCCCAAAGTGTACGCGATCTCCTACGCGTCCGCACCGCAAAAACGAAACCGCGTCACCTCGCTTTCGAACTCCTCCCCGGCTACAGGTGCTGCGGCCGCGTTGAGTTCGGGGACAAGGCTTCGTGATCCATGTGGTGCCTCGCGCGATTTCGTGCGATTCGATCAACGTCGGCGGTGACTGCTGTCGGGTTTGCACCGACGTAGGCGTAGAGGTTCGTACCGTCCTGCAGCCCAATCGGATCGGCTTGGGTATACCGCCCCCACCCACTCCGATACCACCGGAAAATGTTGCAGACATCGTTCATCGGGTCCTGCCGGTCGATCGCCGTCTATAGAACATGATCCAGGCGAGTGCCAGTGCGGCAAGAAGCGCTACGATGGTGGCGCCCGACAGTCCCAACGTGCGATTAGTTCGTCCAAACCAGGACTCACGCTCGCGATGTTGCCCGCGTGGCGGATTGACAGCCACGCCGCCGCCTAGTTGCGTCAAATCGTTCGCTGCCGTTCCTACTTCTTGCGTGGGTAGGCAGCGATTCGCACTCCAGCCTGTCTTCGCATCAGCGTCATCACCAAGCTTTGTGGTAGAAGCAAAAACGAGATATCGCCGGCCTTTCTGGAAGTGGGGGTAATCGCAGCTGGTGATGCCCTGCGTTAGCACGAGATGACCGTTCGTCGATCCTTTCCAGATCCGATCAATTTTGAGTAGCACGCGGGACGTCGCGACAGTTGTTTTGCGGCCTCCAAAGCGGAACCGTAACTTCATCGGCTCCACTTCGACCACCGTTCCCGAGATCACCACGTCAGACCATTTCGCAGCAGCTGTACGGGCATCCGGCCGCGTTCCGCACTGGCACGCCCGTGCCTCATGTGGGGCAAGCGCGACGAACAAAATGATGATCCAAGAGAGTCTGCGCACCGCTTACCTCCTCGGCGGCAACGGTGGCAGGCTCGGATCTCGCCAGTTGTAGCATTCACGCTCCAAGTAGCGGAAGACCCTCGCGTTCTGCGTGTTCATGTGCGGCTCGTCGGTCTCGGGATTGGCGAACGCACAGACGTGCAGCGTCTCGTGGAACAGCGTCTCTTCGTAAGATCCGCGCTGCGTGATCGGGCAACCTGCGTTTCCACTCCCGGTACCAATGCGCATTTCGATATTCGGGAAGCCGCCGCGAGTCCACCCGCAGTTCGGATCACAGGTGCCGCACGTGATCCTCGTCTGCGTGCCTTTGCACTGTTTGTCGAAGCACTTCGACAAATGATTGGAGCTCTGTCCGAAGAATGAACTGACGTTAGCGAGCGCGTTCGCGCACTTCGTTCCCGGCGTCGTCGTGTGCTTGCACATGTTCTGAACATCGGTCGAGAGCCGCGGACCAAAGGGTGCTCGCGAACACGATGAATCGATCGCGAACAGGCCGGTGCGATCAACGAGGCGAAGCGGGTTCCCGCTTACGTACGCGTATGGTTCGGGGAACACACTCCAGAACATTGTTAAGGGGTCAGGGGTCGTATACCTTCCCCACCCTGACCGGTACCACCGAAAGATGTTGTAGTTTTCCTCGAACCCCTCCCATGTCAGGGCCAGTTCCTGTCCCGGAAATCGCAGCGGCTGTTCGTTGCGATTTCCGCTGCGCATCTCGTAGATGTTCCCGAACGGTTCGTATTCAGCTCTCCAAATCACATTGCGCGCGGCGTCGGTCTGGATCAGCGGTGTCGGCAGGTGGTCGGCGAAGGTGAAGCGTGTTGGTCCTCCAGGTGTTACCTGAGCCACTGGCCGCGATCCGAACCAGACTATCTCGTAGTGGATCGGTTGCCCCGGGACAGGGTCCGCGGACGGATCCGACCAGCTAGGAATGCTGTTGCGACTGACCGCCAGCAGTTGAAGTTCTGGCGAGTAGACGAAGTGACGCTGAATTCCGAATGGGTCATCGTCGTCGTTCAAGTACTCTGCGCGTCGCAGACGCACACCGCGGCCGTCGTACCAGTAATGTACCTGTTGGGGAAACCCGGTCCCTGGCTCCGAATCATTGATCACCTGAGTCATCAGACTCCGCCTCGAGTACTCGCGGCTCACGATGTGTCGTGTCTCGTTTCCGGCAGCATCGTGAGCAACCGGTCGAGTCAGATGGTTCGTCGTGATCTCTGCCAGCAGTGAGGTCGTGCCGACGTACGCGAAGCTACTCGATCGACCCAGGGGCTGGTTCTCATCGCCGCGGACGCCGCGCTTGCGCAGAAGCCAGTCGTCGCCGCCGGGGGGGATTTCGCCAAGCTTCAGCGAAAGAATGTTTCCCATCGCGTCCCATTTGTATTCGCCATTGGCCCAAAGCGCAGTTCCCGTATTAGCCGAGGTCAGGCGATCGAGATCGTCGTATCCGAACTGCCGGTCGTAGCTAGGGTCCAGCAGGTCTTCAATTCGTTCGATGTTCCCAGCCGGATCGGAGTCGTAGACATAGTCGGCAAACTTTAACGAGGTCGTCGTATCGATGAACTGGTTGCCGGTCATCTGGTAGCGCGCGTCGTAGGCCATGATCTGACGTGTGCCGTTTACCAAGTCCAGTCGCTTCAGTGGGCCGAACGGCAGGTACTCCGCACCGGTCACCGCGCCCGAAGCCGTGAGCGGCCGGCCGCCATGGTCGAAAGTGTAGGTCACCGTCAGTTGGTTCGAGGGATAAACGATCGTCGATCGGTTCCCGTCGCCGTCGTAACGGTATTTGGTGATGAAGACGGCTGTCGCACCAGTGGCCCCGACATGAGATGTCTGGATCTCTTCTCTCGGGAACCCGCGCCGGTCGTAGTGATAGCCAGTGTTTCCATTGGGATAAGAGGCCGTCGCGATGCGCCCGATCCCGAACCGTCCGGGCGTCGCGTCGTCGTAGGTCCACGCGACGGTCTCACCACCAACGCCATTCAAATTCGAAACGCTCGTCGTCGTTCGGTTCAATGCATCGAACGTGCTCGCTGTCGCCGTGTTATTGGCCATCTGCGTGAGCACAGCGTTGCCCGCCGCGTCGTATCCATACAAAGTGGTTCCCGTCACGGGACTGACTTGGTTTGCCAGCAGGCCGAAGTCGTCGTATCGATAGCTCGTCAAGTTCCCGTTGGGATCGGTCACGGTGGTAAGGTTGCCGTGAACGTCGTAGCCGTAGCTCGTGGTGATGAACCCCTGCGGATGGTCGGACAGTGTCTGCTTCACCGTCTTGAGTCGGCCCGCGGCGTCGTAGGCGTAGGTCGTGTTGGGCTGGGTGTGGTTCTCGTCGCGCGCGCCTGCGAGGCGGCCGGTGGCGTCGTAGCTATAGCCCGCCGACGCGCCGTCGGCATGCGTGACGGTCTCCAGTAGCCGGTCGGCGGTGTAGCTATACGTCTCTCGTTTCTTTTCAACCCATTGCCCGCTCTCGAATGCGAGGATGCGCTCGAGGTTCTTCATTCCCGACAGCGGGTCGTAGCTTGTCTCAATACGCTCGCGTTGATCGGCGGCGGACGGACCGCGCGATACGGTTCGCAACCGGCCCCGGTTGTCGTAGGTGTAAGAGGTCGTTCCTCCTCCGGGTCTGACTTCTTCGCTGAGCGGCCCGGCGGCCGGCGAGTACCCTCGGCTCGTGACGAGGTCGGTGGCGCAAAGGGGATCCGCGGCGGTGTCACAACCGGCGACGCCTTTTAGCGTCGAGCCGGTGAGGCGGCCGAATGCGTCGTACGTCATTTCCGTGGCCACGCCGTTCGGATCGACCTGTCGGGTGACGTTGCCGAACGCGTCGTAGCTCTCGAAGCGGGTCGTGTGGCCCGCGGCATTCCGTGCCGCGGCGAGCCTCCCGCGCAGAAGCGCCGGCACCGTCGGATCGACTGGGTAGTAAACGAACGACGTAATGTCCTGTACGTCCGTTCGCGGACCATCGATCGAGCGTGTCAGGTACATAGGCTGAGGAAGCGACATCCACGCAGGCAGGAAGACGCCGCCCGGGTCGAAGGCGGGAGTGAGCCCGTCGGTCTGACCCGGTCCATTCTCGTACAACGTGGTTGCCGACCCGCGCGAAGCCGGCGTCGGAACGTTGCCAGCCTGACCCGAGAGGGTCAGGTTCACGACCTGGCCCGTGATCGAGTGATAGACATATGTCTCATCGCGAAACGCACCGGCGACCGCGACACTCGGCGTGCGAACTCTGGTCGCTCGCTCCGGCCAGTTTGGATCGGCGTACGTGTACACAGTCTTCAGCGTCGCGGTCGTCGATTCGAGTTGCGCAGCGGCCAGTTCATCCGTAGTCATGCGGCACTGGTCGGTTGCCGTCAGCGGATCGCAACCCACCGGCTTGAGGTGCCGTTCCTCGGACTCGACGCGATCGGTTGTGTAGACCGTCACGTCGATGAATCCATCAGCGCGCTGCTCGCGCACGACGCGGCCTTGATGGTCGCGTACGTAGGTCCGGTCCCCATGACCGCCACAGGTCGCGCAATTGCCGATGACCTGTACCGTTCGGTAACCACCGCCGATCAAGCGCAGGACGTGGTCCGTGACCGCTCCGGTCTTCAGGGTGATGCGTGTGATCTGCTCTTCAGCCGTGGAGCCCGGCAGTCCGTATTCGATACTCTCGATCTCATCGCCCTGACCTGTGGAGTTGATGGCAACGCCGTTCGCGTCGTAATCATGAGTCTCGATCAAATTCCCGAGCGCATCACGAGCAGCGGTCATGGAGATCGTTCACGTGTTCATAGGCGCGCCACGCCGTCGCTCCGGGCGCGAGCACGGTGGTCAGGTTGTCATTCGCGTCGTACTGATAGGTCCACGTGTTGTCGCCTGAAGTGATCGAGGTGATCCGCCTCTTTGTCGCGTCGGTGGCGATCGTCCACGTGAGGCCTGTCCAGGAATCTGTTACCGATGACGGCAATCCGTTGCTGTCATAAGCGATGGTCATCTGGCGGTCTGTGCCGAGATCGCGCTGCCCGACGTAGCGACCGTCGCTGATCCTGAAGAGATGCTCGGACGTTCCGTGATCACCGCGATAACGGAAAACTTGCGCGCTGGAATCCTTGACGAGCGTACCAAGCGACCGCGTATTTCGGGGCCAATACTGCGTATAGCTACTGGCGGCATCACGTACGAATACGACCGACTCATTGTTGTCGGTCGTGAGGGCTATCGTTTCACCCGTCGAGGATGGAGTGACGGTCAGGCGGCGGTCGAACATCGACCACCATCCCCGTCCAAGGGAGCCACGGAAGCGATGGTGAGAGTCATAGGTCCGGGCGAACGTGAGCCGGCCCAGTTGGGCGGGCAGCGGCTCGCCGTCGCTGTAGCGCATGTTCCCATCCGACAGATAGACGGGAGCTTCGGTCGCCTCGTCGCAGCTGCAGTCAACGGCGGCCACGTTTCGTGCTTCCCCATTGCAGAATTGGAGCAATGCTTCAAACTGAAACTGGCGCGCGCCTGTGGGCAGGTCAATCGGACCAAAGGCGAATGTGCCCGTCCCGACGGTGCTGCTGTCGATGACCAGCGCTTCGATGGGCTGGCCGTCTTCGCCGGTCGCAGCCAGGCGACGAATGATCCGCTGTGCGGAGCTGATTCCCGTCGGAAGCGTTTGGGAGCCGGTCAGATAGGCTTTTCTCGTAGAGGGGTCGTACCGCGCCTTGACGTCGATGGTTCCTCTTGCCGCGATGATCGGGATCTTGACGAACGTGTCGAGGCGGTCCGTTCTGGCGGATTCCCCGGCGACGCCCGGACAGGCAATGGCATAGATTGAAACCGGATACTCGCCGGCCGACCGACAGCCGTTGAATGTCAGGTTCGTCGTTCCGGAGGCGTTCAAATCGTCTGGATTGGACGGGCCGCCTTGACCGTCGAAGGTCGATGTGACCCTTCGCCGGAACGACCCGGTCGTGGCCTCAAACGCGTAGCCCACAGTTGCGGTGAAAGCGTTCCCCGGGCCAGGAGTGAAACTAACGCCGCTTACCTTTGCTGCTGTAATAGCAAAGTTCGTTGGCTCGGACATCGCTACCTCATTCGGCTCGTCGGAGCCCGGACAGGAGGTGGCGCGCGCAGTGAGTTGGTGATTCCCGGTGGCAAGACAGGCGACGGTTACGGCGAACTCCCCGGAGCCTTGCTTCGCGGCGAGCGTACTGACCGGCGGATCGACGCCGATGCCATCGACGAAGAACTTGATGTGGCGATTTGAGCTCGAAGTCCCCGTCAGTGGAAACGCCCAGTCCGCGGAGATGAGCAGCGTGTACTCGCCCGCGCCGACCAGGTCGATTGCCGAGGCATGGATCGTTGGCTTTGCGTCAACGGTGATCGTCGCCTCGGCCGTGGCTCGATCAGCCGTCGTGTCGCACCCGGGACCAGTCGGCGTCGCGATCGCTCGGAAGAGATACTCGCCGCTGGTTTTGCAGCCCATGGGGTAGTTGAAGACGATCGTGCCGCTCGCTTCGGAGACGTTCGTGCTCTGCCAGTTTTCCAGCGCCACGCCGCCTGTCGTCGACCCGGTGAACGCGTATGTGATGGTGACGACCGCGTTGTCGGGACCTGGGTTCAGCGTTGGCGGAGCCACGCTAATGGAGACGGTTGTGCTGCACGCGGCATAGGCGTTTTCCGCCACTGCCCCACAGAAAATGAGGACGGCGAGCGGCCGGAAGCAACGCTTCATTCAACTCTCCTTTGTGTGAGAAACAAACCTACCCTGGCCGGCCTACGCGTCCGCACCCCGGAATCTGAACCGCGTGACTTCGCTCTCGAAGTCCTGACCGCTGCGCACGAGGTTCTGCACAGTCGCATTGAACTCGCGGGCCATGGCGTCGTTCTTCTGCGCGATCTCGAGCATCACGCGCGAGGCATCGGCGATGCGGTCCGTTTCTTCGAGCTGGCGCTCGAGCAGATCGCGCATTGCGCGCGCGTCTTCGGCGATCTTCTCCAGGGCGCTGGTGATCCCGCGGCCGGCCGTCGACTGCTCTTCCGTCGCGTTCTTCACCTGCGCGGCAATGTCGCGGACGCGCTCTGATTCGTGAGCCATCAGCTGCGTGCCCCGCGCCTGTTCGCGCGTGGCTCGGTTGATCTCGGCGATGTGATCGGACATCCGCGACGTCACCTCGTGCAGCCGCCGGCTGGCCTGCGACTGTTCGCCGAGGGCTCGGGAGATGTTCGTGGCCATTTCGTAGGAGTTCGTGGCGCTGTCGACGATCTTCGCCAGCGATTGCGCCGCGTTCTGCGCCAGACGGACGTTGTCGGTGACCTTCGCCACGCCTTCGTGCATCTTCGCCACGGCCTGCCGGGAGCCGCTCTGCACGGCTTTGATGATCGTGCTGATCTCTTTCGTTGACCCGCGGGTCCGCTCGGCGAGCTCGCGGATCTCGTCGGCGACGACCGTGAATCCCGCGCCCTGCTCGCCGGCCTGCGCGGCGATGATCGCGGCATTCAGTGAGAGCAGGTTGGTGCGGTTGGCCACGTCCTCGATCACGGTAAGGATCTGGCTGATCTCGCCGACGCTCCGCTGCAGGTCGTCGATTGTTTTCGCGGTGCTCATCGTCAGCTCGTGAGTGACGTTGATTCCGTCGACGGTGCGATCGACAGCTGCGCCGCCTGCACGCGCGTCCTCACGCACCTGCTGCGCGAGCTCCGCGGTCGAGTGCGAGGTCGAGAGCAGCTCGGTCACGGTGGAGTCCATCTCCGCGACGAACGACAGCACTTCCTCGCCGATCCCTGCCAGCACCTCGGTGCGCTGCGACATCTCGTTCATCGACGCGTTCATCTCCGTCGTCGATGCCGAGGTCTTTTCCACGGACTGGAAGAGGTAATCCATGCTGCGCGCGACCTCTTCGGCCGAAGCCTGCAGCTCGAGCGCGCGGCTGGAAGCGTCCTGGGTGAGATCGGTGACCGTTTCCGCGGCGCCGAGCACGCTGCGGATGCCGCCGCGGACGTTCTCGACCGCCATCGACGAGCTTTCGGTGAGCTCGCTCTGATCGCGCGAGCGTCCGAGGAGCATCTCCGTGCCGCCGGTGATGACCCGGACGCCGTCGGTGATCGTCGTGCCGCTGCCGCCGACGCGGCCGAGGAGGCGGCGAAGGTTGGAGCGGGTCTCGCCGAAGCTTTCGCCGAGCTGGCCAACCTCGTCATCGGCAAACACCCGCGGCGCCACATCGAAATTGCCCTCGGCCATCTCCCGCGCCAGCGCGCGCAGCTCGCGCAGCGGCACGGTCACGTCGCGCGACAGCACGACCGTCGCCGCGCTGAACACGGCGGTGGTCAGCAGCGAAACGATCAGCGTGTAGAAGGTGATCTGGAAGGGGATGTTCTGGTACGGCGTCCAGGGGATGGCCAGCACCAGAATCGAGCCGTCCTTCAACTTGGCGAAGCGGCTGACATGCGGCGCGATGAAGGCGCTGCTGTCGCCGGTACCGATCGCGCGGATCGCCTTCACTTCATCCTCGCCCAGCGGGTCGTCTTTCTTCGTCCCGGTAGCGCGGCCCTGTGGATCGATTAGGTGAAGCGAGTACTCGGCGGGGATATAGATCCGCAGCGTGTCCAGCGCGGATTCGTCGACTTTCGCGAGGATGCTCGCGCTCTGATAGACGCGATCGAAACGCTCGGATGCGGAGCTGATGGCGAGATGCTCGAGTGTCGTCGAGACGCGCGAGGAGATGAGCAGGATGAGCGCGGCCGCGGAAACGGTCAGCGAGCCGATGAAGACCGCGGCGATCTTCGTGCCGAGGGAGAGGCCGCGGCCGGTGTAGTGAACGCGTGCGGTGCCCGCGGCCTCGAGCAGGCGATGCTTGCCCATGGCGTAGCCCCAGATGATCGCGGGGAACGCGGCGATGAGGCTGGCCACGAGAAAGTAGGCGAAGCCGAGCGGCGTGGGCATGAACAGCGCCGCGGCTACGACGGCGAACAGGATTCCGCCGCCGCCCCACAACAGCACGGAGATGTTCTTCGTTCTGTCGAGACAGGCGGACATCGCCTGGGACAGATCGCCGCGGCCGGCCGCAGCCTCCTCGACCGCGTCGGCCAGCGGCTTGACCATCATCGTGAAGACGACGCATCCGCCGGCGTACATCAACGCGAGCAACCCCAGCAGGGCGAACCCGCGGCCTGCGCCGAGTTGCACGACCTGGGTGAGGAAGAGCAACGCGGGCGGGATGCTGATGATCAGCGGCGGGACGAGGAGCCACGCAAGGTAGCGGCGCGTAAAGGACATGGGATGCCGCGATTATACGAGCGGCAGCGGCGAGGCAGCGTTTGCGGCACCTTTGCGTGCCCCGCAAATGACGGACTTGACTTGGATGGTGCCCGCGCGTTTCACTCGCGCTTGCGTGTCCAATTCCACAATCGAGCGGCGGCGGTACGGACGGGTCCGTCTGGAAACACCCTTGCCCGCGGAGTTCGCAGATACCCGAGCCCGCGTGCTGGAAATCTCCGTCGTCGGCGTGCTGATCGCGCACGAGGGGAAGATCGCCGCTGGAACGACGCATGACCTCATCATCGATTGGGAGGGAACGAAGCTCGAGTTCGTCTGCCGTGTGATCCGCTCGACGCTGTGGCGGCTCGCGAAGAGCTCGGGCGAGCGCAGCATCTATCACTCGGGCCTCCGAATCACCCGTTCGAACGGCGAGTCGTCGTTGCATCTGCGCGAACTGCTCGCCCAGCGGATCCTCCGCGCGCTCGAAGAGCAGAAGGCCAACGCGCGGGGCATTCCGCCACTCGCCGCGTACATGTATCAGCCGGGAAAGGGGAGCTGTATCGCCGCTGCGAGCTGGTCGACGGCGTCTGGCGAAAGAGCGAGACCATCCGCAGCACGCAGCCCCCCAACGGCTTCACCATCTCCGCGGACATCCCCCCGGACCAGGTGGACATCCTCTGCCAGACCTGGGAAATGACCACCGCCGAGGGCCAGCGCCTCACCCAGATGCTGGCCGAGCTGTCGATCGACTCGAAGGAAGGCGTTCCGGTGCGGAGATACGAACCGTGACGAAGTCGTTAGTCGTTAGTGATTAGTCGTTAGTAGGAGAAGCTCGTGAATCGACGCGTTCTACTAACGACTAACCACTAACGACTAACCACTAATCATGTAAAATCCGCACACACAAAATGTCCTGGTGGATCTGGGTTCTCATCGGCGTCGCGCTGCTGGCAGCCGAATTCGCATCCACGTCGATGCACATCGGGCTGTTCGCCCTCGGTGCCTTCGTCGTCGCCGCTCTCGTGGGTTTCGGCGTGGACATGCCGCTGTGGGGCGAGCTTCTCACCTTCATTGTCGTCTCCCTCCTCGGCTTCTTCTTCGTGCGCCCCGTGCTCGTGCGGAAACTGCGGCTGCACAACACGAAAGTCGTCGATTCGCTGGTCGGCGAGCAGGCCCTGACCCTCGACGAGATCCCCATCGCCGGCCTCGGCAAGGCCGAGATGCGCGGCTCGACGTGGAACGCGCGCAATGTCGGCGAAACCGTGCTCATGCGTGGCCAGCGATGCACGGTTGCCGGAGTAGAAGGCCTCGTCATTCATGTTCGAGCCTCGTAAGCCGAACAACCAATCACCAACCAACACGTGAGGAACAAGCCATGGCCGAAACAATCGTAGTAATCGTCATTGCCATTTTCGCAATGGTGCTGATCTCGAAAATCGTTCGCGTCGTCCCCCAGCAGCAGGCCTGGGTGGTCGAGCGGCTCGGAAAGTTCAACGACACGCTCGGCGCAGGGCTGCACATCCTCTGGCCCTTCGTGGATACGGTTCGCTACAAGCACTCGTTGAAAGAGATTGCCCTCGACGTGCCCGAGCAGATCTGCATCACCAAAGACAACGTGCAGGTCGGCGTCGACGGCGTTCTGTACTTCAAGATCCTCAACGCCGAGCGCGCGTCGTACGGCATCTCCGATTACACGTACGCGATCTCGCAGCTCGCGCAGACGAACCTCCGCAGCGAGATCGGCAAGATCGATCTCGACCGCACGTTCGAAGAGCGGACGAACATCAACTCCCAGGTCGTCCAGGAAGTGGACAAGGCCTCGGAAGCGTGGGGCGTGAAGGTCCTCCGCTACGAGATCAAGAACATCACCCCGCCGCAGGACGTGCTTGCGGCGATGGAAAAGCAGATGCGCGCGGAGCGCGAGAAGCGCGCCGTCATCCTGCAGTCCGAAGGTGAGCGCGATGCCGCGATCAACAGCGCCGAGGGTCACAAGCAGCAGGTGATCAAGAACTCGGAAGCGAAGCGCCAGCAGCAGATCAACGAGGCCGAAGGTCAGGCCAGCGCCATCACGGCCATCGCCACCGCGACCGCGGAAGGCATCCGTCTCGTTGCCGAGACGATGAAGATGCCCGGCGGCTTCGAAGCGATGCAGCTTCGTCTGGCCGAGCAGTACGTGAAGGAGTTCGGCAACCTGGCGAAGAGCGGCACCTCGATGGTCGTGCCGGCGAACATCGCCGACGTCACGGGCATGCTGCAGCTCGCGCTTGGCGCGATCAAGCAGAACGCCGTTCCCGAGCCGCGTTTGCCGGTTCGTCCGCAAAGTCAGGTGTAGTCCAAAAGTGGACTTGCGCGCCGGAGGAAAAGTTGCATAATGCCGCACCTATGCAAATCCTCCGGCGCGTCCCCCTCCGCGTGAAGCTGTCCACGAACCCGGGGTAGGCCGCTTACCATCGCGCGGTGCATCGCTACCGCGCGCTGACCCTCGTCGCCATCGCCGAGCTCCTGGCCATGGGACTGTGGTTCGGAGTCTCCGCGGTCGCGCCGGAGATCGCGAACGAGTGGCGGCTCGATCCCGCAACGACCGCCTGGCTGACTCTGGCCGTGCAACTCGGGTTCGTCGCGGGAACCCTCCTCAGCGCCACGCTCAATCTTCCCGATGTCATCAGCGTGCGGCGTCTCTTCGCCATCTGCGCGCTGCTCGGCGCGCTCGCCAATCTGCTCCTGGTCATGATGATCGACGAGCGTCAGCCGCGGCCATCATCCTCCGCTTTCTCACCGGCGTCTTTCTCGCGGGCGTCTATCCGCCGGGGATGAAGATCATCGCCACCTGGTTCAAGACCGGCCGCGGCTTCGCCCTCGGCGTCCTCGTCGGCGCGCTGACTCTCGGCAAGGCCTCGCCGTACCTGTCAACGCCTTCGGCTCGGAGAGCTGGCGGATGAAGCGTGGGCATGCCTCCGTGCTCGCGGCGATCTCCTCGGCCATCGTGCTCTGGCTTCGTTCGCGACGGACCTTACGCGCTGCCGAACCAGCCGTTCGATCTCTCGCAGATCATGAAGGTGTTTCAGCAATCGCGGCGTGCGCCTGGCGAACTTCGGCTACTTCGGCCACATGTGGGAGCTGTACGCGATGTGGACCTGGGCGCCGGTGATGATCCGCGCCAGCGTCGCCGCCAGCGGCGACTCGCCGAAGCTCGCGGAGAGCAGCCTCGTTCGCCGTGATCGGCGCGGGCGCGATCGGATGCGTCGCCGCCGGCCGCTCGCCGATCGCATCGGCCGCGCGGTCGTGGCCTCGGCGGCCATGGCGGCGAGCGGGCTGTGCTGCCTCACCATCGGCTTCCTCTTACGGGAAGGCGCCGCTGACGCTGCTGATCCTCGGCCGTGATCTGGGGCGCGACGGTCGTCGCCGACTCCGCGCAGTTCTCCGCGTGCGTCACCGAGTACGGAGATCCCCGCTACCTCGGAACCGCGCTCACGCTGCAGACCTGCATCGGCTTCCTGATCACGACGATCTCGATCCGCATGCTGCCGCTGCTTGTGGCGAGGGTAGGGTGGGAGTGGGCCTTCGCGTTCCTCGCGCCCGGCCCACTCCTCGGCATCATGGCGATGATGAGGCTCAGGAATTCATATCTTTCCCAGCCTCGAGCTTCTTGATTCCTTCTTCCAGCGCCTTCCGGTTCACGTCATCCGGCGCCTGCGCGAGGGCGAGCTTCGCGTGCTTCAGCGCATCTTTGTAGCGGCCGACGGCGGAGTAGCCGCGCGCGAGGCCGACGTTCACCGGCCAGGCATTCTGATGGCGCTTCGCGTTCAGCTCCCAGACGCGCAGGGCTTCTTCCTTCTGTCCTTTGCCGAGCAGCTGGCGGGCGTACTGATGGAGATCGATCGGACCGGCGCTGCTGTGCGCGAGCGCCTTCTCGCGCGTCGCCTTCGATTCCGCGGCCATGCCCGCGGCGTCCTGTGCGTCGGCGAGGATGCTCAGCGTGCGGAAGTTCTCCTGACCGACGAACTGACGGCTCACCGCGGCTTGCGCAAACTCCAGCGCCTCTTTCGGCCGCTTCGCATTGAGAGCGAAGTTCGCCGCGTTCACCCAGTTCACCCACTGGAAGCCGGTGTTGTTCCGCAGCTGGTTGCGGATCTGGGTCATGTACAGGTCGGTCATGTTGTCGACGGTGATGGTGAAGGGGACCTGCAGGTTCTCCCACTTCAGGGCCGCGGTCGCTTTCGACGGACGGCGATCGTCGAACTCGTACGTCAGGAACTCGTGGTACTCGCTCTTGGCCGGCTTCACCTTCACGCGCAGCGCGTCTTCGGCGGCGTCGTAGTAGTAGCTGCCCCAGGAGTCGGCGTTCTTCGACAGGACCATCGTCCATTCGTCCTGCCCCGGAATCATGAAGAGGCCATAGCGGCCGGCAGGAAGCGGCTGTCCTTCGATCTTCACGTCGTGCGAGACCGAAAGCACCGTGTTCTCGTTCGCGCCCGCGCGCCACGGGCATTCCGTGCACGTTCCGAATGGATCGTCAGGCGCGCCCCACGGAACGAGCGTGCCCCAGATCTTGCCGGCGCGATCCTCACCGTTCGGAGCGTGGACGTCGGGGCTGTTGTAGTCGATGGTGACTTTGACCAGACCGATGTACTGCGTGACCGAGGATTTCTGATTGTCGCCGCTGGGCGGCGTTGTGATTTGAGCGGTGGCGGCCGACGCGCAAAGCAGCAGCACGACCGCCAGGGACGCGATGACTGGACGACGCATGGTTTTCTCCTTCTGTTGACGCGAAGGATGATAGGTGGGCGATGTGCCGCGGCGGTGAACGTTGGGAAAAACTACAATGCCGCCCGCATGTCCTATCGCCGGGTCATCGTTCATGGAGCCTCCGAAGACCGCCTGCAGAAACTCATCACCGAGCGTCTGACGGACGGCGCGGATACTGAGGCCGTCGATCGCCGCATCTGGGATCTGTTTGGTGAGGAGTGGTGCATCATGGCCACCGATCTCTCCGGCTTCTCGCGCGGCGTCGCCGAGTTCGGCATCATCCATTTCCTGCAGACCATCTACGAGTCCGAGCGCATCCTCGTGCCGGTCGTGGAGAGTCACGACGGCATCCTGCTGAAGGTCGAAGGGGACAGCTTCTTCGTGATCTTCCGCAATCCGCGCAAAGCCATCCTCGCCTCTCTGGAGATGCAGCGCACCGTACGCGAGTACAACGAGTCGAAGAGGCCGGTGGATCACGTGCTCCTCGGCGTCGGCCTCGGCTTCGGCCGGGTGTTGCGCATCGGCGACTCGGACGTCTTCGGCGAAGAGGTCAACTCCGCCTGCATCCTCGGCGAGAACACCGCGCGGCCCTACGAAGTGTTGCTCACGAAAGCGGTGCGCGACGCGGCGGGCGACATTGAAGGCGTGACTTTCGAGGAGATCTCGCAGGTTCCGCCGGGCGCCGAGAAGGCCTATCGCGCGAGCTAGTCGCCGAGGACGCCTTCGCCGAGAAGACTCTGTCCGCCGAGGGATGTGCGGAAAGCCCAGAGCGCGAGCAGAGCCACGACCGTGAAGGGAATGATCACGTGCGGCGTTGCCCATGACCCCGACACGTTCGGAATCGAGAAGATCGTGATGAAGGTCGCCTGAAGCACGCAAAAAGCGAGCAGCCCGTACCGGATGGAGATGACGGTGAGCATCAGAGCCAGAAACGCGATGGCCGGGAAGATCGCCCAGCCGCCTCCGCTGGCGACGATGTAGGCGGTCAGCCACACTCCAAACAATGCCGCGCCGGCAAACGCGCGTTTCCGGAGAACCAGCATGAAGACGACCAGCAGGATGGTCACCATCAACCCCTGAGTGATCGCGTAAGTGGTCCCGAGCAGAACCTGGGCGATCGAAGCCCCCAGTCCGACCAGCACCCCGCTGTTGCCCAGGAAAGGCCCATCGTCGACACCGGTGAGGCGCAGCACAATGATGTCGGATCCCGACGCCATGAGGGAGTGGAGCAGCCCGCCGATGATGCCGATCAACACGTCGCGTCCGACCATCGGATCGCGAACCTGACCGGCGGCCAGGCGCGCCCAGCCGATCAGCAACGTCGGCCAGCGCCGGCGGATGAACGGCTCCACGGCGATGTAGAAGAGGTAGAGCGCCGCCGCCCCGAAAAGCGCCTGTGCGACGCAATCGGTGAAAATCACGGTGGCCTCGCGAAAGCCGCGCATCGATGCCCGTTCCAGCAGCAAGCCGATCAGCGTGCAGACAAACACGACCGCTGCCATCCGTAGCGCGCCCTGCCGGTCGCCGCGGCGCAGATGAAGGTTTCGCCACGCCAGCAGGACGCCGATCAGCGTGATGATGGGGACGACCCACGCCAGCAACAGGCCGGCCCTTCCCGACGAACTGAAGGGCATGTCCTTCATCGGATCGGCGACGTCGTCCCACGGTCCGGTGACGCGCAGATACGTCGGCAGGCCGCGGAACGAGGCCGCCTCCACACGAATCGGCGTGTCGTCGCCGGGATAGGTTCCCTCCCAGTGCCGCAGCGTGTCGTAAGGTGCCGGCGCGATGAATCGCGCCGGCGTCGCGCGAAGCTTGCTGCTCTCGAATCCCGCCGACTGCAGCAGCGCGTTCCAGTCGGCGCTTTTCGATGGAACGTCCCCTTTCGGGATGGTCTGCAGAAACACGAGCCGGCCGTGACCGTCCATCTCGATCGAAGTCCGGCCGGGCCCGATGGCCGTTCGGTCCATCCGTTCGGATTCGAGCCGCGAGACGCCGTACTCGAGCCGGTAGGTGATCGGATCGGGCCCGTGTCTGAGCGGGGTCCAGTGGTGGGCTTTGTACATCCAGGCGTCGATCTCGCCGCGCTCGAAGAACGCGGCAATCGGTTCCCCCGGCGCCGGGACGCCATGTGTCCTGAGAATTGCGGTGGCGCGGTCGTGAAGGATCTCCGGCGACAGCAGGGGAGGACCGTACTGGCCGCGGCTGCGCTCGCCGCGGACGTACGACTGCAGGCCGAAGAGAATCGCGATGACGCCGAGGAGCGACCAGGCCACGGACCGTGAAAGGCTTCCTTCCTTTCCCGCCGCGGCGACGATTCTCGGCGACGGTGTTTCCCCCGCGGCCAGCGCCGCGGCGAGCGGATCGCCGCCGGGTAGCGACTCGATGACCTCGCGCGCGGAGCGAGGCCGTTGCGACGGATGGTTCGAGAGGCAGCGCAGAATCACGCGCTCGACCGCGGGGTCGAGATCGCGAATCATTTCCGACGGCGTCCTGATCTGGCTCGACGAATCGCGCAACCGCTCCGGCAACGTGCGCGCGTTGTGGGCGCGCTTGCCGGTAAAGAGCTCGTACATCACCAGGCCGAGCGCGTACAGGTCGCTTTGAATGGTCGCCGGCGCACCTTCCAGTTGCTCCGGCGCCATGTACGCGGGCGTACCCGAGATCGTGCCGTCGTCTTCACCCGCGGCGAGGGCGAGACCGAAGTCCATGATCCGCGAGTCGCCGTGCGAGTCGATGATGATGTTCGCCGGCTTGAGATCGCGATGCAGGATTCCCTTCGCGTGTGCGGCCATGAGTCCTGCCGCAATGCCGCGAGCGATGTCCACCGCCTTGTCATGCGCGAGCCGGCCGATGCGCCGCAGTAGACGCGACAGGTCCTCGCCGTCGACGAACTCCATGGCCACGAAGTGCGCGCCTTCCCAGTCGACGATGTCGTAGATGCGGCAGACGTTCGGATGGGCGATCTGGCGTCCGAGGCGGACTTCGTCGTGGAGACGCGCCAGAAGAACCTGATCGCGGGCGAGGCGCGCCGGAAGGAACTTGAGCGCCACCGCCTGATCGAGCTTGGTGTCGTCCGCGCGATAGACCTCGCCCATACCGCCCGTGCCGAGGATGCCGGAGATGCGGTAACGCTCGGCGATGATCGTTCCCGGCGCGAACTGCACCTGCGGGCCGCGCGGAGAGGGCGTGTAGCGAACGTCGGAATCGACGCGCGCGGTGGCGTCCTGATCGGGGGTGGGCGTGGGCATTTGTGAGTCCCACGATGATAATGCCGCCGCGCATGACATCCGTCCTCTACTTCCACGGCTTCGCGTCCTCGCCGGCGAGCGCGAAGATCACCGCGCTGCGGCCGCTGGTCGAGCCGCACGGCATCGAACTGAACACGCCCGATCTCAACGCGCCGTCGTTCGCGAGCCTCGATTGGAACGCGATCGTCGCGCACGCGGTCTCGGAGGCGCATCGAACGCCGCCGAAGGCGATGGTCGGCAGCTCGCTTGGTGCGCTGGTCGCGCTGGCGGTGGCGAAGAGCGGCATCCACGTTCCCCTTGTCCTCATCGCCCCCGCCCTCGGCGTCGCGCACCGCTGGCAGGAGAAGCTCCCCGCCACCGATCCGGTAAAAGTCTTCAATCACGCCCTCGGCGCGGACGCGTGGATTCACCGCGCGTTCTTCGAGCAGATGTCGACGCTGCACATCGACGATGCGCCGCCGCCGGTGCCGGTCACGGCGATCATGGGACGTCTCGATGAGACCGTCCCCTTCGACATGGTTCGCGCGCAGTGGGATCGCTGGGACATGAAGCCGCCGTCGAAGTTCATCGAGATTCCCGACGGCGATCACGGCCTGGTCGAGCACACCGAGTTGATCGCCGGCGAGATCGTGAAGGCCGCGCGATGATCGCCATTACCCGCGACGTGAGCCGCACCATTCAGCAGGCCGAGCTGACGCATGTCGAGCCGCAGCGCATCGACTACGTGCTGGCGGGCTATCAGCACCATCAGTACCGCCGTCTGCTGGAATCGCTCGGCTGCGAGCTGGTGAATCTGCCCGCCGACGATCGCTATCCCGATTGCGTGTTCATCGAAGACACGGCCATCGTGCTGGACGACATGGCTGTGATCACGCGTCCCGGCGCGGAGTCGCGCCGCGGCGAGACGCGCGTGGTGGCCGATGCGCTGGAGAAGTACCGCCCGCTCGTGCACATCGAGGCGCCGGCCACGATCGACGGCGGCGACGTGCTCGTCCTTGATGAGCGGATTTACGTCGGCCTGTCCGCGCGGACGAATGAAGCGGCGATCGGGCAACTGCGCTTTCACACGCGCCGCGAGGTCATTCCGGTTCGCGTCGAGGGCTGTTTGCATCTGAAGACCGGCGTGACGCGCGTGTCGCAAGACACGCTGCTCATCAATCGCGATTGCGTGGATGAGGCAGCGTTTGAGGGATGGAAGTTCATCGACGTCGATCCGGCGGAGCCGTTCGGGGGGAACGCGTTGATGCTTGGCGACGTGGTGATTTATCCGAGCGAGTTGACGCGGACGCTTTCGCGACTTCGTGCTTACGGCCTGGACATGCGGGCGGTGGATCAGAGCGAGCTGGCCAAGGCGGAGGGCGGCGTGACCTGCTGCTCGTTGATCCTCTCTGGACTGCGGTAGCAAAGCTACCGCTCTCAATCGACGCGGCACGGCCGCGTCGCGCGGCAGCTCTGCTGCCGCGAGTCAGAGCGGCGGCTTTGCCGCCGCAGTCCAGAACCGTCCCGGATCCATCGCGCTGACATCAATCGACGTCCGCCCATCGACGATCAACTCCGCCAGTAACTGCCCGAGCGCCGGCGCGTGCATCACCCCATGCCCCGATGATCCCGCGGCGATGTACAGCCCGTCGCGCACCTCGCCCAGCAACGCATGTCCATCCGGCGACATCTCATACAGCCCCGACCAGCTCTCCTCGATCGGCAGATCCTTCAGCATCGGCACGCGCTCGCGCGTCAGCCGCAGCACTTCCTCGCGCCAGGCCTCGTCATCGATCGGCGGATCGTCCGGCCAGAGCAACAACACCCGTCCGTCGCGAACGCGCAGATGGAACCAGTCGCCGGCCCACACGGTCATCGGCATCGTGTCCGGCAGCAGGTCGGTGGGGACGGTGGCCAGCACGTTGCGGCGCAACGGCGTCACCGGCGGTCCGGACCAGGCACCGAGCGCGTTGATCACGATCGGCGCATCGATCTCGTTCACATCGACCGTCGTGTTGAACTCGAAGCGCACGCCGAGCTTCCGCGCGCCCTCCGCGTAGTAATTGAGAATCTTCATCGCCCGGATGAAGCCATCCGTCGGGCAGAACGTCCCGCCGATCACCCGCTCGTCGCCGATGGCCGGATTGAGATGGCGAGCTTCGCGCGCGGTGATCATCCGCGCCTCGTGCAGTCCGGCCGCGTGCTGCACGTTTTGCGACGCTTCGAGTGTTTCCAACTCCTCCTCGCTGCAGGCGAGGAACAGGTAGCCGTACGGCCGGTAACCGGAATCGAACTGCTGCAGCTTCTCGCGTGAGAGCAGCGAAAGCCGCACGTTGGTCGCGCTGTCGAACTGCGCGCGAAAGCCGCCCGTCGCTTTCGGCGTGCTGCCGCCGCCGAAGTCAGCCGCGCGATCGACGACCACGATGTTGCGCCGGCCGCGCTTGGCGAGGTGCCAGGCGATGCTGCAACCCATCACGCCGGCACCCGCGATGACGATCTCCGCTTTCACCGATACGATTACATCATGCGCTCGATCGCCGTACTCCTTCTCCTCGCAGCTTGCACGACTACCGCGCCGCTGCCGACGCCTCCGCCGCCGGTGATGTCTGCCGAGACGCGCGCGCGTCACGAACAGAACCTTGCCGAAGCGCGCGCGGCCTACGAGGCGAACCCGAACGACGCCGACGCGATCATCTGGCTGGGCCGCCGCACGGCCTACCTCGGACGCTACGCCGAAGCGATCGACATCTTCAGCCACGGCATCAACCGCCATCCCCGCGACGCGCGCATGTATCGCCATCGCGGCCATCGCTGGATCACCCTCCGCCAGTTCGACCACGCCATCCAGGATCTGAAGCAGGCCGCGTCGATCATCGGCGGCCGTCCCGATGAGATCGAGCCGGACGGACTTCCCAACGCGCGCAACATCCCCACGAGCACGCTGCAATCGAACATCTGGTATCACCTCGGCCTCGCCCATTACCTCAAAGGCGACTTCGAGCGCGCGCTCAACGCCTACCAGGAAGCGCTGAAAGTCTCGAAGAACCCGGACGGCGTCGTCTCGACCTCGCACTGGCTGTACATGACCCTCCGCCGCCTCGGACGCGCGAAGGAAGCTGAAGAAGTGCTGACGCCCATCAACGTGGAGATGGATGTCATCGAGAACACGGCGTATCACAAGCTCCTGCTGATGTACCGCGGCGAGGTGTCGCCCGACGAGCTGGAGGCGATGCAGGACCCGAAAACCGTCGATGGCGCGACCATCCTCTACGGCATCGGCAACTGGTGGCTGTATAGCGGCCAGCCCGAGAAAGCGCGGCCGATCTTTTTGCGCGTGACGGAAGGAAGTCAGTGGCCGGCGTTTGCCTATATCGCTGCCGAAACCGACCTCCGTCGCCTACAATGACGAGCGGGTTCGCTCTCTCGAAGTACAGCTAGGAGACTCATGTCTGCGTTCGCGTCAGGCGCTTTCGCCTTGTCGCCGTATGCATTGCCTGTTGCAGCCACGGGAGTGCTGATCCTCGCGTTCGGCGGCCGTCTCCTCGCGCGCCGGTTTTCCAGCATCAGCGCGGCGTTTTTCACCATGACCCTGGTCGTGGCCATCTGGATGGCCGCGTTCACTGCGCTCTATTCGACGCGCGATCCCGGCATCGCCCTGTTCTGCTCGCGTCTCGCATACCTCGGCGTTCCGTTCATCGCGCCGGCGATCTACTGGTTCACCATCGAGTTCCTGCGCATCGAGCGCCGCCGCCGCTTCGTCCTCGTCGGCGCCTGGATCCTCGCCGGCGTCTTCAGCGCGCTCGCCGTCGCCACCGACCGCCTCATCCCGAACGTGCAGGAGTACTGGTGGGGCTTCTACCCGCGCTACCGCGTCTCCACGGGCATCGCCTTCCTGACGTTCTTCTTCGGATTTCTGATTCTCTCCCTCGCTGAATTCGTCCGCGCCTTTCCGAAGGCACAGGGGGACGAGCGCAAGCGCATCCGTCTGCTGATCGTCGCCTTCGGCATCGCCTACCTCGGCTGCGTCGACTATCTGCCGAAGTACGGCATCGAGGCCTATCCATTCGGCTATCTGCCGATTCTCGGATTCGTGTTCGTGGTCGCGCACGCGGTGCGCAGGTACGACCTCGTCGCCATCACGCCGGGGCTCGCGGCGCCGGAGATCATCGGGACGATGGCCGACGCGCTGTTCGTGTGCGGACGCGACGGCCGCATCGAGTTCGCCAATCGCGCCGCCGCCACCTTGCTCGGCTACAGCGAGAGCGAACTGGCCGGCAAGCGGATCGACGAGCTCCTCGCGCAGACCGGCGACCTTTCGTCGAAGCTGCAACGGCGCTCGTTGCGCAACGATGAATACGTGTTCGCGACGAAGATCGGTGAGCGCGTCGATCTCACTCTTTCCATTGCACCGGTCATCCACGACGGACAGTCGGCAGGCGCGGTGATCATCGGCCGCGACATCCGCGACCGCAAACGCGCCGAGCGTGAAGTCCTGCAGGCCGTGACGCTGCTGCAGTCGACGCTCGACTCGACCGCCGACGGCATCCTCGTGATCGGCGAAGGCGGCCGCATCGTCTCTTACAACCAGCGCTTTCTCGACATGTGGCGCATCCCGCAGGACATCGTCGAGAGCCGCGACGATCTCCGCACGCTGAAGCGGCTCTTCGAGCAGGTTTCGATTCCGGCCGACTTCGAGCAGACCTTCGTCGAGCTGCGTTCGCGTCCCGAGGCGGAGAGCTTCGATCTGCTCGAGCTCGCCGACGGCCGGCGTTTCGAGCGTTACTCCATCGGCCGCACGATCGAGGACGAGTTCACCATCCGGGTCTGGAGCTTCCGCGATGTCACGGCTCGTTTTGCAGCGGAGGCCGCGTTACGCGATTCGGAAGCGCGATACAGGCTGCTGTTCGAGCAGAACGCTGCCGGCGTCTGCGTGAGCGGTCCCAGCGGATACATCGTCGACTGCAACGCCACGTTCGCGACGATGCTCGGCTTCAAGCGGGGAGAGCTCGCCGGCACGCCTCTCAGGCGCCTTTACGCGCGTTCCGAGGAGTCGGACGAGTTGGGTGTGCTTCTCGACAGCGCGGGAACGCTGAACAGCGTCGAAGTGGAGTTGCGCCGCGCCGACGGCATGCCGATCTGGGTGCTGCAGAACCTCGTGCAGGTCGACTCCGGCATCGTCCACGCGACGGTCGTCGACATCAGCGACCGGAAACGCGCCGAAGAACAGATCGAGTTCCACGCGTATCACGACGTGCTCACCCATCTGCCGAACCGCAAGCTCTTCACCGATCGCCTGCGGCACAGCATGACCCGCTCGAAACGCACCGGCCGTTCGGTGGCGGTGATGTTCATCGACATCGATCACTTCAAGACCATCAACGACACCCTCGGCCACACCGCCGGCGACGAGCTGCTCCTGGAGATGGCCCGCCGCCTGCGCGATTGCGTGCGCGAAGACGACACCGTCGCGCGGCTCGGAGGAGACGAGTTCACGGTCATCCTCGCCGAGCTGCGCCAGCCCGAAGACGCGGTGGACGTCGCCCAGAAAATTCTCGAACGGGTGCAGGTGCCGATCACCATCGGCAACATGCCCATCGTCGTCACGGCGAGCATCGGCATCTCGCTTTATCCCGTCGACGGAACGGATCCGGAGTCACTGCTTCGCAACGCCGACAGCGCGATGTACCGCGCCAAGGAATCGGGGCGGAACACGTACCAGCTCTGCACGGGCGAGATGAAGCAGCGGGCCATGGAGCGACTGTCGCTCGAGGCGCGTCTGCGAACGGCCATCCGCGACGATCAGCTCATCCTCGCGTATCAGCCGCAGATCAATCTCGTGACCGGACGGACGATCGGCGTCGAAGCGCTGGTGCGCTGGAACGATCCGGAACGGGGCATGGTCATGCCGGCGTCGTTCATCCCCATCGCCGAGGAGTCGCGTCTCATCGTCCCCCTCGGCGAATGGGTCCTGCGCACCGCGTGCAAACAGACCAAGGCCTGGCATGACCGCGGCGCGGGTCCGATCCGCATCGCCGTGAACCTGTCCGCGCGGCAGTTCGCGCAGCAGGACCTCGTGGAGATGGTTCGCAACGCGCTCGCGGAAGTGGAGCTCGATCCGTCGTACCTGGAGCTGGAGATCACCGAGACCACGGCGATGCAGAACGCGGAAGTGACCGTCGACGTCCTGCGCGCGTTGCGCGACATCGGCGTCGGCATCTCCATCGACGACTTCGGCATGGGCTATTCGTCGCTGAACTACCTGAAGCGTTTCCCGCTCACCGCGGTGAAGATCGATCGCGCGTTCGTGCACGATCTCGTCACGGATGAGGGAGACGCCGCGATCGTTTCCGCCGTCATCGGCATGGCCCGCAGCCTCCGCCTTCGGGTGATCGCGGAGGGCGTGGAGACCGCGGAACAGTTCGCTTTCCTGCGCGGCAAAAATTGCGACGAGGGTCAGGGGTACTACTTTGGCCGGCCCACGACTCCCGACGATCTGTCGCGGACGCTCCTCGAACAGAGGTTGCTCGTGCGCCGCGAGCCGCGGTTCAGCGCGTAGGACGTACTTCCGGGCCCTCTTCTTGCCCTTCACTTCCTCGGAGGTGTACTCATGCCCGCAATAGACCCACTCTGGATATGGATTGCCGTCGGCGCGCTGGCGCTGATCGTCGTAGCCGGCCTCATCGCTCGCGGTTCGCGCCGGGCCCGGACGGAACAGTTACGCGACAAGTTCGGCGCGGAGTACGACCACGTCGTGCAGGAAACCGGCAAGCGCAAGCATGCTGAGCAGGAGTTGCTGGCTCGCGTCGACGAAGTGAACAAGTACAACATCCGCCCGTTCACCGTCGCCGAGCGCGACCGTTTCCGCGGCGACTGGTCGTTGATCGAACAGCGCTTCATCGAGCGTCCCACGACCGCCGTGGTCGAAGCCGACGAGCTCGTCGCGGACATGATGCGCGTCCGCGGCTATCCGATGGGTGACTTCGAGAAACACGCCGCGCAACTCTCCGTCACACATCCGCGCGTGATCGAGCATTACCGCGCCGGCCATCGCGTGATCGGCGGCGCGCCCGGAAGCAGCTCGACCGAGGATCTGCGCCAAGCGATGCTGCACTACCGGTCGCTGTTCGACGAGCTCATCGCCGAAGTGAAGGACGTGCCGCGAGCCATCGACGCGACGCCCGAGGTCAGGCCTTCGCCGCCGCGACCGGGACTTCGCGGGGTGCGCGACGAGGATCGGATTCCGCCAGGTAGTTCCCGCTGAAGCACGCGGTGCAGTAGAGCGAGCGCGGATCGTCGCCATCCTTGCGGACAGCCTCGAGCAACCCTTCCTCGGAGAGATATCCGAGGGAGTCCGCTTCGATGAACGCGCGGATCTCGTCGTTCGATTGCGAGCTGGCGATCAGGTCCTGCCGCTCCGGCGTGTCGATGCCGTAGTAGCAGGGCCAGGACGTCGGTGGCGAGGAGATCCGCATGTGCACTTCCGCCGCGCCGGCATCCTTCAGCATGCGCACGATTTTCTTGGAGGTCGTGCCGCGGACGATCGAGTCGTCGATGAGAATCACCCGCTTGCCGGCCACGAGCTCGCGGACGGGGTTGAGCTTCACCTTCACGCCGAAGCTGCGGATGGTCTGCTTCGGCTCGATGAACGTGCGGCCGACGTAGTGATTGCGGACCAGGCCGTACTGGAAGGGAATGCCTGCTTCCTGCGCGTAGCCGAGCGCCGCGAAGACGCCGGAGTCGGGCACGGGCACGACCACGTCCGCGACGGCCGGATGCTCGCGGGCCAGTTGCGCGCCGAAGCGCTGCCGGGTCTCGGCGACGCTGTTGCCGAAGACGACCGAGTCGGGACGCGCGAAGTAGACGTGCTCGAAGATGCACCGCGCCTCGCGGGACGCGCGAGCTTCTCTGACCACGCGAACGCCGCAGGTTCTGTCGATGGCGATCACTTCGCCTGCGCCGATCTCGCGAATCGTTTCCGCGCCGATGAGATCGAACGCACAGGTTTCGGAGGAGATGGCGTACGAGTCTTCGAGCTTGCCCAGAACGAGCGGGCGGAAGCCCATGGGATCGCGCGCGGCGAAGATCTGTCCCGGCGCAAGCAGGGCCACGGCGTACGCGCCCTGGACCTTGCTCAGCGCCTCGACGAACGCGCCCTCGAGATCGCTGGCGCGGCTGCGAGCGATCAGATGGACGAAGAGCTCGCTGTCGGCGGTCGAGTTGAAAATCGCCCCTTCGGCTTCGAGTTGCTGCCGCAGCGCTTCGCCGTTGGTGAGGTTCCCGTTGTGCGCGACGGCGATGGAACCCTTGCTGGTGAAGGCGACGATCGGCTGGGCGTTGCAGAGCATCGACCCGCCGGCCGTGGAGTAACGCACGTGCCCGATGGCCGTGTCCCCGGGCAGCTTCCCGAGCCGCTCCTGCGTGAAGATGTCCGCGACGTAACCCATGTCCTTCTCGGAAAGGATCCGCCCGTCATCCGCGACCGCGGCAATGCCCGCGCTCTCCTGCCCGCGATGCTGCAGCGCGTACAGCCCCAGATAGACGAGGTTCGCCGCGTCCGGCCGGCCGAGGACGCCGAAGACACCGCATTCTTCATGGAACTTGTCGAGCATGAGAGTCGGGTGGGGTAACGGGGATTAGAGCTCCGAAATTCGATCATAGCGTGCGTCGCGGATCGCGTACGCAACGCGGGATGCTGCCAGCTGTTCGTGAAGGAGTCCGGTCTTGCGGATTTCCTCGAGGCGCTTCAGGAGTGGGTCGATCGAGGAGTCGCCGCCGGCCCTGCGCTGAGTCGCCGCAGTCTCCGCCAGAGCCACCTCCACACTTCGCCGATAAGCGGCGGAGCGCACAGCGCTCTTCGACCTGAGCTCCGCGGTCAGCCGGGCGCACGCGGACTCGAAACCTTCTTTCGGTAAAACGAGAGCCAGCTTGGCGAATGCAGTGGAGACGGACCGCGGCACTTCATCGTCGTCGTCGTCGATAGCCGTTCGAAGGGCCTCGATGCTGGCCGTATCGCGGGCATCGAGCTTCGCGAGCATCGCCGCGGCCGATGCGGGGTCCGCCCCTTTTCCGCTCAAACGAGCACGCACGGCCGCGATGAGCTCGTTCCGGTCAACGTCCATCTCGATCAACGTTTCCGTTGCGAACCTCAGCGAGCCCTGGCGTCCGTCTCGTACGCCTTTCATCAATATTTCTTTCGCGGTCTCGCGCGGCAACCCGATTTTCCAGAGCAGTCGTGCGGCGACCATGGCCTGGCCCATATTTTTGTCCCGAGCGATGATCATCAAACGCTCATGCACGGCATCTTTCTCGATGCCGAGGCTGATCAGACGGGACGCCACCGTCAAAGCCACGTCGGAGTCCTTGGAAGCCAGTTCGCGCCGCAGCGCGCCCATCACCTTCTCATCACGATTCCCGAGTGACACTAGCGTGTACATTCGGACGTCCGCACTCGGGAGCTGTGAGACCTGTTCCAGCAGCTTGTTCACGACGCGTTCGTCGAGAACCTGCCGTTCGCTGATCATCTCCGTGACCATCAGCGCGTCGACCGATGATTCGAGTGCTCGCAGGGTGAAGAGGATCGCCTTCTCGTCGGACGGGGATAACCGAAGAAGCCGATCAGCGGCAATCAGTGAGACGGAAGGGCCCGGGATGTACGTGGAGCGCGGAAACGCCTGGTCCGCCGCGACGATTGCCCGCAACGTTTTCGTGAGCTCCTCTCGTTCGCTCGGGATCGCGCTCAACATGTCCATGGCGGCGGCGGCCGTGGTCGTGATGCGGGACGCAACGGATTTGCGAAGCATCGGCAGCAACCATTCCGGATAAGGCTGTTTGGCGAGATGCTCTTTCAGCACAGGGAAGTGCCAGCGCTGCTTGATCAGCGATACCCGTGCGAGCCGCGCGGGGACGCCGACTTCATCGCTGCCGGTCGCGATAGGTGCTGATTCGAGCCCGAACCGATCGACCGCCTCCAGCGTGGCCTTGTCCACTTCACCGAGACGAATCAGCTCCCCGACTAAAGCGTCCCCGACGTCCGGATCCACGAGATTGCGTTTCATTTCCGCGACGACCGTGGCTCGGTCGACCTTCAGATCGTTGATCAGCCGATCGATGACCTGCCGGAACGACATTCCCGTGAAATCAGGATCGTGTTTCAGACGCTTGAATAAATCTGCCTTTACGGCGTCGTGGTGAGCGCCTAGGGCCAACAGCGTTTCCGGCACGGTCATCGGGCTCGCATTGTCGTCCACGTAGTCTTCCTGACTGAGATCTGCCAGTTCCTTGGCGAGATAGGCCACATGAGACTTTCGTAGACGTTCGTCCCACCTCTTCGAGTCGACTGGTCCCCACAGCCACAGATTCGAATCGATCTCGGGATGGAGCGTTTCATCGAACTCGGATCGATCCAGACCGGTGTCGAGCATGATCGTCCCGCTGCCAAGAAGAGGCGCGAGCGATGGAAGACCGACCTTTAGCGTCACATACGCGGCGCGATCGCGGTGATGTTTAGCCAGATGCAGTGTGCCTTGGCGGAAGGTGACGATGGTGGCAAGCGGTAGGAGGATGAATCCGACGACGCTTGCGGAGAACGCATAGTAGCTTCTGCGCAGTAGTCGTCTGTCATCGGCAGTGAGAGGCTGACTGGTGTGTTTCTCGATTAGCCGCGCATCGCGGATGGGAATGCGGAGGGACCGGTCCAACGCGACGCTGCGGTTCCGGTACTCCTGCAGCAGGATGTTCGCGCGGCGCGTCTCGTCGATGACCGTGCCTGTGAGCTGGTTGATGATGCCTACCAGGTATTCGTGCGCGAGCTCATAAGCGCTGACGCTTGTGCCGTCCGTCTCTACCCGCCGCACTTCATTGAGCAACCGGCATGTTTTGTCGAGGTAGTGAAGATGCCGGCCCACCAGCGCCACCTCGCCGTTGGTGATCGCCTGCGCAACTTCGGCGGCCGTTTTCGGATGCGAGCGGGTGATACCGTTCTGGTGGATGAGGCACGCCAAGACACGGCGTGCTGTGTCCCGGTTCGGGCTGGTCTCGATCGCGTCACTGACGTAATCGCTCAGGAGGCGTTGCTTGCCGGGGTACTTGCGGACATCGCCAAGACTGCGGCGTTGCACCATCTGACAGACGATCTGCAGCTCGGCCGGAAGCACGATCGGCTCGTGCTGTCCTCCCGAACCATCGCTGATCACGATCTGAAGATCGTCGATCACCTTCGCGATCAGATCCTCTGTCCACTGTACGCCGTCGTGCTTGAGTGATTCTTCGATGACGTAGCGCGCGAGCGCTGCGTTGAAGGGATCGATGCGTCGCCGGTTCGGTTGCCGGAATACATCGGCGACATGCGACTCCAGTTGGGTCATGCAATCGAAGAAGTCGCGGCGCAGGGAAAACACGATGCGAGGCAGATAGCGATCCGAGCTGTTGATGCATTCGGCCAGGAACCAGAGGACCCGCTCTCGTTCCGACGGATCGACGTTCGCCGTGAAAAACTCTTCGAACTGGTCGATGAAAATGATCGTCGGCCGTTTGTCCGCGGCCAGCAGAAGGCGCAACTGCGCGAGCAGCTCGGGGCGGCCTGCTTCCTTCGCGCCTGTCTCGGTGTCTTCGGAGCCCTCGAGGCGGAACGCCGTGAGCAACGACTCCTCGGGCTTGTCATAGAAACGGACGTACAGGCAGCGCATGCCGTTCGCTTCGCTTTCCAGCTCGGGGATCAGGCCGGCCCTCACCAGGGACGTCTTGCCGCAACCCGACTGGCCGTAGAGGATGTAGAACCGGACATCGGGATCGGTAAGCTTCCGGGTGATGTCGGTGATCTCGGCTTTTCGACCGAAAAACCGGCTTTTGTCCTGCTGGCGGAACGGCTCCGCGCCGATGAAGGCCGTGGTCACGGTGGCCGTAGGCGCTCGCCGGCGCCGGTAGACGATTCGCGCGTATTGAATGATCCCCAACGCGGAAAGAATCGCGAGAATCAACCACGGCCAGGGCTGAGGCAGCTTGCTCAGCTGGGCGAACCAGCCTGTGATTTTCTCGACGATCGCGACAAGCGCACTCAGTGTCACGACGGCCGCGGCGACCTTCCCCTCGACGGTGGTCAGCGCTTCGATCAGGGCATGGCGGTTTGCCTGCGGTACGGCCGGAACGTTCGTCACGGGGGCCTCCATTGGATAGGCAGAAGCCCGGCCCGGCGCACGTGCGGCGAGGAGGACCGTGAGTTCTGCGGGATGGCCGGAAGTATAACTGCAGTGTTGTGGCGAAACCACGGTGCAACCTGTGATAAACAAACCCCCATGACCGTCACCACCCCCACCCAACCCACCCTCGCCGAGGTCGCGGCCTCGGGCGGGAACCCGCTCAGGCTCAAGCGCATTCATCACGTCGAGTTCTGGGTCGGGAACGCCAAGCAGGCCTCGTTTTTCTACCGCAAGGCCTTCGGGTTCTCGCAGGTCGCGTACAGCGGGCTGGAGACCGGCAACCGGCAGTTCGCGTCGTACGTGCTGGCGCAGAACAAAGTGCGCTGGGTGCTCTCCACGCCGTTGACCGGCGATCACTTTGCGAGCGATCACATCAAGCGGCACGGCGACGGCGTGCGCGACATCGCGCTGCTCGTCGAAGATGCCGACTTCGCGTTTGCCGAGGCGGTGAAGCGGGGAGCGGAGCCGGTGTTCGAGCCGCGGGATGAGAGCGACGATCGCGGTGCGATCCGCCGCGCGGCCATCAAGACCTACGGCGACACCATCCACTCCTTCATCTCCTACAAAAACTACGACGGCGCGTTCCTGCCTGGATTCACCGCGGCGGAAGTTGCGGGCGATTCGACCGGCATCGCCGCGATCGATCATTGCGTCGGCAACGTCGAGCTGGGCGCGATGAACCGCTGGGCCGACTGGTACAGCAAGGTCATGGGCTTCTCCCGCTACATCACCTTCGACGACAAAGACATCTCCACCGAGTACTCGGCGCTGATGTCGATCGTGATGAGCGACGACTCACACGTCGTCAAGTTCCCGATCAACGAGCCGGCCGCCGGAAAGAAGAAGAGCCAGATCGAGGAGTATCTCGACTGGTACACCGGCCCGGGCGTGCAGCACGTGGCGCTGCTCTGCAAAGACGTGATCGAGACAGTCGGCAAGCTCCGCGCGAACGGCGTGGAGTTCCTTTCCGTTCCCGACAGCTACTACGAAGAGCTCCCGGGCCGCGTCGGCGAGATCGAGGAAGACATCAAACAGCTTCGCGAGCTGGGCATCCTCGTCGACCGCGACGAGAACGGCTATCTCCTGCAGATCTTCACCAAGCCCGTGCAGGACCGGCCGACGGTCTTCTTCGAGATCATCCAGCGCAAGGGCGCACGCGGATTCGGCAAAGGCAACTTCAAGGCGTTGTTCGAGTCGATCGAGCGGGAACAGGCCCTGCGCGGCAACCTCTGATGTATCAATCCGGATTCGGCAACGAGTTCGCCACAGAAGCGCTGCCGGGCACGCTGCCCGAGCGGGGGAACTCGCCGCAGCGCGTGAAGCACGGCCTGTACGCCGAACAGTTTTCGGGCTCGGCGTTCACCGTGCCGCGGGCGATGCAGAAGCGGTCGTGGCTCTATCGCATCCGCCCCAGCTCGATGCATGAGCCTTTCGCGCCGTTCGCGAGCCGTTTCCTGGATCTCGAAGCCGCTCCGACCACGCCGAACCAGTTGCGATGGGACCCGCTGCCCATCGAGGACGGCGATTTCGTCGACACGCTGACCGCCATCGCCGCCAACGGCGATTCGTTCGCGAATCACGGCATCGGCATTCACGTCTATCGCGCGAATCGCTCGATGGAGAGCCGCTACTTCTACGATGCCGATGGCGAGCTGCTCCTCGTTCCCGAGCGCGGCTCGCTGATCGTGCGGACGGAGCTCGGCATCCTCGATCTGAAACCGGGCGAGATCGCGGTGATCCCGCGCGGCACGAAGTTCCGCGTCGAGTTGCTGGGCGAGGACGCGCGTGGCTACGTCTGCGAAAACTTCGGCGCCCTCCTCCGCCTCCCCGACCTCGGACCGATCGGCTCGAACGGTCTCGCCAATCCGCGCGACTTCCTGACGCCCGTCGCCGCGTATGAGGACCTCGACGGCGACTTCGAGCTGGTCTCGAAGTTCGGCGGACGCCTGTGGTCCGCGCGCATCGATCACTCACCGCTCGACGTCGTGGCGTGGCACGGCAACTACGCGCCGTACAAATACGACCTCGCAAAGTTCAACGCCATCAACACGGTCTCCTTCGATCATCCCGACCCGTCGATCTTTACCGTGCTCACCTCTCCGTCCGAGATCGCGGGAACGGCGAACGTCGACTTCGTGATCTTCCCGCCGCGCTGGATGGTCGCGGAGGGCACGTTCCGCCCGCCGTACTTCCATCGCAACGTGATGAACGAGTACATGGGGCTGATCTCCGGCGCATACGACGCGAAAGCGGAGGGCTTCACGCCCGGCGGCGGCAGCCTGCACAACTGCATGTCCGGTCACGGTCCGGACGCGGCGACGTTCGACGCGGCGACGAAGGCGAAGCTCGAGCCGCGCTACCTCGACGACACGCTGGCGTTCATGTTCGAGTCCCGCTTCATCATCCGGCCCACCCGTTTCGCGATGGAGACGCCCGCGCTTCAACGCGATTACTGGCAGTGCTGGAAGGGCCTTCGCAAGAACTTCAAACCCGAATGACGAAGTCGCTGCGCGTTCTGCTCGAGGGGCTGATCGATTACGCCGGCCTGTTTCCGCCCGCGGCGTTGACGATGCAGGACGCGGTGCGCAACTACGCCCGCTATCGCGACGGCGAGTACGCCTGGGCCCTCGGAAAATTCGTCGTGCAGAAGGAGCGGGTGAAGGAAGTCCCGAAGGCGTTCCCGCTCAGCATCCTCAGCATCGACGAAGTGAAGTGGGCCGACATCGAGGACGCGGCGCCGGGCGCTTTCGTCGAGATTACGGACGTCTCCATGCTGCCGGAGCTGAAGCGCCGCGGTTTCCGCGCGAAGATCCGTACCGGCGGAATCACCAACGATGCCTTCCCGACGCCCTTGACCGTGGCCACGTTCATTCGGGCCTGCAAGGCCGAGGGGGTCGCGTTCAAGGCCACGGCCGGGTTGCATCATCCGCTGCGATGCGTGCGTCCGTTGACGTACGAACCCAACGCCGCGGTCGGGACGATGCACGGATTTCTCAACGTCTTTCTCGCGGCGGCGATGGTGGACGACGCCGAGGCGATTCTTCGGGAGACCGAGGCGAACGCTTTTCGCTTTGATGATGAAGGCGCGAGCTGGCGCGATCGGCGCGTGACCGTCGCCGAGTTACGCGCGACGCGGCAGTTCGCGACATCGTTCGGGTCGTGCTCGTTCGAAGAGCCGATCGACGATCTGAAGGAGCTGGGGTGGCTGTGACCGATTTCCCCATCGAAAACCTTCCCTTCGGCGTCTTCGACCACGACGGCGAGCCGCACATCTGCACGGCCATCGAAGATCGCATCCTCGATCTTCACGCATGTGTGCGCGACGGACTGATCGACGAGCCGGCGCTGCTCGAGCCGCGGCTCAACGCGTTCATGGCGAAGAACGCGACTGTCGCGGTCAAGAAGAAGATCCGGCAACTACTCGACAGGAATCTGGAGCTCCTCCCGATGAAAGACGCGCGGATGCTCCTTCCGGCGCGCATCGGGGACTACACCGATTTCTACGCGTCCATCCATCACGCCACGAACGTCGGCTCGATGTTCCGGCCCGACAATCCGCTCCTGCCGAACTACAAATGGATTCCCATCGGCTACCACGGCCGCTCCTCCTCGATCGTCGTCAGCGGCACGCCGGTGAAGCGCCCGCGAGGGCAGACGCGCGACGATCCGAACGCGCCGCCAACTTTCGGGCCGAGCAGACGTCTCGACTATGAGATGGAGCTCGGAATGTTCATAGGCCGCGGAAATCAACTCGGAGAGCCGGTCGCGGCGAGCGACGCGCTCGATCGCGTCTTCGGCTTCTGTCTCGTCAACGACTGGTCCGCCCGCGACATCCAGACCTGGGAGTACCAGCCCCTCGGCCCCTTCCTGGCCAAGAGCTTCGCAACGTCGATCTCGCCGTGGATCGTCACGCTCGACGCGCTCGAGCCCTATCGCACGACGGCCTTCAAGCGCGCCGACGGCGATCCTGAGCCGATGCCATATCTGCAGGACGACGTCGGCTTCGATATCAATGTCGAGGTCTGGCTGCGCACGAAATCGATGAGCGAGCCCGTGCGCCTAAGCCGCGGCAACTTTCGCGACATGTACTGGACCGTCGCGCAACTCGTCGCGCATCACACCTCGAACGGCTGCAACCTTCAGCCGGGTGATCTGCTGGCCAGCGGCACAATCTCCGGCGATTCGAAGGAATCGCGCGGATCGCTGCTCGAGCTGAGCTGGCGCGGCAGCGAACCGGTCGAGTTGCCGACCGGCGAGACGCGCAAGTTCCTCGAAGACGGCGATGAAGTGATTCTGCGCGGCTATTGCGAGCGCGACGGGTTGCCTCGCATCGGTTTCGGCGAGTGCCGCGGCGTGGTCGTGGCTTCGTGACGCGCGTCCTCATCCTCGCTGCGTTCCTCGCGACCGGCTGCGCGACCACCTCGAACGTCGATCCGAAACTGCACGCCCTCCTGACCGGCTTCGAGGCGCAGGGCTTCTCCGGCACGGTGCTCGTCGCGAAAGACGGCCACGTCATTCATCACGCCGGCTATGGGTTGGCCGATCGCGAGCGCGGCATCCGCAACGACACGAACACGCTGTACGAGGTCGCGTCTCTGGAAAAGACGTTTACCGCTGCGGCGATCCTCGAGCTCGAAGCACGCGGCCGGTTGAGCACCAGCGACGTTCTTTCGCGTCATCTCGGCGAGTTCCCGCCCGCGAAAGCCACCGCGACCATCCACCACCTTGCCAATCACTCGGCGGGGCTCGTACCGGAAGGTACGGATCTCGGCGTGGGCGCAGATCGCGACGACTTCATCGCCAACGTCAAGCGCGTTCCCGCCGAGTCGGTACCCGGAGCGAGCTATCGATACACGAACGCCGGCTACAGCGTGCTGGCGGCGGTCATTGAAAAAGTCACAAGCAAGAGTTACGAGTCGTTCGTCCGCGAGCTCTGGCCTGGCGAGATCTACTTTCGCGGCGAGACCGCGATCCCACGGAAGCGGTTCGCTCGCGGTTACTCCGGCGCCGATGCGACAGAGAACGTTCCGCCGCCTCGCAACTGGGGCACACGCGGTGCCGGCGGGATGATCGCAACTGTCGGCGAGATCTACGCGTGGTTTCTCGCGCTGCAGAGCAATCCGCGCATGAAGAAGATGTTCGAGGAACATCCTTTCTCCGAGGGGTACGCGTGGCATGTCGACCGCGATGCGGACGGCCGCCGGCGGATTCACAAGGGTGGCGGCATGCCGCAGTACGCGACTCAGGTCGTCAACTACCCCGACGATCGCGTGGTCATCGTCTGGTCGTCGAACAGCCTGCTGAAACGCTGGCGCCAGGACCTCAATCGCGACATCGCCGCGATCGCGCTCGCAAAGTAACTAATTCGCCGACGTGTTCGGTCCCGAGCTGCCGCGCTTCTTGTGCTCGAAACCGCGCCGCACCGCCATCTGCACCGCCGTGCGCAAGTCCACGGCAAGCTGTCCCGTCCAGACGACCTCGCGCCCGTCGGAGAAAAGGATCTCCGCCTGCATGGTCTCGTTGAACGTCACGCGTGCGACGCGCGCTTCCGTCGAGTCTTCAAGCTTGAGCATGGGAACATCGTAAAGCAGTCAGTGGGCCATGACGTCGAGGGCTTCCTCGCCCATGCCCCGCAGCACTTCCTCGATGGTGTCGCCGCCGAGGAGGAGGGCGAAGGCGGTGCGCCAGACGCGGGCCAGCTCCTGCGCCGCCACGCGCACGAGCGGCACGCCGTTGCGCTCGATGAGAAACGTGCCGTGCGACGTGTGGCCGATGTGCACCGCACTCAGGCCGCGATTCGAGGCGAGCGACAGGACTCGTTCCGCGTCACTGGTCGCCACGATCACCCGCGCCTGCGATTCGCTGAACAGGAGTGCGGTCGAATCGACGTCATCGGCGTGTCCGGCCAGGTCGACATGACAGCCGATGCCGTTCATCGACATCTCTGCGAGCGCGACCGCGAATCCGCCGTTCGAAATGTCGTGCGCCGCGCGAAGAACCGTCGCGCCGTGCAGCTCCAGCAGTAACTCGACCAGCGCGCGCTCGCGATCGAGATCGACGCGCGGCGGCGCGGCGAACGCGTTGGCCGCGAACATCTGCTGCCATTCCGAGCCGCCCAGCTCGTCGCGCGTGTCGCCGATGAGGATCACGTCGAGATCGGCGGCAGGGAAGGCGAGACCGCAGCCATCGCGATCGCTCTCCATGATCCCGACCATGCCCACCGTCGGCGTCGGATACACGGCGCGGCCTTCGGTCTCGTTGTAGAACGAAACGTTGCCGGAGACCACCGGCGTCTCCAGCGCGCGGCAGGCGTCGCTGATCCCGCGGATGCACTCCGCGAATTGCCACATGATCTCGGCGCGCTCGGGTGAACCGAAGTTGAGGCAATCGGTGATGGCCACAGGACGCGCCCCGGAGACGGCGATGTTGCGCGCCGCTTCGGCCACTGCCTGCTTTCCGCCTTCGTACGGATCGAGGTAGCAGTAAACGGGATTCACATCCGACGTCATCGCCAGCGCACGGCCGGTCTCTTTGATGCGCACGACCGCCGCGTCGCGTTTCTCCGGTCCGGCGATGGTGTTCGTGCGCACGGTGGTGTCGTACTGGCCGAAGATCCAATGCTTGGAACAGAGATTCGGCGAGGCGATGAGGCGCAACAGCGTGTCGGTCTGATCGCCGTCCGCGCTCTGTTCGCGCTCGAGCTTCGGCGCGACGCGATCCGCATACTCCCCCCGCGAAACCGGCCGCTCATAAACCGGCGCCTCGGTCGAAATCGGATCCACGGGGATCTTCGCGACTTCCTCGCCGTTCCACATCAATCTCACGAAGCCGTCGTCCGTGACTTCGCCGACGACCGCCGCGTTGAGGTCCCATTTCTCGAACGTGCGGATCACTTCCTGTTCGCGCCCGGCTTTCGCCACGATGAGCATCCGCTCCTGCGACTCGCTGAGCATGATCTCGTACGGCGTCATGCCGCTCTCTCGCACCGGCACGCGGTCCAGATGCATGCGGATGCCCGTGCCCGCGCGACCGGCCATCTCGAATGACGAAGAGGTCAGGCCGGCGGCGCCCATGTCCTGGATGCCCACGATCGTGTCGGTGTCCATGATCTCCAGGCAGGCCTCGAGAAGCAGCTTCTCCGTGAACGGATCGCCGACCTGCACGGTTGGCCGCTTTTCTTCGGAGGCTTCGTCGAACTCGGCTGAGGCCATGGTTGCGCCGTGAATGCCGTCGCGGCCGGTTTTCGATCCGACGTAGATCACCGGATTGCCGACGCCGGTGGCCGTGCCTTTGAAGATCTTCTCCGCCTTGGTGACGCCGAGGGCGAAGACGTTGACGAGGATGTTGCCGTTGTACGACGAGTGGAACGAGGTCTCGCCGCCAATGGTGGGGATGCCGATGCAGTTGCCGTAGCCGCTGATGCCGCGCACGACGCCGTCGACGAGATACTTCATGCGCGGCGCGTCGAGCTCTCCGAATCGTAGCGAGTCAAGACAGGCGATCGGCCGCGCGCCCATGGTGAAGATGTCCCGCAGGATCCCGCCGACGCCGGTGGCCGCGCCCTGATACGGCTCGATGAAGGAGGGATGGTTGTGCGACTCCATCTTGAACGCCGCCACCCACCCGTCGCCGATGTCGATCACCCCCGCGTTTTCGCCCGGCCCCTGCACCACGCGCGGCCCGGAGGTGGGGAACTTGCGCAGGTGCACGCGCGACGACTTGTACGAGCAGTGCTCGGACCACATGACCGAGAAGATGCCCAGCTCGGTGTAATTCGGCGCGCGCCCGAGAATCTGCTCGATGCGCTCGTATTCGTCGGGAGTGATGCCGTGCGACGCGACGACCTGGGGGGTGATCTGCATGGTGTAGTGTGGGCCTCCGGCCTACCTCTCTTTATACTTCACGACGAACTCCCCATCGAACCTCTCCACCCACTTCCAATCCCGCAATCCCGCCTTCTCCGGATTCGCTAGAACATAGTCATTGGCCCTCTCGAACTCTCTCCCATCTCGAATCAACCGGTCGTACGACTCGCGCTGCCAGAACGTACCTTGCCGCCCCAGCATCTGATTCGCGCGATGTGCGGTGAAGCCTTTCCAGGAGTGCATGACGTCGCGGAGCCTCACGCCAGGCACCGTGCGAAAGACGGCGTGCACGTGATTGGGCATCACGCACGCGCTGTGGAGGACGTACCGCTCGCGGTGGAACACCCGAAGCGCGTTGAAGACCAGATCGCCGATGTCCTGTCGTGCGAGATGGGCTGAGCCGAGGCCGCGATCGAGCTCATTTTCGATTCGTTTGCCGCCGCGGATGCGGGCTAGATCAGTTGGAAGGGAATCGATCAGGCGGAAGGTGACGAAGTATGTGCCTTCGTTGACTTGCCAGTGGGGGAGGCCCAGGGGGCGGGAGGTGGTGATGGTGCGGTGCGACATGCGACCGAGGCTACCTCGGAGATTTGGGGTGGCGGCGTTTGGATACGAGGGTAGAAAAAAGACAGAGGTAGGCCAGAGGCCCACACTACACGGGGGTTACAGTGATCTCGCGCGCGCCGTCGTCCCGCACGCGGATCTCGACGTCGACGTGCGCGTCCTCGAACTCCTCGAACGCACGCTTCGGCCATTCGATGAGCTTCACGCCCGGTCCGGCGAGCATTTCCGGAATGCCGATCTCCAGCCATTCGCGGCGGTTGTCGGAGAGGCGGTAGGCGTCGATGTGAATGATCGGCGGTCCGCCGTGGCGCGGATACTCGTGAACGATGGCGAACGTCGGCGACGCGACCTCGAGCGGATCGGCGCCCAGCTCTGCGGCGATGGCCCGCGCGAGAAAGGTCTTGCCCGCGCCGAGATCGCCGACGAGATGGACGACGGCGTTGGGTGGGAGGGCGCGGGCGATCTCGCGGCCCGCGGCTGCGGATTCGGCTTCGGTCATGGCGACGAACTTCACGCGCCGCGCACCTTCTGAATGGCCATCGGAATCCGCTCGGCGAGGTCCATCGCCGCGAGTCCCGTGTCCCCGAATTCATCTTTGAGAATGTCACCCGCCAGGCCGTGCAGGTAAACGGCGGCGCAGGCCGCGTCGAGCGGGTCGGTGTCGCGCGCGAGCAGCGCAGCGATCATCCCCGCGAGCACGTCGCCCATTCCGCCGGCGGCCATGCCCGGGTTGCCGGTCGGATTCACATAGACATGACCATCCGGCTCGGCGACGAGCGATTGATGACCTTTCAGCACGACCACGCAGTTGCTGATGCGCGCGGTCTCGCGCGCGGCCGCGATGCGATCCGCGCCGATCGATTTCGTGTCGCTGTTCAGCAGACGAGCCAACTCGCCGGGATGCGGCGTGATCACGCGCGGCAGGGCGTGAGGGTTGAGCTCATTCGCGCGTCCGGCGAAGGCGTTCAGCGCCGAGGCGTCGATGATCGAGGGAAGGCCGGTCGCGGCGACGATCGCGCGAACCTGCTCGTACGACGCTTCGTCATCGGCCAGACCGGGGCCGATCAGGACCGCTGATTTGTTGCTCAGGAACTCGGACAGATCGTTACCCGACCAGGTCATCGATTCGACCGAGCCCGCGTGCACCAGGTTCGCGGTATCGCGATCCGTCATCACCGTCACCAGCCCCGCGCCCATGCGGATCGCACCACGCGCAGACATCACCGCCGCGCCGCTGCGTCCGGGCGAGCCGGCGATCATCGCCACATGGCCGTACGTGCCCTTGTGCGTCGATGCGAGCCGCGGCGCGACGTGCGGCTGCACGTCTTTCGGCGTGATCAGCGCGAGCGTCACCGCCTCGTCGTCAATCGCGATCTCGGGAATGGAGATGTCCGCGACGATCACCTCGCCGCAGTACAGCGCGGCCGGCTCGAACACATGACAAAGCTTCGGCGCCGCGAACGTCACCGTCACCTCGGCCTGCAAACAGGGCTCGAACGGCTCGCCCGACGATGCATTCGCGCCGCTCGGCAGATCGATCGCAAGGACGGGGATGCGCAGCTCGGCGATGCCGCGGATCACGTCCGCATGCACGCCTGACGGCGCGCGATTCAGACCCGTGCCGAAAATCGCGTCGACAAGGAGATCCGCATCGGCGGCATGCGCCAGCGCGGTCTCGACGTCATTCGATTCGCGCACGTCGTAGATCGGAATGCCCAGCCGCTCGCAGATGGTGAAGTTCGTCAGCGCGTCGCCTTTGATGCCGCCGCGATCGCCGATCACGAGCACGACCGGCACGACGCCGCGATTCTCGAGATGCCGCGCGACCGCGAATCCATCGCCGCCGTTCTGCCCCAGGCCGCAGATGATGGCCACGCGGTCGGCGTCGGGGTAGTGATCGGAAATCGCGTCGACGACGGCGAGGGCCGCGTTCTCCATCAGCACGATCGAGGGAACGCCGAAACGCTCCGTGGTACGGCGATCGACGTTGCGCATCTGCTCGGCGTTGAGGATCTTCATGGCTGCCAGCCCGTCGCGCGAGCATAACGCTCCAGATCCTCGGCCGTGTCGATGTCGCATCGCTGCGGCAACACGGCCACGGTTCGCTCGCTCTTCGCGATCTTGGCGATCGTCGCATCGAGCACACTCGCGGTGCCCCACGCGATGTCGTGAAAAACCTCGGGATCGAACGCGCCGGCGCGGCAGCCGATCAGGTAGTAGCCGCCGTCGGCAGCGGGTCCGACCACCCATTCGCAGGAGTCGAGCAGTGCAAACGCGTGATCGATCAGCTCGCGCGGCAACGTCGGATCGTCCGCGCCGATGGCGATGATTTTCTCGGTGCGATGAAAGAAGAACCGTTCCGAGAAAGCCATGGAAAGACGGTCGCTGAGATCGACGCCTGTCTGCATCGCCACGGCGTGATGCGCGAAGGCGCGACGCAACGCCGCGCCGTTCGCCGTGGCACTCGGTGGCCAGAGCAGCTCGATCTCCGTGTCGCGGGTGGAGTCGCCGATCGAGGCGATGAGATCGCGCAACATCGACTCGTACACGGCGAGGGCGCGCTCGTCGCCGAGGTCCGCGGCCAGGCGGGTTTTGACTCGGCCGAGCTCGGGCAGCCGCGCGAAAACGAGGAGACGCTGGGCTGGGGGAGGGACGGTTGCGAACACGGCCGCGCGAGTATATTCGCCGCATGCCGTGCATCGCCTTGCTGACGGACTTCGGCACGCGCGATCCTTACGTCGCGGCGATGAAAGGCGTCATCGCCGCGCGCACCAGCGCGGCCATTCACGACCTGACGCACGAGATCGCGCCGTTCGACGTCCTCGAAGCGGCGTGGTTCCTGAAAACGGTCGCGCCGTACTGGGCGGAGGGAACGATCTTCGTGTGTGTCGTCGATCCCGGCGTGGGGACTTCGCGAAAGATCGTTGCCGCGGACGTGGACGGGCGGACTTTCCTCGCGCCCGACAACGGCCTGCTGACGTTCGTTGCGGAAAGTGGGCGCGCCGTGGATGACGAGACGCTGTTTCTCCCGACGACCAGCACGACGTTTCATGGTCGCGATCGATTTGCGCCGGTGGCCGCGGCCCTGGCCAACGGTAAACGCATCGACGGACCGCTCATCGATCTGGTGCGGCTTCCGTATCAGCCGCCGGCGTATGGCGCTGTCGTGCTCGGAACGATCGTCGCGGTGGACCGCTTCGGAAACGCGATCACCGACATCGAGGCCGCGCGGGTGAATCGGCCGTACAGATTGCGGGTGCGAGACCTGTTCATCGATCGGATCGAACAGAGCTACGCCGATGCCGCGCCGGGAGCGTTTCTCATCGTGGGATCGAGCGGTTTCCTCGAAATCTCAATCGCCAATGCGAGCGCGGCAGAACGCTTGCAGCTCAGGCGGCTGGAGAGAATCGAGCTTTGGCAGAACGAAAACGGGGCTGCGGACTCCTGATCGCCGTCTTGCTGGTGCTCGTCGGCCTGCTGGCCGGCGTGGCCTGGCTTCCGCTGGCGCAGGCGCGGTCGAAGTGGCGCGCCGGGCAGACCGCGGACGCGGTCAAGATTGCCGAGGAGTGGTCGCGGTTGAAATTGTGGCGGAGCCAGTATCACCAGCTCCTCGCCGCCGCCCACCTTTCGTCCGGTCATCGCGCCGACGCGCAGAAGTATCTCGACGCGCTCAGCCGCGGATGGCTGTGGATTCCCGTTGTCACCAAGGACGAAGTGGCGAAGCAGCTCTTCGCGCGCGGCGCGTACGCGGACTTTCTAGCGTACGACACGGCGTCGCGCGAACGGGTGGAGAGCGAGGACGTCGCGTTGTACCGCGCCGCCGCGCTGACGGCGATGGGGCGCGTGGACGATGCCGCGACAGCGTTGCGCGCCGTTGACGCGGGGGACGTCGACGCGAAGAAGCTCGAGGCGTTGAAGCGAGCGGTCGACGATCGCAAACGGGGCACGTGGCCGTACGTCGTCGACCGCAACGGTGCACCGATCGCGTCGTATGTGATCGCCACCGGCGACGTGGTCGCGCTGAACAGGGACTTCGAGTCGCTGATCGAGAAGGACGCCGGCGCACTGACCATCGAAGCGAATGCCCGCCGCCTCGGCGTGCACGATTCGGTCGAGCTCACTCTCGACGCGAACGTTCAACGAGCGGCCATGCGAGCCCTCGGCGGTCTGCGCGCGTCGCTGGTCGCCATCGATCCGAAGACGAACGAGATTCTTGCGATCGCGAGCAACTCGAAGAAGAACCTCGCTCTCGAGCAACAGTACGAGCCCGGCTCGGTGATCAAAGTGCTCACCGCGAGCACGGGAACGAAAGTCGATTTTCCGTACACCTGCAAAGGCGCACTACCGATCGACGGCCGGAGCTTCGGGGACTGGCGCGAAGAAGGCCACGGCGCGCTGCCCGATTTCGAGGAAGCGCTCGCCCAGTCCTGCAACGTCGTCTTCGCGGACATCGGCGTGAGGGCGGGCCGCGACAAGCTCCAGCAACTGCACAAAGCCGCCGGCTTCGATAGCCAGACGAACCTCGGCCTCTTCAACGCTCCCCTCGGGAAGACAGTCGGAGAGTTGTTCAACAACTTCGAGACGGCGTTCTACGCGATCGGTCTCGAGCACGAAACCATCACCACGCTCCATCTGGCGATGCTGGCGTCGATGATGGCCAATCGCGGCGCGCTGACCACACCACGGATCTACCGCACGCGCCGTTCGATCCTCGGCGAGGTCGCCGGCGAGCCGCCGAAGCAGACGACGACGCAGGTGATCCCGCGCGAGACCGCGGAGATGGTGATCGCGGCGATGCGCGCCGTCGTGACGAGGCCGCACGGAACGGGACGCCGCGCCGCCGTGCCCGGAACGACGCTCGCGCTCAAGACCGGCACGGCCGGTAAGCGCGAGAACGGCTTCAACTCGCTGATCATGGGCTTCGCCCCGGTCGACAACCCGAAGATCGCCTTCGCCCTGATCGCGGAGGATGCCGGTCCAGCGGAGTTCGCGGCCGCGAAGATCGCGCATGATTTCGTGAGTGCGGTGAAGTGAATCTGGTATCCTCTTTGTCGATACGGCGATGAAGACGCGAATCCAGAAGTGGGGCAACAGCCTGGCATTGCGGATCCCCAAGCCATTTGCGGAGGAAACGCGTTTGACGGAGGACACCGCCGTGGATTTGAGCGTCCGGAACGGCAGACTCGTGGTCGTGCCGATCGTCGAAGCCGAGTTCTCGCTCGAGGATCTCGTCAACCAGATCACGCCACAGAATCGCCATTCCGAGACCAATACGGGCGGCAAAGTTGGCAACGAAGTCTGGTAGCAGCTCGTATGTTCCTGAACGCGGCGATGTAGTCTGGCTCAGTTTCGACCCACAAGCGGGTCACGAGCAGGCCGGCCGGCGCCCTGCTGTCGTGCTGTCGCCGTCGTCGTATAACCGGAGCTCGACGCTCGCTGTCTTCGTACCGGTTACGTCTCAGGTGAAGGGCTATCCGTTCGAGGTGATCATTCCCGATGGCCTGCCAGTGAGCGGTGCCGTGTTGTCGGATCACTTGAAGAGCCTCGATTGGAAAGCGCGCAATGCAAGACGAATCTGCGCACTTTCGCCAGACACGATGCGGCAGGTGTTGCAAAAGGCAGCTCTCCTCGTAACACCTGGCTGACGTATATTTGCCCGCAATGGCCTCCGGCAAAGACCGCCGCCGCTCCGAGCGTTACGCGACCGCGTCGATTCCGGTTCAGCTCTCCGACGTCAACGGCGAGTGCATCGATCTCAGTCTCACCGGCGCAGCGGTCGTGCATCGATCGCCGGTAAAGGCCGGCGCGGCCGCGACGCTGATCTTCCCGAGCTACGGCGGGATCTACATCCCCTGCGAGGTCCTGCGCTCGATCGTGCAGGTGCGCCGCGGCGAGAAGGGTCCGGAGTACGTGTTCCGCTCGGCGATCGTGTTCAACGCGCTGCCGCCGGAGCAGGAGTCGTCGTTCCACGAGTTTCTGAACATTCAGATCAAGAAGCTCGAGGACGCGCAGCGGGAAGCTGTGGCTGAAGGCTAAAGGGAACGACGAGGGCGCCTCCGGCGGGCCGGCCACGGGCCGGCAGCGCTGATTGTGCCTTCTGCGGAACTCGCGGTAGCTAGCGCGGATCGTGTTCACGCCAGCATCAGCGCTGCCGGCCGTGCCGGCCCGCCGGAGGCGCCCCGGTGGTTCTGTTTACCCCCGACGCCAAAGCTGCGCGATGGGCATGTCCCGCCCGCTCCCGAATGCCTTCTCGGAAACGCGCACAGTCGGTGCGGCCTGGCGGCGTTTGAACTCCGCGGTATCCACCATCTTCAGGACTCGCGCGACCAGGTCGCGATCGAAGCCTTCCGCGGCGATCTGGTCCACCTCTTTCCACTCCTCGATGTACAGCTTGAGGATTCCGTCGAGGACGTCGTACGGCGGAAGGGTGTCCTGGTCGGTTTGATTCGGCCGCAACTCCGCGGACGGCGGCTTGGTGATCGTCGACTCGGGGATCACCGCGCGATTGCGATTCAGCCACTTCGCCACGCGATACACCATCGTCTTGTACACGTCGCCTAGAAGGGACAGGCCGCCGGCCATGTCGCCGTAGAGCGTGCAGTAGCCGACTGCCATCTCCGACTTGTTGCCGGTTGACACGACCATGGCCCCGAGGCGGTTCGACCAGGCCATCAGAATGTTGCCGCGGATGCGGGCCTGCACGTTCTCGTTCGTCGTATCGAACTTGTGCTCGCCGAACAATTCGTCGAGTGCGGTCTCGTACGGCGCGTAAATGTCGGCGATCGGCACGATGTGAAAGGCGATGCCGAGGTTCTGGGCGAGCTCGCGGGCGTCGTCGATGGAGTGCTGCGAGGAGAACTGCGAGGGCATGGCGATGCCGGTGACGTGTTCCTTGCCGAGAGCTTCCACGGCGATTGCCGCGGTCACGGCGGAGTCGATGCCGCCGGAGAGGCCGATCACCACGTCTTTGAACCCACATTTGCGGATGTAGTCGCGCAATCCAAGGACGAGCGCGAGCCCGATCTCCTCATCCTCGGTCAGCGCATCGATCATCTCGCACGGCGCGCCCTGCAGATGCACGAGCGTCGAGTGCTCCTCGAATGCACGCGCGCAGAAGATCGTCTGCCCGGCGGCGTCGAAGACGATCGATGAGCCGTCGAACAGCAGCTCGTCGTTGCCGCCGATCTGATTCACGTACACGAGCGGCACGCGGTAGCGCTGGGCGATCTTCGAGAAGATCTCCCACCGCGCCCTTCGCTTGCCGGCGTTGAACGGGGATGCGGAGATGTTGAGCAGAATTTCGGCGCCCTGGCGCACCAGCTCGTCGACAGGATTGCGGCAATAGAGCTTCGTGCCGTCCTTTTCGTCGTCGAACCAGAAGTCCTCGCAGATCGACACACCCACCTTGCGGCCGGCGATCTCGACGACGTGCACCTCTTTTGCCGGCTCGAAGTAACGCAGCTCGTCGAACACGTCGTACGTCGGCAGCAGGTTCTTGTGCTGTTCGAGGATGACCCGGCCGTTGCGCGCGACGATCGCCGCGTTGTGCAGCGGCTTGCCGCACCAGTTCGGCGTACGCACCGGACAGCCGAAAATCAGCGTGGTCTCGCCGGTCATCTTCGCCAGCTCGTCGCGAACGGCGAGCGCGGCGTCGATGAACGTGCCGCGATCGAGCAGATCGCGCGGCGGGTATCCGGTGACGGCGAGCTCGGGAACGAGGACCACGTCCGCGCCGGCGCGAACGCCTTCCTCGTACGTTTTTCGGATCAGCTCGGCATTAGCCGTGAGGGCGCCAACGGTTGGGTTGATCTGCCCGATGAAGACCTTCATTCCGTGTCACAACCGTTCACAAATTGTTTTGTTAACCAGGTCAAACCTTCGCGCGGCAAGTGCGTCTAGGCCACTGAAGCCCCAACGTACCTCACTTCTGCGCGAGAGGAAACGATGCACGTCAAAACCCTTCGCCTCGCCTTCGTCACGCTTTTCATTGCCACCGCCCTCACCGCGCAGGAGACAAAGCCGCGGCCGACCTATCGCGCGGTGCGTGCCACCGTCTCGCCGGTCATCGACGGAGACCTTTCCGATGCCGCCTGGCAGCAGGCGCCGGAGATCGCCGGATTCACGCAGATGGATCCGGAGGAAGGGAAGCCGGCCAAGAACGACACCGTGGTGAAGGTCGCCTACGACGACAACGCCATCTACTTCGGCGCGTTCATGAAGGATGACGGCAAGCCGACGCCGCTCCTCGCCCGCCGCGACAGTGACCTGAACAACGGCGATTACATCCGCATCAGCATCGACTCCGAGCACGATCGTAAGAACGGCGCGGGCTTCGTCGTGAATGCCTCGAACGTCCAGATGGACATGACTCTGTTCAACGACATTTACAACGACAACAGTTGGGATGCAGTGTGGGAGTCGGCCGCGAAGATCGTCCCGGGAGGCTGGATCGCCGAGGCGCGCATTCCGTATTCGCAGCTCCGTTTTCCGGACAAGCCGGTGCACACCTGGGGTTTCAACGTGAGCCGCTGGAACCCGCGCACGTTCGAGAGCACGCGGCTCGTGTATTCGCCGAAGACCGAGAGCGGATTCATCTCCCGCTTCGCCGATCTGACAGGAATCGAAGGCATCAAGCCGAAGCGCTCGTTCGAGGTGATGCCGTACGCCGTCGCCCGCACCGATCTCTTCAGCCGTCAGGACAATCCCTTCATCTCGCCGGCCGAGCATCGCCTCGACGGCGGCGTGGACGTGAAGTACGCGCTGACCTCGAGCATGCGTCTGACCGCGACGGTTAACCCGGACTTCGGCCAGGTAGAAGTCGATCCGGCGGTGGTGAACCTCAGCCAGTTCGAGACGTTCTTCCCCGAGAAGCGGCCGTTCTTCACCGAGGGGGCGAGCACGTTCAACTTCGGGAACGGCCCGGCGAACAGCCGCTGGGGCTTCAACATGTCCTTCCCCACCTTCTTCTATTCACGCCGCATCGGCCGCTCCCCCCAAGGCTCCCTCGGCGGTCTCTGGCAGGACTCTCCGGGCGAGACCACCATCCTCGGCGCCGCGAAAGTGACGGGCAAAGTCGGCAAGTGGACCATCGGCGTGCTCGACGCGCTCACCGATCAGGAAGAGGCCTGGTTCCGACGCCGTCTGGACGATGGGACGTTGAAAGACGACAAAAACACGGTCGAGCCGATGACCAATTACCTCGTCGCGCGCGCGATGAGGGAGTACGGCAAGGACTCGCGCGCCGGCTTCATGTTCAGCGCGACCAATCGCCGCCTTTCGGACAACCTCGAGCCGAGCCTGCGCGAGAACTCGTATTTCGCGGGCGTCGACGGGTACACGCTCCTCAAAGACAAGAGCTGGATCGTGGAATGGCTCGGTGGCACGTCGCTGGTCGAGGGCTCGGCGTCAGCGATCGATTTGACCCAGCAGAATCCCGCCCGTTACTTCCATCGCCCCGATGCCGATCATGTCGAGTACGACCCGACGCGGACATCGCTCAGCGGCTGGATGGCCCGAGGCATGGTCTCCAAGCAGAAGGGTCGCTGGCGGCCGAACGTGCAGGTCCAGGCGCTCTCGCCGGGATTCGAGATCAACGACGTCGGCTTCCTGCCGCGCGTCGATGCCATCTCCACCCATGCCGTCCTGCAGTACCTCAACACCGATCTCGCGCAGACCTCGAAACGCTTCCGGGAGATCAGCACGTGGGGCGGGAAGTGGCAGAACTTCAATTTCGCCGGCGATCTGATCGGCAACGGCCTGAACACGAGCTTCTACGGACAATTGCAGAACTACTGGTGGATCGGCGCATGGGCGGGGAATCAGTGGTCGACGCTCGACGATCAGCGCACGCGCGGCGGACCGATGGCGCGGCGGCCGTCCGCCTATTTTTATGGTGGTGAGTTCGGAAGCGACTCGCGGAAGAAGCTGTCGTTCGAACCTGTGGGCGGAGACGGTCCCGTCGGGCGATGGCGCGACGTCGTACTACGGCGGCACGGGAGTCACCTACCGGCCGTCCTCCTCGCTACGGCTGTCGTTGACTCCCCGCTTCACCGCGTCCGAGAGCAACTCGCAGTACGTGACCACTCACCGGAACGCGAACTACGCGCCCACATTCGGTCCCCGCTACGTTTTCTCGACGCTCTCGCAGCGGCAGATCGACCTCGGCATGCGCGCGGAGTGGACAATGAACGCGCGGCTCTCCGCGCAGCTCTTCCTCCAGCCGTTCGTCGCCAGCGGCAATTACAGCAACTTCAAGTTCCTGACCCGCCCGCGCGAAGCCGATTACACGCCGATGGCGGAGAGCGCGGTCGGCTTCAATCCCGACTTCAACTTCCGCAGCCTGCGCGGCAGCGCGGTGGTGCGCTGGGAGTTCCGGCCCGGCTCGGCGATGTACGTGGTCTGGAACGAGAACCGCTCCGACACGGAGACGGTCGGCGACTTCAGTCCGCGCCGCGACTTCAGCGCGCTGCCTCATGCGAAGTCGCAGGATGTGTTCCTGATCAAGTTCTCGTATTGGCTGCCGATTTAGGAGTGCGGTGGCACAGCCACCGCTTTGGTACCATCCACTAGATGTCGGACGACTTCCAGACCGTGAGCGCCAAGCGAGGGGAAGCGTTGCGCGCGCATTACCGGCGCCATCGCGAGGCGCTCATGAATCTGGTTTCCGACGCGCCGACGGAGCTCATCGCCGCGCAGTACCGCCGGGTCATTGCCGACATCGACATCTCCCTGGCCAAGCTCGAGCAGACTGACCTGCCGCCCGCGGCTCCGCCGCCACCCCGTCCGCGGAGCGAGCCCGGAATGCGGCCGCTGGTCACGCCGAAAATCGACGAAGACTCGACCATCAACGACTACTCCTCGGAAGCAAGCGACTCCCGCTCGCGCCTCCTTCTGATTGCGGCCGCGGCCGTCATCGCTCTCGCCGCGATCGGCTGGTTGATCTGGCGCGCGAGCGACAAGCCGAAGACGGGAGCAGTCGTCGAGCAGCCGACGACCACGACCGTCGTCGAAGAAGACGGGCCCGCTACGAACACCGCGGCTGTGCGTCCAGTGACGGTCACGCCCGACACCATGGACTACGGCATCATCCGCAAGGGCACGCGCGTCACCCGCCAGTACGAGATCGTCAACAACACCGAAGAGCCGCTCAGCCCGCAGGTGTCGCGCTCGACCTGCCGCTGCCTTTATTACGAGCACGCGCCGGTCATTCCTCCGAAGGCGAAGGAATCGCTGACGGTGACCATCGACGGCGCGAAAGCCAAGCCGGGCCCGCTTCTGCGAATCGATCCGCATCACGTCGAAATCGGATCCTTCGATTGTGACGACATTCGACGTGACTGCTACGGTTCGGTGAACCGCAATCAGAAACCGAACGGCCGTGTTCTAATCCGCGTCCCGATGAAGCGCACCCTCTTCTTCATCATTTTTCTCGCTTTTTCCCTCTCCAGCGCCGCCCAGGAAACACCGCTCACGATCGAGCGGGCCGTCCAGTTGGCAGTGGAGCGGAACGAGCGTGCAGCGATCGCCGATACGACGGTCGAGGCGGCCGAGGCTCGCGTGGGGCGTGCCCGTACGGCGTTCCTGCCGCGCGTCGACATCAGCGGCAACTGGCGGAACGATTTCGAGGCCAACAGCACCGATCGCACCCTGCAGACCGCGGCGCTGATCACGCAGCCGATCTTCGACGCGCGCGTCTTTCCGCTTTATCGCATGGCCCGTTTCGAGCGCGACGCGATCGCGCTTCGATGCCGATGGACGCGCGCCGTCTGCTCGCCTTCGATGCGGCGGCGATCTTCATCACCACGCTTGAGCTTCGATCAGGTGCGCCTGGCCGCGGAGCATCGCCGCGTTTTTGCGCAGACGAATCTCGACGACGTTCGCGCGCGATTCGAAGCCGGCCTGGTGCAGCTCGAACGACGTGACCCGCGCCGAGCTCGAGCTCGCGACCGCAGTTCGCGGCGTCGCTCAGGCATCGGGTGATCTGCAGGCTTCGTGTGATCGACCTCGCCACGCTGCTGAAGATCGACGGGGAAGTCACACTGGTGACGCCGGCCGAGCTTCTCCAGGCAGCGTCGACGCCACAGACCATGAGCGCGCCGCAGATCGTCGAGGCCCAGCAGCGCCGCCCCGACCTCGCCGCGTCAGCAGCGACTGTCGAAGCGCGCCGCGCCTTCGCCCAGGAGCCGAACGCGCGCTTCCTTCCCTCAGTCCTCTTCAATGCCCAGACCCGCAACGTCAATGACGGTCCGCTGACCAGCCGCGCCAATGAAGGCTTTTTCGGCTTCTCGTTTGCGTGGCCTGTATTCGATGCCGGCCTTCGACGCGCGGAACGGATCGAGCGCGAAGCAGTCCTTCGCGGCGCCGAACTGCAGCTCGAGCTCGAGCGGCGCGACGTCGAGCGGGAGATGCGCAGCGCTGCGGTGCAACTGGCGACGGAACAATCGGCGCTTCGCGAAGCTGCCGCCGCGTTACGCGCCGCGCGCAAGAATGCAGAGGAGACCAGTGTGCTGTATCGCGAAGGCCTGGCCAGCGCGCTCGAACTGGCGGATGCAAACCGGCAGCTGTTCGAGTCCGAGGTCGCCGAAGTGACGGCGCGGTTCCGGATGGCGATTGCGTACTTGGCCCTGCGCGAGGCGGAAGGGTTGGCTCCGTATGGGACGAATGGTAGAATGCAGAATGCAGAATGCAGAAGTGAAGATGGCAAGAATGCGAAAGATGCTTCTTTCTGCATTCTGCATTCTGCATTCTGCATTCGTCCTGTCTTGCTCGAAAGGCGATGCCCAAACCGCGGGCGGCGCGGCCGCGGCTCGGACCGCAAGAACATGGAGTTCCCGGTCGAAGTCGAGCCGGTCGAGTCCCGCAAAGTCGAGTACACCGATCAATGCCGTTGGTTCGCTCGATGCGTTCGAGCGTGTGTCGGTGACCGCGCGCGTCGCCGGGAACGGTCGAGCGCGTTCTGCTGCGCGAAGGCCAGATCGTCGGCCGCGGTCAGGCGCTCGTGGAGATCGACCCGGAGCGTTATCGCCTCGCCGTCGAAGCGGCGCAGGCAGCGTTGCAGAAGGCGTCGGCCGGACGTTCCGAGGCGGAGGCTGGATATTCGCGGCGCCAGGCGGCCAGCGCGAAGAATCCGGGATTGATTCGCGGCGAGGAAGTGGAGACGTGGCGCACGAAAGTGCAGACCGCAGCCGCTGAAGTGGCCCTGCGCAGGCCGCGCTCTCGCAGGCGCGTCTGAACCTTCGCGACGCATTCGTGCGCGCGCCGGTCGCCGGCATCATTCAAACGCGCACCGTCGAAACGGGACAGTACGTGCCGGTCGGCACCGTCCTGGCGACGCTCGTGCGCCGCGATCCGCTGCTCCTTCGTTTCCAGGTCCCCGAACAGGACGCGCAGCCGTTGCGTCCGGGCCTCGTCGCGCGATTCAACGTGGCCGAGGGCTCGGAGCAGTTCCAGGCGACGATCACTCACGTCGCCGCGGCCGCGAGCCAGTCCTCGCGCATGGTCGACGTCACCGCGCAGGTCGTGAATCCGAATCGCCCCGAGCTGCGTCCCGGCGCATTCGCGCGCGTGACCGTTCCCATCGGCGCGACGCGCGAGGCGCCGGTCATTCCCCAGACCGCGATCCGTCCGACCGAGCAGGGCTTCCTCGCCTACACGGTCGAAAACGGCACCGCCAAAGCCCGTCTCCTCACCCTCGGCATGCGCACAGCCGACGGACAAGTCGAAGTGAAAAACGGCCTCGCCGCGGGCGAAACGCTGGTCATGCGCGGCGCGGAAGCGTTGCGCGATGGTGCGAAGGTGAAGGTAACGAAGTGAGTTGTTCCGGGGTTCCGAGGTTACGCGGTTAGCGGGGCGGTAACCCGAAAACCTCGAAACCCCGAAACCCCGAAACCTCGCAACCGTGAGCGGAGCGAACCATGAAAATCACCGAAGCCTGCATCAAGAACCCCGTCTTCGCATGGATGCTCATGCTGGCCACGGTCGTCTTCGGCGGCGTGGCCGCGACGCGCATCGGCATCTCCCAGTTCCCGGACGTCGACTTCCCGACGATCAGCGTGAGCGCGACCTGGGAAGGCGCCGCGCCGGAAGTCGTCGAGCACGACGTCGTCGAGCCGATCGAAGAAGCGCTGATGCAGGTCGAGGGGGTCCGCAACATCACCTCCAACTCCCGGCAGGGCGGCGGCAACGTCACCGTCGAGCTCGACCTCGCGCGCAACGTCGACCTCGCGCTGCAGGACGTGCAGACCCGCATCGCCCAGGTCCAGCGCCGTCTGCCGCGCGACATCGAGCCGCCCGTCGTCTCCAAAACCAATCCCGAAGACCAGCCGATCATGTGGATCGGCCTGTCCGGCCCTTACTCGCCGCAGATGCTCGCCGACTTCGCGCGCTACCGCGTGAAGGAACGGCTGCAGACCGTGCCCGGCGTCGGCGAGATTCAGGTCGGCTCGGTCGATCGCAACATCCGCATCTGGATCGATTCCGACAAGCTCGATGAGCGCCGCGTCACCGCGAGCGAAGTGCTCACCGCGATTCAGCGCCAGCACGTCGAACTGCCTGCCGGCCGCCTGGAGACTTCGGGCCGCGAAGTGAACGTGCGCGTCCTCGGCGAGGCCTTCGATCTCGAAGAGTTCCGCCGCCTGGTGGTCAAGGACATCGAGGGATCGCCGGTTTACCTGAGCGACGTCGCCATCGTCGAAGACGGATTCGAAGACGTGCGCCGCATCTCGCGCGTCAACGGCGAGCCGGCGCAGGGCATGGGCGTGCGCAAGCAGCGCGGCTCGAACGCCGTCGCGGTTGCGCAGGGCGTCAAGGCGGCGCTGGTGGAGATTCAGAAGACTCTGCCGCCGGGAATGGAAGTCGGGGATCAACTTCGACTCCACGAAGTTCATCGAAGAGTCGGTTCACGAGATCCAGTTCGAGCTGCTGCTGTCCGTTCTCCTGACGGCATTCATCTGCTGGCTGTTCCTCGGATCGTTCGGCGCCACGCTCAACGTCATCCTGGCCATCCCCATGTCGCTCCTCGGCACGGTGGCCTGCATCTACTTCTTCGGCTTCACCCTGAACACGTTCACGCTCCTCGGACTCGCGCTCGCCGTCGGCATCGTCGTCGACGACGCGATCATGGTCCTCGAGAACATCTTCCGCCACGGCGAGATGGGCAAGGATCGCGTGACCGCTGCGCGCGAGGGAACGGCGGAGATCAGCTTCGCCGCGCTGGCCGCGACGCTGGCCGTCTGCGCGATCTTCCTGCCCGTCGTCTTCATGAAGGGTGTGATCGGGAAGTTCTTCCTGCAGTTCGGCGTGACGCTGTGCATCGCCGTTCTGCTGTCGTACGTCGAAGCGGTGACGCTCGCGCCCGCGCGTTCCGCGCAGATGCTCAAGACCGGGCAGGAGCGGCAGTCGCGCCTCGGCCACTTCGTCGACGTCGCCTTCGACAAGCTCGCTGCCGGCTACGCGAAGATCCTGGCCCTGGGACTGCGGAGCCCGATCACGGTGCTCATCGTTGCTGCGCTCGTGTTCGCGAGCTCGATCTTCGTCTTCAAGAAACTGCCGAGCGAGTTCGTTCCGTCGCAGGATCAGAGCCGTCTGATGATCCGCCTGCAGACCGCGGTCGGCGCGAACCTCTTCGAGACCGATCGTGTGTTTCAGCGGGCCGAGGCTTATCTGATGAAGCAGCCCGAGATCCTCCGGGTGTTCGGGAACGTCGGCGGTTTCGGTGGCGGCGGCGTGAACAGCGGCATCCTGTTCGTGACCATGGTTCCGCCGGACGAGCGCGAGCAATCGCAACAGGACATCGCGGCGCGCATCCGCAAAGAGCTGAACTCATATCCCGGCGCGCGCGCGGTCGTTCAGGACCTCTCGCAGCAGGGCTTCACCGCGCAGCGCGGATTCCCGATCGAGTTTTCGGTGCGCGGCCCGGAGTGGGAGAAGCTCATCGAGCTGGCCACGGACATGCGCGAGAAGCTCGCCTCGAGCGGTTTCGCGACGGACGTCGACACGGACTATCAGGTGGGCATGCCCGAGCTGCGCATCGTCCCCGATCGCGACCGCGCCGCGGACCTCGGCGTCTCCGTCAATGAAGTGGCCACGACCGTGAACGCGCTGGTCGGCGGCGTTCGCTCCGGCAAGTATTCGAGCGGCGGCCGCCGCATCGACATCCGCACGCGCCTCCTCGCGTCGCAGCGCACGCGTCCGGAAGATCTGGCTCGTTTGCGCGTGCGCACGGAGAGCGGCGAGCTCGTTCCGCTGTCTTCGCTGGTCAAAGAAGACGAACGGCCGGCGCTGCAGTCGGTCACGCGCCGCGATCGCGAGCGGGCGATCTCGATCTACGGCAACGTTGCGCCAGGCAAGGCCCAGGGCGATGCGCTGGCGTACGTCGAACAGATCGGCAAGGACCTGCCGACCGGTTACCGCGCGGTTCTCGGCGGATCGTCAGTGGCCTTCCGCGAGTCGATGGGGCAGCTCGTCTTCGCGCTGATCCTCGGCATCATCGTCGCGTACATGGTTCTGGCGTCGCAGTTCAATTCGTTCATGCATCCGGTGACCGTTCTGTCGATCCTGCCGCTGTCGATCGCCGGTGCCGCGTTCGCGCTGCTCGTCACCGGCAAGACTCTGAACATCTTCTCGATGATCGGTCTGCTGCTTCTTTTGGGCATCGCCAAGAAGAACTCGATCATCCTCGTCGATTACGCGGTGCAGGGTCAGCGCGAGCGCGGCCTGTCCGCGCATGACGCGATGCTGAAGGCCGGTCCGGTCCGGCTCCGCCCGATTCTGATGACCACCATGGCGACGATGTGCGCCGCGATTCCCCCCGCCCTGGCCCTCGGCCCCGGCGCGGAAACGCGCGGACCCATGGCCGTGGCGATCATCGGCGGGCTGGTGATCTCGACCGCGCTGTCACTGTTGGTCGTACCGGCGTTCTTTGTGGTCGCGGATCAACTGAAGACGAAGCTGTCGTCACTGTTCTCGCGCGGGGAAGTGGAAGAAGAGATCGTGGACGAAGCGCCGGCGCATTAGCCGGCGCGGCGGGTTTCAATGGCTAAAGCGAAAGATACGGGCCGTGATCCGACTCCGCGTGAGCTAGCGGAGGCCGATCGCCTGGCGAAGTATCTGCCCTCCCAGAATCCAACCGCCGTTCCCGCGGACCATACCCGGCTCAGTCACATCAACACGTACGGCCAACTTCCGGAGTACTACGTCGACCAGCCGTTCACCTGCCGCCGATGTGGCAAGCGGGAGATCTGGCGTGCCGCCGATCAGAAGTGGTACTACGAGGAGGCAAAAGGTCATATCGACGCTCGAGCCGTCGAATGCCACGATTGCCGCACAAAGCCGTGATTTCGGACTACATCGATGTTCTCGAGAGCCATGACGACCCCTGGCATGGCGAGGAACCGGCGGTGTTCAATCGCGCGGAGGCTCAGAGATCGTTTGTTGCGTTCGTCGAGGAGCTCTCATCCCGGCTCGGAGAGACTCTGACGTTCGAGACAGGAGTGCATATCCAGGACGCGAGCTTTCACAGCCAGCTGTTTCTTGGAACGGGCGCACTACGCTTCAGCGCCTTCGGCCGGATGATCGCTTTCACACCCGACATCGAATTGCCGGATGAAACGCTCGAGCAAGTGACGCGGCTCGCGGCGGAACGCGGATATGTTCTGATCCCCACTGAGGTCCTCGAGACGGACTATCTCGGGGCGCACCCAGGCGTCACCGGCATCGAAACGTGGTGGATCCGCTACTTCGACTGGCTGTGAGCAGCATTTTCGCGCGGCGCACCTTCGTGCGCGTCGGTCGTGACCTTCGTGAGCAGCCCATCCGCCGGATCATCACGTCGATCGATGAAGTACTGCACTCGTTCGTCGGCAGTCACCGCGATCGTGTAGCACTGCTCTTCCTGGCTCATGTGCGTGTTCAGGATGCACAAGCGCTGGCCATCGACGTGCCACCGGTTCTTCTCTGAGCCGTTCGGGTCGCGCGCCCAGAGAGTATTCAGATACACGAGTCGGCCGTCCGCGCGAAAGTAGCTCCACTCGACGTACCTGCCGCGACGGCCGTCGGGAGTCGTCTCGTATTCGAAGACGTGAGTCCGGCCGCTCAGGAAGCGTTCGAGCTCGGAGCCTTCGATGCGCCGGCCGGCAGCGGTGGTTTTCGTGGCCTGACGCATCGCCGCGATTGCCCGCTGTCTCTCTTTCTCGCGTTGCCGGTGAAACGTCTCCGCGTCAGAGCCCGGGTAACACCCGAGAAGGATCAGCGACGGGAGAATCGTCAGCGCTGCTTTCACGCACTCAATCCTTCCCCTGCAACTGCACATCCCAGTTCTGCAGCAGCGAGATCGGATCGGCGTTCGCGTTCTCGACGCGCCGGTTGAGCAGGAACCGGCCGTCGTTCGTGACGTCGTACTGCGTCGTCGCGTGCTGGCGCAGCGGCGCGTCGAACAACGCCACCGGCGCAGCGGCCTCGAAATCGGCGCCGGCGGTGACCGCAACGGCCGTCATCTTGCCGTCGAGCGAAACGTAGAACAGCTCGCGACCGTCGGCGCGCCACACGGGCATGGTGCCGCCCTCGTTCGAGATCAGCCACTTCCGATCCGACTCCGGGAACGCGCGAACGTAGATCTCCCAGCGTCCCGATTCGTTGGACTGATAGGCGATCCATTTGCCGTCCGGCGAAAGCTGGGCGCATTGTTCGTGGAACGGCGTCGCCAGCCACGTTCGGTGACGTTTCTCCGCGGCCGACCAGACGCCGATGTCCATGTTGCCGGCGCCGAGGGTGTTGAAGAGGATCCATTGGCCGTCGCGGGATACGTGGGTGGGGCGTTTTTCGCGCGCATCGGACGCAAGCGATCGCGCCTGTCCGGTTCCGCCCGCGGCAACCTCGTAGATGTCGCCGCGGTCCTCGACGGACGAGTAATAGATGATCCGCCGGTCGTCCGCGGACCAGCGCGGCGCCGACTCGTTCGGCTCGTCATAAGTCACCCGCGTCGCTGCATTGCGCGCGATGTCGTAAATCCAGATGTCGCCATTGCCTGTTTGTGCGGCGGAGACATCGACTGCGAAACGGCGCTGATCGCGCGAGATCGACGGGCTGAAATACAGGCCCGGCGGACCGGCGACGCCTTGGTCTTTCCCGGCGCGATCGACCCACACGAGTTGCGACAACACCAGGTTCGGGTTGCGCTGCAGGAGCAGCTTCCCGTCGTTCGAGGCGGAGTAGCTGTTGAACTGCTCGGCGACGGTGACCGCGTCTCCGACCGTCTTCGCTTTCGCGGCATCGTAACGTTGCGCAACGAGGCGCGTTTCGCGTGAGTAGAGCACGATGCCAGGCTCGACCCAGCTCACCGTCGAGAACGCCGGAATGACGGTTTTGATCTCATCGGGCTGGTCGAGAGAGGACTGACAGATCGCCGATTTGTCGGCCGACTTGTTGACCGCGAGGAAGAGGAAGGTCTTCCCGTCCGACAGAAAGTAGGGTGAATGATGGCTGGTCTCGCCGTCCCGCAACTTCGTCAGCGACACCGGGGGACCCCCGCTCGCTTTCACGCTGGCAAGGCCTCCGTGCGCCGCGCGTCCGATGACGATCGTGCCGCCGGCTCCCCACGACGAGCCGCCGCCAGGTCTCGCGTCGCACACCACGCTCACACCGCCTCCGCGCATGTCGTACATCTTGAGCTTTCCATCGGCGAAGAACGCGATCTTGCGCGAATCGGGTGACCAGGATGGCCGCACCGCCCCCTCGGTGCCGCTGAGCCGCTGGAATGTCCCCGATGCGAGTGGACGAAGCCAGATCGTGTTGCGCCCACCACGCAGATCGGAAAGGACGAACGCGGCGTTCTCGCCATCGGGCGACATTTCCACGCCGTCGGTCAGCGCGATCCGCGAGCCCGGCGGCAACACGATCGCCGATTCGATCGGTTTGCGCGCCGGTTCGCGCCGCGTCAGTAGCAAACCCGTGACGACGATCGCGGCGAGGGCGGCCAGCGCCGCCAGCGCCCACGCGATGCGTTCGCGCGTTCGATGCTTCATGCCGCCGGTCGCGGTGAGCCCTGACTGCGACGTGCCCTCGCTGATCCACCGCAGCTCGCTGGCCACGTCGTGCGCCGACTGCCATCGATCCTCGGGATCCTTCTCCAGACATTTGCGCACGACGTGATCGAGCGCGGGCGGTGTCATCGGCGCGACCGTGGAGATCGGCGCGGGTTGCGACGACACGATCGCCGCGATGAGACTCGTCCGCGACGTTGCGTCGAACGCGCGCCGGCCCGTGGCCATCTCGTAGAGGAGTGCGCCGAAGGAGAAGATGTCCGTTCGCGCGTCGGCCTCGAGGCCTTCGAGCTGTTCCGGCGCCATGTACTGGAACGTGCCGAGGATCGTTCCTTCCTGGGTGAGCGGCTTGGCCTGGGTCGGCATCTCGGTGAGACCGCGCACGGGCGAGGTTTCCGCGGACGACCGCGCCAGTCCGAAGTCGAGCAGCTTCGCGGCGCTCTTCGTGATCATCACGTTGGCGGGCTTGAGGTCGCGGTGGACGATACCCTGCTTGTGCGCGCGATCGAGCGCGTCCGCGATCTGCGCGCCGAATTTCAGGACCTGGTCGATCGGCAGCGGACCTTTCGCGATCCGTTCCGCGAGCGACTCTCCTTCGAGCAGCTCCATGACCAGAAAGTCCGCGCCGTTCTCATGTCCGACGTCGAAGAGCGTGCAGATGTGGGGATGGTTGAGCGACGAGATCGTCTTCGCTTCGCGCTCGAATCGCGCCCGGAACTGCTCGTTCTGCGCGAACCCTTCGGGCAGGATCTTGATGGCCACGCTGCGATCGAGCCGGGTGTCCCTGGCCCGCCAGACTTCGCCCATGCCTCCCGCACCGAGCGGAGCGATCACTTCATAAGGCCCAAGCCGTTTGCCCGCGACGATCGTCATGTTGGAAGCGCGCGGATTGTCTCACGCCTCAATCGTGCTCGATGGCCAGGCGCGTTTCGATCCGCTTGTCCGGCACGAGCCACATCAGCGCGACGGTGGTGTAGAGCGCATTCGCGATGAGCGGATGGACGAACGCAAGGACGATCCCCAGCGAATAGAGCGCCATCGAGAGCTTTCCCTTGAAGTCGTTCCCCACCGCCATGGCCAGCACCGATTCGTGTCCATGCTGGGCGATGATCCGGTTCTGCAGGATCGTGTACGCGATCGCCGACGCCAGAAGAACGACGCCGTAGATCGCGGTCGGAAAGGCGCTGAAGTGATTCTCGCCCATCCAGTTCGTCGCGAAGGGGATGAGCGACAGCCAGAACAACAGGTGCAGATTCGCCCAGAGGATGCTGCCGTTGACGCGCTGCGTCGCGTGAAACATGTGGTGATGGTTCGACCAGTAAATGCCGAGGTAGACGAAGCTGAGGAGATACATCAGGAGCGTGAACACGGTCGGCCGGATCGCTTCCCAGCTCGTGCCGTGGGGGACCTTCAGCTCCAGGACCATGATCGTGATCAGGATGGCGATGACTCCGTCGCTGAACGCTTCCAGTCGGGTTTTGTTCATCACGCACCTCCGCGCTGATGATACGGGCGGTGATCAGGTCCCGGGGAATCCGGGATGCTGCCGGATCCGGTCGATCTGCTGGAGATGCCGCTGGGTGTGGCGGGTCAGGATCATGAAGGCGTCGCCGAGGTTGTAGCGGAGGGGTGTCTTGATGGGGAAGTTGGTTTTCACGCGGTTCAGGTCGACGCCTGCCGATTGCTCGAGCAGTTCGAGCAGCCGCTTCCGGACCTCGACGTAGTCCGCCATCACCCGTGCCGCCGGCTGCGGCGCGGGCAGATGTTGCTTTCCCGATCTCGTTTTCCGTTTGGTCTGTGGCTCGACCGCCTTGGTGATGAGCCTGCCCATGATCGTGGGCTTCCAGCGTGACTCGCCCCGCGGCGCATTGGCGAGCAATCTGGAGATCGGCTCGACGCAGGGAGCGTCTGTGAGGAGCAGATGCTCGATGATCTGCGCAATGCTCCATTGGGTTTCCTGCGGCCGCCAGGAGAGCTGGGCGTAGGTGAGCTCCGCGTCGAGTGCTTCGATCGCGGCGATGCTCTGGCGCATTTCGGTTGCGCGTTCGCTTATCCAGTTGGTCATGTTGGTGGGTCTGCGATCCGAAATTCAGAGTGTAGACTACTGAGCCGGGCGGACGTAGAACGCCGTGCAGGCCACGCCTGCAGTACATGCCATGGAAATCAACGCGAATCCCCACTGATCTGGAACGAACAAAGCGATGACGGCTGACGCGGGAGCAATGCCATGGCCAAACTAGACGCTTCAAGATGCGCTTCAGGGTCGGCCCGGCGAACGGACCGCCGACAGCTCCTGGCAGCTGGTTAGCCAGACTGTGACGGGAGCTGGGCCGCCGCTACTCGTTCCAATACCCAGGACGTTTCCGGTCGTGAGCGATCGCTAGAACCGATGTCCGATCTGTGAACCGCTTAAACACCACGTGGTATGGGAATGTGTCTACTGGCATCTGACGTGTTGCTTGGTCGCTGAAGCCGAAGACGGGTCCGCCGATGTTCGGAAACTGCTCCAGCAGTCGGAGCACTTTGTACACTTCATCCAAGAAGCGGTTTGCTAATTCTGGATCGCGCTGGCGGTACCACGTTAGCGCCTCGCGTATATCTCGTTTAGCAATGCGTCGAAGGTGAACTCGTTTCAACGGGATAGCACTTCCCGACGAATCTCATCCAGTGCGGTGCGCCAGTCTTCTTCGTCGTCGGGGTCGGCCTCAGCGTCAGCCGCGCGGCGAGCTATCTCCAAGGCCCATGCTGCCTTCACATCCTCATCTTGATCGTCGAGACTCGAAAGTAGCTCCGCCGCGATCTTGGCTCGTTCGTTCGGTGTGAGCTTGAGCGCCTCCTCGAGGAGCCTGTCAGCGGGTTTCGTCATCACATCATCGTACCATTCGTCACTTCTTCCGGACCACACCGACAGTCACGATTCATCAGTGCAAGTGCGCACGCTCTGGTGTCGCGATCGCGCAACTACTCGTCCTGCGGCCACGTTCAATGTCTCGACTCATTCGCCGGATCGTATTGGCCATTAGAAGGCAGCGCGTCCGCTCCACGTGGGGCCTCGCCGCAGCTCAGGCGATAGACGTCACGCCGCAGTCACTTCCCCGCGGATAGATCGCCTCCTGCGACGTGCGTTCTATGCCGGTATGTCGTTGACCGCCATCAGGTAACGCGTGTCGCCCAAGCCGACCTGCGCGTAGACATGCGGATACCCCTGATGTTCGTAGCCATCATGCGGAGCCCATAACGTCACTATTTGGTCGTGAAACACGTACTCGACCGGCGTGTATGAGTGTTGCCTGGTTTCGGCAGTTGAGATCGTTTCGAAGAGTGTCTGCGCCGAAACCTCAAAGACGTTCACGCCCTGATATGTGCAAACCAAGCGTTCGTGGCGCGCAACACCGACAAACGAGACTGTGCCGGAGTCGTACTCGATCTGAAGCGCGTTGTCACAGAAGTAGTCCATGGTTTCGTCGAACGCGCTCCGCATGAACCCCTTTTCTCGCAGCACGCCCCGAGCGGCTTCTCGCGTCATCCCGAGCTTGATAGGTCCGACGCCGACGTGTGGCTCGATCGGAAGGAGCAGGCGTAAGCGCTTTTGCGAGCTCATGGCATCACGGATCGTAACCGACACCTGCGATTCCTGGCCTAGCTTCGGTCGCGCCTCAGACTGCGCTAATCCACTTCTATGACTTCGCGCCCCGTCACGGGATCCCAGCTCATTCGCGCGCTGGTCGGATCGTTGTTACCCACCTCGGCAAAGATTTCCGCTATCTCATGAACCGTAACCGCCCATAACTGGCGGTCCTTTTCGTGATCGGAAGCGAAGAAGAGATTTACAAGGTGATTCGTTTCGTCAAACCACGGGACGAACACATAACTGTGAATAATCTGGTTGGTTACGAATGACAGATGCCGCTGGACACGCTCCGGATTATCTAGTTCGTACAGCGCATCAATCCGATCCCAGTTGAGATGCCGGACCGGTTTGCCGCTGGAGCGGTACTGGATAAGAGGAACCGGCCGACTCCGAAGTCGATCAGAGATCTTTCGCGCTTCCTGCAGCTTGCGGACAGCATAGAATCCCAACATAACTTCCTGCTCGAATCGAGCAAGAGATGTCTCGCTCCAACGCCGCTGCTGTGTCTGTCTATCCAGCTTGTCGGCACGTTTGAGTAGGTCAACTTTCCAATATCCAGATTCGTAGATCATCCATGTAAATACTATCGCCGGGGCGCGTACGACGGTGAGCTGGTCATCCGGCCTCGCGTCTGGGATAAGGAGGACCCACGTGAGGCTGACTCAGTCTTGGCGAACCCGGGCACTGACACGAGGGCTTTGCCGCTTGATGTAGCGCGATTAGCCGGCGCGACAGGCCGGCGAAGCAAGCAGGACCTTATGTCGGCGCTCGCGACATAGGCCCAACTAGGCTTTCTCAATTACCGCAACCCCCGAATTACCGCCCCCTCCCGTCCCAAGCCGCCCCACCACCCGCCCGCCCGCAACCTCGACATAGCGTTGTACGAGTTGCGCGTCGTATTCGCCTGCTGTTGCGCTGCGAGGTTGAGCGCCAAGTGTCCAGCGCGCGAGACGGCGAAGGCGTCCTCCCGGGCGGCCGAAGGGGATGTGCAATGCGGCGACGCCACTTGGAGCGACGAGAGTGACGAGTGTGCGAATGAAGTCGTAGCCGGCGGCCGGAGCAATGTGTTCGAAAACGAGCAGGGAGCAAACGAAATCGAAGGAAGCGGGAGGCAGGGCGGGCAGTTCGTCGGGCGTCAGGAACGTCACGTTTTGCAGTCCGGCGTCTGTGGCGTTCTTGCGAGCATGAGCGAGGATCGTCGGCGCTGTATCACAGGCCACGACGCTGGTCGCCCGTCGTGCCAGGGGAAGTGTGAGACGGCCGGCGCCGCAGCCGAAGTCGAGCGATGACGTGAGCGCGATCTCCCGGCCCAGAACGGAATGGATCGCAGTGAGGAGCGAGGCGATGTCTTCCTCGCCGCTCTCGAAAAACGCTGCGGCGGCGCCCTCATTGGTGAGGACAGGAAAGTAAGGCTCGCGGCGCGCGAGTTTCTCCCAGTCGTTAACATCACGAACAGCCACTTCCGCAGCATACTCGCCGCGGACCCGAACCATGTTTCTTCGACTCCTGATCTGGACGATCGCCGTTCTCGTTGCGACCGTGGCCGATGCGTACTTGAGAGCGCCCGTTCGATCCGACGGCAATCTCGCCACGATCGAACAACACCTCGTACAGAAACTCAGCAAAGCCGCGGACCGCCGCAGGCTCGGCAGCGCGGCTGTAGTTCTCTTGAAGAACGGTGAGATTGCCGCGGCCCACGGATTCGGCGGAACAAGCGTGGATCGCACCCGCTATCAGGTCGCCTCGGTGAGCAAAGCAGTGACGGCCTGGGGCGTCATGAGACTCGTTCAAGAGGGGAAGCTGAAACTCGATGAGCCGGTGATCGCCCACCTGAGGCGATGGAAATTTCCCGGAAGCGATGCGCGGCGCAACAAAGTCACGGTCCGGCATCTCCTGACCCATACCTCCGGCCTCGACGATGGATTGGGCTACGGATTCCTGCCCGGCCAACCCGTTCCGCGACTCGAGGCGGCACTCAGAGACGCGATCGCGCGAGAACCGGGTGAAACCTTCGTCTATTCAGGCAGCGGTTACGCCGTTCTCGAACTCCTGATCGAGGAGGTCACCAATCGAACGTTCGCCGATTACATGAAGGAAGCAGTGCTGCTGCCCCTCGGCATGACCGGCTCCAGCTTCGACGTCAACACGCTTCCGCCCAAGGATCTTGCTACGAGTTACGACGCGGAGCTCCGGTCCGCTCCGCGCCGTCGTTATGCGGCGAAAGCGCCGGTCGCGCTGTACGCGACGCCGGCGGACCTCGCGCGGTTCGCGCGGGCATTCGTCAAAGACAATCCTGCGCTCGACAGGAAAACACTGGATCAGATGCTCAAGCCGCAGCCCGCTACGGGAGCGTGGGGCCTCGGTCATACCTTGTTCGCGCCAAACAGGAAGGGCGGCTACGTGGTCGGACATGACGGCGGGACTCTGCCGGCCTGGGGCGCGATGGTGCGGGTGAATCCCGCGACCGGGAACGGGATGGTCCTCGTGGTCTCGGGTGGAAAAGGAGCGGTGAATCAGCTCGGACACGACTGGGTTTACTGGGAAACGGGAGAGCACACAGCGGCCGGCCGTCGCCAGCGGATGTACGACCGCCTCCGGCCCGCATCGATCGCCATCGCCCTGGGAGCCGTTGCCATCGTGCTGATGCGATCGCGACGCTTCACTCCGTGGCGCTGAGCTAAACTGCGGCGTCATGGCGATTCCCCCCGAAGCTGCTGCGGATGCCGAGGCCGCGCTCACGCAATTCTGTGCGGAGCATTCGTCGACGGTGGGCGGCGACCGCCAGCAGTACATCTACCGCTTCGAGACCAACGCCGTCGTGTTGATCGAGCAGCGAGCGGCCTTCGTGAATGCCGACGCCTGGACGTCCAAGCCGATCGCGAAGTTCCGGTACTCCGAGGCGCGGAACAACTGGTCGCTGTACTGGTCGGAATCGAGCGAGCGCTGGAACCGCGTGTCGAACGTCGAAGCCGCCAAGGACATCCGCGTGCTCCTCGACGTCGTGGTGAAGGATCCGCTCGGCGTTTTCTGGAGCTGAGGCGGTTATCCTTCGGGCATGGTCGAACGCTCATGCCGGCGCGCGTGGACCATCACTTACTGGCTGCTGACGGCGGCATTTGTCGGGACGGCGGCGCTCAATCTGCTGCACATCCGCGGTGGTTTTCTCACGAGCTATCTCGCCGATCTTACCGTTCCGGCCTGGCTCTACGTCATCGTGCGCGGGCTCGCCGGTGTCGGGCCGTTGAATCCAGTGACGCGATTCATCGGCGCCAATGCGGAACGCGCGGCCATCACGCTGTTCGCAGCCAGCACGGCCACGGAAATCAGTCAGATCCTGTGGCCGCGCGGGTTCTTCGCGGGGCGGTTCGATCCGCTGGATATCATTGCCTACGGCGTTGGAATCGCCATCTGTTACCTGGGGGACAAGTGGTGTGACTGAAACAGACAGTGTTCTCTCCGGAATCGGCAACACGCCGCTGATCGAGCTCCGCCGCATCGTGCCCGCCGGGGCGGCGCGCGTCTTCATGAAGCTGGAGTGGGCGAATCCCACCGGCAGCATGAAAGACCGCATGGCCCGCGCGGCGATCGAAGCGGCGGAAGCAGACGGGCGGCTGAAGCCCGGCGGCACGGTCGTCGAGTACACCGCCGGCACGACCGGCATCTCGCTGGCCTTCGTCTGCGCGGCGAAGGGGTACGGCATCGAGATCGTCTACTCCGACGCGTTCAGCGATGAGAAACGGCGGACCATGCAGGCCTTCGGTGCGCACATCACCGACGTGAAGAGCGACGACAGGAAGATCAACGAGGCCCTGATCAAGGAAATGATTCGCACCGCCGCGGCGGTCAGCGAGCGCCCGGGTCACTGGTCCTGCGATCAGCTGCGCAACCACGACGCCATCGGCGGCTACCTGCCGCTGGGCGAGGAGATCTGGGAACAGACCGGCGGCCGCGTCAGCGCGTTCGTGCACGCGGTCAGCACCGCGCATTCGATTCACGGCGTGACGAAGGCGCTGTGGGCGCGCAATCGCGACGTGCAGATCGTCGCCGTCGAACCCGCCGAGTCCGCGGTGCTGTCGGGGAAGGCCTCGGGATCGCACCGGATCGAAGGCATCGGCATTGGCTTCATCCCTCCGCTGTGGCAGCCGGAGCTCGTGAACGAGATCGAGACCGTTTCGACCGACGAAGCGAAGGCGATGGCGCGGCGGCTCGCGCGTGAGGAAGGGATCTTCGCCGGCACGTCGACGGGCGCGAACGTCGTCGCCGCGTTACGCATCGCCCGGAACCTCGGCCAAGACGCAACCGTCGTAACGATCGCCGTCGACTCCGGACTTCGCTATCTCAGCACCGATCTTTATCACTCATGAAAAACCTGACCATTGCTTTCCTTCTTCTGGCTGCAGCGTGCACTCACACGCCTGCCGTTCCCGTTACGCTCACACCCGGCGCGATCGACGTCGTGGCCGCGTCGCCGGCCGACGGCTTCAACTTTCCGTACGTCCTTCGCATGCCGGCTGCACCGGTGAAGGACAGAACCTATCTCCTCGTCGAGCCGAACAACACCGGCAGAATTTCCGACGACCTCAACGTGCATCTCGAAGGGGCGAAGAAACTCTCCGGGACGGGCGTCGGCGCGTACGTCGCCAAGAGACTCGACGTGCCGCTGCTGATGCCTGTGTTTCCGCGGCCGGAAACGGACTGGAAGATCTACACGCATCTGTTCGACCGCGACACGATGCTGATCGAGGACGGTCCTCTGCGCCGCGTCGATCTGCAGTTACTGGCCATGGTTCGCCACGCGCGTGCGCGTCTGCGCGCGAACGGCATCCCGACGCACGAGAAGTTCCTTATGAGCGGCTTCTCCGCGTCGGGCTCGTTTTCGAATCGCTTCACCATGCTCCATCCCGAAAGCGTGAAGGCCGTCGCCGGCGGCGGTCTGAACGCGCTGGTGATGCTGCCGCTGGCCAGCCTCGACGGCGAGACGCTGCCGTATCCCGTCGGCACCGCGGACCTGCGCCAGCTCACGGGACGCGGCTTCAACGAGAAGGCCTGGCGACAGGTGCCGCAGCTCTACTACATGGGCGCGAAAGACGACAACGACGCGGTGAAATTCGACGACGGCTACGAGGAGTCCGAACGGCAGCTCATCTTCAAAGTCCTCGGCGAAACGATGCAGCCCGACCGCTGGACGAAGGGGCAGATGATCTACGGCCGGTCCGGCGCGAATGCGAGGTTCGCGACCTATGTGGACATCGGCCATGGCACGAACACGAAGATCAACGAGGACGTCACCGCGTTTTTCCGGGAAGTGATCGGGAAGTAGCTATCCCGACACACCGGGCATGTGCGTGGAAATGCTGAGATCCCGCAGCAGTCCGTCGCGAATGTCATACACCCAGCCGTGAACGGTCAGGCTCTGGCCGCGCGACCAGGCATCGCGGACGACCGTGGTCTGGCTGACGTTGATCACCTGTTGCATGACGTTCAGCTCGCACAACCGCCGATGCTGTTCCGCCTCGGACGGCAGCGCGTCGATCTGGGCCTGGTCGGCGCGGCGCACGTCCTGAACGTGGCGCAGCCAGTTGTCGACCAGCCCCAGCTTGTCGTCGCGTAACGCGGCGAGCACGCCGCCGCAGCCGTAGTGGCCGCAGACGATGATGTGGCCGACGCGGAGAACATCGACGGCGAATTGAATCGCCGAAAGACAATTCAAATCCGTGTGTACGACGACGTTCGCCACGTTGCGATGGACGAACATCTCGCCAGGTGCGAGGCCGACGATCTGATTCGCCGGCACGCGGCTGTCCGAACAGCCGATCCAGAGGTAGCCGGGATTCTGTTGCGTCGCGAGCCGCGTGAAGAACTCAGGATCCTGCCGGGTGATCTCTTCGGACCAGGCCCGGTTCTTCGCGAACAGGTGATCGAGTGCGCTCAAACGAGTACCTCTTCGATTTTGATCTCGGCCTGCAGCGTCTTGGCGACGGGGCAGCGCCCGGCGATTTTCAGGAGCTGCTGGCGCTGGGCTTCATCGAGCGGTCCGGAGAGCTCGAGCTCCACCTTGAAGCGATGAATGAAGCCAGAGGTCGACGAGCAATCCGCGCAGTCCTTGACGTGCTGGCGATCGTGGGAAACGCGGGCGACGACTTCCTCGAGCGGGATCTTTTCGCGGCGCGCGTAGAAGTGCAGGGTCATGACCGTGCAGCCGCCCAGCGCTGCGGCGAGCATGTCGTATGGAGTGGGTCCTTCGTTCGTGCCGCCGGCTTCCTGCGGCTCGTCGAGGACCCAGCGGTGCGGCCCGGCCTCCACCTCGGAGCGGAAGGGCGCGCGGGAGCGGATGATCACAGGCGCGGTCATGGTTAGAGTGTAGTCGTGAAGAGAATCGCCGTCGTTCTTCTAGTCGCGCTGAGCGTTGAAGCGCAACCCTCGATCGCGAAGATGATCGAGGGGGCGAAGCGCCAGGTGGGCGTCACGCGCGGCTACGACCCGGCCTACCGCCGCATCGGATACCCGAACGGCGACGTGCCCCTGCACACGGGCGTGTGCACCGACGTGATCATCCGCTCGTTCCGCCACGCGGGGATCGACCTGCAGGTGCTCGTGCACGAGGACATGAAACGAAACTTCGCGGTGTATCCGAAGACGTGGGGGCTGCGGCGGCCCGATACGAACATCGATCACCGCCGCGTTCCGAACCTGGCGACCTTTTTCAAACGAAAGGGCCGCGCGCTGCCGGTGACGCGGCGCGCCGCGGATTACAAACCGGGGGACATCGTGACCTGGCGACTGGCCTCGGGCGTGCCGCACATCGGACTGGTCTCCGACGTGCGGCGCGGCGATCGTCATCTGGTGGTGCACAACATCGGCGGCGGTGCGCAGATCGAGGATGTGCTGTTCGCGTATGAGTTGACGGGGCACTTTCGCTGGTAGGCGCGCCTCACTTCACTCCATTCCGAACCTCCTGCATGTGAATCGCGCGCACGGTCACTCCGGGCGCGATCGTGTCGGTGAACGTGGGCGCGGCGAAGCCGAGCGTTGTCAATGCGCTCGAAAGCGCAGTGCGCAGCTCATTCATGTGAATGGCGACGATGACGTTGCCGCTGGTCCATGTGGCGGGCGTCAGGCCGGCCAGGGCTCGGACGGCATTCACCGCGGTGCGCATCTGCGTCAGATGAACGGCTTTGACGACCGTCACGCCGGCGACGAGCGGGTCGTCGGTGAAGACGATGGCTGTGGCCAGATCGCGATTGCTGGGGTCTGAGGTCGCGAGGCCGACGATGGCCCGCGCGCGGTACAGATAGCTGTTCCCCGCGATGACCGTGTCGCTGTACGAAGTCGTGCCCGAAGTTCCGACCGGCGCGAACGTCGTACCGTCGGAGCTCCGCTCGATGGTGTAGCTGCTCGCGCCGCCGACCGCGGACCAGGTCACCTGCACCTGCGTGCTCGATGTCGCCGTGGCCACGAGATTGATCGGCGTGCCGATGAGTGTCTGCGTCGTGCAGCTGTTCGACAGCAGGAACGCGGCGTTCTGCGCGACGACGCTGTACGTGAACGAGTCGTTCGTCCGCGCCGAGGCGTCGGTGTAGCTGGTGAAGGTGCTCGGGGCTTCGCCGAGGATCAGGCCGTCGCGGTAGATCACGTAGCGGTAGATGCCTGATTGCGCATCGGCTGCGGGCGTCCAAGTCAGCGTGATGTCGTTGGGATTGCGAACAGCCGTAAACGTGGGGCAGCTCGGCGGCGTGACGTCATCGAGACAGGCCGTGGTCTGGAAGTACTGATCGCCGGTCTGCAGCCAGATCATGCCCGCTGTCGTTCCGTTGAAGGCGACGGACGCGCCGAAGCCGCGGTTTGAGAGCATGCGGCTCGGTCCCATGACCGCGCCGATGGTGCTCACATCGACGGAGCGCAGCGTGCCGCCCTCGCCGGGGCTGAAGAGCACTTTGAAGCGATCGGCATCCCAATAAATACCCTGCAGGTTGTTGTCGAACCGCCCCTCGGCCGCAACGACCGTTTCGTTGAACTGCTTGATCCCCGCGAGATCGAGCACCGTGAACTGCACGACCAGGCGGGCGGATCGACGATCGGGTAGTTCGTCCAGGCGATGCCCAGGACGTCTCCGTTCCAGGCCAGGGCCAGGCCGATCTTGTCGAACGTGGGTGTGAAGCTGATGCGCATCGGCGCGACGATCGTCGCGCCGGTCGCGTCGAGCAGCGTGTAGTAGATGTCGTCGCTGCTGATGAAGGCGATGGCCCACCCAAGCGCTGTCCAGACCATCTGTTGCGGTGCGCCATCGAGCAGAGGCGCAAGAGTCGATCGCGTGCCCAGCAGTGCGCCGGTTGGGGATACGCGCTGGAAATTGAGGCGGCCGTTCTGATTCCAGAGCACGCCGTAATTCTCGCCATCGAAGCCGACGTTCACGTTCGCCGGGCCGCCCGCATTCGTGACGACATTCACTTCTGTGATCAGCGCGTTGCCTGCCGAATCCCAGCGTCCGAAGACGACGGCGTTGGTGTTGTCCTTCCAGGCCGTGGCGAACGTCGAGCCGACTCCCACGATCGCCGCGCGGCCGCGCGTCGGACGGGTCGAGAGCGGTGACTTGCTCGCGCTCAGCGCGCCGGTTCCATCGAAGATGCGCGCGAAGACCTGGTTCGTGTTCGGGTTCAGCGGCTCGACGAAGAGCGCCGCGAAGCCGTTGCCAACCGGCGCGACGGATGTGTTCACGACGAATCCCGCGCTGTGACCCGCGGTGAGATCGGTCGGTCCCGCGACGAGCGTACCGGTGGGCGTGGTGATCAGCGTGGCGATTTCCGATGTGCCGAGGCGGCTTTCGTTGAAGGCGAGGAGGAAGTTCGTGCCGTTCGTCGCCGCGCGGGCCACGTTCGAGTTGAAGTTGTCCTGCGTGCTGAGGATGATCCGCGATCCGACGCGCGCGCCGCTCGAATCGGCGCGGAGCATGGCCACTTCCTGCCGGCCGGTCGCGTTCAACTGCGCGGTGGTGAGGACGACGAAGGAGCCGTCGGCGAGCGAGTACAGATCCGGAAACTGGTCGTTGGACGGGCGCTGATCAGCGAGCGTGAAACCGTTCAGATCGAAGTCGTCGTTGACGCGCGACGGCGATCCGATGAGCGATCCGTTTCCGGCAAGACGCTGCAGCAGGATCGCGGTTCCGGTGTTGTCGGTCAGGCGCCACACCACTGCCCAGCCACCTGTCGTTGCGGTGATGTCTGGATTGCTGATGGCGTCTGTGCTGGGCGAGACGAGGGTCACCTGCGATCCGACGAGCGCGCCGGTGGTGCTGACGCGCTGGAGCTCGATCGAGCCGACGTTGTCGATAAACCGCGTCCAGACCATCGCGTACTCGGTGCCGTTCCAGGCGACGGAAACGGCCGTGTCGAAATGAGCGTGCGTCGTCAGGCGGGTCGGCCCGAGGAGCAGGTCGCCGTCCTCATCGAAGCGGTAGAAGAAGAGGTCCAGCAGGCCGTCGCTGGTGAAATGCGACTCGAAGAACGACCAGGCCGTTCCATCCCAGAAGAGCTGTGGGTCGATGCTTTGCGATGAGAATTCGACCGGTGCGGGGCGCGGAATCATGACGTCGGTGCGCATGACGGTGCCGGTCGCGCTGAGCAGGGCGAATCGATATTCGTTGACCGCTTCGCCGGCCGGACCGCGATGAAGCTCGATCCACGTCACGCCGAATTTCGAGCCGTTCCAGCGCAGCGCCGGGCGGGAGGAGCCCATCTCCGCGCTGGTGATCTGTACCGGCGTTCCGGTCATCGCGCCGGATGCGTCGAGGAAGGTGAAGAAGAGGTCGTCCTCGCGTCCGCCGGTGCGCTCGCCCCAGACCATCGCCCATTGCGTGCCGGTCCATGCGACCGATGGATTCCGCGCCGTTGCGTGATACGGCGAGACCGGTTGCAGACAGGTTTTCGCGGCGGTCGCGGGGAACGTGCTGGCCGTGGCGATGTTCGACGGCGACGTGTCGCCCGAAGGCGTAATCGCGACGACGCGATAGGAGTACGTCGTCCCGGCGCTGAGCGAGGAATCGGTGGACGTCACGGTGTTCGGACCGACGATGCCGATGGGCGCCCAGGTCGCGCCGAAGTCGGGCGAGCGTTCGAGGCGGAACCCGGTCTCGTTGCGTTGCGGGTCGATCCAGCGGAGGCGAATGCTCGACGTGCCGAGCGCGAACGCGGAGAGGCTGCGCGCGGCCTGCCCGGTCTGAATGACGATGCTGTAGTTGCGCGTGGCGGTGCAGCCGAGGGTGTCGGTCGCGGTGATCGTGAAGGCGAACGTGCCCGTCGTCGTGGGCGTGCCGTGGATCCAGCCCGCGGCATCCATGGTCAATCCGCCGGGAAGCGTTCCGGTCGTGATCGACAGCGTCACCGCGCCGCTCGCACCGGTGGTGGTGATGGTCTGGCTGTATTCGCGATCGAGATACCCGTCGATGAGCACCGTCGGGAAAATCGTGAGACCCGAACAGACGCGCAACGAATACGCGCGCGAGCCGATCTGCGCGACGGAGTCCGTGGCGGTGATGGTGAAGTTGTACATGCCGCCGGTCGTCGGGGAGCCGGTCAGCGCGCCGCTCGTGCCGTTGAGATTGAGGCCGGCCGGAAGCGCGCCGCCCGTGACCGCGAAGGTGTACGGAGCGGTTCCCTGGGTGGCGGTGAAGGTCTGGTTGTAGTTCGATCCGACGTTCGTATTCGGGAGCGTCGCCGGATTCACGCTGATCCCGGCGATGACTGTCTTGACCGTGCACGCGTTCGACTCGAGATACGCGCCGTTGAACGGGCGCAGCTCGTACGCGTGCGCGAAACCGGGCGTGAATCCGCCGTCGGTGTAGATGAGGGTCGACGGCAGCAGCTCCGCGAGCAGCGAGCCGTCGCGGTAGAGGTGATAAGCGAGGAGGCCGCTCTGCGGATCGCTGGCCGCGGGCCAGTTGAGTTGCACCGCGCCGCCGCTGAACGTGCCGTTGAGCGTGATGCAGTTGGGCCGGGTGACGTCGTTCTGGCAGGCCGTGGTCTGCAGGAGCAACGCGCGCTGATGTTCCCAGGCCATCGCCACGGTCGCGCCGTTGTACGCGGCGTGAATCCGCCCTTCGCCATGATTGCCATGGAACGTCGTCACCGGATCGAGCACGCCTGCCGTCGAGATCGCGGCGTCGCGAATGCCGCCGCCGGTCGAGGGATACACGACATGGAAGTCGTCGCCATCGAAGTAAAGCGCGCCGAATCCTTCAGCGATCGCGACATTCACCGGCGTGAAGTTCTTGATGCCGTTCAGACCGATGGTGGTGAAGAAGAGGCTCGTGGTTTCGGCGTAGGCGATGCCGAGGTGCTGGCCGGTCCAGAGGAGGTCGAGCTCGCTGGGGTTGTTGAACGAATCGGTGACGCGCGTCGGCGGCACGATCAGCGCGCCGGCCGGATCGAGTTGCGCGTACCAGAGGTTTCCGCTCGCGCTCCAAAGCACCGCCCATCCTGAGCCGACCCACTGGATGCGCGGATCGGAGGGACCGGGCATGCCGGAGATGGTCACCGGCGCGCCGATGGTGGCGTTCTGGCCAACGCGCTGGAACTGCAGCTGACCGCCCGCGATCCACGCCGCGCCCCAGATCGTGCCGTCCGTGGCCAGTCCCACGCCGCGCGTGACGTCGATCGAATTCGCCACGTCGTACGCCGGTGCGATGCCGATTCCCTCGGCATCGAAATTCTGGAAGCGCAGCGCGTTCGTGTCCGCATTCGTCCAGGCGACGGCGAAGCTCGAGCCCCGGCTGACCACCGCCGGACGCGCCGCGGGCTTGCCGGGCGTCAGCGGCTTGCGATCGACGAATGTGCCGTTGCCGCGGTTGACGCGCGCGTGCAGCGAGTTGCCCGGCGCGAACTGCTCGTTCCAGACGGTCACGAAGCCGTTCGGCGTGATGGGGACGACGACCGGGAAGGTCGAGGACGAAGGTGGCGTGCGGCTCGGCGTGAGGTTCTGAATCGGACCGGGAGCTCCGGCGTTATCCACGACCGCCGCGGAGACCTCGGACGGATTGACGCTGGATTCCTCCCACGCCGCGAGCGCATTCGTTCCATTCGACGCCACACGCGGGAAGCTCGACGCGAAGCCGTCGTTGGGACTGACGATCACTCTGCTGCCCACACGGTCGCCATTCGCATCGGCCTGCAGCAATCCAACTTCCGCGACGCCATTGACGGTGCTGTGCGTGTAGATCAGGAATCCGCCGCCGGACTTGTTGAGAATCCGCGGGTATTCATCGCTCACCGCGCCGTTGTCGCTGATCCGGACCGGTCCGGCGCCGAGCGGCGTGCCGGTTGCGCTGACGCGGCGCATGGAGATGACGCGATCGCCGGACTGGAGACGATCGCTCCAGACCACCGCCCAGGCCGTGCCGTCCCAGATGACGTTCGTGCTCGTGGTGATTGCGCCCGCGACCGAACCGACGGTGACGAACGAGCCGATCGCCGTTCCGTTCGGCTGCATGCGCACCAGGCGCAGGCCGTTGCCGGCGACGACGTAGACCGACGCGTACTCCGTCCCGTTCCAGGCCGCGGAAACGAGCGACTTCGAGGCCGGCGTGTTCAGCGGGGTCACGCCGTTGACGAGGACGTCGCCGTTCGCTCCGAGGCGGTAGTAGACGACCTGCTGGCTGCTGGCCATGGTCTCGAGCAGGAAAATGCCCCATCCGCCGCCGTCCCAGATCAGCGGCATCTGTCCGTCGGGATTCAGCGTTCCGGGGTTCGCGCTGCGGATCCGGATGTCGCCGCGGACTTTGGTTCCGATGCCGTCCAGCACCGCGAACGAGAACGCCGATCGCTGTTGCCCATCCGGCTGGCGGAGATGATCGAACCAAAGCACTCCGTACTGCGAACCGTTCCAGGCCAGCGTCGGAACGATCGACGGCAAATCGTCATTCGAGATCTGGATCGGAGAGCCGATCGGCGCGCCATCGGCGTTGGCAAGGCGCTGGAAGTAGATGTCACCGTCGCGCCCGTTTTTCTTATCCGACCAGGCCACCGCCCACTCCGACCCATTGTGCACCGCGCTGGCCTGCCCCGCGAACTGCTGCTGGCCGCTGATGCTGACGCGGCACACGCTCAGCGGCGCCGTGCTGTACGACGTGGCCGTGGCGAGATTCGACGGCGGTGAATCGCCGGAAAGCGAAGTGGCGATGACGCGATAGATGAACGTCTGCTGCGGTCCGACGGTCGTGTCGGTGTAGGTCGTCGTGTCCGGGCCGACGTTGGTGACCTGCGAGAAGTTCACGCCGTTCGTCGAACGCTCGATGCGGAACGCCGTCTCGCTCGATTGCGGATCGCGCCAACGCAGGGCGATGGCATTCGGGTGCACCGGATACGCAACGAGCTCCGTCGGTCCGAGTGGGGGACCGCTCACGGCGATGGCCAGCGAAAACTCCGAAGTGTTTCCGCCGGAGTTTGTGGTCGCGGTGATCCACGTTCCGACGGGGAGAGGCGGCAGGGTGAAGCTGAACGATCCCGCGGCGAGGCCTTGCGACTGGAGGAACGTCGCCCCTTCGCCATAGCCCGATGGGTCGCGGTCGTCGCTCGCGTAGAAATCGATCTGCAGACCTCCCGCGGACGTATCGAGCAGCCCTTCTACGACTGTGGTGGAGCCGTCCGTCGTCGCGCGAGTGAGAACGGCGAAGTTGAGATTTTCGTTCGCGCCCGTATCGGCATCCGCCGCGCCGTCGTTGGGCGTCACGCCGTTGCCGTCGAGATCGATGCCCAGGCCGCCGTTGTTGGCGATGAAGTTTCCGCGAATGGAAATGTTGTCGCCGTCGGCCCAGCCGAGGAGAACGCCGGTGCCGCCGTTGTTTTCGATGTGGTTTCCCTCTCCGGGGGAGGTCCCGCCGACCGTGCAGCCGTTCGCACTGCTGTGCAGGCTGATGCCGTAGCCGGTCGGCGTGACCGTGCTTTCCGGCCAGCCGATGGTGTTCGCGCGGAAGGTGTTGTTCGTGCCGCCGGCTACGTCGATGCACCCCGTGATCGCGACCACGCGATTGCCCAGGCCAGGCTCGCCGATGATGTTCTGATTGGCGTTGATGAGCTGAATGCCGCGGGTGGGCGGATCGAGGACGTTTCCGTTCGCATCGAGACCGATCGTGTTCGCGCGGACGATGTTGAGCGTTGCGCCGTCGATGCGCACCGCTTCCGCGTCGAAGCCGGTGATCAGATTGCTCTCGATCACGTTGTTGGTCGCTCCGCCCTGGATGGCCGCGCCGAACGATCCGCCTCCCGGCGCGAACGTGCCCGCGCGGTTCGTGCCGAGGTAGTTGCAAGTGAGGGTGTTGTTCTGGGCGCTTGCGCTGTTGATGAGGATGGCCTGCGTACCGGCGCCGTGGATGGCCAGGCCGCGAATCACGTTGAGCTGGGAGTTGATGGTGAGCACCGACGCCGCACCGCCGCCGTTGATCTCGATGTCCGGGCGGCAGTCGCTGTTCAGGTCTCCGTTGATCGTGGTCTCGTTCTCCGTCAGCGCCGGCAGACCGCTGACCAGTTGGATGACCACGCCGATCAGGGAGTTGTCGAAGGTGATCAGCGAGTCCGTGCCGTCGCTGTTCGCGTCGCCGATCGCGGCGCGGAGCGAGCCCAGTCCGCTGTCGGCGCTGCTCGTCACCGTGATCAGCCGCGGACGCACGGGCGTGTTCAGCGAAAACTCGGAAGTGTTCCCCGCGGCATCGGTGGCCGTGGTCGTGACGGAGTAGTACGGCTGGGGAAGAGTGAAGGTGGCGATGAACGAACCGTCGCCCGGCACGATGGCGCTGGTCGCGAGATAAAGCTTGCCCTCGCCGCGGCCGCTCCCGTCGTTCGTACTGCCGAACACTTCTACGACGCTGCCGACCGGCGCCGTACCCTGGATGGTGATCGTGCCGTTGAGGTTCGAGAAGTGGTTGGTGATCACCGGAAAGTTGAGGAGTCCGTTCGGGCCGATGTCGATGTCGCCGGCGTCGTTGCTGTCGGAACAGCAGCAGGCGAGGGCGATGCCGAGGCCGGCGTTGTCGAAGATCGAGTTCTCGGTGATGGTGTTGTTCGTCGAGTTGATCGACAGCTGGAACAGCTCGCCCTGAAAACCGGGAGAGGCGCCGAAGGTGAAGGTCGGCGTCCCGGGGCCGCTGATCTCGAGCACCAGATTCGCCGCGCCACCGCCTTCGCGGAAGTCGACGTCGATGGAATGAGGCCCGGCCGAGAGGATCACGTTCACGTCGCCGCCGGCGGGCCCGGTGACGTTCAGCTGTTCAACGGCATCGATGAGCAGACGGGCGTTGTCGTCGAGCTGAGGGAAATCGAAGTTGTAGGTTCCGCTCGTGGGAATGTTCATCGTCGCCGTGAGGCTCATCCCGAAGAGGTCGTTGAACGAGCGGCCGGCGGTGTCGACGATGATCGATCCGGCGGCGTGCTGAAAGCTGCCGCAGCTGTCGGTGAAATCGATCGAGGGAAAGATCGCGGTCTGGTCGGGAGTAAGCGCGGTGAAGTCCGGATAGGCGCTGTTCTCCAGGTCGTACACGGCCACGCCGTTGCTGCCGTTGAAGGCGACCACGTTGTTGCGGATGGTCGCGCCGTCAACGCCGTGGATGCTGATGCCGTCGTCGCCGTTGCCGCGGTTCTGCGTCTTCGTCGCGTCCGTTCCGACGATGCAGTCTTCGACGATGCTGTTGTTGCTGACGACGATGCCGACGTTGCCGAAGCGGTTGACCAGTAGTCCTCTGATCGTCGAGCCGGCAGAACCGTTGCCGAGGTGGATGCCGTGGACCAGGCCGGCGCCGAAGCCGTCGATCTCGATCAGTGCGGTGCCGCTGTATCCGGGCTGCGTGGTCCCGTCGATGGTGACGGCCTCGATGATCGCCGGATAGCCGGTGGCCGGGGCGAGGGTCTGTGCTCCGGTGCCGATGCTGAAGTGGATCGTGTCTGCGCCGGCATTCGCGTTCGCTTCCTCGATGGCTGCGCGAAGCGTGCAGATGCTGCCGCCGATGTCGCAAAGGCCGTCGCCGGGCGTCGCGTCGGAGGCATCGCTGATGGAGTTGACGGTGAACGTGGCCGCCGATGTCTCCGTTGGACAGAGAAGCAGCGTAGCCACCAGAAATCCGACGGTCCGAATTCCGCGCAGTGTCATGAATCCTCCCGGGAGGTAGACCCTTCACGAGCTATAGGCGCGAATTCGCGGCGCTTTGGTGGATACTCGTCGAAAGAAACATGGCGGCCGCGGTTTCGGAAAACGTGACCGAGCTCCTGATGGAATGGCGTGGAGGGGATCAGTCCGCGCTGGACCGCCTGCTCCCTCTGGTCTACGCCGACCTTCGGAAGATGGCCCGGCGCTGCCTGCAGGGCGAGCGCAGGAACCACACCATGCAGACCACGGGGCTGGTGCACGAGGCCTATCTGCGCCTGGTGCAATCGAACCGTGTGCAGTGGCGCGATCGCGCCCATTTCTTCGCCCTGACCGCGCAGCTGATGCGGCGGGTGCTCGTCGACGAAGCCCGCAAACGCGCCGTCAACAAACGGGGCGGCGGGATGACGCGCGTGGCGCTCGACGATGTACTCGTCGCGGTGGCCGAGCCGTCGGTCGACGTGCTCGCGCTCGATGAGGCCTTGAACGGTCTGGCAATGGTCTCGCCGCGCAAAGCGCAGGTGGTCGAGATGCGTTTCTTCGGCGGCCTCACCATCGAAGAAACGGCGGCGGTTCTCGACGTTTCGACCGATATCGTGAAACGGGAATGGCGCACGGCGAAGCTCTGGCTCTCGCGCGCGCTGACGGCGGCGGATGAACGGAGTAAAGCCGATGGACCCGGCGCGGTGGAATCAGATTGAGGAGCTTCTCCAGTCCGCGCTCGATCTCGAGCCCGGCCAGCGCGCGGCCTTTCTCGCTTCGGCGTGCGGCGGTGACGACGATCTGCGCCGCGAAGTGGAGTCGCTGCTCGCGCAGGAACCGAACAGCGCGCTCAGCCAGCATCCCCTGATCGAACGATTGCGAATGCCCGCGCTGTTCGCCGGGCAGCAGGTCAGCCACTACCGGATCGAAGAACGCATCGGCGCCGGCGGGATGGGGGAGGTCTACCAGGCCCGCGACGATTCTCTGCAACGCACCGTCGCGTTGAAGGTCCTTCCGCCGGAATTCGTCGACGATCCCGACCGCGTCCGCCGCTTCGAGCAGGAGGCCCTGTCGGCGTCGCGACTCAATCATCCGAACATCGTCACCATCTTCGAGATCCTCGAATCGGAAGGTCTGCGTTTCATCGTCACGGAGCGCATCGACGGGCAGACGCTGCGCGAGGTGCTCGAGGAGACGCTGAAGCTGGAGGTTCAGAAGGCGCTCGACATCGCCATTCAGATCGCCGCCGCGCTCAAGGCCGCGCACACGGCCTGGATCATCCATCGCGACATCAAGCCCGAGAACGTCATGGTGCGCGACGACGGCCTGGTGAAGGTGCTCGACTTCGGCATCGCCAAGCTGAGTGAGGAACCGGAATCAACGGGACCTGCTGTGACGCCTGACGATCGCGCGAATCTCACCGTCCCCGGCTCCATCCTCGGCACCGCCCGATACATGTCTCCGGAGCAGGCCCGCGGCGAGCCTCTCGATGGCCGCACCGATCTCTACTCCCTCGGCCTCGTGCTCCATGAGATGGTCACCGGCCAGCGGCCTGGCGCGCTGGCCGAGCGCGGACGGATCGAGCACGTGCCGCGCGAGATCGAGCGGATCATCCGCAAGCTCCTTCGTCCCGACCGCGACGCCCGCTACTCCTCGGCCAGCGACCTGCTCGATGACCTGCATCGCGCGAAGCGGCGCATCGAGAGCCGGACCGCGCGGCGGATGGTCGGACTGGGAGTGCTGGCGGTCGTCGTCGCGCTGCTCGTGGCGGGCATCGCCGCGTTTCTGTCGGTGAACGAACGGTGGGAAGAGCGCGTGCTGCGCGATGGGCATACCGCGGCCGCGCGATCCGCCGTGTTCTCGCCGGATGGCTCGCAGGTCGTGTCGTGCGGTGAGGACGGGCAGGTGATCGTCTGGAGCTTCGCGCGACGCGAGCGGATCGCGATGCTCAATCATCCGTCGCACAAGGTCGTCTTCGCACCGAACGGACGATGGCTCGCGACGGGAGGCATCGACGGGGCGGTGGTGATCTGGGATGCGAAGCAATGGACGCCGCTGCGCCGGCTGCCGATCGGGAAAGGGGATGTCGGTGCACTGGCTTTCTCTTCCGATTCGGAGCGGCTCGCCGCGTCGACTACTTTTCTTGCGACCTCATGGCGCACAGAGGACTGGCGAAAGGTGGGCGAGTGGCGGGACGGCGGGTCGAATCACGGAACGTTCCTTCTACCCGCCGGGCATGACCACGTTCTGACGAGCCATCTGGTGGTCATGGACATGGACGCGCGGTCGCGCGGACTTGGCGATCCGCTGGTGTCGACGAACTGGGTCTCGCTTTCTCCGGATGGAACCACCGTGGCCGGGATCGACACGGCCGGCAAGGTCTGGTTCCATCGCCTGCCCGTACGCGGCGACTTTCACCGATTGGAGGTCATCTCCTCGCACAGGGCGCACCAGGATCACGGAAGGGGCATCGCCTACTCGCCGGACGGACAGCTGGTCGCCTCGGCGGCCGACGACATTCTTCTCTGGGATGCCGCGACGCGGCGCAAGGTGGCGCGCTTCGAATATCCCTCGATCGTCTGGAGCGTGGCCTTCTCGCCCGACGGCCGGTGGCTGGTTTCCGCTCACGGCGACGGGGCCGTGCTGGTCTGGGACGTCGCCGAACGCGAGAGGGTGGCGAGTTTCAACGAGCATAGCGGCGGCGTGCGCGCGGTGGCTTTCTCACCCGACGGCAAGCGCGTAGTTTCGGGCAGCGAGGACCGAACGGTGACGATCTGGAATCTCGACACCGGACGCAAGGAGGCGGTGTTTGGCAGTCACGCCACACGGGTCATGGGAGTCGCCTTCGCGAAGGGGGGCGCGGAGGTGGCCTCGATCGATCAGGGCAGCGTGCTGAAGCTGTGGAATGTCGCGAAACGCGAGGCGGTAGCGACGATGACGCGCAGTGGTTTGAACCATGGATATTGTCTGACTGTCTCGCCCGACAGCCGTTACTTCGCGTCGACGTCAGCGATGTGGGACCGCGACGGCCGCTTGCTTCTCGATTTCGTGAAGCAGTCGACAGGACAGGCTTACGGAATGGATTTCTCCCCCGACGGCCAGACGCTGGCGACGGTCTGGACCACCGGCGAAGTGATGGTCTGGGACGCGCGGACCTTTCGGCGGCTCGCCGTGCACAGTGCCCGTGATACCCGCCAGATCACCGTCAGTTTCTCGCACGACGGGAAGTTCCTCGCGACCGGCGAGGATCAGGGCGCGATCCGCCTCTGGTCCGTCGACCCGCTCCGCGAGATCGCCATCCTCGGCCGCCACCGCGCGCGCGTGAAATCAGTGGCGTTTTCCCCGGACGGCAAGACCGTCGCTTCGGCCGGTGACGACAAGATGATCGCCCTGTGGGACGTGCGTCGCCGCGAGCTGCGTACCCGCATCGGCACGCACGTCTCGCCGGTCTACGCGGTCGCGTTCTCGCCCGATGGGAAACAACTCGTGTCCGGAGAGCATGACCGGTCAGTCAGGGTGTACACGCGGCGCCGGACGGTGTGGGGGATTGGGTTGGAGTAGTTACCGATTTGACATGACACGGCATCGGTCGGGGCTTAGTTTGCAGCCATGCGCGTCGCGATCCTGTTGCTGATCCTCCTCGTCGCGGGCGGCGCGCCGCCCGCTGAAAACCCGCGGCCTGCCGATCCGGAGCGGGTCGACTTCGGGAAGCAGGTGAAGCCGATTCTGCAAGGCAAGTGTCAGCCGTGCCACTTCCCGGGCGGAACGATGTACGCGAAGCTTCCCTTCGATCAGCCGTCGACGATCGTGACGCTCGGCGAGAGGCTGTTCACGCGGATCAAGGACGAGAAGAGTCGGGCGATCATCCGGACGTTTCTCGCCGAACAAAAGACTCAGTCACCGCCGCGTTGAACTCCTCCGCCCGGATGCCCGGCAGCTCGTGTCCGGCGAGCATGACCGCTCGGGGCGGGGTATATGCGGCAGCCGACGATGTGGGGGGATTGGGTTGGAGTAATTTCCGTTGCTGGGTTGCTGCGTCTCTACGTTAGGCGCGCCTGCGAGTTCGTTCGCCGATTCGAGGAAGCACACGCATGAGCCGCGCTATCTCATTCAAGAGCGTAACAAACACATCTGACATTACTCCGGCGCTACGCACGGCCGCACTTGCAAATAGGACTGCCGGCAGGACCCCGAGCGCGACGCCCAGAACCGTTCCGGTTTTTGCCTGTGATTCAAGCAAAACCGAACCAGCGAGTACATACATGATGAGGACGGCGCGATAGATCGTATCGAAGTGGAGTCGGTGACTCTGTGATGGCCTGGGCTGAAAGATACGAGTCAAGACCTCGCTTGACACAGCAAAGTCGATCAACGCGACGATCAGTCCACGACCCAAAATCAAACCGGCGAGAATTCCAACGGCACTCCAAAGCCGAGGGAATTGAAGGGAGAGTACCAGCAGACCGAAGGAGAGCCCGACAAGCAAGTAGGCTCCGACGATCCGCGCTGCACGGCGGGCCAGTTCTGCGCTACGTCCGTGGGCCGGCAACGCTGACGTCACGCGAAATGTTGCAAGATCAATGGCCATAGTATGCCTTCACAGTTTCGAACCCACCGAGCCCACCAAGTCCGACGACGAATCCTAGTTCAGTTGCGTCTAAGAACCAATTCACCTGAACCTTTCCAAAAAGACTAAAGGTCAACTTGAATTCCTCGAGTCCGACACCGAGAACGTAAACGATGAATATCGCCGCCGCCATACCTGCCGAATGTCCGGTCCATTCTAGAGCGGCCGGCCCGCACGTACCTCCCAACTTGGTGAAAAAATCTCGCCAACTCTCCGTGTGGTGCTTTAGGTAGGCACGGACGGCGGCACCCACTCCGAGCACTGCCACTCCGACGAGGACCATTCCATCGAGTAGGTGAAATGGCCACTCGGCCGGCAGGTTGCGCAGGATTCCGCCAAGCAACCACTCGCTGGGAAAGTCTTTGAAGAATACGGACTTATCGCCGCGACAACGCACTAACGTCATGTGCACGAGGCCGATCTCACCGAGGAAAAGAAAGACGAGTCCGCAATGAGCGAACAGGGCAATCACCGGCCGCGCCACGCGCGCTGCAAGATGTCGGATGTTCAAGTCGGACCCGTTCCAGCAGTATATCTGGGCGTCCTTAAAGGGGCCAGAGGGGGCGGGCAGCTAACCAGCGCGAGATCTGGCACTTGGTCGCCCGGCCCGGCTCTGAAGCGCGTCGCGGAGCCTTGATTCACCGGAGCGCCACGCGGGCCGACATGCCTCGCACCGGATCCGCGCGAACACCCGCGGCCGTCGCAGTCAGGCGACAAGTGTAGGTCCACGCCGGACCGCGGCCAGAGCTGCCCCACGCCACAAACTCCGACGCACCCTGTCCTTCATTCGACAACACGCACCGCAGGCCTTGCGGCTGTTGATGTTGATGGGCCGGCGCACGAGGCTTCCGCGAGTGTCAGCGAAGGCAGGCAAGAAGAAGTCCCGCAAACGTAATCGGAAAGAGCCGAACGAGATCGTCGCAGCGCCTCCGAGGAACCACTCTCGACGACCGCGTTAGCCGACAAGCTGGGCAAGGTGAGGCCAAGCATCTGCAGCCGCTGTCGCCGGTTGACAGACGAAATTGGAGACAGTCTGTGGTTAGCTACCGATACCATGTTGTGCCGTTCGTCGGCCGTATCAAAGCGGATACGGCCGACGAACGCGCAGACAGTCAGTAATCAACCTTCAGTCGGTCATCGACCACTACGTCAGTCAGGGCTGGGAGTTCTATTCCATCGAGAAGGTCGGAATCGAAGTTTATCCGGGATGCTTCGGTGCACTACTCGCCCGCAGTGTCACTTACTTGAATTTCGACCAGATCATTTTTCGACAGGCTGTGGCGTAGACGCGTTCGGAACGCGGCGTGCACCTAGCGTAGGTTAGGCGACAGGCAAATCCCCAGCGCCCAGCAACCTAGGAACCCAGAAACCCACGCACCGCCTCATTGAACTCGTCCGCCTTCTCCAGGTTCGCCAGATGCGCGGCCCCTGCAATCTTCACCAGCTTCGCATTGGGAATCGCGGCGGCCATGCGCTCGGCGTCGGCGGGCGGGGTGATGGGATCCTCGGCACCGACCACGATCAGCGTCGGGACTTCGATGGTCGGCAGCACAGCTGTCGAGTCGCGGCGTTCGGCCATGACCTTCAGCGCGGCCATCACCCCTTCCGGCGAGGACGAATTCATAATCTCGCGGACGCGGTCGCGCATCTCCTGCGGCGCGTTTGCGGTGAGCATCTTCGGCAGCATCGAATCGACGACCGAAGAAATGCCTTCCGCGCGCACCTTCTCGATCGTGTCGTAGCGGCCCTGCCGCGCCTCGGGCGTATCAGCCGTTTCGCGCGTGTCGATCAGGATCAGGCCGTCCATGCGATGCGGCGCGATCCGGGCGATGGCCAGGGCGATGTAGCCGCCCATCGAAAAGCCGGCGAACGTCGCTCTGGCGATGCCCCTCGTGGTCAGCTCGCTGATCATCCGTTCCGCGTATTTGTCCATGGTGATCTCGCCGCGCTGCGGAGCCGGCGTTGCGCCGAATCCGGGCAGGTCGGGCATGAGGTGCTGGACGCCTTGAATCGCGCGCTGCTTTTCGAAGATGGCGGACGAGAGCGGGAAGCCGTGAATCCAGACGATGGTCTTCATGATTTAGACTCGCGCGATCGATCTTCTCATCATCCTTGCCTACCTGGTCGCCGTTCTCGGCGCGTCGGTGTATTTCTCGCGCCGGCAGAAGACCACCCGCCAGTACTTCGTGGCCGGCCATCGCGTTCCCTGGTGGGCCATCGCCGCGTCGATCGTGGCCACGGAAACCTCCACCGTCACGTTCATCTCCGTGCCCGGCATCGCCTGGGCCATGGGCGGCGACTTCCGGTTCCTGCAGCTCGTCTTCGGCTACATGCTCGCGCGCATCGTCATCTCCGCCGTCTTCATGCCCTGGTATTTCCGCGGCGAGCTGGTGACGGTCTACGAGGTGCTGCAGACGCGCTTTGGCAAGCCGGTGAAAGCCCTCGCGGCGACGCTGTTCGTAATCATGCGCACGATCGCCGACGGCGTGCGCCTGCTGCTGACCGCATTCGTGCTGGCCGCGCTGATGAAGAGCGCCGGCATCGCCAGCTCGATCATCTTTCTCGGCGTGGTGATGATCATCTTCACGCTCATCGGCGGCATCGAAGCGATCGTCTGGATCGAGGTCGTGCAACTGGTTATCTACATCGGCGGCGCGATTGCCGCAGCGGTGGTGCTGATCGGCAACGTCGGACTTGATGAGGCGATCGCCATCGGGCAGGCCGCGAACAAGTTCACCGTCTTCGATTTCTCCTTCGATCTGACCAAGACCTTCACGTTCTGGTCGGGCGTCATCGGCGGGACGTTCCTGACCATGTCCACGCACGGCACGGATCAATACCTGGTGCAGCGCTATCTGTGCACCGACCGCCCGCGCAACGCAGCCAAGGCCTTGCTCGCCTCGGGCGCGATCGTCTTCGTGCAGTTCGCCGGCTTCCTGTTCATAGGCGTGCTGCTCTTCGCGTTCTACAAAACCGCGCCGGTCACGGCCTCGGACCAGATCTTCCCGTACTTCATCGCCAACGATCTGCCGCCGGCACTGCGGGGATTGGTGGTCGCAGCGATCCTTGCCGCGGCGCTGTCGTCGTCCCTCAGCGCGATCGCGGCGACGATCGTGTCTGATCTGATGAAGCCGCGCGACGAACGCAGCGCGATGCGCTGGTCGCGTTCGATCGTTGTCATCGCCGGCATCGCGCAGATCGCGGTCGGCCTGATTCTGATCACGAGCGAACGCTCCGCGCTGAGCAGCGTTCTCTCCGTGGCCTCGCTCATCAACGGCCCGATCCTCGGCGTCTTCTTCCTCGGCGCAACGAAGCGCGGCGGAACCGCGGCGGCGCTCACCGGGATGACGGCGGGGCTGCTGGTGGTGCTGTTCGTGGCCTTCGGCACGAAGGTAGCCTGGCCTTGGTATGCGGTTGTCGGGTCTTCGGTGACGTTCGCAGTCGGTTTATTGAGTTCATCCCGCGCGCAGACGCGGGATCAACGGAGCAACCGGCAGACGTGACGTCGTGTGCAACGATCGCGCGGTTGCGCCGATGATCCCGCGTCTTCGCGCGGGATAAACTCCTGGACGATTGGACCTAGTCAAAAAAATCGGCCAGCTCTTCGTCGTCCCCGTTCGCGGCGACGTGATGCATCACGTCCGCGTCAACCATGTCGGCGGGGTGATCTGGTTCGAGTCGACGACGGCCGAAGTCGCGCGCGTCACCGCTGAACTGCAGGCCGCCTCCGAGACGCCGCTGCTCGTTAGTGCCGATCTGGAGTCGGGACTGGGCATGCGCTGCACGGATGCGACCTGGTGGCCGCCGGCCATGGCCCTTGCCGCAACGGGCGACATTGCGCTCGCGGAAGAACAGGCGCGAATCACAGCGCTCGACGCGCGGGCGATCGGCATCAATCACGTCCTTGCGCCCGTCGCGGATGTGAACGTCGACCCGAAGAATCCGGTGATCAACACGCGCAGCTTCGGCGAGAACGCCGAGGAGGTCTCGCGGTACGTGGCCGCGTACGTGCGGGGCATCCGAAGCGGCGGATGTCTGTCGACGGCGAAGCATTTTCCGGGACATGGAGACACGCACGTCGATTCGCACCGCGCGTTGCCCGTGCTCGATGTGACCCGCGAGCGGCTCGAGTCCGTGGAACTGGTCCCGTTTCGTGCAGCCATCGAGGCCGGGGTGAGCTCGGTGATGATGGGACACCTGGCCGTGCCTGCGCTCGATGACACCATCGCGCCGGTGCGCGCCGAGTTCGAGAACGCGTACGGCACCACCCACGGCGAAGTGACGCGCGGCGGAACGCTCCCGGCGACCGTTTCCGCGCGGATGATCGAGCTGCTTCGCCGCGATCTCGGATTCGACGGCCTGGTGATCACCGACTCGTTCGACATGGGCGGGCTGGCCGCGCATTTCGATGCCGGCGAAGCGGCGGTGCGTGCGATCGAGGCAGGGGAGGATCAGATTCTTTTTTCGACAGACACTGATGCGGCGATTGCGGCGGTGCTTGACGCGGTTCGGAGTGGGCGGATTCGCGAGTCGCGCATCGACGAAGCAGTCGAGCGGATTCAAACGGCACGTCTAGGAGTGCGGCGGCAAAGCCGCCGCTTTGGTACGTCCCAAAGCGGTGGCTCGCGCCACCGCACTCCTAAACACATCGCGGAGCGCGCGATCACGCTCGTGCGTGACGAGGCCGGTCTGTTACCCGCGACGAAATTCACGACCGTCGTCGTCACCGACCTCGTGGAAGGCAACCCTCTGACCGAGATCACACCCGACCACATCATCACCTCCGAGACGCAGCACACCGACATCAACGCCGACGTCCTCCTGCTCTGCCTCGCGGTCCGCGCCAAATCCGGCCTCGGCCGCATCACCATCCCGCCCGCCGCCCGACGTCTCGCGGAAAAACATGCAAAGAAGACGATCGCCATCTCCTTCGGCAGCCCCTACCTCCTGCGTGAGATTCCTGAAGTCAGCACGTACATCTGCGCGTACGGGATTCAGCCGGTGCTGCAGCGCGCAGCCATGCGCGCGTTGCGCGGGGAGATCGCGATGACGGGTAAGCTGCCGGTGACCATCTGATGCGCTACCTCCTCTTTCTTCTCCTCGCCGCCTGCGCAACGACCACCAGCCGTCCGCAGATCGACGCGACGATCGATCAGGCCGTCGCGGAAAAGAAGATCCCCGGCGGCGTGCTCTGGATCGAGCAGGACGGCCGCGTCTACTCGCGCGCGTACGGCGATCGCGCCCTCGTGCCGGCCGTCGAGACGATGACCGCGGACACGATCTTCGACGTGGCCTCGCTGACGAAGGTCGTCGCCACCGCGCCTTCGATCTGGCTCCTGATCGATCGCGAAAAAATCGCGCTCGACGCACCCGCGAAAACGTATCTGCCGGAACTGCGGGACGGCGCGATCACCATCCGCCATCTCCTCACCCACACGTCCGGCCTTCGCCCGAACGTCGACCTGCGCGATGAATGGAGCGGTTACGAGGAAGGTCTCGGCCGCGCTCTTGCCGAGGTTCCGCGGAATCGTCCCGGCGCCGTCTTCCGCTACTCCGACATCAACTACACACTCCTCGGCGAGATCGTCAGCCGCGTGTCCGGCGAGCCGCTGGATGTGTTCGCACGAAAGAACATCTTCGAGCCGCTGGGGATGAAGGACACGGGATTCCGTGCGGCGGGCGTCCCGCCCGCGTCGCCCGGGCCGTCCCGGCCCGGGCTCTCACGATCGAGCGAGACGCTCGATCGGGGCGGGCGGGACGCCCGCCGTACGCAGCGCATCGCCCCGACGGAAAACGGCCTGCGCGGCGTCGTGCACGATCCGACCAGCCGGCGCATGGGCGGCGTCGCGGGACAGGCAGGCCTGTTCAGCACCGCCGAAGACCTCGCGAAATTCGCGCGGGCGATTCTGCGCGGCGGCGTGTTTCCGAAGCAGATGACGGAAGTCGTGTCGCCGCCGGACGTTTCCATCAGACGCGCGGGCGGGTTCGACATCGACTCGCATTACTCGCGGCCGCGCGGCGAGCACTTCCCGATCGGCACGTCGTTCGGCCACACCGGCTGGACGGGCGGGTTCCTCTGGATCGTCCCGAGCGCGAAGGCGTTCTACATCTTCCTCTCCAATCGCGTGCATCCCGACGGCAGCGGCAGCGTCGTCGCTCTGCAGAGACGCCTCGGCACATTCGTCGCTGAATCGCTGCAATCGGATTGGCCGAAGCAAACGCCGCGGATCCGTTTCCCGATCGGTGGTGGCGACGCGCAGAACGGCATCGACGTTCTGCACGCGACTCGCTACGAAGCTTTGCGCGGCCTGAAGATCGGTCTGATCACCAATCAGACCGGCATCGATCGTACCGGCAATCTCACGCTGGATCTGCTGCGAAGCGCGCCCGGTGTCGAGCTGGTCGCGCTGTTCAGTCCCGAGCACGGGATTCGCGGAACGGAAGATCGCGAGGACGTCAGCGACGATCGCGTGAGCGGTTTGCCGGTGCACAGCCTTTACGGCGAGCGTCGCAAGCCGTCGCCGGAGCAACTCGCGGGGTTGGACGCGCTGGTCTTCGACATCCAGGACATCGGCACGCGGTTCTACACGTACATCTCGACGATGGGCCTGGCGATGGAAGCCGCGGCCGAGGCGAAGATCAGGTTCATCGTGCTGGACCGGGTGAATCCTATCGGCGGCGTGATCGTCGAAGGACCGGTGCTCGAAGGCGAAACGAATTTCGTCGGATGGCATCCCATCCCGATTCGCCACGGCATGACCGTCGGCGAGCTGGCGAAGAAGTTTCGCGACGAGAGGTCCATCAACGTGGATCTCACGGTGATCGACGTGAAGAACTGGAAGCGCGAGGAATGGCAGGACGAAGCGGGTCTGCCGTGGATCAACACCTCGCCGAACATGCGCTCGCTGGCGGGGGCGGGTCTGTATCCGGGGCTCGGCCTGATTGAATACGAGGTCTCGGTCGGCCGCGGCACCGATACGCCCTTCGAGATCATCGGCGCGCCGTACATCGATGGACCGCGTCTTATCGCCGAGATCGGCGTCATTCCCGGCGTGGCGATGACGCCGATCCGCTTCATGCCTCCGGCGAGCATTCACAAGGGAGAGGAATGCGGCGGCGTGCGCTTCACCATCACCGATCGCCGCGCGCTCCGCTCGGTGCATCTCGGATTCGCGGTCGCCGCGGCGCTGGTGCGGCTGTATCCGAACGAGTTCCCGGTGGAGAAGATGAACCGGCTGCTCCGGCATCGGGAATCGCTGGAGATGCTGAAAAAAGGTGTCGTACCGGGCTCACCGCAACGCTGACGTCACCGCGTCGTCGATCGGCCCTTCCCACTTCTCCACACCCACGTTCGCGATGTCGAGGTCGACCTGATGCCGTTCCGCGGGCGGAATCGGTGCGCCGAGCGTTTCGCGCAACGTCGCGGCGGCGCCGAGGAGGCGGGGCTCGCGGCGAAGACCGCCGATGGCTTCGAGCACGCTCGCCGTGCGCCAGCGATCGCCGAGCTCCCAGTGCAGGGCCAGGCTGTCGGTGAGGATGGCCAGGGCGCGGTCGTGATGGCCTTGCGCGCGGAGCACGTAGCCGAGGAGGTTCAGCGACCAGGCGATGCCCTCCTTGAATCCGCCGGTGCGCGACCACGACAGACACTCTTCCAACCGCTGCTCCGCGCGCTCCGTGCTGCCCGAGTACAACGAAGCCGCGGCGAGGTTCAGCAGCGACCACACCACGCCCTCGACGTCCCTCCGATCGCGGAACAGTTGCAGCGTTCCGTCGCACAGCTCGAACGTCCGCGCGAAATCGCCGTTCAACCAGGAGGCGAAGGCCACGTAGTTCACCGAGCGGCCGACGTTGGCGCGGTCCTCGAGCTCGTTCCAGATCGTGCGCGACAGCAGATGCAGGTCGATGGCGTGCTCGTACTCGCCGCGCTCGCGCGCGATCGAGCCGCGGAACTGCAGCGAGCGGGCGAGGCTCATCGGATCGCCATGGCGCCGGGCGAGATCGATACTCTGATCGAGCAGGTCGATGGCTCGGTCGTAATCGCATTGCAGGAACGCGAGTGCGCCCGCGCCGGTCAACGCCTTCGCGCGAATGGGAACGTCCTCGCCGTCCTTCAGCGCGAGAATCGACTCCAGCCAGCGCCGCCCCTCGCCGTAATGGCCGCGCACGTACCACGACCACCAGAGCGCCGCGCCGAGGCGCAGTCCGAGCTCCGCGTCGTTCGAGGAGATGGCCCAATCGATCGCGGAGCGGAAGTTGTCGTCATCGATGGCGATCCGCTCGACGTCGAGCTCCGACTCCTCGACGATGCCGGCCATCAGCTGCGCGTGCGCGTTGCGCGCTTCTTTTTCGCGGCCGGTCTCGATGAGGCATTCGATGCCGTATTCGCGAATCGTCTCCAGCATCGCGAACCGCGGCGCCTCCTCGGACGAAGCACCGTCGCGGCGGAGGAAAGCCTTGTCGACCAGCGATGAGATTCCGTCGAGGACGTCGTCCCCCGCCAGCCTCTCCGCCTCTTCGATGGAAAAACCGCCGCGGAACACGGACAGTGTCGCGAAGAGATCCTTCTCCTCATCGTCGAGCAGCTGATAGCCCCACGAGATCGCCGCGCGCATCGTCTGCTGGCGTTTCGGAAGATCGCGGCTGCCGCCGGACAGAAACTTCAGCCGATTCTCGACACGCGAGAGCATGGCCTGCGGCGGCAGGAGCTTGCTCCGCGCCGCGGCGAGCTCGATGGCCAGCGGCAGGCCGTCCAGGCGCACGCAAATCTCGGCAATGGCACGCATGTTTTCCGGCGTCATCGCGAAGTCGCTGTTGACCGAGGTCGCTCGCTGCACGAACAACGCTACGGATGGGAAATCAGCCAGCGCGTCACTGTCGAGCGGAAGATCGAGCGGCGGCGTCATGAGCGGCGGCACGGCGTATTCGCGCTCGCCGCGCACGCGCAGCGGCGAGCGGCTCGTGACCAGCGCTTTCACGCGCGGTGAGGCGGTCAGGATCTCGGCGAGGAGCGGCGCCGCGTCGAGCACCTGCTCGAAGTTGTCGAAGATGAGCAGCGCGGTCTTTCCGCGGAGCGCGGTCTTCACGCCATCGAGGAGACGCAGACCGCCTTCGGCCACCGAGAGAACGCTGGCAATCTCCGAAACGACGAGCTGCGGATCGAGGATCGCGCCGAGGGAGATCCACCAGACGCCGTCGTCGTATTCGCGGAGCAGTTGCGCGCCGGCGGCGAGGCTGAGTCGCGTTTTGCCGGTACCGCCCGGACCGGTGAGGGTCAGCAGGCGGACGTCTTCGCGGCGCAGCAAGGCCACGACGTCGTCGCGCTCCACATCGCGGCCGATGAGCGGTGTGAGCGCGACCGGAAGATTCGTCGGAACGGTCGCGTCGACGGTCACATCTTCGGTGGTGGCCAACCGCGCTTCCGACGTTCCCTGAATGGCGGACGCGTCGCGAACGAGATCGGAGCGGAGCTGATGGAGATCGTCGAGCATCTCCCGCGCGGACTGATAGCGCTTCGCTCGATCCTTCACCAGTGCGCGCGAGACGATCGAGGCGAGACGCGGCGGCACGGCTTCGTCGAAGCGGCGCGTGAGCGGCGGCGGCTCCGCGCGAAGGATGTTGCTGGCCACCACCGCGGAGCTGACCCCTTCGAACGGCAGACGTCCGCTGATCAATTCGTACATCACCACGCCCGTGCTCCAGAGGTCGCTGCGCGTGTCGAGCAGCAGTCCGCGAAGCTGCTCCGGCGACATGTAGAACACGGTGCCCTTCACTACCGAGGGATCGCTCTCGTTGTGTTCGGTGGTGATCGCGGGGCGGGCCAGGCCGAAGTCGAGGAGCTTGATGTAGCCGTCGCTGCGCAGCATCACGTTGTCCGGCTTGATGTCGCGATGGACGAGTCCCGCCGCTTCCGCGGCCGCGAGCGCGGAGACGATCTGAATGGCCACGTCGAGCACCTCGCTGACCGTCGGCTCCGCGCGGATCATGCGCTGGCGCAGGGTGATGCCGTCGATGAACTCCGTGGCGATGAACTGCTCGTCGCCGGCGAAGCCGACGTCGTACACCGTGAGGATGTTCGGATGATTGAGCGCCGATGCCGCGCGCGCTTCCTGCTCTAGGCGCTTGCGCAGCTCGACGTCCTGTTTCGTCGCGCGGGCGAGAACCTTCAGCGCGACGGGACGCTGCAACTGCTCGTCGTGCGCGAGATAAACCTCGCCCATCCCCCCGGCGCCGAGCAGCGCGCGGATCTCGTAACGACCGAGTCGGGAGCCGGGTTGGATCATGCGAGAGGCGATTCTAGTCGTTAGTCGTTAGTGATTAGTCGTTAGTAGGCGCCCTGCCCCCACGGATCTACTAACGACTAACGACTAACCACTAATCACTCCAATTCACCGCTTGTTTACTTGCCACTGACCGTGAATTCTGATTGACTGACCGTCCGTTCAGTGACCTGAACCCATCGGTTCGCAAGCATGCAGCAATCCAAATCGAAAGAAGAAGTCGTCCAGGAGTTCCGGATCCAGTCGATCCAGGACGCCACGATGCGCGTCATCGCCCGCAAAGGCATGGCCGCGGCGACGATGCAGGAGATCGCCGAAGAGGCCGGCGTGGCCAAGGGGACGATCTACCTCTACTTCCGCGATCGCGACGAGCTGGTCGAGAAGACCTTCGAAACGGCGATGCACACGCTGACGGCGCGCATCGACGAAGCGCTCGATCTCGACATCCCCTTCGAGCAGAAGATCCGCGCGGTGATGGCCGCGAAGTTCTCCTTCTTTAACGCGAATCGCGAGTTCTTCCGCCTCTACCTCTCGCTGCGGATGCCCGAGGGGCCGGCGGGGCGGCAGCGGCGGCAGAAGCAGCATTGCCAGCCGCAGTATCGCGGCCGCGCCGAGAAGCTGGCCGACGTTCTCACCAAAGCAATGGACCGCGGCGAGGTCCGCCGCGCAGACCCTTACAAACTCGCTCTCTTCATCATCGAAGGGAGCACCGCAATCATCCTCGATCGTTTGACAGAGGACTCGGCGGGCGATGAGTCAACGGACGCCGATCTCATCGCCGGCTTCATCCTCGACGGCATTCGGAAACGGAGTTGAAGTTGAAACGAATTGCAGCATTTCTGATCGTCGCGCTAGCCGCGGCGGCGAGTGAAGCGCAGACGCGCCTGACGTTCGACGAAGCGCTCAAGCGCGCGCTCGAAGTCAACAACGTCGTGGAGCGCGCCCGTCACGACATCGATTACGCCGAGGCCTACAAGAGCGGGCTACCTCTCCGCGGTCATGCCTCGGATCACCCTGCAGGGAAACCTGACCCGCAACAGCATCGACCCAGACCTTCGGCGGCGGAGAAGGGGAAGACGAATTCACGATCCTCCCGCGCAACGACTGGGCGTATCAGCTCGTGCTCTCCCAGCCGATCTTCGCCGGACGGCGCGAGTTGCGCGCGTATTCGCAGGCCAAGATCGGCATCGAGAACGCGATCGAAGGCGCGCAGTTGACCGAGGATGGCGTGCTGCTGCGGGTGGCTTCGAGCTACCTCGCGGTCGTCAATGCCGATCGGCGTGTCGAAGTGGAGAAGCGCAACATTGAGCTCGCCGAAAAACGCCTCGCCCAGTCGCAGGCATTCTTCGAGGCCGGTGAAGTCACGAAAGTGGACGTCTTCCGCGCCGAGACGGCCATCAAGGCCGCGCAGCGCGTGGCCGCGGTCGCCTCGCAGCAGCGCGAGCATGCCGCGGCGCAGTTGCGCATCGATCTCGATCTCGACGGTCCGATCGAAGTCACGCCGCCGGTGGACGCATTGCCGGCGCTGCCGGCGACGGAGTCGTTGATCGCGCGCGCCACGACGGCGCGTCCGGACGTCGACATCGCCGAGAACAACGTGCGCATCGCTCAGTTGGAGGTCAAGAAACAGCGCGGCTTCTGGTACCCGACCGTCACCTTCGACGGCGGCTGGATCAACCAGAAGACGCCCTTCCCCGCCGATCGCTATTCGTACGGCGCGCTGCGCTTCAACGCCCCGATCTTCCAGTCGGGCGAGGTGATCGCGCGCGTGGCCGGTGCAAGATCGCGGGAGAAGCAGGCCGAAATCGCGCTCGAGGAAGCGAAGCTCGGCGCGCGCGAGGATGTGAATCGCGCCATCGCCGATCTGCGCGCCGCCGAAGTCGGCCTGCAGCTCGCGAAAGAACAGGTTGCCGCCGCGGAAGCGGAGTACGAACAGGCCTTCGAGCTGTATCGCGCGCAGGAGGCGACCTCGCTCGACGTCGCCACGTCGGAGACTTCGCTGGCCGACGCCCGCCGCGCTGTTGCTGAAGAAACGTTGAATCGCGATCTCGCCGAGCTCCGCGTCTGGTACGCGGCGGGATCCATCAAAGAAGCAGTTGGAGTGACTCGATGACTAAACGCTCTCTCATCCTGATCCTGACCCTTTTCGTCCTCGTGCGTTGCTCGAGCGAGGAATCGAAAGCCGATACGACCACGACGACCGCCACCACGTCAGCGGAAGCGCCGCCGCTTCCTGCCGATGTGCAGTCCGTCGCAACCGCGTCGACCACGACGTCCGAAACGACGACCGCGGCCGATCCGAATCTGCTGACGGCGACGGGCGAGTTCGTCTCGCCGGTGCGTTCCGAGCTGTCGGCGAAGCTGCCCGGCCGCGTCGCGCGCATGTACGTCGACGAAGGCTCCCGCGTGACGCGCGGGCAGCCGGTGCTCCAGCTCGAATCGGACTACCTCAATCTCAATCTCCGCTCGGCGCAGGCGGAGATCGCGCGCGCGAAGGCGGCCCTCGATGAGGCCACCCGCGATCTCGCGCGCAAGAAGGAACTGGCCGGCAAGGACTCGATTCCGCAGGCGACGTACGATCGCTCGCAGGCCGTGTACGACCAGGCCCGGGCCGGCTACTCGGCCGCGTCCGCGCAGGCCGACCTGCTCCGCCAGCAGATCGCCGACTCGACGCTGCGCTCGCCCGTCACGGGCATCGTGGCCGAGAAACGGACCGAGATCGGCGCGCGCCTCGGCGACGGCGGCGTGGCCTTCGTGGTCGTGCAGCTCTCGCCGATCCGCCTCCGCTTCCAGGTCCCCGAGCGCTACCTCGGCCAGATCAAAGCCGGCGACAACGTCAGCGCGAAGGTCGATCCGTATCCGAATGAAGCATTCACCGGCACCATCAAGACCGTGGGCGGCGTGATCGATCCGAAGACGCGGACCATGTTCGCCGAGGCGGAGTTTGCGAATCGTGATGGAAGGTTGCGGCCGGGATTGTTTGCGCGTGTTGAAGCGCGATTGGACTGATTCCCATGCAAAAACTCGCTGAAATCTGCGTTCGCCGTCCCGTCTTCGCGACCGTCATCATCCTGTCGCTGGTCGTCATCGGCGCGTTCTCGTACCTCAAGCTCGGCGTCGATCGCTTTCCCGAACGTCGAGTTCCCGTTCGTCATCGTGACGACGGTCCTTCCCGGCGCCGCGCCGGAGGAGATCGAGACCGAGCTCACCGACAAGATCGAGGAAGCGGTCAACACCATCAGCGGCATCAACGAGCTGACCTCGTTCTCGTCCGAGAACGTCTCAGTGGTCATGATCTCGTTCGATCTCGATAAGGATCGCGACGTCGCGACACAGGAAGTGCGCGACAAGATCTCGACGATCCGGCGGCGATCTGCCGACCGACGCCGAGCCGCCGATCGTGCAGAACTTCGATCCCGGCGCGATTCCGGTCGTGACCATCGCCGTCTCCGGTCCCGGCTCGCAGCGCGACATCTCCGAATACGTCGACAAGGACCTCCGCCGCCGTCTGGAGACCGTCAGCGGCGTCGGCCAGGTGCTGGTCATCGGCGCGCGGCCGCGGCAGATCAACGTCATCGTCGACAACGCCAAGCTGACCGCGCAGGGTCTCACCGCGGCGCAGGTCATGGCCGCGCTGCAGGCGCAGAACATCCAGATCCCCGGCGGCAAAGTCGAGCAGGGGCAGCGCGATCTCACGCTGCGCACTTACGGCCGCGTGTCCTCGCCGGAGGAGTTCGGCAACATCCCGGTCGCCAACGTCGGCGGTACGCCGTTCGCATCCGCGACGTGGCGCGCATCGACGACAGCATGTCCGAGGTCGAGTCGGCGGCGACGGTCGGCGGCAAGTCGGCGGTCGTCGTGCAGATCCGCAAGCAGTCCGGCACGAACGCCATCGAGGTCGTCGAGGGCATCAAAGAGCGCGTCGAAGAGATCACGCCGCAGATTCCGGCCGGCTACAAGCTCGACATCATCCGCGACCAGTCCGAGTTCGTCCTGGCCGCGGTCGGCGCCGTCAAAGAGCATCTGATCCTCGGCTCGATCTTCGCCGCGCTCATCGTCTGGCTCTTCCTCTCCTCGCCGCGCTTCTGGACCGTGCTGCTGATGGTCGGCGCGACGCTGCTCCTCTACACCCTGGTCTGGGGTCACACCATTCCGGTGCCGAAAGCGATCGGGATTCCGCTCGCCTTCGTGATCGGCATCGGGATGTTCCTGTACTTCGCGAAGAAATCGCGACCTACGCTCATCGCCGCGGTGGCGATCCCCAGCTCGCTCGTCGCCACGTTCGCGGCGATGTCGTACATGGGCTTCACCCTCAACATCATCACGCTGCTCGCGCTGACGCTGGCGGTCGGTATCGTCATCGACGACGCCGTGGTCGTGCTCGAGAACATCTTCCGGCACATGGAAGAGAAGCACATGTCGCCGGCCGAAGCGGCGGTCGCGGGCACGAAGGAAGTCGGGCTCGCGGTCATGGCCACATCGATGTCGCTGATCGTCGTCTTCCTGCCGGTCGCGTTCATGGCCGGCATCGTGGGACGGTTCATGTACTCGTTCGGCGTGACCATGGCCTTCGCCATCGCCGTCTCGCTGCTGGTGTCGTTCACGCTGACGCCGATGATGGCGGCGCGCTACCTGCGCCGCGAAGACCTGCATCACGAAGGCACACGCGAGAAGGGTTTGTACGCGGTCATCGAGCGGACGTACATGAAGCTGCTCGACTGGTCGATGGCCCATCGCTGGGTGATCATCACGCTCATGTTCCTCGTCTTCATTTCGATCGTCTTCCCGTTCGGGGTTGTTCGGAATCGTCGACAAGACCTTCCTGCCGTACGACGACGAAGGGCAGTTCGCCATCACCGTCCGCGCGCCGGAAGGCTCGAGCGTGGACACGACCATGACCATCCTCGAGTCGATCGCCAGCCGCGACTCGCAAGATCCCCGGCATCACCAACACGGTCGTGACCATCGGCGACGATCCGCAGCAGACCCTCAACCTCGGCACCGTCTTCGTGAAGCTCGGCCCCGCGGCCCAGCGTGAAGATCAGTACGTGCTCATGGATCGCGTGCGCAAGGAAGTGCTTCCGCAGTACCAGCGCCTGAACCTGCGCACGCAGGTCGCGCCAGTGAACGAGTTCGGCGGCGGTACTGATGCCGAGGTGATGTTCTGGATCGGCGGGCCCGACCTCGTGGCAGCTCGACAAGTACGCGAAGGAGCTCACCACGGCGATCAAGGACCCGAAGCTGGGCACGACCGACGTCGACACGAACTTCATCGTCGGCAAGCCGGAGCTGGCCGTGCGCATCGACCGCGACAAGGCCACCGACCTGGGCGTTCGCGTGCAGGACCTCGCCGCGACGCTGAACGTGCTCGTCGGCGGACAGCAGGCCACCAGCTACTACGAGGGCGGCGAAGAGTACGAAGTGCACGTGCGCGCCGACGAAGTGGCGCGGCGCAACGTCGCCGGCATCTCCCAGATCGAGGTTCCGGCGGCGACGGGCGCGAACGTGAAGCTCGCCGACCTCGTGAAGATGGAAGAAGGCACCGGACCGTCGGTCATCAACCGCTACAACCGGCGGCGCATGGTCATGGTCCTCGCCAACATGCAGCCCGGCCACTCATCGCGCCACGGTCATGAAACTGCTGGAGGAGAACGCCGCGAAGCTGAACATGCCCAAGGGTTTCTCGTACGGCTTCACCGGCCGCGCGAAGGAGCAGCAGGAGATGGGTATGAACTTCATGCTCGCCTTCGCCCTGTCGATCATCTTCATGTACCTGATCCTGGCGGCGCAGTTCGAGAGCTGGGTTCACCCGATCACGATTCTGCTGTCGCTGCCGATGACCGTGCCGTTCGCGCTGTTCTCGATGGTCATCCTCAATGAATCGATCAACATCTTCTCGGCGCTGGGCATCGTCGTGCTCTTCGGCATCGTCAAGAAGAACTCCATTCTGCAGGTCGACCACACCAACCAGCTCCGCGAGCGGGGCATGGAGCGGGCGGAGGCGATCCGCGAGGCGAACCGCGATCGTCTGCGGCCCATCCTGATGACCACCATCGCCTTCGTCGCGGGCATGGTTCCGCTGGTCGTCTCGAGCGGAACCGGTGCGGCGACGAACCGCGCCATCGGCTCGACGATCATCGGCGGGCAGACGCTCGTGCTGCTGCTGACCCTTCTGGCGACGCCGGTGCTCTACTCGATCTTCGACGACGTGCAGGAGTGGTTCAAGCGGCGGCGGCCGGCGCGGGTGGAAGAGGAAGCGGAGATCGCTGACGCGGTAACGACGTAGTTCCGGTGTGGTGCAGGCCTCAGGCCTGCCTTGCGTCTCAAAGGCAGGCCTGAGGCCTGCACCACACGACACAGCCTACAATCGCAGCATGCGACTCGCCTGCATGCTGCTCTTTTCCACCCTGTTCGGCCTGCGCAACCCCGGTGATGGCGGCCGGCAGCTCGTCACCATCGATCCTTCCACCGCGGCCATCTCCACGATCAGCGCCTCGATCGATCCGCCGAATGGAACGCCGTCGGGCGTCGTCGCCCTCGATCGCGACGGCAACCGCTTCTTCTTCGCTGGCACGCCCGGCGCGGAGACGACCCCCCGGCTGTACACCGTCGACACGAACAGCGGCGCCGTGCTCAGCCAGCCGGTCATCGAAGCCTCGACGAGCGTGCAGGGTCTCGAATACGACGAGAGCGAAGACGTGCTGTACGGCCTTCGCACGCCGGCGGCATCGGCGGGCAAACAGGTCGTGCAGTACAACATCGCTACGGGGACGGCCACCGCGATCGGCCCGACGTCCGTCGCCATCGGTATGCCTTCCGGCGTCACGACACTCGACTCCGCGGGCAATCGCTTCTTCTTCGCCGGAACCGCCAGCTCCGAGACCGATCAGCGGCTTTACACCCTGAGCACAGTCACCGGCGCGATCCTTTCCTCGCCGGTCGTCGACCCTTCCGCGTCGATCACCGGCCTCGAATACGACGAAGCGGACAACATCCTGTACGCATTGCGGACGCCGCTCGCCGACGGCGGGAAGCAGGTCGTCGCGCTCGATCCGGCGACCGGCACCGCGACCGTGATCAGCCCGAGCATCGGCCCTTCGCTCGGCATCGCCAGCGGCGTGACCGCGCTCGACGGCGCCGGCAACCGCTTCTACTTCGTGGCCACGCCTTCGGGCGATCCGGACTCGCGCATCTACACCGTCGATACCGCGACCGGCGCGCTCGTGAGCTCCCCGACGATCTCCGGCAGCGCCTTCCAGTTCTTCCAGGGCCTGGCCTTCGAGCCGTCCGCGGCTCCGCCGGCGGTGATCACCGTTTCGATCAACGTCATCCCGCCCTCGATCAACCCTCGCGCGCGCGGCGTCATCCCGGTGGTCATCTACACCACGCCGTCATTCGACGCGACGACGGTCGATGTGGCGACGGTTCGCTTCGGGCCGGGCAATGCCTCCGAAAGTCACGGCACAGGCCATGTCAGCGACGTCGACAGCGACGGCGACGACGATCTGCTCCTGCACTTCGACGCGCCCACCGCCGCGATCCTCTGCGGCGCGACCAGCGTTTCGCTGACCGGCGAGACCACGAGCGATCAGGCAGTCAACGGCTCCGACGCGATCAAGACGGTCGGTTGCAAGTAAGTTCACCGGGCCGGTGTACTAAGCCTGTAGTACACTGCGCTCCGTGTTCGACATCAACCCGTCCGACGCGGCCCCGATCTGGCGGCAGATCGAGGAAGGGATGCGCCGGATGATCTCCCTCGGCACGCTCTCGCCGGGCGACTCCGTCCCCTCCGTGCGCGACCTCGCGCGCGACCTGCGCGTCAATCCGAACACAGTGGCCCGCGCCTACCAGCGGCTGACCGACGCCGGTGTTTTCGCGGTGCGGCGAGGGGAGGGCACGTTCGTCGCGGCAGAGCCGGCGCAGCTCAAGAAATCGGAGCGCAACGAGACCTTGCGCGATGCGGCCACGCGCTACGCCGGCACGGCACTCTCGGTCGGCGCGGAGCTCGGAGAAGCCTCCACGGAGCTGGAGCACAGCTTCCAGCGCCTTCTTCGCGAGACGCGGAGGAAGGCATGACCGTCATTCAGGCGAACGGCATCACCGTCCGCTTCGGAAAGAAGACCGCGGTCGATGACGTGACGCTCGCCGTTCCCACCGGGTCGGTCTACGCGCTCCTCGGCCGCAACGGCGCCGGCAAGTCCTCGCTGGTGCGCTGTCTCCTCGGCCATCTCCGCCCAAACCGTGGCCGCGTGGAGCTCTTCGGCGAGGACGTCTGGACGCGACGGGCGAAGCTGATGGATCGCGTTGGCATCGTCGGCGAAGAGCCGGATGCGCCGCCGGAGATGCGTGTCCGCGATCTCGCATCGTTCTCAGCGCGACTCTATTCGCAATGGCGGCAGCCGTCATTCGACGCGCGGCTGGAGCGGTTCGCCATCGACCCGAAAAGCCGCTTCGGCGAGCTTTCGAAAGGGCAGCGCAAGCAGGTGATGCTGGCCCTGGCCCTGGCCGGCTCACCGAAGCTGCTGATCCTCGACGACCCGACCCTCGGCCTCGACGTCGTCGCCCGCAAGTCGCTGTTCGAGGAAGTCATCGCGGACATGGCCGACCACGGCATCACTGTGCTGATCACGACCCACGATCTCGACGCCGTCGAATCGATCGCCGATCGCATCGGCGTGCTGCGCGGCGGGAAGCTCGTCCTCGACGAAGACATGGAAGCCGTGAAGGCGCGGTTCCGCCGCATCCGCTTCGCCGGCAAGCCCGAAGCACTGGCCGGCCTGGAAACGACGGGTGTGCGGCAGTGGGGGAGCGGGACCGAGGCGGTGATCACGAATTACGAGGACGGGCGGACGCCGGTTGATGCCCAGGTTTCGGCGATGTCGCTCGAGGAGATCTTCATCGCGCTGACTGGAGAAGGACGATGACCGCGGTGACCATCGCCTTGCGTGAGTTGCGCGAGCGGTCGCGTCTCTTCGCTGTCTGCGCGGCGCTGGCAGTGCTGCCCTTCCTGGCGACGCTGCTGCCCGGCGCGCGGAACGATCGCACGGACGTCATCGGTGCGGTGAGCGGCTTCCTGGCGATGGCCATGGCCCTCGGATCGGCGGCGGCATTCGGCGGATCGACGGTCATGCGGGACATGGCCGAGCGACGCCTGTCGTTCTACTTCTCCCGTCCCATCTCGCCGGCGTCGCTGTGGATCGGCAAGGCCACGGCCTCGATCCTCTCCAGCTTCGCCTGCTTCGCGATCATCGCCATTCCCTCGGCATTAGCCATCGGCAAGGCCTGGCCGGCGCTGTGGCTTCTGACGGCGCGGGAGATCGTGGCGATGACCGCGGGGGCGGTGATCGTGTTGTTCTTCCTCGTCCACATCCTGGCCAGCATCATCCGCTCGCGATCGGTTTTGATCGCCGTCGATTTCGTGATGGCCACGATTCTCGTCGCGTCGCTCGTGGCGCTCGCGCGTCCGCTGCTGACGGGGGCGGCGCTGGAGCTGACGGTGTTTCTCGGCGCCGGCATCGGCGTCGCGATTCTGCTCATCCTTGCCGTCGCGCCGATCTGGCAGCTCGCGAACGGCCGCACCGACATCCGCCGCAGCCACGCCGCGCTGTCTCGATTCCTCTGGCCGTCGATTTTCGCGGTCGTCGCGGTTGTCGCTGGATATGTGATCTGGGTCGTCCACCCGACGCCGGCCGATCTGTCGAAGATCGCGCAGCTGCGGCAGTCACCCGGTGCGGAGTGGCTCCTCGCCAGCGGCAGCACGAAAGCGCGGGGCGACTACCGCGCGTCGTTCCTGATCGACGGGAAAGGCGGCTGGAAGCGCATCGGGATGGTGCCCTGGTCGGAGATGCAGTTCTCCCGCGACGGGCGGGCAGCGGCGTGGTTCGAGCCGGTCGGGATCTGGATGAAGGAGTCCGAGCTGCACACCAATCGCGGCGCGACCGGCATCCGCGTCAGTGCGTTTTCGGCGATGTGCCTGGCCGATGATGGATCGCGAGTGGCCATCGGTCAGGGCCCGCTCGTCACGGTTTACGACGTCTCCACGAGAAAGATCCTGGCCTCGGCCGGCGGATTCGATCGCAGGCTCCGGCACCTGATGTTCTTCACCTCGAAGGACGTTCTCCGGGTGATCGAGCTGACCTACCGGAACGAGGGCGGACCGCTGCGGATCTTCGAGATCGACGTGGCGCTGAAGAAGGTCGTGAAGACCGGCGAGACGATGCTTCCCGTGAGTGCGCTGTTGACCGCGTCGAATGACGGATCGCGCATCTTCCTGCGACGCGAGCGCCGTCTCATCGACGGCCGCACGGCGACCTCACCGATCGGTTTCCCGAAGCGCGAGACGATCAACACTGCCGTGCTCAGCGACGGGCGGGTGGTGGAGACGGTGCGCGAAGGGAAGCGGTCGCGATTACGCATTTACGGCGGACGCGAGGTCGTCCTGCCGGTGGAAATCGCGTCGATCGCCGGCGAGCTGCCGGACGGACGGATCCTCGTGCGCGGCACGAAGCAGATGGGCTGGAGCCACACCGGCGCCGATCGCATCCAGTTCATCGTCGACGCCGATCGCGGCGAGATCGTGCAGACCGTTCCCTTCGTGAAGAGCGCCGACTGGGGATGGGGAACCGACCCGCGCCTGATCCGCTACGACGCACCGCGGCTGGCGGGGATCGATCGCGAGGGGAAAATCGTCTGGTGGGATCCGCGAACGGGGCGAGTCGAACGTCCGCCCGTGTAGTGTGGGCCTCTGGCCTACCTTCGGGCGGGGGACCAAAAGGTAGGCCGGAGGCCCACACTACACGTGGTTACGCGGACTTCTGCGACTTGGCCAGGCCGGCCTTGGCGCTCTCGACGAGCGCGGTGAAGGCGGCAGCGTCGCGCACGGCGATGTCCGCGAGGATCTTGCGGTCCATCGTGTTTCCGGCGGCTTTCATCCCGGCCATGAACTGGGAGTAGGACATTCCGTTCAGGCGGGCGGCGGCGTTGATGCGGGCGATCCAGAGCGTGCGGAAATCACCCTTGCGATCTTTGCGGCCGGCAAACGCGGAGTTCAGGGCCTTGTCGACGGCCTGCTTCGCGATGCGGTGTCCGCGCGACTTCATCCCGTAGAAGCCCGAGGCGAGCTTCAGGATCTTTGCGCGGCGGTTCTTTCTTTTTGGACCTCGTTTGACTCTCGGCATGGTCTCCCAGTTTCCTTTCTTTCGAGCGGCCGGGTCAGGAGTGGTGATTACCCGGACTCGCTCCGTTGCGTAGCCTGATCAGGCTACTTGTAGGGCAGCATCCGCTTCACGGTCTTCGCATTCGCGGGGCTGACCTCGACCTCGCCGGCCAGCTTGGCTTTACGGCCGGGCGACTTCTTGGTCAGGATGTGCGAGTGGAAGGCGTGGTTGCGCTGCAATTTGCCGGTCCCGGTCTTCTTGAACCGTTTCGCGGCACCACGATGGGTCTTCATTTTCGGCATAGATTTCCCCTTAAAGCTTGGGCGGTAACGGGTTGCGGCTTCATTTGATTCCAGTAGGCGGTACGGGCGCGTTGCGCCCTCGCGGTAGGCGGTAGGCAGGGGAACCGGCGATTCTGTTGTTGGCCCGTTCCCCCGCCTACCGCCTACTGCCTACCGCCTACTTATTCGGGGCAATGACCACGGACATCCGGTTGCCCTGCAGGTCCGGGTTCGGGCTTTCCGACGACCCGTGCTCCTTCACTTCGATCAGCAGGCGGTCCAGGACGGCCTTGCCGAGCTCCATGTGGGTCATCTCGCGTCCGCGGAACCGGACGATGCATTTCACCTTGTCCCCATGCTCGAGGAATCGGATGACGTGGTTTTTCTTGAAGTCGAAGTCGTGCTCGTCGATCCGAGGGCGGAACTGCACCTCTTTCACGACGATGATCTTCTGCTTCTTCTTCGCTTCGCTCTGCTTCTTCTTCTGCTGGAACATGAACTTTCCGTAGTCCATGATCTTGCAGACCGGCGGGTTCGCGGTCGGCGAGATCTCGACGAGATCCAAGTCCTTTTCCCGAGCCATCTCCTGGGCCTGCTGGATCGGCACGACGCCGACCTGCTTCCCCTCCGAGTCGATGAGGCGAACCTCGGCGACACGGATCATGTCGTTGATACGGTTTTCGGGCTCGGCGGGACGGGGGGCGAATCTGGGTTTACCGCGTGGTGGAAAAATACGAATGTCCTCCTGAGTTGTGTGAAGTGGGCAAATCTACGGATAAAGGCGTCATAAAGTCAACGCACGTTCGGACACCAAACCGCGGGCGGTGCTCAGCAATTCTTCCATCGTCATCGAGGCCTGTTCCCCCGTCCGCTTGCGCAGGTTGACGGTGCCGGTCGAGGCTTCCTTCTCTCCCAGGACCAGCATGAAGGGGACCTTCTGGAGCTGGGCGTTCCTGATCTTGGCTCCCAGCTTGTCGCTCGAGCGATCGGTCTCGACGCGGAGACCGGCATCGAGGAGCTGCTTCTCGACGGTGTCCGCGTAGTCGACGAACTTCTCCGAAAGCGGCAGAACGGCGACCTGCACCGGTGCAAGCCAGAACGGGAAAGCGCCGCCGAAGTGCTCGATGAGGATGGCGATGAAGCGCTCGAACGAGCCGTAAATCGCCCGGTGCAGCACGACCGGCCGGTGCATGGCGTTGTCCTCGCCGACGAAGTGCATCTCGAAGCGGGCCGGCGCGTTGTAGTCGAGCTGGATCGTTCCCAGCTGCCATTTGCGGCCGATGCTGTCGGAGACGTCGAAGTCGATTTTCGGGCCGTAGAACGCGCCGTCCCCTTCCTTGATCTCGTACGGACGGCCGAGGCTGTCCAGGGCGCTGCGGAGGAGAGACTCGGCGCGGTCCCAGAGCGCATCGTCACCGATGCGGACCGGCGGCCGGGTCGCGAACTTCGCCGTGTACTCGAGACCGACTGCGCTGTAGACGTGGTCGAGCAAGGCCACGAAGCGGCGTACTTCCTCAGGCACGTCCTCTTCGGCGCAGTAAATGTGGCCGTCGTCCTGGGCGAACTGCCGGACCCGGGTCAGACCGCTGAGGGTGCCCGAGGCCTCGTTGCGATGGAGCACGTCCTGGGAGTGCAGGCGCAGGGGCAGCTCGCGGTAGCTGTGACGCTTCATCCCGTAATAGAGATGATGCGAAGGGCAGTTCATCGGCTTGAGCGAGAAGTCGTGTTCCTTGGTCTCGCTGTTCTCCACCAGGAACATGTTTTCTTTGTACTTGTCCCAGTGGCCGCTGATCTCCCAGAGGCCCTTGTTGTAAAGCAGCGGGGTCTTCACCTCGACGTAGCCGCTGGAAAGGGTCAGGTCCCGCATCCACTGCGAGAGCAGCTGGTAGACGGTCGTGCCTTTCGGGGTCCAGAACGCGGCGCCGGGCGCGAAGTGATGGAAGTGGAAGAGGTCCAGCTCCTTGCCGAGCTTCCGGTGATCGCGAGCCTTCGCTTCCTCGACCTGCTTGAGGTGCGCCTCGAGCTGTTCCTTGTCGCCCCAGGCCGTGCCGTAAATGCGCTGGAGCATGGCGTTGCGCTGATCGCCGCGCCAGTACGCGCCGGCCACCGAGGTCAGTTTGAAGGCGCCGAGGCGGCCGGTGGAGGGGACGTGCGGTCCGCGGCAGAGATCGAACCATTCCCCCTGGCGATAGACCGACAGCGGCTCGTCGCCGGGGATGCCTTTGATGATCTCGACCTTGTAGTGCTCGCCCATCTTCTCGAAGGTGGCGATGGCCTCGTCGCGGTTCCATTCCTCGCGGCGGACCGGCAGGTCGCGTTTCACGATCTCCTGCATCTTTTCTTCGATGCGGCGGAGGTCCTCCTCGCTGAACGGGCGATCGGTTCCGAAGTCGTAATAGAAGCCGTTCTCGATGACCGGCCCGATGGTGACCTGCGTGCCGGGGAAGAGCTCCTGGACGGCCATGGCCATCAGGTGGGCGGTCGAGTGGCGGATGGTGTCGATGCCCTGCTCGGATTTCGCGGTAATGATCTCGATCTTCGCGCCGTCGTGAACAGGGGCGTAGACGTCGACGACCTTGCCGTCGATTTTTCCGGCCACGGCGTCTTTGGCCAGGCGCTTGCCGATCGCCGCGGCGACGTCGGCCACGGTGGCGTTCTCTGGAACTTCCTTCAGCGATCCGTCTGGTAGTTGTACGTTCATGGAAACCTCACGGAAAAACAAAAGACAGGGCCGGAGCCCTGTCTTGATCATTTCGAATTAGGGGAAACAACGATCAACGACAGGGCGCGAGCGTGGTGCTGCTCGTCGTTCGCGTAGTCGTTGTGGCCGTCCGGGACATGGGGCGCGGATTGTAACACGGCGTATGGGGCGGTCGTAGTCTCAAATAACTCTTCCCTTCAGCCCCAGGGGCGTGCGACCATGCGCGCCGTCCAGAAGTCCATCCATCCTGCTTAGAGGAGCTTTTCTTGCGCCGACACCTGTCCGTTTTAGCGGCTGCTGTACTGATGCTGTGTTCTCTTTCCGCCTTCGGAGCCGATTGCGTCAATCCCATTTCCGGGATCGGCTTCCAGGATGGCCGCACCGGCGCGCCCTTCCGGGTCAGCTGGTTCCTCGATGAACCCGTGCTGTCGCAGACGATCACCGGCCACGACTTCGATCAGCCGGTGACGCTGTCTCCCGCTCAGCGGTCGTTCACCTACGTTCCCGAGCTGCCGGGGCGGAAGCACATGACCCTGACCGTCGCCACCGAGTGCGGCATGTTCAGCCGCGACCTGACGTACGACGTCGACCTCTGCAACGTGCAGCCGGCGCCGATCACGGTCAGCAAGCCTGCGGTCAACGCGAACGAGACCTTCACCGCCTCCGTCGATCTGCGCCCCGGCCACACGGTCCGCTGGTCGGTTCTCGGTGGAACGCTGTCGTCGACCGAAGGCGAGACCGTGCAGGTCACCGCCGGCGCGTCGGGCTCCGTGCGACTCAGCGCATTCATCACGCGCGGCGACAGCAACTCGGCGGTGTGCGAGGTTCGGTCGACGGCGACTGTCGCCATTCAGCAGTGCCAGATCTCCGCCCTCTACCTCCTCACCAATCCGGCCACGCCGTACTTCCCGCCGGGCTTCGATCTGCTGCTCACGCTCGTGGGTCTTGCGCCGCACGAGAGCGCGACCTTCACGGCGGAAAACGCGGAGATCCTCGCGACCGGATCTGACTGGCTGCGCGTGAAGACGCCTGCGACCGGATTCTTCCGCGTCCTGGTGCATGTCTCGACCGGCACCTGCACGCGCACCGTGACCTGGACTTACCTGGTCCAGGACTGCGCGCCCAAGGCAGTGGTCAGCGGCGGCAGCTCGTGCGATGCGGGCACCATCACAGCCGACTTCACCGGCACCGCGCCGTTCTTCGGTTACTGGAGCGACGGCGAGCCGTTCTACACGATGGACAGCCAGCTCGTGCGCGTCGCCAACACGCCAGGCACGTACACCATCTCCAGCTTCACCGACAGCAACTCCTGCCCCGGCGAGGTCACCGGCAGCGCCGTGATCACGTCCCTCGGTCTGCCTGAGCCGACATACGCGTACGACGACATCGTGAACGGCTGGTACTACGGCACGCGCACGTGCCCCGGGCTCGTTCGTGTCGCCCGCCTGCTCGTTCCGGTTCCGGATGGAGTCACGGTCACCTGGTCGATCGTGAACGGCACCATCGTTTCCGGTCAGGGCACGCCGGTTCTCGAGTTCTACGGCAATGAGCCCGGAAACACGACCGTCACCTCAACCTTCACCAACGCCGCTGGCTGCACGTCGCAGTACACCTTCCCGTTTTTCGTGACCCTGGGGACGCCCGAGGCTTCGGTGACGGTGGAGCCATCGACGATCGATGCGGGCGGGACGGCCGTCGTGAAGGTCACCCGACTGAACGATTACGCCACCGGCTGGAGCGTCACCAGTTCCCTCGGCGACAACATCTTCCCGATCGGTGAAGTCGACGAGTACACCTACGCGTACGAATACCGCTCCACGAATGGCGCCGGCGTCGCGACGATCAGCGTCAACATGCAGAACGAATGCTTCCTGACGAACACCGCGTCGACGACGTTGACCATCAACGCGGGTGCGCCGGTGCAGGCGACGGCGACGGTCGACAAGTACGGCACCGACTGCACAAACTTTTACGTTTACGCCAACCTCACCGGCACCGCGCCGTTCACCGGCACCTGGAGCAACGGCCAGACCTTCTACGCCGAATATCCATGGATCAGCCTCTATCCGGACGGCCCCGGCACGTACACGATCACGCAGTTCAGCGATGCGAACGGCCCAGGCGTCGTGACCGGCTCCGCGACCTTCGACTACGTTGCCCTGCCGGCGCCTGACTTTGCGTACAACACGACGTCGGCCTGCCCGAACAGCACGGTCACCGCGACCCTCACCACGCCCCTGCCGGAAGGTGCGACCGCGAACTGGGAAGTCCAGGGCGGCACGATCGTCTCGGGTCAGGGAACGAGCTCGATCGTCATCCAGGCCGGAGAGTTCTACGTCGCAGCGAGCGTGCAGCTCGTCGGCCCCGGCGCATGCAGCGCGAAGGCGGCGTGGCAGTCCCTCAATGTCGGCGGATACGTGCAGCAGCCGTGGTTCGATCTGTACGGCGTCTATCAGGGACAGAGCACGACCTTCGGCGTCTGGGTCGATCCGAACACGGCCACGCTCCAGTTCGAGAACTCATTCGGCGACGCCATGGCCATCGAGAGCAATCCCTGGCCGGGCTACTACGTCATCAGTTACACGAGCACGCACGGCACTGGCGACTCGCTGGTGCGCATCTTCGGCACCACGAATTGCGGAGTGGCGTTCGAAGCGACGCGCACGATGCAGGTCCTTCCGGCGCCCCCGACCGCGACGTTCACCGCGAGCCCGAGCGCGTGCGGGCAGGTAGTGACCGCCACCTTCACCGGGACCGCGCCTTTCACGGGAACGTGGAGCGATACCGGCGAGACGTTCACCACCAGCGAGGCCAGCGTGACGCACAACGTCACGACGGGCGGCTGGATTTATCTCTCCAGTTTCCATGACGCGACCGGCACGCCGGGCATCAGCAGCAGCATCTACGTCGAGGCTACGAACAGCGTTCCGTACACGCAGGTGGGCGGCAGCTCGTCGTTCTGCACCGGCACGACGCAGACATACACCGCGTACAACGTTCCCGCGGGGGCGCAGGTGATCTGGTCGCTCGTCGGCACGGCCGGCCGGATCGTTGCTTCCGACGCGACCACGGTCACGATCGAAGGTCTGGAGCCGGGCTCGCTCGTGCTGGAGTCGCGGATTCGCCTCGCCGAAGGCTGCGAGGGCTACGGCTCCGGCTTCTTCATCGGCATCGAAGGACAGATCGCGGCGCCGGTTATGACGCTGCCCGTGACGACCGTCGCCCCGGGCGGGAGCTTCGACTTCACGCTCGAGTATCCGTACAGCGCCAACTACTCGACGCTTTACTGGGAAGCGACGGCCGGTGAGATCTCCTACGTCAGCTCGGACTGGTTCACGTACACCCTGCGCTACACGGCCCCGGCCGAAGGAGCGACGTCGGCGACGATCACCGCGTACGCGGCCACGTCCTGCGGCACGCAGACGATGCAGGCCACAGGCACCGTGTCGATCGAGCCGTAAAACTAACCGTTGAAATCAGCGCTCATCGGACCTACCTTGTCGCCATCCCGCGACAAGGTAGGTCCGTAATGCGACGACGCGCGCTCTGCAGCATCGTGCCGCCTCACATCCTGCGCAACATCGCCGCGCGCGGCGACGGGGAGGATCGCCTTCGGGCGATGGCGACCATGGCCATGTCCGCGCCGCCCCGCGCGGAACGCCACGCGGTCGCGCTCGTCGCCGGTGAGTTGATCCTTCCGCCACGCCGCAAGCAGCGCACGGTGTTCGACGCGCGCATGACCCGTGATCTGCCGGGCCTGAACGTGCGGTCCGAGGGTGGGCGGGCTTTGCGGGATGCTGCGGTGAATGAGGCTTACGAAGGAGCGGGGCGCACCTACGACTACTTCCGCCGCGTGCATGCCCGCAGCTCGATCGACGACCGCGGCATGCGCCTCGACTCGACCGTTCACTTTGGCGAAGGCTTCAACAACGCGCACTGGAACGGCCGGCAGATGATTTACGGCGACGGCGACGGCAAGTACTTTCGCCGCTTCACCTCGGCGCTCGACGTCATCGCGCACGAGCTTACTCATGGCGTCACGCAGTTCGCGGCCGGTTTCGCCTTCAGCGGACAGGGAGGCGCGCTCGCCGAGCATTACTCGGACGTGTTCGGGTTGATGGTGAAGCAGTACGCGGAAGGGACGTCGACGGAGTGGATCGTCGGCCGCGAGCTGCTCACCGATCGCGTGAACGGCGAAGGCATCCGCTCCTTCAGCGCGCCGGGCACCGCCTTCGACGATCCGATTCTCGGCGACGATCCGCAGCCCGCGCACATGCGCAACTACGTGAAGACATCAGCGGACGATCGTGGTGTGCACATCAACTCCGGAATCCCCAACCATGCTTTCTATCGCGTGGCCACGCTCCTCGGCGGAAAGGCCTGGGAGACCGCGGGACGGATCTGGTATCGGGCGCTGACGCGCGAGCTCGGTCCGCGATCGCGATTCCAGCATTGCGCCGACGCGACCTGGCGCGCGGCCGGAGAGCTTTTCGGCGCCGGAAGCGCGCCGCAGGAAGCCGTCCTGGCGGGCTGGAAATCGGTGGGGATCGATGTGTCGCAGGCCGTGATCGAGCGAGGCCCGCGGCTGCGCGTGCGGGAATCGAAGGAACACTTCGAGCCGCCGGCGGCGGCGGCCGAAGTCCCGCAGTTCGTTTGAGGATTACGCGATGCGCTTGACGCGCGCGGGAGCTCGCTTGCCCGTTCCCCGGCGCTCCACGGCGCCGTCCCACTCGCGGCGGCTGTTCAGGAAAACGACGAGGCCGGTCGCGACGGTGAGCGCGCCGAGTGACACCACGAGCACTTCCGGATTGCGCTTCATGTAGTCGGTGAGGTCGTCGAACAGCTCATCGACATCCGTTTCCTCGAGACGCGATTTCAGGCGACCGACGACGATGTCGACGAGGCCCAGCTTTTCCACGAGATCGAGCAACGCGTCACTGCCCACCGCTCCACCGACGACGTTCCGCAACGTCGTCGCACTCTTCTTTTTTTTGCTTGCAGCCATGAGTACCTCCTGACTCATGAATTGCAACTCCATGACCAGAAACGCCAAACAAAAACGCCGCCCGAAGGCGGCGTTGGTTGTGGGCATTTGGTAGTCCCCAGCGGACTCGAACCGCTGACCTCTACCGTGTCAAGGTAGCGCTCTAACCAGCTGAGCTAGGGGACTGCGTGCTGCTGGAGGCGGAAGATAGCCCAGGCCCTCAGCGCGTTGCAAGAACTCAGGGGCGTTTGGAGACATTCCCGGCGCCGCGGCCGGCGCAGCGACCAGAAAGCTGACCCACTGAATACGGGAGCGACTTTGACATGGAGGCGGCTTGATCAATATCGTGCCTCCACATGAAACGATTGCTGGTTGCGACGCTCTTCACGATGTTGTTGGCCCTGAACGCATCCGCGCAGGCGCTCGCTCCGACGATCACCAAGAGCTTTGATCCGGCGATCGTCATGCTCAACGACAATTCGGATGCGACCATCACCGTCACGAATCCGAACGCCTTTCCGATTACCAACGTTCAGTTCAGCGACACGATGCCGGCGGGCGTCAATCTGATTACGCAGATCGGCGGGACGTGCAGCACGCCGGCCACCGGCGGCGGGATGTTCACCATCAGCCCCGGCACCGAGACGTTCTCGAGCACGTCGAGTGTTCTGGCAGCGGGGCAGTCCTGCACCATCATCGTGCTCGTTCAGGGCATCGCGCTCGGCGTGCATCTCAACACCACCTCGCAAGTCACGGCGACCGGAACTCCCAACGGTGGTCCGGCTTCCGCCACGCTCACGGTGATCGGGCCTCCGGCCAGTGCCCCGGCGGTTCCGACGTTGTCGGTGTGGATGCTCTCCCTGCTCGCCGCGGCGCTGGTGGCAGTGTCGGCGGTCAAGTTGCGGGGCTAGCCGTCCCATCGGACGAGTCGTGGGCGGCGGTCGTCCCGTCGCGGTGCCCGCCACCCTCGCGGAATGCCCGACATAGGGAAACGTCAACCTAAAGGAACTCCGGTCGGGCGGGCATCATCACGAGGGGATGTGCTCCGGTACGGGCGTATGCGTCATCGATCTGTCGAACATCGATCACGTGAAGGTCGATGCGGCGACCCGGATCGCGAGGGTCGGCGCGGGTGCGAAAAACTCGAAGGTCTACAGCGAGTTGTGGAACGCGAAGCCGCGGCAGTTGTTCGGCGACGGAGGCTGCGGCGATGTGCGCGTTGCATGGGCGGTCAGATCGAGGCGAACCGCAATGCGCTGAGCTCCTTCGCGTGGCGCGACAAGCCGTTCCTGCTGCAGTACCAGGCGTGGTGGATCAGGCCTCAGGATGAGACGGTGAGCGCGGCATGCATGCAGTTCGTTGCGGCCTTCCGCGATCGGATGCGCAACGCCCGCTACACCGAAGGCGGGTTCATCAACTTTCCCGATCGGGACATCCCCATCGCTGAGTACTACCGCGACAAATACAGCGAACTGGTGACGACCAAGAAGAAATACGACCGCGGGAACTACTTCAAGTTCGAGATGGGGATTCCGACGACGGAGTAGCACCGAACAAGCCGATTGGCATTAGATCCGGAATCGCGTCAAATAGGTCCGGATGGTTCCGGAGCTTCCCATCACCGAGGTTCTCCGCGCCTGGGAGCAGGGCGACGACGGTGCGCTCGAACGGCTCCTGCCGATGGTCTACACCGAGCTTCGCGCGATCGCGGCGAAGCATCTCCGGTCCGAGCCGCCCGGCCACACCCTGCAGCCGACCGCGCTCGCCAACGAGGTTTACCTCCGCCTGCGCGGCCTCGGCGACGTGCCATGGCACGATCGGGCCCATTTTTTCGCTATTGCGTCAAGGATCATGCGTCGCATCCTCGTCGATCACGCCCGGGCGAACCTCGCGCAGAAGCGCGGTGCCGGCTCGCCCAGGCTGCAGATCGTCGATGTGCTGCATGAGGGAGCAACGTCGACGATGGATTCCGCGGAGCTCATCGATCTCGACCGCGCGCTGGACCTGCTCGCCGTCGAGGAGCCGCGGCTTTCGCGCGTCATCGAGCTCCGTTTCTTCGGCGGCCTGAACATCGACGAAGTCGCCGCGCTCCTCGGCTGCTCGCCGCGGACAGCGAAGCGTGACTGGGCCTTCGCGCGGGCCTGGCTCCTCCACAGACTGGGCGGCAGCGCATGAGCGAGCTGGCGATCCGGCCGCCGGGATACTTCGAGCGCCTGCGCGAGCTTTTCGACCGCATCGCGGAGATGCCCGCCGGCGAGCGTGAGGCGGAGATCGTGCGAGCGACGGAAACCGATCCGACGCTGGAGAAGGAGTTGCGCGCACTGCTCGCGCATGCTGACGCCGGCGAGACGATGTTCGACGGTCCGCCGGTCCTCACCGGGTTCAGCGGGCCGCCGCTCCCGATCGTCCCGGGGTACCGCCTGCATCGCCGGATCGGTCGCGGCGGCAGCGCGACGGTGTATCTCGCGGACCAGGAGCGCACGGGCTTCACCCGCACGGTCGCGCTGAAAGTCGTCGACGCGATCGTGCACTCAACGTCGCTGTCGCACGTGCGCGAGGAACAGCAGATCCTGGCGCGCCTCGAGCACGCGGGGATCGCGCGACTCTACGACTCGGGTGTCACGGCGCTCGGCCAGCCGTACCTGGCGATGGAGCTGGTGGAGGGGGAGTCGATCGTCGAGCACTGCCGCTCGCGCGGCCTGTCGATTCGCGCGCGGATCGAGCTGTTCCTGTCGGTGCTCGACGCCGTCCGCTACGCACACGAGCACGCGATCGTTCATCGCGATCTCAAGCCGGCGAACATCCTCGTCTCCGTGCGCGGCGAGCCCAAGCTGCTCGACTTCGGCATCGCCCGGCTCGTCGCGCCCGACGATGCCGACAAGACGCTCACGCTGAATCGCGCGATGACTCCGGCTTATGCGAGCCCGGAGCAGAGGCACGGCGGACGCGTCACGCCGGCGTCCGACATCTACTCGCTCGGCGTCGTGTTGTACGAGCTCCTCGCGGACACGATTCCGTTCCGCGTCGAAGACACGAAGGACGAACATGATCCGCTGCCTCCGTCGGCCGTCCACGAGGGGAAGGACTCGCGATGGCGCAGGACGCTTCGCGGCGATCTCGACGCGGTCGTGCTCAAAGCGCTGCGTTACGACCCCGCGGATCGATATGCGTCGGCCGTGGCGCTGGCGGACGATCTGCGGCGCGTCCTTGCGGGCCGGCCGGTCGCGGCGCGCGGTGAAAACCGCATGTACAGGATCGGACGATTCCTCCGCCGCCATCGCGCCGCACTCGCCGCGGCGGCGGCTGCAGCGGCTGTCGTGGCGTTGTCGCTCATCCCCTGGCGCGCATCGAGATCGAGCCGCCCGGACGAGCTCGCGATTTTTTACGACGCGGGTTTCCGCGATGGCGCGCAGAAGCTGGAGCGGTTCGACGGCGTGGCCGCGCGCGACAATTTCCGTCGCGCGGCCGCAGCATCGCGCGGACGGATGCCACAGGAGGCCGTGGCCTGGGATGGCGTGTCACGCGCGGAGAGCATCCTCGGCGAGGTAGGGCGCGCCGCGGATGCGGCCCGGCGCGCCGGCGATCTGATCGCGCCGGGCGATGCCGGGCTGCCGCGCGATGAAGTTGCGCGAATGCGCGCCGCCGCGCACGCGGCGAAGCATGAATGGCCGAAAGCGATCGCCGAGCTCGAAGAATTGTTTGCGCGCCAGCCGGAGCGCATCGACATCGGTCTCGCCCTGGTGAGCACCATCGCGGCGTCGGGTCGCTCCGAGGCCGCGGACACCGCCCTCGGGCGGCTGCGGCAATTGCAGTCGAACGCGGGAGACGATCCTCGCATCGATCTGGTGGAGGCGGTGGTCGCGTACCAGCTCTCCGAGTATCAGCGCGCGGCCGCGGCAGCGGCGCGTGCACGGGCGACCGCGCAGCAGCGCGCGGCGACTCCGCTCGTTCTGCGCGCCGAGCGCCTGCACGCCGAGGCGATCAGCCGACTCGATCAACGGGAGCAGGCCCGGCGCGCGCTGGAATCGCTCATCGAGCGCGACACGGCGCTGGGGTTGGCCCGCGAGGCAGCCGCGGCCCGGCTCGCGCTCGGCGCCATTCTCCTCGGGACCGGGACGCAAGAAGAAACGGACAGGATGCTCCGGGCCGCGCTGGCCGGTCTTCGCGCGGCCGGCGACGAAAGGGGTCAGGTCTCGGCTCACGTCGTGCTCGCTACATTCGAAGCGAGGTCCGACATCCAGCGGGGACTCGCGCACGCCAGGACGGCCGTGGCAGAGGCGCGCCGGATCGGCGATCGCTGGGCGGAGGGCAACGCGCTCACGCAACTGATGGATCTGTACAACTGGGCGCAGGATGACGCGAGTCACGACGCGCTGATCGAGCCGACGCTGACGGCGCTGCGCGATTCCGGCAACCGCTACATCCTGGTGTGGACACTCGCGAATCGCGCCATCACTGCCATCCAGGCCCTCGATCTCGACCGGGCCGAGGCCTACCTCAACGAGGCGGAGGCGCTGGCGCCGCGGGTGGGGAGTGATTTCGCCGGCGCGATGATCGATTTCGCACGCGCCGCCCTCGCCCAATTCCGAGGGGATTTCGACCTTGCCCGCGAACGCTACACATCGGCGGTGGAGAAGGCGCGCGGCGCTCGGATGGCGCATCACCGGGGCGGCTTTCTCGCGGATCTGGCCTGGCTCGAGCTCGCCGCCGACCGTCCCGACGCGGCTGCGGCGCGCGCGCGCGAAGCGATCGAGGCGCTCACGGCGGTCGGCGACCTGCGCAAGGCAGCCGCGATGGACGGTGGAGTGCTGTCCTGGTACGACGCACGTCGCGGAGACGCCGCCTCGGCGCGACGACGGCTCGCGACTCTGCGCAAGGCGGCCACGGACGACTCCACGCGCTTCTGGTACCTCGTCGCCGAGGCGCGTGTCGCCGCGGAGCTCGGCGACTGGCGGCGCGCGGTGGAGCTCCGCCGCGAAACGGTGCGCCTGGCGATGAAGTCGGAGCCGCCTCGCGTGGTGATCCTGGAACAGGTCGACCTGGCCAAGGCACTCCACGGACTCGGCGATCGCCGCGAGATGGAGAAGGTGATTGCCGAACTGCTGCCCGAGGCGGAACGGCTCGGTCTGCGCGGTATTGCGCGCGATCTGCGGAAACTCGGGGCGACGTGAATCGAAAACACAAACGCCGCCCTCGCGGGCGGCGTTCAGGGATGTTCGTTTTGGTAGCCGCTAACGGACTCGAACCGTTGACCCCACCGTGTGAAGAAACCAGTAAGCGCGCGGTCGGGTCGTCTACTCCTCCTCGACTTTTACGCGAACGTCCAACCTTCGCGCCGGAAGACGCCGAGGAGTGACAGAACTTCGATGCCGAGCGCCTCACATACGTCTGGAATGCGAGGTTTGTTGATCTTGCCCGATGCACTTTCGCCAGTCACGACAGCGCACTTGTGCACCCGGGCGACCGCGATGACGAATGGGTCGGCGGCGCTCCGCTTCCCGCCTGACTCAACCAGTTTGGGATGTGCCGCAAGGATCTCGGCCACCGCTTTTTGGATCTTCCCGTCGAGCGGCAGAAACAATGCAGGTCGAGCGGCGCACCACGCGTACGTCTCGTCGCCTTCTTTCTTTTTCAACTCCCTCAATACTTCGTCGCTTGCTCGGGCGGTACCGGAGGTGATCAATTCGTCGAACCGCTGCCACACCGGCGGAAAGATATCCGGCGGATAGTGCCGCCAGCCGTCGAGTATACCGCTGGTATCCAAGCTGTACTTCAAGCAGTGAGTCCTACCCGGAGCGCCTTCATCACTTCAGGCAGGTGTCGCAGTTTCAGGCTGAGGAAATCGGACGCGTCGGCCGAGGTGATGCGACCTTCACTGTAAGAGCGCACGACGACACCCGTAAACAACTTACCTGCGCGTGCTACCGCTAGTGCGGGTGGTGGTGGTCCTCCCTTGGTTGGTGGTCGTCTCGCGAGCTCTGCGGCATATTCGCGTCTCTTCAGCTCGTAGAACGATGACGTCGTCTTTCCAATCGTGAGAAGACGCCGAACGATGACCTCCCGGCTGACACGAAACTGTTTTGACAACCGCTGGATTGTCTCTTCTGACCAGGTACTGGGTCTTTGCGCGTTTCTGATCTCTGAATCAGCAAGGAGTGCCTCGCCGGGAACGAGCAACGCCCCCGCAACGGCGTTGCAGAAGACTTCCAACCCATGCTCGTCGAGATCGCAGATGCCGCCTTGGCGTAGAGCAAGATGCGCCAGCTCGTGCATCATCGTGAAGATGCGTCCAGCATACGAATCCTTGCCGTTCATCGCGATGACGGGCAGTGGTTGGACCGAGATGGAGAACCCCCGCGCCTCGCTCACGAGAACTCCCGACGTTTGAAATACCAGGATTCCGCTGTCCTCGATCGCATCGCGCCAGTACCCGAATGCGGTGTATTCGCTGTTCCATTGCCTCTGCCGCTCGAGCGTTACTTCTAGCATCGCGCGAAGCTCGGTGGCGACCTTCTCCGGCGCATCAGTTATTCGAGCAGCAAGTTTGGCAGCCGAAGCGCTTTCGCCCAACTCGTCGAAGAGGTCGAGGGCGATTTCCCGACGCTCATGCGCTCGCCGAATTTCGTACGCCAGCGCCGGTGAACCTTTCGCTGTGGTCCCGCTCATTCTCCGGAAATCGCGCAGTGCATCAAACGACTTTGGAGGCTTCGGAAGGTAGAAAACGGCGAGCGGTCGCTTGTAGGCCTCTGCAAGGAGTCGAAGTTGACTGATCGTCGGCCGCGCCGCGCCGCTCTCCCACTCCGCAAGCAACTCGGGCTTCACGTGCGCCTTCTTGGCGGCGGCCTCCACCGAAAGACTCGCTGAGTCCCTCGCCCACACCAGAAGCTCGGAATTAATGATCGCTTCGATCCGCGGCGCCACGCGTAGCCCCCTGCTGTCAAGATATCAGAACCGTGCCGCTCCACATCGCGTAGCGGATTCGTTGATGTGGGTTGGATGGACCGCGACATCTTTACGAAAAGGATGCTCGGAAAAACGAACGCCGCCCTCGCGGGCGGCGTTCAGGGATGTTCGTTTTGGTAGCCGCTAACGGACTCGAACCGTTGACCCCCACCGTGTGAAGGTGATGCTCTACCAACTGAGCTAAGCGGCTACATCAGAACTTCTGTCAACGAGCCGTCCTCGGCCTCTATTTCCGCCGAGGGGCGGTCAACATAGCGAAGCGGGGTGCGGGCGTCAATGGCAGAATCGGCGGCCCATGCCCTATCGCGGCCCGGTCTCGGATCACTTCGACGGCAGGCGGTTTCACAACCACCAGTCCGGCTGGCAGACCGAGGGGTCGTTCCTCAAGTGGCAGATGACCAAGAAGCCTGGGCCGTGGCCGAAATGGATCGACGCCGAGCCGGGGCCGGCGCCGCTGACCAGGGTCGACGACGGGCGCGTTCGCGTGACCTGGGTGAACCACGCCACGATGCTCGTGCAGATGGACGGCGTGAATCTGCTCACCGATCCGATCTGGAGCGAGCGCTGTTCGCCGGTCTCCTTCGCCGGACCGAAACGCCATCGGGTGCCGGGGATCCGGTTCGAAGAGCTGTCGCCCATCGACGCGGTCCTGGTCAGCCACAACCACTACGACCATCTCGATCTCCCGACGCTGAAGCGGTTGCGCGCGCCGCGGATCCTCACACCGCTCGGCAACTCCTCGATCATGGCGCGTCACGGGATCGACAACGCGCGCGATCTCGACTGGTGGCAGGAAGCCGCGATCACCGATCGGGTGAAAGTCACGCAGGTTCCGGCGCAGCACTTCTGCGCGCGAGGACTTCACGATCGCAACGCAACGCTGTGGGGTGGATTCGTGATCAGCGGTCCATCGGGTCACGTGTATTTCGCGGGGGACACGGGATGGGGCAAGCACTTCGCGGAGATCGGCGAGCGCTTCGGCGAGATTCGCGTGGCCCTGCTGCCCATCGGCGCGTATCTCCCGCGGTGGTTCATGAAGTCCGCGCACATCTCGCCGGCCGAAGCGGTGGACGCGCATTTCTCGGTGCGGGCGCGTACGAGCATCGCCATGCACTACGGAACGTTCCGGCTCGGCGATGACGGAGAAGCCGAGCCGGTGAACGATCTGCGCGCGGCCCTGGCGGAGAAGGGCAACCCGCCGGTGCTCGCCGTCGAGCATGGGCGGGGCATCGATCTGGAGTAGCCCGCTACTTCTTCTTCGACGACTTGCGCGAGCTGCTCTTCTTCGAGGAAGACTTCTTCGAAGACGACTTTTTCGCGGACGATTTCTTCGACGAGGACTTCTTCGACGGAACCTTGCCGCCCGCTTCGCGCGCTTCCGACAGACCGATGGCGATGGCTTGCTTCTTCGAGGTCACCTTCTTACCCGACCCGCTCTTCAACGTGCCGCGTTTGCGCTCGTGCATCGCCTTCTCGACTTTTTCCCCGGCCTTCTTCCCGTATCTGCTTGCCATCACGACCTCCTGACCGAAAGTTGTGCAATCAACGATCCATCCAGGTGGCCGGTGCAAGCACGTGCGCGCCGCGAATCTTCACCCGCACCTCCACGCGATGCGTTCCCGTCTTCAGCGAATCGGGTCGCCGCAATTCGAGCTCGTAGTGACCCGCGAGCGTTCGCCGCAATCGGGTGATGGCCTGATCGGCGAAGAGATGTGTCTTCGCGTAGAAGCCGCCCGTGTCTTCCGCCGCTTTTCCGAGTCCTACCTCGAGGCTGTGATAGTCCGCGTTGGTCGTGTCGAGGGCAAAGATCGTGACCCGCGCGGCCTCGAGTGCGTTGCGCGCGAACTTGTAGCGCGGCTTCATGCGCACGCCGCTGGCCGTCAGTTCGCCGAGGCCCCAGCCCATGAGCAGCAGCGACTTCGGGCCCGGTATCGGCCGCAAAGCGTTGCCGATCAGCAGCAGCGCCGTCTCCGAATCCGCGGCGCGCTTCATCTCGTCGCGATCGAGCCGCGATGCGAGCGACGGCGAGTGCACGACCGGCAGCGGTCCGGGGATGTTCACGAAGAGCGACTCCTTCATCGCCGCGAGGATCTTTTCCTTGTCGCTGGTGAAGTCGAGGCGGAACTTGAGATGCGAGTCGAACGAGAACACCGCCACGCGGTCCTCGGGCTCGAGCATCTCCAGCGTCTTCTCCGCGTACAGCAGGAAGTGCATCTGCCCGCGAACGCGCTCGGTCTCGCGGCTGAAATCGGTCTGGATGAAGAAGATGAAGAGGCGGCCGGCGGGGGCGATCGTCGTGAGGCGGTTCTCGGGTTGTCCGGTTGCCGGGTTGTCCGGTGGTTCCGCGGAGTAGGCGACTGTGTCGTCGATCCACGTCGCGGAAAGCACCTCCGCCTTCTGCCCGTCGATGCGCACTTCGAAGTCCTGCGCCTCGAGGCCGATCATCGCTTCGCCGTCGATGTCGGTGACCCGCACGTCCAGAAGGATGCGGGCGACGGTCATCGTCTCGCGGAGTTGCGCGGAGATCGGAACCGCGAGGACGAGGAACAGCGCCACGAGACGACGCATATCGAGGCACGATAACATCCGCCTCCATGCGCACTTTCGTCACGCTTCTCCTAACGTTTCTGGCCCTGGCCGCGACGGCCGCACCTTTCGACGAGCAGTTCCTCGACAAGACCATGCGCGTCGACTACTTCCACACCTCCACGCCGAAGGGCGATGAGATCGTGGCTCTCGACAGCGTGGTCTCCGACGGCCCCTGGCCCGGCAGCCGCACCCGTCTCATCGACACCTCGAACCTCGGCAAGTACTACTTCGAAGTCGTCGATCGCGACACGAACCAGGTCATCTACTCGCGCGGCTTCGCGTCGGTGTACGGGGAGTTCGAGACCACGGGCGAAGCGAAAGAGCGCGCCGCGACGTTCCACGAATCGCTGCGCTTCCCCTGGCCGAAGAAGCCCGTGCAGGTAGTGCTCAAGAAGCGCGACACGAATCAGGCCTTCCAGCAGGTGTGGTCGACGATCATCGATCCGGCCTCGCGCTTCGTGAATCCCGCCGACGCCGCGCCGGCCGGCAAGGTCTGGTCGTATCTCGAAAGCGGTCCGGCATCGCAGAAGGTGGATCTGCTGCTCATCGCCGAGGGGTATTCGCCGGTGCAGATGCCGAAGCTGAAGAAGGATGTGGAGCGATTGGCCGGAAAGCTGTTCGCGACCGAGCCGTTCAAATCGCGCAAGTCGGATTTCAACGTGCGCGTCCTCGAGTTGCCGGCGGTGGGAAAGAGCGGCGTGCATCGTCCGCGCACCGGCGACAACCGCCGCACCGTCACCGGCGTGCAGTACAACATCTTCGATTCCGAGCGGTACATCCTCACGCTCGACAACCGCGCGCTGCGCAACGCCGCGGCCTCAGCGCCCTACGACTTCATCGAGATCCTCGTGAACGAAGCGCAGTACGGCGGCGGCGGGATCTACGGCGACCAGGCCACGACCGCCGTCGACACGGGATTCGCCGAATACGTCTTCGTCCATGAATTCGGCCACCACTTCGCCGGCCTCGGCGATGAGTACTACACCTCGCCCGTCGCATACGAGACCGGCGCCGCCCATCATCCCGAGCCGTGGGAGCCGAACATCACCGCCAACGGCGAGCGTCCGAAGTGGATGGAGATGGTCACACCCGGCACGCCGCTGCCGACGCCGTGGGACAAGAAGACCTACGACGAGCACGCGCGCGAGTACCAGAAGGAGCGCGCGAAGCTGCGGGCGGCGAACGTCCCTGAATCGCAGATGGACGCGTTCTTCCACAAAGAGCTGGAGTGGTCGACGAAGTTTCTGGCCTCGCAGAAGTACTTCGGCCATGTCGGCGCGTTCGAGGGGGCGAGCTACGAGTACACGGGTCTGTACCGGCCGGAGGTCGACTGCATCATGTTCACGCGGGACGAGGTCGGGTTCTGCGACGTGTGCAATCGGGCCATTCAGCGGGTAATCGACATGTACACGCGCTAGAATCTCCGCCCGGGTGTCACTCACATTCATCGTTGGATCGGCGGCGGACGTGTTTCCGCAGGGCCTGGCGCAGGCCGTCGATGAGGAACTGCGCGCGCGTTTCCCGGAAGTGTCCGCGGACGCGGACGAGCGCTACGAGTCCGATCCGCTCGATGCGAGCGGCTGGCGTCTGCTGCAGCAGCGCGTGTTGCGCACACTCGACGTCGCGCCGCAGTTGACCACCGTGGACGCGTACCAGGCCGTGTACATCCCCGCGGCCGTTCCGCACGTCGAGCACATTGCGATCGCGAACGCCGCCGACCCGCTGCAGGTGGGAAGCCTGGAACAGCTCATCGACGAACTGCGGCGGTTCGCGACCGCGGCGTCGCTGCCGATCGACGACGTGGAGCTGATGCAGCTCAACGCGCACTACCTCGAGCAGGACGATCCCAACGCCGACCTCGACGTGCAGACCTACATCCAGTTGATGTTGTCGGCGAAGCAAGCGTCCGCGCGGCAGCAGGCGTTGTGGATCGTGACGTAGCCGGCCGAGGTCCTGGTTCATGATTCCAGTCGGTTACATGGCGAAGCGTGTCGCGGCGCGGCCGGAATGGCTCGTTGCCGATGTCGCCGATATCTACTCGGTCGGTGCCTGCATGTCGCCGAACTTCGCGGAGTTCATCGACTACTGGAAGCACAACGGCTATTGGTTTTTCGATTCGCCGGAGGTCATCAAGCAACTGGCGATCGAGCATTCGATCGATCTCGACGGAACGACGCTGTTTTATTACGAAGTGTCGGAGAAGCAACTCACCGACTCGAGGACGTGGGAGGCGATTGCACCGGACTCCGCTTTTCCGACGTCCGTCGTCGAGCCTCCGAAGAAGCACCTGCAAGGGTTCGACGTGGTTACCTTCTACACGGGCACCACGGCGGAGTGCTCGCCGCTGTCATGCAACTCCCTGGCGTCTGAGATTCGCGTGAACGAGCATTGCCTGCTCGCTTCGGAACAGGAAGCGATCGAGTTGCTCGAGTCGGGCCGCTTCGAGCACTCGGAGCCGGGTCCGTATCGAGTCTTTGCCGTGTATACCGTCGGGTCACACTTGCCGTGACGGCGGCAGCAGCGACTTGTTGATCGCGATCGCCGCCACCGCACCATCGGCCGCGGCCGTGATCGCGAGTTGAGCGCCTTCGGTCAGATCGCCGATCGCCCACACACCCTCGACCGTCGTCTCGCGGTGCTCGTTCACCTTCACGTTGGGCGTCTCGGGATCGACCTCGCACCCCAGCTCCTCGGCAAACGTGCAGGAACGCTCGACGTTGATGTTGAAGAAGAGGCGCTCGACCGGAACGCGCTCGCCGGTGGCGAGGACGGCGGCGGACACCTTCCCGTCCTTACCTTCGAGCGCAACGACCTTCTCGTCCTTCACGTCGATCGTTTCCGCGAGCAGCTTGCTGTGCTCTTCGTCATCCCATTCGCGATCGTGTCCGTGCGTGAACACGACGACGTCGTCGGTCCACTGCAGCATTTTCAATGCGAGTCCGACCGCTGCTTTGCCCCAGCCGATCACGCCGATGCGCTGATCGCGGGACTCGTATCCGTCGCAGTCGGGGCAGTGATGGACGGTCTTGCCGTAGTAGCTCTCGATCTCGGGGATGTCCGGCAGTGTGTCCCGCACCCCGTACGCGAGGACGATCCGCCGCGCGCGAACCGTTTCTCCGGCGGAGACTTCGAAGACATCGCCGACGCGCTCGATCTTCGTCACGCCGGCGTCGCGGAACTCGACGCCCGACACTTCCGCTTCGGCGCGACCGCGCGTGAGTAGCTCCGCTGGCTTGATCGAGTGATGGCCGAGGAAACCGTGAATCGCTTCCGTGGCGTAGTTGCGGGGACGGCCGGCGTCGATGACCAGGACGCGACGGCGATAGCGGCCGAGGAAGATCGCGCAGGTGAGGCCGGCGGGGCCTCCGCCGATGATGACCGCGTCGTAGGGAGCGTCGTGTTGTTGCACTGCTTCGTCAGCGGCCAGCGGTGCTGGCGCGCGTGTACGTCTGCAATGCGCCTTCCACTCGGATGGAGACGTTGCTCGCCGCGATGGGCTGCTTGACGCCGTCCTTGCTCACCCACACCACCACCGTGTAAATCCCCGGCCCTTCGGTGAACGGCACGCTGAACGTGAACCGTCCGTCCTGTCCGAGCTTCACGTCGCCGCGGCGGCCAGGATGGTATTCGCGGCGCTTGTCGGGCAACGAGTACGAATCGATAGCGCTGGCCACGTGGGCCGGCATGGTCTCGGGCGTGTTTTCGTGATGGACCGTCACGGCCTCGATGCGCGTGCCGGAAAGAACGCGGCCCGAGCCGGTGACCCGTTCGTTGGTCGATGCTTCGCGCGGCAGCGGACGGGTCCAGTCGACGTAGCGGCGGACGAATTCGTGGACGAGACGGAACTCGCCGCGGTCCCACGCCAGCCCGATCCCGACGTGCGTCGCATGCGGATCGAGAATCGTCCGCTTGTGCCCATCATGCGGCGGCGCCTCGGCCATCATCGCGTCCTGAGAACGCCGGGCCATTTCGTACAGGGCGCGATCGCTGAATCTGTAGTTCGCCGACCAGGCCGCGGCGTTTTCGCTCACGCCGTGGTTCCCGCCGGCCAGCGAGTAGCGCATGTACGGCGGCATCCCGTCGAGAGTGAAGTGCCCCGTGGTGCGATTGCGGATCTGCGTGCGGCAGTACTCGTCGCCGATGGTCGAGGCCTCGACGTCGAGCTCGACCGGGGGCAGGTTGTACAGCGCCCGGTCGGCATTGATGAGCTTGAGGACGTGCTGCCGCAGCGTGGTTTTCGTCTCTTCCACGGCACCGTTCGTCACCGCGACGGGCGAGCCGAGCGCGAGGGCAAAAAGCGACAGGACGATGATGACTTTTCTCATGTTTCAGCGAATTGGCAGCTCGATCACAACGCGCAAACCGGGGTTCACATTCTCCGCTCGGATAGCTCCGCCATGTTCTTCGACGGCCTTCCGTGCAATGGCAAGGCCGAGTCCGGTGCCGGTCGATTTTGTCGAGAAATAAGGATCGAAGATCTTCGACAGCACTTCGTTCGGAACTCCCGGCCCGCTGTCTTCGACAGTAATGACGACCTTCGAATCGACGCAATGGCTGCCGAGACGGACCTCGCCGGTCGGCGCGGCCTGGAACGCGTTTTCGATCAGATTCGCGACCGCGCCGCGCAGCAGGCGCTCGTCTCCCTGGAACTGCAGCGGCGTCGACGGCTCGATCTCGGCCTTGAACTCGATGCCGCGTTCGCGGCTCTGGGCGTAGCCGGAGGCGATGTCGCGCAGCAGCTTCTGCAGGTCGACCGGCTTGCGCTGGACCTGCCGCAGGGACGCGTAATCGCTGAACTCTTTCGAGGTTTCGCGCAGCGTGACGACCTGCCGGAGGATGTTCTCGACGGCGCTGCGCACGACCTGCGGCAGATTGGGATCGTTGCGATCCGAGACCGCGCGCAGATGTTCGGCCGTGAGCTGAATGGGCGTCAGCGGATTCTTGATCTCGTGGGCGACCTGCCGGGCCATCTCGCCCCAGGCCTCGAGTCTGTTCGACCGAAGAATCTCCGTCACATCCTCGGCGATCAGCATCTCCTCATCGCTGTCCGGCAGGGGAACGATGGAGACGCGGAACGTGCGCTCGTTGTCGTCGATGGTGACGTCGATCTCCTTCGATTCCGTGCGCCGGGCGACATGATTGGAGAGGAACTCGCGGACGCCGGGGAAGGTCGGGAAGTGCTCGCCGAAAAGACGGCGGGCCAGCGCGTTCATCTCGCCGGCTCGCATCGCGCCGTCGAGCACCACGACCGCGGCGTTGATGTTCTCGAGCAGCGCCTGCAGGCGATCGCGTTCATGCCGCAGGTCTTCCTGTTGCTGGCGGATGGAATGGGACATGTCCCGGAAGGTGGTGACGAGCAGGCCGAGGTCGGGGTCGGCCGGTGCGGCGACGCGATATTCGAAGTCTCCGCGGGCGATGGCGCGTGCACCGGCGACGAGACTCTGCACGGGCCGCGTGACCCCGCCGGCAACGCGGAACGCAACCGCGATCGCGCCGAGGGCGATGAAGACGAGGAGCATGTAGATCGTGGTCGCGAGATCGTTGACCTGCGTCTCGATCTGCCGACCTTGCACGATGAACGGCAGCGCGAGGGTGTAGCTGCGGCCGGTGCGGAGGTTGATGGGGCTGTAGATCTCGACGTAACGCGTCGGGCCGGCGGCGCGGTTCGCGCGGAAGAGCTGGCGCTCGCCGAGGATGATGTTGAGGTAGACCTCGCCGGGCAGGCGCTCCGATTCGATGTGCGCGGCGAAGAGATCGCGGCGGCTGGAGGCCATCAGCTGCTCGCCGCGATACAGATGCAGATCGTGACCGATGACGCGCGCGAGCCAGCTGAAGATCTCGTCATCGAGGACCTGCTCCGGCTCGGCGGATTGCGAGCCGATGTAGTCCTCGATCACGCGCTGCGCGGCGTTGAGCGCGGTCTGGCCGCGGGCGACATATTCGGACTCGAGACGGTTCGCGAGATACGCGCGGACGAAGAGCACGAACACGATCAGCGGCAGGATGACGACCGCGGTCAGGTAGAGCGAGGTCTTGGTTCGGAAGTCGAGCCGTGTAGTGTGGGCCTCCGGCCTACCTTTCCGCCCTCCTGAAGGCAGGCCGGAGGCCTGCACCACACCAGGGAGTGAGCGCCAGACGAGCACGATGAGCAACGCGATCAGCGCCCAGATCGCGACGCCGCCCGCGCGGCGGATCTGCTGCCCGACAGTCGCCAGTTGCAGCGGAAAGACATACAGCGCGTTCTCGCTGCGGTGGAGATAGAGCTCGGTTGCATCGGGCTCCGGCGAGCGCACCCAGCGTCCGTCGCCGGCCTTTAGCTGCGCGAAATAGCGCGAGGCGTTCTGTGGCAGGCGATAGGTCACGGCGCCGAGCGGCGTGCCGTCTTTGCCGTAAACGGCCGGTTCTCGCTGCGGGCTGCTGCCACTCAGGTCCTCGCTGGTGTCGTCGAAGAACTCGCGATACACGTCGGCGAACGCGCTCGATCCGGGATCGGCGGGATTGACCACGTGCACGTTGCCGAGGCCGATGGTCGTGCCGTACACGGTCACGTCGAACTCGTGATGCAGCAGCACCCGCCTGATGCTGCCCACCTGCAGAATCTCGTCATCCTCGGTCTGGGCCGTGTCGTCGAACTGCGGCAGCCCGACGCCGAAGCGGCTGATCGGCGCGCGGGTGAACTCGTTCATCACCGTGATCACCGCCGGAACGCGCCAGTTCGAGAGATCGGAGCGCAGCCAGAGCGCGTACGCGAGATCCTCCATGTTCGTGTTGCGGTAGTCGTCGGGCAGGAGCGTGCCGAGGTCGATGCGGGAGAACTCGGCGGCGAGGGTGGCGCCGATCATCGTCCGCAGCTGTCCGGCTTCACCGGCTACCAGCGGCGCGTACGTTTCGGCGACGAAGCGGCGCGCGCTGGCGCGGCCGAAGATGTGCAGCGGGACGTACATCAGCGCGGCCACGACGATCGCGATAGCGGCCACGCGCAGCGGCGTGGCCATGCGCGGAGTTTTGCTCCAGAGCAGCGCGACGGCGAAGGCGAAGAACAGCAGCGCCGCGAACAGCACGCCCTGCGCGGTCGTCGCCGGAACAATGTGATCGGGAAGCGCGGAGACGCGCGAGTTGGCGACGAAGTTCTTCGCCAGCAGCACGTAGCCCCACGCGGCGAGCACGGTGAGCGGACCGCGGACATACCACTGCAGCCTCGCCAGGAACGGACGCAGAAGAATGAGGATCGCGACGAGCGCGATCGCGGTGAGCAGCAGATCCGCGGGTGATTTGCTGAGCGGGCCGAGGATCTTCGAGGCGTAGGTCTCGAATCCGAAGATGCGCAGGCGATCGACGGGAATGGTGACGAAGAGCAGCGCGGCCCGGGCGATCAGGATGGCGATGATCGCGACCGGGCGCGTGCGGCGGACGGCGATGACGATCAGCGCGCCGGCGGCGAGGATCGCCGCGACCGCGCTGATCCCCTGGGCGCGCGTCGCGGTAAGGACTTCTTCGCGTGAACGCGGATAGGCATCGACGAACAGCTTCGCGTCGTCGCGCCTGGCGACCTCGTAGCGGCGCGTGCCCTTTTCCTGCCGCGGGAATCCGCCGTGGAACCAGAGCGAGACCAGCCAGGGATCGGGCGGATGGAAGGCTGTGGTGCGCTCGGGGACGTTGGGGATGCGCTCGAAAACCTGAATCGTCGCGTTGCCCGATTTGCGCTTGCGGGTGACGTAGAGATTGGTGACGTCGAATTGATACGTGCGATCGCCGTGGGCGCGGTAGTCCTCGCCCCACCAGGCGATCGGCTGTCCGGCCGCATCGAGCACGCGCGCACCGCGGCCCGCTTCGTTGACTTCGGCGTCGAGGATGCGGAAGAGCTCCGCGCGATTGGTCGCGCGAGCGGCCATGCGCGTAGCGATGCGTGCCGCGGCGCGGTCCAACTCTCCTTCGAGCGCCCCGAGCCGCGCGCGGACGCGGGCGATGTCGTGGTTGAGATGTTCGTTGGAGCGCGCGCCGAAGGAGGTCGCGATCGAACGCTCGCGCCAGGACGAAATGCCCCAGGCGGCGGCCGCCAGAAAAACAAAAAGCGCCGCGACGATGGACGCCGCGGCGCGAGACTTCTTCAAACGTTAGGCTCCGTTAGTTCCCGGCGGAGCGGACCGACACGACCGACCATTTGCCATCAGTCTGCTTCAGAGTGATGTACAGGTCACGCGGACCGTCGGCAATGTTCCATTTTGCAGTGATGTGGTACTGCCCCTCCGCGCGGACGCCACGGGCGCTCACGCGCTCGAAGCCGCTTGGCTTGACCTTGTTGAACAGGCCGTCCAGGAGGTACGCCGCCTGATCGCGGCCGAAGAAGCCGCTCTGGTCGGACAGACCGGGGAACTGCAACATGACCTTTTCGGCGCTGCTGATGCCGGACACGATCGCGTCGACGTCACCGCTGCCGAAACCCCGCTCGAGGTTCGACATGGCCGCATCGAGGTCGCGGAACTGTGCCGAGGCGACCACCGGTACGAACAGCAATACAAAAGCGATCTTCGTCCAGACTTTCATTTTATTTGTCTCCGTGATGCCTATCGAAACGGCCCACATATCGTGTTTATTCTAGCTCCGTCAATGAGTTAGCTGCATCCGAAGCAGGTCGGTCCGTCCTCTCGAAGTGACGGATTCCGCGCCGCCCCGCCGCCTCCCGGAAGTCTTCCGGAACGGGCGCCGCGACGCGAAGTGGCTTTCCTGTCAAGGGATGCATCATTTCAAGCTCGGCCGCATGCAGCATCGGCCTCGCTTCATTCTTCTCTCCATAGAGCCAGTCGCCTGCCAAGGGATGACCTATGGCCGCCAGATGGACCCGAATCTGATGGGTCCGGCCGGTCTCGAGCACGATTTCGAGCAGCGATCCTTCCTTTGAATACGCAAGAGGCTCTACGTGCGTCACGGCGCGCTTGCCTTCTTCGCGGACGCCGAACTTGATCGCCCCGATGCGAGCAATGGGCGCGTCCACGGTCTGTTTCTCGCCGAGCTCGCCATCGCACAGCGCCAGGTAGGTCTTGCGGATGCGCTTGCGCTCGAACTGCCGGGTCAGGCGGACGTTCATGTCGGAGAGCTTGGAGAAAAAGATGACTCCGCTCGTCCCGCGATCCAGCCGCTGCATCAGAAACGCTGGCGAGGTGTAGCGCTGAACGAGCTCATGCAGAAACGGCTCGTCCGGCTCGAACATCCGCTGCTGCACGACCAGGCCGGCGGGTTTGTTGATGAAGAGGAGGGCGTCATCTTCATGAAGGATGTCCAGCCGCATGGAGGTAAGATTGTTTCGGGTTCCCTCCAACAAACTATATGGCCAGACGAGCGCTCGCGCTCGCGGACGTCCTCCGCGACGAGTTGCAGTGGGTCCGATCCGGAGATCGCGGGTCCGGTGAGAGCTGGACTGCCGCGGAGTGGGACTTCCGGCCGGCAGACATTTACGAGCCGATCACGTTTCTGGCGAAGATCGAACGCTCGGCACGCTGCAGGGGCACGAACACCCTGCCCGATCGCTACGAGCTTCTCGCGTCACTCCTCAAGAGCGACGACTATCACCTGACCACCGGTACGGAAGCCGCGGAGCGTCTGGCCGAAGCCCTGACGCAGCTCGTCGAGGATCCGGAGCTTTGCCAGAAGCTCCTGCGCTATCCGGATTTTCAGCGGAAGGTCAACGGCTCACCGCGAATCCGGAATCTGATCCTCACCAGTCCTACGCTGCGCGCGCAGTACCTCGCGGATGACCTCCGGCGCGACGAGCTGCTGGACGATCGCGATCGGTTGGCGGACGCGTTTGACGACGGCGATGCGATCAAGGAGCTGCTCGGGTATTCCGCCGTGCGCGACGCAGTCCGCGAGAAGCGCGAGCTCCTCGGCGCGATCATCGACAGCCCCGCGCTGCGCGAGGCTCTGCTCGATTCGTCGAAGAAAAGAACGCAGCTGCGGAAGGTTTCGTGCGGCGTTCCCTGCGATCCGGCGAAGGTGCTGCAGCAACTCGTCGACGCTGGCGAACCTGGTCATCCAGTGCAGTCAACCCTCCCGGCAGGCGCGGAGTTTCGCGCGAACGCGTTGCTGCTCGAAACGGCATTCGACGCACACCTCCACGACCATCGCGATGAAAGCGCGATGCTGGAACGGTTCAATGCCGAGGGGCTGGTCGCGCTCTGTTTCTCGGGTGGTGGCATTCGCAGCGCGACGTTCAACCTCGGCGTGTTGCAGGGGCTGGCGCGCCGCAATCTACTGCCGAAAATCGACTATCTCTCGACCGTTTCCGGCGGCGGTTACATCGGGTCCTGGCTATCGTCGTGGATCCGGCGGCACGTCGACGGAATGGACGGCGTCAACCGCGACATGGCCGCGGTCAGCGTCGATCCGCTCGATCCGGAGCCGGGTCCGGTCGGGCATCTCCGCGAGTACAGCAACTACCTCGCGCCCCGGCCGACGCTGTTCGGTCCCGATCTCTGGTCGATCTTCGCAACCTACGCGCGGAACCTGCTCCTGAACTGGACCATGCTCTTGCCGCCGGTGATCGTGTTGCTGATCGTGCCGCGGCTTTACGAGACCTGGATTCTCTACGGCGAGGAGCACCTGGCTCACCTCTGGATTGGGTGGATCGCCCTGATCCTGGCCATGGCTGCCCTCGCGGTCATCCGGCCGGCGGGGGAATACGTTCCCGGCAAGATGGACACGATCCGCGACATCCGGCGGCGCCGGAAGAAGATCTTCTGGTTCGTGGGGCTAGTCGCTATCTCAGCGCTGTTTCTGACCACCGCCTGGGCCATCAGGGGCCGCGTCAGCGACATCCCTCCAATCGACGTTTTCCGGCGCTCGCTCACGCTGTTCGGCGTCGCGAATCTCCTGGCCTCGGCGATTTACCTGGGCCGCTACTACCAGCAGCTCAAGCATTCGGATCACGAGGAGCTGAACGCACTTGATCGCCACCGATCGTTCGGCTGGATCGCGAAATCGTTCGTCAACAGGGTCGGCGTCCCGAAAATCGCGCTGGAGATTTTCGCCGCGGCCGCGGCTGCGCTCGCGGGTGCCGGCCTGGTCTACCTCGGCGCCCGCCTGATGCCGCCTGCTGAGATCCACAAAGCCCTCGGGGTGCGACTCATCGAGGCGCCGGAGATCTACACGATCAGCGCGATGCCGCTGTTCCTGCTCGTGCTGTTCGTCGAGTCCACTCTTCTCGTCGGCATCGTCACGCTCGTTTCGGGGGAGTTGGAGCGCGAGTGGTGGGCCCGCGCGGCGGCGATCACGCTGCTGGCCGGCGTCTTCTGGCTGCTGCTCGGCGTGCTGGCCATCGTCGGCCCGGCGCTGCTGACCAAGGCGCCGGCGATCATCTCCGCGGTCGGCGGCGTCTCCGGACTGGTTGCCCTGGTGCGCGGCCACGGTGACAAGACGAAGGCCAAGGAGAAGCAGGCCGAGTGGAAAGCCCGCCTGCTGAGCGCCGCCGCCGTGTTGGCGCTGGTGGTGATCATCTCCGGTCTTTCGCTGGGCGTTTCGAAAGTGCTTACCGGCCTCGCCCCGAAACCGGCCCCGAAGACCACTGAGCGAGCGGCGGAGGCCGAACTGTGGGTCGTTCCACCGGGATATACCCTCACGCCGGTCAAACCATCTCCGTCGAAAACCGCGAAGCTGCTCGAACCCAATGTCTCCACGAAACGGCACCTGGCCACGCTGCGCAGCGGTGAATGGGTGATGCTCGTTCTGGTGTTCGTCGCAATCCTCGCCGTCGCCGCGATCGGGGCTCTTCTGTTCGACGTCAACACGTACTCCATGCACGGCATGTACAGGAATCGGCTGATTCGCGCGTATCTCGGCGCATCGCGCTGGTTCCGTCGCCCCGACCCGTTCACCGGCTTCGATCCGCAGGACGACCTGCTCATGGCCCAGCTGCGGCCGGAGTTCCTCTGGTCGACCAGCTTCCATGACCTCGACGGATTTCTCATGGAGATTCAGAAGAACGGCCGGATCGTGCACGACAAACTACCCAAGCGCGTTCGGAAGCGCATCGCGGAATTTCTCGAGTTGAGTGACCGCGGCGAGCGGGACAAGATGCGGAACGAGATCACGACCGTGGTTTTCGGGTCGCTGAACCAGATGATGCGCGGCACCGATCTCGCCACCGGCCGCGCCGCCCCGGCCACCATCGAGACGTTGCGACGGAACCGGCAGTATCTCGAGGATCAGTACCCCGCCTTCGTTCGCAAGCGATCGAGGTCGACTCCACTGCATGTCATCAACATCGCGTTGAATCTCGTCCGCGGAGACAACCTGGCCTGGCAGGACCGGAAGGCGGAGTCGTTCACCGTCTCGCCGCTGCATACCGGAGCAGCCGTGGAGCGTCTCGGCTATCGGGACTCGGCCGAGTACGGCGGCCCGCGCGGCATCTCCCTCGGCACGGCGATGGCCGTCTCCGGCGCCGCGGTCAGCTCGAACATGGGCTACAACTCGTCGTCGACGGTCACCGCCCTTCTCACGCTCTTCAATGCGCGACTCGGATGGTGGCTGGGGAATCCCTCCAAGAGCTCGTATCGCTTCGCCGGACCGCGGTTCGCGCTGGGGCCTCTGGTCAGCGAGGCCACCGGCAACACCAATGACGAGAGCAAGTACGTCTTCCTCTCCGACGGCGGTCATTTCGAAAACCTCGGGTTGTACGAAATGGTCCGGCGCCGCTGCCGGCTGATCATCGTCAGCGATGCCGCCGCCGATCCCGAATACGAGTTCGGCGAGCTGGCCAACGCCGTGCGCAAGATCCGGATCGACCTCGGCATCCCCATCGAGTTCACCACGTTCTCGATCGGCTCCACCGAACAGCAGTCCGGGTATTGCGCGATCGGAGAGATCCGCTACAAGGCCGCCGCATCACCCGGCCACTTTCTGAAGAACGGCTGGCTGATCTACATCAAGCCGCGCGTCTATCCCGACTGTCCGATCGACGTCGTGAACTACTCGCGGGAAGGGAAACCGTTCCCGCAGGAATCGACAGTCGACCAGTTCTTCAGCGAGACGCAGTTCGAGAGTTACCGCGAGCTCGGTGCGCACATCATCAGCCAGCTGACCCAGGGAGATTTGAAGCAGTTCCCGAAAGTGCTGCAGCGCCTGATCCGCCGGCACATTCGTTGACGCAGACTCACTTCGCGAACACTACCTCCCACGGCCCCTCGCAGGTCAACTGGAGGACGCTGTCCTTCGCGAAACTGACGGAGTGGGGGACGTCGGGAGGGTTGACGTAGAAGCCGCCTTTTTCGAAGGTCGTGGTTTTTCCGTCGATGGTCACGCGGACTTTGCCGGAGAGCACGGTCACGCGCTCGGGACGCGGATGGGTGTGCGTGGCGAGCTTCGCGCCGGCCGGCACTTTCAGGCGGATGGTGAAGATGCCGGGATTACGGATGTCGCCTTCGAGGACGGCGATCTTCGTGCCTTTCGGCATCGTCGGAGGGGCGTCGCGGAAGACCGGGGCGATGACCTGAATGGTCGCGAGAAGCAGCGCAGCGATGAAGTGCATCGCGGGATTATCAGGCACCCCTGAACTACTCCCGGTACAAAAGGAACTCGTCCCGCACCCTCGCGAACTCGCGCAGCGGATCCTGCCACTCCGCCATCCACTCCTCGATGTCCCCGCCGCTTTCCACGAGCTCGCGATACCGCGCGCTGCCGGCGAGGAGATCGATCGCGAGGCGATCCGAGACGAACTCGTACGTCTCCGTCCGCCACTTGAACTCCTCCGGATTCATGTCCCGGGCGACCTTCACGCACCAGAGGCCCGTGCGGTACGGCTCGAACGTGCCGCGATTGGTCACGTGCATCTCCACGCCGCCGCAGACCTTGCCCTGGTGCTTGTGAAACATGGGGATGAAGTAGTGCGGGCGGAAGCGGACGCCGGGCAGGTCGAGATGATTGAGCCTGTCGGCGAGCTTGAACGAGTCCAGCCAGGGCGCGCCGAAGAATTCGAACGGATGCGTGGTCCCGCGGCCTTCGCTGAGGTTCGTGCCTTCGACGAGACACATGCCCGGATAGACCGTGGCGGTGTAGACGGTGGGCATGTTCGGCGAGGGGATGACCCAGGGCAGGCCGGTGTCGCCCCACCACATCCAGCGCCGCCAGTTCTTCATCGGCACCACCGCGAGGTTGCACTCGAGCTTGTGCGCCTCTTTGAAATAGCGCGCGAACCAGTGGGCGAGCTCTCCCGCGGTCATGCCGTGCCGCGTGGGCAGCGGAAAGAGGCCGACGAAGCTGGAGTACTTGTCCTCGCGGATGTTTCCTTCGATGTGGACGCCGTCGATCGGATTCGGCCGGTCCAGGACGATGACCTGCAGGCCGAGCGGTGCCGCCTCGCGCATGCAGAGGGCCATCGTGTAGATGAAGGTGTAGTAGCGCGACCCGATGTCCTGGAGATCGATCACCAGCGCGTCGAGGTTCTTGAGGACCTCGCGGCGCGGCGACAGATCGGCCTCGCTCTTTCCGTAGAGCGAATAGACCGGGAGGCCGGTGAGTGGGTCGGTGGAGTGGTCGACGTGGGCCATGTCCTGGGCCTCGCCCCACACGCCATGCTCGGGTCCGAAGAGCGCGGTGAGCTTCCAGCCGCGGCCTGCCTGGAGCAGTTTCGCGGCGTGATGAAGGTCGTTCGTGACCGCGCTCTGATTGGTGACCAGGCCGATGCGCTTGCCCTGAATGCGGAACGGTTCGTTGTCGATGAGGACTTCAAGTCCGGGGAGGACGTTCATGTTCGGTCTTGCCTGCCAGCAGGTCGAGCGCGTGCGGGATGAGGTGAAGCACCGCCTTCAGATTCTCGACCGCTCCTTTCACGCTTCCGGGCAGATTCACGACCAGTGCCGTGCCGCGGATGGCCGCTTGTGCGCGTGACAGCGCGGCCATCGGCGCCGAGGCACGCATGACTTCGCCAAATCCGGGAATGACGCGCTCGCAGACGGTGAGCGTCGCTTCGGGCGTGACGTCGCGCGCGGCGATGCCGGTGCCGCCGGTGGTGACGATGAGGCGTTCGTCCACACTGGTGATGGCTCGCGCGATCGCGTCGATCTCATCGGGGACGATGATGATCTTTCCGACTTCGAAGCCGCTGGCCATCAGCAGATCGCGCACGGCCGGACCGGATTTGTCTTCGCGCTCGCCGCGCGAGGCGGCGTCGGAGCAGGTGATGACGCGAGCGCGTATCATGCGCCGATTCTATTGGAGGGAAGCTCTGGACTGCGGTGGCACAGCCACCGCTCTAGCTTGCGGCGGCAATGCCGCCGCGTGGAGAGCGGCAGCTCTGCTGCCGCAGTCCAGAGCTGGCGCTTCATATCTTGAATGCTGCGCACCGACTTCGCCTACGACCTCCCCGATGATCTCATCGCGCAGGAGCCGCGCGAGCGGGGCCGCTCGCGCATGATGGTCGTCGGCGAGACCATCGAGCACGACTCCTTCGCCAACTTCCCCAGCTACCTGCAAAAGGGCGACGTCCTCGTCCTCAACGACACCCGCGTCATCCCGGCGCGGCTCTTCGCCCGCCCGAAGGGGCAGATGAAGAACCCCATCGAGTTCCTGCTCACGCGCGAGCGCGATCCCGCGACCTGGGAGACCTGGTGCAAGCCCGCCAAGCGCGTGAAACCGGGCGACGTCGTGGCCTTCTCCGACACGCTCTCCGCCGAAATCCTCGAGAAGGAGGAAGGCACGGTCGTGATCCGCTTCATCGGCGACCTCCACGAGATCGAACGCCTGGGCATCCCGCCCTTACCGCCTTACATCGCCCGCCACGAGCCCCGCGAGAGCGACAAGGAGTCGTACCAGACGGTCTATGCCGCCCAGCGCGGCGCGATCGCGGCACCGACCGCGGGACTGCACTTCACACAGGAGATTCTCGACGCCATCGCTGCGCGCGGCGTGGAGATCGTGCGTGTGACGCTGCACGTCGGGATCGGCACGTTCAAGCCGGTCAAAGTCGACCGCATCGAAGAGCACCGGATGGATTCCGAGCGCTACGACATCACCGCCGAGGCCGCCGATCGTCTCAATCGCGCCATCGCCGAGAAGCGTTCGATCATCGCCGTCGGCACGACCAGCGTCCGCACGCTGGAAAGCGCAATCCGCGACAGCCGCTTCACCGCCGGTCACGGCGAGACGTCGATCTTCATCACACCCGGATATCAGTTCAAAGCGGTCGACAAGCTGCTGACCAACTTCCATCTGCCCGAGTCGACCCTGCTGATGCTCGTCTCCGCGTTCGCCGGAATCGAGACGATTCGCAACGCGTACGCGGAGGCGATCCGCAACCGCTACCTCTTCTACAGCTACGGCGACTGCATGTTCCTCACTGCACGGGCACGTTCTGGCTGAACTCCGATGTCCAGTCCCCACCGGCGAAGCTGTTCGGCACGGTGAGAGTCGCGGCGATCAGCTGCCCGCGCAGATCTTCGGCGATCTCGAACGCGAAGAACTGCTCGGTGGTTGCCGCCAACGGCAGCGTCACCGTGCCGAGCGAGCGAAGGCCTTCCCCGTAGCCGGATGGATCCGCGGTGCGATTGGCGTACAGCTCGATGATCGGCGCGTTGTGCACGAATCGCGTTCCTTTGCCCCGTCCTTCGATGCGCGTCACGCCTCTCGAAGCGTCCCAGACCGCCGAGGTGATCGTCGGAAAGCCGGGGAGATCCTCGGGGCGATCCGGCCCGTCGTTGAACGTCACGGAGTCGATGCCATGGTCGATCCCCAGGCCTCCGTTGTCGTACATCGTGTTCGCGCGAACGGCGGTCCAGGTGGATTCCGGTGAAGTCGCTACGCCGGCGTGAGCGTTGTTCGCGATTGCGTTTCCTTCGATGATCGCGCCGAACGACTTGCCGAGGTAGATGCCACTGGCCCCGTTCGGCAGCGGAAGCCGTTCTTCACCGGCGCTGACGCCGATCCGGTTGCGTGCGATGTGGGCGATCTCGCCGGAGTTGACGACGATGCCGGCCCGATCGTTGCCGCTGATCACGTTGTCGAGCAGCTCCAGGCGCGAATAGCTTTCGATCGTGCTCTCGATCGCGATTCCCCGGCCGCGATTCGGAACCGCCAAGCGACCGGTTGGATCGGTGCCGATGTAGCTCCCAACCACTCGCCGCCGGTCGCGGTAATCTTTGGACGCACTGAACGTGCGGAAGAGGATTCCGTTCTCCGGGAAGCCGTTGATGGTCAGGCTTCGGATCATCACCGTGCCCGTCGACTGAAGTTCCAGGCCGCTGGCGGTGGCGGTCTGCAATCCGTTGAGCTCGATCTCCGGTCCCAGCGGATTCGTGTCACCGGTGTGTTCGGTCTGGGTCCGTCCGTCGATGGTGATGTCGATGGCACCGACGGCCGGCAGACGTTCGACGGGACGAATCGTGAAGACGCCGTTGGCGGCGCTGGCCGCGTCGATCCTGAAGATCACTTTGCAGTTGTAGCCCCCGAATCCGCACTGCGCAGTCGCGCGATCGAGCGCGTCGCGCAGTGATCCCGCACCGCGGTCGGCGGTCGTGGTGACGGCCAGGACGTTGAAGACTTCGTACAACGCGTACGACGTCGGAGGAAAGAACTCGTACTCGGCAGCGCGGGCCTTCCCCTCGGTCGCAAAATGCCGCACTGCGTGCGACGGCGCGCGCAAGGTGTAGCTGAAGCTGTCCGTGGTCTTTCCTTCGATGACCGCTGTCCGGCAGAGAAGCGTGTGATTCTCGACCATCGAACAGTTCCATTTGCCGGACGGGATCTCGATGACCGGCCAGGTGACGGGGATGGGGATGCGGACCTCGACGTCGCTTGCCGCCACGGTCCCCCGTTGCGACACGTACACGTCGTAGGTTGCTCTCGCGCCCGGATCGACCGGCCCGGGTGACGTGATGCGGAGGTCCAGCAGGGCTGGCGATGTGATCTCGAGCTTCAACGACGTCTGGTTGTTGCTCGGATCGGGATCGAAGATCGAGGACGAAACCCGCGCCGCGATGGTCGCGCTGTCCATGCCGGTCGGAGGCTCGTAGTAGAAATACAGCTCCGGGTACCCGAAGCGCGTGACGCAGCGGAGGCCGCCCGTTTCCACTGGCCGGCACGCTTCGTTCGAAGGCACAAGGTTTCCGGCGTCGGCGGTGATGTCGATCGTGATCTTGTCGGGCGTCTCCGGTCCGAAGTTCGGAATGTTGATCCACATCTGGGACTGCACGCCGGGCTGGTGGCGGAACCACGACCCGAGGCGAATGCCGAGATCGGCGCCGCGGGGGACGATCGATGCCGGATCGATCGGTCCCGCTGCCTCGCCATCGACTCGGAACGCCGGCCCGAACTCCGACGTCACCATGTCCGGCAGCTCGGGGTAGTAGTTGTTCGGGAAGGTGAACGTAGCGGTGATGAAACGACCGCGGAGATCGCCTCGATAGTCCAAGGTGAATGCGTTGGCGAGGGGCTTCGCGTAGCCGATGAAAAGCTCGCCCTCGCCATACCCTTCGTCGCTGGACGAGCTGTTCGCGAACAACTCCACTTCAGACACGTCGGGCTGCGAACCGGAGGCAATCCGCCCTTCGATGTGCGTGACGTTCGTCGACGGGTCATAGCTTGCGGCGGTGATGACCGGCAAGGCCGGACTGGTCGAGACGAGATCGAGGTTGCGATCGATGCCCAGAGAGCCGTTGGCGTAGATCGCGTTTCGACGGATGGCGACGGTTCCCGAGCTCGAGGTACCGATCCCGGCGTCCGCGTTGTGTGCGATCACGTTCTTCTGAATGGTGACGGCCCAGGCGCGCGGGCCGAGGAAGATGCCGGTGGCGCCGTTGCCGAGAGGCTCGGGACGATCGCCTGCCGAGACGCCAATGCGGTTGTTGATCAGCGTGATCTGGTAGGCGGAGCCGATGAACACGCCGCTCCGCGCATTGCCGCTGATGACGTTGTCGCGGATCGAGATGTTCGCGTAATAGAGGTCGGGAGTCTCGACGACGATGCCGCGGCCGCCATTCGGCACGGCAATGCGGCCCGTCACGTCAGTGCCGATGTAGTTCCGGTGCAGCGACGCGCCATGCATGTTCCGGCGAAGCGACACGCCGTTGCCTGGAAACCCGTTGATCGCGAGATCGCGCAATTCGAAATGGGCCTGCTCGCCGGTCACTTCGAGGCCGTCACCGGCCGTCAGCAGCGATCCGTTGATCTCGATCTCGGGGCCGACCGGGTTCGTTTCACCGTGTCTCGTGGACTGAGTGGATCCGTCGATGTGAACGTATTTCCGGATCGAAGGCAGCGGCTTGAGAGGCCTGATGGTGTGATGCGGGGCCGCGCTGTCGATGTCGAAGGTGATCTTGCACGGCGCCCCCGGAAACGTGCATCCGGCGTTGACCGTTTCGATCGCGTGACGCAGCGAGCCTTCGCCGCTGTCCGCGGTATTCGTCACGGCGATGGTTCGGTAGATGGTCGTCGCGAAGTGTGCGGTGGCCAGGAGGTCCGGACTGATGACGCCGTGGGCCGTGTCGATCTTCACCGGCACCGATTTTTCGGTGTAGGACCCTTCCGGAGTGTTCGGCGCGCGCAGCAGCAGGGTGCCCCTGAATTCGGTCCGAGGCTCGATGCGCGCGACGGCACATCGCACATTGCTGCCGGTCTGGACGCACTGCAGCTCCGGCGAGAGCGATCGCTCGAATGACCATCCTTCCGGCAAGGGAATGGTGAAGTTCGCGTCGATCGCGGCGATTTCGCTTTCGTTGTAGATCGAGACGTCGTAATTCGCGGTGCCGCCGGGATCCGCGGCGCTGCCGTAGAGCGAGAAGCGGAGCCACGGAGCAAGAACGAACTCCACCTGGCCCACGATCCGGTTGTTGGCCGGATTCGGATCGGGAGTGGTGCTCGCCGCCTCCACGGTGATCGGAACGACGCCCACCACCGGCTCGCGATCGATCCACAGCACCACGGCGAACCCACCGCCCGCGGGCAACCGTTTGACCGTGCAGCGCCGGCCTCCGTCTTCGAGGACGCAGTCGTGCGAGCCCGTGAAATAACCCGCCGTGGTCGTGAGAACGACGTTCTCGGCCGTGTCGGGCCCGAGATTGCTCAGTTGGGCGAAGGCGAGATAGCTGGTTCCGGCAGTGACGCGCGCCGGTATGCCGAACTGGACACTGAGGTCGGCGGAGTCTTCGACAGCGGCCAGCGCAGGAGAACTGAGGACGAACAGCAGAACTGCAACCAGGAGACGGGGCATGCTCGCGGAACCGGCTGCAACCCTTTGAAAATTCGCGGGCATTGACGCCGGGCAAACGCGGCCCATACCGTACGCGCGCGATGAAAGGACTCCAACGATGAAACGCTGCTTGATCGCCCTGCTGACAACGGTCTGTCTGGTCATCTCCACTGGTACGGGCGCGCAGACGCCACCGCCTACGCCCCCGACGGACAAGAAAGCCGATCCGAAGAAGCCCGAGAAGGCCGAACAGGAGCCGCGGCCGGTCGAGCAGGAGCTGCAGAAACAGGAGTCGCAGAAGAAAGACGCTCCTGCGCCTGTCCAGCCCACGCCGGCGCCGGTGCCCGCGGGTGCGGTCGCGCCCGCGACCGAGCCGGAAAAGAAGGACGAGAAGAAGAAGTGGGACGTGAACAACCCGCCCGGTCCTTCCTACGACGTCGAGATCGACGTCACCGAAGGGACGTGGATGAGCCTGGACGTCAGCTCCCGACGGGCAGGAAATCGTCTTCGACCTCCTGGGCGACCTCTACACGATGCCCATCGGCGGCGGCGAGGCCAAGGCGCATCACCACCGGCATCGCCTGGGACATGCAGCCGCGCTACTCGCCCGAACGGCAAGTGGATCGCCTTCACGTCCGACCGCAGCGGCGGCGACAACCTCTGGTACATGAACCGCGACGGCTCGGATCCGAAGCAGGTGACGAAGGAGACCTTCCGCCTGCTCAATCAGCCGGCCTGGTCGCCCGACAGCGAGTACCTCGTCGGCCGCAAGCACTTCACCTCCGAACGCTCCCTCGGCGCCGGCGAAATGTGGATCTACCACCGCATCGGGCGGCGACGGACTGCAGCTCACCAAGAAGCGCACCGACCAGAAGGACAGCGGCGAGCCGGTGTTCTCCCCCGACGGCCGCTACGTCTACTTCAGCGACGACATCACGCCCGGGGCGATCTTCGAGTACAACAAGGATCCGAACGGCGCAGATCTACGCATCCAGCGCGTCGACCGCGAGACGCGGCGACGTCGACCGCTACGTCACCGGCCCGGGCGGCTCGGTCCAGCCGACGCCGTCGCCGGACGGCAAGTCGCTCGCCTTCATCCGGCGCGTCCGCTACAAAACGACGCTCTTCGTGATGGACCTCGAGTCGGGCCGCGAGAAGCCGGTCTACGACGGGCTCGATCGCGACATGCAGGAGACCTGGGCGATGCACGGCTCTATCCGAACATCGCCTGGACGCCCGACTCGAAACGGATCGTGTTCTGGGCCGGCGGTCATGCTGAACTCCATCGATCGTGGCCACGGAGCAGGTGGCGAACATTCCCTTCCGCGTCCGCGGCACACGCAAGGTGCAGGAGGCTGTGCGGTATCCGCAGCCGGTCGCGCCGGAAACGTTCGACGTGAAGATGCTGCGCTGGGTGGAGGTCTCGCCGCGCGGCAATCAGGTCCTCTACCAGGCCCTCGGCCACCTCTATCGTGCGCGATCTGCCCGAATGGCACGCCGCGGCGTCTGACGAAGCAGAGCGACCACTTCGAGTTCTACCCGACCTGGTCGCGCGACGGGCAATGGATCACGTACGTTACTTCCGACGATGACAAGCTCGGGACGATTCGCGTCGCCGCGGCGACAGGCGGTGAAGGCCGCGCGGTGACGTCGAAGCCTGGCCATTACATCGAGCCGTCGTTCTCGCCGGACGGATCGAAGATCGTTTATCGCGCGAGTGGCGACGGTTTCCTCCGTCCGAACCTGTGGGCGAAAGATCCGGGCATCTACGTGATTCCCGCGGCCGGCGGGACGCCGCAGCGGGTGACGAAGCGCGGTGCGCTGCCGCAATTCGGCGCGGACAACAACCGCGTCTTCTTCGTGACTTTCGAGGATGAAGGGAAGCGCGCGCTGCGTTCGATCGAGGTCGACGGAAGCGACGAACGGCAGCACGCCATCTCCGCATTCGCGACGGACTTCGCGATCTCGTTCGGACGAAAAGTGGCTGGCGTGGACCGAGAACTTCGACGCGCACATCACGCCGTTCGTGCGGACGGGCAAGAGCGTGGAGATCGGACCGAAGATGTCGGCGATGCCCGTCGCGACTGTGACGCGCGACGCGGGCGAATACCTGCACTGGTCCGGTGACTCGAAGAAGCTGTACTGGTCCCTGGGGCCGGAATTGTTCTCGCGCGACCTCAAGGACTCATTCGCGTTCATCGACGGCGCGCCGGAGAAACTGCCGGAAGCACCGGAGAAGGGCATCCACATCGGCTTCACCCACCGCTACGACGTCCCCAGCGGCGCGATCGCGTTCACGAACGCACGGATCATCACCATGCGTGGCGATGAAGTCATCGAGAACGGCACGGTGGTGATCGATCGCAACAGATCACCGCGGTCGGCAGCAATGTGACTGTGCCCGCCGGCGCGAAAGTCATCGACGCCGCGGGCAAGACCATCATGCCCGGCCTCGTCGACGTGCACTGGCACGGCTCGATGGGCTCGGACTCGCTGATCCCGCAGCAGAACTGGATCAACTACGCGTCGCTGGCCTTCGGCGTGACGACCATTCACGACCCGTCGAACGACACCGGCGAGATCTTCGCGTCGAGCGAGATGGCCAAGGCCGGTCTCATCGTCGCGCCGCGCATCTTCTCGACGGGCACGATCCTGTACGGCGCGAAGTCCCCGTACAAAGCCGACATCAATTCACTCGACGACGCGCTGGCGCATCTGCGCCGGATGAAGGCCGCGGGCGCGTTCAGCGTGAAGAGCTACAACCAGCCGCGCCGCGATCAGCGCCAGCAGGTCATCGAGGCCGCGCGGCAGACTGGAAATGATGGTCGTGCCGGAAGGCGGATCGCTGTTCCAGCACAACATGACCATGGTCGTCGACGGCCACACCGGCATCGAGCATTCGATTCCGGTCGGCGCCATCTACGACGACGTCATTCAGCTGTGGGGCAAGACCCGCACGGGCTACACGCCGACGCTCGTCGTCGGCTACGGCGGCAACTGGGGCGAGAACTACTGGTACCAGAAGACGAACGTGTGGGAGGACAGCCGGCTGCTCACGTTCGTTCCGCGGCGGATCATCGACGCGCGCTCCCGCCGCCGCACGATGGTGCCGGAGAACGAGTTCAATCACTTCAACAACGCCAGGATCGTGAAGGAGCTCTACGACGCCGGCGTGAGCATTCAGCTCGGCGCGCACGGCCAGCGCGAGGGTCTCGCGGCACATTGGGAGCTCTGGATGTTCGGCCAGGGCGGGATGAAGCCGCTCGAAGCACTCCGCTCCTCCACCCTGGCCGGCGCGAAGTACCTCGGCCTGGACAAAGAGATCGGCTCGCTGGAACCGGGCAAGCTCGCCGACCTGATCGTGCTCGATCGCAACCCCCTCGAGAACCTGCAGAACACGCACTCGGTCCGCTACACCATGGTCAACGGCCGCCTCTTCGACGCCGCGACGATGAATGAGGTGGGCAACCACCCCCGCACGCGCAAACCGTTCTGGTTCAGCCAGACCGGGAAGGAGGCGTGGGGGCCGGCGGCGACGGAGGCGATGAGCCACACGGACGATTAGTAGGCGGTAGGCAGTAGGCGGTAGGCGGGAGAACGGTCTCCACCGCCTACCGCCTACCGCGAGCGCCGAAGGCGCGTACCGCCTACCAATACGTTGTCGTCACAGTGCAATCCCCCTCCACCACCGCCTGACAGGCCAGTCTTTCTCCGTCCGCCAACTGACCGAACCGCACTTCCATCGTCGTTGGCGGGCTCAGCGTTCCGTCCACCACCACGACCTTGCAGCGGGCGCAGACGCCGACGCCGCCGCAGGAGTTGCCGAGGGGGGCGTTGGCGCGGCGGGCGACGTCGAGGAGGGTCTCGTTGTCCTTCGCCACGGCCGACGTGCCCAGGGGGACGAATGCCACGACCTTTGACGGAGCGTTCAACGGGAGTTCACATCTCCAGGCAAAACTTTCGGCCGGAAAGGGCGTCTATTACAGCATGAGAACGCAAACGACGAAGTACGACGAAAGCCGAATCGCAGAAGAGATCGTGAGTGTCCTGCCGGCCGGTGTCGCGCGCGCGTGCTCACCGGAGCGGAACACCATCCGTTATGCCGTGCGGGGCGAGGGAATGAAGCTGAAGACCATCGTCCTGAGCCGTGCCTCCCTGCGCCGCCTGATGAACGACCCCGCCCGCGAGGTGAAGATCGAGTACCTGAAGAGGGACCTCATCGACAGCGCGACGCGCCGGGGCGAGTTCCGTTACCCGCGCCTGTCGCGCCTGTTCACGGCGCGGCCTCAGTTCTGGGCCGCCGCGGCATCGGCCGGCGCTTTCTAAGGCTCGCCGACGGTTCGCAGGTTAGTGACTTGCTTTTCCTTCGTTTCGACGCCATATTGCTTCGATGGCCGTCGAACTGGATGAGCTCGATCTTCGAATCGTCGATCTTCTTCTGCGCGACGCCCGCACCCCCGCCGCGCAGATCGCCGAGCAGATCGGCCTTTCCCGGCCGGCCGTCGCCGATCGCCTCGACAAGCTCGAGCGCCAGGGCGTAATCCGCGGCACGACGGCGGTGATCGATCCGACCGCTCTTGGGCGGACGATCACCGCGTTCGTGACCGCGCGCGGCGCGACCATGTCCTCGGCAGCGTGGAAGAAGTTCCGCGAGCTGATGGCCCGCGAGGAGATCCTCGAGGTCCACACCGTTGCAGGCGACGACTGCTTTCTGCTCAAGGTCCGCACCGAATCGATCGGCGCGCTGCACACCCTCGTTCATCAACTGACCACCGCGCCGATCGGCCTGGCCACGCGCACGACCATCGTCATGCAGACGCACTGCGAGAAAGTCGGCGGCATCGACCTGGGTGGGGAGGAGACGCGATGAAGCACGAACGCCATCTCGCCTACATTGCCTTCGCGGCGGTGTGCATCATCTGGGGCACGACCTACCTGGCGATCCGCATCGCCCTGGAAACGCTTCCTCCGCTGCTCCTGACCGGATCGCGCTTCATCACCTCCGGTCTGATCATGCTCGGCATCTCCAGACTGCGCGGCGATCGGATTCCGCGCGACGCGCGCACGCTCGGCAACCTGGTGCTGATCGGCTTCCTGATGGTCGGCGTTGGCAATCTCGCCGTGGTCTGGGCAGAGCAGTGGGTGCCCAGCGGACTCGCGGCGCTGCTCGTTGCAACCGCGCCGTTCTGGATGGCCATCATCGAAGCCTTCCGCACCGGCGGCGAGCGCGTCGACATCCGCAGCGGCCTGGGCATGCTCGTTGGCTTCGGCGGCGTGGCTTTGCTCGTGACGCCCGGCGGCACCGGCGCGGCCTGGAGCGTCCCCTTCGTGATCGCCGCGATCGCCGTGCAGGTCGGATCGTTCTGCTGGCAGCTCGGTGCGTGGCGCGGCAAGTATCACGTCCGCAACGTTCCGCTGATGGCTTCAGCCGGTCTGCAGATGCTCTTCGGCGGCGTGATCGTGACCGTGATCGGTTTCGCGATCGGCGAAGGTCCGCGATTCCTCTTCACGACGCGGACGTTCTTCGCCCTCGCGTACCTGACGATCTTCGGGGGCGTGATCGCGTACAGCGCGTACGTCTTCGCGCTCGCGCACATGCGCACCACGCACTCGTCGCTCTACGCCTACGTGAACCCCGTCGTCGCGGTCTTCCTCGGCTGGCTGATCCTCGACGAGCCGCTGACCTGGGTCTCGATCATCGCCATGGTCGTGATTCTCGGCGGCGTCGCGCTGGTGCAGCCGTCGGGTTGGAAGAAGACCGAGCCGATCGTCGTCGAGCAGCCCGCGGTCGAAAAAGCGGCGTGACCCGTCAGCGGGGCGCCTGCCGCTTCGATTCGACGAACCCGATGAAGTCCTGGATGTTCGTCTCCTTGAAGGGGATGCGCATGGCCGTGGTCAGCTTGAGGTTCGAGGCTTTCGGATCGATGGTGTACGCGCGCTCCGCCGACGTCTTCGCCTCCTCGTAACGCTTCTCGAGGAAGTACGCCAGCGCGAGGTAGACGTGCGGCTCGACCGACGCCGGTTGCAGCGTCGCGGCGATCTTGAAGTTCTCGATGGCCTCGTCGTTGCGCTCCATGCGGCTGAGGATTGCGCCGAGGTTCATGCGGGCGTCGTACTGGCGTGGGGAGATCTCGATGGCTTTGCGGTACGCGGCGATGGCCTCTTCGTCGCGGCCGGCCGAGGCCAGGGCGGCGCCGAGATCGTTCTGGGCTTTGGCCGCTTCATCGCCGCTCTTCGCGGTGCTGGCCTGGGCGGTGTACAGCTCGATCGCCTTGGCGACGTCGTTACGCGCGAGCGCAATCGCGGCGCGAGTCTTCTCCGCGGGATTGAGCGCCGACGCTTCTTCGAGCCGCTTCATCGCCGACTGCTCGTCGCCGCGGGCGCGATCGATCTTCGAGAGCTCGATCAGCGCACTGGCGACGTGATCGCGCGGCTCGGGACGATCGGGATCGAGCTGATGGGCGGCGCGGAAATGCTGAAGGGCCTGGTCGTACTCCGCGCGTCCCATCTTCGACGTGCCGACGTGGAGATGGGCGATGACGTTGCCTTGCGTGACCTTCAACGCGTGATCGAACAGCGTCTCGCTGTCGCGCCAGCGTCCGACCTGTTTGTGCGCGACGACGGTGAAGGCCGCGACCGCGATGACCGCGGCCATGGCGGCAACGGCCTGCGCGTTGCTGCGCCGCGCGACTTCGGCGATCCCCCAGACCACGGCGATGAACAGTCCGATGTGCGGGATGTAGGTGTAGCGATCGGCCATCGACTGAAAGCCGATCTGCACCAGACCGATCACCGGCACCAGAGTGCCGATGAACCAGAACCAGCCGGTGAAGAGATAGCGGTGCGACTTGCGCAGCGTGATGACCAGGGCGGTGATGCCCAGGAGGACGGCGATCGATCCGACGATCATGGCCGGCGTGAGCGGCACGTACGGATAGGGATTGGCGAGCCGCGCCGGGACGATGGTTTTCCAGAGATAGCGGCCGTACGCGGTGATGGCTGTGCCGACGCGCTGGGCCAGCGAGATCCGTTCGATGGCGACGATGGCGCCGACCGTTCGCTGAGCGATGACTGTCATCACAATGCCGCCCGCGGCGAGCACGAACAGCGGGATCTTCTCTGTGACCCGCTTGATGATGGTCGCGCGGTCATGCAGGTCGAGACGCGCGAGCGGCCAGTAATCGAGGAGCAGCAACGCGAAGGGGAGCGTGACGAGCATGCCCTTCGAGGCCAGGCCGAGGAGGAACATCACCAGCATCAGGACGTAGGTCGCGGTCGAGCGATTGCGCGTCCAGCTCACGTAAAACCAGACCGTGAGCAGGAGGAAGAGCGTGCTGAGCACGTCCTTCCGCTCGGCGATCCAGGCCACCGACTCGACGTGCAGCGGATGCACGGCCCACAACGCCGCGACTGCCGCACTGCGCCAGAACATGCCCGTCATGCGCGTCAGCAGCGCGAGCAGCAGCAGCGAGTTGGCGATGTGAAAGACGACGTTCATCAGCAGATGCCGGCCCGCGTTCATGCCGAAGAACTGCACGTCCAGCATGTGCGTGAACCAGGTCATCGGATGCCAGTTGAAGTCGAGGGAGGTGAGCGCCCAGCGGATGCCCTGCGCCGTCAGCCCGCGCTGCACGATCACGTTTTCGGTGATGTAGATCCCGTCGTCGTAGGTGAGGAACTGATGTCCGCGCACCTGCGCGTAAATGATCAGCGTCAGCGCCACGAGCGCGAGCGCGACCAGAACGTACGAGACCGGAAGCGTGGTGCGCGACCGCGGAGCCGGCGCGGCGGCGTCGGTGCCCGGCGGTGCGGCGACTGTTGGTCGGAGAGTTTTGTTCCGTGACTGGCGGCCCATTTTCGGCGCGCAGTTTACAGGGCGCGGCAGGTCGCGGGCAGCGGGCAGTGGGCAGCGGGCGGTGGAGTTGTTCGGGCCGGGTGGGCGGGCCTGCCCACTGCCCACTGCCTACTGCCCACTAAATCACCCGTCCGCTTTGATTTCCTCGATGATGTCCCGGATCTTTGCCTCGGCATGTGCATTCGGCAGCTGGCAGGTCCCGGCGCCGCGGTGGCCGCCGCCGCCGTACTTGTCCATCAGTTTCCCGACGTCCGTTTTCGAAGTGCGGTTGAAGATGCTGTGGCCGACCGCGCAAACGGTGAATTCGCCGCCGCGGCCGTCGAAGATGCGCACCTGAGTGTTCGCGTCGGGAAACATCGTGTAGATCAGGAAGCGGTTGCCGGGCGGAAGGTCGCGCATGCCCCGGAGGTCGGTGATGATCACGTTCTTCTCGACCGTGGAGTGCTCCCGCATCAGCTTGGCGAACTCCTCCTGCTGCTCGAAGTAGCGATCGATGCGCTCCTTGACGTCCGGATCGGCGAGGACCGTGTCCGGATCATCGGGATGCTGGGCGATGAGATCGATCAGCTTCGTCATCAGATCGCGATTGCTGATCTTGTAACCGTGGTGATAGGCGAGGCCAGTGCGCGGATCCATCACGTAGGAGAGCAGCATCCAGCCCGTGGGGTTGGTGACGTCCTCCATGTTCAGTTGCGCGGCGTCGGACTTGTCGACCGACTCGAGCAGCGTGTCGTACTTGCGGAGCTTCTCGCTACCGACGGAGTAATGGTTGTAGACCACGCGCGCGGCGGACGGGGCGATCTCGAAGCGGCCGCGGTAAGTGGCGGTCTCCTCATTGCGGACGATCTCGCTGGAATGGTGGTCGAACCAGAGCCCGACGCCGGGCACGTAGGGGAGGTTGGTGAGGATGTCGTCTTTTCCGGCCGCGACTTTTCCGTCCTGAACGTCTTTGGGGTGGACGAAATCGACCGCGTCGATCTGTTCGACTTCTTTCAGGAGCACGGCGCAGACGAGGCCGTCGAAGTCGGATCGCGTGATCAAACGCATGCTGAACTCTCTTTCTCTCTCGAAATTCGCGGTCATCTTAGCAGCCGGCATCGCGAGGCCACCGTTGTCATCCCGAGCGTAGTCGAGGGACCTGGTGGTCGGCGTGGTGCGATCCTCACCGGCTGGTGCGCAGGCGTCTCGCGCCTGCGCCTGAAACTGCCGGCGGGACGCCGGCGGACCGGCCGCCGGGACGGCGGCGTTCCGTTACGTCGTCGCGTCCGCGCCGGTCTCGATGAGCATCTTCAGACGTTGCAGGTCTTCTTCGACGTTGGCCGCGGGGTCTTCGCCGAGGATCTTCGAGACCCTCGCGCCGAGCTTGCCGGCCGGCGGGTCGTAGCGAAGGTGCACCTTCACTTCCGTTCCCCGGCCACCGGTCGCAGGCGTGAAATGCACCGAGCCGGCGTTGCTGATCTCGCTGCCTTCGATCGAGCGCCAGCCGATCAGCTCGTTCGGGACCTCGTTGATGATCTCCGCGTCCCAGTCGACGCTCTTGCCGGCCGGACCTTTCGCGACCCAGTGCGAGCGCTTGCCGTCCTGAACTTCGACCGCTTCGAGGTTGTGCATGAAGCGCGGGAGATTCTCGAAGTTGCGCCAGAAGGTGTAGAGCTTTTCCGGCGGCGCGTTGATGGTGACCGATTTCTCGACGTCGATGCCCTTGCCGTACGGGACGCTGACCTGGCGGCCGTCGTCATCGCCGTCGTCGTCATGCACGCTCGAGACGCCGAGGCCTTTGTAGACGAAGCAGTGTCCTGTGGCGCCGCGCCAGACCAGCATGCCGCCGATGGCGCTCAGCAGGAAGCCCCCGGCGGACCGTTTCTTCAAACCGTATGCGGTGAGTGCGCTCCCGAAGACGACGGACACCCAGCGCTCGGGATCATTCATGTTTCGTTCGTTTCTCATGGCGCGCAAGTACGTCGCATGAGGCATGCCTGCCCGATACAATCGCGCCTCCATGACGCAAACTGCCCCTCCGCCCGTCCGCCCCGTCACGATCGAGGAGATTCGAGCCGCGCGGGAGCGCATCAGCGGCGTCATCACCCGCACGCCGCTCATCCGGCTGTTGCACGGGCTGCAAGGGGTGCCCGAGGTCTGGTTGAAGCTGGAGAATCTACAGCCGATCAATGCGTTCAAGCTGCGCGGCGCGGCCAACGCCGTGGCCATGCTCTCGCCGGAAGAGCGGACCAAAGGCGTCTGGACGATCAGCGCCGGAAACGCGGGGCAGGGCGTGGCTTTCGCCGCGCGCGAAGCCGGGATTCCCTGCACGGTGCTGGTGATCGAGACCGCCCCTCAGACGAAGATCGAGCGCATGGAAGCCCTCGGCGCGAAACTGGTCCGCGCACCGTTCGACAAGTGCTGGAGCGCGATGGACGACCGGGCCTTTCCCGGAATCGAAGGGACGTTCGTCCATCCGTTCGACGATCACAACTTCATCGCCGGGAACGCGACGGTCGCGCTGGAGATCCTCGAAGATCTGCCGAACGTGAAGACGGTCATCGCCGCGATCGGCGGCGGCGGTTTGACCGCGGGCATCGGCAGCACGATCAAAGCGGCGGCGCCGCATGTGCGCGTTCTCGGTGCGGAGCCGGAGACGGCCGCGCCCGGTGCTGCGTCGTTCGCGGCCGGCGGACCTCAGGAGTTCGGCGACTGGACCGCGTCCTTCGTCGACGGCGCCGGCGGGAAGAGCATCTTTCCGCGGATGTGGGAGCGGTTGAAGGGCACGGTCGACGGATCGGTGGTGGTCACGCTCGACGAAGTGAAACAGGCCATGCGGCTCGTCGCGTCGAAGACCCGGGTGATCGCGGAAGGGGCCGGCGCGCTGAGCGTCGCTGCGGCGATCAAGCAGAGCGAGGGGCCGGTAGTGGCGGTCGTGTCGGGCGGCAATATCGATTTGAAGAAGTTCTGCGAGATCGTGACTTCGTAGGGCGGGCGTCCCGCCCGCAACGGCCGGGCATCGTGCCCGGGCGTATCTCTGAAACACCGCCGGGCGAAACGCCCGGCGGAATGCGGGCGAGACGCCCGCCGTACGCTATTTGAACGTCGCCACCGGCCTGAATCCGCCGGGATTCGGATACTCCCGCCGGTCCGCGAGCTGCTGCAGCGGAGCTTCGATGATCGGCACGACATGTCCCGCCACGATCGCGGTTTTCCCGGTCGCGCGCGGTTTATCGACGTCGGTCGGTACGCGCACCAGGATCGCCTTCGGATCGAGCACTTTCGCCCCTCCGTTCTCGAGGATCACGTCGGGGATGAACACGTCCGCGCTGGGGGGCACGTTCTGCAGGACGATCCGCGCCGTTTCCGCGCCGGGGGCGTTGAATCCGAGGGTGGCATTCATCGGGGGGACGTCGAGGACGATGAACGCGCCGTTCTCGGCAATGCCACCGGAGGCGAAGTCCGATTTCTCGACCCACACCGATGACGACTGGAAGAGCTGCGTGCGCCGCGCGATCTCCATCTCCACGGTCTCGGCTTTCTGCGCGCCGGCGACGTCGGTGATCCATCCGCGGACGCTCACCGGGTTGCGGCTCATCGTGTAAACCGTCTCCTTGTTTTCGCCGCCGGCACACGCGGCGAGGAGGGTGATTGCCATTGCAAACATGCGGCGGGTCATGGCGGCCGAGCGTAACACGCGGCGTGCGATAATCCGGGGGCTCGCGCTCATATGAAACGTCTCCTCGTTCTCGGTACTCTCCTTCTCCTCGCCGTCGCCTCGATCGTTCTCGCGCAATCGTCGGGTCAGGGAACGCTCCGCACTTCCGCGGGCGACACGCCGTTCACGTACGTCGTGCAATCGGGACAGACCTACGTCGCCGCCGCGGAAGTGGTAACCGGCCTCGGCGGCACGCTCACTCCCGACGCGAACGGCTACAAAGTCACCCTCGGCAACACCGTCGCGGCCTTCGCGTCGGACAGCCGGTTCGGCGTCGTGCGCGATGACCTGATCGAGATGCCCGTGCCTCCGATCGCGATCGAAGGCGCGCCCTACGTTCCCTGGCAGTTCTTCCAGGGATTCCTCGCCAAAGCCGCGGGGATGGACGTGACCTGGGATCCGGCCGCGCATCTCCTGGCAGTTCGCGCCCAACAGCGCGACGCAGTCTCGATCTCCGCGTCCGTCGCCAACGTGCAGGGCATCTCCAAGGTCGTCCTCACGCTGAGCGGAACGGTCGAATATTCGATCGTCAAAGAGGCGCAGGCCTACGCGATCAAGTTCAAGTCGCCGGTGCGCGCGCCGTTCGGCGAGCAGTCCTACGAAGATCCGCACATCGCCCGGCTCGCGTTTACAGCGAACGATCTGACGATCCATCTGACCTCCCCCGACGTCGTCGCCGATGCGTATCAGCTCGAGAACCCGCAGCGGATCGTGCTCGATCTGCGCAAAGGCGCGCCGCTCGTTCCGGGCACGACCCAGCCGCTGATCACGCCGAAGTCGCAGGAGCTCCCCGGCATCCGCACGATCGTGCTCGATCCCGGGCATGGCGGGAAGGAAGTCGGCGCGGTCGGCACGAACGGGTTGATGGAGAAAGACCTGACCCTCGCGATCTGCCGCCGCCTCGCCGATTCGCTGGCGGCGAAGACGGGCGCTCGGGTCGTGCTTACGCGCGATGACGACACCCTGGTGTCGCTCGATCAGCGGACGGCGATCGCCAATCAGTACAAAGCGGACCTGTTCCTTTCGGTCCATCTCAACGCGGCCGTGGTGAAGGACGCGAAGGGCTCGGAGACTTACTTCCTCTCCCTCGAAGCTTCGGACGAACTGGCGAAGCGCGCCGCGGACCTGGAGAACGCGTCCTCGCCGTCAGCGGCCGCTGCTGATCCGACGAGCGATCTCAAACTGATTCTCTGGGACCTGGCCCAGCAGGCGTACATCGGCGAGTCGAGCCGTTTCGCGCAGGCCATTCAGGAAGAGATGAACGCGGCCACAGGCGTCAGCAATCGCGGGGTGAAGCAGGCGCCGTTCAAAGTGCTCGTCGGCGCGACGATGCCCGCGGCGCTGGTCGAAGTCGGCTTCATCAGCAATGCCGAAGAAGAGGCGAAGCTGCAGACCGGCGAGTTCCAGTCGCTGATGGTCGCCGCGATCACCCGCGCGGTGGAGCGCTACAAGACGGACTACGAAACGCGCATCGGACTCATCCAGCCCGCGCCGCCCGCTCCCGCGCCGGCGCCCGCCGCGACGGCGACCGCGCCGCAGGCACAGCCGAGGACGGCGACGCAGTGAGGCGGGCTGCAGTACTCGCGCTGGCCGTGATGGTGGTTGCCGGCGGGTGCAAGAGAAAAGAGAAGCCGGGCGCGAACCTGGCCGCGCACAACAAGGTGGCCGTGCGCACGGTGCAGCTCTTCTACGAGTCGCCGCAGATGCTGCTCACCGCCGAGCCTCGCAACATCGCCCTTCCTGAAAACAGCGCGGCCGCGGTGCCGATTGTGGTTCGCGAGCTGATGAAAGGCCCGTCGAGCACGACCGTGATGCGGCTGTTTCCCGACGACACGGTCGTGCGCGGCACCTACCTCCTGCCGGGCGGAACGGTAGTCGTCGACCTCGGCGGCCCGACCCTGACCCAGGGCTGGGGAACGGGAAGCCATCGGGAGCTGATGGCCGCGCACTCGCTGGCGCAGACGATCAGCGCGAATTTCACCGAGGGGCGGCGGGTGCGGGTGCTGATCAACGGCGGACCGGCGGAGACGCTGGGCGGGCATGTCTCGCTGGCGCGGTCGGTGGAGCCGATGAAAGAGCTCGTGGATCCGCGATTCCGGTGAGGTCACAGACCTGACAACCTGAGAACCCGGCAACCCGACAACCCCCAACTCGGCAATTCTGGTGACCGAACGCCCGTTTTGCTTTACACAATTGCCCGATCAGCGAAAAAGGCGTATCCCCAAGCGCGTGAAGGGCTTGTCACAAGCCAGTTACATTGAGAAATTTTTCACAATCTGTGTTTATAATGCGCTTCAACGATGAGAACTGAGTTACTGGATGGGCAGGCGGGAACAGCTTTCTGTCTCAACAGCCTGCCTTTGATGACCCCGCAGTTTGAATTCTTCCTTGAATCTTACCGACCCGAATAGCTCGCCACCCAAGCGGTTCGCGAACCACCCATCCAGTAGATTTTGAAGCCCCGCCGGAAACGGCGGGGTTTCTTTTTTGGCCGGCACGGCCGGCAGCGCTTGTTGCCAAAGGCTTGGGCCAAAGCGTCGCTCAAACCAGTGCGGTGACGACTTGCTCCACCACCAGACGCACGTCGGCGTTGACGTTAAGCCAACGGATCGCGCCCATCGCCGCATCCGCCGCCGCGAGCAGTCGCTCGCGCGGGATGCGCTCGCGGATCTCGGCGAGCTTCCTTCCATCGAGCGACTCGCTCGGATCAAGGGCCACAACGTCGCAGAGGATTGCGCCCAGGAGCGCGATGGCATCTTTCGCCGGCTCGTGGTCGGAGACGACCGCGGCGAGCGCGAGCAACGCCGCCGATTCATTCCGCGCGGCGTAGCGATGCAGCAGATCGAGGATGCTCGCCGCCAGATCTTCGCCTTCCTCGAGCAGCGCCACGTCGCGGATGCGGCGCGCTTCGAGCGGCCCGGTCAGCAGGCGCGCGGACTCGCTGATGTAGACCTTCTGCGCGCGCGAGCGGATGGTCGGCAGGAGCAGATCGGGCGAGCGGGTGAGGAGGATGAAGGTCGTGTCGCGTGTCGGCTCCTCGAGCGTCTTCAGCAGCGAGTTCGAGCCGGAGATGCTCAGCGCGTCCGCGGGATCGATGACGAAAACCTTGTTCCGCCCTTCGTACGGCCGCATGGTCGCGCCGGCGACGATGTCCCGGATCTGCTCGATGGAGATCTGCTTCTTGTCCCCCGCGACCTCCGTGAAATGCACGTCGGGATGAATGCGCCGGTCGATGCGAACGCAGGACGTGCACTGATCGCCGGTCGTGCCTTCGAGGCAGTTCAGGGTCTTGGCCATGCGCACGGCCAGGTCGCGCAGCGGCTGCGGATCGGGGCCGTAGAGGATGACCGCGTGATGAAGCTCGCCGCGGCGGGCGGTGTCGAGGACGAGAGAGGAAGTGGTCATAATTTCAACGCCTCCCGCGTCCGTGCGAAAACCTCATCGACCGTTCCATTCGCATCGATCACGCGAAAGCGATTCGGTTCCGCGACAGCCATGGCCAGGTATCCCTCCCGCACCCGCCGGTGAAACCGAAGATCCTCGGCCTCGAAGCGCCCCTCGTCCTGCGCCGCGCCGGCATTGCGCGAGTTGGCGCGAGTCAGTCCGGTCTCTTCCGGCAGATCGAACAACAGCGTGACGTTCGGTACGAGCGCGTCCGTGGCCCACTCGTTTAGCGTACGCAGGCGATCGAGCTCGATCAGCCGGCCGAATCCCTGATACGCGAGCGTGGAATCCGCGTAGCGATCGCACAGGACGATCTCGCCGCGCCCGAGCGCCGGCTCGATCACCTCGGTCGTGTGTTGCCGGCGCGAGGCAGCAAACAGAAAGACTTCGGCGATGGGATCGATGACGTTCGCGCTGTCGAGCAGGATCGCGCGAATGCGATCGGCCAGCGGTGTTCCGCCCGGCTCTTTCGTCACGACGACCGTGCGGCCTTTCGCGCGCAAGGCTTCGGCTACGAGGCGCTGTTGCGTCGTCTTGCCGGAGCCTTCGATTCCTTCGAATGTGATGAACATTGAGTTTCGGGGTTGCGAGGTTACGAGGTCGCGAGGTGGAGGTCGAACCTACCCCGAAACCTCGGAACCCCGCAACCCATCGCGCAAGCCACGAATGTAGTGTTCGCGCATCAATCGTTCGAACACCGAAGGTCGTGCAAAGAGCCTCCACCTCTCTCCAAGCTTCGCTTTCCGGCTCCAGCGCGCCACTACGGAATCGGGTGAGGGCGGCTGCTGCGCTTCGTGAACGCCCAGGAATCCGCCGAGCTCGGGGTGCTTCTTGAAGAAGATCGCGCCCGACTTGCCGACGGTGTACTGCCGCCGCGCGAACGACTCGACGGTCATCGGGTGGTAGTGCCGCGTGACCGCGCGCTCGTTGTAGTGGATCTGCAGGCCCTTCGCGTCGAGCCGGTAGGCGAGCTCGATGTCTTCCCATGCTGCGGACGGAAAGGTCGTGTCGAAGGGATGGGCGAGGAGCATCTCGCGATCGATGGAGATGTTCGAGGTGTAGAAGAAGTTGAACGGCACGACCTCGCCATGTTTGATCAGCTTGTAGCCGAACTGCAGGCCGTAGTCGTTGATGTAATCCATGAACGCGGTGACGCGCTCGCCCTGCGGCCAGCCGGTGAATCCGAGGCAGGCCACGAGCGGGTCGTCGCCGGATTCGCGATGCACGCGGGTATGCTCGGCCAGGAAGCGCGGCTCGGGAACCGTGTCGTCGCCGATGAAGACGATGAACTTTCCCCTGGCCAGCGACACGCCGTGATTGCGCGCGCGACCCGGGCCGCCGTTTTCCTGCGTGCGGAAGGTGATGCCGTTGCGCTGGGAGACCACGCGGTCCGTTTCGTCCTTCGAGCCGTCGTTGATGACGATGACCTCGAACGGCGGCGCATCGGTCTGCTTCTCCAGCGCGTCGAGAACGCGGAGGAGCATGGGCAGACGGTTGTAGGTGGGGATGACGACGGAGAAATAACTCATGCGGAAGCGCCACCGTCAATCGCCAGCACCTGACCGGTAATTCCGCTGGCGTCGTCGGACAGGAGGAAGGCGATCGCCGCCGCGACTTCATCCGCGCGAATGGCCCGGCGCATGGGGATCTGGCGGATCATCTCCCGCTTCACTTCCGCGTCGATGTCCGTGGTCATGTCCGTTTCGACGAAGCCCGGCGCGACGCAGTTCACGCGGATGCCGCTGCGCGCGGTCTCGCGCGCCAGGGACCGGGTCATGGCCACGAGCGCGCCTTTCGCGGCGGAGTAATTCGTCTGACCGACGACGCCGTGCAATCCGGAGAGCGAAGCGACGTTCACGATCGCCCCGCGGCGCTGCTGCATCATTGCCGGCAGAACCGCTTTCGTCGTCGCGAAGACGCCGCCGAGATTCGTGTCGAGCACTTCATTCCATTGCTCCGAGCTCATGTTGTAGAGCAGCGCATCGCGGCGGACGCCGGCGTTGTTGACCAGCGCGTCGATCGCACCGAACCGCGCGAGCACCTGTTCGGCCACGCGCGACGCGGCCGCGCCATCACGAACATCCGCCTGAAACGCGACTGCGTTCCCTTTTGATTCGGCCTCGAACGCTTCCGCCGCCTCTTTGGATTGCGAGTACGTAAACGCGACCGACCACCCGTCGAGCAGCAGGCGCATGGCGGTGACGCGGCCGATGCCGCGGGCGCCGCCGGTGATGAGGGCAACTTTGTTCAAGGCTCAAGGGCGCAAAGGCGCAAAGGCGCAAAGGACTGCGGGCTCACTTTGAGCCTCTGAGCCTTTGAGCCTCTGAGCCTCAGGCTTCCTCCTCATACTTATCCTTCAGCGACGCCACCACGCTCGGATCAGCCAGCGTCGTCACATCGCCAAGGGCGCGGCCTTCCGCGATGTCGCGCAGCAACCGGCGCATGATCTTGCCGGATCGCGTTTTCGGCAGGTCGGCGGTGACGATGATCTTCTCTGGCCGTGCGATCGCGCCGATCTTCTCGGCCACGTGCGCTTTGAGCTCGGCTTCGAACTTCGCCGGATCCTTCATCGCATTCTCGCGCGCCGATTCCTTCACGATCACGAACGCGGCGATGCCCGTTCCCTTGATCTCGTGCGCGATCCCCACCACCGCGGCCTCGGCAACGGATTGATGATCGACCAGCGCCGACTCCACTTCCATCGTCCCGATGCGATGGCCGGCGACGTTGATGACGTCGTCGACGCGGCCGAGGAGCCAGAAGTAGCCGTCCTTGTCGCGCCTTGCGCCGTCGCCGGTGAAGTAGATGCCCGGCCACTTCGACCAGTACTGCTGCTTGAATCGTTCGGGATCGCCCCAGATCCCGCGCAGCATCGACGGCCACGGTGAAGTGATCGCCAGATAGCCGCCGCCGACTTCGACGGGGTTGCCTTCGTGATCGAGGATCTGCGCGTCGATGCCCGGGAAAGGCTTTGTCGCGGAACCGGGCTTCGTCGGCACGAGCCCCGGAAGCGGCGTGATCATGATCGCGCCGGTCTCGGTCTGCCACCACGTATCGACGACCGGACAGCGCTCGCCTCCGATGTTCTTCTGGTACCACATCCACGCCTCGGGATTGATCGGCTCGCCGACCGATCCGAGGAGACGGAGCGAGGACATGTCGTGCGCGGCGGGGAGCTCTTCGCCCCACTTCATGAACGCGCGAATGGCTGTCGGCGCGGTGTAGAAGATGGTGACCTTGTGCCGCTCGATGATGTCCCAGAAGCGGTCCTTCTTCGGGAAGTCGGGCGCGCCTTCGTAAATCATCACCGTCGCGCCGGCCGCGAGCGGTCCGTACACGACGTACGAGTGTCCGGTGACCCAGCCGATGTCGGCGGTGCACCAGTACACGTCGTCATCCTTCAGATCGAAGACCCATTTGCAGGTCGCGAAGCAGCCGGTGAGGTAACCGCCGGTCGTGTGCACGATCCCCTTCGGTTTTCCCGTGCTTCCGGAGGTGTAGAGGATGTAGAGCTGGTGCTCGGAGTCGACCCAGACCGGATCGCAGGCCGAGCTCTCGTCGCGGGTGATGTCCTCGTACCAGACATCGCGACCTTCCTGCATCGTGACGTCGTCTTCGGCGCGGCGCCGAACGACGATCACATGTTCGATGGTCGGGCAATCGGCCACGGCCTGGTCGGTGGTCTTCTTCAGCGGCACGATCGTTCCGCGTCGAAAACCGCTGCTGGCGGTGATCACGACCTTGGCCTTCGCGTCCTGGATGCGGTCTTTGAGTGCTTCCGAGGAGAAGCCGCCGAAGACGACGTTGTGAATCGCGCCGATGCGCGCGCAGGCGAGCATGGCCACGACCGCTTCGACGATCAGGGGCAGGTAGATCGCGACGACGTCGCCGGACTTCACGCCGAGGGCTTTGAGCGCGTTCGCGAGACGCGCCGTTTCGGCGTGCAGCTCGCGATAGGTGACGCGGCGGATCTCGCCGGGCTCACCCTCCCAGATCAGCGCGGTCTTCTCGCCTTTCGTGGCCAGGTGCCGGTCGAGGCAGTTATAGGACGCGTTCAGCTTGCCGCCGACGAACCATTTCGCATTCGGCGCGTCCCACTCCAGAACGCGATCCCACTTCGTCTGCCAGTCGAGTTGCTCCGCCCAGCCGGCCCAGTAGGACTCGCGATCAGCGCTGGCTTTCGCCCAGATCTCCGGGTCGTTGATGTTGGCCTTTGCCCGGAAGTCGTCGGAGGGCGGAAACTCGCGGTTTTCCTGCAGCAGTGCGTCGATCTCTTGTGCCATATCGGTCCTCGGGGCGAGGATTCTATAGGAGCCCTCCATGAAGAAAATCGTCCTCGGGTTGTCGATCGCGATCGTCGCCATCTGGCTGATCGCCGCTGCCGCGGCGAAAAGCAAGAAGAGCACGGTCGCTGCGCGGGAATGGCCGATGGGATTGGGCCGCCTCGACGCGGTGCCGTCGCGCTACCCGAAGCAAACTCGCACCGCGGCGGCGACGGAGCTGGTCCGGATCGCGAAAGACGCCGGCATCGAGTTCGACAAACGGAGCCGGCCCCAGGCGCCAGATGTCGTCGCCGAGTACACCCGCAGACAATTGCAACGCACCGACAGGACCATCGAGCCGGCACCGCCGCTCCCGCCGGAAGTCGCCGCGATCCGCAGGCATCTTCTGTCAGGCCGGCCGATCGGCTGGGAGGTCGACATCGCCCGCGGCACGAGCGCGCCGCTGCCGAATCTCCTCGCGCACATGAGGCTCAGCCGTCTCCTGACCGCCAGCGCCCTCGAGCGTGCGCGGCTCGGCGATGCGGGCGCGTGGGACGACCTTCGCGCGCAACACGAACTCAGTCGCGCTCTGTGGAAGCGGCCCGAGCTCATCTCTGCGCTCATCGCCATGGCCATCGATCGAAACATGATCGCGGCCGCGCGGAAGATGCCGGCGCCCGCACCGGCGTGGTTCGACGAGGTCCGGACCTTCGATTATCGCAAGGCGATGCTCGCCGCGTCGCAGGCCGATACCTGGCTGATTTCTGCATCGATTCGCGAGTACGCCGAGAGCGCTGCCCACCAGGAGAATCCCCTGAAGCGGTTCGTGGAACGCACGATCAAAGCGCCGTATCTCGAGCTGTCGCGCGCGGACCTCGTCGCCCATCAGCGCGAGACCGCCACGGACATCGCCAGGATGAACGTCTGCGCGTTCGATAGTGTGGGCTACGCCGGCAAGCGCCTGGAAGAAGTGTCGTGGTGGAATGGGCCGGCGAAGGTCGTCACGCCGAACATCATGGGTATCTGGCATCGGCTCTTCCGCCTCCGCGCCGAGCTCGAGCTGACCGAGCACGCCCTCGGGCTGCGCAGCGGATCGCAGTCGCAGTGCTCGGACGGTCAGTGGATCGTGACCGCGAACATGGTGAAGTTCAGCAGACCGATTCCGTCACCGGCCCCTGCGAACAGCGTGATTCCGCTGGAGATCAGACGCTGACGCCGGCGAACGACGCCGCGATCGACCTGAACACCTGCAGGCCCTGGGCGTTGCCGAGGATCGACTCCGCGCACCGTTCGGGGTGGGGCATCATGCCGAGGACGTTGCGGGCGCGGTTGCAGATGCCGGCGATGTTGCGCGCGGAGCCGTTCGGATTCGCGTCCGCGGTCAGCCGCCCTTCTTCGTCGCAGTAGCGGAAGATCACCTGGCGGTTGCGCTCCAGCTCGTCGAGCGTTTCCTCGTCGGCGAAGTAGTTCCCTTCGCCGTGCGCGATCGGAACGCTGAACACATCGCCCTTCTGCATCACCGACGTGAACGGCGTATCGATCTCTTCGGTCCGCAGACGAACCTCGCGGCTGAGAAAGCGGAGGTGCTGGTTGCGCATCAGCGCGCCGGGCAGCAATCCCACTTCGGTCAGCACCTGAAAGCCGTTGCAGATTCCGAGTACGAGTCCGCCTGCTTCGGCGTGACGGCGGATGGGCTCCATGATCGGAGCGAATTTCGCGAGCGCGCCGGCGCGGAGGTAGTCACCGTACGCGAAGCCGCCCGGGACGATCACGCAGTCGGCGCCTTTGAGATCGGTGTCCTTGTGCCAGAGGAGTTCCGCGTCCGCGCCGAGGACGTCTTTGGCGACGTGGAGAGCGTCGTGATCGCAATTCGAGCCGGGAAGGAGAACCACGCCGAATTTCATGGGAGGAAGTTTACTTCGCGATCGCCGGCCGCGGCACGAGGTAGATCGTCAGGAACCCCTCGCGATCCGTTGCCACGATCACGTTGTTCTGCCGGTCATACGCGAGCGCGTACGCGCTGACGCCGTAAAGCGATGCCGGCGTCACGTTGCGCGCGGAGCCGGAGAACGCTCCGCTCGCGCTGCAGCGGCGTTCGCCGTAAACCAGCAACGTGTCGTTAGCGGCGGTCGTGGCGATCTGCGGGCCGCTGCCTTCGGGCAGACAGATGCGATTGCTGTTCACCAGGTCGCCGAAGTTGATGGTCATGGTCATCGGGCCGTTGCCGTTCTGCCGGGCCATCGCCCGGGCCGGCTTCGACACCACGGGCTTTTCGAACAGGGAGTCGCGGGCGAAGGCGATGACCGAGCGGTCGCGATCGGCGAACAGCGCACCCTCGACCGCCTTCTCCGTCTGCAGCGGATCGCGCGCAACCTCGGCGAACGTCGTCGTGTCGTACATCGCCACCACGGTCGCTTTCGCGTTCCCGAAATCCTCCGTCGCAAAAACCGCGAGTGCTGCGCCATTCGCGCTCGCGGCGATGGCCATCGGATCTTCGATGGGAAGCGTGCGCAACTCGCGATCGCCTTCGCCGTCGTAAACGTGCACCTGGCGGCCGAGGATGTAGAGGTAGCGGCCTTTCGGATCGGGGATGACGTCGCGGATCGTTTCGCCCTCCATGGTGATCTCGCGCAGCACGGCGAGGTCGGGGAGCGAGAGGATCGTCGCGCTTTCGTCGCTGCCATTCGCGATGTACAGCCGCGTGCGAGCGGGATTCGTGCGGAAGGTGACCAGCTCTTTGGTCGACGCGATCTCCGCGGAATCGAGGACTACGCGCCGCTTGATCGCGCCGGTGGTTGGGTCGATGGCCAGGACTGCCTGCGGCTCGGCCAGTCCGACGTAGATCGTGCCGTCCGCGCCGAGGGCGACGCCGCGCGGGTCGCCGGGAAGAGCCCACCGACGCACGACTTTGCGGTCGCGCGTCGGTGACGGCTTCAAAGCGTCGCTCCCCGTTTGGCCGAGAGCGGCACCCGCGGTCAGCAGCAGCAAAAGTGCGGTGAGACTAGTCTTCGAGAGTGTAGGAGAACTTCTCGATGACCGTGTTCGCGAGGAGCCGCTCACACATTTGCCGAAGTTGTGATTCGACGTCCTCCCGTGTCTGGCCACTGTCCGCAAGCGTGATTCGAAACAGTTTGCCGGCCCGGACATCTTCCACACCCGCAAACCCGAGCGAGCTCAGCGAATGCTCGATGGCCTTGCCCTGGGGATCGAGGACGGAGGGTTTGAGCTCGACGATGACGGTGGCTTTCATGCGGGGGCGATTGTAGTGGTTACGAGGTTTCGGGGTTACGGGGTTTCGGGGTGGTTGACTCCCTCGTAACCCCGCAACCCCGCAACCCCGGAACTGTCAAAACAGCGACATCTGCCCCGGCATCGGCGTCCGCTCGCGGCGCCGCGCGACGTCGAACAAGCCCGTCGGCTCGAACTGCTTGGCGATCGCGAATTCGATGCTGGCGCCGGTGCGGTTCAGGAGGCGCGTGCACATGTCTCGGACGATCGACTCGTGGTTGTTCTTCTGCGAGAGATGGATCATGCAGAGCGTCTTCAGCTCCGCGCCGAGGAGTCGCTGCACGGCGTTGAGGGAGTCGTCGTTTGACAGGTGGCCGTAGCGCGACATGATCCGGCGCTTGAGCGACCACGGGTACGAGCCGAGGCGGAGCATGTCCAGGTCGTGATTCGACTCGAAGAACAGGCCGTCGCAGCCGGTGAGATGCGTCAGCACTTCGCGGTTCACGTATCCGAGGTCGCTGGCGATGCCGACCCGTGTGCCGTCTCGCGCTTCGACCACGAAGCAGGCCGGATCGGCGGCGTCGTGAATCGTCTTCCGCGCGTGCACCTGCAGCTCGCCGATGGTGAAGGTCGAGTCGTTCTCGAAGACCACCGTTTTCGTCTCCGCGCGGTCGATGGTCGAGCCTTCGAGCGTGCCGCGCGTCAGGTAAATCGGAATCTCATATTTGCGGGCGATTTTCTCCGCGCCGCGGATGTGGTCGTAATGCTCGTGCGTGACGACGATCGCTTTGAGGTTCTCGATGCCTCGCCCGACGATCTCCAGCCGTTTCTTCGTTTCCCGCGGCCCGAGGCCGGCGTCCACGAGAATGGCCGTCCCATCGCTCTCGAACCAGTACGCGTTGCCCGCGCTGCCGGACGAGAGGGGGGCGATGAGCATGGGTCGAAGTTACCTGATCTTGGCGCGTATCTCCACTAGATCGTTGGCGAGGATCACCAGCCCGGTCGTGATCGAGCGGCCAAACGTCGGCAGATTCATACCGGCCTGGCTCATCGCCTGCGACAGCCCGATGCGAAGATCAGCCACGTGCACCGCCTTCACCACCGCGCCGCTGAGGCTCGGATCCGTGAACGTGTACGCACCGAGCCCTGCCGACGAGCGGAATCCGTCGATGATCGACCGCAGATCGATGACGTCGGCGCCGTGGATGATCGATCCCGCCGCCAGCGTCGGATAGGTGAAGGCGACCGTCGATGCGAGGTCGACCGACTGGCCGCTGCGCGTGCCGGTGCCGTTCACCGCGCGAACCGCGTAGAACCAGCTTCCAGGTCCGGGCGTGAACAGGAGCGAGGTGGTGCCCGTGCTTCCGATGACGCTCCACGTCCCCCCGACCTGACGGAGCAGTTCGTACTCGACCGCGTCCTGCGTCCCGATCCACTGCATGAACACTTCGCCGTTCGGGTTGCCCGTTGCCGTGAACGAGCTCGGAGCGCCGAACGGAGGCAGGGTGACCGTGTGCGAATGCGTGTCCGTCGACTCGCCGAACTCGCTGTCGCCGTTGTACGTCGCGGTGTACGTGTGCTGGCCGGTGGTGGCGTTGCTTATGAGGAGCGTCGCGGTGCGCGCAGCCGGGTTCACCGAAACGGTGCCGAGGAGCGCGTCGCCTTCGTAAAACGACACGGTGCCCGTCGGATCGATCGTTCCATTCACAGAGATCGTCGCCGTGAGATTGAAGCCCTGGGTGACGATCGACGGGTTCGGGGAAGACGAGAGCGTGGTCCCGGCGTAACGCGGCGAGCAGTTGTTCTGGAAGATGTGCGCCTTGTCCTGCGCAGAGTCGCCCAGAACGATGTCCGTGCGGAAGTCACCGTCCACGTCTCCGAGGCCAAGGCCCTGGAGCGCCGAGCCTCCGGCGGCGGTCTGCTCCGGTTGACCGAACGTACCGTCTCCGTTTCCCAGAAAGATAGGGAAAAGGCCCGTATTGCCTGTAGCAACGACGAGATCGTCCTTCCCGTTCTCGTTCATGTCGGTCAATCCCAGCTCGTTGACCACGCTGCCCGCGGCGTAGTCCGTGACTGTGAATGAGCTCCCGCTCCGAAGGTGCACGGTCACCATATTCCGATGCCCGTGCCCGGCGATGAGGTCGGCTTTGCCGTCGCCGTTCAGATCTTTCGCGAGCAGAACTCCTTCGCTGTTCCCGGTCTCGGTGATCGTCGACGTCGTATACGTGCCGTTGTTGGCGCGGAAATGAATCGTCACCGTCGACGGATCGGGTGTGGTGGGCGGACCGTAATTGGGCGGTTTGCCGTACGCGGCGATGTCGGTGGTGCCGTTCCCGTCGAAATCACCGAATGCGACGTCCTGTGGAAATCCATCGAGTGTCAGGACCTTCGTCCCGGTAAACGTGCCGTTGCCATTGCCGAAGTGGACCTGGGCGCTGGTAATGCCCACGACGCCGATGTCGAGATTGCCATCGCCATTCGCATCGCCGGCCACGACGCGCGCCGGCGAAAACACCGTCGAGGTCAACTGAGGCGCCGCGAATGTCCCGTCGCCATCGTTCAGCAGCACACCGAAGCTGCTCGCGTCGTAATTTGCCGTGACGAGGTCGGGCCACGTGTCATCGTTCACGTCCGCGGCGATCAGCCGCACCGGATACCGCTCGCCGGCCGCATACGGAACGCCGGCGTCGAATGTCCCGTCGCCGTTGCCGTACTGCACCCACACGCTGTATCCATCCGCCTGGGAGTTCCGTGGCGTGGCGAGATCGAGGTTCCCGTCTTTGTCGAAGTCCACCAGGGCAACAGCCAGCGGGTTGAAGCCTACGGTGACAGAGGGCAACTGCGTGAGCACCGGTTCATCGCACGCGGCGTAGGCGTTCACCGCAAGGAGGACAGACAGGCAGAGGAAAACTGAACGGGGTGTGATGGACAAGGTGGGCTCCGGTTGGGTTTGGACGAACGGCGCATTGTCTCACAGCGGCACGTACTACAATCCGCGCCCGATGCCACTGGAGCGTTTTGTAGTCGAGGGCGGGCACCGGCTCGAGGGGACGATCCGGCCGGGTGGAAACAAGAACGCGGCCCTGCCGATCCTCGCGGCCTGCCTGCTCACCGACGAGCCGATCATCCTCCGCAATCTGCCCGACATTCAGGACGTCCGGGTCATGCTCCAGATCCTGGAAGGCCTCGGCGCGTCCGTCGAGAAGATCGAGCAGAACGTCGTCCGCATTCATGCGAAGGGCGACATCAAATGCGAGCCCGACTCCGACCTTTCCCGGAAGATCCGCGCGTCGATCCTCCTCGCCGGCCCGCTTCTCGCGCGTTGCGGACGAGTCGCCGTCGCGAAGCCCGGCGGTGACGCGATCGGCCGCCGCCGCGTGGACACGCACCTCCTCGCGCTCGAAGCGCTCGGCGCGCAGATCGAGGTCTCCGCGAGCGAATACCGGATGGAAGCCCGCGCGCTCAAGGGCAAGCGGATGTTTCTCGATGAAGCATCGGTGACGGCGACCGAGAACGCGGTCATGGCCGCGGTGCTGGCCGAGGGCGACACGTTGATCTACAACGCCGCCGCCGAGCCGCACGTCCAGGACCTCTGCCACTTCCTGATCAGCCTCGGCGCGCAGATCGACGGCATCGCCACCAACCAGCTCCGCATCAAGGGCGTGGAAGCGCTGCACGGCGGCGACTTCCGCATCGCCAGCGATCACATCGAAGTTGGTTCGTACATCGGCCTGGCCGCGGTCACCCGCAGCGAGCTGCTGATCGAGGACGGCGTCCCCGAGCACATGTACGCGGTGCGGATGATGCTCGAGAAGCTCGGCGTCGACATCAAGGTCGAAGGCAAGAACATCCGCGTCCCGAAAGACCAGAACCTGCGCGTGCGCTACGACATCGGCGCCGCGGTTCCGAAGATCGACGACGGGCCGTGGCCGCTGTTTCCGGCGGACCTGCTGTCGATCATGATCGTCATCGCCACCCAGGCCGAGGGGACGGTGATGATCTTCGAGAAGATGTTCGAGTCGCGGCTCTTCTTCACCGACAAACTGATCCAGATGGGCGCGCGGATCATCCTCTGCGATCCGCACCGGGCCATCATCGTCGGCGGGCAGCGGTTGTACGGCGCGGACATCTCCAGCCCGGACATCCGCGCAGGCATGGCCCTGCTGCTCGCGGCGCTGTGCGCGAAAGGTGAGAGCATGATTCACAGCGTCCACCAGATCGACCGCGGCTACGAGCGGATCGACCAGCGGCTGAATGCACTGGGCGCAAAGATCGTCCGCGAAGTCGACGCGTAGATGCGACTGCACGCGCTCGAGGTGATGGGCATCGTGAACGTCACCCCCGACTCCTTTTCCGACGGCGGCGTGCATTTCGATCGCGGCCACGCCATCGAGTCGGCGCTGCAGATGGAACGGGACGGCGCGGCAATGGTCGACGTCGGCGGCGAGTCGACGCGGCCCGGATCGGACGCGGTCTCGATCGACGAAGAGCTCGGTCGCGTCATTCCCGTCATCGAAGGCATCCGCAAGCGGAGCAATGTGCCGATCTCGATCGATACGCGGAAAGCCGCGGTGGCCGAGGCGGCGCTCGATGCGGGCGCGAATCTGATCAACGACGTCAGCGCGCTGCGCCACGATCCTGAGATGCGCAAACTCGCGGCATCGCGTGCGGTGCCGGTGATCCTCATGCACATGCGCGGCGAGCCGAAGACCATGCAGCAGAACCCGCAGTACGACGAGGTGGTCAGCGACGTCGCTCGCGAACTGAGCGAGTGGCGCGACGCGGCCATCGCCGCGGGTGTGGACGCGTCGCGGATCCTCATCGATCCCGGAATCGGCTTCGGCAAGACCTTCGATCACAACCTGGAGATCCTGGCGCGCTGCGAGGAGCTGTCGATGGTCGCACCCGTGGTCATCGGCGCGTCGCGAAAGGCATTCATCGGACATCTCACCGGCCGCCCGGCGGGACCGGAGCGCGTCTCGGGATCGCTAGCCGCGGTCGCGGCGGCGTATCGCGGCGGTGCGGCGATGGTGCGCGTTCACGATGTGCGCGAGACCGTCGACTTTCTGAAGGTGCTCGCGGCGATCGAGGCGCGCCGGTGAACGCGTTCGATTTCACGCGTCTCAACTTCTCCTGGCGCGACGCCGTCGACGTGGTCATCGTCGCGCTCATCATCTATTACATCCTCACGGTGATCCGCGGGACGCGGGCCATGCAGATCTCCATCGGTCTGATGATTCTCGGCTCGATGACCTTCGTCGCGCGCGCCTTCGACCTGCCCGCGCTCGAAGCGATTTCGCGGCAGATCCTCTTCTACCTGCCCTTCGCCGTGATCGTCCTGTTTCAGCAGGAGATCCGCCGCGGACTCGCGGCCGTGGGCGTGAATCCATTCGCGAGTCTCTTTCGCCCGCGCGGCCCGGTCGTGCCGTACGACGCGATCCTCGATGCCTGCGATGTCCTCGCGTCGCGCCGCATCGGCGCACTGATCGCCATCGAAGGCCGGCAGACGCTGCGGATGTATGAGGATGGCGCGAAGGCCGTCGACGCGCTGGCGACGACGGAACTGCTCGTCTCGATCTTCACGCCCGGCGGCCCGCTGCACGACGGCGCGGTGATCATCCGCGGCAATCGCATCGTCGCGGCAAACGCGTTCCTTCCGCTGACGTCGTCACCGAATCCGCAACTTGCCCATGGCACGCGTCACCGTGCCGCGCTCGGTTTGAGCGAGGAGACCGACGCGGTGGTCATCGTCGTGTCGGAAGAGAATGGCTCGATCGCCGTGGCCATCGCCGGTGAGCTCCAGGAGCATCTGCTTCGCTCCGCGCTGCGGAAGATTCTGACCGACAGGTTCGGTGAGCCGGCACGATGAGAAACCTCGGCCTCAAGTTCGTCGCGCTCTTTCTCGCCGCCGTGGTCTGGCTGATCGTGTCCGCGCCGCGGCGGGAGCTCGTGCGGGAGAAGATTCTCACCGCGCCGATCTCGCTCGTGCCGCTGACGCGGAATCTGATCATCACCAGCACCGAGGATCTGCCGGCGAGCGTCACCGTTCGCGTTCGCGGGCGCGAGTCGGAGCTTCGCGCGCTGACACCGGCCATGCTCGACGTTCCCGTCGATCTGAGCTGGATCACCCAGCCAGGCGAAGTCGAGATCACGCTGCGGCCACAGGGCATCAACCTCCCCGAGAACGTCGAAGTGGTGACGATCACGCCGAACAAGTTCCGCGTCCGCATCGAGCAATTGCGGCGGCGGACGGTGCCGATTCGACCATTCGTCGTCGCCGGGCCACCTGCGGGTTACCTGGTCGGCGATGCGACGTCGAGTCCAGATCGCGCGCTGATTTCCGGGCCGGCTTCGCAGGTCATGCAGGTGTCCGAGGTCACGACTGACCGGATTATCATGACCAACCGCACGGAGACGTTCGTGCAGACCGTCGCGGTCGTCTCCGACTCATCGCTGGTGCGGGTCATCTCTCCGCTCACCACGCAGGTCACCGTACCGGTCCTCCCGGAAATGGGACCGAATCAGCCGGCGACCGACACCACAGCTACAACAACTACGGCCAATCAGGAAAAAACGGACACACAGGACCAATGAGACAACTCTTCGGCACCGACGGCATTCGCGGCAAAGCGCGGCAGTATCCGCTCGATCCGCCCACGATGTACAAGCTCGGCAACGCGCTCGTGCATCGTTTCAAGAAAGAGGCGGAGCGGCCGCAAATCTTGCTGGGGATGGACACGCGCGAGTCGGGACCGGAGATCGCCGGTGCGCTCGCGGCGGGCATCGCCAGCGAAGGCGGCGAACCGATTCTCGTCGGCGTGATCCCCACTCCCGGCGTCGCCTATCTCTGCAAGACGACGGATGCCGTCGCGGCGATCTCGATCTCCGCTTCGCACAATCCCTTCGAAGACAACGGCGTGAAGATCTTCGGCCACGACGGAATGAAGCTCGCCGACGCGATCGAGGAAGAGATCGAGGACGATCTCCGCGCGGTCACCGTCGACCACATGCCCGAGCTGCGGGAACTGAACACCGAGCGGCCGGAGCTCATCGAAGCGTACGAGCGTTTCCTGATCTCGGGTGTGCCGCCGGGCGCGCTCACGGGAAAGAAAGTCGTGCTCGACGCCGGCTACGGTGCCGCGCATCGCATCGGTCCGGAAGTGTTCCGTCGCGCGGGCGCGGAAGTCGTGGTCATCCACGACGCGCCGAACGGCCGCAACATCAACGAGCAATCCGGCGCGCTGCACCCGCAGCGTCTTGCGCAGACCGTCGTCGAGCAGAACGCCGATTACGGTGTGGCGTTCGACGGCGATGCGGATCGCGCGATCTTCGCGGACGACGCGGGCAAGATCCGCGACGGCGACGAGATCATCTATCTGTGGGCGAAGCATCTCCGCCAGCGCAATGAGCTGAAGGGCGGATGCGTGGTCACGACGGTGATGTCGAATTTCGGGTTCGAGAAGCAGCTGAAGGAGGACGGCATCGAGCTTTGCCGCGCGAACGTGGGCGACAAGTACGTGCTGGAGATGATGTTCGAGCGCGGCTCGATCCTCGGCGGCGAGCAGTCCGGCCACATCATCGACCGCACCGTCCACACCACCGGCGACGGCATCCACACCGCCCTCGTCTTCGGCCACATCCTCGGCGAAATGGGCGCACCGTTCTCGAAGCTGCACACCTTCGATCCGATGCCCCAGCTTCTGCTCAATCAGAAGGTCGCGTCGAAACCGCCGCTCGAGTCCCTGCCGAAGTATCAGGAGGCGCTGAAAACCGCGCTGACCGACCTGGGCGGACGCGGACGCGTGCTGGTGCGTTATTCGGGAACGGAGAATCTCGTGCGAGTGATGGTGGAAGGGGAGGACGACTCGCAGATCAAACGGATCGCGGAAGAGTTGAGGGATGTGTTGCGGGATGAAGTGGACTCTCGAAAATAAAACCGCCCTGGTCACCGGCGCCACCGCCGGGATCGGCCTGGCCATCGCGGACGAGCTGGCGCGATTCGGCGCGAAGGTCATTCGCGTCGCGCGCGGCGAGGCCGCCGACATTTCCGCGGACGTGACCAAACCCGACGATCGCAGGAGGATGTTCGCGGGCCTCGAGTCGCTCGACATCCTCGTCAACAACGCCGGGACGAACATCCGCCGGAAGGCAAACGACTACTCGTACGAGGAGTACGAGCGGATCCGGGAGACGAACATGGACTCGGTGTTCGAGATCTGTCGGCTCGCGCATCCGCTGCTGGCCAGGTCCGGCGACGCGTCGGTGGTCAACGTCGTATCGGTCGCTTCCTTCCGCCACCTCGGCACCGGACTCCCGTACGCGATGACCAAGGCGGCGGTCGCTCACCTGACGCGCGGGCTGGCCGCGGAATGGGCTGAAGATGGAATCCGGGTGAACGCCGTCGCGCCGTGGTACATCCGCACGCCGCTCGCCCAGCCGGTCCTCGACGATCCGGCCCGGCTGGCGAAGATCCTGGACCGGACACCGCTGGGGCGGATCGGGGAACCATCTGAAGTGGCGGGACTTACGGCGTTCCTCTGCATGCCCCCGGCGGCGTACATCACCGGCCAGGTCATCGCCGTGGACGGCGGTTTCAGCGTCGGCGGTGTTTTCCAATAATCATGTTTGCTTACTGACCGACCGCTGCTATATTGCGCCATCCATTTTTCATCCCACCTTCCGGAGAGGCACTTTCATGGCTAAGGCGCAGGGGAAAAAGCCCGCCGCACGGGGCAAAGACGCGGCGAAGAAGGTAGCCGCACGCGTAAAGAGCGCGGTGAAGGCGGTCGCCAAGAAGGCCGCCCCGAAGAAAGCCAAAGCCGCCGCACCGCCGAAAAAGGCCGCTGCTCCGAAGAAACCGGTCGCCAAGAAGCCGGTCAAACCCGCGAAAGCTGCCAAAAAGGTGAAGAAGGCCGCGGTGAAGGTGACCAAAGCCGCCGCGAAAGTGGTGAAGAAGGCCGCGAAAGCAGCCCCGAAAGCCGCGGCGAAGGTGGCCCCGAAAGTCGTTCAGAAGGTTGCGCCCAAGGTCGCCGCGAAAGTGGCGCCCGCGCCGAAGCCGGCGGGCAAACCGGCCGGGAAGCCGATCACGATCAGCAAGCCGGTCGCCTTTCCGCCGGCGAAACCCGCCGCGCCGGTAGCTCCCAATGTTCCGGAGCCGGAGAAGAAGCGCGGCCGCCGCGCCCGTACGCGCATCACGTCCAGCGGCGCGCCAGCCGCGGCCTGGCTCTCGACGGAAAAGCCGCGACCGGCGTCGTTCATCCCCGCGCCGCCGCGTGCCGAGGCACCTTCGGCGATTGCCGCACCGCCGGCGTCGTCCGATCGCCTGCTGCGTCTCGAAGACACCATCAACCTCATCGCCGTCCGCACGGTGCCCGTCCGCATCGACATCGAGCAGGGCGCCGGCCGGTTCTACGTCATGGCGTACCCGCTCGAAGTCACGCTCAAGGTCGGCGAAGGCATCGAATGGGATTTCCGCTACATCGGCGGCGCCGACGTGACCGCGGATGAAGTGATCATCGAGTTCGAGAAGCCCTCACCGTTCCCCCACGCCGTCTACCGCACCCGCAAGCCGGGCGGCGCGCGCCCTCACCGCCAGCTCTCCGGCGGCGCCATCGCCGCTGCCGCTGGCAAGCGCGTGGAGTACAACGTCCGCGCGATGAACGTCTTCAAGACGGAAATGGCGTCGACGAAGATCTGGGTGAACATCACGCAGTAATGGAGTGCGGCGGCTCTGCCGCCGCTTTCCCACGCGCCGGAGGCGCGCTCCGCGCGCTGCCAAAGCGGCGGCAGAGCCGCCGCACTCCATCAGGCGTGCAATGAGCGAGGGCTCGCGTCATTGCTCGCGCAACTCGATCGTCTCTGGATCGCGCGCTTGATGGAGGACGCCGACAACGACGATTCGATCCTCGCCGGCGTGATAGAAAAGCGCGTAAGGAAACTGATGTAGCAATACTCGTCGGAATGTTCGGTGGACGACCTGAAATGCGAGTGGTCGTTCTTTGACTAGAGAGATCGCGTCGTCGACCCGACGAACGAAATCATCTCGAAGGTCGCGAGAGATGTTTCGATACCAGGCCTTTGCCTCACGGAGATCTTGTTTCGCCTCCGGGCGAATGATGACTCTATGAATCATCGCTAAGCAGCGATCGCTTCACGTCGTCCCAAGGCTCACCCTCATCGGGATTTTGCTCAAACGCGAGCCAGCGGCGCTCCAGCTCATTCCTCTGCGCCTCCGTGAGGAGGACCGCTTCAGGATGGGCCAAGACGCTCTCCCAGATCTGTTGCGCGATCTCGACGCGCTCGGTAGCCGGGAGACCGAGGATCTGATCGAGAGGTACGCGGCTCATTACGTTTTCAATTGTAGGAGAGTTTTTCGGCCCCTGCCTACCGTCTACCCCGACTGAGAGACGCGAAGCGCCGAACTGATAAACGCGACCGCTTCTGCAACGAGCGACGGCTCGCGCAGAATGCGCCGGTGTCCCAATCCGTCCGTCGTGATCAATCGCGCGTTGGGCCAGAGTGAGGCGAGGGCGTTTCCTTCGGTCCAGAACGTCTCCTGGTCCTGGCGGTCGTGGACGATCAGTAGGGGCGCGGTCATGTCCCGGGCGGTCAAGGCGAGCGAGTAGTCGGTCCACTTGCGCAGGAAACGCTCTTCGATCCGCAGGCGCATGCGATCGATGATCGTGGTGTCGAGGGCGAGGATCTCGCCGAACCGCGCCGTGTAGTCGACCGGCTCGAGCGGCGGGGCCATGAAAACCAGACCGTTCGCGGTGAGGCCTTCGCGAAGGGCCAGGGTTGCGGCGGCGCAGCCGAGGGAGTGGGCGATGATCGCGTGCGGCTCGGCGGTGGCCGCGGCGACCGCGCGCAATGCATACGTGAAGTGCGGCAGCGACGAGCGATTTCCATCCGACGCGCCGTGCCCCGGTGCGTCGAACGCGATCACGCGATGACCGGCGTCGACCAGCGGCTGCACGAACGGGGTCATCTGCGATCCGCGTCCTTCCCAGCCGTGCACGAGCAGCACGACCGGACCGCTGCTGCCCCAACTCCAGGCCTTGATCGTGGTCGAGTCGCCGAGGCGGACGTCGAACGGGGTCGCGCTTGCCAGCAGGGCGCGCTCGCGCTCCGGCGTGCGATGACGGCGCGGCGTCATGAACAGGTCCATCGCCACGCGCGAAGCCACGGCCGGCGAGGCGTGGGAGAGGACGCGAAGAGCGCCACGGACGAGGGTGAGGGACAGGGGAGAGCCGACGCGGGCAGCGAGAGGAACGTCAGTCATCGGTGCAAAATAGCACGACCGTTCGTTTCTTTCCAGGGGCTAACGCGGGGCCACGATGGCGTGCTGCTCCTGCAGCGACGAAAACGTGTTCGTCCCTTCCTTCAGCGACCGGATCCCTTCCACGCACGCCGTCGCGGCAGTCAGCGTGGTGATGCAGGGGATGTTCATCTGCAGGGCGGTGCGGCGGATGTAGGTGTCGTCGACGAACGCCGATTTGCCGAAGGGCGTGTTAATGGCCAGGGCGATCTCGCCGTTGATCATCTTGTCAACGACGTTCGGCCGGCTCTCGTGCACTTTCGGGACGAGGTCCGCGGCCACACCGTTCTTCAACAGGAACTCGCGCGTTCCGCCGGTCGCGATGATCTTGAATCCGAGCGCGGTCAGCTCGCGCGCGAGATGCGCGACGTGCGGACGCTTGTCGTTGTCGTTGATGCTGATGAACGCCGTGCCTTCGAGCGGCAGCTTCGTTCCCGCGCCGAGGAGCGCTTTCGCGTAGGCCTCGCCGAAGCTGGGGGACGAGCCCATCACTTCGCCGGTCGACTTCATCTCCGGCCCGAGGAGTGTGTCTTCGCGCGGGAAGCGGTTGAACGGAAAGACCGGCGCTTTGACGAAGTAGCCGTCGACGCGCGGCTCGCTGGTGAGGCCGAGGGATCGGAGCGACTGGCCGGACATCACCAATGCGGCGATTTTCGCGAAGGCCACACCGGTCGCCTTCGAGACGTACGGCACGGTGCGCGACGCGCGCGGATTCACTTCCAGCACATACAGCTCGCCGTGCTGAATCGCGTACTGCACGTTCATCAGCCCGATCACGTTCAGCGCCTTCGCCAGCTCCACCGTGCGGCGGCGGATCTTGTCCTGATCGCGCGCGCCGATGATGTACGGCGGAATGACGGTCGTCGAATCGCCGGAGTGAATGCCAGCCAGCTCGATGTGCTCCATCACGCCGGCCACGATCACGTCCGTTCCGTCGGCCACGGCGTCGACGTCGATCTCGATCGCGTCCTCGAGGAAGTGATCGACGAGGATCGGATGGCCGGGCGACACGTCGACGGCGCGGGCCATGTACTCGCTGAGGGCCTGCTCGTCGTACACGATGGCCATGGCCCGTCCGCCGAGGACGTACGACGGGCGCACGACGACGGGATAGCCAATGCGCCTCGCGACATCCAGCGCATCCTCCGCGGTCATCGCAGTTCCGTGCGCCGGCACGAGGATCTTGTGCGTCTTCGCCAGCGCGCCGAATTTCTCGCGGTCTTCGGCGACGTCGATCGAGTCCACCGAGGTGCCCCACATCGGAACGCCGGCGTCGCTGAGTGCTTTCGCCAGTTTCAGCGGAGTCTGTCCGCCGAACTGCACGATCACGCCGACCGGTTTCTCGAGCTCGACGATCTCCAGCACGTCCTCGAGCGTGAGCGGCTCGAAGTAGAGCCGGTCCGACGTGTCGTAATCGGTCGACACTGTCTCGGGGTTGCAGTTGACCATGATCGTTTCGAAGCCGGCATCTCTCAACGCGAAGGACGCGTGCACGCAGCAGGTGTCGAACTCGATGCCCTGGCCGATGCGGTTCGGGCCGGAGCCGAGGATGATCACTTTCCGGCGATCGGTGGGATCGGATTCGTTTTCGGTCTCGTAGGTTGAATAGAGGTAGGGCGTGGACGCTTCGAACTCCGCCGCGCAGGTGTCGACGCGTTTGTAGACCGGACGCAAGCCCATGGCGTGGCGTTCCGCGCGGACTTCGGCTTCCGTGCGATTGGTCAGCTTGGCAATCTGGCGATCGGAGAAGCCGTGGCGTTTGAGAATCCTCATGGGAGTCGTAGCGACGTTTCGCTCCAGCTCCACGATCTTGCGCATCTCGCGCAGGAACCAGGGATCGATCCACGACAGCGCGTAGATCTCATCGACGGTCATTCCTTCGCGCAGCGCGTCGCCGACCGCGAAAATCCGCTCCGGCGTCGGCGTGCGAAGCAGCTCCGGCAACTTCTCGCGCGTGTGACCGCGCGGCTCCAGACCGGCCACACCGATCTCCAGCGACCGCAACCCCTTCTGCAGCGCCTCGGTGAACGTCCGCCCGATGGCCATGGCCTCACCGACCGACTGCATGGAGAAGCTGAGCAGCTGCGGGGTCTCCGGGAACTTTTCGAACGAAAAGCGGGGGATCTTCACCACCACGTAATCAATGGATGGCTCGAACGACGCCGGCGTCTTGCGGGTAATGTCGTTCGGAATCTCGTCGAGCGTGTAGCCGGCGGCGAGCAGCGCCGCGAATTTCGCGATCGGAAACCCGGTCGCCTTCGACGCCAGCGCCGATGAACGCGACACGCGCGGGTTCATCTCGATGCAGATCCGGCGGCCGGTCTGCGGATTTACGGCGAACTGGATGTTCGACCCGCCGGTCTCCACGCCGATGGCGCGGATGATCCGCTTGGCCTCGTCCCGCATCTCCTGGTATTCGTCGTTGGTCAGGGTCTGCTGCGGCGCGACGGTGATGGAGTCGCCGGTGTGCACGCCCATCGGATCGAAGTTCTCGATCGAGCAGACGATGATCACGTTGTCTGCGCGATCGCGCATGACCTCGAGCTCGAACTCTTTCCAGCCGATCACGGACTCTTCGACGAGCACGCGATGGACGGGGGAGAGATCGAGTCCGCGCGCGACGATGGCGCGCAGCTCTTCGACGTTGTAGGCGATGCCGCCGCCGGAGCCGCCGAGGGTGAAGGAGGGGCGGATGACGAGCGGATAGCCGATGGAGGTGGCGAACTGCTCGGCGTCGTCGATCGTCGCCGCGTACGCCGACTGCGGTACGTCGACGCCGATCTCCTTCATCTTCTCTTTGAACAGCTGCCGGTCCTCGGCAGTCTTGATCGCGTCGTAATTCGCGCCGATCAGCTCCACGTTGTGACGCTCGAGCGCGCCGTTTTCGTAGAGGGCCATGGCCAGGTTGATTCCGGTCTGGCCGCCGACGGTGGGGAGGATGGCGTCCGGTTTCTCGCGCTCGATGATTCGTTCGAGCGTCTCCGGAGTGAGCGGCTCGATGTAGGTCCGGTCCGCGAACTCGGGATCGGTCATGATCGTGGCCGGATTCGAGTTCACCAGGATGATCCGGTAGCCCTCGTCCTTGAGAGCCTTGCAGGCCTGGGTGCCCGAGTAGTCGAACTCGACGGCCTGACCGATGATGATGGGGCCCGAACCGATGATCAGGATGGATTTGAGATCTGTCCGCTTGGGCACTGGCGCGGATGATAGAAGTTGAACGGGGAAAGGTAAAAGGTAAAAGTGGCACCATGAAGCACTTCGTCGAGTGGGATGCCATCGATGTCCGGGTCAGCGGCGAGAAGATCGCGGCGATGGCCCGGGACATGGTCAAGCGCGAGCCGATGATCGAGCGGATGGACCTGAAGTTCTCGAACGGTCTCCTGCGCGTCGAAGGCATCGTTCGCAAGTTCATCGCCGTGCCGTTCACGGTCGACATCACCCAGATCCAGGCGAAAGGGACGACGGTACGCGTGCCGCTGGGGCGCATTTCCGCGGGGCCGATTCCCATTCCCACGCTGCTGGTCGGGCTGCTGCGGCAACGCTTTCCGAAGGAGCTGGTCACGTTCGAAGAGCCGGCCACGCTGGTGATGTCTCTGGATCGGTTTTTGCCACCTTTCATCTCCGCCGATATCCAGAAAATCTGGATCATCGACGGCGGCCTCGCGGTCACGCTCGGGCGGGGCGGCGCCGATCTGCCCACGGGAGGTTTGTAAATGGACGACACTGCAACGGAGCTCGATCACAACGTTTCGCGCGATCGCGCCGAGCGCTTCTACGACAAGATCCGCGAGAACATCTGCCGTTATCTCGAAAAGAAAGGCTCGCTGGCTGGCAAGACCGGCGAGTACCTGCTGCTCGTGCCGGACATGTTCATGCTGCTCTGGCGGCTGATCAACGACGGCCGGGTGAGCTCGAAGAACAAGGTCATGCTCGGCAGCGGGCTGGCCTACTACCTCTTTCCCCTCGACATCATGCCGGAGGCCTTCCTCGGCCCGATCGGCTACATCGACGACCTCGTCTTCGGCGTCTACCTGCTGAACAAGATGCTGACCGACACCGACCCGGAGATCCTCCGCGAGCACTGGAGCGGCAGCGAGGACATCCTGGGCACGATCCAGAACGTGCTCAACGCGGCCGACAACCTGGTGGGCAGCGAGTTTCTGGGACGATTCAAGAAGTCGAAGTAAGCGGTGTGGTGTAGGCCTCCGGCCTGCCTTTCGGGGGTCCCCGCCCAGAGGTAGGCCTGAGGCCCACACTACACCCCCTTTTTTTATTGTCTTGGTGGAAAATTGTGGACTTTGGTGGACCTCAGTGGTAGAAACGGGCCATCGCAACAGCGGAAACGGCTCTACGAATGGTGGAACTCAGCGTACTCATGGGGCACAGCCCCGCGAAGATCGATGAAAAAGGGCGCCTCAAGGTCCCGGCCCATTTCCGCAAGATCATTGAAGAGAAGTACGGCAACGACTGCTTCATCACCTCGACCGACGGCGAGAGCGCGCTGGTCTACCCCCTGCCGGTCTGGTTCGACTTCCAGGGCCGCCTGGCCAAGGTCCCCTCGACCTCGACCGCGAAAGCCCGGCTGCTGGAGCGGGTGAACTACTTCGGCCAGGTCGGCAGCATCGACACCCAGGGCCGGATCACCGTTCCGGCCGTCCTCCGCGACGTGGCCGGCATCGCCGACGACGTGGTCGTGCTCGGCAGCCAGGACCACCTCATCGTCTGGAACGAATTGAAGATGAAGAAGCGGCTGACGGACACGCCGCTCACGGAAGAAGACTTCAAGGAGCTGGAACTGCATGGGGTGTAGGCATGCACCAGCCGGTTCTTTTAAACGAAATTCTCGAGTACCTGATCCCATCCCGCCCCGACGGAACGCTCGTCGACGCGACGGTGGGGCTGGGCGGACATGCGGAAGCGCTGCTGGAGCAGCATCCGGACGTCCGGCTGATCGGAATCGATCGCGATCCGGCGGCACTCGAGCGGTCACGGGAGCGGCTGAGCCGTTTCGGCGACCGGGTGACGCTCGTTCGCGGCCGTCATGAATCGCTCATTGAAATTCTGAAGCAGTCAGGCATCGAAAAAGTCAGCGGGATCCTCGCCGACCTTGGTGTTTCCTCGATGCAGCTCGACGACGCGGCGCGCGGTTTCTCGTTCCGTTTCGACGCGCCGCTCGACATGCGCATGGGCTCAGAGGGGAAGAGCGCGGCCGATCTGGTGAACACGCTCGACGAGTTCGAGCTGAGCCGGATCCTCCGCGATTACGGCGAAGAGCCGATGGCGCCGGCGCATCGCCCGGGCAATCGTGCATTCGCGCGTGACCGGTCCGATCGAAACGACGAAGCAGCTCGCGGAGGTCATCAAGTCGGTCAAGCACCAGCGCTACGGCGAGATCGATCCCTCGACGCTGACCTTTCAGGCGCTGCGCATCGCCACGAATGAAGAGCTGGTCGGCCTCGAGCAGTTCGTCGACGACGCGGTGAGCGTCCTCGAGCCCGGCGCGAAGCTGGCCGTCATCTCCTTCCACTCGCTCGAAGACCGCATCGTGAAACGGGCCTTCCGCAGACTGGAAGGCGAGTGCACCTGCCCGCCGCACATGCCCGTTTGCGGCTGCGGCGCGCGCGCGGTGATCGAGCAACTGACGGGACGTCCGGTGACTGCTTCAGAGGATGAAATCGCAGGAAATCCGCGATCGCGAAGCGCGAAGCTGAGGGTCGCGGAGAAGTTGTGAGGTTGCGGGGTTCCGAGGTTGCGGGGTTACGGGGTGGTTCTTCCTCGGAACCTCGGAACCTCGTAACCGCGAAACCTCGCAACAGGAGCCGAAGAGCAAGGGTGAAGGTTGGGGAAGGGTGGGTGTGTGTGCGGTAGGGGAGCTCGGGAGGGGTGGAGCGTGGAGCGTGGGTGTGTGTGGATGGCTCGTCGCACCGTGCTTGTAGGCAGATCTTCACCCTTGTTCGTCGGCTTCGGCCGTCATGAGACGGCTGTCGGCGTCGCCCGTCATGTACACACAGAAGAAATCGATCGAAAACACCCACATCGTTCGCGAGAGAGATCGCCAGCGATTTCGTGAGCTCCTCGCGGTCCTGGCCCTGGGCGCGCCGATCGGTCTCTTTCTGCTCCTCTTCGCCTGGCAGAACGTCCAGATCATCCAGCTCGGCCGCGAGACCACCCGCCTGCAGAACCAGCTCAAGGAAACCGAGACCCGCCACAAAGCCCTGCAGAGTGAGCTGGACCGGCTGACCTCGTTCGAGACCGTCGAGACCAAGGCCAAGGCCCTCACCTTCGAGCCGGCCGATCCGAAAGCGATCGTGCTGGTCGACGCGCAGAAGCGGGACCTCGCAAACAGGAAGCTCGAAGGAACGGCGCCGTGAATGTCTCCCAGCGCCGTCTTCTCCAGCTCTTCGCGTTCCTGGCCGCCTGGGCGCTGGTGATCGTTGCCCGCCTCGTTCACGTGCAGCTGGTGAAGCACGACCATTACGTCGCGCGCGCGCAACGCCAGCAGGAGCGCACCCTCGATCTGAATCCGGTCCGCGGCTCGATCCTCGATTCGCGCGAGCGCGTCCTCGCCGAGAGCGTTCGCCGCCGAGTCGATCTACGCCGATCCTCAAGCGATCTCCGATCGCCGCGCCGTTGCCCGGAAACTGGCCAAGGTCAAAGCACTCGGCCTGACCGCGCGCGAGCTCGAGACCAAGCTGCAGGGCGACGGCAGCTTCGCCTGGATCGCGCGGCAACTGCCGCTCGAAGTCAGCGCGGAAGTGAAGAAGCTGCAGCTCCCGGGTATCTACTTTCTCGAGTCGCAGCGCCGCTCCTATCCGCGGGCGACGCTCGCCGCAAACGTCATTGGCTACGTCGGCGTCGACGGCGACAGGCCTTGGCGGCATCGAGCACTCCTTCGACCAGCACGTCAAAGGCACGCCCGGGAAAGTGACGCTGCTGAAGGACGCGCGGAAGGCGATGTATCTCGTCGGCGGCGACGGTCCCAACCGCCCGCGCGACGGACACCACGTCGTCCTCACCCTCGACTCGGTCATCCAGTTCATCGCCGAGCGCTCGCTGGAAAAAGCGATGAAGAGCTGGCGGGCGACGGGCGGCTCGGTGATCGTCATGGATCCGAACGACGGCGCGATCCTGGCCATGGCCTCGTATCCGACGTTCGATCCGAATCGATTCAAAGAGTTCACACAACGTCGCCTGGCGCAACCGCAACGTGCACGACGTCTACGAGCCCGGCTCGACGTTCAAGATCGTGACCGCGGCCGCGGGGCTCGAAGAACAGATCGTCACGCCGTCGCAGATGCTCGATTGCGGCAACGGCCAGATCCAGGTCGCGAACGTGATCATCGGCGAGCACGACAACCATCAGTACGGGCTGATGTCCTTCGAAGACGTGATCGTGAATTCGTCGAACGTCGGCACCGTCCGCGTCGGCCTGGCCCTCGGGGCAGCAGCGGCTGTACGACTGGATCCGCAAGTTCGGATTCGGCGAGAAGACCGGCCTGCCGCTGCCCGGCGAAGAGGGCGGCATCCTGCGGCAGCCGAGAAATGGTCGCAGGTCTCGCCGGCCTCGCTCTCCATCGGCCAGGAGATCAGCGTGACGCCGCTGCAGGTCGTTCGCGCGGTTGCGTCCGTCGCGACGGGCGGCCTGCGCGTCGAGCCGCGGATCGTCGCCAAGGTCATCGACGACGACGGCAACGTGATCTACGAGCCGCCGCGGCCCTCGCCGAAGCGGGTGATGTCGGAGAAAACCGCGGCGGTCCTCAACGAGATTCTGAAGAACGTCGTCTCCCGCGGAACGGGAGAGAGCGCCGCGCTCGCCGAGCATGTCGTGGCCGGCAAGACCGGCACGGCGCAGAAGGCCTCGCGCGGCGGCTACTCGCTCGACCGCTTCGTCGGATCGTTCGCCGGCTATGTGCCCGCCGACCGGCCGCGGCTGGCTATTCTGGTCGTGATCGACGAGCCGCGCGGCCAGCATTACGGCGGCACCGTGGCCGCGCCGGTGTTCCGCGAGATCGCCGAAGCGATCGCTGCGCTACCTCGGAGTTCCGCCGTCGATTCCGTCGCGATCGATCGGCATCGAGCCGCCCGTTGCTGGCCGCGTTTTCGCAATCTTCGAAGGCGGCTGCGGACGCGGCATCCAGTCCCCGATCTGCGCGGTCTCGACGCCCGCGCGGCCATCGCCAGAGCGGTATCGAGTGGACTGACGGTCCGGGCCATCGGAAGCGGAGTGGTTACCTCACAAGATCCAGTTCCAGGCGGAGCTTTGCCGGCCAACCGGCAGGTGACGCTGACGTTGTCGCAGGAGGAGCGCGGATGAACCTGCGCGACCTCCTCCGCGACGTACCGGTGCGCTCCACGAGCGGCGACCTCGACCTCGACATCACGTCGGTGACGCCCGACTCGCGTCTGGTCAAGCCCGGCGCGTTGTTCGTGGCCATTCCCGGCACCGCGAAGGACGGCGCGGAGTTCATCCCCCAGGCGGTGGAAAAAGGCGCTTCAGCGATCGTCTCCCTGCCCACTGCCCACTGCCCACTGCCCACTGCCTTCGTCGATGACGCGCGCGCCGCCCTCTCGCTCATCGCCGCCAACTTCTACGGCCGTCCCGCGGACAAGCTCTCGCTCGTCGGTGTGACCGGCACGTCCGGGAAAACGACGACGACGCGGATGATCGAGTCCGTTTTCGATGCGAGTGGTGAGCCCGTCGGCCTGATCGGCACCATCGAATACCGCGCCGGCGACGAGCATCCTCACCGCCGATCGCACCACTCCGGACGCGGTCGTGCTGCAGGAGTGGTTCGCGAAGATGGTCGCCGCCGGCGTGAAGCAACGCGGTCATGGAAGTGTCCTCGCACGCGCTCGCGCTCAAGCGCACGCACGGCGTGAACTTCGCGGCGGCGGTCTTCACCAATCTCTCCCGCGAGCATTTCGACTTTCACAAAGACTTCGAGGACTACTTCGCCGCCAAACGGATCCTCTTCGATCAGATCGACCGGACGAAGCAGACCGCGGTGGTCAACATCGACGATGAGTACGGCCGCCGTCTGGCGAACGAGCTCGGCGCGAACGCGCTGACCTTCGGCCGCACGGCGGAAGCAGACATCCGTCCCGCCGATGGATTCACGATCAGCGTCGAAGGCCTGCGCGGCACGGTCATCACCCCGCACGGCAACATCAACGTCGACTCCAACCTCCTCGGCCTCCCGAACCTCTACAACTGGCTCGGCGCGATCGGCGCGGCGCTGGTCGTGGGCATGCCCATCGACACGATCGAAGCGGGCATCCGCAACCTGAAATCCGTGCGCGGCCGGTTCGAGCGCGTGGCATCGGCGAAGGGCCCGACGGTCATCGTCGACTACGCCCACAAACCCGACGCGCTCGAGAAGCTGCTGCACGCGGTTCGCGAGATCGCCGGCCAGCGGCAGGTCTGGGTCGTCTTCGGCTGCGGCGGCGATCGCGACCGCGGCAAGCGTCCGCAGATGGGGGAGATCGCCTCGCGGCTCGCCGACACGGTGATCGTCACCAGCGACAACCCCCGCGGCGAAAAACCGGAGGCGATCATCAAGGAGATCGTCGGCGGCGTGACCGCGCCGGTGCAGCAGATCCCGAACCGGCGCGAAGCCATCGAGAGAGCCATTCATACAGCACCGCAGGACGCGGTCATCGTCATCGCCGGGAAGGGTCACGAGACCTACCAGGTGGTCGGCGACGAGGTCATTCATTTCGACGACCGCGAGGAAGCGGAAATCGCTCTGAAAAAGCAATACGAAAAATCAGCTTGATATTGACTATGAATTTAGCTTACTATTTCTACCGTTCGATCAGGTGCCGCGTTCCGGCTCCGTCGGTCGGTTTCGGCGAGGGTGGGCGGTCGGGTGCGCCGGCAGTTCTCTGGGGAAGGGGACGCACGGGCGACGAAACGCGGCGGAGCCGGATCACGGCACCTGCGGTGCCGAATGCAGAATGCAGAATGCAGAATGCAGAAAAAAGGCATTCGCATTCGCACTCTGATTCACTCTTTCTGCATTCTGCATTCTGCATTTTGCATTCGGCCAGCGGGGAACGCCCATGCCTCGGCTGACCTTCTCCCAGCTGGCCGCCATGATCGGCGGCCGCGTCATCCAAGGCGGCGAAGTCGAATCCTCCTCCGTCGTCATCGACTCCCGCGAGGTCAAGCCCGACTCGGTCTTCTTCGCCATCAAAGGCGAGCGCCTCGACGGACATCAGTTCCTTCCGCAGGCGCTGGAGACCGCGCGCGGCGCAGTCGTCAGAGACGTTCCGCAGACCGGCAAAGCGATCGTCCAGGTCGACGACCCCAACAAAGCGCTGCAACAACTCGCGAAAGCGATCCGCGATCGCTACGACGTGACGTTGGTCGGCATCACCGGCTCGGCCGGCAAGACCACGACCAAGGAAATGATCGCCGCGCTGATCTCCACCGAGCGGCGCGTGCACAAATCCTGGGGCAACTTCAACAACCAGATCGGCGCGCCGCTCTGCCTCGACAACATGCCCGATGACGCGGAGGTCGTGGTCAGCGAGATGGGGATGAACCATGCCGGGGAGATCGCCGAGATCGCGGGCCTGATGCGACCGCACATCGGCGTCTACACGAACATCGCCCCGGTCCACATCGAGTTCTTCGGCACGATCGAAGGAATCGCCGCGGCCAAGCGCGAGCTGCTCGAAAACGTGGCCCCCGGCGGCTCGATCGTGATCAACAACGACAACGAGCACGTCGTCCGGATCAGCGCGGGATTCGAAGGGACGATCGTGACGTACGGCATCGACGACGCGACCGCGCAGTACCGGGCCATCGAACATCCGCGAGCGCGGCCTGCTCGGCACGCACTTCACACTGATTGCAGAAGCGAACGAGCGGGAATTCGAGCTCGTGCTGCCGGGACGGCACAACCTGGAAAATCTCCTCGCGGCGATCGCCACCGCGCGAACGGTAGGCATCTCCTGGGAAGGCATCGAGCGCGGCGTGCGCGACGTGAAGCCTGCCTATCACCGCGGCGTGATCCTCGACTGGCGCGGCGCGACGATTTACGACGACACCTACAACTCCAATCCCTACGCGCTCGGCCGCGCGCTCGAGCTCATGACCCAGGCCGACGTCGCCGGACGGCGCATCGCCGTGATCGGGGACATGCTCGAGTTGGGGGAGGCGGAGATGCAGTTCCATCGCGACGCCGGTGCGGCCATCCCCGGGTCGATCGACGTCGTCGTAGGCGTCGGCACACGCGCGCAGGCGTTACTGCAAGGCGCGCGGGAAACGGGATTCGAAGAAGCGCATTTGCGGCATTTCACGGATGCTGAGTCGGCGGGAGCGTTCCTGCGGGCATTCGTGCGGCCGGGAGACCTGGTGCTGATCAAAGGCTCGCGCGGGGTGGGGCTCGATCGCGCCATCGCCGTGCTGCAGAGGGAGGACTGAGTGCTTTACCACCTCCTCTACAAATACCTCCGGGACGAGTTCGTCGGCTTCAACGTCTTCCGCTACATCACCTTCCGCACGGCGTTCGCGGCGCTGACGGCCCTGATGATCTCGTTCATCCTCGGCCCCTGGCTGATCGAACGGATGCGCCGCATCAAAGCAGGCCAGTTCATCCGCGAGGAAGGTCCGAAGTCGCACCAGGTCAAGGCCGGCACGCCGACGATGGGCGGCATCCTCATCAACATCGCCATCCTCGTCCCGACGATTCTCTGGGCGGACATCAAGAATCCGTACATCTGGATCGTGCTCTTCGTGACGTTCGCGTACGGCGCGATCGGCTTCGTCGACGACTACCGCAAGCTCGTCAAGAAGCGGAACCTCGGCCTCACCGCGAAGGAAAAATTCGGCGCGCAGTTCGCCGTCGCGCTGCTGGTGGCGCTGGCCATCGCTTATCTGCCGACGCTCAAGAACAACTACTACACCGTCATCACGTTGCCGTTTCTGAAGACGGAAACGTTCGCGCTCGACATCGGCGTGGTCTACATCGCCTTCGTGATGATCATCCTCGTCGGCGCGTCGAACGCGGTGAATCTGACTGATGGCCTGGACGGTCTGGCCATCGGCACCACTCTCGTCGCCGCGGTCACCTACACGGTTCTGACGTACGCCGCGGGTCACGCGAAAATCGCCGAATATCTGCGCATCGCCTGGGTGCCGCAAACCGGTGAGCTGGCCGTGTTCTGCGGAGCGATGGTCGGCGCGTCGCTGGGGTTCCTCTGGTTCAACGCCCATCCGGCAGAGATTTTCATGGGTGACGTCGGATCGCTTGCCCTCGGCGGCGCGATCGGCTGCCTGGCCGTGATGATCAAGCAGGAGATCCTGCTCGTCCTCGTCGGCGGGCTGTTCGTGCTCGAGGCCCTGTCGGTCATTCTGCAGGTGGCCTCGTTCAAGATCACCGGCCGGCGCATTTTCAAGATGTCGCCGCTGCATCACCACTTCGAGCTGTCGGGGTGGAAGGAGACCAAGGTCGTCGTGCGCTTCTGGATCATCGCGATCATGTTCGCGATGGTCGCGCTGGCGACGCTGAAATTGCGATGAGCCGCGCCCTGGTCCTCGGTGCCGGCAAGTCCGGCGTAGCCTCGGCGAACTTTCTCGCGTCGCGCGAGGACTCCGTCGTGCTCGTGGACTCCAGCGCGAATCCGTCGCTGCCGTACGAGCTCGATCCGCGCGTGGAAAAGGCTTTCGGCCGCGAGGACAACGAGTTGCTTGAAGGCGTGACCACGCTCGTGCTCAGCCCCGGCGTGCCGCGCACCAATCCGCTGATCGTCGGCGCGGCGCTGAAAGGCATTCCCGTGCTCGGGGAGATCGAGCTCGCCTACACGCAGCTGACCGGCACCGTCATCGCCATCACCGGCTCGAACGGCAAGTCGACGACGACCGCGCTGATCGGCGAGATTCTCAAAGTGGCCGGACGCCAGCCCATCGTGGCCGGCAACATCGGCGAGCCGCTGATCTCCGCGGTCGACTTCGACAAGCCGCGGACGTACGTCCTCGAGCTTTCGTCGTTTCAACTCGAATCGGTCGACACCTTCCACGCGAACGTCGCCTTGCTGCTGAACATCACCCCCGATCACATGGATCGCTACGGCTCGCTCGACGATTACGCGGCGAGCGAAGTACCGGATCTTCCGCAATCAAGTCTCGAGCGACACGGCCATCGTGAACGGCGTGGAGCGCCGCGCGGCGCCGCGCGAGACCACTGCGCGTGTCCTTCGTTTCTCGGCAACGCAGAAGGTCGAAGAGGGCGCGTGGCTCGACGGCGACGAAATGGTGATGAGCCTCGGCGGCGACGAACGGCGCATCCCGCGGTCCTCGCTGAAGCTGCAAGGCAACGCGAACGTCGAAAACGCGCTCGCGGCCTGGCTCGCGGCTCGGGCGGTAGGTGTCGATGACGTGGACGTGCAGATCGCCTTCGGCACATTCGCCGGTCTGCCGCATCGGATGGTTCTCGTCCGCGAGCTCGATGGCGTCCGCTGGATCAACGACTCCAAAGGCACGAACGTCGACGCGACGCTCAAGTCGCTGGAAGGCTTCGACGAGTCGAGCGTGATCCTGATTCTAGGCGGCAAGGACAAGGCCGGCGAATTCGAGCGGATGCGCGACCTCGTGCAGTCGAAAGCGCGCGCCGTACTCACCATCGGCAAAGCCGCGGATCGCATCGGCGAAGCGCTCGATGGAGCGACCGAGATCGTGGCCGCGAAAGACATGGACGGCGCGGTGAAGTGGGCGCGGGAGAACGCGAAGAACGGCGAGACCGTGCTGCTGTCCCCGGCCTGCGCGAGCTTCGACCAGTACAGAAACTTCGAGCATCGCGGCGAGCACTTCGAAGAGCTGGTGAGGGCGCTATGAGCCGCAAACTCTCCTACGACACCTGGCTCTTCGGCACGGCCATGCTGATCGTGGTCATCGGTCTGGTCATGATCTACAGCGCGTCGGCGATCATGGCCACGCAGCGCTTCGAGACCGCGCCGTATCACTTCATGATGCGGCAGTGCATCTGGCTCTTCGCCGGCGCGACGGTCATGGTCGTGCTGATGCACCTCGATCCGTCGCTGCTCCGCCACAAGCGGCTGGTGTACGGCGCGATGGCGGCGGTGGCGCTGGGGCTGGTCATCGCCCTGTTTCAGTCGCCGATCAACGGCACGCACCGCTGGGTGCAGTTGCCCTGGTTCCAGCTGCAGCCGTCCGAGTTCGCCAAGCCGGCCATGGTCGTGTTCCTCGCGTATTTCCTGTCGCGTCGCGAGGAGCGCATCAACGATCTGACCACGACCCTGCTGCCGCTCGGCTGCATTCTCACGTTGTACGCCGGACTGATTCTCCTTGGCCGCGATTTCGGAACGGCCACGACCCTGATTCTCGTCGCCACGGGGATGATTTTCGCGGCCGGCGTCGCCTGGCGCTATCTGGCCATCTTCGCGATCGCGCTCTTTCCTGTCGCGTCGTACTTTGCGATCAGCGCCGCGTATCGGCGCGGCAGGCTGCTGTCGTTTCTCAATCCCGAGGCGGATCCGCTTGGGAAAGGGTTCCAGGCGATGCAGTCGCTCATCGCATTGGGCACCGGCGGCTTCAGCGGGCTGGGGATCGGCAACGGCAGGCAGAAGCTCTTCTTCCTTCCTGAGCCGCACACCGACTTCATTTTTTCGATCATCGGTGAAGAGCTCGGGTTCGCCGGCGCGGTTGCGCTGGTCGGCGCGTTTGCGCTGCTGGCGTGGCGCGGCTTCCGGATCGCGCGTTACAGCCGCGATCGATTCGCGTTTTACGCGGCGCTCGGCTGCACGCTGATGATCGCCGTGCAGGCGCTGATCAACGTCAGCGTCGTGCTTTGTCTTCTTCCGACGAAAGGCCTGCCGCTGCCGCTCGTCAGTTACGGAGGCTCGTCGCTCGTGGCGAGTCTCATCGCGGTGGGCTTGCTGCTGAATTTTTCACAACAATCAGGCTGAGGGGCGAATGGGCGTGAAGGGCGTGCAGACTCTGATGATCGCGGGTGGTGGCACCGGGGGCCACATCTACCCGGCCATCGCCATTGCGCGGGAGTTCCTCGCGCGCAATGCTTCGCGCAAAGTCATCTTCGTCGGCACCGAGCGCGGTCTGGAGAAGACCATCGTGCCCAAGGCCGGCTTTCCGCTCGAGTTCATTTCCGTCGGCGGCTTGAAGGGCAAGAGCGGCCTCGATCTGATCAGGAACCTCTTCCGCCTGCCGATCGGATTCATTCACGCCTGGCAGATCGTCTCCCGCCATCGCCCCAACATCGTCCTCGGCGTCGGCGGTTATTCGTCCGGGCCGGTCCTCGTCGTTGCCGGCATGCGACGGATTCCCACGCTCATCCACGAGGCCAATGCGTTCCCCGGACTTACCAACCGGGTGCTCGCGCGATTCGTGACCGCGGTGGCGGTCGCTTTCGGCGATGCGCTGCCCCGTATGAAGCGGCGCGACGGCGTGGTCACCGGCAATCCCATCCGTCAGGAGTTCTTCGACTGCAAGACGCCCAGCTCACCGGGCCGCCTGCTGGTTTTCGGCGGCTCGCAGGGATCACGAACGCTCAACGAGGCGATGACCGGCGCGTTGCTGTTCCTGGCGCGGCTGCGGGATGCGTTGCGGATCGTTCATCAGACCGGACCGAACGAGCTCGAGACCGTGCAGAAGGCTTATCGCGAGTCCGCGTTTGTCGACGCGCGGGTCGTTCCATATCTCGATCCGATCGTCGATGAGATCGCGGCCGCGGACGTGGTCATCTCACGCGCCGGCGCGATGACCGTCGGCGAGCTTTCCGCCATCGGACGCGCGGCGATTCTCGTGCCTTTCGCCGCGGCGACGAACAACCATCAGGAGCTCAACGCCCGCGTCGTCGAGCGCGCCGGCGGCGCCGTGGTCATCACCGAAAAAGAGCTGACTCCGGAGCGTTTGGCGGCCGCGATCACCGCGATCGTCATCGATCCGGAGAAAGCGGCGCGCATGGGCGCCGCTTCGAAAACCCTTGCGACCCCAGATGCAACAAAAAAGATCGTCGATTTGATCGAGAAGATTCAGAGAAACTAATTGCTTGTCCACTTCCATCAACTTAAAATTTCATATTAAGACGCCACGAACCTAATGAATTTTGGTGACATTAAAGCCATCCATTTCGTCGGCATCGGCGGAATCGGGATGAGTGGCCTCGCGGAGGTGCTCTCGCACTCCGGTGTCTCCGTGTCGGGCTGCGATGCCAGACGCTCCTCGACCACCGACCTGCTCGCGAAGCGCGGCGTGAAAGTGTTCATCGGCCACGACCCTTCTCACGTCGAAGGCGCGGAGCTGGTGGTCATCACCTCGGCCATCAAGGGCGAGCACGAGGAAGTCGATGCCGCCCGCCGCAAAGGCATCCGGATCATGAAGCGGGCCGAGGTGCTCGGCGAGATCGTGAATGCCAAGCGGTCGATCGGCGTGGCCGGAACGCACGGCAAGACCACCACCTCGGCCATGGTCTCGATGGTCCTTGAAGAAGCCGGCCTCGATCCGACCATTCTCGTCGGCGGCATGGTCCGCAACCTCGAGACGAACGCGAAGACCGGACTTGGCGAATACCTCGTCGTCGAGGCCGATGAATATGACCGCACCTTTCATCAGCTCCATCCCGAGATCGCGGTGATCACGAACATCGAGGCCGACCATCTCGAGTACTACCAGACCTTCGAGAACATCCTTGAGGCCTTCCGCCTGTTCGCGGGCGGGATCAAGCGCGGGGGAGTTGTGATCGGTTGCAGCGACGACCAGAACGTGTCGCGCCTGCTCCGCCATGCCGAGGGGCGGGTGATCTCGTACGGTCTCGACGAAGGCGCCGACGTCCGCGCGACCAACCTCGGCTTCGCGGAAGGCGGCATCACCTTCGACGTCGAGGGCGTCGGCTTCTTCAAGCTGTTCGTCCCCGGCGAGCACAACATCCTCAACGCTCTGGCGGCGATCGCGGTGGGACGCGAGCTCGGGATCGACGGGCGTGTCATCGCATCCGCGCTGGCGAAGTTCCTCGGCGTCGACCGCCGCTTCCAGATCCTCGGCGATTACCTCGGCGCGCTCGTCGTCGACGACTACGCGCACCATCCCACCGAGATTCGCGCGACACTCGACGCCGCGCGGCGCGGTTATCCCGGGCGCCGCCTGGTCGCGTTGTTCCAGCCGCACCTGTATTCGCGCACGCGCGACTTCGCGCAGGAGTTCGGCGAGTCACTGGCGATCGCGGACATGCCGATCATCGCGCCGATCTACGCCGCGCGCGAGAAGCACGTCGACGGCATGTCGTCGCGGATCATTTCCGACCTCGTGCCCGCGGTCGAGTTCCTGGACCGCAGCAATTCCGAGATCGTGAACGAGATGCGCCGCCGGCTCGAGCCGAACGACATCTTCATCACGATGGGCGCCGGCGACGTGCATGAAGTGGCCGAGCAGCTCGTGCGAGGTGAGGCATGAGCCTGAGCTTCGACAGCAGCCACGCGGGGATGGCCTCCCGTTTTCTCCGTCCGACGGACGTCGCGCGGCTGCGTCGCAATCAGCGCCGCGTCGCCGCGCAGCGGATGCTCATCATCCTGCGCAACACCGCGGTCATAGCCGCGTTGGCCGGGGGCGCGATCTGGGTGTGGCGGCACACGCAGTCCAATGAGCGCTTCGCCGTGACGACGATTCAGGTCGACGGCGTCGTGCACACGCCGCGCGCGGCGCTGGACCTCGCCACGAATCGCTACAAAGGCCTGAATCTCTTCAAGATCGACATCGATCGCGTGCAGCGCGACCTCGGCGATCTGGGCTGGGTCAGCAGCATCGACATCGAGAAAAAACTGCCGGACACGCTGCGGATCAAGATCACCGAGCGCAAGCCGGTCGCACTGGTTCGTGCCGGCGAACGGCTGCTGTACGTCGACGAGACCGGCGTCGGTTTCGCCGAGCTTTCCCCGCGTGTCGGGAACGACGATCTGCCGATCATCACCGACGCGCACGGACCGGAGCTCGAGCGCACGGTGAAACTGCTCCGGCATCTCCGCGCGAACGACCGCGAGCTGTACACGCGCGTCTCCGAGATCTGGCCGATCGCGCCGCGCGGCTTCGCGCTGTACGACCGCGATCTCGGCGCCGTGGTTTACGCGAACGCCGACGACGTCTCAGCGAAGTACCGCAACCTCTACGCGATTCTGCAGAGCGAGAACAACCCCGACATCGAATACGCGGATCTCCGATTCGCGGACCGGGTGATCGTGAAATCCCTCGACTCCGCTCGGGATGACAAGGAGCCAACGTATGGCCAGAACTGAAGAGAAGTACATCGTCGCCCTCGACATCGGGACCTCCAAGGCATGCGCGCTGGTCGGTGAGATCAGCGACCGCGGCCAGCTGGAGATCATCGGCAAGGGCACCTCGCCGATGAAGGGCACCCGCCGCGGAAACATCATCAACCTCGATCAGGCCATCGATGCCGTCAAAAAAGCGGTCGACGAGGCCGAGGTGATGGCGGGTCTGCAGATCGAGTCCGTGTACGTCGGCGTGGCCGGCGATCACATCCGCTCGGTCAACTCCCGCGGGGTGGTCTCGGTGATGGGCAAGCACAAAGAGATCGGACGGGAAGACATCGACCGCGTGATCGAGGCGTCGAAGTCGATCAACATCCCGGCCGAGCTCGAGCTGCTTCATGTCATCCCGCGCGAGTTCATCGTCGACGGCCAGGACGGCATTCACGATCCGCTGGGGATGAACGCGACGCGCCTCGAGGCGAACGTCCACATCGTCACCGGCGCGCGGACGCACAACCAGAACGTGCTCACCTGCGTGAACAAGGCCGGGATCGCCGTGCAGGAGCTCGTGCTGGAGCAGCTCGCGGCGGCCGAGGCGGTGCTCACGCAGGACGAGCGGGAAATGGGCGTGCTGCTCATGGACCTCGGCGGCGGCACCACCGATTACGCGGTGTTCCTCGAAGGCAACGTCGTGCACACGAACGTGCTGCCGGTCGGCGCGGGACACTTCACCAGCGACATCTCGGTGGTGCTGCGGACGCCGATGGAAGACGCGGAGCGGATCAAGAAACGCTACGGATGCGTGCTCTCGTCGCTGGTGATGGTCGACGACCCGATCGAAGTGCCGACCGTCGGTGGACGCGCGCCGAAGATCCTCTCCAAGCAGGAGCTCACCGGAATCCTGGAGCCGCGCGCGGCCGAGCTGGCGAAGCTCGTCTACCGCGATCTGGAGAAGGTCGGGCTGGAGAAAGAGATCCGCTCCGGCGTCGTCCTCGTGGGCGGCGGCGCGGAGATGGACGGCATGGTGGAGATGGTCGAGCAGGTGTTCGACCAGTCGGCGCGCAAGGGCGTGCCCCGCGGGCTGGGCGGACTGGCGGACACGGTCAACGGACCGGAGTGGGCCGCGGCCGCGGGTCTGCTGCTTTGGGGATTCAAGGATCAGTCGCGCGTGCGCAAGCGCCCGCGCAAGGGGCTGCAGAAGGTGGCCGATCAGTTCAAGTCACTCTTCGCGTGGTCATGAAAATTAAGTTTGAATTTCTTATGAATATTCGTACCATCTCGGGAGACATTAAATGATTACGTTTGACGAACGACCCGGAGACGGCTCGCTGATCACGCTCGACGAAGAGCATCTCGGCGCCAAAATCAAGGTCGTGGGTGTGGGTGGCGGTGGCGGCAACGCAGTCAACCGGATGATCCAGGCCGGGATCAAAGGCGTCGAGTTCCTCGTCGCCAATACCGATCTTCAGGCCATGCGCGCCTCGCTCGCACCGATCAAGCTGCAGATCGGCGGCAAGCTGACCAAAGGCCTCGGCGCCGGCGCGAATCCCGAGATCGGCAAGCAGGCCGCGCTCGAAGACACCGATCGCATTCTCGAAGCGCTCTCCGGCGCGGACATGATCTTCATCACCACCGGTATGGGTGGTGGAACGGGCACCGGTGCGGCGCCGATCATCGCGTCGCTGGCCGCGGAGCTCGGATCGCTGACGGTCGCCGTGGTGACCAAGCCGTTCGGCTTCGAAGGAAAGCGCCGCCGGGTGCAGGCCGAGCAGGGCATCCGCTCGCTACGCGATACGGTCGACACGCTCATCACCATTCCCAACGAGCGCCTGCTGAATTTCGTAGAGCGGGGAACGTCGCTCAACGAGGCATTCAAGATCGCGGACGACATCCTCCGGCAGGCTGTGCAGGGCATCTCCGATCTGATCACCGTCCCCGGCGAGATCAACCTCGACTTCGCGGACGTGAAGACGATCATGCACGGCATGGGCATGGCCCTCATGGGCACGGGCGTGTCGTCGGGCGAGCATCGCGCGGTGGAAGCGGCGCAGCGGGCCATTTCGTCTCCTCTCCTCGAGGAAGCGTCGATCGAAGGGGCGAAGGGCGTCCTGATCAACATCACCGGCGGCCCGGACATGACTCTGTTCGAAGTCCACGAAGCCGCGTCGGTCATTCAGGAAGCGGCGGACGAAGAGGCGAACATCATCTTCGGCACGGTCATCGATCCGCGGATGAAGGACGAAGTGAAGGTGACGGTCATCGCCACCGGTTTCGACGCGGCGACGAAGGGTCTGCTGAATTCGCGCGGCGAATCGTTGTCATCGCAGACGACGTCGCGTCCGAGCTCGCGCGAGCCGCAGCAGCCATCCGTTCCGTTCCGTCCGTTCGCGCCGAAGGACATCGCGGCGCAGCACGAAGAGCCGATCCCGCAGCAGGTAGGCGCGGAAGGCGAGATTTACGATCCCCCGTTTTTTCGGCGCGGCTTCACCCGGCCCGACGGTTCCGGCGGGTTCGGACCGATGGCGTCGAATGATTTCGGCAATGACCTCGATATTCCGACGGTGATTCGCAATTTGAGCGACTAGAAACGACAGCTTTGAATGCCGGACCATCGCCCGGCATGGCGCATCCCTCCTATGCGCCAAATCGGTTCAGGGGAGAGGGCCCCTGAACCACTGCTCCCTGGTGGGGCGCGGTTCTTCCGACCGCGCCCCATTTTTTTCGTTCGCGCAAAACAAAACGGCCGCCGGTTGCCCGGCGGCCGTTCGGTTAGAGCGATGGAGCGGGAGTTACTGCTTCGAGACTTTCGCTTCCAGGGCCGCCAGGCGGTCCAGAAGTTCCTGGTTCTGCGCCTTGAGCGTTCCGATCTGCTCATGCTGCGCGACCGTGTAGAGCGTGAGCTCTTCGACCTTCTCGAGCAGGTTGAAACCGAGCTTCGAGAGGTTGATGCCCTTGGCCTTGAACTCCGTCGCGCTCGGGACGTTCGGGAGGTGCTTCTCGGTCTTGATGAAGGAGGCCAGCTCGTCGATCGACATGAGCTTGTACGACTCGTCGAACACGTAGTCGGGCGCGTTCAGGGTGACGCCGTCGTCGATGAAGCTGCCGCCGCTGACGCGCACGTCGCCGCCATTCACATGAAGACGGGAGGACGGGCTGGTGGTGCCGATGCCCATGCTGCCGTTCGTGTCGATGCGCGCGCGCTCGGCGTCGTTGGTGATGAACGTCATCGCGTTGGTCGAGTAGTTGTAGGTCAGCGCGCCGTCGGTGATCGTGGAGCCGTCATGGGTGAAGCGAACGAGCGACTGGCCCGTGGCCGAGCCGACGAGCGCCAGGTTCGCATTGCCATTGTTCTCGACGACGATGAAGTCGGCGGCACCCACGGACGTCGGGAACGTGGTGACCGCGCCCGTGCCCATCACGTGGAGCTTCGCTCTCGGCGAGGCCGTACCGATACCGACGTCACCGTCGGCGGCGATGTCGACCGAGCTGGTCGGCGCACCCGGGCGGATGCGGAAGGACAGGCGCGAGCCGCCAGTTACATCGCGGACGAAGAAGTTCGCTTCGTTCGCGCCGATGTCCCAGGTCTGGGCGGTGAAGCCGCCCGCATTGGTCTGTTCGTAGCGCATGGCCGGCGTGTCGCTGGTGGTGATATGCAGATCCAGGCCCGGGGCGCTCTGCTGGAGGCCGATGTTGCCGGTGCTGTCGACATAGAGCGCGTTCGCCGGAGCGTCAGCCTCGATCGTCATCGGGGTTCGGGCAGCCGTCGCGTCTTCGATGGCGAACTTGTTCGCGCCACCGCTGGGCTGGTCATTGGCGACGATCCGCCAGTCGTTCGACGCAAATCCCGCGGACGTCGACGTGTCTTCGAAGAAGATGCGCAGGTTGTTTTCTTTCAGTTTGATCGTATCGACGCCGAAGGACTCGTTGTTGACGCAGTCGAAACCGGTGCAGATGCTGCCCTGCACGATCAGGTCGTCAGGAATGACCTGGTCGAGAACTTCCGGTTTGAAGCGCGACGCCGGGCCGCTCAGGCTCGGCGAGGAGCGAACGCCGTCCGAGGTCGGCGTGCCGACACGGGCGTTGTTTCCGCCCTCGGTTGCGTTCGGATCGACGATCGAGCCGTTCAGGACGGTGAACGTACCCGACTGCGGCTGGGGGACGACGATCCCCGCGGCCTTGAAGACCTTCTGCGAGGCCTTCTCATCTCCGGTGGCGCGCGCGGCTTCGAGCTGCTTCTTCAAGCCGGGCGAAATGTTCGGAACGACGCTGAGCTGGTAGTCGTACGGGCCGTCGACCGGCACGTCGGAGGGCATGTCCTTGAGATTGAACACGACGGCCTTTCCGGCCTTGAACGTCTTCGTGTAGATCTCACCGTCATGCTGCACGGTCAGGACGATGCTCTCATGGCCGCTCACGTCGATGTCCCAGCTCATGGAACCACCGACTGCGGACGGCTTACCGATCGCGAACGCGAATGCCGGCATGGCAACTACGAGTAGTACTGCAGCAAGCCTGGTAATAAGGGAACGGTTCATCTCTGCTCTCCTCCTGTTACGAGTAAGACGGGGTCACACACGCCAGTACGCCTGCCGTATGTGTGTTGCGGATTTTTGGACTCTCGATTTAGACGCGGATGCGTAACTATCGCTTACGCAGGATCAGATGTGCAACTGAATTTTCTTTTACGGATTCCGTTCATTCGGCCGATCGACTTGTTGTCACGATGCGTCCATCCACCGAATGGGAGTAGAGACATTTCGTGACTTAAGAGAGTCAGGAATGACGGACGCACCAGGTCGGCGAAAAGTTATTTACTCCCACTCGATCGTGCTGGGCGGCTTGGAGGAGATGTCGTACACCACGCGGTTGATGCCGCGCACCTCGTTCACGATGCGGCGCGACATCCGGTCGAGCAGCTCGTGGGGCATGCGGTACCAGTCCGCGGTCATGAAGTCTGTCGTCGTGACGGCGCGAACGGCCAGTACGTTTTCGTACGTCCGCTCATCGCCCATCACGCCGACGCTCCGCACAGGGAGTAGAACCGCGAATGCCTGGGCAATGTCGCGATACAGACCGGCTTTGCGGATCTCGTCGATCACGATCTCGTCGGCGTTCTGCAGAATCTCGACGCGCTCGGCGTTCACTTCGCCGAGGATGCGCACGGCCAGGCCGGGCCCTGGGAAGGGATGGCGCCAGACGAATTCCTCTTCCAGTCCGAGCTCGATGCCGAGCTGCCGCACTTCGTCTTTGAACAGCTCGCGAACGGGCTCGATCAACTTTAGGCCCATCTTTTCCGGCAATCCGCCGACGTTGTGATGGGTCTTGATGACCGCGGAGGGACCTTTGATCGAGACCGACTCGATGACGTCGGGGTAGAGCGTTCCCTGCACCAGAAACTCGACGTTGGGGATGCGCCTTGCTTCTTCCTCGAACACGGCGATGAATTCGTTGCCGATCTTCTTCCGCTTCGCTTCCGGCTCTTCGATCCCGGCGAGCCGCTCGTAAAAACGGTCGCGTCCATCGACGGCCACGATGTGCATGCCCAGGCCTTCGGAAAGGCGCGAGACGACCTGCATCGGCTCATGTTTCCGAAGCACGCCGTTGTCGACGAAGATCGCGGTGAGCTGATCGCCGATCGCCTCCGCGACGAGCAACGCCGCGACCGATGAATCGACGCCGCCGCTGACCGCGGCGATGACGTGACGGTCGCCGACCTGCTGCCGGATCTCTTCGACCTTGCGGCGGCGGAAGTCGCCGAGGTCCCAGCTCGGCTCGCAGCCGGCGATGTCGAACAGGAAGTTCTTCAACAGCTGTCCACCCGCCTCGGTATGCGTGACCTCGGGATGGAACTGGATGCCGTAGCACCGGCGGTCGCGATTCTCGAACGCGGCGATGGGGGCGCTCGGCGAGGTCGCCGTCACTTTGAAACCGGGCGGCGCCTGGAGAATGCTGTCGCCGTGGCTGGCCCAGACCTTCTGATGATCGGGCGTGTTCCTGAAGAGCGGCGACTCGGCGGTGACGTCGATCTCGGCACGGCCGTACTCACGTTCCATCGCGGCTTCGACGCGGCCGTCGAGCAGGTACGCGGTGAGCTGCATGCCGTAGCAGATGCCGAGGATGGGGATGCCCAGCTCGAAGATCTCCTTCGAGCAGTGCGGCGCGGACTCCGAGTAGACCGACTGCGGTCCGCCCGAGAAGATGATCGCTTTCGGCGCCATCTCTCTCGCTTTGGCGATGGAGAAGTCGAACGGATGGACGACGGAGTAAACGCGATTCTCGCGAATCCGCCGGGCGATCAGTTGCGTGAATTGGGAGCCGAAATCGAGGACGAGGACGGTCTGCTGTGCCTGCACGGCGCGGATTGTACCGGGTGTGGTGTGGGCCTCCGGCCTACCTTTGGGCGGGGGTAAACAGACCACCGGCTGCTTGCCTTTGCAGCGGGTGGGTGGAGGGCTGGGAGGAGGGTTGGGGTGCACCGTCGGGGGTTTGCGGTGCGGCGAGTGTGTCTGTCTGCTACGTATGACGCAGCGGGCGGACGGTTGTTGCGCCACTCGCCTTCCGGTTTGCCGCTTGTTTACAGCAGGTTCCGGAGCTCCTTGCCCGGCTTGAAGCGGATGGTGTTGCCCGGCGGGATCTTCACCTCGACGCCGGTCTTGGGGTTGCGGCCGATGCCTTTCTTGCGCTGCTTGACCTGAAACACGCCGAAACCGCGGAGCTCGATCCGCTGTCCGCGCGCGAGCGCGTTGCGGAGGCCCTCGATGACGGTGTCGACGGCCTGAGCGGCCTTCACGCGCGAGATTTCCGAGGTCTCAGCGACTTTGTTGACGATGTCCGCCTTGATCATGGTTCCTCCGAAGGCGCTGATTATACGATAGTTGCGCGATGAGCCCCTCCGACCGTCACCGAATCGACGCATGGCTGAAGATGGTCTGCCTCTTCAAGCACAGGACCGAAGCCACCGAGGCTTGCAAGGGCGGGCACGTCAAAATCAATGGCCAGCGCGTCAAGCCCGCCAGCCCGGTCCGCGAAGGCGACATCATCGAGTTCTACCTCGGCGAACGATTTCGGAAAGTGATCGTCCAGGTCCTCCCGGAAAAGCAGTTGTCGAAGGAGGATGGGCGAACCGCCTACATCGACGAGTCGCCCCAGCCTCAGAAGGTGGAGGGGTTGACCGACTACCGCGAGCGCGGCGCGGGACGTCCGACGAAGAAGGACAGGCGGGAGATCGAAAGGTGGAAGAAGTAAATGATTGCGTCTTTTTCGATCTCGCTCTGCCAGTTCACGATGACCTGCAGCCGTTTCTGCTCGCTACGGTCGTCAGCCTGGGCAATCAGGAAGCGCCCGTCCGGCGCGACGTCGTAGTCGAGGATGTCGGCGGTAGTGGTGAAGAGGTGAACCGGTTCGCCCGTGGGCGTGACCGCAAACATCTCCCGCCGCCCGCGCAGGAAGTAGATCTCGCGGCCGTCGCCGCTCCAGGCAGGAAGGCGCGCGCCGCCGCTGGTCAACCGGACGGAGTCTCGCGGCCGATCGAAGGGTGCGACGTAGAGCTCCGCTGCTCCCGATTCGTCGGAGATGAAGGCCATCGATCGCCCGTCCGGTGAAACGCGTGCGGACGGTTCGTTGAACGGAGTGCGCAGCCAGACCTTCGGAGTCTTGTCCTGCGGCGAGACGGTCATGATGTCGCTGCCGGTCTGGTCGCTGAACTCGACGTAGATGATTCCGGCGCTTTCCGACCAGTCGCGTGTGAATTGAAGTTTTCCGACCGGCGTGATCTCGCGGCTGTTGCCGCCTGCGACGTCGTGAACGTAGATGTGCGGCAAACCGCCGACATCGGAGACGAAGGCGATCTGCGTTCCGTCGGGCGACCAGACCGGGCGCTCGTGATCGATCGCGTCCACGCTGGCTCGCCGCAGGTTTTTTCGCGCGATGTCGAGTGTCCAGAGCGCGCTCAATCCGGTTTTGCGATCGATCAGCGCGGCCAGCGCCTTTCGGCCGTCTCGTGCGACACGAACCTGGTGGTAGTCGGCGTCGGCCGCGGCGTTTCCCATGACCTTTCCGGTTCGATCCATCCAGATCGCGTGTGCCGGATCGGCGAAAGGAAACACGACGATGGTTCGCCCTCCGGCCGCGTGAGCGGAACCGCCCAGATGTTTGTAGTTCCGAACGTCATGCGCGAGCGGGACGCGAGGACCGGTCAACGCCAGCTCGCGTTCATCGAATCGCTGCGCGACCAGAGTTCCGTCGTGAACGAAGACGGCGTAAGGCGCGACGAACTGAACGCGGGAGATGTCGTCCGCGATCTTCCTCGGCGGCCCGCCTTGCGTCGAGCCGAGCCAGAGCGACGGGCGCTTCGCGTCGCTTGCCGTGAACAGGAATCGTTTTCCGTCGCTGAGAAACTGCGGGAAGTGGAACGTGTAGCCGGCGGGAAGAGGAAAGAGCGGTCTCGGAGCTCCGCCGTCCGCCGCCACCGCATGAACGTTGCCTTTCAGGACGGCATCGGTGATCACGATCGATCCGTCGGACGACCATGCGCCGGCAGGCGCGCCATTCGTCTGCAGATCGCACACGGTACGCACGGTGCCTGAACCGACGTCGAGCACCTGGAGCTTGCCCATGGCGAAGAACCCGAGCGATCTACCATCCGGTGACCAGAACGGAGCCTCGGCATTGGCCGTGCCCTCGATCAGCCTGGACTTCGGCTCGGTCAGCGTTCGCAACCAGAGTGCGCGGCGGCTGCCCTGCAACGCGACGTAGACGACGCGAGTGCCGTCGGGCGAGACCGCGAGATCGACGTTCAGCGGCTCGAATCCGACGAACGAGACGTCGCGTGAAGCGGCGGTGAGGTCGAAGCGGATCAGCTCCTGGCGCGGCGCAGGTTGTCGCATGAGCAATGCCGCGAGCACCGCTGTGGTGATGAGCAGCAGCGCAGCGAGTGCCCACGGCAGGATCGAGCGTCGGGTCGTTTCGCGAGGCGCGTTCGCGGCGGCGGAAATCGTCCTGAGCTCCGCAACCAGATCCGACGCGCACTGCCAGCGATTGTCGGGATCCTTTTCGAGGCAGCGGGAGATGATCCGCTCGAGTGCGAGCGGCGTGACGGGCTGCAGCTCGCGCACGGGACGCGGAGTCCCGGACATGATGCTGGTGATCAGCGTGGCCTGGCTCGTTCCGGAAAACGCCCGCCGTCCGGTGACCATCTCGTACACCACCGCGCCGAACGCGAAGATGTCGCTGCGGGCGTCGAGAGCGCGGCCTTCGAGCTGTTCCGGCGACATGTATTGCAGCGTCCCGACGATCGTTCCTTCAGCGGTGAGAGGCGTTTGCGCGGCGACGGTTGGATCGTCGGGTCTTACAGCGGCGGTTTCACTCGAAGCGCGCGCCAGGCCGAAATCGAGGAGCTTCGCGCCGGTCTTCGTCAGCATGACGTTGCCCGGTTTCAGATCGCGATGGACGATGCCGTGGCGATGGGCGACGGCCAGCGCGTTGGCGATGTCGATGGCGACACGCAAGGCCTGCTCGAGCGGCAACGGACCGTTACTCACGCGATCGGCGAGCGATTGCCCGTCGAGATACTCCATGACGAAGTACGCCACGCCGTCCTGTTCGCCGACGTCGTACAGCGCGCAGATGTTCGGGTGATTGAGGTTGGACACCACGCGCGTCTCACGCTCGAACCGCTCGCGTAACTCCGGCTTCTCACCGAATCGGGCGGGCAGAATCTTCAGCGCGACTGTGCGATCGAGCCGCGTGTCGCGTGCGCGATAGACCTCGCCCATGCCGCCGGCGCCGATGGGGCCGACGATCTCGTACGCGCCGAGGCGCGTACCCGATGTGAGATGCATGGGGGGAGTTTACGGCGCGTTGACGAAACGCCGCATGTCCACGTTCGCGATCAACCCGATGGCCATGAAGAACATCATCGTCGACGAGCCGCCGTACGAGATCAGCGGCAGCGGAATGCCGGTCGTCGGCAGGATGCCGATCTGCATCGACACGTTGATGAGGATGTGAAACACGAAGAACATGACCAGGCAGATGATCAGGAACGTGCCTCCCCGGTCACGTGCGTGTTTGGCGAAGGTCAGAGCCTGGTATGACGAAGTAGAGGTAGAGCCCGAGCACGATCACCACGCCGATGAAGCCCCATTCCTCGCCGAGGACGGCGAAGATGAAGTCGGTGTGATGCTCGGGGACGAAGCCGAACTTGCCCTGCGTCCCGTGCGTGAATCCCTTGCCGTGAATCCCGCCCGAGCCGATGGCGATCTTGGCCTGCGTCACCTGATAGCCCGAGCCGAGCGGATCGCGCTCCGGATTGAGAAAGATGGCGATGCGCTCACGCTGATAGGGCTTGAGGAAGAAGAAGTAGGTGGCCGGCAGACGCGATCAGCACTGCCAGGACCATCGCCGTCCAGACCTGCGCGCGGATGCCGCCGAAGAACATCGCCACGGCCACGAGCGGGAAGAACGACGCCGCGGTCCCGAAGTCGGGCTGCACGATGATCAGGCCGACCGGCAGGGCGATGATGCCCATGGCGATCATGAACGTGCGGAAGTTCAGGTACGCGCGATCGTTCGAGTCGAAGTAGCGCGCCACCATCAGCGCCGTGAACACCTTCATGAACTCGGCGGGCTGGAACTGAAAGCCTCCGAAGCGGATCCACGACTTCACGTTCGCCGTGACCTGTCCCCAGATCAGCAGGTAGATCAGTAGCAGGATGCCGATGCCGTACAGGATCGGGGCGATGTCGAACAGCACGTGGTAGTCGATGACCATGAAGGCGATCATCAGAGCGATGCCGATGCACACCCAGATCATCTGCCGCTTGACCGTGCTCAGCGAAGGCTCGCTGTAGTACGTGGCGCTGTAGATCAGCACACAGCCGATGATCGCCAGCACCACGGCGGTGCCGAGAAAATTGAGGTCGACGGACGGCATGCGCCGGTCGCGGAAGATCATCGTGTGGTCGGGAGCGGCAGCTCCCCTTCCTTGATCTGCTCGAGCGTCTCGGGATTGCTCAGATCGAGGCGGGCGCCGGTGACTTTGTCGCGGAATCTGCGATTCGTAAAGCAGCTTCGCCAGGGGCGCCGCGTCCGATCCGCCGTGGCCGCCGTGCTCGACGAACACGACCACGACCATCTGCGGATTGTTCAGCGGTGCGAACGAGGCGAACCAGGCGTGGTCGCGGTACTTGAACGGCAGGTGCTCCGACTTGACCCAGCCGACCTGCCGGATGACCTGCACCGTTCCGGTCTTGCCGGAGATGTCGAGCCCTTCGATGCGCGCGTTGCCGCCGGTGCCGCCCTGCTCATTGACCACCTTCCACAGACCGTCGCGCACTGATTTGAGCGCGCCGGGTGAAAGCTTGATCTCGTGGAGCACGCGGCTCGGAACGCGGAACCGCTTGTACGAGCCGTCGGGCTGCACGCGGTCGACGTAGCGGACGACGTGCGGCTGGAAGACCTTGCCGCCGTTGGCGACGGCCGCGGTCATGTTCGCGACCTGCAGCGGCGTCACGATGAGCGGGCCCTGGCCGATGGCCACGGAGATGGTCTCGGCCGGATACCACTTCGGATCAGCGCCGCGCGAGGTTCGGACGGGATTCTTGCGGCGCCACTCGATCGAGGGGACCAGGCCCGCTTGCTCGCCGTCGAGATCGATGTGCGAGATCTCGCCGAAGGTCAGCTGGTGCGCGTACTTGTTGATCTTGTCGACGCCGAGGCGGTCACCGACGTTGTAGAAGTAGATGTCGCAGGAGACCTTCATCGCGCGCTCGGACGTCGACCGCGCCGTGGCCTTCCTTCTTCCAGCAGCGGAAGCGCCGTCCGCGGAACACGCCGCTGCCGCCGCAGTTGAACGTCGTGTGCGGGTCGACCACGCCGTCCGAAAGTCCGGCGATGGCCATGACCACTTTGAAGACCGAGCCGGGCGAGTACATGCCCTGGATGGCGCGATTCAGCTCGATCTTGAAGGGGTTGCTCGATGATCGTCTTCCAGACGTCGGGCGCGAACCGCTTCGAGTAGACGTTGGGGTTGTAGGCGGGGGAGGAGACCATCGCCAGGACCTCGCCGTTGCGCGGGATCGAGGACCACGGCCGCGCCGACCATCTCGTTCTCCGCGAAGTACTGCTCGGCGCGGCGCTGCAGCTCGAAGTCGAGGGTGAGATAGATGTTGTCGCCCGGAACGGGAATCTTGCGGGCTGGCGCGTATTCGCTGAGCCGGCGGCCGTCCGCGTCGTACTCCCAGTACTCGGCGCCGTCCTGGCCGCGGAGGTAGGAGTCGTACATCAGCTCGACGCCGCGCTTGCCGATCAGGTCGCCCTGTTCGAAGGCCTCGTTCTGCGAAAGCTCTTTGTCGCCGACCTCCCCGATGAATCCGAGGACGTGCGCGGCCATGGTCTGGTAGGGGTAGTTGCGGCGCTGGACGGGGATGACGTTGATCTCGGGGAAGGCGATCGACTGCGCCTTCAGCGTCGCGACCTGGGACATGGTCAGGTCTTCGGCGAGCGGGAAGGGCCGGGTGGTCGGGACTTCAGACGCTTCTTTGTCGTAGCGGGCGCGGAGCTCGGGCTCGGTGACGCCGAGGACCGTCGAGATGAAGGTGATGAGCTTGTCGCGATGCTTCGGATCCGCCTTGAGCAGCGGCTTCATCACGACGCGGTCGATCTGCAGCTCGTACGCGGCCTGGTTGTCCGCGACGATCTTGCCGTAGCGGTCCATGATCAGCCCGCGTTTCGCCGGCACCTCGATCTCCCGCAGGGCATTGGCCTCGGAGAGCCCGCGGTACTTCTCCGCCTGCACGCCCTGCACGAACCAGAACGAGCCGGCCAGAAAGACGAACGCCGCCACGATGCCCCAGAGCACGGCGTTGATGCGGAATTGGAGGAACTTTTGGTCGTCGCGATATACGCGCATTTTTGGGGTTCCTGGGTTGCTGAGTTGCTGAGTTGCTGGGTGTCGAGCCGGGCGGTGGGACCCAGCAACTCAGCAACCTAGCAACTCAGCAACCAATCACCACGTAGCCTGCCGTCGAGTCGCTTCGATCGGCTCTTCACGTAAGAACAGTGTCAACAACTGATACACGAACATCCCGAACAACAGGGTGAAGATCACTTTCACGAGAAGCGCCTGTTCGAACATCTCGATCTTCTGTTTCACAAGAATGTTCACCAGGACGTAGATGACGAGCTCGTTGACGATGACCGCGCCGCCGAGGCAGGCGCCGAAGGCCAGGACGCCGCGGAGCGAGAGCCGGGCGTTGATGTATGCGATCACGTACGCGCAAACCGTGAGCGCGAAGGCGTGCAGGCCGAACATCGCGTTCGAGAAAGCGTCCTGAACGAATCCGGCGGCGATGCCGGCGAAGATCGCGCCGACGATGTTCCCGCCCATCGAGTAGTAGGCGACCAGGATGATGTACGGATTGAAGAACGCCAGAGCGTTCGGATAGAAGCTGTCGAGGAGCGAGTGCAGGGTGAGGGCGAGGAGCAGGCCGATGGCGAACCGGAGCCATCTCATGGCGCGTACCTCACCACTGCCGGCGGCACTTTGCGGGTGTGGATCACGATCACTTCCTCCACGGTCCCGAAGTCGACCGCCGACTTCACCTGGATGGTCTTGAACAACGACTGCCCGGCCTCGGCTTTGGTGATCACGCCGACGGGGATGCCTTTGGGATAGATGCCGTCGATGCCCGCGGTGAGCACGCGATCGCCGGCCTGCACGTCTGCCAGCGAGGGGATGTCGAACATGTGAATGGCGTTCGTGCCGTTGCCGCGAACGACCCCTTGGCGGCGCGTGCGCTCGACGAGCGCGCCGACCGCGCAGTTGTTGTCGGTGACGAGCTGCACTTTGGCGAGATCGTTCGTGGTCAGGACGACGCGGCCGATCAGGCCGTTGGCGTTGGCGATGACGTCGTTCACTTCCACGCCGTCCGCCGAGCCGCGGTCGATGATGATCGATTTGAAGCGGCCGGCCGTGTCCAGCATGATCGTCTGGGCCATCGACGTCTGCATGTTGAACTGCTCGGAGTACGCGAGCAGGCTGCGCATGCGCCGAAGATCTCCCTCGGACTGCCGGAGCTTGAGGTTCTCGGTGGTGAGCGAAGCCACTTTCCGGCGGAGGTCGACGTTCTCATTCACCGCCCGGCGCATGTCCAGATAGCCGTGGTACATGTCCTTGGTCGTGCCGCCGACGACGTTCACCAGCTTCGGCACGGGCGAGAAGATGGTCATGACCGTGCGCTCGGCGAGAGTGCGCGTCTCGCCGACATAGCGCGTGCGGCTGCTCAGGCTCATGAGGATGAACAATCCTCCGAGCACGAGGATGAACAGCAACGTAGGTCGGCGTGGGATTACGTCGGTCGGGACTGCCATGTTTCGAGGGTGGACCTGAGCAGGTTTTGGGCCACGTGGTGTGTCGTTGCGAGGTTACGAGGTTGCGGGGTTACGAGGTGAAGAACTCCCCCGTAACCTCGTAACCCCGCAACCTCGTAACCATTACTCGATCGAGATTTTTCGCAGCAAATTGAAGTCAGTCAGCATCTGCCCCGTCCCCAGCGCAACGCAGGCCAGGGGGTCTTCGGCGAGGGTCACGGGCAGGCCGGTTTCTTCGCGCAGGCGCTTGTCCAGGTTCTTCAGCATGGAGCCGCCGCCGGCGATGATGATGCCCTTGTCCATGATGTCGGCCGAGAGCTCGGGCGGGGTGCGCTCGAGGGCGACGCGGACGGCCTCGACGATCGTGGCCACCGTTTCGGACAGCGCTTCGCGGATCTCCTCGTCGCTGACCACGAGCGTTTTGGGCACGCCCTCGACGAGGTCGCGGCCCTTGATCTCCATGGTCATCTCTTCGTCGAGCGGGAAAGCCGACCCGATCTCCATCTTCACCTGCTCGGCCGTACGCTCGCCGATCAGCAGGTTGTACTTGCGCTTGATGTACTGAATGATCGCGTCGTCCATCTCGTTGCCGGCCACGCGCACCGAGCGGGAGTAGACGATGCCCGCCAGCGAGATCACGGCGACGTCGGTCGTTCCGCCGCCGATGTCCACGATCATGTTTCCGGTCGGATCGGTGATCGGCAGCCCGGCCCCGATGGCCGCGGCCATGGCCTGCTCGATCAGGTAAACCTCGGTCGCCCCGGCCCGGAGCGCGGAGTCTTTGACGGCGCGCTTCTCGACCTGGGTGATCTCAGAGGGAACGGAGATGACGATGCGCGGCTTCACCAGGAACCGGCGCCCATGCGCCTTCTCGATGAAGTACTTGATCATCTTCTCCGTGACTTCGAAGTCGGCGATGACCCCGTCTTTCATCGGCCGGATGGCGACGATGTTTCCCGGCGTGCGGCCGAGCATCTCCTTCGCTTCCTTGCCGACCGCTTCGACGTTGTTGTTGATCTTGTTGACGGCAACGATGGACGGCTCGCGCACCACGATGCCTTTGTTCTTCGCGTAAACCAGGGTGTTCGCTGTCCCGAGATCGATCGCGAGATCGTTCGAGAACATCGAGAGGAGCGATTTCACAGGCATCCGTTGTCTTGTCCTTTGTCGACGAGTTTTGCTCGGGGATTTGGTCAGCCCGCCGAGCGCCGCGAGTGCAAAAGCTTGACCAGTTGGTGGTTGTACTTCGAGGAATCGTGCGGGGAACTACTCTTCAGCAACAACAACGGTCTGCGATTGTATCGTCTGATTGCCCGCCGCATCGATGGCCTTCACCACCACGTCGTTGCGGCCGACCCTTCCGAAGCTCATCACCTTCTGGAACGCGCCCTTCGAATCGACGTCCGCTTCCTCTTCATTGATGAAGACCGACGCTCCCGGCTCGGTGACGCCGGCGATGGTGAAGAACACGCCGCCCAGCGGGAAGGGATTCTTGAGCGCGAGCTGCGGCGGAGTCTTGTCCCCGCCGTCCTTGGCCGTGCCGCCGCCGATGACGCGGAAACGCCGCGGAACGGAGAAGGGACCGATCTCGCCGTCCGGCCCGATCGAGGCCACGCGCCAGAAGAAGCCCCCCTGCTCGGTGATCTTCGCTTTCGCCGAGGTCTTCTGGCGGCGGGAGTTGATCTCCTGCGTCGAGAACAGGCGGGAGCGGGAGACCTGCAGCTGATAGCCGGTTGCGGTGGGCTGCGCCTCCCAGATCATCTCGACCTGGAGATCGTTCGAGAGCTGGAGGACCTGGTTGTCGCCGGGCGAAAGGAGAGCGGGGGAAGGAGAGAGCTTCTTGACCGCGGTCAGCGCGCCCTGCTCCGAAGCGCTGACGCGCTCGCCGGCGCCGAGACGGATCGCCGCTCCGCCCGAGGCCGGAGAAACCGAGGCCGCGCCCCGGGCGCTGGTGACGTCAGTCTTCTTCGACGCTTCGTCGACTTCGACTTGCGTCATCGACTTCGAATCGACGACCACATGCGTTCCCGGGGTGCGGACCGTGGAAGTCTCGTCAGTCGTCTCGACTTCGACCGACCCGACCTGCATCGTGACGGCATTCGTCTTTTCGGCGGTGCCCGGCGCGACGGCCGAGTAGATCTCGAGGAGCGCGCTCGGCCCGACCGTGTACAACGTGCCGTTCGAGAACATCAGCTCCGCGGAGGCGCGACTGCCGGTCTTCACCCAGTCGCCATTGAAGAGCGGCGTCCGCGATTCGGCGTCTTTCCAGTCGCCGGAAGCGCCTTTCTGAAACTTGACGTCGCCTTCGACGGCCAGGAACTGCGCGTCGTTTTCGACATCCTGCGTTCCGCTGAGCGCGGCCCGGCTGATGGTGTGCGATTCGACGGCGGCGCCCTGCGCTTCGGTGAATCGCGACGCGGCGAGGTGTGTGTTTGCTTCGTCGAGCTTCTGCTGGGCCCGGTTGAACTCCATCCGCCGCGTGTTGTACTCGGGCGAGCTGGCCAGCAGGTTCAGCGACTGCCGGGCCTCAGCGATCGCGGACTCTGCATTGGCCTTCGGGCTGCCCTTCTGACTCTCCCAGAACCAGTAGCCGGCGCCGCCGAGGAGAATGAGGAGGAGGACCAGTCCGATCTGCTTCAGACGGTCGATGGAGATCAGATACCAATCGATCTCTGCCGAGGAGCTTTGTCTCTTTTTACTGGCCATCGGGACGGCGGTGGAAGTGTAACGCATTGAATGGGTTTGGCGTGCGTGGCGGGAATAGGTAAACTGCCGCGCTTTTTCTGCAACTTCGCACCGGGTTCCCGGCGTCCGAAAGGTAGTTTTTCAATGCTCAAGTCAATGCGGGACAGCTTTCACAAGCTCAAATGGATTCTCCTCGCCGTCGTGGTGGCGTTCGTGTTCGGGTTCGTCTTCCTGGACATGGGCCTCAGCGGGGCGATGGGTAACAACCCGAACGACAACCGCGTCTTCGCCGCGCGCGTCAACGGCGAGACGATCACCTACAACGATTACTACCGCGCCCTCAAGAACTACGAGGGCGTCTACAAGCAGATGTACGGCGCGCAGTGGACGCCGCAGATGGCGCAGCAGATGGGCCTTCCCCGGCAGGTGCTGAACTCGCTCGTCGATCGCGCGCTCATGGCCCAGGAGGCCGAGCGGCTGAACCTGACCGCGACGCCGGAAGAAGTCCGCCGCAAGCTCCTGACCATGCCCACCTTCCTCCAGGACGGCAAGTTCGTCGGCATGGAGCTCTACACCCGCTACGTCACCGGCCCCCTCGGCTACGCCAGCGCGGCCGACTTCGAATCCGACCTCGCTCGCGAGATCACCGTGGGCAAGATCGAGAGCGCGCTCACCAGCTCGATCGTCATCTCGCCGAAAGCGGCGGATGCCGAGTACAAGCGGATGAACGAGAACGCCAAGATCCGGTACGTGCTGCTGCCCGCTTCGCAGCAGGCGGCGACGATGACCGTGTCCGACGCGGAAGTCGCCGACTACTACCAGAAGAACCAGTCCAAATACACGCACGGCGAACAGCGCAGCATTCGCTACCTTCTCGCGGACCACAACAAGCTCCGCGCGCAGATCACGCCGAGCGACGAGAACCTCCGCAAGTTCTACAGCGACAATCGCGAGCAGTACAAAACGCAGGACGCCGCGCGCGTTCAGCACATCCTGGTGAAGGTCGATCCGGGTGCAGCGCCGGAAGTCGACGCGGCCGCGCGGGCGAAGGCCCAGGGCATCGTGCAGCAGATTCGCGGCGGCGCGGACTTCGGCGTCCTCGCGCGTGCGAACTCGGATGATCCGTCGTCGTCCTCCATGGGCGGCGACATGGGCTTCGTCGAGCGGGGAGTGACCGTTCCGGAGTTCGAGAGCGCGATCTTCTCCCTGCCGCTGAACACGGTCAGCGATCCGATCCGCTCGGCCGATTTCGGCTATCACATCGTTCGCGTCAGCGAGCGCCGTCCGGCGGGCTACCGCTCGTTCGAGGAAGTGAAGCCGGAACTGATGGTTCGCGGCGCGGCCGATCTGGCCAAAGAGCAGGCCCGCAACGAGATCAACCGCATCGGCTTGAACATCAAGAGCAAGAAGCCGGCGAACGTGCAGGAGTTCATCGCGCTGGCGACGGCGAACGTGACGTCGAACGACAGCGGCTGGTTCGGCAAGAGCGAGCAGATCAGCGGCATCGGCAACAACCCGCCGCTCGTCGAGTGGGCGTTCGCGGCCAAGCCCAACGATGTCAGCCAGCCGATCGGCACCAGCCGCGGTCCGGCCATCGTCTTCGTCGAGAAGGTCCGTCCCGCGGGCATCTCGCCGCTCTCGGAAGTCAAAGAGAAGGTTGCCCAGGACCTCAAGCTGCAGAAGGCGCGCGACGCGGTGAAGTCGACCCTCGGAACGATGATGGCCGGCGCGACGACGCTCGACCAGGTCGCGCAGAAGGCCGGAACGGCCGCTCGCGAAGGTACGGCCAACCGCCAGGGTCCGGTCGCCGGCATCAACGGCGACGCTTCGGCACTCATCGAAGCCGCGATCGCGGGCAAAGTGGGCGGGCTGCAGGGTCCGATCACTGTCGCCGACGGCGCGGTGGTCTTCGAAGTGCTCGAGCAGAAGAAGGTCACCGCGGACGAGCTGAAAACGAATCGCGCACAGTACGTCGACACGCTCCGGCAGCAGCAGTCCCGCAGCCTGCGCTCGTCGCTCGTGCAGCGGCTTCGCAAGGACTCGAAGGTGGAGATCAACGACACGATCCTCGAGCCGCCGGCGGAGCAGCAGCAGGCGTCGTTTTGACGGAAGTTCCCACCAAATGGGATGAGCCCGCGATCCGCGTGCTGATGATGCCGCGCGACACCAACGCGCACGGCACCATCTTCGGCGGCGTGATTCTTTCGTACATCGACCAGGCCGGCGCGATCGAAGCGCGCCGGCAGGGTTGCCAGCTCCTGGTCAGCGTGTCGATGGACAAGGTCGTATTTCACGAGCCTGTCTTCGTCGGCGACCTGGTGAGCTTCTGGACCGAGACCGTGCGCATCGGAAAGACCTCGATCACGACCAAAGTCGTGGTCGAGGCCATTCGCGCGACCGATGCGACGGAACGGGTCACGGTGACCGAAGCGATCGTGGTTTACGTGAACCTGGGCGAGGACCGGAAGCCGACGCCGATCAAGCGGGCCAGCGTCAGTCTGAGCGGCGCGCCTTCTTCATCTTCTCCAGCCGCTTCCTGATCTCCGCTTCCGCGCCGACGTCTTTCGGCTCGTAGAAGCGGCGTCCGGCCAACGCTTCGGGCAGGCATTCCATGGCCGCGGTCTGCTCCTCGAAATCGTGCGCGTACTTGTAGCCGCTGCCGTAGCCGATGTCTTTCATCAGCTTGGTCGGCGCGTTGCGGATGTGGAGCGGCACGCCGGGATTGTCCCCCTGCCGCACTTCGCGCACGGCCTCGCCGTAGCCGACGTACGCGGCATTCGATTTCGGCGATGCGGCGAGATAGGTGACGAGCTGCGCCAAGGCAACACCCGCTTCGGGCATCCCCAGGAAGTGCACGGTCTCTTTCACGGCGATCGCGAATACGAGCGCCTGCGGATCGGCATTGCCAATGTCTTCGGAGGCGGCGCGCACGAGCCGGCGGGCGATGTACATCGGATCTTCGCCGCCTTCGAGCATGCGTACCAGCCAGTACACCGACGCATCGGCGTCGCCGTTCCGCAGCGATTTGTGGAGCGCGGAGATGATGTTGTAGTGCTCTTCGCCGCCTTTGTCGTACATCAGCGAGCGGCGCTGGAGGATCTCCGTGACCTTCTGCGCGCCGATCGGGCTGTCTTCCTTCGACGCGGTCTCGATCACCAGTTGCAGGCTGGTCAGGGCCTGCCGCGCGTCGCCGCCTGAGGTCGCGGCGATGAAGTCGAGTGCCTCGCCGGTCAGCTCGATGCCGAACTTCTGCACGCTCGGATCGGCCACGGCGCGGTGAAGAATGGTCATGACCTGCTCGCGCTCCAGAGCAGGGATCACCACGACCTTCGACCGCGACAGGAGCGCGGAGTTCACCTCGAAGGACGGATTCTCGGTGGTCGCGCCGATGAGGATGATGTCGCCGGCCTCGACGTACGGCAGAAACGCGTCCTGCTGCGCTTTGTTGAAGCGATGGATCTCGTCGATGAAGACAATGGTCTTGGAGCCGCGAGCCTGCCGCGACTTCCGCGCCTCTTCCATTAACGTCTTGATTTCCTTGATTCCGGTGGAGGTTGCGGAGAAGGTGACGAATCGCGCCCGCGTGGTCTTGGCGATGATCCGCGCCAGCGTGGTCTTGCCCGATCCCGGCGGTCCCCAGAAGATCATCGACGGGATGCGATCGGTCTCGATGGCGTTGCGCAGGAAGCGCTTTTCGCCGAGGAGGTCCTCCAGTCCGACGATGTCCTCGAGCGATTTCGGACGGAGACGCTCCGGCAGCGGGGCGTCGGGCGGCGTGGTCAGTGGGGCGAAGTCGTCGTCCCCGAAGAGAGAGCCGCTCATCGGCAGAGGAGCGAGAAGTCGAGGTTCCCGCCGCTGATCACGATCGCCACGGGGCCTCGCGGCTTGATCTTTCCGTCGATCAGCGCCGCGACACCCAGCGCACCGGTCGGCTCGATGACCATCTTGGTGCGGTACATCGTCCACTTCACGGTTTCGAGGAGGACGTCGTCGTCGACGCTGACCACGTCCCGGACGTGCTCCCGGATCACGGCGAAGTTCCGGGTGCCGATGGCCAGGGTCCGGGCGCCGTCGGCGATGGTGTTGGGAGGATCGATGTTGACGATTTTGCCGGTTTTGAAGGATTGCTCGCCGTCGTTGCCGGCGGCCGGCTCGACGCCGTAGACATCGATCCGGGTGTGGTGCAGGCCTCCGGCCTGCCTCTCGTGTCCCCCGCCCAAAGGCAGGCCGGAGGCCTGCACCACACCGGCGGCCGCCAGCGCCACCCCGGACAACAACCCGCCGCCGCCCAGCGGGACGACGATCGTGCTGACCTCCGGCCACTCCTCGACGATCTCCAGCCCGACCGTGCCCGCGCCGGCGATGATCCGCTCGTCGTCGAACGGGGGGATCACGGTCGCGCCGGTCTTCTCGGCGATCTCGCGCGCGACCGTGTCCCGCGTCGCCGCGGTGACGCCGCCCTGGACGACCGTCGCGCCGTAAGCCTTTGTAGCGTCGACCTTTGTCCGCACGGAGTTCTCGGGCATGACGATCGTCGCGGTCATGCCCAGGAGCCGCGCCGCCAGGGCCACACCCTGAGCGTGATTGCCGGAGGAGAAGGCCACCACCCCGCGAGAACGGTGGGCCTCATCGACCTGCAGCAGCGCGTTCATCGCCCCACGGATCTTGAACGAGCCCGCGCGCTGGAGGTTCTCGCACTTGAGGCGCACTTCCACGCCGAGGCGCTCGGACAGGGAACGGCTGGCCAGGAGCGGGGTGCGGTGGACGTAGGGCCCGATGCGGGCGCCGGCAGAGCGAATGTCGGCTAAGTCGATTGTGGCGTTGACGTTTGGCGAACTCACCCGCGGTAGTATAAACTCCTGTCGATTATTTAAATTTACGCCGGACAGTTAGGCACACTCGGGTTGGAGGTTGGGGTTATGTGGAGATGGGTTACCCGCGGCCTGATTCTCACCTTGCTCGCGCTTTTGGCGCCTGCACTCTTTGCACAGGACTTCGTCGGCGATCTCGAGCTACCGGATCCGACGCGCGTTCAGTCCGGAATGGTCCTGGTCCAGGGCTGGGCTCTCGATCCGAACTCCCTCTCGAAGATGGAGCTCTGGGTCGATGACCAGTACCAGCACGACGCGGTCATGTTCCTGCCGCGCATCGACATCGTGGAGGCCTATCCGGACTACCCCGGCATCCACGTGGCCCGGCCGGGGTTCATCACCGGCTTCTCGGCGAACCGCTTCCCGAACGGACCTCATACCGTCGAGATGCGCGCTTACTCGAGCAAAGGCGACGTCACCTCGCTCGGCCGCCGCACGATCAACATCAATAACAGCGTGAACCAGGCGCCGTTCGGCTTCGTCGACATCCCCAACGCCGGCCCGATTCACAACGCCGCCGGCGCCTTCCCCGTCTCGGGCTGGGCCGCCGACATCGACGGAATCGACCGGATCGAGATCCTGATCGACGACCAGATCATGCAGGGCGCGCTTCACGGCGACCCGCGGCCTGACGTCGGCACGTCGTTCCCCGATTTCACCGGTGCGCTTTACAGCGGATACGTGGCGAACGTCGACACGACCCGCGTGCAGAACGGTGTCCATCTGCTGACCGTCCGCGCCGTGGACCGCAAGGGCATGTCCCAGCGGATCGGCAGCCGTCAGATTCAGGTCATCAACAACGATCAGTTCCTGCGGCCCTTCGGTTACATCGACGAGCCGCAGCGCGACGCGGTCCTGTTCGGAACGAACTGCGACGGCATCGATGACGATCCGATTCTGGTCTCGCCGCCGGCGCGCCCCCAGGCGCACCTCATCGCCGTCCGCGGCTGGGCCCTCGACCTCGGCACCCGCCGCGACGTTGGACGCGTCGCGTATGCCTCGCTGCTGATCGACGGCGTGGAGTGGATCAACACCGCCAACGACTGCGGCGTGAACGGCCTCGGCCGCTTCGCCAACTGCTACGGACTGCCGCGTTACGACGTGGCCCGCTACTACCCGAACTTCCCCGACGCGCCGCGCGCCGGATTCCTGTTCACCCTCGACGTCGGCGCGCTCATGCTTCTGGGCGTCCGCCCGGGACCGCACTTCCTGACCGTGCGCGTCGGCGATCGCGAGCAGACGTTCGCCGATCTCCCGAACCGCGACGGGCTCCCCGTTTCCTTCCAGTGCACCGAGGGCGGTCTCGACGTTCCGGGCACCGGCTTCATCGAGTTCCCGAACTCGTTCGACTACGTCGGCGGCGACGTCACGTTCCGCGGATGGGCGCTGATTCCGGCGAACACCGAGCGCCTGATCGCCGTGGAGCTCGTGATCGACGGCAACTACGTCGGAACGGCGACCTACGGGTTCCCGCGCACCGACATCGAAGACGTCTTCCCCTTCATCACCGGCTCGCGCACCTCGGGCTGGATGTTCACGATGGACACGCGCCGCCTCTCCAACGCTCGCCACCGCCTGACCGCGCGCACCGTGGACGCGCAGGGCACGCGCACGGAGATCGGCTCGGTCGACTTCTACGTACAAAACAACAATCCCCAGCCCTGACCTTCGACTCGTTTTGCGGAGAACGAAAAAGCCCGGCGCTCGCCGGGCTTTTTTGTTGACCGTGGAGCGCCGGCGTCCTCGCCGGCTGGTCCGCCGGCGTCGCGCCGGCCTTTTTGTTGTCGCTTCCGAACGGACCGGCGCCGGGGCGTGTTGATGGAGGCAAAGGAAACTTCGAATGATGCGCTATGCACGCTTGGGTCTCTTGCTCCTTCTCGCGATCAGCTCCGTTCCGATGTTCGCCGTCGAGCCGATCGATCCCGACATTCTTGCGGTGCGCGAAGCCGCCTGGCGGGCTTGGTTCGGCGGCGACGAGGCAACGCTGCGCTCCATCCTTCCCGAGGACTTCCTCTCCATCGGTTGGGGAGGCACTGAGATTTCCAACCGCGACCAGGCGATCGCATCCTCGCTGGAGTTCAAGAAATCCGGAGGCCGGCTTGTGTCTCTTTCGTTTCCCGAGACGCGGGCACAGAGGGCGGGCGACACGGTCGTTTTCTACGGAACGTTCGAGGTGACCTTCGCCCACGGCACCGCGGAGACGAAGATCCGCGGAGCCCTGACGGAAGTCTTCGTCAAACGCGACGGGCGCTGGCTTCACCCCGGATGGCACGTCGATTCGAGGTAGCTAGAACAACTTCAAAAACACCACGTTCGCCACGAACCCATCCTGCGCGTTCCGCCCGATGGTCTTGCCGATGTCCAGCCGCAGCAGCGTCCCGTACGGCCCGACGGTCTGTCCCGCGATCCCGACACCCTGGAACGGCTCCCCCTTGTACCCGGCGTTCGCGTCGTCGAGCAGGGCGTGGTCGTAAAACATCTCGAGGCGGAACTGCTCGGAGAAGACGAACCCGTACGACAGATGGCCGAGGATCGCGCGCTCGGCGCGCACCGAGCCGGATTTCACGCCGTGCACGCGCTGGGAGCCGAAGAACCCGAGCTCGTACTTCGAGAAGCGGTCGAGGCGTTTGCCGTCGAGGTAATTGATGTCGATGCCGATGCGCTGGAACTTCGGCAGGAAGAAGCTCTTCCCGATCGATCCGCCGAAGCGGGTGAAGGACTTCTGATCGGGATTGAACTCCGCGAGATTGCCCCACGGCTCCCACGTCGTCCGGCGGTTGAAGTCGTAGAAGCCGGAGATGGTGTAGCCGCGGCGCGAGTACTGCGCGTTGATCGACGGGCTGAGGATGAACGTATCCGACGGCACCTCGAAATTCGGCGCCGTGTCTTCGGCGCGCTGGTAGGTGATGTGCGAGATGCCGAGGTTCACGTCGATCTTGCCGAACTGCAGGAAGGGATGGCCGGCGCGAAGCGTCAGGCCGAGCGGCAACGCCTTCACGTTTTCGTCGAGCCTCTCCTCGAAACCGTCTACGCCAGGGCGATGCATCGTGTTCGTGAACGGAACGGCAATGCCGAAGAAGTCGACGCCGACGTTCGTGCGCGTGTTGCCGACGTTCGGATGCGTCGCGTTCGCGGCCACGACCACACCGGCGAAGAAGACGTTCGTCTGGATGCCTTTGCCGAAGAGGTCGAAATTGAAGTAGTCGATGCCGCCGAGGGGAACGACGGGAAAATCGAGACCGGCGTCGTGATGGATGCCGCCGACCATGAAGAGCTGCGCGGTGTCGAACCCTTCCTTCACCACTCGCGTACCGTCCGGCTTCTTTTCCAGATAGCGGAGCCCAGCCTGGGTCTCGCGGACCATGCGCGCGTCCGACCCTGATACCTGCGCGAGCAGCGTTTCGTACTCGGCAGGCTCGATGCGGAAGTTGTCGAAGGTCGTGGCCCGCTGCACCACGCTGGCGCGGCCTGCCGCGGAAATCACCTGTTGCGCGGCCACTTCGAACGGAAGCCAGTACAGCGCGCGAGGATCGGCGTTCGCAACCTCGGCGGCAGTCAGCGGCGCTTTCGTGTCACGCGCGAACGCGGCGAAATCGACGCGCTCCTCGTTCGACAGCACCTCCCCCTCGAGGTTGAGCTGCACCATCTTGATGCGCACGCGCGCCCAGGTCTTCGCGTCGATCCAGACCGTGCCGCGGTACAGCGGCAGTTCCGTCGGCGCGTTCGGCGGCGGCTCGAAGCGCACCTCGTACGTGCGGTAACCGAGCATGTCCGTCTGCCGCACCAGCTCGTAGCGGTATTCGTTCGAGAGATGGATATCGAGCGGAAGCTGGGTGACCTTCTCGGGCTGAATCAGCGGCAGCTCGGGGATGCGGCCGTACTTCCAGCGCACGCCGTTGATGAAGAAGTCCTGCCACACCCAGTCCGCGCGGCCGTCGGGATCGGAGAAGTAGTCGCCGGAGATGGCCGCTTCCAGCGCTTCCGCGCCGCCGCCGATCTCGAAGCGGAGCTTGGTGGTGTTGCGCGCCACGTATCGCGGCTGAATCGATTCCTGGTAGGCGTCGTACGCCTGGTGATTGCGGATGATCTCTTCGACGGCGATCCCCCGCTCGGTGGCGATGTTGATGCTTTCCTTGGTGACGTTGCCGGTGGGGCGCTCGCGATAGTCGACGAGCACCGCGTACGGCTGCTTCGGCACGGGCGTGCCGACCAGCAGTCGCCCGCCGCGCTGGCCGGTGTCGGTGACGTCTTTTTCGCCCGATGCATCGACGCGACGCGGTTTGGTGAAGCGGTCGTCCGGCAGCGAGAGGATCGACGCCGCGCCGGTCTCGCCTCGCGGAATGAGCATCGTGCGCAGGTCTTCGCCGCGGACGAAGCTGAGCACCGGCATCTCGACAGCGGCGCCTTTTGCATCGAGCACGGTCGTCTTCGCCGTCGCGTCATACGCCCAGTCGCTGGCCATGGTCTTGTTGAATGCCGCGAGCGAGGGGATGTCGACGGCGGTTGTCGCGTAGGCACGCGCTGCGCCTTTGGCGAGCGCCGATGCAAGGTCGAACAGGGCGTTGGGAGAGGTGACGTCGACGACCGCGTAGATCTTCTTCGACGGATCGCGCTCGGCCAGCCACACCGCGGTCTGTTCGACATCGGCCGCATTCACGACCACCGCGTCGAAGTAAGCCATCGCCTCGGTCGCGTTTTCGCTCCTGTCGATCACGATCCGGTTCGCGACGTTCAGCCCCTGCGCCGTGACGGCCAGCCGCTTGATCGCGAACGCGGTCAGCTCGGCGTTGGCGTTCGACACCGAGACGCCGAGGCCGTCGAACGGGCCGTGCTTCTGGGCCCAGGCGATGATCGTCTTGGTGTGCTGTTCGATGTCGAGCAGCGCATCGGTGGTCGTGTCGACGTCGTAGGAGACGATCACCGTCAGACTCTGTGCGCGAGCCGGGGCGAACGTTGCGAGATCGCTTTCCGCCACGCGGGCAAGGACGGGAACGTCCGTGCCGTCCGTGCCGGTGATGCCGACGGAAAGCGTGGGTTCCGCCGCGGCGAGCGGGAGGACGAGAACTTGCAGGATGAGAGCAGCGAAGGCGAGCTTTTTCATGGGATTACCCCGCGTTGAACGCCTCGCCGCAGGCCGGATATTGCCCAAGAAAGCCACACTGTTTCTGAACCGTTCCTCGGGCGTGAAGCTCCCTCCGGAGGAGGTCGAGGCGTTCCTCGCCGCGGTGAGGGAATCGGACGTGGAGGTCGTCGACCTTTCCGATGAAATCGACTGCGCCCAGATCGTCCGCGAGCGGGTCGCCCGCGGCACGAATCTGTTCATCGCCACCGGCGGCGACGGAACGGTTCACCACGTCATGCAGGCCCTGGTGAACACCGGCGCCGAACTCGCGGTCATTCCCAACGGCACCTACAACCATTTCGCGCGCGACGTCGGGATCCCCCTGGATTGGCGGGAAGCGCTCGAGGTCGCGCTGAAAGGGGAGCGGCGCCAGATCGACACGGCCCGCATCAACGATCGCTACTTCGTCAACAACGTCTCCATCGGCCTGTACCCGGAGGTGGTGTCGCTTCGCGAGGAGCGCGGACGCGATTACCCCCGCTGGAAGGCGAGGCTCTTCGCGATTTACACCACGCTGCGAAGGTATCCGCACGTGAACATCACCGTCGAAGCCGACGGCCGCCACGAGGTGCTGCGCACCCACGTCTTCATGGTCTCGAACAACTCGTATGACCTGGAGCGGGTCGGGATCGAAGCGCCGCGCGAGCGGATGTCGGAAGGGCGGCTGTCCGTGTACTGGCTCGAGCACGTCTCGCGCTGGGTGCTGACGCGCTACGTGTCGCGCTATCTGGCCGGCCGCGTGCGGACCATTCCCGGCTTTCGCTCCTTTCGCACGCTGCGCATGCGCGTGCAGTCGTCGCGGAAGCACCTCAAGGTAGGCGTCGACGGCGAAGTGTTCACGATGTCGACGCCGCTGGTCCTCACGACCGTGCCGCAGTCGCTGGTGGTGCGAGTGCCGCGTGCAGGATCGTGATTTGCAGCGTCCGCCAGCACTATGCCCGAGAAAGAAACGCTGAAACGAGCCAGGAAGGACAAGCGAGAGGGCAAAGCTCCGTCGACCCAGGCCGGCGAGTTCGTGCGCGAGGAGATCGAGCACATCCGCGAGGGCAAGCACGGCGCGCGCTCGACGGAGCAGGCCATCGCCATCGGCCTGTCGAAGGCCCGCCGCGCCGGCGTGAAGCTCCCGCCTCCGGAGAAGGGCGAAGCCTCGTCCGCCACGCGCAAGCAGGCGAAGAGGGATTTGAAGCGTGCCTCGTCGAAAAAGAAGCCGTCCGCGAAACGCTCCCGCGCGACGCGAGGCGAGCTGAAACGCGAGAGCCACAAGGCCGCGTCGAAGAACGCGCTCGCCGCGCACGCGCGTAAGGTCGCGAAGAAACGGAGCGCCAGCTCCCGCTCCGCCTCCGCGAAAAAAGCAGCCCGCACGCGCGCGCGCAACCAACGCTGAGTCAGATGCCCGGCATTTTCGACACGGTCGTCGACGCGAAGGTCCAGACACTGCTCCGCCGCGAGCAACGGTTGCTGGTCGAGCTGCGGGAAACGCTCGACCGCGAGCAGGCCGACGAGCGCCGCCGCGTCGACGAGCTCCTGGCGACGCTCGAAGATCTTTTCACCATCGTCATCGTCGGCGAGTTCAACGCCGGCAAATCCTCGCTGATCAATGCCCTCTTCGGCGCGAAGCTGCGTGTGGAAGGGCCCATCCCGGTCGACGATGTCATCTCCATCCTCCGCTTCGCCGATCAGCCCTCGCAGCGGCAGCTCACCGACTACGTGGTCGAGCAGTTCTATCCGGTCGAGTTCCTGCGCAACATCACCCTCGTCGACACGCCGGGAACGAACTCGATCGTGCAGCGGCATCAGGAGATCACCGAGGATTACATTCCGCGGGCGGATCTGGTGCTGTTCGTGACGTCGATCGATCGCCCGCTGTCCGAATCGGAGCGCAAGTTCCTCGAATACATCCGCGAGTGGGGGAAGAAAGTCGTCTTCGTCCTCAACAAGATCGACACGAAGACGGAGGACGAGATCGTGCAGGTGGTCAACTACCTGAAGTCGAACGTCCGCTCGATCTTCGGCTTCGACGCGCTGATCTTTCCGGTCTCGACGAAAACGATGGCCCGCTTCGACGCGCTGGAGAACTACATCTTCAAGGTGCTCTCGGAGAAGGAGCGCGTCCGCATCAAGCTCTCCGCGCCGCTGGAGACGGTGCTGAGCCTGTCGAAGAAGCAGTTTGTGATGATCGAGTCGCGCCGCGAGGTTCTGGCCTCGGACAAGGCCCGCATCGAATCGATCGAAGCGCAGCTGGAAAAGGCCCGCGCCGATCTGGAAGGCAACTTCCGCCAGTTCGTGGTGCGCATCGACAACCTGATGATGGACCTGGAGCGCCGCGGCCTCGATTTCCTCGACAACTACGTGCGCATCCAGCACGTGATGCTGCTGCGCAACGCGCTGCGCTTCCGCGAGGAGTTCGAGCGCCAGGTCTTCCAGGGCTGGAAGGGGAACATCGACACGACCATCCAGGAGGCGGTGGACTGGCTGGTCAAGGAGAACATGAAGCTCTGGAACACGACCGTCGACCAGTTCCACCGCCGCGCGGAAGCGGACGCGCGCAACGAGGAGATCATCGGCCGCGTGGGCCGCGAGTTCGCGTACAACCGCGAAGAGGTTTACGCGCGCATGCGCACGAACGCCGAGCAGCGCCTGTCGTCGTACGACGTGAACGTGGAGTCGCGCCGGATCATCGAGCACGCCATGCGCGCCGTCCTCCACAGCTTCGGCCTCGGCGCCGGAGCCCTCGGCCTCGGCTACCTGTTGACCACCGCCGTCAGCAGCACGGCCGTCGACGTCACCGGCCTCACCGCCGCGACGATGCTCCTGGTCACGAGCTTCCTGATCCTCCCGTACAAGCGCTCGAAGGCGAAGGAGGAGTTCCGCCGCCGCATCGAAGAGCTCCGCGCGCAACTCGGCGAAGCGCTGAACCGCGAATCGACGACGGAGATCGACCGCATGCTCCGCAGCATCACCAGCGCCTTCGAGCCCTACCAGCGCTTCTACGCCGCCGAATCGGAGAAGATCGACCGCTTCGCGGGGAAGCTGACGTCGGTAGGGGACGAGGCGCGGGCGATCACCGCGGAGATCGAGCGGCTTCGGTAGGCGCCTCTCTCGGCCGGCGGGACGCCGGCGGACCAGCCGGCGAGGACGCCGGCGCTCCACTGTCATCCGGAGCGCCGGCGGCCCGCCGGCTGTTGCGCTGGCGTCTCGCCGGCCTTTAGCTAACCCACTTCCATCCTTTCAACCCCGCCTTCGCAGGATTCGCCTCGATGTACGCCTTCGTGGCCGTGTACTCCGACGGCGTCCGCACCACGCGATCGAAATACTCCCTCTGCCAGATCGACCCCTCCCCGATGACATGCGCCGTATACGACTTCCATGAGTGGATGATCTTCGCGAGCGCGACCCCTTCGTTCGGCTGAACCATCACATGAACGTGATTCGGCATCACGCACCAGGCGTGAAGCTCGTAACGAGCGCCGTCGAAATGTTGCAGCGCTCCCGCGATGGTCTCCGCATGCTCACGTAAGAGGCAACTGCCGTGATTTGCGTCCAGTTCGTGATCGAGCCGGATCGCAAAAGCGGCGTCAACCCGCGCCCGTTCGACGGCTGTCGACGCGGATCGAAGCATGTGTTCTCGTTCTCGTTTCAGCTCCATCACGACGTGAGTCGGTAATGAGTCAGCGAGCCGGAAAGTAACGAAGTAGATGGCGTGGTCGACCTGCCAGTGGGGCATGTAGCCTCGCGAGTGGATGGCTGTAAGTCGCGAATCTGGAATGAAGTTGTCGTGTCGCACGGGTATCTGTGGCGCGGGAGGGGGACCCGGGTCCGGCGACGGTTCGCGCGAATGGTACCTCGGAGGCCGGCGGGATGCCGGCGGACCAGCCGGCGGGGACGCCGGCGCTCCACCTTATAATCCGCGCCCTTATGACCACGGTTCGCATCAAAGACCTTCCCCGGCGTGTCGGCGAGAAGGTCGTCATCAACGGCTGGCTGTACAACAAGCGCACCTCGGGGAAGCTGCAGTTTCCGATCATCCGGGACGGCAGTGGATTCGTGCAGTGCGTGGTGTCGAAAAAGGAAGTCGCGGAAGAGTCGTGGAACGACTCCGATCGCGCGACGCAGGAATCGACGGTTTCCGTCACCGGCAATGTCGTCGCCGAGGCGAGGGCGCCGGGCGGCGTTGAGCTTCACGTCACGGAGCTGAAGCTGACAGGTCTCGCCGAGCCGTATCCGATCTCGCCGAAGGAGCACGGCACCGACTTCCTCATGAACCACCGCCATCTCTGGCTGCGGTCGATGAAGCAGCATTACGTGCTTCTGGTGCGCAATGAGATCGAGAAGTCGATCCGCGACTTTTTCTACGACCGCGATTTCATCCTCATCGACTCGCCGATCCTCACCGCCAATGCGGCCGAGGGGACGTCGACGCTGTTCGAGACGGACTACTTCGGCGAGAAGGCCTACCTGTCGCAGTCCGGCCAGCTCTATCTCGAGCCGGCGGCCGCGGCGTTCGGCAAGGTCTACTGCTTCGGTCCGACCTTCCGCGCGGAGAAGTCGAAGACGCGACGCCACCTCACCGAGTTCTGGATGGTGGAGCCGGAAGTGGCCTTCCTCGACTTCGACGGTCTGCAGAAACTCGCCGAGGAGTTCATCGAGTACATCGTCGGCCGGGTGATGGAGCGGTGTCCCGAAGCGCTCAAGCAGCTGGAGCGCGACGTCACCAAGCTCGAGAACGTGAAGGCACCCTTCCCGCGCATCAGCTATCGCGAGGCCATCGAGCTGCTGAAGTCGAAGGGCATGCCCGCGAACTTCGGCGACGACATCGGCGGCGATGAGGAGACGGTGATCGCCAACTCCTTCGATCGGCCGGTGCTGATCACCCGGTATCCGGTGGGCATCAAGGCGTTCTACATGAAGCCCGATCCCGACGATCCGGAAGTCGCCCTGGCCATGGACATGATCGCTCCCGAGGGCTATGGCGAGATCATCGGCGGCTCGCAGCGCATCGACGACCACGACCTGCTCGTGCAGCGCATCAAAGAGCACAACCTGCCAATGGATGCCTTCCAGTGGTATCTCGACGTCCGCAAGTACGGAACCTTCCCCCACTCCGGCTTCGGCATGGGGATTGAGAGATGCGTGGCCTGGGTGACGGGCGTGCCGCATCTGAGAGAGACGATTCCGTATCCGCGAATGATCAATCGCATCTATCCGTAGTCGCGCATGAGCGAATCCAGTAACCCAGCAACCGAGCAACCCAGCAACCCGCCGTCCCTCCGCGTCATCCCCCTCGGCGGTCTCGGCGAGATCGGCATGAACCTCATGGTCTACGAGCATGGCGATACGGCCGTCCTCGTCGACTGCGGAATGATGTTTCCCGACGCGGCCACGCTCGGCGTGGACGTGATCATTCCGGACATGACCTACATCTTCGACAACGCCTCGAAGATCAAGGCTCTCTTCCTCACGCACGGCCATGAAGATCACATCGGCGCGGTGCCGTTTCTCGTCGAGCGCCACGCCATTCCCGTCTACGGCATGCCACTCGCGCTCGGGTTCGTCGCGGACAAGCTCGAGGAGTTCGGGATCGACGACATCGAGCTGCGGGCGATCATGCCGCGGGACTCGGTGGAAGTCGGGTCGTTTCGCATCGAAGCAATCCGCGTCACGCACTCCATCGTCGACGCCCTCGGCTACGCGATCACCACGCCCGCCGGCACGATCATCCACACCGGCGACTTCAAGATCGATCACACGCCCATCGATGCGAAGCCCACCGACCTCGCCCGATTCGCCGACTACGGCGAGCGCGGCGTGCTCCTCCTCGTCAGCGATTCAACCAACGCGCTGATCCCCGGCCACGGACCTTCCGAGAAAACCGTCGGGAGCGCGCTCGATCGCGTGTTCAGCAACGCCCGCGGCCGGATCATCGTCACCACCTTCGCCTCGCACATCCATCGCGTGCAGCAGATCATCGACCTCGCGCGCAAGCACCGCCGCAAGGTGCTGCTCATCGGCCGCTCGCTCGTCGACAACGTAGAGACCGCGGAGCGCCTCGGCTATCTGAAGTTCCCGCGGGAGACGCGCGCGAGCTCGACCGACTTCTCGCCGCGCGACATGGTCATTCTCACGACCGGCACGCAGGGCGAGCCGTCCTCGGCGCTGTCGCGGATGGCCATCGGCGAGCACAAACAGGTCTCGATCGAGAGCGGCGACGTGGTCGTCATCTCCGCGCGCACGATTCCCGGCAACGAGCGCGCGGTCTCGCACGTCATCGACAACCTTTACCGCCGCGGCGCCGAGGTCGTGCATCACGAGCAGCCCGACATCCACGTCTCCGGCCACGCCTGCCAGGAAGAGCTGAAGCTGATGCTCAACGTCACCCGGCCGAAGTTCTTCATCCCCATGCACGGCACCCTGCGGCATCTCATCCATCACGCGCGACTTGCCGAGGAAGTGGGCGTACCGCACGGCGTGGTGATCACCAACGGGCAGGTCGCGGAGATCGACGGCAACGGGGTTCGCGTGCTCGAAGAGCGCGTCACGCAGGGGAAGGTCTTCATCGATTCCGAGGCGGAGGAAGTGCCGGATGTGGTCGTGCGGGACCGTCAGCATCTCGCCGAAGACGGTTTCGTGATCGTCGTCGTCGCCGTGGACAGCAACGGCCGCCTGATCCGCGATCCAGAGATCATCACCAGGGGTCTGGTGCACGTCGACGCCAGTCAGGAAATGCTGGTGGAGGTGCGCAACCAGCTCGTTGGCATGTTTGACGAAAGTCAGCCCGACGAGCTCCGCGACGCCGACCTGCTGCAAGACCGCCTGCGCGCCCTGCTCAAACGCTACTTCCGGAAGAGCATGGGGCGCAGGCCGATGATTCTGCCGGTGATCTGGGAGATGTGAGGAGAGTCGAAATGCAGAATGCAAAATGCAGAATGCAGAAAGTGTCTGAGCACGGACCGTCGATTCTTTTCTGCATTTTGCATTCTGCATTCTGCATTCGGAGATCCTGCGAGACTCCATGTCGATAATCGAAGCCGTCGTTCTGGGTCTCGTCCAGGGCCTGACCGAATTCATCCCCATCAGCTCCACCGGCCACCTCAAGATCGTCCCCGAGCTTCTCGGCTGGGGGGATCCCGGCGCGGCGATCTCCGCCGTCATTCAGTTCGGGACGATCCTCGCCGTCATCATTTACTTCTTCAAGGACATCGTCCGGCTCACGATCGGGTTCTTTCGCGGGCTCATCGCGCGCAAGCCGTTCGGTGATCCCGATTCACGCGAAGCCTGGTACGTCATCTTTGCCACCATCCCCATCGTCATCGTGGGCGTGCTCCTCGAGGAACAGATCGAGGGCGTGTTCCGCAGCACGTGGGTCGTCACCTTCCAGCTCATCTTCATCGCCATCCTCATGCAGGTGGCCGAGGCGTACGCGAAGCGGCGCGGGTTCCGGACGAAAGAGGACTTCAACGCGAAGGATGCCTGGATCATCGGCGCGGGACAGTGCATCGCCCTGATCCCGGGATCCTCGCGCAGCGGATCGACGATCATGACCGCGCTCTTCCGGCGCGTGCCGCACGACTACGCCGCGCGGTTTTCATTCGTGATGAGCATTCCGGCGATCACCGCGGCCGGCGTGTTTCAGATGTTCGACGCGAAAGACGAGCTCACGGCCATCGGGACGACACCGCTCCTCGTCGGCATCGTGGTCGCGTTCATCTCCGGCTGGGCGTCGATCTTCTTCCTCCTCCGGTACCTGCGCACGCACACGACCCACATCTTCATCTACTACCGCTACATCCTCGGCGCCATCCTGGCCGTAATGCTGGTGACTGGATACGCGAAATGATCCGCCTGTTTTTCGCGCTGGCCCTGCTGTCATCATGTTCGACCGTGAACGAACCGGTCCGCTACCTGGCCCTCGGCGATTCCTACACCATCGGCGAAAGCGTCACCGAAGCGGATCGCTTTCCGAATCAGCTCGCGCGCGAGCTCGGAATCGCGCCGCCGCAGATCATCGCCAAGACCGGCTGGACAACGGACGAGCTGAATGCGGCCATCGACGCGGCCAATCCGCAGGGTTCGTTCGACCTGGTGACGTTGCTGATCGGCGTGAACAACCAGTACCGCGGCCGCGATGCGGAGCAGTACCGCGGCGAATTTGCAGCACTACTGCGGCGGGCGATCGGGTTCGCGGGCGGCGACGCGAAGAAGGTCGTCGTGGTCTCGATTCCTGATTGGGGCGTGACCCCGTTCGCCGAAGGTCGTGATCGCGCCAAGATCGCGACAGAGATCGATCGCTACAACGCCATCAATCGCGAGGAAGCGGCGCGTGCCGGTGCGAAGTACGTCGACATCACGCCGATCTCGCGCGGCAACGATCCGGCGCTCGTCGCGGGCGACGGACTTCACCCATCCGGCAAGCAGTACACCGAATGGGTGAGGGCGATTGCTAGTTCGAGTGGACCGGTGCTTTCCCGCTGATCAGGAAGTCCTTCAGGATCTGCATCCGGTGGGGGATGAACACGTCCCGCATGCCCGGTGAGATCACGAAGTTCGTGGCCGTGGCATTGTCCTCGGAGACGTGCTGCAGCTGGTCGAGCGTGCCGGCGAATTCCTCACCGTTGCCGATCGGCACTCTGCCGAAGTGGCAGCCGAAGCAGTTCTGGGATTCGGCGCGGGCCACCGCGTCTACCGGAGTGATCGTGCTGCCGAGGCGCTTCAGCTCCGCTTCGATCTCCGCGCTGAATGCCTGACCTTCCGGCGAGGACAGCGAACGGTGGAAGCCGACGTTCAAAGCGGACACGTACTCTTTGTTCGCCGGCCGCCCGTCCGGTATCCAGTATTCGGACGGTATGTCGATGAAGAAAAGGTTGTGGTCGCGGATGGTCAGCGTGTCGAGGTTGTCGACGAACATCTTGCGGAACCGCTTCGCGCGTTCGTCCTGGTTCGTCGCGTCGATCAGCGAGTTGTGGGCGGTGTTCTCCAGCGTGTCGGTTTTCACCACCGGCTGTCCGTTCTCCTGCACGACGCGGAACTGATAGAAGAACGAAAAGTTCTGGGGCAACGTCAATTGCAGGGTGCGAATGCCGGCCTGATTGCGGTGGTAGTGATCAACGTGGACAGCCGGCGGAAAGCCGTCGATGCCGTCGAAGAAAAATCGCTCGATCCGCGAGCGCCGCTCATCGGGAGACTCTAACTTGCTCAGATCGGCCCAGAACTGGGCGATGGGGCGGCAGGCCGCGAGGCCGAGCTCCGCCCGGGGGTTGGGCATCTCCGCTTCGAAGATGATGTGAAAGGCTTCCCGCGACGTGACCATGCGATTCGCGTAGATCAGGCGGTACTGACCACACTGCGTGGCATCAGCCTGATCGAAGCGATTGATGATGCCGATGGGGATGAAGTCTTCCGGGCGAAACGGCTCCGTGGCTAGCCTGCCTTCCGTGTTCGGGCAGAACCGTCCCGAGTCCTTGCACTGCGGCTCGTTCTGCGTGTTCCACCACTGCCTGAAAAACGCCTCGGAGGTGACGTCACTGCCGGCAGTGATCGCGTCGAGCACGCGCCGGAACGTGAACGGATCGAGGATCGCCTTGTCGGTGATGGCGAAGGACCGGCTGGCGTCGAGCTTCAGATCGACTGGTGCGGGCGGTGCGACTGCGCGACGCTTGGCGGAAACGAGAACGACGAGAGAGAGGATGGCGATTACGGCCGTGATGATCCGTTTCATGGCGGCTCCGTGGCGATTCTGATCCGTTCTTCCAAGACCATGTCCTTGCGCCAGCCGTGGATCCTGAGGTGCCACTCGGCCACCTCGAACATCGCGTCGGCAGGCACGAGGCCTACGATTTCACTCGATACGACTGATACGCCGTGCCGCTGGGCTTCGTCTAGGACGACCGAAAACGCGCGATGGATCGGCGTGCGGCGGTAGTCGAGCAGATTCATCGACACCTGCACCAACCCCTTGCTGGTCAATGCGATTGGCAACGCGCGAACGAAGCGCAGGCCGCCGCTGATTCCGCGAACCGCGCGTGCACAGGCATGCGCAACTTCGATCCGGTCCGTCCCGAGCTGCATGTTGAACGCGATGAGCGGTACCCGCGCGCCGACGACGCTGACGCCCGCGGTCGGATGCACCTGCGCCGGACCGAAGTCAGGGATCCACCGCGCGTCATGAATCTTCTCCGGGAACTTTTCGAATCCGCCCGAACGGATCGCCGGAAGCTCGCGACGGTAATCCTGCTTGGCGTTGTGCTCGTAGAGGTAGATCGGGATGTGAAAGCGCTCGGCAATCTGCGTCGCGACGCGCTCCGCGCCTTCGACGCACTCCGCCATCGTCGTTCCCGCGAGCGGCACGAACGGCACGACGTCGACCGCACCGACGCGCGGATGGGCCCCGTGATGAATGCGCAAATCGATCAGAGGAACCGCGACTTCGAACAGCCGCAACGTCGCCGCCGCAATGGCGTCCGCGCTTTCGGAGACGTAGGTGAAGACGGAGCGGTTGTGATCGGGATCGGAGTGGATGTTGAGGAGATGAACGCCGGCGGTCCCGCGAATCGCATCCGCCACGGCGTCGATCGTCGCCTGATTACGACCTTCGCTGATGTTGGGGACGCATTCGTACATGTTTCGGTTTTTTAGTTTATCCCGCGCGCAGACGCGGGATCTCTCCGTGCACTGAGGGGATCATGACGAGCGGTTTCGCAGGTGCACCGAGAGATCCCGCGTCTGCGCGCGGGATAAACTAACTAATCCGACAGCACCTGCACTTCAGGGATATTCCGATACTTCTCCGCGAAATCGAGCCCGTACCCGATCACGAATTGCGGCTCGATCGGGAAGCCCACGAAGTCGGGAGTGAACGGCACTTTGCGCGCTTTTGGCTTGTCGAGGAACGCCGCTGTCTTCACCTTCGCCGCGCCGCGGCTCTCGATGAAGTTGCTCACCTCGCGGATGGAGAGGCCGCTGTCGATGATGTCCTCGACGATCAGCACGGACTTGCCGCGCATGTCGAGCTGCGGCTCCTTGAGGATGGTCACGACCCCCGACGAATACTTCTGATTGCCGTAGCTGGAGATCTGGATGAAGTCGATGGCCACGTCCATCTTCATCTGCCGGACGAGGTCGGCGCAGAAGAACATCGCCCCTTTCAGGACACAGAGAGCGATCAGCTCGGAACCGGCGAATTCAGCCTCGATTTCCTTTGCCATTTCGGCGACCCGTGCATCGATCTGTTCGCGGTTGATTAACGTCGTCTGTGCCATTCGTGCCAGAATCATAGCACCCGAGGTTGAGCGTGCCGGTTGGTCAGATCAGCGCTGTTCAGACCCGCTATTCGCGAGTCTCCGATCGCCTGAAAGCGACCTGGACTCTGCATCAATTCGCGTCCGGCGCCATGCGTCATTTCCTCGGATCCGCCGACGCCTACGAGCTCGATCTCGAGCCTGTTTACGAGCAGATGCGCACACTCGCGGGCATGATCAACGGCACGTGGCCGGGCGTCCTCGAGAACACCGCCGCGCCGTTTCTCGACGTCGAATGCGCCCTCGACGCCGCGGCGCAGACGCTCCTCGAAATCGACTCGACGATCAGCCCCTCGCTGCTGCGGCGCTTCTTCGAAAAGCTCAAGCGGCAGGACGACAGCATCATCGAATACCTGATCCGCTTCTACCTTTACGCCGACGCGGTGGAAGGCGATCGCCGCGACAAGCTCGACTTCCTTTTCACCCGCCTCGGCGAGGATCTCATCCCCGAGCGCGCGGAGTACGTCGTTCGCGAATCGCTCGAGCTGCGCCAGCGACTCATCGAGCTGGTGGGCATCCTTCGCGTGGCCGAGGCACCGCGGGATGAGGTGGTGCGGGTCATTCGTGCGATCCGCTCGATGCGTGACGAGATCCAGTCCGCGGCGAAATTCGACGACCTCACCGAGCGCAACCTCCTGCGCGACGCGCGAACCTTCAAGCATCGCGTCGGCGATCTCTACTTCGATCCAGACGTGCTCATGGCCATCATCGAGCTCAACGTCGCGTCGAAGAATCGCTTCGGCCGTCTGTATGGCGGCGAGGAACAGCGGCTCGTCGAAGAGGCGGACAAGCTGATGGAGCACGGCCAGGCCATCGAGCGGAACTTCGGCGACACCAATCCCGGCCTGATCGAAGAGATCGCGCGGTTCCGCGAATACAAGGAGCGTTTCGATTGCCTGCGCGCGCAGTCGAACGTCAAGCACGACATCGTCGCGCAGCTCAAATCGAGCATGAACAAGGTGCTGGCGCAGCTCGATCGCGGCCTGGAGCTGGAAGAGGACCGCGCGCCGGATCTGCCCGAGGCCTTCTTCGCGCGCGAACAGCAGCTCGAGAATCTCACCGGGCACTTCGGCAAGAACGAACCGCTGCTCGAATACCTGCAGCGGATCGGCACGGCACTGCAGGCCGCCGATCCCGAGAAGCTCCGGCTCGAGCCGTGGGAGGCGTCCGCGTACGAAAAGCTGTTCGAGCGCGAGCCGGCCGAGGCGGAAGAGGACACGGAAGAGCTGTGGATGTTGTATCTCCGGGCCGCGGCGTTGCGGATCAAGGTCGATGAAGAGGCGACGATCCTCGCGACGGCGATGGCCGCGGGCGTGAAGCCGGAAGGCGACCTGCTGTCGAAGGCGAAGCGCAGCCTCGATTCGGCGAAAGAGCTCGACGAGCAGTTCGGCGACTTTCTCCAGGAGGCGGTCTACTACGCCAACCGCAAGATCCTCCATCAGCTGTACCGGTCGCGATTCCGGCTGCTGCGCGGGTTTTCGGGGCTCTGGTTGATTTACGATCGCCAATCGTGAAGATCGCCCTTTCCGCAATCACTCCCACGAAGATCGTCTGCGTCGGCCGCAACTACGCCGAGCATGCGAAAGAGCTCGGCAACGAGGCGCCGTCCGAGCCGATCCTGTTTCTCAAGCCGCCCAGCGCACTGCTCGCGGCGGGTGGAACGATCGTGCGGCCCGCCGCATCGAACCGCGTCGACCATGAAGGGGAGCTGGCGATCGTCATCGGCAAGACCGCGAAGAACGTGAAGCGCAGCGACTGGCGCGAGTACGTCCTCGGCTTCACCTGTGCCAACGACGTCACCGCGCGCGACCTCCAGAAGAAAGACGTGCAGTTCACGCGCGGCAAGGGCTTCGACACCTTCTGCCCGGTCGGGCCGCACATCGAGACCGAGCTCGATGTGTCGAATCTGCGCGTGACCACGCGCGTCAACGGGCAGATCCGCCAGGACGGCAACACCAACCAGATGATGTTCGACTGCGCGTTCCTCATCGAATTCATCTCCGGGATCATGACCCTGATGTCCGGCGACCTGATTCTCACCGGCACGCCGGCCGGTGTCGGGCCGCTGGAGAGCGGCGACACGGTCGAGGTGGAGATCGAGGGGATCGGCGTGCTGCGGAATGATGTGGCGTGACGCGCTCACGCGGCTCTTCCCCGCGCTGGCGAAGCTCGATCCCTCCTGCTACATCGTCGGCGGCGCCGTCCGCGACCTGATCGTCGGCATCGCCCCGGCCGACATCGACATTGCCTGCGTCGATCCGCTCGCCGCGGCGCGGAAGATCTCCTCGCGCGTGATCACCCTCGGCAACGAGGACCATCTGCGCGCCTATCGCGTCGTTGCCGGCGATCTCGTTTACGACTTCACCGAGCTTCTGCATCACGACATCGGCGCCGATCTCACCCGGCGCGACTTCACTGTCAACGCGATGGCCATCGATTTCGCGAAGGATCAGTTGCTCGATCCTCATCACGGGCAGAGCGATCTGGAAGCGCGCGTCGTGCGGATGGTCCGCGCGTCGAACTTCGACGACGATCCGCTACGGATGCTCAAAGGCGTGCGGATGGCGGTGCGGTTCGACTTCGAGCTCGAGAGCGAGACCTTGAACGCGATTCGCGCACGTGCTCCGCGCATCAACGACGTCGCCGCGGAGCGCGTCGCGTACGAGATGTCGGTCATCTTCTCGGCGAACCGCCTGCGAAAAGCGATCGCCCTGCTGCGCGAGACCGGCCTGGCCGAAGCCCTCGGCCTGCGCACGCCGGACGTGCAGATCGACGAGATCTCGCTCGACGGCGCGTATGCCCTGGTAATGCCGGAGCCGAAAGGGGATGCGGCGACGCTGCGGCGGCTCGTCGATCGCCACGATCGAATCGAGCTTTACGACGCCGGCGAGGCCGTTGCGCGGCAGTTGCCGGCCGTGCTTCGAGCGATGGGGCGCGACGACACTCTCGACTGGCCTGACTTCACGACGCGGTCGCTGCTCACCGGCGAAGAGATCGCGGCGCTCACCGGCCTGGAGCCGGGAAAAGACCTCGGAAGGATCAAGCGCGCGCTGCTCGAGGCGCAGATTCGCGGAGAAGTGCAGAGCCGCGAAGAGGCGGAGCGATTCGTTACGGCGTCAGCGTGACGTCGACTTCGCCCGCGGTCACGTGCACGCTCACGTGAGTCTTTCCCGCGGCGTTGAAGTACTTCGTGCGGCCGGGGAAGATACCCTCGCGGTTGACGATCTCGTGGCCGAGGTGGGCGCGGACTTCACCCACGCGGCAGGAGGCGTTCAGCTCGCGCACGGTCGCTTTCGGAATGCGGAGCTCGACTTCGCCCGCGCGTAGATCGATGTCGATGTTGCCGTAGGTGCCGGCCAGATCGACTTCACCCGCGGACGTCTCGAACTCCACGTCGACGCCGGGCGGCAGTTCGATGTGCATGTCGATGCCGGTGAACTTGCGGGCGCGGAAGCTGTCCGCGCTCTTGCCGAACTTCCGGCGGAGGATGGCTTCACTGCCGTTCACGTAGATCTCGACGCTGGTGTCGTTCACGACGTCCTGCGCCCACGTCCTCTCCTTCGCTCCGTCGTAGTCGCGCGAGGCGATGCCGGAGAGGGCAATGCGGTCGGCGGATCCGTTGCGGACGGTGAAGCTGCCGAAGGGGATGTCGATCACGACGCGCTGGACCTTGCCGCGGGGCGCGGTGGCCTGGAAGGCGTGTTCGACGTCGGCGGCGAGAGCGGAGGTGGCGAAGACGAGCGTGGTGGCGAGGAAAAGGGAGTGACGCATGAAGAGAGTTACGCGGCTGGGGTTGGAAAGTTGCGCGGAAAATAGTAGGGCCGGCTTGCGCCGGCCCTACGAGATACGACTCCCCAAAAGTTCGGTGATGATCGCTTATTTCTTCTTCGAGGACTTCTTACTGCCACCGGTGGACTTCTTCGCAGCGGCTTTCTTCTTCGCAGCCATTAGTGCTCACCACCTTTCATGCCGTACGGGATCTCCCGATCGCGCTTCTTGGCATAACACGCCGGATCGCTCCGGCTAACTCGTTGACCGTATCGAAAGCGGGGAAGGGGAAAGGGGAGAGACGGGGGCTGATGACCTGCGACGAGCTTGAATCTTTTTTCTTCACGCTGGCGATCATCATTTGTTAACTGGACAAAAAATAGATTCGTTAATCGATATTGTCAAGCGATTTGTTTATCAAAATCGTAATTCGGACTCCTTGTTCCACGATGTTCCACGCTGAAGGACCTCTTCGAAGGCGCTTCGCGTGATCTCCGCGCAGCGTTTCCAGGTGAAGAATCGCGCGCGCTCGACGCCGCGCGCGGCGAGTCGATCGCGCAACGAAGCATCGCGCGCGACGCGCGTCATCGCCGTCGCCAGCGCAACGATCGATCGCGCATCGACGTGCAGGGCGGCCTCGCCGGTGATCTCCACCAACGCCGGCGCGAGCGAAGTGATCACCGCCGCACCGCAGGCCATCGCCTCCGCCGCCGGCAATCCGAACCCTTCTTCGTGGCTCGGCATCACCAGCGCGATGGCGCCGCGGTAAAGGTTCACCAGGTCTTCGTCGTTCACGAACCCGCGAGCGATCACGCCGTCGCGGCCGCGAAAGCGGTTGAACGGGGCACCGGCCAGGATCAGCGTGGCATCGGCGACTTCGGTTCGAACGCGTACAAATGCGTCAACCAGAGCGTCCACATTCTTGTGTGGCTTATCGTTACCGACATATAGGAAGTGCGTTTTTGCTGCCTTTTTCGGGGAAAACGCTTCGTCGATCCCGTTCGGAGTGACCACCACCCGCTTCGCCCCAAGCTCCGACTCCAGCTCCCGTTTCACCGCCTCGGACACGGTCAGCACCACCCGCGCGTTGCGGATGGCCCGCCGGATCATCGTCCGCGCGTAAAGCGGCGCGAGCGGATTCCGCATCGGCTGATGGAGATGAATGAGGTCGTGGATGGTGACCGCGATCGGCACTTTCGTGAACGGGACGACGTAGTGCGGCGCGTGAAAGAGGTCGAGGCCCGCGCGATCGGCGGCGCGTCCGACCGCGAGGAGCTCGCGAATCGAGTAGTGAGGCGCATCGACGGCGATGTGCTCGAGGCCCGCCGGAACCGGCGCATCCTTCGGCGCGAAGGCGACGTACTCGCCGGGCATCTCCCGCAGCAGACCGCGGATGTAGGTGCCGATTCCGAAGTCGGCGATCTTCCGCGCGTCGATGCCTATCCGCATCGCAGCAGCTCCGTCATCAGCGTTGCGCTGCGGTTCCAGTCGTACAGCTTCGCGCGCTCGGGACCGCGCGCGCGAAGGTCGCGGCGCAGATTCGCGTCGCCGAGGAGCCGGATCAGCGACGAGCGGAGCGCGTCGAGATCGCCGGGCTCGATGAGCACCGCCGCATCGCCGGCGAATTCGGGAATCGCCCCGGTGCGCGTGGCGATCACCGGCGCGCCGCAGGCCATGGCCTCGAGCGGCGGGATGCCGAATCCTTCGTAGCGCGAGGGGTAAACGAAGACGCGCGCGCCGCGATACAGGTCGCGCAAACGCTCGCGGGTGACGTAGCCCAGGACTTCCGCGCCGTCCGGCACTCTTGTTTTCCAGCCGGCATCGCCGGCCAGAACGAGCCGCGGCCGTGGCTCCGGCAGCGACCACCAGACCGCAAACAGATCGTCGATCCCCTTCCGCGGCTCGATCGTGCCGGTGAAGAGGATGTAGTCACCTTCCTCACCGCCAGGCGAGAAAAACCCATCGACGCCGTTCGGCACGATCTCGATCCTGTCCGCGGGAACACCGAAGCCCCGTATCGCCTCATCCGCCACGCCACGTGATACGCAGGCCACGCGCGTTGCGATTTCCAGGCTCCGCCCGATGAAGAGGTTGAACGACAGGATCGTCTTCAGCCGGTGCCGTCCGGGCATGGTGATGGAGGTGAAGTCGTGGACCGTGACCACGGAGGGCCTCTTCCAGGTGAAAGGCAGCGTTCCGTGCGGACCCCACAGGACCTCGCATTTGATCTCCGGAAGGATGGTCTGCTGCCAGAGCAATCCGAACGGCGAGTGATCGACGCGAAACGCGGCGTTCTCCAGCCCCTGCCGGTTCTCGATGACGGCGTGCGAGGCGATCAGCGGCGACTCGTGCAGCCGCCCCGCGATCTCCGCGGTGTGCACGCCGATGCCGGTGCGATTTCCGACGAGGGGGCGGCCGTCGATTAAGAGTCGCAAAGTCTCAAAGTCTCAAAGTCTCAAAGTGTAGACGCCATCACCTCTTTACGACTTTGAGACTTTGCGACTTTGAGACTACGTGTTCGCGACGCGACGAAAAACTTCGAGCGTCCTCTTTGCCGCCTCCTCCCACCGGAACGCCGCCGCCCGCCGCCGCCCGCGGTCGATGAGCTCATTGCGCAGGACCTCGTCGCCGAGAAGGCGGCGCAGCTGCTCTTCCAGTTCCCCGGCATCGCCGGGCTCGAAGTACAGCGCCGCATCGCCGCCAATCTCCGGCAAGGACGAAGACCGCGCCGCAATCGTCGGCACTCCACTCACCATTGCTTCGAGCAGCGGGAATCCGAAACCCTCGTACAGCGACGGGAACACAAACACCTCGGCGCTCCGGTACACCGTCGCCAGCTCAGACGCTGGCAAATAGTCGAGGTGCACGATTCGCGGTCCGCGCAGGCGAGGAATCAAATGCTCCGACTTCCACCCCACCTTGCCCACGATCACCAGCGACCCCGGGTAATCGCGCAGGCGCTCGAAGGCGTCGATGAGGGTGCCGAGGTCCTTGCGGGGCTCGATGGTGCTGACGAAGAGGATGTAGCGCGCGGGCAGACCTTCGACAGGCTCCGCGGTCGCCGGCGTGCCGAGACCCGAGTGAATGGCGACGGCGCGTGCGGGATCGACCTGGTAAAACCGCAGCAGATCGCGTCGCGTCGATTCCGACACGCAGATGATCGCGTCGGCGATGGCGATCTCGCGGGACACGTGACGCTCGAGACTCTCCAGCGTCTCCTTCTGCAGCAGCTCCGGAAAGCGTTTGTAGGTCAGATCGTGGATGGTGATCACCCGCCGCTTCGCGATCGCGCCGTGCAGCCGCGGCAGGAAATAGTTCGCGCCGAAGAAGACGTCGCAGTCCGTCAGCGCCATCCATCCGACGTACGCCGCGGCGGTCAACGGTCGCGCGAGGCCCGACACCGGCAACCCGCGCAGATCGAACGTGCAGTAGCGCGCGTTCTTCGGCAGGTCCGCATGCAGCTTCGGGCCGAGATCGGTCACACGCGCATCGCCGAAGAGATACAGGTCGACGTCATCGCGCTTCGCCAGCTCGTGCAGGAGGTAGTAGAGATACCAGCCAACGCCGGTCAGCGGCTCGTAGAACGGGCGGATGTCGACGCCGATGCGTAACTTCTTGTCGCGATGAACGGCCGCGCGCCAGGCCCGCCGCGCGCGATCGGCGAATGCATGGCGTAGAGTGTGAACGATCACCTCGAGCGTCGGCAGCAGCGACATCGGCGCGCGATCCTATCGCAGCATGCGTACCCTCCTCGTTCTCGTCCTGGTCCTCGGCCTGCTCGCAGGTGCGATCGCGGTGTATCTCGTCGCGACGACGCCGAAGGAATCCGCGGGCATTCAGTTCCCCATCACCGCCGATCAACGTGCGCTGCTCGCTCGCGTTCCCGCGGGCGCCGATGCCTTCGCGCTCATTCCCACCACGGCGGTCATGCATCGCAAGCTGCTCGCGAACCCGGTGACGCGCGGTCCGGTCTCGGAATGGACGGAGAAGGAGAGCATGCCCCAGCCGTGGATGCTCGGCGGCGCGGACATCCTCGCCTGGCGCAACGGCAAGAGGACGAGCTACGCGATCCGCGTCGATACCATCCGCGCCTTTCTCGTCCGCATCTGGATGATGTGGGCGAGCGGCAACGTCGACGCGCGCTGGGACGGAACGGCCTTCGTCATGAACGGTGATGGCGGCGCGCCGATCGATCCGAATGAGATCGAGAAGATTCTCGCGCTCGCCTCCGGCTTGCCCGCCGGCGACGTGTTCGTCGTGCAGCGCAATCGCACCCGCGGCGCGTTTCCACCGATCGGCCGGCCCGCGGTGAGCTCGGTGAAAGTGTCAGAGAAGGAGATTTTGACGGTCTCGCGGGCTGCGACGGACAAGGCGCCAGCCACCACCCCACTCGCGGCCCGTTTCCCTCAAACCGCGATGCTGGCCGTCACCTTCAACGAGCCACCCCGAATTCTCGGCGACCTTCAACGTCTCACCGGAACGAACGTCGCCGAGCTGACCTCGGGCGGCGGATCGATCACCGTCTACGACGTCGACACCGGAACACTGCTCCCCCGGCCAAAGGGTCTCGTGTCCGTTCCGGCCTCCGATGCCCGCCGCGCGGCGATGGCCGACGTCATGCGCATGGCTGAGCTCGTCGGGCAGACCGAAGACACCGGCAAGGAGCTACTCGTCGCGTTCGACCGCAAGAGCATCCCCCTATATTTAAAGGATGCGACCGTCCCGGCGACCTGGCCGGCGACGAGCTGGGCCGCGCGGATCGACCCCGCCAAACTGGTCCCAGTTCTCGAAAAAATGGGGGACAGCACCGGCCTCCGCATCGCCTCAGGCCGGCTCCACCGGGCCGCCCGCGACCTCCGCCGCTGGATTTCCGCTCTCGAACAGGCCGAATCGATCGAGGCCGCGGCCTCGACCGCCGGCGGATTCGAGGAGTTGCGCGTGCGCATTGCATCGAAATAGATTTGCAGCCTCAGCGAGTTACGGGGCACTCTGGGGCTTCCCCCTCACCATGAACGACACCATCCAATTCGACGTCATCGACGAGCACGGGCCGCAAACCTACAGCGGGACGTATGACGTTTTCACCAAGGATCTCGACCGTCACGAGGTCATCACGTCCGGCAGCGTCAAGATCGAGGCGACCGTCCGGAACGGGGATGCCGAGGCCGAGTATGTGGCGGAGGGGACCTCGACGATGACCGCGGATATGGAGTGCTCGCGCTGCGTCGAGCCCTTTCCGTTTGCCAATACTTCGAGCTTTCACGTAAGATTTCGCCCTCGTCCTCAGGTCTCCCGGGAAGGCGAGGAGATCGAGATCACCGACAAAGAAGAGCTGGACGTCGAGTTCTACTCGGAACGGACGATCCCTCTTCGCGATCTCGCTCTCGAACAGGTTCAGCTTTCAATCCCGATGAAGCCGTTATGCGAGGAATCGTGTCTCGGCCTCTGTCCGCACTGCGGCGCAAACCGGTCGCGCGAGAAATGCTCGTGCGATCAATCCATCACCGACGAGCGGTGGGGCGCGCTGAAGGACATTCGGGACGCGCTCGCGAAGAAAAAAGACATTTAGTTTTCATCAACAGGAGTCAACGATGCCAAATCCAAAACGCCGCCATTCGAAGGCGAGAACCCGCACCCGCCGGGCGCACGACTTCCTCAAACTGAAGTCGCTTTCCACCTGCCCGCAGTGCCATGAGGCCAAAGAGCCGCATCGCGTCTGCGCGAAATGCGGGTACTACAAAGGCCGCGAAGTCGTCGTCAAGGACGTCCTGTAGCCGGCACGGCCGGCTGCGCTCGTTGCTGCGCCTTCGGCACGATTCCGGTGCTTCGCGGGCAGCGGCTTCGGGCGGCGCAACGCGCCTGACATTTCGTGCGTGATACGTAACGTGATATTCAGGCAGGACTAGTGGCTGAGCCTATGGCAACCGACGCTGCCGGCCGTGCCGGCTGCCGCATCGCGTTGGATGCGATGGGTGGCGACAACGCGCCTGACGAGATCCTCAAAGGCGCGCTGCTGGCGATCAGCGAGTACCCGACGGTGGCCATCACGCTGGTCGGCCGCGAAGAAGTCATTCGCGAGAAGCTGGCCGCGCTGGGTGGCTCCATACCTTCGCGCATCGACATCGCCGACGCGCGCGAAGTCGTCGACATGACCGATAACTCTCTGGCGCCTCTGCGCCGGAAGAGGAATTCGTCCGTCCGCGTCTGCGCGAACCTCGTCGGTGAAGGGAAAGCCGACGCGATGGTCTCCGCCGGACACACCGGCGCGGCCATGACCTCGGCGTACAAAGTCCTGGGGATGATCGAAGGCGTGAGCCGGCCCGCGCTGGCCGCGGTTCTGCCGAGCGCCAAAGGCCACACCGTCCTGCTCGACGTCGGCGCGAACGTCGACGCCAAGCCCGCCTACCTCCGCGAGTTCGCGGTCATGGGCCACTTCTACGCTCAGATGATCTTCGGCACGGCGGAGCCGCGCGTCGGTCTGCTTTCCATCGGCGAGGAAGAAGGCAAGGGCAACGAGCTCACCAAGGAAACGTTCCGGGTGATGAAAGAGACCGGCCTGAACTTCATCGGCAACGCCGAGGGCCGCGACGTCTTCAACGGCAACGCCGACGTCGTCGTCTGCGACGGGTTCATCGGCAACGTCGTGCTCAAAGCAGGCGAGTCCCTGGGCGAGATGATCAGCAAGATGCTGCGCGCCGAGTTCACCCGCACACCGACCCGCAAAATTGGCGCGCTGATGCTCAAGGGCGCCATGGACGACTTCAAGAAACGCATCGATTACTCCGAATACGGCGGAGCCCCGCTCCTCGGCGTCAACGGCGGCTGCATCGTCTGCCACGGGCGCTCGAACGCGAAGGCCATCAAGAACGCCGTGCGCGTCGCGCGCGACTTCGTGGCGAACAAGATCGACACGAAGATCCGGACGAAGATCAGCGATCTGCATTCGCGCGAGCACGCCAGCGCGGTTCTGGCGCAGTAGTCTGGACTGCGGTAGCAGAGCTACCGCTCTCCACTCCGGCGGCAAAGCCGCCGGCAGCCAGAGCGGCGGCTTTGCCGCCGCAGTCCAGAGCTTCGCTGACGTCGCGATATCATCCGCCCCCGAATGGAACATAACACCGCCTTCGTCTTCCCCGGGCAGGGCTCGCAGTACGCCAGTATGGGCAGGGACGTCGCCGAAAAATATCCCGCGGCGCGCCGGGTCTTCGACGACATCGACACCGCTCTCGGGTACTCGATCTCGCAGCTCTGCTTCGAGGGTCCCGAGGATCAGCTCAAGCTGACCGAGAACACGCAGCCGGCGATCCTGGCCGTGTCGTCCGCGATTCACGCCGTGCTCGAAGAACATGGCGCCGCCCGCCGCGATCTCGTGGCCGGTCACTCCCTCGGCGAATACAGCGCGATCGTCAGCGTCGGCGGACTCACCCCCGCCGAAGCCGCGAAGATCGTGAACGCCCGCGGACGCTTCATGCAGGACGCGGTTCCGGTGGGCACCGGCGGCATGGCCGCGCTGATCGGACCTTCCGTCGAAGACGCCCGTGCGATCTGCGAAGAAGCCGCGCAGGGCGAGGTCCTTTCCGTCGCCAACATCAACGCGCCGGGGCAGATCGTCATCGCCGGAACGAAAGCCGGAATCGACAGAGCCATCGAAGTCGCCAAGAAACGCGGCGTGCGTCGCGCGCTGCCGTTGCCGGTCTCCGCGCCGTTCCATTGCGACCTGATGAAACCGGCCGAGGAGCGGCTCAAGCCGATTCTCGACGACGCGAACTTCAAGGACCTCTGGGTCGCGCTCGTATCGAACGTCGACGCCTCGCCGATCGGCACCGCCACCGCGGTGCGCAACGCGCTGCTGCGGCAGGTCGCATCACCGGTTCGCTGGGTCGAGTCCGTGCAGCGGATGGCGTCGATGGGCGTGAAACGCTTCGTCGAAGTCGGACCCGGAAACGTGCTCACTGGTCTCATCAAACGCATCGACGCGAGCGTCGAACTGATCAACGTCAGCGATGTCCCGACGCTCGAGACCTTTCTGGAAAAGCAAAAATGAAAATCGACCTCACCGGCAAAACCGCTCTCGTCACCGGCGCCTCGCGCGGCATCGGCGAATCCATCGCCCGCCGCCTCGGCGAAGCAGGCGCGCACGTGCTCGTCGCGGCGCGCTCCGTCGATCGCGTGAATCAGATCGCCGGCGAGATCGGCAATGCCACCGGGGTCGAGTTGGACATCTCCGCCGCTGACGTCCGCGAGCGCGTGACCGCACTGCTGAAAGAGCGGCCCATCGACATCCTGGTGAACAACGCCGGCATCACCGAGGACGATCTGTTCATCCGGATGAAGCCCGATGCCTGGACGAACGTGATCCGCACGAACCTCGACTCCGCGTTTCACATCACCCAGGAAGTCGTGAAGAAGATGATCCGGACGCGGTGGGGGAGAGTGATCAACATCTCATCCATCGTCGGTTTGATGGGCAACGCTGGGCAGGTGAATTACGCGTCGTCGAAAGCGGCGCTGATCGGTTTCACGAAGTCGCTGGCGCTGGAAATCGGGTCGCGCAACGTGACCGTCAATGCCATCGCTCCGGGCTACATCCAGACCGCCATGACGGACGCCCTCGGCGACGACGCGCGCGAGAAGCTGACCGACCGCATCGCCCTCAAGCGTCTCGGCACACCTGAGGATATTGCCTACAGCGTGGTGTTCCTCGCCAGCGAGCAGGCCAGCTACATCACGGGCACCGTTCTGAACGTGAGCGGCGGTCTCTACACTTAGCTGAAGGGTGGCATTTCGCTCGCACAAGGGGCGGTGGTAGTCCGCTTTCCACGCAGTTACCGGCAGTGCTTCGTGGAGCTTCAGCTTGCCCCCAATCAGGTTCCTCTTCTTCGTGCTATGCGCGCTGTACGCGGTCACTCTCGGCGCCGCGAATCCGATCCAGATCGAGAACGCGAAACCCGGTACGGGCGACTGGCGTCTCTTCAGCGAGGCCGTCAACGGCGAGATCGAAGGGTACGCCTCCGCCACGAGCGTGAATCAGGGCGAGTCGATCAGCTTCTACGTCAACACGACCTCCTCGACCTACCAGCTCGACATCTTCCGCCTCGGCTGGTACGGCGGTGAGGGCGGACGGCGCGTTGCGGACACCGTCGTTCGCACAGGCGTTCAGCAGGTCATTCCCACACCCGACCCGGTAACCGGGCTGACCGAGTGCAACTGGGTCGATCCGTACACGATCACCATTCCGAACGACTGGGTCAGCGGCGCGTACGTGGTGAAGCTCACCACCATCGGCACGTCATCGCCGAAGAACAAATACATCCTCTTCGTCGTACGCGAGGACTCCCGCCAGGCCAATCACAACTTCCAGCTGACCGTTAGCACCGCGCAGGCCTACAACAGCTGGGGCGGGAAATCGCTGTACGGCGCCAGCCCCGCGCGCAAGGTCTCCTTCAACAGGCCGTACGTCGACGGCAGCGGCACCGGCATCTTTCTCTGGCGCTGGGAGTACAACGCGATCCGTTTCCTCGAGCGCGAAGGCTACGACCTCACCTACACCACGAACATCGACACGCATCGCCGCGGACATCTCCTGCTCAACGCGAGGTCGTTTCTGTCGATCGGCCACGATGAGTACTGGTCGTGGGAGATGCGCACGAACGTCGAGAACGCGCTCGCCAGCGGCGTGAACCTCGGCTTCTTCTCCGCAAACACCTGCTACTGGCAGGTCCGCTTCGAGCCGAGCACGATCAACGGCGCGCTGGACCGGACCATGGTCGGATACAAATCGGCGGCGCTCAGCAGCGATCCGTATGCGCTCGACGGCGATCCGTCGAACGACAACCGCATCACGACGCTCTGGCGTGACGCGCCGGTGAATCGTCCCGAGGCCGCGCTGATCGGCGTGCAGTACATCTACTACCCGGTCGACGAAGCGATCGTCATCGACGACGTCACCAGCCAGCCGTGGGTGTTCGCGGAGACCGGACTTACCACCGGTTCGTCGCTGCCGGGCCTCCTCGGCTACGAAGTCGACGCGATGAACCAGTTCACGCCGCCGGGAACCGTGCGTCTCGGCCACTCGCCGTTTCCGACCGCGGGCGGCACGATGCATTCGGATATGACCATCTACGACGCCGGAGCGGCGTGGGTGTTCGCGACGGGATCGATTCAATGGGCGTGGGGACTGGACAGCTGGAACGGCCACAATCACCCCAATGCGCCCGTCAGCCACGGTGCTCGGCAGATCACGCGCAACATCCTTCGCGAGTTCGCGGGATCGCGGGCGAATGTCGACTGCCAGATCACGATCAGTCCGGACTGGGTCATGGTTGGTTCGTCCGCCGGAAGCGGAACGATCTCGCTGACCACGGCCAGCCATTGCGGCTGGTCGGTGTCGAGCAACGCAGCGTGGCTCACGGCCAGTCCAACGTCGGGCACGGGCAACGCGATCATCACGTATCAGCACGCGTCGAACGCCGGGAGCCCGACGCGCGACGCGGAGCTCACCATCGCGGACAAAACGTTCAACATCGAGCAGCAGAGCGGATGTGCGTATTCGTACTCGCCGGAGTCGGCTTCGATCGGTGCCGCCGGAGGCACGGTCACCTTCAACATCACCACCACGGACGTCTGCGCGTGGACCGTCGAGACGGAAGAGAGCTGGCTGACGATCACCTCGCCGGTGTCGGGCTTCGGCAGCGGCAATGCCACGGTCACGGTGTCCGTCGCGCCGAATGAAGGTCCCAGCCGGAACGCCGGTGTCTATCTCAACGGCGTCTACCGCAACGTCCAGCAATCGGGCGGCTGCACGTATTCGGCGCAGCCGACGAGCGTCGCGTTGCCGGCATCGGGTGGGGAAGGGGAGGTGGCGGTGACGACGAACAGCGCGTGCTTCTGGAGCTCATCGACGGCGAGCTCCTGGATCGTGCTCACCAGCGGCACGGGCGGACAGGGTGAGGGCGTCACGCGGTACACGGTTCAGGCAAATAACACCGGCGCGGAGCGCGTCGGCACGCTCGTCGTCGCGGGAATCAACGTGACGGTGCGGCAGTCCGCCACGGAATGCCTCTACCAGTTTTCGCCGCTGTGGAAGAGTCACACCTCGGCGTCGGGCACCGGGACGATCAACGTGACGTCCGCGTGCGAATTCGAAGCAGTCGTCGAAAGCGGGTCGGCCTTCATCCAGATCTCGTCGGTCACGGCAACGGCCGTCTACTACGTCATCGGCGAAAACGTCACCGGCACCGCGCGCAGCGGGACGATCCGGATCGCCGGCCGCGCCATCAACATCACCCAGAACGCCGCGGGTGTGCCGATGTTCTCGCTGACGGCGACCGCTACGAGCACGAGCGCCGCGTCGTTGACGTGGGCCGCCGTGAGCGGCGCGTCGAGTTACGAGATCTACCGCTCATCGAACGGCGGCAGCCTCGGTCTGGTCACGGCTACTTCCTCGCTGTCGCACACCGACACCGGACTCGCGTCGAACCGCACGTACCTCTATCGCGTGCGCGCGATCGGTGCGTCGGGAGTGCTCTCGTACAGCAATCTCGATCCGGCCACGACGGTTATGTTCACCGACCCGACGATCCTGGCCGGCGTCACCCCGGTCAAGGCAACGCACATCCTGCAGCTGCGCACCGCGGTCAACGCCATGCGCACCGCGGCGGTTTTGCCGTCGCAGAACTTTGTCGACACGTCGCTTTCCGGAGCGAGGATCAAAGCGGTGCACATCGCTCAGCTGCGTGAAGCGCTTGCCGCCGCCCGATCGGCAATCGGACTGCCGCCGGTTTCGTACAGCGTTCCCGGGTTGTCGGTCGTGCGCGCGTCGCACATCAACGACCTTCGCTCGGGAGTGCAGTAGCTCAGAAATCGGTATCGCGCAGATGAAACGGAGAGTGGCCGCGCTCGATCGCGGGCGCCCACACCACTGCCAGCCGCTCGCGCGACCCGGCGTGGCGATAACTGCCCGCCTGCAGCACGCGTGATGGACCGATCGCACCGCGCTCGCTGACGATCACGTATTCGCCGGGGATGGCGATGGTGTACGTGCCGTCCTCGCGCAGCCATTGGCCGGCCGCGCGGAGGCGCCCGAGGTTGACGAAGTTTTCGGAGAGGAAGGCGCGGGCTCGCGGCGGCCACATCGCGCCGTCGGCCTGCGCGACGTACGTGCGCGTGCGAACGACATCCTCGGGCAGCGTGTCCTTGATGATGCCCCGGGCCATTTGCGCGCGGGTGATGTTCTCGAAGATGAAGTAGAACGGCCGCGGCCGGAAGATGGTCTCGCCCTTGTGATCGATCAGCGGCTCGCCGGGACGGGAGAGGCGGAGGACCTGATCCATCATCGTGGTGTGCCAGGCGGTCTTGTTCGCGAAGCGATCGCCGTAGTACCAGAGCGCGATGAGGAAGACCGCCGCCGTCGCACCGATCGCATGAAGCGGCCGTCGCGCACGCGTCAGCGCGGCCGCAGCGAAGATCGCCGCGAGAGGCATCAGCGGCAGAAGGTCGCGCGGCGAGATCAGCACCCAGAAACCTGCGAGCGTGACCGTGAAGACGCCCATCGCCACGGCGAAAAAGTAGCGCCAGGGATGCTCGGTCCTGCGAAAGCGCAACGCGGCCCACAGCAGCGCCGCGGCGGTGAATGGAAAAATCGCGCGCTGAATCCAGAGGTTGTTGCGAGTCAACGCGACATTGCCGTTGAAAGTCAGCGTGCAGTAGACCAGCTGGTCCCACGCCCCGACGACCGCGAAGAAGATCAGCAGTGCGACGGGCACGATCGCGAATCCGATCGCCGCCTTGAGCCAGTTCCCTCCGCGCTTGGCGAGGATCGCCGCGACGACGATGCTGAACACGAGCAAAGTCGTTTTGAGCGAGGTGGCCATCGCGCAGCCGAGAAGCAGGCCGGCGAGGAACATGCTGCGCTCGCGGATCAGCAGGACCAGGGCAATCATCCAGAACATCGTCCAGAGGTTGTCGGTCCGGTACTCGAGCGACTTCAGAAAGAACGGCGGGAAGAGGCTGAGCAGAACCACCGACCATGTCGCCACCCGCTCGTCGTACAGCCGGCGCGCGATCACATACGTCGCCCAGAGCACGATCGCGAAGACGACGAGCATGGGGACGCGCATCCAGTGGAGGATGTCCCGCCGCTCGCCGAGGAGGGCCAGGAGCGGCGCGGTGGTCAGGTGGAAGAGGGGTGCGTGGTTGTCGAAGTAGTCGCGGTACTGGACGAGCCCGGCGGTCCAGCCCCAGGTCACATGCAGGTGCTGCTGCTCGTCCGCGTCGAAGCGGTAGTTGAAGAAGGCGACCGCCCGCAGCCCGAGGGAGAGCGCGGCCAGCGACCAGAGAAGGATTCGTTCGGATTTCGGCAAGGTGTGATTTGGCGCGCCCTGAGGGACTCGAACCCCCAACCAGCGGTTCCGAAGACCGCTGCTCTATCCATTGAGCTAAGGGCGCAGGCCGGCCGAAATCCTACCATCCGCCTCGCTCTCGACAGCCGCGGAAAGGGCGAATAGAATCCGCCCCCTCGCTGTTACCCTGCCCGCTCAAACGCGCCGATGTAGCTCAGTTGGTAGAGCAGCTGATTCGTAATCAGCAGGTCACCGGTTCGAGTCCGGTCATCGGCTCCACGTTTTCAAGAACTTACGCCGGCCTCTAGGCCGGCGTTTTCGTTTCCGCGAAGGCCGGTCGCCGCCACCGCGTACAACCCCGCCGCGATCGCCACGAGCACCGAAAACCCGAAGTGCACCGCGACGAGCGTCGCCAGCATTGAGCTGAGGACGGAGGCCGTGCCGTTGATGCCCCAGGCCCACGGAATCGCGGCTTCATCGACGGCGGCGAGTCTGCGTAGGCCGAGCGGGAAGGGCATCCCCATCGCGAAGGCGAGCGGTGCCACCAGGGCGACGCTGATGGCGATTCTGGCCGGATCGGGAAGGCCGAGGGTGAGGCCGGTGAGCAGGCGGACGACGATGAGCGCGATCACGGCGATGGCCGCGACGAACAGCGGCACGAGACGCGCGCGTCTCGCGTCGATTCTTGCCGAGGCGCCGCTTCCGAGTCCGCCGAAGACGAGAAACGATGAGAGGACGACGGCGATCGCGTAGAGCGGCTGGCCGAGGAAGAGCGTGAGACGCTGCATGAAGGCGATCTCGATGAAGAGAAAGGCGAGGCCGATCGCGCCGAAGTAGACGATCAGCCGCCACGCCGGCTCGCGCGCAGGCGACAGGCGGCGGCGGACGAAGAGCAGCGGCAGAAGGATGAGCGCGATGGAGGCGACCAGGGCCTGCGCGAGACCGGCGATGAGCACGAGGTAACCCCATTCGAGCATCGGCAGGCCTCCGCGCGCGCGCATCCGCAGAAACTCGGGAAGCGCGCGCCAACGGAAGGAGTGGGAAAAGTAGGGCCGCTCGTCCGTCGCCGGCCGGACGTTGAACTTGTAGCGCTCGAAGAAATCCTCGCGACCCGGGCCGCGCGGCAGAATCGACCCGACCACGTCGAACAGATACGGCTCATCGAGCACGTTGAACTGGTTCGTTTCTTCGCGGCGGACTTCCGGCGCGTAGTCGAGATCGAAAAAGCGTTCGTCGCAGAAACGCCGCAGTGCGGCGAGCTCTTCGTGCGTGAAGTCGCCGTTTTTCACAACCACCGTGGCGGTGTTCCATCCTCGGATCAGCGCCGTGCGCATGTGTGGAAAGTCCTGCGCGACGATCGCCGTCGCCACCAGCTTCACGACCTCGCGCGGCGGCGCCTGCATCCAGCGGGTGATGGCCAGATACCCATCCGGACGCAAATGCGCGATCAACTCCCGCATCGCCTCGGTCGTGTAGAGAAAGTTCTCGCCCAGCGCCTGCACGCCGGCGGCGGACGCGCCGTGCGAGCCGACGAGAGCGATCTGAATCGCGTCGTACTTCGCATCCGATTCGCGAATGAATCGGCGCGCTTCGGCTTTCACCACGCGCACGCGCGGATCGTCGTAAGGCGCACCGAACTTCCGCGCAACCTCGATCATCTGCGGGTTGAGCTCGACCGCGATCACCTCCTCCGCCCCATGCACGAGCGCGGAAAGCACCTCCGATCCGCCGCCCGCACCGATCACGGCCACGCGCCGCTTCGGCATTCCGGCGTGGTACACGATCGCGGTCGGAAGAAAGTCGAGGTATGCGACCGACGCCGGATTCCCGTCGTAACGCACGACCGGCGTCAGGCCGCCGCCGTCGGTGAAGACGGCGATCTGCTCCGTGATCTCGCCGGTGAAGGCCAGGCTGAGACCCGGCGCGTGCCGGAACGGAACTGCAGGACTGACGACGGACGTGAGCAGGCCATGCGGGCTCGATCGCTCATCAACAACCCGAGCCTCGGGGATCCGCATCGCCTGACGCAGCTCCTTGAACTGGGACATGCGCAACGGCAGCAGCAGCGGTCGCGCGGCGAGGATCGCGACGACTCCCGCGACACCAATGGCGATCGTCTTCCAACGCATTGCGAACAGCGACGCCGCGATGAAGCCGGCAACCGCGACGATCTGCAGCGCGGTGATCGGATGGACGACGAACAACAGCGCGGTCGCCGCGGCCGCGCTCAATCCGCCGCCGATCAGATCGGCGCGATAGAGACGCGGCGAGTCGCCGCCGTGCTTCGTCAGCGTCAGACCGATTGCCGTGGCCGCGCAGAAGAACGGTACGGCGAACAGGAGATACAGGAGGAAAAGCCGGCCGAACTGCTGTGTGCTCCAGAAAATCTCCAGCGAGTTCAACTCGATCCGTTGGGCGATCACGAATGCGCCGACGGAGGTCGCGCCAAACGCCGTCGACGCCGTCGCCGCGACACGCTCGAAATGCCGCAGGAGCGGTTGCCGCGCGAGGGCGAGCATCGTGCCGCTGGCTCCGTAGCCGAGGAGGGCCAGGCTGATGATGAGGAAGGCGAGGTGATGCCACTCGATGATGGAGAAGAGGCGGATCAGCAGGATCTCGTACGCGAGTGCGGCGCCGGAGATCAGCGCGACGGCGAGGGCCAGCGTCCGCGGTGTGCTATCGCGCACTCGCCTCCGGCCTGGTCAGCGGTACGAACATCACCGGCAACACCTGCCGGGTGCGCACCTTTCCGCCGGCAGTCTTGTCGACGACCATCAACGACTGCGTGGAAAACGGGCCGCCGACGGGGATGACCATCCGCCCGCCCGGCTTCAGTTGCTGAATGAGCGGCGGCGGAATGTGCGTCGCGGCCGCGGTGACGATGATCGCGTCGAACGGCGCGGCTTCCTTCCAGCCGTTGTATCCGTCGGCGTGACGGACGGTGACGTTGCGATAGCCGAGTGACTCGAGCCGTTCCGTGGCCTGCTTCGCGAGCGGCGCCACGATCTCGACGGTGTACACCTGTTTCACGAGCGGCGAGAGCACGGCCGCCTGATAGCCCGACCCGGTTCCGACCTCGAGCACGACGTCATTGCGGTCGACGCCCAGCAGCTCGGTCATGATCGCCACGATGTACGGCTGGGAAATGGTCTGGCCGTGCCCGATCGGAAGCGGCCGGTTCTCGTAGGCCACGTCGCGCAGGTTCGCCGGAACGAAGAGATGTCGCGGGACGGCGCGGATGGCGTTGATGACCCGGACATCGAGCGTGGTACGCCCGATCTCCCGCCGAGTCATCCGCACGTCCTCGGCGATCTCGTCGATCATGCGCGCCCGCGCCGGAGCGAATGGGTCGGCGGCGCTGGCAAGCGCGGCTATGAACATGATGCCGGTGGCGGCGAGGCTGGTCTTCCCGGTCATGTCTATCGGTGCCTTCACGTTTCGGACCGAATCATGTAGCGGCCGGAACCACCGACCTCAACGAAAAAGCGTGGTGCAGCCCCGCGCTGCACCACGCTACATTAACGAGTTTGCTGCTTTCTCCCCGGAAGCATCATCTGTAGGAACAGGATTGGCCGTAGATCGATCCCATCACGCACATATAGTCTCCATACTGACAATAGGCGTCGCACGACAGAAAACGGCAGCAGCCCGTGCAGTAGTGATTCCAGCATTTGAGGTTCGCATCTCGCGTGGCCAGTTCGCAAATGACGGATTTGGTCACCTCGGCATACGCAAATCCAACGACAGTAGGTCCGTTGCACGCCGGCTTGTAGTACCCCCCGCCGCCACTACCACTCGTCGAGCCGCCGCCGGTCCACCAATCGACGTCCGGATCCTCGGGCTGCTCGCAGTTGTAACAAGTGTTGTTACTGCCGATCTTGCGCGCGGTCTGAGCAACCTCACGCGTTACTTCCTCGAAAATGCCATGTCGTTTCAATTCCGCAATCGACTCCGCAATTAATGCGATTTCCGTCGCACGGCTGTCGAAAGCCGCCTTTGCACCGTCAGAGTAACGCGACGTCTTCTGCTCGAAGTCGGCGTCGATCCGGAACGTTTCGCCCGCCGTGTCGAGGTACAACGCGCCGCTGGACGGGTGCCAGCGAAGCGAGAACCTGTCGGCATAGTCGGATTCGAACGTGACGTCGATGTCCGCGCCTGACGTGCGCACGATGGTGACGTTGCCGACGATCAATCCGTCGTGGTCCTGAAGAGTAATGACGGGGCGGTTCTCGGCTGCCGACAATGACATGCCGCGAATTCCGAGGTCTCCGAGAGCTTCGGATACTGCGAGCGAACCCTTGCCGGCAAGTGAGGCCGTGCGTTTTTCACGGGCTCTGTCGGCTACGTCGGTATTCGCCAGGGTACTCAACGCAATAAATAGTGAAGCCACTGCGAGCACACATCTCACACGAGACTGCATCCAGATCTTCTCCTCTTGAAAATTTTTGCGGGAGGTAAGTAGGGTTGTGGGGGAAAAAGTTCGCGGATTATGCATAGCCGCTTGTACTGAGTCAACTCCGAAAAGATCCGTTCAACGAGGTCCCTCCGACGTGATCGCCTGCTGACCTTCACCTGCCGACAAGGACTACCATGACTGTTCCTGGTGTTACCGCGTGGAACCATGACGAAGAGCGCAATCGACAATGAGACATCCAACCGCGAGCGAGCAATCGCCGCTACCGAATTCCTCGAGGCCATCGATGCCGATCGCGGCCTGCTGGCCGAGCTGACGCCGGAAGACCGCGAGCGGTTGCTTCGCGCGACGCGCGTCGTCTCCGATCCCGATCCTCGCTCGAGACGGCGCCTGGTGAAAGCCACGCGGCGACTGCGGAAGGCTGCCATCGCCCAGCAGGACGAGAGCGTGCTCACGTCGACAGGCATTCGCGAGCTGCGGCGCAAGCCGGTCTTCAACACGCCGAACTACTTTCTGAATGCGGCTGCTCGCGAACCGGTGGCGGAAGCGCCGCCGATGACGGCCGAATCTCGCCACTGCTACGTCTGCAAGGAGCAGTACCAGACCGTCCATCATTTCTACGACCAGATGTGTCCCGAGTGCGCGGCCTTCAACTTCATGAAGCGCACCGAGCTCGCCGATCTCACGGGACGCGTCGCGCTGCTGACCGGCGGGCGGGTGAAGATCGGATATCAGGCCGGACTCAAGCTCCTGCGCGCGGGCGCTCATCTCATCGTCACCACGCGCTTTCCGCGAGACTCGGCGGCGCGCTACGCCGCTGAGCCGGACTTTGCGGAGTGGTCGCACCGGCTCGAGATTTACGGCCTCGACCTCCGTCACACGCCGAGCGTCGAGGCCTTCTGCGCGCAGATGCTCGCGACGAAAGACCGTCTCGACTTCATCATCAACAACGCCTGCCAGACCGTCCGCCGCCCGCCCGCGTTCTACGAGCACATGATGGAAGGGGAGACCACCGCCCTGCAGACGATGGCCGAGCACGAGCGCAAGCTGGTCGGAAGCTTCACCGGACTGCGCGGCTATCACATGCTCGGCGAGGGAGGCGCGCCGGCGATTTCCGCGGAAATGTCGCAGCTCGCGCTCTTACCCGAGGATCATGTGCGGGACAGTGAGCTGTTCCCGCAGGGGCGGCTCGATCAGGATCTGCAGCAGGTCGATCTCCGTGGCCGCAACTCCTGGCGCCTGCTCCTCCACGAAGTGTCCTCGGTCGAACTGCTGGAAGTGCAGCTGGTCAACGCCGTCGCGCCGTTCATCATCAACGCCCGACTCAAGCCGCTCATGTTGCGCACGCAGAATCGCGACAAGCACATCGTCAACGTCTCGGCGGTGGAAGGGCAGTTCTACCGGACCAGCAAAACCACGCGTCATCCGCACACGAACATGGCCAAGGCCGCGCTGAACATGATGACCCGCACCTCGGCCGCCGACTACGCCGCCGACGGCATCCACATGAACAGCGTCGATACCGGCTGGGTGACCGATGAAGATCCGGCCGCCATCGCCGCGCGCAAGATCATCGAGCACCGCTTCCACCCGCCCCTCGACATCGTCGACGGCGCCGCGCGCATCGTCGATCCCATCATCGACGGCATCAACACCGGGCGGCACATGTGGGGGCAGTTCCTCAAGGATTACAAGCCGACGGATTGGTAAACTCAGCGCATGCGCATTACCGCCGCGATTCTGTTGGCCGCGTTCACGTTTTCCACATCCGCGCAGGTTGCGCCATCCGGTCAGATCGGTGAAGTCACCCTCTTCGGCGAAGAGCAGCTGAAGGTTCAGGCGGCGACGAAGACCGAGATCTCCATCTCGAAGGCACCCAGCGCGGTCACGGTGATCACCGCGAAGCAGATCAGCGAATCGGGCGCGCGGACCGTTCCCGACCTGCTGCGGCTCGTCGGCGGCGTGAACGTGCGCTGGAATCCGATGGGCCCCACCGTCGACGTTCGCGGCTTCGGCCAGAACCCGTTTTCCAATCGCATCCTCCTGCTCATCGACGGCACGCCGATGAACTCCGGCGACACCGGCGGCCTGCCGCTCAGTCCCTCCTACGACTTCTTTCCCATCCAGAACATCAAGCGGATCGAGATCGTTCGCGGTCCCGGATCCTCGCTGTACGGCGAGAACGCCTACTGGGGCGTGATCAACATCGTCACTTTGTCGGGTGACGATCTCGCCGGCGGCAACGTCGAGCTGTTCGGCGGCAGCCGCGATACGGCAACGGTCTCCGCGCAATACGGCCTCCGTCTCGACTGGGGCTCGATCCTCGGGTCAGTGCAGCTGACCCGCAGCGCGTTTCCGGCCGAGTTCTGGCTGGAAAACGAATCGAAGTACAAGGCGACGGAGATCTTCGCCAAAGGCACGTTCAAGGATTTCCAGCTCTCCGTCTACCGTCATGACGACGAGCTGGGCGGCTTCAGCGAGGCGTTCCCGATTCCCGGCCTGCCTCCCGGCTCGAGCTTCACCTCCGCGCACGAGCTCACCCAGACTCTGGAGATGGTGACGCTCAAGTACCAACGCGCTCGCGAGCAGGCGCCGATCACTTTCTCTGCCGACTTATCGTGGGTTCACCGAAAGGGCATGCACTGCGCCGGATGTCATGCCGCGCCGGAGAAACCGGAGTTCGAGCACGAAGCCGATCACGGCTATCAGGCCATCGGCGATTTCCGCGCGGGCCTGAACATGATTCCGGGCCACGACCTGCTGGTCGGACTCGAAGCGCGCCGGCTCGATCGCGCCGATCACTCGCACGAGCTCTCCCAGGGCGGCGATCTCGTCACCGGCTACGACAAGCTGGCCTACTACGTTCAGGATCAGTTCAACGTCGGCAGCGAGCGTTTGCGCGCCGTGGTCGGACTTCGTTATGACGCGAAGACCGACATCTTCGATTCGAAGACGTCGCCGCGCGCCGCACTCGTTTACACGCCCAATGACAAGCTGGTGGTGCGCGGCGGCTACAGCACCGCGTTCCGCTTCCCGACGTTCAGCGAGCTCTTTCAGGAAACGGGATTCCTCACGCTGACGACGCCCTTCGGCCCGATTCCGCTGGCCAGCTTCATCCCCAATCCCGGCCTGCAGCCGGAGGAGATCCGCACGTTCGAAGCGGGCGGCGAATATCAGATCTCACCCACGGTCTCGGCGAAAGTCGACCTGTACAACTCGCGCGTGAAGAACTTCATGGTCATCGGCATTGTGGAGAATCCGCCCCCGGTACCGTCCGGCCTGCAGTTCATGAATGCGCCTGCCGAGGCGACGATTCGGGGTGGGGAAGTGGAGTTGCGGGCCAACTTCGCGCGCAGCATTACCGGCTTCGCCAACTACGCGTATCAGACGCAGGACGGCGACGAGACGCAGACCGAATTCGTGTACGCGCCGCAGAACAAGATCAACATCGGCGCGTACGGCGGACCGGTCGCGGGGGTGCGCGGCGCTGTCGAGCTGTCGTGGCGCGATTCGTATTTCGGGCCGCACTTCTACTACGGCCTCAACGGTCTCGAGTACGGGCCGCTCGACGGCTACACGTTCGTGAACGCGCGCGTCAGTTACGAGCTTCCGTTCTCCCTCGGCGCGAAGGACCGTCCCGTGCGCCTGAGCTTCTTCGGAAACAACCTTCTCGACGAGCAGCCGAAGGAAACGCTGATCGGCGTTGATATGACCCGTCCGGGACGTGAATTCTTCGCGCAGCTCGAAGTAGACTTCTGAGCCTCGGTGCGCTCGACCCTCCACGTTCTCGCTCTCATCATCCTCATCTTCCTGACCGCATCATCGAGCGGGCAGGAGATGCCCGAGATCGCGCGCAGTCTTCTGGAGGAAGCCGACCGCGCACGCGAGGCCGGCCGCGCCGATGACGCGATTCAGAAGTACCGCCGCGTCCTCGAAGTCGCGCCGAACCTCGCCTCCGCGTACGTGAACCTCGGCGCGCTCTTGCATGAGCGTGGCAAATCCGAAGAGGCCTACGCGGTCTTCGTGAAGGGCGTCGAGCACGTGCCCGCCGATCGCACGTTGCTCTCGAACGCCGCCGCGGTCGCGCAGCAGATCGGCAAGCCCGCCGAGGCGCTGGGGTATGTCGATCGGGCCATCGAGAAAAAGGCGGATGACGCGGCGCTGCACTCGCTGCGCGGCACGATCCTTCGCGGGCTGAATCGCACTGACGACGCGCTCGTCGCGCTCGCGAAGGCGATCGAGCTCGAGCCTGAGGAATCGCGGTATCACTTCAGCGCCGGCAATCTCCTGTACGCCGTTGGCCGCAAGGACGAAGCGATCGCCGCGTTTCAGAACGCCATCGACGCGGACGCAAAAAACCTCCGCGCCTACTACAACCTCGGCGCGGTGCTGTTCGACCTGGGACGCTTCGACGAGGCCCTGAAGGCATACGAAGTCGCGCTGGCGCCTGTCGAGCAGTCGTTCGCGAAGAAGGAAAAGGTCGATCCGATCCACGCCCGCGCCTACGCGAACCTCGGCGCGATCTACATCAATCAGAAGCAATGGCCAATGGCCGCCGCGGCGTATGAAAAGGCACTGCGGCTCGATCCAAAGAACGCATCGCTGCACTACAACCTCGGCTTCATTCACTACAACGCCAATCGCGGAAGCGAGGCCGAGCAGGCGTATCGAAGGGCACTGGCAATCGATCCCGCGTTGCCGCTCGCGTACGTGCACCTCGGCGACATCGTCCTGAAGCGCGGCGATGCCGCGGGCGCGGTGCGGCTGCTTCGTGAAGGGGTGCCGCGGTACGACCCCGATGTGCGCGCGATCGCGCTTCCGATTCTCGGACGGGCCGAGTTGCAGCGTGGCGATCGCGCCGCGGCCGCGCTCGCGTTCGAAGAAGCCGTGCGTTACAGCGAGACGGATACCGCTTCGCTGCTGCAGTTGCTGCGCATCCATCGACAGGATCGGCGCGCCGCCGATGCGGCGCGCATCGCCGAGATCGCGGCGCGGGTTGCGCCCGCCGATCGTCAGCTCGTCTTCGAACGGTTCCTGCTCGCGCATGCGAATGGCGATATCGCGCAGGAGCGCGCGCTCTCCGAAGAAATTCTCAATCGCGATTCCGCTCGTCGCGAGCTCTGGCCGTTGCGCGCGAACCTGGTCATGCTGCTGATGCGTCAGGGGGAGATCGCCGAAGCTCGCCTGCATCTCGACGCACTGCTTGCGACGAACCCGCCCGCGGATGCGCAGACGCTCAACAGTCTGAGAACCGTGCGCGCGCTGCTCCTCGCGTCGGAAGGAAAGACCGGCGAGGCGGAGCGCGATCAGCCGGCCGGTGCGCTGGCGGGCGTTCTCGAAGGTCTCGCCGGACGCCATGCCATCGCCGCGCGAATCCTCGGCCAGGTTCCGCAGAACCCGCTCACGCGAGGCAACCTCGGTCTGGCGTTGTGGCAGCTCGGGCGCAACAAGGACGCGCTTGCGCACGTGAACGCGGCCGTAGCCGCGCATCCGGAGTGGATCGACGTCGCCGTTGTCGCGGGCGAGCTCGCGCTGGCCGAGCGCAAATACGATCGCGCCGCCGAGCTGCTCGATCGCGCTAGCCGGTGCGAGCCACGCGGTGGAGCGGTGATGAACGCGGGACGTCTCGAAGCGTCGTTCGGTGGTTCCGAGGACATCTGCAATCGCGCGAAACAGGTCCTGGGTGTGGCGTTGCTGGGGCAGGCCGCGGAGGAAGTGGAGCGGCTCGCGCGCGCGAATGACGAAGTGTCTTCGTCGGCCGTGCGTCGCGGACGGCAGCTCGTCGAGCGGGCGATGGATCTTCCGCTTTCTTCGCGAGCGCGTGCGGCTGCGCATTACCTGAACGGCAGCTTCGACGTGTTGACCGGTTCACTCGAGGACGCGCGCGAATCGTTTTCGAAGGCGGACGCCGCGGGCCTGGCAGGACTCGCAGACAGTGCCGTGCGTCGTTACGAGGATCAGATCCGCAAAGCGCTCGCGGCGGAGCGTGCTCCTGCGCCGGAGCCCGAGGCGGAACCGGTGACGAGCGAGCCGCGGCCGACGGCGGTGGTCTTCATGCCCGATGCGCCGGCGGAAAACGAGAAGAAGCTCGCCGAGACGATCACCGCGCTGGCCGCGCAGATTTCGACGACCGCAGGCGTGGCCGTGCGTCCGGAGTTCTTCAGGCGCGCAGATGATGCGCGCGCGTTCATCGCCGCGAACGCGAATCGCGTCGGACTGGTGATCGCCAGTTCCGACTTCATCAGTTCCAGCAACCTCCGGCCGCGTTTCCAGTTCACACGTGAGAATCGCCGGACGTATCGGCGGGTGGTCGTCGTTGCGGCGGGAAGCAACGTGCAGTCGCTTGCGGATCTGCGCGGCCGCACGATCAGCGTCGCCGAAGGCTTGCGCGACATCAGCGGAAGCGACGCGAAGGTCGTGCGAACCGCCGACGACGCGACGTCGGTCGTGAATGCGCTCTACCGAACGACCGAGGCCGCGCTGGTGTCGGAAGCGAATCCGCTGTTGCAGCAGCACGCTGGAAAGCTGCGCGTGATTCACACGACCAATGCCGTCCCGCTCCCTGTCATCGCCTTCGCGCCGATGCCCGAGCGCGACCGGACCGCGTTGATCGCTGCACTTGAAGGTCTCGACAACACGCGCTTATTGGCGCCGGTGCACCTCGGCGGACTCGCGGCGCTCGATGAGCGCGTGGCGCCGAGACCTGCGCCGGAACGGATCGAGATCGTCGCGCTTCCGCCGTCGGCGCTGGGGATCACGTTCGATGAGAAGCCGCCCGCGAGGGTGTCGTATCGCGTCGCGCTGGAGTTGCCGCGGGTGGTCCTTCCCGAAAAGCTGTTCGACTGACCGTACGGCGAGCGTCCCGCTCGCTTCGCGCCGGGCGTGTCGCCCGGCGCTCACACGCGCGGCCGATGACGGCCACGCGGCGCGGGCGGGACGCCCGCTCCCCGAGGCCCTAGCTCGCAACGGCGCGGAGCATCGTCCCCGCCACGTCACTCGCCGCGAACGGCTTCAGCAGGAACTCCACCGCCCCCGCCCGCGTGAACGACTCCTGCAATTCTGCGGGCGCGTGCTCGCTCATCACCACCACCGGCACGCGCCGCAGTTGTTCGTCGCCGCGGACGATGCGCAGGAAGCCCAGGCCGTCGGCGGTTTCGGGCGACGACGCGGCGTCGTTCGCCGATTCGAATCCGCCGCGAATTCCGGCGTCGAGAAAAATCACAGCCGGCTGCTGTTCGAACGCAGCGTTCACCGCATCGCGGGCATTGGTCGTCGGCAGCACTCGATAGCCGTCTGACTCGAGCACATTCGTCAGGAAGGAGCGGGTCTCGTCGTTCGCGTCGGCGACGAGCACCGTCATCCGCTTCGAGCCTGTCGATTTCGCTTGCTGCTGGCGCACGATGAGATCGACGCGATCGAGTACTTCATCGACCGATTGCGGACGGTCCTTCACATCGCGGCGCAACAGCGATTCGATGAGCTCCTGCATCTCGATCGAAACGCCGCTGTCGGTCAGCGGATGCGGATCGTCGTGCAGGCGAGCGCCGATGACGCCGGCGAGCGTGCTCGCCCGGAACGGCAGCGCTCCCGCGACCATCCGGTACAGCATCACGCCGCATGCGTACAGATCCGAAGCGGGCAGCACATCCTCGCCGCGGAGCTGTTCCGGCGCCATGTAATCCGGTGTTCCCGCGATCTCGCGACGGCGCACGCGATCGGCAGTGGTGGCGATGCCGAAATCGGTGATGAACGCGACCTCGTCCTTGTTCAGGAGGATGTTCTCCGGCTTGATGTCGCGATGGATGATCCCCAGTGTGTGCGCGGCGCGAAGTCCGCGCAGCACCTGCCGGAAGATCGCCAGGGCCTGCTTCTCCTCGAACTTGTGCTTCCGTTGCAGATGTTTCGACAGGTTGTCCGCGTCGATGTACTCCATCGAGATGTATGGATAACCGTCCGCGAATCCGAGGTCGAAGCTCTGCACGACGTTGCGATGGCGGATGCGGCGGGCGAGCTTCAGCTCCATCTTGAAGCGCTCGAACGCCTCCGGATCCTCGTGCACGGGGACGGACAGAATCTTGAGGGCGACGACTTCATCGATCGAGTCGTCGATGGCCGACGCGACGTGTCCCATCGCCCCGGCACCCAGCAGACGTTGGATGCGGTAGCGCCGCGCGAACACGCCGCCCGGCACGAGCATCGCCTCGAGCGCCTTCGCCGCCTCGGCCTCGCTGCGCTTGCGATTCCGTCCGCGCGCGCCTTCGGGCGGCGGCACGTGGCGCGTGCGCGGCGCGACCATCGTTCCCTCCTCGGAGGACACGAACGTTGCGGAACGCTCGGGAATGGGCACGTCGTGAGTGATGATCGTCGGCGCGTTCAGCATCTCGTTCGACGCGTTGTCCGCGTCGAGACTGCCCGTCGGATTGAACACGCCGCACTGACTGCAGTAGCGGTCGATCGGCCTGCAGCCGCTGCCGCACGATTTGCACGGCAGTTCAGGCGCCGACGATCCGGCCACGAAGGTGAGATCAGTTCCCATTGATCTCCGATGTGACGACGGCTGCGGGCGCGAGTTTCGCGAGCGTCGGGATACTCGTCCGCTGCCAGGTCACATTCCGGTCGTACTCCAGCACGAGCTGATACGCCGGCGCGTTCTTCAGTTTCGTGATCCAGCGGACGAGCGTGAGGATGCCCGAGCTGTTCATGAAGTTGAGGTCGCGCACGTCGAGCTCGACGCGCTTGATCGAACGCTCACGAACCTGTTCGTCGATCGCGTTCCAGTACGGATTGAGCGCGTCGCCGGGATCGCGCATTTCCACGGCGCCGGACATGACCACGCGCATGACCTGGTCCTGGCCGATCTCCGGAATGATGTACAGCCCTTCGGCCTTGAGCGGACTGATCGGCTCTCTCATGCTTGCTCCAGCGGGAAGATCGCGTGAATGGAGACCTCGCCGTCGTTGACGTCGAGCCTGAGTCGCGCGCCGGCCTCGAAGAGGATGCGGATCAATCCGAGGCGGCTCTGCCCTTCGGTCTGCGCGGCTTCTTCCATCTTCTTGAGATAAACCTGTTCCGATTCGCCGGCGTGAATCAACGCGAACTCGCGGCGAAGCGTATTGATGTGATGCGGCTCGGCGCGGTTGCGCACGCAGACATCGACCTCGCTCGATTGCTTGGCGATGGAGATCTTCAGATACGAATCCTCGTCGGATGCGTACTTCACTGCGTTTTCGAGGAGCTCCGAGGCGGCCATGGAGATCTGCTCGGCGCGCTCTTTGTCGGCCAGTCCGATCATGAAGAAGCTCGCCACGAATTTACGGACGCAACTGATGTACGTCCATCGCGGTCCGAATCTCAGTTCGACGTAGTCATTGGAGATCTGCGTCTGCATCGTCATCAGCTCCTCTTCACTGCCAGCAGACTGACGTCGTCCGTCGGCGTGCCTGCCCACGACCATGCGGTCTGGGCGATGCGGGTCACGAGCTCCGCGGCGGGACGCGCCTGCAGCTCGGTGAGTTGTTGGGCGAGACGGTTCATGTCGAAGCACTCGCCGGCACTGTTGCGCGCTTCGGTCACGCCGTCCGTGTGGAACAGGGCGATGTCGCCTCGCCCGAGATTCAGCGTTCGATTTGTCGTAGCGGCCTCGATGTCTTCCGAGATTCCCAACCAGATTCCGTCGGTCGGCAGGCGCTCGATGGTCTTCGTGGCCGCGCGATACACCAGGACGTCGGTATGCGCTCCGGCGTAAATCATCTTTCCGTCGCGATCGATCTTCGCCACGACCATGGTCATGAACTTGTCCTGATCGAGACGCGAGCGCAGGTTGTAAAACATGGCCCGATTCATCAGCGAGATGAACTTCGCCGGCGAGACGTGGCCGTTCGAGTTCTCGCAGAGCATGGTGAACATCGACTGGGCCATCATCATGATCAGGCCCGAGGTGACGCCGTGACCGGTGACGTCGCCGATGCCGATCCACGCGCCTCCCTCGACCGCACGGAACTCGTAAAAATCCCCGCCAACCTCCTCGGCCGGCATCATCACCGCCGAGATGTCGAAGCCGGGGAAGTCGAAGGTGCGCGGGAGCACCGAGGTCTGGATCGAGCGGGCCAGGGCCATCTCCTGCGTGTGGCGCTCCTCGATCTCGGCGTCGCGCGTGCGGATCTCGCGGAGCATGTCGTTGAAGCCGTCGATGAGCATTCCCACTTCGTCGTTGGCCTGCCGCTCGACGTGCACGTCGTAATTCTTCTCGCGGGAAACGCGCTTCTCCGCCGCGAGCAGATGAAGGATGGGGCGGGAGATCGCGCGTCCGAAGAGCCAAGAGAGGATGAGCGCGACCGCGGCCGCGGCAGCGAGGACGAGTCCCGACAAGAGGAGGTAGTTGCGGCGCCGCTCCTGAAGCGCGCCGAGGCCGGATTGCAGATGGACTGTGCCGACGCGGTTGCCGTTGAAGAGGACCGGCTTGGTGACGGTGATCATGCGCGGCTCGATGCGGCGTCCATCGGCGGGGACTCGCGCCGGCGGCTGGCTCGCCGTCAAGCCGGAGTAGGAGGCGAAGAGACGCCCGTCGTTGTCGAAGAGGTGAGCGGCAAGGACGTCCGGCTTGGCCCGCAGCGCGGCCAGTGTCGCCTTTGCCCCTTCGTCATCGTTGAAGAGCAGCGACGGGACCGCGTTCTCGCCGATGATGCCCGCGAGGACGCTCGTGTCCTCGAGCACTTCCTCCTGGAATGTGGCCCGGTCATACAGGACGAACACGCCGACGGTGATGATCAGCGCGACCAGGCTCGTCAACATGAAGCCGGTCATCAATTTCCTGCGGATCGGCAGGTCGCGGAAGCGCGCCATTGATTGGACTTTGGAGCGCGGATTTTACACGCCAGATGCAACGAAACTGTTCATTTCGGGGGAGGTGCCGATCCGGTAGCATCCCCGTTCGATGAACAGACGCGCGCTCGCCGCCGCCCTCGCTCTTCTCGCCGCCGGAGCCGCGCATGCCGCGAACTGGCCCGATCGTCCGCAACTGCGCGCCGTCCGCGTGACCGCGCCGCCGGTGCTCGACGGCGATCTCTCCGATGCGGCGTGGCAGAACGCGCCGGAGTTCACCGATTTCACGCAGCACGATCCCGTCGACGGTGCGCCGGCGACCCTGCGCACGAGCATCCGCATCGTGTACGACGACGAGGCGATCTATTTCGGCGCGAGGATGGAAGACCCTCAGCCGCCCACGGCCATCCTCGCGCGCCGCGATTCGTTCACGCAGTCAGACTTCCTCTCGATCAACATCGATCCGCAGCTCGATCGCCTTTCCGGAAACGCGTTCACGATCTCGCCGGCGAACGTGCAGGTCGACACGGTCCTCTACAACGACATCGGCGAGGACGGCAGCTGGGACGGCGTGTGGGACTCGGCGGTCAAGATCGTTCCTGACGGCTGGATCGGCGAAGTGCGCATCCCGTATTCGCAGCTCCGCTTTCACGACAAGCCGGTGCACACCTGGGGTCTCAACATCACCCGGCGGACCACGCGCATCAACGAGTGGTCGCGCATCGTCAATACGAAGAAGGGGGAGACCGGCTTCGTCTCCCATTTCGCGGACATTATCGGCATCGAGGGAATCCGCCGCGGCCGTTCGCTGGAGCTCGTGCCTTACGCGGTGACTCGCGGCGACGTGCGCACGCGTTTCGACGAGGACGTCAATCCGCTGCTGCCCGGACAGGATCATCGCGTCGACGCCGGGCTCGACGTGAAGTACGCGCTGACGTCGAGCCTCACTCTGACCGGCACGATCAATCCCGATTTCGGACAGGTCGAAGTCGATCCCGCGGTCGTGAACCTCAGCGAGTTCGAGACCTTTTATCCGGAGAAGCGGCCGTTCTTCACAGAAGGGGTGAACATCTTCCGTTTCGGCGACACGCCGGCGCCGAGTCACTTCAATTTCATGTTCGCGCCGAGCCTTTTCTACACGCGGCGCATCGGCCGCTCGCCGCAGGTGACGCCGGACGCGGACTTTTTCATCTCCCCCGCGGAAACGACGATCCTCGGCGCGGCAAAGATCACCGGTCGCCTGCCCGGCGGCTGGTCGCTGGGCGTGCTGGATGCGTTGACGGATGCGGAACGCTCGCGATTCGGGCGGCGCGTCGATGCGGACGGAGACGGCATCGAGGACAAGATCGAGCTCGGACGCGAGCAGGTCGAGCCGATGACGAATTACTTCGTCTCGCGCCTGACGAAGGAGATCGGCGACCGGTCCCGCGTCGGCTTCCTGTTGACGTCGGTGAATCGGCGCCTGCCGGATGAAATGACGTCGCTCCGCGATTCCGCGCTGACCGGTGGTGTGGATGCATACACGAGCTTCCGCGACAAGTCCTGGATCCTCGAAGGCTCGCTGTTCGGCTCGAGTGTCAGCGGCAGCGAGGAAGCGATCTCGCTGACGCAGCAATCCTCATCGCGCTATTACCAGCGGCCGGACGCGCGACATGTGGAGCTCGACGAGACCCGCACGTCGCTGACGGGCTGGGGCGGCAAGGCCATGATCTCGAAGGCCACCGGGATCTGGCGTCCGATCGTGCAGGTGCAGGCGTATTCGCCGGGATACGAGACCAACGACGCTGGTTTCATGCAGCGCACGGACATCATTTCCTCGCACTTCGTGATGCAGTACGTGAATCAGAACCCGACGAAGAAGTTTCGCGAGAAGCATCTCTGGTTCGGTGGCTGGCAAAACCGCAATTTCGACGGCGACACGATCGAGCGCGGCTTCTTCGCGGACGGTTTCGGCACTCTGCAGAATTTCTGGGAGTTCCGCTCGGCGGTCTTCATCACGCCGTCGAGCTACGACGATCGCCTGACCCGCGGCGGGCCGGTGGTGCGCAGTCCAGGCTCGTGGAGTTTCGACGGCCACATCGGCAGCGATGACCGCAAGACGTTCTACGGCAACGTGAACACGTACCAGTCCCGGAGCGACGACGGTTCGTACACGCGCGGTTTCGGGCTGTCGCTGAACGCGAGACCGAGGCCGAACGTCCAGCTCAGCCTGAATCCTTATTACTCGCAGTCGCACACGCAGACGCAGTTCCTCGACAAATTCAAGGACGACGGCGCGACGCAAACATTCGGCATCCGCTATCTCTTCGCGGAGTTGGAACAACGCTCGTTCGAGTTGGGGACGCGCGCCGACTGGACGCTGACGCCGCAGCTTTCCTTCCAGCTCTATCTCCAACCCTTCATCGCCTCGGGCGACTATCACGATCCGCACACGCTCGTGGCCGCGCGCACTCGCGATTACGAGCCGTACACCGGCGCCGCGCCGAGCCGCGATTTCAATTTCCGCAGCGTCCGCGGAAGCGCCGTCGTGCGCTGGGAGTTCCGCCCCGGCTCGGCGTTGTACGTGGTGTGGAACGAGAACCGTTCCGACGTGGAGCGCGTCGGCGACTTCAGCCTGAATCGCGACCTGCGCGCGATCCCGACGGCTCCGTCGCACGATGTGGTTCTGGTGAAGTTGTCGTACTGGTTGCCGATGTAGATGGAGTGCGGCGGCTCTGCCGCCGCTTTTCAGATGCGGCGGAGCCGCGCTCCGCGCGGTGTCAAAGCGGCGGCAGAGCCGCCGCACTCCATCTACAACGCTCCGCTTCGAATCACATCCCGGTACACCAGCGCACTCCGCTTCAGCGTCCGCTTCTGCGTGGCAAAGTCGACGTGAACGATGCCGAAGCGTTTCGTGTAGCCGAGGCTCCATTCGAGGTTGTCGAGGAGCGACCAGGCGAAGTAGCCGCGCACGTTCGCGCCGGCGTCGAGAGCTTCACCCATGGCGCGGAGGTGTTCCTGCAGGTAGTGAACGCGAAGCGGATCCTCGACCGGATCCGAAATCGCTGTCGGCGCGTCGTAAAACGCCGAGCCGTTTTCCGTGATGTACACCGGCATGTCGCCGTACCGCTCGCGAAACCAGAGCAGGACCTTCGTCAGCGCCGCGGGATAGACCTCCCAGTCGGTGGTCGTGTAGATCGCATTCGGCTGACGCACCCGCGTCGCGCGCTCGACGATGGTCTTCGGATCGTCCTTCATCACGCCGCGCAGGTAGTAATTGATGCCGATGAAGTCGACCGGCGCGGTGATGTCCTTGAAATCCTCCGCGGGAAACGACGGCCAGGCCTCGCCCCACATGTCCGGAAACTCCTCCGGATACGCGCCGCGAAACACCGGATCGAGATAGTGGCGATTCATGTACGCGTCGGCGCGCGCCGTCGCGGCGAGATCCTCCTCGCTCTCCGACGCCGAATACTTCGGCTCGAGATTCACGACGAGCCCGACCGCATGCTTTCCTTCCGCGCGATAGGCCTGCACGGCGCGGCCATGCGCGCGCAGGAGGTTGTGCGTCACGATCGGCGCTTCGAACAGATTGCTGTGTCCCGGCGCGAGCAGTCCATGCAGGTAACCGCCGTCCATGACAACCCACGGCTCGTTGATGGTCGCCCACCAATCCACGCGATCGTCGAGCGCGCGATACATCACCGTCGCGTACTCGGCGAACCAGTCCGCAACGTCGCGATTCAGCCAGCCGCCGCGATCATCCAGCGCCGCCGGCAGGTCCCAGTGATAGAGCGTGGCCATCGGACGGATGCCCGCATTGCGAAGCTCATCGACGAGGCGGCGATAGAAATCGAGACCCTTCTCGTTGACGCGGCCCGTCCCCTCGGGCAACACGCGGCTCCACGCAATGCTGAAGCGATAAGCGTTCAGGCCGAGGTCGCGCATCAGGGCGACGTCGTCGCGGTAGCGGTTGTAGTGATCGCAGGCCACGTCGCCGGTTTCCCCGTTCGCGGTCCTGCCGGGTGTGTGGCTGAAGCGCTGCCAGATGCTCGGTCCCGCCCCGTCGGCGAGGGGGGAACCTTCGATCTGATACGCGGAGGTGGCGGCACCCCAGACGAACTCAGGAGGGAACCGCGTTGACATCTTCGCCATGAGGAGAGTAGCGTACCCCAAAATGTAACCGTTTACATCATGAGTGCAAGCAGGTCCGAATTGCGTCGCGCTAAGGGCCGCCAGGTGGCGGCAGCGGCGACGATTCGCGATGTCGCTGCCCGCGCCGGAGTGTCCGTGGCCACCGTTTCGCGCGTGCTCAACGGCAAGGAACTGGTGAAGGAGACGACGTCCGCGCACGTCCTCGAAGCAGCGCGCACTCTCCGTTACGTACCGAACGTTGCGGCGCGCGCGTTGAGCATCCGCCGCAGCCAGACCATCGGCATCGTCCTGCCGGAAGTCCACGGCGAGTTCTTCTCGGAAGTGATCCGCGGCATCGACGTGGCCGCGCGTCGCGAGGGCTACCACATCCTCGTTTCCGGATCGCACGCCGAGGCTGACGAGATGATGGATGTGGTGGAGGCGATGCGCGGCCGTGTCGACGGCCTCGTGGTCATGGCTCCGGACGTGGCCGTCGATGGACTGCATGAGCGACTGCCCATCGTGCTGATCAATTCGCGCGACGAGCACCACGACGCCATCACCATCGACAACTTCGGCGGCGCCCGCGCGATGATGCGCCACCTCGCATCCCTCGGACACACCAACATCGCCTTCATCACCGGCCCCGCGCAGAACGCCGACGCGCGCGAACGGCTGCGTGGCTACCGCCAGTCGATGCGCGGCACGTCCGCGAAACCCGTGGAGCTCCGCGGCGACTTCACCGAGGCCTCGGGGCACGCCGCGGCCCAGGAGATTGCGGCGATGAATCCGCGGCCCACCGCGATCTTCGCCGCGAACGACTCCATGGCCATCGGCGCACTTGCGGCGCTGGCAGAGGAGGGCGTGACCGTGCCGGGCCAAGTGACCGTCGTCGGATTCGATGACATCCCCATCGCCCGCTACGTCTCGCCCCAACTGACCACCATCGGCGTCGACATCGCCGAGCTCGGACGCCGTGCATTCGCCGTACTGCTCGACGTCATCGCCCATCACGGCGCCCGCGAACCGCGACGCGAGCGCATCGGCACCACGCTGGTGGTGCGGAAGTCGTGCGGATCACCCGACAAAAAACGAAAAGCCCGGAGAAAAGGAGAAACGCCATGAGACGCACGTTCGAGCTGTTGCTGTTTACTCTGCTGGTATTGGGTATGGCGGTGACCGCGCAGGCCCAGTCCACTACCGCAACGATTCGCGGCACGGTCAAAGATGCCGCAGGTAACCCCGTCGCCGGCGCAGAGATCAGCGCCGTCGGCACGGCCACCGGCTTCGTGCGCACCGTGACGGCGGGACCAGACGGTTCCTTCACCCTTGCCGGCCTCAACCCGGGCGAATACAACATCGTCGTGGCCGCGCCCGGATTCGATCCGATCAGCCAGACAGTCACCGTGCTGGTCGGTCAGTCGCTGGAGATGATCCCGCAGCTCTCCGAGACCAGCGTTCTGCGCGAGAGCATCACCGTCGTCGGCACGCAGGCGGTCGAGACGGAGACGAGCGAGGTCGCCACGAACGTCACTACGCACCAGATCGAAAACCTCCCGCAGGACGACCGCAACTTCCTCAATTTCGCCGCGCTGGCGCCGGGCGTCCGCCTCTCCAAAGACCCGCTCCGGAAGACGTTCGCCGGCGATGCCCAGGACGCGGAGCAGACCAACATCTACATCGACGGCGTGAGCACGAAGAACGACATTCTTCAGGGTGGAACGAGCGGCCAGGACTCGAGCCGCGGCAATCCGTTCCCGCAGAGCGCGGTGCAGGAGTTCCGCGTCATCACCCAGAACTACAGCGCGCAATACGGCCAGGCCTCGAGCGCCATCATCACCGCGGTGACGAAATCGGGCGGCAACGAGTTCAACGGGCAGGCGTTCCTCTATTACCAGCCCAAAGCCTGGGTCGAGGAGACGGAGAAGAACTTCGGGTTCAACACGCTGACGGCGAACACGGAGTACCAACGCCTGCAGCCCGGGATCAGCCTCGGCGGACCGATCATCAGGGACCGGCTGCATTTCTTCGTCACCTACGAGGGAGACGACGAGGACGCGGAAAACGCGGTAGTCATCACCAACAGCCAGTTGGGGAGCCAGTTTTCTCAGTACACAGGTTCGTTCCCCGCTCCGTTCCGTTCGCACCTGTTGTTCGGCAAGGTGAGCTGGCAGATCGCGTCGGGGCAGATCGCGGAGCTCAGCTCGAGCTATCGCGACGAGAGTGAGACGCGCAACTTCGGCGGCCAGGACAGCTTCGAGTCGGCCACCGACTTCAAGAACTACGTCTACGGCACCACGGCGCGGCATCAGTGGATCCTGGGTTCCGCGCTCAATGAGGCGACGGTGAGCCTGCAGCGATTCGGATGGAACCCGTCGCCGCGCAATCCGGACCTCGTCGGACGCCGTTACTTCGCGCCCGGATTCGCCACGGTGATCCGCATCGGCGGCGGCAGCACTACCCAGGAGTTCGACCAGCGCCGGTTGGAGCTGCGCGACAACTTCCACTTCGCGCCGATGACGATGTACGGAACGCACACCTTCCAGGTAGGCGGCAACATCGATTTCATGAAGTACAAGGTGAACAAGAGCCTCAACGGCAATCCGGAGTTCAAGTTCCTGCCGGACGCCAACGGCGTCTACAGCAACATCCCGTTCGAAGCGGACTTCGGAATCGGCAATCCGCGGCTGTCGCTCGACAACACCGAATACGGCATCTACGCGCAGGACAAGTGGAACGTCAACAACAAGCTCACGCTCGACCTCGGCCTGCGCTGGGATTACGAGTCGAAGATGCTGGACGACGAGTACGTCACGCCGTCGAACATCGTCGCGGCGCTGAAAGGGAAATCGTTCCCGTTCGACGGCCGCACGATCAGCATCCCCGATGAATACTTCTCCACAGGGAACGAGCGCGAGCCCTACAAGAGCATGTGGCAGCCGCGCCTCGGATTCACCTACGACCTCCGCGGCGACAGCAGGTCCGTCGTCTTCGGCGGCTGGGGCAAGTACTACGATCGGCTGTTCCTCAACTCCACGCTGGACGAGCGTTTCCGCCTGCAATTCCCCGTCTATCGCTTCCGCTTCTCGCCCGACGGGTCCGGCGGCGCGATCCAGTGGGACCCGAAGTACTTCACCAAGGAAGGGCTGCAGGCTCTGATCGCTGCCGGCGGGGCCAGGCCGGAGATTTTCCTGCTCAGCAACGAAACGAAGCCGCCTTATTCGACGCAGTACAACATCGGCTATCGCCAGACCTTCGGCCAGTGGCTGGGATCGATCGGCTACAACGCCGTTCGCGGCAAGCGCGGCATCACGTACGTCGCGGCGTCGGGCACATGCTGCGGCGCGTTTGCGCCGGGATTCGGCAACGTGATCATCAACGATCCGGTCGGCAAGGAATTCTGGTACGACGGCTTCAGTCTCACCCTCGACCGCCCGTACACGGGCTCGAATCGCTGGGGCGCACGGTTCACCTACACGAACGCGACGGCGGAACAGACCGGAAACGATCTGTTCAGCCTCGATCTTCCGGCCGCCAATCTCTATGGCAGACATCCGCGCGCGGGGGCGGAACCGAATCGGTTCAACGTCACGGCCATCGTCGGCCTCCCGTGGGACGTCCGCCTGAGCACGAACATCATCATCAGCAGCGGTGAAGCAACGCCGGTGTTCGATTTCTCGAAAGGGTTCGGGTTGCCGGGAAGGCTCGAGACCGGCGTGATCAACGATGCCGTCTATCCGGATGGTGGATATCGCACGGCCGACTTCCGTCTGTCGAAGGATTTCCGGGCGTTTGCCGGAACGACGATCGGCGTGGTCGCGGAAGTGTTCAATGCCTTCAACGAGACGAACGAGGGATGCCTGACGAACTTCCTCCCGCCCGAGGGCAATCCGAACCTAGGCGTCGGCAACTGTGCCGTCTCGCTCGGACGGCGTGAGCAGATCGGCCTGCGAGTGAGCTTCTAAAGGTTTACAAATGATCCGGCGTATCGTCGCGCTCGTCCTCCTGTTCTCGGTTGCGTGCGCGACGAATACGCCGCGAACGTCTGAAGGTGCGCTGCTGGATGATGTCCAGCGGCGCACCTTTCTCTTCTTCTGGGAACTGGCCGACCCGAACACGAAACTGATTCCCGACCGCGCGCCGACGCCGTCGTTTTCGAGCATTGCCGCGGTCGGATTCGGATTGACGGCTTACGGAATCGGCGCGCATCGCGGGTATGTGACGCGCGAACAGGCGGCGGAGCGCACGCTGGCAACGCTGCAGTCGATGCTGGCCATGAAGGAAGGACCTGAGGCGAGCGGCGTTGCAGGCTACAAAGGTTTTTACTACCACTTCCTGGACATGAAGACGGGTGACCGTTTCAAGACTGTCGAATTGTCGACAGTGGACACGGCGCTCCTCATCGCCGGCGCGTTATTCGCGCAGTCGTATTTCGATCGCGATAATGAAACGGAACGGGCAATCCGGTCAGCCGTTGATGTGATGTATGCGCGCGTCGACTGGCCGTGGGCACAGACGCGTACGCCGTTGATCAGCATGGGCTGGACTCCGGAGAAAGGATTCATCGACTGGGACTGGCGCGGCTACAACGAGGCCATGATCGTGATCGTCCTCGCCCTCGGATCGCCGACCCATCCCGTCGACGCGAGCGCCTGGGACGCGTACACGCAGACCTACAAATGGGGTGAGTTTTACGGACAGGAGCATTTGCTGTTCGCGCCGCTCTTCGGTCACCAGTATTCGCACGTCTGGATCGATTTCCGCGGAATCAAGGACGCGTACATGCGAGAGCGGGGAATCGATTACTTCGAGAATTCGCGACGGGCGTCGCTGGCGCAACACGCCTACGCCATCGACAATCCCGGAGGGTGGCGTGATTACGGCGATGAGATCTGGGGGCTGACCGCGTGCGACGGACCGGTCGACGCGACGCTCACGATCGACGGGAGAGAGCGGACGTTTCAATCGTACGCCGCGCGAGGCGCGACGAACGGCGAGATCCGCGATGACGGGACAATCGCGCCGACCGCGGCGATCGCGTCGATCGTGTTCACGCCCGAGCAGTCGATGAAGGCGTTGCGTGCGATGAGCACGCGGTACGGTGACAATCTGTACTCGAAGTACGGCTTCGTCGACGCGTTCAACCCGACGCTGCGCTCCGCACCCAAGCTCCTGCACGGCCGCATCGATCCCAATCTTGGCTGGTTCGACGTCGACTACCTCGGCATCGATCAGGGACCGATCATTGCCATGATCGAGAACCATCGCAGTGGTCTGGTGTGGGAGACGATGAAGAAGAATCCGCATGTGATTCGCGGATTGAAGCGGGCCGGCTTCACCGGCGCGTGGTTGGGGGAGTGAATGCAGAATGCAGAATGCAGAATGCAGAAAAGTCCGCGATACAGATCGCGGATCCTCATTTCTGCATTCTGCATTCTGCATTCTGCATTCGTCCTACTGCTCTCGTGCCGCGGGCAAAGCTCGCGGGAAACGCTCGAGTTCTGGGGCCTGGGCCGCGAGGGGGAAGTCGTCGCGGAGATGATCCCCGAATTCGAGCGGCTCAATCCCGGCATCAAGGTCAAAGTCCAGCAGATCCCCTGGAGCGCGGCGCATGAAAAGCTGCTGACCGCGCACGTTGGCGACTCGACGCCGGACGTCGCGCAGATCGGCAACACCTGGATCGCCGAGTTCGTGGCGGTGCGCGCGCTGGATGATCTGACGCCGTTTGCCGCGCAATCAAACGTCGTCGATCAACGCGACTACTTTCCCGGCATCTGGGCGACGAATGTCGTCGCCGGATCGCTTTACGGCGTGCCGTGGTACGTCGACACGCGCGTCCTCTTTTATCGCAGCGACATTCTCGCCAGCGTCGGCTATCCGAACGGGCCGCGCACCTGGGCGGAGTGGAGCGACGCGATGCAGAAAATCGTCTCGCAGAAAAGGAGCCGCTTCGGAATCCTCATTCCGACCAATGAATACGAGCCTCCGGTCGTGCTCGCGCTCTCGAACGGATCGGGCCTGTTGAATGCCGAGGGGACGCGCGGGGCATTTCGTCAGCGTGAGTTCGCCGAAGCGTTCACGTTTTACGTGGACATGTTCAAGCACGGGCACGCGCCGGCGTCGAGCAATCAGCAGATCGCGAATCTCTATCAGCAATTCGCGCAGGGCGATTTCGCCATGTACATCAGCGGTCCGTGGAACGTGGGCGAGTTCCGGCGGCGGCTGCCCGAGGACATGCAGGACAAATGGGCGACCGCGCCGATCCCCGGTCGCGATGCGAAGGGCCCGGGCATTTCCATGGCCGGCGGTTCGAGTCTGGTGATTTTCCGGGCGTCGCAGAACAAACCGGCGGCGCGCAAGTTCATCGAGTTTCTCTCACAGCCGGCCCAGCAGGTTCGTTTCTTCGAACTCACCGGCGATTTGCCCGCGCGCCGGTCGGCCTGGAAATCCCCGGCGCTCGCCGCTGAGCCACGTTTTCCAGCATTCCGCGAGCAACTCGAGTCAGTCCGGCCGCTGCCGCAAGTGCCGGAGTGGGAGCAGATCGCGACCGCGATTTACGACCGTGGCGAGGCGGCCGCGCGAGGCACGACGAGCGTTGATGCCGCGGTGAAGGCGCTCGATGAGCGCGCCGACGAGCTGCTGGAAAAACGGCGCTGGATTTTGACGCGAAAATGAAATCTGAAGCCCGCGCCGCCCTGCTCTTCCTCGCACCGGCGATCGTGCTGCTCACGGTCTTCTTCTTCGCACCGGTCATCGCCGGTTTCGCCCTCAGCCTCACCGACTTCGATCTCTACACCCTCGGCGACCCGCAAAACGTGCGCATCGTCGGGATCCGCAACTATCAGGAGCTCCTCAGCAGCAGCATTTTCTGGACGGCGTTCGCGAACACGATGTATTTCGCGCTGGTCGGCGGTCCGCTGACCGTCGCCGTGTCGCTCGCGGCGGCGCTCCTCGTCAACGCGCGGCTCACGCGATTCAAGTCGCTGTTCCGGACGATGTACTTCGCGCCTGTCGTCACCACGCTCGTCGCGGTGTCGATCGTCTTCAAATACCTCTACCACCCGCGCTTCGGGATGCTGAACCGCTTCCTCGACACGATCGGATTGCCGCAGCCGGACTGGCTGGGCAATCCGAAGCTGGCCATGCTCGCGATCATCCTGCTGGCCGTGTGGAAGGGCTTCGGCTACACGATGATCATCTTCATCGCCGGGCTGCAGCAGATTCCGGAAGAGCTGTATGAGGCGGCGCGGCTCGATGGCGCCGGTGCGTGGAAACAGTTCCGGCACGTGACGTTGCCGATGCTCGCGCCGACGTTCCTTTTCGTCGGCGTCGTCGTGGCGATCGGACAACTGCAGATCTTCGCCGAGCCGTACGTGATGACCCAGGGCGGTCCGCTGAACAAGACCGTGACCATGGTCATGCTCATGTACCAGCAGGGCTTCAAGTTCTGGGAAATGGGTTACGCGGCGGCGGTCGCGTTCGTGCTGTTCCTGGTGATCGGCGCCGCAACGCTGCTGCAGATCAAGATGCAGAAGGATCGATGAACCGGCGAATGGACAGCATCCTGCTGCACGGCGTGCTCATCGCCGGCGGGATCATCACGCTCTTCCCTCTGTTCTGGATGGTCTCCGCATCACTGATGTCGCCGGGCGAAGCGACCACCTTTCCGCCGCACCTCGTGCCCCACGAGCCGACGCTCGATCAATATCGCGAGCTGTTTCTGCGGCTCAACCTCGGCCGCGCGTTTCTGAGCAGCGCGATCGTGGCGACAGCCGTCACGGTCTTCTCGGTGCTCTTCGGCTCGATGGCCGGATATGCGTTCGCGAAGTTGCGGTTCGGCGGGCGGGAGCGGCTCTTCGGCGTGCTTCTCATCGCGTTGGTGATCCCGCCGCAAGTGGGCATGCTCCCGCTCTTCCTGCTGATGAAAGGCCTCGGCCTGGTCAACAGCTACTGGGGGGCGATCATCCCGTCGATGGTGACCGTGTTCGGCATCTTCATGATCCGGCAGTTCATGATGTCGGTGCCGCAGGACCTGCTCGAAGCCGCGCGCATCGACGGCGCGAGCGAGTGGCGGATTTACTGGAGTGTCGTGCTGCCGCTGGCGCGGCCGATTCTGGCGACCCTGGCCACGTTCATGTTCATGTCGACGTGGAACGACTTCATGTGGCCGCTGATCATCCTTTCCGATCAGGCCCATTACACGCTGCCGGTCGCGCTCGCGAATCTGTCCGGTGAGCACGTGCAGGACGTGGAGTTGATGATGGCCGGCTCGGTGGTGACGGTGCTGCCGGTGCTGGCGCTGTTCATGTTCCTGCAGCGCTACTACATCGCCGGGATCATGCAGGGAAGCGTGAAGGGATGAACCGCTCGGTTTCCGCGTCGAACAGGTGAACGCGAGTGGGGTCCACGCCCAGCGCGATCGTCTCTCCCACCTTTGGCGTCTCGTGCGGATCGAAAATCGCCACGAGCTTCTCTCCGTTCGCGGTGCCGTACACGATCGATTCGTGGCCGATCGGCTCGACCACGTCGACAGTCGCGCTGATTGACCCGCCGTGCGTGAGGTGCTCGGGGCGGATGCCGAGAATGATCTTCCTGCCGTTCTCGAGCGGTACCGGAATCGAAAAGGCGGTGCCGTTCTCGACGGTCGTGCGGATCAGATTCATCGGCGGTGTGCCGATGAACTGCGCGACGAACGCGTTCGCCGGCCTTTCGTAGACCTCGCGCGGCGTTCCGACCTGCTGGATTTTCCCGTCGCGCATCACGGTGATGCGGTGGCCCATGGTCATGGCTTCGATCTGATCGTGGGTCACGTAGACGGAGGTCGTGCCGAGGGTTTGCTGGAGGCGGGTGATCTCGCCGCGGGTCTGCACGCGGAGTTTCGCGTCGAGATTGGAGAGAGGCTCGTCGAAGAGGAACACCGCGGGCTGGCGGACGATGGCGCGGCCCACGGCAACGCGCTGGCGCTGGCCGCCGGAGAGATCCTTCGGCTTGCGATCGAGGAGGTGGCTGATGCCGAGGATCTCCGCGGCAGCGCCGACGCGGCGGTTGATCTCATCGCGGGCGACGTCGCGCATCTTCAGGCCGAACTCCAGGTTCTCGCGCACGGTCATGTGCGGGTAGAGCGCGTAGCTCTGGAAGACCATGGCGATGTCGCGGTCTTTGGGAGCGAGGTTGTTCACGGCCTTGCCGCCGATGGAGATCGTTCCGGCGGTCACCTCTTCGAGCCCGGCGATCATCCGCAGCGCGGTCGATTTTCCGCAGCCGGACGGCCCGACCAGCACCATCAGCTCGCCGTCATCGATGTGCAGGTTGAGGTCCCGGATGACGGATACATCGCCGTACTGCTTCGCAACGTTGTCGAAGGTGACGTCGGCCATGCCGTATTCTCACCGGGCCGGGCGGCCTCCTGCGAAATAAATTGCCCCCTCCCAGCCCTTTCCGTACACTTGCCGGCCCTCAGCCACTCCCGGCGGAGGGGTTTCCGGACATTCTTTAACAATCTGCCAGCTCCTTGGGCTCCGAGTGTGTCGGGGCTCCGCTAGGCCAGAAGGAGGTTTCGATGAGGACTTATGAAGTCCTGTTCATCCTTTCTCCGCAAGTAACGGAGGAAGAAGCGACGACGCTCGTCGCTGATTTCAAGAGCGTCGCCGAGAAGAACGGTGCCACGTTCACGAACGAAGAAGCGTGGGGTCGGCGCCGTCTCGCATATCCCATCCAGAAGTTCAACGAAGGCATCTACCACCTGTTCGTGCTCGAGAGCGACAGCTCTCTTTCGGAGCTCGATCGCCGCATGAAGAACGTCGACCGCGTCCTGCGTCACGTGATCGTGCGGACGGATCTCGAGCACAAGCGCGCCGACAAGCTCGCCAAGCGCAATCCGAAGAAAGAGCGCGTGCGCCCCTCGGCTCCGTCGATGACGACCGTCGCCCCTGCTTCCGCAGTTGCCGAGCCGGCCGACATGACCGTCGCGGACGACGCCGCGCCGCAGGCTTAAGGAGGAGAGACCAATGCCTACGACAATGCAACGACGTGGACCGGGTGGACCGGGCGGCGGCGACGATCGCCGCGGCGGACCGGGCGGCCAGCAGGGCGGCAAGAAGAAGTTCTTCTATCGCCGCAAGCGGGTCTGCAAGTTCTGCGTGGAGAAGATCGAGTACATCGACTTCAAGGACGTGAAGACCCTGCAGCAGTTCATCCCCGAGCGCGGGAAGATCCTTCCGCGCCGCATCTCCGGCACTTGCGCGCTGCACCAGCGCAAGCTGCAGAACGCGATCAAGCGCGCGCGCATCGCGGCGCTGCTGCCGTTCACCGCGGACTAGTTTTCCAGTGATCGAATCGTCCCTCAGTCAGAGCGAACCGATGGCGCTGTCCGGCCGGCCGTTTGGCCGCGTCGTGCGCAGCGTGATCGGCTATTCGCTGCTGACGGCGTTGATGTTCGTCACGCCGATGCTGGTGTTCGTGCCGGCGGCGTTGTTCCATTGCGCGATCCGCAATGGACGCCGCGCCGCCTGGCTGGCGCTGACCATCGCCGTGGCCCTCGACGCGCTGTACGTGATGGCCATTCCGGCCGCTGCGCCCGACGCGACGAAGATGGCCTGGACGTACCTGGCCGCCGTCGTCATGGCGATCGCATTGCCGGCTATGGCCGCGCTGCCGATGGTCGAGCGTGGGGAGAAGTTCGGCCGCGTGCTGATCTTCCTGCTCCTGCTCAGCACCATCGGACTCGCGCTCACGGAAGTCGGCTCGCGCTCGCTCATCGACTACTCGCCGTTCGCGGCGCAGGTGGCGCAGGCGGAGCAGACCTCACGCGAATTCGTGCAGATCTACCGCTCACGCGGCATGCCCACGGACATGATTCAGCTCGCCGAGCGATGGATCGGCTTCAGCACGTTCGTGCTGCCGGCGGTCATCCTCATCAACATGTCGCTCGTGTTCATCCTCAGCCTGCTGATGCTCGGCCGGCTGAAGGCCTGGCGCGAGCTGGCGGCGAAGCGTGCTGACACCGAGGCGCTGGGCGCCTATCTCTTCCGCAACTTTGCACTTCCCGACTGGCTGCTGTTCGCGTTCGTCATTGGTGGACTGACGCCTCTGGCCACGGGGATGGTGCAGAAGTTCGCGGCGAACGTGCTTGCCCTCGTTGCGTTCCTGTACATCCTGCAGGGACTGGCGATCTTCCGGTTCGTGCTCGTGGCCATGGGCGCGGGCGTGGCCGGAACGATGCTCGGCTGGCTGCTGCTGGTGTTTCTCACGATCACCGGCGTGGGGCCGCTGCTGCTGGGCGTGGCGGGACTGTTCGATCCGTTTTTCGATTTCAGACATTTCAAGAAGCGAAAGGACGACTCCAATGAAAGTCATTCTGATTGAGGAGATCCGTGGCCTCGGCACTCGCGGCGACGTAGTGACCGTCAAAGACGGTTACGCGCGGAACTTCCTCCTGCCGAAGAACCTCGCCCGCGAGGCGACGGCCGGCAACCTGAAGCAGGTCGAGCACGACAAGCGCAAGTGGGCGCTGCTCGCCCAGGAAGAAAAGAACGCGGCCCAGAAGCAGGCGGACACGGTCAAGGGCGTGAAGATCAAGATCGAGAAGCGCGTCGGCGAGCATGGACATCTGTTCGGCTCGGTCACCGCGAACGAGATCGCGGACGCGCTCGAGGCGAAAGGCATCACCGTCGACAAGCGCCGCATCGAGCTCGGCTCGCCGATCAAGAACATCGGCCTGCACGACGTCGAGGTGCGCCTGCACCGCGAAGTGTCGGCGCACATCCAGGTCGAGGTCGTGCCTCTCGGCGTGGAGAAGCTCGAAGAGCCGGCCGAGGCACCCGCGGAATCGCAGCAGTAACTAGAATCGGTAGGCGGTAGGCAGTAGGCGGGGGTTCCCGCACTCACCGCCTACCGCCTACCGCCTACCGCCTACCAAGATGGCTGACGACCGCTACGTCGAGGTTCCTCCCGCCGGCGCGGATGACTGGCGCGATGTCTGGGAGACCGACCGCCGCTACCGTCCGCGCTCGCCGAAGCACGAGTGGCTTTTCGGTTTCCTGCGCCGTCTCTTTCGGCGCGCGACGGAGCCGGATGCGGAGCGGCAGAAAAACTTCAACGTCGTTCTGCTGGAGCTCCTCAACGACATCCGTCGGGATGCGGAAGCCATCCGCCGCGATCTGCGCAGCGATCTCGAAGGGGTGCAGAAAACCGCCGGCGACGCGCTGGCCGCGGAATCGACGCGGCTGAACAACCTCGTGCTGACCGCGGCGAAACGGAATGATGCGTTGATCGCGGCGCTCGATCAGAAGATCGAGACCGTGGCCGTGCGGTTTCGCGACGTCGTCAATCCGGTCGTTACCTCCGACACGCTGTACCGGCGCCTCGAGGACGCGTTGCGCGGCAGTGAGGCCGAGGTTCGGGCCGATGTCGCGCATTACGTGCGGCGCGCGGCCGATCAGCAGCCGGTGCTCGATGTCGGCTGCGGACGCGGTGAGTTCCTTGCCGCGTGTCAGGAGGCGTCGATCGCCGCGCGCGGCGTCGATACGAACGAGCGTTCCGTCGCCGATCTGAAAACGCGCGGGTTCGATGTCGCGCTGGCAGCGGTTCCGGAGTGTTTCGCGGCGGTTCAACCGGGATCGCTCGGATCCATTCTGGCGATGCACGTGGTCGAGCACCTTCCCGTCGACGCGCTGTTCGCGCTGTTTCGGGAAGCGAAGCGCGTGCTGCGAGCTGGCGGCCTGTTGATGATCGAAACGCCGAACGCGGAGTCGATCGCCGTCTCAGCATCCGACTTCTGGCGCGATCCGACGCACCTCGCGCCGCGACATGTCGCGGCGTTGACGGTGCTCGCGCGCGAGCACGGATTCGAGATCGCGGAAGTGCGCGCCGTGCACGAATTGCCCGAGGGGATGAGCATTCCGATGCTGGAAAGCGACGCACCGGAACTGCAGCGCGTGATCCACACGATCAACGATCGATTCTTTGGTCCCGCGGATCTCCGGCTGGTTCTTCGTAAGGCATGACGTCGACGACCAGCTGATTGGGCGGCGGCGGTGGGACCCGATGCGGCCACACCGCGCCGAGAATGAGTCCCGCGACCAGCCCACCCATGTGTGCCGCGAGATCGATCTGAGGCACTTTCAGGGCGATGGCGATGTTGGCCACGACCCAGAAGATCAGCTGGGAGACGATGCCGCGCGCGGCGCGCTCGTGCCGCCATCGCGGCGAGCGGCGGATCGAAAAGATGAACGCGCCCATGATCCCGAAAACCGCTCCGCTCGCGCCGACCGACGGTCCGCCGGTGATGAACATGCTCGTGAGCGACGCCACCAGGCCGGTGACGAAGTAGATGATCGTGAACCGCTTCGTTCCGAACATGAGCTCGTACAGACTTCCGAGCTGAAAGAGCGCGATCAGATTCATGAGCAGGTGCAGCGCATCGCCGTGGAGGAACATCGCGCTGAGCAGTCGCCACCACTGTCCTTCGCCGAGGATGAGCGGAGCCCAGATCGCGCCGAGGTAGGTGAGGACGCGAGGGTCGCGGAGGGCGCCTTTCTGGATCTCGATCACGAATCCGATGAGGATGGCAATGATGAGCAGCGCCGTCGCGGGCATCCGCTTGAAGCGGCCGGTCATCGAGGCTCCATCATCGCGGACACGCGGCGCATGAGCAGATGTGCGAATCGCGGAAAGATCTCTTTCATGCGCATGTACGTGGCGCCCAGCAGCGGCAGGATGCGGCGATAACGGCCGTCCTCGGCAGCATCGCAGATCGCGCGAGCCACGCGCTCCGGTTTCACGGCCGGCATCAGCCGCGACGCGCCCGGCATCTTTCCGCGTTCCGCTTTGTCGAAGAATTCAGTGTCAGTAGTTCCCGGGCAGACCAGTGCAACGCGCAGGCCGCGGCCGAGGACTTCATCACGCAGCGCCTCGGTCATACCGATGATGGCGAACTTCGTCGCGCAGTAACCGCCCATGCGCGAGTAGCCCATGATCCCGGCGATCGAGGCGACGTTGACGATCGTGCCTGCGCCGCGCGCGAGCATTTGCGGCAGCACGGCCTGAATGCAGTTCACCGAGCCGAAGTAGTTGGTGTCCATCATCGAGCGGAGCTCTTCCGGTTTCGCCTCGGCGACCGAATCGAAGATCGCGAACCCGGCGTTGTTGACGAGCACGTCGACGTCGCCCGCCTCGGCGATGAGCAGCCGGCAATCTTCGCGGCGGGTCACGTCGGCGGCGATGGCCTTTGCTTCGACGCCGAGGGCGCGGCACTCGACGGCCGTCTTTTCCAGGCGCTCCAGACGGCGTGCGCCGAGTACGACGTTCGCTCCGCGGCGGGCCATCTCCAGGGCCACGGCGCGGCCGATTCCGCTCGATGCACCGGTGACGACGACGGTTTTCCCCTTGAGATTCATCGTTTCGGTTACGCAGTCTATCGGCAGAGATCTCGCATTTGACACCCCAAAAGAGCGACACCTATACTCCGGCCGAAGTCCAACCCTCTGACTCAGTCCGAGTCTGTCGACGCACCGACCACGGAGGTCCCCAGTGCCATTCGAGGAAGTCAAGAAAGTCTGGATCAATGGATCTCTGGTCGATTTTGCCGACGCCAAGATTCACGTTTTCACGCATGCCATCCACTACGGCTCGGGGCTCTTCGAGGGCGTCCGCTGCTACAACACGAAACGCGGCCCGGCCATCTTCCGGCTGAACGAGCACACCCGCCGCCTCTTCGACAGCTGCAAGATTTATCGGATGGAGATTCCGTACACGCCGGAGGAGCTGAATCGCGCGTGCATCGACATCGTGCAGGCCAACGAGTTCGAGGACTGCTATCTGCGGCCGGTCGTTTACCGCGGATATCACTCGCTGGGTGTCTTCCCCGGCGCGTGCCCGGTCGACGTCGTCGTCGCCGCCTGGAAGTGGGGCAAGTACCTCGGTCCGGAAGCGATCGAGCAGGGCGTCGACGTGCGCGTCTCGTCCTGGAACCGCATGGCCCCCAATACCTTCCCGTCGCTGGCCAAGGCCACCGGCAACTACATGAACTCGATCCTCATCCGCCAGGAAGCGGCCATCGACGGATATGCCGAGGGAATCGCGCTCGACGTGCAGGGGCACGTGAGTGAAGGATCCGGCGAGAACATCTTCGTCATCCGCGACGGAAAGATCTTCACCCCGCATTTCGGCGCGTCGATCCTCGGCGGCATCACTCGGCAGAGCATCATCACCATCGCCCGAGACTTCGGTTACGAGGTCGTGGAGACGCTGATCCCGCGCGAGTTCCTCTACATCGCCGACGAGGTGTTCTTCACCGGCACGGCGGCGGAGGTCACGCCGATCCGCTCGATCGACAAGATCAACATCGGAAATGGCCGCCGCGGCCCGATCACCGAGCGGATTCAGAAGGAGTTCTTTGCCTACATCAACGGCGAGATCCCCGACCGCTACGGCTGGCTCACGCCGGTGTACGCGGAGCGTGAGGCAGCGGCGCGGAAGCCGGCGCTGGTCGCGTCATAAACGTACGGCGGGCGTCCCGCCCGCTTCGCGCGGCGCGCCCCGCGCCGCGCTCTACCGCCGGGCACGATGCCCGGCGGATTGCGGGCGAGACGCCCGCCCTACAGCAACCCCTTCTCCTTCATCGAGAAGTACCCGTGCGCGCCGATGATCAGGTGATCGACGAGCTCGATGTCGCACGTGCTCAGTGAGAACCGCAGCTTCTGCGTGAAGGTCTCGTCCTCCGTCGAAGGCGCGGGATTCCCGGACGGGTGATTGTGAAAGATCACGATCCCTGTGCCCTGCTCGAGCAGGGCGAAGCGGATGATGTCGCTGGTCGAGACCAGGGCGTTGTTGATCGTTCCGACGAAGATCTCCTTCTCCTTGAGAATGCGATGGCGTGAGTCGAGGAGCAGCGCGCCGAGACGCTCCTGCATGTGCCGGCCGTAGCGCGTGACCAGAGTCTTCCCGAAGACGTGCGTGTCGAAGTCGGGCGGCTCTTCAGGGATGCCCTCGGCGATGCGGCGCGCGAACTCGAATGCGGCCACGATCCTCGCGGCCTTCGCCACACCGATTCCGGGCACTTCGCAGAGATACGCAAGCTCGCGTTGGCCGAGGCGGGGCATGCCCTCACTCAACAGATCGCGGGCGAGGTCGACCGCGTTTCTGCCGCGTCTTCCGGAACCGATGAACAGCGCGACCAGCTCCGCGTTGGAGAGCGTCTCGATGCCGTGCATCAACATCCTCTCGCGCGGCCGGTCGTCGCGGGGAAGGTCGCAAATGATCTGAGTCATCGTTCAAGCCTCCAATACCGCCTCAATGATCTGCGGCGTCGCTTCCGCGGCCCGCGCTGCAATCGCATGCGTGCACGCCGAGCTGACACCGCTCGCCTCGGGGTTGATCTCGATGGAAAGGCCGCGATGCAGGGAGACGAAGCCCGCGGCCGGATAAACGACGCCGGACGTTCCGATGACGAGCAACAGGTCCGCGGCGCGGATCACGCTCACGGCGCGCGCGACCGCGTCATCCGGCAACATCTCGCCGAACCAGACCACGTCCGGACGCAGGAGCGCTCCGCAGTCGCAATGCGGTGGCAGTTCGGGAAACGGCTCTTCGCGCATCTGCTTCGTCCCTTCCCGCGTGCAGCGCACCCGGAAGATGTTGCCGTGAAGCTCGATGACGTCGTCCGCGCCGCCGCGAGCATGGAGACCGTCGACGTTCTGCGTGACCACTACCGCGTGCGGCACCCGGGCAATGGCCTTGTGCGCGGCGTTCGGCTCGGCGGCGCGAATGAGGCCGCGCCGCCACTCGTACCACTCCCACACGAGCGCCGGATCGCGCTCGAATGCTTCCGGCGTTGCCAGGTCTTCCGCGCGGAAGTTCCGCCATAGCCCGCCGGAGCCGCGGAACGTCGGGATTCCGCTGTCGGCAGACACACCGGCGCCGGTGAAAACGACGATGCGACGGGGCTTCGTTTCGTGGATGGCGCGGACTGCTTCGGCGATGCTGCTCATCGCGAAAGAGCGTATGACGAGGGTGTCAAGCGCGCCGAGGAAATCTACCGGATCGGGGGATCCGGCAGACTCCGAGGGGTGGGTTTTTGGAAAAAGCGGATACGAGACGTAGAGCTAGATGCTCGGAATCATCTGTTCGTTGATCTGGATGAAAGCATCCTTCCTCAACGTGTCGATGTACGCCTTGTAGTCGCGCTGGAAGGTCTCGTCATCGACGCTCGCACGGAGCTGGGCCTTCACGGACTCGAACGCCGGAACTTCCGACGGCAGGCGCTGCTCGACTTTGATGATGTGCCAGGCGGAGCGGCTCTCGATCGGGCCGAGGATCGTGCCGGCGGCGGCGTTGAAGACGGCTTTGTCGATCTCGGGAACGAGATCGCCCTTGGCCACTTCGCCCATGTCGCCCTGCTTCTCCTTGGTGCCCGATTCCGACATCGTCGAAGCCAGGTTGCCGAAGTTCGTTCCGGGCTTGCGCGCGGCCAGCGCGAGCTCATTGGCGCGCGTGCGCGCGTCCTCGATCTTCGACGGATCTTCGGGCTTGAGCACGACGATCTCGCGCAGCGCGGCGCGCTCGGGAAGGCGGAACCTTTCCTTCTCGCGGTTGTAGCGCTCGCGGAGCTCGGCGTCGCTGAGATCGGCGCGGCTGCGAAGCTCACGCGCGAACAGCTTGCTGGTGAGGATCGACTCGCGCAGGCGCGCTTCCATTTCAGGCCGGGTCATCCCCGACGTTCGGAGCGACTCCTCGAACTGTGCGTCGGTCGTGATGTTGTACTGCTGCTTCATCCGGACGATCGACTGCTGGATTTCCGCGTCGCTCACGGTGATGCCGAGGCGGTCGGCGCGGTCGCGGAGGAGCAGCTCGCTGACCATCTCGTTGACGAGGTTCTGCCGCGCCTTGGTCTTTTCAGCGGCGCGCTGCTCGGCGGGGACGGTCGCGTCGATCTCGCGGAAGGAGTCCCGGAGACGGCGCTCGTACTGGCTGCGGGTCACGATGCGGTCGCCCACGCGGACGACGATTCCCTCGAGGAGCTGAGCGGCGGACGCGGAGGCCGCGGCCAGCAGCAGAACGGCTGTAAGAAGTGTCTTTTTCATGATTTGCGATTCCTGAGACGTGCAGCCGGCAGAACAGGTTCCGGCGACGGATTTATTCAGCTTCCTCTTTCCTGAGGCCGCCGCTGTACCGGAACGGCAGCCGGCGGGTCAGAACGGCGATTTTCATGTCCTGGCGGCTGCGGGCGACGATCTGGGCGAGCTGCTCCCGGATGGCGTCCTCCTTGAGGCGGCCGTGGATGAGCGGGGCGGCCGCTTCGGGGCCGAGGGTGCCGGCGGGGCGGCGCTCCTCGACGCGGAAGATATGAAAGGTGGAGTCGGTACGGATGACGTCGCTGATCTCGCCGGCACCGAGGCTCAGGATCTCGTCGGCGAACATCTTGGGGAGGTCTTCCCGGCTCACGAAGCCGATCTCGCCGCCCCGCTTCGCGTTCGCGGCTCTGGAATGGAGGGCGGACAGCTCCGCGAAATCCGCCCCGGCCTTGAGCTTTTTCACGATGTCGTTGGCCAGGGCCTCGTCGTTGACCAGGATCTGCCGCACGCGAACCTCTTCGCCGCTGCGGAAGTCGTTCTGGTGCTGCTCGTAGTACGCCTGCACGGTCGTGTCGCTGGGCTCGGGGACCTGGGCGGCGAGGTTCGCGAGAAGCTTCTCCCGCCGCATCTCATCGCGTTTTTCCACGACGGTCACGCCGGCCTCGGTCCGCACCGCTTCCGTGATTTTTTCGGAAGGAACTTCCACTCCGCGCGACGCGGCGTACTCGGATACCACGATCTCATCGACGAACTGGTCGAGCATCGCGCTGGCCACCTCGGGTGTGAGCTGGGCGAGGTCGGTTCCGGCGTTGCGCAGCAGGTACCGTTTGAAGTCCGCCAGGGTGAGCATCCGCTCGTTTACGCGCACCACGACGTCGGGCGGCGTGGCGGCTTCGCGCTTGCACGCGAAGAGCACAGGCAGCGTGACGATCAACAGGGTTGCAACGCGGCGGGAGACCATGGGCGGGGCTCGCGGAGTGTAGCAAAAACGACCGGAGGAAGAAGGATGAGGAAAATCGCATCTGCTCTCGTGCTGTTTTCGTTGTTGTCGATTCCTGTCGTAGCGGCGAACCATCGCGCGGCACCAACCCGTTTCCGGCGCGATGGCGCGAAGGTCGAAGTGAAGAAAGTGGACCGCTCTGCGGCATGGGTGAAGCGCTTGCTTCGCCAGGCGCGGGAAGCGAATGAGCGCGGCGGTGTCAGCGCTTCGGCGGTCATCGTCAACCGCTCCGCCCGTCAATTGGTCATCCCGTCCGCGGGCAGTGTGCGCGGCGCGAACGGGACGTTCTACCGCTCCGACATCACGTTCGTGAATTACAACGACGCCGATCAGGACGTAGCCGCGGTCTGGTTCCCCAACGGCGCCGATCCGGACGCTTTCGAAGTCGCGTTCGTGACCATTCCCGGCTCCACGCCTCCATTCACCTTTGAAGACTTCGTCGGCGAAGGTCTTGGCCTGTCGGGCCTGGGTAGTCTGGTGTTTCTGCCATTCGCCAACGATGACTTCGATCCGAACGCGGCGATCGACATCTACTCGAGAATCTGGTCCCCGCAACCGAACGCCGCCGGCATCGTTTCGTTCCCGTTCCCCGCGGTCGACCTGAATCATCTGCAGGGGGAGTACGAGGCGATCATCCTCGGCCTCCGTCAGGACGCCGGCCATCGGACGAACTACGGCATCGTCAACCTGTCCGAGGAGGACGATCTGGTGTTCCGGGTCTGGGTGTACACGGAGGACGCTCTGGTAGCGGAGGTCGACGTCGTCGAGATTCCAGCCGGGAGCATGATTCAGCGATCGCTACCGGCGGGCGAGCACGGAAACTTCAGCCTGCTGGTCTCGGTGGATACGGACGTGCCCGGCGACACCCACGCCTGGACCGCTTACGCGACCAGCAACAACAACATCAGTAATGACGGCTGGGTCTCGATCGCGGCGCAGGCCTGGGATGACGACGACCTCGACACTGCGAGTTTGCCGCACTGACATTGCGGCAGGACCGGGAAGCGAGTGACAATCCGCGACTATGAAACGTCTTTTAACGCTCTCTCTCGCACTCCTCGTGACGTTGCCCGTTCTCGCCGCGCCCAAAGCGCGGAAATACAAGACGTCCGTAGATCAGGTTCGGCAACTGCCCAGTGAGCCGGGGCGCTTCGCGCGCATCATGGCGAAGTACGAGGCGGCGACTGGCGAATCGATTCGCGACCGTTTCCGTCCGGGCGCCAACACCATCGGCGACATGCGCAGCTCACGCCTGCTGCTGTTTCCCGTGGCCGGTAACGCGCGCGGCGCGAACGGAGAGTTCTTCCGGTCCGACGTCACGCTCATCAGCAACAACGCCGTCGACCATGCGCATGTGCTCGTAATCTGGCTGCGGAATGGCGCTGATACGGATGATCCGCCTACGATCCAGATGGACCTCGATCCCGAGACCTACTACACGATCACCGACTTCGTCGGAACGATCCTGCACATCGAAGGGCAGCTCGGATCGATTCTGATCGTTCCGGTCGATCACGACGGCGAGCCGGACTTCAACGGCGCATCGCTGGATGGTTTTTCGCGAATCTGGACGAACCAGCCCGGCGCCACCGGCACCGTGTCGCAGCCGTTCGAGCCGGTCGATCCGTTCAGCTTCTACATTTTCGAAACGGCCTCGATCATGGGCCTGCGGCACGACACGGCGTACCGGTCGAACTACGGGATCGTCAACATCGACGACGTCGACCATACCTTCGAGGTCGACTTCCTCGGCGAGACCGCGCAGAACTCGTTGACGATCACCGTTCCTGCGGGTGGAATGATCCACCAAGCCATCCCTGCGGGGAATTATGGAAACCTGGTCATCGAGATCACTGTCGATGACGGCACGGCACCGTGGGTTGCTTACGGCACGAGCCAGGACAACATCACCGGCGACGGCTGGGTGTCGATCGGCAGCGGCATCCTGACCCCGGAGGATCTCGACGAGATCGACGGCGGATTCTGAGTCATGCGGCCAGGTGCCGTAGCAGGCCTTCGATGGCCTCGATGACTTCCGGCCCCTGACTGCGCAGCGGAAACGAAAGCACACCATTCGGCGAGAACCTGGCCTCCGGGTTCTCGCCGATGAACATCAGCAGCTTGTTGGGATCGATCTTCGCGTTCGCTGAAAGCTTCATCACGCCGCGCGCGCCTTCGCGCACGATCGACAGAACGCCGAGCTCCTTCGCAATCCGCTTGACCCGCACGAATTCGATGAGGTTCTCGACGTTCGGCGGCAGCGCGCCGAAGCGGTCGCGCAGCTCGTTGCGGATGTCGCCGAGACGGGCATCGTCTTTCGCCGAGGCGATCTTTTTGTAAAAGGTCATGCGCAGGTTCTCGTCGGCGATGTAGTCCTTGGGGATGTAGATGTCGACGCCGAGGTTCATCGAGGTCTCGACTTCATCTTCGATGCGCTCGCCCTTCATTTCCCGAATGCTTTCCTCGAGCAGCTTCGTGTACATCTCGAAGCCGACTGCGGCGATCTGCCCCGATTGCTCGCCGCCGAGGATGTTGCCGGCGCCGCGGATCTCCAGGTCGCGCGCGGCGATGCGGAAGCCGGCGCCGAGGTCCGAGAACTCCTGAATCGCGGCGAGACGCTTGCGCGCGTCGCTGGTGAGGATCTTGTCCGAGGGGACGAGCAGATAGCAGAACGCCAGACGATCGCTGCGGCCCACGCGTCCGCGAAGCTGGTAGAGCTGCGAGAGGCCGAAGCGCTCGGCGTGATTGATGAGGATCGTGTTGCAGGCGGGGATGTCGATGCCGTTCTCGATGATGGTCGTGGCCAGGAGGACGTCGAACTTCCGCTCGATGAAGGCGAGCATGGCCCGCTCCAGCTCGCGCTCATCCATCTGGCCGTGGCCGACGATCACGCGGATGCCGGGGACGATTCTCTCGAGGTATTCCTTCATCGCGTAAATCGACTCGACGCGGTTGTGGACGAAGAAGACCTGGCCGCCGCGGCCGACCTCGAACTCGATGGCCTCGCGGATGAATTCGTCGTTGAACGGCACGACCGCCGTCTGAATCGCGAGCCGGTCCTTCGGCGGCGTCTCGATCACCGAGATGTCGCGAATGCCGACCAGCGACATGTGCAGCGTGCGCGGAATCGGTGTCGCGGACATGGCCAGCACGTCCACCGATTTCTTCATCTGCTTCAGCCGCTCTTTCTGGGCGACGCCGAAGCGCTGCTCTTCGTCGATGATCACCAGGCCGAGGTCTTTCCAGGCCACGTCTTTCGAAAGAAGGCGGTGCGTGCCGACCACGACGTCGATCTTCGCCCGTCTCGACCTTCGCGAGAATCTCCTTCAGTTCCTTCGCGGAGTAGTAGCGCGTCAGCAGCTCGACGGTGATCGGAAACGACGCGAAGCGGCGCAGGAAGGTGCGGTAGTGCTGGTAGGTGAGGACGGTCGTCGGCGCGAGCACGGCCACCTGTTTGCCGTCCATCACCGACTTGAAGGCCGCGCGCATGGCCACCTCGGTCTTGCCGTAGCCGACGTCGCCGCAGAGCAGGCGATCCATCGGTTTGCGCGATTCCATGTCGCTCTTCACGTCTTCGATCGCGCTGACTCTGATCCTCGGTCTCATCGAACTCGAACGCATCCTCGAAGTCGAACTGCCAGGGCGAGTCCTTGCCGAACGCGTGGCCGTGCACCATCTGCCGCGTGGCGTAGAGCTTGAGCAGCTCGTCGGCCATGTCCCGCATGGCCTTCTTGACCGCGGCTTTCTTGCGGCCCCACGTGCGTGCCACCGAGCTTGTCGAGCAGCGGCTGGGCTTCCTCACCAGCGGTGTACCGCTGGATGAGGTTGAGGTTCTCCATCGGCATGAGCAGCTTGCCGCCGCCGGAGTACTCGATCTCCATGACCTCGCGCTCGGTCGCGCCGAAGGGGATGCGCTGCAGACCGATGAATTTGCCGACGCCGTGATCGACGTGAACGATGTAGTCGCCGGCCTTGAGGTCGCGCAGGTCGGAGATGAACGCGTCCGATTTGCGCTTGCGGCCGCCGACGCGCGTGGACGTCGGAGGCTCGAAAAGGTCCCATTCGGAGTAGGCGATGAGGCCGAGGTCGTCGAAGACGAAACCGCGGGCGAGATTGCCGCCGGTGATGGTGAGGCGGCCGAAGAGACTCGAACTCCTTCAGCAGCCGCTCGATCTTTTCCTGACCGCCTTTCGTCGCGGAGAAGAAGAACTGCTCGCGCTCGTCGGCTTTGACGTCGGCGGCGAACTCGGTGAGGCGGTTGGTGTAGCGGTCGGTGGAGGAGGCGCGGACGCGGACCTCGTCGAACTCTTTCGTCGCGATGTGAACTTCGCTCATCGCGATGCGCGAGCTGGAAATGAACGTCGAGAATGTCCGGCCCCGGCACGACCAGCTTCTCCGGCGCGTACACGGCGCGGCCTTTTTCGGCGGCGGCTTCGTACTCGCTGCGAAGGAGCGTCTCGTATTTCGCGATCGTGGTCGTGATCTGGTCGGGCTCGACGAGGATCAGGTCCCAGTCGTTGATGTAGTCCGCGAACGTGGCGCTGGGAACGGCGACGGGCACGTAATGCTCGATGCCGGGGAAGTTGCCGCTTTCCTCGAGCTTCTCGATCTTCGCTACCAGGTCGTGCTTGAACAGCGGATCCATGAAGTCGATGGAGAGCCGCTTGGCGATGGCCTTGCGCACTTCCCGGGTGAGCGGGAACTGCGTGATCGGGTAGATCGTGACCGGCCCGGACGGATCTTCGGAACGCTGCGTCTCGACGTCGAACCAGCGCAGCGTGTCGACCGTGTCGCCGAACAGCTCCACGCGAACCGGCCTCGGGGTGTTCGGCGGAAAGAGATCGAGGATGCCGCCGCGAAACGCGAATTCGCCGGCCTCGCCGACGAGATCCGTGCGAACGAACCCGTTCTCGACGAGCTTCTGCAGCAACGCGTGCATGTCCAGCTCGTCCGCCTTCGGCGATGCGCACGATCCGCGCACGGAAGTCCTCGGCCTGCGGCAGTCGCTGAAACAGCGCACGCGCGGGAACGACGAGGACGTCCGCGCGACGGTCGATGAGCATGCCCAGCGCGCGAATCTCCTCGCGCACGACGCCAAGGGACGGCGCGACGTCCTGATACGGGGAGAGCGATGGCGCGGGGTAGACGGAGACGCACTCGGGCTCGCGATGAAAGAGGCGCAGTGCCATCTCGAAATCGGCGACCGCCGCATCGCCCGGCGTGATTACCGCGACCGGCTTGCGATGGTGGTCCTGCAGCGCGGCGATGAGCAGCGCGCGCGCCTCGACCGAGGCGCCGGTGACGTCGATCCGGCGATCGGAAAGGAGGTCCCGGAAAAAGCGAGCGCCCGCGACGCGGGCGCGAAGCTCTTCGATGAGCTGGGGTTGGCGGTCCAAGAGGCGGAGTCTTATCGCCGCTACGGCGTGAAGTAGCCCTTGATCGTCCGCGCGCTCAGCTTCGGCGAATCGATCATCACCCGCACCCGCCGGTACTGGTTCGTCTTCGCGAAATCGGATACCTGGTAGGTGATCGCGAACTGCGCGCGGAGGTCCTTCTCGATGTCCGTGTACTTCGCGAGGAGGTTCTGCTGCGTGGCGGTGGCGACGAAGCCGCCTGTCTCGGCGGCGAGGTAGCGAAGGCGATCGAGCTTGCGGTGCAGCTCCTCCTCGCCGCCTTCGTAGGCGATGAAGTACAGCGGGATCGCGGCCTCGCGGGCCAGCTTCTGGACCTCGTCGATACGACCAGGTCGAAGCGGTGTCGCTTCCGTCGGTGAGGATCACGATCGCGCGGCGGCTCTTCTCCTCGCGCAACTCGCGAATCGCGCTGGCCACGGCGTCATACAACGCGGTGCGGCCATCGGGCTGAATGCCGTTGAGCGCTTTCGCCACCGCGGCGCGGTCGGCGGTCAGCGGTTGTTTGCGGCGGGGCACGTCCTGCACCGCGGTGACGCTGCAGCGATCGCCGTCCTTCAGCGCGCTGGCGACGAAGTCCGCCGCGGCCCTCGTGGCGTGCTTCATCGAATACATCATGCTGGCCGAGGCGTCGAGGACGAGGGCGATGGAGATCGGCTGATCGAACGCCTTGCCGAACTCGATGATCCTTCCTTCCGCTGCTTCGTCCATGATCCGGAACTGGGAGCGATCAACGTCCGTGCGGGTGTTGCCGTTGCGATCGACGACCGATACGAAGATCGGCACGGTTCGCACCTGCAGCTCTTCGCTGTGCACGTTTCCCGCGGCCGACCAGAAGTCCGCCGCCTCGTCGCCGGACTTCGTCTTCGCGGTGATCTGCACGAATCCGGACGCGGCGACTGATTCCGGAACGGTGAAGCGATACGGCGCTTCATTCACGGTGGCGATGACCTGGCCGTTCTCCCAGAGCTGCACGACTTCGATCGGATCGTCTTTCGGCGACGTCGTCTCCGCTTCGAAGAGGCGGGCTTCGGCATCGACGGACTTCACCTTGAGCGACAGCGGAAGGTAGCCGCGGTTCACGGTCTCGCTCCACTGCGTCCGCTTGCCGTTCGGCGCCGTGGCCGTGACGGTGATCTTGTGCTGCACCGCCGTTGGCCCGAAGTCGACGATCACGTGATACGGCGACAGAAGGCCGTCGACGATTTTCTGGCCATCCACGACGACGGAGACTTTGGCGTTGTCGAATCCGGGATTGATGGCCAGGTCGACGACGCCGCTGTACTGAATGTCGGGACTCTGCCGAGCGTCGCGGTCGAGAACCAGTTGGGTGGTTGCGGCTGCAGAAGTAGCGAGAAGGGAGGTGACCAACACCAGAACGGCGAACTTTGTTGCGTTCATGACTACACCTTCATGAACGTCAGGCCCACCCAAACGGCGTGCCAGGTCGCTCAATAACTGTGAGCGCGATCACGGGGCGGGCGTCGCGGCCCCCTCGTAAATCCGCTGATACTCCGACCGGTTCCGCGTCACCGTCTTCACGTAAAGCCTTGTCTCCGCGAAGGGAATCGACTCGATGAACAGGTCGATGTCGTCGAGCGGCGTCCGGGCAATCCATCCCTTCACGGGCTCCTCCCCGGCGTTGTACGAGGCGATGGCCAGCACGCGATTACCGTTCCAGGCATCGAGTTTCTGGCGGAACTCCGCGGCGCCGACGGCGATGTTCTTCCGCGGATCGAACAGGTCCTGCCGCGTCACCATCTCCAGCCCACCCACCTCGGCGATCCGCGACGCCTCGGCGGGCATGATCTGCATCAGCCCGACCGCGCCCGCGTTCGAAACGGTCGAAGGCTCGAAGCCGCTCTCCTGCCGGATTACCGAAGCAACGAGATACGGGTCGAGCGACCGGCGCTGGGCCTCGCTCTGGATCGTCTCCCAGTACGCGAGCGGATAGAGGATCTGCCAGAACCGCGGCGGCACGTTCGTCCCGCCGTGGCGGATGAACGGCCGGAACTGGCGCTGCAGTACGCCGTTGGCCTTGAACGGCTCGCCGCCCTGCACGTAGACGTCGGCCAGCATGTACTGCACGCCGAGGTTGTCCGCGTACTTCGTGGCCAGAAGCTTCATTTCCCGCGCGGCGGCGCGATTGAGGCCGACGTCGAGCAGCGCGCGCACGGTCGAGAATCGTGGATCGGTAATCTTCGCGAGCTCCGCTCCGACGTCGGGAAACACATTCGACGCGGCCAGCGGCGTCCCGGCAACGGACGGCCACAGCTCCTTCACGCGATACGCGTAGTAACTGTGCGGATACTCGGCGACGATCTGCGCCGCCTTCGCATCCCGTTCCGCGGGGCGGCCCAAGTTGTCGAGGATCTTCGCCGACCAGAACAGCGAGTTCGTTTTCCAGTCGCCGTCCGGATACGAGCGGATGTAGCGGTCGTACACCGTGAGCGCGTCTTCGTACTTGCCCCACAGGGTGTAGGTGTAGCCGAGGTTCCAGATGTTCTCGCCGTCGCTTCCGACGGCGCCCGCTTCGATGGCGCTGGTGAGGTCGGCGATGGCTTTCGGGTAATCGACGACGTCGGTCACGTAGTACTTCGACCGCATCACCTTCGCCTCGGCCAGCTGCGGGCTGGACGGAAATTCCGTCTCGATCCGCGCGACTCCGGCGAGCATCTCCTCGGGCAGGTCGTCGCGCCACGCCGCGCGGGCGCGAAGAAGGATCAGCGCGGGATCGGTCAGCGTTCCGACCGGCGTTTCCGCGAGCAGTTGCGTGTAGTTCCGCGAGTTGAACAGCGCGCGAATCCGCGTCGCCCGCGCTTCTGGGCCCGCGCCGACGCGATTGAGGATCTCCAGGGCCTGGTCGTACCGGTTCGCTCGCGCGAGCTTCGCGCCGATGGCGAGCTGCTCCGCGGCCGGCAGTTTCTCGATCTCCGCCCGCAAGTGGTCGTACGTTTCCTCGGTGAACCGGCCGGAGGTGTAGTCGTTGACAAGGCGCATCCGCGTGCGCGTCGCAAGATCGGCGCGGCCGGCGTTCGCGAGCGCGGTGGCCATGGACGTGAAATCCGATTCGGTCAGCTCATCGATCGCGACCTGCATGGCCTGCTGCCATGCGGCGTCCGTCGCAGTCGCATCACCGGTTCGCGCGAGCACCCCGGGGAGTCGCAACCGCGCGACCGTCGCCGCCGACGTATCGCCGAGCGCGGCGATCTCCGTGAGGATCGTCGCGGCGTTCTGCACGTTTCCGCGTTCCACTTCCGCTTCGGCCACGCGCAACCGCAGGAACGGCGCAACTTCCGGATACGCAACCGCGGCTTCGCTCAGCGCGGGAACGGCGTCGTCGTACTTTTTCGCGTCGAAGAGCGCGAGGGCGTCACGGGCGATGTCGCGAGGAGTTTGAGGCGCGCGTGGCGTTTCGACGATCACCGCCGCCGGAGCAGGGGAGGGTGGCGGCGTGGTGGCTGGAGGTTTCGCGCATGCCGCGAGCATCACCGCCAGACCGATTACTGCGAAACGTCCCTTACCCATCGCTCCCCCTCGATCCGGAATCCAACGTGGCGGAAAAATTCGTGTGCGTCGCGGGCGTCCTCGACCACCACGCGGCTTCGATCCATCTTCGCCGCGAGCTGCTCGATCTCGCGCATCATCACGCGCCCGATCCGCTTCTTTCGCAGATCGCGCGCCACGATGATGTCGTCGATGCGGATGGCGTCCGGGGTGAGGTCGATGGCGGCCACCGCGACGATGTCGCCGAGGAGCTTTCCGACCAGGCCGAAGGCCGGGGGGGAGGGCGTCGCGAGCTGCTGAAGCTCGAAAAATCTACCGATCGCCGCGTGATCCGCGGAGTCGATGGGACGCACAAAAAGGCGAAGTCCGCGCATCGGGTCGTGGCTAACTGGTGGACTGCAATGCTTTTACAGCATATTCCATCCACCAAATAATTTCTTGACATCCTTCGGGCGCCCGCTAAACTTCGACTCGGCCCCACCCAGCAAATTCAACTCAATAAGTGACGTGACTATGAACGTGCAGCAGGCGATAGCCCAATTCCTCGAGCACGGCCAAAGCGTTCGAAATTTGTCAGATCGGACACTTCGCGCCTACCAGTCGGACCTCGCTCAGTTCCACATCCACATGAGCGATACGCTTGCCATCGAGGTCACGCCCGAACACCTCGAAGGCTACCTGCAGAAACTGGACGGGGGCCCGTACCGCGATACATCGATCCGCCGCAAGGTCGCGGCGATCAAGGTCTTCTTCCGGTTCCTCGAGGAGCAGGGCATCGTCAGCGAGTCGCCCGCCCGCCGGTTGAAGATCAAGAAGCCGGTCGAGAACCGCGTTCCGACCGTGCTCTCCACTCGCGAAGTTCGCGCGCTTCTCGCCGCGCCGAAGGAACAGGTCGCCGAGCTCTCCGCGGTCCGCGATCATTCCGCTGGCAGCCGCAACCGTTACTTCTGCGCGGTTCGCGACAACGTGATCCTCGAGCTTCTCTTCTCGACGGGCATCCGCATCGGCGAGCTCGTCGCGCTGAACATCGGCGACGTCGACCTCGACAAGGGCCAGATTCAGATCACCGGCCGCGCCACCCGCGGACGCCTGGTCATGCTCGGCTCGGACGTGGTTCTCGAGTCCGTCCGCCAGTACCTCGACCTTCGCAGTGAGCGGACGCTCTCCACGCCGGCGCTTTTCGTCGGACGCTCGGGAACCCGCCTCACCATCTATTCGATCGAGAACATCTTCAAGAAGCACGTCCGCCTGGCCGAGATCAAACGGCACGTGACGCCGCATTCGCTGCGGCACACCATGGCGGCTCTGCTGGTCAGCTCCGGCACCGACATCAGGGAGATTCAGGAGATTCTCGGCCACGCGTCGATCCTTTCGACGCAGGTCTACACCCGCCTTCCGATCGCCAAGCGCACCCGCGGCAACAACAACGCCGCCCATGCGCATGTCGCGCGGCCGTCCTCGGTGGTCGACGGCACGGGAATGGTGCGGCTGCCGATCAAGAAGTGACGCGGTCGAACTCTTCCTTCACCGCCGCGTAGCACTCGCAGGCTTTCGCCTCGAGACCCTTCCGGTCGAGCACCGTCACCCGCTGGCGTCCGTGCTCGATCAGCCCGGCCGCTTCCGCATCGCGAATCGCTTCGTTCACGCCGGCGGTCCGTACGCCGAGCATGTGCGCGAGGAACTCCTGGGTGATGCGCAGGTCGTCGCCGCCGAGGCGGTCGTGCATCATCAGGATCCACCGGGCGAAGCGCTGCTGGACGTTGTGCAGGCGATTGCAGAGCGCGGTCTGCGCGACCTGCATCAGAAACGCGGCCGTGTAGCGGAACATCAGCTCCCGCAGCTCGGCGTCGCGGCCGATCTCATCGCGCAGGAAGGCGATGGGAATCTCGACGAACCCGCCGTCGCCCTGCACCAGGCCGCGATCGAGCTGCCGGCGCGGATCGAGGAGGGTTGAGATTCCGGCGAATCCCTCGAAGCCGATCACGCCGACCTCGATCATCGTGCCGTCCTCGACCTGGCGGGTCATGGAGACCACGCCGCCGTGAAGCGGAAAGTAGCCGTAGTGGCAGTGGGTGTCCTGCTCGAGCAGAACGGCGCCGAGGGCGGGCTTGATCTCGCGCAGATGCGGACGCATCCGGTCCTGCGTCGCGGCCGAAAATCGCTTCAGGAGCTGGTTCTCGAACACGGCCGAAGAATGTGCGATTTTCGAGCCTTTTCTTTACGCTAGCGAAAAGATCGAATGCCGCAATTCCCGCAGAATTCGCGGCAGATGCCCTTCCAATCTTCCCGCGACACGCTTCTGCTGCAACTGTCCGTCATCGGCGACTCGGTGAGCTCGCTGCGCACGCAACTCTCCGAGCTCGGCGGCGCGCTGATCGAGACCGAAAGGCGGCGGCTGGCGATGAAGCTTCGGGCGATCGAGGCCGAGCACGAGCGGTTGGTGAAGCGCTTGAAATCGACGCATTGAAGCGAAGCTCTGGACTGCGGCAGCAAAGCTGCCGCTCTCAATCGCGGCGGCCATGCCGCCGCAAGCCAGAGCGGTAGCTGTGCTACCGCACTCCAGAACTTCGTTTCAGCCACCCCGTATACCTCGCCCATGTTGCGCATCGAATCCGTCTCCAAGCGGTTCCGCTCCGGTATTTACGGCGTTCGCGATCTCTCCCTGACCGTCAAAGGCGGCGTCCTCGGTCTCCTCGGCCCGAACGGCGCCGGCAAAACCACGCTCATGCAGATGATCGCCACGGTCACCAAGCCCACCGCAGGCCGGATTTTCTTCCGCGACACCGACGTCATCGCCAACCCCGACGAGCTTCGCCACCGCCTCGGCTACCTGCCGCAGGACTTCGGCGTCTACGACAACCTCACCGCGCACGAGTTCCTCAGCTACTTCGCCGCGCTCAAAGGCGTGCGCAGCAAATCGAAGATCCAGGAAATGCTGGAGATGGTGAACCTCCATCACGCCGCGAATCGCGCGGTCGGCGGGTTCTCCGGCGGCATGAAGCAGCGCCTCGGCATCGCCCAGGCTCTCGTCAACGACCCCGATCTGGTCATCGTCGACGAGCCCACGGCCGGCCTCGATCCCGAAGAGCGCGTCCGCTTCCGCAACGTGCTCTCCGATCTCGGCATGGGCCGGCTGGTCATTCTCTCCACGCACATCGTCTCGGACGTCGAGTCGATCGCGACCGAGATCGCCATCATGAAAGAAGGCTCGCTCGTCGCGCTGGCGACGCCCGAGGCTTTGATGCGCGAGGCTGGCCAGCCGACGCTCGAAGACGCGTACCTGTTCACCATCAAGAATTCGCCGCGCGCGAAGATCGAGGCCGTCGCGTGAACGAGCGCGTCCATCGTCTGATCGCGGTCGTTCGAGCGGACTTCCTGATCCGGTTGCGGCGTCCATCGACGGCGGTCGTGTTTCTCCTGTTGTCCGCGCTGCCGTATCTCTGGATTCCGGATCCGGCGACGGGCCGCACGCTCATTCAGATCGACGGACAGCGCGCGCTGTACAACTCCGCCGCGATCGGGATGGCCACGGCAATGCTCGGAACGATCTTCGTCGGCCTGGCCGGGTTCTACGTCGTCTCGAATGCGCTCAAGCGCGACGTGCTCTCGCGATGCGGATACGTCGTCGCCTCGACGACCATGCGCGGCAGCGAGTACATCGTTGGCAAGTTCGCGGGGAACGTGGTGTTCCTCAGCGTATTCATGGCCGGATTCATGGCCACGGCCATGGCCATGGTGCTAGTGCGCGGCGAGGCGCCGCTCGAGCCGCTGGTGTTCATCAGACAATACCTGCTGCTCGTGCCGCCGTCGATCGTGTTCGTTTCGGCGATCGCGATCCTCTTCGAATGCACGCCCATCCTGCGGACCAAATTCGGCGACGTTCTCTATTTCTTCGTATGGGCCGGAGTGATGGGCAGCGTCGCGGCGATCGAGAACCGCTTCGGCAAGGGAGTCGCGCCCTACGTTGACGTTTCGGGGCTCGGCTTTCTGCTGGAGCAGATGAAGACTTACTACAACACCGACTCATTCTCGATCGGGTCGTCGACGTTCGACGCGGCGAAGGCGGCGTTTGTCTTCCCGGGATTACAGGCCGATGCGCGATCGGTGATTCAGCGGGTCGTCGCGACGCTGTGGCCGATGTCGCTGCTCGTGTTCGCGCGTCTCTTCTTCCACCGCTTCGATCCGGCGCGGCTTCGCGCGGCAGGCACGCTCGCCCGCACGAGCTGGATCGGCCGTTTCAACGCGATGGCCAAGCCGTTCGCGCGGATCTTCACCGGCCTGGCGCGGTTGCTCATTCCGGTCAGCGGAAAGCCGTCGTTGATTCGCTCGGCAACGATCGACGCGGTGACCACCATCGCCGCGTTTCCGCTCCTGATCGTGGCCATGATCGTGTTCGCGATCGCGACGTCCAGCGCCGCTTCGCAATCGATGTTCACCGCCGTGCTGCCGATCGCATTGGCGGTCTGCGCGATCGCCGTCGCCGACATCGCCTGCCGCGAGAAACGCGCGGGGACGATGGCCCTGATCTTCGCCGCGCCGTCGCTGCGCACGCGGTTCGTGCTGTGGAAGTTCATCAGCACGCTCTTCGTGGCGTTGGCGATCGTGGGCTTGCCGCTCGCCCGCGCGATCGCTCTTCGTCCGTCATCGGCTGGTGCGCTGCTGGTCGGGCTCGTGTTCACGTGTGCCGCGGCGACAGCGCTCGGCATCGTCAGCTCGAATCCGAAGACCTTCATCGTGGCCTTCCTCACGTTCTGGTACGTGGCCACGCAGGACAAGGGGACTTCCCCCGCGCTCGATTTCGCGGGCTGGTTCGGGACGGCGACGACGGCGGTGATTGCGGCGTATGCGCTGAGTGCGCTGGGGATGCTCGTGCTCGCGCAACTGTTTCATGCGTGGGAGTTGCGACGAAGTTAAGGTGCACCACACCTACTTGATCTTCGACAACCGCAACACCGTCGCGGTCAGCTCGAACGGCTCCACCGGCTTCTTCAGATACTCATCGAAGCCGGACGCAAGCGCGCGGCGGCGGTCTTCCGGCCGGCCGAACGCCGTCACGGCGATGACCGGGATCTTCTGCGCGGCCGGCAACGCGCGGATGGCCCTCACGAACGCGAAGCCATCTTCATCGGGCATGGCCAGGTCGCAGACCACGACGTCGGGTGCCATCGCGTGGAACTCTTCCAGCGCCTCCCGCACCGAATTCGCGGCATGTACCTCGGCATCAGCACGCCGGAAGATCGCCGTGAGCAGATCGCGAGCGAACGACTGATCGTCGATCACCAGCACCCGCACGCCGTTGAGCTTCGGCAACTCCGCGCCGCCGGATGGTGGAACGACCGAGGTCGTGGTTTTCGTCGAGCTGCCCTTCACGGCGAGCGATGACTCGAGCACCGGCAGCTCCACGGTGAATTTCGCGCCATGTCCCGCGCCGTCGCTGGCCGCGCGAATCCGTCCGCCGTGCAGCTCGACCAGCGAGCGGACGATCGAGAGTCCGAGGCCGATTCCTTCGTGCGAGCGGGTCATCGAGCTGTCTTCCTGGCTGAACGGCTCGAAGACGTGCGGCAGATACCCGGCCTCGATGCCCTTGCCGTTGTCCTGCACGATCAGCCGCAGCACGGAGCGGGCGTGAACGACGCGCAGGGTGATCGCGCCGCCGCGCGGCGTGAACTTCACCGCATTCGAGAGCAGGTTCCAGACGATCTGCTGCACACGTCCCTCGTCGCCGAGGATGCGCGGGAGATGCGGGGGGATGCTCGTGAGAATCTCGATTTCCTTCGCCGCCGCTGCCGGGTGGACAGTGCTCATCGCTGCATGGATCGCCGGAGCGACGTCGATCGGCTCCGGATGAAAGGTCATCTTGCCCGCGGCGACGCGTGAGACGTCCAGCACGTCGTCGATCAGCTGCGCCTGAATCTCGGCACTCTTCTCGATCGCCTCGACAGCCTGACGCGCGTCCGCTTCGGACAGTCCGAGCTTGAGCATGCGCGCCCATCCGAGGACGGCGGTCATCGGCGTGCGGAGCTCGTGGGAAAGCGTGGCCAGGAACTGATCCTTGCGGCGGCTCGCATCCTCCATTGCCTTCTGCGCCGCCAGCTCGTCGCTCACGTCGCGGAACTCCAGCACCGCACCGGCGGCGCGACCTTCGCGCTGCAGCGGTGACAGGGAGCAGGAGACGGGGAAGGTCGTGCCGTTCTTGCGCACGAAGACGTCGCGATGTTTCTTGAGCGGGCGCATGCGCTCGCGGGCCATTCGGATCGGACACGACTCGGGCTCATGGCCGCCGCGGTCGGCGGGCGCGTGAAGAACGTCGTGAAAGGGCGCCTTCGCGAACTCCTGCAGCGTGTAGCCGGTCTCGTCGATCGCGGCCGGATTCATGTAGGTGGCGATGCCGTGCTCGTCGACCATGAGCAGGCAGGACGCGGCGTTCTCGGCGATGGTGCGAATCAACTCGTTGGCGCGCTCGAGCTCCGCGGTCCGCGCTTCGAGCGCCTCCTTCGCCGCGACGAGGTCGTGCTCGGCGCGCTGTCGCGCCAGGAGGATGCTCTGTGCGTTCTGGATGGCGACGGAGCGAAGCAGGTCGTCTTCGTCGTCCGGTGGGCGACCCACGATCAGTTGCCTCCGAGTCGTGCGGAGGCCAGCTTCGTTCCTTCGACGCGGGCGCGGATCTTGGCGAAGGCCGTTTCGCGCGTCGTCGAGGTGTCGTCGCTGAACGGAGAGAAGCCGCAGTCGTCGGTCGTTCCCAACTGCTCGACGGGGATGTACTCCGCGGCTTCGAGCACGCGGTCGCGCACTTCTTCCGGCGTCTCGATGTGCGGATCGATCGGTGCGACGACGCCGACGAACACGCGGTGATCCGGCTTCAGGTATTTGCGGATCATCTTCAGTACGTGCGTGCGGTCTTTTTCGCCGGCGAGGGCGATATAGAAGTTTCCGACCTTGAGCTGGAAGAGGCTGGGAAGGAGGTCGGCGTAGTCGACCTCGGCGCTGTGCGTGGAGTCGCGATCGCCGCCGGGGCAGGTGTGCACGCCGATCTTCGCGCGCTCTTCGGCGGAGAAGCGCGAAAGGGCGAGGTTGTTGAGATCGATGAAGCTCGTCAACAGATCACCCGACGGGTCGATCTTCACCGCCAGCCGCCCCTCGGTGAAATCGATCTGCACCTTGTGCGCGCCTTTGGCCAGGCAGCGGCGGATCTCGGTCTGGTGCTGCTCGAGGAGATCGTCGATGAACTGATCGCGCGAATAGCCGTCGATGCCGTCCGCGGGATACATGAGGCTCAGCGCGGAAGGGGAGATGACGGCCTGCTTCACCGGCAGCCGCGCGTAACGGTGGGCGACGTCGAGATAGCTGTCGGCGAGTCTGCGGTAGCGGAACGGCCCGGAAACGAGGCGCGGCATGCGGCGCGTGTGTCCGGCGGAGAAGGGGATCTTGAAACCGTCCGGCGCCGTGTTGGCGAGGCCGTGGACGGAGTAGGTCCAGAAGTTGTGGTACTTGCGCTGCTCGCCGTCGGTGATCACCGGCGAGCCGGTGGCCTCGAATCGCGCGATCGTGTCGCGAATGGCCGCGTCGTAAAGCGCGTCGAGCGCCGGATCGTCGGCATCGCCCTTCGAGATTGCTTCGATCAGCTCGAGCGGCCGTGGGATGCTGCCGATCGGTTCCGTGGGAATGGTGATGGTCATCGCGCGGCACACTCGCGGACGAGGCTGATCAGCTCCGCGACTTCGAAGGGCTTGGAGAGGATGCAGCAGAGGTGATGCAGGCGTTCCTTGGCCGCCGCTTTCGGAAACGCGGTCATGACAACGGTCTTCTCCATCATCCGCGGCTTGGTCTCGATGAGATGCTCGACGACGCCGAAACCGTCGACGCGGGGCATCATCAGGTCGAGGACGAGCACGTCGTAGTCGCCGGCATCGAGATGCTCGATCGCATCCTGGCCGTCGGTTGCTTCCACGGGGTCGAAGCCGGCGCGTTTCAGAACGCGGCTGACCAGCAAACGTATGGAGCTCTCGTCGTCCGCAACGAGGACACGAGGGGGTGTCGAACCGGTCATTCGGGCCTTGCCATCCGCAAACCTCTTTTCTCTCTCTGCCGTATTTCTGCTGGTCTGTCATGCACACGGAGAGCCGATCTTCGTAAACTGCCGGCGATTGGCGTACTCCCTGGCTGCGAGCGACGAGGAACACCGGCGACTGATCGCGCTGGCCAGCGCAGAATCCGACTACGTGGTCGACGCCTGCCGGCGCGCGGGTGTGTCAGCAGGCTCGACGGTGGTGGATGTCGGATGTGGTCCGCTCGGGGCGCTCTCCGCGCTGTCTTCGGTGGTCGGACCGTCGGGCACGGTGATCGGCGTCGACGCGAGTGCCGCTGCCCTCGAGCGAGCGCGTGCACTCGTCCCTTCTGTTCGCCTGGTGCACGGGGATGTGAACACGATCGCTCCACCGGTCACGAACGCGGATCTCGTCTACTGCCGCCTGTTCCTGCTTCATCAACCCGATCCTCTTGCCACCGTTCGCCGGGCCGCAGCGATGCTCCGTCCCGGCGGCGTCTTCATCGCCCACGAGCCCTCGGACCTCGCGTCCCACGCCCCAACCTCCGAGCCCTTCGTCCCGGCAATGACCCGCGTGTGGGAACTGGTGACTGCCGCCGCGCGAGCCCGCGGCGCGACGACGGACTTCGGTCGCCGCGGCGGCACGTACCTGGAGAACGCGGGCCTGGAGGTGCACAGTCACCGCGCCTACCACGTGCACTACCCGCCGGCCACCGGCTACGAGATCCCGCGCATCGCCCTGCTCTCGCTCCTGCCGACTCTGCGCGATTACGCCCTCGCCCCGGACGATGAGATCGACCGCCTGAATGACGAGCTGGAAACGGCCAAACGAGCGCCGCGGATCGAATGGGTGTCCAGCCCGTTGATGTTCGAGTGGATCGCGCTACAATCCGCCCTCTCGCCTGAGCGGGCGTAGCTCAGTTGGTAGAGTAGGAGCTTCCCAAGCTCTTGGTCGCGGGTTCGAATCCCGTCGCCCGCTCCAATGTAAACCATTTGTAATCAATACTTGCCAGGCTGCCTTATTTCCTGTGTACCTGTCGCGCACTTTCTGTCAGGTAATGAATGTCGTTGCTCGCACCGGCGCTCAAAATCTCTTCCCGCGCAGCAGCGCCGACCACTTCATGAGGTCCCGATCGGTCCCGAACCACCGTTCCTTCAGATCATCGAATTTAACGTCGCGCGAGCAGCGATAGGCAAGACTGATTACTGATCACTACGTCCGCGAAGGAAATCTTCGCTCTCCGCCTCGCGCTCGATCGCCTTCGCACGGCGTTCAAGCCACTTGTGGGATAGCTTCCGCAGCGTGCGAGGAGCCGCTGCCAAGACCGGCCAGATACAAAGCTCATCCTCTCTGGCGAGAAGATGAGGATCGCCATACGTGGTCAGTGCCTCGGCGTACACCCATGCCTCGCTGCCAGTGCTTGCGGCGAGGCGAGCCCGCAGCTCGGCCTTCTGACGGAGGCGATGCTGCCGTCGTAGCGCGTCTCGCGCCGCGATGCGAACCCCGAAACTCTGTGATTTTCACAGAAATGCCGAGACGATGGCGACCTTGGGGTGCTCAAGGATCGGAATGGACAGGCAGCCTTCATTGGCGGTCGTCACGATCTCGACGATCTCTTCCTCGGTTTGCAGCCTTAGGTTGAGTGTGGGTTGACGCCGGTGCGTGCTCGTTGCACAGTCAAGCAGATCGCGCTCCGTCAGGTCCGGGCTGGAAAGCGAAGAGTGGTTCTGGAGTATCGCCGCAATCGAGTTCCAGAAGGCTGCGGAGTCGCTTCGTGCCACTCGCCTCACATCTCAAGTTCTCAGCCATCGCATCGGCCGGAAGGCGCGAAAGTGTGCAGAGGACAGGGTCGTCGGGCCGACGGGCCGCGAACATCATGGAACGTCGGCAAGGTGCGCGAGCACGAGCAGTTACCTCCGGCTTGTGGACCCGGAGTATGCTTCCTGCTCGCCGACCATGCGCGCCAGCAACGGCGCCGGCGCATGCCTCCGCACCGCCTCAGGCACAACTAGACCCGAGAGGCCGTGGGCGATCCGCACCGCGTCGTGAGCGACGTCGACGCAGTACAAGCACTCCCGATCGCGGCTGCGGCATGCGCCGGAGCGGAAGTGCTCGATAAAGTCGCCGGGGATGCGATCCGCACTGACGCGTATCGGCCTAGTGCCAGCCGGAATGTCGGCCACGAGCGAGAACTTCGCACCGTCGCGCTCGATGATGGTGAAGAGATCGGAGGGTGACCGGCGGGAAAGATAGGCCTCCGCGATCTGCACCAGGATCGGCGTCGGCGCGAGCCTGTCCGCGAGCTTAAAGTGGGTTACTCCCTCCGCCGCATACGCCGTCACATCCTCGGGACGGATCCATGGCATCTGCAGCCACTCCACCGGATTGCCGAGCTTGACCGCGCTGCAGCCGGCGAAGAAGGCGTCGTTGCGCTGCGCCGTGCCGCGGTCGTGCTGCCGAGCGAAGAGCTTGTAGTGCTGCCGCACGACTGGACAGCCGGAGATGCAGCTCAGGTTCGCGTAGAGCCGCGGCTCATACAGCGACGCGGCGACCAGCGTGCGGAGCAGCGGGAAGTCACGATTGACGGTGACACCATCGAGGTAGACCGCGTCGATGCCCGAGCCGGCGGCGCTCCGAAGATGCTCGAGCGTGTCTGTACCGTATGTGATTGACAGGGTCAGGTGGACGTCGCCGTAATTCTCGCGCAGCAGCGCCGCCAGTTGCGGCGTTCCTACCGTGAACCGGCGTACTCCGGCATCGACGACTTCCCCGACAAACAGCCGCAGGTCTTCGCGCGCGGCGGGCGTCGGCGGAAGCCAATCGGTATTCAGCAGGTAATTGAAGGAGATGCCCGCCGCCGCGACGGTCCGCACGTGCGCGGCTAATTCGGCGAACGAGAGACGCGGAATGCGCGATTGCGGACGGGCCGAAGGGGCTGGTCCATAACTGAGGGCGGCAAAGACCTCGTCGATTCGCGACGTCCCGGCGTTCTCCGCGTTGAGCCGAGCCAGCTCCGCCGCCAGAAACGGGTCGAAGTTGTAGCCGACGGAGAATCGGATCACGAGCTGGTCCAATGGAGCACGCGTTGCTCGATCAGGACCATGATCTTGTTAAGACCAAATCCGAGGATACCTGTTAGGACGATAGCGACATACATATTAGGTGTCTCGAAGAGGAGTTGGTAATCATAGATCCGTTTGCCGATACCGCTGCCCGACCCGATCAACATTTCAACAACAACTGTGAGCACGAGCGACAGCGAGAGCGCCGTCCGCAGCCCGGCAATCACATGTGGCAGGGCCTCAGGCAGGACGATCTTGGTCAGCACCTGCATCCGGTCGAGGCCGAACAGCTTGCCCACCGTGCGCCGTAGCGGCGAAACCGTCACGACGCCGTACGCACTGGCTACGATGACCACTAGAGTTGCGCCGTATATGGGCACCGCGATCTTCGATCCCTCCCCGATTCCAAACGAAAGCAGAAACAGAGGGAACAGCGCCAGTGGCGGAATGGAGCGGAAGAAGTCGACCAAGAATTCTAAGGTGAGATATACCGCGCGCATGCTACCCATGGCGATGCCCAGCGGGACACCAACGAGTGTCGCGATACCGAACGAGAGCAGCGTGCGATAGGCGGTGCGGCCGAGGTCTTGCCAGATCGGCGCGGCCGAAACGAGGGCCAACCCGTCCTGGGCCACAGTCAGCGGCGACGGCACGAGAATCGGCGAGACCCAGTCCGAAGCAGCGACCGCGGCCCAGATTACGAACAGCACCACCACGCCGATCACCCGGTAGAAGGTCATGCCGCGGCGACCTCACTGAACGCGGCCGCGAGTTCGCGGCGCAGCTTGATGAATGCCGGATCGTTTATGACCGAAGCCGGCCGCGGATGCGGAAACGGGACGTCGAACGTACGCGCCACACGGCAGGGGCGACTGGTGAGCAGCACCACGCGATGGGCGAGGTAGATCGCCTCGTCGATATCGTGCGAAACCACCACGGTGGTCACGCGCGTGCGGCCCCAGATCTTCATCAGGGTCGCGTGCAGGAACGTCCTGGTTTGGTAGTCGAGCGATACGAATGGCTCGTCGAGCAGCAGGAGCACCGGCCGGAAGATCAGTGCCCGAGCGATGCATGACAACTGCTTCTGCCCGCCACTCATCTGATAGGGATAGAGCTCGAGCGGCACGTCCAGATCGAGATCGTCGAGAAGCTCCCGGCGGCGCTGCAACCGCTCCGTTCGCGGCAGCGCCGGCGTGGCTTCTAGCGGCAGGGTGATGTTTTCCGCGCAGGTGCGCCACGGCATCAGCGACGCGGCGTAATTCTGGAAGACCATGCCGATCGAGCGGCCGTCGCCATGGCCGGCGATGGAGATCCGGCCCTCTTCGTGCGGAGTGATGCCGGCCACGACGTGCAGCAGGGTGGACTTGCCGCAGCCGTTCGGTCCGAAGATGCTCACTACCTCGCCGTCCGCGACGGAGAGGCTGACGTCGTCGATGACGGGAGAGACGACTCCGCGGTTGCTGTAGCGCTTGGACAAACCGGAAATGACGAGGCGAGCGTCGCCTCCTTCCGCCACAGTCATTCCATGATCATCCTATCGGCCGATACACCCTCAGGGATGATCCCGAGCGCACGGAAGCGATCCGAAAGGGCTCGCACCCGTGCGCGATCGATTTCCGATCGTTTCCAATATTGCGGTACGCGCTCCCTTTGGATGTCTTCGGCCGTGGCATCCGTGTACTTGGCGACGATCCGGGCCATCTCGGCATGATTAACCTGATCCCGGATATAGTCGATCGCTTTCTCGATGGCCGCTTCGAAGGAACGCGCGTCATTGGCGCGACTCTTTGCGAAACTCGAGGCGATCAACGTCCCCGAGATTGGCACCGGCGACCCCGCTATCTTGCCGATGGGGTTATGCACGAGCACGTCAGCCTGTTTGGCCGTGACGAGCTTCGTCGCCACCGGATCCATGCAGTAGAGCGCATCGATGCGTCCGGCGACCAGCGCCGCCGCCATGGTGGCCGGCTCGAGCTCGATGATGGGTGTCTTCTTGATGTCGACCCCTTCGCTCTCCAGCAGAGCCGTGGCGAACGCCTTCACCGCAGATCCAGGATGGATTCCAACGGTTTTCTCCTGAACGCCCTTGACGGTCTTGATGCCGCTGCCTTTGCGGGTGATGAAGTAGTCGGCGTAGCTATCGGGATTCCAGACCAGGAAGTTAATGAAACGCGCCTTCCCCGGGTCCTTCGCCTCGACCGACAACGCCACCTGCACGTTCGACAGTCCGGTACCTTCGAGCTGTCCGGCGAGGACCGCATTCATCATCTGATTAGCCGAGGTGAACGGCGACAGCTCGACGGTCAACCCCTGCTCCCGGAAGAAGCCCTTGTCCTGCGCGATAAACACCGGCGCGTAGATGGAGAGCTTCTGGTAGCCGATGCGAATCGGCGCGGATGCGGCGGTGGGTGTGTTGGTAGCGAAAGTGGCGGTGGTCGCCGTTGCCGCCGTGTCGGTGTTGACCGGTTTTTCGACGGTGGGACAGGCGCAGAGAACGATGGCGATGACGGCGACCGGAACGAGCCGGACATGACGGTATTGCATCAAGCCTCCACTCTACTCAAGTTACCTTTGAACTGTCCCGTAGAGAACGGAAGATCGATCGCCGCGCATCGTCGTTCCATCCGTCGTTCCCGGTGACGTCCTCCGAAAAAGAACGCACGTAGCGAGTACTTCCCCCATCGATGGACGCCTCCCTCCTGTAGGAGTGACGGAGAGATGCGGTTCCCTACCCGGGCGGATGACACGCGAGGCATTGATCATGGCACCAGAGGAGTGAAACCGCGTTGCAGGGATTGGTCCTTCGGTTTAGCGGCCGCTCAGGGTAGGGAAATCACTGGACGCGTCACTCCTAGACGGGTAGCAGACAAAAACCATCCTTCGGAGGAACAAATTCAGTGAGCGCTCTGACCGACGTGGTGCTGTACACGCCGGAGATGTGGAACAACCTGTTCTCAGAGAATCGCCTGGACTTCAATCGACTCGCGGAGCGGTGGCAGCGCTCTACCAAAGGTAAGCTGGAGCACCGCCAGTTCGACGTCGAGACATCGGGGATCAACCCTACCGCTTATCAACGCTTCCGCAAGGAGCGGCGGCCTAACGCCCTGTCGATCATGCTCCTGCCCATAGGCCACTGTGCCGAGAATGTAGAGTCCGAGGCGCTGAAGATCATCGGACCTGCGGTAGCGACGCGAAACGACATCTTCGTTTTCAGACTCCGTCAGGAGCCACCTCCCAGTACGCCTGCATCGGAAAAAGACATCTTCATGGTCGCTGTGCGCGAAGCGGAGCTGACCACGAGCAACATCTCGCGCGTGGTTCTTCATCACTCGACACCCGATGTGTTCTTTCCGCCGCGCGGGTCACCTCATGAATGGCATGACAATAAGGTCGAGCGGTTCGGCGTGGTCAGTCACTACACAGTTTCCGATCCCCAGGCTCGCATCGACGAAATCGTCAACGGCGAGGCGCACATCGCAATTTTCATGGGCAGCGAGCTCGAAAAAGTGAGGCCGTTCGATGATGAGCGGCTGATCGACGTCGCCAACCTGAATCGGCTCGTTAACAACATCTACAGCGTTCCCATGTTTCCACGTGCCGTTTACGCGGTCTTCGCCAGTGATACGGAAGGAGACGGTCTCGAGGCGGTGCAAACGTTCGCAAAGGTCGTCAACGAAGAGATCGACGACTACGAACGGAAATCGCGCGAACTGCGGCCTCCCGACGAGGTCGAACGCCGCACACAAACCCCGACGCGTACCGGTGAGGGCGCCTCCCTCGAGGATATCGAAACGATTCTCCGCTTCACCCGGGACATGTTGTCCAAGAAGTTCAAGCCGGATCGCCAAGGCCATCGGAAGCAGGTCGCGCGGAAGCTGAAACGATCAGACTTTCTTTTCTATGAGGACGTGGCTGCTCCGCTGTTCTACGCCTCGATGATCAAGAAATTGCGATCAATCGACGTCGCCGCTACATTCGTTTACGGCTCAAAGCACGGCCGGATCGACCGGCTCAAACAGGCGATCCCCCAACTGTGCGATCACCTTGAAACCCTACAGCCCTGTCGGCCCGATCAGTTCACCACACGAGTGGCAAATCTCCTTGGACTACCCTTCGACAAGCGTGAGAAAGAGAGGCTGCTCGAACGGGTGCAGGCCTTCCTTCGCGAGACAGTGGTGACGGAATGACGACAGTCCCTGCCCTCGTGACGAAACTGCACACACGCCTGCTCACCCCTCGCGTGCTGATGCTTCTATTCACGCTGGAAGTATCCGCAGTGACCAATCTCATGACTTCACTCGTCGGCGGCGCGGATCAGGCGAAGACCAGGATGGTGTTGACTTCCTCTTTCTTTTATCTGGTCGCCGCGGCTTACGCCCTCACGGCCGAGGGCGTGCTGAATGAGATCGATGACCTGACGCCCGATCTCGACAACTACAGAAAGGAAATCTGTGATCGCTGGGCCGATCTCGCCTGGTGGCTGGGCGCTCACATCGCCGGAGTGGTTTGCGGGACGATCGTCCTCTGGCCGCGGTCAGGGTAGGCGCAGCATGAAGCGGCATCACGCGTTTGCGCTCGCCTTTATCCTGTTCGCGATCGTGGTCTCGTGGCGGCAGTGCGCGAACTCCAAGACGGTCCATCGCGAAGCAACCCAGCCGCTCACGACAACGGCTCCTGAGAAGCCGTCGCTGACCACTAGCGGAACCTCGACGTACGGGCCGCCGAGTCAACCCCGGAAGCACTAGAGAACACACCATGGGTCGTTTGCCGCGCAACCCCATCACTTCCTTCAGCTTTGCCTCGTTGGGTGTGCCCGCTGGTGGATCTCACGCGGCTGAAGCTCACCGAGATCAAGCCGGCGCGCGGCGGCGTCTCGATCGGCGCTCTGGCGACGAGCACCGCCAGCCAACAATCCCCCATGCGCAACCACTACCCCGCTCCTCGTCGCCCGCTCCAGATCCTGCCTCCTCCTCTCCTGATACGCTGCAACTGGGTGATGAGGAGGGGCTGATGCGTGACCCCACACGGTCGATGGTGATCTGTGCTGTGGCGTCTCTCACAGCGATCGCCGCTGGCTGCGTGGCCATGGCCGAAGCGGGCGTGGCACCGTCATCCTGGTTGCGAAGCGTGGTGGCCTGGGTGGTTGGCGGCGGTCTCGCCGCCGTGCTTGCACGCTACGCGGAACCACGAAGCGCGTCGATCGGAGCGGTGATCGTGGGGGCAGCGGCGTTGATCGCAACCTTGTTCGCCGCAGGCACCGAAGGCGTGCACAGATGGCTCGATGTCGGTCCTCTGCACATCAACGTCGCGGCCTTAGTCCTGCCGGCTTTGATCGTCGGGCTCGCCGCGATGGGTGTTTCGCGTCCGATCGGAGTCGTCGTCGCGGTGGTCACAGCAAGTGTTTTGCTGGCGCAGCCCGACGCCTCGCAGCTCATGGCGTTCGCGGTCGCCCTCTCCTTTCTCCTGCTGCGATCGAATCTGACGCGATACGTGAGAGCGTTCGCCATCCTCGGCGCGGTTCTTTTCGCAATCGCCGGTTGGATGCGGCCCGATCCGCTGCAGCCCACACCTGAAGTCGAGCAGATCTTCACGATGTGCGCCGCTGTGTCGCCGTTCCTTGCGTTGATCGCTGGTCTCGCGCTCACCGCCGCCGCTCTCACGCCGCTGTTGTTTTCACGGGACGGAGCAGTTGCGCTCTCAGCGTACTTCGTCGCTGTATCCATCGCTCCGTTCTTCGGATGGTTCCCGGTCCCGCTGGTCGGCCTGGGTATGAGTTTTCCGATGGGATGGTGGCTCGGAATGGGTCTGTCGATGGCGATCGCGCAACGTCTGAGGTGACAGCGGCGCGGTGGCGTCTTCAGGAGACGCCACCCCCTGCGTTACGGGCACGGTGTCGCGCTCAGCTGAATGGCCGCGATTCCGGCCGCGCTGAACGGTTCGATCGAGCTGGTCGTGAGTGTCGCTTCAATGTAGTAGGCCTTCTGCACGAACTGACTATTTGAGCTGCCAAAGCTGCGGCGGGTTTTGAGAGGTAAGCACATGCAGAAACGAACTCTCGGAAACCTCGAAGTCTCCGCCATCGGCCTCGGCTGCATGGGCATGAGTTTCGGCTACGGGCGGCCGGCGGACACGCAGCAGATGATTGCGCTCATTCGAGCGGCCGTGGACCGCGGCGTCACGTTCTTCGACACCGCGCAGATCTACGGACCGTTCACGAATGAGGACCTCGTCGGCGGGGCGCTCGCGCCGTTTCGCAGGCAGGTCGTGATCGCCACGAAGTCCGGGTTTGATTTCGACGAAAACGGGAAGCCTACTGTGGTGGGTTGAACAGCCGTCCTGACTCGATCCGCCACACTGTCGACGGATCGCTGAAGCGTCTGCGCGTCGAAACGATCGATCTGGTCTATCAACACCGCGTCGATCCGACCGTCCCGATCGAAGACGTTGCGGGCACCGTGAAGCAACTCGTCGACGAGGGCAAAGTCAAACACTTCGGTCTCTCCGAGGCGGGTGTGAAGAACATCCGGCGCGCGCATGTTGTGCAGCCGGTGACCGCGCTGCAGAGCGAATACTCGCTGTGGTGGCGCGAGCCGGAAGAGGAGATTCTCCCGACGCTCGAGGAACTGGGCATCGGTTTCGTTCCATTCAGCCCGCTCGGCAAGGGCTTTCTGACAGGAAAGATCGACGAGAACACGCCGCTCGATTCGGGCGACTTCCGCAACACCGTGCCGCGTTTCCGCCGGAGAACCGCAAGGCCAATCAGGCCATCGTCGACCTCGTGACGCGCATCGCAAGCGAGAAGAACGCGACACCGGCGCAGGTCGCACTGGCGTGGCTGCTCGCGCAGAAGTCGTGGATCGTGCCCATTCCTGGGACCACGAAGCTGCACCGCCTCGAAGAAAACCTCGGCGCGGTGACCGTCGAGCTCACCGTCGAGGATCTGCGCAGGATCGACGACGCGTCGTCGAAGATCGAGATCCACGACGCGCGCTATGGCGAGGGATCGCAGCGGATGGGGGATCGATGATCGGGTGAAGCGCGCGCCGTTCCGAGAGTAGAATCGTCCACTCGTCCACCGTTCACAATCGACCTTGTAGAGGGAGGAAGTATGAAGCTGGTCCCCAGGTCAGGTTTGCTCGTTCTCATTTTGCTTGCGTCCGTCCCACTGTTTGCTCAGTTCACCACCGGCACGCTGGTCGGGACGGTCACGACGCCGGATGGCAGTGCCCTTCCCGGAGTCTCCGTCACGATCGCGTCGCCCGCCCTGCAGGGCACGAGAACGGCCGTCTCCGGTGAGACGGGCGGCTATCACTTTCCGGCTCTGCCACCGGGCAACTACACCGTCACGTTCGAGCTGGAGGGAATGCAGCGCGTGAACAAACGCGTGACGGTCAGTCTGGCCCAGACCGCACGTGCCGACGCGTCTCTCTCGCCCGCGGCGGTGTCCGAAGACATCACTGTGACCGCGACGGCCTTGGCGGTGGTCGAGACCACCGAGCTCACCACGAACTTCGACGTGGAGACGATCCGCGAGCTCCCGGTCGGCCGGGACATGCGCGAGACCACGCTTCTCGCACCGGGCGTCACCGACGGCGCCGTCAACGACCAGATCACCATTTCCGGAGCGATGTCGTTCGACAACCTCTTCCTGGTGAACGGCGTGGTGGTGAACGAGAACCTTCGCGGACAACCGCACGATCTCTTCATCGAGGATGCCATTCAGGAGACCACCATCCTCACCGGCGGCGTTTCGGCCGAATACGGCCGGTTCACCGGCGGCGTGGTGTCCTCGCTGACGAAGTCGGGCGGCAACGAGTTCTCCGGCTCGATTCGCGACTCGATCGGCAATCCCAGCTGGACCTCCAAGACCGACTACGCCGCGCAGGCCGATCCGATCGATGAGCTGAATGAAACGTACGAGGCCACCCTCGGTGGTCCCGTCATTCACGACCGGCTGTGGTTCTTCGGCGCCGGGCGCTTCGAAGACCGCCAGACCTCGCAGCAGCTTCGACTCACCGACATTCCCTACGTGGAGTCTCGCGAAGATCGCCGCTGGGAGGCGAAGCTCACCGGGCACATCGCCCAGAACCACTCGGTGGTGGTCTCGTACCTGATCAGCGACAACCATCGCGACAACATCGTCACCTTCGGACCGGTCATCGACATGCGCAGCCTGGCCACGCGCGACCAGCCCAAGACGCTGTTCGGTGCGAGCTACAGCGGAGTGCTGACCAACAACTTTCTCGTCGAGGCGCAGGTCAGCCGCATGGATGACGATCTGACCCGCGGTTCGGAAACGCGCGATCTGGTCGAAGGGACGCTGCTGCGCGACTCGGCGAGCGGCAATCGCATGTGGTCCCCCTCGGGCTGCGGCGCAATCTGCGGCACGAAACAGCACGACAACAAGAGCGGCTTGCTCAAAGCGACCTACTTCCTCAGCACCCGCAGCACCGGCAACCACAGCATCGTCGGCGGCGCCGAAGAGTTCCACCAGCTCCGCCTCGACAACAACTTTCAGTCGGGCAGCGACTTCTGGCTGCACGGGCGGATCATCCAGAACCCGGCCGACAAAACGCAGCTCGGCTTCGGCATCGACCCGTCGAGCGGTGGGATCGAATGGGATCCGGTTCCCGCTCTCTCCAAAACCTCGGACTTCGGGCTGCGTTCGTTCTTCCTGAACGATCGCTGGGAGCTGAGCGATCGCTGGAAATTCAATGTCGGTGTCCGCTTCGATCAGGCATTCGGAGAGAATCAGGCCGGGGTGAAGACCGTCGACGACAGCGCCTTCAGCCCGCGCCTGGCCGCAACCTTCGATCCCAGCGGGGAGGGCCGTCACAGTTTCAGCGCGACCTACGGCCGGTATGTGGCAAAGGTCGAGCAGGGCCCTGCCGACCTGACCGCGCCCGCGGGCCGCTACGCGTACTACTTCTTCGATTACGCCGGTCCGACGATCAATCCGCCCGGCACGCCGTTCAACCAGCTCGTCCCGATTCCGCAGGTCATCCGGCAGATCTTCGACTGGTTCAACTCGGTCGGCGGCACGAACAACACTGATTTGCTGAGCGACATCAGCATTCCGGGTTACACCACGCGTTTCGAACAGTCGCTCAGCTCACCGTCGATGGACGAGATCACGCTCGGTTACTCGCTGGCCTTCGGCGACCGCGGTTTCGTGCGGCTCGATTACATCGATCGCACCTGGCAGGACTTCTACGCGCTCCGGCGCACGCTGGATACCGGCAAAGTCCCTCATAGGATCCCACGGGTCTGGTCGTCGATCAGGGGGTGATCGAGAACAGCCGTGGTGGACTGAGCCGCGACTATCAGGCCGTTCAGCTCCAGGGGAGCTGGCGACCGTGGCAGCGGGTGACGCTTGGAGGCAACTACACCTGGTCCGAGCTCCGCGGCAACGTCGAGGGCGAGTCCTCGGGCGGCGCGACCGTCCTGACGTCGAACCCCGACCGGCCGGAGTACACCGGATTCGATGAAAACAATCCCGTCGGCCACATGCAGGCGGACATGCGCCATCGAGCGAACATCTGGATGGGCATCGACATCCCCACGACTTTCGGCGACTTCAACGTCTCGATCCTGGAGCGCTATCACTCCGCTCTGTCGTACTCCGCGGTCGGAACCATCGACGTTCGGCGCGGAACGTCCACCGGACCGGCGAACGGCGTCACGAATCCGGGATACGCAAGCGTTCCGAGCAACGTCGGCTACTTCTTTTCCGAGCGTGGTGCGTTCCGGGTTGATGGCATCAGCTCCACGGACGTCGGCCTCAACTACCAGATGCCGTTCGGCCGTTATCGCTTCTTCGTCGAAGCCGACGTGCTGAACCTGTTCAATCAGCAAGGCATCGAGGATCCTGATTTCGTCGGCAAGACCGTCCTGACCCGGCGTCAGGCCACCTGTCTGCAGACAGGCACCACCACGCGTTGCGCGGCTTTCAATCCGCTCGCCGGCGAGCAGGCCCAGGAAGGCGTGCACTGGCAGAAGGCCGCCGATTTCGGTCAGCCGATCTCGTCGGACGCCTATCAGCTCCCGCGGTTGTATCGCTTCTCTCTCGGTTTCCGCTTCTAGACCTCGCGAGTTGGGGCGGGCTTTCAGGCCCGCCCCAACGCCTATCGCCTAAGCTTCAGCGAGGCCCCGCATGCCGATAAACTGAACCCGTGACTGACGAGCGCTATCACGGGACCCGATGTCTCGGATGCAGTGATCATTTCGTATCCGCTTTGGTTCACCGTTGCCGCAGCGTCTCGGCCGAAGGAGTTGGCGGGCTCGATGACCCGGTCCTTTGTCGAAGGATTCAGGTTGGCGTAGCGAAAGCGCTGTCGTGGGGACTGACTTCACCCGGCGCAGTGGCCGAATACGTCCTTTTCTGTCTTAGTTTTGGCCCCGACTTCACTCAACGGTTTCATATTCGTGAACACCTGAATAACCCGCAGACATCTCTAGATGACCGCATTCTGAGTTTACGAGCCTACAGTCACCCCAATTGCTGGTATCACCCTGAGCCCGCCATGGTTGAGAAGGAGTGGCAAAACCTTCTCGGCGAAAACGGCTCACTGAATCACCCAGAGCTTCTCGCCATCGTCAAGGATGACGCTCCTTTCGACATGCCCGTCCATCCTTTCCCCGGTTATGGTTTCTGCCTGGACGCACCGTATGCAGAAACACCGACCAGAGTCGTCGAAACGATGTTGGGGCTGGCTGGCGTTCACCGTGCCGACACCGTCATGGATCTTGGGTCGGGTGATGGTCGCATTGTGGTTGCCGCAGCCTGTCTGTATGGCTGTCACGGTATAGGTGTCGACCTGAATCCTGAAAATGTCGAAACCGGAAAGCGCGCTGCCGAGGAAGCGAATGTTTCACATCTCGTGAAATTTCTGCGCGCCGATATTCTCGACGTGAGCCTGTCCGAGGCTACCGTTGTGACGATGTACTTGTTGGGCCACATAAACATGACACTGCGGGAACGGCTACGCCGTGAGCTGCGGCCGGGTGCCCGTGTCGTTTCACGTCGATTTCCGATGGGAGATTGGGTGCCTGACGCTCAAGTTGGCGAGTTTGACGATACGATCTATTGCTGGCGGATCGATTAATTCCAGTGCGGTGCGCCTAACTACTGCCAGGCGCTGTCGGCGGGCCGTTTGCCGCACCCGCCGCGCCGCGCATCCGCTCGCACGCGAGGCCTCGCCGCAGCTCAGGCGATAGACGTTAGACGGCGCGCCAACCCACTGTTCGGTGCGACGAGCAAACTGCGAATACCTTGCAGGCACCAGACGGCAAGGCGGCGAAGACACACATGACTACGATGAGCGGCACAACGAGAAAGAAGCCGTGAGCGATGTGGAACAAGAGTTGACCGTTTGTCCAGCTACGATTCTTGCTGGGACGGGACCAGGCCTCCCAAGCGATTGCATCCAGAAGTTGATGAAATTCAGCTCGACTCGCCTCTAACGCGATTCGCACGCTGTGGGCAGTTTCGCTCTCAGCCATGCCAATGAGCCGGTCATTCGGCGAGCCAGACCGTTCCCCGGATTCTGTCGGCTGGGGATCGAAAGCGCCCGCCGCCCATCGGAATGCTCGCAGATCTTAGCGACGCGCTAGTACGCGGAGCTTCATGGAGACCGTGCGCTGAGCGGAGTTGGTTTGTCCGTCTAACGTCTATCGCCTGAGCTGCGGCGAGGCCCACGTGCGAGCGGGTGCCGGCCCATTCACCCCGAACGAGGCGCTTCAGCGCCGGGCGCGGCAAACGGCCCGCCGACATTGCTTTCGAGCGCCTGCGCACTAGCTGGTCCGTCGAGCGTGGCCCTCGGAGCAATGAACAATTCGTTACATGTCTCGCGTCGCGCGACAGCAGGTTCAATGTGCTGAAGGTCCTGCACGAATGACGAGAGCGAGGGTAAGTCGTTCTACTGGTTGACCTAATGTCGCGCAGAGATTGCCAGTCGACGTTCTGAATGTGAACGCGTGGCTGGCTATCAAACGCTTGACACTCGTAATTCATGAGCCGAGGTTCATATTGCTCCATTGGTCTCCTACAGAAAGCTTCGGAAACCTTTTGAAAGCTTTCACCGGGAGGTAACGATGGAACGCGGCATTCAAAGCGACTTCCTTTCCCTCGACATCGCGAAAGTCATTGGAGCCGCAAGCGATCATCCCTTTATTGCCGCTTTCCTCGGTCTATTCATGACGATTGCGATCCTCCTCGGTCTGCTCCACGAGTTTAGTATCTTAGGTGACTGTCTCATTGTGCTTGTACGGCATGGCAAAGATGAACTGCAGGATGCTTGGAACGTGGTAAGGCGCTTGAAACGCGAACTTAGCACTTGGAAGAGTGAAGGCTAGGCCAGCAGACGCATCGTCGAAAAGCAAACTTTGCGTTCCCCCAACTACGGGTTCCGCACCCGGTCCGCCACGGCGCGCGACTCGCTGCCTGGATTCTTTCGCATCATTTCTTCCAGCGTCGCGTTCGCGTCGGTCGTGCGGCCGAGGATCGTGTAGACGATGGCGAGATTCGCGTAGGACTGAAGGTGGTGCGGACGGCGGGCGATGTCGCGGCGGTAGGCGGCGATCGCCTCTTCGGGCCGGTCCGTGCGCGCATAGAGATCTCCCCGCGCGAAGTCGGCCCCTTCCGCGGATCCGGCGTGATCGAGCGTCTCGAGCGCGTCCTCGTACTGGCCCGCGGCGCGCTGCGCCACGGCCAGTGCCATTGCCAGATCGGTCGAGAACCTCTCCGCGTTAGCCATGGCGGACTTGTACACTTCGACGGCTTCGCGCGGGCGTCCACTGGCCAGCAACACTTCGCCGAGGCGCGTGGATGCGTCGGTCAGCTTCGGGTTGGCTTTCAACAGTGCACGCAGCGAGGCGATCGCCTCTTCAGTGCGATTCTGCGCAGCGAGCTGAAAGGCGGCCTTCAAATCGCGTAACACGTGAATCTCTTCGCGCGGATTCGGCAGCGGTCCGCTCCGGTTTTGCGGCGTACCGATGTAACCGAGCGCAGCGAGCTTCTTCGCCGCCTCCGGATCGATGGCGCCCAGCGCGACATCCCCGGCGGGAATCGCGGCGAGCTCGCGGCGCATGGCCGCGGCAATCCGCCGCTCCGTGGCGACGAGATTCGTAGTCTCCTTCGGATCGCGCTCGAGATCGTACAGCTCGGGATTGGAGCTCTCGATGTAGTGATACCGGCCGTCGATCATCGACCGGAGCTCGCTCCAGCCGAGATGGATGCGCGGATAGAACGTCTCGGCGTAGATGGGGCGGGGTGCCTCGCCCTTCCGCCGGACAATGCCCGCTGCATCGAGGACCGTGTGGAAGACGTCGCTGAGCGCGAAGGGTTGCGCGATGGTGGAGCCGGCGCGCTCCGATCCCGGGAGCTTGATCACCATCGGCACCTGCAGCACTTCGCGATACAGCAGGATCCCGTGCTGTTCTTCGCCGTGCTCCCAGAGGGCCTCGCCATGATCGGAGGTGAAGACGATCAGGGCCTCGTCGTAGAGGCCGGCCGTCTTCAACGTGGCGATCAACTCCCCGACGATGGCGTCTGATGCGGCGATCTCTCCGTCGTAAGGATCGGAGTAGCGGCTGCGGAACGGTTCGGGCGGCGTGTACGGAGCGTGCGGCTCATAGATGTGAAAGAAGAGAAAGGCCGGCGCCGCGCCGGCCGACTGCAGAAACGACTGGGCACGTTTCACCGTCTCCGATCCGGCTCGTTGATTTTCAGCCGTCGCTGCCGTGGCGCTGTAAGGGATGTCGTCGTCGTAGACGTCGAATCCATTGGCCAGCCCGCTCTCCGCGCGAAGGACATAGGACGACACCGCCGCCCCGGTGCGATAGCCGTTCTCGCGCAGCACACTGGCGAGCGTTCGGACCTTCGTCCCGTGGAGCTGATAGCCGATGTTGTTGCGCACTCCATGGGCGGCCGGCAGCAGGCCGGTAAACATCGAGACGTGGGCCGGCAGCGTGAGAGGCGCATGGCTGTAGGCCCGTTCGTACAAAACGCCATCGCCCCGCAACGCGTCGATGTGTGGCGTGGCCACCTGGCCATGGCCGTAGATTGGAAGCCGGTCCGATCGGAGCGTGTCGACCGAGATGAGAACGATGGGCGGCTTTCCGGCCTGCTCCCGCGTGGAACAGGCCAGAAAAACGAAAAGGATGAGAACGGGAGAAGTTCGTCGCATCAGTGACGCGTGTGCGCTCGCCGGATCCAACGCTACCTTACTACGGAGCTGGCGACTCATCCCGCCGCTCGACTCGGCCGTTCGTTTCGCCGGCCTCGCGTGGAACTGGCCCTTGTGTAGGCAGGATGGGGCCCGGACATCGGCACGGGTTTGGCGTCGGTGCCGGTACGAAAGCGGAAGGATGGATTCAGGACGCAGTGCGCTTCTGGGCGAAGCAGAGCAGGAGGATGCGATGAGCGATGAGCTCGATGACGACGCATTGAGTGACGACGAGAAGGCATTGCTCGACGAAATGCCCGAGCTGGTGGACATCGGCGGCCACACCCGCCGCACCTTCCTCGGTACCACCATCGCCGGCAGCCTCGGACTCTTCGCGCTCGACCTGCTCGCGCAGCAGGAAGCGCTGGCGGCACTCGCTCCTGCGTCCGATGCCGTTACCGCGACCGGAGCCGCCGGCCAGAACCTCGTCAAAGTCGCATTCAAGGTCAACGGCGCGGCGAAGACCCTCGAGCTCGACTCGCGTGTCGTGCTGCTCGACGCTCTGCGCGAACGGCTGGAGCTCACCGGCTCCAAGAAAGGCTGCGATCAGGGCCAGTGCGGCGCGTGCACGGTCATCGTCGACGGCCGCCGCGTGCTGTCGTGTCTCACCCTCGCCGCCACGGTCGAAGGGAAAGAGGTCACGACCGTCGAAGGACTGGCGAAGAACGATCAGCTCCATCCGATGCAGGCGGCGTTCATCAAGTACGACGCCTTCCAGTGCGGCTACTGCACGCCCGGCCAGATCTGTTCCGCCGTTGCCCTCCTCGACGAAGCGCGGCGCGGCGACATCAGTCACGTGACGGAAGACGTCAACGCGACCACTACGCAGCTCACCGACGGCCAGATCCGCGAGCGCATGAGCGGCAACATCTGCCGCTGCGGCGCCTATCCCGGCATCGTCGCCGCCATTCAGGAAGTCCATTCGGGACGGGAAACGAAGCACACATGGCGGTTCGTCGATGAAGAGCGGCTTGCGCGCGTCAGAAGGGAGGATGGCTATGAGACCGTTTGAGTACGTACGCGCCAGAGACGCGAACGCCGCGGCCCGGGCAGTCGGCGCAAACCCTCAGGCGAAGTTCCTCGCGGGCGGAACGAACATCCTCGATCTGATGAAAGAGGACGTCGAGCGGCCGACGCAACTCGTCGACGTCACGCGGTTGCAGCTCGCGGAGATCAAACCATTACGCGGCGGCGTTTCCATCGGCGCGCTGGCGACGAATACCATCACCGCCAACCACCCGCTCATCCGCAGCAACTATCCGCTCGTGTCGCAGGCCATCGTGGCCGGTGCCTCCGCGCAATTGCGCAACATGGCCACGAACGGCGGCAATCTCCTGCAGCGCACGCGCTGCCAGTACTTCTACGACACGGCCATGCCGTGCAACAAGCGCGATCCCGGCACGGGCTGCGGCGCACGCGAAGGTCTCAATCGCATTCACGCGATCTTCGGCTGGAGCGAGGCATGCGTCGCCACGTATCCCGGCGACATGGCCAACGCGCTGTATGCGCACGAAGCGGTCATCCGCATTCGCGCTGCGAATGGACGCGAGCGCACGATCCCCATCGACGAGTTCCATCGCCTGCCCGGCGAGACGCCGCAGCGCGACACGAACCTCGAGCACGGCGATCTCATCGTGGCCATCGAGCTGCCCAGGTCGACGTTCACAAAAAACGCGTACTACCTGAAGGTTCGCGATCGCGCGTCGTACGCATTTGCACTCGTCGCGGTGGCGGCGGCGGTCGATCTCGACGGCGCAACGATTCGCAACGCCCGCGTCGTCCTCGGCGGAGTCGCCCACAAACCGTGGCGCAGCCGCGAAGCCGAAGCGGCTCTCGCGGGACAACCCGCGTCACAGGAGAGCTTCCAGCGTGCGGCCGAGGTTGCGATGCGGGATGCGAAGCCGCTCGCGCACAACGCGTACAAAGTCGAGCTTGCGAAACGAGCGATCGTCCGCGCGCTCCTGCGTGCGAGCGGGGTTTCATCATGAGCCGCCGGAGAGAGAACGACGGGAGGCCTCCGGCGGCCGGGCCCACGGGCCCGGACCCGTCTGGCAGGCCAAGCCTCCTGCTCGACACTCGTGCAAAACAAGACTCTGTAGCGCGGAGGCTTGGCCTGTCAGCGGGGTCCGGGGCCCGCGGCCCCGGCCGCCGGAGGCCCCTCGTCGTTCTCTCTGTCGTCCGCTGAGGAGGAGGCACGCGATGCCGCGATACATCGGAAAAGAAATGAGCCGCGTCGACGGCGTGGCCAAAGTGACGGGCAAAGCAAAATACGCCGCCGAGTTCCGAGCGCCGAACATCGCTTACGGATTCGTCGTGCTCGGAGGCATCGCCAAAGGCTCGATCAAATCGATCGACACGAGCGCTGCTGAACGAGCGTCCGGCGTGGTCCGCGTGTTTACCCATCTCAACACGCCGAAGTTCGGACCGAAACCTCCGGTCGAACAAGCGCCGCCGCGCGCGGCGCCGGAACAGGACAAATCGTTCCGCGCGCTGCAATCCGACCGCATCCTTTTCAATGCCCAACCGGTGGCGCTCGTCGTCGCCGAATCGTACGAACAGGCCCGTTACGCGGCGCGCCTGGTCAAGCTCACCTACAACCCCGAAAAGCACGCAACGGACACGGAGGCCGTGCGCGGCAGCGCGAAGGTGCCCGTCACTCCCGGCCGCGGAGCCACGCCGTCGCGAGGGAATGCCGAAGAGGCGATGCGCGCGGCCACCGTGAAGATCGAGGGCGAATACCGCATCCCCATCGAGCATCACAATGCGATGGAGCCGCATGCCGCCGTCGCGTACTGGGAGGGGGAGAAGCTCACGATCTTCGACAAGACCCAGAACGTCTACGGCGTTCGCGACCACCTCGCCGCGAGCTTCGGCATCCCCCAGGAAAACGTGACCGTCGTCTCCCCATTCGTCGGCGGCGCGTTCGGATCTTCCTTACGGCCCAACTACTATCCGGCGCTCACCGCGATGGCGGCGCGCGAGCTCAAACGCCCTGTGAAGCTCGTGTACACGCGCACGCAGATGTTCACCGGCCATGGCTACCGCCCCCACACCATTCAGAAGATAGCCCTCGGCGCGGACGCATCCGGCAAGCTCGCCTCGATGATTCACGAGGTCGTGCACAACACCTCGTCGTTCGAGGACTTCAACGACAGCACGACCGGCTTCACGCGGCAGGTCTACGCCTGTCCCAATCTTCACGCGCCGCTGAAGATCGCCCCCACGGATCTCAACACGCCCACCTGGATGCGCGCGCCGGGTGCGGTCAGCGGGATGTTCGCCCTCGAATGTGCGATGGACGAGCTGGCGTACGCGGTGAAGATCGATCCGCTCGAGCTGCGGCTGATCAACTACGCGGAGCTCGATCCCGAAAGCGGCAAGCCCTGGTCGAGCAAAGCGCTCCGCGAGTGCTACCGCCTCGGCGCGGAAAAGTTCGGCTGGAAGAACCGGAAGTTCGAGCCGCGCTCCATGCGCGATGGACGCCTGCTCGTCGGCTGGGGAATGGCCACGGGTGTGTGGGGTGCGTCGATGATGCCGGCCACGGTGCGGGTCACGTTGAACGCGGATGGCACGGCGCGCGTCATGACGTCAGCCAGCGACATCGGACCGGGGACGTACACGATGATCACGATCATCGCCGCCGAATATCTCGGCCTGCGGCCGGAAAAGGTGACCTCCGAGATCGGCGACACGCGGTTTCCGCGCGCTCCGGCGCAAGGCGGGTCGTGGACCACGGCCAGCGTCGGCTCGGCGGTGCATGGAGCGGCGTTGGCGATCGGCGCGAAATTGCTGTCGCTCGCCAGAAAAGACCTCAACTCACCGCTGAGCGGCGCTGTCGGAGCGGAGGTGGAGATGCTCGATGGCCGTCTCCGGCTCAAAGCGGATCCCTCGCGTTTCGGCGTCATCGCCGAGGTCATGAAGCAGAACGGTTTGGGCGAGATTACGGAGACATTCGAGTCGCGACCTTCGCCGGAGCGACAGAACTACGCATCGCTCGCGCACGGCGCGCAGTTCATCGAGGTCAAAGTCGATCCCGACCTGGGCACCGTGCGCGTCACGCGCGCGATCGAAGTGTCCGCGTGCGGGAAGATCATCAATCCCAAGGCGTCGCACAGCCAGGAGATCGGCGGCATCGTCTGGGGCATCGGCATGGCCCTGACGGAAGCCACGGAGATCGATCACCGCTTCGGCCGGATCATGAATCCTAACCTCCAGCACTACCACGTGCCGGTCAACGCGGACATCCATCAGATCGAGACGGAGTTCATCGAGGAGGACGACCGGATCGTGAATGCACTCGGGGTGAAGGGCATGGGCGAGCTGGGGATGGTCGGCATTCCGGCGGCGATCGCCAACGCGGTGTTCCATGCGACGGGCCGGCGCGTTCGGGAGTTGCCGATTACACCGGACAAGCTGTTGTGAGACCGTCGGCAAATCTCGACACAGGTGTATGGATTCGTTGACGGTCGCGCCGCCGAACCGGCTCGTTCCTCTCTGACGCACGACTCTCTGCGCTGGCATAGCACGCGCCTCCGAACGAGCCAGGAGGAGTCATGATCCGGCGAATTCTGATTGCTGTCTGTTTGATCACGTGTGCGCTTTCCGCCCGTTCCCAGGAGCGATTCACGATCGAGCGCGTCGAGATCCGCAACGCGCAGCGCGTCGACGCGCAGTTCCTGGCCGCGGAGACGCTGCTCCGCGAAGGAAGCGAGGTCTCGGAAGAGGATGTGCGGGCCGGAGTGCGCCGGCTGATGCGATCGCCCTCCGTCTTCACTGCCGGCTACGCGCTCGAGCCGGGATCGGACGATACACGCCGGGTCGTGGTCATCAGCGTCCGGGAGAACGATCGGTTCTGGTTTCTCCTCGACGGCCGTTTCGGCCAGGTAAACCAGCCGGTGGACATGCTCGACTACGAGTTCCCCGATCCCACCTCGGACTGGAAGCATGCGGCCGCTGGTGTGCGGTGGCTGTTCGGCGACGGCGGCCTGGCCCACTTCGGCATGACCGTGCTTCGCAATCGCCATCCGTTTCGCAAGAACTACTCCGCGTGGGAGCTCGGCTACACCCGTCACCAGATCGTGGGCACGCCGGTTTTCGCGACGGTGATCGTGCGCAGCCCGGTCGATTCGCTGGAAGAGAAGACGTTCTCGCCGGAGGTCGTCGTAGGCCTGCCGGTGACGGCCAATCAGACGCTGCGGCTCGAAATCGAGGACACGACCTTCGTCAAAGGCACGGTCCGCATCGGCGGCACACCTTTGCGCGATCTTCATACCGAACGGATGCTGTCCGCGTCCTGGACGTTCGACACGACCAACGAGCCGTACACGCCGATGCGAGGGACGTTCGTGAAGGTCGAGCCGTTCGTCTGGATGGGCGAGCAGACGTCCTTCACCGGCCGCCCCGGCCAGCCATTCACGACCATCGCCCGCCACTCCACCGCCCACGGACTCGACGTGTCTGCCGAGCGGCATTGGCAGATCTCCGACGCGAGCTCGTTTTCGACGGAGCTCGTGGCGGGATGGGCGCGCGTTCACTCGCGGCAGAATCCGGACAACCTTTCCGGCGACCTGCGCTGGGAGCCTTCCTTCGAGCTGATCCAGGGCGGATACACGAGAAAGATCCGCGGCTCGTACGTCGAGCTGAAGGGCGGCGTGGTGTTGCGCCAGGCCGACGGGCGGGACCGCGAGAGGTTCTCTGACATCACTGACACTTCGTACGAGGCCTCGGCGTCGTGGATGAGGCGGTACAGCCGGGGAGCGCTGCGGATCGGGTTCGCGTACATCGAGTGACGCAGGTTGGCGGCGTGCTAACTTTGCCGCGATGCCCTATCGCCTCCGCACGTTCGGTTTCACCGACATGATGGATTGCCGGACGCGCGTTCGTGGTCTGTTCGACGACGCGCCTCCGGCGACTGTGTCCGAGGCGGCGGAGCGCGTCGTTCACTTTTTCTACGACGAGTTGGTTGACGACTCCGGTAAGCCGGCATGTGCGCTGGTGCGGTTTTTCAGGACCGTTCCGTATGACGATCTTGATCAGGAGTCGCGAGCGTTCGCACGAGCGGCCGCAGGGGACGAACCACTCGCACCGGAGGTTCGTTGCCTCACGCTGATGGCGACGATGGGGCAGGAGGCGGCGTGGCAATCGCGCGAGACGTCGCGCGGACACAGAGCGATTCCGCTGACGACCGTGGAAGTCGTGGAGCGCGCGCGCGATGATCGCGCAGCTCAGCGACGAGAGGCCTCCGGACATCTGAGCCTTCCTGTCAAGTCAGGGAGCAGCTGTGGCGAGGGTTGAGCCTCGGGTGGCGAGCTGCCGCAGATAGAGAGCTTCGTCGTAGACGGTGCGATTGTTCCAGCAGGCGTAAAGGACGCGGATCCAGCGGTAAGCGAGCGTGCGGATAGCCTCGTGGTGGCTGTGTCCGCGCGCGCGTTGCTGCTTGTAGAAGGCTCGAGCCCATAGGGACTGACCGATCGACACGCGGGCGTACTCATGGAACGTCTGACGCAGGAACTTCGGACAAGCCCAGCGCATGTGTACGACCGCCGTTTTGCCGCTCCGGCGGAGAACCGGGGCGATGCCGCTTCGGGTGGCGACGTTGACGGCGCTGCCGAAGCGCTTGCGATCGGTCCCGAAGGCGGCGGCGAGCCGCGGCGCGAGCTGTTGGCCGGCGCCAGGGAAGCTCGCGAAGATCGACGCGTCCTGGTGGGCGGCGAACGCCGCCGAGATCTTCTGGTCGTACGTGGCGATGCTCGCGTTGAGAGCCCGGATCTGCGCAACCTCGCTTCCGATCAGCAGCACGGCAGCGTCAGTGGTGACCTGATCGTCGTGGAACGCGACCTCTGAACGGATCTCGGCGAGCTTCTGGTCGATCCACGCGGCCGCGTGATGATAACGCTCATAGAACCTCCTTATCGCGGACGGCCGAGCCCTTTGGATGGCCTCGAGCGTCGGCCAGCGTTCGAGGTAGTCACAGGCCTGCGCCGTAATCAACGCGCCGGCCCACCGGAGCGCCTGCGGGTAGTACGTCTTGAGCCGATCGGTCATGCGTTGGACGTGTTGCGTCCTCTGATCGACGAGCTCCCGCCGATCCTCGGTCAGAAGCCGCAGCAGACGCGTAGAAGCGTCGTCGGCGATGAACGGGCGCAGCTCGTTGCGGTGCTTACGAAGCAGGTCGAGCAAGGACGCCGCGTCGGTCGGATCGTCTTTCGAAAGGCTCGGATGAAACGCCTCACGATACCGGGCTGCACTGCGTGGGTTGATCGGATACAACGTGACGAACGGATAGCCGCTGAGCGCGTCGAAGACCGCGCCGCGGGACTGCTCGATGGCCACGGCGATCGGTGCCCCGCCGAAGCGCACCTGCAGCGCTTCGATCCATGCGCGCAGAGCCGCAGGCGTGTGCTCGATGCGCTCTTTCGTGCACGTCTGCTGTTGCTCGTCCCAAAGAGCCACCTCGTGCGATGTGTCACCCCAATCCAGTCCCACCAACGCCCCAAACTCGAACTCGCTCATCACACCCTCCCTTCGGGTTGGCTTTGGCCGCGCGCAAGGCCTATAGTCGAGTCGTGCTCCGACAGCATCTGAGAATGCGTTTCGGGCCAAAGCACTTCGTCCCGCTCGAAAGTCCGGAGGGATTCGTCGATCCGAACACGGGCGGAATTCGTAGCGGGACGAACCCTTCTTCTCAGTATCGCGCCGCCTGAACCCGATTCTCCCGATTGCCACCCAACGGGTACTTCTCTGAGGGCTGAGGGAGAAGCGGAGAGACGGCCGGACAAGCTATAGGCGGGCCGGCCACGGGCCGGCCCGCCGGAGGCCTCTCGTCGTCCCTGCGGCGGATCTCTTCAGCGTGATCGGGCTGAATCTCAAGATCGCCATCCTGCCGTTCATGACACGACCGCTCTTCGCTACGTCTCGCTGACCGTCCGCAATTGCGGCGCGGAATCCCGGTCTTTGAGGCCCGGGAAGACACGCCGTTGTGCGGCGCCGAGGCCGAGGATCTGCAGGATCGGCTCGGTGTTGCTGAGCGTGCCGACGATGCGATGGCCGGGATAGGGCGAGTCGGTGACCAGCGTCGGCGTCATGTAAATCGCTTCAGTCAGCGCGCGCTTCGGATCGAGCAGCACGTCGACGATCTCGATCAGATGACGATCGGGAAGATGCGTCTCGCAGAGCTGGGTCAGGTTGGCGATGGCCTGCAATGAATTCGGCGCATCACCGGAGACGTACAGCCGGAACGTGAAGATCTCTGGGATCATCGCGACACACTCAGAGCCTCTGACGTGACGTCGCTGCCGCGCAACTCGCGCATTCTGTCGCGTCCCAGCAGCAACTCCTGCTCGTGAACCTCAGCACTTCGCGCCAGGACCGCTTTCTCCGTGAGCTTGGCCGCCAGTTCGACCTGCAGCGACTTCACCCGCGCTTCGAGCTCTGCCTCCTCGGCTTCCAGCTTCACGCTTCTTAGCTTTGCCTCGACCGTCGCGATTTCGCAGGCATGACGCTCGGCGCTTTCCTTTTCCCAGCGCATTGTGCCCATGAGCACTTCGCCGCCGGCCGTGTACGCGTCTGTGACTGTAATTCCGGCGTCGCTGAGAATCAGCTCGCGCACCTGATTGGAGTGCGCCGTTCCGCGGGACTTGATGATGGACATGCCGCGATTGCGCTCACCGGCCTGTACCAGGTAATTGAGATGAATCCAGGTGTCGGCCAGTGTCGAAATCTGCAGAGGCGAGCCGGCTTCGGACTGACTGGACATCTCATCGAGCAGGCTTGTACAGACAAGAGTGATTCCTTCGGCCTTGGACCAGTCGATGAGCCGTTCCGCGACACTGTGTGCCGTCAGTTCATTGCCGGATTTCGATAGTGTCGAAACCGGATCGACGACCAGGCAACGCGCGCGATGCGCTTTTGCGAGGGTCTTGATGCGCACGAGGTAGGTTTCCGCGCTTCCGGTGATTGTGCGGGCGGAAACCATGTGCAGCGTCCCGTCCTCGACGAAGCGATTGAGCTGGATGCCTACCGAGCCGAGGTTGCGGATTACTTCGTTGGAATCGGAATCGAAGCTGACGAACATCGTCCGCTCGCCGCGCGCGCAGGCAGCCTCCGCGAAAGCACCGCTCAGCGTTGTTTTCGCAGTTCCGGGAAAGCCGGTGATGAGCACACTAGCACCGCGGTAATAGCCGCCACCGAGCATGGTGTCCAAGCGCGCGACGCCGCTCGATACGCGCTCGTTCGTCACTTCGGCGTCGCCGCGGCCGAGGGTTCGGGTTACGGCGACTTCGAATCCGCCTTTGCCGATCAGGAACGGCGACTCGTTTTCATCGAAGCTCGAGCCGCGGTATTTCTGGACGCGCAGGTTGCGCTGGGACACGCCGAGCACGACGGTGTGATTGAGGATGACCGCGCAATCGACCATGAACTGCATGAAGCCGAACGGCTGTTTGACGGAGCCGGTCTCGTCGCTGTCGGCCTTCAAGGTGATGATGCCCGTGAGCTCGTGCTGCAGCAGCCAGGCATGGAGCCGGTAAATCTCGCGTCTCTGCGCGGTCGGATCGACCAGCAGCGCCAGCATGATGTCCAAAGCATCGAAGACGATGCGTGTGGCGCCGATTTCTTCGACCTTCGCGCCCAGTGCGGCGAGCATACCGCTGAGATCGAACGTTCCGGACTGTACGAGATCGGGCGCGGGCTGCGCGTCCATGAAGTACAGGTTCTTTTTCTGCAGGTCCTCGAGATCCCATCCGAAACGTTTCAGCGTTCGACGACGATTCGCGACGGCGTCTCTTCGAACGCGACAAAGATGCCGGCCTCATCGCACTCTTTCGCGCCGTGAACGAGAAACTGCAGTGCCGAGGATCGTTTTGCCCGATCCCGATCCTCCGACGAGCAGCGTCGTGCGGCCCCGAGGAAGGCCTCCACCGGTAATTTCATCCAGCCCGGTGATCCCGGTCGGCGCTTTGGAGGAGGTGAGATTAGAGCGGCTCGACAGGACGGCTTTCATGAGTTTCTCCTCGATTGAATGGGGGAAATGCGCGGATTGACGATGTTTTGATCATTGTCCTTGCCGCTTCACTGCCACATTCACAATGCGGCGTACATCGTGCAGTTGAAGAGGCCGAACCAAGCCCCACAATCTGATGTACGCGTCGTCGTTCCCGGTGATGTTGCTGCGCGCGACAGGACGGAAAGAAGAGAACGATGACTGCACACGGACGGCTGCGAGCGACACCATCGAGGCGGCCCAGCGAGAAATCCTCGCGGGCTGCGAGAGCGATCGCGGTCATTGAAGTACGGCGCAAGAAAGCGCTCCTCAAGACCGGCGCGCTTCAGAACGCCATTCTCAACAGCGCGAACTTCTCCAGTATCGCCACTGACGAGAAAGGCGTGATCCAGCTGTTCAACGTCGGTGCGGAGCGCATGCTCGGCTACTCCGCGTCGGAAGTCATCGATCAGATCACACCCGCGGACATCTCCGATCCGCTCGAAGTCATCGCCCGCGCCGCGGCGCTGAGCGTCGAGCTCGGAACGCAGATCACTCCCGGTTTCGAAGCGCTGGCCTTCAAGGCTTCACGCGGCATCGAAGACATTTACGAGCTGACCTACATCCGCAAAGACGGGACGCGCTTTCCGGCAATCGTCTCTGTTACCGCGCTGCGCGACGACAGCGAGGCCGTGATCGGCTATCTGCTGATCGGCACCGACAACAGCGCCCGGAAACATGTCGAGGAAAAACTGCGCTGGACCGAGGAGAGCTTCCGGCTGATGGTCGAAAGCGTTTCCGATTACGCCATCGTCATGCTCGATCCGGATGGACACGTCGTCAGTTGGAATACCGGCGCCCAGCGCATCAAGGGATTCACGTCTGAAGAGATCGTAGGGCGGCACTTCGCTGTTTTCTATCCGCCCGCGGATGTTGCCGCCCGCAAACCGCAACACGACCTCGACAAGGCTGCAGAGGGCCGGCACGAAGATGAAGGCTGGCGCATCCGCAAGGATGGCTCGACGTTCTGGGCGAACATCGTCTTTACTGCCATTCGCGATCAGGCCGGCGACCTGCGCGGCTTCGCCAAGCTCACTCGTGATCTGACCGAGCGCAACAAGGTCGAAGCAATTCTGACGAATGCGACGGCTGCCGCGGAGAAGGCGAATCTCGCCAAGTCCGATTTCCTCTCCAGCATGAGTCACGAGCTCCGCTCGCCACTCAATGCCATCCTCGGCTTTGCCCAGTTGATGGAATCCGACACTCCGCCGCCGACGCCTGCTCAAGGCGAGAGCATCATCCAGATCCTCAATGCCGGCTGGTATCTGCTGGAGCTGATCAACGAGATTCTCGACCTGGCCACAATCGAGTCGGGAAAGCTTTCCATGTCGGTCGAGCCGGTCTCGCTCAATGAGCTGCTTCTGGAGTGCCACTCCATGATCGAGCCGCTCGCGCAGCGCCGCGGCATCCGCATGGGCTTTCCGCGCAGCGACGCCGCGTATTGTGTCAATGCCGACCGCACCCGCATCAAACAGGTCGTGATCAACCTGCTGTCCAACGCCATCAAATACAACTCGATCGGTGGATCGGTCACCGTCGATTGCTCGGCAAACTCGATTTCGGGTCGCGTTCGGATTACGGTCAAGGACACCGGAGCAGGGTTACCGCCTGAGAAACTGATGCAGCTCTTTCAGCCGTTCAATCGTCTGGGCCAGGAGGCCAAAGGCGAGGAAGGGACGGGCATCGGCCTCGTGGTCAGCAAGCGGCTGGTCGAACTGATGGACGGCGTCATCGGCGTGGAGAGCATGGTCGGCACAGGAAGCATTTTCTGGGTCGAGCTGCCATCGACCTCGCCCCTCGTTCTTCCCGCGGAAATCGATCCGGTCACGATCGCCGAATCAGGCACCGTGGCTCTCGAGGGCATGCGCACCCTTCTTTATGTCGAAGACAATCCCGCCAACCTGCAACTCGTGGAGAGGCTCATCGGTCGCCGCAACGACATCCGCCTGCTGAGCGCAATGGACGGTAACCTCGGCGTCGATCTGGCGAAGAGCTGTCTGCCCGACGTGATCCTCATGGACATCAACCTGCCGGGCATCGGCGGTCTCGAGGCATTGAAAATTCTCCGCGACGACATCACCACGGCGCACATTCCGGTCATCGCCCTGAGCGCCAACGCCATGCCTCGGGACATCGAGCGCGGGCTCGACGCGGGCTTCTTCCGCTATCTGACCAAGCCCATCAAGGTGAGTGAATTCATGCACACGCTGAACGTCGCGCTGGCATTCGCCGAAGAGAGCCACGATGTCTAATGAAGCTCCCGGTCCGCGAATCCTGATCGTCGACGATCAGAAATCGAATGTTCGTCTGCTCGAGCACACGCTGCGACGCGCCGGGTATGGCGCGGTGACGGCGACTCTGGAATCGACCGAGGTTGCGGCGCTGCACCTGCAGCACGACTATGACCTGATCCTGCTCGATCTGCAGATGCCCGAGATGAGCGGTATCGAGGTGCTGGGACGACTGAAGGCGATTCGGGAAGCGCACCCGGTGGCGATCCTGGTCATCTCCGCCGATGCCAGTCAGAAGCCGGCGGCGATGGAAGCGGGCGCGGACAGTTTCATGGGCAAACCGTTCCGCCTGCCGGACGTTGTGGAGCGCGTGCAGGTCATGCTGAAGACCGAGATGTGACGTCGCCGCGTTCGGGCTGGAAGCGTTTCCACACGCGCCACGTTACGCTCGGAGCATGACCCGACGCTTGATCATCCTCGCTCTGATTGCCCTCGTCGCCTTTGCCGCGATGGCCGAAGACCAGGCCGTCTGCGCCGTGTGCGGACCGCGGGAAGGCTCCGGCTTCGAGCCGGTCAAGGCCCGCGCGAAGTACAAGGGGAAGGACTACGCCTTCTGCAGCCTGGAGTGCAAAGTCGAGTTCCTGAAGAACCCCGACGAGTTCCTGATCACCGATGAAGGGAAGCCCGCGCCGGGATTCACGCTGAAGGCACTGGATGGACGGCAGGTCTCGCTCGAGGACTTTCGCGGACAGGTCGTGCTGCTCGATTTCTGGGGCACGTTCTGCCCGCCCTGCGTGAAGGCGCTGCCTGAGTTGCAGGCCCTCCACGCGAAGTACGCGGATCGCGGATTCGCCGTCGTCGGTGTCACTGTCGACGATCGGTTGCCGCTCGTCGTGAAAGCGACCAAGGCCGCGAAGGTGACGTATCCGATCGTGCAATCCACGCCCGCGGTCTGGAGCGCGTACAAAGTCAACGCGCTGCCGTCGCTGGTCCTGGTCGGCCGCGACGGACGCATCGTGAAGCGGTACGGCGGGGAAGCCGATCGCGCGGCGATGCTCGCCGAGATCGAAAAGGCCATTCGCCGTTGACCTTCGCCGCGGTCTTCTTCGTTCTCGCCGCGATTCACACTCCCGAGGAGTGCATCGTGGCGAAGGGGGAGGCGGCGGTGACCGTCGAACATGGCGGGAAGACGTACAAGTTCCGCTTCGAGGATTGCCGCACCGAGTTCCTCTCCGATCCCGAGCGTTTCGCCCAGCTCTACGACGCGCTGCTGGAGCTGGCCGCGGAAGGCGCGGTCATCGAGAAGAGTCAGCCGTCGCTCGTCCCCAGTTGACCCGGCTGACCCGGCGAAGGGATCGCGGTTCGGGGAACCGCTTCGGACAAGCATCGCTGGGAGCTGTCGCATCGTTTCATCGAAGGGGTGATCGATCGGGCCACACATCGCACGGTGATCACCCATCGTCTGACGAAGGATCTGAAAGCCGGCGTCGAGTGGAACGCGGAGGCGAACGAAGTCGGCCTCGTCGCGAACTGGCGAGCCCTCGGCGAAACGAAAACGCGGCCGGCTGTCGTTTTCGGCACGAGCTCCGATCGCATCGGTACACCGTCCGGGCAGGCTTACTTCGTCACGGTCAGCAAAGGTCTCGGCCGCATCGGACCGTACGCGGGCGTGAGCTACAGCGGCTATGAACGGCGGCTGATCTATCCGTTCGGCGTGAACGTGAGCGTGTTACCAGGCGTGTCGGCGATGCTGATGAACGACGGCGTGCACACGCATCTGTCGGCCACGTATGCGCATCGCAAGGCGTCAGTGACGGTGCTGCTCGTCGAGCGGAAGAACGTCGGCGTCACGCTGGGCATGACGTTCTAACGATCGCCGCCAAGAGACGTCTGAGGCGGCATGCACCCATTCGCCGCGGTTCGCGTTTCCTTCCTGATCCTCGCCCTCACGTTTCTCATCTCGTGCAGTTCGTCACCGCTGCCTGGGACCGATGCCCAGATGCGGGACATCGACCGGTTCGTCGGCAAGACGCTGCAGACGCTTCCGGAGATCCCGAGCATCGGCCTGTCGATCGTTCACGATGGAAAGACTTACGCGCGCGGCTACGGCTACGCGGACCTCGCGACGAAACGGCCATCGGACGCGGACACGATCTACTACAACGGCTCGAACACGAAGGCGTACACGGCGCTGCTCTGCACGGTGCTAGCCGAGGAGGGGGTGCTCGATCTCGACGTGCCGGTGACGACCTATCTTCCCGAATTGCGATTCCCGCCGGAGATCGATGCGTCGCGGGTGACGCTGCGGCGGTTGCTGTCGCACACCTCGAACATCCAGAACAATGCGATCGTCTACCGCACGGCGTTCACCGGCGATCACACGCCGCAGGAGCTGGTGCGGATTCTCGGCCTGAGCACGCCGCGCAACGAAGACTTCCGCTACGACAACCTTGGCTACGTCGTGGCCAGCCTGGTCGTCGAACGCCTCACCGGTCAGAAGTGGCAGGACGCGCTCGCGTCGCGCGTTTTCAAGCCGCTGGGCATGACTCGCACGACTGCTTACATGTCCGCCGCGCGCAAACAGCGGATCGCGACGCCGTACGACATGAGCGGAACGGGGGCCATGGCCATTCAGGAGTACGGCTGGAAGGACGACTCGATGATGCACGCCGCGGGAGGAATCGCGACGACGCCCGCCGACGTCGCGAAGTTCCTGAATGCCAATCTCACGCAGGGCCGCATCGGATCGCGGCAGGTCATCCCCGCGGCCGCGTTCGCGGAGACGCACAAGGAGCAGACGCCGGCGAAGCGCGACAGCTTCATTTTCGACGGCACCGGATACGGATTCGGCTGGTACCAGTCGGATCTTCACGGCGAGAAGGCGATCTACCACGGCGGTGGGTTCGAAGGCTGGCGCTCCGTGTACTCGTTCCTGCCCGGGAAGAAGATGGCCGTCGGCGCGATGACGAATGCGGGGCTGTCGCACTCGCCGCTCGAGCTCGTGTCCGCATACGCGTATGACCGGTTGCTGAACGTTCCGGACGTCGACAAGACCTACACGGAGAAGCTCGCGGAGCTCCGCGCGCGTTTCGACACGGTGAAAGCGAACACGGTCGCCGAGGTTGAAAAGCTCGCGGCGCGGAAGTGGATGCTCGGGCATCCGCTCAGCGCGTACACCGGCCGGTACGAAGGTGCGACGTACGGAACGCTCACCGTCGAGCAGCGCGGAACGACGCTGGTCGCGTCGATCGGACGGCTCTCCGGCGAGCTCACTCCGTTCACGGAGGCGGAAAGCGCGCGGGTCGAGCTCATTCCCGGGACAGGCTCGGTCCTCCGATTCGTCTTCACGAGCGCGGACAAAGCGGACGCGGTGAAGTTCGGGGAGGAGATGATGACCCGGAAATGAGCGTGACCGCTGCTAGGTCGTAGTCGTAACCGTCGTCGTCGAGGTCTCGGTCTGCGTCGTCGTCGTGCCCGTGGTTCCGGTGGTTCCGGTCGTATCGGTCGCGCCGCTGTCGGTCACGGCTTCCGCGTTCGCTTCGGCGGCATCCTCGGACTTGCCGGCGGCTTCGCCCGCATCTTCGATCTTTTCCTCGGTCGCGTTTTCTTTCGGTGAATCGCACGCCGCGAGTCCGGTGAGTGCGAGCGCCAGGGCCAGCATTCGAACGAAATTCTTCATCGCCTAATCCTCCACGGCTGGCCTCGGTGCAACAGATGAACCAGAGTGTTCCGATTCGACGGGAAGGGGGACGACGTCGGCGCCGGTCTTCTGTCCCGAGTATTCGTAGAGATGGGCGGGTGCCTCGGGATTCTTGCGCACCCACTTCTTCGCGTACAGATCGCGATCCGCGGCTTCGAGCAACTGCTCGACTGTCGCATTCGGCAGCAGCGACGAATGCGCGACGCCGAACGTGGCCGTGACCTGAATGGTGGTGTCAGTGACGGCCCATTGCACCGCCGCGATCTCGTCGGTGAGGCGCGCAGCCGCGCCGGTGAGGTCCTCGATCGGAAGATCAGTGACGAGCAGAACGAATTCGTCGCCGCCGTAGCGCGCGATCAGATCGTGCGCCCGCGTTCTGCGGATGAACAGCGCGCCGATGTCGCGGAGGATGCGATCGCCGGTGAGATGACCGAAGGTGTCGTTGATCGGTTTGAAGGAGTCGAGATCGATGATGGCCACGCCGATGGAGCGCTTCTCGGCGAGCAACCGCTCCGCTTCATCGAAAAACGTCCGCCGTACCGCGACGCCTGTCAGCTCGTCGCGCATGGCCAAGGCCTGCCACTCGCGGACGGAGACGGAGAGCAGTTGGTGACGCGAAAGCATGCGTCGCGCGGCCACGACTTTCGCGGCAACTTCGACCTCGGTGCAGCTCTTCGTCAGAAAGTCGTCGTACCCGGCGGTGAGCGCGTCGACCTTCGACCGCACGTCATCGTGCGAAGTCAGCATCACCGCGTACTGGCTGTAGAGCGCGGGGGTCGCGCGGATCTCGCGAATGAGCTCGAGCCCGTTCATGCGCGGCATCTCGAAGTCGGAAATCAGGACGTCGAAGGGCCGGGAGTGCAACTTGGTCATCGCGTCGGCGCCGTCGATGGCCGTTTCGACGGCGAACCCGAGGCGTCGCATCAGGTGCGTGAGCCAGTGACGGAAGTGATCGTCGTCGTCCACGAGCAGCACACGGATCGACGGCGACTCGTCAAACGTATCGCCATCGCTCCGGCGACGAGTTGGATTGGTCGGCATGGGCCTTCGAGCGAAAACCGTGTATTCAAATCGTAGGCCTAGACCGAATGGAAGCCGGTCTCAGCCATTGCTAAAGCGTCGCTGTTACGGTCGAGCCTGGTGATGATCCATTGCTCGCCGCGGCGCTCGACTTCGACGACGACCGAGGCCCACATGCTGTCGGTAAGGTTCTCGGCCCAGCGGAAGCGGAGACCCGGCCAGCGATCAACGGGCACACCGTTTTCGCGGAGGTGTTTTTCCGCCATCTCGATTAGCTCCGGACCGCCGGCGTGATCGCAAGGCATGCGTCGCATATGCTACCGCGGCCATGAGAGACATCCATTCGTTCGCACGGCCCGATGAGGCCGTCGTCAAACATCTCGCACTCGATCTGAACGTCGATTTCGACCGCAAGCAGCTCGCCGGCGTGGCCACGCTCACGATTGAGAAAAGCGCGGCCGCACGCGAGCTCGTGCTCGACACGAACGGTCTGACCATCGACAAGGTCACCCTCGATGCCGGCAAGCCGGCCTTCTTCCGCGTCGGCGAGCCCCAACCGCACCTCGGCCGCCCGCTGAGCATCGACCTCGAGCAGGACACGAAGACGGTGTCGATCCAGTACACCTCCGCGCCCGACGCCGCTGCCGTGCAGTGGCTGACGCCCGCGCAGACAGCCGGCGGCAAGCATCCGTTTCTCTTCACCCAGTCGCAGGCCATCCTCGCGCGCACCTGGGTTCCGTGTCAGGACTCGCCGGGCGTGCGCATGACCTACGAAGCGACGATTCACGTGCCGAAGGGGCTCATGGCCATCATGAGCGCGGAGAATTCGCCGGACGTGAGCGCGGACGGCGTCTACCGGTTCCGCATGCCGCAGCCCATTCCGTCGTATCTGCTCGCGCTCGCGGTTGGCGATCTCGCGTTCCGTCCCTTAGGCCGCAACTGCGGCGTGTGGGCGGAGAAGCCAATGATCGAGGCGTCGGCGTACGAGCTCGCGGATACGCAGCAGATGATCGATGCGGCTGAGGCGATTTACGGGCCGTATCGGTGGGGCCAGTACGACGTGCTGGTGTTGCCGCCCAGCTTCCCGTTCGGCGGGATGGAGAATCCGCGGCTGACGTTCGCCACGCCGACCATCCTCGCCGGCGATCGCTCGCTGGTGAATCTCGTCGCCCACGAGCTCGCGCATTCGTGGTCGGGGAATCTCGTCACGAACGCGACGTGGAACGACTTCTGGCTCAACGAGGGATTCACCGTCTACTTCGAGCGCCGGATCATGGAAGCGGTGGCGGGCCGCGATTACTCGGAAATGCTCGCCCTGCTCGGACATCAGGACCTCGAAGCCACGGTCGCCGAATTGCAGCCGCGCGACACGCATCTCTTCCTCGATCTCACCGGCCGCGATCCGGACGAAGCGGCGACGAAGCTGCCGTACGAGAAGGGCTACTTCCTCCTGCGCCTGCTCGAGGAAACGGTGGGCCGCGAGAAGTGGGACAAGTTCCTGCGCGATTACTTCGATCGCCACGCCTTCCAGTCGATGACCACCGCGGAGTTCCTCGCCGAGCTGCAGGCGGCGTTCCCCGAGGTCCAGCAGTGGATCAATGTCCAGATCGAGCAGTGGATCAACGGACCGGGGATCCCCGCGAACGCGCCGAAGGTCAAGTCAGATGCGTTCACGAAAGTCGAAGAGCAGGTCAAGGCCTTCGAGAACGGGACCGCGGCGTCGAGTCTGGCGACGAAGAAGTGGTCCACTCACGAATGGATTCACTTCCTGCGGCATCTGCCGAAGACGCTCAGCCGCGAGCAGATGGCGGAGCTCGACGCGGCGTTCAAGTTCACCGAGAGCGGGAACTCGGAGATCCTGCACGAGTGGCTGCTCAACGCGATCGACAAAAAGTACGAGCCGGCCTACGACGCGCTGGAGAAGTTCCTCCTGCGCCAGGGACGGCGCAAGTTCCTCAAGCCGCTGTACCAGAAGCTCGCCGAGTCGCCGGAAGGAATGGAACGGGCGAAGCGGATTTACGAGAAGGCGCGGCCGACGTACCACGCGGTGAGCTACCGGACGATCGACCAGATCCTCGTGTAGTGTGGGCCTCCGGCCTACCTTGGGTTTCCCGCCCACCCAAGGGTAGGCCGGAGGCCCACACTACACGGCTATTTCGGATAGCCCTCGGCGGTCTTCACTTCCTCGACCTGCAACGTGTGCCGTTCGCTGTGTGCGGAGAGGAACAACACCCAGCCGTAGCTGTCGAGCGGGCCGAAGGCGAAGTGATTGCTGCCGTGCGCGCGAAAGTCCGCGGCGCTTTTCGCAAGGGCGATCGTCTCCGCGCGCTCCTTTTTGTACGCGGCGAGAGCCTCGGCGGCGGTCGCGTACTTGTTCGTCGGAATCAGCGGCTCCGGCGCTTTGAACTTCGTCGAGCGGTCGACGATGGCTTTGAGGACCATCTCGTCCTTCTTCGCGTCCGCCGCGGCCGGTGTCTCCAGCGACTTCACGATCATGCCCCGGATGAACGGCTCGGAGGCGGTGATGTGCTCGACGCATTCGCCGATCGACCAGCGGTCCGGCGCGGCCTTGTAGCTCCACTGCGCGGGAGACAGGCCTTCGACGGCCTTCAGCAGTTTCGCTTCGGTGCGTTCGAGCTCTTTGACAAGGGAGTCATCGGCGAAGACGGCGGGCGCAAGGAGGGCGACGGCGAGAAAAGCAAGCAACTTTTTCATGATCGGCCGATTCTATAATGCCGAGTCCGCACTAAGTCGTTTCTCTACAAGAGGGAGAGTCGAATGGAAGCTGTCGAGTCGAAATCGCTTCCCGAAAATGCCTACGTCCCGCTCGCGCCGGGCGAGGTCTACCAGCCGATGGTCCCCGCCGAGCAGGCGCCGCCCGAAACGACCTGGCGAGCGATCCTCTGGGGTTTCTTCCTCTGCATCATCTTCACCGTGGCCTCGGCCTACTCCGGGCTGAAGGTCGGCCAGGTGATGGAAGCCGCGATTCCGATCTCGATTCTGGCCATCGGTCTCGCTCGCGTTTACCGGCGCCGTTCGACGGTTCTCGAGAACGTCATCATCACCAGCATCGGTGGCGTCTCCGGTTCCGTCGTCGCCGGCGCCATCTTCACGCTCCCCGCGCTCTACTCCCTGAATCTCAATCCCCATCCGGTGCAGACGATCTTCATCTGCCTCGCCGGCGGCTGCCTCGGCGTTCTGTTCCTGATTCCGCTGCGGCGCTACTTCGTCCGCGAGACGCACGGCACGCTTCCGTATCCCGAGGCGACGGCGATCACGGAAGTGCTCGTGACGGGCGAGAAAGGCGGCTCGCAGGCCAAACTGCTGCTCCAGGCCACCGCGATCTCCGCGATTTACGACTTCTTCGTCACTACGTTCCTGGTCTGGAAGGAGTTCCTCGACTTCCAGTTCATCCCGGCCATGAAAACGCTCGCGGAGAAGACGAAGATCGTCGTCCGCTTCGACGCCGTGGCCTTCATCCTCGGCCTCGGCTACGTCATGGGTCTCCGTTCGTCGATGATCCTCGTCGCCGGCGGCATCCTCTCGAACTTCGTACTCGTTCCGCTGATCTTCCTGATCGGCAGCCGGTTCCCCGAGGCCGTTTATCCGGCGACGATTCCCATCGGGCAGATGGACGCGAGTCAGATCTTCCGCGGCTACGTGCGGTACATGGGCGTGGGCGCGATCGCAACCGCGGGCATCTTCGGAATCATCAAATCGATGAAGGTCATCGCGGGCTCGTTCAGCGTGGCCGCGAAGGCGTTCCGCGCGGGCGAGGGGCAGGGTGAGCGCACCGATCGCGACATCAGCGTGATGTCGATCCTGGTTGGCGTGGTCCTCGGCGCGATCGGCGTCGCGGTGTTCTTCGGAACGCTGCGGCCGAGCATCGGCGTGCTGATCGCCGGCCTGCTTCTGACGCTCGGCTTCTCCTTCTTCTTCACCTCGGTCGCCGCGAACGCGATCGCCACCACCGCACGCAATCCCGTGTCGGGCATGACCATGCTGACGATCATCATCTCGTCCGCGGTTCTGCTGCAGTTCGGTCTGTCCGGAACGACAGGCATGTTCTTCGTGATGGCCATCGCGGGAATGGTCTGCACGGCGCTGTCGGTGTCGGGTCAGACCATCACCGATCTCAAGACCGGTTACTGGCTCGGCTCCACGCCTTCGGCGCAGGAGAAGGTGAAATTCATCGGCGTGATCGGCGCGGCCATCGCTGTCGGTCTGACCATCGTCATGCTCGCGCGCGTGTTCCAGTTCGGCGAAGCCGCGCCCGGCGATACGCGCCAGGTGCTCGCGGCGCCGCAAGCGTCGATCATGCAGGCGCTCGTCGAAGGCTTCATGAATCGCCAGCCGATCGCGTACGTGCTGTTCGTCGCCGGCGCGATGGTGGCCGTGGCCATGGAGATGCTCGGCGTGCCGGCGCTGGTCTTTGCACTCGGCATGTACCTGCCGCTGGAGCTCAACACGCCGGCGCTCGTCGGCGGATGGCTGTCCCATCTGATTACGAAACGCTCGGAGCGCGAGGGAGGCGCGCGCGGCCGCACCATGCGAGAGCGCGGCGTGATCATCGCCTCCGGACTGATGGCCGGCGGTGCGCTGGGAGGTGTGTTCGGCGCGGCTCTGCGGCTGTTCCCCTGGTATGCCGAGGACAACATCAAGACGCCGTTCTACGACAACGACACCGTGTCGCAGGTCGTGTCGCTGGTGCTGTTCATCGGGCTGTGCGTGTACCTGTGGGTCGATTCGACGCGGCGCGTCAGATCAGACGAGAACGTCTGAAGCGCATCATCGCGAAGACCAGCAGGATCAGGTTGAGCACGACCAGGATGACGGTCTGCGTCGCGAAGGCGTAGAGGCGGCTGCTCTCGTTGCTGATCATCGTCTTCGCCTGCTGGCGCCATTCCTCAGGCATGACCTTGCCGAGGATGACCGCGAGGATGAAGACGCCCATGAACATGGCCGTGACGCGCGGCTGGGCGGCGCGCACGGTCGGCAGTTTCATGCAGACCAGCACGCCGGCGGTCGAGAAGAGGACCAGCGAAAGCGGCGTGGCGATCAGGGCGGCGACGAGCGTCGACGGCGGATACATCGTCGGATAGTTTTTGACGTTCGCGCCGATGAGCACCGCCGCGAGGATGAGCAGCACGAAGACCCAGCTCCAGACGACGCTCGCCAGGATCTTGCCGAGGAGCAACGCTTCGTCGGGGATGGCGCTGGCGAGCAGGGTTTCAAGAGTGTGGCGCTCGCGTTCACCCGGAAAGGAATCGACGACCGCGGCGAGGATGATGATGTACGGAATCGTCGTCACGGACAGGACGGCCGGGTGGGCGATCACGTCCGACGGCATGAGCACGGCGAGACCTACGCAAAAGATCAGCATGGCCGTGCCGACGGCGACGTTGGTTCGCGTGCTCGACCCCGAGCCGCTGGCGTTCAGGATCTCGCGCCATTCCTTGCGCATGATGGTGAGGATGTCGCGGAAGATGGGCTGGCGGGGGAAACGTAGAGCAGACACTCCTGTCTGCTCCGGTTCTGGTTGAGGAGCAGACAGGAGTGTCTGCTCTACGTTGCGGACGAGGTGCAGGAAAACATCCTCCAGTGACGCTTCCTCGCGTCTCACTTCCTCGATCTGCGCGCCTTCGGTCACCAGTTTCGTGACGATGGGCGCCACGCTTTCGCCGGCCGCGACCTCAACGACGAGCGGCTCGCGATCCTGCATGCGGATGGTCACGTGGGAGCGCATGGCCCGCTTGCGCAGCTCCGCGGGCGAGCCGAAGTCGAGCAGCTGACCGCTGCGGATCACTGCAACGTGCGTGGCCATCTTCTCGACGTCGCTGAGGTTGTGCGTCGTGAGAAACACGGTCGTGCCGAGCGCGGTGATGTCGCGGCGCAGCGCGACTGTCGATTCCGGATCGAGGCCGGCGGTCGGCTCATCGAGAAAGACCAGCGACGGCCGATGAATGAGCGCGCGGGCGATGGCCAGCTTCTGCTTCATGCCGCGGCTCCAGGTGCCGACGCTGTCGCCGCGCCGCTCGTAAAGGCCGAAGCGGGTCAGCAGCTCGCGAATGCGCTCGTCGGTCTCCTCGCGCGAGAGATGCGCGACGCGCGCGTAGAAACGCAGGTTGTCCTCGGCCGAAAGGCGTTCGTACAGACCGGGATGCTCGAGCAATGCACCGGAGCGGCGGCGGATGTCATGGCCGTCCTGCGCGGGATCGAATCCGAGGACGCGGGCGGAGCCGCTGGTCGGCTCGATGATGCCGAGAAGGAGATGGATGGTGGTGGTTTTGCCGGCGCCGTTCGGGCCCAGGAAGGCGAAGATCGAGCCTTCGGGAACGGAGAGAGTCAGAGCATCGAGGGCGCGGACGGGGCCGAAATCGCGCGTGAGGCTGTCACAGACGATCGCCGAGGGCACCGCGAAAGTGTAACGGCTACACCGCGTCGGTCAGATCTACGCCGAGCTTCGACTTCAGGAAGACCCGCGCCGGGCGGCTGCTCTCGCGCAGCCAGTCCCAGGAGCGCTTCAGCTTGGGATGCTCCTGGATGAAGAGCTCCGCGGCCCGCTTGCGCTGGACGTTGTTGCCGGTGACGAAGCGGATCTCTTTCTTCCGGGCCTCGGTCAGCTTCTCGTCGAGCTCCTGGTAGAACTCTTCGTCCGCGCGGAAGTACATGTTCTTCAGCCAGCAAAGGCCGTCGGTCACGCACGGCTCCTTGATGACCTGGAACTTCGTCGGCGAGTACTGCATCTTGTTCTTGCGCAGCATCACTTCGCGCATCTCGTCGCGCATCTTCCCGAACTCGGGGCCGTTCCAGTGATCGGCGAACTTGCCGCCGTCGTTGATGTTGCCGAGGGGCTTCACGTTCGGATTCAGGAGGAGGCAGCAGGGGCGGATGTCGCCGTTACCGGTGATGGCCGCGGTGTACCAGGCGAAGAAGCAGCCGCCGTTCTCGTTCTTGAACGACTTGGCGATCGGGTACATGTTGTGCGCCGGCGAGCCGACGCGCTCGCGGACGGCGGTGAGCATCTCGTTCCAGCCGGCGATGGCGAAATCGATCTGCAGCATGCCCACGTCTTTGTCGCGGCGGATGACTTCTTCCACCTGCGCTTCGGCGGCGTAACGATCGTCGGGTCCGAGGAGACGGTCGCGATCGATGCGCTCCATTGGGATCTCCAGAACGGCGTTGATGGCCGCGCGATCGGGGCCGATGGAGCGGGCCAGCTCGTACATGTCGACGATGCGGTCCACGTTGTAGCGGTCGATCAGAAACTGGATGACCACCGACGGATACATCGAGTCGCCGCGGATGGCGATGAGGTTCTTGATGTTCTCGACGACCTTGTCGAACAGCGCCGGCTTGACCTTCATCATCCGGGCGTAATCGGTGGGATCGGCCGCGTTGAGCGAGAAGATCACCTCGCGGGCGTTGCCCTTCACCAGGCGGGTGGCGACTTCCGTGGTCATGGCCACGCCATTGGTGGTGACGTTGTCGACGATGACGTTGCGCGTGGCGAGGTGATCGATGACGTTCAGGACGTCCTTGTGAAACAGAGGGTCGCCGCCGCCGGAGAGGCGCACCGATTTGAGTCCCGTTTCCGCCAGCTCATCGATGAGGTCGGTGAGGCGGGGCAGAGGAATCGACTCCTTGGTCCGCAAGTCCTGCTGGTTGCAGAAGTAGCAGGCCACGTTGCAGCGGTCGGTGAGGTCGAGCTCGGCATGCACCGGCCCGCGCGTCGGCTTGTTGGCGACGATGGCGTCGATGATCTCGCGCTTGCGCTCGCGAGACACTTCAGCCCATCCATGAGTTCCACGCATTCGAGCGATCTTAATCGATTGAGGGGAAAGGCTATTCCGGTTCCGGTGTCAGCTTTCGTATTCGCGCATCCGCATGTATAATCGCCCCGTGAAACCAATCGTGCAAGCCGATCTGGTGACCCTATTCGCGGCCCTCGCCGACCGCACCAGACTCCGCGTTCTGAACCTGCTGAGCGCCGGGGAGGTCTGCGTCTGTTATTTCGTCGAGATCCTCGGCGAGAGCCAGCCGAAAGTCTCCCGCCATCTCGCGTATCTGCGCCGCGCCGGTGTGGTGAACGCGCGGCGCGACGGGAAGTGGATTCACTACAGCATCGCCAAACCGGCCGATCCCGCCCACGCCAAGGTTCTCGAATCGACCCTCAGCGCGCTTGAGCGCGACCGGCAGATGCAACGCGACCGCCTCGCGCTGGAGAAGGTCTGCTGCGCGGCGAAGCTGCCCGAGACCCTGCAGAATGCACCGCGTCCGCAATTGAACTCCTGATGTTCGAGCTGATCGTCGCGATCGCGTCCGCATTCGGCGGGATCGTGGCGTCGCTTGCCGGCTTCGGCATCGGCAGCGTCATCACGCCGCTTCTGGCGGTGCGTTACGGGATGAAGGTCGCCGTGGCCGCGGTGGCGATTCCGCATGTCATCGGCACGGCGTTGCGATTCTGGTTTCTGCGGAAGAGTCTCGATCGCCGGGTGCTGCTTTCCTTCGGACTGCCGAGCGCGATCGGCGGCCTCACCGGCGCGCTCCTGCATTCGCGGATGGGCGGGCGCTCGCTCGCGTACTTGCTCGCGGCATTGTTGATTTTCGCCGGAGTCACGGGCCTCATCGGGATCACCATTCGCTTCGGCCGGCGCACGGCGTGGTTCGCGGGCGCGCTGTCGGGGATGCTCGGCGGGCTGGTTGGAAATCAGGGCGGCATCCGCGCCGGCGCGATGATGGGCTTCAATGTGCCGAAGGACGCGTTCATCGCCACGGCCACGGCGGTGGCGCTCTTCGTCGACGGCATGCGCGTTCCGGTTTATCTCTTCACGCACGGCCGCGAGCTGCTCGCGATCTGGCCCGTGGTGCTCGTGGCCACGATCGGCGTCGTGATCGGCACCATCGCCGGGCGAATGATTCTGGGCCGCCTCGACGAGAGCACGTTCAAGCGCGTCGTGTCCGGGCTGCTGATCGCGCTCGGCGTCTCGATGTTGTTTTACTCGTAGCGCAGGGCGTCGATCGGATCGAGGCGCGATGCCTTCCGCGCCGGATAGAACCCGAAGCCTACGTGCGCTCCGCGGCACACTAAACTCGTTAGTGACGCCGACGTTAGCGCGCCGATCCTGATCCTGTCGTTGTCGCCGCGCCTGCACGTCCGGGAGATCCCGGAGGCCCGGGCGGCCCCGGCTTGCCGGGTTCGCCCTGCGGACCCTTAGGGCCCGCAGGGCCGGGCGGCCCTTGCGGGCCACGCAGTTCGCGGAGAAGTGCAGGATCACTGCGAAGTTGCTGGATCACACGCGCGGTAGCCTCGTTTGGAAGCATGTAGGCGGTCACGGCTATCGCTACGACACAAAGAAGCCCAGCAAACAACGCACGCAGTCCTGCGCGATACACATCCACAAGGAAATCTGTCGCCTGTTCCGTGGCCCTCGCACTCAACAACGTGTCGTGGATCACCTGTCGAGTGAGGCGATCCTCGTCATACCCAACCTCCTCGACACTCACCGTCAAGTGCATTCCCTTCCCGACGCCGAGATATCCAATCAGAAGCAGCGCGGAGAAGAGAAAGCACACAAGCGGAAGAGTAATCATTGATGGCCACGCTATGCGCGAGGCGAGGGTGACCGTCACAGGGATGAGTAGTCCGACGAGCGTCAGCAACATACGCGCCTTGTCATCGACGATCTTTCGTCGATTCTCTGCGCTGGCAAGTTCACTCTTCGCCGCCTCATTGAGCGTATCCGTCGGTTTCAACGACGCGAGATCGGGGACCGGCGGAGCTTTGTCGTAACGACGCTCTCGGACTGACCGCAGCGAACACTCGATGCCGCAAAGGCGAAGGGCGAGCCAAAAGCAAACATTGAACACCTCGCCTATGAAGTTACGCAGCAAACGCATGAACAAAGTCCTGCCAGATCGCGGTCGCTCCTGCTAGGTCGGTCCACGCCCACTGGCCGTTGGGGTTGATCTCGAAGAAGATCCACTCTCCCTCGGGCGTGATTGCGAAATCCACCGCCGCGAAGCGGAGCCCATAGGACTCGATGACAGCACGGAGCGCCATGGCGACGGAATCCGGCATCGTCATCGGTACGTATTGGACGTGCTGCATGTTGTCGCGCCGGATATCGACAATCTGCGCGCCGTTGTCATGACGCCGCATGCCGACAGCCGTAATTCGCTCGTCTACAAAGGTCACGCGAACGTCGAGATCCTTCGTGACTTCCGCTTGAAAAAGGGTCGGGCAAGAACCCAGGGGCGCCGCGTCCAGATGTCGCGAGAAAACACGGTTCGTGTAGATCGACGTCACCGTACCGTTCGGGCGCTCGAGATAGCCGGACGCCAGCGGTTTAGCGACGACGCGACCGTTCTGTGCGGTCCAGAAACGATCAAGCTCTTCGCGATTCTGCGTCACTAGTGTCGGTGGAACAATGAGACCCGCAGCTCTCGCTCGACTGAGTTGCTCAAGCTTATGCGACGCGAGAACGTTCCGAGTCGGATGATTCATCCACCGATCGGGTGGGACGTGGGCAAGGAATCCCTCAATTGCTTCGCTCCATTCGTTCGCAACGTGCACGCGTTCTGTCTCGTCGCCGCCGATGTCGATCAGAATTTCCTTGGGGCGACGCAACCAGATGGTATGGATGTCCGCCGGCCGCCAACTGCTGTCGTCGAGTGTCAACCGCACATCGCCGTCGTCGTACGAAACACGCGCTGTTGCTGCACAGGTATCCGTGTCGAGGCGCGCAAATGGAACACCCGCCGTTGCCAACTTCGCCGTCAGATAGTCGGCTGTGACATCCCCGCTCGACGTCAGGACGAGGAGCATGGTGGTCGAGGGATCGCGTAGTAGCTCCGCGGACTGGGATCTTGGTCCGGTTCCTCGATCGTGAGCGTATGACTCGCAGTCGCAGCGAGGATCTGTGGATCTTGATCTGCGGTTTCGATGGTCTGCGTAGCGGTGCGCGTAGCCATGAGGATAGGTGCGAGCCCACGCGGATCTTGATCAGAGGATTCGATCGTCTCCGTGCGTGTCTCAGTTCCGCACAATACCGTGCGATCGCTAGACGCAACGTGCGTTTCTTGGAACTGAAGCAGGAACGTCGGTGATGCGTGGTGAGTTGCTGAGGTCATACATCGAGTATGCCTGACATCCCGCCGTGGGAAAACACTCGCCCGAAAATTACCTGAGGTTGCAGAGCCGGTCGTACGGGCCGGAGAGTCCGATGCGGACGCAAGTTTTGGGCACGGGACGGCCTTTTCGGCTTTACTCGTAGCGCAGGGCGTCGATCGGATCGAGGCGCGATGCTTTCCGCGCCGGATAGAACCCGAAGAAGATGCCGACCGTCGCCGCAACCGCGAACGCGATGAAGACCGAGCTGGGGCTGACCACGATCGGCCACCCGGCGATCCGCGCGAACAGCTTGGCCACGCCCGTCCCCAGCAGCACGCCGATCAAGCCGCCGAAGACCGAAAGAACGATCGCCTCGAACAAGAACTGCAACAACACGTGGCGTCCGCGCGCGCCGATGGCCATGCGGATGCCGATCTCGCGCGTCCGCTCGGTCACGCTCACCAGCATGATGTTCATGATGCCGATGCCGCCGACGAACAACGAGACGATGGCGATGCCGAGGAGCAGGTTGCGCATCAGCGTCACCTGCTGCTGATTGGCCTGGGCGATTTCTTCCTGGGACCGGAGCTGAAAGTCGGCGTCGCCTCCGGGCGGGATGCGGTGGCGCTGACGCAGCAGGGCGTCAATCTGCTCGAGGGCCTCGCCGACCTGTTCGGCCGACGCAGCCGAGGCGATGAGCATGCCCAGCCGGCCGCCCTGCCCCTGACCGGAGCCTTGCAGCCGCTTCTGCACGGTGGTGTAGGGAGCGATGATCACATCGTCCTGATCGCTCCCCATCATGTTTCCGCCCTTTTTTTCGAGGACGCCGAGGACCTTGAACGGGACGTTCTTGATGCGCAGGGTCGAGCCGACGGCGTCGCCGTTCGGGTAGAGGTTGTCGGCGACGGTGGCGCCAAGGATCGCCACCTTCGCGGCCGCGCGCACGTCGTTTTCGGTGAAGAACGTGCCGTCCTTGAGTGCCCAGGCGCGGATGTTCGGCCAGTCGATGCCGACGCCGAAGACCTGCGTCGACCAGTTCATCTCGCCGGCCACGACCTGACCGGTGGTGCGGGTCTGCGGCGAGATGTACGCCACGGCCGGGCACTCGCGCAGGATCGCGGCTGCGTCATCCTCGGTCAGCGACGAGGTGCCGCCGAACATGCGCGCGCCGCCCTGCGTCGTCGCACCGGGCATGATCATGATGAAGTTCGAGCCGAGGGAGTTGATCATTTCCGAGACCGATGCGGCGACGCCGGCGCCGATAGCGACGGAGACGATGACGCAGGCCACGCCGATCACGACTCCGAGGGCAGTGAGCAGCGAGCGCAGCTTGTTCCGCGCGATCGACTTGAGGCCGACCACGGTGATGTTGCCGAGACGCATGACGGAGTTGCGCATAGGAAGTCTCAGAGTCTCAGAGTCGCAAAGTCGCAGAGAAAGGACGGGCGGACGGGTCTTTGAGACTCTGCGACTCTGAGACTCTGAGACTTCATCTCGCCACCGGTGCCACGGGCGCGGGAATCCCGCCGCGCTCGATCCTGTGCTGCTGAATGAACTCGTCCTGCTGAATCTTTCCGTCGCGCACGTGGACGACGCGTTTGGCGTGCTGGGCGATGTCCTGCTCGTGGGTGATCAGCACGATGGTCTTGCCGCTGTCGTTGAGGTCCTGAAAGATGCCCATGATCTCGATCGACGTGCGGGAGTCGAGATTGCCGGTCGGCTCGTCGGCGAGGACGATCGCGGGATTGGTCACGAGCGCGCGGGCGATGGCCACGCGCTGTTGCTGGCCGCCCGACAACTGCGAGGGGTAATTGCCTTCGCGTCCCTGCAGACCGACGCGATGCAGCGCTCCGCGCGCGGCGTCGTGGCGCTGCTTGCGGGTGAATCCGAGATCGCCGTAGAGCAACGGTAATTCGACGTTCTCCGTCGCCGACGTTCGCGCTAGGAGGTTGAAGCTCTGAAAGACGAAGCCGATCTTCGCGTTGCGGATCAGCGCGCGATTGTCGCGGCTCAGTTGGGAGACGTCCTCGCCGTCGAGCACGTACGTCCCGCTGGTGGGGCGGTCGAGGCAGCCGATGATGTTCATCAGCGTCGACTTGCCCGAGCCGGACGGTCCCATGATGGCGATGAACTCCCCTTCCTCGACGGAGATGTCCACGCCGTCGAGCGCGCGGACGTCGACCTCGCCGAGGTGGTAGATCTTGACGAGGTCGCGGATCTCGATGACGGCGCGGCCGGCCACGCTACGGTCTCCGGCCTCCGCCGCGTGGAGCGCCGCCTCCCGGGCCGCCCTGACCGCCCATCGGCGGCGGGCCTTCGACCTTCGCCGTGGCGATGCCGACGACGACCGGATCGCCCGGTTTCAGATCGCCGGAAACGACGTGAGTGAACCGGCCGTCGCTGATGCCGGTGCGGATCTCGACCGGCTTGAGCGTCTTCTTTTCCTTCTCGCCGCCGGCGAGGATGTAGACCGTCTGCGACTTCGCTGCGCCGCCGCCTTTTCGTCCGGGCATCTGCCGCGCGGCGCCCGCCAGTCCGCCTCCGCCGCCGCTTTGTCCGGCACGTGCCATCGGATCGCCGCCACCACCGCCGGCGCTCTTGCCTTTCTCGTTCGGGTCGGTCGGCGGCCGGAAGCGCAACGCTGCATTCGGCACGCGCAGCACATCCTTCACGCTGGCGACGTCGAAGGTGACGTTGGCGGTCATCTTCGGCCGCAGGCGGCCGTCGGGATTCGGCACTTCGATGATGACCGGGTAGGTGACGACGTTCTGGTTGACCTGCGCGTTGAAGCGGATCTGGGCGATCTTCCCGCGGAACTCGTCCTCCGGATACGCGTCGACGGTGAAGCGCGCGACCTGCCCAACCTGCACGCGGCCGATGTCCGACTGATCGACGTCGGCCTGCACCTGCATCTTGGTGAGGTCCTGCGCGATCTGGAAGAGCGTCGGGGCCTGGAACGACGCGGCCACGGTCTGGCCGACTTCGTACTGCTTGTCGACGACGATGCCGTCGGTCGGCGACTCGATGCGCGTGTATTTGAGGTTGGTCGTGGCCTGACTGAGCGCGGCGCGAGCCTGCTGGACCTGCGCGCGTGCGGAGTCGTATTGCGCCTTGGCCGCGTCGAGGTCCGCCTGCGCGGCGAGACCTTGTTCGACGAGGCGGCGCTGGCGGTCGTATTTGATCCGCATGTCGTTCGCTCCGACGTCGGCCTGGGTCAAATCGGCGCGGCGCTGTTCGACCTGCGCCTGGAACGGCGTGGGATCGAGCTCGGCGAGGAGCTGGCCCTTCGTCACCTGGCTGTTGAAGTCGGCGTAGAGACGGGCGATGACGCCGGAGACCTGACTGCCGATCTGCACAGTCGTGACCGCGGATAGCGTGCCGGTGGCGGTGACGGTCATGGTCACCGTGCCGCGATCGACCTTCTCGGTGCGGTACTGGTCGTTTTTCTTGTCGCCGCCCTTGCAGGAGCTCAGTGCGAGAAGGAGAAGCAGGATCGTCGCGGTACGTCTCATCTGAGCGCGGAAGTCTAGCTTGAGCGATGCCACTTCTTGTGTCGGATCGCGCAAAAGAAAAAACGGCGGGCTTTGGGGCCCGCCGTTTCGATTCGCAATTGCGTGGAGCTTATTCGACGGTGAAGTCGGTCTTGGCGACGTAGGTCTTGACCGAGCCGTTCGCTTCCTTCGGGGCCTTGAGGTCCTTGAGCTGGATCTCGATCGTGTACTGGCCGGCGTCGAACGTGCCCGGATCGAACGCGGGACCGACGAGCCAGGTGTGCGGGCCGGTCTGGGTCAGCGGAGCCGGCTCGGGCGGCGTGCGGTGAAGAACCTGGCCGTTTTTGGAGATCTTCATGGTCATCACCATGGAGGGCTGGGCATCGCCGGCCGGATTGGAGACGACGGTGAAGAAGCCGACCTTGTCTTTCGCGGAGAAACGGCGGTCGCCTTTGACCGCGTACTTCGTCGCGACGAAGGTGAAGGGATCAAGGGGAAGCTGCTTGTCGCCCTCGACGATGACCGCGGTCGGCAGAAGCTGCGACACGGCGGTCTCCGTCGGAGCCTGAACGGTGAAGTCGACGCGGCGATTGGCGAGCATCGTCGTTCCCTCGGGCGTGAACAGCGCGAAGGAACCGGCGTACTGGCCCGGGGGCAGCGCGAAGGAGCGGTCGACGTAACGATCACCGGTCGCGCCGTACGGACGAAGCGGAAGCTCCTCGCGAATCGCGGCGACCTGCTGGCCGGCGGCGTTCTTCACCAGTCCGACCATCAGCACCGAGGGGATGTCCTTGAAGGCAGAGACGGCCTTGGGCAGATAGAAATTGACCGCGTAGAAGGGGTTTTCGTTCGGGGCGATGTACGACTCGGCGTCGAAGAACGCGCCGCCGAGGCTTTCCGGAGCGGCCCAGAGCGGATCATCGGCCATCGGTGCCGCGGCGACTGCCGTGGCAGCCGCGACCGGTGCGGCCGCGGCAGGCGAAGTTGCCAGGGCCTTGCCGACGTAGAACTCGGCGATGCGCTTGAGGTACGGCTCGATGAGGCCGGGATTTTCGATGGTCTGCTGGCCGCGCTGCTGATTGGTCTGGAAGTTCACGACCAGTTCCGGCACGCCCAGCTCGGCAGGCAGGCGTTCTTTCTGATAGGTCCACTTCGTCGACACGTGAGCGCCGCGCTCGATGCTGTTGTTCTGGAACGCGTTGGGAATCGTCCCGGGCAGCGCCGCGGTGCCTTCGATGGTGTTGCCGCGGGCGTTTTGTTCGCGCGTTGGGCTGCCGAGCAGGATCCACACGCGACCCTTGGGAGTCCGCGATCCCGGCGTGCCGGAGAGCGCGAAGAGCTCGTCGGCGCGCTCGATCCTGGTCAGGACGGACGTCCTGAAAGCGGCGCCTCGTCGATTCCAGTACTCGGCGATGAACTTGTCGGCGTCAGCTTTGCTCACGACGCTCTTGTGCCAGGCGTCGATCTCGGCGTTCGTCGCGAAGTAGGCTTCAGGCGACTTGATCCATGCACGGAAGTCGGGCTCCGCGGCGCTCATGGCGATCGCGGCGGACAGAACCAGGGCGTAGGCGAAACAGCGCACGGCGATTCTCATCTCTGTATTTTTCCTCGGGTGGGGTAAGTGTTCTCTGCGTCCAACCGGGGGACGGTGCGCGTCGATTCCCCAAACGAAAACGGGGGCCTTGCGGCCCCCGTTCGTTTGAAACTTGTTGCTGAAACTAGAACTCGAAACGGACGCCAGCTTCGAACCGGCGCGGGCGCTGGAACGAGGTGTAGCGCTGGAAGGTCGGCGACAGGCGGTTCGCACCAGCCTGCTGGTCCGGATCGATGTACAGCTTGCCGTCCGGGCCGACGATGGCGCGGGTGCCGGCGTTGGCGTTGATGGTCAGCGGGATCTCCGTGTTCAGCACGTTGAGCACGCTGGCGATGAGGCCCGCCTTGACAGGTCCGATGGAGAAGTCCTTCTGAACCTGCATGTCGAGCTGGTGGAAGTGCGGCAGACGGCGCGAGCCGCGCTCTTCGAGGAACACGGTGCCGAAGCCGGCCGGGTGGGACAGGAACGGCGTGTACGGCGTACCGCTGTCCCAGTTGTAGGACGCGCCGACGGTGAACTGCCACGGCAGGCGGTAGAAGCCGTTGACCTTGATGCGGTCGGCGGCGTCATCCGGGACAAAGCCGAAGTAGTTCTCGAAGTTGTACGGGAAGTAGTTGAACGAGCCGGAGACGTTCTGGCCGGCGGCGTTGTCGTTGCCGGTCGAGCCCTTCGACTCGCCGTGCGTCCAGGAGACGCTCAGGTCGGAGTTGCGGGTCGGGCGCGTGTCGATCTTGGCGACGATCGCCTGGAACTCGCTACGAACCACGTTGCACTGACCGGCCGGGCAGGCGGTGAAGATTGCCGTCGGAAGCAGGCCGCTGAAGTCATTCGGGGTCGCGGGGTTGTGCGAGCCCGCGTACAGGGCGAAGAGGTTGTGACCGGTGCGGCGCTCCGCGGTGATGTCGATGCTGGTGTTGGTGAACAGGCGCTGGGTGAAGCCGAGGCTGTACTCGTTGCTGAACGGCGCATCGAGGCCCGGGTCGACATCCAGACCGCTCGGGCTGACGGTGGTGCGGGTGAACGCGTACTGCTGGGTGCCGGCGTTGTAGGTCCACACGGCGTTGCCACTGTAGCGGGTGTTCAGGTTGTTCGGCAGGGTGAGCTGGTTCTCATCCATGATCTTGCCGCCGTAAGCGTGGATCACCGTGCCGCCGTTGTTGAACAGGTCGTAGGCGATGCCGAGGCGCGGCTGCAGGAGCTTGAACGAAGGAACCGGCTTGGACGAGCCGAAGTCCACGTGGTCGTAGCGGAGGCCGGCGCGGATGGTCAGGGGCGCGATCGGGTTCCACTGATCCTGGACGTAGAACGAACGGCCGTCCATTTCGGCACCGGCGACCGGGTTAACGGGGGTCAGGGTTGCGGTGACGGGAACGCCGTTGCGGATCGTGTAGGTGACGCCGCAGCGGAGAGACGTCGTGCCGAGGGAACGCGCGCACGCGTCGGCCGGAAGACCCGCCAGGAGCGACGGATCGCCGGTTGTGTAGTTGTAGCTGTCGAACTTGCTCTTGTCGAGGGCGAAGCCGGCCTTGAATGCGTGCGAGCCGAAGGCTTCCACGTAGTAGGTCGTCGACAGAATGAGCTCGTCGCGGGTGCTCTCACGGCCCTGGGCGTTGCTGTAGTTGCCGCCGATGATGCCGGTGTTCAGATCGCTGAAGCGGATCAACGCCTCGTTGTTCGACATCGGGGCGACGGCCAGCGAGGCCGGCGTGTGCCCGATCTGCGCGTTGACGAGCCACTTCGAGCTCAGCACGCCGTTGTAGTCGAAGCTGATGTTCTTGTTGTGCTGGGTCTGATAGCCGTCCGCTTCGGTCGGCGCGAGGGAGCTGAACAGGATGTTGGTGATCGTCGCGTAGCTGTTGGTGTGACGGCCGGCGAAGGTGTGGTTGCTGAACGGGGTGAAGGTCAGCTTGGCCAGCGTGTTCCAGCCCGAGAAATCACGCGAGCCCGGCTGGAAGCCGAACAGGTTCGGAGCGATGCGGCTCGTCTTCGGATTGTGGGCCGAGGCGAAGAACCACAGTTTGTCGCGCATGATCGGACCGCCGAGGGTGGCCTGCGGCTGTTCCGATTTGTCGGTGACGGCGCTCTTGTCGAAACGGAGCGTCGGGTTTCCGTTGGGCGGGCCGCCGAAGATGAGCGGAGCCGCCGGGTACTTCTTGTCGGTCTGGGTGAAGAAGTCCGGATCGCTGTAGCGGTAGTCGAGGCTGCCCGAGAAGTTGTTGCCGCCCGACTTGGTGATGACGTTGATCGTCGCACCCGAGGAGCGGAACTCGGCGTCCTTGCCGAAGGCGACGATGTTCATCTCCTGGATCGCGTCGAAGACCATGTTCGAGGCGAACGTGTGCGTGACGGGGTCCGTCAGCGCGTTGATGCCGTCGATCATGAAGGTGTTCGAGTTGATGTTGGCGCCGGCGACGTTGGCGTTGCCGCCGTTGGCCGCTTCGGGCACCTGGGTGATGGCCTGCTGGAAGCTGCGGTTGGCCGAGCTGACCGAGGTGTACTTCAGGCGCTCTTCCTTGAGCGTGGTCTGCTGCTGGGTCTGCGTCGTGTCGACGACGACCTGGTCCGCGGTGACCGTCACCGTCTCGGCCAGTGCCATCTGCATCGACACGTCGGTGCGCGTGGTCTGCGACGCGCTGACGATGATGCCCTCACGAGTCTGGGTCTTGATGCCCGAGAGCTCGTAGGTGGCGGTGTACGTGCCCGGAGGCAGAACCGGCACTGTGTAAGTGCCATCGCCCTCGGTTACCGCGGTGCGCGTGCCCTGAAGGCGCGGCGAAGACACGGTCACGGTGACGCCCGGCAGCGGGCTGCCGCTCGAGTCCTTCACTGTGCCCGAGATTGCTCCGGTGTTGATCGTGGTCTGTGCAAACCCTGCTGGAGCAAGCAGGATCGCCATCGCGAGCACGAGGCTGCAGAGACGAAACGACTTTGTCATGAATCCTCCTCCTGAAACGAAAGCTGATTTTGGTAGGGGCGGTATGGGCGTGCCGCCACCAGTTCACGATTGCGAGAGCGGTAATGTTGCACGATTTTTACCGCGAATGCCAACATTTTCCAAACCTCTGAGAAAGGGAGGCTTACGGGAAAAATGAAGCCGTCCCGCGGGGCGCGGGATTCGGAAATTTGACGTTCCAATTCATGAGATTGACGCGGGAGGACGCGCGAAGCCGCGTGCTATGCTTCGCCCCCGTTTCGAGAGGTTTTTTGATGGCTCTATTCTCCAAAGATCCCGCTCCTTCCCAGCCGGCCGCGCGTCCCAGCGTGCCCACGCAGCCGGGCGGGACGTTCAACGGCACTTACATCGGTCCCAACATCACCATCGACGGCACGATCACCGGCAATGAGAAAGTGCTGATCGAAGGCACCGTGCGCGGGAAGATCGACATGAACGGCGAACTGCTCGTCGGCACGAAGGCGCGCGTCGAAGCGACCGTGCACGCCAAGACCGTGACCGTCGAAGGAAAGCTCACCGGCGACATCTCCGCCGATGACCGCGTCGAGCTCGTCGCCAGCGCCACCGTCGACGGCAACATCAAGGCCCCGAAGATCGTCGTCGCCGAAGGCGCAAAGTTCCGCGGCAGCGTGGACATGGGCTCGGCGAGACCGCGCGAAGATCAGGCTCGCGCGAAGTAAGTCGCAGAGTCTCAAAGTCGCAGAGTCTCAAAGAGGAGCTACGGCCTTTGCGACTCTGAGACTCTGAGACTTTGAGACTCCAACCCAGAAGAGGTAACGATGACAACGAGTACCGCCCCCAACACCTTCGCGCAACAGCACTCTCTCCGCGAGCCGCGCGAGTACGGCAACTACATCGACGGCCAGTGGGTGAAGTCATCCACGGGCAAGGCCTTCGACAATCTCAATCCCGCCGATCAGGACGATCTGATCGGCACGTTTCAGGACTCGAACGCCGATGACCTGAACGCCGCGGTCGATGCCGCGTCGCGCGCATACGAATCGTGGCGTCTGACGCCCGCGCCGCTGCGCGCGGAGTTCCTCTACCGCGTCGGCGACATCCTCAAGCGCCGCAAGGACGAGATGGCGCGCGAGATGACCCGCGAGATGGGGAAGGTCGTCGACGAAACGAAGGGCGACATCCAGGAAGCGATCGACATGGCCTTCCTCGCCGCGGGCGAGGGCCGTCGTCTCTTCGGCGTGACCACGCCGTCCGAGCTGCACAACAAGTTCAACATGGCCGTCCGTATGCCCCTCGGCGTCGCGGGACTGATCACGCCGTGGAACTTCCCCATGGCCATTCCCGCGTGGAAGGGCATGGCCGCGCTGATCTGCGGTAACACCGTGGTCATCAAGCCTGCATCGCTCACGCCGCTGTCGGTGGTCATGCTCACCGAAGCGTTCGAAGAGGCGGGATTGCCGAAAGGTGTGTGGAACGTGGTCACCGGCGGCGGACGCGAAGTCGGCGAGCCGATGCTGAAGAATCCGAAGGTCCGGGTGATCTCCTTCACCGGTTCAACAGAGGTCGGCCGCGACATCAACGTCGCCTGCGCGCCGCAGTTCAAGCACGTCCATCTGGAGATGGGCGGCAAGAACGTGATCATGGTGATGGACGACGCCGACGTCGACCTGGCCGTGGACGGCGCGCTCTGGGGCGCGTTCGGCACGACCGGTCAGCGCTGCACCGCGGCCTCGCGCATCGTCGTGCATCAGAAGGTGTACGACCAGTTCGTCGAGAAACTCGCCGGACGGGCGAAGACGCTGAAGGTCGGCAACGGCCTCGATGCCGGCGTGCAGATGGGACCGAGCGTTTCGGCGTCACAGCTCAAGACCGTCGAGTCGTACGTGAAGATCGGCAAGGACGAGGGCGCGGAGTGCGTGTCCGGCGGCAACGTGCTGCGCGACGGCGATTACGCCAGGGGCTTCTTCCACGAGCCGACCGTCTTCGCGAATGTGAAACACGAGATGCGCATCGCCCAGGAAGAGATCTTCGGACCGGTGACCGCGGTCATCAAGTGCGATTCTTTCGAAGAAGCGATCGCGATCGGCAACGGCGTGCGCTATGGACTTTCCTCATCGATCTACACGCGCGACGTGAACAAGGCCTTCACGGCGATGCGCGACATGTACACGGGCATCTTCTACGTCAACGCTCCGACCATCGGCGCGGAAGTGCACCTGCCCTTCGGCGGCGTGAAGGAGACCGGCAACGGTCACCGCGAGGCCGGCGTGGCGGGCATCGACGTGTTCACGGAGTGGAAGTCGATCTACATCGATTACTCGGGCAATTTGCAAAGGGCGCAGATTGATACGGAAATCTAGCGCTCTTCTCGCGCTCGTCCTGGCGGCGTCGGTCCATGCGCAAACGGCGCAGACCGCGCAGCGCATCATCGATCACACGCTCGCCAACTCGCGCGCGTACGAACATCTCTCCTACCTCACCGACAACATCGGGCCGCGCCTTTCGGGATCGAAGGGCGCCGACCTGGCCGTGAAGTGGACGACCGCGCAACTCAAGTCGTGGGGCATTTCCACGCGCAATGAGACGGTCATCGTCCCGCACTGGGTTCGCGGCGCGGAACGCGGCCGTCTCGTCTCCCACAACGATCAGAAGATCGTTCTCACCGCCCTCGGCGGCAGCGTGGCCACGAAAGCAGAAGGCGTGACCGCGGAAGTCATCGAGGTCACGTCCTACGAACAGCTCGCCGAGCTCGGGCGCGCGAAGATCGCCGGCAAGATCGTCTTCTACAACGGGGCGATGGACATGCAGCTCGTCGAAAGCGGCCGGGCGTTCGATGCGTACGGGAAGGCTGTGATCTTCCGCGGCGTCGGCGCGAGCCGCGCTGCCGAGCATGGCGCGATCGCCGCCGTGGTCCGTTCCGTCGCGACCGCTTCGCTGCGCACGCCGCACACCGGCTCGCTGCGTTACGAGGATGGCAAGCCGAAGATCCCCGCCGCCGCGATCACCACTGAAGACGCCGATCTGATTCATCGCCTCCTCGCCAAAGGAGAGAAGGTGCGCATGCATCTCGTGCTGACGCCGCGATCGCTGCCCGATGTCGCGTCGGCAAACGTCATCGCCGAGATCCGCGGCAGCGAGCGGCCCGACGAGGTCGTCCTCATCGGCGGCCACCTCGACTCCTGGGACCTCGGCACCGGCGCAATCGACGACGGCTCCGGCGTGGTCATGGTCATGGAGACCATGCGCATCCTCAAGGAGCTCGGCATCAAACCCAAGCGCACGATCCGGGGCGTGCTGTTCATGAACGAAGAGAACGGACTGCGCGGCGGGCGCACGTATTTCGCGAATGTCGCCAAGCGCGAGGAGCTCTCCAAGCACATCGCCGCGATCGAGACGGACGCCGGCGCCGCGACGCCGACGGGCTTCATCACGACGCTCGAAGGCAAAGCGCTCGACCAGATGCAGCAGCGTCTGCGCGTGTTGAGCCGCATCGCGCCGATGAAATTCGAGAGCTCGAAACACACCGGCGCCGATACGTCGCCGCTCACCGACGCCGGCGTGCCGGGCTTCGGCCTGGTTCCCGATCCGCGGCATTACTTCGATTTCCACCACACGCCCGCGGATACGCTCGACAAGGTCGATCCGAAAGCGCTCGCGCAGAACACGGCCGTGATCGCCGCGACCGCGTACATACTTGCCGAGGATGGGCTCTGAGCTCGCTGTCCTTCTGGTCATCTACCTCTCGAGCGAGAGCGTTCGCTTCGACGCGCAGCACCGTCCCGTTTTCAGCGCGCATCAGATCGTAACGACGGCAGCATCGACACGAGCAGGCCTGACGAAATGGGCCGCGACCGCCGAGGGGCGGGCGATCCTCGAGCGGATGCGCGGCGATGATCGCGAAGTGACGATCGTCGAAGACAGTCGCGAGATCGGCATTGGCCGCGCGCCGCAACCGAACCCGGGCACGCTCCTCGCCGCGAAAGACGAGCAGCAGGTCAAGCAATACCGGCTGATCCTGAATCCCGCACTCGCCGCGCAATACAACAATCCCGCGGCCATCGATCTCGGCTTCCCGCGCAGTGCCGCGGATGTCATGGCCGCCGCGTGGGCGGCGGAGATGCTGCACATCGATTTCTATGCGCGGGGCATCTCGCTACCGCATCACGAGCGCGACGATTTTCAGGAGCGCTGGATGACCGTCGCGGGGCAGCTCGGCTTCGGGCACATGACCCACGGGATCGAGAATGACGACCGCCCTTCGGAACGCGATCGGGTGATCACGATCGGCGAGCCGGTTCGGCGACGCGCGAAACGCCCGTAGCCGTTTTATCCGTTGCGCCGGCCGCCCCTGCGGCCGCGGCTGGAGCGGTGCTCGTCCTTCAGCTTCTCGTAGGCCGCCTTCTGCTCGGCGGTGAGCACGCTCATGATCTGCGTCTCCTCGGACTTCCGGAGATCCTTCATGGCCGCGCGATTCGCTTCGAGAGCCGGCTTGAGGGCTTCGAGCTTCGCCGTGTCGTTGGCCTGGCGGGCCGCACGCGCTTCCTTCATCGTCTGGCGCGACTTCTCGAAAAGCTCCCTCATCTGCACGCGGGCGTTCTTCTGGATGTCGGCGATGAGACGCTTCTGGTCCTCGGTGAGGTTGAACTCGACGCCGTACTTCGCGACGAAATCGCCTTTCCCGTGCCGGCCATGCCGGCCCCGGACTTCGCCACCGGGGCCGGCGAATGCGAGCGTCGTGCTGAGCGCGAGAACTGCTGCGAGGACTGCGATCCGTTTGTTCATGTTCGGATGATGCTACTTCAGACTGCCTACGAAGTCAGTCGCAGCGTGATCTCGGTCTCTTTGGTCTCGGCCTTCGCCACGACGCGCACGTGATCGACCTTGCGGCCGTCCTTGAAGTCCAGCAGCGCGTATACGCCCTTGCCGTAGGTGCGGTCGTTGAAGTCGACCACCTGGGCCTCACCGTTCTCGAACACGACCTCGGCATAACTGAGCTCGGCCGCGCCGCGATCGATCTGCAGGAGCATCCGGTCGCCGCGGCGATCGACGTTCATGGTGAAGTCGGTCCAGCCTTCGTTGCGGTCGATCTCTTCCGAATCGTGCCAGACCACATTCGAAGGAATGGTGGTGACGACCACGGGCCGGAACACCACCGGGGTGAGATGAACGCGCGGCGTGATGCGAACGACCGGCGCGGGACGAACCGTGCGAACGGTCACCGTCGTCCGTCCGTGAGGGCCTTTGCGAACGCGGACGCGCGCGGCATCGGCGGTCTGAGCGAACGTCAAAATAACGAGTGCGGCGGCAAAAATCGTTTGTTTCATGGGGAAACAGACTGCTTCGCGATCCATTCGTTTACGTTTGTCTCGAGCACATTGAGGGGCACCGACCCGCTGCCGAGGACGACGTCGTGGAACTCGCGGACGTCGAAGCGGGTACCGAGCTTCTGCTCCGCGCGCCGCCGCAGCTCCTTGATCTTCATCTCCCCGAGCTTGTACGCGAGGGCCTGTCCCGGCCAGGAAATGTAGCGATCGACCTCCGTCGTCACTTCGTGAATGGGGAGCGCCGTGCGCGTGGCCATGTAGTCGATGGCCTGCTGCCGCGTCCACCCTTTCGCATGCAGGCCGGTGTCGACGACCAGCCGGCAGGCGCGCCACATCTCGTACGTGAGCCGGCCGAAGTTGTCGTAAGGATCGGTGTAGAACCCGGCTTCGAGGCCGAGCCACTCGGAGTACAGTCCCCAGCCTTCACCGAACGCGGAGATGTACGAGTAGCGGCGGAAATTCGGAAGGGACTCGAGCTCGCGGCTGAGCGCGATCTGCAGATGATGGCCGGGCACGGCCTCGTGCAAAGTCAGCGCTTCGAGGTTGTAGAGCGGCCGCGCCTCGAGCTTGTACGTGTTCACCCAGTAGATGCCCGGCTGCGTACTGCCCTGCGGCGAGGAGACGTATCGCCCGGTCGTGTATTTCGGGGCGATGTCGGCCGGAACCGGTTCGACGGTGTACGGAAGCCGCGGCAGGGTCTTGAACAGCGAGGGAAGCTTGCCGTCGATGCGCTTGGCGATGCGCGACGCGCGCTCGAGGAGTTGCTCGGGTGTCTTCGCGTAGAAGCGGGGATCGGTGCGCAGGAACTTCAGGAAAGCAGCGAAGTCTCCCTCGAAGCCGACGGTCTTCATCACCGAGTTCATTTCCGCAGAAATCCGCTCGACCTCGGCCAGACCCAGTTTGTGAATCTCGTCGGCAGTCAGATCGAGAGTCGTGAACTCGCGGATTTTCTGGGCGTAATACGCGCGGCCGTTGGGCATCTCGATTGCGCCGAGGGTCGTGCGGGCGCCGGGGAAGTACTCCTTGCGGAAGAAGTCGAGGAACTCGCGATAACCGGAGATCGCGGTTTCCGTGGCCGCGCGGCCTTCGCGGCGAAGGCGTTCATGCTCGGAAGCGGGAACGCTCGACGGGAACTTCTCGAATGGCGCGTAGAACACGCTCTTCGTTGGATCGTCGAGAACGTGCGCGGCGATGGTGGAGTCGTAGCCCTCGAGCGTGACCCGCGGCACTGTGAATCCGCGCTGCAGGCCCGCCTTCATGTGCGCGATCTGCTCACGCGTGTAACGCGGCCAGGCTTTCAGCCGGGCGATGTAGTTCTCGTAATCCTTCGTCGTTGCGAGCGGAACGTCTTTCGGCAGACGGGAAAAGGAGCTGTGAAATCCGGAGTCGGCGTTGAGCGTGATCTGGTAATCGCCAAGCTCGTACGACGCGACCGCGTCTTCGAGCTGCCGGCGGAACATCTCGTAGTTCACCACTTCGAACGGCGGGAGTTTCGTGCGGTCGACAGACTTCAGCTCGGTCAGCGTCGCCTTTGCGCGGTCGTATTGCCGTTTCAGATCCGCGGAAGTGATGGAGGGAAGGAGATGGCCGTACTCGTGGCGGCCGACGGAGGTTGCGTAAAGCGGATCGTCTTTGAGCACCGCTTCCCAGGTGCGGTCGAAGATGGCGTGGAGCTTTGCGACTTCGTCGGCGTGGAGGGGGAGGGTGAGGAGGAGGATGAAGAAAACGCGCTTCATGACTCGGAGAGTATAGGAGTGCGGTGGCAGAGCCACCGCTTTGCAAAGCGGCGGCTCTGCCGCCGCACTCCTAAACAATCGCGGAGCCGTATTGCACTTTTTTGCCGGCGTGCAGGCGCACGCGGGCGAGATCCACGCGGCCCGGCTCGACCAGCACCACTACGCTCGAGCCCATGTGAAACGTGCCCAGTCGCGCGCCGGCCGCGATCTCGATGGGATTGTCGTCATACGTCCGTGCCACGATGCGATCGACGTCGCCGGCGTTGGAGATGAACGAGTCGTACACCACCGAGATCTTGCCGACGTTCGTCGCGCCGATCATCACCACCGCTACCAGCCCGAGCGCGCACTCGATGTACGTCACCACGCGCTCGTTGATCGAGAACAGCTCGTCGATCGTCGCCAGCGACCAGTCGTTGACCGGCCAGAGCTTCCCGGGGATGTGCACGCTCTTCACGATCCGGCCGCCGACCGGCGAGTGGACGTGGTGATAGTCCTGCGGCGATAAATAGAGGTTGAAGAACGCACCGTTCTCGTAGCGCTTCGCATTTGCGTCGTCGCCGAGGAACCGGGCGACGGTGTAGGTCTTTCCTTTGATCTGCTCGAGCCGGCCGTTTTGCACGACACCGAAGTTGCGCAACACGCCGTCGACCGGACTGACGAAATCGCCTTCGATCGGACGCAGACCCTCGCGGAGATCGCGGATGAAGAAGTGGCCGATCGATGGGTAGTCGTGAATCGGGCGGCCGGCCGCGTCGATGTCGATCTGGTATGTGCTCGCGAACCACTTCACCAGCCGGCGGGCGATCGGTTGCGGAAGGCGCGCGTGCACCAGGCGGCCGACCATGCGGCTCAGGTGATTTTTCGGAACGTAGCGGAGGTAGCGGTACATCTCGGTACGGCGTGAGGCAACGTGCAGGCCAGCTCGTCAGAGCCGCAGGCGGACCCACCCGCGGAACGACCGGCCCAGCGAGAAAAGCTCCCGCTGCTGATCGAACACGTTCAGCGCGTCGGCGGCAAGCGTCAGCCGGACGCGCGAGACCGGCAGCGAGTAGCGCAGGGCCAGATCGCTCTGGTAGTTGCCCGGCCCCGGCCCCAGCGACGAGCGGTAGTGCTGCATCGCCGTCACGCCGAATTCATGTTCGCCGACAGGGATGTCCACGCCGGCCCAGGCGTGCGCAGTGTGCTGCGCATCGAAAAAGACGACGTTCGGCTCGAAGTCGAACCAGGTGTAGCTCGCGCCGGTGTGGAAGCGGTCGAACAGCGTGTAGCGGAACTCCCCCATGACACCCCAGGTGTCTCCCTGCGCGCCGTACTCCCGGCGGAATCCATCGACGCGAATGGTGCCGGTGGTGCCGACGGCGGTGGCGAAGCCGAGCGTGGCCTCGCGGGTGCCGAAGAATGGAGCCGAGTACTCGCTGAACGAGGCGGTGATGGCCTGCCGACCGTTGCCGCGCACATCGAAGGTGCCGGACAGGCGCGGTGAGATGCGATCGTGCTCGTGACGGGCGCCGAGGTTGAAGGTGAAACGCTGGATGCGCCAGCGGTCGTTCACGAAGAACGCGAACGTATCGGTTTCCCCGCCGGTCCCGGCGTCGTATCCACCGTCCCTCGCCTGACCTCCCGCGGAGAGCACGTGATCGCCCGCGACGAACGTCGTCTTCGCGAAGAGCGAGTCGGAGCGATAACGGGGAATCGGCAATGGTCGGGCGACGGGCGAATCGCCAGACGTCGCGCGCCCGGCTACTACTTCGGTGGTGAGTCGAGGTCCGGCCGTTCCGGTGTAACGCAGCGCGGCGACGGTGGTGTCTGGGCTGAAGAACGCCGTTCCAGCCTGGGCCTCGCTGACAAACGCCATCAGATTGTGCTGCGCCGCCGGCTGCCAGGTGAGCTTGGCCTCGTAGCCGGTGAGATCTCCGTAAAAGAGCTCGCTGCCGTTCCATCCGCTGGCGAAGAACCACAGCTTGTCTTTGACGATCCGGCCGCCGGCGTTGGCCTCGACGAGGTGCTCGACGCCGTTGTCGTAAGCTTCGAAATTGGGGAAGTTCGCCGAGACCCAGCTGCCGTTCGTGATCGTGTCGCGCAGCGAGAAAAAGTAATCCTCGCCGCCGCTGCGGGTTTTTGCGGTGAAGACGCTCAATCCCGCCTCGTACTCCGCGGGCAGTGCCCCGCGCAGCACCGCGACCTGTTCGAGCGATTCCTGGCCCAGGGCCGGTCCGAACGCCGTCGCGTCATTGATGAAGGCGAAGGCTCCGTTCCACGGACCCGGCGCGATGAAGGTCGCGTTGAACGGATCGCGGCGCAGGGGCAGACGGTCGAACATCTCGTCCGAAAAATGCGAGGTGATGACCGTCGTGTCGGAGACGTTGAGCGGAAGCGCGGTGGAGGTGATGCTCTCCTCGTCCTCGCTCGGTTCGAGCACGGCGTCCGCGCGCGACACGCGCGAGAGCTCGACCAGCACACGGCGCGTCAGCGTCTGCAGTTTCGTGCGGGAGAAGGTGACGTCGTAGCGGCCGGGCGGAAGGGCGGTCAACCAGTAGCGGCCGTTGCGCGTGGTGACGGTGGTGCGCTCGCCTTGCAGGACGGGGGAGGTCACGGTGATCGTGACCCCGGTCGCGGGCGCACCACCGCTCATGACGCGGCCGGTGATGGCGGAGGTGGCGGTGGTGGCGAACGCGTTCGCGGAAATGAGGCAAAACGCGATCGCCGCCAGCGCCCGTCGCATCATTAACGGCTCAACTGCCGATACCGGATCCGATGCGGCTGCGTGGCTTCCACCCCCAGCCGCTTCTTCTTGTCTTCCTCGTACTCGCTGAAGTTTCCGTCGAAGAAGTACACCCGGCTGTCGCCTTCGAAGGCCAGGATGTGGGTGGCCACGCGGTCGAGGAACCAGCGGTCGTGGCTGATGACGATCGCGCAGCCGGCGAAGTTTTCCAGAGCTTCCTCGAGCGCGCGCATCGTGTTCACGTCGAGGTCGTTGGTCGGCTCGTCGAGGAGCAGCACGTTCGCCCCTTCCTTGAGCATCTTCGCGAGATGCACGCGATTGCGCTCGCCGCCCGACAGCACGCCGACCTTCTTCTGCTGATCGGATCCGCAGAAGTTGAAGCGGGCCACGTACGCGCGCGACTGCATCTCCCGCGGTCCGAGCTGGATGACGTCGCCGCCGCCGGTGATCTCCTCGAAGATCGTCTCGCTCGCCATCGAGGCGTGCGGTTCTGATCGACGTAGCCGAGCTTCACCGTTTCGCCGACGCGGATGTTGCCGGCGTCCGGCTTCTCCTGCGCCGATGATCATCCGGAAGAGCGTGGTCTTGCCCGCGCCGTTCGGTCCGATCACGCCGACGATGCCGCCGGGCGGCAAGCTTGAACGACATCTCGTCGATGAGCAGGTTGTCGCCGTAGGCCTTCTGCACGTCGTCGGCTTCGACGACGATGTCGCCGAGACGCGGGCCGGGCGGGATGTAGATCTCCAGCTCCTGGACCTTCTCCTTCGTCTCCTGGTTGAGCAGGTTCTCGTACGCGTTGATGCGGGCCTTGCCCTTGGCGTGGCGCGCTTTCGGCGACATCTTGATCCACTCCAGCTCGCGCTCGAGGGTCTTCTGCCGGTTCGACTCGATCTTCTCTTCCTGGGCGAGCCTGGTCCGCTTCTGTTCGAGCCACGACGAGTAGTTGCCTTTCCAGGGAATGCCTTCGCCGCGGTCGAGCTCGAGGATCCAGCCCGCGACGTTGTCGAGGAAGTAGCGGTCGTGCGTGACGGCGATGACCGTTCCGGCGTACTGCTGCAGATGCTGTTCGAGCCACTGCACGCTTTCCGCGTCGAGATGGTTCGTCGGCTCGTCGAGGAGAAGGATGTCCGGCGCCTGCAGCAGCAGACGGCAGAGCGCGACGCGCCGCTTTTCACCGCCCGAAAGCGTGGCGATCGGCGTGTCCGGCGGCGGGCAGCGCAGCGCGTCCATGGCCATCTCGAGCTTCGAGTCGAGATCCCACGCGCCTACAGCGTCGAGCTTGTCCTGCACTCTCCCTTGCCTCTCCATGAGCTTGTCCATGTCCGCGTCGGGATCGCCGAAGGCGTTGTTGATCTCGTCGAATTCCTTGAGAAGGTCGAGCACGGGCTGCACGCCTTCCTCGACGATCTCGCGGACAGTCTTGGTCTCGTCGAGCTGCGGCTCCTGATCGAGCATGCCCGACGGTGTAGCCGGGGGACAGCACCGTCTCGCCGAGGTGATCCTTGTCTTTGCCGGCCAGGATGCGCAGGAGGGAGGATTTGCCGGATCCGTTCAGACCGATGACGCCGATCTTCGCGCCATAGAAATAGGAGAGGTAGATGTCTTTGAGGACCTGCTTCTTGCCGTGGAACTTCGAGACACCGACCATCGAATAGATGATCTTGTTTGGTTCGGGTAGGGCCATAGGGGCGGGATTCTAACCGGGGATTGGACGTGTAGTGTGGGCCTCTGGCCTACCCTGGGGCGGGCGGTAGGCCGGAGGCCCACACTACACGGGTCAATTCACGGCCTCAGCCGTAGCCAGCGCCTCCGCGCGATCGACGAGCAGCGCCTCCTCCACCTCTTCGAACGCCACCACCACCAGCGTCTGGTCATCCTCGGGCGGCCGGTTGCGGGTGAACTTCTTGACGGCGTTGAGAAGCGACTTTTTGAGGTCGTCGGCGCCCAGGTGGCCGCTGTTGACGATGGTTTGCTCGAAGCGCTCGAAGCCGAACGGCTCGCCGTCGTCGTCGATGGCTTCGATCAGGCCATCGCTGTACAGGATCAGGCGATCGCCGGGCGCGAAGTCGACGGTGTGCTCGCGGAAGCCTTCGCCGCGGCGGCGGACGCCGAGGGGGAAGCCCCAGGAGGAAAGGGCCTCGAGTTTTCGCGAAGCCGCGCGGAAGACGTACGGATCGAGATGGCCGGCCGAGGAGAAGCGCAACGTCTGCGAGCGGGGATCGAGCAGCCCGAAGAAGAACGTCATCAGGATGCGCTTCGGCGCGGTTTTGATCACGATCTCGTTCAGGACCTCCAGCACCGCGCGAGGCGACGAGTCGTATTCGACCTGCACCAGCAACGCCGACTTGGCCATGGCCATGACGATGCCGCTGGTCAGGCCGTGGCCGGAGACGTCGCCGAATGCGATGCCGATCTCGCCAGTCGGTTGCGCGAGGAAGTCGAAGTAATCGCCGCCGATTTCCGTCGCGGCGCGATAGTGCGAAGAGACCGTTGCGCCGTTGAGCCGTGGTGCCTCGAGCGGCAGAAGCGCTCCCTGAATCCGGTTCGCGGCGTCGATCTCGGCCTTGACCCGTTCGCGCTCGATGATCCGCTTCACGTGCGGCGCGAGGTCATCGGGCGTGTACACGACTTCCCGTCCGGTCAGCACCGCGGCAATACCGAAACCGAAGATGAGCAGCAGCGGCAGTGTCAGGACGATCGTCAGATCCTGTGCGAGCGGCCCTTTCGAAACGTAGAGCAGCGGCGCGATGAACGTGATCAACGATCCGCCGAAGATCGACGTGGCGGTGGTGAGAACGTCTGTCGCGAGGAAGATGATCACCGCCACGGTCATTCCTCCGAAGCCGAACAGCAGGCGGATCGGAAGGGGATCGATCGGCGGTGGAGTCGTGGCGACGATCGTGCCGAGGACGATCGTGGTGATGATGCCCAGCCAGAGCACGCGGTGCTTGTGCGTCCAGGCGAGGATGAACAGCAAGCCGGCGATGGAAACGGTCACCGCATCCGCGGCGGAGCGGAGCAGCGGATACACCGGACCGCCCGCGTAGAGGATGTCGAACGTGCCGCCGCTCTGCGACGGCCAGGCCATTCGCAGAAGGATCGGGATCGCGCCGATGCCCAGCGCGCCCGCGGCGACGACCGGCGCGAGCAACGCGCCGTGCATCAGCGAACGGCCGACGGTCGCGTTGACGGGATCGCGCCGGGCGATTGCTTCGAATCCGGCGAGCTTCTCGCCCCATCGTTCGCGCGCGAAGCTCTCGCCGACCGCCCAGGCCAGGAACACGACCACGGCCAGAGGGATGTTCGCGAAGAGCATCGTGAATGACGCGACCGCCCATGACGTCGCGCGCGCGGAGATTGCTCCGAATCCGGTGCCGTCGGAGCCCGAGACGCGCGTGAGCAGTGTGCCGGCGACGAGTAGCACGATCATCAGGATGAACAGCGCCGAGGATGCGCCGACGCCCACTTCGCCCGCGTGGTACTTGCGCAGGAAGATGATCAGCAGCAGGAGCATGATCGCGAACATGATCGCGAACTGCCCGAAGGTGCCGACGATGTTCCCCTGATCGTCGCCGGTGAACTGGCGGCCGTCTGCGTACTCTTCGGTGAGCTGCCACCCGGTCATCTGATCGCCGGCGAAGTGCACGTTGAGATACGGCACGACGTTCTTCAGCGGGAACTGCATCGGCACGCGGTAGCGGAAGATCCAGTCGGTGCGGCTGCGCAGCACGTTCGGGCGCGCGGACTCGAAGACCGGCTCGGGTGCGGCGCGGAACTTCCGCGAGATCACGAACTTGTCCGCGATCGGCCGCAACTGCGCCTCGGTCATCGTCTTGCCGACTTCCTCGGGACGCCGGATCCGCCGTGCCGAGACGATGCTGCCCCGCTCTCCGCCGATCCAGACGAAGCCCATCGGCGGAAATTTGACGTCGTTCTTGTCGTAGTAGGTGACCCGGTACGTGCGCATGCGCGGCCCGACCACGGGGTCTTCCCAGGCCTGATTGCGGCGCGGGTGATTGCGAAGCTCTTTCGACAGGAAGGGGGATGGCGACCAGGTGATCGTCGCCCACGATCGGTCGACGGGGATGCCCACATCGCGCGCGGCCTGGTCGGCGATCTTCTTCACCGCCGGCCGGGTCATGCTGATGCCTCGCGGCTGACCGGGCCGGTACAGCGGCAGCACGAGCATCACGACAGCCGCTCCGGCAATCGCCAGAAGCCACGGCAAGAACCTTTTCATTGGCCGGGACATGATAAGCGGGCCGTTGTGCCCAGCCTTGATACGTTGCAGTTGCATCGCGGTTTCGCTCGATTACACTCGAAGTTCAATGCCGACCCGCGATCGCCACGCGACCTACGCACTCGCGGTTCTCACGTTCATCAACCTTTTCAATTACGTCGACCGTTGGGTCGTCGCGGCCGTGGTCGAGCCGATCAAGCGCGACCTCGGCCTGACCGACACCCAGCTCGGCATCATCGGCGCGGGCTTCATCGTCGTTTACGCTTTGACGTCGCCGGTGTTCGGTGCGTTAGGCGATAAGAAAGCCCGGCCGCCGCTGATCGCGATCGGCGTGGCCGTCTGGAGCCTGGCCACGGGTCTGGCCGGATTCGCGCGCGGGTTCTGGACGCTCTTCATTTCGCGCTCTACGGTTGGTGTCGGTGAGGCGGCGTACGGAACGATCGCCCCGGCGTTGCTCGCCGATCAGTTTCCTTACGAAAAGCGCGGCCGGGTGATGGCTGTCTTCTTCGCGGCGATCCCGATCGGCTCCGCGGCTGGCTACGTCCTGGGTGGCCTGGCCGATCATCATTTCGGCTGGCGCGCGGCATTCTGGATCGCCGGATTTCCGGGGATCGCGCTCTCGCTGCTCGTGCTGCTCGTGAAGGACCCGCCGCGTGGACAGAACGACGCGCAGGTCGCGGCGGGCGCGCGCACCGGCTATCTCAATCTGCTGAAGAATCGTCCATACATCCTGGCCGTCCTCGGATACGCCGCGTACACATTCGCGCTCGGCGGACTCGGATTCTGGATGCCGGCCTTTCTCGAACGCGCCCGCGGGATGGCGCGATCCGACGCGACGGTGACGTTCGGGGCGATCGTGATCGTGACCGGTTTCGTCGGCACGTTCCTCGGCGGATTTCTCGGCGACTGGCTGCTGCCGCGCACGAAACAGTCGTATCTGTGGGTCTCCGGAATCGCGACACTGCTGGCCGCGCCGCTGACGCTGGTCGGTCTGATGAGCCATGACAAAACGGTCTACCTGACCGCGATCGTCATCGCCGAGGTGCTCATCTTCATGTGCACCGGCCCGGTGAACTCCGCGATTCTCAACGCCGTCTCGCCGCTCGAACGCGCGGCCGCGGTCGGCCTGTCAGTCTTCGTGATGCACTTCCTCGGCGACATCCCTTCGCCGCCGCTGATCGGCGCGATCTCGGACGCAACTTCGCTGGAGAAGGGTGTGTTGGTCGTGCCGGTGGCGATTGCAATCGCGGGGTTGGTTTGGACGTACGCGGCGTGGACGGCGGAAAGACATGCGCAGTAGTGGAGCGCCGCCGGCCCGGCGGCTGGACCGCAGGCGGCTCGCCTGCCAAGCCGGCGGGACGCCGGCGCAACAGCCGGCGTGGACGCCGGCGCTCTCAGTCTTCGGCTCATGACCCGCCGCCTAATCACCGCCTTCCTCCGTTTCGCGGTCCGCGTGTTCTTCCGGCGCATCGAACTGGTCGGCCTCGAGCGCGTGCCCGAAGGCGAGGCAGTCGTCTTCGCCGTCAACCATCCGAACGGCCTTGTCGATCCGCTCTTTCTGCTCTGCTTCGCTCCACGGCCTGTGTCGTTTCTTGCCAAGGCGCCGCTGTTCGGCTACCCGATCATCGGCTGGTTCGTGAAGGCTTTCGAGACCATCCCCGTCTATCGAAAGCAGGACAACACCGAGCACAATGGCAATGGCCATGTTTTTGCCCTCCTCTTCGTTGGCGACTACGTATTGCT
>CAWGHO010000001.1:0-1582225 GCA_963822445.1 uncultured Acidobacteriota bacterium | reverse complement strand
ATTACGTGGTGAAAGTGCAGTTCGAGCTGAACGAGGTTTACGTCGATCCGTTTCACAGCGGGACGACCCTGACGATGGGAGAGATCGGCGAACTTCTGCGCCAGGTCAGCGGCGGCAACATTCAACTCGCGAGCGAGCATCTGCGCGCATGGACGGGACGGGAGACGCTGGTGCGCGTTCTCGGCAATTTGCAGAACATGTGGAACCGGGCCGGTGACTCGCGAAAGTCTGCCGCGGCGCGGGATCGGATGGAGATGCTGTCGGTTCCGGGTTCATGAAGATCTTCGTCACCATCTACGAGGAGACCGCCGACCGCGCGATCGACGCCATTCGCGCGCTCCCCGCCGAACATGATGGCGTCGAGGTTCGCGCCGAGAAGTTTCCATCCATCGACCTTCAGGCGATCCGCGCGGCGACGGACAGGCCAATCATCCTCACGTATCGCGGCTCGCGTGTTCCCGACGTCGACGCGGCGCTGAACGCCGGCATCGATTTCGTCGACGTCGAGTGGCGGGAAGGCGTCGAGATCGCGCGGCCCGAGCGCACGGTGCTCTCGCATCACGATTACGACGGGATGCGTAGCGTCGAAACGATCATGTCCCGGATGCGCGCGCGTGGTTGCGCGCACACGAAACTGGCGGCGACGCCGCGCAACTTTGCCGACAACCAGCGGCTGCTCGATCTGCTCGGTGTGGTGCACCACACGGTCATCGGGATGGGCGAGCGCGGCCTGTACTCGCGCATCCTCGCTCCGTTTCTCGGCTCCGAGCTCACCTTCGTCGCCGCGAACACCATCGCCGCGCCGGGGCAACTGACCCTCGAGCGCGCGCGAGAGATTTACTGGCCGGTCCAGGCGAAGAAAGTCTTCGCGGTGGTCGGCAATCCGGCCGCTCACAGCCTCTCGCCTGTGATCCACAACCGCCTCTTTCGCGAAAAAGGCGTCCCCGCGGCGTACACGATCGCCTCCATCGCATCGTTCGACGAGATCAAGAATGCGTTCCTCGGCGGCGAGCCGTGCGGGCTCAGTGTCACGGCTCCATTCAAAGAGGACGCGTTCCGCTTCGCGATCAATCCCGCGCCGAACGCGCAGCGCGCGCGCGCCGTGAACACGCTCGTGAATCACGGCGGCCGCGTCTTCGCCGACAACACGGACGTCGACGGCTTCGCGGCGTTGATTGAGGGAATGAAAGCAGCCGTGATCGGCGCGGGAGCGACTTCGCGAGCCGCACTGGTTGCGCTCGAGGACAAAGGCATTCCGGCGACGGTATTCAATCGCACAGTCTCCAAGGCCGATGCGCCCCTGGAAGCGCTCCGGGATTTCGACGGCGATCTCATCATCAATACACTGCCCGCCGGCGTGGACATCGACATCCCGCCGTGCCGGGTCTACATCGAAGCGGCTTACGGCGGCGAGACGCGCGAAGTAAAGTGCGAGCGCCGCCTCACCGGCCTCGATCTGCTGCAGGCGCAGGCCGTCCGGCAACACGAGCTGTTCATGAAAGTCTTCGAATGAATTACGACGTCATCCCGGTCGTGCGCGAGCTGAGCGCCGACACGCTCACGCCTCTGGTCGCGTTCGCGGCCCTTTCCGGCGAAGGGGAGGAAGCCTTCCTCTTCGAAAGCGTCGAACGAGGCGAGAACCTCGGCCGCTACTCCTTCGTTGGCTTCGAGCCGCGGCGCAGCCTCTCCATCGACGCGACCGTCGCCGATCCGGTGAAGCTGCTCAACGACGAGCTGGTGCCGTTGCGCGTCGAAGGCGAGGAAAAACTTCCGCCGTTCTTCGGCGGCGCTGTCGGTTATTTCGGTTACGGCGTGGGCGGCTGGTCCGAGCGCATCCCCGACTCTCACCCGAACGACTTCGGCGCGCCCGACGCGAAGCTGCTGTTCTTCGACAACGTAGTCGTCTTCGATCACGTGATGCAGCGCCTTTACGTCGTCGCGAACATCTTCAAAGACTCTCCCGACGACGCGAAGGCGAGACTGGATCGCGCCGTCGAGCGCCTTCATCGCGCCTCCGTCGCCCCGATCGCGTTTCCGCACGGCGTCCCGATGACGTCGTTCGAAGCGAACCACACGCGCGAGTCGTTCGAAGCGATGGTCCGCGCGGCGAAAGAGGAAATCGTCGCCGGCGAGATCTTTCAGGTCGTTGTTTCCCAGCGTTGGGAGACGGATTACCCGACTTCCGAGGCGCTGACGCTGTATCGGGCATTGCGGTCGATCAATCCTTCGCCGTACATGTTCCTGCTGCGCACGAACGAGCTGACGCTGGTCGGCGCGTCGCCGGAGATGCTCGTGCGCGTGACCGGCAAGCGCCTCGAGACGCGACCGATCGCGGGAACGCGGCCGCGCGGGGCGACGTCCGAGGAGGATCTCGGACATGAGCAATCGCTGGTGGCCGATCCGAAGGAAAACGCCGAGCACCTCATGCTCGTCGACCTCGGCCGCAACGATTTAGGCCGCGTCGCGGCGAGCGGCTCCGTCGAGGTCAAAGACTACTGTCACGTCGAGCGGTACAGCCACGTCATGCATCTCGTCACCGACGTTCACGGAACGTTGCGCGACGACTGCACGCCGTTCGATGCGTTTCTCTCATGCTTTCCCGCGGGCACGGTCAGCGGCGCGCCGAAGATCCGGGCCATGGAGCTCATCGATCGCTTCGAAAAAACGCGCCGCGGTCCGTATGCCGGTGCGGTTGCGTACTTCGCGTTCAACGGGAATCTCGACTCCTGCATCACCATCCGCACGATCGTGCTGGCGAAGAATCGCGCGTACGTGCAGGCCGGCGCGGGAATCGTCTACGACTCCGATCCGGCCACGGAGTATGTCGAGACGGAGAACAAGAGCGCGGCGCTGCGCCGAGCGATCAGCGTGGCAAAGGCGCTTCTCGCGCACTGACGAACCGCACCCGCTCGAACCCGAGCGTGCGCAGCAGGTCGGCGAGCTTCTTCTCCCCATTCTCCGAAGCCAGCGGCAGGATCCCCTTCTTCAACGCCTCGGCCCGGATGTTCGTCTCGGCGTGCTGGCGCGCGCGTGTTTCCAGATCGACGTCGGACCGCCGCAGCACGCCCGTCTTTCGGTGGAGCACGCGCGATTGCTCGTTGTCGACGCGGCTGACCAGGATCTCCGGCGGCGGAAGTCTGAGATTGATCGCGCCGTCAGGGGACCGCCAGACGTCCTGCGGCTGCAGTTTGGACAGATCGAGACCGGCGATCACGTCCCCTGTCGCGAGAAAGGTGATCTCGTCGCCGCCGAGGGCGTTGGGGATGACTTTGTAGGACTGGGTGATCGTTCCGACGTGGATCACCCGCATCGATGCCGTTTCCAGCCGGTTTAGCTCACGCACCTGTGTGACGAGCGTGGTCAGGTCGACGACCTTCTCCTGCGGCGTGAAAATCTCCCGCTCCACCGTCCGGCGGGCCAGTTTCCAGACCATGACTCCCGTCGCGGCCATCATGGCCACGATCAGGGCGGTCACGCCCAGAGTCACAAGAATCGTCCGTCGCTGCATGTATTTCTCCGCCAAGGCCGCCCTCACGCCCCGGCCCCTGGCAACAAGCGCTGCGGGCCGTGCCCGCCGTCGTTGCATGCCCGTAACTAGTAGTGGTACTCTGCCCGCCTCCCGGTAAGGTTCAAGGAAGCGTCCAAACGTCCCTCGGTCGTTTTCAGACCCCCGCCCGTTCAAACATCGAGCGCCGTTCCCGTCAGCTGCCGGTACGCCTCGAGGTACTTCTCGCGAGTCTTTTCCACCACTTCCCGCGGCAATTCCGGCGCCGGCGGATTCTTGTCCCATCCCGTCGTTTCCAGCCAGTCGCGCACGAACTGTTTGTCGTACGACGGCGGATTCTTGCCGACGACATATTGATCCGCGGGCCAGAAACGCGATGAGTCGGGCGTCAGCACTTCATCGATCCAGACGATTCTTCCGTCCTGCAGACCAAACTCGAACTTCGTGTCGGCGATGATGATCCCGCGCGTCAGCGCATACTCGGCCGCTTCCTGGTAGATCGACAGCGTGAGGTCGCGCAGCTTCGTCGCGAGATCCAGCCCGACGATGTCCGCCATCCGCTCGAACGAGATGTTGATGTCGTGACCGGTGTCTTCCTTCGTCGCCGGCGTGAAGATCGGTTCACGCAGTTTGCTCGCCGTGGTCAGCCCTTCTTCGAGCTTGATGCCACAGACTTCGCCCGTTTCCTTGTACTCCTTCAGTCCGGAGCCGACGAGATAGCCGCGCGCGACGCACTCGACGGGCACGACCTGACACTTCTTCACGATCACGCTGCGGCCGCGGAGGCCGGCGTGCTCGCGGATGTTCGCGGGGAACGCGTCGAAGTCGGTTTCGAGCAGATGGTTCTCGAGCTGCGTGAACCGCCGGAACCAGAAGTTCGAGACCTGGGTGAGGATCGTTCCCTTGTCGGGGATGCCCGGCGAAAGCACGACGTCGAACGCGGAGATGCGGTCGGTGGCGACGAAGAGGTACCGGTCGCCGAGGTCATACACATCGCGCACTTTTCCGCGGCGCGCGAGCGGGAAGGGGAGGGTGGTCTCAGTAATGGCAGACATGGAGGCGCATTCTATCTGCGCCTCCATGTCCATTGATTACCGGCTGATCTGCCAGCCCTTCGCGCTCCGCACGAGCTTGGCTTTGCCGCGCTTCTCGGCGAGCGCGCGCACGCCGCGGGCGTAGGCCGAGCCGATCTTCGCGCCGGCGTTGAGCGGGTCGACCATCGCGTTGGCCACCATCGCCTTGGAGAACAGCGAACCCGGGCTGGCGAGCAGCGTCGGCGACTGGTAGGTCGGATCGCCGGAGAGCTGATCGATGGTCGACGTGTACGGGAAGACCACCGCGTAATTCGCATCGCTGTTCGAGCAGGGATCGTCGACGAAGAATTCGACAGTGCCCGACTCCACCTGGATGGGGAGGCCGTCTTGAATGTGGCCGAGGGGCGGGACGAGCATCGGCGACTGATTGAGGATGCGGTTGCCATCCGCGTCGTACACACTGACGTGGAGGGTGACGCTGCAGCGGCCGAGGTTCACCGCGCCGACGTTCGTGCGCCAGCCGAGGCTGCTGATGTTGCGGATGCCGTGAGCCACGGCGCTGATGCCATCCGAGTCGTAATCGAGAAGACCGGTCCAGATGCCGGGGATGGTCTGGCCGAACGTCCCGCTGGGCGAGTTGTTGTAGGTGTTCGTCGTGACCAGGAACGCGCGCGAGATCACGTCGTCGGGAACGCCTGGATTGTCTTCCGGGAACGTAGCCACGAGCAGCGAGCCGCTGCCCTGCACGCCGAACAGATCGTCGAGAAGATTGTCCGAGTACGCCAGCGAGTTCGGAGGCAGCTCGATCAACTCTTCGAATCCCACGCCGCCTCCCGTCGGAAGGAAGGTCACGCTGACCACGAGCGGCCAGTCGAGCTGCGGATTGAAGACGCTGAACTGCGTCATCCAGCGCGTGCCGAAGTTGCCGGAGACGTTCGCGGCGGCGGGGATGACGTACGTGTCGTTGACTTGAGCCGCGACGGGGAGGGTCACAGCGAAAAGGAGTGCGGCGAGGAGGCGTGTCGAGATTCGCATGTGCGGCCTCATCTGCGACGCAGATGCCGTAATGCCTTCACTGAAAACAAACGACTTAAGCCCGTTCCCCGCCTACCGCCTACTGCCTACCGCCTACTGACGGATACACTACCGTCCATGAATCAGATCAGCGACCGCCTGCGCGGTCTGGTGCAATCCGACATCCGCCGGATGTCCCGCGAGTGCGAGCGCGTCGGCGGCATCAACCTCGGCCAGGGCATCTGCGATCTCCCCTCCATTCCGGAGCTCGTCGAGGGTGCCTGCGACGCCATTCAGTCCTCCAAGTCGACGTACTCGAAATTCGAAGGCATCGACCTGCTGCGTGAGCGCATCGGCAGAAAGATCGAGCACTTCAACGGATTTCGCGTCGATCCCGCGACCGAGATCGTGGTCACCGTCGGTTCGACCGGCGGTTTCGCCGCCGCGGCGATGGCGACGCTGAACGCGGGCGATGAAGTGATCCTGTTCGAGCCCTATTACGGCTATCACCTCAACACGCTGAAGGTCCTCGGCATCGAGACGAAGTTCGTCCCGCTGCAGCTTCCGGACTGGTCGATCGACTTCGACGCGCTTCGGGCCGCGTTCGGGCCGAAGACGCGCGGAATCGTCGTCTGCACGCCATCGAATCCTTGCGGCAAGGTCTTCACGCGCGAAGAGCTGGAGAAGATCGCCGCGCTTTGCCACGAGTTCAATACCTGGTGCTTCACCGACGAGATCTACGAGTACATCGTGTACGACGGACGCACGCATCTGTCGATGGGCGCGGTCGATCGGGAGGTCGCGGTGACGATCAGCGGCTTCTCGAAAACGTTCTCGGTGACCGGCTGGCGCATTGGCTATGTGGCCGCCGACAAGCGCGTCACCGCGCCGATCGGTCTGGTGAACGACCTGTTTTACGTGTGCGCGCCCACGCCGCTGCAGTGGGGCATCGCCCGCGCGCTCGAGATCGGCGACGACTACTACCGCAATCTCGCCCTCGATTATCAGAAGAAGCGGGACATGCTCGCCGAGGCGCTGGTCGACGGCGGATTCCGCCCGTTCGTGCCGCAGGGCGCGTACTACATGCTCGCCGAGATTCCGGATGGCTTCAGCGATTCACGTGCAGCCGCCTCGGCTCTGATCGAAGACGCGAAAGTGGCGTCGGTGCCGGGGCCGAGTTTTTACGCCTCGGATCGCGGCGATCGCCTGCTGCGGTTCTGCTTCGCGAAGGATTTCGCGGCGCTGGAAGAGGCGTGCCGGCGACTGCGGCAATTCCGCGCGGTTGCACGTGCGTAGTTCTTGCTGCGTAGGCTCAAAGGCGCAAAGGCTCATAGGCTCACAGCGGTTTCTCTGAGCCTTTGCGCCTTTGAGCCTTTGAGCCTATTTCTTCCGCGCGGCCCGCAACTCCTCGAGCACTTCATCCGCGTGACGCACGGTGTCGACCTTCTTCCAGACCTTCTTCACCCGTCCGTCCGCGCCGATCCAGTACGTCGTGCGCGCCACGCCCCAGGTGCGGCGGCCGTACATGTTCTTCTCCTTCCACACGCCGTACATCTTCGCGACGTCGGCGGTCGTGTCGGAGAGGAGCGGGAAGTTGAGGTTGTGCTTGTCGCGGAACTTCTCGTGGCTTTCCAGCGAATCCGCGGAGACGCCCAGGACCACCGCGTGCTCCTTGGTCAGATCCGATTCGTGATCGCGGAACGAGCAAGCCTCGGCCGTGCAGCCGGGAGTGTCGTCCTTCGGATAGAAGTAGAGGATCACGTCCTTGCCGCGGAACTCCTTCAGCGTGATCTCTTTTCCGCGCGTCGAGGGAAGCCGGAAGTCGGGTGCGACGTCGCCCGCTTTGGGCTCGAAGAAATCCTGCATGGGTGGAAGCTCCTTCAGTTTGCGGCGGCGGCTCCGAAGAGCACCTTTTCCGCGATGAGAACGGCGTTGAGCGCCGAGCTGCGGCGGAGATTATCGCAGACCGCCCAGACCCAGAATCCGCCGCGGATCGTCCGATCCGCGCGCACTTCGGCCACGAGCACTTCGTCCTTGCCGGCCGCGTCGATCGTGCCGAACTGCTGATCGCCTTCAGGAAAGACGATCGCGTGATTGGCCTTGAGCGCCTCCTCGATCTGCGCGACCTGCACCTCTTCGCGCGTCTTCACGAACAGAGAGAAGGTGTGGCCGTGGAAGATGGTCCCCTGGGTGATGAGCAGCGCCAGCTCGATGCGCGGATTCGTGATGGCCTTGACCTGCGAGACGATGAATTCCTCGTTGTGCTCGAGCGCCGGGTAGAGGTTGAAGGCGAGCTGGCGGTCGAAGATGTCGTGCGGCACCGTCTGGATGTTCAGCACGCTGATGGTTTGTTTCGCCAGCTCTTCCACGCCGCTCTGATCGAACTCGGAGGCCGGCTGCACGACCGTGGCGATGCAGGAATCGACTGCGCTCACTTTCGCGATCTGATTGAGAATCAGCGCGATCGGGATGGCCACGGGATGCGGCGAGATCAGCACGTCATCGCCCCCAGCGAGCTCCTCGAGATTCACGCCGGCGACGGCGAGTTTGCCTTCCTCGGAAGTCGAAGGCTGCGAGAGATCGACGGCAATGAAGTCATCCTCGGCATGCCGCGCGATCAGGTCGCGATTCGGCTCGGCCGGTCCGCAGAAGAAGACGAGATCGAGGTCGTCCAGCCCTTCCTGCGCGACCGCGGCCACGACCGCGGGCTCGTCGCCGAGATCGGTGAGCGCGCCGGCGTCCTGTCCGGTGGCGTCGAGCAGCGCGACCTTCGCGAACGGGAACGCGCGCTCGCGGAGGATGGTCTTGATCTCATTGCCGACGAGCGTCAGCGGATTGACGATGCCGAGTCGATACCCGGCGGGATTCTTGGGATGGGGCATGGCCGGCGGGTTTTATCACGGAGCCGGGGGTGGCTCCGCGGGAACCACTGCCGCCGCGGGAAACGCAATACTCCATAGCTTCGCCAGCGGTCCCGAGACGAGATAGGCGATCGCCAGGGCGAACCAGAACTCGCGCGGCCACCGGAAGGCGACGGCCAGAATCAGCGCGAGGATCAGAAAGTAGATCAGCGATCGCTCTTTCTGCAGCGAGAGGCCTTTCTGGCTGCGGAATCGAATCGGGGAGACCATCGAGAAGGCGGTGAAGATCGTCACGATCATCACGATGATGGCGAAGCGGCGGTCGGTCACCGGCGCGGGCGCGTAAAAGATCATCGACGCGAGCGTGAGCGCGCCGGCGGGACTGGGAAGTCCGACGAAATAGCGGTAGTCGACTTTTCCCGTCTGCACGTTGAAGCGTGCCAGTCGCAGGGAAACCGCGGCGAGAAACAGAAAGGCGATGCCGCCGCCGAGGCGCTCGAATTCGTGGAGGCCCCAGGCGTAGACGAGAACCGCCGGCGCCGCGCCGAACGTGACGACGTCGGCGAGCGAGTCGTACTCCTTCCCGAACTCGCTCGTTGCGCCGAGGCTGCGGGCGACGAGACCGTCGAAGGTGTCGAAGATCGCGGCGAAGAGCAGGGAGAGGCAGGCGGTCTCGAAGAAATCGACAGCGGCATCGGTGCGGCCGGCGGTCATGGCTTCGAGCGCGCGCGTCGAGTAGACGATGCAGCGGAAGCCGAAGAAGAGGTTGAGGATGGTGAGCGACGTCGGAATGACGTAAACGCCGCGGCGGAAGTTCGGCCGGAGTCTCCTCGGCGTCGTCTCAGGTGTGACCGTCATTCCGCCATCTCAGCGCGCGATGGTAATGCAAAGGGGGTTCCGGAGAACCCCCTTCGGCGGATTGCAGTTTGTCGAGTGAACTGCGGATTACGCGACGGCGTGCTGCGATTCGTACGAACGAATGCGCTCGGCCATCTGGTCCTTCAGTCGGAGCTTCCGCTTCTTCAACAACTTCTCTTCGATCTCTTCGTCAGTGGTGATGTCCGTCTTGGACGTCAGTTCCGTCAGCCGGCTGTCGCATTTGCGATGTTCTTCGGCAAGCTGGCGGAACTCGGGATCTGCGTCAGAGAGCACCTGTTGAATTTCAGCGGGATTCGACATCGATCGTCCTCCTTGTGAAGTACCAATCCGCGTCACAGATTCTAGCACTCAGCCTGCCAGCGGGCGCGTGTTTGTAACTAGCGTGACCTCAGTCACTTACATGCAGCAAAGACGTTACAATGCGCCGCCATGTCGAGAAGCGCCGCGACCGCGCTGGCGATCGTCGTCCTCACCGTTTTTCTTTCGCCGATCCGGCGAGAGCTCTACGTCGGCGACGAGACCAAGTACACGCAGGTCGTGCGGGAGCTGCGCGCGGGCCATGTGTTCGTGCCGACGCTCGAAGGCTCGCCGTTCACGCACAAGCCGCCGCTGCATTTCTGGATCGTCGGCGCGCTGACGTTCATCTTCGGCACCTACTCCATCTGGCCGTTCGTGCTGCCCTCGCTGATCGCCTTCGTCCTGCTCATCTGGCTCATGCATCGCTTCGGCGGGCCGATGGCCGCGTTCGTGTGCGGCAGCTCGCTGCTGATCTGGGGCTCGGGACAGACCGCGCGGATGGATGTGCCTTTCACGCTGCTGCTCGCGTTGGCGGCGTATCGCATCTATCGCGCGGACGGCTCGCTTCCGATCTCGGCGGGCGTCGCCACCGGACTTGCGGCGCTGGTAAAGGGACCGATGGCGCCGGTGATCACCCTGGTGCTGTTCGCCTTCGAGTCGATTCGCAGGCGGCGCAAACCGAAGGCGAAGGACCTCCTTGCGCTCCTTCCGATGATCGCCATTCCCCTGCTCTGGCTCGTGCCGGCGCTGGTGATCGGCGGCGAAGCATTCTGGCGGGAGATTTTTTTCAAACAGACCGTCGGCCGCGCGGTTGGGGCGTGGGTGCACAAGTCGCCGCCCTGGTTCTACCTCGTTCGCGCGCCGCTTGACGCTGATGCCGTGGTTCTTCCTGGCCGTGATCGCGATCGTCGCAGCGTACAAACGCAACGACGGGAAGGCGAAGTTCGGGATGAGCTGGATCCTGGCCGTGCTCGTGCCGTACACGCTCCTTTCGTCGAAGCTCGATGTCTACATGATCACCCTGGTGCCCGCGGTGGCGCTGGTGATCGCGCGCTACCTCGAGCTCGACGAAGGATGGGGCCGCCGCGCGAACATGGTCATGCTGTTGTTCTTCGCACTGATCGGCGTGGCCGGCCTCTTCCTGCAGCCCGAGCACATCAAGGATGAAGACGGCGCGCTGATCTCGCGGCTCGATGTGCGGATGCTCTTCGGCGTGCTGCTCGTGGCTTCGCTGGTCGCGATCATCGTCACGCTGCGCGGCCGGCTCCTTGCGTCGACCTTCGCCACAGGACTCGTGCTGCCGATCACCCTCGGATACGCGGCGCTTTTCCTGGTGCCGATCGCGAATGAGCTGGCGTCGACGCGGCCGCTGGTCCGCGCGCTGGCGCGGCAGAACGTGCCGGCGGACCGGATCGGGCTGTACGTCTGCCCGCACCTCTGGACGCGCGGGATGACGCCGGAACTGTGGCGCGCGCGGCATCTCCAGCGCGAGGAGGTGGGAACCGCGCGATTGCTCGTCGTGCGGCGCAAGAACTCGCACGAGGTGAAACTCGACGGCTACCGAAAAGTCGACGAGCTGCGGATGATCGGAAAGTGGTTCGATGTCTATCGCAAGTAAGCGCCGCTACGCCGCCGCGGCCTTCATCACGCTTCTGATCCTTTCGGTCTTCTGGCCGTCGCCGATCGTGTCGATCAATCGTCTGTGGCTCGGCGAAAAGCTGGCCGTCGACGAGCTCTCCTTCCTCGGCCGCCAGGCACCGTCGTGGGACGTGGTCTTCTGGTGCATCGCCGGGCTGCTGCTGCTGGCCATCGTCCAAAGCGCGGAAGGGCGCGATGTGCGCGAGCCCGTTCGCCAGTTGCGCGCGTTTCGGATCGAGCGTTCGCTCTGGCGCGGGGGCGCGATCCGCTTGCTGATCGGCATCGCCGTCACCGCGCTGGTCTTCTTCTTCGCTGACGCGCCGATGCTCGCGTGGGCGGAGGGGGTTCAGTCGGAGACGACCGAGAACGTGATCCGCATCGTCAACCGCCTCGGCGGCGGCATGAACCCGGTGATGATCGTCTGCTTCTTTCTCGTGGCAGGAATCGCCTACGTCGAGCGTCGCTGGGTGTCGTACGCCGTGGCCATGGGCATCGCCGGTCTTGCCGCGGGGACGGCCGCGCAGATCGTGAAGTTTCTGGTCGGCCGCGCGCGTCCGGAACTGTGGCTCGGGCCCGCGCAGTACGCGCCGGGCTCGTCGACGTCCTTCCCCAGCGGACACACCGTCGGCGCCTTCGCCCTCGCCGGGGTGCTGGTCTTTGCGTCGCCGAACAAAGGGCTGCGGGTGATCGCGTTCGTGCTCGCGGCCGCGGTTGGCCTGTCTCGAGTACTCGCGTTCAGGCACTGGCTATCGGATGTCACTGCATCCGCGGTGATTGGCCTGGTGATGGCGTGGATCACAGTCGCGGCCGTGCGTCGGGCTTAATGATTCACGGATGCAAAACAACAAAGGGGACTCCGTCGAGCGGCTGAATGCTGCGTTGATGATCGCTGCGTGCGCCGCTTCCTTCTTCGCGCCGTTCCACGTCTTCCTCTTCGCCTACGCGGTCCTCGGTCCGTTGCACTACCTGACCGAGATCTCCTGGCTGCACGACCGCGACTACTTTGCACCACGCCGCGCGCCGCGGCGCTGGTGGCTGGTGCTGGTCGGGTTGTCGATGGTCGTGCTGTTGTACGGCTATGTCTCGAACGATCTGCTGAAGCGTCCGGTCGCGCCGACGCTCGAGATCGCGATGGTCTATCTCGTCTTCGCGGGCGCCGCGTTTCTGCTCTACGTCCAGCATCCGGTGAATGCCGCCGCGCTGCTGGTGGTGGTCGTTGCGGCGCTCGCGTTCCTCAGCAGTGCCAGGGCCTACGCGTTGCTGGCCTACTTCATCGTCACCATCGTGCACGTGCTGGTGTTCACGGCCGCCTTCGTGTTGCACGGAGCGCTTCGCCGTAAGAGCCGGCCCGCGTTGATCTCGCTGGTGGTCTTCATCACCTGCCTGGCCAGCTTCTTCGTCATCCGCCAGCCGGCTGCGGTCACCGTGTCCGCGCAGGTGCGGAACATCTACGCGTTCTTCCAGCCGCTCAACGAACAGTTGATGATGTTGTTCGGGTTCGGGTCCAACGGCGTCTACGACTCGAGCGGCGGCCTCGCGGTGATGCGGCTGATCGCGTTCGCGTACACGTACCACTACCTGAACTGGTTCTCGAAGACGTCGATCATCCGCTGGCACGACGTGTCGAGGATGCGTGCAGCGAGCATCGCAGCGGTGTGGGTCGGAGCGCTGGTCGTCTATCTGTTCGATTACTCGACCGGCCTCTCGGTGCTTTACGTTCTGAGCTTGCTGCACGTGCTGCTCGAGTTTCCGCTCAACCACCAGACCTTCGTCGGCATCGGAAACGAGTTGCGGACGCTCGTTCGTACATGAAAAGCGGCGTCTATTTCCCCGGCCTGAACGGATTGCGCTTCTTTGCGGCGATGGCTGTGGCCGTGAGTCACGTGGAGCTGATGAAGCAGTACCACGGCCTCCCGAACGCGTACGACAAGCCGGCGGTCTACGAACTCGGACGCCTGAGCGTCACGCTCTTCTTCGTGCTCAGCGGCTTCCTGATCACGTATCTCCTGCTGGTCGAAAAGGAGCGCACCGGCGGGATCGCGGTGAAGCGCTTCTACCTGCGCCGGGTCCTGCGAATCTGGCCGCTCTACTTTCTGGTGGTCCTGCTTTCGTTTCTCGTCCTGCCGCGGCTCGAGGTCTTCCAGTTGCCGCGCTACACGGCGGCGTTGCCGGAGCACTTCGCGGCGACCTTTCCGCTCTTTCTCCTGTTTCTGCCGCAGCTGGCGTTGAGCATCTACGAGCCCGTTCCCTTTGCCGAGCCGGCCTGGTCGATCGGCGTCGAGGAGCAGTTCTATCTGCTCTGGCCGGCGCTGCTCCGGAAGTCGAGATACTTCGTTGCCCTGGCCGTCGTCGTGATCGTGACGACCGTCGGCGCGCGTTACTTCGCCTTGGCCATGGCCAAACCGAATCGCGCGGATGCCGACGCGCTGCGGATCTGGAACTGGGTGATCAACTACTTCTACTTCACCCGCATGGAGTGCATGGCCATCGGCGGTCTCTTCGCCTGGCTCGTGTTCGCGAAGAGGAAGACGGTGCTCTCGTTTTTTTACAACCGCTTCGTGCAGGTGGTGACGTACACGGTGACCGCGTACCTTCTCGTCACGGACTCGTTCAAGCCGATCTTCAATTACGGCTGGTACTCGGTCTGTTTCGGAGTGCTGATCCTCAACATCGCCACGAACCCCCGCTCGTTGATCCGCCTGGGCGGACGAGCCTTCGAGTTTCTCGGCAACATTTCCTTCAGCATCTACATGCTTCACGAGATGGCCATCCAGCTGACGATCGCCGCGGGCCTCCAGTCGAACGCGATGCTTTACGCTGTCTCGATGTCGCTGACCATCGCCGCCCCATCCGCGTCGTACCTCTGGTTCGAGCGCCCGTTCCTGCGGCTCAAATCGCGCTATGCCGTCGTCCCCAGCGGTTTCGCGGCGTGACCCTGCTCACACGCGCGAGGCCAGCCCGTTCTACAATTCACGCTTTCGGAGAGCCGCCCTCACCGCGGCGCATCAAGGGGAGGAAAGGACAGGCTGCTGACGCGCCTGTCCTTTTCTTTTGGGGGCGTATGATTTGCCCATGACTGAGGTCATGCGGCAGCCGGCGACGTACGAGGACCTGCTAAAGGTGCCCGAGCATCTGGTGGCGGAGATCATCGACGGTGAGTTGTTCATCTCCCCGCGCCCGCCGATGCGGTCGTGCGATGCGCTTGTTCGTCACCTGAGCGTAGCGGCGCCCGGATGGCGTTTTGAGCTGCAGCCGTTACTCCGTTTCGGGAACGATGTCCTTTTGCCGTCGCTCGCCGGTTGGAGTGAACGTGCGACTGCTACGCCCGACTGGGTGTGTGACACGGTCAATATCCCGCTGGCGCGATATCGAAAGCACCGCCTCTACGCGCAGCACGGAGTGACGCATCGCTGGTTACTCGATCCGGCGATGCGAATGCTCGAGGGCTACAGGCGCGCCGATGACGGCTGGGTGTACGCCAGCTGGGGCGCATTTGAAGAACCGTTCCGAGCCGAGCCCTTCGAAGCCTGCGACATCAATCTCGGCGCGCTCTGGATCGACTGACTAGCTCTCCATCTCCGCGAAATTCACGCTGACCAGCCGCGAGCAGCCGGCCTCCTCCATCGTCACGCCGTACAGCACGTCGGCGGCTTCCATGGTCCGGCGCGAGTGGGTAATCACGATGAACTGCGTGTCGCGCGAGAAATCGCGAACCAGGCGGACGAAACGCTCGGTGTTGATCTCGTCGAGCGGGGCGTCGACCTCGTCGAGGATGCAGAACGGGCTGGGCTTGTACTTGAAGATTGCGAAGAGCAGCGCGATCGCGGTGAGCGCGCGCTCGCCGCCTGAGAGCAGCGCGATGGATTGATTCTTCTTGCCGGGCGGCTGGGCGACGAGCTCGATGCCGCTTTCCAGCACATCCTCTTCATCGAGCAGTTGCATGCGCGCGGCGCCGCCGCCGAAGAGGTTCGTGAAGATCTCGCCGAAGGACTGGTTGACGTGCGTGAACGCATCGCGGAACAGCTCGCGGGACGTCAGGTTGATCTTGCGGATGGTCTGACGCAGTGATTCGATCGACTGCACCAGATCGTCGCGCTGGGTGCGCAGGAAAGACTCGCGCGTCTCCAGCTCCTGATGCTCTTCGATGGCCAGCACGTTGACCGGGCCGATCTTCTCGATCTGATCGGAAAGCTTCGCGACTTCGCTCTCGATCGACGCCCGCGATTCATCATCAGCCGGCGGCTCGACCTCGGCCAACGCGTCGATGCCCGCGTGCAGGTCGAGTGAAATCTGTTCGCGCAGAAGATCGAACGCCGATTTGGCGCGATCGACGCGCCGCTCGGACTCGAAGAGCGCGTCTTTGGCGGTGTTCCAGCTCTCCCGCGAGTTGATCGCGCGCGACTCGAGCTCCTGCACCTTCGCGTCGAGGTCCGCCACTTCCGCCTCGAGCGCGACGCGCATCTCGGAAAGGTCATGCAACTTGCCGAGCGACTGATCGAGCTGGCCGCGCGCGTTCTCGACGGCGACTTCGGTCTCCTGCTGCCGCCGCGACAGCTGCTCGATTTCCTGCGTGAGCTGCGTCGCGCGGGATCCGAGGGAGATCACGATGCGGGAGAGGTTCTCGTGCTCGCGCTGAATCGCGTTCACGTTGCCGGCCGCGGTCTCCACGTCGACGCGCGCCTTCGATGCGACTTCGGTGATCTCCTCGAACGCCACGCGCGCGACGGACAACTGCTCTTCATGCGAGCGGATCTGCTCGTGCAGCTCCTGCTCGCGCGCCTGGAGCTGATCGAGCTCGCCGATGGCCGCATGCTTCCGCGCCAGCAACTGCTCCTTCTCCTCTGCATAAAGCGTCTGCTCTTCCGTCGCGACGAGCAGGTCCTTTTCGAACCGCTGCAGCTCCGCGCCGGCCCGCTCGCGCTGACCCTTGCGATCGCGCAGGTCCTGTTCCGCGGTGCGGGATCGCTCTTCGGCGATGATCCGCGCGTCGTCGGCGGTGCGAACTTCTTCTTCGAGCGCCTGCAACTCGAGCGCGATGCCGCTGGCTTTTGTTTCTTCCGTTCCGAGGAGCGATTCGAGATCGGCGATCTCGCGCTTGACGGAGAAGACGCCCGGCGTCGCGCCTTCGGTCTTGCCGCCGATGACCAGCGGCCCGCGAACGACGTCGCCGTCGAGCGTCACGAACGTCGCGTTCGGCCGCTCCTTCGAGCGCTGCACGGCCTCGCCGAGCGAGCCGACGATGTACGCCTCGGGGATCGCCTGGCGGACGGCGTTGGCGATCTGGCCTTCGCCAATGACCGAATGCGCGGCATCGCCGCGGCGTGATCCTTCACCCGTCGGCTGGAAGTCGAGCGTGACGAACGCGCCGCGGCCCGCACCGCGCTCGCGCAAGCGACGGATCGCTTCGGCAGCGGTGTTGCTCGATTCGACGACGACCGCTTTCGAGATGTCGCGCAGAAGGGTATCCAGCGCGGCTTCGAATCCTTCCGCGGCGCGAACGGCCTCCGCGGCGGACGTCGCGTTCGGAATCAATTCGAGAATCGCGCGGCGGACGTCTTCGTCCTGCGCCTCAAGCGACACGAGCAACGTGCGCAGTGAATCGATCTTGTACGTCGCCTGCGACACGCGATCGCGCGAAGCGGACAGCGATTCGCGCAAAGCGTCGCGTCGCGAGGTCAGCTCGTCGCGGTGGTCGAGCGTTTCCCGCGCGAGCTGCTGTGCCGCCGCGAGCGCCTGTTCGGCATCGCGCACGGCCTGTTCCCATTCGTACATCTGCGTGAGTGCGCCGTCGCGGCTCTCCGCCGCACGCCGCGCACCCTCGGTGAGCTTGGTCAGGTAGAACTCGCACTTTTCGACGGCGATCTCGATCTGATGCACCTGATTCCGAGCCTCGGAAATCTTGGCGATCGTGCGCATCAGCGACTCGCGCGATTCCGCGAGCGACTTCTCATGCTGGCGAACGGCGTCGCCGCGCTCCTGGCGATCGCGCTCGACCTGATCGGCGATGTCGCGAAGGCGGTTGCGCTCTCCGCGAGCCGTCTCGAGCTGCTGCGTTTTTTCGTCGAGCGCGGCCTGCTGCTCCATGCCTTCCTGCTCGAACGTCGCGATCTGCGCGCGACCGTTTTCGATGCGCTGAACGAGGTCGCCGAGGTTCGTTTCGGATTGCTGCATGAAAGAGCGGAGGCGCTCCACTTCGCCGGACAGACCGGCCATCTCCTCGCGGACCTTCGACGCGCGATGCGAGCGATCGGTGTGGACCGTGCGCGTTTCGGCGAGCTCCGCTTCATCCGTGCCGAGCTGCGCGGCGAGCTCGGACTCGCGACCCTGCGCGTCGGCGAGAGCCGCGTTCGCGCCTTCTTCCTCGAGCTGGGCCAGGACGATGCGGCCTTTGTAGAGGGCGCGTTTCGCGAGCGAGAGCTGATCGGCGAGCTCTTTGTGGCGGCGCGCTTTCGAGGCCTGGCGCTTGAGCGAATTCAGGTTGCGCGTGACTTCGCCGAGGGTGTCGTCGATGCGGAGCAGGTTCTGCTGGGTCTCGTCGAGTTTCAGCTCCGCGGCGCGCCGCTTGGTTTTGTACTTGGTGATGCCGGCGGCTTCTTCGATCAGCTTCCGGCGGTCCTGCGGCTTGTTGGAGAGGATCAGGTCGATCTTGCCCTGCTCCATGACCGAGTAGTTGCGGATGCCCAGGCCGGTGTCCATGAGGATGTCGGAGATGTCCTTCATCCGGACCCGTTTGCCGTTGAGGCGGAACTCCGACTGCCCGTCGCGGAAGACCCGGCGGTTGATGGTGATCTTGCCGTCATCCGCCATCGGATGGTCGCTGTCGCCGTTGTACGTGCCGAGGGTCAGGGTGACCTCGCCCATGGAGAGGGGACGGCGGCGGGCGGAGCCCTGGAAGATGACGTCTTCCATCGTCTCGCCGCGGATGTGGGAGGCGCGGTTCTCTCCCAGCACCCAGATCAGCGCGTCGCAGATGTTCGACTTTCCGCAGCCGTTCGGGCCGACGACGGCCGTCAGCGGGGACGGAAAGGTCAGGCGGGCGGGGTCGTAAAAGGATTTGAAGCCGTGGATTTCGAGCTTATCAAGACGAAACATTTGATCTCTGGCGGTCCGATTTGAGCGCGGATGCTAGCAGGAAAAAACCGGTGAATTGCCCGCGGTTGTGTGCACAATCGACCGGTGTCCGAGCTCGATGATTTTCTTCGATCCGAAATCGACGTCGGGTCCTTCCCCAGCGCCAGCTACGCGATCGGATCGTTCGAGGGTATTGAACGCGAAAACGCCCACGGACATGCCGTCGCCGTCCCGGTGCGCATTCCGGCGTCGACGGACACCATTTACGACTGCGCCTCCATCACCAAGCCGCTCATTACCGGAACGCTGATCCTCCAGGCCGTCGCCGAAGGGCAGATCCGGCTCGAGGACGAGTATCGCGGCTACACCTTTCGCGAGCTGCTCACGCATTCGAGCGGGCTCCGGCCGTGGCTGCCGCTGTACGCGTTCGACGATCCCCTGAAAGCGATCGAAGAGCGGGGGCCGGAGCATTCCCGGGGGTCGCGCGTGGCCTACTCCGACCTCAACTTCTTTCTGCTGTACCACGCGCTGGTGGAGATGCATGGCGGATACATCTCCGTCGCCCGCGAGCGGATTTTCATCCCCCTCGGCCTCCGCGACAGCTGGTTCAACCCGCCGGAGTGGCTGCGGCCGCGGATTGCCGCGACGGAGTGGGGCCAGCGGTTCGAGTACGGGATGTGCGCGACGCGGTCCATCGCTTTCACCGGGTTCCGCGACGGGTTGATGTGGGGCGAGCCGAACGACGGCAACTCCTTCCACGCCGGCGGGACGCTCGGAAACGCGGGGTTGTTCGCGACGGCTCGGGATGTCTTTCGCATTGCCCAGGGGTTCGCTCGCGGCGAACTCGTCCCGCCGGACGTGGTGAAGGAAGCGACCCGGGCGCACATTGCCGATCGCGGTTTGAGCTGGGCGACCGGCGGTCCGCAGTTATCGCCCGCGTCCTGGGGACACATGGGCTTCACGGGAACGTCGGTGTGGGTGGATGGGGATCGGATCTTCGTGCTGCTCACCAATCGCGTTCATCCCTGCGCGGCGCCGATCGGGATGCATCGGATTCGGGGGGAGTTTCACAAGTTGGCGGCCCGCCAACCCCACGTCTCCGCCTGACGCCGCAGCGAATCCGCGCGAGCCTCCTCGCCATTCGCCTCGGCCAGCTCCGAGAACAGGAACAGCGTCTCGCTGAGCAGCGGATCGGCATCGGTGTAGTCGTCGCGAAAGCGCGTCTCGAGGAGCTCGACGTTGTCGCGATAAAGCCGCAACGCGGCCTCGCGATCGCCGGCGCGCAGCAGGATCCAGGCGAGTGCCAGCGACTGGAACTCCTGAATCTGCGGAAACTGCGCAATCTGCGTCTCCATCAGCTTGCGGGCTTCATGGAGATCGCGGCCGAGGTGGGCGAGGGAGAGGGCAATGCCTTCGCGGGCGGATGGATCGTTCGATTGGCGATACGCGTCGATGGCCTCGTCGAACTTCCCCAGCAGCTTCAAAGCCTCGGCGCGATGCTGATGATCGCCGGTCCGCTGTGCCTCCATCACCGCGTCTTCGTAGCGGCGCTGATGAATGAGCTGCTGCGCGTTGGTGATCGGTTTCTGCGCGAGCATGTAGGCGGCCAGCCAGCCGATCAGCGCAACGGCGATCAGGATGGCCCAGAACCAGATGCTCATCGAGACGGCGGTGTGGAAGCGGGGGCGGGAGGCTGGGCCTGCGCGGGCGCCGGCGGCGCGGGCGCGACGGCACCTCTCTCGGCGATGTACGTCCTCATCACCTGCGGGCGGCCGTCGTACTGAAAGTCGAGGTCGGGAATGGGGATCGGCTTGCTGACCTGCTGATCGGGCGAGTCAGCGATCTCCGTTAGCGGAACCGCGGGCGAATCGGTAACCGCGTTCGCGTTCCGCATCGAGGCGAATTGATGAATGCCGGCGAGCACGAGGAAAGCGACGATCACAGAGGCGGTGATGACGACGCCCTGCCGTTGACGCGCGTATTCCATCACGCTCTCGGACGTGCTCATCTCGCGCGGGCTGAAGACCTCCTGGAGGATCGCCTGCGTGTCGACGCGCTCGCCGGTCGCGGGGTTGGCGCCGCAGTAGGGGCAGAGTTTCGCGGCCGCGTCGATCGATCGGCGGCACGCAGCGCAAACGCCTTCACTCATTGGCCACCGAATGATATGTCAACGCTGTAAGGCGCCGCGATCGGCTCGCCGTCTTCCGTGGCCGGCTTGAAGCGCCACTTCTGCACCGCCGAAACGAGGTCCGCGGTGTTGCGGCTGAGCGCGCGCTCGATGTTCACGTCGCGCACGCGGCCATCGGATCCGATGATGAGCGTGAGGCGGGCCGTGCCCGACGCGTGAAGGTTCGGCAGCGGCTGATATTGGGGAACCGGTCGCGTGCGAACCGAGCGTCGTGCGCGCGCGCGTTGCGGCTCGGCCGCTGATGCCTGCTGCTCCGCTGGTGACCCTTGCTGCAGATCCGATGGAAGTCCGCGCGGCGCGGGCGGACGTCCGCCCTGCGCGTACGCCGCTCCGCTGAGCGAGCGCGGATCGACGAGCGCGGACATCCGCTCTTTCTCCGCCTTCGCGCGCTTGGCGAGCTGGTTGTACTCCTCCGAGGAAACCGCGGTCGCATCGCTGCGGTCGTAACCGTCGGACGTGCCCGTCGGAACCGACGCGACAGGCGCGCTGGTAATCGGCTGTTCGATTCCGCCGCGCTCATTCGTCGGCACGAGAGGCGTGTCGGCGCGCTTCACCGGCGGGATGGCTTTCTGCTCCTGCTCGGTCACCGGCAGCGGCGCATCGTCCGGTGTGTCGTCGCTGTTGATGACCATGCCCACGAGAAACGAGGCAATGAGAATCAGCACGCCGATCCCGGCAAAGAGGCCTTTGCGTTTGATCTGCTCCTTGAGGTCGTCCGGCGGAGGACCTTCGGCGGCCATCTGACGCGGGGCGGTTTCACGGGGCAGATTCGGGTTGTTCTGATCCCAGTTGCAGAAGGGGCAGAGCTTCGACCAGGCGTCGATGGCCCGATCGCATCGGATACACGGTCTTCTTTCGCTCATCGACGCCTGGTTTGTGCAACCGAGGTGCCGCTTGTCCGGACGGTCTGGACGCGGCCGTTCTGCCAAAACGCGACGCCGCCCGCGGTGAGCGTAAATCCTTTCGGCGCAATGCCTTTGGCGATGACCGAGCTCTGCTGCCTGGTGACGCGGTAGAGGGTGCCGCTGCTGGAGTCGTAGGCGATCCAGCGGGAACCGCGGGCCAGGACGCGATCGACGCCCGTCGGGAACTGCGACGAACGGCTGCCGTAGAGGCCGAGGCCGAGGACTCCGCGAAGAAATCCCCGAGCGACCGCTTTGGTCATCGATTGCCGCCCCTCGGTCAGCCAGATCCGTTTCGCCGAGGGGTCCGCCACTGCCAGGACGCGCGCGGTGAGCGCGGTGCCGCCACCGGTCAGGGCGATGTCGACCGGAACCGCGCCGACGTCGATGGCTTCCCCCGGTTTCATCGCCGCGAGATCGATCGTTCGAACGCGGGATTCGCGCGGATAGGCGAGGTAGGCGGTCTTGCCGTCGGCTTCGAAGTCGGAGGCAAATGGCGCGATGCGGACGCGGCGCGTGACGCGATCGTTGTGAATCTCTTCGACGACTCCCGTGGTGCGCGAGTAGACGTACAGCTTCTGACTGGCGACGGCGAGGAAGGCCGGGTCGGCCTCGAGCGCGATCGCGGGACCGCCGAGTCGCCGCAGTTGGCGGGCGTCGCGGGAGAGGATGTACAGGTCGCGTCCGACGAATGCGGCGGCGATCGGCGTCGCGCCGGTGGTGACGCGCGTCGTGCGGCCATTGGCGATCTCGATGACGACGGCCTGATCGTGCAGGGCATCGAGGACGACCACTCGATCGTTCGACGCAGCGATCTCCGTTGCTTCGCGAACGCCCTCGACATCCCATCCCCCTTCGAGCCGCACGCGGCCGGCATGGGCGACGACGACGCCGCGGGACGTGTCGGTGAGGACCTGCGCGAAGGTAGGTGTTGCCAGGAGCAGGATCAGCGCGAGCCGCTTCATCGCACCGACTCCGGTTCGAGCAGCAGCGCGTCGCCGGACACGCCGGCGATGCGATACGTGAGCTGCAACGGTTGCGAGGTGTCGAACTCGCCGGTGAAGGCCATCGGCGTTGCGAAGCGGAACGGGACTCCCTCGATCGTGCCCTTCTCGAGAATGGTCTGGCCGTTCGCGACTTCGCTTCTGTTGAACTTCGCGGCGCTGGTGAAGGCAAGCGAATCGAGCGAGACGCGCTGTTCGGGCGTGAGCTGCTCGAAGCCGTCGAGCAAAGCGCGCAGCTCGTTTTTCGTCGGGTTCGCGCTGGGAAGCGCGGCCGGTTTCTGTTCGGCTTCGCGGCGGAGCGTGCGCAGGGTTTCGTTTTCGGGGAAACGGGTGATGAGGTCATCGAGAGTGTTGCGTGCCGCGCGGGTGTTGCCGCGAGCCATGTGCACCAACGCAAGACGAACCGAGCCACCCACGCCGCCGGGTCCCTCGACTTCGCTCGGGATGACAGTGCGCAAATACCGCTGGTACTCCCGCACCAGCGTCATCGAAAACGGGTTCGCCTCGAACGCCTCGGCATACCGCCGCTCGCGTTCCGCGTCCGATCCCGCCAGACGCGCCAATCCGGCCAGCGCCGTCGCGTCATCCGTACGCGAGGCCAGCACCCGCTCGTACTGCTCGCGCGCCTTCGCCGTCGCGCCGCGGCGCTCGTACAACGACGCCAGCCGCAACTGGGCGCGGTTCAATAGCGAGACATACGCCGCGACGTCCCCGCGCGCCGACGAATACACCTCGAACGACTCCCCGCGCGCGACTTCGCGTTTCAAGGCGTCGAATGCCGGCGACTCGAGCGACTGCGTCACCGTCACGAGCAGGCGCTCCGCTTCGTCGAGCTCATTCGCCTCGACGAGCATCGACGCCAGGGAATGCTGGTAGATCGCGAGATCGAGTCTCTTCTCCGGCTTCGCGATCGCCACCGCATTGCGCGCTGCGGCAACGGCCTTGCGCGGGTGTCCGAGGCTGCGCATGGCCGAGGCGTAGAGGTTCCACGTTTCCGGATCGTCACTCGTGTAGCGCACGGATTCTTCGAGCAGCGCGAAGGCTTCCGCGTCGCGGCCGAGCTTCCCCTGCGCCAGCGCCGCGTACGAGGTGGCGATCGCGTAGCGGGTCATGCTCGATTCGCGTCGCGCCGCCAGACGCTCGCGCGTCGCGAGATCCAGCGCCTTCGCGTACTCCGTCGCCGCCAGCGAACGCTCGTTGCGGGCCGCGCGCGCATCGCCGAGATTCAAGCGCGCCGAAAGCTGCGCTTCGAATCCACGCGCATTCGCGAGCTGCTTCTCCATCTGCGCAATCTCGAAGTCGGACGCGAGCCGCGGCTGCTGGGCGAGCATCGGCACTGCGAGAACGAGAACCGCGAGAAAGCGCCTCATTCCGCGAAGTACCCCTTCCGCGACGCAACGATCTCCACATCGCGGCGCCGCGGGGTCACATCGAGCGTGCGCCAGCCGCGCTTCGTGCCGGCGCTTTGATAGATGACCAGGTAACGGCTGTTGATGTCCGTCAGCAGCCGTCCGAGCTCGCGCGCAACGGAGTCTTTCGTCGCCGACACGACGCTGCCGCCGGTGTTCTTCGCCGCGCGGTCGAGAAACTTCGCGTGGGAGTCGCCGAGGACGATCGCGTTGACGACGGTGCGCGTGCCGCTGATCCTGCGCAGGGCCTGCTCGTCGGTGAGCTGGCTGTTGCGATCGCCGCCGTCGGTGATCACGAACGCGTACGTCCGCTTCTTCGTGTCGACGGATGCCAGCGCGTCGCGCAGCGATGTGCCGCCCGAGGGAACCAGTTTCAGCGTCCGGACGGCTTCGATCGGCTGCGCTTTCGCCACGTGGTGGTTGAAGAGCACGACCGAGGCCGTGTCGCCGGCGCGAAGCTGGCGCGTGGCGGTTTGAATCGCGCGCAACGCGGCTTCGAGCTTGCCGCCGCCCATGCTCAGCGAGCGGTCGACGACGAACGCAAAGTGCGCGGGCGGACGCTCCTGCCGCACGTCGCGAATCTCCTGCTCCACGCCGTTCTCGCGAACGCGCAGGTCGGCGGCTTTCACTACTTTCGCCGACCGCAGGCGGATCGGAATCTCGACGAGGTCGATGGTCAGGCTGTCGTTCGCGCTCAGGGCCGCGGTGGTGATCGTCGCAACCTCGGAAGTCTTGTAGCCGTTCGACCACACCTTCGCCGTGATCGTTGCGCGTGTTGAGCGACGTCCCGAAATCGAAGGCCACGCGATACGGCTTGGTCCGCGCGACACCGGCCAGCACGCCATCGACGGAGAACTCGACGCGGTCCACGTTCGACGCGGTCGTCGTGACTTCCAGGACCGTCGGCCCGAGGGCCTGGGAACCCTGCAGCGGAGAGACGAAGGTCGTCTCCGCATGTACGGTCGCGGCCATCAGAAACGCGAGGAAAACGAGAGCCTTTCGCACGTCATCAGGTAAGCAGCGAGCGGCGTAAGTTATTTCGATCGTGTGATTTGGCCTCTGCACCGGACGCTCTGTCCTACAATGTGTCCGCCAATGCTCGAGCCGAACACCAACCTCGGCGCGTACCGCCTGATCAGCCCCCTGGGCGCCGGCGGGATGGGCGAGGTGTGGAAGGCGGAGGACACCCGCCTCGGCCGCACCGTGGCGATCAAAGTGCTCCCGAGCGCGGTCGCCGCGGATGCGGACGCCATCGGCCGGCTGCGCCGCGAGGCGCGCACAGCGGCGCAGCTCAACCATCCGAACATAGCCATGATCCACGCCTTCGAAGAGGCCGAAGGGCGGCTGTTCATCGTCATGGAGTACGTCGAAGGCGAGCCGCTGACGAACCTCATCCGGCGCGGTCCGCTGGCCGAAGCGGAAGTCTGCCGGATCGGCCGGAGCATCGCTGACGCGCTGGCCGACGCGCACGCGAAGTCGATCGTCCATCGCGACATCAAGCCGGACAACGTCGTCGTGAACGGACAGCGGGTGAAGGTGCTCGACTTCGGGATCGCGAAGCGGACCGGGCTCGAGCCCGCGGTCGGGGAGAACGATCCGACCGCGTTTCGCACGCAGACGGGCATGATCATCGGGACGGTCACGTACATGTCGCCGGAACAGGCTCTGGGCCGGCCGGTCGACGCGCGGACGGACATCTTTTCGCTGGGCGTTCTTCTTTATCAGGCGGCCACGGGACGGTTGCCGTTTTACGGACAATCGCCGACCGAGACGATCATGCAGATCGCGCGCGACGAGCCTCCGCCATTGCGCGGATTGGTCACGCCGGGGCTCGAAGCGATCATCCTCCGCTGTCTGCAGAAGAATCCCGAGGATCGGTTCGCGAATGCGCGTGAACTGGGCGGCGCGCTCGAACAACACCTGGCGGTTGCGCCTACCGTCGCCTACACGAGACGCAGTGGGCCGAACGCTGCCGCGGCGGCAACCGTGCTGACGGAGCCGAACAAGGCGCCGCGTCGATGGCCGGCGATCGCCGCCGTTTTCGCGTTGGTCATCGCGATCGCGCTGGTGACGATCGTCATTCTCCGGCCGCGGCCCACACCGCCGGCACCGCCCGCGAAACCGGTCGCCGTGACGACCTCGTCGAGCGTCGTGGTGTCGACGACGACGATGGAAGTCTCCGCGGCCGCCGTGACTACTTCGTCAGTCGAAGAAGACGCGCAACCGACGACGACCACGGCGGTCGTCATCGAGCCGGTGGACAAGTCCACCACCGCGCCGAGGACCGCGGACGACTTCTACAACGATGGTCTGGTGCGGCTCGTCGAGCGCCAGCCGTTCCGCGCGCGGGAAGCTTTCGAATCGGCGATCGAGCTCGATCCGAACCATGCCAAGGCGCATTTCCGGCTCGGGCAGATCGCGCTGTTCGGCCGCGACTTTCCGCTGGCGCGCCACGAGCTGCACACCGCCCTCGAGAACGCCGACCGGCTCGAACTGCGGGAGCGCAAGCTGACCGAGATCGGCCTGGCGGTGCTCGATCGCGATCACGAAAAGGCCGCGACGCTGGTGCAGGAGCTGGAGACGATCAGCCCTCGCGATCCCGATCTGATGCGCTTCCGCGAGCTGGTCAAAGGGGCGCAGGGACAGCGCCCGTTCCGCGGCCGGCGCAAGCCGTGAGTACAATCGCGCCCCCATGCCGATCGACCCCATCGCCTTCGCGCGCCAGCTCATCGACGTTCCCTCGGCCAGCGATCATGAATTCGCGGTGGGGGAGTTGCTCGACCGCGAGCTGACGCGGCTCGGCTTTGCAACGCGCCGCCATGAGATCTCGAAGGACCGCTTCAATCTTTACGCGTCGGCGGGAGGGCGGCCGCGGGTCATCCTCAACTCGCACATCGATACGGTGCCGCCGTGGTTCGCGTCGCGCGAAGACGACGAATTCGTGTACGGCCGCGGCTCGTGCGATACGAAGGGGATCATCGCGGCGATGATCGCCGCCGGCGAGCGGCTTCGCTCGAAGAACGTGAATGACTTTGCGTTCCTGTTCGTAGTCGGAGAAGAGACGGACTCGATCGGCGCGAAGAAAGCGAACGAGCATTTCGCCGGGCTCGGATCGGAGTACTGCGTTGTCGGCGAGCCGACCGAGTCGACGTTCGCGCGAGCCTCGAAAGGCGCGCTGACCTGCGTGATCCGCTTCGAGGGCGTGGCCGCGCACTCAGCGTATCCCGAGCGCGGCGACTCCGCGATTCATCGCATGGTTGCGGCGGTCGCGGAGATCAATCACACGAACTGGGGCTCGCACGACATCCTCGGCCGCACGACGGTCAATTGCGGCGTGGTGCGCGGCGGCGAGAAGCCGAACATCATCGCCGCGCAGGCCGAGTGCGAAATCATGTTCCGCCTCGTTACGACGCCCGAGGATGTGCAGTCGCGTCTCGAAGACCTGCTGTCCGAGCACAAGGGCGTGATCACGACCTCGCGCGGCAACGTCCCGCAGTTCATGCACGTTCCCGAAGGCCGGCCGTCCGCGGTGGTCGCTTTCAACACCGACGTCCCCTGGCTCAGCAACCTCGGCAAGCCCCTGCTGTTCGGCCCCGGCTCGATCCTCGACGCGCACGGCGTGGATGAGAAGATCGCCAAACGGGAATTGCTCGATGCGGTGGATACGTACGAGCAACTCGTCATCGACCTATGCCGAAGCTGACCCACGACATCTACCTCATCGCCGCCGTTCGCACCCCCATCGGAAAGTTCGGAGGCGGCCTCGCTTCACTCACCGCGCCGCAGCTCGGGACCGAAAGCGCGAAGGTGACGGTTGCCCGGAGCGGAATCGATCCGGCCGCGATCGACGAAGTGATCTTCGGCAACGCGCGGCAGGCCGGCGTCGGTCCGAATTCGGCGCGGCAGATCGCGATCCGCAGCGGTCTGCGCCACGAAGTCCCGGCGTACACCGTCAATCAGGCTTGCGGCTCGGGTCTGCGCGCGATCATGAATGCCGCGGATCAGATCCGCCTGGGCGAAGTGAGCGTCGTGCTCGCGGGCGGAACGGAGTCGATGTCGAACACGCCGTACCTGCTTCCACGCGCGCGGTGGGGCTATCGGATGGGGAACGACGAGGTCATCGACGGAATGGTTCGCGACGGCTTCCTGTGCCCGCTCGCCGACGAGATGATGGGCTCGACCGCGGAAACGCTCGCGGATCGCTACGGCATCAGTCGCGAGGAACAGGACCGCTTCGCTGTCGAGTCGCAGTCGAAAGCGGGCCGGGCGTATGACGAGAACCGATTCACCGACGAGATCGTGCCGGTGACGGTCGCGGGACGAAAAGGGGACACAGTCATCGACAAGGACGAGCATCCCCGCTTGGACGCGGACCTCGGCAGCATGGCCAAACTGCCGCCCGTGTTTCGCAAGCAGGGGACCGTGCACGCGGGCAACTCTTCGGGCGTGACCGACGGCGCTTCGAGCATGCTCGTGGCCAGCGGCGACGCGGTGAAACGTCACGGCTTGCAGCCGCTGGCTCGCATCGTCGGCTGCGCCCAGGCCGGCGTCGATCCGAAGATCATGGGCATCGGACCCGTTCCCGCGACGCGCAAACTGCTCGAGGAGACTGGGGTCGCGCTCGAGGACATCGATCTCATCGAACTGAACGAGGCCTTCGCCGCGCAGGTCATCGCCTGCGATCGCGAGCTGCACCTTGATCCCGCGAAACTCAACGTGCACGGTGGCGCGATCTCGCTCGGGCATCCGATCGGCGCGACGGGCGCGCGCATCACCACCACGCTGTTGCATGCGCTGCACACGCGAGAGAAACGCCTCGGCCTGGCCACGCTGTGCATCAGCGGAGGCATGGGACTTTCGATGCTCGTGGAGCGCACGTGATCTTCACCGACTCCCACTGCCATCTGACGATGTCGAATGCCGAGGCGAATCTCGCCGCGGCACGGGCCGCGGGGGTTCGCGGATTCGTGGTGCCGGCGACGAAGCTCGAGGACGCGCCGCAGGCCGTGGAGATCGCGCAGAAGAACGCGGATGTCTGGGCCGGCGTCGGCTTTCATCCGCACGACGCGAAGCATTGCGATGACGCGGCGTTCGCGGAGATCGCGCGGCTGGCGCGGGAGGAACGGGTCGTCGCGATCGGCGAGATCGGCCTCGACTACCACTACGACTTCTCGCCGCGCGACGCGCAACGCGAGGTGTTCGAGCGGCACATCGCCCTGGCGAACGAGCTCGACAAGCCGGTGATCGTGCACAACCGCGAGTCGACCGAGGACATGGTCGAGATCCTGTCGCGTAGCGGCGTGCGGGGGATTCTGCACTCGTACACCGAATCGCTCGAGGTCGCGCAGAAGCTCGTGGATCTCGGCTACTACATCTCCTTCTCCGGCATCGTCACGTTCCGCAATGCCGAATCGCTGCGCGACGTCGCGCGCGGACTGCCGCACGACCGCGTGCTGATCGAGACCGACACTCCGTATCTCGCGCCGGTGCCGTATCGCGGACGCGACAACGAGCCCGCGTACGTCGTCGCGGTTGCCCAGCTTCTGGCGAAGCTTTGGGACGTTTCCGTGGAGGCCGTGGCCGAGCAGACCACCGCAAATTTCGAGCGAGTTTTCTCGGTTAGACTCCCGCAATCTTGAGCCGTCCCGACCTCTCCGTCGTCTTCCCCGTCTACAACGAGGAAGAGAACATCCCCATCCTCCTCCGCGAGATCGCCGCGGCTTTGGAAGGGCGGGGCTGGACCTACGAGATCGTGGCTGTCGACGACGGATCGACCGATCGCAGCCTCGAGGTCCTTCGCGCGAGCCGTGAGCGTTATCCGATGCTGCGCGTGCTCTCGTTCGAGAAGAACAGCGGGCAAACCGCGGCACTCGACGCCGCGTGGCGCGCGGCGGAAGGGACGCTGGTCGTGTCCGCTCGACGCCGACCTGCAGAACGATCCCGCCGACATCCCGCACATGATCCAGAAGCTCGAGGAAACGAAGTCGGACATGGTCATCGGCGTGCGGGTGAACCGGCAGGACACCTGGAGCCGGAAGATGCAGTCGAGAATCGGGAACGGCGTGCGGAACTGGATCACCGGCGATCAGATCACCGACACCGGTTGCTCGCTGAAGCTGGTGAAGCGCGAGGCCATCGATCGCGTGCGCCTCTTCACGGGCATGCATCGCTTTCTGCCGACGCTGGTCCGCTACGCCGGCTATCGCGTCATCGAGATGCCGGTCAACCATCGCCAGCGGCGCTTCGGCGTTTCCAAGTACGGGGCCATGAATCGCGCGGCTCGCGGTCTCGTCGATTGCTTCGCCGTGCGCTGGATGGGCAAGCGGATGTTGAATTACCGGGTGTCCGAGGATCCGCGGTGAGGGGGTTCAACTGGGATCTGTGGGTGGCGTTCGGCCTTGTCGGACAGCTCATCTTCGGATCGCGTTTCATCATCCAGTGGATCGCCTCGGAGCGGAAGAAGGTCAGCTACATCCCGATCGTGTTCTGGTACCTGTCGCTCACCGGCGGGATCATCACCCTGATCTACGCAATTCACATTCGGGACACCGTGTTTACCGTCGCTCAGGCGGGCGGATTGATCGTTTATCTCCGCAACCTGATGCTCATCTACCGCGGAAAAAATGCTCAGCCAGGAACAGCGCAGCCAGTTGTTGACGATCGCCCGTGAGGCGATCGCGGCCGTACTCGACGGCCGGCGTCCGCAGCTCGATCCGGCTGAGTTCGATGAAGTGCTTCGCCGTCCCGCGGGCGCGTTCGTTTCGCTGCACGACAAGGGCGGCGATCTGCGCGGCTGTATCGGCTCGATCGTTCCCGTCGCTCCGCTCGTCCAGGCCGTCGCTTCCAGCGGGGTGAATGCGGCCTTCCGCGATCCCCGGTTTTACCCGCTCACGAAGGAAGAGCTCGCCAACGTCGAGCTGGAGATCTCGGTGATGGGGCCGATCGAGGTGGTGAAAGATACGGCTGAGATCGAAGTCGGCCGTGACGGGCTCATCATCACCAAAGGCCGCAACACCGGCCTCCTGCTGCCGCAGGTGGCCACGGACTTCGGCTGGGACCTGGAGACCTTCCTCAGCCACACCTGCACGAAGGCGGGTCTGCCCCCCGATGCGTGGCGCTCTCCGGACTGCCGGATCGAGCGTTTCTCCGCAGAAGTTTTCAGCGAGTAAGTCGCTGTAAACACGCGTTTTAGCTGTCCAGCCCGCCTCGGCGCGACATATTCCCTCGTGTCAGACCGTTAAACAGCGCGATCCGGTAAATTCAACTTATTTGTATTACAATAACCATCCCCCAACGAACGGAGAGCTGATGACGAAAAAGAGACCGATGAAGCACGAGATCTCCATGCGCGTTGCTCGCGGACGCAAAGCAGTCGAGCGTCACCGCATCATCTCCTTCGTCGGTGGCCGCGGTGCGGCCGCTCTTCTTCTCGGAACGGCACTTTCCATCGGCGGCGTCGCCGAGACGTTCGACAACGTCCATTTCCTCGTCCAGAAGGATCTCGACTCCGTGCGCGTGGTGCGCACGAAGGGGGAGGACCAGAAGGTCGTCGCAAACGTGAAGGGCGGCTTCTCCGGCAACACGCTCTTCAAGCTTTCCCAGGCCCTGCCCGACAAGTACGTCACCCGCGAGCTCTCGCTCTTCGATCAGAAGTGGATTGCGACCGAGGAGTGGCTGACCGCGGATGCGGCCGAGCCGGAGGAGAAGAAGCACGGTCTCTTCTTCAACGAGATGAAGCGAATCAACGAATCGGTCCGCGCGGCGTTTTTCGCGGAGGAGATCCCGTTCGGTGAGCTGATCTGGGAGAAGTCGAAAAAGTATGACGTCGATCCGGCGCTCGTCGCGGCCGTGATCGAACAGGAATCGCGCTTCAAGCCGCGGGCGAAGTCGCACGTCGGCGCGAAAGGTCTCATGCAGCTCATGCCACGTACCGGCCGCTGGATGGGCGCGAACAACCTCTACGATCCCGAGCAGAACGTCGACGCCGGCGTGAAGTACATCGCCTACCTGAACAAGCGCTTCAACGGCGACACGAAGAAGATCATCGCCGCGTACAACGGCGGCGAGGGCAACGTGATGCGCTACAAGGGCATCCCGCCGTTCCGCGAGACCCGCACTTACGTGAAGAAGGTCATGACGAACTACGACAAGCGTACGGCGCAGATCGAAAAGTACGAGCAGCAGCAGCTCGGCGGATCGGTGCCCGAGGCGGACGGCTCGCTGGCGTTGCGGTAAATTCGCGCCGCATGCGCCCTGCTGAGAAGAACGATGAGATTTCCCGAAGCTGGATCGCGAACGCGGACGCCTGGACGTCCGCGGTTCGCGACCGCCGCATCGAAAGCCGCCGCGTCGCCACCGACGCCGCGATCGTCCGCGCGATCCTCGATCAGCAGCCGAAGACCGTCCTCGACCTCGGATGCGGCGAAGGATGGCTCGCGCGGGCGCTTCCTGGCGTGGACGTGACCGGCATCGACGGTTCCCCGGCCCTCATCGAAGCGGCGAAGGAGCTCGGCGGCGGTGAGTTTCATGCGATGCCCTATCGCGAGCTGGCGTCGCTGAATCGCACGTTCGACGTGGCCGTGGCGAACTTCTCGTTGTTCGAGGAGGATCTCCAGGAGTTGCTGGCCAGCATCCCCGCGCGCACTGTCATCGTGCAGACCGCGCACCCCTCGTTCGCGGAGCAGGACGGGTGGCAAGTAGAGACGTTCGCGGCCTTCGACGGGCCGTTCCGGGAGCCGATGCCCTGGTACTTTCGCACCCGCGAGTCCTGGGCGGCCACCTTCCAGAAGGCCGGTTACGAGGTCGTCGAAACCCGCGAGCCGTTGCACCCGGAAACGGCCAAACCGCTGTCCATGATCTACATCGCCGCCCGCCCCCCGTTTGACGCCAACCCCACCTTCGGCTAACTTATTGACCTGATTCAACTGGGAACATGACCTGGGAGGGGACAATGGTCAGTGTGCGTAGGGTGGCTCCCTTTCTCGTGCTCGTCGTCGCGATGTCGGCGATGGCGCAGCAGCAGTCGTCGCGGCCTCCGCGCGATCTTCATCGCGTCGGCGATCACTGGACCGCGTACAACCCTCCTGATCCCGCCACGTATCCGGCCGGCGCGAAGACCCACACCATCGCCGCCGGCGACACGCTCTGGGGCCTCGCCACGCGGTACTACGGCAACCGCTATCTCTGGCCGCAGCTCTGGGAATCCAACACCTGGATCACCGACGCCCACTGGATCTACCCGGGCGACGTCCTCCTCGTCGAAGGCGAAGGAACGACCACCGCTGCCGCGACCACCAATGAAGGGGAAGGCGCCCTCCCGGCGGTCACCCCGCTTCTCGCGAACCGGCCAGCCCGGCACCGAAGGAGAGAATCCCTTCACGGCAACATCCGATGGCGGAATCACGGTCGCCCGCGTTCAGCGCGAATCCGCCCCGATTCCCCTCGGGACTGAATCCGACATCTACTGCTACGGCTACATCGGCGATCCCGAACGAGCCGATGCCGAACTACATCCAGTCCGCCGAGGACGTCGAGCTCAAGTACGTTCCGCGCGCGATCGATCCCGAGCTGCCGTCCGATGCGACTGTCGGCGATCTCGTGTACGTCGCAGGCGGCGCGAGCACGGGCCTCGTCGCCGGCGAGACGTATCTCACCGTCCTGCCCGCCGAGATCGTCCGCCATCCGGACACGGACCAGGTCCTCGGCCGCCAGTACGACTACATCGGCCAGATCCGCATCCTCTGCATCGAGGGCGACCGCTCCCGCGCCATCATCACCCAGGCCTGCACCGAGATTCCGATCGGTGCGCGGCTCAAGCCCGTTCCCCAGCTTCCCATTCCCATCGCGCGCGTTCCGAACCTCCCGGAGTGGTGCGATCCTCCGAGCGGCCGCACGTCGGGCTACATCGTCGACTCCCGCGGCTGGGACCTCGGCGTCGTCGAGGGCAACCTCGTGCAGATCGACCTCGGCCGCGACAACCAGATCGCGCCGGGCGATTTCCTGACGGTGTTCCGTCCGAGCTCGCGTTCCGACCAGCCCCGCGTCGTTCTCGGGCAGATCGGCGTGCTCACGACGGAAGCCCGGACGGCAACGGCCATCGTTCTCACGGCCAAGCGTGAGATGGTCGTGGGCGATCAGGTCGAGCTGCGCTAGAATCGCCCGTCCGGGTCCATAGCTCAGCGGTTAGAGCTACCGGCTCATAACCGGCAGGTCCCAGGTTCGAATCCTGGTGGACCCACCAGCGCGCCACGTCGAGAGCTATGTCGAGAGTCCTATTGAATATTGATCCCTGTCTGATGCGTGCCGGAGATATTCCGCACCGAGGCGTTCCGACCATGGAACGCCTTTTTTGTTTCTGGAGGAGTCGTTGAGCGAAGTCGACAAATTGTGGGAGCTGCAGACGATCTACACCGCGCTGAACGAGCGCGAGAAACAGATGTCGGTGAAGCCGGAGTCGTTCGCGGTCATCGATCGTGAATACCAGAGCGCGAACGAGGAAATGACGCGCCTGCAGCAACAGCTCGAGGTTCTCGGCAAGGAACGCCGCCGGGTCGACGGCGAGCTCTCCGACCAGCAGGAGCTGCTCAAGAAGTATCAAGGGCAGCTGATGCAGGTGAAGAATCAGCAGCAGTACGCCGCGGCGTGGAAGGAGATCGACGCCACCCGCAAGCATGTGAAGGAGCTCGAGGAATCGGTGCTCAAGAACATGACCGAGGCGGACGGGCTGCAGTCGCAACTCGACGAGCGTCAGGGCGGTCACGACGAGCTCCAGTCGCGCTACGACACCGCCCATGGCGATTGGCAGCACTCACTCGGCGATCTGCGCAAGGAAGCGGATGCGCTTCGCAAGAAGGCCGAGGCGCTCGAGGCCACGCTGTCTCCACGGCTGAAGAACGAATTCCAGAAGATCTTCAGACAGCGACAGGGCGTCGCCGTCTCGCCGGTCGTGAACAACACTTGCTCGACCTGCCGCACACACGTGCGGGCGATGGTCGCGCAGCAGCTCAAGCGCGGTGAGCTCATTCACTGCGAAGGCTGCCACCGCATCCTCTACGTGGGGCCGACATCCTGAAGCTCATCGCATTCATCGACGGCGCGGCGCGGGGCAACCCCGGCCCGGCCGGCTACGGCGTTTACATCACCACCGACACCGGCGAGATCATCGAAGTCTGCGGCTACCTCGGCCGCACGACGAACAACGTCGCCGAATACGCGGGACTGCTCGAAGCTCTGGAAGTCGCGGATGCCGAGGGGGCTCGCGAGGTCGAGATCGTTTCGGATTCCGAGCTGCTCGTGAAACAGATGCTCGGCATCTACCGCGTCAAGCATCCGAATCTCGTTCCGATGCACGCGAAGGCGAAGGCGCTGGTGCGGAAGTTCGCCCGCTTCTCCATTCGCCACACCCTCCGCGCGGGCAACAAAGACGCGGATCGCCTGGCGAATCTCGCCGTCGATCGCGCGGACGGCCGTCTCGTGGAGCGCAAGCGTGTCGCGAGCTGACGAGATCCGCGCGAATGTCGCCGCGGTCGAGGCTCGCATCGCCGCGGCCTGCACGCGCGCCGGTCGGACTCGCGAGGCGGTGACGCTGATTGCGGTGACGAAGACCTTTCCAGCAACCGACGTCGAGCACGCGCTGGCCGCGGGCATCACCAATGTCGGCGAGAACAAGGTGCAGGAAGCGCGCGACAAGAAGCCCGCGGTGAGCGGCGAAGCGCGCTGGCACCTCATCGGACATCTGCAGTCGAACAAAGCGAAGGACGCAGTGCGGCTGTTCGACGTCATTCAAACCGTCGACTCCATCGACCTCGCGTCGCGTATCGCCCGGATCGCCTCGGAAGCGGGGAAACTGCAGGACGTCATGCTGCAGGTGAACGTCGGCGGGGAAGACCAGAAAAGCGGCGCCGGATTGCGCGAGGCTACAGAAATCGCAAGCGCCATTCGCGAGCTGCCGTCGCTGAATCTGCGCGGGTTGATGACCATTCCCCCGCTCGGCGAGGCCGAGGAAATGCGGCCTTACTTTCGCGAGCTGCGGACGATGCGCGATGATCTCGGGCTGGAACACCTGTCGATGGGCATGACCGACGATTTCGAAGTGGCGATCGAGGAAGGCGCGACGATCATCCGCGTGGGCCGGGCGATCTTCGGGAGCCGCGGCTGATGGACTTCCTCCTGATCGTCTTCCGGGCCGTCGACCTGATCCTGAGCATCCTCTCCGTGGACGATCTTCATCTGGGTGATCCTCTCCTGGATTCTCTTCTTCATGCGGAACTCGAAGTTCCGCTGGCGGCACAAGCAGTTCTACGGAACGCTGGAGATGCTCAACGACCTGTTCGAGCGGATGACCCGGCCGTTCCTGCGCCCCATCCGCCGCTGGCTGCGCCGGTTCGATACGGCGGGCATCGACTGGTCGCCGATGGTGCTGGTGCTCCTGATCTGGCTTTTGCGGGAGATCCTGCGGGCGGTCATGGTCCGGATCTATACTGTCCCGTAGCTTTACGAACTGGGAGTGCCGGGAGGGGACCACATGCAGAACCTCACACCGCTCGAGATTCAGAAGCAGACGTTCTCGCGGGCAATCAAGGGGTATCAACCCGGATGAGGTGCGTGCATACCTGCACCTCGTGGCCGAAGAGATCGAGCGGCTGCTGCGCGATGTCGATCGCACCTCGCGCGAGAACGCCATGCTCCGCGAGGATCTCGAAGACCACTCCAACCGCGAGCGCATTCTCAAGGACACGCTGCTTTCCGCGCAGAAGGTGGCCGAGGATCTGATCGGCAACGCGCGCAAGGAAGCGGAGCTGATCGTGAAGGACGCGGAGCTGCTCTCGGAGCGGCTCGTCGGACAGGCCTTGCAGCGCGTCGGCGATCTGGAGAAGTCCATCGGCGATCTCAAGCTGGAGCGCCGCGCCGCGCGCAACAAGCTGCAGGGAACGCTCGACATGATTCAGCAGTTGATCGTGCTCGATGCCGAGGAAGAGGCCAACGATCAGCCGCTGACGAGTCTCTTCCGTCAGCGCCAGCAGCCGTGACCCTTCTCGTTCGCAACCTCTCGCAGATCGCCACGCCTGCGGGCCGCGGTGCGGTTCGCGGCGCGGCCATGCGCCGGCTGGTGATCCACGAGAAATCGATCATCGTGGTGAAAGACGGACGGTTCGCGTTCGTCGGGCGCGAGAGCGACATCCCCGCGGAGCTGAAAATCGACGACGACTTCGACGCGCGCGGTGGCGCGGCGGTCCCGGGATTCATCGATTCGCACACGCACATCCCGTTCGCGGGATTGCGCGAGTCGGAGTTCAATCGCCGGCTGAGCGGCGAGAGTTACGAAGAGATCGCCGCGTCGGGCGGCGGGATCGCGTCGACCGTTCACGCGACGCGCCAGGCCAGCGAGGACGAGCTCGCGGCGAACGTGCTGCAGCGCGCGACGACGATGGCGCGCTACGGAACGACCACCGCCGAAGCGAAAAGCGGCTACGGATTGACGGTCGAGGCCGAGCTCAAACAGCTCCGCGCCATCCGCCGCGCGAACGAGACTTCGCCCGTGCGGCTGGTGCCGACCTGTCTCGCCGCGCATGAATTTCCGCCCGAATCGCGAGGCAGCGAATCCGCCCGCGAGGGCTACATCTCCACGATCCTCGACGAAATCCTGCCGGCCGTCGCGGAGGAGAAGCTGGCCGTTTTCTGCGATGCCTTCGTCGAGCGCGGCGTCTTCACGCGCGATCAGGGCGAAACCGTTCTGCGAGCGGGGGCGGAGCTGGGGATGATTCCGCGGCTGCACGCGGACGAGCTTTCGGATACGGACGGCGCGAGGCTCGCGGCGATCGTCGGCGCCGCGTCGGCCGATCACCTCATGCAAATCTCCGACGCGGGAATCGACGCACTCGCCGCTTCGGATACCGTCGCGAACTTGCTTCCGGCCACGTCGTTCTTTCTCATGTCGCCGCAGTACGCGCCGGCGCGGAAGCTCATCGAAAAGGGGGCGATCGTCTCGCTCTCCACGGACTGCAATCCCGGCACGTCGATGACCGAGTCGATGCAGATGGTCATGCAACTGGCGACGCTGCAGATGAAGATGACCGTCGAGGAATCGCTGACCGCCGCCACGCTGAACGGCGCGTATTCATTGCGGCTTTCATCCGAGACCGGCTCGATTGAAACGGGCAAATGCGCGGATTTCGTGGTGATCGACGCGCCAAGCTATTTGCACCTCGTTTATCACTTCGGGGTGAATCTGGTGAGCGCGGTGTTTCGGGATGGTGAAGAAGTTTATCCCGCGCGAAGACGCGGGATCTCCCGGTAATACTGCGGGGATCGCGCCTGTCGGCAGCACAGTCGCAGTGCACGGTGAGATCCCGCGTCTACGCGCGGGATAAACTCATGAACCCCACGATCTTCTCGTACAACCTCGCCCCGATCGCCGTCTTGCACTCGTGCGAGCACCCGCCGACGTGCGGCGTGAGAATCAACCGCGGATCATCCGGAAACCCGCCAACGGGCGGCTCGGGATCGAAGACATCGAGGGCGAGGCCGGCCAGGTGATCGTTCGCCAGGGCCTCCAGCGCCGCGCGTTGATCGAGCACTTCGCCGCGGGCGGCGTTGATCAGGAATGAGCCGCGCGGCATCGACGCGATCTGACTGGCGCCGATCATTCCCCGCGTCTCTTCGGTCAACGGAACGTGCAGCGTCACGATGTCCGAGGTCGTCAGCAGTTCATCGAGCGACGCGACGGCTGCTTCGGAGACGTACGGGTCGTACGCCCGCGGCTCCATGCCGAACGCGCGGGCCAGCCGCGCGACGCGCGAGCCGACCTGGCCCAGGCCGATGATGCCGAGGCGGTGGTGGCGCATTTCGTGGCGCGTGGCGCAGTCCTCGCGGAGCCACTCGCCGCGCTGCATCGAGCGCGTGTAGAACGGAACGGTGCGGGTCATGGCGATGATGAATCCGATCACCAGCTCGGCCACGGCGTTCGCGTTCTCGCCGGGCATGTTCACGATGGCGACACCGCGTTCGCGGGCGGCAACGGCGTCGATGTTGTCGATGCCGCTCGTGCCCTGGGCGATCAGCTCGAGATCCGGCGCGCTCTCGATCACCCGCCGCGTGACCCGGTTGTAGGAGCGGGTGACCAGAATCTGGGCATCGGCCGCGGCGCCGATCAGATCCTCTTCCGTGGCCACCGGCCGGTCGATGACCTCGAATCGCCCATCCGCGCGCGCCCTGTCGAGAAGCGAGCGATCGACGTCCGCGGCCACAACGAGCTTTTTGCGCATTGCCGGGCAGTCTAAACTCCACCCGCCTTGGTCCGACTGTTCCGGAAGCACCGCGCGGCCCTCATCGCCCTGGTCGTCTACAACTTCGTTCTCTTCTTTCCGGTCGCGTTCATGGGCCGGGCTCTCTCGCCGAACGACGTTTATTACGGCTTCTCGCCGTGGGCTTCAGCGCGGCCCGCGGGAACGGACGTGCAGAACCGGCTCCTCAACGATCCGCCGACCGCCTACTTCACGCTGATGTCACTGGTGAAGGACGACTGGCGCGTCTTTCACTGGAATCCGTACGTCGCCGCGGGCATCCCCGGCTTCGGCTCGTCCGCGGCAGCGATGCTTTCGCCCTTCGTCCTGTTGCCGGTCCTGCTCGTGCCGCTGGCGTGGGTGTACACGGGCATCGTTTTTCTGAAAGTGAACGCGTCGTTCGTCTTCGCCTACCTCTGGCTTCGTGAAGAGCGCCTCGGCCGCCGCGGCGCGGCCATCGGCGCGCTGGTGATCGCCGGCGCCGGCGTGTACGGCGTACGCTGGCTGTGGCAGATCACGAACGCGACCGTGCTCTATCCCGCGCTGCTCTGGCTTCTTCGCCGGACGCTGAAGGGAAAGCGCTTCTCGATCGCTGTCGCGGCGCTGATCGCGCTCGCGTACGCGCTCGCCGGCTTTCCCGCGGCGATGGCGTACGGCGCGTATCTGGTGATTGCGTACGCGCTTCGTCTCGCGCCGTCGCTCGCGCCTCGAAACATCCTCCGCGCCGCGGCAGCCGTTGCGATCGGCGTTCTGATCGCGCTGCCGTCTCTCATTCCGTTCGTGCAGCTGCTGAGGCGCAGCGGCTATCTCGAACTGCGCCAGACCACGGCACTCAGCGCGATCTTCCCGTCCGCACACTGGGCCTCGTTCTTCGATCCCGACCGCCTCGGCAACCCCGTCTACAAAAACTGGACAGGCGACGCCGGCCTGGGAGTCCTCAACAACTACGTCGAAGCCACGGTTTACCTCGGCGCGATCGTCGTCGCACTCGCGCTGATCGGACTCGTGAACCGCCGGGCGAGAACGCGATTCTTCTGGCTCGGCGCCGCGATGGTGATCGTCGCGTGCATGTTCGGCGCGCCGTTCATCGCGCCGCTCGTCGCGTCGCTTCCCGGCTTCAAGTATTCGGCGCTGGCCCGTGTCGGATTGCTGCTGCCGCTGGCGATCGGCTATCTCGCCGCGGCCGGAACCGCACTCATCCCGCGGCGCGTGCGCTTGCTGCAATACGGACTGGCGATCTGGATCGCGTTCGATCTTGCGCTCGTCGCCGGCCGCTTCCATCCGTTCCTCGAGCCCGGGAAGTCGCTCGTGCCGGCGACGCCGGTGATCCAGTTCCTGCAGCGCGAGCGCGGACCGTTTCGCGTCGCGCCGTTCTTCGATTACCTCTGGCCGAATTCTGCGGAGTTGCTGCGCCTCGAGGACATCCGCAGCCATTTCGGTTCCGAAGCCGATTACCGCCGCCTCGTGCACCGCCTCGATCCGACGTCGTGGGCAGGCCACTCGACGGTGCTCTCGCTCAACAGCCTCAAATACAACTTCAACGATCCGCTGGCGGGGATGCTCGGCGTCCGCTGGTACATCGAGCACAACGCCATCGACATCGTGAAGTGGACGATCTTCGCGGCCACGACTCCCGGCGTGAAGGAGACCGGCTCGCTGCCGCTGAAGCACGGCGTGGTTCTGCAGCGCACGGTGAAGATCGACGCCGAGCCGTACTGGGCGATCGAGGTCCCGATCAACATCGAGGAAGGCCGCGGGCGTCTCGAAGTGACGCTGCTCCGCGGCACCGACGTGCTCTGGTCGCGCGCGTTCGTGCAGAAAGAGGCGAACGTGATGAACAAGATTTACGTGCCGGTGCGGCCGCACGCACGTCTCGGCGACACGCTCACCCTTCGCCTGCGCGCGAACAACATCAAGGGCTGGACGCTGAAAGGGGAGGACGCGAATCCCGGCGAGTCGCCGATGTTTTACGGGCGGGTGATGACGCCGGTGATCTTCGACCGCGAGCTTCCCGACGGCCGTCTCTTCCGCAACCTCGGCGAGCTTCCGCGGTTCTGGCCGGTCTCGCGCGTGCGAAAACTCAACGACGACGAGTTTATCGCCGCGCGCGACATCGACTATTCGCAGGAGGCCGTCATCACCGACGATCCGGTCATGCCGCCGGATGTCGGCGCAACGGACGCGCGGGTGACGCTCACGAGCTACGCGCCGGATGAGCAGCGCATGATCGCCGAATCATCCGCGCCGTTCTTCCTCGCGTCCTCGGAAAAGCTCACCCCCGAGTTGCGCGTGTTCATCGATGGCAAGAAGGCGAAGGCCATCGAGATGAACATGCTCTTCGCCGGCGTCGTGGTCCCGGCCGGGCGTCACGAGGTCGTATACCAGCGGCGCATCGCGCGCGGCTGGTGGTGGACGGCGATCGTCGGATTGGCAGCGTGGCTCGCCGTTGCCGCGTGGGAGCTCATTTCCGCGCGGCGACGATGATGATCTGGTAGGCGAACAGCCCCCGCCAGAGCCTCGTGAGCAGCGACAGTAATCGTTCACCGACCCGCAGGATCGGTTCCGGCGTGTACTTGCCGATGATCAGGCGGATCGGTACCGAGGAGCCGCGCATGTCCAGGATCTCGAAGCCTGCGTTTTCGATCTCGCGGCGGATCGTGCGCTTGGTGTAGAAGCGCAGGTGGGTCGAATCGAGGATGCCGCGATCGCGATATTCGAAGATGCCGAAGAGCAGGCCCAGGCGGACGGTGATGTTGGCGATGTTCGGGACGGAGATGAAGGCACGGCCGTCCGGCGCGAGCGACTCCCGCACGAGTGCGAGCGTCGAGGTCGGACTGCGCAGATGCTCGAGCACGTCGGCGAGCACGATCACGTCGATGTCCGTGGGCAGGCGCTTGACCTTCTCCAGATCGGCGATGACCGCCTGATCGAAACACTTCGTCAGCGTCGACACGCAATCGACGTTGAACTCGAAGCCGATCGTCCGTTCGAATTGATCGCGCAGCGACGCGCCCAACTCGCCGCCCGCGGCACCGAGATCGAGCAGCGTGCCGCGCCGCTTCGCGTGACGTCCGATCAGGTCGATCAGGATGCGGTGCGAGCTGCCCTCGAAATCCTTGAAAGTGTAGACGTTGGGCATCAGTAATCCGCCCACGCTTTCCCGGTCGAATCGGTGCCTGTGGCGCCGCTGTGGACGTCATAGATCTCCGGCTTCGAAGCCGGCGCTGCGGTCGCCGAGAAATCCGCGCTCGGCTGGACGGTCTGCTCGGTCACGAGCCGCCATGTCGTCGACGACTTCGTCACCGGATCGACGGGAATCCGCCTGAGATAACGCGGAACGAGGTCCTCCAGAGAATGCGGATAGTGGCCGTTGTCGTCGTGAAAATGATCGATCGCCTTCCGTATCTGAAAAAGAATGTCACGCAACGCCGCATCGGGGACAGGAGGCTCCTCGGAGCGGCACGCGGTGAAGAGCAGCACCGCCAGCAACAGACCGCGCATTAGTTGATGGGGATCGTCCCGACGTTCTTGAGCGTGAGGGCGATGCCGAAGCTGTTGCGGTTCGGATCGGTGACGCCGAAGAGGAAGTAGTTGCGGTACTCGACGGCGATTCCGTAGCAGGAGCCTGTCCAGCCGAGGAGGTAGCGCTGCTCGAGGAACTTCTGGTCCTTGATGTCGAAGTTGAGCTGCACGTCTGCGCGAATGCGATCGCGTACGATCGCCGAGCCGGCGTTGAGGCGCACCTGGCTCGATCCCGCGTCGGTGAACCCCGGAGGATTGAACGAGGAGAACCAGGTGAAGTGCATGTACTTGTCGGCGCGCGCGCCGGTGCCGACGATGTTCGCCGAGAGGCTGACCTGATCGAGTTGATGAGAGACGTTGCCGAAGGTCGCCGAGGCGTCGAGGGTGATGGACTGGTAGGGATTGAAGCGGAGCGATGCGAGGAGCGGCGTGAACTTGTGCTCGCTCGCGGTGGTCGTCGTCGATCCCGGCCGTTGGAACGGTTCGGAAAGCGCGACGCTCTGGCGCAGCGCGAATGACAGCACTTCGCGCGCGTTGCCGCCTTCCGCCGCTTCCTTGCCGATCAGGCGCTGGGTGAGCGAGTACTCGACCGAGTCCTGCACCAGCGGCAGGAACGGCGAGTCGACGGTGTCGAAGCGGACGATCTCGTTCCGATTCTTCACGTCGGTCGTGTAGACGTAGCGGACGCGCGGCTCGATGACGTGCTTGAAGCGGCTGAAACCGCCGGCCGCGCGATTGAAGACGCGCGAGAACGACGGTCCGACCGCTTCGACCTGTCCCTGCGCGTAGAAACGGGAGATGGACTCGTCATCGCGCAGCTCGCGATCGAAGCAGGTTTCCGTTTCATCCGGACATTGCAGGCTGGCCGTGTAGAAGGTCTGTCGCACGGAAAGCTGCGGTTTGAGCGAGAGCCACGGCGGGGTACGGAGCTGCAGCGCGACCGTCGGGAAAATGTCAGCGCGCGAGTAATCGGCATCGACGCGACGCTCGCCGGTCGGGCTGACGCCTCCCGATCGCAGATGCGACGCCGATGATTCCATCGAGAAGTAAATCGGAGTTCCGCCGATGCGCTGCGGATACATGCGCAATTGCAGCGACGGAAGCTGCTCGAAACGCTGCCGCGCCGTGACCAGCTCAGTGATGTCGTCCGGATTCGGCACGAGCAGCTCGATGTCGCGGCGGTCGGAGAGGATGTTCAGCGAGTATTTCGGCCGGTTTTTCGTCAGGTACGCGGATGAGTAGATGTTCGAGAGGGTGTGCAGCCGCGTGTCGTCGTCGTACTCGCGGAAGAAGTCGAGATTGGAGAAATCCTGGATGTCGACGACGCCGCGGAAGCCACCCGGCAGGTTTTCCTGCGCGTGCTGGTACTGATACTTCCACTCCAGCTGACTCCGCGCGGCGTTGTGGACCATGTGCGCCCGGAGATCGCCGATCTTCACGTTCTCGGACGGCACGTAACGAAGCTCGAGGCCGGCCCCGAAGTACTTCTGGAAATTGACGTCGGCGTACAAAGTCGCGTCGACGGATTCGCCGAAGGGCATGAAGTAGCCCATCTCCAGCCGCGACCCGAATTTCTCGACATAACGCGCCCGCGGAATGAGTAGTCCCTTCGACCGATCGCGCTTGGTCGGCCAGATGAGCCTCGGCAGGTAGAACACCGGCAGCCCGCCCGCGCGGAACTTGATGTCGCTCATGTACGCGTAGTCGTCGAGGTTCACGTCGGCGCTGCCGACGTGAAAGGACCACGCCGGACGATCGAGCTCGCATGAGGTGAAGGTGCCGTTGGTCATCCGGTACGTATCGGCATCGACTTTCTCGATGCGATCGCCGGCGAAGTACATCGAGGGATCCATGACCGCGGTGGCGTTGAAGAACGTGCCGGTCTTGCTGGTGAGGTTGTAGAAGGCTTGGTTGGCGGTGACCCGCGTCGGCCCCTGATCGATGACGACATGCCCCTCGGCCACGACGTCATGCGTGCGCAGGTTGACCGTGACCTTGTCGGCCGCGACTTTGATGTCCTGGTACTCGACGCGGACCTCGTTCTCCAGAAGCATGTACTCGTCTTTCTGGACTTCGAGGATGCCGTTTTTCTCCGCGACGCTGACCTTGATGTCCCCACCACCAGGCTTGGGCCCGGGGATGAATTTGAACTTCGGGACCTGAGCGGAAACGGCGGCTGCGGTGAGGAGCAGTAAGAGGCAGAACGTTCTGCGCATTGGCTGGGCGCATTGTAGTGGACTCGCACTCCATCCTTCGCGCGGGCGGGGGTGCGGGGGCGCGGAGGATCAACGGTTACACCGCGGCAGCCGGAGCCAGAGACGCTGCACGTTCGGCCACATGGACCCGGTGTAACCGTTGATCCTCCGGCGCTGCGCGCCGAAGGATGAAGTTAGAGTCCATTGGAGTGAGCACGCATAGCGCGATCGATCCGCGTCATCTCCTGCAGCTCCATCCGCAGCTTGATCACTTCCAGCTGGTAGAGGCGGGCCACATCCTCCGAACGCCCTCGCTGTTGCCGTTTGCGGAGCGCGATTTTGTTGGCGATGCGGACGAATTGGCGGTGCGCGCGGGCGTCGTGCCAGCCTGCGCGGCCGAGGCGGAGGAAAGGGTGGGCGGTGGGGCGGACGTCCTCGTTGTCGATCACGCCGAGGGCGGCTTCGTGGCGGAGCTCGCCGCGGACTGTCGGCCATTGCTTGAAGACCGCGGCGACGATCAGCACGGGGACGATGGCTGCGGCGGCGATGGCGATGTTGCGATCCGAAATGCGGCCGGCGAAAAACGACGGTGCTGCCGCGGCGGCGATGGCTAGCGCTGCGGTGAAAGCGTCGATCAGCGCTTGCTTCATCCGATCGCGGACGTGCGTCAGGCCGAACGTGATCCCGTAACCGGCCACGGCGCCGGCGAGGATGCACTCGGCGAATGAGAGCAACTCGCGCTCGCCGGCGAAGACCAGCGGAATCGCTGCCGCCGCACCGGTCATTGCGCCGAGGGTCATACCGTCGGCGGGCTCACTCTCCCGGCCGGTGAGGCGGACGTACAGCGCGGCGAGCGTCAGGATCACCCCGACCACGATCGCGTGCTGATTCGTGATGCGGGGCGCGAGGCGGATGATCACGCCGCAGACCACTCCGGCGATGATCGGGATCTGCGCGTCGCGCCAGAGATCGCTCTCCAGCGTCTTGAAAAAGTACGCGACGGTGGCGGCGAGGAAGAACGCCGCGATGAGCACGAGAGCCAGGACGGGATCAGCCATGCTGCAGGAAGTAGCGGCGGGAGCGCTCGATGTCCTGCCGGATCTGGTTCGTCAGTTCCAGCGCGGAGCGGAACTGCTGCTCGCGGCGCAGCAGTCCGTGGAAGTAGAGGCGCACCGTGTCGCCGTAGACGTTGGAGTCGAAATCGAGGATGTGGCTCTCGATCGTGGTCGCGTAATTTTCGTAGAGCGTCGGCCGCACGCCGATGTTGGTCACGCTGGCGAACGAGCGGTCGAAGCTCTCGAAGCGCGACGTAGTGACGAACACGCCGCCGCCGGGGAAAAGCTCGTTGTAAGGATCCATGTTCACCGTCGGAAAGCCGATCTTCCGTCCGAGCTTCCGGCCCGTCGCGACGCGGCCGTCGATGAAGTAGGTGCGGCCGAGGGCGAGATTGACGATGTGCATGGCGCCTTTGGCGATGGCGTCGCGGACGATCGAGCTGGACACGCGGATGCCGCGGATTTTCACGTCGCCGTGGCCGAGGACTTCGAAGCCGTGGCGCTTCCCGGCTGCAGTGAGGAGCTCGAGGTTCCCTTCGCGGCCCGCGCCGAAGCAGAAATCGCGGCCGATGCGCACTTCCTTCACGTTCAGCGCTTCGACGAGGAACTCATCGATGAAACGGTCGGCCGTCCAGCGCGAGAACTCGTGGGAGAAGGGGACGACCAGCAGCGCGTCCACGCCCATCTCGCGCAGCAGCTCTTCCTTCTGGGCGAGCGTGAGGATTTGCTTCGGAACGCGATCCGGTGCGACGACCGAGAGCGGATGCGGGTGAAAAGTGATCACCGCGGAGGGGCGGCCGGTGTCCTGGGCCTGCTGCACGACGCCGCGGACGATCTGCTGATGGCCGACATGCATGCCGTCGAAGTTTCCGATCGTCGCCACGCAGCCGCGGGGGAGATCGGTCTGCCGGAGAGGATCGGTGAAGACGAGCATGGAGGGCGTTTGGGGCCGCGAATATAGCATTGCGTCCATGCACGCTCTGGTTCTGCTGCTGACCATCCTGGCCACGGTCGCCCCCGGCCGCCCGCGCGCCCGCGACCTGGGCATCACCCCCGGAAACCTGCCGCCCGGACCGCTGAACGCGATCACCGACGTCGCGGGCGTTCGCGTGGGCCAGACCACGGTGATTCGCGGCGAGACCGTGCGCACCGGCGTGACGGTGATCCTTCCGCACGGCGGGAATCTGTTCCGCGAGAAGGTCCCCGGTGCAGTGTTCGTCGGCAATGGCTTCGGGAAGCTGATGGGATCGACGCAGATCGAGGAGCTGGGGGAGATCGAGTCGCCGATCGCGCTGACCTCGACGCTGAACGTCCCCCGCGTCGCCGATGCGCTGATCGATCACATGCTCGCTCTGCCCGGGAACGAACAGGTGCGCTCGATCAACGTCGTCGTCGGTGAGACGAATGACGGACAGCTGAACGACATCCGCGGACGCCACGTCGGCCGCGAGGAAGTCTTCGCCGCGATCAGAAACGCCAAGGACGGCCCGGTCGACGAGGGAAGTGTCGGCGCAGGCACGGGAACCATCGCCTTCGGCTGGAAAGGCGGCATCGGCACGTCTTCGCGCAGGGTGGCGGGCGGGTGGACGGTGGGCGTGCTGGTGCAGTCGAACTTCGGCGGCTCACTCACCATCGCCGGCGCGCCGATGGGCCGCGCACCGGATAAAGGCGACGGCTCGATCATGATCGTCATCGCCACCGACGCGCCGGTCGACGCCCGCAACCTGAAGCGGATGGGCGCGCGAGCGATGCTTGGCCTGGCCCGCACCGGCGCTGCCGGCTCGAACGGCAGCGGCGACTACGCCATCGCCTTCTCCACCGCCCGCAACGCGACGAGCCTGGTGAAGAACGACGACATGTCACCGTTGTTCCTGGCGGTCATCGAAGCCACGGAAGAAGCGATCTACAACTCGTTGCTACGCGCCACCGACGTGGGCCGTGTAAAAGCGATTCCCATCGCTGATGTGATTCGCGCCATCGCGCGCAGGGACGAGCAACGAGGTACGAGGGACGAGTAAATCAGCGCAAGACCCACTCGTACCTCGTACCTCGTCCCTGAGAAGCTCGCTACGCGAGCTTGAGCACCGGCGCCGGCCTCAAAATCTGCTCCCACACCGGTGGCGTTGCGCCGAGCATCGCCGCGAAGCGTTCCACCATCTCCGGGTCCCACTTTCCGCCCGTCGCTTCGCGGCGAAGAGTGGCGATCGCGGCGTCGTGGGTGAGGGGGGCGGGGCGGTAGGAGCGGTGCGAGGTCAGCGCGTCGTAGGCGTCGACGATCGACAGCACGCGCACCTCGTACGGAATCTTGTCGCCCTTCAATCCATCGGGATACCCGCGGCCGTCGTAGCGCTCGTGATGGTGGCGGATCAGCTGCAGCACTTCGCTCAGCGTCGCCAGCGGGCGGACCATTTCCTCGCCGATGACCGGGTGATCGATCACGCGCATGAACTCGTCGCGTGTCAGCGGGCCGTTCTTGTTCAGCAGCTTCTCCGGCACGGCAATCTTGCCGATGTCGTGAAGCAGTCCCGCGGTGCGGATCCGCTCGGCGATGGCCGCGGGCATGCCCAGGTGCAGGGCGAAGTTGCGGGCGAGATCGCCCACGCGCTGGGAGTGACCGCGGGTGTACCGGTCCTTCGCTTCCAGCGCCAGCGCCAGCGCGCAGATCACGTTCTGCGTTTGCTCGAGATCGGCGTGGTACTCCTTGATCCGCAGCAGCGAATGAATGCGCGTCACCAGCTCCAGACGGTTCAGCGGATAGTTGATGAAGTCGTCCGCCCCGGCCACGATCGCCTCCTGACGCAGGCGGCTGTCGCGGTGTGACGTCAGCACGATCGCCGGCAGGAACTCGTACCGCGAGTCCGCGCGCAACGCCACGAGCGTGGAGTTTCCATCCTGCACGGGCATGAGCAGGTCGAGGAGCACGACGTCGATCGGCTCGCGCTCGAGCAGGTCCATCGCCTCCTGTCCATTCGAAGCAAGAACCGTATGCATCCCCGCCTCGGCCAGAGTCGCCGCGACGAGCTCGCGGTTCATCCGGTTGTCGTCGACGCACAGCACCCACGCGCGGCGTTCGGCCCGCGGGCGGATGTGCATCGACGTCACCGCCGTCGGCGTTTCTTCGTCGAGCGACGCGGCGAACACCTTCGCCAGCTGTTCGTTGAACGCGCCGCCCTCAGCCTCAGCCATCAACTCTTTCATCGCATCCGTTTCCGTGAGCGACTTCTCGTGATGGATCTCGTCGAAGCGGTTGGCGATGCCGACCACCTGGGCCTCGAGCGGAATGGCGTCGCCGCGCAGGCCGTCGGGGTAGCCCTTGCCGTCCCAGCGCTCGTGATGCCAGCGGACGATAGGCACGAACTGGCGGAAGGTGATCATCGGCTCGACGATCGCTGCTCCCATCACCGCGTGCTCGGCGACGCGGCCGCGCTCTTCATCGTCGAGCGACGTCGCCGTGAGCAGCTCGTCAGGCACGCCGATCATGCCGACGTCGTGCAGCAGCGCGCCTTTGATGATCGTCTCCCGCTCGTCGCGGTTCATGCCCAGCTTGTCGCAGAGCCGCGCCGCGTAGGAGGCGACGCGCTGCACGTGACCGATGGTGCGCGGGTCCTTGCTCTCCAGCGCGCTGGTGAGCGTCATGATGATGTTCTCGCTCGAGTCGAGCTCTTTGCGTAGGTTGCGGATCTTGATCAGCGAGCGAATGCGCGTGCGCAACTCTTCGCGATTGATGGGCTTGTTGAGAAAGTCGTCGGCGCCGGATTCGAGGGCGCGGATCTTGTCGTCGGTCCCGGTCAGCGCGGTGAGCATGAGCACGGGGATGGTCCGGCCGCCCGGCGAGGCTTTGATCAGACCGCAGGCCTCGTAGCCGTCCATGTTCGGCATCATCACGTCGAGGACGATGATCGAGGGGTTGTGGCGCGGGTAGAGCTCCACGGCTTCGCGGCCGTCGCGCGCGAGCACGACGTCGTAGCCCCAGCTCCACAGATACTCTTCGAGCAACTGCAGGTTCTGCTCGTTGTCGTCGACGGCGAGGACGAGGTCCCGTTCACCGGCGCTCGGCTGTTCGGCCGCGATTGACATATTGGGATGTTCGCTGAGCCGCCGATTATAGCCGCTTAGAACATCTTGCCCTGTTCGGGCGGGTAAACGACGCAATCGCCCTCGATCCGCGCCATCTCATTCATCTTGTGCGCATGCGATTTCCCCGGCGCGGTGATGTGAATGACTTCGATTCCGCGCCGCACCAGGTCATCCGACAGCAGGTTCCGATGGCAATTCCACGGAACGGCCTCGGCGCACATGACCGCGGTCGGCTTTTCGCTGTCGAGCAAGCGTCCGATCGCTTCGCGAACGTCGCCGGAGAGCATGTGATCGGCGTAGCCGCGGAACTGCTCGCTCTCCCAGCCCATGTTCCGCGATCTCGCGAGCGGCCGGCGCCTTCCGCCGAGGGCCTCGAAATGGATGTATTCGACGCCGGCGCGAGGGAGGTTCTGCTCGAGCGACTCTTTTGAAAAGTGCGGATGGCGTCGCGAGCCAGGGAAGCGGCGGATGTCCGCGAGACGGGTCACGCCGTGCTCCTGCAGCAATCCGGCGAGCTCTGCCAGGCTCCGCGTGGAATGGCCGATCGTGTAGATTCGATTCAACATACACACGCCCGATGGCCTACTACTCCGACCACGCGCAGCAGCTGAAACGTGACCTCGCCCGCGAGATTCCGGCCGAGGCGTTGCGGGAGCTGCATCAGAAGCGGCCTGTGCTGCATGGGTTGGTCGCGCTGGCGAATTTCGCGGCGCTGGTGCTGAGCGCGATCGCCATCATCCGCTTCGAGGTCTGGTACCTCTGGCTGCCGTTCGCGGTCATCGCCGGCTTCTCGGTCTTCAACGGAACGGTCCTCCTGCACGAAGTCGTGCATCGCGCGGTGATCAACGGATCGAGCGAGCGCGTCTATCGGCTTCTCGGATTGCTGTACGCCGTTCCCAGCGGCATCTCCTCCTCGCAATTCACGCGCTGGCACCTCGACCATCACGCGAACCTCGGCTCTTACGACGATGATCCGAAGCGCCACTGGCTCTCGCCGAAGCGGAACGCGCGCTGGCTCAAACTGCTGTACTTCACCCCGGCCCTGTTCGCGATCTACTTCCGCGCCGCGGCGAAAGAGACAGCGACGTATGAACCGGAGCTTCGCTCGCGGATCACGCGCGAGCGCCTCGGCTCGATCGTGTTTCACCTGTCGCTCCTCGCACTCGCGGCGTGGCTTGGCGGGTGGGCGATTGCCTGGAAGCTCTACATCGTTCCGGTCTTCTTCATCTTCCCCATCGCCTTCGCCCTCAACCGCCTCGGCCAGCACTACGACATCAACCCGAACGATCCCGCGGAGTGGTCGACGCTGGTGAAGAGCTCCTGGTTCTGGAATGCGACGTTCCTCTTCTCGAACTTTCACCTCGAGCATCACTACTTCCCGAGCGTCCCGTTCTACAACCTGCCGCGCCTGCAGAAACTGCTGCTGCCGTTTTACGAAAAACGCGGCATCGTGGCGCGCGGATACGGCGAGCTGTTGTGGGGCTGGCTGGTGCTGAATCGGAAGCCGCATTCCGATTGGGAAGGCGCGCCGGCCGCCGCGGCTCTTCCGGCCGCCGAGTGAACGTGCCGTCTCACTCGACCCATTTGCCGCCGCGGCAGTTCGTGTAAGCGGCGGTGAGCGGAATGTGGTTCGGGCGGTCGCCATCGACGACACCTATGAAATCGTCGATCACCCAACGATTCCCCGCTCTGGCAACGATGTAGGCGTCGCGCCAGCGAAGGACGGTGTCTCGATCCTTCAGTGTGAAATCGACGAAGACCTTGACCCGTCCGTCCGGAAGCGTCTCGCTCGGACCGAGAGTGAAGCCGTCGGGCGGACCGTCAGGGAGACCTGAGAACAGACAGCAATCAACGTACGGCGGCTTGTCGGTCGATCCCTTCGGCTGCTGCCGATGCCAGTCCTTCTGGCATGCCCGCAGATCGGCGATCGCCCGCCGCAAGCGCTTGCTGAGGTAGCATTCGAGGACGCGCGACCCGCGGCTCTGCAGCAGACCTACGTGCTCGGTTTGCCTGACGTACACCTCGCTGAAGCGCCTCACCACGTCTTCGGGTGGTGGGGTGGAGGTGATGGAGAGGATGACGAGGAGGGTGGCAATCACAAGGTCACTCCCGGATGCGGATGCGGCCGCGCTCGACGATCAGCAGTTTGCCACGGAGGGGGCCAAGATCTGGAAGGCGCGTGAGAAATTCGCGAACGAGACTTGCGATGAATTCGGGACCGGCATTCCGCGGGAGCGTAAGCACGACAATGCCAGGGAATCGCTGCGGTGCGAACTCGCGGACGTCCGAGAAGTCGTAGTCGCCGGTTACGAGGCAGTAACCGTGATCGCGTGCATAGGTCCCGATCGCCGCGTCAGGTGTCCGCGGAGGAAAGACCGTTTCGACATGGATCGCGTCATGGCCGTGTTCCGCGAAGATCGCTGCCAGACGAGGCGACAGGTCGGCGTCGATCAGAAACTGCACGATCAGCCGTGCGTCGCGACGGGCCGCTGCTGCGCCTGTTCCACCAGCTCCGCGGCGTAGTCGACCGCAGCGCGGGCATCCTCCACGCTCACGCCGTATTCGGCGGCGGCCTGCTCGACCGTCATCCCTTCCTGGATACAGCCCAGGATCCGCACCACGGGTACCCGCGTCCCTTTGATCACCGGTCTTCCATGCTGAATGGCCGGGTCGATCTCAATTCGCGCGTTCATACGCGAAATTGTACGCCTCGGCTACGCCAGTTCCTTCAGCGCCTTCTCCATCCGCCGCAATCCCTCCGCCGCTTCATCCATCGAGAGATTGAGCGGCGGGCGGAATCGCGCGGAGCGGTGTCCGGACGACAGCACCATGACGTCCTGGGCCATGAACGCTTTGAGTGCGGCGTCGCGAATTTCGCCGGACGGCAGGTCGAACGCGGCCATGAGGCCGCGGCCGCGCACGTTGGAGACGAGGTTCGGGAACTCGCTCTGGAAGCGCTCCAGCTCTCCGATGAAGTACGCGCCGACTTTCGCGGCGTTCTCCACGAGGTTCTCCTCGTCGATGATCTCGAAGTAGCGCTGCGAGCGGACCATGTCCGTCAGGTTTCCGCCCCAGGTCGAGTTGATGCGCGACGAGACCGTGAAGACGTTCTCGGCGAGATCGAAGATGCGATCGTTCGACGCGAAGCCGCAGACCTGGGTCTTCTTGCCGAAGCAGAACAGATCGGGCTCGACGCCGTAGTGCTGGAACGACCACATCTTGCCGGTGAGGCCGACGCCCGACTGCACTTCGTCGAAGATCAGCAGCATCTCGTTCTCGTCGCAGAGCTGGCGGATGGCCCGGAAGAACTCTGGGCGGAAATGGTTGTCGCCGCCCTCGCCCTGGATGGGCTCCATGATGAATGCCGCGACGTCGTCCTTGCGGTCATGCAGGAACTGCTTCGCCTGCTCGAGGGCGGCCTTCTCTCGGCGGATGACATCGGCCATCGACTCTTCGGTCAGCGGGAACTCAATCTTCGGGTTGTCGACGCGCGGCCAGTCGAATTTCGGGAAGTACTGCGTCTTGCGCGGATCGGCGGTGTTCGTCAGCGAAAGCGTGTAGCCGGTGCGGCCGTGGAAGGCCTCGCGCAGATGCATGATCTGCGTGCCCTTCTCGCTCTGCGATCCCCGCTTGAAGTTCTTGCGGATCTTCCAGTCGAACGCGGTCTTCACGGCGTTCTCGATGCCCAGAGATCCGCCTTCGATGAAGAAGAGATGCTTGTTGAGCGACGGCGGCACGGCCAGGCGCGCGAAGGTCTCGACGAACTCCGCCATGTAGGTCGTGTAGATGTCCGAATTCGCCGGCTTGTTGATGGCCGCGTCGGCGATCCGCTCGCGGAACTCCGGCGTGTCCATCTTGGGATGGTTGTAGCCGATGGGCACGGATGCGAAGTTGGTGAAGAAGTCGAGCACCTTGCGGCCGCGGCGGGAGTCGAAGACCCACGAGCCGCGCGACTTCCTGAGGTCCATGACGATGTCGTAGCCGTCGGCGAGCATGTGCCGCGACAGCACGTTATGGACTTCGGCGGGCTGGACATGGATCCGGCGATCGGTGATTGAAGGGAGAGACATTCGGACGACTCCTGTGTGCGACGTTGAGGGAGGCGCATTCTAGCTCAAGAGGACGACGGGGGGCCTCCGGCGGCCAGGGCCACGGGCCCTGGACCCGTTTGGTTTGGCCTAGCCAAACAGCGGGGTCCGGGGCCCGTGGCCCCGGCCGCCGGAGGCCCCTCGTCGTCCCCTTGTGATAGAAACACGCTCATGAAAGACATCGTCATTCTCGGCGGCGCCCGCACGCCGATCGGCTCGTTTCTCGGCACCCTTTCCGCCCTTCCCGCGCCCCGCCTCGGCGCCGTGGCCATCAAATGCGCCCTCGAAAATTCGGGCGTGCAGCCCGACCAGGTTCAGCAGGTGATCATGGGCAACGTCCTCCAGGCCGGCATCGGCCAGGCGCCGGCCCGTCAGGCCGGGATTTACGCGGGCATTCCCGTCAACGCCGGCGCGGTCACGGTGAACAAAGTCTGCGGCTCGGGGATGAAGGCGCTGATGTACGCCGCGAACGACATCCGCTGCGGCGAATACGACCTCGCCGTCGCCGGGGGCATGGAGTCGATGTCCAACGCGCCGTACGTCCTGCCGCAGGCCCGCACCGGCTACCGTATGGGCAACGGCAAGATGATCGACGTGATGATTCACGACGGACTCTGGGACCCGTACGGCGACAAGCACATGGGCAATTGCGCCGAGACCTGCGTGTCGAAGTACGAATTCACCCGCGAGCAGCAGGACGAGTTCTCGCTCGAGTCCTACCGCCGCGCCCAGGACGCGATCAAGACGGGCAAGTTCAAGAAGGAGATCGCCGTCGTCGAGATCGAGGGGAAGAAGGGCAAATCCGTCGTCGTCGACGACGAGGAGCCGTTCTCCGCGCCGCTCGACAAGATGGGCAAGCTCAAGCCGGCCTTCGCCAAGGAAGGCGGCACGGTGACCGCGGCGAACGCGTCGAAGATCAACGACGGCGCGGCCGCGCTGGTCGTGACGTCAGCCGATTACGCCTCGCAGCACAACCTCAAGCCGATCGCCCGGATCATCGCCCAGTCGACGGCGGCGCACGAGCCGGAGTGGTTCACCACCGCCCCCGCGAAGGCCATCGATCTCGTGCTGCAGCGCGCGAAGATGACCGTCGACGACATCGATCTCTTCGAGATCAACGAAGCCTTTGCCGCCGTGGCCCTCGCGGCGATGAAGGACGCGAACATCCCCCACGACAAGCTGAACGTCTACGGCGGCGCAGTCGCCCTCGGCCACCCGATCGGCGCGAGCGGCGCGCGCATTCTCGTCACGCTGATTCACGCATTACACGAGCGCGGCGCGAAGCGCGGCCTCGCCGCGATCTGCATCGGCGGCGGCGAAGCGGCAGCGATGATCGTCGAAGTGGTTTAAGCCAATAGCTCCGCAAGCGCGGTTAGATTCTTGACCTCATACGTCGGCGTCCCGCCCGGCAGGGCGGTATCGCCGCGGCGGTTCACCCACGCCGTGGGGATTCCCAGGTTGTTGGCGGGGACGATGTCGTGGAAGTTGCTTTGGGCGGCGTGCAGCCAGCGGGCGTTGCCGATCGCCTCGCGCGCGGCGAGGAAGTGCGCCGGCGCCGGTTTGTAGGAACGGACCTGCTGCGCGGTGATGATCAGATCGAAGTCGACGGTGAAGTGGCGGCGCGTCGCGGCGATCAGCACGTCGTCGACATTCGAGAGAATGCCCAGGCGGTAACCGCCGGCCACGAGTTGCTCCAGGGCCGCGTTCGTGTCGGGGAACGGTTTCCAGTCGGGAAGAGAGTCCGGCAGGAAGGCGCCGTCCGTTTGCCATCCGAGGGCCGAGCCGACGCGGACCGCGGTCTCGGTGAGGACGTCGCGATAAAGCTGATAGCGCTCGCTCTCGACGACCGGCTCGATCTCCTCGTACGCGCGAAGGATGTCGTGGCGCGGGCGTTCGAGACCAGCCGCGCGGAAGGCGTCGGCGATCCCGGACTCCCAGTCGATGAGCGTACCGTAACAGTCGAAGGTGATGACGTCGAAATGGCGATCCATAAGTGAGCGATATCACAAAAGGCCGATGGCGCTGGTGTTACACCAAGCGACACGCTTTCAACAGGTCCAAATCGAGCGTAAGCTGTCCTCAACTCCGACAATGCACGAAGCCACGGCTCGCAATCTCCGAACGGCGGAGCGATTTCTGCTCGCCCCGCCGCTGGCGGCGACGTTCGGCACTTCCCCCGTCGCCATCTGCGACATCTCGGCGAAGGGAGCGCGGTTCCGTCACGACAAGCCGCTCGAAACGGGGATGAAGTCCCTGCTCAAGCTGTCCGTGGACGGCCGTCCCTCGCCGGTGAGCATCGAGGCGGTGGTGGTCTGGAGCCAGCCGGAACATGGCTCGGCAGGGCGTTTCGTGTCCGGAGCACGGACATATGGATCTCCGGAAGTGCTCAGCTCGCTGATCGCGCAGCTGCAGACGTCGAACCGCTCCAACCGGATCGAAGAGCTCCGCTCGACCGATCGTTTCTTCGTGTCCCCGTCGCTGCCCGCGACGTTCGACGGCCAGCCCGTTCACATCGAAAATCTCTCCGCGCGCGGCGCGCGCATCGAGCTGCCAGCGGAGCCTTTGCGCGGATCCACGGCCATCCTGTCGTTCAGCGTTCCCCAGTCCGAAATCTCACTCGCCGTCGCCGGTGAAGTGATGTGGACGACGGTGAAGGCGATCACCGGCAGCACCACCCGAAGCTATCGCGCGGGCCTGTACGTCAACGAGAAGCCCGAGCAGTTGCGGCTGGCGATCGGCCGGCTCTGCGAGCTCGTTCGCGCGGCGCTGGACACGCAATCGCTCCGGCTCAAGCTGAAGATCATCCGCGCCCGCGCGCGCCAGCTCGCCCCGCAATACGCCGCGCTAGAAGCCTCGGGTGTCCCCGCCGAGCAATACCTGCTCATTCAGGGCGTGCGCGAAGAGCTCCGCCTGAATCCCGAAGAAGCGATGCACTACTACCGCCGCGCGCGTCTGATCATCAACGATCCCCAGACCCGCGAGATCGCTCCGCCGATCGCGCATCATCCCGACGCGCTGGCCGTGTGGGAGTACCTCGACCGCTCGGTCGACCCGACCATCGTCGGACGCGCGTTCGAGCTGCCGCTGCGTTGAGTTAGTCTCTGCGGTCATGAAGACCGCCATCCTCGTCGCCCTCCTTCTGACCACGCCGCTCTTCGCGCAGGACAACGATCAGGCCCTCGTGCGCGCCGCCGTGGAGAAGTATTTCGAGGCCCACGCCACCGGTCAGGGCTCGCCGCTGCTCGAGGCGTTTCATCCGGAGTGGAAGATGTTGTGGGTGAAGGACGGCGCGTTCATGACCCGCACTCGCGACGAGTACGTTTCCGCATTGAAAGGCAACGCGCCGGCGGACGAGGCCCAGCGCAAACGCACGATCGAGATGGTGGACATCACCGGCAACGCCGCCGTGGCCAAGCTGAAGCTCGATTACCCGGCGGCGGTGTTCACCGACTACATGCTGCTGCTGAAGATCGACGGCAAGTGGCAGGTCGTGAGCAAGGCGTTCCATTCGGAACCGCGGGCGAAGAAGTAGCTCATTTCGGGATCGCTCGCATCGTCCCCCAGGTCAGCGCCGCCATCGTGAGCGCGAGCACGATCCAGTACAGAACGCCGATGGCCGTGCCTTTCCCGAACGTCTTCCATCGCGAGTCGCCGAACATCCGCCGCAGGCCGATGTAGTGGTAGGGGAAGACGGTGAGGAAGGCGATGCTGCCGAACAGTTTCCCGCTGCGGCCGAGGAGGCCGAGGAGCATGGCGATGGAAAGCATCAGAAAGGCGAAGGCGTGGAAGTGGATCGAGTAGTAGAGATGAGGAACGTAGTACGGCTGCGCGCGGCGGTAGAAGAGCCAGGTCAGAAACGCGAACGCGGGCATCAGCAGAAACGCGGCGCGAGGCATGTTGTGCATCAGCGTCTCGCGGATCTTGTCGGCCTGGCGTTCCTCTTCGGCAACCGTCGCGGGCAGGCTGTTCGTCGGCCCGACTTTGATGAATGACTCGCGCGCGCCCGGGACGATGGCGGCCAGCGCGAAGAAAATCACGCTGAACGTGAGATAGACGCGAATCGGCCCGATGTACCGCGCCCGGCGTCCTTCGATGAACTCCCGCGTCAGCTGCCCCGGCTTCAGGACGAGCAGCTTGATCGTGTTGAGAATCTTCCCGTCGAGGTGCAGGAACTCATGCGTCGCCTCATGAACGAAGTCATGGACGCTGACCAGCGGCGCGACTGCTTTCTGCCCACAGGCGTGACAGAAAGGTCCTTGCAGTGCGGCGTTGCAGTTCAGGCAGTCGGGCGGCGGAGCGTCGTGGCTCATCGACGCGACAAGAGTCGCACATTCCGCTGCATCCCCGCGAGCCTGGCCCGCTTCACCGCGCTCTTGCGGAAGAGCGTCGAAAACTCGGCCTGGCCGAAGCGGAGCAGGTCGCTGACCGGCGTCGCGCGGTATTCCTCGCGAGCCGCGAAGGCGGGGTGTGCGGCAGCGGGCGCGTGGTTCCAGGGGCAGACTTCCTGGCAGATGTCGCAGCCGAAGGCATTCGACTCGAGCCTGTCTGCGATCCGCTCATCGAGCTCGCCGCGATGCTCGATGGTCGCGTAGCTGATGCATTGGTGCGACGTCGATCGTGCGATCGGGCAGGATGGCGTTCGTGGGACAGGCGTCGAGGCAGCGCGTGCAGGCGCCGCAGCGATCGGCGACGGTCACCGCGCTGATGTCGTTCTCCAGCGCGGTCAGCAACGTTCCGATGAAAAAGTACGAGCCATGCTCTTCGTGAATGAGCATGCCGTTCTTGCCGATCCATCCCAGGCCGGCCTGCGCGGCGTAGGCACGATCGGAGAGCGGACCCGTATCGACGTACCGCCAGGTCTTCACGCCCGGCAATGCCTCTTCAACCTTGCGCAGGATGCGATCGAGGACGTCGTGGTAATCGTCACCGAGGGCGTAGCGGGCGATGTGATGACTGAGCGCGTCTTCTGGCGCGTGCGGCCGCTCGCTCGCGTAGGGTACGAGGATGGAGATTACCGACTTCGCCCATGGATACCGCTCGATGGGATTCGCGCGAATGGCCGCGTTCCTGGCGAGGTAGGACATCGACGCGTGATGTCCGCGCTCGATCCACTCCGCGAACATCGCCGCATGCGCATCCTCGACGTCACTCGCTCCCAGATGCAGCACTCCCTCGGCGCGAGCAACGCGCTCGAGATCAGGCCAGACCTCCGAGAGTTTTGTCGTCATTGAGAGACCGCCGCAGGGTGAAGGTGGCCAGTTCCGGTCTGCAAAGAATGCGCACCGGCGGGATGGCCCCGATTCCGCGGCTGACGTACAGCAACACGTCCCCCACCCGCTGAAATCCGCTCGCGTAACGGCTCTCGTGTTTCGACGGGACGATCACCGAGCCGAAGAACGGAAAGCGGATCTGTCCGCCGTGGGTGTGGCCGCACACGAGCAGATCGAGCTTCCATCCGTCGAGCCTGTCGATGATGTCGGGATGGTGGCTGAGGCCGAGGCAGGGGAGGTTCGGATCGGTGCCGGCGAAGGCGGCGTCGAGGTCCGGATGGCCGCGATAGACCTCGTCGATCCCGAGGAGCGAGATCATCTCGTCGCCGCGGCGGATGGCGACGGAGCGATTGACGATGAACTGAACGCCGCGCGCCGTCATCGCTTCCATGACCGCCTTCGGATTCGCCCAGTAATCGTGATTGCCGAGGACCGCGTAAATGCCATCGCGGGCCTGAAGATCGGTCAGCAGCACCTCGGCCATCAGCGGGATGTGCCGCTCCCACGTCACGAAGTCGCCGCCGAGGAGGACGAGATCGGGATCGAAGGCGCTCGCCTGGGCGACGACGGCGCGGTAGAAATCGCGCCGCATGAAGGATGCGACGTGAGTGTCGGTGAGGAACGCGATGCGATAGCCATCGAAGGATGCGGGCAGACTCGCAATCGCAACTTCGTGTTGCGTGATCTCGAAATCGTAAACGTCGTTGTGAGCGCCGACCGCGCGGGCGATGCGCTTCAGCGTCGATACCTGCGGCTCGCGTTCTTCCGCGCGGATCCGCGCGCGGATCACCGTCGGCACGAATGTCTTCGTTCCGGCGACGGCAGAAGCCGGGAACACCAGCACGCGAACGCGATCGATCAGCCAATAAAGGCCGACGCCCGCGGCGATGAACAGCCAGGCCGGGCCGACGTAGGTCCAGAACGCCTGCCACACCCGCTCGATCGGCTCGGGGGTGATGCGATCGACCAGACGGTTGTCGGACAGATCGGCAATCCATTCGTGCAGCGGCAGGAAAAGCAGCGTGAGAAAGAGCAGCAGCGGCGGAACGGCGTACATCAGCCAGTGCAGCTTCGCTTTCTCTTCGCGATGGGCGCCGAAGACGAGGCGGTTCAGCACGAACAGAAAGATCCGCGCGTCACCGACCAGGGCGAGGAAGAGCAGAGAAAAGAAGAGAGGACGAAGCATCAGAGACGATCCGACGTTAGAGACGGTCCAACAAGGGCTGGATCATCGTCTCTGGAACACGAATCGTGCCGAGGGTCTCGACCTTCTTCACCGCGCCGTGGTCGTCGGAGCCGCCGGTGGCGAATTTGCCGCGGAAGCGGACGAGGTTCGTGTACTTCTCGCGATTGAGCGGATCGACGTCGGGATGGATCGTTTCGACGGCGTCGATTCCGGCATCGAGCAGCAGCGGGACGATCGTCTCGTGATTCGGATACAACGTCGGATGGGCGATCGACGTGACTCCGCCGGCCGCGCGAATCAGCGTGACCGCCTCAGCGATGCGGAAGCGCTCTTTTTCGACATATCCGGGCTTCCCGGTTCCGAGCAATTTATCGAACGCCTCGGACACCGACTTCACGTAGCGCGCCTCGACCAGCGCGCGGGCGACGTGAGGGCGACCGAGCGAGCCACCGGCCGCGAGCTCTTCGACGCGCGTCAGGGAGATGTTGTAGCCGAGGGCTCGGAGGCGGTCGACGATGATCGCGCCGCGGTGCTGGCGGGTCTCGCGAAACCCGCGCAGGCGATCGGCGATGCGCTCGTCATTCGCGTCGAAGGCGTAGGCGAGGACATGGATGTCGATGCCCTCGTATTCGCAGGAGAGCTCCATGCCGGGGACGAGCAACACCCCAACCTCGTCCGCGTACTTCTTGATCTCGAAGTACGCGGCGAGGTTGTCGTGGTCGCTGATACAGAGGATGGTGATGCCGTGAGCGCGCGCGACGTCGACGACCTCTTTCGGTGCGCGCGTTCCGTCCGAATGGTAGGTATGGGTATGGAGGTCGGCGAAGCGCAAACTAGAGTTTCTTTGCTGCCTTCTTCAGGGTTTTCGCGGTCGCCTTCAAAGCGTCCTTGGTGGCGCTCTTCACCGCTTTCTTGACCGCTTTCACTTTCGGTTTGGCTGCTTTCTTCACCGACTTCACCGCGGATCCTGCAGCTTCCTTTGCGTCGTCGTACGCTTTGCCCGCAGCCTTCTTGATCGCTTTGGTTTTGATAGCCATTTTCGTTTCTCCTTCTTGAATGGCTAATGTAACAGACGCGATTGCTACGCGGTCGGCATTTCGGCGGGCGCGAGCTCGTCGACGACTTTCTGGCAGCGCGCGCAAAGATCGCCTTCGACCGCGACTTCTTCGCGGTATTGCCAGCAGCGGCCGCATTTCCGTCCGCGCGCTTTCGTCCACGAAACAGCCGTTGCGGCGTCGTTCACCACATCGACGTGCGACACGATGAAGAGCTTGGCCAGGTCGACGCCTTTCGGAACCCAGTCCACGTCTTCATTCAGCGTGACGTCCGCTTCGAGCGACTGACCGATCTCCTTCGCCGCGCGCGCCGGCTCGAGCACGGCCATGACCGAGTCGCGCAACGCAAGGAGCCGGGTCCAGGCACCTGCGTCTTCCGCGGAGATCGTCGCGTTCAGCTTCGGGATCTCCGTCAGATGCACCGACGCTTCCTTCTCGCCGGGCATCGCCTCGTAGATCTCGTCGGCGGTGAAGGTGAGGATGGGCGCGATGGCCGCGGTGATGCCGCGGAGCACGTGATACATCGCCGTCTGCGCGCTACGGCGCTCGCGCGAGGCCGGTGCGTCGCAATACATCGTGTCCTTCGAGGCATCGAGGTAGATCGACGACAGATCGACCGTGCAGAGCTCGAGAATTCGGTGGTAGACGACGTGAAATTCGTACTCCTCGTAGGCCTGCCGGCAGCGATCGACGGCACGGGTGGCGCGGTCGAGGATCCAGCGATCGATGGGAAGCAGCTCCTCGTTTGGAAGCGCGTCCTTCGCCGGATCGAAATCGCTGAGATTGGCGAGCAGGTAGCGCGCGGTGTTGCGGATCTTGCGGTAGCCATCGCTGGCTCGGGTGAGGATTTGCGGCCCGAAGGGGATGTCGTCGGTGTAGTCGCTGACTGAGACCCAGAGCCGGAGGATGTCCGCGCCGCTCTGCTTGATCACGTCCTGCGGCGAGAGGGCATCGCCTTTCGACTTCGACATCTTGTCGCCCGACTCGTTGAGGATGAAGCCGCAGGTCACGACCGCGCGATACGGCGCACCCTTCTCGATGCCGGTTCCAACGAGCAGTGACGAGTGGAACCAGCCGCGGTGTTGATCGTGGCCTTCGAGGTAGACGTCGGTCGGCCATTCCAGCTCTTCGCGGCGTTTGAGGACGGCGAGGTGCGAGCAACCGGAGTCGAACCAGACGTCGAGGATGTCCGTTTCCTTGCGATACGCCGTGGCGCCGCACTTGGTGCAAGGCTCGTTGTGAAAGTCGGTCGTCGGCCGCTCGTACCAGGCGTCGGCGCCTTCTTCACGAAAATACTTGCTGACGTTGGCGAAGAGCTCCGGCGACGTCACCGGCTCGGTGCACTGCTCGCAATACAGAACGGTGATCGGCACGCCCCACAAACGCTGCCGGGAGATGACCCAGTCGGGGCGGTTCTCGATCATGCCGTAGATGCGGTCGCGGCCCCAGGCCGGCACCCACTGCACTTTGTCGATCTCTTCGAGGGCGTGCCGGCGCAGATCGTTCTGGTCCATGGAGATGAACCACTGCTCCGTGCCGCGGAAGATGATCGGGTTCTTGCACCGCCAGCAATGCGGATAGGAGTGGGTGATCTGCTCGCTGTGTACGAGCGCGCCGGTCTCGCTGCAGGTGCTCGACGATTTTCGGATTCGCTTTGAACACGTGCGTGCCCGCCCAGAACGGAACGTCCTGGGTGAACTCGCCGCGGTGATTGACGGGCGTGTAGATCTCGAGCTCGTAGCGGCGGCCGGTCGCGAAGTCGTCCGCGCCGTGGCCCGGTGCGGTGTGGACGAGGCCCGTGCCGGCGTCGAGGGTCACGTAGTCGCCGGTAACGATGAAGCCTTCGCGCTCGATGAAGGGATGCGTGTAGCGGAGATGCTCGAGCGCCGCGCCTTTGTAAAGCTTCCCGACTTTGTAATCGGTCCAGCCGAACTTCGGCGCGACCTGCGCGACGAGCTCACTGGCCAGGATGTAGTTCTCACCGTCGTGCTCGACGATCGCGTATTCGAACTCCGGTTTGACGGCGATGGCCAGGTTCGCGGGCAATGTCCAGGGCGTCGTCGTCCAGATGACGGCGTAAAGCGGCTTCTCGATCGGCAGGTCGAGCTCTTTGATCGCTTCTTCCTGCATGCGGAAGCGGACGTAGATCGACGGCGAGGTGTGATCGCGATACTCGACCTCCGCTTCGGCGAGCGCGCTCTGGTCGTACGTGCACCAGTGCACCGGTTTGAGGCCTTTGTAAACCGCGCCGGTCTCGAAGAACCGCCCCAGCGCATCGGCGATGTCGGCTTCGTAATCGAAGGACATCGTGGTGTAGGGATGGTCCCAGTCGCCGAAGACGCCGAGGCGGATGAAGTCCTCGCGCTGGACGTCGATGTATTTCGCAGCGAATTGACGGCAGGCGCGGCGGATGTCGGCAGAGGACATTTCGTTGCGCTTCGAGCCGAGCTCCTTGTTGACGGCGTGCTCGATGGGCAGGCCATGGCAATCCCAGCCCGGGATGTAGGGGGAGTCGAAGCCGAGCATCGTCCGCGACTTCACGACGATGTCCTTGAGGGTCTTGTTCAGGGCGTGGCCGATGTGAATCCGCCCGTTCGCATACGGCGGTCCGTCATGCAGGATGAACTTCGGCCGCCCGGCGGACTTTTCCCGGATGCGCTCGTAGAGATTCATCGCCCGCCACTGCTCGAGCCGCTTGGGCTCGTTCTGCGGCAGGTTGGCCTTCATCGCAAACGTCGTTTGCGGGAGGTTGAGGGTTTTTTTGTAGTCGGAGCTGCTTTCGGGCATGGGAGGGGGAAACTAGCACAGGTAGTTGCGGGGTTACGAGGTTACGGGGTTGCGGGGTTACGGGTGGGGAACTCCCTCGTAACCCCGTAACCTCGGAACCCCGTAACGACTACATGCCGCCGGCAGCAGCAGTGCGCGGCGCGGCAACCCGCAACCTCATCCCGGTCCGCAATTTCACGCCGGCACCCAGTTCATTCAGTTCGCGGAGCTCGCTGACAGTCAGCCCGTTTTTCTTGGCGATCGAGTAGAGCGTGTCGCCTTTGCGGACGGCGTAGAAGTAATCGCTGTCGTTGCTGTGGGCGAGGAGGGCGCCGAGCTCGCGGGCGCGGACGGGGAGGTAGATCGTCTCGCCGGCGCGAACGGTGTCATTCGCGTCGAGGTTGTTCATGGCCAGGATTGTTTCCGGCTTGGTGCCGATGGCGCGGGCAAGGCTCTTGAGGTTGTCGCCGCTGCGCAGCTTGAACGTGCAGACCTTCATCCGCGCGTCTTCGTCGCGGATCGAGTCGGCGACGGCGGCGAGCGTTTCCGCTGCTTTCGCGGGTACGCGAACCGTAGCCCGGCCAGGCGGGACGACGGCGCGGCGGAACGCGGGGTTCAGCTCGCGGAGTACGTCCTCGTCGACACCGGTGGTCTCGGCGATGTAGGCCAGGGAGACGGGGCCGCGAACTTCGACGCGCTTGTGATCGAACTCGACCGCCTCGCCGAGCTCGAAGCCGTACGTGGCCGGATCGCTGGCGATGAGCAGCGTCGCGAAAAACGTCGGGACGTAACCGCGGGTTTCCTTCGGCAGTGCGCTCTGTTCGAGCAGCTCCCAGAACGTCGACGCGCCGGTCTCGGCGAGCTTGCGGCGCACGCGGCCGGGACCGCAGTTGTACGCCGCGAGAGCCAGCGCCCAGTCGTCGAACATCCGGTGGAGGTCCTTGAGGTACTGCGCCGCGGCCCGGGTGGAGCGCTCCGGATCCGCGCGCTCATCGACCCACCAGTCGACGCGCAGGCCGTACTCGCGGGCGGTGTCGGGCATGAACTGCCAGATGCCGTGCGCGCCGACGCGCGAGGTGAGATTGGGGAGATACGCGCTCTCGATGACCGGCAGATAGGCCAGCCCTTTCGGCAGCTGGTGCTCGGCGAGGGCCTTGTCGATCAGCTCTTTGTAGCGGCCGGAACGGATCAGCGAGGTCTGGATGCTGTCCTTCATGTCGCCGCTGAACAGACGGACTGCGGAATCAATGGTCCGGTGCTGGGGGATCGGGATCGACGCGGCGGCCTCGATGTCGACGACCGGGGCATCGACGGGAACGGCCTTCGTGTCGACGCGGGCCAGGATGTGGGTGTAGGCCTCTTCGAGCTCCTTGCGGAACTCGGCGGCATGGACATCCTCCGCGGCGGCGACGGCCGATGCCGCGGGGACGGGTTGTGGCGCAACGGACGAGCTCGCACAGGCAACCGCGAACAACGCCGTCGTCATCAACAGAAATGTGTTGCGCATCGCGCACCCCCTCGCTTCCCAGCCGCGACAGCTATTGGGCTAAGTCGATTTTCAGGTTGACCGAAAGACTCTGGACGTCGGAGGTGTCGGCCAGGTCCACCGTCTGGTCCTGGCTCTGAATGACCCCCTGGTCACCATCTTCGAAGGAAAGTGTAACCCGAACGCTCTTCGTGCGAGGGAGCACGTCGGAGGGGACCGACAGGTGGAGGGTGCGCTGGATGTCGCGTTTGGGGCGGAGGCTTTCGAGGTCAGCCATGATGTCGCGCCGGGCTGCCTTGGGCGTGACGTTCGTAGCCCGTTTGCGCAGAGCTTCCAACTCGGCCATGACGTCGACGGAGGAGCGGACTTTGACTGTCTTTACCTCGGGCTGGGCTTTCTGGGGCTGCGCGGTCTGGCCGAAGTCGATTTCCGGCTCGGCGGGCGGGGGCGGCGGAACGTCCTCGATTGTTGGCGGCTCTTCGATCGGTTCCGGCGCGATCTCCGGCTCCGGTTCTTCGATTTCGGGCGGTGCTTCGGGTACCGGCGCGTCGGCAATGATGTGCCGATCGAGGTCGGGGACGACCTCCGTGGCTTCCTCGATGATGTCCGCCGGCGGGAGGCTCTCGATCGGCTGCGCCTCGGGCGTCGTGACCGTGGAAGCGGTGGCGGTGCCGCCGTACGCCGGAATCGGGTTCGTGCTCGTCTTCGCCCTGACCGCGGGTACAGGCGTGTCCGCCGCGATCGTCCGCGAGGAAACCTCGGGCTCATCGCGCACGCGGAAGTGCGCCCCCAAGCCGCGTTGCTGCGGCGAGGCTGACTTCACCGCGTCGTCGCCGGTCATCCGCCGGCGAAGCTGGCGGAGGGTGAGTTTCGAGATCAGCTTGAGGGTCTCGAAGACTCCGATGCCGGTGTACGCCACCGCCTCGACATGCTCGAAGCGGCGGTCGGGATCGAGAGCATTGAGCATGGTCTGGGGGTCGGCGACGTTCGGCAGATCGCGCTTGTTGAACTGCAGCACGACCGGGATGTCGTCGAGATCGAGGCCGATCTCGGCCAGGTTCTCGCGCAGATTTTTGAGGCTGTCGACGTTGGCGTCGAGCATCGCCGCCTGGGAATCGGCCACGAACACGATCCCGTCGACGCCCTTGAGCACCAGCTTGCGGGTGGTGTTGTAGAAGACCTGGCCGGGGACGGTGTAGAGCTGCAGGCGGGTCTTGAAGCCGCCGATCACGCCGACGTCGATTGGGAGAAGATCGAAGAAGAGAGTGCGGTCGGTTTCGGTCTCCAGGCTGACCATCTCCCCGCGGCTCTGCGGCGAGGTCTTCGTGTAGATGTGGTGGAGATTGGTCGTCTTCCCGCACAGGCCCGGACCGTAGTAAACGATCTTCGCGGCCATCTGCATCGTTGCGTAATTGAAGAAGACCATCGACTTAGGCTCTCGAACGGGCTTGTGATGCTAGCACCACCGGCCTTTACTTTGGGTTAGCAAGCTTTGAACCGGCGATCTCGGCGGCGAGCAGTTCGTAGACCTCTCGCAGCCGCGGATCATCGCGCAAAGCGGCGATGTGGCGCTGCATGACTTCGGCATCGCCTCGCGCCGCCGGACCGGTGAAGCGCTTCTCGTCGGTGTGATGGCGCCAGTTCGCGATCGCCGAATGCGCGAGGGCGACCAGCGTCTCCCGCGCGTCCTCGATGCCGGCGCGGCGCAGCAGACGCTCGCTGATGTCGAGCATCGCCGCGACGTAGTTCGATCCGAACACCGCCGCGGCGTGGTACAGCGCTTTCTGTTCCGCGGAAACCTCGGCGAATCGGGCGCCGACCGCGGCGGCAATAAGCTTCGCCGTGCGGCGATGCTCGCCTTCGAAGACGAGCAGCGTGTCCTCGAGATCGGAAGGCTCGCCGACCGGCGGCAGTGATTTCAGTGGATGAAGGGCAAATCCGCCGCGGACGCTGAGCATGGCCCCGCTGGCGTGGAAGATCAGCGCCTCGCTCTCCGGAATCGAAGCCGCAACCTCGGGGATGGCGCGATCGCTGACCGCAACCAGGAGCAGCTCGGAGTCGCGAGCCAGATCATCGATGTCGAGGCGCGGCGTTTCGAGCAGCTCGGTGATGCGGCTGCGGGACTCATCGCGCAGCCAGAGGCCCGACAGCGGCCAGCCGATGCGCTTCCACGCCGAGCCGAACGCCCACGCGGCCCTGCCGCCCCCGACGATACCTAAGCGCATAATGAACGTCGCATGCGACTGGCGCTCATTCTCGCACTCCTCGCCGACAACTGCGCTCGCGGCCCACCGCCGACGACCTGCAACCTCGAAGGCGACTACGAGCGGCTCTCTGCGCGTACCAGCGCCGCAACTTCGGCGAGGCCGAGACCGGCTTCCGCCGGATCGCCGAGCGCGAGGAGCAGGACGCGCAAACGATCCGCTCGCTCTACTTCCTGGCCCGCACGCTGATGAAAACAGGCCGTTACGACGAAGCCTCAGCCCTCCTGATCAGAATCTACGCGCTCGATCAGGCGTTTTACCAGGCCTGGAACGGGGATTTTCTGCTCGGGGAGTGTCAGGAAGGCGCTCGGGAAATAGCCGCATAGTCGCAGAGTCGTCAAAGTCTGCAAAGACGCCCTCGTCTGAGACTCTGCAGACTTTCGACGACTCTGCGACTTCGAAGACCATGGCACAAAGCCAGTTCGAATTACGAAGCAAGCTCCTCCAGCTCGAGGCGCTCTACGACGTCGGCCGCGCGCTGAACACGCTTCGCCCCGAGGATGATCTGCTCGAGGAGCTGATGCACCGGGCGGTGGCAGTGCTCGATGCCATGAGCGGGTTCGTCTTCTCCGTCGACGACAAGCTTCACGTGCAGACCTTGTTCACGTTCGGTCTGGAGACGGCGGTCGGCGGAGTCGTTTCTCATCCGAGCCGCCGATCAAGCAGGTCATCGCCTCGCGCGAGCCGATGATGGTCACCGTCTCCAAGTTCCTCGGCGGGCCGGGTGGCGATCTCCTGATCGCGCCGATGATCGCCGGCGATGCCATCGTCGGGCGTGATCGGCGTCGGCGGCAAGGAAGTGCGCGGCGCGACGAAAGGCGGCAGCTTCGTCGACGACGATCTTCGCTTTCTCGAATCCATCGCCTCCATCGGCGGTGCGGCGATCGACAACACCCGCCGCTTCCACAAGCTCGATCTCGTGCGCGAGACGCTCGAGGACGAGAACCGCGCTCTGAAGCAGCGGATGCTGCGCGAGTACTCCGACCGGCTGATGGTCGGCGACTCGCCGAAGATGCAGCGGGTGATCGACCTCGTTGCCCGCGTCGCCGACTCCCAGGCCAGCGTGCTCATTCGTGGCGAGTCGGGGACGGGCAAGGAAATGGTGGCGCGCCTCATTCACGGCAACTCGCCGCGGAAAGACGGTCCGTTCGTGGCCATCAACTGCGCGGCACTTCCGGAGACGCTGCTCGAGTCCGAGCTGTTCGGTATCGAGCGCGGCGTCGCCACGGGCGTCGAAGCCCGGCCCGGCAAGTTCGAGCTGGCCAAGGGCGGGACGATCTTCCTCGACGAGATCGGCGACATCCCTCTCACCCTGCAGGCCAAGCTCCTGCGCGTTCTGCAGGAGCGGGAGATCGAGAAGCTCGGCGGCCGGCGCCGGATCCCCGTCGACGTGCGCATCCTCTCCGCGACGCACCGCAATCTCGAGGAGATGAACGAGCGCGGCGAGTTCCGCCAGGACCTCTACTACCGTCTCAAAGTCGTCGAGATCGTGCTGCCACCGCTTCGCGAGCGGAAGGAAGACATCCCCAAGCTGGTCCGCTACTTCCTCGACAAGTACGGCAAGCGCGAGGGGCTGCAGCGACGTGCGGATCACGCAGGAGGCGCTGCAGAAGCTGATGCGCTACGCCTTCCCCGGCAACGTCCGCGAGCTGGAGAACCAGATCGAAGGCGCCCTGGCTCTGACGACCGACCCGGTCATCGATCCTGGCGACCTCCTCCTTCCCGAATCGGCGGCCGGCGCGGACGAGCGCGAGCTCTCCGGCGACCTTCCGACGCTCGACGAGCTGGAAGCGCGCTACATCATGCGAGTGCTGGCCTTCACCAAGGGCAATCATGTCGAAGGCGGCCAAAATCCTGGGCGTGGATCGCAAGACGCTCTATCGCAAGCGTGACGAGCTGTCCCAAAATGCGCCAATTGCTGACAATTGGGACATACACTAGTAAGTACTTGAGTCAAAGCACTTTGCGACTCTGCGACTTTGAGACTTTGCGACTCTGTCCCAAAATGCAACACAAGCCAGTCCGCCTTCACAAAACGGTCAACTCGTGTAAACTGCGCACGCGTCAGAAGGTTAGGAGGCATCGAGCTGGTTCGGCACGCGTGGCAGCCGCGTTGCGAAAGGGTGGTCCCGACAACAGAGGGGGCTCACCATGAACAACATCATGCAGACACGCACCACCCGGCTCGAATCAGCGCTTTCGGCCAGCTACATCCTCCCCGGCGTGTTGGCCGTCAACACCGTCGCTCTGCTCGCGCTCGATCAACTCGGCGGGATCCCTCGGTGGATCAAGACCGCCGCCGCGCTCTTCCTCGCTTTCTAATCGTCCAGTCGCCGAGGAAATCCTGCTAATGACTGCTACCGCAGAGCGGCAGATGGAGCTGACGCTCCCGATGGTCCCGGATATCGAGATCGCCGCCGCGCGAGCGGCAGGCAACCTCGCCAGGGAGCTGGGCATGCCCACGGAAGCCATCGACGAGATGGCCCACGCGATGATCGAGGCATGCATCAACGCGCGCGAGCACTCCGGTAGCGAAGACAAACGTATCTATGTAAGAATCGTCGGCACCTCTCTGGGCGAGGGCAACCCGCGCATCGACATCTGGATCAGCGATCGCGGCAAAGGGTTCGACGTGACCGAGGCCCGTTCCCGCCGCCAGAAACTCGGCGTTGCTCACAAGCGAGGTTGGGGTCTGCAAATCATCGAAGCACACATGGACGAGGTCGGTATCGAGACCAGTCCCGACGGCGGCACGACCATTCACATGGTGAAATACGGGAAGACGCAATGACGGACGAATTGAGACTCAGGGTCGAGCGCCGGGGGGACACAGGCGCAATCCTGTACACGAAGGGCTACATCAACAACGTCGGCGGCGAGGAGATCGCCCGCATCGCCTACGAGCTGATGGACCAGGGTGTCAACAACCTCCTCCTCAACCTCGGCGACACCAAGATCGTCAACTCCATCGGCATCTCCATCCTCATCGAGATCATCGAGAAGATGATCGAGCGGGGAGGGAAGATCTCCTTCTGCTGCCTGACCCCGGTCATCCACAAGACCTTTCACATCATGGGTCTGGCGAATTACGCGGCCATCTTCGATACGGAAGAAGCCGCCGTGCAGCAACTCGCCCTGTAGTTCTCCCCGGTATATCCTGCCTTTCCGATGCCGCCGGTTCGACGGTTTGCAGATTTCGTCCACGAGCTTCAGCAACTGGAGAGAGGCTCGATCACGGCGCAGGGGCCGACCATCCTCGACGCGTTCGCGCGGCACACTCCCTTCGGCGACGGTGCGTTGTACCTGCGCGAGTCGCGCGGCACGCCGCTCAGACTCGCCGCGAAATCACAGCAGTGTGTGGCGCCGGAGATCCTCGATGGACGTGCCGAGGATTCCGTGTCGCCCGTGCCGTCGGTCGTGGTGCCGCTGCAATCGCAACGCGAAGCGGTCGGGTTGCTGGCGCTGTATTGCGATGCCGCGTCTGATGAAGACATTGCCTTCGCGCGCGCGGCCGGAACATTTCTCTCGACGCTGATCACCAACCAGCGGTTGCTGCAGGAAACGCGGGAAGGGGACTTTCAACTCAAGTACCGGCTGTGGGAGCTCGAGTCGCTGTACGACATCGGCCTCTCCATCGCCTCGACCCTCAACGTCGACGAGCTGGCCGACGAGATCCTCTTCCGGATGATCTCGCTCACCAACGCGCGCCGGGCTTCGCTCTATCTGAAGGAAGCCGGCGGCTTCAAGTTGTACCGGTCCTTCGGCGACGTGAGGGAGAGCTTTCTCGATGCCGATCTGACCGAGCAGTTGATCCGCGAAGGCAAGCCGCTGACGTACGAAGGCGGCAGCGACTGCATCTTTCCCGATTGCACGACCTTCGTCAGCGTCCCGATCAAGGGCAGCAACGACAACGTGATCGGCGTGCTGGCCGCGGCCGATCGGGAAACGCGGGAGGGAGGCATCGGCGCGTTCGAAGCGAACGAGCTTCGTCTGCTTTCACTGTTCGCCAATCAGGTCGCGATCGCGCTGGAGAATGCGCGCCTGCACCGCGAGGCCCTCGAGAAGCAGGCCATGGAGCGCGACCTCGAGCTGGCCGCGACGATCCAGCGCGACATTCTTCCGAAGGCCATTCCCCAGGTCGAAGGAATCGAGATCGCCGCGCTGTCGAATCCGGCGCGGCAGGTCGGCGGCGACTATCACGCGTTCTTCGTTCGCGAGGGCGTGGTCACCACGCTCGTGGCCGACGTGGCCGGGAAGTCGATGCCGGCGGCGCTGCTCGTGTCCGCGCTGCACGCCGTCATTCAGCTGCTGTTCGCCGAAGGCCGCGGCCTGGGCGAGATCGCCACGGAGCTCAATCGCCACATTCACAACTGGTCGGCCGAGAACAAGTTCATCACCATGATCATGGTGGCCATCGATCCGGAGAACGAGACCATCCAGTACGTGAACGCCGGCCACAATCCCTGCTACCTGATCGGCAACGGAAAGATCGACCAGATCAAGTCGCACGGACTGCCGATCGGAATCCTCCCCGGCACTCACTACGTGACCCAGACCCGCCCGTTCCCGGCCGGCACGTGCGTCGTGCTGTACAGCGACGGGATCACCGAGGCGGAGGATGTGGCTGGGGACGAGTTCGGGAACGAGCGGCTCGAGGCGCTGCTCGAGCAGCACATCGACGGCGGTGCCGCGCTCATCCGCGATCAGATTGCCGCGGCGGTCGTGAACTTCGTCGGCGAAGCGCCGCAGAAGGACGACGAGACCCTGGTCATCGTCCGCCGCGCGTAGAATTCTTCCAAAACGGAGGATGTATGAAGGCTTTTGCTTTTGTGCTCTTTCTTGCGGCGGCGACCGTTCAGGCCGCGGCGAGTATGTACGGCTTCGACACGTCCAAGCTCACGCCGGGCATCGCGCACGTATTCACCGTCGACGAGTCCGTGAAGGTGACCATCCGGCGCGAGGGCGAGATCCGTCACGTCACCGTGGAGCGTCTGGGAGTCAGGAACGAGTACAAGCTCGAGCCGGTGAATGGCGTGCTGGAGTTGACGTGGAAGGACGTCGCCCAGGGCCTGGCGCTCAGCCCGCATCGCATCCTCGTCGACGGAGTGACTCTCGACGGCTCGTTGCCGGTGCCCTCCCCCGATCTTCGACGGAAGGCCACGTACTACATCTGTCCGAAAGACCAGACCATGCTGCGCGTGCCGCACACCGATCACGACGGCGAATTCAAATGTCCGGTCGACGGCACGCCCATGCGGCCGAGCGCCGGACGGACTTCGCCGTACTTCCTGTTGAACTAGCGCCCGCTGAAGGTGGCCGCGCGCTTCTGGAAGAACGCGGCCATCCCTTCCGCGGCGTCGCTCGATTGAAAGCAGCGCAGTTGATGCTCGCTCTCGAGCTCGATCTGGGCGCGCAGGTCGTTGCGATCCGCGGCGTCGAGTGCGCGCTTGATGCCGGCGATCGCGATCGGCGGCGCCGCGGCGATCGTCGCCGCGAGCCTTCCCGTTTCCGCGGTGAGATTCATCGCCACACGATCGATCATGCCCATGGCCAGCGCTTCCGCGGCCTCGACCATCCGCCCGGTCATCAGCATCTCCGCGGCGCGGCTGCGACCGATCAGTCGGGGAAGGAGCCAGGTCCCGCCCCAGTCGGGATGCAGGCCGATTTTCACGAAGCTCTCGCTGAGCTTCGCCGTCTCTGAAGCGATGCGGTAATCGCAGGCCAGGGCGAGATTGCAGCCGGCTCCCGCGGCGACGCCGTTGATCGAGGCTATGACGGGCTTGGGCATCGTGGCGATCTGCAGAATGACGTCGCGACCCGCGTCGAGCAGCTTCCGGAACGCGGTCACGTCCCCGCTCTTCTGCAGGCCGGACATGTACTCGACGTCGCCCCCCGCGCAGAACGCGCGGCCTGCACCGGTGAGGACCACGACGCGTACCGCTTCGTCGCGCTCGCATGCGCGCAGGGCTTCCAGCAGATCCTCGCGCATGGTCCCGGTGAAAGCGTTCAGTTTCTCGGGACGATTCAGCGTGATCGTGGCCACGCCATCCCGAATGGTTGTCTCGATGAACATGCGGCGGAGTGTAATCTTCGCCGCGTGAGGCGTTTGTACTTTGTGGAGATTCTGGCGATCGCGAACATCCTCGCGATCGCCATCCTGACCCGTGACGCCCCCGGAATCCGGCCGTCCTGGTTGTGGACGCTCACCCTCACGCTGACTCTGCTCATCTACACGGTGATCGGCATCATCGTCCGGGTCATCGTCGCCTTCGCGACCGGCCGCAAACAGTATCTGCGGCGTTTCCGGAGATTTCCGTGGCTGCTGGAGACGCTGCGCCTCAATTTCGCCGGCGGCCTCACGTTCTTCGCGTACGGCTGGATCAAGCTGGCCATGCCCGTCGTCCATCCCGTGCTCTTCGATCAGCAACTGTGGGATCTCGACCAGCTCGTTTTCTTCGGCCTCGCGCCAACCGTTTTCTTTCTCGACGTCCTCGGCAACGAGGCCTTTCTGAAGACGATCGACTGGTCGTATTCGTACGTCTTCTACGCCAGCACGATCGTCGCTTCGGGCTACTTCTTCTCCGATCCCGGCCGCCGCGTGCGCGTTGCGTTCGCGAACGGCAACGCCGTGCTGTGGATCGCGGGGGTCTGGTTGTACATGGCCTTTCCGTCACTCGGTCCCGCGTATCGGTTTCCCGACGTCTGGCTGGCGTATGACCACGTGCTCGCCCGCACGCAGTACCTGCAGGCCGTGCTGATGCGCAACTACCAGGACGTGATCCGCGCCGCGCGCGGCGAGCAGCATGGCCCGATTCATCTGATGCTCGGGATCGCCGCGTTTCCGAGCCTGCACGTCGCCTTTCAAACGTATGTGTTTTTGTGGATGCGGCGGCTCTGGACGTCGGGCGAAGTCCTCTTCGGCATTTTCGCGGCGACCATTTTTCTCGGGTCGATGATCACCGGCTGGCACTACCTCGTCGATGGCCTGGCCGGCTTCGTTCTCGCGCTCGGTTGCTGGTGGATTTCCTGGCGGCGGGCGCGAATGGCGCGGTTCCTGCGGCTGTTTTAAGCAGCCATGGCCACGACCTCTCAGGCTCAGGTGACGCTGGGCGAGATCCTTTCGAAACGGACGGTGGAAGGCGAGCTCTACGAAAAGCTGGAGAAGAACGCCGTCCGCTGTTTCGCGTGCGGACACCGCTGCAAAATCCCCGACGGTCTGAAAGGCATCTGCAAGGTCCGCTACAACGAGGGCGGAACGCTGCTCGTGCCGCGCGGCTACGTCGCGGCGCTGCAGGTCGATCCCATCGAGAAAAAGCCGTTCTTTCACGCTTACCCCGGCGCGCTGGCGTTGTCGTTCGGCATGCTCGGCTGCGATTACCACTGCGGCTACTGCCAGAACTGGGTGACCTCGCAGGCGTTGCGCGATCCGGCCGCGATCGCGCCGCCGCAGGATGTCGAGCCCGCGGAACTGGTGCGCATCGCCAAAAAGCATGGCGCGACGGTCATCACCTCGACCTACAACGAGCCGCTCATCACCTCGGAATGGGCAGTGGAAGTTTTCCGCGAGGCGAAAAAGGAAGGGCTGATCTGCTCGTACGTCTCGAACGGCAACGGCACGCCGGAAGTTCTCGACTACATCGCGCCCTTCATCACCATGTACAAGGTCGACCTCAAAGGATTCGACGATCGCCACTACCGCGACCTCGGCGGCGTCCTGCAGCCCGTCCTCGACACGATCATCGGCCTCAAGCAGCGCGGGATCTGGGTGGAGATCGTCACGCTGGTCATCCCCGGATTCAACGACTCCGATGAAGAGTTGACGAAGATCGCCGAGTTCCTGGCCGGCGTCGATCCGGACATCCCCTGGCACATCACCGCGTACCACGAGGATTACAAGATGACCAATCCCGCGACGACGGCGTCGCATCTGCTGCGCGCGTACGACATCGGCAAGCGCGCCGGCCTGCGTTACATCTACCCGGGCAACATTCCGGGCGGATTCGGCGACAAGGAGGGAACGCACTGCCCGTCGTGCAATGCGCTGGTCATCGGACGGATTGGCTTCCGCGTCACGTCGTACAGGCTCGTCGACGGCAAGTGCCCCGAATGCGCGACTGCGATTCCCGGCGTTTGGGATGGCACCGCGGCGGTTGGCAGGAGTGGCATTCCGCGGCCGGTGCGTATCTAATCCGGCGCATGTCGACGAACATGTACCTCAGGTTCGAGAATCCCGAGGTCTCGGGGGCGAGCACTGCTGCCGGTCATCAGGGCGAGATCGAGGTCCTCTCGTGGAGCCACGGATTCGCGCAGCCCACCAGCCCGACGCGCGGCTCCGCGGCCGGCGGGACGGTCGAGCAGGCATCCCACGCGAACCTCAGCTTCACCAAGTACCTCGACCGGACCACGAACGAGCTGCTCAAGGCGTGCTGGAGCGGAAAGCAGTTCGGTAAAGCGACGCTGACCTGCTTCCGTTCGGACGGCACTTCCGGCAACCGGCCGGTCCAATATCTGGAGGTGGTGATGGAGCACGTCATCATTTCGAACTACTCCGTCTCCGGCGGCCCCGGCGACGTGCCGGTCGAGAACATCTCGCTCGATTACGGGATCGTGCAGTACCACTACAAAGACCAGAACACCACGGCGGCGAGACACGATCTCGAGCAGCGCAAGATCAGCTGACGCATGCCCGAGTTCATCGAAGTCATGGCAGTGAGCGAGCTGCCGGTGGGCCGGATCAAAGCGTGCGTCGTCGATGGCCGGACCATCGCCATCTCCCACACGAGCTCAGGCTTTTACGCGACCGACAACACCTGCCCCCATCGTGGTGGCCCGCTTGCTGAAGGAGACCTGATCGGCGACGAGATCACCTGCCCCTGGCACCTGTGGGGCTTCGACCTGGCGACCGGTGCCTGTCCGGGAAACCCGGAGATCTCCGTCGCGACGCATGAAGTTCGAGTGGAAGGTGATCGAGTGATGGTGAAGCTGTCGTGAATCCGAAACCTCTGCGTCATGTCGATCTCTACGGCCCGGCCGGCCGTCTCGAAGCGCTTTATCGCGAGCTCCAGGATCCCGCGGCCGTCGCCGTGATCTGCCATCCGCTGCCGACGGGCGGCGGCACGCTGCACAACAAGGTCGTGTTTCGCGCGGCGCGCGGACTGGAGAACGCGAACGTGGCCACGCTGCGCTTCAACTTCCGCGGCGTCGGCACGAGCGGCGGCAAGTTCGACAACGGCGACGGCGAGCAGGACGACGTCACCGCGGCCATCAAGTGGGCCAGGCTCAAGCATCCCGACAAGAAACTGATCGTCGGCGGATTCTCATTCGGCGCCTGGGTCGCGACCCGCGTGGCCTGCGAGCGCACCGACGTCGATGCGATGTTCCTCCTCGGCACCCCGGTCAACAAATACGACTTCAGCTACCTCCGGTCCTGCGAGCGGCCGATGCTCTTCATCCACGGCACGCAGGACGAGCATGGCGACGCGGCCAAGCTCGAGAAACTCGTCCAGGGGATCCGCAACGCCGAGAGCGTGACCGTGACCGGCGCGGACCATTTCTTCACCAAACAGCTCGAGGCGGTGGAGGAGACGATCCGGGGCTGGGCCGAGGAGCTTCTGGAACGTTGACATTTATGCTGTTATCGCATAGTCTGTCTTCGTTCTGAATCGCCCCGGCGCCTCCTTGCGTGACCCTTTCTGTTGGCGCTTCTCCTAACTGCCGGGGCGATTCAGACCACTTCTCTCAGAAACCGCAGGCCCTGAATCGTCCGCGAGCCGTGCCAGGTGAAGAGATGGCCAGGGAAGGGGCCGATGACCCGCGGGCCCTCAAACGCTTTCGCATCCGCCTCCGTGAACACGTACGGCTCATCCGGCAGAAAAACGACATCCGGCCGCAACGCGATCACCTCTTCCAGCGCCACCTGCGGATAGCGCTCGCGATCCGCGAGCACGTTCCGCCCACCCGCGCTTTCGACGAGCCGCGAGACATACGTGTCGCCGCCGCACCACATCCAGGGGTCTTTCCAGATCGGACAGGCGAACGTGAACGCGCGCCGCGGCATCGACCGAAGCGCATCGCGCAACTCATTCGCCAGTTTCGCGGCCCGTTCCCGGCGATCGTGCAGCTCGCCGAGCGCCTCGATCAGCCCGATCACATCCTCGACCCTCTTCGGCTCAGTCACGTGGACCGTAGCGAACTCCCTGATCGCCTCGGCGTGACGCCGGAGGTTCTCCTCGAAGTTCATGTGCACGAGGTCCGGCGCGAGCGCGCGAATCTCGTCGATGCGCGGATTCTTCGTTCCGCCGACGCGCGGCAGATCGAGATCCGGCGGAAAGATGCAGAAGTCGGTGATCCCGACGACCGCGTCGCCGGCGCCGAGGTCGAAGAGGGTTTCAGTCAGTGAGGGAACCAGGGAGACAACGCGGACGGGATTGGCCATCGCGGAGAGTGTGCCTCAGGGCAGCCGCACGTGCACGAGCGCAGCAACCAGCGCTGCCGGCCGTGCCGGCCCGGCCTAGCGGATTTCTTTGCGGTACTTCGGATCGAGCGCGTCGATCAGGCCGTCGCCGAGGAAGTTCAAGCCCATCACGGCGAGCATGATCGCGGCGCCGGGGAAGATCGCCAGATGGTTGGCGAGGCCGAGGTAGCGGCGGCCGGACGTCAGCATCGCGCCCCACGACGGCGTCGGCGGCTGCACCCCCAGCCCAAGAAACGAAAGCGCCGCCTCGGCGAGGATCGCGCCGGCCAGGCCGAGGGTGGCCATGACGATCACCGGATTGATGACATTCGGCAGGACGTGTTTCACGATCACGCGCGGCGACTTCGCGCCGAGCGCTTTCGCGGCCACGACGTACTCCATCTCCCGTACCTTCAGAACCTGCCCGCGCACGAGCCGCGCGTAACCGACCCAGCCGATGATCGACAGCGCGAGGATGACGTTGATGAGGTTCGGGCCGAGGACGGCCACCAGGGCGATGGCGAGAAGGATTCCCGGGAAGGCGAGGAGGATGTCGCAGAGGCGCATCACGATCACGTCGGCAATGCCGCCGAAGTAACCGGAGATCGCGCCGAGCGTGACGCCGATGAGCGACGCGGCGATGACCACGCTGAAGCCGACGCGGAGCGAGACCCGCGCGCCGTAGATGATTCTCGAGTAAACGTCGCGGCCGAGATCGTCGAGGCCGAGAAGATGATCGTTCGACGGTGCCTCGAGACGCCGCGACGTGTCCTGCAGATTCGGATCGTGTGTCGCGAGCAGCGGTGCCGCCAGCGCCGCGAGGACGAGCAGCAGCGTCAGGATCAGACCTGACGTGAACGCGAAATTCTTCAGCAGGCGTTTGAGGGTCTTCATGTTCGCAGTCTCAAAGTCTCAGAGTCGCAAAGTCTCAAAGAATTTCTCTCTGAGACTCTGCGACTTTGAGACTCTGCGACTCATTCGAGCTTGATCCGCGGATCGACCACTCCATAGAGGAGGTCCGAAATGAAATTCACCATGATGTACGTCAGCGCAATGATCAGAATCGAAGCCTGAACCTGCGGGTAGTCGCGGGTGTTGATCGATTGAATGAGCAGGCGTCCCAGGCCGGGCCACGAGAAGATCTGCTCGGTGATGATCGCGCCGGTCAGCAGCGAGCCGAATTGCAGCGCGAGGATGGTGATGACCGGAATGAGCGCGTTCTTCAGCGCGTGGCGGAAGATCGCTTTCTGCCGCGTCACGCCCTTGGCGATGGCCGTGGTTACGTAAAGCTGGTTGAGCTCTTCCGCGAGGCTGACGCGGATCATGCGGGTGAGGATTGCCGCGAGCGCGAGGCCCATCGTCAGCGAGGGGAGCACCAGCGACTTCCAGCCTTCCTCCCGGCCGGAGACGGGGAACCAGGGGTGATTGATGGCGAAGGCGATGATCAGCAGCGGACCGAACCAGAAGCTGGGCATGGACACGCCGATCAGAGCGAAGAACCGCGCCACGTTGTCGATCCAGGAGTTTCTGTAGATCGCGGAAATGATCCCCAGCGGAAAGGCCACGAGCAGGGCCACGAACATCGCCCCGGCCGCGAGCTGCATCGTGGCCGGATAGCGGACGGCGATCTCCTTGGCCACGCTTTCCCGCGTCCGGAACGAGATCCCGAGGTCGCCCTTCGCCAGATTGCCGAGATAGGTCACGTACTGCTGCCAGAGCGGCAGGTCGAGCCCAAGATCCTTCCGGACCTGGGCGACGTCTTCCGGCCGAGCGCCCTCGCCCGCGATCTGCACCGCCGGGTCGCCCGGAATCAGGTGGATCAGCGAGAAGATGAGCGTGATGATCCCCAGAGTTATCGGGATCATCTGCAGGAATCTCCGGATGATGTACTGCGTCATCGGTTCAGTGCGGTTCGGACTGCAAACTGCTATCCAGCGCTCTCCTGTTTGCCCGTAATCTGCCAACCTCTGATCTTCACCACCGGAGCCCGCGTCCCGCCGAAGGTGTTGTACCAGGTGCCGACGTTGCGCCGCTCCCGCGAAAGCGACTCGATGTTGCTGAAGGCTTCGACCATCGATTGCGTCCAGCGGAGGTTCGGCAGGCGGGCCACTACTTCGCCGTCGCGGATGAGGAACGTCCCGTCGCGGGTGGTCCCGGTCATCAGCGCGGTTTTCGGCTCGAGCAGGCCGTTGACGTAGTTGAAGCGCGTGACCCAGATGCCGAGCTTCGTGGAGGCGATCATCTCTTCGCGAGTGGTATTGCCGCCGGCCATCGATACGTGAAAGGCCGCTCCGTGCTCGGAGGACCCAAGCGACCAGGCGTTCGCCGTCGCGGGCAGACCGAGGCGATCGGCCCATGCTTTGTCGAGCACGGGCGTGCGGATCGTTCCTGCGTCGATCATCGCCACGGGCCGCTTGGGCATGCCTTCGAGATCGAACGGAAACGGCAGGAAGTCAGGATCGGTCGCGTCGTCGATCAGCGTGCATTGCTCGCCGAGGATGCGCTTGCCGAGGTTGCCGACGAAGAAGGAGGAGCCGTCCTCGAAGGACTGGCCGGTGAACGCGATCATGTTCATCCAGTCGAAGACCTCGGCGAGCGCGGGCGGCTCGAGGATCACGTCGTACGCGCCGGGGTGCAGATCTTCGACTTTGCCCGCGGCGAGCGATGCCTTGAGCGCCGCCTCGTTGCCGAGCGCGGCGAGATCCAGGCGGTTCGCACGCTGTTCGCGCTGGGTGGCGTAGCCGGAAACGTCCTGGCCGAGGGCGATCACGGTGGCGTCGGAGTAGGTCGTGCGGGCGAAGCGGCGGATGGCGTGCGTGTTGCCGCAGGCGACCGAGACGGCGCCGGTTGCGTACGCGCCGGCGAACTGCAGCGAGCCGTGCGCGTCGAACATCGTCCGCAACGCGCGTGCCTTCGTCGCCGGGCTGATGTTGGCGGTGGCTTCGTCGAAAGTGTCCAGGTCGGGAACGGGCTCGTTGTCGCGATACAAACCTTTGAAACCCTGCACGGGATTTGAGTGCCGCGCCGCTTCACGCGCGATCTCCGCGGTCTCGGCGATGTCCTCGGCCTCGAAGCTCGTCGTCGTGGCCACGCCCATCGCCCCATCCACGATCACGCGCAGGGTGAGCCACGCGCTCTCTTCGGACATGTTCTGGTGCAGTTGCGAATTGGCGAAGCGGGAGATGTTCTGATCGACGGAGATGAACGCCGCGTCGGCTTCATCCGCGTTTGCGGCGTTGAGAATCGCGTCGAGGATGGCGAACGAATCGCTTTCGCTCTTCATCCCATCTCCACGTTCCTGAACCTCGCCGCCGGCGCACCGTGGGCAACCCGCATGGTCTGCATCGGATCGCCTTTGCCGCAATTCGGCAGTCCCCAGATCTGCCAGGAGGAGCGGTCGGCAATGGCGTCGCACGATCGCCAGAAGCCGGGCGTGTTGCCGGTGTAGAGCGGGTTGCGGAGCATGCGGCCGAGGCGGCCGTTCTCGATCTCCCAAGCGACCTCGCAGCCGAACTGGAAGTTCAGGCGGAGGTCGTCGATCGACCAGGACTTGTTCGTCTCCACGAAAATCCCGCGCTTTGTGTCGGCGATGATCTGGTCGAGCGGTACGTCGCCCGGCTCGAGGTTGATGTTGGTCATGCGGATGATGGGGATTCGCGACGCGCTCTCCGCGCGGACGGTGCCGTTCGACGCGCGGCCGATGTCCGGCGCGGTGTCGCGGCCGGTGAGATAGCCAACGAACATGCCGTTCTCGACGAGATGGAAGCGTTGCCCGGGAACGCCGTCGTCGTCGAAGGCAAAGCTGCCGATCGAGCCGGGGATCGTCGCGTCGGCGACGATGTTCACCAGGTCCGAGCCGTAGCGGAAGTTGTCGAGCATCGGCAACTGCAGGAACGAACCGCCGGCGAGGGAGATCTCCAGGCCGAGGGCGCGGTCGAGCTCCGTTGGATGACCGCAGGATTCGTGGACCTGCAGGGCGAGCTGCGCCGATCCGACGATCAGATCGAAGCGGCCGGCCGGTGCCTTCGGTGCGGCGAGGAGCGCCAGCGCCTCGTCGCGGATCTGCAGGGCCTTGCCGGGCATGTCCAGACGCTCGATGAATTCCCATCCCTCGGCCTGAAAATCGCCGCCGAACGGATTGGGATACGTGCGGCGCTGAAACTCGCCGGCATCGATGGCCACGGCCTCGATGCCGCCGCCCATCTGGGTCGAGGTCTGCTCGATGGAACTGCCTTCCGTTGAGGCGAAGATCTTCGCCTGGCGGTAGCAGGAGATCTCGCCGGAGACCTGATGGATGCGCGGATCGCCGCGCATCGGCTCGGTGGCCTGCATTAGATGCTCGATTTTCTTCGCGATCGGCACCGACCAGGGATCGATCTGGAACGGCGTCTCGACCCTCGCGACGTATGCATCGACGTCGCTGAGCCGCACTTGCTGGGTCGAGGCGAGATTGCTGGCTGCGGCGACTTCGAGCGCGCGCAATGCGGTTCGCTTGATCGACGCGTCGCTCACGTCGCTCGACGCCGCGAATCCCCAGCCGTTGCCGACCAGCACGCGGACGCCGACGGCGCGATCGACGGTCGAGGAAAGATGATCGACCTCACCATTGCGGACTTTGACGTGCTGCTGATGGGTCTCGGTGAAACGGACGTCGGCGTAACGAAGGGAGGGGGAGCGAAGCGAGGCGAGAACGGATTCGAGCTGCGCGCGCTCCGGCTTCATGCAGGCGGCGGATTATAGAGAAAACGAAAACGCCGGCCCCAGGCCGGCGTTTCTCAGGAGAGAGGAGGATGGTTTAGGCGCTGGTCTCACCGGGCTGATAAAGCTGGTGTCCGCGCTTGCTACGGGCGATGCGGTCGCCGAGCTTCTCCTCGAGGCGGTTCTCGAAGCCTTTGATGCCGTTTGCATCCGTGCCGGTGAGGATGGCCACGAACTCGCCGTTGCGGTTGTGGCAGAGGATGTCTTCCTGCCGGCAGAGTTTCGCCAGGGAGGTGTTCAGCTCGCGATCGTCGCCGTCGCCCTTGATCCAGTACACGGCGAACGGAGTGTCGAGCTTCGACACGGTGTCGATGTTGCGCTGCAGGCGATCGTTGAACTCGGGGTCGTACTGCACGTTGTCGTTTTCGCTGGCGGTGAGCACCGGTCCGCTGCGGCTCTGCGAGGTGGTCTCGCCGGCGTTCATCAGCGCGCTCATCTCGTCCGCGGTGATGGAGTTGGCGCCGGAGTCGCGGATGTTGAGGCGGCGGCCGCTGCGGCGGATGAGCGCGTCGACGCGAGCGCGAAGCTCGGCCGGCGTGAACGGCTCGCTGAAGTAATCGTCCGCACCGGCGCGCAGGTACAGCACGCGATCGGCCTGGCGATTTCCGGCCGGGGAGAGGAACGCCACCGACGATGAGGAATGCTGGGTGATGTCCAGGATGGCGCTGATCGCACCCGCGCTGCGCTGCGGCGTGACCATGACCAGGCCGGGCTTCTCGCGCTTGACGCGATCGACGGCGGTCTTGAGATCGGATTCCGCGTCGACTTTGTACTTGTCGCCGAGGGCTTCTTTGACTTTGCGGATGGTGTCGGACTGCGCGCCGATCACGAGCACATTCCGATTCGCCTCGGTCGCCTCTTCCCAAGGCTTGGTGACGTCGGTGACCTTCTCGCCTTCGCCGCGATAGTTGATCAGGCCGCGGCCGTTGAGGATGCGGTAGTGCGAGGAAAGATCCTCGCTCGACGCGTAGCGCAGTTTGGGGATGCTCATCACGCGGCCGCCGGTGGCAGTGTCCTGCTTCAGCTGCACGACGCCGAACGCGTTCCCCTCGAGCATCCGGATGATCGGATTCAGCTCGGCGCTGTCCTCATCGCCGGCGATGAGAATCACGGTCGCCGGAAGGTCTTCCAGCGCGTTCATCATCGACTGGGTGAGGGTCAGGGCGAAGTGACTCGAGTACTGGGTGTTGATGAGCGTGTAGATCGGATCGATGACCACGCGCTTCGCGCCGATTTTCTTGATGTAGTCGCCGAGCTCTTCGACGATGGCCATGACGTCGGCCGGGCTCTCGACGAGGTCGAAGTAACGGCCGCTGGGGTTGAGGATCGAGAGCTGGTTCCGCCGGACGGCGTCCTCGATCGTGAAGCCGATGGCCGTGGCCTGGGTGATGACCTTTTCAGGCTTCTGGTCGGTGATCAGGATCCCCGGCTCCTGATGCTCGAGGCCGCGGGTAAGGAACTGCAGCCCGAGAATCGACTTGCCGAGTCCACCGGCGCCTTTGACCAGGTAGACGTGGTTCGGCATCAGTCCGCCGGCGCCGAAGTCGATCAGATCGATTCCGCTGATGATCCGGTCGCCCGCGCCGCCTCGCGAGGAGCGCGGCTTTCCCGCCGAATCGGGGACAGGGGAGGTGATGGGAATCTGTTTATCCGTTTTCGCGCCCGTGGCGCTGCGAGGGGTGGAGCCCGAGGAGCTCATCGACCGCACGTCCGTTGATCCATTCATGGTTTTCTCCGGAAGGTTTCTGGCTGCAACTGCGGCTCGTTGCTGGCGTGCCGAGCGGAAGTAAAAAGCAACAGCCGGGCCAGCCGGGCGCAGCCGATCACCGTTTCAACGTCCTACCGCGGCCGCAACGGCTTGACGATTCGCTTCGACTTTTTCGTCCTTCGCGGCCGCCGGCGGCTCGCCAACCTCGGTCAGCTGGATCTCGCTCGGGGCCACGATCGGCTCCCGTCCGTTGAAGACCGTGCGCACGACCTCGCGAATCTTCGTGTAGTCGTTTTTCGGCGGGGCCACGGCCTCCCCGTAGAGGTGAGGCTCGGTGAGCTTGATGATCTTCGTGAATTTCTTGAGCGAGACGTGGCGGACGTCCGCGCGCTTCGTGTTGCGGAAGGTCGTGTACAGCTCGACCATCTGCGGCGTGGTGAGGTTCGTCGAGGTGAAGTCCGACGAATTCATGGCCAGCTTGGACAGGCGCAGGATCTGCGACGCGTCGAGGGTTTTCATCTTGTCGCGGATGGCGTCCACGACCTGCTGCTGGCGCAGTTCCCGGCCGAAGTTGTTGCCCTCGTACGACGCGCGGATGTGCCGGTAGCGCGCGTAACGCAGAGCGCGCTTGCCGTCGAGGTGGTGCCATCCCTTCTCGAATCCATCCTTGAACAGGTAGTCGTAGAAGGGGCGGTAGACGTAGACGTCGATGCCGCCCATGGCGTCGATCACTTTCTCGAAGGCCTTGAAGTCGATGCGGGCGTAGGCGTGGACCGGTTCGCCGAGGAGGTTCTGGACGGTGTGGACGAGGAAGCCGGGGCCCTTTCCTTTGAAGCCCATGCGGTCACCCAGCGCGTGGGCGGCGTTCAGCCGCTGCATGCCGATGCCGCTGTCCATCGGGACGTAGAGGTCGCGGGGAAGGGAAACGAGCGCGGCCTGGCGGGTGGAGGGTTTGAGGCTGACCAGGATGATCGAGTCGGCCAGGTCCTTTCCTTCACCGGGATGGGCGTCGCCGCCGATGCCGATCAGGAGGAGATTGATCCGGTCCTGATCGAACCCCTCGGCGACCCGGTTCGGCACTTCTTTCATGCCTGGGGCGAAATGGGCGTACGAGGCGATCGTCACGATGGCCACGAGCACGATCACGAAGCCGTACATCAGATATTCGGCCAGGCCTTTTTTCTTCTTGTCTTTGGGCTTGTCGTACCGCGGAGCAAGGGGCGGATTGTTGCGCGTGTAAGACATGCGAGGCTCCTCAATCAGTGAATCTTGGCGACGACGCCGGCCTCGAAGGCCGCGTCGGTGAGCTGGCGGACGGCGGCGAAGTCGCCGCTGCGCGGCTTCACGGCCTCGCCGCGATACGCAACGCTGCTGACGTCGACGACATCGAGATAGGGCTTCCAGCTGACGACGCGGATGTCGCCGCCCCGGCGGGCGGCGAGGGCGAGCGTGCGGATCTGGTCGCCGGTGAGGTTCGTGGCCGCGACGCTGCCGAAGGCGGACTCGAACCGGTTCAGGTTCTCCATCTTCGAGCCGAGGATCCTGGTGATGGTGGCGATGGCCACTTCGCGCTGGCGCTGCTCGCGCTCGAAGCGGTCGGCGGCGAAACCGGCGACGCGGCCGGCGTACGCGTAGTGCATCGCGTCGGTCCCTTTGAAACGCTGCACGCCGCGGCGGAAGCGATGCCGGTCGCCGCGAATCTCGTACACCCCGCGCTTCACGTCGACCTCGACGCCGCCGACGCGATCGACGATGCGGGAGACGTCGCCGATGCTCAGGCGGGCGTAGCCATGGATCGGCTCATCGATGATCGTCTCGATCGTGTCGACCGTCAGGCCCGTTCCCGCTCCCGGATAGCCGCTGGCGTTGCCGACGGTGTAAGCCGAGTGCAGCGGGCGCTGTCCGTAGCGGCCGACTTTCACCCAGAGATCGACCGGGATCGAAGTCAGGGCCGTTCGACCCGTCGACGGCTGCACGGATAGCAGCATCAGCGACTCGGTGCGGACGTCGCTGGTCTCCGACCCGTTCGGCCGGAGCGAGGCGCTGATGAGGAGGACGTTCACCCGATCGGCTTTCAGTCCGGCGGCCACGCGATTCGGCACGAGCTGATGCTCGGGACGGTTCGTCGCGTAGAGCGCGAAGCCGGCCAGGGCGATCGTGAATCCGAAAACGGCGAAGAGCGTGAGCTCGATCGCCTTCTGTCCTCTGGTCGCCGTGGCTTTGGTGCGGGAGGAGGCCTTCGGCATCCGTGCGGCCACTCCAGCCGGGAGGCGGCTGTACGACGAATCAGCGTCAAAACTCATTGGTAGACCCCTGGTGAGCGTTCAGCCGGTGTTCTGCTTCACCGGCCTTCTTGCGAAATTGCTTACTGCTACGTGATGCCGCCAACTGCATTCGGAATGCCAATTATTAGTAGTTGGGTACGGCGTTTGAAAAGGGCCCTCGCCCGGGTAGTTCATCCCTTCCAGAGAGGTATCTATGAAACGTGCCGTAATGCTGTCCGCACTGGTGTGGCTCGTCGCTACAGCCGCGCTTGCTGATTGGAACGTCGTGGCGTCCGGCGTCGAATATCAGCGCTTCAATCGCGATGCGATGGACGTGCATGTAACGCGCGTCGATCTCACGAATCCCGATGTAATCGTCACGGCGACACGTGAATCGGAGCGCGGACTCAAGGTCAGCGATTACGCGAAGAAAACCAAAGCAGTGGTCGCGATCAATGCCGACTATTTCGATAAACAGATGAAGCCGGTTGGCCTGACGATCGGGCCGTGCGGTGTGTGGGAAGGAACGAAAGACACAGAGCGCGAAGGCGTCGTTGCCATTGGCGAAGGCCGCGTCGCGATCTACCCGCCCAAGGAAGTTCTTGCCGAACCGGAGGAATGGATGGACGTGGCGGTCTCCGGTTGGCCGATGCTCGTGAAGAATTGCACGGCCCTGTCCGCTACGGAATTACCAGGCAGCGACGGCTTCACCCGCTCGCCGCATCCCCGAACTGCGGTCGGTGTTTCCGAGGATGGAACGACGCTTTATATGGTCGTCGCGGATGGGCGGCGCGAAGGCATTCCCGGGATGACGCTGGCCAAGCTGGCGCGATTCATGGCCGAAGAGCTCGGTACCTGCTCGGCCATCAATCTCGATGGCGGCGGATCGAGCGCGATGTGGGTGAGCGACGCAATCGTCAATCAGCCCAGCGACAAATCGGAGCGCCGCGTTGCCGATCATCTGGCGGTAGTTCTTGCCACCGATTACACCGGTTGTGATGTCGAAGCGACCCCGCCTCCGACCGCGACGGACACCACTGCCACGACCACGACGAAGAAATGAGCGCCGCTCAACTGATAGCTCTCAATCGGTTATTCCCAACATTGGAATCGCCATTGCACAAGTCGCCATCTCGGACCGGTTGAGGTAGCGGCCCGGTTCCAAAGAAACAGCGGAGAGTCCCATGAAGCCCAGCAAGTTGCTGTTCATCTGTTGCGTAGTGGTGTTGTGCGCCTTCACCGCCGCCGCGGCCGATGAGGATGTGCGCAAGACGATCTCGCGGCTGGAGAAAGCGCAAGAAGCCGGCACGGCCACGCGCGCCGAGCAACTCGATCTTGCCCGCGCCTACATTGAAGTCGGCCGTTACTACGAGGCCAAGAAGCTCGCCGGGGCGATCGCCGACGCCGATGCGAACGACACCGAAGCGGCGGGCGTACGCGATCGTGCGACCGAGCAGATGCGCCTCATCGCCGTGCAGCGTCTCGAGGATGCCGAGGCCGCTGCGAAACGGGATGGGGCGACCGATGCCGATCGGCTCGAGCTCGCGAACGCCTATTTCTCCGCCGGCCGCTATCGCGAAGCGGCGGACTTGTTCGCGAAGCTGCCGGACGGCGTGATGACCGTCGAGTCGCGCACGCATCACGCACGCGCGCTCACCTGGTCCGGTCAGCACTCCGCCGCGGAAGAGCGTTATGCCGCGCTTCTGAAGGACAGCCCGAGTCCGGAGCTCGAGCTCGAATATGGCCGCACGCTTTCCTGGATGGGCGCCGAGAAGCTTTCCGTTCAGCGCCTCGAGCGGGCGCATGACACGCTCAACAATGAAGATTCAGCGGTCGCACTGGCGAACGCACGGGCCTGGAGCGGCGATCGCGAAGGGGCCATCCGGCTGCTCGAGGATTTCACCGCGGCGAACAGTGGATCGCGCGACGCGGAAAAGACGCTCGCCGAGCTTCGCACTTCCCCCGATCTTCGGATCGAGCGCCTCGACAAGATGATCGGCATCGATCCGTACAACCTCGCCCTTCGCGTACAGCGTGCACGGTTGCTTTATGACGCCGGCCGCTACGGCGAGACGCTCCGCGCCATCAAGTTCATTCGCGAGCACACCATGACCGAGGTGGCCGGGCTGGACGAGCTGGAGCAGCAGGCTCTCGATCGCCGCAAGGAAGAGCTGGTGGCCGTCGACGAACGCCGCCGCTCGTTGTTCGGCGATCCGGCCATGTACAGCTCGGCCGGCGCGGTCGGCGAACAGGTCCTCGAGCTGGCCAAGGCCTACACCGGCCTCGGCGCATACGATCCGGCGATCGAGCTCTACGAGGTCTATTTGAAGTCCGCGCCGGATGACAACGTGGCCCGCCGCAATTACGCCCGCGTGCTGAGCTGGGACCGTCGCTATGACGAAGCGCAGCGCCAGTACGAGATTGTTCTCAAGGCGGATCCGAATCGTCCCGACATCAAGCTCGAATACGCGCAGGCGCTGACTTATGACCGCGAATACGTTCCGGCCATCCGCACTCTGCGCACGTTGACGGATCTCTCCGATTCGCCGCGCGCGTACTTATACGAGGACGTCCCGCCGCAAGCTCACTTCCGCCTCGGACAGATCTACCGCTGGTTCGGCTGGCGGGACACCGCGGCCGAGGAACAGAATTACGCGCTTTCGCTCGATTCCGGACTCACTGATGCGCATCGCGAATTACAGCGCGCGCGTTACGGACTGCCGGGATCGCAGATCGAGGCGCGCTACACGGACGAAGTCAATTCGAACGACTTCCACACCCGCCGCGGCGATCTCACCGCGGAGCACTGGCTGAATCCACGGATCGCCGTCAATGGCGGTGTGGGACGCCACCACTTCGAACAGCGCGATCTTGCCGCCGACGCGAACGTCGCCCACATCGGCGCCGCGTATCGTACGAACGACCGCCTGACCCTCCGCGGCCGCGTCGGTGCGACGTTCTGGGAAACCGGCAGCCTCGGCACCCGCCCTTACTTCGGACTTGGCGCCGTTTATCTGCCGAACATCCAGAGCCGGGCCGCGCTCGACTACAACCATTACGACCTGATTTACGACGTCTCGAACATGTTCACGCTCTCGCCTCGCAATGAGGTGCGGCTGAACGATCCGCTGTCGGTCGACGACTTCCGCGCGCATTACGACTGGGATTCGGGCGGTTTCTGGTCCTTCCTGGTCGACGGCTCGTATGGCCGCATTTCCGACGATAACTCCCGGCAGTCCGCGCACGGACTTCTCAGCTTCCGCCTCTTCAAAGAGCCATTCGTCGCGATCAAAGCCGACGGGCGGGTGCTGTCGTATGAGCAGCGCACGAACCGCTACTGGTCGCCGGATGATTACCGCTCACTCGCCGGCGTGCTGCAGGTTGGACAGGACATCAACGATCGGATCTTCTGGACCGCCGAGCTGAAGATCGGCAAGTCGTGGGATGGGGACCGCAGTTCCGACCTCCGGGCGTGGGCCGCGCGAGTCACGGTCCCGATCAGCGATGCCTTCGACATCATCGGCTCGTACAACTACGGACGCAGCGGACGTTTCGAGTCGTTCATCGGTGATCCGGAGTTCGCGACTTACTGGCAGCGGAGCTTCTACGTCGGCGTGCGCGTGAAGCGGATGCGCGCCACGCATGACATCGACAGCGCCGACCGCTATTACTTCGACAATCGAGTGCTGGCGAGCTCCGACGCGGTGCCGCCGGAGGTGCGATAAGCCATGGAAACCAGGAAACCTGTCGTGCGCACACCGATGAGCCCGCGCAAGCAGGCCATCATCTCGATTCTCATCATTCTCGCAGTCGTCGTCCTGACGATCTTCATGTTCCGCTATCCGGAACGCCTCGGCCCGATCGCGGTCTCGGCCCTCGTCGTGACGCTGGCCAGCTTCCTTCTGTTGCTGATCCTCCGTCACTTCGTGCTGATCTGGTTCAGCTTCCTGCATCAGCGCGAGCTCTCGCATGACGAGCCGCCCGAGCATTACCCGTTCGTCAGCATCATCGTGCCGGCGTTCAATGAGGCCGAGGTCATTCACGCGTCGCTCGCGTCCCTCCTCGAGCTGCGTTATCCGTATTACGAGATCATCGCCGTCGACGATGGTTCCACGGACGGCACGTACGAGAAGATGCGTGAGTTCGAGGGGAACCATTACGGCGTGAAAGTCCAGGTTTTCCGCAAGGAAAATTCGGGCAAGGCCGACACGCTGAATTACGGCATCCGCCGCTCGCGTGCGCCGATCGTGATCTGCATGGACTCGGACTCGCGTCTGACTCCGGACGCGCTGCGTTATGCGATCCGGCAGTTCACCGATCCGAACGTCGGCGCCGTTGCCGGCAATGTGAAGGTCATCAACCGCCACAACATCTGGACGAAGCTGCAGGCCCTCGAATACATCGAGGGGCTCAACATCGTTCGCAAGGCCCAGGCGTTCTTCCGCTCGGTGAACGTGATTCCCGGTCCAATGGGCATCTTCCGCCGCACCGCCATTGAAGGCACGGGCGGCTACGACAGCGACACCTACGCCGAAGATTTCGACATGACCGTCAAGATCCTCGCGAACGGCTGGAAGATCAATTATGAGCCGAAGGCCGTCGCTTATACCGAAGCGCCCGAGGAACTGCTGGACATCATCAAGCAGCGGTATCGGTGGAGCCGCGGGATTCTGCAGGCCCTGCGCAAGCAGAAGCATCTGCTCACGCGGACGTCCGGCGTCGTCACCACGCCGCTGTCCCTCTGGTACATGATTTTCGAAGGCCTGGTCTGGCCGGCGATGAACATTTTCTCCAGCCTCTTCTTCGTCTACATCGCCCTGATGTTCGGCATGCAGAAGCTGCTGGTGATGTGGTGGCTATTGTTGACGCTGCTGGACGTGCTCATCGCCGTGCACGCGATCCTCATGGAGAAAGAGGATCTCAGGCTGGCTGCTTACGCGGTGTTCTACCGTTTCTTCTACATCCTCATCATTGACGTGACGAAAGTATTCGCGACGCTCGAGGAGCTGGTCGGCCTCGACATGTCGTGGGGAAAACTCGCCCGCAAGGGCCGCATTTAACTCTCGAACCGGAAGGACCTGCACATGAGACTGGACTGGGTAAACATTCTGGCGACGGTCATCTTCGTCTCCATCGTCGTCACACTGATTCTCGCCGTAGCTTCTTACTTTGCTTACAAGGTACGTGAAGCTCGCCGCCCGAAGACCGCAGGCGAACTGCGCCAGGAAGGGCAGATGAAGGCGTTCTTCAATCAGTACGAGCCGAAGAAATAGTAGGCAGTACGCGCGCCGTACGGCGCGTTCGCAGTAGGCGGTAGGCAGGGGGCCCCCGCCCGTCCCCGGGTCCACTGCCTACTGCCCACTGCCCACTGCCTACTAAGAACATGGCTCGCCGTCACGAAGCTACCGTCGCCAGCAAGCATCTCGTCATTTACGGAGCGATGCTCGTTCTGGTGGTGGCGGTGGGTGCCGTGGCCATCTGGTCGTTCATTGAACAGCAATCGATCGTCATCAAGCCGGAGCCGCTGCCGAAGGTCACCGTCGTCACGGCGCGCTCCGGATCGCAGCTGGGCGCGGCCTGGGTGCGGCTGCTCAATGCCGCCGAATTGCAGGCGACGCTGGTCCCGCTGGAGACATTCGATCCCATCGAAGGCGTGGTCGTCTTCTGCGACGTCGATGAGATCACTCCGCGTCTGGCCAGTCTCCTCGAAGAATTCGTTCGCCGCGGCGGCGCGATCTCGTTCGTCGGCGTTCCGCCGCGCACGCCCATCGGCCGCTTCCGGCTTTTCTATGAAGTCGGCCAGGTCACGGGCAACGTGCGCCTCTCCGAGCATGTATCGCCGGTGCTCGCGCGGCTGCGACCCGGCTACGTGATTCCCACGCGGCCGGGAACCGTGGCGTTGTTGAAAGAGACGCCGCGCATGGTCGTCGACGCGCGATGGAAGGACAGCGAGCGCGCGGCGGTGATGCACATCGAGCGCGATGGTGCGCGCTATCTCTGGTTTGGCTTCGATCCGCGCCAGCTGCCGCCCAAACCCGACGGCACCTTGCACCTCATGCTCCGAACCGCCTTTCGATGGGTCTCAGGGCAGCCGGTGTCCGACGGAGCGGTGGGCGATCCGCAGAACGCGAAGACCTTCACGCCGACCTCGCGCCGGAAGGCCAGGAGCGACGGCTTCGGCTTCAGCGTGGACCGGATGCGCAAGGACGACTTCTTCAGCATCCGCATGGTCAATCGCGGCGGGATACCGATCGCCAATCCAACCGTGAAGTTGTGGGTGCCGCCCGGCGTCACGAAGGTCGCCTTCAGCGGCAGTTTCGTCATGCATCGGGATGCGTCGCTGACGGGGATCCCCGAGGATGGTACGGTGCTGGTGAGTCTCCCGCGGCTTCGGCGGAACGAGGACCGGGTCATGAAGCTTCGGATAACCGGCCGCCGTCCGCGTCCGGGTGCGCAGCAGCAACATGCAAAGCGATGACGCCAACGCGCGGATGATCCGCGAACAGATCCGCAGCCGCGGAGTCAGTGATCCGCGCGTTCTGGACGTCCTCGCCTCGATTCCGCGGGAAGTGTTCGTTCCCCAGAACCTTCGCGCCTCGGCATACGACGACACGCCTCTGCCGCTCACCCGCGGGCAGACCATTTCCCAGCCGTACATCGTCGCCTGCATGACGGAAATGCTCCGCCTTCGCGGCGACGAGAGGGTGCTGGAGATTGGCACCGGCTCCGGCTACCAGACCGCGATCCTGGCGAAGCTCGCCCGCATCGTTTACAGCGCCGAGGTCGAGCCGGAGCTCGCCGCGAGCGCCGCGGAACGTCTCGAGCAACTCGGAATCACGAACGTCGTCCTCGGCGTCGGCAACGGCGTCGAGATCTTCCGCCACGAAGGCCCGTTCGACGCCATCCTGTCCGCGGCCGCGCCGGAGCTATTGCCCGAAGAGCTCATCGAGCAGCTTGCCGAGGGCGGGCGGTGCATCATCCCGGTCGGACCCGCCGACTACCAACACCTCTGGCTGATCGAGAAACAGGGCGGCCACGTCACGCGGCGGCGTCTCGAGGCGGTCAGATTCGTTCCGCTGAGATCTCAGCCGTAGTAATGACACCGCGACGTGCACGTCTCCTCGATCGTGATCCGGAAGAGATTCGGCACGACCGGCGCGAGGCGTTTCCAGATCCAGATCGCCAGCAGTTCCGAGGTGGGGTTGTCGAGGCCGGCGACGTCGTTGAGCAGGTAATGGTCGACCTCGGCGACAACAGGGTCGATGGCCCGCTTGAGGTCGGCGAAATCCATCACCCAGCCGATCTTCGGATCGATCGGTCCCCGCACCGCCACTTCGCCCCGAAACGAATGGCCGTGAATCCGCCGGCACTTGTGGCCTTCGGGCACCTGGGGTAGAAAGTGCGCCGCCTCGAATCGAAAGTCCTTCACCAGCTCGATCACATCCGACATTGGGCAAGAGCATAGCTGGAAAGCCTCTTGCTCAAGGAGTACGTCATGAGCAACTACACCGAAGCCGAGCGTTCTCTCGGCAGCATCATCAAGGACCTGACCTCCGACATTTCCATGCTCGTCCGCAGCGAGATCGCGCTGCTGAAGCTCGAGCTCAAGGAGGCCGTGGCCAAGCTCGGAACCGGCGGCGGACTGCTGGCCGGGGCGGGATTCCTGGCCCTGATCGGCCTGGCCTTTCTCTTCGTGACGATCACCCTCGGCCTCGTCGCGCTCGGCGTTCCGGCGTGGCTTTCCGCGCTGATCGTGACCCTCGTCCTCTTCGCGGCCGCGGCCGTGCTGGGCATCATGGGCAAGAAGAAGCTGCAGGACGTGAACTTCGTCCCCAACGACTCGATCGCCCACATCAAACGCGACGTCGACTCGCTCAAAGCGGACGTCGCGCGCGTGAGGAGCAGGTAAATGGCAGACATGGACGACCAGAAGAAATCGATCGAGACGCAGATCGTGCGTGCGCGGGACGGCGTCGGCGACCGCATTGACGAGCTCGATCGCCACCTTCGGACGAACCTCGATCCGAAGACCATCGCCCGCACCTACGCCCCGCACCTCATCGCCGGCGGCGCGGTCCTCGGCCTCGTGGTCGGCTTCGGCCTGCCGAAAGTCTTCCGCAAGCTGGTGACCTGGGGCGTGCCGATCGCCATCCTCGCCGTGACGGTGAAGAACGCGCGCGAGGCGGACAAAGAGCTCATCGGGTTGGCTTAGCTCCTATTTCACGCGCACATACCTCGCTCCCGGCAACGCGCGAATCCATCCGCCCAGCTCGAGCTGCAGCAGCGACTCCGCGACTTCGGTCGAGCTCTGCCTGAGCCGCGCCGCCAACGCATCGACGTGCGCACCTTCCTCGCGCGTCAGCACCGCCAGCACCTCGGCCAACGGACCTTCCGGTTCCTCGACGCGTGATTTCAGCGCTCGCAAGTCTGGACCGAGCTCCTCGAGCACGTCGTCAACGTCGTGAACGAGCTTCGCTCCGTACTGAATCAGCCGATGCGTTCCCTCGGACTTGTCCGAGAAGATCGAGCCCGGGACGCAGAAGACATCACGACCCTGTTCCGCGGCCATGCGTGCCGTGATCAGCGATCCGCTTCGGGTGGTCGCCTCCACGATCACCGTTCCTTTCGACAGGCCGGAGATGATCCGATTGCGGATCGGGAAGTTCTCCCGCTTCGGCGGCGTCCCCGGCGCGAGCTCGCTCACGATCGCGCCGCTCTCCGCAACGCGCTTGAACAGAGCTCGGTGCGATCGCGGATACACGACGTCGATTCCTGTGCCGAGGACGCCGATGGTCGGTGCGCCGGCGTCGAGTGCGGCCTGGTGGGCGGCGGCGTCGATTCCGCGCGCGAGACCGGAGACGATCGTGACGCCGGCGGACGCGAGATCGCGCGACAGATGATGCGCGGCGTTGAGGCCGTACGGCGTCGCGCGGCGCGAGCCGACGACGGCGACAGAGAGGTTCGCGAGCAGCGCCGCATTTCCGCGAACGTGCAGCACGAGCGGCGGATCGATGATCTCCCGCAAAAGCGGCGGATAGGTGTCGTCGGCGAGCGTGATCACGTGCGCGCGCACGGACGCGACCACTTCACGAGCCTCGCGTGTTAACGGAACCTTTACCTGCTGCGCCTGCTCGCGGGTTAGGCTCAAAAGCCCTTGCAGAAGATCGCACGAGGCATCGCAGGCCAGCTCGATGTGGCCGAAGTATTCGCGGAGAAGACGGGTCCTGTTCGGTGTGAGAAATGGCAGTAAAGACAGCGCGATCAGCGTGTCGCGCACGTCGGAATGGTTCATTGCTTCGTTTGGTGCGGGTGGAAAAACGACGCGGACGGCGGTCCGGCGGCAGGTGGGAACCCGCGCAGTATACTCGGCTGCGCGGATCGATCGAGGAGGGAAGATGAAGCGGGCCTTCACGGCATCAACCATTGCGATCCTGGCCCTGGTGCTCATCACCGGCGGCTGCCGTAGCGCCGGAACCGACACGAATCGGAGCGAGACCCAGCGCCAGTTCGGCGTGCGCATGGCCAAGATGAACCTTTGGCGCGAAGCGATGTTCCGTTTCCGCCGGGCCGTGGAGATCCAGCCGGACGACGCGATGGCGCACAACAATCTCGCCGTCGCCTACGAGGCCAACGGCGACTTCGACAACGCCATGAAGGAGTACCGCGAGGCCATGCGTCTCGACCGCTCCAATCAGTACATCCAGAAGAACTACAGCCGCTTCGTCGAGTTCAACACGAAGAGCAAGAAGCGCCAGGGTACGCCGGCAACGACGACCACGACCACGGCCGCGCCCGCCGCCGCTCCCCCAGCCACCGCCACCACGACCACCACCCCTCCCGGAGATGTGCAGTGATCAGGACAGCATCCGCAGTTTTGCTCGCTCTCGCGCTGCCACTCGGCGCCGACGTCATCGAAGTGAAGCTCAAGCTGCCGGTGAAGCCGAAGCTGGCCATCACCGGTGACGAGCGCGTGGCCGTCGCTCCTTTCGTCATCGCCTCGAAAGGGGAGAAGCGCAACGACCGCGCGGCGAAGGTCGACGTGCAGCAGGAGTTCAACCGCTACCTCCGCAAGCAGCTCGCGAAATCGACCAAGCTTCGTCTGGTCGACGTCCCGCCGACGCGGCTCCCGGGAACCGACATCAAGACCCTGCAATCGTCTGTCGATTACTGGAAGGAGCTCGGCGCGCGCACGGGTGCGGACTTCATCGTCACCGGCATCGTCGACTTCGACATCAACGACAAGTCCGGCTACAAGACCGAGGAGTACACGTCGCCGGCTGATGGGCGGACGTTCTACCGGCAGGTGCTCGTCGAATCGACCGGATTCGTCTTCGACATCGACCTGGCCGTGATCAACGCCGACACCGGCGAGATGGTGCTGGAAGAGAACTTCCGCGACTTCAAGGAATTCGACCAGCGCAACTACGACGAGATCCTCGGCCTCTTCGAGAATCTCCGCTCGCTGGAAACGCAACTGGTAGGCATTTTCGTGGCGCAGGAGACCTCGGCCACGCGCTACGTGTTCACTGAGTAATCGTCCCCGTCACTTAGGAGGCCATTTGTGGTGAAGCGAGTCGTCGCACTCCTCGTATTCGTGTTGCTCCTGGCCGTTCCGGCCTACCCTTTCGGGCAGAACAAGATCGTCTACGACACCTTCAAGTGGCAGGTCTATCACTCCACCCACTTCGACATTTACTTCTACGAAGAAGAGCGCGCCTCTTTGCAGCGCGTGGTGGACATGGCCGAGACCGCGTATCTCGACCTCTCCCAGAAATTCAATTTCCAGATCTCCAAAAAGATCCCGCTGATCTACTACCACACGCATTCGGCGTTCGAGCAGACCAACGTCACGCTCACGTTCATCCCCGAAGGCGTGGGTGCATTCGCGGAGCCGGTGCGGAACCGGATGGTCCTGCCGATCGACATGCCCGACGACCAGCTGCTGGAGCTGGTCACGCACGAGCTCACGCACATCTTCGAGTACGAGATCCTCTTCCAGGGCAAATTCGGCAAGAACCTCACCGCCAATCCGCCGCAGTGGATGATGGAAGGCCTGGCGTCGTTCATGGCCCAGGACGAAGACTCGCGCGACCGCATGGTCCTGCGCGACGCCGTGGTCAACGATCGCATTCCGCGCATCAGCCTCAATCCGCAGGGTTACTTCGCCTATCGCTTCGGCCACGCCGTCTTCAAGTTCATTCAGGAAGGCTGGGGCTGGGATGGTCTGCGCGATTTCATTTACGAATACCGCAACACGCTCGGCAACAACGTCGACCGCGCGCTCAAGCGCGCCCTGAATCTGACGTCTGAAGAATTCGACACGCGCTTCCGCACGTGGCTGAGAAAGCAGTACCTGCCCGCGCTCGTGGCGAAAGGGGAGCCGCAGGAGTACGGCGAGGTGTTCCGTATCCGCCCTGAAGAGCAGAGCAGCGAGATCGCGCCCGTGCCTTCGCCGTCGGGCGATCTGCTGGCAGGCTTCACGACGTACAAGCAGGACATCGATCTGGTTCTCTTCAACATCCCCGAGCGGCGGATGCTCAAGAACCTCACCTCGGGATACACGAGCGAGTACGAGTACGCGATCGTGCAGTCCTTCACGACCGGCCCGGTGATGGGACGCGACGCCGCGTTCGCGCCGAACGGCGATCAGATCGCGCTGTTCGTGAAGAAGGAGCGCGGCCGCAACCTGCTGCTGATCAATCCCCTGACCGGCGCGCTGGTGCGCTCGATCCCGATGGCCATTGAGCAGCAGCTCAGCCCGGCCTATTCACCCGACGGCAAGCGCATCGCCTTCGCCGGGTTCATGGGCAATCAATCGGACATCTTCATCTACGACCTCGACTCGGGAAACACGACCAACGTCACCAGCGATTCGTTCTTCGACGGCGCGCCGGTCTTCTCGCCGGATGGGAAGTGGCTGGTGTATTCGTCCGTCGGCGAGGAACACGCGAAGCTCTATCGCCTGAACCTCGACAATCCGAAGGAGCGCTTCCAGCTCACCAGCGGCCAGTGGAACGACATCGACGCCTGGTTCACGCCGGACGGCAAGCGGCTCTTCTTCTCCTCGGACAAGCAGACCGGCCGCAATGTGGAGCAGGCCGCGAATCTCCTCGAATCCGCCGAGAACGCCGCGCGCACGACCGGTGACACGCCGCCCGCGGACAAAACGAATTTCGCCGCGTTCAACATCTACTCGCTCGATCTCGCCACCGGCGACATGCTCCAGTACACGGATGTCGTCGGCGGCGCCTTCACGCCGGTCGTGTTCACCGGCGTGAACAACAAAGAGCGGATGGTGTTCGCGGCGTACTACAAGGGCACCTGGCAGCTCTACTCGACGACGACCGACAAGCCGCTGCACCCGGCCGAGAAGACCACGCTGCCGTCCGCGCCGATCGCTGCCGAATCGCGATCGGTCTTCCGGTCGACCTCGGAGTTCTTCATCGATGAGGACAAGATCGAGTCGACTCGCGGGTTCAAGCTCTTCGTCGACGACGTCCAGGTCGGCGCCGGCGTGACCTCGGATCAGCTCTTCGTCTCGCGGTCGACGATCTTCATGAGCGACATGCTCGGCAACCGCCGTTTCATCGCCTCACTCGATTCGGTGTCGAGCTTCTCCAACTTCGACTTCATCTACCTCGACATGCACCGCCGCCTGAACTGGGGCGCGCGCCTGTTCGACGACCGCTCGTTCTATTACACGCTGAACGAGGAGCAGAACGGGATCGACCGGCAGCAGTTCTACCGCGAGACCGGCGCGATCGGTTTCCTCAGCTATCCCTTCTCGCGCTATCACCGCCTGGATACCGGCGCCGGTGCGGTCAGCCGCGATTTCTTCCATCCCGTTTTCAGCGACGACCCGGCCACACCGCAGAAACCGGACTTCGTCGCGTACCAGCATCGCCAGGATGTGTATCCGATCGTCAGCTCGACGTTCTCCGGCGACAGCGCGGTCTGGAAGTTCTTCGGCCCGGTTTCCGGACGGCGGTACCAGCTCAGCGCGTCATACGCACCCGATCTGGACGAAGGTGGAACGCTCACCGCTGACGTGAACGTCGACTGGCGCGAGTACTTCCAGCTCAGCTCGCGGACGCTGCTGGCGACGCGGCTCTACGCGGCTTTCTCCGAGGGGAATGCTTCGAATTTCTATTACTTCGGTGGGTTGAACACGCTTCGCGGCTACGAGTTCCGCTCGCTGCTCGGGCAGCACGCGGCGTTCGCGAACGTCGAGTTCCGCTTCCCGCTCATCGACGTCCTGGCAACGCCGATCGTCGTGCTGCAGCAGGTGCGCGGCGTGTTCTTCTTCGACATCGGCGCGGCCACGTTCAAGGATCAGGACTTCGACTTCATCGACGACGACGGCCGGCTCAAAGACGGCAAGGCCTCGATCGGCTGGGGCTTCTCGTTCCGCTTCTGGGGCATGCCCCTCAACTGGGACTTTGCCAAGCGGTTCGACCTGAAGGAGCTGGATGACGAGGGCGGGTTCAGGACGAGCTTCTGGATCGGGGAGACGTTCTAGGCCGCACGCGGTTTGATCCGCCGGTCCGCAATCGTCTCTCTCAGAAACTTGAGCAGCGCCTTCTCCTCCATCGACAGTCCGATGCGCACCACCGGGCTGCCTTTGCGCGTTTTGCGCAGCTGCTCGAAGGGCGCGCCTTCCATGTACTCGTCGAGAAGGCGGGGGCAGATGTACGAAGAGCGGCAGACCGCGGGGGTGTTGCCGAGCTGCTCCGCGGTCGCGACGATGGCTTTGCGCACGCGGCGCTTGCGCTCGGTCTTGGTCTCGGCCTGACCCTGCATGGCCAGGGCGATCGAGCAGAGCAGCGTGCCCGCCCAGGTGCGGAAGTCCTTGGCCGTGAAGTCCCGGCCGATCACGGCCTGGATGTAGTCGTTGACGTGCCGGTCTTTCACGTCGATGGTCTTGTTGTTCTGCACGAACTGGAACAGCTCCGCGCCTTTGAGCTTCTTCAGCTCGGATACGACTTTCGCCACGTCTTCGTCGCTGATGGCGCGCTTCTGCTTCTTCTTCCACTTGCCGACGTAATCGAATAGGACCGCGTTTCCCTCCACTTTCACGTGTGATCCGCGAATCGTGGACAACCCGAACGTCGACTCCGCCTCGGCGCTCTTGTCATTGCCGATGCGGAAGAAGCCCTGATCGATGAGGCGGACCATGGCCGCGAGGACGCGTTGCCGTTCGAGCGCGGCGCCGGAAAGATCGGCGCGGACGCGGCGGCGGAGGACGGGCAGCGCCTCGCCGAACTCGACGACCCGCCTGAACTTCGCCTCCTCGCGCTGCGCGCGGAAGCGGGGATGGTAGAGGTACTGCGTGCGCCCTTTCTTGTCGACGCCGACCGCCTGAAGCGGCGCGGAGTCGCCCCGCGCGATGCGTACTTCCTTCCAGGCGGGTGGGATGCGCAGCTTCTGGATGCGGGCCAGGATCTTCTCGTCCTCGATGACCTTGCCCGTGGGCAGGCGGAAGGAGAAGCCGGTTTCCTTCGACCCTTCGCGCCGGATGCCGTGGAGATCGAGGTACCAGCGGCGGCGGACGCCCGCCTTGCGAATGGATTGGTCCGCCATCGTTCCGGGCATGGTCGCGGCGCAAAACTGCGAGAATGGTGCCCCTTTGCCGCAGCCCCTTCTTTCCGACCCTGTCCCGCTGACACCGCTCCAGCGCAAGCTCTTCTGGCTCACGGCGATCGTGATTGCCGCCTCGCGCGTCTTCGCCCTCTCGGAGTCGATGTGGGATTGGGACGAAGTGCAGTTCTCGGCAGGTGTCCGCGAGTTCAACGTCGGCCATCCCTACCACCACCCCCATCCGCCCGGTTTTCCGGTCTACATGGCCCTGGCGAAAGTGATCCGCCTCGTCGCGGCCACGGACTTCGCGGCGCTGCAAACGATCAACCTCCTCAGCGCCTGCATGCTGTTCCCCCTCGGATTTCTCCTGGCCCGGGAGCTGCGCTTTCCGTTCGCGACCGCGCTCGCCGGTGCGGTGCTGTTCGTCTTCCTGCCGAACGTCTGGTTCTACGGCGGGACCGGCTTCAGCGACGTCCCCGGCGTCGCTTTCACGCTAGCCGCCGCGGCGATGCTGTTACGCGGCTGCCGCAACTCGCGCGACTACCTCATCGGCGCAGTGCTGCTCGGTCTCGCCGCGGGGATGCGACCGCAGGCGGTGATGCTGGGCGCGGCTCCGTTCGCGGTCGCGGCCTGGTTTCAGTTCAAGAGCTCGTGGCGTCGGGTCGTCGCCGCCTGCGCGATCGTCGCCGCAATCGTCGTAGTCTGCTACGTCGGCACGGCCCTGGCCTCGGGATCGATCGAGGCTTACCTCGGCGCCCTGCGCGGAGTGAAGGACTGGGTCCGCGAGCACGACGCCATCACCAATCCGGACCGGCCGGCGCTGGGCACGCTCTTCGACGAGTACTTCGTCCGGCCGATGGGCGCGGGCCGGCTGGGCATCGTCGTCTCGGCGCTGGCGCTGCTTGGCGCGTTGCGCGGTCTGCGGGCCGAGGGACCACGGGTCGGTCTGGCGATGCTGACCTTCCTCCCATTCGTCGTCTTCGCATATCTGTCGCTCGACTACAACTCCATCCAGCGTTACTCGACGGCGTACCTTTTTCTCTGGACGCTCCTCGCCGCGCATGCGCTCGCGCCGATCGGACGATGGCCGGCGGCGGCACAGGTCGCTGTCATTCTTCTGATGGCCGGCCGGTACGCGCAGTGGACCGGCGTGATGCTCACCGAAGTCCGCAACGAGCCCGCGCCTACCCAGGCGGCCATGACGTTCCTGCGCGAACACGTGAAGAAAGGGGAACGCGTCTGGATTCACGGCTCGCTCGAGCCGTTCGCCGAGTACTTTCTGAGCGACCGCGATGTGCGACTCACCGTCGATGAAAACGAAGTCCGCCGCGAAGGCCGCGCGCACGAGTTCTACGCGTTCGAAGGGGGCCTGTTCGGACAGGGCAATCAAACCTTCTTCCGGCCGCGCGGAAGGATCTGGGATGTGGCCCGCCGCCGCTATTTCGCCGTCACGGTCGTGCCGATCTCGAACATCTGGCAGTTCGTTTCGGGATGGCACGACGAGGAGCACTTCGAAAAAGAATCGTGGCGCTGGATGACCGCGCGCGGCGAGATCCTCATTCCGCCCGGTGCCGGAAAGGCGCGACTTCGCCTGACCCTGGCGGCGCAGGATCGCGTCGCGCCTGACGTCGAGGTCGAGCTGAACGGCGTCGTGATCGACCGCTTCCGGCTGGCGCCGCGAGAGACGACGAAGGAATGGGTCGTGGACTCGCGCGCCGACGCCCCGAACCGCCTCGTGCTTCGCAGCAGCGCGACGATGAATCCGAAAGCGCTCGGCCTTTCCGACGACACCCGCGATCTCAGTCTGCGGCTCTCGGGCTACGGTTGGCAGCCGCTGCGATGATGCTGACCGCGCCTCAACGGAAGCTCCTGTGGGTCACGGCCATCGTCGTCGCCGCGACGCGTCTGTTCGCGATGGCCAGCTCGCCGTGGGACTGGGATGAAGTGCAGTTCATGGCCGGCGTGCGCGACTTCGACGTCACGCGTCACCAGCCGCATCCCGCCGGCTTTCCGATCTACATCTTTCTCGCGAACCTCGTGCAGCTCTTCGGGCTCTCCGACTTCCGCTCGCTGCAGGTGGTGACGTTCCTGGCGGCCTGCTCGCTCTTCCCGCTGCTCTTTTTCATCGCGCGTGAGCTCCGCCTCGAAGTGCGCACCGCGTATCTCGCCGCGCTGCTGTTCGTGTTCCTGCCGAACGTCTGGTATTTCGGCGGAACGATCTTCAGCGACATCACCGGCACCGCGCTCAACCTCGCCGCGATTCTGTATCTGTTGCGCGGACGACGCGACGGCCGCGCGTTTCTGATCGGCTGCGCGTTCGTCGGTTGCGCGCTGGCGGTGCGGCCGCACGGCGGGTTCATTCTTCTCCCGCCGCTGCTGATCGCGACCTGGTACCAGCGCCGTGCCTTCACGCGCATCGTTCTCGGCGCCGTCATCACCGCCGTCATCGCCACGGCCGCTTACACCGGCGCCGCGTACGCGACCGGATCGCCGCGGAGTTACGTCGACGCGGTCCGACACTTTCAGAAGTGGGTTCACGACATCGACACCATCGCCAACCCGAGCCGGCCGCCGTTGCGCACGCTCGCCGACGACTTCTTCGTCCGTCCGATGGGAGCCGGCCGGCTTTCGATGCTCCTCGCGGCCCTGTGCGTGGTGGCGCTGATCGCCGCGATCGTGCGCCGGCAGTGGGGGATCTGGATCGCGCTGGTCACCTTTGCGCCGTACATGCTCTTCGCCTGGATGATGCACGACATCGTCGGCATTCGCCGTTACTCGGTCGCGTACGTCGCCGTCTACGCGCTGCTCGCCGCATTTGCCCTGGAGCGCGCGACCGCGCCGCTCAAGCGATTCGCGGCGGTCGCGCACATACTGGCCGTCGCCTTGTTCGTCGGACGGTATGCCTGGTGGACGTTGCCCGCGCTCATCGAGGTCCGCTCGACCATCGCTCCAACGCACGCTGCCTCGACGTACGTACAAAAGCTCGTGCCGAAGGGAAAGCGCGTCTGGATCGATGACTCGATGCCGCCATGGTCGGCGTACTACCTCGCCGACCGCGATGCCGTGAGAGTCGGCTCGCCCGCCGAGATCACCGGTCTGGCCGGCGAGTACTTTTTGACCGAAGGGGTCATGCGGGAGCGGGGAGCGATCGTGTTCCGGCGGCCGCGGGCGCGGGTCGCGGAGATCCATCCGCAGAGACACTTCGAGGCGTCCGTTGCACCGGTCTCGGTCATCTGGCGGTTCGCGGAAGGCTGGGGAGACCCGGAAGGCCATCTCGATCTGAACTGGCGCTGGATGGCCGCGCGCGGCGTCGTGTTCATTCCGGCGCCGCCGGGGAAGGGGCGGTTGATGCTCAGACTGGGGAAGCCGACCCCTCTCGAGCCGGACGTCGAAGTGCGCTTGAACGGCAGGCTGCTCGAGCGCTTCCGCATGCCGCCAGCCGCGATCACGAAGGAGTGGCAAGTCGAAGGCCTGCCCGATGCGGTGAGCCGTCTGGAGATCTCCACGAGCGCGACCATCAATCCATTGAAGCGAGGGATCGGGCATGACCCGCGAGACCTCGGCCTGCAGCTCTTCGACTACCGATGGCAGCCGGTGCGATGACTTCGCTGCAAAAGAAAGTCTTCGTCGCGCTGGCAGTGATCGTTGCCATCACCCGGCTGCTGTCCCTTTCGCGATCGCTGTTCGACTGGGACGAGGCGCTCTTCGCGCTCGCCGTGCGCGAGTACGACGTCGTCAATCACCATCCCCACCCGCCCGGCTATCCGTTGTTCATCGCCGCCGCGAAGCTCGTCCACGCGATCGGCGTGGAGGAGTTCCGCTCGCTGCAGACCATCGTGGTGCTGGGGTCGATGCTGCTCTTCCCGGCGCTGTTCCTCTTTGCGCGCGAAGTCGGCTTCGGTTTCGGAACCGCAGCGAGTGGTGCGGCGCTGTTCTGTTTCCTCCCGAACGTCTGGATTCATGGCGGCACGGCCTTCAGCGACATTCCGTCGATGACCCTCGTGCTGTTCGCCTGCTGGCTGCTGCTGCGAGGACGACGGGAGTCGAGGGCCTACCTATTCGGCGCAATCCTGCTCGGCATCGCCGCAGGCTTTCGTCCCACGAGTCTCGTCATTGGCGTGATTCCAGCGATCCTCGCGACCTACGCGCGTCTGCGGGCGCGGGATTTTCGCGCGGTGATCGCCGGTGCAATCCTCGGCGCAGCGATCGTCTCGGCGAGTTACATCGGCGCGGCCTACGCGACCGGCTCGCTGAGCGGCTACAGGAAAGCAGTCCGCGCGCAGAGCGATTACGTGCGCGATACCGACTCCTGGCGCAATCCGGAGCGCGAGCCCCTTCATGAGGTTGCCGAGGATTTCTTTCTGCGGCCGATGCGGCAGCAGGTGCAGATGTATTCGTTCATCGCGCTGGGCCTGATCTCGTTCATCACTTCGATCGTGAAACGGCGCGGGCCGCCGCTTTTCATGACCGCGATCTTCGTGCCTTTCGCGTTGCTGGCGTTGCTCACGCTCGACGTGGAGGCCGGCGGCCGGTACAGCATTCCGTATCTGAGCGTGTACGCGCTGCTCGCCGCTGATGGTCTGGAAATCCTGGCCCGGCATCGCGTGCGCGTGCAGGCCGTCCTCGTGACGATGGTCATCATCGTCTTCGCGGTGTGGACCTGGCCCGCGTTGACTCTGCAGCGCAGCGACTCGCCGCCCGTTGCCGCGTTGCGATGGGCGAAGGAGCATGTGTCGCAGGAAACTCTGTTCGTCCATTTCGGAATCGCGCCGCAGGCCGACTACGTGTTTCACGGTGGAAATCTGAGCATCTGGGAGCGACCGGAACAGATCTCCCCGCTCGGCGGCGAGGCCTGGGTGGTCGATCTGAAGCCGGTGAAGGGCGGCCGGAACTTCGTCTGGCCCCGCACCAATCCGCTGTGGAAGATCATCCGCCGCCGCAATTTCGAGGCATCGCTCGCGCGCGTTCCTTCGGCGATCAAACTGGGGCCGGAGTGGTACAGCGAAGAGCGGAGCGGGTTGTCGGCGACGCGCTGGATACCCAGGACGGCGACGGCGACGCTTCCGCCGCTTGAAGGCAAGGCGAGGCTTTACGTGCGCCTGTACGTTCCGGTCGACACGCTGCCGTCGCCGCCGGTCATCGAAGTGGCGTTGAACGGGAACGTGATCGAGCGCTTCACCGCCACCGATACCGGATTCGAGAAGTCGTGGATCGTCGCGTCGCGAGCCGGGCGGCCGAATGATCTGCGGATCACCACCAGCGCGGTCGTCAATCCCGCAAAGATGGGCCACTCCAGCGACACGCGCGACCTCGGCCTGCGCGTGGAGGCGTTGTCATGGACTTCCGCGAAGTGATTCCGCCGCTGACGCCGCGCGAATGGATGGCGTTCGCGATCGCGGCCATTTTTGTCGCGGTGACGCGGCTGCTCGCCGTGTCGAAGTCGCTTTGGGACTGGGATGAGGCCCTCTTCGTGCTCGCGCTTCGCGACTACGACGTCGCCGCCTTTCATCCGCATCCGCCCGGCTTTCCTCTGTTCATCGCCGCGGCGAAGCTCCTGCCGCTGGAGCCGTTCCGGGCGCTGCAGACGCTGGTCGTGATCTCGTCGCTGTTCGTCTTTCCCGCCGCGTTCTTCCTCGCGCGCGAGCTTCGCGGGAGCACCTTCGTTTGCTTTGGTTCGGGCCTGATCCTGGCGTTTCTGCCGAACGTCTGGTTTTACGGCGGGACCGCGTTCAGCGACGTGCCGTCGATGGTCCTGTCGCTCGTCGCCAGTGGATTGTTGCTGCGCGGCTGTCGCAGCAATGCCGCGCTGATCGCCGGCTGCATCGTCATCGGGATCGCCGCGGGCATTCGGCCGCAGAACCTGATCATCGGTCTCGCACCGTTCGTCATCGCCTTTTTGTGTCGCCGTCGTGTGGCCATCATCGGCGCGGTGATCGTGGCGATGATCGTGATTGCGAGCTACGCCGGTGCCGCAATCGCGACGGGCGACTTCGCCGCGTATCGAACCGCCATCGCCGAGCATGGCCAGTACATCCGCGCCACGGACTCATTTCTCAGCGACATCCGCCCGTCCCTGATCCAGGTCGCGGACGACTTTTTCCTTCGTCCGTTCCGGGCTCCGCTCATCAACGTGATGCTCGTTCTCGCCGCGGCCATCGGCCTGGTTCGCCGCCGTCCGCCCGCGCGGCATGCGCTGGCGATCTTCGGGCCGTTCCTGTTCTTCGCCTGGCTGTTCCTCGACTTCCACAGCGCGAGCCGTTTCTCCGTCGCGTACATGCCGCTCTTTGCAGTCCTCGCCGCGGAAGGGCTGGATTTCCGCGGACGGCTGCCGCTGCTGGCGACTCTCGTGGCGACGATGGTGCTCTGGACTCTGCCGGCGCTGCAGGAGGTGCGCACCACCGATTCGCCGCCGGTCGCGGCGATCACGTTCGTCAAAGCCATCGCCGATCCGCAGGTGTCGCGCATCGAAGTCGATCCGTCCCTCGGCGCGCACGCGGCTGTGTATCTGTCCGGCTACGTCGGATCCGAGGTGGTTCGGTTGAAGGAAGGGCCGGGGAAGACGAACTTCACGCGGCCGCGCGGGCGGTTGGCCGGAATCGCGCGGCCGCGTTACTTCGAAGTCTCGATCAGCAAATGACCGTTACGGCTTGAAGTCGATCTGCTGCGGGAACCAGGTCTTGACCCGTTTCCCGTCCTTCATCGGTGAGCTGAAACGGCTGGCTTTCATCGCCCGGATGGCGGCCTCGTTGATCCCGAAGCGCGGCTCGCCGCGGAGAACCTTCACGTCCGTGACCTGTCCGTTCTCGTTGATCAGCGCACTGACGAGGACCGTGGCGGCGATCCGCTGGGTCCGGGCCATCGGCGGATACATCGGTGAGATGGGGCGGAGCGGCTTCGGCACGGAGCTCAACTCGCCGACGCCGACGACGTCCCCTTCGCGGATGGCCGGAACGACGACGGCGGGAGCGGCCGTCTGCGTGTTGGCGACCTGCGGCTGCGGAGCCGGCGCGGTGGTCTGCGTCTGAATCGGAGCAGGCGTAACCGGCGCGGGCTGCGCGGCTGCTTCCTGCCGCTGGGCCAGCGCTTCGCGGCGCTGCAGATCGAGTTGCGCCGCGCTCGGGCCGTCGCGCTCGGGCGCCGGTTCGGGATTCGCCGCGACGGAAACCGGCGGCGCGAGCGTCACCGGAGCGCTCTTCGGCTGCGTCTTCTTCAAATCTGTCAGGAACTGGTCCTGCAGCTTCATCAACTCGGCCTGCATCTTCGCCTTCACGGCGTCTTCGAATGCCTTCTGCTGCGCAGCGGAATCGGTGGCCGCCGGTGCGGGTGTTTCGGATCCGCTGGCGACGATCGGCTCGGAGATGATCACCGGCGCCTTCGCGGGGACGATCTGCGCCGTGGCCTGTTGCGCGGGAGCGGCGGGTGCCGCCGGTGCTTTCTTGTACATCATCCAGCCGGCGCCGGCGAGGACCGCCACGCCGATACCCGCGGCGATCGCCAGCGGCATCCTGCTCTTCGGCTTTTCTTCGGCCGCACCGAAATCGGGAACGGCCGCGGCCACCGGCATGTGCGCGACCGGCGCGGCCTTCGGCGCTTCGAGATACGGAGCGACGTTGACCTTCGACTCTTTCTCCCGATCGATCGCCTCCGCCTCCATCTCCTTCTTCAGCAGATTGCTGAGGTAGAAGGCGAGATTGAACGTCGTCGCCGAGTACTTGCCGCCGTTCGCGAGCGCGGTCAGGGCCTGCTTCATGTCCGCGATGGACTGGTAGCGCATCGACGGATCGATGTTGAAGGACTTGTCGAGAATGATGCGGATATCGTCGGGAATCGGCGCGCCGCTCATGGTCTTCGCCGCACGAACCGCCGCGCCGAATGCGCTGGCCGTCGCGGCATCAGGCGGCTCCTGACCGGTCACGAGCAGGAACAGCAGCGCGCCGAGCGAGTAGACCTCGCCGCCCTTCGGTTGCGCGGTACGCGATTCGGGCGCGAAGTAGCGCGCGATCTCGCCCGCCACTTTCTGATCGGAGAAGGAAGCGGTGATGCCGGCGTTCAGAAGTTGGCCGGCGACGCGGATCTCGCCGTCATCGCTGATCCAGACGAACTGCGGAATCAGGGCGCCATGCGAAAGGCGCTGGCCGGAACCGTCGCGGAGATCCGCGGTCGTCGCCAGCGAGAGCGCGACTTTCTCCGCGATGACGATGGCCTGATCCATCGGGACGGGATTCGGCTGCACGCCGTTTCCGCCGCGCGCGCGATCGACGATGTAGCGCAGCGAGCGGCCGCCCTGATACTCCCAGGCCAGAAACGGAACGTTGTCGGCGACGCCGACTACCTGCCCGCGAACGAAGGACGCGCCGCTGAGCTGCGGGACGACTTCCGCTGCCGCATGCGCGCTCGCCGCGATCGCCTCACGGTTGCCGCCGGAAAGCCTTCGCACCGCCAGGGGAGGTCCGATCTGTCCGCTGTCGAACCGTGCTGCCCGCCAGAGATCGCCCAGCGAGTCCGATTCGAGCTTCTTGAAAAGAATGTACGGACCGAACGAGTCGTACGGCTTGTTGCGCGTCGCCATAGATGGACCCCCAAAGTTATTTGCTGGAGAGTGGAGAGGATACCAAACTGTGACGGAATTGTCCGCGAACTTATTTCCCCTGCTGCTGGGCCCGCCTCTTGTCCCGGAAGTACTGCCGCTGGTACTTCTCGACATTCCGATTGTGCTCGGCGTTATTGGTCGAGAAGACGTGCGATCCATCGTTCCGGGCAACGAAATAGAGGTAGGGCGTCGCCGACGGAGCCGCCGCGGCCCGAAGTGACGCGAGGCCGGGATTCGCGATCGGACCGGGAGGGAGGCCGGGAGTGCGGTACGTGTTGTAGGGCGACGCGATCTGCAGGTCCGCTTTGGTGATGTTGCCGTTCCAGCGGCCTTCGAGCTTGAGCGCGTAGATGACGGTCGGATCGGCACCGAGGAGCATGCGCTTCTGGATGCGGTTGAAGTAGACCGACGCCACGATCGGCCGCTCCTGCGGCAACCGAGCTTCAGTTTCCACGATCGAAGCGAGAGTCACCGTCTGATGCGGATCGAGACCGGTGGCGATGAGGGCGATCTCGTTTCCCCAGTTCTTCCGGAAGTTCGCGACCATCGCCTTTGCGATCGTCGCCGCGGACGTGCCGGGATCGAATTTGTAAGTGTCGGGGAAAAGGTAACCCTCGAGCGATTGCGCTTCCGGTGCGATGTCGCGAATCAGATCGGCCTCGCTGGTGACCTGTTTCCACTGCTCCTCGGTGCCGAGACCTTCGGCTGCGAAGATCTTCGCGATGGCAAAACGATCGAGCCCTTCGCGGATGGTGATCGACTTGAGGATCACGTCGCCGCGAACGAGCTTGTCGATCACGTCGACGGGCGACAGCGCTTTGTCGAACTCGTAGACGCCCGCTTTGATCGAGTCGTTTCTGCGCAGCAGTTTCATGTACACCAGCGGAATCCACTGGTCGCGAAACAGCCCTTCCTTCTGCAGGTTCTGAAGGATGGTCGACGTGCGCTGGCCGCGGCGCACTTCCACGCGTTTCGCCGGTTCGGAGTAGCCCTTGTACGGCGTGCTGACCGCGCGCCAGAAGAAGAAGCCCGCGCCGATGGCCAGGAGCACGCCGAAGACGCCGATGGTCATCAGCGACCGCATGACCTTCCGGCAACCGCCGCGCGCGCGGGCTATGACGGCCTCCGCGAAGAGGCGTCGTCGAGATAGGACTGAAGGATCACTGCGGCAGCGTGCATGTCGATGTCTTTTTGGGCGTCCCGCCGGCTGCGGCCGGAAGCGCGCAGCCTATCCGAAGCTTCGACGGTGGAGAGGGATTCGTCCCAGAGCACGACCGGTTTGCAGGTTTTCTGCCGCAGGGCCTCGGCGAAGTCGCGGTACTTCTGTTCGCTCTTCGCAACGTGACCCTGCCGTGGGATTCCGACGACGTAGGTCTGGGCGCCGATCTCATTGCCCAGATTGGCCAGCTTCGCGACGACGTCGCCTTCGTTTCGCATGACGGAATGAGGTGTGGCCACGACTCCGGAATCGCTGATGGCGATGCCGATGCGCCGCGCGCCGAGATCGATGGCGAGGATCGGTGGGCGGTAGGCGGCAGGCGGTAGGCGGGAGTCTGACAACGCCGCGATTCTATCCACCGCCTACTGCCTACCGCCAACCGCCTACCCGTTACAATGCTCCGCCGAGGCTTCCCGCCATGAAAAATTTCAATCTCGACGCCATTCTCGAGGCGATGCTGAAGATCTCCGACCGGGTATCCGACCTCAACTTCTCGGTCGGGCGCGCCGCCGCAGGTCGAAGTGGACGGCCAGCTGGTGCCGGTGAACTTTCCCGGCCTGCCGCGGCTCACGCCGTTCCAGACCGAGATCATCGCCATGCACATGCTGCGCGGCGATCGCGAGCTCACCCGCACGCTGATGAGCAACGGCTCGGTCGACCTTTCCTACTCGATTCCGCAGAAGACCCGCTTCCGCGTGAACATCTTCTCGCAGCGCGGCACGTACGCCGATCGTCCTGCGCGTCATCCCCGAAGGGCATCCCCACGCGTCGAGGCAGCTGGGGATGCCGCACGAGATCTACAACATCGCCAAGCTGAAGAACGGGATCGTGCTCGTCACCGGCCCCACCGGCTCGGGCAAGTCCACGACCCTCGCCGCGATCATCAACGAGATCAACCACGAGCAGGCCTACCACATCATCACCATCGAGGACCCTGTCGAGTACATGCACCAGCACGCGAAGTCGACGGTGAACCAGCGCGAGGTGGGCGCGGACACCAAGACCTTCTCGCTCGCCCTGCGCGCCGCGCTGCGCCAGGCGCCGAAGGTCATCCTCATCGGCGAGATGCGCGACGTGGAGACGATCGAGATCGCCATGGAAGCGGCGGAGACGGGCCACCTCGTGCTCTCCACGCTGCACACCATCGACGCGGCCAAGACCATCGACCGCATCGTCGGCGTCTTCCCGAAAGATCAGGAGCCGCAGATCCGCACGCGGTTCTCGCAGTCGTTCCGCTACGTCATCTCCCAGCGCCTGCTGCCGAAGATCGGCGGCGGCCGCGTGGCCGCGCTGGAGATCCTCAAGTCGACCATGCGCACGCGCGACTACGTCATGAAAGGGGAGTCGGAAGGGACGCTCGCTCACCGACGCCATGCATGACGGGCAGGTCGACGGCATGCAGACCTTCGACGACGAGATCGAGAAGATGTGGAACGCGAAGATGATCTCGAAAGAGACGGCCATGGCGTACGCGACGAATCCCACCAACCTGGCCCTGCGCATGACCGATGAGCCCGAGGGGGCACCGGAGCCGGACCAGGACATCGATGTTCGATGCTGGAGTAGCGATGATCAAGATCAACTGCACGAGTTGCCAGAAGCCGCTCTCGCTCGACGAGACCAAGCTGCCCATGCGCGAGGTCTCCTTTCCCTGCCCGGTGTGCAAGGCCAAGGTCACTGTCGACCGGCGCAACCTGGAGGGAGCGGGCGGGCCGGCCGTTCCGGTCGAAACGCCGCAGCCGCAGAGCGCTGCTGGAGCGGCGGACGATGACGATCACGCGAATGACTTCGGCGAGAAAGCGCTGATCGTCGGAAAAGACGACGCGGCGTTGCGTCAGGCGGCCAAGCTCATCGGCTATCTGCCGGTCTATCACGCCGAGGCGCGCCAGGCTCGCGAGTACTACATGCAGGAGTATCCGCACGTCGTCTTCATCAATCCGCCGCAGATCACGCCGCCGCCTCTCGAAGCGATGGCGGCGATCATCTCGCTCACTCCCGTCGACCGGCGGAAGTCATTCTTCGTACTGGTGGCGGATAACCTGCGCACGCTGGACGGGAACGCGGCGTTTCTCTACGGCGTGAACCTGGTCGTGGCGACGAAGGACATGCCGCAGTTTCCGCAGATCTACCGCGATGCGCTCACCGTGCACGAACGGCTCTACGCGAGCCTGAACGCGGTGAACCGGGAAAAGCAGGGCGGCTGATGCAGTCGTTAGTGGTTAGTGACTAGTCGTTAGTGATTAGTCGTTAGGACGGCTGGTTCTACTAACCACTAACGACTAACCACTAATCACTGCCTCTACGGGGCCTGCACTCCTTCGGGATACTGCACGAAGGAACCATTGCTGTACATGATGTCGCGGTCGAAGCTCTGCGTCCCGCCGCCGACGAACGTCGAATCGACCTTGCGGTCGCGGCCGTACGAGGTGATGAGGTAGGAGCTGCCGTCAGCATTGGTCGTGTACGCGATGGGGGTGCTCCACGCGTCCGTCTCGACGAACAGTTTGCTGTAGGTCGGCGTCAGCGCGTCGCGGAGATCTTCCGCCGCGATGGGGGTCGTGCAGCAGACCGTCAGACCCGCCAGGCCGTAATCCCCCTCATCGACGCCCCGTGCCTCCCAGGCAACGGCCATCGCTCGCATGTCGGCCATAGTTCGCTTCTGACGCGCTCGGCTCATCGCCGCCATCAGGTTCGGAATGGCGATGGCCGCCAGGATTCCGATGATGGCAACGACGATGAGAAGTTCGATGAGCGTGAAGCCGCGTTGTCTCTGCATCAACGTGCTCCCTCTCGGGCGTAAACGAAACGGGCGGCCTTCCATGAAGGCCGCCCGTCGAGTAAATGGGCGTTTGTTGCTGCTGTTACTGGTTCTGGACACCCTCGGGATAGGTGAGGAAGCTGCCGTTCGAGAAGATGATGTCGTTATCGAACTTCTGCGTCGCACCCGGGGTGACGGACGTACCGGTGGCTTCGTCCGGGGTCGTGTCCTTGCCGTACGAGGCGATGACGTAGGCGGCTTCGTCAGCTCCGACGCTGAACTGGGTGCCCCAGGCGTCGTTGCGCGGCATCGACTTGATGTACGTCGGCGACAGCGCGCCGGCGAGCGCCGAGGTGGTCGGCGTGCCCCACGCCGGGATGCTGAGACCTGCAAGCGCGTAGGTGTTCATGTCGGTGGCGCGCGCTTCCCACGCCGTGGCGACGCTGCGGATGTCGGCCATCGTCCGCTTCTGACGCGAGCGCTGCATCGCGGTCAGAAGGTTCGGAATGGCGATCGCAGCCAGAATGCCGATGATCGCAACGACGATCAGCAGCTCGATCAGGGTAAAACCTTTCTGTTTCCTGTTCATTGATCCTCCTTCAAGCCTTCCCCTAATCGCAATCGAACTGCCAGGAGCTGGCGAATGTCATCTCATTGGGTACGTTTGACTTAGCGGCCGAGGCCCGGCCGTCGTAACATCTTTCTGACGTTTTGTGTCGGAAGCGCGTGACAAATACTGTCACCGCCGAGCGGGAAGCGCCCAGGCCTGCACCACCCGGTTCATGTATTCGACGCCCTGACCGAACCAGTCCAGACGGATGCGCTCGTCACGGCCGTGGATGGAGAGCGACTGAAAGTAATCGACCGCGAACGGGGAGACGCCGTAGCAGGTGATCCCCAGCGGCCTGAGAAACCTGGAATCAGACTGCGACCGGAAGAGGATCTGAACGCCCGCGTCCACTCCGTACCGCCGCCGGGCCTCGGCGGCCAGGATCCGGAAGAGCGGTGTGTCGCTGCTGGACATCGGCACCGGCCCCTGCTTTTCGTGGACCTCGGCGATGGTCACACCGAACTTCGCGACCTGTCCTCGCAGCCATTCGATGCGCGCATCAGGATCGGCATCCGGCAGGTTGACCATCCGGACGAACATCCTCCAGTCGCGGTCTCCTTTGGCGGGTGCCTTGAGCCAGAGAGAGTCCGAGACGAACTCGCGGTAGCTGTACGGAAGACGCCAGTAATCGCCCTGGGCAATGGTGCGGTCGATGTCGGCGAGATAGGGACCGGCGCTGACCCGGGTCGGCGCGATGTCTCGAAAGTGCTGGCGGACTTCGGGAAGCACGCGATCGGGCTCGCGGCGCACGACGTAGCGCTGGAGGACGAAGCGCGCCTGCCGCAGCGATTCCTCATCGCCGGCGGCAAGGGTCAGTTCCACCAGTTGCTTGCCGCCGACCTCGATGCCGAAGTAGGTCATCTTCTCGGTCATCACCTCGGTCAATCCGCCTTCGGTGATGCCGTACTGAATGCCTTCGATGATGTCGGGGCGGTGCTCGAGCAGCCAGCGCAGTCCGTTGCGGCTGCCCTGTTCCTCTTCAGCGGTCGCGAGAAACACGAGGTCTTGCTCGGGAACGCGGCCGCTTCGCGCCACGGCGCCGAACGCGAGGAGTTGCGTGAGGGCCACTCCCTTCATGTCGAGGGTGCCGCGCCCATACATCTGATTCAGCTCGATCTCGGCGGAGAAGGGCGGTTTCCTCCAGCCGTCACCGGGCGGCACGACGTCGATGTGATTGAAGAGCAGCAGTCCGCCGCCGGCTTCGCGCCCCTTGATGCGCGCGTAGACATTGAGCCGTCCATCGGTCGACTCGATGAGCTCCGCGCGCACGCCGAATCTCGCGAGCTGCGCGGTGAGCCAGCGCGCCCCCTCTCCCACACCCTGCGGCGTGGTCGTGTCGATGCGCACGTACTCGCGGAGCAATTCGATCTCGGGAGTGATGACCGCGACCTTGGGGATGTAGCTCGCGTCGCGCAGAACCGCGTCTTCCTGGCTGCGGTGCCAGTACACGGCTGCGGCCGTGAGACCGGCGGTCGCGAGAACGATCAGCGCGGCGACGATCCGTTCGTTTCTGTGTCGTCGCTTCTTCCGGGCGGCTTCGGCCGGGTCCATCATCGTCGCAGTCTGCGGCGCGGCAGAAACGCGCCGGCGAGGAGCAGAACCGCGGCGGCGATGGAAACCTTCGCGCCCCCCGCGGCGAGGGTGTTCCGGTAGCGCATCTCGACGCGATGTCGGCCGGCCGGAACGACAACGCCCTGGTAAGCGATGTTCGTCACGAGCGGGGTGACGGGCTTGCCGTCGATCATGACCCGCCAGTACTTGTGCGGCGTCACGCTCATCACCAGATAGCCCTTGCCGAAGCTCTCGACGTCGATGACCGCCGTGTTCGCGGTCTCGCGATATCCGAGCACTTTGCCGCGCGCGGGAACGAACGCGGGGTTGCGCACGAAGGCCACGCGCTTGCTGTAGCTGTTGTCGACGAGCTTCTTCACGAAGTCCTTGCGATCGCGGATGGTCACGATCTGATCGGCGAAGTAATAACGCGGATGGTGCTCGAGCTCGACGAAGTCCATCGCCTGCGCCGCCTTGAGGTTCCCCTTCACCCGCTTCTTCTCCTCGGCGAACGGCCGGTAAACGGCGCGGTACCAGGCGTTCGACATGGCCACGAACGGCTCCCACCAGTCGCTGCGGCCGGCGCGTTTCACGTCCCAGACCGAATCGGTGAATTCGATGCTGGGGATCAGCGCGGTCTTGTCGTAATCGCGCTCGATGACCATGCGCAGACCGTGGTTGACGGGCGTCATCGGAAACAGACCATTGCGCACGACCCAGTAGACCGCTTCGCCGGTCGAGAAATACTTGCGGGCCATCTCTTCCTGGCCATACCAGTCGGCTTCATGAAAGACGCGAAAGGGCTCGCGATTCGCGGGAAACACCTTCGCTGCGGTCGGTGTGGTGGTGAAGAAATGCGCCGGCATGCGGGGATTGAGTTGATGCACGACGGGAAAGACATCCGCAACCGTGAAAATCGCCAGCGCCGCCACCCACCACTGCGGCTTCATCTTGCGCATGGCCCAGAGCAGAGCGAAGAGAATCGCGCCACGCGCCATGGCGATCAGCCACCCGTGGTGCGACATCTTGATCATCGTCTTGCCGGGCGCACCGCTGATTCCCCAGATCTTCGAGAAGGCTTCACCGTAGTACGGCGTGAATCCGGCGATGGCAATCGCCGCGGCGACGACAGTCGTGGCCAGCACGAATCCCATCGCCGCATCCCGCACCTCTTCATCGCCGCGCAGCATGCGATCGAGCATCTGCGAGCCGAAGACGATCACCGCGAAGATGGCAATGAGGACGAACTTCTCCGGATAGCGGATCGACGTGGCGATCCCCGCTTCGTAGAGGAGCTTCAGAAAGGGCGTGTGGCCGCCGAGCGCCATCAGCAGCGAGAAGACGCAGAGGATGAGCACGAACCGCCCGCCGCGTGGACGGACGAAGAAGCCGGCCATGGCCAGGGAGAAGACGAGCAGGCCGATGTAGATGTTGAAAAGGAATGGCGAGCCCATTCCCGGATACAGACCGCCCGCCCAGTACCACATCACTCTGTCGATGGCGATGTGGCCGAGGAAGTTCGGGTAGATGAGCTCCGCGAACTTTGCCCAGGGCATGCTCCACGCCTTGACGAGGCTGTAGTCGAAAACGCGCGAGCGCGCGGAATCGCCGACGTGATCGACCGCCGAGATCATCTGTGCCGCGCCAATCGCGATCGCGGCGATGGAGATGAGAGCGATCATCGCAACGCGCGACAGCATTTCCGGCACCGCCGACGTCGCGGACCCTTCCGCATCCCGCGCCGCGTACCACCCGCGGTACAGCGCGTACATGCCGATCAGAAAGCCGGTCTGCATCACCGTCGTCGGCTCGCCGACGAGGAACTGCATCCCCAGAAACAACGAAGCCAGTGAAAAGGCCCGCAGACTCGGCGTGAGCATGAACTTGCGCACGTAGAGACAGGTGAGCGGCAGCCAGGCCGCGCAGAAGAGAATCGGCAGCAGGTTGATGTACGACAGATAAAGCCCGCCCAGACCGAACGCGAAGGCGCCGAAGAAGGCCGCGCTCGCGCGCAGCTCCATCGATCGCAGCATCGCGTACATGCCCAGGAGGCCGATGTAGATGTGCACGAGGATGTGCAGGCGGTAGCCGAGGTCGTAGCTGGGGAGGAGGATCAGCCAGGTGAAGGGGTAGAAGACTTCATGCTCGGGATTCGCGGCGATGGGCTGGCCGGCCGAGAAGTAGCGGTTCCAGTAAGGGAACTCGCCGTTCTGCACGATCTCCCGAAGGATCTGTTTGGTCGGGTAGTAGTAGCGCGTCAGATCGCGCATGTAGAAGTTCTGCGTGCCGATCAGAACGTCGATGAAGAGCACCGTGGCCAGAAGCGCGAGGATCGCGACGGCGATCGTGTCGTGACGGCGCGTTTCGCTCACAGGTGCCTATGCGGTGGCCGTGGCCGGCGCCGCGACGCGGTCGCGAAAGATCGGATGCGAGTAGATCCGTTTCTTGTGCAGCTTGTAGAAGAACATCGTCTTCAGGATGGACAGCCCGTACCGGCAGCCTTTGATGAAGCCGACCTGCGAGGCCTCGTCGAAGTAGCGGGTCTGGATCGGCACCTCGCGGATGCGCATCCCCTTGGCCACGCCCTGGGCGATGATCTCCGTGTCGAACACGAAGTCATCCGAGTTCGCGTCGAAGTTGACGGTCTCCAGGTAGCGCTTCGAATACGCGCGGAAGCCGGAGTGGTATTCGGAGAGGTAGACGTAGAACGTCGCGTTCTCGACCATGGTCAGGAAGAGGTTCGCGAAGTACTTCCACTTCGGCATGCCCCCTTCGATCGGCCGGCCGCCAAGCATGCGTGAGCCGAACACGGCCTCGGCCTCACCGCGAAGGAGCGGCTTGACCAGCTCCGGGATGATGGTCGGGTCGTACTGATGGTCGGGATGGACCATGACCATGATCTCGCCGCCCATCTCGTACATCGCCGTGTTGTAGCAGGTCTTCTGATTGCCGCCGTAGCCGCGGTTCTTCTGATGGACGACCGTTTTCAGGCCGAGCTGGCGGGAGAGCTCGACGGTGCGGTCGCGCGAGCAGTCGTCGACCAGCAGGATCTCGTCCACCCAGTCCTTCGGAATGTCGTCGTACGTCGCCTGGAGCGTCCGCTCGGCGTTGTAGGCGGGAAGGACAGCGATGACTTTTTTCTCGTGCAGGGGCATGCGGGCGCGCGAGGATAACATGCGCCAATCTCGGGCTCAGGGCGACGGTGCAGGCTCTCCGGGACCGCTCTTCCGGCGACGTCGATCCCCGATCTCGAAAAGCCCGAGCAGGAACAGCGTGGCCAGACTTGCCGCGCTCCCCGCGGCCAGGCCCGGCGGAACGTAACGCCGTTCGATTCGATGGCGCCCCCGCCGGACAGCCACGGCGCTGAAACCGTAATCGGCCGGAACGATCTCGGCCGAAACGGAGTCGATACGCGCCTTCCATCCCGGGTAATGGTTCTCGGAGAAAACCACATAGCCGTCGCAAGGGGCGTCCACGGCGTACATCACCCGTCCGGCGGATTGTGAGAGCACGCGAATCGGCGCTGCACCGCACTTTCCCGGGGTATGCGCCGGCGCCGATTCGAGGATCACTCTCGTCGGATCGGGATCATTGAGCAGCTTCTGCAGCGCCTCCGTATCGCTGCCCGCGACTTCCACGGCCCCGGCGAACCTCCCCGGCACGGCGGAGGGATTCGCATACAGGAAGATCGTCTGGTCCCCGGTCGAAAGTTTCGACAGGAGGGCGTGGGCGCTCCAGGGCACCGGCGTGGGCGAAGTGAACACGCGCACGTTTCCACGGTCGAGGAGCACTTTCCGCCGGTCCCACGGAATGCCCTCGATGATGCGGCTCATCCTTGCCATCCGCGCCGGCGCCAGACCGTCGTAGTCTTCGTGAAAGATGACCGGGATGCCAAACAGGGCCGCGTCGTAGCCATCGAGCGTGGCGACCTGCCACCGCGCCAGCCACATGAGGTCATCGCTCGGGGCGCGAACGATCGTCTGTCGCTGCGCGGCATAAAACCGGCCGCCATCGCGCGCCCGATGGACCGTCGCCGCGATCGGCGGAGCGTCGAAGATCGACCGGGGTGCCGATGGATTGAGGTGAAAGCCCGCAGCCGTGACGTCCACGGCGACCAACGCTGCCAGCATCGTCATCAGGGGAAGGCGAGGCACGGCACAGATCAGCGCGAACACTCCGGCCGTCACCGCCGTGTGTAGGAATGAGGTCGCAATCGAGGAGCTCGCGCTGCCGGGAAGCGCTTCGAACCCGAAGAACTGCTCCAGCGTGGCGGTAGAGCTGCGGTAGGCGAAGATCGCCACGACTCCCGACACGCAGGCGACGCTCAGAGCCGCGATCCCGGCGATGACCCGGCCGCGCCGCGAGATCGCCAGAACCTGAGCACCGCGTGCGGCCAGCAGCGAGACCGGAAGGAGAACGGCAAAAATCGCTTTGACCGGGTACCGGAACGTCGTCACCAACGGCACGTGCTCGTGGATGAGCGAGAAACCGGGAAGGTATCGTCCCAACGTGAGGACCATTGCGACGCCGGCCAACGCCGCGAGCGTTCTTCGCGGAATGCGATCTCCCGCATCGACGCCTGCCACCCCGGCGACGGCGAGAATCAGCACAGGCAGGCCGAAATAGATGCTGAGGATGTACGGGAAGCCGCCCGTCTCGAGGGGCCGGCCCCAATAACGGTTTTCGACCATCGAGTCCGTATCGCCGAGGTAGCGCGGCACGATGAGCTCCGGCAGCCGGCGCGGGTGGACCGACCAGGACGTGAAACTCTCGTAGCTGCGTCGGACGCTCCGCGACGACTGGGCAATCGTGGTCAGGATCGGCACGGTCTGGACGAGGGTCAGTCCCACCGCGCCCGCACCCAGGACGATCAACAACACGATCGTCCGTCGCGATGGGGCCATCGCCAGAACGGTAACCAGCACGACCAGAAAGAGGATGCCGGCCACTTCCGCGGATCCGCCGAGGAGCGGCATTGCCGCACAGAAGACCGCTGGAAAGATCGATCGACGCTCGGCTGCTGCCCGATACGTCAAGCCGAGAGTGAGCGGAATCCATGGCAACCCGATCAGCAGAATCGGCAGGTTCAGGCTCGACAGAGAAGCGCCGCTGAAGCCGTAAATCGCTCCGGCGACGAAAGCCGGCAGCGGACCGAGGTTGAGCACGCGCGCGAGCCAGTAAGCCGCGAGGGCGCAGCCGGCGCTCAGCATCACGAGCATGACGTTGAAGCCGTGAAGAGGGTCAGGCAGGAACAGGAAAATGTTCAGTGGGAACATCACCCCGGTCTGCGGAGACGCGAAGAACGGCTGACCGCCATGGGCCAGAACATCCCAGAGCGGGAACACGCCATCCCGCAGGGACGCCGCGAGGTGAAGCTTCTTGGGGATGTAGAGATGGTAGAGATCGCGAAAGAAGAGCGTCTCCGTCGTCAGCGGCCGCCAGAACAGCACCAATGAGATGCCGGCGAGAAGCCAGAACGGCTTCTCGCGAACGATCGCCCGCGTTCTCATCGGCGGATTCTATGGGACGGCTTTGCGCACGGCGTCGCTCAGGGCTACTCCTGCCTCGCGGCAGGCCGCGGCGATCGTCTCGTACGCTTCTTCCCGCCGCCCTTCGCGAAGCATTTCCAGCACGCCCCGGGCGATGATCCCGTCGAAGAAGCGTTTGCGATCGACGTCCGTCGGCAGAACGGCCTTAGCGCCGTCGCGGAGCGTGGCCAGGACGTCGTTGATCTCCGCGTACTCGGGACCGATCGAGCGCTGCAGGTCTTCCTTCAGAGTCCGGGCGATCGCCGGCGACTTGCCGCCGGTGGAGATGGCGATCTGGATGGAGCCCTTTTCGATGATGGCCGGGACGATGAACTCGCAGAGCGGCGTGACGTCGACGACGTTCACCGGGATCTTGCGGCGGCGGCAGTCGGCGGCGACCTGCTCGTTCACGCTCTGATGGTCGGTCGAAGCGATGACCAGCACCGCGCCTTCAAGGTCGCTCTCGTCGTACGTCTTTCGTTTGAGAGCGAGCTGACCGTCGCGCGCCCAGCCCTCGATCTCGTCGGTGAATTCAGGCGACACGATCGTGACCCGCGCGCCGTACTTCATCATCGTCTCGGCCTTGCGCGCGCAGACGTTGCCGCCGCCGATGATCACGACGTCGCGGTCTTCGATGTCGATGTAGATCGGATAGTAGGGGAAGCGTTTCACGGCTCAGTAAATCGGGAACCGGTCACACAACTCTTTCACTTCCTTCTTCACCTGCGCGGTCACGACGGCGTCGCCTTTCGCGTCGAGGACGCGGGCGATGAGGTTGGCGATGGTTTTCATCTCGGCCTCGCGCATGCCGCGCGTGGTGACCGCGGGGGAGCCGATGCGCAGGCCCGACGCGACCATTGGTTTGTTCTGATCGAAGGGGATGGTGTTTTTGTTCACGGTGATGTTGGCCGCCTCGAGGATGTTTTGTCCGTCTTTGCCGGTGATGCCTTTGACGAAGACGTCGGTCATGAACAGATGGTTGTCGGTGCCGCCGGAGACGATGCGGAATCCGCCCGCCGCGACGCCGTCGGAAAGGACCTTCGCGTTCTTGATGATCTGCCCCTGGTACTCCTTGAACTCGGGCGAGAGCGCTTCCTTGAAGGCGATCGCTTTGGCCGCGACGATGTGCACGAGCGGGCCGCCCTGAATGCCGGGGAACAGCGCGCGATCGAGGTCCTTGGCGTGCTTTTCCTTGCAGAGCACCAGCCCGGCGCGCGGTCCGCGCAAGGTCTTGTGCGTGGTCGTGGTGACGAAGTCCGCGTACGGAACGGGCGAAGGATGGTGGCCGGTGACGACCAGCCCCGCGATGTGGGCGATGTCGGCCATCATCAGCGCGCCGACTTTGTCCGCGATCTCGCGGATGCGCTTGAAGTCGATGACCCGCGAGTACGCCGAAGCCCCGCAGATGATCATCCGCGGCTTGTTCTCCTCGGCGATCCGCTCCATTTCGTCGTAATCGATCAGCTCATCGTCCTTGCGCACGCCGTACGCGACGACTTTGAAATCGCGGCCGCTGTACGAGAGCGGGTGGCCGTGGGTGAGATGGCCGCCGTGCGAGAGGTCCATGCCCATGATCGTGTCGCCGGGCTTGAGCATGGCGAAGTAGACCGACTGATTGGCTTGCGATCCGGAGTGCGGCTGCACGTTCGCGTGCTCCGCGCCGAAGAGCTCCTTCGCGCGGGCGATGGCGATGTTCTCGACGATGTCCGTCGGGCCGCAGCCGCCGTAGTAGCGCTTGCCCGGATAGCCTTCCGCGTACTTGTTCGTGAAGACCGAGCCCATGGCCGTGAGCACGGCGTGGGACACGTGGTTTTCGGAGGCGATCAGCTCGAGGGTGTCGTTCTGTCGCGTCGTTTCGAGCGCGATGGCGTCGGCGATCTCGGGATCGACGGCGGACATCTCGCGGTGAAGAAAGTCTCGTCCGGTTGCAGCCTGCGTCATAGGTCGCGGATCTTATCGAAAAAGGCAAGCGCGGCGCCCGCGAGGTAAAGCGATCCGGCGACGACGATGGAAGGCTCCGGCGAATCGAGCGCGGCCTGGAAGGCCTGGTCCGGTTGGGAAATGGGAATCCCGCCGAGCTCCTCCGCGGGCATCGAGCGCGGCGGATAGGGCTCGGTGGTGATGATGCGGTCGAAGAGCGGAAAGAGCGTCTCCTTCACCGCGTCGACGTCCTTGTCGCTCATGATCCCGAAGACGAGCGTCCGCGGTCTCGGAACGCTGGATTCGATGAACGGCGCGATCGCAAGCGCGGCATGCGCGTTGTGGCCGCCGTCGATCCAGATGGTCTTGTCCATCACATCCGTCCGCTCGAGCCGTCCGCGCCAGCGTGTGTTCGCGATCCCGCGCTGAATCGCATCCTCGGCGATCTTCAGCTCCCGCGCGGCGCGCACCGCGAGCCCCGCATTGCGCCGCTGAAACGCGCCTTCGAGCGGCGTGGAGTGTTCTTCGGTCACATGAATGAAGGGATTGCCGAATTTCTCCGCCCGTTTGCGGATAACGGCGAGTACTTCCGGATCGTCGCTGGAGGTGAGCACGATCGCCCCGCGATGAATGACGCCGGCTTTTTCCGCGGCGATCTTCCGGATCGTGTCGCCGAGGTACTCCATGTGATCGAAAGCGACGGGGGTGATGACCGAGGCGAGCGGCCGCACGACATTCGTCGCGTCCAGGCGCCCTCCCATTCCCACTTCGAGTACGGCCATCTCGCATCTCCCGGCGAACGCGAGAAACGCGAGCAGCGTCAGCGCTTCAAAGTACGTGGGCAGGATCTCCGGCTCGCGGCGCGCAGTTCCTCGATGCACTCGTCGAGCAGCGACGCATCGATCATCTCGCCGCCGATCGTCCAGCGTTCGCGGATGTCGACGAGATGCGGCGAGGTGTAGTGCGCGGTCCGGATTCCCGCCTCGTTGAAGATCGAGGTGAGCATCGCCGAAACCGATCCCTTGCCGTTGGTCCCGGCGACGATGACCGACGGATACTTTTTGTGGGGATTGCCGAGGCATTTCAGGAGCACGCGCATCCGGCCGAGGCCGGGACGGATGCCGCTGCCTTGCAGTGAGTCGAGCCAGTCCAGCGGCCTCACTGTCCGCGGAAAAAGCGGAGGAACCGCCCGATGGCCGGCTTCATCTCGCCGCGCGGCGTGATCAGGTCGACCATCCCATGCTCGACGAGGAACTCGCTGGTCTGAAACCCCTCGGGCAGAGTCTGGCGGATGGTCTGCTCGATCACGCGCGGGCCGGCGAAGCCGATCAGCGCCTTCGGCTCGGCGATGTTGAGATCGCCGAGCATGGCGTAGGAAGCCGTCACGCCGCCTGTCGTGGGGTCGGTGAGAACGGAGATGTAGGGCAGGCCGGCATCGGCGAGCCGGGCCAGGGCCGCGGAAATCTTCGCCATCTGCATCAGCGAGAGAATGCCTTCCTGCATGCGCGCGCCGCCCGAGCAGGAGACGATGATCACCGGCTCTTTCTTGTCGAGGGCGCGCTCGATGGCGATGGTGATCTTCTCGCCGACCACCGAGCCCATCGACCCGCCCATGAACGCGTACTCCATTGCGCAGATCACGACCGGGATGTTCTCGACCTTCCCCTCGGCGCAGAGGACGGCGTCGCCGCCTCCCACGCGCTGCTGGTAGACCTTCAGGCGGTCGGCGTAGCGCTTCGTGTCGCGGAATCCGAGGGGGTCGCCGGAGCGGATCTCGGTCGCGAATTCCTTGTACTTGTTGTCGTCGAAGAGCATCTCGAAGCGCTCGCGCGCCGAGAGCCGGAAGTGATAGCTGCACTTCGGGCAGGTGTTGAAGTTCGCCTCCACTTCCTTGCGGTAGACGATCTCCTTGCACTCATCGCACTTGACCCACAGGCCTTCGGGGATGGCGGTCTGCTTCTCGACCGCTTCCTTCGGCTTCTTCTCTTTCCGGAACCACGCCATGGCGGGCGACTCTAGCTCAAATTGCGGGCTTGCGCCACGAAGCCACCGCCGCGATCAGAAGCGCGAGCAGAGGCGTCAAAAGGACGCGCGGCGAGGAGCTTTCGATCCACCAGACGGGGTCCGGATAGTGGATGTAGAAGTAGACCGTGGCGCCGAGGGTGAGGAAGCAGATGGAGAGGGGAACGAGCGCGCGGCGGGCGTTGCCGAGGGCGATCAGGACCACGGGAACGATCCACGGCAACCAGAGCAGCTCGTAGCGGGCGACCTTCGTGAGCGTCTTCAGGACGACCGGTAGCGCCGCCCAGTGAATCGGCAGGCGCGCACCGCCGTACATGTAGAGGAGGTCGTTCCAGAAGACGAATCCCATCCACGCGCCGAACAAAGCCGCGGCCGGGGCCGCGATGATTGCCGCGCGCCGCCAGTTCCGTTGCACGACGAGGACTGTGATGACCACGGCGATGGCGAATGTGGTTCCCTCGAGCTTCGTGAAGACCGCGCAGGCCGCGCCGAGTGAGGCGAGCATTGTCTGCGCGCGGGGGTCGTCGAGGAACGTAAGTGCGGCGATGGTCATCGCCTCGAAAAGAAGCAGCGGCGGTTCGGCGCATCCGGCGGGGTAGGCATGGGAGAAGGTCCAGGCCAGCGTCGCCGCGACGAGCAGCGTCCCGAGGTCGTCGCCGCTGAAGGATCGGATGATGGCCATCGTGGCGATGAAAAAGAGCGGCGACGCGAGCACGACCGCCCACCAGGGGAAATGCGAGGCCACGGTGTTCGTGAATGCCAGCAGCAGCGTGTGCAGCGGCGGGTAGTCGACGGTCAGTTGCGGCCAGGTGCGCAGGACGCCGGGGTCGATGCCGCCCGCGCGGAACCAGCGGATCGCTTTCGGACCCCAGGTGAACGGCAGATCGCCGCAGCTCTCGCGGGCGGTGATGGTGCCGTACAGCGTGAGCAACGCGCTCGCGGCGACGCCGCCGAGCGCGACGCGATCCGCGCGGACGGCTACGTGTTTTCCGAACGGCGCCGGATCGCCGCAGGCAACGTAGCTGCCGCCGGCGATGAAGAGAATCATGACGATGCCGATCGTCGTCCGGCTCCATTCGATGCCGATGAGCGACATCGCGGCCATCGTCAGCGCGACGATCAATGCTCCCGCGGCTGTCGACACGGCCAATCGCGCCGCCAGCGGCATCGAGCGGATGAAGCTCACGCGCCAGATGGCGATTCCGATCGCCGGAAGGAGCAGCCAGGCCAGGAGTCCGAGAAGGTCGGTCATGGCGTGCGCACGTAGAGAAACCCTTCCGGGAAGCGCGTGTGGAGCTTGTAGTGCGGATGCGGGAACTCGTCACGGATGGCGATGACGTACTGCGGCAGCGACTCCGGCGGTCCTGTCATTTTCTGGGGCATGAGGTGATTGCGCGGCAGCATGCCCAGGCCGGTGAGCCAGTGGGTTTGGTCGTAATCCGGCGCTTCCGAGGGCGCGAGGATCGTCACCGTCGCGCCACGGGGAAGGAGCGGCTCGGCGCGGCGGCTCAGCACGATCGCATCGGCGCTGAAAAAGCGCGCCGGCCAGACGTGATCCTGAATCGTCTCCGGAAAAAAGTCGAAGTACGGACCGCCCAGCCAGTGGAAGCGCTTGATCAACGCCGCCGCAAAGACGAGCGCCGCGACATACACGATGACGCGGCGCGCGATGTCGGCCCTGACCGCGGGCAACGGCTAGATCTCCCGGAAAATGTAGGGACGCAGCACGTCGAGGCGCTCGTCGAGCTTCGAAGCGTCGAGGTAACGCAGCGTCGCCGCGATCGACGAGAGCAGCGAGTTGCCGTCCTGCGGGGTGTAGCAGAAGCCGACGATCTTGCGCGGCGACGGCACGCTGATCGTCGACATCGGCACGACGGTCTGGGAAAGGATTCGGCCGAAATAGCCGTGATCGCGGCCGAAGGAGAAGATCTGGTTCACGGCCCGCTTGGCCGTGCAGGCCACGCGCGGATTGTTGCGCAGCGCGGCTTTGGTCTCTTCGAGGGTCGTGTCGTGCTTCAGCTCGAGATCGAACCAGAGGGTGTGCATGTACTGCGTCGGGAGCTTGATCGCCGACGAGAACAGATTGAGCTTTTCGCCGAGGGTCTGGAAGACGTGGTAGGCGTCGCGGGCGTGGTGCGTGCCGAATTCGGGATCGTCGTGCTTCCCTGCTTCCGGTGCGGCGATGTACGACTTCGTGTCGCTGACGTCATTCGCCCGGCGCATGCAGACGAAACGGCCGGCGACGAGGCTGATCTTGCCGTCGACCGAGGCCAGGGTCTTGAGGAGCACGGAGATGTTGTGGGTGTTGCAGGAGACGATCTGCACAAACCGGTCGTCGGGGTTCTGCACTTCGTCGTTGATGCCGCGCGCGTACGGCTTGCCGAAGCCGAACTCCGAGCCCTGGGCCAGGTAGCCCTTCGGCCCTTTGATGTGGTCGTAGTACTTGGCCTTGTTGTCGAGGCCGGCCGGCGTGCAATCGACGACGACCGTGGCCCGCTCCAACGCCTCTTCGGTCGTGAATGCGACCCGATGACCGAGCCGCGCGAACTCGTCGCGCGCCCCTTCATCCGCGACGAGCTTGCCCCCGCGGTTGATCAGATGCTCGACCATCGCGCGATCCGTGGCGGCCGGCGTGCGCTTGTGGAACGTGACCTCGTCGATGTCCCACTTGTCCTTGAAGTCGGTGAAGAGCCCGATCAGAGGCTCACCGATAGTGCCCGTGCCGACCACGTGCACGATGTTCTTTTTAGTCATGAGGGGGAAGCTCCTCTACAGAAGAAAATCGGGCGCGGATGATAGCAGAAGGGGATTTGACAGCGCGGTGCGGGAGGTTCAACGTATGCGTCATGAGCAGCAAGATCGCTCCGATCGCGAACGAGCGGCAGGAAACATACGAGACCCTCAAGGCGCGCGCTGCCGAGGCAGGGTTGTCGCTTCCGGACTACCTGTACCAGGAGTGGGAAAAGACGAGGCCGCGTTTCACCAAGAAAGAGTTGATCGAGCGGATGGCGCGGCGTGCGCCGCTGTTTGCCGGTCTTGACGCGGCGGAGTTGATTCGACAAGGCCGCGAGGAGCGCGAAACGGAGATGGAGAGTTGGCTGAAGGATGTCGGTCGTCGTTGATTCGTCGGCCGTGATCCACGCGTTGCTCGGTCTCGGCACCCGTGAACTCCTCGGTGTACTCGTGAGTGGAGAGGCCGTCGCGCCCCACCTGATCGACCTCGAGGTATTACACAGTCTTCGGAACTCTGCGGTGCAAGCGCGAGCAAGCGAAGCGGATCTGCGCGAGGCCGTGGCAATCTACGCGTCGTTTCACATTGAGCGTTTCAGTCACGTCCTGCTCCTCAATCGCATCTGGGAGTTGCGCAAGAACGTCACTGCCTACGACGCAAGCTACGTGGCGCTTGCCGAGCGGCTCCAGATCCCCCTCCTCACCCGCGACCGCCGCCTCGCCAACTCCTCCGGCCACGCCGCCCGCATCGAGTACATCGACTAGAATCGCCCGCCCATGGCCGCCAAGCCCGATTCGGGCGAGAAACTCATTGCTTCGAACAAGAAAGCGCTGCACGACTACTTCATCGTGCAGAAGTTCGAGGCCGGGCTCATGCTCACCGGGACCGAGGTCAAGGCCCTGCGTGACGGGAAAGCCAACCTGAAGGACGCCTACGTGATCTTCAAGGACGGCGAGGCCTTCCTCTTCGGGGCGCACATCTCTCCCTACTCGCACGGCAATCTCCAGAATCACGAGCCGGAGCGGCTCCGGAAGCTGCTCCTGCACAAGAACGAGATCGAGAAGCTGCGCGTGCAGACCGTCGAGAAGGGGCTGAGCGTCGTTCCCCTGCGTCTCTACTTCAAGGGCAGCCGGGTCAAGACCGAGGTCGCCATCGTTCGCGGGAAGAAGCAGTACGACAAGCGCGAGACCGAGCGCACTCGCGAGGCCGATCGCGAGGCCGCGCAGGCGATGAAAGGCAGTCGTTAGTCGTTAGTGATTAGTCGTTAGTAGAACCGAGGCACAGGCTCCGGTTTCGGTCTACTAATCACTAACGACTAATCACTAACGACTCGCACTGTGGTTCCCCAACCACAGTCGTGACCTGGAGAGGCGACAGAAGTGATGCTTCCAGCGCGTCGCTCGGAATCACTTAAACGCGGCAAGTGCGAGGCTTAGGTGTGATTCGCGGTCAAGAGGTCTCCGTGGCACTGGCCTCGCTCTACGCCTGACCGCATGTTCGTTCAACGCAGAACCATCAACACCGACGTCAGCATCACCGGCATCGGTCTCCATTCAGGCATCTACACCACCGTCGAGCTTCACCCCGTTCCCGCGGGCACCGGCATCACCTTCGTCCGCGCGGACCTCGACGGTCTGCGCATCCCGGCGCTGCAGGCGTCGACGACCGCCCTCGATCACGCCACCACCGTCGGCAAAGACGACGTGCAGGTCGGCACGGTCGAGCATCTACTCGCCGCGATCATGGCCTGCGGCATCACCGACGTCGACATCCGCATCGATGGCCCGGAAGTCCCGATCATCGACGGCAGCGCCCTTCCCTTCATGCACCTCATCGACGCCGCCGGCGTCCGCGACCTCGGCACCGAGATCCCCGTCCTGCGTCTTCGCGAGCCGGTCGAGATTATCGAAGGCGAAAAGAGCATCCGCATCGTTCCCTCCAACCGTCTGATCATCAAATACCGCATCGATTTCGATCATCCGGTCATCGGCCGGCAGTCGATGCAGTTCGATTTCGGCCACGACAACTTCCTCAAAAAGATCGCCCCGGCCCGCACCTTCGGCTTCATGCGCGACGTCGAGAAGCTCCGCGCGGCCGGCCTGGCCCGCGGCGGATCGGTCGAGAACGCGATCGTCCTCGACGACCGCGGCGTGATGAACGGTCCTCTGCGCTTCAAGGACGAATTCGTCCGTCACAAGATCCTCGACCTGATCGGCGATCTGGCCCTGGTTGGCGCGCCGATCGCCGGCGAGATCACCGCCCATCGCGCCGGCCACGCCATGCACTCGGCGTTCGTGGCCAAGCTGCTCCGCGCGACGGCGACGCAGCGGGAAGAGGCAGGGATCGCGTTCGGGCAGGGCATCGAGACTTCCTTCGCCTGAAATCGCCGTTTCACCCGCCACTGTGGTAAAAAAGCCACACCGTGTCGCGGCTCCCGCTCATCCTCTCTCTATTGCTGGCGTTTCCAGCGATGGCGGAGAAACCGCCGAACCCTGAGATCAGGAATCTCGGAGCGACTGAAGCGAGCGGGAAGGTTTCGGTCTGGTTCACCCTCGAAGGCGCGTTCAAGAACGGCGAGCTGGTCCAGGCGCTCCAGAGCGGACTGCCCACCAGTTTCACCTACGTCGTGGAGATCTTTCGCGACCGGCCGAACTGGTTCGACTCGGGCGTCGACAGCTCCCGGGTCGAAGTCATCTGCACGTTCAACTCGCTCACCCGCGAGTACCTGCTGAACTACCGCCGCGACAAGCATCTGGTCCGCTCCGAGACCTTCACCGATCTCGCGGCGCTCGTGCGCCGGATGACGGCGATCGAAGAGCCGGACCTCTTCGAGATCGGCAAGCGCAAGCCGCACAAATTGAAAGTGCGGGTGAAGGCCGATCTGATGCGCGGCTGGCTGATGTACGTCATTCCCTGGGAAGTGTCGACGCGCTGGCGCGAGACGCGGGTGAAGCCGGCCGGGAGCGTGCCGTGAGTCTCCGCGAGCTCGTCCTCCGCTATCGCAAGGACCCGCGGTTCATCATCTCCGTGCCGCTGGTGATCCTCGCGGCGACGAGCCTCGTCTACTACGCGATCCAGCAGGCCAAGGAGCTGACGCCCGAGGCGCTCAGCAACCGGTTGCTGCTGTTCGTGCTGCTGAACATCAACCTGCTGCTGATCATCGGCATCCTCTTCGTGATCCTGCGCGGGATCGTGAAGCTGGTGCTCGAGCGCCAGCGCGGCATCATCGGCTCGCGGTTCCGCACGAAGCTCGTCGTGACCTACGTCGCGACCTCGCTGCTGCCGGTGATCATCCTTTTCGTGATCGCCACCGACCTGCTGCGCGTCTCCGTCGACCGCTGGTTCGCCACGCCGGTGAAAGAAATCCTCGAGAACAGCGAAGCCATCGCGCAGATGGCGCAGGACCAGATGGCGGAAGTCGCCGCCGGGGCCGCGCGCGAAATCGCCAGCAGTCCCGATTCGCAGGATGAAGCCCGCGTCGATCGCATCCTCAATCACGTGCTCCAGTACCACCGCGTCGACACGGCCGCTGTGTATCGCGGCGGCATTCTGGTGAAGGCGCACTCCAACCCGCGTGTACCCGTTCACGAAGTCGCCGATCCATCCGCCCGCTTTTTCGAGGAAGTCACCGCGAAGAATCGCGCGGTGAAAATCGATCTCGTTGCCAGCGGGAAGTGGATCCGCACCGCCGTGCCGTTCGGCGCCGGCAACGTCGCCGTCGCGGGAGTGTTCATCCCCGACGCGATGAGCCGCCGCATCGACGCCTCGATCATCGCCCACAACGACTTCCAGCAGCTGCAGTCGCAGCGGTCGGCGCTCAAGGCCTCGCAGACGATGCTCTTCCTCGCCGTCACGCTGGCCATCCTCTTCGGCACGCTCTGGACGTCGATCTACGCCTCTCGCCGCATCACTATCCCCATCAAGGCACTGGCAGAAGCGACGGCGCGGCTCGCAGACGGCGCGGTCGGGCATCGCGTCGAAGTCACCGCCACGGACGAAGTGGGCCGGCTCATCGACTCGTTCAACGACATGTCGACGCAGCTCGCCACGCAGAGACAACAGCTGACCGAGACGAACCGGCTCATGGTCACCGTCCTCGAGAGCGTGGCCACGGGCATCATCGCCTTCACCGATGAATTCGAGCTGCTCTCGATCAACCGCGCCGCCCAGCAGATGCTCCAGCTCGATGCCATCGACCCTCGCACGAACCTCGGCGACCTCCTCAGCGGCGACCTCGAGCCGCTCGAGTCCGCGCTCCGCGAGCTCACCAGCGGCCGCGCGCGCACGCGGGAAGTCGCGCTGATCCTCCGCGGCGAGCTTCGCTACCTCGAGCTCTCCGCGACGCGGCTCGGCACCGGCTCCGGTTGGGTGCTCGCCATCGAAGACTCCACGCAGCTCGTGCAGGCGCAGAAGCTCGCGGCCTGGAACGAAGCCGCACGGCGCATCGCGCACGAGATCAAGAATCCCCTCACGCCGATTCAGCTCTCCGCCGAGCGCATCGCCAAAAAGTTCGGGACGATGGATCCGGCCATCGAGGAAGGTTGCCGGATCATCGTCACCGAGGTCAGTCAGCTCAGCCGGATGGTGGACGAGTTCTCGCGATTCGCACGCATGCCCGCCGTGCACCTGCGGCACGCGCAACTCGCGGAGATCCTGCAGCAGGCCGCGGCGCTGTACCGCGACGTGAAGCCGAACGTGAGCGTGAGTGTCGAAGTCGCGGACGACATCGAGCTGCTGATGGACCCCGAGCAGATCCGCCGCGCGGTCGGCAATCTGCTGAAGAACGCCGTCGAGGCCACGGAGTCCGGCGTGATCCGCGTGACCGCTCGCCGTGCGCCGCATCGCGTGGTCATCGAAGTCGCCGATCCCGGCCGCGGCGTTCCCGACTCCGACAAAGAGAAGCTCTTCCTCCCGTACTTTTCGACGAAGCGGCGCGGTACCGGCCTGGGGCTGGCCATCGTTCACCGCATCGTTCGCGATCACGACGGACAGATTTCCGTGCATGACAACCATCCGCGGGGGACGCGGTTCGAGATCGAGTTGCCGGCATGAAAGGCTCAAAGGCTCAAAGCCTCAAAGGCGCAAAGAGAAGCTTTGAGCCTCTGCGCCTTTGAGCCTCTGAGCCTACGACATGGCGAAAATCCTAATTACCGACGACGAAGAAGCGATCCGGACGACGCTGTCCCAGATCCTCGCCGACGAGGGCCACCGCACCGTTCTCTGCGAGTCCGGCGAGGAGTGCATCGCCCAGATCGCGCGCGATGAATTCGATCTGTTGATCCTCGATCTCTGGCTACCCGGCATCGATGGCCTGTCCGTGCTCGAGCGCGTGCGCGGCGCGGCGCCTCCGCCGATCGTGGTCATCTCCGGCCACGGCAGCGTCGACGCCGCGGTGAAAGCAACCCGCCTGGGTGCGTACGACTTTCTGGAGAAACCGCTGTCGCTCGAGCGCGTGCTCCTCACCGTCAATCACGCCCTGGCCGACCGGCGTCTGCGCGAGCAGGTCCGCGATCTCAAACGACAAATCACTCTCGAGGAACTGCTCGTCGGCGAGAGCGACGCCATGAATCGCCTCGACCAGCAGATCCGCAGCGCCGCCCCGTCGTCGAGCCGCGTGCTCATCACCGGCGAGAACGGGAGCGGCAAAGAAATCGTCGCTCGTACGCTGCACCGCCTCTCCCTCCGCGCCGATCAGGCATTCATCGACGTCAACTGCGCGGCTATCCCCGAGGAGCTGATCGAGTCGGAGCTGTTCGGGCATCGCAAGGGAGCGTTCACCGGCGCCATTGACGATCGCAAGGGAAAGTTCGAGCTGGCTGACGGAGGGACGTTGTTCCTCGATGAAGTCGGCGACATGAGTCTCAAGACCCAGGCGAAAGTCCTGCGCGTGCTGCAGGAACAGACCTTCCAGCGCGTCGGCGGGCAGCAGACGATCAAAGTCGACGTGCGGGTGATCGCCGCGACGAACAAGGATCTGGCCAGTGAGATCGCCGCGGGCAGCTTCCGCAGCGACCTGTACTACCGGCTGAACGTGATCCCCATCGAAGTCCCGCCGCTCCGCTCGCGAGGCAACGACGTGGTCCTGCTGGCCGAGCACTTCCTGCTTCGCTTCGCCGCCGAGACCAGTCAGCGGCCGAAGAAGCTCTCATCGGGAGCGGCCTCGAAGCTGAAGTCGTATCACTGGCCGGGCAACGTCCGCGAGCTGCGCAATGTCATCGAGCGGCTGGCCATCCTGCTGCCCGCGGACACCATCGAGCCGGAGGATCTGCAGTTCGGTGCACGGGCCGAGACGCCTACGGAAATCGCGACCAATCTGAAGCTGCGCGAGGCCCGGGACGAGTTCGAAAAGCAGTACATCCTGGCCCGGCTCCGCGAGTACGCCGGCAACGTCAGCCGCACCGCCGACGCCCTCGGCGTGGAGCGCAGCAACCTCTATCGAAAGCTGCACGCGTACGGGATTCGGGTCGAGCGTCCGTAGCGGAAATAGACCTCACGGGGAGGGCGTTAGCGGACCTGCACGACGCTTGACAGTGAACAGGTCGCTGACTACAGTTCGCGTCTCGTTAAGCGGGAATAACTCAGTTGGTAGAGTGCAACCTTGCCAAGGTTGATGTCGCCGGTTCGAGTCCGGTTTCCCGCTCCAACCGTAAATGATTTGAAGGGCCGCGAGAGATCGCGGCCCTTCGTGTTTTTGCCATGACCTGGATCGAAGCGGTGGCCACCGTGGCTGGTGTGCTGTGCGTCTGGCTGCTGGTCCGCCAGAACATCTGGAACTTCGCCTTCGCCATCGTCCAGGTCACCCTCTCGGCCTGGGTCTTCTACCAGCAGCGGCTCTTCTCCGACGCGATCCTGCAGGGCTTCTTCGCTGTGCTGAACCTCTACGGCTGGGTTCATTGGACGCGCGGCGGCAACCTTCGCGCGGAGGTTCCGGTGACCCGGATGAGTGCGAGGGCGATGAGCGTCTGGATGGTCGTGACGATCGTACTTACCGCGGTCTGGGGCACGTTCGCAAAAGTGCAGCTGAAGGCCGACGCTCCCTACATCGACGGCTTCATCCTGGTGGCCAGCCTCGTCGCCCAGTGGCTGACGGCGCGCAAGCATCTGCAGTCGTGGTGGCTCTGGATCGTGGTCGACCTCGTGGCCATTCCGCTGTACGCCTCGCGCGGCCTGTACCTGTTCGCCGGGTTGTACGTCGTGTTCCTGGTGCTGTGCATCCAGGGACTGCGTGAGTGGCGGCAGTCCATCCTTCCGGCCCAAGTCCCGGCGAGCGTATAGTCATCCGCACCTCCAATGCCGGACGACTTTGCACCCGCGGCGACACTCGCCCCTGGCGCACGCATCGACGAGAAGTACGAGATCCTCGAGCTCCTCGGCGAGGGCGGAATGGGCGAGGTCTACAAGGCCCGCCACGTTCACCTCGGCGCGTTCCGCTGCATCAAAGTGATGAAGGCGGCGCTGCTCGCCGATCCCGTGTATCGGCATCGCTTCCTCAGCGAAGCGCGATTGGCCACGCAGATCCATCATCCCAATGTCGCCGTCGTGCACGACTTCACCTTCGCCGAGAACGGCGCGAGCTACAAGGTCACGGAGTTCATCGACGGCGTGACGCTGCGCCAGTGGGAGGCGAGCAACGGCCGCTTCCCCATTCCGCTGGCGATCGAAGTGACCATGCAGATTCTGTCGGGTCTGGAGCACATCCACGGCAAAGGCCTGCTGCATCGCGACATCTCCACGGACAACGTGATGCTCTCGTTCGAAGCCGACCGGCGCATGCACGTGAAGATCATCGATCTCGGCGTGGCCAAGGATGTCTCGAAGGAAGCGGAGACGACCCAGGCCGGCGTGTTCATGGGCAACCCGAAGTACATGTCGCCCGAGCAGCTCGGCGAGTTGGATGAAGGGGATTCTCTCGACGGCCGCGCCGATCTCTACTCCCTCGGAGTCGTGCTGTACGAGATGCTGGCCGGCGTTCCGCCGTTTCAGGCGCGCACGGCGAGCGGCTACATCGTGCAGCACCTGACCGTGCAGCCGCCCCGCTTCTTCGAGGCCGATCCGCATCTGGAGATCCCGCCCGAGCTCGAGATGATCGTGCTGCGTTGCCTGGCCAAGGATCGCCGCAAGCGGTTCAGCGATGCTCACGAGCTGGCCGAGGCGCTTCGGCCGTGGGCGCCGGCGTCGCCGCGCGAGGGCGTGCGGACGATGGAAGTCAGCGTCGAAGAGCGAGGCCGCATCGACGAGGCGTGGGAGGCCGCGGTCAAGGCGGATACGTACAACGCGTATCGCGATTTCCGCGCGAAGTATCCGAAGCATCGCGTCGCCGATGCCGAAAGCGCGATCGCCGAGCGGCTGGCGTTCGACAGCGCGGCGGCGATGGATACCGAAGATGCCTGGAGCGATTACCTGGAGAAGTGGTCCGGCGATCGTCACGCGGCGACCGCGGAACAGCGGCTCGAAGCGGCGCGCGTGCGCGAGGACATCGCGTACAGCGTCGCACTCTCTTCGAAGAACTCCGCGGCCTGGCAGGCCTTCCTCGAAGAGTTTCCGGACGGGAAGCTGAGCGCGCATGCCGAGGAGCATCTGCGGGAGGCGACGGCGTTCGAGGCTGCGAAGCGGGGAGGACTTGCCGCACTTCAGGAGTTCTCGCGGGTCTGGCCAAACGGGCTGCTGGAGAACGAAGCGAAGAAGCTGATCGCCGGCCTCGATGCCGCGGAAGATCAGCGAGCCTGGGACGAGGTGCTGACCCTTGGCGATCCCGATGCGTTGCAGCGCTATCTGAAAACGCGGCCGCAGGGGCAGTTCGCGAGCATCGCCCGAAGAGCGCTCGCACGGCTGGCCATCATCGAAGGCGACTTCAACGCGGCCTGGGAGGCCGGGACGGTCAGCGCGTGGGATCACTATCTGGCGACCTATCCCGACGCGCCGCGCATCGATGAAGCGCGGAAGTGCCGCCAGGAAGCCGCGGAGTACGAGATGGCCGCGGCGGCGAATACGCCTGCGATGTGGCGGGCGTTCTTGAAGTCGTGGCCGGAAGGGCGTTATCGCCTCGACGTCGAGATCCGCCTGCGCAGCTAAGCGCGCCAGAGCCAGGGACGTTTCGCGTCGGCCATCGGTCGGAAGGCATCTTCGTAGTGCGTCACCATGAAGCGCCAGCCCGTCCAGAAGATGGAGAGGATGTCGTAGCGCAGCCGCGCTTCGGGATGCCGTGCCGCGTATTGATCGCCGAGCTTGATCATCCGCTCGCGCTTCACGCGCGTCACCGCTTCATGCCCTTCGCCGGCAAACCGCGTCTGCCTCGTCTTCACCTCGGCGATGACGATCGTCGCACCGCGTGACACGACGAGATCGATTTCCCCCGCGCCAAGCCGCAGGTTGCGCTCCAAAATGGAGTAGCCGCGGACGCGGTAAAACCACGCCGCTCGCCATTCTCCGAACCGGCCCAATTGCGCAGGCGTCACCCCTGTGAACCTATGAGCCTTTGCGCCTTTGAGCCTAGAAACTCTACTTCCTGTGGAAGTGCCGCTCGATGTCGAGATGCTTGATGTCGACGATGATCGGGCGGCCGTGTGGGCAGGCGAAGGGATTCGAGGACTGGAGCAGTTCCGCGACGACGCGAGCCATCTCCTCGCCGCCCAGCGGGCGATGAACCTTGATCGCGGCCTGGCAGGCCAGCGACGCGGCGATGCGCTCGCGGACTTTGATCACGTGCGACGACTTCTCCTCGAGCGAGGCGTCGATCAGCTTGCGCAGGAACGTGTCGACGTCGTGACGCAACAGCTCCGGCGGCACAGCGGCGATGGCGAAGGCGTTGCCGGAGAAGCGTTCCAGATCGAAGCCCACGGCGCGCAATTCATCGAGATGCGACTCGAGCACCGCGCTCTCCGCGGCGCCGGTCTCGTAGAGGATCGGCGTGAGCAGTTGCTGGGACATCGGCTGCCGCGCTTCGAGCCTGGCCAGATACCGGTCGTAGAGCACGCGCTCGTGAGCGACGTGTTGATCGACGAGCCGCAGCCCGCCCGGCGTGTCGAGCAGGATGTAGCTGAGGCGGTACTGGCCGATGACCCGTCCCTGCAGATCGCCGAGCTGCGGCGCCGCCTCTTCCTCTTCGACCGCGACGCTCGCACTTTGCACACGCACCGGCGGCTGGACCACCGCTTCGCGTTGGAAGAGCGGCGTGAACGAGGACGACCATTTCGGCGCGCTGTCGTACACCTGCGGCGTGAACAGCGGCGAGCCGCCAGGCATCAGCGAGACGCTCGAAGGCTGCGGCGCCAGCGACGCCGGTCCGAGAAGCTCCTTCCCTTCCTCGGCGCCGCCGAGGGCGTTGCGGAGGGCATGCTCGACGGCGACGTGGACTTGCGAGGAATCGCGGAACCGCACCTCGGTCTTCGCCGGATGCACGTTCACATCGACCAGCTCCGGCGGGACATCGAGAAAGAGCACCACTGCCGGATAGCCCTCGAAGTCGAACGACTCGCAGGCGCGATTCGCGGCATGCGTCAGCACCTTGTCTTTCACCAGGCGGCCGTTCACGAAGAAGAACTGATTGCGGCGGCTGCCGAAGCGAAGTCCGCGGGTGACGTATCCGGCCGCGCGGGTCTCCCCGATCGTGCCGTCGACGTCTTCGAGATGCGCGTCCGCGTCGCTGCCGAGGATCTGCAGAACGCGCTCGCGGCCGGTGGTGGCGGGCGGGAGATCGAGAACCACGCGGCCGTTGTGCTCGAGCCGGAATGCTCGCGACGGCAGCGGCAACGCGTAGGACGAAACGATGGTCACGATCGAGCGGAACTCCGCATCGGCGCTGCGCAGGAACTTGCGCCGTGCGGGGACGTTCTCGAACAGCTCGCGCACGGAGATGGTCGTGCCGCGGTCGCGGGCGGCGGGGCGGACGTCGCGACGGCCGGTGAGCGGATCGCAGACGATCTCCGTCGCCGCTCCGGTTTCATTCGCGGAAGTGGTCAGGGTGAAGCGGGAAACGCTGGCGATCGAGGGGAGGGCCTCGCCGCGAAAGCCGAGGGTCTGGACGCGGGTGAGGTCGTCGAAATCGCGGATCTTGGAGGTGGCGTGGCGCTCGATGGCCAGGATCGCGTCGGCCTCCTCCATCCCGAAGCCGTTGTCGCGCACCTCGATGAGCTTCTTGCCGCCGTTCTCGAGGAGGATGTCGATGGCCGTGGCCCCCGCGTCGATGGCGTTTTCGACCAGCTCTTTGACCACGGAGGCGGGGCGCTCGACCACCTCCCCCGCGGCGATCTGGTTCACGAGATCGGAGGGGAGGACCTGAATGCGGGGCATGGTGAATTGTAACTGGCAACTCCATTGCTGCCGGCGGTGGTATGACCCGCCGCCTCCTGGCCATGACCGGTTTCGTAGCCGTGCTCGCTCTGGCCCTCACCCTTCTCTACCGGGTGTACCTCCACCACACCCGCACCGAGCCGCATGACGACGAAAATGGGCCGGCCATCGTATCTATGGAGCCGCCGCGGCCCGATGCGCAAATTTTGCGAACCTCATCCGCTAAGTGATTGTCCTCACGAGATTAGCGAAGATGGCACGGTCGGTGCTCTATACTGGGTCAGGAGATAACAAATAACATGATGAGCACGACAGCCCGTACCGTTGCCATCGCAGTTTTCCTGATCGCGCTTACCCCGGCCGCTCTGGCCGCTACACCGCAGACCACCGACCTCACCGATCAGTTCCGGAACAGCGGAGCGACCGTCGACCGTCTGCAGGTTTACGAAGTTTCAGGGATCGTGGTCATCCGCGGACGGGTGACCGACAAGGAACAGGCTGAGCTCCTCAGCCGTCACGCCGCCAGCCTGGGCTATGCCCGCGTCGCCAACCTCGTCCAGACGGTCGAGAATCACGACGCCGCCATGACCCGCGCTGCCGAGCGCGAGCTGAGCCTGCACCGCTCGCTCGACGGCTGCCGTTTCACCGTGTCATCCGAAAAAGGCGTCATCCGCGTGGCCGGCTCGGTTACGCACGAGCTGCAGAAAGACGTCGCGTCGCAGGTGCTTCGCAGCATCGACGGCGTGAAGTCGGTCGAAATGAACCTCAACCGCTTCTAACTCCTACACGAACGAACGAAGGAAGGCCGGGCAGCGTCGCCCGGCCTTTTCGTTTTTCAGCGAACCGTGCGGACCGCGAAACGGATCTTCGTTCCCCCGTCGAGCCCTTCCGGCTGCACGATGGGATGGGCGGCGATGACGCTCAGGTAGATCTCCCAGTCCTGATACGTGATCGCGGACTCGGTTCCGAGGCCGACGTCGACCACGGCGTTGCTGGTGTCGGTGAGATCGCCGAAGTCGAAGCCGACCACGCCCGCGCCGAGGTAGCCGATGCCGTAGAGCGTGTTCCAGTTGAGCGGGCCGATGTCGTAATCGCGATTGCGGAAGATCGGCACGAACAGCTCGTTCGTCAGATGGATCTCCTGCGTGCCGATCGCGTCTTCATCGGCTCCGACGGACTTGAGGGCCTCGCGGCCGCCGAGGCGGAAGAGCTCGTTCTGGGGGATCTCGTAGAACTCCCATTCCGGCGTGGCATCGTCGTCATCGATGTCGCCGTCGCCGTCGCGATCGCGGGGGAGAGGCGGCGGAACGATTTCCTCGCGCGCCAGGAACGTCCCCATGTGCAGCCGCGAGAAAACGAAGGACGTCGCGGTGATGTCGAACCGCCGCAGCCCCTCGGCCTCGAGCTTCGTGTACGTGTAGTCGGAGGAGAGGACGTTGGCCGCCTGGGTGACCGCCGCGGCGAGGCCGGTCTTCTGCGGGCCAATGTCGCGGAACGCGGTCAGGACGGGGGTGATCCGGCCGCGCTGCTCACCGACGATCGAGTTCAGTCGCTCGTCGAACTGCGTGCCGTACTGGTAGCCGACTTTCGCGTAGATGTTGCTGGTCTGGTCATCGGGGCGCAGGACGTCGCCGAAGGTGAGCTGGTCGTTCTGCAAAAGGAAGAAGTAGCGGTTGTTGTAGTCCTTCGGCACGCCCACGAGAAGCAGGCCGCCGCGCACGCGCTCGAAATTCTTGTCCTTGGTCGACTGGAGGTCGGGGAACTCGATGGTGTCGAAGAGGCCGAGGCGGTAGGTGTAGTTGCGTGCGTAGTACTTGTAGCGGAGATAGGTGGAGATGTCGCCGTTGACGAACTCGTAATCGATCTGGCTCTCGAACAGAACGTTGCGAATGAGCTTGCGCAGCCGGATGCTGGCCTGTCCCTCGGGCAGATAGACGTTGACGCTGGGAAGCGTGTCGCGGCGTTCATAGGCGCCGCTGGCGGCATCGGAGAGCACGCCGGGCGTGCCCGAAGGGGGTGGAGTCTGGGGCGTCTGGTTCGGGGGAGGGGCCGGGGGCGGATCGGGAGGAGGCGTGGTCTGCGCGAATGTGGAAAGCGCAACAATTGCCGTCAAAACAGCGCCGAGCAGAGTCTTGGTCATTGCAGAGGGGGTTCCCTTCTTTCGCGACGCAACGTTATAACGCCTGACTCAACCTATGGTAAAGTCAAGTACTTGAAGTCTTTACGTAGACGCTCGCAATCAGCTCTGGCATATCTTTTGTAGGTGCGCGGAGCATTGTATTGCGGATAACCGTGCGAAGTTGTTTCAGGAGGTGTGACTTGCGTCTCAAGCATCGGCTGCAGTTTTCATTGTTGTGCATTTTGATCGCCGGAACGAGCGTCCTCGCACAGGACGTGACCATGCCGACGACCGACGATCAGTTGCGGATGTTCGCTCCGAGTGCGAGTGGACAGACCGGCTTGTTCGAGACGGTGACGGCGGACACGCTCCGTCGCGGCGACTGGTCGTTCGGAGTCTATTTCAACGACTACGACCTTCTCGCCGGTGAAGCCCGCGAGTTCGCGCCTGCTTCGGCGCGCGAATACGAGGACCTCTCCTACGATCTGTACCGTCTGAGCGGATCGGTCGGCGTCGGCATCACCGACCGCTGGGAAGTCAGCGCGATGCTGCCCTGGGACCGGATCGTGTCCAACGGCGGCGACCGGGCCGGCTTCATCCATGGCCATCTGCATCGGGGAATCTTCAACGAGAGCGGTCTCGGAGATTTCCGTGTGGCCACCAAGATCGGCCTGACTCCAGTCGATGCGCCGAACCGCTTCGCTCTGTCCGCGTTCGTCGATTTTCCGACGGGCGATGAAGAGATGACCGGTGGCGGCACCAACATCGGCTTCGGCGGTCACTGGACCGGCGGCCGCACCAGCGTGGGCCTGACCTACGTCGCGCGCGGCGATCACGACGACGACGACATCAACGCGATCGAAGTCGACGTTCCGAACGAGTTCCGCCTCGATGCCGGCCTGAACTGGCCGGTGGGCTGGCTCGGCGGCACGACGAACTGGATCAGCGAGATCAACACGATCTTCTACACCGGTGGCGACCGCGCCCCCGATTCTCCGATCTTCCTGGTGAGCGGTATCCGCCACTGGTTCGGAACCAGCGGCTGGGCCCTGAACGCGGGCGCCCGCTGGAACGCCGCGAAGTTCTTCGACGGCAATGACGAGTGCCGCTTCACGGAGCTCGACGACTGCGCGCTGTCCGGCCTGGTCGGTCTGACCTTCGCGCCGCTGCACCTGGCTGCTCCGACCCCGCCGCCCCCGGCGCCGGTTCCGGTTCCGCCGCCGCCGGCGGCCGAGCCTCCCGCTCCGGTTGCGCCTCCGCCGCCGCCCGTGGCTCCGCCGAGGCAGCCGCAGGAGATCCGGACCGATGAGATTCACTTCGAGCCGGGCTCCGCACGCCTGACCAACATCGCCAAGGCCATCCTCGACGAAGTCGCCCTGCGCATGAAGCAGGAACCCTCCGCGACGGCCCTGGTCATCGGCTACACCGACGATCGTGAGAACGTGGGTCCGAACCGCGACCTCGATCGCCGCCGCGCCGAAGCAGTCCGCGACTACCTCGTGACCCGCCACGGCATCGACCCGACGCGTATCACCGTCGAAGGCCGCGGAACGTCCGACCCGATCGGTGACAACACCACCGCGGAAGGCCGTCTCCGCAACCGCCGCGTGGTGATCCGCCTGATCCTGCCGTAACCATGTACCCAACGAAGTGAGACGAGCCCCCGCGGGGAACCGCGGGGGCTTTTTTCTTGCTGTGAGCACATTCATGCATCGTCTTTTTGCCGTTCTCGCCCTCTTCGTTTTCGCAGCCTGCGCGACGACTCCCCCTGATGCGCCCGCGCAGCAGCCGCAGCAGCAGACAGGAGTGTCTGCTGTACGGTCGCCGAACGCGCTCACGCCGGTCGCCTCGATGCCGCGCACGATCGTCACGCCGAAGATCCGCGTCGGCCTGCTCAGCGATCAGCCTTCGGTGACCTTCCCCCGCACCAGCGACGGCTACTACCTCGTCACCGACGCCGGTCCTTCACTGATCAAGCGCGGCTTCACGGTGAGCGCGCCGCTCGCGAACGCGACCGTGCGTTACGCCGTGCAGGTCAGCGCGATCTCCGACCTGACCAGCGCGACCGCCCTCGCGGAAAAGATCCGCACCGAGAACAACCTCCGCGTGGACATGGTCTTCGATCCTGCCAGCGGCACCCACAGAGTGCTCGCCGGCGATTTCGCAAAGTCCGAGGACGCCACGCCGACGCGTGCGAGCCTCACCGAACGGGGCTACGGGAAAGACATGCTCGTCGTCCGGCGGCCTTCCGACGAGAAATACGAAAACCGACTCGCCATCGAAGACGACGAAGGCGACCGGCACACCGTCGACGGTCAGACGATGATGATCTACCCCGCGACCGCGGAAACGATCACCATCGACAAGCAGCCTTATCGCACGGCCGCAAAGCTCTTCATCAACGCCCGCGGTTTGCTCAACGTCATCAATGAGCTGAACATGGAGGAGTACCTCCGCGGCGTCGTCCCCGCGGAGATGGGTCCGTCCATCTACGACGAAGTCGAGGCGCTCAAGGCGCAGGCCGTCGCCGCGCGGACGTACGCGTATCGCAACCTGCGGCAGTTCGAGTCGGAAGGCTTCGACATCTGCCCGGGACCCGCCTGTCAGGCCTACAAGGGCTTCGCCGCCGAGCACGAGCTGTCGACGCGCGCGGTGCGCGAGACGGCCGGTCTGGTCCTCACGTACAACGGCCAGCCGGTCGACACGCTCTACACATCGACCTGCGGCGGCGAGACCAGCGACGTCGGCACGATGTTCCCGGGCCGCACCGAGCCTTACCTGAAGCGGGCCCGCTGCGTGGAGATGGAGATGACCAGCATCGCCGGTCGCGCCGACAGCGGGCTGCTCACCGACATGCAGCTCCATGCGCGGCTCTTCACCGCGCTGGCGGGCCTGCCCGAGACCACGACCTGGAGCGCGCGCGAAGTCGCGCAGGCGACCGTTGCAGCGATGAAGCTCGCCGGCGCGACCGAGATGCCCCAGCCCCTTCCGGCATCGAGCCGCCGCGGCGACGTGCTGGAGTACCTCGACACGATGATGGGTCTCGCCCACAAGGCGCGCGTGCTGACGCTTCCCGAGGATCGCGGCTACTTTTTCCCGCAGTCGGCGAACGCGAATGACGTTCCCCATCTCGCGGCAGCGTTCCTCATCAAGTGGGGGATGAATCCCGCGCAGTACATCGACCGGGTCAGCCTCGCCCAGCCCATGCCCCGCGAAGAGCTGTACGCCCTCCTCGGCGCCTGGGTCCGTGAGCACACCATCATTCAGGATGCCGAAGGGAAGATCCTTTCCGTCGACGGCCGGAAGATCACACTGAAAGCCAAGGGGGAGACGTCCTCGCACACGCTTCCCGCCGGCATCCCGATCTTTCGCCGCGTCGGCGATCGCCTGCAGGAGTACAAGAGCGTGCCGATCATGATCGGCGACCGGATGACGGTGATGCTCTCGCCGAGCAAGACGCCGATCGCGGCAGTCGTGAACGCGAACTTCGACGGCGCCGCCTTCGATCGCACGTCGAACTTCTCGAACTGGACGCGCAGCTATCGCGCCGAGGATCTCGTGCCGGTGATCAATCGCCGCAATCCCATCCAGCAGCTCGTCGACATCAAGCCATTGATCACCGATGCATCGCAGAGAGTCGCCGAGCTCGAAGTGACGGCGGAAGGCGGTCGCACGTTCGTGCTCAAAGGCCTGCCCGTGCGCTGGTCGCTGAACATCCCCGACAACCTCTTCGTTCACGAGAAGACGAAAGACGCTGACGGAATGGATCGCTACACGTTCTACGGCAAGGGCTGGGGACACGGCGTCGGCATGTGCCAGGTCGGCTCGTACGGCATGGCTTTCCGCGGCTGGACCTTCGACCGGATCCTGAAGCACTACTACACCGGTGTGGAGCTGCAGCCGATGGTGACTCGCTAGGGCTCGCTGCCGAGAATCAACGTCGCCAGCGCGACAGCCACGCGGCGGTCCAAGCCTTCACCGGTGAGCTCGAGCAGGTCGACCGGTCGTTCGCCGCCTTCCGAATCGCGAACGGGGCGGCGAATGATCCGGCCTGCATCGATGCCGCCGTGCTGGATCTGCACGTTCGTCTCGAAGCGGCGGCTGAACTTGCCGAAGATCTTGCGAATGATTGCTCCGGCGAAGGATTCCTCCATCGCGTCGCCGAGGAAACGGTCTTCCTGGGTGATCGCCCAGCGGTTGCGGCCTAGTCGCGCGAAAACCGACTTCCGCAGCGTGGCCAGGGTCGCGCCGTTCGGCGTGGCGACGGTGTAGATCGCGGCTGGAAACGTGGATCGCTGTGAGATCGACAACGCGGGCGTGCCGTCGTCGTAGAGCGTCACGTGCGTTCGTGGCACCAGCAGGCCGATGAACGACGCGAAGGCGATGGTGAGCACCGACGCGATCGCGGCAAGCACGAACGAATCCTTTTCGATGAGAAACAGCACTGCCGCGACACCGGCGAGGAGCACGAGTCCGCACACGAGCGAGGCCACGATCCCGACGACGCTGGCGAAGCTGCGGTAGGTCAGCAGGACCTTGCCGTCTCCATCGCGAACTGTTGCGGTCTCACCGGCGGGCAAGCCGGCCGTGAACTGATAGGTGGTGCCGGAAAACGCGCCGGCCGGAGACACGGCAAGTTTCGGCGGTGCTACCGGAGGCGGCGGAGGGACAAACGCGGGATTGGTATTCGCCTCCTCACGAGGCGGAAGCGGTTCCGTAGGCCCCTCGGCTTCAGGGACTACTCCGCTTTTTTTTTAGATCGCTGGCGGAGAGCTTTTCGTGGGGGAGCGTGGAGACGGCCGGGTTGACGCGCTCGATGGTCGCCGTCGGCAGCATCTCCAGATTGCCCAGGTCCTCGGTCTGCGGCTGCGGCTGATCGAACGGTTCCACCGCGGCAATCGGCGCGGCCTCGTTTTCCGTCGGCAGCTCCTCGGAGAACCGGCCGTAGGTATTGCCCATGCGCAGGCGGGCGCCGTGGGTCAGCGGAGCAACGCGGATGCGTTTCCCGTTGACATACGTCCCGTTCGCGCTCGCCAGGTCATGCAGGACGAAAAAGCCACGCTCGAAAACGATCTCGGCGTGGTGCCGGGAAACCTTCGGGTCGCGGAGGATGATGTCGTTGCCGGGGTCGCGACCGAGGGTGAACGGGCGATGCGTCTGCAGCCTGTAGCTTTTCTCCGTGCCGTCGAGGCCGACGAAGAAGATTTTGGCCATTCGTGACCGGATTCTAGCCTAGTCGTGGCGGGCGCGTGCGGAAGGCGTCACGCCCGCGTGATCTCCGAGACCAGCTCATCGACCGTGAGCGGCTTGGTGAGCCACGAGCGGATGCGGCGGGGGAGGGCGGCCGGGGCGGGCTGCCCGCTGATGACGATGATGGCGATCTCGGAGGTGCCGTCCTGGCCGTCGAGGCGCTGGACGACCTCGCTTCCGTCCATGAGGGGCATCATCCAGTCGAGGAGGATGTAGTCCGGGCGCTCGCTGGCCACGCGGTCCACGGCCTCGGCACCATTCGCGGCGAGCTTGACCTCGAACCCGCGCTGGTTGAGCCCGATCGCGTACAGGCGCCGGACATCGGCGTTGTCCTCGACCAGTAACACTTTCTGCTTGCTACCCACGGCCGGCTCAAGGTGCAGGGAGTAGGCCATGTTCAGTGATTCGTCGTTAGTCGTTAGTCGTTAGTGATGAGTAGAACCGGTCAAGAACGTCCGGTTCTACTAACGACTAACGACTAATCACTAACGACTGCGCCGTGGTATCCTCCCGCCCCGCTCGGAAACACCTCTATGAATGTAAAAAAACGCTTGTTGGACGGCGCTCGGATGAACCGCGCCATCCGCCGCATGGCCATCGAAACGGTCGAGAAGAATCGCGGGCTCGAGAACCTCATGATCGTCGGGATCCGCAGCCGCGGCGTGCCCATCGGTGAGCGGATGGCCAGAGAGATCGAACAGATGGAAGGGCAGCCGGTTGCGTTCGGCATCCTCGACATCACGCTCTATCGCGATGACCTCACCACCATCGCGCCGCAGCCGGTGGTCAAGCCGACCAAGCTCCCGGAGCCGATCGACAACAAGAACATCGTTCTCGTCGACGACGTGCTCTACACCGGCCGCACGGTGCGCGCCGCGCTCGACGCAATCATCGATTACGGCAGGCCGAAGCAGGTCATGCTGGCGGTGCTGATCGACCGCGGACATCGCGAGCTCCCCATCCATGCCGACATCATCGGCAAGACCGTTCCCACCGACGCTCACGAAGTCATCAAAGTGAAGCTCATGGAGACGGACGGGGACGACGAAGTCCTGATCATGGAGCGCTGACGCAGGGTGCGCACCGCCTCCTCCGCACTCAAATCCAAAGACCTCCTAGGCATCGAACCTCTCACTCCCGAAGAGATCGAGCTCATCCTCGATACGGCCGAGGGCTTCAAGGAAGTCAGCGAGCGGCCGGTGAAGAAAGTGCCCGCGCTGCGCGGGCAACTGGTCATCAATCTCTTCATGGAAGCGTCGACGCGCACGCGCGTGTCGTTCGAGATCGCTGAAAAACGCCTCTCCGCCGACACGCTCAACTTCTCCGCGTCCGGATCGGCAGTCGAAAAAGGGGAGACCCTGATCGACACGGCCGAGAATCTAGTGGCCATGCATCCGAACATGATCGTGATGCGCCACAAGCATCCGGGCTCGCCGAAGATGCTCGCCGAGCGCTTCCCCAACATCTCCATCATCAACGCCGGCGACGGCGCGCACGAGCACCCGACCCAGGCCCTCCTCGACGCCTTCACCATCCGCGAGCGCCTCGGCCGCCTGCAGGGCGTGAACGTCTCTGTCGTCGGCGACATCAAGTATTCGCGCGTGGTGCGCTCGAACATTCACCTGCTCACGAAGATGAAGGCGAACGTAACCCTCGCCGGACCACCGTCGCTGATGCCGGCGGAGATCGAGCGGATGGGCGTGCGGGTCGTGCACTCGCTCGACGAAGCGACGGAAGGCGCGGACGTGGTGATGATGCTGCGCGTGCAGCTCGAGCGGCAGGGGAAGCTCAGCTTCCCGTCGATCCGCGAGTACTACAACACCTTCGGCCTCACCCGCGAGCGGCTGGCGCGCGCGAAGAAGAACGTGCTGGTCATGCATCCCGGCCCGATGAACCGCGGCGTCGAGATCGCCTCCGACGTCGCCGACGATCCGAATTTCTCGGTGATCCTCGATCAGGTCACGAACGGCGTGGCCGTACGCATGGCCGTGCTGTATCTCCTGGGCGGCGCGCATGGAGGTGCCGAGTGAACCTGCTCATTACCGGCGCGCGCGTCATCGATCCCTCGCAATCGCTCGACGCGACGATGGACATCCTCATCGAGGACGGCACATCGCTCGCGTCGACAAAAAGATCAAAACCGGTGACGTCGAGACCATCGACGCGGCGCGGCCTCATCGCTACTCCCGGGCTTCATCGACCTGCACACCCATCTGCGCGAGCCGGGGCAGGAGCACAAGGAGACGATCGCCAGCGGGACACGCGCCGCGGTCGCCGGCGGCTTCACCGCGGTCTGCGCGATGGCGAACACCGTTCCGCCGAACGACGAGCGTGCGGTCACGGAGATGGTGCTGGCCGAGGCGGCGCGGAACGGGTGGTGCCGCGTCTATCCGATCGGCGCGGTGAGCAAGGGCCTCAAGGGCGAGGAGATGGCCGAGCTGGCCGATCTTCGCGCCGCGGGATGTGTGGCCGCTAGCGATGACGGCAAGCCGGTCTAGAACGCGCAGCTCATGCGCCGCGCGCTCGAGTACTGCTCGATGTTGGGCATCCCGGTCGTCGCGCACGAGGAAGACGCGAACCTCAACGAAGGCGGCGTCATGCACGAGGGCTATTACTCCACTCTCCTGGGCATGCGCGGCATCCCCGCGGCCTCCGAGGAGACGATGGTTGCGCGCGATGTGATCCTGGCGCGGCTCACCGGCGCGCACGTGCACATCGCCCATCTCTCGACGGCCGGCGCGGTCGAAGCGGTTCGCCGGGCCAAGGCGGAAGGCGTGCGCGTGACCTGCGAGGTGACACCGCATCACATCGCCCTCACCGACGAGGCCGTGCAGTCCTTCTCCACCAATCTGAAGATGAATCCGCCGCTGCGGAGCGAGGATCATCGCCTCGCGCTGCTCGACGGCATCGCCGACGGCACTGTCGACGCCATCGCCACCGATCACGCTCCACATCATTTCGACGAGAAGAACGTGGAGTTCGATCTCGCCCCGATGGGCATCACCGGCCTGGAGACCGCGTTCGCGGTCTGCTATCAACAGCTCGTGCGCTCGAAGGTCATCAGCCTCTCGCGCCTCATCGAGATGCTCACGTCGGGTCCGGCCGGCGTCTTCAATCTTCCCGGCGGGCACGTTGCGGCCGGGCAGTCTCGGGGACGTGACCCTGATCGATCTCGAGGCCGAGCATCACGTCGACCGGCCCTTCCACTCCAAGGCCGCGAACACGCCGTTTCTGGGAGTGACGCTGCAGGGGAGCATCGTGACGACGATCGTCGGCGGCGTGGTGAAGCACGACATCCGCGAGAAACCGCAGCCGCAACGGAAGCGCAAATGACCGAACAGAAACCGAAGCGGATCGTGATCGTCGACGACTCGCCCGTCGTACTGCGATCTCTGGTCGAACTTCATGCTCGAGCGCTACGCCGAGACGCCCAGCGTCGAGACCTACACCCATCCCTACGACGCCCTGCCCAAGATCGACGACACGATCGACCTGCTCATCGTCGACCTGGAAATGCCGGGCATGGACGGAAAGAAGTTCGTCGATTACGCCCGGGCCAAGGGCCTCTCCTCCGCGCCGGATCGTCGTGACCTCCTCCCACTCCGCCGACGAACTGCACCAGCGCTTCCGCATCGGCGAGACCATCGCCGTCATCAACAAGACCGAAGCCAAGCAGCAGGAAGCCTTTCTGATGATTCTGGATTCGGTGATGAGGCGCTAGCGCTTGGACGCGGAGGGACGTAGTCAATCAACGCCGTGTCCGTTGTGCCGCTGAACAACAACAGCACGGCGCACGCTCCGTTCTCGCTGAACGACCTGCTGATCTACATGGCCAAGCAGCAGGCCTCGGATCTTCATCTGAAGCCGATGCGGCCGCCGCTGGTGCGCGTGCAGGGCAAGCTCATCCCGATCAAGACCGACGCGCTCAAGCCGCCGGACCTCGAGAAGATGCTGCTGCCGCTGCTCAATCGCGCGCAGAAGAGAGCGGTTCGATGCGCACCAGTCCGTCGACTTCGGATACGGCGTTCCCGGCGTGGCCCGCTTCCGCGCGAACATGTACATGCAGCGCGGCACGGTCGGCGCGGTCTTCCGCCGCATTCCCATTCAGGTCTCGAACATCGACGCGCTGGAGCTGCCGCGCGGCCGTCGCGCGAGCTGACGCAGATCCCCGACGGCCTGGTGCTCGTCACCGGCCCGACCGGCTCGGGCAAGTCGACCACGCTGGCGGCCATGATCCTGCGAGATCGCCGAGCACGAGCCGCTGCACATCGTCACCATCGAAGACCCGATCGAGTTCCTGTTTCAGGACAAGATCGCGGCGATCTCCCAGCGCGAGGTAGGGACGGACACGCCGTCGTTCAAAGAGGCGCTGCGCAACGCCATGCGCCAGGACCCGGACGTGATCATGGTCGGCGAGATGCGCGACGTGGAGACCATCACCACGGTGCTCACCGCCGCCGAGACCGGCCACCTCGTGTTCTCGACGCTGCACACGAACAACGCCGCGCAGACCCTCGACCGCATCATCGACGCCTTCCCGCCGGAGCAGCACAAGCAGATCCGCTCGCAGCTCTCGCTGGTTCTGCGCGGAATCATTTCGCTCAAGCTGGTCAAGACGAAAGAGGACCGGATGACGGCGGTGGTGGAGATCCTCAAGAACTCGCCGCGCATCGCCAAGCTGATCGAGGACGGCACCACCAAGGACATCCTCGAGGAGATCGAGAACTCGGTCGGCCTCTACCGCATGCAGTCGATGAATCAGTCGCTGATCGCGCTGCTCGTGCATCAGAAGATCACGTACCAGGACGCGATGGAGCTGGCGAGCGATCCCGACGATCTCTCGCTGAAGCTGCGCAAGCTCTTCCCGCAGATCGAAGAGCGAGTACGCCAGGGAGGAGACATGGCCCCGAGCTATTCCGATTTCTCGCAGATCACCGAGCTGATGGACATCAAGCGGCTCTACGAGGAGCAGGAAGTGCAGTGGCGGCAGCGCCTCGCCGACAAGGACGAAGAGATCGAGAACCTCCGCCACGACGTCGACTACCTCCGCTCGCAGATGGCCCAGCACAGCGGCGGCACGAACCAGAAGGATGAAGAGATCGCCCGCCTGCGCGGCGAGACCGAACGCCTCCGCGCCGACGCCCAGGCCAAGATCGCCCAGCTCCAGGAGCGGATCAAGGAGCTGAACCAGAAGCTGATGGCGGCGCTGAACGCCGGCGTAAGCGGTGAGACAAATGACGACCAAGCCCTCCCGCTCCCTCGACACCTTCCCCAACCCCAACCCCGAGCGCGATTACGAGATCGCGTTCGAGGCGCCGGAGTTCACCTGTCTCTGCCCGATGACCGGGCAGCCCGACTTCGCCACCATCCGCATCCGCTACACGCCCGATCAAAAATGCGTGGAGCTGAAGTCGCTCAAGCTCTATCTCTGGTCGTATCGGGATGAAGGCGCGTTTCACGAGGCGGTGACGAACCGCATCGCCAACGACGTCATCGAGGCCATCGATCCGCGGTTTCTCGAAGTGGAAGGCGATTTTTACGTGCGCGGCGGGATCTCGACGAAGGTGAAGTCACGCATCGGAAGTAGTCAGCCGCGGCGCAGATCTCCGAGACTGGCCCGCGCGCTCTCTACGTACTCCCCGACACTCTGGACTCGCGACCTCCCCGCCCAGCCACTCTCGGTCAGCATCTCCGCGCAGGTCCGTCCACTCCACGCACGATCGCCACGCTCGGCCGCCTGGGGGCGGCCGACCCGCGGCAATCGGCTTGTCCAGCTCCGCGATCACTCGTGCCGAGCGGGCGATCGCTCCGGCCAGATCGAGGTCGAGCTCCATCGCGAACATGCGCGAGGCGGTCAGGGTCAGCAGCACCGCAGCGTTCCAGTTCGAGCGCTCCTGCCACTTCGGCGGAAGGATGAAGTCCGCCATGCCGCGCTCCGCCGCGAGTGCAGCGATGTGGCGCTCCGTCGAGGTGTATCGGCTCGACGTCGGCGTGAAAGAGCATCGCGTACCGGTCGTCCTCCGACTCGAGATTCATCGCCTGCGCGACGCTCTGCTTCGCGGTCGGTCAACCTGCAGCATCAGCCCGGCGAAGAACGCCGCGCCGTACTTTTTCGCGCGATCGGCAAGATCTTCGAGAGCGGGAGCTCAGTCGTCACCGGAAACATGAGCGGCACCGCGACGCCCCACCGCAGCTCCGCGGCCTGCGCGAACATCTCTTCGAGGCGTTCGCAGCTCCAGCGGCCACGCGGCAATGACCACACGGCCGGTACGCCGCGGCAGCACGCCCGCGCGCCGAGGTGAGGACCAGCGATCTCGACAGCCGCTGCTCCTCGCAGAACGCCAGCACTTCCTCACCCCGCCGGAACACCACTTCGGTCTGCTCCGCGGCGTCGATCAGCACCGGCTCGTCGACGAGGCGCATGCGCTCCAGCTCATCGCGCGCGTTATCGCAAACGCTGACTTCCAGCTTGTCCTTGGCGCTTGCGCGCAGGCCGAGGTAGTCGATGGCCATCGGCTCGGCGCGGCGGGGGCCTAGGGAGCGATCGTCGTCGCGCACCAGTACGGCGGCTGCGGGCGCCGGCGCGCGCTTCACGCGGAGCGACGCCTGTTTCTTGTAGAGGATCACTTCGCGGAAGGTAAGGCGTGACCAGGCCCGCGACGTACTTCGCGATCATGTCGAACTCAGGTTCACGCCCGTCGCCGATGCCGCGCCGTGCCGAGGTTCGTTCGGCAGCAGCGTCTCCGGAATCAGCGCCGCGCCGAAAGTGTCGCCGTCGGGTTCGACGACCGTCAGCGACACGCCGTCGACGGCGATCGACCCCTTCTGCACCACCAGGTCGGCGAACTCGGCCGGGAAGCGCCACCGATAGACCGCGAAATCGCCCTCCGTCGCGACGGAAATCGACATGCCCACCGTGTCGACGTGGCCCTGCACGATGTGCCCGCCCATGCGATCGCCGAGGGCCAGCGCGCGCTCGGTGTTGACGCGCGTGCCCGTGCCGAGCGAGCCGAGCGTCGTGCGCGACAGCGTCTCGTCGGAGAGTCGGCGATCAGCGAGCCGTCGCTTTCCGGCAACACGGTCAGACAGACGCCGTTCACCGCCAGACTCTCGCCGCGCGTGAACGGCTTCGGCATCGGTCGTGCGGATGCGCAGCCGCGCGCCGTTCGCGCGCTTCTCGAGCGCGTCGATGGTGCCGCTGTGGATGGATGATTCCGGTGAACATTAGTTGCTTAGTGGTAGGCGGTGATCATCAGATCGCCGCCCAGAACTCCGCCCGATCAAAGCGAAAGCGGTACGCCTCTGTCAACCGCGTCACCGCCTTCGCCGCTGAAGATCGACGGGGCTTCGCCGCCGCCGACGATCATCGGGGCAACGAAGAGGATCATCTTCTGCCATAGGCCCGCGGCGGATGACTTCCGATGCACGATCGCGCCTCCCTCGACGATCAGCGACTGGATGCCGCGCGCGTGCAGCTCTGCCGAAGACCTGCGCGAGGTCGGGGCGGCCTTCCGATCGGGCACGATCTCCGGCCGGCGCCGCTGTAGCGCGCGGGGTTGCTGGTGAAGAGGATCGTTCGTCCGCCGTCGGTCAGCAGTTGCGAATGCGGCGGCACGTCGCCGTCGCCGTCGAGCACGACGCGCGTCCATTGCGTCTGCGACAGCCCGAGCCGGCGGGTCAGCCGCGGATTGTCCGCGCGAACCGTCCCGCTGCCGACGACGATCGCGTCGTGCTCTTCGCGCAACGCCAGGCTCTTCTCGCGCGCGGCTTCGGAGGTGATCCACTGCGACTCGCGCGCCACCGTGGCCAGCTTTCCGTCCAGCGTCATCGCCGCCTTCAGCGTGCACGAAGGGAAGGTTGTGCGTGACCGACCAGAGGAACTTCTCGTTGAGCCGCCGCGCCTCGGCTTCGCAGACGCCTTCGATGACCTCGATGCCCGCGGCGCGGAATCGCCTCGATGCCGCGGCCATTCACGACGTCGTGAGGATCGCGCATGGCCACGACCACGCGCGGCGGGCCGCGCCGCGATCACGGCCTCGGCGCACGGCGGCGTGCGTCCGTGATGCGCGCAAGGCTCGAGGGTCACATACATCGTCGCCCCTCGCGCGTCATCGCATGCGCGCAACGCCTCGATCTCCGCATGCGCCTCGCCGGCCTGCGCGATGCCAGCCCTCGGCGATGACGTCGCCATCGCGAACGATGACGCACCCGACCATCGGGTTGGGGCTGGTCGAGTAACGGCCCTGCTCCGCGAAAAACAGAGCGCGCCGCATGAACTCTTCATTCATGCGGCGCGATTGTAGTCGGCGCGCGTTTTCAGGCTGAAGTTACGGTACCTGCAGAATTCGATAAGTCGAGATCGGAGCGCCGGTGCGCGTCGGCGTGGTCACGTACATGCGCACGCGCTGGCCCGCTCGCAGGCGATCGGTGACGGCGCGGAACTCTTCGACGTTGTTCACGCGCTGTCCCTGCACGTCGCTGATCACGTCGCCTTCGTTCATGTTCGCCTCGCCGGCCGGCGAGACGTTCTTCACGTCGGTGACGATGACGCCGGAGACGCTCGCCGGGATGTTGTACGTGCGCCGCAGTTCGGCCGTCAGATTCTGCACGGACATGCCGAGCTTGTTGCGGACCGGTTCGGACGGCGTCTCGCTGTTGCTTTCCTCTTCGTCATCGGTCTCCAGCGGCCGCTGCGCGGTCTTGGCCGAGACGGTCTGGCGCTTGCCCTCGCGGAGCAGCGTGATGCGAACGTCGCTGCCGACCGGCTGGTAGGAGATGTAGTCGATCAGCTCGCGGTTGTTGCGAATGGGCTTGCCGTCGACTTCGATGATGACGTCGCCCGGCTTGATGCCGGCCTTCTCGGCAGGCTTGCCCGGCTCGACGAACTGCACCAGAGCGCCGCGGGCCTCGGGCAGCTCGAACGCTTCCTGGATCTCCTGGCTGACATCGGTGATGTTCATGCCGAGGTAGCCGCGGATGACTTTGCCTTCCTTGAGCTGAGGCAGAAGGATCTTGGCGGTGTTGATCGGCGTCGCGAATCCGAGTCCGGTCGCGCCGCCGCGGATGGCGGTGTTGATGCCGACCACTTCGCCGGCGATGTTGAGCAGCGGGCCGCCGGAGTTGCCGAAGTTGATCGCGGCGTCGGTCTGGATGAAGTTCTCGAAGGACTGCGTCTCGCGGCTCAGGCAGAGCGAGCGGCCCTTCGCCGAGATCACGCCGACGGTGAGGTGTTCTCGAACTGGAAGGGATGGCCGATGGCGATGGCCCAGTCACCCTTGCGGATGCGGTCGGAGTCGCCGAGGCGGATGAAGGGGAGCGGCTGGCTCGGTGTCGATCTTCAGGAGGGCCGTGTCGGTGGCAGGATCGCGTCCGACGACTTTGGCTTCGATGGTCCGGCCGCCGTTGCCATTCTCGTCGGCGCCGTAGTGGACTTCGACCTTGCGTCGCGCCTTCGATGACGTGGTTGTTCGTGAGGATGTAGTCCCTCGGGCGAGATGATGAAGCCCGAGCCGCCGCTTTCCTGGCGGCGCTCTTCCTCTTCCTCTCGCGCTCCTGCGGGCTGCGGCGCCGATTCGGATTCTGCGGATCGGGGAAGAAGAACTCGAACGGGTCGATGCCGAACTTGCGGCGGCGCTGGTTGCTCGCTCACGATCTCGGTGGACCGGATCGAGACGACCGCGGGCATGACGCGCGCGGCGACGTCGGCGAATGACGGGATGGTGACGGACGGGACCGAGGCGCCGGATGGCTGACTGGTGACCGTCTGTGCTTTCGATTTCGGCATCAGGCCGAGGTCGGCGCTGATGAGGATGCCGAAAGCCACCGACGCGATGACGATGGCGATCGTCGAAAGAACCCTCTTCGTGGATGGCTCATAAGGTTGTTAACTCCTCCTGGGTGGCTGCGTGAGGAAGCAGAACCGGGCGTTTTGAACGAGCAGCCTTGCCGTGCAGCGTAAGTGCCAGCGGGCGGCCCCGATTCCCGCTGTACGTTTCAGACGGACAGCGTGACCAAATGTTCCGGAGGTGGTGGGTTACAAAAACGAAAACGGGCCTCGCTCACGCGAGGCCCGGACCAGGGGGTAGGTACTTCGGGATTGAGGTCAAGCGATTCGACGACGGCCGACGATCAGGCGATAGATGAACAGCAGAACGATCGCGCCGATGATCGAGCCGATCCATCCCGCCGCGGCCTGATCGCGTCCCATGAGGGTCGTGGCCAGGAAGCCGCCGACGAACGAGCCGGCGATGCCGAGAAGAATGGTGACGATCCAGCCGCCCGGATCGCTACCAGGCATCAAGAACTTTGCGATCGCGCCGACGACCAGGCCGAACAGGATCCATCCAATGATATTCATCTGTTTTCCTCCAAGTTGACGCGCGGGTACTGCTGAGCAATGGCAGTGCCACAAGAGCGCTGGCAGTCGCAGTAGGCAGGGCGAACCGGCAGACGTGACACCGCTCACGTCTACTGCCGGCCGCAGACCGGTCCTCCTCTCTGATAGTGCTCCGCCCATGAAACGCATCGGCATCCTCACCGGCGGCGGCGATTGTCCCGGTCTCAACGCAGTCATCCGCGCGGCGGTCAGAACCCTCGTGCGCGACTACGGGATGGAGGTGGTCGGCATCCAGCTCGGCTTCGAAGGGCTGCTCACGAAGGCCATCGTTCCGCTCACGCTCGAGTCCGATGCCGCGGGCATGCTGCCGCAAGGCGGAACGCTGCTGCGCACCACCAACCGCGGCAACCCGTTCGAGTATCCCGGGCCGGACGGCGTGCCGTCGAGGACCGCTCGCAGGAGTGCGTCGACAACATCCGCGAGCTCGGCATCGACGGCATCATCGCCATCGGCGGCGACGGCACGCTGCGGATCGCCCAGCGGCTCTGCGAGATGGGCATCCCCATGGTGGCCGTGCCCGAAGACGATCGACAACGATCTCGCGGCGACCGACTACACCTTCGGCTTCCATACCGCGGTCGCCGTCGCGACCGATGCCGTCGACCGCCTGCACACCACGGCCGAGAGCCACGACCGGGTGATGATCCTCGAGGTCATGGGCCGCAACGCGGGCTGGATCGCGCTCCACGCGGGCATGGCCGGCGGCGCGGACATCATCCTCATCCCCGAGATCCCCTACCGCCCCGAAGCGATCGTGGAGATGATCCGCGAACGGCAGGGGGAAGGGGCGCGATTCGACATCGTGGTCGTGGCCGAGGGGGCCATGCGCGTCGGCGGCGAAGAGGCTTACGTCGACAAGGCCTCGCGCCGCCTCGGCGGCATCGCCTATCAGGTCGCGTCCGAGATCCAGCAGCACATCGATCTCGAGATCCGCGTCACAGTCCTCGGACACGTGCAGCGCGGCGGCTCACCGATCGCCTTCGACCGCATCCTGGCCAGCCGGTTCGGCAAGCACGCCGCGGATCTCGTCGCGCAAAAGAAGTTCGGGCGGATGGTGGCCGTGCGCTCCGACGCGATCGTCGACGTGAACATCAGCGATGCCGTCTCCCGGCCGAAGTACGTCGATCCCGCGGGGCAGATGGTGTCGGCAGCGCGCAGTCTGGGGATCTCGTTCGGGGATGGGCTCTGAACTAGAATCGCCGCCCTATGGCTGGAACCCTCATCGACTACCGCGTTGAAAAGGGCGTCGCGATCTTCGAGCTGAACGATCCGCCCGCGAACACCTACACCTACGAGATGAACCGCGAGCTGGATGACTGCATCCTGCGCGCGCGGATGGACGACGAAGTGCACGTGATCGTGCTGCGCGGCGCGGGCGAGAAGTTCTTCTCCGCCGGCGCGAACATCAAGATGCTTTCCGAGGTCACGCCGCAGTTCAAGTACTACTTCTGCCTGCACGCGAACGAGACCATGAACCGGCTCGAGCAGACGCCGAAGCTCGTCATCGCCGCGCTGAACGGGCACACCGTCGGCGGCGGACTGGAGATCGCGCTCGCCGCCGACATCCGCATCGCCCTCAAGGGCTCCGGCAAATGGGGCCTCCCGGAAGTCAACCTCGGCGTTCTCCCCGGTACGGGCGGCACGCAGCGGCTCTCGCGCCTCGTCGGCAAAACGAAATCGATCGAGTTGATGGTCGAAGGCGGCTTGCACGAGTTCGAAAAAGCCCTGCGAGCTCGGCGTGGTGAACTACGTCTGGCCGGCCGAGGAAGACGGGAAGAAGTGGTGGGACCGGGTCATGGAGTACGCCTGGAGCTTCTGCCCGCCGAACAAGGCGGCGAAAGCGGTCGGCCGCATCAAGCGCGCCGTGCAGACTGGCTGGGAGATTCCCATCGAATCCGGTCTTGCCCTCGAGCGCGAGCTGCAGCAGCAACTCTTCCAGAGCGACGATGCGAAGGAAGGGCTGGCGGCGTATAACGAGAGGCGAAAGGCGGAATTCTCCGGCCGCTGAGCGGCCGGACGTTACGGGGTCACGAGGTTACGGGGTCACGAGGTGGGTACCCCGTAACCCCGCGACCTCGTAACCTCGAAACCCAGATATGAGATATCGCAACCTGCACGGCACCGACATCGCGATTTCCGAGCTCGGCTTCGGCACCTGGACCGTCACCACCGGCTGGTGGGGGACGTACACCGACGACGACGCGCAGCGCATCATCCGCGCGGCCATCGCTCGCGGCATCAACTACATCGATACCGCCGACGCTTACGGCAACGGCCGCGGCGAAACCGTCCTCGCGCCGATCCTCAAAGATCATCCCGAGCTCGCCGTCGGCACGAAGTTCGGCTACGACTTCTACAACAATCCCGAGCGTCCCCGCGGCCAGCGCGAGCTGCCCCAGGACTTCTCGCCGGCGTTCGTCCGCTTCGCGCTCGAGCAGTCGCTGAAGCGGCTCGGCACCGATCACGTCGCGATCTATCAGCCGCACAACCCGCGCGTCACCACGCTGCTCACCGACGAGCATTGGGAAACGCTGGAGCGGCTGAAGGAAGAGGGGAAGATCTTCTCCTACGGTCCGTCGCTCGGTCCCGCCATCGGCTGGCGCGACGAGGGGATTTACTCCGCCGCCGTGCGCCGCGCGCCAGTCACGCAGATGATCTACAACGTCCTCGAGCAGGATCCGGGACGCGAGTTCATGCTCGCCGCCGAGCGCGGGGCGTCGTACGGCGCGGTTGCCGGTGCGATGCAGGGCGAGACCAGCAAGCGGCTGTGCGAGACCACCAGCGCGTTCGAGCCCGAGTTCCGCGCATGGAAGTCGGACGCCGGCCCGCAGTTCCTCATCCGCGTCACCCACTCCTCGGGCATGCTCGAGGGCAAGTACACGATCGACACGAAGTTCGACGAGAGCGACCACCGCTCCCACCGTCCGCGCTCCTGGCTGGTCGAAGGAATCCAGAAAGTCGAGCGCCTGAAACCGCTCTGCGAGAACCGCGGCGTAACCATCGGCCAGCTCGCGCTGCTCTGGCTCTACGCCCATCCGTCGATCGTCTCCGCGCTGCCGAACATCTACGACGAAGAGCAGATCGAGGAGTTCGCCGCCGCATCCGAACACGCACCGCTGACCGATGCGGAGATGGAAGAGATCCACGCGATGTACGTGAAGAACTTCGAGATCACGCCGTATGTCGAGGAAGTCGCAGCGAAATGACCATGCAAACCCAGCTCTTCATCAACGGTGACTTCACCGACGCCCAATCCGGCGAGACGTTCGCCACCACCAACCCTGCGACCGAGGAAAAGATCGCGGATGTTGCATCCGCCGGTCCGGAAGACGTCGACGCGGCGGTGAAGGCCGCGCGGGCGCAGATGGAACCGGGGTCGGAGTGGCAGAAGATGAAGCCTCGCGACCGCGCGAAAGTGCTCTGGCGGATCGCGGACATGCTCACCGCGAAGGCGGACGAGATCGGGCGCATCGAGACCATCGACAACGGCAAGCCGATTTTCGAATCGCAGTTCGTCGACACCCCCGCGGCCGCGGAGTGCCTTTACTACTTCGCGGGCTGGTCGGGGAAAGTCACCGGCGACACGATTCCCGTCGCCGACAACGCTTTCACGTACACGCTGCGCGAGCCGGTTGGTGTCGTCGGCGCGATCACTCCGTGGAACTTCCCGCTCATGCTCGCGGTCTGGAAGATCGCGCCTGCGCTGGCGTGCGGAAACACGGTCGTCATCAAGCCGGCATCCAACACCTCGCTCTCCCTTCTGAAATTCGCTGAGTACGCGAAAGAGTGCGGCCTGCCAGCGGGCGTGCTCAACGTGATTCCCGGCCGCGGAAGCGTGGTCGGCAACGCGATCGTCGATCATCCCGGCGTCGACGCGATCGCCTTCACCGGTTCGACGGAAGTGGGACGGCAGCTCATGGCCCGCGCGTCGAAAACGCTTGAAAAAGATCTCCCTCGAACTGGGCGGGAAGTCCCCGAACATCGTCCTCGCAGACGCCGATCTCGAAGCGGCATCGCGCGGTGCGCTCAACGCGATCTTCTACGGCAAAGGCGAAGTCTGCGCCGCGGGCTCGCGCCTGCTGGTCGAGGAATCGGTGCACGACGCGTTCATGGAAAAAGTCGCCGAGCGGGCCTCGAAGATGGTCGCCGGCGACCCCCTCCACCCCAAAACCCGCCTCGGCGCCATCGTCTCCAAAGACCAGATGGACACCGTGCTTTCCTACATCGAAGCGGGGAAGAGCGAAGGCGCAACGCTGCTCACCGGTGGCGAGCGCACCGACATCGGCACCGGCAAGGGCTACTTCGTGAAGCCGACGATCTTCACCGACGTCGACGCCGACCATCGCATCGCCCGCGAAGAAATCTTCGGCCCGGTCCTGGCCACGATCCGCTTCAAAGACGCCGATGATGCCGTCGCCAAAGGCAACGCCACGGTCTATGGACTCGCCGCAGCGGTCTGGACCCGCGACGTGTCGAAGGCCCACAAGATCGCGCGCGCGCTGAAGGCCGGAACGGTCTGGGTGAACACGTACAACCTGTACGACCCGGCCCTGCCTTTCGGTGGATTCAAGGAGTCGGGATTCGGCCGCGATCAGGGTCGCGACGCGCTGGAGAAGTACACGCAGACCAAGAGCGTCTGGGTGAACCTCTAACGCACCGTACGTCTGCGCGGCGGATCAACAACGATCTTCAGCTCTCTCATGAAAATGCGCGAGAGCAGATCGTGCACCGGGTCGGTCTGCCGCGCGTACACGATCGTCGATCCGCTCATGCCGAAGCTCTTCTCCTGCGGATTGAGCCGCGCGACCACCACCGGCAGCTCTTCGACGTAACCCGCGCGGTTGATGACCGCGGCGACGATCGTCCCTTCATTCACATACGTCAGCAGGAAGCCGTCGCCGTGCGGTTGCACTTCGACCGCGGTCATTCGCGCGGTCTCCGGCATCGCCCATGGCAGCGAGGTGAGCGCGGGCGCCGCCGTCACCACGCCGGTCTCGCTGACGAAAAACCAGCGGATCGCGCCGTCCGCAAACGGCGCCGCCACGAGGAACGTGTCGCCGTTCCACGCGACGGCCGCGTAGCGAACAGCGATGCCGTCCCGCGGGAAAGCAATCGGCGTCACCGTCCCCGTCCGCGACAGCAACGCCCCCTCGGTTCGCCCGGCAACCGTCGCCGTCCAGACCACCAGCGAGCCTGACGGCCCGGCAGCGATGGCCGGCTCGAAGTAGGCCCCGTTCGGCGACAGCACGGAGTACGGCGTCAGAACCTCGCCCTCCGCCGAAACGCGCGCGGCGATGACATTCATCTGCGCGCCGAGGCGTGTCGGCGTGCCGATGATGTAGACGATGACGTACGAGCTGCCATCCCACGCGACCTCGACGTCGTCCGAGTAAACGACGAACAAGGCGATGGTCGCCGGCGTCTCGTCGAGCAGCCGCCCTGTGCGCGACACGCGCGCGGCTTTGAGCGTGCCTTTGTCGATCCAGATCACGAGCCACTGCGAGCCATTCGATGCGACGCGCGGCTGCGGCAGGCGATATCCGCTCGTCTCCGCGACCTCGATCGCGACCGGGTCGAGCACGACCCCGTTGCGGTCGATGCGCGCCGCGGCGATCACACGCTTCCGCTCCGTCGCGTTCCACTCCGACCAGACCGCGAGCCGCGTCGATCCGGCCGCCGCGATTTCCGGAGCGGTCTGATGCCGTTCGGCGGTGACCAGCGGCTCGAAGCTCTCCTCGCCGATGCGATGAGCGTAAAGATCGTATTCCTCGGGATGATCGACGGCGATCGTCTCCGAGACGAGCACTGTTCCGGCCGCGCCGGTCGCACCGGCGTCGACTCGCGAGCTCGGCGGCGGGGAAGAGATCTCGAATGTCTCGGTTGTGCCGGCGCGCTGCGCCTTTCGCGAGATCGCGCTGCCGAAGATGATCAGATGACCCGAGTGATCGGCCACGAGCGCGTCGAGTTGATCGAAGCCGATGTCGAACGATTCGACCGGCCCGATGCCGCCGGCGCCGGCGCGGAAGCTGTGAATCGTGCGCACCGAATTTTCGGCGACCGTGGTCCATGCGAGGAGGGCATTCTCATCGCCGGAGATACCGAGCACGCTCGACGTTTGTAGGCCGCCGGGCGCCACTGTCTGCCGCGCGGAGAACGATCCGTCCTCTTCGATCTTCGTCACGGTGACGTCGCGGTCGATGACGTCGAACCGCGAGCTGGCGAGGTAGAACGAGCCGTCCGCGGCGGCGAGGGCGAAGTCATCGACATAGCCTTCCGCGCTGCCGAGATCGATCGTCTTCACGAGACCCGCGGACGGGCTCACCAGCGCCGCGCCGAGACCCGCGCGCTCCGCGTTCGCGCGCCACGCCACGAGGAACAGCCGGCCGTTGAACGCGATCCGCGGGGCGCGGTGCGCGGTGCCGGGACTGGGCTCGGAAAGGCGGAACGGCGCGGTCATCGTTCCGTCGCGTTCGACGAAGCGGGCGAATACGCCCTCGCCGAGCTCCGACCAGCTCACGAGATAACGGCCGCCGCCGAACGCGACGTCCGCGCCCGGCTCATAACTCGGTGCCGCGGCGATCTGGAGCGTCTCGCCGACCGTCGTGCCGTCCGCCAGGAGCCGTGCGCCATGAATCGCACTGCGGGACCAGTTGCCTTCGACCCAGACCGTGAGAAAGCCGTCGCCGTCGGTGGCGATGCGCGCGCGTGATTGCTTGAACGCGGCCGCCTCGACGACCGGTGACGTCAGTTGAGATTCGGGTCCGGCCACGATCGAAGCCGAACCGGGAAGGGCGAGCGCGAGGAGCAAAACGGGGAGAAGGGGAGCCCGGGACATTCTGTGACTTCCATACGCACGGACGGCCGGAAGCGTCACGGCTGGCCCCGTTTTCGTATACTTCGCCGCCATGCGCAACAAACTGCTGATTGTCCTGACGCTCATCCTCTCTCTGGCCTTCCTCGGCTGCCCGCCCAAAACCGAAAGCACCGGCGCTTCGAGTGCCGACGCCGGCGGCGGCGAGATCCTCGTCGGCGAGTACGGTTCGCTCACCGGCGGCCAGGCTACGTTCGGCCAGTCGACCCACAACGGGATCATGCTCGCGATCGACGAGATCAACGCCTCGGGCGGCGTCGGCGGCCGCAAGATCAAAGTCGTCACTGAGGACGACCAGTCCAAGGCAGAGGAAGCGGCAAACGCTGTCACCAAACTGATCTCCCAGAACCAGGTCGTGGCCATCCTCGGCGAAGTCGCGTCGTCGAGCTCACTCGCCGCGGCGCCGATCTGCCAGAACAACAAAGTCCCGATGATCACGCCGTCGTCGACCAACGAGAAGGTGACCCAGGTCGGCGACTACATCTTCCGCATGTGCTTCATCGACCCGTACCAGGGCGAAGCCATGGCCAACTACCTGTCCCGGCAACTGGGCATGAAGAAGGCCGCGGTCCTGATCGACGTGAAGAGCGACTACTCGACCGGCTTGGCCGCGAACTTCGAGCGCGTCTTCCTCGCCAACGGCGGACAGATCGTCGGCAAGCAGAGCTATGCGCAGGGCGACAGTGACTTCCGCTCGCAGCTCACCACGATCAAATCCACCAATCCCGAGGTCATCTTCATTCCCGGCTACTACAACGAGATCGGACAGATCGCCATCCAGGCCCGCGACCTCGGCATGACGCAGCCTCTGGCCGGCGGCGACGGCTGGGAGTCGCCGAAGCTGTTCGAGATCGGTGGCAAGGCGCTCGACGGCTGCTTCTACTCGAACCACTACCACGTCGACGATCCGGCGCCCGCCGTGCGCGAGTTCGTACAGAAGTACCAGGAACGCTTCGGCGCGAAGCCGGACTCGCTCGCCGCGTTGGCGTACGACTCGGCGCGTGTTCTGGCCGAGGCCATCAAGCGCGCGGGCGCGACCGACGGTCCGAAGCTGCGCGACGAGATTGCCAAGACGGCGAACTTCACCGGCGTCACGGGCATCATCACCCTCGGCCCGGACCGCAACCCGATCGGCAAGAAGCTGGCGATCCTCGAGGTCCGCAACAACACGACTATCCTCAAGGGTGTCGTCGATCCGATGGCCGGCTCGGCGCCACAGGGCGCCCCAACGAGCACCACCGACACCACCGGAACGACCGGCTCCGTGCCGGCCACGGCGACCACGCGCACGCAGTAAGCCGTAGCAACAAAAGCCTTTACATCTCAAGGTCCGGCGAGTAGTTTTCGCCGGACCTTTTTTCTGAATGCAGACCCTCCTCCAGAATCTTCTCAACGGGATTGCCGCCGGCTCGATCTACGCCCTCATCGCCCTCGGCTACACGATGGTGTACGGCATCCTCAAGCTGATCAACTTCGCTCACGGCGACGTGTTCATGATCGGCTCGTTCGTCGGTTTTTACGCCGGCCGTTACGTCGCCAACGGCGGGACCGGGTCTTCCTGGGCGAACGCGGGCATCGTGCTCGTTCTGTCGATGCTCATCTGCGGCGCGCTCGGCTATCTCAATGAGCGCATTGCCTACCGCCCGCTGCGCAACGCGCCGCGCATCGCGTCGCTGATCACCGCCATCGGCGTGTCCTTCCTGCTCGAGTACGGCGGCCAGTTCGTATTCGGTCCCGATCCGAAATTCTTCCCGACGCTGATCGAGAAGCATCTGATCAACATCGGCGGTGTCGTGACGACGAACTACCAGCTCATCGTGCTCGGCGTCGCCATCGCGTTCATGGCTCTGTTGCAGTACATCGTCTACGGCACGAAGTTCGGCCGGGCCATGCGCGCGGTTTCGTACAACTTCGAGACCGCGTCGCTGATGGGCATTCCCACGGACCGCGTGATCTCCACCACCTTCATCATCGGCTCGATGCTCGCCGCGGTCGCGGGGATCCTGTTCGGACTCTCGTACCCGAAGATCGATCCGCTGATGGGCGTCATGCCCGGGCTCAAGGCCTTCGTCGCAGCGGTCCTCGGCGGGATCGGCAACGTGCCCGGCGCAGTCGTCGGTGGAATTCTCATCGGCATCATCGAATCGTTCGTCGGCGGCTCGCAGTTCTCGAACTACCGCGACGCCATCGCCTTCGTGATCCTGATCGTGATCCTCCTGTTCAGGCCGAGCGGATTGTTCGGCAAGTACGAGCCGGAGAAGGTCTAACGCATGCCGAAGACCTGGTGGCTCCGCGACCTCATCTATCTCGGTCTGTTCATCGCCGTGCTTATCGGCGCGTGGTGGGCGCTGGAATATGCGGTCGGCTACTGGCCGGTGATGCGTTACTACAACCGCATTCTCGTGCTGATGGGCATCAACATCGGCCTGGCCGTTTCGCTGAACATCATCAACGGCCACGCGGGGCAGTTCTCCCTCGGACACGCGGGATTCATGGCCATCGGCGCGTATTCATCCGCGTATCTGACCGTCTATTACTTCGGTCCGTACCTGGAGAAGTTCCCGGAGAACAGCTCGCAGCTCGCGCTCTGGCAGAACGTGCTGCTGATCGTGGCCATCCTCGTCGGCGCGCTGGTCTCGGCGATCGCGGGATACCTCGTCGGCCTGCCATCGCTGCGTCTCCGCGGTGATTACCTGGCAATCGTCACGCTCGGCTTCGGCGAGATCATCCGCGTGATCATCCTCAACGTCGACAAAGTCGGCGCGGCGCGCGGGCTGACCGGCATTCCGCCCTGGAGCAACTTCTTCTGGGTCTTCTTCTTCGCCGGGATCACCATTCTGATCTCGCACCGCCTGGTGAACTCCTCGGTCGGCCGCGCGTTCCTCGCCGTTCGCGAAGATCAGATCGCCGCGGAAGCGATGGGCGTCGACACGACCCGCTACAAGGTCAAGGCGTTCATCATCGGCTCCTGCCTCGCGGGTGTCGCCGGCGCGCTGTTCGCGCATTACACGCCGGCGTATCTCAACCCGACCATGTTCACGTTCATCAAGTCCTTCGAGGTCGTGGCCATGGTCGTCCTCGGCGGGCTGGGATCGATCTCCGGATCGATCGTCGCGGCGATCATCCTCACGTTCCTGCCCGAGGGGCTGCGGGCGGTGAAGGACTACATGCCGGGCGGACGCGATCCGCGCATGGTCATCTACTCGATCATGCTCATCGTGCTGATGCTCACCCGGCCGCAGGGGCTCTTCGGCCGCCGCGAGCTGTGGGATTTCCTCCCGAAGCGCAAAGACAGAATTCCGACCGAACCGCGCGATCAGGGCGACGACAAGCTCGATCGCGATGCCGGGCCGCCGGTTACGTAAATGGCAAACGAAGCTCTTCTCCAGGCGCAGTCGGTCACCATCCGCTTCGGCGGACTGACCGCGGTGTCGGATTTCAATCTGAGCATCGGGCCGCACGAGCTGGTCGGGCTGATCGGTCCGAACGGCGCGGGCAAGACCACGATCTTCAACATGCTCACCGGCGTCTACAAACCGAGCGAGGGGCGGATCACGATCGACGGCGTCCTGACCACGGACATGAAGCCGTACCAGATCACCAGCCTCGGCGTCGCGCGCACGTTTCAGAACATCCGGCTCTTCAAAGAGCTGTCCGTGCTCGACAACGTGAAGATCGGCGGCCACATCCACTACAAGTACTCCGGCACCTCCGCGGTGCTGCACACGAATCGCTTTCACGAAGCGGAGGCCGAGGCGGAGATCGAGGCGGAGAAGCTGCTCGAGATCTTCGGCCTCAAGTCGCGTGCGGAGACTTACGCGAAGAATCTTCCGTACGGCGATCAGCGGCGGCTGGAGATCGCGCGGGCATTGTCGGCGCGGCCGAAACTGCTCTTGCTCGACGAGCCGGCCGCGGGTCTCAACGACAGCGAGACCCGCTCGCTGATGCAGACCATTCACGACATCCGCGACCGCTTCAACATCTCCATCCTCCTCATCGAGCACAACATGGAACTGGTGATGGGGATCTGCGAGCGGATCATCGTGCTGAACTTCGGCAAGACCATCGCCGAAGGGTCACCCGAGGCGATCCGCAATGACAAGGCCGTGATCGAGGCGTACCTCGGCGAACCGGCGGAGGCGGCCGAAGTATGACCACGGTCCTTTCGGTGCGCGGGATCGAAGTCTCGTACGGCGCCATCGCGGCGCTGCACGGAATCGATCTCGAGGTGAACAAAGGGGAGATCGTCACGCTGATCGGCGCCAACGGCGCGGGCAAGACCACGACCCTGCGCACGATCTCGGGGCTGCTCAAGCCGAAGAAGGGGGAGATCTCCTTCAACGGCCAGAACATCACCGGCGTGAAGCCGCACATCATCACCGGCAAGGGCATCTCGCACGTGCCGGAGGGCCGCGGGATCTTCGCGAACCTGACCGTGCACGACAACCTCGAGCTGGGCGGCTACCTGCGCAAGGACAAGATCACCCAGGCCGAGTACGAGCGCGTTTACTCGCTGTTCCCCGTGCTCAAAGAGCGCATCAAGCAGAGCGCCGGAACGCTGTCCGGCGGCGAGCAGCAGATGCTCGCGATTTCCCGCGCGCTCATGGCCAAGCCGAGCGTGCTCCTGCTCGATGAGCCTTCCCTCGGACTCGCGCCGCAGATGGTGCAGACGATCTTCCGCGTCATCCGCGAGATCAACGCGGAAGGGACGACGATCCTGCTCGTCGAACAGAACGCCCACATGGCCCTCGTGACCGCGCACCGCGGTTATGTGATGGAGACCGGCCGGATCGTGCTCGCCGACAACACCAAGGCGCTGCTGGCGAGCGATCGGATCAAGAAGGCGTATTTGGGGGGCTAGTTCTGGACTGCGGCAGCAGAGCTGCCGCTTTCACTTGCCGCGGCATCGCCGCGGCGTCTAGAGCGGCGGCTCTGCCGCCGCAGTCCAGAGCCAACGCTTACTTTTCCGCCAACCGCCGCTCCGTCTCCCGCTGCAACGAAAGCCACTCGTTCATCTCCGGTGAGCTGTTCGGGATCTCGCCGAGGCGCTGGGAGATGTCGAGAGCATTCTTCGCGCATTGCCAGTTTTCGAGGCGGGTGTGGGCGCGGGCGATGTGGAAGTAGGGGTAGTAGTCGATCAGCCACATCCCGTACATGCGGGCCTGCTTCTGGGGGTTTGGGCGTTGGGCGACGGCGTCGATGAAGTGCGTGAGCGCGCGCGGGTAATCGCCTTTGCGCTCCAGCTCGAGGCCGAGCTCGTAATTCGCGTACCAGGGCGCGTTGCTCATCTTCGTGTCGGCGGGCAGGTCGCACTTCATGAGCACGTCGTTGCGGAGCATCGTGAAATCGGCTTCGCTCAGCACGGGCGCTTTCTTCTCGAACACGGCATAGCGCGGGAACTTGCCGGCGCCGTCGCCGCGAAGAAGGAGTTGATACGCGACCAGAAGCGGCCGTCCGACTTCGCTTTTCGCGGCCATGCCCGAGCTTTCGGCCATGGCCAGGTGCTTCCGGGCCGCCTCGACGTCGCCGGTCATCTGGCTGGCGATGGCGAGATAGAGGTGCGGGAGGTAGTCGGTGTACTGGTGGGTGCGGGTCGGGACCTGCACTCCTTCCGCCTGGCGAGCAGCCAGGGCCGCTTCGAGCGCCGTTTTCGCCTCGGCGGCGTTGCCCTGTTCGATCAGCCGCACGCCTTTTTCGTACTGCGCATACCAGTCAGCCGCGACCGCTGCAGGGGCCACGGCCGACGCAGCGAGAACAACCACCACCGCGAAGAGTCCGTTTTTCATGATCCGCGAATTGTAACGGTTTCTAACTTTCCTCCCGATCTCACGTCTATGACTTCGAAAAGGGAGGATCGCACCCATGCCACGTCTGGTTTTGACACTCGCCGTTACCCTGCTTGCCACGAGCGCGTACGCGCACGGATGGAACAACGTCGACGGCGATGACTGCACGAGCCGCGGATTCCGGTTCGACGGCCGGCCGGGGCATGTTGCCGAAGAGACGTTCGACGCACCGAGCCTGCGCTCGGTGAAAGTGACGAATGCGCCGGTCGCCATCAAGGGCGGAAACGCCCGCACCTACACCATCACCGTCTGCAAGGCCGCCGCGGACGCCGCGGACCTCAGGGACATCCATGTCGCCGTCGAAGGCGGCGAGCTGGTGACCCGCGGTCCGGACCACAAGGACTGGAACGTCGCCTACCGGATCAGCGCCCCGAACGGCGCCTCCCTCGACATCGAGAGCCGCAACGGCCCGCTTTCTCTCCGCAACATCGACGGCAACTTCGTCGTGCGGTTGAAGAACGGTCCGCTGGCTCTGGACAACGTCGGCGGCAACGTCGACGCGGTGACCACGAACGGCCCGATCTCCATCGACGGCGGCTCGGGCACGATGAAAGTGAAAGCGTCCAACGGACCGATCTCGGTCACGCTCGACGGCGCCTCCTGGGAGGGCGGCACTCTCGACGCGTCGACCAGCAACGGTCCGCTCAGTGTGAAGGTCTCTCCAACCTTCGCTTCCGGCGTGCTCGTCGAGGCGCACGGCCGGGGCCCCATCTCATGCAGAGCCGAAGCATGCGGTGGGCAGGTACGTCGCAATCGCTCCGACTGGAACGACGACGACGATGAGCCGCGCAAGTTCGAGTTCGGACGAGGCCCGCAGACCGTGCGGATCTCGACCGTGAACGGGCCTGTGACGATCAAGGACGCTGAGTAGTAGGTCGCGGGGTTGCGGGTTTCGAGGTTACGGGGTTTCAAAAACTTCCCCGTAACCCCGTAACCTCGTAACCCCGCAACGCGTTTACACTTATCCCGCCTGAATGGCGGTCTCCACAAACAACGCTGCGGTGTCTCGCGGGCACCTGCTCGCCGTCCTGGGGGTCGGGTTCGGCCTGGCCGTCACGATCGGGAACGCGGTCGGGGCGGGCATCCTCCGCACGCCCGGCGTCATCGCCAGTCATCTTCAGACCTTCTGGCTCTTTCTCTCGGTGTGGATCGTCGGCGCGCTCTACGCGTTCCTCGGCGCGAATGCGCTCTCGGAGTTGGGAACGCTCGTGCCGCGCTCCGGCGGACAGTACGTCTTCGTGCGAAAAGGGCTCGGCGACTATCCGGGCTTCGTCGTCGGCTGGAGCGACTGGATCTCCACCTGCGGCACCACCGCTGCCGTGGCCATCGTCGTCGGCGAGTACACCGTCGGGCTCTTTCCCGCGGTGCGGACTGCGCAGGTCGTCGCGCTGATCGTGGTGGCGCTGTTCACGTTGGTGCAGTGGCTGGGCGTTAAAGGCGGCGCCGCCGTTCAGAACGTGACCAGCATGATCAAGGCCGTGGCCCTCGTGCTCTTCATCGTGGCCTGTTTCGCTTTGGGCTCGCGGTCGCCGATGGCGCCGACGGTGGCCATCGCCGAGCATGAAGGCTCGCTGCTGGTGGCATTCATCCTCGCGTTGCAATCGGTGATCTACACGTACGACGGCTGGTCGGCGGTCATCTATTTTTCGGAAGAAGTGAAAGACCATGGCCGGGCCATTCCGCGGGCGATGCTGTCCAGCCTCGCCGTGATCACCGCGCTGTACCTGCTGATCAACGTCGCCTTCCTTTCGGTAGTGTCGCTGCCGACGATCGCCGGCAGCAACTTCGCCGCGGGCGTGGTCGTCGAGCGGCTGTTCGGGCTCGAAGGGCAGACCATGCTGCGCGCGCTGGTCGTGCTGGTGCTGCTCAGCGCGGTCAGCTCGAACATCCTCATGGCCCCGCGCGTCGTTTACGCGATGTCGAAGGATGGCCTGTTCTGGCGGGGCGCGCGGGAAGTGAATCGCGGCGGCACGCCGGACATCGCCCTGCTGATCAGCAGCCTTCTCGCCGCGGCGTTCATCGTCACGAACACCTTCGAGACGGTCATCGCCAAGCTGGCCTTTTTCTTCGTCGCGAATTACGCGCTGTCCTTCGTGACCCTGTTCGTCCTCCGCCGCCGCGAGCCGGACGCGCCGCGCCCGTATCGTGCCTGGGGACATCCATTCACCACAGGACTGGCGCTGCTCGCCTCGATCGCCTTTCTCATCGGCGCGGTGATCAGCGACCTCCACAGCAGCCTCTGGTCGCTGGGGCTTCTTTTTCTGAGTGTTCCGGTGTATTTCCTTGCCAGGAAAGTACGCCGTTGATCGATCCCCGCCTCGAATTCGCCTCCACCCTCCCGTCCCGCTTCTACACGGATGCCGCGGTGCTGGAGGAAGAGAACCGCCGCCTCTTTGCGCGCACGTGGCAACTGGCGGGGCGGCTCGAGCAGGTTCGCGATCCCGGCCAGTACTTCACGATGATCCTCGCGAACGAGCCGGTCCTGGTCGTGCGCGGCGCGGACGGCGTGCTGCGGGCCATGTCGAACGTCTGCCGCCATCGCGCCGGGCCGATCGCTCGAGGAGAAGGAAAACGGCCGGTCCTGCAGTGCGGCTATCACGGCTGGACGTACTCGCTCGACGGCCGGCTCGCTGTGACGCCGGAGTTCGACGGCGCGCAGGACTTCGATCGCAGCAACTGCGTGCTCCCGCAATTCAAAGTCGACGTCTGGAACGAGCTGGTCTTCGTGAATCTCGATCCCCGCGCCGAATCACTGAGCGACTTCCTCGGCACGCTGCTCTCCGACATGCCGAAGCACGACTACACCGGCTTCCGCCTCGCGCGTCACAAAGCGTGGGAGCTCGATTGCAACTGGAAGGTGTACGTCGACAACTACCTCGAGGGCTATCACATCCCCATCGTCCATCCCGGCCTGTTCCGTGAGCTCGATTACAACGCGTACCGCACGGAGACGAAGCGGACGTATTCGATCCAGATCGCGCCGACGCGCCGCGCGGAGCGCATCCGCACGGAAGGCGGAGATGATGAGGTCCGCTACTTCTGGATCTATCCGAACCTCATGCTGAACGTCTACCCCGACAATTTCTCCACGAACCTGATCCTCCCCCTCGGCCACGGCCGCACGGTCACGCTCTTCGACTGGTACTTCAAGGATCCCGACTCGGCGCGTCAGGTCGTCGAGGACACGGTGAAGTTCAGCGACGAGATCCAGCTCGAGGACATCGACATCTGCGAGAGCGTGCAGCGCGGACTGCAGTCGTCGACGTACGACACGGGCCGCTACTCACCGAAGCGCGAGAACGGCGTGCATCACTTCCACATGCTCTACGCCGATTCGATGGGACTGCCTGTCGCGGAGAACGACCAGGGCGCACGCGCGGCGACGACCCGCGAGTACACCGGGCAGTCGGTCTGATGCGCGCCGGGCAGATAGCCCGTGCTGAGCAGAAACGATCCCGTGATCTCGCCGCCCGTGAAGACGAACGTCTTCTTGAAGAGCTTCACCCATTCGCCTTTCGTGCGGGGATGATGCGCGTCGAGCCACGCCCCGAACGAGCCATGTGACTTCCGCAGTTCGCGGATCCGTTTCGCGTTCTCCACGGCCGCATCGATCTTCAGCCGGTTCCGGATGATCCCCGCGTTCTGCATGAGCCGCGCGCGTTTCCGCGCATCGAAGCGGGCCACGCGATCGATCGCGAATCCGTCGAAGGCCTCGTGAAACGCGTCTTTCTTCTTGAGGATCGTCAGCCAGGAGAGGCCGGCCTGATTGATCTCCAGGACCAGCCGCTCGAACAGGCGATCGTCGTCGCGAACCGGAAATCCGTACTCGCGGTCGTGATACGGACCATGAAACTCGTGGCCTGGTGCGATAAGGCAATAACTCACGCGCGCATCATCGCAAATTCTCCTTGCGTGCTCCTGGAGCGTTGCGCAGACTTGCCCGCTGCATGTCGGCCAACGCCCTCCCGGAGATCCTGCTCATCGCCGCAGTTCTGGCGATGATCGGATACGTGGTCCTGCGGCTGATCGTCGCCGGACGCGATGAAAGGGCGCTGCGCGAGACCAACCGCTTCGCGCACGAGATCATCGAGAACGCCGGCGAAGGCATCATCGTCCTCGACAGCGAATTCCGGTACGTGCTCTGGAACCGGTTCATGGAGAACATGACCGGCATGGAAGCGAAGGAGGTCATCGGCAAGGCCGCGCCGGATCTCTTCCCCCACGTTCGCGAGCAGCACGTCGATGAGCTTCTCCGTCGCGCACTCAGCGGTGAAACCGTCAGCGCGCCCGACATTCACTACGTCGTGCCGGCGACGGGCCGCGAGGGCTGGGTGTCCGCGGTCTATCGCCCGCACGCGGATGCGAACGGCAAGATCGTCGGCGTGATCGGCTTGATTCGCGACATCACCGAGCGCAAGACGGCCGAGCAGCAGATCGAATATCAGGCCTATCACGATGCCCTGACCGGACTCGCGAACCGCCGCCTGTTCCAGGAACACCTCTCGCTTGCGCTCGCGCTCGCCCAACGGCGCCACGCGTGCGTGGCAGTGCTCTTTCTCGATCTCGATCACTTCAAGCTGATCAACGACTCCCTGGGACACACCGTCGGCGACGCGCTGCTCAAACAGGTCGGCAAACGTCTGCGGGCGGCGGTGCGGGAAGGCGACACCGTCGCGCGCGTCGGCGGCGACGAGTTCACGATCGTGCTGCAGGAGATCGCGCGCCCCGACGACGCGGCTTCAGTCGCCAAGAAAGTCCTCCGCAGCATCACCGACCCGATCGACGTGAACGGCCACAAGCTTTACGTCACCACCAGCATCGGTGTGACCGTGTATCCGCAGGACGGCGAGGATGCCGAGACCCTGCTGAAGAATGCCGACGCGGCGATGTATCGCGCGAAAGGGGAGGGGCGGAACACGTATCAGATGTCGACCGCGGACCTCAGCCGCACGACCCAGGAGCGGATGCTCCTCGAGAGCGGCCTGCATCAGGCCATGGAGACCGGCGAGTTCGTGCTGCACTACCAGCCGCAGGTCGATCTCGAGACCATGCAGCTCGTCGGGATGGAAGCGCTGCTGCGGTGGAACCATCCCGAGCGCGGTCTGATCGGCCCGACCGAGTTCATCGCCGTTGCCGAAGAGCGGGGGATGATTCTCGTGATCGGCGATTGGGTGCTTCGCGAGGCCTGCCGCGAGGCCAAACGCTTTCACGACCGCGGTCTGAAGCATCTGCGCTTCTCGGTGAACATCTCCGCGCGTCAGTTCCGCGACGAGTCTTTGCTCTATTCAATCGAGTCGGCGCTCACCGAGTCGGGACTCGACCCCCGCGCGCTGGAGCTGGAGATCACGGAAAGCGTGGCCATGGAAGACGTGCAGCTGACCATGTCCACGCTCGCGGAGCTTCGCAAGTCCGGCGTGACCATCGCCATCGACGACTTCGGCACCGGCCATTCCTCGCTCAGCTACCTGAAACGATTTCCCATCGACGCGCTGAAGATCGACAAGAGCTTCGTCGCCGATCTACCCGACGGCTTCGAAGACGCCGCCATCGTCGCCTCGGTCATCCAGCTCGCCAACGGTCTCGGCATCCGCGTGATTGCCGAAGGCGTGGAGACGGTCGAGCAGATCGAGTTCCTGCGCGACCACGGCTGCCGCGAAGTGCAGGGTTTCTACTTCAGCTACGCCGTGCCGGCCGAGGAGATCGTGAAGTTGTTGGAGAAGTAGGTTGGTGTGGTGCAGGCCTCTGGCCTGCCTTGAGAGCCAAGGCAGGCTGGAAGCCCGCACCACACGGGGACTAGTTCGGCTTCGCCGACAGCTGCGCTCCCAGGTACGTCGTGTCGTTGGTGACGTTATCGGTGAGCGTCGCGTAGGCGCCCACGAGACCGGTCGCGTCGAGCACCTGAACCACGATGCGCGCGGCGGTCGGAGCCGTCAGGCCGCGGGCCGCGAAGATGTCGTTGATCTGCATTCCGCCCGCGGCCGGCAAGGCAACCGTGAACGCGTCCATGCTCTTGCCCTTGTCATCGACGATGACCAGACGGACGTTGGTGGTACGGCCGGTCGGAGTGGGTGTGAGCTCGACCAGGCCGACGTTCGTGCGGAACCCGCTGCCGCCGACCATGCCGATGATCTCGAGCGTTTCACCGGCGGTCGCACTCTGGAAGTTGTTCAGCGGCGGGATCAGCGAGCCGTACGTGCCGCCGTCGTCGTTGATGTTGTAGGTGCGCGAGGTCACGCGGATGCCGGACGTATCGCCCTGACCGCCGTCGGACCAGTACCGCAGCCGCGCCACACCTTCCATGCTGAAGAGCTTCATCAGCGCGTCCGGAATCACGCGGGCTTCATTCGGCAGAAGGGTGAAACGCACCTGACGCGGCCACTCCGTGCTGTCCCATTTCTTCACTTCGAGTGTCACCGACCGCGCGGTGTTGGCGAGGTTGAGCAGATAGAGGTCGCTGCGGAAACGCGAGCCGTGGGCACCGTCGAGATGGCCGATCACGGGAATCGTGCGGATGGTCGACGCGGGCAGATCCGGCGGGAAGTACGTGGGATCGTTCGTGCGGTTGTCGATGGCCACGACGGCCGGAATCGCCGCGCCGCGCGTTGCCTGGACGACCAGTCCGCCGGCGTCGTGCGAGAAGAGGCCGAGCATGCCGGCGACGCCGTTGACCTGCATGACTCCGTTGTTCGGCGTGGCGAAGGCCACGTCCGTCGAGCCGATCGTGCCGGACACGCCGTAAGCCTGCAGGCGCGCTTCCGTTCCTCGTCCCGAGGTGTCGGTGAGGATCACGTTCGTGCGAAAGTTCGGACCGGGAAATGCGCCCGAGAACGACAGCGGGAAACGCGGACCCGCGGCGTTATAGAAATCGATGGCCTGCATCCCGAAGCCGAACGTGCCGCTGCTTCCGTCGGCGCGTGAGTAGGTGCGGCCGGTGACGTTGATGGTCTGCTGCGGATGGAAGTAGAGCGCACCGCCGCCGTTGTCGATGTCGAAGAGCGTCTTCAACGCATCGGGAACGACGCGGATCTCGAGCGGATCGAGCGTCAGCGTGGTGATCTTCAACCGCGCGATCTGCACTTCCTCGCCGAGGGCCACGAACTGCACGTCGACGACCTGCTGTTCGTCGAGCGGGTTGTAGAGCACGACGTCGCTCAGCCAGAACGAGCCGAACGCGCCGGGCAGGCGGGCCACGCCCGGCAGCACGAGGCTCTGTCTGAGCGAGGCCCGAACGACGCCCCATTCCTGAATGACGTCGCCCCCGCCGCCACCGGCCGGTGGAGGCGAGACTATGACGTCCGGAACCTGGCGCGTGAAGCCCGAGTCGAACACGAACGGCGATCCCTCGGCCATGGTCTCGACGTTGACATGGACGAAGCCCTTGGTGAAGCCTTCGTTCAGATACAGCTCGTCGTAGCCGCGCGGTGCGGGCTCGCCGACCTTCCAGACCGCGAGCGCCGGATCGATGAACGGCACCTGCTGCACCGGACGCTCGCGATGCACCTGAATCAGCAGCCGCTCGTTCGACGCACCGGCGTGGAGCGCCTCCACCTCCGGGCCGGAGATGTCGGTCCACATCGTCTCGATCGCTTCGCCGGGCTCGTGCCGCGACAGCGTGGTGGGCTTGGAGGTACCGCGATGAAGCAGCCACGCGCCTTCGAAGTCATGCGTGGGCACGGCGAAGAACGACATCGTGTCGTGCCACGAGGTCGGGTAACCAGCGCCCGGTTCCGCGACGTCGAGAGGGCCGGAGACCAGCTGCCACTGCCCGTTGCGGTACAGCGAGAGGAACCGCCCCTCGGCACGATGGCGGATGAGATAAACGCTGTCGTCGGAGGTGATCCAGCCCGCGTAATTCGCGTACGGATCGGCGTCGCCGAGCGGCACCTGGTTGCGATTCACATCGATGAGCGTGAGTTTGTTGGGCGAGCGGATCACGTACTTCGTTCCATCGCTGCTTTGCGCGACGAGCGCGTTCGCCACGTTCGTCGAGGCGCCTTCCTCGGCGCTGAGCTGACGAACCGTCGCGTTCGAGCGGATGGCCCAGACGCCGCCGTGGTACGAGACGACGAACGGAAACGCGCTGTTGCCGATGCGTACCGGGACCGAGAGACCGCGGCTCCACGGTCCACCGACGTCGGCGTCCGTATCGGCATGAACCTGCTTGCCGTCGAGCTCCGCGATCCGCGTCCAGGTCCGGCCGCCGTCCGCGCTGATCTTGGTGACCGGCACCTGATAGGGCAGTACGCCGGCGGCGGCCTCATGGGTGCCGATGAGAATGATCGGCTGCGCGTCCGAGGAACTGCCTTGGAAGACCGCGGCGAATTGCAGCGGAACAGCGGGGCCGCTCAACGGATAGATCACGCGCGGTTCCTGCGCGCCGGTGGCGTCGTAGAGCACGGCCCGGCCGCGGACGAAATTGGTCGAGACTTCCTGAGAAGAGCCCTCGAGGAGGACGAAATACCGGCTGGTCCGCACGTTGTAGCCGCGGATCGACGCCTGGTCCGTGTAGGGCGCGTACGAAATGACGCGGGCAAAGCTGATTGGCGCGAGGAACAGGAGCACCAGGAGGAGACTGCTGAAGCGTTTGGTCATCGAAGTCCTCCGGACTAGGGATCGGGTGGCAGGCGTTTGCTTTCGATAACAATATGCTGCGAAAGCATAGAAGGCAAGCGTGCGCTAAGGAAATGCCGACCGCAAGGCTTCCCGGGCCGCCCTGAATCCACTTTCGATGGCTCCGGCCACCGTCCCGGTCTGATCGCTGCTGGTCGCTTCGCCGGCAAAGAAGAGCGTCTGGCGGACCGGTTTCGCCAGCGCGTCGGCGGCGTCTTCCCCTCCGACCGCAGCGTACGAGTAGGCGCCGCGGCTGAACGGATCTTTCTGCCAGTCGTGGCTGAACGTGCCGACCAGGAGGCTTTCGATCTTCTTCTGCGAAACGCCGAAGGCCGCGCTCATCGCCTCCACCGCGCGCTCGACCCGCGCCTCCTCCCCCTCGGCCAGCATGGCGTCGGCCGCATGTCCGCCCGCCCAGCCCGTGAGGACCGGGGATCGGACCGGCGCGCTCGTCCACCAGGTCGGCATGAATCGATGGTTGCTGTGGAGGAAGTTGACGTCGTCCCACCACCGCTCGCGAAAGCGGAAGGCGATCTTCACCACGTGCCCGGCTTCGATCATCTCCAGGGCTTTCTCTTTGTCGGTGAGCGCGGGATCGAAACGGATCACGCCTGCTTTCCAGACGCCGATGGGAATGGTGATGACCGCCGCCTTCGCGCGAATGCGTCCGTCGATGACCACCGCGCCTTTCGACCAGGCCACTTCGGCGACCGGCGACGAGAGACGCAGATCGATCTTTTGAGGATCGAGTCCCGCGCGCAGCCATTCGATCAACGCATCCTGACCGGCGGCGATGCGGAACTGCCTGTTGCCGCCCGGCTCTTCCTGTTCCTGATCGGCTTTGCGCAGAACGCGGGCGCTGATGCGGTCGGCGTGCGACGCGTGATAGCCCTCGACGAAGTTGCAGGCCAGCTCGCGCATCCGCGGCGGCAGCTTCTGCGTGCGCAGAAACTCGGCGAAGGAAACATCGCGGCGCAGTGAGCCGATCTTCCCGCGGATTTTGTCGATGCGTCCCCAGAAGTCGGGAATCTCTTCGCGCTTTCCGTCGCGCGACCACCAGTGATCGTCGGGCAGCTCGCATGCGACGAGCGACGCGGCATCGACGATGGAGAAGGTCGTCTCGCTTTCGCCGTGAATGAATTCTGCGCCGAGCTCGATGGGAAGGGGAAGGTCGCCGACGTGAAGCGTATGAATGCGGCCGCCGGCGCGTGGCCGTGCTTCCAGGATGCAGACGCGTTTTCCGGCGCCGGAGAGCACGCGCGCGGCGGCGAGACCAGCGGCACCGGCGCCGATGATCGCGACGTCGAACTTCACGCTACTGTTCGACGATCTCACGCCAGGGCAGCTTCCGGACCAGCTGCACCTTCTCGTCGATCTGCGCCTGGGTGGCGCGGTCGCCGAGGACGCGGCGGAGGTAGTCGACTTCCGAGGACACCAGCTTGTTGTGCTTCGGGAGGAGTCGGCTGGCCGCGCTTTGAAGATTGCGCTCGGATACCGAGATCTGCTTCGGGACTCGCTTGCTCTTCTCGTCCATGTTGATTCCCAACGCACGAAGCGTGCAGGAATCATCCTATCGCTGAGCTCACCGTTTGCGGCTGTTGATTGTCACCTGCTCAGGTACGACGCCGGGCGGACGGCTGACGCCGCTGCGGAACGGGAGCGCGTCCTGAACGAAGGTCTGCCGCTGCGGAACGCATCCGCACAACGCACAACGAAGCCCATCGACATGTGCCGCCCGTGAGTGACCACAATGCTCGCAACGTTTCATGGGTCCCCCTTCGACAGTAGTTATTTAGATCAAGAATGGTGCCGGGTTGAAGAAAGCCTACGTCGCCGCGCGGCCACCCCCGCCAAACCCCAACCCCCGTAGAATTCGCTCATGCCGCTGCTGAACCCTCCCGCCCACCTCCTCGGCACGGCGAACGCGGTCGTCGGGGGCCGCGGGCGGCGGTACGAACAGCGGTTTACGGGGCCTCTCTCTGTGAAAGCGGTGATGAGCGGGAGCGCGACGTGGGAAACGGGGGATGGGCGGTTCGAGGTCGTGCCGGGTTCCGTGCTCGTTCTCAATGATGGCGAGGAGTACGAGATCACCGTCGATGCTCTTCAGCCCGTAGAGACGTTCTGTTTGTTCTTCGAACGGGGGTTTGTCGAGGACGCGTGGCGCGCAACCACGACTGCCAGCGCGGCTCTTCTCGATGACGGGCAACGGCCTTCGGTCGCGTTCAGCGAGAAGCTCCACTTCGATACGCCGCTCGTCGCCGCGATGAATCGCGCGCATCGCGGTGGCTCCTCGGACGACGCATTCTTCGATGTGGCGTTGGGACTGGTCCGCGCACAAGACGATGTCAAGTCACGCGTAGCGCGCGTGCCGTCATTGCGCGCGTCGACCCGCGCGGAGCTCGCCCGCCGCGTTGGCGTGGCCACCGCTTTTCTGCACGCGAGTCTCAATCGCAACGTCACGATCGCCGAAGCGGCGCGTGAGGCCTGTCTGTCGCCGTTTCACTTTCACCGGCTCTTCACGGCCTTCCACGGAATCACACCGCATCGCTACCTGACCCGCCTGCGGCTCGAACGCGCCCGCGCGCTGCTGCGCAACTCTGATCGACGGATCGTCGACATCGCCTCCGACTGCGGATTCGACAGCCTCGGCTCATTCGCCACGCTCTTCAAGCGCACCTTCGGAATCACGCCGGGCGCAATTCGCAAGAATGAAGAAGTCGGCCGCGCCGCCTCGCGCTAGATTTGCGTCATGAGCGAACTGACTGACGCCATCAAACAGGGAGATGTGGCGCAGATCGAGGCGTTGATCGCCGCCGATCCGTCGCTGGCCGGCAAGGCGGAGAACAACGTCACGCCGATTCTGCTGGCGATCTACCACGGCAAAACCGACATCGCCCGCCTGCTTGCCGACCGCGGCGCCCCCGTCTCTTTCGGCGAAGCCGTCGCCCTCGGCGACACCGATCGCGTGAGGACGATGCTCGCCGCCGACCCGCAACTGCTCCATTCGCGCACGCCGGACGGCTTCCCGTCAGCCGGTCTGGCCATCTTCTTCCGCCACGGCGCGCTCGCGCGCTGGCTCATCGAGCAGGGAGCGGATGTGAACGCCGCCGCGGACAACGCGATGAAAGTCGCGCCCGTGCACGCGGCCGCCGCGGCGTGCGATCGCGAGACGATGGAACTGCTGCTCGCCCGCGGCGCCGATCCGAACGCGAAGCAGCAGGTCGACTACACACCGCTGCACGGCGCGGCCAGCCGCGGCGACATCGAGATGGCCAAACTGCTGCTCGCGCACGGCGCGGACCGCAATGCCAGGGGATCGGACGGGCAAAGCATTGCTGACGTCGCCAGAAGCCACGGCCAGGCTGAGTTCGCGGAATGGTTCGAGGCCGGGTGACGAAACGTTCCGAATCGTCGTAACGTCTGCGGATCATGCGCCGCATCGTCACAGCACTGGCTCTCGTTTTCTGCGGTATCGATCTCGCCGCGGCGGTCAGCGGTTACGTCATCGACGAGAACGGCAAGCCGCTCGCCGGCGCGCGCGTTCGCACTGTCTCGCTGACCACTACCGAGGTTACGAATGTTCGGTTGATGTCGAGCGCGCCGGAGCCGGTGGCATTGGCGACCGCGGAGACCAACGACCAGGGCGCGTTTCGCATCGACGCCAAGCGAGAACCGGTCGTCAGCCTGCTGATCGATCTGCCGGGGTACGCGCCTGTCGCGGACGTCGTCGCCGATGGGCAGGATGCCGGTGCCTTTCTCCTCCGCACCGCGCCACTGAAGAAAGGACGGATCACCGCGAACGGGAAACCGGTCGCCGGCGCGACGGTGATCATCAATTCCACATTCCTCGCGCGAACCGACGAAGCGGGGCAGTACAGCGTTCCAAACCCCACCGGGTGGGCTTACTCCATCGTGGTGATGCATCCGGATTTTGCGATCGGCACGGTCACGCGCATGCGGGAAACGGCGCCGCCTCTCGACATCACCCTCGATAAAGGCTCGACCGTGCGCGGCCGCGTCGTCGACCCGGCCGGCCGGCCGATCGCGAAAGCAACGGTGTACGGCGGACCGTGGCCGCTGGCCACATCGGGCGAGGATGGCTCGTTCACCATCGCGCATCTGTCGCCCTCGGTGAAGTCACTCACCGCTCGCGCGGGAACGCGCATCGGCAGTGCTAAGCGCGACGCCGAAACGATCGTCCTCCGTCCGGGCGCGACAGTCATCGGAACCGTTCGCAGCACGAAGGACGACACACCAATCGCTGGAATGCGCGTGTCGGTGCGCGGCGACGGCGCGTTACCGTTCGGTCCGAACGCCATCACCGACAGCCGCGGTGCGTTCGTGCTCGAGGCGCTGCCCGCGGGCAATGCGCAACTGGTCCTGACGCATCCCGGATTCGACGGCGTGATGAGCGAGATCACGGCGGCGGAAGGCATGCGAATCGAACGGGCGCTGGCGGCTACGCCGGTCAGCCGCCTTTCGGGCATGGTCGTGGACGAACAGAAGAAAGCCGTCAGCGGCGCGCTGGTCGCAACCCTGGGCCCGGCCTGGCGCACCTACACCGCGCCGGATGGCTCGTTCTCGATGCGCCTTCCGTCGCGGGAGCGCGCGTCGACGATCGAAGTCACGAAGCCTTCGTACGTGAGCGCCACATACGGTCCGGTTCGGGCCGAGCCGGGCGAAAGCAAATCCGGCATTCGCATCGTGCTCACGCGCGGGACGAGGTTCACCATCAAGCTCGTGGATCCGGACGGCGTCGCGATCGCCGACGAACCGGTGACGATCAGCCGGCAGAGTGATGTCAGTGGCTCGCGCTTTCAGGTCGCCGCTCTTCGATGCGACGTGGCGACGGAGCTCCCCGGATGTCGCACGGATGCTGAAGGCAAAGTGACCTTCGACGCGGCCGATGTGCCTTACGACATTCGCGCCGGCGGCGTGACCACTGTCGAGACGCAACTTCGCGGACAGACGCTCAGGGCGGCCGATTCGCCGCTGGTGATCGAACTGGAGCGCGGGGCGGTAATCGAAGGACGGGTGACCTGGTCCGACGGAACGCCGCTCACGATTCCCGCGAATGTCCTCGTTGCCGGCGACTTCCAGACGTCGACGCCGGTGGTCGACGGCCGCTTCACCATCCGCAATGTTCGCCCGGGCAAAGTGACGCTCTCGGTGACCGCGTCCGGCTTTCCGATGCGGGGAGACTCCGTCGACGTGACGGCACCGTCGAACGAGGTCGTCCTGAAGCTTCCGCGCTACGGAAGCATCGAAGGGCGGGTGGTCGAGCGCGAGGGGCAGCGGCCGGTGAAGCAGTTCAGCGTCTCCCTGGAACAGCGCGGTGGCTTCCGCTCCCCGGGGACGCGCCCGTTTACAGCTGACGACGGCCGGTTCGTTTTCGAGGACGTCGCCCCCGGCACGGTCGACGTCGTTGCGACTTCGCCCGGCTATGCGCGGGCCACGACGACCGCTGTCGAAGTGCCGGAGGGAAAGCCGGTCAAAGTCGAGATATCGCTCGAGCGCGCGGGCACCGTTGCCGGCCGTGTGCATTCCGGCGGGCGGCCGCTGGCCGGTGCGACGGTGATCAGTGGCGGGGAATCGTACGGACGCTCGGCGAGCATGAAAGAGACCGATGCGAACGGCGAGTACGTGCTCGACACGCTCAGCGCGGGGTCTCACGAGGTGACGGTGCGGAAACAGGGATACGTGAGCCGCTCCATCACCGTGAACGTCGAGGTCGGAAAGGAAGTGCGCGGCGACGTCGAGCTCTCGCGTGGCCGGGAGCTGCATGGCCGGGTGATCGATGCCGAAGGAAAGCCGGTGGCGGCGGCGGAGGTCTTTCCGTCGCGCTCCGGCGGAAGAGGGCGATTCGAGTATTCATCGAATATCACCACCGACGCGGAAGGCGCGTTCCGCATCGAGGGCCTGGGCGACGAGGTCTACAAGATCTCCGCACGAAAGCAGGGATACGCCGAAGCGACGGTGGAGGTGAACGCGGCCACGACGACGTCGATGACCATCACCCTCGACCGAGGCGGCAAAGTGACCGGGCGCGTGAGCGGACTCCCGCCCGCGGAGCTCGCGTACGTCATCGTCAGCGCGATGGGCCGCCAGCCGACGAGCTCGCACATGGCTCATGGCACGGTGGACGCGAGTGGCGCGTTCACGATCAGCGGCGTGACGGAGGGGGACGTCGTCGTCAGCGCGCAGCACAACCGTGGATCGCGGCGGCGCATCACGGCCAATGTCAAAGTCGTGGGCGGGACGGCGCCGTTCGTCGACCTCGATTTCAACGCCGGATTCGCGATTCGCGGCCGTGTGACCCGCCGCGGCAAGCCCGCACAGGGGATGTTGCATTTCGTTCCGGCCGATCGCGCCAACTCCGCGGGACCGGCCATGGCCGAGGTCCGGGCGGACGGCACGTACGAGACGCGGGTCACCGCTCCCGGCGAATACCGGGTGATGGTGAGTCTCCAGACCACCGGCACGATCGAGGCCGGCAAGATCGACATTCGTGGCGACATGACCCACGACATCGATGTCAGCGGTGCCACGATCCGAGGACGGGTGGTCGATGCGACTACGCGCGCGCCTGTCGGCGACGCCAGGATCGTGGTGATGTCGAAGGAAGGACGCGCCGGCACCGAGATTCGCGCCGACAGCTCGGGGCGGTTCGTCATCGAGTTCGCGAGCGAAGGCAAGCACGTGCTGCGCGCGAGCAAGGACGGCTTCGCCGGCGATGCGCTCGAGGTCGTGGTGGGCGCGAGCGACGTCGACGTCGAGCTGACCGTGACCCGCGGCGAGCAAGTAGTCGTACAGCTCGTCGACGCATCGACAGGGAAGAGTGTCGAGGCCTACGTGGCGGTCCTGGACGCGTCGGGACAGGTGGTCAGCGGCGATTCCCGCCCCGCGACGTCGGATCCAGCGGGTGGGTATCGTTACTGGCTGAAGCCCGGCAGCTACACGCTGCGCGTCCTCGCCCGTGACTACGAGCCGAAGACGGCGCCGCTGGTCGTGCCGGGCACGCCTTCCGTTCGCATCGAGCTCAAACCGGTCAAGCGCGACTAGGCGTCAGCTCGAGCTTCATGTCGGGGAACGAGCCGCGCGCGAAGAAGACATGCTCGGCGATGCCGCGCATCGCCGGAAGGCGCAGCATCGCCAGTGCTGCTTCCGCGACCAGCGGCGTGCTCACCGTGCGGATGGCGTGACGCATCCAGCGCCGGGCGATGAAGCGCGCCCGGAAACGGTCGCCGGTGTACTGGGCGAGGATGCTCGCGTCGCCGCGCTCGAGATAGGCCGCGATGACGTCCGACGCGAAGGAGGAGAGCCGCAGCGCGCCGTCGAGTCCACCCGCGGTGAGCGGCGAGACTGCGCCGGCGGCATCGCCGACGAGCAGTCCCCGTGGTGACGCGATGCGCCGCAGGATGCCGCCGACCGGAATCAGGCCGCCGCGGCGCTCGATCGTGCGACCCGGTGACCAGGGCAGGCTGCCGCGAAATATCTGCAGCGCGCGCGACGGATCCCATCCGCGGCGATACCCGGCCACGCCGATGTGCGCTTCCTCGCCGTCGTTCGCCACCCAGCCGATGTAGCCGGGAGCCAGGCGGGGATCGACGAAGCAGTGCAGGACCCGCTCGCGGGAGATCGGCGGCACCACTTCCTCGACGCCGACGAGCAGCTCGCGATTGCGATCGAGTTCGAGCTGCTCGGCGACCATCGACCGCGCGCCGTCCGCGCCGACGATGAACCGCGCCGCGATCGTCTCCCGTTTTCCATTCCGCACGATGGTGATCGATTGCGCATCGCACGCGATCACCCGCGCTCCGGGGATCCACTCCACGCCCGCCCGCGTGCATTGCTCGAGCATCCACAACTGTAGCCAGGCCATCCGTCCGACGCGGAACTCGTCGCGTTGCGCGTGCAGCGCGAACGGGCGGCGGGCGGGGGAGTAGAGGATCACCTCGCGGATGGGCGGACCGAGCTGTTCCTCCGGCAGGGGGAAGTCTTCCCACGTTTTCCGCACGAAGATCCCCGTGGTGTGGACGGGACCGGTCACGGTCGGCTTGCGGTCGACGATGACCACGCGGAGACCGCGCGAGGCGAGGAGCCGCGCGCACTGCAGGCCGGCCAGCCCGGCCCCGATGACGGCAATGTCGTATTTCATGGCGAGTACTTTACAGTGCAAAGTACGCGCCGCGCAAATCAACGCGCGTCTCCTCATAACCCCGAAACTACTCGTGTCTCGAGAAAATCAGCGTCGCGTTCGTCCCGCCGAAGCCGAACGAGTTCGACAGCACGTGCGTGATGTTCTCGACCTTCCGGGCCGTGTTCGGCACGTAGTCGAGATCGCACACCGGATCGGGGTTCTCGTAGTTGATCGTCGGCGGGATGATCCCCGTCTTGATCGTCATCGCCGCAATCGCCGACTCCAGGCCGCCGGCGGCGCCGAGGAGGTGACCGGTCATGGACTTGGTCGAGCTCACCGGAATCTTGTACGCGTCTTCGCCGAAGACGGTCTTGATGGCGACGGTCTCGGTGCTGGTCGCCGACGGGTGTCGACGTGCCGTGCGCGTTGATGTAGTTGATGTCGGTCGGCTGCAGTCCCGCATCTTTCAGCGCCCGGGCCATCACTCGCGCCATGCCGCTGCCATCCTCGGCCGGCGAGGTGATGTGGAACGCGTCGCTGGACATGCCGTAGCCGGTCAGCTCGCAGTAAATCGTCGCGCCGCGCGCCAGCGCATGCTCGCGTTCTTCGAGAATCAGCACGCCCGCCCCTTCGCCCATCACGAAGCCGTCGCGCTGCGCGTCCCAGGGACGCGATGCGCGTTGCGGCTCGTCATTGCGCGTGGACAGCGCCCGCATGGCCGCGAATCCGCCGACCGCGAGTGACGTGATCACCGCCTCGCTGCCGCCGGCGAACATCACGTCGGCTTCGTCGTAGCGGATGATTTTCGCCGCGTCACCGATCGCATGAGCGCCGGTCGCGCAGGCGGTCGCCGGAGCGGAGCTCGGACCTTTGCAACCGAAGCGGATGGAAATGTGCCCCGCGGCGAGATTCACGATCAGCCCGGGGATGAAGAAGGGAGAGATCCGCGACGGTCCGCGCTCGATCAGCTTCTTGTGCATCTCCTCGATCAGCGGGAGACCGCCGATGCCCGAGCCGATGATCACGCCGACGCGATCCTGATCTTCCTTGGCCGAATCGAACCCGGCATCCTCGGCAGCCATCGTCGCGGCGGCGACGGCGTAGTGGATGAACGTGTCCGACTTCTTGACCTCTTTCTTCTCGATGTAGTCCTCGGCGTTGAAATCCCTGATCTCGCCGGCGATGCGGCAGGCGTAGTCCGTCGCATCGAACTTGGTGATCTGTCCGATGCCGGAGCGTCCGTCGACGAGGCCCTGCCAGGTGGGGGCGTTCCCTACGCCGAGGGGGGAGATCATTCCCAAGCCGGTGACGACGACACGACGTTTGGTCATTGGGTGGTGTGAGTGGTCAGTGGTCAGTGATCAGTGGTCAGGAGTTATGGACAGTGCAACTGACCACTGACAACTGACCACTGACCACCGGGTGGGCTGGGCGGGCTACGAAGCCTTGGCGCGCTTGTCGATGTACTCGACCGCGTCGCGGACTTTGCGGATCTTTTCCGCCTCGTCGTCGGAGATCTCCACGCCGAACTCTTCCTCGAAGGCCATGATCAGCTCGACCGTATCGAGTGAATCGGCGCCGAGGTCCTCGACGAATGAAGCTTCCGCGGTAACTTCCTCGGCATCCACGCCGAGTTGCTCGACGATGATGGACTTGACCCTTTCCTCTACCGACATCGGTATGTCCTCCTCGTTGTACCTGCCGAATGCAACCGGCGTTTTAGCACACGGCAGAGTCGGTTGCCAGTTGGCCTAGTTAGATAGACTGCCGCTTCGATGCCGAAGAAAATCTTTTCCTATGAAGATGCCTGCGCGCTGCTCCCCGAAGTCCAGCGCCTCACCGACGTCGCCGTGGAGCAGGTCGAGCAGATCGACGAAGCCGAACCGGAGGTCTATCAGCAGATCGTCGCCGACTGGGCCGAGTCGGTGATGGCCCTCGGCATCGAGGTCAAAGGCCTCTGGCTCGTCGACTTCGACAGCGGCGGCGGCTACTACTGCTGGCGGCATCCCGAGCCCGCCCTCGAGTACTTTCATGGATACGAGGAAGGGTTCGGGGGGCGGGTGAAGCTGAACTGAGGTTGTTTCGGGGTTTCGGGGTTACGCAATCGCTATCCACCCCAACAACCCGCAACCCCGTAACCCCGTAACTCGTAACTTCGTAACCCCGGAACCAAATGATCAAAGCCATCTCCTTCGATCTCTGGGAAACCCTCATCACCGATACTCCCGCGCTGTCGCGCGAGCAGGAGCGGCTGCGGCTCACGCGGATGGAGCAGATCCTCGCGGAGAGCGGGTACGCGGCACTTGCCGATCGCATCGAGCATGCGTATCGCGCGCTGTGGCACCGCTGCCAGGAGCTGTACTGGTCGGCGGACAGGGACGTGCCCTGCCGCACGCAGATCGAGCACTTTCTCGACGAGCTCGAGCTCCAGGTCAAAGACGAGCCGACCCTGGCCGCGCTCGAAGATGCGTACGCCCATGCCGCGGTGGAGGTGTTGCCGGCTGTGGTCGATGGCGCGGCGGAGACGCTCGGTGAGCTGAAGTCGCGCGGATTCAGCGTCGGCTTGATCAGCAATACCGGCCGCACGCCCGGGTACGCGTTGCGGCGCATTCTCGAAGAGCTTGGGTTGGCGCCCTCGATCGACGTGATGGTCTTCTCCAACGAACATGGCTTCTGCAAGCCGGTCACGTCGATCTTCGAAGAGCTTCGACGCGGGCTCGACGTCGCGTACGAGGAGATGGTCTTCGTCGGCGACAACCTCTACGCCGACGTGCACGGGGCGCAGCGGCTGGGCATGCGGGGCATCCACTTCGTGCCGGAAAAGCGCGGTACCGCCGTAGCGCCGCCGGTCGATCATGGGCTGGAGATCGTGCCCGACGCGGTGGTGCGCGAGTTGCGCGAAGTGATCCCTTTCGTCGAGCGGCTTTCGTGAACGACAAAGAATTCTTCACCCTCCAGACCGATCACTTCCTGCTGGAAGGGCGTTCGCGCTCGGGGCATGAGACCGTCTTCCGCATCCGCGAATTCGGTCTCGCCCTCGACATCGGCCGCTGCCCGGACATGGTCGTGCCGATGCCGCAGGTCTTCATCACCCACGCACATCTCGATCACTCGGCGGGAATCGCGTTTTACGCGGCGCAGCGGCGGCTGCAGAAGCTCGAAGGCGGAATCGTGTACGTCCCGTCGGAATCCGCCGACGATTTTCGCGAAGTTCTGGCGATTCAGGAGCGGCTCGCCGGAACGCAATTTCACATCGAGATTCAGGGCGTGGCGGTGGGCGATGAGATCCGGCTGGGACGCACGCGATCGATCCGCGCGTACGCCGCGACGCATCGCGTGGCCGCGCGCGCATACGAGCTGATCGAACACGACGCGCCTGTCCTTTTCTACACCGGCGACACCGATCGGGGACTGCTGGAGCAGTGCGACGCCCTGTTCCGGGCGCAGGTGCTGCTGATCGAATGCTCGTTCCTCGCGGAAGGACATCAGGACCGCGCCGCGACGTATCGGCACATTCACATCGACGACATCGCCGACTTTGCGGAGCGGTTCGACAATGAGCTGATCGTCCTCACGCACTTTTCGCGGCGCTATTCGCGCGAGGAGATTCGCGATACGGTGCGCCGCCGTTTGCCGTTTGCGATTCACGAGCGGATCCGGCTGGCGTTACCACATCCTTTTCAGCGGCTCTGACCGGTTCGCACCAAAATTGCACGATGGCGCTCCCAATGACCTCTCGCCCGGCCGCGCGCATAGCCGCGCTTCTCGCGATCCTTCTGATTGCGCTCATTGACCCGACCGCGGACGCGCAGTCGAAGAAGAAAAAGAAGAAGAGCACTCCGAAGAAGAAGCCCGCCGTTACCCGCAAGGCACCTCCTCCCGCGCCGACCGTTCCGGTGGGGGCCACGTTCGAAGAGCGGCTCAATTCACTGGTCAACGGCGCGATTGCCCGCGGCGCCGATTCGAGCATCCAGATCGTCGAGCTGGAGTCCGGCCGCGTCGTGGCCGAGCGCAATCCGCACATGGCCCTGGCCCCCGCGTCGAACATGAAGCTGTTCACCACCGCGGCGGCGATCGATCTGCTGAAGCCGACGTTCGAGGTCACGACCAGCGTTCACATTCGCGGAGAGGTCGACGCCAGCGGCACGCTCAACGGCGACGTGAAGTTCGTCGGCAAGGGCGATCCGACGATCGGCGGACGCTTTCACGACGGGGATGCCACGGCGGTCATCCAGGAGTGGGCCTCCGATCTCAAACGCGCGGGCATCAAGAACATCGCCGGCAATCTGATTTTCGAATACGGCTACTTCGACACGGAGTACATCCATCCGACCTGGCCTCCCGATCAACTGGTGGCCTGGTACGAAGCGCCGATCGCCGCCTTCGCCCTGCAGGAAGGCTGCATCGCCGTGCGCGTGCTGCCCAGCCGTGCCGGCAAGCCCTGCGTGGTGCAGCTCGATCCGCCGACGTCGTACGTCTCGGTGCAGAACACCTGCAGGACCGGCGGAGGGTTGCCGTTCATCACCCGCCATCGCGGCTCGAACAACCTGATCGTGCGCGGCGGCGTGCCGGCGCGGTCGGGGCTGACCGAGGTGTTCATCACCATCGAGAATCCGGTGCATTACTTCGCGACGGTCACGAACGAGACCCTGCAGAAGAACGGGCTGAAGATCGCCGGGCAGATCGTGCTGACGCCGCAGGATTCGCGCGCTGACTGGCGCACGCTGACCAAGCACACCACGCCGCTGAGCATCCTCATTTACGTGGTGAACAAGAAGAGCCAGAACCACTACGCCGAACAGGTCCTGAAGATGCTCGGCGCGGAAGTGAAGAAGCAGGGGAGCTGGTCGGCGGGCAACGCCGTGGTGACGGATTGGCTGACCGGAAAGATCGGCGTTCCCGCCCACGAGTTTCGCGCCGCGGACGGCTCGGGCATGTCCCGCGACAATCGCGCGTCGGCAAATGCGTTCGTGACTCTGCTGCGCTACATGTGGAAGAGCCCCTGGCGCGAGGAGTTTGTCAGCTCGCTGCCCTACACCGGCGACCCCGACTCGAAATTCGGCAACCGCCTCCGCCGCCCTCCCTTCGCCCGCCAGGTCTACGCCAAGACCGGCTACATCTCCGGCGTGATCGGCCTCTCCGGCTACGTCCACGCCCAGAGCGGCAAGGTCTACGCCTTCTCCTTCCTCTTCAACCGCTACAGAACCGGCGTCTTCGGCGTGTACAACCTGCAGGATGAGATGTTGAAGGAGATCATTCGCAGCGGGTAGTTACGGGGTTACGGGGTTTCGGGGTTACGAGGTTGGAAGCTGCGAGGCTTTTTCCACCTCGTAACCCCGAAACCCCGCAACCCCGAAACCATCACTGCCAGCAGACAGCGGTGTTCTTCGGATCCCCCGAATTTCCCGGCATGTGCACGAGTGGCGTGAACGCGCCGGGGTTCGTCGACTGCTTCTGCACGGTCGCGCCGTATGAGGCCAGGGCGGCGTTCATGGCGTGGAGGCGATCGAGGGAGTTCGTCTGCTGCAGGGGCAGGGTCACGATTCCGGACTGGTAGACCTCGGCGCGTGAGAACTCCGTTCCGGAAACGATCTTGCCGACCAGCAGCGCTTTCAGGTCCGCCGCGCTGAAGCCCTGGGCGTTCTTTCCGCCGGTGACGTTGGGCGGCATGAGCTCGGGATTGACGATCCAGCCGGGCTGGAACTTGGCCACTTCGTTGCCGAAGTTGATCAGCTCATCGAGGGTGTTGTTCAGCGAGACATAAACCCGCAGCGGAAGGGGATCGTCGCCGGTGCCGGTCTCCTGAATGTGACTGGCCAGATGCGGACTGTTCGCGCACGAGCTGCCGAACGAGACCTGCACCGTGTTCGCGTTCTTCAGGTACATGTACGTGCCCGGGTCCGAGCCGCCGGGAGGCGACGGCGCGTCGTCGCCGCAATACGTCGCGTGCGACGACGCGTCCTGCAGCGCATGCAGATACAGCGCGAACCGCGCGATCTGCACGGGCACCGGCACGGGCGGCGTGGACAGCCACAGCTTGCCGGTCGACGCCTGCAGCACCGACTCGAGCTGGTCGTAGTAGGTGAAGCTGGTCGGGCTCACGTAATTCAGCACTTTCTTGCCGGCGGGAACGTTCAGTTTCACGCCGGCCTGGCTGCGCATGATCAGCGGCACGGTGCCGGTGATCGTCCCTTCCAGACAGCCCTCGCCGCTGGTGAGGCCGACCGTGCAGAGGATGCCCGGCTCGTTCGTCTTCAGCAGTCCCCACTGCCGCAGGTTGGCGAGCGTCTTCTGATACGTGTCGTCGATGCGCACCGGATAGCCGGGCTTCGGGTAATGGAACGGATAGAGCGACTGCACTCCGCCCGCGCCGTGCACGTCCGTTCCTTGTCCGTTCGGGGAGAAGTTCACGACGTAGTGATCCAGCGGCCCGTCGGTGTTCGTGTTCGTCCGCTTGAATCCGTTGAACGCCGCGCTGATGTACGGCGCGCCGCTGTTCGAGGTGGACGCCTGCACGCCGCACTGATCGAGGGGGAAGTACTGGCCGTAATCGGTGACCTCGTCGTACGCCGCGATCCAGTACGCGACGTCTGCTCGGAATCCGAGGGCCTGGGCGATGAAATAGGTGCTGTCCGCGTGGATCATGCTGCGGCCCGGCTTGATGAAGGCGAAGTCGGCGAGCTGTTGCGGGCAGGCGCGGTTGGGGTTGTTGTTGGGCGCGACGCAGTTCGGGTTGATGCACCAGCTGAGCGCTCCGTCCTTCGCCCTTCTGGGCTGACAGAGATCTTCGAGAAAGGCGAACGCCGGAGACGCGCTGACGAGGAGAGCGAGAGCACAGACGAAAATTCGCATGACTCAGGAGTGTCGCGAATCGACGGAATCCCTACCGGTCCGTAACGCGCCGTTCACGCCGAGCTCAGCCGCGGTCCGTACACTCCCGCGGCCATGAAACTGGGAACCCTGATCGCCATCCTCGGCGAGCACACCGCGATGCGGGACACGCTGTGCGCGGCGCACGAGGAGATCGCGCACGCGGATCAGGAAGAGAACGATCAGCCGGAGCCCCGCGAAGCTACAACTTCAGGTCCCGCTGGCTGGCCGGAGTGAACTGCAGCGTGTAGACGCCGCTGGCCTTGCGCACGGTGGCGACGGCCTGGAAGCCGGGGAACTTCAGCACGTTGCCGATGATCTCCCCTTCATCCTTCTTGATGAACAGGCGCACGGCATCGTCGACGCTCTCCGCATCGAAGAGATGGAACTCGACGGGATTCGGCGTCACCACGGGGCGGCCGTCGGCCTCGGTCAGATGTCTCTCCTCGACTGTGAAACGCATCATCACCTGCAGATCCCCACGAAATCTTTGCGTGCAATTCTGGTGCGCGGCCGGAGGTTCTATACTCAAATCTGGAGGACGGCCATGAGCGACGAACGCGTGCTGCGAGAAGGGATTCCGGTCATCGGGCGCGTGGACATTCATGAGGTCGACCGCCCAGACCCGCTCCCCTCGGAACGATTTGCCGATCCGATCGCGCTGGCGCTGACCTTCGATGACGTCCTGCTCAAGCCAGCCAAATCCGACCTTCATCCGAACTTCGTCGACGTCTCCACGCGCCTGACCCGCGACATCCGCCTGAACATCCCCATCGTTTCCGCGGCGATGGATACGGTCACCGAAGCGCGCCTGGCCATCGCCATGGCCCAGCACGGTGGCCTCGGCGTGATTCACAAGAACATGGACATCGCCCGCCAGGCGGAAGAAGTCGACAAGGTCAAGCGCTCGGAAGCGGGGATGATCGTCGATCCCGTGACCATGCGGCCGTGGCAGTCGATTTCCGAGGCGCTGGAGGTGATGGAGAAGTACAAGATCTCGGGCGTGCCGGTTACTGACGCGAACGGCAAGCTCGTCGGCATCCTCACCAACCGCGATCTCCGTTTCGAAACCCGCTTCGATCTGCCGATCTCCGAGCGGATGACCAAAGACAGCCTCATCACCGTGCCCGTCGGCACGACCCTCGAGCAGGCCCGCGAAGTTCTGCATCACCACCGCATCGAGAAGCTCCTCGTCGTCGATCAGAACGGCGACCTGAAGGGCCTGATCACGGTCAAGGACATTCAGAAGGCGCGGCGCTACCCGCAGGCCGCGAAAGATCCTCTCGGACGTCTGCGCGTCGCCGCGGCCATCGGCGCGGGCAAGGACGGCATCGAGCGCGCTCGTGCGCTGATCGACGCCAAGGTCGACGTCGTCGTCCTCGATTCATCGCACGCGCATTCGACCGGCGTGCTCGACACGATCCGCCAGTTCAAGAAGCTCTTCCCGAACACGCCGCTCATCGCCGGCAACGTCGCCACGTTCGAAGGGGCGATCGATCTCTGCGAGCTCGGCGTGGACGCGATCAAGGTCGGCATCGGACCGGGCTCGATCTGTACGACTCGCGTCATTGCCGGCGCAGGCGTTCCGCAGATCACCGCGATCATGGAGTGCGCGCGCGCGGCGGAGAAGTTCGATGTGCCGGTCATCAGCGACGGCGGCATCAAGTTCAGCGGCGACATCACCAAGGCCCTCGCGGCCGGTGCGCACTGCGTGATGATCGGCTCGCTGTTCGCCGGCACCGATGAGGCGCCCGGCGAGACGATTCTCTACCAGGGTCGTACGTTCAAAGCCTATCGGGGCATGGGCTCCATCGGCGCGATGCAGCAGGGCTCGAAGGACCGCTACTTCCAGGAAGAAACGCAGGAAGTGGGCAAGCTCGTGCCGGAAGGGATCGAAGGAAAGGTCCCCTACAAAGGCTCGATCGCGGCCATGGTCCCGCAGATGGTCGGCGGTCTCCGCTCGGGCATGGGCCTCTCCGGCGCGAAGGACATCGAAGAGCTGCGCACCAAGACGCAGTTCGTGCGCATCACGGCTGCCGGTCTGCGCGAGTCGCACGCGCACGACGTGGTCATCACCAAGGAAGCGCCGAACTACCGCATCGAAAACGACTGATCCGGTTGGACGCACCGAGGTTCAGCCGTACTGATCGAGAAACGGATCCCCCTTCTCCTCGCCCTCCTTGTTTCGTGTGATGGCTACTCGCCGACGGCTCCCGATTACGCCGAATCCTTGACGCGATTCGGCGGTGCCGTCACTGAGCTGGGGCCGGCTCCTGAGTGGGTAGGATGCGCGCCAGCAACCTAGTGTCGATGAAGAAGGCCATCTCGTGATTCACGCGGCTGCCCGGCTCACGTGGGACGTAGCTGGGCTGGTAGACGGCGTTCAGCGAAAACCGCTTTCCGAGCGGGATCGAATAGCCGAGGCCGAGCCGCGTTGCTCCGAGGTGGAGAGAACCGTAGCCATGCTCGAGGCTGTGGTCCATGGTCACACTCATGCGGCCGACGCTGACTTCCTGCTGCAGGAATCGGAACCCGATCGTTCCGCGGAAGATCAGGCCCGCTTCCCCAGTATTCCGGACTCCGAACGTGAAGCCGACGAAATCACTGTCCTTGCCGGGGAAGATCGAGCTGTCCGACTGAATACCGAGCTCGGAATCGAAATGTCGTTTGCAGACGACCGGCCGCGGCAGATTCCCCTCCACTGACGAGGAAGAATCAGGCTGGCAAATGTCGCGTTCTTCGGCGGATAAGGTGAGGAGAAACCGGTCGGCGATCTCCTCTTTCGCCTTCGTCTTGGGGTCCTCGAGGTACGAGAAGCTGTAGCGCGCCATCTGTCCGGTAACGCGAAATAAGGCCCGGCGGCCAGTCTCACGCAGATCGTGCGGCTCCAGCGCGGTCAGCTTCACATTGAACTGGTTCACGCCCGAGTAGAGGTTCCCGGCGACGTGGAGGAAACCGACGCCACCCCCTGTCGGATCGGTACGCGAGGTGTAGTTCGCGATGTAGCCGCTCACGGCGCGGATGTACTGATAGCCGGCTCCCGGACTGATGACTTTTAGCTCTTCGACTTCCGCTCCCCGCAAGCGAGGATCGACGAAGTCCGTCAATTCGAAAACGTCGAGCTCCTGTGCCGCGCAAGGCAGGGCAATCGACGCAATGGCCAACGCAAGCACGGCCCGGAAGTGGCTGCTCATCAGCGTTTCTCCACCGTGACGCCGTTCTTCGGTACGAGCGCGAGGCGCGACTCGATCACGCTCTTTTCCACCACGGTCAGATCTTCCGGCGGCTTGTGTGATGACTTGAGAATGAGGTCCCGCAGTTCGTCGCTACTTTTCACCACGCGCGGGCTCGTGAAATTCGTGAGCGTGACGGGGAACTTCACGACCTCCCTGTTCTTGCTCAGAACCGCGACTTTGACTGTGTCGAGGCTCCGGAGGCCGGTCAGCCAGCCGTCAATCGCAGTAACGTCCAAGGGGGGACAGGTTTCGAATTTGGCGGGATGTTCGGCGGCAAACTTGAACGTTACGTCGCCTGTCTTGACGCCGCGGATGGCCCAGGAGGGCGGCGGATCGCAGTATACGACGTACTCCACGTCGCAATCGATGCTGGGCGGCGGTTCGGGGACCAACCGCGCCGTCGGCGTGCAGCAGATCGGAGGATTGCTGTCGATCTTGAGGGAGAGATTCGTCCCAATCGGTCCCGGCAACTCGTACTCGTAGACCTTCTCTCTTACCTTCAGCAGCGTAAAGTCCGCGTTCCCCCCCACGCGAACGTCGATGCTGTCCTCTTGTGCCGGACAGCTCTGGAAGCGCACACGCAGGGTGCGTCCGTCCTTGCAGGCCACCGCATCTGTGGCAGCGATCGACAGGAAAATCACGAGCCATTTCTTCATGGGCAGTTCTCTTTCTTGAACCCCGTTCCCGTGGCGGGAACTCGTTCCAATACCCAGTCGCGCGCGGCGTTCTTCGGAACCTCGATCGGATCGATCTCTTTTTCCGGCTCCAGTGTGCCGAAGAGCCGCGACCGCTCCCGTACCGTGACATAGATGGTCGTCTTCGCCGTGCAGAGCGCGGTAGCGAGTTTCTCGATGTCCAGTTTCGTCGTCGGCGTATTCGACAGACCGTGCACGAACACCTTCAGGTCGCTCTTGTCTCCTGCTGGCACGACCATGTTTCCGCGGTTCAGAATCGGAAAATCGCGGATCTGCGCGAGTTCTTTCGTTCCGAAATCGATCCGAACATGCTCAACCCGCGCGGGGCGACCGCCTTCGTTCGTCAGCCGGATGCTCATCACCGAACGCTCCTTGCTTTTGCTGGCTGGCTCGTCGATGTCCGAGGAGAGATAGAAACCGGATGTACGCGAACGCAGATTCACGAACTTGATGACCTGGGGGAGGAGTGTGCTGAGCAGCGACAGGATCGCGACGAGGAGGGCCAGCGCCACCTGGTCGCCTGGAATGCGGCGGCGCCAGTCCTGATACGACTTACAGGTGTTGCAGACCTTCGCGTACCGCGGAATGACCGCTCCGCAGACCCGGCATTCATCTGCTTTCTGCGGCGCTTTACACTCCTTGCACCAGATCGCGGCAAAAGGGATCCCCAGGCCGCACGTAGTGCAGGATTTCTTCTCCGGGGTCTCCCCTTTGGGCGCAGGCGCACTCACAGGCTCGGTTGCGGCCGACATCTCACTCACTCACTGTAGGAGTGTTGCGCCGCGCGGATTCCCTACCTGAGCGGTGGCGAGAGAGGTGCACCGTCCTCGATTCCGGGAGGCGACGCGGTCGCTGGTTGACCTGCCCCGACAATTCGATATGCTGAATCAGCATATCGATCTTGGAGAATTCAATGACCCTGCTGCGTTCCCTCCTGGTCGTCCTCGCAGCGCTCCCCATTTTCGCGCTGGACGGCACCATCCAGGTCCACCCGCCCGGCCCGACCGACGAAACGCCGATCACGCTGGTCTACACCACCAGCTGCGTCCGCAACGACACCTTCACCGTCGAGAAGTCGCCTGGAGCGATTCTGCTGATCATCAAGGCCGACGGAACGTGCGGCAGCCCGCCGATCCCGGTCACCCGCTACATCCCCATCGGAACGCTGGCCGCGGGCACGTATCGCCTCGACTACAGATACTCCGGCGACGACTTCATTCAGCTGGGCACCACGCTCCACGTCCGGCACGCCCGCTCGCCCGCCGAGTTCGACATTCACCCCTTCGCCATCCGCACCCAGCCCGCCGGCTTGCGGATGACGCTCACCGTGGACGAAGACGAGCTTCTTGCGATCTGCGCGACGTCCGATTGTTCCGACACGACCATCCGCGTCGGCGCAGGCGTCGCGACGAATGTCCAGCGGGTCGAGGGCCAGAACGCGGTCACGTTCGATGCGCCGGCAAATCCGGTCGGATTCGCGGATGTGCTTGTCGAGAAACGGACACCGGTCGTGACCTGGAAGTATCCGAACGCGGTCTACTACTTCGACTCGCCGGAAATCTCGATCTTCGAGCGCATCCTCTTCCCGGTGCTGTTCAACGCCCCCGGCGCGCACGGCTCGAACTGGGTCAGCGAGGCGGTGATCTCGAATCCGAATCCCTGGTTCGTCGACAACTACAACACCATCGAGTCTTACGTCTGCATCACCTATCCCTGCGGCGAGCGGCTCTCGCCCGGCTTCTACGGCCGGACGGTCGGCAGTAATTTCCCGCAGGGCGTCGCCCTCCTCGTTCCCCGCAACGAGGCGGATGATCTGGCCTTCGCGCTGCGGATCCGGGACACCTCGAGGCAGGCTGAAAGCTTCGGAACCGAGATTCCTGTCGTTCGCGAGAAGGATCTCGTCTTCAATCGCGCCGTCAGCCTGCTCGACGTGCCGCTCGATCCGCGCTTCCGCGTGAAACTGCGCATTTATGCGTTCGATACCGAAGAGACGAATGCCACGGTCACGATCATGAATCCGGAGACGCACTCGGTGAAGCCCAGCCGCGTCGTTCAGCTGACCCGGCCGTGCGATACCTGCGCGTCGTACGGCGAGCTCGATCTCCAGACCGGCGACACCAACGAGCGCGTGGCCATCTACATCACCGCGCCGGAAGGCTCGTATGCCTGGGCCTTCGCGACCATCACGAACAACTCCACGCAGCAGGTCACCGTGGTCACCCCCGCGGGAGGCAGCGGCGAGCCATGACCGACTTCCGCACCATCGAAGATTTCGCGGTCCGGCTGATCGACAGTAACGACGGCGGAAAGCACGTCGAACTGGTCAGCGAGCGGGAAGGGCATCTGGCCGGCTTCCCGGCCTGGGATCACGCCGATCGCGATCTGCGCCACTTCATCCAGTCCGACATCCCCCTCGGCACCCGCGAGGAGCCCTACGAAGACCGCGAGGACGCCTGGCAGATCGCGATCTTCGAGCACGGCGGGTGGGTTTACATCGCCGAGGCTGAGGGGAAGGTTGCCGGGGCCTTCAGGGTGCCGAAGGAGCGGTATCTGGCGGCCTGGAACGCGCTCATCGACCGCTTCAACCCGGCGGTCGCCCTCGACGATCTGTTCAATCAATCGGAGGTCCAGTGAAACGTCTTCTCATTCTCCTTCTCCTCGTCGCCGCGCAACCGATGTTCGCCGTGTGCGTCGGCGTCTCCCGCCTCGACGTCAGGCCTCCGCGGCCGACCGTGCACGACGAAATCGAGGTGGTGCTCGCCGGCGGATGTTCGGATGGCTGCATTCCTCACACGCCGCGGGTGACGATCGCCGCGGGGATCGTGACGATCGATCTCCAGTCGAGCGGCGGATGCATCCTCGTGCCCAGCCAGTGGGGCGAACGGGTGACCGTGGGACGCGTGCCCGCCGGCACGAACACGTTGGTGGTCAGGCACAACGGCACGGAGATGGTGCGGGACACGCTGGTCGTGCGCGAGCATCCGTTCGTGCTCAAACCGTCCTTCGGTTTTGCCGGGACGCAGGTCCTCATCGACGTCCGCGATCACGGTGCCTGCGCGATCTTTCCTTGCGCGCTGCCCGAGGTCACGTTCGGCGGGGTGAAGTCGGGGACGGTCGAGGTCACGCCCCACGGGGATATCGCGGCCGTTGCACCGGCCCATGCGCCGGGCCTCGTCGACGTCGTGGTCACCGATCGCGATGGAAAGAAAACCACCGCGACGCAAGCCTTTCTGTATCCCGATCTGCAGGCCGATCTGAGTGCCGAACATGAGCGGATCGTTTACCCGATTGCCTTCCGCGGCCCCGGCGCGCATGGATCGGATTGGCGAACGGAGAACGTGATCCTGAATCGCGGGCCGATCGAGGTGCCGACCATCCCCACGCTGGTGACCCCCATCATTACGCCTCCCGGTCCCGAGCCCCTGCAGGCCGGTCAACGGAGAGTGCTCGATACGGTCGATCGCGACGGCGGCCTGTTGTTCTTCATCCCCCGTGGGATGGACTCCTGGCTCTCGTACTCGTCCCACATCTTCGACCGTTCGCGCCGCGCCACCGACGCAGGCACGGAGCTGCGCGTTGTTCATGAAAAACAGGCCGCCGCGGAGCTGTCCATCCTCAACGTACCCCTCACCGCGGAGTCCCGGCAGACGTTGCGCATCTACGACCTCGATGCAATCGACGGTCGCGAAGTGGTCATCGAAGTGCGGGTGGAAGGCAAGACGCCGGTGATCCTCACCGCGACGCTCGAGAATCGCATCGTCTGCGTGACCACGCCCTGCTATCCCCATCATCCGACGTACGCGGTGCTCAACCTCGACGGCATTCCGTCGGTGCGAAACGCCGGTATCGCCGACATCGTCATCCGCGGCCGCACGAAGGACGCGCTGCTCTGGGCGTTCGTCAGCGTGACCAACAACGACACGCAGCATGTGACGACGTTCTCGCCGCAGCACCGCCGGATGACCGTGCCGTAGAATCCGCGGTCCGATGGCCGCCGCGTCCCGCGCATTCGCTCACCAGCTCGTCGATCTTCTCTTCGATCACGTCGAGGGGATCGACGCGCGGCCGGTGGTCCAATGGAGACCTTTCGACGAGTTGCGCGAGCTGGTGAGGCTCGACGGGTCGCGCTCTTCGCCGATCGAGTCGGCGAAGCTCGTCGCCGACTTCTCGATCCAGTTGCATCACCCCTCGTACATGGGCCATCAGGTCTGCCCGCCGTTTCTCGACGCCGCGGTCGCCGACCTGATGATCTCGATGCTCAACCAGTCCACGGCGGTCTGGGAGATGAGCCCAATCGGCACGCTCATCGAGAAGGAGATCGTTCGCTGGATGATCGGCCTGGCCGGTTATCCCGAGACCGCGGAAGGCACCGCGGTCTCGGGCGGTTCGGCGGCGAACCTCACCGCGCTCCTCGCCGCGCGTGCGCGATTCACGATGGACGTGGAGCACGAGGGGAAGAAGCCGGTGGTCATCACTTCGGCCGACGCGCACTACTCGATCGCCCGCGCGGCGGGAATCATGGGCATCTCCGAATCGGACGTGTTGAAGGTCGCCACGGACGAGCGGCATCGGATGGATGTCGGTCTGCTCGAGCAAGCTCTGGCCGCCGTGGAAGCGCGCGGCGATGCGGCCGTGCTGGCGATCGTGGCCACATCGGGTTCCACGGCCACCGGCGCATTCGATGCGCTCGACGAGATCCTGCCGCTTCGCGACCGCTACCGCACCTGGCTGCACGTCGACGCGGCCCACGGCGCCTCGGTCCTTCTCAGCGACCGCTTCGCCCACCTCGTCCGCGGCCTCGGCCACGCCGACTCGCTCTCCTGGGATCCGCACAAGATGATGTGGATGCCGCTGTCGATGGGCACGGTGCTCGTGCGCAACGGCGAGTGGCTTCGCCGCGCGTTCGCGGTCGATGCGCCCTACCTGTTTCACGCCGAGCGGGCCAGCGAGAACATCGGCGAGATGACCATCCAGTGCTCGAAGCGCGCGGATGCGCTGAAGCTCTGGCTGATGCTCCGCGCCCACGGCACCGCGCCGATCGTCGAAGCCATCGAGCGCGTCGCCGATCTGACCCGCTATCTCTACGACCGCCTGCGCGAATCCGATGACTTCGAGCCCTGCCACGAGCCCGAGCTGAACATCCTCTGCTTCCGCCGCCGCGGTTTCGACGATCAGCAAACCGCCGATCTCCGCGAACGCCTGATCCGCAGCGGAAAAGCCTGGATCACCTCGACCATCCTCCGCGGCGAGCGCGTGCTGCGCGTGACGATGATGAATCCGAGGACGGGTGAGTCAGATGTGGACGCGATGATTGCGAGCCTTCGCGAGGTTTCGGGGTGACGGGGTTACGAGGTTACGGGGTGGTACGGGTTGTACCCCGTAACCTCGTAACCCCGTAACCTCGCAACGACATGGCCACACTGCGCCTCATCCTCGTCTCTCCCCAGGAAGCCGGCAACGTCGGCGCGGTGGCGCGGGCGATGAAGAACTTCGGGTTCTCCGAGCTCTGGATCGTCGGCGAGCATCCTGAACTGTTGCCTGTTTCGGGATGGTGGGCGAGTGGCGCGGACGACCTGCTGGCCGCGGCGCGTTTTGCCCCGACGTTGCTCGAAGCGGTCGCCGACGCACATGTCACCGTCGCCACGACGTCGATGCGTGGGCGGGTTACGCCGGTGACTTTTACGCCGCGCACACTCGGACAGAGATTCGCGTCACTCGGCGACGATCAGATCCTCGCGCTGGTCTTCGGCCGCGAGCACAGCGGACTGACGCGCGAAGAGCTCGTGCTTTGTCAGCACACCGCGTCCATCCCCGCGAACGACGCCTTTCCCACGATGAATCTCGCCCAGGCGGCGTGCGTGTTCTGCTATGAGCTCTCGTCGATCGCGCCGGCCGCGCAGGATCGAACGCTGGCCAGCGCCGCGGACATCGAGCGCCTGCATCAGCGCGCCCGCGAGCTGCTCACGGAAGTGGGCTTCCTCCACGAGAACAAACCCGATCGGATTTACGACGACCTGCGCGCGATCGCGGCCCGGGCCGATCTCGATCACCGCGAGGTGACCATCGCCCTCGGCATCATTCGGCAGATCGAGTGGAAGCTGCGGAACCCGTCCCGTGCGCGCGATTCAGGCAATCCGAAATGATCTCGATGAACGTGTCGAGATCGAACGGCTTGAGGATGGAGTTGCACACCGCATCGGCGGGGATCTTGTCGACACCGCGCTTGCCCGCGGCGGTGAAGACGATGATGTGGGGACGCTTCTCGTGGTAGCGCTGGCCGATCTGCTCGATGAATTCGTAGCCGTTGAGGCGGGGCATCATCAGGTCGAGGAGCACCAGGTCGAATCCGCCGTCCTGCTGCAGCTTCTCCAGACCGACCGCTCCGTCTTCAGCCAGGTCGACGTCGAACTTCATCCGCTTCAAAACGGCGTGCAGAAGAACGCGAATTGCCAGATCGTCGTCGATGACGAGGATCCGCCGGCCTGCCCCATCAAGCTTTTGTACTGGCATCGTCCTGCCGCTACCTCCCCCCTCTTACGCAAAACGTGTACCGGCCTGAGGCGTTCGAACTTGCAGCGTACGCAAACGGCGGGCTGCTGGCAATGACGGCGTTTCCCTTCCGGTCGTTTCCTTTCAGACCATGGGTTCGCCGGGCCGGGCTGTCGATCGTGATCACCGCCGCGGCGATCTCGGCCGCGATTTTCGCCGGTCTCGCCCTCTCTCCATCGGCCCGCTACGGCTGGCTCGGCGAACGTTTCGTCTGGGTCTACATCGGAACGCTCTGGGCAGGCGGACTGAAGGTCTGGCTGGGGACGCGGCGACCGATCGCCGAGGTTTCGGAGGAGACGATCATGCTGCGGCCCCTGCATCAATTCCGGCAGCGCGCCGTGCGCTGGAGCGACGTGCGCGGCACCGAGCAGATGATCGGCGGCGACCGCATGATCCTCTACTTCGACACCGCCCGCGGCATGCGCTTCATCGCCCTCAACCTCAATCTGGTGAAGGGACGCCGCGAGTTTCTGACCCTCGTCGACGAACGTCTGAAGTCGATGAACTTCGTCGAAAAGGTGGTCGAGCGCTCGCGATATCTTTCCAGGCCGGCATGACCGCGAAGATCAAGAAGGAAATCGACCGCTTGCGCGAGGAGCTCGAACGCCACAACCGCCTGTACTACCTCGACGCCGCGCCGGAGATCAGCGACCACGAGTTCGACGTGATGCTGCGCAAGCTGCAGCAGCTCGAAGCGGAGCATCCCGAGCATTTCGATCCCGACTCGCCGACCCAGCGCGTCGGCGGCGCGCCGATGGAAGGCGACTTCGCGACGGTCATCCACGACCCGCCCATGCTCTCGATCGAGAACGCGTACTCGATCGACGAGCTGCGCGAGTGGCACAACCGCGTTCTCCGCGGCCTTGGTCAGGAGACCGTCGAATATGAAGCGGAACTGAAGATCGACGGCGTTTCCATCTCGCTGCTGTACGAAAACGGCCGCCTGGCCCGCGCGGCGACGCGCGGCGACGGCGTGCGCGGCGATGATGTGACATCGAACGTACGGACCGTCCGGGCGCTGCCGCTGAAGGTCGACACGAAGATCAAGCGGCTGGAAGTGCGCGGCGAGATCTACCTCTCCAAGAAAGACTTCGCCAAGCACAACCAGGCCATCGAGGAAGCGGGTCACGAGCCGCTGGCCAATCCGCGCAACGCAGCGGCGGGTGCGATCCGGCAGAAAGATCCGCGGCTCGTCGCGCAGCGGCGCCTCAGCGCGTTCGTCTACCACGTCGTCAGCATCGACGGACGGCAGGCCGGCTCGCAGTGGGAAGCGTACGAGCTGCTCGAAACGCTCGGCTTTCCCGCGAATCCACGGCGGAAACTCTGCGCGAGTCTCGAGGAAGTCATTGAGTTCATCGAAGAGATTCGCGAGGCCCGCCACGGCCTCGACTTCGAGATCGACGGCATCGTGGTGAAGGTCAATCGCCGCGACGATCAACTCGAGCTCGGAGCGACGTCGAAGTTTCCCCGCTGGGCGGTGGCCTTCAAATATCCGCCCGAGGCGGCGAAGACGGTCGTGCGGGCGATCAACCTTTACGTTGGGCGGACGGGCACGGTCACGCCGGTCGCGGAGTTCGATCCGGTCCGCATCGGCGGCACGAAAGTCGTCAACGCATCGCTGCACAACTTCGAAGAGCTGGCCCGCAAGGACGTGCGCATCGGCGACACGATCATGGTGGAGAAGGGCGGCGACATCATCCCCAAGGTCGTCGACGTCCTGAAGGAGCACCGGCCGCGCGGCGCGAAGGAATTCGCGATCCCCGAGAACTGCCCGGTCTGCGGCGAGCCGCTGCACAAGTTCGAAGGCGAGGTGGCGATCCGCTGCATCAACCAGGGCTGTCCCGCGATCGTCCTGCAGTCGATCACCCACTTCGCTTCGCGCAAGGCCATGGACATCGAAGGTCTCGGATGGCAGACCGTCGAAGCCTTGCTCCAGGCCGGTCTCATCACCGATTACGCGTCCGTTTACGAGCTGGCCGATGAACAGGTCGCGAATCTCGAGCGGAAAGGGGAGAAGTCCGCTCGGAAGCTGATCGCCAACATCGAAGCCTCGAAAGAAAATGAGCTGTCCCGCTTCATCTTCGCCCTCGGCATCGGCATGGTCGGCGAACGTGCCGCGAAAATCCTCGCCGATCACTACAAATCCATCGACGCGCTCATGGATGCGCAGACCGAGGAACTGGTGGGGATTCATGAGATCGGGCCGAAACTGGCGGACGCGATCACGTCCTACTTCGCGGTCCCGGCGAATCGCGAGCGCATCCAGAAAATGCAACGGCTCGGCGTGAAACCGAAGCATGTCGCCACTGCGACCGGTGATCGTCTTGCCGGGAAGACTGTCGTCGTCACCGGCACGCTCACGCGCTTCTCGCGCGACGAGATTCACAAGCTCATCGAGCGTGAAGGTGGCAAGCCTTCCGGTTCCGTGTCCTCGAAGACGAGCTACCTCGTCGCCGGCGAAGCCGCGGGATCGAAGCTCGGCAAAGCGAAGTCCCTCGGCGTGGCCGTGCTCAGCGAAGACGAGTTTCTGGCGCTCGTAGGCGAGTGACCACGTACTCCGCGAACGCGAACGCGCAGGTGAGGCCGGGGGAGACGACGTTGAGGATGTGCATCGAGCGCGTGTCACCTTCGAGCACGAAATCCATTTCCAGCGCGCGCTTTTCGACGTCGTAGAGCTGCGCGCGCACGCCCGGCTGCCCCCAGCGCGTGTAGTTCTTCACGTCCACGCCGGTCGCGAGCGTCGCCGCGCGCCGGACGACATGTCTGCGCGACGTCTTGCGAATCTCCTCAATCGCCTGCGCGCGCAACGTCGCGTTCGTCGCCAGCAGCCGCGCGCCGTGGAGCAGCCAAGGACGCGCGGTGGGACCGATCTTCACGTGACCGTCGACGGTGAGCGTGAAGTGGACGCCGAGGAAGGGGAAGCGGGGATCGGGGACGGGGTAGAGATGCGTGCGGAATGCGCCGGGAGGCTCGTTCGAATGGAGATAGAGACCTTTGAAGGGCATCATCCGGTAGCGGCGGGCGAAGCCGAACTGGCGGGCGATATGGACCGCGCCGAGTCCCGCGGCGTTGACGACGAAGCCAGCTGGTTGACCCGTGTACGGCGTTCCGAGGCGAACGTCGATGTCTTCGGCGATCGAGGTCAGGAGCGCCATCGGATCGATCGTAGAAGTCGTCGGTGACCAGATCGCGCGCTCATGCACTCGTGCGCGGGGCTCGATCGCGCGCGCTGCCGGCGCGTCGATCATCTCCAGTTGCACGCCGTTCGCGACACCGCGGCGGTACAGCTCTTCGAGCCCGGGCAGGTCCTCGTCATTCGTCGCGAGAACCAGCTTTCCGCAGCGGTTGATCGGGAGGTTGCGCTCGATGCAGTACTCGGTCAGCCCCTCGTTTCCCACGCGCGCAAACCGGGCTTTGAGCGAATCAGGCGAGTAGTAGAAGCCGGCGTGAAGGACGCCGCTGTTCCTGCCGCTAGCATGCAGGCCGAGCTGGCGTTCCTTGTCGATGACGACCACGCGCGCGGATGGGTCGCGGCGTTTGAGCTCCCGTGCGACCGAAAGGCCGATCACGCCCGCGCCGATGATCAGGAAATCGGGAGTCACCGCCAGGCGTAGACGTCCACGTTGGCGCGCTCGCGCAACTGGCCGGTCCACTTGTCGATCTCCTGCTGCACGCGCGTGCCGCGCACGGCGAGCCTGACCTCTTCGCGGACCTGCTCGAGCGGCGGAACGGCCAGCCCGCGCGCGCGTCGCTGCGCGGTCCATGGCCCGCGGTAATACGCCTCGATGTCTTCCGGCGAGACGAAGACCAGCGGCGCGAACCGCTCCTGGATGTACGCCTCGACCTGCAGTTGCCGCTTCACCAGCGCGCGGACCTCGTCGACGGTGAGCTCGGCGCGCGCAATGGCCGCGGCAAACTCCGCCTCGCTCGCGAAGCGGCGCTGGATCTCCTGCAGCCGCGCCTCGATCGTATCCGCCGGGATGTCCTGCGCACCGAAGCGCTCGACATCGCGGAACCGGAGGGCCTGGGCGATCAGGGCATCGAGCACGTCGCGGCGATGGTCGTCCTCGCTCTCAGAGGTGCGCGGGAAGAAGCGGATCTCGACCATCTGGGTCACCTCGCTGACCGTCAGCACCTGCCGGTCGATGACCGCTGCGATGCGATCGACGGTGACGGCCGCGACCGGGACGGCGAGGATGAGAATCAGAAGGAGTTTGCGCACCAGCAGCGATTCTAACTAACCGGGACGGCGCTCGACCGTCCATTCGTCATGCGCAGAACGATCGCATTGCTCTTCCTTCTCACGGCCACCCTCGCCGTCTCCGCCGCCGAGATGACTTACATCTTCAAGCGCGGCGATTCCTACACCACCGGCGGCGATCTGAACGTCGAGAGAATCGGCTCGTACGGGAAACGCTGGAGCGGCGATTTCCTCTGGGCGAAGATCGACGGGAAGCAGTACCTGATCCGCGATGCGGCCACGATGGCGGAGGCGCGGCAGGCTTTCGTCCACGTCGAGGCCAACCAGGGGAAATACCACGCCCTCCACGCCAAGATGCGGCCGATCGAGAAGAAGCATCAGGCCCTCGAACGGAAACATGACAACCTCAGCGACAGCCTCAGCGACGAGCCTGAGCGCTACACCGCCACCCAGCGGCGGGACATGGAGCGCCAGATCCGGGAGGTCGAAGAACAGATGCGCCCGCTGGAAGCCGAGCTCGAAGCCCTCGAAGAGCAGGAAGAGGTCTTCGACCAGAAGCAGGAAGTGCTCGAGGAAGCGGCCGAGAAAAAACTGCGGCAGGTCATCGAGCGGGCCATCAGGACTGGAGCCGCCGAGAAGCTCTAGCCCACCCGGCAGCCGCACGTGCCTCAGCGCAGCAACTTGCGCGGCGGGCCGTGCCCGCTAGAATGGTCTGGCACTCTGCCTGCGAGAGTGCTAAACCATTCCTATGGGCCCCTTCGACCTTCACGGTCACGATCTCGATCCCCGCGCCCGCGAGGTTTTGCGGGAGATCGTCATGCAGCACATCGCCTCAGGCGAGGCCATCAGTTCGCGGACCCTGGCCAAGTGCGGCCGCTTCGATCTTTCCCCGGCCAGCCTCCGCAACGTCATGGCCGATCTCGAAGACCTCGGCTACCTCCAGCAGCCCCATACCTCCGCCGGCCGCGTGCCCACTGACCGCGGCTACCGCTTCTTCATCAACCACCTCATGAAATCGCGCGCGCTCACTCCTCGCGAGCGCGAAGTCATCGACGACGAGGTCAGCGCACGCTTCCGAGATCGAGGACGTCCTCCATCAGGCCTCCAGCCTTCTCTCGCGCCTCAGCGATCAGGTCGGCGTCGTGTTCATGCCGACCCTCCTCCAGTTCGCGATCCGTTCGATGGACTTCATCAACGTCGCCGAGAACAAAATCCTCTGCGTGATCGTCGGCGCGAACGGCGTCGTCGTGAACAAGGTCATCGAGACCCGCTTCTCCTTCACCCGCGACGAGCTCGAGAAGATCAGCCGCTACATCACCGCGGAGTTCGTCCGGCAACACCCTCGACGTCGTGCGCCGCCGCCTGATCCGGATGACCGCAGAAGGAGCGCGCGCTCAACGACGAAATGCTCCAGAAGACCATCACCCTCGGCATCGAGGCGGTCAATGACGTCACCCCGCTCGATCACGAGCTTTATGTCGAAGGCGCGGTCTCCATTCTGAACAAACCCGAGTTCGCCGAAGACGCGGCCTCGTTCCGCAAGACCTTCCTCGCCCTGCAGGAGAAGGAAAAGCTCGTCGAGATTCTCGAGACCTGCCTGATCGAGCGACGGGCTGCAGATCCTGATCGGCTCGGAGAGCGACTTCACACAGGTCCACAACTTCAGTATCGTCGCCCGGCGTTACGGCATCACGAGCAGCGCCGCTCGGAATGGTCGGCATCATCGGCCCGATGCGCATGGAATACGCGCGGATGGCGCCGCTCGTCGACTACCTCGGCCGCGCATTGAGCCGCAAGATCGAAGAGGAACAGGAGCACGAGGTCTAATGGACCGAGGACGACAACGAGCAGTATCCGGGCGACGACGCCTACATCATCGAAGACACCGGCGAATCGCGTCGAAGAGCTCGAGCGCGAGATGCGCGAGACCGCGCAGGAAGCGGTGGCCGAGGAGCCGGCGACTGACACGGCAACGGCGACGACCGACGCCGGCCGCTTCGCGCGGAAAACCAGCAGCTGAAGGATCGCTACCTCCGCACCCTCGCCGACTACGAGAACTTCCGCAAACGCAACGAGCGGGAGAAGGCGGACTTCTTCAAATACGCCCTCGGCGCGGTGCTTCGCGACATCCTGCCCGTGCTCGACAACTTCGATCGCGCGCTCGATCACGCCGAGGAAGGCGACGAGTTTCACAAGGGCGTTCTGCTGATCTACAAACAGCTCTTCGACGTGCTGCAGCGGCACGGCATGAAGCCGGTCGACGAGGTCGGCGTGCATTTCGATCCGAACATCCATGAGGCGGTGATCCGGGAAGAAGACCCGTCCGTGCCGTCTCATACCGTGGTGGCTGTGCTGCAGAAGGGCTATTTCCTCCATGACCGGCTGCTTCGCCCGGCGATGGTGAAGGTAGCCGTGGGCGGGCCGGAGGGCACCGGCGTAGACCACATGGCCAAAATCATCGGAATCGATCTCGGCACGACCAATTCGTGCGTGGCAGTCGTCGACGTGACGACGCCGCAGGTGATCTCCAACCGGGAGGGAAGCCGCACGACTCCGTCCGTGGTCGGATTCACCGAGGATGGCGAGCGGTCTGGTCGGGCAGATCGCCAAACGCCAGGCCATCACCAATCCGTTCAACACCGTCTTCGCCATCAAGCGGCTGATCGGCCGCAAATTCGACTCCGAAGAAGTCGGCCACGCCAAGAAGGTTCTGCCGTACAACATCGTCGCCGCGAACAATGGCGACGTGAAGGTAAGAATCCGCGACCGCGAGTTTTCGCCGGAAGAGATCTCCGCCTTCGTGCTGATGGAGATCAAGGCCTTCGCGGAGGATTTCCTCGGCGAAGAGATCACCGAGGCGATCATCACCGTTCCGGCGTACTTCAATGATTCGCAGCGCCAGGCCACGCGCGATGCCGGCAAGATCGCCGGGCCTCGAAGTCCTGCGCATCATCAACGAGCCCACCGCGGCCGCGCTGGCTTACGGACTCGACAACAAGCGACAACCAGATCATCGCCGTCTACGACCTCGGCGGCGGCACGTTCGACGTCTCCATTCTCAAGCTCGAGGACGGCCTCTTCGAAGTGCTCTCGACCTCGGGCGATACGTACCTCGGCGGCGAAGACTTCGACAAGCGGATCATGGACTGGCTCATCGAGACCTTCCAGCGCGACACGGGCATCGACCTGCGCGACGACCGCATGGCGCTGCAGCGCTTGAAGGAAGCGGCGGAGCGCGCGAAGTGCGAGCTGTCGATGGAGCAGGAATCGCGCATCACCCTGCCCTTCATCTCCGCCGACAACTCCGGACCGAAGCATCTCAACGCCGTGCTGACGCGGCGCGAGTTCGAGAAGATGGTCGAGGACCTCGTGCAGCGGACGATCGACCCGGTCAACGACGCGCTGCAAGGCCGCCGGCATCACCGCGTATCAGATCGACGAAGTCGTGCTGGTCGGCGGACAGACGCGCATGCCGCGCGTCATCGAAGCCGTCAAGCAGGTCTTCGGAAAAGATCCGAACCGCAACATCAATCCCGATGAAGTCGTCGCCGTCGGCGCGGCCATCCAGGGCGGCATCCTTCGCGGCGACATCAAGGACATGGTCCTGCTCGACGTCACGCCGCTGTCCCTCGGCATCGAGACGCACGGCGGTCTCTTCACGAAGCTGATCGATCGCAACGCCACGATTCCCGACGAAGAACTCACTCGTCTTCACGACGGTCGCCGATCACCAGAGCCGGGTGCAACGTGCACGTGCTCCAGGGGGAGCGCGAGTTTGCGCGCGAGAACAAATCCCTCGGCAAATTCGACCTCGTCGGCATCCCGCCGGCGCCGCGCGGCGTGCCGCAGATCGAGGTCACGTTCTCCATCGATTCGAACGGCATCGTAAGCGTCACCGCCCGCGATCAGGCCACCGGTCAGTCGCAGGGCGTGCAGATCAATCCCGCCGGCGGACTGTCGAAGGACGAGATCGACCGGATCATTAACGAGGCCTCGGCCCACCAGCGCGCTGACGCGGCCCGCCGCGAGCTGCGCGTGCTGCAGAACAAGCTCGAGGGAATGATTTACACCAACGACAAGGTCTTCAAGGAATTCGGAAAGCTCCTCAACGAGGAAGATCGCAACCGGGTGCAGAAGATGCTCAACCGGGCCAAGGAAGCGGTCAACTCGGACGATAAACAGACCATCAATGACGCCATCTTCGAGCTGCAGAGCGCATCGCGCATTCTCACCAGCGTGATGCTCTACAACCCGCTCAAGATCATCGTCGACTTCGGAACCCTCCACGTAACGAATGGCAACCACTGAAAAACGCGATTACTACGAGGTGCTCGGACTCTCGCGCACCGCGTCGCTCGATGACATCAAGAAGGCTTACCGCAAGCTGGCGGTGAAGTTCCATCCCGACAAGAATCCCGGCGATCCCGCGGCCGAGGAGAAGTTCAAGGAGGCGGCGGAGGCTTACGGCGTTCTGTCGGATGAAGAGAAGCGCTCGCGCTACGACCGCTACGGCCATCAGGGCCTCGGCGGCGCGACCGGCTTCGACCCCAATCAGTTCGCCGACTTCGGCGACATCCTCGGCGACCTGTTCGGCTTCGGCGATTTCTTCGGCACGCGCGGGCGCCGCAGCAATCGGCCGGCGCGCGGCAACGATCTCCGTTACGACCTCCATCTCGACTTCATGGATGCGGCGTTCGGCAAAGACGTGTCGCTGCAGATTCCGCGGACGATCACCTGCACCACGTGCAACGGCTCCGGAGCGAAGTCGGGAACGCAACCGGTGACGTGCACCGGATGCGCGGGCCGCGGCCAGATCCGTTACTCGCAGGGCTTCTTCGCGGTCGCGCGGACCTGTCCGCAGTGCGGCGGCGCGGGCAAAGTGATCAAGGATCCCTGCGCGTCATGCGCCGGCGCGGGACGCGTGCGCGAAGAGAAGACCATCTCCGTGAAAGTGCCCGCGGGCGTCGACGACGGCTCGCGGCTGCGCGTGGCGGCCGAAGGGGAGGCCGGTTTCAACGGCGGTCCGAACGGCGATCTGTACGTGTTTATCTCCGTCGCCGATCATCCGAAGTTCACCCGCCGCGATTACGACATCCATTCCGAGCACTCGGTGACCTTCACCCAGGCCGCTCTCGGCGCCGAGCTGCAGACCGAGACCATCGACGGTGCGGAATCGCTTCGCGTCCCGCCGGGAACGCAACCGAACCAGGTCTTCCGCCTGCGCGGCAAAGGCGTGCCCTTCCTCGACGGGTCCGGCCGCGGAGACCACTACGTGCACGTCGCCGTGCGCATCCCCACGACGTTGAGCGATGAACAGCGCACGCTCCTCGAAAGGCTGGCGACGTTGGAAGGGGAGACGCCGCCGGAGAAGGGCGTGTTCGAGAAGGTCAAAGACTTTTTCTCGGTGTAATCCGGCCGTACACGCGCGGCAAGCTTCACGCGTCAGATGCCCATGTTCGTTCTGATCGCCATCCTCCTTCTCGCCGCGCAGAACCCTGCGAAGCTGACCTGGATCGAAGGATCGACGGTACGGGTGGAGCAGCTCGTCGGCGACTGCGACTATCCGGCGCAAGCCGCAACCGGTTCCTGCGTCCCGACCGCGAACCTGACCAACACCCGGGCGCGAGTCCTGGGAACGGACCTCGGCGCGTCGTTCGAGTCCCAAGGGAAACTCTACTTTCTCTTCGGCGACACGCTCGGAGCAAACGTGGAGTACTTCGCCAGCGACACCATTGCCACGAGCACGAGCACCGATCCGGAGTCGCCGCTCCTTCTCGACTTCCTGATGAAGCCGGACGGCACACCCTTTTTCGTGAGGATTTCCGGCGTGCGGATGGGGGCCGCCGAGGTCCCGAACGCGGGCATACGCCTCGACACCGCGACGTACGTGGTGGTCAATACCGGAGTGGACATCAACCTGCCCGACCCGAACGTGAACAACTACTCGGTTCTGACCCGCTTCGACGAAAACGCGCGGACGTTCACACCGCTGCGCACCATCTCCTCGAGGCCCGGCGGCAAGTTCATCTTCACGTCGCTGCAGCGGTTCGGAAGCGACGTCTTCATCTTCGGCACCGGCGTTTACCGCGGAGACAACGTCTATCTGTCTTCGGTGCCCGCCGCGAATTTCGAGAGCGGCACCGGTACGCGCTACTTCGCGGGAATGTCGAATGGCGTTCCGGTGTGGAGCTCGTCGGAGGCCGAGGCGGTTCCGATCGTCATCGACAATCCACTTGACGTCCCCGGCACGAGCCCGAAGATCGGCAACTCGTCGGTTACCTTCTCCGAGGAGCTCGATCTCTGGCTGATGACTTACGACGGCGGCTCGCAGACACCGAACACGACCGGGATTTACTTTACGTATGCCGCGGAGCCCTGGGGACCATGGAGCAAGCCGCAACTCGTGTTCAATGCGCGGCGCGACAATGGAATGGGGGTTTTCATCCACGATCCGTCGATCGTCCCCAATCCTCCCGGAGACGGTCTGAACGGACCGACCATCGGCGGGAACGACCCATACACGACGCGGGGTGGAGGCTACGCACCGTACATGATCGACCGCTTCACTACCGTCAGGGGAAACAAGCTGTCCATTCATTACCTGCTTTCCACCTGGAATCCGTACACGGTGGTGCGGATGCGCTCGGATTTCGAGATCGGCGTCGTATCGCCGCGCCGCCGCTCCATCCGGCACTGACGCCCGCCGCACGCATACAATCCGCGGCGATGTCGTTCTCACGCTATCGCCCCCACCCCTGGCACGGCCTCACCGCCGGCGACGACGCGCCGCGCGTCGTCAACGTCTTCGTCGAGATCACGCCGTTCGATCTGATCAAGTACGAAGTCGACAAGTCCAGCGGCTATCTGAAAGTCGATCGTCCGCAGCGCACGTCGTCGCAACCGCCGGCGCTCTATGGATTCGTTCCGCAGACGTATTGCGCGGAACAGGTCACGAAGCTCTCGCCGGGCGCGTCGAAGGGCGACGGCGACCCGCTCGACATCTGCGTGCTGAGCGAGCGTCCGATCTCGAAGTCGGAGATCCTCCTCGCGGCGCGGGTCATCGGCGGATTCCAGCTCATCGATCGCGGTGAGGCCGACGACAAGATCATCGCCGTGCTGCAGGGCGATTACGTCTGGGGCGACGCGCAGGACATCGCCGACGTTCCGCCGGTTCTCATCGAGCGCCTCGAGCACTACTTCTCCACCTACAAGATCGTCCCCGGCGAGGCCCAGCGGATCCGCGTAGCGAGCACGTACGGCTACGACCACGCCGCGGCCGTGGTGCAGGCGGCGATGGAGGACTACCGCACGCACTTCGGGGAACGAGTGACCGACTTCATCCTCGAGATTCCGTTCGATCCCGCGAGTGAGGAAGTTCTTCAGGGCGCGGCTGTTTCTGACCGAGAGCCGGGGATCGACGGTCGCGGGCGAAGTCCTCGCGGCGTACTTCGACACTCCCGAAGATCGCGATGAGGCCGCGCGTCAGCTCGCCGATCTCAGCCCTCGTGCGACGGAACGTCCGCGCGTCGACTGGCTCGAGCATTACCAGCAGTCGCTCACGGCGATGGAGATCGGCGAGCGATTCGTCGTCGCGCCCGATGCGTCGTTGCTGCGCGACTCGTCGCGCATGACCATCGTCGTGCCGCAGGAACAGGCTTTCGGAACGGGATCGCATGAAACGACCTCGCTCTGCATCGAGACGCTGGAGTCGCTCAATGTCGAAGGGAAGCGCGGACTCGACGTCGGCTCCGGCAGCGGCATCCTGGCCATCGCCATGCTCCGCCTCGGCGCGAAGAAGGTGATGGCCTTCGACAACGATCCTGACGCTTACGCAGCGCTGCGCGAGAACCGCTCGCGCAACGGCGTCGACGAGAACGCCATGCCCCTGTTCATCGGCAGCGTCGAGGCTCTTCGCGGCGGCACGTTCGACGTGATCACGATGAACATCATCCCCGAGGTGATTTTGCCTTTGCTCCCGGAGGTCTTGCGGCACGTGAGCGGCGCGTTGATCCTGAGCGGAATCCTGGTGATCAAGCGCGATGAAGTCGTCGCGGCCGCGGCAAAGCACGGGCTCGAGTTAGCGAGCGAGCGCGCGAAAGGGGAGTGGTGGGCGGGGACGTTCCGTCAGCGCTTGTCCGCCGGAACGTAATCGCGCCGCTGCGCCCCGGTGTAGATCTGCCGCGGGCGGGCGATCTTCTGGTCGGAGTCGGTGAGCATCTCCTGCCACTGCGCGAGCCAGCCCGGCATGCGGCCGATGGCGAAGAGCACCGTGAACATCTCCATCGGGAACTCATGGCCTCGTAGATCAGGCCGGAGTAGAAGTCGACGTTCGGGTAGAGCTTGCGCTTCACGAAGTAGTCGTCTTCCAGCGCGATCCGCTCGAGCTCCAGGGCGATGTCCAGCATCGGATTCTTGCCGGTCACTTCGAAGACGTCGTAGGCCACGTCCTTGATGATCTTCGCGCGCGGGTCGTAGTTCTTGTACACGCGGTGGCCGAAGCCCATCAGGCGCTGGCCTTCGCCGCTCTTCACCCGCTTGATGAAGTCGGGGATGTTGTTGACCGAGCCGATCTCGCGGAGCATGTGCAGCACCGCTTCGTTCGCCCCGCCGTGCAGCGGACCGTAAAGCGCGGCCGCGGCCGCGGCGACGGCTGAATACGGATCGACGTGCGAGCTGCCCACCGCGCGCATGGCGTTCGTCGAGCAGTTCTGTTCGTGATCGGCGTGCAGGATGAACAGGACGTCGAGCGCGCGCTCGAGCACGGGGCTCGGCGTGTACTTCTGCTCGGTCATCTTGAACATCATGTTCAGGAAGTTGCCGGTGTAGGACAGGTCGTTGTCGGGATACGAGTAGGGCATCCCGATGCTGTGGCGGTAGTTGAACGCGGCGATGGTGATGGTCTTGGCCATCAGCCGCACGATCTGTTTGTGCCGCGAGCCGGCGTCGAAGATCTCCTTCGACTCGGGATAGATCGTCCCCAGCGCGGCCATGATCGCGATGAGCCGCCCCATCGGATGCGCGTCGTAGCGGAACGAATCGATGAGCCCCTTGAACTTCTCGTTGATGATCGTGTGGTGGCATGATCTCCCAATCCCAGTCCTTCAGTTGCTGCGCGGTCGGGAGCTCACCGTGAATGAGCAGGTACGCGGTCTCGAGATAGGTGCTCTTCTCGGCCAGCTGCTCGATGGGATAGCCGCGATACTCGAGGATCCCCTTGTCGCCGTCGATGAAGGTGATCGCGCTCCGGCAGGACGCGGTGTTCATGAACGCCGGGTCGTACGTCATCATGCCGAAATCGTCGTCGTCGGTCTTGATCTGCCGGAGATCCAGGGCCTTTATCGTGCCGTCCTTGATGGGGAGCTCGTAGGACTTGCCGGTACGGTTGTCGGTAATCGTCAGGGTGTCGCTGGCCATGGGCTGCGCAATCTATCAAATGTCGCCGGAGCGCGCAGCAACGAGCGCACAGGCAACGATGGCCGCGGTCTCCGCGCGCAAACGCCGTGGTCCGAGCCGCTCGAATGCGCAGCCATTGGCTCGTGCGAGCGCGAGCTCTTCGTCGCGACCATCCGCCTTCAGGACCGATGAACAGCGTCACCGTGTCGACCGCTGCCGCTGAATCACCCGGATCCTGATCGGCATCGAACAGGATTTTGTGACCCGGCCGCGCGACCACGTCGGTGAACGCGCGCGGCTCTTCAACCGCCGGAAAGATCGACCGTCCTGATTGCTTCACCGCCTCGAAGACGATGCTAGTCCAGCGGTCGTGCTTGCCGAGGTAGCGCTCGCGGCGCAGCTCGATGCGGTCGGTGACCATGGGCACGATCGATTTCACACCGAGCTCGGTCGCCTTCTGCAGCACGAGCTCGAACTTCTCGAGCTGGATGATCGCCATCGCCAGATGAACGGCCACCTTCGCTTCGCGCGACGCAATCTCCTCGTCGATGCGGACCGTGGCCTGGTCGCGATCGAGCGTCTCGATCGTGCCGCGCGCAACCCGCCCCGTGCGATCGAACACTTCCACTTCCTCACCCGCGCGAACGCGCACCACCCGGACGGAGTGGTGAAACTCGTCGCCCGTCACGGTGACGGTCGGTTGAATCGCGTCAACGAAGATGCGATGGCGCATGCAGTCGCTCGCGGATCAGCGGCAACAGTGCCAGCCCGGGAATGGCCAGCGCCGCGGTGAGCAGGTAGTACTTCGCGAATCCGAGGTCCTGGGCGACGTAGCCGCTGATGGCGATGGCGAAAGTGCGGCCGACGGTGAAGAGCGCGCTGAGCATCGCGTACTCGGTCGCGGCGTTGTCCTTGTCGCAGATGAACATCAGAAACGACAGGAAGGCCGCGGTTCCCAGTCCGCCGCAGAACGTTTCGATGACCGCCGCGCCGTACATGAACGGCCGGCCCGCGGTCGTGAACGCGACATAGGCATAGGCGAGATTCGAGAGCATCTGCACGATGCCCAGAACGAGCAGGCCGCGATACACGCCGAAGCGCGTGACGAACGCGCCGCCGGCGATGGCCCCGGCGATGGTGCAGATCATCCCCAAGGTCGTGGTCACGTTCCCGACCTCGGTCGCACTGAACCCCCGCTCCACCCAGTACGGCCGGATCATGGCCATCAGCGAGTTGTCCCCCATGCGATAGAGGAGGATCACCGCGACCAGCCACAGCGCGCCGGGCTTCTTCACCCATTCGAGCAGGCTGCGGAAGGGATTCTCGTTGCGTTGCCGCTGGTCGGATTCGCGCGGAGCGGCGAAGGCGATGACCGCGAGCATGATCAGCGGCACGGCCGCGGCGATGTAGAACGCGCCGCGCCAGCCCATGCGGTCGGCGATGACGGCAACGCCGCCGCCGGCGACGATCATCGCCACGCGATATGCGGCCACCCGCGCGGAGTTGACCAGGCCGAGGAGGTTGGGCGGGGTCATGCGGATGGCCAGGGCGTCGATGGCGATGTCCTGCGTTGCCGACGCGAAGACGAGGACGATCAGCGCGGCCACGAACGCGCCGCCGGCCGGGCGCACCGTGCCGAGGGCGGCGAACGAGCCGGCAAGGACGAGCAGCGCGGCGAAGATCCAGGCTCGATACGTGGCGATCGTGTCGACGATCGGAGCCCAGAGGAACTTCAGCGTCCAGATGATCCCCACGCTGCCGATGAGCCCGATCTGGGGGAGGGAGACCTTGGCAAAGGAGAGGTAGAGGTTGACCGTCTCGTTGACGATGCCGAACGGAAATCCCTGAGAAAAATAGAAGATGCTGGCGAGCGCGGGTATTGCGAAACGTGCTTTGCGGTCGTCGGTCAAAGGCTCGGTCCTTGCTCTTGATTGTGGCTGAAGGAGCACTTTATGCGAATAGCAACTTTGGCCCTGACTGCACTCCTGATCGGCGCCTGCGGCACCGGCGGCAGTCTCGGCGACCTCGGCAGCATCATTCTCGGCAGCCCCTCACAGGAACAGCCCTCGGACGTTCGCGGGACGGTCACGGGGATCGACACGAGCGCGCGTCGCATCGATCTGGACGTCGGCTACATCAACAACCTGCGCAACACGAACGGCGGGCAGCGCGGCTCGATCTACTACGACAACAACACCAGAGTCGTGTACCAGAACAATCAGTACAACGTCGCCGACCTCGAGCGCGGCGACGAGATCGAAGTACGCGGCGTGAACGACAACGGACGGTACGTCGCGCAGACGATCACCGTGGTCAGGGATGTGAGTTAACCCCGTGTAGTGTGGGCCTCCGGCCTACCTTTGGTTCCCCCGCCCGAGGGTAGGCCGGAGGCCCACACTACACCGCTACCTCGTCGAGTACACCGACACCGGAAACCGCAGTCTCCCGATCGGCGTGTCGTAGTAGGCGTTGCCGCGAATCTCGTATTTCGCGCGCTCGCCGCGGATCGCACCGACGATCTCTCCCCAGAGTGAGCGGAGGTTGTCGTAGCCGATGGTCGTGCGCAGGCGCATGTCGCCGCGGCCGTTCGCCGGGATGTTGATGCGCTGCTGGCTGATCCCGTCGAGGATGCGGGTGTCGTTGATGAAGAGGTCGAAGTCGATCTCGTCCAGCCGGAGGCCGACCGAGTTCGGATTGTCCACTTCGATGGCAAAGTCGACGTCGATCGTGGACGCCGACAGGGGGATGGCGATGTCGACCCGGGGCCGGATGTCACGGATCGAGTACCGCGGGTTCTCGATGTTCAGCGCCGCCTTGGCCAGCCCACATCCCGAGAGGGTGAGGCTCATGAGGGACGCGACGAGGCAGAGAACCGCGAGGAGCGTTCCGACGGTGAGGGTCTTTTTCACGCGAGCGGGACAGTGCAAATGGCGTGTCAGGTAGAATCCCCCGCCGTGGTGCACCGGTTGCACTGCCTCCCCCACGACAGAAATGGCTCGCCAGGAGACACGATTGAGGATCACTGCCGTAGTCGCGGCCTACAACGAGGAGAAGACGATTGCTGCCGTCCTCCGTGCGCTCACCAGCAGCCCGCTGATCGGCGAAGTGATCGTTGTCAGCGACGGTTCCGTCGATGACACGGTCGAGATCGCCCGCCAGTTCGAGGGAGTCAAGACCATCGCTCTCCGCGAGAACCACGGCAAGGGCTTCGCCATGGCCGTCGGCGTTGCCAACGCGTCGAACGACATCCTCTTTTTCTGCGACGGGGACATGTACAACGTCACCCAGAAGCACATCGAAGAGCTGATCACGCCGGTCCTTTCGGGCCGCTGCGACATGAACATCGGCGTCCGCAACCGCGGCCCGATTCCGAACTTCTTCCATCTGAAGCTGAAGTGCGGTCCGGTGCTCTCGGGCATCAGGGTCATGCGCCGTGAGGTCTTCGAGACCGTTCCGCCGCAGTACCAGGCCAAATTCAAGATCGAAGCGGCCCTGAACTGCTTCTGCGCCCGCGCCGGTTTCAAGCAGATCCAGACCGTGATCTACGGCCTCGATCACGTGATCAAAGAGTCGAAGCGGGGATTGCTGGACGGCCTGCAGGCGCGCTGGCACATGTCCAGTGAAGTCTTCCTGCTGCTGTTCGACCTCCACGTTTTCGAGACCTGGCGCTGGACCCCGCCTACGGAGCTCCCGGTCGCCGAGTACGAAGTCTTCGAATAGGGTCCATGCACCGGCACGACCCAATCGATCGCATCACCCCGACGCTCGAGCCCGATCAACCCGTTCTCCTTCATCAGAACTGGCACCACCTGCTTTTCCTGCACTGGGAAGTTCCCTACGCCGAGTTGCAGGCCCTCGTACCGGCCGGTCTGACCGTCGACACGTTCGAAGGGAAGGCGTACATCGGCCTGGTCCCCTTCACCCTGACCGGTGTCCGCCCCGTGGGCACGCCGCCGCTTCCCTGGATCTCGTCTTTTCACGAGGTGAACGTCCGCACCTACGTCCACATTGGCGGCCGCGATCCCGGCGTCTGGTTCTTCAGCCTCGACGCATCGAGCACCGTCGCTGTGGCGGCCGCACGAGCCGCGTACAAGCTCGCGTACTTCCACGCCGCGATCGATTTCGAGACCAGCAAAGGCGCGCTGCCGGTGATCGGCTTCCATTCGCGCCGCGACGACGATCGCGGCCCGATGCCCGCCCACGCCCACATCCGCTACCAGGCCATCGAAGGTCCTGCCGCCGCGGCCTCGCCGGGCACGATCGAGCATTTCCTCGTCGAGCGCTACATCCTCTACTCGGAGGACGAGCAGCGCCGCCTGCACCGCGCCCGCGTCCACCACCAGCCCTACCCCGTGCAACGCGCGGAGGTGCTGGAGCTCGATGAAACGCTCATCTGGGCGGCGGGCGTGAAGCGCCACGATGCGATCGGCCTGCGGCACTACGCGCGCGAGGTGAATGTGAAGGTGTATCCGTTGGAGACGGTGTAGGGCACGGCCCCCGGTGTGGTGTAGGCGTCCCGCCTGCCCCCCACCAAAGGCAGGCCGGAGGCCCGCACCACACCACCTCACCATCCCGCCGAAATCCTCTCCGCAATCCCGCGATAACCGGCCGCCGAGGGGTGAAAGCGATCCAGTGCGCTGAGCATCCGCGGCGGTTCGAGCAGATCCGCGATCCGGATCACCGCCACTCCTCGCCACTCCGCGAAAGAGCCGATCAGCCGGCTGTCCCAGCGCGCGATGTGTTGATCGAGCCACGCCGCGCGGTACGGGTTGTACAGACCCAGCACATACACACGTGCGCGCCGGTTCTCACGCCGGATCGCGGCGACGACCCGGCGAACGCGCACGTCGGCGCGCCACATCGCGTACCGCGGCGCCACGGTCGACAGAAGCCGCACTCGCGAATCGCCGAATAGGTCGTTCCCGCCGATCGACACGATGACCACGTCGGCCTGCCGGAGAGCGGCGCGCACGTGCGAGCGCGTCAGGTGCCGCAACACGGTTCTCGTTCCCGCGCCATCGATGCCGAGGTTCGTGACCGCCACGCTCGCCGGCAGGTACCCGCCGATACCGCGACGCGACTCGTCTCCGGCACCGCGAGCGACCGAGTCGCCGATGATCGCCACGTGACGCGGAACGGAGGCGGCCGGCCGCGGCTCCGGCCGTTTTGCCAGGCCGATCGCAAGCGCGATCAGCGAGGCGGCGAACAACGTCAGCTTTTGCACAATCGGTTATACGGAAATAACTCCCCCTTGGCTTCAATTCGGGTCGATACTCGTCCTGGCCGTGTCAGATTCCCCATTCTTCCCCTCGAACCGCATGGATGCGCGGGTCGAAACGCTTCTCCGTGAAGCGGAGCGCCGGGTGCGCAAGCAGAACGCGGTTCTCGTCGATCTGACCCGCCGCGCTTCCATCCACTCCGGCGATCTGAATCAGGCCCTCAGCGAGGTCACCGAGGCCGCGGCGCCGACGCTCGAGGTCGAGCGCGTCGGGATCTGGTTCTTCACCGCCGATCGCCGCGCACTCCGCTGCGCGAACGTCTACGAGCAATCCGCGCGCGAACACTCCAGCGGAACCGAACTGACCGCGGCCGGCTACCCGGTTTACTTCAAAGCACTCGAGACCGAGCGAACCATCACCGCGCACGACGCCCGCCTCGATCCGCGAACCGGCGCATTCAACGACGCCTACCTCGTCCCTCTCGGCATCACCTCCATGCTCGACGCCCCCATCCGCCGCCTCGGCCAGATGATCGGCGTCGTCTGCTTCGAGCACGTCGGCCCGCAGCGCCACTGGACCACCGAGGACGAAGCGTTCGCAAGCTCCATCGCCGACCTCGTGGCCATGGCCGTCGATGCCACCGATCGCCGCCAGGCCCAGGAGGCGCTCCGCCATCGCGTCGAGTTCGAGAAGCTCATCGCCGGCATCTCCACGCGCTTCATCAACCTCGATCCCGCCGAAGTCGACGCGGGCATCGAAGAAGCCCTCGCCTCGGTCGGCAAATTTGTCGGCGCGGAGCGCTGTCATGTCGTCCTGATCTCCGACGATGGCCTGAGCTGCCGGCTGACGCACGAATGGAGCGCGCCCGGCTTCGATCTGCGCAAACCGGTCTATCCCGAGTTCCCGGCGGCCGCTTATCCCTGGTGGTTCTCGCGGCTCGAAAAAGGGCAGAACGTGGAGTTTGCGGGCTTCGATGATTTCCCTCCCGAAGCCGCGAACGAGCGCCGCCTCTTCGAGCGCCTCGGCATCCGCAGCGCCGCCTTCGTGCCGATGAAGCTCGAGAAGAAGCTCATCGGCTCGGTCGGCTGCAGTTCCCTGACCGCGGAGGTTCTGTGGTCGAGCGAAACGATCGCCCTGCTGCGAATCGCCGGCGAGATCTTCGTCAGCGCGCTCGAGCGCAACCGCACGTACCGCGCGCTCCGCTCGAGCGAAGAACGCCACCGCCTCCTCTTCGAGCGCAACCTCGCCGGCGTTTACCGCAACACGCTCGACGGCCGGATCCTCGAGTGCAACGAAGCGTTCGCCAACATGCTCGGATTCGATTCGAAGGAAGAGCTGCTGCAGCATCGCGCCCAGGACCTCTACTACGACCGGTCCGAGCGGTCACGCTTCCTTGACAGCATCCGCGAGCATGGCGGCGCACAGAGCCTCGAGATCTGTCTGCGCCGCAAGGACGGGCGGCCGGTGTGGCTGCTGGAGAGCGTCCATCTGCTCGAAAGTGGCATTCTCGAAGGCACGGTCATCGACATCACGGACCGCAAGCTGGCCGAGAACGCACTCCGCGACAGCGAGGCCCGCTACCGGCTGATGGCGGAGAACTCGACCGATCTCATTTCCCGTACGACCGCGCGAGGCAAATTCGTTTACGCATCCGACGCGGTGCGCATGCTCCTCGGCTACGAGCCGTCGGAATTGATCGGCCACTCCGTGTTCGACGTCGTCATCGAGGAGGATCACCACATCATCCGCCGCGCGACCGGCGCACTCGATCGCGACGACGCACCGCGAACCTACAGCTATCGCGCGCGGCGGAAGGACGGCCAGCAGATCTGGTTCGAGACGACCAGCCGCGCGCTCCTCGACGAGGACGGCCAGGTGCAGGAGATCGTCTCGGTCTCGCGCGATGTCAGCGAGCGGCGGGAGGCCGAGGAACAGATCGAGTATCAGGCTTACCACGATGCGTTGACGGCGTTGCCAAACCGCCTGCTGTTCCGCGATCGACTGACCGTTGCTCTCGCACACGCGAAGCGGCAGAAGACGCCGCTGGCGGTGATGTTCCTCGACCTCGATCGCTTCAAGTACGTGAACGACACCCTCGGCCACAGCCTCGGCGACGAGCTGCTGCGCGCGGTCGCGGCGCGCCTGAAAGCGGTCCTGCGGGAAGGCGACACCATCGCGCGCATGGGCGGCGACGAATTCACCGTTCTTCTCGGCGATCTGACTTCGACCGACGACGCGGCGAAGATCGCGCAGAAGCTTCTGGAGACGATCAGCCATCCGCTCTCCGTCGATGGGCACGAGCTGTACGTGACGACGAGTATCGGCATTGCCCTTTTTCCGAACGACGGCGACTCCGCCGAGGCACTGCTGAAAAACGCCGACAGCGCGATGTATCGCGCCAAGGAAGCGGGCCGCAATTCGTACCAGCTCTGCACGCCGGCGATGAACAGCCGCGCGGCGGAACGGTTGTCGATCGAAAACGCCTTGCGCCGCGCGCTGGAGCGGGACGAACTGGTTCTCCACTTCCAGCCGCAGGTCCGTCTCGACACGCTTCAGGTCGCGGGGATGGAAGCGCTGCTGCGCTGGAATCGTCCCGGACATGGGCTCGTCTCGCCGCTGCGCTTCATCCCGGTCGCGGAAGAGACTCGTCTGATCGTTCCGATCGGCGAATGGGTTCTCCGCGAAGCCTGCCGCCAGGCAAAGGCGTGGCAGCGCGAGAAATATCCGAATCTGCGCATCTCCGTGAATCTGTCGCCGCGACAGTTTCAGCAGAGCGATTTGTGCGAAGTCGTCGCGCGCGTGCTCGAGGAGACCGGTCTCGAGCCGCAATTCCTCGAGCTGGAGATCACCGAGAGCACGGCCATGAAAAACACGGACCGCACGATCGAAACTCTGGCCGGCCTGCGAGCCCTCGGCGTCCGGATCGCACTCGACGACTTCGGCACCGGCCACTCCTCGCTCAGCTACCTGCGGCGATTCCCGATCGATCGCGTGAAGATCGATCAGGAGTTCGTGCAGGCCGTGGAGGCCAGCGGAAGCAATCGGGCCATCGTCTCGGCGATCGTGGCCATGGCCCATGGCCTCGACCTGGCGGTGACGGCCGAAGGCGTGGAGACCGAGGCGCAGTTGAACTTCCTCCGCGAGCAGGAGTGCGAGGAAGTGCAGGGGTTTCTGTACGGGCGGCCGGAGCCGGCGACAGGTGTGGTGTAGGCCTCCGGCCTGCCTTCGAGCGGCGGATCGAAAGGCAGGCCGGAGGCTTACACCACACCAGGACACTCGGCCGCCACAATCGCGCCCTCACAATTCCTAACGGCCGTCACGCGCGGCGACGGGCGACGTGCATACACTGCACGCCGCATGAAAAGAATCGCTGCCGCGCTCTTCACCCTGTTCGTCTCCTTTTCCACGTTCGCCGCGAACGGCTTGCGTGTGGTCAGCGCCGGTCCTGTCGGCGAAGTGGCCAGCCTCGCGGAGGCCAACGAAGTGCGGGTCGTGTTCAGCGAGCCGATGGTGGTGCTCGGCAAGATCCCCGAGCCGGTCGTCGCGCCGTTCTTCAGAATCGCGCCGGCAGTGCCGGGCAAGTTCCGCTGGTCGGGAACGACCACGCTGATCTTCACGCCCGACAAGCCGCTGCCGTTCGCGACCGAGTACAGCGTCACCATCGACAAGTCGGCGAAAGCGATCAGCGGCAAAACCCTCGATCAGCCCTACCAGTGGAGCTTCACCACCCCGACCATCCAGCTGCGCAGCACCGACTGGTATCGCAAGAAGAACGGCGCGGTGGTGATCGGACTGCGTTTCAACCAGCCCGTCGATTCCGCGGCCGTATTGCCACATCTGCAGTTGCGCACGCAGTCCCACGACCTGCCGGCAATCGCACCGCCGGACGGCGACACCACGGCGTTCAGCGCGAAGCTCGCGAAAGCGCAGGCCGCGGCGGCTTCGAACGACGCGCCGGTGCTGGCGTTCCTCGCCACCGAGTGGAACAAAGAGCGTTTCGTGCCGGCGAAGGAACTGGTCGTGCTCGAGACCAAGCCCGGCGTCCCGCCGGACACCTGGATCCGCGTCCTTCTCGATGACCGGCTGGCGCAGTCCGCGCGTCACGCGCGCACGGGCAGAACGCAGACCTTCACGATCGAGCTCGAGCCGACCTTCTTCGTCAACGCACTCGATTGCGCGACGGGCTGCGATCCGGAGCGCTTCACCGGAATCAACTTCCGCGCGGGCTCCGGCGTGCGCTTCGAGGACGTCCGCAAGGCGGTCACGGTCACCGACATCACCGACCCGGCGAAGGAAGTCGTGCTCAAGCCGAAAACGGTGAAGCGCGAGGAGGACTATCCGTCGTGGAGCTTCGGCCTCGACGAGCTCGGATACTCGGTGCTCCCGGCGCACAAGTACCGCGTCCGCGTCGACTCATCACTGACTGCTGAAGACGGACAGAAACTCGGCTACACCTGGACCGGTACCGTCGAGTTCACGCACAAGTCGGCGTTCGTCAGTTTCGGATCGGGCCATGGCGTGTGGGAGTCGGAAGGCGGTCCGATCCTTCCGTTCCATTCGCGCAACTTCAGGAGCGTGAAACAGTGGCTCGCGCCGCTGAAGATCGAAGAGCTGCTGCCGGCGATGCAGAAGCTGCGCGAGAACGCCTTCGCCAGCGAGCCGCCGAAGACGACGCCGACGACGCGGAAACTGAACACGCCTGTCGACAAGATCGCCGCGATCGGCCTCGATCTGAAACCGGCCATCGGCGATGACCGGATGGGACTGGCCTGGGTCGCCGTCAAACCGGGCGAAGCCGTTCCCGGCGCCGTGGTTTACGACCCGACCGTCAAGGCGACGCTGGTTCAAGCCACGAACCTCGGCATCTCCGTCAAAGACAGCCCGCAGAACACGCTGGTTCTGGTCACGCGATTGAGCGACGCGAAGCCGGTCGCCGGTTCGACGGTCACCATCCGCAGCCGCGACAACAAGCAGTTCTGGACCGGAACGACGGACGCGAACGGCATCGCCATCGCGCCGAATACCGATCTCCGCCGGACCAAAGCCAAAGCCGATGATCCGAACCAGCAGGAGATGTACGACTCGGAGTGGTACTCCCTCGGCGAAATCCACTTCGTCGTCACCGCGGAAAAAGACGGCGACCTCGCCTACATCGGCAGCGACTGGAACGAAGGCATCCGCCCGTGGAACTTCGACCTGAACTACAACCTGATCGAGGCCGATCCGCAACTGCGCGGCACTGTGTTCGTCGATCGCGGCGTCTACAAGCTCGGCGAGGAAGTGCATCTGAAAGCGGTCGTCCGCGCCGATGAACCGGATGGGATGAAGCTCGCGCCCGGCGCGAAGCTCGAGGTCACCATTCACGACAGTCACGGCAAGGTGATCGACTCGCGCACCGTCACTCTCGGCGCGTGGAGCAGCGCCGACTGGACGTGGGAGGTTCCCGAGGACGCGCCGCTCGGCACGTACACGATCATCGCGAAGTCGGCGAAGCATCGCGGCAACATCACCGGCGACTTCCTCGTTGCCGCTTATCGCCGTCCCGACTTCCGCGTCGATACGACGCTCGATTCGAACAGCACGCTGGCAGGCACGGAGCTGCAGGGCCGCATCGCCGGCCGCTATTTGTACGGCGGCGTGATGTCCGGCAAACCGGTGGCCTGGACCTACACGAAGGTGAAAGTCCAGGACGTTCCTCGTGGCGTTGAGGATCGCTGGCCCTCGGATCGTTTCGCGTTCCTCGATCACGATCACGAGTGGAGTGACGACTCGGGAACGGTCGCGATCTCCTCGGACGAAGCGACTCTCGATGCGAAGGGCGACCTGAAACTGACACTCGATACCGAGCTCGCCGCGGGCTGGCCATTCGTGTATCAGCTGGAAGGCGTGGTCACGGACGTGACCCGCCAGGAGATCGCCGGCCGTGCGTCGTTCCGCGTCGATCCCGCGCCCTGGTACCTCGGCGTGAAGCGTCCGCCGTACTTCGCCGAGGCGAAGAACGGCGTCGACACGGAGATCGTGGCCGCGGCGATCGATGGACTGGCAACGCCCGGCGTGAAGGTCAACGTCGAGCTGAAGAAAATTCAGTGGGTCAGCGTCCGTCAATCCGAAGGCGAGGGCTTCTACGCTTGGGAGAGCGAGAGGAAGCAGGTCGACGCCGGCAAATGGACCGTCGAGACCAAAGCGACGCCCGTCCCGCTGCACATTCCACTCGCTGAAGGCGGCGAATATCTGCTGATCGCAACCGCGAGCGACGCGGAGGGCCGCACCACGACGACGCGCATTTCGTTCTACGCCGTCGGCGAGGGCTACACGGCCTGGGAACGCTACGATCACAACCGCATCGATCTCATTCCGGAGAAGCGCACCTACAAACCGGGCGACACCGCGCGAATCATGGTCAAGTCGCCGTGGGAAAAAGCGACGGCGCTGCTCACCACCGAGCGCGAAGGCGTGCGCACCTCGACGCCGTTCGAGCTGACCTCGACGCAGCAGACGATCACCGTTCCGATCACCGAGAAGGACATCCCTAACATCTACGTGTCGGTGCTGCTCGTCAAAGGCCGCACACAGCAGGACCCGGGCAAGGACGGCAGTGATCCCGGCAAGCCCGCTTTCCGCCTCGGCTACGTCGAGTTGAAAGTCGAAGACGCGGCCAAGCGCCTCGACGTCGACGTGAAGGCAAACCGCGAGGAGTACCGCCCCGCGACGAAAGCGACCATCGAAGTGAACGTGCGCGACGCGCAAGGCAAGCCTTCACAGTCCGAAGTCACGTTGTGGGCCGTCGATTACGGCGTGCTCTCACTCACCGGATATCGCACGCCCGACGTGCTCGAAACGATCTACCTCGACAAGGCCCTGCAGGTCGCGACCGGCGACTCGCGGCAGCGGATCATCAGCCGCCGCGTTCTCACGCCGAAGGGTGCGACCGAAGGCGGCGGCGGTGGACGCGACGCCGGACCGGGAACGCTGCGCAAGGATTTCCGCGTGCTCGCGTTCTGGGTCGGCTCGCTCGTCACCGACGCGAAAGGCCGCGCGAAGACCGAAGTCACGCTGCCGGAATCGCTCACGACGTACCGGATCATGGCCGTCGCCGCGGACAAACAGTCGCGCTTCGGCGGCGCGGACAGCGAGATCCGCGTCAACAAGCCGCTGATGCTCACGCCGGCGTGGCCGCGGTTCCTCACCGTCGGCGACAAGGCGCATTTCGGCGGCGTCATTCACAACCAGCTCACCAAAGGCGGCAAGGCCACGGTATCGATCGAGAGCCTCGATCCGCACATCCTCGAGTTGAAAGGAACGACTACGGCCAACGTCGCGCCGAAGACGCCGCTCGAAGTGCGCTTCGACGCGGTCGCGAAATCCGTCGGCGTGGCCCGCGTGCGCATGCGCGTCGCCATGGGACGCGAGACCGATGCAATGGAAGACGTGATCCCGGTCAGCGTGATCGTGTCGCCGGAAACCGTCGCCGCGTACGGCGAAGCGAATCCACGTGCGGAAGAGAAACTTGACCTTTCGACCGATGTCGTTCCCGGCTTCGGCGGCCTGCGCGTCGACCTTGCCTCGACGGCCATGGTCGGCCTCAGTGAAGGTGCGCGGTATCTCGTCGAGTATCCGTACGGTTGCGCGGAGCAGCGCTCATCGCGCGCGCTGGCGCTCATGCTCGTCACCGATCTCGGCGCGGAGTTCAATCTGTCCGGCATCGAGCCCGGCAAGAACAAGGTGGCGGTGCAGACGTCGCTGAGTGAGCTCGAGAACTTCCAGTGCGGCGACGGCGGCTTCGCCTTCTGGCCGGGCCACTGCGATCATCCGTCGTCGCCGTTCCTCACCAGCTATGTCGTGCACGTGTCCCAGCGCGGCGCGAAGCTCGGCTACACGGTGGACAAGGCGATGCTCGAGCGCGCCTACACCTTCCTCGACACGCACCTCGGCGAGCCGAAGCCCACGAACGAAGGCTGGATGCCGGCGTACGCGTCGTGGCAGGCGTTCGCGATCAAGGTGCTCGCCGAGGGTGGGCGAAACGCCGACAGCCACTTCAACCGGGTCTACGAGTATCGCGATCGCATGCCGGTCTTCGGCATCGCCTTCCTCGCCGATGCACTGATCGCGAAGGGCGAAAAGACCGGCGCGCGCATCACCGATCTCAAGCGGCGGATCACCAACGCCGTGCTGCCCGAGGGGGGACATGCGTTCGTCAATGAGCTGAGCGATCCGTACCTGCTCTGGTTCTGGAACTCGAACATCCGCTCGACGGCCATCGCCCTCGGCACGCTCGTGCGTCACGGCTCCGACGAAGAGCTGGTCAAGCGGATGGTCCGCTGGCTGATGAAGGTCCGCGAAGACGGGCGCTGGGGGAACACGCAGGAAAACGCGTGGGCCATGGAGGCGCTGGTCGATTACTACAAAAAGTACGAGGCGACCGTGCCCGACTTCATCGGCACCGTGAACTGGGGCGGGGAGACCATCGCCACGGAGACGTTCAAGGGACGCTCGACCGTGGCGAAGTCGAAAGGGTTCTCGATGGCCGACCTGCTGCGCCGGCCCGGGACGTCGTCGATCGTCTTCCAGCGCGAAGGCGTGGGAACGCTCTTCTACATGCTGCGGCTGCGGTACGCGCGCAACATCATGGGATTGAAGCCGCTCGACGCCGGATTCCAGGTCGAGCGTGCGTACGCGATCGACGGCGCGAACTCCACTCCGAAAACGACGTTCAAGGCCGGCGATCTGATCAAGGTCACGCTGCGCATCCGCAACACCAAGGAGCGGCGGTACGTCGCAGTGACTGATCCGCTTCCCGCCGGTACGGAGCCGGTCGACAGCTGGTTCGCGACCACGGCCAGCGCGCTCGTCGAGCAGCAGCAGAACGCGACGGCGGCGAGCGGTTGGATGTGGTGGGAGCGGGGCGGGTGGGATTACGTCGAGCGTCACGACAATCGGGTGAACGTGTTCGCCACGCGGCTCGGCGAGGGCAATCACGAGTTCACGTACCTGGTGCGAGCGACGACCGCGGGGACCTTCGTGACGCCGCCGACGCATGTCGAGGAGATGTATGAGCCGGAGGTCTTCGGCAGGACCGGGACAGTGACCGTGGAGGTTCAGAAGTAATGAAGCGGATTGCGCTCGGCGTATTGATCGCGTTCGTCGCATTCGCGGCATGGCTGCGCCTCGGTCCGATCGACGAGTCGCTGCTGGCGATGGACAGGCATCAGTCGTTGACGGTGCTCGATCGCAACGGCGAAGTTCTGTACGAGCCGCTGGCGTCGACGGGAAACCGCGCGGAGTGGCTGACCGCGGACAACCTTCCGCCGCGCGTGATCGACGCGACGCTCGCGGCGGAAGACCGGCGCTTCTTCAAGCATCCTGGCGTGGATCCGCTTGCGACAGCGCGGGCATTTACACACAACGTGCGGGCCATGCGGGTCGTGGAAGGGGGATCGACGATCAGCCAGCAGGTCGCGAAGATGCTGCTGGCGGGAGAGAACGTACGGCGGGCGTCCCGCCCGCCCGGCGACGGGCATCATGCCCGTCGCGAAGCGGGCGGGACGCCCGCCGTACGTCCACGACGCGGCCGGGACGGCCGCACCCCTCGGCAGAAAGTGCGCGAGGCCGTGCTGGCGCTGCGGATCGAACATCGGTTCGGCAAGAGAGAAGTGCTCGCCCTATATCTCAACCTCGCGCCGTACGGAAACCGCATCACCGGAATCGAGCGAGCGAGCCGCGCTTACTTCGGCTGTCCCGCGCGGAACCTCACCGCCGCGCAAGCCGCGTTTCTCGCCTCGCTGCCGCAACGTCCGAGCGCGTTCAACCCGCTGCGCGATCCGGAAAAAGCGCGATCGCGGCAGTTGCGCGTGCTCGCGGCGATGAAATTTGCGGAGGAGGAGCTGAGCGAAGCGAAGCGAGAGAGGTTGCGGTTTACGCCAGCGCAACAACCGGTCGTGGCGATGCATTTTGTGGAGCGCGTGCTCGAACGGAAACTGCCGTTGCGCACCACCCTCGACGCCCGTCTCCAGCGCGACGTCATCGGCATCATCTCCGCGCACCGCAAAGAGCTCCTCGATCATGGCGCGCACAGCGCGGCGGTGGTCGTCCTCGACAACAAGACCGGCGAGTGGCTGGCGTGGGAAGGGTCGGGCGATTACTTCGGGACGAACTTCGGCGGCGCGATCGACGGCGTGGTCAGTCCGCGCCAGCCGGGATCGACGCTCAAGCCGTTCACGTACGCCCTGGCCTTCGAGAACGGACAGACACCGGCCACCGTCCTCGCCGACGTGCCGTCACACTTTCCGACCGCCGAGGAAGGTGTCGTTTACACGCCTCAGAACTACGATGGACGTTTTCGCGGACCGTTGCGAATCCGCAAGGCACTCGCGGGTTCGGAGAACGTTCCCGCGGTAGCGACGCTGGCGAAGCTCGGGCCGGAATCGCTGCTGCGTCTTCTGCGGAACAGCGGCTTCGACACACTCGACCGCACCGCCGACTACTACGGCCTCGGCCTGACTCTCGGCGATGCGGAGGTGACGCTCGAGCAACTGGTGCGGGCGTATTCGATCTTCGCGCGCGGCGGGAAGGCGCTCGACGGGCGTCAGCTCATGTCGGCGCGGACGGCGTTCTGGATCACGGACATCCTTTCCGATGCCGCGGCCCGGGAGTTCGCGTTCGGCAGCGGCGGACCGCTCGATTTCCCGTTCCCGGTCGCGGTGAAGACAGGAACGTCGCAGGCCTATCACGACAATTGGACGGTCGGTTACACGCGCGAGGTGACCGTTGGTGTGTGGGTCGGCAATTTCGATCGCAAGCCTTTGCGAGGGTCGACCGGCGTCACCGGCGCAGCGCCGATCTTCAACAGCGTGATGCTCGCGGCGATGAAGCGCGCGCGTGGCGAGCTGCCGATCGGGGACATGACCCCGGTCGCCGACACGCCGGCGAACGTCGAGGCGATCGAGATCTGCGCGACCTCGGGACACCGCCCCAATCCCTGGTGCCCGAGCATCGAAAAGGAATGGCTGCCCATCGATGAGACGGCGAAGTTCTGTTCGTGGCATCACGACGGGTACACGGACTGGCCGCCGGAACTGCGCGACTGGGCCCGCCGCGAGTATCCGGAGACGCGAACGGCCGGCGCGACGCAACACGCGACCAATCTGCGCATTTCGAATCCCGCCGACGGCGCGACGTTCCTCATCGATCCAACCCTGCGCCGCGAGTTTCAGACCCTGCGCTTGCGGGCGAACGCCGCGTCTCGCGTGAACTGGCAGGTCAACGGGCGGGCGGTGGCGACGGAATGGCCGCTCGAGCGTGGCCGGCACACCGTGACCGCCGTCGATGCGCAGGGGAGGCGGGATTCGGTGGAGATCTTCGTGAAGTGAAACCCGGCGCGGGCGATGCATTGCCGATCAGCTCGTGGCACTTCGCAGGAATCTCAGAAAGCTGATCCCCTACTGGCTGGTCTCCCATCACGAGGAGACCTGTGACGGTTGCGGCCATCCTCACGCGCGTGCGGTCACGGCGCGTTGCGACGCGTGCGATCGCTCGCTCTGTCCGCATTGCGTCGAGCACGTTGGCGAGGAAACGCTCTGCTCGCAGTGCATCGACGTTCCCGGAGGAGGACCCTGATGGCCGGCGCGCGCGCAATCTGGAAAGGGGTCATCCACATCGGCAGCCTCGAAGTGCCGGTGAAGCTCTACTCCGCGGTGAAGGACCAGTCGGTCCGTTTCCGCTTGCTGCACAAGACCGACAAGCAGCCCGTGAAGCAGAAGCTCGTCTCCTCGGGCACGAGCGACGCCGTCGAATACAAAGAAGTCCGCAAGGCCTATCCGCTCACGCGAGGCCGCATGGTCGTGCTCGAGAACGAGGAGCTGGAAGGGCTCGAGCCCGAGGATTCGCGGGCGATCAAGGTGACCCGCTTTGTGAGTCCGTCCGAGATCGATCATCGCTGGTACGAGCGCGCCTACTACCTCGGACCCGACGGCAATCAGAAGGCCTACTTCGCCGCCGCGGCGGCGCTCGAAAAGAAGAAAAAAGAAGGCATTGCCCGCTGGGTGATGCGCGACAGGGAGTACATCGGATCGCTGCGCGCCGAGCATGGCTATCTGATGCTGATCGTCCTCCGGCACGCCGACGAGATCATCGCCGCGGACGCGCTCAAGCCTCCGACCGGTCGTCCGCTGCAGAAGCGGGAAGTGGACATGGCCGCGCAGCTCATCACCGCGCTGCACGGCGAGTTCGATCCGTCGCAATACCGCGATGAATACCGCGCACGTGTGCTGGAGCTCGTCGAAGCGAAGGCCGCGGGCGGTGGGAAGCAGAAGGTGAAGGTGTTCCGTCCGCGCAAGGTGAAGGAAGACGAGATCACCGACGCGCTGGCGGCCAGTCTCGCCGCGACGAAGGCGGCGCCGGCCCGCCAAAAGAGGACAGCGAGGGCAGCACGTGGCTGAAGAAGACGAAGTCGAAAGCGGTGGACCAAGCGGGATTCGCTCGTTCTGGACCGGGACGATCACGTTCGGTCTGGTCACCGTTCCCGTCGCGCTCTACTCCGCGACGCGGCCGCGCGGCATTTCCCTGCGGATGATCGCGCCCGACGGGGCGCCGGTCGAGCGGCGGTACGTCTGCTCGAAAGATGAGAAGCCGCTCGACGCCGACGACATCGTGCGGGGCTACGAGATCGAGAAGGGCAAGTTCGTCGTCGTGACTGACGAGGAGCTCGAAGCGGTCGAGCCGCGCAAATCGCGCGAGATCGATCTGCAGCTTTTCGTCGACATTGCGGGCATCGATCCGATGTACTTCGACCGCGCGTACTTCCTCGTTCCTACCGGCGGGACGAACAAGGCCTACCGCCTGCTGGCCGAGGTGATGGAGCAGAAGAAGCAGGCCGGGATTGCGACGTTCGTGATGCGGGCCAAGGAGTATCTCGTCGCGATCATCGCCGAGAACGGGATCCTCCGTGCGGAGACGCTCCGCTTCGATGACGAGATCCGCAAGCCGGGCGACATCGGTCTCCCGAAGATCGCCAAGGCTGCCGCGGGCGATGTGCGCAAGTTCGAGACGGCCATCGCCAAGAACTCGAAAAAACTCAACCTCAACGAGTTCCTCGACGACTACGGCGAGCGGCTGGAGAAGCTCGTCGCGGCGAAGGAGCGCAAGAAAGAAGACATCGTCCGCGCGCCGGAAGAGAGTCGCGACGAAGAGGGTGGCGAAGGCGGCGAGGTCGTCGACCTTCTGGCCGTCCTGAGCCGCAGCCTTGGCGGCGCAGCAGGCGGCGCGCGCAAGCCCGCGCGCCGCGCGCCGGCGAAGAGCACGAAGAAAAAGAGCAAAACCACTTCGAAGAAGCGATCGTCGAAGAAACGCGCCGCAAAATAGTCAACCATTGCGGCCAGGAGGTCAGCAATGCACGCGCTTCTTCCACTGTTGCTCGCGCTCATTCTTCAAAAGCCCGATGCACTGCCGCCGACAGGGCTGGTCGTGAACTGGTGGACGACCAACGACATCACGGCGATGGTCAAGCCGGCGCCGGACTGCGGCAAAGAGCCGCGGAGAGTCGAGCCGTTCACCGCCACGCTGCTGATCTGCCCCGGCCGCGATCCCTCGGCACCGATCGCCGTGTCGCAATCGCAGCACTGCAAGGCCATGGAACCGCGGCCGCTGTCGTCCGACGATCGCGCGGGCTCGATCATCTTCAGTGACATCCAGCCCGGTGCGCATCTCATCCGCTTCGTCGCCGGCACCGCCGAGCCGATCTACCGCATCGTGCGCGTCTACGAAGGCGAAGTGCGGGAGGAGCACGTCGACGTGCGCTGGCCGACGATCTACGGCAAGGTCACGAAGGACGGCGAGCCGTTTTACGGCCGCGTGTTCGACACCGGCGTCAGCGATCCGAAGACCGGTAGCTATGTGGCCACCGTCACGTACCTGCCTTTGCCAACAGGCTCCGTCGAGCCGTGCGACGGGTCCCGCCGGTACTTGTTCGTGGCCGAGCCGTCGCCCGTCGAGAATGCCGCGTACGACATCGAGATCCCCTCGAACCGTCTGGAGGTCGAGGTGGTCGATGCCGAGTCGGGACAACCGATCAAAGACGCGCGCGTTTCCTATGGCGCGGTGAAGGACGCCAAGACCGGAAGCTCGCATTTCGCCGCGAGCGGCTTTCGGACGGATGAGGAGGGGCGGGCGGTCATCACGCCGGTGGTGGCCAAGCGGAAGCTGAGAGTCTGCGGCCGTCACGAGGATTACGAGAACTCCTGCAGCGATGAAATCACGCTGACGGCGACCGAGAAGAAACAGCATCGCCTTCCGCTCGTCCGCATTGCGAAGCGCGAAGGCCGCGTGGCCACGCGCGGCAAGAGCTGGATCTCCTGGCACGCCGCGGACGGTTCATCGGAAGAGACGGTGACAGACGACGAAGGCCGGTTCACGTACAAGCGTCCGCACGCGCCGGGAGAGATCGTCACGGTCTCGTCAGCCGTCGGCTTCTACGTCTTCCCGCAACCGCCGCTCGAAAAGGACGAGGTCTTCGAGATCCGCCCGCCACTCGCCCGGCCGCGCACCTTCGAGGTCCATCTCTCGAAGACCTCGAACGACGAGATGGGCTTCTTCACCATCGCTCTCGGTGACCTGATCGTTCCGCACGCGCCCCTCGCCGAGCACATCTTCCGCGTCGAGCAGCAGGCGGCGCTCAAGCCAGGCTGGACAACGGTGGTCACGAACGTCCTGGAGACCGCGCCGATCTCGGTGATCTACGCGGGGACGGGATTCCTCGAACCGCGGATGCCGAACTGGTGGCTGGTCCCCGAGGCGCGGACGTTGCCGCGCCGCGCACTCGGGGGTGAGAGCAGGGTCATTTTCGACTGATTACTTCGACCGCGCGGCGCGCGATGCGCCCGTGCCGCCGCCGGTCTCGTTCACAGCGCCCCAGCGCGCGACGTAGCCGCGGGCATCGACGTGAATGTACGGACCGTGCGCGGAGTTCGCGTGGTACACGCCCGCGCCGCCCTTCAGCCAGCCCCATTCGCGCGAGTTGTCGATCTTCTCGGCAACGCGAAGGATGAAGCGCGCGTCGCCGGTGTCAATCCGGCCGTCGCGGTTCACGTCGTCCATGTTTCCGTCGCCGTTGTCGTCGATGTAGATGTCCATCGCGTCGCCGTAGAGGTGGCGCGAGTAGCTGGTCTCGTTGCCGATCTTCGAGTTGTAGTACGGCGTGCGGTAGCCGGACATGATGGTGAAGCGGTCGAAGTCGAAGCCGTGCGTGGTCTCGAGCTCGTGCTGCAGGACCTCCAGCTTCACCAGCGCGTCCGTGCGCAGGATCAGGAACTTCGTCGTCCCATCGAGCTTGCACTGGAAGTCGCGCATCCGGTAGTGGTCGGAGACCCAAAGCGCGCCGTTCGAGTCCGACAGGCGGATGAAGCCTTTCGGACGCTCGTACTGGGCGAGGCCCTTGAGCGGACGCTCGTTGTATTCGCCGACGCGATAGCCCTCGATCTTGCCGTTCTTCATGGCGTCGTACGGGACGACGTTGACCAGGGTCAGCGTGAGCTCGCGTCCGCCGCCGCGAACGCGGGCGTAACCGGCGCGCTCGCCGTCAGAGGATTTCACGACGAGCGTGCCCTGGCGGGTGGTGACGTTGAAACCGGCTGGAGCTTCGATGACTGAATCGAGGCCGAGGGAGTCGATCGCGAGCGTATTCTCCGCACCGGGGACGACCGGGACGAACAGCCGGTCGACATACGATGGGACCGCCTTCAGTTCGACATGCGAGCCTTGGCGGCTCTCAGCGAACACAGCAGGGGCGGCGAAAAGCAACAGCGCGGCGGCGAGTCTCGGCAGGTGTCGAGTCATGAATCTCCTTGTTGTGTGTTGAGCCCAATAAAACTACGCCGCCCACCCTCGAATTTCGGATAATCGGCCCGGCATGGCAGTTGGAATGAAGTCAGGAGAATCATGAGCAAGCCCATCATTGGAATCGGATCGGATGTCCTGAGCCCGGATGGACACCGCGAAAGCGCCTTCGCCTATCTCACTTACGTAGAAGCACTTAAGGCAGCGGGTGCAGTTCCGGTCGTGATCCCGCCTCAGCCGGAGAACGCAGCCGATCTCATCCGTCACCTGGACGGACTCGTCCTTGCGGGTGGCGACGATTGCGATCCGGCAGCGTACGGCGAGCAGCGCCATCCGACGGTCGACCCGGTCATGGATCCGCGCCGCCAATCGAACGATCTCGGCCTTGCCAGAACGGCCCGCGAGCACAGCATCCCCACCCTCGGCATCTGCCTCGGCATGCAGGTCATGAACGTCGCCGCCGGCGGAACGCTCGTGCAGGACATCGACTCAGCGCTGCAGACCGAGATCCGTCACGCCAGCATCCCCGAGGATCGTCACCGTCATGACGTCCTCATCGAGAAAGGCACCCGGCTCGGCGAGATCCTTTGCGAACACGAGCTGAACGTGAACTCCTCCCACCATCAGGCCATCGGCAAGGTCGGCGACGGGCTTCGCGTGACCGCCCATGCGCCGGACGGGGTCGTGGAGGGGCTCGAGGACCCGAAGCATCCTTTCTACGTGGGCGTGCAGTGGCATCCCGAGGACATGACCGGCGAGGACTCGGCTGCGACGCTCTTCGGCGCGTTCATCGAAGCCGCGCGCGAGTACGCGGAGAAGAAAAAGCTCGCCGACGTGTCATCGCGTTGACACATCGCGTTACAAGTCAACGGAATAGCCCTTTTTCCGCTGCCGTTTGGGACCGCGAGATGAACCGAAGAATCGTCCTGCTCGTCGTGTTGGCGCTCACGCTGACCACTCCGGCCTTTGCCGGCAGTGGCTGGCACAAAACGGTAGCCGCGGCGCAGAAGGTAGCCAGGGAAAAGAACCAGCTCATCCTCGTGGACATGTTCGCGCAGTGGTGCGGCTGGTGCCATCGCTTCGAGCGGGAGGTTTTCCCGTCCGAGGTCTTCCAGAACGCGACCAGCGACATCGTCCTGCTTCGGCTCGATACCGAGGACAAGGGAGAGGGGACCAAGTACGCGCAGAAGTTCGCCGTCACCCAGCTTCCGACCTTCCTCCTGCTCGCGCCCGACCTCAGCCTGGCCGGCATGATTCGCGGTTACGCGCCGCCGAAAGACTTCGTGGTCAGCCTCAACAAGACCCGCGGCGAGTACGACGCGTTCCAGAAGCGGCTGAAGAACGAGGCCACGATCGAAAAGGACTACAAGCAGCGCTTCGAGCTGGCGAAAGACCTGATCGCCCGCGCGGCGTTCGATAAGAGCGATCCCCGCCTGAAGAAGCTGATGACCGAGAAGGGCGTGCCCGCCGCCGTTCGCGACGATGCCTACTACCACCTGGCCATGTCGTACGCGATGCAGAACCGCCTCGACGAAGGGCTGAAGACCATCCGCAGCCTGCAGGCCGTCAGCAAGACCGGAGACGCGGTCGAGCGGGCGCACCTACTCGCGGGACAGATTTACCTGCAGCAGAACAATCTGCTCGCGGCCGCGAACGAGTTCCGCGTCTTCAAGAAGACCTATCCGAAGTCGCCGCTCAACAAGAACGTCGACATGTTCCTCCCTGACATCGAGAGGCGTCTGGCGTCGGGCAAGTAACGTGAAAAAAATCGCGGTACTGCTGTTCCTCACGCTCGCTGCTCTTCCCACCATCGCTCAGATCGCGTTTCCCGGCGCCGGCGGCGCGGGCAAAGTCACCATCGACGGGTCCGTTCAGAAGCGGACCGGCGACGAGGTCGACGGAACGATCATCGCCACGGTCGAGGATGGATGGCACATCAACTCGAACGTGCCGACCGAAGAATTCGCGATTCCGACCGCGCTCGACGTCGACGCCGTGACCGCGGAGTTGATCGAGGCGAAGTTCCCGCCTCACGCGATGAAGGCCTTCGAGTTCACCGGCGGCAAGCAGCTCGCCGTGTTCGACGGCAAGGTCGCGATTCCCTTTCGCGCGAAGCTGAAGCCCGGCGCGAACACGATCAAGGCGAAGCTTCACTACCAGGCTTGCAGCGACACGGTCTGCCTTCCGCCGAACGATGCGTTCGCGGACATCGACGCGACAAAGACCGTCGCGGCTCCCGCGGTTGCCGCTCCCGCGTCTGGTGCGAATTTCACTCCGCTCAGCGCCGCGCCGAAAGGCGTGAAGAGCTCGTCTTCGCTGCTTTCCAGTGACGTCGGCAGCACGTTCGCGGCGCGAGGTCTTCCGCTCACGCTACTGGCGATCTTCGTCCTCGGGCTCGCGCTCAACCTCACCCCCTGCGTTTATCCGCTGATCCCGATCACCCTCGGATACTTCGGCTCGCAGAGCGGCTCGAGCACCGGCCGCCGCGTCGCGCTCTCCTCGCTCTACGTCCTCGGCATCGCCATTACCTACTCCGCACTCGGCGTGTTCTCCGCGCTGTCGGGCAAGCTGTTCGGCGCGTGGCTGCAGCATCCGGCGGTGCTTATCTTCTTTGCACTGCTGATGCTGGTCATGGCCTCGTCGATGTTCGGCGCGTTCGAGATTCAGCCGCCGCAGTGGATCACCAGGAAATCCGGCGGACAGGCTGGTCTGGCCGGCGCGCTGACGATGGGCCTCGTGATCGGCATCGTGGCCGCGCCGTGCGTCGGGCCGTTCGTGATTTCGCTGATCGCGCTGGTCAGCAGCCTTCAGAGCCCGTTCCTCGGCTTCCTCATGTTTTTCGTCCTGGCCCTCGGCCTCGGACTCCCGTACCTGTTCCTCGGCATCTTCGCTTCGGCCGCGAGCTCCATCCCGCGCTCCGGTGAGTGGATGCTGCAGGTGAAGAAGGCCATGGGCTTCATCCTCATCGCCATGGCCTTCTACTTTTTGCGGCCGCTGATCGGCGACCTCGCGTTTCAGTACGGCGCGGCGGCAAGCCTGCTCATCGGTGCGGCTTTTCTGTTTTTCACGAGGTCGAAAGGCGCACGCGTCTGGCGGATTGCGATCGCCGCACTGTTGCTCGTCTCCGGAGTCGCCTTCGCGATTCCGCGGAAGCACGCGACCGCGGTCACCTGGAACAAGTACGAAACCAAGGCGCTCGCTGCCGCGCGTGCCGCGAACAAGCCCGTGGTCATCGACTTCTACGCCGACTGGTGCCTGCCGTGTAAGGAGCTCGATGAGAAGACGTTCACCGATGCGGGGGTCGTCTCGGAGCTGGATCGTTTCGTTCGCGTGAAAGCCGACCTCACTGCCGCGGAAGACGCGACGACGAAGGCATTGACCGCGGAGTACCAGATCCTCGGCGTTCCGACGATCGTCTTCATCGACGCCAGCGGCAACGAGCGGAAGGACCTGCGTCTGACAGGCTTCGAGCCGCCGGCGAAGTTCCTCGAGCGCGCGAAAGCGGTCCGCTAACTCCGCACCGCGCGTCGCCGCGGCACGGCTTTCATCCGATTCAACACGTTGCGCGTGATCTGTTTCGCGGCCTCGCTCTGCCGCTGCACGCGATCGGGATCGCCGAACGGATCGAGGCCCCAGCTCCACTGAATCGTTCCCGCGGAAAAGACCATCGCCCCGCTCGCGGTCGTGTGAATGGTCATGTCGGCGAAGCCGGTCTCGCCCTGCTCGCTGACATACGGCGAATGGGCTAGACGCACCAGCCCGGGTGGCGAGGCGATGCCGACAATGGCGTCGATCTCATAGCCGAGGAGGCCGGTGAGCTTGTCGCCGTTTTTCAGGCCGGTGTTCGCGAAGACCCAGTGCGAGGCGTTGTCGATCACGATGTCGCCGTCGATCGGCGACTCGACGTACATCACGCCAAGGAGCGCTTCTTCGGGACGGGAGACGGGCACGTCGCGCCACTTCACGGTGATCAGGTGGTCGTTCGACGGATTGCCGTCGTTCGCGAATGGATCCGAGGCGAGCGCGGCATCCTTGTAGCCGACGATCGTGCGGTTCGCATTCTCGAAGCGGATCTGCCAGTAGCAGTTGTTCGCTGAGAAGAACGCGAGGTGCACGCCCGCGTCGCGTGCGGCTTCGACATGCTCGCGCATCTCCCAGCTCCAGTACTCGTCGTGACCGACGGACAGCATCGCTTTCGCGCGCAGCAGCGACGAAGGCCGCGCGTGGGTGTCGATGTTCGTCGTGTACGTGACGTCGTAGCCCTCGCGCTCGAGGAAGCGGACGAAGTTGTACTCCCAGTCGAAGAGGTAGCCGCCCGTGCCGAATGCGGAGGCGTACGGACGATCGAACGACACTTTCCGCGCGGGCATGCCGGTGCTGTTGAAGCCGTACAGCGATTTGCCGCCCCAGTTGTTGTAGGCCTGGTATGTCGTGACCGTGCTCTGAAAGACGAAGTCGGCGCGGCGCTCGTCGCGGACGACGAACATGATGTAGCTCTGGCTGCCGCTGGGAACGCCGGTGAGCTTCGCGAGATACACGCCGCTCAGCCAATCGGCGGGGATCGTCACCGCATACGGGTCGATCCACTTGCATTCGACCGTGCCATTCGTGTCGGGCGAGGGAACGGCTTGCACGATGCCGGTTCGCTCGACCGCGTCGGTCATCCGCCGCCCTCCCAGGCCGCCGTACCAGCCGGTGCGGAAGATCTCGATCGTGTAAGTCGGATCGGTGGTGCTGACGAAGAGATCGATCGTCTCGCCGTGCGTGACGCTGGTCGAGGAGGCGTAACCGGCGATCTGGGTGATGGCCGGCTGGCGCAGCCGCCAGCGGTCCGTTCCCGGCCGCGCGTTTTCGTCGGTGATGGGATTGGCGAGGGCGGTGGTGGTGAGGACGAGGGTAACGAGGAGCGCCAGGGGACGGGGCATGGGGATGCCCCGAGGCAAAAATGTTGCCGTTTACGCCGCGCGACGTTTGCTCGACTTCGGAGGCGCCGGTGCTTCCACGTTCAGCGTCACGATCTTTTCGTGGCGGATTCCCGCGCCGGACATCTTCACGAGAATCCGGTACGAGCCGGCTGGCGTCGACTTCGGCACGCTCACGAGGAGCTTCGTGCCGCTGGTCGCGGTGACCGTCGGCGAGCTCAGCGCAACCGTGCCGCCGAATTCGTCGAGGACCTTGATGCTGGCGGTGACGTTGAGGTCGAAGCCATTGATTCCGACGTACGCGTACTCCGCGGCCGTTGCTTCACCGGCGACGAGCTTGAGCTGGCGGGGGCCGTCGACGGCGAAGCTCATCGCCGGGCCTTTGACCGGCGCCGAGCCGGCGGCCTGCATGGTCAGCTCGCGGACGACCGGCCAGATCGCCGGATCTTCCGAACCGACGCGCCACGCCGCGAATCCGGCGATGGCCGGGTAGTTCTTCGTGATGAAGTCGATCTTGGTCTTGTACGACGTGAAGTCCTGGAAGAACACCGTGCGGCCTTCGTAGGTGAAGGTCGCTTCGCCGTTCACGTCGCGCGTGACCGCGGCGCCGACGCGCTGGGCGATGGTCATCGCACCGGCGTAGGTCACGGTCGTGCCGTCGGTCCCGAGCCAGTCGTAGCCGTACCAGGGCAGGCCGAGAATGGCCTTGCCTTCGGGGATGGTCGACTGCGCGTACGCGGCGACCTGGCCCAGCCAGTCGAGCGGCGCGACCGCGCCGGCAACACTGGCGGAGTGGTGTTTGTCGTAGCCCATGATCTTCACGGAATCGGCAGCCGCGCCGATCGCGAGCCAGTCCTGCGCGCCGGGGCCGTTCCAGTTCGTCTTGTCGCTCGTCTTCGCGTGTACGGTGACCGACAGTACGCGCCGCGTTGCGTGAAGCTTCTCGGCGAGGATCTGGATGAACGTGGTGAAGTTCGCGTTCGAGGTGGTGGGCACGCCTTCGTAATCGATGTCGATGCCGTCGACACCGCTGTCGACGACGAGCTGCGCCAGCGTTTCGGCGTGGGCCTCACGCCTGACCGGATCGTTGATGATCGCCGCGACGAGAGCACCGTCGAAACGGCCGCCGACGTAGTTCTTGATCGTCGGAACGAGCATCGTCCCGGTCAGCGCCGCGCGCATCGTCGGATCCTCGGCCTTGTAATTCTTCGTGACCGAGCCGTCGGCGGCGATGGTGTACCAGCCGGGATTCGTCTCTTCGAGGTTGCCGGCCTGGGTCTGCATGACCGTTACGGCATTCGGGTCCCAGGAGGGAACCCACGCGGACATCCGGTAGGCGTAGCCGGGAACGGCGAACGCGAACAGGGCAACGGCTGAAAACAAAAACCGAGACCGCATCGAGACCTCCGAGCGATCACCGGTTCCTGTTGCCGGATCGAAGAGCTACGCGCTCTTCCAATCACATTCGGCAGCCCGGCCGTCTCTTCGCGAGACCCGTGGGCTTTGCGTCCCCTCGTCACCGAGGGTTTGCCATTGTCGTGTGATCGCTGTTTTCTACTTCTGGACGCGCGAAAGAACGTACGAATAACTATACGAAATTCCACGGAGAGGGGGAAGAAGAAGTACGATAAGTCCTTATGGCTGTGCTCACTGCGAAACAACGGCAGTTCCTCAGAGGTCTCGCTCACCCCCTCGCGCCGATCGTGCGGGTAGGGAAAGGCGGTGTGACCGCGTCCGTCGTCGCCGAGACGAAGAAATCCCTCCATTCACACGAGCTGATCAAGGTGCGCCTGGAGATCGACGAGCCGAAAGAGCGGAAGGCTGCCGCCGATCGCCTGGCGAGCGAGACCGATTCGCAGCTCGCCGGGACGATCGGGAAGACGGCGATTCTCTATCGCGAGCGTGAGGAAGAGCCGGAGATCAAGCTGCCGAAGGGCTAGCGGACCAGGAAGCCTTCGCTGATCTCCGTGGAGACCTTGACGCCGCTCACCGCATGGATCTGGATGGCGACGAGTTGTCCGCGCAGATCGCCCTCGTAGCTGACCTCGAACGGAACGTCGCCGGCCGTGGCCGGGACCTGCGCGGCGAGGATGTTCGTCCGAAAGATGAATCGCTTCGGCGTGTCACCGCGCGGCGTGACGCCGGAGAAGAGATCGACGTTGTACGCATAGCGCGAGGCATCGCGGCGCAGGCGCACCTCGCCGCGGACGATGGTGCGGTTCGAGCCGGCGTCGTAAAACGCATCGAGCACGCGAGGCGTGTTGAGGATGCCGTCCGTTTCGTCGTCGACTGGTGAAGGACCGTCGAGATTCCAGTCGATGGGCAAACCGCCATTCGAATGGATGGCGTTGTTCTCGAGGTGTGCTTCCACCAGTCCCGGCGTCAACGCGATGCCGTAGTGCGCGTTGTAAGCGATGGTGCTGAAGTTCACGCTGAATGGCGTGCCGAGGGAGAACACGCCTCTGGCGCCGTTGCCCAAGGGCGAGCCGTCGCGGCCCATGCCGACGCTGATGCTGGAGATCTCGACGCGCCTTCCGCGGAAGATGCCGATGCCGCTGCGACCGTTGGCGCCGATGACGCCGCCAGCGATGAAGAAGTAGTCATTGGTCGTGTCGAGGGCGATGCCGCGGGCACCATTCCCCAGCGCGATCGAGCCCGTCGCGTCGGTGCCGACGTGGACCCCGCGGATGCTGTGAGCACGTACCGGTGCCGGCGAGGGCTCGTCGTACACGATCCCGTTCCACGGCCAGGAGTGAATGGTCATCTGAGCGATGTCGACCCCCACCGGTTCCGTGCATGAGGTGATGCGGACGTGGAGGCCGTTGCCATAGCTCACATTCTCGCCGCTGAGGACGAGGTCCTCCACCAACACCGGAGGGGCCTGTGGATCCGCGAAGCGACCCACGATGTCCACGTTGCACTTCGTGATCGCCGGAAGCGGCGTTGCGGGGGCGATCACCATCGGGCCGGAGAAGCGGACCACGCAAGGGACGTCGGTGCCGCACATCGGCTGCGCGTTGATCTCCTCGATGGCCGCGCGCAGCGAGCCCGCGCCGAAATCAGCGTTGGTGGTCACGAGGAGCCGATGGTCGGCGACGACGTCCACCACGGCGGTCTGCTTCACCGTGTTGAGAGCGCTGGCCGTGACTGTCAATTTGCGATGCCCGCCGGTCGGTTCGATCTGCCGGACGATGGGAATGATGGCCAGGCTCGCGCCGGCCGGGAACGTGGCGATGGTGCAGGTGGCGGTCGTGGGAGTGGAGGTGCAGGTCCAGCCGTGAACCGGGGTCCAGGGATTCGTACCGCGGTAGAACTCCAGACCCGGCTGCTCGAGCTCCAGCGTGACCACGGCATCGCGGGCATCGGCCTCGCCGATGTTGCGGAGATGGAAAGCGGCCCCGGTGTGGACGCTGATCTTTTCACGGTCGGTCGTGAGGCGGAGATCCTGAGCCTCGACGTGAATCGACAAAAGAACCGCGAGCAGGGTCAGGATCCGCATGAGGGTGATACGACCGGTGGCCGTGAGGTGTTTAGCGCTTCGGCGATCCGCCCGGCGATGCGCCGCCGAGCATCCCCGCCGCGCTGACGGCAGGAGGGGGGGCGGGCTGGGTGGTGGCGGGCGCGGGGGCGGCAGGATCGGGCAGGCGGAACACCCAGGTCGCCTCGATGCGCTTGCCGGTCTTCAGGTCATTGGCCCAGACGACCGCCCGATGGGTTTTGGTCTTGAGCGAGCTGATCGCGTCCTGCAGCACGAGGCTGATCGCGCCGCTGCGGGCGTCGTACGAATAGGGGACCATCGATCCGAGGCTGAGCAGAGCCATGCCGACGGAGTGGGGGTCGACGTTCTGGTGATTGGGGATCTTCGCGGAGATCACCTTGGCCGTCGGATCGACCACGCCCGGCTTGGGAGTGGTCTCGGCCAGCTGCATCGGTGACGCGCCGAGGTAGCGGCGGAACTCGGCGAAGTCCATGCGGTCGTCGATCACGAATCGCTTCATGCGCAGCGGGTCGCTGCCCTTGCGCACCAGGCCGAAGTCGCAGGTGAGCGCCGCTTTGTAGCCGGCCTTCTCCACCTGCTCGGTGAGCTTGTCGTCGTAGTCGCCATACGGGTAGGCGAGGAAGTGCACCTTCTTGCCGGTGTTCTTCTCGAGAATGCGCTTGCTCTCGGCGAGCTCGCGCTGAATCCACTCGCCGTACTGCTTGTCGCCCATCGAGCGATGACGGCGGCGGGTGAGGAACGGATGTGACAGGGAGTGGCTCTGGATGTCCACGCCGGCGTCGGACATCTCTTTGATCTGCTTCCAGGTCAGGGCGTTGGAGGTCTGCCCGATGATCTTCGGATAAATGAAGACCGTGAACGGAAACTTGCGTTTCTGCAGCTCGGGGAAGATCTCGGTGTAGGTACTGGACCATCCGTCATCGATGGTGATGACCACGGCGTTCTTCGGCAGCGAGGCGCGTTTGCCGGAAACGTACTCGTACAGATGGCGCAGCGGGATGACGTTGTAACCGGTCATCTCCAGGTAGCGCAGGTGCTGGCGGAACACGTCGCGGGTGATGTGCATCCGCGGTGCGGCGGGCGATTCGACGATGTGATAGCAGAGGACGGTTGCGCCGGAAAGGTCGATGTCCACCCGCTTCGGAGCAGCAGTCGCCGCGAAGGTGAGAAAAAAAAGAATCGAAGCAGCGCACCGCGCGGTCATGGCTCTCCCGGGCATTTGTGAGATCGAAAACGTGATTTCGGGCTGGTGCAAACCGAGTGCCCTTCATTGTAGTGGGGTTACGGGGTTGCGGGGTTACGGGGTTTCGAGGAGGAGCATCCTTCTTCCAGCCTCGTAACCCCGAAACCCCGCAACCTCGCAACCGGCAAGATCCGGGAATCCCCCCCGTTCGTTGACGGTTCGCCACGCCTGAACTACAGTTCGCCCCTCTTCTTTACGGAGGCTTTTCCCCCCAATGGATCGTCAACACCGGCATGACCTTAAACACGACAAGTTCGTCGATGAGATCGGCGCACTTTCGGTCCGCGCGAAGGCTAACCAGCGCGGTCTGCTTTTCATCGCCATCGGCGTGATCGCCATCGCCCTCATCGCTTACGGCTGGTACTTCTACAGCAGCAATCAGGAAACCAAGGCCCAGCTCGCTCTGGCCAGCGCCATCGACACCATCGAAGCGCCGGTCGGCGAGGACCCGCAACAGCAGCAAGAGCAGGCGCCCAACGCGCCGAAGTTCAAGACCCCCGAAGAGCGCAACACCGCCGCGGAGAAGCAGTTCCGCGAGGTTCAGTCGAAGTTCGGCGGCACCGACGCGGCCGACATCGCCGGCCTTTACCTGGCGCGTCTCGCCGTCACCAAGGGCGACGCGGCCGGTGCCCGCAAAGGTCTCGAGGAATTCATCGACGACCACGGCGACCACCCCCTCCTCGGCGCCTCCGCCCGCTACAGCCTCTACCAGCTGCGCATCGAGAACGGCGAAGCGGCTCAGGTCGCGACCGAGCTGACGTCCGAGCTGGGCAAGCCCGAGCCGGCCCTGCCCGGCGACGCGCTTCTCGTTCTCCTGGCCCAGGCGTACGACGTTCAGGGCAACGCCGAGAAGTCGCGCGAGGCATACCGCCGCATCACGACCGAATATCCCGAGTCGCAGTACGCGGTCGAAGCGGCACGGCGCGCGGGACAGGCGTAACGTAAACGCGCGAATGCGCGTGCTCAATTACGTCCTTCTGGTCATGTGGATCGCCGCTCTGGTGCGGACGATCATCAACGTGGTCACGACGTACCGGCTGAAGCCGCGGATGCCGAAACGCACCCCGCTGGTCTCGATCATCGTCCCCGCTCGCGACGAAGAGCAGTCCATCGGACAGACCGTCCGCGGGCTGCTCGCGCAGACCTACCCGGCGCTCGAAGTCATCGTCGTCGATGACCGTTCCACCGACGGGACCGGCGCGATCCTGCAGGAGATCGCGGCCGCCGATTCCCGTCTCGTGACGATCCACGGCGAGGAACCGCCAGCCGGATGGCTGGGGAAACCGTGGGCGTTGCATCAGGGAAGTCTTCGCGCGCGTGGCGAGCTGCTGCTCTTCGTCGACGCCGACGTGGTCTACCAGCCCGAAGCCGTCGCGGCCGCGGTGGCCCGTCTCGAAGAAACGGGCGTGGCCATGATGACGCTCTTTCCGCGGCTGGGCATGCGCGGGTTCTGGGAGCACATCGCCATGCCCAACCTGGCGGTGTTCGCGTTCATGGTTCTCGATCTCTGGCTGTCGAATCGAACGCGCATTCCGGTGCTGGCCATCGGCGGTGGTCCGGGGAATCTCGTCGGACGCGAGGTGTACGACGCCGCGGGCGGCCACGAGGCCCTCAAAGACGCCGTCGTCGATGACGTGGCGCTGGCGAGGCTGATCCGCCGCGCCGGACATCGCACCGAGGCCGTGCGTGCGGATGATCTCGTCTACGTGCGGATGTATCGCGGCCTGCGCGAGGTGGTCGACGGCTTCACCAAGAACTCGTTTTCCACGTTCGGACGGAGCTACCTGCTGACGAGCTTCATGGTCTTCCTCAGCATCGTCCTGCACGTCTATCCCTACCTCGCCGCGCTCACCGGCGACCTAGCCGCCATCGCCACGGTGATCGTCATCAGCCTGACCCGGGTGGTCCTGTTCACTTCACTCGGATACCGCCTCGACAACGCGATCTTCGGCAATCCGCTGATGGTGCTGCTCTGGATGTGGATCCTCATTCGCTCGACCTGGGTCACCGGAATCCGCCGGCAGTTGCACTGGCGGGGGCGGATGTACGATGCCGGCCGCACGCGCTTCGGCGCGGATTGAACGGGCTTTGCATTGCATCAGCAGAGCATCAGAAGGAGAAGTACATGACCGATAAGCCGTTTCTGACTGACGTTCAGGAGCTCCGGCGCCGCGCCAGACAGCACATCGAAGAAGGTGCGGTGACCGAGGGGTATCGCGGGAACCGCGAGACCGTGATCAAGATCCTGAACGAGGCGCTGGCCACGGAGATCGTCTGCGTCCTGCGCTACAAGCGCCATTACTTCATGGCCCAAGGCATTCACGCCGACCCGATCGCCGCGGAGTTCCTGGTGCACGCGAACGAGGAGCAGGGCCATGCCGACGAGATCGCCGGCCGGATCGTCCAGCTCGGCGGCTCGCCGAACTTCAGCCCCGAGGGGATCCTGTCGCGCTCGCACTCGGAGTACGTCGAAGGGACGACCCTGCTGGAGATGATCAAGGAAGACCTCATCGCCGAGCGGGTGGCCATCGACTCCTACACGGAGATGATCCGCTACATCGGCGACGACGACATCACCACCCGGCGCATGCTGGAAGGCATCCTCGCCGTCGAGGAAGAGCACGCCGACGACCTGGCGGGATTCCTTTCGGAGATGGACAAGGACTGGAAGCAGCGGGAGCGGACCAGCGGCTGACGCGGTGTAGTGTGGGCCTCCGGCCTACCTTTGGGCGGGGGACGAAAGGTAGGCCGGAGGCCCACACTACACGGGGGAACCCCGTAACGAAATATGCTAGATTCGCCCCGGTTTACCCCCGCGACGCCATGTCCAAACCTGCCGAAAGATTTGCTCAGATTCTCGATCAGATCGTTCTCCCGTTCGACCTGAGCCACGACTTCGGCCGGAAGCGCGCCTACGAGGCCGCTATCGACCATGCCCGGCAGAATCTGCTCGACGATCCGAACTGCAACGAGTTCCTCCTGGCCGCCGCCAAGCGCCTGGGCTTTGCCCCCATCACCCGCGAGGCGCTCGAGGGCCGGGTCAAGCTCCCGAAGGAAGCCTGGCTCGACCTCTGGATCTCCGACGAGGACGACGAAGTCGCCCTGACCGGCACGCGGGAAGGCATCCAGTACCTGATCGACCTGCTCACCCAGCTCCGCGACTCCGCCGATCCCGAGCAGCACATCCATCTCGACCGCGGCGCGCTGCCGATGACCGAGAACTCCGCGAACCTCGTCCTCTTCAAGGAAGACGAGTCCTGGTTCACCGGCGTGGGCGGCGAGGGCGTGCAGGATTACCCGCAGCGCGAGATCGATCCCAAGGCGATCTACGCCATCCAGTTCATCCACTACCCGCCGGACGACCTTCCCATCAGCGCGCACCGGCTGTATCGCGTGCTGAAGGTGGAGGAGGAAAGCGGCACAGCCGGCGAACATCAAGGAATTCGGCGACGGCACCGAGAGCCGCTACTTCCGCTTCACCTTCATCGCCGACAACGACGAGCGCTTCACCTACACCTTCCACCTCGACGACCCGGCGGTGAACTACTTCACGCATCGCGAGATCATCTCGCTGGCGATGAAGGCCGTTTAACGACAGAGGCAGGCGGGACGCCTGCACCACACCGCGCGGTAAACTTCGCCGCATGATTCGCCAGCTCTCCGTCATCGGCAGCGGCACCATGGGCCGCGGCATCGCTTACCTCGCCGCGGTCGCCGGCTACGAGGCCGTTCTTCACGACGCGGAGGCCTCCGCGCTCGAGGCCGCGAAGGCGTCCATCGACTCGATGCTCCGCAAGGGCGTCGAGAAGAACAAGCTCACCCAGAGCGACGCGGACGAGGCTTTGGGACGGCTGCATTCGTGTCCGATCTCGAGCCCGCGGTCAGCGGCGCGGATCTGATCATCGAAGCGATTCCCGAGAATTTCGAGTTGAAGATCGAGCTCTTCTCGCAGGCCGATCTGTTCTGCGGCGTCGAGACGATCATCGCCTCGAACACATCTTCGCTCTCCATCACCAAGCTCGCGTCGCACGTCGAGCGCCGCGATCGCTTCGTCGGCATGCACTTCTTCAATCCCCCGCATCTGATGAAGCTGATCGAGATCGTGCGCGGCGACCGCACGTCGACCGAGACCATCGATCAGATCCGTGAGGTCGCGGAGAAGATGGGCAAGACCGCGATCATCGTCCGCGACAGCCCCGGCTTCGCCACCTCCCGCCTCGGCGTCGCCATCGGTCTCGAGGCCATCCGCATGCTCGAAGAGAACGTCGGTTCGGCGGAGGACATCGATCGGGCCATGGAGCTCGGGTACAACCATCCCATGGGACCGTTGCGGCTGACGGACCTGGTCGGCCTCGACGTCCGCCTCGGCATCGCCGAATACCTCGCTTCCACCATCGGACCGCGCTTCGAGCCGCCGCAATTGCTGCGGGACATGGTCGCGCAGGGGAAGCTGGGCAAGAAAACCGGCGAGGGCTTCTTCAAGTGGTGATGCGGCTGCTGCTGGTTTTGGGGATCGCTCTTCCGATCGCAGCGCAGGATGGATTAGTGAAGCTCGCCGAGGTGTGGTCGGCCGTGAAGTTCGGCCACCCGTACACGATGCAGCGCGAGCTCGATTGGGACGGCGCGCTGGTCCGGGCCATCCCGAACGCACGCGCCGCGAAGAATGATGCCGAGGTTGCGAAGGCGATCGGACAGATGCTGGCCGAGCTCGGTGATCCGTCGACGCGCGTCGTGGAAAAGACCGCCAAGCCGTCCGGCGCATCGGACGTGAAACTCTTCCGGCGGGACGGCGACACGCTCGTCGTCAACCTCGGACCCTTCGTCGACGCCAACGGCGAAGACGCCATCTGGCCGGTCGATGAAAAGCTGCTCAAGGAAGTCCCGACGGCGAAGGCGATCGTCATCGATCTCCGCACGAAAGGCGGGGAGAAGGTCGCCTGGGTGCTCGGGTACATTCCCGGCCTCGTGCGCGAGAACGTACCGCCGCTGCCGGTGCGAAACGTTTATCACTCCGGGTATGCGCCGCAGCAGGGCTCGACGTCCGGCGGTTACTACTCCGGTGTGCTGACGGCACTCAGCGGCGGGATTGCCGTTCGACCGCAGCCGCCGTCCGTGACACCGGCGCCGCGAATCGTTTTCGTGACGCGCGACATCATTCCGCTGACCGCCGCGGCGATGTGGTGGAGCGGCAACGCGGCGATCGTCTCGGAGAAGCCCGTCTCCGCGGAATCGGTCGGCGGGACGGACGAGATCGAGCTCAGTAGTTCGCACGTCGCGCTGATCCGCTCGTCTCAGCTCGCGGCGAGCGGCCTGGCCGCAGACGCGGTGAGCGCCGATCCGTTGAAGAAAGCGATCGAGATCGCCCGGTCGAACGCACCGTTCGCGGCGCGGCCTCCGCTTTCGGGAGACAGTTTCACGCCGCGCGCGACACCGGAGAAGACCTATCCGGAGATGCTTTATCCCGATCTCCCGCACCGCCTGCTGGCGTTGTTCCGGCTCTGGAGCATCATCGACCGGTTCTATCCGTACAAGGCGCTGATCGGCGACTGGGACGCCGTGCTGCGCGAGTTCATCCCCCGTTTCGAATCGGCGAAAGACGAGACCCAGTACGCCTCCGCGGTGCTGGAAGTGGTCGCGAGAATCGAAGACGGCCACTCCGGCGCGCGAGGCCACCGCGCGATCGACCAGTTCTTCGGCGAATGGACCTTCCCCGCGAACGTCCGTTACGTCGAAGGGCAATACGTCGTCACGGAAAAGCGCGGCAACTTTCCCGAAGGCACGCCGCTGGAAGTCGGCGACGTGATCGTGAGCGTCGATGGCGAACCGGCCGAGCAGCGCGTGCAGCGCTTCTGGAAGTATCGAACCGCCTCGACCGACGCCGCGCGGCGAAACAGCGTCATCGCCGCGGCCATGCGCGGGGCCAAGGATTCGATCGCCAGCATCGGCGTGCGCAACGCCGATGGATCGACGCGCATCCTCAATGTGCCGCGCGTCGCCGTGTACGTTCCGCCGCCGGAACCGAAGACGCCGCCGTATCGCGTCCTCGACGGCAACATCGGCTACGTCGACATGGTCCGCCTGACGCCGATGCAGGTCGACGCGATGTTCGACGCGCTGATGCAGACCAAAGCGATCATTTTCGACATGCGCGGGTATCCGCGCGGCACGGCGTGGCCGATCGCGCCGCGCATCAACACGAAGAAAGCGAAGGTCGGCGCAGCGTTCCGCCGCGCGCAGCTGCCCGGAGATCCGGAAGGGTCGAGCGGCTTCTTCTTCGAACAGCAGCTGCCGAAATCGGACAAACCGGTGTATCAGGGCAGGACGGTCATGCTCATCGACGACCGGGCCATCAGCCAGTCCGAGCACACCGGCCTGTTCTTCGAAGCCGCCAACGGAACGAAGTTCATCGGATCGAACAGCGCCGGAGCGAACGGCGACGTCACCAACTTCCCGCTGCCCGGCGGTATCACGGTCGGCTTCACCGGGCACGACGTTCGCCACGCCGACGGACGGCAGTTGCAGCGGATCGGTCTCGTTCCCGACGTGCGCGTCGAGCCGACGATCAAGGGAATCCGCGAAGGGAAGGATGAAGTCCTCGAGCGCGCAATCGCGTACGTCAACAGTGGACAGTGAGGCTTACGGCGCCTTCGCCTACGCCTACGATCGAGCCCTCGGCGACCGTTTCTTCAAGGCCGTCCGCACCTTGCTCGACGAGACGCTGGAGAAGTATCCGACGCCGAAGCGCACGCATCTCGACGTGGCCTGCGGCACGGGCCTCGTGCTCCAGCACTTTCGCGAGCGAGGCTGGAAGTCGACGGGCATCGACGCGTCGATGGACATGCTGTCGCGCACGAGCGGCCGCGTCGTGGCCGCGGACATGCGCGACCTGCCGTTTCGCGGCAAGTTCGCGCGGGTGACCTGTCTGTACGACAGCCTCAATCATCTTCTCGAGGCGGAGGAGCTCACGGCCGCGTTCAGGTCCATCCGCCGGGTGATGAGCGAGGACTCGCTGCTGCTCTTCGACATGAACCATCCCGAGATCTATCCCGAGGTCTGGGGCATTGCCGAGCCGTTCGAATCGACCGGCGCGGATTACCACCTCGAGATCGCCACGACTTTCCGGAAGCGCGAACGGATCGGGAAAGCGATGGTGCGCGGGTGGGCGGTGGTCGACGGGAAGAAAGTCGAGATCCGCGAGCAGCACCGGCAGCGCGCCTACAGCGAGAAAGAGATCATCTCCGCGCTCGCCGCGGCGCAACTCGTTCCGGTGGATGTGATCGATTTCGATCCGTATGGCGAGGAGATCGAAGCGCGAACGGTGAAGCTGTTCTTCGTGGCCCGGCCCGCGTCAGCGTGACGCGTTCCGCAGCTCTTCGATGTCCGTCGCCCGAATGATCGCTCCCGCCGCGATCGCATGCGTGAACGTCGCCGCGCTCATCCCCAGTGCGCTGCGCGCCTCGGAAACCGCGGTGCGCAGTCCGGTCATGTGTGATGCGCGGATGATCGAGTCGTTCGTAAACGCCGCGTCGAACTCGAAGGCCGGCAGTCCCGCGGCGGTGCGCATCAGATTGATGGCGTCGCGGAGCTCGGTGAAATGCGCGCGCTTGACCGTGGTGGCCAGCACGACCAGCGGATCATCGGTGAAGAGCAATGCGCCGTCGATGTTCGACGTTTGAACGCCGCCGCCGGAAAGATTGACCGCGAGGTAATACTCGTAAACGACGCCGCGTTGAAGAACCGCCGGATCGATGCCGCTGTCCGGATCGAACGCAACCGGCGCCCAGGCGCCCGCGCCCTCGCGGCGATAGAGCTGGCTCACCGACGCTCCCTCCGGCAGCACGTAAACGATCTGGACGTTCGAGGCCAGCGCGCGGGCGTCGATCCACAGCGGCGTGTCGGGAACGACGTGCAGGGTGAAGTCGAGCGTGGCACTGTTGAAGTTCGCGTCGCCCGAGTAGACCGCGCGCACGTTGTGGCTGCCGCGCGCCAGTGTCGTCTGCAGATTCGCCGCGCCTGTACCGCCCACCGGTCCGGACGTGAGCAGCGTGTTGCCCTCGAAGAGGCTCAGAGTGCCAGTCATCCCCGCGGGGCCATTTACCGAAAACGCGAGCGAGTGCGTTTGCCCGGCGCGCACAGTCGTCGCGCCACTGACCAGCGTGACGGTCGGTGAAGCCTTGACGGCGGTGACGAGCAGAGTTTCCGACGTGCTCGGTGGCCTCAGGTAGCTACCTTCGAATTCGGCCACGATCGTGTGCTGTCCGGGCGAGAGACGCAGGTTGATGGTCTGGCCGGTGAAGTACCGCGTGGCCACGCCATCGACCTTCAGCAGAATGTATTCGGTGGTGCCCTCGTAGTTGGCGCCAGTTACCGCGACGGTCACCGGCCAGTCCGTTCCGTAGACCGGCGGCGTGGGAGGTGTGTTGATCGTCGTCTGCGTGGTCAGGTTCGTGACGCTCACTGCCACCATCTCCGAGGTGGCCGGTGGTACGTCGCTGTTCCCGCTGAACTCTGCGGTAAAGGCGGCGCCGTTCGTCAGGCCGGACACGGAGATCGTCGCGTAACCGGTCGCATCGACAGGAGACGTGCCGGCGACCACGTCGCCGTGGTGCAGCGTGATCGTGCCGTACGGCTGGGACGTGGTCGTGCCGAATCCGGAGACGTTGATGTGCAACTTCGCCGTCTGGCCTGCCGAGATCATCGGCGAATGCGGGGTCAGCTGCACGTGGGTCGCGCAGGTGGCCGAGGCGATGGTGAGGGTGCTCAGTCCACCGCCGGCCAGATCGAGATCGCCGTCGCCGTCGAAATCTCCCGTGGCCATCGAGCTGAACTGAAGGGTGTCGAAGTAATCGACGCCGAACGCGTACGACGGCGAACGAAAGGTGCCGTCACCGACACCGGTGAACGTCGTCAGGTAACCGCCGTTTTCCGCGGCCACGGCGAGGTCGGGGATGCCATCGCCGGAAAGGTCCTCGACCAGCATTCGGCGAGCGTTGCCGTCGCGGCGGGGGATGTCGGTCTCGAGCGTCGTCGACGTGTAATCGGAACCGCTGCGCCGGTACACGATGGCCGTCCCTTCCTCCCAGTTGGCGGCGACCAGGTCGGACAATCCGTCGCCATTGAAATCGGCGGCGCGGAGCTCGAATGCATAGGTGCCGACGGGAAGACTGTGCGTGTGTGTGTACGTGTAGCTCGCGCCGCCGGCGTACACCTCGATGGTGCTGGGGACGGTTCCCGGCTGTTTGATCACGGCGATGTCGTGGATCGTGTCGCCGTTCAGCTCCGCGCTGACGATCGACTGGGGAAAGAGGCCCGTATTGACAGTCGTTTTTTCGACGAACGAACCGTCGACGTTGTCGAACACGATGAAGTAACCGGCGCTGGGCGCTGACGCCACCAGCTCGGGGGCGCTGTCGGCGTCGAAATTACCGACGTGGATCTGCTGCACCGTTGCGCTGAGGGAGGTCGTCAGCGGCGCGGCGAAACCGCTGCCCGTGCCTCGGAAAACGAGCAGCGAGCTTCCCTCGGTGGTGACGAGATCCGCGTATCCGTCGCCGTTCACGTCCGCCGTCGCAAGATTGGGCAACCAGCCGGTGGCCACGTACAGGACCGTCGGCGCGCCGAACGTTCCGTCACCGGCTCCCAGCCAGACCACGATGCTGTACGCGTTCGAAGACTCCTCAACGTAAACACCGGCGAGATCGAGCTTGCCGTCGTTGTTCGTGTCGAGCGCAACCAGCTGCTGGACCCAGCGGTCGGTCGTCAGCTGCTGACCCTGAGGCCAGATGACGCTCGGACACACCGCCGACGCCGCGGGCGTGAACGCGAGAAGGACGGCGAGCAGGAGTACCGGAAACGGGATTCGCAGGATCGGACCTTGGGGGAAGCTGCGTAATTATTGCCCGAGCACGCCTTTTTTGAAATCCCCGCCCGGTCCCGGCTTCGGCCCGACCCAGGTGTTCAGGATTGCGTCGGCCACGGCCTTGCCGCCGAGGGTGCCTTTGTTCTTGCCGGCCACTTCGACGGTCGTGCCGATTCCGGGGACGTAGGTGAGGACGATGGACTGCCCTTCCTTCATGTCTTCCATCCAGGAGGAGAGCGTCTTGAACGCGGTCTTCACTTCCGGCGACGCATTGGGCGTGTTGTCCGCCAGCCCCTCGCTCCAGGCCTCGGCCATCTTTCCCTTGTCCACGTCGTAGAGGAAATGCATCACCTGGCGGCGCGGGGTGTCGGCGGCGAGGATCGACGCGGCGCTGGTCTGTTTGGACGGCAGATAGAGCGAGCCGACGTAAACCTTGACCACGAACTTCTTCCGCAGGGCGGCGCCGTTGAGCACGAGCTTCTGGTTGTTGACGGTGATGCTGTCGTCGACTTTGACGCCGGCGACGGTGGCCGCACCGGCTGTCGTTGCGGCGGCGAGCAGAGCCGCGGCGAGAATTGTTTTGCGCATGATTCCTCCGTATTGAAACGATTGTATGCAAAAGGTTCAGCGTGACGCGTTTCGAAGCTCTTCCATGTCCGTAGCGCGGATGCCGGTTCCCGCGCTGACCGCATGCGTGAACGTCGGTGCGCTCAACCCCATCGCGCTGCATGCTTCGGAAAGGGCCGTGCGCAGAGCGGCAACGTGTGAGGCTCGAATGATCGAATCGCTCGTGAACGAAGCGTGGAATGCGAAAGCAGGCAGCCCCGCGGCGGTCCGCATCACATTGATGGCGTCGTGAACTTCCGTGAAATGCGCGCGCTTCACGGTCGTGGCCTGCGCGATCAGCGGGTCATCGGTGAAAAGCAGCGCGCCGTCGATGTTCGAGAGCATCGTGGCTCCATCGACCGTGGCTTCGAGCTGATATTCGTAAACGACGCCGCGCACCAGCGCGAAGGCATCCAGGCCCGTCGTTTTGTCCCATGACCCCAGCCGCTGCCAGGAGGTCGTTCCGGCCGGCCGTCGATTGAGCTCGTACGCGGATGTCCCGGACGGCAAAACGAAGGCGATCTGAATTGCCGAGGCGAGTGACCGCGCCTCGATTGCCAGCGGCTGATTCGGACCGGTCTGGAGCGTCAGATCGAGAGTGGCCGGATTGAAGTTCGCGTCGCCACCGTACTCGGCGCGGACGCTGTGTGCGCCGGGCGATAGCGTCACGTTGATGACGCTTCCTACAGTGCCGGAACCGAGCAGGGTGTTGCCGGAGAAGAGTTGCAGCATGCCCGTGGGCTGTAATCCGCCCGGGCCGGTTACGGAGAACTGCAGGGCGTGGGACTGGCCCAGCTTCACGACCGCACCTGACGTCAGCGTCAAGGTGGGCGTGGCCTTGCCGGCGATCACGTTCAGCGTCTCCGACGTGCTCGCGGGGTCATAGATCGTGCCGGAGAACCTCGCGAAAATCTGGTGCGGGCCCGGGCTGAGATCGAGATCGATGTTCTGGGCGGTGCGCCGGTCCGTTACGACGCCATCGACGGACAGCTTGACCCATTCATAGGTGTAGCCGCCGACGATAGCGATGGTGATCCTCCAGGGCGTTCCGGCCACGGGCGGAGTGCCGGGCGTGTTGATCACTGTCTGGGTTGTGGCGGACGTGACTTTCTGGACGACCGGCGCTGAAGTCGCCGCGCCGAGATCGGCGTTTCCGCTGAATTCCGCGGTAAAGGTGTGATCTCCGACGCCCAGGCCCGACACCGCAATGACCGCCTTGCCGCTGGCATCGAGGACTGCCGTTCCAGCGTCGGTCGCTCCATTCCGAAGAGTGATCGTGCCGTAGGGCTGTTGGGTACTGCTGCTGAAGCCCGACACCGCGACGGGGAACACGGCCTCATCGCCGGTACTGATCAGCGGAGCCTCCAGGACGAGGTCGACCTGGGAAGCGCACGTGCCGCTGGCGATGGTCAGGTGCTTGTAGCCAGCCATCGCCACATCGGAGTCCCCGTCGAGATCGAAGTCTCCCGCGACCGCTGATGTGGTGATTACGTCACCACGCTCGAGGTAAGTCGGCGAGTGGAACGTGCCGTCGCCCATGCCGACGAAGGTGGTGATCCAGTTGCCCCAATGAATCGCCGCGGCCATGACGTCGACAATGCCGTCGCCGGTCACGTCCTGTGTCAGCAACAGCGCGGCGGTCACCGACTTCTGCTGCTGCTTGTCGACCGAAAGCGTGCTCGATGTGAACTGTCGCGAGCCGGCGTACAGGAAAACCGTAATGTTGTCGTCCTCCCAGCTCGAGGCGGCGAGATCGGGATGGCCGTCACCGTTGAAGTCCGCTGACGAGACCTCCGCGGAAAATCTGCCGGCCTGAAGTGACAGCGGCGCGCTGAACGTGCCTCCCGCGGCGCCGAAATACAGCTCGACCGTTCCTTCGTAAGTGCTCATGCCGTGAGTCACGGCCACGTCGTGGAAGCCGTCGCCGTCGAAATCAGCGCTGGCGATCGAACCGGGAAAGGGCGCGGTCTCCACGATCGTCGTTTCCGCGAGCTCCCCGTCGACGTTGTCGAAAATGATCAACCGGGCCTGACCGGTCGCCGTGGCAATCACTTCCGGAGCGGGGTCGCTGTCGAAGTTCCCGGCCACTAACTTTCTCAGCGTGTAGCTGGCGTCGAGCTCGACAGGGGTACCGAAGCCGCTGCCGTTGCCGGGATATACGCGGAGGAGACTCCAGATGCTGACGATCAGATCCATATGACCGTCGCCATTGACGTCGGCAGTGGCAAGGTCGCCGAGCGCACCGCTCGCCGGCGAGGGGGCGGTCAGGAGAACTGTCGGCGCGCTGAACGTACCGTCGCCCAGGCCGCGCCAAATGACGAGTGTGTCCGGTGAGGTCTGGATCAGTCCGGCGAGATCGAGGACGTCGTCGCCGTCATAGTCGATGGTCACCAGCCGCGAGACGAACTCGTCTGCCGGCATGATCTGGCCTGTCGACCAGACCTTGCTCGGACAGGCCTGAGCCGGCGTATCGCCCGCGTAAACGAGCGACAGAGCGACCAGAAGAATTCCGGAGACGAGGGAAGAGCGCATGTTTTTTGGGACGGATCCAGGCGATTCGACGATCGCGGGATTGGAACGCCCGGTGCCGACGTTAAACTCCATTCCTGCGATGAATTACCTGGAGCGCACGTTTTCGATCGGGTCGGTGCACATTCCGTCGCCGCTCGCACTCGCGCCGATGGCCGAGGTCACCGACACGTATTACCGGTCGCTGATCAAGGAGCTCGGTGGCGTGGGCCTCGTCGTGTCCGAATTCATCTCGGCGGAAGGCCTCACGCGCAAGAACGACCGCTCGCATCAGATGCTCGCCTTCAATGAGAACGAGCGTCCGGTCGCCATTCAGATTTACGGCGGCGATCCGGAGCGGATGGACGACGCCGCGGCGATCGTCGAGGCCGAGGGCGTGGACATCGTCGACGTGAACATGGGCTGCCCGGTGAAGAAGGTCGTCAGCAGCGGCGCGGGCTCGGCGCTTCTCAAGGACTTCGACAAGGCCGCACGCGTGGTCGAGAAGATCAAGGCCGCGGTGAAGATCCCCGTGACCGTGAAAGTGCGCAAGGGCTGGGAGTCGAACGACGTCATTCCGCTGCTCAAGCGGTTCGAGGACATCGGCGTGGCCGCGATCGCCATCCACGGCCGCACGCGCAACGAGTCCTACACCGGCGCGAGCGACTGGAACTACATCGCCCAGGTGAAGAGCGAACTGAAGATCCCCGTGTGGGGCAACGGCGACGTGAAGACGGCCGCCGACGCCATCCGCATGTTCGAGCAGACCAACGTCGACGGCGTGATGATCGGCCGGGCCGCGCTGCACAATCCCTTCATCTTCCGCGACATTCACGCGTACGTGAACGGCGAGGCCTCGGTCGAGGATGAAGTGGAGCGCCGCATCGACGCCATGCACCGGTACCTGGCGAAGATCGAAGGCGCGCCGCAGATCGACCGCTGGAAGCTGCACAAGGCCCGCACCGTGATCGGCTGGTTCTCGAAGGGAATCCCGCACGGCAAGGACATCCGCATGGGCCTGCAGGACATCGAAGCGGTGGCCGACGCGCAGCGGCTGCTGGACATGGCTCGCGCGCGCATGGCGGCGTAGCGGCTATCGCCTGAGCTGCACCTACACCCGGTTGCATCACTTGCGAAACTGGCGATACTTGGCTGATGAAGAGCACGGTCGTTGCGTCTTCGCCTGAAGTGATGGGCGGTACTCCTGTCTTCGCCGGAACGCGTGTTCCGATCGAGAACCTTCTTGATTATCTGGAAGGCGGCGAGTCGATCGAGGACTTTCTCGAAGGCTTTCCTTCCGTCAGCCGCGAGCAGGTGATCACGTTTCTCGAGGAAACCAAGGCGCGCGTCCTGGCAGAAGCAGGATGAGGATACTGATCGACGAGTGTGTCGATTGGCGCCTTCTTCGAGACCTGCCGAGCCACGACGTAAAGACGGTGCGCCAGATGGGATGGACCGAGACCGTCAACGGCGCGTTGCTCAGACGGGCAGAACAGAACTTCGATGTTCTCGTGACAACGGACAAGAATCTCTCTTTCCAGCAGCACGTCGTGCGCTTCAAAATCGGCGTTGTCGTCTTGAGAGCACGGTCGGCACGTCTGCGCCACCTTCGGGAGCTTGTCCCCACGCTGTTGAAGATGCTTCCTGATGTTAAGAGCGGCGAGGTCCACACGCTTTCGTGGCGCGATCTCACGTGATCTCCGGATCCGCTCGTTCCAACGTCGGTGCACCCGCGATCAACCCCATTCGCGGCCCCCTCCCTTCGTTTTTTGAAACGAAATGAGGGGATTGCTCACTATCCCTTCATGAAACACATCGTCGGTCCGCTGCTGATCGCCCTGTCCCTCGTCGCCTGCACGACCACCCAGCCCTCCGATTCAACGCCGCCGCCGGCGACGGCCACCGCAACCGCCGGCGCGCGCGCGGCGATTCCGTTCAACGAGCCGGACGACTTCACGATCAGCGACGAGTTGAGAAAGGCCATGGCCTTCAACTCCATCCACGTGGTCGGCGGCGACTACGAGATTCGCTTCGACGAGCAGCACCCGTTCGGCGTTGCACTGCTCGATCTCGAATTCACCTTCCCGGCGGCCGGCGCGCCCGGCCAGCGCGAGCATTCCATCCGCATCGGCCGCCGCGACCGCAACTGCAGCGGCGGAATCAGCTTCCGCTGCGCACTGACCAATGAGCCCGCGGACCCTGCCGCCCGCCTGTACCGCGTCAATATCACCACCGACAACCTGACGCAGTTGCGGATCGTGTTTCTCGAGCAGGTCGACTGGGCGGCGCTGAATCCCTAGGCCCTCATCGCATCGCCGCGCGCAGCTCCATCATGTGGATGCCCTTGATCGCCACTCCCGGGGTCAGCGTGTCGGTAAATGTGGCCGCGCTGAAGCCGAGTGCCGTCCGCGCCTGATTGATCGCCGTGCGGACCTCGTTGAACTGTGCGGCCAGCACGACCGTCGAGCTGGTCCACGCTGCTGCGGGAACTCCCGCCAGAGACCGCAGGGCATTGGCCGCGTTCCGCACCTCGGTCATGTGCACACCCTTCACCAGCGTCGCGCCGGCGATGATGTTCTCGTCCGTGAACGCGTGGGTGATGGTGAAGTCCGAGCTGTTGTCCGAGGCGATGTTCGTCGGCGAGATCGCGCGGACCCAGTAAACGAACGCGCTCGAGGGCGGGGCGTCGTCGGTGAAGAAAGTGTTGGTCGTCTCGCCGACCTGGAACGACCCCAGACTGCCCTGGCGCCAGATCTCGTACTTGGCCGTTCCGCTGGTTGCGTACCAGGTCAGCTGCACGCTGCCGCCGGTGCTGGTCGCAACGAGTCCCGGCGGAGGGCCGAACGGCGCGGTCTGCACGGTCTGGATGAGCGTTCGCGTCGCGGCGGAGAAGCGCGAGTCACCGCTGTACGTCGCGACGTATTCATAAGTGCCTATCGGCAGCATCTGCGTCGCGCTGACGCCCGTCGCGGCGCTCAGATTCGTCGATCCCAGCGTTCCTCCGCCGGTGCGCGACAGCGTGAGCGTTCCCGTTGCGCCCGGATTGGAAGTGAGCGACGTGGTGATGGTGAAGCTGTTGCCGTGTGATGCGGGGTTGGCCGAGGAGATCAGTTCGAGATTCACCTGGCCGCAGGTGTTCAGGAAAACGCCGATCGTGTCGTCGCTGTGATGGGAGACCGCGACGTCAGCGCCTCCATCACGGTCGGCATCGAGAATCCCCAGGCCCAGGTTGCCACCGCCGGTGTTGATGGGCGTTTGCGTGGCGAACGTGCCGTTCCCGAGTCCGCGGAAGACATAGAGCTGATAGCTTCCCGCCACGAGCACATCGAGGATCGAGTCTCCGTCGACATCGTGAGTGATGACTTGCCGGGACTGGCTGATGGAGCCGTACGGCACTGGAGACGCGAATGTCCGATCGCCGTTACTGAGTACGATCGACAGCGACGGCGCCGCGACGTTCCCGTAAGGATCGAAATTGGCCACCGCGAGATCGGCGTTGCCGTCGCCGTTGAAGTCGGCGCTCACGAGAGAACCGGGTTGATGGTCCGGTTCGGTGGTCGTGACGATCGGCGTGAGGCTTCTCGTGAACGTGCCGTCTCCGATGCCGAAGTAAACCCAGACCTTGTCGTTGATCATGTCGCTGACCGCTACGTCGAGTTTGCCGTCGTCGTCGAAGTCTCCCGCGGCGATTCCGTCCACCCACGCACCCGGGCCCGGATCCTTGGGTACGTCATTCAGCGATTTCTGAGTGATGTTGCCGGCGCCGTCGCCGAGGAGCAGGTTGAACCCGGCCGAGTTCTGTCTCGAGACCGCGAAATCGAGATTCCCATCGGAATTGAAGTCGCCGGAAACGATGTCGGCCTGTTGACCGACCTGTTCGTCGTCGCCGGCCGTAAATGTGCCGTCGCCATTGCCCAGCCTCACCATCGTCTTGCCACCGGCGAGAACGATGAGGTCCATGTCTCCATCGGAGTTCAAGTCGGCCGAGGTGATGCCACCGATCCCGGAGACGACATAAATGACGTCTACCAACGTCGGTGCCTGAAAGGTGGCCGTGCCCGTGCCCAGGAGGATGGCGACGCTTCCTGACTGAAGCCTCACCGCGGCCACGTCGGGGTATGTGTCTCCGTTGAAATCAGCCACGGTGAATCTGCCGGGGTTGTCGCCGGTCGGCGACTCAACTTCGGACAGTAGACCGAATGTGCAGTTTGCGGAAGCAAACTGCGGAAAGAGCAGACACACCACGAGTGTGGCAAGGATCGTTCGACGCATGATTGGGATAAGACCTTTCGGGACCGGTGCTGAGGTACGGTCATAATAACTCGGAGATGCCGTTCCCTTCCCACATCGAAGCGATCCTGACCCAGTACGCCGTCCGCGCCGACACGAAGGCCGCTCTGTACGACCTGTACATCTCGATGGGCGACGAGGTCCTGGACGTTTTCGCCGATCTGGCGGAGACAGTCGCGTCCGCATCCATGCTGCAGCCGGAGGACACGCTGACCATCCGCGCGCGAGTCGTGGAGCGCTTTCTCCGCCGCAATCACCCGCGATGGCTGGAGCGCAAGCCCACTCCCAGCCTGTGGCATCCGCGAGAAGCTGAAGGTCGCGCCTCGGGCGCCGCGATTCCAATCGCCGACATCGCCAACGGCATCCTCATCCTCGGCCGCAACGCGCATTACGGCGGCCGGATCGACACGCTCTCCTTCGACATCGTCGCCGGCGATCTCGGCGATGCCATCGCCATCGGCCAGGCCGAAGGGCAACAGCACACCATCCCCGGCTCAGTCGGTGAAACCTCGGCCACATTCGACAGTGCTCGCAACGTGGCGCTGATCTGGGAAGTACAGCCGAATGTCTACAAGCCGGCCGGCGAGCGCAACCGGGCGATCTCGAAGATCTATCGCAAGCACCGCCAGTGGCACGTCGCGACACTGACCGCGGCCCTGGAGTGGTTTCAGCAGCAGAACTGCGAGACGTTCCTCCTCCGCGGCTGTGCGCTGGCGGCCGCGCATGAGGTCAATCCCGAAAAACCGGTTTCGGAGACGATCGCCGCGCTGCATGACCGCACTGTGGATGAGGCTGTGCGGGCGATCGGCGGCTCCCTCGCCGAACCGACCAATGCGGACGAGCTGGTTCTGCTCGACTCCGGGGTGATGAACCATGCCTTGCGCCAGCACGTCCTCCGGCAGGGAGCCGAGGGCTCGATCTGGCGAATTGTCTGGAATGTCCCACCTGCCGACCGGCATTGAGTGGCAGGCAGTCCACCAACCCAGCAAGAGGCTTTTCATGTCCAAGCGCGTGCAGCACGCCGTCGCAGTCGTCGTGTTTCTGTTCACAGCCAACATCTATGGCGCCTACTCGAAGAGTCAGGATTTCCGTCCTGCCACTGCCGAGGAAAAGGCGATGACGAGCGCGCCGAACGCGCCCGGCGCATCGGCGGCGATCCTCGACTGGGTGCGCGTCGACGACGACACGAACTCATTTTCTTCGGAGTACGTCCGGGTCAAGATCTTCACGGAGGAAGGGAAGAAGTACGGCGACGTCGAGATCACGTACATGCCGGCGTATCCGTATCGCGGGCGGGTCACCGAGATCGACGCGCGCACCATCCGGCCCGACGGCACGATCGTTCCGTTCACCGGGAAGGTCTACGACAAGGTCGTCTTCAAGGTCGGACGGACCGCTCTGAAGGCGAAGACGTTCAGTCTTCCCGACGTGCAGGCCGGCAGCATCATCGAGTATCGATTCACGCGCCGCTGGTCGGACGCGATGCTGCTCAACACGCAGTGGTCACTGCAATCCGACATCCCCGTCCTGCACGCGAAGCTGACGCTCCAGCCCTACGACTCGCAAGGCGAATATCAAAGCTACTTCACCTACCTCGGACTCCCCGAGGGCAAGAAGCCGGTCAAGGTCGGCGATCGATACGAGCTCGAGCTCACGAACATCCCCGCGTATCAGTCAGAAGCGTTCTCCCTTCCGGAACAGCAGCTCAAGTCGTTCGTGAACTTCTATTACACGAGCAGCCGGATCAAGCCGGCCGAGTTCTGGAGCGTCGAGTCGAAGAGCTGGAGCAAACGGACCGAGGATTTCCTCGGCAAGGCTGGCGAGGCGAAGAGCGTGGCCCAGCAGCTCGCGGGATCCAATCCCACCGAGACGGCGAAGAAGGTCTACGCGCACGTTCAGAAATTGCGCAACTACAGCTTCGAGATCGACAAGAGCGATCAGGAAGTGCGCAAGGAAGCGCTGAGCGAGGCGCGCAATGTGGCCGAGGTGCTGAAGAAGGGTGCCGGATTTCGCGACGAGATCAATCGCACGTTCGTGGCCATCGCTCGTGCGGCGGGACTGCAGTCCGAGGTGGTACGCGTCGCCCCGAGGGACGAGACCTTTTTCGCCGAAGTGATTCCCGACGCCGGTCAGATGAATGCCGAGGTCGCGACGGTCACGATCGACGGCCGGGTGCTGTTCCTCGATCCGGGGACGCCGCACGCGCCTTTCGGCATGCTGTCGTGGGAGAAGTCGGGCGTTCGTGGCGTCCGCGCGTCGAAGGGACCGGATCCGCAGTGGGTGGAAGTGCCGCAGCTCGATCCTGAGTCTTCGACGATGAAACGCCGCGCCGATCTCCGGATCAACGGCGAGACGCTCGATGGAACGATCGTCACGACGTTCACCGGGCAGGAAGCACTGCTTCGCCGGCTGCGCACGCTCACGGGCGACGAAGAGACGCGCCGGAAGTCGTTCGAGGAGGAAGCGAAGGGCTGGTTCGCCGAGGGTGCCAGCGTGAAGCTGAAGAGCCTCACCGGAGCGACCTCGTTCGACGAGCCGCTGGTGGCCACGTTCGACGTGTCCCTGCCGAATCTCGTTTCCAGCGCCGGCTCGCGCACCCTTGTGCCGATGTCCGTGTTCGCCGCGAACAATCGCAATCCCTTTGCACCGACCGCGCGCGTCAATTCGATTTACTTTCAATACCCGCGTACGGAATCAGACGAGGTGAAGGTCACCATCCCTGACTCGCTGCGCGTCTCCGCCGTTCCGTCCGGCTACGATCTGAAGGCCGGCGCGTTCGGCTACGTCAGTAAGGGGACGGCCGACGGCAACTCAGTCACTTTCAAGCGCTCGATGTTCGTCAACGTGATGCTCGTCGACGTCAAGAATTACAACGCCCTCCGCAGCTTCTACGGCGCCATGCTGACGGCCGATCAGGAGCCGCTGGTGCTGGTGGCGAAGGAATGACGATGACGCGCGTCCTTGCCTTTGCGCTCGCCATCGCCGGATCGTGCGCCGCCTACGCGGCTGTGCCGGCCTGGGTCAAAGCGGCAATTCCAGCGACCATGCCCGAGTCGGCGAAGAGCGCGAAAGCCGTCGTTCTGCTCGACGAGACCGTGCTGACCGTCGCCGCCGCGGGGGACATCACCACGCGTTATCGCCGCGTCGTGCGCGTGCAAAGCGACGCCGGTCGTGACTACGCGTACGCATCGGTGTACTTCGACAACGACACGAAGCTGACGTCTTTCCGCGGCTGGGCCATCGACGCAAAAGGCAACGAGTACGAGGTCAAGGAGAAGGACGCCGTCGAGACCTCACCGTTCGACGGCGAGCTGTACTCCGACTCCCGCGCGAAGTACCTGCGCATCCCCAGCGGTGAGCCCGGCAGCACGATCGCCTACGAGTATTCGCAGCGCAAGCGGCCGTACCTGCTGCAGTCGGTCTGGCACTTTCAGGAAGACATCCCGGTGCTCAATGCGCGGCTCCAACTGGCGCTCCCAACGGGGTGGACGTACGACGCGCGCTGGGCGAACTTCAAACCGGTGGAGTCCGCGAACGCCGTCTGGGATCTTCGCGACATACCGGCCATCGATTTCGAGCCGCGCATGCCGAGCTATGCCTCGCTGGCGGGCCGCGTCGGCCTGATCTTCATCCCGCCGGCGCTCAGCGCGGAAGCGGGCAGCGCCCAGCGGTCATGGAACGACCTCGCGAAGTGGTATTGGGGTCTCGCATCACCGCGCCTTGCGGCGACGCCTGAGATTCAGACCAAGGTGCGAGAGGTCGCGAAAGCAGGGGCGAGTCCGGAGTCGATTCGCGCGCTCGCGCGCTTCGCGCAGAAAGACGTACGGTACGTCGCCATCGAAGTCGGCATCGGCGGATATCAGCCGCACGCCGCCGGCGACGTCTTCCGCAACAAATACGGCGACTGCAAGGACAAGGCGACGCTGCTCAAGACGATGCTGAAGGAGATCGGCGTCGATTCGCATTACGTCCTGGTCCACACCACGCGCGGCGTCGTCGATCCGCAGGTCCCGACCCTGGGCTCGTTCAATCACGTGATTCTGGCCATCGCCGCGCCGGAGAAGGCTCACGCGACGATCGATCATCCGAAGCTCGGCAAGCTCCTGCTCTTCGATCCCACCAGCACGACCACGCCGTACGGCTACCTGCCGTCGTACCTGCAGGACGGCCGCGGCCTTCTCGTGACGCCGGCCGGCGGTGAGCTGATTGCCATGCCCGCACATGCGGCGGACGCCAATCAACTGCGGCGGAAGGCGGCCCTGGCCCTGGATGCCGAGGGGACGCTCAGCGGAAAGATCGAGGAGATCCGCACCGGCCGCATCGCCGCGGAAATGCGATCGGCACTGCAGGCCATGAACACGAACGAGCGCGTTCGTTACGTCGAGTCGGTCCTCTCCGCCCATCTGACCAACTACTCGGCCAGCGGCATCGCCATCGAGAACGTCGATGATGCCGAGACCGATCTCATCATCCGCTACGGGATTACGGCGAAGGGGTATGCCCGCAAGGTCGCGGACATGTTGCTCGTCCGCCCGCGGGTGCTGGGTCAGAAGCCGGAGACCATCGTCGACATGGCCGAGCGCGACTACGGGTACGTCACCGAGGGTCCGTCGGTGCAGACCGATGAAGTCGAGATCGCGATTGCGCCGTCGTTCAAGCTCGATGAGCTGCCCGCCGCGGTGACGGTGACCACACCCGCCGTTGCCTACTCCAGCCAGTCGGAGTTCAAGGACGGTGTCCTTCGGTACAAGCGGCGGTACGCGTTGCAGACGTACTTCGTCGCGAAGGAGTCACTGCCCGAGCTCAATAAAACGTTCACGAAAATCCTCGCCGACGAGCGGGCCAGCGCCGTCTTCAAATAGCCGTCGCGCGTTTATGATCCGCGTCCCATGAGACGCCTGCTCATCGCCGCGACACTCCTCATCTCGCTCTCGCTGATCGGCCAGGAGCGGCTTCAGCTCTCGGTCGACACGATCATGCGCGGGCCGAACCTGGCCGGCTACACGCCACGAACCCTGCGCTGGTCCCACGATTCGAAGCTCGTCTACTTTGACTGGAAGCAGCACACCGATCCGATCGAGGAGAACTACGAAACGTACGTCGTCGGCCGCGACGGCAAGGGCTTGCGCAAGCTCACCGACGAAGAGGCGAAGCATGCTCCGCCGACGCGCGGCGACTGGACCCGCGATCGCCGCATGGCGGTCTACACCGATGGCGGCGACGTGTTTCTCTACGACAGCGCCGCCGGCAAACGTCGCGCGTTGACCGATACGACCGAGGGGGAATCGAGCGCGCGGTTCACGCACGACGACAAGGCCGTGACCTTCGTCCGCCGCAACAATCTCTTTCTCGTGTCGCTGACCGATGGCTCGCTCACGCAGGTGACGAACGTCGTCGCCGCGGATGAGAAGGGCGCGCACGTCACGCTGTTCGAGGATGAGAACAAGGACAAGACCGCCAGCCAGAAGTGGATCGCCGAGGAGGCGAAGAAACTGAGCGACGTGCTCACGCGGCGCGCGGCGGAGAAGAAGGAACAAGACGCGAAGCGCAAGGCCGAGATCGCGATTGCACCGTTGAAGTTGAAGAAGGGGGAGTCCGTCAGCGAAGCCGAACTGACGCCCGATCGCAAGTACGCGATCGTCCTCATTGCCGTGGAGTCGGAGGAAGGGAAGCGCACCATCGTCCCGAGCTACGTCACCGACACGGGCTTCACCACCGATCTGCCGGCGCGGCGAAAAGTCGGCGACACGCAGCCGTCATCGAAGCTCGCCAGCATCTCCACCATCGACGGCAAGGTGAACTGGCTGAAGCACGATCTGAAGCGGGTCGAGCCCGAAAAGAAGGAAGTGTCGGCGACGACCGAAGAGAAAACCGCGGAACAGAAAACCGAGGAGAAGACGGAAGGGCAGGCCACCGCCGAAAAGACGGAGGTCAAGGAGCCGCCAGCGCGCGACCTCGACATCGAGACGCTAATCTGGTCGGACGACGGCAAATCCGCGGTCCTGCCGGTTCGCGCGGTCGACAACAAGGACTTTTGGCTGCTGGCCTTCGATCCCGTCACCGGAAAGACAAGAGAGATCTTCCGCGAGCACGACGACGCCTGGGTGCAGTGGTTCAGCGACGGCTGGATCGGCTTCGTTCCCGATTCGCAGCACGTCTGCTTCATCAGCGAGAAAACGGGCTGGATGCATCTCTACACCGTGCCGTTCGCGGGCGGGCAACCGCGCGCGCTGACGAGCGGAGAGTAGGAAGTCGACGAGGTGCAGCTCGCCGGTGACCGGAAGAGCTTCCTCATCCAGGCGAGCAAGGAATCGCTGTTCGAGATGCATCTGTATCGCATGCCGCTCAGCGGCGGGGCGATGACGAAGCTGACGACGGAGATCGGTCTGTCACGACGCGGTGGTCTCGCCGGACGGGAAGACGATCGCCGATCTCTACTCGTACGCGAACAGGCCGACCGAGGTTCATGTCAGTGGCGTTCGTGTGACGACTTCGCATGCGCCGGAGTTCGCGACCTATCCCTGGCTCGACGTTCCCATCGTTCACTTCCCCGCGCGCGACGGCAAATCCGTTCCCGCCCGCATCTACAAGCCGGCGAACTGGAACGGCGGCCCGGCGGTGATCTTCGTCCACGGCGCCGGCTATCTGCAGAACGTGCATCGCGGCTGGTCGAGTTACTACCGCGAGTACATGTTCCACCACCTCCTCATGGAGCGCGGCTACCTCGTCCTCGACATCGACTACCGAGCCTCAGCCGGCTACGGCCGCGACTGGCGCACCGCGATCTACCGGCACATGGGCGGCGTGGATCTGAACGATCACGTTGACGGCGCGAAGTGGCTGACCAGCGAGCACGAAGTCGACCCGAAACGGATCGGGATCTACGGCGGCAGCTACGGCGGCTTCATCACGCTGATGGCACTGTTCACGACGCCCGACGTCTTCGCCGCCGGCGCCGCGCTACGGCCGGTGACGGACTGGGCGCATTACAACCACCCGTACACCTCGAACATCCTGAACACCCCTCAAGGCGACCCCGAGGCGCACCGGAAATCGTCCCCGATCTACTTCGCGGAAGGGCTGAAAGGACACCTGCTGATCTGCCACGGCATGATCGACGTGAACGTCCATTTCCAGGACACCGTCCGCCTCGCCCAGCGCCTGATCGAGCTCCGCAAAGAGAACTGGGAAGTGGCGATGTACCCGCTGGAGGACCACAGCTTCGTGGAAGCGACGAGCTGGGCGGATGAGTATCGAGCGGATTTTGAAGTTGTTCGAGGGGACGCTGAAGTAGGGGTTACGGGGTTACGAGGTTTCGGGGTTACGAGGTGGCTGTCTTCCTCGTAACCCCGAAACCCCGTAACCCCGCAACGGGAACACCCCAGCGGCCCAGCCTGTTGCCATCCATCCATGCCCGTGGTCACACCCGATCCGTCCGTCCGAAAAGTGGGAATGATCTCCCTCGGCTGCCCGAAGAATCTCGTCGATGCCGAGATCATGCTCGGGCAGTTGCAGCAGGATGCCGGGCATGTGGAGATCACGAACGACCTCGAAGAGGCGGACGTGGTCATCGTCAACACGTGCGGGTTCATCGACGCGGCCAAGCAGGAGTCGATCGACACGATTCTGGAGATCGCCAGACCGCAAGGGCCACGGCGTGGAGCGGCTGATCGTCACCGGCTGCATGGTTCAGAAGTACCGGACCGATCTGCAGGAGTCGATTCCCGAGATCGATGCCTTCGTCGGGCTCGATCACCTCGAGAAGATCACCCAGGCCGTGACCGGGCTGTCCGCGGACGAGCTCGCGCCGACGCGGCGGAAGATGTCGCAGCGGCTGTATGAAGACTTTCCGCGCGTACTCACCCAGGGCACCGCGCACGCGTATCTGAAGGTCTCCGAGGGGTGCTCGAATCCGTGCACGTTCTGCGCGATTCCGCAGATGCGAGGCAAGTTCCGCTCGCGATCAGTCGAAGGCATCGTTCGCGAAGCGCAGGCGCTGCAGCAGGCCGGCGTGAAGGAGCTCAATCTCGTCGCTCAGGACACGACGCGTTACGGCGAAGACATCGGCATCGCCGGCGGCCTTACGAAGCTCGTCGAGACCCTGCTCGCCGAGACCGATTTCCGCTGGATCCGTTTTCTGTATGCCTATCCGGGCTCGCTCGACTGGTCGCTCTTCGAGCTGATGGGACGCGAGCCGCGGTTCGCCTCGTATTGCGACATCCCCTTGCAGCACGTCTCCGCGAACGTCCTCGGCCGCATGCGCCGTCCCGGCTCGCCGAAGGAGTATCGGGAGATGGTCACGCGCATGCGCGAGCTCGTGCCGGACATCACCTTGCGGACGACGTTCATCACCGGCCACCCCGGTGAGACGCCGAAGGATTTCGGCGAGCTGTACGACTTCGTGGAGTGGGCGCAGTTCGACAACATGGGCGCCTTCGTCTACTCGACCGAGGACAACACGCTTTCCGCGCGCATGACCGACATCCCCACGCGCAAGACCGCCGAGCGACGCCGCGCGAAGCTCATGGAACTGCAGCAGAAGATCGCTCTCTCGCGCAACGAGACGAAGGTTGGGCAGACGTTCGACGCGATCATCACCGGCGTCTGCGAAGAGACCGAGCACCTGCTGGAAGGACGCCTCGTCGGCCAGGCTCCCGAGATCGACGGCCGCCTGCTGATCAACGACGGGATCGATCTGCTGCCGAAATCATTGCCCGCGTTCGCTCGCGTCGAGATCACGGAAGCGCATCCGTACGATCTCGTCGGCGCGGTCGTGAATTAGCGCGCGGAGACGCGGCGCTTCAGTTCCTCACCCCAATTCATCACGATGTTGAACTGTGTCGCGGTCGGCTGCGGGCCATCCTTGATGATGGCGATCCGGCCGTCGCGAGCGATGCTGTATTCGTTGTCGTAGGTCCCTTCGAAGAGCAACCGCGGTTTGCCTGGCCGTGGCCGTGGGCCGGCGGTTTCGATCGGCACGATGAAGTATTTGTTGGATTTCTCGTAGACGATCGCGCTGCCGTCCGGCATCCAGCGGGGTGATGTTCCGCCAGCGACCGAAACGGGCCAATGGCCTGCCGGTTTCGGGAACGATGTGATGTAGATCTCGCCGCGTCCCGACTGGTCGGATTCATACGCGAGCCAGCGTCCATCGGGGGAGACCACCGGTTCGTTTTCGGAGAACTCCGTCGCGATCAGCGGCTGGGCCTTGCGCGTCTCGAACGGCATGAGCCAGAGATCCATCTTCGTTTTCTTGCCTATCTGGCCGAATAAGAGATATTTGCCGTCCGCGGTCACCGATGGTGCGAACTGATGTGCGTCGGCGGGTGCGATGCGCTCTTCCGCGGTGCTGTTGTCGGCGGCGCGCCAGTGGAGGTTGTACTTGCCCGAGCGGCTCGACGTCCAGATCAGGCGATTGCCGTCGGCGGTCCAGATGCCTTCGAGGTCGTCGCCGCCGTGGGACACGCGGGTCAGCGAGTCGCGCTCGAGATCGAGCTGCCAGATGTCGAAGGTAGATTCCTCGATCGTGACCGCGGCGGTCCGGCTGTCGGGCGAGATGTCGATGCTGCCGTAACGGCGGAGGGTCGGGACCATTGGCGCGCTCTTCCCATCGCGATCGATCCAGACGAGCTGGTCGTTCGGCAGCGTCGCGCCGCCCGGTGCGTAGACGAGATGACCCGTTTCCGAGACCGCGAAGTGCGCCTCGCCGTCGGCTGTGCCGTGCGCCACACCGTTCAAGACTGCCACGGGTGCGGAGCCCACGACGAGTGTTTTGGGATCGAACGCGACCGCCATCAGGTTGTTGCCGCGCATGAACAGCAGGTGACCGGTGGGCGAATAGCGCGCGAAGTAGCCGCCTTCGATGAGGACCTTCGACGAGCCGTCTTTCATCGAGTAGGCGATGATCCTGGCCGTGTCCCAGTCGCCGACGCTCCAGACCGTGGCGATCACATGCTTGCCGTCGGGGAGGACGTCGGGCCAGACGATCGCGTTTTCCTTATTCGCGGCGTTGCTCTTGACGATCTCCCGAAGCTCTCCGCCGCTGGCCGGCATCGCGTGCAGTCCGCCGCTGAAAGACTTGTTGATGACGATCGTGTCGCCGTGCCAAGCCATGCCCAGGCCGGTTTCGTCGGATAGCTTCGTCGGAGTGCCGCCCTCGCGCGGTACTTTCCATAGCCCGACCTCGGTTATGAATCCGATCCAGCGCCCGTCGGGCGAAAACGTCCAGTAGCCGACGCCGTCGGTTCCGGCGATCGGGACGGCGGTCAGGGTGTCGATCGCACGAAGATAGAGCTTTGCCCCCCCGTTGCCGACGGACGCGCGATAGACCACGTGGTTTCCGTCGGGCGAGAGGCCGACGGAATTCAGCCTCAAACTCAGCGGCGCGTTCGGCGCGGTGGCGATCGTGAAGCGCGCGGGTCTTATCGGCGCTGTCTCGCGCCGCATGAGCAGCCACGCCGCGAGCGCGCCGATCGCGAGACCCACGAGAAGAATCGCCGCACTGCGCAGCAGCGAGCGCCGCGCGCGACGCTTGACGCCCGGACCGATCGTTTCGGTGGACGTCGAAGCGATCCACTTCAGCTCCGCGGCCACGTCGTGTGCGCTTTGCCAGCGCTCGTCGGGATCCTTGTGCAGGCACATGCGGATCACCCGCTCGAGCGCGGGAGGGGTGAGCGGTTGCACCGCGGAGATCGGCGGCGGATCGCGATCGAGAATCGAGGCGATGAGACTCGCGCGCGTCTTTGCTTCGAAGGCGCGCTTGCCGGTAGCCATTTCGTAGAGCAGGACGCCGAGGGCGAAGATGTCCGTTCGAGGGTCGGCGTCGCGGCCTTCGATCTGTTCCGGCGCCATGTACTGGAACGTCCCCAGCACCGTCCCTTCCTCGGTGAGTGGCTTCGCGCTCGTCATCGCCGCGGTGGCCGCGTGCGGATCGGACTGGCCGGTCTGCGAGAACTTCGCGAGTCCGAAGTCGAGGAGCTTTGCGCCGCCTTTGGTGATGACGACGTTGCCCGGCTTGAGGTCGCGATGGACGATGCCCGCGCGATGCGCCCGTTCCAATGCTTCGGCGACTTCCGTTCCGTAGCGGATCACCTGATCGATGGGCAACGGTCCTTTGGCGAGACGCTCCGCGAGCGATTCGCCTTCGAGGTACTCCATCACCAGGTAGTCGGTGCCGTCCTGCGAGCCGACGTCGTAGAGCGTGCAGATGTGCGGGTGGGTGAGGGAGGAGATGGCTTTCGCTTCGCGCTCGAATCGCTCGCGGAAACGTGGATCGGAGGAGAGCCGCGCGGGAAGGACTTTGATGGCCACCGTGCGGTCGAGGCGCGAGTCACGCGCTCGATAGACTTCGCCCATGCCGCCCGCGCCCAGTTGCGCGGTGACCTCGTATGGGCCGAGGCGGGAGCCTGTGGTGATCAAAGGATCGCGGAAGGATAGCGCACAGGGGAGCGAGCGTCCCGCTCGCAAAGGGGGGCGAGCGTCTCGCTCGCATCGCGCGGCGCATCCTGCGCCGCGCTGTTCAGCGCCGGGCGAGACGCCCGGCGCGAGCGGCCGGGACGGCCGCCGTACGACGTAGGGCGAGCGTCTCGCTCGCAACGCGCGGCGCATCCTGCGCCGCGCTGTCAGCGCCGGGCGGGACGCCCGGCGCGATGCGGCCGGGACGGCCGCCATACGACGTAGAGCGAGCGTCTCGCTCGCATCGCGCGGCGCATCCTGCGCCGCGCTGTTTTACCGCAGCGCGTCGATCTTGCGCTGCAGCTGTTCGCACGGCGTGCCCTCGCCGCCACCCGTGGCCGCGCTCTCCCATGATCCGTACATCGGATTGGGGAGCATGAACCAGCGCGTGCCCCACCAGCTCGCGGTGCGGTCCATGATCGCGTCGCGCTCCGCCTTCGATTTGTCGCGCGCGTTGATGAAGTCGTTGAGATCGTCGCCGATGAGCATCAACACCCGATGCGTGGAGGCCACGTGCGCGCGGCGGCCGGACTTGTCGCTCTTCCACTCCGGACGCGTGCCTCGCATCAGCAGGTTGTCCGCGCTCAGCGGAAATCCGAGGCGCTCGAGGTTGCGGCGCGTTCCGGGATGCTCGGGATCGAAGTCGCGATTGGTGACGTAAAACGGAGTGACCCCGCGGCTCTGCGCGTAAGCGAGAAACTCCGCGGCGCCCGGAACCGCGCCCGCCGCAGACTCGGCCACCCATTCGCGCCACAGCGCCTTGTCGTAGGTAATTCCCCGCCGGATCGCACGGATCTCGAAGCCGGAGTTGTCGAGCGTCGTCTCGTCGAGGTCGAGGATCACCGCCGGCGGCTGCGACGCATCCTCATTCTTCTCTTCTTCGGCGCCGGTCCAGGTGCGATCAGCGAGCGCGGCGTCGAGTTGCTGTTTTGCCGCCGCGTACGTCTGCAGCGCCGAGGCGCGATACTCGGCGGCGCTCTGAACCCATAGCGTCGCGTTGACCAGCGTGTGGCCGGCATTGCATTGCGACGCGGGCGGTGTGGTGGTCGTCGTGCATGCCGAAGCGAGGAGAAGAGAGAGAACGAAAACAGTCCGGTTCATCGAGCCTCCAGAAAACGAAAACGGCCACCCGTTGCGGGTGGCCGTCTCGTTTATCACGTTGAGACTGGTATTAGAAGGTGACGCGCACGCCGAGGCGGGCCTGCCAGCGTGAGCGGTCCGTGGCCAGGCTGAACTGGCTGCCCGGATCGAGCAAGCCGGCGGCGCGCTCCCGGTAGATCGGTTTTCCGGTGGCGGTGTCGATACCGCGGTAGGTCACCGGATTGAAGTTCTGATTGGGGACATAGCGCACGTTGCCGTACTCGCTGTCGACCATGGCCAGGATGTTCGAAACGTCGGCGGTCAGCATCGTCGCCACGCCGGAGAAGGGCGGCAGACCGATCTCGTAGTGGAGATCGAGCTGGCGCGTCCACGGCTCGAACGCTTCGTAGCGATCCATCACCCGGCCGGCGAACGGGTCCAGACCGGCGTACCGGAGGTAGTCCTCGAGACGGGCATAGCTGATGACCTGGCCCGCGGCGTTCTGGAGAATGATCTGGTCGGCGCTGCCCGGGATGTAGAGCAGATCGTTCGAGCTCTGGCCGTCGCCGTTGACGTCCGTACCGAACAGCAGCGAGTACGGGCGGCCCGAAGTGGCGTTGTAGTAAAGGCCGAGGCCGTGGGTCAGGAATCCGGTGTTGAAGTTGAACGTGCCGGAAATGTTGATGCGGTGTTTCGTCTCGTAAGCAGAGCGGGAGACTTCGGGCTCGTAGATGTCGCCCGAGGTGTGGTGGAAGCGCCACTGCGAGCTCGCCGTGGCAGATCCGCCGTCGAACGCGGAGGTCGCATCCTGATGAGCGTACTGAGCGCTCATCGTGAAGAAGCGGCCGAAGTCCTTGTTGAACTGGATCGACCCCATGAGCTGCTCGCCCTTGTCCGTGTTCGTGAGCAGCAGGGCGTTGCTGAGCGCGGTGCTCTTGCGGCGATACACCGGGCGTCCGTCGATCGGGCTGGGTGTGCCGGTGTCGATGTAGTTGGGGTTCTGGTAGTACACGTCCTGGATGTTCTTCGAGTAGAGCACTTCGGCAGTCGCGCGAATGTCGAACGGAAGCACGCGGTCATAGCCGAGAGTGGCGCGCCACACACGCGGGGCCTGGAAATCGGGATCGGTCAGCGACGTTTCGAACGCACCACCGCCGGCCGGGAAGCTCGTAGGCTGGTTGAACGGGTCGGCGACGAACGTCGGCGAGCAGTTGGTCGCGGGGTTGGTCGTCTCGATGCACGAGATCGAGAGCTGGCCGATGCCGGATCCGCCATAGGCGTTGGACACCCAGACATAAGGCGTGCGGCCGGCGAAGATGCCGACGCCGCCACGCAGCTGCTGGCCGTCGCTGATCTGCCAGTTGAAGCCGAGGCGCGGGGAGATGGTCGGGCTCTCATCCGGCGTTGCCGAGGTCTTGTAGCCGACGGCCGTCTCGACGATGGGGTTGTAGTTCGGTGCGTCGGGATACTGGGTCATGTCCGCACGCAGACCGAAGGTGAGCGTGAGGTTCGGCCGCATGGTCCACTGGTCGCTGGCGTAGACGCCGAGCTGGTTGACCTGGAACTGCGACGGGTTGATACCGCCTTCGGCAAATGTGTAGAAGTACTGCGATGGGTTCAGCGCCAGGAAGTCGGCGAGGGTCGGGAAGTAGTAATGGCCGAACGCGCTCGGCATGAACACGTTGTTGAACTCGAAGAGCTCGTTGTGCGTGCCGACCGTGATGGTGTGGGACCCGCGGATGAACGTGAAGTCGTCCGTGATCTCGAGGATGTCCTGGTCGAGCGAGTTCGCCGTGGAGAACTGCTCGGCGCCGGCGATGATGTCGGCGCTGCGCGGGCCCGTGCCGCCGATCTCGATTCCGGGGAAAGCTCCCGGGGAGGCGCGGCGGTCGCGGATGGTGGTGTAGTTGACGCGGGCTTCGTTATAGGCCGCGCCGAACGTGCTGTTCAACTGCGCGACGGTCTGATTGGTCTCGTCGGCGAAGAAGTACGTCGAGTTCGGGAAACGGAAGCGGGTCGCGAAGCGGTCGGAGATGACGTCGTTCGCGGCATCGACGTAGTTGTGGCGGACCGTGAACTGGTTGGAGTTGTTCACGTTCCAGTCGATGCGGCCGAAGAGGTTCTTGCTGTACTTGGTGCGCGCGATCGATCCGAGTGTGCCCGGATCGTAGTCGAACCGGTCCATGAGGAAATCGGCGACAGTCTGGACGTCCGCCGGCTGCCGGTAATCCTGCGCCGTGTAGTCGTCATCCTCGGCGCGGTCGCTGCGCTCGCCGTTGACGAAGAAGAACAGCTTGTCGCGGAGGATGCGTCCGCCGAGGCGGCCGCCGTACTGCTCCGCCGAGAACTCGGCGATGGGGTTGTTGTTCGGGCCTTCGCCGACGAACTTCGGATCGCGCTTCGAATAGAAGACCGATCCTGCCAGGTCGTTCGTGCCCGAGCGGGTGATGGCGTTGACGCCGCCGCCCGTGAAGCCGCCCTGGCGGACGTCGTACGGCGAGACCGCGACCTGGATCTCCTGGATCGCGTCGAGCGAGATCGCCAGCGCGTCGGCCTGACCGCCCGGCGTACCGGTGTCGGCGAGACCGAACAGATCGTTGTTGACCGCGCCGTCGATCTGAATCGAGTTGTAGCGGTTGTTCTTGCCGGCCACGGTCATGCGGGTGGCCGAGAAGTCCTGCGGGTCGACGTTGACGTACGGGTTCGTACGGGCGAAGTCCTGCAGCGTGCGGTTCACCGTCGGCAGCGTCTCGATCTCTTCAGTCGAGACGGTCGACGTCGCACCGGTGCGGTTCGGGTTGATCAGCGGGTCCGCTTCGGCCGTCACGGTGATGGCCTCGGACACGGTGGCCAGCGCGAGATTCACCGGGACGTCGGCGGTGGCTCCGAGCGGCACGGTGACGTTGGTGGCTTCGAACGTTCGGAAGCCTTCCAGCGTCGCCGTCACGCGGTACGGGCCGCCGACGCGAACGTTCGCAATTACGAACCGGCCATTCGCGCCGCTGATGGCGTCATAGCGCGTGCCGGTCGGGACGTGGACTGCTTCGACGGTGACGCCAGGCAGCGCTTCACCCGCGGCAGTAACGGTTCCGGCGATGCTGCCGGTCGTCACCTGGGCAAAGGCGGCCGGCGTAATCGCCAGCAAGCCCACGATCATCAAAACTACTAGACGACGGGGTACGGACATAGATCCTCCTGACAGGATTTGAAAGCTGAAGTGGACCGCGCCCTCACAAATTAGAGCGGAAGTAGTGAGGCATGGTGATTCTGTCCCCGACCCAAGTCAAGGACTTCAATTTTGTGTACAGAAGTTCAAAAATATGGTTGCGAAAACCGGGTTAGAAGCTCTTGAGGAACGCTTCGTTCGACGGGTACTTCTGGAGTTTCTCGAGCAGCATCTTCATGGCCGTGAGCGGATCGGTCCCCGCCAGAGCCCGGCGGAGGATGTGGATCTTCGGCAGAACGGTCGGCGGCAGAAGCTTTTCTTCCTTGCGCGTGCCGGTCTGGCCGATGTTCATGGCCGGGAAGATCCGCCGCTCGAAAAGGCCGCGGTCGAGCACGATTTCGGTGTTCCCGGTGCCTTTGAATTCCTGGAAGATGACCTCGTCCATGCGCGAGCCGGTGTCGACCAGCGCCGTGGCGATGATGGTCAGCGAGCCCCAGTCCTCGGCATTGCGTGCAGCACCGAAAAAGCGCCGCGGCTTTTCCATGGTCCGGGCGTCGATGCCGCCGGAGAGGATCTTGCCCGAGCCGCGCTGCTCGTTGTTGTACGCGCGCGACATGCGGGTGATCGAGTCGCAGAGGATGACTACGTCCTTCTTGATCTCGACCAGCCGGCGGGCGCGCTCGAGGATGATCTCGGCGAGGTGAATGTGGCTCTCCGCGGTCTCGTCGGAGCTCGACGCCACCACTTCTCCCTGCTCCACGGAGCGCCGGAAGTCGGTGACTTCCTCGGGGCGCTCATCGACGAGCAGCACGAAGAGCATCACGTCGGGATGATTCAGGTTGATGCCGTGGGCGATGTCCTTGAGGAGCGTCGTCTTGCCGGCTTTCGGCGGCGCGACGATGAGGCAGCGCTGCCCTTTGCCGAGCGGGGATAGCAGATCGAGGACGCGCGTGGTGAGGCGCTCGGGCTCGGTCTCGAGCTTGAACACTTCGTTCGGATCGATGGAAATGAGCTCGGAGAACGGACGGCGCGAGTCGCGATACTCCTCGACGGTCATCCCCTCGATGGACTCGAGACCGATGAACTCGAGGTTGTTGCCGGCGCGGCGCGCCGAGCCGCTGATCTCGAGGCCGGCCTGCAGATGGAGCTTCTCCACCAGCGAGCGCGGCACGATCGGATCGCCCGGCATCGTGTAGTAGTTGTTCTCCGGCTTGACGAGAATGCCGGTGCCGTTCTGCTTGATGAACAGAACGCCTCTGGCCGGCACGAGCTCGCCCGGGGCGATGTCGAGCGGCAACGGAACGCTCCCGGTGTCCTGCGACGGCCGGGCGCCTTCGCGACCCTCGCCGCTGCCTCGCCCGCGGCGGGAGCGACGCCGGCGACGTCCTCCTCCGCCGGCGCCGTACTGGCCGGAAGAAGCTGCTTCATTGCCTGGTGAAGGGCCGTTGCCGTTGCCCTGAGGTTGCCCTTCAGGCCCGGCACTGCCCCCGCGGCGTCTGCGGCGACGCCGCTTACGCGGAGTGCGATCGTCTGGTGTCATCTGAACTCAAATTCAAAACCGAATGAGCTTTATCACCTGCGAGTCCCGGGAATCGACGACTCGGGGCGGAGGATCAAGTCTCAACGCCCAGCGGGAATGCCTAACGCATGAATCGTCGCGCGAGGTGCGGCGTAGTATCGCCAAGGCCGGGGGAGAATGCAAGGCGGAAAATGAAAAGGTCCGCCGGCCTTGCGCCGGCGGACCTCCCGGGATCCCTTTTTCTACGCGGAGATCTGGCGGGACTCTTCGATCGGTTTGAGCTTCGGCGAGCGACCGCCCTCGATCACGGGCGTGGCCGTCAGGCTCTGGAGCGCCGCCTCGACGGCGCGTCCCGCGTCCGCGCGTCCGTGGCCGAACCAGGGACTCCAGGTGCCATCGGGATCGCCGATGTCGACGAAGGTGGGGTCGACGAACGGCGCGATCGGCGAGACGTCCCAGTTCGGATTCGGATCGAAGTTCGCGGGCGGCGTGCGCACGTAGGGCGTCGTGTCGAGATCCTTTCCGGCCGTGCGCTTGAGGATCGAGATCACTTGCGCGGCCGTGAGATCGGGATTGGCCGAGATGACCAGCGCGGCGATGCCTGCCACCAGTGGCGTCGCGCTCGACGTGCCGCCGAAACGTGAGGTGACGGTCTGCGTGGTGTCGCCGCTCGCCGTGGTGATGCCGAGACCCCGCACCGGGCCGCGGCCGTACGCGTGTGAATTGCTCGTCGGCGCACACAGGGTCAGACCGGTGCCGTAGTTCGAGTAGTGGCTTCTGCGCGCGGTGCTTGCCAGCGCGGCAACGATCATGACGTTCTCGATTCCGGCGAGGTTGTTCACGAACGTGCGGCTGGTCTCCACGCCCACCCACACCGGTGTGTTGCCCTGGAAAGCCCAGCCGTGCGTGAACGGCACGTCGACGTTTCCGCTGTGAGCCACCGGGCAGTTTTCGTTTCCCGCGGCCCAGAGGAAGACGATTCCTTTGCCGCGGCGTCCGCCGGTCGCAGCGAGCGCCCGGATACGCGCGGTCACGAACGCGCTGCGACGAGTGGTCGGCCGGCTGCCCCAGGAGTTTGAAACGATGTCGACACGCGAGGCCATGAAGTTGATGGCCGTGAGCAGCTTCGAGTCGCTGATGAACAGACTCGACCCGCTCGATTCCCATTTGATCGGCAGCAGCCGGCAGCCCGGCGCGGCTCCGACGGTCAGCTCGGTATCGGATTCAGCGGCGATCACGCCCGCGCACGAGGTCCCGTGATTCGAGCCGCTCTGATACATCTTCTCCGGCTCGGCATCGCCGTCGTCGCGCCGCACGAGACGCTCGCCCACGAAGTAGCCCCACTGCGCGAACTTCCCGGTCGAGTTGAAGTCGGCATGATCGAGACGGCAGCCGTCGTCGGTGACGCCGATGACGACGTCGGGATTGCCCGTGCCGAGGATGTTCCCCTGTCCGAGCTGTTCCCAGGCGTTGACGCAGAGCGACGACGAGCGTGCGTCGAAGTCGGGATGGGAGCGGTTTGTGTGCAGGTGCCACTGATCGTTGAAGGACGGATCGGTGGGGAGGGGCCGCGCGTACGTCGAGGCGACCATGTTCGCGTCGTTCTCAGCCATCTCGACGATGTCCGATGCGTTTTCGTTCAGGTCGACGACGATCTTCACCGGATTGCGGCCCGCCGCCGTGAGCACCTGGAACAGGTAGTCGCGATCGCCGTACTTCTCCTTCATGAAGAGACCGTAGCGCCCGGCGAACGCCGCTACATCGGCGTCAGGGAGTACTTCACGGAATCTCACCAGGATGCGATCGGTGAGGAGGAAGTCCTCGCTGGTCTCGTCGACGGTGTAGGCATGGTGCGTCGGCGCGACCTCGCGCGCCGCGGCCATGGTTTCCTCGAGCTCACCGGGGGACGTCTTGACGCGGCTCGACTGCGACGAGAGTTGTTCGCGTGCATCGAAGCCGCCGGCGCGGAGGTCCTCGGGCAATGCGCGCGTGACGAACTCGTCGGTCTTCTTGTTGAGATAGAGCTTCTGCCCACCGTAATAGGTGTACTCGGACATGAATTGCCTCCTTGTCGGTTCACCTCCTTAGAGAGTCGCGGGTGTCTTTTTCCCCGCGCGGAAACTCGGGCGGTCGCGTACCGTATCGACAATCCAGTGGAAGCCGTCGCCGCCGAACCGACCGCCCGCCCGAGTGCGCTCAAGAGTCTCGCCACGATCATGATCCGCCCGCGCATCACCATGCGGCGGATTCTCGACGCCGGGCGCGACCGCATGATCATCCCCCTGGTTCTACTGGCGACGGTGTCAGCGATTCTCGGCGACTTCGATCGCTCGTCGCTCGACCGGCTGCGCAAGGTGCCGGTCCATTTCGGGCTGCTGGCGGTCGGGATCTGCATCGCCGTCGCCGCGGTCTTCATCCTTTTGTTTTATGTCTTCTCCTGGATCGCCTATGGAGTGAGCCGCCTGCTCGAAGGGACCGGCACGCCGCGCGAGGTTCGCTCGGCCATGGCCTGGGGGCTCGCGCCGATCATCTGGGCGATCTCGTATCGCCTGGCCGCGGTGCTGCTCTGGTCGGGCCCGATGGCGAACCGGATGCGCGTGGGCCCGGGCGAGCTGACGTTCAGGCCCGAGGCCATGGGCGCCGGCTGCATCGGCACGGTCATCTTCGGAGCCCTGGAGCTGACGATGCTGATCTGGTACTTCGTCGTGGCCAGCAACACCGTGGCCGAGGCGAACCGGTTCTCGGCGGCGCGGGGGTTCGGGACGCTGGTCCTCACCGGGATCAGCCCGGCGATCATCGCCATAGCGGCGTTCCTCGCCAGCTGACGGGTTGCGAGGTCACGGGGTTACGAGGTTTCGGGGGAGAACCGAGCTCTCTCGAACCCCGAAACCCCCGTAACCCCGCAACCGGGCGGGCGGAGGCGGTAGCAAGTCCTACGGGCTTGTGCCAAAATCACAGCCTCATTCCCGAAAACCGATGGGCCCTCACGTACATGTCTGAAAACATTCTTGTTGTCGAGTACGAGCCGCGCTACACCGATCGCGTGAAGCAGGCGCTCGCGGGGCAGCCATTCACCACCACCTTTGCCCGCGACGGCGAGGAGGCGATGAAGGCCCTCGAAGCCGAGCCGCGCCTGATCGTGCTCTCCTCGGTCGTCCCGAAAATCAGCACCACCGAGCTGATTCGCGCGATCCGCGGCCGCAAGCCTCTGCAGGAGACACCCATCCTGCTGACCGTCTCCGGCTACAACGGCAAGAGTCCCAAGCAGGACGCGCAGCGCGTCGGCGCATCGGACATCCTTCCCAAGCCATACTCCGAGCACGAGTTTCTCGGCAAGGTCCAGCAGATGCTCGGCATCCGCGGCGAGCTTCCGCCGTTCGAAGACTTCACGGTGCATCCGAGCTCGGACGCGCCTGCCGGCCTGACCTCGAACGACATCTTCGGAGACGTGCTCGAGGAAGATAAGCCGGCCAAGAAGCCCACCGCCTCGCGGCAGTCGACCGGCGACGTCGACAAGATGCTCGCCGACACGCTCGCGGGCATGAACCTCCCGCGGCGGAAAGATCCGGCCGCCGCGCAGCCTTCAACGCCGGCCGCGGGAACACCGGCACCGCCGGCAGCACCAGCACAGCCTCAATCGGGTCCGCAGACGAAGCCGCGCACGATGCCCGGCACCGGCACGTCGGATCTCGACAAGCGTCTGCACGACACGCTTTCCGGTCTCGAGAAATCGGCGCGCAAGAACGCCGCGGCCGGAACGGCGGGATCGCGTCCTGCCACGCCGGTCGCTCCTCCCGAGCCTCCGCCCGCGCCCGCACCGGCGCCGAAGTTCAACACCGAGCGGATGAAGGCTTACGTCGCCGACCGCGTGCCGGTGTCGCAGCCCGTCTTCGCAACGCCGGAAGCACCGCGCGTCGAGGAAGAGGAAGTCACGGACGGCGTGAAGTTCGGCCAGTACGTGATGATCGAGAAGATCGCCACGGGCGGCATGGCCGAGGTCTGGAAGGCGCGGATGCGCGGCGTCGAAGGATTCCAGAAGACGGTCGCCATCAAGAAGATCCTTCCCCATCTGTCGGACAACCAGGACTTCATCGAGATGTTCGTCGATGAGGCCAAGCTGGCCGCGCAGCTCAACCACAACAACATCATCCACATCTACGACCTCGGCAAGATCCAGAACTCCTACTACATCGCCATGGAGTACATCGATGGCTACGATCTGAAAGCCATCCTCCGCCGCGGCGAGGAGCGCGGACAGCCGATGCAGCCGCAGCTCGCGCTGTTCATCGCCTCGAAGATCGCCTCCGCGCTCGACTACGCGCACCGCAAGCGCGACTTCGAAGACAAGGAGATGGGCCTCGTTCATCGCGACGTCTCGCCGCAGAACGTGCTGATCTCGCAGGAAGGCGACATCAAGCTCTGCGACTTCGGCATCGCCAAGGCAGCGTCGAAGGCTTCGCACACGCAGGCCGGCGCGCTCAAGGGCAAGCTGCAGTACATGTCGCCCGAGCAGGCCTGGGGCCGCTCGATCGACCGCGCTCGGACATCTTCTCGCTGGCGACGGTGCTCTTCGAGATGCTCACCGGCCGCAAGCTCTTCACCGGCGACAACGAGCTGTCGATCCTCGAGCAGGTCCGCGAAGCGCGGGTCGCAGCCGCCTTCGCAGTTGAACGACGAGGTCACCGCAAGACATCGATCGGGTCGTGCTCAAGGCGCTGCAGAAAGATCCGGCCAATCGCTATCAGACCGCCGGGGAGATGGCTCGCGACATCGACGCCATCCTCTACAGCTTCAAGCCGACACCGACCAGCGCGGACCTCGCGATCTACATGCACCGCATGTCCACGACCGAGCCGATGATGGCGCCCGAGCCGGAGCCGTCCCACCTGCCGCCACCGCCGGTCGTGACGCCCGCGAAGCCCGCCACGATTATCCCGGCCGTTGCCGCCGTCGCGTCAGCACCGGCGATGGCCGTGCCCGCGCCCGTAGCGACGCCGGAGCCGTGGGAACAGCATCCGCCGGCCGCGAAGAAGGGCTCGGCGATGCCGCTCATCGCCATCGGCGTCGTTCTGCTCCTGGCGGGAATCGCCGGCGCGGTCGTGGTGATGAACAAGAAATCCGACACGCCGGCAGCCACGACGCCGGTCGCCACGGCAACGAGCGCAACGACCGGCGCTCCGGCAACATCCACTGTCATTCCGCTGTCCACCGATACGACACTGACCACCGGTACGACCGGTACGGCCCTCGATCCGTCGGCCGTCGATGCCGAAGTGCAGAAGCGCATTGCCGCGGAACGCGCGCGACTCGAAGCGCTCGCCCGGCAACAGGCGCAACAACAGGGTGCGACCGCGACGACCGCGCCGGCGCGTCCCGCTCCGGTTCCGGTGGCGGACAACCGTCCCACGCCGCAGCAGGAAGCTCCCGCGCCGGTCGAGACCCGTCCCACGCCCGCTCCCGTCACCCAGACCCAGGAACCGGCGCCGCAAGTCACCGCTCCGGCCCCCGCCCCGCAGCAAGCCGCGCCGGCCGCCGCCCGGGCCCGCGAAGGCGACCTCGTTCCCGCGGGAACGGAAGGGCTCACTCCACCGCGCATCACCCGTCGCGGCACCGTTCCGTATCCGCCCGTCGCGCGCATTCAGAAAATCGGCGGACGGGTGGTGATGAACGTGCTCGTGTCGGAGACCGGACAGGTGATGCGCGTCGACGTGATTCGCGGAGTGAATCGCGCCGTGGGCCTGAACGAGGCCGCCCAGGAAACGATGCGCCGCTCCACGTTCGCGCCCGCCACCAAGGACGGCGTGCGGGTGAAGTCGTGGCTCACCGTGCCGATCGACTTCCAGCCATGATAGAAATCGCTTTGGAGAGTGCTCAATGCCCGTTCTGACAGACCAGCAGCGAAAGTTCTACGAGACCACGCTCAGCGTGACCAAGCAGGAGATCAACGATCTCAAGGACTCGATCGAGGAAGAGCTGGCGAAGGTCAAGGACCGCATCGCCGAGTTGCAGTCCGCGATCAACGCCTCCAAGCAGATGTACGCCGCCGCCTGCACTCGCCTCGGCGTCCCCAACGATCTCGATGACGACGAGGGCGGTGAGTCCTAACCGCTCCCGCATCCGCTGGATTCGAGCCGCGGCTTCGGCCGCGGTTTTTGTTTGTCTGGTCGGATGTCAGAAGACCGAAGCGCCCGCCCCCGCGGCGCGTCCCGTGCGCGTGGTCAGCCTCGCGCCGAACCTCACCGAGATGATGTTCGCCGTCGGCGCGGAGAAGAATCTCGTCGGGACCGACGACGCTTCGAATTTCCCGCCGGCCGCGCAACGGCTGCCGAAAGTCGGCGCGATGCAGCCGGACATCGAGAAGATCGCCGCGCTGAAGCCCGACCTGGTGATCGCTTCGACGGAAGGGAATCATCCGAATCTCGCCCAGGCGCTGAAGGCGGTGAATGTCCCGCTGATGCTGGTGAAGACCGACCGTCTCGCTGAAATCGCGCCGGCCATGCGCATGCTCGGGCAGAAGACGAACGGGTATCGAACCAACACCGCGATTCCCGTGCTGGAGCGCTACCTCGATTCGGAGAAACGAACGCGTGCGAAATCCCTGCGCGTGCTGTTCGCCGTCTGGACCGATCCGCTGTACGTCGCCGGCCGCAACACATTCATCGACGATCTCTTCACGCACACGGGGGCGCAGAACGCGGTCGAGGTCAGCGGCTGGCCGCAGTACTCGCTGGAATCGCTGGTCGCGAATCCGCCCGATCTGATTCTTTATCCCCGAGGCGCGGTCACGCCGGAGCAGGTCGACGCGCTGCTCGCGCGCGCGCCAGGCATCCGCCCGCGAATCGAAGCCGTCGATCAGGACATCTTTCAGCGGCCGGGTCCGCGGGTTGCCGAGGCGGCCCGGGCGCTGAATGCGATACTCGACCGCGCGGAATGACGCGCGCGATCCTTCTCCTGACTCTCGTCCTGCTGCTGGCAATTGCCATCGCCGTGGCCTTCGGCTCGACGCGCATCGACTGGGACGATGAGACCGCGCGCACGATCGTGATGCGCATCCGCCTGCCGCGCGTGCTGCTCGCCGCGGTCATCGGCGCGACGCTGGCCGTCGCGGGTCTGACCTTTCAAACCCTGCTGCGGAACCCACTCGCGGACCCATTCATCCTCGGCGTCTCCGGCGGTGCGGCCTGCGGCGCGGCGGTGTCGACGGCGTTGGGATTCGGGCGCGTTCCCGGTGCCGTGCAACTGGTCGCGTTCGTGGGGGCGATCGGCGCAACCGCGGCTGTCTTCGCGCTCGCGCGTCGCCGCGATCACACCGATCCGACGCGGCTGCTGATTTCCGGACTGGTGCTCAACGCGTTCTTCTCCGCGATCATCCTCATTTCCTTCGCCCTCTCGCCGCAGGCCGATCTCACCGCGGCGCTTGCGCTGGATGATGGGAACGCTCTTCGGCGCGAGCTGGCCGAACGTCGCGGTGATCGCGTCGCTGCTGATCGTCACGATGGCCGCGCTCGCGTTTTACGCGAACGATCTGCGCCTGCTCGCCTTCGGTGAAGAGGATGCGAAATCGCGCGGCGTGGATGTCGAGCGGGTGAAGCTGATCGGCTTCGGCGCGGCGTCGATCATCACCGGTGCCGCGGTCGCCGTCAGCGGCATCATCGGTTTCGTCGGCCTGCTCGTTCCCCATCTGATCCGCCTGATCTGGCATCGCGACTTCCGCTTTCTCCTCCCGCTCACAGCGCTCGGCGGCGCGGCGCTGGTCGTCTTCGCCGACGTCGTGTCGCGCACCGCGGTCACCTCGATCGAGCTCCCGATCGGCGCATTCACAGCGATCCTGGGGGTCCCGTTCTTTCTGTCGTTGTTGCGGAGAGCGCGCTGATGCTCGAGCTTCGCGGCGCGACGTATTCGTATGCCGGCACGAACGCGGTGCGCGACGTGTCGCTGCGAATCGGCGAGGGACAACTCGTCGCGCTCACCGGTCCGAACGGCTCCGGTAAATCGACTTTGCTGAAGATCGCGGCGAGAGTCCTCGCGCCGCAGACAGGCGTAGTTCTGTTCGAAGCGAAACCGCTCGCGCAATGGAACGGCAAGGAGTACGCGCGGCGCGTGGGCTACCTGCCGCAGGATCCCGATCCAGCATTTACGATGCGCGCGCTCGACGTCGTCGTCTCCGGCCGCGCGCCCTACCTCGGACGCTTTGCGTGGGAAACGGCGAGCGACTTCGATGAAGCGCGGCGCGCACTCGAGCTCTGCGATGCCGCGCATCTCGCCGATCGCTATCTCGATGAGATGAGCGGCGGCGAGCGGAAGCGTGTGTTTCTCGCGCGCGTGCTGGCCGGAACGCCGAAACTGATCCTGCTCGATGAGCCGCTGGCCGCGCTCGATCTCTCCCACGTGCAGCAGTTCTCAGCGCTGCTGCGCGACGTCGTCGATCGCACGGGCTGCACTGTCGTCTTCGCGGCGCACGATCTGAACTGGGCGTCGGCGCGCAGCGACCGCATGCTCGTGATGCAGAACGGCGCGCTCGCGCTCGACGCGACGCCGGCCGAGGTGATGCGGCCGGCGGTCATTCGCGAGTTTTTCGGGTTTGAGGGGAAGGTCGTCGAAGGCTGGATCGTGCCGTCTTAGAAAAGACGCCTCACGATCACCAGCGCGGTGACGCTGCCGTCTTTGTTGCGCTGCGCGAGCACTTCCACCTTGTCGCCGGTCCTGATGCCTGGGTCGATCTGCGAGTTTCGATCGATCACCAGTTTGACCTTCTCGCTGCCTTCGTCCTTCGCCACGACCCAGGCAGACGATTCGATCGACTCGACGACGCCGGAGAAGCGGAAGATGTCGATCGTCGGCAGCTTGGGCGGGGTGAACTTGATGATGGAGATGGCCACGAAGGTGTTCGAGGAGTCGACGCGGTAGAGCAGCTCGACGGTGTCGCCGGCTTTCGGCGATCCAACGATCTTCGTCTGCGCGTCGATGACCACGGTGATCTCGTCGCCGCGCTCGCGCTCGATGACCCACGAGTCGGTGCCGATGGTCTTCACCGTTCCTCTCGTCGAATGAATCTCCGGGAGCGCCGGCGCGAGCAGGAGGACGTTGGTGGCCACGAGCTGGCCGTTGACCGCATCGACGGTGACGGTGACGAGTTGATTCGGAAGGATGTCGGCGAGGCTCGGCCGCTCGCTGTCGCGGCTCTTGTGCATGCCGCCGAAGCTCGTGTCGGATGTAACGCGGATCGTGCGACCGAGAATGGTGAACGTGCTGTTCGCCGTGTCGACGCTCTGTACGGCTCCGAAGAGCGTGCCGTCCGGAAGCGGCGAGACCGTGATCGACGTCGCGCGGAGAGGTGCGTTCGCCGCGACGTCGGAGCTGTCCAGCGTGGCCAGGACGATCATCCCCGGCTCGACGGTCCCGTTGGCCTTCGCGCCGGTCGCGTCGATGGTGATCGCTCCGCCGGCGAGATGAATGAGATTGCCATTTACGGCGGTGACGATGCCGCCGACAGTCGCGCCATTGGCGATGCGCGTGCCGTCGAGCGTGCGTGTACCGGCGGATGCGAATGTGGCGAGGAGAAGCGCGAGGAGGAGGGAGAGCTTCCGGATCATGGCGAAGATTGTACCGCCGGTCTCGGCTTCAACAGCGCGAGCCCGGCCGCCAGCAATCCCATCACCAGACATGCGCCCCACAGCACGTTGGGGTTGTATTCGAGCAGCATCGTCCCGGTCGCCGGTCCGATGAGCAGGCCCATCGACCACATCAGGTGCCACAGGCCCATGTAGCGGCCGCGATAGCGCTCGGGCGCGAGCGTCGTGACGTACGCCCCGGTCACCGGCGCGTAGATCATCTCGCCGAGCGTCCAGATCACCACGGTCATCGCCAGCATCGGAACGCCGTGCGCGACGGCCATCAGCGAGAACCCGATGCCGGTGAGCGCGTAGCCGACGGCGATCATCGTTTGCGCCGGGAAGCGCTGCGTCCACGCAATCAGCACAAGCTCGAGAGTCACGATGATTACGCCGTTGAGCGACATGAGCATGCCGTACGTGGCGGCGGAGTGGCCGAGGCTCTGGATGTAAAGCGGGACAGTCGAGGTGACCTGAAATTCAACCCAGGTCAGGAAAAAAGTCGCGATGAGAAAAAGGACGAACGCGCGATCCCGCAGCGCCACGGCCAATGCCTCGCCCGTCTTTTCCTGCGAGGCCGAGGAGCGCACTCCGTGCGGCAACGCGAAGAGCGCGACCACACCGTACGCAAGGGACGTCGCGGCATCGACCGCGAAGAGCCAGAAGAAGGATCGGTCCGCGAGAAAGCCAGCGGTGGCCGGGCCGATCGCGAAGCCGAGATTGATCGCGAAGCGGTACATGCCGAACGCCACGACGCGCTGTTCGGGCGTAACCAGATCACCGAGGAGGGCGGAAGCGGCTGGACGGTAAAGCTCTCCGGCAAGGCCGACGAAAAACGCGCAGGTGACGATGGCAGGAAACGAGCGCGCCTGCGACAGCGCCATCATCGCCGCCGCGCTGCCGAGCATCGACAACGCTATGGTGTGCCGCCGACCGATCCGATCGGCGAGATGGCCGCCGAGCATGGACGCGAGGATCGTTCCGGCGCCGTAGAGGCTGATGGCCAGGCCGGCCTGCGTTGCCGAGAACTTCAGCCGCGTGACGTAAATCGCCAGGAACGGCATCACGAAGGTGCCGAAGCGATTGACGAACGTCCCTCCGAACAGAACCCACGCGGGCCGGGGCAGCCCGCGCAGGTTCGAAAGGAGGGAGGGAGTGATGGTCATTCGTACGGTGGCCGTCCCGGCCGCTCAGCGCCGGGCGTCCCGCCCGGCGCCGAAGCGCGGGGCAGGATGCCCCGCGCGGCGCGAGCGAGACGCTCGCCGTACTTAGTACAGCAGCCGGATCCCGATCTGATACGTCCGGGGAATGTAGTCCGGGTGCGCGCCGAGGATGCGGCCGAAGTTCGCGTTGGCGAAGTCGTTGACCGGCACGCCGAAGGTCACGTGATCGAAGACGTTGAACATGTCCAGGCGGACCACCACCGAGTTCTGAAGCATGTGGAAGGTCTTGTAGATGCCCATGTCCACCTGCTCGCGCCCGTCGGTGAAGTAGGTGTTGCGGCCCACCAGATCGTCGAGGCCGTCGCTCGCCGTGGCGCGGCGGAACTTGCTCGTGTTCAGCTTCTTCGTCGCGTCGCCGGGATAGTTGACGTGCCATCCGCCGTTCGCGTCGGGCGTGACGGCGACCGGCCGCTGATTGGCGACACCATCGAAGTCGATGTCGACCGCACCCGTGTCGATGATCGTGAAGGGCGTGCCCGACGAGAGCCGGATGACCGACGATACCTGCCAGCCGCCGAACAGCAGGCCCTTCCAGTCCTTCTGGTCGCGGAAGAACGGCAGGTGGTAACTGGCCGTTCCGACGAAGCGATGGCGGGTGTCGAAGCGGGAAAGCCCCCGTTTGTAGTCCTCGTACTCCGGCGGAAAGATATTGATGTCCCCGGTCCCCGAAGCCGTAGCCTCGGAACCGCTGTCCATCGCTTTGCTGAACGTGTAGGACATGCGGCCGGTGAAATTGCGGACCAGGCCCGTCTCGAACTCGAACTGACCGCCGTGGTACGAGCTGTCGGCGATGTTGTCGACCACGAGGTTCGTCGTGTAGCGCGCGTCGGGACGCCGCTCGTTCGTGCGAGGAATGCGCAGGCTGATCTCGTTCGGCGCGATCGGCACGGCCACGGGACAGGTCGCGTTTACCGCCTGGCCGGGTGTGCCGGTGCCGGCGCAACGCCAGTCCGCGGCGACCACGTACTGCGAGCCCGGCGCATCCGGACGGAGCGGCAGATTCTCGAAGCGGTACTGCAGGAGATTCTTGCCCAGCGTTCCGATGTAGCTGGCTCGCACGCGGGCCTGATTGAAGATCTGCCGCTCGAAGGTGAGGTTCCACTGCCGCGTCTCCGGCATCACCAGATCGGGATCGATCGTGGTGAGCGCAACGCGCGTGGTCAGCGGCTGTCCCGGAACGAACACGAAGCCGTTCGTCGGATCGGCGATGTTGGTGGAGCTGGGAATGCTGAGAGAGATCGCGTCGGGCGGGTTGTAGCGAACGTTTGCGCCGCCCTGCGAGAAGATCGACTGGAACACCCGCCCGTGAGAGACGCCGTATCCGCCGCGGATGGAGAAGCGTCCGTTGCCGCCGGTCAGCGCGCGGAGGAAGCGGTTGTTGTCCCAGTTCGGCGTGTAGGCGAAGCCGAGTCGCGGATCGATGTACTGGCTGTCGTCGAAGAAGTAGTCGATCCGATTCTCTCTTTCCTCCGGCGCGGCGACGCGCTCGTAGCGCACGCCGAGATTTAGAGTGAGGTTGTTGAACGGACGCCAGTCGTCCTGCACGTAGGCGTTGAGCTCGTTCAATTCATTTTCGAGAAAGTCGGGGCCGATGCTCTTCTGGTACGTGGCCACGCATCCGGCCATGAAGGCGTGCAGTCCGCTCGCGTAGGTCACGCCGCCGCAGGCCGCGGTGAAGTTCCAGAAGCCGCGATTGTTGTTCGAGGCGCGATCGTCGAGCGTGGAGCGGCGGATGTCCGTGCCCAGTTTCAGCGTGTGCCCGGCCCATCGCGCGCTGGAGATGTTGTAGACGAACTGCTTGTCGGTCTGGTCGCGGTTGATGGGATAGGCGCCGGCGTTGCCGATGATGTGTCCGGGTGTGACCGCTGCCCAGCGCACGATCGGTGTGTCGTTGCCGGCCAGAATGTTCACGTTGGTGCTGCGCTCACCGATGCCGAGGCGCACTTCCTGGACCGTGTTCGAGCTGAGCACGTTCGTCCAGGTCAGACCGAAGTTCGACTGATCGTTGTCCTGGAGGGTCTGCTCTCCGATGATCAGTTCCTGGTTCTCGCGGATCTGACCGCTCCGCTGGTAGCGGCCGTAGACGATGTTGCTGTTGCTGATGTTCCAGTCGACGCGCGCCGACCAGTCCTTGTCGGGATTGTCAGCGAACTGCGGGTACTGGTAGGCGCGGTTGGAGAGGGCCGGGTTGTTCGGCGTGAGTCCGGTCGGGAAGCGCGCCAGGATCGCGTCCTGGAACGCGCGGTTCGCCGGCGTGTCATTGCCGAGAGTCAGGCGGGGCAGGGACATGTCGCTCGCGAGAATGAGCGGCCGCGACACGAAGGTGTTGCCTTTGAACTGCGTGGAGTCGTAGTTGACGAACGCGAAGAGCTTGTCCCGCATGATCGGGAAGCCGCCGGTCGCGCCGAACTGGCGGCGGTAGTTCTCCGGCTTCGGCTGGGTCCGCGCGAAGAAGTTCTTTTCGTTCCACTGGCCGTCCTGCGCGTAGCCGTAAACCTCGCCGGCGACCTGGTTCGTGCCGGACATGGTCTGCACGAGCACCACCGCGCCGTAGCCGCGACCGAACTCCGCGCTGTAGCTGTTGCTCAGGACCTGGAAGGACTTGATCGTCGCCAGCGCCACGCCCTGGCGATGCTGGTTTTCCGAGGAGTCGTCGTTGTTCACGCCGTTGATCTGGAAGGTCGTGCCGCGCGTTCCGGCGCCGTTGAAGTTCGCCGATGAGCCGACCGAGAGCGTGGGGTTGTCCATGCCCGCACCCGGATTCGTTTCCTGATAACCGGCCAGCGTTGCCGCGAGCCCGAGGAAGCTGGTCTGGTCGCGCGAGGGGATGTTCATGATCTCTTCGGCGCGCAGGGTCTGCTTGATCTCGCCGTCGGCCACGTTGATACGCGGCGCGTCGGCGGTGACGGTCACGCTCTCGGCGAGGGCCATGCCGAGGATGAAGTCCTGCACGACTGTCTGATTCAGATCGACGCGCACGTTCTGCCGCGTCTGCATTCCGAATCCACCGAGCTGCGCTTCGACGTTGTAGCGGCCGATGGGGAGGAAGGGCGCGTTGAAGAAGCCCGCGCTGTCGGTGACGACGATGCGCTCGAGTCCCGTCTCCGCGTTGCGGATGGTGACGGTGACGCCGGGCAGAGCCGCGCCGGACGAGTCGACGATGGTGCCGTTCATCGTGCCGGTAACCGTCTGGGCGAGAAGGGGAGTGACGCCGAGGAAAACTGCCAGGGACACGAGAATCCACCGGGTGAGGTGACGCATGAGGTCTCCTTCGCTGCCGAGTTGTTTCCGTGGAAAGGTCCGTTGGTCAGGCCAAGGTAGGTTGTTCGCTGCCGCCGGTCAACACCGTTCTTTGCGGCGGTTTCATTTCGTGAGCCCTTCTCCCCTCGCATGCAGCCCGGGAATGGAGACCGGCAATTTGCCAGTGATGGGACGCTCGCCGAACAACGCTTCGACCGCCGCGCGTTGCAGGACCGGTTGCGTGCCGTACGCGCAAAGGTACGTGCGGAGCGATGGCAGATCGCGGAGCACGTACGGCGATCCGAAAGCGACGGCAACGATCTTTACGTTTGATGGGAGCGTTCCGACGAGATGCTTCGCCGCATCGGGCAGCTTCATGTGACCCGCGCCGGAGACCGCGCGAATGGCCAGGGCCAGGATGACTACATCGGCTTGCTTCGCCGCGTCGGCAATCACTGTCATTTCATCGTCGCGCGATCGCGAGTCGATGAGAAACGCCGGTGCGTACGATTTCAACCGCCGCCGCACTTCGCGCTCCACGCCGCCGACGGGATTGATGGTCTCGGGGAAGTCGCTGACCGAGACGATGATCGTTCGCGCGTCCGGCTTCAGGGGAAGGGCGCCGTCTTCTTCGCGAAGAAGGGTGATGGCCCGGCCGGCGATGTTCGCCGCGGCCTTGCGATGTTCGGCGGTGTCGACACCGCGGAAGATTTCCTCGTCGGTTGCGACGTGCGTCCGCACGCGGCTCTTCGCATCGAGAATCCGCTTCACCGACTGATCGATGCGCGCTTCGGAGAGGCGTCCGCCGCGGACCGCTTCTTTCACCGCGGCGATCGCGGCATCGGTGTTCGCCGATTTCAGGATCATGTCCGTGCCTGCTTCGATCGCGCGGATCGCTGCTTCGCCGGCGTCGAAGTGGGCGACGAGGCCGCCCATGTCGAACGCGTCGCCGATGACGATGCCTTCGAAGCCGAGGTCTTTGCGTAGCAGGCCTTCGATCACCGGCCGCGAAAGGGAGACGGGAATCGTTCCGCCCTGGGTCGTCTCGGTCTCGTCTTTCGTGTACGGATTCTCGTCGGACGATTCGTCATGCCGGCGAACCGGAGCGGGCGTGGGATCGAGCGAGCGGATGGACAGGTGGCTGGTCATGACCGACGCCACACCGACTTCGATGGCGGCGCGGAAGGGAACCAGTTCGATCCGATCGAGGCGGGCCCGATCGACGTCGAAGACAGGAAGGGAGCGATGGGTGTCGGTCTTCGTGTCGCCGTGGCCGGGGAAGTGTTTCGCTGTCGCCAGCACCGGCTCCGATTGCACGCCCTTCACGAATGCAGCAACGAAGCGGCCGACGGTTTCCGGATCCTCGCCGAAGCTGCGGGTGTTGATCACCGGATTGTCGGGATTGATGTTCACGTCCGCGACCGGCGCGAGGATGTGGTTGACGCCGATGAGCTGACTGGAGGCGGCGGCGATCTTTCCGGTCTGTTCGGCGAACGCGGGATCACCCGTCGCCGCCACAGCCATGGCCGGCGGCCAGTAGGTGGTGTCGCTGAAGCGCATGCCCACGCCGGCCTCGAGATCCGCACTGATCAGCAGCGGTATCCGCGCCGCGTCCTGCAGTTTCCGCGTGAGGAAGGCCGTCTCGTAGACATCCGAGACGTACCAGATGATCCCCCCGACCTTGTTGTCGCGCACCTGCCGCTGCAACTGGCGAAACCCCGCCGACTCCTCGTTCATGAACGTCGCATGCGCCGCGTACACGAACATCTGCCCGACCTTTTCGTCGAGGGAGAGGTCTTCGACGCGCGGCACGCGCGCGGTGGTGCAGGCGCAGAGGAGGAGGGAGGTGAAAACGACAAACCGCATACGGTGTAGTGTGGGCCTCCGGGCCTACCCTTGGAAAGGTAGGCCGGAGGCCCACACTACACGAACTAGAACGTCATCGGGCGCGCGACGATCGCGCGAAACTGATTCTTCGTCGTTCCGCCGATCACGCCGCTCTCTTTCTTTTCCCACTCTTCACGCGCCAGGACGGTCAGCGTTTCGAGTTTCTTCGAAGCGAGGGTGCGGTTGATCTCGGCGAGCTCTTTCGAGGTCGAATCGAACCAGGTGATCTTCTTCGCCAGCTCGCCGGCGACGCGCTCGGTCTCGGCGATCTGCGAGTCCGTCGGCGGGCCGTCGAAGCTGTTGATCGCGCCGTACAGCGCGCCGATCTGTTCGCGGAGCTGCTCTTCGCCGGACAGCCATCCGCCTTCGCGAGTGGCCACCAGGGTTTTGTACTGTTCGTCCATCTTCGAGGCGAAGGCCGCGACCTTTTTCTTCTCCGCGCCGGAGAGTTTTTCGGCGCGGGCGTTGGCCTGATCGCGCAGCGACTTCACCCGCTCGGTGAGGAACGTGAAGTCGGCCAGCATGTCGTACAGACGCCGCACGGTTTTCTGCTGCAGGCCGCGCTCTTCCGCTGTGTACGTCGCGCGCGGATCGGGCGCGAGCGTGATCTTCGAGGTGTAGGTTTCCTTGCCTTTGATCAGCTTCACGGTGTATTCGCCCTGCTGCGCCCGCGGGCCGTAGAACGCGCCGCCGGAGAAGACGATCGAGCTGCCGGCAGGCATCTTCGGGGCCTTCGCCCGCATCGGCCAGTCGACGCGATTGATCCCGCGGCGCTTGCCGGCCGGAATCGTCGAGATGAGCTTTCCGGACGGATCGTAAATCTCCACCTTCGAGTCGCCGACGATGTGGCGCTTCTTCAGGTAGTAGGTGATCGACGCGACGTCTGCGACCTCCCCGGCCGAGTACAGGTCGTCTCCTTCCATGCGGCCACCGTACGCCGGGATACCCAGCAGCGACGGACGCGAAGGAAGCATGACCACATCCTTCGCCAGCTGATCGGGCGTGAGCGCGCGCAGCGGGGAGAGGTCGTCGATGATGTAAATCCCGCGGCCGTGCGTGCCGATGACCGCATCTCCATCCCGTGGATGAAGAGCGATGTCGTAAACGGGCGCGGGAGGGAAGTTCTCCTTGAACTGCGCCCAGTTCTTCCCGGCATCGAGGGACATGTAGAGACCCATTTCCGTGCCGAGGAAGAGGAGGTTGGGGTTGATCAGGTCTTCGCGGATGACCTGCGCGTAACCCTTGAGGTCCGCGGTGGCCAGCGCTTCCCAGCTCTTGCCGGCGTCGCGCGTGCGATAGACGTAGGTCTTCATGTCGCCGGTGCGATGACCGTCGAACGTTGCGTAAGCGACGTTCTCATCGAAGTGGCCGGCCTCGACACGCGAGACCCAGGTGCGCTTCGGCAGACCGGGCACGTTGCCGCCGACGTTCGTCCAGCTCTTCCCGCCGTCCTTCGTCAGCTGCACGTTCCCGTCGTCGGTGCCGACCCAGATCACGTTCGCGTTTTTGATCGACTCGGAGATGGTGATGATGGTCGTGTAGTTCTCCGCGCTGGAGTTGTCGACCGTGAGACCGCCCGACTCGAGCTGCTTCTGCCCGCTCTTGTCGTTCGTGGTGAGGTCGCCGGAAATGCGCTCCCACGACTCGCCGCGATCGCGCGAGCGCATCAGGAACTGCGAGCCGATGTAGATCGTTCCCTTCTGCGTGGGGCTGGCGTAGATCGGCGTGTTCCAGTTGAAGCGGAGCTTCGATTCGTCCTGCGTGGCGTACGGATAGATTTCCTTGGCCTCGCCTGTGGAGCGGCGATAGCGGACGATGCGGCCGCCCTGCGATTCGAGATAGACGATGTCCGGCTCGGTGGGATCGGTGGTGACGGCGAATCCGTCGCCGCTGCCGATGGCCTTCCAGTCATGGTTCGAGACGCCACCCGGCGCCTGTGAGGGTCCCATCCACGTGCCGTTGTCCTGCAGGCCGCCGTAGACGTTGTATGGCACGTCGAGGTCGAAATTCACGTGGTAGAACTGCGAGACCGGCAGCACGTTCAGGAACCGCCAGCGCTGGGCCTTGTCGAACGATTGATAGACGCCGCCGTCCGTGCCGACGAAGAGCTCGTTCGTGTTCCGCGGGTTGATCCAGAGGGCGTGATGATCGGGATGCACGCCGCTGCTGAAGGCCGACTGCATGAAGGTCTTGCCGCCGTCATCGCTGAAGGTGAGGTTGTAGCCGGGCTTGTAGACCCGCTCGTGATTCGAGGGATCGACGACGACGTACGCGAAGTAGAAGGGGCGGACCTGGATGTTGAACGAGTCGTTCATCTCGCGCCAGTGCTCGCCGAGATCGTCGCTGCGATAGAGGGCGGTCTTCTTTGCTTCGACGACCGCGTACAGCGTGCTCGGACGTGACGGCGCGACCGCGACGGCAATGCGGCCGAGCGGTCCCTTGGGCAGGCCGCTTGCCGCATTAGCGTTCAGTTTCTCCCAGGTTTCGCCGCCGTCCTTCGTGCGATACAGCGCGCTGCCCGGACCGCCGGAGTTGAAGTTGTCGGCGCGCCGGCGGAACTGCCACATGCCGGCGTAGAGGATGTTCGGATCGCCCGGATCCTGGCTGATGTCCGCGCAGCCGGTGTCCTTGTCGACGTAGAGGACTTTTTTCCAGGTCTTTCCACCGTCGGTAGTGCGGAAGACGCCCCGCTCTTCATTCGCGTCCCAGGCATGGCCGGTCGCGCAGACGTAAACCGTGTCCGACTTTTTCGGATGCACGGCGATGCGGGCGATGTGCTCGGTGTCGGTGAGGCCGACGCTGGTCCAGGTCGCGCCGCCGTCGGTGGTCTTGTAGACGCCGTTGCCGACGGACACGCTGTTGCGGACCCACGACTCGCCGGTACTTGCCCAGACGGTCTGCGGATTCGCATGATCGATGGCGATGGCGCCGATGGACTGGATGTGCTCTTCGAAGACCGGCTTGAAGGACGTGCCGCCGTCGGTCGACTTCCAGATGCCGCCGCCGGCCGCGCCGACGTAAACCGTGACCGGCGCATCCGCGGTTGCATGACCATCCATCGCCGCGATACGCCCGCCCATGACCGCCGGCCCGATGGACCGCGCGCGCAATCCACCGAGTGTGGAGGAGTCGAGCTTGATGTCTTCGTCGGCGGCGAGGAGGGGGAGGGCGATTGCCGTGAGTAGTGCGATGTAGTGCTTGCGCATGGTGCTCCTTGTGGGGAAGGCAGAAGGCAGAAGGCAGAAAGCAGAAGGTATGAAAAAGGCGGTGGCGGGGGTTTTGGTTTTCCCCTGCCTACCGCCTACTGCCTACCGCCTACTGTCTTACTTGGCCGGCGGCGTGGCCGCTTCGGCCTTCTTCGGCATCTTGAACGTGTCGTCGGCGATGGCCGGGTTGAGCTCGACCTTTTCGATGGTGATGGTCTGGCCGGCGGGCATGCCCTTGGCCTTCATCTCGATCGACATCGGGAAGAGCAGTCCACCGAACTCCTGGTAGTTGCCGTAGGTGGTCTCACCCTCGACTTCCTGCCCCTGCATCTTTCGCTTCGCTTCGGCCTTGATGTCGAGGAACGAGTCGGCGTCGATGTAGATGACCGTGTCCTGACCGTCGCGGCTCATCTTGATCTTGTAGGCGGCGGTGCCTTCGACTTCGCCCTTGCCGAGGAGCTCGACCTTGTAGCCCTTCTTCGCGTAGTCGATGAACGGACCGTCGAAGTCGGCCATGTCCTTCACTTCCTTGAGCATGTCGCCGGACATCGGCTCGGCGTCTTTCTTACCCATGAAGGGCATGAGCATCCAGCCGCCCGTGCCGTCGTAGGCCTGGCTGCCGGTCATGCCCTGGACGGTGAAGTCCATGCGCATCATTTCGGGGCGCTTCTTGGACATGACGATCGGGGCTTCCATGCCGCCGCCGAGGGTCATCTTCCCCGTGAAACGGATGGAGTTGAGGGCGCGCAGCTTGTCGATGCCCCCCTTGGCTTCGGCGTTCTTGGCGAGGATCTCGTCGACGGTGAGATCGGCGGCCTGCATCGAGACCGCGGCGAACAGTGCAATGGCTAACGTAAAGAGGGTGCGTGGGCGCATACAGGAGTCTCCTTCTGGACGATTCGAGGTCCGGGGATTGTACGGTGGGAGGGATCTAAGGTTGCGGGGTTTCGGGGTTTCGGGGTTGCGAGGTGGCAGCGCAGAACGGGTTCTTTCCACCCCGGAACCTCCGTAACCCCGGAACCTCGTAACCCGATTACTGCACGATGTCCGGCAGCACGGCCAGGAATCGTTCCACGAGCGCGGCGTCGAACTGCGTCCCGGCGCTCTCCCGCATCCGGGCGATGGCCTTATCTCTTGGAATGGCAGGCTGATACGGCTGATGGGAGGTCATGGCCACCCAGGCATCGACGATCTGAACGATGCGCGCGGGAAGGGGGATCTGCGACCCGGCCAGGCGGCTCGGGTAGCCCTTGCCGTCGGCGCGCTCGTGATGGCGGAGGACGGCGTGGGCGACGTCCTGTCCCAGGACGGGCTCGACCAGGGCCGCGCCGACAACGGGATGCTCGGCAAGCCCACGCATCTCCTCGGCAGTCAGGTTCGCGCGGCTGTACATCCGCTCGTAGTCGAGCAGGCGCAGACCGACGTCGTGAACCAGCGCGGCGATGTGAACCGTCTCGACCTGCGTCGACGGCAGCTCCAGCGCGAGCGCGAATCGTTGCGCGAGTGCCGCGACTTCGCGGGAGTGTTCGGCCAGCTCGGGGTAGCGCTGAAAGTCGGGCTCGAGAAGGCGCTCGGCGACCTGCACGCGATCGCCGCGGCCGGTTGCCGCGAGCGCCGATTCGATGATCGGCTCCATCTGGGAGAGGAAGATCTGCAACGCCGCCCGGGCCTGTTCATCGGTTGCGCGCTCGAAGGCCACGGTCAGGATCAGCCCCTGAACCGACTGGGGGATGACCGGGCCGCTCACGATGGCGCTGATCGCGTCAGCGCTGATCGGCGCGGGCTGCACGCCGAGCGGGTAGACGATCTGTCCGTGCCGGGTCATGTGCGGTTTGTTCAAGCGCTTCAGCCCTGCCTGCAGATGCGCATGAACGAGGTCGAGGGCATCGTCGGCGACCGTCGATCGGGCCACGGTCGACTGCGGATTCGTCACGTGACCGACGGCGCTGAGGCAGGCGATCAGTGCTCGGGGGATCCCCAGCGCCGCGGGGAGGATCAGTTTGGCGATGTCGATGTGCGCATCGGTCAGCACGCGCTTGCCGGTGTTGGTGATGTGCTGCCGGCGGGTGAGGTACTGCCGCGCCGCTTCGATCGCCTTCGACGCTTCCGGCGAGAAGATCTGTCCGGCCGCAAGCGGTTGCGCTGGTGCGCTGGGCGCGGGTGCCGAAGATGGTGGCGACGGGCGTACCCGGGGATCGTCGACGAGCGGGATCCCGGCCAGCCCGAACAGCTTGTTCTCGGCGAGAACGCTGATCATCTGATCGACGATCTTCTGCGCCGCGTCGACGTCGAGGGTCTCGAACGGCTTCTTGCCGGCCTTGTCGCGCATGTCGATGAAGCCGACCATCCGCCCTCGGGAGAACAGCGGCGCGACCAGCAGGCGGTCGTTGCCCTGCCGGAACAACATCTCCGCGAACCGCTGGTCGGCGCCGAGTCCGTTCACGAAAAACGGCGAGCGCTTCACGTGCAGGCGATCGACGAGATCGTCATTCGCGGTGACGACCTTCCGGTCGGCGGGGTTGTACTGGTAGTGCGTGACCAGCTCGTAAGTTTTCTGATTGAGATCGTGTGACGCGGAGAGGTAGAGCGCCGCTTTCGTCGCCTGCACATGCTCGACACACCCGTACAGGATCTGCTTGAGACGCGGCTCGATCTCTTTGAGCTCCGGGATCATGGGATTGGGCGAATGTTAGACGAACTCGAACCTCACGCGCAGGCGGGCGTGGCCGAGGAAGGCGCCGAGGATCGTGCCGAACGTGTTCCAGATGACGTCGTTGATGTCGGCCACGCGTGACGGCAGAAAATACTGCCAGGCCTCGATGCCCAGCGAGAACGAGAAGCCGAGCAGGATGGTCAGCACGTACGTCTGCAGCGTCGGCCGTTCGACGTTGTACAGGCTGATGAACGTCAGCAATCCCCAGGGCACGAAGAGCATGACGTTGGCGATCATCGGCACGATCAGCACGGCCAGGATGTGCGTCGAGATCGGCCGCGCCGCGAGTCGCCTGGCGATGTAGCGGACGTCGTCGAACGGAATCGGATCGAGGTTTTCGTAGCTCTTGCCGGCCATCCAGACGGTGATGGCGATGATCGCCAGAGTGGCGATCACCAGCATCAGAACGGTCAACGGCTTGCGGATGACGACGTCGCGGGGCACGGAGCTACCTTAGAACGGAAACGCGTCGTAATCCGCCACGATCGAGAAGCTGCCGCTCGCATTCGATCGCGTCCAGTTCGTGCAGGTCTGCGTATCCGTCACGGTGACGACGTATTCGTTCGGCGAGAAGCCGGTCATGAAGACCCAGAACTTGTTATTGATGTTCAGCCCGCGGAGCATGCGCACCATGAGCTCGATCGAGTTCGGCGCGCTGTCGTACATCGAGAAGAACGTGGTCTGGGACATCGTCCCGTACTGCGGGTTCATCTCCGGGCGGTTGTCGTTGAAGGCGAGGATGCTGCCCTCGCCCTGCAGCTTCGCCGAGTGGTCCTTCCAGGTCACGGTCACCTTGAAACGGCCATCCATCATGCAGGCCGTCTTCCCGTTCGGCGTGCAGGGCGTGCAGCCGTTCGTCACGGCGGGATTGAGAAACGGCTTGAGCACCGTGTACGACGCCGAGAACGCCCCGTCGACAGTCTTGTTCGCGTGATTGCAGGGGTTGTCCGGCTCGATGCCGCACGCGCCGGCGAGCTGTCCGACGATCACCCCTTCATTCGTGAAGACCGGTGAGCCCGAGCTGCCGCCCGCGGGGGTGCCGATGACATGCGTCGAGTAAACGAAGTTCGGCCGCGGCCATTCGGTACAGGTGGTCCCGCCCGCGGTCACTGTGGCCGTCGAGAAGCGCTGCGGCTGCCCTTCCGGATGCGAGATCCGGTACAGCGTCGTGCCGGTTTCGGGGGCGACGGTCGTCCAGCCGAGGAAGAGCCGGCGGCCCGGGACAGAATTCAGCTTCAGCAGCGTGACGTCGGTGACCGGATTCGTGACCAGCAGCGACGCGCCGCTGTTCTTCGCGCCTTTCGGCGGGATCGCGCCGTCGCAGGCCGGGGTCTTGTAATCCCAGTACGTCTCCAGCGACGCCGCCTCCGCCTGCGTCGCGATGCAATGGTTCGCCGTCAGGAAATACGGCGTGCCCGAAGTGGACATGTCGTTGACCAGGCCGCCCGTGCAGATGAACACGCTGCTGCCGCTCACGTAGCGCATGTGGGCGATGGCTGTGCCGAGGTCGCCGAGGCCGGTGTAGCACTGCGCGTCCTTGATGCAGGAGCTGTCGCTCGGAATCACTTCCGCGAACGGACGGATGTCGGCGACCGCGCCGATGGCGAACGGCGCAAAGTCCGATGTCGTTTCGAATTCGATGACGATCGTGTCGCCGTCGACGCTCGGCGTCCACAGCGTCCCCTCATGCGCGAGCGACGTGTCGAAGCCTTGAGCGGGACCGCTGGTGCCGTAGACCCAGAAGGTCGTGCCGGCGGGCGCATTCACATTCGTGAGCTGGAGGCGGAGGTTGTGCGCATTCGCGACCCGCACCTGCGCGCGCCATCGCCACGGGTTGTTAGCCGACGGTTCAAGGGACGACGCGCTGATCCCACGCTTCGCCATGATCACGTCGGCGAGCGGCCTCACCACGCCGACGCGTGCCGGTGACGCACCACTCTCGTTGTATTCGCGCAGCGCGGCGATGTCCTCGTCACTCGTGGCCTCGAGTGCCGTGACCACGGACGCGGCGGCTTTCCCGGCACGAAGCGGCGGCTCGCCGAAGGTCCGCGGCTGGGAGCTCGAGACCGCCCATTTCGCGGGCGTGAAGTCAGCTAGCGCCGGCACTGCAAATAAGACGAGAAGAAGCGCAGACCGCTTCATGGGGCCTCCTGTCGATTCTGGACCAGGAGATCTTAGCGGTTCGGCAGGTCGCGGTTGTAATAAAACATTGCCGTTACGCGCTCATTCGGATTGGGGAAATCCTTCGGCAGGGGATTGAGCGGGGAGGAAAGCTCGATGGCCTTGCGGGCGGCGAAATCGTACGGCGGGACGGTGGAGCTGTTGAGAATGGTGACGTCGGTGATCCGCCCGTCGCGCTGGATGGTGAAGCGGATGGTGACCACGCCCTGCAATCCGGTGCGGATGATCTGTGGCATGTTCGCGTACCAGTTCACACGGATGCGGCTGACCATCGACTGCGCGTACTCGCCCCAGTCGTACCAGGCGGTCTCGAAGGAAAGAGCGCCCTGTTCGGCGGTGCCTTTCTCGCCGGCGCCGAGCTGGCCGAGGTTGATGCCGTCGCCGCCGCCGAGGGAGGCGACTTTGCCGACCTCGCGGATGGCGGTATTCCAGTCGATCGTGGCCGCGGCGACCGACGCCTTGGCCGGCTCGCGATAGACCATGCGATCGGAGTCGATTTGCGGTTGCTGGGTTGCCGCCGTCGAAGGCGGCTGTGGCTGCGGTTGTTGGGATGCGATCTGCGGCGCCTGCTGCGAGGGTTGCGGACCGCGCGGCGCCGGATTCGGCGTCGGCTGATAGATGCCTTCGCGATCGCTCGGCCGAAGGGTGGGACGATCGCCGGTCGGCTCGGGCATCGCCGCTTTGCGGTTCGCATCGGAGAGCGGCGCGTTGATCGGCCGCTCTTCGACCTTCTTCCCCGGCGCCTCGGTGAACTGCGTCGGGTTCTGCTTCATCAGCTCGACGTAGCGGGTCATCGGACCGGCCGGCGCCGCCCGCTGGACAGGCTGGTACTTGAGCATGAACCAGGCGATCAGGCTGGCGTGCAGAACGAAGGAGACCAGCACGGCGAAACTGATTCCGCTCGCACGCTGGCTCTCTTCCGTGACGACAAGATCAATGGGTTCGTGCACGCTTCGGGTACAAGGTTGGACGCGGGATCTTTGTTCCAAGTTCCGGATGCAACAGAAGTAAACTCCGGCCGTACCTACAGAGACCATGTCGGATATGACGTTCGTTCCGCCGCCACCCCCGCCGCCGAGCGGGACCGCATCATTGCCTCCTCCGGCGCCGCCGAATCCGAACCAGTTCGACTTCGGGAAGCCGTTCACGTTCGTGTTCGACGATCCGCGCTGGATGCAGAAGATCCTCCTCGGCGGACTCTTCTATCTGGCCGGCTTCTTCATCGTGGGCTGGTTCTTCATCCTCGGCTACATGGCCGCGCTTGCGCGCAACGTCATCGCTCGACAAGCAGTACCCGCTTCCGGAGTGGGACGACCTCGGCGAGTCTGTTCACTGAGGGCGCGCGGATCATCGGCGTCGTGATCATCTACATCATCCCGATGATCGCCCTGGTGTTGACCTTCATCATGCCGGCGGTCTTCGTCGGCGCCGTGGCGGAAGGGAACGAAGTCGCGGAAGCGCTGAGCGGCGGGATGGCCGGCTGCGTGTGGTGCCTGATCGTGCCGCTGTCGCTGTTCGTGATGATCTTCCTGCCGGCGTCGCTGCTGTTCGCGGTGGTGGAGCGACGCTTCGGCGCGGCGTTCGAGTTCGGACGGATCTGGCCGTTCATCAAAGCGAACATCGGCAACTACCTGCTCGCGGTAGTCGTGTACCTGATCGCGCGGTTCATCGGCGGCTTCGGCATCTTCCTGTTCTGCATCGGCGTGGTCTTCACCGCGTTCTGGGGATTGCTGGTCGACGACACATGGCTTCGCGCAGGTGTACCGGATCGCGACGAAGCCGAAGTGACCATGACAGCGTGAAACGCGACACAAGGATCGTCTTCGCGTTCACCGGCGCGATTCCGGCGCTGATCCTGGCCGCATCGACGATCTGCTCGTGGGCGATCGCGTCCGGCGCGTCGATGAAGTGGCGCTATCTCTTCCGCCTAATCTGTCACGGGCGGGTCGAGCGATCGCTGGAGCTTTTCGGAGTGCCGATGCCGATCTGCGCGAGGTGCACGGCGATCTACGCCGGACTGCTGATCGGGCTCGCGATCTTCTGGATGTTCCGGTTCGTCTCCGAGAAGACGATGCGCATCGTGGCGTTCGTCGCGGTCACGCCGCTGGCGATTGACGGACTTACGCAGCTAACAGGCTTTCGCGAAAGCACGAACGAGCTGCGCATCGCCACCGGTCTCGTCGCCGGTATCGCCTTTGGTTTGTGGATTTTGAGCGCGGTCGAACGCCGTGATGATGCGGTGTTCACAGCTTCTTGACCTCTCACATGCAACCGGTTACGCTCCAAGCGCTCACATGGCATTCCAGGGATCTCTCAAGGAACTTCCGCTTCCTGACATCATTCAACTCGTCAGTGTGTCGGGTAAGACCGGAAAGTTCACCCTCACCAGGGAAGGCGATCGCGGCTTCATCTACCTGAAAAACGGACAGATGGTGCACGCGACCGTCAGCGATCTGGTAGGTGAGGAAGCCATCTACTCGCTGGCCATCTGGAATCAGGGCGAGTTTCAGTTCAACCCCGCCGAGGAGCCCGACCGGCAGACCATCACCAAGTCGAATACGAACCTGTTGATGGAAGCCGCGCGCCGTCTCGACGAGTGGCGCGTGCTCTCGAAGAAGATCGCCTCGGTCGAGCTGGTCCCCGAGCTCCTGGCCCGCGACAACCGCCACGAGCAGGTCACGCTCAACCCGCAGGAGTGGATGCTGATCACGAAGATCGACGGCCACCGCTCCATCGCCGACATCGGCCGCGCGCTGAACATGTCGTCCTTCGACGTCGCCAAAATCCTGTACGGGATGATCACCGGCGAGCTCGTTCAGTTAAAAAAAAAATTTGATCGAAGCGCCGACGAGGAAAACGGACAGCTCGTCGACCTCGCCGCACGCATTCGCCAGGTAGCCGAAGAGTTCATCGGCGCCTCCGCGCACAAGACCATCGAGAAACACTTCCTGCATGCGCTGGACGGCATCATGAACGGCGACGGCCCGCACGCGGTCGAAGCGATGGTCAACGAGTTCGAGAAGACCGCGTCCCTGCTGCGCGGCGGTGCGATCACCGAGAAGTTGCGGACGCGGATCGCGGAAGTCCGCGCGGTCTAGATCGCCGGCGCGAGGTAGGGAAACTTTCCGGCGCGTCACTCCCATCATCAGAGAGGGACAACCATGCCTATCCGCATTCTCGACGACGACCTGGTCAAGTTTTTCGACGAAGACGAGAAGCTCGCCGCCACGCTTTTCTGGGGCGACCGCATCGAGCAGGTCAAAGGGAAGAACTTCCGCCTGATCACCACCGAGTGGGACGCGAAGAAGGGCGACTACAAACTCGTCACGAAGAAGGTCCACACGAAGGAAGTGCCGAGCTTCCGCGAAGAGGGCGTGTTCAAGGTGCGCATCGTCGACGTAGGGCAGGGTGACGGCGCCGTCATCGAGACGCCCGACGATCGCCTGACCGTGATCGACGGCGGTCACGAGGCTTCGTTCCGCCGCTATCTCCATCGCGCGTTCGCGCATCGCCTCGTCGATGGTCCGATCCCGCTGGACGCGATCATCGTGAGCCACGGCGATGCCGACCATTACAGCGGTCTGGTGCAACTGCTCGAGAAGGAAGTGTCGGGGCAGCCACTGGTCACGACGAAGCGGGTCTTTCACAACGGACTGGCCAAGGCCAGCGGGGATGATCCGAAGGTCGTGTTCGGGAAGACCGAGCCGGGACCGGAGGACCGCCGCTGGGTCACGTCACTGGTCGACGACATCACCGACGTTCCGGACAAGAAACTCAACGCGACATTTGTTGCCTGGAAGAAGGCGCTCAAGAAGTTGAAGAAGCGCGAGCCCAACCTCGAGATCCGCCGGATCGAGGTTGGCGACGACAAGGCATTCGATTTCCTCGGCGTTCAGACCCAGGTCCTCGGCCCGATCTCGGGCAAGGTCGGCAAGAAACCGGCCCTTCCGCTCCTCAAGGATCCGCACAACAAGTTCTCCGTCGGTCACACGATCAATGGCCACTCCATCGTCCTGAAGCTGACCATCGGCAATGTCCGCATCCTTCTCGGCGCGGACCTGAACATCGAGTCGGAACAGCGGCTGCTCGATTACATCGAAAAGAACGGCATTTCCATCGAATCGGAAGTGCTGAAGGTGCCCCATCACGGCAGTCACGAGTTCGTTCCGGACATGCTCAGGAAGGCCGCGCCCGTGGTGAGCATCGTGTCGTCGGGCGATCAATCGCTGGCCGGCAGCGATCACATTCATCCTCGGGCCGGTCTGGTCGGTGCGCTCGGCAAGTACTCGCGTGAGGGTGTGGAGCGGCCGCTCGTGTACGTGACGGAGATGGTGGCGTACTTTGCGCCGCTGAAGGACGCGTTCCAGCGCCTGCCGAAAAAGAAGGAGCGCGAGCTGCGCAACGCCTTCGACAAGTCGTCATTCGGGATCGTGCACGTGCGGACCGATGGGAAGCGCGTCCTCGTGGCGACGCACAGCGGCCAGGACAAGTCGAAGGAGGCGTACTCGTTCACCGTCAACGACGACGGCACGATCGAGTTCTAGACTCTCCGCAAACGCTTCGTCTCCGAGCGCTTTTTCTTTTCTTCGAGGCGTTTCTCTTTTGCGGCGCGCGTCACCCGCGTCTTCTTCCTCTTCTTCTGCTCGACCATCGCGCCGTTGAGCAGCTCTTCGAGGCGCAGGAGGGCGCGGTCGCGATTCTCGATCTGGCTGCGGGTGGCCTGCGTCGTCACGCGGAGGTCGCCTTCTTTGTTGATGCGGCCCGCCAGGCGCTCCTTGATCTTCGCGCGCTTTTCCTCGGGCAGCGGCAGCGCGTCCACGCTGACTTCGATCGTCACGCGCGTCTCGACCTTGTTCACGTGCTGGCCGCCCGGCCCGCCGCTGCGCGAGGTGGTCGTGCGCAGCAGCGACTCCGGGATCACCGTCCCGTCAGCGAGCACCAGGTCGCGCACGGACCACCACCCGTCCCGGCTTCGCACCGGTGTGCTCGCCGTTTTTGAGAATCTGTTCGCCGTTCACGAACACGTGCTGCATGCCCGTCGCGTATTGCATCGGCTTTTCGAAGGTCGCCGGCGCGGACACGGTCTTTGGATCGAAGACCACCACGTCGCCGAAGTTGCCCGCGGTGAGCGATCCGCGTTCGGCGATGCCGAGGTTGGACGCGGGGAGAGTCGTCAATCTGCGGATCGCTTCTTCGAGCGGGATCACTTTCTCGTCGCGCACATAGCGGCCGAGGAGGTTGGCGAAGTTGCCGTACTCGCGGGGATGGGTGCTGCTTTTCAGGAACACGCCTTCCGGTGCGGACGCGCCGGCATCCGAGCCGAAGCTCACCCAGGGCAGTTTGATCTGCTTGCGGATGTTGTCCTCGCTCATCAGAAAGTAGACGGTGCTGACGCGGCTTTCGTCCTCGATGACGAGATCGATCGCCGCATCTTCCGCCGACACGCCCCGCATCCGCGCAACCTCGGCCAGCGTCTTGCCCGTCAACGGCTTCAGCTTCTCGTTCTTGAATCCGATCAGCAGCACGCGATCGGGAGAGCCGGCCAGCAGCATCAGGTTCTCCCATTTGTCCGTGGGCGTGCGCATCTCCTCGAGCACCTTCGCGCGCGTCGCCGGATCCATCAGCCGCTTGCGCCACTGTTCGTAACCGCCTTCCTGCACCCACGGGGGCATCGCGGCATCGAGGCCGGTCGCGCCGGCGGGGTAGGTGTACATGTCCGCGGTGATGCGCAGACCCTGCGCGCGCGCCGCTTCGACTTTGGCAATGACCTGATCGATCTTCGGCCAGTTGTCACGGCCGGCCGCTTTGAGGTGGTAGATCTCCGCGGGGACGCCGGCCTCGCGGGCGATGGTGATCAGTTCATCGACCGCTTCGAGCAGGCGATTGGCCTCGCTGCGCATGTGGGAGATGTACATGCCGCCGTACGGTGCCGCGGCTTTGTTCAATTCGATCAGCTCGTCGGTCTTCGCGTAAAAGGCCGGCGCGTAGATCAATGACGATCCGACGCCGAGCGCGCCGTCTTCCATGGCACGGCGGACCAGAGCGCGCATCTGCTCGAGCTCTTCGGCATTCGGCGCGCGATCGACTTCGCCGAGGACGTGCATGCGGACGGTGGTGGCTCCAACGAAGGAAGCGACGTTGACGGAGATGCCGCGCGAGACGAGCCAGTCGAGATACTCGCGAAGCGTCGTCCAGGCCACGTCGAACTTGATGTCCCCCTGGTACTTCTTCACGTCCGCTTTCATGACGTCGTTGAGCGGTCCCATCGACCACCCTTCGCCCATGACTTCGAGCGTGACGCCCTGCTTCACATCGGCCATGGCCCGTCCGTCTTCGATCAGCGATTCGGTGGCCCAGCTGAGCATGTTGATGAAGCCCGGCGCGACGGCCATGCCTCGCGCGTCGATCTCGCTCTTGCCGTGGCCGGCGACGGTTCCCACGGCGGCGATGCGATCGCCGCGCAACGCGACGTCGCCCGGGTACGGCGCTCCGCCGCGCCCGTCGTAGATCATGCCGTTGCGGATGACGACGTCGTACTCGGGCGCGGTTGTTGCGCAGGCCGCGAAAAGGATCATGAACGGTAACCACTTACGCATGGCGCGAGTATAGGAGTCGGAGTCTCAAAGTCGCAGAGAGCTCGTTGGCGCCATCTTTGAGACTCTGAGACTCTGAGACTCTGAAAACCATGTGGACCATCGAACCTTCCTCCATCGGCCGCATCGCCGTCCCGCCGTTCGTACCGGTCGGCTTCGCCGTCTTCTGCACGACCCGCGATTACTTCGGCCGCATCACCGCGGAGCTGTCGAACGACCTCACCGGCGTGGCGCGGGAGAGGTTCGGCGTCGAATCGACACTCACCACCTGCGTCCAGGTTCATGGCGCTCGCGTCGCCCGCGCGGACCCTTCGAATCAGTGGCGCGAATGCGACTCCTGCGACGCGCTCTGGAGTGACGTAACTCACACAGCGCTCGGCATTAAGGTTGCAGATTGCCTCCCGGTCACGATGGTCGATCCCACCCACGCGGTCATTGCCAATGCACACTCCGGATGGCGCGGTGCCGTGCAGCGCATCACCGCCGAAACGATCGACGCCGTGACGTCGTCGACCGCGTTCGACACAGCTTCGGCACACGCCTACCTCGGCCCCTCGATCCGGGCCTGCTGCTTCGAAGTCGGCGACGAGGTTGCGGAGCAGTTCGAGACGCATTACGTCGACCGCTCCCGCGCCAAAGCGCATGTCGATCTCATCGCCTTCACCACCGACATCCTTCGCGACCGCGGCTTCGCCGATGAACGGATCTCCGACTCCGGCCTCTGCACGCGTTGCGATGGCTCGCTCTTCCACTCATTCCGCCGCGATGGAAAAGGCGGCGGCCGCAATCTGCAGATCGTCGCGCAATAACCGATGACCGAGCCGCCCCTGCCGCCCGACCTGCCGCCGGAACCTGAGGTTTCGGCCGCGCCGCCGGCGCCGGCGACGCCTTCACCCAGGCGCACGCGTCGCATGCCGCCGCGCCGGACGGTATTCAGGATCATCAGCTGGACGGTGATCTCGCTGATCGGCATCCTGCTGCTCCTCGGCGTCTGGGTCTATCGCGAGTCCGTCGGCCGCTTTCAGGTCCGCAAGCTCCGCCTGCCGACGCGGATCTACGCCGACTACACGCCGCTCGCCGCGGGCAACGCGCTGCGGACCGATGACCTGCTCGAGAAACTCGATCGCCTTGGTTACCGCCAGGTCCCGCGTCTGTCCGCTGAAGGCGAATACACGAATCCCGAAAAAGGCGTCGTCGACATCTACACGCGCCAGTTCAACCATCCCACCGGCGATTACCCGCCGATGCAGATCCGCGTCACCGTCGACGGCGGGTTGATCGAGAGCGTCTCCAACCTCCGCGAGCCGCGGCCGATCGAAAAGGCCGCGCTCGAGCCCGAGCTGCTGACGTCCGTTCTCAGCGAGCAGCTCGAAAATCGCAGTCCGGTTACGCTGGCCCAGGTTCCCCAGCATCTGCAGGACGCGGTGGTCGTGACTGAGGACGTTCGCTTCTGGCGCCATCCCGGCGTCGATCCCTGGGGCATCTTCCGCGCGGTCTTCCGCAACGTGCGCGCGGGCGGCGTCACCGAAGGCGCGTCGACGCTCACCCAGCAGCTCGTGAAGAACTACTTCCTCACCAGCGAGCGCACGTACAAACGGAAGATCATCGAAGCCTTCATGGCTGTCATCCTCGACGCGCGCTATTCGAAGCGCGAGATCCTCGAGGCCTACCTCAACGACATCTACCTCGGCCGCAACCGCTCCATCTCCATCCTCGGCGTCGGCGAGGCCTCGCGTTTCTATTTCGGCAAGCCGGTGATGGAAATCTCGATCTCCGAGGCCGCGTTGCTGGCGGGAATCATCCGCAGCCCGAACAACTACTCGCCGTTCGCGAACCCCGAGATCGCGATGAAGCGCCGCAACACCGTGCTGCAGTCGATGCTGAAGGAAAAGAAGATCACCCAGGCGCAGTTCGAGACGGCGCGCTCCGCGAAGATTCCGACCAAGCCCTTCCGCCGCAAGACCGGCCTCGCTTCGATGCCGTTCTACGTCGACCGCGTGATCCAGGAACTGGAGAAGGATTACGGCATCGATGACGTGAAAGGCCGCGGTCTGCGGATCTACACGGCAATCGATCTGGATGCGCAGGACGCGGCGGCGAGGGTCGTCGAGTCGAGCCTCGCGTCGCTGGAGAAGGGGAACCGGCGTCTCCGCAATCACTCACCGCGTCTCGAAGGAAGTCTCATTCACATCGACGTGCCCACCGGCGAGATCCGGGCGCTGGTCGGCGGCCGCAATTACGATCGCAGCCAGTTCAATCGCGCGCTGAACGCGAAGCGGGGCATCGGCTCGCTGTTCAAACCGTTCGTCTACCTGACCGCGTTCGAGCCGAGTCTTTCGAATCAGAACATCACGCCGGCCACGGTCGTCAGCGACACGCGATTCGTGTTGAAGCGGCGCTGGTCCGAGGACTGGTCACCGCGGAATTACGAGGGCCGCTACATGGGCAACGTGACCGTGCGGACCGCGCTCGAGCACTCGCTCAATGCGGCCTCGGTGCGCATCGGTCTGGCCTGCGGCATCGAGCCGATTCTCAAGACCGCGCGAACCCTCGGCGTGCAGACGGAGATGGACGACGACAATCCCTCGATCCTGCTCGGCGCGGTCGCCGTGCCTGCGATCGAGATGGCCGAGGCGTATTCGACGATTGCGCGACAGGGTGCGCGGCTGGCGCCGCGGGCCATCCGGTTCGTGACGGACGATCGCGGACGCGAGATCAAAGGTGCGGAACGAACCGAGGCCGCGCAGGTCTTTCCGGCGCGCGACGTTTATCTGCTCACGCACGTGATGGAAGGCGTCGTGAATCGCGGCACGGCGGCGAGCGCGCGGGCGATGGGGTTCCGCAAGACCGCGGCAGGCAAGACCGGCACGACGAACGACAAGCGCGATTCGTGGTTCATCGGATTCACGCCGCAGACGCTCGCTTTGACCTGGGTGGGGTACGACGACAACGATCCGACCGGTCTGTCCGGATCCGATGCCGCCGTGCCGATGTGGGCGCGGTACATGGTCGCCGTCACCGGGGGTCAGCGCGACGTCGGCTTCGCCGTGCCGCCGGGGATCGTCTTCACCGAGATCGACAAGACCAGCGGCGGACTCGCGTCCCCGTACTGCCCGCGGGGCCTGATCTCGCGCGACGCGTTCAAGTCGGGAACCGAGCCCGCACAACTCTGCACGCTGCACACGGCGGTCGTTCCCGCGTTTCCCACGCCGATGTACGACGAGTTCGGCAATCTGATCATCACGACGGACACGGCGATGACCGACACCAGTGGCTACTCGACGACACCGCCTGATTCCACACTCACCGGCGGCGTGTTCCGCACGGATCCGGCCCCCGTTCCGCCGCCGGTCACGACGACGACGCAACCGCCGGTGCAGCAGCCGCCCCTCCCGAACACGACGACTACCAGCACCCAGCCGCCTCCGCCGACGAATACGGATACGACAGCGACGAGCGGGACGAATCCGCCGGCGGATTTGTAGGTCGGATCAGCCCGCGCCGACCGCGGGGACTTCAGAAGGTGAGACTGAAACGACTGCGAATGCCGTCGTACGTGAAAACGCCGCGACTGAGAACGTCACGACCGACAAGACACTGGAATGACTGACCAGTCAGCGGTGCTTCACGACGTTCTCGATTGCGAAACTGGACGAGAGATACACGTTCACGTGGAACTGCCGACAAAGCACCGGCTCGATCGTCGTGGGCGTATGCACTGAAACGGCTCCAACGCTGCGGAGCCGGAGCAAGGCCGCCGTCTCGGGCGTTATGACCGTGGCTGCCGCGCCTGTATCGACCAGTGCCGAGACAGGGATCGGCGCAGCAACCGCATCGGCGCCCAGCGCACTGATCAACTCACGAGACGGTCCGATGAAGCCCTGGACGATCGGGCCTGAGGTTTTCAGGTCGGGAAGAGAAATCTCGAAGGAAGGCAACTACACCCCGAGATTAAAAGAAGTGAAGCTGAGCGGGATGTCTGCTTCGGTGACTTGCTTGACGAGAAACGCGACGTTTCCGAGCGTCTGATATCCATGCCGTATTGCTTCCGTTTCGGAGTCGAACGTTCCGATCAGAGTCTCACCCTTGACCAGTGCAAACTTACCAGCCGCTGTCTCCAACAAATCGGATCGATGCTCGCCGAAGTAACGCAGCTCCGTTTCCAGATCAGTGGTGTGCGTTGCAGGCATGATGACTCGCGCGATTGTACCTCGCGGGCGCCGTGACGCCTCCCCGCCAACACCCGTGCACCCAACGCCGTATCTGTTCAGCCACCATGAGGAAAGTTCTTTTCCTGGTGCTTTTGCTGCTGCCGCTCTGCCGTGCAGAAGGTCAGCGAAAGGCCACGATCTCCTTGTACGGCAGCGGCATCACTCACCCCTCCACGGAACAAACCTCCGTTAACGGCCGGGAGCAAATCCGTTCGTGGGAGGGTGCTGTCGGGGCGGCGTTCGAGTGGCCGGTACATCCGCGCTTCTCGCTGGAAGTCGCGATCGAGCGTCGTCGGGACGTTCTCGCGGTAACCGCCGGCGGCAGGCTCTGTGGCACGGTTCGGAATACCTGCTTCGACACGCACCGCATGAAGATCTCCAGTTCGGCCGTGGTCCTCGGCGCACGCGTTCCGTGGCGCTTGTCCGAGCGGGTCGACGTTTCGACAGTAGTCGGTGTTCGATACGTCGCGAAGCCCACCGTCGAGGATCTGACACCGCAAAACCTCGTGCCGTGGTCCTTTTTCGCGGTTGATGTCGAAGAACGCATCAATGGCGATCTTGGAATCGCGGTGACGGGACTCGTGACGCGACGGATGGCACTCTTCGCCGAGTTTCGGACGCTCACTGGCGACGGCGCCGCGTGGGACCGCGATCGACGCATGAACGTGGGCGTTCGCATGAGCCGTTGAACCGGCCAAGGGTAGGGAACTCGTCTCTCCCGGGCACTCCCTGAGCATGGCCACATCCTTCAAATCCAAACTGGAACCGAGACCGAACCGCAAGCTTCTCGCGCTCGACGGAGGCGGCATTCGCGGGATGATGACCGTCGAGATCCTCGCCACCATCGAAGCGCTGCTGCAGAAGCGCCTGAAGCGCGACGACACGTTCGTTCTCTCCGATTACTTCGACTACATCGCCGGCACGAGCACCGGCGCGATCATCGCCACCTGTCTCTCCCTCGGCATGCGCGTGGACGACATCCGCAAGTTCTACATCGACAGCGGACCGGCCATGTTCGACCGGGCCGGACTGCTGCGCAAGCTGCACTACAAGTTCGAGAACGAGCCGCTGGCGAAGAAGCTGCGGCAGGTCATCGGTGCGAACACCACGCTCGGGAGCACGAAGCTGCGCACCCTTCTGATGATGGTCCTGCGCAACGCGACGACCGACTCTCCGTGGCCGCTGTCCAACAACCCGGCCGCGAAGTACTGCGCCGCCGATCGCGACGACTGCAATCTCAATCTGCCGCTCTGGCAGCTCGTCCGCGCCAGCACGGCCGCGCCGACGTACTTTCCGCCCGAGGCGGTCGACATCGGGAAACAGCGCTTCATCTTCGTCGACGGCGGAATGACCATGTACAACAACCCGGCCTTCCAGCTTTTCCTGATGGCCACGGTCGAGTCGTACAACCTCTGCTGGGAGACGGGCCGCGACAGGATGCTCATCGTCTCGATCGGCACCGGCACCGCCGCGAGCGCAAACAACGACCTGCAGCCGGGCCAGATGAACCTCCTCTACAACGCGTCGTCGATTCCGTCCGCGTTGATGTTCGCCGCGCTCAATGAACAGGATTTCCTCTGCCGCGCGTTCGGAGACACGCTGGCCGGCGACGAGCTCGATCGCGAGGTCGGCGACATGATCGGCAAGAAAGGTCCCACGAAAGAAAAGCTCTTCACGTACGTGCGTTACAACACCGAGCTCACGCGCGAAGGTCTCGACAAACTGAAGCTCCCGCGCATCAAACCGCAGAACGTCCAGCAGCTCGATTCGATCGGTGCCATTCCGGAACTGCAGCAGGTCGGACAGGCCGTGGGTAAGATGAAGGTGAAAGCGCACCACTTCGACCGATTCGTATGACGGACATCCCGCAGGCCACCATGGACACGCGCAGCCGGCGCGCGTTCATCGTGCGTCCCTTCGGAACGAAGAGCGGAATCGATTTCGACCGCGTCGAGGCCGAGTTGATCGACCCCGCCCTGAAGCGCCTCGGCATCAACGGACGCACGACGATGGAGATCCTGCGCACGGGCAACATCCGCACGGACATGTTCCAGGCGCTGCTGGTTGCCGACATCGTCATCGCCGATGTCTCCATTCACAACGCGAACGTCTTCTACGAGCTCGGTCTGCGCCACGCGTTGCGGCGCGCGGCGACGGTGATGATTCGCGGACGGGAAGGCGGCGACAAGGTCGTGTTCGATCTCTTCACCGACCGTTACATCACCTACGACGACAAGAACCCCGCGGCGTCGGTCGACGATCTCGTCCGGACGCTTCACGCGACGATTCATGCAGGCGTCACCGACAGTCCCGTTTTCAACCTGCTGCCGGACATGGTCGAGCAGAACGCGGAGTCGTTCCTCGCCGCGCCGCCGGCATTTCTCACGGAGGTCGAGCGCGCGAAGGCTGAAAAACTTCCCGGCGATCTGGCGCTGCTCACCGAGGAAATCGAGGGCGTGTCGTGGGCGCGCACGGGATTGCGGGCAATCGGCCGCGCGCAGTTCGCACTCCGGGCGATGGAAGCGGCGAAGGAGACGTGGGAAGCAGTCCGCCGATTCGATGCGGACGACGTCGAGACCAACACCCTCCTGGCGACCATCGATCAGCGACTCGGCCGTCTCGCCGACTCGGACATCGCCATCGATCGCGTGCTCGCACAGCCGGACATTCCGCGCCGCGCACGCGCCGAGGCGCTGGCGCTCAAAGGACGCAACGCAAAAAACCAGTGGTTGAAGGAATGGTCGGAGAAAGCAGACCGCGACGCGGCGCGCCGGTGCGCACTCGGATCGGGATGGCTGCGCCAGGCCTTCGAGCACTACTCGACCGGATTCAGGACCGACCTCACGAACTACTTTCCCGGCATCAACGCCGTCGGGCTGCTGGTAATCCTTACTCAACTTGCGATCGCCGATTCGGAGACCTGGCGTGGCAGCTCCGAGAGCGATGATCCCGATCACGAGCTGGCTCAGTGTAAAAAAAGGCTCGCCGATCTGATCGTGACCGTCCAGGCCTCGATCGATGCGGAACAGGAGCTCGCCAAAGCCGCGGGCACGCAGGATCTGTGGGCGAACATCAGCGAGGCGGACCTGTCGTTCTATCGCGGCGAATCAGCCAGTCGCGTCAAGGGCCGCTACAACCTCGTGCGCGGCATCTCGCCGTTCCAGGTCGGCGCCGTACGCGCACAACTGGAAATGTTCCTCCGCCTCGGCATCTACGAAGAGGCAGCACGCGCGGCGCTCGACACATTGCCGGAAGCGCAATCCGGACCGAATCCGCCGCATGTGCTGCTGTTCACCGGACATCGGGTCGATGATCCGGATCGCGCGACGCCCCGTTTCCCTCCGGACAAAGTCGACATCGCGCGACAGGAGATACGCGCCGCGATCGACAGCGCCGTTGCGCATCATGGCAATCACGTCATCGGAATTTCCGGCGCGGCGAGCGGAGGGGACATCCTCTTCCATGAGGAATGTCAGGCGCGGGGAATCGCGACGACCGTCTATCTCGCGCTTCCGGAGGAGGAGTACGCGACGCGATCCGTCAGCTCCGCCGGACCTGAGTGGACGCGCAGGTTTTACGATCTCGTGAAAAAGACGCCCGTCCGCGTGCTGCAGTCATCCGAGGACCTGCCGCGGTGGCTTGCGCACCGCACCGATTACAGCGTCTGGCAACGCAACAATCTCTGGATGCTGCACAACGCGCTCGCCAACGGCAGCCGCCGCGTGACCCTCATCGCGCTCTGGAACGGCAAAGAGGGTGACGGGCCGGGCGGCACCGCGGACATGGTCGATCAGATTCAACGCCGGGGCGGAGAGGTCGTCCGCATCGGCCTCGGAACCGTGTTCTAGAAAATCTTCGCGAAGATCGGGTAGTCGAGGTAAATCGCGACCTGATGCGTGGTCCCCCATCGCGCGTCGTCGATTTCAGTGAGCGGATTGTTTTCGTTGACCCACTGCGGGCTGTAGATGAGGTGGAAGTTTGCGCCGGTGCGCAGGAACGGCCGGAAGATCTCGATTGCCGGATTGACGAGGTTCACCGCCGAGCCGCCGCGGTTCGAGATGCCCCCGACGGTGAGAGTCGGGCGGATCAGGATCTTTGCTCGATCGAGAGAGAGCGATGGAAAGCGATTGGTGTAGGTGAGTGCGCGCTCTTTGCGGTCAGCAAGTGTGCCGGTGGTCTCCGTTTCAGAGACGGCGAGTGAGCCGAATACGTTGAGACCGGCGACGCGAAACCATGTGTCGGTGTCGATGGCGAAGGTGCGCTCGCGGCCGGACATGCGTTGCAGCTCTGAGTCCTCGACGACCTCCGTATCGATCGGCTGCGTCGTGAACGTGACCCGTGACCGAAGCATCACCGGGATCCCCGTGCCAACCGGCACCGGCCAGTAAACCGCCGCGTTCAACGTGTCTTTCGATTTCGGAGTGGCGTTGCGCATCAGCCGCGATTCCTGCGGTTGTTGCGGTGGTGGCGGAGAGATGAGCAGGTCTCGCTCCTGGCTGACGTTCCACAACGCCGCCTCCCCATCTTCGGCCTTCAACTGGCTCCGCTTGTAATCGAACTGCACCGACCGCCAGGAAAAACTCGTCGCGAGATGCACGTATCCGACGTTTTCGCCGAGGGGGCGGAAGCCGTCGCCGTTCATGTTCGATGCGGCGCCGATGACCAGCCGCGAGATGAACACCGGCCGTCCGCCGGTCGCGCGCGGATCGACGGAGTCATCCGGACCGAAGAGCGGGTCCTGCGCGGCGGCTGTCAGGGCGAAGACCAGAGCAAAGAGGATTGCGGCTGCACGAGTCATTTCATCACCTCGATCTCGGCCCGCTCGAGCTTCAGCGTGCCCAGTTTCTTGCTGTCGATCAGGATCGCGTTCGACGACACCGCCGGCGCGCTCCGCGCTTTTCCTTTCGCACGCTGCACGGCCAGCCGGTAGACCACGCCTTCGCGCGTTAGCACCAGCGGACCATCGTCGTTGACGACGTCATCGAGCAGCAGCCCGAGCATCGGCTGTTTCCTGTCGAACGGGCCGAGATGGAGATAGACGTCTTCGCCGGAAAACTGCGCATGGCCGATCGAGCCTTGTCCTTCACTGAAGGTCGCTCTTTCCAGGCATTTGATCCCGGGGACCCGGGCGCCGGGGAAGGGCCGCACGTCGCGGACGTAACTGACCGGCATCGGAGGGTCGATCTTCACGCTCACGTTGCGGAGCGGCCCCTCGACGCAGCAGGCAAACTCGAGGTTGGCGGTGAGCTGCTCCTCGTTCGGGGCGGCCCGTTGGCAATCGGAGCGCGCGAAGTCGCCGCGGAGGCTGAAGCGCGCGTTGCTCGTGGAGATCGTGCCGCTGCCGAGGTCGGCCTTCCACCGGCAGGGCCCGGCCGGCTCGAGCTTGACCCAGCCGCTGTCGAGGTCTTTGCCGTTGATGACGAGGTAGACGTTCGTCAGTTCGCTGCAACGCTTGCCCCTGACGAACACATTCACCTGGGACGTGGTGATCTGGGCTTGTGCCGCGGTCGCGGCGAGAAGAACGCAAACCAGGGCCTTAGCAATCATCGAGATCATTCGGTGCCAACCTTCTGACGAACGGTTCGAGACGCGCGGCAGGGATCGTCGCGATCCTCCGCGTCGTCTGGCCGGGAGGGTCGTCGGACTCCCGGACATCGACTTCAAGCGTGACGGGTTGCTGACCGAGGAGGGCCGCAACCATGTCGTTGTTCGGGAGGATGCCGTTGGCGTCGCACTTGGTCAGGAGCGTCAGCGCTTTCAGCTTCAGGTCGTGCCCGCCGGGGGCGATCGTCGCGGACGCCTTCTTGTCGAGATGCAGCACCGCGTCCTCGATCGGCAGAGCACCGAACTTCAATCGCTGGCCGACCACGGTGGAACTCTTCGGGCCGCTGTTCACGAGGCGCGCGGTGATTTCCTGCGCGTTCGCGCTCACCGACCGGATCGTCGTGCGCGAGGGGCGGAAGTAGTTGACCGCCGGACGCGCGAAGAGGATCAGCGCGAGCAGCACCGCCGCAATCGCGACTTTGACTTCGGTGGAAACGTAAAACCACCAGGGCTTCGGCGGCGGCTCGCGAATTTTCGCGACGAGACGCGCCGCGAGCTGCTCGGGAGTCAGGGTCTTGTCGAGCCAGACGATCCCTTCGATCTCGGGGACGATCGTGCCGTCGAGCACGACCGGCAACATGTATCCGGGCTTGCGTTTGGCGACGCGCTGGACGATGCCGAGCTCTTTCTGCGTCCACGGACTGGCGAGATAGGCCTTCGAAATGAAGACGACGCAGAACGGCGCTTCATTCTTGTAGCGGTGCTCGAGCCCTTTCACGAGCTGTTCGCCCCACATGCCCCCTTCCGCGTAGTCGAACGCGTCGACTTCCTTGGGCAAGGCGGCGCGAACGGCCCGTACGTACTCCGCGTCCGCCGAGGCGTACGAAAAGAGCACGTGGTGCCGGAACCGCTTCGGCAGCGGCGGCAGGGACGTCGCGTTTTGTCCTTCGTTAAGGAGTGCCATCACCTGCATAGTGGCGATGGCCGCGAAAGCGTTTCACGGCGAGGCGATCATCGGGGCCGGTGGTACCCTAACCAGTTCATGCGCGAGCGGGCTGGCCTCTGGCCGAATCGGCATCTGCTGGCGTCGCTTGCGCGTCAGGAGCTTCGGCGTACGTACGCGGGCACGGCGGCAGGCATGGCCTGGGCGGTGCTCACGCCGCTCATCCCGCTGCTGTGCTTCACGGCCATTTTTTCCCTCGGCCTTCGTCTCCCGCTCGGCAAAGCGCCCTACGTCCTCGGCTTCGCCGCGGCGTATGTGCCCTGGGTGCTCATCTCCACGGGCATCGGCAGCGGCGTGGGATCGATCATCGGTCACCGCCATCTCGTCAAGCGCGTCCGCTTTCCGTTGCAGATCATCTCCGCGAGCTCGATCGTCGTGCAGTCGCTGCCGCACGTCGTGCTGCTGGCGCTCACGCTCGCGGCGTCGGTCTCGTCCGGCTACGCGAGCTTCCCCGGACTGCTGCTCCTTCCTTACTTCTATGCTTGCGCGGTCGTGCTCGCGCATGGAATCGGGATGATGCTCTCCGGCCTGGCCGTCATCGTGCGGGACGTGCAGCAGGTCCTTCCCTCCTTTCTCAACGTCTGGTTCTGGGTGACACCGATCGCGTGGGCGCCGACGGCGCTGCCGCCGCGCGGACAGTCGCTGCTGGCTCTCAACCCCGCCGCGTACGTCGTCTCCGGATACCGTCATGCGCTGCTGCCACAGGCGTTCGCCGCGCCGACCGTCGCCGAAGCAGTTGCCTTCTGGACGATCGCAGGCGGCTTGATGCTCATCGGCGCGGCCCTTTTCCGTCGACTCCGGCCTCATTTCTGGGAATGCCTCTAACCACGCCGACCGACGAGGCGACCTGGTCGCTCTACGACTACATCTCCCCGGGGCTGAGCGTCGTGCGGCTCGACGACGCCTTCCCGCACATGCGGCCGGGCGATCCGCTGCACCATCCCTGGAAGTACCTTCGCCGCGACGTGCCCCACCGCTGGTATGCCGACGAACGCTTCCCGCTCATGGGCTTCCTCAACCGCGATGAAGCGGTCCTGCTGCACAACATCGCCCTGCAGTTCGCCGGCAAACGCGCGCTGGAGATCGGGAGCTGGCTCGGATGGTCGACGTGCCACCTTGCCATGGCCGGCGTTCAGCTCGACGTGATCGATCCCGCGCACGAAGACCCGATCATCCGCGCCTCGGTGGAAGACTCACTGCGCGGCTGCGGCGTCGCCGAGCGGGTGAACCTCGTGCGCGGCCGCAGCCCGGAGTCCATCGCGGAGTTGAACCAGCGCTGGAGCCTGTTCTTCATCGACGGCGATCACGAATCGCCCGCGCCGCTGCGCGATACCGCGGCCGCGCTGTCGTATGCAGCCGAGGATTGTGCGTTCGTTTTTCACGATCTCGCTTCGCCGGCGGTGACGGCGGCGCTGCGATTCCTGAAGGAAAAAGGCTTCAACGTCGTCGTGTATCAAACGGCGCAGATCATGGCCATGGCCTGGCGCGGCGACGTCACACCGGTCGCGCACGTGCCCGATCCCGACGTGGCCTGGCAGCTTCCGCCGCATGTGGCCGGCCTGCCGATCTCGGGAATCGACGTGCAGTTGCGCGCGCGGGCTGATTACCCGTCGCTGCGCGATCGCACCTACCGCGACGCGCCCTCCCGGCCTTCCATCTGCATCGTCACGAACGAGCTGATCGGACCGTTCAACAACGGCGGTGTCGGTACGTCGATGACCGGTCTCGCGGAGATGCTCGGGGCCGACGGTTTCGCGGTGACGGTGCTGTACACAGGCGCGATCTGGCAGCCGGAGGTGCGGCTGGCGCCGTGGGTGAAGCATTACGCCGCGCGGGGCATCGAGCTGATCGCGCTGTCGATCGAGGAGACGAAGACGATCGACGGGCCGCTCAAGGAAATCGGCTTCGTCACGCCCTGGCTCGTCTACCAGCGGCTGCGCGAGCGCCGCTTCGACGTCATCCACTTCAATGACTGTTGCGGTGATGGAAGCCTAACCCTCGCCGCGAAGGCGCTCGGCCTCGCGTTCGGTGATTCGCTGCTCGTGGTCGCGCTTCACAGCCCGTCGCGATGGGTTTTCGACCTCAACCACTTCCTGCCGGCAACGCGTACCTGCGCGGCATTCGATTACGCGGAGCGGCTCAGCCTCGCCTGTGCCGATGTGCTCTGGAGTCCGAGCCGCTACCTGCTGGACTGGGTCACCTCGCGCGGTTTCGAGCTGCCGCGGCAGACCTACATCCAGCAGTACGTGATGCCGGGAGCGCCCGCGTCTGATGTTGAGCGTGGCCGCACCGCGCCGCCGAAGGAAATCGTTTTCTTCGGACGCCTCGAAGAACGCAAAGGTCTGCGCCTCTTCTGCAATGCCGTGAACGCGATGGCCGATGAGCTCGCGCGACGCGGGATCACCGTCACATTCCTCGGCAAGCCGCAGATCTGCGCCGGCATGCCCAGCCTCGAGTACATCGCGAAACGCGCCGCGGCGTGGAGCTTCCCCGTTCGGACGATCACGGATCTCGGGCAGCCCGAGGCGCTGCAGTACCTGCGGGAAGGGGAGAAGCTCGCGGTCATGCCGTCGCCGTTCGACAACTCGCCCTGCACGATTTACGAGACTCTCGGCGCGGGAATCCCCTTTCTCGCGGCACGCACCGGCGGCATCCCCGAGCTGGTGGAGAAGGCTGACCGCGAGCACGTGCTCTTTGAACACACGACCGAAGCGCTGCGCAAAGCGCTCGAGGGTGCGATCGAGCACGGCGGATGGATCGCGCGTCCAGCTGTGTCAATGGAAGAGACGCGACGGAGCTGGAAGGAGATGCACGCCCACTGGCAGGAGCTCCTTCCGGGCGCGGTCGATGCGGAATCACCTGCCTCGAGCGTCACGGCGATCGTCGATCATCCCGCCGGCGCCCCGCTCGCGCGCACGCTCGAGTCGCTGTGGGCCTGCCCGCAGATTCATCGCGTGATCATCCTCAACCGCGGCGGCGAGCCCTTGCGCCACGAGAACATCGATCTCCTCTCGGCCGAGAACGACGCCATCGCGACGGAGCTCGCGGGCATCGCCCAGGATGCGGTGTTGCTGATTCACTCCGGCGTGGCGCTGCTCCCCGAAGCATTCACGCCAATGCTCGACGCCCTCGGCCGCGCGCACGTCGATGGCCTCGTGCCCGCGGGCAGCATCACCGGCAACTTCGGGATCCGTGTCGTTCCGCCGCTCGGCGGCAGCGTCGCGGTGAGTCTTCTCGATGGCGTCACGTCCGGCGGCGCGCTCATCGTGCGTCGCGAGATGTTTCAACGTGCGATTGAAGGCCGCGCGCTGGCGATCGAATCTCCCTTCCTCGGCCTCGCAGACTTCTGCGTCACGCGCGGCGAGCGCATCTGGCCCTATCCCGAGCCGGTCGTCGAACGGCCGCAAACGGTTTCCATCGACGTCCGCAGCTCGCTTCCCGCGCGCATCGCGCCATACGGTGAAACGTCGGCCAACGATCGCTACTACATCCTCGCCGCCGGCTACGACGCCGCAGCACGTCACTCGCCGAGCGGATGGGGGAAGACACTCGCCGTCGCGGCGGTCGACTCCGGCTTCACGTTCGCGCTGCGCGCGGCGCGATGGGCGCTCAGACGGCTGCGCACATGGGTGCGGCGATGACCGGGATCGCGTTGCAGTTCGACCAGGTGTCGAAGCAGTTCCGCCATTACCGCTCGCCGATTCATCGCCTGTTCGACATCTTCTGGCCGTTCGGGCGGCGGCACGACGTCGCGGTCCCGGTGCTCGACGACGTCAGTTTCTCGGTGAGCCGCGGGGAGAGCGTGGCCGTCATCGGCGCCAACGGCGTCGGCAAATCGACGCTGTTGCATCTGGTCGCGGGACTGCTGGATCCATCGTCGGGTCGCGTCACCGTGGATGGCCGCGTCACGGCGCTGCTCGACCTCGGCGGGAGCTTTCTTCCCGAGCTGACCGGCCGCGAGAACGCGCGTTTCTATCATCGGCTCATCGCGCGTGATGAGGGCGATCCGCTGGCTCGCGAGCGAGAGGTGGAGGCCTTCGCCGAGCTCGGCGAGTTTTTCGATCGTCCGGTGCGCACGTACTCGTCGGGCATGTTCCTGCGGCTCGCGTTTGCGTGCGCGGCGGCCGAGGAGCCTGACATTCTGCTGATCGACGAAGTGCTGGCTGTTGGCGATGCGCGATTCCAGCAGAAGTGCTACGGCCGTTTGCGCGAGATGCGCGAACGCGGCACGACCATCCTGCTGGTCACCCACGTGATGCATGGCCTGACCGCGATCTGCGATCGCGCGCTGGTGCTCGACCATGGCCGCATCGCCTTCGACGGCGAGCCGGGCCGCGCCGTCGACCGTTACTACGAGCTTTTCTTCTCCGCGCCGGAGCAACCTGAGCGGACGACGGCCATCGGCGGCGAGCCCCGGTATGGTCTGGGCGGCGCGACGATCTCGCACGTCGTGGCCTACCGCAACGGCTCGCAGGAAGCGACGTCGTTCACCGCCGGCGAGACGGCGCGGCTCGTGTTCGACGTCGACTTCTCCCGCGACGTCGAAGCGCCTCAGTTCGGCTTCGCCTGCTCGACGAAAGAAGGAACGCGCATCTACATGACCACCACGGTCATGCTCGGCGTCGCGGCAGTGCCCGCGTTCGCGGGGGAGCGGCGCCGCGTCGAGGTGTCGTTCCGCCTGGACGTCGGCGTGGGCGACGTCTTCATCGACGTCTCGGCCTTCGAGCTGGCGGGCGGCGCGATCAGCGTCCTCGACACGCGCGTCCACGTGCTGCATCTCACCGTCTCCGTGCCGCGCCATTACGTCGGCCTGGCCGACATTTCGGCGGTCATCCGCCACATGCCATAATCGCCGGTGCCCTTCTTGAAGCTTTCCTTCGTCAGCCCGATCCACTTTCAATCTCTCGAACAGGAGCTGAAGCCGGTCGCGCGCTATCTCTCCGGGCGGATGCTGAACGCGGGCTGCGGCATGCGCGACATCACGGCCTTCCTGCGCGCGCACGGCGTGACGGAGCTGACCCGCTACGACATCGCCTCGACGGAGCCAGACGTGATCCTCGGGCCGATCGAGTCGATGCCGTTCGCCGACGGGAGCTTCGACTCCGCGCTTTGCAACGCGGTCCTCGAGCACGTCTTCGATGCCGAGCGCGGGATCGAGGAGCTCGCGCGCGTGGTGCGCAAGGGCGGGTACCTCGTCGTGACGGTGCCGTTCCTGCAGCCGTATCACGCCTCGCCCGACGATTACCGGCGCTACACCGCCGACGGATTGGCGCAGCTCGGGAGCAACGCCGGGCTGGAAGTCGTCGAGCTGCTGCCGGTGCACTCGATCGCGCAGACGCTCGGCTGGATCCTCTGGGAGTACGCGCGCGAAAAAGGCGGCAGGCTGCGCAAGGCCGCGGCGTGGCTGATCGCTTTCCTGATGACGCGCCTCTGGAACCGCACCGAGCCGAAGGTGCTGAAGAACGCGAACACGGTGCAGGCCGTCTTCCGCGTTCCGCACACGACCGAGAGCATCGGCGCGAAGTGGCGCCGGCAGCCGCTGCCGGCGGCCTGCACGAACGTGCCGACGATGCTGGTTCCCGCCGAGCTTCGGCTGCTGAATTACCTGGCCCAGGACGTCTACACCGGCGCCGGCGCGATCGTCGACGCCGGCGCGTTCCTCGGCGGATCGACAGTCGCCCTCGCCGAGGGCCTGCGTCGCAATCGCCGCTGGACCCGCCCCGCAAGCGGTAAGCCGATCCACTCGTACGACCGGTTCGAGGTCGAGGAGTGGATGCGAGGCGTGTACTTTCCGGAGCACGTCGCGGCGGGAACGAGCGTCCGCGAGCAGTTCGACAGCAACATCGCTCCGTACGCCGACCTCGTGGAAGTGCACGCCGGCGATGTGATGGATCAGCAGTGGACCGGCGGGCCGATCGAGATTCTCTTCATCGACATCGCCAAGCACTGGACGGTCTCGGACTGGGTGACCTGGCAGTTCTTCCCGCACCTCATCCCCGGCCGCTCGCTGGTCGTGCAGCAGGACTATCTCTACCATCACTGGGTGGCCTGGCTGCACGTGACGATGGAGCTGTACGCCGATTACTTCGAGTATGTCTGCGACACGGAGGTGAACTCCGCGGTGTTCCTGAACACGAAGGCGATTCCGCCGTCGGTGCTGCGTCGCCACAGTGTCGCCAGCCTCACCGTCGACGAGCGCAGCGCGCTGATGGATCGCGCCGCCGCGCGCTTCAGCGGCCGAAAGCGCGATCTGCTCGTCTCGGCGAAAGCGCATTTCCTGGAGATGCTGCCGTCGTGACCGACATTCCCTACGAGCTGCTGATGAAGATTCAGCAGGGCACGATGAGCTACCGCTACCGCGGCGTTCCGATGCTGAAGAATCCGTTCGATCTCGCGCTCTACGCGATGCTGCTCGAGCGCGCGCGGCCGGCAACGCTCATCGAGATCGGCACGCACGCCGGCGGGAGCGCGCTCTGGTTCGCCGACCAGCGGCCTGGCCTGCAGGTGCTATCGATCGACCTCGAGACGCCGACAGACGTGTCGCATCCATCCGCGCGATTTCTTCGAGGCGATGCACAACGTCTCGGCGACGTGCTGACTCCGGATGTGATGGAGTCGTTCGCGCGGCCGCTTCTCGTGGTCGAGGACTCCAGCCATCTCGCCGGCACCACCACGGCCGTGCTCGATTTCTTCGATCGCTGGCTGCGGCCGGGCGAGTACATCGTGATCGAGGACGGCATCCTCACGGCCATGCGCGTTGCAGAGACATACGACGGCGGGCCGCTTCGCGCGATCCATGAGTTTCTCGCGCGCTCAGGCGGGCGATACGAGATCGATCGCACGTTCTGCGATTACTACGGGCACAACGTGACCTGGAACGTCGACGGCTACCTCAGGCGGGTCGCATGAGCGCACGCGCACGGTATGATTCGTCGTTCATGCGCCAATATTGGAACCTGGCTGTGCGTGGTACGCGTCTGCTCCGGACGCCCGCATGGCGGCGCCGGTCGGGGTCGTGGCTGAAGAAGAACGTCGCATCGCTGCTGGTCAGTGAACGCGGCCCCGCGCACGTCAGCGAAGTTCTCGAAAGGGTCGCGCCGCGACTGTCGGCGGCCCTGGCCGGGCTCGAAAAGGGGCCAGCGGTGCTCGACGAGAGCCGGTTCGCGTACCAGCTTTCTCACGCACTCGACGAGCTGACGTTCTGCGCCGCGATCACCACGAAAGGCACCAGGGTCCGCGCGTACTGCGACATCAATGCGACCCTGGCCGTTTTCGACGCTCTTCTGCGGTCGATCGCGGAGGAGCTGTCGCTGGACGAGATGGATGTTGCGATGCGCCTTGCGAACGCGGGCGGAAGCGGACGCGAAGCGCTCCTCGCCGCCGGCCGGCGCATGCTGGACGCCGTACGGCATGACGACGCGGCCACGTACGCGCGTCGCGCACTCGACATCATGTCCGCCTGTCCCACGTCGCAGAAACTCCTCATGGACGCATTGCGCGCACGGCGGAACGCCGGCGCAACGCTCACTCCGACGGAAGAGAACGGCCTGGCCGATCTTCGCGGCCGTTTCTGCCCGCGGCCGTTCGAAATCCTCGTCAGCGGGCAGGGCCTGCAATGGAACGAAGCAAAAGGCACGACCGAGCAGGTGATGGGCTCGACCTACGCCTGCGATTGCGCCGCGTGGGTGCCGGCCGTCACCGGCAACATGCTGGAAGGCGAATCGGCGGATGCCGTCTGGAACTCGCCCGGCATGCAGGAAGTGCGGCGGTCCGTGCTCGACGGCGATTTCTCCTACTGCAGCCGGACGCTGTGCCCCTTCATCACGAACGGCCTGCTGCCACGCGCCGAAGAAATCACGGCGCCGCGTCTGCGCCGCATCATCGACAATCGCGAGACCGTCGTTGAAGACGGCCCACGCATCGTCGCCCTCGGCCACGACAGCTCGTGCAACCTCGCCTGCCCGACCTGTCGCAACGATCTGATGATGGCCAACAAAGAGGAGAGCGAGCGGCTGGATCGCGGCCGCGACCGGGTCATTCTGCCGATGCTGCGCAACCGGCAGACCGCCGTGCAGATGACGTCCTGGGGCGATCCGTTCGCCAGCCGCCATTACCGGTCGATCCTCGAAGCTCTGCGCGCGCCGGAGTTCGACGGCGTGCGTCTGTTCATGCTGACCAACGGCCTGGGCCTCACCCCGCAGACGTGGAAGGCGATGCCGCATCTCGCCGAAAAGATTGTCGAGCTGCGGGTCTCGGTCGATGCGGCAACGAAACCGACCTACGAGAACGTGCGCCGCCCCGGACGCTGGGAAGTCATTCGCGAGAACCTCGACCTGATGGGGGAGCTGCATCGCACCGGGACGTTCAACCGCAACTCGCTCGCTGACGGGACGCGATCCGTCAGCACCGATCTGCATCTCGACACCGAGCAGCCGTATCGGTTCCTGATCAACTTCGTCGTGCAGAGCGACAACTTCCGGGAGATGCCGGCCTTCGTCCAGCTCGGCGAGGAGCTCGGCGCCGGCGTCGTTTTTCAGAAGTACTACAGCTTCGGACACGAACCAGCGGAAGTCTTCGCATCGAGAGACATCACCTCGCCGGCACATCCGGATCACGAGGAGTTTCAAGCCATCCTGCACGACCCGGCCATGCGGAATCCGCGGGTCATGACGGCGTTCCTCACGCAGCTCGAGGCTCGCAGCGCATGACCACCTCCGTCCGGCGTGTCGCGACCCGGCTCATCCCCGCCCCCACCCGGCTCCTGATGAGGGAGATCGCCGGACGGGTCAGGTACGAAGTCGCGTCCACGATGGCCTGGCGCAGAGGACGCGCTGCGCTGAAAACGATCCGCGGCGCGTTCATGCACTTCGAGTCACGCAGCGGCGCGCCGGTCCAGGCAATGCGCCTCCTGGCCTTCGAAGCCGTGCGGCTCCGCGCGCTGGCGTCCTCCGTCACGAGCGGCGACGGCACTGCGCGCAAGGCGTTTTTAGACTCGCTCATCGCGATCTCGCACATCGCCAAGGCGAGCTTCCGCCCCGCGGGGATGCAGTCCTACGTCGACATTTCCGTTCGCATGGCTGCCCTTCGTGCGCTTGCCGAGTACGTTGCGCCGGAACCGCCGTTCGGTGGCGATGCCGCGATGGTCGCGGCGGCCGTCGCCGAGCACGCCCCTGACGATCGTGCAGCGCTGCTGGTGCATGCCGAACTGCTCCTCGATCGCGGCAGAACGGACGAAGCAACGCCGCTCATCCGGCGCGCACTGCGGATGCAGGCGGTTTGTCAGACCGCGCAGCAGTTACTCGCGCGCGCCGTTCCGGAAACGGCCTACGACCTCAGCGACAGGTTCTGCCCGATGCCGTTCACGCATCTTTCGACGAGCTTCAGGGGCGACGCCTTCGCCTGCTCCTGCTCGGCATGGGTGCCCTATCCGGTCGGCAACGTGGTCGAGGCGCCGTCTGCCGAGGCGATCTGGAATTCGGAGGCGGCCGTGGAGATCCGGCGCTCCATCCACGACGGCGATTTCAAGTACTGCAGCCGCACGCTCTGCTCGTACATCGCCGGCCGCTCCCTGCCGAAAAAAACGGAGGTCACCGATCCCCTTCTGCTCCGCTACATCGCCGAGCGCACTCTCGTCGTCGAAGAGTCGCCGGGCATGGTGGAGATGAATCACGACCAGACCTGCAACCTGGCCTGCCCGTCGTGCCGGACCGGCATCGTCACGGCCGGACCCGACGAGCAGCGGGTCTACCTCGAGTCCGCGGACCGCGTGCTGCTCCCGCTCCTGCGCAAAATGACCGGCATGACCTACATCTCCGGCGGCGGTGAGGCGTTCTCGAGCACGCACTACCGGAAGATCCTGGCCTCGCTGAACCGGAACGACTTTCCGGGGCTGTATGTCTTCCTGATCACGAACGCGCAGCTGCTCACCGCGAAGCGATGGGCCGAGTTCCCCGAGCTGCCGGAGATGATCGGCAATCTTTCGATCTCCATCGACGCCGCCCGGGCCGAGACCTACGAGCGGCTGCGCCGCCCCGGCAAGTGGAACGTGCTCATGGAAAACCTGGAGCTGATCGCGCGGATGCGCGCGTCCGGGGAGATCCGCCGTCTGCAGATCAACTTCGTCGTCCAGGCCGACAACTTCCGCGAGCTTCCCGACTTCATCGCCCTCGGCGACCGTCTCGGCGTCGACAGCATCTGGCTGCAGCGTCTGACGAATTACGGCTCGTTCGACGAGAGCGTTTTCGCGAAAGCCGACGTGACCTCGCCGTCGCATCCCGATCATGCGGAGTTGCTCGCGATTCTGCGGCAGCCGTTTACCAGAGATCCACGGATCAATATGTTGATGCTCACGCCGATCCTGCCGGAGATCGTCCGGTCGGAAGTCGCCAGTCCATGGCTCCTCATCAGTCCGCGCTCCGAGGTCGCACAAATGGGCCCGCGGACGATCATCGGCGCGTGAGCCACCAGTTCGATCTCGAGCCGGAGTTCCTCGAGCTTTACGAGCTCTGCCGCGAGCACACCATGACCTCGCTGGAGCGGATGTACGCGCTCTGGTCGGCGACGCGCTATGTCGCGGAGAACGGGCTCGCGGGCGATTTCGCCGAATGCGGTGTGTGGCGCGGCGGATCGCTGATGCTGATGGCGCTGACGCTGCTGCGCCACGGCGATACGACGCGCAATCTCTGGCTCTACGACACCTTCGGCGGCATGACCGCGCCGACCGCCGAGGACGTGCAGGAGATGAGCGGACGCACCGCTGCCGAAATTCTGGAGCAGCACCCGCGCAGTGCTGACGATCCGTTCTGGGGCATTGCGTCGCGGGCCGCGGTGGCGGCGAATCTCCGCCGGACCGGCTATCCCTTCGAGCGCTTCCGCTTCGTGGAAGGGGACGTCATGACGACGTTGCCGGAATCCGCGCCCGACGCGCTCGCGCTGCTTCGCCTCGACACGGACTGGTACGCCTCGACGCGGCACGAGCTCGAGCATCTCTACCCGCACCTCGTTCGCGGCGGCGTGCTGATCGTCGACGATTACGGTTACTGGCGTGGGGCGCGGAAAGCGACGGACGAGTATCTGGACCGGCTGCGCCCGCGGCCGTTGCTGCACCGGATCGATTACACGGGACGGGTCTGCGTCAAACCGTGAAAGTGGGTCGCGTCAGGCACGTCTACTGCCACCCCTCATCCGCCGTCGGTCCGTAGATCGAAGGAACCTTCTGCTCGTTGAGCCGGAGATAAACCGTCAGCTGTCCGCGGTGATGGGCCAGGTGCGAGAACGTATCGGCGATCATGACGTGCCGTGGCTTCTCGTCCACGACCTTCCCTCCGACCCGGAGTTGCCATGGCTTCATGAGGTGATCGTCCGTGGTGTTCGTCAGCGCGCGGCGCGCCTGCTCGACAGATTTGTCGAAGAGGGCCAGACGCTCGGGACCCGTGTTTGCCGATGGTCTGCTCCCGCTGGCGAGATCGAGGTAGTCGCTCTGGACCATCATCTCGATCCACCCGAACATGGTTGCGATGAGCGCCGAGAGGTACCCCAGCGGCATCGATTTCGGATGCGGTTTCCAATCAGGCTTCCCCTCCGGCACGCGCTCCAGGCCCTTGCGCGTTGCGCCAATCTCCCGTTCCAGTTGGGCGAGCAATACCTCAGTGATGTTCATGGCGTTCTCCTGTGTTCAAAAGCCTACTTCAAGCGCGGCCTCTTTCGGTCGAGACGCTTGGACTGATCTCCGGATGGGTGTGGAAAAAGCCGTTCGAGGCACTCCTTTAAATGAAGGGCGGGCCAGAAATGAAAGCCACCAGGAAACCATCCAAAAAGTCAGCGCCGAAGCGGTCGAAGCAGTCGAAGTCGAAGCAGTCGAAAGCGTTGGAGCGGGCGAATCGAGATCTCAAGACGCTCGCCACGGTGATTCCGAACTGGCGCCGGCATCGAGATGCGTTCGCCGGCGTGATGGATTTGCTGGAGCTCGGCGGTGAGCTCTGCCCGATTTACACGGTCAGTCCGCTGGCCCCGCACTGGGGTGACGCCGTGACGCTCGACGTCGTCGGCTTGCCGAATTTCGGGCTGCCTGGCAGTGTCTGGCTGCTGGCCGGCCCGAATGCGATGGCGCCGGTGACAAGGGTCGAGGCAACGGTGACGTCGTGGACGCTGACCAGCGTCCGCATCACGCTGCCGGCCGCTCCGCTCGCAGGCGGCCCGCCGTACTGGATCCAGGCGCCGAACGAGACCTGCCCGCCGCGCGCGATCTCGATCTTCGACGTCACCAACCCAAGTTGTCCGCTCTTCACGGTGACGCCCACCGTCGCATTCTGGGGTGATGACATCGCCCTTCGGACCGTCCTCTCGCCAAACGGGTTTGGCAGCGCCACCGGCACCGTCACGCTCACTGGCCAGGGAAACCAGACAGAGAACCTGACTGTCAGCAGTTGGGGTGAGGCCGAGGTTGTGGTTGCGCTGCCCGCGACGGCGCCGTTCGCAGGTCCGTATCGCGTGCGTGTCTTGCGCGACGGAACCAAGTCGGCATGTGCGCCAACGGCGGATCCGATCCTGGTGCTCACCGACAGGCCGCGCGTGTTCAAGGTGACGTTGTTGCGTCTGGTGTGCTGCGCGACCGAGGACTGGCTCGGCGATGACGAGTGCCGTCTCGACGTCAAGGTCGTTGCCGGCGGGCCCAACATCATGGTGCCGAACAGGAAGGACATGAACGACGGCGATGTCTGGCAGATCAATTGGGAGCTCATGCCATTCACCATGCCGCTCATCGTGACGTTGTGGGATGAGGATCTCGGGCACTTTCCGGATCAGCACGACAAGCTCGGCGAGCGCACGATTCCGGTCGTGGCCACGAGCGAGAGTCGTGTCCGGTTCTGCAGCGACGGCGCCGACTACTACCTCTACTACAAAGTGGAAGACGTGCTCTAGCGCTGCAGTTCGTGGCCTCTGATACCCTAACTCGCATGTCCGACCAGGAAGACAAAGACAAGAAATCAGTCACCGACTCCCTTCGCGACTGGGGGATCGACGTCGACAGGTTCGAGGAGCGTGCGAAGGAATCGCTCGAGTCGGCGCGCGGCGATCTTTCCGAGATCACCGGCACGTTGCGGCACACGCTCGTGCGGGCCAAGGACATCGTCGTCGGGCTGCAGAAAAACGGCGCGCCGGTCGCGGCGGAGATCAGAACCGGTTTCGAGCGCGCGTGGCACGAGATCGAGGCGGCATTCAAGGCGGTCAGAGAGAAGGCGAAGGAACCTAAACCGCCTGAACCAGACGCTCCACCTGAGTGAGATCGATCGGCTTGTACAACAGCCCCGACACCACATCCTGATCGGCGGCGCTCAGCTTCTGATTGTGCACACCGGTCACGACGTACAGCTGCGGCGCACGGCCGCCGCGACGGGAGCGCAGGAAGTCGATCACACCCCAGCCATCGACGCGCGGCATGAGCAGATCGAGGAACACCAGCGTGTACTCGTTCTGCTTGAGGTACTTCACCGCGTCCGCGCCGTTCTCGGCCTCGTCGACGGCGATCTCGTACCGCGCCAGCACGCTGTTCAGGAGATAGCGCGTCGCCGGATCGTCATCCGCGACCAGCGCACGCTTGCCTGACGCATTCGCGGCGGATGGTGGTTTCGGCGCCGTCGCCATCGGGCGAATCGGCTCCGGCTGCGGCGTGCGCCCGGGCTCGGTCGCCTTGCGCACCACCGCCGGCGGAACCTGAGCGATCGTCGGTGCAGCGTCCGGCTTCACGGCCTTGGGAACGGAGATCGTCGGCACCTGGGACTGCCGCGCCGACCCACGCTCATCGCGCAGCGCACTCGTGAGCGCCTTGCGCAGCTCGTCGCAATCCTGGAAGCGATTGTCCGGCTGCTTGCTCATGCAGCGGCGGACGATGCTCGCCAGCGCGGGGCTGATCCCCGCAGCGGCGATGGCGATGTCCGTCGGCTCGGTCATCACGATCTGCAGCAGGATCGCGGTGACGGCGTCGCCGGTGAAGGGCTTCTGACCGGACAGCATCTCGTACAGCACGACGCCGAGGGAGAAGATGTCCGTGCGGGTGTCGACGGCGCGGCCGAGGGCCTGCTCGGGGGCCATGTAGTGCGGCGTGCCGACCACCATCCCGCCTTGGGTCAGATTCGCGTCCGAAGTCCCTCCGATGTGCTTGGCGATGCCGAAGTCGAGGACCTTGATGAAACGGGTCGAGACCAGGATGTTGTCCGGCTTGATGTCGCGGTGAACGATGCCTTTGTGATGCGCCTCGGAAAGCGCGTCGGAAACGTGGGTGGCCACCCGCACCGCGTCCGCGGGGATCAACGGCCCATTCGCGATCAGGTTCGAAAGCGGCTCGCCCTCGACCAGCTCCATGGCGATGAAGAGCGTGTCGCCGTACTCCTCGATGCTGTAGATCGTGGCGATGTTCGGGTGGTTGAGCTGCGCGATGGTCCGGGCCTCGCGCATGAACCGTTCTTTCCACTCCGGATCGGCCGCCAGCGCATCGGGAAGGATCTTCACCGCAACCTGCCGCAGCAGCCGCGTGTCTTCCGCGCGCCACACCTCGCCCATGCCTCCGGCGCCGAGGCGGCTGATCAATTTGTAGATGCCTAGCTGTTCCATAAATGGCCGGTCAGGGTAACTCAATAGCCCGCAGCGCGATGCTGGCCGCTGCGTCGGATAATGCCGGTATACGCCTCGAGCACGCGCGGAAATTCGGCGGCCAGTTGCTCGATCGATGCGTTCACGCCTTCGAGCCTTCCGGCCCGAACTTTCTGTTCCAAAGTCGCTGCCACCGCGTACATCCGCCGCGCGCCTACAGTTCCGCACGAGCTCTTCAGCGCGTGCGCGGCGAGCGCGAGGTCGTGCGTGTCTGCCGTCGCGGCCGCGGCGCGCAATGCATCGAGACGGGACGGCACGTCCTGCTTGAACGTCCGCACGAGACCTTCGAGGAACCCCTCCTGCGTGCGGCCGATGGTCATGAACGAGCTCACCCGTTCGCGATCGAGCACGAAGTGATCATCCTCTTCCATCACCAGGTCCGGCGTTTCGACTGTCGCTGCAGAATCCTTGCTTGTCCAGAGCTTGATCATCGCGCCGAGCTGTTCGGTCGAAACCGGCTTGGCCAGATAGTCGTTCATGCCCGAAGCGAGACACTTCTCGCGCTCGCCGGGGAGGGCGTGGGCGGTGATGGCGATGATGGGAACGGCGCGCACGACCGAATCGAGCTGACGCATGCGGCGCGTGGTCTCGTAGCCGTCCATGTCCGGCATCGAGCAGTCCATGAGCACGACGTCGAAATGGCCGTCGGGGAGGGCGGCCAGCGCTTCGGCGCCGCTCGCTGCGATGACGCATTCGTGTCCGAGCTTGCGGAGCTGGCCCAGGGCCACGAGCTGGTTGACGCTGTTGTCTTCGACGAGAAGCACGCGCGCTGATTTCGGCGGCGCGCTCTCGACGGTCGTGTGTCGGATTTGCGGGGTCTGGTCGTCTCCGGCGATCAAGCGCGCAACGGTCTCACACAATTGCGTGCGGCGGATGGGCTTCATGAGAAACCGATCGATGCCGGCGGTCTCGAAGGCGATGACGTCCGCGCGGCGGCGGCCGAACGAGGTCAACAGCACGAGCCGCGTGGTTGCCAGCGCGGGATCGGCGCGGATCGAGCGGGCTAGCGACATGCCGTCGTCATCCGGCAACTGCATGTCGAAGATGATCACGTCGTACCTGCGGCGATACGCGGCGGCGATCGCGTCGCCGGCGCTCATGGCCTCGTCGATGGTGATCGCCGTCGGGCTGAGATGCCGCGCCACCATGAGCCGCTGCGCGTCGTTGCCGTCGACGAGCAGGGCCCGTTTGTCGTGAAGGTCCCATCGCGCCGCGGCGCGCTCGCCGGGCGTGTCCTGCATGATGAGCGGCAGCTCGAACCAGAAGGTCGATCCTTCGCCGGCCACGCTCATCACCCCGATCTCGCCGTTCATCGCCTCGGTGAGCTGTTTCGCGACCGCGAGTCCCAGTCCGCTTCCGCCGTACTTGCGTGACGTCGTGCCGTCGGCCTGGGTGAACGGCGTGAAGATCCGCCGCTGCGCATTCGCGTCGATCCCGATGCCGGTGTCCGTGACGAGGAACCGGAGGCTGGCGAAGGAATCCTTTCGTCCGGCCTGCATGACCGTCAGCACGACCTCGCCGCGATCGGTGAACTTGATCGCGTTGCCGACCAGATTCAGAAGGACCTGATTGATGCGATACGAATCGCCGCGCAGGAATCGCGGAACGTCGGAGGCGATGTGCGTGCGGAACTTCAATCGCTTCGCCGCGGCGCGCGCGGCGAAGACGTCGGTCACGGTCTCGATCAGATCGTCGAGATCGAAGTCGAGGTTTTCGATGGTCAGCTTGCCGGACTCGACGCGTGCGAGATCGAGCACGTCGTTGACGACCGAAAGCAGGGACTGTCCGCTCGAGCGAATGGCCTCGGCATATTCGCGCTGCTCGGGCGTGATCGAGGTGCCCAGGAGGAGGTTGGTCATGCCCAGGACGCCGTTGAGGGGCGTGCGGATCTCGTGGCTGACGTTCGCCAGGAACTCCGTCTTGGCGCGCGCCGACTCGATGGCCGCGTCCCGCGCCTGGGACAGCTCCTGTTCCATATGCTTGCCGGCGGTGATGTCGCGGGCCACGGCCTCGAAGCCGGTTACGCGGTCGCCGTCGAGCAGAGTGAGAACGTTCTGTCCGATCCAGATCCGCGTCCCCGATTTGGTGATCATCGGAAACTCGAAGTAGGTGCTCAGCTCGCGGGAGTTGAACTGGCTGCGGTAGAAGTAGTCGGCGACGTCGCGGTACTCGATGTCGATCAGGTCGAGGAAGTGCCGCCCGATCAGCTCGTTCTCGTCGAAGCCGGTGATGCGCTCCGCGGCGGGATTCACGTACGTGAAACGGCCGCGATAGTCGGCGCGGTAGATGATGTCGTTCGCGTTCTCGATGATGTGCTCGTAACGCTCGCGGTTCTCGCGCAGGGCGTTGCGCTCGCTGACGTCGCTGACGATGCCTTCGTAGCAGAGCACTTCGCCCTTCTCGCCGAGCACGGGATTGGCGGTCTCGCAGAGGAGGACCGTGTCGCCGTCGTTGGTCCACCAGTGCGATTCGAGGTCCTTCACGCCGCCGCGGGCCAGGAGATCGCGAAACGTCTTGCGATCGCGGTCCGCGCGCAAGCCGTCGCGGGCCACGTCGGCCGCGGCGAGCTGTTCGAACGACTCGTAACCGAGCATCCGCAGCAGCGCGGGATTCGCGAGGATGACTTCACCCGCTCTGTCCGTACGATAGAGGCCGATCGGCGCGTGGGTGAAAAGAACGCGGTAAGCCTCGCGGCTCGCGTGCAGCGCCGCGGCCTGCTCGGACATCGTGGTCGGCGGACGGGGAGTGGTCTTCGCGTTCATGCACTCACATCACGTAACCAGGTACCGGTGGTCGTCTCATCGGCGACGCGGACGCAATTGCGCCCGCTGTGCTTCGCGGCATACAGCGCACGATCGGCGCTGGCGACGAGACTCTCCGCGGTCAGCTCCTGCACGGGCACGAGCGCGGCGACCCCGCAACTCGCAGTCACGCGGCGATGGCCTTGTCCGTACGGCACGCCCAGGTTCTCGATTCCCGCCCGCAATACCTCAGCGACGCGAATCGCCCCTTCGGCATCGACGCCGGGCAGAAGAATCGCGAACTCCTCGCCGCCGTAACGCGCGACGACTTCGCCGCTGCGGCGGATCGTTTCGGCGAGAAAGGCACCGACGCGGCGCAGACAGTCGTCGCCGGCAGGATGTCCGCGGCGATCGTTGAGGTCTTTGAAGTAATCGAGATCCAACAGAATCAGCGCGAGCGAATGCTCGTGCCGCTTCGCGCGATTCCACTCCTCGGAAAGCGCCCGCTCGAACGACCGCCGGTTGGCGATGCCGGTCAGATCATCCTCGAGCGAAAGCGCCTCGAGCTGCGTGTTGGCCTGCTCGAGCAGCTTCACGGTCTGCTGCAACTCCGCCGTCTTTTCCGCGACGCGCGCGCGAAGCGTTTCCGCCTGCCGGCGCAGAGTCCCGGTGCGCATCCAGGTGATCAGCGCGATCAGCGCCATCGCCAGAATCGTCCAGAGCGCCTTCGCCCATCCGGTGCTGTACCAGGGCGCGCGCACGGAGAACGACCACTGCTCTTCCTTGCTCGCCGCGTTGCCCGCGCCGCGAGCGCGAAGACGGAAGACGTATTTGTTCGCGGCGAGGGTGGTGTAGTCGATGAACGGCTGCGCGGTCCATTCGCTCCAGTCCTCGTCGATCGGATCGAGGCGGTACTGGTATTCGACGCCGGGACGATAGGAAACCGGCGCGAACTCGAGGCGCATGCGTCCGAAGTTGTGGGGAAGCTCGATGTCGCCGCCCGTTCCGACGCCGCCGAAGAGCAGGCGGTTTTCACCGGCCACGACGCGGCGGATCATCGGCGCGGGTTGCGCGGCCACGGCAGTCTTCGCGGCGGCAGGGTCGTAGCGGAAAAGGCCTTTGTCCGACGCGAACCAGACCACGCCGTCGGCATGGGCGCGGATCGTCTGGATGTCCGCCGCCGTCACCGAGACCAGCGGCTTGCCATCCTCGGCATACCCGTTAGCGGTCCGCTCGATCACGCGCGGCGGTGTGGAGTTGATCCACAGATTGCCGCGGGCATCTTCGGCGAGCACGAAGAATCCGCGCGGGGCGGTGATGCGGCCGAGGATGGGATCGGGGACGAGCTTGCCGCCGTTGCCGATGGCGACGATCTCGCCGCGCGCGCGGACGAACACCGGCCGGCCGCCGGCGATGAACACATTCATTTCCCCGTCGCCGAACTGCTGCACGCGCTGCTTGGGTCCGCGCGGGTCATCCACGCGGACGATTCCGTTGAATACCGAGCCGCACCAGAGCACACCCTCGTGCTCGAGCACGGACGACAGGTACTGGGGCATGCCCTTCATCACCGGCTCGTACTGCCAGCCCGCGGCGGTGCGGCGAAGCGCGGAGATGCCGTGCCGCTCGGCGAGCCAGACCCGCGACGGATCGACGCGGGAGCGGTAAAAGTCGGAGAGCTCGCCATCGCGCTCGACGATCAGCTTCGGATTCTCGTCGGCACGCATGATCCAGATGCCTTTGGTGTTCGCGATGAGCAACTCGTCATCGAACGGCAGCAGACGCCAGGTCGCTCCTCTGATGCCTTTGATGACGCGGGCGTGGCCGTCGGCGTCGATCGCGTGCAGTCCGTACGACGTCGTGGCGTACAGACGGCCGTTGAAGCGGGTCACGTCGATCGCGCCGCCCTTCATGCCGCGGCGCGCATCGAACACCGAGACCGGCGAGCTGACGTCGACGCGGACGATCGGGCCTTCCATGGCCACCCACAGCGACCCCTCCCGGTCGACCAGCGCCTCGGTGATGACCGAGTCCGGCAAACCGGCAGTGTCGCGCAGGATCTGTTCGATCTCGCCGTTCGCGTCGAGGATCGCCAGGCCGTGCTGGCGGGAGGTGATGACCAGCCGTCCGTCGTGCAGGCGTGCGCCGCCGCTGGCGACGTCGCCCTTCAGCCAGGCCGTTGCGGCCGGCGACCAGGGAGTGACCGTGTCGCCGTCGATGAGAAAGACGCCTTTGTCGCGCACGACGGCGACGAGCTTTCCATCAGCGCGGGGAAGAATCAGCTCCACGGGATCGGTGACGGCGGTCGGCGTGACCTTGCGCGCCCGCGGATCGAAACGATGAATGCCTTTCGGTCCGCGGAGGAGAACGTTGCCGCCTTCGGACGAGCAGCCGCGCGGTGCGGAGTCGCCTTCGAACGTCGCGGCCACCGATGCTTTCGCGCCGTCCCACAGGATCAGACTGCGCTCGGCGACGTACAGAAAGCCGGCCGCCGTGGTGCAGACGTCGCGGACGTCGCCGAGCTCGCGCTGATCGCCGGGAAGTTGCTCGAGCAGCGAGCGATAGATGGGGGAGCCGCTGGCGTCGCGGGCGAGATATCCGAGGTCGTTGACCAGGCCCATGGCCAGGCGGCCTTTGTCGTCGGTGGCCAGCGAGAGCGCGACCTGATCGTCCGGCAATTCGAGCAGCCGCCACCAGGCGCCGTCGTAAATCACGAGACCGTGCAGGTTGCCGAAATAGAGGACGCCCTCGGGATCCTGGGCGATGTCGAAGGTCTGCGGCCCGGCCTTGTGCATCTCGGCGGGATAGACGGTGATCAGGGGGAAGCCGCGCTCCGCGGCGAAGACACTGACCGTGCTCATGAGCACGGCAATCGCCACCCACGGCAAAGCCGCGCGATAGAGCCTGCGCGAGAGCGGAGCGGACATCGTTGGGACCCCAACGACATTAGCATGGAAAGGGGCCGGGAGGCGGTGACGGGAGGTCGCTAATGCCCCGCGTACCAGTCGTATCCGCGCTCGGCCCAGAAATCGGCCGGCCGCACGTTCGTGTAACGGATCGTGCCGATGCGCTTGATGTTCTTGATCCCGTACTTCACCGGGATGGCCAGCCGCAGCGGCGCGCCATGCAGCGCGGCCAGCGGCGCGCCGTTCATTTCGTAGGCGAGGAGCGTCTGCGGATGGAGGGCGCTCTCGATGTCCAGCCCCACGTAGTACGCGCGGTCCGGCGTCTCGATGCCGACGAATTTCGAGTCGTGCTGCGGCGGGTAGTTCGCGATCACATCCGCGCAGCCGCGCGCCCGCCCACTGGTTGATCGTCGACCAGCCCTCGATGCATCGCAGCTCGGTGATCATCTCGTGCCGCGGGAGCGCCTTGATCTCGTCCAGCGTGAGCGCGACAGCTTGCGCCGCCCCTTCGATCTTCAGACGCCACTGTTCCGGATCGAAAGCCGACTGCAATCCGAGACGGCCGTTGATGCGGGCGCGGGTGATATCGCCGCGATCGAATTGAGGACTGAGCCGCGCGGTGCTGAAGTAGGCGCTGGACAGCGCTTCATTCGCCTGCAGCACCCGCCGCATCGGCCATTCCACGCCGCCTTCGCGTGGACGCGTGCGAAGCCACTTGTAGCTCGCGTAGCCGGCGCCGGCCGCGATCGCGGCGGTGAGGAATCCGCGCCGGGTCAGACGCTTGATTTCTTTGTCGACGTCATCGCTCATTCACGACCTCGACGCCGATGACCATCGCCCGGAAGTTGTTCCATCCCGCGCGCACGACCTGGGCGATGTGCACGATGAAGAAGAGGACGTAACCGACGGTGAGCAGGAAGTGCACGAGCCGCGCGCCCTGGTATCCGCCGAACATCCAGGCCAGCCAGGCGAACTGCACCGGCCTGTAAATCGCCAGGCCGCTCACCAGCGAGCCGAATCCCATGAGCACCACCGACGTGTAGGCGATCTGCTGCGCGCCGTTGAACTTCTTCCGAGGCAGAGGTTCCTTGCGGATCCGCAGGTCGTGCAGCACGACCTGCCACGCTTCGCGCAACGTACCGCGGCGCGGAACGAGCTCGCGCCATTCGCCGGAGACGATCGTGTACGCGACGTACAGCACGCCGTTCACGCCGAACAGCCACATGAAGAAGAAATGCAGCGCCATCCCCTCGGCCAGCCGGTTGTTGATGCCCAGCGCCCGCCAGAGTTTCTGGTCGAAGGTGATGTAGGCCGGATACGCCCAGTAAATGAGGATCCCGCTCCAGATCATGAGCGCGAGGAGCGGGAAGTTGATCCAGTGAAACCAGCGGATCGCCAGCGGATGCTTGCGCACCAATCGGCGTTGCTCTTCATCCATACGCCCTTCGATGCTGGGTCCGGCGCTCCGGTTTCGCCATAATCGCGATCTCACATCATGCGCATCGAGCCCGGCACGCGCCTCGGCGACTACGAAGTGGTCTCGTTCCTCGGCGCGGGAGGAATGGGCGAGGTCTATCGCGCCCGCGACCTGAAGCTGCGCCGCGACGTCGCCGTGAAAGTGCTCGCGACATATCTGGCGAACGACGCGGACGCCGTGGCGCGGTTCCGGCGGGAGGCCGAGGCGGCGTCGGCGCTGAATCATCCGAACATCCTCACCGTGCACGGCTTCGGCGAGGCCGACGGGCGGAGTTACATGGTCTCGGAACTGATCGAAGGGCGCAGCCTGCGCGACCTGATCAACGATCCCGAAGTATCGCGCGACGAATTGCTCGGCTATTGCGTGCAGGTCGTCGAGGGGCTGGCCAAGGCGCACGCCGCGGGGATCGTGCATCGCGATCTGAAGCCGGACAACGTGATGGTCACCGCGGACGGTTACGCGAAGATCCTCGACTTCGGTCTGGCGAAGCTGCAGGTCCCGCAAATTGCAGGATCGACCGATGCGACGACGCCGCTCGATCCCGAGTCGCGCGTCGTCGTCGGCACAGCCGGCTACATCTCGCCCGAACAGATTCGCGGCAAAACCGCCGACGCGCGCAGCGACATCTTCGCGGCGGGCTGCATCCTCTACGAAGCCATCGCGCGGCGGCGGGCGTTCGAAGGGGAGTCGTCCTTCGACGTCCTCTCGAACATCGTCAGCGGACAGCCTCGGCCACTCGATCCTGAGGCTCTCGACCGCATCGTCCGCCGCTGCCTCGCGAAGAAGCCGGACGATCGTTATCACTCCGCGCGCGATCTCGCGATCGATCTGCGCGAAGTGCTGGCGGGGAAGCCGGCCGCGGAACCGAAACGCAAGCGCTCGCGCGTTCTGGCGTTGGCGATCGCCGCCGCAGTGATTGCGACCGCGGTCGCGCTGCTGTTTCGGGACAGGGCACCGACGCGAATCGTGAAATCGCTGGTGGTGATTCCGTTCGGGAACGTCACCGGCGACGCGAATCTCGAATATCTCAGCGACGGCGTGACCGACGCGTTACTCAACGATCTCTCGCGCGTGCCCGATCTTCGCGTCATCGCGAGAACGACGGCCTTTCGCTACAAGAACACGGACAAAGCGCTTCCGGCGGTGGCGAAGGAGCTCGGCGTCGACGCGATCGTGGCCGGGCAGGTGCGGCGCTCGGGGAAGCGGCTGCTCGTCGACGCGGAGCTCGTGGACGCCGCCGACGGCACGCGGCTCTGGGGAAGGCAGTACGAGCACGACGTGCTCGCCATCGAGCGCCAGATCTCCGGCGATGTCACCAGCGCGTTGCGAGGCGGTGGACGTACATCGCCGCCTCCTGCACCGACGGAGAGCCGCGCGGCGACGGACCTCTATCTCAAGGGCCGCTATTTCTGGAACAAGCGCGATGCCGAGTCGCTGGCGAAGGCGCACGGCTTCTTTCAACAGGCCCTGGAAGCCGACCCGACTTATGGCCGCGCCTACAGCGGCGTTGCTGATGCGTACATCGGGCAGATGCAACTCGGCACGGCACCGTGGCGGCAGGCGTGCGATCGCGCGGTCTCCGCGGCGCGGCAGGCGCTGAAGCTCGACGAGAGCCTCGCCGAAGCCCACACATCCCTCGGATACCTGAATCTCTGTTGCCTCCTCGACCTGCCGTCCGCCGAGCGATCGTTCCGCCGCGCGCTCGAGCTCAATCCGAACTACGCCGTCGCCCATCACTGGTATGGCGTCTACCTCGTGAACGTCGGCCGCGCGCAGGAGGGCGTCGGACAGATGCAGGAAGCGGCGCGGCTCGATCCGTTCTCGACGCAGATCCAGTCGAACGTCGCCTTCGCGCTCGTGCACGCCGGGCGTCGCGAGGAAGCGACGAAGCAGATCGACGAGACCATCGAGCTCGATCCGAACGCGCTGTATCCGCGGCACATCCGCGGCTACGTCGCGCTGGCTTCGGGCGATTACGCGAAAGCCATCGAGGGTCTTCGCTACTCGGCATCGCGGAACTTCCCGGTCTCGAAGTCGTTTCTCGCCTACGCGTACGCGCGCACCGGCGACCGCGTCGCGGCCATCGCCACACTCGAGGATCTCGGCCCGACCTCGCCCGGCATCACCCATACCCCCGCTTTGCGAGCGGGCACCTGGTACCTCCTCGGCGATCGCGCCCGCGCCACGGCGCTGCTCGACGAGGCGTATGCGAATCGCGATTACTGGCTGTCGGCCATGCGCGTCTCGCCGCCGTTCGAGCCGCTGCGAGGGGAGGCCAGGTATCAGGAGATCCTAGGCCGGCTCGAATAGCTCGATCGGATTGCCGTCGGGGTCGAGCAATTGAATCTGCTTTCCTCCCGGGCCAACCTGCATTTCGCCTCGAAACCGGAGACCGGCCTTGCTTAGGGCCTCGATGAATGACGAAAGATCGGCAACGCGAAGAACGATGCGATTCCAGCCGCCCGGCTCCTGAGGCTCGCCATTGACGAGACGCGAGCCCGAAGCGCCGGGCCCGCTCAGCAGGAGCGGGAGCGCGCCGAGGGAAAGAGCGGCAAACGCGGGAAGCTGCTTGTGCTCCAGTTTGAAGCCGAGATGTTCGGTGTAGAAGTCGATCGATCGGGCGACATCCTTCACCTGATAGCGAACGCCGTGAAAGCCGTTGATCATGGTTTCGATTCCTGTTCGAGCCGGGCCTTCATTTTTGCGGCGTGCTGAATGAAGTACTCCCGGTTGGCAAGGTCGAACTCTATAGCCAGAGCGGCGGCTTTCTCTGCTGCTTTTGCCGCTTCTTTCCAGTTCTCCGCCTTTTCATACGCGTCCGCCAGACTGTCGTAGGCGTTGGCGGAATTCGGATTCGCCAGAACGTTGCGCGTGAAGAGAGTAATGGCAGCTTCCGTTTTCCCCGCCGCCAGCGCGTCGTAACCGAAATCGTTGATCACGCTTTCGGGAACGGGCAGAGGCCATCCCACGGTCCTGGAGACCTCTTCGAAATGCTTCTCCGCGAAGTCGAGGCCCTTCGACACCAGGTCTCCGTGAAACCGGTAACCGGAGTACAGTCGGCGAAGGGCATCGATCTGTGCGAGCAAAGGAATGCTGCCGTGGGTTTCGTCAGGATAGGGCTGGCTGTGCCAGCGGAATCCCTGCGGCGATTTCGTTTTCAGGGTTTCCACCAGCCGGTCGTAATCCTCCAATGCGCGGCCGGAATCATCCGATCGCGCGACGTACAGAAACGCCTTCAGCGAGCGCGTCGAGTCGAACGATTTGGCCAGCGATTTCTGGGGCAGGTTGTCGTCCCAGTCGAGACTCGGGCTGAACGCCATGTAGGCCTGAAAGAGAGACGGCTCGGAGGTGAGGCAGTACAGGACGAACTGTCCACCGGCGGAGTGGCCGGCCAGCACGCGGAACCCGTTGGTGCGATAAGCGCGCTCGATGTTCGGAATGAGCTCGGTGGAAAGGAAGCGCTTGAAGTTCGCCGCGCCCCCTCCTCCAACCCATGCGCTCGACCAGTCCGACTGGGTGAAGTCTCTGATCCGGACGGTGCTGTCGAGCGCAACCACGATCATTTCCGGGATCTCGCCCTGCGCCGCGAGATAGCCGGCGGACCCGGACGTGTGCAGAAAATGCGTCGCGCCATCGAGCACGTACAGAACCGGATATCGCCGATCCTTCGCCCATCCATAGCTCGCCGGAAGATGAACGCGGTAAGTGCGGTCTTCGTTCAGGACCGATGAACGAAGGCGGTGGCTTTGCCCGACGACGACCGGCTGCGACGCGGCGGTTGCGCTCACGCAGAGCGCGAGCAAGGTGAATATAAGAACGCGGTACGTCATCTTTCTCCCTCCCTGACGGCTACGGGGCTCGATGCTATCGGAATCGAGGGCAATCCAGCGTCTAACGCGTGAGATGCGGCGAGGTTCCGCGTGGGTAGGGTTTGCGTGGCGCGCTCCTCGGCGCCGTGGCGCGTAGGGATGGCCGGCCTTCCGCGGGCAAGCAACGCTTCACGAGGCGCTTCAGCGCCGGGCGCGGCAGACGGCTCTCCGACAGCCTCGGGCAGTAGTTAGCCTGCCTTTGCTCGTGCTGCGTGCAATTGATCCTCAATATCCAGGGCTGCGGCCCACCGCTCCACATACTCACGGTCAAGCTTCTCGCCCTGAATTTCGATGATGCCTGCAGCATCACGGATCTGGCGTTCGGATTCACCCAATTTCGCCCACTCGAGCTTTGCAAGGAGTACATCTTCCGGTGTCGCCGAATACACTAAAACATCGAGAATATCGATTCTCACCCGTCGGTCAAATTCTTTCTTACTGAACGGACGCTGCTTGCGAACGATGAAGTCGATCTTCCATATGCCTCTGCGATCGATCACGCTGAACATTGATCGTCGATTGAGAGCATCCAAAGCGTCGTCGCGATCGGCGTCGTAGATTGGTTCGGAAAACCTGTTTAAGAGCGCAACTAGCTGGTCACGTGTCGGCTCGATGATCACATCGATGTCTTGAGTAGCTCGCGGAACACCGTGCACGGAGCTCGCGACGGAACCCGTCACCATGTACGGTATTCCAAGCTCCTCAAGAGCATCTCGCATGTTTCGAAAAGCGTCTCGGAGGCTCACAGCGACGTTCGACCGCGGCCATAGAAGACCGCGAGGACTTCTTTTCGAACACGCTCGTCATCGTACTCAGGATGTCGTCGCCGGACGCCGGCCGCAGCGAGATCTCGTAGCGCGTCGCTGAGCTCCGCCATGATTTCAGCTCGCTTCGCTGGGCCGATGTCACGATAGAGCTGGGCGTGTACGGCTGCTGCGCGCGGCGAGGTGTCGAAGGCTTGTGGCATTGCGAACGATCTTACACGAGTGCCGAGACTTACGTCACGAGTACGTCATCGGGATGCGGCGCTCGAAAGTATGAGTTCTGGCGCTCTCTCTCGGTGTCAGGCTAACGTCTATCGCCTGAGCTGCGCGGCCAGGGCCCGCGCGCCGAAGCCGGAGCGGCGCGGCGGTTGCCGCCAATGAACTGCGATGCAGCGAGTGGCGACCTGCAACCGCCGTGACGCCGTCCCTCTGGCGAAAAAGCAGCCGGCTCGGCCGGCGGACCGAAGCCGGGCCGCGACAGCTCCTGGCAGTAGTTATGCCGCGTTTAGCGCCATACGATTGCGCGTGACGTTCGCCACCAGATGGCACCATTCAGGGCGACGTAGATGTACTCGCTGACCTCGACGGTCTTCCCAAGACGTTGCTGGTTCGATCGGCGAAGCAATATCTCGATGGATTGTCCGCCGCTGTCGAGCATGACTGCCTCCGCCTTGGCTATCAGGGCGGCCAGAGCAGCATCGCCGAACGGACCTGTATTCTTGGGCGCAAGCGAGACAAAGTACGATCCCTGCTCTGGGTACGCGGCGACGACGACGCTGCCGCTTTCGTTTCGGAAACGCCAGGAGTTGTCGGACGCCTTTCGGAAGCCGTCTCGTTCAAGCAAGCCGATGACAGTTTTAAAGTCGTCGAGCGACGCGTGTGAAATCTCGGCAAGCATCGATGAGTACATGGCGAATGCATCGCTTGCCGTGAGACGCTGCGATTCCTGCGCGGAGGTTGAAAATTGGAACCCCGAAGCAAGGAAGGCCGCGACCACCCAAGTCGCTGCACGTACAACTATGCCTCTCGAGCTCTGCATCGGCAGATCAAGAATAGCATGTGATCGTCCGACACTCGGCCTGCGGCGTGAGTCAGGCGCGGTCGGGCTCCCATAAAGCCACCTTAAGCTTTTTGTGTTCGTCGACCGAATAACCAATAGACGCACTGGCTTAGCGACCACCGCAACGATAGAGGTCGCCGTCTATTGCGCGGTTTGAATGGCATGCGGACAGTAGGGTGATCGCGTGAGATGCGCTAGATTGAAGATGCCACCGATGGGGCGCTTGGCGCTTTGCCATGTTGCCCGAACCGATTCGCAAACCTCCGTCTATTTCATCGAGCGAATTGTGCGCGGTTGGAAGTCGTGCGTCCGCGTCGCCTGGGCGCGGCGCCGCGCCACGCACGCGTTCAACGTGCGAGATACGAAGCGTTCATGGAAAGGGTGCTTCTCGACGAACGTCTATCGCCTGAGCTGCGGCGAGGCCCCACGTGCGAGCGAGCAGTCGCGGCACGCCGCTTGCCGCATTTGACGTTGACGCGGTTGCAAGCGGCGTGACGCCGTGCATCGCGGGACGTGGTAGGCGGCTCGGCCGCATTCGCATTAACTTATGTCTCCAGTAACGTAGCGTGCCGACGTGCGCTGGTTTGGTCGACTTCTATTCGCTTGGGCAAGATGACGGGAACAGCGAAGGGGCCGACTCCAGCGGAGTCGCAGCGACAGCACTGGCCGGATTGCGGCGATCACAGCTTCAAGCAGGAGTCGCGTCAGCCGCCACGGTTGTATTGGCCTCGAGCGGGTATCCCCAGGGGGAAATAGACTCGGCCTGATAGATGAACTCCTCGATCAGCAGCGCAACGATCAGCTTCGCCATGAGATAAACGTTCAGCAGCTCGCCGCTTCGGGTCGGCGGGTTTCCGAGGTGAAGTACGGACTTGAGGGTCTTGAACTTGATCTCGATCTGCCACCGTAGGCGATAGAGCTCCAGCACGCTCTCGGCGAGATCTCGTTGGGCAAATTGGTGATGACGAATATGCACCCCGCGGCTTCGAGTGTGCGCAGGTCGACCTGCGGATTGCCGTGCCGTCGGGCGTCGGCGAGGATCTGCTGCCGTGCGCGCTCGGCGGCTGGTTCGCTCTTCCGTACAGCCACCAGGGCACGGCACCAACGCATCCTTCGCCGTACGAATCTGAACGGAAAACTCTGCAGCCGCCGCCTCAGGGAGGCCGCCAAGCGTTCCAATCAGGTCGAAAGGTTCCCCGTCCAGATGCTCGAGCGGCAGGTTGGTCCAGCCGATCCGGATCACAAACCATGCACCGCTTCGCGACACGTGCGCAACGTCCTTACGCTTCGCATATCCGCGATCGGCAATCACGATCTCCCCTGGACGAAAGACAAAGCGCTCCAGCGTCTCGCCTCCGTGCCGGTCAGAGAGGTCGACCGCTGTGGTGCGGTTCGTACGTAGATCCAGCGCGAGATGGACCCGGCGCTCGGTGTTGTTGCTGCCACGGCAACTGATTGAGGTGGCATCGATTAACCGGACGTCGGTACCCGGTAGGTGACCGCGCTCCGCGCAGCGAGCAGATCACCCAGAACTGCCCCGAGCCACGCCTCGGCCTGTGAGAATCGGCCCAGCAGAGCGGGCGCGCTCAGATCCGCCAGTTCCGACTCGGCAGCCAAGGCCGCAGTCTCTTGCAACGACCGTTCGGCAACCGCCCACGTGAAGATCAGACGCAGCAGATCACTTGGACTATCGACCTTCCGCCGTCGCGTAAATGCACCGGTCTCATACGCCAGCCGCTCAATGCGCCGCTTGCCACCCAGCAGCGCCACCAGATAGTCCCATTGATACTGAATCCACTCCCGCTCATCCACCCGTCGATTCATACACTTAGGGTACGCCGGCTCTTAACTTAATGCGAATGCGGCTCGGCCGCCGGGCGCGGCGAACGGCCCGCCGACAGCTCCTGGCAGTAGTTAGCTGTGATGTGTCAGGACGTTGTTCCTTGAAGCGGGTTGTCCATCCGGGCGACTTTCGTCAATCTGAAAGCTCTCAAACGAACAGGTTGACAGGAAGGAACCCAGATGGACGTGCACAAGAATGCGCGAAGCTGCCCGTTGAGTCGAGCACTGCTGGTCAAGCGAGTCTGCGAACAAGGATGGTCGGTGCGCGAGGCGTCGGAGGCCGCCGGTATGAGTGACCGGCGAGGGCGGGAGTGGATCCGTCGTGGTCTGAGGGTCGAGCCGCTTAACGATCGGAGCTCCAGACCGCACAGGGGCCGGGCCACGAGCGACATAAAACGACAGCGTGTTCTGAGTCTTCGCCGCGAATGGCGGACTGTGCGACAGATCGCGCAGGCAGTGGGCGTGAGTGCGTCGACAGCAGCGCGGATCTGCCGGTCAGCAGGGCTGGCTCGGTTGCGTCAGCTTGAGCCGGCAACAGTGCCAATTCGGTACGAGAAGGAGCGTCCGGGGGAACTGGTGCACATCGACATCAAGCGCCTGGGACGGTTCAATCGAGTGGGACACCGCATCACCAGGCGTCGATCGTTTGGCTCAAAGAAGCAGGGCTTCGAGTTCGTGTACGTCGCGACGGATGACTTCACCCGACTCTCCTACGTCGACGTCCTGGCAGATGAGCGTAGCGAGACTGCCAGCTCGTTTTTGACTCGGGCGGTGGCGTGGTTCGCTCAGCGGAATGTCATCGTCGAGCGGGTGATGACCGACAACGGATCGGCCTTCATCTCACGCGACTTCCGGGATACCTGCAGCCGCCTGAACCTCACTCACGTCCGCATCCGGCCGTACACACCACGGACGAACGGTAAAGCGGAGCGGTTCATCCAGACGCTGCTGCGCGAATGGGCCTATCGGTTCTCGTACCACAGCTCCGAGGAACGGCGCCGTTGGCTCGCACCGTACCTTCACTTCTACAACTACCACCGAGCGCATACCGCGCTCTCTTACAATCCACCCATCAGTCGCCTGGATCGGAACAACGTCCTGAGACGCAACAGTTAGCCAGCGATTTCTCGCGAACGGTGTCGCCTAGCGACGAAAGCAAGAGTTGCCCAAGTTGCAGCTATTGCGAAGAGGGGTGCCAGTTTGTGCAAGGGCCCTGGGTGAATGAAGACAGTTGACCAAGGCACGCTCAACGCTCCCTCGGAACTCGTCTGCCGCAACTGTGCGTTTATGACGATAGAAAATACGACTGCCGCAAAGATGTAGACGCCGAACGACAGAAGCAAAGCGGCAACGCTGCCAAGCACGCGCATGCCGGTGGTGGCGACGGTAAGTTGTTGAAGGTAATACACAACGACTGTGAGCAGAGCCGCGGTGATTGCCGCGACGCCTGTCGCAACCCAAACAGCTCGTTCAATCTCGGCGGAATCCAACAGTGTGAACCTCAGCTGGCATTACGCATTTTCGCACAAGTACGCTCATCCGTGATCACCTGCGTTCAAGGCGGAACTCGCGGGGCTCACCCGAGAAAGTCCGCGGCACTGCTAGATCGGTCGTTTCTAGGTCGAGGAGATAGAACTCTTCGTCAAATTCCTGTCCGACCATTGTCTGCAACTCGGTGATTGCGCCGAACTCCGATGGCGCGACTCGGGCAGGAAGCGCCTTGCCTGTGGCGTGACGGCTGACGAGAGAATCCGGAATCTGGACGCGCCGAATACGGCGAACGCCCAAGTTGTAGAAAAGGTCCGGCGCCTCACGACGTTCGTTGACGTATTCGACCCATATGTAGTAGTCGACCACCAAAGAACCTAGTCCCTGAACGCGTTCACCGGGGCGAAGTTCCTGCGCGCGCGTGCCTTCGAGGAAGAAGCGGAACCCGCTTGCTTCGACCACCGCGAGCGGATCGCCACCGTTGTACTTTGCGAGAACCCGGCCCGCAAACGAGTACTCGCCCTCTCCATTCGATTCGAACGAATCCTCAGCTGCGGCGTTGATAGAGATCTGTCGCACTGCCATCTCGAAAGACAGGTTTACCGGCATTCCGACAGCGAATGGAGGGTAACTTCCGTCGGGAATGACCCATGATTCAAGTATCGCAATCAATTTCATGCGTCGCTTATCTTACGTCTGGCTAACTCTCCGGTTCGTCGGCATAACTCGAATTTAGGCTGCGTATAGAAGTGCGGTTTGTTCTGAAGTACGACGCGTGCACCTTGGGACTCAGCCCAAACCGGCGCCTTACGAAGGTCGGGTGCAGCAGGATGGGCACTCTGCCATACCGCCTTTGGTCGCACGTATAGGCGGTTCTTGCGAGCGGGGTTGCAATCATTGCGCGTGTTCAAGCCAATCTGAACTGGCTAAGGAATTGTCGCTTCAGTCGCCTACCTGCAGAACGCGATCACGCCCCAGAATGGAAAAGCGATTTATCCAGGCGCGTACCCGGATTGCCCGTAGCGATACGCGCAATCAACTCCGCGCCCCTAATCGTCGTACTCCCCCGTCCCGAACTTCACCTTGATGTCCCGGATCACCACTTCGTCATCCTCGGTCGTCTCGATGATCAGGTACTCGCCGACCAGGCCTTTGCCGTCGATGGTGAAGGTGCGGCCTTCGCGGGGGATGTCGAGGTAATCGCGGAGGATCTCCTCGTCGATGCGGATGCGGAGCTCGCCGCCGGCCCTGGTGCCGACGTCGTCGCGGGCGTAGAAGCGGATCGATTCGACGGGGTAATCGCGCAGGGCCACGCGAATGCGATTGCGGCGGCCGCCGCATTCCGATCCGCCGATGCATCCGCCTTCGTGCTCGATCTCGCGCGGGCCATTGCTGCCCACTCCGCCGCGGCGGCCGTAAAGCACTTCGACGTCGCTGACTTCGACTTCGTCGTCGTTCGCCGTCTCGATCACCAGTCGCGTGCCGCGGACGTTGTCCACCTCGACGTCATGGCGCTTGCCGTTGCGCTGCACGTCGATCGACCAGCCGATGGTCGTGTCGTCGATGCGCACGCTCAGCTTGCCGTCGGCGCGTTTGCCGACGTTGTCGTGGGCGTGAAAGCGGATGCCGAGGACCGGGGCTTCTTCGAGAGGGATGGTGATGCGGGTGCCGTTCTGGCGGCAGCCGTCGCCGCCGATGCAACCGGAGGCATTCGGATACGAGCGCCATCCCGGTCCGCCGCCGCCCCGCCCGCCCCGACGAGCCTCGGGGATGCGGCGGATCGTATTCTCGCGGCTGTACATGACCGCGATGTCGGAGATCTCGACTTCATCATTCGCGACCGGCTCGAACACGAGCTGCCGTCCGCGAAGCTCGTCCACGTCGATCGTGAACAGCTCGCCGGCGCGGGGGATATCGAGGTAGCCGCGGATCGTGTCGCCGTCGATCTTCACCCGCAACACGCCGCCGGCCGTCTCGCCGATTTGATCATGCGCTCTGAATCGCACGGCGATGACCGGCCTGTCATCGAGCGCGATGCGGAAGCGCTTGTCGGCGCAGCGGCTGCCGCCGACGCACCCTTTCTGCGCGGGAAACTCACGCCAGTCGCCATCGCGGCGGCCCTGGGCGAATGCAAACGTGGGAAGGAGAAGGACGAAAAGCAGTGCGGCCCTGTACATGCCGCGAATTCTAGTCCCGCGCGCCGAGAAGGGTGCACGGAGGCGCGGAGAGCCAGGTGGTCTGATCGAACTCCTGCTCCGCGGCGCGCCCGCGCCACCGCCAGGCCCGCCCGTCGTGCGTCTGCAACTCGAGCTCGATCTGGTCGCCGCGTTTGATTTCGACGGGATGTTCGACCGGCAGGAAAGCCTGCTGCCAGTGCGTGTCGTGCGGAGCGGGATTGGAGATGACGATGCCCGGCGCGATCGTGGCGGCAAACCAGCCTGCAAATCCGTGCAGCACGCCGTCGCGGGTCGCGATGAAGACAGCCTTTCCAGCGGCATCGGACGTCTCTATCGTTCGGAGATCGATGTCGACCATCGTCGCCGGCGCGGCGAGATGCGCCCGCTCGGAGACGTCGGCGGCGTAAACCGTGTTCGACGCGAAGGTGCGCAGCGGTTTGAGATCGACGCCGTAACGCGATTCACCCCACCACTCGATGTGCCGCTCGAACATCTCCAGAAGCTCGACCGGAACCGCGGACAGCACGACGCGCTGGGGAATGAGGATCGCGTCCGGCATCAGGTAGCGCTCGCGCGCGTCGATGGTCAGTCCGGCGATCTGCTCGTCGAGACCGAAGTTGCCGAGGGTCTCGGTGATGAGGACATTCGCCCGCTCGGGCACTGTCGTTTTCAGGGAGTACTCGTGCAGGAGGACGACCCGGTCGTGATAACGGTTGTGCCGCGCGACCAGCGAAGCCACGTCGGCGATGTGCTGCTTCTCGATCGCGTAAACCCGCGCCGCACCAGCCTCAGCCGCGAAGAAGGCGAGGATTCCCGAGCCGCTGCCCAGGTCGACTACGACGTCGCCGGGCTTGACCAGCTGGTGGATCGCGTCCCGGAAAGCGAGCGTCCGGACGCGATCGGAGAGAAGCCAGCGATGTTGATCGAGCATGAACCGTATTATCAGTGTCATGTCCCGGGTCCTCCTCGTCCTTCTGTCCTCCCTCCTCACGTTTTCCGCGCTGGCCGTCGACGACCTCTACTTCTTCGTCGACATCACTCCCGGCGGGCCGGTCTCGCCCGGTACGACCATCACGTATCGCGCGGTCATCCGGAACACCGGCGGCGAGCCGGGGAGGAACGTGGCCATGCGCATCCCTGTGCCGCCCGGACGCGTCTCCATCGCGCCGGAAAGCGACGAGTGGCAGTGCGTCCTGGGAGCGAACGACGTTCGTTGCACGCGCGCGTCCCTTCCCGTGACGTCGACTGCTCAGGGAGTGAAGATCAGCATCGAGCTCCCGTCCGATCAACGGGGCATGCACTTCTCGGCCGTGGCAACAGCGACGGTGGAGCCGCCGAAGACGTTCAGCCAGGCCACGGCCCAGGTTCGGGCGACGACGTTCGGGACCTACATCGTCCGGTCGACCGCCGATTCAGGACCGGACACGCTGCGAACGGTCATCACCGAGAGCAACGAACACTGCGGCGACAACAGCACCTGCAGGATCCTCTTCGACCTTCCGCAGTATTCGACCATCGAGCTGCTGACGCCTCTCCCGGTCATCACCAGTTGCAACGTGGAGATGCGCGCGAATGCGCAGATCACCGGCGACCGCCGCCTCGAGATCACCGGACGCAGGCTCACCACCGGCAGCGGCTTCGAGTTCGGCGCCACGAAGTGTTTCGGCGCGTGGCATCTGGAAGACCTGGCCATCAACGACTTCCCCGATTACGCGGTGCTCATTCGCGACCGCGGTCCGAACGTGCACCTGACCGGCCTCTTCCTCGGCACGGACATCACCGGGAAAATCGCGCGGCCGAATACGCGCGGTGTCGGCGTGTTCCGCGAGGCCGGCTACGTCGAAGTGCGGAATTGCCTGATCAGCGGCAATCGGCGCTCGGGCATCTTCCACTGGAATGGCATTACGCACCTGTCGTCATCGAAGGTCCTCGGCAACGGAGCGAGCGGCGTGTTCGCGGCCTTCGGCGCCATGCTGGTGAGCTCGACGGAGATCGCGCACAACGGTGAATTCGGCCTGGCCCTGGCGACCCATCTCAGAAACGCGTCATTCACCGGTTCGATGCATTCGAACGGAATCACAGGCATCGATTGGGGTCTCGATGGTCCGTCGTCCGACACCGATCCGCGGATCCGTCCGCGGCCCACGATCACCGACGCTTACTACGATGCGCAAAGGGCCGTGACCGTTGTGAGGGGAACCTTTCCGCCGCGAAGCGTGACTGGGCCGAAGAGGTCCGTCTGGATTTACGTTTCGCCCGCCTTGAATCCGAGCGGAAATGCAGAGGGGCAGCGGTATGTGTCAGCTTCGGGCCTGCCCACGGGCGACAACTTTTCATTCGCGGTGGAGATCCGCGAAGACCTGCGCGGGCAGATCGTGACCGCGCTCGTCAGCTCAGCCGAGTTTCTCGACGCGCCCGACATGTACATCACCGAGTTCAGCGCCGGCGTGACGGTTCGCTAGTGCGTGGCCTCGGCGTGCGGCCGCGGCGAAAGTTGCGGAACGGCGACCGGCGAATACTGCCGCGGCAGATGAATGGTGAACGTCGCGCCGCGTCCGGGCTCTGAGACCACGCCGATCGTGCCGCGGTGGAGCTCGACGAAGTTCTTGGCCAGCGACAGGCCGAGGCCCGTGCCCTTGCGGGTGCTGCCGGTCTGGGTGACCTGGTAGAACTCGTCGAAGATGTGCTCCACCTCATCCCGCGGAATGCCGATGCCGCGGTCTTCGACGTCGATGCGGATCGTGTCGCACGCGAGCGGCGATGTCTCCGCGGCCACGCGCGTGACGTTGAGGTAGACGAATGCGCCGCGCGGGGAGAACTTCACCGCGTTCGAAAGCAGATTGAGCAGGATCTGTTTGAACCTTCCTTCGTCGAGGTAGACGTTGTCGATCCCTTCCTCGATGCGCGTGACGACGGTGATGTCCTGCTCCGCGGCCATCCCTTTGATCACCCGTTCGACCGTGGAGACCGTCTCGCGGAGATCGAACGACTCCGCCTGCACGTCGAGCTTTCCGGACTCGATCTTGGCGAGGTCGAGGATGTCGTTGATCAGATCGAGCAGATGGCTGCCGGCGGTGCGGATGTTCTCCAGGAACTTGTACAGCCGTGCCGGCAACAGCGTCTGCGTGGCGCCGAGGAGAATCGTGGAAAAGCCGATGATGGCGTTGAGCGGCGTGCGCAGCTCGTGGGACATGTTCGCCAGGAACTGGTTCTTCGAGCGGTCCGCGGCCATCAGACGCAGGTTGGTCTCGCGCAACTCGTTCGTTCGCTCACCGACGCGCTGCTCGAGCGCGAGGTTCAGCCCTTCCAGATCCTTGTAGAGATGCGTGTTCTCGATCGCGACCGCGGTCTGATTGGCGATGGCGGTCAGCAGCACGACGTCGTTCTGGGTGAAGGCGTTCTTCTGATAGCTCTGGATGGAGATCACGCCGACCACGCGGTCATGCGCGATCATCGGCACGCCGAGCCACGATTCGGTCGGCGCGCCGTCGTCGTATGAGGTGACGCCGAGCTTCCGCTCGTCGCGCGCGCTGCCGATCAGGAGCGGCTTGCGATGCGTGACCACCCAGGAATTCAGCCCCTCGCCGATGGGCAGCCGTTCCTTCGGCTGGACCTGGCCGCGCTCGACGCTGAGCTCGAAGGCGAGGGTGTTCGTCGACTGCTCGACCAGGGCGATGCTGAACATCGAGGTCTCGATGACGCTCGTGCATTCGGTGTAGATCTTCGTCAGCAGCTCATCGAGCGTGCAGTCGAGGGAAATGGTTTTGCCGATGTTCGTCAGCGACGCGAGCCGCTGGATGAGACGGTCGCGATCGCCGCGCATGGTCGCGAGCTTCCGCCCGACGTAGTTCGCCACGACGCCGGTGAACGCGGAAGCCAGCACGCCGCCCCAGCCGATCGAGCCGTACGCGAAGGTGGTCAGGATGGCGTAGGGAATGGTGACGAGGTAGATCGATGAATCGACGACGGCCAGTTTGACGCTCGTCGCCAGCGAGTAGCCGAGGGCGTGCTCGACGCGGGTGACGATGAGGTTGTTCATCGCGATGAGGAGAATCCCGGCGACGGTCATCCGCAGCGCCGCGCCGGCGGTCGGCGTCATCTCCGGGATGCGGCCGCCGATCGCCTCGTAAACCATCGTGGCCATGACCACCGGAACGCCGTACGTCCCGAAGAGCGAGAACGTGCGCGCCCATTCGAGCGGCGCGTCGCGCATGTCGATCTTCGACGGACCGATGCGCATCATGGCCAGGAGGCGCTGGCTGATGGCTGCTCCCGCGGCGAGCCACGCCGACAACACCACGCCGAGGAGCGGAAACATGGCGATGTCGGCGGTGATGACCAGCGAGACGAAGATCTGCTCGGTGAGCGGGAACTTCAGCATCGCCAGGGCGAAGGCGAAGAGGAAGAAGAGGCCGATCAGGATGGGAGCGGACGGGCCGAGAGAGTTGTAGATCGCGGCCGTGTCACCGGCGCGGACGATGGTCACCGCAATCAGGAGCAGCAAACCGCCTGCGCCATGTTGCAGGTAAATGGGAATGACCCGCCTGCGCGACGAAGGATCGTGCGCCGCGGCTACGAGTGCCATGAATTGTCCTCTCTGTGTTTGGTGATGGTAGCAGGGGTGACGGGGTTTCGGGGTCACGAGGTTACGGGGTTAGCAGTGGGGTGACTCCCTCGTAACCCCGAAACCCCGCAACCCCGCAACTAGTACCTAAACCCACTCAAACACACAGAGACCACCGGCCTCTCCGGATCGTTCGTGTGAAACGTCGCTCTGGCGGCGCGGTAGCCTTCTACCTCGCCTGTGAACGTCACGTCGAAGTCGATCGTCTCGCCGGGTTCGGCAAAGGCATTCGGTGATGTGCGTACGAGCACGAACTCCGCGGCGGCCGGGCCGGTGAGGGACATGCCGGTCACGTACAGAGGCGAGCGGCCGGGGAGGTCGCGATTAAGGATGGAGATCGTTCGCGTTCGCGGTTTGTTTCGTCCGAAGCGGAGGCAGTGTCCTTCGTCCGGTGCGATCACTTGGGCGGAGGGCGGAATCGTGCAGAGCGTGTGAGCCGCGGGCAGCACCGTGATGGCGGACGGTTCGACGATCGTGCATCCCGCGGCATCGGTGATGGTCAGATCGGCGACGAAGGCTGCCGGGCCGGTTCCGTCGATTCCTTCGAGCGTGCAGGGCGTCTGGTGGAAGGGCAGTGAAGCAGGGACGAAGAAGTTCAGTTTCGAGCCGGAGATCGGCGCGGAAAAGGTTTCGCCGCCCAGGCTCACCATCGCGTTCATGCCGTTGGCATTCACCAGGTCGACTTCCACCATCGTGCCGACCTCGGCGATCCGTGGCGCAACGTCGAGGATGACCGGCCTGCTCACGGAATACGTGAACGGAGGTCCGTCGGCGAAGTAGCCCTTGTTGATGTCGATGACCCGCACCGCCGCGGTCATGTCGCTGCAGGTCGTCGTTTCCAGACGCCCCGTTCTCGCGACGATCAGCGTCGGGGAGATGCGCAACACCAGCGCGGGAATGTTGCCCACGAGCACGATCGACGGATTCTCGAAGCCGATGCCGGTGATGTGCAGCTCCGTTCCGCCGTCAGCCGGACCGATGGTGGGGGAGATGGACGTGATCTCGATGGGCGGCCGGTAAACGAACGCGTTGCGCAGCACCGCGTCCGTGCCCGAGTTGATGTTCCGCACGCGGACGTGGATCGGTTGGCCTGCGACGGCGCGCGCGTCGTTTGCCGAGGGCATCTCGATCACGATCTGGTCGAACTGCACGTTCATGACGCGCGCCTCGGCGCCGAGCGGAGCATCGTCGGTGAACACCATGACCTGCACCGGCGCCTGGAAGCCGTCGCCGAAAATCGTCACACGCAACCCGCCCACAACAGATCCCGAGTTGGGAGCGAGCGTGACGATCCGCGGCGTGAGGATATCTCTGCGGAAGGTGAACCCCTCGTGCAACGTCAGGTGTTGCTCAGAATTCGTCCCCGCAGCGGTGACGACGCGAATCGTCGCTGCGAGCTGCTGCCCGACCAGCAAATTGATGGACGGCGTGAGGATTTCGATTTCCGTGTCGGTCCGCCCGATGACGAATGCTTCGACCGGTAGCGGTTGGCGGACGTCGAAGAGGACGCGGACCGGGCCCCGAAGACCTGTGCCGATGATGCGCACGCGCTCGCCGCCTTCAGGCCGGCCGACGGAAGGGACGACCGCGAAGATGACGTCGGCCGCGGCACTCCACGCGACGAAGCAGAACAGGAGGGAAAGCAGTGGTTTTCGAATGAAACGAGGGTACTACGACGCCCAACCCTTCGTGCGCTCCACCGCCCTTCGCCACACGACGATCTTCTCCTCGCGTTCCGCGCTGCTCATGCGCGGCTCGAACACGCGATCGGGCGTGGCCTGCAGGTCAGGCGCAGGGAGCCCGGCCAGATACGCGGCACCCAGCGCCGTCACTTCCGGATTGCGCGTACGTACGACTGGGATGCCGGCGAGATCGGCCTGCATCTGCATCAACAGATCGTTCGTCGACGCGCCGCCGTCGACCCGCATCTCGGTCAGCTCGATTCCGGAGTCGTCGCGCATCGCCTGCAGGACGTCCGCGGTCTGCAGCGCGATCGACTCCAGCGTGGCCCGCGCGATGTGCGCGGCGGAGGAACCGCGCGTCAGGCCGAGGATTGCGCCGCGGGCGTAGGGGTCCCAGTGTGGTGTGCCGAGGCCGGTGAACGCGGGAACGACGACCACGCCGCCGGTGTCGGGGACTGACGCGGCCAGCGCTTCGACATCACACGCGGTTTTGATGATGTGCAACTGATCGCGCAGCCACTGCACGGCCGCGCCGGTGACGAAGATGCTGCCTTCGAGCGCGTAGTGCATCGGCTCATTGCCGAGGCGCCAGGCGATCGTTGTCAGGAGCGCGTGTGAGGAGATCGCCGGTTTCGCGCCGGTGTTCATCACCACGAACGATCCCGTTCCGTACGTGTTCTTGGCCATACCCGCGCGCGTGCAGCGCTGGCCGAAGAGCGCGGCCTGTTGATCGCCCGCGATTCCGGCGATGGGGATGCCGGCCGGAATCGGTAGACCCTCCGCGGTCCGCGCGAACATCCCGCTCGACGAGCGCACCTCGGGCAGCACCGATCGCGGGATGCCGATGATCGACAACAGCTCGTCGTCCCAGGCCGCGCGATGAATGTCGAACAGCATCGTGCGCGAGGCGTTGGTCACGTCGGTGACATGCGCCGCACCGCGAGTCAGGTTCCAGACCAGCCAGGAGTCGATCGTTCCGAAAGCGAGGCGCGACACATCGGCCGTAGTTCGGTCGAGCAGCCAGCGCAGCTTCGTGCCGGAGAAGTACGCGTCGATGACCAATCCGGTGCGCGCGCGGATCAGCTCCTCGTGCCCCGTGCTTCGCAGTGCGTCGCACATCTCCGCGGTTCGCCGGTCCTGCCAGACGATCGCGTTCGCGACCGGTTTCCCGGTCTCGCGATCCCACAACACCGTCGTCTCGCGCTGGTTGGTGATCCCGATCGAGCCGATGTCCACGCCTGACGCGGCGACAGCCTCCGCCGCCACCTCGATCTGCGTCCGCCAGATCTCCTCGGCATCGTGCTCGACCCACCCAGGTTGCGGATAGAGCTGCCGGAACTCCCGCTGTGCGACCGCGAGGATCCCGCCGCGCTCATCGAAGACGAGCGCGCGGGAACTGGTGGTTCCGGCGTCGAGGGCGAGCACCGCGGACATCGTTTCGATTCTATGCATCCGGCCGGCGCCAGCGGACGTAATATGTCGAGCCATACCCACGGTCCTACGGAGAGAAGGAGAGCAGCAATGCGGAAGAGTCTCGTTTCCTGTGTGATCTCAGTGTCCCTGATCGCCGTGAGCGCAGGCGCCGCCGGGTGGACGCCGCGCGCGCCGCTGCCCGCCGCGCGATGCGCGGGCGGATCCGGAATCGCCATCGTCAACAACTCCATCGTGCTCGTCGACGGCGCAAACCACGACGAGTACAGCCTTAGCGGCAACACCTGGTCGGCCAATGCACCGAATCCGCGTCCCGTCGGCCGCACGAATCTGAACTCGAATGCTGTTCTCGGCGACAACGTCTACTTCTTCGGCGGCAAGAATCTGAACAACGGGACGAACGCGCAGTCCGTCGACATCTACAACGCGACGGGCGACTCGTGGACGCTCAACGTCGTGAACTATCCGCTGCCGATCTCCAGCGTCGGAACGATTCCCCTCGGCACGTACGTCTACGTTTTCGGCGGTGATTTTTTCGGCCCGGCCACGATTGCCACGCGATTCCAGCCCGGCCCATACACCTTCTTCGTCTTCGCCAGCCTGCCGACCGGACGCATCGATCCGGTGGTGGTCAATCACGGCGGCAAGCTTTGGGTCATCGGCGGGAACGACGGGGTCTCACCGATCGCCACCATCGACGTCTTCGATCCGCTGATCGGCACCTGGAGCAGCGGCCCGGCCCTGCCGCTCGCGAGCAACGCTTACGCGGGCGGTGTGGTCGGCGGCGACCTTCACGTCCTGCTCGATGCCGGCGTGTATCGCCTGAACGGTGGAACGTGGACGCAGGTCGCGCCCGCGCCGCCGCAGGCCGGCAACTACGCGGCTGTTTTCGACGACGACGAGTTGCACACGATCGGTGGCTGCAGCACGGATCACTACGCTCTTCAGATCAATCCGACCCCGACTGATACGACGGCGCCGGTGATCGTCAGCGTCACGCCATCGCCTTCAGTGCTCAGTGTTCCGAATCACAAGATGGTGCCGGTCACGGTGAGCGTCTTCGCGATGGACGACGTCGATCCCGCGCCGGTCGCGAGGATCATCAGCGTCACCAGCAGCGAGCCTGACAACGGACTCGGCGACGGCGACACGGCGAACGACATCAACATCACCGGATCTCTGACCATCGAGCTGCGCGCGGAACGCGGGGGCAAAGGCCCCGGCCGCACGTACACGATCACTGTCGAAGTGAAGGATGCCTCGGGCAATGCCGCGACGAAGACGGCGACGGTTATAGTTCCGCGGAAGTGAACGACACCTTTCTCCTCGGCAACGATCTTCCCGTCCGCCGCCTCGGTTTCGGCGCCATGCGCATCACCGGTGAAGGGGTGTGGGGACCGCCGCGCGATCGCGAGGAAGCGCTGGCGGTCCTGCGCCGCGCGGTGGAGCTCGGCGTCAACCTCATCGACACCGCGGAGTCGTACGGCCCGTACGTTTCGGAGGAGTTGATCGCCGAAGCGCTGCATCCGTATCCGGATGGGCTGGTGATCGCGACTAAGTCCGGCTTCGATCGTCCCGGTCCGGGCGAGTGGGTCGTGAATTGCCGGCCCGAGCGGCTGCGCGAAGGTCTCGAAGGAAGCCTGCGGCGGCTGAAGCTCGACCGGATCGATCTCTTTCAACTGCATCGCATCGACGACGAGGTCCCCGAGGAGGAGCAGTTCGGCGCGCTGGTCGAGTTTCAGCGCGAAGGCAAGGTCCGCCACCTCGGTCTTTCCGAAGTGACCATCGAGCAGATCGAGCGCGCGCGGAAACACTTCAATGTCGTGTCCGTGCAGAACCGCTACAACCTCGAAGACCGTGAGTGGGAGAACGTCCTCGATTACTGCGAGCGCGAGAACATCGCCTTCATCCCCTGGTATCCGCTGCAGGTGGGGAAACTGAAGGTATCGGCGCGCGAGGCGCTGCAATGGCTCCTCGAGCGATCGCCGGTGATGTTGCCGATTCCGGGGACCTCGAAGGTGAAGCACCTCGAGGAGAACATGGGAGCGGTTGTGTAAGGGGAGCGAGCGTCCCGCTCGCACGCGCGGGGCATCATGCCCCGCGCATGCGGCCGGGACGGCCGCTCCCCTCCTACTTCCGCACTGACCTTCGCCGCGGCGCGTCGATCACCAGCACATCGTGCACGTTCGTCGTGCCGAATCCCTGCACCGGCGCACCTCCCGGAATGTAGATGCGATTCCCGATCGACACCGCGCCGATGCCATGTCGCGGAAAGGCCATCGGCACCTCGGCTCGCCACGTCCCGCTGACCACATCGAACGATTCGTTCTCTTCGAACACGCCCGTCGCCGTTGATGGATTGCCTTCCCCGCCAAACACGTAAATCCGGGACCCGACAGCCGCCGCCGCGAGTCCGCCGCGCGCGGTCGGAAGCGGTGGCAACACCGTCCACGTGTTCGTGACGGGGTCGTATCGCTCGAACGCATCCGTATTCGCGCCAAGCCGTCCGCCCGCCACGTACAACTTCCCGTCGATCGTCGCCGCGGAAAGGTGCTCGCGCCCGGTGGGCATCGACGCCCGCGATGTCCACGTGTTCGTAGTCGGGTCGTACATCGTCAGATCGCGACCGGAACCCGGGACGCCACCGACCGCGTAGATCTTCCCCTCGATCGTCACCGCCGCGAGAGCGCCGCGCGATACCGGCAACGGCGCAACTTCCGACCATTGGCCCGACCGCGACTCGTATCGATACACGTTGCGCTCGGGCTGGAAGCCGAACGGACCGAAACCGCCGATCACGTAGATGTCCGTTCCGACGACCGTCGCCGCCGTGTGATGCCGCGGCCGTGGCAGCGGCGCGATGAAGCGCCAGGAATTCGTGGCCGGGTCGTACTCCTCGACGGAATCGAGGATGGATTGATCCGCGGCGATCCCGCCGATCAGGTAGACCTTCCCGTTGACCGCCGCGACCGCCACTTCCTGCCGCGGGACGAGCACTGGCGCCAGAGTCAGCCAGGTCGCAATCGCCGCCAGGATCATGCGAATAAGTCTAGTCTGGAACGTTTTCCCGCGGTCCTCGTATGCTCAAAACAGATAATGCCGTTACGGAGTCATCGACATGGCTGAAGGTCCGAGACGTTCGCGGAAAAAGCTGTACTGGATCATTGGTGTGATCGTCCTGCTCGCCGGCGTCGTCGCCGCGGTGGCGGCATCGCGCAAGAAGGAAAAGCCTGTCCTCGTGACGACGGACAAGGCCTTCGTCACCAACCTCACCGAGGTCGTGACGGCGACGGGGAAGATCCAGCCGGAGGTCGAGGTGAAGATCGCGCCGGAAGTGTCCGGCGAGATCGTCGAGATCACGGTCAAGGAAGGGCAGGTCGTGCAGCGCGGACAGATGTTGCTGCGCATCAAGCCCGATACCTATCGCGCGCAGGTCGAGTCGTCGATGGCCGCGCTCAACGGCGCGCGGTCGGCAAGCGTTCGCAATCGCGCGGAGCTCGAAAAGTTCGAGAACGAATACCGGCGCATCCAGAAGCTCCACGAAGGCGGACTCACCTCCGCATCCGAGCTCAACGCCGCGAAGACCGCGTACGACGGCGCGAAAGCGGCGCTGGACTCGGCGCGGTTCCAGATCCAGCAGGCCGAGGGAGCGTTGCGGCAGATCAATGAATCGCTGTCGAAGACCGTCATTTACGCGCCGGCGAACGGCACCATCAGTTCGCTGACCAGCCGCGTCGGCGAGCGCGTCGTCGGCACGAGCCAGTTCGCCGGCACGGAAGTCATGCGCATCGCCGATCTCGATCACATGGAAGCGCGGGTCAACGTCAACGAGAACGACGTCGTCGACGTGAAGGTCGGCGATTCGGCGCGCATCAGCGTCGATGCCTATCCCGACCGCGAGATCCGCGGCGTCGTGCGCGAGATCGCCAGCACCGCGCTCACCCGCAACGCCGGCACGCAGGAAGAGGTCACGAATTTCGAGGTCAAGATCAGCATCCCCGATCGCTCCGTGCGACTCCGCCCGGGCATGAGCACGACCGCGGACATCGAGACCGCCACGGTGAAGAACGTGATCGCCGTGCCGATTCAGAGCGTGACCGTGCGCAGCACCGATACCGATCTCTCGCCCGAGGAGCTGGAGCGGCAGCGCGTGGCCCAGGCCGCGCGGGACAAGGACGACAACCGCGCCGACGTCGCCAACGAAACGCTGGAGAAACAGAAAGAACGCGCCCAGCGCCTCAAACTGCAGCGAGTCGTCTTCGTGAAAAACGGCGACATCGTGAAGATGCAGAAAGTCGAGACCGGCATCGCCGACGACACCTTCATCGAGATCAAGTCCGGCATCAAGAGCGGCGACGAGATCGTCTCCGGCTCGTACACGGCCATTTCCAGGAAGCTGAAGGACGGGATGAAGGTGGCGTTGGAGAAGGTGGAGAAAGCGAAAACTTAGGTTGCTGGGTTGCTAGGTTGCTGGGTTGCTCGGTGCTGCGCCGAGAGCCACGACTCACGCACAAGCGGAGCACTCAGCAACCCAGCAACCTAGCAACTCAGCAACCCATGATCGACCTCCTCACCGAGATCACCGAATCCTTCCGCATCGCGGCGCTGGTCATCCGTGCGCACAAGATGCGCTCGGCGCTCACGGCCCTCGGCGTGATCATCGGCATCATCGCCGTCACGCTCATGGGCTCGGCGATCGGCGGGATCGAAACGGGGTTCGAGCGCAGTCTGGCCGTGATCGGCGATGACATCCTCTACGTCGAGAAATGGCCGTGGTCGACACGTCGACGACTGGTGGAACTACCGCAACCGCCGGACGATGCAGTCGCGGTACGCGCAGGACCTGCAGCGGATCATCGACGCGACGCCGAACTCCGAGCTGATGATCGCCGTGCCGACGATCAACACCATGCGCAGCGTGAAGTACGCGGACAACGAAGTGCGCGGCGTGTTCACGCAGGGGACGACCGACGAGTTTCTGGTCACGTCGACGTCGTCGTTCCGCGAGGGGCGTTTCTTCAACGAGCCCGAAGCGCGCTCCGGCCGCAACGTAGTGATCCTCGGATTCGACGTCGCCGAAGCACTCTTCCCGAACGAGCGCCCCCTCGACAAGACGGTGATGATCAGCGGCACGCCGTTCAAGGTCATCGGCGTTTACGCGAAGCAGGGGACGTTTCTCGGGCTGTTCAGCTTCGACACGTATGCCGTCGTGCCGTTGCCGGCATTTCAGAAAGCATTCAGCTCGCGACTCGATACGTCGATCCGCGTGAAGGTTCGCGACAAGAACCGGATGGGAGCGGCGACGGACGAGTTGACCGGGGCGATGCGCCGCGTGCGCGGTCTTCGCCCGGAGCAGAAGAACGACTTCTCCATCAACGAGCAGCAGGCGCTGCGCAGCACGATCGATCCGATCAAGAGCGGCATCGCCGTGGCCGGCCTTTTCGTGACCGGCCTGGCGCTTGTTCGTCGGCGCGATCGGGATCATGAACATCACCTACGTCAGCGTGAAAGAGCGGACGCGCGAGATCGGCACGCGCAAGGCCGTCGGCGCGCGGCGCCGCACGATCCTTCTGCAGTTCCTGATCGAAGCGGTCTCGATCTGCCTCGTCGGCGGCGTCATCGGACTGACTCTCTCCTGGCTGCTCTGCGCCGCGGTCGCGGCAGCGTTCCCGTCGTTCCCGCTGAAGTTCTCGGTCGGGCTGGTGATCACCGGTCTGTTCGTGTCGACCCTGACCGGAATCTTCTCGGGATTCGCGCCGGCGCTGACGGCATCGCGGTTGGATCCGATCGAGGCTTTGAGATACGAATGAATCCTCAATCCTCAATCCTCAATCCTCAATCCGCGCGGAGCGCGTGACTCATGCCCCTCCGAGAAATCCTCAGCATCGCCCTCAACTCCCTGCGAGTGAACAAGCTTCGCTCGATCCTGACCATCCTCGGCGTGACCATCGGCGTCTTTTCCGTGATCGGTGTGATGACCGCGCTGAGCGTGATCCAGTCGTCGATCGAAGGAGGTCTCAGCTTCCTCGGCAGCAATCTCTTTCAGTTCGCCAAGTACCCGGTCATGAACACCAGCGACCCGGAGACGACCTACGCCAACCGCCGCAACATCACCCTCGAGGAAGCGCGTGAGTTCGAGCGGCAGATGGACGGGCAGGCCGGGGCGATCTGCTTCAAGATCTTCGACGGCGGCAAGCCGGCGAGCTACGGCCGGGTGAAGGTGCAGGGCCTGACCCTGGTCGGCACGAACGAGCATTTCCTCGTCGCCAACAGCTACACCCTCGGCTACGGACGCAATCTCTCGCCGGAAGACGTCGACCTCGCGCGACGGGTGACGGTCGTCGGAACGTCGATCCAGAAGAAGCTCTTCGCGAACGAGACGCCGATCGGCAAGACCATCAAGGTCAACGAGCAGCCGTACCAGATCATCGGCGTGCTCGCCGAAAAGGGCTCGTCGTTCGGCCAGAGTCAGGACGACCTGGTGCTCGTCCCGATCACGCGTTACCTGGGCGATTTCGGCCGGACGAACCGCACGGTCAACATCGCCATTCAGTCGACGTCGCAGGCCACTTACAACCAGACCCTCGACAAAGCGATCGGTGCGATGCGCAACGCGCGCAACCTCAAGCTCGGCGAGGACAATGATTTCGAGATCTACTCGAACGACACGCTCGTGTCGGCGTTTGCGCAGGTCGCGGGGACGATTCGCATCGGCGCGTTCGTGGTCAGCGTGATCGCGCTGCTCGCCGCGGGCATCGGCATCATGAACATCATGCTGGTCAGCGTGACCGAGCGAACGCGCGAGATCGGCGTGCGCAAGGCCATCGGCGCGCGGCGCACGGACATCGTCCGGCAGTTCCTGCTCGAAGCGGTGGTGCTCTCCGAGCTCGGCGGATTGCTGGGGATTCTCTTCGGCGTCGGCGGCGGCAACGGGATCGCGTTGTGGCTCGACATCGCCATGGTCTTTCCGTGGGGCTGGGCGCTGACGGGATTGATCGTCTGTTCGGTGATCGGTATCGGATTTGGCTGGTATCCCGCGTACAAGGCCGCGGCCCTCGATCCGATCGACGCGTTGCGATACGAGTAGACGAGTAGAATCTCCGCGCCCCATCCGCAGGTCCGAGGAATTCAAACGTTGCGTAAGCTGGCTGCCGCCGTAGTCGTGGTTGCGCTCGCGTCGTCGTCCGCGCACGCGCTGGAAGCCGACCGCGCCATCAGCCAGTACGCGCGAAGCTCGTGGAAGCTCGAGGACGGACTTCCGAACAGCGTCGTGCGCGGAATCCTGCAGACCAGCGACGGCTACATCTGGGTCGCCACGTACGAAGGTCTGGCGCGATTCAACGGCGAGACCTTCACCCGTTTCGACAAGAAGAACCTGCCCGCATTGCGCCGCGACACCGTGCTCGCGCTGATGAAGAGCCGCGACGGAACGTTGTGGGCGGGCACGAACGGCGGCGGTGCGGGCTCGCTGCGCGATGGAAAGGTTCGCGTTCTCGGGATGGAGGAAGGCCTGCCGAGCGACATCGTGGCGGCGCTGGCCGAGGCGGGGGATGGGACGGTGTGGATCGGGACTTCGGCGGGGCTGTGCGCGTATCGCAACGGCCGCGTGGAGAAGCCGGTCATCCCGGACATCTCCGTTCTGTCGCTCACCATCGCGCCCGACGGCGCGTTGTGGGTCGGAACGCGCGGCAGCGGACTGCTCGTGCTGCGCAACGGCGTGGTCGCGCCGGTTGCGCCGCAGCTTTCGACCGCGTCGGTTTACGCGATCCTCGCCGATCGCGACGGCACGGTCTGGACCGGAACGAATCAGGGTCTGCATCGGATCGCCGCCGACGTCCAGCGCATCGAGGGAATCCCCGAAGAGCAGGTCACGGCGCTGTTGCACGATTCCGACGGCACGCTGTGGATCGGGACGTACAGCAACGGTCTCTTTCGGATCGCCGGCGGCGAGGTCGATCGCTTCACCACCGGTGAAGGGCTCCTCAACAACTCCGTCCGCTCGCTGTTCGAGGACGTCGAAAAGAACATCTGGGTCGGCACGAACGGTGGCCTGGAGTGCCTGACCCGCGGCAAGTTCGTCACGGTGGGTAGACCGGAAGGATTGGTCGATTCGTACGCGCGCACGGTGCTCGAAGACCGCGCGGGCAACATCTGGATCGGCACCGCGAACGGTCTCACGCGGTTCACCGGCCGGGAGAAGACGACCTTCACCACGAAGGATGGACTCACGAACGACTACGTGCTCAGTCTCGCGGAGGCGCCGGACGGGGCGATGTGGGTAGGCACGCCGACGGGATTGAATCGCTTCGCCAACGGGCGCGTGACGACGTTCGGAGAAGCGGACGGACTTTCCAGCCGCACCGTTCGCGCGCTTTTCTTCGACAGGGAAGGGCAGCTGTGGATCGGCACCGATCGCGGCCTCACGCGATACACCAACGGGAAGTTCGAAAGGCTCCTGCCCGGCCCGCGATGGAACGCGACCTTCGTGCAGGCATTCGCTGCCGCGCCCGACGGCAGCATCTGGATCGGTACCGACGGCCGCGGCATCGCTCGTCATCAGAACGGCAGGTTCACGACCTGGACGGAGGCGGAAGGGTTGCCCGACTCACATGTTCTTGCGCTGCATGTAGATGCGGCGGGCACGGTCTGGATCGGCACCGACAGCGCGGGGTTGATCCGCATGAAGGACGGCCGCTTCACGCGCTACACCGTCGACTCGGGACTCTTCAGCGACAAGGTCATGCAGTTGCTCGAGGACGCGAGCGGCCGGTTCTGGTTCGGCGGCGGACGGGGCATCTGGAGCGTCACCGCGCGCGAGCTCGAGGAAGTCGCCGCCGGCAAACGCACCCGCGTAACCTCGGAAGTCTACGGAGCAGGCGACGGTGTCCGCAGCGTGGAGTGCAACGGCAGCACGTATCCAGCGGCCATGCGCTCGCGCGACGGGCGGCTCTGGTTTTCAACGGTCGATGGCGTGGCGACGATCGCGCCGCGCGACGCGGCGCTCAGAAATCCGCGGCCGCCGCCCGTTCGTCTCGAAGCGGCCATCGTCGATGGGCGTGAAGTGCCGGTTTCGACGAAGCTGGTCATCCCGCCGGACACGCAACACATCGAATTCCGTTACGCCGCGCTGACCTACGCGTCGCCGATGAAAGTCAAATTTCGCTACAGGCTGGAGGGATTCGACCGGGACTGGGTCGATCCCGGCCAGCGCCGCGTCGCGTTCTACACAGGCGTGCCGCCCGGCGAGTACCGCTTTCAGGTGATCGCCGCGAACGCGGACGGCGCCTGGAACCGCCAGGGCGCATCGCTGGCCATGAAGGTCGAGCGGAAGTTCGTGCAGACGCTCTGGTTCCCGCTGCTGATCCTTCTGCTGCTCGTCTCGCTGGTGTGGTTGCTCCAGCAGCGCCGCGTGTACGTGAGCAAACGCCGCGAGAAGGAGCTGGAGGACGTCGTCGCCGCCCGCACGCGCGACATCGAGGCGGCGTTGATCGAGGCCGAGTCGGCGAATCAGGCCAAGAGCATCTTCCTGGCGAACGTTTCCCACGAACTGCGCACGCCCCTTAACGCGATCATCGGTTTCGCCGGCGTGCTGCTGCGCGACGGCGAGAAAGCGACGTTCACCGAGCGGCAGATGCGCTTCCTCAACAACATCTCCGTTTCCGGCGAGCATCTGCTGACGCTCATCAACGACATCCTCGACCTGGCGAAGATCGAGGCGGGGAAGATGAGTCTCGACCTCGAGCCGGTGGTTCTGCGCGAGACGCTCGACAGCGTGGCGCGCGTGCTCAAGGGCATCACCATCCCGCGCGGCATCGATCTCGAGTTCGATCTCTCACCGGACATCGGGATGATCGTGGTCGACGGCATCAAGTTCAAACAGGTGCTCTACAACCTCGTCTCGAATGCCGTGAAGTTTTCGCCCGATCGCTCGAAGGTGCAGATCGTCGCCCGCCTCCTGCCGGCGATGGAGTCGCCAATCCGCACCGACTCCATCGCCGTGTCGGTCATCGATCACGGCATCGGCATCGCCCCCGAGGACCAGCACGCGATCTTCGACGAGTTCCGCCAGATCCACCCACCCGGCACCCGCCGCCCCCAAGGCACAGGCCTCGGCCTCTCCGTGGTGAAGCGCTTCACCGAGCTGCACGGCGGGGTGGTGGAGGTGGAGAGTGAGGAGGGGGAGGGGAGCACGTTCCGGGTGGTGATACCGGTGCGGGCCGTACCGGTTCGCTGACCGAACCGTCTCGGAGGGCGAGCGCCTCGCTCGCCTCGCACCGGGCGCCTCGCCCGGTGCTAATCGCCGGGCAAGGTGCCCAGCGAGGGCGGCCGGGGCGGCCGCCCTCCTTCGGCATCCGATTCGCCCGAAACCACACTCAACCATAACGGCACTTCACTTGCATTCACCCCCCTCCCAAGACTGAATCAGCCCTCGTCCGCGAGGGACCGTCCAGCCTGCTAATCCGTTTCAGCACAATTGATTACCTCACCTCGGAGGAGAACCCGCGTATGACCACGGGCATTGGCGTCGACAAGGCCACTGAGCTTGGCCCGAAGGACTTCGACCGGCTGTTGCTGCGCACTCTCACGTCGATGAAGAAGGGCGATTTCCGCGTGCGGATGCCCGTCGACTTCACCGGCGTTCAGGGAAAAATTTCCGACACTCTCAACGACATCCTCGAGCTCAACGAGCGGACCTCATCCGAGATCGAGCGCATCTCGACGGTCGTCGGCAAAGAGGGAAAGCTGAACGAGCGGCTGAAGGCTCCCGCGGCCAACGGCCAGTGGGCGGTCATGGCCGACGCGGTCAACAACCTGGTCACCGACCTCGTCCAGCCCACCAACGAGATCGCGCGCGTCATCGGCGCGGTCGCGAAGGGCGATCTCACCCGGACCATGGCCATCGAGTTCGACGGCCGGCCGCTCAAGGGTGAGTTTCTGCGGACGGCGAAAACAGTCAACACGATGGTCACGCAGCTGGCCTCGTTCGCGTCGGAAGTCACGCGCGTCGCTCGCGAAGTCGGCACCGAAGGAAAGCTGGGCGGCCAGGCCGACGTCAAGGGCGTCTCCGGTACGTGGAAAGACTTGACGGACTCGGTCAACTTCATGGCTGCGAACCTCACCTCCCAGGTCCGCAACATCGCCGAAGTCACGACGGCCGTCGCTACCGGCGACCTCTCCAAGAAGATCACCGTCGAAGTGCGCGGCGAGATCCTCGAGCTGAAGAACACCATCAACGTCATGGTCGATCAGCTCCGCTCCTTCGCCTCGGAAGTCACCCGTGTTGCCCGCGAAGTCGGTTCGGAAGGAAAGCTGGGCGGTCAGGCAGATGTGCAGGGTGTCTCCGGTACGTGGAGAGACTTGACGGATTCCGTGAATTACATGGCCGCGAACCTCACCAATCAGGTTCGCAACATCGCCGCGGTCACCACCGCCGTCGCGAACGGCGATCTCTCCAAACAGATCACCGTCGAAGCGCGCGGCGAGATCCTCGAGCTGAAGGAAACCATCAACACGATGGTCGACCAGCTCCGCTCCTTCGCCTCGGAAGTCACCCGCGTCGCTCGCGAAGTCGGTACGGAAGGAAAACTCGGCGGCCAGGCGGAAGTGCAGGGCGTCTCCGGTACGTGGAAAGACTTGACGGACTCGGTCAACTACATGGCCGCGAACCTCACCAGTCAGGTCCGCAACATCGCCGAGGTCACGACCGCCGTCGCGAACGGCGATCTGTCGAAGAAGATCACCGCGGAAGCGCTCGGCGAAGTCCTCGAGTTGAAGAACACCATCAACACGATGGTCGATCAGCTCCGCGCGTTCGCGTCGGAAGTCACGCGCGTCGCCCGCGAAGTCGGCACGGAAGGACGCCTCGGCGGCCAGGCCGAAGTGCCCGGTGTCGCAGGCACGTGGAAAGACCTCACCGACTCGGTCAACGCGATGGCCTCGAACCTCACCAACCAGGTGCGCAACATCGCTGAGGTCACGACCGCGGTCGCCATGGGCGACCTCTCGAAGAAGATCACCGTCGAAGTCCGCGGTGAGATCCTCGAGCTGAAGAACACCATCAATACGATGGTCGATCAGCTCAACTCCTTCGCCTCGGAAGTCACGCGCGTCGCCCGCGAAGTCGGAACGGAAGGAAAACTGGGCGGCCAGGCCGAAGTCAAAGGCGTGGCCGGCACGTGGAAAGACCTCACCGACTCGGTCAACTCGATGGCCGGCAACCTCACCGCGCAGGTGCGAAACATCGCCGACGTCACCACCGCCGTCGCCATGGGCGATCTGTCGAAGAAGATCACCGTCGATGTCCGCGGCGAGATCCTCGAGCTGAAGAACACCATCAACACGATGGTCGATCAGCTCAGCGCGTTCGCGTCGGAAGTCACGCGCGTCGCTCGCGAGGTCGGCTCGGAAGGACAGCTCGGCGGTCAGGCAGAAGTGCCTGGCGTTGCAGGAACGTGGAAGGACCTGACCGACTCGGTCAACGCCATGGCCGGCAACCTGACCGCGCAGGTGCGAAACATCGCCGAGGTGACGACGGCCGTCGCACTCGGCGATCTGTCGCGCAAGATCACCGTCGAAGTGCGCGGCGAGATCCTCGAGCTGAAGAACACCATCAACACGATGGTCGATCAGCTCAACTCCTTCGCCGCCGAAGTGACGCGCGTCGCGCGGGAAGTCGGAACGGAAGGGAAGCTCGGCGTGCAGGCCGAGGTCAAAGGCGTCGCCGGTACGTGGAAAGACCTCACCGACTCGGTCAACTCCATGGCCTCAAACCTCACCGTCCAGTTGCGTGACGTCTCCGGCGTCGCGACGGCAATCGCCAGCGGCGATCTGACACGCAAGATCACGGTCGACGTCCGCGGCGAGATCCTGCAGATCAAAGAAACGATCAACACGATGGTCGATCAGCTTTCGGCCTTCGCATCGGAAGTCACGCGCGTGTCGCGCGAGGTCGGCACGGAAGGCATGCTCGGCGGCCAGGCCGAAGTGAAGGGCGTCGCCGGCACGTGGAAGGATCTGACCGACTCGGTCAACTACATGGCCTCGAACCTCACCGGCCAGGTGCGCAACATCGCCGAGGTCACGACGGCCGTCGCAAACGGCGACCTGTCGAAGAAGATCACCGTCGAGGTCAAAGGCGAGATCCTCGAGCTGAAGAACACCATCAACACGATGGTCGATCAGCTCCGCTCGTTCGCTGCCGAAGTCACGCGCGTGGCGCGCGAAGTCGGTACGGAAGGAAAGCTCGGCGGCCAGGCCGACGTGCAGGGAGTCTCCGGCACGTGGAAAGACTTGACCGACTCGGTCAACTACATGGCCGCGAACCTCACCGCGCAGGTGCGCAGCATCGCCGACGTCACAACCGCCGTCGCGAACGGCGATCTCTCGAAGAAGATCACCGTCGACGTCAAAGGCGAGGTCCTCGAGCTGAAGAACACCATCAACTCGATGGTGGATCAGCTCAACTCCTTCGCCTCGGAAGTCACGCGCGTCGCGCGCGAAGTCGGCGTCGAAGGAAAGCTGGGCGGCCAGGCGCAGGTCAAAGGCGTGGCCGGTACCTGGAAGGACCTCACCGACAACGTCAACATGATGGCGTCGAACCTGACCAATCAGGTGCGCAACATCGCCCAGGTCACCACCGCCGTCGCGAACGGCGATCTGTCGAAGAAGATCACCGTCGAAGTCAGCGGCGAGATTCTCGAGCTGAAGATCACCATCAACACGATGGTCGACCAGCTCAACTCGTTCGCGGCGGAGGTCACGCGCGTTGCTCGCGAGGTCGGCACGGAAGGGCGGCTGGGCGGTCAGGCCGAAGTCAAAGGCGTCTCCGGTACGTGGAAAGACTTGACCGACTCGGTCAACTCCATGGCCTCGAACCTCACCGCGCAGGTGCGCAACATCGCCGAAGTGACTACCGCCGTCGCACTCGGTGATCTGTCGAAGAAGATCACCGTCGATGTGCGCGGCGAGATCCTCGAGCTGAAGAACACCATCAACACGATGGTCGATCAGCTGAACTCCTTCGCCTCGGAAGTCACGCGCGTGGCCCGCGAGGTCGGTACCGAAGGCCGGCTTGGCGGTCAGGCCCAGGTGAGGGGAGTCTCCGGTACGTGGAAAGACTTGACGGACAACGTCAACATGATGGCGTCCAACCTCACCAACCAGGTGCGCAACATCGCCCAGGTGACGACGGCCGTCGCGAACGGCGATCTGTCGAAGAAGATCACCGTCGACGTCAAGGGCGAGATCCTCGAGCTGAAGGACACCATCAACACGATGGTCGATCAGCTCAACTCCTTCGCTTCGGAAGTCACGCGCGTCGCTCGCGAAGTCGGCACGGAAGGGAAGCTCGGCGGTCAGGCCCAGGTCAAGGGCGTGGCCGGCACGTGGAAGGACCTCACCGACAACGTCAACATGATGGCCGCGAACCTGACCAGTCAGGTGCGCGGTATCGCCCGGGTCGTGACGGCGATCGCCAAAGGAAATCTGAAGCAGAAGCTCGCCGTCGAAGCACGAGGCGAGATCGCGGAGCTGGGCGACACGATCAACGACATGATCGAGACGCTCGCTACATTCGCCGATCAGGTCACCACGGTTGCGCGCGAGGTCGGTGTCGAAGGACGCCTCGGCGGTCAGGCAAACGTGCCGGGCGCCGCGGGAACGTGGAAAGACCTCACCGACAACGTCAACCAGCTCGCCGCGAATCTCACCACGCAGGTGCGCGCCATCGCCGACGTCGCCACGGCCGTGACCAAGGGCGACCTGACGCGGAACATCACCGTGCAGGCGCAGGGTGAAGTCGCGGCCCTGAAAGACAACATCAACTCGATGATCGTCAACCTGCGCGAGACCACGTCGCGCAACGCCGAGCAGGACTGGCTCAAGACGAACCTCGCCAAGTTCACGCGGATGATGCAGGGGCAGAAGAGCCTGACCAACGTCTCGCAGATGATCCTCAGCGAGCTCGCGCCGGTGGTCAGTGCCGCGCACGGCGTGTTCTACGTCATGGATTCGAGCGGATCGGAGCCGCGCCTCAAGCTTGCGGCGTCGTACGCGTTCAAGGAGCGCAAGCATCTCAACAAGGAGTTCCGCATCGGCGAGTCGCTGGTCGGACAGGCCGCGTTCGAGAAGCAGCGCATTCTCATCACGGACGCGCCTGAAGACTACGTGCAGATCAACTCCGGCCTCGGCGAATCCAAGCCGTTGAACATCATCGTCCTGCCGATCGTCTTCGAAGGCCAGGTGCTGGCGGTGATGGAGCTGGCCTCCTTCCAGCGGTTCACCGAGACGTACCAGTCGCTGCTCGATCAGCTCACCGAGTCGATCGGCGTCGTGCTCAACACCATCCAGGCGAACATGCGGACGGAAGAGCTGCTCGTCCAGTCGCAGTCGCTCGCCGAAGAGCTGCAGACGCAGCAGGAAGAGCTCACCGAGACCAACAAGCGTCTCGAGTCCCAGGCCAAATCGCTGCAGGCCTCGGAAGAGTTGCTCAAGCAACAGCAGGAAGAACTGCAGCAGACGAACGAAGAGCTCGAAGAGAAGGCCCGCCTCCTCACCGCGCAGAACGAAGAGGTCGAGCAGAAGAACCGCGAGGTCGAACAGGCCAAGCGGCAGCTCGAAGAGAAAGCCCGCCAGCTCGCGCTCACCTCGAAGTACAAGAGCGAGTTCCTGGCGAACATGTCCCACGAGCTGCGCACGCCGCTCAACTCGCTGCTCATCCTGGCCAAGCTGCTGTCGGACAACCCGGATCAGAACCTCACCGAGAAGCAGGTCGAGTTCGCGAAGACGATTCACGGCTCGGGTCAGGACCTGCTCACGCTGATCAACGACATCCTCGACCTGTCGAAGATCGAGTCGCGGAATGATGACCGTCGCGCTACAGGACGTAGCGTTCCGGGAGGTCGGCGAGCTGACCGAGCGGACCTTCCGCCAGGTCGCCAACGACAAGAATCTCGACTTCACCATCCAGCAGTCCGAGAACCTTCCTCACACCATCCACACCGATCCGACGCGCCTGCAGCAGGTGCTCAAGAACCTCCTCGGCAACGCCTTCAAGTTCACCGAAAAGGGTGGCGTGACGTTGAAGATGGAGACGGCGCTGTCGGGCTGGACTCACGGACATGACGTGCTCGACCGTGCACCGGGCGTGGTCGCGTTCAGCGTCACCGACACGGGCATCGGCATCGCCGAAGAGAAGCAGCGGATCATCTTCGAGGCCTTCCAGCAGGCCGACGCGTCGACGACGCGCAAGTTCGGCGGCACCGGACTGGGACTGTCGATCAGCCGCGAGATCGCGAGACTGCTCGGCGGCGAGATCCGCGTGGAAAGCCGAGCAGGGCGTCGGATCGACGTTCACGCTCTACCTGCCGCAGACGTATGTGGCCCCGATCGCGCGCCGTGATAGGGACCGCGACCGGAACACCGACGAGCGCCCGTTGCCGCTGACGTTCCCGACCTTCAATGCCGAGACCTCGCCGGACCGCGAGTCTCGCGAGGCGCGCGGCGCTGAACGTGAGGAGCAACTGGTCATCGATCGAAGAGCAGGTGCCGGACGATCGCGACAACATCGTGGAAGGGCGATCGCACGGTGCTCATCGTCGAAGACGACGTCGCGTTTGCCCGAATCCTCCTCGACATGGCGCACGAGAAGGGCTTCAAAGGCATCGTCGCGACGCGCGGCGAAACAGCATTGCAGCTTGCCGAGCGCTATCCGCCCCGACGCCATCACGCTCGACATTCGAGCTGCCGGACATGGAAGGGTGGACGGTGCTCGATCGTCTCAAGCACGATCGGGTCACGCGGCACATCCCGGTGCACATCATCTCCGCGCGACGAAGAAGGCGGCGCGCGGCCTGCGCCTCGGCGCATTCGCGCAGATGCAGAAGCCGGTCACGAAAGACGCGCTGGACGACGCGTTCGCGAAGATCCAGGGCTTCCTCGAGCGGCCGAACAAGTCGCTGCTGGTCATTGAAGACAACGAAGCCCAGCGGAACGCGATCGTGGAGCTGATCGGCGAAGGCGACGTCGAGATCACCGCCGTCGGAACGGGCGAGGAGGCGCTGCAGCTGCTGCGCGAGCGCCGCTTCGACTGCATGGTCCTTGACCTCGGCCTGCCGGACATGAACGGCTTCGACTTCATCAACCGGATGAAGACCGAGCTGGAAATTCACCGACACGCCGATCGTCGTCTACACCGGCCGCGATCTGTCGCGGAAGGAAGAGACGGAGCTCAAGCGGATGGCCGACGCGATCATCGTCAAGGACGTCCGCTCGCCGGATCGCCTGCTCGACGAGACCGCGCTGTTCCTGCACCGCGTCGAGGAAAACCTGCCGGAGCAGAAGCGGAAGATGCTCGAGCAACTGCACGAGTCCGATCCCGTGCTGGCCGGTAAGAAGGCGCTCATCGTCGACGACGACATGCGCAACATCTACGCGCTGACATCGCTGCTCGAGCGCCACAAGATGAAGGTGCTGTACGCGGAGAGCGGCCAGGAAGGCATCGACGCGCTGAATCAGAACGCAGACATCGACGTCGTGCTGATGGACGTGATGATGCCGGAGATGGATGGCTACGAAGCGATGCGCCGGATCCGGGGCATGGACGAATACAAGAACCTGCCGATGATCGCGCTGACCGCGAAAGCGATGAAGGGCGATCGCGAGAAGTGCATGGAGGCAGGGGCGAGCGACTACATCACCAAGCCGATTGACGCGCAGCAGCTGGTAAGCCTGCTCCGGGTCTGGTTGTACCGGTAAGGTTCACGCGCGCGGCGGCGGCCCCCGCCGCCGCGCGCGTGGACGGCCTGCCGTTTGCTCTGTAGCAGTGTGAAGCAACATGTCGAATCCCGCCGCCATCAACGATGAACAGACCCGGGCGGAACTGGAGGAGATCGAAGTTCGCCTTCTGACGGAGGGCATTTACCGCCACTACGGCTTCGACTTCCGCGATTACTCCCTGCCCTCCCTGCGCCGCCGGATCTGGAAGCGCGTTTATGCCGAGGGGCTGAGCACCGTCTCGGGGCTCATCGAGAAAGTGCTGCATGACTCCGGAGTCATGGAGCGCCTGCTTCTCGACCTCTCCGTCAACACGACGGCGATGTTCCGCGACCCGACCTTCTACTTCGCCTTCCGCACGAAGGTCGTCCCCATCCTCCGCACCTATCCGTTCGTCCGGATCTGGCACGCCGGCTGTTCGACCGGCGAAGAGGTCTACTCGATGGCCATTCTTCTCCAGGAAGAGGGCCTCTACGACCGGTGCCGGATTTATGCGACCGACATCAACGAGGCCGTCCTGCAGAAAGCCAAGTCCGGCATCTTTCCGCTGTCGACGATGCAGGAGAACACCTCGAACTACATCACCGGCGGCGGTACGGGAACGTTCTCCGACTACTACACCGCCCGCTACGACTACGCGATCTTCCGCCCGTCACTGCGCGAGAACGTGGTCTTCGCGCAGCACAACCTCGTGACCGACGCGTCGTTCAATCACTTCAACGTCATCTTCTGCAGGAACGTGTTGATCTACTTCAACAACGCCCTGCAGGAGCGCGTGCAGGAGCTCTTCCTCCAGTCGATGGAGATGTTCGGCATCCTCGGCCTCGGCAAGAAGGAGTCGATCAAATACACCGGCGTGGCCGACAGCTACGAGGTCGTCGACGCGGAAGAGAAGCTGTACCGGAGGGTGAGGTGATGGCGGCCGCACCGCAACTCTCCTCCCGGTATTCGCTCCTGGCGAGACGGCCGGGTCACGCGCGAGGCACTGCGCACGTACGAATTGATCGCCATCGGCTGCTCAATGGGCGGGATGCGCGCGTTGCACATCATCCTCGAGTCACTTCCCAAGGAATTCTGCGTGCCGATCGTCGTCGCGCAGCATCGCTACAAAACGTCGAGCGAAGCGTTGCCGGCGTACTTCCGGCGTCACTCGTCGCTGAGCGTCGTCGATGCGGATGACAAGCAGTGGTTGCAGCCGGGGCATGTGTATCTTGCGCCGGCGAACTATCACCTGCTCGTCGAGCGCACCGCGGAACATGGCGAGCTCAGTCTCTCCGTCGATGCCGCCGTGGCGTACTCCCGGCCGTCGATCGACGTGCTGTTCGAGTCAGCCGCCGATGCCTATGGGCAGTCGGTGATCGGAGTCATTCTGACGGGCGCGAACAGCGACGGGACGCGCGGCGCAGGACGCATCAAGCAGCGCGGCGGATTCGTGATTGCCCAGGACCCCAAGACGGCCGAATCGCCGGCCATGCCCGAGGCTGCCATTGCTGCCGGTCGCGTGGATCGGATTTTGCCTCTCGAACGCATCGGGCCCTTCCTCGTCGAGCTTTGCCGGAGCAGCCGATGACGGAACTTCAATGACAGACGAACAGTTCAATTTATCCCGCGCGAAGACGCGGGATCTCCAGTGCACCGTCGATTGCCGGAGCAGCCGATGACGCCGCTGCCAGGGAACGACGAACGCGTGAACATCCTGCTGGTCGACGACCAGCCGAACAACCTCCTCGCTCTGGAGTCGATCCTGAGCGACCTGGGGTTGAACACCGTTCAGGCCGATTCCGGAGCGAAGGCGCTCAAGCACCTGCTGCAGATGGACTTCGCGGTCGTGCTCCTTGATGTGCAGATGCCCGATCTGGACGGATTCGAGACTGCGAATCTCATCCGCCAGCGCGACCGCTCCCGCGACACGCCGATCATCTTTCTCACCGCACTCAGCCGCAGCGAGACGAACGTCTTCCGCGGCTACGAGCTCGGCGCGGTCGACTACATCTTCAAGCCTTTCCACCCGGAGATCCTTCGCTCGAAGGTCAACGTGTTCGTGGAGCTGTTCCGCAAACGCGAGGCATTCAAGCGGCAGGCGCACGAGCTCTCGCGGCTGATCAGGCAGAACGAGCTGATCCTGCGCGCGGCGGCCGAAGGGGTGTTTGGCGTAGGCCTGGAAGGTTCGACCACGTTCGTCAATCCGGCGGCGGCGCGGATGATCGGCCGCACCGTCGAAGAGATCAAAGGCAACGACATGCACTCGCTGGTTCACCCCGTCTTTCCGGGAGTGCTGACCTGCGACGTCAAACGCTGCCGGCTGCACGCGGTCGTGCACGGCGACTCGGCGTACGACGAGATCCAGGACACGTTCTTCCGCGCGGACGGCACGAGTTTCCCGGTCGAGTTCTGCGCATCGCCGATGCGCGAGGAGAGCGGCGATCTCCTCGGATCAGTAATCACCTTCCGCGACGTCACTGAAAAGCGCGCCGCGGCGCAGGCAGCCGAGGCGGAGCGGCGGTATCAGGAGGCCGAGGCTCAGAATCGGGCGAAGGACAACTTCCTGGCCACGCTCTCCCACGAGCTGCGCACGCCCATGACCTCCATCCTCGGCTGGGTGCAGTTCCTGCGCACCGGACACTTCGAGCCCGAAGAGTTACACGAAGCGCTGCAGACCATCGAATCGAGCGCGCGTCTCCAGGCCCGCCTCATCGACGACATGCTCGACGTCTCGCGCATGGTCCTCGGTAAGTTCCAGGTCGATCTCAAGCCGACCCGCATCGGCGATGTCATCGAGGCCGCGCTCACGACGGCGCGGCCGGCCGCGTCCGCACGCGACGTGAAACTGACCTGGGACCTCGACGATCGCGCGACGATGGTCGCCGCCGATCCGAACCGCATGCAGCAGGTCATCGGCAATCTGCTCTCGAACGCGATCAAGTTCACCGGCGCCGGCAAGCACGTCGATCTGCGTCTTGAACGGCAGAACGGGACGCTGAAGATCCGCGTGAAGGACGAAGGGGAGGGGATCGATCCGTCGTTTCTCCCGTACGTCTTCGACCGCCTCCGCCAGGCCGAGCATTCCAACGAGCGCAGCGGTCTGGGCCTCGGGCTGGCGATCGCGCGGCACATCGTCGAGCTCCACCACGGCGACATCAAAGCCGAAAGTGACGGCCTCGGCCGCGGCGCGACGTTCATCGTCACGCTGCCGGTGATCGTGGACGCGCGTACGTCGCATGACGCGCAGCGCGGCGCGACGCCGATTCACGCGTAGCCGCTACGGCTTCACGAAGCTCAACAGCTTCTTCCCGACATCCGTGTTGTCGTAAAACCCGGCGAACGTCGCCGAGCCGGGACCGAATGCGAACACGGGGACGGCCGACGCGGTGTGATCGGTGGTCGACCACTCCGGACGCGGGCGTCCGGCTTTGGTCTCGTTGAGTCGCAGGCCGCCGGTTTCGTGGTCGGCGGTGACGACTACCAGCGTGTTGCCGGATGCGGCCGCGAAGTCGAGCGCGACTCCGACGGAGAGGTCGAAGGAGTTGAGACTGGCCTGCACGTCGGGGAGAAAGTTCTGATGGCTGGCGCTGTCGGTACCTTCGTTCTCGATCATCAGAAAGAACCCGCCAGCGTGTCCTTTCAAGCGATCGATTGCCCATTTCGTGAGCACCGGCAGCGGAGCGTCGGGAAACTCGACGTCGCGCGGTTGCTCGGGAAAGACGCCGAGGACGCGGCCAATCGCGGGCGCCGCTTCGAGCTCCCGCCGCGTGCTGACGATGGTGTAGCCCTGTTGCCTCGCGTCCGCGCCGACATGCGACAGCGCCGCTTCGCTGATCGCTTTCAGCCCAGCACCGGCGATGACTTCGGCGCCGCTGCGCAGCATCTGGCTGATGATCGACGGCGCGTCTTCGTAACGCTCCTTTGCGTGCGCGGCAAACGCAGCTGCCGTCGCGTCCCAGAACTGCGCTGTGGTGACGATGCCCGTGACCATTCCGCGCCGCTCGGCTGCCTCGAGCACGGTCGTCAGCGGCTTCCCGTCAGGGCTGAGGCTGACCGCGCCGATGTTCACTTTCACACCGGTCGCGATCGACGTGCCCGCCGACGCGGAATCAGTCACGTAGCGCTCGGGGGAGTGCGTGGTGGCCAGTCCGACCACCGGCATGCGGCCGACGTTGAAGTCCGCGCCGCGCCTCTGTTTGGCGAGCGTGAAATGCACCGGCCCCGCGCCGTCGGCGATGAGCAGGATGATGTTTTTCGGAGCAGGCGATGGCGGCGCGCCGTACGACGCGGCCGCCATCAGCAGGAGAGCGGCGAGAGACCGGAAACGCATCACCGGATCATACGTTGGTCTTCAACTCGCCCGGCTTGCGCAGCATCTTCTCGACTTCGTACGCGTGCGTCTCTTCCTGGGCGATCATCGTCCGCGCGTACTCCTCGAGCCACACCGACTTGCCTTCCACTTCCGCGAGGAGGTTCCGGTACGACGCAATGCCCGCGCGCTCGTGCTCGAGCGACTCCCGGAGGATGTCGCCGATGTCGTGCTTGTGCGTTTCGAGCAGCGGGCCGATGCCGAGGGAGGGGTGATCGCCGAGAGAGGTGATCATCTCGCCGGCGGCCTGGGCGTGCATCAGCGACTCGTTGGCCTGCTCGCGCAGCCAGGAGACGATGGGGATGCGGTTGTAGCCGTAAACCATCAGCGAGTAATGGGTGTACCGCACGGCGCCGGCCAGTTCCGTTTCCAGGATCTTGTTGAGCAGTTGGGAGACCTTTTCTTTATCGACGTCCATGGATGAGCTGGCAGTGCAAATTGCTATCCTGCCCGGCATGCGGACCCTTCTCCGAGCCGCGCTCGCCTTCGCCGCCGTCGCCGTAACCGCCGCGGTCGTCGTTTCCGTGGCCGCTCAACAGCGGCAACCCCCGCCGCCACAGGACGACAAGCGCTTCGAGGTGCAGATCACCGACGAGATGGTCCGCCACAGCCGCATTCGGGACGTTCTGTACTTCGTCGGCACGGCCTGGGGCATCGGAATCATGGCCCTGCTGCTGATCACGACGGCGTCGCGGAAGATTCGCGACACGGCGGCGCGCGTGACGAAGAAGCCGTTCGTCATGGCCATGGTGTACATCGCCCTTCTGAGCGTCGTCATCGCCGTGATCGATTTTCCGCTGTCGTACTACTCCGGCTTCGTCGTTCCCCATCAATTCGACCTGACCGACCAGACCTTCGGCGCGTGGATGCTCGATCAGCTCAAGGAGCTCGGCGTCGGCATGATCATCGGCGCGCTCGTCGGCGCGCTGGCGCTACTGGCCATCCGCCGCTTCAAGCAGTGGTGGCTGCCGATGTGGCTGGGATCGATTCCGCTGATCCTGCTGATCGTGGTCATCCAGCCGGTGATCCTCGATCCGATCTTCAACGATTTCGAGACGCTGAAGAACGAGCAACTGCGCCAGAAACTGCTCGACCTCGCGTCGCGCGCCGGCATCGAGGGCGGCCGCGTGTACGAGGTCGACAAGTCGAAGCAGACCAAGACCCTGAACGCTTACGTGAACGGCATCGGGCCGACGAAGCGGATCGTCATGTGGGACACGCTGCTCGCGGAGATGACCGAGGATGAGGTCCTTTCGGTGATGGGCCACGAGATGGGCCATTACGTCCTCAATCACATGTGGAAAGGCCTGGCGTTTTCCGTGGTCCTCTCCTTCTTCGGGTTTTTCCTGGCCCAGCAGATTTATGACCGCGGCCTGCGCCGGTGGGGCTCGCGTTGGGGCGTTGCCAGTCCGGGAGATCCGGCTTCGTTGCCGTGGCTGCTGCTGATCCTGTTCGTCGGTACGTTTCTCAGCTCACCGATCGCGGCGGCGTTCTCCCGATATCTCGAGCGCGAGGCGGACGTTTTCTCGCTGGAGCTGACCCATCTCAACGAGCCGATGGCCCGCGCATTCGTGAAGCTCGCCGAGAACTCGAAGCGCGATCCGAGTCCGCATCCATTCATCGAGTTCTGGCGCTACTCCCATCCGCCGATCGCAGAGCGAATCCCCTTCGCGCTGGCGTACAAACCGTGGGAGGAAGGGCGTCCGAATGAGGTCTGGCAACCGGGAGGTCGTTGATATGGCTCGAATCGTCGCTTCGCGAAGCGTTCTCGCAGTGCAGAATCTCCGGAAATCGACGCAGTTCTACATGGACGTGCTGGGTTTTAAACGCGACTTCGGCGATGAATCGGATGGCTGGAGCTTTCTGTCGCGAGACGGCTACCGGGTGATGCTCGGTGAATGCGCCGACGAGGTGCCCGCGGGCGACACTGGCAACCACTCCTGGTTCGTCTACCTGACCGTGGAAGGATTGGATGAGCTGTACGAAGAGCTGACCCCGCACGGCGTCGATTTTCTATCGAAACCGGCCGACAAGAATTGGGGGATGCGCGAGTTCGGGATCCGCACGCCGGACGGGCACCGGATCACGTTCGGACAGGAGCTCGGATAGAGCGCGTGGTTGTACCGTGGTACCGCCAGTAGTACCATCGATCAAGTGTGAAGGTAGTGCTGGACACAAATGTGCTCGTCGCGGCCATGCGGTCGCGGCGGGGTGCATCGTTCGAGCTTCTGTCGCGAATCGGCAGGGGCACTTTTGATATCGCCATTTCGGTATCGCTTGTTCTTGAGTATGAAAGTGTGTTGCTTCGGCACGTCGCGGAATCGCCGATCAGCGAACAGGACATTCATGACCTCATCGACTACGTGTGCGACGCCTCCATGTGGCAGGAGATTTTCTTTCTCTGGAGGCCGTATCTGCGCGATCCGAACGACGATCTGGTATTGGAGTTAGCTGTTGCCGCTGGTTGCAACGCTGTCGTGACTCACAACGTAAGAGATTTCAGAGGCTCAGAGCAGTTTGGGGTACAAGTGTGGACACCTGCAGTCTTTCTTCAGAACTTGAGAGAAGCGAAATGGGAGCGTTGAGTTTACGTTTGCCGGAATCCCTCCATCAGAAGCTCGGTGAGCTCGCTGAGCGGGAGGGCGTGTCCATCAACCAACTCATCACCTCGGCCGTAGCGGAAAAGATGTCGGCGTTGATGACAGAGGAGTACCTCGCCAACAGAGCGAAGCGCGCGAGTCGTCGAAAATTCGAGGGCGTGCTGGCAAAAGTCCCTGATGTTGAGCCTGACGTGTTTGACCGGATTTCGCCTAAGACTGTCAGACGTGCCCGCAAAAAGACCTAGTTACCCCGGGACCTCCCGCTCCTCCAGAACCAATACGCCGGTAATCCCGCGGCGAGGATCCCCAACCCGATCGCGCTGTTGATCGGCGATCGGGCAAAAGTCCCGATCACGATCACCCAGCAGGCGATGGTGAAGATGGCCGTGGTCACCGGATGTCCGGGCGTCTTGAACGCGCCGGGGCCGAGGCGCTTGCGGAACACGAACAGCGCGGCGCCGGTCAGGCCGAAGAAGATGAAGTCGACGGACACGACGTAGCTCAGGATCTGCTCGTACGTCCCGGACAGTGCAATCACCACCGCGACGACGCCTTGCAACGCGATGGCGAGAACCGGCACCTGCGTCTTCGGATGCACCTTTGCCACCGCCTTGAAGAACAGCCCATCCTCGGCCATCGCGTAATAGACGCGCGGCGCGGTGAGCATCCCCTGGCTCAGGAAGCCGAGCGTGGAGATGGCGATGCCCGCGGCGATGAGCATCGCCCCACGCTCGCCCCAGGCGAAACGCATCGTCGCCGAGGCGGGAGTGGTGATGCTCGCGAGTCCGTCGACGCCGAGTGCGCGCAGGTATGCCATGTTCACGAGCAGGTAGACCGCGATCACGCCGATCACGCCGACGATCAGGCCGATGGCCAGATCGCGCCGCGGCTGCCGCAATTCGCCGGACATGAAACTGGCGGTCTGCCATCCGCCGTACGCGAACATCACCGGCGTCATCGCCGCGGCGAACGCCAGAAGCGTTGGTGCGGCAGAAGGGGTCACATCTCCAGTCTGCGGTTGAAAGTCTGCCGTAAGCCCCACGCCGATCAGCATCACGATCGCCGCGAGCTTGAGCAGCATCAGCACCGTTTGCGTATTCGAGCCGCTTCGCACGCCGAAGCAGTTGATGATCGTGAGCACCGCGAGCGTGACCACGGCGATCACCCAGTCCGGTGCGGCGATCGCCGTCAACTGCTTCGCGTAATGCGCGAATGCGACGGCCACCGCGGCCATGCCGCCGCTCTGCACGACGAGGAGAAGCGCCCAGCCATACAGAAAGGCCACGGACGGATGCCAGGCATCGCGCAGGTAGGCGTACTGGCCGCCGACTTCAGGGCGCAACGCCGCGAGCTCCGCGTACACGAACGCGCCGAGAAGCGCGATCACGCCGCCGGCGGCCCACACGCCGAGGATCAGGGCGATGGAGTGCACCTGCCGCGCGACGACGTACGGATTGATGAAGATGCCCGAGCCGATGATCCCGCCCATCACGATCATCGTCGCGTCGAACGGGCCGAGGCGACGGGCGAGGGATGGGCTCATCTAGCGGAGCTTGAAGTAAAAGTACGCGACGTGCGCGCCGATGACGATCGCCGGCAGAATCAGCGACAGCGCGGCGGCGACGGGGCGTCCTCTGAACTCGCCCAGGCTGTCGATCTCCGGCCGGCCCGGGGCTTCGTCGAGGAGGTACGCGCGTGACGGATCTTCGGGGTCGTACAGCAGCGGCTCCTGCTGCTCGTCTTCGAGCCGGGTCGGGTCGCTCGTGCGCGAGGTGGCTTCGCAACGGCGGCCGTCGCGCGAGGTGAACTCGAACGTCAGCTCATACACGCGGCGATCGTTCACGGTCATGTTCGTCGGCTCCTTCCCCACCAGTTTGCCGTGGGTGAAGACGCCGTTGCGCAGAAGGCGCGTGCGTTTGAAGCCGCCTTTGATGCCGCCGAAGTAGAGGATCAGGAATCCGATCAGCGGAAAGATCGAGACGATGATCGCCCACGGCCCGAACTGCGCGCGGCGCATGCCTTCGATGCGCGACCGGAGCGGATTCGACGACGCGTACTCGACGACGACTTCCTCTCCAACGTTCGGACCGCCGCCGGTGGTGTACGACGTTCCCTTCAGCCACTCGCCGGCCACCGAATATTGATAGTGATGCGCTTTGACGGGCTGCTCGTTCTCCGATGCGCCGGTCTCTTCGACGCTCACGACCTTGCCGGACGTGGTGGCGATGTCACCGCGGAACGTGACCACCGAAAAGTCGGCATTTCCGGCGAATGCCCAGAAGAAAATCATCCCGAAGCCGAACACGAACCAGCCGATCTGCGCGAACCCGTTGAAGACGTTGAGCAGGGCCATGGAGGCCGGAACGCGACGCGGCGGCGGCGTGAAGTGCATCGGCGAATTGTGCATGGCCTAAATGATAGCGGAGGGCCGGCGCGGGACGCCGGCGGAACAGCCGCCGTGGACGGCGGCGCTCCCCAGGCCCCGGTTACCTTTCCCAACCTTTCGCGGTCTAATCGACCGTCATGTTTCGGAAGATCTTCGTTTTCGCAATCGCTGCCGCACTCATCCTCTCCGTCGCCGCCGCCGTTCCACCGCCGGCGAATGAGACTCCGTACGACGCCCTGAAGCGTGAGGCGGAGCGGTATTACGCGGAGAAGTCGTTCAGCCGCGCCCACGCGATTTACGAGGAGGCGGCGAAGCTCGATCTGCTGCCGGACGAACGCCGCTGGGTCCGGATGCGGCTGGCCGATACGGCCTGGCGCGCGGAGCGGGACAACCGCGAAGGCCGCGAGGAACCGCGAAAGGAACTCGAGGCGATCGCCGCCGAAACGACCCACGATCTCGTTTGGGCCGAGGCCAATGAGTCGCTGGGGGATTTCCACTATCACGAGCGGCGCGGCCGCGATTTCTACACCGGCCTCCGCTACTACGTGGCCGCGCTCGATTACTGGGCGGGCAGCGATCAGATCGAAGCCGCACGCGCGCGCTATCTCGCGATCGTGCGCAAGCTCACCGAGCAGCCGTACATGGCGTCGTCGATTCCGCGGGAAGTGCTGGTCAACGCGATCAGCATCGCCAGAACCGACGAAGACCGCGCGCGCTTTCGCTTCAATCTCGCCACGGCGCTGATGTCCGAGGGGCGGCCGGAGAGCATCGAGCGCGCCATTGAACATCTCGAAGCGATCATCGCCCTCGGCAAGAAAACAGAGTGGTACGACGACGCTTTGTTCGCCGCGGCGCAGCAGCTGGCAAACACGGGTGCGATCGCGGTCATGAGCACCGGTGAGATCGAGTACCGCGCGGACTACGAGCGCGCGCTCGAGTACTACCGCCGCATCGTCAACGAGTTCAAGCCGAGCGAAACGCAATGGCATGACGAGGCCCAGGCCGCGATCAAAACCATCACCCAACCGGAAGTGGGCGTGGCTGTTACCGGCACGTTCCTGCCGGATTCCGAACAGCAGATCGTCGTGTCGTGGCGCAACGTCAAGAGCATCGAGCTCGCGATCTACGCCGTCGACCTGACTGCCGATCTCGACGTGAAGCCGAATCGCGAGTGGACGCAGGACATCAGCCTCGCCGGCAAGACCGCCGTTCGCCGCTGGACGTTCACCCCTCCCGATCGCGGGCAGTACACACCGGGCAATGAAGCGATCCGCCTCGAGCCGCGGCTCGCGCCGGGCGCGTATATCGTCACAGCCAATGGGGCCGGCGACTCCGCACGCCAGCTGCTGCTCGTCACCGACGCACACATCCTCGTGCACATGGCCGGTCAGCGGATGCAGGTCTTCGTCTCCAGCGTCATGACCGGCGAGCCGATCGCGAACGCGAAGGTGTCGGTGTGGCAGCAGTTCGATCGCACGGTGACGAAGCACACCCTGCAGACGAACGCCAACGGCCTGGCCCTCTTCGAAGGTAAGGCCTCGGGCAACGTGCACATCACCGCAGCGGCCGGCGCATCGCGGCAGGCCTGGCATTCGACGTATCGCTACTGGAACCAGCACGTGCAGGCGGCGCAGTGGCGCATCTACGCATTCACCGATCGCCCCGCGTATCGTCCGAACGAGACCGTGCAGTGGAAGATCATCGCCCGCATCCGCGAGCGCGACCGCTGGATCACTCCCGCGAACCAGGTGCTGCATTACGAGATCAACGGCCCGCGCGGGGACAAGGTCGCCGTGGGGAATGCGACGCTGAATGCGTTCGGGAGTTTCTGGGCTGAGCTTCCGCTGACGTCGGAGATGGCGCTGGGTCCGTACACGATCACCTTCCGTCCCGCGGCGCAGAAGAACGAGTACGCCGGCCAGGCCCAGCTCTTCCGGCTCGAGGAGTACAAGCTCCCCGAGTTCCAGGTCAGCGTCTCCACCCCCGAGGGCAAGCAATACCGCCTCGGCGACACGATCGAGGCCGAGATTCAGGCCGAGTATTACTTCGGCGGTCCTGTTGCCAACGCGACCGTCGAGGCGGTCATCTACCAGCAGCCGTTCGTGCGGCCCTGGTATCCGTGGCGCGAATATCCCTGGTACTTCCAGGACTCGCAGTACTACCCCGGCGGTGAACAGGCCGTGCTCCGTCGCGAGACGCTCACCACCGATGCTGCCGGCCGGGCCACGCTGCGCATCGAGACTTCGCGCGACGGGCGGGACAGCACCTATCGCATCGAGGCCCGCGTCGTCGACGCTTCGCGGCGCGAAGTGCGCGGCGAGGGAACGGTGCGCGTTCTCCGGCAGCGCTACAGCGTGATGATGCACGCCGAGCACTTGATTCATCGCCCCGGCGAGCAGGTGTCGATCGACATCAAAGCGATCGACGCGAACGACAAGCCGGTGCAGACGACGGGAACGGTGACCGTCGTGCGCCGCTCGATGGCTCGCGACGTTTTCGAGTCGAGGGACGAGGAGATCCTGGAGACGAAAGTCTCGACGAACGCGCAAGGGGAGGCGGAGTTCACCTTCACCGCGAAAACGGCCGGTTACTACATCGTCCGCTGGCGCAGTGAAGACCGCGATCCCGAACGGCCCACGCGTGCACGCGACATCGTCACCGCGGAGACGGCGGTGTGGGTCACGGACCGCCGCACCTCCGACATCGCCTGGCGGACGGCCGGTCTCGATCTCGTGGTCGACAAGGAATCGTTCCGCGAAGGAGAGAAGGTCACCGCGATCGTCGTAACGCCGGCCAGCGGGCGCTGGGTGGCGATCAGCGCATCGGCGACGGACCTCATCGAGACGCAGGTCGTGCATCTCGACGGAACGGTGAAGCTGATCGAGTTCGCGACCGACGAGCGACACTCGCCGAACTTCTTCCTCACCGCGAGCTCGATCTTCGACCGCAACGTGGCCACCGATACGGAACGGGTGGTCGTGCCGCCGGTGAAACACTTCATCAATGTGGAGGTGAAGAGCGACCGGGAGGATTACCGGCCGCGCGATGAGGGCGAGCTCACCATCACCACGCGCGACATCGACGGAAAGCCGGTCGCGGCGGAAGTCGCGGTCTCGGTTTCCGACGAGTCGGTGACCGCGATTCAGCAGGATCCGGCTGGCGATCCGCGGCAGTTCTTCTTCGGCGAAGTCCACGGCGCGACGCTGCAGGTTTCCGCGGCGCTGCACTCGCAGCGTTACGTGAAGCTGATCGTGCGCGATGGACAGGTCGTCGATGCGGATGCGATCGCGCGGCAGGAAAACGAGAGCGATCTACGGCGCCGCGACGGGCTGTTCTCCAAGGTCGGCGCGATGACGGGCAATCTGGCCATGGACGCCGCGGCGTCGATGCCGGCTCCGCCGCCCGCTCCTGCCGCTCCGCCGATGGCAGTCGCAGAGAGCATCACTACGAGAGCGACGTCGGTCCAGCAGGCGAAGGAGGAAGGCGGTCGTGGTCAGGAGCAGGTGCAGGTGGATGTGCGCAGCGACTTCCGCTCGACCGCGTTCTGGAAACCGGATGTCGTCACCGGCAGCGACGGCACGGCCACGATCAAGGTCAAGTTCCCCGAGGCTTTGACGACGTGGCGGGCTACCGCTCGTGCGGTTACGACCGGTACGCAGGTGGGCATGGGCTCCGACACCGCCCGCACGAACCTGCCGCTGATCGTGCGTCTGCAGGCGCCGCGATTCTTCGTGGTCGGCGACAAGGCCACCGTGTCCGCGGTGATCAACAACAACACCGACGCGCCGCTGACCGTCACGCCGTCGATCGAAGTGAAGGGTCTGACGCTGGCCGATGCCGCGCGGACGGCGATCACCGTTCCGCCGCACGCTGAAGCGCGTGCGGATTGGACGGTGACCGCGGACGTCGCCGGTCCAGCCACGTTGCGCGTTACCGGCCGCGGCACGACGCACGCCGACGCGATGGAGAAGACCTTCCTCGTTTACGAGCATGGCATCGACAAGCTCGTGGCCCGCTCCGGAAAACTGCGCGCGGCGGAAGCGTTGGTGAAGCTCGACCTGCCGCGCGCGAGACGCGCGACGCAACTCGTGGTCAACGTCACGCCGACCCTGGCGAACACGATGATCGAGGCGCTGCCGTACCTCATCGAGTTCCCGTACGGCTGCACCGAACAGACGATGAGCCGGTTCCTGCCCGCGGCGGTCGTCGCGAAAACGGGATTGGCGACCGGGGTCAGGAATCTCGACGCCGTGACCGCGCAGGGTATGGCCCGCCTGTACGACATGCAGCACGACGACGGCGGCTGGGGATGGTGGAAGGAAGGGCCGACCGACGACTTCATGACCGCGTACGTGGTCTGGGGCTTCTCGGTCGCGCGCGACGCGGGATTGCCGGTGCGCGCGCAGGCCGTCGATCGCGCCGCGGCGTATCTGCAGCGGCGGCTCGTCGAGCGCGACGGGCAGTGGAACGATGTGACCTGGATGCTCCACGCGCTCTCGGCGTGGAAGAAGACCGCGAGTGAGGCCGAGCGCCGCGCTTTCGACAAAGTCTGGACGAATCGCGAGCGCCTGACCGCCTACTCACGCGCTCTGCTCGCGCTGACCGCCCATCGCTACGGCAATGCCGAGCGCGCGAACACTCTCATCCGCAATCTCGAAGACGGCGTGAAGATCGACAAGGCTCCCGATCAGTCCGTGCTCATTCGCGGCGAAGGTTCGACCGCGGAAACCATGGCCACGGCGCACTGGGGCGCGAGCGGCTTCTGGTGGCGCTGGCACGAAGGGCCGATCGAGACGACCGCCTTCGCGCTGCAGGCCCTGGTCACCATCCAGCCCGATCACAAGCTGATCGAGCCGGCCATGAACTGGCTGGTGAAGAATCGCCGCGGTGCGCAGTGGACGAACACGCGCGACACGGCCATCGCCGTCCTCGCGCTCAACGACTATCTGAAGGTCAGCGGCGAGTTGAAAGGCGACGTGACCTGGGAGGTCGCCGTGAACGGCCAGGTCCTCGGCACCGGCTCGGACACGAAGAAGTTCACCGTCGACGCAGCGCTGCTGCGCGACACGATGCAGGAGATCCGCATCCGCCGCACGTCGGGCACCGGCGCGGTTTATTTCTCAGCCGAGGCGCGGTTCGTTTCGTTGGAGGAACCGGTGAAGGCCGCGGGGAACGAGCTGTTCGTGCGCCGCGACTACTACCGCCTCGCGCCGAAGCCGACCCTGCTCAAAGGCGTCGTGTACGACAAGGTCCCGCTGCGCGACGGCGAATCGATCAAGAGCGGCGAGCGCGTCGAAGTGGTGATCAGCGTCGAGACCAAGAACGACTACAGCTACCTGATCTTCGAAGACCTCAAGCCCGCCGGCCTCGAGGCGGTTGCCCTGCAGTCCGGCGAATCGCTCTGGGCGACGGAGAAGAAGGGCGGACGCACGGCGTTCGTCTACCAGGAGCTGCGCGATCGCAAGGTAGCGCTGTTCGCCGATCACCTGCCGCAGGGCATCTGGGAGATCCGCTACACGCTTCGCGCCGAAGTGCCGGGAACGTTCCACGCGCTGCCGGTGCTGGGTTGGGCGATGTACGTGCCGGACATTCGGGCGAATGGGGATGAGGTGAGGATCGAGGTCCGCGACTAGCGCCGCAACACCACCATCGTCACATCATCCGCCGTCTCCAGATCGGCGAGCAGCGCTTGCGGGGACGTCGATTGCGCGAGCAGTCGACGCAACCCGCACACCCCCAGCTCCTGCCCATCGACCACCGCCTCGGACACGCCATCGCTGTAAAGCACCAGCGCGTCCCCTTCCTCGAGCTTGTGCTGCACCGATTGCCATTGCGGGTTCGGGAGGACGCCGAGGACCGGGCCGGTGGAGCCGATTTCCTCGATGTCGCCGGTGCGGCGGATGATGATCGGCGGCGGATGGCCGGCGTTGACGATGGTCAGCGTGCCGTCGTCATCGAGCCAGCCGATGGCCGCGGTCGCGAATCGATTGCGGGGCAGCAGCGGCGCGAGAAACTCGTGCAGCCGCGCGGCGGTGCGCGCGGGATCGCATTCCGCGGACGCGCACGACGCAATGCGGTGCTCCAGCTCTTCCTGAATCATGGCCATCACGATCGCGGCGGGCAATCCTTTGCCGGCCACGTCGCCCACGACGATCCACGAGCGCTGCTCGTGGCGATGAGTGAAGTAGAAGTCGCCGGTAAAAGTTCGCGCGGGACGCGAGACCGCGTGGATGTGGGGAATCAGGCCGTTTTCGCGAACGGCTGGCATCGTCGACATGGCCGGAATCCTTTCTTCAGCGCCTCGGACTCGCTGTGAAAAGGGACCCGGTTTTCTTCCCGGATCCTCCGCGCGTCCTTGCAGGTTGGAAAGCAGACGATCTTCGAGGTCTTCGAGCCGATGTAGCGGACGCCTTCGCGCTCCAGCGCTTCGAGCGCGTCGACGTCGACTCCTTCGCGACGCAACAACTCGCGCTTCGCGGCGCTGCCGAACGCGTAGTTGCCGATGCCGCCGCCGGTCGGAACGACGCGATGGCAGGGGACGACGATCGGGACGACGTTGTTCGCGAGGATGTTGCCCACGGCGCGGACCGCTTTCGGACGGCCGACCTGCCGCGCAACCCAGGCGTACGTCCGCACTTCGCCGCGCGGGATGCGCGAGAGCGTGTTCAGTACTTCGCGCGCGAGCTCCGTCGCTTCCTCTCCCCAGTCGACGAGCGGCTCGGCCGATCCTTCACCGCGCAGCGCGGCGGTGACCTGCTTGCGCAAACGATCGGGGAGACTCGCGCGCTCGAGCGGACGGCTGTAGCGACGGGCGAACTTCGCGCGGAACTCTTCCTCCGTTCCGCCGCGATGAATCATGCGCAGGCCTTCTTTCGAGAACGCGACCCAGATGCCGTCGACTTCATCGAACGCCGTCGCGCATTTGCCTTTCAGAGTGTCTTTGCAGGAGCGCGGCGGAGCGGGAACGAGAGCCTTGAGCGTCGAGGCCAGCGATTCCATGTCGCCCACCGACTCGTCGCAGCTCGGGCAGGTCTCGAGATGATCGTGCAGCTCGTGACGCTCATCGGCGGCAAGCTCGCCGGTGCGCATCGCGTCGATTCGGGTGAGAACGGATCTACACCGCATGGGCAACTCCTTTTGACTCCAGTGCGTCTCGCAACAGCTTCAGCGAGCGAAACACCTTGCCGCGCAATGACGCCTCCGTCGATCCGACGGTTCTGGCGATGTCGGCGTATGACATGTCTTCCATGAAGCGGAGGACGATCAGCTCGCGGGCCTCGACCGGCAGCGCGGTCATGGCCCGCCGGAGCAGTTCGGCGTCCTGCTTTTTCTCGAGCTCCGAGCCGTGCTCGCGCACGAACGGCCCGATGCGGTTGTCGTCGAAGGACTCGAGCGGCTGTTCGAGCGCGCGCGTTTTCGATCGTCGCTTGTTGAGACAGAGATTGCGGGTCATCTTGAAGAGCCACGGCCTCAGCGCGAGCGCGGCGCAACGCGCCTCGTCGTATTGCCGCGTCAGGGCGCGGTGTGCGCGCAGCATCGCGTCCTGCACGACCTCCTGCGCGTCGAAAGCGTTCTGGAGGATGCCGAAGGCGTAGCCGTAGAGAGCCGGCTCGAAGCGGTCGATGAGCCGCTCGAGCGCCCCCGGCTCGCAGCGATGAACCGCCACGGCCAGGTTCTCCTCAGCGGGGGGCGCACCAGCGAGGCTCACGGCTTCGCTCCCGGTCCAGGAGTTCTTCATATGGTGTTAAACACGGGGTGTTGGGGTTCCGTTCGGGGTTGCCCGGCTTTTCAGTTTATCCCGCGCGAAGACGCGGGATCTCCCCGTGCACCGGCAGCGCACGAGCCACCATTGGTGTCGGTGCACCGGGAGATCCCGCGTCTTCGCGCGGGATAAACTCTTGGACTACCGCACCGTTCGCCGTCGAATCCTCGGCTTCGGCAGATCCGGCGCGTCCAGCGCGGGGTTCCTGTCGAAGAACCCGTGGGGCACGAGCTTGAATCCGATCGTTTCCGTCGGCATGACCGGGTAGTCCTCGGGGCGGGGGACGTGGGTCATCCCGATGGTGTGCCAGACCACGACGTCCGTCCCATCCTCTTCATCGAGCTGCTCGGCCGGGGAGACGAACGCCTCCAGCCCCTGGCCGACGGCGCCCTGGTTCGGGAAGTCGCCGGCGGCGTAGCGTTCGTCGTCGCGGAAGCGGGTCACCCAGAAGGCATGCGTCGCGAACGCGGCGCGCCGGAGTGGCTCGTAAAGCGGCGACGAGAGCGGCGCGGCGATGGCGTTGCTCTCGATCGCGTATGCGGTGTGGCGCAGGAACGCGTTCATCGCCGTCGCGCTGCTCACCTCCCAATGACGGGCCTGGAACGGATCCGCGTCGCGGGATCCCTCGGCGGTAAGCACCCTCTCCACGGCTGCGAACGCATTCGCGAAGCCGGGCGTTGCGACATGACGCATGTTCGACTCGACGACCGCGTTCTCCGGTCCGTCGACGTCGAGATCGAGACGGAAGCTGAAGAAGTGCTGATGATTCGGTGCGGAGACGCGAACGAAGCTCTCGTCGATGCCGACCACCGGCGCGCTCGGTTCATCCTCGTTCGGAGCACCGCGGCTCAGCAGTGTGCCGGTGAGCACGACCTTGACGTCGATGCTGCCGTCCATGCCGAACGTCCAGTCGAAGCCGTAGATGTAATTGCCGATCCACGCGTTCCACGTCAGAACCAGCTCGCGGCGCGCGCGGGTATCGCGCGCGGCATTCGACGGATCGGTGCGCGTCCAGAGCAGTCCGTTGTCCCGCTCGTACATCCCGATCGTGTCCGTCGCTTCGAACGTGTCTCCGGTGTCGGTCCCGAAGGTCGTGTCGAACAGGTACGCGTGCTCGGGCACGTCGCGATCCGGCTCGAGCGTCTGCGCGTACATGCCGAGGTTGTATTCGCCGACGTCGAAGGCAGTTCGCCATGACCAGTTCTCATCGGCGACTCCGTACGGAACGTAAATCTCCGAGAGCGACAGGCGATAGGCAATGGGCCGCAGGCGGCCGTTGTCGTTGTAGCGGACGTCGTAGAGCACGAGCCCTTCCCGCGGATGCAGCACGACGTAGAACTGCCAGTTCTGCCACTGCACCAGCCTTCCGGTGACCTCAAAGCCGCCGCCGTTCGGTTGGGTGATCTTCATCGGCTTGAGACCGGTGCGCCGCGCCGCAGCATTGCCGCTCTCGCGCGACACCGGCCGGACGGCGGTGTTGGTCATATGCACGACGCGTCGCTGGTTCATGTCGATCGTGACGACGACGCCCTCGATCGGACGCACGTACGGATTCTGCGGATTGGAGGAGTCGTAGTCGTCGACCGAGGCGCCGCGGAAGAAGAAGAGGGCGCGAAGGAGCCGTGTGTTCGAGCCGTGAGGCAGTGACGCAACGATGGAGCCCGGCAACTCGAGATCGCCCGGCGCCCAGACATCGATGTAAACGTCCTCGGGATCGACACCGCGGGCCTGCATCGCCGCGGCCCACGGTCCGTACGCACGCACGATCTCATCGGCGATCACATACTCCTCGGCAGTCACGGCCGGTTGCGTCCCGGCCGGAGCGAGTTCGATGTCGGAGACGCGTCCGGCGCGAAGATCGACGGTGACGATCCAGAGGCGATTGGTCAGCGGATGAAGCACGTGCAGCGTGGCCTGCCGCGGGAAATCGGCGCCCGCGGTCCAGTTCCGCACGACGGTCTTGGCCGGCTCGCGGAGAGCGATGAACGGGAAAAGCAGACCGTCGTCAGGAAGATTGCCCGCCGATTCAAAGTGCGCCCGGGTGATGTCGAACGCGGCGCGATGTTCGTCCTCGGACAGAGGCTCGAGGGGATGCGCGGCGAGGATCGGGACGGCGATCAACATCAACAGGAGCGCGACTGCGGAACGGGTTTTCATTCATCCTCCATAGGCTTTGGCCAGGCGCGCGCCGAGGCGCGCGAGGCGGGCGAAGTGATCGAGATCGTTGGATTGTCGAGCCACTGCTGAAGCTTGTTCGGATCCGTTCCGCGAAGGAGGAAGCCCTTCGGTCCTTCCGCGACGCCCCGAGCCTCGGCGAGCAGTGAGCCGTCATCCGAGGGGACGCCGAGGGCCATGGCTACCGGACGCATGGCCAGGTCGAGGACGAACTGGGGGACGCCCGGCGTCGTGATCGCGTCCATGCCCTGACCGAAATCCGGCCAGACGATGAGGACCCCTTCGTTCAGGCGCACGGCCGTCGTCTGCCAGAGCGCCGGCCGCCGTTGACGGCTGTGCGATCGGTAATGCCCGACGCGCATCGTCCAGGGCACGCCCTCGGTCGTGCCGCGGTAGCGGTACTCGATGTGATCGAGCTCGAGTTGCCACCCTCGCAGCGCCGCGGCCTTGCGGTACTCTTCCGCGCGCTCCGCTTCCCAGCGCCGCGTTCCGCGGTTGATCAGGAAGAACACCACGGCGATCGCGATCAGGGCGATGGCGAGAGTGGTGGGAGAAATGGGCACCATCGCGCAATTCTAATGAGCCGCTCCGTCCTCCTCTCCATCGAATCCGTCTCCAAGTCCTTCGGCTCGCGGCCGTTGTTCGAAGACCTGTCCTTCACGCTCTTCGACGGCGATCACGTCGGGCTGGTCGGTCCGAACGGTTCGGGCAAATCGACATTGATGAAGATCCTGGCCGGAATCGAAGACGCCGACTCGGGGCGTCGTGCGCTGCGCAAAGGTGTGCGCGTGGGGTACGTGCCGCAGGATCCGGTGTTCGCGCCGGGGAAGACCGTCGAAGAGGTTCTGCTCGAATCGCTGCGCGAGGATCACTCACTCGACGAGCACGAGAAGTTCGCCCGCGTCTCGCTGACCCTCGGCAAAGCAGGCTTCACCGATCGCGACGCGATCACCGACACGCTGTCCGGCGGCTGGCGGAAACGGCTGGCCATCGCGCACGAGCTGGCTCGCGAGCCGGACGTGCTCCTCCTCGACGAGCCGACGAATCATCTCGACGTCGAAGCCATCCTCTGGCTCGAAGCGTTGCTCAAGAGCGATCCGCAGGCCTTCATCGTCGTCAGCCACGATCGCTACTTCCTGGAGAACATCACCAGGCGCATGCTCGAGCTGAATCGCGCGTACTCCGGCGGCCTGCTCGAGGTCAACGGCACGTACAGCGATCTCCTCGTGCGGCGCGACGAGGTGTTCCGCAACGAGGCCGCGTATCAGGAGACGCTCGCCAATCTCGTGCGGCGGGAGGTGGAGTGGCTGCGGCGCGGACCGAAGGCGCGGACGACGAAATCGAAAGCGCGCATTCAGAACGCGGAGCGCCTGATCGACGAGCTGGATGACTCGCGCGATCGCGCGCGAACCTCGAGCGCGGACATCGACTTCAACGCCTCGCAGCGCAAGACCAAACGTTTGTGGGCCGGGCGCGGTCTCGCCAAGCGGGAGCTTTTCCGCAACCTCGACATTCTCCTCACCCCCGGCACCCGCCTGGGAATCCTCGGCCCGAACGGATCGGGCAAGACCACGCTGTTCCGGATCATCGTCGGCGAGCTCGAGCCGGATGCGGGCACGATCGAGAAGGCCGATGGCTTGCGCGTCGTGTACTTCGAACAGAACCGGCAGAGCCTCGATCCGAACGTGACCCTGGCCCGCGCGCTCGCGCCGGAGGGCGATTCGGTCGTGTATCAGGACCGTTCCATTCATGTCGCCAGCTGGGCCAAACGATTTCTCTTCCGGACCGAGCAGCTCGAGACGATGGTGTCGCGATTGTCGGGCGGGGAGAAGGCGCGCATCGTCCTCGCCCGGCTCATGCTGCAGCCGGCCGACCTCTTGGTGATGGACGAGCCGACGAACGACCTCGACATCCCCACGCTCGACGTCCTCGAAGAGTCGCTGCTCGAGTTTCCCGGGGCGCTCGTGCTCGTGACGCACGATCGCTATCTGCTCGATCGCGTGTCCACGCAGGTCCTGGCCATCGACGGAAAGGGCGGAGCCGAATACTTTGCCGATTACGCGCAATGGGAAGCGAATCGCACTCGTCCAACTCCCGCACAGCCTCCTCTGCCTGCTGCCCACCGCCCGCTGCCCACTAAAGCGAAGCGTCTCGGCTACCTCGAGCAACGCGAATTCGACGCGATGGAAGCGAACGTGCTCGCCGCCGAGGAAAAGCTGGCTCTCGCAAAAGAGCGCGCCCATGATCCGGCGATCGCCTCCGATGCCGCGGCACTGCAGGAGCGCTTCAACGCCCTAGCAGAAGCGCAGCGCGAAGTCGAAAGACTCTACGCGCGGTGGGCGGAGCTCGAAGCGAAGCTCATTTGAGCAGGAAGGCCAGGCCCGCTTCGCCGATGTCCCCCGGCACGTCGTGGTCGCCGTCGAATTCGCGATAGTCGACGGTGTATCCAGCGCCGCGCAACTCGGGCACGATCTGCCGGCTGCAGCGATCGATGGGAAGGATCTCGTCGTCGATGCCGTGGGAGATGAAGACGCGCGGCTTGCCGACGGGATCGGAGGAGACGCCGAGGCCTCCGGGGGAGAAGGCGACGATCGCTGAGAAGAGGTCGCCGTTCACCAGGCCCCACGACAACGCCGCGGTGGCGCCGTCGGAGAACCCGCCGATCCCGATGCGCGCGGCGTCGATCGAATAGCGGTCGAACACTCTCTTCAGCGCCGCGTTGATGAAGGCGACATCCGCGGATTCATCGCCGATCAGCGCGCCCCAGGTCTGCTCGCGCGAGTCAGGAGCGATCACGATCGTGCCGGTAGCGTCGGCGTGACCGGTCAGGTATTGAATGACCCGGCTGCCCGAACCGCCCGCGCCGTGCAGGTAGACGAGCAGCGGATGCGAAGAAACGGCTTTCGCCGGAACGTAGAAAACGCCGTCGCGCTCGCCGCCCAGTTTCAGCGGCTTCGGTTGCGGAGTGGCGCCGCCGGTTGATGTTCGCGCAATTGGTCGCGCCGAAAAGCGTCCGTCCGATTCCGCGAACGCCACGCGCTCCCGCGCCGCGCAGCGTGCGAGGAGCAACAACCAGAGGATCTCGCGGCGGGTGTGCATCGCAAGGGCGATTATCCGCAACTCGCGACGCGTCGGGCACGTACAAACCTGCAAAAGGAGATTCCATGCAACGGTTACGTCTGCTCGTCGCGACGTTGGTTCTCTGTCTTGCCGGCCTTTCCGCCGCCGCGCAATCGGAAGGCACGATCCGTTACCTGAAGATCAACTCCGCCGCGCTGGAAGGCAATCTGTTGAAAGAGCCGAGCGCGCAGGAAGTGGCGGTGTACCTGCCGCCGGGGTACAGCGAAGCGGCGACGACGCGCTATCCCGTGCTCTACCTCCTGCACGGCATCTTCGGCGGCTTCACCGACTGGACGAAGCACTGGAACATCAAAGCGGCGATGGACGAGATGATCCGCGCCGGCGCGACGCGATACATCGTGGTCATGCCCAACGGCTCGAACCGCCTCGGCGGCGGCTTCTATCTCGATTCGCCGGTGAGCGGAAAGTGGGAGACGTATCTGCTGCGCGAGCTGGTCCCGATGATCGACCGCGACTTCCGCACGATCGCGAATCCGGCGTCGCGAGGAGTGGCCGGTCATTCGATGGGTGGCTTCGGCGCGCTTCGCCTGGCCATGCGCCATCCCGACGTCTTCGGCTCCGTGTACGCGATGAGCCCCTGCTGTCTGGACCTGACCGACGACATCGGTCACGGCAACACGTCCTGGAAGAGAGCGACTCAGTTCAAGACCGAAGCGGACCTGGTCAAAGCGCTCGAGGAGTACGACTTCTATCCCGTCGCGATTTACGCCCTCGCCTCGTCCATCTCCCCGAATCCCGGGAAGCCGCCGTTCTTCGTCGACCTGCCCATTCGTTTCGTGCGTGGCGAGCTGCTGCCCGATGACGCGACGTATGAGCTGTGGCGCGCGAGCCTGCCGATGGCGCAGGTCGCCGCGCATCGCGCGAATCTGCTGCGCCTGCGCGGAATCGCGATCGACTACGGTACGTCGGACCAGTTCGCCCACATCATCACGTCGACGCCGGCGTTCTCACGCGAGCTGGCGCGCCTGCGCATCCCGCATCGACTCGATGTGTACGACGGCGATCACCGCGAGAGGATCCCGGAGCGCCTTCGCAGCCACATCCTGCCGTTTTTCGCGACGATGTTCGCGCGATAAATCAGAGCCGGCTGGTGGGGTTCATCACTCGCGCGGCGAAGTAGCAGAGCGGGAAGGCGAAGAGCGACGTGACGGCCATACATCCGAGGGCGAACGAGGCGTGATGCGGCAGGAGCAGGACGTACCACGCGGGCGCCACCGCGAAGCCGTGCCCGCCAAGAATGCTCGGCGCGAATGCGGAACCGATGATTGCGCTCTGGAGGAACGAGCGGCTGAGCTCCCCCTCGATGCGCAGCGTGAGCAGGATAAACAGGGCCGCGCTGCCGTAGACCGCGGCGAACGTCGCGGCGACTTTGGCCATCGGCGGGCCGCCGTCGAAGAACCAGGCGATGAACGACCCGGCGAGCGCGCCGACTACCGCCGGTCCGGCGACGCAGCCGACGGCGCTGGAGAATTTCAAGCGTGCACGCCGGGCGCTTCGCGGCCGGTGCTCTCGACGTACTCGATGTACGACCCGCCGTAAGTCATCGGCGTTTCTCCAACTTCGAGCACGCGGTTCGCGAGTCCGCGAAGGAACGTGCGGTCGTGCGAAACGAAGAGCATCGTGCCCTGGAACTCCTTCAGCGCCTCGACGAGCATTTCTTTCGTTGCGAGATCGAGATGGTTCGTCGGCTCATCGAGCACGAGGAAGTTCGGCGGATCGAGGAGCATGCGCGCCATGACCAGGCGCGATTTCTCGCCGCCGCTCAGCGAGCGGATCTTCTTGTCGACGTCGTCGCCTGAGAACTGGAAGGCGCCGAGGAGGCTGCGGAGGACGGCGATGGATTCGAGGGGGAAATCTTTCTGCATCTGCTCCCACACCGTGAGCTCGGCGTCGAGCAGATCGAGCGACTGCTGCGCGAAGTAGCCCATCTTCAGGCTGGCCCCGAGCTTCACTTCGCCGCCGTCCGGCTGAAGCGCGCCGGAGATCATCTTCAGCAGCGTCGATTTTCCGGCGCCGTTCTTTCCCATCACGCACCAGCGCTCGCCGCGGCGCACGCGGAAGTCGAAGCCGTCGTAAATCGCCCGCTGGCCGAAGGACTTCTTCACGCCGCTGATGGTGACCACGTCCTCGCCGGAACGCTGCGGCGAGCGGAAGTCGAACTTCATGACCTTGCGCTTCTTCGGCGGCTCGACCCGTTCCTGCTTTTCGAGCATCTTCACGCGGCTCTGCACCTGCGCGGCTTTCGCGGCGTGGGCGCTGAAGCGATCGATGAACCGCTGTTCTTTGGCGAGCTTGGCCTGCTGCCGGGAGTAAGCGGCCTCCTGATTGGTCTCGCGGATCTCCCGCTCGCGGACGTAGAAGTCGTAGTCGCCGGAGTAGGTGAGGATGTCGCCGTCGTCGATCTCGATGATCTTGGTGATGATGCGGTTCATGAAGTCGCGATCGTGCGAGGTCATGAGAATCGTCGCGGGGACGGACTTGAGGAAGCCTTCCAGCCAGACGATGGATTCGATGTCGAGGTGGTTGGTCGGCTCGTCGAGGAGGAGGACGTCGAACTTGCCGAGGAGGATCTTGGCCATGGAGACGCGCATCTTCCAGCCGCCGGATAGCGCCCCGACATCGCCGTCGATCTGGGCATCGCTGAAGCCGAGTCCGTGCAGGACTTCGCGCGCGCGAGCTTCGAGCTCGTAACCGCCATTGTGCTGGTACTCCTCCTGGACGTGGCCGAAGCGCTCGAGGACGTCGTCGTAATCGGGCCGCGAGGGATCGCCCATGTCGTGCTCGAGCTCGATCAGTTCGTGATGGAGATCGCCCAACCGGCCGCTGCCGGCAATGGCCTCATCCAGGACGGGCCGGCCGCTCATTTCGTCGACTTCCTGCTTGAAGTAGCCGATGGCGAGTTTCTTCGGGATGCTGACCTGACCGTCGTCCGCCTGCTCTTCGCCGGCGATCATGCGGAAAAGGGTGGACTTGCCGGCGCCGTTGGGTCCGACGAGCCCGGCTTTTTCTCCGGGGTTGAGCTGGAACGAGGCCTCGACGAAGAGGACCTGCTTGCCATACTGCTTGCTGACGTTTGCGAACGAGATCATGCGGCGCGGTCAACAAGGGGGCGGCTGTTCGTGTTCCGGGGAAAGGGAACGACGAGGGGCCTCCGGCGGGCCGGCCACGGGCCGGCAGGCGCTGATGTTGGCGTGAACGCGATCCGCGCCAGCTACCGCGAGCTCGGCAGAAGGCACAACCAGCGCCTGCCGGCCCGTGGCCGGCCCGCCTATAGCTTGTCCGGCCGTCTCTCCGCTTCTCCCTCAGCCCTCAGAGAAGTACCCGTTGGGTGGCAATCGGGAGAATCGGATTCAGGCGGCGCGATACTGAGAAGAAGGGTTCGTCCCGCTACGAATTCCGCCCGTGTTCGGATCGACGAATCCCTCCGGACTTTCGAGCGGGACGAAGTGCTTTGGCCCGAAACGCATTCTCAGATGCTGTCGGAGCACGACTCGACTATAGGCCTTGCGCGCGGCCAAAGCCAACCGAAGGGAGGGTGTGATGAGCGAGTTCGAGTTTGGGGCGTTGGTGGGGCTGGATTGGGGTGACACATCGCACGAGGTGGCTCTTTGGGACGAGCAGCAGCAGACGTGCACGAACGAGCGCATCGAGCACACGCCTGCGGCTCTGCGCGCATGGATCGAAGCGCTGCAGGCGCGCTTCGGCGGGGCACCGATCGCCGTGGCCATCGAGCAGTCCCGCGGCGCGGTCTTCGACGCGCTCAGCGGCTATCCGTTCGTCACGTTGTATCCGATCAACCCACGCAGTGCAGCCCGGTATCGTGAGGCGTTTCATCCGAGCCTATCGAAAGACGATCCGACCGACGCGGCGTCCTTGCTCGACCTGCTTCGTAAGCACCGCAACGAACTGCGCCCGTTCATCGCCGACGACGCTTCTACGCGTCTGCTGCGGCTTCTGACCGAGGATCGGCGCGAGCTCGTCGATCAGAGGACGCAACACGTCCAACGCATGACCGATCGGCTCAAGACGTACTACCCGCAGGCGCTCCGGTGGGCCGGCGCGTTGATTACGGCGCAGGCCTGTGACTTCCTCGAACGCTGGCCGACGCTCGAGGCCATCCAAAGGGCTCGGCCGTCCGCGATACGGAGGTTCTATGCGGGTCATCATCACGCGGCCGCGTGGATCGACCAGAAGCTCGCCGAGATCCGTTCAGAGGTCGCGTTCCACGACGATCAGGTCACCACTGACGCTGCCGTGCTACTGATCGGAAGCGAGGTTGCGCAGATCCGGGCCCTCAACACGAGCATCGCCACGTACGACCAGAAGATCTCCGCGGCGTTCGCCGCCCACCAGGACGCGTCGATCTTCGCGAGCTTCCCTGGCGCCGGCCAACAGCTCGCGCCGCGGCTCGCCGCCGCCTTCGGGACCGATCGCAAGCGCTTCGGCAGCGCCGTCAACGTCGCCACCCGAAGCGGCATCGCCCCGGTTCTCCGCCGGAGCGGCAAAACGGCGGTCGTGCACATGCGCTGGGCCTGTCCGAAGTTCCTGCGTCAGACGTTCCATGAGTACGCCCGCGTGTCGATCGGTCAGTCCGTATGGGCTCGAGCCTTCTACAAGCAGCAACGCCTGCGCGGACACAGCCACCACGAGGCTATCCGCACGCTCGCTTACCGCTGGATCCGCGTCCTTTACGCCTGCTGGAACAATCGCACCGTCTACGACGAAGCTCTCTATCTGCGGCAGCTAGCCACGCGAGGCTCAACCCTCGCCACAGCTGCTCCCTGACTTGACAGGAAGGCTCAGATGTCCGGAGGCCTCCCGGTCGGTCTTACACCACGGAGCGCAGCGCGCGCGCCTCGCGCAGCAGGTCGGCGACGGCGGACTCGACATCGGAGTCGCGATCGGCGACTTCGTCGGGATCGCCGAGGCCGGCGTCGCGTTGGCGGCGGACCCCTTCGCGGAGCAGGTCACGAATCTCCTCGGCATTGTCGACGCCGCGGAAGTAGGCAACGTGCATCGGCTCCGAGGCGCCCTTCTTCGTCTCCATGTCGTTCCCGCCTTTGCTACCGCCGCCAGCGGTGTTGACCACCACGTCGGCGATGCCGAGGAAGCGCTGGAGGGGGCCCTGGCGGACGGCGATGTTCTGGATGTTCGCGAGGACCACGGTTTTCTCGCGAACGGTGGTGATCCCTTCACGGATGCGGATGGCGCGGTCGGAGACCATGTACCAGCGGAGGTCGAAGTCGAGGCGGACGATCAGCCATCCCAGCGTGGCCTCGAAGAGGATCACGGCGGCGCCGAAGATCTCGCCGATGGTCATGCCCCAGGCGATGTACCTCGGCACGCGGGGCGAGACCTGGGCGCGGAAGAAGTAGATCGCCGCGACGAGGCCGAGGATCGCGACGAACTGCGTGCCGGCCCAGCGGAGCATGCGCAGCTTGAAATAGTTCGGCGCGGCGCGAAAGACTCGCGGCGGAGAGCCGGGTGGCGGTGTGGGGGAGTGCGGCACGCGCATGAAGCGGAGCAGCCGATCGCGCCAGCTCATCGCTTGTCCGTCTTTTCTGCAAGTGCTTCGCGGACTGCGCGAAGCTCGCTGGCCACTTCGCGGAGGGCCGCGGCGAGATCCGATCCTTGTGCCGCTTGCGTTTCCGGCTGCGCGGTCACGGCGCCGCGCACGCCGCGCATCTTCGAGTAGAGAAAATCGCGGACGAGCTCGAACTCGTGCAGCCCTTCCAGCGTCATCTCCGCGGCCGCGCTGGCGCTGGCGGTTTGAATCTGGATCTTCGCCAGACGCAGCCAGCGCTCGACGAGATTGCTGGTCAGGTGAATGTCCTGAATACGCGCGTAGGTGAGGCTGATCTCGCGGCGGAAGAGGATCCCCCAGCGCATGGAAATGCCTTCCTCGTCGAATTGGAAGTGCATGGTGTGGTAGCGGAAGTAGTAGTAGAGGAGGCCGAACGGCATCATCGGCCCGAAGAGCAGCGAGGCGATGACGTAGTACTTCATCAGCGCCGGGGCCGGACGGGTGATGGCGAAGACCTGACGCTCGATGTCGGACTGCATGGTCCGAATCGTACTCTCAGGGCTGGATGTTCGGCGCGGGGCCGATCGTCGCGAGGCCCGATGAGCCTTCGGAGAGGTCGACCGGCGCCGAGCAGCCGTTGCCGAGAGGTGTTGCGGGCATGTCCACGGAGAAGCCATTGCCGGCGCGCATCGAGGAGATCACCCAGGCCTGGCCGGCGAAGTCGTCGCGGTTGTCGTAGTCCATGTTCAGGTAGAGCCAGCCGCCGTCCCCGCCGGGACTGTCGGGGAACACGCCGCCATCATCGATGTCGTGAATCGAGGTCAGCGGAAGAAACGGAAAGAGCGCGACATGTGGTTGGGCGTTGATGAAGACGAACACGCCTTCCGCGTTTTCCTCTTCATCGAAGCGCACCACATCGGCGACGTACCGCTCGTTCCGCGAGTAAGCCTCGCATGCGGTACCGACCTCGCTCCCTTCCCGCCACATCTTCAGGAACGTCCGTTGACCGGCATCGGAGATGTATCGCGCTGCAAACACGGAGGGGAGAGGCTGACGCGCGTCGAAACGGGGCTGCGACGCAGGCTGGTAGCGGCTGTAGAACGTCCGGGGCAGATGGACCTTGTATTCCGGCACGCGCCGCGAGCCAGGCGTTCCTCCCTCGGGAATCGCCCGGATGTGAACGAGTGGCCCGCCCTGCGCGGTCTTTGTCGTGCCGTTGAACTGCACGTAATCGCCGGTGAGCACGTTGTCGAACAGGATCTCCCTGGTGAAGTAGGGCTGGTCGATCGGCATCGTGGTGCTGCAGATGCTGACGACGTCGATCGTCACATATCCGACCGCGTTGCGATGGGGCTTGCCGATTTTCTGGCAGGAGCGGAACTTGCCCGCCGGACCGGCGTTGCCGGTGGTAAAGGCCTGCTGCATCCGGTCGACATAGACGCGAGGCAGTTGCACGGGCAGGTCGATGCACGTCGACTCATCGGCGTTCAGGTTATCGAAGTCGCTCCTGTCCGGGATTCCCGACAATCTCCCAACCGGCGACACGTCCGAACCCGTTCCGTCCGGCGCCGCGACCCAGCCGAACTTCAACAGGTCGTAGAGATTGATGCTCTGCACGTCGTAACCGGTCAGGTAGATGTTGACGTCGATCACTGGATACCCGAGATCCGTCCACAACGTGACATGGGCGATCTGCGGGAGGTTCGTGACGTTGGTGATGGTGAAGATCGTCGTCTCGCCGGCTCCCGGCCCCGAGCTGAGGTCGACTTCGAAGTACGGCAGCAACAGCGTTGCGGCAGGGAGTTGGGCGATGTCGCAGGTGGCGTCGTTGTTGACCTTCGATGCACCTGCGGACAACGTGACGGCGGTCAGCAGAAGAAGAACAAAGATACGCATGCCTCAGCGCCTCACGTTCGGCGCCGGTCCGATGGGTGGTGTGCCGTCGTGGTCGGTGGGTGCGACCAGCGCTGAACATCCATTTCCCAGGGCAGTGGCGGGCAGGTCGACCGAATATCCGCCCGAGTGCATCGACGAGATGACCCAGCCCTGCGTGGGGATGTTGTCGTTGTCGTAGTAACCGTCGAGGTTCACGTAGATCCAGCCGTTGGGTTCGTCCGAGTACGACGGGACGATGCCGCCGCGATTGACATCGGTCATGAAGGCCAACGGGACGTTGGGGGGCTGGTCATAAGGGCTGTTCGACGGTGCGTGGGTGGACGGATTCTCTTCCTCGTCGAAGCGGATCACCTCGGTGAGTGCCGTCCGGTTTCGCAAGGAGTAGACGTTGCAAGCCGTGCCGAATTCGCGGCCTTCGCGCCAGATTTTCAGGAAGGACTGAGGTTCGGAGCGGCGGCCGCCGAGGAAACGGGCGACGAAGACGCTCGGAAGCGGCTGACGCGCATCGCTGCGCGGGCGCTCGGGATGCTGATAACGGCTGTAGAACGTCCGCGGAAACCGGCTGAGATACCTGGCGTCGCCCACCCGCGACCGCGCCGAGCCCCCCTCGGGAATGGCCCGGATGTGCACGAGCGGACCGGCCTGGACGACGTGGTCCTTGCCCCGGAGCTGCACGTAATCGCCGGTCAGGACGTTGTCGAACAGGATCTCGTCGGAGAAATAGCGGGGCTCGTTAGGCAACGTGTACGTGCACGTGCCAACGACGTCGATGGTCGCGTAACCGATCGCGTTCACATGCGGCTCTCCGATCTTCTGGCATGCCGGCCGTGTCCGGTCATGCGGCAGAGGGTCGACATCGCCTGTGGTGAATGTCCGCTGGATGGGGGAGATGTAATTCGGGGGCAGCTGCACCGGGAAGTCGACGCAAGTGGATTCGGCGAGCAGCGGGTTGTCGAAGTCGCGGGTTGGCGACGTGCCGGATAGCTTGCCGACCGGAGAGACATCGGAACCGGTCCCGTCGTTCGGCGCGATCCGGCCTCGCGCGAAAAAGTCGTAAAGATTGATGCTCTGCACGTCGTAGCCGGTGAGATAGATGTTGAAGGTGATGACGGGGTAACCCAGATCGGTCCACAGGGTCACGCGCGCGGCCTGGGGGATGTTCGCGACGTTGGTGATGGTGAAGATCGTGGTCTCGCCCAGCCCCGGCCCGGAGGCGAGATCGACCTCGAAATACGGGAGAAGGAGCGTCGCTGCGGGAAGGAGCGAGAGGTCGCAACCGGCATCGTTGTCGATCGTGGCATCGGCGGCGCCGGCGGAAAGGCCAACGGCGATGAGGATTGTGAGGATCGCCGCGCGCATGGTCATGGCCTCGTGTTCGGTGGCGGGCCGATCACGGTGCCGTCGCGGCTGGAGGCTTGGCTGTAACTGATCGGCGCGGAGCATCCGTTGCCGAGGGCGGATGCGGGGATGTCCACGGTGTAGGTGGAACCTGCGCGCATCGATGAGATGACCCAGTTCTGGCTTGCGAAGGCGTCGTATCTGTCGTAGTCGAGGTTCAGGTAAAGCCAGCCGCTGTCGTTCTGGAACGCGGGCGAGGAGAAAATGAGAACCGGCCCTTCCACGTCGACCGTCGAGGTCGCGGGCAGGAGGGGATCCGTGGACGGCCCGGGCAAGTACGGGCCGGGAACGATGGTGGCTGGGTTCTCTTCTTCGTCGAAGACAACCACATCGCTCATGTTCATCAGGTTGACCTTGTAAGCGCCGCACGCCGTGCCGCTCTCGCGTCCTTCGCGCCAGACCTTCAGAAGGGTTCGCTCGCCGTAATCACCGGAGATGAACCGCGCCGAAAAAAGCGCGGGCAGCGGCTGCCGCGCATCGAACCGCGGCTTCGACGGAAGTTGATAGCGGCTGTAGAACGTGCGCGGGAAGTTGACCTGATACGCCGGGTTGTCCGCTCGCGTCCGCGGTGTTCCACCTTCCGGAATGGCGCGGATGTGAACCATCGGTCCGCCCTGGGCCGCGCCGTCCGTTCCGTTGAACTGCAGGTAGTCGCCGACCAGGGTGTTGTCGAACAGGATCTCGTTCTCGAAGTATCGGCTCTGCGTCGGCAGCGCGGTTGTGCAATTGCTGACCACGTCGATCGTGGCGTAGCCGACCGCATTCAGGTGCACGTTTCCGATCCGCTCGCAGACCGGCTGGCCGAGAGTCAGGGGTGTCGTTTTCCCCGTCGTGAAGGCCTGCTGCATGAGGGTGGCGTAGCGGCGAGGAAGCTCGACCGGCAGATCGACACAGCTCGCCTCGATCGCGAGCGGATTGTCGTTGTCGAGCGTCGGCGTAGGCCCCGACAAATCCCCGACCGGTGATACATCCATGCCCGTGCCGTCGTCGGGCGCGATCTGGCCCCAGCCGATCACGTCGTACAGATTGATGCTCTGCACGTCGTAGCCGGTCAGATAGAGGTTGAAGTCGATCACCGGATAGCCGAGGTCCGTCCACAACGTGACATGCGCGATCTGGGGAAGGTTCGTGACGTTGGTGATGGTGAAGATCGTCGTCTCGCCTTTGCCCGCCTCCGCGTGGATGTCCACTTCGAAATAGGGCAGCAGCAGCGTGGCCGCGGGAAGGAGGGCGATGTCGCAGCCGGAGTCGTTATCGATCGTCGGCGTGGCGCCGGAGACCATCGGGGCAGCGAGACAAAGGAGGAGGAGGACAGTCCCGCGATGCTTTATGGGCATATCGAGGCCTTAAACTATGCCGTATCAGCATTTTTGTCAACGCCGTACCGCCTCGATCAGGTCCCGATACAACTTCATCTCGAACCTCTTCGGCGTCCCTGACGCGTCCAGTGCGAAGGCGATGAACGTGTCCGCCCACTCGTAGGCGCGGTCGTGCCAGCGGACGCTGAAGACGTCGTGGTGCCAGTGCTCGAGATCGGCCTGCTCGCCGCCGCCGAACGTCAGCGTCAGCCGTCCGTTTTCATGCTTGACGACCATGTCGCCATGCATGGTGTCGACGTAAGTCCCGGCGTAGGCATCGAGCGGCCGCGAGGGTTTCGTGCCGGTGATGCGCGCTTTCTCGACTGCCTCGCGTTCCTCGACAGCCCGCTTCGCCGCGTTGCGGAATCCCTCCAGGCCTTCGGCCGCAGAATCCTTCAGCGGCACGTCGCCGAGGAGCGTGTCGAGGATGCGGCCGGCGATCATGCCGTGCAGCGTTCCCGCTTCCCAGCTGTTCGTCATCACCAGCACGCCGATCTTCTCGTTCGGCAGGATGGCCATGTACACGGGCATGCAGTCGGCGTTGCCGCTGTGCCAGAGCATCTTGTGGCCGCGATAGTCCATGACTTGCCATCCCAGACCGTACCCGCCGAAAAAGTGAACGCCGCGCGCGGCGCGCATGGCCGGGGTGGTGGGGATGATCGAGTGCGGCGAATGCATCTCGGCGAGCGCCTCCGGCGTCAGGATCTTTTTTCCTTCCCACGTCCCGTCGCCGAGGTTGAAGAGCAGCCATCTGGCCATGTCTTTGGCCGTGGAGTTCACTGCGTTCGCGCCCTGAATGTTCATCCGCTTGCGCGTGCGAATGGGCTGATGCACTCCGTCGATCCGCGCATGCGATGAAGCGTGATTCGACGCGCGCGCGTGATCGACGGCGACGGTCGTGTCGCGCATGCCCAGCGGCTCGACGAGACTCGTGCGGACCAGATCCGCGAAGGACATCTTTGCGGCCGCTGCGGCGGCTTCACCGGCGATCGCGTAACCGATGTTGAAGTAGGTGAACGTGCTGCGGAACGGATCGCGCTCCTCGAGGAACCGCACCCGCCGCAGCACCTCCTCGGTCGGATAGTTCGTCATGCGCATCATGAAATTCGCCGGCTCGAGACCGATGCGATGGGCGAGGAGGTCGCGGACGGTGACGTTCGCGCTGCGATAGGCATCGGGAAACTCGAGCGTGGGCAGATGCTTTCGCACGGGATCGTCCCAGCGCATTTTTCCCTGGTCGACGAGCGTGGCGATCGCGGCAGCGGTGAAGGACTTCGACAGCGACGCCGTGTCGAACATCGTGTTCTCGTCGACGAGCTCCGGCCTGCCGAGCGTGCGGACGCCGTAGCCTTTCGTCATCAGAACCTTGCCGTCCCTGACCACGGCCACGGCGATGCCGGGACACTCCCACTGCTTGCGGGCGTTCTCGATGTACGTGTCGAGCTCGGGGAGTTGCGCGGAAAGGGTTGATGTCAAAAAAGTGACATGCAGAGCCAAAAAAAGGGAACGCCGTTTCATCGCAAAGCCTCCTCGGCGGTCATGCACACGGCGATGTGCCGGTCGCGCCGCATGGTCTCGAACAATTCACGGCTGCCACCGATGGCGGCGAAGTACTGCACCGCCGGCATGCGCACCTGCCAGGCATCGTCGCTGAGCGCGCGGCGCATGGCGGCGGAGGCTGCGGGATCGGCGAGGCGGGCAAGACCGTCCGCGGCCGATGCGCGCACGCGCCAGACGGGATCCTCGAGCATCGCCACCAGCGGGTCCGTGGCCCGGCGGTCCGCGCTGAGGCCGAGGCACCAGGAGGCGTAGGCGCGGACGCGCCAGTCGCTGTGGTCGAGCGCGTCGATCAGCGGCGTCACGAGCTCACCGTCATTCACCTGCGCCAGCGCCCATCGCGCGCGATCGGCGACGAAGTCGATCGAGGTCCGCGGCGCGATGGTCGCCACCTTCTGCATCGTCTCGATGAACGCCGCATCGGGCCCGCTCGCGGACACACTCACCAACGGCGCGCCGATGCGCTCGCTGAACGGAGAGGTGACGGCATCGTTGAGCAGATCGGGCTCGCCGGAGCGCGGAAGCGGAATGGAGATCGTGGTCAGCGCGGCGAGCAACGGCGCGGTCGCGAAAACGGTGACGAAGACGGCGGTGCGCGCGGCGCGGGTCGCGCGGCGATTCGTCGCCGAGTCGAGGATCGCCCGCACGCGCTGTTCGAGATGCGGACGCTCAGCCATGGCGATGGCCGCGGTGGCGTGACGGCGTCGAACGGTCCGCGCGACATCGAGCAGTGCCGCGGCGTAATCGAAGCGCCCCACGCCCTGCGAGAGCACGACGTCATCGCAAGCGCGCTCGCGCTCGAGCCGCGCGCGCCGCGCGGTCAGCCAGGCCAGCGGATGGAACCAGTAAATCGCGCAGAGCGCATCGCTGACCATGCCGAAGAACGTGTCATGCCGCGCAACGTGCGCGCCTTCGTGAAGGAGCACGGCGCGGAGCCGCTCGTCCGTCCAGGAGCTCGCGCTGCGCGGAAGGATGATGCGCGTGAAGAAGGTCATCGGCTGATCGACTTCATCGCTGAGCAACACGTTGCCGAACGATTCGGCGCGGCGAACGACGGCCGCCGCGCGCAGGTAGCTCGTGATGCGAAGCAGCGCGATGGCGAGGATGCCGAGGAGCCCCAAAGGTCTGTCACCCGGATCGCGCGTGTAGTGTGGGCCTCCGGCCTACCCTGGGGCGGGGGAACGAGAGGTAGGCCGGAGGCCCACACTACACCGGGGGCAGAAACCGTAACCGGCGGAACGATGAAGGTGAGCAGCGGCAAGCAAAGCGCCGCGATTTGCCCCGCCGCCAGCACCGCGTGACGCGTCGCCGCCGCGGCGCGGCGCAACAACGCGGACGCAACGAGCGCCGCGAGCAGGACCAGCGTGATCTTCAGAATCACGACTTCTCCTTCTCGCGAGCGCGCTCGATCAATTCAGCCAGCCGCTCGATCTCGTCTTCGCTCAAACGGCGTTCGCTGCCGAGGAGCGCCGCCATGGCCTGCGACGGCGAGCCATCGAAGAACGTGCTGACCACATGCGTGAGTGCGCTCTTCGCAGCGCGCTGCTTGGTCATGGTCGGGAAGTAAACGTAGCGGCCCTCTTCCTCTTCGTGCCGGACGTGGCCTTTGGACTCGAGCACGCGCAGCAGACCGCGCACGGTCGTGTACGTCGGAGCATCGGCCATCCGCTCGAGCACCTCGGACGCGCTGGCGCGTCCGAGGTGGTAGATGACGTCGAGGATCTGGCGCTCGCGGCGGCTGAGGCCTTTGGGTTCGGTCGGGCTCATGTCAAATTTTTAACATGGTCCGCCCCGAGCGCAGGAATGTCAAGAAATCAGTTCCCGCGGGCGGCCAGTTCCTCGATACCAGTCTCGGCCGGCGTGCAGCCGTTGCCAAGTTGCGTAGCCTCAATATCGACGGAGAACCGGTCTTCCACACGCATCGACGCCACGACCCAGTTCTGGCTGGCGATCGTGTCGTCGCGTCCGTCGTCGAGATTGAGGTACATCCAGCCGCCGACGGCTTCGTGTGTGTTCGGCGGGAAACGGCTCTCGTCGTCCACGCGGGAAAGGCTCGTCGCAAGCGTTCTCGGGGTCACGTCACCGGGGGGAGTGCCGGTGTGTGGAGATATCGTCTCGGGATTCTCCTCTTCGTCGAAGCGGACGGGCGCGAAAGACTGATGGGTCCCCGCTGGATACGCCGAACAGACCGCCTGCGACGTAGCCTTCGACTCGCGCCAGATTTTGTAGAACGTGTCGAAGCCATTCGCGCCCCCTGAGATCCAGCGCGCGCCGAACTTCGCCGGGAGCGGCTGCCGTCCGTCGGCGCCGAGGGTCCCGCCGCTCTGCAGGCGGCTGTAGAACGTGCGGGGCATGTTCGTCTTGCGGCGCGTGGAAACCTCACCGCCCTCGGGAATGGCCCGGATGTGCACCATGGGATTGGCCTGGGCGAAATCTTCCGCGCCGTTGACCTGGATGTAGTCGCCCATGAGCACGTTGTCGAATCGGATCTCGTGCGTGAAGTAGACCGCGTCGATCGGCCGCGTGGCCGAGCAGACGCCGACGACATCGATGGTCGCGTACCCGATCGCGTTCGTGTGCACGCCACCGGCCGTGTTGCACGCCTCCCCTTCGCCGATGGCGGGTGCCTTGCCCAGGGTGAGGGCGCTCTTCATCCGTTCGCGGAACGCGGCCGGCAGTTGCGCGGGGATGTCCGTGCAGCTGGCCTCGTTCAACCTGTTGTTATCGGCCGAGGAAGTGGGCCCGCGCGGCGATACGTCACTGCCGGTTTCTTCGATCAATCCCTTCACGATGACGTTGTACAGGTTGACGCTCTGGACGTCGTAGCCGGTGAGAAAGATGTTGAAGGAGGTCACCGGGTAGGCAAAGTCGGTCCAGAGCGTGACCCGCGCCGCCTGCGGCAGTGGGCTCGTGTTCGTGACCGTGAAGATCGTGGTCTCGCCGCTGCCTTCAGGCGAGGCGATGTCGACTTCGAAATAGGGGAGCAGGAGCGTCGCCGCGGGGAAGAGTCCGATGTCGCAGGAGTCGTCGTTGCGCGACGTTGCGGCGAAGAGAGGAGTGGCGAGGAGCAGCAGAATCAGAGCGATGCGTTTCACGGCCGGCCTCCTGTCGTCTGCGTGTTCGCGGGCGTACAGCCGTTGCCGAGGCTGATGGCGTCGGTGTCCACCGAGAAGCGTCCTTCCGATCGCATCGAGGCGGTCACCCAGGCCTGAGCGGCTGGTCCCTCGCCCCGATTGTGGAGATTGAAGTACATCCATCCGCCGACCGCGCCCTGTGTGTTGTCCGGCAGCGACTCACTCTGCCGGACGTTGAGCAGTGACGTCGCCGGAAAACGGGGATCCTTCTGGCTTGGTGGATTGCTGAGTGGGGGATCTTCCAGCGTCTCCAGATTCTCTTCCTCGTCGAATCGAATGATGTCCATCACCGGCATCTGCCCGTTGGCGGCGTACTGCGCACAGGTCGCGGTCGCGGCGGTGTCGACTCCGCGCCAGATCTTGTAGAAGGTCTCGAAGGACGCGCCGCTGCCTTCGATCCAGCGAGCCGCGAACCTCGAGGGAAGCGGCTGCCGCCGATCGGCGGTGCGGCTCGCAGCGGGCTGGAGGTGGCCGTAGAACGTGCGCGGAAACGGAGGCGCTTGCGGACGGCTGCTGGAGCCGCCGCTGATCGCCCGGATGTGCACGAGCGGGCCGCCCTGCGCGAAATCGTTGGCGCCGTCGATCTGCTGGTAATCGCCGGTCAGGACGTTGTCGTAGCGGATGTGGCTCGTGAAATACGAGGGTTGCGTCGGCAGGGTGAAGTCGCATGAACCGACGACGTCGATCGTCGCGTAGCCCACTGCTTTCGCGTGCGCGCCGCCGATGTTTTCGCAGCCCCCGTCGATGACTGTCGAAGGGATGCGGCCGAGGGTGAAAGCCTGGCGAATCCGCTGGACGAAGATCGACGGCAGGTTGACGGCGAGACTGCGGCAACTGGCTTCGTTCAGGCCGGGGTTGTCCAGCACCTCTCCTTCCGCGTTTCGCGAAAGCTCGCCGAGGGGGGAAACATCCGACCCCGTTCCGTCTTCGGGCGCGATCGCCCCTCGGGCGATGACATCGAAGAGATTGATCACCTGCTGGTCGTAACCGGTGAGATAGACCGGGAAGGTGAAGGCCGGATAGCCGTAGTCGGTCCAGAGCGTGACCCGTACGGCCTGGGGAAGCCTGCCCGTGTTGGTGATGCTGAAGACGGTGGTCGATTGTCCGGCCGCTGACCCGAGGTCCACCTCGAAGTAGGGCAGGAGCAACGTGGCCGCGGGAAAGACGCCGATGTCGCAACTGTCGTCGTTGCTGGTGGTGCTGGGCGCACCGGCTGGAAAGGTGGCGGCGTGAACGGAGATGGCGAGAAGCAACAGCGTGATGGAAAGAAGCAGGGAGCGTATTCGCATTATGCTGTGATCCCATTCCTTTTGAAGGATTTACGCGTGCTGATGGAAGGCGCTGAGAGATGGTTGAGGCTGGTCGGTACGCCGAGGAAGCCCATGTCGGCAATAACTTAATGCTGCTACAGCATCACAGTCAAGGGCGGTTTTTCGAAATTGTTACTTACGGGTGTTCGGCGCCGGCCCGATGGCTGGCCCCCAGAGAGTCGCCTCGCTGGTATCCACCGGTGCGCTGCAGCCATTGCCGAGATACGCCGCGTCCATGTCCGTGGAGTATCGATCCTCCGCGCGCATGGAGACGGAAACCCAGCCCTGGGAGGCATGGCTGTCGCGATCCAGGTCGTCGAGGTTGAGATACATCCACCCGGCGATCGCCCCCATGGTGTTGAGTGGGAAGTCTTTGTTCGCCGCGATGTCCGTGATGGACGCCGCGGGAAGGTAGAGCTCATAGGGGGCGCCGGGGACGAGGATCTCAGGTGCCATCGTTTCGAAGTTTTCCTCTTCATCGAAGCGCACCGTTTCCAGGACCGGCCTGTAGTTCCGCGCATAAGCCACGCAGGAGATGTGGTTGTCACGAGACTCGCGCCAGATCTTGTAGTGCGTTTCGAAACCGCTCCGGTCTCCTTCGATCCACCTCGCCGCGAACAGCGAGGGCAAGGCTTGACGGGCGTCGAACCGCGGACGGGCGGGATGCTGGTAGACGTTGTAAAAGGTGCGCGGTGCATTCACCGCGAATCTGGGATCGCCGGCGCGGCTTTGCACGGTACCTCCCTCGGGGATCGCGCGGATATGCACCATCGTTCCGCCCTGCGCGAAATCTTCGTCGCCCTTGACCTGCTGGTAGTCGCCGAGGAGCACGTTGTCGAAGCGGATGTCGTTCGAGAAGTAGTCGCCGTCGGTGGGCAACGACGAGTCGCAATCACCGACGACGTCGATGGTCGCGTACCCGATGGCATTTGCGTGCCGCATACCGACGAAGGGACAGTCGGGTAAAGACGGAAGGCCGTTGACTTTGCCCGTGGTGAACGCCCGCTGCATCCGGGCGAGGACCGGTGGATCCAACCGTCGCAGGGAACCTCCGCATGATTCCGAGCCGCCGCGAATCGCGCCACGACCGAGGACATCGAAGAGGTTGATGCTCTGCGCCTCGTAACCGGCGAGAGGAATGTTGAAGGTAAAGACCGGGTAGGCCAGGTCGGTCCATAGCGTTACCCGCGCGATCTGCGGCGATTTCCCTGTGTTCGTGACGGTGAAGATCGTCGTCTCGCCGGTCCCGGCGGGAACGGTGAGATTTACTTCGAAAAAGGGCAGCAGCAACGTGGCCGCCGGGGCGACGGAGATGTCGCAACTGGCGTCGTTGTTCGTCACGGGTTGGGCGGTGGCCGCGAAGGCAAGCAGCATCACGGCGGCGAGCGCCGGCTTCAATGCTGCCTCTTGTTCGGCGCCGGGCCGATGGGAGGCCCTCCCCAGGCGGTGGCCTCGCTGATGTCCACCGGCGCGCTGCATCCGTTGCCGAGATACGCCGCGTCAAAGTCGATGGAGAACCGGTTTTGCGCGCGCATGGAGATCGTCACCCAGCCCTGGGAAGGATGGGGCGTAACCCGATTGAGGCCGTCGAGGTTGAAGTACATCCACCCTCCGACGGCTCCGTCGCTGTTATCGGGGAAGTTGTGATGGGCCGCGGCGTCGACCACGGACGTCGCCCGGAGGGAGACATCGGTGGAGGGGCCGAGGAAAAGATAGTCCGATGCGGTGGTCTCGACGTTCTCGTCTTCATCGAAGCGAACCACTTCCCTGACCGGCCGGAAGTTTTGCGCATAGCCGGCACATGCGAGGAAGTCGTCGAGAGACTCGCGCCAGATCTTGTAGTGCGTCTCCACGCCCGGCCCGTCGATCCACCTCGCCGCGAACAAAGAGGGCAGTGGCTGCCGCGCGTCGAACGACGGACGGGCGGGGTGCTGATACAGCCCGTAAAACGTGCGCGGCGCCATCACTTCCGGAATGGCCCGGATGTGCACCATCGGTGTTCCCTGCGCGAAATCCTCGTCGCCGTTGATCTGCTGGTAGTCGCCGAGGAGAACGTTGTCGAAGCGGATGTCGTTGGAGAAGTACTCACGATCGGTGGGCATCGACGAGTCGCAATCACCGACGACGTCGATCGTCGCGTACCCGATGGCATTGGCGTGCCGCGCGCCAACGGCGGGGCAGTCGGGCAAAGGCGGAAGGCCGTTGACTGTGCCCCTGGTGAACGCCCGCTGCATCCGGGTGCGAACCGGTGGATCCAGCCGCGGGGTGAAATTCGCGCAGGAACCTGCGCGGCCGCGAATCTCGCCACGACCGAGGACGTCGAAGAGGTTGATGCTCTGCGCCTCGTAACCGGCGAGCGGGATGTTGAAGGTGAAGACCGGGTAGGCGAGGTCAGTCCACAACGTGACCCGCGCGATCTGCGGCGATTTCCCTGTGTTCGTGACCGTGAAGATCGTCGTCTCGCCGGTCCCCGCGGGAGCGGTGAGATTCACCTCGAAGAGGAGCAGCAGCAACGTGGCCGCCGGGGCGACGGAGATGTCGCAACTGGCGTCGTTGTTCGTCACCGGCTGCGCGGTGGCTCCGATCGCGAGCAGGAACATGGCAGCGAGCGCCATTCTCATGGCTGCCTCTTGTTCGGCGCCGGGCCGATGGGAAGGTCGCCGCCTTTCGCTTCGCTGATGCCCACCGGCGCTGAGCAGCCGTTCCCGAGAGCAAGAGCATCGAAGTCGGTGGAGAAGCGATCCTCGGCGCGCATGGAGATGACCACCCAGGCCTGGCGGGCGTCGCCGTCGACTTGATGATCGTCGAGGTTCAGATACATCCAGCCGCCGATGGCGCCCTGGGTATTCGGCGGGAAGTCGTCGCTCTCGCTATCGATGAGCGAAGTCGGATTGAATAGCGGGACAAAGCAGTAGTACGGCGGAAAGCAGTAGTTATTCGACGCCTCTGGATTCTCCTCCTCGTCAAACCGCACTGAATCCTGGGCGGCGAACGCGTTCGTCTTGTAAGCCGCACAGGACTCGAGTCTGCCGCGTCCCTCGCGCCAGATCTTGAAGTAGGTCTCGAATCCCGAGGCGCCGCCGCTGACCCAGCGGGCTGCGAAAAGAGACGGCAGCGGCTGACGCGCGTCGAGCGTGGGGCGGTCGGGATGCTGATACGCCCCGTAAAACGTGCGCGGCAGGTTGACCCGGTACGCCGGTTCGTCATCGCGTGTCTGCGGCGTGCCCCCCTCCGGAATGGCGCGGATGTGGACCATCGTGCCGCCCTGGGCGAAGTCCTCGTCGCCGTTGATCTGGTGGTAATCGCCCATGAGCACGTTCTCGTAGCGGATGTCGCTGGCGAAGTAGGCGAGGCTGCTGGGCATGGTGCTGTCGCACCGGCCGACGACGTCGATCGTCGCGTAACCAACGGCGTTGTGATGCGTTCCGCCGGCGGTCGAGCACGCGGACAAACCGTCGACGCCCGTCACGCGGCCGGTGGTGAAGGCGCTCTGCATCCGGGTTGTGAGAGCGGCCGGCAGTTTGACCGGCAGATTCACACAGGTTCCCTCGTCGATGAGCGGGTTGTCGAAGTCCGTGGTCGCTGTCGTTCCGGACAACTCTCCCACCGGCGAGCGGTCGAAACCGGTGCCGTCATCCGGCGCGACTTCGCCACGGCGGATGACGTCGTAGAGATTGATGCTCTGCACGTCATAGCCGGTCAGGTAGATGTTGAAGGTGAAGACCGGATAGGCGAGATCGGTCCACAGCGTGACCCGCGCGATCTGGGGGACCTGGCTGACATTGGTGATCGTGAAGATCGTGGTCTCGCCCGTGCCGGCGGCAGAGGTGATGTCGACTTCGAAGTACGGCAGCAGGAGCGTGGCCGCAGGCAGGAGGGAGATGTCGCAGCTGGCGTCGTTATCGATGGTGGCCGGACCGCCAACGCGGAACGGACCGTCCGCGAAGGCGATGCGCGCGAACGCGAACAGGAGCAGGGCGACGATCGTCGATTTGTGGTGCATCACTTCCTCCTGTTCGGCGCCGGGCCGATGGGAAAGTCGCCGTAGTCCGCTTCGCTCAGGCCCGCCGGCGCGGAGCAACCGTTCCCGAGAGCGAGCGCATCGAAGTCCGTGGAGAAGCGATCCTCGGAGCGCATGGAGACGACCACCCAGGCCTGTCCGGCGATCTCGTCGTCCTCACCATCGAGGTTGAGGTACATCCAGCCGGCGACGGCGCCCTGTGTGTTCGTAGGCAGATCGTCGTCCCGGGATACGTCGACCAGCGACGCGGATGGCATCCGCGGGACCCACCAAGGACACGTGATGTAGCAATAGCGGTCATAAGTCATTGGGTTTTCTTCCTCGTCGAAGCGGACGCCATCCCGCACGACCTGGTCGTTTGCTTTGTAGTTGCCGCATGCGGCCGGGTTCCGCGACTCCCGCCAGACCTTGTAGAAGGTCTCGAAGCCACCCGCGCCGCCTTCGATCCACCGTGCCGCGAAGAGCGACGGCAGCGGCTGTCGCGCGTCGAGTTTGGGCCGGTCGGGATGCTGATACCGGCCGTAGAACGTACGCGGCAGGTTCACTCGAAACTCGGGTGCCTCGTCGCGCGTCTGCGGCGTGCCGCCCTCCGGAATCGCCCGGATGTGGACCATCGTGCCGCCCTGGGCGAAGTCCTCGTCGCCGTTGATCTGGTGGTAATCGCCCATCAGCACGTTTTCGTAGCGGATGTCGCTGGCGAAGTAGGCGAGACTGCTGGGCATGGTGCTGTCGCACCGGCCGACGACGTCGATCGTCGCGTAGCCGACGGCGGTCGGATGCGTTCCGCCGGCGGTCGCGCACGCGGACAAACCGTCGGCGCCGGTCACCCGGCCGGTAGTGAAGGCGCTCTGCATCCGCGTCGTGAGAGCGGCCGGCAGCTTGACCGGCAGATTCACACAGGTTTGCTCGTCGATGAGCGGGTTGTCAAAGTCAGTGGTCGGAGTCGTTCCTGACAACTCTCCCACCGGCGAGCGGTCGAAACCCGTGCCGTCATCCGGCGCGACTTCGCCACGGCGGATGACGTCGTAGAGATTGATGCTCTGCACGTCATAGCCGGTCAGATAGATGTTGAAGGTGATGACGGGATAGGCGAGATCCGTCCACAGCGTGACCCGCGCGATCTGCGGGACCTGGCTGGTATTGGTGATGGTGAAGATCGTGGTCTCAGCTCTCTCGGCACGCGAGTTGAGGTCGACTTCGAAATACGGCAGGAGCAGTGTGGCCGCCGGGAGCAGGGAGATGTCGCAGCTGGCGTCGTTGTCGATGGTGGCCGGACCACCGACGCGGAACGGACCGTCGGCGAAGGCGATGCGCGCGAACGCGAACAGGAGCAGGGCGACGATCGTCGATTTGTGGTGCATCACTTCCTCTTGTTCGGCGCGGGGCCGATGGAAACGGTGCCGTAGGGATTCGCTTCGCTCCTTCCTACCGGGGCAGAGCAGCCGTTGCCGAGAGCGAGCGCATCGAAATCGGTGGAAAAGCGATCCTCGGCGCGCATGGAGACGACCACCCAGGCCTGCCTGGCGACGTCGTCGTTCTGACGATCGTCGAGGTTCAGGTACATCCAGCCGGCGACGGCGCCCTGCGCGTTGGCCGGCAGATGGTCGTCGCGGTCAGTTCCGATGAGCGAGCTCGAGGACATCCGCGAGATGGGCGGTAAACATGGGACTAAGCAGAAGTGCTCGTAGGCCTCCGGGTTTTCTTCCTCGTCGAAGCGGACCGGGTCTCGCACCTCCTGGCGGTTGATGTTGTAATCGCGGCATGCGGCCGGGTTCCGCGACTCACGCCAGACCTTGTAGAAAGTCTCGAAACCGCCGACGAACCCTTCAATCCAGCGCGCAGCGAAAAGCGAGGGAAGCGGCTGGCGAGCGTCGAAGAGCGGCCGCGCCGGATCCTGGTACGCGCTGTAGAAGGTCCGCGGCAGATTCACCCGATAGTCCGAATCGCCGGCCCGCGTCTCAGGCGTTCCCCCCTCCGGGATGGCCCGGATGTGCACCATCGTCCCGCCCTGGGCGAAATCCTCTCTACTCCTGATCTGGTGGTAATCGCCGATCAACACGTTGTCGAAGCGGATGTCGCCGGCGTAGTAGGCCGGGTCGTTGGGCATCGTGCTGCCGCAGCGTCCGACCACGTCGATGGTCACGTAGCCGGCGGCGTTGATGTGGACTTCACCCGCGGTGTTGCACGCGGCCATCGCGTTCGCGCCCGAGGCCCTGCCGGTCGTGAACGCGCTCCGCATCCGCGCGACCATGGCCGCGTTCAACTCGACGGGCAGGCCGGCACACGATTGCTCGTCGATGATCGGATTGTCGTAGGCGGGATGGTTCGCGTTTGCGCGGGAGAGCCGGCCGATCGGCGAGACATCAACGCCGGTGCCGTCGTCGGGCGCGACCTTGCCGTGGGCGATGACGTCGAAGAGGTTGATGCTCTGCACGTCGTAACCCGTCAGATAAAGGTTGAACGTGAAGACGGGATAAGCGAGATCGGTCCAGAGCGTCACCCGCGCGATCTGCGGAAACTGGCTGACGTTGGTGACCGTGAAGATGGTGGTGTCTGTAGTGCCGTAGGCAGGCTCGATGTCCACCTCGAAATAGGGGAGAAGGAGCGTCGCCGCGGGAAGCAGGGAGATGTCGCAACTGTCGTCGTTGTCGATCGTCGATGCCGCGGCACCGATCGAGGTGAAGAGGACGATCGCTGCCAGCGCGCGGCGCATCAGTTCCTCTTGTTGCGCGCCGGACCGATGTGAAAGTCGCCGTGATTCGCTTCGCTCGTCCCGAGAGGGGCCGTGCAGCCGTTGCCGAGGGCCAGGGCGTCGAAGTCGGTGGAGAAGCGGTCATCGGCGCGCATGGAGACGACCACCCAGGCCTGTCTGGCGATGTCGTCGCGCACGCGATCGTCGAGGTTCAGGTACATCCAGCCGCTGACGACGCCCTGGGAGCTCTGGGGCAGGTCGGAGTCATGCGCGACACTGACCCGCGACGTCGCCGGAAGGCTGCTCACGTACGCCGGACACGTCACGACGCACTCGTATCGAAAGACCTCGGCATTCTCCTCTTCATCGAAGCGGACGATTTCCCGGAACTCCTGGGTGTTGGACGCATGCGCGCGGCAGGAGTCGGGCTCGCGGCCGACCTCGCGCCAGATCTTGTAATCGGTCTCGAAACCGCTCGGACCGCCGCTGATCCACCGGGCCGCGAACAGCGACGGCAGGGGTTGTCGCGCATCGAGCGTGGGCCGGGCGGGATCCTGATAGGCGCTGTAGAACGTCCGGGGGACGTGCACTTCGAAGTCTCGATCGTCATCCCGCGTCTGCGGCGTCCCCCCCTCGGGGATGGCTCGGATGTGCACCATCGTCCCGCCCTGGGCGAAGTCTTCGTTGCCGTTGATCTGGTGGAAGTCGCCCATGAGCACGTTGTCGAAACGGATGTCGTTCGCGAAGTACACGGGATCGTTCGGCATCGTGATGCCGCACCGGCCGACGACGTCGACGGTTGCGTATCCGACCGCGTTCGAATGGGCCGAACCGCCTTGAGCGCAGGCCCCGAGCTCGCCGGCGGTCAGCACCTTGCCGGTGGTGAAGGCGCTTTTCATGCGCGTGACGTACGGCGGGGCCATCTGCACCACCAAATCGGTGCAGGTCAGCTCATCGACGAGCGGATTGTTGAATTCCTTTGTGGCACTGGTGCCGGACAGCTCGCCGACCGGCGACACATCAGCGCCGGTGCCGTCGTCGGGAGCGATCTCACCGCGAGCGATGACGTCGTAGAGGTTGATGCTCTGTACGTCGTATCCGGTCAGGTAGATGTTGAAGGAGATGACCGGATAGGAGAGATCGGTCCAGAGCGTGACGCGCGCGACCTGCGGGAGCTGGCCGGTGTTGGTGATCGTGAAGATGGTGTTCTCGCCGGTTCCGGCCCAGGAGTTGATGTCGACCTCGAAGTAGGGGAGGAGCAGCGTGGCAGCGGGAAGGAGGGAGATGTCGCAGCTGGCGTCGTTATCGATGGTGGCCGGGCCGCCGATGCGGAAAGGGCCGGCCGCGTGGGACTCGAGGGCGAAGAGAATCAATATGCCGTAAAGGCATGCAACTCGCGCCGTTCCGTTCTGCATGAACGGTAAGTTATGCTGTTACAGCATGTCCGTCAAGGGGTGACGTCCTAACGGGAAGCGGCGGCGGTCGCGGCGGCCGGTGTCTTGACGCCCCGCGCGGCGATGAAGTTCAAGCGGGCCAGGAAGGCATCGAACAGCTTTTCGCTGGCTTCCACGCTGGTCTGTTCTTTCGACAGTTCTTCGACGTGCGCCTCGCCCACACGCAGGCGAAGCTCGGGATCGCGGAGCAGCATCTGGATGAGCATCTCCGAGATCGCGAACTGTTTCGGCAGGGTCAGATCGCGCGTCTTTGCAGCGTCGGTGAGCATGTCGCGCGTCGCCGGAGCGAGCTCGCGAAGCGCACCGACCAGCGTCGTCTCGATGTGGCTGGTCTGGGGCGTAATGATCTGCACGTGCGTGCGCTTGGGGTTGAAGTCTTCCGTCGCGTCGATGATGCCCCGTGTGGCCGGGAGGAACAGCTTGTCGCCGGGATCGCGATTGAGGCGGCGATAGATCTCGGGACGCAGCAGCCGTCCTGAGTTGCACGCGCTGATGACGATGTAGCGCACGCCGACCGGCTCGAGCATCTCCTGGAGCGCGCCGACGGAGATGTACGAGCGATCGTCTTTCGGGTCCTTGCCTTTCTGCAGTTTCAGCCCATGGCCGTTGGTGCCGTGGGTCTCGAGGACGAGCGTGCGGATGCGGCGGCCGGGGTTGGTGGTGTTGTGCTCGTGGATGCGGCTGAGGACGTCGAGCCAGTCGGCGCTGTCGAAACAGGCAAAGCCGAGGGTCTCGTAGAAGCGGCAGTTGTTGGGGACGCTGAGGTCGGGGGAGAAGACGATGCCCAGACCCGCGCCGAGCTCAGCCAGGTCGGCGAACGGGGCGGCGGGCCAGGTCTTCGCCAGCAAAGACGTGGTCGTGCGGTCCGCGGCCTGGGCCGTGGTGACCGTCGCCAGGAGCGCGAAGACAAGAATGAGTCGAGCGGAGCGCATCTTTGTTATTCGGCATTTCAATCCCTGCACCATCTTTCAGCCGGGACCGGAACTTGTATGCGAGGTCAGCCATGGAACGCTTTCTGGGACGCTTCTCCTCGCAGATCTTCGCCATCCTTCGCATCGTCTCCGGCTTGATGTGGGCCCTGCACGGAACGCAGAAAATCTTCGGCTGGCCGGGGAAGGGCGGTGGTGGCGGCGGCGGACTTCCGCCGCTGATGGTGGCCGCGGGATGGATCGAGATCGTGGCCGGCATCCTGATCGCCATCGGCCTCTTCGGAAGTCTCGCGGCCTTCATCGCCAGCGGCCAGATGGCCGTCGCCTACTTCAAAGCGCACGCGCCGAGAGACTTCTGGCCGACCGTGAACGAGGGCGAGACGGCAGTCCTGTACTGCTTCCTCTTCCTGTACATCGCCGCGGTGGGACCAGGGATCTGGAGCGTGGACGCGCTGCGGAAGAAGCGCTGACGAGGATGGCCGATCCTTTTCTGCAAGCCGCTATCGAAGAGGCGCGCCGTGGCCGCGATGAGGGAGGGATTCCCATCGGGTCGGTGATCGTCCATGACGGAAAGATCATCGGCCGCGGCCACAACCGCCGCGTGCAGAAAGGAAGCGCCACGCTGCACGGCGAGATGGACGCGCTGGAAAATGCCGGGCGCCATCCTGCGAAGGTGTATCGCGAGAGCGTGATCTACACGACGCTCTCTCCATGCTCGATGTGCAGCGGCGCGATTCTGCTTTACGGGATCCCGCGGGTGATCGTCGGCGAGAACCGCACGTTCATGGGGGAAGAGGAATTGTTGCGATCGCGCGGCGTGAGCGTGGAAGTCGTCGACAACGCCGAGTGCGTGGAGTTGATGACCACGTTCATCCGCGAGCATCCGCAGCTCTGGAATGAAGATATCGGCGAGTAGCTACTTCGTTAGATGCCGAAGCGCCCGTTTCAGTAGGGCCGAGAATTCCGCCTCACCACCCAGTTCCTGCCGCGCTTTCTCCAGCGCGATTTCCGCGTCCTTCGGCCGGTAGCCGAGGTTGACCAAGGCGGACTGCACGTCGTCGTCGACGGAGAGACGCGTCGGCGCGGCCGGTGTTGCCGTCACCGGCGCGGTGAGCTTGTCGCGCAACTCGAGGCAGATGCGCTCGGCGGTCTTCTTGCCGACGCCGGGGATCGACGACAGCTTACGAGCGTCCGCGCGGGCAACGGCATCGGCGAGATCCGCGGCGTCGATGCCCGACAGGATTTTCTGCGCGAGCGTCGGCCCAATGCCGGAGATGGAGATCAGCTTTTCGAACGCGTACTTTTCATCCGTCGATGCGAAGCCGTAGAGCGAGAGCGTGTCTTCGCGGACGTGCGTGTAGATGTCCAGCTCCGCATCGCGCTTTCCTTCGAGGCGGTAGTAGGTCTGCAGGGAGATGTGCACTTCGTAGCCGACGCCGGCCGCGACGACGAGCGCGCGCGTGGCGTCGAGCTGGCGGATCTGGCCGGAGAGGTAGCCGATCATGCGCGGCGCCACCGCGTGCCGGACGGCGTGTCCTCGAGCAGGATGCCCTTTGCGATCAGCTCGTCGCGAAGGCGATCGGATTCCGCGAAGTTGCGCGATTTCCGCGCGGCGTTGCGGGCATCGATCAATCGCTCGATGTCGGCGTCGATGCTCTGTTCCATGCTCGGGAAAATGTCCAGGACCGGATCGACCTTCATCAGCGCCGAGCGGATGCCTTCGGCGTCGCCGGACGTCAGCCGTCCCGCGTCGATGGCGGTGTTCACGTCGCGGATCAAGGTAAAGAGCGCGCCGAGGGCGCCGGCGGTGTTCAGATCGTCGTCCATGGCTTCCTGAAACTCGCCGAGGAATCTGCCGATCAGCGCGTCGCCTTCCTCGTTCGCGTGCGCGGCGTCTTTCGGACCGGAGTGCGCGACGTCGCCGAGGCGGAGGAGGAAGGACTCGATGCGCGCGACGGCGTTTTTCGCGTCGTCGAGGGACTGATTCGTGAAGTTCAGCTTCGTGCGATACGGCACGGACATCAGCGCGTAACGCAGCGCCAGCGGGTCGTAGCCCATCTCCTCGATCTCGCGGATCGTGTAGATGTTGCCCAGGGACTTCGACATCTTCTGCGCGTCGATGTTGAGGTGCTCGCCGTGCACCCAGAACTTGACGAACGGTTTGCCGGTCGCGCCTTCGCTCTGGGCGATCTCGTTCTCGTGGTGCGGGAAGATCAGGTCGACCGCGCCGGTGTGGATGTCGAATGTTTCGCCGAGGAGGTCCATGGACATGGCCGAGCACTCGAGGTGCCATCCCGGGCGGCCATCGCCGATCTCCGTCGGCCAGCCCGGCTCGTTGTCCTTCTTCGACTTCCAGAGCACGAAGTCGCGCGCGGATTCTTTCTCGTATTCGTCTGACTCGATGCGGCTGTACTCGCTGGTCGTGTCGATCTCGATGCGGGCCAGCTTTCCGTATCCCGGCAGCGTGGAAACTTTGAAGTACGTCGACCCCTCGGCCACATAGGTATGGCCGCGGGCGGTGAGCGTTTTCACCAGTTCGACCATCTGCGGGATGTATTCCGTCGCGTGCGGGTAGCTGTGGGCCGGCCGGACGCGCAGCTTCTTCAGCGAGGCGTGGAAGGAGTCGATGTACGGCGCGACGTAGGTGCGGATGTCCGTGCCCGCCGCGTTGGCGTTGCGGATGATCTTGTCCTCGACGTCGGTGATGTTCATGACGTGGGTGACCTTCAGCCCGCGATACTCGAGGTAGCGGCGCAGCAGATCGCTCCAGAGGAACGTGCGCAGATTGCCGATGTGAGGGTCGTTGTAGACCGTCGGACCGCACGAATACATCCGCACCTCGCCGGGGCGGAGGGGAATGAAGGTCTCCTTCTCGCGCGACAGGGTGTTGAAGAGGCGGAGGTCGGACATGGCGGCGTGGAGTATAACTTTGGGCATTGATGCTCACTCGTGCGTTGTTCGCAGACCGCTTCGGCCACCGCGCGGTCTTCGGCATGGTCCACCTCCGCCCCCTCCCGGGCAGCCCCGGGTTCGTGTCGATGAATGACGTCATCGACGCGGCCCTCGACGACGCGCGGGCGCTCAGCGCAGGGAACGCCAGCGGGATCGTTCTCGAGAATTTCGGGGACAAGCCCTTCACGAAGGGCCGGGTCGAAGCGGAAACCGTGGCGGCGATGGCGCGGGTGATCGCCGAGGTTGTGCGGGAGACGAAGCTGGCGATCGGGGTGAATGTCCTTCGCAACGACGCGCTGTCGGCGCTCGCCATCGCCGCGGCCACGGGGGCGGCGTTCATCCGGGTCAACGTCCACACCGGTGCGGCCGTCACCGATCAGGGCATCATCGAAGGGGACGCGTACGGCACTTTGCGGAAGCGCGCCGCCATCGCGCCGGACGTGTTCATCTTCGCCGACTACCTCGTCAAGCACGCCACGCCGATGGGGGAGGTTTCGCCGAAAGATCTCCGCCTGCGCGGGCTGGCCGATGCGCTCATCGTGACCGGCGCGGCCACGGGCAGCGCTGCCGATCCGTCGCGTCTGACGATGTTGCGCGAGCTGCTCGACGACACGCCGCTCATCGCCGGCAGCGGGGTCGATGCGGACAACGCCTCGCAGTTCGGCGCGGCCGACGCGGCGATCGTCGGAACGGCCGCCAAGCGCGATGGAAACGTCGACGCGCCGGTAGACGCCGCACGGTTCGGCGCGATCGTGCGCGCATTCAGGAAGCCGTGAAAAAATCCGGCCCTCACCTGGCCGCCGCGGCGCTGTTCGTCGCTCTGTCGGCGGTGATGCTCTGGCCGCTGCCCCGGCTCATCACGCGCGCCATCGCCCATCCCAGCGAGCCCTACGTGAACACGTGGGTGTACGACTGGGCGTGGCACGCGACGACCCATCGCGGCGCGAGCCTTTTCCGCGCGAACGCGCTCCATCCCGACGGACCTTCGCTCGCGTTCACCGAGCACCAGTACGGTATCGCCCTGTTCGGCTTTCCCTTTCGCCTGGCCGGCGCGAGCCCTCTGCTCATGCACAACATCCTTCTCCTCCTCGGATTCGCATTCACCGGTTACGGCGCGTTCGTTCTCACACGCGTGGTGACCGGCTCCTGGTGGGCTGGAATCGCGAGCGGTGTTTTTCTGGCGTTCGTGCCGTGGCGCTTCACGCATCTGATGCAGACGCAGCATTCATGGGCGGGCTGGCTGCCGCTGATGATCGCCGCATTGATCGCCTTCGCGCGGACGCCGACCTGGCAACGCGCGGCGCTGTTCGGTATCGCGTTTTTCATGAACGGGATTACGAACCTGCACTGGATGGCGTTCGGGTCGCTGGCGATCGCTGTTGCGGCGCTGATCTTCCTCATCCGCCGTCCGCGCGCGTTGCTGCTCCTCGCCGCCTCGACGGTCATCGCCACGCTGCTTCTGATTCCGTTTCTCCTGCCGTATCGCGAAGTGCGTGAGCGCTACGGGTTCAGGGGGGACTTCGACGAGGCGAAGCGCCATTCAGCCGTGGCGAAGGACTGGGTCACGTCGAAGGTCTTGAACGGAGGGATGACCGACCGCGAGCGATGGCTGTTTCCGGGTGTCGGCGGTGTGCTGCTCGCGCTGGTCGGCCTGATCGGGCCGGTCGGCGCGGACAAGGCCATCCGCCGGCTGGTCCTCATCGCGGCAGCGAGTTGGATCCTCCTCGGATACTTCGGATCCCTCGGCCTCAACGGCCTCTTTCACCGGCTGCTCTTCGATCACGTGCCGCTGTTCAGCGGCATTCGCGCGCCGGCGCGGTGGGCGATGATCGCCTACGTCGGCATCGCCCTCCTGGCGGGAATCGGGGCGATGAAGATCGTCCGTCATCGCCACGTGGCCGGCGCGATCCTGACCGCGTTGCTGCTTCTGGAGTTGCGTTCCGCGCCGTTGCAGTTTCACCTCGCCGATGACGACGAGCCGCCCGTGTACCGCTGGCTCGCGCAGTCGAAGGACAAGGGCGCGATTCTCGAGCTGCCCATCCGGCATAGCGGCAGCGAGTACGAGTACTACCTGCGCGCGACGATTCACCACCGGCGCATGACCAATGGCGTCTCCGACGTGGGGATGCACGGCGACCTGGTGCGCGCGTTCGAGCAGCGGCCGGTGGATCTGGCGATCCTCGATCAACTGGCGAAGATCGGCGTGACGACGCTCGTCGTGCATGGCGACACGCTCGGCGAAGAGACGGCGGCCATCCGCCACTTTCTGAATCGTTCGATGGAGGCGGGCAAGCTCCGCTTCGTGGCGCGTTTCGATCGCGGCATCGAAGGCGATTTCGTTTTCGTTTTAGGCAGTGACGCGGAGAAGCCGTCGTTCGGTCCGCAGCCCGCGTCGCGCCCGATCGGATGGCTCGATGAACCGCAAGCGGACTCGGAAGTGCGGGGATCGGTGCGGGTGAAGGGATGGGCGGTCTCGCCGATGGGCATCAGGCGGGTGCGCGTGTTCGTCAACAATCGCGCGCGGAGCTACGAGGCGCAGCTCTTCTCACGCCCCGACGTCGGCGCGCTCTATCCGTGGCATGACTCGACCCGTGCCGGGTTCACGGTGGACATCCCCCGCGATCGGGAAGGGGCTACCGACGTCGAGGTGGAGATCACCGACGCGGGGGGAGAGACCATCCGGCTGCCGCAGCGCTGGTTCGTCTGGTCGCGCTGACGCGCGTCAGAGAACTTTGCGGCCCGTCGCCAACCGGTAGATCAGCAGGATCAACGCAACCACAATCAGGATGTGGATGAGATTTCCGCCGACCGACATCGACACGCCACCGAGCCACAGGATGATGAGGATGATGATGATGATCCAAAGTAAATTGCCCATGACTGGCGGACTGTGCAGGGGGCGTGCCGTGGAAGTTTCGGGGTTGCGGGGTTACGAGGTTTCGGGGGTATTAAATGCTGCCGGTTCCCCCTCGTAACCCCGTAACGCCGCAACCCCGTAACGGTGGACCGCCGCTTGCTCCACCGCCCTCCCATGGACTGGCAAGAACTGGGGATGACCGCCGCCCGCGGTCTGCTGGTGTATGTCGCGATGCTGGTCATCATCCGCATCCTCGGCAAGCGGACCGTTGGCAATTTCACAGCCTTCGACCTGCTCGTGGCGTTGATGCTCGGTGAGGTCGTCGACGAGATCATTTACGGCGACGTCACGCTCGCGCAGGGCTTCGTCGCCATCGTCGTCGTCGCGGCCGCGAAGTACGTCACCGCCTGGCTCTCCTATCTCAATCACGGCCTGAACAAGCTCTTCGAAGGAACGCCCAGCGAGGTCGTGCGCGACGGTGAATTCGTGCGCGACGGGATGCGCAAAGAGCTGATGAACGAAGAGGAAGTAATGGCCTCCCTCCGCCTCCAGGGCATCTCGGACATGCGCGAGGTCAGGCGGGCGGTGATGGAAGTCGACGGCATCGTCAGCGTGATCAGGCAGGACTGGGCCGAGCCGCTGCAGAAGCGCGATCTGCACGGCGACGAAGCCTCGAAGATCTCACCGGAAGAGAAGCGAACCGACACGCCGCAGGCGCTGGGGCACGCGACCTGATGGATCTCTGGCGCATTGCTGTCCGGGCGCTGGCCGCCTACATCTACCTGGCCGTGACGACGCGCGCCAGCGGCAAGCGCGTGATCAGCCAGGCCACGCCGTTCGACTTTGTGGTCTCGCTGATCGTCGGCGATCTGATCGACGACTGCATCTGGGCCGAGGTTTCGGTGGCGAAGTTCGGGGCGGCGGCGTCTTCGATTTTCTTCTGCGATGCGGTGGTCAAGCTGCTGTCGTTCCACTCGCCGCGATTCCTGCACGTCGTGAACGGCCGACCGCGCGTAGTCCTCCGCGAAGGCGTCGAAGACAGGAACGAGCTGCGCAAGGAACAACTCAACGAGCTCGATCTCGAGCATCTCCTGCGCCTCGACGGTCTCGATCGCGACAAATGGAAGGACGCGCGCATGGCCGTGCTCGAGCGCGATCACGAGACCTCGCTCATCCTCACGCCCGGCGCCGAGCCGGCGACGAAACAGGATGCCGTGCGGGCCATGGAGCTGATGAAGACGTGAGAGAGCTGCTGAGCGGTCTGGTGATGTTCGCGCTTCTCGCCGGCGTGTCGTTCGTGGCCGTGGAAAAGCTCGACGACCGCGAGACCCTCGTCTCCCCGCCCGATGCCGTAGCCGAGCAATTCACCCGCGCGGTCATGGCCAAACGGTGGGAGCCGGCGCGGGAGTACCTCGAGAACCCGGAGTCGCTTTCCGACGCAGAGCTGGAGGCCATGCAGCAGGAGCTCGGTGAGGGTGAGAACGTCGAAGCCGAGACGGTGAGCCGCGATGACGAGGAGGCGTTCGTCACCGTTCGCATCCCGTCGCGCGGGGTGGTGAAGAACTTCGCGCTCGTCTTTGATGACCAGTGGTTAGTGGTTAGTCGTTAGTGACGTACGTGTCGCCGAAAGAACTGCACAGCATCAGAATGGATGCGCTTGTGGATGGCTTCCCGATCGACGCCAGCAGCGTCCTCACAGATATTCGGCACGATCGCTCTCAGGGACGCACTGCACGGCGAAAGGAATGTGAAGTGCGCGGCCTGATCGACGATCCACGGTCTCGACCTTCGCGGCAGGTGCTTGTGCAACAGCCAAGCATTGTCTGCAGCCGTCAGTAGCGGATCTCGCGCACCGGCGACGATTCGGACCGGCGCGGTCACAGCCTTCAGTCCATCACGATCGAAAACAATCGCGAACGGCGCCAGAAGATATGCCGCACGAACCCTCTTGTCCTGAAGCGACGTTCCCGCGTCAACGTGGTCGATGTCCCCCGGAGGCGGGCAAAGGGCAGCGCCGTGTTTCGGCTCCCGGCAGTACTCCTTCCAGAGACCAAGTTTCGGAACAGCACCGACCAGTGCGAGGGCGGTGAACCCGCCAGCAGAAAACCCGATCACGCCAATCCGCGACTGATCGACGCGCGATGCCAGAATGCGGTGACTCAATACAGCATCGATCAACGCCGATATCTGCCGGGGCCGGCTGATCAGTACGGATGCACTCAGTTGCTCGGCTGCTTCGTGCACGTTGTCGCCCAAGTGGTCACCGGCGGCGACGATAAAGCCGGCACGCGCCAGAGCCACGGCAAGTGCATGGTGCGCAAATCGAGAGCCTCCATGGCCGTGCGAGAGAACGATCAGAGGGAACTTGCCTGTCACGGCCGCGGCTTGCAGGCGCGCAGCGACTCGATACTCACCGAACGCAGTCTCGGCAGCTTCGTCGCTGGTCGGGTAAACAGCGAGAGCAGGAGCCAGTCGGTCGGAGACCGGATCCTTGACCTCGAAAAGTGTCACACCTGCCTGGTACGCCACCAACTGCGGCGCAGCTGCAAGGCTTGCGACAAAGATGAGCACTCTGATCCGTGCCGTCCGCACGATCGATGATGATATCGCCACCGATCACACGGTCGTTGACACCCTGGCTAGCGACTAACCACTAACGACGAACGACTGCTTCTCCCTACACTCACGTCAGGTTTCCCATACACTCCCCGAAACGCGCGGGTTGCGGCCGCGCGTCCCAAGTCCCGTAGTTGGAACCGGTTGCATCGAAACCGCGGGCCGGCGGCCGGCTTGAATTCGTGGCATTGACCTCGCCCTTGGAGCAGTAGGCGGTAGGCAGTGGGCGGTAGGCGGGGGAACGAGGATTTCCCGCCTACCGCCTGCCGCGTACCGCCTACCAACAAGGGGGCCCCACATTGATCCGAGCTCTTCTCACCAGCATCGTCCTCGCCGCGGCGGTCATCGCCGCGCCGGGAAGCCTCGCCCAGGACACCACCGGTTCGCCGCGTTTCTTCATCGAGCGCATCGAAGTACGCAATCACAAGCGGGTCTCGCCGGAAGTCGTGATCGCGGAATCGCGGTTGCGCGAAGGGGGCGAGTATTCGGAGTCGGACCTGCGCGACGCCTCGACCCGCCTCGCCCGGCTGCCGTTCCTCCTGGCCGCAGACTTTGCCCTGGAGCGGGGGAGTGAGCGCGGCCGCTATCTGCTGATCATCAACATCATCGAGACGCGGTCGTTCTTCTTCCGGCTGGAATTCGTCCCGATCTACAGCGGCGAGGACCACGTCCGCGTCTACACGACCTCCACCCAGCTCGGCTCCGACGACACCGCCGTGGCCCTCGGTTACCGCTGGTTCGTCGGCCGCCGCGGCGCGCTGCATGTCGCGCTCATCGGTCGCGAGTCCACCGAGTTCACGTCCGGCTACTCGGCGTTCGCTGTCGGGTACACGCAGTACGACCTCTTCGGAACGCGCGGCTTCGCGACGGTGAACATCAAACACAACGCGAACGGCGACAGCATCAGCCCGCAGGTCGTCGTGGGCATGCCCTTGTCCCTCAATCAGACCGTCACCGCCGAGTACGACGAAAACGTGACCGAGTACGACTACACCTTCTCGGGCAGGCGGGTGGATGAGAACCGGACGCAGCGCATGGCGCGCGCAACCTGGTCGTACAACACGACCAACCATCCCTTTTTCCCGACGAACGGGACGCTGCTGTCGATCGCGCCGGTGGTCTCCTGGCGCGACGACATCTCGGTGGTGCTCAGGGCGGACGGCGCAGGCGGAGTGGCGGTCGACGTCAACCCGATTCACAGGACGACCTTCGGCATTCAGGCCACGGCCGTCCAGTATTTCGAGCTCTCCGACCGCACCTCGGTATCGGGAGGGCTGGAAGTCGGCGTCGCGCAATTCGACCAGCGTACGAAGGACGATTTCCTCCTCGATGAAACGCGCAGCGCGGCGTTCGCCGGCGGACAGGCGACCATTTCGCGGAGCCTGTGGACTCCGGAGCGGCGCGCGCAGGGAGGGGACTCGCGCATCGAGCTGGAGCTGCGCGTGCGCGGCCGCCAGGAGTATCGGGAGGATTACCAGATCCTCAGCGAGAGCGATCAGTCCTTGCGGACGTCGATCAGCTGGCTGCGGCAGAGCTCCTGGGGGAACGTCCGCCTCGGAGTGGGTTACGCATGGTGAGCCGGGGCGTCCTCGTCGCCTCGTTTCTCTTTCTGGCGGTGCTTGCCGTGCGCGCCCAGCAACCGCCCTCGTTTTCCGTGCAGGCTGGCGGCGTTGTGGCCGCGACACTGCCCGTGTCTGTCTTGAAGTCACCGACCGTCAGAAAGCAGCTCGCCACCGGGCTCACCACGACCTTCGTCGTCGCCGCGCGGCAGCGCGAGCGCATCACCGGCGCGCGCATCGAGATCCGCTATGACCTCTGGGACGAGGTCTGGCACGTGCGGAAGGTCGAGTTCGACCGCCGCGAGGATCGCCAGAAGCTGACGTCGATCGACGCGCTGGAGAAATGGTGGCGTGTGCCGGTGCGCATCTTCGCCAATGCCGCGGCAACCATGCCGCTGCAGGTCGATCTCAGCGTCCTGCCGTTCTCGGCGTCCGAGGAGGAGGATGCTCGGCAATGGATTGCCAAGGGCGGCGGCGCGGCGCGGCCGTCCGGAGAGGGGCTGGTCGACGTGTTGATCGGGACGACGCTCAGCGCGAAGCCGATCATCCGCTGGCGCTGGGACGTGAGGGTGGAAGCCAGGTGACACGCGGCCGTTCGGCGCTGCTTCTCCTGGTGACGATCGCCGCGATGACGGCGATGTTCTGGCTGGTGCTGCATCAGATCTCCAGCGTCTGGCTCGACGTGGCCCTGCGCCCGGAAGTGCGCGACGCGCTGACGCAGTCAATGGAGGATCAGAAGAAGCTTCGCCGTCTCGATCCGGAGCGCGCCGACGAGTATCGCCGCCGTTTCGAATCGACGCAGACCCTGCTCCATCGCATCGAAGTGATCCGGATGAATCGTGAGGCCATGCTGCAGCGCTTCGAGCTCGCGCTGATCGCCGTCTTCGCGGTGACCGGGGTGCTGGCCGGCGCGATCGTCTGGGTCCGTTATCGCCGCTCGCAGGAACGCGCGCGCCGCGAGTATCTCGATCGCGTGAGCGCACTGCAGGAAAGCGCGCGGCGACACGCGCACGAGATCAAGGGGCCGCTGACCGCGGCGCGCCTCGAGCTCGATCGCTTCGCCGATCTCGCCCGTAGCGGCGTCGGCGGTGAGGAGTTGATGCACGCGCAGGAGAGTGTGTCCGAGGAGTTGGAGCGGCTGGCGCGGTTCACGCGGGAGTTCTCGTCGTTTGCCGGTCTCGCGAAACCGGTTCTGCGCCGCGAGTCCCTCGGCCAGCTGGTCGAGGAGTTCTGCGCGACGTTCGCCGGCGCGTGGCCCGGTGTCGAGCTTTACGACGGCGGAAGCGACGGCGTCGTCTGCGCCGATCGGGACATGATTCGCCAGGTGCTGGTGAATCTCTGCACGAACAGCGCGAAGGCCGGTGCGCGTCGCGTCGCATTCGCGATCGTGCGCGGCGCGCGGGTCACGCTGGAAGTGCTCGATGACGGCGGCGGCATTCCGCGATCGCTGCGCGGCCGCGTGTTCGATCCGTACGTGACCACGCGCAAGATCGGAGAGGGAATGGGACTTGGATTGTCGATCTCCCGCAAAGTGATGCTCGATCACGGCGGCGATCTGGTGCTCGTCGAGAGCACGGAAAACGGGACGGCGTTCCGGCTGGTGTTTGGAGACAGCGCATGCTGAGGCCGGCGGGACGCCGGCGGACCAGCCGGCGAGGACGCCGGCGCTCCAGCGCCTTTCGGAGCGCCGGCGTCCCGCCGGCTGTTGCGCCGGCGTCCCCGCCGGCCTTCGGAGATACGCCGTGCAGCTGATCCTCCTGGTCGAAGACGACGAAAAGATCGCCGCGAACACGACGCTCCGCCTCCGCGAGGAAGGCTACGGCGTCGTCGGATTTCGTGCGGCCGAGGATGCGCTCGCGTATCTGCGCGACGCGCGGCAGGTGCAGCCGGACATGGCCATGGTCGACGTCCGGTTGCCGGGCATGAGCGGCATCGACCTGGTGCGGGTGATGGGCGACGCCATGCCGCCGGCGATCGTGATCTCCGGCGAGGCCTCGATGGCCGAGACCGTCGAAGCGATCCGCCTCGGCGTCCACGACTTCATCGACAAGCCCTTCAGCCGCGAGAGGCTGATGAAGTCCGTTCGCAACTGCCTCGAAGCTTCGGCACTGCGGCGGCAGGTGGGCGAGCTGCGGTCGCGCGATCAGCAGCTGGTTGGCAATGCCGAGTCGATGCAGGCCTTGCGCGCGGCGATCGAGAAAGTCGCGCCGACCGAGGCGCGCGTGCTGATTCGGGGGGAGAGCGGGACGGGGAAAGAGCTCGTCGCCAACGCGCTGCATCGATTGTCGCGGCGATCGTCGAAGCCGTTCATCAAGCTCAATTGCGCGGCCATTCCCTCGCATCTGATCGAGGATGAGCTGTTCGGCCATGCCCGCGGCGCGTTCACCGATGCGAAAACGGCCAAGCGCGGCTTGTTCGAGGAGGCCGACGGCGGGACGCTGTTTCTCGACGAGATCGGCGACATGGAACCGGCTCTTCAATCGCGATTGCTGCGCGTGCTCGAGGATGGGCGGTCGCGGCGGATCGGCGAGACGCAGGATCGCGCGGTCAACGTGCGCGTGATTGCGGCGACGCATCGCGATCTCCAATCGCTCGCGAAGGAAGGGAAGTTTCGCGACGACCTCTTCTTCCGTCTGTCCCCGGTACCGATCGACGTTCCGCCGCTGCGCGAGCGCCGCGAGGATGTACCGCTGCTCTTCACCACGTTCCTGCAGCAGTTCTGCGCGAAGAACCAGCGCGTGCCGCTGTCGGTCGAGCGCGAGGTTTACGACGCGCTGAGCGCGTACGAATGGCCGGGCAACGTGCGCGAGCTGCGCAATCTGGCCGAACGGTTATCGGTATTCGGGATCGATCCGCTGACCGTCGAGCAGCTTCCGACGGCCATCATCACCGGCCAGGGACTCGCCGAGCACGGCATCGTCCGCGTCTCGGACACCGCCTCGGTGATGGCCCTGCGCGATTTCAAGGCGCAGTGCGAGAAGGAGTACATCGAGGCCGTGCTGCGCCGCACGAACTGGAACGTGAGCAAGGCCGCGCAACTGCTGGACATCCAGCGGACCTACCTGCACGAGAAGATGACCGCGCTGGGGATCGTGCGGCCGGAGTAGGGGTTGCCGGGTTGTCAGGGTTGTCAGGTTGTCAGGTGAAAACCCGACAACCCGACTACCTGACAACCCGACAACCAGTTCTACATCTTCAACTTCGCGGCTGCCAGCGCGGCGAGCATCAGCGCCAGCATGATCAGCATCCACTCCGACAGCGTCGGGATGTGCGCCTCGCCGTGTGAGGGGAAGGTGATCGTTACGGTCGCGGCGGCCGCGGTGGTGTCGTTCTCGTTGGCGTCCGCGGTGGCTGTGTTGACGTAAGCGCCGCCCGGGTTGGAGGGGAGCTGCGCCACGATCGTGATCGTCGCTGACTGGCCGACGCCGAGGATTCCGACGTTGCACTGCACGGGATCCGTGCCCGTGCACGTGCCCTGGGTGGTGTTGGCGGAGACGAAGGCCATGCCGTCCGGCAGGTCGTCCGTCACGACCACGCCCGTCGCCGGCTGCGGGCCGTTGTTCGTCACCACCAGCGTGTAGGTCACGTTGGTGCCTGGTGCGGGATTGGCCGGAGAGCTGGACATGGTCAGCGTGAGATCGGCAACGGCTCCGTCGTCGTTGATGATCGTGCCGGTTGCGGTCGCGTCGCTGATCGTGGTCGTCGCCGTGGCGTTGGAGAGCGTGACGGTGAACGTCTCGTCGGCCTCGAACATCACGTCGCCGTTGACGGTGATCACGATCTGCTCCGACTGGTCGCCGGCCACGAACGTCAGCGTGCCGCTCTGGGCGACGTAATCCGAACCGGCGGTGGCCGTTCCGTCCGACGTCGTGTAGTCCACGGTCACCGTCGAGCCGACCGGGTTTGCCAGCGAAACGGTGAAGGTCATCGTCGTCGTTCCGGCATTGGTCTCCGTGGCCGAGGAGTCGCTGATGAACATGCCCGAGGGCACGTCATCGTTGAGGATCGTGCCGGTGGCCGTGCCGTCGTTGATGACCGTGGTCGGCGGCGCATTGCTCAGCGTCACCGTGAAGGTCTCATCGGCTTCGAAATCGGTGTCGCCGTTGATGTCGATAGTGATCGTCTCGGACTGGTCGTTCGCGACGAAGGTGATGGTGCCGCTTTCCGCAACGTAGTCCGTTCCGGCGATGGCCGTTCCGTTGGAGGTCGTGTAGTTGAGGACCACCGGCTCCGGAACCGGGTTGGCCAGGGTGACGGTGAACGTCATCGCGGTCGTGCCGGCATTGCCTTCGGCCTGGGAGACGTCGCCGATGACGATGCCCGAGGCCACGTCGTCATTGGTGATGGTTCCGGTGGCCGATCCGTCGGTGAGCGTGGCCGTGGGGGAGGGGTTGCTCAACGTGATGGTGAACGTCTCGTCGCTCTCGAGGAGCAGGTCGCCGTTCACGTCGATGGTGATGGTCTCGGACTGATCGTTCGCCAGGAAGGTGATCGTGCCGCTCTCGGCGACGTAATCCGAGCCGGCCGTGGCCGTGCCGTTCGACGTCGTGTAGTCGACCGTCACCGTCTGCGGAACCGGGTTGGCCAGCGTGACGGTGAACGTCAACGGGGTCGTGCCGGAGTTGCCTTCAGCGACGGAGTTGTCCGCGATGGAGATGCCCGACGGGACGTCATCGTTGAGGATCGTGCCCGTGGCCGTGCCGTCGTTGATCATCGCCGTGACGGATGCGTTGCTCAGCGTGACGGTGAGAGTCTCGTCGGTCTCGAGCAGCAGGTCGCCGCTCACGTCGATGGTGATGGTCTCGGACTGGTCGCCGGGCACGAACGTCACCGTGCCGCTCTCCGCGGTGTAATCGGAGCCGGCCGTGGCCGTACCGTTCGCGGTGGTGTAGTCGACGGTCACCGTCGTGGCCGCCGGGTCGCTGAGCGTGACGGTGAAAGTCATCACGGTCGTGCCCGACTGGCCTTCCGTCACCGAGGTATCGCCGATGGAGATCTGCGGCAGCGGGGTGAGGTCGAAGTACGAAACCGTCGCGTCGTGATCGGCGAGCCGCTCCGGACGGGCGGAATCGCCGTAGAAGATGACCGGGAAGTCGGCGTCGAGGTGCGCGACGACGAACTGCGAGACCGAAGGCAGCATGGCCGCGTTCACGAGCGCGTGATCGATTGCCTGAGCGTTGCCGTCGAAAACGTAGGTGTAGCGCTGATCGGCAGGCAACGTCTCGATGAGGTTGGTCAGATTGGGGTTCACCAGATCGTCGGTCGGCTCGACGACCTCGGTCGCGGGAGCGGGCGATCCCTTGATCGTGCCCATGACGTCGACGAAGCCGTCGTTCACTTCGAAGGCGTTGAAGTCGCCGACGAGGATGATCCGCTCGGTCGGATCGGCGACCTGACGGCCCTGAACGTAGCTGGCCAGGAACTCGGCCTGCGCGGCGCGTTTCGCGCGGACGCGGCGGCCGCCGGAACTGTCCTCTTCGATGCCGATGAGCGAGCGGAGGTGGTTCACGATGACCACGAACTCGTACTGCGTGAGGTCGGGGCGGACGATGGAAGCTTCCAGGACCAGCGACGGCCGGTCGTTCAGCTCCGACGAATCCTGCAGGCCGGTGTGCGGATTGATCCAGGTCGTGTCCTTGCCGATCTGGGTGACAGCCTGCACGGTCACGCGGTTCAGATCGACGAGGAAGCCGACATCGATGCCGCCGACGTCGTTTCCTTCCTCGAGGTAGGCGAAGTAGTTCGTGACGCCGGCAGTGTCGGTGTTGATCTTGGTGGCCAGTGCCTGCAGCGTGTTGACGTTGTCGACTTCGATCACGCCGATCACGTCCGGCGTCTGAAGGATGTTGCGGATGGCCAGCGAGGCCTTGTTCAACCGGTTGTTGTACGCGGTCACGGTCAGGACGACGTCGCTGACGTCCGGATCATCGGCGTTGTCGAAGAAGTGGAACAGGTTGAAGCCGGCAACCGTCAGCTCGGTCAGGAGCGGCGTCGGAACCGGGTCGGCGGTGCTGTCGCCGGAGACGATCGGCACCGTCTCGGCCTCGGGCAGCAGCGTGTATTCGAAGAACCCGTAGTCCAGCGGTCCGACCAGGTTCGAGACGGTCTGGCCGGCGACGACGTTGAGCTGCGTGGCGCCGGGCTGGTTGTCGCTGTCGACGCGGATCTTCTCCGGGTTCTCGTCGAAGCGGTCGATGCAGGCCGCGCAGGCGGCCTCCGGCGGAATGGTGTAGGTCTGCTCGATGCCCGGCTCGCGGAACGGCCGCGGGTTGCCGGCGATCACGCCGTAGAAGACGCCGTTGCTGCTCGAGGTGGCGTCGTTCTCGTCGATGGAGCCGTCGGTCGGCGCGACGACGGTGAGTGTCGCGGAGACGCGCATGCCTTCGTAGGCCTCGTACTGCGAAAGATTGCTGCTCGGCGCGCCGTCGGCAGTCGTGAGCACGACCGCGGCGGGAAGCGGTTGCTGCACGCCGGAAAGCAGGTCGACGGAGACCGTGCCCGCGAGCTCGGTGACCGTGTGCGGGTTCGCCGAGGAGGGGAACTCGCTGACCGTGCCGGTGACGGCGACGAGGTTGCCGATCACGACGGACGGCGGATTCGAGCCGCCGGTGAAGACGAAGATGCCTTCGGAAGTGAGCGGGTCGACGTCGTAGTCGGCGACCTGTTCCTGCACGAAGAAGCCGCCGCTGCCGCCGGACTTGATGCCGGTGACGATGCCTTCGACGGTGACGGTGGAGCCGTTGAGCGGCGACTGCAGGCCGCTGCCCTGGATCGTGTGAATGCGGGTGAAGGTGAAGTCGTCGCTGGCGATCGTGCCGATGCCCTGGCCGTCGCTGAGCGTCGCCCCTCCGACGTTGGTGACGTTGACGAAGAAGGTCTCGCTGGGCTCCTCCGTGTCATCGCTGTTCACCACGACCGTGAACTGGTAGGTGCTCTGTCCCTCGGGGATGACCTGGCCGGTCAGGGTGTTGGTGACGTAATCCGATCCCGCCGTGGCGGTGTTGTCGGCGGTGGTGATGTCGAAGCTGACGCCGCCGGGACCCGCGGGCTGGGTGAGGGAGACCGTGAAGACGAAGTTGACGGTGCCCACGCCGTCGCCTTCGACGAGGGTGACGTCGTCGATGGTCAGCACGCCGCCGGCGATGTTGGCGATGATCGAGAAGTCGTCGATGCCGAGGGAGTCGTCGTTGCCGCTGATGTTCGGATCGACCCAGCGCAGCCAGATCGTCGCGCCCGGGGCGAGCGACAGGCCGGCGATCGTGTAACCGACGGGGGTGCGATTGGCGACGGCGTTGCCATCGAGCGGACCCGCGGGCGTCGCGGTGGGGCTGGTGAAGTCGAGCGAATTGACCTCGGTCCACGTCCCGCTGTCGAGCGTCGTTGCGTCGGTGCTGTACGCGAAGTCGAGGCGGTCGGCGATCGCGTCGGCGGTGCCGAGACGCCACTGCTCGCCGGTGTAGGCGATGGAGAGGGTGGTGATGGTTTCGCCGGTGTCGTTGCGGAAGTAGCCGCCGAGGGTGGCCTGCACGGCGTTGCTGGCGAGCGCGCCGAATGCGCGGTCGGACGAGCCGGTGCTGCCGAGGCTGTAGGTGTCGCCGGCATTGCCGGTGTTGGAAGAGCCGTCGCTCGGGCGGTAGGTCACGTTCACGCCGGTGCCGTTCTCGTCGAACGTCCAGGCGGCGGGCGTGGTGGCGGCGCGGACGCCGGCCGTGTCATCGGCCGAGAGGACATCGAAGTTCTGGGTGAAAGGCGTATTGACGGCAGCGATGCTGAACGCGTCGTCGATGCCGATCACGCCGAGGCCCGTGCTGTCCGCGATCGTGGCGCCGACCGGGTTCGAGAGCGTGACCAGGAAGTCCTCGTCGCCCTCGATGTTGGTGTCGCCGTTGATCGTGACGGTGAACGTTTCGGAGACGTCTCCCGCGGCGAAGTTGAGCGTGCCGCTCGCGGTGACGTAGTCGCTGTCGGCCACGGTCGCGCTGATGTCGGAGGTGAGGTAGTCGACCGACGAGGGGTTGGTCGATGCGCTGGCGAGCGTGACCGTGAAGGTCATCAGGCTCGTGCCGGCGTTGCCCTCGATGACCTTCACGTCGTCGATGGCGAAGGTGGGCGCGGCGTCGTCGTTGGTGATCGTGCCGGTGCCGCTGGTGCTGGTGGTGCCGTCAGGGGCGCTGCCGCCGGTGATGTTGGTGACGTTTACGGCGAACGTCTCCGTCGGCTCGAATGTGCCGTCGCCGTTGGCAGTGACGTCGAAGGCGTAGGTGGTGGTGGCGCCGGTGAGGCTGACTCCGGTCGCGGCGTTGGCGACATAGTCTGTGCCCGCGGTGGCGGTCACGTCGGCGGTGGCGATGTCGAAGGTGACGGTCCGGGCTCCAGGTGCTTCGCTGAAGGTGACGACGAAGTTGTAGATCGTCGTACCGGCGTTTCCTTCGGCTTTCGAAACGCTGTTGATGGAAACGCTGATGTCGTCGTTGACGATCGTTCCCTGGCCCTGGCCGTCGTTGACCGTCGCGCCGGTGACGTTGGTGATGTTGACCAGGAACGTCTCGCCCGGCTCGAAGGTCGTGTCGCCGTTGACCGTGACGTTGACGACCGCGGACGTGTTGCCCACGGTGATGGTCATCGGAGTGGTGGTGATCTCGACGTAGTCGGTGCCGGCCGTGGCCGTGCCGTCCGCGGTGGCGACGTCGAACGTGACCCCGCCCGCGCCGGCCGCCTGCGAGAGCGAGACCGTGAAGGTGAAGGTGGTCGTGCCGGCATCGGTCTCGTTCAGGGAGACGTCGTCGATGGAGAGGGTGGGCGAGTCGTCGTTGGTGATCGTGCCCTGGCCCTGGCCGTCGCCGACGGTCGCGCCGACGACGTTGGTGACGTTCACGAAGAAGGTCTCGGTGTTCTCGATGGCGACGTCGCCGTTCACGTCGACCGTGAATGAGTAGCTGTTGTTGCCAGCGGCGATCGTCTCTCCAGTCAGCGACTTGGTGACGTAGTCGTTGTCAGCGATGGTGGCCGTGCCGTCCGCGGTGGCGATGTCGAACGTCACACCGCCGGGACCGGCCGGCGCGCTCAGTTGCACGGTGAATATCGCCGCGACCGTGCCGGCGTTCCCTTCTGTGACGCCGACGTTGTCGATCGTCAGGCTGGGAAGCGGCGGCGCGCAGAGGAACGCCGTCGTGCCGGAGTTGCGCGGCACGGCCGGATTGAGGACCGCGAAATCATTCGCATTGTTGTCGGTATCCGTGCAGCCGCTATTCAGCCGCGCGGCGCTCTGGTTCGCCGCCGGCGCCGGCTCAACGGTCGACTCCACGAACGCGTTGGTGGCCGTGCCGTACCCGACCGAATCGATGATGGTGCCGGTGTTGGCAGCTCCCTGCCGCAAGGCAAAGCCGCCTCCGGCCGCCGCAAACGTGCCCGTACCGCCGCCGGGGAACGTGATGTCGCCCGGAACCGTCACGCCGTTGTCGTACCCGGTGGCGTGCACGATCAGGTAGTAGCCACCGGCGGGGACGGTTGTGGTCGTCGTCCAGTTGATCACCGCGACATCGCTGACGCCGGCCGCCGAGCGGTAGACGACCCGGTAGCCGTTCAGATCGATCGGGCTGCCGCTGACGTTGTGCAGCTCGACGAACTCGTCCGCGGCCGTACCTCCCGCGACCTGAAACTGACTGATCACCATGGTGGTCGAGACCGCCTGTGCGACGGAGGCAACGGCGAGAACGGCAAACAGCGCAAGCGTGCGCAAAATCGACGCGGAACGGTGCATTAGGAATCTCCTGGCGTGGGAAGGGGCGGTTTTGGGAGCGGCGATTATCGCAGAGAGGCGGATGCCTACCTAGCAAATTCAAACGTCTGCGGCTGGGCTCGTTTTCGCCGCCGATTCTGCCCTCCTTCGCCGACAGAACATCCGGAATTCAGGACGGTAAGCATTGTTATTTGTAGCACTTGAGCCCAACAAAGATCCTCCTCGTCGAGGATGACCGCACGGTCGTCCTCATGCTCTCCCGTCGTCTCGAGCGGTCCGGCTACCTCGTGCGGCCGGCCACGACGCTGGCCGCCGCGCGCGAAATCGAAGACTGGGACATTGCGCTGCTCGATCGCCATCTTCCGGACGGCGACGGCCTCGACCTCTGCGCCGAGCTCCGGTCCGCCAAACCGCACTCGTACCTGATCGTTCTCACCGGCGACGACCGCGATGAATCGAAGCTCGACGGATTCGCGCGCGGAGCCGATGACTACGTGACCAAGCCCTTCAAGCTCGACGAGCTCGAAGCGCGGATCCGCGCCGGCGCTCGCATCGTGGCCTTGCAGAAGCAGCTTCAGGAGCTGTCGATGACCGACGCGCTGACTTCGCTCCGGAACCGGCGCGCCTTCGACGAGCATCTTCCGGCCGCGCTCGCCCATGCCCGCCGCTACGACCGGCCGCTTTCGCTGGCGGTCATCGACGTCGATCACTTCAAGGCCGTGAACGACAACTTCGGCCACGACGCCGGCGACGCCATCCTGCGCGGCGTCGCGGAGCTCATCGCTGCCCACTCGCGCCAGACTGATTACGCCGCGCGCGTCGGCGGCGAGGAGTTCGCCGTGCTGCTCCCGGAGACGGCCTTATTCGAAGGGTTGCAGTTCGCCGAGAAGCTGCGCGCCACGATCGCGACCGCGCTGATTCCGATGGGCGCGCAGGAGCACCAGGTCACGGTCAGCATCGGCCTCGCCAGCGTTCCGCACTTCAACGTCGGGAACGCGGACGATCTGTACCGCGCCGCCGATCAGGCTCTCTACCGCGCCAAAGCGAACGGACGGAATCGGGTGGAGATCGAGCGCCGCCGCAATACCGTGGCCGCTACTCCCCTTCATTCGGATCGACGAGCGCAGCCGCCGTCAGCTCTGCAGACGCGGCCGCGTACTCGGGAAGCTCAGTGCTCGTGACCGGCACGTACTTCGTGATCAGGTTCCGCGTGTCGTAGACGCCGAGCTTGTCCATCAGGAACTCGAACTTCTTCTCGATGGCGTCGATGATCGGCTGCTTCGCTGAATCGGGCAGTTCCCACATCCGCTGTTTGAACGGGCCGATCGCCTTTTTGCGGGTCTTGTAGACGAACTGCTCGTCGGTCTCACCCTCTTTGCGCTCGTCGGCGCAGTTGGCGAAGCAGAACTCGCGGATCTCCTGCTTCATCTCCGCGGGGAGCGTCTCCGCGTCGAGGATCATGTTCTGGAACCCGGTCGCGAGATGGATCTCCACCGCGTCGTTCTCCGGGAAGCGGTTGAACACTTCCTCGGGCAAGGTCGACGCGCCATGCTGCACTGAGCCGGCGATGGCGTACTCGGTGCGGCAGATTCTCGTGGTCTCGCGCAGCACCGCGAAATCGATCTTTGCCTCGGCAATCGAGCCATCGGCCATCGGAACGCCGCCGTGCGACGTCCCGGTCTGCACGGAGATCTTGGCCATGCCCGGGTCGCCGCCGAGGGCGCGCTTCACGCCGTCGATGTACGCGCGGACCTCGTCCGGCTGGGTGTTGTACTTGCCGACTTCGCCGATCTCGCCGCCGATGGAAATGTGGATGCCTTTCGGCTGCCGTTCGCGGATGTACTTCGTGAAGTGCGCGGTGTAGGTGTAGTTCTCGCGCTGCTGTTCGTCGCGCGTGGGGAAGTCGAGATCGACCAGCGTCGAGGTGTCGATGTCGATGTTGTAGAACTCCGCGGCGATGGCCTCGTCGATCAGCGACTCGAGGGCCTTGACCTCCGACTTTTTCCCATCTTCGGTGGCCCACTTCTTCGCGCTGGCCTGGAAGTGATCTCCCTGGATGAAGACCGGTCCTTTGTATCCCTCGGCCAGCGCGGCCGCGAGAACGCACGCCGCGTACTCGCCGGGGCGCTGCTCGGTGTAGCCGATCTCGGAACGGGCGATCTCGAAGATGAACGGCCCGACTTTGTGGCGCATGGCCGCGCGGAAGAGGGCGCGGGCGACGTCGTAAGTCAGCGCGCGGATGTTGAACGCGGGAACCGTGAATTTCTGGGCGATCTCGTTGCGGCCGAGGGCCTGGTAGAGCGGGTAGATCGAGGAAGAGACGGCGCCGGCCTGCCGCGCCCGAAGATGGATCTGCTTTCGAGCCTCGGCCTTCGCTTCGGCGTTGCTGCTGAAGACCGCCGTGTAGGCGAGATCGTCGATGGAGGCGTCGGAGAGAGAGCGCGCGTCGGTGTGAATCATGGCGAGGCGGGACTGTAGCAAAACTGGTGTCAGGACGACGGTGCGGTGTACGAGCGGATCGTCTGCACGAGGGCGGGCACGTCGAAGGGCTTGAGCACCGCCGCGGTCGCGCCGATGCGCTTGACCTCATCCGGCTCGATCGGCTCGCCGCTGAGGATGAGCACGGGCACGCCCGACCCGCCATCCGAGCGCAGTTCCTTGAGGACTTCGTCGCCGCTCATGCCGGGCATGTTGCGGTCGAGCAGGATCAGGCTCGGATTGTGCGCACGGGCCTGCTCGATGGCCTCCGGACCGCTGCCGGCGGTCAGCGCGTCGAATCCGAACTCGCGCAAAAGATTGCGCATGAGCACCAGAATCGGAACATCGTCATCGACGACGAGGATGAGCGGCCGTGGGGACATGGACGGGCTGGGAGTGTAGAAGCTTGTTGCAGTACGTGTAAAGGGACGGGGATTAGACTGCGCAAATGGCCGTTCGACACGATCGAAAAGTGAGCATTCTGGACGTCATGGGACCGGTGATGGTGGGACCGTCGAGCTCCCATACCGCGGGGACCGCGCGCCTGGGCCGGGTGGCCCGGGAGATCCTCAACGAAGACCCGGTGGACGTTCACTTTTTCCTCCATCCGCCGCTCGCCGCGACCTATCGCGGCCATGGATCGGACTTCGCCCTGGTCGGCGGCTCGATCGGCCTGAATGTCGACGACCCCCGGATCCCCGAGGCGATCCGCATCGCCGAGCAGATGGACGTCAACATCACCTTTTCCGACGAGGACCTCGGCGAAGTGCACCCGAACACGGTGCGCATCGAGATCAAAGGCCCGAACCGCGAGGCGGAGATCATGGGCTCGTCGATCGGCGGCGGAGTGATCGAGGTCTTCAAGATCAACGGCTTCCAGACCCGTTTCAAAGGCGATTCGCCGACGCTGCTGCTGTTCTACCGCGACCGCCCGGGGATGATCTCCGAGGTCACGAAGATCATCGCCGAGGAAGGCATCAACATCGCCTCGCTTTACTGCTCGCGCAAACAGCGGGGCAAGGACGCCTTCATGCAGATCGACGTCGACTCCCCGATCTCCGACGCCGCGCTGAAGCGGGTCTGCTCGATGGAGGATGTGGCGGACGCGCGGTATCTGGATCGGATTCCGTGAGGTTCTCCAGTTTATCCCGCGCGCAGACGCGGGATCTCCCGGTCATACCGCGACGAAATAGCCTGTTGCACGGCGCTCGTTCGTGCACGTAGAGATCCCGCGTCTTCGCGCGGGATAAACTTGAGAAACCGATGATCGAATCCTTCAAACAACTCGAACAACTCGCCGCTGACCGTGACCTCGCCGACGTCTTCCTCGAGGCCGACGAGCAGGAGCATGCGATTCCTGGCGAGCAGATCGTGGAGGCGCTCCGCAAACGCCGGGCGGTCATGCGCGACTGTGTGGAGCGCGGAACGCAGAGCGGCGGCGAGTCGATGGGGCGGCTGGTCGGCAATGAAGCGCGGCTCCTGCATCAGGCTCTGGTCGAAGGGCGGGTTTTTCTCGATCCGCTCACCGTGAAAGCCGAGATTTACGCGCTGGCGGTGATGGGAGAGAACTCCCGCATGGGCGTCATCGTAGCCGCGCCGACGGCGGGGGCGGGCGGAGTCGTTCCCGGGATGCTGCTCGCGCTCGAGGAAGAGCGCCACGTCGATCCGGAAAAGACCGTTCGCGCACTCGTCGTCGCCGGTGGAGTCGGATCGATCATTGCCCTCTCCGCGAACATCTCCGGCGCCGCGGGCGGCTGCCAGAACGAAGTCGGCGTCGCCTCGGCGATGGGCGCCGCAGGCGTCGCCTACATGATGGGCGGCAACACGAAACAAGCGATCCACGCCGCGGCCATGGCCCTCAAGAACACCCTCGGCCTGGTCTGCGACCCGGTCGGCGGCCTCGTCGAAGTGCCGTGCGTCAAACGCAATGCGCTGTTCGCCGTGCACGGACTTACCGCCGCTCAGCTCGCGCTGGCGGGCGTGGAGTCAGTCATTCCGATGGACGAAATCGTCGAAGCGATGGTGCGCATCGGACGATCACTGCCGCGCGGCCTGCGCGAGACGGCGGAAGGCGGATTGGCCACGACCGATACCGGCCGTGCCATTGCTCTGCGTCTGAAGGAAGATGCGAACCGGCGTCGCGAGGAGCGGGCCGCGGAACGGGAAAAAGCGGCTCAGGAACGAAAAGCAGGTGCGAGTTAGGGGAAGTACCCCCGAATCGTCTTCGCCTTCCCCTCGGCCACCTGCACCGTCACCTGCCGCCAGTTGCTGCCCGCTTTCACTTCCGGCGCGGGGTAGAAACCCAGCACGTACTGCGAGCGGAGCTCGTTCTGGATGTCGTCGTAGATCTTCTGCAACTGGTCGGCGGTCTCGATGTAGTACACCGAGCCGCCGGTCTCCGCGGTGATCTTGTTGAGCTTCGAGCGCGCATCGAGATCCGCCGTGCGGATGCCGAGAGCGATCGCGTAAATCGGCACCGCGGCGCGCTGCGCGTACTCGAGGGCCTGCTGGAAGGTGAATTTCGAGGCGGTGTCGCGGCCGTCCGTCAGAAGCACCAGCGCTTTCTGCCCCTTCACGCCCTGGAAGTTGTAGAGCGAGTAGACGATCGCGTCGAACAGAGCCGTCGATTGCTCGGGGCGAAGCTTGGCCAGACCGGAGTGGATCTGCGACATGTCGTTCGACCACTTCTGCACCAGGTGCGGCTGTGAATCGAACGCGACCACGAACGCCTTGTCCGTCTTCCGCAACACATTCTGGAAGAACGCCGCGCCGGCGTTCCGGGCTTCGGCCATCTTGTCTTCCATCGAGCCCGAGGTGTCGACGGCCATGCCGATGGAGAGCGAAAGGTCTTTCACATGCTCGAACTTCGAGATCTTCACCGGCTGCCCTTCGTCGAGCACCTTGAAGGCCGTTTCGGTCAGACCCTGCACCGGCTTGCCGTCGCGCAGCACCGTCGTCGGCAGCTCGACCAGATGGACGTTCACTGTCTCCATGTAGTCGGGCGCATTGACCAGGACCACGTCCTCGCTCGGATCGACGCCTTCTTCCTTCAGCATCGCCACGGCGCGGAGGTAGCCGACGCCATCCTTCGACGGAATGTGCACGGTCTGCACGAATGGCGGGTCGTACATCGTGGCCACGCGCTGCTCGTTCCAGTACAGCTCGACCGCTCCGAGCTGCTTGCCGTCCGGAACGCGGACTTCCACCTCGACGCGGGTCGGTCCGCTGAGTTTCGGCGCAACACGCGGCGAGACGATGCGGACGCGGAACGGATCGTTCCCGGTGTTGACCACGACTTCGTCGCCGGTGATGAGCTGATCATGCGCGTCGAGCGCGACGACGCGGATGCGGCGTGCTCTCGGAACTGTGCCGAAGTCGAGATCGAGCGTGTACGGCGGCGCGCGTCGTGTGGCGACTTTCTTTCCATCGAGCCAGAACTCGACGGCCTTGATGCCGCTGCCGCTGATCATCGTGTTGATGGTCTGCAGGCCGCTGACGACCCCCTCGTTGATGGGCATGATCTTCAGCGTGGCCCGCGTCGACTGCAGATCCTCGGCGATGGTCTTCAGCGTCGTGCCTTCGGCGGTCTGGGCCTTCGCCACTTCCGGAACGACGAGATCGTTCTCCAGGACGATCTGCGCGCCGGTCACCGGATCGGTGAGCTTCACCCGCGACTTGTACGTCGCCGGGCGGAGCATGCGATCGATGACGATGGGCAGGTTCTCGTCCTGAATATCGCCGGGGAAATCGAAGCGATAGCGATAGCGCTCCCACATCTTCTCGTCGCGGAGCACTTCGCCGACGACGTCGATCGTGTAGACCGAGGAGGTGCCGGCGGTGGTCGTCTTCAGTTGTGCGCGGGGAACGATGATCTGGATCTGCGCATCCGTTTTGGTTCCGTCGCCGGAGGGATACACCACCGTTGCCTGCGCGGTGAGCTTCGGCGCTTTCGGATCGGTCAGCACGACCGAGCGGAGGATGCGATCGACGTCCTCCTCGTTCATCGGCGGCGGCTCGAAGATCCGCAGAATCTTGCTCTCGTTCTGACTCATCTGGTTCAACGCGGCGAGGATGAACTCGCCGTCGCGGCAGTCCCGCAGAATCGCCTGCGACGACACCCCATCACCGTCGGCACTCCGGCGCATCAGATCGCCGGAACGAAGCTCGTCGATGCCGGTGCCGTGGATCGGCCGCCACAACTTGTAATCGCGCTGATTCCGCGGGATGTAGAAGAGGATCAGCACGTCGCGGCCGAAGCCCTGCAGATAGGGATATCCCCAGACCTGAACGGGTTGGAGAACGTTCGTGCAATTGGTGACGGTGACGATCTGCGCCGGCTCGCCGTGGACGAGATACATCTTCCCGCGGTCCGACGAGATCTGGCCGAAGTCGTTTTTCACGACCTCGAGGCGGACGTAGTACTCCTTGCGGTAGGAATCGTTGGTCGTGCCGGCGGCGATGTCGCGGCGGCGCCAGAAATCGGAGATGAACGTCTCGCGCTGGGGGTCGGTGTCGAGGCGGAGGAAGGTATCGCGCTCGGCGGTGGTGATGATCGGCTCGACCTCGATCAGGAACTGGCGATACGCGTCCTTGAGCTCGGCGACCTTGTCTTTCCGCTCGCGGCGCGAGAGCGGCTTCGGCTCGTCGGCGAGGAGGGGGGCGGCGGTGAGAAGCGCGAGTGCGAAAAGAAGCGCGCGTTTCATGGGTAGTAACCCCTGAGCGTCCTGGCCTTGCCTTCCGACACCTTCACGTCCACCTCGCGCCACTTGTTCCTGCTCTTCTCGTCGATGGTTGGATAGAAGCCGAGGATGTATTGGGAGCGGAGCTCGGTCTGGATGTCGTCGTAGATCCGATCGAGATCCGCGGCGCGCTCGATGTGGTAGACCGTTCCGCCCGTTTCGGAGCACAGCTTCGACAGCTTCTGCCGCACATCGAGGTCGTTGCTGCGGATGGCGACGCCGATCGCGTAAATCGGCACCGCGGCCCGGCGCGCGTATTCGAGGGCCTGATCGAAGGTGTACTTCGACGCGGTGTCCTTGCCGTCCGAGATCAGGACCAGCGCCTTCTGCCCGCGCACGCTCTGGAAGTTGTAGAGCGACTCCACGATCGCGTCGTACAGCGCGGTGGTTTCCTGCGAGCGCAGCTTCGCCAGGCCGGCGTGCATGTCGGCGAGCTTGCTCGACCAGCGCTGCACCATCTCCGGCTTTTCGTCGAACGCGAGGAGGAAGGCCTTGTCGCCTTTCTTCAGCACCTTCTGGAAGAACGTCGCGCCGGCTTTCTGCGCTTCTTCCATCCGGAACTGCATCGAGCCCGACGTGTCCACGGCCATGCCGATCGACAGGGGAAGGTTCTTCACGTACTCGAACTTCGCGATCGTCACCGGCTTGCCGTCCTCGAGGACCTTGAAGTCCTTTTCGGTGAGATGGCTGGTGGGCTTGCCGCCGACGAGGACCGTGGTCGGGAGCTCGATGAGATGGACGTCGAGCTCCTCCATGTACGCGGGCGTGTTGATCATGACCACGTCTTCGATCGGCGGCAGCGTGTCGCCTTTGAGCGTGGCCACGGCCCGCAGATAGCCGACGCCGTCGGTCGAAGGAATGTCGATGGTCTGCACGAACGGCGCGTCGTACATCGTGGCGACCCGTCGCTCGTTCCAGTACAGCTCGAGCGACGCCAGCTCCTCGCTGTCCGGAACGCTCACATCCATTTCCACGCGCGTCGGTCCGACGACATGCGGCGCGATGCGAGGGGAAGTGATGCGTACGCGAAACGGCTCCGTGCCGGTGTTGACGCGGATGTCGTCGCCGGCGATGGCCTTACCGGCCGCGTCGATGCCGACCGCGCGGATGCGGCGCATCTGCGGGACTTCGCCGAGGTCGAGGTCGACGGCGAAAGGGGCGGAGCGGCGGACGGCGATCTTCCGGCCGTCGAGCCAGAACTCCACGCCTTTGATCTCGTCGCCTTCGATGAGCGTCTCGAAGGCCTTGATCCCGCTGACGATGCCTTCCGGCGGCGGAATGAGGCGCAAGCTCGCGGATCGAACCGGTACTTCGATCGGTTGAGCCACCGGCTCAACGGGTTTGGCCTCCGTGGCTTTCGTCTCCGCGATTGCTTCCGCGGACTCCGGAACGAAGATCTCCGGCACTTCCAGCTCGCGCTCGACGATGACTTCCGCGCCGCCGTTCGCGTCGACGACCTTGATGCGCGAGGTGTAGCTGTTCGGCCGCAGCAGGCGGTCGATCACGATCGGGAGATGATCGCCTTTCATGTCCGTGGGGAAGTCGAAGCGGTAGCGGTACTTCTCCCAGAGCTTCCCTTCCTTCAACACCTCGCCGGCGACGTCGATCGTGTAGATCTCCGTGCCGTTCACTTCGGCCGGCGAGAGCTCGGAGCGCGGCACGAGCAGCATCATCTGCACGTCGGTCCGGCTGCCGTCCTTGGCGGGAAAGCGGACGCTGAAGTCGGCGGTGAGCTTCGGCGCGTCGGGATTGGTGATGACCGCGGACCGCAGCAGGCGCGCGGTGTCAGTGGTTTCGCCGCGCGTTGGCTCGAACACCTTCAGGAGATCGACGCGCCCCTGCACCATCTGGGTGAGGGCCTTCAAAATCTCGGCGCCGGCGATGCATTCGAGCTGGATGCGGCTGACGTAGTTGTACGGACTGCCCGAGCCAATCGAAGTGCGTCGCGATGCGGCATCGCCCGCGCCGCCCATCCCGGCCACTTCCTGGGTGACCAGATCGTTGAGGGCCATCGATCCGCCGAGCGGATTCCAGAGCTTGTACTCCGCTTCATTGCGAGGCTTGTAGAAGAGCAGCTTCACGCTCGTGCCCAGGCCCTTGATCTCCGGATACGTCCAGATCTCCGAGGGCTGGAGGAGGCGCTGGCAGTCGGTCCTGAGGACGTTCGCCGGCGGGCCGTGAATGAGAAACATCTTCGCCCGGTCGGTATTGATCCGCTTGAACTGCTCCTTGGCGATGTCGAGCCGCTGGTAGTACACGTCGCGGAACGACTGGTTCGGGACGCCCTGCAATGCTTCGCGGCGGCGCCAGAAGTCGTCGACGAACGAGTCGCGCTGGGCGTCGCTCTCCAGCGCCAGGAAAGCGTCGATCTCCGACGAAGGGGCGATCGGCTCGACGTCGGTGAGAAAGTCCTGGAAGCGGATCTCCAGTTTGCTGATGCGGGCCTTGCGCTCGCGGCGGGAAAGCTTGCGCAGCGTCTCGCTCTTTGCCTCGTCCTGTTTCGGATCGCGCGCGGCGGGCGGGTTCTGACCGAGAATGGTCGCCGCGTACGCGAGCGTCATTGCGACAGCCAACGCGATGCGCTTCATGAGTGTCCTGACCGATGCGGATTTATCTCGACAACAACGCCACGACGCCGATCCACCCGGAGGTTCTCCTCGTTCTGGAAGAGTCTCTGCGCGACGTCTTTGGGAATGCGTCCTCGATTCATAAAGAAGGCCAGACTGCCCGCCGCCTCATTGAAGACGCTCGCGAGGCGGTCGCGCGTCTGATCGGCGCGACCGCACGGGAGATCGTGTTCACAAGCGGCGGAACCGAGTCTAACAACGCATCCATTTTTGGAGCGTCCACCGCGGGTCATGGTTTCCACATCGTGACAACGGCCATCGAGCATCCCTCTGTTGCTGAGCCTGTTCGCGAGCTGGAGAAGCGAGGCTGCGAGGTCACGCGCATCCTGCCTTCACGGCGCGGCGACGTCGCGGCGTCGGACGTCATCGCGGCGTTGCGCGAGAACACGGCGCTGGTCGCGGTGATGATGGCCAACAACGAGACCGGCGTCGTGCAGCCGGTCCAGGAGATCGGCGCCGCCTGTCGCAGCCGTGGCATTCACTTTCATGTCGATGCCGTACAGGCTGCGGGGAAGATCGACGTCGATGTCGCGTCGATCCACTGTGACACGTTGTCGCTTTCAGCGCACAAGATGCATGCGCCGAAAGGCATCGGGGCGTTGTACGTCCGCAAAGGCCTCCCGCTGTCGTCGCATCTGCTGGGCGGTGCGCAGGAGCGCCGGCGCCGCGCGGGCACGGAGAACGTGCCCCTCGCGGCAGCATTCGGAGTCGCCGCGACGCTGGCCGCCGATCCCGAGCCGCGTTCGCGGGTTGCCGCTTTGCGCGACCGGTTCGAGTCGCAGGTGCCGGGCACGATCAACGGCCGCGACGCCCGCCGCGTCCCGAACACGAGCAACGTGACTTTCCCCGATGCCGACGGTGAAGGCATCGTCATCGGCCTCGACCTCGCCGGCGTCGCCGTCTCGACCGGCTCGGCGTGTTCGTCAGGGCGCGTCGAACCCAGTCCGGTGCTCATCGCCATGGGCCTGACCCCGGACGAAGCCCGCGCGACCGTCCGATTCTCACTCTCGCGAATGACGACGGAAGCGGAGATCGGTCGAGCGCTCGAACTGCTGGCGGAAGTGGTGCCGCGCTGCCGAATGAACCCCGCAACCTCGTAACCCCGCAACCCCGTAACCCCCAAGAAATCCTTCTTGCCCCGACCCGGTTCCGATGGCATTGTTGTGACCGACTGGTCCGAAATGCCTGATAAAGCCATCCTTCAGGGGGATCTGAAGAAGATTCAGTTGCCCGACGTCTTGAGTTTCATGGCCATGATCCGTGAGACGGGCAAGCTCCAGCTGCAGAACGGGGAGCTCGAGCGGACGATCCACTGGAAGGAAGGGGAGATCGTCTTCGCCAGCTCGAACTCCCCCGAGCACTCCCTCGGCCAGTTCCTGCTGCGCAACGGCAAGATCACGCGCGAGCAGTACGAGGAGTCGAAGCGCCGCGTCACCCCGCAGGTCCGCCACGGCAAGCTGCTCGTGCAGATGGGCGCCATCTCCCCGAAAGACCTCTGGTGGGGCGTCAAGAACCAGGTCCTGGAGATCATCTACTCGCTCTTCGGCTGGAAGGCCGGCGAGTTCGCGTTCTACAACTCGAACGAGGAGCTGGCCCAGGAGAGGATCGTCCTCCAGATCAACACCTCCAGCGTGATCATGGAAGGCATCCGCCGCCTCGACGAGTCGGCGCACATCCTCGAGAAGATCCCGAACCTCGACATCGTCTTCGCGAAGGTCCACGGCAGCGTGCCCGATTTCGCGGGCCTGGACCTGAATGACGGGGAGATCGCGGTTTACAAGAACATCGACGGAAAGCTGAATGTGCGCGAGCTGACCGGCCGCTCGGAGCTCACCCAGTTCGAGGTGGCGCGCATCCTTTTTCAGCTCCTCAGCGCGCGGCTCATCGAGGTGGTGAAGGAAGAGGAGAAGATCTTCCGCCCGGTGTTCCTCGACGTCGAGGACTCGCCGGAGCTGCTCAAAGTCATCTCCACGTACAACGACATGTTCGGCCGCCTCTTCGAATCGCTGGAGAAGCAGGTGGGCGAGGACCAGGCCCGGGACATCTTCATGACCATCCTCCAGAACGCGGAGACGGACGAGCTGTGGGCGGGCGTGTTCTTCGATCAGTACGGCCGCTTCGACGAGAACATGCTCATCGCCAACATCTCCGAGCTGCCGTTCGAGCGGCGGAAGGCCGTGCTGGATGAAGGGCTGAACACACTGCTGTCCGTGCAACTGTTCGAGGTCTCCCAGCATCTCGATCAGGCCGGGAAGGTGGATGTGTTCCGCTTCATCTCCGATCAGAAGGCCAGCCTGGAGAAGGCCGCGGTATAAGCTCCGCGCCGCATGTGGCCAACCCTAATAAAAGTCGGTAACTTCGAGATCACGACCTTCGGGTTGATGATGTTCCTCGCCTTCGTGATCGGAGGCTGGGTGCTGGCGCGGGAGTTCCGGCGCCAAGGCATCGATGAGGAACTGGCCTCGTCGATCGTCGTCGCCGGCGCGCTGGGCGGGATCATCGGCGCGAAGATCTACTACGCGATTCTTTTCAAGGACTGGCGCCTGCTCTTCGACCGCGCCGGGCTGGTCTGGTACGGAGGCCTGATCGGCGGATTCCTGGCCGCGTCGTTCGTGGTCCTCCGCGCCCGCGTCGATTACCTCAAAGCCGCCGACGCCGCCGCCCCCGCCCTCTCCCTCGGCTACGCCCTCGGCCGCATCGGCTGCTTCCTGGTCGGCGACGATTACGGCCGCCCGACGGATGCCTGGGTCGGCGTGGCCTTTCCGAAAGGTGCGCCGCCGACGACCGCCGATTCCCTGCGGGAGTTCGGGGTCTTCGTCGATCCTTCGATCCCTGGGTATCAGGTGCTGAAGGTGCACCCGACGCAGTTGTATGAGGCCTTCGCGGCTTTGCTCATGTTCGCGGTTCTCATGGTTTTGAACCGCCGGCCGCATCCGCGGGGGCTGTCGTGGGCGCTGTTCATGATCTTGCTGGGGATCGAGAGGTTTCTCGTCGAGATCGTGCGGGCGAAGGATGACCGGTTTTTCGGGTCGTTTACGGTGGCGCAGGTGATCTCTGTGCTACTGGTGGTCGCGGGGCTTGCTCTCGTTTTCGTCACTTTATCCCGCGCGAAGACGCGGGATCTCCCGGTTACACCGCGACGAACGTAGCCACGTGCGACACGCGTTCGTCTATATCGTCTCGAACGTCAGCCACACGCTGTATTGCGGCATCACAACGAATCTCCGCGAACGCTTCGAGCAGCATAAGACCGGCGCGTATCCAAACGGATTCACAGCGCGCTATCACTTCGATCGGCTCGTGTACTTCGAAGTGGCGCGGTCGATGACCGCGGCCGCGAAGCGCGAGAAAGAAATCAAGAAGTGGCATCGGTCGCGACGAGTCGCGCTGATTCAAACCATGAATCCGAACTGGTTGGATCTTTCGTCGCGGCTGGATCCTCTGCGCTTGTTGGAGTAGTTGCGTCGGTGCACGGAGAGATCCCGCGTCTTCGCGCGGGATAAACTTTCGGCGGGATAGAGTTGAGGGTGAGCGAGCGAACCAATGCACTTCACAACAGCCGGCGAATCCCACGGCCCCCAACTCACGATCCTCGTGCAGAACATCCCCGCGGGCCTGAGACTCGACAGAACCAGGATCAACGACGACCTGCGAAGGCGCCAGCACGGCTACGGCCGCGGCGGCCGCATGAAGATCGAATCCGACGAAGCCGAAATCGTCGGCGGGGTCCGAGGCGGGGAGACCATCGGCGCTCCCATCGCCATCGTCATCCGCAATAAAGATCATGAAAACTGGCAGAAAGCGATGGACCCGTGGGACCTCGACGAAGCCGAGACCCACAAGCGTCGCGTCCACGCACCGCGGCCGGGGCATGTCGATCTCGCGGGGGGGATGAAGTACGGCCGCCGCGATCTGCGCGACATCCTCGAGCGCGCGTCGGCCCGCGAGACCGCGGGGCGGGTGGCGGCGGGGGCGATCGCGAAGGAGTTGCTGCGCGCGTTCGGAATCGAGATCCGCTCCGGCGTCGTGTCCGTCGGTGACGCGGGCGATCCGGAGTACTCACCGACCTGGGACGACCTCGACGTCGATGATGACTCACCGTTGCGCGCGGTCAACAGCGAGGCGGACATGATCGCCGCCGTCGACCGCGCCAAAGAAGCCGGCGAGACCCTCGGCGGCACGATCGTCATCGCCGCGCGCGGCGTACCCGTCGGACTCGGCTCCTATGTTCAGTGGAACGAAAAGCTCGATGGCCGCATCGGCCAGGCCATCCTCTCCATTCACGCGGTCAAGGCCGTTGCGGTCGGCGACGGGGTCGCGGCCGCGCGCAGACTCGGATCGGAAGTTCATGACGCGATCTACTTCGATGACACGCGGCGGTACTACCGCGAGACCAATCGTGCGGGCGGCCTCGAAGGCGGCGTCACCAACGGGCAGGACATCGTCGTTCGCGCGTTCATGAAGCCGATTTCCACTCTGCGTCGCGGACTTCCGAGCGTCGACATCGAGACGCGGGAAGCACATCGCTCGCAGTGGGAGCGCAGCGACGTCACCGCCGTTCCGGCGTGCGGCGTCGTCTGCGAAGCCATGCTGGCCATCGTCCTGGCCGGTGCGATGCGCGAGAAATTCGGCGGCGACACCATGACCGAGATGCGGCGCAGCTACGATGCCTACCTCGATGACCTCCGCCGCTTTTAAAGATCTCTTCCCGGTCACGGGAAATCTCATCTACTTCAATCACGCCGCCGTCGGCCCGCTCTCCACACGCGCTTACGAAGCGATGGAGCGTCACGCGCGCGATCAGCGCGATTACGGCGCGCTGCACTGGCGCGACTGGTACGCGGAGTACGACCACCTTCGCGAGTCCCTGGCGCGTCTCATCGGCGCGAAGCCGGGCGAGATCGCCATCCTCAAGAACACCTCCGAAGGCCTGTCCTTCGTCGCGGAAGGTCTGCGCTGGCGCGACGGCGACAACGTCATCACCACCGCCATCGAGTTCCCCTCGAACTGGACGCCCTGGAAAGTGCTCGCGCGCCGCGGTGTCGAGTGCCGCGTCGCCGCAACACCGACCGTGGAAGACATCGAGCCGCTGATTGACGACCGCACCCGTCTCGTCACGGTGTCCTCCGTCGCGTTCCACAACGGCTTCGTCGCTGACGTGATCGCGATCGGCGAGCTTTGCGCACGGCGCAACGTCCGCTTCTGTGTCGACGCCATTCAGGGCGTGGGCGTGCTGCCGATCGACGTCCGCGCGGCGAACATCGACTTCCTCGCGGCCGACGGCCACAAGTGGATGTGTGGCCCGGAAGGGTGCGCGATTTTCTACGTGGCGGAGGAACGCCGCGAGGAGCTCGAGGTCCTCGAAAACGGCTGGATGAACATCGACCGGCAGCAGAAGTTCATTGGCGCGCCGACCGACCTGCTTCCGAGCTCGCGCCGGTTCGAGGCCGGATCGTTGAACACCAACGGGATCTACGGTTTGCGGGCGGCCGTCGACCTCCTCCTCGAGATCGGCATCGACGTCATTGCCGAAAACGCTCTGGCTGTTGCCCGTCGGTTGGCCGAGGGGGCCGAATCCATCGGCTGGCGGGTCGGGTCGCCGAAGCCCATCGCCTCGCCGATCGTCGGCGTGACTCCACCAGATGTAGAGAAGTCGCTTCTGTGGTACCACCGCCGCCTCGAGGAAGAAGGGGTAGTTTGCGCGCCCCGCGAGGGGATGCTGCGGTTCTCGCCCCACTTCTACAACGACGCGGAGGAGGTCGAGCGCGTGGTCGCGATCATGCGCGGGTTATCATCTTCTTCATGACAATCACGGTGCTGTTTTCGAGCGTGATCGCCCTGATGATTGGTGCGATCGTGGGATGGGTGGTCGGGAGCGCGAGGAAGAGCGCCGAAGCGCAGCGGGCCCTTGCCGAGCGCGATCTCGAGCACGCCGAGCGAGAGAAAAGCGACGCCGCCCGGGCCGAGATGCAGCGCCGGGTTGAAGAGGCCCAGCAGGAACGCGCCGTAGCCGAAACGCGCGCCGAGGAAGCGGCGAAGCTCCTCGCCAATCACAAGCAGCTCGAAGAGAGCTTTGCCGTGCTCGCGCAGAAAGCGTTCAAGGACGTCAGCGAGTCGCTGGTGCAGTCGAACAAGACCCAGGTCGGCGGCACGCTCGACGGCGTGCTCGTGCCGGTCAGGGAGATGCTCGAGACGTACCGCGCCGAGGTGACGAAGAGCGAGCATGCGCGCAAGGAGAGTTATGGAGGCCTGCAGGAGCAGCTTCGCTCTCTGCTCGTCACGCAGGAATCCGCGCAACGCGAAGCGGCGCGCCTCGCCAATGCCCTGCAGTCTCCGACGGTCCAGGGCTCCTGGGGCGAGATGTCGCTCAAGCGCTGCATCGAGCTCGCGGGCATGAGCGAGTACTGCCACGACTTCGATGCGCAGCAGACTTTCATGACCGATGAAGGCCGCCGCATCCGCCCCGACGTCGTGATCAATCTCCCGAACAAGCGCGTGATCGCTGTCGACGCGAAAGCGCCGCTCACCGAGTACATCGCGGCCTGCAACGAGCCCGACGAAGCGCGCAAACGGGCGTTTCTCGAACAGCACGCGAAGAACATCCGCCGCCATGTCGACGCACTGGCGAAACGCGAATATCAGGCGAGCGTCGGCGAGACGCTCGATTTCGCGGTGATGTTCATCCCCGGCGAGCATTTCCTGGCCGCCGCGCTGTCCACCGATCTCACGCTGCACGAGTACGCGGCAGAGCGGAAGATCTTCCTCGCGTCACCGACGGTTCTCCTCCCGCTGCTGCGCGCGGTTGCCGCGAGCTGGAAGGCGGAGAAGACCGAGGAGAACGCCAAGAAGATGCACGACGCGGCGGTGGAGCTGTTCAACCGCTTCGTGAGGATCATGGACCTCATCTCCGAGGTCGGCGGCCGGCTGGGCAAGACGGTCGAGAAGTACAACGAGACCATCCGTTCGATCGACACCCGCCTCTGGCCGAAAGGGGAAGAGCTCCAGCGCATGGCCGGCAGCGGCAAGGACCTCGGCAACCTCGACCAGCTCGAAGCAACGCCGCTGGAATCGTCGAAGCTCCGGTTGCGGATGCAGGACGACGAGCCGGGGGAACTGGTGCCTATGAAAAAGGCATGAGGCCCCGTGCTAGACTTCCCGTCCCATGTCGAACCCACAGGAGACAAACGAGCCGATGAGTCACGTCGCCGGCTCGTCGCTTTGGCTCGAGTAACTCGCCAATCACAGTCGTAGACAATTACGACTCCTTCACCTACAACCTGGTTCAGCAGATCGAGCGCCTTTCCGGCGAGCGTGTCCGCGTCGTGCGCAACGACGCGTTTGATCCCGCCGCGCTCATCGCCGAAAAGCCTCGCGCGCTGGTCATCTCGCCCGGTCCCGGCACGCCGTCACGCGCCGGCCGCTGCATCGATCTGATTCGCATCAACGACGCGATCCCTCTCCTCGGCGTCTGCCTCGGACATCAGGCCATTGCCGAGGCGTTCGGGGCTCGGGTCATGCGCGGCGAGGTGCCGGTGCATGGGAAGGTCAGCGAAGTGCGCCACGGCGGCGAGCGGTTGTTCACCGGATGTCCGGCGCCGATGCACACCGCGCGGTATCACTCCCTCGTTGTCGCGCGCGAGACGCTTTCGGACGATCTGTCTGTCGACGCGGAGACCGAGGATGGGACGATCATGGCGATTTCGCACAGGCGCCGGCCTGTGTTCGGAATCCAGTTCCATCCCGAGTCCTACGGCACGTCCGGCGGCGATCAATTGATTCTCAATTTTCTGGGAGGCCTTCGATGATCGAGCAGGCCATCAAACGCGCCGTCGACGGCCACCATCTCGGCCGCGACGAGATGCATGAAGTCTTCGCGTACGTCATGGATGGAAAAGCGAGCGATGTTCAAAAGTCCGCGCTGCTCGTGGCGCTGCGAATGAAAGGGGAGACCGCGGATGAGATTACAGGCGCGGCCCTGGCCATGCGCGCGCGGGTCACGCCTCTGGATGTCGATCGGGACAACCTCGTCGACACCTGCGGCACAGGCGGCGATGGTCGCGGCACGTTCAACATTTCCACCGTTGCCGCACTCGTCGCCGCGGCTGCGGGCGCGAACGTCGCCAAACACGGCAATCGTGCCGTCTCCTCGGCCTGCGGCAGCGCGGACGTGCTCAGCGCGCTGGGCGTGCACATCGATCTCGATGCCTCACGGATGTCGGCAGTCCTTCGCCGGGTCGGCATCGCTTTTCTCTTCGCGCCGAAACTTCATCCGGCAATGAGCGCGGTGGCCGCGGTTCGTCGCGAGCTCGGCCTGCGCACGATCTTCAATGTCCTCGGCCCGCTCACCAATCCCGCGTTCGCGCGGCGACAGGTCCTCGGCGTGTACGCGGACCGGCTCGTCGAAACCGTTGCGCACGTGCTTGCGGCTCTCGGCGCAGATCACGCGATGGTCGTGCACAGCCGCGACGGCCTCGACGAGATCTCCGTCTCCGCGCCGACCCACGTGTGCGAAGTGCGCGACGGTCAGGTGCGCTCGTACGACGTCACGCCCGAAGAGATCGGATTGCGGACGCATGCGATCGAGGAGTTGAGCGGCGGCGATGCGAAGGCGAATGCCGAGATCGCCCGCAAAGTCCTCGCCGGCGAGAGCGGTGCGCGAGGCGATGTGGTCATCGCCAACGCCGGCGCGGCTTTGTATGTCGCCGGGCTCGCGACTTCGATTCGCGAAGGAGTAACCATGGCGCGGGATGCGATCGCGAGCGGTGCGGCGCGCGAGAAGTTGCAGCAGCTCGTCGATGCGACCAATGAGCTGGGAGGCGCCTCGTGACCGTTCTCGACGACATCGTCGCGCGCACGCGCGAACGCCTTCGCAACGAGCCGATGGAAGTCGAGGACACGCGCCGCGCGGCGATGGATCGTGCCGCACAGCGAAGCCCCTTCGCGTTCCGGCAGGCGCTCGCTCGCGCCGGAATCAACGTCATCGCCGAGATCAAAGCCGCGTCGCCGTCGGCCGGTCCGATCGCTCCGAATCCCGACGTCGAGTCCATCGCCGCGGATTACGCGCGCGGCGGCGCCGCGGCAATCTCCATCGTCACCGAGCCCGACTTCTTCCAGGGAAACATCGAGTGGATTGCCCGCGCAAAAGCGGCGAGCGGACTGCCGGCGGTGATGAAGGATTTCGTCGTCGAGCCTTCGCAGATCATGCGCGGCATCGCCGCGGGTGCGGACGCGATTCTTCTGCTCGCGTCGCTGCTCGACAGCCGGCGCATGCTCGAATTCATCCTCCTGCTCGAGGCCTACGGCTGCGATGCGCTCGTCGAAGTGCACGACGAGGCGGAGCTCGCCAGCGCCCTCGAAGCCGGCGCGCGGGTCATCGGCGTCAACAATCGCGATCTCCGCGACTTTCACGTCGATCTCGGAACGTCCGAACGTCTGAGTACGCTCATGCCTACAGAAGCGATCCGGGTCGCCGAAAGCGGCATCCGCACGCGCGCCGATGTTGATCGCCTGCGCGCGGCGCGATTCAATGCGTTTCTCGTCGGGGAGTCGCTCCTGCGACAGAATGATCGCGCCGCCGCAGTGCGGGAACTGGTGAAGTCATGACGAAAATCAAATTGTGTGGAATCACGAATCCCGAAGACGCCATCCTCTGCTCGTCCGCTGATTATCTGGGCCTCATTTTCGTGCCCGAGTCACCTCGCTGCGTGACGAACGACCGCGCCCGCGAGATCGTGGCCGCCCTCGGAAATCCGCGGCCGAAGATCGTCGGCGTCTTTCGCGATCAGCCGCTGGACATGGTGCAGCGGGCGATCGCCGAGGTCGGGCTCGATCTGGTGCAGCTTCATGGATCGGAGTCGGATGACTACATGACGCAGCTCGGCGTTTCGGTGATCAAGACCATTCGCGTCGGCGAAGAGGTGCCCGAGGTGAAGACGCGCGCGGCGTATCTGCTGTTCGACACGCTCGATGACCGGCTGGCCGGCGGCACTGGGAGACGTTTCAACTGGGAGCTCGTGGCGTACGTCCGCGAGAAACCATTCTTCCTCGCCGGCGGGATCACCGCGGAGAACGCCGGCGTAGCCATCAGCGTTGCGCGGCCGTACGCGATCGACGTCGCTTCCGGTGTCGAATCCGCGCCGGGCAGGAAGGATCCCGACAAAGTGCGCGCGCTGTTGGAAAGGGTGCGGGCCGCGTGACGGCTCTTCCCGACCGGCAGGGATTCTTCGGCCGCTTCGGCGGCAAGTTCGTTCCCGAAACGCTGATGGCGGCGCTCGACGAGCTCGAGTCGGCGTACAAGAAAGTGAAGCGCGACCGCGGCTTCAAGCTCGAGCTCGATGAGGTGCTCGCTGAGTTCGTCGGAAGGCCGACGCCGATCACCGCCGCGCCGCGCTACGCGAGCCTGTGCGGCGACTTCACGCTCTTTCTGAAGCGCGAGGACCTCAACCACACAGGCGCACACAAGATCAACAACGCCATCGGTCAGGCGCTGATCGCCAAGCGGATGGGCAAGCAGCGGATCATCGCCGAGACCGGCGCGGGCCAGCACGGCGTCGCTACTGCAACTGCTTGCGCGCTCCTCGGCCTGCAGTGCGTGGTCTACATGGGCGAAGTGGACATGGCCCGCCAGGAGCTCAACGTCTTCCGCATGCGCCTCCTCGGCGCGGAGGTCGTCCCGGTCAGCAGCGGCAGCCGCACGTTGAAAGACGCGATCAACGAAGCGATCCGCGACTGGGTCACGAACGTCCGCACTACGCACTACATCATCGGCTCCGTCCTCGGACCGCATCCCTATCCGATGATCGTCCGCGACTTTCAATCGGTCATCGGAAGAGAAGCGCTGGTTCAATTGAAGAAGAAAACAGGCGGATTGCCCGATGTCGCCATCGCCTGCGTCGGCGGTGGCTCGAACGCGATCGGTCTCTTCTACGACATGCTCAAACATCCGTCGATCCGGATGATCGGCGTGGAAGCGGGCGGGCGCGGACCGCAACTCGGCGAGCATGCGGCGCGATTCTCCGGCGGCGCGCTGGGCGTGCTGCACGGGACGCGCTCGATGGTGTTGCAGGATGACTTCGGCCAGATCGCGGAGACGCACTCGATCTCCGCGGGCCTCGACTATCCCTCCATCGGGCCCGAGCACGCGCATCTGCAGGAGACCGGGCGCATCGAGTATCACGACTGCAGCGACGACCTCGCGCTGGAGGCGTTTCACAAGCTCAGCGAGAGCGAGGGGATCATTCCCGCGCTGGAGTCCTCGCATGCGCTGGGCTGGCTGCTGCGTAACGGGAAGTCGATCGCGAAGGACGCGGTGGTGATCGCCAACCTTTCCGGCCGCGGTGACAAGGACGTACCGCAAGTGGCCGCGTTATGAATCGCGTCGATCGTCTGTTCAGAAAACGCGATCGCTGCCGGTTGATCGCGTACGTGACCTGCGGCGATGGCGACACCGTCGGCATCGTGCGTGCGCTCGAGCGCGCCGGCGCGAACGCCATCGAGCTCGGCGTCCCGTTTTCCGATCCGATCGCCGATGGTCCGGTGATTCAGGCCGCCGCGCAACGCGCGCTGAAGAATGGCACAACCACGCCGGACGTGTTTGCGATCGCACGCGAGATTCGGGAGGAAAGCGACATTCCGCTGATCGCTTTTTCCTATCTCAACCCGATCCTGCGGTACGGCCCGGAGCGGTTTGCATCGGAAGCGGCTGCGGCGGGAATCGACTCACTGCTGTTGACGGACCTGCCGCCGGAGGCTTCCTCTGAGGTGCGGACGGCGATGCGTGCCCATGGGTTGGGCACCGTGTTTCTGCTCGCGCCGACGTCGACCGACGCCCGCATCAAGGCCATCGACAAGGCCAGCGACGGATTCGTTTACTACGTCTCGACCACCGGCGTCACTGGCACGCGCAACGATCTCGATCCGGCGTTGATCGAGCGGCTCGACGAGGTCCGCGGCAAGTTGAAACATCCCATCGCCGTCGGTTTCGGGATCTCCAAACCCGAGCATTACGCGCTGCTTCGCGATCATTGCGACGCCATCGTCGTCGGCAGCGCGATCGTTCGCGCGGTTGCCGAGGGAGGGGCGGAGCGGGCGGCGGACGTCGTGCGGTCGATTCTTGACAGTCCGGCGGTGGCGCCCGTACCCTGACCGCTCCATGACCCACAGCGCCACTCGATACGCCTCGTTTTATTACGGCTACGACAGCTAGCGTGGGGCAAACGTCCGCCCCGACGCGAGAAGGGGCGCTCGAAACGGCAACGGCAAACTCGAACCTCTTCTCCCGCCGGGGGAAGAGGTTTTTTGTTTATGCCGAATTGTCAATCGGAACCCTGGAGCGCCGCCGTCCCGGCGGCTGGACCGCAGGCGTCCTCGCCTGCATGGGCCGGCGCGACGCCGGCGCAACAGCCGGCGGGGACGCCGGCGCTCCAATGTCACGCCGAGGTCCTATGAACAAGCCAGATGCCGAAGCCGAATTGACCCGCCTGCGCGAGGCCATCGATCGCGTCGACGACGTCCTCGTCAAACTGCTCAATCAACGCGCCAAGTACGCGGTGGAGATCGGCGAGATCAAAGGCGTGCTGTCGTTGCCGATTTACGCACCGGAGCGCGAAAAGGAAGTGCTGCGGCACGTCGAAGCGGCGGGTACGGGCCCGCTCGACGGTCCTTCCATCCGCCGTCTCTTCGAACGAATCATCGACGAATCGCGTCGTGTCGAACGCGAATCCGCATCTACAGGAGTGTCTCAATGATCATCGTCATGCAGAAACATGCCCCCGATCCGTCGATCGAGCACGTCGTCGCCGAGCTGAGCTCGCGCGGCTTCGACGTCCACCGCTCCACCGGCGCCGATCAAACCATCCTCGGCGTAGTGGGCCGCGTCGACACCCTCGATCCGCGCGAGTTCGAGCTCTTCGAAGGCGTGCAGGAAGTGGTGCGGGTCAGCGAGCCGTACAAGCTCACCAGCCGCACGTTCAAGCGCGACAAGACCATCGTCAAAGCGCGCGGTGTGGAGATCGGCGGCGATCGCGTCGTGGTCATGGCCGGTCCCTGCACGATCGAGAGCGAGACGCAGCTCTTCGAGACCGCGCGTCGCGTCGCGCGATCCGGCGCGCGCGTGTTACGCGGCGGCGCGTACAAGCCCCGCACGTCGCCGTATGCGTTTCAAGGAATGGGCATCGAAGGATTGAAGCTGCTGCGCGCGGCGGGCGATGAATTCTCAATGGCCACTGTGTCCGAGGTCATGGAGATCTCGCAGATCGAGAAGATGCTCGAATACGTGGACATCCTCCAGGTCGGCGCGCGCAACATGCAGAACTACAACCTGCTCTCGGCGCTGGGGCAGGTGCGAAAGCCCATTCTGTTGAAGCGGGGCATGTCCGCCACCATTCAGGAATGGCTGCTCGCCGCCGAATACATCATGGCCGGCGGCAATTACGACATCATCCTGTGCGAGCGCGGCATCCGCACGTTCGAGACGTACACGCGCAATACCTTCGACATCTCGGCCATCCCGGTGATCGACAAACTGTCGCATCTGCCAATCGTCGGCGATCCATCGCATGCCACCGGACGCCGCGACAAAGTAATGCCCCTCGCTCGCGCGACTGTGGCCGCGGGTGGGGACGGATTGTTGATCGAAGTGCATCACGATCCGGAAAAGGCGGTGTGCGATGGGCCACAGTCGCTGTACCCCGATCAGTTCGCGCGTTTGATGGATGAGCTCAAGATCATTGTGCCGGCGGTGGGGAGGAGTATCTGAAACCGCTGTTCTTCCTCGACGAGCCGCACCATCACCATTTCGAAAGGTCGAGCAAGCTTCGCTTTCGCGGCGCTGCCCTGGCCATCGACGGCCGCGAAATCGTCGCGGTCAGGATTGGCGAGGGCGTCGAGACGCCTACCAACAAACCCTGTCCCGAGCTGGCGTTTCTGCCGTTTCACCGGGCGGGTCAGTGCCGGTTCGAAGTCGAGATCGCGCATGCTGAACCGCCGTTCGAGCTGCGCGTCGTGTATGCAGACGGCGGCGAAGAGGCCGTGTTCCGGCTCGATGGAAGCTCGCGCAAGGACATCTGGCCGTGCATTGACGCCTTGCCCACGCCGACGCCGGAACTGGTTGCGGCGACGCAGGGTGGGGGGGACGTGCGGTCGTATCTCGACTCGATGGTGGCGGGGCTGCACACGCTCGAGTCGTTGCTGCGCGCGAGCGGTGTCGAGCCGAAGGAGATGCAGTCGATCCTGGACATCGGCTGTGGGACGGGACGGCTGCTCATGGGCTGGCATTGCGCGAGTCCGGAGCGCCGCACGTTCGGCGCCGACATCAACGCGGAACTGATCGCGTGGAGCAAAGCCAACCTACCGGGGGAGTGGGCGGTCTGCGATCTGTTGCCGCCGTTACCACTCGAGGATGGCCAGTTCGACCTCGTCCAACTCGCCTCGGTCTTCACCCATCTCCCGATCGAGCATCAGCGCGCGTGGATCGCGGAGATCCGCAGAGTGCTCAAGCGCGGTGGCGTGCTCGTGATCACCCTGCACGGCGCGGTGTACGCGCGGATTTTCGGCCAGACCGGCGAGTACTCCGAGCTGCCCACCGGCGCTGTCGGCTCGAACGCGTTCGCGACCTTTCACACGCGCGCGTTCGCGGAGTCGCTGTTCGAAGGGTTCGAGTTGCGCGGCTACTTCGAGCGCGGCCATGACGCCGATCCGCCGACGCTCTTTCCGATCGCCGCCCTGCAGGACGTTTACGTCTTCCGGAAGGTATGATCGGGCTCGTGCTTCGGGTCCTGGTTGCCCTCTCCCTGCTCCTGCTGTGCGCATGCGCCGCGCCGCCTGCGCCCGTCGTCGCACCGGCAGCGCCTCCGCCGCCACCTCCCAAAATCACCGAGGTGGAAAAGGTGATCGGCACGGTGCGGGTCACCGCTTCGGCGCTCAACGTCCGCCGCGACGCGTCGGGTGACGCCGAGGTCATCACCCAGTTGAAAAAAGGGACGGCGCTGGACGTGCTGGCCGATGACGATGACAACTGGACGAAGGTGAAGCTCGCCAGCGGCGAGGTCGGCTGGGTGGCCTCGCGATTCGTGAGCAGCGGAACGGCGTCGACAAAAACTACAGCGAAGAAGAAGAACACCAGCTGCGACTCGGACTACGCCTTCGTCGAGACACCGACCCTGGCCTTTTCCGACCGCGCGCGGCCGGGGATGGTCGTGGTTGAGGCGAGCGTGAACACGAAGGGCGTGGTCACGAAAACGAAGGTGGTCTCGAACACGACCGGCGAGGAATCGCTCGCGTTTCTAGCCGAGCGCGAGATCAAGGGGGCGAAGTTCTCGCCCCCCATCCGCAACTGCGTTCCGCGAGCCTTCATCTTTACGTATCGCAGGACGTTTTAGTGATTAGTGGTTAGTGATTAGTGATTAGGAAGCCGGTTCCGCGTGGCTACTAATCACTAACGACTAACCACTAATCACTCAGCGCGTCAGCGCGTAATGGTGATGTTCCCGTTCGAGTTGATGAGGTCGAGGCGGCAGCCCCCTTTGCCGATCGTGCCGGACAGCGTCTCGCCGACCGAGCCGGTTGCGGTGACGGGGATATCGGTGTTGATGCGGCCGAACGACGTCCGGGCGCTGACGTTGTAGCCCACGTTTTCCGGCAGGGCGATCTTGATCGAGCTGAAGCTCGTCCGGAGCGACACCGGGTGGCATCCGCTGCCGCGCAGGCCGCTCACGCCGACCGCGCCGTTCTCGTTCTGGATGTCCACCGCGCCGCCGACGCCGTCGACGAACGCCGAGCCGAAGCTCGTACGCACGTTCACGCCGCCGCTGATCTCGTTGAGGGTGATGCTGCCGTTTGAGCCCTTCACCGTCGCGTTGCCGCGGACCCGCTCCGCCTTCACCGAGCCGAAGCGCGTCTGCGCGTCGAGCGCGCCGTTCAGATCCGACACTTTGATGTTCCCGTTCGCGGCCACGATCTTCGTCAGTCCCGATACGTTTTGAACGTTGACCGCGCCGAAGGCCGTGTCGATGGTGGCGTTGCCGCCGATGTCCGTCGCATCAACGCGCGAGTTGTCGCCGTCCACGGTCAGCGCCCCGCCGATCGTGCGCGCGACCACGGTTCCGAATGAATTGCGGATCGTCGCCGCTCCCTTCACGTTCGACACTTCGACCCGGGCGTTGCTGACGGTGATGTCCGCGGCGCCGGTGATGGTCGAGACCTTCACGCTGCCGAAGGCGTTGGTGACCTTGAGAGTGCCGCCAACGTCGGTCACATCGACAGCGCCGTTCGAGTTGGCGATGGTCGCCGCGCGCTTGATGTCGGAACGGTGATCGAACCGAAGCGGTTCGCGACGGTGAGAGCGCCGTCGACGTTCTGCACCTTGATCGAGCCGTTGCTGTTGGCCACGGTCAGATCGCCGGCGCTGTCCGTCACTTCGATCGAGCCGAACTGATTCGACACCGTCTGTGCGCCGCGGGTGTCGGCGACTTTGATCGAGCCCTGCTTGTTCTCGATCTGGCTGGCCGTGCGCAAGCCGCGCGCATCGATGTTGCCGAACTGATTCTTGGCTAGCACCGGCGCGTTCGCGGGCAGAGTCACGGTCATGTCGACCGAGTAGGAGAGATTGCCCCGGTAATTGACGATGCGGGGAAATTCCGTGCGGATCGTGGCCGGCCCGCTCTCGCTGACGTGAATGCGGATCTGCTTGCCGATGTCGGGATCGGACGCGCGGATGATGGCCCGGACGTCGACGGTGTTCGCAGCATGCGTGCGTACGGTCAGGCTACCCGATGCGGTGATCGATGGTGACCGTGCCGCCGTGGTAGGAAAGGTTCTTGCCGAACTTCAGCTCGTAACGCTCGTCATCGTGCGGCTCCGCGAAAACGGGAGCGACGATGAGGAGCATGACCAGCGCGGCAATCGCGCTATTGATTCGAGACATTGGTGTCCTCCCGCAGCACGTCCTCGAGGGTCTGCTGCTTGGCCGAGTACATGGCCAGCAGCTGCTTCCGGAGATGCGCGTTCTGTCGATTTCTGTCGATGTTGGACTGGCACTCGGCGATCGCGTCGTCGAGGAGCATGAGCTTTTCTTTGTAGGAGACCATCAGCGGCGAGCCGCTCGTGGTCGATCTTCGATTCGGCGAGCTGCTCGAGCTGGGCGATGGCCAGCTCGTGGCTCTTTTCGGCGCGCTCCACGTCGTCGAGCGCGGAGGTCTGCAGGATCCGTTTGTCGAATGCGGCCTCGCTGCTCTGGACGCGCAGCGAGTACCACATCGTGCCGCCGAGGCCGATGGTGATGAGGATGGCCGCGGCGTATTGCCAGAGGCGGGTCATGGGTGCGCTTTTCTTCCGCTCTTCGCGAAGGGAGCGCTCGATGCGCGGCCAGAGCATGTCGTTCTGCCAGCTCTCGCGCATGGACTGAGCGGTGTCCGAGATGTCGTTCCACGCCGCCAGCTTCTCCGCGCAGGCCGCGCAGTCGCGCGCATGCCGCGCCGCGGACTCCATGGCCAGCGGAGAGCCGTCGAACAGCAGGTCGTCGAGTTGATTGCAGGTGATGTTCATCATTGATGGTTCCGGGGTTGCGAGGTTTCGGGGTTGCGGGGTGGAGGGGACCCCGTAACCCCGTGACCCCGTAACCATTTCTCCTGGAGCTCCTTCTTGGTTGCGAAGAGAATCCACTTCGAATTCCCTTCGCTGATGCCGAGGATCTCGGCGATCTCGGCGTGACTGAGTCCTTCGATCTCGAAAAGGGTGAAGACGGTACGGCGCTGTTCGGTGAGCTCGGAGAGGAGCTTGCGAAGCGTCATCCGCTTGGCCTCGTCGATGTTGGGCGCGGTCCGCTCGGCGGTCTCGGGGGTGTCGTCGATCGGCGCTTCTTCGATGCGCCGCCGCCGCTTCCTGAGAACGTCGTAGCAGGTATTGACGAGGATCCTGAATGCCCACGTGGAGAACGACGCCTCGCCCGAGTACGTCTTCGCCGCCCGATGGATCTTCAGAAACGTCTCCTGGACCGCATCCTCGGCATCGCTGCGGTTGCCGAGGTGATTCCAGGCGATGCTCTTCATCCGCTCGCCGAACCGCTGGTAAATCTCTTCAAAGATCCCTGTGTCCCCCGCCGCACAAGCGCTCGCGAGCCGGCGATCCTCCGTGGTTCCCACTGGCGAGGTCGCAGTCACTGGAAGAATGCCGGTCATGGCCGCCTGAAGCATGGGTTCAAACTGGATAGACGTGCGGGTTTTGGAAACGTTAGAGAAGGGTTGCGGGGTTACGGGGTTGCGAGGTTTCGAGGGAGAAGAGCCACCTCGTAACCCCGCAACCTCGAAACCTCGTAACCAAATCAGAGCTCATCAATCGACTTCGGCCAATCCCCTCTCAACAATCTCGAGAGCGCGCGGTCGGCGAGGAGCTTTCCGCCTGTCTGGCAGCGGGCGCAGTAGTTCGTTTCGTTTTCGGCGTAGACGATGTGCTGGACGGGGGTGCCACAGTCGGGGCAGGGCTGGTTGTATTTGCCGTGGACGGCCATCTCCGGGCGGAAGGCGGTGACTTTCTCGGGGAAGGCGGTGCCGGTCTCGGCGCGGAGGCGCGCGATCCAGAGCTGGAGCGTGTCGCGGATCGCGTCGTAGAGGCGCTTCAGTTCTTCGTCGTCGAGGTTCGTCGTCATCTGCACCGGCGAGAGGCGGGCGCGGTGGAGGATCTCGTCGGAGTAGGCGTTGCCGATTCCGCTGAAGACCTGCGGGTCGGTGAGCTGGCGTTTGAGGGTGTGGCGTCCCGCGGTGAGGGCGGCGCGGAACTCGTCGAACGTCATCTCAAGCGGCTCGATCCCGCCGCGGTGGTGATCGGCCAGCGCCTCTTCGCCCTTCACGATATGCAGGGAAGCCCGCCGCTTCGACCCCGCCTCGGTCAGCACGAGCGTCCCCGCATCGAAGTCGAAGGCGGCGAGACCGACCTTGCCGGGGACCTTCGCGCCTTTGGGCAGCCACTTCAGGCGGCCAGCAATCATCAGATGGATGATGAGGAAGAGCTCGCCTTCGAGGCCGATGGCGATGCGCTTGCCGAGACGGCGGAGCTCGGTTACGCGCTTACCCGCTACGTCTGCAGGAGTTGGCTCCACGGTCCGGAGCAGAAACGGGCTGGCCAGACGGACTTTTTCCAGCGTTTTGCCCACGATTCGGGCCTCGAGGGCCTCGAGATAAAGGGTGATATCGGGAAGTTCCGGCACCGGACGTTCATTATCGGTCTCGTGCGTACATTCGGAGTACTGATCGGCGGCTGGATTCTCGGCGGCGTGGCCATCGTGATTCTCAGCAGCGGCGAGAGCGTCGCGCGACCCGCGCCGGCGTCGCCCGCCCTGGCGCGCGTGCCGTCGTCGATGGTGGTGACGCCGTCGGGCGGCATCATGATCCCCGTTCGGGGCATGACGGCGGATCGCATCCGCGACAACTTCACCCAGCCGCGCGGCGGCGGCCGCCTGCACAACGCGCTCGACATCATGGCCCCCAAAGGCACGCCGGTCATCGCGGCCGTCGACGGCAGGATCGAGAAGCTCTTCCACAGCAAAGCGGGCGGCGTGACGATCTACCAGTTCGACGTGAACCGGGAGCGCGTTTACTACTACGCCCACCTCGATCGCTATGCGAAGGGAATCGCGGAAGGGCTTTTCGTCACCCAGGGAACGGTCATCGGCTACGTCGGGACGACCGGCAACACCCGCGGCACTCCTCACCTTCACTTCGCCATCGAAGTGTTGACGGCGGAGAAGCGCTGGTGGAAGGGCACGCCGGTCAATCCGTACCCGATCCTGGTGGGCGGCACGGCGTCTCTCGAAGGATCGCGGTAGGGATTTATCCCGCTGGCAACTCTCCTCCGTCAGGGAGGAAGTATTGATGCGCCGATCGCTTGTCCTGATCGCTCTCGTCCTGTTCGTTGCCTGCCAGTCCGAAACCAAATCCACCACCGAGACATCCTCGACGTCCGCCACAGCCACCAGCACCCAGCCGGCTGCCCAGCAGGAGATCCGCTACACGGCCATCAATCCCAGCGTCTACGTTCCGCTGGCCACGATCGACGGCTGGATCAACAGCACGCCGCCGAATGATGCGGCCATCGCCGATCATGCCTGGGATCTCTGGGCGGCCATGAACGCTGACAGCGGCCAGTCCTACAACGGCACGCCGCTGCCGGTGTGGGAGACCTGGTACGACTCGACCACCGTTTACAAAGTCAACGAGGGGGCCGCGCCGGCCGCCGATGCCGCGCAGGGCGCCGACATGGTCATGGCCAAGGCCCAGAATCGCCGCGTCAATCCGCAGCGGCGCATGCACCGGCCGAATCAGTTTTTCAAGGGCAACACTGATCCGAAGCCGCCGAGAGCCGCGCCGGTCACAGGCAATGCCGGCCTGCTCCTGACCTTCAATCGCTTCACCCAGGAGATGAAGGATCACGTCTGGACGAACTCGTATTACCTCAAGCAGACCCTGACGGATCTGAACAACAGCTGGACGGCGACGACACCGGTCGCCCAGCGCGCGATCAAGCCGTTTCCCAACACGTCGATCATGACCAAGCCGGTCTTTTGGATCATCAGCGGCACCGAGCCGACCATGGTCCCGTACTGGAACGGACTCTCGTCCAACGCCAGCACCAGCACGACGAACCCGTCGAACGACACCTGGAAGCAGTGCGTGCTCGCCGATCCGACCGGCAAGGCGAAGAACGACGTCGACCGGATCTGCAACGAGGGCAATCCAGGGCAGACCACGATGAAGGCGGGAACGTACGTGGTCATGCCGGTGAGTGCGCAGCCGGCCCAGTCCGCGTTTTACGCGTTCCAGCTCACGCAGGACGAGGTCAACGATCTCGCGCAGTACGCCGACGAGCTCGGAAACTCGAACGAGTCGATGCCGAAGGTCGGCGATTTCGCGCTGCTGGTCGCGACACACGTGTCCAGCCGCGAGATCGACAACTGGACCTGGCAGACCTTCTGGTGGCAGCCGAATCCGTCGCAGCTCGCGGCCGATCCTCCGACGGCGATGTCGCCGCCCTCGACCATCCCCAAGCCCTGGAATCAGTACGCTGGCTGCACGGCGTACTACATGGTCACGCCTCCGGGCTCACTGACCGGGCAGGGGCGGCTTTGCTACAACCCCTACCTCGAGACGGACCTCAAGCACCTCAAGGGGATGAACAAGACCGGCGACGGCTACGGCGTGCAGTCCAACTGCATGACCTGTCATCGCGCCGCGGCCTGGACGACGAACTCGTACGCGATCGCTTTCCAGCTCAATCCCGATGACAAGACCTGGTTCGCGACCAACACGAAGGTCGACTTCGCCTGGTCGATGCAGAGCTTCGCGCATTGATGTGCCGTGTAGTGTGGGCCTCCGGCCTACCTCCGGGCGGGAGGTAGGCCAGGAGGCCCACACTACAGCCCAGCCTGCCGTAAATGACTGACCGTGCGTGACTTAAATCACAATTTCCCGGTCATACTGCGCACACTCCTTGCACTTCTTTGCCCCTGGCATGGCAGGGCCGAAGAAGACGACCTTACTCATCGTCGATGACGATGCAGCGATCCGCAAATTGCTCGCGCGGATCGCTCAGCGTGAAGGCTTCGAGGTCGATACGGCGCGCGACGGCGTGGATGCGCTCGAGAAGTTCGAGCAGAAGGAGTATCAGATCGCCATCGTCGATCTGATGATGCCGCGCCTCAGCGGCTACGAGCTGGTGCAGAAGATCAACGGCATCGTGCCCCGGCCGATCGTCATCGTCGCCACGGCCCTCACCAACGGCGACGTGGCTTCACTCGATGACTCGCTGGTGCGCCGCGTGATCCGGAAGCCGTTCGACATCAACGCCGTCGCCCAGGCCCTCGTCGATACGGCGAGGCAGATGATCGAGGAATCGCAGACCGAGTCGCCCGAGGCTCAGAAGTTCGACGCGGCCACGGGATCGGTCACGCCGCTCGCCGATGTGGAGAAGCCGAATTAGCTGGAAACGCGCTTGAGCGCGTCGCTGATGTCCTTCGCGTTCGGCAGGATCTTCTGCGCTTTCTGCAGACTCACCTTCGCCTCCGCTTTCTTCCCCTGCTTCTCCTGAATCAGTCCGACGAAGTACCACGCCCAGCCGTGGGACGGCTCGTTCTGCACCGGCGTGTACGCGAGGTATTTGCGCAGCGCTTCTTCACCACGCGCCAGGTTCTGGCCGGAGTTCCCGGCCACGGCGCCGAGGCGGTACCAGGCGGGCATGAAGTTCGGGTCGAGCTTCAGCGCCGCATCGACCTCCTGCATGGCACCGGTCCAGTTCTTCTCACTCCAGAGGAAGGTCGCCAGCAGGTAGTGCGCGCGCGCCGACTTCGGATTCTCGCGCACCGCGTCGACGAACTCCTTGCGCGCCAGATCGGTCTTCTTCTGCCGCGCGTGAATCCGGGCGAAGGCGCGATGGCCGTCGATGTTGTCGCGCTTCTTGATCTCGTTCGCATGCGCGAGAGCTTTGTCAGGATCGCCGCCCATGAACCCGGGGGCCATCAGATGGAAGTCGATGAGGGCGAAACGGGGCTCGATGGCGTTGGGGTCGAGCTCCACCGCTTTGTCCAGCGCGACTTTCGCCTTTTTGGCGAGCGAGGCCTTGCCGAAGAGGCTTGCGGCCATGGCCATCTCGCCGTATGCGCCGCCGAGGTAGTAGTGATATTCGGCGTTCCTCGGCTGAAGCTTGATGGCCTGCTCGAAGAGGCCCGCGGCTTTCTCGGCCTGGCCGGAGCTGAGCGCCGCCTTGCCGGCCGTGAAAAGCTCGACGTGATTCGCGGCGAAAACGGGGACGGAGATCAGGCAGAGCACGAGCAGCAGGGAGATAGGGCGCATACATCTGTGTACGTGATTTGCTGAGCAAAGTTGCGGCACTTAGAATCCCGCCCGCCTGATGACCGCTGAAGCCGCTGAGATCCGCCGCGCCACCATTCCCATCCTCGATGTCCGCGACGTGACCGAGTCCGCGGAGCGTGCGCTGAGCCGGGCCCGAGAGTCATTGGCCCGCATCGAGGCCGTGCCGCTCGAATCGGCGGATGCCGCGCGCATCCTCGACGCCTGGGAGGACACGGCCATGATGATGGAGGACGCGTTCGGGCCGATCTCGCTCCTCAACAGCGTCCATCCCGACAAAGCGGTCCGCGACGCCTGCGACGACGTGCTCGTGCAGGAGTCGAGCTTCATCACCAGCGTCTTTCAGAACGAACGTTTCTACGAGCGGGTGAGCGCGGTCGCGCCGCGGTCCGTCGCGGAGCGCGAGCTGCGCAAACATCTCATCGAGGCCTTCGAGGACAGCGGCGTATCACTTCCCGTCGAGAAGCGCGATCGCTTCAAGCAGATCTCCGAGCGGCTGACCGAGCTGGGGCAGGAGTTCGCGAAGAACATCCGCGAGAACGAAACCCGTCTGGTCTTCACGCCCGACGAGTGCCGGGGCATGCCGCAGTCGTGGCTCGATCGCGTGCCGCGCGATGAAGAGGGGGACGTGGTCGTCGGCTTCGACTATCCCGATTACGTCCCCTTCATGATGAACGCGCAGGACGAGCAGGCCCGGAAGCGCTACTGGATGGCGAATACGTCGCGGGGTACCGAACGGAACCTGGCCGTGCTCGACGAGATCGTCTCGCTGCGCAAGGAGATCGCCGATCTCTACGGCGTTCCCAGCTTCGCCCACTACGTCACCAAGCGGCGGATGGTGGAGATTCCGGAGAAGGTGACGAGCTTCCTCGACGACGTCCGCAAGGTCGTCACCGAAGCCGAGATCCGCGACCTCGGACACCTGGCCGAGCTCAAGGCCGAGCTGACCGGCGTTTCGGTCGAGCAGGCGCGCATCGATCGCTGGGACGTCTCGTTCTATCGAGAGCGATTGCGCGAACGGCGCTACGCCATCGACCAGGAACAGCTTCGCAAGTACTTCCCCACGCCGGCCACGATCGAATGGATGCTCGACATCAGCGAGCGTCTCTACGGTCTGCGATTCGAGCGCGCGACCGTGCCGGTGTGGCACGAGGATGTGATCTACCTCGACGTGCTGGATGCCTCGAGCGGCGATCTGGTCGGCGGCATCTATCTCGATCTCTATCCGCGCGACGGCAAGTACAAGCATGCCGCGGCCTGGCCGGTGCGCGGAGTGAGCCGCCGTACCGGACGGAAGCCGATCAGCGCGCTGGTGACGAACTTCGATCGCGAGGGGCTCACCCACGACGAGCTGGAAACGCTGCTGCACGAGTTCGGGCACGTGCTGCACGGCGTGCTGTCGAGACACGTACTACGTCGGGCACTCCGGCACGAGCGTCGAGCGCGATTTCGTCGAGGCGCCGTCGCAGATGTACGAGGAGTGGGCGAGCCGGATGGAGAGCCTCTCCCTGCTGCGCAGGCACTGCAGCGACCTGTCCGGAGATCGATCAGTCGCTCGTCGATCGTTTGCGTTCAGCGAAGCGAGTTCGGCGCCGGCGTCGATTACGGCCGCCAACTTCTCTACGCCTCGTTCGATATGGCTCTTTCCAGCGAACAGCCGGGCCGCGCGCTCGATGTGTGGCGCTCGATGGAAGGTGCCACGCCGATGGGCTACGTCGAAGGCACGCAGTTCCCCGGAACCTTCGAGCACATCGCTTCGGGCTACGCCGCCGGCTACTACGGCTACATGTGGGCGAAAGTGATCGCCCTCGACCTGGTGACCGCGTTCGGCGCCGACGTGATGAACTCCGAGGTCGGCCAGCGCTTCCGCGAGACTGATCCTGAGCCGCGGCAGCGAGGAGCCCGCGAGGGAGATGGTGGAGAGGTTTCTCGGACGGCCGGTGGCGAGTGACGCGTTTTTTGGGCACATCGGCGGGGCCGTGTAGTGTGGGCCTCCGGCCTACCCTTGGGTTGAAGGTAGGCCAGAGGCCCACACTACACCGGAATGTCAAGCACACTTGACAATCCGCCACATTCGCCCTACCTTATGTCAAGCAACATTGACATAAGGAGGCCGTAATGACCGAGCCCTACGCCAATCTCTTCACCCCTCGGGACTCCCACAACTACCGCGTTTTCGCCTCGTGGATGATCGGGGCGATGTCCGCGTTTGCCGCGTCGACGCTGCTCATCGACGGGAAGTTCATCTCCAGGCCGGTCGCCTGGCTGCTCACGGCGATCACCGCGTCGCTGATGGTTTTGACCATGTGCAGTTACGTGCTCTTCCTCCGGCAGGCCGACGAGCTGCTGCGCAGGGTGCATCTCGAGGCCTTGGCGTTCGCGTTCGGGATCGGGATGGTTGTGATGATGACTTACCGCCTCTGCGAGCGGCTCGGCGCGCCGAAGCTCGACTTCAACGATCCGTCGCTGATCATGATCCTCACCTGGATGGCCGGGCAGTGGATCGTTGCGCGGCGTTACGCCGTGGCGGGGGAGCAATGATGAACAACCGCTTGCGCGTGCTCAGGGCGGAGAAGCGCTGGTCGCAGGCCGAGGTTGCGGACCGGTTCGAACGTCTCCCGCCAGACCATCAACGCCATCGAGACCGGCAAATACGACCCCAGCCTGCCGCTCGCTTTCGCCATCGCCAGACTGTTTGCATCGAGGATCGAAGACGTTTTTTCTCCCGATGGCGATCAGGCCGTGAACATCTGACCCGCCTGCTCAGTTTTTGACCCCAAATTGGCTCCGTAACGGGTCGTTCACTGATCCATTTCGATTCACTCTTCAATAGAATCAATGACTTACGTGGTGGCGCGCGCGTTGCCATTGGGTCCGCCCGGCCTTCGAAAGAAAAAAAGGACGGACATGAAAAAAACACTGTGGGTCTCACTGCTTCTGACCGCCACGATGGCGTTCGCCAAGAATCCCTCCTCCGAGAGCAAGATCAAGATCACCGACACCGACGCGAGGGGCGTTCCGACGTTCGTCACGGGCGAGCTGGGGCAGCTCGGCCCTGGTGCGACCAGCAACGCCGCCGCCGACTTTCTGAGAGGGCAGCGCGCCCTTCTCGGAGGCGCGGGCACCGAAGACTTCGAGGCCATCGGGTCGACGAAGGACAACTTCGGCCACACCCACGTCCGCCTGCAGCAGCGTCTGCGCGGACTGCCGGTCTACGGCGCCGAGTACATCGTTCACGCTGACGGCAGCGGCAAGGTCTACGCGATCGAACGGCCGTTTCGCGCCGGACCATGATCTGCCGCGGAACCCCTCCATCAACGGCTGGGCCGCGCTCGAGCAGGCCGCTTCGCAGGCCGGCATCGCCGGCGGCCGCTGGAACGACGTGCGGGCAGCGCTGGTCTACGTCGCCACCGAGAAAGGTTCGGCGTACCTGGCGTGGCGCGGCACGATCGAATACATCGACGAGCAGGGCGAGCAGCGCGACATCGTGTACGCGAACGCGGTCACGGGCGACCTCGTGCTGCGCGACGCGCAGATCCATCGCGCTCGCAACCGGGCCACCTACAACGGCAACAACAGCTCTTCGCTCCCGGGCACGCTCGTGCTGACGGAGACCGGCGGCTCGACCACCGACAGCGCCATCTCCACGGCGCATGCGCACGCGGCCACCTCGTACGACTACTACAAGAACGTGCACAACCGCGACTCGTTCAACAACGCGGGCGCGCAGATCAAGACCACGGTTCACCATCAGGTGAACTACAACAACGCCTTCTGGAACGGCAGCCAGCTCGTTTACGGCGACGGCGACGGATCGCAGTTCTACATGCTCGGCAACGCGCTCGACGTCGGTGCGCACGAGCTCACGCACGCCGTCACCACCTACAGCGCCAACCTCACGTACTCGAACGAGTCGGGCGCGCTGAACGAAGGAACGTCGGACATCATGGCCGCCGCCGTGGAAGCGTGGAAAGACGGCGCTGTGAGCAGCGACACCTGGAAAGTCGGCGAGGACATCACCACGCCTGGCACTGCCGGGGACGCGCTCCGTTACATGAACGACCCCATCGCCGACGGCAGCTCCTACGACTACTACCCGACCCGCTACACCGGCACCGGTGACTACGGCGGCGTTCACCTCAACTCCGGCATCGCCAACCTCGCCTGGAAGCTGATGGTCACCGGCGGAACGCACCCGCGTGGCAAGACCACGGTCAGCGTTCCCGCGCTCAGCGCCACGGCCATGACCTCGATCGATATGGCCGCGAAGATCTGGTATCGCGCGCTGACGGTCTACATGACCTCCTCCTCCAACTTCCAGGCCGCGCGCACCGCCACCGCCCAGGCGGCGACTGACCTCTACGGCGCCACCGCGGCCGCCGCGGTGCACAAGGGCTGGGACGCTGTCGGCGTTCCGGGAACCCCGGGTGGCGGCGGCACGGGCACGACTACGCTGACCAACGGCGTTGCCGTCACCGGCATCGGCGCCTCCACCGGCGCCTGGAAGCACTACAAGATCGCCGTTCCTTCGGGACAGACGAAGCTCGACATCGTGATGTCGGGTGGCAGCGGCGACGCGGACATGTACGTGAAGCGCGGCGCGCAGCCGACTTCGTCCGTGTGGGACTACCGCCCGTATCTCAACGGCAACAATGAGACCGTCTCGGTCACGAATCCTGTCGCGGGCGACTGGTACATCAGCCTGTACGCCTACTCGACGTACTCCAGCGTCACGCTCCGCGCGACGTACACGGGCGCCGCAGCTTGCACGAGCGTTTCCGGATCGCTGTCCGGTACCGGCGCGAACTGGTACTCGGCGCAGTACACCTCCAGCGTGAGCGGCTCGCACACAGGCAAGCTCACCGGACCGAGCGGCCCGGACTTCGATCTCTATCTGCAGAAGTGGAACGGCGCGAGCTGGTCGAGCGTCGCGGCAGGCGAGAGCGCCACGTCGATCGAGAACGTGACCTACAGCGGCACGTCCGGCACCTATCGCTGGCGCGTGTACGCGTACAGCGGCAGCGGCAGCTTCACCCTCTGCACCACCAAGCCGTAACCGCCAAACCGTAATCTGACTTCAGGCCGGGCCGCCCTCGTGGCGGCCCGGCTTTTTGTTCCAGACCCGCTCGAACAGCTCGCGCAGATCGTCAGGGATCTTCGCCCCTTCCATCCAGGTCACGCGGCGCCCGCCGATCTCCAGCGCGTACCGGATCAGATCCGCGCCCGGCGCCGTGTAGCTCTCCTGCCACGAATCCACGTCGAGTTGCGCGACGAAGTCGTCCTCGACCTCCGCGCCGGCGCTGCCGATTCCGCGTCCGGTGAACCCGCCATCCGTCGTAATCGTCACGTTCGTTCTAGTGCTCAATCGTTACCTCCGCGATCCCCGTCGCAATGACCCGTACCACCAGCACGCTCGGCAGCGGCGTCGCCGCGACGGGCTGGATCGCATCGATGCGCCCGCGCACGTTCACGCCCGGGCCGAGCTTGCGCGTCAGCGCTTTGGTGATCTCGGCTCGCATTTCGTTGATGCGGGTGCCGAGGTCGAAGCGGGCGTTCTCGCGGAGGCGGTCGCGGATCGAAGAGTGCGCGGCGCGCTCGAGCAGGCGCGTAATCACGCCGCGGCGTTTCGGGTCGAGCGTGTAGTCGAGATCGGGCACGATCACGCTGGCCGTCGCGGGATCGAAGCGCGGCGTTCCCTCCAACCAGACCATGCCTTTGTAGTTGCGCAGCTTCCCGCCGCGGTAATCGATCGCCGCCTCGATCAACACCTTGCCGTTCGTTGCCGGCAGCAGTTTCAGCGACTCGATCGTCAGCGGCTTTCCGTTGACCTTGTACGACTTGCCGGCCAGCTCCTTCGTCGCCAGCCGGCTGGCGTCGTCGTACGGCAGCTCGAGATTGAACGGCACGCGCAGGCCGGTCGACGTGCCGCTGGCGACTTTCAACGCCGGCAGTGGTTTGCGTGCGACCTGCGGCTTCTCGCCGACGACCACCCGCGTGAGAGCGCGCAGCGAGAGGGAGCTGTTCACGTTCGGTCCCGATCCGCTGATCGGAGTCAGCGCGACCTCCGAAGGTTCGATCGTCAGCCAGGTCCGCGGGGCGATCTCCATCGGCGTCTGCAGCGCCGTCCAGATCTGTTCCGCCTGAGGCTTGATCGACGCCAGCGCGGGAGTGTTGCGATCGATCGTCCGCGCGGCGATCGCCAGTTGATCGTTCACGGCCGGCGCGACGAAGCGGCGGGTCACGTCGATGTCGAACCACGTCACCGCGCACGGCTTCGCGTAATGCACCGGCAGCGGCTTCGTCGTCGAGCGAAGTCGCCAGGCCGGATCCCAATCGAGCTTCGTGTGCAGGGTGATTTTCGCTTCGCGCCGCGCCTCGCTGAACCCGCAGGAAACGCACGGGAAGCGGCCGCGACAGGCTTCGATCGCATATTTCACGGTCGTGGTGGCATGCAGACCGGCACCGACCATGTTCAGCTTCAACGGATCGCGTGCGACCTCGTAGCGCACGTCGATCCCGCGCTCGCGCTGCTTGTCCTTGAACGTTTTCGGGACCCGCGCCTCGAGCTCGGGCAGCAGCGGCGCGAGGCTCGCGCGGATCGGCACGACGATCGTCGAGAGCTCGGGCGGCGGTGGGGGAGTAACAGGCGCCGGCGGCGTGACGGGCACCGCAGCCCGCGCGCACGCGGCGAGAGTGATGGAAATCAGTGTGATAATTTTTGACAACGCCATGTCCGATGCCACTACCCGCGGGATCCGTATCCAGGTCGAGAGCGAGTACCTTGCCGATCGTAGCGACCCCGGCAGCGCCGAGTACTACTACGCCTACCACGTTCGTATATCGAATGTGGGCAACGAGACCGCGCAACTGGTCAGCCGTGAATGGATCATCACCGACGGCAACGGCGACGTCGAGACCGTCCAGGGTCCGGGCGTCGTCGGCGATTTCCCGGTGCTCGATCCGGGGATGTCGTACCAGTACACCAGCTTCTGCCCGCTGACGACCGACGTCGGCATGATGCACGGCACCTACACGATGCGCACGCGCTCGGGCGACACGTTCGAGGCGCAGATCGCGCCCTTCACTCTGGCCGCACCGGGAGTGGTCAACTGAAACGGCCCTCGTTCCTCACCTCGTTCTTCGTCATCCTCGGCCTCGCGTTCGTGGCGGCGATCTTCTTCCGTCTGCGCACCTTCGAAGCCACGGTCGCGAACGAAGCAACACCGGGGAACGCGGAGACGGCGACGACCACCACGAGCGCGAACGTGACTTCGCGGACGGCGGACGATCTTCCGCCCGAGACCGGAACGATCATGATCGCGGAGAACGCGACCAGTGCGCCCACGCGCACCTCGAGCAAGAGCTCACGCGATCAGCGCTACCAGGAGCTGCTCCGTTCCTCGCCGCCTCCGGGAGTGCAGATCCCGGCTCCGCCGAAGCCTGCCGAGAAACAGTCGATCCTGCAGCGCGTCGCCAGCGCGATCGGGATCGGCGAAGAGAAGAAGCCCGCCACAGCACCGCCGCCCGCACCGCGTGCGCCACGTCCGTCCGCGAATCAGCAGCAACAGCAGCAGGCCTCTCAAAGCGGATCGGGCCAGACCTCGACTTCCGGCAGAGAGGTGAAACTCGCCGAAGAGATGGATGCGGAATCCGACACCCGTCCGCCGCAACTGCTCACCCTCGACTTCATGCCCAAGCAGGTGCAGGACGGCGAGACCACCGTGCTGGCAGTGGTTGCCCAGGACGACCTCTCAGGCATTCGCACGATCTCCGGAGTGATCGCGAATCCCACCGGCGCGACGGTGAATGGCTTTGCTGCGCAGCGCGAAGGGGACACGAATCGCTACGTCGCCAAAGTCGTCGTTCCCAAAGATGGTGCCGAAGGAAACTGGCACATCAAGTACCTGACCATGTCCGACAACGCCGCGAACAGCGTGAATCTCACCTATGGCCAGGGCCTCCCGACTGGCCCGGCGACCTTCCGCGTCACCTCGGCGCGCTCCGACTCGAAGGGACCGGAGCTGAAGGAGCTCTGGGTCGACAAGCGCTCCATGGCGGCGGGGGAGAAGAACACCGTCTTCGTTCAGGCCGAGGACGACAAGGCCGGCGTGAAGATCGTCAGCGGCGTGTTTGTCAGTCCGACCAAGTCGGCCCGCGTCGGATTCGGTTGCAAGGTCGGCGGCACCGGCGCGTGGGAGTGCAACGTCAACGTTCCCGAATGCGTCGACTGCGGCATCTGGCAGCTCGAGCAGGTGCAGATGCAGGACAACGCCAACAACACCACCACCGTGCGCGTCGACAACCAGATGGTCTCCTCGATTCAGGTGGCCGTCTCCGGGGACAAGTGCGACAGCCTCGCGCCCGTCCTCACCGGGCTCGCCCTCGAGCCGACTGTCGTCGCCAACGGGCAGCCGGCGGTGATCCACGTGACGGCGACGGTTCAGGACGACAACTGCGGCGGCGCAACCCTCAGCGGACTCGTCACCGGCCCGAGCGGCCAGCGGCTGAACATCCACTTCGATCCCTCCAAGGACGGGCAGAACTTCACCGGAAAGATCAGCCTCGACGGCGCGCAGGCCCGCGGCAAATACATCGTCGCCTGGATCCAAACGCTCGATAAAGGCCAGAATCTGAAGCCTTATTCGTCGAACGAGCCCATCGTCGGGCGCGTGACGTTCATGGTCGAGTAGCCGCGCCCGCCGCCCCAGCCAAAATATTTTCCGGACGGCCCCGGTTCACGTCATCCCTCGGTCGTGACGCCGCTTCGGAGTTCGGGTATCATTCGCGTCCCAACCGTTCTCAGGACCGAGAACCAATCACTGAAAGGTAGCAAACAACCCCATGAGTCAGTCGAGAGAAAGCGCCGAGGCTACGTCTTTTGCCGAGGCGATGGAGAATCTGGACCTCAAGACTCCACAGCAGGGTGAGGCCCTTCGCGGGACGATCGTTTCGATCTCCGGCGAAGACGCTTACATCTCCTACGGTGGACCGTCCGAGGCCGTGATGGATGCCGCCGAGCTGGAAGGGCTCGACATCGGCGACCAGATCGAAGCGACTGTCGTCAAGGCGGGCGGCGAGATCCGCGTCTCGCGCAAGCTGATCAAGGGCAAGGCATCGCTCGACCAGCTCCGCGGCGCGTTCGAGGCTCGCCTCCCGGTCGAAGGAAAAGTCACCGGCCGCAACAAAGGCGGCTTCGAAGTCAGCGTTGCCGGCCTCCGTGCCTTCTGCCCGCTTTCCCAGATCGCCCTCGGCAAGATCGAGGATCCCGATTCCTTTGTCGGCCAGACCATCGAGTTCCGGGTCACCGAGCTCAGTGATGACGGACGCCGCGTCGTCGTTTCACGCGCCGCGCTGCTGAAGGAAGCCGCCGCCGAGCGCGCCGCGGAGACTCGCGGACGCATCGTCCCGGGCGCCGAGCTGACCGGCCGCGTCAAGACTCTCACGCCGTTCGGCGCGTTCGTCGACCTCGGCGGCATCGACGGTCTGCTGCACGTCTCCGAGATGAGCCGCCGCCGCGTGACCGACCCTAAGGAAATCGTTCAGGTCGGCCAGGAAGTGAACGTCAAGGTCATCAAGATCGAGAACGACGGCAAGCGCATCTCGCTGTCGATGAAAGATCAGGAGCCGGATCCCTGGTCCGATGTCGCGGCGCGTTACACGCCGGGCACCGCTTTCAACGGCAAGATCGTCCGCTCGACCGACTTCGGCTACTTCGTCGAAGTGGAGCCGGGCCTCGACGGTCTCGTGCACGTCTCGCAGCTTCCGCACGGCATCAAGGCCGGTGATCCGGAAGTCGCGATCGGCACTCCGGTGCAGGGCTGGGTTCGCGAAGTCGATCCGTCCAAGAAGCGCCTCTCGCTCTCGCTTCGCGCAGTGGCGACGAACGACCCGTGGGAGACCGCGACGCAGCGCTACTCGATCGGCAAAGTGGTCGAAGGAACTGTCGACCATGGCGCGGCCCCGGGCATCTTCGTCGAGCTCGAGCCGGGCCTGACCGGTCTCATTCCGGTGTCCGAGATCTCCGCGGCGCCGGGACAGGATCCGACGTCTCTTCACCCGGCGGGCGAGAAGCTCATGGTTCGCATCATGAGCGTCGATCCGCAGCGCAAGCGCATCTCCCTGAGCCACGAGGCCGCGAAGGCCGCCGTGGAGCGTGAGGAGTACACGAAGTTCATGGACGAGCGGAACGACGAGGCCGCGGGCGAGAGCGCGATGGCTCTGGCGTTCAAACGGGCCATGGAGTCCAAGGGCAAAAAGTAATGGCCAAGAAGTAGCGCTCCTTCATGCGCATCTTCCTCACCGGCGCAACCGGCTACATCGGCGGCGAAGTCGCGAACGCGCTTCGCCGCAACGGTCATGAAGTCGCGGCGCTGGTCCGCCCCGAATCCGACACCGGCAACCTTCGCGACCTCGGCGTCGTTCTGATCAGCGGCGATCTGTCGTCGCTGCCTTCTCTTCGCGAGCAGCTCGAAAGTTACGACGCGTTCGTGCATGCCGCGTTTTCGTCGACCGAGCGCGGCGAAGCTGATCGCGTGGCCGTCGAGACCTTCGCCGCCATCGACCGCCCGTTCGTCTACACGTCCGGCGTCTGGGTTCTCGGCAACACCGATTCGGCGAGCGAAGGCTCGCCCGTGAATCCGCTGCCGATCGTGGCGTGGCGTCCGGCGCACGAAGAGCGTGTCCTCGGCACCGGCGGCGCGGTCATCCGGCCCGGTTGCGTGTACGGCGGCAGGCAGAGTCTTCTCGGCGCCTGGTTCGCGGCCGCGGAGCAGAACAAACCGCTGCAGATCGTCGGCGACGGCACGAATCGCTGGGCCATGGTCGATCTTCGCGAGCTCGCCGACCTGTACGTGCGCGCCGTCGAGCAGCAGCCGAAAGGCGTGCTGCACGGCATCGACGACTCGCACGACACGCTGGAGACGATGGCGCGGGCGATCGCACCAAACGGTACGATCGAAAAGCTGCCGCTCGAAGTCGCGCGCACGGCGATGGGATCGTTCGCCGACGCGCTGGCCGTCGATCAGGTCATCTCCAGCGCGGAAACGCGCGAGAAACTCGGCTGGTCGCCGCGGCGGACGTTCGTCAGCTCGGTCGAGGATCAGTGGAACGAGTGGCGGACAGGAACTCCAGCAACAACTCGTTGACCCGTTCCGGCGCATCGTTCTGAATGAAGTGCCCGGCCTTGGGTACGCGCGCGATGCTCAGATGCGGCACCCATTCCTCCGTGCCGACGAGCGTCTGCGGCAGGAAAACCGGTTCCCACTCGCCCCAGATGATCATGGTCGGCACGTCGATCCGCCGCATGATCTTGCGCAGCTCGCCGCGCGTTTTCCGCATGGCCCGGTAGTAGTGCAGCATCGGCGTCATGGACGTTTTCCAGTTCGCGGCAAACGCGTCGATCTGCTCCGGAGTGAATCGTCCGGCCTTTTTCATTAGCGTCCGCCCGAACAACCGCATGACCAGCTCGGGCAGCACCGGCAATTGAAAGAAGAGCTGATACGCCGCTTTCGCCCGCTGCTTTCCGCTTCGTTTGAGCTCGCGCGCGAAGAGCGCCGGATGGGGAACGTTGAGGATCACCAGCTGGCTCACGAGATCGCGATGAATCATCGCCAGGAACCACGCGACCAGAGCACCCCAGTCGTGTCCGATGACGATGCACGGCTTTCCATCGTTCAGCGAGCGGATGAGCTCCGCGACGTCTTCGACGACGAGCGGCATTCGATAGTCGTCAATGGAAGTGGGTTTGGGTGATTCGCCGTAGCCGCGCAGGTCAGGGGCGACCGCGCGATAGCCCGCCGCGGCGAGGACGGGCATTTGTTTCTGCCAGGCGATGCGGTACTGCGGAAAACCGTGAAGGAGGACGACCAACGGACCGTCCCCCTTCGAGTCGAAATGCAATTTCACATCGCGGACTTTAAGCCTTGTCGCGATTCACTGCCGCGTAAATCAGCCCGGCGCCGAGCGCCAAAGCGGCCACGCCCGCGGCGACTTTGCCCGGGTTCTCCTTCGCGTAGGTCGAGGCTTTCGTGCCGCCGTCCTTCAGATACTCGCGGGCCGTGTTCATGTACTCGTCGATGTCGACGTTCGAGAACTGCCCCTTGAGATTGTTCAGCATCTCGTCGGTGATGCCGAGGCGGCCGAGGAACTGCTCGAGGCCCTTGCTCTTGGTCTGACCGCAGTGCGGGCAGATCGCGTCATCGGTCGCGCTCTGCGTTCCGAAACCACTCTTGGTGCTGAAGTCGGTGCCGGAGCCAAGGGTCGTGCCCGACGCGCCCGTGCCGCTGGTGCCGGGGCCGGTGGTCACTCCACCGCCGCCCATCGATCCGGTGTTGCCCGTACCGCTGTTGAATCCGCTGTTGCTCATGTCTGGTTCCTCCATTTACTCGCGTGTTTCAGCCCGGCTCTCACCCGGCTCGTACGTCCTCTGGCGCGTTCCGATTCGCGGATCGCCGGACTTGTTCGTGTAGTGGTCCTCGTCGTTCCAGCGCTCGTCGGCCGAGGTGAATGCGAATACCTGATCGCGCTGATGATCGGCGCCGTCGGTCCGGAACGAAGCCTTGGAGCTGGTCATCGGCGGCGTGTAGGAGCGGCCGGCGACGTCCAGGCCGATGTCCGCCTCGCGCCGCGTTGCACGTGCTTTGATCCCTTCGTTTCGCGCCTGTTTCCGTTTCGGAGCGGAGACGCTCATCGCGGGCTCAGCCGCATTCGATTCGTTCGAGTCCGCGGAGCGGCCGCGGCCGAAGATCCGTTTCACGGCGGTGGTGACGCGTTGAAACGCACCCTCTTCCTTCACATGCTTTTTTGTGCGTGGCATCCGGAGATTCCTTTCTCACGCGCTCTCACGCGCGCAATCCAGGACATTGCAATACGGGTGCTGGAAACGGCCGCGAGTGAGCCGTGCGAGCTGAAATATAGTCAGCGAATGCGCCTACGCTCCGCCGTGCTCGTTCTCGTTTTCGTCGTGCCAGTTTTCGCGCAGCGAACGCAGAAGCCGCCGCTGCACGGAAGTCACTGGATGGCCATCACCGGCAAGCCCCTCGCGGCCACGGCCGGCTCGATGATGTTTCAGAAGGGAGGCAATGCCGTCGACGCCGCATGCGCGATGCTCGCCGCCACTTCGACCATGTGGGACACCCTCGGATGGGGCGGCGAGACCCAGGCCCTGATCTACGACCCCCGCGCGAAAAAAGTCGTCGGCATCAACGCCCTGGGCGTCGCGCCGACCGGCGCCACGGCGGCGTTCTATCACTCGAAAAATCTCAACTACCCGCCCGAGTTCGGGCCGCTGGCCGCTGTGACGCCGGGAACGCCGGGCGGCTTGATGGTGATGCTCGCCGAGTACGGGAAGCTGTCGCTGAAGGATGTGCTCGAGCCGTCGATCCAGATGGCTGACGGATACGCGATCGAGGCCCAGGCCGCGAATGCGATCGAGCGGAACAAGGGGGAGCTGAAGAAGTGGCCTTACTCGAAGACGGTGATGCTTCCGAACCTTCGGCCCGAGGTCTCCGCGACGCCGGCCACGACGACGCCGAGTGGCGTCACGCCGTCTCACGATGTCGTCGCCGCCGCGGCGCCTGTTACGTCGACGCGTGAAGCACCGCTGGCCGGCTCGATTTTCAAACAGGCCGATCTCGCCGCGACTCTGCGCAAGCTCGTCGACGCGGAACAGCAGGCGCTGAAGCGCGGCAAATCGCGACGTGAAGCGATCCTCGCCGCGTACGACCGCTTCTACAAAGGCGACATCGCCCAGGAGATCGCCCGCTCGACGCAGGAGCAGGGCGGCCTGATCACCACCGATGATCTGGCGAAATGGCAGGTGAAGATCGAAGAGCCGGTGAAGACCACCTACCGCGGCATCGACGTCTACAAGCTAACGGTCTGGACTCAGGGGCCGGCCATGCTCTCCGCGCTGAACATCCTCGAGAACTTCGACCTCGAGTCGATGGGCTACAACAGCGCGCGTTACGTCCACACCGTCTATCAGGCGATGAGCCTCGCCTTCGCCGATCGCGATTTCTACTTCGGTGATCCGTCCGTTCCCCCCGCGGAGCCCGTGGCCGGCCTGCTGTCGAAGGAGTATGCGAAGGAACGCGCGAAGCTGATCAACCCCAATCGCAACGATCCGAAGATCGGACCCGGCGATCCCTATCCCTTCCAGAACGAGAAGAATCCGTTCCTCGACTACCTCCGCAACTGGAACGCGACCGCGACCAAACCGCGCACGACCGCCGAGCTGCGCTCGTTCGATGAGTCCTTCCGCCTCGGCACCACTTCGATCGAAGCCGCGGACAAGGAAGGGTGGGTGGTCTCGATCACACCGAGCGGCGGCTGGATTCCGGCGGTCATCGCCGGCCGCACGGGCATCGGCCTTTCGCAGCGCGCGCAGAGCTTCGACACCGATCCCGCGCAGAATCCATACAACGTGATCGAGCCCGGCAAGCGTCCGCACGTCACGCTCACGCCGACGCTCGCGCTGAAAGACGGCGCGCCGTTCCTCGCCTTTGCCGTGCAGGGCGGCGACACGCAGGATCAGAACCTCCTGCAGTTTTTCCTCAACGTGGTCGAGTTCGGGATGACGCCGCAAGAGGCCTCCGAGGCGGCGAACTTCAATTCGTTCCAGATGCGGAAGTGGCTCGGCGATCGATTGTCAGTGCCCGGCCGCATTCTTCTGCACAGCGACACGCCACCGTGGGTGCGCAGCGAACTGCAGAAGATGGGCTACACGCTCACGTTCGAGGACCGCACCTCCGGCCCGATCAACGCGATCTGGTTCGACCGCGCCCACGGCACGTTCTGGGGCGGAAGCTCGAATCATGGGGAGGATTACGGGATCGCGTGGTGAGTGTGGGTTGCTGCTCTGGACTGCGGCAGCAGAGCTGCCGCTCTCACTTGCGCCAGCCGCAGCTGGCGCTGCGGCGAGTGAGAGCGGCGGCCTTGCCGCCGCAGTCCAGAGCAGCAACCTGGCAACGACCTAACCGCGCGTCCGCAGCAGTGAATCCAGCTCGTCCGGCCGCGGCGAGCGCACACGCGCGTCTTCGTGCGTGATCACGCCTTCCTGCACGAGCCGCGCGAGGGAATCCTCGAGCGAGATCATGCCCTGGCGTTTGCCGAGGGTGATTTCGGTGGCGAGGTTCTGGAGCTTGTCCGTGCGGATGTGATTGCGCACCGCGTAATTCGCGAGCAGCACTTCCACCGCCACCGACCGTCCGCTGTTGTCCGTGCGGGGAACGAGCTGCTGCACGACGATCGCGTTGAGGCTCAGCGCGAGCTGCTGCTTGATTTGGGTCTGCTGCGCCGGCGGAAAGACGTCGACGATGCGATGAATGGCCTGGGCCGCGTCGCTGGTGTGCAGCGTGGACAGGATCAGATGACCGGTCTCCGCGGCGGTCAGGGCTGTCGCTACGGTTTCGAGGTCGCGCATCTCGCCGACGAGAATCACATCGGGATCCTGACGCAGCGAAGCGCGAAGCGCGGATGCGAACGACGGCGCGTCGCGGCCGATCTCCACCTGTTCGACGATCGAGGAAGCATTGCGATGCTCGTACTCGATCGGGTCTTCGATGGTGATGATGTGCTTGGCCTCGGTGCGGTTGATCTCGCCGATCAGCGCGGCCAGCGTCGTGGACTTGCCCGAGCCGGTCGGGCCGCAGATCAGGACGAGTCCCCGCGTCGGTTTCACCAGTTCGGCGAGCGCCAACGGCAGTTTCAACTGCTGCAGCGTCGGCACCTCGGTCGGCAGCGCCCGGACAGCGGCGGCGAGAGTGCCGCGCTGGCGATGAACGTTCACGCGGAAACGCCACGCGCGGCGATCGTCGTCACTCGAGCCCTTGCTCAGGCGCAACGAAAAATCCGCCGCACCTTCGGTTTCGAGCTTCTCTCGCAGCCGCGCGGTGAGCATCGGCGCGAGCAGCGACTGAATGTCCTCCGCCGTCAGCGGCGCGTCGGCCGTTCGCGTCAACCGGCCGGCCAGGCGGAAGATCGGCGGCGCGCCGGCGACGATCACCAGATCGCTCGCGCCGCGCTGGGCCATCTCGATCAGCAGCCGCTCGATCGGGTTCCCTTCCGGCACGGTCGACGACGGCCACGCATTCGCGGCGCGCGTCTCATCCGTCGCAGCCTCGGTCTCGTTCAACTCGCGGACGAGCTGCGCGAGCTCCGGATCCGGGGTCAGCTTCTTCATGCCCCTGTCTACGAACGAACCGTGCCAGAGGTCACGTACGGCGGCCGTCCCGGCCGCAATCGCGCGGGCGTCTCGCCCGCGCGGATGAGCGCCGGGCACGATGCCCGGCGCGATGCGAGCGGGACGCTCGCCGTACGTTCACCCGTCCGTTGCAACCCACGGTTTCTCCAGCCCCACCCGCCCCCTCCAACAATCCCAGGAGGAACGCATGTTCGAGACATCGGTTGTCCATGCTCAGACCGGGGCGGGGCGGGGGCGCTTCGGGCTTTTCACCATCTCACTCATCGCGCACAGCGCGGTGATCCTCGGCGCAGTCGCGGTCAGCGTCGCGTCGGTCGACTTTCCCGCGGCCGCGCCGGACGAAATGGCCAGCGCGCCGATCTTCATGCCCGTGGCTTTGCCTCCGCCGCCCCTTGGCCGTCCCGATGGCGGAGCGGCTCCGGCGCCGGTGAAGCAGGACACGCCACCGCCCGCGCCGAAACCCAACGAAGTGATGGCGCCGGCCGACATCCCTGACGAAGTTCCGACGCTCGACGCGCCTGGCTCGGGCGGTGCGACATCGACCGAGCCCGCGAACGGCACCGGCACCTCCACCGAACCGTTCGGTGAGCCCTGGGGAGAGAAGGACTCGATCGGTGACATCAACAATCCGCCTGCTGCCGTCGTGGACGTCCCGCCCGTCGAAGACAAGATCTATCGCGTCACGGGCGAAGTGAAGTCGCCGGTCCTCATCCAGAAAGTCGAGCCGGGGTATCCCGAGATCATGCGGAGGAGCGGCGTGACCGCGACCGTCATCGCCGAGTGCGTGATCGACAAGAACGGCCGCGTGCGCGACATCCGCATCGTCTCGGCGACCATGCCGCCCTTCAACGAGGCCGTGATGAAAGCGGTGCAGCAGTGGCGATACAAACCGGGATCCCTGCGCGGGGAGGCCGTGGAAGTGCTGCTGCAGGTGACGGTGCGATTCGGAATCAACTAACGCCCGGGGGTGCCGGAAGTCATGCTCGGCTGAGCTGACCTCCGGCACATGTGCGTGAACGTGGCTCGCCCTATCTTGCGAGCCATGGCACACGAAACAGTCGTTCAACTCACATCCGTCGAAAAGTCGTACAAGCTCGGACGCATCCTCGTCCGCGCGGTCGACAACGTTTCCCTCGAGATCGCCCCCGGCGAGCTGGTCGCGCTGGCCGGCCCGTCCGGCAGCGGCAAGACCACCCTCCTCAACCTCATCGGCTGCGTCGACAAGCCCGACTCCGGCCGCGTCGTCATCGACGGCGTCGACGTCACAGCCGTCCCGCTGCACCGTCTGGCTCGGACTCGTGCCGAAGTGCTGGGGTTCGTTTTTCAGACCTTCAACCTGGTGCCGGTGCTCACGGCGTGGGAGAACGTCGAGTTCCCGCTGATGCTGCGCGGCATGAAGAAGCGCGAGCGCGATCATCGCGTCTCGACGTGGCTCGAGCACGTTGGCATCCTCGCCCAGGCCAAACAGCGCCCCGATCAACTGTCCGGCGGTCAGCGCCAGCGCGTTGCCATCGCCAGGGCCATGGCCGGCGAGCCGAAGCTCGTGGTTGCTGATGAACCGACCGCGAATCTCGATTCCGAGAACGCGGCGCGAATCCTCGATCTGATCCAGGACATCAACGCGCGCACCGGCTCGACGTTCGTTTTTGCCACCCACGACCCGGCCGTGATCGCCCGCGCCCAGCGCGTCATCCGCGTTCGCGACGGAAGAATCACCGACATCGAAGCCGCCATCGCGGCCTGAGGACACGCACATGCTGATCAAACTCGCCCTTCGCAACATCTTCCGCAATCGCCGCCGTTCGGCGATCACCCTCGCCGTCATCGTCTTCAGCGCCGTCGGCCTGATCCTCTTCGGCGGATACAAGGCCGTGACTTTCCGCGGACTCCGCGAGAGCACCATCCGCGGCCGTCTGGGACATCTGCAGATCTTCGGTGCAGGCCACGAGAAAGGCTCGCAGAAGCCGCTCGAGCATGCGCTCGACAACGTGGCCGCGATGCGCGCCGAGATGGAGAAAGATCCGCGCGTCGAATCAACCGCCGCGCAGATCACGCTCATGGGCCTGGTCAGCAACGGCGACAAGTCCGAGACCTTCATCGCCACCGCCGTCGAGCCTGAAAAAGACCGCACCATGCGCGGCCAGAAAGTCATCGCCGGCACGCTCCTTCCCGACAACGAGCCCGACGCGATCCTGCTCGGCAAGGGCCTGGCCGCGTCGATGAACGCGAAGCCCGGCGACTACATCACCCTGATGACGCCGACCGTGACCGGCTCGCTCAACGCGATGGACGTCCGCGTCGCAGGCATCTTCCAGACCGGAGTGAAGGAGCTCGACGAGCGCGCGGTGAAGATGCCCATCACCGGCGCGCAATCGCTGCTGCAGACCACGAAAGTCGAAAAGCTGCTGGTCTTCCTCCGCGACACGGAAACGACCGCCGCGATGCGCGCGGACATTGAACGCCGCAAGTGGCCGATCGAGATCAAGAGCTGGTCGGAGCTCGCGAGCTTCTACCACCAGGTCGTCCTGCTCTACAACGGCATCTTCGGCTTCCTCGGCCTGATCGTCTTCGGCGTCGTGATCTTCAGCGTCGCCAACACCATCGTCATGTCCATCTTCGAGCGCACCCGGGAGATCGGCACGCTCATGGCCATCGGGACGACTCGCGGAAGGGTGTGGCGGATGTTCTTCCTCGAAGGCCTCATGACCGGCGTCATCGGCGGCCTCCTTGGACTGACCATCGGCGCGTTGCTCGCGACCGCCATCAACAGCGGCAACGTCATGCTCCCGCCGCCGCCGGGCTACACGGTCGGTTATCGGTTGCAGATCCTGCTGCAGACGCCGGTGCTCATAACCGCGTTCCTGATCTCGGTCGTCACCGCAACCCTCTCCTCCATCCTGCCGGCGCTCAAAGCCTCCCGACTGAAGATCGTCGACGCACTCGGCCACATCTGAGGTGATCCCATGAAAAAACTAGCGATGCTTTTGATGTTCGTCGCGTTGCCGGCACTTGCCGAAGACGCGACGGCGATCCTTTCCCGCAGCGATGCGTTCCGCAACGGTATGGACAGCTTCTCCATCGACGTGGAACTGACCAGTTTCGAAGGGACAAAGTCGGAGTCTTCGAAGTTCCGCGTGTATGGAAAAGGCTCTGAGCGGAGCGTGGTCGAGTTCACCGCGCCCGCGGCGGAGAAGGGGAAGTTCCTGCTCATGCTGCGCGACGCGATGTGGATCTACATGCCGTCCGCGAGCCGCCCCATTCGCATCTCGCCGCTGCAGCGACTGATGGGACAGGCTTCGAACGGTGACGTCGCCCGCACCAGTTTCGCCGTCGATTACGACGCCAAGTCCGCGGTGCAGGACGGCGAGACCTGGCTGCTCGATCTGGAAGCGAAGGATCCGTCGATCTCGTACAAGTCGATCAAGCTCTGGATCGATCGCTCGACCTACGAACCGCGCCGCGCCGATTTCTACGTCGCCTCGGGCAAGCTGCTCAAGCGAGCGCACTACCGCAAGTTCGGCACGCTGGCCGGTCGGCGCATCGTGACCGAAGTAGAGATCGAGGACCTCCTGCGCGCCGGAAACCGCACCGTGATGCGTTACGCCAATCTCACCGCGCGCAACAACGCCGACAAGATGTTCACGAAGGACGCGCTCGGCAAATGGTGAGCGTTCTCCTTCTCGCGGTTCCCACAGTTCACGCCGCGCGTCCCACAGTTCACCCCGCGCGAAGACGCGGGGTCAGTGGCGCACTCACGGAGCTGCCGCAACTTGTAGCCGACTGCTCCGTTGACGCCGCGGTCTACGCGCGGCGTGAACTGTGGGACGCGCGGGGTGAACTTGGCGAGCCCGGGGACAACATGTTGAGCGCACTCTTTCTCGCGGCGACGATTCGCGTGTTCGGCTCGGCGGGCGCGGAAGCGCAACTCACGCCGGCGAACACGTCGTCGCCGCTCAATCCGCGCAACGTCGCTTCGATCCCGTTTCAGACGAACGTTGCCGATGCGACGGCGTTCGTCGAGGCGGCCACGGACGACAAGCGCTGGAAAGTGCGCATGAAGCTGCGCGCCGATGCGTCGGATCGCGCCGCCGATCGCGGCGAGGTCGGTGAGGCGTTCGTGCAGTTCGCGGCAACGGACTGGCTCGACGTGACCGCGGGGCGAGTCATCGAGAAATGGGGTACCGGTTACGGCTGGACGCCGACCGCGTTTGTCGGCCCGGCGCGCAATCCCACCGATCCGAATGACCGCCGCTCTGCTTACCGCGGCCGGGACATGGTTCGCGCCGATGTCTTCGTGAAGGACACCAACATCTCCTTGTATGCGTTCGAAGGCGGCGACGTTGCCGCGCGCGTGTACCGACTCGTGCGCGGCACGGACGTCTCGCTGATGATGAAGAACAACGACGTCGGGATCAGCCTCTCGCGCGTTTTCGGTGACGCGCTGGAACTGCACGCGGAAGTCGCGCGCACCGAGCACACGCGCATCGTGGTCGGCGGTCAGTACACGCTGCCAAAGAACGTGAACGTCGTGCTCGAGGTCTACCACGGCACCGATGGCCTGACCGCGAGCCAATGGGATGCCTTCCGCGACGCGGTCGATCACGACCTGCGCGGCGCCAACGCCGCGTACGCACCGTTGCGCATGGCCCGCACGTACGCGTTCGCGCGCGTGACGCGGCCGATGGGGAAGCTCGACGCGGAGCTGATCACCATCACCAACCTTCGCGACGGCTCGACGCTCGTGCGCGCCGCGGCGACGTACAAAGTGCGGCCGAATGTCGCGTTGTATGTCATCGACACGGAGTTGATCGGGCGTTCGGGCAGCGAAATGGAGTATTTACAGGTAGACAGAGCGACTACGGCTGGCGTGCGCGTGTATTTCTGACCATGCAAATCCGCAAACTCGTTTTCTCCGGCGTGTTCACCTGGGTCATCGTGGCCCTGCCGCACCTGCGCGAGATCACGATTCCCTGGGCGATCTGCTACGTCACCTTTCTCGCGCTCTTCCTCGTCGCCACGCGGAAGGAATGCACGGGCCCGTTCGAGCTCGCTCTCATCGCCGTGCAGTCCGTTCTGGCGCTGACCTGCGCGTATCTGAAACTCGAAGGCATGCAGCCCGTGCTGCTGGTGATCACAGCGGCGCAACTCGGGCACCTGCGCGCTCCAGCGGCGATGACGTGGATCGTCACGCAGACGGCCGCGCTGTTCTTCATCGTCTCCGACGGCTCGAAGCACGCCATCTGGGGCGCGTTCGGCTACTTCGCTTTCCAGATCTTCGGATTCATGACCGCGCGCATCGCCCACGACGAGCGCGAAGCGAAGCAGGCCCTGGCCGAAGCCAATGCCGAGTTGCAGGTCGCGACGGGATTGCTGGACATGAGCAGCCGTGCCGAGGAGCGGTTGCGGATCGCGCGGGACCTGCATGATCTGATCGGCCATCACCTGACCGCGCTCAGCCTCAATCTCGAAGTGGCCAGTCATCTCGCCGAGGGTCAGGCCAAAGAACACATCGAGAAGAGCCAGGCCCTCACGAAGTTGCTGCTCAGCGACGTCCGCGATGTGGTCAGCAAACTGCGCGAAGGGGAGGCAGTCGACCTCGGCGCAGCGCTGGCGGCCTTGCGCAACGCCGTTCCGTCGCCGGCGATTCACGTCGATGCCGATGGTGTGGCCGTGGCCGAGCCACTCGTTGCGCAAACAGCACTGCGCGCGGTTCAGGAGATCGTCACCAACGCCGTCCGCCACAGCAACGCGCGGAATCTCTGGCTGACCGTGGGTACGGCCGATCAGGCGCTGACCGTCGACGCGCGCGATGACGGCGGCGGCACTGATCGCGTCGTCTTCGGCAACGGTCTGCGCGGCATGCGCGAGCGCGTGCAGCAGGCCGGCGGCACGCTGGAAGTCTCGTCGATGCGCGGCCACGGCTTCGAAGTGCACGTCCGTCTGCCCGTGGGCGGTGCGGCGTGATCCGCGTCTGCCTGGTCGAAGATCAGAACATCGTCCGCGAAGGCCTTCGCGCGCTGCTCGCACTCAATCCCGACATTCAGGTCGTCGGTGAAGCGTCGGACGGCGAGGAGGCGCTCGAAGTGATCGAGCGCGAGAAGCCGGACGTCGTGCTCCTCGATCTGCGCATGCCGCGACTCGACGGCCTGGGCGTGCTCAAACAGATCAAGACGCCGGCGTTGATCCTCACCACGTTCGACGACGACGCCATGCTCTTCGAAGCCGTGCGCGCCGGTGCGAAAGGATGGTTGTTGAAGGATGTGTCGCTCGACCGGCTGACGACCGCCATCCGCACCGTCGCCGCGGGAGGCACCTGCATCGAGCCGGTCATCACCGAGCGAATCGTCCGCGCGCTCGACAGCAGCCGGTCGCGTCATTCGAATCGGCCGAGCTGCCGGAGCCGCTCACCGATCGCGAAAAAACCATCCTCCGTTTCCTCGCCGGCGGCTACAGCAACCGCGAGATCTCCGAATTGCTGAAGATTTCCGACGGCACGGTGAAGAATCACATCTCCAGCGTGCTGGCCAAGCTTGGCGTGCGCGACCGCACCAGGGCAGTGCTCCGGGCCATCGACCTCGGCCTGATCTGACGCACTTCGGCACAGTCCCGAAACGGGTACCGGAATTGCCATGGTATGGTCCCGCTTGTACTTGCTGCGCTCGGCCGAGGTCGAATGCCACGGAAGGCAAGATGAATGACCTCAGGGACTTGGCCGCAGGCCGAAGAAACACCTAAACCACACGCCATCGTTTCGAGTCTGGGCACCGAGCCCTGGTCGATGCCTTGGTGGAAGACGGCAAAGGGCGACCGGGCCACCTTCTATTACGTCGTCACCATCCACATTCTCGCCGCCATCGGCCTGATGTTTTTCGCCACGCCCGGCTGGCGGGTGATCACCGCCACCGTCGCGCTCGCATGGATGGGCGCCCTAGGCGTCACGGTCTGCTACCACCGCGCGCTGGCCCACACCGCGCTGCGGCTTCACCCGGTCGTCAAGCACATCCTGATCTTCTTCGCGATGTTCAACGGCTCCGGATCGCCCGATTCCTGGACGGCGAATCATCGCCAGCATCACTCGAAGGTCGAGACCGTCGAAGACATCTCCAGCCCCTGGATCGGCGGGTTCTGGTGGGCGCACCTGCGCTGGTTGTGGCAGGCCGGCAATGTGCCGGTGAGCCGCTGGTCCCCCGATCTCGACAAGCCGGAGTATCGCTTCTGGCGGCGGATGCAGATCCCCTTGCTGGCCGTGTCGCTCTTCGGCGGGCTCGCCTTCGGCATTCCCGCGTTCTTCTGGCTCGGGCCGATGCGGCTCGTCGCTTCGCTGCATGCGCAGTGCTTCGTGAACAGCATCGCGCACATGCGCGAGGCCCGGCAGCGCCGGCGAGGATTCCTCGCAGAACATCGGCTGGCTCGGCCCCATCCACTTTTTTCAGGGCGAGAACTGGCACCGCAATCACCACGCCGTGCCGTCTTCCGGCGCGCTTCGGTTGGACGCGCGTGGCAGCTCGATTTCGGCTGGTACGTGATCGTGCTGCTGGAAAAGGCCGGTCTGGCGAAGTCGGTCAAGCGCCCGTCGGCTCAGCGGCATTCATCAACGGTTTGAAGCAGAGCCGTTGACGCGGGAGCGATGAACACCGCGCGATCTGCGCGCGGCACGTTCTCGATCGGCCGAATCCACGACTCATCGAACTGGCTGGGATGCAGCGCATGACGTCGATCGCCGCGTTCCACGCCGGCTCGCCGGTCGATTGCAGAATCGGATTCGCGTCGAAGCGCTCCGCCGATGGAAACGCGGATCGGAACGAGGTGATGTTCGTTCTCGTCTCGAGCAGATAAACGGCCGGAACGTACGGCAGTCGCGTCACGGCTTCGAGAACGAGGTCGCCGGTCGCGCGATGATCGGGATGACAAGTCGTTCCGTGGCGCGGATCGAAGGTGAGGATCGCCGCCGGACGGAACGCTGCGATGTAATTCGCGAGCGCGGCGACTACGTCTTCCCGAGGTTCCCAATTCGGCGCGGCGGATCCTCCGCCATCGGGAAGGGTGAGGAGAATCGACGTCGCGCCGAAGTACTGCGCCGCCGCGGCAGCTTCCGCGCTGCGAACCGAGGCGACGTCGGGAAGACAACCATCCGCACGAAGACATGGTCCGGCCTCGCCGCGGGTGAGCAGGAGAAACGCACATCGCGCGCCCGCATCGCGACACCATTTCGCGAGCAGGGGAGCGGCCACCACCTCGTCATCCGGATGCGCGCCGATCCACATCACCGACGCGGGTGTCGGAATCACTGTCGGATGCCTGACGGCGCGCGTGCGCGCATCCGCATGAAGCGCCACCATCAGACCGAGCGCGAGAAAGCGCATGCGCATGACGGTGCTACGGGTGCAGCGAACGTTCCGTTGCCGCGTTACCTGGCGAGCTCGTGCAGTTTGCGCAGTCGCAGACGCGGGTTGCTGGCGAAAGCGTTTTGCAGCCAGCCGAGGTGGCCGGAGCCGTAGACGAGGAGGATGCGCTCGTTGGGCGAGGTGACCAGCGGCATGACGTTGCCGTAGATGCGCATGTTGCGGCGATACCAGTCGGAGAGGAGATCCGGTCCCGCCCAGTCCCACGGCTCGCTGAACTCAGCCTGCCGGTAGTAGAAGCCGACGTCCTGCGCGACCTGTTCATCGGCGTTCATGTACAGCAGCGTTTCCAGGATGGTGTGAGAGGCAAGGTAGGCGTCCTTCCGCTTCACCATTTCGCCGATCTCCGCCGACAACGCGTCGAACTCCTGCGAACGGCCGGTCGCCTTCACGAATTTGAGCAGCCGCATGTACGGAAACTCGCCGTCGGCATCGACCGCGTACACCATCTTGTGGCCGAGCTTTTTCGCCAGGCGGAAGCCGATCTGCTCGATCTCATTGCGCGTCAGCTCGTGCGTGCCGGCCAGGTACGCGGCGTAATCCTTCTTGATCCGCTCATCGCCCGCATTGCGCTCGACGGAGATCTTCGTCGGCTGGAACCGCTCCAGCACTTCGATGAGCTGGGCGATCTCCGCCTGCCGCTTCGGCGCGAGGACGTCGTCGACCTTGCTGTTGTAGATGTCCCGCCCCGGATTGTTCATGTGGTACGTGCCGAGGACGAGGATTTCCGCGCGAGGCGGCGGGGGTGTTTGCGCGACGGCGGGAACGACGGACAGAGCGAGAGCGAGAGCGAGAGCGAGAATCGATCGCATGAATCGTCATACGGTGCCCGGCGGAGAAGGTTAGTAGGCGCAAAGGCGCAAAGGCTCAAGGGCGCAAAGGGTCAGGTTACTTTGAGCCTTTGCGCCTCTGAGCCTTTGAGCCTATCGCCTCCACCGCGGCCGCGATCCGCCGGTCGCGCGTCTCCGCCTTCTTCGCTCCCTCCACCGCCTCGACGTACTCGCGCTGATGGCTGAAGCTCAGCTCTTCCCATCGTTCCCACGCCGGCGGCGCGGCACGAAGCGCCTTCTCGAAGTCTTTCGGGACCGCGACCTCTCGCTTCTCCGTGTCGAGATCCAGCCGCACGTCGAGCGTCTCACCGCCCTCGAGCCCGGCCGCCTCCCGGTTGCTCTTGCGCAACGGAATGCAAAACCCGCCCATCGCCGCGATCGTGCTCCGATAGGTGTAGCCGTTCAGCGTTACTTTCACCGGCGCGCGAACCTTGCCGAAGACCTCCTTAGGATCGAAGGGAACCGGCGATGAAGCACATCGACCCGTCGCGAACGATGGTGGCTTTGAAGGTTCTGGAGGGCATGACCGGATTCTCTCTTGGCCCGCCTGCTGCAGCAACTTCCGCCCATGCCGATCAAAGGGAAAAAAGAAAGTAAGCAACGCGCAATCAAGTCACCACAAGCGTCGGGCAACACCGCCCGCGGAGCGCTGGCGGCGCTGGTCACGCCGACGCCCGAGCTCGCGCACATCGTCGGGTCGAAGCCGCTCTCGCGCGGCGACGCGATGAAGCGGGTCTGGGAGTACATCAAGAAGCACGACCTGCAGGATCCGGAAAACAAGCGGCGCATCCGCGCGGATGAGAATCTGCTGCCGGTCTTCGACGGCAACACCTCGCTGTCGATGTTCGAGATGACCGCGTACATCTCGCGGCACCTCAACAAGCAGTAGGGTCGCTGTACGGCGGGCGTCCCGCCCGCCTAGGGCCGGGCATCCTGCCCGGCCCTGAACCGCCGCGCAGGATGCGCGGCGGATAGCGGGCGAGACGCCCGCCGTACTCACGATTCCGGCGCGACTTCCACGGCGGCGACCGTCCGCTTCGTCCACGACGTCACGTAGACGACGCCGACCACGCCGCCGATGGTGAGCGCGGCGCCCGTGACGGCCATCGCGGAAATGCTCTCGTCGAGCAGCGTCACGCCCATGATCATCGCCACGACCACGGCCAGCTGGGAGATCACGCCGACGGTCATCGCATCGACCCAGCGCAGGCTGAAGGTGAGCAGGAGCTGCGCGGCAATCGCGAAGATCGACGTCGCCGCGAGCGATTGCCACTCGTGCAGCGTCGGATTCTTCCAGGTCGTGATCGCGAACGGCGCCGTGAGCAGCGTGCCCAGAAGGCAGAAGCTCGTGTAGACCGCCCACGAATTTTCGCCCTGCCGCGCCGCGCGCATGGCTGTCACCGCGGCGCCGGAAAAAAGCGCCGATGCCAGGCCGATCAACTCCCAGCGTGCGAACCCGAGCAGCTCGCCGGGCGCTGCGTGCGCGCCGACCACGAGAAAGACGCCGAGGAGCGCGATCGGCGTCGGCAGCAAGACCTTCGGGCTGATGTGCTCGCGCAGAAAGTACATCGAGAACAGGCCCGAGAAAACCGGCGCCGTGTAATTGAGCAGCGTGGCCACGCCGACGTTGATGTGCTCGATGGCGATGAAGTAGCAGAGCACCGCCAGTCCGCCGAAGAATCCCCGATAAAACAAGAGATCGAGGCGTTGAAAGGTGAGCGCGCTGCGCCGCCAGCGCGGAACGAGCATCACCGGAAGAAGTCCCGTCGCGAAGCGGATGAACGCCACCTCCGACCCCGACAGTCGGGTCGACGCCAGCTTGGCCGCGAAGGCCATCACCCCGAAGAAAAACGCCGAGGCGACCATCAGCAGGACGGCCCGGCGCGTGGCGTTTGGTAATGTCACGCCGTGCACTATCGCGAAGCCCTTCCCGCCGACGCAAGCGCGATCATCGACTTCCAGCTGGCCATGGCCCGCGAGACCGAGGACCTCGAGCTCGATCGCGACGTCCTCACCCGCGGTGTCAACGCCGTCTTCGCCGACCCCGCCCTCGGCCGCTACTACATCGCCGAAAGTGACGGCCGCGTCATCGCTTCATTGATGATCACCTACGAATGGAGCGACTGGCGCAACGGCATGGTCTGGTGGATTCAGAGCGTGTACGTGATCCCCGAATTTCGCCGCCGCGGCGTTTACGCTGGTCTGTACGACCACGTGAAATCGATGGTCGAACAGTCGACGGTGCGCGGCATCCGCCTGTACGTCGACAAGCGGAACACGCCGGCCCAGAAGGTCTACACCCGTCTCGGTATGAACGGCGAGCACTATCAGGTCTTCGAGTGGATGAAGTGAGCGCGCTGGCGCGCGAATGCAGAATGCAGAATGCAGAATGCAGAAAAGATGAAGCGAGAATTTAGAGGACTGTAACTCTCACGCTTTCTTCTTTCTGCATTCTGCATTCTGCATTCTGCATTTCAAAAGGAGCCCCATGCGCCGAGCCTTCGCTCTCGCTTTGCTTTTCGTCGCCACCTCTTCCTTCGCCGCCCTCCCGCCGAACGTCGAAGAAGTCGAAACGTTCCGCGGCATCACCCAGTACCGGCTCAAGTCGAACGGGATGACCATCCTCCTGGTCCCCGATCACACCTCGCCGGTCTTCACCTTCATGGTCGTCTACCACGTCGGCTCGCGGAACGAGGCGCCGGGCAACACCGGCTCCGCGCATCTGCTCGAGCACATGATCTTCAACAAGTCGACGGAGAACTTCGGCCGAGCCAAGGGGCACAAGACCTTCCAGGAAGTGCTCTACGAGGCCGGCGCCGACTTCTCGTCGACGAACATGACCACGTGGTACGACCGGATGAACGGCTACTCGACGCTGCCCACGGACAAGCTCGAGCTGGCGATGAAGATCGAGGCCGACCGCCTCGGCCGCGCGCTCATTCTCGACAGCGAGCGGCAGTCGGAGATGTCCGTCGTTCGCAATGAGTTCGAGATCGGCGAGAACAATCCCTGGCAGGCGCTGTTCAAGGCCACGGTAGCCACGGCCATTCAGGCCCATCCCTATCACTGGTCGACGATCGGCTATCGCTCCGACATCGAAGGGGTGACCACCGAGAAACTGCGCGACCACTACAAGGCCTTCTTCCACCCGAACAATGCCGAGGCCATCCTGGTCGGCGATTTCGACTCGGAGAAGGCGCTGGCGCTGTTCGATCGCGAGTTCGGCGCGTTCAAGAAATCATCGACGCCGATTCCGCAGGTCATCACTGCCGAGCCGCCGCAGGAAGGGGAGCGGCGCACGCTCGTGCAGCGGCCGGGCACCGTGGGGATGGTGATGGTCGGCTACATTCGTCCGGGCGGAACGCATCCCGACTTCATGCCGCTCGAAGTGTTGAGCGTGCTGCTCGCGGAAGGCGTGAACTCGCGTCTGCATCGCTCGCTCGTCGAGACGGGGCTGGCGACGAACGTCAACTCGAACAACTTCACGTTGCGCGATCCCTATCCGCTGCTCGTCGACGCGACGGTAGCGCCGGGCAGGAAACATCAGGAAGTCGAGGACGCGATCAAGGCCGCGCTGGCGGAAGTGGTCGCGAAGGGCGTAACCGATGAGGAAGTGAAGCGCGCGCAGCAGCAGATCGAAGTGGCGATCGTGCGCAGCCGCGACGGCACCTACAACTTCGCCTCGAACCTCGGCGAAGCCGTCGCCTCGACGGACTGGAAGTGGTTCCTCACCTACGTCGACAACATCAAGGCCGTGACAGCGGCCGATGTGAAGCGCGTGGCCGCGGCGTATCTCGTGCCGGAGCATGCGACGGTGGGGTGGTTCGTGGCTGGGGCGGCGGCCCGTACGGCGGGCGTCCCGCCCGCCACCGCGGAGCGTGCCGCTCCGCGGGAACCGGAGAAAGCGACGGGCAAGATGCCCGCCGCGAGCGCGCGGGACGCGCGCCGTACGAAAACCACCTTCGCCGAGCGCACGACCCGCAAGGTCCTCAAAAACGGCATCATCCTCGACGTCGTCGAGAACCGCTCCGTTCCTACCGTCGCCATTCGCGGCATCGCCTTCGCCGGTGAGACCGCGGCCCCCGCGGGCAAGCCTGCCGTTGCCGCGTTGACCACGGCGATGCTGCAGCGGGGCACGAAATCGCGCACGAAGGAGCAGATCGGCGCGCTGCTCGACAACGCCGGTGCGACGCGCTCGTACTTCGCCGCCTTGACCGAGACCTCGATCAACCTCAACGGCCTCTCTCGCGATCTTCCACTGCTCGTCGACGTCCTCGCCGATGAGCTGAAGAACCCCGCGTTCGATGCCGAGGAGCTGGCCAAGGCGAAGAAGGAGCTGGAGACGAACATTCTCCGGCTCGACGACGCCACCTCCTCGCGCGGCATGGAGCGGCTCACGCAGGTCGTCTACGCCGACGGGCATCCGTATCGCTCGTCAGGCCGCGAAAAAATGTTGGCCAGTGTGAATGCGGCGACGGAAGCGGATCTCCGCGCGTTTCATGCGGCTCGCTTCACCGGCGCGGGGTTGATCCTGGCCATCGTCGGCGACGTCGATGCCGCGAAGACCATCGCCCTCGTCGAGAAGCATCTCGGCGACATCCCTCGCGGCGAGCGTTTCTCGCTGGCGAAGCTCGCTCGCACGAACGCCGGCGAGAAGCCCGTTCGGGAAGCGGTCACGATGCGCGGCAAGGCCAACATGAACATCATCATGGGCTCGGCCAGCGGTCTGCGTCGCAACGATCCCGATTACGAGGCCGCGCTCATCGCCAACGCCGCTCTTGGACAGAACGCCCTTTCATCGCGCATCGGCCGCCGCGTGCGCGATACCGAAGGGCTGTCGTACAGCCTCGCGTCGCGGTTCGGATACAGCGACGAGGTCGACGGGATGTGGTACGTCAACGTCAACGTTGCCCCGCAGAACCTGGCCAAGGCGATGAAGTCGACGCGCGAGGAGATCGAGAAGTTCGCGCGCGAAGGGCTGACCGACGAGGAAGTGGAATCGCAGAAGAGCTTCTTCGCCGGCAACTACCAGGTCGGTCTCGGATCGAACGCCGGGATCGCTTCCGCACTGGTGACCGCCGAGAAATTCGGCTTCGGTCCGAAGTACCTCGACGAATATCCGTCGCGCATGCGCGCGGTCACGAAAGAGCAGGCCAATCAGGCGATGAAGCTTCACTTCTTCCCGGATCGGCTGCACGTGATCGTGGCCGGGGACCTGGAGACGGTGCCCGACTAGTTCACGCCGCTCCGCAATTCATTCACATGCACCGCCTTCACCGTCGTTCCCGACGGTGAAGGATTGGTGTAGGTGAGCGCGGGCAGGCCGATATCGGCGCGGGCGGCGTCGAGTGCGGTTCGCAGCTCAGTCAGATGCACGGCTTTGATCGTTGTCAGCGTCGCGTCGGTGAAGACCTGCGGCGAAAGTCCGGCCGCCGCGCGCATGGCGTTCACGGCGGTGCGCAGCTCGGTGAAGTGCACCGCTTTGACGGCTGTCCCGGCGACGACGGAGGAGTCGGTGAAGACGATGGTCGTTGCCCCGTCGACGTTGCTGAACGGACCGTCCACCGGGCGGACCTTGTAGAGATAGGTCGTGTTGGCGGTGAGTCCGCCGTCGTTGGTGGACGTGGCGGCGACGACGCCGAGCGACATGAACGCGCTGTCGTTGACGCTGCGCTGGATCTGGTACTCGATCGCGCCGGCGACCGGCGTCCACGACAGCGATACCTGCGAGGTGCTGGTTGCGGTTGCGGTGAGTATCGGAACGGAACTGCCGGGGGTGACATTCACCGTGCCCGACGGCGCGCTCGTTCCCGCGGCGTTGATGGCCTGCACGGAACAGGAGTAGGTCACGCCGTTCGTTAGCCCGGCGACGGAAACCGGCGACGACGCGCCGCTGCCGGTGGCGCCGTTGGGCTGGCAGGTGGCGAGGTAGCTGGTGATGTTCGAGCCGCCGTCGTTTGCGGGCGGCGTGAAGGCGATGGAAGCGCTGCCGTCGCCCGGCGTGGGCGAGCCGATGGTCGGCGGGTCGGGCGGGGTCGCGGCGGGAACGACGAGCAGCGTGATGCTCTGCAGCGGAACGGTCAGCGCGATCGAGCCGATGCCGGGCTGGATGTCGGCAAGCTGGGTAATCGTGTTCGACGATCCCAGTTGCCAGCGATCGATGTTCCGGGCCGGAGTGAATCCGGCGAGAGTCACCGTGATGGACCTCGTCACCGGTGGCGGAACCGCCGGGGCGACCGTTTTCTCGATGATCATGATCGTCAACGCGCCGTCCGAGGTGCGTTCGGCGGCAAACGCGGAGACTTCATCGGGATTTGGCACCGACGCGCTCACGCTGACGTCGCCGAACGTGCTGTCGTTCCCGTCGTAGTTCCGATACATCCGAAAGGCGTTGCCGACGAATGAGCCGGCGTCCGGCGAAGTCCAGCGTATGGCCATGTCCAGGTCTTCACGGCCGAAGATGCCCAGGATGTCGGCCTGGGTGGTGGCGGCGTTGATGTGGGCGACGTCGCCCCAGTTGTATTCGGTGATGCCGATCTGCGTGCCGGGATAGTTGTTATTCACCCAGTCTTTGAGGCGGGGGATGAGTTTGACCTTCGCGCCGCCGACTTCCGTGCCGCCGATCCACGACTCGTCGACGTAGTTCGGGTCCCAGAGCGAGCGCGTGGAGCGGTTGCGCAGCTCCTGCATTTCCGTCGTCGTCGAGCCCGACCAGAACTCACCGCTCTGCGGGTAGTAATGCGCCGTCCAGACGTCGAGGATGCGCACGCCGGTGTCGGCCTCGTAATCGGCGAACTGCTGCAGCAGCCAGTCGTAGTAGGGGAGGTCGTCGTGTGCGGCTCGGTCCGCGCCGTCGAGGTTCTCCATGTCCAGACCGCTCATGAAGTAGCCCGACCAGCCCCACTCTTCGCCGCCCGTGATTACCGCCGCGGGGTCCTTCGCGCGGATGATCGCCCCGAGCTCCTCCATCTTTTCCCACACTTCGTCGTAGCTCGTGCCGGTCGGATGAACGTCCCAGTGGTCGAAGCTCCAGAGGCCCGGCTCGTTGTCGAGCGAGTAGTACTTCATCCCGCCCGCGGCGGCCGAGCCGAATTCATCGATCATGTGCTGCACCCAGTCGCCCTGGTGGGAGAGGGGATAGGCGATGCTGATGTTGCTCGGATCAGGGTTGCCGAGGATGCGCGGGCCGTCGCCGACGATGCCGTTGCCGTCCTCCATGCGTCCGTTGCCGCAATCAATCTGATCGAGGTGGTGGTCTTCCTGTCCCGGATACGTCGCCACGGGAAACGAGCACTGTTTCTGGTTGCTCTCCGGAAGCAACGACAGCATGGGGATGGTCATCACCGGATCAGCGCCCGCGTTGCGTGTGAACGCGATGAAATCGTCGGCAGACTCTCCGTTCGCGCCACCGCCAAAAATGTCGGGGATGTTGAAGAAGTAATAGTCCTTGCAGCGGTTCGCGGTGCTGAACGCCCAGTTGTAGCGGCTCATGGCATTGCCGCCCCAGCGGTTCAGGGTCAGGCCGAGCTCGTCGATCTCGCCCGAGTCGGCCCACGCGGCGCCGTAGATGCGCGGATCGATGGAATGGCGATTCGCGGCCACGTCGACAGTGACGGTGATCGCCGGGTTTTGAGCGAAGGCCGAGCCGGTGAGGAGCAGAGCTGTGAGGAGGAAAGTGCGCAAGCGGCAATCATACGCGGCGTCGCGCGACGATTTCCGCCACGCCATCCTCGCGGTCGAGCAGCACCTCGCAATCCTCCTCGAAGAACGTCCGCAGCTCTCCGGGGGCGACGCCGAACCGCCCGCTCGTCCGTGCCGCGGCCACGATCATCCCGCCCCTCCGCAACACCCGCTTCGCCTCGGCGAACAGCGGTCGATGCAGATAGAAGAGGATGGCCACCAGGTCGAACGACTCGTCCGCGAACGGCAGCGGCGCGCCGGTTTCGAGATCGAAGACTCGGGCGTCGATCCCCTTCGGCACGAGGCGGATCGCTTCTTCCGCACCGTCCAGCGCCACCACCTCCCAGCCCCGCTCCGCGAGCCAGACCGCGTTCCTGCCCGCGCCGCAGGCGAGATCGAGCGCGCTACCGGGCTCGAGCGAGCTCGTCGCCTCCACCAGCAGCCGCGCCGGCGCGTCATCAAAGGCTTCGTGGTTGCGGTAGCGGAGGTTCCAGTCGTCTAATGGCGAGCGTGTCATTGCGCGGCATCCTGCAAATGATCTTCCGAGGAGGGGCGAAGATGCTTCAGCCTGGCGAGGAAGCTCCTGATTTCGACGTGGTCGATCACAACGGCAACCGCTTCCGTCTTTCCGATCTGCGCGGAAAGAAAGTCGTCCTCTGGTTTTATCCGAAGGCCGACACACCCGGTTGAACGAAAGAAGGTTCCGGGTTCCGGGACCTCATGCCGGAGTACGAAGCGAAGAACGCCATGATCCTCGGCGCGAGTTTCGACACGCCGAAAGAGAACAAGGCCTTCGCCGAAAAGTTCGACTTCCCGTTCCCGCTGCTCTGTGACACCGAGCGGAAGATCGGCCTGGCCTACGGCGCGTGCGATTCACCGAAAGACGAGTACGCCCGGCGGATCGCGTACGTGATCGACGAAGAAGGAAAGATCGCCCAGGCCCATCCGAAGGTGGAACCGGCGACCTATCCCGGCTGGCAGCTGCGGAATCTGTGAAACGCGGCCGCTATCTCCTCGCACTGGCGCTCGCGACGGCGTGCGCCAGTGTTGCGGGGCGAATCCCACTCCGGCGCGTCGCCTGAAATCGCTGTCGGGGAGACGATCAAGCAATCCTTCCGGACGGGGTGGACGCCGATGTTTTCAGCGTCTGGGCGATCCCCGGTAATGCTCGACGCCGACTTTCTCGATCCGGCTTTCTTCGCCGGTGACGGCTGGCTGCTGATGCTCGCCGATTACGGATCGGAGGACAGCTGGGGGATCGTTGCACTCGAGCTCGCGCCGGGGCCGGTTCTGGACTTCGGAACGATCGACGTCGTGCGTCCGGCGACCGTCGAGTTCCAGGAATCCGCGGTGCCCGTCGCAGAAGTCTTCATCGAGGATGGCCGTTACCTGCTCACGTTTCGGGGCGAGGTCATGGCCAGTTCCAGCGACGCGCCGACCAGGTGGCTGGCGCGACAGGGGCAGAAGGCTGTTTTCGCGCAGAAAAACGCCCGCTTCGAGTACGTCCGTTCCGAGTGATTTGTTAACTCCGGGCCTCGCCGCGCGTAGTTACCTGCAACTATTTCGTTCGTCGAACGAATACAGCCTTCATACAGCTCTGGAGGAATGGATGAGCGCGAAGAAGCGGAAGAAAATCACCATCGTCTCGGTCATTGTCCTGGTCCTGATCATCGCCGGCGCGCTGGCGGTGAAGGCGAACGGCAAGGACAAGAAGGCCCCCGACTCCCCGATCAAGACCGGCAAGGCCGAGGTGGCTGACGTCCAGGTCAAGGTCACCGAGGTGGGGACCGTCGAGCCGGAAGTGAAGGTCGACGTCAAATCGGCCATCTCCGGCAAAGTCGTGGAGATCCTCCACCGCGACGGCGACGTCGTCCGCCGGGGCACGGTCCTGGCGCGCGTCGAGCCCGACCTGACCCAGGCCCAGTCGCTGGCCGACACCAAGAACTACCTCGCCTCCGCGCAGATCCGCTACGAAGACGCGCGGAAGAATTACGAAGAGAACCACAAGCTCTTCACCCAAGGGCTGCTCGCGCAGACCTCCCACCGCAACGCCGAGACCGAATTCCTCGAGGCCAAGCAGGAGTACGCGAAGGCCCGCGAGAAGTACTCAATCGTCGAGAAGAGCGGCATCCCCATCGGCCAGTCCGCGGCGAACTTCACCGGCTCCAACGTCGTCGCCCCGATGGACGGCGTGGTCCTGACCAAGAACGTGGAGATCGGTGAGTCGATCACCTCCGGCGTCTCCTCCTTCAACGCCGGCACGGTCCTCTTCAGCGTCGCCGACGTCTCCCGGATGATCGTCAAGGCCGGTGTGAACGAGGTCGACATCGGCAAGATCAAGACCGGCATGCCGGTCAAGGTCACCCTCGACGCCTATCCAAAAGTCTCCTTCCAGGGAAAGATCGACCGCATCGCTCCGGCGGTCCGCGTGGATGAAAAGGTCCGCGTCTTCGACGTGGAAGTCCGCCTCGACGCCCAAGGCCGCGAGCTCCGCTCCGGCATGACCGCGAACATCGAAGTGGTCGGCGAGAAAAAGGCGAAAGTCCTCACCGTCCCGGTCGAGTCGGTCTTCAAGCGCGACGACCAGGAAGTGGTCTACGTGAAGAAGGTCGTCGACCCGAAGGCCGTCACAGAGAAGAAGGAAGAGAAGAAGCTCGAAGGCGAAGCGGCCCGCCAGGCCGAGAAAGACGCCTGGAAGAAGTTCTTCGACAAACGCGTGATCACCACCGGCCTCGCCGACAACGCCAAGGTCGAAGTGCTGTCCGGCCTGAAAGCCGGCGAGCTCGTCGCGCTGGAAGACCCGACCGTGACGAAGGACGACGAGGACGACGACGACTGATAGTGGAGTTTCGGGGTTACGAGGTTACGGGGTTACGAGGTAGCCCCGATTCAACCACCCCGTAACCCCGCAACCCAGTAACCCCGTAACCGCGAGCGAAGCGAGCCAAAAATGAGCGCAGTCTTCAAATTCGAATCGTGGCGTGAGACCGAGCCCGAGCCGCCTTCCGCCGAGAAATCGGGCAAGGCTCTCATCCAGCTCCAGAACGTCACCAAGACCTACGACTCCGGCGAGAACGCGGTGCAGGCACTGAAGGGCATCGACCTTCAGATCGGCCGCGGCGAGTTCGTCTCGATCATCGGCCCCTCCGGCTCGGGCAAGTCCACGCTGATGCACATCCTCGGCTGTCTCGATTCGCCGTCCGGCGGGCGTTACTGGCTCGACGGCGAAGATGTGGCGGCGATGTCCGGCGGCGCGCTGGCGCGCATCCGCAACAAGAAACTCGGCTTCGTTTTCCAGACCTTCAATCTGCTTCCGCGCGCAACGGTGTGGAAGAACGTCGAGCTGCCGCTGCTCTACGCCGGCATCGACAGCGACGAGCGCCGCGACCGCGCCATGCAGGCCCTCGAGCGCGTCGGCCTCGGCAATCGCGCCAAGCACCGCCCCGGCCAGCTCTCCGGCGGCCAGCGCCAGCGCGTCGCCATCGCCCGCGCCCTGGTGAACCAACCGTCGATGATCCTGGCCGACGAACCGACCGGCAACCTCGATCAGAAAACCGGCAGCGACATCATCAAGCTCTTCGAAGAAGTCTCCGCCGCCGGCCAGACCGTCATACTCGTAACCCACGATCCCGCCATCGCCGCGCGTACGGGGCGGAGAGTGAGGATCGTGGATGGATTGATCGTGGATGGGGAGATCGATGAGTAGAACGGTTGCTGAGTTGCTCGGTTGCTGGGTTGCTGAGTGCTCCGCCGAGACGCACGATCGCGCAGCCAGCGGAGCCCCCAGCAACCCAGCAACCCAGCAACCCAGGAACCCGCGAGCGAAGCGAGCCCTCACATGCTGATCTTCGAAGCCATCATCGACGGCATCCGCGACATCAAGGACCACCTCGGCCGCACGCTGCTGCAGCTGTTCGGCATCATCCTCGGCGCGGGATCCATCGTCGCGACGTTCTCCCTTTCCGTCGCCGGCAAGGAAGCGTCGATGAAGTTCTACAAGGTCAGCGGCGGCATCGAGCGCATCTGGATCGGCAACAAAGACACCGGCAACGTGACCCTCGACGCCAAGGCCCTCGCGTCGAAGGGCCTCACGTACTCCGACGCCCTGGCCATCCGCGCCGAAGCGAAGGAAGTCGATCTGGTCTCGCCCGTTTCACAGGATCAGATGAACGTCCGCTACGGCTCGATCGTCAAAGACCGCGACGTCATGGGCGTCACCCCCGCGTACATGCCGATCACCTTCTTCAAAGTCGAGCGCGGCCGCTTCATCACAGACACCGACCTGCAGACCGCGGCCCGTGTGGTCGTCCTCGGCACCAGCCGCGCGGCGGAGTTCTTCGGCAGCGACAACCCCGTCGGCAAGACCATGACCATCAACGGCTCGGGCTACCTCGTGGTCGGCGTGATGGAAGAGAAGTACTTCAGCTTCGACAAGAAGCGGAACGTCCTGCGCTGGATGAACCGGCAGATGTACATGCCCATCACCACCATGATGACCCGCAAGGGCGAGCCGCTCGAGCAGGGACGCATCAGCTTCATGCACACCCGCATGAAGGACGTGAAGCGTCACAAGGAAGCGGTCGGCGAGCTGGAGCGCATCCTCTTCCGCCGGCATGGCGTGAAGGACTTCCAGGTCTTCTCGCGCGTCGCCAACCTGGCCCGCAACGAGTCCGAGAACGCGATGTACGACATGACCTTCATGATCTGCGGCGTGATCTCGCTGCTCGTCGGCGGCATCGTGATCATGAACATCCAGCTCGCTTCCTTCAATGAACGCGTTCGCGAGATCGGCACGCGCAAAGCCGTCGGTGCGACGCCGGCGCAGATCTTCTTCCAGATGCTGACCGAGGCTGTTCTGGTGTCGGTTTTTGGCGGGTTTCTGGGGATCTTCGCCGGGAAGCTGTTCACGCAGGGCATCGGAGTTCTGCTGGACATGCCGACTGTAATCACACCGGGGACCGTCATCAACGCCCTGGTTTTCGCAGCCGGAACGGGACTGATCTTCGGCATCTACCCGGCCATCCGCGCATCGCGCCTCAATCCCATCGAAGCACTGAGAGTCGAGTAGCCATGCAAATCGGCGAATCCATCCGCACGTCCTACGAAGAAGTCCGCGCCCATCCCATGCGCTCGATGTTCACCCTTTTCGGGGTGGTCCTGGGCACGCTCGCGCTGGTCGTGGTCATGTCCGTTCTCGACGGCGTGCAGATGTCCGTGCTCAAAGGCATCAACGACCTCGGCCTGGACAACACCCTCTTCGCATCGCGGAGAACGCCCACCGATCGCGTGGAAAAGGCGAAGGCGCATCTCTCGCGGGGCATGCGCATCGAGGACGCGCAGGCTTTCGACGACTCCGAGAACATCGAGACCATGTCGCCGGTCGGCGAGACCCAGGCCATCGTCACTACCGATCGCGTGACGCGCCGGATCGACGTCTACGGAGTGATGCCCGAATACGCGGACATCCGCAATCGCAAGGTCTCCAAGGGCCGTTTCATCAGCGAGCGCGACGTCGAGACGAGCGCACCGGTCGCCGTCATCGGCTTCAATCTCAACAAGCGCGCGTTCGGCAGCGAGGACGCGATCGGCAAACAGATCAACCTCGGCGGCCGCCGTCTCACGGTCATCGGCGTCGGAGAGAAGTTCGACACGACCTTCGTCGACGACGACGACATGTTCAAGGAGATGGGCGGCGCGTACGTGCCCTGGACCGTGTTCCGGGACATGTTCGGCCGTGACAACTCCATCGCCTACATGCTGGCCAAGTCGGTCTCGACGGAGAAGAGTGTGGAGGCCGAGTACGAGGCCATCGCCCGCTTCCGGCAGGCCCACAACGGCATCGGCGACACGCGCATCAACAACGTCGGCAAGGAGATTCAGAAGGAGCGCGGCGAGATCGCGGTGCTCCTCGGTAACTGGCGGATCGTCTTCTTCTGCATCGCCGGGGTCTCGCTGCTGATCGGCGGCGTGGGCATCTTCTCGGTGCTGAAGATTTCGATCTCCGAGCGCCTCTTCGAGATCGGCCTGCGCAAAGCGATGGGCGCGACCGATGGGGACATCTTCATTCAGTTCCTGATCGAGTCGGTGACGCTGTCCGTAGTCGGCGCAGCGATCGGCCTGGCCGGCGGCATCGGCCTGGTGAAAGTCGTCGGCGGATTCTTCCCGGCGGGTTTGCCGGTATCGATGTTCGGTCTGGCCGTCGCGAGCGGTTTCGCCATCGCGGTGGGCTTGTTCGCGGGGTTGTATCCGTCGCTGACCGCGTCGCGGTTGCAGCCGGTGGACGCGCTGCGCGTGTGAAAATCGCTCTTCATGAGCGATGACCGCAGCACGAAGCAAGTCGCCGCCGCATCCGTAATCATCCGGGCCGCTGTGCTCCTCGGAGCGATGGCGTGGGGCGATCTGTCGATCGACAGACTGGCTGAAGCGCGGGACGGCGGTTCTTATCTGCGGTTCGCCGCGGCGCTGCGAGATGCTGATGGATTCGCGTCGCTGGCGTCATATGACCGCAGGGTTTTCCCTGGATATCCCGCCGTCCTCAGCGCCACCGGCCTCTACGCGATTCCCCTGGTGGCGATGATCGTCAACTGGGCCATCGCGGCGGGCGTGGCCGTTCTGAGCTATCGCCTGTTCGAGGACGCGAGGGTCGGATGGGCGATGGCCGTTCTGACGCCGAGCTACGTCATGTACTCGACCGTCATCATGACGGAGCCGCTGATGCTTCTCCTTGCGCTTGGTGCACTGCATGCCGGCCGCCGAGACAGGCCCCTCCCAGCGGGGGCATTCCTGGGGTTCGCCGCCATGGTTCGCCCGTTCGCATTGCCGATTGGACTTGCGTACCTGGCCGAGCATCGACAGCGCCCGCGCCGCATCGTGATGGCTTCCGTGGTGGCGACGCTCGTAATCGCGGTGTGTGTCGCGGCGTTTGCGCTCTGGTCAGGCTCGATTGCCTCTGGCGTGCGCGTGTATGCCACCGAACCGCGCGCGTATGGAGGCGCGCGTATGTTCGATTGGCCGTTCGCGTCACTCCTTCGACTTTCCTTCGGCGCGGGCGTGGCGACATGGAAAATCGCCTATGTCTGGCTGCACGTGGCCGCCGCATTCGGCGCGCTGGTTCTGCTCCTGCGCAAGACGGAACGCTCTCTGCCGCTCGTCGTGTGGCACGCCTCCAATCTATTGATCGTGTTGTGCGTGGGCGGCGTGTGGGGATTCCACGAGTTTCACCGCCTGCTCGTTCCTTCGCTGCCGCCGATCATGTGGGCGTACCGGCGTCTCTTGCCACAAAGTACGATCGCGTGGGTGGCCATCGCGATCGTGTCAGCGGCCCTTGCCGTGATCGGTCTTGGACATGGGTGGTAAACATCGGTCTCTTCAGCCAAGGCACCGAAGCAGCATGCGCTGGCAGCTGTGAACATGGTGATGCGAATGGCCGTCGCGCTATCCGTCCTCCTCAGCGTGCCGGCGGCCGGCGGTCAGATCTTCTTCGATGACTTCACCTATTCGCGGCGCGAGCAACTCGCGAAACGAGGGTGGATCGTTCGCTCCGTAGCGGGTTGGCCGGGTGTTCCCGGTGCCACTTGGGATCCGGCAGGCGTGTCGTTCTTACGCGAGGGAATCCTTCAATTGACTGCCTCGACGGATGGAACGCCCTCGAACACGCGGCAGGTTCAGATCTGTCATCAACGCAAGTATGGCGACGGGACGTATGCGGCTCGCGTACGGTTTTCCGATGGTGCTCTTTCCGGGCCCGATGCGGATCAAGTCGTCGAGACGTTCTACACGATCAGCCCATTGCGCGAGCCGATGGCGCTCGAATACAGCGAGATGGATTTCGAGTACCTCCCGAACGGCGGATGGGGCAGAGACGGACCGATCCTGTTCGCGACCACCTGGGAAACGTTTCAGCCCGAACCGGACTGGAAGGCGAACAACGTCCATGAGTCGAAGATCGCCAGTTACGCCGGCTGGCGGACGCTCGTCGTTCAGGTGGCAAATGGGGAAGTGCGTTATTTCGTGGACGGGACTCCGTTCGCCACGCATTCGGGGGAGTTCTATCCGGAGTCGTTGATGTCCATCAACTTCAATCTCTGGTTCACGCGGCACGGCCTGGCGCCGGTCCGCGAACCGCGCCGGTACCGCCAGGAGGTCGACTGGGTTTTTCACGCCGCCAAAGCTGTACTCGCGCCTTCCGAGGTGCAGGCGATGGTCTCCGGGTTCCGCAAAGCGGCGGTGACGTTCCGCGACACCGTGATGCAACCCGTACCGGCGTTGGAATCGCCGTGCAACCTGTGAGGTGTGAAAATCGCTCTTCATGAGCGATGACCGCCGCCTCCTTCCCGCCGAGCGTGGCCTCGGCTGCATCGGCGGAATGCTGGCCGTGCCGACGATGGTGCCGATGGCGGCGCTGGTCGGCGCGCTGGTGAAGGGTGGAAAGCTCACGCGCGTCGTCACCCTGCCGCTGATCTTCATCCTCTTCCTGATCACGGCGATCGTCTTCCTGCCGTACTACCTGCTTCTTCGTCTGCTCGGAAAAGCGGGGCTGGTGCGGATGAAGATGCCGCCGAGTTGCACGGTCATCTATCGCGAGCCCGGTTCCTGCCGCCTTGATGTGACGGTTCCGCAGGATGATCGGGAGACGGCGGCGAAGATGCTTCACGACATCGTCGAGCGCATCGCGTTCGCGTCCGGCATCGATGTGGATGCTGATGACGAGATCGCGCGCGTCACCAGGACCGAATACGGACGCGGAGACGAGTTGAAACTCACCTTCGCGAACATGGCCACGCTCGAAGCGCAGATCTACGTCGATCAGGGACACTTCAACGCCGAGATCGTCGTAACCGGCGACGAGCGCTGCATCGACGCGGCCGTTCCGCCGCAGAGCGCCTAAACGCGCCGCGCTGTGTCGCGCAAGCGCTCCACCAGCAGTTCGCTCATCGCCACGGCGAACTTCGCCAGCAGTTGCGGCTCGAACGCGAGCGCCTCGGACAGCGTCCGCTTGTCCCACGAGCGCACCGTCGTTTCCTCGCCGGCCTTCACCGACACGCTGCGCGGGGAGTCGTCGATGAAGGAGACTTCGCCGAGGACGTCGCCGGGGCCGACGGTGGCGACGACGGACTGCTCGCCGTCGCGGACGATGACGATGTCCAGATGGCCGTCCTCGATCGTGAAAAGCGACGAATCGAGCTCGCCGGCGCGGATGAGATATGCATCGGTCGGAATGCGGCGAACCTGGCCGATCGCCTCGATGCGATCGCGCTCCGCTTCGGTGAAGTAGCGGAACAGGGGATGGTCGGACTCCATCGGAAAGATTTTGTTCAAGTCAGCTCCAGGTAACGTTCCACTCGCACGCAGCACCGCCTTTGGCGAAGCATTTCGTCTGTTCGATTTTCACGTTCTTCACGCCGGTGAGCTCGGCCATCCGCTCGATCCAGCCCGTCACGCGCGAGCATCCGGCGACCTCGGACGGAAAGTTGTTGAGCCTGATGCGCGCGCTCTTGTCGGTCTGCTCTTCCACGCGCAGCTCGCCGCGGTTGTAGAGCGAGCTCCACATCTGCCCGGCCTTGCTGAGCAGAGCCGGCGGCGTCATGACCAGCGCGAAGAAGCGGTAGATGCCCTTCACCGCGTCGCCGGCAGCCTCGCGTCCGGCGCGGCGCGCAAATGCCTCGATCGTCTCGCCTTTCGCCTTGGCCGCCTCTTCGGTGATGCGGTTGAGCATGTGCACCGGCACGGTCTCGGTCGCCAGCACCGGCGCGCCGAAACGCGACGCGTACTCGGCCGGCAGAGCCCGGAAAACAACCTCGCGTTGCTCGGGGTTGAGCTCCGCATCGATGAACTTCTGCAAGCTGCGAACGGGAGATCCTTTGACCGTGACGCTATCGTCCACCATCACTCGCTCCGATTCGATTGTGCCGGGAAGTCGCTGACCGTGCGCCGAGTATAATCCGCCCGCCCCACGCGCCGCGAGCGCCACGCAGGAGGTTTTCAATGGAAGAAAAAACGCCGGCGCCCGGCTCTGCCGCCGCCGAAGGCGCGGCGGCGATCGCGATCGCCGAACAAAGCAACCAGCCCGCCGTCGGCAGGAAAGACAAGCTCGAAGAGGATTGCGTCAACACGATCCGCTTCCTGGCCGTCGACGCCGTCGAGAAAGCAAAGTCCGGCCATCCCGGAACGCCGATGGGCATGGCCGACATGGCCTTCGTGCTCTGGACGGACTTCCTCCGCCACGATCCGCTCGACCCGCATTGGAAAAACCGCGACCGCTTCATCCTCTCCGCCGGCCACGCGTCGATGCTCATCTACTCGCTCCTCCATCTGACCGGCTATCCGGACATGACCATGGAGGAGCTGAAGAATTTCCGGCAATGGGGATCGCGCACCGCCGGTCATCCCGAATTCGGACACGCGCCCGGCGTCGAAGTCACGACCGGTCCACTGGGCCAGGGCTTCGCGAACGGCGTGGGCATGGCCCTGGCCGCGAAGATGCTCGCGGCCCGCTTCAACAACGAGGTCGCGTTCAAGCCCGTCGATCACTTCGTCTACTCGATCTGCTCGGACGGCGATCTGATGGAAGGCATCAGCTCCGAAGCCGCATCCATCGCCGGCCACCTCGGCCTCGGCAATCTCATTTACCTCTACGACGACAACAACATCTCCATCGAAGGGGAGACGCGCCTCGCGTTTTCCGAGGATGTGAAGAAGCGGTTCGAGGCCGTGGGCTGGCAGGTGCAGACCATCGACGGTCACGATCGCGCCGCCATTCGCAAGGCCATCAAGAAAGCGCAGAAGGACGGCACGCGTCCTTCGCTGATCATCGCCAGGACGATCATCGGCTGGGGCAGCCCGAAGTATCACGGCACCGCGCGCGCGCACGGCGAGCCTCTGGGCGGCGATGAAGTGAAGGCGACCAAGGCCGCGCTGGGCTGGCCGGAAGAGCCGACGTTCTTCGTCGCGGACGACGTCCGCGAGGAGTTCACCAAGCGGACGAAGAAGCTCGCGCGCGAGCGCAAGAAGTGGGAGAAGGAGATGTCGGCGTGGCGCGCGCGGCATCCGCAGGTCGCCGAGGAGTGGGATCGCTACTGGACCGCTTCTCTTCCGGATGGATACGAAGTGGCGCTGCTCGCGGCCGCGAAGTCGGACAAGGCCGTGGCCACGCGCGCGCTGTCCGGCCAGGTCATTCAGAACATCGCCAACATCGCGCCGTTCGTCATCGGCGGTTCCGCGGATCTCGCACCGTCGACGAACACGCTGATGAAAGAGGCGGGGAGCATCGAGCGGGCGAAGGGCCACGAGAAAGCGTTGCCCGCGGACGACGTGTTCAAAGGCCGCAACCTGCACTTCGGCATTCGCGAGCACGCCATGGGCGCGATCGTGAACGGCATCACGCTCTACGGAGCCTGGCGCGCGTACGGTGCGACGTTCCTCATCTTCTCCGACTACATGCGCCCGTCGGTCCGTCTCGCGGCGCTGATGGGCATCCCCTCGATCTTCGTCTTCACCCACGACTCGGTGTTCCTCGGCGAAGACGGGCCGACGCACCAGCCGGTCGAGCATCTGTGGGCGCTGCGGTTGATCCCCAACCTGACCGTCTTCCGTCCTGCCGATGGTCCCGAAGTGGCGATGGCCTGGGCGCATGCGCTGAAGCAGAGCGATGGCCCGACGCTGATCGTGCTGACCCGGCAGAAAGTCGACGCGCTTCCGCATCCGCTCGAGTTCGATCCGAAGAAGATCGAGCGCGGCGCGTATGTGCTCGATGCTTACGCGGAGGGTGACATCTCCATCATCGCCACCGGTTCGGAAGTGTCGCTGGCGGTGAAGGTCGCCGAGCAATTGAAGAGCGAAGGGACGAATGCGCGAGTAATCTCGGCGCCGTGTCTCGATCTGTTCGACAGGCAACCGGCGTCGTATCAGGACGAAGTGCTCGGCGATCGCAGCCGCGTCGTTTGCATCGAGGCGGGCCGCTCCGACGGCTGGTACAAGTATGTGAATCGTGACGCGCTGGTGATCGGTATCGACCGCTTCGGCGCGAGCGCGCCGTACGAGCGGATCGCGGAGGAGCTCGGGTTCACGCCGGCAAAGGTGGTCGCGCGAATCCGGGAGTGGCGGACGTGAGAACCGCGCTCGCGGCACTTCTGATTTTCATCGCGCCGGTGGGCGCCGCTGAACATTCGGACATCGCGAGCGGCCTCGAGAATCTCCAGAAAATCTTCGGCATCGCCCACGTGCTGGAGATCCACCGCGCGCTGGGCACGACGATGCCGGCCGAGGTACCGATCCCCGACCCGTGGGGCACGGCCTATCGGATCGACGGGCTTCGCATCGTCTCCGCGGGCAGCGACCGGCAGTTCGACGAAGCGAGCTGGAAGACGCCGGAGCAATTCACGGGAACCGAAGGCGACGTGGTTTACGACGACGGCAAGTTCATCCGCACAAATCACAACTGGCTTTGCGACCGCGTTTCTGCGGATGCACCGGCGGTCAAGGCGATGCGCGAAGCCGAGATGATGTTGCTGGCGATGCGCAGCGAGGGGATGCGGGCCGCGATCGGACCGCAGATGACCGGCGCGATCATGGCGAATTTCGCGAAGGTCATCGAGAAGCACCGCGCCGACAACGGCACGCTCGCAGGTTTCTTCGCGCCGCCTGACGCCATCGATGCATGGAAAACACCGCTGCGGGTCGTGATCGACAGGAACGACTATCGAATCATCAGCGCCGGTGCTGATCGCAGGTTCGATCCGGGAACATGGTCCACTCCGCCATCGCGTGATCCTGCCGAGGACATCGTGTTCGAGAACGGCAGGTTCACGCGGCAGATCGATTTCATGGATCTGATCGAGAGATCGAACATGACCGCCGAGCCGATCCGGCAGCCGCCCGATCGTGTCCTGCGGGATCTGCCGAACATCAAATGGACGCGCCTCGACAAATCGATCACCGCGCCCGTAGTCACAGAACGCGTGGAGCCGGAGTATCCCGAGGGTTACCGCCGGGCGCGGATCAGCGGAATCGTGATCCTGGAGCTGGCCATTTCCGAAACGGGTGCGCCCGAGAACTTCGCGGTGCTCAAGAGTCTCGGGCCGGCGATCGACGTTGCCGCCATCGACGCGGTAAAGAAGTGGAAGTTCAAGCCGGCGATGCGCGACGGGAAGCCGATTCCGGTCCTGTTCAACCTCACCATCAATTTCAAATTACAGTAGGCCGATGCGCCGACTCTTCCTGCTGCTTGGGCTGATCGTTCCGATCGCGGCTCACGCCGATTTTCGCGAGTTCACCGACGTCGCGCGCGATCCCGCGATCGCCGCGAAGCTCCGCCTCGCCGCGGAGGCGACGCTGAAGGCGTATCCGAAGTTGAAGGCCGAGGATCTGGCCATCAGCGCGATCGACGTGAGCAAGCCGGGGATCACCTCCCGCGGCGACGTGAACGGCGACGCGCCGTTCTATCCCGCTTCGGTGATCAAGCTGTTCTTCCTCGCCGATGTCTTCGCGACGCGCAACGCGAACGTGCCGGACATGCAGCGGGCGATGAAGGAGATGATCGTCGTCTCCGACAACGACGCGACGGCCTACATCGTCGACATCCTGGCCGGCACGGCGGGCGGTGTGTCACTGGAAGGCCGCGCGCTGCGCCGCTACATCGAGAAGCGCCGCGAGATCAACCGCCGCTTCCAGCGCCTCGGCTACACCGACAACGTCAGCGCGATGATGAAGCCCTGGAGCTTCGGCCCCTACGGCGTCGATCGCCAGGTCCTCGGCGAGAACCGCGTGAATCGCAACAAGCTCACCGCGAACGCGACCGCGTCGTTGTTGCTGTGGATCGTCCGGCGCCGCGCGCCGGGCGCCGACGCGATGATGAATTTTCTTCACCGTCCGCTGGCACCGCCGCGCGAGGACGAGAATCAGATCAAGGAATTCATCGGCGAGGCGCTGCCGGCGGACGCGAAGCTCTGGTCGAAAGCCGGCTGGACGAGCGAAGTCCGCCACGACGCGGCGTACATCGAACTGCCGAACGGACGGAAGTGGATCCTGGTGATCTTCACCCGCGGCAGCGGCGGCGCGGAAGGGGACAAGACCCTGATCCCGACGATTACGAGGAATGTGCTGGCGGAACTGGAGTAACTCTCCCGTGTCATCCCGAGCGAAGTCGAGGGACCCAGTGGCACGGGCGGCGCGCCACCCAGCCGCCCAGGTCCCTCGACTTCGCTCGGGATGACACGGGGGAGAGGCAACGCTCGGCGTTATACGCACAGTCCAGCAACCGTGCGTATAACGATCATCACCCCTCGGGCGCCAAACCCGCCGTCAACGGCTGCTCCGCCCGCACCGCCGCCCCCTTCCGGAATCCCCAAACCGCGAGCACAGTCCCCACGACCGCCGCGACCGCGAGACTTTCGAGCAGGAACGCCACGGCTGATTCGGCCGCTGAGCTGCCGGTGGTTGCTGCGCCGGCGATTGGCGTGAGCCGGCTCGCTCCCGTGATCGCGCCGAGCACGGACGCGACCCAGTTCGCGTAGGCGGCGTAGACCCAGGACCACATCATCACCTTCGATGAGCGCCGGCCGAGGTTGAATGAGGCGGCGAGCGCGCCGAGCGCGATCAGGACGAGGCCGCCGGTGATTCCGACGATGTGGGCGGCGAGACCGAGGCGCGGATTGGTGAACAGCGGCATGCCGAAGCCGGTCAGCAGCGCCAACAGGATCAGCACGAAGCCCAACTGGACTTGCAGACGATTCATGGACCCCTCCCGAAGGCGACTAAGTTACTCGCCGGCGCCGACGAACACCAGCTCCGCGCCCGGGTGGTCGAGCCATTCCGGCGAATCGACCTGCGCGTATTTGCGGTTGCCGAAACGCTGCTGGAGGGCGGGCGGGAACGGGGTGGGGATGGTGACGTGCAGCTCGAGGTCGTCGAAGAGCTGGGCCTGCAGATCGGGTGTCTCGAGGAGGCCCCAGACCGTCGGGTCGGGGTTCATGACCGTGAGGATGTAGTCCGCGTCGCGTTCGAGCTCGATCTTCGCGGCCACGGGATCCTCGCCGTCGAACTGATCGATCTGCCAGCGCAGGTGCGCGTGCGCGCCGTGCCAGGCGAGCTCGTACGCACCGTCCGCGAACTGCTGCGCGGCGGGAAGGTGGCGCAATCCGCGGGTCTTGGTTCCGTAGACCTGGGCGCCGAGGGCGGCGTTCATGTCGTACGGGGTGAGGACGAGGTCGACGAAGCCCCAGAAACGATCGCGGCGCGCTGACCGGGGAAGGCGCTTGCGGCCGATGGAGATGGCTCGCTCGAACGTCCCGCCCTGCGGCGCGAAGACGATGATTAGCCGCTGGACGTCGTCGAGCTCATCCGCATGCTGCTCCTCGACTCGCGGACGATAGAAAAACGTTGCCGAGCCGTGCTCGAGAATCGATTCCGCCGCCTCCGCTGGCATTGCTCGCGCCATATGCGGAGACGGCGTTGCGAACCTTACGCCCGGCGGCGCTCCTGGCGCTGCGGCGGGCGCGAATTGCGCTGCTGCGGGGCACGGTGGCTGGCGTTGTGGTGGTAGGAGACGATCGCCGGCGCGTCCGAGTAGTCGAAGCCGGCGACCTTCTTCCGGGCGACCTTGCGGCCGATCATCTTCTCGAGATCGCGGACGCTCGGCTCGTCGTCGGGTGTCACGAAACTGATCGCATCTCCCTCCGCAGCCGCCCGTCCCGTCCGCCCGATCCGATGAACGTAATCCTCGGGGTGCATCGGGAAATCGAAGTTGATGACGTGAGAGATGGCCGCGACGTCGATTCCGCGCGCGGCGATGTCCGTCGCCACGAGCACGCGGCAACGGCCGGTCTTGAACGCGGCCAGGGCCTGCGTGCGCTGGCTCTGGGAGCGATTCGAGTGCAGGGTCGCGGTCTCGATCTTCGCCGCCTGCAGCTTGCGGGAGATCTTGTCGGCGCCATGCTTGGTGCGTGAGAAAACGAGGACGCTGTCGAGCGACTGATCGCGCAGGAGCGTGAGCAGAAGATCGATCTTGCGGCTTTTGCTGACGGGGTAGAGGAACTGTTCGACGGTCTCGGCAGGATTCGCGCGGCGTCCGATCTCGACGAGTTTCGGCTCGCGCAGGAACTCGGCGGTGATCTTCTCGATGTCACGCGAGAGCGTGGCCGAAAAGAGCAGCGTCTGGCGCTCGCGCGGAACGGCGTTGACGATCCGCTTGATCTGCGGAAGGAAGCCCATGTCCAGCATGCGATCGGCTTCGTCGAGGACGAGGTGCTTCACATGCTGGAGCGAGACGCGGCCCGCGCCCATGAGGTCGAGGAGCCGGCCGGGGGTCGCGACGACGACGTCGACGCCGCGGCGAAGGGCCTGAATCTGTGGGGTCTCACCGACGCCGCCGAAGACGGTGACGCGCCGGACGCGCAGGTGTTTGGAGAGATCGCGGACGGTCTCGTCGATCTGGGCGGCGAGCTCGCGGGTCGGAGCGACGATGAGGACGCGCGGGCCGGCATTCGGCTGCGCGTGGCCGATTTTCTCGAGGAGGGGGAGGACGAAGGCAGCGGTTTTTCCGGTGCCGGTCTGAGCGATTCCGATGAGATCGTGGCCGCCGAGCACGTGGGGGATGGCGGCGGACTGAATGGGAGTCGGCGTTGTGTAGCCGGTCTCGCGGACGGCCTGAAGAAGCTTCGGACCGAGTCCGAGGGTACTGAATGGCATTTAAACTCTTTCTGTAATTGGATTTAGCTGGCCCTACCGCAACGGGAAGGGGTCGGGCGTTATTCTCGCAGGAGGGATTCCCATGGCGCGCGGATTCGAGAGCAAGTCGGTCGAGTCGCAGCAGGCCGAGGTATTCGAGCGGGGCACGCGGGAACGCGAGTCCCCTCAGGAGATCGAGCGGCGGTCGAAACGGGAGTCGCTGGAAATGTCCCGGCGGCGCGTCGAAGGCGAGCTCAAGGCGGCGCGCTCGACGGTGCACAAGACGGCCCTCGAGAACGCGCTGCGGTTTCTCGATGACGAGTTGAGCAAGGTGTGATCAAGTCGCTAGTGATTAGTCGTTAGTCGTTAGTAGAACGGCTGAACGTCAGGGCTACTAACGACTAGCTACTAACGACTAGCCACTCGATCGATGCCCGACCTTCACCGCCACGGCTACAGCATCGCGGACCTGGTCCTCTCCGACAGTGCCTGCGAGCGGATCGTCGAGTCGATCCGGCCCACGGTCGACGCCATGGTTCGCGATCCCCGTTTCCAGGCTGAAATCGGCGAGCCGGGGCTGGTCGTCGCCAATGCAAGCGTCCTCGATGGCGATGCCGAGGGTTGGTTTCAGAATGGTGAGGTGACCATCGTGCGAGTGCCTCTCGATCCCGGCGGCGGAGGGATGCGCGTGATTCCGATGAGCCATCGCCAGGGCAAGCTGACCGACGATGAGATCGCGCGTCTCGCGGCTTCGGGGCCGATCGCCGATCTCACGCTCCCGCAGGGCGCGATGCTGGTGATGGCGCCCATGCTCGTGCACACGCCGCCGCGGGGCCGTGTGCTCCAGATGGAGCTCGGACGGCCATGAAGTCCGCATTCGTTCTCATCCTGGCGGTGCTGATCCTCATCATCGCCGTCGTCCTGGCCGGGTATCAGGAGCGCCGCGACACGCTGTTCGAGGTATCGCGGCTCGCGGCGCCGCCGGAGTTTCCGACACCTCCGTCGCCGTGTCCCGAGTCAGGTGAAAAATGTCCTGAATTTCAGGGCGACGCGAGATTGCGACGGATTGCCAATCCGGTCGTCATCCGTCGCGTCGAGCCGCGGCTGACGGCCGCCGCGCGCAAGCACAAGATCGCCGGCGTGGTGATCGTGCAGGCCGGCATCCGGCGCGACGGCACGGTCGGCGGCGTCTGCGTCCTCAAGACGCTCCCTTGCGGGTTGTCGGAAGCGGCAGTCTCCGCGGTGAAGCAGTGGCGATTCGAGCGGCAGGAGGCGGACGGCGTCGCGAACGTCGCCGTTCACTTCCCGGCGGCGTCGACCACCTTCTGAATCGCGTCCTCGATTTCCAGCACCGCCCAACTCCACATGTCCGCGAGCAGATTCACCTGCTGCGGCGTGAGCAGGAGCAGCTCCGGGATCCCGATCAGATCGCGGTTCTGAAAGACCGTGTCGTAGTTCGGGAAGTTCGTCATTCTGTTCCGCTTGGACGTGTTGCCGAGGAACGTGCGGACGTCGGGCTGGAGCGCGGAGACCCACTGGGCGATCTTCTGGTTGTACAGCCAGATCACCGTGACCTTGCCGTCGTTCGGATAGGGCGGGATGCCGAATGGATTGCCGGGGAAGATCGTGTGCTGGCTCGCGTACCAGACCGGTCCGCCACTCGCGAGCGCTTTCATGAGGCCCTGCTGCACCGCGGTCCAGTCCTCCGACGGGAAGACCTGAATCGGCTGCTGGGGGATGCTGATCCGCAGAGCTTTCGGAGTCTGGAGCTCGGGAGCCATGGACATCATCGCCGCCGGTGCCGGGCCGGCCATCGCCTCGACCGCGCGCATGCGCACCTCGCGCGTGGCGGTGGTCTCCGCGGCTTCGAACCCGAACAAGGCAGAGATCTGTGCATCGACGCCCTGGTAGGTGCCTTTGTCCTTCGGGTTCTTCTGCCAGTCGGGATCCATCGGCGTGGACGTATTCACGCAGCAGACGATCACCGGATACTGGCGGCGCAGCAGCGCGACGATGCCGGTGTTCTCGAGATCGCCGCCGTCGACGATGCTCATCTTCTGCACGGTCGGGTCGGGCGTCGCCCCGGCGCTCTGCGGCGGCCAGTAGTGGAACTCGGCGAAGAGCGACGGCAGGCCGAGCATGTCCAGCACCGAGCCGGGAGCGGCGCCGCTCGAGCCCATGAGGTCGGAGATGGTGAAGCGATGCAGCGGCGCGTCGACGGTGATCAATCCGTTCGCATTCGGTTTCTGCGGCGCGCTCGAATCCATGGCGAAGCTCTGCACGAATCCGCCGCCGAACGGACCTTTCGGCGTCGCGTTCTGGAAGAGCTGTTCGGTCCCGGCGTACAGCGGCGAGTATTCGAAGTGCCGCATGACGATCTCTTTGTCGACCGGATAGACCTGCGTGGCCCCAGCGATCATGTACGGCCGGTTGTCGCGCACGACGTAGAAATCATCAGCAGTCAAACCGGGCGTGTTGTTGGCGATGACCGCCGCCACCGAAGCCGCGTCGAGGGAGAAGAAGCGGTTCTCGTCATCGATGTTGAAGGGATTGCAGTAGACCGAGTTGAGAATCCGCGCGTAGAGGCGATTCGACGCTACGCCGCGAAGCAACGATCCGGCGATGGAGTCGAAGATGCGCTTGTTGTTGGCCTGGGTCAGACCGAAACCGATGCAGGTGTGAGGGACCGAGGCGATGGCGTTCAGCTTGATGTCGCCCGGCTTGACGAGCGGGCCGAGGAGCAGGTCGTCGCCGATCGTGGGATCGGCGAAGGTGAAGAGCGAGCCGAACCAGCTTCCGCCCGAGACGACGGAGATCGCGCCGATCAGGTCGTAAAGCTTCGAGCTGCGCAGCGCGCGCATCTGTCCGATCGACGCCGCGAAGGACCGCGGACCGCCGCCGGAAAAGCACACGCCCAGCGGATGCGTGGTCGGGCTGTAGCGCGGATTCGACAGCTCGGGATACTGCGGCTGCGGTGCGGACGGGTAGACCAGTGTGTTAAGCGCGGGTGATACGGAAGTCGTGACCGTCATACACTTTTCGCCTCCATCATGAATTCAGTCATTCTAGCCGCGGTGGTTCTGGCCATCGCCGTCGTTGCGGCCGTGGCATTCGGAAAGCGTCACGCGCGCCGGTATCAGCGCGAGCGCCGCATCCGCGTCGACCGCTTCAAACTGAAGCGCCGCCACGCCGAGATCGAGCTGGAAGTCTTCGGAAGCCGGGAGATCGTCGAGGCCGTGCAGAACTACGCGCGCGACCATCACGTCTCGATCGAACAGGCCACGCGCCAGGCCAAGGCGTATCTGCGGGAGATCGTTCCGAAGTTCAACCTGCTGGCGTACTACCGCATCGGCGCGCCGATCGCCCGGGCGATCATGCACTTCCTCTACCGCGTGGTCGTCGAGCGGAAACCGATCCGCGATTTCACCGAGCGCAGGAAAGGCGCGGCGGTGGTCTACGTCATCAACCATCGTTCGAACGCGGACTACGTCCTCGTCGCGCACATGCTCTTCAAGTTCATTTCCCTGTCCTACGCGATCGGTGAGTGGGCGAGGGTGTGGCCGCTGAATCACGTCTTCAAATGGTTCGGCGGCTACTTCGTCCGCCGCAATCATCGCGAGCCGCTGTATCACGCGATTCTCTCGAAGTTTGTGCAGACGATTACCAAGCACGGCGTGACGCAGGGGATCTTCATCGAGGGCGGCTTGTCCCGCGACGGCGCGTTTCAGAAGCCGAAGCTGGGCATGCTCGACTATCTGGTCTCAGCGAAGCGCGATCCGACGTTCACCGCGCCGCTGTACATCATCCCCACCGCCGTCAATTACGACCGGGTCCTCGAGGACCGCAACCTAACCGAAGAGCTCCTCGGCAAGGAAGACCGCTCCACCAAAGGAGAGAAGCTCAAAACGACGTTCGACTATCTCTTCCGGAATTTCTTTCGCGGTCTGTTCAAGCGGTTCAAGCGGTACGGCTACGCGATCGTGACCTTCGGCGAGCCGATCTCGGTCGACGAGTTCGCGCGCGCGCATCCGGATGTGATGTCCGAGGCGTTCGCGACCCGGAAGCCGGAAGTGCAGCGGCTGGCGGAGCTGGTGATGTCGGAGATCTCGAACGCGCTGCCGGTGACGCCGGTGACGCTCGTGGCCACGGCCTTCACCCGCCGCGAGGTGCTGACCGAGCAACAGATGCTCGCCGAGATCACGCGCCTTCGCGAGGAATGGCGCGAGCGCACCTGGCTGCTGCGCGAGAAGACGCCCGTGGAAATCTGGAAGGCCGCGCGGTTCGTCCTCGAGCTAAGGCACCTTCTCGTACCGGTCGAGCAATGGCACGACGAGCTGTTCGATCAGGGCGGCATGCCGACCCTCGAAGACGCGTGGCAATGGAATCCCAACGAGCGTTTGCTGCGCGATTACTACGCGAACGCGCTGGTGCCGTTCGAAGAGGTGAGGCAGCGAGGCTGGCCGACTAAGGTAAAGGCCTCGTCGGCGTAGTGGTCTCGATGTAAATGACGGCGTCGAACTTCGCCGGCAGCGATTCCACGACCTGCGGCGCCACGAGCAGGTTCGTCCCGACGGTGTGGTACTGCGCCGGTCCGATGAGCCACGAGGGGAGCGCGCCTCGCAACGGGATGAGCAGCGCCGGCAGGCCGCGCTGACTGAAGTACCACTCGTACGAGCTCTCCGGCGGCGCGGCGAACGTTTCGACGTATGCGTTGTTGCCCGGCACGGACCACAGCAGAAAGCGCGCGTTGCTGCTGAGCGTGGCGATGGTGAAGTAGTCGTCGCCCAGTGCTTCGGCGAGGCGGTGGCCCATCGGCCGTCCGCCTTGCAGGAAATTCGAAGCCGGGCTGTTGCCGAGGTGCTCCTGATGGGCCCAGAGGATGGTCTTGCCGCGATGTTCGAGAGACCAGAGCGCGTTCAGCGACATGAGATGGTCGCGGTCGAACCGGTCGCGGGTGAGCTTGAAATACTGCTCGAGGATCTCCGCGTGGCGGAGCGCATCGGCGTACGCTCGCGCGCCGGAAGCGGAGTACGCGTCGCGGTTCGCTCGCAGACGGTCGTTGGCGCCCTCCACCTTCGCGCGGCAGGTGTCGTTGGTTGCTCCGCCCCGTGCGCAAGCGTAATCGGCTTCGGCAGTCGCCGCGGCAGCGGGATCCACCGTCCGCAGGTAGGCGACGATGGCGTCGGCTGCAGCAGGCCAGTCGAAGATGTCGAAGCCGTTGATCTCAACAGGCGGTTTGCCGCCGCGGTGCAGGTTGTAGTCACGCGCCCACTCGATGACGGCCAGCAGCTCTTCGACATCCCAGAAAACGTAGAACAGCCGCACGCGCGCCTCGCGAAGAATGGCCCGCGGGTCGCCAGGGCCGCCCAGGACGTACTGATTCAGGCGCTCGAAGATCGGATAAGGCGCCTCGAACCCGATGGCGGTGAAACCCATCTCCCGCACGAGGAAATCGATCAGCCGCAGCTTGACGGTGTAGTACTCGTGCGTTCCGTGCGTCCCGTCGCCGAGGCCCACGAGGGTCGCATCGCCGATCATCGAGCGCAGCGGCTCGAGGTCGTACGAATACGGCGTGAGCTCGGTCGCGGTGAGCGGGTACGCGTGCTTCTCGAGCCAGCCGCGGACCGTCGAGGTGTCCAAGACCGGCTTCGCGACCGCGCGGCGCCGGGGCGCCGCAACGGCCGGAAGGGAGATCGTGATTGCGAGGAGAAACGCGATCGCTCGCGTCATGAGGTCAGTTGGTGGCGGTAACGGAGTCCAGGAACGAATAGAGCGCGTCGAGCGTGCGCCCCGCGGCCTGTTCAGCCTGCGTCGCTTTCTCCGGCGTGTCGCAGAGGTTGCCCAGGATCTCGCGCGAGGTCGCGGAGTGGTTCACGTCCGCTTCCATGTGCACGGAGAAGAAGGCGATGTCGCGATCGGAGGAGATGCCGTACCACTTGGCCAGCCCTTCGATCTTGGCCTTGGCCACCGAGGGGATCTGCGACTCGTACGCGTAGAGCGAGGCCAGACCTTCATGCAGCGCGCCTTCGCGCGCCAGCGACTTCATCGTCGAGATGAGGGAACGGGTGGCGTCGTTCGGCGAGCCGGCTTTGACGTCATCGCGGTCGAGGCCGAGGGATTCGCAGAAGCGAAGCCAGAGCTCGGGGTGATTCTCGGGACCGCGCTCTTCCTCGATGAGATTCTCGAGGAGCATCTGCCGCGTGGCGATGTCGTCGGTGTGCTGGTGCATGGCCGAGATGAAGGTGGGGAAGGCCATGGCGTAATGGAAGTAGTTCCGCGCGTAGTCCTGGAGCTCTGCTTTGGTGAGCGTGCCGCAGGTCCAGCGCTGATAGAAGGGGTGGTCGAGGAGGTGCTTGTCGGCAATGCGTGCGTCGAGATTCATGGGGCGAAGTTTAACCGAAAGGGGACGACGGGAGGCCTCCGGCGGCCAGGGCCACGGGCCCTGGACCCGTTTGGTTTGGCCTAGCCTCCGCGACGGTTTCTCCCAGCACGACACTGTGTCGCGGAGGCTAGGCCAACCAGCGGGGTCCGGGGCCCGTGGCCCCGGCCGCCGGAGGCCCCTCGAGTCCCCCTTTTGATAAAGTCCGCCCGATGCCTCACAACGCTTTCAACACTCTCTCGACCTTTCAACTCGGCAACGGCTCCAGCGGCCAGTTCTACTCGCTCCCCAAACTCGAGCAGGCCGGCATCGGGGCCATCTCCAGGCTGCCGGTCAGCATCCGCATCGTTCTCGAATCCGTCCTGCGGAACGTCGACGGCAAGAAGATCACGTGAAGAGGACGTACGCACCCTTGCGAACTGGGCCTGCAATGGCGAGCGCACCGACGAGATCCCGTTCATGGTCGCGCGCGTCCTCCTGCAGGACTTCACCGGCGTCCCGCTGCTCGTCGATCTCGCGGCCATGCGCTCCGCGGCGCAGCGCGCGGGCAAAGACGCTCGGATCATCGAGCCGCTCGTCCCCGTCGACCTGGTCATCGACCATTCCGTGCAGGTCGACTTCTCGAATCGTCCCGACGCGCTGCAGCTCAACATGGACATCGAGTTCAAGCGCAACGCCCAGCGCTACCAGTTTCTGAAATGGGGAACGCAGGCGTTCAACGGATTCCAGGTCGTGCCTCCCGGCATCGGCATCGTTCACCAGGTGAACCTCGAGTATCTCGCCCGCGGCGTGCTGGAGAAGGAAGGCGTCTGGTATCCCGACTCGCTCGTCGGCACCGACTCCCACACCACCATGATCAACGGCCTGGGCATCGTCGGCTGGGGCGTGGGCGGAATCGAGGCAGAGGCGGGCATGCTCGGCCAGCCGGTTTACTTCCTCACGCCGGACGTAGTCGGCGTGCATCTCACCGGCTCGCTGAAGGAAGGCGTGACCGCGACCGATCTCGTGCTCACCATCACGCAGCTCCTGCGTCACGCGAAAGTGGTCGGCAAATTCGTCGAGTTCTTCGGCGAAGGCGCGGAGTCGCTGGCCGTCGCCGATCGCGCGACCATCGCCAACATGGCTCCGGAGTACGGGGCGACGATGGGCTACTTTCCCGATCGACGAGGAGACCTGCCGTTACCTTGCGCTCACCGGGCGCACCGAGGAGCAGATCGCGACGTTCCGCAACTACTACAAAGCGCAGGGGCTGTTCGGCATCCCGAAGAAAGGGGAGGTCAGCTACACGAAAGAGCTGGCGCTCGACCTGTCGACGGTTCGCGCCAGCGTGGCCGGTCCGAAGCGGCCCCAGGACCGCATCGAGCTGGACGTGCTCAAGCCGACGTTCATCAACATGCTCCAGGCCGAGCAGCCGAACGGCTACGGCAAACCGGCCGGCGAGATCGAGCGGAAAGTGCAGACGGTCATCGGCGTCGCCCGCGAGGCCATGGTCGGCGGCGGCGGCAAGCAGGAGATGGGCGCGCTGCCGCATCCGAAGGACACGCGCAACACGAGCGAAGTGACCGAGTACGAGATGGTCAACAACCGCCCGACGCCGGACCGGGTCGTGGCCCAGGCGCTCGCGGATGGAATTCCGACGACGAGCGCGGAACTGCACCACGGCGACGTGCTCATCGCCGCCATCACGTCCTGCACGAACACCTCGAATCCCGTCAGTGATGCTCGGCGCGGGTCTGCTGGCGAAGAAGGCCATCGAGCGCGGCCTGAGCATCAAGCCGGTGGTGAAGACTTCATTCGCGCCCGGCTCGCGCGTCGTCACCGAGTACATGCGCAAGGCCGGCCTGCAGGAGTACCTCGACCGCATCGGCTTCAACACCGTCGGCTACGGTTGCACGACCTGCATCGGCAACTCCGGTCCGCTCGATCCGTCGATCGAGGAGGCCATCACCGCGCACGATCTGATCGGCGTGTCGGTGCTCAGCGGCAACCGCAACTTCGAGGCCCGCGTGCATCAGTCGATCCAGGCGAACTTCCTGATGTCGCCGCCGCTCGTGGTGGCCTTCGCGATCGCCGGCCGCATCGACATCGACATGACCAGCGAGCCGCTCGGCAAGGCATCGAACGGCGAGGACGTTTTCCTGCGCGACATCTGGCCGTCGATGGACGAGATCCGCGAGGCCATGAGCACCGCGCTTTCGCCGGATGACTTCCGCCGCATGTACAGCAGCTTCGCCGATCAGAACCCGCTCTGGAACGAGATTCCGTCGTCGACGGGCCTGCTCTATGACTGGGACGGCAAGTCGACGTACATCCAGGAACCGCCGTTCTTCGAGAACTTCGGCATGAGCGCCGGAAAAGCGGCGGACGTGGTGAACGCACGGCCGCTGGCGATCTTCGGCGATTCAGTGACGACGGACCACATCAGCCCGGCCGGCTCGATCAAGGCCTCGAGCTCGGCGGGCCGCTATCTGGTCGAACAGGGCGTCGATCCGCAGGACTTCAACAGCTACGGCTCGCGCCGCGGCAACGACCGGGTCATGACCCGCGGCACGTTCGCGAACGTGCGCATCAAGAACCTGATGGTGCCCGGCGTGGAAGGCGGCGTGACGGTGCATTACCCGTCAAGGCGAGCAGCTGTCGATCTTCGACGCCGCGACGAAGTACGCGACGGAGAGCATTCCGCTGATCGTCATCGCCGGCCACGAGTACGGCACAGGCAGTTCCCGCGACTGGGCCGCGAAAGGCACGAAACTCCTCGGCGTCCGCGCCGTCGTCGCGCAAAGTTTCGAGCGGATCCACCGCTCGAATCTCGTGGGGATGGGCGTCTTGCCGTTGCAGTTCGAGGATGGGACCAGCGCGGCTACGCTCTCACTCGACGGGACGGAGATGTTCGACGTCGTGGGGATCGAGGGCGTACTCAAACCGCGGCAGACGGCGACGTTGCGCATCCGCCGCAGTGGCGGCACGACGGACGAGGTGCCGGTGATCGTGCGGATCGATACGCCGATCGAGGTCGACTACTACGAGCACGGCGGGATTCTGCCGTTCGTGTTGCGGCAATTGATGGCGGCGGCCTGACGGCCGCCGCTTCCCGCTAACGCCGCTTGGCCTTGCCTTCGCGAACGGCGCGCTCGAAGAGCTCGTCCATCCTGTCGTCGAAGGTGTCGCGGGACGAGTCGCGCGTCTTTTCGAGCTGCTTTCGCTCCAGCTCCAGCCGGTTACGGCGGCTCTCGAGCTCGCGCTGTTTGCGCTCGATCGCGCGCAGGTCAGCTTCGATCTCGCTCTTCCGGCCATTGCTTGCACGAGCATGTTCGCGCGCAAGGCGGGCGTGCTCGCGGCCGTGTGCGGCGTAGTCGCGGCCCAGGTCGGCGTGTCTGCGGCCCAGGTCGGCGTGGGCGCGCCGCTGCTCGACGAGACGGTCGATCGCGGCGAGGACCGATTGGTCGTGCGTGATGTAGCGGACGCCGTTCCGCTCCCACTTCGCGAAGCTGTCCTCGTCGTTACGGGTGATCTGCAGCGAGGTCGTGCCCGCCGCGACCGGCAGAGCGATGAGGATCGAACAGAGGATCAGGACGAGCGTGCGCATTCGGAGGTCTCCCGAACAGTCAATACGCGGGTGGGTGGGAAAGGTTAGCGGAGGCCTTGAACGCCGGCGATGGCGGAAGCGAGGCGGGGGCGTACCCGTGCGGCCGTTCCGGGATCAAGCTCGCCGAGGCGCGATTCGATCTCGTGTGAAGTAGTGAGCCGATGACGTAACAGGGCTTGAACGAAGGACTGGTCCTTCTCGCGCCAAGCCGCCAGTTTGCTCACCGCGAGGTCCGCCGGATCGGGGCAGAGACCGGTGACGCCGCGTGTCTCGTCCGAGCGAATCACGCTCGCACGGCTGCGCCACTCCCGAGGTAACACGGCCGTTCGCGGACCTACGCCGTGCGCGTAGTAGCCGAACGTGTCGTGGAAAGGCGATTTTTCTCCGATCGATCCGTCGATGAGATCACTCGCGCTTTCGTCGTCGGGGGCGTAGAGGTCGACTTCCTGCGACACGACGACTTCTTCAGGCGCGTCCGGGCGCGCGCCGAGGATTGCCTGACTGCCGATGACTACCCACTCGTTTATGCCGGTGATCGCACCTGCGGCGCGCAAGACATGCTCGAGCTCACTCCGCTTCATTTGCCCGATGCCTTCCGATAAATTTGCCACCGCTCGATGGGGGTGAGGATGCCGCAGAAAGGATCATTCTGGCGAAGCCTCTGTCCCTCATCACTTTCATCCAGAAGGATCGCTCGCACTTCTTCCCACGGCCGTTCGAGAAGCTTCAGCCACTCCCTCGCCGGAACATTGCCAATCTCGACCCATCGTTGGCAGACGCGCTTCGCACGCTCGAGCCCGGCCCGATGCGGGTCGCCGTCGATCTTCGCAACGATCTGGCGCGCCATCTCCAGGCTTCGCCGGTCGATGTCCTGATGCGTCTCCACGCTACTTCCTCAACACCTGAATCGACGAGTCGTTCGTCCGGTTGTCGACCGTCGTCGCGTACACGATCGCGCTGCCGGCGGTGATCTTTACCTCGATCGATTCGTTCGCGCTCAGCGTCGTTCCGGTGAAGAGGTCGGCGGGCGTCTGCGCGAAGTGATTCGGTTGCAGGACGAAGCTCGCGTAATGCCGCTCGGTTCCGGCGGGAGTGCGAACGGCGATGTCGATCGATGTGCCCGTGCCGAGGGCGCGGACGCCGATGTTGAAGCGATAGCGGGTCAGGTCACGGGGCACGATCAGCGCGGAGACGTCGTTGCGGGAGAGGATATCGATGGACCGGATCGCCGGAACGGTGACGCCGGTCGTGCCGGAAGGCTGATCGTCGTACGCGCGGGCGACCACGATGGGAAGCGCGCCGCGGTCGACGAGGATGTCCAGCGACCCTAGGCCGGTGACGCCCATCTCCGCGACCACGTCGGCGAAGGAAAGCGTGGCGCCGGGCGGAAGCTCGTAGCGGCGCGCGGTATTCGTGGGCTGCAGGACCAGCCACCCTTCGATCGGGGTGTCGGTCGCGTTCGCAAGCTGCAGTTCCGTCTTGAAGCTCGCGCCGGACTGCCCCGCGGTCGAGCCGACGATCGGCACGACCAGATCGGGCGGCTTCTGCGAGATCTGCGCGTGGGCCAGAGACGCCCAGAGCAAGGCAATGACGGCGAGTTTCCGCATGGCAGCTCAGTATAGATAGACTCGCGCGCGCATGCGCCGACCGACCATTGCACCTCTTTTCTTCCTCCTCCTCCTCGTCACACCGCTCGCCGCTCAGAAAAAGGAGATCACCCTCGAGGCGGTCTACGACCCCACCACGAGAGTGCTCTTCAGCGGCGCCATTCAGAGCGGTTTCGACTGGATCGACGACACCACGTTCATCTGGCCGAAAAAGAACGAGCAGGGGACATTCGTGGAGTGGCGGCTGTTCGACGTCACCACCGGCAAACAGCGGCCCTTGATCAATCGCGCCAAGGTTGCCCAAGCGCTGGAGGGAACGGGATTGGCCACGAAGGCGGCCATGGAAGCGGCAGAGTCGAGCGACCTGGTGTTCGACGCGAAGAAGACCGCGGTGCTGCTCGACATCGCCGACGACATCTATCTGTACTCCTTCACCGGCGGCACGGCCAGGCGACTCACATCCACGCCGGGTGAAGAGGAAGAGGCGACCTTCAGTCCCGACGGGCAGCGCGTGGCGTTCGTGCGAAACAACGACCTGTTCGTGACCGATCTCGCCGGCCAGGAGCGGCGGCTGACCACGGACGGCAGCGCGAAGAAGCTCAACGGAAAGCTCGACTGGGTTTACCAGGAGGAGATCTACGGCCGCGGAACGTGGAAGGGATACTGGTGGAGTCCCGATTCGACGCGCATCGCCTTCCTGCAGCTCGATGAGACGCCGGTGCCGGAGTACACGGTCGTCGACGACATCCCGTATCGCGCGGACCTCAATGTCTATCCCTATCCGAAAGCGGGCGATCCCAATCCGCGCGTCGCGCTCAAGGTCGCGCTGGCCGCGGGTGGCAAGATCGTCGACGTCGATCTCGCGCGCTACGACGGCGGCGAGTTCCTCATCGTCAACGTGGCCTGGACCGCCGACGGAAAGACGCTGGTGTATGAGGTTCAGAATCGCGAACAGAGCTGGCTCGATCTCGTCGCCGCGGATGCTGACGGAAAATCCCGCACGCTCTTCCGCGAAACCACCAAAGCCCAGGTCGAAGCCCTCGGCAATCCGGTCTGGCTCAAAGACGGCACGTTCCTCTGGCTGTCCGAGCGCAGCGGCTGGCGGCACATCTACCACTACAAAGCCGACGGCACGCTGATCCGCCAGGTGACGAACGGCGAGTGGGAAGCGCGAGACCTCCACGGAACCGACGGAACATACGCCTACTTTTCAGGCACCGAGCGGTCGCACATCGGCGGTGACATCTATCGCATCCGCCTCAACGGAACAGGGCTGCAGCGGCTTTCCTCCGAGGCTGGGACGAATTCGGCGACGTTCAACGCGTCGATGACGCATTACGTCGGCAAGTGGAACGACATCCGGACGCCCGATCAGGTCCGCGTGCATCGCAACGACGGCAAGGTCGTGCACGTCGTCGAGGAAAACCGCGTACCCGCGCTCGCCGAATACCAGCTCGCGAACGCGGAGTTCATGCAGGTCAAGACCCGCGACGGCTTCGTCATGGAAGCGATGATGATCAAGCCGCCGAACTTCGATCCGTCGAAGAAGTACCCCGTCTATCAGTACCTGTACGGCGGTCCGCACGCGCAGAGCGTGCGCAACGCCTGGGGCAGCACGCGCGGCATGTTTCACCAGCTCATCGCCCAGCAGGGGGTGATCGTCTGGGTGTGCGACAACCGCACGGCCAGTGGCAAGGGCGCGGCCTCGACCTGGGAGGCGTACAAGAACCTCGGCGCGAGCGAGCTGCGCGATCTCGAAGACTCGACCGCCTGGCTGAAGCAGCAACCGTATGTCGACGGCAGCCGCTTCATGCTCAGCGGCTGGAGCTACGGCGGATTCATGGTCACGTACGCGATGACCCACAGCACTTCGTTCTCGGCGGGAATCGCCGGCGGCTCGGTCACCGACTGGCGTGATTACGACTCGATCTACACCGAGCGCTACATGCTCACGCCCCAGAACAACCCCGACGGCTATGAGAACGCGTCACCGCGCTTCGCCGCGAAGAATCTCCACGGCAAGCTGCTGCTCATTCACGGCGCGACCGACGACAACGTGCACGTACAGAACACGATGCAGTTCGCGCACGAGCTGGTGCAACACGGCAAACCGTTCGAGATGATGATCTATCCGAAAACCCGGCATTCGGTGACGAACAAGAAGACGCAGTTTCATCTGCAGGGGTTGATGCTGGATTTCATCAGGAGGGAGTTGCTGAAGTGACGGTTACGGGGTTTCGGGGTTGCGGGGTTACGAGGTGATGCTGTCTCGTCGCGAGACCGATACCTCGAAACCCCGTAACCCCGCGACCCCGTAACGGCACATCCTTCGCACCATCCAGCCCCATGAGCAAACAGAATCCAAACCAGGACTTTTACAAGATTGGCGGCCGCAGCCAGACTGACGGGCCCGACCGTGGCGACGCGCTGGGGAACAACCTCGGGCAGGACCGCGACCCTCTCCCGCAGAACGACAAGAAGGACCATCCCGCGGTCAAACGATCGGCCAAAAAGAAATAGATGACGTCGCTTCACGAGCTCGAGACCGGCCGCGCGCCGATGCTGTCCCGGCGCGCGTTGGCCATGCCTGCCTCGCCCATCCGTAAACTCGCGCCTTTGGCCGAAGCGGCCAAGGCGCGGGGAACGCGCGTCTACCACCTCAACATCGGCCAGCCGGACATCGAAACGCCGGCCTGCATCCGCGACCGGCTCAAGCAGATCGACTCGCGGGTGCTCGAATATTCGCCTTCCACCGGAACGCCGGAGTTCATCCGCTCGCTCAAGCGCTACTACGAAAAGCGGGTCGGGCTGAACCTCGAAACGAATCAGATCCTGGCCACGACCGGCGGCAGCGAAGCGATCCTCTTCGCCTTCATCGCCTGCGCGAACGAAGGCGATGACGTGCTGGTCATCGAGCCGTTTTACGCGAACTATCGCGCCTTCGCGACCATGGCCGGACTCAACATCGTCCCGGTCACGAGCCGCGGCCGCGACGGCTTCCATCTGCCGCCGCGCGACGTCTGGGAGCGGGCGCTCACGCCGCGCACTCGCATCGTCATCGTCTGCAATCCGAGCAATCCGACGGGGACCGTTTTCAAACGTGAAGAGCTGGAGATGGTGGCCGCGTTCTGCCGCGAGCATGGACTCTTTCTCGTGTCCGACGAGGTGTATCGCGAGTTCGTCTACGACGGGCGCAAGGCCGTCAGCGCGCTGGAACTGCAGGGCATGGACGACCTGGTGGTCGTCGTCGACAGTCTCTCCAAGCGCTACAGCGCCTGCGGCATCCGACTTGGATCGCTCGTCACCCGCAATGCCGAGATCTACGACTCCGCGCTGCGCATGGCCCAGGGGCGACTCTCACCGCCGGGGCTCGCCCAGTTCATCGCCGTCGGCGCCGAAACCCTCGGCGACGAATACACCAGCGGCGTCGTCACCGAGTATCAGCGCCGCCGCGACGTGCTCTACGAAGGGCTGACGTCGATCCCCGGCGTCTTCCTCTCGAAACCGGAAGGGGCGTTTTACTGCGTGGCCAAACTGCCGGTCGCGGACGCGGACGATTTCGCGATCTGGCTGCTTTCCGAGTTCGAGCACGAGAAGGCGACGGTGATGCTCGCGCCGGCCAGCGGGTTCTACGCGTCGCCGCTCGGAAAGAGCGAAGTGCGGATCGCGTACGTGCTCAAAGAGGACGACCTGCGCGCGTCGATCGAAGTGTTGCGTGCGGCTTTGCAGAAGTATCCGGGCCGGATTCGAACGTAGAGCAGACACTCCTGTCTGCGTTCAAGGCAAACGGAGCAGACAGGAGTGTCTGCTCTACGTTCAATACCGCGCCATCGCCAGTTCCACGATCTCCCCGATCAACTGCGTGTACGACCGGCCGCTTTCCTTCGCGGCCATGGTGAACTCCGCGGCCGGATCGAGCCAGGGATTCGGGTTCGCCTCGATCACGTACATCTTGCCGTTCGCCGCGAGACGCAGATCGATGCGGCCGTAGTCGCGGAGCTTGAGCGCGCGATACGCGCCGATCGCGGCTTCGTGAATGCGTGACGTGGTCTCCTCATCGAGATCCCGCGCCGGCGCCGACTTCGTCTTCCGGTAGGCCTCGGTATTCACGTCGAACTTCACTTCGTACCCGGCGATCCTGGGCATGCCCTCGGGAAGCTTCGACAGATCGAGCTCGACCAGCGGCAGCGCTTCCGGCTTCGCGTTGCCGAGGACTGCGGCGTAGATCTCGCGGCCCTCGATGTACTCCTCGATCAGCACCGCCGAGTCGAACTCGTCGTGAATGTAGGAAATGCGCTCGAACAGCTCCTTGATCGAGCTCACCACCGAGCTCGCGTCGATGCCTTTCGATGCGTCCTCGGCCGCGGGCTTCACGATGACCGGAAAGGCGATGTCCTGCGCGTGCTCGAGGCGGCCGCGATCGACGACCGCGGAGAAAGGGGTGTGGATGTCGTGGTAGCGCATGATCTTTTTGGCGATGCTCTTGTCCATCGCCAGGAACGACCCGTGCGGCCCCGCGCCGGTGTACTTCTTCCCGACCAGATCGAGAAACGCGGCGAAATGCATCTCCATCGAGTCCTCGCCGGCATACGACTCGACGAGGTTGAAACAGAGATCCATGTCCGCGCGGGCGAGCGTGGTCAGCGTCTGCCGCCGTCCGTCGATCGGAAACGTCTCCGGCTCGTGACCGAGCTCGCGCAGCGCGTCGCTGATGGCTTCGAGATCGGTCTTCTTTTTCTTCTTCGGTTTCTTCGTCGAAGCCGAAGCTGCTTCCGCGTTCGCGCCGGGATACTCCTCGTACCCCTCGAACGTGTTGTAGAGGATGGCCACCTTCATTTCGTTCTCCGGTGCCGGAGCCGTTTCTTGCCCATCAGGAACGTCATCGACAGTGTGGTGATGTAGACCGTCATCTCGACGGTCTGCTGGCGGGCGCGCTCGCGGATGGCGACCAGCTCCAGTTCTTCGAGTTGCTTTTCGATGGACACGACCAGCGCACGTACGAGGGTACGCCGCACGCCGGTCCAGTAGTGAACTTTGTCGACGATCTCCCGGCGGCGCTCGCGAAGAAACTCGGAAGCAGGATAGGACTCGCCTTTGCGCGCCGAGAAGATATCGACCAGATCCGCGTCGAGCGCGAGATCGGCGACCATCGGCGACTCGTCGACGTGGTACTCGCGGAGCATCTCTTCAACGGTCTTGTCGATCTCGTCGACGGTGATGTCGGTGCGGCCGCGATGTTTCGGCACGACGTCGCTGCATTCGTGGCCAATGCGGTCGACGTACTGCAGTTTCTTGATCGCTCCCCACCGCGAGTAACGCGACTGCCAGTGCGAATGCGGATCGAGCCAGACTGCGAAGGTCTCGGCGAAGTCTTCGTCGGGATGCTTCTGCGCGTACCAGCCGGGGACGTAGCGGACGTAGTCGCGGGAGAAGGGGATGAACGGGTAGTCGTCGCGATACGGTTTGCGCACCGAACCGAAGATGCCGCGGAACTGGTCGGTGCGATAGAGCTCGTACGCGTGATTGAACGCGTGGCCGGCCTCGTGGCGGAGGTACATCATGACCTCGCGCTCGGTCTCGACGTCGTTGAGCGCGTCCTCGAGGTTCGCCACGCGGGGATCGCCGAGGTAGAAGGGGATGCCGATGACAGGCTCACCGGCCGGCGAGCCCCATTCGTCGGACAGATAACAGAGCGGACGGAAGTGCTTCAGCCCCTTGGCGTCGAGCTCTTCGTAGAGGCGGCGCACGAGATCGGCGACCGGGGAGTTTTCCAGCGAGAGGCCGAGATCGCGGATGCGAACGGGGAGGAGCTGGCGCGCTTCGGGGGGTGCCTTTTCGAAGCTCACCATGGCGTCGACATCCTATGATTCGCGCCATGAAGTACTGGCTGATGAAAGTGGAACCGAGCGCGTACAGCATCGACAGGCTGGAGCGCGACGGCACGACGAGTTGGGAAGGCGTTCGAAATTACCAGGCCCGCAATTTTATGCGGGATGAGATGCGCGTCGGCGACAAGGTGCTTTTTTATGCGTCCAACGCTGACCCGTCGGGCGTGACCGGGCTGGCCGAGGTCAGCGTCGAAGGGCGGCCGGAGCCGAAGGACCCGACCTGGTCGATGGTGGACATCCGCTTCGTGGAGAAGTTTCCGGAGACCGTTTCGCTGGAGACTCTGAAAAACACGCGCGGCCTCGAGGAGATGGTGGTGACGAAGAAAGGCTCGCGCCTGTCGATTCAGCCGGTGACGAAGGCGGAGTACGACATCGTCGTGAAGCTCGGGCGGAAGAAGAGGTGAAGCTCGAGGTACACCGCGGCGACATCACCAAACTGCAGGTCGACGCCATCGTCAACGCGGCCAATGAAGGTCTCCGCGGCGGTGGTGGAGTCGACGGCGCGATTCATCGTGCGGCGGGTCCGGAGCTGCTCGAAGAGTGCAAACGCATCGGCGGATGTCCGACTGGCGAGGCGCGGATCACCAGTGGATATCGGTTGCCGGCCCGGTTCGTCATTCACACGGTCGGGCCGGTCTGGCGGGGCGGGACGGAAGGGGAGGCGGAGTTGCTGGCGTCCTGCTATCGCTCCAGCCTGCGGCTCGCGGTCGAGAACGGCGTGCGCACGATCGCCTTTCCGGCCATCAGTTGCGGCGTGTACGGCTACCCGATCGATGCCGCGGCGGAGATCGCCGTGCGGGAGATCCGCGCCTTCGACGCTCCTTCCATCGAACAGGTGATCCTGACCTGCTTCGGCGACGAGGTCTGCGCGGCTCTGGCGCGGGCTTTGCGCGGGGAGTGAGCGATGGTCCGACCGAGCTGTCCTGCTTTGCTGATTCACGATGACGACGAGTTCCGCAAGAAGCTCATCGCCACGCTCGACCAACAGAACTTCTCCGTCACGTTCGCCGCGGATGGCGGGAGCGCAATCGATCATCTGAAGGCCCGCCGCTTCTCCGTCGTCCTCCTGGGCGTGAATCTGGCGACGAAACGCGGCATCGAGTCGCTCGACTTTCTTCGCGAGCGGCGGGAAGCCGTCAAATGCGGCCTGATCATCCTCGGCGATCCTGACCCGGAGATCCGCACACTGGCGGCATGGGCGGACGAAACGCTGCTGAAGCCGGTCGATCCGCAGTACGTGGCCACGCGTGCCCTGGCTTATTGCGATTGCGATTGACGGTTTCGTCCTGACGCCGGCGCGCGTCCAATGGGCGTGAAAAAGATCGCCACGCTGTTCGTTCTCATCTTTCTCTTTTCTTGTAAGGCCGAGGAACGCTCGGCCGCCGTCGCAGAACGGGCCGATTCAGCGGCCGTCGCGTTGAACGTCGCGCAGCCGCCGCAACGAAAGATCGTCCGCAACGCCACGATGCGGATCGTCGTGGCCGACACGGCCAAAGCCGTGAACGACGTCACCGCATCCGTGGAAGGCCTGGGCGGATACGTGGCCGGCTCGGAAGTCTGGCGTGAAGGAGAGCTGCTCCGCGCGCGCCTCACCTTGCGCGTTCCCAGCAAGTCGATGACTCCCGCGCTGGCGGCGATCCGCAAGGTCGCGCGGCGCGTCGACAACGAGACCATGTCCAGCGAGGACGTCACCCAGGAGTACGTCGACCTCGAAGGGCGGCTGCGGAATCTCGAGGCGACCGAAGTCGAGTTGCGCGAGCTGCTGACGACGGTCCGGCAGAACGCGCGCAAGGCCGCGGAGATCCTCGAAGTCCATCAGCAGCTCACCGCCATCCGCGGCGAGATCGAGCAGACCAAAGGCCGCATCCAGCACCTCGGGCACACCGTGGCCATGTCCCACATCGGCCTCGAAGTCATCCCCGACGCGGTGACGAAACCGGTCGTCGAAAAGGCCTGGCAGCCGATCGTCATCGTCAAGGACGCCAGCCGTGCGCTGGTCGGCGCCTTGCGGACTTTCGCGGCCGCGGCGATCTGGATCGTGATTTACGTGGTCCCGGTCTGCGGCATGATGGCGCTGCTGCTGGCGGCGGTTTGGACCGTCGCCCGGCGATTCCGGGGCAGACAGGCATGAACGAACGGCCGTCCGCCGGCGCGTCATTGCGCCGGCGGACGAGAGGCGAGTTACGGCTTATCCGGAGCGGGGATGGGGATGACGATGTCGGCTGACGGCTGAATTCCGAAGACCTTCTTCGCCACGCTCTTTAGGAACTTGACGACCGACACGGAATCGCGATCACGATCGCGGGACGCGGCGGCGGCAGGGGTGGCAATGGCGAGGATGGTGACGATGGCGACGCTGGCGACGAATGATTTACGCATGACTTTCTCCTTCTGTGAACGGTTGAGTGATTGATCGACGGACGATGGACGCATAGATCCCCCTGATCTTTAAGTGACCCTTCAGCGGCTTGCCGCTGCAGACAGTTTTCGGGATGGCGGCGGCGTAGGGCGCGGCTACTGGTCGTAGCTGCCGCCGCCGGGAGGCGGTGCGAACAGGCGAGGCTGCTCGGCTGGGAGCTCTCGCAGAAAGTCATGCACATGACGAACGAGGCTCGGGTTCGCCTGCCCCAACGCGACTGCCTCGCGCAGAAAGGACAGGGCAGTGATCGCCCGCGAAGTCATTCCCGCGCGCGTGAACTGAGCCACGATTTCTCGGCAGATGGCCGGTACTTCCGACGGCTTGCCATCTAACAGCAGGGCCTCGGCCAGCTCGAGCGCCGACAACGCAGCATCGGCGACGAGGTCGAGTTTCTCGAACTCCTGCCAGGTCTGCCGCAGAACCGGGATGGCGTCCGCGTAACGGCCGGCGCGCACCAGGGTCTGGCCGAGATTCCGGCGGGATCGTGTTCGGTCGGTGTGGATGCCCAGAATTTCGTATTCGTCCGCGCAACGGCGCAGATGTTCCACGGCGCGATCGAGCTCCCCAAGATCGCGATAGCAGACGCCGATGTTCTGAATGACGCCGATGCGGGTGACGCTGTCGAGCCCGGGATCGTTCTCGATGCCGTGCCAGATTTCGAGCGCGGAACGAAGGTCACCGGTCTCGAACACCATCGCCGCTTCGATGACTCGCGCGTTCGCGTAGCGGGAGTGATCGCCGAACTTCAGAAATGTTTCGGCTGCCTGGCGGGCGAGGATTACGGATTCGTCGACGCGGTCGATGCATCGAAGGATCGACGCCCGGACCTGCGCCAGTCGCGCGAGGTCGTACTCCGGCAGGGGCACCTGATCGAACAGCCTCTTGGCCCGGTCCGCGATCTCCAATGCCTCGGGATAGCGGCCCATGAACGACAGGACGTACGCGTGATCGCGGTAGGCCTGGGCCCGAAGCTTCACGACGTAGTCGCAGGGATACTCGGTCACCGGAAGGGAGTTGGCGATGTCGATGGCCATCGCCGTGACCTGCAACGCGTTCGCGGGGGAACTGCCCAGTAGCTCGCGCATCCGCTCGAGGAGCTGGCGGACCATGCCAGCGGTCCGGAAGTTGTCGTGCTTCCGGAGGCGCTGCGGCCACCAGGAGGCCGGACCGGAAAGAACGTCCGTACACAGCTCGGCCGCCTGCAGATCCTCGGCCCGGGCGCGGTCGGCGAACTCCACTACGTCGACGACGAACTGCCGCGGCGCTGGTGCAGGATCCTGCCACATGTCGTCGCTTCGGAGCGCCTCGACGACGTCGCGGTGCGTGCCGAGCTCCGAGGAGCAACGGTCACACGCCGCGACGTGAGACGCGATCTCTGTCGAGATAGGCGATGTGCCTTCCGCGTACTGAAACAGCGCTTCGTCGTCGTAATGCGACATTCCGATCCGGATTATCGACGGCAAGATAGCTCGCCGCAAGCGATTTTTTCATGAAGGAACGCATAGGCGTCCCTACACCCGTATTCTGTCCTGCACGAAGGACAGCGTCAGGCGCTGGCCTTCCGATAGGCCTCGGCATACCGCTTCGACGACTCCGGATTCTCGGTTACGTCGCGAATCGCCTTCTCGAACGTGGCTGCATTCAGCCCCTTCTGGGCAAGCAACTCGTCGGCGCGCGAGGGCTCCTTCCGGATCTGCGCACCCAGCTCGCCCAGCTGCTCCGGCGTCAGGTCGGCGGCCTTCGCCGTCGCCTGCGGAGTCGTGGCCTCGGTCGTATTCGTGGCTTTCTGCTCGTTACTGCACGCGGCGGCGAGCGCCAGCATCAGAACGAGTGCGAATGTACGTGCTCTCATCCCTTGCCCTTTCCTTTGCCTTTGCCGTGACCGCCGCCATGGCCGCCACCCTGGTTCTTGTGGTCATCCGACGAGCCGCGGCCCTTCGCTTTGGCCACCACGGGCTTGTCCTGATGCTTGACCTTGTGTTCCTTCGCGACCTTCGCAGGCCGGTCCTCGACGACACGCGTCACGACGCGGTCGTTGCTCTTGCCCTTCCGCGTTCCGTGAACGACTTCCGCTCCGGTTTGCACGCCCATCGACTTCTTGAGCTGTCCCGGGGGCCCGCCGTGAGGGTGGGCTTTCCGCTCGGCGATGCGTGTGTGAACGATCTGCGGGACGAAGTCGTCCTCGATGTCCACGACCCGCGGCGCCACGACGTCGAAGTTGACGCCTTCCACTCCATAGATGTGATAGCGATCCTCGATCGAGCTCACCAGCTCCGTACCGCGGAGACCGCTGTCGAACTGAACGCGAACGTACTCCGGAAAGCGAGGTACCTGCGTGTCGACGACCAGCGCCACGGGCGCGTACCTGACGACTTCGATGAACTGCGCCGGCGGAACGAGGGCATCGTTCATCAGCGTGACGACGTCGATGAGGTCGTTCATCGGGACGTCGGTTACTTCCGAAACAGCCGCTACGGCGAGCGGCATAGCCACGAGCGCGAGCAGCGCTTCGTTATCGAGCGCCTGTGCCTTCTGCGTGGGAATCAATACCGCGGCGAACAAAGCGGCCGCGAGTGTTTTTCGCATGGTTGTACCTCCAGTTGCAAAGTTATTTGCAAGGGGTGGGCCGCGACCTACTCCATACGGTCGAGCACGCGCAGCAGGTCCTCGTGGGCGCCGACCAGGAACAAGGTGTCGCCGGCCATGAGCGGCTCGTTGACGGAGGGAGGGGAGATCGGTTTGCCGTCGCGAAGCATGGCCGGGACCGCGACATGGTCATCCGCCACAGCGAGCTCGACCAGAGTCTTCCCCTCGGCCTTGCTGTCCGGCAACACGAGAAAGGTCTGCGACGTCCCCGCGGTGAGGACGGCCGACAGCCGGCGCCCTTCCGCGGCCCGCATGGCCGGGTCGCGCAGGATGCGATAGCCCTCGTCGCGAAGGATGCGCAACTGCGCCGCAACGATGTTTCCGGGGACGGAGAGGATTCGCAGAAGTCTGGTGACGATCTCCAGCGACGTCTCGAACTCCTCGGGGATGACCTCATTCGCGCCGAGCTCCCGCAATCGCTCCACTTCAGAGATGTACCGGGTGCGGACGACGATGCGAAGCTCGCGATTCATCCGCCGGCAGCGCTGGACGATCCGCCGCGTGCCTTCAGCGTCGGAGATCGCGACCACCACGGCGAGAGCCGTGCGAATGCCCGCGGCGATCAGTGCGTCTGGATCGGAGGCGTCGGCGACGATCACGCGGCTCCCGTTGCGGCGCGCGACGTCGGCGCGGCGGGGATCCTCCTCCAGGACCACGTGGGCGACGCCGGTCTCGTTCAGGACGCGGGTGACGTTCTGACCGTTCAGACCGTAGCCGATGATGATGATCTGCTGCGGCCGCGCTGTTTCCTCGGCGACCCCTTCCCCTTCCTGCGCGCCGCGCAGCCGTTGCGCCCAGCGGCTTCCGCCGACGAGGAGCAGGGGAGTGGCGGCGAGAGTCAGCACAGCCACTGAGATGAAAAGCTGTTCGTTCGCCTCCGACAGAATCCCGTGCTTCCGGGCCTCCAGGGCCAGCAGGAACGAGAACTCACCGATCGGTGCCACCGCGAACGCCGCCCGGATCGAAGTGCGCGGCAGCGCGCCGGACATTCGGAAGGCCGGGTACGCGGCCATCACCTTCACCATCAGCACGAGCGTGAACACACCCAGCACCAGCGGCAGGTTCTCGAGCAGATAACGCGGCTGGAGCAGCATCCCGATCGACGCGAAGAAGAGAACCGACAGGAAGTCGCGGAACGGCCTGAGGATCCCCGCGACCTCGTGAATGAACTCCGTGTCTCCGACTACGATCCCTGCCGCGAAAGCGCCCAGCGCCGCGGAGATGCCCAGCCGGTCGGCGATGGCGATCGTCGCGACGATCAGCACGATGGCCGCGGCAGTAAACGCCTCACGGCTTCCGAGCCGGGCGATGCGCATGAAGAGCTGGGGCACGACCATCCGTGCGACGACGACCAGCAGCACGACGCCGACGACGGCCAGGAGCACGCGCGTGGCTACGGTCATCATCGGCGGCGCGTTTCGTCCCGAGGCGAATGCAGGGACGAGCAGCATCAGCGGGATGACGGCAAAGTCCTGGAAGATCGAGACGCCGAGGAAGCGGCCCGCGAACGGAGCACCGGTTTCCTCCCGAGTGGCCAGCACCGGCATGACCACCGACGTCGATCCGAGCGCGATCAGCACGCCGAGGAAACTCGCCAGGCGGATGTCGATCCCCGTCGCCAATCCGATCGCGACCACGCCCGCCACGGTGAACAACATCTGCAGCGAGCCGGAGACGAACGTCGTTTTGCCGAGCGTCCGCAATCGCTCCAGCGGAACGTGCAGGCCGATGAAGAAGAGGATCAGCGCCACGCCGATCTCCGCGATCGCCTCGACCTGGGCCGGATCGCGAATCAACCCGATGGCGTGCGGCCCGATGGCAATGCCGGTGAGGAGATAGCTGATCAGCTCCGGAACGCGAAGCATCTTCCCGACGACGAGGACCGGAAAGGCGACGCCGAGAACGATGGCGACGTCGATGAGAAAGCGCTGCTCGTGCACGGACCCACTTTATCGCGGCGGCGCATCGCTGCCTGGCCGGCGGAGACTGCGCGCGGCTCTGATAGGATCCGCGTCCCCAAGGCGCGCACGTGCTGCTGGTCTGTTTCTACTTCTGGCCGCCGGCGTTGCAAGCGCCTCGCTCACTGTCGACGGCACCTCCGTCCGTGACCAGATCGTCGTCCATGACCTCACAATCACCACGAGCCTCACCGTGACGGTCTCCAGCGCATCGCCCGGCAACGTCGCACCGGTTCAAGTGACTGGGTTGGTGACGCTGACCGGAACGCTCATCGTCAACGCCGTGGGAGCGCCATCCAGACGCTCGGGGGATTGCCACTCCTGCTGCGCCGGCTTGCTGGGTGCCGCCGCAATCGTCGCTCTGAAAACGAGCTGACCGTTCACCCCTCTCCTAACTCACACGACAGCGGGACCGCAGTTGCCCCTCTGGCTAGGCCAACCAGCGCGGCGGGCCGTGCCCGCCCGCCTGGGGAGGGAGGATTCGAACCTCCGAATGGCGGCTCCAAAGGCCGCTGCCTTACCACTTGGCGACTCCCCATCACTGGCGTCGCGATTGCGCGAATCCGTCAGAACATACGCACCCGGCGCTGCATTGCGGGGCGCGAAGTCTAGCAAGAGACGGGCACGTCGTGTGCTCCATGAAGACCGAGAGGCCCAACCAGCTTCCGCATGAACGAATCCGCCGTGGCAGGTGGCATGTTCCGTCAGATCGTCGAGGAAGCTCGCGATCTCGCGATTTTCGTCCTCGACGAACGGGGCCTGATTGAGCTGTGGAACATCGGCGCGGAACGGACCTTCGGCTGGTCCGCCAACGAGATCGTCGGGCGCGACTTCGACGTCCTCTTCACTGCCGAAGACCGCCGTCTCGGCATTCCCGAGAAAGAAATCGCCCGAGCACGGGAGACCGGACGGGCTGACGACACCCGCTGGCACATGCGCAAAGACGGCCGGCGCGTGTTCGTCGACGGCGTGACCACGAAACTGCGAGAAGGCGGGTTCTCCAAGTTCGCGCGCGACATCACCGACCGTTATCGCGCCGAGCAGCGCCTGGCCGCGCAGCTTGCCCTGACCAATGTGCTGAGCCAGGAGCTCAACTTCGAGGCCGCGGCCCGGCAGGTCATGCAGACCATCTGCGAAAACCTCGGCTGGGACATCGGCGCGCTCTGGGAAGTCGACGGCGACGCCATCCGCTGCGTCGATTTCTGGCATGCGCCGGCCATCGACAGCAGCGCGGTACTCGGTCTCTGCGACACCCGCGACATGCGCCGCGGAGTCGGATTGATCGGCGAAGTGTGGGACACCGGCCGCGCGGTCTGGGTCCCCGACTTCGGCGATTCCGTGCGCTATCCGCGTGCGCCGCTGGCGAAAGACGCGGGCATGGTCGCGGCCTTCGCGTTCCCGATCGTCACCCAGGGACGGGTCATCGGGGCGATGGAGTTCTTCAGCGGCGTTGACCGCGAGCCTGAACAGGCATTGCTTCCGGTGATGACGCTCATCGGCGCGCAGATCGGGGACTTCATCGAGCGCCGCCGCACCCAGCAGGCCTTGCGCGAAAGTGAGACCCGCTACCGCATCGTTTCCGAGACCGCGCAGGACGCGATCTTCACCATGAACGAGCGCGGCGTCATCACCTTCTGCAACCCCGCCGTCGAGCGCATCCTCGGCTACAAACCCGAAGAGCTGCTGGGCCGGAATCTCGACGTCATCGTTCCGGAGCGTCTGCGCGACGCGCACAGACGTGGTGTGCAGCGCTATCTCCGCACGAAGGAGAAACACATCCCCTGGGACGGCATCGAGCTGCCGGCGCTGCACAAAGACGGACATGAAGTCGCATGCGAGATCTCTTTCGGCGAATGGAGCACCGACGGACAGACCGTGTTCACCGGTTTCGCGCGCGACATCACCGAGCGGCAGCGCGCGCGACTCGATCTGCAGCAGAGCCTCGAACAGGAACAGCAGGCGCGCGCGGAAGCCCAGGCGGCGCGGGCGCAGCTCGAGCGGCGCGCGGATGAAGAGTCGGCATTCCGCCATCTGGCCAGTGCTCTCACTGGCGCCGTCGAGATGACCGAGGTGCTTTACGAGATCACCAACCGCGCGACGCATGTCACGCGCGCCGATGGCGTTTACGTCGAGCGCATCGTCAACAGCGCGCGCACGGTCGAAGTGGTTTCATCGGCCGGCCGGGGCACGCCGCCGCGTGGATTGCGGGTCGGATTTCCGGGATCGCTCACCGAAGAGATCATGCGGGGCGGTGCGCCGGTCGTCCTCGCGGAGATGAGCGGCTTCGGACGGGAGATGGCTCCCTATCTCGCCGACACCTGTGGCAACTGCGAAGTGCTGGTCACGCCGCTCATCGCTGAGAACGAGCCTCTCGGCGCGCTGGTGCTGCTCAACAGCGCATCCTCCGGCCGCAAGTTTCGCGACACCGACGTCGTTCGCGCGCGAACGCTCGGCGATCTGACGTCGTTGGCGTTGCGCCGCGTGCGGTTGATGGAAGAAGAGCGCGAAGCGAAGGAGAAGGCCGAGGCGGCGGTGCGCGTGCGCGATGAAACGCTGGGAATCGTTTCGCACGATCTTCGAAATCCGCTGACCAAGATCGCCTTGAGCGCGGACCTGCTCACCGACTCGCCGCCCGAGGAGCAACGCGATCTGATCGAGACCATCCGCTCGTCGGCGCGCCAGATGGAGCGCCTCATTCAGGATCTCCTCGACGTCGCCAGACTCGAGGCGGGCCGCTTCTCCGTCGACGCGAAGCTCATGGACGCCGGTCCGCTCGTGCGCGAAGTCTGCGATACCCACGCCGCGATCGCGCTGCAGAAGAAACAGAAGATCGTCTGCGAGATCGGCGAACTGCCGCGCATCTGCGCCGATCGCGATCGCCTGGTGCAGGTTTTCGGAAATCTGATCGGCAACGCCATCAAGTTCACGCCGGAGCGGGGAACGATCACCGTCGAGGCCGTTCCCGCGAGGAACGCGGTGCAGTTCGTCGTGCGCGATACCGGTCCGGGGATCCCCGAGGCGGATCTGTCGAAGGTCTTCACGCCTTACTGGCAGGCCAAGAAGACCGCGCACATGGGCGCCGGCCTCGGCCTGGCCATCGTCAAAGGCATCATCGACGCGCACGGCGGCCAGGTCTGGGCGCAGAACGCGACGGGTGGGGGAGCGATGTTCACCTTCACCATTCCGACGGAGTGAAATGCGCCGCTTCCTTCCGCTGCTCCTGATCGCCGCGCCGCTCCTCGCGCAGAAAGACCCCGTCTCGCGATCCTGGAACCAGCCCGTCGAACCATTCCGCATCGCCGGCAACCTCTATTACGTCGGCGCGTCGGACGTCACCTCGTACCTCGTCACCACGCCCGGAGGGCACATCGTGCTCGACGGCGGATTCGAAGAGACGGCTCCGATGATCATGGCGAACATCCGCAGCCTCGGATTCAAAGTCGAGGACGTGAAGATCCTCCTCAGCAGCCACGCTCACTACGATCATGCCGGCGGCCTTGCCGAGCTCAAGCGCGTGACGGGCGCGACGTTCTACGCGACCGCGGGCGATCTGCCGATGCTCGCGCGCGGCGGGCTCGACGATCCGCAGTTCGGCAACCGGTTCCCCTTCCCGCCCGTCCGCGCCGACAGGATCCTCGATGACAAGCAGCAGATCTCCCTGGGCGGCACGACCCTGACCGCGCACATCACTCCCGGCCACACCCGCGGCTGTACGAGCTGGACCATGCGCGTCGGCGACCTCGACGTGGTCTTCCTCGGCAGTCCCAGCGTCCCTTCCGAGTACCGCCTGACCGACAATCCCCGCTATCCCAACGCCGTGGAGGACTACCGGCGCCAGTTCGCGACGCTCCACGCCCTCCGCTGCGATATCTTCCTGGCCTCCCACGGCAACTTCTTCGACCTGGCGGGGAAGATGAAGTCCCTCGGCCCGTACCAAAGGGTGAACCCTTTCATCGACAGTGAGGGTTATCACCGGTTCGTCACGGCCGCCGAGAGACGCTTCGAGGATCGCGTGCGGAATGAGTTGTCCGAGGCGGCTCGTTAGACCGAATAACTTTCGGGAGGCCAGACCAGTTGAAACGATTCAAGGTGTACGGGCTGACGTGTGCCCTTTTCCTGTTTGCCGCGCTCGCTAACGCGACGACCATCGTCATGCCCGCCGACGAGCAGCTCATCGGCAAGACACCGGTCATCGTCGAAGGGCGCGTCGTTTCCACGTCAGCCATCGAGCGCGACGGACGGATCTGGACGGAGACCGTGGTCGCCGTCGAGCGCACGCTGAAGGGCACTGCCGAAACCACCATCGTCGTCCGCGAGATCGGCGGCGAGCTGAACGGAAAAATCACGAGAGTCTTCGGAACGCCTGAATTCAAAGACGGCGAGCGCGTGCTGCTCTTTCTCGAGCCGGCGCCGCAGGGCGGCTATCGCACGATGGATCTCTTCGTCGGCAAGTTCGTCAGGGCCGCGATGACCGATGGCCGCCAGCTCTGGCTGCGGAACGACGCCGCGGAGCCGGTCACACTTCTCGATCACGACTTCCAGCCGATCGTCGCCGCGAACGTGCAGCGCGAAGCGACGAAGTTCGAGCAGTTCATCAAGGAGCGCGTCGCCGGCCGCGAAGGTCTCAAGAACTACGGCATCGCCAACCCCGTGCTCGCGCGCGAGACCTCCGGCCGCGGCATCGAATCGAACTTCACCCTGCTCTCCGAGCCGACCGTTTACCGCTGGGCGATGTTCGACAGCGGCAACACCGCGAACTGGTACAGCGGCGGAACGCAGACCGGCTACACCGGCGGCGGCGTCAACGAGCTGCGGACGGCGATGGAAGCCTGGACCAGTTACGAGCAGGCCAAAATCCTCTACAACTACGCCGGAACGCGCAGCGGCTCGTTCGGCGGACTGTCCAGCCGCAACAGCGCCAATGAAGTGCTCTTCGACGATCCGCTCAGCGAGATTGCCGGGACCTTTTCGCGTGGAGCGGGCGGCGTGGTCGGCACGGGCGGATTCAACGGCATCAGCGGGAGCGCAAACTGGACCTCGCCGTTTGCCTTCGATGCGGCGCATCCGCAGGGAACGATGCGCGCGGTCAGCATCATCGAAGGAAACCTGACCATTCAGGACGGCGTGACGCCAACGAACGGCATCGGCTCGAGCCGTCTCGCCGAAATCATCTCCCACGAATTCGGCCACACCCTCGGATTCGGACACAGCCCCGATGCAACGGCGCTCATGTACGCGAACGTCACCGGCCGCGGTCCTTCGCTGAAGGAAGACGATCAGATCGCCGCGCGCTGGCTCTATCCGAACGGCAGCGTTACGCCGCCGCCACCGCAGGTGCCGGCCGCGCCGTCGGGAGTCGGTGCCACATCCTCGGCCAGCTCCATCACCGTGGAATGGTTCGACAACTCCAACAACGAGACCGGCTTCTCCATCTATCTGTCGACGAACAACGCCGCCTTCACGAAGGTCACCGACGTCGCCGCGAACTCGACCCGCGCGACGCTGAACGGCATCGGCGCGGGCACGCATCGCCTCTACGTCACGGCATTCAACGCGAATGGCGCCTCGGGACAGTCGAACACCGCCACGGTCACCATCACCGGCACGACGCTCACCGTCGGCTTCAGCTTCACGCCGCAAACGGGAACGGCCGGCGTCACGACCTTCACGTTCTACGACGAATCGCGCGGCGCTTCCTCGCGGCTCTGGAACTTCGGCGATGGCACGACCTCGACGGCCGCCGTCGCGAACAAGATTTACGCGCGGTCCGGCCGCTACACCGTCACGCTGACCGTGACCGGCGGCGGAAGCACGCTCGAAACCTCGCAGACCATCAACGTCACCGGCCCGCTCGAGGCCGCGTTCAGCTTCACGCCGGCGAATCCGACCACGAACGACACCGTCAACTTCGTCGATGAATCGACGGGCGGTGTGACCTCGTGGCGCTGGGTGTTCGGCGACGGCCAGACTGCGAACGGCCAGAATCCGTCGAAGAGCTACTCGACCGCGTCGACCTACACCGTCACCCTGACTGTGTTCCGCAATGCCGAGTCGGCGACGGTCACGAAGACCATCACCGTGAACAATCCCGCGCCGGTCACGCCGCCTGTCGTCGCCGACTTCGACTTCTCGCCGGCGAGGCCGACGGTCGGCTCGAGCGTGAGCTTCACCGATCGCTCGACCGGCGACCCGACGCAATGGTCGTGGTCGTTCGGCGACGGACGCACGTCCACCTCGCGGAATCCGGCCATCACCTTCGCGTCGCCGGGCACGTACACCGTCAGCCTGACCGCGTCGAACGGCGCCAACTCGGGCACGATCTCGAAGCAGGTTTCCGTTACCGCGAACACGCCGCATCGCTCGCTGGTCTCGGTGACCACGCAGACGAACGGCGTCGGCGGGACGGCCTGGCGCACGGAGCTGAGCGTCTTCAACGCCGGTACGCAGGGCGCGAACGTGACCCTGCTCTTCATCCCCGGCGCGGGCGGCACTGCGATCTCGCGCGACATCTTCCTGTCGCCCAATCAGTCCGTTACGTACGCGAACACGCTCCTCGAGCTGTTCGGCGTTCCCAACGGCGCCGGAGCGGTGGCCATCGAGGCCACCAGCGCCAGCACGAGCGCGCAGCTTCGCGTCAGCAGCCGCACCTACACCAACGGCTCGCGCGGCACGTACGGTCAGGCCGTACCGGACGTGGTCTCGCTCGACAAGACGCTCTACATCACCGGCATGCAGTCGAACGCGCGCTTCCGCACGAACGTTGGGCTCGTGAACCGCGGCGCGTCGGACATGGCCACCACGCTCACGCTCTACAGCCCCAACGGCACGATCCTCGGCACGGCGAACGTCACCGTGCCGGCGCACAACTTCCAGCAGGCACCGCTGGCGTCGTTCTTCCCCGACATCGCCGATCGGTCGTACGACGTGCTCTCGATGCGGCTCGTGGCCGCGTCGGCGGATTCGATCAGCGCGTACGCGTCCGTGATCGACAACGACACGCAGGATCCGATTTACGTGCAGGCCGTGCCGACGTCGACGGACGGATCGCTGACCCTTCCCATCGTCGGCCGCTCGCCCGGCGCAAACGGCACGTTCTGGCGCAGCGACGTCTCGGTCTTCAATCCGACGTCCGGCAGCCTGACTCTGACTGTCGGCTACGGCGGCGACACGAAGTCGTTTGCTCTCGGCTCGCGCGACACCGCCGTCCTCGATGACGTGCTCTCCGAGTTCGGTCTGACCTCGGGCCAGGGCGCGTTGACCATGACCTGGACCAACGGCGACACCGGTCCCATCGTCACCAGCCGCACCTACACCTCCACCGAGACTCATGGCACGTTCGGCCAGTCGATCGACCCGGTCGCGTCCTTCGCGAACGAAGTGTTCGTGCCCGGCCTGCGCTCCGACGGCAGCTATCGCTCGAACGTCGGCTTCGTGAACGGCGGCGGTGCTACCGAGACGTTCTCGGTGATCGTGCTCTCGCCGTCCGGAACCGAGCTCGCGTCGACGCAGTACACGCTCGCCGCGGGCGGCCAGGCCCAGGCTTCGATCAGCAGCCTGTTCCCGAACCTCTCGCAGTCGACCGGCAACTTCACGCTCGCTCTGCGCGGCGACGGCAACGCGAAGCTCTTCGCCTACGGCTCGATGGTCGACAACCTCTCCGGCGACCCGGTGTTCTTCGCCGGCCGCTAAACCGCTTTCCAGACGCCGTACTCGAGCACCAACCCCGCCTCGTTCACCGTGATCTCCGCGGTGAACGAGGCGCTTTTGTATCGGTAGGTGTTCTCGGTGAGACGGCGGTAACTCTGATCGAGCGGCTCGAGCGTGAACGTGGGAAAACGCAGCCATGCCGCGCGGACGCTCGCCTCCTCCCCGACGCTCAAGTTCAATCGGCGAATCGGCAAGAGGTTCGTGGATGGGCTGAAATTCAGATCGATGTCGATGCAGCCATCGACCGCCGGGACGTGCTCGCCGTTCATCGTCCAGCGGCCGTTCTCCGCGCTGATCTGGATCGTGAGATCGCGTTCGCCGACGAAGCCGCCGACCTGCGCGCTCCGGGTATGCCACTGGTCATCGCAAATGATCGTGTAGACGAGAGCGCATCCGTCGCCGCCGTTCTTCAGCGCCGCCGCGCCGCGCAGCATGCGGCCGTCGAGCTTCGCCGCTTCGTGGCCTTCACGATCGAGCCAGCGCCAGAGGATGTTGTCCGTCATGCCACGTACTCGTCATAAACGATCTGCGTCCACGTCTCCATCTGCTCGCGCAGCGACGCCAGCTCGTCGTGCGCCACCCACCGCCCGCTCATCTTTTCCGTCTCGCGCACTTCGACGTCCCCCTGCTCCAGATCGAGCACGAACACCGCGCCGAGGTGCACGCTGCCGACCTCGGTGGTGTCGTCGTTGAGGATACCGATGAATGTCAGCTCGTAGTCGCCGCTCACGCCGACTTCTTCTTCCAACTCTTTCTGTAGTCCGTCGATGAGGTCCGGCGTGTCGGGGTTGATGTGACCGCCGATGCCGAGGGAGAGCTTGTGATGGAGACGGGCCTCGGTCTGCTTCTGCGTGCGCTGCAGCAGGTACCACGACTGCCCGCGACGGATCAGCACGTACGGGATGATCTGCTTGTACTGCGGCGAAACCTCGGCCGTCGGGCGATCGATGAAAAAGTGGCGGTCGTAAATCGTGTCGAGCAGGACTTCCGTGTGCTCGGTGATCAGACCGCGTTCCACGAGATAGTCCGCGATGTGCTCGCGCTCCACGACCATCACCTGTTCGGTCATCGGAAGTGCTCCAGCACCGCACCGTGCAGCGCCCCGTTCGTCGAGAGCGCGTTGCCGCCATCGTAACGAGCGTCGCCGCGCAGATCGCTGAAACGGCCGCCGGCTTCTTCGACGATCACCTGCACCGCGGCCATGTCCCACGGTGCGACGCGCGGCTCGATGGCGATGTCGATGGCCCCTTCGGCGACGAGCATGTGAATCCAGAAGTCGCCGAATCCGCGCGCACGGCCGCAGCGGCGGACGAGCTTCATGAAGTTGTCCGTCGTTTCGAACGGATCAAAGTCCGTGGGACCGTCGTAGCCGATTTGCGCTTCCTCGAGCGTGGCTGCCTCGGAGACGCGAATGGCCATGCCGTTGCAGAACGCGCCATTGCCCTTCGATGCCGACCAGCGGCGGCCGAGGGCGGGGGCGGAGACGACGCCGGTGACGATCTGGCCGTTTTCCTCGAGCCCGATCAGCGTGGCGAAGATGGGGATGCCGCGGATGTAGTTCTTCGTGGCGTCGATCGGGTCGATGATCCAGCGCCGCGCGGCACTGCCGGACGTTCCGAATTCCTCGCCGAGGATGCCGTCGTCGGGGCGCTCGCGCGAGAGGCGGTCGCGGATCATGCGCTCCACGGCCTCGTCGGCTTCGGTGACCGGCGACGCGTCGGATTTCGTGCGCACTTCCAGTGAAGCCAGGCGGAAGTGCTTCATGGTGATCTCGTCGGCGGCTTCAGCCAGCTCGAGCGCGAGCCGGAGGTCGGGCAGTTCCATGGGGGTAGTGTATCGGTGTGGTGCGGGCCTCTGGCCTGCCTCCCGCCCAAGGGCAGACCGGAGGCCTGCACCACACGTAACCTCGGCCGCGAGCCATCGTCCAATCGCCATGCAGGCACTGCTCGCGGTTGCTCTTCTCGCGTCCATCGACGTTGGCAGCGCGCAGCGCGCCTTCACCGAGCTCGAAGCGATGTGTGCGCGCGACAACGGACGGTTGTGGGGCCGCTCGCTGTGCGGTCCGCTGGTCTTCGCCGACCCGCGCACGCGCGAGGCCATGACGAAGGAAGGACCGGCCACGATTCCCGACTCCATTGGCATCGCCAACACCGCGGTCGAGTGGAATGGCAAGCGCTGGACGATGGTGATGTGGCCTCTGCCGGAGAACGTGATCTCGCGCCGCACTCTGCTCGCGCACGAGTCCTTCCATCGCCTGCAACCCGCCCTCGGCCTGCCGAGCTCGAATCCCGCGAACGCGCATCTCGACACCGCCGACGCGCGTTACTGGATGCGCCTCGAATTCCGCGCGCTGGCGCGGGCGCTCGCGACCGGCGATGCGGATGCCGTCGCGGATGCGCTTGCGTTTCGCGCGCAGCGCCGATCGCTGTTTCCTCGAGCCGCAGAAGAAGAGCGGTTGCTGGAGATGAACGAAGGCCTCAGCGAGCACACCGGCTACGCCATGGCCATTCCACAGCTCGCCGAGCGCATCGCCCCGCTCGTGCGCCGGCTCAATTCCGCGGACAGGAGCGAGCGTCTCGCGCGTTCGTTCGCGTACGTCAGCGGCGCGGCGTGGGGCGCGCTCATCGAGACGCGCGATCGGCACTGGACCCGCCGCGTCAAAGCGGCGGACGACCTCGGCGAGCTCGCGCGTCGCGCCTGGAAGATCGCCGACACGCCGCTCCATCCTGAAAAGTACGACGGCGCAGTCGTACGTGCCGACGAAGATGCACGGGCCGAGAAGAAGCGGAAGATGTTCGCCGAGCTGCAGGCGAAATTCATCGACGGTCCGGTGCTGCTCATCGAATTCGATCAGATGCAATTCACCTTCGACCCGAACAACGTCCAGCCCTTCGGCGAGCACGGCACGGTCTATCCGTCGATGGAAGTGCGCGACACGTGGGGAAAAATTGTCGTGACCGGCGGCGCGCTGATGTCGCCCGATTTCAAAAAGCTGACGGTGCCGGCGAGCGGCGACGGCTACACTCTCACGCTCAATGAGGGCTGGGAAATTCGCAACGGCCGCGTCAGCCGCGTTGCTCCTGTTCGCAACTGACACGCGCGCGCAGGAGATCCTTCGCTGGGGCGGCGATTCCGAAGGCGGCGCGCCGTTCGTCGAAGCGGACCCGAACGATCCTTCGAAAGTCACCGGCTTCGACGTCGAGGTGGCCGAGGAGATCGCGAAAGGCCTCGGACGCAAACCGCAGTTCGTGCAGGTTGCCTTCGCATCCATCGATCAGTCCGTGCAGCGCGGCGACTTCGACATCGGCATGAGCGGCGTCGAGGACACGCCGGCGCGACGGGCCGCTCTGGCCGCGACCATTCCGTACTACCAGTTCACCGAGGCGCTGACCGTGCGCGAGGCGGACAAGGACCGTTTCAAGACCCTCGACGATCTCCGCAATCGCCGCATCGGCACCCTCGGCGGCACGATCGCCTACGACATCCTCCTGGCCGCCGAGAAAACGCACGGCATCACCGCCGTTTCGTACGACGACGACGTGCATCCCTACGAAGACGTCGTCTCCGGCCGCCTCGACGCCGTCCTCCTCGACAACATCATCGCCATGCGCTCGATGCGCCGCACGCCCGGCCTCTACACGCATTTCGACAAACCGATCGCCACCGGCCACTACATCGCCGTCCTCGCCAAAGAAAACACGAAGCTCCGCGACGAAGTGAACGCGATTCTCAAAGCGCGGATGAAGGACGGAACGCTCGAGCGGATTTACAAAAAGTGGGAGATCTGGGACGAGTTCCAGCCAAAGTTGTTCGCCCAGGTCGTCGAACCCGAAACCACTCCGCAACCTCGAAACCCCGAAACCCCGCAACCGGTCGCGAACGCGACCTTGCGCTATCTCCCGGCGCTTTTGCGCGCCGCTGCAATCACCATCGTTCTCTCCTGCCTGGCCATGGCCCTGGCCATCGTCCTCGGCGTGCTCGTCGCGACCGGCCGCGTCTACGGAAACGGTCTCGTTCGGGCGATTCTCACGACGTACGTCGAGATCACCCGCGGCACGCCGGTCCTCCTGCAGCTCTTCGTCATCTATTACGGCCTTTCCTCGGTCATCCGCCTGCCGGCGTTCGTCGCCGCTCTCGTTGGATTGGGACTCAACTACGCGGCGTACGAGAGCGAGATCTATCGCGGCGCGATGGAAGCCGTCGGCCGAGGACAGCTCGAAGCCGCGCGGACGCTCGGGCTCAGCGAGTTTCAGGTCTTCCGCTTCATCCGCGGACCGCAGGCCTTCCGCCTCGCGCTCGCGCCGATGACCAACGACTTCGTCGCCCTGCTCAAAGATTCGTCGCTCGTCTCCGTCATCACCGTCGTCGAGCTGACCAAGCAGACGCAGATCTTCGCCGCGAACATCGGAAGCTGGGTCATCCCCGGAATCCTCTGCGCGCTGCTCTACCTCTGCATGTCCCTGCCGCTCGCACGCGCGGCGCGGGCGTTGGAAATGCGCTGGAGGGCAGCGACCCCATGAGCGTGCTCCGCGTCGACGACCTCCGCCTCAATCGCGGGGCGACCGAAGTCCTCCGCGGAGTCACCTTCACCGCCGCACGCGGAGAGATCGTCGCGTTGATGGGACTCTCCGGCGGCGGCAAGACCACGGTCCTTCGCGCCGTCACGGCCCTCGAGCCGTTCGACGGCGGCACGATCGACGTCGACGGAGTCGTCCTGCACTCCGGTCGTGCGCCGTCGCCTGCAACGCTGCGCGATCTGCGCCGCCGCGTCGGGCTTGTCTTTCAACATCATTCGCTGTTCGAGCACCTGACCGCGCTGGACAACGTGACGCTCGCGCCTGTGCAGGTCGCGCGGGTGTCACGCGAGGATGCCGACGGCAAGGCCACGCAGCTCCTCGAATCGCTCGGCGTCGCGCATCGGCGCAACGCGTATCCGCGCGAGTTGTCCGGCGGGGAGGCCCAGCGCGTGGCCATCGCCCGGGCCATGGCCATGGATCCGCCTCTGCTGCTCATGGACGAGCCGACGGCGTCGCTCGATCCCGCGCGGCGCTTCGAGCTGGGCCAGACCCTGCGACAACTCACCGCCGAGGGCCGTACTTTGGTCGTGACGACGCACGACGACGACTTCGCCCGCGAATTCGCAACGCGCGTGGTCATCCTCGCGGAAGGAGAGGTCGCCGAAGAGGGCGACGCCCGCGAAGTGTTGACACGACCGCAACATCCGGCCACCCGCGCCTTCCTCCAGCACGAGCACGATCGCCAACTCTCATGACCCAACTTTCCCGGACTCTCTTCCTCTTTCTCTCCCTTCTCGTCTCCTCCGCCGCGCTCGCCGACGCGAACCTGCTGTTCTCGATGAGCGCGAACCGCTATCCGGATCGCGTCGACGTCACGTTCGCCATGGTCAATCACGGGCCGGACGTGGCGCGCAACGCCGTGCTCACCTTCGAGGTCCCGGAAGGTGTCACCGTCACCCGCCTCGGCTATGGAGCGGGCGACGTGATCAAGCAATGCGACTCCATGCAGCGCCCGATCCGCTGCGAAGTCGGCGACATGCACGTCGGCGCGCCCTTCCACTACGGCAGCATCGAGCTGCGGGCGCCGATCGCCAACGCGACCTACACGGTCAAGGGATCGCTACTCTCGGAGACACCCGATCCCAGCCTGGCCAACAACTCCCACAGCTTTTCCTGGGAAACCAGGATCGAAGCGGATCTCAACATCTTCATCTCCGCGCGAACCGAGCGCATCGATCCGGGTGAAAGCGCGACGTTCACCGCAAACGTCTGCAACGAGACCCGCGACAATCGTCCGCCAACCGTCCGCGCGGAATTCACCGCGGCCGGCGGCACGGTCACGTCCATCACTCCCGCCTCGGGTTACACCTGCCGGATCGAAGGGTCGGCCGCGGTTTGCACGCGAGCCGAGCTCCCGCACGGTTGTTCGGGCGAGCCGTTCCGGATCGGCGTCCGCGCGAGCTCCGACCGCCGCGGCGGCGAGGTGAAATTGATGGCCCGCGTGTCCGGCGATCTGGCCGATCCCGATTCATCGGACAACGAGAACATCAACGCTGTTCCGGTCTATCGCTGGATCACCGTCGACAGCACCGCCGACGACGGCCCGGGCTCGCTGCGCCAGGCCATCACCGATGCGAACGCGGGATGCACGCCCGGTCCCTGCCGCATCGTCTTCGAGATTCCGAAGCCGGTCCCGGCGGAAGGCTGGTTCACGATCACCCCGCTCACGCCGCTGCCGTCCATTACCGCTGACCGCGTGACGCTGGAGGGAGATCGCCAGACGACATTCACGGGCAACACGAATCAGCGCGGGCCGGAGATCGCCATCGACGGCCGCCTCGCGCGTCGAGGGATCCGGATGCTCGCCTTGTGCGAAGGCGTCGTCAACGGACTGGCGATCGGCAACTTCGATGAGGATCAGGGACTGTGGTTCGCAACCGGCGGGTCTTGCGGCGGCCGGCCCGATCGCCGCGAGGTGAAGAACAACCACATCGGCGCGAAAGCCGACGGTTTCGATCCCATGCCCAATCAGCGTGGGCTGCGCCTCGACTTCGCCGAGGGCGTGGTCGTGTCGCAGAACGTGATCGCCAACAACCAGTTCAGCGGAATCTGGATGTGGCGGGGATCGGCGACGATCACCAGCAACTTCATCGGCCAGAACGGCGCCAGCGGCATCTTCCTCGGGCCGGAGATCTTCTTCGCGAAAGTGAACGACAACGTGATCCGCGACCACGGTCACATGGGAATCGCGGTCGCGCGCGCCGCGGAAGCCGCGGACGTCGTGGAGATGCGCCGCAATTCGATGCGGAACAACTTCGGAATCGGCATCGACTGGGGCCTGGACGGCGTGTCGCCCGTCGACACGGACGATCGCGACAAGGCCTCGAACGCGCCCGTGCTGCTGTCGGCTCAGTACGACGCGGCGAGCAACATGACCAGCATCACCGTGACGGTCAACTCGAAGCCGCTGGGACCGGACTCGAACAGCGGCGCGTTCGATTTCTTCACCAATGACGGTCCTGACGGCGACGGCGAGTGGTTCATCGGATCGGGAAGCACTTCGTCGATCAGGGACCAGACCATCACCATCACCGTTCCGGGCGACCATCGCGGGAAGTGGATCAATGCGACCTGGACCCGCACGCACTTCAGCGACTTCGGGTCGCTGCCGTATGGCGTGAATACGTCGGAGCTGAGCAACAGCGTTCTCGTGCAGTAGTAGTTGTGTCGCGGGTGGCATACTCGCGCCATGCTTCTCGCGCTCATCCTCGCCAGCACGCTGACCATCGAAGACTACGCGACCATGCCGGGGCTATCGACGCCCCGGCTGTCGCCGGACGGCACGCGCGTCGCGTACGTCGTGAGCCGCGCGGACCTCAAGCGGAGCGTGTACGACACCGACATCTGGATCGTCCGCGCCGATGGATCGAGTGACCGCCAGCTCACGCGCAACGAAGCGTCGGATGTCAATCCGCAGTGGTCGCCGGACGGCAAGCGGATCGCGTTTCTGTCGGATCGCGATGGCGGAAAGCACGCGATCTGGCTCATCGATCCTGACGGCGGCGAAGCTCGCCGTCTGACCAACGAGCCGACTCCGGTCCGCGAATATCAGTGGTCGCCGGACGGCAAATCGATCGCCTTTCTGCGCCTCGACGAACAGACGGCCGACGAGGAGCGGCGCGCGAAGGAGCGCGACGACCCGAAGATCGTCGGCGCACGCAAATACGTGCATCTCTACATCGTCGACGTCGCCAGCGGTACGGTGCGCAAGCTCACCAATGGCGCGTTCTCGATCTGGCGAGACTTCTCCTGGTCGCCCGATGGGCAGTGGATCGCCATCGATCGCGCGCCGGGCAATGGCCTCGACGATCTGTTCCGTTCGGACATCTATCTCGTCTCGACACGCGGCGGTGCGCTCAAACCGCTCGTCACCAGACCCGGACTCGATCGCGGTCCGGTGTTCTCGCCGAATGGGAAGTGGGTCGCCTTCACCAGCACCGGCGCGCATGACTGGTTGCTCGAGCATGAGGTCTACGTCGTTCCCAGCAGCGGAGGCACGCCGCGGAACATCTCCAGGGAGTACGACCGGACGCCGGAGGCGATTCTCTGGAGCGACGACTCGCGCTCGGTTTTCTTCGAGGGCTCCTGGAACACGACCGCGCAGCTCTTTCGCGTGAATGTCGACGGGACGGGCTTCACCAACACGACGAAAATCGATGGCGTCGTCGGAGACGTGGACATGCAGGGCGGCCGCGTCGCGTTCGTGCAGCAGTCGCTCACCGAGCCGCCGGAGATCTTCGTCGAAGGCCAGCGGGTCACGAACCACAACGCCGCCTATCGCAACCGCACCCTCGGCGAGACCCGGGTGATCCGCTGGAAGAACCCGAAAGACAACCTGGAGATCGAGGCCCTGCTGACATTGCCCGTCGGCTACAAACCCGGTCAGCGCGTGCCACTGCTGACCTTCATTCACGGTGGTCCGGCCTCGAACTTCGATCAGGGTTTTCTCGGCTATCACGGCCTGACCTATGCGCCGCACGTCCTTGCCGCGCGCGGATTCGCGGTGTTGCGGCCCAATCCGCGCGGCACGGGCAGCTACGGCAGCGCATTCCATCGCGCGAATCGCAATGACTGGGCGGTCATGCCGTGGATGGACATCGAGTCCGGCATCGACAAGCTCATCGCCGACGGCATCGCCGATCCCAAACGCCTCGGCATCATGGGCTGGAGCTACGGCGGCTATCTCGCGGCATGGGTTCTCGGCCACAGCGATCGTTTCCGCGCGTACAGCATCGGCGCCGCGGTCACGGACCTGCTGAGCTATCACGGCACCGCCGACATCCGCGATTTCCTTCCGCACTACTTCGATCAGCGTGAAACACCCGATTCATCACTCGACGAAATGCGTCATCCGCCGCTGTCCGTCGAGCTTCTGCGTTCCCAATCGCCGGCCTGGCACCTCAAACCGACGCCCGCGAAGGTGCTGATCCAGCACGGCGAGAATGACGATCGTGTTCCGCTTTCGCAGGGGACGCTGCTGTACCGGTTACTCGACGAGCTTGGAGTCGACGTGACGATGGTGGTTTATCCGCGAAGCAGACATGGCGTGCCGGAGCCGAAACTGAAGATGGATGTGATGCGCCGGAACGTGGAGTTGTTCGACAAACACGTGCGTTAAGCCGCTTCCTCCCGGCGCGCGCTCTGCTCCCGCCACAGTGCGGCGTACAACCCATGCATCGCCAGCAGCGCGTCGTGCGTTCCCGTCTCCACGATCTTTCCCTTCGCCAGCACGTGAATGCGCTGGGCGTGGGCGATCGTCGACAGGCGGTGGGCGACGAGCACGGTCATGCGGCGATGTCCGTTCGTCGTCAGCTCGCGAATGGTCTCGGTGATCGACTTCTCCGTGATCGAGTCGAGGCTCGACGTGGCCTCGTCGAAGATCATCAGCTCCGGCTCGCGCAGCAGCGCGCGGGCGATGGCCAGCCGCTGACGCTCACCGCCGGAGATCTTGATGCCTCCTTCGCCGATCTTCGTGTCGAGGCCGAGGCCGCCGCGCTCGATGATCGGCAGCGCCGCGGCCTGGCGAAGCACTTCGATGCATTCCGCATCCGTCGCCGTGGGGTTGACGAACAGCAGGTTGTCGCGAATCGTGCCGGCGAAGAGTTGCGTGTCCTGGGTAACCAATCCGATGCGCCCGCGAAGCTCGTCGGAGTCGATTTTCTCGATGTCGATCCCGTTGACGGTCAGGTTGCCGCTGCTCGGGCGATAGAGGCCGACCAGCAGTTTCACCAGTGACGTTTTTCCCGATCCCGACGGTCCCACGAACGCGACGGTCTCGCCGCCGCGGATTTCCAGATCGATCGCCTCGAGCGACGGCGTGCTCGCCGACGGATAGGTGAAGCCGACGTTCTCGAACGCGACGCGCATCAACGCGCCAACGGCGACCGGTTCCGCGGGCTTCGGTGCCGGCGGGATGGCCAGCACTTCCTCCAGCTTCTCCATGCTTGCCCGCGCTTCCTGGTACTGCGCGATGATCGCGCCGAGCTCGGCGAGCGGCGAGAAGATGGGGAATGAGTAGAAAAACAGCGCGTAAAACTCGCCGAGGGTCAGCTGGCGGTTGTAGAGAAGCCAGAGCGTGAGGAAGAGGATGCTCGCCCGCGTGCTATTGATGATCGTGCCCTGCAGGAAGCTGTAGAAGCGCAGGAAACGGACTTTTTTGAGTTCGAGCTCGAGGATGCGCGCGTTGACGGTGTTGAGCCGCGCGATCTCCTGATTTTCGAGGCCGAGTGATTTCACCAGCTCGACGTTGCGGAGCGTTTCCGTCATCGATCCGGCCAGCTCCGCGGTCTGCGTCACGATCACTTTCTGCTGGGTCTTGATGCGCCGGCTGAGGAAGAACATCAGCGTGCCGAGCGACGGCGCGAGCAGCAGGTAGACCATGCCGATCGACCAGTGCACCGTGAACGCGTAGATGGTCACGAAGACCATGCCCACGAGAGCGATGAACAGGAAGTTGATGAAGTTGTTGATCAGCGACTGCGCGTCGGCGCGGGCCTTGTGCATCTTCTGCAGGATCTCGCCGGAGCGCTGATCCTCGAAGACCGCGTAGGGCAGTGAGAAGGAGTGGCTGACGCTCCGCTCGTACAACGCCGCGCCGGTGCGCTGGGAGATCACGTTGACGAAGTAATCCTGAAAGTTCTTGGCGATGCGCGACACCATGGCCACGCCGACGTAGGCCAGGAGCAGCAGGGCCACGCCGCTCATGAACTCGTCGCGGGGCATCTTGCCGGCGTTGACGGCGTAGCGGTCGACGATCAGCCGGAAGACCTGCGGGTCGAGCAGCGAAAAGACCTGATTGATCGTGGCCAGGATCAGCGCGGAGACGGCCAGGCGCTTGTAACGGAGGATGTAGGAGTACAGCAGGCGCATGGCGCGAGACTACCCGAGGAACAACGCCACGCTCATCACGATCCCGATAACAACGACGGCGCGCCTGACGAAGACCCGTCCGAACCGCCGCGCGACGCGCGCGCCGAAGTATCCGCCGATGATCGTGCCGACGGTCATCACCAGGACGTCGTTCCAGGCTACGGCGTTCGAGAGCGCGAAGTAGATCGCGGCGATGCCGTTGATGAAGACGGCCAGGACGTTCTTCACGCCGTTCATCTGGTGCATGTCGGTCATGCCGATCAGGCCGAGGGCGGCGAGCATGAGGATGCCCATACCCGCGCCGAAGTAGCCGCCGTAAACGCCGACGATGAACTGAAAGATGAGCACAAAGGTCAGCCAGCCCGCGCCGGGATTCTCGTGCGATTTCGCGACGAGGCCGAGACGAGTAGTGACCATTTCCTGTGCAGCGAGGAGGATCGTCGCCGCCAGGATGAGGAACGGCACCAGCCGCTCGAAGGTCGTCGTCGGCGTGCGCAGCAACAACCACGCGCCGAGCGCGCCGCCGACGAGCGAAGGAGCGATGAGCAACAGCAGCCAGCGGCGCGCGGTCGCGAGTTCGCGCCGAAATCCATACGCTCCGGCCAGCGATCCCGGCCAGATGGCGACGGTATTCGTGGCATTGGCGACGATGGCGTCGCGGCCGATCCAGAGCAGCGCCGGAAAGGAAATCAGCGTGCCGCCGCCGGCAATCGCGTTGATCGCGCCGGCGGCGATGCCGGCGGTGAAGATCACGAGATTCGCGAGAGTCACCGGCTTGCCGCCACGGAGAAAGGCTCAGAGGCGCAAAGGCTCAAAGGCGCAAAGGCGCTTTTTCTTTGAGCCTTTGAGCCTTTGCGCCTTTGCGCCTTCACTTGATCCCCTCCGCCACGTACAAATCAGCCAGCGTCCGCATCGCGTTGTACGCCCAGGCGTCGCCGTTCGGCGTGACCAGGACCGGCGCGATTTTGTAGACGCCGGCGGGATCGGCGGGGGCGAACTCGCGCAGGAGCTCACGCGTGCCCGTTGCCAGTGTCACGCGATGTACGCGCGCGGGAAGGCCGGTCGGGCGGTGAACGAGCAGCGACGCGCCGTCGGCGGACCATTGAATCGGGATCTCGCCTTTCTCCACGCCGCTGGCCGGCGTCGGTGCACCACCATCGACCGGGTAAATGGCGATCGTCTCTTCCTTCGTCATGCCGGCCACGAAACGGCCGTCGGGCGAGACCGCGAATGCGCGCGAGCCTCCGGACCAGATGTCCTCCGGCGAGATCGGCTTGATCGATTCGTCGAGCGTGTCGATGACGTGCAGTTGATACTTGCGCTCGCCCGTCGCGCCGCCGACGACCACGCGGCGCGAGTCGGGCAACCAGGCGCCGCCGGATTCGAACGTGCCTTCGATTTTCAGCTCGCGCGCGTCGCCGGTGCCGGTGGGAACGAGCACCAGCTTCTGCCCCTGATGCATGAGCACCCATTTGCCGTCGGGCGAAAGCGCGTCGCCCATGCCGTCGCCCAGCCGCACCGGCGCCGGTTCGTGATCGCGGCGGATGTACACGGCAGACTTCGCACCGCCGCCTTCACGCGTCTCGCTGAAGAGGATCGTGCGTCCGTCGGCCGACAGGTCCGCAAGGATCGACCAGTCGAACCAGGAGGCGTCTTTCTCAGGAGCGGGAACCGGGTTGCCGGCTTGCTGCGTTGCCGGGTCGCTGGGTTGCTGAGGAGGATCCGGCGTTTTCCAGACCAACGCTGCGCGCAGGCTTCCCGTCGCCAGCAGAAATTCATTGTTCGGGGACACGTCGAACAGCGCGACGAATCCGGTCAGCCGCGAGACGAGCCGGATCGCGCCGGTATCGACAGCGATCGCGTACAGCGACGGCGGCGCGGTCGTGTTCGTGCCGGAAACGTAGATCTGTGTGCCGTCCGGAGACCAGGCCAGGCCGCTCGCGCCATTCGACCAGCCTCGCGCGATCGGATCCGGCGCACCGCTGCCGATGATGACCACGTCGTACGCGCCGCGGATTCGCTCCAGGAGGGCCAGCTTCGTTCCATCCGGCGACACACGCATGTTCCGCACTTCATGGGTGCTCTCGTATTTCACGGTCCCGAGCGGATACTCCACGCGCGTCTTGCCGTTGACCACGCGAATGACGGCGAGGTTCGTGCCGTCCGGCGACCAATCCGCCTGCTGTACGTCGACCGCGAGCTCGCGCGGCATGCCGCCACCCAGCGGTACGCGCGCGAGAGTGCCCACGCGCGTGATGCGATCGCGGCGCAGCAGGATCGCCAGCTCCGCGCCTTTCGAAACCGCCAGCACCTCGCTGTCCGGAATCCCGAGCTGCCGCGCCTCGGCCGCGCGACCCGACGCCGCGTAAATGTCCGACGGCTGCCCGTCCCACGCCGCCGTGTAGATGATGGTCTGACCGTCCGGCGTGAATCGCGCCGAGCGCACGTCGCCACGCCGGAAGGTCATCCGGTGGAACTTCGGCTCCACGATCACTTCGGTCTCGCGCTGCGCGAACTTCCATCCGCCGTACGCCGCACCGGCCACCGCGGCGATGAACAGCAGCGTGAGCAGCACCGGCGAGACCCGCGGCTTCGGCTTCGTTAACGGCCGCCGCGCGGCAGTCGGCGCCGGCACGGCCGAAGTACGCGCAGTCGGCGCGGCGGCCGAAGGCACAGGCGTCCGCGTCGTCGGCATCTCCGTCGAGGAACGGATCGCCGTCGACGCATTCGTCGCTGCCGGCCGCGCAACACTCGACAACGTGCCACTGGACTGCGACATCGACGACAGCGTTTCCAGGTGAAAGCCGAGGTCGCGCGCCGACTGGAAGCGCAGCTCGCGATCCTTCTCCAGGCATCGCCGCACCAGCCGCTCGACGGCCGGCGGAACGTTCGGCAGCACTTCGGTGAGCTCGGGCGGATCTTCCTTGAGGATCGCGCCGAGGGTCTCGATGCCGGAGTTGCGCTTGAAGGCGCGGTTCCCGGTGAGCATCTCGTAGAAGATCGCGCCGAGAGAGAAGATGTCCGAGCGGTGGTCGACGAGCTCGCCGCGGACCTGTTCCGGCGACATGTAGCCGACCGTGCCCAGGACCATGCCCGGCTCGGTCGCTGCGACTTCGAAGGCCGGACCTTCACCGGACTTCGTCGCGTTCAGTTTGGCGATGCCGAAGTCGAGGATCTTCAGACGGCCGTCGCGCGTGAGAAAGAGATTGTCCGGCTTGAGATCGCGATGAACGATCCCTTTGTCGTGCGCGGCCGCGAGTCCGTTGGCCATCTGCAGCGCGGCGTCGACGGCCTTGCGCGGTGAAAGCGCTCCGCGAATGAGCCGGTTGCTGAGCGTTTCCCCTTCCAGCAGCTCGCTGACCAGGAACGGCGAGCCCTCGCTGTCGCGGCCGACGTCGTAGATCGTCAGCAGGTTGGGATGATTGAGCATCCCCGTCGCGCGCGCTTCCTGCTCGAAGCGCAGCAGGCGCTCGCGATCGCTGAGCGTGACGTTGGTCAGGACTTTGATCGCGACGTCGCGGCCGAGGCGTGTGTCTTTTGCTCGATAGACCGCGCCCATGCCCCCTTCGCCGATGAGACCGGCGATCTGATAGGGGCCGAGCATCTCGTTCGCTTGCAGGGCCATGCGCGAATTGTACAGACCGGTGCACGTTCATCCATCACATATGAATTGGAATAGTGGAATGCCCTCCTTCTGGAATCGACGTATCGGAGACGCGTTGTGGAGTGCGGTCCAAAACTACTGAGTCCGAAGGAGCCTGATTGACTTCTCTGCCCGACGTGTCTTCGATCGAATCACCGGCGTTCACCAAACACCTTGGTCTGTTCGCGAGTCCGAAAGGATCGCACCTGCTCAATCGGACGCGTCCGCTGGGCGAGTGGCTCGACCTTCGCGCCGAGCTGAACACCTGGCCGTATGCGCGCACGCTGCATGCGAAGCCGGGCACGACCACGGAGCTGTCGAGCCAGAACAGCCGCCGCGTGACTGGATTGAATTTCGGTTCGCAGGACTACCTCGGCCTCTCCGCGCATCCCGACATCACTTCGGCCGCGATCTCCGCGCTCCGCCAGTACGGCCCGCATGCCGCGGCCTCGCCGATGCTGCAGGGCAACACCATTCCCGGCCGCGCGCTCGAGCGTGCCCTGGGCGACATGCTGCAGATGGAACATGTGCTCCTGTTTCCGACGGGATGGGCGGCCGGCTTCGGACTGATCACCGGCCTGGTGCGGCCGCAGGACACGATCGTGATCGATCAGCTCTCCCACGCCTGTCTTCTGCAGGGCGCACGCGCGGCCACGCAGAACGTCTGGATGTTCCGGCACAACGACGCCGACGCCTTGCGGCATCGGCTGTCGAAGATCCGCGAGAAAGACACGGAGAACGCGATCCTGGTCGTGTCGGAAGGCCTTTTCTCGATGGACTCGGACAGCCCCGACATCGAGCGTCTGCAGCAGGTCGCGCATGAATTCGGCGCGGTGCTGATGATGGACGTCGCCCACGACTTCGGCGCGACCGGTCCCGGCGGCACGGGGCAGATCGGCATCCAGAAGATGCTCGGGAAAGTCGATCTGGTGATGGGCAGTTTCTCGAAGACGTTTTCGAGCAACGGCGGTTTCGTGGCCACGAACGAGAAATCGGTGCGCCAGTTCCTCGGCATCTACGGCGGCTCGCACATGTACTCGAACGGCATCTCCCCGGTGCAGTCGGCGGTGGCGCTGGAGGCATTGCGGATCGTGCGCAGCGAGGAAGGCGATGAGCTGCGGACGCGCGCGTTCGACAACATCCTGCGCCTTCGCGTGGGCTACGAGTCGCGCGGTATCGAGTGCCTCGGCAATCCCAGCAACGTCGTTCCGGTGATGTGCGGCGACGAGACCGTGGCCAAGTGGACGTCGCGATTGCTCGAAGAGAACGGCCTGATCGCGAACCTCGTCGAGTTTCCTGCGGTTCCGCGCGAGCGGGCGCGCTTCCGGTTCCAGGTCATGGCTTCGCACAGCGAGGCGCAGATCGACAGCGCCGTGGAGATCTTCGATCGCTGCCTGAACGAGGCCCGCGTGCTAACCTCGAACGCTGTTTGACCGCTTCACCTCTCCTCAAATTCTGGACAGCCGCCGCGGTGATCGCCCTCGCGATTCACCTCGGCGGCTTTCCGCTTCTCGACGCCGATGAAGGCCGCAACGCGGAAGTGGCGCGGGAGATGGCGGAGACGAACGACTACGTCATGCCGCGTCTCAACGGGCTGCCGTATCTCGATAAGCCCGTGGTCTATTTCGCGGCCGAAGCCGCGGCGATGGAGGTCCTCGGACCTACGGAAGTCGCGGCGCGGTTGCCGGCGTACCTCTTCACGATTGCCACAGGTGCGGTGATTTTCTGGTTCGCGCGGCGCGTGTGGGGTGGAGACGCGCCGTACATCGCGGCGATCACGTTCCTGGCGATGCCGCTGACCGTTGCTTTCGCCCGGACGGTGATCTTCGACAGCGCGCTGATGTTCTTCTGCACCGTCGCGCTGGTCGCGTTTTACTTCGCGATCGAAGAGCGTAACTCGCGATGGTCGATTCTGGCCTGGGCGGCGATGGGCCTGGCCATGATTACCAAGGGCCCGGTCACGTTCGTGCTGGTGCTGTTCGTGGTCATTCCGTACGCGCTCATTCAGCGAGCGGTGCGCGTGCTCTTCCCGATTCTCGGGATCGTTTTGTTCGCCGCGGTTATCGCGCCGTGGCTGTGGGGCGTGACCCAGGTCGTGCCTGAGTTTCTGCACTACGTGCTGGTGACCGAGACCGCCACGCGCATGGCCACGAAAGAGCTGCAGCGCACCGGACCGCCCTGGTACTTCCTGCCGTATCTGCTCGCCGGGGCGATGCCCTGGTCGCTCGTGGCGATCTTCAGCTGGCGCTCGCTGAAGCGGCGGGACCTGCTGTTTCTCGCGCTCTGGATCGCCATTCCGCTGGTCTTTTTCTCGATCTCGCAGTCGAAGCGGCCGCAGTACATCCTGCCGCTGATGCCAGCCATCGCGCTGGTGATCGCGCGCATCTGGGAAGAGGCGCGGACGCGCGCGGCGGCGATCGTGTTCGCCATCTTCGGCGGCATCCTGCTCGTCGCGCCGTTCGTGTTTCATCGGACGAAGATGAAGCCGGAGATCGCCGCGGTCGCCGACGACACCGCGCTCTTCCTCGGCGGCGCCTTCGCGCTGGGTGGTCTGGTCGCGCTTTTCGCGAAACGGAAAGAGCTGGTGCTGATCGCGCTGTCGTTGCCCGTGCTGCTCATGCCGCTGATCACCAATCCGCTGATGAAGGCGATCGGCGAACGGCGCTCGACGCGCTCGTTCGTGGCGAGACTCGCGCCGCACGTGCGTCCGGACACGGAGATCATCGGCGTCGAGGCCTTCACCGGATCGATGGCGTTTTATCTCCAGAGGCCGATCGTGGTCGTGACCGAAGACGCGAGCGAGATGACCAGCAATTACCTCGTGCGTCGCTACGAGAAGTTCACGACCAATCCCGCGTCGCCGCTCAAGCCGCTGCCGTACTTCGAGCGCTCGCTCGCCGCAGCCAATCCACGGGTCTACATCGTCCGGAACAACGACAAGCCGCGGCGGGCATTGCTCGAAGCTCGCGGTTGGACGAACGTCGCTGCCGGCGCCCATCACGTGGCGTACGCGAACGGGAACGACGAGAGGCCTCCGGACATCTGAGCCTTCCTGTCAAGTCAGGCAGCAGCTGTGGCGAGGGTTGAGCCTCGGGTGGCGAGCTGCCGCAGATAGAGAGCTTCGTCGTAGACGGTGCGATTGTTCCAGCAGGCGTAAAGGACGCGGATCCAGCGGTAAGCGAGCGTGCGGATAGCCTCGTGGTGGCTGTGTCCGCGCGCGCGTTGCTGCTTGTAGAAGGCTCGAGCCCATTCGGACTGACCGATCGAGACTCGCGCGTACTCATGGAACGTCTGACGCAGGAACTTCGGACAAGCCCAGCGCATGTGCACGACCGCCGTTTTGCCGCTCCGGCGGAGAACCGGGGCGATGCCGCTTCGGGTGGCGACGTTGACGGCGCTGCCGAAGCGCTTGCGATCGGTCCCGAAGGCGGCGGCGAGCCGCGGCGCGAGCTGTTGGCCGGCGCCAGGGAAGCTCGCGAAGATCGACGCGTCCTGGTGGGCGGCGAACGCCGCCGAGATCTTCTGGTCGTACGTGGCGATGCTCGTGTTGAGGGCCCGGATCTGCGCAACCTCGCTTCCGATCAGCAGCACGGCAGCGTCAGTGGTGACCTGGTCGTCGTGGAACGCGACCTCTGAACGGATCTCGGCGAGCCTCTGGTCGATCCACGCGGCCGCGTGATGATGACCCGCATAGAACCTCCGTATCGCGGACGGCCGAGCCCTTTGGATGGCCTCGAGCGTCGGCCAGCGTTCGAGGAAGTCACAGGCCTGGGCCGTAATCAACGCGCCGGCCCACCGGAGCGCCTGCGGGTAGTACGTCTTGAGCCGATCGGTCATGCGTTGGACGTGTTGCGTCCTCTGATCGACGAGCTCCCGCCGATCCTCGGTCAGAAGCCGCAGCAGCCGCGTAGAAGCGTCGTCGGCGATGAACGGGCGCAGCTCGTTGCGGTGCTTACGGAGCAGGTCGAGCAAGGACGCCGCGTCGGTCGGATCGTCTTTCGAAAGGCTCGGATGAAACGCCTCACGATACCGGGCTGCACTGCGTGGGTTGATCGGATACAACGTGACGAACGGATAGCCGCTGAGCGCGTCGAAGACCGCGCCGCGGGACTGCTCGATGGCCACGGCGATCGGTGCCCCGCCGAAGCGCGCCTGCAGCGCTTCGATCCATGCGCGCAGAGCCGCAGGCGTGTGCTCGATGCGCTCGTTCGTGCACGTCTGCTGCTGCTCGTCCCAAAGAGCCACCTCGTGCGATGTGTCACCCCAATCCAGTCCCACCAACGCCCCAAACTCGAACTCGCTCATCACACCCTCCCTTCGGGTTGGCTTTGGCCGCGCGCAAGGCCTATAGTCGAGTCGTGCTCCGACAGCATCTGAGAATGCGTTTCGGGCCAAAGCACTTCGTCCCGCTCGAAAGTCCGGAGGGATTCGTCGATCCGAACACGGGCGGAATTCGTAGCGGGACGAACCCTTCCTCTCAGTATCGCGCCGCCTGAACCCGATTCTCCCGATTGCCACCCAACGGGTACTTCTCTGAGGGCTGAGGGAGAAGCGGAGAGACGGCCGGACAAGCTATAGGCGGGCGGCCCCGGGCCGCTGCGTTAGTGTTGGCGTGAACGCGATTCGCGCATCCAGCGCGATCCCGGCAGAAGGCACAACCAGCGCGGCGGCCCGGGGCCGCCCGCCGGAGGCCCCTCGTGGTCTGGCACAATGCGCGCCGCCAATGTGCGGCATCTACGGAATGATCGGCGCGAACGCGCTCCGCTTCCCCCACGTCCTCGACGAGATGGGGGAGGCCCTGCGTCATCGCGGTCCGGACGGGCGGGCGGTGCTCACGCATCCGAACGCCCGCATCGGTACGGAGCGGCTGCGGATCATCGACCTGCACGAGCGCGCCGACCAGCCGTTCGCATCGCCTGACGGTTCGGTGTGGCTCGAGGCGAACGGCGAGATTTACAACGCCGCCGAGATCCGCGCGCGCTATCGCGACTACCCGTACCGCTCGCACTCCGACGTCGAGACGATCCTGCCGCTGTACCTCGATCAGGGTCCGAAGGCCGTGGAGATGCTCGACGGCATGTTCGGGCTGGCGATCTGGGACAACCGCACGCGCACGCTGCTCCTCGCGCGCGACCGCGCCGGCGAGAAGCCGCTGTTCTACATGCGCTCCGGCGACGAAGTGCTCTTCGCCTCGGAGCTGCAATGTCTGCTGCGGCATCCCGAAATCTCGCGCGATCTCGATCGTGTCGCCATCGACGAATACCTGACCCTCGGCTACATCCCCGAGCCGCGCACCCCGTTTGCGGCGATCCGCCGCGTTCCGGCGGGAACGCTGATGCTCTTCAAAGACGGCGGCGAAGAGACCATCCGTTACTGGGATCCGGAGCGATTCACGATCGAGCCGCGCGATGCCCGCGAGGCGATCGCCACGACGCAGCGGCTCATCGAGGACGCGGTGACCAAGCAGGTCATGTCCGACGTCCCGGTCGGCGTCTTCATCAGCGGCGGACTCGATTCCTCGCTCCTGGCCACGCTCGCCTCGAAGGCGATCGGCGTCGACAAGGTGCACACGTTTTCGGCGCAGTTCGCCGAGGAGTCTTATGACGAGAGTGCGGATGCGGCGGAGCTGGCCAGACACATGCGCACGCGCCACGTGCCGGTGCGCGCGGACGAGGAGACGCTGCTCGAGGCTCTGCGCCACGTCACGAGGCGCGTCGCCGAACCGCTCGCCGATCCGGCGATTCTTCCGACGTTCCTGCTGGCCCGCACCGCTCGCGAGCATGTGAAGGTGATCCTCAGCGGCGAAGGTGCCGATGAGCTGTTCGGCGGCTACCCGACGTACCTCGGACACAAAGTCGCGCCGCTGTACGACTCCATGCCGTCCTTCGCGCGTACGGCTCTGCGCAAGCTCGCGTTCGCGCTTCCGCCCTCGGGGAAGAAGGTCACGCTCGAATATCTGCTGAAGAAGTTCGTCACCGACGCCGAGCGCCCCTGGATCGAGCGCCATCTGGCCTGGTTCGGCACCGGCCTGCCCGCGCGTGCGCTCCCAGACGTCGTTGCGCATGGCGAGAACGCGCTGACGGGCGCGATGCTGCTCGACTACCGAAGCTACCTGCGCGACAACCTGCTCGTGAAAGTCGATCGCGCGACCATGCTTTCGTCAGTCGAAGCGCGCGCGCCGTATCTCGATCGCTTCCTCACTGCGTACGCGCTGTCGCTGCCAGCCGATCTGCGCGTTCGCGGACTGACCACGAAATGGGTGCTGAAGAAAGCCGCGGAGAAGTGGTTGCCGCGCGACGTCATCTATCGCCGCAAGCGCGGTTTGAGTGTGCCGGTGGCGAGCTGGATCAATCGCGGGCTGCGATCGGAAGTCGATCGGTTGCTCGCGCCTGAACGGCTGCATGGACTCGTCGATGAGGCGTACGTCAGGCGACTACTGGATGAGCACCGCGCGGGCACTGCCAATCACGCCAAACCGCTGTGGGCGGTGATCATGCTGCAGTACTGGTTGGAGAACTGGGCCTAAAACCCCAGCGGCAGAATCCGCCCCACCGACCACCCTTCGCCGCGCGGGATCAGCTCGATCCAGTACCAGGTCGGATGCGTGCCGCCGAGGGAGACGCGGGCGACCAGGCCGGCGGCGTTTTTCGAGGGATTGGGGACGGGCGAGGAAAGCTCGACGACCATCGCGTCGCGGTGCCGCTGCGGATCGAGTGCGTCGATCAGCCTCCACGCGCACGATCCGGTTCCGGTCGTCGCCGTGGCGATCGGAAGCGCGCGATGCACGATGTTCACGCTGCGCTTCGGCTTGCCGAGTGAAGCCAGGATCTGCGGCGACGCGATCGGCTGGGTGATCTTCACCATCCCCACCTCGGCACCGATCGTCCCGATGCCGTCCAGCTGCAGCCGCTGACAAAGCGCTCCGCTGATTCCCGCCGGAACCGCTTCCCACGCCGGGACGGGAGGCGGTGCGGGTGGGGGAGTGGTGGAAGCGCAGGCGGCGAGAAGAAGAAGCAGAACCGGCAAATGTCTCAAAACAACATCCTCAATTGCGGCGCGTTTTTCGCTTCGAAGAACGAGCGCACATCCGCGGCCGCCTTTCGCGTGACCAGCTCGCGCGGCGATTCCTCATACCAATCCATCGGAAAGTAGCGCGTGTAGCTCTCCTGCGTGAAGCGCTTGCACAGCAACGCGATCACGCCGATGTCCGTTTCGCTGCGGATCACGCGACCTGCCGACTGCACGACGCGGGTCATGCCCGGGATCAGGTACGCGAACTCGAATCCCGAGCCGTACTGCTCGTCGTAATACTGTTTGAGCAGCTCCTGCTCGAAGCTCACCTGCGGCAACGCCGGACCGACGACCATCACGCCGGACAGCATATCGCCCTGGTAGTCGATGCCTTCCGCGTACATCCCGCCCGAGACGGCCATGATCAGATTTCCGCGGCGCGGCTTGTCGCGGAGGATGTCCAGGATCGCGTTCCGCTCGTAATCGGTCATGTCGTTGCGCTGCACCATCACCCGCTTGGTGATCGGCGGCATGCGGTCGGCGATCTCGCGCAGGAACGCGTAGCTGGGGAAGAGCGCGAGGAAGTTGCCGTCGCCGGCGTCGGAGATCTCGGCGACGTTCGCGGCGATGCGATCGTAGTGATCCGCGCGTTTCTTGTACGTTGTGTCGACTTCTGAGATCACCACGATCTTCCGGTTCTCGCGCGGGAACGGCGAGGGGAGTGAGAGCTCGGCCGTGCGCTCGGAGGGAAAGCCGAGGGTCTTGCGGTAGAAGTCGAACGGCTCGAGCGTTGCGGAGAGGGCGATGGTCGCGTGCGCGGACTCGAAGATCTTGCCGAGGAACCGCGAGGGGTCCTTGCAGAAGATCTTCAGCCGCAGCCCTTCGTTCGTCCGCTCGATGATGTGAGCGATCTCCTCGCCTTCCTCGGAAAGGAGATTCGTGAGCTTGACCAGCTTGAAGTAGAAATCGATCAGCGGGTCTTCTTCCTCGGCGATGCGGTTGTCGATCTTCCAGCCGATGTATTCGAGGACGAGCCGCTCCCATTCCACGCGCTGCTCGAGGAATAGCTCGCGATTCGGCGAGCAGAGAGCCTGGTTGATACCCGCCGGGCCATCGAGCACTTCCGCGAGCTCCTTGAAGTGGTCGCGAAGCATGCCCAGCAGCTCTTCCCAGCCATCGAGCCAGCAGTTGCGCGTCATCAGGTGATGCTTGATCTCGTCGAACTGCTTCTCGTGCAGGTCCGGCGAGTAATAGCCGCGGCCGCGGTCGACGAGGTTGTGGGCTTCATCGACGACCAGCACGCAATCGCCGTAGTCGTTCTCCTGCGAATACGCCTTCAGGCCGACGTACGGATCGAAGATGTAGTTGTAGTCGCAGATGATGACGTCGGCCTGCTCGATGAGCTCGAGCGAGACCTCGAACGGGCAGACTTCCGTGTCGCGGGCGAGCTCGAAGGTGATGTCGGGATCGAAGTAGCTCATCGACGTCACCAGGTGCGAGAGCAGCGCGCTCTTCTGCATCTTCGCCGAGTACTGCGCGGCGAACGGGCAGAAGTCCTCGTGGCAGATCATCTCGGTGTGCGCGCACATCTTCTGCTTCGCGCGGATGCGCAGCACACGGAACGATCCGTCGTTCAGCCGCCGCAATGCTTCGACGGCCGCGTCCTGCTGGAGCGTCTTGGAGGTGAGGAAGAAGAGCTTCTTGCCGAGCTTCAGCGACTGCCGGACCGCGGGATAGAGCACGGCCATGGTCTTGCCGATGCCCGTCGGCGCGGACACGAGGAGCGCGTCGCGTTGCCAGATCGCCCGCGCGACCGAGGACACGATCTCTTCCTGCCCCGGACGCATGCCGTCGAATGGAAACTCCAGCGCGTCGGCGAACGCGCGCTTGGCGACGCGCAGTGCGCTGGCGACGTCGATCTCTTCGATGATCCGCGTGAGATGCGCTTCGAGCGTGGCCGCGACTTTCTCGCGCTCGAACTCGGTGTCGATGATCTTCGCCTCGCCGGAGACGAGGTCGATCAGCGCGAGCTGCGGCGCGAAGGTGAAGCCTTCCAGCTCCGGCTGCCCGGAGAGGAAGTACGCGTAGAGCAGTAGTTGATAGAGGTGGCGCTGCAGCTTGTCCGATCGCGACAGCGCCTCGAGCTCGAGGTCGAAGTGAATCGACTTCACTTCTTCGATGGAGACGCGCTTCGCCTCTTTGTCGATGGAAAGGCCGTCGATGCGTCCGGTGATGGTGATCGCCCATGCGCCGATCTGCATCCGGTGCATGACGTGAACTTCAGCCCTGTAATTCGGATCGTCGTTGGCGCGCTGCTCCGCGCGGCGAGTGTGGATGTCCTGCCCGATCCACATCCGCCGGAAGCCGTCGCCGCGCTCCACGCCGATGCGGCGATACGTCGACTGATGCACGAGATCGCCGACGGAACAGACGATCTCCTTCTTCTCGTGGTCGACGCGCATGGGGTTATTTTAAATCACCGGAGGCCGAGCGCCTCGCTCGGCTCGGACCGGGCGCCTCGCCCGGCCCTGATCGCCGGCCAGGGTGGCCGGCGAGCGCGGCCGGGGCGGCCCGCCCTCCTTTACAGCTTCTCCACCACCGCCCCCAGCACGTACGCCTCGTATTCGGCGTCTTCGCGATAAGGGGCGAGAGCGGTGGCGGGGGCAAGGGTTTTCAGGGACAGGCGCTCGTACATCTCCCGAACGCTGTCCTTCTTCTCGTCGAGCACTTCCGCGCTGAGCTCGCCTTTCAGCGAGAACAGGCGCTGGAAGTCGCCGCGGGGCAGGCGCAGGGGGCGCTTGACATCGTCCGAGCGCGGGTCCCATTCGCCGATCAGGACCTCATCGTCGGTATCGCTCGACATCGTCTTCACGCAGATCACGATCTCGTTCACCAGCAGGTGCTCGGTGGTCGTGTCGAATGCCGGCGTGACCGCGCGATAGGCGCCCGAGGTTTCCTTGCGGATGTGGAAGTCCTGGCGCAGCAGAGTTACGAACGACTCCTGCGGATCGAGGGGGACGACTTCCTCCGCCTCGCCCTGCCCGAACGGCACGATCTCGCCGACCTCGATGTTGTCCAGCCCCTTGAGCTGCACCATGCCCAGGTGGCGCACGCCGATGTAGTCGATGTCTTTGATCGCCGGCGCGAAGCCGACGTACGCGCCGAACGGCGAGCGGATCCGGTAGAGCTGCTGCGCTTCGTGGGAAAGCTCCGCGGAGAGCTCCTGCAGCAGCGGCAGAGAGGCCACGATGCCTTCGTTGACGAGATGCCCGTTGCCGTCGAGATACGCGTAGTACTCGCGCGCGTGCTGGGCGCGATCGATCATGTCCACGCCCTGCGCCAGCGGCGCGAAAAACGTCTGCACCTTGGTCTGATCGAAGCCGTGCGAGACGAGGAAGGTCGCGATCTCTTCGATCTCCTTGTTCGCCTTTCCCGTCGTCAGTCGCGACAGCTCGACGATTCCCGGGCCGTAAAACTCGGTGATCTTCTCGTTCGAATCGAGCGAGGTCCGCATCGGCAGCAGTCGGTAGTAGCCGTAGTTCAGGGCGATGCGCAGACCTTTGTTGAACGCGAAGCCTTTGCGCTTCATCTCCGCGTAAAAGCGCTGGATCTCGACCGCCGCGCGAACGAGACGGAGCGCGCGGCGCGTCGTGTAGAACGCGCCGTCGCCGAGGAACTTCTCGAACTGGAGCAGGTGTCGCTCGGCGATCGCGTCCAGCTTGCGCTGGAACATCAGCATCTGCCGGTACGAGCTTGATCTCCTCTTTCTCGCCGCCGCGGCGGATGTTGCCGAGGGTCTCCGAGAACTTGGAGATGTCGTAGATCATCCCGAAGCGGTGAACCATCGGATCGACCACGCCGGGCCTGCCGAAGTCGAGCGGCCGCGTCGAGCGCGAGAACGCCGCGCCGCTTCGCCGGTCCGCCGAGACGACCTGGCCATCGGGAAGCGTCGCCGTCCAGACGATGGCGCGCCGCAGTTGATTGAGGACCGCGAACTCCCGGATGCGCCGGGCGATGAGATGCAGCTGCTCACGGTCTTCGCGGGTGATCGCGTTCTGCACAGCCGGGTGATCGAAGAGGAACGCTTCGAAGCGGGGATCGAGCAGCAACGCGAGGGTGATGCCCTGATCGGGATTCACGCCGAACAGCGGCAAGGACGCGCGAAACGTGCGCTCTTTCTGCAGCAGGTCCGCGGCGGTGATTCGCAGTTTCTCCACGGAATCGCGGAAGCTCTGGAAATCGCGGCGCAGGTAGCCGGTCACGAAGCTGCGCAGCTCGCGCAGATCGGGACCGACGAACTCCTCGGTCAGGATCAGCACGTCGTCCTGCAGCAGACGGAAGAACTGCAGCGCGCGCTGCTCCTCGCCTTCGAGGAGCGACGCCGCTTTCGAGGCGACCTGCGACATCTGCTCGCGGGTCTCGCTGACCCAGCGGCCGAAGATGCGGTACTTGAGCGTTTCGCCGAGGGCCTTGCCCGCCTGCGCGTCGACGGCGTTGATGCGCCGCGGAATTCGAGCTGAACTGCTTCGCCAGATCGAAGGAGTGGGCGAGCCAGAAGATGGCGAAGTAGTCGCCGACGAGATTCGACAGCAGCGCGTTCTCGGCGGCCTTCATCAGCTGGGTGATGTAGACCGTGAACGCGGCCTGGGCCTTTTCCTTGTTCGTGGCGCGGTTGACCTGCCACGGAATCTCCTCGGCCAGCCAGCGGTCGAGCTTCTGCTCGAGGTCCTTCATCACCGCCGACTCGGCGACCGGAAAGCCGAGCGAGGGCGGCTGGGTCTCGTCGGCCGGGAAAATCTTGTACGGCTGCGGAAGCATCGTTTCCGGCCGCGTAAACAGCTCTCGCAGCGTCCGCTCCAGATCGTTCGGAAGCAGGAACGTCGCGCTGTCGGCGCGTTGTGCGAGATAGGAGATGAGGGGCAGCATTGGCCGGGTGTAGTGAGGGGGAAGTATAGACAGTCGAGTCGTTAGTCGTTAGTGGTTAGTCGTTAGTAGTAGAGGCGGCGCGCGGGTCCCGAGTGCTGTACTCTTGCTCCGGTTAGCTCCGGTTCTACTAACGACTAACGACTAACCACTAACGACTCCCATGCGCATTGCTTCCGCCCCGCCCGCGACCTGTCCCCGCTGCAACGGGACCGGCTGGATCCCGCTCCCCGGCGACTCGCTGAGAGTGGAGGCGTGTGGTTGCCAGGGCGATCTGCGACGACAGCAGAGGATCGCCGCGTCGATGATTCCGAAGCGCTACGCGCACTGCACGCTGGACACGTTCCGCGAGAAATCGACGGTGCTGAAAAATGCGAAGCGGCGCGTGCAGGAGTTCGTCGATCTCTGGCCGAACACGCAGGAAGGCAAGGGCCTGCTGCTGATGGGCGGATGCGGCGTCGGCAAGACCCATCTGGCCGTAGCCGCGCTGATCGACATCGTCAACAGCGGCAAGCCCGGACGCGTCCTCTTCTCGAACTTCCAGGATCTGATTCAGGAGATCCAGGCTTCCTTCGACTCCGATCAGGTGCCGAGCAAGTCCGAGCTCATGCGGCCGCTGCTCGAGGTCGACCTGCTCGTCCTCGACGAGCTCGGGTCGCAGAAGCCGACCACGTTCGTGCAGGACATCCTTTATTACGTGATCAACACGCGGTACAACTCCGAGCTGGCCACGATCTTCACCACGAATTACTACGACCGCTCCGCGGACGCGAAGGAAGAGACGCTCGAGCAGCGCATCGGCACGCGCCTGAGGAGCCGGCTCGCGGAGATGGCCGAGCGGATCGAGTTCGCGGGCGCGACCGATCATCGGCGGAACACGTTGTGAAGCGCGGCATTTTCGACGTCCTCCGCCGCGGTCTCGACAACACCATCGCCAACTGGCAGGTCTCGCTGATCCGTTTTCTCGAAGCGATCCTGTTCATGGCCATCGGCATCGGCGCGGTGATCGTGATCCTCATCGCGCCCATCGCCGTTTCGCTCGGCCTCAGCGCGGCCAGCATCAACGCGCCGGAGGAGATCGAGCAGGCGCTGGTCCTCCTGGCGGGGAAGTGGGTGCTGCTGCTCTGGGTCTTCCTCGGCATCACGGTCATGCTGCTCGTCTTCATCCTCATTCACGCATTCGTCGAGGCGGGATGTGTGCGCGTGCTCGTCGATGCCGATCGCAAGGCCGGTCCGGCGCTTGCCGGAGATCGCGGCCGCTATCGCGCGCTTCTCGCTCGAGCGCTGGTTGACCGCCGCGAAGGACGGCTGGTGGACCGTCTTCTGGATCTACAACATCATCTGGGGCGTCGCCTGTCTGATCCTGCTCATTCCTCTGATTCCGACGATCGCGCTGATGCTCATCTTCCGCGCGCAGGAAGGCGTGGCCGTGCTGGCGGGCTGTCTCGGCCTGCTGGTGACGATGTTTCTGGCGGTGATCGTGACCATCGTCGCCGCGATCTGGTGCAACCGGGCCATCGTCGACTGGGCGATGCGCGACAGCGGCGCGCGCGAAGCAACAGCATCCGCGTCGAGTGAGATCCGCGCGGACCTCGGACGCCACGTGCTCGCCGCCATCGCCATCTTCGTCGTGGCCATGGCCGGCTCGGCCTTCTTCGCGTCGTTCTCGTTCTTCGCCGGCCTCGGCGAGGCATTCGGCAGCGGCCAGAACACGCTCATCGTGATGATGCTGCCGCTCCGGCTGGCGGGGTCGCTCCTCAACTCCGCGTTCTCCGCCGCGCTGGGGACGTGGTTTGCCGCGTCGTACGCCGCGATTGCTTTAGATGGTGTGGTGCAGGCCTCCGGCCTGCCTTTTCGGGACCGAGGGCAGGCCGGAGGCCTACACCACACCGGACCATGACGTACGACGCCTTCCTCTCGCGCGACGCCCACAGCTTCCGCCCCTCGGCCATCCGCGCGTTCGCGAAACTGATCAACGATCCGAACATCATTTCCTTCGCCGGCGGCGTGCCGAATCCGGACACGTTTCCGGCGGAGTCGGATCGCGGAAGTTGCGGCGAAACTGATTCGCGAGCGGCGGTCGGTGACGCTGCAGTACGGCCCGACGCGCGGGCTGCCGCGGCTCTGCGCATTCCATCGCGGCGATCTGTCGCGATCGCGCGAATCGACGTGCGATGGCGGCGATGTGCTGACCACGACCGGCTCGCAGCAGGCGCTCGATCTCATCGCCCACACCGCTGCTCGATGAGGGCGACGTGGTTGCCGTGGAGCTACCGACGTACATCGGCGGGTCGGCGTCGTTCTTCGCGCGCAGTGCCGAGTTGGTGGGCGTTGCGCAGGACGACGAGGGAATCGTGCCCGCATCGCTGCGGGAAGTTGCATCAAAGCGGCGCATCAAGCTGCTCTACACCATTCCCAATTTTCAGAACCCTTCGGGCAGGTTGATGACGCAGGCCCGCCGCGCGGAAGTGCTGGAAATCGCCGAGAAACACGATTTCCTGGTCATCGAAGACGATCCATACGGCGAGCTGGTGTACGTCGACGGCGCCGACACCACCGCGATGAAATCGCGCGATGCGTCCGGCCGCGTGCTCTACCTCGGCTCGTTCTCGAAAGTGCTCGCGCCGGGACTGCGCTGCGGCTGGATCGTCGGGCCGAAAGCGCTGCTGGAAAAGCTCGAGATCGCCAAACAGGCCGCCGATCTCTGCTCGGGAATGCTCGACCAGTCGATCGTCGACGAGCTCGTCGCCCGCGGCGAGCTCGCTCCGCAGATCGAAAAGGTCCGCGCGTTCTACCGCGGCAAACGCGGGACGATGATCGAGGCGCTCGAGCGCCACTTCACCGGCCGCGCACGATGGACATCGGCGGATGGCGGGCTGTTCACCTTCGTGACGTTCAACGAGGACCTCGACACCGCCGCGCGCATCGAAACCGCGGTCGCAAACGGCGTCGCCTACATCCCCGGCGCGCCCTTTTTCGTTGACGGAAGCGGCCGCAACACGATGCGCCTGACCTTCGCAAAAGAGAGTGATGAGAGGATTCGGGAGGGGATGGAAAAGTTGGCGCGCGTCTTCGCCTGACGGCCTGTTATTCTGTCGCGCAATTCACTCGGAGGTCCTGATCCTTGGACGGTCATCGCGGCGGCTGGATTGAAATCATTGCCGGAGGGATGTTTTCCGGAAAATCGGAAGAACTGATTCGCAGGCTGCGGCGCGCGGTCATTGCACGCCAGCGGGTCCAGGTGTTCAAGCCGATCATCGACGACCGTTTCGCAACCGACGAAGTCGTTTCGCGCGATGAGCGGCGCCTCAAGGCCATTCCCGTCGGCACGAGCGCGGAGATGCTCGCCCGCATCGAGATCGGCGTGCAGGTCATCGGCATCGATGAGATCCAGTTCTTCGACGCCGGTGTCGTCGACGTCTGCATGCAGCTCGCGGACGCCGGCATTCGCGTGATCGCCGCCGGGCTCGATCAGGATTTCATGCGCCGTCCGTTCGGGCCGATGCCGGCCCTGCTCGCGGTAGCCGAGGAAGTGTCGAAGATGCATGCGGTGTGCGTGCGGTGCCGCGCTGCCGCGCATTACTCGCAGCGCGTCTCGGGCAGCAACGCGCAGGTGGAAGTGGGCGACTCGTCATATGAGGCGCGCTGTCGCGCTTGCTTCGAGAGTTACCACGCCGCGCCCGAAGAGGCGCCGGCGGTGCAGCTCACGATCCCGCAGCCGGTCGCTGGTTGACGCTTGGGCGCGCGCGCAACACTGGTCCTGCTCGCGCTTTTCCTTTTCATTTCCTCGCTTCACTGCCGCAAGGCCGGCGGTGAATCGCGCGATCCGCTCGCGCGCGAGGCAGAAGAAGCGCTGGTCGCGTTCATCCGGATCGACACCACCAACCCGCCTGGCAACGAGACCGCCGGCGCGATCTTCCTTCGCGACTACCTGACCAAAGACGGCATCGCCGCGCGGCTCGTCGGTGACGATCCGAAACGGCAGGGCGTGTACGCGCGGCTCGAAGCGAATCCGAAATCGAACGAGAAGGCCCTGGTGCTGCTCAGTCACATCGACGTCGTTCCCGCGGATGCGGCGGTATGGACGCAGCCGCCGTTCAGCGGCGCGCGCTCCGGCGGCTACATCTGGGGACGGGGCGCGCTCGACACGAAGTCGCTGACCATCGCCGAGATGATGACCCTCATCGATCTCAAGCGCCGCGGCGCGAAGTTGAAACGCGATGTGATTTTTCTGGCTGTGCCGGATGAAGAGCTGGGCGGCGTCCTCGGCGCAAAACTCTTCCTCGAAAAATATCCGGAGCTCTTCACCGGCGCCGGATGCGGCGATCAACGAAGGCGGTGCGAACGAGACCGCCGTCGATCACGTGCTCCACTGGGGCATCGAGGTCCATCAGAAAGTGCCGCTCTGGCTGCGATTGACTGCCGATGCCGCGGGCGGACATGGAGCCGGACCGCCGAAGGGTGGGGGAGCGCCGGCGAAGCTGGTGCGTGCGCTGGCGGCGATTGATCAACTCGAAACGCCGTATCGCCTGACGCCGAGCGTCGCCCGCGCGGTTGCCGCAGCAGGCGCGATCAGGCCGGGGCCGAAAGGGGAGCGCCTTCGCATCGTGCGCGAGCCCTTCGACGTCGCGCGCATCGAGAAAGAAGTCCCGGCTTCGATTCGCAACCTTCTGCACGACACCATCACCATCACCCGGCTCGAAGCGGGCAACGCCGTGAATGCCGTGCCGGTCAAGGCGATGGCCGAAGTCGACATCCGCCTGTTGCCCGACTCGCAGACCGGGCCGATGCTCCAGCGCGTTCGCGATGCCGCCGGCGGCAATGCCACCGTCGAAATCATTCACGCCGGCGAGCCTTCGCCGGAAAGTCCGGCGTCGGGCGAGTTGTACGACACGATCGCAAGCGCGTTGCGTGATGCGGAGCCGGGATCGAACGTCGCGCCGACAGTGACGCCCGGTGCGAGCGACAGCCGCTACTTCCGCGCGAAAGGCATCACCACCTACGGCCTGCTGCCGTTCAAGATCAACTACTACGACGCGGACAGCATCCACAGCACCGACGAGCGGATCCGCGCGGCGTTCTTCGCGGACGGCGTGATGCTGATGCGCGACATCGTGCGGAGATTCTGCGAGACGAAATGATTCGCAGGCATCGCTTCGCGTTCGCCCTCGTCGTTCTCGTCGCCACGGTCATCTTTCTGCCGCCGCTGTTGCGGCAACATGTCTTCACCGTCCGCGATCACTTCGATTACTTCCAGCCGCTGCGCTGGTTCACGGCGCAGGAGCTGAAGGCGGGCCACCTGCCGCTCTGGAATCCGTACAGCGCCAGCGGCGAGCCGTGGCTCGCGAATCCGCAGACCGGCATCTTCTACCCGCCGTCGTGGATCTTTCTGGTGCTGCCGTTCGCGACCGCGTACATGCTTTTCCTCCTCGGCCATCTGGTGCTCCTCGGATGGTCGGCGTATCTGCTGTTCGCGCGCACGGCGTCGCAGGGAGCGGCGCTCGTCGGCGCGACGGCGGTGATGTTCTGCGGGCCGACGCTGTCTCTGCTCGACATCAACAACAACCTGGCCACGCTGGCCTGGCTGCCGCTGGTGATCTGGTGCGCGGCCGAACGGGCCTGGCGGCGCGGCGCGATCGTGCTGGCGCTGTCGTTTCTCGCGGGCGAGCCGTTCTTCGCCGGTGTCGGCGCGGTGATGTTCGCGATCGTCGCGGCGCGCTCGATCAAGACGACGATCCTTGCCGGGATTGGCGCGACCGGACTCGCCGCGGTGCAGCTCTTTCCCTTTCTCGAAGCGCTGGAGGAAAGCGATCGCCTCGCGGGCATGAAGCCGGAGCTGATCCTGCGCGATTCGATGCCGTGGCGCGACTGGCTGCGCATCGTCATTCCTCCAACCTTCACCGACGGCGCATTCGACCCCAACCTCGGCCAGCACTTCATCCCCGTCATCTACACGGGCATGCTCGTCGTGGCTCTCGCTCTGGTCGGCTTGATCTCCATCAGGAAACCGCACGTTTACGGATGGGTCGTGCTGCTCGCGGTCGCCGCGTTCATCGCTTCCGGGCCGGCGTTTCTCGCGCAGCTTCCGCTGACCTTCTTCCGCTACCCGGCGCGGCTCGTCCCCCTCGGCGCGCTGGCCATCGCCGGACTGGCTGTAGCGGGCTGGGATCGGCTGCGCGCGAACAAGCGATGGCTCGATCTGATTCTGATCGCGCTGGTCATCGTCGATCTGCTGCCGCGCATGCGCCCGCTGCTCGATGCAGCGCCGTTCCGAAGCGACATCGTTCCGTATCCGCGCAACATCGGCGCGGACCTGAAGTTCCTGCGCGTCGCCGAGCGCACGCCCGCGGACAGGGAGACCTGGATCTCCGGCTATCTCAATCTCTACGACCGCCGTTTCGACGCCGACAGCGCCGCGCCGTTCTCCACCGATCGCTATCTGCACTTTCATCACGGCGTTCTGGAGTCGCCCTCGCCGGAGAAGGTGAGGTTTCTCTCCGCGGGTTACATCCTGAGCTCGATTCCGATGCCGCCAGGCCTCCAGCGCATCGGTCACGCCGGTCACGTCCACCTCTTTTACGACCCCAACGCCTGGCCGATGGCGCGCATGATGGTGAACGGCGTCGCGGTGGCCGCGAATAAGTGGGAAATGACCACGAGATCGGCGCGAATCACGTTCGACGCGCCACAAAATGGCGTGGTAATTCTCGCTCAGCAGCACGCTCCGGGTTGGAGTGTCACGGTTGATGGGCAATCGCGACAGCCGCTCGTGGTAGAACACATTTTCCGCGGCGTGGAAGTGACGAAGGGGCAGCACGAGATCGTCTGGACATATCGTCCGAAGACACTTTTCGTGGGTGCTCTGGTGACGTCTGATCACTGCTCTCACGATGCAAATTTCTTGCGTTTGTCAAGCGTTCGCGATGACGACGAAGAGAAAAATTTTTCTTCCTGTCTCTCGAATCTTGAGTAGTAGAATCCTCGCTTCCTCCAGACATCACCACTGAGGTCTACAACAGAAATGGTAAGCATCGACGATCGCTTGAACGCCATCATTCGCGAATTGATCGGCAACGGAATCACACTCGAGCAGGCGGTCGAAGCTTTCGAGGGAAAGTACATCGTCGCGGCCATGACGGCCAGCAAGGGCAACGTCACCCAGGCCTCGCGCAAGCTCGGCGTTCACCGCAACACGCTGCACAACAAGCTGCGCACGCAGACCATGCTGAACGGGTTCGCCGAGTCGGTGCGTCCGGTGCGCCGCCGCGTCTCGCACAAGCGGTCTCACGCCCCGGCCACCCGCCCGAGCAAGATCTCGCGCACGCCGCGACTGACGGAGTCGCGGCATTTGGCGCGCTCCCTCGCGGTCCCGCAGCGTCCCGAGCTCCATCAAGCGATCATCCAGCTTCTCCGCCAGCGCGGGAACCGTCTGCTCGGCTCGAAGGAGATCCACGAGCGGCTCGACGATCCTGACGTCACGCGGATGACGTCGATCGCGCCGTCGAGGATCTCGAGCAGGACGGCGTGCTCATCGCCATCGCGCGGCAAGCGCTACTCGCTGCTCGAGTTCACGCCGTATCACGCCGGCACGATCAAGGTTTTCAACGACGGCCACGGCAACGTCCTCGGCGGCCCGGGCAACCCCGACATCTACATCGAGCGCAAGGCTATGAAGGGCGCGATGAACGGCGACCTCGTCGTCGTCCGCGTCGACAAGCGCAATCCCAAGATCCGCCGGGTCCGCGAGCGCGAGTACATCGACGGCGAGGTGATCCGCAGATCCTCCGTCGCGCGCATCGCACGCTGGTCGGCCGCTTCCATGTCCACGAGCCCGATCCGTACGTCGTCCCCTTCGACATCCGCATCGACAACGACATCCTCATCGATCACGACGCGACGCATGGACGCGCGCGACGGCGAGATGGTGAACGTGGAATCGATCGCTATCCCGATCGCTCCAGCCCGTTCGCCCACGGTCGCGTCGTGGAGGTCCTCGGATTCATCGGCGATCCCGGCGTCGACATCGAAGTGGTCATCCGCAAGCATCACATTCCCGCATCACTTCCCCGAAGACGTGATGCGAGGAGGCGGAAGCGATCCCGACGGAGGTTTCCGCGGAGGAGATCGCGAAACGCGTCGATCTGCGCGAGCGGAACATCGTCACCATCGACGGCGAGACGGCGAAGGACTTCGACGACGCCGTCGAAGTGCAGCGCCTTCCGAACGGCAACTATCCTCCTCGGCGTGCACATCGCCGACGTCTCGCATTACGTGACCGAGGGGAGCTTGCTGAATGCGGAGGCCTTTGAGCGTGCGACTTCGGTTTACTTCCCGGGCCGCGCCATCGCCATGCTGCCCGAGCGGCTGTCGAACGGCATCTGCTCGCTGAATCCGAAAGTCGACCGGCTGACCTTCTCCTGCGAGATGGAGATCGATCCGCGCGGCAAGTTCGTCAATCACAAGATCTACAAATCGGTGATCAGACGCGCGAGCGGATGACGTACACGAACGTGAACGCGATCCTCACCGCGAGAACGCCGGAGCTCGAAGAGCGTTACGGCTATCTCCTCGAAGACTTCGAGCGGATGCATCAGCTCTACGAGATCCTGCGCACGCGCCGCGAGCAGCGCGGGTCGATCGACTTCGATCTTCCCGAAGCCGAGGTCATGCTCGATGAGAGCGGGGTGATCGAGAACATCCGCGCCACCGAGCGCAACGTTGCTCACCGGTTGATCGAAGAGTTCATGCTCGCCGCGAACGAGACTGTCGCCCGCGAGCTCGTCTTCGCGAATCAGCCCGGCCTCTATCGCGTTCACCAGCAGCCCGATGCGCAGAAGCTCGAGGATCTGAAAGAGATCCTGAAAGAGTTCAAGCTCAAGCTGCGCGGCAACGTCGAAGAGATCCGCCCCGCGGAGCTGCAGCGCGTTCTGAAGGAAGTCGCGGGAACGCCGGAAGAGCGGTTCCTCACGAACATCATCCTGCGCTCGATGAAGCGCGCCTTTTACTCGGAGGAGAGCACGGGACACTTCGCGCTCGCGTTCGAGCACTACTGCCACTTCACGTCGCCGATCCGCCGCTATCCCGATCTGATCGTGCACCGGCGGCTTTTCGAGCTGATCACCACCGGCGCGCTGTACGGCGAGCGCCGCGAGGAGATCGAGCGGCTGCATCCGCAGTACGCGCTGCAGTCCAGCGATCGCGAACGCCGCGCGGAAGAGGCGGAGCGCGAAGTGCTGGAGTGGAAGAAAGTCATCTTCATGCGCGACAAGGTCGGCAACGAGTACACCGGCATCGTCACCGGCGTCGCGTCGTTCGGCCTGTTCGTCGAGCTCGATGAAATCTTCGTGCAGGGGATGGTGCCCGTGGCCACGATCGGCGGCGATTTCTGGCACTACGCCGATCGCGAGCACCGCATGCGCGGCGAGTCTTCGAATCGCGAGATGCGCCTCGGCGACAAGGTCCGCATCCGCGTCGAGTCGATCGACGAGGACAAGCACCAGATCGAGTTCCGCCTGCTGGAAGTGGCCGGGAAACCGATCGCGGAGCGGGAGCGGTAGCCCCAAATTAATCGACCGTTGAGTCCGGCGCGGCCATTGCAGGCGACTGTAACCCCTGATAGAACGGGCAATTACATGGCAGACCGCACAGATCTCGCGACGCGCCTCCGACAGATCGTCGATGAGCGTGTCGCTGTTGAAACGAAACTCCAGAACGAGCCCGGCGACCTCTCTGACGGCTCCCTCCACGAATACGACGGCAAGTACCAGACGCTCCAGCGCCAGCTTGCGTCGATGTTCAAGGACGCGCCCGCGGACCAGGAGCGCATCACCATCATGCTGGAGATGATGCGCATCCTCGAGAACCGGCTCGTCTACCTGCAGAACTTCATCGTCGACCCGAGCTCGGAGAATCGCCTGCTCGCGCAGCTGGTGACGAAGTTCATCGACGACATGAGCCGCGAGAAAAGCTCGGTGCTCACCACGCTCGAAGCGACGTACTACCGCGCCGTCGCGGCGCTGTATGCCGGCGATCTCGGTCGCGCGCGCGAGGGGTTCAGCGCGGCGTGTGCTTCCGAGGAGTCGGACGAAGCGAACGACATCAAGTATAAGTCGTACGTGATCCTCGGCCACCTCTCACACGAAGAGCGCGACTTCGCGAAGGCCAAAGACCTGCACGACCAGTCGATGCGCTACTCGCCGAACGACAACGTGACCGCGCAGGCGCTGGCGCTCAAGGCGCTGAACTCGTACGCGCTTCAGGATTACGACGAGGCCCTGCACCTCTTCGGCGAGGCCCTGGCGCTCTTCGACGAGAACAAGCCCTTCTTCAACTCCTACTTCTTCCGGAACGCGTTGCTGTTCTGCGGCGCGATTCACTTCGATCGCCGCGCGTATCCGGAAGCGGAGGGCTTTTACCGCCGCGTGATCGGCAGCGTCGATCAGACTTCGTTCGATTTCTTCGACGCGCTCTCCCACCTCGGCCGCATTTACTACGCGCAGGAAAAGTACGACGACGCCGTGGCCTCGTTCGAAAAGGCCGTGCAGACGCACCGCTTCAGCGAGAACGAGTACGTGGTCGACACCTGGTTCTGGATCGCGCGCTGCCACCTGCGCCGCGACGCCTCGGCCGACGCGCGGAAGTATCTGGAGAAGATCGCCGCGACCGACGTCCGCTACGACAAGAAGCCGCAAGCCGTCGAGCTGCTCCAGCGAATCGCCTAGTGACTCTCGAACAATTCGAACGGGCCGTGATGCAGGCGCTCCTCGCGGGCGACGACCCGCTTCTGGAGACCCTGCGCGCGCAGTACGAAGTGGCGACGGTTCGCGATCGCGAGATCACACCTACCGGCTTCGTCACGCGTTTCGACGTCCCCGCGTCCGCGGAGGCGATCGATCGGAAGCTGATGCATCTCGACGACCTGCAGGTCGAGCTCGAAGGTGCGAAGACGCCGGTCGACACCGCGCTCAACGTGTACAGCGGACGATTGCGATCGCTGGAGTGTTCGGTTTACGACGGCGGGTTTCCGGAGTCACCGGAGATCAAGGCCGCGTGGTACTACGGCACGGAGAAGCATGCCGGAATCACGGACGAGCTTTTCGCGGAGCGCGATCTCGAAGAACTGCTCGAAAGTGATGAGTGATGAGGTATGAGTAGAAGCGCTCTACTCATTACTCATACCTCATACCTCATTACTTTTCAGCCGGTGCGACGACCACGTCGCTGTACACGTTGAACAGAGACGTCGCCCAGATCTCCGGCCGCTTCTGCCCCTTCTTGAGCTCGATCTCCAGCGGCTTGTTCGTGTCGCCGAGGATCGTCTCTCCTGCGAGGACGCGGAGCTCGACGGGCTTGTTCGTCGCGGCGTCGCGCGCGGTCACGGTGATCGTGTTCTTGCCACGGGTGAGCTGCGAGACAGGCGGATTCATCTCCACGATCACTTGGCCCGGCTTCATAGGTATGTCGAGCGTCACTGGCGCGTAGTTTTCAGCGGTGACAGTGATCTTCGGCGCGGCGAGATCGGTGTGGCCGTCCGCGTTCGGGACGCGGAGGAACTTCGGCTTCCACTTGATGTCGTAACCGATGTACGGCTTGCCACCGGGCGCGCCGGCGCGAAGGGTCGTGTCAGGGATGGACACGAGCGCCATCACCGGCACGTGCGTCTCGGTATCGATCGCGTACACCCGGAACGAACCGTCGTACGTCGAGAAATCGGCCGGCTCGATCCAGGCCTCCATCGTGCGCTCGCCGGTTCGCGGCGTTTTCGCGGCGCAGGCCTGCGCTTCCTGCCACGGTTTCTTGTCGCGAAGATCGGCGCCGATCGCGAACGTGCGCATGAACATCGAGCACTGGTCGAAGTCCTGAGTGCCTTTCTCGAAACGGTCGCACGTGGCGATGATCTCCGGCCAGATGAGATCCATGCAGAAGACGGAGAGGTTGCCCGGCGTCGCCAGACAGGTCCCCAGCTTCCCGCAGACCGGCTTGGTGAGCTCGATCATCCGGTTCCAGTTCTCGTCCAGCCAGTCGTTGTCGATGGCGAAGCCTTTGGCGAGCGCGGCCATGTCGACGAACTGCGACTGCGGGATGGTCTGGCAGGTCGCCGCCGGCGCACAGGGATGCGGCGTGTAGTCGTCGGGGAACGGCTCCCGGCGGCCGTTTGCGAGCGCGCTGGTAGCCGCGAGGAGGAGAAGGGCCAGGATTTTCTTCATCTTGCGTTCAGTGGAACCGCGTCACCACGAACGCAATGTCGTCCTTGAATTCTTCCGAGGCGGCGAAGCCCTGCACGTCGGCGAAGATCGCGTCGTACGTTTCGGCGAGGTCCGTGTCGCGCTCGAGCATCGCCGCGACGCGGTCGATCGAGTAGAAGTCGCCCTCCGCGTTCCGCCGGTCGGTGAGCCCGTCGGTGTAGACGAAGAGCGTGTCGCCGGGCGCGACGGTGAGGCTGTGCTCCTCGAAAGCCATGTTCGGCATCGCGCCGAGGAGATTGCTGGGCTGCTCGTAAACGGTGGTGCGTTTCCGCTTGCGCTCGTAGAGCAGGAACGGCGGGTGGGCGGCGTTCGAGTAGACGATCTGGCGCTGCTCGTTCATCCGGAACAGCGCCGCGGTCGCGAACTGCGTGGGCAGGCTCACGCTGAACAGGAAGTCGTTAAGCCGGGTCATGAACTCCGCCAGCGACCCATCCGGCGTCGCCTCGGTGTGGATGTAGCTCTTCAGCAGCGACACGAGAATCGCCGCGGGCAGGCCGTGGCCGGAGACGTCGGCCACGAACAGGTACATCAGGTTGTCCTGCAGAAAGTAGTCGTAGAAATCGCCGCTGAGCACTTCGCTGGGGATGTAGGCCGAGCGGATCTCGATGTTCTGCGAGCGGAACGTGCGCTGCGGAACGAGCGCCTCCTGCACGCGCCGCGCGATCTGCAGATCGCGGGTCATCTGCTGGTTCATCCGCCGCAGCTGATCCTGATAGGCCTTGACCCGGAGCAGCGCGCGCAATCGCGCGACGAGCACTTCCGTATCGGAACCTTTGGTGACGTAGTCGTCGGCGCCCGCGCTGAGGCCGTCGACGATCGTCTGCGGCGCGTCGGCGCCCGTGAGCATGAGCACGGGGATGGTCTGGAGCTCGGGATCGGCTTTGACCTGGCGGGTGACTTCGAACCCATCCATCGCCGGCATCCGGTAGTCGATGACGAACGCGTCCGGAAGGACCTGCCGGGCCAGGCGAAGGCCTTCCTCGCCGGAAAGTGCGGGCACGGCGTCGTATCCGCGGCGCTCGAGAAAGCGCCGGGTCACCTGCAAATCATTCGCGCTGTCGTCGATGACGACGATCCGCTCCCGCTTCTCCATGGGGCCGCCATGTTAAAGCGATTTCAGATATTCGATGAGCGCCTCCCGATCGCTCGCCGGCAACACCGTTCCCCAGTCGTGTCCGCCATTGCTGTTCGCGACCAGACTGGTGTCGAACAGGAACCGGCCCGCGTTGTCGAAGCCGACTTTGACCGGGTCGAGCTCGCGGCTGCCCACGCGGAACGTCTTCGGTCGTTGCGCGGGCGGCAACAGCAGGTCGTGCAGCGTCGGCACGGAGCCGTTGTGCAGATACGGCGCGGTTGCCCAGATCCCGTCGAGCGGCCGCGCTTTGTAGGCCAGCCCCGTCGCCGCCTGGTCCTTCATCGCCGCGACCGCATCCTCGAGGTCGTCCTTCACCGGATCCTCGGGCGCATCGTGATTCGCGGGCTTGGCCTTCGAGGACTTCTGATGAATGGCCGACAGCAGATCGAGTCGCAGGTCGTGCTCCGATCCTTCGCCGGTTCGCGTTGCCGACGAGGCTTTCGCCGTTTTCGTGGACGCCGTGCCGGGCGATCCCTTGAACCAATCGCTGGGGATGGGCGAGAGAATCGCGCCGACCACGGCGTTGAACGTGATCGTGCCGGCCGGCTCGGTCGCGCCGAGCTTCGGGCCGAGGAGGACCATCGACGGGACGCCTTCCAGCACGCCGGTTTTCGCCGTTCGCGTGGCGGCGACGGTCGCCATCTCCGGGTCGGTCCCCGCGGTCGCGAGCGGTGTCATCACCACGTCCTGATGGACTCCGGGCGTGGCGATGGCGTGGCAGCTCAAGCATTGCTGCGTGTAGATCTGCTGGCCGCGCGCGGCTTTGGCGGAGTCGATCGGCGGAAAGATCGTGTCCGTCCATTTCGGCGCGCGGAGGTTGGCGAGGCGGTCCTCGATCTCCAGAAGATTGATGCGATTCGCGCTCGACGCGTAGAACCAGTGCAGCGGTTTGGGCTTGCGGATGTCGATCTCGGCGAAGACGCCGAGGACTTCGCCGACGTTGCGGGCGAGCCGGAGCACGGCGTGCGTGTTCGGCGCGGAGCCGTTCCACTGCACGACGTTGTGCCACGACGTGTCCCAGAGGAACGGGTAACTGACCGGTGCGTTCGGTGGGCGGTTGTTCGCGGGGATGTTCAGGTCGATGGCGGTGACGCGGTTGAAGATCGCGCCGAACGCGTCAGCGCGCGCCGGACCCCATTGCGTGGGTGAGGACGTGGCCGCGACGAAGTCCGCGAAGTAACGCGAGAACGCCTTCACCTTCGAATAGAGGTCGGCACGCCGCGCGGCGCTGTTTTTCGTTCCGAGGACGCGGCCGGCGAAGCGGAGGAACTTCGGATCGGACGCACTGACCGTCGTCGCCTGCAACGACTCGGACATCTCCGCGAGCAGTCCGAACAGATCGGCGTCCGTCGGCGCGCCATCGACTTGGTAGATCGTGCCTTTGTAGTTGAGCTGGCTCGTGTGGCAGGCGGCGCAGGTCATGCCGAGGTGATCGCCGGCGTGGGCGGGATCTCGGACGAAGCCGACCGGCAGGCCGTCGGGATTGTCCGAGCTCTTCGCGTTCGGCAGATAGCCGAGACGCGCCAGGCCGTCGGCGAGGAACAGCTTGTCATTGCCGGCCTCCTCGAGCGCGAGCGCCCATCCGTACGGGATCAGCTTCGATCCCTGCGGCGTCGTGTAGAACCAGTCCCAGTCGATGGCCGACCAGTTCTGCGGGAGATGTTTCGGCGGCGCGGCAACGGCGGACAGGCAGAAGAGAAGTGCAAGGGCGGCGCTGATTCGTCTCATGATCGAAAAAGGAGAGTCGGGCGCGACGCAGATCCCTACCCGTTGTACCCTCCGCGCGCATGAAATTGATCGTCGGCCTGGGCAATCCGGGCGCCGAGTACGAGCGAACGCGGCACAACGTCGGATGGCAGGTCATCGACGCCTTTGCCAAGAAGTTCCGCATCGAGCTGTCGCGCCACGAGAAGAGCGCCATGACCGGGACAGGGCGGGTGGCCGGCGGCAGCGTGATGGTGGGCAAGCCCCTGACTTACATGAACCTTTCCGGTGACTCGGTGCGGCTGCTGGTCAACGCGTATCTCGAGTCGACGCAGGACCTGATGGTGGTTTACGACGACATCGATCTGCCGCTGGCGCGGCTGCGCATCCGGCCGAACGGGTCAGCAGGAACGCACAACGGCATGCGCTCGATCATCAGCGAGCTGCAGAGCGAGAACTTTCCGAGGCTGCGCGTCGGAATCGGCTCGGCGGGTGAGGGAAACCTGCGCGATTACGTGCTCGACGAGTTCACGCCGGACGAGCAGCCGGCCATCGATCAGGCCATCGCCAAAGCGGTCGATGCGCTGGTCCTTTTCTGCCGCGACGATCTCAAGCGCGCGATGAATCAATACAACAAAGACGACGTGCTACCCTCGCCCGCATGACGGCGATTCACACCCTCGGCGAGCTGCGCGCGTCGGCCACGCGCGTCCGTTCCGTCAAGGACGAGATGCGCTCGAACCTGCTCCGGAAGATCGCAAAAGGGGAGACCACCTTCCCCGGAATCCACGGTTACGAGCGGACGGTCATTCCTGCGATTCACAACGCTGTGCTCTCCCGGCACGACATCATCCTGCTCGGCCTGCGCGGTCAGGCCAAGACGCGCATCCTGCGCTCGCTGACGGCGCTGCTCGACGAGCGCGTGCCGATCATCGAAGGATGCGAGATCAACGACTCACCGTTCGAGCCGACCTGCAAACGGTGCCGCCGCCTCGCCGCGGAAATGGGCGAGGACCTGCACGTCTCCTGGCTCGAGCGCGATCAGCGCTACCGCGAGAAGCTGGCGACGCCGGACGTCACTGTCGCGGATCTCATCGGCGACATCGATCCGATCAAGGCCGCGAACCAGCGCCTGACGTACGCCGACGAGGAAGTGATCCACTACGGCATCATCCCGCGCACGAATCGCGGCATTTTCGCGATCAACGAGCTGCCCGATCTCGCGCCGCGCATTCAGGTGGCGCTGCTGAATATCCTCGAAGAGCGCGACCTGCAGATCCGCGGCTTTCCGATCCGCATTCCGATGGACGTCGTGCTCGTGTTCAGCGCGAATCCCGAGGACTACACGAGCCGCGGGAACATCATCACCCCGCTCAAGGACCGCATCGATTCGCAGATCCTCACGCACTACCCGCAGTCGGTCGAGACCGCGCGGCGAATTACCGAGCAGGAAGCGTGGCTCGAACGCGAAAACGGTGCGCAGATCGAAGTTCCCGCGTACGTGAGCGACCTCGTGGAGTCGGTGGCGTTCGTCGCGCGCGAATCGGATCTCGTCGATCAGTCGTCCGGCGTGTCCGCGCGGCTGACCATCGCGGCCATGGAGTTGCTGCATTCGAATCTGGAGCGCCGCGCGGCGATGACCGGCGATCGCTTCGTCTTTCCGCGGCTTTCCGATCTCTCGATGGTGTTGCCGGCGATCACCGGCAAGGTGGAGATGGTTTACGAAGGCGAGCAGCAGGGCGCGGAGGTCGTGGCCCGGAAGCTGGTGGGCATGGCCGTCGGCAAGTTGTTCGCGACGAAGTTCCCGCCGATCGAGCGCGCCGGCATCGGCGAGCGCGCGGCGCGCGAGCGTCGCGGCCCTGGGTACGGGCAGATCGAGATCGACCACGATGATCTCGACGACGCGTTCGCCAGCCGCCGGACGAAGAAGAAAGAGCCGCCGCGCGAGGAGCCGAAGCCGACCGCGCCGCACGAACCGGCCTACGACGCGATCCTCGGCTGGTTCGCAGACGGGAACAAGATCACCCTCTCCGATGAACAGCCCTTCGCCGAGTTCTTCGGCGAATTGAAGCGCGTTCCCCAGCTCGCCGACGTTGCGCGGAAGCATTCCGGTGCGTCACGCGACGAGGAAGTGGCGTTCTGGATGGAGCTCGTGCTGGAGGGATTGCATCAGGCCCTGCGGCTCGCGCGCGAGGACCTGGATTCGACGATCACGTTCCACGAGCTGATGAAGTTCAACGTGCTGCGGACGGTGTGATGGAGTGCGGCGGCTCTGCCGCCGCTTTCCGACGCGCCGGAGGCGCGCTCCGCGACTTTGGGACTTACAATCGCGGTCCATGCCGAAGTTGACGGCCGAGATTCCCAACGAACTGTCCCGCCAGATCGACCGGATCATCCGCGATGGATGGTTTCCCGATCACGAGTCAGTGGTTCGCGAAGCACTCCTGCAGTTCGTCGACGCGAAGTCGTTCCTCGGCGACTCGCCCCGCATGCTGCACCGCTTCGCCGCGGATGCGCTGAACGATTCGAAACCCGAGGTGGCGCTGAAGTTCACGACCCGCGCACTGTCGCTGCTGGCGAATCACAACATGACCGACTTCGCGCTCTACCAGTCGCTGGTCGAGTTGCGCGTGCAGATTCTGCTGGTGCTCGGCCGCGAAGGCGACGCGCTACTGGCGCTCGAGGAAGCCCACGAGAAACTGCCCAATAATCCCACCATCGCCCGCTGGATCGAGAAACTGCAGAAGATGAAGCCTAGAGGCGAGGCATGAGGTATGAGTAATGAGTGATGAGGTATGAGTTTTCAGAACTCATACCTCATCACTCATCCCTCATTACTCATCACTCATATCTTTCGTCTCATGCCTCGAACTCGGTACTCGCACTTAGATCCGGATCTCATCCGCCAGTTGCTTTCCGAGATGGGCCTGCGGCGGCTCTTCAATCACCTTCTGCTGCAGAGCGGTGGCGATGTCGATGAGGCGATGCGCTGGATGCGCATGCTGCAGCAGCGCGGGTATCTCGACGAGAACATCGACCTCGATCAGTTCTTCGCGCAGCTCATGGCTGAGAACGTCATCACCGCCGATCATGAAGGCAATCTGTCACTGACCGCGGGCGGGGAGCGGCAGATCCGCCGCGATGCTCTCGACGAGATTTTCGGCGGGTTGCACCGGTCGATGAGCGGATCGCACTCCGTGCCGACGGCGGGGCAGGGAACGGAACGGCTCACCGAGACGCGGCCCTATCAGTTCGGCGACGATCCGATGTCGATCGACTCCATCCGCTCGATTCAGAACGCGATGAAGCACAACGACCCCGCGGATCCGATCACCATCGCCGCGGACGATCTGGAAGTCTTCGAGACCGAGCACGCCTCGAGCTGCGCGACGGTGGTGATGATCGACATCTCCCACTCGATGATCCTCTACGGCGAGGATCGCATCACGCCGGCGAAGAAGGTCGCGCTCGCGCTGACGGAACTGATCCTGACCAAGTATCCGAAGGACGCCATCGACGTGCTGCTCTTCGGGGACGAGGCGAGGGAAGTGCCGATCTCGGAGATCGCTTACGTGCAGGTCGGGCCGTATCACACGAACACGAAGGCCGGCCTCGAGCTCGCCCAGCGGATCCTCCGGCGGCGCAAACACAACAACAAACAGATCTTCATGATCACCGACGGCAAGCCCTCGGCCCTGACCGAGAACGGCCGCCTCTACACGAACTCGTTCGGGCTGGACATGAAGATCGTGAACCGCACCCTCGAAGAGGCCGATCGCTGCCGCCGTCAGGGAATTCCGATCACGACGTTCATGCTGGCCACCGATCCGATGCTGGTGAACTTCGTCGACCAGCTCTCGAAGATCAATCGCGGCCGGGCGTTCTACGCCTCGGCGGACCGGCTGGGGGAGTACATCCTGGCGGACTACATCCGGAACCGGCGGAAGTTCGTGCATTAGCGGAATTGCCTCGCCGCGCCCTCCGTTCCCTCGCCCGATGCGCAAGTTATTTGCGATCCTCCTCATCTCCATGACCGCGTTCGCGAACGAGGTCTCCTACCGCTCGCTCCAGTCCGGAGGGCCGGGCGGACCCACGCCGCTGCACGACCGCGGCATCCATGGCCAGGGGCAGATCATCGCCATCATCGACACGGGGCTCGAGTACAGCTCCTGCTTTTTCGCGGAGCCGGACGGCTCCGCGCCGCCGTTCAACACCGGCTCGGCGGCGGGGCTGGAGTGGGAGAACGTCGATCTGTCGCGGCGGAAAGTCATCGCCTACAACTTCCTCTACTCCTGCGATCAGTATCCGAACGCGGTCGGCTGCGACACGCCGGGCGCGGCGGGCTCGCTCGATAACCAAGGCCACGGCACTCACGCCGCGGGCGCGGCAGCGGGCGATCGCGGCGCGCCGGTCATGCACGACCACGCCGACGCGATCGCTCCTGCGGCGAAGCTCGTGATTCAGGACGGCGGCTTCGTCAACACCGGCGACACCTGCGCGCAACTTCCCGGTCTGCGCTGCCCGCTGGACCTGACCCGCGTGTTCGAACAGGCGTACAAGCAGGGCGCGCGCATTCATTCGAACTCCTGGGGCGATCGCCAGGGGGCGAATGCATTTCAGAACCCGCCGCGCGCGAATTACCCGCAGTCGGCGCGCGACGTCGATGCCTTCGTCTGGTCGCACCCCGATTCGCTGGTGCTCTTCAACACCGGCAACCTCGGCAGCGGAACCGTCTCGCCGCCGCGCTCCCTCTCGGCACCGGGCAGCGCGAAGAACACCGTGCAGGTTGGCGGCTCGCGCTCGCGCGGCAACGACGACGACGTGATCTCGTCGTTCACGCTGTTCGGCCCGACTCGCGACGGCCGCATCAAGCCCGACCTCATCGGCCCCTCCTCGGTTGTCGGTGGCGATCGCGATTTCGATTCGAATCCGAACACGTGCGACGTGACCCGCCAGGCAGGCACGTCCTGGTCTTCGCCGACGATTGCCGGCGCGGCGGCATTGGTTCGCCAGTACTACACCGACGGTTTTTATCCCAGCGGCTCGCGCAGCGCGCCGAACGCGATGACGCCCAGCGCCGCGCTGATGAAGGCGACGCTCATCTCCGCCGCGCGTCCCGCGCTCTGGCGTCGCGAAGGCGTGCTCGATGTGCCGGCGCTTCCCGTTCCATCGCCGGAGCAGGGCTGGGGCTTCCCCGTGCTCGATGACGCGCTCTTCTTCGACGGAGACACGAAGGATCTGCGCGTGGTTGACGTCCCGCTCAGCAACGGTCTGGCCGCGGGTGCATCGTCGACAGTTCGTGTGAAAGCGCGGGCCGGCACGCCGCTGAAGGCCGTCCTGGTGTGGACCGATCCGCCCGGCACGGTTCGCGGAGTCAACGACACGACGCCGCAGCTGGTGAATGACCTCGACCTTACCGTGAGCGGCGTGACCACCACGCCGGACCGGCTGAACAACGTCGAGGTGATCTCCATCGACGATCCATCAGGGGGGACGTACGACATCACCGTGACCGCGCACCAACTCGGCTTCGGCACGAAGCAGAGCTACGCGCTGGTGATCACCGGTGATCTCGAGGACGCTCAGCCGATGCGCCGTCGCGCCGCGCGTCACTGATTTATGATGCGCGGCCATGCTGGCCCGTGAGTACCTCCGTGAACGCACCGATGACTACCGCGACGCGCTGAAGAAGCGCGGCGCGAACGTCGATCTCGACCGCTTCGTCACCCTCGACAGCGAGCGCCGCCGCGCCATCGCCCACGTCGAACAGCTCAAAGCGCAGAAGAACACCGCGTCGCAGGAGATCGCGACGCTGAAGAAGAACAAGCAGGACGCCTCCGCGCAGATCGACGCGATGAAAGCGGTCGGCGACGAGATCAAGACCCTCGACGACCGACTCGGCCAGATCGAAGACGAGCTGAAAATGCTCGAGCTCCACTTTCCGAACGTCACCCACGAATCCGTTCCGACCGGCGCCGACGAATCGGCGAATCGCGTGGAGCGCCACTGGGGCGACAAACCGTCCTTTGATTTCACGCCGAAGTCGCATTGGGACATCGGCGAGTCGCTGGGGATTCTCGATTTCGATCGCGCGGCGAAGGTCACCGGCGCGCGCTTCTCGTTTCTGATCGGCGCGGCGGCGAAGCTCAGCCGCGCGCTGATGAACTTCATGCTCGACGTGCACGCTCGCCAGGGCTACACGGAGATCCTGCCGCCGTACATCGTGAACGCGGACTCACTCCGCGGCACGGGACAGCTTCCGAAGTTCGAAGAGGATCTGTTCAAGCTGCGCCACGAGAAGGATCTCTACCTCGTGCCGACGGCCGAGGTTCCGGTCACGAACATTTATCGCGACGAGATTCTCGACGGCGCGCAACTGCCGATCCGCTACACCGCCTACACGCCATGCTTCCGAAGCGAGGCCGGCTCGTACGGCAAGGACACGCGCGGCCTGATCCGCCAGCATCAGTTCGAGAAGGTCGAGCTGGTGAAATTCACCACGCCCGAATCATCGTGGGACGAGCTGGAGAAGCTCGTCGCCGACGCGGAGGAGATTCTGCAGCTCCTCAATCTTCATTACCGCGTCGTCACGCTGTCGACCGGCGATACGAGTTTCAGCTCCGCGAAGACGTACGACATCGAGGTCTGGCTGCCGGGGCAGGAGACGTATCGCGAGATCTCCTCCTGCTCGAATTTCACCGATTTCCAGGCGCGCCGCGCGAACATCCGTTACCGCAACGACGAGAAGAAAGTCGGGTTCGTGCACACGCTGAACGGTTCGGGATTGCCGCTCGGCCGCACGCTCGTGGCCGTGCTCGAGAACTATCAGAAGGCGGATGGCTCGGTGGAAGTGCCGCTGGCGCTGCGGCCGTACATGGGGATCGATACGATCGCTTAAAACAACACGTCGTACCGCAAATCCGTCTGTCCGATGTGCAGCACATCGCCGCTCGCGAGCGTCGCCACGAACACGCGCGCGTTGTTAACCCACGTCCCGTTGCGGCTCTTCAGATCCTCGATCACGTATCCCTCGGGCCCGCGATACAGGCGCGCGTGAAAACCGGATACGCCGAGGTCGCGGATCTCGATGTTGTTGTCGCGATGACGGCCGATGAGGTACTCGGCGCCGGTCAGCGGAATGACCGTTCCCTGCGACTCCCCGTTTGTGATCACCAGTTGCGCGACCGTCGGGCGGATCACGTCCGAATACGAAAGATTCGCCTCGGAAGAGACGAGCAGGCTCGTGTCGTCGTCTCCTGCTTCATTCACCGTCGTCTCCGCGCCGAACTGCGGCGTGCCCTGACGGAACGTCGCGTCACCGTGCGCGGTCACCGCTCCGGTGACCACGTGGTTGCCGGTGTCGTTGACCCGTGATGCCGCCGGAACGATTTCGATCAGCCGGTTCGACAGCAGTCCGTACACGACACGATAGACGTGAAACGGATCGTCCTCGGCGTCATGACACAGCTCTTCGAGTGTGCGCACGCCGTTGATCAGGAAGAGGATCTTCCACTCGTCCGCGGTCAGGGTGACCTTCTCGTCCTGCGGTTTCGGGACGACGCGATACACGACGGAGTTGTCGGGCAGGAGCTGGACGCATTGCTCCCATTCCTCGATGCGCCGCGCTCCTTCCATGATCAGGTTCGCCAGATCGACGGAGATCGTCACGGCATGCGAAGGCAGCGAAGTCTCCTCGGCGAACGAGAACTTCCCGCCGTGCCAGACGAAGCAGTCGTACACGATCTCCGAGACCTGCACCTTGAGGTAATCGCGGAGCTGCGCGTCGGTGATGGCCCCTTCCTGGACGGCCAGCTTGCCGAACTGTCCGCCCTCGCGCTGCATCAGCGCATCGATGCGGTCGCGCTCCGCGCGGGAGATGCGTTTCTTGCGGAGAAGAATCGCTCCGAGGCGGAACTGTTCCTGATTCGAGCCGGCGTAGACGAGCGTGCCCTGATCGAAAAAGAGATAAGCCTCTTTGTCGTGATTCGCGACCGTCAGCGTCCCGGCTTTTCGCGTGGTGCTCAGGAACGTGAGCACTTCGGGAAGCCGGAACGAGGAAAGTTCGCCTTGCAGTACCGCCTCGGCCATGGAGGAGGCGATTGTAACCGCGCTCAGACGAGCATCGCCCGAACCGCCCACAAACCGGCGGCCGAGATGGCGATCCAGAGCACCACGCCGAGGATCAGCGGACGGATGCCGACGGCGGCGAGACTCTTTCGCGAGAGCTGCGACCCGATGAGGAACAGCGTCACGGTGAGACCGATGCGCGCCGCGCGCACGATCGTGTCCCAGACGACAGCAGGCGCGTCGACATACGTTCGCATCACCGCCGCGAGAAGAAAGAGTCCGATGAACCAGGGAATGGCCACGCGGGTTTTGCCGCGGCGAAAGGCCAGCGCCGTTCCGATGGTCAGCGGCACGATCCAGAGCGCGCGAGTGAGCTTCACCGTCGTCGCGACCTGTAACGCCTCGGCACCGAATGCCGCGGCCGCGCCGACCACCGAGCTCGTGTCGTGGATGGCGATCGCCGACCAGACCCCGAACTGGGTCTGCGTCAGGTGAAGGGCCGTTCCGATCAGCGGAAAGATGAAGAGCGCGATCGAATTCAGAATGAAGACCGTGCCCAGCGACACGGACATCTCTTCATCGCTTGCGCCGATCACCGGACCGACCGCGGCGATCGCGCTGCCGCCGCAAATCGCGGTTCCGGAGGAGATGAGGTGCGCGGTTCCCGTGCTGATGCGCATCGCTCGTCCAAGTGCGTAGCCGAGGAGGAGCGTGCCCACGATCGTCGCGAGCGTGAACAGGATGCCCGTGCGACCGGCGGCGATCACGCGCTGCAGGTTCATACCGAAACCGAGACCGACGACCGAGGCCTGGAGCAGGATCTTCGTCGCCTTCGAAGTCTTGAACGGACTGCCGACGGTCAACGCGAAAGCGAGGCCGAGGGCCAGGGCGATCGGCGGCGAGCACCAGGGGGTGAGGCAGAACAGCAGCAGAGCGACGAACGCCGCAGTGCGAATCACAGACTGCGCCGGAACAGCTCGATCGTCCGCCGCCACGCGTCGGCCGCCGCATCAGCGTTGTAAACCTCGGACCGAGAGTCGTTGAAGAACGCGTGATTGGCGCCTGAGTAAACGACGGCGTCGACCGTCTTGCCCATCTCGCGCAGCTTCTTCTGCAGCTCGATGCCCTGCGACGCGGGCACGCCGCTGTCGTTCTCGCCGTAGATCAAAAGCAGCGGCGCGTTGAGGTTCGCCCAGTCGAGCGGCACCTTCTTGAATCCGCCGTAGAAGCTCACGGCCGCGCCGACCTTCGGGTTGAGCGTCGCCTCGTACTGCGCGAGCGCGCCGCCCATGCAGAAACCGACGACCCCGAACTTCTCCGACGTGCATTCGGGGCGGCCCAGGACGAAGTCGGCCGCCCCGGCGATCTCCTTGTGAGCGCGCTCGACGTCGAGCTCCATCAGCATCTTGCCCGCGTCGTCGGGGGACTTGGTGGTCTTGCCGTGGAAGAGATCGGGCGCAATGGTCACGAAGCCGTCAGCGGCGAAACGGTCGACGACATCCTCGATGTGCGGCACCAGGCCCCACCACTCCTGAATGACGACCACAGCCGGACCGGTACCGGTGGGGGGCGACGAAAAGTAGCCCTGACACGTATGAGCATTGGATGGAAATTCGACTCGCTGACCCTTCATGGCTCCTCCGCTTTTTGCGGCGGCGGATTGTGTCACAATAACCAACGAATCGATGCTCACCAAAGATCAAGTCAACGGCTTGGCAAAGAAGAAGAGCTGCCCGCGCTGCGATCTGGAAAAGACTGTCGGGAATGCTCTCTGCCGCCGGTGCCGGAGCAAGCTTCCGCCGCACATGAGGCTGGCAATCGAGAACATCCCGGCGAAGGATGAGGGAGTCGTGGCGAACGCGCTTCGCGCTGCCGCGAACTACTTCAACGTCCACTTTCAGTCGGTGCGCAACTTCGGCGGCGGCAAGAAGCGCGACCCGCGACGCTGACTCAGAAGCTGCTCGCGGGTAGCTTCGACGAAGCACTTGCCGCTGTCGCCAGCTCCTGCGCGCGCTCGTCGCCCGGATCCTGTGTCGCGAGCTCTTCCGCACGCTTCACGACTTCCGGCGCCGGCGACGCCGCTCTGAGCGATTCCGCCCAGACCGCGCCGAGCGAGGCCACGCGATGGCGACGCGAGGCTTTCGTCCAGAGTTTCACGAAGTCGCGAACGTAAACCGTCTTCTCGAGCGACTGCGGCTTGCCGTCGCCCACCGTCGTGTAGTGCAGGCGGACGGTGGCCACGCGATCGGTCGTGCGCAGGTTCGGCTTGAGTGTCAGGTGGTAGAGACCGGTGACCGACAGGTTGTGCCGCAGCGCGGATTCCGGAGCGGTAATCGCGGAGTCGCCGACCGGCGACGCGCTCTCGACGACCTTGCTGTTCAATTCGATCTCGAGCTTCGCATTCGACGCGACCGGCAACTGCGATTCCGCAACGGGGGTGTCGATGGTGAAGCGAAGGTATCCGCCGCGCGCACCGACGCCGCCGACCGGCGAAGGGGAGCCTTCGACCTCGAGCTTCACACCGCGGCGGGGCGGCTTCACCGGTCCGCCGGCGAAGTAGTTGATGATGGCCTCGACGTTCACCGCGGCCGCGGTGGGCCGCTGGTTCTTTTCGAGCGTCTCCTTGATGCGATGGAAGACGCCTTCATCGATGGAGATGCCGAAGACGCTCGACGGAGGGCCCAAGGCGAGATCCGCGGCGTGAGCCTCGCGAACGAAGGAGGCGGACGTCTTGGCCGTGCGCTGCTCGATTCTTGGCGCCGCGGCCTGGACGCTGATGCTCTCCGAGACGGTCGGTGGTGGCGCAGCCAGCACCGGCGCAGGAGCAACTGCAACCTCGGAAACAAAATCGGCGGGCGGCGCTGGCGCCGCGGCGACGGCGGTGGTCGTATTCGCGACGACTCCGCCCACCATCCCGCCGACCACACCGCCGGCGACGCCGCCGACTACGCCGTACTCGACGCCGTCGGTCCGACGATCTTCTTCCTTGCGGCGCGAACCGGTGCGCTCGACGACTTCACTCTCAGGCGAAGCCGCATCGAGTGAGGCGGGCGCATCGGCAAGACGCACCGCCTCCGCCGGCGGAGCCGCCTGCTGCGCGATCTCGACCTGCAGTTCGTCAGTTCCGACGAGACTCTTGTTGTCGGCAACGGCTGCGGCCTGCGGAGTGGGGGACATCCGCATCATCTCCTCCTCCGGTCCGAGGAGGTAGATCGCGGCGATGACGGACGAGATGACGACCAGGATCGACGCCGCGACGCGCATGTTGAACGCGACGGAGCGCGTCAGGCGGCGGCGGTCGGTTTCCGGACGCAGATACTCCGGGATATCGGACTTGATCCGGTCAGCCAGGTCCGCGGGCGGCCTCGGCACCGGAGCCAGCGACAGTCGCCGCTGGAGATCAGCTTTGCGTTTCGTATTCATGGGACGTCCTCGCCGAGCGTCGACTCGAGAAGCGAGAAAGCCTTGTGCAGCCGTTTGCGGATGGCCACCGTGGTGATGTTCTCGATCCTCGCAATCTCTTTCACAGGCAGCCCTCCCCAGAAGTGCGCGGTCACCGTGAATCGCAGGTCTTCGGGGAGCTTCATCACTGCCTCGCGGAGGTTCTCGGCCTCCTCCTGTTGCATCAACACTGCGTCGGCCGACGGCGTTTCGTCCCTTGGTTCGAACGAGTCCGGTTCATCGAGCGACGTCATCCGCCGCGGGCGGCGGATGTAGTTCAGAAATGTCGTGTAGGCGATACGGTAAAGCCACGTGAAGAGTTGCGATCGGCCGTCGAAGCCGGGCAATGCACCCCATGCTTTCTGGTATGTCTCCTGGGTCAGGTCCGCGGCGAGGTCGCTGTCGCCGCACAGCCGGAAGATCGAAGCGAACACGGCCGAGTAAGTCCGGTCGACCAGTTCTTCTGCGGCCACCTGATCTCCCGCGCGGATGGCCGCGAGCAGCATCCGTTCCTCGTCCCACGGCCCGGGCGTGCTCACGTTCGCACGCTCCGGCTCGGCTGTTGGAAAAGAGGCGACTTCGGCCACGTTTCTTTTGACACGTCTGTTGGCGAAAGAGAAACCACCCTCACGTATGCTACCCGCCATGAGACGACTGTCGGCGCTGCTCCTTCTTTTGCTAGTCGTGGCCTGCAAGCAGGAACAGGTGGTGGAGAAAGCAGCTGACACGACCGCTTCGGCGCCCGATACGAGCCATCAGGATGAGATCCGGAAGTGGCAGACCGACCGGGCGGAGCGGCTGAAGAAGGAAGACAGCTGGCTGACTTTGGTCGGGCTGGACTGGCTGAAGGAGGGGGACAACAAGGCACCTGCCGGCACGGTCTCGCTGAACGGCGGCCAGGTTACGTTCAACCCGTCCGAGGATGCGCAGATCGAAGGGGCGCCGGTCAGTGGATCGGTGAAACTGCTGGCAGACGCGGACGAAGGTGGTCCGACGATCGTCCGCATGGGCACGAAGCAGTTCAACGTGATCAAACGCGGCGACCGCTTCGGGCTGCGGATCAAGGATTCGGAGGCGCCGACGCGGCTGAACTTCAAGGGTCTCGAGTATTTCCCGATCGATCCGAAGTGGCGCGTGGAGGCGCGGCTGGAGGCCTATCACCCGCCGAAACAGGTCCCGATCACGGACGTGACGGGGATGACGACCAACAACATCGCGCCGGGAGCGCTGGTGTTCGAGATCGACGGCAAGGAGTACCGCATCGATCCGATCATCGAGGGGGACGAGTTCTTCATCATCTTCAAGGACGAGACGAGCAAGGACTCGACGTACGAGGCGGGCCGCTATCTGTACGCGAAGAAGCCGGGTACCGACGGCAAGGTCATCATCGACTTCAACAAGGCCTACAACCCGCCGTGCGTGTTCACGCCGTTCGCGACCTGCCCGCTGCCGCCGCCGCAGAACCGGCTACCGATTCGCGTCGAGGCGGGGGAGAAGCGGTACACGGGAAAGCACGCCTAGGCGCTGGCGCGTTCGGCCGAGAGCACCTGCGTCACGCACGCGGTGAGTCCCTTGGCGTACTCGATGTCGAGGAACTCGTTCGGGCCATGGGCGTTGCTGTGCGGGCCGAGGACGCCGGTGATGAGGAACTGCGCGGTCGGGAAGCGCGTGCCGAGCATTCCCATGAACGGAATCGAGCCACCTTCGCCGAACGTCATCGCGCCCTTGCCGAAGCAGGTCTGCGATGCGCGCTCCACCGCTTCCTCGAGCCACGGCGCGACCTTCGGCGCTACCCATCCGCCGCCGCCCTTTTCCGGCTCGAACCAGACCTTCGCACCGTAGGGCGGATCGCTTTCGAGCAGCTCTTTCAGCTTGCGGTCGATGTCGGTCGCATCGAGTGACGGCGGGATGCGCAGGGAAAGCTTGATCGACGTCTTCGGCCGGAGCACATTGCCACCCTGGACGAGGTCGGGCAGTCCGGCCTGGCCGATGTAGGACAGCGCGGGCCGCCAGGTGCGGTTCAGGAGCAGCTCCAGCGGGTCCTTGCTGACCGGCTGCATGTCGCCGATGAAGGGGAACTTCGACCAGACCTCGTCGCCGAGTACCTTCGCGGTTGCTTTCGCTTCCTCGAGACGGTCGGCGGGCACTTCGACGTGGAGCCAGTCCGGGATGATCTGGCCGGTCTTCGCGTCTTCGAGGCGATCGAGGATCATCCGGATCATGCGAAAACTGGAAGGCACGATGCCGGACGCATCGCCGGAGTGAACGCCTTCGGTCAGGACTTCGACGTTGAGGTTGCCGACGATCGATCCGCGGAGCGAGGTCGTCATCCAGAGCTGGTCGTAGTTGCCGCAGCCGGAATCGAGACAGATGACCAGGCGCGGCGTGCCGATGCGGTCGGCGAGAAGATCGATGTACGCGGGCAGGTCGACCGAGCCGCTTTCCTCGCAGCACTCGATCATCACGACGATGCGCGAGTGGGGGAGCTTCTGCTGCTGCAGTGTTTTGATCGAGGCGATGGTGGCGAAGATCGCGTAGCCGTCGTCCGCGCCGCCGCGGCCGAAGAGCTTGCCGTCGCGCAGGACGGGCGTCCAGGGTCCGAGGCCTTCTTCCCAGCCGACCATGGCCGGCTGTTTGTCGAGATGGCCGTACATGAGGACGGTCGAGGAATCGTCGCCCTCGATCTCCATGTAGATCAATGGAGTGCGATCACCGAGCTCGTGGACTTCGAGCGTCAGACCGGCGATGCCCTGCTGCTCGACCCAGCTCCTGGCGAGCGCGACGGCGCGATCCATATGGCCGTTGCGTTTCCAGTCCGGATCGAAGAGGGGAGATTGGTTGGGAATGCGGATGTACTGCTCGAGGGTGGGCACGATCGACGAGGACCAGGTTTCGTCGACGAGCCGGCGGGTCTGATCGGCGCTCATCGGCGGCGGAGGATAGCATCGAAGACCCGGTTCGTGCGATGATCTCCATACATCCGGAAAATCTGAGTAATTGCGGTAGGCTTCACTCGTCCACAAGAGGTCGCGGGAGGTAAGGCTTTCACTACGGAAGCTCAGCCCCCACGGAAGAAACGTGGTAACGTGACATGGGTCTAAAGTCCACAAGAGTGCATCGGTCCGCGGAACAGGAAGGCGAGGAGAGCGCCGCCGTGCTTGAACAGAACACGAGCGATGTGACGCCAGCCGCTTCCCGTAAGAACGGGAAGAAGGCGCAGCCGAAGTCTGAACCCACTCCACCGGTCGCGGCCGCTCCGGCAACGGTGCCGGCGCCGGTTCCGACGGCGGGCGATGACGTGGAGAAGCTGTACATCGAGCACCGCAATCTGCTGCTCTATGTCGCCTGCCGCAAGTTCCGCATCCCCGACACCGACGCCGAGAATCTGATCCAGGAAGTGTTCCTCTCCTTCCTGCAGACGGGCACGAAGATCGACAACGTGCGGGCGTGGCTGGTCGCCGCGATGTGCAACGCCAGCCGTCACTACTGGCGCGCATCGGGGCGGACGGAGTCGTTGCCTGAGGATTTCAACGATCACTGCGATCCGGGCTCACAGGGGCTGGCGGACGAGTACGCGCGTCGCATGACCATCCGCCAGGCGCTGGATTACCTCCAGCCCCGCTGCCGCGAGACGCTCTGGCTGCACTACTTCGAAGGCCGTTCGGCCGCCGACGTGGCCCGCGAGCTGGAGACGACAAACCGCTACGCGGAGAAGCTGATCCACAACTGCCTCAAGCGCGTCCGTGAGATCTACATGAACATCACGGCGGTGAAGAAGTGATGGTCGAGCGGCACTACGACGAAGACGCTCTGGTGACGATGCTCGGCGCGCCGGTGATGGATTCCGATCCCCACCTGGCCGCCTGCGGCGAGTGCGCCGAGCGCCTGGAAGACTTCCGCATGGTCACCACCGCCCTGCGCGACGCCGCGACCTGGAACCAGCGCGAAGTAAGCACCGCCCCGAACCCCAACACGATCGCCACCCTCCGCGCCTTCGCCGACACCATGGCCGCCGAAGACGCCGCCGCCCAGGGATACCTGGCCGAGCTGCTCGCTGGTCCGCGCGAGACGTGGATGGCGAACCTGGCCGCGCACCCGCAGTGGCGGACGGCGGGGGTGGTGAGGGGGTTGATTGCCGCGACCGATCGCGCTCTCGACACGATGCCGGCCGACGCCGCGGAGATCACCGCTCTGGCGACCAACATCGCCGAGCAACTCGAGCCAACGAGCTATCGTTCCGACACAGTCGCCCGGTTACGCGGGGCGGCGTGGCGGGAGAGGGCGTATGCGCTGTTTTACGGTGGCCGATATCAGGAGGCCGAAAGAGCTCTCACCCGCGCCGACCACCATTTCGCTCTTTGCGCCATTGCCGATTACGACATGAGCCGTCTCGGGATTGTCCACGCCGTCGTCGAGCGAGAACTCGAACAGTACCCCTCCGCCTTGAGTCACGCGCGGGAGAGCGCCAGCGTTTTCGAGAGATTCGGTGACGTATCGCGACAGATCTCAGCGCGACTCGCGGAAGTAAATCTCCAATTCAGCCGCGGCGAGTTCTCGTCCGCCCATGATGTGTTGACGTCGTTGGAGACCGTCGTCCGAAGCACTGGCAACACTCGCGTTCACGCGATGATCCTCGGGAACCTCGGCTACTGCAATTTCCGGCTGGGTAGGACGACAGCGGCGATGCAATATCAACAAGCTGCGTCGGATCTCTTCGAACTGATCGGAGATCAGCCAGCGGCGACGCGAGCAAGATGGAACATCGCCTCGATGCTGGGAAGTGAGGGGCAGGCCGAGGAGTCCATTCGGCGCCTCGAATCGATCGCAGCCGAATTCATCTCTTTCGGAATGGCCGGCTCGGCAACCGAGGCGGCTCTGGAGCGTGCCGAGCTCCTCCTCGCGCACAAAGCCGACTTTGAGAGCGTAGAGAGTATTTGCCGCACTGCCATCCAACTGCTCGAGGCAGAGGGTTTGGCGTACACCGCCCACGCCCTCACCGCGTTAGCGTTGATGAAAGAGGCAGCTCACAACCGATCCGCCACTCCGAAGCTGGTTCGGCACGTCCGCGAGTATCTGACTCGCTTACCCCAGCAACCGAACCTCCTCTTCGCGCCTCCTCCGCCGGCCTGATCGCGGAAAATCGCAACCTTTGAGGTAGGGATTTGACGCGCTGCGTCACACCTACAGCAAGGGCGCGCCCTCCGACCCGCTTAACCATCCGCAGGAGGGCGTATGAAGTCATTTTCTCGACGAGTAGCTGCTGCTTTTGTCTTTACGGTCGTTCTTTCTCTAACCGCGGGGCCCACAGCCGCCGCCGGTCCGCGCGATGATCGGGGACAGGACCTTCCTGCAAAGATCGTCAAGATCGTCAAGCATCTCCAGAAGTTCTTCGGTATCTCAACGAACGACACGCTGCCCCAGCCCCCCCGACCCTAAACCCCCGGCCCCCGCCCTCGTACAATACCCGTCGCTTCGCAAAGGATGGGTATGGCCGATATTTTGGCGGTTCGGGATGTTCGGAAGACGTTTGGGGATGTCCGGGCGGTGGATGGGGTTTCGTTCACCGTCCGGAAAGGCACCATCACCGGCCTCCTCGGCCGGAATGGCGCCGGGAAGACCACGACCATCCGCATGATCACCGGCATCTTCATGCCGGACTCGGGTCAGATCCAGTGGCTGGCTGGTGAGGCAAGCGGCGAACGCGTTCCGCGACCGCATCGGCTACCTGCCCGAAGAGCGCGGGCTGTACCGGCAGATGAAAGTCGTCGAGCTGCTGGTCTTCCTCGCGGCCATCAAAGACAAGCGCGGCGCCGACGTGCGGCCCAAGATCGACTACTGGCTGGAGCGCTTCGAGCTCACTGAGAAACGCGACGCCAAGGTCGAAGAGCTGTCCAAGGGCAACCAGCAGAAGATCCAGCTCATCGGCACCCTGCTCCACGACCCCGACCTGATCATCCTCGACGAGCCCCAGTCCGGACTCGATCCCGTCAACATGGTCCTCGTCCGCAATCTCCTGCGCGATCTCCGGCAGGAGGGCAAGACCATCCTCCTCTCCACCCACATGATGGGCGAGGCCGAGCGCATGGCCGACGAGATCATCCTCATCCATCGCGGCAAGGTCGTGCTCGAAGGCAGCCTCGATCAGGTCAAGGGGTCCTTCGGGAAGAACACCCTCCACATCGACTTCGACGGCGACGGCGCGTTCATCAGCGACCTCCCGAACGTGCAGAAGGCCTCCATCGTCGGTCACGGCGCGGAGCTCAGCCTCGTCGAAGGAGGCGATCCGCAGGCGATCCTCGAGGCCTGCATGTCCCGCGTGCGCATCCGCAAGTTCGAGATCGCCGCCCCCTCTCTCGAGGAAATCTTCATCGACAAAGTCGGGAGCGGAAACGCTCGCGAGCGAAGAGGTGGCCGTATGAACAAGATGTTCGCCGTGCTCAAGCGCGAGTACCTGCAGACCGTTCGCAAGAAGAGCTTCATCATCATGACGCTCATCTTCCCGTTCCTCATGGCCGGCCTGATGATCGTGCCCGGCCTGATCATGGCCAAGGGAATGGGCCAGAAGCGCATCGCCATCCTCGACGGCACCGGCAAACTGCGGGATGCCTTCACCAAGCCGTCCGAAGACGAGAAACCGGAGAAATCGGACGTGCAGCAGGAAGCGCAGAAGGCCCTCAGCGGCCGCCGTCGCGGTCCCGACCTGCCCACCCAGCTGCATCTCGAATACATTGATTTCTCCGGGAAAGACCTGGAGACCGGCAACAAGTCCTACCTTACCCGTCTCGCCGCCGACAAAGACGCATCGGACAAGCTGGAAGGCGTTTTCGCCATTCCGCCGACGGCCCTCACCGACAACCAGACCGCGCGGTTCACGTACTACAGCCGCTCCGCCACCGAGTTGATCGTGCAGGAACGTCTGCAGCGCATGGCCAACAAAGCCATTCAGCGTCTGCGCCTTACCCAGAAGGGGATGAACCCCGACATCATCGATGACCTCATGCAGGACGTCCCCGTCAACGGAGTCCAGCTCTCGCGCAGCGGCGAACAGAAAAAGGGCGGAGAGCTGAATTTCATCCTCGCCTTCCTGTTCGGAGCGTTGCTGGTGCTGCCGACGCTGATCTACGGCCAGGACATCATGCGCGGCATCGTCCAGGAGAAAGCGGACCGCGTGGTCGAGGTGCTGATTTCCTCGATGTCGCCGCGCGAGCTGCTCATCGGAAAAATCCTCGGGCTCGCGTTGGCAGGCCTGACCCAGGTCTTCGTCTGGCTGACGATGATGGGCCTGGTCGGCGCATTCGGCGCGGCCGTGATCGCCGTCGCGGACATCAACATCGGGCAGTTCGTCCGGCCGATGGTGTTCGTCTACTTCCTCCTGTTCTACGTCCTCGGCTACCTGACCTACGTCTGCGTCTACGCGATCGCCGGCGCGGCTTGCAACACCGAGCGCGAGGCCCAGCAGTTCATCGGACCGATCATGATCGTCATGATGATGCCCTGGATCCTCATGATGCCGATCGTCCTCAATCCAGATGCACCGTTCGCCGTCGCGTTCTCGTTATCGCCGGTCTTCGGGCCGATGACCATGTTCGTCCGCATTGCTCGTCACCGAGCCGCCTTTATGGCACGTGCTCGTGACGATCGTCGTCTCCATCGCCACGATCTTCGTTTTCTTCTGGGTCACCGCGAAGATCTTCCGGGTGGGCATCCTGTCGTACGGCAAGCGGCCGACGATTCCCGAGCTCTGGAAGTGGATCAAGGTCGCCTAGCGCGAGGTGCCGACGGACCGGGTATGATCCCCCCGCTTCAACCGAAATCGGGCAGGGGGACGCATGCAGGAACCCAAAACGCTCAACGGACATCTACGACGTCACGTGCTCCATCGATCGTCCCGCGATCATGAAGTACAAGAGCGGCAGCGGTGGGCCGACGTCACCGTTCCCGGAGTTCCGTGACACCGTCCGCTGGCTTTCGACCGGCGCTCAACGATCTGGGCGTAAAGCGCGGCGACCGCGTGGCCATCCTCTCCGAGAACCGTCCCGAGTGGACGATGGGCGACTTCGCCATCCTCTCCGCTTCGGCGCGATCACCGTTCCGGTCTACCCGACCCTGCTCGGCTGGCAGATCGAATACATCCTCAACGACGCCGGAACCGTGGCGGTCATCTGTTCGAATCAGGAGCAGCTCGACAAGGTCCTGGAGATCCGCTCGCACGTCCCCACGCTCAACAACGTCATCGTCTGCGACGCGCCTTCACCGCAACCCGAGGGCGTGCTGACGTTCAAGGAAGTCGTCGATCGCGGGCGCAAGCTCGAGGAGTCCCATGGCACGACCTGGTTCGAGACCTCGCGCGCGACGCCGCAAACCCGACGATCTGGCCACGCTCGTCTACACATCCGGCACGACCGGCAATCCGAAGGGCGCGATGCTCACGCACGGCAACATCACCAGCAACGTGATGGCCGTGCGCGAATTCGTTCCGTTCCAGGCCGGCGACGTCGCTCTGTCGATCCTTCCGCTCTCGCACATCCTCGAGCGGATGGTCGATTTCCTCTACCTCTACAAAGGCGGCTGTATCGCGTACGCGGAGAACGTCACCAAGGTCGCGGACAACCTTCAGGAAGTGAAGCCGCAGTTCTTCGCGGCCGTGCCCCGCCTCTTCGAGAAGATGCGCTCGCGCGTGCATGGACAACGTCGCCGCCGCGCCCGCCGGCGCGCCAGAAAATCTTCCATTGGGCGCTGAAAGTGGCCGAGGAGCGGTTGCCGTACATCGGATCGAAGGAAAGCCGATGAGCCTCGGCCTGAAGGTCAAATCCGCCATCGCCGACAAGCTGGTCTTCTCGCAAGATCATCGCCCGCCTCGGCGGCAACGTGAAGTACGTCGTCTCCGGCGGCGCGCCGCTCTCCGCAGAACTCGCCGCGTTCTTCATCGGCGCGGGCGTGGAGATCCTCGAAGGCTACGGACTCACCGAGACCTCGCCGGTCATCGCCGTCAACCGTCCCGAAGCGGCGGCGCCTCGGCACGCGTCGGTCCGATCATCCAGGGCATCGAAGTGAAGATCGCCGCGGACGGCGAGATCCTCTCGCGCGGCCCGCACATCATGCAGGGCTACTGGAACAACCCCGAATCCACCGCCCAGGCCATCGATCCGGAAGGCTGGTTCCACACCGGCGACATCGGCGAGATCGACAAGCGACGGCTTCCTCAAGATCACCGACCGCAAGAAAGACATCATCATCAACGCCTACGGCAAGAACATCGCGCCGCAGCCGCTCGAAGCGTTGCTCAAGAGCTCACCGTACGTCGGCACGCCGGTGCTGATCGGCGACCGCCGCAAGTACCTCTCCGCGCTGATCGTTCCGAACTTCGAGAAGCTGCAGCGCGACGGCCGAGGCCCTCGGCATCCACGCGAAATCGAACGAAGAGCTGGTCAAGCACGACGGCGTCGCAAGGCACTCATCCAGGGCGAGATCGACCGCTTCAATCAGAACCTCGACCGGCAGGAGAAGATCCGCCGCTTCGCGCTGCTCCCGCGCGACTTCACGCATCGAAGACGACGAGATCACGCCGTCGCTGAAGGTCAAACGGAAGAACATCGACAAGAAATACAAGAGCGTCATCGATCAGCTCTACGCTGACGAAAACTCGGTGGAAACTGTCATGACCTCTGCTGCAGCGGACCTCTCCGCCCGACGGGCGTGAGCGCATTCGACATCGAGCGCCAGGGTGATCTGGCCATTCTCTGGTTCGATCTTCCCGGGCGAGAAGGTGAACAAGTTCTCGTTCGAATGTTCTGCGCGAGTTTTCGGCGGTGCTCGACCACTTCGCGCTCGAGCGATCTGAAGAAACTGATCATCGCCTCGCGCAAGCCCGGCATCTACATCGCCGGCGCGGACGTGAGCGAGTTCACGACCGTCAGCGGTCGCCGAACAGGCCAAGGCCTACGTCCTCCTCGGCCAGCAGACGTTCACGAAGCTGGCGAAGCTGCCGCAGGTCACTGTCGCCGCGATCGAAGGCGTCTGCCTCGGCGGCGGCTGCGAGCTCGCGCTGAGCTGCGACTGGCGCGTTGCCTCGGATTCGCCGCGGACTTCGATCGGATTGCCCGAGGTGAAGCTGGGGATCTTTCCGGCGTGGGGCGGGACCAGCAAATTGCCCCGATCTGATCGGCCTTCCGGCCGCGCTCGACATCATCCTCAACGGCAAAGCCCTTGACGGGAAACGCGCGAAGAGAGTCGGTCTCGTCGATGACGATCGTCGAGTCAGGGATCCTGCTCGACGATCGCGAAAAAGTACGCCGGACAAAGGGAAGCGCCAGCGTCCCGGGCCGTACGAAGTTCTACATCGAAGGCAACCCGCTCGCGCGCAACCTGATCTTCTCCAAGGCTCGCAAGGCGGTGCTCGCGCAGACGCAAAGGTCATTACCCGGCGCCGCTCAAGGCGATCGAGGTGATGGATTACGCGATGTCCGCCGGCGTCGAGACGGGGCATGTTGCGCGAGGCCGATGAAGCGGCGTCGCTGGTCAGCAACGACGTGGCCCAGCAATCTCGTGCAGCTCTTCTTTCTCATGGAAGAGTCGAAGAAAGACCCCGTCGCCGCGAAGCCGAAAGACGTCGCAGATCGTCGGAGTCCTCGGCGCGGGCGTCATGGGCGGCGGCATCGCCCAGATCGTCGCCGACAAGACCGACGCCGAAGTGCGCATGCGCGACATCGCCTGGAACGCCATCGGCGGCGGGATGAAAGCCGCGCGAAGATCTGGAAGAAGAAGGTCGAGCGACGGCGCATGACTCGCGGCGAGATGCAGCGCAAGCTCGCGCGCATCACCGGCACGACCGACTGGAGCGGCTTCCCGCGCGCCGACCTGGTCATCGAAGCCGTCGTCGAGAATCTCAAGATCAAGCAGCAGGTGCTCGCGGAGTTCGAAGCGCTGGCCAAGCCGGGCGCGATCTTCGGCACGAATACCTCGACGATTCCCATCACCCAGATCGCCGCGCAAGGCGAAGCATCCCGAGAACGTGGTCGGGATGCACTTCTTCAATCCCGTCGACAAGCATGCCGCTCGTCGAAGTGATCCGCGGCGAAAAGACGTCCGACGTCGCCATGGCCACCGTCGCGAACTTCGCCCGCAAGCTCGGCAAGACCGTCGTCTACTGCAACGACGGTCCCGGTTTCGTCGTCAATCGCATCCTCGGCCCGTACATGAACGAGTCAGGGTTCCTCCTCGAAGAAGGCAATTCCATCGAATCGATCGACAAAGCGATGGTCGATTTCGGGATGCCGATGGGACCTCTGGCGCTGCTCGACGAGGTCGGAATCGATGTGGCCGCGAAAGTCGCGGGCATTCTCACCGAGGCGTTCGGCGCGCGGATGCAGAAATCGACGGTCGTTGAGAAGCTGTACGCCGATGGACGGCACGGCAAGAAGAACGGCAAAGGGTTGTACGTCTACGAGAACGGGAAGCGCAAAGAGCCCGATTCGTCGGTCTACAAAGTGATCGGCGTGCGCTCGCCGAAGCCTGCTGAGGACAAGGCGGTCGTCGAGCGGATGGTGCTGGCGATGATCAACGAGGCCTCGCTCATTCTCGAGGAGAAGATCGTCGCGTCCGCGGCGGAGCTCGATCTGGCCATGATCATGGGCACCGGCTTCCCGCCGTTCCGCGGCGGCCTGCTGCGTTACGCCGACGCGCTGGGCGTGCCGTACATCCTGGCGCGGCTCGATGAGCTTTCCTCGAAAGTCGGCCCGCGTTACGCGCCGAACGCGCCGCTCAAACGCCTCGCCGAACGCGGGATCGGGTTCTATCAGGCTTACACGCGATGAATCTGTTTCTGGTCCTCGCGCTCGTCGCTTCGACAACGGTCGCGCGCACGGAGGCCATTCGTGCGCACATGACCTTCCTCGCGAGCGATCTCCTCGAGGGCCGCGCGACAGGGACTCGCGGTTATCGCATCGCCGCGGAATACGTCGCGGCGCAGTTCGAGATCGCGGGCGTGGAGCCCGGTGTAAACGGCGACTGGTATCAGGAAGTGCCGCTCCGCGAGACGATCGCCAGCGCCGACTCGACGGTCACCTTCACCCGCGCCGGCGAAGCACCGGTGACGCTGCGCATTTTCGACGGCTTCACCTCCTCCGGCGATCCGCTCAGCGCGGACAAGGTCATCGAAGGGGAAGTGGTCTTCGCCGGTTTCGGCGTGACCGCGCCGGAAAAGAAGCACGACGACTACGGAAGCATCGATGCGAAAGGGAAGATCGTGGCGATCCTCTCCGGCGCGCCGTCGTCGTTCCCGAACGCGCTCCGCGCGCACTACAGCTCCAGTCTGAACAAGGTCGAGACCGCGGCCGCACATGGCGCGAAGGGCCTGATTTTTCTCACCACGCCGACCGAGGATTTGCGCTCGCCGTGGCCGCGCAGAACGCGCGGCGCGCGACTGGGATCGATGCACTGGCGCCGTGCCGATGAAACGCTGCAGGGCGTCGACCCTCGCCTCAGTAGCAACGTCACGATCAGCCTCGACGCGACACGCAATCTCCTCGGCAAAGACGCGGATGCGATCTTCGCGGCGCAGGAGAAAGGGACGCCGAAGCCGAAGTCTTTGCGGACCCGCGCGCGGATTCATCTCCTCAGCAAGCATCGCCCGCTGACCAGTCCGAACGTCGTCGGCGTCGTGCGCGGCTCCGATCCGAAGCTGCGCGACGAATATCTCGTTTACTCCGCGCACCTCGATCACATCGGCATCACCGAGCCGGTGAATGGCGACAGGATCAACAACGGCGCCTTCGACAATGCCTCCGGTACCGCGGTCCTGCTGGAGATCGCTCGCGCCTTCGCGGAACTGCCCGAGAAACCGAAGCGGTCGATCGTGTTCCTGGCGACGACCGGAGAAGAAAAGGGTCTGCGAGGCGCCGACTACTTCGCGAACAACCCCACCGTTCCGTTCGAGTCGATCATCGGCAACATCAACATCGACATGCTGGTGATGATCGCGCGCACGACGGACCTCATCCCGATCGGCATCGAGACGAACGAGATCGGCGACGTGGCCCGCGAAGTCGCGCGGGAGATGAACGTCGAGCTGTCGCCCGATCCGTTCCCCGAGGAAGTGGTGTTCGTTCGGAGCGACCAGTATCCGTTCGTGAGGCGGGGCATCCCCGCGCTGTACGTCGATCCCGGCTACAAAGCCGCAGATCCGAACATCGATCTGCCGAAGCTGCACAAGGAGTGGCTGCGCACGCGCTATCACGCGCCCGGCGATGACCTGCAACAGCGAATCGATTATTCGGCGGCGCTGCTCCTCGCAGAATTCGATTTCCGTCTCGGTTTCGCGCTCGCGAATCGCGCGGAGCGGCCGAAGTGGAAGCCCGGCGATTATTTCGGCGAAAGGTTCGGAAAGAAATGATGATCAGGACGCTCGCACTCGCGTTGATGCTCGCCTGGACTGCCTCGTTGTCAGCGCAGGTCATCGCGGTGACGATCGAGCCGGCATCGCCCACCACCCAGTCGCGTGTGCTCATCCACGTGGATTCTCTTCATCCCTGCGCGAACGTGACGATGACCCGAACGGGGAACGTGATTCGGATCGATGTTCCATCGTCGTGCATCCTCATTCCGCCGATTACCGTTCGGACGACGCTTGACGCCGGCTTCCTTCCGGCCGGAACGTACACATACGAGGTCTACCTCGATGACTCGTTCGATCGAAGCGGCACGTTCGTCGTCGCGGACGCCGGCGCTCCCTTTGTCCCAAGCCTGTCGTTCGCCGGTCAGTGTCTGATGGCGGCGGCACTCGGCATCCTCGGTGTCATTTATCTGCGCCGGTTCAGCTGACGCGGCGCGGGGTGAGGTGAAAGATGGCCAAGTGGACCCGGCGTAAGTTCATCACCGTTACGTCTGTCGCAGCAGCGGCGGCCGCGGAGATCGCGGCGCAGCAACCGGCGAAGCGTCCGAAGAAAAAAGGTCCGACGCGTTACGCCGTTCATCCCGCCATCGGGGTGGCCCGGCTCGGCAACAGTCCCGATCAGTTCTATCTCGAGCCGGAGACCATCGGCGGACTGCCCATCGAATGCACGGCCGACGGCACGCCGAAGATCGAAGGCGGGCGGCCGGTCTTCACGAAGAAGTTCAAGGACGAGGAAGGGCGGATCAAGCGCCAGGCCGCGCAGTTTCGCGTGTTCGCATTCGACTCGAATGACCCGAACGATCCCGGCCGCGAAGTCACGCTGAACGACGGCGACGTCGAATCCATCGAATGGACCGTGCATCTCGCGAACAAGAAAGCGGTCTGGTACAACAACGCCGGTTTCATCGGGAACGTGTATCTCGCCGGCGATCCGAATGCAGTCGCCGACAACGCGAATTACTACCCGAATCCCGACACGCCGCCGTCGCCCACCGAGGATGCCAGCCTTCGCAACTGGTACATCCAGGGGGAGGGCAAGCGGCAGAAGCAGCTGATCATCGACCCGGGACCGCGCACCGTGCGCAGGGCCGGCGAGCGCGCGGACTTTTCGCGCAAGACCATTCCGGCCGACTACCCGCACGGCGCGTTTCCTCCGATCGATCCCGAGAACCCGCGCGTTCCCTACGAGATCGACACCCTCGGCGACATCCTGATGGCCAGGAGCGGACGGCTGCTCGTTCGCGGCGGGTTTGGGCGCGCTGGCGGACAGGTTCCGATCGCGACCTACACCGGCGCGGACACCTGGTTCGACGACATCGCCGACGGTCCGGTGTGGTGCAAGTTGAAACTGAAAGGGCAGGCCGAGCCGATCGTGCTCACGGCATGGGCTCTCGTCGGCTCACCGAAGTACGCGCCGGAGCTGCGCAGCATCTCCACGCTCGACGACATCGCCTTCGACGTCGGAACGCGTTTCTACGATCTCGTTCCCGATCTGTACGACCAGGAACGCTACGGCGGCTACAACCCGAACTTCCAGGCCAATTACGACCGCGACGTGGAGCCGATCCTCGAGCGCATCGGCGACTACCTGTGGGTGGCCAACGTGCAGTCGATGATCGCGTTCACCAATCCTCGCTTCAACGGGCGCGATGCATCCGAGGCCAATCGCAGGAATCGCGAGATCTTCTTCTCCTACTTCCGCGATTCGTCGAAGAGCGAGCTCTCCGAGCCGCATCAGCAGCTCTTCCACAACCGCGTGCCGATGGTCCCGCTCAATTCCGGATCGAACTCCGTCACCAACGAGGATCAGGACAAGTACATGGGCCTGACCCGCACGCAGTACTTCCTCATGAGCCAGTGGGCGAGAGGGAAGTTCACGACCGGTCCGGCGAAGCCGTGGCCGAACGCCGTCCATCCGCTCGATCGCGCGTCGATCGGCAACTGCGTCGGCCATCCGATGTCACCGGGCATCGAAGTGACCTGGACCGTGCGCAATCCCGTGATCTGGGAGGCGCCGTACCGGATCAAAATTCACAAGGACGAGGCTTGGTATCGCCAGCACGGCCTGAGCACCCTCGGCGACGAGACCGGCACCTGGTACGCGAAGTACGGACCGAAGGAAAAGCCGCCCCAGTGGTTGATGGTGCAGGACGGGTGCGAGCCCGGCGATCTGACCAAGCGCATGTCCGGTCCGTGGATGTCGGACTTCTATCAGTGCTCGATCGAATACATCAACTTCAGCGATCCGCCGCTGCCGCCCGCGCCGAACGCGACGTCCGTGACCGACATCCCCACGCCACCGACGTACTACGCGTACTGGTGGCCGCCCCAGGCGCCGATGCACGTGCTCACCGGCGGGATGACGCCGAAGGAACAGGCCGATGCCGGCGTTCCGGCCGGCTTCCAGGTCTATTACACGCGCGGCGCGAACAACATCGGCAATCTGGTCATCTCCTGGTCGTACATGGGCTTCATCGTCAACGAGAACGAGTCGCCCGAGGGGCGGATGTATCCGTACTTCGTGGAGAAGGAGCGGAATCACGACCGGTTTGTCGCCGCGGCGGTTGCGGTCGGGCACTCCATCAATCAGATGTCCGCGAACGCGATGTACGCCCAGCCGACGAATTACTTCACCGTCGCCTGGTTCATGAAGGACGAGCAGGAAATCGCGGAGTGCAACGGAGTCCCTCCGGAAGATTGCAAGCGTGACTGAATTCGATGTAGCTATCATCGGCGGCGGGCCGGCAGGCACCGCCGCCGCGTTGACGCTGCTGCGCTACTCGAAACTGCGGCCGGTCGTCGTCGAGCGCACGTCGTATGACGGCTGGCGGGTCGGCGAAACCGTTTCACCAGGCGTGCTCCCGCTGCTCAACTATCTGGGAGCGGAGAGCGTTCTCGCTGATCAGGGCCAGCGCCGCGCGTACGCAACTGCCGCGGCGTGGGGCAGCGCGGATGTGGTCTCGCGCGACTTCCTGTTTGCGGGCAGCGGCGACGCGTGGCATCTCGACCGGACGCGATTCGACTCCGCGCTCGCGGAGTTGGTGGAGGCGCGCGGCGGCACGGTCCTGCGATCGACGACGAACGCGCCGCCCGCCCGCTTCACCATCGACGCCACCGGCCGCCACGCCGCCTTCGCACGTGCCCAAGGCGCTCGCCCGAGCGTCGACGATCACCTCACCGGCCTCGTGGCCATGTTCGAAGGTGGCCATGACACGCAGACGGCGACGCTGGTCGAAGCGGTCGAAGACGGCTGGTGGTACTCCGCGCATCTCCCGGAGAACCGCACCGTCGTCGCGTTCATGACCGACGCCGATGTCGTTCGCACGCATCATCTGCACGAGCGCGATGCCTGGCTCGAGCGCCTCGGCGGCACCCGCCCGACCCCTCTTCGCATCGTCGACGCGGAGCTCGTTCATGGCCCGATTGCCGCGCCGGCGCATTCGCAGATTCTCGATCCGGTCGCCGGCGACGGCTGGGTCGCGGCGGGCGAGGCCGCCGTCGGCTTCGATCCGCTCTCCTCGATGGGAATCGGCTACGCCATCGCTTCGGGCATTCAAGCCGCGCGCGTCGCCGCGAGCACGCTCGGCGGCAACGTCGAACACGCGCGGATGTATGCAAACGACGTCGCCCAGCATTACCAGGCCTATCTCGCGCGCAGGCAGGCTTACTACCTCATCGAGAAACGCTGGCCGGAGTCCCCATTCTGGGCGCGGCGTCACTCGCCGCAGGGCTTCGATCGTTTCAGGACGTCGACGTAATACGCCATCAGCGTCCGCGTGAAGGCCGCGTCGAAATCCGGCATCAACGGTCGAACGTCGCGGATCCAACCGTCCGTGCATTCCGCGGTGCAATCGAGTAGCGCGTCGAAGGCCCGGCGGTAGGCGCCGAACTGCGTGCGGGCCATCGGCGCGCCGTGTCCCGGGATCAGCAGAGAACCAGATTCGGGAACGCGAGCAGGACGAGGCAGAGGATCGTTCGCACCGGCCGGAGCATGGCCCGAAAGCCTAGCGGCGCGCCCCTCCGGCAGAGGTTACGATCGCGTGCCGGACCCTCCGGACTGTGATATTCAATCGCCCGCCATGACCATCACCGCAGAACAACGCCAGGTCGATCTCGTCGACCGGCTTGCGGCCGAGGCGAGAAAGCGCGTTCCCCCCGAGCAGGGGCAGAGCGCGGAGCACTTCGTCCGCCGTTATTTCGCACACGTCGCTCCCGACGACGTCATCTACACCTCCTTCGACACGCTCATCGGCGGGGCGCTCTCGCTCTGGGAGTACGGCGCGCAGCGCACTCCCGGCACCGCCAAGGTCCGCCTGTTCAATCCGAACATCGAAAAGAACGGCTGGGGCCTCGAGCACACCGTCGTCGAGATCGTCAACGACGACATGCCTTTCCTCGTCGACTCCGTGACCGCGGAGATCAACCGCCGCGAGCGCAAGATCCACCTTCTGCTGCACCCGCTGATCCGCGCGCGTCGCGATGAGAGCGGCAACCGCGTCGAGATCACCGACACGCTCCACGCTCCCGCGGATGCCGTGGTCGAGTCGTACATGCACATAGAGATCGATCAGGAGACCGAGCCCGCCGAGCTCGAGTCGATCCGCACGTCGATCGAGCGCATCCTCGGGCAGGTTCGTCTCGCCGTCACCGACTGGCGTCCGATGCGCGCCGCACTCGCCGCGGAGATCGCCAACCTCGAAGGCGCGGTGCTGCCCATGCCCGCGGAGGAAGTGACCGAAGCGCGCGAGTTCCTCAAATGGCTCGACGACGGCAATTTCGTCTTCCTCGGACACCGCCGCTACGGATTCGAAACGCGCGACGGCAAGGACTATCTGATCGCCCAGCCTGAAACGGGCCTGGGCATCCTCCGCGAGACGCGTCCGGAGTCGATCGAGCGCGGCAAGCAGCCGCTGTCGAAAGAATTCAGCGACTACGCGCGCACCAAAGATCTGATCATCATCACCAAGGCCAACAGCCGAAGTGTCGTCCATCGCGCGGTGCCGATGGATCGCATCGGCGTGAAGCGCTACGACGTGAACGGCAACCTCATCGCCGAAGATCGCTTCCTCGGCATCTTCACCTCGGCCGCGTACAACCGCAGCGTTCGCGAGATCCCGATGCTGCGGTTGAAAGCGAAGCGCGTCTTCGACCGGTCCGGTCTCGAGCCGCATTCGCACAACGGCAAGGCCCTGATCGACATCCTCGAGAACTTTCCCCGCGACGAGTTCTTCCAGATCACCGACGAAGACCTCTTCGACATCGCCCGCGGCATCCTCCTGTTGCAGGAGCGCCAGCGCGTCGCGCTGTTTACGCGCAAGGACGTCTTCGAGCGTTTCGTCTCCTGCTACGTCTTTGTTCCGCGCGATCGATACACCGCCGAGTTCAAAGAACGGGCGAAGGTCGTGCTCGAAGAAGCATTCAACGGCCGCGATACACAGATTTACGACACCATCACCGGCTCAGCGCTCGCGCGAGGCTTGTTCGTAGTCCGCACGACCGCCGGCGCGATTCCCGACGTCGACATCCGCCGCGTCGAAGCAATCCTCGGCGAAGTCGCGCGCACATGGACCGACCGCCTGCTCGAAGCCCTCGTGCAGTCGCACGGCGAGGAAGTCGGTATCGACCTGCACCACCGCTACATGAAAGCGTTCCCGATGGCGTACGCGGAGCGCTTCACGGCCGAAGCGGCGCTGTACGACATCAAACACATCGAGCATGTGCTGGCGACGGGGGAGCTCGTCGTCGATCTCTATCGTCATCGCAGTGACACGCGGCAGTTCCACTGCAAGATCATTCACGCCGGCGCGCCGGTGCCGCTGTCCGAGATCATGCCGCGCCTCGAGAACATGGGCCTCAAGGTGCTGGCCGAGGTTCCGTACGAAGTTCTGCCGCACGGCGCTCCTTTCCCGGTGCGGATCCGCGACTTCAGCCTCGACGCGGAGGGCATGCAGGACGATCTCACGCCGATCAAGGAAAAGTTCCAGGCCGCGTTCATCCGGGTCTGGACACGTCACGCGGAGAACGACGGATTCAATCGTCTCGTCCTCGGCGCGGAACTGGCCTGGGACGAAGTGGTCCTGCTGCGCGCGTACGCGAAGTACCTCCGCCAGGTCGGCGTCGCGCTCAGCGAGGCTTACATCCAGCAGACGCTCGCCAAGCATCCGGCGATCACGCGGAATCTCGTCGCGCTCTTCTACAACCACTTCGATCCGGCCATCGGCGACACCGGCCTGGGACGCAAAGGCGCGTCGATGGGCATCCGCTCACAGATCGAGGACGCGCTCGAGCACGTGACCAATCCGGACGAAGACCGGATTCTTCGGCTCTACGTCAGCCTCATCGAGGCCACGCTGCGCACGAATTACTTCCAGCGCGGCGAGAACGGCGAGCGGAAGCTGTACGTGTCGTTCAAGCTCGACTCGCAGCAGGTACCGGAGCTGCCGCTGCCGCGGCCGATGTTCGAGATCTTCGTGTACGCGCCGTGGATGGAAGGCATTCATCTGCGCTTCGGCAAGGTCGCGCGCGGAGGCATCCGCTGGTCCGATCGCCGCGAGGACTTCCGCACCGAGATTCTCGGACTGGTCAAGGCCCAGCAGGTCAAGAACGTGGTCATCGTTCCGGTCGGCTCGAAGGGCGGGTTCGTGGTCAAGAATCCATCGACCGACCGCGCGGCGTACCAGCAGGAAGGCATCGAGTCGTACAAGACGCTGCTCCGCGGGATGCTCGACATCACCGACAACCTGCGCGGCGATGAGCTCGTGCCGCCGCGCGACGTCGTCCGTCGCGATCCCGACGATCCCTATCTCGTCGTTGCCGCCGACAAGGGCACGGCGACGTTCTCCGATCTCGCGAACTCGATCTCCGCCGAGTACGGCTTCTGGCTCGGTGACGCATTCGCATCGGGCGGATCAGCCGGTTACGACCACAAGGGCATGGGCATCACCGCGCGCGGCGGATGGGAAGCGGTCAAGCGACATTTCCGCGAGCTGGGCGTGGACACGCAGTCCGAGGATTTCACGGTCGTGGGCGTGGGCGACATGGCCGGGGACGTGTTCGGCAACGCGATGCTGCTCTCGCCGCACATCAAGCTCATCGCGGCCTTCAACTACTCGCACATCTTCGTCGACCCGAATCCGGACCCGGCGACGAGCTTCGCCGAGCGCCGGCGGATGTTCGATAACCGCCTGAACTGGAACGGCTACGACAACGCCCTGCTTTCACCGGGAGGCGCGATCTACGAGCGGAGTGCGAAGTCGATCACCATCTCCGACGAAGTGCAGAAGATGTTCGATCTGCCGAAGAAGAACGTCACGCCGCTGCAGTTGATGCGCGCGATTCTGATTGCCCGCGCGGATCTGCTCTGGCTCGGCGGAATCGGAACGTACGTGAAGGCGAGCTGGGAAGATCACGCCGCCGCTCGCGACCGCTCCAACGACGCGTTGCGCGTCAACGGTGACGAGCTGCGCGTGAAAGTGGTGGGCGAGGGGGCGAATCTCGGCTTCACCCAACGTGGCCGCATCGAGTTCGCGCTCACCGGCGGCAAGATCAACACCGACGCGATCGACAACTCGGCCGGCGTCGATACATCCGATCATGAGGTCAACATCAAGATCGCCCTCAACGACGCGATCGCCCGCGCGGAGCTGTCGGGCATCGAAGAGCGCAACCGCATCCTCGCCGAGATGACCGACGACGTCGCCCGGCTCGTCCTCCGCGACAACTACGAGCAGACCCAGGCCATCTCCATCACCCAGACCCTCAGCGAGACTCAGCTCGACGCACACGCCCGCTTCATGCGCGGCCTCGAGAAGCAGGGGAAGCTCGATCGAGCCATCGAAGGCCTGCCGGACGACGAGACCATCGCCGACCGCCACACACAGGGCCTCGGCCTGACCCGCCCCGAGATCGCCGTCCTGCTCGCGTACGCGAAGATGGTCCTGTTCGAGGACCTCCTCAAATCCGATCTTCCCGACGATCCGCAGCTCGTCAGCGATCTAGTTCTCTACTTCCCGGACGATCTGCAGGGGCGGTTCCGCGCGGCGATCGAACGGCATCGCCTGCGCCGCGAGATCATCGCCACGGTGGTGACGAACGCGATGATCAACCGCGTCCGCCCCACCTTCGCCTGGCAGATGTGCGAAGAGACGTCGAAGCCGCCGGCGGACATCGCCCGCGCGTTCATCATCATGCGCGACTCGTTCGACCTGCGGACGGTCTGGTCGGAGATCGAGGCGCTGGATACGAAGCTGCCCGCGGCCGCGCAGCTCGACATGATGATCGCCATCGCCCGCCTCCTGGAGCGGGCCATTCTCTGGCTGCTGCACAGCCCGTACGAGAAGCTGGACATCGCGGCGCACGTGAACGAATTCCGTCCCCGCATCGCCGCGATTCAGGATCATCTCGTCCAGATTCTCCCGGCTTCCCTGCTCGCGAACGTTCGCGTGCGCCAGGCGGAGTTGATGGAGGATGGGATCCCCGAGGAGCTTGCGCGTCGGGTGGCCAGCCTGGACATCATGAGCTCGGCGATGGACATCATCCGCATCGCCCGCGCGGATGCGAGCCACGGCGTCGATGAAGTGGCGCGGGTCTACTTCGGCGTCGGTGCGCGTTTCAGTCTGGACCGTCTGCGCAGCGCGACCGCGAACATCGCCGCGGAAACGCCTTGGCAGAAGACCGCACTGACGACGCTGATCGACGATCTGTTTGCCTATCAGAGCTCGCTGGCGTCACGGGTGATCACCGAGACGAACGGCGCGAAAGGTGCGGACCCTGTGGAGTTGTGGCTGACGAGCCGGCAGCGTCTGGTCGAGCGCGTGGATCAGACGATGAACGAGTTCCGCGCCGCGACGAGCGTGGATCTGGCGATGTTGGCCGTGACGCTGCGGCAATTGCGCGGGCTGGTCGAAAGCTAGAGCACACCGGGAGGCCTCCGGACATCTGAGCCTTCCTGTCAAGTCAGGGAGCAGCTGTGGCGAGGGTTGGGCCTCGCGTGGCGAGCTGCCGCAGATAGAGAGCTTCGTCGTAGACGGTGCGGTTGTTCCAGCAGGCGTAAAGGACGCGGATCCAGCGGTAGGCGAGCGTGCGGATGGCTTGGTGGTGGCTATGTCCGCGCAGGCGTTGCTGCTTGTAAAACGCTTGAGCCCATACCGACTGACCGATCGAGACTCGCGCGTACTCATGGAACGTCTGACGCAGGAACTTCGGACAGGCCCAGCGCATGTGCACGACCGCCGTTTTGCCGCTCCGGCGGAGAACCGGGGCGATGCCGCTTCGGGTGGCGACGTTGACGGCGCTGCCGAAGCGCTTGCGATCCATCCAAAGGGCTCGGCCGTCCGCGATACGGAGGTTCTATGCGGGTCATCATCACGCGGCCGCGTGGATCGACCAGAGGCTCGCCGAGATCCGTTCAGAGGTCGCGTTCCACGACGACCAGGTCACCACTGACGCTGCCGTGCTGCTGATCGGAAGCGAGGTTGCGCAGATCCGGGCCCTCAACACGAGCATCGCCACGTACGACCAGAAGATCTCGGCGGCGTTCGCCGCCCACCAGGACGCGTCGATCTTCGCGAGCTTCCCTGGCGCCGGCCAACAGCTCGCGCCGCGGCTCGCCGCCGCCTTCGGGACCGATCGCAAGCGCTTCGGCAGCGCCGTCAACGTCGCCACCCGAAGCGGCATCGCCCCGGTTCTCCGCCGGAGCGGCAAAACGGCGGTCGTGCACATGCGCTGGGCCTGTCCGAAGTTCCTGCGTCAGACGTTCCATGAGTACGCCCGCGTGTCGATCGGTCAGTCCGAATGGGCTCGAGCCTTCTACAAGCAGCAACGCGCGCGCGGACACAGCCACCACGAGGCTATCCGCACGCTCGCTTACCGCTGGATCCGCGTCCTTTACGCCTGCTGGAACAATCGCACCGTCTACGACGAAGCTCTCTATCTGCGGCAGCTCGCCACCCGAGGCTCAACCCTCGCCACAGCTGCTCCCTGACTTGACAGGAAGGCTCAGATGTCCGGAGGCCTCCCGGTGTGTCTAAGCCTGACGAACGTACTCGCGCCCGCCGTGCAGCTCGTCGGACGGGTCCGGCATGTACACCCGCACCAGGTAGTCGAGCGCGAGCGCGAGGCCTTTGCGCTCGCGCAGCGTCGCCAGCAGCGGCGCGGCCATGGCCAGGAAGAACCCGACCACGAGCAGCCAGTTGTCGGGCTGGAACCCGAAGTAGACCGCGGCGATGCCGCCGAGCATGGGGATGCGATCGGTGATGATCATGAACATCCACGTATCGCCGTGGTTCCGCTGCAGGCGCATCTGGCAGGCCGAACAGCGATCGTGCAGCTTCAGGCCGCGGCTGTAGAGCGGACCTTCGCCGCAGCGAGGGCAACGTTTACGCCAGCCGTACTTGAGAGCCTGAAGAACCATCGCGCGTTGAAACGCCTCACGGAGCGGCGTTATTCGCCTGCCGCGAGACGAGCCTCAGCCTGGTCGTCTTCACGTCGAGGAGCGGCGCGAGCTCGTACACGTTTCTGTATCCGTAGGTGTAGAGCGCAATGTACGTGGAGAGGTTCAGGGAAGCGGGCGGTGCTTTCGTCGCGAACGCGCTCTCATTTCCGCTGAAGTTGTTGTTGCAGTAGATCAGCACGCGCGTTTTCTTCGAGGGAAGGAGCGCCGCGAGGCTCGTCGCGTTGAAGTCCGGGAAGCTGAGATTGGCCGCTCCGTCGACGTGAAGCTCTTCGAATTTTGCGCGGCTTCGCGCATCGAGAACCACCGTCCCCGGCTCCGCACTCATGCGCAGGAAGTCCGCCTCGCTGACGCGGCGCCGCTGGCGATGCGCCGCGGCTTCGGTCGAGAGCTTCAGGTAGCGCTCCATGTCGATGTTCGGGTTGGTGGCCAGCAGCAGGGCGATGGCGAACGTCTTCATGAGGACCAAGGTGCGCCACGAGACGCGCGGCGGGAAGGTGCGTCACGACAAGTTTGCCGCTAGTTACCGAAAGCCTCGGCCAGCGTCCGTGCGAACGCGTCCGGTGCCGCGCTGCGGTCGTAGTGCCGCGGCAGCTCGTAGCGGAAGATCACCCGGCCGGCTTTTTCGATCGTGACGCGCGCGGAGATCTCGTTCTTGTCGAGGCTCAGCCGTTGCGGCGTGCTGTCGAACGTGATCACCACGTCGCTTTCTTCGTCGAACTCGAGGTCCGGCAGATAGCGATGAATCGCGCGGTACACCTGCACCTGCAACGCGCCTGCGTGAAGCGCGACCTTCGTCACGCCACGGAGCTCCTGGCCCAGCCGCGCGAGCGCGCGTTCGTTGGCGCCGACGCTGCCGGGGCCGTCGACGTACACACTCACGCTGCGAACGCGGGCAGGCTCCGGCTCAGGCTCGGGTTTTCGCAGGTCCTCCGCGCGCGGCTCGTTCTTGACGATGCGAGGCGCCACGATGGGAGGCGCGATCGTCGCGGTGAGTGTCGGCGAAGGCGGCACGATCTGATTCGCCGGCGCGGTCGTGGCGGTGGTCGCGGTGATGATCGGATCCGGTGTCGCGGTGATGCTCGATTGCGACGGTCTTGATTGCGCGACAGTCGCCGCCGGTTTCCGTTCGGGCTCGATCGTCGGCCTCGCCGAGGTGATCTTGTACGCCAGCGCGCCGCCGGCGAGGATCAGCAGGAGCACCACGAAGCCGATGACGTACGCCGGATTGATCCCCGACCGCTGCCTGGCGACCGGTATGGACGCCTCCGGCAGAGGCGTCTGAATCGTGGGAACGCCCGACGCGAGCGTCAGGCCGGCCGCCGTGGCCGGCGCAGCAACAGGAATCGGCTTCTGCGACGTCGTTCCCGGTCTCGTCGCACGCTGCTTGAACGTTTCATCGCCGTCGAGCGGCGTGACGAGCGTCGGCGTATCCAGCGGCGTCATCACCGTCGGCGTGTCGACGGCAACGGGCAGCGTCCTCTCGATTTCCTCGAGCGCCGCGGCGAAGTCGCGTGCGGTGGCGAAACGGTCCTTGCGATCGCGCTCCAGCGCTTTTTCGAGAACGGCGACCAGCGCGCTGCTGCCGGGCAGCGTCGGCGGCAGTGAGACCGTCGTCCGCTGCACTTCGCGAGCGTGATGGAGGAAGTACTCGTGCGGCGACTTGGCCTCGTACGGCGGCCGTCCCGTCAGCAATTCCACGAGGACCATGGCCATCGCGTACAGATCGGTGCGGCCGTCGATTTTCTCGTCCTCGGGAAGGAAACCGAGCTGCTCGGGGGCGGCGTAACGGAGCTTGCCGACGAAGATGCCCGTGCGCGTCTGCGACACGGCATCGGGATCGTCCATCTTGGCTACGCCGAGGTCGATGATCTTGACCGAGTCGTCGGCGGTGATCATCAGATTTTCGGGGCTGATGTCGCGATGAATGATTCCCGCGGCGTGAATGGCTTCGAGTCCGCGCAAGGACTGGATGGCGATGCGCACGGCCTGCCGCGGCGGCAGCGTCCCGCGCGTGCGGAGGCGCTGGGCGAGGTTCTCCCCGTCGATGAACTCCCAGACCATGTAATGCGAGCCGTCGGAAAGCGACGCGAAGTCGTGCAGCGTGGCCACGTTGGGATGCTGGACTTTGGTCGCGATGCGCGCCTCGCGGAGGAAGCGCTCGTGCGCGTCCTGCCGTCCGGAGATGTGGGGATGGATGATCTTGATGACGCGCGTGGCGCCGAGGAAGTTGTGCGTGGCCTTGTAGACCTCGCCCATCCCGCCCGCGCCGAGCTGGCCGATGATCGTGTACCGGCCGTCGAGAGAGTCGCCAGGTTGCATAACCGGAGCAGTTTAGCTGCTACCGGAGCGCTGTTGCGCGATCAGCGTCACGTCCGCCCACCCCGCCTTCCTGCAGGCATCGAGTACACCCAGAACCTCGCCATACGGGACCCGTTTGTCGGCGCGGACGCCGATCGGACGGTTCGCGGCAGAGAGGCGCAGCCGTTCCAGAGCTCCCGGGACCTCCTCGCGGCGGATGGCGAGCGTGTCGATATAGACGGTCAGGTCTTCTTTCACTGTCACCTGGATCAGGCGATCGTCCGGAGCGGTCTTGCTCGACGTTTCGGGAAGGTTTACAGGAACGCCGTTCACCAGCGCCGGCAGTACGACCATGAAGATGATGAGAAGAACGAGGCAGACATCGACCAGTGGTGTGACGTTGATGTCGGAATTGAACGAATTCGCAGGACTCGCGCGCATGACGGCCTCCTGGTTCTTTCGACACCAGGAGGCCGTCGATGAAAACTGCTACCGCACAATTTCCCCGTACGTCTTGATCTGATCCGGCACCGTGGCCGGGTCGCCGACCACCACGATCGCCAGTTTGCCCGGGTCGATGTACGTTCGCGCCAGGCGCTGAATGTCCGCCGGGGTCAGCGCGTAAACCTTCTGCACGTACGTCCGCAAGTAGTCCTCGGTCATTCCGTACAGATCGAGGAATGAGAGCTGGTTGGCGATGCCGCTGCGTGAGGAATTGCGGAGCACGAACGTGCCGGCCAGGTAATTCTGGATGCCGGTCAGTTCCGCGGCCGTCGGTGCTTCGTTACGGAGGCGGTCGATCTCGCCGACGATCTCCTTGATCGACGGGCCGGTCACGTTCGTCGTCACGTCCGCGATCTCGATCCAGGTGCCCGTCCCGAGCCGCCCCTGAAGTACGCCTTGCGGCGAGTAGGTGTAGCCCTTCTGCTCGCGGATGTTGCTGGTGATGCGCGAGCCGAACGATCCGCCGAGGAGCGAGTTCATGACTGTAAGCGGCAGGAATTCGGGATTGGATGGATCGATGACCGGGAGGCCGATGTACAGCGTCGACTGCACGGCGCCGGGACGCTCGACGAAATACACACCGCGCTTGCTGACCGGCGTGATGGTGGCGCGCGTCGCGGTGCTGCCCGCCTTCCAGTTGCCGAACGCGTCGCGAATCGCGCGCTCCACGGCGTTTTGATCGAACCGTCCGACGACGTACACGAACGAGCGTGCCGCGCCGAAACTGCGATCGTGGAACGCCTTCACCTGATCGAGCGTGTACCCCTGCAACATGGCCTCGGTCGGATAGACGCGGCCATAAGGGTGATTCGGATAAATCACGCTGTAGAACTTCTCCTGCGCGGCGGATTGCGGCGTGCTGCGCGAGATGGAGAGCGTGCGGACACGATCCGCCTTCAAGCGAGCGAGCTCCGATTCCGGGAAACGTGGATTTCTCGCGACATCGGCGATGAGATTCACCGCCGCGGGTGCGGATTCGGAGAACACGTCCGCGCCGATCGACGTCTGGTTCGCGCTGACGCTCACTTCGAGCGCGCCGCCCATCAGCGCGGCCTCGCGCGCGAGCTGTTCGGCGCTGCGCGTCGTCGTGCCCTGTTCGAGGAGATCGGCGGTCAGATCAGCGAGCCAGACCTCGTTCTCTGCTTCATCCATGTTGCCGGTCTGAATCACCAGGCGGACGGTCGCTTTGGGCATGTCGCCGTACGGCACGAAGCGCACCTTCAGGCCGTTCGGAAGATCAATTTTGCGGATCTGTGGAACCGCGAAGTTCTTCGGCGTTCCGGCGGCAGGCGGTGTTTGTTTCTGCGCGAACGCAGAGATCGCGAAGAGCGCGATAGCCAGTGTGAGAATCGTTCTCTTCATGATTTATCCCTTCGGCACGATCGTGAGGACCGTGCGGTTCGTCGGGCGCAGGTACTCTTGCGCGGTCTTCTGAATCAGTTCGGGAGTGACCTTCGCGAACTCCGACTCGATGCGATTGATCTTGTGCGGATCGTCGTCGAACAGTGCGAAGGAGGCCAGCAGGTCCGCGCGGCCGAACCCAAAAAATCCTTCGATGTCGCCGTACAGCGCGGAGCGCATCTTCACGCGAGCGCGATTCAGCGTCTCCGCGTCGACCTGGGTCGTCTGCAGGCGGACGATGTTCTCGTCGAAGGCCTTGATGATGTCGTCGGCCGGCTTGTCTTTGTCGTGGAACAGCCAGGCCATGTAGAGCGTCGGGCCGTCGATGTTGAACATGTTGCCGAGGAGGTTGATCGACGAGCCGATCTCACCGGTGAGACCGCGCTTCTGCACCACGTCCTGATACAGCCAGCTGTCCTTGCCCGAGGCGAGGATCTGGTCGATGAGACCCATCGCGTAGTACTCGGGAGTGTTCTGTTCCGGCGCATGCCAGGCCAGGCCCAGCGCGGGACGTGTGGCCTTGTCGTCTGTCTTCGTGGCGCGCTTCTCGGCGGTCTGACGGGGCTCGCTGATGTCCACCTTCGCGGGCTGCGGCTGCGCTGCAATCGGTCCGAAATACTGCTTCACCCAGGCGAGTGCCTGCGCCGGATCGAAGTCGCCGGTGATCGCAATCGAGGCGTTGTTCGGCGCGTAGTAGGTCTTGAAGAAGCTGCTCGCGTCTTCGAGCGTCGCCGCATCGAGGTCGGTCAGATCGCCGTAGAAATTGTGGGCGTTGTACCAGTTCGCGTTCGCGTACTGAGGCATGTCCAGCCAGGGGAATCCGCCGTACGGCTGATTGAGGACGTTGACGCGGACCTCGTTCTTCACGACTTCCTGCTGGTTCTTCAGGTTGTCCTGGTTGATCGCCAGGCTGCGCATGCGATCCGCTTCCGCCCAGAGGATGGTCTGCAGCGTGTGCGCGGGGACGATCTCGAAGTAATTCGTGAAGTCGAAGCGCGTGGAGCCGTTCAGGACGCCGCCGTTCGACTGAATGAGCTTGATGAACTCCATCTTGCCGAGGTTGTCCGAGCCTTGGAACATCAGATGCTCGAACAGGTGGGCGAAGCCGGTGCGGTCGCGAGGCTCCACGCGAAAACCGATGTTGTAGTAGACGCCGACGGCGACCGTCGGTGCGGTGCGATCCTGCGACAACACGACCTTCAGGCCGTTGTCGAGCTTGTGATACTCGACGGGGACCTGATACGCGATCGGTGCAGGTGCCGGAGCGGGCGCTGGTGCGGGAGCCGGCGCCGCGTCGGTAACCGGCGCGGCGGTCACCGGGTCAGCCGGCGGGGGAGAGGTGGTCGTACATGCCGCGAGGAGAATGAGCGCGGCAACGGGAAGGGACAGCCAGGACTTCATCGCAGAGCCTCCTTGATTGGTAGGCGGTAGGCAGTAGGCGGTAGGCGGGAGTTCGTTCCCCCGCCTACCGCCTACTGCCTACCGCCTACTGGTTGAAAAACGGATGACGGTGTCGTAGTAGCGTTGGGCCTCGAAGAGCGGGATCTCGCAGTGTCCGGCCTCGGCGGTCAGCATTTCTTTCGGCACGTCGAGGCCGTCGTAGAGCTTCTTGCCGAGTGAATACGGAATCACGGCGTCCCGGGTTCCATGCATGACCAGGACCGGAACGCCGGCGTCGTTCAGCCACTTGGTGGTCCGAAGTGCAAAGGGCGCGGCCCAGCCGAGCGGAAGCGGGCGATAGAGCGCGTTGCCCATCTCGCGCAGCGAGGGGAAGGAGTTCTCGATGATCACCGCCGACACGTCATCGCGTTCCTTCGCGACGTACGCGGCATACGGACCGCCTACCGATTCGCCGTACATCACGATGCGCTTCGCGCCGCGGGTGCGGACGTAGTCGTGTGCGGCGAGGGCGTCGCGGAACAGCGCGTTCTCGCGGGGTTTCCCTTCACTGCGGCCGTAGCCGCGCCAGTCGAAAAGGAAGACCGACACGCCGCGCTTCGCGAGCTCGACGGCCATCTCCGCGCGATCGGTGAGATTTCCGGCATTGCCATGACACCAGACGATGACCGGCGCGTCCGGGTTAGCCGCTTTGAAATACCAGCCGTGCAGCTTCACGCCGTCCGTGGTTTCGAAGTAGTGCTCGGACGGCTCGAGCATCCACGCCTTGAGATCCCAGCGGCCGGTGGGAAAGGTGTCGGGGAAGAACATCCCCGTGCGGCGCAGGTAGAACGTGAAGAGGTAGATCGCGGCGAAGAGGATGACCAGAAACGTGAGCACGCGTTTCACGTACTCACGCTGTCAATTTTTCCCAGTCCCCTTCCGGAGCATCAGTGGCCAGCGCCAGTCCGCCGTCCGATCCGACGAACACCGGATCGTCCATGTAGCGGACGCTGCCTCCGCCGACGGACTTCAGCGCGGCCTCGAGTGCCTGGGGCAGGCCGCGAATCAGGCCGCCGCCTCCGGACAGGATGATGTTCTGGCGAACGCGCTCCTGGAACTCCGGCTCGACGCGCGCGAGCAGGTCGAGCATCGTCTCGGTCACCGGCGCCAGCAGCGTTTCGCACGCCGTGCGCATTTCCGCGGTGATGTCGAGCTCCGTCGGGACGCCTTTCACCGGCGCGGTGACGATGCACCGCTCCTCGCGGTCGCCGACGAAGCTGTACTTTTCCTTCCACTCGCGGACCATGAACACGGTCACGTTGGCCTGCGGGTAGCGCTCTTCGATCAGCTTCAGAAGCTGCGTGTCGATGGAATCGCCGGCAACGGTCAACGTCCGTTGATCCTCTTCGGTCGGATACCGGCCCTTCATCACGCAGAAGTCCGTCGTGCCCGCGCCGATGTCGATGATCATCGTGTGCAGCAGCGCGTCGAGCCCATACGCAACAGCGAACGGCTCGGAGACGATGAGCAGGCTGTCGACGATGCCCTTCATCGAATTGCGCAGGTACTGCTTGTTCGTGCGCAGCGCCGCGGCCGGAACGCCAACCACCGCCCGTACGCTCGAAGCTTTGATCTTGCCGTTCACGCCGACGAGCTTGAGCAGGTACTTGAGCAGCTCGCGCACCGCCTCGACGTCTTTCTCCGAGCCTTCCTTGAGCAGGCCGCGCTCGAGAGGACGGTGGAGGTCGAGCATGGTGCGGTTGGCAACCGCCTCATGGCCGATGAGGACGTCGCGCTTGAGGACTTTCTTCGCGACCATGTCCAGCGGCCAGCCGACGAAACTGTCGACGACGAACCGCTCGCCGTTGGATGCGGAGATTGCGCTCCGCGATGTGCCGAGGTCGATTCCCACGAGGAGAAGCTCAGCCATGCATCAAGTTCCTTTCTCCTGCCTGGGCGGTGCGTCGTTGGCGGTCGCATACGCGCGAATGCCTTCGAAGAGCGCGGTGGCGATCTTCTGACGGTGCTCCGGACGCCCAAGCATCGCTGCTTCTTTGTCGTTCGAAATACAGCCGACCTCCGCGAGGATGGCCGGCATGTCGGTGGCCACGAGCACGATGAACGGCGCGCGCTTCACGCCCCAGTTCTCGATACCCGGGTCGTTCGCCTTCAACGTCGCGAAAAGCTGGCGCTGAACCGCATTGGCCAACTCCTGCGACTCATCGCGCCGCGCGTCGGCGTACACGCCGTCGAGGAGCTTGCGCATGTCGGCGATCGAGTAACCCGACACGCGATTCTCCGCCGCGGCGATCTTTGTCAGCCGCTCGTCGTTCGTCGGGCCGAGGTAGTACGTCTCCACGCCGCGGCTGGCGGTGTGTTTGAGGATCGTGTTGACGTGGATGGAAACGAAGATGTCGCTCTTCGAGGCGTTCGCGGCGACGGCGCGATCGCGAAGAGCAATCGTCCGATCATCCGAGCGCGTGAAGACGACTTCGAAGCCTTCTTTTTCGAGAAGCGTGCGAAGGCGGCGGCCGATGTCGAGGGTGACGTCTTTCTCGATGACCTTGTCGGCGATCGCGCCGGGGTCGGATCCGCCGTGACCGGCGTCGAGGACGACCCGCCGCACGGCGAGGGGGAACGCCGCCGCGGTGACGCGCTCGAGCGGCGCATTCCGTAGAGCAGACACTCCTGTCTGCTCGGCCTTTGGAACAGCAGAAGCAGCAGACAGGAGTGTCTGCTCTACGTGCGCGGGCTGTGTCACATCCTGGCGTGCGAGGTAGGTCGAGCCCGCCAGCAACAGGGGAACGAGTACGAACGGCGCGCGTTTTACCCAGACCCGGAACAGCCGGTTTGCTGGACGGAGGGCGCGCGGGGGCAGGCCGCGAATCACGTCGACGTTCTCCGCCACCGCCTGTTGCAGCACGCGGCGTTTGACTCGTTCGATGGTTGCCGCCTTCATTCCCGTCTCACCCGTAACGGCCAATTCTAGCTTGACCGCACTAAGATTCGCGCTTCGGGAGGATGGAAGTTCATGTCTGACAACAAGATCTACAAGATGGTGGAGATCGTCGGGACCTCGGCGGAATCATTCGCGAAGGCCGTTTCCGCGGGCGTGGAGCGGGCGTCGGAGACGCTCCGGCACGTGGATTGGTTCGAGGTCACGGAGATGCGCGGAAAGGTCACCGACGGGAAGGTTTCCCAGTATCAGGTGAAGATGAAGGTCGGTTTCAGGCTCGATTGATGGCGCTCCAGGATCTTCCACCAGCCTCGTCCGCCGCGGCGGGCGCCTTCGAGTGCCTGGTTCCGGGCGGCGTCGGTATCGGCGATTGATTCGATGAGCATGGCGCCCTCGAGGGCGTGGCGATCGTCGGCGCCGAGGTGCTCGATGAGAAATTCGAGGTCGCTCTCGCTGAAGCCGTAGTGCTTCTCGAGCGCCGGGATCAGGAGGCGGTACGTCGGCGGCACATTCGCTTCGGTGCCGACGGCGATGTAGGCGAAGGGTCCGATCCAGTTGCCCGCGCGAATCTGCCGGTCGAACCAGTTCGGCGGCGCGACCCGGAACGCGTCGATCTCGTGGTCGTCCGCGCCCGCCGCGCGAGTGAAACGCCGGGCCATGGCCGGATGGCGGCGCCGTTCGTCGAACGTGGCTCCAACGCCGGGCGCGAATCCGGTCGCGCCTTCCTCCTCCAGAACGTTGCCGATGAAGGATTGCCGCGCCCGCAGATCGGTACAGACACTGAGCACCGCGTACAGAGCGCGCGTGAATGACTCGGTCGCCGAGGCGAGGTGCAGTGCGAAGGAGCGGATCGCTTCGCGCGACGCCTCGCCACGCATCACCTGAACGACGAAGGGATTCGTCTCGATCGGAAGCGGCTGCGCGGCCGCGAAGAGCTGCTCCGCAAACGTCATCAGTAGCCGCCGTCGTTCGCGATCACGTGCTCCATGAACGGCGCGATCAACCCCTCGGGCGTGAGCCGGCCGCGAACGCTGCTGCCCAGCGCCGGCCACTCGGTCATCTGCACGTGCACGCGGCCGAAGAAGAACTCATCGGCCGATGCGGAGCGCTCGCGCAACTCGATCGAGTCGGGCGAAATCTCCGCGGCGCGACAGAACACGTCGAACATCTCCTCGGCGGTCAACGGCACCGTGTTCATGTGCCGGCCCATCGCGCCGACTGAGCGCAGGTGCAGCTCGCGGACGTTCCGCGCGCGCCGCACGGCCTTCCACACGTTCTTCACTTCATGCTCGTTCACGTCACGGATCAGGATCATGCCCAGCGAGGTGAACATGTGCTCCACGCGAAGGTTCTCGAACGCGCGGATCTTGCGGTCCGCGCAGCGCATCTCATCGATGCTCTCGTACAGGTCGTCGTCGAATCCGCCGCTGAACGAAAGATACGTGACCTGGATCCCGGCGCGCTTCAGCTCGCGCACGTAGGCGCGATCGGCGAGCTTCAGGCCGTTGGTCAGCAGCACCGGATGGTGGCCGTGGTTGCGAACCTCGCGAATGATGTCGGGCAGGTCGTGACGCAGCGTGGCCTCACCGCCGGTCAAGCGGATGAAGGTGCCGCGCGGCAGACGAGCCAGGATCGAGGAGAGCCACTGCGCGTCCATGTCCGGAATGACCCGGTTGGGGAGATAGCAGTTCGCGCAGGTCATGTTGCACCGGTGGGTCACATCGACCATCACGCAGTCGTATGGCGAGTTCTCGGGTGCGAACGAGCGGGCTACGCCGATTGAAGAGAAAGGCATGGCTGAAACTGACATGGGATGGCTGCATTGTCAGGCCGTCAGGTCCGATCGGCAACCGTCAGGAAGTCCTTCAATTCTTCCATCACCTCATCGACCGTCTTTCCGTTCGCGCGTCGCAGCTCGGCGACGACGTGCCCGTTCGCCATGCGCGTGGCGGCGAAGAACAATGGCACTCCGAGGCGGCGCGCGAAGCTCGCCGCGGCAGAGGAAAGGCTGAGCCCGTGCATTTGCCAGCGCGTCGGCTTCTCGTCGTCCACGTTGATGAAGACGACCTCTCCGTTCGCGAGGCTGCCGCGAAGGCGGACGAGGATCGTCGGCGAGATCAGAAGATCGTTATCGAGCGGAATCGCCGAACCGGCGAGGTAGGGCGGGTCGGCGGGCACCGCGCGAACGATCGCCAGTCTGTGGCCGGCCTCGACGACCGCTCGAAGAAACAGAGCGTTCAAAAAGAGATGCACGCTGATGATCACCGCCGGTCCCTGCAGCTGTTCGAGGCCGCGCACTTCGATCGGGTTCGGGAACCGGACGTTCGCGTACGTCAGCGTGCGCATGACCACGCGCGCCCGCGTGTCGGCTTCCTTTTCGAACGGCGTGCGAAACCGCCGCACGAACGGCAGGAAGCGGCTGACGGCGAGCGCCGTCGCGAAACGGTAGCGGTAGGGAACGGCGCGGAAGAGCTGGCCGGCGAGACCTGCCGCCACTGCCCGCGGCGGCCGTTTCACAGATCGACGGCCGCCGGCTCGGGCGTTTCCTTCAGCAATTCGTATCCCTCCGAGCGCGCGACGTACGTGGCGATGGTCAGGTCACCGACCACGTTCAGCGTCGTGCGGCACATGTCGAGGATGCGATCCACGCCGAGGATGATCGCGATCAGCGCGGGATTCACACCGATCTGCGCGAGGACGACGATGATGAAGGGGATCGAGCCCGACGGAACGCCGGCCGTGCCGACGCCGCCGAGGATGGCCAGGTAGACGACCATCAGCTGCTGGCCCATCGACAGATCGACGCCGGCAAGCTGCGCGAGGAACAGCACGGTCACCCCTTCATAAAGCGCGGTGCCGTTCTGATTTGCGGTCGCGCCGACCGTGAGCACGAACGAATTGATGTCCCGAGGCACGCCCAGGTTTTCCTCGGACACCCGCAGGGCTGTCGGCAGAGTTGCGTTCGAGGACGAAGTCGAGAAGGCGGTGATCATCGCCGTCTTGATGCGCTTGAAAAAGACCAGCGGATTGATGCGCGAGAGGAACCAGACCGACGCCGAGTAGACGCCGAACATGTGGATGGCCAGGCCGAGAAGAACTGTCAAAACGAACCAGCCCAGGCTCGCCAGCAGGCCGAAGCCGAATCGCGCGGTCATCGTGAAGAGCAGGCAGAAGACCGCGTAGGGACCGAGCCGCATCACGATCTGGATCGCGGCTTCGACCGCGGCGAACACCGCTTCGAGCACGGAGATCAGCGGCGCCCCGGTCTCGCGCGGAACCATGGTCAGGCAGATGCCGAAAAAGAGCGCGAAGAACATCAGCCCGAGCATGTCCGGGGTCTCGCGGCCGACCGAGTAGAAGACGTTCGTCGGCACGATCGTCTTCACGACTTTGAGCAGCGGCGCGTCGTCCGACTGCGCACCGCCGACGGCACTCTCCACCCGCTTCGTCGCGTCCTGGCTGTACTGCGCGGCGAGGCTTGCGCTGACCGCGGGATCGACGCGCTTGCCGGGCTTGATCGTGTTCGCCAGCACCAGTCCGATGACGACGCTGATCGCGGAGATGATGATCGTGTAGACGAGCGACTTCACACCGATGCGGCCGATGCGGCGAAGATCGCCGAGTCCGGCCACGCCGATCACGAGGCTGGAGAAGACCAGCGGCACGACGAGCAGCAGGAGCAGCCGCAGGAAGAGCTGGCCGACGGGGTTGGTGATGTTGTCGGTGACGAAGATGAGCTGCGGCGACGCGGCGCCGAAAATGCTGTTGAGCGTTCCACCGGCGAGCGCGCCGAGGATGAGACCGATCAGGATTTTCGTGTGAAGAGCGATGCGCCGTCCGGACTCAGCCATGGCCGGGGATGGTACGACATCACCGGATGCCGAGAATGCACTTCTCGCAGGGGGCTTTCACGATGATGCGCACGTCGGCGGTCGGGGCGAGCTTCGACGGCGGGACTTCGTACGTCGCGCCGAGCGCCTTCATGACGTCGGTGAGGGGCACGTAAATCGTGTCGTCGCGCATCATCATTTTCGACGACAGCGCGCCTTCGCGGCGGATTTTCACGACCGGGGTGATGAGCTCGATGTGTTGTGCGGAGATCACGCGGACCTGTTCGACGGTGCCGGCGCCTTTCGGCGCGGGCTTGAGCGCTTTCCGCGCCGCGGATCCGGCCTGACTTCCTTCTTCACCGATGATCTCTTCCGTTCCCTGAGCCGGCTTGCTGCCTTTTTCGCCGATGATTTTTTCGCCGATGACGGCGTCCGCCGGTGGCGTGAGGGTCGCCAGGATCTCGCCGTGGTGCATGCGGAACGTGCCGCCGGCCGCTTTGGAGAGCTGGTTCATCGGCACGACCAGAATGCCGTCGACGTAGTGGATCTCGGTGAAGACCTTGCCGTTCAGTAGCACCTTGCGCGACTTGTCCGCGGCCGAAAGCGAGAGTGCGAGGAGCGAAGCGGCGAGGAGGACGGCAGCGAGTCGTTTCATGACCGGCAATTGTAAGCTTCCGCCTCGCCATGGCCGATGACCTCGCCGCGACGTTCTTCGAGCTCGTATCGGCCCGCAATGGCCACTTTCAGCTCGAATCGGGGCATCACAGCGCGCTGTGGCTCGACCTGGACACGCTCTTCGCAGAGCCCTCGCGCGTGCAGCCGTTGATCGAGCGGCTGGCGGACGCGATCTGGCCGTACGACGTCGATGTGATTTGCGGTCCGCTCGTGGGTGGCGCGTTTCTCGCGCACGCTGTGGCCGCGACACTGAACCGCGAATTCGCGTATACCGAACGGCAGGTGCCCGCCGATGCTAACGGTTTGTATTCCGTTCAGTACCCGTTGCCGAAGGCCTTCATCGAGCGGGTCCGCTCGCGCAAAGTCGCCATCGTCGATGACGTGATGAGCGCAGGCTCGGCGGCCATGGGCACTCACCGCGAATTGCAGCGTCACGGCGCGTCGACCCTGGTCACCGGCGCGCTGATGGTTCTCGGCAATCGCGGCGCGGATCTGTTCGCGCAACTCGGTGTGCCTGTCGAAGCCGTGGCCCGTCGGGAGTTTCAGGTCTGGCCGCCGGAGGATTGTCCGATGTGCGCCGAGGCGGCGCCGCTCATCAAACCCGGTTGAAGTGGGCCTTCACCTCGGGCTTCAGCCAGAAAATCAGCAGCGCCACCGAAAACGGCAGGATGCAACAGCTCATGAAGCCGATCGCGATCAGCACGAGGTCGTAGATCCAGACCCACGGGCGTCGCGGGAGGAAGAGCGCCGCCGCGAAAATCACCGCCAGAGGAATGCCCATCCCCACGCAGATGACGCCCATCATCCGCGCTTCGAACGACTCCTCTTCCAGCCATTCAGGATTGATGAGGAACAGCCCGCCGAGGGCGATGACGAAGAGGTAGAGCACCGCCATCGCCGCCGCGTAGACCTTGAACCAGGTGATGACAGGAGGCATTACTCCGCGACCTCCGTTCGTTCCTCCGCCACGGTCTCGCTGGACGGTTCGCCGATGTGAAACGACTCGCGGATGTCCGTCGTGGTCATGTAATGCAGCCGCGCATTCTGCTGGTACGCCGCCGCCTCATTGACCAGGCGATTGAGCGTTTTCACATGCCGCCGTTCGTGCGTGTAGCGCTTGAGGTCGGGATAGAGAAATCCGGCCACGGCCAGCGCCAGCGCGAACATGTTCTCGATCGTGGCGATGAGGGGAAGCACCTTCAGAACGCCACCGACGACCAGGCCGCCGAGGCCGAATGCTGTGCGCGCAGCGGGATCGCCGTCGCGCCAGACCCCGAATGAATTGCGCTCGAGCGCGTTCATCTTCTTCGCCGCGTTGATGTACTGGGGCATGGCCGTTTCCAGCACTTCCTTCTGCAGCGCCGTCCAGTAGGCGGCCGAGCCGCCGAACTCGTCGTACGCGGCTTTGATCTTCTTCAACTTCGCCTTGGCCGCCTCCATCAACCGGAATTCGAGCTCGTCATCCTCGAATCCGCGGCGGCGATGCTCGCATTCGCCCAGGATGACGAAGACGACGCTTCCGAAGTCGTACTCCGGACCGGCGATGTTCAGAACGCTCATTGTTCGGGCGGTTTCGCGGCCTGGGTTGCGTAGTTGAAGACGCCCAACTGCTGCAGAAGCTTGTTGCCGTCGATGATCATGTTGCCGCCGGTGGGCAGCTTCGGAATCTGGCGGATCTCTTTCTTCTGCAGAGCCTCGATGAGCTGCAGACTCACATACGCGTCGCCAGCGCTGCCGACGAGCGCCGCGCGCTCTTTGCGCATGCCTTCCGCGTACGCGCTGTACTCCGCGATCAATGCCTGCGCTTCCTGTTCCTTCTGCACGACGTAAGCGTCGGCGGTCCGCTTGGCCGTTTCCAGTTCGCCTTCCGCGCGCGTGAGCTGTTCGGTGAGCTCGGAGACCTTCTGCTGCAGGTTGGCCTGATTCGCTTCCTGGGTGGCCATGATCTCGCGCTTCCAGTTTTTCGGCCTGTTTCTCGGCCTCTTTCCGCTTGTTGATGAGGTTCTGGTAATCGGGCTTGAACGCGAAATCGCCGAGGATGACCTGCTCGACGATGATGCCATACGGCTTGAGATGCGCGGCGACCAGATTCGTGGCGTCGGTTGCCGCGCGGAAACGCAGGTCGGGGTTGTAGAACTCCTCGGAATCGAGCCGATTGAGGACGTCGCGCACATACGCGCGGGCCTGCGGCCGCACCAGGCGCTCTTTGATCGCGTCACGTCGTCGGAGCCACGGTCTGCCAGATCTGCGCGCTCTTCGAGGGATCGATCCGCCAGCGCACGTTCACGTCGGTCTCGATGTCGTTTCCGTCCCGCGTCTTGAAGCGCAGGTCGTCTTTTTCGCGACGCTCGCCTTTGGAGACCTTCGCCGACATCATCAGGTTCTGCGTCGAGACGTCGAACTTCGCCCAGTCGTTGACGATGGGCATGAAGAAGTACGTTGCGCCCGGCGAGCGCCACTTCCGTCGACCGGGTGATCTTGTTGAACTTGACGCCCACCTCGGTGGCCTCGGTCGTGTGCGGAGTGCACGCGCTGAGGCTCAGAGCAGCGCGGCGATCGGCGAGAGCAATCGATGGTTTTTCTCATGGCGTCGCCTATTGCCGGCCGATGTCGGTCGGATCTTCGCTGATGTAAATCGGGCCCTTGATTCCGTTCAGCAGCGCCAGACCTTTGCGAAGGCGGAGCAACTTGTCGGAGCCCGCGCCTTCCATCGCCCGATTGGTCATCTCCGTGCCCTGCGATTCGGCTTTGCGCACCAGCAGGTCGGCCTCGGCGTGTCTGCGTCCGCTCGTACAGGTCGCGTTGGGCGTTCAGGTCGGTGATCTGCGCCTGGAACTCGGCGGTTTTGACTGTTGATCAGATTCTCGCCCTGCGCCGCGGCCTGACGGAGACGCGTTTCGACCTCGGCCTGTTTGGCCAGTGCGCGATTGGTGAGCACCGACTGGTCCTGAATCTTCTTCTGCTCGGTGAGCTGACTGAAAGGTCGTCGGGATAGTCGTACTGGCGGATCAGGACGTCGGCGAGCTGGATTCCGTTTTCCTTGAACCGCGTGGAGAGCTCGCGCTTCAGTCTCGCGCGCCTTGAGCAGGCGCCGGTCGCCGTAGAACTCCTCGGCGCGAAGCTCGCCGAGGTGCTGCTTGACGGTGGGATCGGTGAAGCGGATGACGACGTTGTCCTCGATAGGCGCGGCCGAAGCCGAATTGCGAGACGACCAGGAAGGGATCGGCGATGCGGTACATGCACCGTCACGTCGACGGCGACCGGATATCCGTCGACGGTCGGCACATTGATCGCGCCGACCGTGCGGTGATCGCCGCCGCCCTCGGCCGCATTGCTCGTGAACTCGACGACCTGGATGTCGCGCGGGAACGTGCGGACGTCTCGTAACCGGCAGCTGCCGGCGGTATCCGGCGCGAACGAGGTTCTTCTGCAGGCCCTTGTTCGGGTCCGAACGAGACCTGCCGCATGCCGATCTGATCGGGGGCGACGTACGTGATCACGCACGCGCGCAGGAAAAGAAGGGCGACAGGACGAGCAGGATCTTGAACAGCGAGGCAGAGCGATGCCGCCTCCGCGGAATGAGAAGGACGGAACCTTGAACGGGAAACCGCGCCTTGAAGCGCGGTGTCCCCTGGCGCGTACTTTCGAACATTTGGGCCTCTTCCTTTGGACCGGGTGCCGCGATTCTACACGGTGGCGACTGGCCTTTCGGCTAAAATGCCCCTCTCCTTCCCCCGGGCGCCGTGCTCGGAAACTCCCGCCAGGCGCCGGGACAAGCGACTAACCAAGGAGTAAGGATCAGTGACTGCAACTCTCGAATTGACACATCAGTTTGAAGCCGCCGTCGCCGCGGGTCGCGCGCCGTACAAGGTCCGGACCTCACCCTGGCCACCCTCGGCCGCAACGAGATCCGCCTGGCCGAGCACGAAATGCCCGGCCTCATGGCCGTGCGCGAAAAATACGGCAAGGACAAGCCGCTCCAGGGCGCGCGCGTGATGGGCTCGCTGCACATGACGGTGCAGACGGCCGTGCTCATCGAAACCCTGCAGATCCTCGGCGCCGACGTGCGCTGGGTGAGCTGCAACATCTTCTCGACGCAGGACCACGCCGCGGCCGCGGTGGTGGTGGGACGTCCGGAGATGGGCGGCACGATCGAGCAACCCGCGCGGCATCCCGGTGTTTGCGTGGAAGGGCGAGACGCTCGAGGAGTACTGGTGGTGCACGTCCGAGGCGCTGATGTGGCCGGACGGCAGCGGCCCGACGCTCATCGTCGATGACGGCGGCGACGCCACGCTGCTCGTCCACAAGGGCGTCGAGTTCGAAGGCAACGAGCACACGTTCCGCGAGTTCAATCCCGCCGACGAGCCGGAAGAGTGGGGCGTGATCCTCGACCTGCTCCGCCAGGAGATCGCCCGCGACCCGCAGCGCTGGACGCGCGTCGCCAAGACCTCCGCGGCGTTTCCGAGGAGACGACCACCGGCGTGCATCGCCTCTATCAGATGCAGGAAGCCGGCTCGCTGCTGTTCCCGGCCATCAACGTCAATGACTCGGTGACCAAGTCGAAATTCGACAATATCTATGGATGCCGCCACTCCGTCATCGACGGTCTCAATCGCGCCACCGACGTCATGATCGCCGGCAAGCTGGCGGTTGTCTGCCGGCTTCGGCGAAGTCGGGAAGGGCTGCGCGCAGGCACTGCGCGGCCAAGGCGCACGCGTGGTGGTCACCGAAATCGACCCGATCTGCGCGCTGCAGGCGGCCATGGAAGGTTTCGAGGTCCGCGACGCTGGAGAGCGTCGTCGAGAACGCGGACATTTTCGTGACCTCCACCGGCAACAAGGACGTCATTACGGCCGACCATATGGGCCGCATGAAACACAACGCCATCGTCAGCAACATCGGGCACTTCGACAATGAGATCGACATGGCCGGCCTGAAGAAGGTTTCGGGCATCAAGCGGGTCAACATCAAGCCGCAGTACGACGAGTGGGTGTTTCCGGACGGCCACGCCGTGCTGATCCTGGCCGAAGGCCGCCTGATGAACCTCGGCTGCGCCACCGGCCATCCGTCCTTCGTGATGTCGGCGTCGTTCACCAACCAGGTACTGGCGCAGCTCGCGCTGTGGGCAGAACAAGGGCGAATACGACAAGCAGGTTTATGTCCTGCCGAAGAAGCTCGACGAGGAAGTGGCCCGTCTGCACCTGGCCCATCTGGGCGTCGAGCTGACTGTCCTGACCGACGATCAGGCCCGTTATCTGGGAGTTTCACAGGAAGGGCCGTTCAAGTCGGACCATTACCGGTACTGAGATCAATTACTGTGTTTTTCGCGAAAGGCGGGCCACAAGGCCCGCCTTTTTTCGTTCATAGAGTTGACATTGCGCATATATTGCTCAAGACTTTGTGCATGAGTGTCTCGTAAGGAGGAGTGTTTATGGCCAGACCAAGAAAGAATGCGGGTGAAGGTTCCTCGCTCAGCTCAGGCCAGGCGGCCTATGTGTTGGATCGCCTGGTGAAGGAGCGCCGGATTTCCGCGGGTGAGATCAATCGGTATGTGAGCGAAATGAGCCTGGAGATCAGTCAGCTCGAGCAGCGGCTTGCGCGTCTGCGCGAAGCGGCTGGTCCGGCTGCCGCCGCGGTGGCCGGTATTGCCGCGGGTATTGCAGGTGCCGCGGTCGCGCGCCGTCGCCGCCGCCGTGGCCCGGGCCGTCCGCCGGGAACGGGTGCGAAGCGTGGTCCGGGCCGTCCGCCCGGAAAGCGTGGACCTGGCCGTCCGCCGGCCAGTGCCAGCGCGTCCACTGCCGCTGCCCCGGCAAAGGGTGGTGCAAAGCGCCGTCGCCGCAGCAACATTACGCCGGAGCAGTTGGCGTCGCGCCAGCTTCAGGGCCGTTACCTGGCGCTCGTTCGCCAGTTCGCCGCCGGCCGCCGTCCCGCGTTCGCGAAGATCGCGAAGGAAAAGGGACGCGAGGCCGCGATCAAGGAAATGCAGGATTCGCTCAAGAAGTAACGCGTCAATCGAGCTTCACGAAAAAGGGCGCACTCCGGTGCGCCTTTTTGTTTTTCAGGCTTCCGCGGCGTCGCGGATGGTCCGTGCTCGCGCCTGCAGGAGACGTCGCAGATACCGGCGTAGTACGAGCTTCTCCGCGATCACGCCCAGCAGGCCAAGCGGCGCGGAGAACACCAGGACATCCACCATCTTCGTGCGAGCGCCTTCATGCGTGAAGAAATGATCATGCACGAATGAACGGAATGCTCCACGTTGCATTGAGTCCTGGAAATGACGAGGGCGATCGAAGGCGGTGATGCGCGACGTGAATTCCTGTGTCACTCCGAGGTGGCGGCCTCGCCAGGTGACTTCCTCATCAAGCTCGATCAAGCCAGTAGTCCTGCCCGCGATCGCGACCTCATTCGTGTACGCCAGTGACTTCGTGTGCAGATCGAGGTCGCGCGCGAAATCGAAACAGCGCTCGATCGGCGCGTCGATGAGGGTCTCGACAGTGATACTTTCCATGACGACCGTGAGGGAGGATAACAAGGTGCGGTTTTACGTCGTCGCTCTCATCATGCTGATATCCTGTAAACCCGCGCCGCCGGTTTCCGAAACGACCGCTCCAGCGGCCCCGGTCGAAACCGCGGAATCGCCGGGCAAGCCGGTTCAGCCGTCCGAGCCTGCGGTGCGTCCCGAGATCACCATTGAGAGCGTCGACGCCGCGAATCCGGTCGTGATTGCCGGACGCGCTCGCACGTTCGAGAACAACGTCATCCTGCGCGTGCGCGATGCGAGCGGCAAGCTGATGAAAGAGACGTTCACCACTTCGGACGGGGAGATGGGCCAGCACAATCCTTATCGCGCAGAAATCTGGCTTACCAACGATCCCGGCCGGCGCATGACGGTCGAAGCGCTCGAGTATTCGGCCAAAGACGGTTCGGAGCGCTCGCTGGTCCGCGTGGAGAAGGCATTCAATGTGGAGCTCGTCGAGATTTCGCTCCGCCTGCCGAACGCCGATTGCACGGGTCTGGTGACCGCAAAGCGGCGCGTCCCGAAAAGCATCGCCATGGCCCGCTTGCTCGTGGAAGCGGTGATGGAGCATCCCGTTTTCCCCAAAGGCTCGGCGGTGCGATCGGTCAATCTGCGCGACGGCGTGCTGACTGTCGATTTCAACGAGCGTCTGCAGAATGTCGGAGGCTCGTGCGCCGTGCAGATGATTCGTGCGGCTGTGACGGAAACGCTGACGCAGTTGCCCTCAGTGAAACGCGTAGTGATTACCGCTGCCGGCAGCGAGAACCTGGCGTTGCAGCCGTAGTTCTCAGGGCTGCCCGGGAATCCAACCGGGTATCGCGGCGGCCTGCTTTATCCATGCGGCCATCTGCTTTTCGTCGAGATCGTCCTCGTGAACGTTGATCCAGCGCGCTTCGGTCTTACCTCCGGGCGGAACGGGGTTCAGGGACGTACCGCGGAAGAAGGTGACTTTTACGTAGTTCGTGAAGGTGTGGAACGACACGAAATACCCCTGGCCTTCGATGCCGTACATCGGCGAGTTCCATTTCACGGCCTTGGTCACGTTGGGCACGTTCCGAACGATGAGCGCGTCGAGGCGTTTGCCCATGGCGCGCTTCCAGTCCGGCATCGCGGCGATGTACGCCTTCACCGGTGCATCGCCCTCCGCCTTGGCGATCTGCGGGTTGCCGCCCGACAGGAGAACGGGGCGCTTTGCACTTTTTCGGGGTTTCATCGTGCTTTGGGTTTCGACGGCGCGGCATTGTTGGCCACCGCGGCCTTGATCAGCGCCTTGAAGGCACGCGCGTCGACTTTTTCGCCTTCGCCGATGTCGATCGCCCTTCGCGTGTTGCCTTCCAGGCTGGAATTGAAAAGGCCTGATGGATCCGGGACGTCCGCCCCACGGGCGAAGGTGAGCTTCACGACCTTCGTGTACGCCTCGCCGGTGCAGACAATGCCGTGATGCGACCAGACCGGATTGCTCCACTTCCACTCTTCGGTCATCTCCGGGTCGGCTTCGAGAATCAGCTTGCGCATCCGAGCCAGGGTCTCGCCGCGCCATCCGCCCAGGTCGCGGATCCGCTCGTCGATGAGTTTGGAAGCGTCAACGGGCGGGGAGCTTTTCGCCTTCGGCTGTTTCATTTCCAAACGATACACTCGCGCGCGATGTGCAGGCTTCTCCTTTTCGTTTTCTGTTTCGCTTTTCCCGCGGCCGCGGAGACGAACGTCACGCTGCTGCATTTCTCCGACTACCACTCCCACGCACTGCCGTTCTACACCGAGGAAGGGGAGTTGGGCGGCATCGCGCGGGCCGTCGGGTATCTTCGCGCGGAGAAGCGCCGCGGCGCGCTGGTCTTCAGCGGCGGCGACACGATCAACAAAGGCGCGCCGGCCTGGTCGGACAAGTACGGTTGCGCGGAATGGGCGTGGTGGAACGGCATCGTCGACGCCATGGCCTTCGGCAATCACGACGCCGATTACGGCTGGGAGCAGTTCGAGCGATGCCGCCGGTCGGTTCGCTATCCGATTCTCAGCGCGAACACCACCGCCTTCCCGCGTTACGTCGTTCTGAAGGCGAAAGGCGCGCGCATCGGCGTCTTCGCCCTGTCCGGCCCTGATTTCCCGCAACTGGTCAAACTGCCCGAATTGAAGTTCAGCGATTCGATTGCGGCCGCACGCGAGGTGGTTGCAGCGTTGCGCGACAAAGAGCGCGTCGACGCGGTGGTGATGATCGGCCATGAGGAGACGGAAGCCGATTACGCGCTCGCCCGTGCTGTTCCCGGCATCGACGTGATCTTCGGCTCGCACAGCCATCTGAAGCGCGAGCTCACCCTGATTCCCGGAACGACGACCTCGTTCATTTCCCCTTCGCAGTACCTGGCGTACATCAGCCGGGTTGTCCTGACCCTCGATGACGGACGGGTCGCGAAGGTAGCAGGCACGCTCGTGCCGGTCGATTCGCGGTTGCGCGAGGATCGCAGGATTGCCAGTCGAGTGAAGGGAATGCAGCGCGAGCTCGAGCAGGATCCCGTGTACGCCGACCTCTTTGCACCGATCGCCCAACTAAAAGAGCCGATCAGCGTTCGTGCTTTGGCGATGCGCACGCTCGAAGTGATGCGGGCGGCCACGAACGCCGACATCGCGCTCTCCACGCACAGCAGCTTTCGCGGGCCGTTACCGGCCGGCACGATCAGTCTCGAGTCGCTCCGCGCCTCAATGCCATACGACAACGAGATCGTGGTCTGCGAGATGAGTGGTGCGCTGCTGCAGCGAGCAATCGACGACGAGATGTACGTCAGCGGTCCTGTCGATCCATCCCGCACGTATCGCGTGGCCACGACGGACTACGTCGCGTTCGTCGCGCACAAGGACGCGTTCACCTGCGAGAAAACGCGCACGGGCAAGCGCGTGCGCGCGGAGCTCAGAGCCAGCCTTTCTCCCTAGCGATCCGCGCGGCCTCGACCCTGTTTCCCGCCCCCAGCTTGCTGATCGCCTCGGACAGGTAATTCCGCACGGTTCCTTCCGAGAGATGAAGCGTTGACGCGATGTCCGCGCTGGTCTGCCCCTCGCCGGCCATGCGCAGAACCTGGCGTTCGCGATCGGTGAGCGGATCGGGCTCGCTCCACGCTTCCGCGGCGAGCTCCGGATCGACGACGCGGCCGCCCGCTTTCACTCGGCGAACCGCATTCGCCAGCTGATCCGCCGGCGAGTCTTTGAGCAGATATCCGGACGCGCCGGTTTCCAGCGCACGCCGCAGATACCCGCCGCGCGCGAACGTGGTCAGGATGATCACGCGCGTCGGCAGGGCTTCGCGTTTCACGGCGGCGGCGAGCTCGAGTCCGGTCATGCGCGGCATTTCGATGTCGGTGAGCAGCACGTCGGGACGTTTGTCGCGACAGAGCACCAGCGCATCCTCGCCGTCATGTGCGCGTCCGACGACTTCGATGTCTCCCGCGGTCTCCAGCAGAGCCGCGAGTGCGCCGAGGACCATGGCCTGATCTTCGGCGATGACGACGCGGATCACGCCGAGCGCTCCGCGCGGGACTCGGTATTCAGCGGCAGGGTCACGGTCAGCGTCGTGCCGCGGCGACCGTCGCGGGTCATCGTGCCGCCGAGGACTTCCACGCGCTCGCGCATGCCGGTCAGGCCGCTTCCGAACGGCGAATTGCCGCCGCGACCGTCATCACTCACGGTGAGCGTGCACACGTCGCCGGTTGCTTCGATGGTGATGCGGCACTTGCTCGCGCGGGCGTGACGAACGATGTTCGTGACTGCTTCCCGCATGGCTAAGGCCAGCACCGCTTCCTGCGCCGGCGGAAGGTGCGCGACGCCCAGATCGCATTCGACAGCCACGCCCGCAGACGAGAGCGCATTGCGCGCGCGCTGCGCTTCCGCATCGAGTCCGCCGGAGCGATAGCCCGCGACTGCCGCGCGGACTTCCGCGAGCGCTTCACGCGAGATCCGCTCGACGTCGCGAATCTCTTCGCGGGCCCGGGCCGGATCGCGCTCAGACAGCTTCGCGGCCAGCTCGGATTTCATGATCACCAGCGAAAGCGTGTGGCCGAGGAGGTCATGGAGGTCTCGGGCGATGCGCTCGCGCTCGGCGACTTTCGCCAGGTGCTCGATTTCGTCATGAGCCATGCGCAGACGGGCGTTCGCGCGGCCGACCTGCGCGTAGTGGATGTTGATTGCGCCGATCAGGATCGTGAAGACCACCGGCCAGCTCGAGCTGAACCAGTCGCGCTTCAGGTACCAGGCTTCGATGAAGGCGATGACGGCGATCAGCGCGACGCAGATCCAGGCGCGGCGCGGTTTGTCGTCGTTCCCGATCATGCCCGCGGCATAAATGAACATCGCACCGCCGCCGTAGGAGATCGGCCAGATTGCAATGCCGAGCGCGGTGGTCGCCGCGGCCACGAGGATCAACTCGCGGCCGGTCACCCAGTAGCTGCGGAAGTACAGCGCGCACAGCACGAGTGTGAACGCGCTGAACATCGCCCAGCCCGCGGGATTGTTGTAGCGCGAGGAGTACGTCGGCGTCAGCAGAAACGGGAGGATGTAGACCAGCCAGGCATAGGGCGTCCAGCCCTGGTTGTCATCGCGCGGAAGGAGTCTCATGGATGTCTCAGTTTAGCCGTACGTCTTCCCTTCGTCCCGCCGATAGCCAACGTAAGCGATCGTCGCGAAGAGCACCGTGGCCACGGTCATCGCGCCGAGATGCAGCAGCGTCGATTCGCCGCGCGACGCGCCGATGACCTTCAGCGCGAGTTGCGCGAAGTGGTACGGCGGAAGCCAGAGTGCCGCTTCCTGAATCGCTTGCGGGAGGAAGGCGATCGGGATCCAGAGGCCGGACAGAAATCCCATCGGCAGATAAATGAGGTTGACGACCGGCGCCGCGGAGTTCGGTCCGCAGAGAAACCCGAGCGCGAGACCGAGCGCGCAGAACGTGACCGAGCCGGCGACGAGCACGCCGAGCATCGCCAGCATGGTTCCGACGGGCATCTGCACGCCGCCCATGATTCTGCCGATGGCGAAGAGCATGAGCACGATGATCGTGCTGAAAATCGCCGCCAGTGCCATCTTCGCGACGAAGTACGCGCTGATGGGCATCGGCGTCGTGCGCTTCGCCTCCAGCCATCCCTGCCCGCGCTCGACCGCCACGGAAACGCCGAACCCGAACAGCGCCGCACCGATCACGCCGAACGTGCCGTACGTCGCGATGAGGTACTCGCTCATCTTCACCGAGCCGGTGACCGCCCGCCCCCCGAACGCCACGCCGAAGAACATGTAGAAGAAGACAGGGAAGAGCAGCGTGGGCAGCGAGTACTGGGGCATGCGCCAGGCCTTGAGGAATTCGTATTTGATTTCGAGTAAGTGGATCTTAAGCATGGCGCTTCGCTCCTTGGTTGCTGGGTTGCTAGGTTGCTGAGTTGCTGGGTGCTGCGCCGAGAGCCGCGATCTCGATGGTTAGCGGAGCACTCAGCAACCCAGCAACTCAGGAACCTAGCAACCCATAGCCACCATCTCCAGAAACGCATCTTCGAGTGTCGCCGCGTCGCCTTTGATGTCGTGCGGCGTTCCTTCGCGCACCACCACTCCCTTGTCGATCACCACCACCCGATCCGCCAGAGCCTCCGCTTCGGCGAGGTAGTGCGTGGTCAGCAGGACGGATCGCCCGCGATCGACGAAGGCGCGGATCTGTTTCCAGAGCGCGCGGCGCGCCTCGACGTCGAGGCCGACAGTTGGCTCGTCGAGTACGAGGAGATCGGGATTGCCGCAGATGCCGAGGGCGAAGAGGACGCGCTTCTGCTGGCCGCCGGAGAGCTCGCCGAACTTGCGCCGCTCCAGCCCGTTCAGCCCCGCGGCCTCGATCACCTCGGCCATCGGCATCGGGTTCGGGTAATAACTGGAAAACATGTCGATGTGCTCGCGCACGCGGAGGGTCTCGGGGACGCGCGCGATCTGCAGAACCGCGCCGAGGCGTGCGCGAGTGATGCGATCGCGGGGATTGCCGCCGAAGACGCGAGCCGTGCCGGAAGTCGGGACGGTGAGGCCGAGGAGGATGCGCACGGCGGTTGTTTTTCCGGCGCCGTTTGCGCCGAGCACGGCGAGGAGCTCACCGGGGCGGATCTGGAGATCGATGCCGCGAAGGGCCTCGACATCGCCGTATTTCTTGGTGATTCCTTGGAGAACTGCGGGTGTGACTGTCATGTGTCACACGATGCGCTCGCCGGACGATTCACGACATTGCAGAACATCAGGAGTGCCGGGTGACGAATGTCAGGAGCGGCCTGACGGCGAATGCAGAATGCAGAATGCAGAATGCAGAAAGACGACGGTCACGTGCGACGACCTTTTCTGCATTTTGCATTCTGCATTCTGCATTCGGCCTCGGGCCGTTATGATGTCGCGGCTTTGGAAAGGGTGAGCTTCTCATGACGTGGTTCGGGAACTTCTACCGCTCCGCCATCGGCAAGAAGGCGGTCATGGCGGTGACCGGTCTGATCCTCTTCGGATGGATCTTCCTGCACATGGTCGGGAACCTGAAGCTGTACATGGGTCCCGTGCATCTGAACGAATACGCCCACTGGCTGCGGGCGCTCGGCACGCCGGCCATGCCCGAGACGATGGCGCTCTGGGTGACGCGGATCATCCTGCTCGTGTGTGTGGTCTTCCACATCCACTCGGCCTGGGCGCTGACGGTGATGAACCGCGAGGCCCGGCCGGTCGGTTATCGCGAGCGGCAGTACATCAAAGGCACCTACGCCGCGCGCACCATGCGCTGGGGCGGGGTGATCATCCTGCTCTTCATCATTTATCACCTGCTCCATCTGACGACGGGCGATGCACACCGCGACTTCATCAAGGACGACGTCTACCACAACGTCGTTTCCGGATTTCAGATCTGGTGGGTGGCGGCGATCTACATCATCGCCAACCTCGCTCTCGGCCTTCACCTCTACCACGGCGTGTGGAGCATGTTCAGTTCGGTCGGCGTGACGCACGCGCGGTTCGACAACTGGCGCCGTACGTTCGCGACCGTGTTCGCCGTTCTGATCACCGCCGCGAACATCTCCTTCCCGCTGGCCGTGCTCACCGGATTCGTGAGGTAAACGCGCAATGCAGCTCGACTCGAAGATTCCTCCCGGACCGCTCGCAGAGAAGTGGTCTCACGCCAAGTCGCACTACAAGCTGGTGAACCCGGCCAACAAGCGCAAGTACGACATCATCGTCGTCGGCGCGGGGCTGGCCGGAGCGTCCGCCGCGGCGACGCTCGGCGAGCTCGGATACAACGTGAAGTGCTTCGTCTACCACGACTCACCGCGGCGCGCCCACTCGATCGCCGCGCAGGGTGGCATCAACGCCGCCAAGAACTACCGCAACGACGGCGACAGCGTTTTCCGCCTCTTCTACGACACGATCAAAGGCGGCGATTACCGCGCCCGCGAAGGCAACGTCTATCGCCTGGCCGAGCTGTCGGTGAACATCATCGATCAGGCCGTCGCGCAGGGCGTGCCTTTCGCTCGTGAATACGGCGGCGCGCTCGAGAATCGTTCGTTCGGCGGCGTGCAGGTCTCGCGGACCTTCTACGCCCGCGGCCAGACAGGCCAGCAGTTGCTCCTCGGCGCATTCCAGGCGCTGGAGCGGCAGATCGCGCTGGGCACGGTCAAGCAGTACAACCGCTACGAGATGCTCGACCTGGTCGTGGTCGACGGTCACGCCAAGGGCATCGTCACGCGGAACATGATCAACGGAAAGATCGAAGTCCACGCCGCCGACGCGGTCGTCCTCGGAACCGGCGGCTATGTCAACGTTTTCTACCTGTCGACGAATGCGAAGGCCTCGAACGCGACCGCCATCTGGCGCGCGCACAAGCGCGGCGCCGCGTTCGCGAACGCCTGCTACACGCAGATCCATCCGACGTGCATCCCCCAGAGCGGCGAATATCAGTCGAAGTTGACGCTGATGTCCGAGTCGCTCCGCAACGACGGCCGGATCTGGGTGCCGAAGAATCAGGGCGACAAGCGCGGACCGCGCGAGATCCCCGAGTCGGAGCGCGACTACTACCTGGAGAGGAAGTATCCGAGCTACGGCAACCTCGCGCCGCGCGACATCGCCTCCCGCGCCGCGAAGGAAGCCTGCGACGACGGACGGGGCATCGGCAAGAGCGGCCGCGGCGTCTACCTCGATTTCGCAGATGCCATCAAGCGCCTCGGCCGCAAGGTCATCGAAGAGCGCTACGGCAATCTGTTCGAGATGTACCACGACATTACCGCCGAGGATCCTTATGAGGTTCCGATGCGGATCTATCCGGCGCCGCACTATTCGATGGGCGGGCTGTGGGTCGATTACAACCTGATGTCGAACGTGCCCGGCCTGTACGTGATCGGCGAGGCGAATTTCTCCGATCACGGCGCGAACCGCCTCGGCGCGAGCGCGCTGATGCAGGGCCTCGCGGACGGCTACTTCGTTCTGCCAATCACCATCGGCGATTACCTGGCCGACGCAGTTCGGGAAGAAAGTCGGCAGCGACCGGCCGGAGTTCGCAGAAGCGGCTCGCGTCGACGCAGGGCCGCATCTCGCGTCTGCTGTCGGCAAACGGCACGCGCAGCGTCGACTCGTATCACCGCGAGCTCGGCGGAATCATGTGGGACAAGTGCGGCATGGCCCGCAACGCGGAGGGGCTGAAGGAAGCGCTGAGCCAGATCCGCGAGCTTGGCGAGAAGTACTGGCGCGACGTGAAAGTCCTGGGCACTGGCGAAGAGCCCAATCAGTCGCTGGAGAAGGCGGGCCGCGTCGCCGACTTCTTCGAGCTCGCCGAGCTGATGTGCATCGACGCGCTCCATCGCGAGGAATCGGCCGGCGGTCACTTCCGCAGCGAGTACCAGACCGAAGAGGGCGAGGCGAAGCGGAACGACGACAAGTTCACCTACGTCGCGGCCTGGGAGCACAAGGGCGAAGGCAACGAGCCCGTCTCCACAAAGAGCCGCTGGATTACGAAGAAGTGAAGTTGGCGACGAGGAGCTACAAGTGATGTCTTTGAGTTTATCCCGCGCGCAGACGCGGGATCAGCGGAGCCACTCGCGTTGCCTGTGGCCCGTGCGCCGCGGGTGCTCCAGTGATCCCGCGTCTGCGCGCGGGATGAACTGGGGGAAACGATAAATGGATCTCACACTCCACGTCTGGCGGCAGAAGTCGCGCGACACCGAAGGCAGGTTCGTCGAGTACAAGGCCACGGGCATCAGCCCGGACGCCTCCTTCCTGGAGATGCTCGACGTCGTGAACGAAGGCCTCATCGAGAAAGGTGAGGACCCGATTCACTTCGAGCACGATTGCCGCGAGGGGATCTGCGGCTCGTGCGGAATGATGATCAACGGCAACGCGCACGGCCCGCTCGGCGGCACCGCGACCTGCCAGTTGCACATGCGGCACTTCACGGATGGACAGGAAGTGACGATCGAGCCGTGGCGCGCGCGCTCGTTCCCGGTGATCAAAGACCTCATCGTCGACCGGAGCCCGCTCGACAAGATCATCCAGGCCGGCGGCTTCATCTCCGTGAACACGGGCAGCGCCGTCGAAGCGAACACGCTTCCGATTCCGAAGGCGATTCAGGAACAGTCAATGGACGCCGCGGAGTGCATTCAGTGCGGCGCGTGCGTCGCGCAATGTCCGAACGGCGCCGCGCAGCTTTTCACCGCCGCAAAAGTCTCCCACCTCGGACTGCTCCCCCAGGGCCAGCCCGAACGCCACGAGCGCGTGCTGAAGATGGTGGAAGTCATGGAGGAGCACTTCGGCAGCTGCACGCTGTTCCGCGAATGCGAAGCGGTGTGCCCGAAGGAGATCTCGGTGAACTTCATCTCACGGATGAATGGGGACTATCTGAAGGCGAAGCTTTCGACGCGGACGCCGGCTACCGCGGAATAGGAAAGCGGTGGCTTGCGCCACCGCACTCCTAAACTTTTCCCGCGACCGTCTTAGCGAGAGCCGCGTGCTCCTGCAACACCGGTAGGGACTTCGTCGCGTAACCCTTGATGTCGGCGTCTTCCACGTTCTTCGAGAAGTGCGCGACGGCCGTGTTGTGGTCGGCGACCATGTGCTGCATGTAGGCCTTGTCGAACTCCGCGCCGGTCAGACCGGTGAGGTGATCGACGGCAGCTTTGTGCTCGCCGTCGAGTTGCGCGGGCAGGGTGAGCCCCTTCGCGCTGACGAGCTGTTGGAGCTCTTCGTTCGACTTCGTGTGATCGGTGATCATGCGCTGCGCGAAGGCCTTCACATCAGCGTTCTGCGCGTTCTGCAGCGCGAGATTGCCCATCTGCACTTCGGCCAGTCCAGCCATGCCGGCGGTGGTTACCCACTCCTTGTCGACCGGTGTGACGGTGCTCGACGTGCCGCCCGTTGCGCCGGTCGTGGTGGGATCGCTGGTCGCGGTCGAGGGGGACTGCGAAGTGCCGGTCGTTTCTGTGTTCGGCAGCCCATCGGTCGTCTCGGACTTGCAGGCGATGAACAAGACCAGCAGCAGCGCGGCGGCCGCGGCGGTGATTCGTGAGGTCATGGCTAGGTGTCTCCTTCCACTGCGGAATGTGCAGGTATCGTGCGCGCCGAATCTGGCACTCCTAAAGCAGCTTTTAGCCGCTCGTACTCCTCGATGGTGTTGTAAAGCTGCGCGGAAACGCGCAGCAGCGGCTGCGGCCAGGGCATGATCGGCACTTCGATCTTGTGCTCGAACAACAGACGATCCTGTAGCTGATCGTCAGCGTCGATGGGAATGGCCGCCATCGCCCCGAGCATCTCGTCGGGCGCGGGTTTGTCGCTCGTGAGAATGTCCCGGGCGCGAAGAGCGAGCTCGCGATTGCGGCGCATGATCTCCGGCCATCCTCCTTCCACCAGCGACGCCATCACGCGCAAGGATTCGGGAACGCAGAGCCACGGGGTCGGATCGAAGGTACCGGTCCAGTCGAATTCGAGGAGGAAGCGGCTGCGATCGCGGCGGGTGGAGTTCGCGCCGTGACTGATCGAGATCGGATGCACACTCATGCGGCGGTTCTCGCGCACGTACAGGAACGCGGCCCCTTTCGGCGCGGAGACCCATTTGTGCAGGTTGCCGGCGTAGTACGCGGCGCCGATCGTGCGAAGGTCCAGGGGGATCATTCCGGGAGCGTGAGCACCGTCGACAAGCGTGTCGATGCCGCGCGCGCTCAGCTCTTTCACGATCCGCTCGACCGGCAGAATCAGCGCGGTCTGGCTGGTGATGTGATCGATGAGCAGCAGGCGGGTGCGGTCGGTGACCTTCTCCATGATCCGCTCGACGACGATGTCCGGCGAAGCAATGGGAAACGGCACCTCGGCGACGACGACCTTCGAGCCGTTGACCGTCGACACGTAATCGAGGGCGTTGCGGCAGGCGTTGTATTCATGGTTCGTGACGAGCAATTCGTCGTGTTTATCGAGATCGAGCGAGCGAAGCACGGCGTTGACGCCGGCAGTGGCGTTCGGGACGAAAGCCAGACCCTGCGGGTCAGCGCCGAGGAAGCCGGCGAGTTGTCCGCGCGCGTCGTCGAGCAGCGGCTCGAGCTCGCGGACGAAAAAGCGCACCGGCTCGCGCTCCATCTGCGCGCGGAGCTCATTCTGTTTTTCGAGCACGACCCGCGGCGTCGCGCCGAACGAGCCGTGATTGAGAAAGGTGATGTCGGGGTCAAGTGTCCAGTGCTGACGCAATCCTCGTGACTCCTTCCTCGAACACGTCTTCGGGCGGCAGGAGGGAGACTACGAGGTATCCCTCTGGAAAATCGAAAAAGTATCCCGGCTGCACGACCACGCCTCGATCGAGCAGGGCGATGGCCAGGTCTTCGTCGGACATCACTCGCGGCACGCGGATGACCGCCGACCACCCGCCCTCCACCGGCAACACCTGCGCGGACCTCACCGTCGCGAACGTGGCGCGCAACGCGTTCAGGTTGGCGCGCGTGCGTTGGCGGATGGCGTCGCGGATGCGCGGCGCGATGCGCAGGATCTCCGGAAGCGCGACCTGCACCGGCGTGGCGACGGAGAGGAAGTTGTCGGCGATCAGCTCCAGTGCGTCGAGTGCTTCCTCTTTTCCGGGGCCGCTGACGCGAATCCAGGCGAGCTTGAAATGCGGCAGGCCCGCCGATTTGGAGAGGCCGCCGAGGGTGAAAGTGAGGACGTCGTCGCGCACGAACGTTTTCCCTGCGCCGTCCAGGGGGAAGTCGAGGAAGACTTCGTCCGAAATGATGGGGAGGCCGAGCCGCGCCAGGCGATCCTGCTCGTCCGCGGTGACGAACGAGCCCGTGGGATTGTTCGGATTCACGACGACGATCGATTTCGCTTCGATGCTCGGGACGTCATGAATTTCCCAGCGGCGGTGAAACTCGAGCGGAAAGGGCCGCAGGCAAATGTGTTCGAGTGACGCCAGATGCTCGAGCAGGGGATAGGAAGGTGTCGGGGTGAGGATCGTGTCGCCGGGATCGGTCAGCAGCTTGAAGAGAAATGAATAGGCCTCGCTGGTCGAGGCGGTGAGGATCAGGTCGTCCGGATTTCCGAGTGCCTCGCGAGCCGAGCGAAGGCCGCGCGGATCGGGGTCATACGACGCGCGTACCCCGCGAGCCAGTGCTTCGGCGAGCTCGTCGTGCGGATAGGGAAGGCCAGCCCGCGTGGGGTTGGATTCGGTGAGATCGAGGAGGTCGGAACGCTTGCGCCGTTCGAGCGTCAGTCGGTTGACGGTGGCGGACCACTGCGCGCGTTTTGAGAACACGCGGCGATGTTACTCGCGGCTGCCTCGATGTCCGCGCGCTCCGCGGCTCGTCCTTCCGGCACCTGCTCGAGCGCCTGGCGGAACGTGCTGCGGGCCTCATCGCACTCACCACGCGCGGCGAGAATTCGGGCGAGCGTGTCCATCCGCATCCAGGCGTCGGGGGCCTTGATCAGCACGGCCTTCCGCGCGATCGGCTCCGCTTCATCCATCCGTTTGTCTTCGTAGAGCAGCCAGGCCAGGTTGTTCAGCGCGTCGGCCGATTCGGGATCGCTCTCGATCGCTTTGCGGAACGCTTCTTCTGCCGCGGCGCGGCGGCCGAGGCGGTTTTCGGTGTTGCCGAGGTTCGTCCAGGCCAGGGTGGAGGTGGGGTTGGTTGCCAGGATCTCGCGGTAGGCGTGCGCGGCCAGCGCGAATTTGCCTTCTTCCTCGAGTCGGACCGCGGCGCGGAGCGCAGGCGTGATCGGATCGGTGCGGCGAATGAGGATCGTGGCGTGTTTCGTCTTCACCCAGGCCGGCTCGAGTCGATCGAGATGGGCCCAGCGCGCTTTGCCATCGCCGAACTGCACCCGGAAGAGATTCTTCATCGGGTCATAGCCGTCGAGGACGACGTAGTGGAAGAAGTCGAGGCTCTTGCCGGGGTACTGGATGACCTGCAGCATGAGGATGACCGGGCGGCCGTCGCGGAGCTCCGCTTCGACGAGGGTGCGGTCGCCGGTGACGAGGTTCGCGTCGAAGCCTTTCTCGCGCGCGGCGAGGACGAGGTCGATCGACATCACGCCGCCCTTCGTCTTCGGCAGCTTCTCCTGCCATTCGTCCATCGTCGTCGGATCGCCGTAGTGCTGCAGCACGCTGGAGAGCGCGCCGGCACCGCATGACTTGATGTCCCACTTCTGCATCGGCACGTTGGGGATGACCGTTGCGGACGTGGCGGGGGTGCGGGAGATGGGCGTCCAGTAGACGCAGGACGTGGTGGTCAGGGCCGCGAAGAGGAGCGCGATGACGTTTCTTGATTTCATAGGTTCCTGGATTGCTAGGTTGCTGTGTTGCTAGGTCCCGCCCACCCAGGAACCGAGCAACTCAGTAACTCAGCAACCAAAAAGAAAGGGCGAGCGCTCCACGGCGCTCGCCCTTTTTCCCGAAGCCGTTTATGGCACGCCGGGAGTATGCATCAATCGGCCAGAGCGATGACCAGGATCAGGGCGGCGAGCGCGCCGATACCGATCCAGATCCATTCCTGACGGGTCAGACCGGCAGGCTGGAGCTGCTCGAGGTTCTGGGACAGCTGATGCAGATCCTGCGGCGACATCTGCGCGAGCCGTGAATCGATCTGCTCCTTCGTGAATCCGTGCGCGGTGAGCACGGCCGAAACCTGCTCGTTGGCCGCAACTGCGCGGACGACGGCCAGGTCTGCATCACGGGAGTCGATGCTCTGATTCGCCGCGGTCTTCGAGGGAACCGGACCGGCGAGCGCGGGGATGGCCGCGAAGGTAAGGAGAAGCACAACCATGAAGAAGACGTATTTTCTGGACACGAACAACCTCCTTTTATTTACCCGGGTGCCCCGAACGGCCACGCGCCGTTCGGCGGCTTCGTTGAGCACAGCCAGCATGGAGCGTGCCGAGCCGGGGAAGCAAGTGCCGCGCGGCGTGTATCCTTGATGGGCGCCGCGGCCGTCGATCGGTTTCTTCCGGGCCGCCGTCCATCGTCCAACATCCGTAAATCAACCCGAAAATTCAGGTGTATCTCGAAAGGAACTTGTCTATGAACAGGACTGTCTTGCTGTCCGCGCTGGTCGTCTCACTTTTCTTTGCTCCGTCGTCTCTCCAGGCTCAGACCTGGGACGATTCCACTTCAGATGTCGTCTGGACGTCCCGAGCCGTCGGCATCGGCACCTCCGCGCCGGCGACGCGGCTGCACGTGCACCACAACACGCCGTTTCTCACGCTCACCCATCCGACGACGGGATCGGGCGCCGGCGACGGCTGCCGCCTGGGACTCACTTCGACGGGCGCGGATGTCGAGCTCTGGAACTTCGAGAGCGGTTACATGCGCTTCGGCACGAGCGGCATCGAGGCGATGCGCATCACCGCGAACGGCAACCTCGGCATCGGCGCGACGTCGGCCAGCGACCGGCTGACCATCCAGGGCGGCGGGATCTCCTTCAACCACCCCACGAATCCGTACCCTTACGTCGGATTCGACTACGACCCCACCGTCGACGGGCTCCGGCTGCGCGCCAACGTCGGGGCATCGGTCCACAACCGGGTCTGGCTGGTCATGAAGCGCGAGACCGGCAACGTCGGCATCGGCACGCTCAGCCCGAGCGACAAGCTGACCATTCAGGGCGGCGCGATCGCCTTTGCCCATCCCAGCAACTCCGTTCCGTATGCCGGTTTCGATTACGACGCCCCCACCGACATGCTGCGGGTGCGCACCAACTACAACGGCACGACGCTGAACAAGACCGCCATGACCATCGCCCGGGCCACCAGCGCCGTGACGATCGGCAGCACCAACGAGACGGGATTGAAGCTCACCGTCCACGGCAACGTGGACGTGAAGGGCAGCATCACCGGCGTGACGGTGATCAACGCCACCTTCCAGGACATCGCCGAATGGGTACCGGCGACGACGCCGATGGCCGCCGGAACGGTGGTCCGCCTGAATCGCAATGCCTCGAATGTGGTCGAGCCTTCGAACGGCGTCTATGACTCGTCCGTGGCCGGAGTGGTCTCCGCGCAACCGGGCATCGTCCTCGGCGTGGAGGGCGCCGGCAAATCGCAGATCGCCACCACCGGCCGGGTGAAAGTGAAGGTCACGGCCGAGGGGGCGCCGATTCGCATCGGGGACCTCCTGGTCACCAGCGGCAAGCCCGGCGTGGCGATGAAGTCGCGGCCGCTCGTCATCGACGGCGCAGAGATTCACCGTCCCGGCACGATCATCGGCAAGGCCCTCGAAGACCTTGCCGGCGGTGACGGCGAGATTCTCGTTCTTCTGAGCCTGCAGTAGGAAAGAGGGACAGCCGCCATGCGACTCGCTCGGTCGTTCCTCCTCCTTTCATGTATTTGTGCATTGACCCTTCCGCTGTTCGCGCGTGACACGCCGCTGAAGGGAACTCCTGCGGCCCGCCTGATCGAGGTGGCCAAGAAGGAGAAGTCGGTGCGCGTGATCGTCGGCGTTCGCGACGACGCGTGGCAGCCCGAAGGAAAGCTGCGCGCGCACGACGTGGCCGTGCAGCGAAACCGCGGCAAGGCCAAAGTCGATGCTGTGATCCGCGCGCATCCGAAGATGCGTGCGGTGCCGGGGTGGCAGTTCGTGACCCTGCCAGGATTCGTGGCGGAAGTGAATGAGGCCGCGCTCCGGCAGCTCCTCGACGACGAGCGGATCGAGAGCGTCGAGGAAGACGTCGAAGGCGAATTCACGCTCGGGGTGTCGGTCGGGGCCATCGGCGCGAACGCGGTGCATGACGGCCAACCGGTCGGCTACAGGGGGAGTGGGCAGATCGTGGTGGTCATCGATGGCGGCGTCGATCACGGCCATCCTTTCTTCGGCTCTCCGAGCCGCGTTCTGTCCGACGAGGGGGCCTGCTTCTCGGGAGACAAGGTCTCAGGAATCAACGATCTCACCGGCACCTACACGTCGGTCTGCCCGAACGGCACCCAGCGGGAAGTCGCTCCCGGAGCGGGCGCGCCCTGCACTTTCGGCGACATGACCGATCCGAGAAACCCCTGCAATCACGGAACGCGCGTTGCCGGAGTCGTGGCCGGAAGCAGGACCGGGGTTACCGGGGTCGCTCCGGCGGCGAACATCATTCCGATCCAGGTCGCGAGCAAGAAGTGCGGCCCGACGATCTGTGACACCTCGGTGCTCAAGTCGAGCGTGATCAATGCGCTCGACGACGTTGCGTCGCGCCTCTGGGCGGCTCACGGCCGAAGCATCGCCGCGGTCAATCTCAGCGTCGGCTTCGGCCTGTGGCCGTCGAGGGCGGGGTGCGATAGCGGCGTGCAAATGTTCCGTAACGCCGTGGCCAATGTGGTGTCCAAAGACATCCCAGTCGTCGCTGCAACAGGGAACAACGAGTCACGGACACACATGACCGCGCCAGCCTGCTTCGCTGACGTCATCGCCGTATCGGCAGTGACCGACTCGTATGCGGTGCCCGATTACGCGAACGTCGCTGATTTCATGGATCTGTTCGCGCCGGGCGGCGCGTCCGGATCGGGCAACGGAATCGAAACGTCGTTGAATCGAGGGTGTCCGACCTGCGCCTTGTATGGCGACGATTACGGCACCTCGATGGCAGCACCTCACGTGGCCGGCGCAATCGCACTTCTGCGCGAGAAGACGCCGTTGGCGTCGATCGCGGACATCCGAAGCGCGCTCATCGCGTCTCCCTATCCGGTCACCGACAGCCGCGACGGAGGTAACGTGACGAAGCCGCGCCTCAGGGTCGACCACGCCATGAATCAGATGCAACCGCTTGGTCCGCCGACCGGATTTGTTGCCACCGGCACGAGTCTCTCCACGGTCCACCTGAGCTGGATCGCGCCACCTTCAATGCCGGCGGGCACGAAGTACCTGATCCGATTCCAGACCCAGAAGGATGGTTCGTGGACGATTGCCAAGGACGACCTCGCGGTGACGGAGACGAGCTTCGACCACGCGGCACCCGCCGCCGGAACGCTCTACCGGTACGAGATCGTCACGAAGAACGGATCGGCGCTCTCCGCGGGCGCGTACGACTACGCCGTCACGCGGCCGTTTACGGCGATCCCGGCGAGCGGCACTCAGCCGTACATCGCCGGAATCTACGTCGGCGAATTGCAGCAGGCCGCTGACGCCTGGCGGAAGTTTGCCATCAACACGGAGCCGGACTCGAGCTACCCCGCCGCCACCGGCGTCATTCTGGCGTCGTATTTCACGGAGATCGTCGACGCCCTGAACGAGGCGCTTCCTGTCCTCGGGCGGCCGACGTTCGCCTACGCCGGCGTGCTCCCTCCGGCGAGCGGCGTCATCATCGATCGCCGCCACGTCGAGCAGCTTCAGGAGGCTATGAAGTAGATACCCTCGTCCTTCCACCACCCGGGTTGCTGGGTTGCTGGGTTGCTGGGTTGCCGGGGGGACCCAGCGACTCAGCGCCAGCAACCCGGCAACCATCGTCTAGTTATACTCACGTGTTCCGATGATCCGCTTCGAAGACATCCTCGACAAAGTCGAATCCTACAAACCGGGATTCGATGAGGAGTTGCTGCAGAAGGCGTACATCTTCTCGGCGCGCGAGCATCGTGGGCAGATCCGGTCCTCGGGGGAGCCCTACCTCGTTCATCCGATCAACGTCGCCTACATCCTGGCGGACATGCGGCTCGACGAAACCTCCATCGCCGTCGGGCTGCTGCACGACGTGCTCGAGGACACGCTCACCACCAAAGAGACCCTGCAGGAGATCTTCGGCGACTCGGTCGCGGAACTCGTCGACGGCGTCACGAAGATCTCGCGGTACGCGTACGTCTCGAAGGAAGAGCAGCAGGCCGAGACCTTCCGCAAGATGCTCCTGGCCATGGTCTCCGACCTGCGGGTGGTGCTGGTCAAGCTCGCGGACCGGCTGCACAACATGCGTACTTTGCAGTTTCTCCCCGAGGAGAAGCGGCTGGCTGTGGCGAAAGAGACGATGGAGATCTACGCGCCCATCGCCAACCGCCTGGGCATGGGGCAGATCAAGTCCGAGCTCGAGGATCTCTCCTTCCGCTTTCTTCACGCGCGCGAGCACGAGGAACTGCAGAAAGCGGTCAACGAGAAGATGGCGGTGTCCGGCGCGGTCGTCGAGCGCATCAAGGAAACGCTCGACCAGAAGCTGAAAGAGAACGACATCGAAGGGGACGTGTACGGCCGGGTGAAGTCGATGTACTCGATCTGGGGGAAGCTGCGCCGCCAGGACATCGACATCGGCCAGCTCTACGACTACCTGGCCTTCCGCATCATCACCCCCACCATCAAAGACACGTACGCGGCCCTCGGCATCATTCATCAGATGTGGCGACCGGTTCCCGGCCGGATCAAGGACTACATCGCCATGCCCAAGCCGAACTTCTACCAGTCCCTGCACACGACCGTGGTCGCCGAGAAAGGCCAGCCGTTCGAAGTGCAGATCCGGACGCGGGAGATGGATCTGATCGCCGAGCAGGGCATCGCCGCGCACTGGAAGTACAAGGAAGGGCGGGTCGGGGCGCAGGCCGATGACGCGAGCTTCCTCTGGCTGCGGCAGGTCGTGGAGTGGCAGCACGAGATCAAGGACCCGCGCGTCTTCCTGGACACGCTGAAGGTCGATCTCTACCCCGATGAGGTCTACACCTTCACGCCGAAAGGCGACGTCTTCGCGTTTCCTCGCGGCGCGTCACCGCTCGACTTCGCGTATCGCATCCACACCGACGTCGGTCATCACTGCATCGGCGCGCGCGTGAACGGGAAGCTCGTGCCGCTGCGCACGGCGCTCAAGAACGGCGACATCGTCGAGATCATGACCGGCACGAACCAGACGCCCAGCCGCGAGTGGCTGAACATGGTCGTGACCTCGCGCGCGAAGCACAAGATCCGGCACTGGCTGAACATCGAGCAGAAACACCGTTCGATCGAGCTGGGACGGAAGCTGATCGAGCGGGAGGCCAAGAAGTACAAGGTGCAGTGGCGGAAGCTGGTCGCCGAGAACGCGCTCGACGGCGTGCTCTCCGAGCATGGGTTGCCGCGTCTCGACGATCTTTACGCGGACGTCGGCTACGGCAAGATCGCCGCGCGGTCGATCGTGGAGCGCTTCGTCACCGAGGGGGCCGCGCCGGCGCAGCCGGGAGTCATCGAGCAGGCCGTTCGGAAGATCTTTCCGTTTTCCTCATCCGCGGCGACGATCAAAGTCAAAGGCTACGACGACCTGCTCACGTACCTCGCCAAGTGCTGCACGCCGCTGCCGGGCGAGCCGATCGTCGGTTACGTCACCCGCGGCAAAGGGGTGGCCGTGCACAGCGCGAACTGTCCGAACGTGAAGAACCTCATGTTCAACGACGACCGGCAGATCGGCGTGGAGTGGGCCGGGGAGCGGCAGGCGCAGTTCTCCGTCGAGCTGGAGATCCTCATGGAAGACCGCCAGGGCATTCTGGCCCGGGTCATCTCCACGATCTCGAACATGAAGACGAACATCCGGCAGATGGAGACCCGCAGCAGCGACGGCCGGGCCACCGTCGAACTGGTGCTGGAGATCGCCGATCTCAAGCACCTCGAGCGCGTGACGCGCTCTCTCGCCGGGCTCGAAGGCGTGATCAAGGTCGACCGGAAGTACAACATCAGGCACGCGACCGCATGAGCAACTTCCAGGGAGCAGGCGGCACCGAAGGCGGGGTGGGGACATTCCTGGCCGGTTTCGTCATGGCCATCGCCGGCGGGTACCTGCTCACCACTCAGGTGACGGTCACCAGCGGCTTCTGGCATCTCTGGGGCTACAACGCCTTCGGTCTCACGCTCCTCCCGCTGATCATCGGCATCGGCTTTCTCTTCTTCGATGGGAGCTCGGTCATCGGCTGGGTGCTGACCATTGCCGGTGCGGTGATCGTCTTCGTCGGGATCCTCATGCACCTCGACATCTACTTCCGCCCGACGAGCCTGTTCAACACGATCCTGATGCTCGTGCTGCTGACCGGCGGGATCGGGTTGGTCGCGCGGTCGCTGCGGCCGCGCCGTGCCTGAGCGCATCACCGTCCTCGGCGCCGGCGTTTCCGGGCTGACGAGCGGCATCGTCCTCGCCGAAGCGGGTCACGAGGTCACGATCTTGGCCGCCGAAGTCACGGATACGACCTCCCATGCCGCGGCGGCGATCTGGTTGCCGTATCACGTCGCATCCGAGCACGTGGATGCGTGGGCGCTCGAGACGCGCGACGTGCTCACCGGCCTCGCGAAGCAACCCGGCACCGGCGTGTCCCTGATCGACTTCGACGTCTTCGACGAAGATCCTCCGCGGTGCATCGCCGGCGAGTGCCGTCCGATCGAGGGCGGGTTTCGCGCCCGCGTTCCGCTGGCCGACACTTCGCGGTACCTGCCGTACCTTCGGTCGCGATTCGAGCGGGCGGGAGGGAGGGTTGAGATCCGCGAAGTCGGTCAGCAGGACATCGCCGGCCTCGACGGCGACCTGATCGTGAACTGCACCGGCTTCGGCGCTCGGGATCTTTTCGGCGACGAGGAGCTGCATCCCGGCTACGGCATCTCCCTCGTCACGGCGCGACCGCCGATCGACCGGGCCATCGCCGCGGCGCGTGATCCGGAGTCGCTGATGTACGTCATCCCCCGAACCGACGACTGCATCCTCGGCGGCTACGACCGGCCCGTCGCGCCACCAGAATCGGAAGTCGCGGCGATCCTCGCCCGATGCCGCGCGGCCGTGCCGGAGATCTCAGGGAAAGTCCGCGCGGTGCGCCGGGGAATCCGGCCGGTGCGGCACGCCGTGCGGCTCGAGCTCGCCGCCTTCGAGGGGCGGACGATCGTCCACAACTACGGCCACGGCGGAGCCGGCTTTACCGTTTCCTGGGGGTGTGCGCGGGAGGTCCTGAAGTTTATCCCGCGCGCAGACGCGGGATCTCCCGATGCACGAGCGACAGAGCGCGGCTCCTGAGCTGCCAGTGCACGGGGAGATCCCGTGTCTGCGCGCGGGATGAACTAAGTCCCGGTGCACGAGCGACCGCCCACGGCCCGAGCACTGCCGGTGCACGCAGAGATCCCGCGTCTTCGCGCGGGATGAACTGGAAGTAGGGGTGTGCGGTGGAGGTAGGAAGGGTGGTGAAGACGGCGCGAACTAACGCGCCGCCTTCTTGATCGCGCCCGTGCGGATGCAGCGGGTGCAGACGTTCATCCGTTTCACGGACGAGCCGATCAGGACGCGAACCTTCTGCAGGTTCGGCATCCAGCGACGGCTGGAAACATTGTGCGCATGGCTGACCCGGTTACCGAACACAGGCGCCTTGCCGCAGACTTCACACATCTTGGCCATGGTTTGACTCCCTCAACTGACTAACGCGAAAGGCGTGAATTGTAAACATCCGGGGTGATCGGCGCAAGCGATCGCGACGCGTAACGTCGCGCAAATACGCGTAGCCGTGCCACTTATCCAAATCCTGTAGAGTTGACACGTGAAATTAAACGTTGTAATTTCGCTGCACCTTTCTACATCTGGTGCCTGTGAGAAGTGGTGAGATGGATGGGGTGAGCGGTGTTCTTCTCAAAGAGCAAAAATGTCGTCGGCCTTGATATCGGCTCTTCAGCCATAAAACTCGTCGAGCTGAAGGAGAAGAAGGGCGGAGCGTACTCTCTCGTAAAGCTGGGTGCCGAAAGGCTCTCGCCCGAGGCCATCGTCGACGGATCCATCATGGACTCGTCCATGGTGGTCGATACGATTCAGCGGCTGAACACGGACCAAGCCGTCAAGAATTCCAATTACGCTACCTCCCTGTCCGGTCACTCGGTCATCATCAAGAAGATCACTCTCCCGGCCATGTCGCCGGAAGAGCTCGCCGAGTCGATTCAGTGGGAAGCTGAGCAGTACATCCCCTTTGATATCAACGACGTAAACCTGGACTACGTCCCGCTGACCGGCGCCGGAACCGGCGACAACATCGACGTGATCCTGGTCGCCGTGAAGAAGGAAAAGATCAACGACTACACCTCGGTCATCACCCAGACGGGGAAGATGCCGGTGCTGGTCGACGTCGATGCCTTCGCCCTCCAGAACGCGTACGAGGTGAACTACGACGTCGAGGACGGCAAGGTCCTGGCCCTGGTCAACATCGGCGCCTCGGTCACGAACGTGAACGTCCTCTCCGGCGGCACGTCGATGTTCTGGCGCGACATCACCTTCGGCGGCAATCAGTACACCGACGCCATCCAGCGCGAGCTCAGCCTCTCCTTCGAGCAGGCCGAGGAGCTCAAGCGCGGCAAGCCCGTGGCCGACTACACCATCCAGCAGGTCATCCCGATCCTCAACTCAGTCTCCGAGGATTTCGCGGGCGAGCTTCGCAAGACCCTCGACTTCTTCACAGCGACGTCTGGTGCCGACCGCGTCGACGAGATCGTTCTCGCCGGCGGTGGCTCGGGCGTGCTGAACCTGGACGCGATCCTTCGCGACAAGTTCGGCATTCCGGTCGCGATCATGGACCCCTTCCGAAAAATCACCGTCGACGAGAGCCAATTCAACCCCGAGGAACTGGCTGAGATGGCGCCGAGCATGGCGATCGCCGTCGGGCTTGCCATACGGAAGTTGGGGGACGCTTGATCAAGATCAATCTGGCGCGTGAAGGGCGGGCGGTCCGTGGTGCAGGAGCAGCTCCTGCGACCGCAGCGGGTGTCCCGGCAGTTTCGGGCGGTGCCAACCTGAACAACGTCATCATCGTGACGCTGGCCATCATCGGCCTGCTCGCGGCGTTGGGGTACTGGTTCTGGCAGAAGCGGGAGCGCGACGAGCGGCTCGAAACGATCGAGCTGCGCGAGGCCGAGGCGAAGAAGCTCGAGTCGATCATCGCCGAGGTCGAGGACTACCAGCGCCGCAAGGACAGCCTTCAGAACCGCATCGACCTGATCAATCAGCTCAAACAGAATCAGAAGGGTCCGGTCCGGATCATGGACCAGATCAGCCGCGACCTGCCCGACCTGGTCTGGCTCGACAACATGACCATCAACAGCGGCCGGGTGAGCATCGCCGGCCGCGGGCTCAACCCGAATGCGATCGCCCTCTTCATCGAGAACGTGAAGAACGATCCCTATTTCGAAGAGCCGACGGTCGGCGCGCTGACGCAGGTGTCGCAGACACCGCCTGTCTATTCGTTCGACATGAACTTCGCCTTCACGTACACGGCGAAGGGAGCCCCTGCCGATCCCGCGGCTACTTCCACCGCAACGACGACAACAACGGCAACGGCAACGCAGTAGGAGATTTCGATGGCGCTGACTCTGGACGACAAACCGTGGTGGGTGGGGCTGCTGGTCGGCCTTCTCATCGCCGGACTTGCGCTCGCCGCCGTGGAGTACACGCTCGTCAAGAACATCAAAGTGGAGATCGCCGAGGCGGATACGAAGATCGAAGAGCTGGACAAGAAGATCTCGCAGGGCCGCGCTGCCGAGCGGAAGCTCCCGCAGTTCCGCGACGAAGTGAAGCGCCTGCAGCTCGAGCTCGAGAAACTGCGCCGTATCCTGCCGTCCACGCGCAACACCGAAGAGATCATCAAGAAGGTCAAGGCCCTCGTCGATCAGGGCGACTTCGGCCTGCGCCGCCTCAGCTTCCCGGAGCTCAAGACAGCGAACGCCAGCGATCCGTACGTCGAGTGGCCGATCGAAGTCGCGCTGGACGGCCGCTACCACGACCTGGCGATTCTCTTCAACCGGCTGGGCAACTTCTCGCGCATCATGAACGTCGAGAACATCCGCGTGAACGCTTCTCCGAATCAGGAGCTGCGCACGATCGGATCGACGTTCGTGGCCAAGACGTTCGTCTACGTCGAAGAAAAAGATCAGACTCCGGCACCCGCAGAGGGCGCGAAGCCGGGCGGGGGTAACTGAACGTGAGAAAGAGCAATCTCGTTTTCTCGCTGCTGATCGTCGTGGCCATGGTGGTCACGGCGGTGGCCCAGGCCCCGGCGACCAGCACCACGACCACCGGCACGACCGCCACCGGCACCACGGGCAGCTCCGAAGTCGCCAAGACCCTCGAGGAGATTCTCGAGGAGCCGGCCGTCACCGACACCTATCGTTACGACCCGCAGGGCCGCCGCGATCCGTTCCGCTCGCTCATCGGCCCCGCGCCGAAGCTCGAGCCGGGTCAGCGCCCGCCGGGCGTGGCCGGGTTCCTCATCGACGAAATGAAGCTCCAGGGCATTTTGAAAACACGTCATGGTCTGACGGCCATGATCAACGGCCCCGATAACAAGGGGCATCTCCTCCGCGTCGGCGACAAGGTCCTCGACGGAGAAGTCATCCGGATCACAGCAACCGGCATCGTGTTCCGGCAGGAAGTGAACGATCCGACGCGCATCGAGCGGTTCCGTGAGGTGGTGAAGGATCTTGCGCCGCAATCGGGGAAGCAATAACGGGCGGGGGCGCGGATCAGGGGAGGGCGAGATGGTGAAGGTGGGAAGTATGAGAAGAGCCAAGCGATTCGTGGTGATTGCCGGCATCCTTCTGCTGAGCGTCGGGTCTGCCGACGCGGGTCTGTTCGGATCCCGGAAGGCGAAGTCGCCGTCCGAGTCCGCAGCCCTCAGCGCGATGACGCTCAACGCCGTCGAGATTGACGGCTCGCGCGTGATCCTGCGAACCAGCGGAGCGCCGGCCTACACCTCCTACAGCCCGACTCCGGGCGTCTTTGTCGTCGATCTGACCGGCACGAGCCGCGACGCAGCGTTGACCATTCCCTCGACCCTGCCTCCCGCCGTCACGTCGATCGCCGCCGAGGAAGTGGTGGAGATGGGCAACCGGCTGACCCGGATCACGTTCCGGATGTCCTCGCCGATGAACCTGGAAGTCGCAGCGCTCGACAAGGCCGTCGCCGTGACCATCCCCGCCACGGCCATCGCCATCGAGAGCGCGCCGTCCGCGATCGAAGTCCTCCCGGCCGTCGTCCCCGTCGCCGAGACGATCACGCCCGATCCGATTCCGGAGCCGGTCGCAGAACCGGTCTCCGAGCCTGTCGTCGAAGAGGTAGTCGAAACTCCCGCGCCCGCGAAAGCCGAAGCGGCCTCGCTCCCGCGCGCCCGCACGGTCCGCAACATCGACGCGCGCTCTACGGGCGATGCGGTCGAAGTGCGCATTACCGGAGACGGCGCCCTCAAGTACAAAGCGTTCCGCCTCGAGAGCCCCAGCCGTCTGGTCATCGACCTCGACGGTGTGAAGAACGGCGTCACCAAAGGCCCGGTCACCGTCGACAACGACGTCGTCAAGCGGGTCCGCGTTGCCCAGTTCCAGCCGACAGTTGCCCGCGTGGTCATCGACCTCGCCCACAAGACCGAGTACACGATCGACAACGAAGGCGACCAGCTTCGCGTGTCTTTCGGTGCGAACGCGCCGATGGCCGCGGTCGTCGCGCGCAAGTCCGAACCGGCACCGGCTCCTCCGCCTGCGCCGGCCGTCTCCAAGCCGGCCTACTCGAAACCGGCTGAAACCAGCGTCTCGGTCTTCGAGACCGCTCCCGCGCCGGCTCCGGTAACGAAGAAGTCCGCGCCGGTCGACATTCCGGCGCAGGTCCCGACCATCGCCGAAAACGCGAACACCTGGAAGATGCCCGAGCCGGCATCGAAGGGCGCGCGCGGCGTCATCAATCCGCCGCAGGAAGTAGCGCCTCCGAACACCAGCAATCAGCAGCTCGAGAACGTCTTCGCCCAGCCGCCGCAACCGTCGACCGGCCCGCAGACACTCGGCACGCGCACGCTCAGCTCCGGCCGCAAGGTCTTCAACGGCGAGCCGATCGATCTGAACCTCAAGGACGCCGACATCAAGGACGTCCTCTCCACGTTCGCCGAGATCACCGGCCTGAACGTGGCCATCGACCCGGGCGTAGCCGGATCGGTCAACGTCGATTTCGCTGCCGTCCCCTGGGATCAGGCCCTCGACATCATCCTTCGCCAGAACAACCTCACGTACGTCATCGAAGGCAACGTGATGCGCATCGGACGGGTCGAGCGCCTTGCTGCCGAAACGGCCGCGACCCGCAAGCTGGAAGAGGAAGAGCGCCTCAACGTTCCGCTGACGACCCTCAGCTTCCCGATCTCGTATGCCCGCGCCGGCGACGTGGCCGTGCTGCTCAAGGAACTGGCTTCGCCGCGTGCGCGCATCCTCGTTGACCAGCGCACGAATCAGCTCATCATCAGTGAGATCCCGCAGTACCTGCAGACGATGCAGAACCTGATCGTGACGGTCGACGTGCCGACGCGTCAGGTGACCATCGAAGCCCGGATCGTGGAAAGCTCGCGTACGTTCGCGCAGCAGTGGGGCATCGACTGGAACTTCGGCGGCGATCTCGACCCGAACCTCGGCACCGGCACCGGTCTGGTCTTCCCGAACCGGGTCGGCTTCCAGGGCGGACCGTTCGAGTTCGGCGCGGGCCGCAACGTGATCAGTCTCCAGCTGGTCGACGTCCTGGGCTCGTTCACGCTCGACTTCGCACTGACCGCGGCGGAAACACAGGGCTACATCAAAGTCGTCTCCGCACCGCGCGTGACGACGCAGGACAATCAGGCCGCCTCGATCACGAGCGGTTTCCAGATCCCGTATCAGACCCGCGTGAACTTCACGACCACCGTCGATTACCTCGACGCGACGCTGAGCCTCACGGTCACGCCGCAGATCACGGATGCGAACACGGTGATCATGGACATTCAGGTTCAGAAGAACGAGCCGGCGCCTGGTCTCGCGATCGTCGGCGCGTCGGGCACGCCACTCACCACGCGGCAGGCCCGCACCAAGCTGATGGTTCGCGATGGCGGTACGGCCGTCATCGCCGGTATTTTCCAGACCAAGGACAACGATGCGGTCTCGCGGCTGCCGTTCGTACACAACATCCCGATCATCGGGGCGCTGTTCCGTTCGCACGACGTCTCGACATCGCACGACGAGCTGCTGATCTTCATCACTCCGCGCATCGTGAGAGGGTCGTAAGGGGAGGGGCGCACATGAGGACGACCACCATGGCCACAATTCAATCGACGAAGAAACTGATCGCGCTGGCGGCGTGCGCGCTGGCCGCGGCGGTCATTGGTTGCAGCAACGAGCTGACCAGCAACTCCGCCCCGGTCGAGCTCGTGGTCACCAACACGCAGAACCTCCAGCAGCTCGACCTGGCCGCGAATGACGATCCGGAGTGCGATGAGAGCGTCGGCACGATCAACATGCAGGTCGTCCCGAAGAGCTCCAACGTCGGGGGGACGTTCAACTCGGTACGAATCACCCGTTACCGCGTTTCGTATCAGCGGACCGACGGCGGACGCCTGGTGCCTGCACCGTTCGTCCGGACCGTCGACACGCTGATCGCCTCGGGCGCCAGCGGGTCGCTGACCGAGTTCGTCATTCTCGAATCGGACGCCGTGAATCAGGCGCCCTTTGCTGCGCTGTTGCCTCAGAACGGGGGACGCGACCCGGACACGGGACGGCCGCTCGTGAAGATGGATGTGATCGTGGAGATTTTCGGGGAGACGCTGGGCGGCGAGAACGTGTACGACGCGACCCGCTTCCCGCTGGATTTCTGCTTCAACTGTGGTGGGTGCGCCTAGCGGCGATCGGGGGATCACATGATCAAAATGACGAAGCGAATTCCATCAGTGGCGCTCATCGCGCTGCTGCTCGTGTTCGGCGCATGCAAAGGCGAGTCGCCGACCGCTCCGCCGCCGGGAGGGTCGATCCCCCCGGGTGGTACCACGCCGCCATCGGGCGTCACGCTCAATCTCACGACCTCGAACGCCGACCCTCTGGTCGACTCGACCGTAGTGATCACCGCGAACGTGACCCTGGACGGACAGCCTGTCCCGAACGGAACGGCCGTCGAGTTCTCCTCGAACAACGGCACGTTCACTGACACGCTGGCCTCGACGACGATCCGCACGACCACGAACGGCGTCGCCTCGGCGACGCTGACCGCGGCAACCCCCGGTGCGACTCGCATCACCGCCACGGTCAACAACGTCACCCGCACGGTAGACGTCACGTTCCGCGCGCGTCCGGTGACGCCCCCGGTGCCGGGCACCGCGCCCTCGATTCAATCGATCACTCCCTCCATCGGCCGTCCTTCGGGCGGCCAGACCATCCGTATCACCGGCACGAACTTCATCGGACCGGTCAAGGTGCTCTTCGACGTCGGCGGTGCCGCTCCGGTCGAAGGATTCGTCGTTTCCCGCACCGACACGCAGATCGAAGTGATCACGCCGCCTGTGAATCTCGGCGCCGGTCAGGAGCTCGCATCGCGCGTCATCGTCATCACCCGCGCCGGCTCGACGAACGAGCAGAGCGTCGACGTGACCGACGGATTCACCTTCCGCAACGAACAGCTCACGCCGCGGATCTCCACGGCCACGCCGAACTCCGGCCCGATCCTTGGCGGCACGCTGGTGAGCATCATCGGCGACGGCTTCCAGGCGCCTGCTCAGGTCCTGTTCGGCAATGCCGAGGCGAGGGTGGTGCAGGTCGGCTTTACGGAGATCATCGTCGAGGCCCCGGCAGCGCGCGACACGTCTCCCAATGGAAGCGGAGTCGTGACAGGACCGGTCGACATCACCGTCGTGAACATCAACTCCCAGACCCGCACCACGCTCGCGGGCGGTTTCCGTTACGTCGCCGCGATCGACGTCATCGCCGCGGGTCCGACCGAAGGGCCGTTTACCGGCGGCACGCGCGTCACCATCGACGGCAACGGCTTCGTCGCTCCGGTCGCGGTGACCATCGGCGGCGTGGCAGCGCAGCCGGTATTCGTGAGCGGAACGCGCGTCATCGCCATCACCTCGGGTGTGGTCATAACGACGTGTGCGGATGTCGCGGGGCCGATCACCGTTACGAATCTCTCGAACGGAGACACCGCCTCAGGGCCGAGTTTCACGTTCCGGGTACCGGCTCCGGCAATCAGCGCGGTGGTACCGAATGGCAATGACTCCGCGAACCCGGTTCTGCCGGGCGAGTCCGTCACCATCACCGTTCTGAACGCGCAGCCGGGCGCGAACAAAATCAAGATTGGCGACTCAACATTCTTCGCGACACCGGTGTTCAGCGCGGACGGAACGTTTGCCACATTCACCGTGCCCGTGCCCAGCACCCTCACCTTCCCGACTGAGGCCTGCGTCGATGGAGGCGGTGTGACGGGAACGCGACGGCTGCCGGTCCAGCTGGATATTACCTACACGAACTCAACGACTGGATGCACCGACACAGTAGAGGACGCGGTAACCGTCAGTCCTTGCGACCCGATGCCGTGTCCGTGCGTCACGCCGCCGCCACCGAACGCTGTGGTCACTCCGGCGGCTAACTGCCCGGCCGGAAACCCGATGGCTCCGGAACCGGTATTGAATACAGCGACCTCGACGGCGACGATCAGCGTTACGAACACCGGCGGTCAGCCGCTGGTCGTCAGCTCATTGACTCAAACGGCAGCGGTGAACGCATCGTTCACCGTCTCACCGACGACGGGTACGATTGCGCCTCAGGCCAGCTCGACATTCACCGTCACCGCGAATCCGACGGCCGCAGGTGCTTACTCCGGGACGATTCGAGTCAACACCAACGACCCCGATACGCCGTTTGTGGACATCTGCTTCAGCGGTAACGCCAACTAATCGTTTTATCGACATGAACTTCACCGAACCGCCCCCTCCGTGGGGCGGTTCGTGTCTGGTGCAGTTAGAATTCAGGGTCCGCGATGGCTCAACCGGCGACGAACGCGAAAATCGAAGAGCTTCGATTCAAGGTCAAGACTGACCCGAAGAGCCGCCTTTTTTACCCGCTGGCGGAGGAGCTTCGGAAAGTCGGCCAGACCGACGAGGCCGAGCGGGTTCTCCGCACCGGTCTGACCGTTCACGCCACCTATCTTTCCGCCTGGGTCAGCCTCGGCCGCGTCCTCCGCGATCAGAAGAAGGACAACGATGCCGTCGAGGCGCTTACGAAAGCCCTCCAGCTCGATCCCGGCAACGTCGTGGCCGCGCGCCTGCTCGCCGATGCCTACCTGAACCTCGGCGAAAAAGTCGAAGCCATCAAAAAGTACAAGCTCGTCTACGCGCTGATGCCGGACGACGATCTGAAGGAACAGATCGACGCGCTCGACCGCGACCTGCGTGCGCCGGCCGCCGCTCCGGAACCTGCACCGCCCCCGGCACCTCAGCCGGAACCCGAACCGGAACCCGAGCCCGAGCAACCCTTCTCCGGCGAGGACACCGCGATCGGTTTCACTCCCGCCCCCGCCGAACCGCCGATCCCGACCATGGAATCGCCCTTCGACGAGGCATTGCAGGCCAGTGCAGAAGAAGAAGAAGCCCGCATCGCGGAAGCGACCGGTGACGCCGAGCCGATGTCGGTCGCGCATGAAGAAAGCCCCTTCGAAGAACCGGCCTCGGATTACAGCTCGGCCGCGCTGACCATCGAGGCGCCGAGCGGTTTCCACGTCGACGCGGCGCCCCTCTCTGCTGAAGTGCCGTCACCGGTCTACGAAGGAGGAAGAGCCGCTGCCGCTTTCGAACGACGAATCGGATGTCTTCGCGCCGACCGAGCCTGCACCAGCCGGCGTCTCCGACGACGTGTCCAGCACGATCACCATGGCCGATCTCTACGCGCGCCAGGGGCTGATCGACGACGCCCGCCACATCTACGAGAACATCCTCGCCCGCGACCCCGACAATCACGCCGTGACCGCGAAGCTGGCGATGCTCGACAAGCGCCGCACCGTCGTCAAGCTGGAGAACTGGCTGGCCAAGGTCTCGCGGAAAGAGGTGGGGCGTGTTTAAGGACGTACTGGCCGGCCTGCGCGCGCGCGTCGAAGGCGCCATGGCCGCCAGCCTGATCGGACTCGACGGCATCGCCATCGAGACCCTCCGCGGCGGCGACGTCCCCCTGGAAGTCCTCGGCGCCGAGTTCGGAGGCTTCATCAAATCGATCAGCGCCGCGCAACACCGAGCTGAATACCGGCGACGTGCAGCAGTTCTCCCTGGTCACCGAGAAATACATCGCTTTTCTCTCCGAGGTCACGCCCGAGTACTACATCCTGCTCGTCCTCAGTCCGGATGGGAACTACGGCCGCGCGCGCTACGAGCTCGCGAAGGCCAAGCATTTGCTTCGCGACGAGTTGAGTCTGAGAGGTAGCCATTTGAATTTCAAAGAGATTCTGGAGCTCATCGACAAGGTCGCCGACAGGGAATCGCCTCCGTCGAGATCGAGCAGGCCGGAACGAAGGTAAAGATCGAAGGAAAGAAGACCCACGCGCCGGTCATCGCCTCGTACTCGCCGTCCGAGTCCTCCGAAAAGAGCGCGCCGGTCATGGCCGCTGCCGCCGCCGCCCCTCCCACCGAGAAGGAAGTCGCGGACGAGAAGAAGAAGGACGAAGAAGAGAGCGAGGCCGGGCTGCACATCATCACCTCGCCGATCGTCGGCACGTTCTACCGCGCCGCCGAATCCCGAGGCCGACGTCCTTCGTCAATCGCCGGCGACCGGATCACGAAGGGAAAGGTCCTCTGCATCATCGAGGCGATGAAGCTGATGAACGAGATCGAGTCCGACATCGAGGGAACGGTGGTCGAAGGTCTTTCCGCAGAACGGCCAGCCGGTCGAGTACGGTGAGAAGCTCTTCGCCGTGAAGGTGTAGCTCCCGAACCAGACATGTTCTCGAAAGTCCTCATCGCCAACCGCGGCGAGATCGCCCTTCGCATCATCGCGGCCTGCAAGGAGATGGGCATCAAGACGGTGGCCGTCCACTCCGAGGCCGACCGCGACTCGCTTCACGTCCGCTACGCCGACGACGACGTCTGCATCGGCCCCGCCGCCTCGAAGCAGAGCTACCTGAACATCTCCAGCATCATCGCCGCGGCGGAGATCACCGGCGCGGACGCGATCCATCCCGGCTACGGCTTCCTCTCCGAGAACGCGCACTTCGCGGAGATCGTGGGCGAGTGCCAGCTCACGTTCATCGGGCCGAGCGCCGGAAGCCATCCGGCTGATGGGCGACAAGGCCCGCGCACGCGAGACCGCGCAAGAAGGCCGGCGTTCCGATCATTCCCGGCAGCGACGGACGCGGTGCGCACGGTCGAAGAGGCGGCGAGCGTCGCGAGCTCGATCGGCTACCCGGTCATCCTCAAGGCCTCGGCAGGCGGCGGCGGTCGGGGCATGCGCATCTGCTGGGAGCCGAACGAGCTGCAGAACCAGTACGAGACCGCGCGCAACGAAGCGGAGCGCGCGTTCGGCGACGCCGCGGTCTATCTCGAGAAGTACCTCGAGCGGCCGCGGCACATCGAGATCCAGGTCTTCGGCGACTCGCACGGCCGCATCGTCCACCTCGGCGAGCGCGAATGCTCGATCCAGCGCCGCCATCAGAAGCTCATCGAAGAGTCGCCGTCGCCTGCGCTCGACGAGAGCACGCGCGAGCAGATGGGCGACGGCCGCGATCCGGCTCTGCCAGGCGGTGAACTACGTCAACGCCGGCACGATCGAGTTCCTCTACCAGGACGGCGAGTTCTATTTCATGGAGATGAACACGCGCATCCAGGTCGAGCACCCGGTGACCGAGGAAGTGACCGGGCATCGACCTGGTGAAGGAACAGATCCGCGTCGCGGCCGGGGAGCAGCTGTCGCGTGCCGACCGGGCCCTTCAAGCTGCGCGGCCACGCCATCGAGTTCCGCGTGAACGCCGAGGACCCGGTGACCTTCGCGCCGAGCCCGGGAAAGATCCGCGAGCTGCACCTGCCCGGCGGGCCGGGCGTGCGCGTCGACACGCACATCTACCGCGACTACGTCGTGCCGCCGCACTACGACTCGCTGCTGGCCAAGCTGATCGTACGAGGCCAGGACCGCATGGACGCCATCGCCCGCGGCCGCCGCGCGCTCGAACAGTTCGTGGTCGAGGGCGTCAAGACGACCATCCCTCTGCACCGGGCCATCCTGAACAACGACCAGTTCATCCGCGGGGACATCTCGACGCGGTTCATGGACAAGTTCTCGATGTCGAGTAGACGCTCCGCCGTCGTTCCTGTCACAATGAAAATCTACCTGGTCGGCTTCATGGGCTCCGGCAAGACCACCATCGGCCGGGAGCTGGCAGCGCGTATCGACGCGCCTTTCTTCGACCTCGATGAGCTGATCGAGACCGCGGAGAAGATGACCATCAAGGAGATTTTCGCGGTCCACGGCGAGGCGTACTTCCGCAAACGGGAGCGCGATCTCCTGAAATCGACGAAACACCTCGAGAGCGGCATCGTCGCAACGGGCGGCGGCACATTCACGTTCGACGAGAACATCCAGTTCATCCAGTCCGAGGGGATGTCGGTGTACCTCTCCGCGCCGTACGCGCTCCTTCGCTCGCGGGTGGGGACGAAGGACGACCGGCCGCTGTTCCGCGACGACATTTCCACGCACGAGCTGTACGCGAACCGCATCCGCTACTACCGGATGTCCGATCTGACCATCGAAGTGCGCGAGGACGAGACGCCGATCGAGATCGTCGAGCGCCTGCTCCTCGAGCTGCCGAAGAGCGTGCTCGAGTCGGCGAAGAAGGCCGCGATCTGGAGACGGGCGTGAGAGCGCTCGTCGTCAGCGACCTCCACGCGAACTCGGAGGCCCTCAAGTCGGTAATGGCCCGCGTGCGCCGCAAGAAGTTCGACACCGTGATCTGCCTCGGCGACTTCGTCGGTTACGGCGCGCAGCCGAATCAGATCCTCGACACCATGCGCACGATGAAAGGCCGCAAGCTCTACATCCGCGGCAATCACGATCGCGTGGCCGCGGGACTCGACGACGCCAGCGGCTTCAATCACGCGGCAAAGGCGGCCGCGCTCTGGACCCGGGACCACCTCAGTCCGCGCAATCGCAGCTTTCTGCGCGATCTGACCGTCGGCCCGGTCATTCACAAAAACGTGATGCTCTGTCACGGCTCGCCGTACGACGAGGACGAGTACGTCTTCAACGTCCACCACGCCGCGCAGGTCATGGCGCTGTTCAACCAGCCGTTCATCCTCTTCGGCCACACCCATCTGCCGGCGGTTTTCACCCTCGATGAGAAGCAGAACGTGAGCGGGTTTGCCGTCCGCGGGGATGCCACGGTGAAGCTCGACCCGCGGTTTCGGTATCTGATCAACCCCGGCTCGGTAGGACAGCCGCGCGACCGGATTCCTCACGCGTCGTTCGTGATTTTCGATTCCGACAAGCGCACGGTTCAGTTTTTCCGGACGGAGTACGACGTGAAGAAAACACAGACGTCGATCCTCAAGGCCGGCCTCCCGGACGTGCTCGCGCACCGGCTGCAATTCGGGACGTAGTGTTTTGGTGACGCCCTGTTCCTCAATCGAGGACAGAAGCCAATCGAGCGCTTCAGCTAAGTCGTTGAAAACACGAGCGGAATACTCAACCGTAGCGTGGCACCCGGACCGCAACTGGAACGCTCTCGACTTGGCAGGAGAGATCCCCATGAGACACCTCGCAACGAGATCCGCATTCCTCACCCTCCTCACTCTCACCCTCGCGTTCACCCTGAGCGCCGACGAGCGGCACCAGTCGTACATCTCGTACGACGACGGCGGCACGATCGTCCGCACTGACGGCCGGGACGTCGAAGCACATCGCAACCTCCCGATCTACCCGGGCGACGAGATCGTCACTGCACGCCGTGGACGCGCCGAGGTGCATCTGTCCGACGGCAACATCCTCGGCGTCGATCGCGCGACCTCCCTCCGCTTCGATTCGATCCTCGACAGCTACGAAGGCGATTCGAACGAGACCGTCGCAACGCTCCGCTTCGGCAAGGTGGCCGTGCATCGCACCGACATCGGCCGCCAGCACGTCCGCCTCGATACCGACAACGCCAGTTACGTGGCGACTCACGAAGCCGTGTACTCGGTCGAGACCGACACGCGCGGCCGCGACCGCGTCTCCGTGTTCGACGGATCGGTCGAAGTGCGCACGCCGGCAAAAACCACGCGCCTGCGCGAAGGTGAGTCGGCATCGGTCGACAACGAAGGCGTGTTCGACCTGGTCGGCGATCAGCGCGCTGCCGCCGATGACTTCGAGCGCTGGTTTCTCAAGCGCGCCGAGCGTTACGGCTCCTACGACAACCGCTACATGGATCGCCGCCTCTCCTACTGGTCCGACGATCTCGACACACATGGCCGCTGGGTCTTCGCGACCGGCATCGGCTGGTCGTGGCGTCCATACGTCTCCGTGGGCTGGCGTCCGTACTACAACGGCTACTGGTTCACCAGCCGCACCGGTTGCCTGACCTGGGTCTCGCACGATCCCTGGGGCTGGGCTCCGTATCACTACGGCCGCTGGGCGCATGATTCCGGCTTCGGCTGGGTCTGGGTGCCTGGGTACAGCTATTCACCGGCCTGGGTTTACTGGATGTACGGCTCCGGTTACGTCGGCTGGGCGCCCGCGGGCTGGTGGGATTGCCACCGTTCGTACTACGACTGGGCCTACCGTCCGTACCGCCGCGCCGGATACGACATCGGCTTCGGATTCCACGGCCGCATCCGCGTCAACGATCTCGACCTGCGTCCCTGGACGTTCATCGACTCGAACCACATCTTCAGCAACCGCATCGATCGGGCAGCATTGACGACCGACGCGATCAAACAGCGCCTCGGCCGCACCGGCAGCGGTGGATTCGCGACCGTGGCCGGTGGACCCTCGCGGTTCACACGTGAAGAAGTCCGCGATCCGGCCGCCGCGATCCGCCGCCGTGGTCTGGGTGGCGACACGTCCGGCGCGACCGGCGTGAATCAGCCCACTGACCTGACCGGCTTCATTCGCCGCGATCCGAACCTCGGCGCCTCCGTTCGCGACAACATCGTGCGGACGCGTGGCCGCGACGCGGCCGGCGGCTCTCGCGTGATCGGCAACGTGCCGTCGACCGGCGGCAGCTCCATCGGCCGCAGCGGTCTCGCGCCCGGAAGCGGAAGCGGCGCGACGACCCAGCCTGTCGAAGGGACGACCCGGCGCCGCGATCCGGTGATCGTGGGACGCGATCGCGCCGCCGAGACACCGGCCAGCGTGGACCGCGATTCGACGTCATCGGGCACTTCTTCCTGGCGCGATCGCCTCGGCAACCGCGGCGGCAGCGACCAGCCCGCGACGGCGACGCCTTCCGAGAGTCCGTCGGCGACTCGCGATCGCACCGCGATCTCGCGGGACAGCTCCTGGCGCAACCGCAGCCGCGACTCTGAACCGAGCGATTCCGTGACCGTGACCCGCGAGTCGTCGCGCGAGTCGACCAGCCGTGGATCGGGCGATGTACCCGCCCGCGTGATCGACCGCATCGGCGGCGCGCGTGTGGTTCCTCGCGAAAAGGACGACAGCAGCAGCACGAGCACCCGCTCGCGTGAGAGCGCAGGCACGACCCGCCGCCGGGACAACGACGGCGGCGGCAGCACCGCCAAGCCTCGCGAGAGCAGCGGCTCCCGCGACAGCGGCTCACGCAGCAGCAGCGGCGGAAGCAGAGTCGACCGTGGCAGTTCCTCGGGCAGCTCGGGCAGCTCAGGCAAATCGTCGACCAGCGGCGGCGGAAGCAAGTCGGGCGGATCGTCCGATGGCGGCAACCGCAGCAGCGGCGGCAAGATCAAACGCGACTAACTGATTCACCGGCAATGCATTCAATCGAAGGGCCTCCCATCGCGGAGGCCCTTTCCGTTGATTACAATCCCGTCCGCGTGTCGATCCCGCTCTTTTTCGCCATCTACTGCCTCGAGGCGGGAGTCTTCTTCACCATCGTGCCCTGGACGCGGATCTGGACACTCAATCCGCTCCTGCACCAGCACCTGCAGCTGGGCATGCTCGCCGACAACCCGTTCGTCCGCGGATTCATCTCCGGACTCGGCGTCGTGCACCTGATCATCGGCACGCGCGAGCTGCTGCGCCTCATGCGCGCTCGCAAGGGCGCGCAGCCATGAGCCCGCACATGCGCGCGCGGGTCTCACGGCTCGCAATGCCGCTCGTCGTGGCGACGGCGCTCATCCTCCTCTACCGCTTCGCACTGAACAATCAGAAGTGGATCGCAAAGACCGACTTCGAGCCGCCGAAGGTGCTGTCCGCGCTGGAGTTCCTCGCCTGGATTCCGGCCATCTTCTTCATCGTCCGCCTGATCGACATGATCGGCTTCGACGTCTTCGCCACGAAGCGTTCGAGCGTGCGCGCGCCAGCAATCCTTCGCGAGCTCCTCTCGATCGTGGTCAGCCTGCTGCTCTTCGCGGCCGTGTTCTCGGCGGTTTTTGACAAGAGCGTGGTCACGTTCCTGACGACCGGCACCGTGCTCGCGGCGATCCTCGGCTTCGCGCTGCAGGAGACGCTCGGCAATCTGTTCGCCGGCATTTCCCTGCACCTCGAGGACAGCTTCGAGATCGGCGACGTGATCAAGACCGGCGAATACATCGGCACCGTCGAAGCGGTGCGCTGGCGCGGGACGCGGATCCGCACGTTCAACAACAACATCGTCATCGTTCCGAACTCGGTACTGGCGCGCGACCGAGTCGAGGTCTATCCCCGCAACAACCTGAACGCGCGCGTGCTGGCGTTGTCCGTAGACGCGAAGGTCCCACCGTCCGACGTCATCGCACTGCTGACGCGCGCCGCGTCGAGTGTCGAAGGCATTTCCCGCGACGTTCCCTGCCTCGCACGCGTGGCTGACAGCGACGACTCGATGGTGACGTACGAGGTCAAGTACTTCACCGAGGATTACTCGCAGCGGGATCGGATCGACGCGGAGGTGCGGAAGGCCGCGTGGTACGCGTTTCGTGAAGCGGGGCTGGGCGAGACGTCATGAAACGCCTGCTCATCGTCGAGGACAAGGAATCGCTCGCGGAGATGCTGCGCGAGACGGTGTCCGCGGACGGCTTCGAGCCCGAGATCGCATCGAACGGATCGCAGGCCATGCGCTGGCTCGCCGAAGGCCGGCGGTACGTGGCCGTGCTGACCGATCTTCGCCTTCCCGGCGCGGACGGCATCGCCGTGCTGCGGCAGGCCAGGGAGAGCGATCCCGATTGCCCGGTCATCGTCATGACCGCGTTCGGGACGATCGAGAACGCGGTCGAGGCGATGAAGCTCGGCGCGTACGACTTCATCCAGAAACCGATCGACGTCGACCATCTCTCGCTGCTTCTCCGCCGCTGCCGCGAGCATCGCCAGCTCCGCCACGAGGTGCTGCTGCTCAAGGAGGAATTTCAGAAACACTACCGGCTGCCGGCCATCGTCGGCGAGTCCCAGCCGATCGTCGACGTCTCGCAGGCCATCCAGCGCGTCGCGCCGACGGACTCCACGGTCCTGCTGCTCGGAGAGTCAGGAACGGGGAAGGAGCTTTTCGCACGAGCGATCCATCAACTCTCGCCGCGACGCGACCGCCCCTTCGTGGCCATCAACTGCGCGGCCATTCCGGACACGCTGATCGAGAACGAGCTGTTCGGACATGAAAAAGGGGCGTTCACCGGCGCGTCGGCGCGGCAGCTCGGCAAGTTCGAGCTCGCCGACACCGGAACGATCTTTCTCGACGAGATCGGCGACCTCGGATCGGGCGTCCAGGCCAAGATTCTGCGCGTACTGCAGGAGCGGCGCTTCGAGCGGATCGGCGGCACGACGTCGATGGACGCCGACGTCCGCATCATCTGCGCGACGAACCGCAATCTCGAAGAGACGGTGAAACGCGGCGGATTTCGCGAGGACCTCTACTTCCGCATCAACGTCTTCCCCGTGGTCGTACCGCCGTTGCGCGCGCGTCGCGAGGATATCGCCGCGCTCACAGACTTCTTTCTGCAGCGATTCGAGCGCGAGTTGCCCCGTCCCGGTTTGCGCATTTCGGACGAGGCCCGCGAACGCCTGCGCGCGTATGACTGGCCGGGCAACATCCGCGAGCTGCAGAACTGCATCGAGCGCGCGGCCATCCTCTGCGACCGCAGCACGATCGAGCCGCGCGATCTGAACCTGCCCGGCGACGAATCGGCGCACGACCGTTTTCGCGAAGCCGTCGACCTGTCGGGCACGCTCGGCGAAGCAGTCGAGCGGACGACCGCCGTGGTGGAACGGCTCAAGATCACCGACGCCCTCTCCCGCACCACCACCCGCAACGAAGCAGCCGACCTCCTCGGCATCACCGTGCGCGCCCTGAGCGCCAGGATGAAAGAGCTGAGTCTCGAATGAGCCATCCCTCCTCGAAGGACGTCGTCGCCTTTCTGAACGAGCGTTTCGCCGCGCGGGGGTTGCCGTATCGTCTCGAGCACATCGGCGTGCTGCCGTACATGAACCCGATGTGGATGGCCAACTGGGACGTCCCCCAGCTCGCCGACGCGCCGGAGCAGGAGATCATCCAGGAAGAGATCCGCGAGGCGCGCTGGCAGTTTCCGCAGGTCACGGACGACTACTAGTCCGCTGCCGACGGCGGCGCAATCCCCAACAGCGACGACACGAACCTGGCAATCCGCGTTTGCGCGATCTCGCCGAGCGCCCCCTTCGGCGCGCCCTGCCCGATCACGAAGAGCACCGTGTGCAGCTCTCGATGCGCGTTCGACGCTCCATGCTGACCGGCCGAGCGCGGCGCGACGGCGGGCGGCTCGTTCGACGTGGTGAGGGCGATGTTGGGAAAGGCGATGGCCACGATGTCGCCGGCGTTGCGATGCGCGGTCGCGGACTTCCGCTCCACCTTCTCGAAGTGACCGCTCGCCGTCAACATGTTGACCACAGGCGCCCGATCACCGTCTCCGTAAATCTGCGCGACGTTCCCCGCCGTGAACGCGCGCCACTGCGGTGCGAATCCGGCGTCGGCCAGCAGGCGGTTCACGCGAACCTCGCGGTCGGCGGCGATGAGTCCATGATCGCCGGTGACGATGAACGCGTCGCGCGCCGGATCCAGGAGCCGCGAGATCGCATCGACCGCGCGATCGGCGGCCTTGAACGCATTGCCGAGGACTTCCTCGTTCCTGCCGAGATGCGCGTGCGAGGCCTCGTCGATCGCCGGTTGATATCCGAGCAGCAGATCAAAGGGCATCCGCCGGATGGCAACGGTCTGGACGCGCGTCAGGAACTCCGCCAGCCGCGTGACCTGCTCGCTGAATGTGGCCGGGTCGAGACGCTCGTCGGGTGTCCCTGGCCAGAATCCGGCATCTTCATCGACCAGATCGCGAAACGCGGCCGGGTAGGCGTTGTTGCGCGAGATCGGTCCCCAGTAAATCTCGACCTGGCTCAGCGCGGCGTCGGCGCGCACCAGCTTCGACCACGAGCCGTGCAGTCCCTCACTCGTGCGCATGGAGATCGAAAACCAGCCGTGCGAATCGGGCGAGGTCTCGAATCCGCCGCTCTCGAGATAGATGACGTCGTAATTCTCGATGCGATCATCCGACCGGTCGTACGCGACCACGTCGACGTCGATGCGCGCCTGCGCGGGCACGGCCCACTCCAGCCGCGCGCGCATGACCGGGCTGAATGACTGCCGCCGGCTCGGCGGGGGAGTCCAGCCCGGCGGAACCCATTCGCGCTTGAAGTCCTCCCGTTTGAGGCTGATCGTCCGTCCGCGGACGAGCGGTTCACTCCAGGCCAGACCAAAGTCGGCGGTTCGCCGCGGCGTTCGTCCGTCAATCGTCGGAAAGGAAATGGCGCCGACGCGCTTTCCCTGCCGCCGCGCCGCTTCGACCAGCGTCTGCACGTCAGGATCGATCATCATCCCGCGCGTTTCCTGCTCCGCGGGCGTGCCCGGCAGGTGAAAGCGATTCGAGACGATGCCGCTTTTCTGCGGATCGGCGCCGGTGAGAAGCGCCACGTGCGCGGGACCGGTGAGCGTGGGATTCACGGGAATCACGCGCGCGGATGCGCCGTCCCGCGCGAGCCGGTCGAATGACGCCAGTCCCGTTCTCCGCGCCAGCGCGTCCGCGCCGAGGCCGTCGAAGGACAGCAGCACGACGCGGCTCGCCGTTCCCGTCGCGACGAGTTGCGGCTGGAACGCACGCGACGGAACCGGCGCGACCGCAGGCCGCGGCGTCGCCGGCGCACAGGAGAGAAGTGCGAGGAGAAGAAGGAGAGTCGGTCGCTTCACTTTTTGAGGCTGGCGAGAATCTTCTCTCGATACTCCTTCGCTTTCGACATCACTTCCGCTTCATCGATGGTGGTCAGCTTGCCGCGGCGCATGAGGATCTTGCCGTCGACGATGGTCGTGACGACGGAATTGCCCGAAGCCGCATACACGATCGCCGATTCGACGGCGTAGACCGGCTGCACTTTCGCCTGCTGCAGGTCGATGATCACCACGTCCGCGCGCTTGCCGCGTTCCAGCGTCCCGATCTTGTCCGCCAGTCCGAGGACCTGCGCGCCGCCGATCGTGCCGAGGCGGAGCACTTCGCGCGCGCTGATGGCCTTGGGATCGTTGCGGGTGACTTTCTGCAGACGGGCCGCGCTGGCCATTTCTTCGAGCATGTCCAGATTGTTGTTCGAGCCGGCCGGACCGTCGGTGCCGAGGCCGACTTCCATGCCGGCGCGGATCATGTCCACGATCGGTGCGACGCCGGAGGCCAGCATCTGATTCGATTCCGGGCAGTGCGCAACACCGGTTTTGCGCGCGGCGAAGGTCTTGATCTCGTCCGGCGTCAGCCACACGCCGTGCGCGGCGACGACGTCATCGCCGAGGAAGCCGAGCGAGTCGAGATAGGCGCCGGGCGTGGATCCTTCCTGTTTTTCCGCGACCTGTTGCAGTTCGTTGCGTGTTTCGGAAACGTGAATGAGGATCGGGATTCCGAGCTCGGTCGCCATCGCCCGGACTTGCTTCAGATGCTCTTTCGAAACGGTGTACGGCGCGTGCGGCGCGAACGCGGGCGTGATCAGCGAATCGCCCTTCCACTTCTTCGCGTACTCGCGCATGTAAGCCATGGCCGCGTCCCAGGTCTTGTTGTCGGGCGCGGGAAAATCGAGGACCGTTTCGCCGAGGACGCCGCGCAGGCCGGCGGCTTTGGTCTCGCGGGCGATGTCGGACTCGAAGTAGTACATGTCCGCGAAGGTGGTCGTGCCGGAGCGGATCATTTCCGCGGCCGCCAGCCGCGTCCCCCACTTCACGAACTCCCGATCCACATTCTTCGCCTCGGCCGGGAAGATGTAGTTCTGCAGCCACTCCATCAGATCGAGGTCGTCGGCGATGCCGCGGAAGAGGACCATCGGTACATGCGTGTGGGCGTTGACGAACCCCGGCGTGACGGCCATGCCGCCCGCGCGAATGACGGTTTTCGCGGTGTACTTCGAATCGATCTCGCGCGACGGGCCGACCGCCACGATCTCGCCGTTGCGGATGGCCACCGAGCCGTTCTCGATGTTCGGCCCGGCCATGGTCAGCACCGTGCCCCCGGTGATGAGGATGTCGATGCGCTCGGCGGCGGCGAGCGGAAGCGCGATCAGCAGGAGGAGGGCGAGGCGTCGCAACATTGACAACATAGGCCGCGATTCTAACGCGCCCGTTCCGCCAGCTCCCCTTCGATCGCGCTCCACTCGATTCCCTCGTCGACCATCAGCACACTGAGGTGAAAAACGAGATCGGCGATCTCACTGACCATCCGCTCCCGCCCTTCCCCCTTCGCCGCGATCACCACCTCGGTGGCCTCCTCGCCGATCTTCTTGAGGATCCTGTCCCGCCCCGCGTTGAAGAGGCTCACCGAATACGAGCCGGCGGGACGGTTGGTGTGGCGATCGCGCAACGTGGCCATGAGCTGCTCCAGCACCGGCGGAGGAACGTCCGGAAAGCAGGAAGCCGTGCCGTTGTGACACGCGGGGCCATTGGGTTCGACCGTGATGACCAGCGCGTCGGCATCGCAATCCTCGGCGACGTGCATCACGCGCTGCGTGTTTCCCGAGGTCGCGCCTTTGTGCCACAGCTCGTTGCGGCTACGGCTCCAGAACCAGGTTTCGCCGGTCTCGCGCGTGCGCGCGAGCGACTCGTCATTCATGTACGCGAGCGTGAGAATCGCGCCGCTCCGCGCGTCGCGGACGATGGCCGGGATGAGTTTCATCGGACGGGAATCCCTTCTGCGGCGAGGTGCCGTTTGACGTCGCCGACGGTGAGCACGCGATCGTGAAAGAGCGACGCCGCGAGGACGGCGCGCGCGCCGCCGGATTCGATGGCGTCGCGGAAATGCTCGACGCGCCCGGCGCCACCGGAGGCGATGACGCCGATTTTCACAACGCCGGTGACGGCGCGCAGCAGCTCGATGTCGAACCCGTTGCCGGTGCCGTCGCGATCGACGGAGGTGAGGAGGATCTCGCCGGCGCCGAGTTTTTCTGCGCGGCGGCACCATTCGACGGCATCGACGTCCGTGACTTCGCGACCGCCGCGGATTGACGCGAAGCCGCCTTTCGCATCGCAGGAGAGGACGACCGCCTGCACGCCGAACTCGCTCGCGCATTCGCGAATGAGCTCGGGACGGCGCAAGGCCGCGGTGTTGATGGCGACGCGATCCGCACCGGCGCGCAGCAGCGCGCGGAAGTCCTCGACGCTGCGCACACCCCCGCCGACAGTCAGTGGAATGAAAAGCGCCTCGGCGACGCGGCGGATCGTCTCGCAATCGCCGGAAGCGTCGATGTCGAGAATGACCAGTTCGTCCGCACCTTCCTCCTCGTATCGTCGCGCGCATTCGACGGGATCGCCCGCGTCACGGATGGTTTCGAAGGAGACGCCTTTCACGACGCGGCCTTCGCGAATGTCGAGGCAGGGGATGACCCGTTCGGGGATCGCGTTTGCTTTCGGGATGCTGGAAAGGCGCAGCCCTCCCTCGAGAAGCGCCTTGCCGATCACGCAACCGCTGACGTTCGGCATGCGCGCCAGGGAGATGACGTCGCCGGACGTGGAGACACCGCCTGACGCGATGATCCTCACGTTCGTGATCGCCTTCAGTTGTCGGTAGAGCGCGAACGACGGGCCGCGCATCGCGCCGTCGCGAGCGATATCCGTCACCAGTGCTTCGGCGATCCCGAGCTCCTCGATCCTGGCGAAAATCTCGCGCAGCGATGCCTCGGCGTCGCGCTCCCAGCCGGCGACGCGAACGACGCCGTCGCGGAGATCGACGGCGGGCACGATCCACGATGCACCGAATGTCTCCACCAGCTCGGCCAGCAGCGATGGCGCATTCGCGGCAACGGTTCCGACGACGATCCGCTCCGCGCCGCAGTCGAACCAGCGGCGGGCGTCGTCGAGCGAGCGGATTCCGCCGCCGACCTGGACGATGAGATCGCGTTGCGCGAGACGCGAGACGATGTTCGTCTCGATCGGCCGTCCGCTGCGCGCGCCCTCGAGATCGACGACGTGCAGTCGCGTGCCGCGGGGCACATCGAGCCCGTCCAGCACGGCTTCCGCCTCGCCGTAAACGCGGGCGGTGGCAAAGTCTCCGCGAGTCAGGCGAACCACCTGGCCGTTGAGCAGATCGAGGGACGGGATCAGTTGCATGAGAGGAAGTTCCGCAGGACCTGCAGGCCGGCCGTCGATGATTTTTCGGGATGAAACTGGACGCCAAAGATTCGGTCCTGCTGCAACGCGGCGGTGAACGCGCCGTCGTAGTCGGCGGTGGCGATCTCGCTTTCCGCGTTGCGTACGGCGTAGGAGTTGACGAAGTAGAAGGCGGCGTCGTCGGCGATTCCGTCGAAGAGCGCCGGTGTGGTGTGGGCCTCTGGCCTACCTCCGGGGGTAGGCTGGAAGCCCACACTACACCGGACGGCGTTCCAACCAATCTGCGGAACCGTCGACGGCCCCTCAAACCTCCTCACCTCGCCACGAACCAGGCCGAGGCCGCGGGTCACGCCGTTTTCGTGGGACACATCGAACAGCAATTGATGCCCGACGCAGATCCCCAGCAGCCATCCCCCGTTTGCAACAGCCTCGCGGACAGCGCTGTCGATGCCCGCCGAGGTAATCCACGCCATCGCCGTCGCAAACGCGCCAACGCCCGGCAACACGAGCTTCGTTGCCGACGCGATCGCCCGCGGGTCTCGCGTGACCTCCAGCTCCGCCCCGCACGTGCGAAGCGCGCGGGCGATGTTGGCGACGTTCGCGACGGGGGAATCGATGAGCGTCACCATCAGATGACCCCCTTCGTGCTTGGCACTTCGCTGCCGACGACTTCCTTCGCCACACGCACCGCCACAGCTAACGCCTTGAAAATCGCCTCGGCCGCATGATGCCCGTTGCGGCCGCGGATCAGATCGACGTGGATGTTGCACAGGCATTTGTTCGCGAAGGACTTGAAGAATTCCTCGACCAGCGCGAAGGGGAAATCCTTGTGAATGAGCAGCATCTCCCGATCGATCGGCGCTTCGAACACGAGAAACGGCCGGCCGGAGAAGTCGACAACGACACGCGCCAGCGCTTCGTCGAGCGGGACGTACGCGCTGCCGAAGCGGCGGATGCCGCGCTTGTCGCCGAGGGCGGCGGCGAAGGCTTCGCCGAGGACGAGGCCCGTGTCTTCGACGGTGTGGTGGTAATCGATGAACGTGTCGCCGCTGGCGATGACGTCGAGGTCGACCTGCCCGTGACGGGCAATCACGTCGAGCATGTGCGAGAGAAATCCGACCGGCGTGTCGATCGACGAGCGGCCGGTGCCGTCGAGATCGACGGCGACCGAGACTGCGGTCTCCTTGGTCGTGCGATTGAGAGTGGCGGTTCTCATCTGAGCACCGCCAGAAACGCGTCGTTCTCTTCGCGCGTGCCGACCGAGACGCGCAGGAAGTTCTCATACCGCCGCACGAGGATGCCCCGTTCTAGGAAGTCGTCGAAGGCGAAGCGTGAACGGAAGGCGATGAAGTTCGCCTGGCTGGGGAACGCAATCGATCCCATCGCGGCGAGCATCCGCTCGCGCTCGGCGATGATCCGGTTCACGTTCGCTTCACACACGTCGCGGTGTTCGAGCGCGAGCATGGCGACGGTCTCGCTAACGATGTTCAGCGAGTAAGGCAGCTTCACCTTGCGGATCTCGCGTGCTGTTGCCGCGGTCGTGGCCAGCCAGCCCACGCGCAACGCCGCCAATCCCCATGCTTTCGAGAACGTGGAGAAGGTCACGAGCCGGTCGTGCAGCGGCGGTAGCGTATCGCGAGCGAACTCGCCGTACGCGCGATCGAAGAGAACCGTCGCGCCAGTCGCGAGAAGGCGTTCGAGACCGCCCGTCGGCAGGACGCCGCCGGTGGGATTGTTCGGCGAACAGACGATGACCACCGGCGCGTTGAAGGCGGTCATCTCGTCCACCGGAAGGAGTCCGGACGCCGGGTCGACATCGACGTGAATCGGCAATCCGCCGGCGATCGTCACCAGCTTTTCGTAAAGCGCGAAGGTCGGGCGCGCGAGCACGACCGGTGTCCCCGGCCCGACGAACGTGCCGATCGCGGCAGCGAGCAACTCGTTCGACCCGTTACCGACGAGGATGTTGTCCGGCGAGTAGCCGTACGCCTTCGCGAGCGCGCTGCGCAACGCGATCGACTCGAAATCGGGATAGCGGTTCCACGCGCGGTCGCCGACCCGGGCCAGCGCCGCTTGCTTGAACGGAAAGTCGAACGGCGACTCGTTCTGATTGAGCTTGATCTCCGCCTCGCGCAACTCCAGCGTGTACGCGGTCATGGCCATGACCGCGGCGCGCGCGCTCATGCGAGCACCGCCTGTCGCGACTCGATCGACCTCGCGTGTTGCGGCAATCCCTCGAACCGAGCGATCCGAGCCGCGGAAGGCCCGACCTCCTGCAACAACTCCTCGGAAACAGTCACGACGTTGGTCCGCTTCACGAAGTCATACACGCCGAGAGGGGAGAAGAAACGCGCGCTGCCCGCGGTGGGCAGGACGTGGTTCGAGCCGAGGATGTAGTCGCCCGCTGCGGGAGCGGCGAAAGGACCGCAGTAGATCGCACCGGCGTTCCGCGCGTTTGCCGCGATGTTCGTCGCGTTCCGCGCGTGAATCGACAGATGTTCCGGCGCAATGCGATCGGAGATCGCGACCGCCTCCTCGATCGATGACGCGACGAGAATCAGCGTCGCCGTGACATCGAGTGGCTTCCCGACGCAGATGCAGATCACCGCGGAATCGAGCCCGTGTTCCTGCTGCGCATCGAGGTCAGCCTGCACGAAGGCTGGATTCGCGCTGTCGTCTGCGATCACGACCAGTTCGGTCGGGCCGGCGGTCATGTCGATGCCGACTTCGCCGACCAGGCGCTTCTTCGCCGCGGTGACGTACGCATTGCCGGGACCGACGATCTTGTCGACACGCGGCAGCGACTCGGTTCCCAGCGCGAGCGCTGCGATGCCTGCCGCACCGCCGGCCTGGTAGATCGTGCGGACGCCGAGGCGCGTGCAGGCGTAGTGCAGCTCCTCGCGCGATGCCGCGGCGGGCGTCGTAGCCACCACGATCTCCTCCACGCCCGCGATCCTCGCGGGAACCGCGCACATGATCAGCGTGGAGATGTAGACCGCCCGGCCGCCGGGAACGTAGATGCCGACACGACGCAGCGGCCGCACGCGATGGGTGATGCCGTTCCATTCATACGAGACCGGCAATTGCGGCCGGTGAAACGCCTCGACGCGCTCGATCGCCACTTCGAGCGCGTCCGCGAGCTCGCAGTCGACATCGCGCGGGGCGATCGCGATTTCTTCCAGACGCATGCGATCGAAGCGCTCGATCTGTTCGGCGACGAATCGATCGCCGCCGGTCTTCACGCCGGCGATCATCTCGTCGGCGACGCGGAACGCATCCTCGCTCGCGCGGGCGCGGCGTTCTTCGATCTCGCGCAGGGCCGCTTCCGCTTCAGGCGACGCAATTCTGTAAGTCGGTGTCATTCGCATCCTCGATTCGCGCGATCAGCTCGCGCAGTTGTTTGCTGTTGGTTCGGTAGACGTTGCGGGCGACGATCAGCCGCGGCGTGATCTCCGCGACCAGGTCCTGCAGCTCGAGCCGGTGCACGCGGACGGTCTCGCCGGTCTCGACGAGATCGATGACGTGCGAGGTGAGGTTGAGCACGGCCGCCAGCTCGACCGAGCCGCCGAGGGAGACGATCTCGCCGCGGAAGGCATGGGAGTCGAGGTACTGCCGCGCGACGCGCGGATACTTCGTGGCGATTCTCGACGTCCGCTCGCGCGACAGGCGGGGCGCGCCTGGCGCGCCGATGATCATCATGCGGCAGCGGCCGTACGGCAGTTCCACGGCCTGCATATGCGCTGCAGTCGTGCTCGAGAATCTGATCGAGGCCGGCGATGCCCGCATCGGCGGCACCGTGCTCGACGTAGACCGGGACGTCGCAGTCCTTCACGAACATCCACTCGATGCCGCCGCGGATGAAGACGAGCCTTCGGCGTGCGCAGATCGGCGTCCGATGGCACGTCGTAGCCGGCGGCGGCGAACGTTGCGAGCACGCGATCCTGGAGACGGCCTTTGGGAATGGCGATGCGCATCAGTCCTCCAACTCGTCGACGGTGAAGGTGAAGCCGATGGCCGGGGCGCTCGCACCGAACCGGCCGTACAGCGTGTCGTAGCGGCCGCCGCGGGCGAGCAGGGTGCGGCGGTCCGCGCCGTAGACCCAGAAGCGCAGGCCGGTGTAGTAGCCGGCGGCCTCGTCGAAGCTCGTGCGACGACCTTGGGATCGGCGGACGAGCTCCGGAAGCGATCGCGGAAACGAGCCGCAGCATCTCCTGGTCAGCCTCCGGCGACCCGTCGCCGATCAGCTCAGCGCCGATCTGGAACAGCTCGCGGTTCGCGCCGAGGCGGGAGGGCTCGCAGCGGATGACGTCGCCGCGGTAGAAGACGCGCAGGGGAAGATCGCCGGAAGCGATCGAAGGGGCGAGTGCTCGCGCGACCATCGGCGTGAAATCGGAGCGGATGGAAACGAGCTCGCCTTCGCGATCGACGAAGCGATAGCTGTTACGCGCCGCGTCGCGGTCGGTGATCGACGCGTACGGCTCGGCGAAATCGATGATGGGCAGGACGACTTCGGCGAAGCCGGCGTCTTCGAGCACGGCCACGAAGCGCGATTCGATGCGCCTGCGCCGGGCCGTCTCTTCGATCAGCAGCGCTCGTGCCCCTGTTGGATACCGGAACGCCATAAAGTCAAAAACCTCCTCCCCGCTGCTGAGGAAGAGGCTCTCGACTCAAACGCGCTGAATCATCGTGCGCCCCTTCCTTGCGGCGGGGCACAGATGGATGCACCCCTACCGATCGTGGTGATGGTGGTGGTGCCGATGGATGCGCGCGGACATGTTGGTGGGGGAGTGTAGCAGATGTCGTTGCGGGGTTACGGGGTTGTCAGGTTGTCCGGTTGTCGGGTTGTCAGGCTTCGAGCACACCTGACAACCCGACAACTCGACAACCCGACAACCACCCCGTAACCCCGCAACCTCGTAACCCCGCAACCTCGTAACCCCGCAACCCAAACTACAATCCCCGTCTCTTATGACACTCGACGAACAACTGAGTTTTCTCGCCAAAGGCACGGTCGATCTCATCGAGAAGGCCGACCTGAAGGCGAAGATCGCGCGGGGGAAGCCGCTCACGATCAAAGTCGGCTTCGATCCGACCGCGCCGGACATCCACCTCGGCCACACCGTCGTGATCAGGAAGATGAAGCACTTCCAGCAGCTCGGCCACCGGGTCATCTTTCTCATCGGCGACTTCACCGGGATGATCGGCGATCCGACGGGGAAGAAGTCGACGCGGCCGGCGCTGACGCGCGAAGAGATCGAGGCCAACGCCGAGACGTACAAGAAGCAGGTCTTCAAGATCCTCGATCCGGAGAAGACCGAGATCCGTTTCAATCGCGAATGGCTCGGCGCGCTCGGCTCCGACGGGATGATCAAGCTCGCGGCGAAGTACACACTGGCGCGGATCCTCGAGCGCGACGATTTCCGCAAACGCTTCGAAGCTCATCAGCCGATCGCCATTCACGAGCTGCTGTACCCGCTCGCGCAGGGCTACGACTCCGTCGCACTGAAATGCGATGTCGAGATGGGTGGCACCGATCAGCTCTTCAACCTGCTCGTCGGCCGCGATCTGATGCGCGAGTACGGGCTCGAGCCGCAGGTCGTGCTGACCATGCCGCTCCTCGAAGGCCTCGACGGCGTCGAGAAAATGTCCAAGTCCCTCGGCAACTACATCGGCATCGACGAAGAACCGTCGCAGATCTTCGGCAAGATCATGTCCATCTCCGACGATCTGATGTGGAAGTACTACATGCTCTGCACCGATCTGACGCCGGACCAGATCGCCGAGGTGAAGTCGGGTTCGCATCCGATGGACGCGAAGCGGGCGCTGGCAAAGTCGATCATCCGCGACTTTCACGACGCCGAGCGCGCCGAGGAGGCGGAGGCCGAGTTCAGGCGCGTGTTCAGCGAGCGGCAGGTTCCGACCGACATCGAGGAAACATCGCTGCCGGCGAGCGCCGAGCCGCAGCTGCTGGCGAAGATCATCACCGCGGCAGGACTGGCGGAGAGCAACAAGGACGCGCAGCGCCTCATCGCTCAGGGGGGAGTGCTTGTAGACGACGTGAAGGTCGAGTCGACGCGTTACGCAATCGACTCGACCTCCGGGAAAAGCTACCTCTTGAAAGTTGGCAAGCGTCGCTTCGCCAAAGTGACCTTTACCTGAAGCGCACCGGAATCGTCAGGAGGGTCGTCGCGCCGTTCGCCGATGTCGCCTTCAGCACGATGCTGCCGGTGGTGTTCTTGACGTTGCCGAACGCGGCGACGCTCATCGTGCCGTTGGCGTCGCGGAAGGTTGCCGTGGCTTGCGATTCGACCACTTCGAGCGTCACCGGCTCGCCGAACTCGTTCTCCACGACCACGCGGAAGTAGGCCGGGTAGAGCGAGGTGATGACTTCGATCGACTGATCGAGGACGCCGTCGTTGTCCGCGTCGCTGATGTCGATGGTGCCGTTCTCATCGAGGTCGACACCGAAGCTCAGAAGGATCTCCTCGGTGGCCACCGTGCTCGGAACGAAGGTCGGGTCGCCGCTGTCGTTGATCGAGCTGCCGTACACGACGGCCTTGCCGCTCTCGATGCGCGCGTAGACGGTGTCGCCGCTTTTCGCTTCGGTTGCGCCGAGAAGGGAGAAGATGCCGCCGTTGTACTGCTCGTGCTGCCCTTCGGAGTAGGTTACTTCGCGCGACGCGGCGAGCGTGCCGTCAGCGCGAACGAGATCCCAGACCACCGTTGCTGTATCGACGGCGAAGATGCCGAAGTTGAAGCGATCGGTGATGGCTGTCGCGGGATTGGTCATGACCGCGATCGAGCCCGCGGCTGCCGCGTCTTCCGCGCGGACGGCCGGAATGTCCTGGCCGTACTCCACGCTGCCCAGCTTGTTGTAGGCGCGGGAGTTGACGGCGAGGTACTTCATGTCGCGGTCGGTGAGGTGCAGCACGAGCGCGCCAGTGCCGCTCTGCACGTCGAACAGCGTCTTGACCACGTCCGTGATCTGGCGGGTGTTCTTCGCCGGGATCGAGACAGCAACAGGACCGTAGACGTTCGTGCCCACGTGGAGGGTCATGGTCAGGTCGATGGCCCGCGGAGCGACGTTGTGCAGCAGCACGTCGCTCTGCCAGTGGCTGGCGTTGGCGCCGGCGCCCGTGCCGGCGGCGGGGATGATGATCTCCGCGGCATTCGCCGCGAATGTGAACAGGCCGATGGCCGCGATGGTGAGAACTACCTTCGATTTCATTGATTTCTCCGTCTGGTTTTGGTCGGCGCGTCTAGATTCGCGCCGGGTGAGTTGCCTGTAATTACGGGTCACTTGCCGATTTCGTCTAGCGGGTTACACTGCGCCGCGCTATGGCCATACCGCTACTCGACCTCAAGCTGCAGTACGCCTCGATCAAAGACGAAGCCCTTCGGGTGACTGCCGAGATCTACGAATCCCAGATGTTCATCCTCGGCAAGCGCGTCGATGATTTCGAGCGCGACTTCGCCACGTACTGCCAGACCAAATACGCGATCGCCGTCTCGTCCGGAACCGATGCCCTGCTCGAAGCGCTGATGGTGCTCGGCATCGGCCAGGGCGACGAAGTGATCATGCCGGCGTATTCGTTCTTCGCCACTGCCGGAACCGTCGCCAGGGTCGGCGCGCGGCCGGTGTTCGTCGACATCGATCTGCGCGACTACAACATCGATCCGAAGCTGATCGAAGAGCGCATCACGCCGGCGACGAAGGCGATCATGCCGGTGCACCTGTTCGGACAGTGCGCGCCGATGAACGAGATCATGGCCATCGCCGGAAAGCGCGGCCTGGCGGTCATCGAGGACGCGGCGCAGGCGGTCGGCTCGGAGTACGAAGGCAAACGGGCTGGATCGATCGGCGTGATGGGCTGTTTCTCCTTCTTCCCATCCAAGAACCTCGGCGCATTCGGCGACGCCGGCGCAATCACGGCGAACGACGACGAACTGGCGCAAGCGATTGATCGACTTCCGCGTCCACGGCATGCGTCCGAAGTACTTTCACCATTACGTCGGCGGCAATTTCCGGATCGACGCGCTGCAGGCGGCGATGCTTCACATCAAGCTGCCGCATCTCGAGGCATGGCATGAAGGACGTCGTCGCAACGCGGACATTTATCGACGCGAATTTTCTGCTGCGAACCTCGGCGACCGCATCGTGCTGCCGGAAGAGCTTCCGGGTCGGCGGCACATTTACAACCAGTACATCGTCCGGTTCCCCGAAGGGCGGAAGGTGCGCGACGGCGTGATGGATCATCTGAAAGCGGCCGCGATCGGATGCGAGGTCTATTACCCGCTCACGCTTCCGCAGCAGCCGTGCTTCGCGGATCTCCCCGGCGCGAAAGAGAGCTATCCGCAATCCGAGGCGGCCGCGGAGCAGACCCTGGCCATCCCGGTGTTCCCGGAGCTTCGCGAAGGGCAGATCGCCGAGGTTGTGCGTGAGATTCGCAAAGCACTGAGCTGAGTTGATACCGCTTCGAACGACGCTTCCTCCTCACGCGACGCCGATCGTGAATCGCACGCTCGTCGCGGCGAACGTGATCGCGTTCATCGCTCAGCTGGGGATGGGACCGATGACCGAGCGCGTCATCCACACCTTTGGCTTCATCCCCGCGCGTTTCGTCAATCCGTCCGCGTATGAGTACGCATCGTGGGAAGTGGCGATCACGCTGGTTACGTCGCTCTTTCTGCATGGTGGCTTCGTTCATCTGATCGGCAATCTGATCTACCTCTGGGTCTTCGGCGGTGCGATCGAGGATGCGCTGGGCCGTTCCCGTTTCCTGATCCTCTATCTCGCCTGCGGAGCGATGGGCAGCCTGACGCACACCGTGCTGTTTCCAGGCTCCACGATTCCGTCGATCGGAGCGTCGGGGAGCATCGCCGGCCTCCTCGGCGCGTTCCTCGTGCTTCGCTGGAGCGCGCGCATCGTCACCCTCTTTCCTCTCGTCGTTTACTGGGCCATGGCCGAGATTCCGGCGGCGCTGTTCCTGCCGGTGTGGCTGGGCATGCAGTTCTTCAACGGCTTTCTGTCGCTGCAGTCGGCTCGGGGGACCCAGGAAGTGGCCGGGATCGCCTGGTGGGCGCACGTCGGAGGCTTCGTTTTCGGGGCGCTGATCGCGGCGAGCTTTCGCTTATTCGGCAAAGCGGAGAGAATCCGCGCGACATGACTCGACACATCCTCATCACCGGCGGCGCGGGCTTCATCGGCTCGCACCTCGCCGAGGCATTCGTCAGCCGCGGCTGGCGGGTGAGCATCGTCGACAACCTTTCGACCGGCGACCGGCGCAACGTGCCCCGGGAGGCGAAGCTCTACGAAGCGGACCTGCTCAATCCGGAGACGCTGAAGCTGCTCGACGAGCTTCGGCCGGACGTCGTCGCGCATCAGGCGGCGCAGATCGATGTGCGCGTCTCCGTTCGCGACCCGGGTGCCGACGCCGAAACGAATGTCGTCGCCTCGGTGCGGCTTCTTCAGAAATGCGTGGAAGTCGGCGTAAAGCGCTTTCTCTTTGCGTCGACCGGTGGGGCGATCTATGGCGAGCCGATCGTCGCGCCGCAGGACGAATCCCATCCAGTGGGACCGCTGTCGCCGTACGGCTGCGCGAAGCTTTCGGTCGAGCATTACATGCACTACTTCCGCGAGGTTCACGGCCTCGCCGCGACGGCGCTGCGGTACGCGAATGTGTACGGCCCGCGACAGAGTCCGCACGGGGAGGCGGGAGTCGTGGCGATTTTCGCCGACCGCATCCTGCGCGGCCAGGAAGTGACGATCAACGGCAGCGGAGAACAGACCCGCGATTTCGTGTACGTCAGCGACGTCGCGGCCGCGAACGTTGCCGTCGCTGAGCGCGACGACCTGCGCGGACCCTACAACGTGGGAACGGGGATCGAGACTTCAGTGAACCAGCTCCACGAGGCCATGGCCTCGATCCTCGGCGACGAGCGTCCGGCCAGGCATGCCGATGCGAAGGCGGGGGAGCAGCTGCGGAGCGTTCTCGACGGCTCGGCCCTGCGCAGGATCGCCGGTTTGAGCGAGCCGGTCGGGATCCGGGAAGGGCTGGCCTCGACTCTGGAGTGGTTTCGCGCCCGCCAAAGGTAGAATCCGCGCCCGATGCGCAAGGGAATCATTCTCGCCGGCGGCTCCGGCACCCGTCTCTACCCGATCACCTCTGTCGTCTCCAAGCAGCTCCTGCCGGTGTACGACAAGCCGATGATCTATTACCCGCTGACGACGCTGATGCTGGCGGGCGTCCGCGATTTTCTGATCATCACCACTCCCCAGGACCAGGAGCTCTTCCGCAAGCTGCTCGGCAACGGCAGCCAGTGGGGCATTCGCATTGACTACGCCCAGCAAGACAAGCCGCGCGGCCTCGCGGATGCGTTCATCGTCGGCCGTGACTTCGTCGGGGACGATCCGAGCTGCCTGATTCTCGGCGACAACATTTTCTACGGCCATGGCCTGACCGAGGCGCTGCAGCGCGCGGCGAAGCGAACGAAGGGGGCCACGGTCTTCGCGTATCGCGTTCCCGATCCCGAGCGTTACGGCGTCGTCGAGATCGACGAGAAGGCGCGGGCCATCTCCATCGAGGAAAAGCCGCAGAAGGCGAAGTCGAATCTCGCCGTGACGGGCCTGTACTTTTACGATCGGAACGTCGTGGACACCTGCGCGAACCTCAAGCCGTCCAAGCGGGGAGAGCTCGAGATCACCGACGTGAACCGCGTCTATCTCGAGCGCGGCGACCTGCACGTCGAGCAACTGGGTCGCGGCTACGCCTGGTTCGACACGGGCACGCAGGAATCGCTTCTCGCGGCGTCGAACTTCGTGGAGACCGTCGAGCTGCGTCAGGGCCTGAAGATCGCCTGCCCCGAGGAAGTCGCGTACTACATGGGCGCGATCGACGCGGCGAAGGTGCGCGAGATGGCCGCGACGCTGCGGAACAGCACGTACGGCAAGTATCTGTTGTCGATCGCGGCCGACGATTAGCCGCTACTGCGTGCCGTTCCGGATCTCGGTCACGTGCAGGGCCTTCATCGGAAAATTGTTGATCAGCGTATCCGTGAAGGTCAGGGCCGGAAGGCCGAGCGTCGTACGCGCTGCGCTGAGGTAGGTGCGGAGCTCATTCACGTGGACCGCGCGTGTGCCGAGGCCTGGCACCACCAAGGGATCGGTGAAGCTGGGTGGGCCGATTCCGGCGAGGGATCGCACGGCATTGACCGCGGTTCGCAACTCAACCATGTGTGCGGCCTTCACGCTGACACCCGTGCTGAGCACTGGATCGGTGAATACGACCGTGGTGGCGAGGTCGTAGTTGCTGTCAGTCGACGTGGAGGACGCGTTCGTCGCGCGGACCCGGTAGAGATACGCGGTGTTCGCCGACGCGGTGGGGTCGTCGTAGCTGTTCCCGACCGACGTTCCAATCTGCGCGAAGCCGCCCGTTCCGTTGCTGCTGCGGAAGATCTGGTATCCGGTTGCGGTACCGACGGCGTTCCAGGCCAGGCCGACGCTCGTCGAGCCGGTCGCAGTCGCGGTCAAGCCGGTCGGTGCGGCGAGCGAAGAGGTGACGGCGACATTGATGGTGTCGGTGATCGAGCAGGCCAGCGTGTTCGTGGCGATGACGGTCAGGACGACGGGATTGACGGCCGCGGTGAAGGTGACGCTCGGACCGGTGATGGTCGTGACGCCGCCGGTGAATGTGCCGTTGACGATCGACCAGGTGTAAGTCAGGCCGGTGTTGCTGACCGAGGCTACGCCGGTGTTGCCGGCGACGACGGATGTCGGCGCGGTAATCGTCGAAAGCACGGGTGTTTTCTGATCGAGGCGGGTGCGCATCAGCGAGATCACCTGTTCGCTGGCCTCGCCAGGCTGCCCGAAGGTGAAGCGTGAGTTCGTGCCGCCGTACAGGTGGCAGTAGCTCATGATCGTCCCCTTTTCGGCGGGGATGCTGGTTGCGCCGCCGTAGCAGCCGCCGGCGGTGACGCAATGGTCGACGAAGGAACGGCCGTAGGTCGCTGGATTGACGGCGATGCAGTGCGTGTGCGAGGACTGCACGGTGTGTCCGAGCTCGTGAGCAACCTGGAGGAGCGGCCAGTAGTTGCTGGCGGGGACGCCGTAGTTCGGCAGGCCGTCCGGGTTCGGAACGTTGCCGTTGCTGCCCATGCCGCCGCAGTACGCGTACGGTCCGCCGTAATGCGTGTAGCCGGGGGCGTTGTACTGCGACGCGTTGAACTCGGTCGAGCAGACGTTGTCCGTCCAGGCAATGCCTGAGGTCTGAGTCTGACCGCTGAGCAGCATCGCGGCCGAGCGGCTGCTGCGGCTGATCGGCGGCGTGTTGTGCCAGTAGTCGCCGTACTCGAGGAGCGCATTGAGCGTGGTGAGACTGGTCGACGCGCCATTCCACGTTCCGGTCGTACCCGGGTTGACCGCCCAGGGATCGGTGGTGGTGCGGATGCCGAGGTGGACGATGTCGAGATCGGTGTCGAGGTCTCGCTGGTAGATCGTTGCCGCGGCCGCGATCAGGTTGCGGATGAACGTTTCCACACTCACCGCGTTCGAGCCGAAGTTCGTGTAGAGCGCGGAGTCGCTTTCGATCGCGAGATTGAGCACCGTCTGCTGCGTGCCCGTGAGCGCCGCCTCGGCACGCGGTTCGGACGAGAGCGACTGCGGCACCATGCCGTGGGACGGCGCGATCAGCTCTCCTTCGAAATCACAGGTGTAGCCCTCGCCCTGGGCGAACTCGAACTGCGGCGGGATTTCGTCGATGAGAATGTCGCGCTCGACGGCCCGTCCCATCGCACCGCGCATCGGCTTGCGCGAGGCAAGCATGAATTTCCGCTCCTCGGAGAAGACGAATCCTTCGATGTTCTGGCCGTTCGTGGAGAGGAAGACTAACGAGTTCTTCACTCCGGCAACGGAGCCGCGGAAGAACGCCATCGGCACGGGCGTCACTTCCTTGCCGTTGCCCTCGCTGTCGTAGACGACCACTTTTCCGTTCGGCGCCATGACCTCGAACCGCTCGATCTGCAGCGTGGCCAGCTCGCCGTCGGCGAGCGGAACGCGCTCGATGCGCAATTTCGCTCTGTCGGCGAGCGGGCGCTCGAGAGCGGCGAATGCGCGGCCTTCGAGACGATGCTGCATCGCGCTCGCTGAAACGGGGATGAGCGACGAGACGAGACACACGAGGAGCGATACACGTTTGATGGGGTGCATGGGGACGATTGGGATCAGGTTAGGGCAGCACAGCTCCGGGGGCTGTGATCTGGATCGCTTTCGCGCTCACGAGGGCCGGATCGTCATCAAGACGATCCGGCCAGCGCAGTTGGATTCAGATCAGAGGACGCCGTTGCGGAGCTCGGTGATGTGGACCGCTTTCGGAGGGGTGGTTCCCGCGGTGATGGTGGGATCGGTCAAAGTCAGCGCCGAAAGGCCGAGTGAGGCACGCGCTGCAGCGAGGTTGGTGCGGAGGTCGTCGACGTGCGCTTTGCGGATGGTGACCGTCGCCGCGGGGGGCGGCACAGTGAAACTGAATGTGCTCAGTCCGGCCAGCGTCCGCACGGCGTTCACCGCGGTTCGGAGCTCGTTGAAATGTGCAGGCTTGACCACGATGCCGGCAACGAGTGACGAGTCAGTAAACACGCTGGTGGTGGTCAGATCGATATTGCTGTCGGTCGAGTCGCCGCCGGCGTTCGAGGCCCTCACCATGTACAGATAGGCGGTGTCCGCGGAGAGACCGGTGGAGTTGGTGAAAGCGGTCGTAGCCGACTGGCCGACCTCGACGAAACTGCCGGCGGCCTCGCGACGGAAGACCTTGTAGTTCGTTGCGCCGGTGACGGCGTTCCAGGTAACGGAAACCGAGGCGGTGCTCGTCGCGGTCGCGCTGAGACCCGTCGGCGCGGCCGGAACCGGCGTGCTGCACTGATCGGCGATCGGGTACAGCGCGCGAACGGCATTCTGGTCCCAGGGCTGAAGCGTGAAGTTGTGATGCGTGCTCACCGACGCCTTCATGATGGCTGAGCTCGAGCACTCGTCGGTGCCCTGACAGCCGGTGCCGTCGAAGTGAGTGTCGGAGTGACGGAATCCGATGCCGTGGCCAATCTCGTGGGTCATGGCCGTGGCAACGAATGCTTCGGCGCCGGTGAGACCCGCCTGGACGACGACGTCGGAGTCAGACATCGTTACCCAATCGTTCTCGGCGTTGAACGTGTGGAGATCGTCACCGCTCATGTATGCGGTGGCGATGACGCCGCTGCCGCCCCACACGCCGGGGATGTCATCGCCCGGATCGTTCCAGATGACCGTGTTGACGAAGTCGGCGTCATTCTTCAGAAGCGAATTGGTGCCGCCGTAGGGGAAGTTCGCGTACGAGAAACAGTCGTTGTTCCAGGCGTTGAGCGAGTTCGTAATCATCGCCACACCGCCGTCACCAAGGCCGCTTGCGTTCTGCGCGGAGTTCTTGAAGAACGGGCGGGTGATCGCGGACGTCATTCGCGCTTCGGGCCAGCGGCCCGGATAGAGTCCGAAGTTGAAATGGATGGCGTAGCTGCGCGGGGAGAAGGTGTCGTTGGTCGCAACGTCGAAGCGACCGGTCTTCTCCTCCGCGGGCAGCGCCACGGTTTCTCCCGGCGGAACGAAGTAGTCGGCTTCGGCCTCACGGCCGCGGACCGTTTCTTCGATGAACTGAAGGAACGTCGCTTCACGGCGAACGCGCTCGACGTGCGTGCGCATCTGTTTGTCGAAGCCGACAATGTCCTCGGCATCACGAACCAGAAGCGATTGGCCGCCGGTTGAAGTGACGAACCGGAACTTGCCCAGGGTCATGTCCGTCGGCGTCCATTTGCCACGATGCTGGCGGAGAAACAGAAGGACCTTGTCTTCCGGCTGAAAATGCGCAGCGCCGATGACCGCCGACCAGCGCTTTTCGACGCGACCGCCCGGAGACGCCACCTGCACGACCTCTCCGCGCTCGAAGGTGCCCTTCAGCGACTTCTCGATGCGAACGTTGTAGATCGTCTCGATCTGGCCGTCCGCGCGGCGCTGGCCGACGCTGTCGATGACGACGCCGGTCACGATGGCCGCGGACTTGCCGACCAGTTCCTGATCGTCGGGAACGATGAACGTTGCCGCGAAGGAGGGAGAAGAGACGAGGATCGCTGCAGCGATTCCAACGGCAAAAAACCGCGACAAGAATGGGCGAGTCATCCAGGCTCCTTGTTGCTTCGCGAACAAGCCAACGGCCGCGAACGGATCACGGACGACATTGTTGGGCTTGCTGCTGACCGATTACTTCAGATTATACGCGCGGCGAAGCCCCGCCATTCCTGCGGTTGGGTCCGCAAAAGCGGGCGCGGCCGCTACTTGACCAGGTCCCGAAGCTCCTGGAAGTGGATCGCGCGGATCGGCGTGCCCGAGCTGACGGTGCCGCTGAAGGAAGCGCTCTTGCCGATGGCCGCGAGGGCGGCCGAAAGCGCCGTCCGGAGCTCGTTGATGTGCACCGCCTTGACCGCAACGCCGGCCGGATTGGGATCCGTGTACGTCAACGCCGATAGTCCCGCGGCGACGCGAACGGCGTTCACCGTGGTTCGGAGCTGGGTCAGGTGCACGGCCCGAATCGGTGTGTCTATGCCGAGGGGATCGTCGGTGAAGATGATCGTCGTGGCGTGGTCGATGTTGCTGTAGGCCGAAGTAACCGTCCCATTCGCGGCGCGCACCCGGTACAGGTAGGTCGTGTTCGGCGTGCGTCCGGTGTCGTTCCAGTCGGTGCCGTTGAACTGTGCGATCTGCGTCCACTGACCGATGCGCGTCGCGCGCTCGAGGGTGTAGCTCGTGGCATTCGTCGCCGCGTTCCATCTCACAGCGACCGTCGTCGTGTTCGTGGCCGTGGCCGTGAGATTGCCCGGCGTGCCGACCGGCGGCGGGGGAGCGCTCGCGCCGGTGTAGACGACGCTCACCGCTTCGATGTCCCACGGACCGAGGCTCGCGCCCCACTGGCCGCTGAGGACCGCTTTCATGACTGCCTGTGTCGACGATGGGGTGCCCTGATCAGAGTGACGGAAGCCGAGGGTATGCCCGAGCTCGTGGGTGATGGCCTCGTCGAACATCTTCTGCGAGACGCCGGGATTCTGCTTCATCACCACGTCGCCTTCGCTGATGCTGTAGAACTGCTCGCCCTTGTACGTGTGCACGTCACCGGCGTACCACTTCGCATAGGCGAGAGCACCTGCGGGAACACCGGTGGGCGAGTTGTAGACGATGCTGTTGACCTGATCCTCGACGAAGCCCGCGCTGTTCGTTCCGCCGTAGCGGTAGTCGATGTTCGAGCCGGGGTCGTTCGTCCAGGCCGCCAGCGCGCGCTGGGCCGTGCCGATGTAGTCGTAGTTGGGTTGCGCGCCGCTGGCGAAGAACGTGACCGAGCCGCCCGCATCGAAGATATCCCAGCGGAAAGTTCCCTGCGTGTAGGCCGACGGCGGATAGGTGGCGTTCGTCGACGGATCCCATGCGTATGGCGCGGTGAGCTTCCCGCCGGGAGCTCGCTCGACGAAATAGTCCGCTTCGACTTCGGCCGTGGCCGCGATCGTCCTGGGAATCGTCGAGGGAGGAGGCCGGCGTGCCGGGTCGGCGCGACGGCTGATGTAGTTCAGAAACTTATCGGCATCGCGAAGCCGTTCTTCATGCGGATGTCCTTCCGGAGACCAGCGCTGCGAGTGATCGTCGCGCGTAGCCCAGCGGACTGCGAGGTTGCGGCCGTCGTGATCCTGCACGAAATCGAACTTCCCGAGTGATGTGCCGTACGTGCGCCAGCCATCGCCGTGACGCTCGAGGAAAATCAACCCGCGGTTGCTGGTCCAGTAGGTGGCGCTTTCGGAGACGAAGAGTCCGCGGGTGCCGATGATGCCCCCGAGCTCGCGGATGCGGAGCGGCTCGCCGAGGGGGATGTCCCCTTTGAGCACGCGCTCGATCTCCAGATCGATCTCCGTGACGATGTCGCCGTTCGCGTCGAAGACCGCGTTCATGCCGCGAATGTGGGCGACGACGATCGCGTCGGCGTCTTTGATCAGGGACTCATCGTGGGGAACCACGAAAACGGCCGCCGACACAGGCAAGGGAAGGAGACAGGCAACGAGGAGCAGGAGACGGCGCATGGGGACGTTCGCGACGTCGCCTCAGTGCAACCGGTGTGCCCCGGAACCGATCAGTGCGCTGCTGCTTCGAGGCGGTCCTCTTCGTCCTCCACGTCCTTCTCCTGGCGAAGCCGGTTATGAATCAACACGCCGGCGAGAATCATGGGAATCGACAAGAGCGTGACCAGCAATCCGATGACGGCGAGGCGCTGCCAGCTCGCCGTTCTCTGCGTTCGGGTGACCGGCACGGCAGTCGCGACGAACATGTGGGTCTCGGGATTGAGGTTGCGGGAAATGGTCACGTGGAGCTCGTTGATCCTCTCGAGGGCGATGCGAACTTCGGCGTGCAGGGTGCGCATCTCGTTCTCGACCTGTTGCGCCGTAAGAGCGCTCGCGCCTCCAGCCCCCGACCGAAGCTGTTCGATGACGTCGCGATCGTAGGCCACCGCCTGCTGCAGCGGCACGACTCTGGCCGCCGCGCCCCGGTAGTCGTCGATCAGGCGCTGCCTGTACTGGATCTCCGCTCCCTGAGCGGTCATCGCCATCAATCCTTCGAGGAAGGTTTCGGTGAGCACCGGTGCGACAGCGTCGGAGGTTCGCGTGGCCGGGGGCGTCTCGCGGGGTGCACCGTTGGCCGGTGCGCCATCAGACCCGGGATCTCGGCGCTGGCGCGAATACGCGTTGATCGCATCGCGAATCACCGCAGCGTCGCCCTCCGCAGCGGCGAGGCGCCGCTCGTCGTGGGCAAGCTGGGTCTCACAGAATCGAACGGCCTCGGCCACGTCCGGGATCAGGCCACTTCCGCGAATCGCCGGGATCAGCGGCTCGAGTCGGAATCTGATCAGGTCTTCCAGGCGGATGCGGATGTCGTTCAAGGCAAGCTGGTCACGGCGCGTGCGCGCCAGCTTCGCTCCGGGCAGTGCCTCCAGCTCCTCGATGTTCGCCATGACCCTGTAGATGTTCGATCGGAGGATCTGCAGACGGCCTATGAAATGGATGGAGGTATCGCCGGCGGGGATGGTGTTCGGCGACAGAACCGCCACCGAATACTGCAGGACCCGTTGCTCGCGGGCCGCGTAGCTGGCCCACTCCCGGAGGACGTCCGCGAGGATCTTCTTCACAACGCCGCTGGGCGGAGAGTTATGGGGGGTGCTGAAGTTCAGGGCGTACTCGTTCTTGGAGATGCTCTGCCGTTTGGAGTCGAACTCGCGAAGGATCCTTTCCCGGTCTACCGGTGAGAGCTTGGGATCGGCCAGGCGCGCCGCGTACTCGCGGGACAGACGCTCGAGGGCTGGGTTCGACTCGACCACGTAGAGGGACTTGGTGAACTCACTGAACGGAAGGAAGCGTTTGAGATCGTTCGCCTCGTACACCCGGACGAGGATGGGGATGCTGACGATCTCCACGGGGCTGAACTTGATGCCGTTGGGGTACTTACCGGAATCGGCGCCTTCGAACTCGAGCCGAAAGGGCTGATAGGTGGTGACCTCCGAAGGCGAGGTCAGCAATATCAGGGCAGCCAGGATCACGAAGCCGACGATCACCGCGGCCAGCGATACCAGGATCGGAACGCGGTAGGCTCTCAGGATTCGTGCGAAGCCACCGAGAGTAACCGGCTGGATGTGACTCTTTCGCTCGTCTAGATCGTTCATACGAGATGGGGGCCTTTCCGATGTCGTGGATCCGATTCAGGGTCTCAGGCGCGCCCAGGGAGTGTTCGCGCCGAGACACCTCGGGGAGGCACATCATAAATCCACACCGGTCATGTTAGGATGACGAAATCGTTCGCACGGTCGTCCGCTTCAGCGCTGGTCGCCCCTAAAAAAGATGGCTAGGCCCCTGCATTAAATGCACGAGGCACGCTGAATGGTGTGGACAAGAACACGATCACGTGGAGGGATCCAGATGAAGAGAATCAGTGGCTACGTCTTTTGTTTTTTGGTGGTGGGCATCATCGCTACGACTCCGGTCGAAGCCCAGAACGGATGGACGGATGACGGCTCGGTTGTCCGACTGACCACCGTCGGCGACAACGTCGGCATTGGCACGTCCTCCCCCACGATGAAGCTCGATGTCGGCGGCTGGATCGGCAAGCCGGGTAATCTGGTTGCCGGTGTCATGAACATCGGCGGTCCGGACGGCGGCGATCTCTTCTTCGGAAACACTGGCCCGAACATGGGCAGAATGCGGTTTGCATCCAACGCAGCTCAGGGGCTGCTGCAGTGGAACCTGTACTACCACGGTTCCGGTTCCGGCTCGATGAACCCCAGCCTTCCCAGCTACGAGATCAAACTGGACTCGATCACAGACGGATTCGTTTTCAGCCGGTACCCTGCGGGGCCGCAACCGCCTATCGTGTTGCTGACGCTCGGCGCAACGGGGAATCTCGTCGCGGCAGGCACAGTGAGCGGCGCGTCGGTCGTCGCTACGTACCAGGACGTCGCTGAGTGGGTTCCTTCCACCACCGAGCTCGAGCCCGGCACCGTCGTCGTTCTGAACCCGAACAAGAACAACGAGATCATGGCGTCACATGCCGAGTACGACACGATGGTCGCCGGCGTTGTCTCGGCACAGCCGGGTCTGATCCTGGGGGTCTCGGGAGATGAGAAGGAAATGGTCGCCACCACGGGACGCGTCAAAGTCCGTGTAGACGCCACCGCCGCGCCCATTGCCGTCGGCGACCTTCTGGTCACGAGCAGCAAGCCTGGAATGGCCATGAAGTCCCAGCCCATCAGCATGCAAGGACGCTCGTTCCACCAGCCGGGCACGATCATCGGCAAGGCTCTCGAGCCTCTGAAGGAAGGTCAGGGCGAGATCCTGGTCCTCCTGTCGATGCAGTAAGGCTGTTTCTCTCGATCCCTCCGAGCGCACCGGTCGAAAACGTCCGGTGCGCTTTTTTTGTTTAACGTTCAGGCGTTGGCGCCCGTTCCTGTGATCTACTCCTGTTCAATCATTGAACAACATCCGTCCCCGCCTCAGCGATGAAATCCGCTACCGCCTTCTGAGACGACTGGCCAACGACCCCAGTGCGACGCAGCGGGAACTGGCCAGCGCCCTCGGCGTCAGCCTCGGCAAGGTCAACTACTGCCTGCGCGCCCTGATCGAGAAGGGCCTGGTCAAGGCTCGGCGATTCCGCGACAGCGAGAACAAGATGGCTTACGCCTACATCCTCACGCCGCGCGGCGTCGAAGAGAAGTTGAGAGTGACCAGGTCGTTTCTTCACTTGAAGATGGCCGAGTACGACACCATCGCCGAGCAGATTCGCGAGCTCTCGACGGAGCTCAGCCTCGAGGAGAGTAAATGAGCCCACCATTGACCGACGGACGCAGGCGGGCACTGATTACCGGCATCACAGGTCAGGACGGCTCATACCTCGCCGAGCTTCTGATCGAGAAGGGCTATCAGGTTCATGGCGTCATCCGCCGCTCGTCGTCCTTCAACACCCAACGCCTGGACTCGATCTACCAGGACCCGCATGACGAGGACCGGCGCATGGTCCTGCACTACGGGGATCTCAACGATGCCTCCTCGCTCAATCGCATCCTTCGCATCGTCGATCCCGCCGAGATCTACAACCTCGGCGCCCAGAGCCACGTCAAGGTCTCGTTCGATACGCCTGAATACACCGGCGAGGTAACGGGTCTCGGCGCGACGCGGCTCCTCGAGGCCGTGCGCGAGCTGCAGATCCGTCCTCGGATTTATCAGGCCTCGTCTTCGGAGATGTACGGCAAGGTCGTCGAGACTCCTCAGAACGAGCGGACCCCGTTTTATCCGCGCAGTCCGTACGGCGTGGCCAAGGTCTACGCGTTCTGGCTGACGGTGAACTATCGCGAGGCATACGGCCTCTTCGCCGTGAACGGGATCCTCTTCAACCACGAATCGCCGCGGCGCGGAGAGACATTCGTGTCGCGCAAGATCACGCGCGCCGCCGGCCGGATCAAACATGGACTGCAGGACCGGCTGTATCTCGGGAATCTCGATGCGAAACGGGACTGGGGCTACGCCCGTGATTACGTCGAAGCGATGTGGCTGATGCTGCAGCACGAGCAGGCCGAGGACTTCGTCATCGCCACTGGCGAGACTCACAGCGTGCGCGAGTTCTGCGAGCTCGCCTTCGCGCGCGTCGGAATCGAGATCGAGTGGCGCGGCTCCGGATTCGAAGAGCGTGGCTTCGATCGCAGTACCGGCCGAACGCTGATCGAGATCGATCCGCGCTATTTGCGTCCGACCGAAGTCGAGCTGCTGCTCGGCGATGCCACGAAAGCGAAGAATGTTCTGGGCTGGGTCCCGAAGACGGGATTCCAGGAGCTGGTCGAGCTGATGGTCGACGCCGACCTCCGGCTCGCCGAGGATGAGGCACTGCTGAACGAGAAGAACAAGGCGGTGATATCGAGATGACGTTCTGGCAGGACAAGCGCGTTCTGCTGACCGGTGGCGGCGGGTTCCTGGGCGGCTTTCTGCGGGATCGCATCCAGCGCCAGGGGCCGGCTGAGCTTCTCGCGCCGCGCGCCAGCGAGCTCGATCTGCGCGACGCTCACGCCATCCGCGACTATCTGGCGAGCCATCGTCCAAACCTCGTGATTCACGCGGCGGCGGTCGTCGGCGGGATCGGGGCGAACCGGATGCATCCCGGGAGGTTCTTCTACGAGAACGCGATCATGGGCATCCATCTGATCGAAGAGGCCCGTCGCGCTGGCGTCGAGAAATTCGTCTGCCTTGGAACGATCTGCGCGTATCCGAAGTTCGCGCCGATTCCGTTCCGCGAAGAAGACCTCTGGAACGGATATCCGGAGGAAACCAACGCCCCTTACGGAGTCGCGAAGAAAGCACTGCTCGTGCAGTTGCAGGCGTATCGCCAGGAATACGACTTCAACGGCATCTTCCTGCTGCCTGTGAATCTGTACGGACCGCACGACAACTTCGATCTCGAAACCAGCCACGTCATTCCGGCGATGATCCGCAAGTTCGTGGAGGCGAAAGCGCGCGGCGACGAGCGGGTCGTGCTCTGGGGAGACGGCAGTCCAACGCGCGAGTTCCTGTACGTCGAAGACGCGGCAGACGGAATCGTGCTGGCAACGGAAAAGTACGACTCGCCGGAGCCCGTGAATCTCGGTCGCGGCGAAGAGGTTCCCATCGCGCGACTCGCGGCGATCATCGCGGAGCGAACCGGTTTCGAAGGCGAGATCGTTTGGGATTCCACCAAGCCCAACGGACAGCCACGACGCATGCTCGACGTGCAGCGCGCGGCGAAGGAATTCGGATTCCGCGCTGACACCAGCCTCGAGGAAGGCCTCGACCGGACCATCAAGTGGTTTCTTCAACACACGCGATGAGTCTCGGTTCGGGAGAGCCGTTCAACCCGTCGGGCGGTTTGCGGCGAATCGGCATGGAGGCTCTCGCCGTCGGCACGGGACAGGTGGCGGCCGCCATCGGCTCGGTCGTCGGCGTACGCGTGTTGACCGAAGCCATGTCGCCGGCCGCGTATGGTGAGCTGGCCCTGGCCATGACCATGGGCAGTCTCGGACTGCAGGTGTTGCTCGCACCGCTTACGACTGCCGCGCTGCGGCAGTTCGCGCCGGCTTATGAGGCCGGCGATCTGCGGGGATATCTGCTCGCCGTGCAAAAGCTCTTTCTCGGCGCGACGATGGTGATCGGTGTCCTGGCCTGTATCGGTGTGGCTGTCCTGGCGCTCCTTTCGCGCGCGGCGTGGATCGGTCTCACCCTGGCGGCGTTTGCCTTCACGCTCTTCGCCGGCGGCTCGGCGGTTCTCGGAGGGATGCAGAACGCGACCCGCCGCCGCGTCGTCGCGGCCACTCATTCCGCCGTTGCGTCGTGGCTGCGGTTCGCGGTCGCGGTCGTGCTCATCCATCTGACTGCACACGCCACGAGCGGCATGGCCATGGCCGGCTACGCGCTGGCTTCGGCGGGCGTGTTTGCCTCGCAGCTTTATTTCGTGATCAAGGGGATCGCGCCGATGGCGGGTCCTGAAGCGATCGACGAGCAACGTTGGGTCTCCGCGATGCTCACGTACGGTTGGCCCTTTGCGGCGTGGGGCATTTTCGTCTGGGCGCAGCTGGTCTCTGACCGCTGGGCCCTCGGCGCGTTTGCCACGACGACGGACGTCGGATATTACTCGGTCGTGTACCAGCTCGGTTTCTATCCGATCCTCATGGCCTCGTCTCTGCTCGGCCAGGTGCTCGAGCCGATCCTCTATGCGAGAGCCGGCGACGCCAGCGATCCGGCGCGAGTCCATGGAGCAGTGCGGTTGAACGCGCGCGTCGCCGCCGTCACACTCGGTGCGACAGTCCTCGGAGCCCTCGCCGCCGCTCAGTTTCATCCGCTGGTTGGACGCCTGCTGCTCGCGCCGGAGTATCGCGGTGTCACGCACTATCTGCCGTGGGTAGTCGTTGCCGGTGGACTGTTCGCGACCGGGCAGGTCGCATCCACGTTCTTCATGATTTCCAAACGGTCAGCGGCGCTCGCCGCACCGAAGATCGTCACGGCGATTGCGGGCGTGGCGATGACGTTTGTGGGGGCCAAGTGGTGGGGAATCGCCGGCGTCATCGGCGCATCCATCGCCTTCGGCGTGGTCTACTGCGCGTGGGTGTCGGCTTCCTCCTGGCTAGCCTTACGCCGTCTGCTCGAGGCCAAACGATGACGATCGCGATGCTTGGCCTGATCGCGTTCACGGTGTCGTCGACGGTGATCCTCTTTCAGGTGACGCGCGGCCGCCTGTTCACATTGCTCACGTTCTATTCGGCGCTTTTTCTGGTCGAGAGCAGTGGCGGCGCATTGAAGGCGCTGTTGCCGGATCAGTTTCCCGAGGTGATGATTACCCCCTATAGCGCCGCCGCCTGGGTGCCCAAAGCGCTCGCGGTCAGCATCAGCGGATACCTTCTGTTCCTTTATGGATACGCCCTTGCGTCCTGGCTCGCCGGCCACCCGCGACAGCAGCTGAAAGACGCTGCTACGGAGGGTTACTTCGACCGCTGCTGGAAGGCTCCCTACAAGCTGTTGTTGATGGGAGTGACGCTTTTCGCGATCCTCGCCGGGTTCGTACAACACCTCGGGCGCATCCGGATGGCTGGAGGCTTACTACCTTTCATCCGAAACGCGTACACGTATCGTTTCGGCATCGCCACCGAGACTGCCGGCGAGACGATGGCCGTGGTCCTGGCGAATCTGATCGCTGCGTCAGCGGTACCGCTGATGCTCATCTGGGTGATCGCCTGGTTGCGCGGCCGCCTCGGGACACTCGACAAGATCGTCGTGACGCTCCTCCTCCTGCTGCTGATGGCGCGGCAGTGGGCGACGATGTTCCGGGCTGTGCTCATCTTTACGCTGGTCGCCTTTTTCGCGACTTATCTGTCGGAGCGACAAGTGAAGATCAGACGTCTGTTCGTGATCGCGGTGGTGGTGCTGGTCGTTGCCATCGGCGTCAACTTCGTTCACTACTATCTTTACTTTCTGACGGCCGGATGGGAGGAGCCGCAGTTCCTGGGCTCGATCGAGCAGCTTCTCACTCCCCATGGACACATTGCCACGCTGGCGCTCGTACTGTCGAAAGCCGACTCCACGACGACCCGGCTGGGCGGACAGGGATTCGTCGAGTCCGCGTTCTTCTTCGTGCCTCGCGCCATCTGGGAGACCAAAACGGAGACGACCCAGACCGGCACCCTCCTGGTCCAGGATTGGGCGGACCTCCCGACGCACTACCAGATGGCTGTGACCGCGGTCGGCGAGTGGGTCGCACATTTCGGGCTGGCCGGGATCGCCGGCATGGTCTTGTTCGGCGCGCTGTACGGAGTGTTCGACACTGCCAGCGGCCACGGTCCGCTCGCGCGCGCCGCTCTGTACGGTCTGCTGATCAGCCGCGTACTCGCGGACTCGGGGATGGGCATCGCCTCCTTGTCCGTCACGGTGTTTTGTCTGATGGTGTTCTGGGTCGAGATCGCGTTCGTCCACGTAACGATCTGGGCGTCTGCGCTTCTGATCGGGATCCCGCGGTTTTTCCTGAGCGTGGCACCGGCAAGGACCAAAGTTCGTCGACGCTCTCCGGTGCCCCATGCTTGAGCGCATCGTTCGGTCGGCCCGCCGTTGGTGGAGAATCTTCGTCACGCGCGACCCCTTCCTTCGCGCCCATCGGCGCTGGATCAGAGATCGCGGCGATGACACTCTGCGTCTCGACTATCCGCTCGGACCGGAGAGCGTGGTACTCGACGTTGGCGGCTATAACGGTGACTGGGCCGCGCACATCCATGAGCGCTACCGATGCCGGGTATATGTCTTCGAGCCGGTGCCCGAATTCTGCGAGCGGATCCGCGTACGTTTCCGTGGCGTCGGCGCCGTGCAGGTCTTCAATTACGGGCTCTCCGACGCCGACGCGACGATGCCGATCTCGCTGTCGGCCGACGGGTCCAGCGTTTTTCACCAGAGCCGCCAGCACATCGACATTCACCTTCGGGACATCGAGGTCGTCCTTCGCGAACTGGGGATCGGCGACATCGACCTGATCAAGATGAACATCGAAGGCGGCGAATACGCGCTTCTCGATCGGATGCTGAGCAAAGGCATCGCCCCCCGCTGTCGCGACATCCAGATCCAGTTCCACAATTTCGTCCCTGACGCGGAGAAGCTCCGCCTCGACTTGCGAGAGCGCCTCAGTCGCACACACGAGCTGACGTATGACTATTACTTCATCTGGGAAAACTGGCGGTTGAAGGCGTGAGTTTCAAAGCGATCCTGAAGAGAGTCGCCGTCGCCAGAGCGGTCAACGCAGGGGTGAAATGCTGGCAGGCGAAGCGCGAGTACAACGCTTTGTGTGCGCATTACGGCACTCCTTCGATTCTCAGTGATCCCCAAGCGATTGCCCGATTGACGGCAGAGCGGTGGAATGCCCGGCGATCAATCGCCGCTCCGGACGAAAAGCCGACTGTGATCTTCGTAGGCACTGATTACGAGCAGGATCGGTCGGGAACGATCCAGGCGCTGAGGGCGTCGACGAACCTTCATGTATTCGAGCATGGGCCCGGGCAGCATGGACAGCGTTGGCCGATGGTTGCCGGCGAGCTCGACGAAGTGCGCGAGCACAATGCGAAAGTGTTGCGAGACATGGTCGACCGCATCGGCAAGGTCGACGCGGTCATCGGCCAGATGTGGGGCTTCACCATGCACTGGCGGACGCTGGCCGATCTTCGCGAGCGCGGGATCGCGGTGGTGAACATCGCCATGGACGATCGCCACGCCTGGCGTGGCCGGAAGATGCCGGATGGTACCGACGGCGGCACGCGCGGACTTGCGCCGTACCTCACGCTTGGCTGTACCGATGCCGCTGAAACGGTGAGCTGGTATGAAGCCGAAGGCACGCGGGCCATTTTCTTCCCCGAGGCCAGCGATCCGGACCTGTTCAGCCCGGGCGACGGCACGAAGCGATACGACGTCTCGTTCGTCGGCGCGAGCTACGGCATCCGCGGAAAACTGGTTCGTGCCCTCGAGCGCGCCGGTGTGCGCGTTCAGGCATACGGCAATGGCTGGCCGGCTGGCCGGATCCCGACCGAGGACATTCCGGAGCTCTTCGCCCACAGCAGAATCGTGCTCGGCTGCGGGACGATCGGCCATTGTGAAGACTTCGTCGCATTGAAGCTTCGCGACTTCGACGCGACCATGACCGGCAGCATGTACATCACCCACGAAAATCCCGACTTCGCGCCGCTCTTCGAGAGCGGTCGCGAGCTGGGAACGTTCGCGGACGTGCCTGATGCAATCGAGAAGGTGCGTTACTTTCTCGCCCATCATGACGAGCGCGAACAGGTAGGTGCGGCCGGGCGGAGGCGGTGTGTTCAGGAGCACACATGGGCGCACCGGATCGGTCTTCTCCTCGCTTCCATTTGATCTAGAATGTGCCGCCCTATGAAACCCGTCCTCCCGGAGTCTTACCATTCGTTCATCCGATGCCCGGCCTGCAAGGCACCACTCGATTTTCAGGGTGACGTTGCCCGTTGTACGAGTTGCGGCCAGAGCCATACGCGGAAGGACGGCGTGTGGAGCTTCATGCGGACGACCGTCACCGAGGACATCGCCCATAAATGGCAGCACGGCCAGGACGAGTTTGAAGAATGGTTGCTCCGGTTTCCAGACGACTACGACTTTTTCGCCGGTGAGATCGAGGCCACCCGGGAGATCTACACGGACGTTTATCCGCTGGAAGGCGCTGTTCTCGACGTGGGTGGCCTGGATGGACGGCTCCGGCATTTTCTGCGCGACACATCGAAGTATCTGGTCGTCGACCCTTTCGCCAATGCGGTTCTGTCGGTCTCGCGGAGGCCGAACCTCCGGCGCGCGTATCCGGTGCTGGCCGAGCCCTGCCCGTTCGTGCAGGGCGTGGCAGAGGCGCTGCCGGTGGCGGATGAAACGTTCGATGTCGTGCACATGCGCTCGGTCCTCGATCACTTCGCGGACGCCGCGGCATCCCTGAAGGAAGCGAAGCGAGTGCTCAAGCCCGGTGGGCGTCTCCTGGTCGGACTGCATGTAACGGGCGGAAAGTCCTCGCTGCCGTACGATCACGGTATCCGCTCGTGGTGGCCGCGCACGAAGAAGAAGCTGCGCGACGAAGGTCTCGGGAACACGCTCGCCGCGGTCGGCCGGCGCCTCACCGGTCGCGCTCCTCACGACGAGCACATGTGGCATCCGAATTACGACGAGCTGATCGCGCTCCTGAAAGGGGCCGGCTACAGCATCGAGCACGAACATTGGCAGAAGCCGCCAAACGATCACGTCATCTATGTGATGGGCCGCAAGGCCTGAGTGCTCCGATGCTGGTCTCGGTGCTCATGGCCGTGTACAACGGCGCTGGTACGGTCGACGAGGCGATGGGCAGCATCCTCGCGCAGTCGTTTCGTGATTGGGAGCTCATCGTCGTGGACGATGGATCCACTGATGACACGCGGAAACGGCTCGAGCGCTACGACGATCCCAGAATTCGCGTCCTCTATAACGCCGCGAACTCCGGCCTCTCGGCCTCGCTCAACGTCGCATTTCGGGCGTCAACGGGTTCGCTCATCGCGCGGATGGATGCCGACGACGTTGCGTTGCCTCATCGGCTGCAGCGGCAGGTCGAGTTTCTGCGCGTCCATCCCGAGATCGACGTAGTCGGTGGCGCGGCCACCCTGCTGGGCAGCGACGCGATTTACGAGCGGCACGAGAGACACGAGCAGATGACGCGACTGCTCTTCACTGAAAACCCGTTCATTCATCCCACCGTCATGATGCGGCGAAACTTTCTCGAAACGCTCGGTGGGTATGACGAGTCGATTCAGCGGGCCGAGGATTACGACCTCTGGCTGCGCGGCGTGACCCGATTCCGCTACTACAACATTCAAGAACCGCTGATTCAGTATCGAGCACCCACGCGCGCGACCTGGAAGCAGGCCCGCGATGCCGGCCGCACCGTTTGGCGCCATGGACTACGAGCCGGCACCCCGTTACGCGGCGCGTATGGCGCGCTTCGCTACACTGCCGCCTTCGTCTTGTGGCGGCTGGGCGCTCTGTTCCGCTGAATCGCCCCGGAGGATATATGACCGCGAAGATGCACATCCCCATGTCGGCGCCGGACATCACCGACGTGGAAAGACAGGCCGTCGCCGACGTGATGAACACGACGTTTCTGAGCATCGGGCCGCAGGTGGTCTCGTTCGAAAAAAAGATCGCCGAATACGCCGGGGTCGGACATGCCGTCGCGGTGAACTCCGGGACCAGCGGTCTGCACATGGCCGTGATCGCCGCCGGGGCGGGCGAGGGGGATGCGGTGTTGACGACGCCGTTCTCCTTCATCGCATCCGCGAACGCGATTCTTTATGAGCGTGCAACGCCGATCTTCGTCGACGTCGACCCCGTGAGCGGTAACGTCGACACGGCGCAGCTCGCGCAGTGTGTCGATGACCTGATGAACGATTCGCCTTCCGCCGACCGCTGGCTGCCACCCCGGATGCGCGGGCGTACGAGGCCCACGTTGAAAGCTCTCTTACCGGTTGACGCGTTCGGACAACCGGCCGACATGGATCCGATCAGCGAGGTCGCAAAACGCTGGTCGCTCCCCATCATCGAGGACTCCTGCGAAGCCATCGGCGCGCACTACAAAGGCCGGCCGGCGGGCACGCTCGGCGACGCGGGAGTATTCGCCTTCTATCCGAACAAACAGATGACTACCGGTGAAGGTGGCGTGATCGTCACCCTGCGCGAGGACTGGGCCGAGCTGTTCCGGTCGCTCAGAAATCAGGGACGGGACGTCTTCGACGCCTGGCTGAGTCACACGCGGCTCGGCTACAACTACCGCCTCGACGAGCTCAGTTCCGCACTTGGTATCGCCCAGCTGTCGCGACTCGACGAGCTGCTGGCGAAACGGGAGCGCGTCGCGGGCTGGTACAACGAGCATCTCGCAAAAACGGAACTGATCGAGACGCCGCGGATCCTCGCGACGACCACGCGCATGTCCTGGTTCGTCTACGTGGTTCGCGTCAATCCTCCGGCAGATCGGGACCGCGTGCTCGAGCTTCTGCAGGAAGACGGCGTTCCCAGCCGCCCCTACTTCACGCCAATCCATCTGCAGCCTTTCTACGCGAACAAGTACGGCTACCAGCGAACCGACTTTCCCGTCACCGAGCGCCTCGGCGACGTCTCGCTGGCGCTGCCCTTCTCCAGCGTGATGACCGAGGAGCAGGTCGGGTATGTCTGTGAGCGGCTGACCGCGGCCGTGGAGCGAACCGCGGTAACGACCTAGGCCTCGCGGGAAGTGATCCCCAGGAATTCATGCGTCTGACCATCACCAGCGACCAGCGGTTCGATCGCCTGCCCGACGGGTCTGTCTGGACGCCCGATGCCTTCGCGTATTCGTACTGGCGTCCTTATCTCGAGGTCTTCGACTCCGTGCGGGTGGTGGGGCGTGTCCGCACGGTCGAGCGTCATCAGGGAACGATGATTCCCGTCGAAGGTCCGAACGTCGAAGTGTGGCCGCTTCCGTACTACGTGGGCCCCGCGGCGTTCGCCCGGTCGTCGATGCGTCTTGCAGCGGCGGTGAAAGGGTCGGTCGCGAAGGGCGATGCCGTCATCCTGCGCAACGTTCCGCTGGCGGGACTCTTCCGCAAGTTGGTGATTCGTCCGGGGCAGCCGTATGCCTGCGAAGTGGTGGGCGATCCGCGGGACGTCTTCGAACCGGGAGTCATCGAGCATCCCCTGCGTCCCGTGCTGCGGTACTGGTTGACCAGCGAGTTGACGCGGCAATGCCGATCCGCCGCGACGGCGATTTACGTCACGAAGAACTATCTGCAGCGCCGGTATCCATGTGCGGGGCCGATGTTCTCCGCGTCCGACGTCCAGCTGGGAAAGGACGCGTTCGTCGCTTCGGCACGCGAGCGTTTCCGTCCGGGCGGCACGGTGCAGCTCGTGACCGTGGGAACGCTCGACCAGCTCTACAAAGGTCAGGACCTTCTCATCACTGCCGTCTCGCAGCTCGCGGGCAAGGGACGCGACGTGCGCTTGACGTTCGTCGGGGGCGGCAGGCATCGCGACCTGCTTGCCGGGCTCGCGGCGAAACTCGGCGTACAGGATCGGGTTACGTTCACCGGCGCTTTGCCTGGCAGCGCGGCAGTGCGCGAACGGCTGGACGCGGCCGATCTGTTCGTCTTTCCGTCTCGAACGGAAGGGCTGCCGCGCGCACTCATCGAGGCCATGGCCCGCGCTCTCCCGTGCGTCGCGTCGGATGCGGGCGGGATTCCCGAGCTCCTCGATGCCGCGGATCTCGTGCCCCGTGGAGATGCTGATCGCCTGGCCGAAAAAATCGACGAAGTGATCGGCAGCGAGACCCGCATGCGTGCGATGTCGGAGCGGAACCTCGCGCGTGCTCACGAGTACGAGCAGGAAAAACTCCTGGCGACGCGCATCGAGTTTTACCGCACGCTTCGGGAGAGGACGGCCCATGTCTGACCGGGACCGGCGCGTCCGCCTGGTGCATGTGACGACAGTCCCTCAGACTCTCGACGTGTTTCGCGGGCAGGCTCCGTTCTTACGCGAGAACGGCTTCGATGTGATCGGGGTGAGCTCCCCCGGTCCGCTCCTCGACTCATTTGCTGCACGCGAGCACGTGCCAGTCGTCGCGGTCCCCATGCGGCGGAACATTTCGCCGATCGCCGATGCGATCAGCCTGATCAAGCTCATTCGTACGCTGCGCCGCCTTCGGCCCGACATCGTCCACGCCCATTCCCCGAAGGCTGGGTTGCTCGGCACCATCGCGGCGCGGGCCGTCGGAGCAAAAGCGTTTCTCTCCATCATCGGACTCGTACAAATGACCAGAACGGGTTTCTCGCGAACGTTGCTCGACCTCGCGACGAAGCTCTCCTGCGCCCTGGCGCATCGCGTGTGGGTGAACAGTTTCTCGCTGCGCGACTTCGTCGTCGAAGAGAAGCTCTCCGCGGCGTCGAAGACGATCGTGATCGGCAGCGGCAGCGCGAACGGTGTTGATGTCGCGCGCTTCACACCGCCCACTGCCGAGCAACGCGCGAGCTCGCGCGCGCGCAGCGGGGTCTCCGAGAACGCGTTCGCGATCGGTTTCGCGGGACGAATGACCCGCGACAAGGGCGTGGCCGAGCTGGTTCAGGCGTTTCTTATGCTTCGGGAGCGCCACTCCGATGTCGAGCTGGTCATCGCCGGCGAGTACGAGGACCAGGACCCGGTCTCGAACGAAATCAAGCAAGCCATTGCCACGACCCCAGGCATTCACTTCCTCGGATGGGGAACGGACATGCCCTCTCTGTACGCGGGACTCGACCTGCTCGTCTTGCCGTCGTATCGGGAAGGATTTCCGATGGCCGTTCTCGAGGCGGCGGCCATGGGCATCGCTGCCGTCACGACCGACGCTGCCGGTTGCATCGACTCGGTGGATGATGGCGTAACCGGTGCGATCGTCCCGGTGGGAGATGCAACTGCTCTGGCCAACGCCATCGATCGCTACTACGCCGATCGCGAGATGCTCGCCCGCCATGGCGCTTCCGCACGGACGCGGGTTCTCGAGAAGTACACCGCCGAGGTGATCTGGCGCGAGCTCGTTGCCGAATACAGGAAACTACTCGCTGAATCTGAAAGGGAATCCCCATCGTGAATACGGTCCGCTGTCCGCTGTGCGGCGCTTCTGAACATCGTCCCGAGATGACCTGGAACGAATACGCGATGGTGCGGTGCGTCTCGTGCGGTCTCGTATTTGCCGATCCGCTCGAGCCGCCGCCCCATCTGTATCACCAGGCCTACGCCGATCCGACTCACTGCTACAGCGGCTACTACGACCAGGCCGAGGGCATTTCCAAGCGCTCGTATCACGTGGCCTGGGCGTGGCGGCATTTCTTCAACCGCGTCACCGCGCCGGCCGGTGGACGACTGGTCGACATCGGCTGCAGCACCGGCATCTTCATGGATGCGGCCAAGGATCGCGGCTGGAGCGCTGAAGGGGTCGAGATCTCGCCTCCTGCGGCCGAAGCCGCGCGCAAGTCGACCGGCTCGATCGTTCACGAAGGAACGCTGGAAGGCTGCAACTTTCCGTCAGCGTCGTTCGACGCCGTAACCTCGTGGGAGGTGCTGGAGCACGTCACCGAGCCGCAGCGCTTCGCGGCAGAGGTGTTCCGTATTCTGAAGCCCGGCGGCCACTGGGCGATCTCCACGCCGAACTGGAACAGTCCCTGGGAACGCGCGACGACAGAGATCACGCGCCGTCCGCCCTATCACGTCACCTACTGGCGTCCGCCGACGATGGAGCGGCTGCTGCGGCAATCGAAGTTCGAGGTCGTGGCTACCAGGCAGAAGCCGTTCGCATGGCAGGAGGAAGTGGGCAACAAGAAAGTGGCCTATCTCCCCATCGCTCTCTTTCGCAGCTTCGTCCTCGGCCACAAGGCCAATCGCCTGTTCGCGCTCGCCAGGAAGCCGGATTAATCGCTCGCCGGAATCACGCGACCGTCTTCGGTGAAGCCGCCGACGCCTTTGACGCCGGCGTAGACGATCGCGCTCACTTCACATTCGAGCGACGCGCCGGCATCGAGCCGGCCGATCGTTCCCTGCCGTGATGCGATCTCGAGGTCTTTCGGCCACGCCGTGCACGGCTCGAGGATCACCGTCTGAATGTCGCGCCAGCCGCCGTGGGGCATGAACAGCCAGACGGACGGAAAAACGCTCAGGGGAAAGGTCAGTCCAAAACCGACTTCCCTGCGTGTATCGGTGACGGCGCACCATCCCTGTTCGAGCTCGGTCACGTAAACGAAATCGCGCTTCCCGGAGCTGGCCGCGAGCGGGAAGCGGAGATCCGCGGTCTGCCCATCGCTGCTGGTTGCATTGGGCCAGTCGAAGTCGAGGTTAGCCCGATCGAGCCTGGACCACTCGCCGCTGACGTATTGCCCCCGGCGGCCCGGCACGTCGACACGATGATGTTCGGAAGAGACGACGGCGGGGTGGAGCTTCCAGAGAAACTCGAACGGCTCTTTGCTGTCGTTGGTGATGCGATGCCGGAAGCGCAGGACCGACTCGCCTTCGCGCAACGTGATCCATTTCTCGATGAAAGTCGTCGTTACCGCGCCCCTGCGGCTGAGATACAGCGTCACTTCCTTCGGATCGCGCGCGACGATCTCGAAGTCCCACGGCCGGCACCAGAGCTCACCGTGATCCGGCAGATTGAGCCCGCCGAAGGGACCGGGCGCGTCGTTCGGAAAGAGCTCGTCCCAGCCGCCGGAAAAGTAGTCGTCGTACGGAAGACCCAGGGCAACTTTCTCGAGCGGCACGCGCGGGTGATGCCACATGAAGTTGTAATCGAGCGGCTTGTAGATCACGTTGTAGATCTTCGCGCCCGCCTCCGGAAAAATGTCGGCGCGGACCAGGTCGTTCTCGAGCACGACGGCGCGCAGGCCGCGATATTGCCAATCCGTATCGATCCGTGCGGTCACGTCGTTCCTCCATCAGGGAAAACCAGTGCTTTGACCGCTTCACCGCTCTCGACCACGCGCAGCGCCTCGCGCCATTGGTCGAGCGGGAAGCGATGGGTGATCAGCGGCGCCGTCTTCACGTCGCCGGACGCGATCATCCGCAACGCGCGCACCCAGCTCATGTAGGTGGAACTCTTGGAGAAGCGGATGTCGATCTCCTTGAAGACGGCCAGGTCCCAGTCGATGCTCACAGGCGCGCCGGTCAGTCCGATGACGATGACCTGTCCGGCGCGAGCGACGAGATGGATGCTCTCCGCGGAAGCCTTCGGCGAACCGGACGCTTCGATCACGACGTCCGCGCCGTTGTTCGCGGTGAGTCGATTCACGACCTGCCGTAGATCGTCCTGTTCGACATTGACGATCGTGTCGGCACCGAGCTCCCGCCCGAGCGCGAGCCGGCCGGCATCTTTCGACGTGCCGGCCAGGATCACATGTCCGACGCCGATCGATTTTGCGACCTGGACCGACATCAGCCCGATCGTGCCGGCGCCGAGGACGACGACGGTCGACGACGGGGGAATCGTGGCGCGCTCGAGGAGGGCGTGATTCACGACGACCAGCGGCTCGGTCAGTGCGGCGTCCTCGAAGGTGACGCTGTCGGGAATGCGGTGCAGCGCGTCCTGATGAAACATCGCGTATTCGGCCATGGCCCCATGCGAATCGGTGCCGTATGCGAGCTTCGACGAGCAGATGTGCGGATTGCCGGTGCGGCACAGCTTGCACGTGCCGCAGGCCCCGGCGGTGTTCTCGACGACGACCCGATCTCCCGCCTTCCAGGCCGTGACTTCGGCGCCCACTTCGGCGATCTCCCCGGAAAACTCGTGGCCGATGATGATCGGCGTGGACGTCCGATAGTTGCCGTGAAGGATGTGAACGTCCGTGCCGCACACGCCGACGGCCCGCACGCGGATCACCACGTCCCGCGCGGACGGCGTTGGAACCGGCATCTCCTGCAGCACGAGGTTGCCGGATCCCGGCTTGACCTTGACCAGCGCTTTCATGGCTCTTCTGCGAACTCCATTTCGATCGTACGTGCGGTCCGCTCATCGACCGTCACCCGGAACATCTCCGCCCCAACCTCCGCGGCCGCGATCGATGCACGGAGCAGACGGAACGGCGGCGGCACGTGAAACGCCAGACTGCCGTTGCGTCGCGGCTCTGTCAATGTCGTGGTCAGCTGCCGCCTGTCCCGATCCCACATCGACGCGGCGATGTCCAGGGCGCCCATGCCGTAGTGGAGCGTCGAGCCGCAGAGCTGCGGTTGAGAGAGACGCCTGCGGATGCCGATCAACGCCGCGTCGCGCGGTGGCAACTGAATGTGAAGCGCGTTGCCGCGCACTTCCGCGGGCCGGTCGTTCCAGAAGTCCCAGGCCAGCTCGCCGAGATCAGTGATGTCCGCCATGAACTCGCGCGCGTCGTCAGATGAGTTGAAGAACGCGAGCAGGTGATGCGCCGGCAGCGCTAGATGCCAGGTGTCGTTGCCGCGCGGAACAGCGGCTATCCCGAGCGACGGCATGGCTCCGCGGATCGCGGCGTGTTGCATGGGAGTGAGTTGTCTGAGCGATGCGCTGACCATGGCCGTGCCGCCGCTGAGCGCGACCGTCGTCGTCCAGAATCGCTGGAGATTGGGCTCGTCGAACGCCGCCAGAACGTCGGGGTCGTTACGCCAGGTGCGTCCATTCCAGAACACGTTTGCCGCGGCGTTTCGGGCGCTGTGGCGGACTCCCGTTCCTTCGTCCTTCGACCACCAGCGCTCGATGTCGCCTCCGATGCGGTGGCTGTCGACCAGGCCCGCGCTCGGCAGGGCAGGGGCGCCGCAGCCGAGGAGGTACGTGTCTGGCCCGACGACATCGCGGATGACTTCGAGCCCGTATCGATACGCCTCGGCCCGCGTTTTCGCGCGCGCGTAGACGCGAATCGAATCGAGACCGTCCTCGGCGTCGAGCGGCTCCGGCGCCAGAAGCAGGCGCAGATACTCGAGCTTGAAGTACGACACGCCCCAGGAGCGAAAGCGGTGAAAGAGCTCCCGCAGCCAGCGCTCGCCGGCGGGGTGGGTGGGATCGATGCAGTAGTTCTGACCCGCGCCCACGAGCTTTGGATTGCCGCTCGCGTCGCGCACCACGAGATCGAGCAATCTTTCCGCGCCGGCGGCGCCGACGTTGATTGCGAACGGCACCACCCACAAGCCGGTGCGAAGATTCTTCGCCGCGATCCCGGCTACGAGACCAGGCAGGTCGCGCGTGAAATCGGGTCGCGGCTCCCAGTTCAGATCGGGCCGATGCAGGCGGACCCGCTTTTCCCAGCCGTGATCGATGTGCACGACCGGCCGTTGCGGCGAGCCCTCGAACCAGCGGGCCAGCTCGTCCGCATTCTCGAGGACGGTCCGCTCGTCGAAGTCCGCGCCGTAGTGAAGCCATGACGCCCAACCCGAGACAGGCGGCTTCGGTGGCGGCGCGCCGGTCATGCGCGCGGCCTGGCCGGCATACGTCCGAAGCTCTTCGGCAACGTCGTTCGTGAAGCCGACGAACAGCGGCTCGGACCACACTTCGGAACCGCGGACATTTTCCGCGAAGTTGTAGGCACGGCAGACGCCGCGCTCGACGTCGATTGCGCCCGTAAACCTCATCGCCGAGAGGAATCCGAGCACCATTCCTCGGCCGCTGCCGTCCGCGAACGCGCTGCACCACCAGCTCCGCTCGTCCGTCGACTCGTCGAGGTCGACGACTTTGCTCGCGCTCAAGCGACTCCGGGAGTGCGCACCGCAATACGCGACGACCAGCATCGACGACAATTGCGGCGACTCACCGTCAAAAAGCGTGAAGCGCGTGATCGCGTCGGCGACGTCGCGCGCGCCGGCCTCGATGGCGAATCCGCGCCCGTCGGTGTGAAGGTTCCAGAGCAGCTGACCCTGTTCGCAGTGGAGCACCGTCCCGCCCGGGAAAATGCCACTCCGATCGGTTGTACACCGCACCTCTCCGCCATTCGAAGCAAACGGTCCGCGCGTGGTCGTGAAACCGACGCGGGACTTGAGCGGTGCCGGCAGATGCAGCGAATGGAAAATCAGTTGGCCACTTTGCCGATCAACCGCGATCGAGCCGCTCGATGCCTCGATGCGGTCCGCGGTCATGGCATCAGCAGCCCGCCATTCACGGGGATCGTCGCTCCGGTGATGTACGACGAAGCTTCCGAAGCGAGGAAGCGGACCGCGGCCGCCACTTCATCGGCCGATCCCATGCGGCCGAGGGGAATCGCTTGGGTGAGTTGCTCGACGCGGTCGCGAGGGAAGGCACCGGTGAGCGGTGTATCGATCTGGCCGGGGGCGACACAGTTGGCCAGCACGTTGTGGGCTGCGCCGGCTTTGGCGAACGATTTGGTGATTCCGATCAGCGCCGCTTTGGAGGCGACGTAATGCGCGCCTACGAAGACCCCGCCGGCCTGTCCGGCCTGGGAGCTCATGAAGATCAGTCTTCCGCCGCGGCCGCTGTCACGCATGTGCACGAACGCCCGCTGCGCGCAGAAGAATGCAGCGCGAAGATTCACATCGAGGACTTCGTCCCATTCCTCGATCGTGATCTCGTCGATCGGTTTCACTGGCGCGAGGCCGGCATTGTTGACGAGAACATCGAGGCGACCGAAGTCGGCCAGCACCCGTTCGATCAGGCCGGCGGCCGTATCGCCGGCGCTGAGCTCCGCCTGGTATGCACGCGCCTGCACGTTTCGGGACGCGAGCTCGCCCACGAATTCGCGCGCATCATCCGCGTGCCGCGCGTAACTGATGGCGATGTCGAAGCCGTCGAGCGCGAGGCCGTATGCGCACGCCTTTCCGATGCCGCGGTTCCCGCCGGTGATCAATGCGACGCGCTTGTCGCTCATTTGAAGCAGCCAGCGTGCATGGTCAGCACAGGCTCGGCGACCTCGGGCCTGAATTCCATGAGGTCGAGGACGTCGCGTTTGACGTCGATTCCCGGTGCAACCTCGGTCAGGGTCAGTCCGTTCGCGGTCAGCTCGAACACGCAACGCTCGGTCACGTAGAGCACCCGCTGATTGTTGTCCCGCGCGTAGTCGCCGCTGAACGTCACCTGCTCGACGCCGGCGATGAATTTCTGGTGGCGGCCGTTTTTCAAGATCTTCAGGCCCGACTCATCGCAGCGGACGTCGAGCCCCCGGAGTTGAACGTGCCGCAGAAGATCACTTTCTTCGCATTCTGGGCGATGTCGACGAAGCCGCCGCAGCCGACGACCTGGCCGTTGAACTTGCTGACATTCACACTGCCGGTGCCGTCGACCTGCGCGAAGCCGAGGAACGCGACGTCGATGCCGCCGGAGTTGAAGAAGCAGAACTGATCGTCGTGCCGGATGATGGCATCGGGATTCGTCGCCACGCCGAAATCGGGTTGCGTTGCCGGCACGCCGCCGCTCACACCCGATTCGAGCGTCAGGTAGACGGAATCGGAGAGCCCCCGCTCGGCGAGGATCAGGCCGATGCCCTCGGGCATGCCCGATCCGAGGTTCACGACGTCATCCGGGTTGATTTCGTCGACGCAGCGCGTGGCGATGATGCGCCGCGGTCCCTGCGACATCGGCTTCATCGCCGAGATCGGCGCGCGCACATGCCCCGAGTACTCCGGTGTGAAGACATGTTGCAGCGTCTGGCGGTGATTGTCGGTCACGTTCGACGCGACGACCACGATGTCGACCATGTAGCCAGGCACCTCGACCAGCCTGGGATGCAGCGTATGCCGCGCGGTCAGCCGTTCGACCTGCGCAATCACGATTCCACCGGACGCCCGGGCAGCGCACGCCAGCGGCAGCGCCTCGAGCTTCACCGCCTCGTTCTCACAACTGAGGTTGCCTTTCTCGTCGGCGGTCGTCGCGCGGATGATGGCCACGTGAATCGGGAACGTGCGGTACATCAGGTACTCGCGTCCCGCGAATTCGACGACCTCGATCAATTCCTCGGTGGTGCGCTTGTTGAGCCGCGCGCCTTCGAGCCGTGGATCGAGGAACGTGCCGAGACCGACGCGGGTGATGAGGCCCGGCTGGCGGGTGGCGATGGCGTGATAAAGGCGCGTCAGCTGCCCCTGCGGCAGGTTGTAGGCCTCGATCGCATCAGACGTCACGAGGGCGTTCAGCTTCGGCGTGACGCCGAAGAAGCCGCCGATGACACGCTTGATCATGCCTGCCCGCGCCAGGTGATCCAGCCCGCGGCTCTCGTCGTCCCCCTGGGCGCTGGAGAAGACCACGGTCAGGTCCCGGGGATGCTCGAACTCCACGTAGCGGCGTCCCAGCTCGAGGAACAGCTCCTCGGGCGAGGCGGCGAAACGGAATCCCGACGTGGCCAGGGTCTGGCCGTCCTGCACGAGGCTCACCGCCTCCGCGGCCGTGAGGAATTTAGGCAAGCTGACTCTCCTCGAGCGGTTCGTTGTAACGGATGATCTTCGCCGGCACGCCGACGGCGACCGCATTGTCGGGAAGATCCTTGACCACGACGGCGCCGATGCCGGTGGTGACGTTGCGGCCGACGCGCACCTGCGGTTGGAGAATCGTCCCGACGCCGATGGTGGAGAAGGCTCCGATCGTGACATTGCCGCCGAACACGACGCCGCCGCCGATCAGCACGAAGTCTTCGATGGTGCAGTCGTGGGCGATGACCGAAGAGCCGCCGATGAATGCCGACCGTCCGATCCGCGCTTCCGGGTGAATCAACACTCCCATCTCGATGATGGCGCCCTCGGCGATCGTGGCCGTTTCTTCGATGAATGTGTACGGATGGATCGCGCGGAGGATCTCCAGATTCGCCTGGCGAAGCCGCTTCGCGATCGACGCTCGGAACCGATTGTTGCCGACGGCGGGAATGGCCGCTGTGATCCCCAGCCGCTGCGCGATCTCCTCGATGTCGGCGAGGGCGCCCGCGATCGGCCGCCCGTATTTCTCCGTGCCGTGCTTCTCGCGGTTGTCGTCGAGAAATGCGACCACATTCACGCTCTTGTCGAGCTTGAGGATGTTGAAGACCTGTCCGCCGTTCTGCCCGGCGCCGATGATGGCTGCGTTCATGGTCAGATGGTGAGGATCCGGACGTCAGGAAGATTCATGCCCCGGATCCGCTCGGTGACTTCGTTCGAGAACACGCAGGTCGAGACGATGACGCCATTGACGTCGAGCTGCCGGAGGCGATCGGGAGGACTGATCGTCACGTCGTGAAAGCGCGTGTCCCAGCGCATCGGATCGTCGTCGATCGCGGCGACCAGTTTCAGTCCCGAGTCGGTCATCGCGTCGTAGATGACTTCCGCCGTTTCGCCCGTCGGATAGAGCGCAACGGTGCGAACGCCCTGCAGGTAGTAGTCGGCGAGGCGGGTGCGGAAGAAGTCCCGCGCCTTCCCGTACAGCGAGAGCAATTCCTGGACGTAATCGACCATCAGATACCGCAGGCGGTCCTGCCCCGCGGCGGTGAGCCGGAGGACGGTGTCGTTACCCTCCCGCTGCTTTTCGATCTGCTTCTGTTCGGTCAGCTCGAGGAGATAGGCCTGAACCATCATGTCGCTGAGCGAACGGAACGAGGTTCGGGCGGGCACCGCGAAACCGTTGCGGCCGATCTCGCTGAGGATGAGCAGCTCGTGCGCCCGCGACGACGCCGTCAGGAACTGAGCTTTGTCGAAGTCGAATAAAGAGGTGCTCATCTCATAGTCCCGTCTCGCGATAAAACGCGACCGTTCTGGCCAGCCCGTCGTCCAGCGACGTCGTCGGTTTATATCCCAGTGCGTCGACGGTTCGGGAGATGTCCGCAACGAAGTCGCCCGTCTCAAACCGCGAATAGTTCTCAGGCCAGTCGACCGTCTGGATTTCCCCGGCGCCGACCGCGGTGACGATCGACTCGACCATCGTCCGGAACGAGGTGCCGGTTCCCGAGCCACCGTTGTAGATCTGCCCCTTCGGGTGCGTGAGCTGACCCGCGCGCAGGAAGATCTCGGTCAGGTCGTCGATGTAGATGTAGTCGCGCATCTGGCTTCCATCGCCGAAGATGCGCAGGCGGTCTCCACGCATGGCGAGCGTGGTGAACCAGTTCACGATCCCGTACTTGCCACCCTCGACGCGCTGGCGGGGGCCGTATGGATTCGTGACCCGGATGACCACCGTCGGCATGTCGTACACCTCCGAGTAGAGCCGGTGGTAGTGCTCGCCGGTGAGCTTGTGCACGCCGTAGATCGTGAGCGGCTCGACAGGCGCATCGACGGTCACGGGCAGGGCTGGGTTGCGTTTGTAAACCATGCGCGAGCTGGAGAAGACTATGCGCACGCGCGGGTTCAGCTGGCGGCAGGCTTCGAGCACGGTCAGATGACCGAGACAACTGATGTCGAGGTCGAGATACGGATCGGTCATGCTCTCGGTATAGCTGACCTGACCGGCGAGATTGAAAATCACGTCCTTGTCCGTCACGACACGCCGCACGACGTTGCTGTTGCGGATGTCGTCGACGACCACCTCGACCTTCGACTCGATGCCCTCCATGTTCTTCACGCTGCCGCCGTGCTGGGGCAGCAGCGCGTCGAGCACGGTCACGCGCGCGCCGAGCTGGACCAGCTTGTGGGCGATGGTGCTGCCGATGAATCCGAGGCCGCCGGTGATCAGGACACGGGAGCCCCTGTAATTGGATAGGTCGGATAGCGATACGTCCATTGGTTCCTTCAGGCGGTCCTGCGTCTTCCGAGAAAATAGAGCGCGCCGGCGATCGAATGCGCCCGTTTCCGGCGGCTCAGGACATGGTCGAGATAACGAATGGGTAGTACGAGCCAGCCGACCACCCATTTCGCTCCCCAGTAGAGCACCGGATGGTCGAACCAGACACCGGCGTATTCAGTCAGTACGTCGCACAGCGCGGAACTGGGTCCCGCGGATACGCCGGCCTCCACTTCCTCGAACGCGGCCAGCAGCTGGCGAAGCCCGGTCAGCGTGTAGCGCCTGTAATCCTCGGGATCCTGATGATAGTGCTGGATGAAGGGGATCTCCACGTAGACCGGCGCGCCCGGCTTGAGCACGCGGGCAATCTCGCCGGCTATGCGAACCGGATCCTCGACGTGTTCCAGTACGCCCTGAATCAGGACGCCGTCGATCGATCCGGAAGCGAATGGCAGCTTGTGCGCGTCGCCGGTGAGCGCGGTGAAGGGCGTGCGGTCGATTTCCATCGCGACCGTCGAGGCGAAGACCTTGTCGCTCAGGCCGGACGTGTTCTGAGTGCCGAGGATGCCGCTGCCGATATCGACTGCGAATGGCTGTCCGCTCGCGACCTGCTCGACGAGGGTGCTGAACGTTTGACGGTTCCGGCGTCCGGCCGTGAAGAGAAACGGGTGAGGCGGTCGCGTGATGCGGATGATCGCGTTCAGCAGCTTGCGGTTCGCGAGACGCTGCCGCAGCCGGACGTTCTCGGCCACCGATCGCGTCGAGGAGAGCTTGGCCAGGCTCTCTTTGTCGAGCATGAGCGGAACGCCGCTGTCGACGGCATACCCGTGATCGCAGCGCGCACAGAACAGATTCGATGGCCTGTCGGCGAGTGCGTCATGGCAGGTCGGACAAACCAGTCGTTCTCTGAGCCGGGTGGGAACGGTACCGATGCGGATCTCCTTAGGTTGGTGGCGGCGGAAACATCGCCGTCAATCCACCGTCGATGGTGAGTGTGGTGCCGGTGATGAAACCGGCATCCAGGGAGGCGAGAAACGCGACCGCGCCGGCGATGTCTTCAGGACGGCCGAGCCGCCGCAGGGGATGCTGGTTCGCGATTCGCGAGAGCGTCGCTTCGGGATCGGGAAGCTCGTCGAGCCAGAGGTGCCAGATGTCCGTGCGGATGTACCCCGGCGCGATCGTGTTCACCCGGATCCCGTCGGGGCCGAGGTCGAGCGCCAGGGCCCGGGTCATCCCGGCGAGCCCCGCTTTCGCCGCGGCATAAGCGGCGCGCCCGGGCTGCGTGTGCAGTCCATGGATCGATCCGATGTTCACCACGGCCGCCCGCGGACTGCGGGCGAGATACGACCTCGCGTGCTTGATGCAGAGAAACGCTCCGTCGAGGTCGACCGACAGCATGCGCCGCCAGTCGGCATACGACGTTTCGTCGACGCCGGCGACGAGATCGATCCCGGCGTTGTTCACGATGACATCGACGCCGCCGAACTTACGCGCTGTCGTTTCAATGAGGGCGGACACGTCCTCTTCCGAGGAAACATCGGTGCGAACGGCGATCGCTTTCGGACCGATCTCGTCCGCGGCCGCCTCCGCCGTTTCGGCATCCACGTCCGCGACTGCGACCGCGGCGCCCTCCGCCGCGAAGCGCTGGGCGATCGCACGCCCGATTCCCCGGGCGGCGCCTGTGACGATGACGGTGGCGTCCTGAAACCTCATCCGCGATTCTGTTCGGGTCCGGCCGTGCCACGGAATTCGGGCATCGTGGCGTGCTCCGGATGCGAGATGCCGGAAGGTACCAGTATTTGGCGGGCAGTCATCGCCAAAATCTTCAGATCGAGAGCGAAGGAGATGTTGTCGACATACCACGTGTCGAGCGCGAACTTTTCTTCCCACGACAGGGCATTGCGGCCATTGACCTGGGTCCAGCCGGTCAGCCCCGGCCTCACGTCGTGCCGCCGGCGCTGTTCAGGCGTGTAGCGGTCGAGGTACTGCATCAACAGCGGGCGAGGGCCGACGAGGCTCATGTCTCCGGCCACGACATTGAGAAGCGCGGGAAGTTCGTCGAGACTGCGCCGCCGGAGGAAGTCGCCGAATGGCGTCAAACGCGCCTCGTCCGGCAGGTCCTTTCCCTGCTGGTCGGTGGCCGTCCGCATCGTTCGGAACTTCACCAGCGTGAACGGCTCGCCCTTCAATCCAGGCCTTTGCTGACGGAAGAGAACCGGAGTGCCGATGCGCATCCGCGTCAACAGAGCGACCACCAGCAGAACGGGGGAAGCGGCGGCCAGAAGGGCCAAGCCCGCGATCAGATCGAACAGCCGTTTTCCGAAGGGGTTGTAGAGCCGTGGCATGAGGAGGTAACGCCCGCGAGCAGGCGGGGAAGTATAGCGCGGCGGATATGATGCGCGGCGTGCGTGTGATCGTCACCGGCGCGGCCGGTTTCATCGGTTTTCATCTCAGCAGGCGATTACTCGAGCGCGGCGATACGGTCATCGGCGTCGACAATCTGAACGCCTACTACGACGTGCGGCTGAAGGAAGACCGCCTCGCTTTGTTGACGCCGCATCCAGGCTTCGAGTGCCACCGGGCCGACCTGTCCGATGCCGCGGCGATGGCCGCATTGTTCGGCGAAGCGCGGGCGGACGCGGTGGTCAATCTCGCGGCGCAGGCCGGCGTCCGTTACTCGCTGAAGAACCCCGGCGCGTATCTCAGCAGCAACCTCGCCGGCTTCCTGAACGTCCTCGAGGGCTGTCGCAACAACCCCGTGCGTCATCTGGTTTTCGCCTCGTCGAGCTCCGTCTACGGCGCGAACACGGCCATGCCGTACTCGGTGCATCACAACGTCGATCACCCCATCAGCCTGTATGCCGCGACGAAGAAGGCCAACGAGCTGATGGCGCACACCTACAGTCATCTCTACGGGATCCCGACGACAGGCCTGCGCTTCTTTACGGTCTACGGTCCATGGGGCCGGCCGGACATGGCCCTGTTCCTTTTCACGCGCGCCATCGTCGAGGGCCGGCCGATCGACGTGTTCAATCACGGCCGCATGCAGCGGGACTTCACATACATCGACGACATCGTGGAAGGGGTCGTCCGGGTGATCGATCGCCCCGCTACTCCGAATGAGCAGTGGAGCGGCGACCATCCCGATCCCGGAACGTCGCGCGCGCCCTACCGGCTCTACAACATCGGCAACCATCAGCCGGTCGAGCTGGGCCGTTTCATCGAGGTCATCGAATCGGCCATCGGGAAAAAGGCCGTGCTCAACATGCTGCCTATCCAGCCCGGCGACGTTCCCGCGACGTACGCCGACATCGACGACCTCAGGCGTGACTTCGGGTTCACGCCCCTGACCTCGATCGAGGAAGGGGTGGCCCGTTTTTACGAGTGGTACCGGTCGTATTTCGGTAACGGCTGAGCCTGCCGTTTTGGTTACTTATTTGCAGTGAGAGCCATCCGTCCGGCCCTGCCGGAAGGAGGCCTCCTTGCTACGGAAACTCACGATACTGGCGCTCGTGATTGCTGCCGCCGCCAGGCTGGAAGCAGCGTCGTTCGTCGTTCGGACCGATGACAATCTCATCGCAACCGCCGATGCCATCGTCATCGGTCACGTTCTCGATTCTTCGTCGCGCCGCGGCGGCCTTTTCGGTACCGAAACGGTGACGCGTGTAGCGGTCGATCGGACATTGAAAGGCGACATCGAGCCGGTCGCGAATGTGGCCGAGCCGGGCGGGACCGTTTCCGATACGTCGGTGTGGGTACCGGGTTCGCCCCGGCTGGATCGTGGCTCCCGCGTCCTCCTCTTCCTCATGAAGACCGGTGAGAACCGCTGGTCGACGCTCGATTTCGTCGTCGGGAAATTCGTGTTCGCGTACGACACCGCGGGACAGGAGCTGCTGGTTCGCGAGGAGTCGGAGATCAACGGATTCGATCCGTCCGGCGGCATGCACGCTGAACCGCGACGCTCGGCCTCACTGTTCGTCAAGTACATCGAGGGTCGAGCGCGCGGGTTGCGCGACAAGGTGCCCTACCTCGTCGAGCGGCATCCGCTGGTTCCGTACGGATCGCGCCTGGCTGCGCCGGGGACCGACGCAGACTCGTCGGACACATCACCTGCGGCCTCGGTGGGCGCGGACGCGATCAACTTCCCGCCGTCCACGTACATGATGGCCTGCGGCGGCAATGGCTGCCGCTGGAACGTCTTTCCCCAGGTCGTCCCCTGGTACAACCAGAACACGCTGTCCGGCGCGCCCGAGGGTGGGCTGGCGGCGGTACGCACCGCGCTCAACGCATGGAGCAGCGACTGCGCGTCGAACATCAACTATCTGTACTCCGGCACCAATCCGAACGCGACCGGCGGACTATCGGCCGAGGATGGTGTAAATGCCGTGCGGTTCGAAGTCAGTCTTTCCGCGTGGGGCGCACCGCCATATGGCTGCGGGGCCGGCGGCACGATCGCCATGGGCGGGGTGTCAAATGCATTCGGGACGCACACCCACCGCGGCGAGACGTTTATCTCGACCCAGGAAGGCGATGTGATCGGGAACATCGGGCTGGCATCGTGCCCGTCATTCACGAACAGCGAACAGTTCAACACGGCGATCACGCACGAGTTCGGACACACCCTCGGCATCCGTCATTCGAACCAGGACAAGAACAACGGTCCCTGTCCGTCAGGCACCTACGACTGTTCCGGATCGGCCGTCATGAACAGCTCCATCATTCGCGGTCTCAACGCCCAGCTGCAGCAGTGGGACAGGAATGCCATCGAAGCCGTGTATACCGGCGAAACCTGCACCACGCCGCCGCCACCGCCGCCGCCCAGCGGCTTCATCGTCGGCGCGCCCTCGGGCCGTTATGACTTCAACGCGGACGGCAAGGCGGACATCCCGTGGCGCCAGACACCGACGGGCCAGAACTGGCTCTATCTGATGAATGGCCCGGCGATTCTCATGCAGGCGGGCATCAACCAGAACAGCATGGACTGGGCAGTAGTGGGAGTCGGCGACTTCAATGGCGATGGCCGTGCCGACATGTACTGGCGCAACACGACGACCGGTCAAAACTACATATTCCTGATGAGCGCAAATGTGATCATCGGCGGCGGCTACACACACGCTCCGCCGCTGGACTGGCGAGTCGCCGGTGTGGGAGATCTCAACGGCGACAACCGTGATGACATCGTCTGGCGCAACACGGCGACCGGTCGCAATTACGTCTACCTGATGAGCGGGATCGCCGTGGTGGGCGGAGGCGACATCAACACCGTCGCGGATCAGAACTGGTACATCGCCGGGGTTCGTGACTTCAACGCGGACGGCAGGGCCGATCTGCTCTGGCGCAACAACGCGACCGGACAGAACCAGCTCTACCTCATGAACGGCCACGTCATCACGTCGAACATCCCCGTGCAGGCGGTGAGCGACGTCGGCTGGCGGATCGTCGGTGTCGCTGATTTCAACGGCGACCGCCGAGCCGACATCCTCTGGCGTCACAACACGACCGGTCAGAACTGGATGTACTTCATGAACGGGCACCTGGTCGTATCGCAGGCACACGTGAACTACGCCGAGCTTTCCTGGCAGGTCGAGAACACGGCCGATTTCAACGGCGACGGCCTGAACGACATCCTGTGGCGGAACACGACTACCGGTCAGAACTGGATGTACCTGATGAGCAGCAACACCATCGTCAACAGCTCGCAGGTCAACTTCGCCGACCTGAGCTGGACGATCGTGCCTTGAGTCATGGAGACGGTTCGGATTTGTTTTCTTTGAGCTCGAGGTAGCGGTCGGCGGTGTGATCGGCCATGCCCCAGGCTACGAGCTCTCGCCGTCGCAGGATCCGCTCGTCATACAACGCCGCCTGACCGGCCATCGCCACGCCTTCTTTGAAGAATCCATCCTCGAAGTAGGCGATGGCCATGCTCAGGTACATCTCCGCGATGTGCGCACGGCTCGAGCGTCCCGTGAACCGGCGAAGGACTTCCGCGGTGAGGTCGGCGTGGCCGCTGCCGACCAGAGAATACGCATCGAACCTGGCCGCGGCAGCAAGGCTTTCGATGGCTTCGTCACGACGGCCGTTTGAGGCCTGTGCCGAGGCAAGGGCGACATAGATTTCGGGCCGCCGGCCCCAGCGCAGGGCCTCCTTGAACGAGGCCTCCGCTTCTTCCGATCGGCCGAGGAAGAGTTGGTTGGATCCCTTCATCATCGCGGTGTACTGGTCCTCGCGCGAGCCAGTCGCGTTCGCGGCGAGAATCGCGAGAGCCTCCCGCGTGGCGACGGTGCGCACGAAGTCCGGCATGTCCTGGCGGACCGTGGAAGCGGCGCGGCGCAATCCGATGCTCGCGACGGCGCGTTTGTAGACCGCCGCGTACAAAACGAAACAGGTCAACACCGCGGCCGCCGTTGCGGCGGTCACCCTAGCCAGCGACAGCTTCATCGTCCGGCCAGCCAACCACGAGAGCAGCAGCGAACACGTACGCCGTCAACGACGCCGTGAGGTAGAGCGGGAATTGAAACAGCGCAAGAGCGGCCAGGGAGGCGGCCAGCGGCGCGCCGCAGAGCCGTGCGAAACGCGCCGGCTCAGTGGCGGCTTCCGCCGGACGGCGTCGCGACACCGCGCCGACGCAGATCAGCGACGCCGCGAAGAGCAGGTATCCGATCAATCCTGTTTCTGCCGCGATCTGCAAATGGTCATTGTGGGCTTCACCAAACATGTATTGCCGCCCGGCGATGGCATAGTCGAGCATCGACGGGTAGACCGCCGCTGCGTAATCGAAATAGGCATACTCGAAACAACCCGGTCCTATGCCGAACACAGGTGACTCGGTGAACATCCGCCAGGCCGCGGCGAACGCAATGACGCGGCCGCTGAGCAGTTCCTGAATCGGCGCGTCGATTACGCGCTGCACGAGCGTAGGCGATGTGGCCAGAACCAGCGCGGCCACGACGACCGCGGCGAGCAATCGCCATACTGCTTTTCGGCGCCAGCGAACCACGATCAGGACGACGATGCCCACGGCGACGCCGAGGATTGCGCCGCGCGTACGGCTCGCTGCGATTCCTGCGGCGATCGCAACACCGGCCGCGAACAACAACACACGCGACAACATGCTCTTTGTGGCCAGGGCCCACGCCAGAACCACGATCAGGGCGGGAGCGAGAAAGTTGCCGATGTCATTCGGGTTGCCGAGCAACGCCGTGGTGCCGACATGGAGGTCGCGGACGGCGGGCGGCGCGATCTCGTTCCAGATCTTCAGCTCCTGAACGACAGCAAGTCCTGCGTTGACGAGCGCCGGCACGACAAGCGCGAAGAGAACCGTCATCCGGAGCCGTTGCGCGCTCCACCGGACGCCGAAGAAGAGGGCGGCCGCGCTGGCAGCCGTGAGGAGCGCGAACAGCGCGGTACGGCGGTGACTCGCGAACGCCGCCGTAATCAGCGTCCAGGCGAGGATCGCCATCACCAGCATGTCGGGCATCCTGCGGCGGACCAGTTCCCTAAGCGGAAGAGAACCGAGAATCGCGGCAACCGCCATCACACCCACCAGAGAAATACCGGCGGCGTGGAACAGGAGCAGCTTCGGCTGCCGGAACGGATCGTAAAAAGAGGGGACAACCAGCAGCGGGATGAGGACCATCGTGCCGATCGCAATCGCATCGATGCATCGAGCAACGGCGGGAACGGGCCGTTCGAGGTGATCGATTGCCGGCGGAATGATCACGCCTGCAGCCTCGCTCATACGCTCGCGGCGAGCTTCATCGGCATCGCGGGCCGGCTCGCAGGCTGCGGGGCGGCATCGGGACGCGCGTACTCCGGAACCAGCGCGGCCAGCCACGCCATCACATCCTCAGGAGACGCCTCGATACGCCCTCCGGAACCGGCCAGCCATTGCGCGACGACCTGTTTCGGCGGCTGCGGCGGCTCGGTCACCACGATCTGCGGGTGAACGGTCGCCTTGATGCTCTCCCCCTCCAGCCGGATCTCTTCGAAGAGCTTCTCCCCGGGCCGCAGGCCGGTGAACACCACCGGAATCTCATCCTCGGTGTGATTGGACAGGCGGATCAGGTCGCGCGCGAGCTCGGCGATCTTCACCGGCTCGCCCATGTCCAGCATGAAGACGTTTCCGCCTTCACCGACTGCCGCGGCCTGCAGGACCAGCGATACAGCTTCGGAAGTGCGCAGGAAGTAGCGCGTGACGTCGGGATGGGTGACCGTGACCGGTCCCCCGGCCGCTATCTGCTCCATGAACAGCGGAATCACGCTGCCCGACGAGCCGATCACGTTGCCGAAGCGGACGATGGTCAGCTTCATCTGCGAGTCGCGAAGGCTGTCGATCAGGACGATCTCGCCGGCGCGCTTGCTCGCTCCCATCACGCTGGTCGGATTGATCGCCTTGTCGGTGGAGATGAAGACGAAGCGATCCACTCCGCGGGTGCGGCAGATTTCGGCCAGCTCGCGTGTCGCCAGGGCGTTGTTGCGAACGTACTCCGACGGGTTTTGCTCGCCGAGGGGCACGTGCTTGTGAGCCGCCGCGTGAAGGACGATCTCCGGCCGCTCCCTGGCCACGAGGGCATCCATGATGGCCGTGTCCTGGACGTCGACGAGCTTCGGGCTGACGCGCGACGCGAGCCAGGCCGCCTCGCCCCGCAGCCGTTTTTCGGCCTCATAAAGCAGGTACTCGGAGCGCTCCACCAGCGTCAGTGATTCCGGCTCGAACTGCAGGATCTGGCTGGCCAGCTCCGAGCCGATCGTGCCGCCGGCGCCGGTGATCATCACCCGCCGTCCCTTGAACAGCGTGCGAACCGGATCGCCCGGCAGGTCGATCCGCTGACGGCGCAGCAGATCTTCCACGTTCACCGGGCGCAGCTGGCTGACGTGGACCTTGCCGCTGACCAGGTGATCGATTCCCGGGATGGTCTTGAACCGGAGATCGGCCTCGGAAAGGTGATGGATGATCTCGCGCATCCGCTTACCGGAAGCGCTGGGGATGGCGATGAGGGCCTCATCGACCTGCAAATCGTCGCAAAGCGAGGCAACATTCGCGATCGGACCGTAGACCTCGATGCCGCGGATGTGCGAGCCCCACTTCGCGCGCTGGTCGTCCACGAACGCGACGACTTTCATCCCCAGTTGCGGGCGATGCTCGAGCTCGCGGGCCAGGGTCTCGCCGGCATCACCGGCGCCGACGATGAGGACGCGCTGAAGGTTCACCGGGCCGGGGGGCGTGTCGCGCAGACGATCGCGGCCGACGCGGATGATGACCCGGGCGCCGAAGAGGGCCAGAAGACAGAACGCCCAGTCGATCACGATCACGCCGCGGGGGCTGCGGACGAGATTCGGCGCGATGCCCAGTGCACCGCCGACATACCAGGCCGCCAGCAGGATGCTGACCGCGACGGTGAGACCGGCCACGAGACGGACCACGTCCGCGATTCCGACGTAACGCCACCAGCCGCGGTAGAACGAGAAGAATGCGCCGACTAGAAGCTGGGTTCCCACGACGGCCGGCAGGCTCCACTTGAAGATCGGCATCCACTCGGCGGGGATCGAGAATTCGAAGCGGAGCAGCCAGGCGAAGGTGTAGCAGAGCGTGAAAACCAGCGCGTGAAACAGGAACAGGATGACCACGCGAGCTGGGGCTACCCGTTGGATCAGGGACGTCACCGGGGTTGTACTGTTCTGGTCGCTCAACGGGGCCTCTGGAACATGGAGTTTTGCAGGACGCGGAAAGAACAACCGATTATAAGGTGCGCTTCCAGAAAAAGGACAATAACTGTAACTTCCCGTTCTTCTGAGCTCCCCGCGTGCAATAGCCATCTCCCTGTGACTGTTCAGTTTGCCCATCGATGCGGCCCTTCCTCGCCCTGACCATCTGTCTCGCCGCGGCTGCTTCGTTCACCGCCGCGGTCGGGGCTTTCGGTCAGACTGACGATAAAGCCGAGCGCGAGCGGCTCAGGCAGCTCCAGTCGCTACCGTACGTTGCTCCCCCGCGCGGTCCGAACGAAGACACCCGGACCGGGGTCCTCGGCATCCGGCAGGACAGCGTTGCGCCCGGTGTGAATTTCTACGCGACCCGTTTTACGAACCGCGCCTACGTCATGACGACGGAAGGGAAGGTCCTTCATCAGTGGACGGCGAAGGACAAATCGGCGTGGCTCGATGCCGAGGTGCTGCCTGATGGGAGCCTGATCACGCTCAGCGCGTGGGATGCGGCGCGAGCGGCCGAATTTCCCGGTGAAAAGGGTTTCCCCTCGTACATCACCAAGCTCTCGCGTGACTCGGGCGTCGTATGGCGTCACAAGCTTGACGCGCATCACGACATTCAACTCCTGTCCGGCGAGCGAATCCTGACGCTCCTGCAGCGCAGCCGGTCGCTGCCCGCCATCTCTCGCGACCGCCGGGTGATGGACAACATGCTGGCGATCCTTTCACCGGCCGGCGAGGTGCTCGAAACCCGATCGCTTTACGACCTGATCGCGCCAGTTCGGAAACAACTCGTGTTTCTGCGGGTCGAGGCGCTGGTCAGCGATGCGATCGACCTGTTCCACGCCAACTCCGTCCAGTGGGTCGACGACGCGCTCGCGAAAACGATCAAAGCCGGTCGCAGGAACGGCGTTCGGCCGCTTCACGCCGCCGGAACGGTGCTGATCTCCATCCGTCATCAGGACGCCGTCGTCGCGTTCTCGTGGAAAGCGAAGAAAGTGCTGTGGACCTGGGGTCGCGGCGAGTTGCAGGGTCCGCACGCCGCGAGCCTGCTTCCCAACGGCAACGTGCTCGTGTTCGACAACGGTCTGCAGCGAGGCTTCTCGCGCATCGTGGAAGTCGATCCGGCGACGAACCGCATCGTCTGGGAGTACGCGGCGCGCGAGCCGAAGGACTTCTACAGCGGCACCGGCGGCTATGTGCAGCGGTTGCCGAACGGCAACACGCTGATCACGAACTCATGGAACTACCAGGCCGTCGAGGTCACGCCCGACAAACGGATGGTCTGGAACTGGGTCAACCCCGAGAAATCGTTCACCTACCGCTTGAAGAGGCGGCCGTGGACCTACTTCACGCGCGAATTCAGCGATTACCTCCAACGGCGTGCGCCCCGCTCCGCGGATGCAACAAGACGATAATCGTGCAATGAAGGGCACCCGTGGACTCACCACGGCCACGGCCGACGCGCTCGCCGAGCTGGTGGCGCGATCGCAGTCCTCGCTCTTCGAGGAAGAAGTGCTGGCGATCCTCGCCAACCGCTACGTCACCTCGACCATCCTCGGCAAGATCGCCCAGGATCAGCGCCTCACCGGTTTCTACTCCGTCCGTCTCGCGCTCGTCGGCCACCGGCAGACCCCTCTCGCACACTCGGTCAAGCTCGTTCATTACCTCTACTGGTTCGATCTCATCGATCTCTCCGTCAACGTGCAGGTTCCCGCGCAGGTGCGGCGCGCGGTCGAGACCCAGCTCCTGAACCGCGTCAACAAGCTCAGTCTTGGCGAAAAGATCTCCTCGGCCAGACGCTGCTCCCACGCGCTGGTCAAGTCCTTTCTCTACGATCCCGATCCGAAAGTCTTCCAGGCCCTGCTGATGAACAAGCGCCTGAAGGAAGACGATCTGATCGCGCTGGCCAGCTCCACCCGGGCCAGCGAGCAGCAGCTGCAGATGATCGCGGAAGACGCGAAATGGTCGTACCGCTACCCGATCCGTCTGGCCCTGGTGCTCAACCCGAACACCCCGCGGTTCGCGGCGGCCTCCCAGCTCCGGCACCTGCGGAGGACGGATTTGCGGCGGATTCACGCCAATCCGGCAACATCCGTCTACCTCCGGCGGTGCATCGAGCGGATGAACCCGGAGTCTTCCGCAAGGATCGAATAAAATGGCCGGCCACCATGCCTGAACGGGAACCGCAGCCACAGGGAGGCGCGTCCGAGCTCGCCTCCTTCGGCGAGGAGCTTCGCCGCGAGCGGGAGATCCGCGGGATTTCGCTGAAAGAAATCGCCGACGCGACGAAGATCAGCAAGCGGTTCCTCGAGGCCCTGGAGAGCAACGACCACAAGACGCTGCCGGCGCCGGTTTTCACCCGCGGCTTCGTTCGCGAGTACGCGCGTTACGTGGGGTTGAACGTCGAGGAGATGGTCAACCGCTACAACTTCGCCGCGGCGAACGACGACCGCATCGAGAAGCCGCCGCAGGTCGAAAAGTACGCGAAGCAATTGCCGCGCGACATCAGCCCGAAGCCGAGCCCGAAACGCGGCATCCCGCCGGCCTACGCGAAAGTCGACCGCAACGCGATCGTCGTGGTGATCATCGCCGTCGCCCTGGCCGCGGTCGCATGGTGGGCGATTCAGAACAAGCGGCGCATGGAAGCGACGGACGTTGCCGTCGCGACGCCGGTGACCACATCGAAGCAGGCTCCCGTGACGCCGCCCGCACCGGAACCGGTGGCAGACGACTCCATCCTGCGCATGACCGTCGAGGTGATCGCCAACTCCTGGGTCATTCTCGAGGCGGACGGCGAGACCGCGTTCAACAACGAGATGCTGCAGGGGGAGCGGAAGGAGTTCGAGGCGAAAGAGCAGTTCCGCTTCCGCACGATCGGAAACGCCGCCGGTCTGAATCTCACACTCAACGGCATGCCTGTCCCCACGCTCGGCGGCGATGGAGAAGTGATCAAGAATCGCGTCTTCGATCGCAAGTCGCTGAGTGAGCTGCGCGGCGAGGAGCCGCAGACCAACCCATGAGCGCAGCCAATTCCGGGGAGATGACCGCGGCCACGGTCATCGGTCTCATCGAGTCCGGCCGTTATCCCCGCGACGTGGTCGTCACCATTGCCCGCGGCTTCCTGCCGCTGCCGCAGGAAGACCTCGTCGCCGTTCTCGCGTATCTCGCTGGTTCCGGCGACGAAGAGATTGCGAGCGCGGCGAAGACGTCGATGGGGGACCTGCCCTCGCGAGTGATTCTCGACCTCGCGATGAACGAGAACGTCGATCCGACCCATCTCACGCGCCTGCTCAAGGCCAGCAACGATGTCGCCGTGGTCGAAGCCCTCGTGCGCAATCGCGCCGTGCCTGATTACGCGATCGTCGAGCTCGCGCAGCACGCCGACGCGCGGCTGCAGGAGATCATCGTCATCAACCAGGCCCGCATCCTTCGCGCGCCGGAGATTCTCGAGGCCCTCCTCAACAATCCCGGCCTCTCGCCGGAAGCGCGCCGCCGCGCACTCGAAACGCGCGAGGAGTTTTTCGACAAGAAAGCGCGTCTCGCCGCGATCGCCGACCTGCTCGAGCCGGAGTTGCTCGAGGAGCCCGACGACGCGATCGCCGATCTCCTCGAGCGTGCCGAGCAAGCGGCACCGGAAGAGGCGGTCAACACGCTGCCGACGCTCACCGATGCCGAGCGCGCAGACGATACGAAGTCGGCCATCTGGATCCGCATCCAGTTCATGACCCTGTCCCAGAAAGTGCAGCTCGGGTTCCGCGGAGACCGCACCGCGCGCATGATCCTGATCCGCGATCGCAACAAGATGGTCTGCTCCGCGGTCATGCGGAATCCCCGCATGGGCGAGCAGGAAGCGGAAGCCATCGCCTCGATGCGCAACGTCGACGACGAGGTCCTCCGCCTCCTCGGCAACCGGCGAGACTGGATGGGCAAGTACAACATCATGCTCACGCTCTGCCGCAATCCGAAGGCGCCCATAGGGGTTGTCCTGCCGTTGATCAATCGATTAACCTTACGTGATTTGAAAGGGTTGAAAGACGACAAGGGCGTTCAGCAGGTCGTCCGGGAAGTGGCCAAAAAGGCCTATATCCAACGAACCCAAAAGCAGGGATGAAGGTCAATTACTACGAGGTCCTGGGCGTCGAACGCTCGGCCACAGAACAGGAGATCCGCGACCGCTTTCGCCAGCTGGCTCGCGAGAATCATCCCGACCGCTACCGCGGGCCCGACAAGGCCGACGCGGAGCGGAAGTTCCAGGTCCTCACCGAGGCGGTGAACGTTCTCACCAATGCCGACAAGCGGAAGCAGCACGATTCCGAGATCGTCGGCGGCATCGGCAAGGGCACCATCGACTTCGTCCAGATCGCCAAGGCCTACCTCGGCAAAGGCGTGAAGGCATACAAGGAAGGCGACTGGGCCACGGCCTACGAGAACTTCGATCTGGCCGCGAAACACAACGCTCAGGACGGGAAGGCCTTTCATTACCTCGCCCTCGCGGCGGCCCGCATTCCGGCGTACACCCGTCAGGCCGTGCAGGCCATCGAGACGGCGGTGCAGCGCGAGCCGATGAATGCGCTCTACCTCAAAGACGCCGGTTTCATGTGCAAGCGCGCCGGGCTCGTGGCCAAGGCCGAGCGGTATCTCGAAGAGTCGTTGAAGTGGGACGCCTCGAACTTTGAAGTGCAGACCGCGCTGGCAGAGCTGCGCGAGTCGAAAGAGGGGAAAGAGGCGGGCAAGGGCGGCTTCTCGATCTTCGGGAAACGCTGAGCCAGGGTCATGCAAGTGAACGCATACGGTCTCACGCACGTCGGCCGGCAAAGGCAGCACAACGAGGACGCGTTCCTCGTGGAGGACGACGCGCGCCTGTTCCTCGTCGCCGACGGGATGGGAGGCCATGCGGCTGGTGAGATCGCGTCGCGCATCGCCGTCGACTCGATCTCCGAGTTCATCCTGCACACGAAGGAAGACGACGGCACCTGGCCGCACGCGTACGACGAGCACTACAAGCGCTCGACCAATCGGCTGATGGCCGCCGTTCGCATGGCCAACACCCGCGTGCTCGAGGCGATGCGCAAGGACGCGCGCCTTCGCGGCATGGGCACGACCGTGGTCGCCTGTCTCGCCGATGAAGGCACGGTCTCGGTCGCGCACGTCGGCGACTCCCGCGCCTACCTCATCCGCGCGGGAGAGATCTCGCGCATCACCAACGATCACTCCTGGGTCTTCGAGCAGGTGCAGGCGGGCATGCTCACCGAGGCCGAGGCGGAGAAGCATCCGCTGCGGAACGTCATCACCCGCGCACTCGGCGGCGCGCTTCAGGTCACGCCGGACGCTTCGGAGATCGAGGCGAAGCCGGGCGACATCGTCCTGCTCTGCTCGGACGGTCTCACTGGCATGGTTCCCGAAAACGAGATCCTTCGCGTAGTCGAATCGAGCAACGGCGATCTGCAGAAAGCCTGTCAGCAGTCTGATCGATGCGGCGAACGAGCGCGGCGGTCTCGACAACGTGACTGCCGTGCTGGTGAAGACGGTGTAGGCGGTCATACCGCGATCAAACTTTAAAGGACTCTCGTGCCGAAGCCTTGGGCAACCAGCGCTGCCGGCCGTGCCGGCATGCATATTCGAATCGATTACTGCGGCGTTTGAAACTACCTGCCCGAGCCTCCAGTCTGGCGGCTGAGATCAGGAAGACCATCGGCGTCGAATCCGAGCTCGTTCGCGGCAGCGGCGGCATCTTCGTCGTCAGCGTCGACAACCGCACCATCTTCTCGAAGAAAGAGGCTGGTCGTTTTCCGACAGAGGCCGAGATCATCGAGAAGCTCCGCGCGATGCAGTAACCATTCGACTCCCTTCGCCCGCTCATGGCAGGCTTTACAATCGCCGCGTGAACCCCGAGGTCGAAGAGCTTCGTCCAAAACTCAAAGAAATCCTTTACGACTGCGCGGTCGACATCAAGGCGACCAAGGCCGCGCTGTACCTGTACGACGGCCAGACCCGGTTCGAGCTCGTTACCGAATATGGATTCCGCGGCAGCACGCGCCACGCCGCCGACGCGAATGATCCGATGGTCGATCGCTCCGGCCGCGGACGCACGGCCTTCTATGTGAACGGCGTCGCGACCGAGCCGCGGTTCTCCGAGCTTCTCTTCGAGTCGTCCACCGACCGCCTCCTCGTTGCGCCGCTCTATCTGCGCGGAAAGCTCGTCGGCTTCATCGACATGCGCGACAAGGCCGGGAAGCTTCCTTTCGACCAGAGCGATCTGCCGAAGGCCCAGGCCATCGCCGAGCGGATGGCCGCGCTTTTCGCGGACAAGAACGTATTCGGCCAGCGATTCATCTCGCTGTCGAAAGCGAGCGGGCAGCACGAAACCGCCGACGTCGTCGAACGGCCCAGCGGCGAGCCGCTCATCAGCGCGCACCCTCCCGTTCGCGACAAGCCGAACGTCACCCATGCATCGCCCGCCGTCGCGATTCCGGCGACTGTCTCGGCCGCACCGGCTGTGGCGCCGGCGCCGAAGAAACCGAAGAACGATTCCGGCGCGTTCGTTCCGCGCCTGGCGACGGTGATCATCAACGCCCGCAGCGTTGCCTCCAATGTGCTCGTCGCGAACGCGCCCGAATCGTTGTCGGAAGCGGAGATCAGCGCCGCGCGGGACACGCTCCGTCCGCTGCTGCTCATTCCGGACGCCGTCGCGGCGACATTCACCGCGTTCGGCCACGCCGGCGGGGTGCAGGAGATCGCCAGCCGCTCGACGCTCACCGAAGACGCGAAGAACCTGCTGCAGTCGAAGCTGAACATGTGGCTGACCAAGCGGGGAGAGGCCGGCGGATTTCTTCGCACGTCGGTGACCACGCCGTTCGGCACCAGCGGTCCGCCAATCGGGCCGAACGACGTGCAGAAGGTCTTCACGGCGCCGCTCGCCGTCGGCTCGATGCGCGGCATTTTTCTCACCGTGGCCTTTTCCAGCGTGCCCGATCGCGTCGCCCATGAGCTGCTCGCGGCGATGCACAACCACATGCAGCTCGTCATCGAGCAGTCGATGCAGCGGGGATTGCTCGCGTCGGTGCGCAACCGCGCCGCGGAGAAGTTGCTCGAGCCCGACTTCGCGACCTTTCCGGAGCTCAAACGGCACAGCGAAGCGGTCGCGAAGCTGTCCGAGTCCTTCGCCCGTTTTCTGCAGTTGACTCCAGCCGAAGTCGAAAACGCCCGCATCCTCGGCATCGTCCACGACGCCGGCATGCGCCTCCTCGATTACGAACGGCTTTACCGGAAGAAAGATCTGTCGACCGAGGAGCTCGGGTTTCTGCGCGAGCATCCGTATGTCGGCGCAGCGATCGTCGAGCCGCTCCTCGGCAATGAGATCGCGCGCGCGGTGCTCTGTCATCACGAGCGCGTGGATGGGCGCGGCTATCCGAACGAGCTGCAGGGCGATGAGATCCCGCTGCTCTCGCGCATCCTGCAGATCTGCGATTCATGGATCGCCATGACCGATTCCGCGTCGTACCAGCCGCCCATGCCCACTGACCAGGCCATGGCGATCATCGCTCGCAACGCCGGATCGCAATTCGACGCCGAGCTGGCGAACCGATTCGTGGAGATGATCCGGACGGCGTCGCGCTGACGCGCTTTACGCGGTCGCCAGCGGCACGGTCACGGTAAACGTCGCGCCCTTGCCGGCACCGTCGCTCTTCGCGGTGACGCTCCCGCCGTGCAGCTCGGCGATGTACTTCACGATCGCCAGGCCCAATCCCAGACCGTTGTGATGGCGGGTGCTGGCGCCGTCGGCCTGGCGGAACGGCTCGAAGACGTGCGGCAGGAAATCAGCCGTGATGCCGCAGCCGCTGTCGCTCACGACGAGCGTCGCCCGATCGCCCTGGCGGGTGAGCGCGACCGCGATCTCCGATTCGACGGTGGAGAACTTCACCGCGTTCGAGATCAGGTTCCAGGCGATCTGCTGGAGGCGGGTTGCGTCGCCATTCGCGACCATCGCGTCCGCGGGCACGTCGACGAGGATTCGAATCGCGCGCGCTTCGGCGGCGAGCTGCATCGTCTCGACGGCGTTCCTGACGACGTTCGCGAGATCCACCGGCTCGTTGCGCATCGAGAGCTTGCCGGTGACCACGCGCGAGAGGTCGAGCAGGTCGTCGATCAGCGCGGCCTGCGTTCGCGCACTGCGCTCGATGGTCTCGCAGCCGACGCGCATCGTTGCTTCGTCCAGCGTTCCGAGATTCAGCAGCTTCGCCCAGCCGAGGATGGCCGTCAGCGGCGTGCGCAGCTCGTGGGAGAGCGTGGCCAGGAACTCGTCCTTGGTCCGGATGTTCTCCTGCGCGAGCGCGTAGAGCCGTGAGTTCTCTTCGAGCTTCGCGCGCAGTTCGTCTTCCGCTTCACGGCGTGCACCGAGCGCGTCGCGCAGTGCGAGCTCGAGCTGGCGGCGATGCTCGACTTCCGCTTCCAGCGCCGCGGCACGCTGCTGCAGCGCGGCGATCTCGCGCAACCGCGCGTCATCGTCGGCGCCGCGGGTGAAAGTCTCCGCGGGAAAGACGCGGCCGTGCGTTTCGCAGACATTCGCGAAGAGGCGAGCATCGCTTTCCTTGTAGAAGTTGCCCATCGGATACGCGCAGAGGAGGGTGAAGGGATAGAGCGTGCCCAGGTCGTTCCAGAGCTCTTCGAGGCGGATCGCCGCTTCGGGATTTCCATCGCGCCAGAGCAGATCGACCATTTCCCCGTACGCGCTGATGCGATGGTGCGCGCCGATCATCTGCTCCAGCACGCCGCCGATCGTCGTCATGAACTTCTGGGCGTCGGGCATGCCGCCGGTCATGAACCTCGCCATCGTCTCCCGCGCATCGGCGAACGTCACGCGGGTGGGATCGAAGCCTTTCGCGATCAGATGGTCGCTGAATCCCTGGCAATGCTCGGGAGTGGCGATGACCACGACCGGCTCACCGGCCGTCAGCGCCTGACCGATGAACGCCGCCACCACCTCGAACAGGAACTCCTCGTGCTCGTAAAACTGCACGAGGTGTGTGCCGCTGTCCGGGAGGATGGACTGCGGCCGCGAACCGCTGGCGAGATCGTGATTCAGCATGAGTTTTGGCCAGTAATAAGCACAAAACCTACCAGCGGCGTCCTACACGACCTTGAAATACACTCGCCGGCCATGAAAATCGATCGCGACGAAGCGAGCCGCATCGCCACCCTGGCCCATCTCGAGTTCGATGAGCCCGGGCTCGAGCGCATGGCCGCCGAGATGACGAAGATCCTCACCTACATCGATCAGCTTCGCGAGGTCGACGTGGAAGGGTTCGAGGAGAGCGGCCAGCTCGTGACTCCCTTTCGCGAGGATGAGCCGCAAGCGTCAATCGATCGGGAAGCGGTCGCGCGGAACGCGCCGGCCTGGCGGGATGGATTCTTCGTCGTGCCGAAGGTGATCGGCGGTGAGTGATCTCCTGGAGTTGCCGTTCACCGAGGCCCGCGGAAAAGTCTCGGCTCGCGAGTATGTCGAGGCTTCACTGCGCGCGATTCAGGCTCGCAATCCGGCGCTCAACGCGTTTCTGCACGTCAACGGCGGCGCGGAAGGCGCGTTGCCGGTCGCTGTGAAAGACAACATCGTCACAACCGACGCCCCGGCAACCTGCGGCTCGAAGATCCTCGGCGTCTTCCGCTCGCCGTTCGATGCGACGGCGGTCGCACGCTTGCGCACGGCCGGCGCGGCGATCGTCGGAAAGACCAACCTCGACGAGTTCGCGATGGGCTCGTCCAATGAGCACTCGGCGTTCGGCCCGGCGCGCAATCCGTGGGACATCTCGCGCGTCCCTGGCGGATCGTCGGGCGGTTCCGCGGCGGCCGTTGCCGCGCGGATGGTGCCGGTGGCGCTGGGATCGGAGACCGGCGGATCGGTGCGGCAGCCCGCGGCGCTCTGCGGCGTCGTCGGATTGAAGCCGACGTACGGCCGCGTCTCGCGATGGGGGCTCGTCGCGTTCGCGTCCGGCCTCGACCAGATCGGCATCGTCACCAAGACCGTGCGCGAATCCGCGGAAATGCTGGAGATCATCGCCGGACACGATCCGCACGATTCGACGTCCAGCACCGAGGCCGCGGGGCAGTACAGCGCGGACCTCGGCCAGGGCGTGAAGGGGCTGCGGTTCGGCGTGGTCAAAGAAGCGGTCGAGCAGCTCGGCGGCGACGTTCGCGCGAATTTCGAGGAGGCGCTCGACGTGCACCGCCGCGGCGGTGCCGTCGTCAGCGAAGCGAGCGTGCCCTCGATCGGTTACGCGATCGCGATTTACTACATCGTCGCCAATGCCGAGGCGAGTGCGAACCTGGCGCGGTTCGACGGTATCCGCTATGGACATCGCAGCGAGCGTGCGCGGACGCTCGACGAGGTTTACTCCGATTCGCGCGGTGAGGGCTTCGGCGCCGAGGTGAAGCGGCGGATCATGATCGGCACGTTCGCTTTGTCGTCGGGGTACTACGACGCGTATTACGGCCGCGCCCAGCGGGTCCGCGCGAAGTTGCGGCACGAGATGAACGAGGCCTTCAAATCGTTCAACTACCTCGTCACTCCGACCACGCCGGAGTCAGCGTTTGCGATCGGGGCGAAGAGCGACGATCCGCTGAGCATGTATCTCTCGGACATCTTCACCGCGCCGGCGAACCTCGTCGGCGTTCCCGCGATCGCGGTTCCCTCGGGATTCGACAAGGCCGGATTGCCGCTGTCCCTGCAGTTGATGGGACCCCACTTTTCGGAGCGGTCGCTGTTTCGCGCGGCGGACTGGTTCGAGGGGGAGACGGGGTATTGGCGGCGGCTGCCTCCGGGCCTATCTTGAAGGTCCATGCGAAGAATCGCTGTCCTCGCACTGGTCATCTTCCTCCTCGCTCCCGCCTGCATGCACCCCCGGCGTCCTCTCCCGTACCCGGGCGGCACCGTCATCGGCCGCAGCGATGTTCCGTCGTTCGGCAATCCGCCGCGGCCGCAGCCCGCACAATGCGCGGAGGTTGCGCGCTTCCGTTGCTCGGCCGCTCATTGCGGGGGCTTCCGGTACGACTTCGTGACCGTGCAGTGCGCGGGCGAGCCGATTCGCGGGTATTGCCAGGCCAACGGCGGCTGCCAGGCCAAGTAGCGTACAATTCCTTTCGTGCGTAAGTGGTGGGTGGTGTCAGTCGTAATCCTCTCGGCCCGGGTCCTCCTCGCCGCCCCTTCCCAGACTCCGATTGCCAGCGCCCAGATTGCGCCCGGCGTGCGCGCGACGATGACGCGCGACTACCAGATCGAAGTCACGGTCAAACCGCACGCCGGTGACGCCTGGACCCGCCTGGCCCGTCGCGTGACCGGCGACGCCGCGAACTGGGAGGACATCGCCGCGTTCAATCAGGCCGACGACAAGCTGACCAGCGATCAGTCGGTCCTCGTGCCGTTCGCCATGCTTCGCGCGAACCTGCAGCGCGACGTGATCGCCACTCTTTTCCCGAACGACAAGATGACTGCCGAAGGCTGGAGGCACGTCGTCGTCGGGGCCCGCGGCGTCGAAGGGGAATCGCTCTGGAACATCGCGGAGTGGTTCACCGGCGACGGCGCCAATTACTCGCTCATCCGGAAAGCCAACCCCAGCCAGGGACTCTCGACTCGTAAAGGTGACGTGATCCTCGTTCCACAGCGACTGCTCACCGCCGCATTCGGCGGGGGCTCGGAGGAAGAGAATGCACCGAAGACGGCAGCAGAGGTTCGGAAGCCAGCGGACGATCAGACTCAGCGTGCAGCAGCGGATGAAAATGTACCGGAGGCGGCTGCGGTCGCTCTGGGAACGCCGTCACTGACCTACGATCGTTCCGCGTCCGAGCCTTTCGCGGTCTACCGGCTGCAGAAAGGGGAGGCGCTCTACTCGTCGGTGGCCATCCGCTTCACCGGCCGCGTCTACGCGACCGACGTCGGCGACGTGCTCGAGCGGATCGTCAAGTTCAACGAGATCGAGGATGTGTCGAAGCTCCGCGTCGGCCATCCGGTGAAGATCCCCATGGACCTGCTCCTGCCCGAGTTCCTGCCGCAGGACGATCCCGAGCGCCTGGCCCGCGAGACGACCCGCCGCGAGAGCGCGAAGGTCGCCAAACGGACGCGCGCGAAGGGGCTGGCCGGCGTGCAGGTGATCCTCGACGCGGGTCACGGCGGCCGGGACGTCGGCACCGAGCACGACGACGTCTGGGAATCGATCTACGTGTACGACGTGGCCTGCCGCCTCAAACGCCTTCTGGAAAAACAGAGCGGCGCGAAGGTGGCCATGACCACGAAGTCGAAGTCGACAGGCTTCTCGGTCGTGGAGAAGAACGTGATCGCGGATCCGCCCCGCGATCATTACGTGCAGACCACGCCGCGGTATCTGCTCGACGACGCGATCGTCGGCGTGAACCTGCGCTGGTATCTGGCGAACTCGATCTTCCGCCGGGCCATGAGCACCGGCGTGCCGAAGGAGAAGGTCGTCTTTCTTTCGATTCACGCCGACTCGCTCCATCCCTCGCTGCGCGGCGCCATGGCCTACGTGCCCGGCGCGGCGTTCGTGACCGGCACGTATCGCAAGAAGGGGGACATCTACCTGACCCGCGCCGAGGTGCGGGAGCAGCCGACGGTGACCCAGTCTCGCGACGAGGCTTTGCGCGCGGAAGGTCTGTCGCGCGATCTCGCCCAGACGGTGATGACGTCGTTCACCCGCAACGGTCTGAAGGTCCATCCGTTCGAGCCGGTGCGCGACAACGTGATCCGCCGCAAGAGCGAGTGGGTGCCCGCGGTCATCCGCCACAACATGGTCCCCACCCGCATGCTCCTCGAGGTCTGCAACCTCGGCAACGAGAAGGACCGGGCCCTGATCAAGACGAAGAAATACCGGCAGCAGCTGGCCGAGGCGATTTATCAGGGGCTCGTGGATTTCTATTCTCGCGAGGGCGAGACGAGCGTTCGGCCCGCGGTGGTCGCCGGTGGTTCGCGGTAGCTAGATCCGCGGGTCGTTGGTGCTGATGAAGTGCACGAGTTGGCGCTTGGCGTCTTCCCAGGCTTTGAAGTTCGGCTCATTGTTGCGAAGCCTTTGCACCGCAATGTCGATGTCATCGAAGAACTGTTGACAGGCCTTTTCGTCAGTGCAGGTTCTCAACTGAGCGGCGGCGTGGTTGTAAATGCGGTTCAGCTCTTCATGGTATGGCCTGAGGTTCCGCACTGCCTCGCTGGTCTCGAGGCGCGAGGCTCGAACGTAGTTCCGGAGCGGCTCTTTGTCGCCGTAGTGCAGCCGTACCCACTCGATGTTGCCGCGTTGCTCGATGAAGTACTTCGTCATGCTCGATGACATCGCTGCGTAAGCTTCGTCGTAGAGGTCGTGCGCGCGTAGCACTTTCTGCTGGAGCTCGGCGCGCCGCGCCTGGCGCTCTTCGGCGTCGAGCGAACGCAGGGTGTTGAAGCGTTTCTCCAACTCAGCGTTGAGCTTGGTCATCTTGAAGTCGGCAGCGCTGCCACGGTACTGGTAGAGCGCCATCTGCGCCGCTGCGTCATCGCCCACGATCTGCTCGATCAGTTTCGACTGGAGCTCGAACTCGCGCCGCTGATCGTCCACTTTGCCGAGGATGAACGGCACGAGGAGACCGCTGACCAGCGCGGTGGCAGCGAGCATGATCATCGGCATGGTGAACTCCGCGTACCACGGCTTTTCGCGCGGTGGCCCGGCGAGCTTGGCCCGCACCTCCGCCCGGTACTCCTCCGACAGCCGGATGTGCTCGCGCTCTTCGTCGGTCAGCTGCATGCGTAAAGAGTACAATCCGCGCCCGCAATGCCGCGTTCTTTCGAGGGAAATTCGAGTGCCGCCGGGCTCCGGGTGGCCATCATCGCCAGCCGGTTCAACGACGAGATCGTGTCCGGGCTGATCGACGGCGCCGTTTCCTGTCTCACCCGCCACGGCGCGGACGACGACTCCATCGCCCTCTTCCGCGTTCCCGGTGCTTTCGAGATCCCCACGCTCGCCGCAAAACTCGTCGACGGCAACCGGTACGACGCCCTCGTCACCCTCGGCTGTCTTCTGCGCGGCGACACCCCCCATTTCGACTTCATCTCCGCGCAGGTCACCAACGATCTTTCGCGCGTGGCCACCGAAACGCGGTTCCCGATCGCATTCGGCGTGATCACCTGCAACACCTACGAGCAGGCCGTCGAGCGCTCCTCGCAAGGCACGGGAAACAAAGGATGGGAGGCGGCGCTGGCGGCCATCGAGATGGCCAACTTGTGGCGCGCGCTTCGCACGGAGGAGACCTAGATGGGCGCCCGGCGCAAGGCACGCGAGCTCGCACTGCAGATGCTCTTTCAGCACGACATGGGCGGCAACCAGCCGGACCAGATCATCGGCACGTTCGAGGAGCTGCAGAAATCGAAGGCGAACACCCGCGAGTTCGCGACCAAGATCTTCAAGGGGACGGTCGACAACCTGGAGAAGATCGACGACATGATCCAGAACCAGGCCGAGAACTGGCGCCTGTCCCGGATGGCCGCCGTCGACCGCAACATCATCCGCATGTCGATCTACGAGTTCCTCCACGAGAGCGACACGCCCAAGCTCGTGGTCATCGACGAGGCCATCGAGATCGCGAAAAAGTTCGGCACGCAGAAGTCCAGCCAGTTCATCAACGGCATCCTCGACGGGATATTGAAACGCTACAATCTCGCCGGTGCTGACGAACGCGCGACCAGGAACTGACGCCCGAGCGGGCCGCTCATGAGTCTTCTCGGACGTCTCGAGGACCTCTCCCTCACCGACATCGTTCAGATCGTCTACCTCAGCCGTCGCACGGGCGTGCTCGAGATCATCAACAGCGCCGGCCGGCACACCGTCCTCTTTCGCAACGGCCTGGTCGTGAACGCCGCCTCGCCCGAGCAATCCGATCTCACCGGCTTTCTCGAAGCATCAGGACTGATCCCGGCGGCGAAGTCGGCCATGGTCCGGCAGATGGAGGAGCGCGGCATCCCCGTCGGGCTGTCGATCCTCGACCTGAATCTGCTTTCGAAGGACGACCTGGCCGCGGCGGTCCACAAGCGGATCCTCACCGTGGTCACGCCGCTGCTGTCGAGCAAGGAAGGGGAGTTCAACTTCATCCTCAGCGAGAGCATGGGCGCGCTGGACGTGGAGTACGAACCCGACCAGCTCTTCAAGGAAGGCGGTCTGTCGCCGTCGAAACTTCTCGGTGCCGGCGACGCGGAGAAGCTCAAGCCTCTCAAGGGCCTCGAGGAATCGCTGAAGGTCGGCAAGGCCCTCCTCCGCGGCTCCGCCCCCGCCGAAGCCACACCCGCCTCCCTGAACCTCGGCCTCGGCCAACCCATCGCGTCCGCTCCGCCCGAGCCGGAAGCGCCCCCGCGTCCCTCGATCGCGCCAGTGCCGCCGACGGACAACGTCGTGCAGTTCCCGACTCGCGAGGAGTTCACGCCCATCGACGAGCTGCCCGATCTGAGCGGCGCGTCGCCCGCGGTTCCCCCCATCGAAGACCAGCCACCTCCTTCTGAAGCGGGGGCTAAAGCCGGCGGAACGTCGGGTCAGTTCAAAGTCGCCGGCGGCCTGTTCGAAGTCGAGTCGCCCGACGCCGCGTATCGCAACGTCGTGCTCTTCGAGCGCAACCCGATGGTGCGTGTCGCGGCCAAGCGCGCCTTTTCGAAAATGGGCGTGAAGATCTCGCAGTACGGATCGCTCGACGACGTTCGCGCGGCCATGACCGACCTGTTCCGCTCGAACAGCTATTTCGTGACCTTCCTCGAGCTCACCGACGACGACGCGTCGACGAAGCTGATGCAGCAGTTGAAGCGCAAGAACCCCCGGCTGCCGGTGGTGATGATCGACGCCCTCGCCGATCTCCGCCGCCGCCATGAGCTCCTTCGCTCCGGCGCCGATCTGTACGTGACCAAGCCCACACCCGAGCGCCTGCAGCCAGGTCTCGTGGAAGAGGAGCTGGCCATGTTCGCCGACGAGCTGGTGCTCTTCGCCGAGCGTTCGTTCGATCAGTGGACACAGATCACCGGCGGCGGTGTCGACGCGGGGAAGAAGTTCTACGAGATGGCTACGAAGGAAACGATGGACCGTTCCTTCAACCTGCTGCGCCAGCTGATCAACGAGCTTTCGAATCCGAACGACATCGGCCAGGTCTCGGCCACGATCCTGCGTCTTTCCGCCGAGTATCTCGATCGCGGCGCACTCTTCATGGCCTCCGACGACGTCTTCGTAGGCCTCGGCGGCTTCGGCACCACCGGCGGCGGGGACGAAGCCATGGACGCGCGCGTGCGCCGTCTGCGCATCGCCCGGAACGACCCTTCGATTCTCGCTGACGTGGCGGTCGGCGGCGAGCCCCATCGCGGCAAGATGCGCCGCACGCCAACCAACGTGCAGCTCATCGACGCCTTCGGAGGTCTCCTTCCGACGGAGGTGGTCGCGCTGCCGATCATGCACGGCACCCGCGCGATTGGTATCCTTTACGGCGATAACGCCGAGCACCGCGCGCCGATCGACAGCATGACTGGACTCGAGATCTTTCTGTCACAGGCCGGGTACGCGTTCGGAAACGCGGTGTTCGCGTCGGAGAGGGCGGGGCGGCGCTGATGAAGATTCTCGTTGTCGAAGACTCATCGTCGATGCGGGCGTATCTGACGACGGTGATCGAGGGAGGGACGGAGAGCTACGACCTCGAGATCGTCGAGGCCGCGAGCGGCTTCGAGGCCCTCAAGACCCTGCCTCACCACAAGTTCGACGCCATCCTCACCGACATCAACATGCCGGACATCAACGGCCTGGAGCTGGTGAGCTTCCTCAAGAACCATCCCATCTACCGCTCGATCCCGATCATGGTCATCTCCACGGAATCGAGTGAAGAGGATCGCCGCCGCGCCGCCGCGCTGGGTGCCGAGGAGTATCTGGTGAAGCCGTTTCAGGCTGGGGATCTGGTGGAGAAGTTGCGGCGGCTGCTGAAAGTGGCGTAGAACGGGCGCATGCGCCGAATCCTGCTGCTCACCGCCGTCCTGCTCGTAGCCCTTCCAGTCATCTCCCAGGTCACGGTCGCGCCGCCGCGAAGCGAGCGTTCCACGATCAGCCGCATCCGGATCAAGACCGTCACCGGTAACGATGACCTTCGCCGCAACAGCGTCGTCTCCGCGTTCCTCATCACAAAAGACGGCAAGCGGATCGAATCGAAGGGTCTGAACTGCCGGCGCGATCCAGCCGGCAATCCGGCGTGCGAGGGCTTTCCGAACGGCATGCGCAAGACCCTCGAGTGGGATCTGAAAGCGCAGAACCTCAGCGTGCTTCCGAGCGACATCCATCGCTTCGGACTGCACTTCAAGACAGGCCGGATCGGCCCGTTCGACAGCGCGGACAACTGGAACCTCCGCAGCCTCGAGGTCGAGTACGTCGTCGGCGACAAGACCTTGCCGCTCATGAAGAACACCACCGAGGTTCGGTTCAAGACCGACGAAGAGTGGGAGTCCGACGAGATCAAGGCCGGCGCTGCACCCGGCGGCATGTCCCTCGGCGGAAGGCTGCGCACCGCCGTTCCGACGACACCTCCCGTCTCGAGGGACTGAACCGCCCGTGCACATGTCGTTCGATGCCGCGGCCGCGCGGGCGATCGGTGATGCGGTGCGCGATCTGGAGCAGCGCTCCGCGGCGGAGCTGATCGTCGATGTGCGCGCGCGTTCCGGTTCGTATGCGCATGCGGACTCGCGATTCGCGGCCACGCTCGCGATCGTGTCGCTGGCCGTTCTCGTGTTCATGCCCTGGGTCGTGCCGCCGATCACGGTCATCCTCGATCCGATCGCGTTCTACGTGATTGGCATTGCCATCTCGCGGCACAGTGCTGGCCTGAGGCGGCTGTTCACGACGCGCCGCGAACGTCTGGAGACCGTGCGAACGCACGCCGCGGCGTCGTTTCAGGAGCGCGGTGTTGCGAATACGTCTGCCGAGACCGGCGTCCTGCTGTTCGTTTCTCTGCTGGAGCGGCGGATGGAAGTCGTGGCCGACCGCGGTCTGCTGCGGAGGGTGAACGCGACGGATTGGAACGCCGCGACCGCGGACCTGCATCGCGATCAGGACATCGATTCCGACGCGGTCATCGCGGCGATCCGTGCTTTCGGCGCGATTCTCGAGCGTGACGTTCCTGCCGATGACGGGAATCCCGATGAGCTGACCAACGCACCGGAGATTCAGCTCGCATGAGACGAATCGCGTTGATTCTCGCGCTGGCGTTCTTCACGACGCTCGTTGCCGAAGCGCGGATCGGCGGCGGCGATTCGTATTCGGGTTCCTCCTCGTCTTCGTCTTCGTCGTCCTCCTCGTCTGGTTCGGGCAGCTCGAGCTACGGCGGTTCGTCGGGTGGTGGCTCATCCTCCGGCGGAGCGCCGCCCGCGCTCGTCTTCCTGCTGTTCATGGTGTTCATCGTCGTCGGCGCCGTGAACAACACGAAGGCCGAGAATGTGCGCCTGCTGACCGTTGCCCCCACGCGCGCGGAGCCGGCGAGCATGGAGTCGCTCCGCCAGTTCGATCCGAATTTCTCGGAGATCGTCTTCACCGATTTCTGCTACAGCCTCTTCGCCCGCCTCTACGAAGCCCTGGGCCGCGGCCGCGTCGACGACTTCGCGCCGTATGTCAGCGCCGCCGTTCGCGAGGGGTTGAAGCGACACGCGCCGGCGGGGCTCACCAGCATCGACGCGATCGTCGTCGGCAGCTTCAGCGTGATCAATTTCCGCGGCCTCGAGGGCGCGCGTGTCGAGGCGGATGTCGAGCTCGAGGCGAATTACTCCGAGGTTGCTGCGGGGGTTACGCGACGGTGGTATGTGCGCGAGCTGTGGACGCTGACCCGCGCCCGCGATCTGCTGTCGCCCGCACCCGAAAAAGCAAAGGCCGAGCATTGCCCGAAATGCGGCGCGGCGCTGCAGACGCGCACCGACGGCGCATGCCTCCACTGCGGCACGGTGATCGCCGACGGGACCTTCCACTGGTTCCTCACGGCGATCAAAGTGGTCAGCAAGGACGAGCGGCCGCCGCAGCTCGGCGGAGGCGGTTCGGGTGAGGAGCCGGGGCTCGATCGCCCGACGGTCAACCAACCCTGGATCGTTCGCCACATGAAGACCTTCGTCGAGCGCCATCCCGCGTTCAGCTGGGAAGCGTTCGACCAACGGGCGCGATTCGTCGCCACGGAGTTGCAGAACGCCTGGACCTCGCGCGACTGGAAACGCGCCCGACCGCTCGAGACCGATGCGCTCTTCCAGATGCATCGTTACTGGATCGACGAATACCTCCGCCAGGACGTGCGCAACATCGTCGACGGCTACACGATCGACAACACGGAGGTGGTGAAGGTCGCCAGCGACGCCTTCTTCGACGCTATCACCGTCCGCCTCTACGCCTCGGGCAGCGACTACGCCCTCAACAAGGCCGGCGACGTGATCGGCGGCTCCTCGCAACGCCGCCGCCGGTGGAGCGAGTACTGGACGTTCGTGCGCGGCCGGGCCGCCGGCAGCGCGGACGGCAGGATTTGTCCCAACTGCGGCGCGTCTCGCGCCGAAGGCCAGGCCGCGATCTGCGAATACTGCGGCGGCAAGATCACCACCGGCGACTTTCCCTGGATCCTTTCGCGAATCGAGCAGGACGAGGCGTATCGCGGATAAGTTACGGGGTTACGGGGTTTCGGGGTTACGGGGTGCCTTCCAACCTCGTAACCCCGAAACCTCGAAACCCCGTAACCTCGCAGCGTAGAAAACCCGCTAACATCGCTCCGGTTCCATGACCCGCGAAGACGATCGAGCCCGCGAGGAGTTCACCAGCGAAGCCGAAGAGCTGCTCGACACGCTCTCGCGCGATCTCGTCGAGTTCGAGACCCAGGGGCGCAACGTCCGGCCGGAGCTGGTCAACAAGATCTTCCGCGAGGTCCACTCGCTCAAAGGCCTGGCGGGCATGCTCGGTTTTTCCGAGATCTCCGAGCTCTCCCACAACCTCGAGGACATGCTCGACAAGCTGCGGATGGGGAAGATCGAGATCTCCAAGGATCTGATCGACCTGCTCTACGACGCCGTCGACAGCCTCAATCGCCTGGTCATCTCCATCAACGACTCCTCGCTGGCCGGGCTGGTGGACATGACCGCCCTCACGCGGCGCATCCATCACATCATCACCAATCAGCCGCAGCAGAAGCACGATGATCCGCTGGCGGAGATCACCCTCGACGAGCAGACCCGCAAGTCGCTGACCGAGTACGAAGAGCACCGCCTGCTCGAGAATGTGCGCAGCGGAAAGCACATCCTCTCGCTCGAAGTCACCTTCGATTTCTCCGACTTCGACGAGCGCCTCCGCGCGTTGACCGCCAGCCTCGTCGATGCAGGCGAGGTCATTTCCACGCTTCCTGCGATTCCCACGGGCAACGTCAATGGCATCGCCTTCCGTCTGCTTTACGGCTCGACGTTGAACGATGCCGCGGTCGCCGCTCTTGCTCCGGAAGCGAAAGTGACGTCGCTGCGCAAAGGCGTCGTGGCCGCTCCACAAGCGGCGACGGTGCCGCAGGAAGCGATCGCGCCCGATGAAGAGATGTCCCTGCGCTCGCTCTCCCAGACCGTGCGCGTCGACATCGCCCGTCTCGACCACGTCATGAACATCGTCGGCGAGCTGATCATCGAGAAGACCCAGCTCGAGACCCTGGCCCGGGCCATGACTCAGCAGCAGGCGCGCATGGCCTCGCACGAGCTGGGGAAGATCTCCCGCAATCTCGATCGCAAGCTCAACGAGCTGCAGAAGTCGGTCATCGAGATCCGCATGGTTCCGGTCGGCCAGATCTACTCGAAGATCTCCCGCACGGTGCGCAAGACCGCGCGGGAGCTGAGCAAAGAGATCGAGCTGATTCTGCGCGGCGAGGATACGGAGCTCGACAAGATGATGGTCGAAGAGCTGACCGACCCGCTGATGCACATCATCCGCAACGCCCTCGATCACGGAATCGAATCGGCGGAAGAGCGGCGCGCCGCGGGGAAGAATCCCGTCGGCCGCATCACCCTGAACGCGTATCAGCAGGGCAACTCCGTCGTCCTCGACGTGACCGATGACGGCCGGGGCATCGACGCGGAGATGATCCGCAAAGTCGCCGTCGCCCGCGGTCTGATCGGCGAAAAGGAAGTCGTCGATCAGCAGCGCGCGTATGAGCTGATGTTCACGCCCGGCTTTTCCACGGCCAGCGCCGTCAGCGAGATCTCCGGCCGCGGCGTCGGCCTCGACGTCGTGAAGAAGAACATCCAGGAGCTCAAGGGCACCATCGACGTCATTTCACGGGTGGGCGAAGGAACGACTTTCCGCGTTTCGCTGCCCATCACCCTGGCCATCATCCAGGCCCTCATCGTCGAAGCGGGCGGCGATCAATTCGCCATCCCCCTCACCTCCGTCGAAGAATCGCTGCGGATTTACTCGCGCGACATCCGCACCGTCGAGCGCCGCGAGGTGTTCACGTTGCGCGACTACACGCTGCCGCTGCTGCGTCTGGCCGACGCGTTCGGACTCGAGGACGATCACGATCATGGTCCCGACACGAAATGGTTCGTCGTCGTGACGCGGGCGGGGGAGAAGACCGTCGGCATTCTGGTCAACGCCCTCGTGCGTCAGCAGGAAGTGGTCATCAAATCGATCGGCGAGCGGCTGAAGACCATCCCCGGTATCGCCGGCGCGACGGAGATCGGCGAGAGCGAGATCGTGCTGGTGGTCGACGTCGGATCGCTGATCGATCACTTCGGAGGGCGGGCCCGCGAGGTCCGCGCCCAGGCCGCCCATGTTTGAAGAATTCTTCGGCCTGAGCGCGAAGCCGTTCGGCAAGACGCCCGATCCGTCGTTCCTGTTCGAGTCGAAGCAGCACAAGGAAGCGCTGGCCAGGCTCGAGTACGCGGTCGAGGAAAAGGAGCTGGCCCTGCTCGTCGGCGACATCGGCTCGGGCAAGACCACGCTTTCCCGCGCCCTGATCGATCGCGTCGGCGAATCGCGTCCGATCATTCTGCTGATCAATCCACGCCTCACACCGACGCAGCTTCTCCGCTCCATCGCCCGCGGCCTGAACCTCGAGCCGGCGCGGTTTCGCAACGACCTCCTCGATCAGATCCACACGAAGCTGTACGAGCTGTACGAGGAGAAGCGCGAGCCGGTGCTGATGATCGACGAGGCCCAGCTCATTCCGTCGAAGGCGACGTTCGACGAGATTCGCCTGTTGACGAACTTTCAGCTCGATGATCAGAACCTGCTGTCGGTCGTGCTGATCGGCCAACCCGAGCTCGACGCCCGGCTCGATCGTGAGGCCTACAAGCCCCTCCGCCAGCGCATCGGCTTGCGCTATTCTCTCGGGCCGTTGTCGCTCGAGGAGACCATCGAGTACATCGAGCACCGCATCCGCGTCGCCGGCGGCACGCGAAACCCGTTCAATCGCAAGGCCATGGAAGAGATCCACTCCCTCAGCGGCGGCATCCCCCGCCTGATCAACACCCTCGCTACGACAGCCTTACTCGACGCCTTCGGCGAAGATGCCGAGGTGATCGACCCGACGCGAGTCAGCAGCGCTGCCCGGGAACACCGCATGGAGGCCGCGCATGGTTGATCTGGTGAAGATCAGGAAGAAGAAAGCAGAGAAGGGGAACGCCGCCGTCCCGGCGGCTGTTGCGCCGGCGTCCGCGCCGGCCGAGGCACCGCAACCACCACCCCTGCCCTCAGCCGCCGAGGACGGCGGCGGACCAGCCGGCGGGGACGCCGGCGCTCCGAGTAAGCTCGACAAATTCAAAGCCCAGGCCGGCAAACGCCGCGAGATCGCGAAAGCCGCGGACGTCGAAACCACCACCACCCAGCTCGAGCTTCTCACCTTCGTCATGGCCGGCGAGCAGTACGCGGTCAACATCGAGCGGATCATCGAGATCGTCACGCCGCGTCCGCTGACGCGCATCCCCAACGCGGACACCTCCGTGCTCGGGATCATCTCCCTGCGCGGCACGATCGTGACCCTCGTCGATGTTCGAAGAAAACTGCGGCACGCCGCGGCAACCTCCGAAGATGCCGACACGCGCATCGTCGTGATCGACTACCACAATGAGATGATCGGCTTCGTCGTCGATCGCGTTTTACGAGTCGTAAAAGCCGCCGCCGCCGACATCGAGCCCCACCCGGTCGTACACGCCACGGAGCTCGACGAATCGGTCCGCGGCGTCTTCCGCGCCGGCGGCGCGTTGACGATCCTGCTCGATTTGGACAAGCTACTCGACAGCAGGGCGCTCGCGGCGACCACGGCGTGACCCCCTCCGGATAACTCAGCAATGGACCTGACCTGTAAGAAATGTGGCTCGACGTTTCGGGCAGCGATAGCTCTCCCGCTGACGTCCCCCGTCCGCGTGGCCTGCCCGCGCTGTCAATACCAGATGGTTCTCAAGCCGCGCACAGCGAGCGGAATGCACGCCGTTCCGGAGCCCGCGGAGCCGGCGAACATCCCCCGCCGGCGCATGGCCGCCATCGCCGATGAGCCCCGCCCCTTCCGCCAGTTCCTCGGCGAGCACCTCCGCCGCCTCGGATTCGAAGTTGCCTATTTCGAGACCGGCGATCCGACCCTCGACTTCGTCCGCCGCACCCGCGCCGAGCTCGTGATCGTCAACGTCTACCTCAAGGGAAAGCTCGGCGTGGAAGTCACCGAAGAGATCAAAGCCGATCCGACGCTCGAGCAGACTCGGGTCATCCTCATTGGCGCTCTCTTTCGCGCGAACCGCTTCCGAGCGAATCCGACCAATCTCTACGGCGCGGACGAATACATCGAAGAGCAGATTCCGGAGAAAGAGTTCCGCCAGATCATCCGCAAGCTCTTTCCCGAGGTCGGCCACACGGGCGAGTTTCCCGTGGAATCGCGCGAGATCGACGAAGCCCGTCGCCTGGCACGACTCATTCTTTCGGACATCATCATTTACCACGTGGCCAAAGTGGAGCAGGGCATTCGCGACAACAACTTCTTCGAAGTGCTGCGCGAGGAGATCGACGAAGGCCGCCAGTACTACGACTCCCGCGTGCCGCTGCGCGTGCGCCGCGACACGGAGATCTACACCGAGACCCTCCAGCAATTCGTGCAGATGAAGAGGGAAGAGCTGGATCGCATCAAGACGGGGACGCAATGACCGCCGACCCGCAGATCATCGAGCAGGCCCGTTCCACCGATCCGGATGCGCGGCAGAAAGCCGCGTTCCTGGTTGCGCAATCGACCAGCGAGCGCAACCTGCCGCTGATGTTCGAGCTTCTCGGCGACAAGGACTGGCGCGTCCGCAAGACCATCGTCGACGGCCTCGTTCGCGACGCGCGGCCGGACATCGTGCGCGGCCTCCTCGACTCGCTCGCCGATCCGGAAAACGCCGGCAAGCGCAATTCGGCGACCGAGGCTCTGATGCGGATCGGTGATGTTGCCATCGAGCCGATCGTCAGCCGCCTGCGCACCGAGAAGGACCTCGATGTCCGCCTTTCGCTGGTCAACCTCCTCGGCGACCTGCGCAGCAAAGACGGATTCGCGATCCTCCTCGAGCTGCTCGACGCCGAGAATGACATCAACCTGGCATCGTCGATCGTCTCGTCCCTCGGCAAATATCGCGACGCGTCGGCGCTGCCGAATCTGATGCGCGTTCTCCATCAGCGGGAAGACCTCTGGCTGAAGTTTCACGTCGTCGAAGCCCTCGGCGAGATCGGCGATCGCACCGCGCTGCCGGCCGTGCTGCCGCTTTATGCCGAGAAATCGCTGCGCAAGCCGGTTCTCGAAGCGGTCGGAAAGATCGCCGACGTCGGCACGGTCAACTTCCTTCTGCGAATCATTGCCGACGAAGAAAAGCTGAATCTGACCGCACTCCGCGCTCTCGTGCGGATCGCCGAAGCGAGCAAGCCGCGCATCGTCGAACAGGCCGAGCGGACGCTCATCCAGAGCCGTTTCCGCGAGGCCTTCCCGCGCGAAAAGATCCTCCCGCTCATCGAGCATCTCCACACCACGCCCAAGCGCGAGGTGAAGTCCTTCATCCTCAAGTTCCTCGGCTGGTCCGGCGACGAGCGCGCGTTGCCCGTCCTGATCAGCCATCTCGACCAGCCCGACACCGCCGAAGTCGCGGCCCAGGGCTTGATCGATTTCGGCGCCGGCGCGATTCCGTCGATTCTCGAAGCGCTGCAGAACGCGGAAGAGGACGAGATCCTCGCGCTGCTCCTGCGCGTGATCAACGTCGTCGGTGGACGCGAGACGTTGCCGAGCATCATGCCTCTGCTCGACCACGACAACGCCATGATCCGGCGGTTGGCCATCGAGACGCTCGGCGAGATTCCTCATCCGAATTCGATCGACTACCTGCTGGCTAAGCTCGACGACACAGACGTAGCGTCGCAGCAGGCCGCGGTGAACTCCATCTCCGCGCTGGTGACCGCGTTTCCTGAAGTGCAGGCGGATGTCCTCGGGAAAATCCGGCGGCTGCTGCAGTCGCCGTCGATTCCGATCAAGCTCAACTCGCTCTCGGTCTTCGTCAACATTCAGGGCGAGGGCTATCACGACGAACTGCTTCTCGCGTCGAAGGACAGCGATCCGGTCATCAGGCAAAAAGCGGTCTCGCTGATGGGCAAGTTCGGCGAGGAGCGTTTCGCCGATCAGCTCGTGCTCTCCCTCGCCGACGAATCGACGTCGGTGCGTCTCGCGGCGATCAACGCCATCGTCCGCCTGCGGCCTGAGACCGGACTCGAGCCGCTGATCAGCTCACTCGACGACAGCGACATCTGGATCCGCACCGCCGCCGCCCAGGCTCTCGGCGAGTACAAACATTCCGAGGGCATCGAGCCGCTGATGCGGCATCTCGTGAATGACCCGGCGCCCGTGCGAATCGCCGTCATCGACGCGCTCGGCAAATCGCAGGATCAGCGCGTCAAGGACGTGCTCTTCGGCTGTCTCGACGAAAGCGATCCCGAGATTCAGCGCGCGGCGATGCTCGCACTCGCGCGGATTCCCGGTCGCGATGCGTTCGACAAATTGCACGCCGCGCTGTCGAGTGAGGACTGGCGGATTCGCGCCGCGGCCGCGACGGCGCTCGGCGCACGCGGCGACCGCGAGGCGCTGCCGATGATCCATCGGGCCATCGACGATCCCGACACGTACGTGCAGCAATCCGCGGTGCTGGCGCTGGACAAGCTCGCCGACCGCTCGTCGTTCCCGGTGTTGTTCAAGGCGCTGGAGAACAGCGCCATTCTCGATGACGTGTCCGAGGTGTTGGTCAAGCACCGCGATCTGTACCGCGACCTGCTCGAGGAGGCGTGGCGGACCGCGGACAGCAGGAGGGAAGTCGTCATAGCTGCGATCTTGCAGGCCATGAAGCAGAAACGCGAGGGCGATTGATGATTGATGAGTGATGACTGATGAAGCTCATCAATCATCAATCATCACTCATCAATCACCCGGGTCATGTCGAACTTCAATTTCTCTTTGAACCATCACATGGAGCTGCCGGACGACGTTTTCCGGCTGCTGCGGGACCAGATCTACAAGCGGTCCGGCATCTGGTTCAGCGATTCCTCCAAGTACCTCCTGCAGAAGCGGCTCTCGCCGCGCGCGCGGGAGATGAGCTTCGACTCCTTCCAGAAGTACTTCTACTTCCTCCAGTACGACCCCCGCGCCGACGCGGAGTTCGATCAGATCTTCGACCTCGTCACCACCAACGAGACCTACTTCTTCCGCGAGCCGGCCCAGCTTCAGGCATTCATCGAGGAGATCGTTCCCGATCTGCTCTCTCGGAAGACGGTCAAGAAGATCCGCATCTGGTCGGCGGGCTGCTCCTCGGGCGAGGAACCGTACTCGCTTGCCATGCTGTTGTCGGAAGCGGGCTGGTACGACCACGCCGCGTTCGAGATCTTCGCCAGCGACATCAACCAGCAGGTCCTGGCCAAAGCGCGCAAAGGGCAGTACCGCGAGAACGCGTTCCGCGCGACCACGCCGCTGCTGCGCGAGAAGTACTTTGTGAAAGAGGGCGATGGCTCGTGGAAAGTGCGCGATGAGATCCGCAACCGCATCTCTTTCGGCCGCCTGAACCTCTACGACGAAGCGCGCGTCTCGCTGCTCGGCCACCTCGACGTCGTCTTCTGCCGGAACGTGATCATCTACTTCGACGATGCATCGAAGAAGGTCGTGGTCACGAACTTCTACAACCGGCTGATCGATGGCGGCTACCTGCTGCTCGGTCACAGCGAGTCGCTGATCTCGCTGTCGACGCAGTTCAAGCTGCGCCATCTGAAGAACGACATGGTTTACCAAAAGTAGGTAGGGAAACCTCCCGCGCGGGTCCCTCCTTCAAGCAAGGAGGGCTCACATGCCCCGCTTCTCGCCTCCGGGACGATTGACCGACGTCACCAGCGATGCCCACTTGCAGGCGTGGAGCGACATCGTCAACAACGCCCTCAACGCATCCATCGCCGACCTGCGCGCGGAAGTCGGTGCGGCGAACGTGCAGCTCGTGAATCCGCTGACGACGCCCATAGCCGGTGCGAAACGGCGGATCATCCCCTGGTTCACGTTCGCCGAGGATGTCTGGGACTTCCGACGGCGCGCGGAGGCTCGCCTTCATGCCGATGAGCCGGCGAATCGCCAGCCCTCGAGCCGCGGACAGAACGAGTACTCCGAGTGGTTCACCCATCGCGACTCCTCGGGAAACGTCACCGCGATCGACGTGACCACCGAGCTGCCGGATTACTGGAACTTTCTCGTCGCCAATCTGTCGCGCGCGGAGATCACCGCGCTCTACCGGACGTGGACCAATCCCGCGGCCACGGAGGCGGACATCTTCAGCGGTCCGGGCGGCTCCTACAACCGTCTGAACATCTTCAACACCACCCGCGGCACGATGCACATGATCAACGCCATCAACAATCTGCCCGCCGCGCTCGGGCTGATCTGGGATGCGATCGTGTGGCGTTTCCGCGGCGGCGAGGTCATCGACGTTCAGGACTGTGCGCTGGGCGGGCCGCATCACGCCGATCCGACGGTCATCGCGCACTTCAACAGACTCGCCCGCGAGGGGCGCTTCATCACGCTGGAGGATCCGGTCGGTATCTACATCATCGGCATCGACACGGACGGCTGGAAAACGCCGGACGGCAGTCCGCCGGAGGACCTCGTCCGGTACGTGCGCGGCGATCCGCCCGTTCGCGCGCGCGTTGCGGTGCCGCCCGGGCGCGGCTTCACTCTTTCGCAGGTGACCATCGGCGGCGAGCCGATTCGATGGGGCAGTCAGATCGCCGAGCGCACCACCGTCGGCGTTTACGCCTCGGTGAGCAAGCCCGGTCTGATCAGCCAGGCCACGGGCCGTGAGTGCCGCGCCGGCGGAGGAAGCGATGTCGTATTCGGCGGCCTCGTTGCCGATGACGCTGCGCACGAGACCGAGAGCTACGGGAGGAAGGGATGAGCGAGCCCCTGCTGCGCGGCAACGAGATTCAGGGCGACAGTCTGGCCGGGTTCCGGAAGGACCACGTGGCGCTGCTCTTCCTCCGTTTCAATGTCAAGAAAATCAACGTGGTGAAGAAGTGGCTGGCTTCGCTGGCGCCGCGACTCGCGACGCTCAACGCCGTCGCGCAATTCAACGACGCCTTTCGCACGATGCGGAAAGCGCGAAGCGGCGAAGGCGTCGACGGTGGCAAGGCTCCCGATCCCGATCTCTGGGCGCTGTGGATGAACATCGCCTTTACCTCGCAAGGCCTGACCAAGCTCATTGGCAAGGAAGACGTCCGGACGATGGAGACCGCATTCGTGATCGGTGCGGAAGCGCGGGCAGGGGAGATTGGCGATCCGACGAATGGCACGCCAGGCTCGCCGCTGACCTGGATGGTGGGATCGGGACACAAAGTGCCCGACGCGATGCTCAACATCGCCGCCGACGTCGAGAAAGATCTGAAGGACAAGGTCAAAGAGATCGAGAAAGAGTTGCGCGACCTGCCCGGCCGCCCGATCACGATCATCCATCGCGATCGCGGCGACACGACCATCGCACCGAAGCGCGGTCACGAGCACTTCGGATTCAAGGATGGGATCTCGCAGCCGGGCGTTCGCGGACAGCTGGACACGCCGACGCGGCCGTTCCTCACGCCGCGCCTCATTCATCCCTCCGATCCGCTGGGCAGCACCTTCGCCGCACCGGGCATGCCCCTCATTCACCCCGGCGAGTTCGTCCTCGGCTATCCGCGGCAGAGTCCCGACACTCCGGCCGGGAACCAGGAAGAGAGCGCGACCCGCTTCGTGCCGAAATTCGCGGTCGATGGTTCGTACGTCGTCTATCGCCGGCTGCGCCAGGACGTGGAGGCCTTCGAGAAATTCATCGAGCTCGGAACGGAGAGACTGAATGCGGAAGGGTTCGGCGTCGACCGCGAACGGTTCGGCGCGATGTGCGTGGGCCGCTGGAAAGACGGAGTCCCGCTGGCGCGCTCGCCGCGCGAGACCGATCCGGACATCGCCGGGGATCGCGAGGCCCAGCAGAGCTTTTTCTTCTGGAAGGACACGCCACCGGTGCGCTGGGAGAATCCGGCCACGCCGACCGATCACTTCCGGCCCGCGGAAGCCGACGGCGACGGCCAGCGCTGCCCGATCTCCGCGCACATCCGCAAGATCAACCCGCGCGATGAAGCCACCGACATCGGCCACGGCGCGCGCACGTTGCGCCGGCGGATCATCCGCCGCGGCATCACCTTCGGCCCGAGCTACGACAAGAAGCCGAAGGAAGACCGCGGCCTGCTCTTCATCTGCTACCAGGCCTCGATCACCGATCAGTTCGAATTTCTGTGGAGGGTCTGGGCGAACAAGGAGCACACGCCGCGCGGCGATGCGGGCTTCGATCCGATCATCGGCCAGGCCGGCAACCGTCCGCCCGACTCGCGCGTCGCGAACTTCGTGCAGGGAGAAAAGGAAGCGAAAGTGCCCATGCCGTACCGCTTCGTGATCAGTACCGGCGCCGCGTATCTGTTCGCGCCGTCGATCTCGGCAATCAGGGATGTGCTCGCCGCTGAATAGCCGTATCGAAACTGGACGCTTTCCGATTTCGACACGGGCCTCGCGGGCCTTCCACGAGAGCAGAACGCTGGTGCCAGGCTTGCGCTTAGGCAGGAGGACATGTCACTCGAAAACCTCCTCCGCAAAGCAGCCGACGCGGGGGGCCGCGAAATGCATCTTGCGCCGGCCCGCCGCATCACCATCGTTACCTCCGACGGAAAGCATGAGCTCGACGGCCCGCAGGTGACCGCCGAGCAGATTCAGAGCGTCATCGCGCCGGTGGTACCGCCGGCACAGCGCGACGCGCTTGCGAAGGGCCATGCCGAGTGGACCGTGCGCCACCGCGACCTTGGCCGCATTCGCGTGGTTGCCGAGACCGGGACGGCGTCGTTTTACTTCGATGACTCCGCGCCGCGACTCGCGCTGGTCACCGAGGAACGATCTCCGACCGCGGAGATGGACTCGCTCTTCAGGCAGATGGTCGAGATCAACGCCTCCGATCTGCACATGTCCTCCGCCTCCGTGCCGATGGTGCGCCACGACGGCGAGATGAAGGTCATGCCCGGCCGGAACCAGTTGACCGCCGCGGATGTGGAGCGCATCCTCTGGCCCATCACGCCGGAACGGAATCGCGAGGAGTTCCGCCGCCGCAACGACACCGACTTCGCTTACGAGATCGAGGGTCTGGCGCGCTTCCGCTGCAATTTCTTCATGGACCGGAAGGGCATGGGCGCGGTCTTTCGCGTGATTCCGAGCCGGATCATGACCGCCGAGGAGATGGGGCTTTCGAAGGAGATCCTCGATCTCTGCAATCTCTCCAAAGGTCTCGTGCTGGTGACGGGGCCGACCGGTTCCGGCAAGTCGACGACGCTGACCGCGCTCGTCGACTACATCAACCGGCACCGCAACGATCACGTCATCACCATCGAGGACCCGATCGAGTTCGTGCACGAGAACAAGAAATGTCTGGTCAACCAGCGTCAGGTCGGCGAGCACACCGACTCGTTCAAAGACGCGCTGCGCGCGGCCTTGCGCGAAGATCCGGACGTCGTCCTGGTCGGTGAGATGCGCGACCTGGAGACCGTGTCGATCGCGCTGGAGACCGCGGAAACCGGACATCTCGTGTTCGGCACGCTGCACACCTCGTCGGCGGCATCGACAGTCGATCGGATCATCGATCAGTTTCCGGCCGACCGTCAGGAGCAGATCCGGGTCATGCTCGCTTCCAGTCTCAAGGGCGTGATCAGCCAGGTGCTCTGCAAGAAGATCGGCGGCGGGCGCGTGCCGGCGCTCGAGGTCATGATGGGAACCCAGCCGATCGCGAACCTCATTCGCGAAGCGAAGATCTTTCAGATTCCGTCGATCATGCAGACGTCGCGGAAGCAGGGCATGGGCATGATGAACGACAGCCTGACCGACCTCGTGCGGCGGAAGGTGATCGAGCCGCGCGAGGCATACATGAAGGCAGTCGATAAGGCCGGCATCAGCGGGATGTTGAGTGCCTTGGGTTTCGATCCCTCGACATAGAATTCGCGCGTGTCGTCCCTTCCCATCCGCGCGCTCGTGATCGATGACTCCGCGTACAACCGCGTGACGATCACCCGTATGCTCGAAGCCGAGCCGCGGATCAAGGTCGTGGGCACGGCCGTGAACGGCGAGGACGGGATCAAGCAGGCCATGAAGCACCGGCCGGACGTGATCACGCTCGACCTCGAGATGCCGATCATGGACGGCTTCGCCTTTCTGCGCTGGCTGATGGTGAACCTGCCCACGGCAGTCATCGCTGTCTCCTCGCGCTCCAGCGACCGCAGCGTGTTCAAGGCCCTCGAGCTCGGCGCGGTCGACTTCATCGCCAAGCCCGGTGGCCGCGTCTCGCCGCGCCTCGAGGAGATTCAGCGCGATCTGGTCGCCAAGATCTTTCAGGTCACCGAGCTGCGGATGGAGAACCTCCGCCGCCTCACCCCGCGCTACGCCAGCGACGACGATCTCAAGCCGAAGGGCGGTGAGGTTCCCGAGTCCTGCCCGAAAAACATCGAGCTGGTCGCGATCGGATGCTCGACAGGCGGGCCGCCTGCGCTGCAGCACGTCTTCCAGTCGCTGCCGCTGCTCCCGGTTCCGTTCGTCGTCGCCCAGCACATGCCGCCGACGTTCACCCGGCTGTTCGCCGAGCGGGTGAACAAGCTCTCGGCGTACGAGGTGAAGGAAGCGAGCGACGGGGAGTTCATCGTCCCGGGCACGGTCTACATCGCGCCGGGCGGATCGCAGACCGAGGTCCGGCGGATTCCGGAAGGGTTGCAGGTTCGCGTGTTCCCGGCCGGACTCAGCGACCTTTACGCGCCGTCCGTCGATCGTCTGCTGCGCAGCGCCGCCGAAGCCTGCAACGACAAGCTGGTCGCGGTGATCATGACCGGGATGGGCGACGACGGCTCGGAGGCGATCCGGGACGTACATGAACGCGGCGGCAAGACCATCGCCGAGTCGTCGGAAAGCGCCATCATTTTCGGGATGCCGGCCGAGGCGATCAAGACCGGGGCGGTGGATGAAGTGCTCGCCCTGTCCGCGATTCCCGATGCCATCCGAAAATTGTGCACGGGTTGAGTGCTTGCCTGCCTCGCGACGTGTGCTACATTCAGCCGTCTCGCGGGTCCGATCCAACATGAGTGAAGAACAGAAAGCTGAAAAGTTTCTGGAGCTGTTCAACAAGGGGAAGGAGTTCACCGAAGAGCTCCTTCGCGAGAACCAGAAGCTCCGTTACCGCCTGGCCTCGCTCGAGACCGAGCAGAGCAACGTCTCGAACGACGAATTAGCGCGGCTCCGCGAACAGATCTCCCATCTAGCCGAGGAGAACCGCCGCATCCAGCAGCGTTTCCGCGAGGTCGAGGAAGAGAACAAGGACTTCGCGAACCGCTACATCGAGATCGAAGAGCAGAACAACAACCTGGCCAACCTCTACGTGGCCAGCTACCAGCTCCACTCCACGCTCGACTTCCGGGAAGTCATCCAGATCGTGCAGGAGATCGTCATCAATCTCGTCGGCGCGGAGACGTTCGCGATCCTGCTCCTCGACGAGAAGACCAACGAGCTCAAGGCCATCGCCTCGGAAGGCGAGGACATGATGCCCGGCGTCGACCAGATGTCGGCGCGGCTGGGCGAAGGCATTCTCGGGACGGTCGCCAAGACCGGCGAGAGCTACTACATCAACCAGGATGTCGACGGCGGCGGGATCACCCTCGAGAAGCCGCTCGCCGCGGTGCCCCTCAAGATCAAGGAGCATGTGATCGGCCTCATCGTGATCTACAAGCTCCTGCAGCAGAAGGACGCCTTCTCCGCGGTCGACTACGAGCTGTTCTCCTTGCTCGCGGCGCACGCGGCCACGGCGATCTTCTCGTCGAAACTCTATTCACAGTCCGAGCGGAAGCTGAATACGATCCAGAGCTTCCTCGACCTGCTGACCACCACGAGCTAAGAAGAGAGAGGTACTGACGAAGTGGGGATGGAAAACGCCAACTTTCTGGTCGTCGAAGACTCGCCGACCATGCGTCAGTTGATCTCGTTTTCGCTCAAGCGATTCAAGAACGCGAAGATCATCGAGGCGGTCGACGGCGTGGACGCGCTCAAGAAGCTGTCCGGCCCCGACAAGATCGATCTGATCCTCACCGACATCAACATGCCGGTGATGGACGGCCTCAAGCTGGTCTCGCTGGTCCGCCAGAACGCGCAGCTCAAGAACATCCCCATCATCATCATCACCACGGAAGGAGCCGAGGAGGACCGCGAGCGCGGCCTGGCCCTCGGCGCCAACGCCTACATCAGCAAACCCATCCAGTCGTCGCACCTGATCAAGACCATCTCGGAATTGCTCAGCGTGTAGACTGTTCCCGCCAACATGCCCCACTTCATCACCGACAAATGCATCGGCTGCACGGTCTGCGAGATCAAGTGCCCGACCAACACGATCTGGGGTGAGAGCAAAGGGCAGTACTACATCCACCCCGAGCGCTGCATCGACTGCTCGGTCTGCGGCATTTACTGCCCGGTGGACGCCATCCAGAACCAGCATGGCGAGATCATCAATCGCATCAAGCCGAAGGACATCCCCAAGGCCGAGGTGATCAAGGACCTCTGCACGGGGTGCGAGTTCTGCGTCGACATCTGCCCGTTCGAGTGCATCAAGATGATCGAGCCGAACGACGAGACGCTCGCCAATCACTACAAGATCGCCTTCGTCGACAAGAACAAGTGCGTTGCCTGCCGCCTCTGCGAGAGCGTCTGCGACAAGGACGCGATCGTCGTCCCCGACGCCCCCACCCAGCTCAAGACCTATCTCCCGGACTTCGTGGTGATGGGGACGGGCCGCTGATTTCTGAATGACCGATTCCTCGTCCGACATCCCCAAAGAATCCCCGAAAACGATCCTCTTCCAGTTCGTCTTCTTCCCCCTCGGCATCGTCGCCGTGGCGGTGGGGATCTTCTTCCTCTTCGGACGTCTGGCCGCTGACGAGCAGACCATTCCCGAGTATCTGAACGAAGTCCGTTACGGCGGGCAGCGGGAGCGGTGGCAGGCGGCGTATCAGCTTTCGCAGTTGATCAATGCCGGTGAGGCGAAGAAGCATCCCGATCTGGTGAACAACGTCGCCGCCGTGTATCGGGCGTCGAAGGATGACGATCCGCGGGTGCGGAGGTATCTCTCCATGGTCCTCGGCAATCTCGGGGATCGCCGGGCCACGCCCCTGCTCGTCGAGGCGCTCGGCGACAGGGACGTGGAGACGCAGATCTACGCCATCCTGGCACTCGGCCGTCTGCGCGACCCGGCGGCGTTGCCGCCTCTCCTGAAGGCGCTCCAGGCCGATGAGCGCGACGTCCGCAAGGCCGCGGCGTACGCGCTGGGTGAGATGGGCGATGCCCGCGCGGTTCCGGCGCTGGCCGCCGCTCTGAGCGATCAGACCGCGGATGTGCGGTTCAATGCCGCCGTGGCCATGGCCCGTTTCGGCGACACCCGGGCCATCGGCGTGGTGCGGGAGATGCTCGACCGCTCGCGCCTCGATCGGATCGAAGGCATGCGCCCCGATCAGAAAGAAGCGGTCATGCTGGCGGGCATTCCGGCGCTGATGAAGCTCGCGCCGGGAGAGGCGAGGGCCGTGCTCACGCCCCTCGCGCAGAGCGACCTGTCGCTGCAGGTGCGCTCCGCGGCCAAAGAAGCGTTGAGCACGGCGCGTTAAGCCGCTACTGCGTCGGCGGTTTCTTTTCCTTCGCGTCCTCGGCCTTGTCCTCGGCCTTCGATTCCTTCGCTTCCTTCTGGATTTCCTTGCCGGCCGTCTCCATGGCCGTTCCGGTGGCGTGCGCGGCATCTCTTGCCGCGTCTCCGGCCGCATCTACGGCGGTGCCGACCGCGGCGGTGTCGACGGACACCGTCTCGGACGAGACCGTGCTGGTCGAGACGGTGGTCGTGTCATCGGCGGTTGTGTGGGTTTCTGACTTCTCGGAACAGGCGCCGAGGAGCAGGACGAGTGTGGCCGCAAGAGTCGCTGTGTATTTCATTTACGTTGCCCTTTCGACTTCAGTGCACAGCAAGAAATCAGCCGTTGACACCCTTTCCGTTTTCACCGATAGTACCGCCGCACCGCGTCTCAGAAATTGTTCTCCGAATGTCTGAGCAAATCACGCCATATCAAGTGAATCCGAAGACCCCGCTCGCAGGGAGCGCGGCGGCGGAGATCCGCGAACAGGGGGAGATCACCCGGCGCAAATTTCCCTTCGCCCTGACCACCGCCTGGGTGGCCCTGGCAGCCGCGGTGGGGGGGCTGACCAGCATGATGGTCCGGTTCCTTTTCCCCAACGTCCTCTTCGAGCCGGTGCAGAAGTTCAAGGCCGGCTTCCCCAGCGACTACTCGGCCGGCGAAGTGGACGAGCGCTGGAAAGAGCGGTTCGGCATCTGGATCGTGCGCAGCGAGGGGATCATGTACGCCCTCGACACGACCTGCACCCACCTCGGCTGCACGCCGAACTGGCTTCCCTCACAGAACAAGTTCAAATGCCCCTGCCACGGCAGCGGCTACTACCGGACCGGGATGAATTTCGAAGGCCCGGCGCCGCGCCCTCTCGAGCGGGTGAAGATCGCGATCGATCCGGCCGACGGACAGATCCTGGTCGACAAGTCCGTGAAGTTCTTCGGCGAGCGCGGAGAGTGGACGAATCCCGATTCTTTTTTGAAGGTCTAGGGCAAATCGCGGCGGACGGGGGATTTTGGTGACGCTGAAGCAAGTCCAGGAAGGCATCGTCAACTCGCAGATCTGGAAGTCGATCTTCCGGGTCGGCATCCCCAACACCAACCGCAAGCGGGTCCTGGCCGTCCTCGGTTCTCTCATCCTGCACCTGCATCCCGTCAAAGTGCGGCGCTCCGGCGTGCGCATGTCCTACACCTGGTGCATGGGCGGGACGTCGTTCTTCCTCTTCCTCGTCGAAACGGTCACCGGCCTGCTGCTGATGTTCTATTACCGGCCGACCATCGAATACGCCTTCACCGACATCATGGACCTGCGCGAGCAGGCGCCGTTCGGGATCATGCGCGAGATGCACCGCTGGGGTGCGCACGCCATGGTCATCGCGGTCTGGCTGCACATGTTCCGGGTCTTCATGACCGGCTCGTACAAGCCGCCCCGCGAGTTCAACTGGAACGTCGGCGTCATCCTGCTCGTCCTCACCCTGCTTCTCTCGTTCACGGGATACCTGCTCCCGTGGGACCAGCTCGCCATCTGGGCGATCACGGTCGGATCCAACATGGCCCGCGCCTCCCCGGGCGCCGGTACCGAAGGGCCCATGTCGAGTCTCATGAAGCTGGGGGACGTCCCGCTGATTCACGCGGGCGACGACGCTCGATTTGCGCTCATAGCCGGGCGGTCCATCGGGGCCGCAACGCTGCTCCGCTTCTACGTGCTGCATTGCATGGTCATCCCGCTGGCCGCGGGATTCCTGATGGCCATTCACTTCTGGCGCGTGCGCAAAGACGGAGGGATCTCCGGACCGCTGTAGGCGGATGAGGACGCGCCGATGACCTTCATCAAGAACTTCATCAACGTCCTGTCGGTCGCGTCGATCTCGTTCATCCTGCTGACGGCGGTATTCGCGTTCGTCGTCTACTTCAACCTGCTCGACGGCCGCATCAAATCGAAGACCGGCATCGGCTTCATCATCCTCGGCGTCGTCCTGCTCGTCGCCGGCATCTGGATCACGCCACTGCTCTATCTCGCGGTGGCGTACTTCCTCTGTCTGTGGGGCTGCGTCACGCTCGGTCCGCGGATGTGGGACGGCAAGGTCGGCAAGTGGATGCTGATCATCGGCGCGATCGCCTTCGCGGCGTCGCTGCTCGATCCGAACTTCTATCTGATCGCCGCCAAGCCCGACAACGTTCCCATCGGCGCGATGATCTTCCTCCTCGGGATCTTCACCTGGATCGCGCTGAAGAAGGCCTACTACAACGACAAGCAGATGGAGACCGGCGGCATCCCGTTCGAGAAGACCGAATCGGACGAGAAGCTCTTCACCTGGCCCGATCTGGTCTACACCGAGCTGCTGTGCATGATCGGCCTGACGATCGTGATGATCGTCTGGTCGGTCGGCCTCCGCGCGCCGCTGGAAGAAGCGGCGAATCCCACGTCCTCGCCGAATCCTGCCAAAGCACCCTGGTACTTCCTCGGGCTGCAGGAGATGCTGGTCTACTTCGATCCCTGGCTGGCCGGCGTCGTCCTGCCGACCCTGATCGTCGTCGGCCTCATGGCCATTCCCTATATCGACACCAATCCGCGCGGCAACGGCTACTACTCGTTCAAGGAACGGAAGTGGGAGCTGATCGTTTTCCTCTACGGATTCATCGTGCTCTGGTCGTTCCTGATCATCACCGGCACGTTCCTGCGCGGCCCGAACTGGAGCTTCTACGGACCATTCGAATACTGGGATCCGAACAAGCTCGAGCCGCTGGTCAACATCGATCTGTCGGAGTTGATCTGGGTCAAGGCGCTGGGCATGCCTCTGCCGAAGCTCTGGATCATCCGCGAAGCCTTCGGGATCATCCTCTGCCTGCTCTACCTCGGCCTCGCCCCGGCGCTGGCCGCAGGCCCGTTCCGCCGTTTCTACCTGAAGATGGGCGCGCCCCGTTACTACGTCGGCGCGTTCCTCTTCCTGATCATGATGTCGCTGCCGATCAAGATGGTTCTGCGGTGGCTGTTCAACCTGAAGTACATCGTTCACATTCAGGAGATCTTTTTCAACATAGTGATCAGTGGGCAGTGGTCAATGGTCAGTTGACCGCTGCCATGACTCCTGACCACTGACCACTGCCCACTGACAACTCGAAAATGAAGCCGCAAGAACCGATTCCGCACAACTACTCGATGGGGAAGCTCAACCTCATCTTTGCGTTGACCAGCATTGGTCTGCTGGCGGTAACCGGTTTGATGGTCGGATACGACTACGTCCGCGGCTGGAAGTGGTTCCAGCTCGAGTTCAACCGCATCCAGCAGGAGCGGATCGATCAGCAGCTCACCGTCCTCAACGACGCCGAGACCCAGAAACGACTCGCCGCGCTCGACAAGGAGATGCGCGAGGGGCAGGTCGAGGTCGCGAGAAACCGCGACCAATACGTCCGCGCGCAGAAAGACCTCGAGATGTGGGAGGGGAGGCACTACGCCGCCGACCAGGATTACCGGTTCGCGAAGGCCCTTCTCGACGCCAAGCGCTACGAGGTCGAAGCCTCGATCGTGCAGCATCGCCACGACGAGAAGGAAAAGCGCCGCGAGTACGAGGAGATGTCCGCCAGGGTCAACCGCCTGAACCTGCGACTGCAGCAGGTCACGCGTGACCGCGACGCGTCCCGCGCCCGCATCAACCGCTTCCTGACCCGCATCACCCAGATCGAAGAGCGCAAGAAAGAGATCAGCGCCGACATCGAGCTGCTCAGGAAAGCACGCACCCGCGTGGAGATGAGCGGGCCGAACCTGCTCCTCAACTCCCCGATGCTCGACTTCATCAACCCAACCCTGAAAGTCGACCAGGTCGTTCTCGGCGATCTTTTCATCGACATGAACTACATGTCGGTGCCGCGCGTCGACCGTTGCATGACCTGCCACCGGGCCATCGACCGCCCCGGCTTCGAATCGAAGAAGGAAGCGGAGCGGCTGATCTCGGAGCTTTCCACGCAACTCGACAAGAACCTCATTCAGCCGTCACGCCGTGCGGAGACCGAAGAGCGCCTCGCGCTGCTGCGAAGTACCGTTGCCGCGAAGAACGATCTGCTGAACCCGTTCCGCACGCATCCGAAGCTCGAGACCTTCGTCGGCTCGTCGTCGCCCCATCCGCTGCTCGAATACGGCTGTACGGTTTGCCATCGCGGACAGGATCGAGCCACCGAATTCGGCCGCGCCGGCCACACGCCGATGTCCAAGCGGATGGAGCTTCGCTGGAAGAAGACGATGATGCCCTTCTTCCCGACCAAGCTCGATTACGAGAAGCGGAACTGGGGCTATCAGGTCAATCCGTTCCTCGACACGCCGATGTATCCGCGGCAGCACACCGAGGCTGGATGCGTGAAGTGCCATTCCGGCCAGATCGATGTCGGCAAGGGCGATCACATCAACAAGGCCACGCAGATGGTGGAGCTCTACGGCTGCCACGCCTGCCACAAGATCAACAACTGGCGCTTCACCGATCTGCAGAAGCCCGGCCCCACGCTCGACGGCATCGCCGAGAAGACGACTCCTGAGTGGGCCTACCGCTGGATCGCGTCGCCGCAGCGTTTCCGCTCGACGACGCGCATGCCCTCGTTTTTCTACCAGCGCAACATGGTCGGTCCCGACGTGCCGGCTCACGAGCGCGTGCAGAACATCAAGTATCAGGACGCCGAGATCCACTCGATCGTCACCTACCTCTTCACCAAGTCCACGCGCCGCGCCTGGAACGCGCCGGCTGGCGGTGATGCGGGCCGCGGCAAGCAGCTCGTCGAGTCCATCGGCTGCATGGGCTGTCACATCGCCCAGGACACGGTCACCGATGACAAGGGCGTGGTTCGCGTCGCCCGCCGCGATGACTTCCCGCTGGAGCGGCATTTCGGCTTCAACCTCACCGGCGTCGGCACGAAGACCAATCCGAACTGGGTCTTCAACTGGGTGAAGGATCCGAAGGCGTACGACCCGAACGCGCCGATGCCCAGCCTGCGCCTCTCTGATCAGGAAGCGTCGGACATCACCGCGTATCTGATGTCGCTGCAGAAGCCGAAGTTCATGGCCGAGCCGATCCGCCCGCCGGACCCGGTGGCCGTGCGCGAGCTGACCAAGGGCTACATGGTCAACACCATGACCGACTTCGATGCCGAGGCGCGGCTCCGGTCGATGCCTCTGCGCGAACAGCTCGTCTTCCTCGGCCAGCGCAGCATCGAGAAATACGGCTGCTACTCCTGCCACGACATCTCCGGCTTCGAAGGGCTCAAGCCGATCGGCACCGAGCTCACCACCGAAGGCTCGAAGAACCTGCATCTCTTCGATTTCGGATTCGCGCACGATTACAAGCACGAGGATGGGAAGACCGAGCACATCCTCCACACCGTTCCTTCGTGGATCTACAACAAGGTCCGCAGCCCGCGCGTGTGGGACGACAAGCGGACCAAGCCCTACAACGACAAGCTGAAGATGCCGAACTTCTACCTCTCCGAGGAAGAAGCGCGGCTCATCACCTCGGTCGTCCTCGGCCTGACCAAGGAAAAGGTCGCCGCGAATCGCATCGCCGCGAGCGATGCGCGCATGCGCCAGGTCGAGGAAGGGCGCAAGCTCATCTCGCAGAGCAACTGCCGCGGATGCCACGTCGTCAATCAGCGCGGACGGGCGATCGGCGCCCTCATCGAAGATCCGAATTTCCTGCCGCCCGATCTCACGCCGCAGGGCGAGCGGGCCCAGTCCGACTGGATGTTCGCGTTCCTCAAAGATCCGACGGTGATGAAGATCCGCCCGTGGATGAGCGTGCGCATGCCGACCTTCCAGTTCAACGACCAGCAGGCCGCGAGGATCGTGGCTGGCTTCGCCGCGGAAGGAAACGAGACGCAGTTCGACACGACCCGGCACCACGAGCCGCCGCCGGCGAACATCGCCATCGGCCGCGAAGTCTTCCAGATGCTTCGCTGCCAGCAGTGCCACGCGGTGACGCCGGTCGATCCGGCCAATCCGCCGATTCCCAACGTCGCCGACACGCAGTCGCTCGCGCCGAACCTGACGCTTTCGAAACTGCGTCTGCGCCATGACTGGATCGCGGACTGGATCCGCCGTCCGGACGAGCACATCCCCGGCACGCGCATGCCGACGAACTTCCCGCGCGATGCTGAAACGGGCGGGTTCCAGTCGCCGCTGGCCATGGCCATCGACACGCCGCAGTTCGCGGGACACAGGTCGGTGCTTCGCCCGTACTTCGCCAGCGACGAAGCGCTGCGCAAGACCATGGGCGACGCCGTCGCGCTGACGAACTTCATGCGCGACTACATCTGGAGCATCGGAGTCGAGAACATGCGCGCGCCGGCAGAACCGGGCCGCACACTGCAACGCGTTCCCACACAACAAGCACCGAGCACTCCGCCCGTCACGCCTGGAGTTCAGACGGGGAGTCTCGAGACCGCGCCACGCACCGCCGGCGGCGCGGGGTCACGTCGATAACAAGGAGAAACGATGTCCCTCAGGAAGTATCTCAATCTGCTGTTCATGCTGATGCTCGTACTCGCTGTCGCCTGCGGCGGCGGCAAGGAAGTGGTTGAAGAAGAAGACCTCGGCGAAGACGACGGCGCGCTGCAGACGTCCGATACCGCCGGCACCGCCGCCGCTGGTACCGCCGCTACTCCCGCAGGCGGCACCGCGCCTGTCGTTGCCGATGCCGCGACCATCGCCGGAACGGTGAAGTTCGAAGCCGCGGCCGCGCCGAAGATGCCGCCCCTGCAGATGGGCGCCGATGCAGCCTGCGCGTCGCAGCACCCGACCCCGCCGCTCGACGAGGAAGTAGTCGTCGGCCCGGCAGGGGAGCTCGCGAACGTCATCGTCTACGTCAAGAACGCGCCAGCCGGAAGCTATCCGACGCCGGGCCCGACGGTCCTCGATCAGAAGGGCTGCAAGTACGTCCCGCACGTCACCGTCGCCCAGGTCGGCCAGCCGATCCAGATCAAGAACAGCGACGCCACGCTGCACAACGTCCACGCCATGCCCGCGGTCAACAACGGTTTCAACGAAGGCCAGCCGGTTCAGGGCATGGTCTCGACGAAGAAGTTCGACAAGGCCGAGGTCAAGCCGTTCCGGATCAAGTGCGACGTGCATGGCTGGATGAAGTCGTACATGGCCGTCCTGCCGCACCCGTATCACGGCGTCTCGCAGATGAACGGCACGTTCAACATCGGCAACCTGCCGCCGGGCAACTACACCCTCGTCGCGTGGCACGAGAAGTACGGCGAGCAGGAGCAGCAGGTCACCGTCGGAGCGAAAGAGCAGAAGGCGGTTACGTTCACGTTCAAGGGATAAGAAACGAGGCGCAATGGCTCAAAGGCGCAAAGGCTCAAAGCGGGACTACTCCTTTGAGCCTTTGGGCCCTGAAGCCTTTGAGCCTTTCAGAGGGGGCACATGCCACCACAACGACAAGTCCGGGTAGGAACCCAATGGATGCGCGCGAAAGACGCGCAGCGGGCGCTTGAGGAAGCGATCCGTGTCTCGCGTGAAGAAGAGGCGGCTCACGGTCCGCATCAATCCTTCATCAGCAAGTACGTCTTCTCGGTCGACCACAAGTGGATCGGCATTCAGTACGGAGTCACCGCGCTCTGCTTCCTGATGCTCGGCTTCTCGATGATGCTGCTGATGCGCTTCCAGCTTGCGTGGCCGGGCAAGCCCTTCCATCCGTTCATCGCCAAGTTCCTCGGCGCCGCGAACGCGCCGGGCGGAGTGATGCTCCCCGAGTTCTACAACCAGCTCGGGGCCATGCACGGAACGGTCATGGTCTTCCTGGCCATCGTTCCGCTGGCCGTCGGTGCCTTCGGCAACTACGTCGTGCCTCTGCAGATCGGCGCGCCCGACATGGCCTTCCCGAAGCTCAACATGCTGAGCTACTGGATGTACCTGCCGGGCGGCCTGCTGATGCTGACCAGCTTTTTCATCCCCGGAGGCGCGGCCAACTCGGGGTGGACCTCCTACCCGCCGCTCTCGGTCATCGCTACACACGGGCAGACCATCTGGATCCTGGGCATGGTCCTGCTCATCACGTCGTCGCTGCTCGGATCGATCAACTTCATCGTCACGATCTTCCAGTTGCGCGCGAAGGGCCTGACCTTCATGCGCCTGCCGTTCTTCGTCTGGGCGCAGCTGGTCACCTCGTTCCTGCTTCTGCTGGCGTTCCCGCCGCTCGAAGCAGCCGCCATCCTGCAGCTCATGGATCGCGTCGCCGGCACCAGCTTCTTCATGCCCAGCGGTCTCGTGATCAGCGGCACTCCGCTGAAAAATGCCGGCGGCGGTAACCCGCTGCTGTGGCAGCACCTGTTCTGGTTCCTCGCGCATCCCGAGGTTTACGTTCTGATCCTGCCCGGGATGGGGATCATTTCCGAGGTCATCGCCAACAACACCCGCAAGCCGCTGTGGGGCTACAAGTCCCTCGTCGGCGCCGGGGTCTTCCTCGGATTCATGTCCTTCGTCGTCTGGGCCCACCACATGTTCATGACCGGCATGGGCACGGTCATCAGCGCCTTCTTCCAGACCACCACGATGATCATCTCCATCCCGTCGGTCATCATCCTGACGGCCTTGATCATCTCCCTGTGGGGCGCCTCGATACGGTTCACCGTGCCGATGCTGTTCGCGCTGGCGTTCCTGCCGATGTTCGGCATCGGCGGTCTCACCGGCTTGCCGCTCGGACTCGCCGCGGTCGACATCCACCTGCACGACACCTACTACGTCATCGGCCACTTCCACTACGTCGTGGCACCGGGGACGATCTTCGCGATGTTCGCCGGTATCTACTACTGGTTCCCCAAGGTCACCGGGCGGGCCATGAACGAGAAGCTCGGACGAATTCATTTCTGGGGCTCGCTGATCTTCATCAACGGTGTGTTCTTCCCGATGTTCATTCAGGGTCTGGCCGGCGTCTCGCGGCGCCTGTACGACGGCGGCGCGCAGTACGCGCACGCCAAGCCCGTCCTGCACACGAACGTCTTCATCACTACCTCGGCGTTCCTGCTGCTCGTCGCGCAGTTCCCGTTCATCATCAATTTCTTCTGGAGCATCTTCAGAGGGAAGCGCGTCGGTTCGAATCATTGGCAGGCCACGACCCTGGAGTGGGGTGCGGCCACCGCCCCGCCGCTCGCTCACGGCAACTTCGCCGTGACGCCGGTCGTTTATCGCGGACCGTACGAGTACAGCGTTCCGGGATACGAGGCGGCGGACTTCCTGCCGCAGAACGTCCCCGATGACGCAGCTCCGCCGCCGGTCATCGGCGCGGGTGCGCTAGCCGGTGCGGCCGTAGCGCAGAAGGAATCGTGATCATGACCACGACCACACACGACGCACACGGACTCCACCCGGTCGGCGGACATGCTGATCACGGCGACGCCCATCACGAGATCGAGATCCCGTACACGATCCACGCGCGCCCGGACACGGGCCTGTACAACGGCAAGCTGGGCATCTGGCTGTTCCTCGCGTCCGAGGTGATGCTGTTCGGAGCTCTGTTCTCGACGTTGGTACTGCTTCGCACCAGCGCGACGACCTGGCCGCGGGGCGCGGACATCCTCAACGTGCCGCTGGCCACGCTGAACACCTTCATCCTCATCTTCTCGTCGGTCACGGTGGTCATGGCCTGGGCCAACCTCCGGCTCGGCAATCTGAAGAAGGGGAAGCTCTTCCTCGTCCTGACCCTGCTGTGCGGCTTCGGCTTTCTAATCATCAAGGCCATCGAGTACGGCACAAAGTTCTCGCATCACCAGTTCCCCAGCACGAACAACTTCTTCGCCACCTACTACGTGATGACCGGCCTGCACGGTCTGCACGTGATCGGCGGCATGGTCGTCTTCGCCTACCTGATCCTGACCGCGAACAAGTGGTACGGCGAGCACCGCGATCAGTACACGAACCGCGTCGAAGTGACCGGGCTCTACTGGCACTTCGTCGATCTGGTCTGGATCTTCCTCTTCCCGATTCTCTATCTGCTGTAGGAGCGCGAATCGACATGTCGGACACGAACGCACCACACGACGCCGCGCATTGGGCGCCCGATCATCATGCCGGCGGCGGCCCCGTCGAGGAGCCCCTTGGCGAGACCGTCCATCCGACGCACCACGGAGACCACGATCCGGCGCATCACAACGATCCCGAGCATGTGGCCAAAGAGATGCGCAAGTACTGGGCGGTCTTCTTCGCCCTCTGCACGCTGACCCTCGTGACGGTGGGCATCAGCTATCTGCATCTGCCGACCTGGGCCGCCATCGCCCTCGGCCTGACCGTCGCCACGGTCAAAGGCTCGCTCGTCGCGGCCGTCTTCATGCATCTGATCTCCGAGCGGAAGTTGATCTACTCCGTGCTGGTCATCACCGTGCTCTTCTTCGGCGTGCTGCTCTGGGGACCCTGGCATCACCGGAACAACGCCGCCGATGTCTGGCCCGGTTACGACACCAACGCCAGCCAGCCGGCGACGACGCAAACCACCGGCACCCACGAAACGGCACCAGCCCAACACTAGGAACCCAATGTCACTCCGCGCCTTCCACATCATCTTCGTCATCGCGACCATCGTGTTGTCGCTGTATGTGGCGTTGTGGGGGATCCGCGAGTTTTCCGCCGAGCGCAGCATCGGCGCCCTCGGCCTGGCTGCGCTGTTCCTGGTCACGGCCGTGGCGCTGATGATTTACGGGAAGAAGGCGCTCACGAAGTTCAAGGAGCTGCCATGAAGAAGGCCGCCCTCGCACTTCTTCTCATTCTCTTCGTCGCCCAAAGCGCGTCGGCGTGCTCGGTCTGCTGGGGCGCGCCCGATGACCCGATGGTCAAAGGCGTCAACAAGGGCATCTATGTCCTGCTCGGTCTGGTCGGCCTCGTTCAGATCGGATTCGTCGCATTGTTCTGGAGCTTCTGGCGCCGCGCGCGCGAGCAGAAGCGCTTCCGCGAGTCGCTTCACGTAATCGAAGGGGGACCGCTTTCATGAGGGAATTCCTCGGCCAATGGATGCCGCCGAACTACTCCGCGCACGGTGGTGCGCTCGATCAACTGTCAGCCAACGTTCACTGGCTGATGCTGATCCTCTTCGTCGGCTGGGGCCTGCTGTTCATGTACATGCTGATGCGCTTCCGCGCGTCGAAGAATCCGAAGGCCGTCTACCACGGCACCCATTCGCACATCTCGACGTATGCCGAGGCCGGGATCGCGGTGGTGGAAGTCATCCTGCTGGTCGGATTCTCCATCCCGCTCTGGTATCGCTGGACCAAGCCGCCCACTCCCGATCAGAACCCGCTCATCGTGCGCGCGGTCGGCGAGCAGTTCGCGTGGAACTTCCACTATCCCGGCGCGGACGGCGTGTTCGGCAAAGCCGACGTCAATCACGTGACCTCGTCGAATCCGCTGGGCATCGACCCGGCCGATCCGAACGGGAAGGACGACATCGCCACCCTCAACCAGCTCTATCTCGAGCTCAACCGTCCGGTCATCGTCCGGATCGGCTCGAAGGACGTCATCCACAGCTTCAGCCTGCCGTACATGCGCGTGAAACAGGACGCGACGCCGGGCATGGAAGTTCCGGTACACTTCACGCCCGTCAAGACCAGCGGCAACGAGACGTGGGAAATCGCCTGCGCTCAGCTCTGCGGCCTCGGCCACTACCGGATGAAGGGTCAGTACCACGTGCTGACCAAGGCCGAATTCGAGAAGAAGATGGCGGAGCAGGTGCCGGTGGTTTCGCAAATTTCCGGATGAAATCCCTCGAACCAAACCTTCGTCATTCCTCGGACACCACACCCATCTGGCTGCGGCGATTCACGAAAGTGGTCGCCGCGGCGACGCTTTTGCTCATTTTTGCCGGGGCCATGGTCACGTCCACCAGCTCCGGCCTGGCCGTTCCCGACTGGCCGACCACCTACGGCGAGAACATGTTCACCTTCCCGTACAGCAAGTGGGTGGGAGGCATCTTCTACGAGCACGGCCATCGCCTGATCGCCAGCACGGTCGGGTTCCTCTGCATCATCCAGGCGATCTGGCTGCAGAAGCGCGAGCCGAAGAAGTTCGTCCGCCGCCTCGGCTGGCTCTCCCTCGGCGCGGTCATCATCCAGGGCCTCCTCGGCGGCCTCACCGTGATCTTCCTCCTGCCGAAAGTGATCTCGATCTCCCACGCGGCTCTCGCGGAGATCTTCTTCTGCATCAACGTCTCGATCGCCTTCTTCACCTCCGACTGGTATTCGCGTCTGCGGACGATGGAGAAGGGCGACGCGCCGGTGATCGGCGCACGCGCTCTCACCGGACTCGTTTACACGCAGATCCTCGCCGGCGCGGTGATGCGTCACCTCGGCGCGGGCCTGGCCATCCCTGACTTTCCGCTCTCGTTCGGGCGTGTGATCCCGGAACTCGCCACGGTGAACATCGCCGCGGCCTTCGTCCATCGCGCCGGTGGCTTCATCGTCGCCGCGGCAGTCATCGCCATGGCCGTGCGCCTGCTTCGCTTCGAGAGCAATCATCCGCTGCGCTTCCTCGCGCACCTGCTGCTGATCGTCGTCGCCGCGCAGGTCGTACTCGGCGGATACGTGATCTGGAGCGGCAAGCAGCCCCACATCACCAGCCTGCACGTGATGCTCGGCGCGTCGACACTGGCTATCTCGCTGATTCTCACGCTCTCCAGCAGTGCGGTGGCCTGGCGCAAGGCCGGACGTGCTCACGCCTCGTTGCGCGAGGTGACCGCTTGACCTCGATCGCCGTCGAAGCGCCGCGTCAGCGCGTCATCCGCGACTACCTCGAGCTTTCGAAATCGCGGATCGTGCTGATGGTGCTGATCACGACGGCCGCCGGATTTCTGTTCGCCCCGGGCGACGTGAGCCCGCTGCTGATGCTGCACACGCTCGTGGGCACCGCCCTCGTGGCCGCGGGAACGAATGCGCTCAACCAGTACGTCGAGCGCGATCACGACGGCCGGATGAATCGCACCCGATCGCGTCCGCTGCCGGCCGGCCGGATCACGCCCCGCGCGGCGCTTCTGTTCTCCTCCGCGATCGCCATCATCGGCACGATCTACCTCGGCCTGGCCGTGAACTGGCTGACGGCGATGCTGGGCGCGTTCACGCTCACCAGCTACATCTTCGTTTACACGCCGCTCAAGCGCGTCTCGACGATCTGCACGATCATCGGCGCGATCCCAGGCGCGATTCCGCCGCTCATGGGCTGGACCGCGGCCACGAACGAGCTCTCGCTCGGCGGCTGGATCGTCTTCGGCATCCTCTTCCTCTGGCAGCTCCCGCACTTCATGGCCATCAGCTGGATGTACCGCGAGGACTACGCGCGCGGCGGCTTCGCCATGCTGTCCGTTCGCGACACTGACGGCGCCGCGGTCGCGCGTGAGGCGATTTTCTACACCCTCGCGCTGCTTCCGGTCAGCGTCGCACCGGCCCTCTTCGGCATGACCGGCACGATGTACTTCGTCGGCGCTTCGCTCGCGGGGGCGGTACTGCTCGCGACCGCGATCCGCTTCTTCTTCGACCGCCGTCACGCCCGCGCCCTGTTCATGACGTCGAACCTCTACCTGCTCACGGTGATGCTGCTTCTGGTCGTGAATGCGCGCGCTTAGCATCGCCCTGCTTTTTCTTCTAGCCTGCCAGCGCCAGCCCGAACTGCCGAAGCTCTATGCGGTGCCGAACGCGCAGCTCGTCGACGAGACCGGCAAAGCCGTGAGCCTCGATTCGATGAAGGGGAACGTCACGGTCTACGACTTCATCTTCACGACCTGCAGCGGCACCTGCCCGATCATGACCAACAACATGCGCGCCCTCACCGCGAAGGTCGGGAAAGACGCGCCGGTGCGCTTCGTCTCGATCACCGTCGATCCCGCGCACGACACGCCCGCCGTGCTTGCCGAGTACGCGAAACGCGTTCGCAACGACCCTCGCTGGACGTTCCTCACCGGCGAACGCGCGACGATCGTCGACCTGTCGGTGAAAGGCTTCAAGCTCGCCGCCGGCGATCCCGGTCCCGGCGCCGAGGCGGTGCTGCACTCCTCGCGATTCGCGGTTGCGGACAAGGACGGCGTGATCCGCGGCTACTACGACGCGACGGCTGGAACGGTGCCGGAGCAGGTGGCGGAAGTCGTGGAAACACTACTCGAAGAGTCTGGAGTGCGGTAGCAGAGCTACCGCTTTCACTTGCGGCGGCAGAGCCGCCGCGCGAAGAGCGGCAGCTCTGCTGCCGCAGTCCAGAGCTAACGCTTCACCGGGCGACTTTGTCCACCAGCATCAACACCTCATCCGGCGAAAACGGCTTGCGCAGCACACCGGCCACCGCGTTCCCATCGATGAACTGCAGCGATTCATCCGTTGCCGCGGTGAGGATGATCGTGGCCCGCAGCATCTCCGGCTGGCGCATGGCCATGTGCCGCAGCACGTCGAATCCGGACAGGCGGGGCAGGGTGAGGTCGAGGAGCACGCAGTCGTACGGTTCGGCGATCAGATACTCGATCGCCGCGTCGCCGTTCTCGACGGTCACGATCGTCGACGTCGGCGCAAGCACCGACTCGATCCTCGCGGCGATCACCGGCTCATCCTCGACGAGCAGAATCCGCCGGGCGTCGGGCTGTTCGATCTTCCTCGCGGCCGCGGCCGGCGTTTCACTCGCTGCCGGCTCCACGAACCGCGTCACCGCCGCCACGAGTTTGTCGCGCGTCAGCGGTTTGCAGATCCACCCATTCGCATCCGACGCCTCGAACAAACGCCGCAGCCGCTCCTCGGTCAAAGCTGAGATCAGCACGATCGGCACCTGATGCCGCGAGCGGATCAACGAGCCTAGCCGGTGGCCGGGAATGGTCGGCAATTCGATGTCGACGAGCACCAGATCGGGCTTCGTCGTCATGAGCACGTTGCTCAGTTCCGTGAGATCGCCCGCGGTGACGGTCCTGAACCCTTCGCGCTCGGCCAGACGCGCTGCCTGCATGCGAAAAACAGGGTTGTCATCGACGATGAGGATGGTGACCACGCGTGAGGCGAACACTGTAGCATTACCGCCCGATGACTCAATTCTTCCCGCCACTCAACGCCTCGCTCAACGCGCTGAGCGGCATCTTTCTCCTGATCGGCTACATCCACATCCGCAACAAGCGGATCGCCCAGCACCGCCGGTTCATGCTCGCGGCCTGCTTCACTTCCGTCGCGTTCCTGGCCTGCTACGTCACGTACCACACCCTCCGCGGCGGCGTGGTCACGCGCTTCGCGGGCGAGGGCGCGTGGCGCACCCTGTACCTGAGCATCCTCACGTCGCACACCATCCTGGCGGTGATCATCCTGCCGCTGGCCATCTACAGCGTGGTCAACGGGCTGAAGATGCGCGTGGTTCAGCATCGCCGTGTCGCGCGATGGACGTTCCCCCTCTGGATGTACGTATCAGTGACGGGCGTGCTGGTGTATTTCTTCCTCTATCATTGGTTTCCGTCGCACTGATGCCGTCCCGAAACGAGCTGCTCCTCACGCAACTGCGCGGTTACGAGCCCTTCGACGGGCTCGAGGATGCGCATCGCCAGGCGATGGTCAAGTTGTTGACGGACGGCGCCGATCCTTTTTCGCGCGAGTATTTTCAGCCCGGCCATTTCACGGCCAGCTGTTACATCGTCGACGGCGGCGGACGCCTTCTCCTGCATCACCATCGCCGCCTGAACCGCTGGCTGCAGATGGGCGGTCACGTCGATGGCGATGAGATGCCGGACGCGGCGGCGCTGCGGGAAGGGCGGGAGGAGTCGGGGCTTGCGGATCTCGCGGCCACGGCCATGTTCGATCTCGACATCCACGCCATCCCCGCCGGCAAAGGGGAGCCGGACCATCATCACTTCGACGTGCGATATGTCGCACGGACCGCGCGGCCGGAGGCGATCATCATCGATCCTGCCGAGTCGAGCGATCTGGCCTGGGTCACGCTCGAGCGCGCGGCCGAGCTGATGCCCGGGCCGGAGTCACAGCGCGCCATTGCCAAGATCGAGCGTCTGCTTACCGGAGGACTCTGTTGACCAACGTAGCGCTCCTCGAGACCGATCTCGACAAATCCCCGTTCACCCAGTTCGGGCGCTGGTTCGACGAGGCCAAGGCTTCGCAGCCGCACATGCCCGAGTCGATGACCGTGTCGACGTGCGTGAACAACGTCGTCAGCTCGCGGGTCTGTCTGCTCAAGGATTTCGACGAGCGCGGCTTCGTCTTCTACACGAACTACAGCAGCCGCAAGGGGCAGCAGATCAGCGAGAACCCCCGCGTGGCGCTCTGCTTCTACTGGCCGTCGCTCGATCGCCAGGTGCGCATCGAGGGAGTCGCGATCAAGACCGCCGAGGAGGAGTCGGATGCGTACTTTGCGACGCGTCCGCGGGGCAGCCAGCTGGGCGCCTGGGCCTCGAATCAGAGCGCGGTGGTCTTCGGCCGCGCCGACCTCGACCAGCGCTTCCACGAGCTCGAAGCGAACTACAAGGACCGCGCCGTGCCGCGCCCGCCGCACTGGGGCGGCTATCGCGTGATCCCGGTGGAGATCGAGTTCTGGCAGGGCCGGGCCGATCGTCTGCACGACCGGTTCGTGTACCGGCTTCGCGAACCGAAGGACTGGGTCATCGAGCGGCTGTCGCCGTAGGGACCGTGTAGTGTGGGCCTCTGGCCTACCCGTTCGTCGCCCGCCCGCCGAAAGTAGGCCAGAGGCCCACACTACACGGACGGTCGCGTAAACTAGCTCCGCTTGAAAAAGAAAATCCTCTTCCTCTGCACCGGAAACGCCGCGCGCTCCCAGATGGCGGAAGGCATCGCCAATGCCTTCCATGGCGACAAGGTCGAAGCGGTTTCGGCTGGATCGCGTCCCGCTGGGTGGGTTCATCCCCTCGCTGTTCGCGCGCTCGCCGACATCGGCATCGATCATCGCGACGCGACGTCGAAATCCGCCGATCAGTTCATCAACGAAGAGTTCGACGTCGTGGTCACCGTGTGCGATTCGGCAGCGCAGGATTGTCCGCACTGGCCGGGGGCGAAGCGGCTCGAGCACTGGCCGATCGAGGATCCGTCGTGGGGCATCGACGATCCGCTGACGCGCATGGATCGCTTCATCGAGCGCCGCGATGAGCTGATCGGCCGCATCGACGATCTCGTCAAAACTCTGTAGCGGAATCCGGCACGAGCAGTTTGAGCGACTGCGGTCTCACCCGCACATGCAGCTCTTCGGGCAACGTCACCGGCTCGCCATCGAGTTGCGCGATGCCCGCTGCGGGTCTCCGGATCGTGACCTCCGCGGTCTGCAGCATCGTCACCGAGTCCGAGCGATGAAAGGTGCCGGTGAAGAGCCGCGCCAGCAGCATTGCCGCGCCCACGAGCGTCGTGTCGTTCACGATCACCACATCCAGCAGTCCGTCGCGCAGTGACGCGAGCGGCGCGACGCGGGCGTTGTTGCCGTATTGCCCGGAATTGGCGACGGCGATGACGAAGGCCTTCTGCCGGATCGTCTGCCCGTTGGCAACCACTTCGTACTCTTCGGCCTGAAAGTGCGCGAACGCGACCAGACCTTCCTTCACATACGTTTCCAATCCTCGGGTGCTGCTCGCCGCGAAGCGATCCGCGACTACGGCGTCGAATCCGATTCCCATCACGCCGAGGAAGGCGTGTCCGTTCACTTCGGCGGTGTCGATCGTCACGATCCGGCCACCGCGGCAGGACTTCAGCGCGGCCGCGGGATCGACGGGCATGCCGATGTGCCTCGCGAATCCGTTCCCGGAGCCGGTCGGCAGAATCGCCAGCGCCGGCTTGCGTCCGACCAGCCGTTTCGCGGTCTCGTGAACCGTCCCATCGCCCCCCACCGCATAAACGACATCGAACCCCTCAGCCTCGGCCCGATCGACGATCGCATCGAGATCGTCCTTCGCACCGCACGCCTGGATTGCGGAGGGACCGTGCCAGTTGTCGCGCACCAGCGCTTCGATGTCGCGATTGCGCCGCCGGCCGGAACGCTCGTTGACGATGAAAAGCGCCTTCACTCGCGCGCCTGCCGGTGCTTGTCGATCCACCACGCCCAAGGCACGAAGAGCCACTGCGCGATCGCCGTCCAGGCCACGGCCTGCCAGTTCGGCGGCGGGGGAGAAACGAGGTTGGAGAGGTAGATCAGGCCGAGAAAGATCACCAGGGCCCACAGCGCGATCTTGCCGATGCGATCGCGGGCGACGGTGCTGCGAAGGTAGAGGCCGAGGCAGATCGCGAAGAGGAGGCCTTCGACGCTGATCGTCAGCGGTTTCGAGTTCCACAGGCCCATGCCGACTTTCGGACCGCCCGGCCAGAGAGGGAGATCGGGACCGTGGGTGACGAAGTCGAGGATCCAGTGGCTGAACACGGCCGCGCCGACGACGATCGCGTCGCGCCACGGCTTGCGGAAGAGCCGGTACACGACGGCGGCGATCGCCGACCAGACCAGAGCCATGGCCATGCTGTGCGTCCAGGGATAGTCGTAGAAGTCGATCGGCGTGAACGCGGTGTTGCCCGGATCGATGCGGAAGTGCTCGATCCCGGCGAGTGTGAAGAAGGGCCAGAGCAGATCGAGGCCGATGGCAGCCGCGACCAGCGTGCCCAGGCCGATGCGCGGCGCGACGCGTTTTGCGGCGAAGGCGGCGGCCGGATGTCCGATGAACATTACCCCGTCGCTCCCTGGATGATCTCCATCAGCACCGGCTTGAGACCGTTGATGATGAATTGCACGCCGATGGCGCCGAGGAGGAGGGCCATGATTTTGGTGAAGACGGCGCGGCCGCGGTCGCCGATGAAGCGCGAGAGCGGAACGGCGGCGAGCAGAGTCACGTACGAGGTGAGGCCCACGCCGAAGATGGCCACGATCACGGCGATCTTCTGATCGACGCGCGGGTAGAGGTTGACCAGCAGCATCGTCGAAGTGATTGCGCCGGGACCGGACAGCATGGGGACCGCCAGCGGGACGACCGCGATCGAGCCCGGATCGATGTCCGCCTTCTCCACGTCCGTGTCGGCCATCCGCTTGTCGCCGCCGATGTCGAACGCGCGGCGGTCGTCGTGTTCGACGAGGGTCCGCAGGGCGTTGATGAAGAAGATGATGCCGCCCATGATCTGGAACGCGGGCACGGTGATGCCGAAGAACTGGAAGACCCAGTTGCCGGCCACGAGGAAAATCGTCAGGACCACGATGCAGGCTGCCGAGGCGAGCAGGGCGACTCTCGCGCGCCCCGCGCCCGAGGCGCCGTGGGTCAGTGCGACGAACGACGGAACGACGGCCAGCGGATTGACCATCGTGACGAGGGTGATGAAGGACAGCAGGACGACTTTGGACAGCTGCATCGGCGCGGCGATTATGGCACCGCGATCGACAAGGTCGCCTAGACGACGACGTAAGTGTCCTGATCTACGTCCACGTACCAGATCGCGCCGGCGCACGGCCGCCCGGTCATCGCGCTGACGGCCTCGCAGTACTTGCGAACCTGCAGTCGGTCGCGTTCCGCCCGCGCGCTCCTCGTACGCGCCGCTCTTGTAGTCGATGACCAGCTCGCGATCGCTCTCGCGCAGCAATCGATCGATGCGGCGCTCGACCATCACGCCGTTGTCGACGAAGCGGAGCGGCACTTCGCGGCCGATGGTCTCCGCTTCAGCGATGCGCTTGATCGTCTCCGATCGGGCGATGACGTTGAGCCGTTGCTTCACGCGCAGAACTGCTTCGGCGTCTGCCGCTGATTCGGTCGCGACGCGATCGAGCAGCGCTCCGGCATCCGAGCGGCCATCCCACAGCTCCAGCACGCGGTGCAGGAGGATGCCGGCGGCGCGATTGCGCGAGCCGGCGCGGCGGGCAGCGATCTCGCCAGCGGTAAGCGTTTCCGCGACAGGTTCGGGTATCGGGACCTCTGCCGGTGCGATCGGCGACGCCGCGAGCTCCGCTTCGAGCGCTGGGTCATTCAACCTCCGCCGCTTGTTCGCCGACATCGCCTGCGCCTCCACTTTTTCGAATGCGACGGCGCCGATGTCGGTCTCTTTCACCTCGCGGCCTTCCAGCGGCCACCAGCCGGCGAGCGACTTCCGCTCGATGCCCAGCGCCTCGATCAGCGAGCGAAAGAACCCCGAGCTCCGTTTCTCCTCGGGATTGCAAACGAAGACGACGTCGGTCTTCGCGCGCGTCACCGCCACGTAGAACAGCCGCCGTGATCTCGGCCTCCTCGCGCTCGTTGGCGATGTCCGCGAGTCCGAGAAAATGCGCGGAGATCGACTCGGCGCGGCCGGTGAGCACGAGCCGTTTCGGTTCCTCGACGCTGAACAGATTCATCCCCTCGCTGCCGGGGGAAAGGCGAGATCGGGCAGGATCACCGTCTCGAACTCCAGCCCTTTCGCCCCATGTACGGTCATGATCCGCATCGCGTTCTGCGACTCGTCGATCAGGCTCGGCTCGGTCTCATCCGGCTCGCCGCTGCGGCGCTCGGCGATCTCTTCGACGAACTGCCGCACCGATCCGCCGATGCGCTGGTCGTACTCGAAGGCGATGGCGCGGACGTGCTCGAGGTGGCGCAGGTGGCGCGTTCCGTCCGCGGCCTGGTCGTACACGCTCTCGATCTTCGTCGTGCGCACGACCACATCGATGAGGCTCCGCGACGGTCAGGTGATGGGCGGCCTCGCGGAACCTCACCATCGACTCGTTGAAGGCAACCCACGCCTCGGACGTCTCGAGCACTCCGACCGCAATCTCCTCGTCGGTCAGCGCAAAGTACGGCGTCCGCGCCGCGGAGATCTGCGCGCCCCGATCGAACGGATACGCGATCGCTCGCAGCACGGCCACGAGATCGACCGGCGCGCGGCGGTCGAGGAACATCCGCGTCGGCGGCAGCACGTAATCGATGCCATGGCGGTCGAAGGTGTCGAGGTAGTCGTCGAGCTTCGTCAGCCGCCGGAAGAGAATCGCGAAGCGGCGCAGGTCGCCGTCGCTCCGCGCCCTGATCCACTGCGCGATCGCCTCCGCCTCCGCGAAGTAGCGATCCGATTTCTCGTCATGCTGCGCGCGGCAAGCAGCGTCACCCGCGCATCGAGCTCGCGGCGGACCGTCTTGCGCGCGGCGTGCAGCGGTTTGTAGTCCGGACGGAAAACGTTCGGATCGTGCGGCTGCTGCGGAAAGAGCCGCGTGAACATGGCGTTGATCGTCTCGACCAGCGGCGGGTCGCTTCGATACTGCTCGCCGAGGACGCGCGGCTCCGCGCCGCTGTCCTTGAGGTCCTCGGTCATCCGGTAGTACGTCTCCGGATCGGCGCGGCGGAACCCGTAGATCGACTGCTTCGGATCGCCGACGACGATGGTCTTGCCGGGCACGAATGCGCCCGACGCGTCGCGCGCGAGCTTGTCGATGATCCGCGCCTGGGTACGATCGGTGTCCTGGAACTCGTCGACGAAGATGAAGTCGAACTGCGACCGCGCGCGCGCCAGGACGGTCTCGTCATCGAGCAGCGCGAGCGTGCGCAGCAGGAGATCGTCGAAGTCGACCACGCCGAGCTTGCGCTTTTCCGCGTCGAGAAAGTCGAGGAAACGGCGCGTCATGGCCAGCAGGGCCATGGCAGCGCGATGGCCGACCAGACGGTCGTAGATGGAGTTGCCGCTTGTCGCCCGCGCGGAGGAAGGTCATCGGCTCTTTGAGCGCGCCGCAGTAACGGAAGTCGATGAGCGCGGATGTTCGCGGCGATCGGCTGCAGGTATTCGATCCAGGCGTCCATCGACCCGCCGTCGAACGCGCGTCGGTCGCGCGGACGTACGTCCGCGACCCGCCGCCGCGGCATCCTTGCACGTCGCCGTATCGCGGCGGATCCACAGCACGGCGTCTTCGAGCCTGGTCTCGCACGTCGCTGAAATCGCCGAAGCCGTCCTCCGTCTCGGCGAGCAGATCGCGCCGCTCGATGAGGCCGAGGATCAGGTCGCGGATCTGGAAGAGATAGCCGGCGTGCGCGAACAGCAGCTCCCACTCCCGCACCGACCTCCGGCATCGGCTCGACGCGCGTCTCCTGATCGAGCCACGCGTCGTACACCTGCCCGTAGAGCAGGAGCGCTCGAAGCCTTCCACGATCTTGAACTGCGGATCGAGTCCCGCCTCGATCGGAAACGCGCGCAGCAGCGACTGGCAGAAGGAGTGGATGGTCTGCGAGCGCAGCGCGTCGATGTTCGCGAGATGCTTTGCGATGAGTTGTTCGGGCGCGTTCAGGATCGCGATGTACGAGGGTTGGGGAGCCGAGGGCCAGCACTGTGTCGGGTGTCGAGCCGAGCTCGGCCGAGGGAACACCTCGGCGCCTGATACCCGCACCCGACACAATTCTCAGCTCTTCGAGCGCCGCGCGAATGCGCTCCGCAATCTCACCCGCCGCCTTCTCGGTGAACGTCATCAGCACGATCCGCTCGGGCGCGAGCTCCTCGCGCTCGAGCATCAGCTTCAGCACCTCGGCCACGATCGCCGTGGTTTTGCCCGTGCCGGCGCCGGCCTCGATGACCAGGTTTGCGGTGGCGCTCTCGGCGCGGCTTCGTGCGCGGCGTGAGGTCGAAGAGCGACTGCTGCTGGATCACGCGCGCCGCCGCCGAGGAGCGTGCGCGGGTCCTTTGCTGCTGGACGGCGTAGCGCTCGTCGAGGTCGTGCTTCGTCCGGCAGGAGTGGTTCACCGGGCAGTACTTGCAGGAGTTGAACTCGGTCGTTCTCGTTCGGGAAGGCGGGGAAGCGGCCGGTCGAGGATGGCGCGCGTGAAGATCTCCGAGCGTCTCGAGCAGCGCGTCGCTGTTTTTCGTGCAGCGCGAAGGCGAACTTCTCCGGCTTGAGTTCGCCCATGACGATCGGCTTGATCGTCGCCGCTGACGTGCGCCGGGTCGACGCCGAAGATCTCGAGCGCACGGCCATGGCGTAGAGCGCGAGCTGCAGCCGCACGCCGCGATCGATCTTCTCGGCGAGGTTGTCGTGGCGCAGGGCCTTGCCGGACTTGTAGTCGACGATGCGGAAGCGCGTCCGGCCGACGTCGATGCGGTCGATCGTCCCCTCGACGCGCACGGCCACGCCGCCGCGCTCGACGATGAACGGCTGGACGGATGGTTCGGCGCGCCGCTTCGAGACTTCGCTGCCGAAGCGGTACTCGAAGTGGCTGCGGCGCGAGCTCGTTGCGCCTCGAGATCGGCGAGGTCGGCGATCACGAACTCGCGCAGCATGCGCTTCGTCGCGCGCCGCTCGATGCCGCGAATGGTGCTGGTTGAACGCGGGGACGTCGGTCTCGTGATTGTCGAACTCCTCGTCGATGAGCTGGTCGAGGCGCTGCTCGAGTGTTCGGGAAGACGCGGCAAGGAAAGCGTCGCCGCGGCGCGATCCTCATCTGTCAGGCCGCGGTAGAAGCGTTCGAGCACGCGGTGGTCGAGCGTGCCCTTGTCGCGCTGATGGATCTGCATCTCGCGCTCGGGGTGGTCGATGTCTGTCACGCCGAGGATGTGCTTGAGGAGGAACTTCTGCGGACACTCGCCGAAGTCCTCGAGCTGGGTGGGGGAGACGCGCAGCTTGCGGTTCGACGCTCGCGGCGAGGCGGGCCGATGTAGCCGTCGAAGACTCGACGTGCGTGCCGGACTTTGCGCAGGAGTTGGAGTTGGCGGCGCTGTAGCGCCGGCCGCGCAGTCGATCGCGCGGCCGTGGCTGCGGCCCGCCGCTCCACCGGTGACGGCTCTCAAGTACCGCGACGCCCGCAACACCTTCCCGAACCCGTCCCCCGTCGCGTACGTAGAAGTGCACGTGTCGGCGCGGCATCGAGCGAGCAGCGAAAGAGCAGCCGCTCCTCGTCGCCTCGCCGTCGCCGATCTCGCGGACGCCGAGGAGGGCGCGGTCGGAGTCGGGGAGCAGCGGGTCTTCGGTGCGGCGCTGCGGGAAGACGTCGTCCTGCATGCGCGACGACGAAGAGATGCGTGAACGTGCGGCCGCGGAAGCGGAGCACGCTCGCCGGCCCAGATCAGCGGCGCAGTGGCGCAGTGCGTCAGCGGGCGGGGATCGTTGCCTGTTCGATGGCGTCGATGAGCTGACGTCCGTGTCGCGAGAGCGGCGTTCGCGCGGATCGAAGACCGCGGCGATCTCGTCGAGGCTTCTCCGCGGCGGCGAGATCTTCGCTCGCGTCTCGATGCGGAACGAGGCTGCCCAGGCGGGTCGAGGTCGAGTGTCGGCGGTCAGCGTCTTCGAGCTCCTCGACCAGGGCGATGTAGTCGTCGATGGCTCGGGAGCGATTGCGGAGCACGGCGCAGCTCCTCGGACGTGCCGCCGGCGATGCGGTGCGCGGCGCGTGGCCACGTCGACGTCATCGACGCTCGAGTTGCGTGCGCAGATGCAGGCCGTCGCGAACGAGCTCCAGCACCTCGCCGCGCAGGAAACCGCGATCTCGTCAGTCGGAGCAGGTTGAGTGCCGCCGCGGCCGATGCGATGCGCGGAGAGCGGGTCTCTTCCTTCAGCGTGGTCGCGAAGCCGTTTCCTCGGCGAAGCGGTTCAGGAGGTTTGCGTCGTATGGTCGAAGGAGCGGGCGACGATGCCGATCTCGTCTCGCCCGTGGTTGCTCGAGAGCTCGCGACCTCGGCGCAGACGCTCGCGCAGCTCATGAGTAGCGAGTATCGTAATGCCGATTTGGAGTGCGGTGGCTCTGCCGCCGCTTTCGAAAGCGGTCGGCAGAGCCGCCGCACTCCGAACAGAGAACCTCTCAGCAAACGGCATGTCCGTCGGCACGCAAATCCGCCGCCAGCGGCGAAACGACTTCACAAACGCCAGCTGCGCTCCGGTCATGTCGTAGAAGCCGGCCAGCAACTGCGGCTTCACTCCGCGGCGAGAAGCCCGCGCAGAGCAGATCTGCCGCGATCGATCGCCCCGAACGACGCGATCAAACGCTCGTACTCGCGTCCAGGCGCGCCGGATGACGACCTTGATGCGCGTGCCGCTCTTTGCACGGGAGCGCGAACTCGGTCGCAGGGTCAGGCCGCTGTCCCGAACGTCGCGATAGGACCGTTCGAGCATCGCCGCGACGCCGCGGCCCTTCCATCAGCGGATGGTCGACGTTGCGCATGGCCATGCGCATCGCCAGACGGCGCTCGATGTCCGTGGCCACGCGCGGAATTGCCCCGGAAGCGTTGACGACGGCGCGCGCGAGCTCGTCGATGAAACGGATCTGCAACGCCGCAACCCCGTCCGGAACCCGCGCCAGCACCTCCGCGGTGATCGCCTCGGCCATCCCCCGCGACGGCACGATCACCTCCTCTGCCCAGGGGCGCAGAACGTCATTTCCCGCGCGCGGCGAGGAGGCGTTCGGCAACGGTGGCGGCGATCTATCGATACGGGGCGATGTGGACCGAGGGGGATAGGTGCAAGTTATTGAGATTTTAGCGACTTCCGAGTCGTGCATGAAACTGGCAATCGGTCGCGAGACGATGCGTCGCATAATCCCGGGCCATGGGAAAACGGCAGGTTCACGTGATCGTGGTGCGCAAGGGCGTGACCTTCGCCCTGCTCGTGCTGACCACCGTCGCCATGGCCTCGCTGCTCTACTTCCTCTCGGGGAAGGCCTACGCCGCCGGACGCCCATCCGGTCCGCGACATCCTGGCGCGCGTCCTCGGCTCGGGTCGACGCGGGCCCGTCTCGCGCGACGCACTGCTGGCCTTCGCTGATGCCGGCCATCGCGAACATGCTCCTCTTCGTTCCGTGGGGCTTTCTGGCGTTCGTCGCGCTCGACTCGCCGCTCGCGTCCGCGGGCTCGCACCTACACGATCACCTTCGTGGCGGCGCTCGTCTTCGCCGGGCCATGTACTCTGGCAGCAGTTACCTGCCGACGCGCGTCACCGTCGCTGCCGGACACGATCGCCAACGGCGCTCGGCGCGCTCGCCGGCGCGGCGCTGGGTCACGCGCGCAAGGGCGTGCGGGTGCGCTTCGATTTCTGAGGATGCGCATTGTGATCCTCGTCGTCGAAGATGACCCGCAGGTCGCGCGGCTGATCTCGCTGGTCCTGCAGCGCAACGGCTACGAGTCGCAGCGTCGTGGCCGACGGCCAGAGCCGCGCTCGACCGCGCGCATGAAGTGCAAGCCGGCGATGATCTTCGCCGACCTGACCATCAAGGGGATGGGCGGCGAGCAGTTGTGCAGCACGCTCAAATCGACGCCCGAAACGAAGAACATCCCGTACGTCGTCGTCTCCGGCGACCGCGACATCGCCGAGAAGGCGCGCGTTTGCGGCGCCGACGACTACATGGGCAAACCTTTTGAATTCGAGGACCTGATTCGCCTCGTCAACAAATATGCAAGAGCTCAAAGCTGAGAAGCCGATCGAGTCGCCGGAGGGGAGCGATCCCGTCCTTCGTCTGATGGATCGCCTCGCCGAAGAGGGATTCACCACCGAACAGGGTCCCGAGTGGTGGGACGAGTACGGAGAGATCATCTACCGCCGCCCGGAGAAGCTTCCGCTGACGAAAGGCGAGACGGTCTTCATCTTCACCCGCGTCCCGGACCTCAACGAGCGCATGCTGCGCCAGACCTCGGAGTCGGTCGTGCAGACCTACGGCGCGAAGACCCCGTGCAGAAAGCGCTGTCGGTCCTGCAGGCCACGACGGTCTATCACTGCCTGGTCGACGACCAGCGACGTTCCCCACAACGAGACCGCTCACCGACTACATCACCCGCACCGGCGGCGCGACGTTCATCCCCGTGATGATCGTCCCCGGCATCAACCAGGTGTCTACCCGAACCTGGAGGACAAGGTCGGCGTGATCAACCCCCGCGTCGAATACCTCCAGTACCTCCTCGGCGAGCGCCGCGAGACGGTGAACATGCACCGGCCGACCGTGCAGGCGATGTGGGTGGCGGTGGCGGTGCTCGTCGTGCTGCTCGTGGCGGTGGGATTTTCGTTTGTGACCTGACGAAATGCAGATGCAGAACGCAGAATGCAGAGCGCCGAGGGGTTGCTTCTGCATTCTGCATTCTGCATCCTGCATTTCATGGATTTCCCCCTCCGCCCGAAGGACATCTTCGAGGAGCTGCGCAAGTCCGTCGTCGGGCAGGACGACGCCATCCGCGAGATCTCGGTCGCGCTGGTCAAGCACCTGGTCGGGCATCCGGCGCCGAACATCCTCCTGATCGGCAACTCGGGCTCGGGCAAGACCACGCTCATGCGCGCGGTCGAGCAGTTCCTCGCCACGACCCGGAGCCTGCGCGATTACGCGAACGTCGTCCGCCTCAACGCGAACGTGCTGGCCGAGGAGCGCCAGGGCTACGGCAAGGTCGTCCTCGGCCGCCTCTACGCAGAACGCGCAAGAAGACGCTCGGCCGGGCGCGACGCCGGACGAGATCATTCGCGCCGTCGAGCGCGGCATCGTCTTCATCGACGAGGTGGACAAGATCCGCGCGAACGTCAGCGGCGAGCCGAACGTGCGCGGCATCGTGGCCCAGGAAGCGCTGCTGACGCTGATGGAGAACGAGAACGTCGAGTTCGAGGCCGACGGCTGGACGTTCGTCATCAACTCCTCGCACATCCTCTTCGTCGCCGGCGGCGCGTTCGAAGAGCTCTACGAAAGCGTGCTGCGCCGCGCCACGATCGGGCAGGACGTCGTGCCGATGAAGCCGGTCGTCGTCGTCTCGGCGTCGGGCGAAGTGCGCGAGGAGTTGCCGTTCCACCTCGGCGATTACCTCAAGTACGACGACCTTTTCCGCTACGGCATGACGCCGCAGTTCGTCTCCCGCTTCGAGTCGATCGTGGTGCTGAATGACCTCGGCGAAGCGGACCTGGCGAGGATCTTCGTCGAGCCGGAAGGCTCGATCTTCCGCACGTCGCGCGACTACTTCCGCCGCTTCGGCATCGATCTGCAGATCACCCGCGGTGCGCTGATCGCCATCGCCTGGGACGCCTCGCGCCAGAACCGCCTCGGCGCCCGCGCCCTGCGCGAGACCTACCGCCGCATCATCCGCGACCTCGAGTTCGAGCCGCATGCCGGCGACGTGACGAGGAGATGGTGCGCTGACCATCGACGAGGGACATGGTGCAGAGCGAAGATCGCCATCGCCGCCCGCGAACAAGGAGACCCGTCCTGAGACTCGACTTGAGACTGCCGAAACCAATGCGAACCAACAAATCCCTCTTCGACAAGCTGAAACGCGGCTTGTTCATGACCCACACCGAGATCATCGAGAAGGTGAAGGAGTCGCTGACTCCCGATCTTCCGATCGATCAAGTCCGCCATCGACGGGCTGGAAGAAGGGCTCCTCGGCGCCGACGTCGGCGCGGAGCTGACCATGGCGCTCGTCGAGCGCGTGGAGCGCGCGTTCGCGACGAGCAGATCACGACGATGGACCGCCTCACGCGAGGTCGTCCGCGAGGAGACGCGCGCGCTCATCCCGCAGCGGCAGGCCGCGACGATCGACATCTCGCGACGCCAAGCCGTTCGTGATCCTCGTCGTCGGCGTGAACGGCACCGGCAAGACCACCACCATCGCCAAGCTCGCGCAGCGCTGGAAGAACGAAGGCAAGAGCGTGGTCCTCGGCGCGGCGGACACGTTCCGCGCCGCGGCGATCGAGCAGTTGCAGATGTGGGCCGACCGCATCGGCGTGCCGCTCGTGAAGCACAAGGCCGGCTCCGATCCGGCCGCCGTCGCGCACGATGCCGTCGCGGCCGCGAAATCGCGCGGCGCGGACGTGGTCATCATCGACACCGCCGGCCGCCTGCACAACAAATCGCACCTCATGCAGGAGCTCTCCAAGATCCATCGCGTGATCGACAAGGACCGCCCGGGCGCGCCGCACGAGACGCTGCTCGTTCTCGACGGCACGACCGGCCAGAACGGCGTCAGTCAGGCCGCGGCGTTCCTGGAGGCGGCGAAGGTCACGGGGATGGTGGTGACGAAGCTCGACGGCACGGCCAAGGGCGGCGTGATCCTCTCGATCATGCGGCAGTTCGACATTCCGGTGAAATTCGTCGGGGTCGGCGAGGCGGCGGACGATCTGATCCCCTTCGACCCCCAGGCGTACGTGGATACACTGTTCGAATGAAATGCGGCTGTTCTCATCCTGCCTCGCTCGTGGTTCGGCGGCTGCCTGCCGCCGATTTCGAGCTCGGCGTGCGCCATCTCGTCCTGATGACCGCGAGGCGATTCGACGGCGGCGCGCTCGACATCCGCACGAGCCGCGGCTTCTCGGCGACCGGCGGAGGTCTTCTGGACGCGACGCTTCTCGACGCAGCTCGCCGGCGACGTTCATCGAATCCCGTGGCCATTCTCCGGCCCGAGAACGCCGAGCCATCGACCTGGCACGCTCGGTCTCGACATCTACTCCGTGAGCGCGCGCTACCACTTCCGGCCGCAATCGAAGCTTAGCGCGTTCGCGGGCGGCGGCGCGGCGTTGGTCGTCATCGGCAATCTCGACGATCAATTCGGCGACGACATCCGATGGACCTTCGACAACGAGACGACCTTCCTCGGTCGAGGCCGGCCTGCGCTATCGGTTCTGGCCGCGGATCTTCCTCGAGCTCGGCGTTGTCGTACATGCCGCTCGAGGCGGAGACGGAGATCATCCGCGACGAACGTCCGGGGTCGTGCTGCCCTCGGCGTCTCGTTCGATCCGATGATCGTCAGCGGCGGCGCGACGTGGCGCTTCTGAAGCGCGTCCCGATCACCAGCGACGAGACGTTCAATCCCGGGATTCCGCGGCGAGTAGCCGCCGTTCGAGATGTGGCCGAAGCGGTAGCCGAGCACGATGGGTGTGCGACTCTGCGGCAGCAGCACCACTCCCGCACCGACCTGGCTGATGAAGTTGAAGCGCGACGTGGACGCGGGAACTCGGCCTTCTGGCCCACATCGGTCCCGTGCCGACCTCGCCGTAGAACTGCCGCGCGAGTCGACGGCTCGAAGAAACGGCGGCGCAGGAGCAGCGACCGCCGATAGCGCCGACACGCTCTCGTTGCCGTCGCCGAACTGATCGCCGAACCAGCTCCGCGGCTGGCGGATCGTACATCGGCGAAACACGACGCGAGTTCCGTCTCGCGGCTCAATGCGCGCTGATCTCGATGTTCAGCGCACTGCACGTCGGCCTGGCCGTGCCAGGTCTTCAGGCTCTGGCCGCCAACGGCGTGAACGGAAAAGCGACGAAGGTTTGCGCGGAGAGGCGGAAGGAAACGAGCGCGATCAGAACCAGATACGGTCGCATGACTCGCTTACGTCCGCTTCACGGCCGCGGATGTACCGGCTTCGAACTCGGCGCGATCGAGCTCGAGATCAGGCCGCGGCGGCCCGTCGCCCATCACGCCCGCGTATGCCGCGCGTGCTTTCTCGATGTTCAGATGCGAGTAAACCGTGCCGTCGACCACCATGTTCGGGCCGTGATCGCAGAGGTCGAGGCAGGAGACGGCGCAGACCCGCACGGTCGGCTTGCGGCCCAGCTTCTTGTTGTGGCCCTTCAGCTCTTCGCGGATGCATTCCCCGCGCTCCTCGCCATGCTTCTCGTCGTTGCAGCGCGCACCGGTGCAGACGAGGAAGAGCTTTTCGAAACGGATAGTTCATGCGTCTCAGTGCGTGACGGCGCGACGAACTTCCGGCCCGACGTCGAGCAAGTGCTTCAGGTCCTTCGGCGCTGCACGCCTCGGCGTACATGCGCGCCACCGGCTCGGTGCCCGAGAGGCGGAACAGCAGCCAGGTGTTATCGTCGAAGATCAGCTTCACGCCGTCGGTCGTGTTCACGCTCGCGGACTTGCCATGCCGTCGAGCTGTTTGGGCGGATTGGCCAGTTTCGTCGGCCAGCGATTCCTTCAGTTGCGGCGTGAGCTTGAGGTCGACGCGCTTCGAGTAGAAGTAGCCGAACTCCGCGTGCATCTCGTCGATGAGCTCGCTGATCTTCTTGCCGCGTGCGCGCGACCATCTCCGCCACGAGCAGGCAGGCCAGGATGCCGTCTTTCTCCGGCAGATGGCGGTACATCGACATGCCGGCCGATTCCTCGCCGCCGAGGGCGATCTTGTCTGTCGAGAATCAGCTCGCCGATGTACTTGAAGCCGACCGGCGTCTCGTACAGCGGGACGTCGAGCTTCTGGCGATCGCGTCGATGAGGTGCGTCGTCGCCACGGAGCGCGCCAGGCCGCCCGGGATGTTGCGATCGCGCTTCAGGTACACCGCGAGCAGAGCGAGGATCGTGTTCGGCGGCGACGAAGCGATTGCGGTCGTCGATGATGCCGAAGCGGTCGGCGTCGCCGTCCGTGGCCAGGCCCAGGTCGAATTTCTCCTCGGTCGACGACCTTGCGCAGCTCGCCGAGATTCTTCTCGCTGCACTCCGGCGAGAATCCGCCGAAGTAGGGGTCGCGATAGTTGTGGATGGTCTTCACCTCGATGCCCGCCTCGAGCAGGAAGTAGTCGAGGTAGTCGCGCGAGGTGCCGTACAGCGAGTCGATGGCGATGCGCAGCCCGGACTTGCGGATGGCGTCGACGTCGACCTTCTGACCGCAGCTCGGTGAGGTAGCGGTCTTTCGGGTCGATCTCTTCGATCAGCTCCGTTTTCTCGTAGACGTCGAGGCGCTCGTTCTTCTGCTGGACGGCGTGGATCTCGCGCTCGATCTGCTTCGGTGATCTCGGGGAGCGCCGGCGCGCCGTTCGAGCGTCGAGAACTTCAGGCCGTTGTATTCGGGAGGATTGTGCGAGGCGGTGAAGTTGATCGCGCCCATGGCGCGGCGCCGGACCGTTTCGAACGAGGCGCACGGCGTGGGGACGTCGCGCGTACAGAGGAAGGCCTTGATGTCGTTGAAGGCCAGGATCTTCGCCGCCTCGGACGCGAACTTCTCGGAGAGGAAGCGCGTGTCGTACGCGACGATGACGCCCGATCCCTTCTGGCCGCTTTTCTTGAGGTAGTTGGCGATGCCCTGGCTGGCGATGCGGACGTTCTCGAACGTGAAGTCCTCGCCGATGATGCCGCGCCACCCGGAGGTCCCGAATCTGATCATTGCCTGCTCTCTCCCCGCCGACCGGGGAGCCGGCAACGTTAGCACACCCGGTTCGGGATGACAGATGGCCTGTTTTCCGCAATCATCCCCAGTCAACGTATGTCCGCGCCGGTCGTGCTCATTGCCGACGATGACGAAGAAGTTGCCCTTCTGCTGCGGATGTTTCTCCGGCCGCTGGACTGCGAGATCCTGCTCGCGCGCGACGGCGAGGAAGCACTGGCCCTCGCCCAGACGCGCCTTCCCGACGTCGTGCTGCTCGACGTCATGATGCCGAAGCGAAGCGGCTGGGAAGTCTGCCAGGCCCTCAAGACCGTCCAGCGCACCTCGCACATCGGCGTCATCCTCGTCACCGGCCGCGGCGACGTGAAGGACCGTCTGACCGGTCTGCAGGTCGGCGCCGACGACTATCTGGTCAAGCCGTTCGATCGCGACGAGGTCCTCAAGCGCGTGCAGACCGTGCTCGCGCGCGTCCACGAAGATCGCAGCGAAGAAGTGCAGGCCGGCCGCACGGCGCTCGAGTCGATGCTGCTCGACCGCGCCACCGCCCTCCCCACGCTTCCGATCGTGCTCGATCGCGTCAAAGAGATCCTCATCGATCAGGGGGAGATCGGCATCGTCTTCATCGACATCGAGCAGTTCGAAGGCGATCGAGGCGGAGTACGGCTGGGCGTTCTTCGACGAATTGCTCTGCCACGTCGGCCAGATCATTTCGGCCGAGGCGACGATGCGGTTTCACAACGCGATCGTGACCTGCCATCGCACGGGCGGCTCGAGCTTTTACGTTTTCTCACGAGACCCGCGGACAGGACCTAGTCGGCGGAGAACGCCTCCGAGAAGGTCGCCAACGACCTGCGGCAGAAGCTCATCGACTCGACGCGGCAGCGCTTCCCCAATCTGCACGCCGGCCAGATCGGCTTCTTCGTCGGCTCGGCGCGCATCGACTACCGCCCGCAGATCCGTCTGGAGCGCCAGGTCTACACGGGGATGCAGACCGCCGCGGACGCGGTGCGTGACGCGGAGCAGCAGCGCAAGAAGCAGCTCATCCGCGAGCTGCGCGACATCATCCGCCGCAAGCGCGTAACCACGCTCTTCCAGCCGATCGTCTGGGCGCACAACCTTGCGGTCTTCGGCTACGAGATCCTCACGCGCGGCCCCGCCAACTCGTCGTTCCGCAACTCGGACATGCTCTTCTCCTTCGCCCGCGAGGCCAAACTGGCCTGGGCGCTCGAGGCGATCGCGCTGGAAGGGGCGCTGAAGCGGCTGCGGCAGGTCGATCTGCTCGATCGCAAGTTCCTGCTCAATCTCGAGGCGGAGATGTTCGGGGAGTCGGAGTTCCGCATTCACGAGATGGTGTCGTTCTTCGCGGAGCACAGCGGCCACTTCGTCTTCGAGCTGACCGAGCGCGCCGCGATCGAGGACTACGCCGTGTTCCGCGAGCTGCTTGCGGAGTTCCGCGCCAAGGGCATCGAGATGGCCATCGACGACGCCGGCTCGGGATACGCGTCGCTCGAAGCGATCGCCGCCCTGTCGCCCGACTACCTGAAGATCACCAAGAGCCTCGTCTCCACGCTCGCCGACGAGCCGATCAAGCAGGACCTCGTGAAGATGCTGGTCGATCTCGGCAACAAGGTCGGCGCGAAGACGCTCGCCGAAGGGATCGAGACCGAGGAGGAGTACCAGACCTGCCGCGACCTCGGCATCGACCTCCTGCAGGGCTACTACTTCGCGCACCCGCAGGAGGAGTTGTCGACGGGGGACGCCGAGGTCGAGCAGTCGCGGTCCCGGCGGGTCGTTGTGTCGTGATGGTTTCGGGGTTGCGAGGTTACGGGGTTCCGAGGTGGCTTTCCCCCCGAAACCCCGTAACCTCGTAACCCCGAAACCGAATGCAAGACCTCCGCATCGTCTTCCTCGGCACGTCCGCCGGCACGCCGTCGCGGGAGCGCAATGTCGCCGCGGTGGCGATGGTGCTCGATGGGACGGTCCTTCTCTTCGACTGCGGGGAGGGAACGCAACATCAATTGTTGCGGGCGCCGGTGCGGAGCGGCGCGATCGAGGCGATCTTTCTCACGCATCTGCATGGCGATCATGTTTACGGGTTGCCGGGACTGCTCGCGTCGATGTCGATGAATGGTCGCGAGCGGCCGCTCGATCTCATCGGCCCCGAGGGGACGCGCGAGTATCTCGAGGCCACGCTCAGGACCACGCAGCACAATCCGATCTTTCCCGTTCGCATCTCCTCGCCGCCGTATCGCGGTGAGGGATTCAGCGTCGTGGCCGCGCCCGTCGAGCACACCCTGCCTTGTTTCGCGTATTGCCTCATCGAGGACGACCGTCCCGGTACGTTCGATCCGGAACGGGCGCGTGCGCTGGGGATTCCGGAAGGCCCGCAGTGGGGTGAGTTGCAGCGCGCTCACGATCCTCGCGTCACCGGACCTTCGCGGCGCGGGCGGCGCATCGTCTACTGCACCGACACGCGGCCTTGCGCGGCCGCGGAAGAGCTCTCGCGGAATGCTGGTGTGCTCATCCACGAGGCCACGTACGGCGATGACATGCGCGTCGAAGCGCACGACCGCTTTCACGCGACTGCGGCCGAGGCCGCGCGCGTCGCGGCAGGCGCGGGCGTCTCGCGGCTGATCCTCACGCACTTTTCGACCCGCTATCGCGACGTGGCTCCTCTGCTCGAAGAGGCGAGGGCCGTGTTTCCCAACACAGAAGCGGCGAGCGATTTCGCCGAGTTCGTCGTGGAAGCGCCATGAGCATCGTGCGCGCCGCGGTCGTCGTCTTCATCGCGTCGTTCTGCACGCTGGTCATCGAGCTCGTGGCCGGACGCGTGCTCGCGCCGTACGTCGGCGTCTCGCTCTACACCTGGACGAGCATCATCGGAGTCGTACTGGCCGGAATCAGCGCCGGTGCGTACGCGGGCGGCTGGCTGGCCGATCGGCGGCCCGCGGAGTCGACGCTGGGCTGGTTGCTGCTGGCCGCGGGGATCACGGCGATGCTCATCGCGCCGGCCACGGACTTCCTCGCCGCCGACGATGGACTCCTGACCAACTACGGCATCGCGACGACTCTTCTTCAGCGCGTCGTCCTGCTCTCCTTCGTCCTCTTTTTTCTCCCCTCGTTCTTCCTCGGCATGATCTCCCCCGTCGCGGTGAAGATCGCCGTACGCGATCTCGCAACGACCGGTCGCACGGTGGGGAAGATTTACGCCTTCTCGACGCTCGGCTCCATCGCGGGCACATTCACGACCGGCTTCTTCCTCATCGCTCGATTCGGTACACGCGCGACCTTGATCGGCACGGCCGCGGTGCTCATCGCGACCGCGCTGTTGTTCGGGAATCTTTTCGGACGAGCGGGACGCGCGGCCGCGGTGTTGCTGATTGCCGTCGCCCTCGCGGCTGTCGGGCTGTGGCCGGGCGCCATCCAGCCGCCGCATCAGGATCCGCTGATGCAGCTCGGCGCGACCGGCATCGTGCATTTCGAGGAAAGCGAGTACTACACGATTCGCGTCGAACGGACGGTCCGGGACGACACCGGCGGGCCGCTGCACGCGCTGCATCTCGATCATCTCGTGCATTCGTATTCCGATCCCGAGGATGCGGCGTTCCTCGAGTACGAATACCTGCGCATCTTCCGCGACGTCGTCGACTGGACCGCGCGGCGGAAGCCCGTCTTCCGCGTGCTCTTCATCGGCGGCGGCGGATACACACTGCCGCGGCTGATCGAGCAGCAGTATCCGACCGCGGAGATCGACGTGGTGGAGATCGATCCGGCGGTGACGCGCGTCGCCTACCGCTTCTTCGGCATCGCGCGCGAGACGGCCATCCGCACGATCAACGAGGACGCGCGCTGGTTCGCGATGCATGCGAGGCAGGAGTACGACGCGATCTTCATCGACGCTTTCAACGACCTGTCCGTGCCGTACCACCTGACCACGCGGGAGCTCGTCACGCATCTGCGGCGGCTGCTGGCGCCCGACGGCGTGCTCGCAGCGAACGTGATCGACGACTACGGGAAGGGCCGTTTTCTCGTCTCTTACGCGCGGACTCTGGAGTCCGTGTTCGGCGCGAGCAATGTCGCGGTGCTCGCCGAGGCGCCGGAAGATGTGGAGAGTGCGCGATCGACGTTCGTCGTCGTTGCGTCGACCGAAGTGCGGTCGATCGTAGCCGCGGCCGCAGGGCATCCGGTGACCCCGCGGGGAGGGATCGTGCTCACCGACGATTACGCCCCGGTGGACAACATGCTCGCGCCGCTTTTCACTGCCCGATTCGTTGACGAGCAGGAGGAGTAAACCTACACTCGGCGCGCCACTTCAGCCACATCGGGAGCCAATCTGATTTCCACCGGTTCGGTCGTTCGCTCGATCCTCGTCCTCTTCATCGTCTTCGTCTCCTTTCCCCTGCTGGCCGCGACCTTCACGGTCAACGCGGCCGCGGATACCGATGACGCGCTGCCCGGCGACGGGATCTGCGCGGATGCGATCGCGCAGTGCACGCTTCGCGCGGCGGTGACCGAGGCGAATTCCAATCCGGATGCGGACGTGATCGGATTCAACGCCGCCTACACGATCGCGACGGCGGGACTCCATCTGACCAACGTCGCCACCATCGACGGCAGCACCGTTCCCGGTTACGCGGGAACGCCGCTCGTGCGCGTGGTGGCGACAGGAGCGATCAACACGTTTCAGATCAGCGGCACGGCGGCCGGCTCGATCATCGATGCGCTGATCATCACCGGGCCCGCGCAGTCCCAGGTCTACTTCTCGACCACCGGCACGGTGAAGCGGAGTTACATCGGCGCCGTCACAGGTGCTCCCGGCGAAACCGGCGCGACTCAGAACGGCATCTTCGTCGCCTCACCCACGGTCGACGTCATCGACTGCGTCATCGGCGGCAACACCGGCGAAGGCATCGTCGTTTTCGGCTGGACGCGGATCAACGGCTGCATCATCGGACTGCGCCCGGATGGCGTGACGCCGGCCCCGAATACGCTTCACGGCATCTACGTCGCCGACACGGCCTGGATCGGCGACACCGCCCGCAACATCATCTCCGCGAACGGCGTCGACGGCATCAACTCCGAGCTGAGCACGCCGGCCATGAGCGCAAACGGGCCGTGGATCAGAGGCAATTACATCGGCACGGACATCACCGGTCTCCTCGATCGCGGCAACGGACGCCACGGCGTGTTGATGAACGGCGACCATACGCTGACCGAGGACAACGTCATCTCGGGTAATGGCGTTCACGGCGTGCTGTCCGATCTCCCGACGCGGCACATCCTCGCCTTCGTCGAAGGCAACATCATCGGCCTCGGCAGCGACGGCTCGACAGTCATCGAGAACGGACTCGATGGCGTGCACCTCACCGGCAACAACATCCGCGTCGGCGGAAACACGGCCGCGGAGCGGAACATCATTTCAGGGAACGCGCGAGCGGGCATCTTCATCGACTCGGGCTCCGTCGCGCACTCCATCAACCGCAACTACATCGGAACCGACGTCACTGGAACGCTCGACCGTGGCAATGCTGAGGAGGGGATTTACTCCGAAGGGCGCTTCCTCATGGGCTCGAACGTCGTTTCCGGCAATGACGGACCGGCGGGCGTGGCGCTCGTCGATCCGGGCTGGGCCTCGCTGGCCGGCAACATCATCGGCCTCGACGCAACAGGAAACGTTCCGCTGCCGAACAGTAACGACGGCGTCGTCGTCACCTCGAACGATTCATTCGGCGTGCGGATCGGCGGCGATTTCGCCGGCGCAATGAATGTGATCTCCGGCAATGGCGGCGCCGGTGTCAGCGTCTGGGGCTCGAACACGCAGGTGTCTTCGAGTCACATCGGCACGGACATCACCGGCCTGCTGGCTCGCCCGAACGGCACGGACGGCGTGCAGTTGAACGTCTGCTCGAACATCACCGTCGGCGGTGCGACTGCATTCACCCGCAACATCCTCTCCGGCAACGGTGCGGCCGGTGTGCGCATCAATTCCGCCGCCCAATCCAATTTCGTGCAGGGCAACTACATCGGGACGGACATTTCCGGCGCGGCGCCGCTCCCGAACAGCGGCGACGGCGTGGCCATCGCGGGCAGCGGTCCCTCGAACAACCTCATCGGCGGGACCGCCGCGGGCACGGCCAACGTGATCTCGGGCAACATCGCGAACGGCATCCGATTCAGTGCGACGAGCACCAACGACGTGCGGATCGAGGGGAACGTCATCGGTCGCGCCGCGGACGCGATCACGCCGCTCGGCAACGCCGGCGCGGGCATCCTCGTCGACGGCACCAGCGGTCTGACCGGCAACTTCATCGGCGGCTCGACCCCGGGCGCCGGAAACCTGATCGCCAACAACGCGGTTTCCGGCGTCGTCATCGCCCCGACCTCGCAAAAGAACCGCATCACCCGAAACAGCATCACCGCGAACGCCGGCCTCGGCATCGATCTTCTGCCGCTGCCCGGCGTCACTCCGAACGACGCCGGCGATCCCGACACCGGCGGCAACCTGTTGCAGAACTTCCCCGTACTCACCGGCGCGTATCTTTATCCCGGTCCCAACGGCCGGGCGACGGGAACGCTCAACAGCACTCCCAGCACGACGTTCACGCTCGAGTTCTTTGCCAACGCCGCGGGCGATCCCGAGGGTGCGATCTATCTCGGCGACGCGGTGATCATGACCGATGGCAGCGGCAACGCGACTTTCGACGCGCCGCTGGCCAACGCGCCGGGGCCCGGGCAGGTCGTTACGGCAACGGCCATTGCTCCCTTTCACAACACCTCCGAGTTTTCCGCGGAGCTGGCGGTGACCACGCCGGGCGTCCTGTCGTTCGACAGCGCGACGTACCTGGTCGGTGAAGCCGGTACGAGCATCATGCTCACCGTGAACCGCACCGGCGGCAGCGACGGCACCGTCACCGCGGTGGCCACGCCGGGCGGCGGAACGGCTGAAACGACCGACTACGATCCGACACCGCAGACGCTGACGTTCGGCCCGGGTGTCGTCACGCAGACGCTCACCATCACCATCACCGACGACCCGATCGATGAAATCGACGAGACGTTCGACGTCAGCCTCGGCACTTTCACGGGCGGCGCGATCGCCGGATCGCCGTCGACGGCGACCGTGACCATGACCGACAGCGACACCACTCCCTCGATCACCATCGCCGACGTTCCCGCGTCCGAGGCGGATGCGAACGTGACGTTCACCGTCACGCTCTCCAATCCGAGCGAGAGCACGATCACCGTCGATTACGCGACGAGCGACGGGACCGCGACGGCAGGCGTCGATTACACGGCGGTGAGCGGAACGGCCACCATCCTCGCGGGAAATCTCACCACCACGATCGACGTCCCGATCCTCGGCGACACGACCTTCGAGAGCGACGAGACGGTCAACATCACTCTGACCTCACCCGTGAACGCCACCATCAGCGACGGGACGGCCGTCGGCACGATCACCAACGACGATCCTGCGCCCTCGGCCTCGATCGACGATCCCAGCGTGGCTGAAGTGGACGCCGGGACGTCGGTTCTCCTGTTCACAGTCACGCTCTCCAATCCCAGCGTGAATACCGTGACCGTGAATTACGCGAGCAGCGACGGCACGGCCACCGCTCCCGATGACTACACGGCGGTCAGCGGCACGCTCACCTTCGATCCGGGTGTCGTGTCGCAGACGATCAACGTGCTCGTGGCGTCCGACCTGATCGATGAGGGCGATGAGACGGTCGTGATGACGCTCAGCGACGGCACGATCACTGACGGAAGCGGGACGGGCACGATCGTCGACGATGATGATCCTCCGGTCATCTCCATCGACGACGCGGGAGCAGGAGAGGGCGACGTCGGAAGTACGCCGGCGACGTTCCTGGTCACGCTCTCGCACCCGAGCGCGTTCGCGATCACCGTCGACTACGCCACGGGCGGCGGAACCGCGACGCCGGGGACGGACTACACAGCCACGAGCGGCACGCTGACGTTCGCACCTCTGGAGACGTCGAAGCCGCTGCCGGTCAGCGTTCTCGGCGACGAGATCACCGAGCCGAACGAGACGTTCGAGGTGACTCTGTCCAATCCGACCATGGCGTCGATTCTCGACGGCACCGGTCTGGGCACGATCACCGACGACGAAGCGGCGCCGGCAATCTCCATTGCCCCCACCTCGGCCTCCGAGGCAGCGGCAAGCCTCGAGTTCACGGTCACGCTTTCGAACGCGAGCTCGCAGAACGTCACCGTCGACTACAGCACGACCGGCGGAACCGCAACCTCGGGCGTCGACTTCACGCCGGTCAGCGGGACGCTCACGATCAACGCCGGGTTGCTGTCCGGCACGATCACCGTGCCGATCCTCGCCGACAACACCTTCGAAACCGACGAGACGATGACCGTGACGCTGACCAATCCCGCGAACGGCTCGCTCTCCACGGCAACTGCGACGGGCACGATCACGAATGACGACGCGCAGCCGGCGATCGAGGTGATTCCGACCTCGGCCTCCGAGGCAGCGGCGGGTCTCGTCTTCACCGTGGCGCTGTCGAATCCCAGCGCGCAGAACATCACAGTCGACTACAGCACCACCGGCCTTACCGCCACGTCAGGCGTGGACTTCACACCGGTCACCGGCACGCTCACGATCAACGCCGGGATGCTGTCCGGCACGATCACCGTGCCGATCATCGCGGACAACATCTTCGAGTCCGATGAAACGATGGCCGTGACGCTGACCAACCCCGGCAACGCCACGATCTCCGCCGCAACGGCAACCGGGACGATCACGAACGACGACGAGCCGCCGACGATCACGATCGACAACCCGTCGGCGTCGGAGAGCTCGGCGAGCCTCAGCTTCACGATCACGCTCTCGAGCCCGAGCTCGCAGACGATCACGGTCGACTGGACGACCGCCGACGGCACAGCAACCGCGGGCAATGACTACACGGCCGCGAGCGGCACTGCCACCTTCGCTCCCAACACGACCACGCAGACAGTGGACGTGACACTCCTCGGCGACTCCATCACCGAGGGGAGCGAGACCCTGAACGTGAATCTCGCCAATGCGGTGAACGCCTCGTTCGCCGATCCATCGGGCATGGGCACGATCTTCGACGACGAGTCCGCACCAAACATCATCATCGACAACGCGTCGGCCGGCGAAGGTGCCGGCACGATCAGCCTCACGGTCACGCTGTCGAACGCCTCGGCGGTGCCGGTCACGGTGGATTGGGCGAACTCGCCGGGCACCGCGGACGGCTCGACGGACTACACGCCGTCCAGCGGAACGCTGACATTCAACCCCGGCGAGACGACCCAGACGATCGTAATCAACCTCGGCGCGAACGACGCCACGTTCGAGTCCGACGAAACGTTCACCGTCACGCTGTCGAACGCCACCAACGCCGTCATCTTCGACGGAAGCGCGGTCGCCACGATCACCAACGACGATCCGCCGCCGACGATCACGATCGACGACGCGACGGCCTCCGAGAACGGCGCGCTCACGTTCGCGGTCAGGCTTTCGCAGCCGAGCGGGGTCACGGTTACGGTGCAGTGGTCGACCGGCGGCGGCGACGCGACGGCAGGAGCGGACTACGCGCCCTCGAGCGGTACGGTGACGTTCCTCGCGGGGGATACCGAGGAATCGGTGGTCGTCAGCGTCGTCGACGACGCCGCGGTCGAGCCGGCGGAGACGGTGGACGTTACTCTGACCAATCCCACCGGTGCGACGATCGCTGACGGATCGGCGACCGGGACCATTCTCGACAATGACACCGCAACCGCGGCAAATGACATCCCGACGCTCTCGGAGTGGATGCTCATGCTGCTGGCGGCGTTCCTGGCCGTGGCGGCAGTACGGTCCTCGAGGCTTGCTTGACGGGCGGGAAGAAACTTAGAATCCGCGCGCGTTAGCAGCGGTACTTTCCACGAAAGTGGGGCTGTAGCTCAGTTGGGAGAGCGCCTCGTTCGCAATGAGGAGGTCGTCGGTTCGATCCCGTCCAGCTCCACCAAAAAGACCCAAACTCAAACGAGCCGCCGAAAGGCGGCTCGTTTCGTTTTGGCGCTAGCGCCTACTGCTCCGCCCCTCCCACCCGCGCCAGCTGGGCCCGCGTGTCGCGCATGGACGACGCGGTGCGAGCGAATTTCGGAATGGTCGCGATGGCCGGCTCCTGCGGCGCGCCGATGATCCGGTTGAGCGTCGAGCGGACGGTCGGGCCATCGTCATCGAACCCGCCGTGTGAGCTCGAGGTCGAGTGACGATCCGTGCCTACCTCCGCATTCGGCGACATGATCCATTCGGCCTTCGCCAGCTTGAAGAGTTTCGTCAGCTCGGGGTCCTTGCGGATGAACTTCTCCATGCCGAGGATCGGCACGCCATCGCGGAAGATCGGGATGCGTACGCGGCTCTCGAATGCGTTGCTGACGAGGTAGAGAAGGGACTTGTGGTAGACGTGCGCGCAGTGATCGTCCTGCTCGGCTTCATCGGTGAGCGTGAAGAGCGTGAATTTCTTGATTGCGCCGGCTCGGATGGCAGGCAGGTAGGTCTCCTTGAAGAGCTCGACGGTCAGCGCGGGAGCCCATAACGTGCAACTGGCGATTTTCAGCCCGAGTTTGGTGAGAACCTGGATGAGAGGAGCGAAGAGAATGGCTCCCGCGCTGTGCGCGACCAGGTGGATCTCGGCGCCGTCCTTGACCACCAGCTTCGAGAGGAGCTTCGCGGTGATTCCGAGTCCACCCTCTTTCGTGGTCGTGGAACGGAGGGCGTTCTCCTTCATCTCATCCCACTGGAGCTTGCCGGTGAGCGCGCGGGCCAGCGGCTCGAGCGCGTCATCGAGGCGGTCGAGGAGAAAGTCCTTGGTACTGTCGATGAACCCTTCCGGCCGGCGACGGTTGGCGGCGTCGTTGAGGACATTCTTCAACGTCGTCCAGTAGTCGGTTTTCCAGATGAAGCTCAGCGGATAGACCTCGTTTTTCAGAAGCGCCGCGCGGTATTCGGCAACGCGCTGAATGGCGCCGTCTTCGCCGACCAGGCCTCCGTGCGCGTACAGCAATACCCGTTTCGTCTTCCAGTCCTTCGTGATCTTCGGATAGTCCTTGGCGAGGATGTCCTGGACGTCCTGTTCGTCCGTGCCGAAGGTCCCACTGGTGCGGAATCGGCCGTCGTTGCCGAGACTGACGATGTGCGGCCGCAGCTCGCAGAACGCGTACGTGTCCGAGGACTTGGCGACGCTGGAGATGGCTGTCGCGACCGCGGCTGCAAATCGAAGTTTCACCGGCGCACCGAGACGGGCAACCCAGACGTCGGTGCTGTTGGCCAGCCAGTCGTCATAGGTGATCAGCGCGAATCCGTCACGTCCCCAGGCCGGACCCCACGAGTTCTGGATCCAGAAGCCGCGGTCATCGTAGGCAACGATGGCGAAGGCGTGGCCGCCGAGGCGTTTGTTGGGGAAGGGGATCACCCCTTCCTCGTCGATGTTGTTCCAGCCTTCGTGGACTACGCCCGTAGCGTAGAGGATGCCCACCTCCGCGATCGCGGAATGCATCGCGATGAGGTCCTTGTGGTTGACGCGGTAGTAGGCACCGAGCGGCCGATTCACCGCGTCCCCGGCGCGCGTCGTCGTGAACCGGCGATCGGGGTCGGCCGGGTTGTAGGGCCAGATGTCTTCGCTGCAGACTCCGTGCTTGTGCCACCCCTTCATCGCACCGCGCGCGCTCGAGCCGCTGTAGTTTTCTCCCGGCCATTCGTCGTAGCGCTTGGCCATCTCGTAAAGCATGCGCGAGCTCACTCGTACGCGATCGGCGTCCTGGGTGCGGCGCAACAGGAGGTAGTGCGCGACGGTGGCGAGGCCGAAGCCGGTGCAGGCGCCCTCGCTTCCCTGGTTGAGGATCGGCACACCCGCCGCACGATACGAATCGAGCGTGATCCGGCGCGGGACCTCGACGAGCGTCGGCGCGAAAAGCTGATCGCGGAAGTCGAGCGGATCCGGCATCGCATCGAGCTTCGGCGTGCTGCCGTCCGTGCCGGCGAGGGCAATCGTGGGTGCCGGATGTTCCTCGGCTGTAACCAGCATCCGTGAACGTGGTGAAGATTTCCGGGCCCGTCGTCGTGCCGCCATGATTCCTCCTGTTGTCGATCGTCGTTTCGTTTTAGAGAGTCAGCGAGACACCGGCCGAGACCACCCAGGCATCGTTCTCGATCACCGGCTCGATTCCCTTGCCGGTGTGCATGTAGCCGGTACCTGCGGTCACTCGAACGCCTTTCGGGACTTCAATCGCGAACTCCACCGAAAACTCGCTAACCGCATCGCGGCTTTCAGTGGTCGCGTAGACCGGCCTGCCGAACTTGTACTGCCGGATCCGCAGCGTCGTCGATTTGCTGTTCACCGCCGCTTCCACACGGAAGGCCTTGGCCAGTTCCTCGAGCGGGGACCAGGTGTTGTCGACGATCTGCAGGCCGAGGTAGCGCTTGTTGGCCAGGCTCGGTTGGAGGATTGTGTTTCCCTTCGCGTTGATCTTGCTGGCAAAGGTCGACATCAACAGCGTGTCGCCGGAAAACGTAGGCGCCTCGCCGATGTAGTCCTCGCTCTTGTCTTCCGTGTCGGTGTCGTCAGAGGAGCCCTTTCCGAACTGCACGGTGTAACTGCGGACCGGTTCGAAACCGCCTGCCGGCGCTTTTTGCGTCTTGCCGATCCAGGTCGCGGTGAACAAGCCCACCCAGCCTTCGCCGTGGCGAGGCAGAATCACGGTGGTCGTCGTGGCGTGGCGCGAGCTCTTGAATGCCGCGGCACTTCCAGTCAGCGTTCCCAGCCACGGATACTTCTCCGGGCTTCTGAAGGTGTAGAACACCTCGGCACCGAGCGTCCGGTACACGTGACTGAGCTTGTCTTCGCCGCGGACCGCCGTCACGTCGAGGAGCTTCAATCCGCGGAAGAAGGGGACATTGCTCGGCTTTCCGCGCCAGCGATTGAGCGGGATCGATTTCAGCTGTCCGATGATCGAGCGGCTGTCATCGTTGTCGGCGTCGGCCAGCGACTTGGCACTCTCGCGTTTCACGACATGCGTGATCGAGCCGTACTTGTAGTTGAAGCGATAGCCGTCGCCCTTCTCGAAGATGGAGATCGAGTTCGCGGGATTGGCCCACGTGGTCCTGCCGAAGCGGAAGTGGATCCCGTTCGTGCCGAATACGTTGATGCCGTACTCGCTCAACTTCACGACGTTGCCATCGTCGACACCGAAATCGCTGGTGCGGTAGTTCACCGAGGCGCTGATGTCGGCGCGCCGGCCCAGCGTCTTCGCCAGGTCGATCCGGGCCAGGCCGGTGTAGTGCCGCGCGTACTTGCCCCCGTAGACGCGGTTGCCGACGCAGAGTGCGGGCTCCGCGTCCTTCGCGAACTTGTCGGGCGTTGCGGGGGGATAGCAAGGCTTGAAACCGGTCACGTCGTCCAGTCCGTTCGCGTCCACGTCGGTGAACTTGTCCGGAACCGCGGCGATGAAGGGATCGAGCGCCGCACCGAGTTTCGTCGCGAACTTCGTGTCCAGCGCGTCCGGCGGATCCTCGATGTCGGCCGACGAGACTCTCAGGTACGCGGTCGCGTTGGAGACTTTGTCCACCTCGTCGGAAAAGGCCACCTTGAATTTCAGCAGCGTTCCCTTGGGCACGAGCTCGAGGACGTTCTTGTCGAAGATCGTGGCGTTGTTCGGCGGAATCGTCCGGGAGATCTTGCAGACCTTGTCGATCTTGCAGCCTTCGCCGAACAGCGCCGGGCTGACCGCGGCGGGGAAGTCGATCGAGACACTGAAGGACCGGTCGCTGGTGCGGTTTTCGAACGCGAGCGGGCGCATCGCGCTGTTGTCGCAGGTCATGCATGCCGGGTTGATCGGGTTGAGATAAAGCCAGCTCGCCACGCCGGTGTTGTCGAGAGGGATGACCACCACTTCTTCGACGGTGGTGGTCTCCGGGATCAGGTCCGTGCACGCCGCTCCGCCGTTCGCGACGGTGACCTCGTAGACCTCGCCGTTCTCTCCCTCGACGATGAAGTGGTATGGCGGTTTTCCCAGAGATTCCGGCGGGAACGAAACCGAGGCTCGTTCGCCCGGTTCCAGCTGGCGGTCAGGGAAGAGGATTGGTTTGGCCGTGCCGCAACGCCTGGAGTCACACGCTGCCTTGATGTCTTCCACCGCGAGCGTGCAGGTCCGCGGATTGCCCTCGAGCTTGCAGTTGGCGCGCAGGGCGTCGCATTCGGGACCGAAGCAGGCGCCGAGTGCTCTCGTCGAGGTGATGCACGGCCCCGACCCGGCCGGCGAGAGATCGCAGAGGTCATTGGCTTTCAGTTGCTGCAGCGTCCGCGAGCACTGAAGGTTGTGGCATCCGGGCGCGAGATCGGCGGGATCCTGCGGCACGAGACGCACCGTCCAGCCCTGCCGGATCGTGGTGTCGAACGAGAACGACGGCGCGTCTTTGCGCTCGGGAAAGCAGATGTTGTCCCTGACCCGTTGACCGGCCAGCCCGGCAACGAGCCCGCCGCCGTCGATCACGAAGAATGCCGTGGCGTCACGCTCGATTTTTACGGAGTCGACCAGCGGCTTGGGAAATGTCGGCGCCGGGGGAGTGGCTGGCTGGGCAAACAGTGGAAGGGCAGTGGCGATGAAGATCAACCCAACGACAAACGGACGCATGTCTGATTCCCTCTCTGGATAGGAGGGTCTTCACTCCGCGTTTCCCCTACCGGATTTTGATTTCCGCCCGCGTTTCGGCGCTAGACTTTCCCCTCGCAACAAAGGAGGCCCGTCATGCGCACGCTGCTCGCGCTCGTACTTTCCGCCCCGCTCTCCCTCTTCGCGCAGGGTCATTCCCACGACGATCACGATCACGCTGCCCCGGACCTCGGCAACATCGGAAAGGCCCACATCGAGACGTCGTGCAACGAGGCGGCACGCAAGGAGATCGATCGCGGAGTCGCGCTCATTCACTCGTTCTGGTACGCGGAGGCCGAGAAGTCCTTTCGCCGGGCCGCAGCGGCCGACGCCGATTGCGGCATGGCCTGGTGGGGAGTGGCCATGTCCAATCTCCATCCGATCTGGGCCCCGCCCACGCCGGATGAACTGAAGACGGGCCGGGAAGCAGCCGAGCGCGCGATCAAGGTCGGCGCGAAAACCGATCGCGAGAAGACCTTCATCGCCGCGATCGCCACGTTCTACGCCGACTCGGACAAGCTCGATCACAAGTCGCGAATGACCGCGTATGAGAAAGCGATGGCTGCGCTCGAGGGCGATCATCCGAAAGATCGCGAAGCGGCGATCTTCCACGCCTTGGCGCTCCTCGGCATCGCCCAGCCGAGCGACAAGACCTACGCCCATCAGAAGAAGGCCGCGGAGATTCTCAATCGCGTACTGCCTCAGGAGCCGGAGCATCCGGGCGTCGCGCACTACCTCATTCACAGCTTCGACTACCCCGAGCTCGCCGCACTGGCACTTCCCGCCGCGCGCGTTTACGCGAAGCTCGCGCCCGGCTCTCCGCACGCGCTGCACATGCCCTCGCACATCTTCACGCGCCTCGGACTCTGGGACGAATCGATCGCTTCGAATCTCGCCTCGGCCGAAAAAGCACGCAACTACGTCTCGACGTTCATGCCCGGCGCGGCCTCCTTCGACGAGTTGCACGCCATCGACTACCTCGTCTACGCCTACCTGCAGCAAGGCAAGATCGACGACGCGCGGAAGCTCACAGAGAAGCTCGCGGCGGTCACCAAGATCGACAATCCCGCGCAGTTCGCCGCGGCCTTCGCCGTGAGCGCGGTGCCGGGACGTTACGCACTCGAGCGCCGTCAGTGGAAAGAAGCGGCCGCGCTCACCGTGCCGGGCGTGGTCAAGTGGGACAAGGTTCCGTATGCCGAGGCCAACATCCATTTCGCTCGCGGCATCGGTGCGGCGCGATCGGGACAGATTCCTGTCGCCCGCGAAGCGCTGCGCAGGCTGGCCGCCATCCGCGAGACGCTGATCGATCAGAAAAACACCTACTGGGCCGATCAGGTCGAAGTGCAGCGCCTCGCCGTCGCCGCGTGGCTTGCACGCGCGGAACGAAACGACGAACAGGCCCTCAAGCTGATGCGCACCGCGGCGGATCTCGAGGCTTCCACGGACAAGCACCCGGTCACTCCCGGCGCGATCGTTCCCGCGCGCGAGCTGCTCGCGGAGTTGCTGCTCGAGAACGGGAAGAAGGAGGACGCGATCGCCGAGTTGAACCTCGTCCTTCGCGATGCGCCCGGCCGCCGGAATGCGATGCGGCTCGCGGCGCAGATCAATAAACCGGAGCCGGCCAACTGAAAGCCGCGCCGAAGCGTCCGAGTCCGCCGGTGCGCCGGCCTCCACCGCTCGCCATCGGCGCCGGCCTCGGCGCGGTCGTGATCGCACTCGTCCTGCTGTTCTGGCCGGGCGGCAAGGTCACCAATCTCGACTCCCGCGGCACCGCCGTCATCGCGTTCGGAGACTCACTCACCTCGGGAGTCGGCGCAGGCGCGGGCGAGGATTACCCATCGCGACTAGCCCAGCGCGCCGGCGTCGAGATTCTCAACGCCGGCGTGAGCGGCGATACGACCGAGTCCGCGTTGGCGCGGATCGAATCCGACGTCATCGCCCACGACCCGCGAATCGTCATCGTCGGCCTCGGCGGCAACGACTTTCTCCGTCGCATGCCCATCGCCGACACGGAGCGGAATCTGCGCGCGATCGTGCGCCGAATCCAGCAGCAGGGAGCGATGGTGGTCCTGCTCGGCTTCCGGTTTCCCAGCCTCGGCCCGAGTTACGAGTCGATGTACGAGCGCGTCGCCGATGACACGAAATGTCTGCTGATCCCCGACCTCATGGACGGAATCCTCAGCAACCAGACCTTGAAGAGCGACGAGATCCACCCGAATGCCCGCGGGTACGACGTCATGGCCGAGCGGGTCGAAAAACCGCTCGAAACGCTGATTGAACGGGCCAATGACGCAAGGCGCTGAATCAGTGCGATGATCCGGCCTCGATGAGGCCAGTCCAGGAGCTCTTCGACCTTTCCAACCGCGTCGCGATCATCACCGGAGGCTCGCGCGGCCTCGGCCAGGAATTCGCCGAAGGACTGGCGGAGGCCGGCGCGGCGCTGATGCTTTGCGCGCGACGCGAGCAGTGGCTGACGCCGACGCTCGAGGAACTGCGCGGCCGCGGTTATCGCGTCGAAGGGCGGGTCTGCGACGTCACCGATCCGCAGCAGGTCGAGAGCGTGGTCAAAGACACGGTCGCGATCTACGGCCGCATCGACATCCTCATCAACAACGCCGGCATTTCCTGGGGCGAGCGGCCGGAGACGATGTCGCTCGAAAAGTGGAAGAGCGTGCTCGACACGAATCTCACCGGCGCGTTCCTCTTCGCCCAGGCCGCCGGACGGGTGATGCTCGAAGCGAAGTCCGGCGTGATCATCAACATCGCTTCGGTCGCCGGTCTGCGTTCGGCGACGCACGGCCCACATTTCGCCGGTTACGTGGCGAGCAAGTCCGCGCTGATCGGCCTCACCCGCGAGCTCGCCGCGACCTGGGGTCCGAGCGGAATCCGCGTCAACGCCATCGCCCCCGGCTTCTTTCACTCGCGTCTGGCCGATCCAGTCATCAAGCACGTCGAGCCGGAGATTCAACGCCGCAATCCGATCGGACGGGTGGGTGATCCCGGTGAGCTGAAAGGTGTGGCCGTGTTCCTGGCTTCTGACGCTTCCAGCTACATCACCGGTCATACGGTCGTAGTCGATGGAGGAGGGACGATTGTCTGAGCAAAATCGCCAACACCAGCGCTGCCGGCCGTGCCGGCCCGCCGGAGGCCTCCCGGTGGTTCCTCATGCCTAGAACGATCGCGCGCGCCGTCGTCATCGGCTCCGGCACGATGGGTGGAGGCATCGCCGCCCATTTCGCAAATGCCGGGATTCCGGTCTACCTCCTCGACGTCATCGAGCCTCCGCTCAACAAGATCAAAGCGCACAAGCCGCCGCCGTTTCACACTCCCGAAACCGCGTACCTCATCACTGCCGGCAAGCTCGACGAACACGAAGAGTGGCTGGCCGAGGGGGACTGGATCATCGAGGCCATCATCGAGAACCTCGACGCCAAGCGCGAGCTCGTCGCGCGCATCGATCGTCTGCGCAAGCCGAACAGCATCATCTCCAGCAACACCTCAGGGCTGCCCATCTCGCAGATCGCATCGCAGGCCTCCGAAGACTTTCAGAAGCACTTCCTCGGCACGCACTTTTTCAATCCGCCGCGGTACATGAAATTGCTCGAAGTCATTCCGACGCCGCGGACGTCGCCCGACGTCGTCGCGTTCGTTCGCGAGTTCGCCGAGCACCGCCTCGGCAAGTCGGTCGTGCTCTGCAAGGACACGCCGAACTTCATCGCCAACCGCCTGGCCTCGATCGGCGGCGCGCAGGTGACCGATTTCGCGCTCGAGCATGGCTACACGATCGAAGAGACCGACGCGATCGTCGGTCCGCTCATCGGGCGGCCGAAAACGGCCTCGTTCCGCTTGCAGGATCTGGTCGGCCTCGATGTTTCGAGCTCCGTCGCGACGAATCTGTACGAGCTGATCGAAGGGGACGAGTCGCGCGACGTGCTCATGTCGCCGCGCCTGCAGAACCTGTTCGCCACGCAGAAAGAAAAAGGCCGCCTCGGCGACAAGACCCAGCAGGGCTTCTACAAGAAGGATCGCAAGAGCATTCAGACTCTCGACCTGGAGACGGGCGAGTATCGCGAGCGGCGCGAGCCGGAGATCCGCTCGCTGGCCGAAGCGTCGAAGATCAAGAAGCTGCCGGAGCGATTGCAGTTCGTGCTGCAGCAGACCGACAAGGCCGGCAACCTCGCGCGTCACGTCGTTTACAACGCGTTCGGCTACGCGGCGCGGCGCGTGCCGGAGATCAGCGACGATCTGGTGAGCATCGACAGCGCCGTGCGCTGGGGCTTCTCGCACGACCTCGGACCCTTCGAACTGTGGGATGCGCTCGGCGTCGAGGGAACCGCCGGTGCGATGGAAGCGCACGGCGTCGAAGTCGCGCCTTGGGTGAAGGAAATGCTCGCCGCCGGCAACGAGTCGTTTTATCGCGACGGCTCGGTGTACGACCCCGCGTCGAAGTCGTACGTCGCGATTCCGAAAGATCCGCGCGCAATCAGCATCAAGGACCAGCCGGTCGTCAAAGAGAACAAAGGCGCGAGCCTGCGCGACCTCGGCGACGGCGTGTTGTGCCTCGAGTTCCACACGAAGATGAACACGCTCGACGGCGACATCCGGCAGATGCTGAACGACTCCGTCGACGAAGTGGAACGCGGCAACTGGAAGGGCCTGGTCATCGGCAACGACGGCGGCGATTTCTGCGTCGGCGCGAATCTCGCCGGCGGCCTGGCCGGCGATCCGAACGATGCCGTGAAAGGCATGCAGGATGCGCTGATGCGCGTCCGCTTCTGCGCGAAGCCGGTCGTGACCGCGCCGTTCGGGCGCACGCTGGGTGGCGGTGCGGAGGTGGCGATGGCCGGCGCACGCATCGTCGCGGCCGCGGAAACGTACATGGGGCTCGTCGAAGTCGGAGTCGGACTGATTCCGGGCGCCGGCGGGTGCAAGGAAATGGTTCGCCGCGCGATGAAGAAAGTGCCCGTCGACGCCGTCCCGATCATCGGCGACTTGATGCAGGTCGTCGGTGCGGCGAAGGTGTCATCGAGTGCCGCGGAGGCGCGGTCGTTCGGTTTCCTGAGCGACACCGATCGCATCGTCATGAATCGCGATCACCTGCTGCACGAGGCGAAACAGGAAGTGCTCGCCCTCGCGGACGATTACGTGCCACCGAATCGCGATCGCAACTGCTACGCCGCGGGCCGCGACGTGCGCGCCGCGGTCAAGGCCAGCATTTACGTGCTGCAGCAGGGCGGCTACATCAGCGAATACGACGCGTTCCTCAGCGGCAAGCTCGCCCACGTGCTGTGCGGCGGCGATCTGTCCGCCGGGCAATGGGTCGACGAACAGCACTTTCTCGATCTCGAGCGCGAAGTGTTCGTGGAGTTGCTCGCGCAACCGAAGACGATGGAGCGGATTCAGTACATGCTGCAGAGTGGGAAACCGTTGAGGAATTAATTGATGTCATCCCGAGCGAAGTCGAGGGACCTGGTGGCCGGGTGGATCGAGAGGCGTGCCACCACCCGAGCTCCAGGTCCCTCGACTTCGCTCGGGATGACACGACAAACACCATGAAAGACGGCCTCTCCGGACTCGACTACATGCGCCGCGTCGCCAACGGCGAGATCGCCGGTGCGCCGATGGCCCGGCTGCTCGGAATGCGCATGACCGAAGTGGAGCAGGGCCGCGTGACCATCGTCGGCGAGGTGCGGCCTGAGCACGAAAACGGCCTCGGCATCGCGCACGGCGGGTTCGCGGCCACGCTCCTCGACAGCGCGCTCGCGTGCGCGGTCGTCACGGCCATGCCCGCGGGCAAGATCTTCACGACCCTGGAAATGAAGATCAATTTCGTCCGCGCCATCACCCGTCAGGCCGGGCTGCTGACCTGCACCGGCAATGTCATTCACGCCGGATCGCGAACGGCCACCGCGGAAGGCCGCATCGTCGATGCGAACGGCAAGCTCTACGCGCACGGCACCGCTACCTGCATTCTTTTCAAGGAGACCTGAAGATGAACGAAGCAGTCATCGTTGCCGGCCTGCGCACCGCGGTCGGAAAAGCGCCAAAAGGTTCCTTGCGCACCACGCGGCCGGACGACATGGCCGCGGAAGTCATCCGCGCACTGCTCGCGAAGACGCCGCAGGTCAGCGCCGAAGAAATCGACGACGTGATCATCGGCTGCGCGACTCCCGAAGGAGAATCGGGGATGAACGTCGCCCGGATCGCCTCGCTGCGCGCCGGACTCCCCGACAGCGTTCCCGCCGCGACCGTGAACCGCTTCTGTTCCTCCGGATCGCAAACCATCGCCATGGCCGCGGAACGGATCATGGCCGGCATGGCCGACCAGATCATCGCCGGCGGCACGGAGTCGATGAGCATGGTCCGCGGCAACAACCGCTTCCGCCCGAATCCGCATCTCGTCGAGCATCGGCCCGAGGTTTATCTGAGCATGGGGCTGACCGCGGAGAACGTCGCGCGGAAGTACAACGTCTCGCGCGAAGACGCCGACGCGTTCGCGTTCCGCAGTCATCAGCGCGCGCTCGCCGCGCAGAACGACGGGAAGTTCGCCGATGACGGCATCGTGCCGCTGGACGTCGAGATCGTCGACGCGGAAAGCTCGCAGCGCTTCACCTTCGACAAGGACGAAGGCCCGCGCGCGGACACGACAACGGAAGCGCTCGCGAAGCTGAAGCCCGTATTTCACGCAAAGGGCGTCGTCACCGCGGGCAACTCCAGCCAGACCTCGGACGGCGCAGCCGCGGTGATCGTGATGTCGCGCAAACGGGCGGAGGAGCTCGGGCTGAAGCCGCTGGCGCGACTCGTTACGTACGCCGTCGGCGGCGTCGGGCCGGAGATCATGGGCATGGGTCCCGTGGTCGCGGTGCCGAAGGCGTTGAAGCGCGCCGGACTGCGACTCGAAGACATCGATCTCATCGAGTTGAACGAAGCCTTCGCCTGCCAGGCGCTCGCGGTCATGCGCGAGCTGGGCATCGACCAGGAGCGCGTCAACGTCAACGGCGGCGCGGTCGCCCTCGGCCACCCCCTCGGCGCATCGGGCGCGAAGCTCACCGTGCAGCTCCTCGGCGAGATGCGCCGCCGCGGCTCGCGCTACGGCATGGTCACCATGTGCGTGGGCGGCGGGCAGGGCGCGGCCACGATTTTCGAGAACCTGCAATGAACTTCGAGCTCGACCCGCAACTCGTCGAACTGCGCGATCGCGTCGCGGCATTCGTGCGCGATGAAGTGATTCCTGTCGAAGCGGAAGAGATCGCCGAGGATGTCATCGCGCAGTTGCGGGCGAAGGCGCGGCAGCTCGGCATCTACGGACCGCAGTTGCCGCCTGAGTACGGCGGTCTCGGGCTGGGCACGGTGGCGATGTGCGTCCTCTTCGAACAGGCCGGCCGCAGTTTCCTCGGCGCACTCGCGCTGCATTGTTCCGCGCCGGATGAGGGGAACATGCACCTGCTTGCGCACTTTGCGAACGATGAGCAGAAGGAGCGCTGGCTGCGGCCGCTGATCGAAGGGAAGATCCGCTCCTGCTTCGCGATGACGGAGCCCGCGCCGGGCGCGGGCTCCGATCCGACGATGATGCGCACTCGGGCCACGCGCGTCGATGGGGGTTGGGAGATCACGGGCGACAAATGGTTCACCACGGGCGCGATGGGTGCGTCGTTCGCGGTAACGATGGCCGTCACCGATCCCGAGGCGCCGCGGCACAAGCAGACGACGATGTTCATCGTGCCGGCGGACACGCCCGGCTATCGCGTCGTACGGATGACGCCGACGATGGGCGGTCATGGCGTCGGCGGCCACTGCGAGGTCGAGTATCGGAACGTTCGTGTGCCCGACGATGCGATCGTCGGAGAGATCGGCGACGGATTCAAGCTCGCGCAGGTTCGTCTCGGCCCGGCGCGACTGACGCACTGCATGCGCTGGCTCGGCGCCGCGCAACGGAGTCAGGAGATCGCCATCGCGCGGGCGAAGGACCGGGAGGCGTTCGGGAAAACGCTCGCCCAGCACGAGGCCATTCAACACATGATCGCCGACTCGGAGATCGACCTGCACGCCTCGCGGCTGATGGTGATGGAGGCCGCCTGGAAGCACGAGCAGGGGAGCGACATCCGCCAGGAGTCGTCGATCTGCAAGGTGTTCGTGGCCGAGGCGATCAATCGGGTGATCGATCGCGCGATTCAGATCTGCGGCGGGCTGGGCTACACGACCTACCTGCCGCTCGAGCATTTTTACAGAGAGGCGAGGGCCTTCCGGATTTACGACGGACCGTCGGAAGTGCATCGGATGGTGATAGCGAGGAAGGTTTTGAAATGAAAGCTCAGCTCTGGAGTGCGGTGGCAAAGCCACCGCTCTGGCTTGCCGCGGCAGAGCCGCGGCCCGGCGGCTTTGCCGCCGGGAGTGAGAGCGGCGGCTCTGCCGCCGCAGTCCAGATATGAGATTTCGCGATCAGATCATCTGGATCACCGGCGCCTCCTCGGGCATCGGCGAAGCGCTCGCCATCGCCTGGAGCCGCGAAGGCGCGCAGCTTGTGTTATCGGCGCGGAACGCGACGGAGCTCGAGCGCGTCCGCGCACTCTGCGCGAATCCGGAGCGACATCGCGTCCTGTCGCTCGATCTGCGCGACACCATCGCCATCAACGCCGCGGCGGCGAGCGTCGGCCATGTGGACATCCTCGTGCACAGTGGCGGGGTGAGTCAGCGATCGACGGTCGTGGAAACGGATCTCAGCACCGACCGCGCGATCATGGACCTCAACTACTTCGGCACGATCGCGCTGACCAAGGCCGTGCTGCCGTCGATGATCGTGCGGCGATCGGGACACATGGTGCCAATCAGCAGCGTGATCGGCTACGTCGGCGTCCCCATGCGGTCGGCGTATTCCGCGTCGAAACATGCACTCCACGGATTCTTCGAGACGCTCCGCGCGGAAACGGCGAAAGACGGCATCGTCATCACCATGGTCGTGCCGGGTTACGTGCGGACGAACGTCTCGCAGAACGCGCTGCGCGGCGACGGCTCCGCTTACGGCAAGACCGATGAGACACACGCCAAAGCCATGCGAGCGGAAGACGCTGCGCTGCGCATCATCGACGCGGTGGCGAAGAAGAAAGCGGAGGTTCGCGTCGGTGGGAAAGAGATCCACGCCGTGCTGCTGCGGCGATTCCTGCCGGGCCTCGTGCGACGCGTGCTGAGGGTGAAATGAACGACACCCGCCCTGTCCGAGAGAGCGAGCAGCTCGACTGGGAAAAGCTGGCCGCGTATCTGCGAGAAGAGCTCGGCGTCACCGGCGAGATGACCGTCACGCAGTTCCCGGGCGGCCATTCGAACCTCACCTACGACATCGCGTTCGGCGATCAGGAGATGGTCCTGCGCCGGCCGCCGTTCGGTCCTGTTCCGCCGCGCGCGCACGACATGGCTCGCGAGTGCCGCGTGCTGCAGGCCGTGCATCCGCACTTTCCTCTCGCGCCGAAGCCGTACCTGCTTTGCGCGGACACGTCGATCATCGGCAGCGTTTTTTACGTGATGGAGCGACGCCGCGGCATCGTCATCCGCGCCGACGAGCCGCCCGGCATCGAGCCCTTGCGCGGTGCGATCAGCGGAAGCGTCATCGACACGCTCGCCGATCTGCACGCCATCGACATTTCTTCGCACGGACTCGACGCCCTCGGCAAACCAGCGGGCTTCGTCGCGCGGCAGATCCGCGGCTGGACGGAGCGCTGGCATGGCTCGAAGACCAGCGACGTGCCGGAGATGGAGGCGCTCGCGGCCTGGCTGGAGTCGCGGATTCCGGACGATCCCGCGCGGCCGACGCTCGTGCATGGCGACTACAAGCTCGACAACGTGATGCTCGATGTAAGCGATCCGACGCGCCTCGTCGGAGTGTTCGACTGGGAGATGAGCGCGATCGGCGATCCGCTGGTCGATGTCGGCATCCTGCTTTGCTACTGGATTCACGCCGCGGTCGGCCACGACGCCATCCCCAGCGTCACGAAGCGGCGGGACTGGTTCGATCGCGAGGAGATCCTCGATCGTTACGCGCAGCGCTCGGGGCAGTCACTCGACAACATCGCGGTTTACGAGGTCTTCGCGGTGTTCAAGCTGGCGGTGGTCATCCAGCAGATCTACGCGCGGTTCGTGCGCAAGCAGACCGATGATCCGCGGTTCGCGTCGCTGGGGGAGCGGGTGGCGATGCTCGCGCGGATCGCGACGGAGCTCACTCAGATCGGCGTCGGCCCGCGTCCGTAAACGTACGCGACGAGGTAGGTGAGGTCGGCCGCGTTGACCTGGCCGTTTCCGTCGACGTCGCCGCTTCCTGCCGCGGGCGCCGCGCCTCCGCCGTGGAAGAAATTGATGAAGTAGAAGACGTCCGCGGCATTGGTCGACCCGTCGCCGTTCACGTCCCCTTCGAGATGGCGATCCCAGCGCACGCGCACCACCGCGCCCGAACCACGGGCGAGGTAGTAAAGGCTGCCGTCATGTCCGGCGAGCAGATCGACGGGAAGCGAGATGCCGGTGGCGAAGTCGTTCGATTGCGCCGCTTCATCCAGTCTGCGGATCCATCCGCCGCAGAGATCGGCGAAGAAATACGACTCGACGTGGGTCGAAGGAAACTGCCGCACCTCGGGCGCGTAGAACGTACCGCCGGCGATCGCACAAGTCGAAGCATCGTTCGCGTAGTAGTGAAGCGGTGAGACGTAGCTCGGATTCGAGGTCGGCCCTTCCGTGTCCGGCCAGCCGTAGTTCGCCCCGGCAGCGCCGTCGTTGATTTCCTCGAATGTGGCCGCGCCGACGTCATTGATGAAGATGCGGCCGCTGTTCGGATGGACGCCGAACGTGAACGGATTGCGGAGCCCGAGAGCCCATATCGAGCGATTGGTTCCGGTCGTCGCGCCGTAAAACGGATTGTCGGTGGGGATCGAGCCGTCCTTGTTGATGCGCAGGACTTTGCCGAGCTTGTTGGTCAGCGTCTGTGAATGCGACGGGACCGCGTTCTCGCCGACCGCCGCGTACAACTTGCCGTCGGTGCCGAAGTGAAGCCCGCCGCCGTTGTGATTGCTGGCGTCGATATCCTCCAGTTCCAGCACGATCACTTCGCTGCCCGGCACCGCGACGTCGCCCGCCGCGGTGAAGCGGCTGATGCGGTTGTGAACGTTCGGCGTGTTGGCGGTGTAGTAAACGTAAACGAAGTTGTTGGTGAGGAAATCGGGATCGATGGCGATGCCGAGGAGCCCTCGTTCGCCGAATGCGTTGACGGTAATCGTCACGAACGGCGTGGACAGGAGGGCGTTGTTCTTGATCACCCGCAGCGCGCCGGCCTGCTGACAAACGAAGATGCGCCCGTCCGGGGCCATGGCCATCGCCGTGGGGCTGGCCAGGCCGGAGATGACGGTCTCGCTGAATCCCGCGGGAAGGGTGGCCGCTCCGAGGGGGATGGCGATGCAGAGGATGGCGGTGAGAAAAGTCCGGCGCATGGGCCGGAAGCGCAGCAAACGATCTGCCACGAGGCACACGCCTTGCTGCCGCCTGCAGCCAGACCATGCGTCCGCTCCCGGTTGCCCTCGCATTGCTCCTGTCCGCTTTTTCGGCGAGCGCGCAGGATGTCCTGACCATCGGCACGGGGAGCGCGGCGACCGGCGCTTCGGCCCAGGTTCCGATCTCCATCCTCGATCGCAGCGGCACACCCCTCGGCAACGACGCCACCGCGATCCGCGGCTTCGCCTTCAAGGTGATGTTCGACGACGACGCCGTGACGTCGGTGACGTTCGCGCGCGCCGGCATCGCTGCCTCGACGCCGGTGTTCTTCGAAAGCACGCTGCAGGGCGACGGCTGGATCTCGGTGGTGGTGTCGTTCAGCCAGCCGCTCACGCTCGATCTCAACACCATTGCTCCCGGCAATCCGATCGGGACGCTGACTGTCACCGCGACCAGCACGACCTCTTTGCGATTCGATCCGCCGAGCGCCGTCCTTTCGAATCAAACCGGTTCCGTACAGGAGACGGTCGCCGCGGGAAATCTCGCGCTCGTGAACGGGAGTGTGACCATCACCGGTCCGGCGCCCACGAACCTCGTCGCCACCGCGGCCGGCACGTCGCAGGTGAATCTCACCTGGAGCGCGCTCGCCGGCGCGAGCTCTTATGAAGTCTGGCGCAGCTTCAACGGCAGCGCGTATTCATCGATCGCAACGCCCACGGCGACTTCGTTCTCAGACACCAGCGTCTCGGCGAACACGACCTATCTCTACAAGGTCAAAGCAAACACGTCGGAGGGATTCAGCAACGTCGACGCGGCCACGACGGTGGTGTTCACCGACGATCCGCTCGTCGCCGGGAGCACCGTGGTGAAGCTCGTTCACATCACGGAGTTGCGAACCGCCGTCAACGCCATGCGCGCTTCGGCAGGCATGTCCTCGATGAGCGCGGACGGCACGATCGCCGCGGGAGCCATCGTTCGTGCCCAGCACATCATCGCCCTCCGGACTGCGTTGGGCGAGGCTCGGGCGGTGTTGGGACTGGCTCCGCTGACCTTCACCGATGCGACGCTGACGGTGATCAAGGCCGTGCACGTGGAGGAGTTGCGGAACGGCGTGAAGTAGCTCACCGCCCCGCGGCGCGCTTCAATCCCAGCTCCACGATCCGCTGAATCAGAGCCGGGTAGCTCATCCCCGCCTCTTCGGCGGCCGACGCGTACTCCTCGCTGCGGGCGATGTCGGGATTGGGGTTGGCTTCGAGGAAGTACAGCTTCCCGTCGGCGCTGAGGCGGTAATCGATGCGGTTGTAGCCGTCGAGGTCGAGGATGCGCGCGATGCGGCGGCTGGTGCGGATGATGTGATCGCGCAGCGCGGGCGCGAGGTCGTCGGCGTGCTGCTGGTAGATCCCGCGGCGGCGCTGATACTCCGTGTTGTGCTTCACGTGCGCGGTCGCGATCGACGCCGAGCCCTCGGGCATGTTCTCGAAGACCAGTTCCCAGACCGGCAGGATCTCCAGGCGGTTGTTGCCGATGATGCCGACGTAGAACTCGCGGCCGTCGATGAACTGCTCGGCGATGGCGTCGGAGTGATGCCGCTGATGAATGAAGGCCACGCGCTCGCGAAGCTTCTCGTCGTTGTCGACGAGCGACGCCTGCGAGATTCCCAGCGAGGCCTCGTGTACGAGGCTCTTCACGATCAGCGGAAACTCGAGCCCCTTCGTGCGCTGCACGCGTTTGCCGCGGGGAAAGACGGCGAACCGGGGAACCATCAGGTGGTGATAGGCGAGGAGCTTCTTGGAGAGGGCCTTGTCGCGGGCGAGCATCAGGCCGCGCGGATGGCAACCGGTGTACGCCACCTGCATCAGCTCGAGGAAGCTGACCACGTGATGATCGAAGTCCTGCCGTCCGAGAAACTCCTCGAGCAGATTGAAGACGATGTCCGGCTTCCACTCCTCGATCGTCTTGCGGATCGGCGTCAGCTCGTCGGCCACGCCCAGCGGGCGGACTTCGTGTTTGAGCTCTCGGAGCGTGGTCACGACGTCGTACTCCGTCTTCCACTCGTACCGCTCCTGCTCGGAGTAGTCCTCCGGATTGTCGGGCGGGACCATCGACGGATGCATGAGGACGACGACGCGTAATTTCCGCTTCATTGCTTCAGAGCGCGAACCAGTTCCGGCGACTGTAATGAAAATCCATCGTCTTGACTGTGAGCAGGACCGCGAACTCCATCTTCAGACGGCGCTCCGGCCCGGCCGCACGCAACTTCAACTCGCGGCTGCGGCCGATCATGTCCTTCAGCACCTGTTCCAATGTGAACTGGTACTCGCCGGTCCAGTTCGCGACGAGGCTGCGGATCTCGGTGCGATTGCGGCGGAGGAACCGCGACGCCAGCTCGCGCCGCTGATGTTTCGGATCGTCGGAGAAGAGCCGCCGCAGATCGCGATCGTAGATGTCGGGATAGCTGACCAGATAGCGGCCGCGCTTGTCGGCGTAGTACTCGCGCAGGGTCATGCCCAGCGTCGGGAGCGAATCGGGCTTCTCCCGGCTGCGATGTTTCTGCGGCTGGCCGCGCAACTCGTCGAGCAGCGCGTCGACATACTCGAGTTTTTTCAGCGCCGGCCATTCCGCGTAACGCCTGCGCCATCCTCCGCCGCGTGAGGCGATGATCACCGCGAACGTCTCCGCGAAATCCTCGAGAGGATGGCTCTGCGCGTAGTAAAGCCGGAGATGCTGCACGTAGCGGCGGCTGGCGGGGTTGGGGCGGTAGTGCTCGGGATAGCGCTTCGACGGATCGCCGAACAGCTCGCGGCGCCGCGGATCGCGCGTGGTGCCGTACGCGTTGTCGAGCGCGTGGCCGCATTCGTGGCGGAGGATCTTCATCATCTCCGCGGCGGTGCCCCCTTCCACTTCCAGCATCTGCTTGCGCTCGAGCTTCATCAGCCGCGGATGAGCGAGGTAGAAGGGGATGGCAATGCCTGGAACGCGATCGGGCACGAACCAGTCGCCGGAGAGCCACGCGTGCGGGCGGAAGGGGAGATCGCGGCGCTCCAGGTCTTCGTAAAGATCGCTGAGACAGGCCTCGATCCAGGTGCCTTCGATGCGGACGCCGAGGTCGCGGAGGCGGATGTCGAGGAGCTGGGCGTCGGGGAGGTCTTCCCACTCGAACTGTTTGCGCGCGCGGCCGGCCACTGGACGCCATCGTAACAGCACGTGTCGCGTCGATTGGAGCCGGTCGTGCAGAGAAACCGGCTCGTGATTCGGGGGATGGTCATCGCCGCGCTGCTCGTCGTGGCCTGCGGTCAACGGAACGAAACCACCCCACCGCCGTCCCCTGAGCCGAAGCGGGAAGAGACCAGGACCAAGAGCCTCGAAGCACCGCCGCCCGCGCCCCCGCCGATTGCACCGGTCGCGCGGGACCTCGCGCAGATCGCCGAATCGAAGGAGCTGCGGGTCCTCTTCACCTTCAACTCCACCGGCTACTTCGTCTACCGCGGCGCGACGATGGGCTACGAGTTCGAGCTCCTCAACACCTTCGCCAGAGACAACAAACTGAAGATGAAGCCGGTCGTGGTGCGGGACAGCCGGGAGCTGTTCGACAAGCTGAACGCGGGTGAGGGCGACGTCGTCGCGGCGCAGATCACGCCCGGATCGAAGGAGACTCGCGTCGCGTTCACCAGCGGTTTGTACGAGACCGCGCCGGTGGTCGTGCAGCGGAAAGGAACGCCCGCGACACCGTCCGCCGACGTGAACAAGGCCCAGGCTCGGGAGCGGCGGGAGACGTCCGACCCGCAGGGCGTGGTCGTGCGGGCGAAGCTCGTGGCGAAGCCGTCGGAGCTCGGCGGCTCGCAGGTGCATGTTCCGCAGACCTCGCCGTATCACGCGCGCCTGCTGGAGTTGAACGACGAGCTGACGCAGGACATCCAGGTCGTGGAGGTCGACGCGACCAGCGATCGCCTGATTCAACAGTTGTCCGAGGGGGACATCGCTTACACCGTGGCCGCGGAGAATGTGGCCGCGCTGAAAGCGGGGGAGTACACGAACCTTCTGGTGAAGCCGGCCATCGGTCCGCCGCAACAGGTGGTGTGGGCGGTCCGGACGAACGCGCCTGCGTTGCGCGCCCAGCTCGATACGTGGATCGCGGCGAAGAGAAAGAGCGGTCTGCTGAATGTTCTGTATCGCAAGTACTTCAAGGACCGCCGCGGCTTTCATCAGCGCGCGGCCAGCAAGTATCTGACGGCGGAGACGGGGCGCTTGTCGCCGTATGACGATTTCTTCAAGGAATACGCGCGCATTCCCGGCTGGGATTGGCGCCTGGTCGCGTCGCAGGCGTATCAGGAATCGCGCTTCAACGCGCGGGCGCGATCGTGGGCCGGCGCGGTGGGCATCATGCAGATCATGCCCGCGACGGCGCGCGAGTTGCGCGTGAATGCCGCCGATCCGCGACAGGCCATCGAAGGGGCCTGCCGGTATCTGTGGAAGCTCGACCAGCGCTGGGAATCGATCGAGCCGGAGAGCGAGCGCCGCAAGTTCATCCTGGCCTCGTACAACGTCGGCTACGGACACGTCGAGGATGCGCGGCGGCTCGCGGCGAAATTCGGCGATGACGCGGACAAGTGGAGCGACGTCGCCTACTGGCTGATCCGCAAGTCGACGCGAGCGGTCTACAACGATCCCGTCGTGAAGTACGGATTCGCGCGTGGAACCGAGCCGGTGGCCTACGTCGATCTGATTCTCGATCGGCACGAGCATTACAAGGCGTTCGTGAAGGACGTCGAGCCGCCACCGCCGCCGGTGGAATCAACCAACAGTCGTCTCGTGCTGCCGCTCGTTCCGGGCGAATGCGACCGCTGCGATCAATGCCAGGGCGCCGAATACGAGCAGCGGTGTTCGACCCAAAGCGGCGATGGTCAAAACCACGACGACCACAGCGACGGTGACGAGTGAGCCCGTCACGACGGTACGCGTTCTGATCAGCGCCGCCAGCTCGCGCGTGTGCGCGAGGATCTCGGTTCGCGCAAGGCCGATGGCCAGGGCCATCAATGCCAGGAGTACCACCTGCCACACACCTCGAACCGGTACGTTGCCCAGAGCGTGTGCGAGGACGCCGGGCAGTAGGGAGTTGAAGCGATGGCGAACGTAGCTCGCGAGCAACGAGGCGATGAACAGCGCCAGGAGCATGCCCAGGCCGAGGACACTGGGGATGAAGTACTGCCGATGCGAGAGGGTGAACAACAGCGCCGTCATCACGATCGCCGTCGGAGCGTCGAACGTCTGGGTGAGCCGCGTCTGCACGTAGCCGCGGAAGAACAACTCCTCGACGATCGGAACCAGTCCGAAGCTCGACACAGCCATGTAGACCCAGAATTCGAACGAATTCGCGGACCCGATCAGATCCCAGTGCCGCGGGCCCTGGCCGAGAGCCACGTGATCTTTGAGGTAGATGAGCAGTTTCGGCAGGAAGCCGCCGACCGCGAAGAGCACGACCGCGATCGCGATGTGCGCGCGAGCCGGCAGACCTGCGGTGGTCACCCCGTAATTCGACAGCCGCTGGCGGCGATAGCGCCACCCGATGACGAAGGCCAGCGCGAGGATGACCCCGTAGCGCAGCAGCAGGTTTGCTCCGGTCGTGAAAGCGAGCGCGAGGTAGTCGATCGAAGCACCGGGCTCCGCGTCGCGCAGGCCGCCGCTCGGCAGCCCGATGGCTCGAGCGATCATCCGCGCGACGAGCGTGCCGGTGACGAAGACGCCGACCAGTTCGAGCAGTGCGGCGACCCGCCGGCGCCACAGACCCTGGAAACCCATCGACCAGGTCCCTCGCAGCAGAATACGCTCCGGGGCGACGCGAGTTGCGCAGTCCAGCGAACGTCATGAGTAAAACGGAAACGGCACGCGTCCTCGCCTCGCTCGAGGACGCCGGTCTCCTGCTCGTGCAGGACAAGGAAATCGCGAGCGTCGTCGGCCTGCTGACCGGAGAGTCGCTGCGAGGCTCGTGGTGGTCCCATCCGAAGGCGCAGCTCATCTTCGCGGTTCTTTCCAGCCTCTCCGAACACCCGGACGTGCTGTTCTCGAAACTGCTGTCCGGCAAAGTCACGCTGGTCCATCGCAAGTTGTGGCCGGCGTTTCTTGCGGTGGCGACCGAGAAGGCTCCGTGGCAGGTACGGGGGCTTTCCGAAGCAGCGCGCCGCCTGCTCGCTTCCATCGAAGACTCAGAGGCGGGCGTGCCGAGCACCGGCAAGGCCGTCAAAGAGCTCGAAGTGCGTCTTCTCGCTCGGGCGCGCGAGATTCACAGCCCGTCGGGCCGCCACGAGACGGTGGTGGAACCGTGGTCGGCGTGGGCACGACAGGCCCACGTCAAACCGTTGCGGTCCGCAGCCATCGCCAGAGAACAGCTCGAGCAGGCAGCCAAAGCTATTGGTGCGAAGGCGTCGGCTTTGCCGTGGCCACTTGCCTGAGATCGACCTCTGATCTCTCGCGTGACAGACTCCAGCCGGAAATCCCGATCGCGGCCAGTGCCGGTACGAAGAACCACCAGGATTCGAGGGCAAGCGAAAGACCCATACGCCTGCAGAGTGCAACCCCGCTGTAGGCCGCGATGGCGATGACGATCCACGAGGCCACGACGCGGAATCGGCGGGTAAAACCGGCGATGATCAGGCCGAGACCGCCGATCACGACGGCCAGGCCAAGCCAGCCAAAGACGTAGCCCATCACCGCCCACGCATTCGTGAGAATGCTCCAGACAGTGCGCTCGGTCGCGACATAGCCGGCGAGTGCTAGCAGCGACGCCAACAGCACTTGCGGTAGCAGTAACACGATCGCGCAGATGTGAGCGAAGGACCGCATTCGCGGACAGTGTAGAGGAGAGAAGCGGCGGCGCGTCGCCGCCACTTCCGAATCGTCACTTGGCGATCGCGCGGTCCAACGAAAACCGCCCTGCACCACCGATCATCAGCACGACAGCGATGGCCACGGCCAGGATGTGGAACTCGAAGCCTTCACCCTTCTGCTGGCCGCTCCAGTTCATGAAGAAGCCGTTGGCCTTGTGCATGAACGCGGCGACGGCCATCGTTGCGCCGATTCCGAACGCGGCGATGCGCGTGGTGAAGCCGGTGATCAGCGCAACGGCGCCCGCCGACTCGGCAAGAATCACGAGGAAGGCCAGGATCGCAGGGATGCCCATGCTGGTGAAGCCATTCATCGTGCCGGTGAAGCCATGGCCGCCGAACCAGCCGATCGTTTTCTGGAGCCCGTGCGGCAGGATGACCACGCCGAGCGCGACGCGCAGGATCGTGAGCAGCGAGGTGTTCTCCGTTGCCAGAAGGGTCCTGGTGAGGCGATAGCCGATGCCGGAGGTGAGGTTGTCGTAGTGGTCAGCAGCGAGGGATGTCATGGTCGTTTCTCTCCATTAGTTTACGCGTTAAATATAGGGTCTACGTCAGACAGAGTCGATTTTTCGGCGGATTACTCCTGCTTCGCGTGCTTCTCGAGGCTCTCGCGGATTTCGCCGAGGGCCTCGAGGAGGGCGTCGATGTGCTCGGGGGGAAGGGTGCCGGTGACCTGATCGTCGAGCCGGTTCATGGGCTCTTCGAGACGCTCCAGGACGCGCAGACCGGCCGGGGTGATCTGGCAGAGGACCTGGCGGCGGTCGCCGGCCCATTGCTCGCGCTTGACCAGCTCGCGTTCCTCCAGGCTGGCGATGAGGCGCGTGATTCCGCAGGAAGGCTCGACCATTCTGGCCGAGATCTCCATGGTCGGAAGGGGACCGCGCGCGCCGCGAAGAATCCGCAGGACGTTGTACTGCTGCCCGGTGATGTCCTCCGCGGCCACGACCGCTTCCGCCTGCCGCCGGAAGAGATGCGCCGTCCGCATCAGGGCGATGGCGGCCTCCTGCGACTTCGACCGGAACGGCCGGGTCTGTTTGATCTCGTCGTGGATGGCGCGGGTCATCTCGAAAGGCAGGATAAGTCGAATTGTTTTACGTGTCAAGTATCGCGATGCACGGTGGGTCAAGGACCGGCACGCGACGCGTTTCAAATGATGGGTCGTCGCCCCCTCAAATGCTCAACGATCCTTTGTCAAATGATCGTTGCTCGCTTCGCGAGGCGAAACCTGTCGCCTTGAATGGACGCCTCGCACGCCTCGTAAGTTATCGGTGTTGGCGTAACGCGATGACCGGCCATCATTTAGATGGCTGGAGGCGTGGGTACGAAAGTGATCCGGTATCGCACCGCAAATGATGCGTCCTCGCCTCCGGGGGCGTCCGAGTTTCCAATCAAATACTGCACCGATCATTTGCGAGGCGAGGATCGCTCATTTAAGGGGCGAGAGGGCATCACTTGCGAGCCGAGGATCAAACACTTGCGGGGCGACAGACCATCATTTCGGACGCGACGGGCATTCACTTTCGAGGCGAAGCCGGTCAGCTCGCGGGGCGAGCACAGATCATTTGATGAATGATCGCCGATCATTTGCGAGGGCGAGAGCTGAAACCTCGGCCGCGCGACTGACGTAGACCCGGCTCATGAAGACACGAGCCTTCCTGCTGCTCACTCTCATGACGTTGCCGGTTCTCGCGTCCGCCGCATCACCGGAAGCCGCACTCACGAAGAAAATCACGGAGCTCGATGCGGCGCTCTTCCAGGCCTTCAATCAATGCGACCTGGAGAAGTTCGCCAGCCTGTTCGCCGACGACGTCGAGTTCTACCACGACGAAGGCGGCATCACCCTCGGCGCAAAGGCCGTGACCGAGGCGGTCAAGAACAACATCTGCGGCAAAGTGAACCGCGTCCTCGTTTCAACGGAGGTCTATCCGATGAAGGGTTTCGGCGCGGTGCAGACCGGCGTGCATCGGTTCACCCATCCCGGGAAGGACGACGTGCAGCCGATGGGCGAGGCGCAGTTCACGCACCTCTGGCAGAACAAGGACGGCGTCTGGAAGATCACGCGGGTAATCAGTTACGACCATCATCCGTTGGCGGCGCCGGCGGATCGAAAGCCCTGATCTCGCCGGTGACTACGAACTCGATGTCGACCTCTTCGCAGGACCGTGGCAACTGATCGATCACCGTGGCGTCCTGCACGTAAACGCGCAGGACGCCATCCCCGATGCCGATCCCGGCGACGCCCGGCGTACGGCCGAACGTGCGTTTCGCCGCCGCCTTCGCGTTACGAATCTGCTCGATCGTCGCCATGGATCTCCTCGTGCGCTACACGATGCTCACGCCGAACGTGTCGAGCACGTTGGGAATGTGGTTGCAGAATGTGAGTCCTTCGCCGCCGGCAAAGAGAAGTCCCACCGGGCTGGTCGTCGTCGCGTCGATGACGAGCGAACCCGAATCGCCGGGCGCACTGAACGCTCCGTTCACACCGGCCACCGCGATCTGATCGCCGAATTGAGCGACATCCGAACCGTAGGTGACGAGAACGTCCGCGGCGAGGTCCATCACCACGCCCAGCGTCTGGCGCGTCGCAGAGCCATGTTTCCGAACCGACTGCAGAAGCGCAGCGTTCATCGGTGGTGCCGTGACCAGCCCGATCGTATCGATCTCGGGAATCACGTTCGCCAGGTCGGTCAGCTCCGCGAGGGCGGCGTCGATCTGATTCGGTATGCCGTTGAAGGCGATCGGTTGATAGGCCGTCAGCCGGGCGATGGGCGGGTTGCCGCTGCCTCCGTCCGCCGGGCCCGGCTCGAGGATATCCGTGCCGAGCTGCGCCTGATTCACGTTGGCGAGGACGTGGTTGTTCGAGAGGATGAATCGGTTCGATCCGTTCGAGGTCACCAGGCATCCGAGCGTCCCCATGGTTATGTCGACGTGCCCGCACGAAACGCCGCAAGGCACCGGCCGCGGAAATTGCGCTGCGATCGACCCGACGGGGATGATGTCCGTCGGAATCCCGTCGATGTATTCCGGGACACGCTCTCCGTCTCGCAATGCTCGACCGGGAAGCTTGGCCCGGACGTACACGCGAGCCGCGAGAACGTCGATGCCTCCGCCGGAGGTGACTTTGACGCCGTAACCGACGCCGAGGATGTTGGAAACGGGCAGCTTGGGCGTCGAGAGCGCCGCAACCTGAGGCTTCTTTGCCGCGCTGACGCTCGCGACACCGAACATGCTTTGGAGAAGCGCGGCTTTGACTTCGCGCGCTTCCTGGAAATAGCCGGGCGATGCGTAGATGGTCATCGGAGATTCCTTTCTCAGCGAGATGCCGACGCGCGGGAAGTTTCAGCCAGTGACATCTGCCATCGGCCGCGACACCACGGCGGAACAGACCACGTTGGGGCTGAAGGCGACGGCGGTGAAGACCTTCGACTGCGCGGCGATGGACGAGATTCCGGACTGCGGAACGACACCGACGACCGCCGGGAGACCGCCGCCCGGAGCGGGAGCCGGGACGACCCTCCTCGGCGTGGAGTCATATCCGAAGGTTGGCTCATCCAGGACGAGCGGGCCGGTGTCCCGCGGATCGAGCTCGGGCCGCTTGTACTCGAGTCGTTTCGCCGGTTTCGTCGCGAGCTTCCGGAAGAGTTGGAAATCGTTCTTGGTGTCCTCGCTCCCAGCGCTGACGTTCGCGAGAAAGACCTGACTCACCGTCGGAGGGATCTCCACGAAGTCGTCGCCGAACGTAAAGCGGACGGTGCTGCCGGCCGAGACCTGGACGGCCCAGCGCACCACAATCATTCCCTGGCTGTTGACGACGTGAGCGCTGAGCGTTCCGCGGTCGACCAATAACTCGATCACGGCGTCCGGATCGGGGCCGATGGTGAACTCGGGATCGCACTTCTTCAGACTAGTCACGCGCCCCTCGAACAGCGTCGCGTCGAGCGGCGTGTGCGCGAGGCCGGTGATGGTCAGCTTGTTCTTCCCCTGAACGAAGTAGTCGTTCCGGAACGCGAAGCCGGACCAGCGCGCCGTGGCCCTCGCGCCGCGATCGCGGACCCACAGACCGGCCGCATGAACCGGAATGTCGGTCAGGGCCGAGAGGTCCATGCCGTTCGGGAACAGGACCCGGTACGTGCCGTTGCGCTGCGGATCGAAGCACATCATTCCGTAGAAGAGGATCTCCAGTTCCCGCCCTCCTGGTGTCGTAGAGGTCGACTGGTCCCGGTTCACAGCAGCCTTCATTGCGTTGGCAAAGACGTCGATGACGTAATCATTCATGTTGCTCATGGCTTTCTCCTCCTGCAAGGGAGTAGATGGCCGCGTGGACGATTTTTCCCGGCTGCGCGTGCGACTCAGTAGCCGATCGCCTGTACGGCCGCCCACACGGCCGTGCGATCGCGGGGCGCGTTCGCGATCCATTCGAGCTGGGCAAGCCGTAACGCTTCGGGTGCGGAGACGCCGCGCGCGAGATGACGATGCATTCGCGGGAAAAAGTCCGCGGCATCGCGATCGTCGAGCGGCCGGAGCGTTGCGATCACGGCGGGCACGCCCGCCTGCAGGAATGCATGCGTCACGCTGGTCACCCCTTCGGCCGATCGCACGGGCCCTCGGGCCGTGTCGCATGCGGCGAGCACGACGACCTCGGTCTTCCGCAGGTCGAGACGCGAGATCGACTGTGCATCGAAAAGACCGGAGTCGTCGGGTGTTGCGGTCAGGATCAGAGTCGCGGATTCGACGCCGCTGACTCCGTGTCCTGCGAAGTGAATGATGGTCGCGGTTCGCGACTCCTCGATGAATGCGGCTCGCGTTGCATCGTGTCCGGTGAGCCGGCGTGCGTACGGATACACCGCTTGAACCGCCTGCGCCTCCCGGCTCGTTCTCGTCAGGCGCCGCAGCCTCTCGTTCTCGGGACTGTCCACGATCAGAACGCTCGTTCCTTTCCTCGCACCGCGCCTGCGCGCCGCGAGGTAAAAGCGCGCGCTGGGCGATACGGAAATCGTGACGTCTTCGACGAGCATCCTCTCTGGCGCGATGCCTGGAAGTGCGGCGAACGCGATTCCCGACGTGGAGGCGTCCGTCACGAACGCCACCTCGCGGTGTGCGGCGATGGACGTGCGGATGGGCGCGAGGAGACGCTCGCCCAGCCGTGTCGCGAGCTTTGCCCGTTCCCTGGGATCGGCTTCACCGTGGGCCGCGGCGAATTGCTCCGCGAGCGCCGTAAGCTGCGTTTGCGAGACGGCGGTCTCACGCACTTCGATGCCCGTCCGGCTGACCGTGAAGATGAGCAGTTTCTCCGGCAACGCTGCGTATTCGACGACGAGCGTTTCGGGAGGCAGAAGGGTGTGATCGAAGACTCGTGCGTTCTTTATCGTGTCGGAGAGCGAGCGCGCTCGCCGCCGCTCCGCATACGCGAACGCCGGCGCCGCGCCGCCGCGCAACGCCTCGCGGATGGCTTCGTCAAAGAGCTCTTCCGCCGCGTCGAGCATCCCCCAGCGCTGCTCGCCCAGCTCGATCGTCTCCCGGTACTTCTCCATCAGCGCGATCCCGCTCTCGAAGTCGGATGCGGCGCGTTCGCGGTCGTGCAGCGCCAGGTACATGCGCCCCCGCCGCAGGTACATCTGCGGCATCAGTCCATGCCATCCCTTTGCAGCCTGGAACTCGAGGGCGGCGGTGAGCAGTGCGATCGCTGTCCGTGGATCATCCGAAATGAGCGCCGTTGTGGTATCGCAATCGATCTGGAGCTTCGTGCGATGCGCCGGATCCGAGACGCTCGCAGTGACCGCCTGCGCGGTACGCAGGTCCGACGCGGCCGCAGCGCGGTCGCCGAGGTGGGTGTGCAGCAGCGCACGTCGCAGGAGCGCGCTGATCTGGAGCTCGGCATCGTTCACCGTCGCTGCGTTCAGCGTGAGCTGCACCGTGACAAAGGATCGCGCCCTACGCCATTGCTTGAGTTGCACCGCGGCATGGCTGATTCCGTTGATCGCGTGGACGAGGCGGTCATTCGACGTCGGGCCCAGAACGCGAAGCGCCAGCGCTCGATGATGAGCGGCGCGCTGATGATCGCGGACGCCGTCGTATGCCTGCGATGTGATGTTGTGCAGGTAAGCCGCGTGGCTGGCCTCCCCCAGGCGGCTGAAGGCCTCGATGGCGCGGCTCAGGTGAGAGAGGGATTTGCCCGTGTCGGCGCGAGCCAGGGAACACACGGCGAACCGCCAGTCGATCGTAGCGCGGAGAGCCGCGTACTTTGCCGGCGCCGCGGGTTGCAGCGCGCGAAACTCTGATTCAGCTTCGGAGTGACGGCCCTGCCAGAACATAGCCGCAGCCGCGTCGAGACGAGCCATGCTCGCGAGCGGACTGCTGCCCGGCGTGAGATCGCGCACCGCCGCCTGCAGAAGTTGCTCCGCTTCGGCAAAGTCCCGCTCCACGTAGGCGAGGCGTCCGTCCCGGTAGGTGACATGTCCCCGTGCGAGCGCACGCCGCTCTCGTTCGGTCGCGCGCTCGATCGTCGCCACCGAGTCCAGCAGAAGCGCTTCACCGTTGAAGGCGACCAGCTCCGCCGCGAGCGTCTTGACCGCCTCGAGATGCTGCCCGGCACCGGCGTCACGCTTCAGCCAGGCCTCGCCCCAACGCGCCAGCCCCTCGGTCTCGCCGAAATAGCGTGCGTCGCCCGCATCGAGACGAAGCAGGTTTCGTGCGGCCGCGCGATCGCCGGCCTGCAACCGGGGATAGTGCGATTTGATCTCGGTCGCGAATGTCTGCCGCGGCGCAGTCAGGACGTCCAGATGCCGCTGGGCCTCATCACGCCATCCGTCGGACGGAGCGTGCGCGAGGAAGTCACGCCATGCGCTCGCTGCAGCATCGCGCAAGTGAAAGCGCTCCAGAACCAGCGCGCGATTGAAGAGGGCCTCGGAAAATCCGGGGTCGAAAAGAAGCGCCTGATCGACGGCCGCGAGCGCATCCATCAGGTGCTCGGCGGATCCGCTTCGAGCGGCCGCATCGTAGTGAGCCGCGCCGAGATCGTTCCACACCGCGGCCTCGCGGCTCTCCTGAGCGATCGCGGTCAGCTCCGCGATCGCGACGTCTGAGTGATCCGCAAAGAGCTGCGCGACAGCGGCAGCATGGGGCGATCTTTCTTCCGTGCTCTGCAGAATCTGATGCGCGGCCGCGAGCATCGACAGTGTGCGCGTGCCAGTTTCGCGGCGTTTCGATCCCGGAAACGGTGCCCACTGGAATCCACCGCTGATGCGAGCCTCGATCAAGCGCGCGTCGCCCGGTGTCGCCGCGGCCAATCGCGCCAGCGACGATGGTCGCAGCGGCTGTATGAACCAGACGGCAATGCCCACAAGCAGTGCGAGCGAGACGCCCAGCCACGGGAGAAACCGTTTCCCTTGTTTCACGGTTCGGCAGTAGTGCTCTGGATGAGGGAGAGGGTAGCACCTCTCACCTGACGACGTCGGCGGGAGACTTCTTCAACCCGTCGACCGCGTAGTTGAGCCGCCGCATCGCGGCCGCGTCGAGCGTTCCGCGCAACGACTCGAGCACGGCCGGTGCGGCGACGCATTTCCGCGCGATGTCATTGCGGGAAACGATGGCCGCGTCGTACTCCGGAAAGAAGCGGCGATCGTCTTCGAGCACGATCAGGCCGAGGGAGTCGATGAGGCCGTCCGTGGAGTTGCCGGCGATCAGGTCGACCTGACTCGCGGCGAGCGCGCGATAGGTCAACCCGAGATCCATCGTCCGAGGGGCGATGGCGAAGTTGAGACCGTAGTGGCGTTGCAGACCGGTCCAGCCGTCGGGACGGTCGACGAATTCGTAGCCGAACCCGGCGCGGAAGGTCTGCGCGACCTTCGCGAGATCGGAGATGCGTCGCAGCCCGAGCCGTTCCGCGTCGGCTTTGCGCACGATCATGGCGAAGGTGTTCTCGAAGCCGAGTGCGGGACCCCAGTGCAGGCCGCGTTTCGCGTACGCGGCCGGAATGTCGCGCATCGGCACTTTCCCGCCGAGGATCGCCGCCTGCGCGGTACCGGAGTATTCGGGGTAGACGTCGAGAGCGCCGGCGGTGATGGCCTTGTCGCAGACGAGCGTGCCCCCGAGATCGAGCTTGCGCTCCACGCTGCAGCCGGCTTTCTCGAGCCGCTGGGCGATCAGTTCGCCGAGGATCACCGACTCGGTGAAGTTCTTCGAGCCGACCACGATCGCTTCCTTTTCACGGCAGGCGACGAGCAGCAGCGTTACGACGACGATCAGGCGCATGGTCAAGTACCGTACTTTCTTGCAGCGGCCCGCTCGAGCGCGCCGAACAGCAGGTCGGCGATGAGCGCCAATCCTGCGGCCGGCAACGCGCCGGCGAGGATACGCGTGCTGTCGACCATGGCCACTCCGCGGAAGATCAGCGTTCCCAATCCACCGCCGCCGATTGCCGCGGCGATGGTCGCGACGCCGATGGCGAGCACAGTGGCGATGCGCAGGCCGCCGAAGATCGACGGCAGCGCGAGCGGCAACTCCACACCGACGAGGCGCTGGCGATCGGTCATGCCCAGGACCATCGCGGCCTCGCGAATGAGCGGATCGATGCCGGTGATGCCGGTCATGGTGTTGCGCACGATCGGCAGCAGTGAATAGAGGATGAGAGCGACGATGGCCGTGCGGATGCCGATGCCGCCGATGAACGGCAGCGGGATCAGCAGCCCGAACAGCGCCAGCGAAGGAATGGTCTGCACGATGTCGACGATGCGCAGCATGATCCGTCCAGCTCGCGGATGGCGCACGCACGCGATGCCGATGGGGATGCCGACTGCGGTCGCGACGACGACCGCCGCGAGCACGATCAGCACGTGCTCGCCAGTGGCGCGGGCAATCTCAGTCCACATGCACGGCCTCGATGAAGCGGCGGACCAGCGGATGCTCTGATTTCAGAAATGCCTCGCGCCGCTCATCGCAGACGATCGCACCACCATCGACCAGCACGATCCGCCGCGCCACCCGCAGCGCCTCGGCCAGGTCATGCGTGACGAAGAGCATGGTCACGTCGCCGCCGTCTCGCAGGTTGATGAAGGTCTCCTGCAACTCGCGCCGGACGATGGGATCGAGCGCGCTGAATGGCTCGTCGCACAGCAGCAGCGGCGGCCGCGCGACCATGGCCCGGGCGATTCCGACGCGCTGCTGTTCCCCGCCGCTGAGTGATCGCGGGAAGCGATCGGCGAATCGCGACGGTGGCAGCCCGACGCGATCGAGGAACTCATCCACCGCCGTCCGAACGCGTTCTTCGGTCCAGTCGAGGAGCCGCGGCACCGTGGCGATGTTGTCGAAGACGGAGCGATGAGGAAAGAGCGCAGGCGCCTGGAGAATCGTGCCGATCGCGCGGCGGCGCTCAATCGCGAACGGCGCGCCGTCGATCTCCACCCGCCCGGTGCTCGGCGCCGCCAGTCCATTGAGCAGCCGCAGAATCGTGGTCTTGCCCGCGCCGCTCCGCCCGATCAGCGCGACTGCTTCACCGGGCTCGAGCCGCAGCGTCACGTCGCGAATGATCGGCGCACCGCCCGGCGCAACTACCGAGACATTTTCGAGGAGCGCCGATGAAGCCACGACGGCATTGTAGAGAGTGGCGTGAGCCATGCTTTGGAAACGCTCGTGCCTGCCAACAACGAAGACCTGCACGGGAGCGTGCCCGAGAACTCGGCGGTCGCGCTTCTCCTCATCGACGTGATCAACGACATGGAGTTCGAGGGGGCCGAGGCGCTGGTGGACCAGGCGGTGCCGATGGCTCACCGCATCGCCGCGCTGAAAAAGAAAGCGAAGCAGGCGGGCATCCCGGCGATCTACTGCAACGACAACTTCGGGCGGTGGCAGTCGGACTTTCGGCGGGTGGTCGAGCACTGTTTGAACGACGGTGTTCGCGGCGAAGAGGTCGCGCGCATCCTGCAACCGGACGACGATGACTACTTCGTGCTCAAGCCCAAGCACTCCGCCTTTTACGCGACCACGCTCGACACGCTGCTGACCTACCTTGGCGTCTCCACCGTCATCCTGACCGGTGTGGCCGGCAACATCTGCATCCTCTTCAGCGCGAACGATGCGTACATGCGCGACTTCAACGTCGTCGTGCCCGCCGACTGCGTTGCGTCGAATACGCCCGAGGAGAACCGGCACGCGCTCGAGCAGATGCGGACGGTTCTGAAAGCCGACATCACGCAGTCGACAGAGCTGGATCTCCGCAAGGTTCTCGAGGAGAGCACGCCCGGTTCGCGCGCCACGACGCGGAACTGAGCCGGGCCACGCGGCGTGCGCTCTCTTTCGCGCCGGCGTCGACACTCACCATCTCGTAAAGCCGACCTGCTTCGCTCCAAAGCGCGATCGCATCCGTGATCTGCCCCGTTTCCTCTTTGAGCACGGCCTGGCTGCGCAGTTCGTTCGCGAGCTCGTCCCGCGGATTCATGTGGCCATTCTGCACCCGGCGTCAGGAAGTGCTAACTCGCTCTGCGCGACCATCGATGCGCAAACCGGCGGCGGCTCACAACGGCGATCGTCGAGGCAACGACTGTGTAGATGATGAAGATGGCGTACCCGAGGCCGGGAATGCGCGTCGTGTTCGTGCCGCCGCGGAATCGAGGGAAGACATCGGCGAAAAGATCGGTCACGCTGCCGCCACTCATCGCCGCTGCGGCGACGAGGACGAGTGTCAACGCGCCGGTCGCGACGAGAACGCCATAGAACGCGGCGGCGAGGATCGGCAGGAACTGAAAAGGCTGTGGATGCTGCGTTTGTGCGGTCATGACTTGTCCTCCGGACCTTCGCGCGCGCGCCGATCGAGCAACCATTTGATCGGATGGATCAGCATGCCTGTGACCAAACCAACGATGCCTCCCGCGACGGTGGCGTCGGGAATCGGCGGATTCGGCACGAGCATGGCCATGACCGCGCCGCCGATCGCACCCGCTATCGCGCTAGCGGCAAGGTCGTTGACCCATTCCCGTTGATCGAATTTCATCGCGTGATCGCCTGAAGGCTTTCTCGAGAGATAGACACGGTTCGCGGCCTCTTGTGGGTGATACGTTTCCGCGTCTGTCGTCACTACCTCCTCAGCCGGCTCAATCAGATTCGCTAAACAACCCCCTGAGGAGGGAGTTCCATGGCTACCGACAGAAAGATCAAGGCGGCGCTTGCGCGCCTGCCGAAGGAGCGCCAGCACTTTTCGCTGCTGACGCTCGCGAACCCCAACTACTTCGGAAACGATCCGAAGAGCACGTTCAAGAGCGGCGTTGCCAAGCCGTTCGCCAACCAGACCACGTACGAGCAGCTCCGTTGCGTCGGCCTCAACCCGCAGTTCGATTACGTCGAGGCGGTGGTCGACATCAAGCAGGACACCGGTTACAGCGGCGGCATCTGCTCGACCGGCAGCTACGAGTACGTCCGCTTCTACGCCGACTACACGAACACCAACAACTGGACCGACCTCGGTCTCGCCTCCGTGCGCGTGCATGACATCCCTGGCGACAAGCCGCTCAGCTACACGCTGCGCGTGCCGGTTCTCGATCCGCCACGGCAGTACTGCACGGCCAGCAATCTGGTGAAGATCCGGGCGATCCTCTCTTGGAGCGCGCCGCCGCCCGCCAACACGCCCGACTACCCGCCGGTGTGGGGTCACAACCTCGACGTCGACGTCCAGCTCCGGCCGCGCTATCGCCGGCTGTGGGCCGACTTCACCGACCTGGTCAAGCTGCAAAAACTCGAGCCCGGCCTCGAGGCGTTTCTCTCGTCCGTCGATCTCGACACCGAGCTGAAAGTCACGCCGAAGAAGCTCGATCTGTCCGAGAAGTCCCAGCTCTACGCCAAGACCAAGGTGACGCCCAACCGCTTCGCGTTCGCGGAAGTGAAGAACGCCGCGGCCAAGCCGTTGCTGCTCGCGGCGCAATCGTCGGTCTCGCTCTTCGACACGCTCAAGCTGCAGCCGAGCGCGATCGATGAGCTCATCAAAATCATCCAGTTCCCGACGCACGACGCCACGCAGTACGAGGAGGTCACCTGCGCCGGCTATCGTCCCGAGGAAGATTCGGTCGGCGCCGTGGTGACCATCAAACAGTCGAACGGCTACTCCGGCTCGCTGTGCACGACCGGCTCGACGGAGTACGTCGCGTTCTGGGCGGACGTCGGCGGCTGGCAGTTCCTGGGCATGACCGCGGTGCAGGTCCACGACCTGCCGTCCGTGCCCGCTGGTGGCGTGCACTACGCCGTCAATCTGCCCGTCGACACGACGGTATGGCGGCAGCTCTGCGCGAGCGGCGCGAAGGTCGTGAAACTGCGCGCGGTGCTGTCGTGGTCCACGCCTCCGTCATCGACCGATCCGGACGAAACGCCGTACTGGGGCAATGCGTTCGACACGCTGATCCAGCTCCGCCCCGGCGATCCGACGGCTGTCGGAATCCCGCAGCTTCTGAACATCAGCGGCTACTCGGTTTCCTCCGATCCGATCACGAACGAGATCGATCCCGCGACCGGTCTCACCCGCGCAGGTGACGCGCCGTTCGGCGGCATCCTCGCCATTCGCGGCGTGCTGCCCGGCTGGAAGACGTATGACCGCTACTACCGCATCGACGTGAAACGCGCGGCCGCGCCGGATTCGGCGTACACCGCGCTGACCAACCCGGTCACGCTGCGCATCTTCGAAGAGAACGGCTCGTTCGTCGTCGACTGCAGCCCGAGTCCTGGATTCCAGGTCGAGTGCTTCCCGGTCGTGACCCCGGTCGATCTCGGCGACGGCCTCGGGGCGGTCTGGTACAAGTATCAGAACTACGAAAGCGGCGGCGTGCGCCGCCAAATCGAAGATCACACCCTCGGTTACTGGCACACCACACCGGGCGATGAAGGGCTCTGGAACATCCGGGTGACGTTCCTCGACGGTGCGATCGAGACCACGCCCAGCGCGGTCACGGTGTTCCTCGACAACACGGGGCCGGTCATCAATGCGTCGTGGAGCGCCGCCGTCGAGGCGACGTGCAACAAGACCACGCCGGGCACGACAGTCGTCGGGTCGTACACGGTCAGCGACACGCCGGGAACGGCGTTCGGGGCACCGCATCTTTCGACGGTCAGCATCAGCATCATTCCGGCGTTGCCCGGCGCGGTGGTCGGCTTCGGAACCACGGTCAGCGGATCGTCGTCCGTCAGCCGCGGCTATCCCGTTCTGCCGACCGGCGGCGAGACCGGCGATTTCGCGATGCGTGCGACGACGGTGTGCGGTTACGCGCTGCGGTTCCAGGCGTGGGATCGCACGGTGGTCGGCTACATCAGCGGTCCGAACTTCGGTATCACTAGCTTCCATGCCGAGGATGACCTGGGGATCTGCGTGGATTGACGATGATCGTGTCGCTGCTCATTGGATCGCTCTGCTGCTGGCGGGTGACGCACCTGCTGCATGCCGAGGACGGGCCGGGAGAAATCCTGGCCCGTTTCCGGCGGCTCGCCGGCGACGGGTTCCTCGGGCAGCTTCTCGATTGTTTTTACTGTCTCAGTTTGTGGGTCGCGGTGCCGTTCGCGGTGCTGCTGGCGACCGGTTGGCGCGACGGAGTGCTGCTGTGGTTGAGCATCTCCGCCGCCGCCATCCTGCTGGAGCGCGCGACGGCCCGCGGCACCACTGCAGCTTTTTACGAAGAGGAGATCGAGTCATGAGCTGTTGCGGAAAAGCACGCGCCGCGGCGAGCGGACCGGTGAACGTCAGCCGGCCTTCGGTGGTGCCCGGCACCATGAACAAGACCGTGAGATTCGAGTACACCGGCGAGACGTCGATGATCGTCGTCGGCCCCGCGACGGGGCAGCGGTACCAGTTCGGCGCACGCGGTGCGCAGGTGCGGATCGATCCGCGCGACCGGTCGTACCTGCTGGGGATTCCGAACCTGCGTCAGGTGTGAGAACTGGATATGCTCCCGGTCCGTGACAAGAACAATGACCAGACCCGGATCGCGGCCGAGCGAGGACATGCTCGTGAACGTGCCGCGCCTCATCGCCACGTACTACACCGAGCGTCCCGATCCTTCCGTACGTGACCAGCGCGTTGCGTTCGGCACGTCGGGACATCGCGGCTCGTCGCTGAAGGTTGCGTTCAACGAATTGCACATCCTGGCGACGACGCAGGCCATCTGCGACTACCGCCGCGCGCAGAACATCGACGGCCCGCTGTTCCTCGGCATCGACACGCATGCCTTGTCCGAACCGGCGTTCGCGTCGGCGATGGAGGTGCTCGCGGCGAATGAAGTCGAGGTGATGATCGACCGCAACCGCGGCTACACGCCGACGCCGGTCGTCTCGCACGCGATCCTCACGCACAACCGCGGACGGAAATCGGCGCTCGCCGATGGCATCGTGGTCACGCCTTCGCACAACCCGCCCGAGGATGGAGGGTTCAAGTACAACCCGCCGCATGGCGGGCCTTCCGAGACCGCGGCCACGAAATCGATCGAGGAAGCGGCCAATCGACTGATGAACGATTCGTCGCCGATCCGGCGGGTGTCGTTCGCCAAAGCGATCGCGGCATCGACGACCCATCGCCACGATTACATCGCTACGTATGTCAGCGATCTGTCATCGGTGGTCGATCTCGATGCTGTTCGCGCCTCGGGCTTGCGCATCGGCGTCGATCCGCTCGGCGGCGCGGGTGTCGCGTACTGGAGCGTGATTCGCGAAAAGTACGGACTGAACATCGAGATCGTGAACGAGTCTGTCGATCCGACGTTCCGCTTCATGACTCTCGACTGGGACGGGAAGATCCGGATGGATTGCTCGTCGCCGCACGCGATGGCGGGACTGATCGCGCTCAGCGACAAGTTCGACGTAGCCTTCGGCAACGACACGGACAACGATCGCCACGGCATTGTCACGCCGAGCGCGGGGCTGCTCAATCCGAATCACTACCTCGCCGTCGCGATCTCCTATCTGTTCACGCACCGGCCGCACTGGCGCGATGACGCCGCGATCGGCAAGACCGTCGTCAGCAGCAGTCTCATCGATCGCGTCGCGGCGCATCTGGGGCGGAAGCTGTACGAGGTGCCGGTCGGCTTCAAATGGTTCGTCGACGGCTTGCTCGCCGGAACGCTCGGATTCGGTGGGGAAGAGAGCGCCGGGGCGTCATTCCTGCGCCGCGATGGCAGCGTGTGGACCACCGACAAGGACGGAATCATCATGGGACTGCTGGCCGCGGAGATGACCGCGGTAACGGGCCGCGATCCGGGCGAGTTGTATCGCGAGCTCGCCGCGCAGCACGGCGCGCCGTTCTACGCGCGGACCGATGCCGCCGCCACTCCGGAGCAGAAAGCGCTGCTCGGCAAGCTCGCGCCGGAGCAGGTGAAGGCGAAGGAACTGGCCGGCGACGCGATCGAGGCCATTCTCACGAATGCTCCCGGCGATGGAAACGCGATCGGCGGCCTCAAGGTCACGACGCGAAACGGCTGGTTCGCCGCCAGGCCGTCGGGCACGGAGAACATCTACAAGATTTACGCGGAGAGCTTCGTCAGCGAGGACCATCTGCGCCAGATTCAGACCGAGGCGCAGGCGCTGGTGACGACGGCGCTGGCGGGACCGGCGTGACGAAACGGTTCGAGCGATACGTCGCCATCGGCGACAGCACGAGCGAGGGCCTCGACGATCCCGATGGCCAGGGCGGCTACCGCGGCTGGGCCAACCGGCTCGCGGAGCGCATCGCCGCGCAGCAGGGATCGTTGCTCTACGCGAACCTCGCCATTCGCGGAAGGACGACGCGCCAGATTCGCGAGGAGCAACTCGCGTCGGCGCTGGCGATGCGGCCCGATCTGGCGACCGTTTCCGCGGGAACGAACGATGTGTTGCGGCGTCGATTCGATCCGAGCGTTTTCGCCGCCGATCTCGAGGCGATGCTCAGCGCGCTCGTGAAGCAGGGAGCGACGGTGATGATCTTCACGCTTCCCGATCTTCGCGACGTGATGCCGATCGCGAAGATCATGGGGGAGCGCGTGCTGCGGTTGAACGAAGCGATTCGCGGCGCCTGCGCGCGGAGTGGCGCGATCGTCGTCGATCTGGCCTCGCATCCGATCGCCTCCGATCCGCGGCTGTGGTCCGATGATCGTCTGCACGCGAACTCGATCGGCCACGCCCGCATCGCCGACGCCCTCGCGTACCACCTCGGTCTTCCGGGGACTGATGACTCCTGGGCCACGCCGCTGCCGGATCGCGCGCCGCCGACGGTCATGGACATCGCGCGCGCCGAGCTGGCGTGGCTGCGCATCCATCTGCTGCCGTGGATCTGGCGGCACGCGCAGGGGAAGTCGTCGGGGGATGGGCGGGGACCGAAGCGGCCGGAGTTGTCGCCGGTCTGATTCGTACGGCGAGCGTCCCGCTCGCTGTCTCGCCGGGCATGATGCCCGGCGATGAGCGGCCGGGACGGCCGCCGTACGCCACAAAAAGAAGATGGCCCCGGGACCCTTTGTCTCCCGAGGCCGTTCTCAGCGCGTTGACAGCCACAAAGGGGCATTCGCGCTAAATTTTGTTGCGACGACCCATCGCGTCGATCGCAACCGGTTCCGTGTGTTACGCCGCGATAGCGCGTTCGCACCGAACCGTGCCTCGAAGACCTATCGCGCCTTCTCGGCGAGCTTCAGCACGTTGACATCCGCGATAGAGCGTTCGTGCAGGAGCTCGTTGTCTGGTGGCCTATCGCGCCACTTCGACCGGCTTCAGCACGTTGACATCCGCGATAGAGCGTTCGTGCCGGAACCGTTGTCTGATGGCCTATCGCGCCACTTCGACCCGCCTTCGACACGTTGACATCCGCGATAGAGCGTTCGTGCCGAAACCGTTGCCTCGATGACCTATCGGGTCCTTCTCGGCCACCTCTTCACGTTGACATCGCCGATAGCGCATCCGTGCTGAGGTGAGCGTCAATCTAGATCCATAAGTTCAGTAATGCAAGGGATTTAGCTGTTACAGTTTGCTTTTGATTTCCACAGCTTTCCACAGCCCCATGCACCGGGATCTGGGCATCCGAGGTCAGGTCGTTACGCTGCAACGAATTCGGAAGGCGGCTGCCTGTCGAACGCCGCTGTTTCGCGAAACCGGCCAGCCGGTCGGTTACACTTCCCGCCCATGTCCGTAACCGCCGAGCCTGTCGACGAACGCGCTCCCCGCTACTCCTGGTACGCCCTGGCGGTCCTCACCGCGGTCTACGTCCTCAACTTCCTCGACCGCCAGCTCATCTACATCCTCTTCACGCCGATGAAGAAGGAGATGGGCTTCTCGGACCTGCAGCTCGCGCTGCTGGGAACGACGTCGTTCGTCATCTTCTACACGCTGCTGGGGATCCCGTTCGGGCGCCTGGCCGACCGCACGGTGCGCAAAAACATGATCGGCGTCGGCCTGGCGATCTGGAGTCTCTTCTCCGGCCTGACCGGATTCGCCGATAGCTTCTGGACGATCTTCCTCTGCCGGTTGATGGTGGGCGTCGGCGAGGCCACTCTCGGACCCGCTGCGCTGTCGCTGCTCAGCGATTACTTTCCGACGAGCATGCGCGCGAAGGTGCAGTCGATCTACTCCTCGGGCATCGCCGTCGGCGGAGGCCTGGCCTACTTCCTCGGCGGATGGATCGGCCAGTCGTACGGCTGGCGGCCGGCGTTCTGGTTTCTCGGATTTCCCGGCCTGCTGCTGGCGGTGCTCGTCTTCATGCTGCGCGAAGTGCCGCGCGGCCGCACCGAATCGACCCCGGCGACGCGCGCCAACACCGACTGGCGCCTGCTGTTCCGTTCCAAGCCGCTGCTCTTCCTGTTCGCCGGTTACGCCTTCGTAGGAATCGCCTCGAACAACCTCGGCATCTGGGGTCCGACCTTTTACGTCCGCGTTCATGAGATGTCGATCGCCGTCGTCGGCACGGCGGCGGGCATGCTGGCGATCTTCGTCGGATTTCCGGCCATGGCCTCGGCCGGATTCTTCGCCGATCGCTTCCGCACGCGGATGTCCTTCACGGCCATCGGCGCGGCGGTGTCCGTGCCGCTCTGGCTGGCGATGCTCTTCATCAACAACATCCCCTTGCTGCTCGCGGTGAACGTCGTCCTCTACGCCCTGGCGTTGATGTGGGTCGGGCCGGCGACGGCGGACATTCACGATCTCGCCGGACCGCATCTTCGGGGGATCGGCATCGGGATCTTCTTCTCCATCATCAACATCACCGCGTACGGTCTCGGCGCGCCGCTCATCGGCAGGATCAGCGATGCCCTCGGCGTCGCAGCGGATCCGCAGCAGATGCGTTTCTCGCTGCTGGTCTGTCCGATTGCCTGCGCCCTCGGCGCACTGTTCCTGTGGCTTGGAAGTCGCGCGCGTAACGCTCGGGGATGACTATCTGAACTTCCCCATCTGATAGTCGCGAAAGGCCTCGACGATCTCCTCGCGCGTGTTCATCACGAACGGGCCGTGGGCAACGACCGGCTCGCCGTATGGCTCTCCATGCCCGAAGAGGATCAGCGCGTCGGACAGCGCTTCCACTTCGACCGCATCGCCGTCGTCGTTGAAATCGACGAGGTGATATTGCTCGCCGACGTTCAGCGAGCCGCGCACGATGTAGAAGAAAACGGTGCGGCCTTGCGGCGCGGGCAGCGTGACCGAGATGCCCGCCGGGACGCGCACGGTCATCATCTGCACACCGGTCAGCGATTCGATGGGACCGATCTCCCGTTCCCATTGTCCGGAGATGAGATCGATCGTCGCACCGCCCGATACGAACGACGGAATCTCCGCCTTCTGCAGACCCGTGTAGCGCGGCTCGACCCATTTCAAACGCGCCGGAAGGTTCACCCAGAGCTGGAGGATCTCCAGCGGACCACCGTCGCGCAGGAACTCCTTCGTCGAAAGCTCGGCGTGCTCGAGTCCGCGGCCGGCGGTCATCCACTGCACGCCGCCCGCGTGAATCGCGCTCTCGTGTCCGCCGGTATCGCGATGCAGCAGGGATCCCTCGACGATGAACGTCACCGTTTCAAAGCCGCGATGCGGATGCGGTCCGAAGGGGAGGCCTCGATTGTTCGGCGGATAAACCTGCGGGCCGTGGTGATTGAGAAAGAGAAAGGGATCGAGCTGATCGAGATGCTCGTTCGGAAGCGGGCGGCGGGTGACGAGATCGTCGATGTCGTCTCGAATCGATCCGTACCGGGCTTTGACGCTGCGCGGCTTCATACGATCGAGCAAGCCTCGGCGAAATCGAGACGCGGCTCACGCGGGTGCAGTTTCGCGGGATCGCCGTAGCCGAGATTGATGAGGAAGTTCGAGCGGACGTGGCCGGCGGGGAAGAACTCCTGATCGCAGCCTTCGCACGATTTGCCGGCGCCGAAGAACTCCTCGTCGAGTTTGGCATTGTCGAAACCGGACATCGGACCGCAATCGAGGCCGAGCGCGCGGGCGGCGAGGAGGAAGTAGGCGCCTTGCAGCGAGGAGTTGCGGCGCGCCGTCGTCTCGACGAGCTGCGGATTCGACGCGAAGTTCTCGCGCATCGCCGGCGAGTGAGGAAAGAGTTTCGGCAGCTTTTCGAAGAACTTCAGGTCGTACGCGACGATCACCGTCACCGGCGCGGTCATCGTCTTCTTCACGTTTCCAGGAGACAGCGAGGTCTTCAGCCGTTCCTTCGCCTCAGGCGACCGGACGAACACGAACCGCGTGGGATTGCTGTTGGCGCTCGTCGGCGCGAACTTCATGACCTCGTAAATCTCGCGCAGCGTGTCGTCGCTGACGGGCTTGTCGAGCCAGTAGCCGTGCGTGCGCGCTTTGCGGAACAGGACGTCGAGTGCTTCGGAAGAAATCATGCGGCGTAATGGAGCACAATCCGGTCCATGGAAAGCCATCGCGCACGCGAGACGCAGCTTGGACCGATGACCGTCTGGCGAGCGTTGCCGCGGCGTGCGCGGCGGATGATCGGGCCGTGGTGTTTTCTCGATCGCTACGGTCCGATCTCCTTCACCGACTCGAAGCCGATGGACGTCGCGCCGCATCCGCACATCGGATTGCAGACCGTGTCCTGGCTCATCGAAGGCGAAGTCCTCCATCGCGACAGCCTCGGATCCGAAGCCATGGTCCGCCCCGGCGGTGTGAACCTGATGACCTCGGGCAGCGGGATCGCTCATGCCGAGGAGACGCCGCGTGAGAATCGCGGGACGTTGAATGGCGTGCAGCTCTGGATCGCGCTTCGCGATGCCGAGCGGAATGTCGCGCCTTCGTTCGAGCATGTGCCGGAGGTGCCGCGGGACGAGCCTCGCGGCGCCGTCGTGCAGACCTTCGTCGGCGGACCGGACATCCTCGGCGCGGACATCGAAGGGCACGACCGGATGGAGCTCCCGGTCGATCCGCGGTTCGAGCACGGTGTCTTCGATCTCGGGAACAACACGCTCTACTACCTCGAGCCCGGGCGGACGTCGATCGAGCTCGAACCTTCGTCACGTGTGCTGCTGATCGGCGGCGCGCCGTTCCCGGAGCCGATTCTGATGTGGTGGAACTTCGTCGCGCGGACGCCCGAGGAGATCGCCGCGGCGCGGGCGGCGTGGGAGGAAGGGCAGCACTTCGGACCGGTGCGCGGGTACGAGGGGCCGCGGTTGCATGCGCCGGAGCTGGGCAAGCTTGCGCCACCGAACCCCGCGTCGTGATGGAGTGCGGCGGCTCTGCCGCCGCTTTCCGACGCGCCGAAGGCGCGCTCCGCGCGTTGCCAAAGCGGCGGCAGAGCCGCCGCACTCCAACTTAGAATGTGCGCGCCATGTCGGACGACCTCTCCATACAAGGCACGCTCGCCGAGACCACGGTGCCCGATCTCTTCCGCTCGATCGTCCGCAGCAGCGAGACGGCCATCGTGGAGCTCGATGCCATCGGGCGCAACGACGTCATCTACTTTCACGAAGGCCGCATCGTCTCCGCGACCAGCACCGATCCCGACGTCGGCCTCGCCGAGACGCTTCTGCGATCCGGCGAGATCAACATCCAGCAATACAACCAGGCCATGGATCGCGTGGTCATCGCGCGCCGCATCGGCGGAACGCTCGTTGAGATGGGATACCTCAAGCCCGAAGACCTGACCCGCGCACTCGAGCGGCAGGCCAGCGCGATCGTGCTCAACGCCATGCGCTATCGCACGGGTAGCTACACCATCCAGTTCATCTCCGAGTTTCCCGAGGATGTGATCAGTCTGCCGCTGCCGACGGAGAGACTCATTCTCGACGGCGTGCGTGCCATCGATTACTGGTCGCTCATCACCCGCGGCGTCGGGCGGCCGGACCGCATGCTCGAGACCGTTCCGAACGTCGACACGCGCACGTTCCAGCTCGAGCTCACCGATGACGAGACGCACGTCATCAACCTCCTCGACGATCCGCAGTCCGTCGAACAGCTCTGCTCGCGCAGCTACCTTTCCGATTTCCAGACCTTCCGCACGATCTGGGGCCTGCTCGCGGTGAACCTGATCCAGGACGCGCAGGCGGCGGAAGTCGACGAGAAGCGTGCCGCGGAGGAGAGCGAGTACGAGCTGGAAGGGATGGTCGAGAGCTACAACGGCGTCTTCCAGGGGATCTTCGCGCTGGTCTTCCAGAAGATCGGCGACCACGTCTACGACTTCAACGACCGCGTGATCCTGCATCTCTCGCCGCAGCTCATGCCCCATCTGTCGGGGATGAATTTCGTGAACGAAGGCCGCCTCGACTTCGATCAGCTTCTGAACAATCTCTACGCCTCCGGGTCGCGCGATCACACCGCGATCGTGAAGAGTCTGCTCAACGAGCTGCTGTTCGGGTGGATTTACGAGATCCGGTCGGAGTTCGCCGGCAGCCCGCTCGAGGCCGAGGTTTCGAAGCTGGCGGATTCGCTGAAGCCGTGACGCTTTCGATCCGCGCGGCCACGCTGGCTGACCTGCCAGCGATCGAGCGGGTCATGCGAGCCTCCATGGCCGCCCTCGGATCGAAGTTCTACGACGCGAACCAGATCGCCAGCGCGGTCCGCTACATCGCCATCGCCGATCCCGAGATCGTCGAAGACGGTACGTACTTCGTGGTCGAAGAAGCCGGCGAGATCGTGGCCTGCGGCGGATGGAGCAAGCGGAGGAAGCTCTTCACCGGCACGGCGGGGCAGGCCTCCATCGACGGCTGGCTAGATCCCGCGACCGAGCCGGCGCGCATCCGGGCGATGTTCGTCGAACCCGCCCATGCCCGCCGCGGCATTGGCCGGATGATCGTCGATCGCGCCGAGGAGCAGGCGAGGCAGGCGGGCTTCCGCACCTGCGAGTTGATGGCCACCCTTCCCGGCGTTCCGCTTTACTCCGCATGCGGTTACGAGCCGCTCGAACGCACCGAGATCGAGCTCCCGGACGGCGTGAGGCTGGAATGTCTGCGCATGATCCGTTGTGTAAAATAACTGCCACCGCATGCGGAACGCCCTCCTCGCCATCACCCTGCTCACAATCGCCTGCGCGCCCGCGGGACCACCCACGCAGCCCAACGATCGGGAGTGGGTCCTTCTGACCGCCGATTACCAGTGGATTCAGACACTTCGGAACGCCCAGCGGCAGCCGGCGGCGTCGATGCCGCGCAAGGAGCAGATCGAGCTGGCCCTCGACAACCTGAAGAAGATCGAGATCCCCTACAACGCGTTCATCGCCAAGGCCGACGCGTATCTGCAGCGCACGGGCGATCCGCGCGCCGCCAAGCTCCTCGCCGTCGAGAAAATCCTCGTCGGCGATCAGTACATGAACGTCCTCTCCCGCTACGACCGGGCCATCGAGCTCTATCGCGTGGCCCTGGAGATCGATCCGGCGAACCTCGACGCCCAGCAGCGCATCACGCACGCCGAACAGCGGCGGTACGTGTCGATGGCCGCGTTCGCCAACGTGAAGCAGGGGATGAAAGAGGGAGATGTGCAGACCCTCGTCGGATCGCCGCGCGAGGACTGGATCAAGCAGGTCGTGCAGAAAAACCGGGTCTATTCCGTGTGGATTTACCCGAAAGCGGACGGAGGGGCGTCGGCTGTCTACTTTGACAACGGCGTCGTTTATCACACAAACTGGAACGCCGCGGCGCCGCCCGCGAGGTGATGTTCCGGGGAGGATGGGTCAGATGGACGAACAGCACCACGACGATCAGTCGCATTACGAGATTTCACTCACCGCGGGGCAGGCCTTCGTGGCCTTCGTGCTCCTGCTCCTGTCGCTCGCCGCGTCCTTCGCGTTCGGCCTGATGCTCGGAAAAGGGCAGACCGACGAGCGTCTCGTGGTCCAGAAGGAGACGCCGGTCGTGACCGAGGCCGCGCTGATCCCGAAGAAAAACCAGGGGCAGATCGTGGAGCTCGGCGTCGAAGCCGACGATTTCGCGAAGGAAGAGGCCGAGGAGCCCGCGCCGCCCACCGACACCGCACCGGTCGTGCCGCTGACGGAAGAACCGGCGCCGACAACGACAGTCATCGAGGCCGCGCCGGTGGCCGAACAGCCCGCGCCGGCGACATCGACCGTTCCGCATTACGCCCAGTTGCTCTCGACCAGCGATCAGAAGACCGCGGAGACCTTCGCGGCGAAGCTGATCGACGGGGGATTCAGCGCGGCGTACGTGGAGCGCGGTGCGGCGACGGAAAAGGGTCCCGTGTATCGCGTGCGGGTCAAGTTCCCGACCGAGCAGGAAGCCCGAGCCGCCGAGCCGAAGCTGCGCGAGTTTTCGAAAGAGGTCTGGATCACGAGTCGTTAGTCGTTAGTGGTTAGTCGTTAGTAGTATCTGGCGCGCCATGGCTGACTCAGACGACCGTAAGACGACCACGCCCGAGCTCGAGGAACTGCGCAACATCCAGGCTTCGAAGAAGCGGCCGACCGCGGACCCGACGTACATCCTCGACCGGGCCATCTACCAGCTCTGGGAGACGATCAACGATCTCGACCAGATCCAGCCCGAGCGGGTCGAGCATTACCGCGTCTCGATTTTCGGCAGCTCCCGCATCCGCCTCGGCGACCCGATCTACGAAGAGGTCAAGAAGCTGAGCCACGACCTGGCGAAGATGGGCGTCGACATCGTCACCGGCGGCGGCCCCGGACTCATGGAAGCGGCGAACCAGGGAGCGATGGAAGGAAAAGGGGAGACGGGCAAGGCGTTTTCGTTCGGCCTGGCCATTCATCTGCCGACCGAGGAGACCGCTAACCCGTTCGTCGACAAGGTGTTCCGTCATCGCACCTTCTTCTCCCGGCTCCATCACTTCATCCGCCTCTCCTCGGCCTTCATCGTCATGCCCGGCGGCATCGGCACGGCCCTCGAGCTCTTCATGGTCTGGCAGCTTCTGCAGGTCAAGCACATGAAGCAGCATCCTCTGATTCTGGTCGGTACAATGTGGCCCGGTCTGATCGACTGGCTGCACGGCACGATGCTCGAGCGCGGTCTGGTCAGCGCTCCCGACTTTGACGTGATCAAGGTTGTCGGCTCCTCTGACGAGGCCATCCCGATCATCCGCGACTCGTACGAACGGTGGTTGCAGGAGGAGAAGCCGCATGCCGACGCAGGAACAGGTACTCGAAGCACTCAAGAAAGTTAAGTTTCCGGGACTCTCCCGGGACATCGTCTCCTTCGGCTTCGTCCGCGACGTGCGCGTCGAGGGCTCGACGGTCTCGCTCACCGTTCACTTCCAGACCGAGAATCCCGCGGTGGGCGAGCAGATCGCCCGCGAGACCGAAGCAGCGGTACGCGCTCTCGAAGGCGTCAGCGACGTTCGCCTGAATCTCGAGGTCGGTCCGCGCGGCGGCGCGCAGCTTCCGCAGGGCGCCGCTCCTCCCACGCAAGCCCTCGGTGGCGTGAAATACCGCATCGCCGTTGCCTCGGGAAAAGGAGGTGTGGGGAAGTCGACGGTCTCGACGAATCTCGCGCTGGCGATTCGCGCGCTCGGGCATTCCGTGGGCCTGCTCGACGCGGACATCTACGGACCGTCGCAGCAGATGATGCTCGGCATCGAAGGCCGTCCGCAGATCGACGAGCACGACGAGAAGATCGTCCCGATGGAACGCCACGGCATCAAGACGATGTCTCTCGGACTGATCACCGATCCCGACACGCCGGTGATCTGGCGTGGACCGATGGTGATGAAGGCGCATCGACCAGTTTCTGACCGATGTGAAGTGGGGCACGCTCGACTTCATGATCATCGACCTGCCGCCAGGCACCGGCGACGCGCAGCTCACGCTGACGCAGAAAGCCGGCTTGACCGGCGCGGTCGTCGTGACGACGCCGCAGGACGTCGCCCTCATCGACGCGCGGAAGGGTCTGGCCATGTTCCGCAAGGTCAACGTGCCCATCCTCGGCATCGTCGAGAACATGAGCTACTACATCTGCCGCCACTGCGGTGAGCGGGAGGAGATCTTCGGACACGGCGGAGGGCGCAAGACCGCGGAGATGCTCGGCGTGCCGTTCCTGGGCGAGGTTCCGATCGATCCGAAGGTCGTCGTAGGTGGCGATACCGGCGAGCCGATCGTCGTCGCCGATCCCGCCTCACCGGCCGCTCAGGCGTTCCGCGAGCTGGCCCGGCAGGTCGTCGAACAGGTGGAGAGCGGCATGGCCGGCCACACCCACGGCGCGGATGAACATCATCACGATCACGCCCACGACCATGCGCACACGCACTAGGTCATAAGTCGATCGTCTCCACCAGGCAAAGCTCCTTCGGCTTGACCGGCTCCGTGCTGCGGTAGTTCGTCTCCGACTTCAGCTCGCGGACCAGCGTCGACCGCGGAACCGCGGTCTGCGGCGAGTGCGCGTGCACGCCTTTTTTCGTCGAGATGATCGAGAGCATTCGGCCTTTTGCGTTCGGCTTGTCGCTCCGCTTGGAGAAGTTGTTCCAGAGCTTCTTCGGCGTGGCGTTGAGACTGCCGTGGTGCCCGACTTTGTAGACGTCGACGTCGGCGAGCTCTTTCAGGTTGGCCGCGGCTTTCTTCTCGTCGCCGACCAGCGCGTACTCCCAGTTCTCCCACTGCGCGTCGCCAGGGAACAACAGCTTCTTGCCGCCGACCTCGATGAGCAGGATGACGCTGGTGTTGTTCATGGCGCTGTCCATCGACAGCACGAGCTGCATGAGTTGCTTGGCCCGCACGCCGCGCAGCCGCCGCACGAACCACTCGCTGGCGCGCGGGATCTGCGAGCAGGCTTTCCGGTGCGAACAGCGCTCTTCCGGCTCGCATTGGGGAGCGCGCGGGAAGAGCGGCTTGGCCCGTCCGTCGCTGACGCCGAGGTTCGAGCTGAGCGCGAGGCGCCGCCAGAAGTCCTCCTGCAGGTGCCAGTACTCATCCTTGTTCCTGGCCTTCTGGTTCTGCACGTTTTCCCACTGGTCGACGCTCGGCGGACCGAGGACTCTCACTTTCACGCCCGGGAGAGCGGCGCGCAGGTCGAGCTTGTAGTCGTAGGTGACGTAGTGGCGCTTCTCCTTCTTGCTCATGGTGACGAGGTTGCGAACGGCCGAGACGTTGCTGATCGCGTCTTCGCCGATGAAGGCGATTCGTTTGCGCAGGGTCTTCGTCGAGAACCAGTTCCCGCCTTCGGAGTCATCGCTCTCCTCGCGATGCATGCGGTGCTTCGGCCCTGTGCTGGCGGCGATCTCGGTCGGGTCGTTGATGTCCGCGTCGGCCAGCAGTTTGTCTTCCACGTCCTGATCGATCTCCCGCACCACGGACGCGGCGAAGGAGTGCATCGATGTGAGCTGGTCGACGAACGATTTTTTCCTCGGACCGGTTGCGCCCGTCTTGGCTTCGGGGTCCTCGGTCCAGGGCATGATCACCACGGCGTCTTTCGCGCACTCGCGGATCACGTCGCCCGGCTCCTCGTCGTCGCCCGGCTTCTTCCGGGTCCGGAAACCGCTGATGTGACCTTGTGCCGGTGCGTGGCCACCACCACGTCGAGCTTGTTGCTGGTGACACCGGCGATGTCCTTCGCGATCTGCAGCTCGTGATCCTTTTCGGCGTCATCGGGCTTCCGGGTCGTCCCGAAGTCGATGAGCATGTGCCGCTGATCCTTCGCGCCGTACCGGAAGGTGAGCAGGAAACAGTCTCCGAAGCCGATGTTGTACGCGCGGATGTCGAGAGCGGTTGGTTTCGCCATCACCACACCTCCTGCAAGTCCGACGCTTCGCCGAAAGCCAATCCACCGATCACGCGCATCCGGTGCATCCCGGCGAATGCGAGCTGCGAGCGATCGGCGCGGTAGTAGCCGTGCTTCCACAGGTAGTCGACGCGGCCGATCTGCTTCTTGCCGTGCAGCGGGTTGTACACGTGGTACTTGAGGCGGCCGTACTCGTCGAAGATCAGCGCGCCGCCCCCGTAAAGGTAAATCTCCTGCTCGCCGGGCATCGTCTCGGGCTTCGTCAGCCCGAACTTGGGCAGGTCGCCCGCCCGGATCTTCAGGACCTGCAGATACTCGGAGACCGTTTCGCGGAGGAGGAACCCGTCCGGACCGACACGCGTGCACGGCCTGACCGAGAGGATACGGGTGTAACCATCGTCGAGGAGACCGAGGTAGTCCTGCTGGCGGTTCTCCCAGACCCAGTGAAACACCTCGTCGGGATCGCTCTGCATCGGCTCGAAATGGGTGCGGTCATAGCGGAGAGTCTGCGGCCCTTTGTCCGCGTGGTCCCAGACCCCGTCTTTGGCGATTGGCTTGATTCCGTACGCTTCGAAGCTCTTCCTGACGATTCCGCGCAGATTCATCCGGTCATCCGTGCGGATCTCTGAATCGGCTGTGAGAAACGCGCTCAAGTAGTCGGAAAACTCGAGGTCCACCGGCGGGGTGTAGTCGAGTGCGCGGATGGCTGAGGTGAGCATCACGTCGGCGAGCCGCGCCCCTTCCTCGACGACCTTGCTGCGATCGACCTTGTCCGACCAGCGCGCGCCGATCCGTCCGATCTCGTGGCTCCAGAGCTCGATGAACGCGTTCATGATCGCGGCGACGAACACCTCTCCGCGGCGATGCGGTTCATTGAATTCGGAGTCGTTGATGTCGGTCGTTTCTGGATCCAGGGCAAGCGACTCGCGAAGCGCGTTCGCGCGCACGCCGAGGAGACCCTTGCCCACTTCTTCCGCGAGTCCGCCGATGCCGAGGCGGAGGTTCTCCGGTGTGAGGAGCGCGGTCGGGATGAGATCGCCCTTGAGCTTGTTGATCTTGAGCTCCGGCCGCGAGATCAGCAGTTCCGGCACCTCGCGCAAGGAGAAGACGGAGAGCAGGGCGATGACGTCCGAGAACCCCTCGTGGAACGCCGCCTGATCGGGGGACGACGGATCGGTGTAGCGCGTGCGGAGGCCGTCGAGCAGTGCGTGGGTGGTCTCGTGAACGACGACGTCGTGCGACAGGGAAGTGAAGATCGGGCGTTTCGCCCCTTCGGGAAGGAAGTAACCGAAGAGCAGGGAGTGGTCTTCTTCGGAGTAGAAGGCGTTGGCTTCCGCGAACGCGTGCGGCGCCACCTTGAGCTGATGGCCGTAGAAGCCCCAGCTCACGCGGCGGCCCAAGGCAAACTCGAAGCGCGCCAGCGTGTGCATGACCAGGGCGTAGACGTTCTGGCAGTGAAAGCTCGGATCGCCGAGGATGGTCTTGTCGTCGGGATCGTCGAAGCGGTCGTCGTCCGGCAGATTGGTGTTGTAGTAGGTGTTCGTCGTGGCGTCGTAGTCGATGCAGTGAACGCGGTACCCGCGCGGACCGGCCGCCAGTGTCTCCGCCGGCACGCGAATGCGCGCCGTGACGATGCGCCCTTCCTTGGGATGACCCTCGGGATACGTGAACAGCGGATCCTGCGCGACGATCGTCAACACACGTGTGCGGTCGGCCTGCATCGGTCACCTCTTTCGGACGATTACGTTCTAGGAGTGTCTGACGAACACTTTTCCCCTACCTCGGCGTAGCCGAAACCAACAAAATACGAACGAACGCGCGACCGGAGATCCTTGACTAACAACTTCTCCTGGGTGACAGCAGCACCGCCCCGTGCGCCCGGATATCGATCACCTCTGCGACGCTCGCCTCGACGACCGTCGCGATCCGTTCAGGAAAAGCAGTCTCGCCACGCCTTGCGAAGAGGGCTTCAAAGTACTCTGTCGCCTTTCGAACGCCTGCGTTCGTCCGGCACCGATTCAGGCTCTTGTAGATCTCGCGTCAGCACTCCCGATGCTGAAAGGCGAGGGTGAACAACCGTGTGTTTCCAGGAGCATCGATCCAGGCGTGCGAGGCGAGATGCACGGATCGTTGAACCGACTTCGTTCCAACCGGAGAATGCGACCTTCGTCCTTATGCCTCGTTGTCGACTTCTTGCTCCTCGAATTGCTCGCTGGCTGCTTCGGCGGTGTCTTCAGTCTCCTCGTCGAGCCCGGTCTCTTCGACCTGCTCGTGCTTGCGGGCCCGCTCGATCATCTGCACGGCCATGTCTTCGTCCACGCCTTCGATGGTGATCAGATCTTCCACGGAGGCGTTGATGAGCGAGTCGAGGTCGTCGTAGCCGGCGTCCTCGAGGAGCTGCGCCCACTCATTCGGCATGTTCTCGATCTCGCCCACGGTGGTCTGCGAGCGGGACTCCGCCATAGCTTCCTGCAGCATGGCCGCGAGCGCGTCGGCGACCTCGCCCTTAACTTCTTCCTCGGACTTGATGGCGATCTTCGCGCCGATCAGTTCCGCCGCCAGACGCACGTTCAGGCCGCGCTTGCCGATGGCCGGCGAGAGCTGATCGTTGTCGACGATGACGTCGAGGTGCGGACGGTCCGCCTGCTCGTCGCTGGTCACCGAGACGCGGTTGATCTTCGCCGGAGCGAGCGCGGTCTGCGCGTAGTTCACGATGTCTTCGTGCCAGGGGATGATGTCGATCTTCTCGCCGCCCAACTCGCGGATGATGGACTGCACGCGCGAGCCCTTCTTGCCCACGCAGGCGCCGACCGGATCGATGTCGCGCTCGCGGGACATGACCGCGATCTTCGCGCGCTCACCCGGCTCGCGCACCGCGCCCTTGATGACCACCGTGCCGTCGTAGATCTCCGGAACTTCCATTTCGAACAGCTTAATGAGCAGGCGCGGATCGGTGCGCGAAAGCACGACCTGCGGTCCCTTCGCCTGCATGTGCACGTCGACGATGACGGCCTTGATGGGGTCGCCCTGCGAGTAGCGCTCGGCGCGCGACTGATGGTGCCGCGGGATGATCCCTTCGGTTTTGCCGTTGAGGTCGACGATCATGTCGCCGCGTTCCAAGCGCTTGACGTAACCATGTTCGAGCTCGCCCATCTTGTCCTTGAACTCGTTGTAGACCTTCTCCCGCTCGGCGACGGGGACCTTCTGTGCTTGGGCTCTCTCGTTCGCTTCCGCGGGCTCTGCTCGAGCCTCTGCGGACCCTGCGTCTGCGTCCTCCATGATGCGGAGGTACAGAACGCCATCGATCTCCTCTTCCAAGTGCACGCGGTACACGCTCGACGTGAGTCGCTGGAGCGAGGCTGCGGCAGCGGCCATATCTGCATGCGTGCGCGCGAGCGCCCTCTCTTCCGCTGCGTTTGTGGCGGATCGTGGAACATACCCGCCCAGGATGTGGATGCCTGTCAGCAGTGCACCAAGCACTTGCCCGCCCAATTCCTGATACCAGTACCCGTAGTAGTGCCAGATGCAGGATCGAACCAAGGGACTGTCGACCTGGCGAAGGAGGTGCTCGAGGTCGCGAGAGAACGAGAGAAACCTGAGGAAGCCCACCACCCCCTCATCGGTTGGCGTCCGGTCCTCGTCGTCGACGCTCAGGGCAGCGAGGAAGCGCTTGGGGTGCGCAATCGTGCGCACCACGCTGCTCAGGTCATGGGTCTCCTCATCGATCACGTACGCGTAATCGTCCAAAAACCCCAGGAACGTCTCAAGGTCGTCGTCGTCGCGCGACGCATCGAGCGTCACAAACCGCAGAAAGTCTTCTGTGCAATCCTCGTCAACCCCGAGAACCTTGTCGCCACTGACACGCGCACGGAGAAGCTGGGGCAGCAGTTGCGGGTAATACCGCTCATAGTACCGGCGGAGGTACTCATCGTTGAGGTTCCGGAGTGCGATCTCGCGCGTCGCAATGGGAAGCTCAGGAATCGCTCCGGTGATGGAAGCCAGCTCGAGCACGCTGTAGTAGCGGAGAAGGCAGTCGACATCGTCTCGCAGACCTTGCGCCCTCTGACTCGGCTCGCGCAGGAGGTGACTCTCCAACGTTCGCGCCCGCGCCGTTGGACTGGCCGTGGCTAGGAACCGCTGAGCCCTGCGTTCGCGAGCGGTCAGGTAGTGGTGATCGATCGCCCGGAGGTTGTCGTCCTTGATCGTCATAGCTCGTTCCAGACGGCCCGTAGTGCGGCGTGGTCGATGCGTCGTGGCTTGCAGACTCCGGTGTGGCTGGAGGGAAGCACGTCTTGCGGCGGCACCACCGGGTCGACCCCGAAGCGCGTGTTGTTCACGACAATCTCGTCCCCCGCGAGGAGGACACGTGCGCGCACATAGTGCGGTGGGGGCATCACGTGGTCGGTGATCTTGGCCGTGTCATCGGCAAGGGCGCGCAACACTTGCGAGCCTTCCTTGAGGTCTGCGAGGAGCGGGCTCTGGAAACGAGCGTAATACCCAGCCAGCTTCGCGAGGTACCACGGTTGATCGGTGAGTGCTTCGGTGACGAGCCCCGCGGCGTATGCGCCAGTGTGCGCCGGCGCAAAGAAGACCAGACGCACAGTCGGCAGCCAGGGCATGAGTTTCCCCGCCGCATGCAGGGCATGCGCATCGAGCAACGCCCGTCGCGTGACCACCGCCCCGAGCGAATGCGCGGCGATCACGACGCGGTCGTAGGTGAACGATTTACGCTTCTCGAGGGACGGAATCGTCGCGTTGACGAGTGCCGCCGGGTCACCGAGAAAGTGGTCCAGGAATCCAAGAAACTGCTTCCCGCTGTTCGTGGCTTGCTTGCGCAACCCATCGTAGCCAAAGAAGACGTAGTCGAAGGGCGGAGGGCCCGCCTTCTGCCGGAGGAGCGTGGGGAAATCCGGCCAAGTGGTGTCAGGCTTCCCGCCAAAACCGTGAACGAAGACAATCAGGCGCGATGCCGAACCCGTATTCCAATGTGCCAGCGTCTTGCGTCCGTGCGCGGCACCGAGAACCTGAACGACGTGGTGAGTCTGCGTCATGCGTACCTCTCGCAGAGGTATCCCCCTGTGTAGGGGTGCATCGGCGGGCAATTTCCCTACCTCGGCGTAGCCGAAACCAAGAAAAGTCCGCCGAGGAGCTACACTTCCGGCATCCCGACACCAAACACGAAGGCGTCTCCGGGATTTTGACTTTAAGGCTACGGCCACATCACTTGCTTCGAGCAAGAACACTCACTTCAACTCGCGACGCGAGAACAGATCAACGCCTTCGTCATGCGAGCTCACGCCTCACAAACTGGGAAAAGGGGTGAGTTTTTGCCTCCTTTCTAAATTCTTGCTTTTCTGCAATCGATCCGACGGCGTACGGACTACCCGTCTGGAAAGGCGTCAAGGCGATTCCGTTCGTCCTCGGGCCGTGGCGGAGTGGCCGGCGGTCAGGATCGCGCGCATACTCATTGCCATGGAAATTGGGAAGCTGGTGAAGTGGGTGGTCATCCTGGCCTTGCTCGTCTTTGGCTGGAAGGAGCTCGCGCCGCGGATCAAGGGCCGCCTGAGCACGAAGTCCGCCGCGACGAGCATTGATTCGCGCGCGGACGACTCCTGCGTCGGCCGCGCAACGGCTGCGTCGAATGCCTGGGGCAACGGTCTGGGGCGCTTCGTGAACCCGCCGTACGACATCGAAGCCTGGAGCAGGTTCAAGACCGACATCGACCAGCGGATTTCCGAGGCTGATTCGGCGTGTACGTGTGAAAACGAGTCGTGCCTGAAGACGCAGGGAGCGATGCGCGATCTGCGCAACCTGGTCGGCGAGCTCGACGCGTCCGTGCGCAATGGTTCGCCTCCATCGACGGACCTCGTGCGCAGTCAGGAAGCCATCGACAACACGCTCGATGATGCGCGGGTACTGCTCCGCGAAGGCAAATGACCAGCGCGTGACGAGCGCGGCGATCCTCAGCTCAAACCGTTTTACCTGCTGTCCGTAAGAACGTCTGATGGCAGGGAGCGTGTAAGCGCCAGATGTACGCATGACCATTCCGATGCTGGCGCTGTGCCTCGTGGGGTACGTGTGCATCGCGTGGGTGCTCGAACTGCGGCATCGGGAAGAGGCCCTTCCGTCGCTCGGTAACCGTCGTCACATCGCGCCTTTCGTCGTGATTCTCGTCGCGACGCTCGCGGCGGTGCCATTCACGCTCTGGCCGCTGGTGTCGGTGGCCGAGTGGCCGCGGTCGACACAGATCGCATGGACCGCTGCCGAAAGCGCCGACCCTGAGTCGGGAACCATCGCCATCGGTGGTGCGGAGCACTCGGCGGTCATCGGCTGGCCGAATGGCAGTTTCCGTCCCGAGGTGCGCGTGGAACGGGCGGGCGGTGGTGGGTTTCGGCTGCGGACGCGTGGCGGAACGGCGCTCGTACGCGTCGACGGCGCGTACGCGAACGGCGACGTGGTCACCCTCGGCGGCGGCGCGAAGCAGGCCGGCAAGTTCTCCCTCGAGCTGCGGCGCAAAGGATTCCTGCGGCGGCGGAAACTGATCATCAGCCGCACGCCGGTGGCCGAGCCGATGGTCATCATGAATCCGCCTGAAGTGCATGCGACGCGCGCCCGGTCGCTCGACTCGCTGCTCCAGTCGCGGTTGAACGATTTGCGGCGCGAGGGAAAGCTCGACCTCGCGAACGTGCGTGCGCTCGAGGAGTGGGCGGCGTCGATCCGCGTGCTTCGGCCTCACAAGAACGAAGTGCGATTGCTTACGGATGATGAATCGTGGCGCGAGCTTCCGGTTACGCTGCGCGACGGAAAGCCGGCGGTCGTCGAAGTGCTCTGGCCGCGCCGCCGGCTGGTCATGCGCCTGAGGGATGAAGGCGGCCGGCCGCGTCTCTCGTTCGATCCGCCGTGGACGCGCACGACCTCGCTCCCGCCATTCACGGAGAACGCGAGCACGCTCTCGTTCGGGCGCGAGCCCGCCGCCGGCGCGAACACCTTTCTTCTCCCGCTCGGTCATGGAGCCGCGGAGTTCCGGCACGACGCGGCGCTGCGGCTTTCTGAAGGCGGGCTGCCGCGGTTTCGCGACGGCGCCGATCTCACGCCGCGGGCCGGCCCTGACGCGCCGCGCTTTGTCCGGACCAAAGGGGTGCTCGGCGCCGCCTTCGAGCCGAACCGCGCTCTCTCCAGCATCCGCGTGCCGTTGCTCATGCCGAATCTGGCGCGCGCGCGCGGGCTGCTGCTCACGATCACCGTCATCCGCGACCTGCCGACGCCGCGCGCGCTGCTGCTCGCGCTCGGACTGGCGTGGCTGATCCTCGCCGGCTTTGTCGCTTCGATCGCCTTCGGCCGCATGCATCGCCTCCGGCTGCGCGACCTCTGGTGCATCGGCGGCGTGATCGCCGCCGTTTGGACCGTGTTGTTGATCCGCGTGCTGCTCGCCGTCCGCTATCTGCTCACGCCGGCGGCGATCGACGAGGTGACTGCCAAAGGGCTGGCCGGCACGCTCGCGGCGCTGGTGATCGTGCCCGGCTTCATCACCCTCGCCATCCGACTTTGGCTGCATCACCGGCCCGGAGTCGAATTCGAACGGCACAGCGCGGCTGTGACCGCGGGCGTCGCCGTAGCGTTGGTGGCAGGCTCGATCGCCGAATTCGTGCTCATGCCGCGGCAGGTCCTGCCGAATCTGGTGGAGCTTTTCCGGCCGTCGCCCTTCGATCGACTCCTGCTCGTGGTCTACGTCGTGGCGGCGCTTGCGATCGCGGCGGCGTTCGGCGGAACGGTCCTGCGCGCGCTCTCGATCATCTGGCAGCTTCCGTATCGCGTGACCTTCGAAGCCGGCCGGACCTTCTGGCGAACGCTGGCCGATACCTTGTCCCAGCCGCGATCCACACACAAGTGGCTGCGTCATGTGCCGCGACCCGTCCTGCGGGTTACGACCGCGCTGCGTGCGCCGGCAGTAAGACCACTGGTTCTGATCTGGTTGGCCGGCACGGTGGTCGTGCTGGTGCTCGCGCGCATCGCGCCGGAGTACGTGCGTCAGATCGTCGCCCCGTTCTGGATGGTGGGGATTCCTGCACTTCTCCTGCTGGCGCGGCCGCTCGCGGCAACGGAGGACGCACTGCAGGTCCTCGACGGCGACGGCTCCGCGCAGGCAGAGCCGACCCACGGCGACTCGATCACTGCCGTCATCGCGCTGGTGTTTGCTCCGGTCGCGCTGATGATCGGCATGCTCGGCGACTTCGGCTCGATCTACGCCGTGCTCGCGTTCTGGTTCCCGCTGGCATTGCTGCTTCTGCTCACGCCTGCGTTCCGGGTCGCGGCCACATTGCTGGCGGTGCTGGTGATCGGCGTGGCCATCGCCTACCAGGCCCTTCTCGGCGGATATGCGATCGCGCCGGGGATGACCGAGCACATTCTCAGCCGCGTCGAGGTGATGAAGTACGGCTCGGCGGCGCAGGAATGGCTGCTCGATCTCGAGGCGCCGTCGCAAGGCGACGCGAAGGCGGTCACCGCCGGCAGCGTACGCAATGCCCTCGTGCACGCGTGGGAGCACATGGCCATGGTGCGGAAGGGCGGGTGGGACGGCCTTGGATTCAATCGCGCGCCCGCGTCGCAATCGTTCATCCGCCAGGACACGATCCAGTACGACAGCGTCTACTCCTTCTTCATCTCCGCCGAGCATGGGATCTTCGGCGGGCTGTTCCTCCTGGCGATCTTCGCCGTGCCGGCCGTTCTGTTGCTGATGCGCCGCTCGCGGCTTCGAATCGGCGACCTCCTGGCGATCGCCATCGCCGCTGCATTTTTCGGCGAGGCAGTCGTGCATGCGGCGATGAACGTCTCCCAACTGTGGTTCAGCGGACGGAATCTGCCGCTGCTGGCCACTGCGTCGAACTCCGACGCGCTCCGCTGGGCGCTTCTGCTCGGGCTGATGTGTCAGGCCCTGCTCTGGTCGTCCGGCCTTCGCGCCGATTCGGTGGAGATGCTCCCGGAGACCGCGGTCACGCGCACGACCATCTTCGATCCCGATTTCGTGCACCGGCGACGGCGATTGATGCGGCGCGGCATTCTCGCGGCGATCGTCCTTCTCGGAGCAATCGTCGCGCTGGCAACGAACGATTTCGCCTGGCTCGCGTTCGCGCTCGCCATTCCACTCGCGATCAGGTTGGGCAAGCGCGAGTATGCCGCGCTGGCGCTGCTCCCGGCTCTCCTCGTGACCGTGCTCGTCGTGCGCGGCTCGATTCGCGCGGTCCGCTCGAACGAGTTCGACGTCCTGACCTGGTCGCGCCTGTTGCGCCGCGTGGACGAGCTCCGCGACGCGGGGACACTTCGCTTCGACGAGGCGAAGAAGCTGATCCGCTACTGCAACGGCGAAGACTGCACCGATCGCCCCGGCGGCGCGACGCTGCTCGAGGCGGAAGTGCTCCGCTTCAACTCACTTCCGGTGGCGCTGCGGATGGACGGTGGCCGCGAGTCGCTGCCGGCCGACTTCTTCAACGGCCTCACGCATCCCGAGGAGTACTACACGCGGATGTTCGAGCTTTGGCGGCGGGAGATCGATCGCGGTGCGCGCACGCGGCCGAGCGTCTTCGCCATCCGCCGCGTCGAAGAGGATGCCGAGGGCGCGGCGGAGATCGCGTACGAAGTCACGGGGAATCCCGACTACAACATCGTTCACTCGTTCGCCGAAGAGCGTAGCGAGGAGGAACTGCCGCCGGTGTCGATCCGGGGAGGCCAGGGCCCGGTTCGAATCCTCGGACGGGCCTGGGTGATGGGACGGTGGTTCTACGCGACCACGCGTGAGGCGCGCCGCCTCGGCCTCGGATGGATGGGACACGCGGGTGATGCGCTGCTCCGCGTCCATCGCGAGCCGCGGATCAGCGAGCTCACTCTCGATGCCGATCTGCAGCGGATCACGCAGGCAACTGTGGACGGGGCGGGGAGGGAAGGCTTCAGCAAACTGATCGCGGAAGGGGCATCGGCGCCGCTGCCGCCGCGCGTGGCGATGACGATTCTTCGAGGAACGACGGGCGAGGTGCTGGCGATGAGCTCCTGGCCGCGCGCGGCGGACCGGGATGACTGGAGCTCACGCACGGTCACCGCGGGCGGCCGCTCGTGGATCGAGCGCGATCCGCCGTTCTCCTGGCTCAGCGCGACCACGCCGCGGCCGCTCGCGTCGCGGCATGCGGTCGACCATAACCTCGCGGCGATCGAGATCGGCTCGGCCGCAAAGCCGTTCTGGGCGACGGCCGCGCTGATCGTGCATCCGCGACTCGACGACTTGCTGTGGACGCGGAACGGCCCATGCGACCGCGTCGTCAAGAAACGCTGTTACGAACAGGAGCTGTTCGGCGCGGAAATCGGGAAGGGCTGGCAGGTGTCGCCACGCGCTCGCTGGATCGACTTCAGCACGTACCTCGCCGCCTCCGACAACCGCTATCACACACGCCTCGGCTTTCTCGGGTTCGCGCGCGGCGAGGGCAATCGAATCGGCGACGATGGCCGCGGGCCTGCGGGAAGCGATCGCGAATCGCTGACCGCCAGCGCGACTCCCTGGAACCGTTATCCCGCGCTCGCCGACTCGACGGGACACACCCGCGACAAGCCGCTGCAGGTCGCGAACCTCCACGAACAGCGTGTCGCGGCGCTGATGCGCGATCTGTTCGGCGTTAGGACAGGCGCGCCATCGGCGGACGGCGACCTGCGACGCCGTCACCTTTCCTTCTGGTCGGGCGACGAATCCGACGACCTCGGCACGAGCAACGCGCTCGAGCCGCTCGCCGTGGTGAGTCCCGAGGCTGTCGATTTGAGCCTGAATCGCATTACGCGGACCCGCGAGCTCATCGCCGTGCTCCTCGGCGGCGCGTCCAGCCGCTGGTCGAACGTCGGTGCGGCGGCGGCGTTTTCGTCATGGGCGATTCGAAAGCCGGTCGTCGCGCACATCGTCCCGGTATCTGCGGCGAAACCGCTCGCGTCGCGCACCGCGGCGTTCGACAAAGAGGCGGCCGCGGCGGCGGCGAAACTCGATCGCGGACTGTGGCGCGTGCTCGAGGATGGGACGGCCATCAGGATCCGCTCGCGCGTGCAGCCGCTGCGAAACCGCTATGACGTGTATGCCAAGACCGGGACGCTCGCGACCATCGACCCGGAGCGGCCCACGTCGCGGATACTGATGGTGATCATTGCCCGCGATGACGACGGACGGGCAAAGAACGCGCTCACGTTGTCGTTCGTGGCGGAACGGTCCTCGGAAGGATTCGCGACCGAACAACTCGGGCGATTCATCGACAATCACATGGCAGAGCTGTTGCGGCTGATGGAACCATGAGTCTCTTCGGAAGAAAAACGGCGCAGATCTGTCCGATCTGCGGAGGGGACGGCTTCTATCCCGTCCCCGTCGGACGGGCCGACACCTGGAATCAGCAGGTCGGTCCGCACTGGAAACAGCACCGCGGCCTGCCGCCCACCGCCGCGGTTGCGCTCAACGAGCCGCGCCTGGAATGGGATCAGCCCACCTTCGAGCGCTCGGCGGTGCCGAGCCCGCACCGCCGCTGCAGCAAGTGCTCGTCTCTGATCCCGCCGCAATTCCTGAGCGACACCAAGTCGAGGGTCCTTCTCATCACCGCGGGCCTGCCGGCCGCGGGAAAAACGACCTGGCTCAAGTGCCTGTTCAATCCGGCCTCGAAGAAGTACCTCGTCGCCGAACCGACGACGTTGATCAGCCGCGATCCATACCGCTTCGTCGAGCCGTACACGATCGCCAATCCCGATCCCCGCACCGCCGTCCCCGTCCTTCTGCACGGGATGGATCTCACCTTCGGGCGGCATCGCATCGATGTCGCGGGCGTCGACGTGAAGGGCGAGGTCTTCCACCAGCGCTCGACGACGCCCGACAAGTACATGCGCGTGCTGGACATCCTCAACAACCTCCGGTCGATGGCGTTCGCGGAGCTCCTGGTGATGTTCGTGGTGCCGTTCGATCCGACTCTGTCGCGCCAGAACATCGGTCAGCTCACGGCTCACCTGACGAACCGGCCGGACTCGCGCCGCACCTGGCAGGGCGTCATCTGGACGCACCTCGACGTCGCGCAGCTCCGGGACGAGCAGGCGCTGTTCAAATTTCTCGAAAGCAGCGAGACCGCGCTGGCGCTGGCTCGCCGCGTGGTCGCGGGCGCGGATGATGTGATCGACAGCAGCTTCGTCGCCGCCGCATCCGACATCGAGCGTCTGGTGCAGGACACGCGCAACTGGAGCGGGCGTCTCGAGCTGCTGGAGAGTCTCACCTGGTTGCTGTACCGGATGATGATTGCTTACACGTCGCTTCACGCCAGGTTCAAGACCGGCAAGGTGGAGCTCTACTATTTCTTCAAGGGAGGCGTGGGAGAAACGCTTGTGAAGCAGTGCATGCGGCTCGCGGCGGCGCTGTTCGCGGCATGGGACGGTGCCGGACGCGGCGACTTTTCGGCCATGATCCGCGAGGCCATGCGAGCCGGTGCGGAGCCTCAGTTCCCGGTGCTTCCGTGCGGGATCGAGTTCCTGCCGGGCGCCGCCGAGGAGAATGCGGCCCGCGATGGCGATGACGGATTGCCGGTGTGGGGCGACCTTCTCCTGCTGGAGATCCTGAGGCGACATGCTTCCTGACGCCGACGCACGCGCGAACGGAACGCCGCTGTTTCGCGAGCTCCGCGGCGACTACGTCGATGACGCCGGCCAGGTCGTCACTCTGCGCGAATACCTCGACTTCTTCGAGCCCCTCGGCGCCGCGCTGTCCCGATTGCCCGATGGCGCGGGCGGACCCTTTCTGTATCAGTTCAGCGGCGGCGGCGGCCGCGTGATCGGCGCGATGGGCTGGGTCGTCAATGACTCGGCGAAGCGTTACGGCGCGTGGAAGCTGTGGGGTGTCTGGACCGATCGGCCCGTCCCGCCGCTCACGCTTCCACTGCTGTGGGCGGAGCTCCCGGATTCGAAGCGCCTGCCGGACTTGCTCGACCGGGCCAACAAGAACGCCTCCCGGTTGGTCGGACGCGATGTCTTCGACGACCTCGAGACGACCCGTCTTCATGACGACCGGTTTCGCACGTTCCTGAAGGTGCACCTTGCGCGCGCCTATCGCACGTCCGGTCCCGGCGACCGTCCGATCGAGCTGGAGGTCAGCCGCGGCACGCTTGACGTGCTTCCATGGCTTTACCTGCTGGGTCCCGTCGACCCGGAGATCGCGCAATTGCAGCCGAACCGGTTCAATGGCGCGGGGTACCAATACATCCTGACCAATGCCGCGCCGCCCGAGTTGGAGGAGGACGTGCCGTCCGAGATCGAGTCGATGGTCGACACCTCGGCCGGCGACGTTCTCGAGGGGTGGAAGATGGCCGTCGCCCTTCGCCAGAGGCGCTCGCGCCCGCGAGCGGTCGCGCCCCGAGCCCGGCATCGTCCGTCACCGGAGATCAGTGAGATGCGAAAGCAACCGACCCCGTCGAAAAGCCCTTTTCCGCAACCCGAACTGATCTGGCGCCTGGCCCGGGACGTCGTGATCATCGTGCTGCTGGCGTGGATCGCGTTCAACGTGAACGAGATCCGCAAGGGCCTCAGTGCGCCGGAACCCACACAGACGGCGGCCGTGGCGGAGACGACGACCGCCGCTTCCGAACCCGAACCGGAGCCGCCGCCGCCCACCCGCGCGCAACGGATCGCGGACGCGCTCGCGGCGAGCCCGCCGCGCGGGATTCAGATCGCGCCGGCCGCACTGGAATCGATCCGCCGCGACGGCGCGGAATCGACGACCGCGCTCGAGCGCATGGCGATCGAGATCTTCCTCCGCCGCAATGCCTGCTTCCCGCGCACCGAGGCCGTGGACGGCCGATTCTCGACGGCGGAACAGCGGGCGATCAAGAACTGCCAGATCCTCACGCGCGAACGGCTGATGATGAACGACACGAAACCGCATCCGGAGCGGGCCGTGGCGTGGCTGGAGAAGACGGTTGGTATATCGTCTCGCGCCGAATGATCAACAAAGTCATCGCCTCGGCCGATGAAGCGATTCACGACATCGGCGACAACTCCACCCTCGTCGTCGGCGGTTTCGGCCTCTGCGGCATCCCCGAAAATTTGATCAACGCGCTGGTGAAGAAGGGCGTGAAGGGCCTGACCTGCGTCTCCAACAACGCCGGCGTCGATGACTGGGGACTGGGCCTGCTCCTGCAGACGCGCCAGATCCGCAAGATGGTCTCGTCGTACGTCGGCGAGAACGCGGAGTTCGAGCGGCAGTTCCTCGCCGGCGAGCTGGAGGTGGAGTTTGCGCCGCAGGGAACGCTGGCCGAGCGCATGCGCGCCGGCGGGGCGGGCATCCCGGCGTTCTATACACCGGCCGGCGTCGGCACGGTGGTCGCGGAAGGGAAGGAGACCCGCGAGTTCGACGGCCGCCAGTACGTGATGGAGCGCGGCATCGTCGGCGACTTCTCCCTCGTCGCCGCCTGGCGCGGCGACCGCCTCGGCAATCTCGTCTACCGCAAGAGCGCCCGCAACTTCAATCCCATGGCCGCCACGGCGGGAAGGGTCTGCATCGCAGAAGTCGAAGAGCTCGTGGAGCCCGGCGCGCTCGATCCCGATTGCATCCACACGCCGGGGATCTTTGTGCATCGGATGATTGTGGCGGAGCGGGTGAAGAGGATTGAGCAGAGGACGGTTAGTCGTTAGTGGCTAGTCGTTAGTCGTTAGTAGGACGATGGACTCGTTTCGCGATTTGATCGCCTGGCAGAAAGCGATGGATCTCGTCGAGGAGATTTACGCGGTTACGCGCGACTTTCCCGCCGACGAGAGGTACGGGTTGACGGCTCAATTGCGGCGTAGCGCGGTGTCGATACCGTCTAACATCGCGGAAGGCTATGGAAGGCAGACAAACAAGGACACACAGCACTTTCTCGCGCAGGCGCGAGGCTCTCTCCACGAGTTGCAAACACAGTTGATTCTCGCAACGCGACTGAAGATGGCCGAGCCGGCTGCCATACGGGCGGCGACCGCTCGCGCCGACGAGGTCGGCCGAATCATCAACGGTTTGATGCAATCAACCGAACATCGCGCACCGCGCAAACCTACTAACGACTAACCACTAACGACTAACGACTTCACGCCAAGAGGCAAGAACGTGCCATTAACGAGAGAGCAAATCATCCGCCGCGCCGCACGCGAGCTTCGCGACGGGTACTACGTCAACCTTGGCATCGGCATGCCGACGCTGGTGGCGAACAACATCCCTGAAGGTATGGAAGTCATCCTTCAGTCCGAGAACGGCATCCTTGGGCTCGGACCGTTTCCGCGCGAGGAAGAGGTCGATCCGGATCTCATCAATGCCGGGAAGCAGACTGTGACCACGCTGGCCGGCGCGTCGTTTTTCTCGAGCGCGGATTCCTTCGGGATGATCCGTGGCGGGAAAGTCGATCTGTCGATTCTCGGGGCGATGCAGGTCTCGGCGAAGGGGGACATCGCCAACTGGATGGTGCCGGGCGCGATGGTCAAGGGCATGGGCGGGGCGATGGACCTCGTGGCCGGCGCGCGGCGGTTGATCGTCACCATGGAGCACGTCACCAAGAAGGGGGAGAAGAAGATCCTCGAGCAGTGCAATCTGCCCCTCACCGGAGTGCAGGTGGTGAATCGCATCATCACCGACTACGCGGTGATCGACGTAACCAGCGACGGCCTGGAGCTCATCGAAGTCGCGCCGGGGGTCACGCCGGAACAGGTTCAGGAGATGACCGGGCCGCGGCTGAAGATTGGCGACGTGAAAGAGATCGCGGTCTAAGCTGTTGCCGTTTCCGTCTCGCTCTCCGGCTTCTTCTTCATGTCGAAGAAAAGCAGGGCAATGCCGATGCAGATCGCGGAATCGGCGACGTTGAACGCCGGCCAGTGATGGCGGCCGATGTACACGTCGAGGAAATCGACGACGTAGCCGAAGCGGAAACGATCGAGGAGGTTGCCGACCGCGCCGCCAAGGATCAGGTGGAGGCCGGTCTGGAGGACGCGGTCCGTGACTGACGAGCGGAGCGCGTACACGACCACCACTCCGAACACCGCCAGCGCCCCGATGTTGAGCAGCAGCGGCACGATCTTCGACGCTGCATTCGCGCCGATTCCGAACGCCGCGCCGGTATTGCGCACGTGGACCAGCTGGAAGAAGTTCGGGATGACCGGAATGGCTTCATGCAGGTCGATGCGCCGGAGGACCAGCGCCTTCGTCCAGATGTCGAGAATGATGATCGCGGCGGTTATGAGCAGGTAATGGATTCGTTTCATGCGGTTGCGTGGGCCCGTTCGTCGATCAGCTTATCCAACTCAGCGCGAAGCCTGCCGAGAATCTCGTCGTAGGTGTAGTGGCCGAGCGACTGCTCACCCTTCTTCAGGTTCACGTAGGTCGGCGCGCACCACATGCCGAGGTCGGCGTCGTCGGTCTCGCCGGGGCCGTTCACGCGGCAGCCCATCACGGCGATGGTGATGTCGTGCTCCTTCGCGTACTCGGTCATTACTTTCACGTTCTGGGCGAGATCGATGAAGGCCTCGTTCTCCACGCGCGAGCAGGACGGGCAGCTGATGATGTTCATGCCCTTGTGCTCGAAGCGGGGGACCGAGCGGAAGCGCCCCGCGGCGATGTCGTCGAGGATCTGGCGCCCGACGGTCGACCTCCTCGCCCTTCTTTTCGAAGGGCAGGGTGAGGGAGACCCGGATGGTGTCGCCGATGCCGCGGGTGATGAGCTGTTCGAAGGCGATGCGGGTCTTGATGATCCCGTCCGGCGGCATGCCTGCTTCGGTCACGCCGAGGTGCAGCGGGACGTCGGGGCGGAGCCCGGCGAAGCGGATGTTCGCGTCGATGACCTTGTTCGGATCGGAGTCCTTGATCGAAACGCAGTACTGATCGAAGCCGATCTCATCGAGCATCGCGCAGTGTTCGAGCGCGGACTCCAGCATCGGCGTGATCGAATCGGCCTTGTCGTACTTCGCCAGCTTGTCCGGATCGACCGACCCGGCATTCACGCCGATGCGCATCGCGCAGTCGTGCTGGCGGGCGACGTCGACGAGGTACTTCACCTTGTCGCGCACCGGCTTGTCGCGCTCGATGTGGTAGAGGTGGCCGGGGTTGTAGCGGAGCTTCTGGACGAACGGCGCGACCTTCTCGGCGAGCCGGTAGTTCTCCTGAAGATCGATGGAGAGGTTGGCGTTCGGACGGGCCGCGCGGATCTCGGCCAGGGCGGTCACGTCCTTCGGATTGTCGACGGCGATGCGGATCACGTCCGCGCCGGCGGCCTCGAGCAGTTCCACCTGGCGAATGGTCGCCGGGATGTCCTGCGTGCGGGTGGCGGTCATGGACTGGACCGCGATCGGATTCGTGCCGCCGATGCGGACATTGCCGATGCGGATCTCGCGGGACTGTCTGGTCGTCACGGGCCTTCGTAACGAATTGAAAGGACAAAGATTCCGGGCCTAAACCGGCCGGTCGGCCGGAATTCCATCCTTGCGGTAGCGCTGGCTTTCGGCTAGTGTTCACCGATCCTCAACGGTTAGCTTCAGCCCCAAAACAACCCCGCAACACGCAGGCAAATTCGTCACGCAAATCCGCTCCCGCGCCGGAGAGCGCGGAAGCTTTACGGAGATCTCATGTCCGTCCCTCGCACGCCTCGGGTAGCCACTTTCGCGCGGCTTTTCCTCGCGCTCCTTCTTCTGGTTGCAGCGCCCACGATGCTCGAGGCGCAGACCTGTTCGGCGGTCATCGACGCGCCGGATCTGCTTTGTGGCACGTACGCCGCGGGGGCGTCGTTGCAGCCGCCGACCAGCGGCGGCCAATGGATGAGCACGACCTGGTCGATGACGGGTGGTCACCTGCTCGATGCGAATGGCAATCCGGCTTCCACCGTGACGGGCCCTCCATACATCACCTTCAATGCCGACGGCAGCGGGCCGGTGACGCTCACCGCTCAGGCAACCGACCAGTTCGGATGCCTGACGCCGCAAGCGTCAGAGCAGATCCCCGTGCTGAGCGGTCCGCCGGTGGTCGTGGTCGCGCCGGAAGTCTGTGCCCACAGCGTGTCGCCGGCCAGCGTCGCGCCGCCCGCGGCAGGTACCTGGACGTCAGTCGAGTGGAGGATAAGCCACGGACAACTGCGCGAGCCGGGCGGACCCTGGCGTCTGTTTGCATACGGCGAAACGGTGGAGTTCCGCGCAACCGGCTCGGCGCCGGTCGAGCTCGAGGTCACGACGCAGCACAGCAGCGGTTGTCCGCTGCCTCCGGCATTTACGACCGTGGGGATCCGCGAGGGAACGGCGCCGGTGATCACTGCGCCATCACAGGTCTGCCCGAATGATGACAACACGGCCAGCGTTGCGCCGCCGAGCGTCGGATCGTGGTCGACCGTTTATTGGAGCATCACCAACGGATCGTTCCGGGACCAATGGGGTTACACGACGTCTTCCACGATCGGCGAGACGGTCACCTTCTTCGCGAACGGCTATGGCCCGGTCACGCTCTACGCACAGGGAACTGACACCGAGGGCTGCGATCCGCAGACAGGGACAGCGCAGGTCGAGCTTCGCCAGCTTCCAGCGCCGGTCATCGACGCTCCAGCAGAGGTTTGCCCGCACACCAGTCAGTACGCGTCGCTGCAACCGCCCGCGGAAGGCGAGTGGGCTCTCGTGTACTGGTCCATCCAGAACGGTCACTTCGTCACTGAGTGGGGGCCGCAGCCAAACGCATCCGGCCCGAATGCCATGTTCGTCGCCAACGGCTACGGGCCGGTGACGTTGAGCGTGAGCGCCATGGACGACCAGGGCTGCTACTCGCCGATGGGAACGCGCACCGTCGAGATGCGCACGATCGCCGCGCCGGTCATCGACGCCCCCGCGCAGGTCTGCCCGCACACAAGTCAGTACGCATCGGTGCAACCGCCCGCGGAAGGCAGCTGGTCGATGGTGTACTGGTCGATCCAGAACGGCTACTTCACCGACTACCTGGGGCAGCAGACCACCAGCGCGACCGGCACCAGCGTCATGTTCGTCGCCAACGGCAGCGGTCCGGTGACGTTGAGCATCGGAGCGCAGGACGACCAGGGCTGCTACTCGCCGATGGGAACGCGCACCGTCGAGATCCGCACGATTCCCGCTCCGGCGATCGAAGCGCCGGTTCAGGTCTGCCCGCACACGAGCCAGTACGCGTCGGTGCTGCCGCCCGCGGAAGGCACCTGGTCGATGGTGTACTGGTCGATCCAGAACGGTTACTTCACCGACTACCTCGGGAACCAGACCACCAGCAGCATCGGGAACGGAGTGATGTTCGTTGCCAATGGCGCCGGGCCGGTGATGCTGAGCGTCGGAGCTCAGGACGATCAGGGCTGCTACTCGCCGATGGGAACGCGCAGCGTCGAGATCCGCACGATTCCAGCGCCGGTGATCGAAGCGCCGGTCCAGGTCTGCCCGCACACTTCGCAGTACGCGGCGGTGCTGCCGCCCGCGGAAGGCACCTGGTCGATGGTGTACTGGTCGATCCAGAACGGCTACTTCACCGACTACCTCGGGAACCAGACCACCAGCAGCATCGGGAACGGAGTGATGTTCGTTGCCAATGGCGCCGGGCCGGTGATGCTGAGCGTCGGAGCTCAGGACGATCAGGGCTGCTACTCGCCGATGGGAACGCGCAGCGTTGACATCCGCACGATCCCGGCCCCCTCCTTCAGCGTTCCGGCGAGCGTCTGCCCGAACACTTCGCAGTACGCGGCGGTGCTGCCGCCCGCGGAAGGCAGCTGGTCGATGGTGTACTGGTCGATCCAGAACGGTTACTTCACCGACTATCTCGGGAACCAGACCACCAGCGCGAGCGGGAACGGAGTGACGTTCGTTGCCACGGGTACCGAGCCGGTGGTGTTGAGCGCGGGCGGGCAGGACAGTCAGGGCTGCTACTCGCCGATGGGCACCGTGACCGTCTCCATCGCCACGGTCGAGCCGCCCGTCATCAGCGCGCCGGAAGGCGTCTGCCCGAACGTCCCCGCGACCGCATCGGTTGCACCGCCGGCCGAAGGATCGTGGTCCCAGGTTCAGTGGACCATCACCAACGGCTTCTTCACGAGCCCGAACACGACCGGTGAGACTGTCGAGTTCATCACCACCGGCGGTGAGCCAGTAGTCCTCCAGGCTTCCGCCACGAACGCCTCGGGGTGCACGACCACCGTCGCCAGCGCGACGGTTCCCATCACGTACCTTCCCGCTCCGGTCATCAACGCGCCGGCAAACATCTGCTACGGAGAGCCGAGTACGGCGTCCGTCGATCCGCCGGCTGAGGGCGAGTGGGTTTCCGTCTGGTGGACCATCACCAACGGCGAGCTGGCCTCGCCGATGGGCGGCGGCACGGACAGCACGATGGGCAATCCCGTGGGCTTCCGCGCGAATGGCAACGGTCCGGTCACGCTCACCGCGACCGTCAGCGATGCCACCGGTTGCACCAGCGTGGTCGCAACGAAAGAAATCGCGTTGCGTGTCGTCGATCCGCCCGCGATCAACGCGCCGTCGAATGTCTGCCCCGGCCAGAACGCATCGGCGTCGATCACCCAGATCTCCCCCGATCCATTCACCTATGTCTCCTGGTCGATCACCAACGGCACCTTGCAGAACGTCGATCCGGAGGGGATGGCCATCACCTTCCAGGCCGACGGAACCGGCCCGGTGACGCTCACCGCTACCGGCAACACGGTCGCGGGCTGCTGGACCGCGGAAAGCACGCGCACGGTCGCCATCCGCACGATCGCGCCAGCGGCCATCAACGCGCCGAGCGCAATCTGCGCGACCGATCCGGCCACGGCCAGCGCCGTCCCGCCGTCCGGCGGCGGATCGTGGGCCACGGCCGCGTGGACAATCACCAACGGCACGTTCAGCAACGGTCAGACTTCGTTCAACGGCACCGACGTCACCTTCACCGCGAACGGCAGCGGCGCGGTCACGCTGAATTTCAGCGGCACGGACAGCTTCGGCTGCGTCGCCGCACCCGCGTCGGTCACGATCCCGTACGAGAACGTGATCGCTCCCACGCTGACCGCACCCGCGGACGCATGTACGAACGCGCAGTTCACGGTCACCGTCAACGGCAGCGGCTTCACCGGTTACAACTGGACGGTCATCAACGGCGAGACTGGAATCAACAACACGACCAGCGGCCAGGTTCTCCCTGACGGCAACGGTCCCGTGACCATCACCGTGCAGGCATTCACCACCGCAGGCTGCATGCGCGAAGTCTCGGTCACCGTGCCGCTCGTCGCGCCGCCCGATACGACCATCACCTCGCCCGACTCCATGTGCGCGGGCACCGCGGTCATGGCCTCTGTTCCGGATGGAGGCGCGGACGCGAGCTACGTCTGGACGCTTCAGGGCGGACAGGTCAAGGCCGGATGGTCGGCCTACGAGCGCGAGATCGTCTTCGAGCCGTTCGCCGGCTCGACCAGCGTCACGCTGACCGCGCTCGTCTATCGCCCGAATTCCTGCTACTCGAATTCGACGAAGGTCGTCACCGTTAATCCGGTCCCGACCGCCGCGGTCGAGCCGCATCCGTCGCGGATCTGCGAGAACGACACGCTGACTCTCACCGCGTCCGAGGATCGGGCCGGCGCGACGTACAACTGGAACATCGTCGGTGCGCCGGTTCTCTCCGGACAGGGCACGCGCACGATCGTCATCCAGACCCAGTTCGATTCCTACCGCGTCGACTACACCCTCGACGTCTCGCTGAACGGCTGCTCGAAGAGCTCCAGCGGCAGCGTCGACGTCTCGAACCTCAATCGCAATGTGGCCTTCAGCGGGGCCACGCGCTTCTGCCAGGGCGGCTCGGTCACCCTGACCGCACAACCCGGCTACACCTACCTCTGGTCGAACCAGTCGCAGGCGCAGTCGATCGTCGTGAGCGAGTCGGGCTCGTACACGGTCCAGATCACCGACCAGTACGGCTGCTCGCAGACGAGCGATCCGGTCGTGGTCACGGTCGATCCGACTCCCGTCGTCGACATCGAAGTGCGCACGTCGTACAGCGAGACCGGCAGCGGCGGCATCGTCCAGCAGAACGGCGACACCTACGAGATCTGCGGCAATCCGACGATCGCCCTGATCCCGACCGTGCTCAATCAGGCCAACACCTACTCCTGGTCCAATAACGGAACGCCGGTCAACTACGTGACCACTTCGGGCACGTACACCCTGACCATGACCGACGCGAACGGTTGCAGCACGACCTCCGCGGTCACGCTCATCTTCACTGCGTATCCTGCGAAGCCGACGGTCACCGCGTCGTCGACGCAGCTTTGCCCGGCGGGCGGCAGCGTGACCCTGACCGCATCGGCGGCGGATTCGTGGACCTGGTCGAACGGCGCGACGACGCAGTCGATCACCGTCACCGAGCCGGGCTCGTACTCGGTGCGCGTCAGCAATCGCTTCTGCGAATCCGTTCCGTCCGATGCCGTGGTCGTCACCACCGGCGTCTCGACGATCACCGTCACCGGCTCGACGAATCTCTGCGCGAACGGCAGCGTGACCCTGACCGCGAACGGCGGCGACGCCTGGCAGTGGTCGAACGGCGCCACCACGCAGTCGATCACCGTCAGCACCCCCGATTCGTACTCGGTCATCACCAGCAACAACGGCTGCACGTACACGGCGTCGAATCCGGTCGCCGTCACGCAGCGCGAGGTCACGGTGAGCGCGAGCGGTCCGACGACGTTCTGCGACGGATCGAGCGTCACGCTCACCGCTTCGGCGGACGGCGCGACCTCGTTCCAGTGGAACAACGGCGCGCAGGGCGCATCGTTCGCTGCCTGGCAGACCGGCACGTACTACGTCACCGCGACGTACAGCGACGGGTGCACGGTCACGTCGGACCCTGTAACCGTCGAAGCTCGCCAGATCACCGCAACGGCCACGGCCGATCGCACGTCGGTCTGCCCGGGCGGCGCGATCAGTCTCGACGGGTCCGCCACCGGCGGCTCGGGTTACACCTATCAGTGGTACGACAACACGTACACGGCGATCGCCGGCGGGAGTTCGGCGCAGTTCACCTACACGCCCTCGACCTCCGGCTTCGTCTACCTCAAAGTCATCGACGCCCTCGGCTGCGAGACCAACAGCAACGCCATCAGCTACACCGTCCAGAGCGCGATCGACGCGAGCATCACCGCGCCTGACGCCGTCTGCGAAGGCGGATCGGGAACGGCGAGCGTTGCCGATGCCGGTACGAACGCGACCTATGCCTGGTCGATCACCGGCGGCACGATCAGCTTCCCCAGCAATCGCGAAGTCTTCTTCACCCCCTCCGGCCTCGGCGCGGTCACACTGACCGTCACCGTAACCAATCCGGGATGCTCGGCGGCGAGCACGAAGACGGTGACGGTGAATGCGCTGCCGCCGGCGACGATCACCGCGAGCGGCGACCTCTCCTTCTGCCAGGGCGGCTCGGTCACGCTGACCGCACCTGCCGGTTACTCGTATGTCTGGAACAACGGCGAGACCGGTCCGTCGATCAACGTGACGACGTCCGGCACGTATCGCGTCACGGTCACGGACGCCAACGGCTGCAGCAGGACCAGCGCGGACACGGTCGTCACCGTGAACACGCCGCCGGCCACGCCGACGGTCACCGCGAGCGGCGCTCTATCCTTCTGTCAGGGCGGCTCGGTCACGCTGACCGCACCCGCCGGTTACTCGTATCTCTGGAACAACGGCGAGGACGATCAGTCGATCGTCGTCACCAATTCCGGCCCGTATCGCGTGACCATCACCGACGCGAATGGCTGCACGGCCACGAGCGCCGACACGGTCGTCACGGTGAACACGCCGCCGGCCACGCCGACGGTCACCGCGAGCGGCGCGCTCACGTTCTGCCAGGGCGGCTCGGTCACGCTGACCGCGCCCGCCGGTTACTCGTACCTCTGGAACAACGGCGAGGACGATCAATCGATCGTCGTCACGAATTCCGGTCCGTATCGCGTCACCATCACCGACGCGAATGGCTGCACGGCCACGAGCGCCGACACGGTCGTCACCGTGAATACGCCGCCGGCCACGCCGACGGTCACCGCGAGCGGCGCGCTTTCGTTCTGCCAGGGCGGCTCGGTCACGCTGAGCGCGCCCGCCGGTTACTCGTATCTCTGGAACAACGGCGAGGACGATCAGTCGATCGTCGTCACGAATTCCGGCCCGTATCGCGTCACCATCACCGACGCGAACGGCTGCACGGCCACGAGCCCGGACACGGTCGTCACCGTGAACACGCCGCCAGCCACGCCGACGGTGACCGCGAGCGGCGCGCTGTCGTTCTGCCAGGGTGGCTCGGTCACGCTGAGCGCGCCCGCCGGTTACTCGTACCTCTGGAACAACGGCGAGGACGATCAGTCGATCGTCGTCACGACGTCCGGCGTGTATCGCGTGACCGTCACCGACGCGAACGGTTGCACGTCCACGAGCGCCGACACGACGGTCACCGTGAACCCGTTGCCCGCCGCGCCGGTCGTGAGCGGACCGACGTCGATCTGCCCCAACTCGTCCATCACTCTCACCGCACCGGCCGGCTATGCGTCGTACGTCTGGAACAACGGCACGAACGGGCCGACGCTGAACGTCACCCAGGCCGGCAACTACTACATCACCGTGACCAACGCCAGCGGCTGCGCGCGTCAGAGCGCGACGCATACCGTCGCCGCGAATCCGGCGACTGCTATCAGCACGCAGCCGGCAAACGTCACCATGCCGCGCAACTCGCCGCGCACGCTGTCGGTCGTTGCCACGGGCACGCCGACGCTGCAATACCAGTGGTACAACGGCTTCTCCGGCGATACGTCCTCTCCCATCGCCGGCGCGACCAACAGCACGCTCACCATTCAGCACTCGAAGAAGGGCACGTACCGCTACTGGGTCCGCGTCAGCAGCTCGACCTGCACGACCTCGGTCGTGAACAGCAATACCGCCACCGTAACCGTCAACTGATCCGCATCCGTGGGAGGACGGGCATCTGCCCCGTCCTCCCGAACGCGTATCATCGACGCGTTCCCGAATGCAGAACCGCGGCATCCTGATCACGCTGAGAGCGGCGGCGATCGTCATCATCGTCACCGGCCTGAATGACGTCATCGCGTCCGCGGTGCCGCGTTACGAGCCGCTCTACCTCTACCTGGCCGCCGTCGCCCTGGTCGCCCTAATGGACAGCATCCTCCTGGGCATCGCCGCGGGCATTCTCTCCATCGCGTTTTACGCACTGCTGTTCATGCCGCGGGCGGACGCGTTGTCGAGCGCAATCATCATCCCGGCCGCGGCGGGATTGGGCGTGGCCGTCGCCGGCGCCGTCATTCGCGGCTTCGTGCGCGTGAGTCAGCGCAAGCGCGAGCCGGTCTTTCCGGTGATGCCTCCGCTGCTGGAAACGTCGGCGGTCGCTCACGTGACCGATAACGCCGAGGTCCTGGCGGCGATCGACGAGTTGCGGAACGAGCTGCGGACGGCGATCGCCGATCTGAACGCATCGCGCGGACGCGAAGTCGACCTCGCCGATCGCACTCGCAGCCATTCCGCGGAGCTCGAGGCCATGGAAGCGCGCATCCGCCAGTTCGAGAACGATCGCGACTGGGCGTTGAAGATCGCCGAAGAAGGCCGGGCACGCGCGGATCGCGAACGCGGCCTGCGCGCGGATGCGGAGCGGCTGCTGGCCGAGGCTCGGGAAGAGTCGGCGACGATGGCGGGACGGCTCGCGGAGCTCGAGCTGTCCGTGCACGAGAGCGAGCGCCTGCAGCGCGACGCCACCGCCCTGCGCGCGCGCATCGCCGAGCTGGAGAAGGCTGTCGCCGCGGCGACGCCGGTCAGCGAGGTCGAGGAGCTTCGGCGCGCGCTCAGCGAGACGCGGACGTTGCAGCGACAGGCCGCCGCGGATGCCGCGGCGGAACGTCAGCGGGCGGAAACGCTGGAGGAAGAGGCGCGCGAGTTCGACAAGAAGCTGCAGACCATCGTCACTCATCTCGCGTCCGACCACGAGGCCGACCTGGGCCAGGCCCTCAGCGAAAAGGAAGAGGCGAAGGCGGAGCTCCGGGCGGTCGGGGTGAAGCTCACCACGCTGCAGCGGAAGTATGAGGAGGAGGCCGTCAAGCTGCGCGATGCGGAAACGCTCCTCGCGGAAACGCGCGCGGCGGCGCAGGCGGAGATCGATCGCCTTCGCGCGGCCGTCGCGCCGCAGCCCGTACGTCCGCGGGTGATGATCGTCCATCCGGACGCGGACATCCGCGCAACGGCCGGCGCGAGTCTCGAGCGCGCCGGCTACGAGGTCGTGACCGCGGCCGATGGACTGGAGGCGCTGCGGGTTGCGATCGTCCGGCAGCCCGAGGTGGTCATCGCCGAGACGAGCATGCCCAAGATGGATGGCCGCGAGCTTTGCCAGCTTCTCAAGTCGCAGGAGAAAACCGCGCACATCCGCGTGGTCCTGCTCATGCGCGCGAACGACGAAGAGCCTCGCGGTGAGCTGCCGCCCGACGAGATTCTCAGGAAGCCGGTTCCGGTGGAGACGCTGAAGGCGACTCTGGCGAATCTGCTGGCGTCATCCCGATGACACCGTCGAATACGGCGTTACGCTCTCCATATGCCGCTCCGGATAGCGCAGCTCCCGAAAGCCGAACTGCGCGTACAAGCCCTGCGCGTCGTGCGTCACGAGATGCCATCGCCGCAGCCGCTGAAGCTTCGGATGCTCGCGGATCGCGGCCATGATCGCCTTCGAAACGCCCTGGCCGCGGTGCGAAGGGAGGACGAAGACGTCGCCGACGTACGCGAAGGTCGCGAAATCGGTGATGACCCGCGCGAACCCGACCTGCTTCGCGCCGTCGTACGCTCCGAAACAGACAGCGTTCTCGATCGAGCGCTCGACCACGTCGCGGGCGATGCCCTTCGCCCAGTACGAATCCTCGCTGAGAAAGCGGTAGATCGTCTCGAAGTCCAGCCGCGCTTTGTCGGTGCTGACCTCGACCGTCATACCACCGGCTCCGCGCGGCGCTGCTCCTCGATGCCGCTGAGGATGTGCAGTCCGTTTTCGAGCTCGGCAACCGATGCCGGCGCGCCGATGCTCAAGCGGATCGCGCGAGGGATCTCGCCGGTCACCGCGAACGAACTGGCGCTGGCGACGCGCATCCGGCGGCGACGGGCCTCGTCCGCGAAGGCATCGGGATTCCACCGCTTGGCCAGCTCGATCCAAAGATGCGACGAGCGGGGATCGCTCGCGCCGGTGCGGTTGCCAAGGATCCTTCGCGCAGCGCGTTGCGCATCACGACCTCGGAACGCTTCTGCGCGACGATGCGCATCGCCGTTCCGTCCTCGATCCACGTCGCCGCCAGCTCGGCGAGGACGGGCGAGGCGAAGAGGATGCTCGCGGCGAGCGTGGTCTGCGCGCGCTGCGATCAGCGGTTCCGAGGCGGTGAAGTAACCGACGCGCAGCCCCGGGGCGATGGCCTTGCCCAGACCGGTGATGAAGATCGTGCGGTCGGGGGCGAACGCGGCGATCGGAGGCGGTGTTTGTTCGAGGAGGAAGCCGCAGACGTCGTCCTCGATGATCGTGAGCCCGTGCTTTTCGGCGACGGCGGCGATGTCGCGGCGGCGTTTCTCCGGCATCACCGAACCGGTCGGATTCTGCAGCGATGGGATCGTGTACAGCACTTTCGAGGCTTTGCCGCGCGCAGCTTTCTCCAGCGCGTCGGGAAGGACTCCGTGACGATCCATGGCCACGCCTTCGAGGCGGATGCCGAGGAGGGCGGCGGCTGCTTTCGCGCCGTGGTAGGTCACCGATTCGCAGAGGATCGTTTCGCCGGCGCGTGCCGTGGCGGAGAGGGCGAGCAAGAGCGCGTGTTGCGTTCCGGCGGTGACGAGCACGCGCGAGGGATCGGTGCGCCTGCCGATCCATGCCGCACCCGCGGCGCGATGGCGCTCGCTGCCGGGACCGGTAGCGTACGATGAATGCACGAGCGAATCGGCGGCGCGCTCGAGTACATGTCTCGTCGGGTAGGGGAGCGGAACGATGACCGTGTTCGTGGCCAGATCGATGTCGGTCGACGGCGCCTGGGTGATGCGGGCGGGCCTGACGAACGTCCCCCGTCCCGTCGACGACTCGATCAACCCCCGCCGCGCCGCTTCGGCATACGCTCTGGTCACGGTGACCGGCGTGATCTCCAACGTGCGTGCGAGCTGGCGATGGGTGGGAAGCTGACTGCCGCCGACCAGCATGCCCGTGCGCACGTCCCGCTCGAGGGCATCCGCGATGCGGCGATAGATCGGCGCATCGGATTCGGATAGCCGCGGTGACCAGATTGTCATAGCGTTTATGTCATACTTGACGGTACAGGAGTGTATCACTATGTTCCGAGCCATGAACATCACTGACGAGCCGCTGCTGAATCGGGCTCGCGACCACGCCTTCGAGTTTCTCCGCGCGCTTCCCGAGCGTCACGTCGGCGCGCGCACCACTCGCGCCGAGCTCCTGTCCGCGCTGCGTGTGCCTCTCAGCCGCGATGGTGAGGAAGCGGCAGCGGTTCTCGACGCGGTCGCGTCGCAGGCCGATCGCGGTGCGCTCGCCTGCGCCGGACCGCGCTTCTTCGGCTTCGTGATCGGCGGCAGTCTCCCGGTCTCCCTGGCCACGGACTGGCTGGTCAGCACGTGGGACCAGAACCCCGGCATCTACGCGACTTCGCCGTTGAGCTCCGTCATCGAAGACGTCGCCCGCGAATATCTCCTCGACCTCTTCGATCTCCCCCGCGACTCCGGCCTCGGATTCGTCACCGGATGCCAGATGGCGAACTTCACGGCCCTGGCGGCGGCACGTCACGGCATGCTGCGCCGGATCGGCTGGGACGTGGAAGAAGAAGGGTTGATCGGCGCGCCGCGGATCAACCTCGTCGCCAGCGCGGAATCGCACGTGACCATCGACGTGGCGATGCGCTACCTCGGCTTCGGCACGCGGCATCTGCTGCGCGTCGAGACCGACGATCAGGGTCGCATGCGCGCCGACCGTCTGCGCCGTCTGCTCGATAACCTCAGCGGCCCGACCATCATCTGCGCGCAGGCCGGCAACGTGAACACCGGCGCGTTCGATCCGCTTCGCGAGATCGGCGAGATCGCGAAGGAGCACAACGCCTGGCTGCATGTGGATGGAGCGTTCGGACTGTGGGCAAGAGCGAGCAAGCGGTTCGCGCATCTCGCGGACGGGATCGAGCTCGCGGATTCCTGGGCGACGGACGCGCACAAGTGGCTGAACGTGCCTTACGACTGCGGCGTTGCCATCGTCAGGCACGCCATCGACCACCGCGCGTCGATGACGTCGACCGCCGCGTATCTCGTCCAGACCAGCGGCGTCGAGCGCGACGCCGTCGATTGGGTCCCCGAGTTTTCGCGCCGCGCCCGCGGCATTCCGGTTTACGCCGCGCTGCGCAACCTCGGCACGCGCGGCGTGGAAGAGCTGATCGATCGCTGTTCAATCCTCGCGGCGCAGATGGCCGATTCGCTTCGCACCGCGCCGGGCGTCGAGATCCTCAACGACGTCGTCCTCAATCAGGTGCTGGTTCGCTTCGGCGACGATGACGAGCTCACGCGCGCGGTCGTCACCGGCGTTCAGAACGAGGGAACGTGCTGGCTCGGCGGAACGACCTGGCAGGGCAAGGCGGCCATGCGCGTGTCCGTCTCGAACTGGGCAACCACTGAAGCGGACATCGAGCGCAGCGCGGCGGCGATCCTCGAGGTGTGGAGCGCGATGGCGTCCGCGCCGGCCGGCCGATAGTCACGGTTTCAGCGGGAGGACCAGGTGCATCGCGCTCGGCCGCTCCTGCGACGCGCCGGCTACGAGCATTCCTCCCACCGTGCGCACCAGCGCGGAAACGTACTTCGTCGGCTCGGATGTGACCGGGAGGCTGCGGAGCACCGAGTACGTCGGCGACGCATCGGCCCGGTCGATGCGGATGTAGAGCGCCGAGGAGGTGATCGCCAGTCCGAAATCGGCGAACGGCGAGTGCTCGGCGCCGCCGGCGAGCACCTTCACCTTCCCGCCCAGGTCGAGTGCCTCCGCATGGAGGAGCAGCAGCAGGGCCAGAAGCTGGGTCATGTGCGGCTCGGTTGCGCTCACGCTCGCCGCGGCCGGAATGGAGATGTCGAAGGCGATCTTTTTCGGCCAGATCGCTTCGCAGGCCGCCGCGAATCGCCGCAGCAGAGGTCTGACTTTCGTCGGCGCGCGCGAAGCCGCGGAGACGCCGATCACGCCGGCCACCGCGCCGCTCGTACCGATCAAGGGAACGTCGGTGACGCTCGCGGCGAATGTCTTTCCCTTGCGGTTCCGTACCTGAAACTCGCCCGACCACACCTCGCCGCCGGCAAGGGTCAACATGATCTCCGCGCCCTGCGACCGGGAGAGCTCCATCGGCGTGATCTCGAGGACGTTGCGGCCGATGACCTGACCGGCCGGCCATCCGTAGAGCTTCTCCGCGGCCGGGCTCCAGCGAAGAATGACGCCCGCGGCGTCCGTGGCGATGACCGCCTGCTCCAGTGCGTCGAGGAATCGGAAGTACTGCTCCGTCGTGTGATCGAAGGTCATGCGCCGCCCGCGGCGCCGTGCATCAAGGCTACGCGCAACTTGAGATCGCCGCTCTCATCGCGTCGGAGCGTGTACGTCGACGTTTCCTCGCCTCGCACCGACCCCTTCGCGTCGAGGTAAGGCCAACGCACTTGCACGACGGCGATCCGCTTCGTCGGCCAGTCAAGGCTCACGATCTCCGCGCGTGTATCGGTGATGCCCTTCGCGTTGTACTGCTCTTTCGCTCCACCGAAGAATTGCTCGATCTCCTGCGCGGCGCTGACGGCCATGACCCGTTCGTCGCCGAGGACGAGGGCGGGGGTGTCCCACATTGTGGCGACGGTGCGGCCGTCGCCGGTCGTGACCGCGCGGCCCATGCGATCCAGAAACTGCTGCACTTCGGCACGACTGCTTTGTTCCATGTGCCGTGGGTCAATTCACCGGGGATGCCAGCACTAAACTGACGGCGTGCTCGCACGTGCTCTTCGGCTTCCGCCGGTGCTCTTCCTGCTCGCAGCCACCGCCGCGGCGGTGCTGCAGGCGCGCTTCCCGTTAGCTCTCGGAATGCCGTCGTTCTGGTGGGGGATGGGCGCCGGAATCGTCGTCGCGGCGGTCGCGGTGACGATCGCCGCGGCCGCGCTCATCGAGATGAGGCGCCATCGGACGCCTGTCGAGCCGGGCCAGCGGCCGAGGAGTCTCGTGACCGGCAGCGTCTTCAGCCGGACGCGCAATCCGCTTTATCTGTCCTTGCTGCTGATGATGCTGGCGATTGCGCTCGCGGCGAACGCGCTCTGGTTCGTGCTGGCCGCGGTGGGTTTGTGGATCGTGCTCGATCGCGTCGTGGTCAGCTGGGAGGAACGAACGATCGCGGAGATCTTCCCCGACGAGTATCTCGAGTACAAACGGCGGGTGCGGCGGTGGTTGTGAGGATCAGCCGAGGATGCGGGTGACTTCCGCGAGCGCGTCCGCTTTGTCCACCACGTGCAGGGCCGCGCCGAATTTCCGGCGGACCGCTTCGTGGCCGGAGCTGGTCAGGAAGATCACGTTGCCGACGTCGTCGCCGACTTCCTCACGCAGATAGGTGAGGACGCCGTAGCCGCTCTGGTTGGGGACGTCGGCGTCGATCACGATGGCAGCGTAGTCGCCGGTCTCGAGCTTCTCGATCGCGTCCCAGCCGTCGGTCGCGTAATCGCACACATACTTTTCCTCGATGGCGCGGGCGACTGTGGGGTTGTCCTCGACAACAAGGATGCGGTTCATGGCTTTCAATCTAAGAGTGTGGCGGAATCGTGGCAAGCGCAGCCGTGCTAAGCTCCCCGCATCCACCTATGCGTAACTCGATACTGGCTGCCCTTGCGCTCCTGTCGCTAAACCTGCGTGCGGCTGATCCGGTGTGGCTCACCTACGGACCCGATGGTCCGACCGCGCGGACCATCGTCACGTCCGGCGATTGCCCGCACATCACCATCGACGGCCGCCGCGAACGGATGCGCGTCCGCAACCTTCCCGGGAAGAATTACCGCGTCACGTCCTGCGAGGCAGCCGTTCCCACGACCGCGGCCTCCGCGTCGATCGGCGATCACCCGCTGCCCGTCGCCAAGCTCGGCCGCACCGCGAAAATCGCCATCCTCGGCGACACGGGTTGCCGTCGCAAAGTCAGCAACGGAAAGGCGTCCATCCAGGACTGCAACGATCCGAAGGCCTGGCCGTTCGAAGCGGTCACGAATTCGATCGCAGAATGGGATCCCGATCTGATTCTCAACGTCGGCGATTACTACTACCGCGAGGCGGTCATGTCCGGCGGCAAGTGGGTTCCGTCGAGCTACGACTGGAGCCGCTGGAACGCGGACTGGTTCAAGCCGGCGGCGAAGCTTCTGCCCAACGCGCCGTGGGTGATGGTCCGCGGAAACCACGAGAGCTGCGATCGCGCGGCCGAGGGGTGGTTCCGGTTTCTCGATCCGCGGCCTTACCTGTACGAAGACAAGCGCATGTGCAAGTCGAATCTCGAGTACACGCCGCCGTACGCGGTGACTGTTGGCGAAATGCGATTCATCGTGATCGACAGCGCGGGAGTCTCGGACTACATGGTCGATCCGACGCAGGTGGACATCGTCGCCAACCAGCTCAGTCTCTACGCGAACAAGGCCGCTGGCGCGTGGATGATGCTGCACCATCCCATCTGGGCGTTCGGCAGTTACGGTGGCGAGACTGCGGTGATGTGGACGGCCTGGAATCAGGCCGGCGCGAATGCTCCCAATCCCGCGTTGATGCTCACCGGTCACATGCACCTCCTGGAGATGCTCTCCTTCACCGACAACCGCATTCCTCAACTCGTGATCGGCAATGGTGGAACGGAGCTCGACAAAGCCAGCGCACCGCCGAAAGGTCCGATCGGCGGACGGGACGTCGCGAACTTCTTCGCCCACGATCAGTTCGGATGGGTCGCCGCGACGCAGACGGACGGTACGTGGACATTCGACATCCGCGACACGATGGGGAAGAGCCAGGCCAGTTGCACGTGGCGTGAAGGTAGCGCGTTAACGTGCAGCGCTACTTCAACACCTTAGCCACGCGCGCGAGCAGCACCGAGTTCTTCACCGGCTTGCGGATGAAGTCCGCCGCGCCGATCTCGAACGCGCGCACTTCCGGTTCCTCGCCTGGCAGACCGGAGATGAAGATCGTCGGAACCTGCAGCCCCTTCTCATTGAGCGCCTCGAGAACGCTGTGGCCGTCGATGAAGGGAAGGTCGACGTCGAGCAGCATCAGGTCGACATGCTCGCGGCCGATGAGCATCAGCGCTTCCGCGCCGTCCTTGGCCAAAAGGACGTTGTAACCCGCGGTCTTGAGGAGCGCGTTGGCGAGCTCGCGATTGAGCACGTTGTCTTCGACCACGAGCACGCTCTTCCGAACGTCCCGCGCCGTCTCCTCGGCAGTCGTCGTCCGCCGCTTCCGGGCGTTGGCGATCTCGGTGTAGAGCGCTTTGGTCTCGCCATCCGGCTCGACCGCCAGCTCGCGCTTGAGCACCTTCGTGCAGGCGTCGTACTGCTGCAGCGCGTTCGTGGTGTCGCCAGTCTGCAGGTAGAGCCGCATCAGGCAGCGGTGCATCGACTCCTGCAGCGGATCGATTCGCAGCGAGCGCTGGGCGGTGGCAATGGCCTCGTCGATCGCGCCGGCGCGGGTGAATTGCTCGACGAGCGATGCGTGCGCGCGCAACGAAAGGCGATGCAGGCGGTCGCGCTCGGCCAGGACCCACTGATCGAACTTCTCCTCGTCGAGCTCGAAGCCCTCGAGGAAATCACCGGCGTAGATCCGCGTCGCGGGATCGAGCGCTTCCGGCGTTCCGACCGCTGTCAGCGTTTCGAACTCGGCGACGTCGACGTAGACCAGCGAAGGATCGAGAGAGAGGAAGTCGCCTTCCTCGATGAGAATTTTCTTCGGTGAGATCGCGGCGAGCTCTTTCCGAAGCGTCGACAGCGTTTGCCGCAGACTCTGCCGGGCCTGCTCGGAGGCGGTGCTGCTCCAGAGGAGGCTGGCCATCTTGTCGCGCGAGACGAGTTGAGCCGGCTTCACGGCGAGGTAGGCGAGCATCGCCTGCGACTTTTTCGCGGAGATGCTCACCAGCGTGCCGGAGTCGGAACGCAGACGGAAATCTCCGAGCAGCTCCAGGTGAAGAATTGCCATTTTCGGTCGGGGGATTATGGCATGGCGTGTTACGAGGTTACGGGGTTACGAAGTTGCGGGGTTGTCCGTTGAGCAGCCACCTCGGAACCACGAAACCTCGTAACCCCGTAACTACCTCGCCTCGGCCAGCATCCGCTCCTCACCGAGAAACTCGCGGATCTCGGGAAGGCGCGCCTCGACGTCGGCCTGGCCGATCTCGATGATCCGGCGGGTGTACTCCGGCTCGAACATGAGCAGGGAGATGAAGTCGGGCGATTCCGTTTCCTTCGCGCCGAGGGAGCGGACCAGCAGCTTGATCTTCCTCGGGAGGAGGTGCTCGTAATCGCCGGCCAGCTTGCCGAGGTCTACCGAGGGCCGCAGCACGAGCAGGTCGATCGGCTTAAGCCCGTCGCGCTCCTCGGGGTGGAGCTTGCGGATCATCTCGTTCATCCGCTCCATGCGAATGACGTCCTCGTCGATGGCATCGAGGAAGATCGCGTTCACGAGCTGATTGAGGATCTGCGCCGCCGGCGGATAACCCGAAATCTCGCGGGTTGCTGCTTCCTCCGCCGTGGGTTGATAGCCGGTGGACATGGCGATGATGCGCCGCGCGCCCAGGTGTACCGCGGACGAAAGCGGCGCGGCCAGGCGGATGCCGCCGTCACCATGCCATTCGCCGTTGATGTTCACCGCTGGAAAAACAAAGGGAAGTGCGGCCGAGGCAAGCACGTGCTCGATCGTGAACTTCGTCGCGGCCGTGCGACGGTTCGGCGCTTCGTGCGCATCGAAATTGCGGCCCTGAACCCAGCGAACGGTCTGGCCGGTCGAGTAGTCGATGGTCATGAGCGCGAGCGCGGTGAGGTCGCCGGAGCGGATGTTTTCCTCGATTCCCGGCACCGGCCGTCCGGGCGGAACATTGAGAATCCGGCAGAGCAGATCGCGCAGGGGAGTCGTGTCGACGAGCGCATGCGGTTTCGACGCGGCCCAGCGGTTTCTTCGCGGGGAAATGGAAGCCAGCGCCGAGCGGAAAGGCAGGAACGCTTTCCACTGGAACTCGTAGATCGAGTCGCAACTGAGCTCGCACCACATCCGATCGAGCTGTTCCGCTTTCTGGCCGAGGGTTCCATGTTTCGCGGCCAGGTAGACGGCGTTGATCGCGCCTGCGGACACGCCGGTCACGATCTGAAAGCGGAGGCGGGGGAAGTGCCGGGCGATCCCTTTGATCAGCCCGACCTGGTACGCGGCGCGCGCGCCACCCCCGGTGAGCATGACCGCCAGGTCGCCTCCGGGCTCCTCATCTGCCACGATTCGTGGCGTAAACGGTGACGGTAAGCTCGTCATATGGATGAGTAATTGCACGCGATTTGCCAAGGCAGCGCCTGCCACCTGTGACTGAAATCACAAGCGCAATGACTACAAAAAACCGGATCGCCGTCGTCGGCGGGGGCATCAACGGAGCGGGCTGCGCGTGGGAGCTGGTGCGGCGCGGATACGAGGTCGTCCTCTTCGACAAAGGAATCTGCGGCGCGCAGACCTCCTCGGCGACCACGAAAATGATCCACGGCGGGCTGCGCTATCTCGAGCGCATGCATCTCACGCTCGTCCGGGAGTCGCTGCGCGAGCGTGACTGGCTGCTCGAACATCTCCCGAAGCTGGTCAAGCCGATCGAGATCCTGCTGCCGGTTTACGCCGACAGTCCTCGCAGCCGAGCGGCGATCAAAGCCGGCCTGCTGCTCTACGACTCGCTTGCGGGACGCGCAAACATCGCTCGGCATCGTTCTCTGAATTTGCAAGAACTCGCCCAGCTCGCGCCGCTGAAGACCGAAGGGCTGCGCGGCGGCTTCTCGTACTGGGACGCACAGGTCGACGACTTCGCCCTGACCCGCACCGTCATCGCCTCGGCCATCCGCGACGGAGCGACTGTGCGCGAGCGTACAAAAGTCGAGTACCTGCGCCGCGACGGCGAGGACTGGATCGTCAGGACCGAGCATGGCGACGAGACGCGATTTGACCTCGTCGTCAACGCGGCCGGGCCGTGGATGACCGAGCTCCTCGCCGCGAACGCGATCAAAGCCTCGTACGTCCTCTCCCTCGTTCGCGGATCGCATCTCGTGCTGACGCGGCGGATCAGCGAGGCGGGCCTGTTGCTGCAGTCGACCTCCGACCGTCGCGTTTTCTTCGTTCTGCCATGGAAAGGGACGACGCTGGTGGGGACGACCGAGGTCGTGCAGAAGGAGCCGCTCGACGGCGTGCATGCGAGCGAGGAGGAGATCGAATATCTGCTCGCGCGCTTCAACCGCTACATGAAGGAGCCCATCTCGCGCGGCGAGGTCGCCGGCACGTTCGCCGGAGTGCGGCCGCTGGTCGGCAGAGCGTCGAATCCGTCCGCGATCGGCCGCGACTTCCGCGTCGTCCGCCGTGGAAATCTGATCAACGTCTTCGGCGGAAAGATGACCACCTTCATGGCCCTGGCCCGCAAGGTGGCGTTGCGCGCGGACAACTACTTCGGCCAGGCCCGCGTGGCCCGCGAGCCTGTTTTCGCGGTGCAGTTAGAATCCGCGGCATGACGTTCATCCCCACCCTCGACACCGATTCGAAGCAGCGCCCGCGCGTCCCCCGCACTCTCGATCCGGTCGAGATCCGCGTCCTCGGATCGCTCATGGAAAAGCAGCTCTCCACGCCGGAGTACTACCCGCTGACGCTGAACGCGCTGGTGGCCGCGGCGAATCAGAAGTCGAATCGCGAGCCGGTGATGGAGCTGGCCGAGGATGAGATTCAGCGCGCCCTCGATCGCCTGCAGGACGAGAAGATGGTGTGGCGGGTAATGGGCGGCCGCGCGGTGCGCTTCGATCACAACCTCGACGCGGTGTGGCATCTCAAACGGCCGGAGAAAGCGCTGCTCACGTTGCTGTTCCTCCGCGGACCGCAAACCGCCGGCGAGATGCGCGGCCGCAGCGATCGCCTCCATTCATTCGAGAGCGTCGCCGAAGTCGGAAGACGCCTTGCGCGACATGGCCGCGCACAGCGAGCCGCTCGTGCGCCAGCTCCCGCGGCGTCCCGGTCAGAAGGAAGAGCGCTGGGCGCATACAGTCGGCGGCGCGATCGTCGAAAACGCCGCGCCAACAGCGCCTGAGCCGGAAGTCCGCACCGGCGAACCGCTCTCCGCGCGGGTGTCGCGGCTCGAAGAGCAGGTGGCTTCGTTGAGTGACGCGCTCATGGAGTTGAAGCAGAAGCTGGGAGAGTAGTTACGAGGTTACTGGGTTGCGGGGTTACGAGGTAGTTGCGGAAGACACCTCTTCATAACCCCGTAACCTCGTAACCCCGAAACCTCGAAACGTTACATCCTCCCGCTCCTCACCCTCACGAACGCGAAGATCGCCTGCGGTTTGTGGCCGTAGCGCGTGGGCAGCTCGTGTGATTGGGTGTGGTAGTCGGCGGCGACGCCGGCGCCGGCGCGGAGGCGCGGGCTGCGGAGGAAGTCGAAGATGTAGCCGACGGCGAAGTGCGTGGTCTGCTCCGTGGCGGTGGCATTCGTGGAGTCGGGAAAGCCGAGCGGGCGATCGACCCATTCCGCGCGGCCGGTGAAGGTGTTGCGGTCGCCGCGCAGTGCGATCTCGAATCCATAACCGGTCTGCTCGACGACGCGGAAGATGTCATCGCGGCGCGTCCAGAGCGCGGTGACGGCCACGTTTTCATTGCCGAAGGAGACCGAGGCGTTGGTGATCTCGCGCTCACTGGCTTCTTCGCCGAGGTCGGCTCGGGAGACCTGCACGGAGAAGTTGCGGACCGGATTGAACGTCACCCGGATCGAATTCGAATCGATGCCGCCGCTGTCGATCTCCGTGTGATCGCCGAACGTGACCGCGTCATGAAACACGCTGGCCTCGACGCTGATCCATTTCGAGTTGAAGCCCGCCGTTACGACGCTCGTGGAGTCATGAACCGTCTCCTGCAGCTCGTAAGCGAAAGGCGCCTCGGGCAGATCGGCTCCTGACGATCGCAACGCAAACGGAGCGGGCCCGAAAGCCGGGTCGCCGACGGCGCCGACGTACAGATGAAGGAGCGTGGATGTGCTCGGGCGCCATCCGACATGCAGCGCGGCCTCGCCGATGAGATCGTGCGGCCGCATCCGGTCGATCAACGGATCGCCGCCGGCCTCCGCGGAAACGTACTGAAGCATCTGCGGATAGCCTTCGTTGTCGGCAATCGTGTACGGCTCCAGGGAGATGCGGCCGCGGACAAGAGCGAAGCCGCGATCGCCGAAGTTGCGGTGCAGGCCGCCCGCGAACCAGTTCGTCGAGAAGAATTCGTTGCGCGGCTCTACCGGCCCGCTCTCGTTCACGTGCGTGACGTGCGCGGTCAGTCCGTGGAAGAACGTCCAGCCGCCGGAGTCGCTGGTGACCCACGGCTGCACCTCGCCGGGGTTGGAGGTGGTGCCGGAGACGTTGCGGAGGGGGTCGGTGCCCTGCGCGAAGGTGGTTGTGGCCGCGAGCAGAAGAACAACGAGGGTGCTTTTGGTCATGAGTCGCGCATTCTGCAACAGCTCTGCCTGCTTTAGCGCGCGAGCTCGCGTCCCACCGGATACAACCTGGCCCGCTCGTCGTAAAACGGCGTGCGCTGATACAGCCACTGCAATCGCGCCCGGCTGCTGCCGCGGAACTCCGCGTCGCTTTCCACCTTCTTCCGGAACTCCTCGGCGAGCTTCGGATCCTCGGCCAGCATCCGCTCGGCCATCGGTTCCATGATGTAGCCCTCGACGTATTCGGTCGGGCTGAGGATGGAGTGGAACCAGCCCCACTGGAACAGCGAATCGGGCGACGCCGGCTCGAGCATGATCACGGCGAGTGTGCCCAGGGGCTGGTCGGTCGGCACGCGCACGGATCCGGCCGGGAAACGCTCGCGACGGCTCTCCGGCTTCGCGGTGGCGGTGACGCGCACGTGTCCTTCGAATTGCAGCGGACCGAACTTCGGGTCGGAGAAGCGGTCCATGGTCACGTCGACTTCGCGCGGTGAGGTGGTGCGCTCGTACTGAACGCCGTGCAGATCGAGCATCGAGATGACGTTGCTCCATGCCGCGGGAATCCAGTAGGCAACGGGGCGCGCAGCGCTGACAGTGACTTCATTCGCTTCGCGATACGGCGCGCGTGCGGTCACCGGTTTGCCGGTCCACTCCAGGCGCACATCGCCACTGATCGGCGAGAGAGCGCGGCGCACCTCGATTCCTTTGAGCTCGATCGTCGCGGTTTGTCCTGCACCGACGCCCCAGGCCAGCGGCACGGTGGCCGCGCGTCGCGCGCGATCGGCTGCGACGGCCTGACGCAACGATGCGGCATTGCGCGCGAGCGTGCGCAGCGTGTGCTCGAGGAAGACGTACATGCCGAGGACGCGCTGGTCGTAGGGCTTGAGGGAGTGGTTTTCGACGAGGACGGTCGGCAGATGACGCGCGTCGCCGTACCCGTTCGACAGGCGCGGATCGGATTGACCGTTACTGATCCCGCTGACCAGCGGATCGTCGGTGAAGATGAGCGGCCCCGGAATGTGTCCCGCTTCGGCCAGTCCTCGATCGACGGGCGCGCGGAACGTCGTATCGAGCCATTCGGCGATGGCCGGCGACCATCCCGCGCGAGAGTTCCATCCGTAGGTGACGTCGTATTGATAGTCCGCGCCGTCGGTGACGTGCAGGTCGACGTACACGTCGGGTTGCCACTCGCGCAGCGCGCGGATCATCGCCCGCGTTTCCGACAGATCCGCCTTCACGTAGTCCCGGTTGAGATTGAGATTGCGCGCGCTGGTCCGCCAGCCGCCTTCCTCGGGGCCGCGTTGATTGATGCGCGTGAAGCGGGTGAAGCGCTCGTGACCGTCGGCGTTGTAGATGGGGACGAAGAGAAAGTTCGCGCCGTCGAGCAGCTCGCGCTTCGTGCCGCGGACGGTCATGTCGCGCAGGAGCATCAGTCCCGCGTCCTTGCCGTCGATCTCGCCGGCGTGAATGCCTGCCTGGGCGAACAGGATCGGTTTTCCCGTGCGCCGCAGCGCGTCAGGCGTGAAGGCGCGCTCTTTCGAGGCGATGACCATCCAGAGATCGCGGCCTTCCTCACTCTTGCCGATGGAGACCATCCGCAACTGCGGCGCGGCGGCGACGAGCTTGCGCAGATAGGCGACGGTCTCGTCGTATCGCGGTGTGGTCTTGAGCTGCGTCGTCTCGGCGGGCGTGATCCAGGGATCGCCGGCGGGGACGATCAACGCGCGGCTCGCGCCTTTGTATTCAGGCGCGGGAGGCAGGATCGCGGTCTGCGCGGAGAGCGTGGCGGAGATGAGCAGCGCCGTCAGTTGCATGACCGCGCTTCATAGCACAGGAGGCATCAATCGCTTCCGTGATGGCGCGCGATCTCCTCTTGCGAAAGCCGCAGGAAACGCGCGGCGTTGTTGTACAGGATGTCCCGCTTCTGCTCGGAGGTCAGCGTGGGCGCGTCCTCGATCCGGCGGATCGAGATCTCGATCGCCTGCGGCCAGACCATCTGATCCGAGCCGTACATGATCCGTTTCCCGAAGCCCGCGGTCACCAGGCGGTCGATATAGCGATAGAACTCGGCCGGCGGGAAGGCGTACGCGAGGATGGCCACGTCGACGTAGAGCTGCGGGTACACGTAGAGCATGGCGATCATCTCGTCGATCATCGGCCAGCCGGCGTGCATCGCGTAGACGCGCAGGCGGGGATGCTTCCGCAGGATGGGCTCGAGCGTGCGCGGGTCGTGCGCGGCCGCGGTGTAATTCCGAAAAACCGGCGCGAGGAGAGGGGAACCGGGAGGGCCGGGACCGACGTGGATCGCGAGCGGAACATCCAGTTCTTCGAGCAGCGCCAGATAGGACTCGAAGCGGGGATCGTCGGGAGCGATGCCGAAGTACTGGTTCGTGACTTCACCAAAGACCGAGATCCGTTTCGTTCTGATCAGCTCCCGCACGGCCTCGACACTCATCGTCTCGTCCGCCTCGGGGATGGAGAAGCCGAGGGCGGGGATGATGCGGTTCGAGCTCCGGCGCCAGCGCGTGACGACGTCGAGTTTGCCGCTCGTCACGGCCCATACGTTTCGACGTTCGAGTGCGGCGAGGGTGTCCTTCATGAATGCGTCATCGGTCGTCGGCGACCAGAGCGGCTTCTCGCAGGGAGGCCCTTTGACGAAGCGCATCGCGTAGGCGCCTTCCGCCTCGGAGGGGTCGTACCTCGGCCAGGTCGTGTACGGCGCGCAGATCCCGACCGGCGGCGGACCGTAAGTCTCGATTGGCTCCGCGTGCAGGTGCATGTCGAGAACGGGTAACTGTTGCCGTGCCGGCGACGCAAATGCCGCCGGTACACCGGCGAGGAGGAGCGCAGCGAAAGTGAGTACGCGGAAGATCATCCGGTAAGGCTACTTCACGGCGGTGCGCAGCTCCTGGACGTGAGCCGCTTTCACGATCGTCGAGCCGGCGGTCAACGTCGGGTCGGTGAACGTGCTCGCCGTCAGTCCGAGGGACGCGCGTGCCGCCTCGATCGCCGTGCGCAGTTCCTGAAGATGAACTGCTTTGATGGCGATGCCGCTCAGGCTCGGGTCGATGAACGCGGCGGCGCCGAGGCCGGCGGCGGCGCGCATGGCGTTCGCGGCGGTGCGGAGCTCGGTCAGATGAACGGCTTTGACGGTGGTCGTTGCGGCTACGACCGGATCCTCGGTGAAGAGAATCGTGGTCGCGGCATCGGGTGCGCTGAACGGCGACGGTCGTGAGGACGCGTCGAGCGCGCGAACCTTGTAGACGAACGTAGCGCCGGCGGTTGCGGTCGTGTCGGAGAACGTCGTGGACGCCGTCATGGTCAGCGGCGCGTAGGCCGAAGTCGCGGAAGCGCGGGAGATCTCATACTGCGTCGCGCCGGTCGAAGGGCTCCACGACAGATTGACCTGCGTCGTCGAGACGGCATTCGCCGCAAGTCCGGTTGGCGTGGGCGGACCGACGGTCACGCCGTCGGTGCCGGTGATGGTCGGGTTGGCGTTGTCGGTCACGGTCACGATCTGGCTGCCGGCCGTGCGCAGGATGAAACCGGCGGGGAAGGTGTGCGTCCCGTTGTCGCCGGGCGTGAAGGTGTAATCGAGCGGCAGCGTCGCCGAGCCGTCGGTGCTCGTGAAGTGAACCGTGCCGGTGTAGCCCGTGGCGACGTTGAAGTCGGAGCCGTACGCGGTGAGCGTTGCCGTGGCGGCGTCGCCCGCGCCCATGTTCTGCGGCAGGGTCAGGACGAGCGAGACCGTCGGATGCCAGCCGAGCTGGATTACTTCGAAGTCTCCGGCCTTCAGCGAATGGAACGCCGGGTTGAGGATGTCGTTGTCCCAACGCGGATCGTATTCACCGGTGATGTACATGTGAGTGCCGTTGTCGGCGAGGATCAGGCCGTATTTCTTCATGGCCCTGAAAATCTTCTGCATCTCCGCCGGGTAGCCGGAGATGTCTTTGGAGGCCTTGAGCCGTAGCCGCGTCCCCATCGGGAAGCGGTCCGGGTTCGAGCCCGCGGTATGCGACGCGGGGAAGACGTGGCCATTGCTCCCATTGGTCGTGAAGCGGAAGGCGTGGCGGATCTCATCGGGCCCGTACACCTCGTCGTAGCGCACGAGCCCGGGCAGGATGGCCAAGCCCGCTGCATCCGCTGACGTCCAGGTCTCGGGGCGCCGGTTGTTCGTGTCCATGTCGAAGAACGCGCCCGATCCCGCTTCCCAGTTCGTGCCGTTGTAGAAGACGTCATACAGCTCGTAGAGATCGTTGTTGGTGGTGTCGACGATGATCAGATGGCGATCGCCCTCGTCGCGGTCGTCGATGTTCCCGGGGAGGCCCCCCTCGATCCAGCCGTTCATGGTGATCGCTTCAGCGGGCACTGGGTAGAAGGCCTGACCAACGCCGTCGCTCTCTTCGGGGGACTCCACGAAATCGACCTCGAGCTTCGGCTGGGAGCCGTCGACCTGAACGAAGGGGATGCCGTAGACGTAGCCGCCGCCGGCGTCGCCGCCGAAGTCGGGATGCAACTGTTGATTGGTGCCGCCGAGGGCGTTGTAGTTGGGGCTGGCGACCGTCGGCGCATTGGAGACGTCGATGTTCCACCAGTTGTTCTGCGGAAACAGCGGCAGCGGCACGGGAATCGGTCCGCCGCGTGTGGCGGCGATGGAGTTGAACGCGAGAACGAGCAATAAAGAGAGAGAAAGCAGGCGATACGGCATCGGGGGAGTATGGGGTGGGGCGGGGAAGCGGCGGTGTGAGTTTTCTCACCTACCTCGCCACAATCCCCCTCCGCGGATGCCTCTCCGTAACCTTCACCTTCAACGCCGCATCGGCAACGTGCGTGTAGATCTCGGTCGTGGAGATGCTGCGATGGCCGAGGAGGCGTTGGACGTAGCGGATGTCCACGCCTTCCTCCAGCAGGTACGTCGCCACGGAGTGCCGGAACATGTGCGGGGTGACGCGGTCGCGGACCGAGCTTCGCTCGCCGTGCAGGCGCACTAGGCGGCGGATCATCTGCGGCGACGCTGCCTCGCCACGCGAGTTGACGAGGAACGTGTCGGCGGATGTGCAGGCCCGGTCGCGGGCGATGCGGTAATCGCGGAGGAGCGACTTCAGCTCGTCGGGGACGAAGACCCGCCGCTGGCGGTTGCCCTTGCCGATGATCGTGATCGTCCCGTCATCCACATCCACCGCTGCGTCGATCAACGTGGCCAGCTCGCTCACACGCATGCCGGTGGCGAAGAGCAGCTCCGTGGCGACGTACGCGGTGAGGTCGGCGAAGGTGTGGGGGCGGTCGTGAAGGAGGAGGCGGCGGAGGTCGGATCGGGCAATGACTCGGGGAAGGCGCTTCGGCATGCGGATCCGGATCCTGGCGCCGCGGAACGGGTCTTCGATGCCATGGCCATCTTCCTCCAGCCAGCGGAACAGCGAGCGGAGCGTGGCCAGATGGCGCTTCACGCTCGATTCCTTCAGCTCCCGTGCGTCGAAGAGATGGCGGACGTAGTCGTGGATCTTCGTCTTGTCGCAGGCCACGACGGCTGCGCGCTTGCCTAGGAAGTGGGAGAAACGCGCGAGGTCCAGCTCGTAGGCGCGGATGGTGTGGGGCGAGAGCTTCCGGATCGATTCACAGTGGAGGATGAATGCGGTCGCCGCGTCTCGGAACTGCACGTCGTTCTACCTCCCGGATTTCTCCTGGACGGCGGACCTTACCCGAGACCGCGCGAGATGGCGACCTGATTTCCGGATGAATGGCGCTCATCTCACCGAGCGGCGGCGCGATGCGCTGGTGAATGTGAACGATCCCGGGAGCGTCCCCGCATGACCGTCGCAAGTGACTGTCACATCGGCGATCCCGGCGGGGTGTGCAGGCGCGATTGCGCGAATGGTGGTGTCGTTCAGGACCGTCACGGAAGGTGAGGCGATGTCGTCGAATGCGACCTGGCAGGCGCCGGCGAAGCCGGTGCCGGTGATCGTGACCGGGGTGCCACCGGCCGTCGGTCCGGCGGCCGGCGCGAGCGATTTTGCGGCCACGGCCTCGAGGACGTTGACGGTCAGGAGGGCCGGATTGCCGCTTCGGTTCATTGCGTAAATCTCGGCCTGTCCGGCGGCGACGGCGGTAAAGGTGACGATGGACGCTCCGTCGGTGCCGATCGGCGGAGCGTCGTCGAGTCTGAGGACGCCGAGGCCCGAGAGCTGGATCGGCGCCACAACCGGTTGTGGTGGCGCCGGCGTCATGCGCATTCCCACGCTGGCTTGTTCGGTCTTCCGCAACGTGACGGATACGCGATCGAAGGTCACTTCGCCGCTGAAGACGCGCACGGGCACGTTCACAGGAGCTACGCCGAGGGCCTCGGGGAACGAGACGGTGATGATTGCGTCGCCTTCGTGATCGGTTTCGAGCGGCACACTGAAACTCGTGCTGCCGGGGTGTAACGGCACCGCGGCCAGCTGCGGCTTCACGACCTGGATGTCGCTCGTCTCGATCGACGCCGTTACAGTTTCCGAGCTGCTCAACGGGCGGTTCAACGTGACCGACACATCGAACGGGTCGCCACTGAAAATCGTGATCGTCGACGGGTCGGCGTGTGCGGTGATCTCCGAGTCATCGATCGTGATCGTGCCCGTCCCTGCGAGGTACGGAGTGTCGTAGAAGTCGAACTTTCTGACTGACTCCGCTTTGAGGATGAAGGTCTCCTCACCCTCCGGAACGCCGTCTTTCGGTGCGCGGAACCGCACCTGCGACGTGGTTGCGCCGGCGGCGAAGGTGACTTCGCGATCCGTGAGGCTGAAGTCGGATGCTTCGTGCGCCGTTTCGTCGCCGGCAGAGATGTTCAGCAGCCAGGGTACGTGCGACGGGCGTGAGAACCGCAGCGAGGCGGCCTGCTCTTCGTCGCCTTCGACGACCCGGAGGTCGTCGACCGTCAGAAACGGGAAGGCGTAAGAGGCAATGGGATAAGTGGTCTCGGTCTCCACGCTTCCGTTGCGCGTGTACGAAATCGAGATCGTTCCCTCATGAGGGTCGCGGTACCAGCCGTCCCAGGGGAAGTAGACGTTGAAGCGCTGGACGCCGTCACCCCGGTGAAAGGTCACCGACCCGCTGTTCTGGAAACCGATCGCCGGGAAGTTGCAGGACCACGAGACGACCGTCGTTGCTCTGACGGAGCCGGAAGCGGCGATGTAGAACTCCTGGGGTCCGCCCTCGGAAAGATACCAGCCGGGCAAGTGCGCGCTGAATTTCGGGTCTTCCTGCGCGCTCGCCGTCAGAGCGGTTGCGGCAAGGATGAAGACGAGCAGCATGCGAGCGCGTTTCATAGAGCCATTATCAACCCCATGAGGTAATGGTCCTGGACCGTTTACGATGGTCGCCGTGCCGGACTGGAGCTACCGCACCGTCTTGCGTCCGCTGATGCTGGCCGCCGGCGCGGAGCGCTCGCGCCGGCTGGCAACCGGCACGTTGCGGACGCTCGCGCGGCTGCCGTTCGGCCTGAAGCTGATCGACTTTCTCGGGCACATGCAACCCGATCCGCGGCTTCGCACGCGCGCTGGCTCGCTCGAGTTGCGGGGTCCGATCGCGCTCGGCGCGCTGATCGATCCACACGGTGACGCGCTGGCGGCCTTCGCGCGATTCGGCGTGGGGATGATCGAGATCGGTCCGGTCGCCGAGGAGGCAACGCTCGCCGATCCGGGATGGCGCGTCGACCTCGGTCGACGCTCGGTCGAGGCCGCGAAGCCGATCGTCGTGAGCGTGGACGAGGTCGCGAGAAATCTCGCGCATCGCGATCGCGCGGTGCCCATCGCCGTTCGCATCGCGGCACAAGACGGCGCCGCGGTGCGCAGGATCATCGAGCGCCTCGAAGAGCACGCGGCGATGTTCGTCGTCGAACCGTCGAATGCTGAAGATGCGGGCGCGTCGCGGCGCCCGGTTCTCGTCAACGGCATTGCGTGGTTGCAAGCGGATGCCGCCGCCGTCCGCGAAATGCGCTCCCAACTTCCGCCAGGCGCGATTCTCGTCGCCTCCGGCGCAACCGAGCCGCACGAAGTGAAATCACTCCTCGAGGCGGGCGCGGACATCGTCTCCATCGACGCGGGACTGGTCTGCTCCGGTCCCGGATTGATCAAGCGTTGCAACGAAGCGTTGCTGTCGGAGCGAACCGGCGAAACCGCGACCGCGGAACCGCTCACGCTCGACGCGGCGCGCAGTTCGTGGTTCTGGGCCACGCTGATGGGCGCCGGGATGATCTTCGGCGGCATCCTCGCCGTGATCATCGCCTCGACTCGCGTCGTCCTGCCTTACGACGAAAGTCTCTGTGGTCTGACGCGCGCGCAGATGGCGTCGCTCAATCCGCGTCTCCTTCCGTTCATGGCCCACGACCGCGTCTCGCTCGCGGGAACGATGTTGAGCATCGGCATCCTCTACGCCGCGTTGGGGTGGTACGGCATCCGCCGCGGCGCGCATTGGGCGCAGGTGACGGTCGTCGCATCCGCAACCGTCGGATTCCTGACGTTCTTCACCTTCCTCGGCTTCGGCTACTTCGATCCCTTCCACGCCTTCGTGACGGCGATCCTCACGCAGTTCCTGCTGCTGTGTCTCGTCCTGCGGCCGTCACCGCCGCAGCCGCCCGCCGCCGAGTGGCGCGAGACCGCCGCCTGGCGCCGCGGCCAGTGGGGCCAGCTCCTCTTCATCCTCCTCGGCATCGGCCTCACCGGCGCCGGTCTCGTGATCACGATCATCGGTTGCACCAGCGTGTTCGTGCGGACCGATCTCGAGTTCATGCGCACGACCGCCGCGGAGCTGCGCGTCTCGTACGACCGCCTGATCTCGCTCGTCGCGCACGACCGCGCCACCCTCGGCGGAATGCTCATCGCCAACGGCATCGCCGTCTGGCTCGCGGCGCAGTGGGGTTTCCGGGCCGGCGCTCGCTGGCTGTGGATCGCACTCGCGACCGGCGGGAACATCGCTTTCGCCTGCGCTCTCGCCGTGCACCTGGTCGTCGGCTATGACGAATGGCTGCATCTGACGCCGGCGATTCTGGGGTGGGTGGTGTGGAACCTCGCCCTCGGGCTGACGCACGAGTGGTTGTGTGGACGAGAAAAGGGCGGCCTTCCGGCCGCCCTTTGAGCTGCGTTAGCGGCGCTTGCCGCCGCGGTTGCTGGTCACATAGCTGACGCACTGCCCCTGGTTCTTGAAGCTGGGGTCCTGGAACGTCATCCATCCGCCGTTCTTGCACTGATCCTTCGACGTTGGTTTGACCGAGTCGCCGACCACATCGCCATTCACGCTGATGTTGTCGAGCGTGACCGTGCCGGCCGTGCCGATCGATCCGCCGACGGGCGTGTCCGTACCTTCGTCGAAGATGATCATCAGGTCTTCGAGCGTGCCGGTTACTGGAATGCCTGCCGTGGCGAAATCAGTCGCGGTGAACTCGACGCGCGTCCAGCCGTTGCCGAGGTCGGTGTGCGTGCCGGCCGTGCAGCCGAGGAAGTAGATCGCGCCATCGACGATGACGTTGAAGCGAGGCGCGCCCGCTCCGCAATGGCCGCCGTTCTCATACTCGAAGTTCAACTCGGTGAGGTTGCTGACGTCCTGCCCTTCGAGATCGGAGACGATGTCGATGCCCGCCGCGGCGTTGGTCGCGGTCGGACAGTTTTTCGCGAGCACGATCGCTCCGTCCTGCCACTGCGCGGTCACGTCACATGCGTTGTCCGGGTCGTACTCGAACGGCTGAAGCTGAAATGCGTCCTGTGCTGCGATGGATCCGGTCAGCGCCATCATCACCACACACACACCTGCCAAAACTGCAAATCGATGCTGCATAAGGGAAAGCCTCCTCAAGAGAATTGCGGCGCGTACGGCGTCGCGGGGGAGGGGCTTTGCAATGGAGTTTCCGATCTCGCGAGATTTTCTGATGCAGACGGATATGGATGGTGGTCGTTCGGATATCGCGCCGCCCACCCGTTCGGGCAGGTCAGTGATGGCGCACGAGGCCGTGCTTGATGGCGTAGGAGAGAAGCTGCACGCGGCTGTTCACGCCGAAGCGGCGATACAGCCTGGCCAGTCGCGTCTTCGCGGTGATCTCGGCGATGCCGAGCTGCGCGGCCATTTCTTTGTTCGACAGCCCTTCGGCCAGCATGTGCAGCAGCGCCTGGTCGGAAGCGTCGAGCGCTGAAGATCCGCCGCCCGATCGGAACTGCTGAGCGATGGAGGTGACCGCTTTCTGGGGAAGCCAGACCGCGCCACCGGCTACGACCCGGATGGCCTTGACCAGCTTCTCCTCGCCGAGGTCGAGCGTGAAGTAGCCGTCCGCTCCCTGGGCCACGAAGTCGGCGATGGCCGCGGGATCTTCCTGCAGGCCGTGCACGAGGATCTTGGCCTGGGGGAACTTGCGCCGCAGAGCGCGGATGGAGCGCCGGGCGTCGTGACGGACGGAGTCGTCCGATACGAGCACGACCGTGGCCCGCGACTTCGACCAGGTCTGATCGCCGAGGTCGCGCTCGAGCACCGGCGTGAGGCCGGGCTCCCCGTCGAGGACCCGGGCGATCCCCATCTCACGCCAGCGGTCGCTATCGAGAACGAGGACGCGCATTCGTGGCGGGGAACATGACCGAGATGAGGATTATTTGCAATGACCGTCGTTCATAATCTGGCGATGCTGTTTGACCGGGAAGTGGCGCCAGGCGCCGAAGGGATCGGGTTGTGGGTGCCCGAGGAGCGGACCACGACGCCGGTGAACCTCTTCAAGATCGGCTTCTTCGCCGGCATCGCCTTTCTGGTCATGGCCGCGATGAGCGAGCCGTCCATGCGCGGTGCGTCACTGTTCGTCGGCGCGTTCATCCTGTCGCTCCTCGCGCTCACCGCGGTGTTTCTGCTGTGGCAGCGCCGCTATGGCGAAGCGACGCTCAAAGCGAAGTCGCCGCTGATCTTCGGAAAGCCATTCGAAGGCTGGATCGAAACGGAACTGTCGAGCGTTCCTCGCGCACCGGTGCGCGTCATTTTCGAGGGGCAGAGCGGGAAGTACGTGGTGATGACCCTTCGCCAGGAACTGCCGTCCGAGCGCGTGCGCAAGGACGCTTCAGGACAGATCCGCATCCCCTTCTCCTTCTCACTGCCGCCGACCGAAAACGCGCATGTCCCGGCCTGGCGGATCTACGTCCGTGCGGCGAACTGGCCGTTGGGGTGGGGGGCGACGTTCCTGATTCCGCTGTGAGGAGCGTTCGTTTACGCGCCCATCGCCCGGGCGAGTTGTCCAATCGCCGTACTGAACTGCGCTGTCGCCACATTCCGAATGACGTCTCTGAAGGTCACGTCAGCACCATTCAATTGCGCGACGCCGTCAAAGACAGGTCCAACCAGCGTAATGAGCACGGACAACTGCACCGCCCATCGCAGCAGGCTCGGAATCTGATGCATGACCGGCAGCACAATACTTATCCGACGGACGAGACGCTGGTGGCGCTCGCCGCCATCGTGTCGCCGGTTCATGAAGATCGATGCCGTCACTGAATTCAGCAGGATTGACCACAATTGCGTGAAGATGTCGAAAACGAGGCCAATGGCCCAAACGGCAGCCCACAGAATGATGAACTTACGCAGCAACGACTCGGCACGCTCGTTTCGGATGCGCCGCTCCATCTCGTCCAGTGACGCCAACGTCGCGCGGATATTGTTGAGTGTCGCGTCGACTTGAGCACCGGAGACACTCTCTTTGGCAAGTTTCGCCTGTTGTTCTTTGAGCTCGAGTCTCAACTTCTCCGACTCGACCCGGATCTTCTCCGCCTCCGCTTCGACTTTTCGCGCTTCGGCCGCCGTTTTCTCCTTGGATTCGAACATCTGCGCGGTTTGGCCCGTCTGCATCACGATTGCGACGACGGCCGCGGGTAATCCTAGAAACTGAATCGCAGTGACCCACCACGCCTGCTTCTTCTCTGCAGGCGGCGCCTGCATCTGCAGTGTCTGACGATCGAGCTTTAACGACAGGACGTCCAACCGTTGGTTGAGACGATCGAGTGCGTCGTCCTGGTCCGCCATCATGGCCTCCTCGGAATAAGGGCAGAGTGCCATGAATGACTCGCTCGCGCAACGAAGCTTCTTGTTGTTGTAAGCCCGGTCCGGCTCACCAGAGCAACCTGATTGGATTTCCGGTCGCGATGCTCGCGCGGCAAAGTGTTTCCGCGTCGGCCAATGCTTCGCGGATTTTCGTCGCTCCCAGCTCGAGGTGCACCGGTGACGAAGTGTCGGGGATCTCGAACGGCGTAAATGTGGGAGTTTCGAGCCGCCGCTCGGTCTCGGCAAAGCCACAGAGCAACCGGATGACGTGCTCGCGCGGCAGGTTCGATCCACCATCCAGCGCCTGCCGCACTTCTTCAATCTCTCGCAGCCACGACTCAGCATCTAAGGGCGAGACAAGGTGAAGCTCGTCATCGTTGTCATAGTTCATCGGATCGCCGACCGCAGCGAACACCGGCAGTGCACCGCCCCCACTGCCGAGGTAGGAACCGACTGCAATGATGTTCCCTGGCCAGAACTCGATCGCGAGTCCGCCGCGGTGACCACACGCCAGCTGCACGCGATTCGAACAGTTGCAAGCTACGTCTGCCCATTTCCCCATCGGTCTCGAACCTTCCGCGTCCTTGATGAAAGCCCGGCCGTGCGGCCGGGCTTCGAATCAGAGAACGAGATCGTCAGTCGACGACGACAGTCACCGTCGCCGTTCCGTGCCCCACCGCGTTGTACTGGACCACGTTGAGACCGGGCACGAGAAACGGGGAGAGATCGATACTCGCCTGGCCACCGGGGAAGTCGTCGATGGAGATGTCATACAGCCCGTTCACGTGCACGCGCAGCTTCGAGATCGTTGCGTCGCGCACGAACAGCGTGCCTTGCGCGTTGGGCGCCTGGAACTCGTGGCGCAGCGTCGGGGGACCGGAGCCGGGCTCGCGGCCGATGTCGATCGGGTAGCTGCCGATGTCGACGCTCGTGTAGTAGGCCTTCAGAATCTGCAGGAAGGTCTGGCCGGAGCGCGCGCGACCCTGGGCGCCGTACTGGCTCATGCCGACGTTGTGTCCCCACCCGCCGCCCCATACCACCACGTTGTTGACGGTGCCGTCGGCGTTCTTCGTGACATCCAGCACGCTGGGGTTGTTGAGGATCATGCCCGCGGGGATGGTCGTAGTACCGCAGAGTGCCGGCGTCGTCACTGCTGGACGGAAAAAGTTGCGCAGTGGATCCCATCCGCGAACTTCGACGGTGTTGCCATTGGAAAGGCTGATCTTCACGATCGCCGCGCGGCCCGAGGTCATGCGGCGGGTGACCTCGACGTCGGTGATGTTCACTCCGGCCGGCACCGCCGGCGTGATCCGCGCCCGCATTTGTGCCCCGGTCAGCACCACTCGCCAGCGTGAAAAGCGGTTGCCCACGCGCCCGCAGTCGTCGTAGACGGTCGGCATCGGCGACGCTTTCCAGAACGCGGACAAGCCGTCCTCGGTGGTCACGTCAGGCGGCGGTACGGCGTCGCCGTCGTAGATGCCCCGCAGGTACGGAGTCGCGTTCGTGCCCGGCCACTGGTTGCTGGGGATGTTGAAGATCCACTCGTTGTGATCGGTGTGCCCGCCCATCGACGACGAATACAGCGCGCCGATGATCGTGCCCTGATGGGACGCCACCAGCCCGACTGTCTCCGTGCTGGCCTGAACGGCCCGGACATGTTCGGAGATCACGCCGCGGTAAACCTGCGACGCGCTCGAGTCGACGATGTCGTAGGGGAACGTCGCGCGGAAGCGGCCGATGTTGGCGATGGCGTAGCCGCGCGCCGCGACTGCCTGGGCCTTGAGCGCCTCCATGTGAAACGACGCGATCGACTCGTTGGCCACGACACCCGGCACGTAATCTTCGATCTCCACGATGTTCACCACATGGAACTTGTTCGCCTCGGTTCCCGAAGCATGCGAGAGCTCGATCGTTCCGCGATAGCTGGGTACCTTGGTGCCGCTGAATACGCGGCGGATGTGCTCGATGCGGAACTGATTCGTGGCATCGGTCGGACGGAAGTAGAGCGGTCCGGCGTACGTGCCCATGGCCACCCCGGCCACGGTCACCTGATACCCGTTGCTGTCCCGCGTGACGCGCACGAGGGTTGCCGGCTCGAGGTCGATGATCTTCTTACCGGTCCCCCCGTCGAGGAGATGCACGGTCCCGGCGGTATGGGTGATCTCCGCGAAGGGATGGTGGCGCGTGCTGAACTCGGAGAAGGCTCCGGTCGAGGTGAAGGAGTACGAGAGACCGACTTTGATGAGCGTGGTGGCCACGGTCCTGTTGCCCAGCATGACCTCGCCGAGCTCCGGCCTGCCGCCCGAGGCGTGGGAGTCGCCGTGTTCGTTACGGCTGCGGATGTGCTCTTCCTCGAGGTCGATCTCCTCGGACGGCACCTCCTGCGCGGCGAGAGGGAACAACGAGAAAGAGAGGAGAAGAAAACAGAGCAGGGATCGTTTCATCGCTAGCCGTCTCCGGATGCTGTTGTCACTGAGAGAGAGGCGAGAGCTTAGACCCGACGGCCGATGCCTTCAAACGGTTTGCGAGTGCTGCGCTTCCTGGTGCATACGAACTGACCCGGTGTTTTCTACCCGTGCGGTCCGTCGCGGTCACCCACGATTTCGTCACCTCAAACGAGGCAATGTCGTCGTCGCGAAGTACTTGCGTGCGTCCGAAAGACTTGAAGGTAATGGTCGTCTTTTCGATACGGGCCGAGTGCGAGCAGTACCACGCATACGCCAGGCCGAACGCGAGAATGCCAACAACCGGGAGAACGTCCCCTCGATCGAGGGCTCGCAGCTCCACGTAACGGACAAGGAATGGATAGGTAGCGGCGACCGCGATCAACGCGGGTGCGACGAGCCGCCACGGCCATGCGAGCCGTACGACGATCGGTTCGTTGCCCTCTCCGTTCATGGTGCTCGCTCCGTCGATGGTCTCATAAACGGAAACGGCGGCCGAGTCGGCCGCCGTTCCATTCAGAGGATCCTTCGACTGCGCTCAGGATGACGCGCGCCTTGCGGCGCGCGTCACTTCGCGAAGACGTCGTCCACGTTCACGATCCGGATGTTCTCCGGCTTGATGTTCAGCTTGTAGTTGCCGATCGTCTTGTCTTCCGCGGCCAGCTCCGGTTTTGGGGCGTCGTACTTGATTGACGACTCGGCGTCCTTGAGCAGCAGGTCGCGGAGACCTTCCGCCTCCTTGGTGATGATCACCACGTGCATGTTCTTCGCGGAGAAATGCTTCTTGATCGCAGCGTTCACCTGCGCGCGGGTCAGCTTCGAATACTGCGCACGCATGTAGTCGACGTACTCCGGAATGCCGTACCACCAGGAGTCGAGCGCGTAGCCGAGCTGCTGGTCCTGCGTCGCCGTCAGGAGGTAGACGTTCTTCATCAGGTAGTCGCGCGTGTTCTCGAAGTCCTCTTCGGAGAGCCCGTCGTCGATCAGCTTCTGCAGCTCGTAGAGGGCGATGCGCAGCGCCATGTGCGCGTTCTCCGGCACGACCGGACGGATCCAGACCTCGAAGAGCTGCGCGCGGCGGGCGATGCCCGGGCTCGGGGAAGAACTGTCCGCCGGGGCGATTGAAGAATTCGATGTACGCGTAGTCGCCGTAGTTCATGCCGCGCACCTCGCGGATGCGCTGGTACAGACGGCCCGATGAGGCGCGATGCTCGCCGAGCCACGCGCGCGCGAGGTTCAGCGCGGCGAAGTCGGCGGAGTTGCGGGTCACCGCGATGGGATGGCCGAAGGAGATCGCGGTGGCGCGCGTCTCCTTCTCGATGATCTCGACCTCGAGACCCTACGGCTGGTCGCCCTTGATCGCCGCGAGCTGGGCGATGTTCTTCGCATCCTCGCCGGGTCCGAGCTGTCCAAGGGCGGTGGTGAGGCGCTGCACGAGCGACTCGGGGTACGTCGCCGGACAGGCCGACCGTCACGTTCGCGCGCGTGTAGTTCGCGTCGACGAACTCCTTCACGTCGTCGAGCGTGATCGCCGTCGATCCCGGCCACCGTGCCGAGGACAGTGTGGCCGTACGGCGTGCCGGCGAAGACGCGTTCTGCAGCGCTTCCTTGCCCAGCTCCTCCTCGTTGTTGGTGCGCAGGTCCTGCGTGAGCGCGTTGAGCTGCGCGTCCTTCAGCCGCTGGAAGTCCTCCTCGCGGAAGCCGGGCGTCGAGGAGCTGCGGCAGGACGATGTCGAGGAACTTGTCCAGTTGTCGCGGTGCACGACGCCGGTGAAGGTCGTCATCTCCTTGTCGACCTGGTCGCCGAAGCCGCCCGCCATCGGGTAGAGGGCCTTGCTGATCTCGTCGATGCGCATGTCCTTCGATCCGGCCTCGGTGATCATCGAGGCGGCCAGCTGCGCCAGGCCTTCCTTGCCCTTCGGGTCGGCGGCGGAGCCGGCGGTGAAGAGGAGCTTGATCATCGACGCTGCGGCAGCGCGGACTTCTGTCGATGAACTTGATCTGGGCCTGGGTCGTGGCATCAGCCGGCGCGGCCAGAGTCAGCACCGAAGGCTGCTTGGTGATCGCTTCGGCGAGCGGTTGCTGCGAGAGCGTGGTCACGACCAGGTTCTTGTCGGTGAAATACTTCTGCGCGACCTTCTGGATGACGTCGGGCGTGAGCGTGTCGAGCTGCGCGAAGTAGCGGTTGACCGTGCCGTACGACCGCTCGAAACGAACGAAGCGGGCCAGCGTCGCAGCGATGGACTCCGTGTTGTCGAGCGCGCGAACGAAGCTGTACCGGGTGTTCGACTTCGCATCCTCGACGCGCTTGGCATCGAGCTTCTTCGCGCGGAGATCCGCGAAGGTGCGCAGGATCTCGTCGCGGACGTAAACCGCGTCGGCTCGGATTCTTCACGCGCGCGAACACGGTGAAAAGCGTGGGATCGACGTTCGGGCCGCCGAACTGGAAGAGCTGGTCGACCTTCTGCTCCTGCTCGACGAGCCGCTTGTAGAGGTCCGACGTCTGACCGAAGGCGAGGTCGAGCATCATGTCCATCGCGGCCTGGTCCTTGCGTCTCGGAACGCGGACGGGCCGTGGAAGCCGACCGTCACCCAGGGCAGGGTCTGCGCGGTCCAGGGCACGTGCGCGTAGATCGGGCCTTTGTGCTCGGGCTCCTGCGGGGATGTCGACGGTGAAGGTGCCGCGTCTGCCAGTCGCCCCAGTACTTCTCGACGAGCTGGAAGCACGCGGTTCGGCTCGACGTCGCCGGCGACGATGATGGTCGTGTACTCGGGGCGATACCAGCGCGTCGAAGAACGTCTTCGCAGTACTCGAACTGGTTGGGCATGTCCTCGATGTCCTTGATGAAGCCCATCGTGGTGTGCTTGTAGGTGTGCGTCGGTGAACGCGGCTTCGCGCTGCACTTCGAGGAGCTTGCGGATCGGGCTCTGGGCTGTTCTTGTTGTACTCGCCGAGCACGGCGCGCGCCTCGGTCTTGAAGTCCTCTTCGGAGTACGCGAGGTTCTTGAAGCGGTCGGCCTCGATCTCCAGGACCGTCTCCAGGTCTTCCTTGGCGAAGGTGATGTGGTAGTTCGTGAAGTCGTCGGTGGTGTAGGCGTTCTGGCGGGCGCCGGCCCTGGTGATGATGGCGTTGTACGCCTCGGGCGGAGTACGCCTTCGTGCCGCGGAACATCATGTGCTCGAAGAAGTGCGCGAAGCCGGACTTGCCCGGCTCGACCTCGTTGCGCGAGCCGGTCTGCACCGGGATCTGCAGCGAGACGATGTTGGGAAAGCCGGTCGGCACGACGATGACCTTCAGGCCGTTGGGGAGCGTTTTCTCCGTGGCCTTGAAGGGCAGGATGTCGCCGCTGGCCTGGGCGAAGGCGGCCAACGGCATGATGGCGGCGCACAGCGCGGCCATCACCACGATGCGTGAACGGTACATAGATCTCCCTTTCGATTGAGGTTGCTTTATTGAGCTGCCGAGCCGGACGCCTGCTCGTCGTCCGGGATCTCCATCGGGCCCTCTTTCAGGTCCTCGCGGATGATGAGATCAAGGAAAAGATCGCGGACGCCATTCCGGCCCTTCTCGCGGTATACGCGGCGCACATCAGCCGGTTTCAGACTGATCCCGGTCATGGTCTCGAGGTACTGGCAGAAGACCACCGCCCGCGAGCGGAAGGAGACCACCAGGATGAGCAGAAGGATTACCGCGAAGGCGACCGGCATGAGTGTGCTGAGCTGGGACATGGGGTGCCCGCGAATCGTACGTCAACTGGCCTCATTGTTGTAAAGACCGAAGGTGGAGGATTCTGCATGTCTGAGGAACGTTACGAACCTGTTTCGTGTGACTACCACGACCAGCTCGAAGCCGCGGCGATGCACAAATCCGAAGTGGAGCTGGAGTTCGATCTCGAGGGCGTGACGCAGAAAGAGCGTGGCCGGGTCGAGGACGTGTTCACCGCGAACGGGGCCGAATTCATCCGCTTCGCATCGGACTCGGGCGCGCTGGAGATCCGGCTGGATCACATCATTTCGATGAAGGAGTGAACAGGTTGTATCCTCGCCGCTGATGCCCAAGATCCTCTTCTACGCCGGCACCGCTTTCTGCCTTTTCCTCGCTCTCACCAGCGCCGCTGAAGTCGCGCGGGAGATGCGGAGCGGAACGCTCGCGTTCGTCGCGCTTCCGGACTCGGCGCGCGCGGTCTGGGCGATCGTCATCGCTCTCGTGGCCGGGCTCGGCATCGCGGCGCTGTTTCTGCGGATGGCGGCGCTGCTCGCGGCGCGCAATCTCTTCGCATCGCTGATGGCGGTTGTCTGCACCGCGGGCTCGGCGGCGCTGCTCGCGGGATTGCTTCTGCTGCAGTGGCGGATCATCAGCATCGAGGACGGGCAGCTGGCCGAGGTGCATTTCGCGGGAGTCATGGCCCTCGGCTTTTTCGTGTCGCTCAGCCTGCTGTCGCTGCGTCCGTACTTCAGCATCCAGGCGAGCCGCTTTCTCTCCGCGCTGGTCTTCTTCCCGCTGCCGCTGTTCGGGATGGTCATGGCCCAGGAGATGTTCCTGGCGCCGTCGAGTGCTCCGCTGCCGGCATCGACGCCGGCCTCGCAGGTTTACTTTTCGGTGCTGGCGCTGCTGTTCTTCTCCATCGCCGTGCACTGCATCCGCCATCGCCATCTCTTCCTGGAGATGACGAACCTGCGCGAGCTGCTCGACTCGCGCGTCGATCCGGGCGCGAAGCACGGCCGTCCGATCGGCGGCGTGGCCTTCGACTCCTGACGGTTACCTGGTCAGATCCCGCAGCTCCTGCATGTCGATGCCTCTCACCGTCGTTGAGGGAGGCGTGAGGGTCGGGTGCGTGTAAACCGGTGTCACGCCGATGACGGCGAGCGCGGCGTTGAGTGCCGTGCGCATTTCCGCAACGTGCACCGCCTTGATCGTCGTGACCGCCGGGACGATGGTCGGGTCGGTGAATGCAAACGCTGACAAGCCGACGCTCGCGCGGAGGATGTTGATCGCGCTGCGCAGCTCGCTGACGTGAACGGCCCGGATCGTCGGCGGGCACGTCGCCGTGTACGGATCGTCGGTGAATACCACGGTCGTTGCCGGATCGATTGCCGAAAATGCCGACGGGGTGTTGTCGGCCTTGATCGCCCGCACTTGATAGAAGTACGTCGTCGAGGGCGTGAGCCCCGAATCGCCGAACGTGGTTGCGGCAGTCGTTCCGCGCGGCGTGAAGTTGACGCCGTCGGTGGCGCGGTACACCTCGTAATTGGCGGCGGAAGCGACGGCCGCCCAGATGAGATTCGTGGTGGTCGTGCCGGTGGCGGTCGCCTTGAGGACCGGTGGGGCACCGAAGGAAGCCAGTTGCACGGACACGTTCGCGGTCTTCGAATCGACGCAGCCGAAGGCGTTCGTCACGGTGACGCCGAGAACCAGCGTGCCGGCTGAGCCGGCCGTGAAGGTGATGCTGCGCGTGCCGTTTCCGGAGGTGATCGTGCCGCCGGTGATGGTCCAGGCGAAGGTCGCGCCGAGGCAGGATTCGGCGACGGTGGCGTTGGCGCTCGCACCGGAGAACATCGGCGAGGCGACGGTGATCGTCGCGTCGGGCCTGGGATTGACGGTCACGTACGTCGGGGTCGACGCCGCGCTGGTGCAACCATCCAGGGTGGTCGTCACCGAGTAGGAGCCGGCGGTGGTGACGAGGATCGACTGTCCGGTCTGGCCGGCCAGAAGAATGTAATCGCGGTACCACTGATTGCCGGTGGCGGTGCTCGAGTTGAGGGTCACGCTTCCGCCTTCGCAGAAGGTGGTCGGGCCGCCGGCGTTGATGGCCGGAGCGGACGGCATCGGCTTGACAGTCACGGTGGTCGCTGCGGAGTGCGCGCTGCTGCAGCCGTTGGTCGTGACCACGACCGTGTAGCTTCCACTGGCACCGGCGCTGAACGTTCTGCTGGTCGCGCCGCCGATGGGGTTGCCGTTGAGGAACCACTGATTGCCGGTGGTGCTGCTGGAGGTGAGGAGCACGCTGCCGCCCGCGCAGAAGGTGGTCGCACCGCCGGCGCTGATGGTCGGCGTTGCCGGGAGCGGGGTGACGGTGACCGTCTTCGCGGCCGACGGTGCGCTGGCGCAGCCGCTGGTCGTGACCACGACCGTGTAGTTGCCGGCGGCGGTGGCGTTGTAGGTCTGGTCCGTCGCGCTGCCGATGGGATTGCCGTTCAGGAACCAATGATTGCCGGTGGCGCTGCTCGAGGTGAGGAGAGTGCTGCTGCCGGCGCAGAAGCTCGACGCGCCGGTGATGGTGGGCGTGGCCGGGACGGGGTTTACCGTGACGGCCGTCGTCGCGGAGGCCGCGCTGGTGCAACCGTCCGTGGTGACGACTACGGTGTAGTTGCCGGCGGCGGTGGCGTTGTAGGTCTGGTTGGTCTCGCCGCCGATCGGGTTGCCGTTCAGGTACCACTGGTTGCCGCTGGCGCTACTCGAAGTGAGGAGGACGCTGCCGCCCGCGCAGAAGGTCGTTGGGCCGCCGGCGTTGATGGTCGGCGTGGCGGGGATTGGATTCACGGTGACCGTGGTGGCCGCGGACGCCGCGCTCGCGCAGCTATTGGCGGTGACGACGACGGTGTAATTGCCGGACGCCGTGGCGTTGTAGGTCTGATTGGTTTCGCCGTTGAGCGGAGTCCCGTTCAGGTACCACTGGTTGCCGCTTGCGCTGGTCGAAGTGAGCAACACGCTGCCACCGGTGCAGAACGTCGTTGGACCGCCGGCATTGATGGTGGGCGTGGCCGGGATTGGATTCACGGTGACCGTGGTTGCCGCGGAGGCCGGGCTGGTGCAGCCATTCGTGGTCACGATCGCGGTGTAGTTGCCGGCGGCGGTGGCGTTGTAGGTCTGGCTGGTCTCGCCATTGAGCGGAGTGCCGTCGAGATACCACTGATTGCCGCTGGCGCTGCTCGAGGTGAGAAGGACGCTGCCGCCGGTGCAGAAGGTCGTGGGACCGTCGGCCTCGATGGTCGGTGCGGCGGGCGTGGGATTCACCGTCACCGCCGTTGCCGAGGACGCGGCGCTCGCGCAGCCGTTGGTGGTCACGACGACCGTGTAATTGCCGGATACGTTCGCGCTGTACGTCTGGTTCGTCGCGGCACCAATCGGGTTGCCATTCAGGTACCACTGATTGCCGCTTGCGCTGCTCGAAGTGAGCAACACGCTACCGCCCGCGCAGAACGTGGTCGGGCCATCTGGTGTGATGGTTGGCGTGGCCGGGATCGGGTTGACCGTCACGGTCGTCGCGGACGAAGCCGCACTCGCGCAGCCGTTCGTCGTGACGACGACCGTGTAGTTGCCCGACGCGGTTGCGTTGTAGGTCTGGTTGGTCTCTCCGCCGATTGGATTGCCGTTGAGGTACCACTGGTTGCCGCTGGCGCTGCTGGAGGTGAGCAACACGCTGCCGCCGGTGCAGAAGGTCGTGGGACCGTCGGCTTCGATGGTCGGCGTGGCGGGCGTGGGATTCACCGTCACCGTGATCGCGGTCGAGGCGGCGCTGGCGCAGCCGTTGGTGGTGACGACCACGGTGTAGTTGCCTGATGCGGTCGCGCTGTAGGTCTGGTTGGTCTCTACGCCGATTGGATTGCCGTTCAGGTACCACTGATTGCCGCTTGCGCTGCTCGAAGTGAGCAACACGCTACCGCCCGCGCAGAACGTGGTCGGGCCATCTGGTGTGATGGTTGGCGTGGCCGGGATCGGGTTGACCGTCACGGTCGTCGCGGACGAAGCCGCGCTCGCGCAGCCATTCGTCGTGACGATGACCGTGTAGTTGCCGGATGCACTCGCGCTGTAGGTCTGGTTGGTCTCTCCGCCGATTGGATTGCCGTTGAGGTACCACTGGTTCCCACTGGCGCTGCTCGACGTGAGCAGGACGCTGCCGCCGGTGCAGAAGGTCGTCGGTCCGTCTGGAGTGATCGTCGGCGTGGCCGGAGTCGGATTCACGGTGACCGTGGTCGTGGAGGAAGCCGCACTCGCGCAGCCATTCGTCGTGACGATGACTGTGTAGTTACCCGACGCGCCGGCGTCGAAGGTCTGGTTCGTGGCACCGCCGATCGGATTGCCGTTGAGGTACCACTGATTGCCGCTGGCGCTGCTCGACGTGAGCAACACGCTGCCGCCAGCGCAGAACGTGGTCGGGCCACCGGCGTTGATGCTTGGCGTGGCCGGGATCGGGTTCACGGTGACCGTGGTCGCGGAGGAAGTCGCACTCGCGCAGCCGTTCGTCGTCACGATGACCGTGTAGTTGCCGGATGCGCTCGCGCTGTAGGTCTGGTTGGTCTCTCCGCCGATCGGATTGCCGCCGAGATACCACTGGTTGCCGCTCGCGCTGCTGGAGGTAAGGAGCACGCTGCCGCCGGTGCAGAAGGTCGTCGGTCCGTCTGGAGTGATCGTCGGGGTGGCCGGACTCGGATTCACGGTGACCGTGGTCGCGGAGGAAGCGGCGCTGGCACAGCCGTCCGTGGTGACGACGACGGTGTAGTTGCCAGATGCGCTCGCGCTGTAGGTCTGGTTGGTCTCTCCGCCGATCGGATTGCCGTTGAGGTACCACTGATTGCCGCTGGCGCTGCTCGACGTGAGCAGGACGCTGCCGCCGGTGCAGAAGGTCGTCGGTCCGTCTGGAGTGATCGTCGGCGTGGCCGGAGTCGGATTCACGGTCACCGCAGTTGCCGACGAAGCGGCGCTGGCACAGTTGTTCGTGGTGACGACGACGGTGTAATTGCCTGATGCGCCGGCGTCGAAGGTCTGGTTCGTGGCACCGTTGATCGGGTTGCCGCTGAGGTACCACTGATTGCCACTCGCGCTGCTCGAAGTCAGGAGCACGCTGCCTCCAGCGCAGAACGTGGTCGGGCCGCCGGCGTTGACCGTCGGCGTGGCAGGGATCGGGTTAACGGTGACGGCGGTCGCGGCCGAAGGCGCGCTCGCGCAGCCGTTGGTGGTCACGACGACCGTGTAGTTACCGGCCGCGGTGGCGGTGTACGTCTGGTTCGTCGCGGCACCGATCGGATTGCCGTCGAGATACCACTGGTTGCCGCTCGCGCTGCTGGACGTGAGCAAGACACTGCCGCCCGCGCAGAAGGTCGTCGGTCCGTCGGGAGTGATCGTCGGCGTGGCCGGAGTCGGATTCACGGTCACAGAAGTCGCCGAAGAAGCGGCGCTTGCGCAGCCGTTCGTGGTCACGACGACGGTGTAGTTGCCGGATGCGCTCGCGCTGTACGTCTGATTCGTCGCAGCACCGATCGGATTGCCGTTGAGGTACCACTGATTGCCGCTGGCACTGCTCGAAGTGAGCGACACGCTGCCGCCGACGCAGAACGTGGTCGGGCCGCCGGCGTTAATCGTCGGTGTAGCTGGGATCGGATTCACAGTGACGGTTGTTGCGGCCGAAGCGGTGCTTGCACAACCGTTGGTGGTCACGACGACCGTGTAGTTACCGGCCGCGGTGGCGGTGTAGGTCTGGTTCGTCGCGGCCCCGATCGGATTGCCGTCGAGATACCACTGGTTGCCGCTCGCGCTGCTGGACGTGAGCAAGACACTGCCGCCCGCGCAGAAGGTCGTCGGTCCGTCGGGGGTGATCGTCGGGATGGCCGGAGTCGGATTCACGGTCACGCTCGTCGCGGACGAGGCGGCGCTCGAGCAGCCGTTGGTGGTTACGACCACCGTGTAATTGCCCGAGGCACCGGCGCTGAAGCTCTGGTTCGTTGCGCCGCCGATTGGATTGCCGTCGAGGTACCACTGATTGCCGCTCGCGCTGCTCGAAGTCAGCAGCACGCTGCCGCCGGCGCAGAACGTGGTTGGGCCGCCGGCGTTGATCGTCGGTGTAGCTGGGATCGGATTGACGGTCACCGTGGTCGGGGCCGAAGCGCTGCTTGCACAACCGTTTGTGGTCACGATGACCGTGTAGTTGCCGGATGCACTCGCGCTGTACGTCTGGTTCGTCGCAGCCCCGATCGGATTCCCGTTGAGGTACCACTGGTTGCCGCTCGCGCTACTGGACGTCAGCAACACGCTGCCGCCCGTGCAGAACGTCGTCGGTCCGTCGGGAGTGATCGTCGGCGTGGCCGGAGTCGGATTCACGGTCACAGAAGTCGCCGAAGAAGCGGCGCTTGCGCAGCCGTTCGTGGTCACGACGACGGTGTAGTTGCCGGATGCGCTCGCGCTGTACGTCTGGTTCGTCGCAGCACCGATCGGATTCCCATTCAGGAACCACTGATTGCCGCTCGCGCTGCTCGAAGTCAGGAGAACGCTGCCGCCGGCGCAGAACGTGGTTGGGCCGCCGGCGTTGATCGTCGGCGTGGCTGGAATCGGGTTGACCGTCACGGCCGTCGCGGACGAAGCGGCACTCGCGCAGCCATTTGTCGTGACGATGACGGTGTAGTTACCGGCCGCGCTGGCGCTGTACGTCTGATTGGTCGCAGCACCGATCGGATTGCCGTCGAGATACCACTGGTTGCCGCTGGCGCTGCTCGAAGACAACAACACGCTGCCGCCAGTGCAGAACGTCGTCGGTCCGCCGGGAGTGATCGTCGGTGTCGCCGGAATCGGATTGACGGTCACGGAAGTCGCTGAGGAAGCGGCGCTCGCGCAGCCGTTCGTAGTCACGACGACCGTGTAATTGCCGGACGCGCTCACGCTGTACGTCTGGTTCGTCGCAGCCCCGATCGGATTCCCATTGAGGAACCACTGATTGCCGCTCGCGCTGCTCGACGTCAGGAGCACGCTGCCGCCCGCGCAGAACGTGGTCGGTCCGCCCGGAGTGATGGTCGGCGTGGCCGGAATGGGGTTGACCGTCACGTTCGTCGCGGACGAAGCCGCACTCGCGCAGCCATTCGTGGTGACGACGACCGTGTAATTGCCGGAGGCAGTAGCGCTGTACGTCTGATTCGTCGCGGCACCGATCGGGTTCCCATTCAGGAACCACTGATTGCCGCTGGCGCTGCTCGACGTGAGCAACACGCTGCCGCCCGCGCAGAACGTCGTCGGTCCGCCCGGGGTGATCGTCGGCGTGGCCGGAATCGCATTCACAGTCACCGTCGTGGCCGACGATGGCGCGCTGGTGCAGCCGTTGTCCGTCACCACCACCGTGTAATTGCCGGAAGCGGTGGCGGTGTAGGTCTGGTTCGTCTCTCCGTTGAGCGGGTTACCGTTCAGGTACCACTGATTGCCACTCGCGCTGCTCGATGTCAGCAGGACGCTGCCGCCGGCGCAGAACGTCGTCGGACCCCCGGCATTGATCGTCGGCGTGACGCCGAAGACCGGGACGTTGAGGACGGTCGCCTTCTGGCATCCGCCGGGCTCCGTCACCACCAGCATGAGCGTGACGGTCGCCGTAGTCCCCGCCGTGTACATCACCGTTTGCGCCGTTGCGCCGGCCGTAATCGTTCCGTTCGTGATCGACCAGGCGTACGCCGTCATCCCGGCCGGCCCGCTCGCGGTATTGCCGGTCGAGCTCGCGCAGACCTGCGCGGGCGTCGGCGTGATGGTCGGTGCCGAGCCGGGGCACGCGACGCTTTGGTAGCAGAGCGCGACGTCGTTCAGCGTCGCGGTAACGGCCGCATTGCTCGTGGTGAAGTAGGCCTTGTACTGGAGATAGCGGAAGCTGTTGAACTGCGCGATGGAAGCGCCCGACGCGAAATACGTCGCACCCGTTCCATCCGGTCCGACGAAGTTGAACGGGCCGGCCGCGGAGTTGCTGCCGGCCATCTGGATCTGCAGCGTCGTGTTCGCGGGAATGACGCCGTTCCAGGTGATCGTCGACCAGGCCGGAGTCATCCCGAAGGCGGGGTTGCCGTCTTTGGTGGACGAGACGAAGGTGCCCGACGAGGCAAAACCGACGTTCATGTAGGAAATGAACACGATGTCGTTCGACTGGCCGGTCGAGTTCGAGCAGCTGGCCGAGCTGCAGGTCTGCCGTCTGCCGCCGGTGAGGCCGTCTCCATCGCTGACCAGGACCGCCTGCGTTCCGGTGGTCCGCGTGGTCACCGATCGCACGACGAAGCCGTACTGCGTCCCGGCCGTCAGCGTCGGCGGAGTGACGAAGTTGAACGTCAAGAACCCGCCGGAGCCGCTGGACGTGCCGGCGATCGTCGCCGAAGCAAGGAGGCCTCCCGCGGTCATGACGATGTTGCCGCCGCTGGTCGTCCGCGCTTCGACGGTGAGGTTGGGATTCGTGCCGGAGCAGGAGGCGCAGAAGATCTCGACGTCGATCCGCTTGAGCGCACCGGTTACGCCGGGGGTGAAGGTCTGGCCGGCGAAACTCGTCCCGGAGAAGCCGATGCCGCTGGTGGTGTAGTTCGTGGTGATCTGGTCGGTCGCGTCGACGCTGCCGAGCGTCACGCTTCCCGGCGTGACCGTGAAGCTGACGTCCGTTCCCACGCCGGCCTGAAAGTCCGCCTGGCTGGTATCGGTCAGGCAAGCGTTCGACGACGCCGTGCCCAGAGAGAAGTCGCGCGTGGTGGTGCCGCCGTCCGTGATGGGGATGTTGGTCGCCGTGGCGCTGGTGTAGCCGGGCAGGCTCACGGTCATGGACGGATACGTTCCGGCCGGAATGGCCGTGAAGGCATACGCGCCGGCGGCATTGGTCGTCGTGGAGCGCGCCCCCAAAGCGACGGTGGCGCCGTTGATGGGCGCACCGCCCGCGGTGGCCGTGACGGTGCCGGACAGAGCTCCGCCCGCGCCGACCATCGTGCACTGCGAATAGCGGAACGAGCCGATGCGCGTCTTCCACCGCTTGTCGAAGGTCTGCGCGGCGGGATTGGCGTACTGGTTGGTGATCCAGAACGTGCAGCCGTCGGGATCGAGCATCACCGAGCTGTAATCGCCCCATCGCTCGCTGCTTGTTTGCGAAGCCGTTCCGGCGAACAACGTCTGTTCGGTCTGGCTGAAAGTATTGACAGGATCGGTGGCCAGACGGCCCGCGTATTTGATGGAAGGGAAGGTCGTGCCGCTGGAGGTGCTGTAGGCCAGGGCCATGTTGCGCGCGCGATCGACGGCCAGGCTGGGCATGAACCGATGCGTCACGTTCGCCGCATCCGGATCCCACGTCGCTGCCTGAGGAATGCTCGCGGCGACCGTTCCGCCGGTGACGTTCACCTCATACCAGCGCGGCGCCGCGAATCCGGTGTTGTTCGCGCGGCGAACGGTGTGCGGAATCCACAACGACTCCGTGCCGCCGAGGTTCGTGTACTGGTTCTGCACCATCGCGCGAAGCGGGAGTGCGTCGAGGAGCTGCGCGGTGCCTGATTGCGGCACGTTTGCGGGACCCGCATCCGGCCAGCTGGTGCCGGCCAGCGGCACGTCCGGCCCAGTGAGCGTCGACAGGCCGATGCTGGTCCAGTTGACGGCGAACTTGTAGACGCTGACCGCGTTGAGGTAGTTCCAGGTGGAAGTGAAGAGGTTCGGCCGGCCTGGTGGCGGCGTCCCGGTCTGCAGGCGCGCGTTGCTGGGGACGACGGTGAAGTCACCGCTCCCGATGTCGAACTGCACGATCTGAACGGTCGGGCTTCCGGCATACATCTGGGCTTTGTTGAGGGCCCAGGCGCGCACACCCTGGAACGTACCGCTCGCGGAGAAGCCGAACATGTTCGCCGACATGTAGATGCCGTCGCTCCAGACGCCGAGCTTTTCGTAATCGTGCAGCCCGTCCGTGACCTCGATCGAATAGAAGTTCCAGCCGCCGCTCACCGGATCGCCGCTCATGGAGACGGCGAAGCACTGGTAGGCGACGGGCGGGTTGATGTTTCCCTGCCCGTCGAGCTGGAAGGCGAAGTCGGTGAGGATCCAGCGATCTTCGAAGGTGTCGTAGAGGACGACCGGATCGCCGAAGTTGTCGGTGTCGCAGAGATTCCCGAAGTTGCCCTGGCTCATCAGGGTGTCGAAGGTGAAGGCCGCGAGACGGAACCCGTCGGACTTTCTGTAGACGCCGACCGACGTGTTGACGCCCTGGATGTAGTGGGTGGGACCTACGTCGCCTGTCGTATCGGGCGGGCTGCCCGCGCCCCAGTTCTCACGATCGAGACCGTCGAAGGTGCTGATCGGCGCCGGCGCCGCGGCTTCGATCGCCGGCAGCCGGAAGCCTTCCTCGCCGATGGACGGCGAAGACGTCCCGGCCGGCGGCTCGATCATGACCGGATTGGGCGGCGGTCCATGGCGCTCGGGCCGCTCGCGCTGTCTGGGAGGAGTCGAGGGGAGGGCGCGCAGATCGAAGACTTTGCCCTTCGCTTTTTTCATCTCCCGCTCGACCGGCGGTCCGATCTTCACGGGCTGTTTGCCCTGCGCGGGAGTGTCGGCCGGCGGGCCGCCGGTCTGTTTTCGTTCGGCCTTGACCACCGCGGTGACACGCTTGGCCTCAGGGCTCTGGCGTTCGACCTTCGTCTCTTTGGCCGGCTTTCGCGGGCGTTCTTTCGCGGCGGCGCCGTCGAGAACCGGGAGGAGCAACATCGTCAACAACAGCGCGCACAGAGCTCGGTTCATAGGCCACCCGCGAAAAGCGTGAAGACACGTCTGGTGAATTTGGACGGAAGGAAGAGGCCATGATACACGCCGGCTGCGGCCCTTCCGAATGCTCAACCTCTTCCTCGCCGGAGTTCTGCTCCCCGTCATCACCAGCGTTCTGCTCTGGCGGCGCCCCTCGCGCCCCCGCCCAGGTTGGATCGCCACCCTGATCCTCGCCCTCGGCCTCACCTCCTTCAGCTTCTTCACGATCCCCTGGGGCTACGTCGGCTTTCCGGTGCGGTACTTCATCGCCACGCTGTTCGTCGTCGCGCTGCTGATCTCCCTGCGGCGTCCGATCGACGAGGAACGGGTCGACGACACGCCGATCCGGATGCTGGTGAAAGTGCTCATCGCCCTCTTCTTCGGGAACGTCGCCATCGGCGCTCTGCGCGCTCGCGCCGTTCCGCCGGGCGCGATCGATCTAGCGTTTCCGCTCACGCGCGGCTCGTACGCGGTGATTCACGGCGGAAGCACGCCGGCCGCGAACACGTACGTCGGGCGGGGGGCGGAGAGCTACGGCGTCGATGTGATCGCGAAGGTGGGGGAGCCGGTAAGCATGCCCTGCCGTGGAACAGTGATCGCGAACAAGCCGCTTCGCGTTCGCTGCGGTGACGTGGTCGTGGAGATGCGCGGTGTCGACGCGTTGCGCGTTACGGAGAAACAGGTGCACGTTCATGCCGAACGCAATGGCCGGCCGGTTCCAATGACTTTCGACGGCCGCTGGCTCGTGCGGAACGACGTCGTACGGGGGAAACTTCGCTGACCGTCCCTCGAACGAGCATTAAGACCCTGTTGAAAAGGAGACGCCGATGTGGGAACGAGCAATGGCCGAGGCGAGTGAAGTGGACATCCAGGAGCGCACGTTGAAGCTCGATCAATTGAGCCGGATCATGGCCCAAGCAGCCGACGAGATGGGGCTGACCGGGCAGAACTGCCGGCGAATCTGCGTCGACCGGCTGGAGATGGTCGAAGGCCAGATGCAGCGCGTCGTCGTCTGCAAGATCGTCTGCACGTGAACGGCGATCAGGCCGTTTCCGCCGCCATCACGGCCAAACCGGTGCGCACGATCGACGACGTCATCGACGTCATGCGCCGCATCGACCAGCTCCTTCCCGACGCCGACGGGGTGAAATGGTTCAACTTCCTCTATCTGCGCGTGACCGAAAGCGTGAAGAACAACCCGCCGGCGAGCGGCTGGGAAGATGCGCAATGGCTCGAGCGGCTGGATGTGATCTTCGCCAACCTCTACTTCGACGCGCTCGTGGCGTGGGCTCGCGACCGCAAGCAGACCGCTCGTTCCTGGCGCGCGCTGTTCGACGTCCGCGGACGCCCTGACATCGCCCGCCTGCAGTTCGCTCTGGCCGGCATGAATGCGCACATCAATCACGACCTGGCCATTGCCCTTGTTCAGACGCACGTTCAGACGCAGGTTCAGGCGCAAGTCCCGCCGAGCCGCAACACCGCTCAATACCGCGACTTCGATCGGGTGAACGCGCTCCTCGAGCGGGTGGAAGGCGAAGTGAAAACGGTGCTGCTCACCGGTCTGATCGGCGAGGTCGATCACAAGCTCGGCCGCATCGACGACGTCATCGCGCTCTGGAAAGTGCGCAAAGCCCGCGAGACGGCCTGGCAGAACGCGGAGATCCTCTGGGAGCTTCGGCCGCTTCCTCCGGTCAGGAGCAAGTTCCTGGCGAGCATCGACCGTCTGGTGTCGCTCTCGAGCAAGGGATTGCTCGCGCCGACGATCTGAACGTACGGCGGGCGTCCCGCCCGCCTTCCGCGGCGCGTCCCGCGCCGCGGTGACGGAGCACCGGGCGAGACGCCCGGCGCGAAGCGGGCGAGACGCCCGCCGTACGCTCCACACACCGTAGATTCGAGGGTCCCTTCTCCCTGAGACTGCACAACCTTCTGTGCCTCAACTCCACGCCCGTGCCGCAAACTTGACGCGGCCCGTACATGTCCTTCGTTCACCTCCACCTACACACCGAATACTCACTTCTCGATGGCGCCAGCCGGCCGGAGGCCCTGGCCGAGCGCGTGGCCAAACTGGGCATGCCCGCCTGCGCCATCACCGACCACGGCAACATGTTCGGCGCGGTCGAGTTCTACAACGCCATGAAGTCGGTCGGCGTGAAGCCGATCATCGGCTGCGAGATGTACGTCGCGTACAACTCCCGCTTCGACAAGGCCGGGGTGGAAGACGGACAGGCCGACGCCGGCGCGAACAATCACCTGATCGTGCTCGCCGCGAACGAGACCGGCTACAAGAACCTCGTCAAACTCGTCAGCGCCGGATTCACGCAGGGCTTTTATTACAAGCCGCGCATCGACAAGGAACTGCTCCGCGAGCACAGCGAAGGGCTGATCGTCCTCTCGTCATGCCTCAAAGGCGAGGTTTCGCAGGCGCTGGCCGGCGGCAACTACCAGAAAGCGAAAGACGCCGCGCTCGCCTACAAAGAGATCCTCGGCGCGGAGAACTTCTTCCTCGAGATCCAGGATCACGGCATCCCCGATCAGCAGAAGATCGTTCCGCTGATGGCGCAGCTCGCGCGCGAAGTCGGACTGCAGCTCGTCGGCACGAACGACTCCCATTACCTCGACAAGTCCGACGCCTTCGCCCACGAAGTCCTGCTCTGCATCGGCACCGGCAAGACCCTCGGCGACGAGAAGCGGATGAAGTTCTACTCCGACGACTTCTACGTGAAGGGTCCGGACGAGATGCGCCGCGTGTTCCGCGAGTATCCCGAGGCGTCGGACAACACGGTGCGGATCGCGGAGCGGATCAAGACCTCGTTCGACGTCAAGGGCTATCACCTCCCGAACTTCCCCGTGCCTCCGAAGTACGACGCGGCCGAATACTTCGCGCACGTCGCACGCGAAGGGCTGAAGAAACGCCTGGCCGAGCGCAAACGCACGCGCGAGCCGCAGGAGTACTGGGACCGCCTCGAGCGCGAGATCGACATCATCAAGTCGATGGGTTTTCCGGGCTACTTCCTCGTGGTCTGGGATTTCATCAAGTACGCGAAGGACAGCGGCATCCCCGTCGGACCGGGCCGAGGCTCCGCGGCAGGATCACTGGTCGCGTATTCGATGCGCATCACCGACGTCGATCCGCTCGAGTATCAGCTGCTCTTCGAGCGCTTCCTCAATCCCGAGCGCATCTCGATGCCCGACATCGACATCGACTTCTGCATGAACCGCCGCGGGAAGGTCATCGACTACGTCCGCGAAAAATACGGCGAGGAGAACGTCGCCCAGATCATCACCTTCGGGACGATGGCCGCGAAGTCGGTCGTGCGTGACGTCGGCCGCGTCCTCGGACATCAGTACGGATTCGTCGACAAGATCTCCAAGATGATCCCGGGTGGTCCGGGCGTGACGCTCGCCGACGCGAAGAAGGATTCGCCGCAGCTCGCCGACGCGATCAAGAACGACGAGGAAGTGCGGAAGATCGTGGAGATCGGCGAGCGGCTGGAAGGCTTGTCCCGTCACGCCGGCATGCACGCGGCCGGCGTCGTGATCACCCCCGAGCCGGTCACGAATTACGTGCCGCTCTACCGCACGAACCGCGATGAAATCGTGACGCAGTTCGACATGCGCGTCGTCGAGAAGCTCGGTCTGCTCAAGATGGACTTCCTCGGCCTGCGCACGCTGACCGTCATCGACGACGCGATCAAGTCGGCGAAAGCGGTCGAAGGCGTGGACATCGACATCGACGGCATCCCGCTCGACGACCCGGAGGTCTTCCGCCTGTTCCAGGAAGGGCGCACGAAGGGCGTGTTCCAGTTCGAGTCCGGCGGCATGGTCGATCTGCTTCGCAAAGCCCGGCCGACGCAGTTCGAAGATCTCGCCGCGTTGAACGCTCTGTACCGGCCGGGCGCGCTCGACGCGGGAATGGTCGACGAGTACGTGAAGCGCAAGAACGGCAAGACCGTGAAGTACCTCGTGCCGGTGATGAAGGAAGTGCTCGAGGAGACGTACGGCGTCATCGTCTACCAGGAGCAGGTCATGCAGATCGCCCAGCGCGTCGCGAACTACTCGCTGGGACAGGCCGACCTCCTGCGCAAGGCGATGGGCAAGAAGGACGTCGCGGTCATGGCCGCGGAGCGCGGGAAGTTCGTCGAGGGCGCGGTCGCGAACAGCTACGACAAGAAGAAGGCGAACGAGATCTTCGACTACATCGAACCGTTCGCCCGCTACGGCTTCAACAAATCGCATTCCGTGGCGTACGCGCTGGTCGCGTATCAGACGGCCTGGCTGAAGGTGCATTACCCGCGGCACTTCATGGCCGCGCTGATGTCGTCGGAAATGGATCGGACCGAGGCGGTGGTGAAGTTCATCGGCGAAGCGAAGTCGATGGGCATCGAAGTGCTGCCGCCCGACGTGAACGAATCGAACATGTTCTTCACCGTGGTCGGCCCGAACATCCGCTTCGGGCTCGGCGCGGTGAAAGGCGTCGGCGAGAGTGCTGTCGAGTCGGTGCTCATGGCGCGGCAGAAGAGCGGGCGATTCACGTCGCTGCTGCAGTTCTGCGAGGACGTGGATCTCCGCGCCTGCAACAAGAAGGTGCTCGAAGCGCTGATCAAATCGGGGTCATTCGATTTCCTCGGCACGTCGCGGCGCGCGTTGTTCGAGCAACTGGAAAATACGGCGGACTCGGCCCAGCGAAGGAAAGACGAAAAGGAGCGCGGGCAAAATTCGCTCTTTGGCATGTTCGCGGCGGCAGAGCCGCCGGCTTCGAAAGCGGCAGCAGAGCTGCCGCACTCCAAGGAGTGGCCCGAAGACGAGCGACTGCGGTACGAGAAGGAAACGCTCGGCTTCTACATCACCGGGCATCCGCTGAATCGGTACTCGCAGGAGCTCAAGCTCTTCGCCAACGCCAGCACGGACACGCTGTACAAGTACATCGACGAGGTGGTGAACATCGGCGGGATCGTCTCGCATATGAAGAAGTCGAAGATCAAGAAAGGGCCGAACGAAGGGAAGATGATGGCCAAGTTCTTCCTCGACGATCAGGCCGGAACCGTCGAGGTGGTGGTCTTCTCCGACCTTTACGGGAAGTACATGAAGTGGCTGGACAACGGCGTGGCCGTCCTTGTGACGGCGACCGTGAAGGACACCGGCGGGCAGCAGGCCAATCGTTCCGCGTCGCTGCAGTCGGCGGAACAGGCCGCGCAGCACATCGACGATGAGTACGGCGGACATCCCGAAGCGCGAACGCGCATCAGTGCGTACGAGTTGCGGCTCGAGGATGCCGAGGACGATCGCGATCCGAAGGAAATCGAGCGCGAGAAATATGGCGCCGACGTCGACAAGGCCAACCTCTCCCTGTTCGGTGGCGCGCCCGCTCCGGCGCCTCTCGTTTCCGAAGAGGACGCGTTCAACGCGGCGGTCGAGCAGCTCGCCGAAGAACCGGAAAAGACGACCTTCGCCGCGCACGCCGCGGAGTTCCACGAATCACCGATCACGCCCGAGCTTTCGGCGCTGGAGATCGTGCCGCTCGACGGCATTCGCGACAAGAAGGTGAAAGAGATCGCCCTCGAAGTGCCCTACCCGCGCATGACCGAGGACACCGTGCGCAAGATTCGGGAGATCGTGGAGGAGCACTCGGGCGAGATTCCCGTGACCGTCACGATCGTGGAGTTGCCGGCCGACGTCGCGCAAAGCGCGGGGTCATCGCGGCTGCGGATGAAGGTCAATCATCACTTCAAAGTCCAGCCCGGCCCGAACCTCAACGAAAAGCTCCTCGGCGTGCACGCAAATCCGCGGTACGTCTTCTGACGTAGATCGGGCATGCGCTCGCTTGCCGCGGTTCTCCTCTTCGCGTCCTCCGCCTACGCTCACGATTTCTGGATCGAGCCGTCGACCTTCGCGCCCGCGCGCGGGGACACGGTCGATTTGCAGATGAAGGTGGGTGAGCACTTCGAAGGCGAGCTCGTGACCACGGACTCCGTAACCATCGAAGGTGAACGGTCGAGAATCGTCACGTACAGCAGCCGGCCCGACCGCATCGAGCTCGAGGCAGCGAAATTCGAGAGTTACCTGCGCGAGGAAGGCCTCGAGCACGTCATCGAGGCCCGCAGGGCGCGCGGCGAATCAGGGAAGATCGGCACCGAGGTTTTCTCGCGATCGGTGAAGACGCTCCTGGGCGTGAAGGACGAGGCGGTGGGTCTGCGGCTCGAGCTCGTTCGCAGCGGCGACCGGTTTCAGGTCCTCTTCGAAGGCAAGCCGTTGCGAAACGCGCTGGTCGTGGCCATACGCCGCGGCGGCGATCAGCACGCCGCCCGCAGCGACGCAAAAGGCATGGTCGGGTTTCCGAAACTCAGGAAAGGGCAGTGGCTCGTGAAGACCGTGCACATGGTGGCCGCACCGGACGCGGCCGTGGCCGACTGGGAGAGCATTTGGGCCTCGCTGACGTTCGAAGTCCGGTAGTCGGCTAAAATCGCGCGATCCCCATGCCCACGTCTGCATCGCGTTTCTGCCTGATCCTAGTGAAACCGTCGCATTACGACGACGACGGGTACGTCATCCAGTGGCTCCGTTCGGCCATTCCGTCGAACTCCCTGGCCGCGCTCTACGGTCTCGCCCGCGACTGCGCGGCGCGCAAGGTTCTGGGCGACGGCGTGGAGATGGACATCGAGCCGATCGACGAGACCAACACCCGGGTCCGGCCGGAAGCGCTCGCCCGGATGATCGAGAAGGCCGGCAGCGGCATGGTGATGATGGTCGGCGTGCAGTCGAACCAGTTCCCCCGCGCGCTCGATCTCGCCAGACCGCTGCGCGACCGCGGCATTCAGGTCGCCATCGGCGGCTTCCATGTTTCCGGCGTGATCAGCATGCTCGGCGGAAAGGATCCCGATCTCGATCGCGCGCGGGCCATGGGCATTTCTCTTTTCGCGGGCGAGGCCGAGGGACGGCTGGACGAGGTTCTTCGCGACGCTCATGCCGGCGCGCTGAAGCCCATGTACAACTACATGGCCGACCTGCCGGGCATCGAAGGCTCGCCGATCCCGATCATCACCGCGCTCAAGGCCTGGCGCACCGCGGGGAACGTGACCAGTTTCGACGCGGGCCGCGGCTGTCCGTTCCAGTGCTCGTTCTGCACGATCATCAACGTGCAGGGGCGCAAGTCGCGGCGCCGGTCGCCGGACGACATCGAACAGATCGTGCGGGAGAATGTCGCCCAGGGGCTGCACAGCTTCTTCATCACCGACGACAACTTCGCCCGCAACTCGGACTGGGAAGCGATTCTCGACCGCCTGATCAAGCTCAAAGAAGAAGAAGGGATCAAGATCCACTTCATCATTCAGGTCGACACGCTCTGCCACAAGATCCCGAACTTCATCGAGAAGTGCAAACGGGCCGGCGTGCGGCGCGTGTTCATCGGGCTGGAGAACATCAATCCCGACAGCCTGGTCGGCGCGAAGAAGCGGCAGAACAAGATCACCGAGTACCGGAAGATGCTCCTGGCCTGGAAATCCGCCCGGGTCATCACCTACGCCGGCTATATCCTCGGATTTCCCAACGACACACCGGAGTCCATCAGGCACGACATCGAGATCATCAAGAAAGAGCTGCCTGTCGATCTCCTGGAGTTCTTCTTCCTCACGCCGCTGCCGGGATCGGAAGACCACCAGGTGCTGGTGAAGAAAGGCGTCGAGGTCGACGCGGACATGAACAAGTACGACCTCAATCACGTCTGCACCGCGCATCCGCGGATGTCGAAAGAGGAGTGGGAGCAGATCTACCGCGTGGCCTGGGAGACGTACTACACGAAGGAGCACGTGGAGGCCGTCCTGCGCCGTCTCGTCGCGAGGCGGGCCAGCGCCAGCAATGCCATTCTGCTCATGACCTGGTTCGGCGGCTCGATTCACATCGAGAAGGTTCATCCGCTGGAATCGGGCTTCTTCCGGAAGAAGTTCCGCCGCGACCGCCGGCCGGGTTTCGCCATCGAGCCGGTCTGGAAGTTCTATCCCGGCTACGTTTTCGAGAGCATCGCCAAGTTCTGCCGCTGGTTCGCGACGTACGCCGGTTTCCGGCTGATCTACATGCGCATCAAGCGCGACCCGGCCCGCTACGAGTACATGGACACCGCGCTGACCCCGGTGACGGACGACGAGACGGATACGCTCGACCTGTTCCATCACACCGCCGCGGCGGAGGCGTTCCTGGCGCGGGAGAAGAAGCCGGCGAAGGTCGCCGAGCCGCACCTGGTGTAGCGCTCATCGGCTCGCGCACGAAGCTCGTCCTGTGACGGCGATCACACGGCAGGGGCTGGTTGGCGCAGAGTATGAACGTCGCGGTGGTCGGACTACCACTAATGACCAATCACGATGATCGTCGACAGCAGAAGATCGATGCGGAACCGCTGCGCCTTCTCGTCGTCGACGACGACACGGGCTACGCCGGGTACGTTTCAGCCATGATGCGCCGGCTCGGATTCGAGGTGGCCAAAGCGGCTGACGGCGAGGCCGCGCTTGCCGAAATGGCAGTCCATTCCTACGACATGGTCATCATCGACATGGAGATGCCGCGCCTCTCCGGCCTCGACCTGATCGGCCGCATCCGGGCGGATGAGCGGATCAAGGCGATGTACGCGGTCATGCTCACCAATCACAGCGACCTGAATATGAAGCTGACCGCGCTGGAGGCGGGCTTCGACGATTTCCTGCCGAAGGCCGCGACCCAGGCGGAGCTTCAGGCGAAGCTTCTCGCGGCCCGGCGCATCGCCGCGCGGCAGCGGACGCTCGACGTGGCCATCCGCGAGTTGTACGGCCTGGCCACGCGCGATGAACTGACGGGACTCGTCAACCGGCGGTTCTTCGTGGCCGAAACGAAACGCATGCTGGCCGGTTCCGGCCCGGTAAGCCTGATCCTGTTCGATCTCGACGACTTCAAGAAAATCAACGACACGTACGGCCATTTGACCGGCGACCGGATGCTCCGCGACATCGGCGGCCTCTTTCTGCGGACCACGCGGCCCGAGGATCTGGTCGCGCGTTATGGAGGTGACGAGTTCGTGATGGTCGTGACCGGCCTGGCCATCGAAGGCGTTCAGGCCGTCGCCGACCGTCTGACCCGCGAAATCGCCGCGCTGCATTGGGAGGTCGGCCAGGAGACGTTCGGGATGAGCGTGACCGCCGGCCTCTCCTCGTCGGCCCTGCTCGACGTGGTCGCCATCGAGCCGCTCATCGACGCCGCCGATCGCGATCTGTACAAGAACAAGTACCTGCGCAGGAACCCGGAAACCGCGCGGACCGACCTTTACCGGATCAGTCCCGCGCAGCCGGCGCCGGCGGCGAAGGTGGAGATCGCGGCCGCCGCGGCGCTGCTCGATGACGCCGCGCCGCCCGCGCAGATACGCGCCTAGGCACAATTCGGATGCGCAAATGAGTCCGATCCGAATCGTTGCCGCACTGCTGATGGTCGCCTCGATCGTCGCGCTTTTCGCCAGCGACAACACGAAGCTGTTCGCGTTGCCGCTGGTGATCGGAAACCTGCTGGTGCTGTGGGACGAGACGCGCTCGCGGCGCTCGCTCCACTAAGCTTTGTCGTCGGGTTTTCCCACGACGAACGCGCGGTTCGTGGCTTCCGAGCGGCGGCGCAGATCCTCGATCTTGTCCAGGATGCGCGCGGTCTCGCTGGTGCGCGTCGCGGTCTGGTCGCATTGGTCGTCCAGAGCCTTGCGATGCTGGCGAAGCGATTCCGAGATGTCGTCCAGCTCAGCCATTGGTGAGCGGTCTGTGCAGCAACTTGGTTGCCAGTGCGGACTCAGCGGATCGCGCGGCGTCGTAATTGTGGGTAAGCAATCGCCTGCACGAATGCCGCGAGATCGTCCGCGTCCGCGCCGTTGACGTTGGTGTGACGCGTGATCGCCTCGCGGATCGTCGCGGCGCTGCCGTCGTGCAGATACGGCCCCGTGTCGAAGGCGCCGCGGAGCGAGGGCGTGTCGAAGAACGGTCCTTTCCGCTCCATGGGACCGATGCCGGTGCCGACGTCGTGCTTCCTGCGATCGGTGTAGAGCGGCGCGGGATGGCATTCGGCGCAATGAACCGCGAAGAGCGGTTCCCCGCGACGGGCCGCGTTGCTGGTCGAAACAACGCGCCGCGGCGCCCGGAGCGTGGTCATGAACAGCGCCAGATCGTCGAGATCCCGCGAGCGCCGCGCGTTCGGTGGTCCGGCATCGCATGCCGGCGTGCAATGCACGTCGCCGCTGGCCAGGCCCGTTCCGGCCTGCACGGTGCGGATCGTGTTCTCGACGTCCTGCAGCTCATCGAGATCGCCCGACCAGTGCATCGGCAGCGTCGAGGCCACACCGAAGAGCGCCGGCGTGTTGCGAATGCCGTCGCGGAAGAACCAGGTCCGGCCGTCCGCGCCACCTTCGACATGGCAGGTCGCGCAGGAGATCCACTCATCCTTCGACAGAGTCGTCGACGACGAGCTGTTGAAGAGAATCTTTCCGCGCAGCACATTCGGATTCATCGGGATCGCCGTCGTCACGATCGTGTCGATGATCGTGTCCGTGGCCGTGTCGACGACGGACACCGTGCCTGACAAGGCGTTGTTCACGTACACGAGCCGCTCGTCGGGGGAGAGGGTGATGCCGTTCGGATTCGAGCCGAGGTCGAGGTGGGCTACGGTTTCCTGGAAGGGCAGTGTGATCGCGGACAGATCGTCGCTGCCCGCATGCACGACGTACAGCTTGTTGCCGGATGTGACCACGGCGTCGATGGGCATGTTCACCGGCTGATCGACGATGTCGAGCTGCACGCGCTCCCGCGTCACGACAGCGCCGGTGGTCAGGTCGACGGCGGTGATCACCGGAAAGACCGTGTTGTCGAAGAGCAGCGCGCGATTGCTGACGTCCGATCGGGTCTGCGGCAGATACGCGCGATTGCCGGCCAGGGTGATCGATTGGGACAGGTTCGAATCCACGCCCGTGGAGAGCACCCTTTCGATCTCGAGCGTGGCCGTGTCGATCACCGTGATGCGGCCGGTGCGGAAGTGCGTGACGTAGAGCGTCTCATCATCGAGAGCCATGCCCCGCGGATACGGTTCCGTGGCGATCGTCGCGATCGTCTCCAGCGTTGCGGCGTCGAGAACGCGAATCGCCGCGGCGCCGTGATCGGTCACGTAAACGCGATCGCCATCGGCGATTGCGCCATACGGCTCCACACCCACCTCGGCCAGGTCGACCGCAAGAGTCTCGAGATTGACGCGTGCGATTCGACCGTCAGCGCAGGGAACGAATGCTAAGTCGCCATCGAGCGAGACCGTTCGTGGACGCTCGCAAACCGGAATTTCCGCACCTTCCAGAACCGTGACGGAATGCGAGTCTTCGTTGACGACGACGACGCGCGCGCCGTCAGTGGCGATCGGGGAACTGCGACGGCTTTCGCGCTCCGCGCTCTGCCAAAGCGGCGGCAGAGCCGCCGCACTCCAAACGAGGAGCGCGAGGATGACCCGCATCACAACTCCAGATCGCAGGCCGCGACGGGCGGCTTGATCAGGTAGCCCTGCATCTGATCGCAGCCGTGCAGGCGGAGGAAATCAGCCTGCTCGGGGTACTCCACGCCTTCCGCGATCACCTTCAACCGCAGGCTGTGGGCCATGGCGATGATGGCCTGCACGATCGCCGCCGTATCGGCCTCGGACGTGATGTCCCGGACGAACGACTGATCGATCTTCAGCGTATCGATCGGGAAGCGCTTCAGGTAGCTCAGCGACGAGTGGCCCGTGCCGAAATCGTCGAGCGAGATGCGGATGCCGATCCGTTTCAGCTCATCCAGCGTCCGCACGCTGGCCTCGGGATTGATCATCGCGCTGCTCTCGGTGATCTCCAGCTCGAGCAATTGCGGCGGCAACTGCGTCTCCGCGAGGATCTCCCGCACGCGATGCACCAGATCGGTCTGCTGCAACTGCGTCACTGAGAGATTCACGGCGATGGTCAGATCGGTATGCCCCGCGTCGTGCCACTCCTTCGCCTGACGCACGGCCTCGCGCAATGCCCATCCGCCGATCGGGATCATCGCGCCGGTGGCCTCGGCCAGCGGAATGAAAGTCGCCGGCGGAATGGCGCCCATCTCCGGATGCGTCCAGCGAAGCAGCGCTTCGGTGCCGGTGATCCGTCCGCTGCGGAGATCGAAGATCGGCTGGTAATGCACCTTGAACTCGTCGTTCGCCAGCGCTTTGCGCAGGCCGTGCTCGATGGTGATGCGCTGCAGCGCCTTCGCATTCACATGCGCGTTGAAGAGCTGATAGTTGTCGCGGCCCAGTTCCTTGGCCTGATACATGGCCGTATCCGCGTTCTTGATCAGCGCCTCGGCATCCGTTCCATCCTCAGGAAACAGGCTGATGCCGATGCTCGTGGTCGTGAAGAACTCGCGCCCCTCGATGTGGAAGGGGTGGCGGATGGCCTCGATGATTTTCGAAGCGACGGGCGCCGCGTCATCGGAGCGGTTCAATCGCGGCAGGAGAACGGTGAACTCGTCGCCGCCGAGGCGGGCCACGGTGTCGCTCTCGCGGACGCAGGCCTGCACGCGCACGGCGACCGCCTGCAGCAGCTGATCGCCGATGTTGTGTCCGAGGGAGTCGTTGATGACTTTGAACCGATCGAGGTCGAGGAAGAGGACGGCCAGGCGTGACGATTCCCGTTGCGCGTGCGACAACGCGACCGTGAGCCGGTCCTTGAACAACAGGCGATTGGGAAGGTTCGTCAGCGCGTCGTGGTAGGCGAGGTGCTTGATCTGCTCCTCGGCATACGTGCGCTCGGTGATGTCGCGGACCACGCAGACCATGCCGTCGCCGGCGATCGCCGTCAGCGAAATTTCCTGGGGGAAATTCGTTCCATCGCGACGTAGTCCGGTCGCTTCGCCGCGCCAGCGGCCGCGCTGATGAACGAGCGGGACGATGCTGGTGATGAAGCGGACCTGCTCGTGCGGCTCGTACAGATCGCAGAGGTTGCGGCCGAGGATCTCCTGTGGATTCGGATAGCCGAAGAGCTTGGCCAGCGAATCGTTGAGATACGTGAATTCGAGGCGGTCGTCGAGGATGCCGATGCCGTCCATCGACGCGGTCATGGCCGCTGACTGCTTGCGCAGAATCTCCTCGGCCCGTTTGCGCGGCGTGATGTCCGCGGCGACGTGCAGGAAACCGTTGACCATCCCGTGCTCGTCACGGAGCGCGGTGACCGAAACGGCGACGGTCAGCGCCTCGCCGTTCTTCTTCGCGTACGTCCACTCGTGCTCTTCCGCGTCTTCCGTCGCCGCACGCAGGACCAGCACGTCGAAGCCTTCGACCACGCGTCCGAGCTCGGACGAGAGCTGAATGGCGTGGCGATCGACCTCCTCGGCACGATGCAGATCGAGCAGCGATCGTCGCCCGACCATCTCCGCCGCTTCATAGCCGAGCATCCGTTCCGCGCCGGCGTTGAAGATGGTGATCGTGCCGGTCGCGTTCGTGGCAATGATCGAGACGCGCGTGGCGGCATCGAGGACGGCCTTGCGCTGGGCATCCGCCGCGGCGACCGAATCCTCGGCGCGTTTGCGCTCGGTGACGTCGAAGACGAATCCTTCGAAGAACGTGATCCCGTGCGGCGCGCGAACGCCGTGGGCGTTGATCTGCACGTGGATCGGTGAGCCGTCCTTGCGCTTCCAGCAGACCTCGATGTTGTTCCCGGAGCCCGATGGCTCGAAGCGGCGGATCATCTCCTCGCGCTGCGACGAGTCCCAGTAGATGTCCTTTTCGAGATTGCGGGTGAGCAGTTCCTCGACGGAGTCGTAGCCGAGGATGCGGGCCAGGGCTGGATTCGCGGTCACGAAGCGGCCGTCGCGCGTGGACTGATAAATGCCGACCGGCGCGTAATCGAAGATGACCCGGTACTTTTCTTCCGATTGCTGCAGCGCTTCCTCGGCGCGTTTGCGCTCGGTGATGTCGTGGATGATCGAGTAGAGCAGTTTCCCGCCGTCCACTTCGATCGGTCCGCTGTGTACTTCCACGCTGCGGATCTCTCCGTCGGCGCGCCTGTGCTTGAACTGGAAGTACGTGCGGTGCTGCTCCTTCGCGCGGATCATCTCGCGGCGCACTTCCTCCTCGCCGCTGACGTTGATGTCCCAGACCCGAAGGCTCAGGAGCTCTTCGCGCGAGTAGCCGTAGAAGTCGATGGCCGATGGATTGGCGTCGACGATGGCGCCGGTCTCGGGATCGATGAGCAGCTTCACCGCGCGGTTGTTCTCGAACATCTGCCGGTGCCGGAGCTCGCTGTCGCGCAATGCGTATTCGCGGCGCTTGTGCTCGATCGCGGCGGCCACGTGCCGGGCCACGAAAACCAGCAGGTCGCGATCGCGCTCCGTGTAGCGCATGCTCTCGACATACGTCTGCGCTCCGATCACGCCCCAGGTGACATCGCCCGTCTTCAGCGGTACGCCGAGCCAATCGAGCGATGGCGTGCCGATCGACTCCACCTCGCCGGCGTTGGCCAGGCGCTCGAAGACCTCGGGTGTGGCCAGCAGCGGCTCGCCGGTTCGCAGCACGTATGCGGTGAGGCCGTGACCGGGATTCATCGTCGACGATTTGTGCCCGTCGAACTGGTCGACGAAGTAGGGGAAGTGGAGCAGATCGCGATCGGCGTCGTACTCGGCGATGAAGAAGTTCTCCGCCGCCATCAGCGTCCGCACGACGCCATGCACCTCGGCGTACAACTCGTCGAGGCTCTCCACTTCGCGCGTGAGCTGCGCGATGCGGAACAGCGCGTCCTGCAGCTTCTCCGACTTCACCGATTCGGTGATGTCGCGGAAGTACCAGGAGCGTCCGTGGACCTCGCCGTCGACGATGATCGGGAGGCTCGAGCGGGAAAGGACACGGCCATCCTTGAGATGAACCATGTCCCCGCTACGGACCTCGTCGGGATGTTCGTAGAGATAGTTGACCAGCTCGATGAACGCGTCCCAGTTCGCGACGGAATCAGCCGCGTACCCGAGGAGCTCGTTGTCGTCGGCGCGAACGGCGATCTGGTCGGGGATGCGCCAGATCTCGAGGAAGCGGCGGTTGTACGAAAGGACCTTGCCCTTGTCGTCGACGACCAGGATGCCTTCCAGCGTCGCTTCCTGCTGCGCTTTGAGGATGGCGATCGTGGTCTGGAGGGAGTCTGGCGTGTTGCGCCGGCCGTGGCGCAGAAGACGGGCCAAGGCGCGCTTCGCCCGTTGAAATCTCGACGGGCGCGTAGCGACGCGGACGGGGGTCTCCGTGGGAATGGTCATGACGAGAGCGGCTCGGCGAATTGTAGCCGGTAGGGAAGTCCGTCAGTCCTGCGGTGTGCCGTATTTCTGGAAATCCTGCCAGCGCTGGAAGGCCATGAAGACGAACCAGGCGATGTAGAAGGCGATGAAGAACTGCTTTCTGCTCACGAAGAACCAGATGGCGATGGCCCCGCCGACGATGATGGCGATCCAGGTGGCGACGATGAAAGCCGTCCGTTCGCTGAGGAACATCCGGAAGAAGTCGCGCGTGGCGTGGCCGCCGTCGAGGGGGGGTGTGGGGATGAGGTTGAACAGGCCCCAGAGGATGTTTACCTCGAACAGCACTGGTAAAAGCGCCTTGAGCATCGGATCGTTCGCGTGCTGCGGGACCTTGATGATGATTCCCAGGACGAGGAAGCCGAGGGCGAAGCTTGAAAATGGCCCTGCCACGCTGATGAGCATGTCCTGCCACGGCCTGGCCTGGCGGGAGTTGATAGTCACGCCGCCCATCCCGCCGAGGATGATCTGGCTCGAGCCGAAGCCGAAGATGCCAATCGTCGCCGCATGCGCGAGCTCATGAATGAGCACGCTGATGAAAATGACCGGAATCCAGAGCAACGCGTACTGAATCCCCTTCTGCGCGTCGTAGTTCAACGCGACGAAAAGAAGGATCAGGATGAAAAAGCTGAAGTCGACGTCGATGGATGTGCCGCGGATCGAGCCTAGGTGGAGCATCGGAGCGCGACGTTACCACGTCGCGGATTGAGGATTGAGGATTGAGGATTGAGGAGAAATCTGGCAGGACACCAATCCTCAATCCTCAATTCTCAATCCTCAATCCGTGCCGTCAGGCGCGAGGCAAAAGCACGCTGAACCTCGCCCCCGCGCCGAGGGCGCTCTCCACCTGAATCGTCCCCCCGTGCGCTTCGACGAATCGACGGGCCAGGGCCAGGCCGAGGCCGGTGCCGGTGGAGTGGGTGGCGGAGGACTGGACCTGCTCGAACTCGTCGAAGATGCGGTCCTGATCGTCGCGACTGATGCCGATGCCGCGGTCGGCGACTTCGATCCGCCACATGGCCGCTTCCGCGCCGCCGCTGACGACGATCTTCTCCCCTTCGGGCGTGAACTTGTTTGCGTTCGACAGGAGGTTGAGCAGGACCTGCTCGATCCGCCCCGCGTCGGCGTGGGCGATCATCGGCGTATCCGGCGTGCGGATCTCCACTTCCTGCCGTTTGCGCTCGAACAGCGGCTGCGTCGAGGCCACGGTGCTGGCGATGCTCATGCGCAGGTCGACGTTCTCGAGATGCAGCTTCATCTTTCCCGATTCGACCTTGGCGATGTCGAGCAGGTCGTTGATCAGCTTCAGCAGATGCCGGGCGCTGTTGGCCACGTTGTCGAGAAAGGCCAGGCGCTTCTCCGTGGAGATGGTCGTCTCCTGTTCGGCGAGGAGGTCGGAAAAGCCGATGATCGAATTGAGGGGCGTGCGGAGCTCGTGGGACATCTTCGCCAGGAACTCGCTCTTGTGACGCGAGGCGCGGATGGCTTTCTCCGTCTGCAAGCGCAACTCTTCCTCGCGGCGGCGTAACTCGGCCGCCGTTTCCTCCAGCGTCGCGGCGATGGATCGGAATTCGAGGTAGCGCGAGTCGACTCGCGTGGCATCGAAGGGATCTCCCTCGCGAATCGACCGGATTCCCGCCCGCAACTGCGCGAACGGCCGGGAGATCGTGTACAGGAGCGTGGTCGTGGCCAGGAGCAGGATCGAGAAGACGATCGCGTCGACGACGGCCGCGACGAACATGATCTTTTGCCGCGTGACCGTGAACTTCTCCCAGGCCCGGGCGTTGGCGCGATCCATCATTCCGCGGATGCCGAGGATGCGCCGGCCGGTCTGATGGGCCTCCCCGCCGTCGGCTCGCAACTTCGCCGTCGCGAACCACCGCGCCGTGGCCGCGCCGACCAGCGGGAGCTCGCGCTTCAGCTCATCGGATGCGCCGGCGGTCGCGTCCTGAATCGAGCGGATGAACTCCTCGTTCGTGCGCCGCGCGGCGTCGAGCTTCGCCTCCGCGCCGGGATCGTCGGGATCGATGAAGGCCGCGCGCAAGAAGTTGCTGTGCATCCGGTTCAGCGTTTCCTGCGCGCCGATCCACATCTGCTGCTGATCGAGACGCTCCTGTTCGAGACGGTTCAGGAGATAGGTACGGATGGCGAAGGACGCCGCGAATCCGAGAAGGATGATGACCGTGACGATCTGCAGCGCGTTGCCGATCGTGCGCGGGCGCTCGTCGTGGTCTCGGACGCGGCGGAAGAGCGTCCCGCCGAACGCGAGAATCGGCGTGGCGATGAGCAGCGCCGCGGTGAAGTCGGCGATCCACCAGACGAACACCTGCCGCCACACGATCGTCTCGCCGGGCGGATGAGGAATGACGAGCAGATTGCCGAGGATGGCGCTGATGGCGCTGTTGATGATCGTTCCGAACAGCAGGAACGCGACCAGCGACTTCATGTCCCGCAGGTCTTCCGTGAGATCGCGCCGGAATCGAAAGACGTAGTAGGGGATGAGCCCTTCGAGCGCCGCCAACACGCCGCTGATCACGAGCTGCGACGCGGTGACCGCACCCCACGGCGTGACGATGGTGCCGAGGATGACGCCGATGGCTCCCCAGACGCCGAGCCACATGCAGGCGATGATGGAGATGGCCGTGGCGGGGAAAAGAATCGAGACGCCGTTTTCGATCTCGAAGTGGAAGGCGATGGCGTTGAAGAACGCGAAGACGGCGAAGGTCAACACAATCTGGCCCGCGCGGACGAGGGCCTTCCGGACGGTCGATGTCATCGGTGTGGTCGTATTGTAGCGATGACACGACCGACCGGGAGGCCTCCGGACATCTGAGCCTTCCTGTCAAGTCAGGGAGCAGCTGTGGCGAGGGTTGAGCCTCGGGTGGCGAGCTGCCGCAGATAGAGAGCTTCGTCGTAGACGGTGCGATTGTTCCAGCAGGCGTAAAGGACGCGGATCCAGCGGTAAGCGAGCGTGCGGATAGCCTCGTGGTGGCTGTGTCCGCGCGCGCGTTGCTGCTTGTAGAAGGCTCGAGCCCATTCGGACTGACCGATCGACACGCGGGCGTACTCATGGAACGTCTGACGCAGGAACTTCGGACAGGCCCAGCGCATGTGCACGACCGCCGTTTTGCCGCTCCGGCGGAGAACCGGGGCGATGCCGCTTCGGGTGGCGACGTTGACGGCGCTGCCGAAGCGCTTGCGATCGGTCCCGAAGGCGGCGGCGAGCCGCGGCGCGAGCTGTTGGCCGGCGCCAGGGAAGCTCGCGAAGATCGACGCGTCCTGGTGGGCGGCGAACGCCGCCGAGATCTTCTGGTCGTACGTGGCGATGCTCGTGTTGAGGGCCCGGATCTGCGCAACCTCGCTTCCGATCAGCAGCACGGCAGCGTCAGTGGTGACCTGGTCGTCGTGGAACGCGACCTCTGAACGGATCTCGGCGAGCCTCTGGTCGATCCACGCGGCCGCGTGATGATGACCCGCATAGAACCTCCGTATCGCGGACGGCCGAGCCCTTTGGATGGCCTCGAGCGTCGGCCAGCGTTCGAGGAAGTCACAGGCCTGGGCCGTAATCAACGCGCCGGCCCACCGGAGCGCCTGCGGGTAGTACGTCTTGAGCCGATCGGTCATGCGTTGGACGTGTTGCGTCCTCTGATCGACGAGCTCCCGCCGATCCTCGGTCAGAAGCCGCAGCAGCCGCGTAGAAGCGTCGTCGGCGATGAACGGGCGCAGCTCGTTGCGGTGCTTACGGAGCAGGTCGAGCAAGGACGCCGCGTCGGTCGGATCGTCTTTCGAAAGGCTCGGATGAAACGCCTCACGATACCGGGCTGCACTGCGTGGGTTGATCGGATACAACGTGACGAACGGATAGCCGCTGAGCGCGTCGAAGACCGCGCCGCGGGACTGCTCGATGGCCACGGCGATCGGTGCCCCGCCGAAGCGCGCCTGCAGCGCTTCGATCCATGCGCGCAGAGCCGCAGGCGTGTGCTCGATGCGCTCGTTCGTGCACGTCTGCTGCTGCTCGTCCCAAAGAGCCACCTCGTGCGATGTGTCACCCCAATCCAGTCCCACCAACGCCCCAAACTCGAACTCGCTCATCACACCCTCCCTTCGGGTTGGCTTTGGCCGCGCGCAAGGCCTATAGTCGAGTCGTGCTCCGACAGCATCTGAGAATGCGTTTCGGGCCAAAGCACTTCGTCCCGCTCGAAAGTCCGGAGGGATTCGTCGATCCGAACACGGGCGGAATTCGTAGCGGGACGAACCCTTCTTCTCAGTATCGCGCCGCCTGAACCCGATTCTCCCGATTGCCACCCAACGGGTACTTCTCTGAGGGCTGAGGGAGAAGCGGAGAGACGGCCGGACAAGCTATAGGCGGGCCGGCCACGGGCCGGCAGCGCTAATGTTGGCGTGAACGCGATCCGCGCCAGCTACCGCGAGTACGGCAGAAGGCACAACCAGCGCTGCGGCCCGTGGCCGCCCCGCCGGAGGCCTCCCGGTTGCTCGTGCCTACGCCACCAGCTCGCCCCACGGCGCGGGCCGCGCGAGCAGGAACCCCTGCCCCTCGGTGATCCCCAGCTCGCGGCAGACGCGGAGTTGCTCCTCGCTCTCGATCGCCTCGGCGATCGTGCGCGCGCCGATCGTATCCGCGCAGCGTGCGACCAGCTCCACTAGCCGCCGGCGGATCGGATCGTTTTCGACGCCGTGAAACAGCGAGTGGCCCACCTTCAGGTAATCGGGCCGCAGCTCGGCCACTGCTTCCAGCGTTGCGTATCCCGAGCCGCAGTCGTCGATGGCGATCCTGAATCCCATCGTCTTGAGGTTGTGCAGCGTGTGGCGGAATGTCCGGTAGTCGCGGATCGCGCTGCGCTCCGTCACCTCGATCACGATCTGCCGGTTGCAGCGGAAGAACGGATCGAAGACGTCCGTGCCGCGCTGCTGGAGCTGTTGAATGAACTGGGACTCGAGATTGAAGAAGAGGAAGCCGCGCGAGCAGACGTCGTCCAGCCAGGGCAGCACGTTCTGGATGCACAGCGCTTCCAGCTCCCACACCAGATCGAAGTCGCGGGCCAGCTCGAACAGCACTTCCGGATTCTCCAGCTCCGTTCCGGCGGGTCCGCGGGAGAGAGCCTCATATCCGACGATCGCGCGGGTCTCGAGATTCACTACGGGCTGAAAGAGCGTGGTGATCGCTTTCTCCTGAATCACACGAACCAGACGCTCGCGCATCGCGGCGTAGTAGCGCGTCTCGCGGCGTTCGGCGGTGTCCTTCGCCTCGCGAACGGCGTTGTAGAGGATGCGCGGCGCGAAGATCGGCTGTCGCTGCGTAACCGAAGCCCCTGCAAACACCACCACTTCCTCGGCGAGCGACGAATCCACTGGCAATGCTTTCAGTGAGCTTCGGGCCACGCGCTCGAGGTCCCGGGAGATCTGGGTGAGATTCGCGAAGCGCTGCTCGCGGACGAAGCAGTAGAAATCATTCGCGCCGGAATGGCTGGTGGCGATGATCACGTCGTTGCCGAGGATCGGGCCGATCATCACGTGCAGGCCGCGGACGAACTCGCGGCGGAGGATGTCGAACGACTCCCACAGATTGCGCTCGCCGATGCGGAACAGCGGCTCGATCTCGATGCAGAACACCTGCAGCGTTTCACCGCTCTCGATCAGCTTGCGGAGATCGTCGACCACCACGGCGAGCGTGGCGACGTCCGTGGTCGGGTCGACGAAGAGATCGCGCATCCGCGACACCTGATCGGTGTTCAGGGTCATCGTCCACCACATGTCGTCGCGGATCGACAGCATCTCGTCGAGGACGCGGCGGAGCGTTTCGGGCCGAACGGGCTTGATCAGATAGCGGTCGGCGCCCAGGCGCAGGGAGCGCTCGCGATTGAGCGTGTCCGACGCGCCGGTCAGCATGACCACGGGAACGTTCGCGGTGTCGGGATTCGTGCGCAGGAATCGCAGGAGCTCCCAGCCGGTGCCGCCCGCGTTCAGGTCGATGTCGATGATCGCGAGATCCGGTGGCTCATTCTCGACCACGCTGATGGCGCCGGCGACGTCGCCGCTCCATGTCGTCCGGAAGCGCGTGCCGGGGAGCGCGGCCTTTACGAACGCTCCGACGGCTTCGTCGTCGTCGAGCGTGAGAATGAACGCCTGTCTTCCATGGGCCATTACATCGCCCCCGATGCAGCTCAACAGCGAGACTCTTGCCAGACTCCACCGCTGGTAGATTGCGGTGATGCATATCAACACGAAACTGGTCCACAGCGGGAACAGACCGGATGCGGAGACTGGTGCGATCGCGCCGCCCATCCATCTTTCCACGACTTTCGAGCGAACGGCGGAAGGGGAGCCGTCGCATGGCTTCAGTTACGTGCGCGATGGCAATCCCACCCAGAATCGCCTGGAGGAGGCCTTGGCGGACATCGATTCCGGCGCCGCCGCCCTCTTCTTCGCCTCGGGCATGGCCGCCGGTGCGGCGGTGCTGCAGTCGCTGCCGCGCGGATCACACGTCCTTCTGCCGGACGATGCCTACTACGGCTATCGCGTTCTGGCCGAGGATTTCTTCAGCCAGTGGGGATTGACCTGGGATGCCGTGGCGATGGAAGACATCGATGCGGTGCGGAAGGCGATGCGAAGCGGGACGCGGATCGTGTGGGCGGAGTCGCCATCGAATCCTCTGATGAAAGTCGTCGATCTCGCGGCGCTCGCGGAGCTCGCCCATTCGCGCGGCGCGCTGTTTCTTGCCGACGGCACCTTCGCCACGCCGGCGTTGCAGCGGCCGATCGAGCTCGGCGCAGATCTGGTGCTGCACTCGACGACGAAATACATGGGCGGCCACAGCGACGTGCAGGGCGGATCGCTCACTTTTCGCACGCGTGATGAGCTGTTCGACAGGATCGAGCATGTGCGCAAGCTCGTCGGCGGCGTTGCTTCACCGTTCAATGCCTGGCTGGTCCTGCGCGGGCTTCGCACGCTGTCCGCACGCATGCGCGTGCAGAGCGAGAACGCGATGCTCGTTGCGCGTTTTCTGACGACGCACCCTCGCGTCGAAATGGTGTTCTACCCGGGACTGGAAACGCATCAGCGGCATGACGTGGCGAAACGACAGATGTCCGCATTCGGCGGAATGCTGTCGTTTCTCGTGCGCGGTGGACGGGAAGAGGCGCTGGCGGTGACCGCGAAGATGCGGCTTTTCGTACGGGCCACGTCCCTGGGCGGGGTGGAGAGTCTGATCGAGCATCGCAACTCCAGCGAAGGACCGGGAAGCCGCACCGCCCAGAATCTGCTTCGCGTTTCGGTCGGGCTCGAGCATCCGCAGGACCTGATCGACGATCTGCAGAACGCCCTCGCGCGTTAGAATCGCCCAGCCATGGCCAAGAACTTCGAGATCCTCTGTCCCTGCTGCGAGGCGACGATCGTCGTCGACCGGTTGACCGGCGAGATCCTGCTGCACAAGGCGAAGGAGCATCGCGGCCCGGGCGGCTCGCTCGAATCGATGGTTGCCGGCCTCGAGACGCAGCGCACCGAGGCGGAGAAGCGCTTCGAGCGGCAGCTCGAGAGCCAGAAGGATCGCTCCAGAATTCTGGAAGAGAAATTCAAGGAAGCGATGCAGCGCGCGGAGAAGTCGACGGAGAAGCACGTGAATCCGTTCGATCTCGATTAGTGGCGAAAGCGAAAAAGATCCTGCCCAAGAACTTCGATCCCGACGCGCCGGCGATCGAAGGCTCCGGCATCTACGGCCTGCCGTTCGCGCCCGAGGATTCGAAGGTCGTGATCGTGCCGGTGCCGTTCGAGGCCACGACCTCTTACGGCGGCGGAACGTCGAAAGGTCCCGCGGCGGTGCTCGAAGCCTCGCGTCAGGTCGATCTGTTCGATCACGAAACGGGCAAGCCGTACGCGAGCGGAATCGCCATGCTGCCCATCCCGCGGAATGTCGCGCGCTGGAACCGCGAAGCGAAGGCGCTCGCGGCGACGGTCATCGAGAAGGGCGGGCCGGTTGACAAGAAAACCCGCGAGGCTGCCGATCGTGTGAACGCGTACGGCGATCAGCTCAACGAGTGGGTGTACGAACAGACCCGCGAGCTTCTCGACGCCGGCAAGATGCCGGTGATCCTCGGCGGCGACCACGCCGTGCCCTTCGGCGCGATCCGCGCGTACGCCGAGACCTATCCCGACCTGGGCATCCTTCATCTCGACGCGCACGCCGATCTGCGCGATGCGTACGAGGGCTTCACCTGGTCGCACGCCTCGATCTTCAACAACGTGATGACGAAGATCCCCAATGTCGGGCGGCTGGTGCAGGTCGGCGTTCGCGATCTCGGCGAGAGCGAGCGGCGGATGATCGAGTCGTTCGAAGGACAGATCGTGACCTTCTTCGACGCCGACATCTCCCGGCGCAAAGACGACGGGATCGCCTTCGCGAAGATCGCCGACGACATCGTCTCCGCGCTGCCATACGACATCTATCTGTCGTGGGACATCGACGGTCTCGATCCGACGCTGTGCCCCGGCACGGGCACGCCGGTGCCGGGCGGTCTGTCGTGGAACGAGGCCATCGCGCTGCTGCGCGCGGTGAAGCGCTCGCGCAAGCGGATCGTCGGCCTCGATCTCTGCGAAGTGTCGCCGGGCGAGACGGAGTGGGACGCGAACGTCGGCGCGCGGCTGCTCTACAAGATGATCGGGTTCGCGTTGCTGACACAGGCGTAGTTGCGTTTCGGGGTTTCGAGGTTACGGGGTTTCGAGGGAGCCCCGATGTCGTCAGGTGTCGGCTCTCCCTCGTAACCCCGCAACCCCGTAACTCAGCGCCCAAGCTCATCCAGCACCGCCGACTTTGCATCGATCATCACTCGATGCTCGAGGCCGAGCAGGTCGGCGATCTTGCGCACCAGGTAGCCCTCGTAATCGGTCAGCTTGCCGTCGCTGTAGACGAGGCGCCACATCGTCTTCACGATGTCGATCCGCTCGTGCAGCGGGGTGTTCTTGCGGATGTAGTGGGTGAGGGCGAAGTGGTCGACCATGTTGCGGCGGATCTCGTCCGCGGCTTCGAGCAGTTCCTTGGCATCGGCGGCGTCGAGCTTGAACCGCTCGGTGAGGAATCCCACGACATTGCCATCCTCGGCCGGACTGAACGCGCCGTCGGCGTAGGCGATGTCGAGCAGCACCGCGGCCGTGGCCAGCGGCAGGGGGTCGTGCTTCTGCCGCGGTTGCGGCTCAGCGGGGCGGGCGGTCAGCATGTCGAGGATGCGGGCGATGCTCACGGCGGGGAGTTTAACGGCAACGGCAATCGTTCATTTCCCAACCATGCGCGTCGACATCAATCAGCTCTCCAACAACGCTCACGTCTGGATCTTCGGAGTCTCGCCCGCCCTCGATGAGGGGCAGCAGGCGAGGCTGCTTTCGAAGGTCGATGCCTTTCTCGACCAATGGGCCGCCCACGGCAATCCCATCCGTGGCGGGCGCGACCTGCGCGAGGGGAGTTTTCTGATCATCGCCGCCGATGAGACCAGCGAGCGCTCGGGGTGCTCGATCGACCGGATGTTCGGCGTGCTCCGCGAGCTCGAGCGCGAGCTCGGCGTGCAGATCCTCGACGCGAACCGGATTTTCCTGCGCGATAACGGCCAGATTCGCGCCGTGCCTCGCCAGGAGTTCCGCAACGCCGCTGACCTCGCTACGCCGGTTTTCGACGTCACCGCGGAGCAGCTCGGCTCGGTCCGCACCGGTGCCTGGGAACGTCCGGCGGCTGAATCCTGGCATCGCCAACTGCTTGGCTAAGAGCGCATAATCGCGCCCATGCCGATCCAGATCCGCCGTGCGACGCCCTCCGATTCCGAGCGCGCCACCGAGCTCGCACGCGCGGCGAAGGCTCACTGGAACTATCCCGCGGAATGGCTGGACTCATGGCACGCCGATCTGTCGATCACCGCGGAGATGATCGATCGCCATCCCACTTTCGTCGCCTCCCTCGGCGACAAAGTCGTCGGCGTCTGCCAACTGCAGGAAGCCGATGAGCGGGTGATGCTCGAGCACGTGTGGGTCGATCCGGAAGTGCATGGACGCGGTGTGGGGCGGGCGCTCGTCGAGCACGCGCGCAACTCCGCGCCTGGCGTGATGATGGTCGTCGCCGATCCGAATGCGCTCGGCTTCTACATCAAGCTCGGAGCGCGGCGCGTGGGCGATGTGGCCGGTCCGATGCCGGGCGCGCCCGATCGGACGCTGCCTCTGCTCGAGATCTGATCAGCGCTTCGCGAAGACGAGGACTTCGGCGCGTTCGCGATTCCCGATCGGCACGCGGACCGGTGTCGCGAACCTGCCGCTTGCGTTGATGCGCTCGATGAATTCGCGATTGTGTGCGTTGTCGCACTGGGTGAACGCTTCGCGCGACGACGCCTCCGGCGCAACGACAAACACGCTATCGGCATCGAGCGCGGTGGCCATGACCTTCTGCCAGTCGATCGGCGGATCCTCGCAGTTCCACAGCCATCCCACCTCCGCATCCTGACCATTGCGGACCCACGCGTGACGGACCTCGGGCGGCGAAAGCGAGCTCCATCCGCCGAGATACGCGATCTTCGGGCGAGGCCCGGGGATGAGCGTACGCAGGACGGCGAAATCGGTTTGTTCGACATGCGGCAGCACACGCAACGGCGCGACGACGAGTGCAATCGCCTGAAGCGCTGCGATGCCGAGAGCGATCATCGCGAGACGCGACCGTTTCTCCAGCACGGGCAACGCGAGCATCGGTAGGGTCAACAAGGCGGGGGAGAGATGCCGGGCCGTGAACGCCGGCGAGAAAAAGGCGAACGCGATCAGGGGAAGCGAGGCCGCGGCCGCGAGCCAGCGAGCCCGTGTGCCGCTCGTGCGAATCGAGGCCACGACGAGCAACAACATGGCCACGAACATCGCCGCGCCGAAGCCGGGAACGACGAGCTCCCGCAGCTTCTCGACGATCGAATCCGTCGCTTCGCGCGGAAAGATCCGGCCGTACTGCGCGAATGCGAGAGCCGGCTGCACGTGCCAGATCCACCAGCCCGAGGCGATCACCGCGCCGGCCAGCGAGCCTCCGGCGAGCGTCAGAAAGTCGCGGCGGTTGCGATCGTGCCACGCAAACATGGCCGCCATCGCCAGCGGCGCGCCGGCGATCATGAAAAACGTCGATTTCGAAAGCAGGCCGAGGGCGACGGAGAGCATCAGCGGAAGGAAGGAAGGTCGCGGGATGAGCGCGAGCATCAGCAAGGCCACCGCGATGAACAGCGGATACTCGGTGCCGAACCAGCCTGCCGAAACGAGCACGGCGGGTGTGAGGAAGGTGAGTGCGACCATCGTTGCGGCGGGAAACGGCGTGGTCACGCGCCGCCAGGCGAGATAGAGCAGCCAGGCCGCGATTGCCGTTCCGATCAGCGAGATGGCCCGCAACAGAGGCATCGTCGGCTCGACGAACATCGTCACCGGCAACGCCAGCGCGCGATACGCGGGCGGACGGACCGGATCCTCGAACACCAGCGCTTTCACGACCCGCATCAATCCGCCGGTGGCGAAGAAGCGGTGATCGGCGATCGCGAAATTGACGTAGTTCGCTTCGTCCCAGCGCATCGGCAACGGATGCGCGGCCTGCCATCGCAACACTCCCACCACAGCCGCTGCCAGAAAGAGAAACGGAGCCACGAGGGCTCCGTATCGTCGTCGAGCGGAATCGCCGGTCACGTCGCCGATCACGACAAGGCGCGATCGACGAGCGCCTTCTGCTGCTCGTCGTGACGGTGATGCGATCCCGTGGCCGGTGCCGCCGCGAGCGGACGGCCGACGTAGCGCAGTTTCTGGTTGCCGCCGATGACGGCCTGCAAACGCTCATGCACGAACGGCCAGGCGCCCATGTTGCGCGGCTCTTCCTGCACCCACAGGATCTCGGTCGCATTCGGATATCCGCGCAACGCTTCGGACAGCATCGTCTGCGGGAACGGGTAGTACTGCTCGAGCCGCAGGATGGCCACTTTGGCGTTGGCCTTGTCGCGCGCCTGGCGAAGGTCGTAGTAAACCTTGCCGGAGGTGAGGACGACGCGCTGGACTTCGTCGCTCGTGGCCACGTCGTGCAGCACCGGCTCGAAGCGTCCCGACGTCAGCTCGTCGACAGTCGACGTTGCCATCGGATGGCGCAGCAGCGACTTCGGCGTCATCACGATCAGCGGCTTGCGCGGATTGTTCTTCATCTGCCGGCGCAGGGCATGGAAGTACTGCGCGGGCGTCGTTGGATAAATGACCTGCATGTTGCCCTCGGCGCAGAGCGTGAGGAACCGTTCCAGCCGCGCCGAGGAATGCTCCGGACCCTGGCCTTCGTAACCGTGCGGCAGATTCAGCACCAGACCGCTGTGCTGTCCCCACTTCTCTTCGGCGGACGAGAGGAACTGGTCGATGATGATCTGCGCGCCGTTCATGAAATCGCCGAACTGCGCTTCCCAGATCACCAGCGCGCCCGGATCGGCGACCGAGTAGCCGTACTCGAATCCGAGGACGCCGTATTCGGAGAGCAGGGAGTCGTAGACAGCGAAGCTGACTTCCGCGACGGCGTCGTTGGTCTCCGTCGTCAGTGCGTTGTCCATCACCACCGGATCGGCAGCGGCGGCCGGCTGCGCGTCGCGCCGCAATGCGTTGAGCGGCACGTACCCTTCGCCGGTCACGTTGTCGTACAGGATGGAGTGGCGGTGCGAGAAGGTGCCGCGGCCGACGTCCTGTCCGCTGAGACGCACGCGAAAGCCGTCGACGAGCAGCGATCCGAACGCGATCTGTTCCGCCGTCCCCCAGTCCATCCCTTCCGCACCTTCCGACATCGCTTTGCGCTTCGCCAGCACCGGCTTGAGCTTCGGATGCAGCGTGAAGCCTTCCGGCGCGGTCGTGAGCGCGGCGCGAACTTTCTCCAGCACTTCGGTGCTGATGCTGGTGTCCGGCGACGGCTCTTTCTGATAGCCGGTCACGTCCTCGTCGGTCCAGAGCGGGTCGCGGCCGTGATCCGGCGCTTCCTGCTCCTTCGTCTTGTCGAACGCTTCCTGCAGCTTCGCCTGGAACTGATCGAGCCACTGCTCGGCTTCCTCGGGGCTGATGTCCCCTTTGCGCAGGAGCTGTTCGGTGTAGATCTTCCGCACCGAGCGATGCTCCTTGATCATCTTGTACATCTTCGGCTGCGTCAGCGACGGCTCGTCGCCTTCGTTGTGGCCGTGCCGGCGATAGCAGATCAGGTCGATGACGACATCCTTGTGAAACTGCTGGCGGAAGTCGTACGCGAGCTTGACCGCACGCACGCAGGCCTCGGGATCATCGCCGTTCACGTGGAAGATCGGCGCCTGCACCATCTTCGCGACGTCGGTCGCGTACACGGATGAACGCGCCGCCTCGGGACCAGTCGTGAACCCGATCTGGTTGTTGATGACGATGTGAATCGTGCCGCCGGTGCGATAGCCCTGAAGCTGGGAGAGGTTCAGCGTTTCCGCGACGACGCCCTGTCCCGCGAACGCCGCGTCGCCATGCAGCAGCACCGGCAGAACGAGCGAGCGATTGCGATCGTTGATCAGGTGCTGCTTCGCGCGAACCATTCCCTCGACGATCGGATCGACCGCCTCGAGGTGCGACGGGTTCGATGCGAGCGAGAGCTTCATGAATTCGCCGCCGGGCGTCTGATGCATGCCGTCGGCGCCGAGGTGGTACTTCACGTCGCCGGAGCCCTCGCGGGAGTTCGGGTCGATGTCCCCTTCGAACTCGCGGAAGATCTGCTCGTACGACTTGCCGAGCGTGTTGGCGAGCACGTTCAGGCGGCCGCGGTGAGCCATGCCGATCACGCCTTCGACCACGCCGTCCGAGGCCGCTTCGTTGAAGACCACGTCGAGCATCGGAATCAGCGACTCCGCGCCTTCGAGCGAGAACCGCTTGTGTCCGACGTACTTCGTGTGCAGAAACTTCTCGAACGCCTCGGCGTCATTGAGCTTCATCAGGATGCGGCGCTTGGTCGCGCCGTCGAGCGGCTGCTTGTTGCGCGTCGGCTCCATCCGGTCCTGGAGCCAGCGCTTCTGCACGGTCTCCTGGATGAACATGTACTCCGGCGCGAGCTTGCCGCAATACGTCTCGCGCAGGGTGTCGAGAATGGCCCGCAGTTTGCCCTGCTGCTTTCCGCAAAGGCCGCCGCAGACGAACTCGCGATCGAGATCCCAGAGCGTGAAGCCGTAGAACTGCGGATCGAGCTCCGGGTGGCGATGGACTTTGTATTCGAGCGGATCGAGATCGGCGAGCAGGTGTCCGCGAACGCGATAGGCGTTGATGATCTGCAGGGCCGCGGCTTCGCGCGCGACGATGTCGTCGGTGGCCGTGCTGCCGATCTGCAGGCGATGGCGGTCTTTCGACCAGCGCACCGGCTCGTAGGGGATGCGCAGGTCGCGATAGATGTCGTCGTAGAACGCGTCGGCGCCGAGGAGCAGCTCGTGGACGCGGGCCAGGAACGCGCCCGATTCCGCTCCCTGGATGATGCGATGGTCGTAGGTCGACGTCATCGTCATGATCTTGGAGATGCCGAGATCGGCGAGGACGCTGGGATCGGCGGCCGAGTATTCGGCGGGATAGTCGATCTGGCCGGTGGCGATGATCGTTCCCTGGGTCTGCATCAGCCGCGGAACGGAAGCGACCGTGCCGATCGTGCCGGGATTCGTGAGCGAGATCGAGGTTCCTTCAAAATCGGCGACTTCGAGCGTGTTCGCGCGCGCCTTGCGCACGAGATCGTTGTAGGCCTTGAGGAAATGCGCGAAGTCGAGCGTGTTCGCGCGTTTCACGTTCGGGACGAGCAGGGAGCGCGATCCGTCCTTGCGCTCGATGTCGATGGCCAGGCCGAGGTTCACGTCGTCACGGTCGATGCGGTTGGGGACGCCGTCGACGACCGTGAACGAGGAGTTCATCCGCGGATGGTCTTTGAGTGCCTTCACCAGCGCCCACGCGATGATGTGCGTGAAGGACGCCTTCGACTGCCCCTGCAGGGCGAGGTGGTTGTTGATGACGCGGCGGTTTTCCTCGAGGGCCTTGACGGGGATGTTGCGGACCGACGTCGCCGTGGGGACGGTGAGCGACGTCTCCATGTTCGCGACGATCTTCGAAGCCGCCCCGCGCAACGCGACAGGCGTTTGGCCGGGTTTGGGGGCAGCGGGCACCGGCACCGGTGTCGGCCGCGGCGCCGCCGGTGTAGTGTGGGCCTCCCGGCCTACCTCGGGCGGGGGAGGGGAAACGGATTGAGGATTGAGGATTGAGGATTGAGGAGTTTGTTCTTCCTCTTCCTCGCTTTCCGGATCGTAATCCGCAAAAAACTCCCGCCAGCTCGCGCTGACCGAGCCCGGGTCGTTGCGATACTTCTCATACAGCTCTTCGATGAAGGCGATGTTGGCGCCAAAAGCTACTGATGACATTTGAGTTGAGTTTCCGTCAGTCGTTGTCCGCCGCTTCGGCCGCGGTGTGTGACAGTGAGGTCAGGCCGAGCCAGCCGAATCCGGCGGCAAATCCGCCGAGAACGTCGGACGGGAAGTGTACGCCGAAGTACACGCGTGAGAACCCGACGCTCAGCACGATCATGCCGGCCAGCGAATGGGCCACGGCCTGCACCGGCAGCGAGTGGTTCTCCACGAGATGGTGAGCGACGATCGGGTACGTCGCCGCGGATAGCAGCGAGTGTCCGCTGGGAAAGCTGTGCGAGCGCGGCAGCTTGATGCGGCGGGCCAGCTCCTTCGGCCGCTGGCGGCGGAAGATGTTCTTGAGGATGGTGTTGATGGCCATCGCGCCGCCGGTCGATACGACGACCGTCCACGCGTCATGTTTGCGGCCGCGGCGCATCATCATCAGGGCCGTCAATCCCGCGGCGGTGCCGATGGCGGCGTGCGATCCGAGTTGCGTGGCCAGGTGCATGAGCCTGCCCATGTGCGGGTTGTCGATCTTGTGGACCGCTTCCATCACCGCTTCGTCGACGCGATCGGCGCGTCCTTCGACGACATGGTCCGCCTGCGTCTTGAAGAACCAGAAGGCCAGGGCGCCGAGGACGACACCGCCGCTGCGGCCGATGGCCAGCGGGAGGAAGTGCTGTCGCCGCTTGCCTTTGCGCAGCGCTCTGCGTTCCTTTTTTTCAGTCTTTTTCACGGCGCGGAGTCTATGCCAAACCCAACGAACTGGTGTGCGGGTTTTGCGCCACAGCACTTCGCGTAAAAGTCGAGCGCATCGGTCCAGGGAATGACCGCGCGCTCGTAGCCGAGACGGCGCAGATCGGCGAGGGACGCACGCAGCAGCCTGCAGCCGATTCCACGGCCGCGCATCGATTTCTTCACTCCGGTCGGACCGAAAAATCCGAGGCCTCGATTATTGACGTCGTGGGCGGCGAATCCGGTGATCTCGCCGTCCACTTCCTCGATGAAGATCGTGGGCAGATCCTGATCGAACGCCGCCGCCGCCTCGAACCGCCAGATGCGCCCGAATTCGCGCTCGATGAAGTCGAGCACGCGCTCGCGTTGGAGTGCGGTGGCTCTGCCACCGCTTTCCGTCGCGGCGAAGCCGCTCAGATCGACCTCGACATTCCACGTCTTTGCCTTCTCCACATATCCGCGCTTGATGAAAAACTCCCCGTCCAGCACTCCGGGCGTGAAGTAGTTCCCCGGTTCCGCCGCGATGACCTTCGCCCCCAGCAACTCCGCATCCGCCAACAACTCGCTTCCAATGCCCTGCCGCCGAAACTCGCGATCGACGGCGAGGATCCTCAGCCACTTCCCACAAGTCACCGCCGCGCCGACGATCCGCCCGCCCCGCTCATAAATCCGCGGAATCGGCTCCCCGGCGATGCCCCGTCCGAAGCACTTCTCCTCGGTCACCACGGAGAGGTCGTACGGCGCGTCATTCGCCCTTCGGAAGAGCTCGGTCAGCGCGGGGAGATCGTCGCGTGAGGCGGTGTTGATCACAGGCCGCATTCTGGCAGCGGACGGCCTCGATTTCGCAGTAGTGCTCGGCATGAGCAATGACGCTCTCGGCGAATTGGTCCGCTGCGCCTCCTGCGGCCAGGCCAACCGCATACCTCGTCTTTCGGCCGGGAAGCGGGCGGTCTGCGGCCGCTGCAAGGCGCCGCTGACGAACGAGACCGGCCATCCCGTCGAGCTCACCGATGCGAACTTCCGCTCGGCCATTGCCGCGGGCGCCTGCGTCGTCGATTTCTGGGCGGCGTGGTGCGGCCCGTGCCGGATGATCGGCCCGGTCATCGAAGAGCTGGCCCGCGAGCGGAACGACGTGCGCTTCGGAAAACTGAACGTCGATCAGAACCCGCGCACCGCGTCCGCGTTCGGCGTGCAGGGCATTCCTCTGCTGGTCTTCTTCCGCGACGGCGCGGAAAAAGGCCGGGTCACCGGCGCCGTCCCGAAAGGTCACGTCGAGGCCGCCATCGAACGGTTCCTCGGATAACCCAGTGGCCCAACTCACCCGACTTCCCGGAACCGGTCGCAGCGAGCTGGAGCTCTTCACTCGCAAAGTGCTGATCGTCCTCGCCTCCGGCGCCGCGGCGCTTCTGTTGTGGAACGCGCGCGATGTCTTGCTGCTCATCTTCATCGCCGCGGTCATCGCGGCGGGCATCTCTCCCGCGGTGCGCCGCGTGCGCATTCTGTGGCGCTACAACTTCCGCAAACAGCTCTCACGTGGAACGGCGGTGATGATCGTCTACCTGCCGTTCCTGCTCCTGGTCCTGCTGATCGGCGTGGTGATCGTGCCGCGATTCATTCACGACACTCAGGAGCTGGGCGACCGGCTGCCGGCGCTCATCGAGACCAATATCCTGGAACCGCTGGCAGGATTCGGGGTTCCCGTGGGCGTCGTTCGCGAAGAGCTGCGCGACGGCGTCGAGCTTCCGCGGTCGCGCGTCTTCGCTTACATGCGCAACGCCGCCGCGGCCATCGCATCGGTGTTCGCGGTGTTGTTCATGGTCGCGTACATGCTCATCGACGGGGAACGGCTGCGGAACCTCTTCCTGCTCATCTACCCGCCCGAAGTGCGTGGCGAGCGGCGCGGAACCATGCGCCGGATCGCGCGGAAGATGAGCTCCTGGCTGTCCGGACAACTTTTGCTCTGCGCGATCATCGGCGTCACGACGTTCGTCGGACTGCTGGCGTTGCGCGTGCCGTACGCGCTGCCGCTGGCGATCATCGCCGCGGTCGGCGAGTTGATTCCGGTGATCGGCCCGACCGTCGGCGCCGTTCCCGCGCTGGCCATCGCCCTGCTGCATTCGCGCTGGCAGTTCTGGGCCGTGCTGATCTTCGCCGTGCTGCTGCAGAAGGCGGAGAACTGGTTCATCGTCCCGCGGGTGATGTCGCGCAAAGTGCAGGTCTCGCCGCTGGCCGTGTTCATCGCCTTCATGATCGGCGCGTCGCTCCTCGGCATCATCGGCGCGATCATCGCCATCCCCGTCGCCGCGATCGTGCAGGTCGCGTTCGAAGAGGCGTTCGTGGCGCGACGCGAGCGGAGGCTGGATCTCGAGAGGGCGGGTACACTTCTCAGGAAAGCGGATTAGCGGGCAGCGGGGGAGCAGATCGAGGAAGCCGCCAACTCGCGGTCGCGGAATCACTAACGGCGGGGCGAACGGGCCTCGAACCCAGGACGCTCGGTGTGACAGGCAGAGGTCTAACCCCGTGCGATCGCGTCTCGGACGCCGCGTGGACGAGACAGGTCATAACTGGGCATTTAGTTGGAGCGCTGGCCGATCTGGTGGGGAGAGCTTGTGAGCTTTACGCTCCGCACAAGGTCGGTTCGGTTAGACGCGTAGAACACTCCGTTTATCGGAGCGCTCACTTACATCGCGCCGCATGCTTGCGAGAGATGTAGGAGTGGCAATCGGTCGGGAAATCGCCTGGTACCCTACCGAATTAGCGGCGGCTATAATACAGGATCGTTTTCTGCTGTCTTAACCTCCAAAATTCAGCGATGAAACACCCGGCGAATCCGCAAGTCGAATTGCAAGACGCGATCCGTGATGGCCGCGCTGTAATAGTGGCCGGTAGCGGCGTCTCGCTTGCTGCCTCCCGTGATCCGGCAACAGGGCGATCGCACCGTCAGGCGTCGTGGTCGGGACTCCTAGAGAGCGGGCTGGAGTGGCTTCGCGCGCGCGAACTCATCTCTGAGGACAGAGCGCACGCGCATCTCATTTTGCTCCAAGGTGACTCGGACACTCATCATTTCATCTCCGCTGCGCAAGACGTGACGCGGCACCTGGGCGGCACGCAATCGAAACATTTTGCTGACTGGCTGGCGCGGACAATTGGCACCGTCGCGGCTCACGACCGTAGCGTCCTCGACGCATGTGACTTGCTTCGAAAGCACGGAAATTTGCTCGCTACCACCAATTATGACGGTCTCCTCCTCGGCGATGCGACCTCGCTCAAACCCGTGACGTGGAGGGACACCGACGCATTTCTACGTGCGGCCCGCAACCGTGAAACAGACAAGATCATGTTCCTCCACGGCTACTGGCGACAACCCGAGTCGGTGATCCTGGATTGGCAGTCGTATGAGAGCATCACGCGCGACCAACGTTATCGAGACGAACTCGCGGCCGTCTGGCAGATGACGACGTGGGTATACATCGGTTGCGGTGTCAACGGACTGAACGACCCTGATTTTGGGTTGCTTCTGGAGCGTTACGGACGGCGCGCCCGGCAGGCCGAACTCTGGGACTTCTGCCTGGTGCGACAGAGTCAGGTGGCGGAGTTTCAAGCGCACTTTGACAAGCTCGATGTCAACATTTGCGCCGTCTCCGTCGGCGACTCGCATGACTGCCTTCCGCGGTATCTCCGCTCGTTATTGCCTGGTCCCCCTTCACAGTCAGATTCGACCACCGTCATTCGGGCGGGCGTTGAACGAGGGCCGATCCCCGAGCCCCCTGATCTTTATGCCGAGCCAGATTACATTGGTTCGCACAGGTTCATCGGCCGTGACACGCAGTTGCAAGATCTCAGTGATTGGGCACGAGCGGCGGACCCCACGAACCTCCTCCTCTACGAAGCCATTGGTGGCAATGGGAAGAGCATGCTCACGTGGGAATGGACCACGCGACACGCCACCACCGTCCGCGCGGACTGGGCTGGCCGGTTCTGGTACTCCTTCTATGAACGCGGTGCCGACATGGCGGACTTCTGCCGCCACGCGCTGGCCTACATGACCGATGCACGGCTGGAGGAGTTTGCGAAGGTCAACATGTCGGCGTTGGCTCGACATCTCATGGCAAAGCTTCACGAACACCCTTGGCTGCTCGTGCTCGATGGTCTTGAGCGTGTGCTGGTGGCCTACCACCATGTGGATGCCGCCGAAATGCCGGATGAGCAGGCGAACGCCCCCACGGATAAGGTGCTCAACCGCAACCCGTGCGACACAATTCGCGACGAGGATGCCGGCTTGCTTCGCGCGCTCGCGGGAGCAAGGCCCTCGAAAATACTTGTGACGTCACGGCTCGCGCCGCGCGCGTTGCTGAATCCCTCCGGCCAGGCGATCCCCGGTGCAAAGCGTGTCGCATTGCCTGGTTTGCGGCCGACGGATGCAGAACAACTCCTGCGCTCATGCGGCGTCACGGGCGACTCTACCGCCATGCAGGACTACGTCGCGCAAAACTGTGACAACCACCCGCTCCTAATCGGCGTACTTGCCGGCCTCATCACACATTACCTGCCAGGCAAAGGAAATTTCGACGCCTGGTTGGCCGATCCTGGTTCCCACGGTGGCGCGAAGCTGAACCTCGCCACCCTCGACCTCATCCATAGACGTAACCATATCCTGCGCGCCGCGTTGGATGCCCTCCCGGAGAAAAGTCGTGAGCTTCTTTCTACTCTTGCGCTTCTCTCGGAGGCGGCTGACTATCAGACGCTTGCGGCCTTCAATCCCCACATGCCGCCGGAACCAGAGTACGTAAATGAGCCACAGTTGCCACACGAGCACTCGTACTGGGAATCTTTGTCGGACGAGCGCAAAAAGGGAATTGTCGATGATTATGATGCTGCTCTCGCTCGACGACATTCCTACGAGATGGCCGTACAAGCATGGCGTGAGTCGGCGGCTGTTCATCTTGCGCCTGACAAGCTAGCGGACACGGTAAAGGATCTCGAGCAGCGCGGTCTTCTTCAGTACGACGGCCATACACGGCGGCACGACCTTCACCCCGTAGTCCGGGGTGTTGCGTCGGGTGGCATGAAAACGGAAGAAAAGGATCGCTATGGGCAACGTGTGGTGGATTATTTGTCCTCCATGTCTTATAGCCCTTATAAAGACGCCAAAACACTGGAAGACATGGGTCACGGCCTGCACGTTGTCCGTACGCTCCTCAAGCTGGGGCGGCTGCAAGAGGCGTCGAATAGCTGGAGTGCTTTTGCGAGTGCGTTGTTCTGGAACGTAGAAGGTTATGCGGAGAGTCTTTCGTTGCTTCGGCCCTTTTTCGCCGCCGGGTGGGGAGAGCTTCCGAAAGGTCTGGATTCGCGCATCGGTTCCATGCTGGCGAATGACGCCGCAGTCGCGTTGCACTACTGTGGCGAACTAGTCGCCAGCCTCGCCGCTTACGGTGCTGCGATTGTGGCGGATCTGGAGGCGGGGCGGTGGGGAATGTTGTCCGTTGGACTCAGGAACTTCGCTCTCACCCTCACGAATCAGAATCTTCTAGCCAAGGCCTTCCGGACCGACTCCCTAGCCCTTGGCGTCGCCACCTCGATGGAGGACCACGACTATATCTTCTTGGGACGACTGGATCTTTTCGCCGACCAAGTCCGGATTGGGCGATGGGCGGACGGCGAGGCAACGTGGCACCTCTTGGAGCGAATGTCCCGCCCGAAATTCCGTGCTATCTATCGTCCGGGAAGGGCCGAGCTTTGGTTTTCACGATTGCAGTTCTGGAAGGGAACCCTAGAGGAAAACCATCTGGCCGCCGCAGAACGATTGGCCGTCGAAGGCAGGAACCGAACTGAAACTCGAGAACTACATGCGTTGCGCGGAGCTTGGCGACTGGAGCGAAGCGAGTGGGCTATCGCGGCCGCCAGCTTCCATGAGGCTGTGCGGATGGCGCGGGAACGGCGGCTTACGGATGAGCAGTCTGAGGCAGGGCTAGCACTTGCGAAGCTCCACCTAGGTCAGCTCCGTCACGCCGATGAAGCTCGGCACGAGGTGGAACGTTTGTCCGGTCAACGCAATCCAGCGCATCGGTACATCGCGCTGCTTTGGCGCACGATCGGCGATCACGCGCGAGCCGAGAAGCACGCACTCGACGCATACAGAAGCGCTTGGGCCGACGGCGAGCCGTACGTCTGGCGATATGAACTCAGTAAGTCTGCTGAACTGCTTCAGCAGATGAACGTCCCGATTCCGACCCTCCCGCTTCACAATCCAGTCGACGAGAAGCCATTCCCATGGGAAGCCGATGTGCGGGCGGCGATCACAAGAATCCAAGCAGAAAAGCAAGCTGGTCGAGTGAAAAAGGAGTGATCCGTTGTACGGCAGCACGTTAGCCGAGGACTTCGATAGCGCCCTTCGGCGGCTCCCCTCCGGCGCTTGAAGTGGTCTCGCCGCGGCGGTGTGTATTCTGGCTCTACGCGCCCTGCTTCCTGCGCGGCGAGGCGTTACAGTGGCGAGGCTTCGCCGGCGGGATGCATCGCCACTTCGCGGATCCATTGTCGATACTGAGAGCGGAGGCGGTACAGGCATTCTTCAACATCGGGCTAGACCTGAACTGGTTCGCGCGTGGCGACGGCTGCATGTCCCCGTTCGAGAACAACATGTTTAGAGATCACCCCCCGGAGGACAATCGTTGCTCGTCCACCACTACGGCGCTACCGTTGCGCAATGCGACCCCTTCGCTATTCCATCAACGTCACGCTGGACGGCTGCTGCGATCATCGTGAAAGTTTCGCCGACGAAGAGCTGCACCGTCACGCCGTCGAAAACCTCGTGCAGGCCGATGCCCTTCTCTTTGGCCGGGTGACCTACGAAATGATGGAGACGGCGTTTCGGCGGCCGGCGCCGGCGGGGACGAGGCCTGACTGGATGGAGCCCTTCGCCCGCACGATCGACGCGGCAAAGAAGTACGTCGTGTCGAGCACCCTGGACCATGTCGATTGGAACGCGGAGCTCGTGCGCGGGGATCTGGAGAAGGCCGTTCAGCAACTCAAGCGCGAACCGGGGAAGGGGCTGTTCGTCGGTGGCGTGACGCTCCCGCTGGTGTTGGCGGAGCTGGGGTTGATCGATGAGTACGAGTTCATCGTGCACCCCAGGGTTGCAGGCCATGGGCCGACGTTGTTCGCGGGGTTATCGAAGCCCATCGACCTGAAGCTCGTGAGCCGGCTGGAGCTCGGCTCGGGCGCGGTGGCGATGCGGTACGTACCGAAACGATGAAGCTGTGGCGCAGACGCCGCTCGCGTCTGCGCCACGAGCGCGCACATCAGGGGAAGCAGTCCCCCTCGTCGCCGGCGTCGCTGGCCCAGGTCGAAACCGTGCTGAAGGCCCCTGCCAGCGAGGACCGTCCGTACCAGCGGACCGCGGCGTGGTTCGGCGTGGCGGTGAGACTGACCAGGCCGGACGGGCGGCCATACATAAGGTCGACCATTCCGTCGCCGGTGGTGTCGCCGAGCCGGAACAGATCGCCGGCGTCGCCGGCATCGTTCGCGAACGTCAGCGGGAATCCGAAGGCGGAGCCGTCCGACGCGCGGAAATACCAGGTCACATTGAGGCTGGAGCTCACATGGCCGTACACGAGGTCGGCTTTCCCGTCCATGTTCGCATCGCCGACGTACATCAGATCGCCCGGGTCGCCCGCATCCTCGCTCCAGGTCTCGAGCGGTCCGAACATGGCGGCGTCGGAGCGGCGTACGAACCACTGCATCTGCGTCGAACCGATCGCCCGCGCGTAAACGAGATCGGCTTTTTTGTCTTTGTCGACATTGGCGACGAAGAACAGATCGCCGACGTCGCCCGCATCGGAAGCAAAGATCGAATAGCTCCCGAAACTGTTGCCGTCCGACTTGCGCACGTACCAGCGCACCGTGCCCGGGTTGATGGCTCGCCCATAGACGAGATCGGCCTTTCCGTCGGCGTCCACGTCGGCCAGGCGGAAGACGTCCCCCGCGTCGCCGGCGTCGGCGCTCCAGACGGAGTACTTGCCGAAGCCGCTGCCGTTCGAGAGCCGGACGTACCAGATCACCTGCGTCGGGGATTTGACCCGGCCGTACACGAGGTCCGCGCGGCCGTCTTCGTCGACGTCGCCGGTGAGGAAGATGTCGGCCGCGTCACCGCCGTCACTGCTCCACTCGGAGAAATTGCCGAATGCGTTGCCGCTCGACATCCGCCCGAACCACTGCACGGTGGTCGGCGCCGCGAGGCGGCCGTAGGTGAGATCGGCCTTGGGCTTGTCCGAGGTTTCGTCGAGATTGGCGAGCGGCGCGAAGTGATTGCGCAACTGCAGCGCGCTGGCGAGCACGCGCCGTTCCGAGTGAGGACTGAAGAAGCGGTCGCGCGAAGCCCGTTCTTCCACGGTCAGCTCCCACGAGTCGCCGCTGGCCATGATGTGCCACCGCGGATTCAGGTCATCGGTGACGATGGGGGTGACGTTCTCGTCGCAGCCGACCTCGAACGAGTCGTTGGCGGCCTGGCAGTGGAACAGCCCGAGGATGTGTCCCAGCTCGTGGCTGGCCGTGCTCGAGATGCCGTTCGAGATGCGGGCGGTGGTGGCGTTCGCATTCATGAACTCCGGCTGGTTGGCGAAGGTGCCGGTGTACACCTCCAGCGCGCTCTGGGTCGCAAGGTTCCAACTGCCGATGCCGGTGCAAAAGCCTTGCTGGCAGCAGCTTAGGCCCGCGCATCCGAGCGTCTGGCCGGCGGCTTCATCGAGAATCCTGATCCATGTGAACCGCCCGTTGGCGGGCTTCGAGGTGGTGATCCGGAGGTCGAACGTCGCGTAGTCCTCGCTCATCTCGGCGATGATCTGTCGCCGGATGGCGCTGAGGTCCGCGTTCGTCGGCGGATTGTTGCCGTTCACCGAATTCCAGGCGTCGAGGTCGAAGTCGGAGAAGTCGACCCAGGCGACGTGTCCCGCCCACGCGGGGGCCGCGAACAGCAGGATGATCAGAAAAGAGGTGGCGAGAAATCGTATGTTCTTCATGGCTCTTTCTTTCTTACTCACTGTTTCGTCTGGAGCCGGCCCAGCGTCTGGCCGGCCAGCTCGCGAACGAGATCGTTCGGATGCGATTTGCTGATGGAGGTCAACGGTTCGATGACCGGCGTGCCGCCGATCAGACCGAGGGCCACGACAACGGTGGAGTGGAGCGAGAGGTCATCCCCCTCGCCGGCGACCCGGAACAGATCGCCCACCGCGGCGGGATCTCCGATTTTGCCGAGGGCCAGCACTGCGGCATCGGAGAGGCCTCCGTCGGCGCGGCGGCTCAGGACGTCGTCGCTCGGCACGCCATCGGGCTCGACCTCTCCGTCGGGAAGCGTGGACGGCGTTCCCGGACGCTCGTCGTCGATGGCCACGCCGCTGCCGCGCTCGTCCGGATCGGCAACCGGCGACGACACGTCTTCCGGATCGCTCGCCGGATGCACGGGCGGCGCCTCTTCGTCGCCGGTGGTGCTGCCGGTCTGATGACCGGGGAGCGGCGCGATCAGCGTCAGCAGGACCGGCACGCTCTCGCGCATCTTCAGATCGCCGAGGGCGCTGGCAGCGGCGATGCGCGTGCCGCGGTTCGTCGGATCGCCGACCAGCGATTCCAGGCATGGACGCGCGGCAGCGATCTGCAGCCGTCCCGACTGTCCGATGGCCCAGAGTTGGACGGACGGCATCACGCTGCCGTCGCACGCGAACTGTGCCAGTTGCGGGCTGTCGGCGGATGCCGTCACGTGGGTCGACAGCTCTTCGAGCAGCGGTCCGACGAGCTTCGGCAGCCTTTCGCGCGAGCCGAGGTACGCCGCGACGTCGCGCAACTGCAGCGCGATGCCTTTGGCGAGCGCCGTGCTCACGATCCCGCTCGCGACGCGCGCCGAGTTGTCGCTGGCGAGCACCTGGACGCCTTGCTGGCCGGCCACCGGCTGAAGCGTGCGCGGCTCCAGGAAGGTGAGGATGCGCACACCCGCCGAGAGCGGCGGGATGTACGCGGGATCTTCCGAGCTGGCGACGATCTGAACACTCTCCAGAGGTGCGCCTTTGAGGGTCTGCTCGACCGCCACGGTCATCAGATACGTGCCGCCCCCGGCGGGCCGCGTCTCGGTGACGCGCCCGATCAGGATCGCCTCGGCGCGCCCCATCAACTGCCCGAGGGGGATGAGCGCCTGATCCGCGTGCAGCGGGGCGGTAATGAGTAGCGCGAGAGCCGCGCCGGCCAACCACTTCGTTCTCTTCATGAATTCCTCCTTTGAACCGAATGGGAGGAATCTAAGAATTCGCGGCGGGCAGGTAGTGACGCGATGGTCCCGGTTTGGTGATCCGTAGGGGCGCGGTTGGTTACGGCCGCGCGCAGCTCACGAAAATGTCAGTCACTCGGCCTTGACCGTAAACGCCCAGTACGGCCGAATCGAGCCGATGAACACGGACGTCGGAACGCCGTGCTTCAGATCGGGATCGGCCCGGCTCACGGACCCGTAGTGAAATCCGAGCAGAGCGCCATTGGCGGCGAGGAGCGGACCGCCGGAAGCGCCCGCGCGGGTCGTACAGCGATATTGAAGTTCGTCCGTGCGAACCGCCACCATTTTGCATTTGCTGACCCGGAGCGCCTTTCCATCATCGTGGTGAAGGAGTGTTGCATCGTCTCCGACGCGGGCGACCCGGCTCCGATAGCTGAGGGGAGTGAATGTTCGTCCCGGAGTGCCGCTGAGCCTGAGTACCGCCTCGCTCTCGTTCTGAACGAGGACCCGTTCCACCGCGTAATCACGAGGGGACGCGTCTTCGTCGATGTATCCGAGGCGGATGACCAGTGGCCGCGGCTTGTCTTTCACGCAGTGGGCGGCCGTGACGGCGACGTCAGCGCTGATCAGGAATGCGGTGCACCGCGCGCGTCCCTCCGACATCAGGATTCCAACCGCGCGTGCGCCGTAGGGCAGGCGGTCGGACGGACGATCCGTATCGGTCACGGGAGGATTGCGTGTCACCGTCGTATCGGTCGCCGGCGGCGGCTGCGTCGTGTGCGCGGGATCGCTCGTTTTCACGGTGTCGGTCGGCACAGAGACGACGTCCGGCGACCGCTTCGGCTTCAGGGTGATGGCGGCGATGACGATCAACGCGATGACGAATGCAGCGATGCCGATGTAGCCGGAGCGTGGGAAGCGCCTGGAGCCGGCGACCGCGACGGACGGAGCGGCGGCGATTCGCGAGCCGCCGGAGGGCGTGACCAACGCCGCGACCGACCGCAGCAGGCTCTCCATTTCCGGCGCAGCCGTTCCGGCGCTCCAGTCGGAGAGATTGATCGCGTGAAGATCGTTGAAGGCGATCGGTAGCTGTGTTTCGTCGATGAAGACGGGGATGAGCACTCCCCGCTCCGCCGCGTGACGCGCCTCGTTCTTGACCCAGCGCGAGCGCGCTGCGCTAGCCGACCACACGAGCACGACGCAGCGTGCCGCGCCCAGCTCGCGCTCGATGACGTCTGGATACTGGCTTCCCCCGAGCATCTGGGGATCCCACCAGACCGACCACCCGCGCTCCCCGAGCGCGTCCGCGATCTCGTGGGCCCGCTCGCGGTCCTCGCGCGCGTAACTGATGAATATGTCAGCCAATCCGGAACATTGTATTCGTGGGCAGCAAGCCGGATGCGTCGCACCCGCGCGGCACGTCGCTTGCGTATGGACCCCCGCCAAGCCATCTCCATTTATTTCCGGCGGTCCTGAAACCTCGTCATGAATCACGCGGACGGATCGGTCCTGCAGTTCGGTGCCTTTCATCTCCCGCAAGGCATCGAGCTCCTCTATCGCGGCGGCGACGTCGTGGCGCTCGAGCCTCGCGCCGTGCGGGTGCTGCGCTATCTCGTCGAGCACAACGACCGCGTGCTCTCGAAGGAAGAGCTTCTGGAGGAAGTGTGGTCCGACGTCTTCACCACGGCCGGCGTGCTGAAGAAAGCCGTCTCCCAGATCCGCCGCACCATCGGCGACGACGCCGAGCAGTCGCGCTTCATCGCCACCTATCACGGCCGCGGCTATCGCTTCATCGCACCGGTGACACGCGTTGACAACGCGGCGCCAAAAATTGTCAGTGCGACGCCTGGCCAGTCGATGGTCGAGCTCGTACCGAGCTACGACCAGCTCGCCGCGCGCGACACCGAGCTCCTCACACTGCGCGCCGAGTTTCTCAGCGCGCTCGAAGGCTCGCCGCGGCCCGTTGCGATCACGGGCGAGGCCGGAATCGGGAAGACCCAGCTCGTGCGGCACTTCCGGAGATGGACGGTTCAGCAGGGGGCGATCTCGCTGTACGGCCGCTTCTTCGACTACCGCGGCGCGCGCCTCGCGCCGTACGAGCTGTTCATCGATCTCCTGCGCACCGCCGTGATCAACGGCAAGCCGCCCGACGGCACGCCGCTCCGCGACTCGATCGAAGCCGCGTGCGGGATCCGTTTGCCGGCGGAGCTGTTCGAAGAATCGAATCGCGGCGAGATCGCCGGCGGCCAGACAGGCGATCACTTCCGCTTCATCGTTCCGATCTGCCGCGCGTGGCTCGCGCTGAGCCGGCGACAGCCGATCGTCCTCGCGCTCGACGATCTGCAGTGGGCCGATCCGGCCAGTCTCGACATTCTCGGCTGCCTCATGCGGATGATCAGCAGCGAGCCGTTGATGGTCGTCCTCGTCATTCGTTCCGACGAGGTCGAGAGCGGCGATCATCGAGTACGGACTTGGCTCGCCGACCAGGCGTTGCGCCGGACGTATACGACGTTGCGTCTGCAGCGTCTCGCCGAGCAGGATTGCCGCGACGTGATCGGCAGGATCTTCGGCATCCGCCGCCGTGGGGAAGTGCCGCCGGGCGACGTCGAGACGCTGTATGGACTGACCGGAGGCAATCCATATTTTCTGGTCGAAACGCTGCGGCATCTCGTCGCCGTGGGAGCAATCGCGCCGGACGCGTCGCGTAGCTGGCGGTGGAACGGCGTGCGCGACCGCCCGCTGCCGGAAACGATCCTCACCGCCGCGCGCGCGAAGATCGATCGTCTGCCGGAACACGTGCGCGGGATGCTCGAGTACGCGTCGGTGATCGGCGACGAGTTTCATGTCGAGACGCTCTGCGCCATCACCGGCGCCACGGTTGCGGACGTCGAAGCGGTGCTCAGCGAAGGCGTGCGCGGCGGAGTGCTTTCGATCCAAGCCCTCAGTCCGGGAGAGGACTGCCGGTTCCAGCACTCGATCCTGCGGCATGTGGTGTACGACGCGGTTCCGGTGCGCCGCCGGCGTGAGCTGCACGCGCGTGCCGCGGCCGCGCTGCAATCGGTGTACGGCGCGGAAAGCGAACGTGTGGCCGAGGCGCTTGCGGCGCATTACCTGGCGGCAGGGGATCAGCGGCGCGCGTTCGAAGCGGGCATGCGCGCGTGGCGCGCGGCGAGCAGCCGTTCGGAATGGCGGAAGGCGGTCGTGCTCGTCGAGCGCGCCGAAAAAACGTCACACGGGCTCACGCTCGGCAGCGGCGAGTCGATCGAGCTATTGCTCGCCCTCGGCGAGACGTGGCGTGCGGCAGGACGTCTGCGCGAGTCGTTGACGGTCCTCGATCGCGCGGTTGCGATTGCGGCTGAGGACGGACGGGCGCTGTTTCTTCGCGGCCTGACCGAGCACGCGCTGAGCGATTACCCGGCCGCGCGGGCTTCGCTGACACAGGCGCTCGCTTTCTTTCTCGAGCGCGACAACCGTCCCGCCATTGCGCGCACGCTCGTGCACCTCGCGGCCGTCGAAGCCGCGACCGGGCGCTATGAGCGCGCCGCGTCGCTGGTCGAGGAGCTGCACGCCAAACAGCCCACCGCGGAGCTCTCGGCGCTCGCCGACGGTATCGTCGGCTGGTCGCTCGCGCTGCGCGGCGAGTACGAGGAGGGGGCCGAGCTGCTTGGGCGTGCGCTCGAATATCACGACCGCGCCGGCGCGATCCGCGAGCGCGCGATGCTGCTGCGCCGCCTGCACTGGACCCATCTCTCGCGCGGCGAGTACCAGAAGGCGATCGAGCTCGCGACCCGCGCGCGCGCCGACTCGGCGACCGTCGGCGACGTGAACGGCGAGGCCAAGGCGAACATGGGCATCGGCCAGGCCCACCTCGGGTTGCGGCAACACGACGAAGCGGTCTCGTTCCTCACGCGCGCGATCTCCCAGCTCAAGTCGATCGGCGACGCGCATTGCGAGGCTGAATGCCTCTGGCTGCTCGGCCGGGCGCGCTGTGAAACGGGCGCGCTCGGCGAGTCGGCGGTACTGCTGGATCGCGCGCTGACGATGATCCGCCGCATCGGCGACCGCGACGACGAGTTTCGCGTTCTCACCGACATGGCGCGATTGAAAATCGCGTGCGGCGACTCCGACGGAGCGCGCGAATGCGCGCTCGCGGCGCGCGAGATCGCGGCCTCGCTCAGGAACCAGCAGGGCGTGGAACAGGCAGAGGCCGAACTGGCGCGCGTCGGCGCGCGACCCCTCACCCGGCCTTTGGCCACCCTCTCCCCGCAAGCGGGGCGAGGGGCACTCGCGAGACCCTTCTCCCCTCGTTGAGGGGAGAAGGTGGATGAGGGGGCGCTCGCCTTAACTAGCTCCGCTTACTTGTATTTCACCGAGCACCCGTAAGGCGTCGTGCTGGCCGTGGACACCGGTTTGCCGGCCATCGACTCGTCGAGCGCGGCAAGAACGTGGTTCCTGGCGCCGGCGATGCTGTCCTTGTTGGTGTTCGGCTTGTCGTCGATCGCGCCCTTGTAGATCAGGATGCCGTCGGGATTGACGATGTACATGTGGGGCGTCGTCTTCGCGCCGTAGGTCTTCCCGACCGCGCCGCTCTCGTCGAGCAGCACCGCGGTGGAGGACAACTTCCGGTCGACGATCTCCTCGTTCCAGTCGGCTGGATCCATGTGGCCCTGCTTCCCGTCAGTCGAGCTGCACACCGACAGCCAGACGACGCCCTTGTCGACGGCCTTCTTCTGCGTCGACTGCATGTTCCCGCTCTCGTAGTGCTTCTTCACGAACGGACATCCGAAGTTGACCCACTCCAGCACCACGTGCTTGCCCTTGAAGTCGGCGAGGTTGTGCTGCTTTCCGCTGGTGTCGGTCAGCGTGAACGCGGGGGCCGGGCTTCCGACGGCTGGTTCCTTCAACGCATTGGCGAATTCCTCGGTCTTGACCGCATTGGACACCTTGGCGGTGATAGCCCAGGCCAGGGCGCCCAAAACAATGACGGCGAGAACGAGAATCACGGCTTTCTTCATGTGAGGTCCTTTCTTGCTGTGTGATCAGAGTTTGTCCAAAGCGTTGATGACGAGCGTCGGCGTGAGGACCTCCGGGAGAAGCCGGGGAGGGGCCGACGGATCCTTCGCGTACAAGACGTATGTGGGCACGCCGCTGCGCCCCAATTTCCTGAGCGCCTCGGTGATGGCGGGGTCGCGGGACGTCCAATCCGCCTTGAGCGTCGCCACATTCTTCTCCCCGAATTTCGCCAGGACCGGCGCGGCCGACAATGCGACACGCTCATTCACCTGGCAGGTCAGGCACCAGGCCGCGCCGAAGTCCACGAACACCGGCCGGCCCGCCGCGCGCAGCTCGTTCACGCGGGCCTCGCTGTAGGGTTCCCATATCTCCGTGGCGGTCGACTGGAGGGCTGGACGCTCGGCGGTGCCGGCCAGCTTCACCGCCGCGGCGGCGCTGCCGACAATGAGAACGGCCGCCACGATTGCCGCTGCCGTTCGAACAACGGCGCTCCGCGTCAAAACCGCCCATTTGCCCAGGACCCAGGCGCCGACGGCCTGTACGACCAGCGCCGCGAGGAGCATCGTGATGCCGTCGGACCCAGTCTGTTGGCCGAGCACCCACGCCAGCCACACCACGGTGGCCGCGAGGAGAAACCCGAGCGCCTGCTTCATCGTTTCCATCCAGGCGCCGGGGCGGGGGAGAAACCGGAGCAGCCGCGGGGAGGCGGCCAGCACGACAAACGGCGCGGCCATCCCGGCTCCCAGAGACGTGAAGATCGCCAGCGCCGCGGGGGCCTGCTGCGTCAGCGCGAAGCCGAGGGCAGAACCCATGAACGGGGCGGTGCACGGGGTGGCGACGAGCGTGGCCAGCAGACCGGTTGAAAAGGAGCCGCCGGCGCCTTCGCCGCTCTTCCCACCGAGCCGCGCGAGCGACACACCCACTTCGAATACGCCGAAAAGATTCAGAGCGATCAGGAAGAACAGCGACGCCAGGCCGGCGATCACCGGCGGCGATTGGAGCTGGAAACCCCATCCGAGCTGTTCGCCCCCTGCCCGGAGGGCAATGAGAAGGCCGGCCAGGGCCCAGAAAGCGACCAGGACGCCGAGGCTGTAGGCGCCCGCGTTTCTCATCCGGGCTCGCGTCGGCGCGTCGGCCTGGCCAACGAGGGAGAGCACCTTGATGGAAAGGACCGGAAACACGCAGGGCATCAGATTGAGGATCAGTCCGCCGATGAAGGCGAGACCGATGGCGCCCACGAGGCCTGAGCCGGAGGCGCTCGTCGCCGGGCCAGCGATGAGGCCCGCGTTGCCGGCGATGTCGGCGTCCACACGGATGGCGCGCTCGGATCCGGGACCTCGCCACCCCGATTTCGACACGAGGACGCCGGTCAGCCGGCGAATCGGCGACGTCGACTCGTCCGACAGGGGAAGATCCATGACGTAGGCGCCCGCCCCGCGATCCCAGCGACTGCGTCCATTCGAAAACTGGCCGACCGTTTCCGGAAAAAACTTCGCGTCGGCCACGGGTTCCTTGAGCCAGAGTGGCGGCGTCGCGCTCAGTCGTACGAATCCGCGGCCCGGCGCGGCCGCAAAACTCCAGTCGCCCGAATCGAGCGGAAGCCGTGCGCGCGCCTCGGAGAAGAATCTGGCGAGCGTGGGGTCGTTTTCGACGTTCGGTCCCGTGTGGACGACGGCGCTGACCGTGGCTTCTCCGGGGAGGCACAGCTCCTCGCATTCCAGCCAGCTCACGTGCGCGGCGAGACGGACGCGCTGCCCCATCTTCAGGTCGCGCGGGGGCGTGATCCGGACGAGGAGCGCGGCCTCACCCTCATACCCGAAGCTGACCAGCGGCGGGACCTCAATGCGCTCAGGGTAGGGCCACTGAATCGGCCCGGCCTCAAAACCGGGCGGAAGGTCCCACTTGATTTCCGTGGGGGCGCCGGAGTCGCCGGGGTTGATCCAGTACGTGTGCCACCGCGGGTCCATTTTCAGGCGCACGGCCACCGAGAACGGCGTGCCGGGGGCGATGGTCCGGGCTTCCGGAATCAGCGCGGCTTTGACGTGAGACGGCTCGCCGGCGTGGAGAGTCGCCGACAAACAGACCACAGCAATCGCGGAGAGGAAGAGCCTCGGTCGGGGCATGCAGGGATTCTTGACTCTCTTACGACTCCGCCGGGCAAGGGTTCTGACAATTTCAGGCGGTGGGGGTGCGGTTCCGCCGCCGCTTTCATGTTTTTTTGTGGCACGTTCGCGCTGGAATGTGAAACATCGCGCGCTTTCGCGGCAGATTTTTATGACCGATCACTTGCTGGGGTCGGCCCACCTCAGGATCATCGATGTTGTCCGTATTTCGGAGAGCCTCGAATCCGCTCTCTTTGGCGGTTCAGAATGGCTGCATGAAACACCCGGCTCGGCGAGTGAAATTAATACTGTTTCTCGGGTCTGGCATCTCCAGGGCTTCGGGACTGCCATTGGCGGGAGAACTAACGAAAGCCATTCTGGGCTCGTCGGCGCTCTCTCTGGATGCGGACTCGCTCCCTCCGCGACTCGGGGCCGGTGAGCTGCGGCAGCGGGTCGAGAACCTGCTGCAGATCATGGCCGACTTCGATACTCGCGACACGAAGCGGACCAGGACGCTTTTCCGGGGGCCGACGTCGTACGAGGACTTGTTTTACATGTGCGAGGAGATGGCAAACTGGCGAATCGGCCTGGCCGACAACTCGACACTCACGCCATTCATGAAGGCGTTGGAGCGTCGCGCGCGACGGCTTCTCAGCGGCGCGAGTCTCGCCGCTCGGCTGGATGATCTGGGCCTGCTGGCGCGCGAAGCCCGGCTGTTCATCCAGTCGGCCACGACCACGATTTTGCGGGGAAGAGAGCCGGCCGGGATGGATCTAATCGTGGACTTGGCCCGTTCCGAGCGGATAGAACAGTTGAACATCGTGACACTGAACCACGACACGCTCGTCGAGCAACTGATGGAGGAGCGAGGCGTAGAGTTGGCGGACGGATTCGGACCCCCGGACGGCGACGTCCGTTGGTACGACGACCAGATCTACGACGTCGTCGATCGAATGCCGATACGGCTCTTCAAACTTCACGGTTCGATCAGTTGGTATCGATTCGTGGTCGACGGACTGCCGCGGACCGCCGTCATTCGGCGCAACGACGGCAGCCATGTGATGGATGGCAAAAGAAACATGCTGCAGCCTTGGATTCAGGAGGCATCGTTCCTGACCGGCGGTAACAAGGCCATCCGCTACCAGCATGGTGTCTATCTCGATCTCTTGTTCCGATTTCAGGAGGCCCTTCGCAACTGTGACGTGATGCTGATGTGCGGCTACGGGTGGGGAGATGCCGCGATCAATCTCCGGCTGGAGACGTGGATGGACAATCCGCGAAAGCGAATCGTTCTTCTCCATCCGAACCCGGAGGAGATCACCGCGCGCTCGATGATCATCGCCAGCGCGTACAACTGGTGGGTCTCCTCAGGCCGATTGATCACGGTTCCGCGATGGCTGTCGCAACTCTCGCGGGTCGACCTCGAGCCAGTGCTGTTCGATCACATCACCAATCCGTAGCTAAACGAGGAACCGGGCCTGACCGCACAGGCATCGACGAATTCGCATCGACCATTGACGCTTCGCACGTCAGATGCGCCCCTGGCCCTGCTTTGCCGGCGGGACGCCAGCGCTCCAACCGGCGGCATCGATGCCTCCCGAAGAAAACCTCACACGCTGACAGTCTCCTCGTTCAACCTCCCATCTCCACCTCCACCACGTTGTCGCCGCGCTCGCGCTCAATCAGTTTGCCGTACGGATCAATGCCGGCGCGCGACGGCTGCTGCGGCACGATGAAGCGAAGGATCTGCTTGCCGCTGCGGATGCGATGGCGCACCAGGTAAATCGCGTCATTTTTTTCAGACGCGAAGACACCGACCTCGACGAAGTCGTTCATCGGGGTCGCGGTTTCGACGCCGATGCCGTCGGCCCGCAGCTTCTGCGCCATCACTTCGAGCGTCACCTCGTACTTTCCATCAGCCAGACGGCGGGCGGCGGCGCTCTGGGTCTTCACGTCCCACAGCGTGATCGTTTCGAAGAGGTCGGTGAGCAGGGGGTATAGCGACGGCGGTGTGACCGCGCGGAGCTCCGCGTACAGATCGAGTGACGTCGCATACGGCGGTCCCGATCCTCGGTACTTTTCGAGAAAGCGGCGCAGCGCGCCGTTGACGGCCTCCGCACCGACCTGCTCGCGCAACGTGTACAGCGCAACGGCGCCTTTCGCGTACTCGACGTGTGGATGTTCGCCCACTTCGAGGAGCGGAACGTCGCTGCCGAAGTCGCCGCGGCCCTGGAGATAGCGGTTCATCTGGTACTCGTAGACGCGACGCGCTTCGGCGGGTCCAAGGACCTTCTCCGTCACGAGCAGGGCGCTGTAGTTCGCGAGCGATTCGGACACGAACCCGCGTCCCTTCGCGTATGCCGGGCGGACCTGTCCGCCCCACCAGTGATGGCCGATCTCGTGCGCCGTCCCGAAGAACGTCAGGTCGACCAGGCCCGGCCCGGTGCGGGTGATGAAGATCTGTTCCGAGAACGCGACCGCCGAGGGGAACGCGCGGCCGTTGATGCTGTACGGCGGGACCTCGACGATGCGCAGTTCGCGATACGGATACGGTCCGAACGCGGACGTGTAGTAGTCGAGCGCCGACTGCATGCCGGACATCATGCGATCGAGGTTCGCGCGATGCGCCGGGTGATGGAAGATTTCGAGATCGACGACCTGCCCTGAGCTTGCCGAAGGGTTCTTCCACCGGCCTTTCGCCACCGCGTACCTGGCCGAGAACACGGACCCGGCGAACGTCTCCGGGACACGCGAGCCGTAGTGAAAGTAGCGGCGGCCTTTCTCCGTCCAGCTCCGGCGCAGCATGCCCGGGACGACCGCGATCTGATCGGCAGCGGTGCCGACGATGGTCTCGACCTGCATGCGATCGCCGTCGCGGAACTGGCTCTGATACCGCCTCGCCGCGGCGTCGCCGGGTTCGGGCATGGGTGGCCGCGGGGGCAGGCCGTAGCCCTTCCGCTCGGAGTCGCTCGACATCTCGAGCCCACGCTGATACCCGATGAACGGGAGGAGTCGCCTGTCGAAGTAGGTGCCGTTGCGGACGACCATCGTCTGCCCGCCGCCGTGCTGGAACCCGCGCGGGCGGAACGCCAGGTCGAATGAGAACTGCATCGACTCGCCGGGCGCGAGCGCGCGCTCCAACGCGAAGATCCGGTAGCCATGCCTCGGATCGACCATCTCGGTCTTCGAGGCGCGGTCGAACTTCATCGATCGCACTTCGTACGCAGGGCCGCTCGGCGTGTCGACGTGCACCAGGCGGATCGGCACGCCGGTCTGGTTCACGAGCCGGTACGAGCCGCGCGAGTCGACGGCCGGCGCTTCGGGATAGATCTCGTAGCGCAGCTCTGCGCCGGCGATGACCGGCTGCGGCAGGTTCGCGTAGCGCGCGTAACGGCGCTCGTAGTCGGCCTGCAGCAGTCCCGCCTTCACCGGCGAGACATACTCATTCAAGACGTTCGTGTTGAAGAAGATGAATCCACCGAGGACGAGGATCAGCGCGACAGCGACTCCGGCCATACGCGCGGTTTGCGCGGTGAATCGCGCACGCGCGGTGGCGAGCCGCTCACGGATCCCGAGCTCCGGTCCGCGGACCCAGAAGAGCATCGTCACGACCGCAAGCAACATCGCCCACGCCGCCCAGTAGAGCTTGAACCAGACGAACGGCGTCACGAACGGTCCGAAGCCGTTCATCGCCGAGTATTTGAGCGCGGGCCCGCCGTTGTAGATCAGCAGGTTGTGGGTTCCGTGCACCGCCGAGTAGTTGAAGAGGGTCGCGAGCAGCACGACGACGTGTCCGACGTATTTGTTGTTCACGAGCACGTGAGCCGTCATCGCGAATGCCGCGAGCAGGACGTACCCGGCGAGGTTCCATCCGAACAGGATGCGCAGGTAGAGGCCGGGCTCGAAGTCGTAGTAGCCCTGCAGCACCTGCAGCAGGACGCCGCCGATCATGAACGCGAGCTGGAAGAGCGCGACGAGCGCGACGAGCGCCAGGAAACGCCCGAGCAGGACGACGCTCGTGCGCACGGGCGCCGCGTCCGCGATCTGCGCCGCTCCCGTTTCACGATCCTTCCAGACCAGCTCACCCGCGTAGAGCGCGATGACCAGCCAGGGAACGAAGATGGCGCGCTCCGACAGCACGACCTGCGCGACGAGATGCGTGACCGGCCAGGTGATCGTGTCGAAGATGGTGTCGCCAAGGTTCCAGCCGCGGAGCACGACCAGACCGATCGCCGCGAGGAAGGCCACGGGAAACGCGCGGCCGGAAACCGCTTCCGCGAGCGACTGGCGCGTCACGGCCAGTGTCTGACGCATGCGCGTGCGCGAACCGAATACGCCGCGGAGTTGCGGCACGGCTCCGAATGCTCGCTCTTCAGCCCTCTCGCCAGGCGCGTCCACCGTCTCGTTGCCGCGACCGCTTTCGCGCTGCGTGAAGCGGAACGCGCGCTGCAGGACGGCGAACAGCCCCGCCGCGATCGCGAGCCAGAAAAGCCGGTTCCACAACAGCGTCGACGGGAATCCGATCAGGCGCGTGTTCCGCTCCGACGCCGTCCAGTACGCGGTCATTCCCTCGAGCGTGTTGATCCCCAGCGGGTCCGCCAGCACGGAGAGGAGCGGATTCGTGATGTCGCTCCAGTAGCCGCCGGCGACGAGGTAGCCGATGAAAAACGCGATCGCGCCGAGGTAGACGGGGATGACGTGGCGGGTGAGGGCGGCGATCGTGAAGAGGATCGCCCCGACCAGGACGAGGTTCGGCAGGACGAAGAGCAGCATCGGCTGCAGATACGCCGCGAACGTGTTCGGGCCGAACGCATCGCGCGTGAGATACGGCATCATCGTGCCGACGGCGAGCCCGATCGGGATCGCGAAGACGAGGATGCTGTTGATCGCCAGCGCTGCCAGGAAGCGGCCGCGGAGGTATTCGGCAGGACGGAGGCGGGTGGTGAAGAGGAGCGCATCCATTCCGGCCGTGCGGTCGCGGATGGCCGCATCGGAGAAGAGGCCGGCCGTTACGAGGATGCCGAACAATCCGCACAGGAGCGCCGTCTTCTCCGCGAGGTCTTGCGGCGAGTTGACGTGGACCGGGTTCGTGCCGGTGACGGCGACATGCACGATGTAGAACCCGATGAGCAGCAGGGCGACGGCGTAGACCCACGTCGAGATCGAGCGGACTCGGTACCCGAATTCGTATCGAAAGACCTCGCCGAATCTCATGCCGCCGCCGCCCGCGCGCCGCGGTGACCGCCCATGACCGCGAAGTAGACGTCCTTCAGGTCGGGCTCGACCGGCTCGAAGCCGGATCCCGGCGACTCGTCGGCATACACGTGCGCGATCGTCTGTCCGGCCAGCAGCTTCGTCGAGATCACCGAATGCTCCTGTTCCAGCGCCGGAAGCTCCTCCCGCGTTACCGTGCGACGCCAGATCCGCCCGCGCACTTCCGCGATCACGCGCGCCGGCGAACCGGCGAGGAGGATCTCGCCGCGGTCGATGATCGCCAGGTTGCTGCACAGCTCCTCGACGTCTTCGACGATGTGCGTCGACAGAATGACCGCACTCGCTTCCCCGATCTCACTCAGCAAATTCAAAAACCGCACGCGCTCCTCGGGGTCGAGTCCCGCCGTCGGCTCGTCGACGATGATCAGCTTCGGACTCCCCAGCAGCGCGATGGCCACGCCGAGGCGCTGGCGCATGCCGCCGGAGAACGTGCCGACGCGCTGGTTGCGCACGTCCCACAGATTCGTCCGCCGCAACAGCGCCTCCACGACCTCGCGCCTCGGCGCGGCGTCGACGAGACCCTTCAGGACGGCAAAGTGATCCAGCAACCGCTCCGCCCGCACCCGCGGGTGGAAGCCGAACGACTGGGGGAGGTACCCGAGCGTCTCGCGAACGAGCTCCTTCTGCCGGATGACGTCGAGTTCGCCGAGATGAATCGTTCCCTCATCCGGCTCCTGCAGCGTGGCCAGGATGCGCATGAGCGTCGACTTGCCGGCCCCGTTGCGCCCGAGCAACCCGAACATCCCCGGCGGAACGTCGAGGGAGATCCCTTTCAACGCCCGGGTGCCATTCGGGTACGTTTTCGAGAGGCCAGAAATGGAAAGTGTCATTGGACGTGCGTTTACGAGAGAACGCACGCGGTTGTTGCGGAGGGGGTGAAACTTTCCTGCGTGAGCTGCTCGCGGTCCCACTTCGCCGAATGCACGGCCAACGAAGAGGCGGGCCGGCTTGTCGCGCTCGAGGTTCGTTTCGCCGACGACGATCTCGGCGCCGCGCTTGACCTCGCGCAGGATGGCCCGGTCGATGTCGTAGCCGCGCAGCGAGTCTCTTTTAGCAGCGCGTCCTTTGCCTTCTCTCGTCCTTCGGGACCTTAGTCTCCTCGTAGCGGAACTTCTTCGGCCCGAACGTCACGACGATCGCCTCCTCCGGCAGACTCGGCGCGACCAACCGCCGGCGCGGCGCCGCTGCCGTATATCTGCACCTCGCGCGACGAAGCCTGCCGGCAGGCCCGACCCTCCGTCCATCCCGCGAGGCCACCGCTGCCGGGCATGGCGTCGAGGTCGAGGTTACGATGCGCGACCATGCGGTTGTTCACCACCAGCTTGTCCGGGTTGGTTATGCCGCCAGTTGCAAACGGATCCGCGGCGCTGGTGCGCGGAGAAGGCGCGGGCCTCGCTGCGTACGATCTCCGTACGAAGACTCGTACTGTCTGCCCTCCCGCGCCCGGGGAGCTACGTAACACAAATGTCGTCGAGCATCACGACGTTCTCTGGACCAACGAGACCAATGAGCGTTTGACTAGCGGACGCCCCGGCCGCCCAGACATGCACATTAACACCGTCGTTTTTCAAGCCACTGATGACGTTCGTGAAATCCGCATCACCCGTGATAACAATCGCATCACGCAGCGAGGCTCCTTCGAGTTTGGCTTGGGCCATAGAACGGCGGATCTCATCTGCGAGCTTGAAATCGGCTTCATTGCCTTTGCCCGTGCGCTCCGGCGTTCGCACGTCGAAGTCCCGCCTCGTATACGACGGCTGCAACCGCATCTCATCCTGACGATCCCAGAACGCAACCGCGACTTTCTGATCGATGCGTCCGAAGCGTTTTTCGACTTCACCGAGCACTTGCTTAAGCGAGCGGTCAAACCAACGCACTGCTGGCTCGTTCTCGCTCGACCTCGCGATTCGAATTCGGGCGAGAGACCTGACGAAGTTCTCGTGATCGATATAAACGCCGACGTGGCCGAGAAGAGGCCGCGTATTCGCAACGATAGCCGGCAGTGAAGAATCCTCTTGCTGCATCGGGATCCGCAGGCGTCGTTCGGCGCGGTGGTAGTGGCCGTGAAGCCATCGGCGTACGATCTCAGCCGTAAAGCGTAGTTGGCCCGCGCCCGTGGAATCGAGCACTTCGCAGGATTGTAGGTTCTGCAGCGCCTTGCGGAGGTTCTCGACTTCGCGACGCTCTACTCTGCCGAGGAAGTCATCGATTGAAACAGAGGTCGCATCAGGAAAGTGATGGAACAGCAGTTCCACCGCCCGCTCCTCATCACGGCGCAACTGATCGGTCGGCCACCAATACTCAAAGATGCTGTCGTCACTCAGGAGATCGGCGCTGGCCACACGCTCCACGTCGTCGCTGCTCGCGATGCAGCGCTTCTCCTCATTAAGGAGTGTCACGAGTGCGGAGCCAAATTTTTGTACTATGTACGGATAGCCGCCTGTAAGCTCGAAGATACTCTTAACTGCGCCGGGGGTGGCGACTACCCACTGCCCAAAGCCAGCGCGAAGAACCGCCATAACGTCTGGCTCTTCGAGGAATGAGACGCGCAAGCGGGTAATATTGCCGAAAATCCGGTGTGGAACAATCGTTGACAAACTGGAGAAACGGATCGAACCGGTGAACAGGCCATAAATAAAACGCTTCTCCAGTGCATTACGCAGGATGTCGAGAATTACCTCGGCATTCCGACCGGTTTCCTTGATGCTCTTTAACATCTCCTGGAATTCATCAACCATGAGCAGTGGAGTGTAACCAGTAACCGCCTTCACGGACTCGAAATACGCTGCACAGCCATCGATTGTCGGCGGCGTCGGCAGCGCTGGTCGCGTGATGGCGCGCGCGCGGAAAGCGTCGTCAATCACTTTGGCGATCTTCCAAAGCACCACGGCCGCGTCGAGCGGTACCTGCAGGCCCAGCCCCTCCGTTCCCAACGGAACGGCAATAATTACGTCGGGTACATTTAGGGGAACAAAGTTAATGATCGAACTCTTGCCTACGCGGCGGATACCGTCGAGAAACAAACGTTCCCGCTGTGTACCGTCATATAGGCTACTCCGAATTCTCTGCATGACGGTGTCGCGTCCATGAAACAGCTGCGACGACTGATCCAACGGACTGCTATCAATGAAGAGCTTTGGAATCTCGTCGGTATTGATCGCCGCTCTAAGCGTTCTTACCGGTAATTTCGTCTGCGCTATTGGTTGATCGACGTTTAGGAACCCTTCCACCGACGAACGGACGTACATGTCAAACGTCACCTCAGCCGCCGAGCGCGCCGTTGCGTCTAGCGTGATCGTGAAATTGATGTCTACGGTCTGCGCCGCCTCCAACCTCCGAATCAGCCGCTGCCGAGGCATTACAGCAGCGAGATTGCGCTCTGCTCGCAGTTCGACGACGACATCAGTAATTGTTCGTTCGCCGTTGGTCGTGTTTTTCAGTTGAACCACGACCGTGGTGCGTGGCGCGTCAGGAGCAATGAATGAATTTAGGATGGTCGATTCGACCTTCGGGCCGACGCCGGCCGCGCGCGAAAGGTTGCTGACGACGCGTTTGAGCGCCTCATGATATGGCGTCATGACCTCCACCAAGTCCGGTGGCAATGCTCCACTCTCCATGTGACGCGTGAGGTCCCGCTCAATAGCTGTGGCGCGGTTGTACAGTACTACGCGATCGTTATATGACGACTCTGGTTCTGCTTCTGCGAACTGGTTCGTGATCTTCGAGAGATCCTTCAACCAAGGGACGATCTGAACGCTCGTATCGGGATAGTACCTAGAAAGCATCGACGAGAAATCGTCGAGCGCAACCTGCTCCTTACTAAACGAGTCGGCGTCGCGGATGCGCGCCAGCTTAGCCGTAATCCACGTGAAATTTGGCTCTTCGCGCGTCACAACTTTCGGAGGTTTTGTTGGTGGCGGTGTCTGAGAGGGTTCGGTTTCGTCGTCACTCGCACGATCCTTAACCACACGCGAATCGACTTGGAACTGGCTGAGGACGCTTTCGCTCACGCGTGCTTTCTTCGCGAACTCGTACGCTCTCTGTTCGAGATCTGTGCGCTTCGCGCGACGGCACAAATCGAGCAGGTCGCGATACGCCGCGTCACGCCGCGGATCGTCGTCTCTGCGCCGTTTGCATCCCTCGAGCAGCACTTGAAATGCATCATCGAAGTCACGATGCTCGCGCTCAAGTACATTCGCCAACACGAGGTAGTTCGGGATCCACGCCGGAGCTGCAGCGATGCGCGCGCGCAGCCACGCAATGACTTGTTCGATCTGGCCCGCGATCATCCCGCTTGTGACGACCGCTATCAGCTCATCTTCGTTGCGATAGAGCGCGCTGACATGTGGAAGGTCCCATTGATGTTCCCATCGCGCAATCATCTCCGTGAGGATGCTCTTTGCGCGGGCATCATCGTTGATCTCCACAGCGAGCGTAAATGCGATCGGGTGGTACATCAGAGTGCGCGACTGGGGAATGAGGCGGAGGAAGCCCTCATGATCGTTGAGGGACCGCGCAAGCCCGAGCAGCACCTTGATCAGGCGCTCGTCAGTCTGATGCGTATGGAATAACGGTAGCAGCAGCTCGTAGGCTTTCGCCTCCTCATGTCGTTGCGAATAGATTACGGCTAGGTTCCAGCTCGTGGTGAAATTGTGGTCTGCCTTTCGGGAGTCGCGGATGACCGTGAGGATCCGCTCCGCCTGCAGCTTGCTGGCGTCCTGCGCGTGCAGGTACGCGGCCCAATCGCGGATATCGAGATTGTTGGCATCTTCTTGCCAGATCTCGCTGACCTTCACCATGGCGGCTCGCGGGCCGTGGTTGCGTAATGTTCGCATGGCGCGCTGCCACGGCTCGCGGTGTTGTTGCCTGAGGGTCGGCGACGGTGGCTCGCGAAACACGAGTGCAGTCTGCGTTTCCTTGTACAGTAGGTTCCGCAACTCCTTTTCGCTGGGTTCGAGTAACTTGCGGATGCTTGCGTAATCACCGGCGTCCGCGGCCATTCGGATCTGATCCCGTGCGTCGGGAAGAATGATGCCAATTTGGTCCACTCGTACGAGGAGCCCCAAGCTCTTCAGGCTGCGTAGCGTGTCGTCGTACCCAGCATCAATGATGGCCTGTTCCCACGCATCTCGACACGCCAACCATTCCGGTGAAAGTCTCATTCGGTACAGCTTCGGCATATTGTTCGAGACATATTCATTGATACTGGGTCGGTCACTCTCCACCATCTCTCGCAAGCGGCGATCGAAATCTGCGGCAATCGTATCGAGGGCGATTTTTTCGACGATCCCGAGATCGGGACGCACGGATGCAAAGGTACGTCCAACGTATCGCGTGCTGTGCGCGAGTGTGATGATTCGATCTATGGCCATCTGCAGGTCGTCGATTGCTACTGAGGACGGGACGAGCCGAGCCGCCGCGTCGGCGGCAATAACCAGCAACCGCTCCATCATCTTAGGCGTGTTGTTTTTCTCGCGGAAACTGACGATTTTCCCGGCCTGGTAGAGAGCGTTGGCGATCCAGAATGCCTGGCCGCAGGATTCTTGCCTATTTAGAAAGGTCGCCGCCTCGACGCCGCTGCGCAACACGGCTACCAGTAGATTTCTGCGCGCTTCCTCATTTCCTTCGGCCACTGTCGTGTGGAGTCGCTCAAGGCGTGCCGTATCCGCACCGAACGCCTGTCCCGCGTCGATAAAGTCTTTGAGGAGCGACGGTAAGGCGCCGATTAGCGAGCGTTCGTCGGCGAAGAACCAATCCCAGACGGGAGCGCCGATCTTGTCGAGGCGCGGAGTTGCCGCAAGCCTGATGACGTGCCGTGTGTCGGCATCTGTGCCGGCGCCGTCATTTTCCTCGTCGGCAAGTTCGTGTTCCACCACGTCAGACTGCGGTTGCGGCTGGTCACCAGGTGGCACTTCCGACGGCGCTGGCGCCATAGGCTGTGACGATGCGTCCGCTCGTTGAAGGCGTATACGGATGCGTCGCGCTTCGGAGTTGTTCGGATCTATTGCCGTGATCCGCTCAAGACAATGTCGTTGCTCCGCGAAGTCGTTTCTTGCTTCTGCGAGTGTCGCGAGCCATACCCAAGCATCGATGAGTGCCGGATCGGTTGCGAGTAGCGAATTGAGGAGTTCGCGTGCGACTGCATCTTCCCCACGGTCGATCGCATCGACCGCGTCCTGGAGCGTCGGCATTCTATCTCTCCCTATTTGCTGAAGTATTAGCGATTATATGCTGTGTTTGGCCAGCGGCGCGGCGACGGTCACCACGCACCTAGGTTCGCTGCGCTCTTCCGGCCCGCGTGTCAGCTCGGTCACGGTCATCGGCCCGGCTCCGGCGGGATGAAGGGCGCGTTCGGGCGAAGGGGCAGGCGCTCGAAGTAATCGCGGGCGGCGGCGAGGTCTTCGTGGGTCAGCGCGCCGGCTCGAGCACGCCGGCGGAGGAACGTTTACGCATGCAGCGCGTTCAACCTCAGGCCCGCCTCGGCGAACGTGCCCACGAAGAGGTGGGCGCGCTGCAGCAGTTCATCGTGGCGGCCGGCGGGGAGGGGCAGGTCGAGGATCTCCGCCGAGGCGACCGCGGCATCGACGACGTCGCCGTTCGCGAGGAGCAATGCCTGCACCTTGTAGTACTCCGAGACCGCCTCGTGAAACACCCGCGCGCGACCGCGGCCTCGGCCATCCCCTTGCGAGCCAGGAGCGCTTCGCGCGCCCTTTCGGCGGCATCGAACGCCTGGTACGCGACGCTGAACCGCAGGGCCGCCGCTTCGGCGCTCCCACGCCGCAACTGGAACGCGCCGATCTGGCTGTCGAGGAGCGCAGCAGCTCGGGAGGCGTTCCTGCTCGTCCTCGAGCTGCCGGATGTCCCGCTCTTCGCGACACGAAAGCCGCTAAAGCGGCGCCTGGTGAGCAACATTTGGCGGGGCCGACGGGGCTCGACCCCGCGACCTGCGGCGTGACGGGCCGAAGGTCGGCGCCGTCGACAGAGAACTCAGTCTGTGGCTCAGCGGCTGAAACCCAGAGCAGCGTCTTTACTGCGCGCTAGTACCAGAGCACCCGACCACGCGATCCCTCACGAGCGGCGCAGGCGGGCGCCGAGGGTTTCGAGCTCGTGGCCGGCGATGACGGTGTCGAGGACTCGCAGGGCGAGCTCCTGCCGCTCGGGCGGAATCTGGTCGAGCTCGCGCATCGCCTTGAGGAGGCGCGCGTTCCGGAACATGGGGGGCTCGGGGGGCTCGCTTCCGGTGGCCAGGTCGTCGAGGGAAACCTGCAGGACCTTCGCGAGACGGATCGCGGTCTCGAGCGATGGGAGGCTTTGCCCCTTTTCATAGCGGGAGATCTGCATGTAGTCGACGCCGAGGCGGTTGGCGAGCTCGGTGATCGACAGCTGCAGCCGCTCGCGATATTGCGTCAAACGCACTCCAAACTCGCGTGTCTTCAATTCGTTCTCCGGCAGCGAATATGCTGAAAAATTGACCCTGAGCGCGTGAGACTTGAGCGAACTCGATTAAAAATCAGCGATGTCCCCTGCGTTTCAAGCAAGTTCGCTGAAACTGTGGCCCGATACATCAAGAGAGGCAACGTCGTTCGTGTCGCATTTCAGCGACTTAGCTTAAATAGCAGCCGACGTTGCGATGCCTTTCAGCGAATCAGTGAACGATGGCGGTCTGGCTGCTGGTGTTTTCAGCGACTTCGCTGAAGTTCTCAGATTTTGCGGCTGGATGTCGATCGCGTCGCCCCTCGCGACGACAGAGGTACAATCCACCCCCTCCCACCATGCGCATCCCCCTCGTCGACCAGGTGATCTCCCTCGTCCGGAAACCGGGCGTGCGGCCGGCGAAGCGCGGCGCGATTCCGCGCGAAGAGCGCATTCGCGCCGCGATCGCGCTGGCGCCGGTGGGAATCGCCGTGGCCACGCTCGACGGCAACTGGCTATTCATGAACGATCGCTTTCAGGAGCTGGTCGGTTACAGCCGCGAAGAGCTTGCCCGCGTCTCGTTCAACGGAATCACCCATCCCGAAGACGCGAAGAAAGAGCTGCCGCTGATGAAACGGCTGCTCGGCGCGGATTGCGACAGCTACCGCCTCGAAAAGCGGGTCATGGCCCGGACCGGCCGCTATCGCATGCTGGAAGTGCTTACGACCGTCGCGCGCGACGCCGCGGTCTTCATCTACATCGTCGACGAACCCCAGTCCCAGTCGCAGTCGCAGTCGCAATCTGCGCCGCGCAAAGCAGAACCGGACCGTGTGTTCGCCGCCGTCATCGATCAACTGGTCGACGTCGCCGTCATCCGCACCGACACCCACGGCGTGATCACCGGCTGGAACGCCGGCGCACAGCGGCTCTTCGGCTATTCACGCGACGAGATCATCGGCAAGAACCGCCGCTCGCTGTATCGCGACGCGGACAGTTGGGAAGGGAAGTCGACCGCCGTCCTGCAGAACGCCGCGGCGCAGCGCGTTGAGATGGAGGACTGGCGCGTGACTCGCGACGGCGGCCACGTCTGGATCCGCAGCACGCTCGCGCCGTACAAGCCGGAGGGCGCGTTGCGCGGCTATATCGAGACGATTACCACTCCGTCCGCGCCGAAAGCGCCCGACACCGCTCCGCTCATCGAACAACTCCGCACACAGCTCGACAAAGAGCAGCGCGTCCAGTTGTCCTTGCGCGACCTCATCGACGACCTCCGCCGCTCGAGCGAAGAGACGATGACCGAGCTCCGGATCATGACCGGCGCGTTGCGCGACGAGATCGAGCGGCGCAAGAAGGCCGAGGAAGAACTGCGTCGCGTCAGCACGACGGTGATCGAAGAAGAAGAGGTGAGCGTGCCCGCGCCGCCCGAGCGCGCCTGGCGACCGCTCGCCGACACGCGCATCATCGGCGTCCTTCGCGAGCAGGCCTTCCACGAGCGCAGCGGAACGCTGATCGTGCACAGCGGCGATTCGGAGAAGGAGATCTTTTTCGAAGAGGGACGGATCTTCTCCTGCGCCTCGAACGATCCGGAGAAGTTCCTCACCAATCGACTGCTTTCATCGGGCGCGATCACCGGCGAGCAGCGGTTGATGGCCAACGAGATCAAGCAGGCCTCCCAGCTCGCCCTCGGCCGCATCCTGCTGATCCTCGGCGCGATCACCGAGGATCAGCTGATCGAGGCGATGCGCAGCAAGATGCAGGATGAGATCGCGGAGCTGCTCTCGTGGACCGAGGGGCGATACGTGTTCGTGGATGGGGAACTGCCGGCGCTGCAGCTCGTGCCGTTGCGCGTCGACGTCGAGACCATCCTCCAGGAGCGGCCGATGACCTTCATCGCCTCGTCGAAATCGCGCAAGGTTCATCAGCCGACTTGCGTCAGTGCGCGCCGGCTGACGGGAACCGTGCGCATGGAAGTGACGAGCGTCGATGGGTTCGAGCTTTGCCGCCTTTGTTTTCCGCGCGCGGCAGAGGCCGTTTAGAATTCGTCATGCTGCAAAAGTTGGTTGTCGCTGTAATCGCGCTGCTCGTCGTTTGCCCGGCCGCTCTCGCGCAGAACACCTGGACCTGGAGCCACCGCTTCGAGCTTCGCGCCGACTATCGATGGAGCGATGAAGAGTCGCATCCGATTCCATTCCCCTTCCCACCGAGTTTCATCCCGCCGGGCCAGACGCGCGTGCTGCTACAGACGCCCGACCCCGGAAGCCACGTCGAGCTGAACGTCGCCGACGTGACCTTCGATCTCGGTTACGGCGAGTGGTTCCTGGCGCGCGCGAAGATCCACGCCCAGGCACTGCATCGCGCGAATCCGACCTCGAACGATCGCCAGATCGACGCCGATGAGCTGTTCATCCGCGTCGGAAAGAAGCCGGAGATGCTCGACCGGCCGAGCGGCACGAGCTTTTTCGCGCAGGCCGGCAAGGCCCCGAAGATGGAACGGCAGCCGACGCGCCTGCTCGAGAGCTACGGCCTCGCGGCCACGTCCTTCAATCGCTTCGAAGACACGCAGTTCCTCGTCGGCGGCACGGTCGGCCGCAATTTCTACTGGCGCGCGCAGGCCTCGAATGGGAATCCCGTGTTCATGCGCGATCCGAACGCGCTGGCGGGGGACAACGGCAAGCCGAATCGTGTGCCGCCGAATCCGAGCGTCGACATCAAGAGCGGCTTTCCGATCCTGTACGACGCCGAAGTGGAGAGCCTGGTCTTCGAGACTGGAAACGTGGAGATCGGCGAAGCCCTCGGATATCGCTGGCAGACCGAAGATCAGCGAGCTGGTTTCGATCTGATCGTCTTTCATTACAAACGGGAGCTCGCCCAGTCGGCGGATCTTTACGGGACCTTCTACAACGGCGACATCGATCTGCTCGATGGTGCGTTCGGGCAGGGCAGTCTGCCGATCACCAGCGACGACAAAGAGGAGTACGGCGCGCGGTTGTACGGCGAGTGGGGCGGTCTGGCCGGGACGGCGCAGTACACGACGCAGGAAGTAGCCGGGCTGGAGCGGTTCGGATGGGAAGTGGAGCTAGGCTACCAGTTTACGCTCAATCTCGGCTGGATCGAGTCCATCCAGCCCGCGGCCCGCTACAGCGTCATCGACAACGACTTCGTCGGGCCGACTTTCCCCGCGCCGAGCGTCTTTTGGGACTGGGCGAAAGTCGACGCCGGCATCCGCGTCGGCCTCAAACATGGCCTGGACGTGACCGCGGAGTACACCCAGCACGACGTCGACAGCCGCTTTCCGCTGGAGCTGAAGGAAGTGCTGGTCACGGTGAGGTGGCGGAGCTGATTTTCGGGGTTTCGGGGTTACGAGGTTTCGGGGTTGCGAGGTTTGCAGTCACGAGTCGCGCCTGACCCGAACCGCGAAACCCCGTAACCCCGCACCCCCGTAACCCCGCAACACAGGCCCACCTCTTGCTCCTCTCACCTTCGGGAGGCACAAGCATGCGAAATGAAATGATCGGGGCGGTCGTCCGTCGGGCGATCGAGCATCCCGAGTTTCGGCGGCGGCTCATCGACAGCCCGCAGGAAGCGCTGCAGTCGCACGGGTTTGCTCTCGAGGACGCGGAGATGGCCGAGATCGAGAAGATCCGCACCACGCTGGGCGGGGATGATGTGGAACAACGTCTGGTGAGCATCGCCGAGCAGTACGGCGTTCACCCGCGACCGGGCGAGTAGCCGCGAACCACGATTTCGTGACCTGAAACGCGCCGGCCGAACCGCCGGCGCGTTTCCTTTTTGGGGCTCATCCGTCTCAGGAACGAATCGGAATTTACCCCCGAAGGGCCGGGTTCGGATCGACGCCAAACCGGCCCGCGCGCAACTCGCGGAGCACCAACCAATTAAACGATGACGAGGCCTCTTCACGGATGAGCGTTTTCTCACCGAAACGACTGCTTTTCGCCGCTCTGGCGGCCGTCCTACTCACCGCAAACGCCTTCGCAGCCAATCCCTCGCCGCGCAACTACGCGCGCCTGGCCTTCGATGCGCAGGGGGGCGAGCTGATCCTCTTCGGCGGCACGAGCGCGTTCGACAACGGCACGCAGCGGGCCTACGACTCCGATGAGACCTGGGCCTGGACCGGCGTTCGCTGGGTGCAGCGTTACCCGGCGCACACCCCCTCCGCGCGCAGCGCGCACGTGATGGCCTACGACTCCGCCCGCGGCCGCATCGTCCTGTTCGGCGGCAGGGAGCAGCTCGGACTGGCCACTGGCGAGGTCAACGACCTCGGCGACACCTGGGCTTACGCCAACGGTGACTGGACCGAGCTCAATCCGGCGACGACGCCCGGTCCCCGTCAGCTTTCGGCCATGGCTTACGACTCCGTGCGCGACCGCATGGTCCTCTACGGCGGTTTCACCGTCGGCACGGACGGCATCACCCCCACGACGAAGTCGGATACGTGGGAGTTCGATGGCACGACCTGGACCCAGGTCGGCGATGAGTCGGTGAAGCTGACCCGGCCGACGATGGCCTACGACGCGGCCCGGAACCAGACGATCCTCCTCGGCCTCGACGCCGAGTCGAAAACGGCGATGTATCGCTTCGACGCGGTGGCCAAGGCCTGGGTCAAGCTGACGCCGGAGACGCTTCCGGACTGCGCGAACGACTCGGTGATGGTTTACCAGAGCCACAACAACACGCTGATGTCGATCGGCGGCAATTGCGGCGTCGCTCTCGACAAGACCTGGGAATGGAACGGCACGACCTGGACAGAGATCAAGACGATGTCCCTCGGCCGCATCGTCGCTGCCTCGCTCGGTCATGACGCGTTGCGCGGGACGACCGTGCTGTACGGCGGGTCGGAAGTCGGCTCTCCCACGCCGCGGAGCCTCACCCTTCTCTACAGCAACGCCAACTGGCGTTTCGGGATCAACAACGCGCGCCCCTCGCCGCGGTCGCTCTTCACCATGACCAGCGATCCGGCGACGCAGACCGTCTGGCTCTTCGGCGGCCTCAACGAGTACAGCAGCAGTTACCTCGAGGACATGTGGGGCATGCGAAACGGCCAGTGGTTCATGAAGGCCGCGAAAGACGTCCCGGGCCGGTGCGACGCACCCCTGGCTGTCTTCGACACGAATCGCTCGAAGGTCGTCTTCGCCTGCTGGCCGTCCGGCGATCTCGAGATCGACGTCTACGAGTTCGATGGCGCGGCCTTCAAGAAGATCGAGACCACCAAAGACAGGCCTGACGCGCGCCGCTTCGGCACGCTGGTGTACGACGAGACCCTCAAGAAAGTGATCCTGTTCGGCGGTTACGACGGGCAGGACTTCCGCGACGACACCTGGACCTGGGACGGCGCGAACTGGACCGAGGTCAAGAAGGACAAGCCGGATAACCGGAGCCTGCATGCGATGTGGTACGACCCGCTGCAGAAGAAGACCCTCATCTACGGCGGCATCGGTCGCGACAGCATCGAAGACCACGTCGAGCGCTTCAGCGACATGTGGGCGTTCACCGGCACCGGCTGGACGAAGCTGAACGTCACGACCACGCCCGGGCGAGCGGCTGGGACCGCAGTACGCCATCGATCCGGTCACCGGCAAACTGCTGCTCTTCGGCGGCATGAAGTCCGAGCTGGCCGATCCCGACAAGGAAACATCCCGCCGCCAGTTCTACGACAACGAAACCTGGCTGTGGGACGGCGCCGCGAGCACGTGGACGAAGCTGTCTCCGGCGACCTCTCCCGACCCGCGACAGAACGGCCGCGTCGCCTACGATCCGGTCGCGAAGCGGTTGACGCTCTACGGCGGCTTTGCCGGCTTCTACTTCTCCGAAAACTGGCAGTGGACCGGGTCGAACTGGGAGCTGCTCCCCGACCTGTCCGGTGGCGGACGCCGCCGTGCGAGCAGCCCGTCTCTGCCGACGGCTCCGACTCCCTCCGAAACCCCCGTCGATTAAGGGAACGCCGCGCGTCCGGCGGGCGAGATGCCCGCCGCACGCGCATCTCTGCTACCTTATCGCTCCCATGTCTGAATCACTGGTTGCACACTCGTCGACCTTTGCGCCGGCGATGTTTCGCCGCAGCCTCGGCGATGCCCTCGAGCTCGCGCACGGCGTCGATGCCGTGGCCCTCGAAGAGCGGGCCGCCTCTCTGGCGAAACGGTCGCTGAAAAAAGAGGCGAAAGTGTGGGGTCTCAAGCTGGCCATCAGCATGATCGACCTCACCACGCTGGAGGGCAAAGACACGCCCGGCAAAGTTCGCGCGCTGTGTCAGAAGGCAATCCGGCCCGATCCATCCGATCACACCATTCCTCACGTGGGCGCGGTCTGCGTCTATCCGACGATGGTGCCCTTCGTTCATAAGGCGCTGAAGGGGACCGGCGTCAAGACCGCCGCCGTTGCGACCGGGTTCCCGAGCGGACAGACCTTCTCCGAGATCAAGATCGAGGAAACCCGGCGGACCGTCGCCGCGGGTGCCGACGAGATCGATATGGTCATCGATCGCGGCGCATTCCTCTCCGGCGACTATCAAAAGGTGTTCGACGAGGTCGCGGAAGTCAAAGAAGCCTGCGGTCCCGCGCACTTGAAAGTCATTCTCGAAACCGGCGAATTGGCCAATTACGACCAGGTTCGCAAAGCGTCGCTCATTTCGATGTACGCCGGCGCCGATTTCATCAAGACCTCGACCGGAAAAGTGACGTCAATGCCACTCTGCCGGTCACGCTGGTCATGTTCGAGGCCATTCGCGATTTCCACCATGCCACGGGCAAGAAAATCGGGATGAAGCCGGCCGGCGGGATTGCCAATGCCAAGCTGGCCTTGGCCTACCTCGTCCTCCTCTATGAAACCCTCGGCGGCGAGTGGATGAACCCCGATCTCTTCCGCCTCGGCGCCAGCTCCCTTCTCAATGACATTCTCATGCAGCTCAGAAAAGAACAGTCCGGCGCGTATCAGTCCGCCGACTACTTCACGATTGATTGATCATGACCACCTCTGAAATCGAAACTCGCGAGCGCCTTACGCCGGGAGCCGCTTCCTCCGCGATCTGGGAGTACGCGCCCTCCATCGAGGCCACCGATCACGTCAAGATCGCCAAAAAGCAGAATCTCTTCATCGGCGGGAAGTTCGTCGAGCCCCATTCGAAGAAATGGTTCGAGACGATCAATCCGGCGACGGAAGAAACGCTGGCTGAAGTCGCTGAAGCGGATGCCGAAGACGTCGATCGTGCCGTCAAAGAGGCGCGGCGGGCTTATGAGAAATCGTGGCGGAAGCTCGGCCGTCCGAGCGGGCGAAATACATCTTCCGCATCGCCCGGCTGATTCAGGAAAAGTCGCGGGCATTGGCGGTGCTCGAGACGATGGACGGCGGCAAGCCGATCAAAGAGTCGCGCGATATCGACATCCCGCTTGCCGCGGCGCACTTTTTCTATTACGCGGGCTGGGCGGACAAGCTCGAGTACGCGTTTCCCGAATCGCAATCGTGCACCGCTCGGCGTTGCAGGGCAGATCATCCCCTGGAACTTTCCGCTGCTGATGGCGGCGTGGAAGATCGCGCCGGCACTCGCAGCCGGAAACACGGTCGTACTGAAGCCGGCCGAGACGACGCCGCTCACCGCGTTGATGCTCGCCGAGATCATCCAGGAAGCCGATTTGCCGCAGGGCGTTGTGAACATCATCACCGGCGCTGGTGGAACCGGCGCTGCGCTCGTATCCCATCCCGACGTCGACAAGATCGCCTTCACCGGCATCGACAGAAGTCGGCAAGCGGATTCAACGCGCACTGGCCGGGACGAAAAGAAGCTGACGCTCGAACTGGGCGGCAAAGCGCCGAACATCATGTTCGATGATGCACCGATCGACCAGGCTGTCGAAGGCATCATCAACGGCATCTACTTCAATCAGGGCCACGTCTGCTGCGCCGGGCTCGCGTCTGTTCGTGCAGGAATCGATCGTCGAGCCGGTGATCCGCAAACTGCGCGACCGCATTCAGACGCTGCGCGTCGGCAATCCGCTCGACAAGAACACCGACGTCGGCGCGATCAACTCGCGGATGCAGCTCGACAAGATCCGCGAGCTCGTCGACAGCGGCGTCGAAGAAGGCGCGGAGATGGTGCAGTCGCAATGCGCGCTGCCGGCGCGAGGCTACTGGTTCGCGCCGACGTTCTTCACGGGCGTTTCGCAGTCGTATCGCATCGCGCAGGAAGAAATCTTTGGTCCGGTCTGTCCGTGCTGACTTTCCGCACGCCGGAAGAGGCATTGGAAAAGGCGAACAACACGCCGTATGGATTGTCGGCCGGTGTCTGGACGGACAAGGGCTCGCGCATTCTCAAGATGGCGTCGAAGCTCCGCGCGGGCGTGGTCTGGGCGAACACCTACAACAAGTTCGACCCGACCTCGCCGTTCGGCGGATACAAGGAATCGGGATTCGGACGCGAAGGCGGCTTGCACGGCCTCGCGCCGTACGTGCATCTGTCGTAATCATGGCCAGACTGAACGTCCGCAAGACCTACAAGCTGTACATCAATGGTGAGTTTCCGCGCACCGAATCGGGACGCTTCTATCCGGTACTCGGCAAAGGGGGAGAGTTGCTCGCGAACGCCTGCCGCGGATCGAGGAAAGACCTGCGCAATGCCGTCGTCGCGGCGCGCAAGGCATTTGGCGGGTGGAGCGGAAAGACCGCGTACAACCGCGGGCAGATCCTCTATCGCATCGCCGAGGTGTGCGAGGCGCGGGCTGCCGAACTGACTGACGAGTTGCGCCAGCAGGGTTCGAGCGCGGCCGAGGCGCGGCGGGAAGTGGAGCAGGTCGTCGATCGGTGGGTCTATTACGCCGGCTGGAGCGACAAATACACGCAGATCGTTCGGCTCCGTGAATCCGGTGGCCGGCCCGTATTACAACTTCACCGTTCCCGAGCCGACTGGCGTGGTAGGCGTGATCGCTCCCGAAGAGCCGTCGCTGCTCGGTCTGGTCAGCCGAATTGCACCGGCCATCGTCGGTGGCAATACGGTCGTGGCCGTCACCTCGGAAAAGCGTCCGCTGCCGGCCATCACCCTGGCCGAGGCGTTCGAGACCTCGGATGTACCCGGCGGGGTCATCAATTTGATCTCCGGCCTGAAGAGCGAGCTCGTCCCGTGGCTCGCGTCCCATATGGATGTGAACGCCATCGACATCACCGGCGTGACCGCTGAAGCGATCCCGGCTACACAGAAAGCCGCCGCGGAGAACGTGAAGCGGGTGGTGCACTTCGACGGCGCGAGGATAGGTTGGGACGACGAGACGCGCTCCCAGAGCCCCTACGCCATCTACGACTTCCAGGAGTCGAAGACGGTCTGGCATCCCGTGGGGATGTGACGCCCCTGCCGGCTCTCCGGCATCGGCTTCCCGTGCATCGGAGGTCAGCGCGCGCTCTCTCGAACAGCTCGCGGCGGCGCGGCGCCGGCGGGGCTCCAACCCGCGACCCCCGGCGTGGCAGGGCGGGAGTCGCGGGTAGCGGAGAAGGAAGCGTTGTATAGAGGTTGGGTGCCGTCGCGCTGCCATACGCATTGCCGATGGCGCTGAGGACCCACAGGCTGCCCTCGGGAGAAAGGCCGATCTCATTGACGCGGCTTGCGCGGCGACGGCGTGAGCGACGGCGAGAGCAGCGACGCAAAGCGGAACGTTGTGTTTCATGATTGCGCCTTTGCAATCGCCGACCGGCGGCAGCCGTGGCCCTTTCGGCGCGGACGGGAAGCCGCTGTCCGACGCGCAGGCGCATGTGCAGGGGCTGGCGTGCGATTGTTCCAGGCGACGATGTCGGCGTTCGAGGTCTGCAGCGGCTTCCGGTGTCATCCTGACCCTGAGCAATGCGAAGGGGAAGGATCTCGGGTTTACCGGTTGAACTGTTTCGCCACGTAGTCGTAAAACGCCTGCTGGCCGTTCGCGGAGAAATTCAACACCACCTGCACTTCGCGTCCGCCGGCCACCGGCTTGATGCAGCCCTGCGTGTTGCTCAGCGTCGCATCGATCGCGAGGCTCATCGTCGTCGGCGGCTGGAAGAAGCTCTGGTCCGCGAGCCAGCAGGTGGTGACGACGTCCCACATGTCATAGAACGTCTCGTAGCTCACTAGCATGTAGCTCTCGAACGCGAGCTCGGAGTAGCGTGAGCCGTTCGATGCCTGTACGGCCAGCGTCTCCATGAAGCTGGTCGTGATCGCGGCCCGATTGGTCATGTCCAGCGGGAACTGGATGATCGGACAGGTCGTGTTCCTGAAGACCCAGTCGACCGACACCGCATCCCAGAAGGCATTCCACTCCGCGCAGTTGTTCCACGGCGGGGTCGGCACGGTGGTCGGATCGAGATTGCCGGCGACGTTGATCGCGCCGCCCATCCAGATCATCTGCTCGATCTTCGATGCCAGTGCAGGCGACTGCTGCAGCAGAGTCATGATCGGCGTGAACGGACACGTCACCAGCAGCGTCACCGGCCCTGCAGCCGCCTCCATCAGAGACTGCAGCAGCGCGTCGCCGTCGGGGAACGGCGGCCACTTCGGATTCGGCCGAAAGTCTTTGAGGCAGGTGATGGCCGACTCGCGAACGCAGTCGCTGCGGTACTGCCAGGGAAACGGATTCCATCCGCGCGCGCCGCTGAGTCCCATCGGAATGTCGGTGCGATCGATGTAGCTCATGATCTGCCAGGCGGTCTGCATGGCCGCGGAGTCGATGCAGTCGGCGTTGACGATCACGGCGCCCAGGAGATTGATCCCGGGCATGGTGGTCAGAAGCACCTGCGACATGTACTCGTCGATCGCAGCGTCGTGCACGAGGATGACGTCCATGCTGCCTCCTTCGGTTTTAGGGATGGATGTGCATCCTAACATCCCTGCGGGCTGATACGATGACCGCCATGCGAATCCCTGTGCTGATCGACACGGACGTCGACATCGACGACTGGATGGCCATCCTCTATCTCTCGATGCATCCCAGCGTCGATCTCCGCGGCGTCACTACGACCGGCGTCGGCGCATGCCACCTCACGCCCGGCACGCGCAACGCGCTCGATCTTCTCCAACTCACGGGCAAGCCCGGCATCCCGGTGGCGAAGGGAACGAGCGCGCCGCTGAGCTACAGCAATGTCTTTCCGCAGTCGATCCGCGGACCGATCGACGCGGTCTACAACGTTCCGCTTCCAACGAATCCGAATTCGCCGGTGAACGAAAGCGCCGTCGACTTTCTCCGCGCGGCGCTCGAGGCATCGCCCGAGCCGATGACCATTCTCGCCATCGGCGGCGGCACGAACCTCGGCACGCTCCTGCACACCTGTCCCGAAGTCGCGCCGAAGATCGAGCGCATCGTGATGATGGGCGGCGCGATCCTCGTTCCCGGCAACGTCAACGTGGTCGATCCCGATTACTTGAACACGGTCGCGGAGTGGAACTTCTTCCTCGATCCGCTCGGCGGTCAGTACATTTTCGACTCCGGCGTCCCGGTCACGCTGGTCCCGCTCGACGCGTCCGATCACGTTCCGCTGAATCTGCCGTTCTACGACCGCATCCAGCAGCGTCACACCACGCCGCAGGCGGCGTTCATCTATCAGACGCTGACTGCCGACATCCCCTTCGTGCAGAGCGGCGACTTTTTCTTCTGGGATCCGCTCGCGGCCGCGGTGCTCACCGATCCGCCCATCGCATCCGGTAGGACGCTGAAGCTGCGCGTCGTGCAGGAGCTCGACGAAGAGGCCGACCACTCCGGCCAGCTCGTCGAAGATCCGAACGGCGCATCGATCGACGTGATGCTCGACGCGGACGCCGATGCCTTCTACGACCTCTTCCTCGACGTGATCAACAGCTAAGGAGAACGCATGACTTCGCACGCGATCCTCTTCTACGTCAACGGAGACCGCTTCGAGATTGCCGACCCCGATCCCACCACGCTGCTCATCGACTGGCTGCGCAGCGACGCCATCGGATTCACCGGCACGAAGCTTTCCTGCGGCGAAGGAGGCTGCGGCGCGTGCACGGTGATGCTCTCGCGTTGGGAGCCGAAAGAGCGGCGCGTCGCCGAGACGGCGATCAACTCCTGTCTCCGTCCGATTTGCTCGCTTGATGGCGCGATGATCACGACCACCGAGGGCATCGGGAGCACGCGCGAGAAACTCGATCCGGTTCAGTATCGGATCGCCGCACACAACGGCTCGCAATGCGGCTTCTGCACGCCGGGGTTCGTGATGAACATGTTCACGTTCCTCCGCAACAATCCGAAGCCCGAGCAGCAGCAGATCGAAGACCTTTTCGACGGCCACCTTTGCCGCTGCACCGGCTACCGCCCGATCCTCGAGGGGATGAAGAGCTTCGCCGTCGATTTCAAGAAGCACAACACCTACTCGACGAATCACCGCTGCCACGCCGACGTGCCGATCGAGCAGCATCTGCCGGGCCCGCGTCCGTCAACGGAGTTCCCGCGCGAGCTGATCGAGTACGCCGAAAAGATGTCGTCGCTGGAGAGCGCCGGCCGCGGTTATCGCTGGTTCCGTCCGGCGACGCTCGAAGAGGCACAGAAGATCAAGGCGTCGCACGGCGGCAACTCGCGCAACGTGAAGCTCGTCGCCGGCAACACGTCGATCGGCATCTACAAGGCCGACGTCGACGACCCGCACATCCTCATCGACATCCACGCGATCGCGAGCCTCCTCGGCTTCCGCGAGACCGGCAAAGGACTCGATGTCGGTGCCGCGGAGCCGCTGCAGAACGTGATCGATGAGCTGCAGCGCGTGATCGAGAAGAAGCCGAAGGACAAGACGCGCGGTTTCGCGGCGTTCCGCCGCCATCTGCTCGACGTCGCCAACCTGCAGGTGCGCAACATCGGCTCGATCGGCGGCAACGTAATGATGACGCGCGCGCAGGCGGAGACGGATTCGCCGTTCCCATCGGACGTCTACCTCGTGCTGCAGACCCTCGGCGCGTCGATCATGATCGCCTCGCACGAAGGCAACAAGACCTACGCGATGGCGGATCTACCCGCGGTGTGGAAACTTCCCGCTGATGCGATCGCACAGTCTTTCCACATTCCGTACTCGCAGGAAGGCGACGAGATCGAGACGTTCAAGATCGCCTATCGCGATCAGAACGCGCACGCGATCGTGAATGCCGGCTTCCTCGTGCGCCTCGACAAAAAAGGCACGATCCAGAGCGCGACGATCCTCTACGGCGGCCTCGCGAATCTGCCGTCACGCATGACGAAAACCGAAGCAGCCATCACCGGCAAGAAGTGGAACGACGCAACACTGCAGGAGGCACTGCGGGTGCTCGCTGGCGAAGTCGCGAAGGTGATTCGTCCGATGCCGGGCACCAACTTCCTTCCGGAAGGCTACCGCGAGTCGCTCTGCGAGACGCTGCTCTACAAGTTTTTTCTGCACGTTGCCAACGAGCGTTTCCCGAAGGAAGTGGAGCCCGAGAACCGCTCCGGCGGCGAAGTCTACGTGCGCGCGCTCTCCGGCGGCACGCAGACGGTGAGCGTCTATCACCAGGAGAAGCCGGTCGGTGAGCCGATCCTCAAGACGACGGCGTTCGTGCAGGCCGCCGGCGAGCAGAAATACACGCAGGACATTCCGTTGCCGCCGCACGGATACGACTCGGCGTTCGTCATCAGCGAGATCGCCAGCGGCACGTTCCGCTACAAAGCCGGCGCATTGAAAGCCGCGCAGGCGAAGTTCGCCGGCGTGGTCGCGTACATCACCGCCGCCGACGTCCCGAACCAGAAAAACCCCTACCTCGGGCTCGGCGGAGACGACGTCGTGTTCGCTCTCAATCAACAGATCATCTGCTGGGGCCAGCCGATCGGTCTCGTGGTGGCGAAGGACCGCTGGACCGCGCAGCGCGCCGCCTGGTACATCCAATCGGAGCTGATCGAGTTCAAGCCGGCGACGCCCGTGCTGACGATCGACGAGGCGGTCTCGAAAAAAGACTTCTTCCCCCAGCAGAAGGAGAACCAGCACATCCCCGATATCACGCGCAAGGGAAGCGACGAGAAGTGGCTGAAGGATCCGACGCAGCCGATGAAGGGATGCGAAGTCGTCGAAGGAGAGATGGGGAACGAGGCCCAGGAACACTTCTACATGGAGACGCAAGGCGCGCTCGCGCTTCCCGAGGCGCAGGGGAAGATGACGATCTATTCGGGAACGCAGCAGGGATCGTCGGTGCAATCATCCGTCGCCCAGCTCCTGGAGATCGAGAACAGCGCCGTCACCGTCTTCCAGCGTCCGCTCGGCGGCGGTTTCGGCGGCAAACAGGCGCGGCCTCTGGTCATCAATCCGGCGCCGGCCATCGCGGCATGGATTCTCAATCGGCCGGTGCGATTGCTCCTCGACCGCAACACGGACATGAACGTCACCGGCAAGCGGCACCCGTACCAGGGCCGCTTCCATGCGACGTTCACGAAGAAGGGGGAGATCAAAGGCTACAAGGTGCAGCTCTACTCCAACGGCGGCTCGACATACGATCTCAGTTTCCCCGTGATGGATCTCTCGCAGCAGCATTCCGACGGCGCGTACTTCGTGCCGACGTGGCACAGCCGCGGCGATGTCTGCCGGACGAACAACGCCAGCAACACGGCATTCCGCAGTTTCGGCGTAGTGCAGGCCACGCTGATCTGCGAGGAGGCCATCGAGAAGATCGCGCACGCGTGCGGCATGCGCGCCGAGGATGTGCGCTGGAAGAACATGTACCAGGATGGCTCGAGGCGCTCGTACCAGACCACGCCCTACGCACAGAAGCTCGATCAGTGCAACATCCGCGATCTCTGGAAGCGGCTGATGAAGTCGTCCGACTTCAACAAGCGCCGGGACGCCGTCGACAGGTTCAACGCGAAGAATCGCTGGCGCAAGCGCGGGCTGACGATGATCCCGCTCAAGTACGGCGTCGGCTATCAGCCGCGTCTTCTCGATCAGGGTGTCGCCTATGTCGCCGCGTACGCGGCCGACGGAAGCGTGATGCTGCAGCACGGTGGCGCCGAGTCGGGGCAGGGGATCGACACGAAGATGATGCAGATCGCCGCCGAGACCCTCGGCATCGACATGAGCATCATCCATGTCGCGCAGACATCGACGGACACCATGCCGAATGCCACGCCGACGGCCGCGTCGTCAGGCTCGGATCTGTTCGGCGGCGCGGTGAAGAACGCCTGCCTCGAGTTGCGCGCGCGGCTCGAGAAGTACTGCAAAGAAAACAAAGTCAAGGGCTGGAAGACGAACTGGAAGCAGCTCTGGCCGTCGATCGTCGGCGGCGCGTACGCGGCGCGCGTGAACCTTGCGGTGGAGGGGTTCTACCAGACGCCGCTGATCGGCGACGTCGAGGGGACGAGCCAGTACGGCCGCGCGTTCCTCTACTTCGTCTATGCCGCCGCGGCGAGCGAGGTCGAGATCGATGTGCTCACCGGCGAGACGACCGTGCTTCGCTCCGACATCCTCATCGACATCGGGCACAGCCTCAATCCCTGCCTCGACGTCGGACAGGTCGAAGGCGCGTTCGTGCAGGGACTCGGACTGATGACAACCGAGCAGATGATGTACGAGCCCGACGGCCGGCTCTACTCGAACGGCACGTGGGAGTACAAGCCGCCCTGTTCGAAATCGATCCCCGTCGACCTGCGGGTGACCCTCGACAAAGGCGGCGATCCGAATCAGAGCAACTCCGCGGTGATGTCCTCGCGAGGCATCGGAGAGCCGCCGCTCGTGCTCTCGACGTCAGCGTTCTTCGCGATCAAGCAAGCCATCATGGCCGCGCGGCGCGACCAGGGCGACGATACGTGGTTCACCATGCCCGCGCCGGCGACGGTGGGACGAGTGCAGAGTCACTGCAGGGTGCAGCGGGGGTCGATGCATCTGTGATCCCATCTGCCGGAAACCGCCCCGTTGTTCTCAGCGATCGCCAGGGATTCGACCGCCGCTGGTTCGCGGCGAACCTGCAAGCGGTGTACGCGCCGACCTATCCGGAGCGCGTCGCTGACTGTGTGACTGCGGCCATCAACGCCTACGGCAGAGACGTCAAGGTCGCCTCGGGACGTCACTGCTATGAGAACTTCGTCTACAACAGCACCACGCGGGCCGTCATCGACATGTCCGCGCTGAACCAGGTCGGGCTCGATCCGGTACGCAATGCCTTCTTCGTCGATGCCGGATGTGAGAACTGGACCGTTTACCGCACGCTGTTGAATGCGTTCAACAAGACCCTGCCCGCCGGCAGCTGCTATTCGGTCGGCGCGGGCGGTCACATTACCGGCGGCGGGTATGGGCTGTTGTCTCGGCTGCACGGCTTGACCGTCGATCACCTGAGCGCCGTGGACATCGTGACATGGGACGCGAGGACGGGACGGGCGGAGCTGCGTCACGTGTCCGCCGAGAGCGCGACGAGCGACGAGCGGGACTTGTTCTGGGCCTTGTGCGGCGCCGGGTGCGGCAACTTCGGCGTCATCGTGCGCTACTACTTTGCGCAATTGCCCGACGCGCCAGCGCATGCCTCGATCGCGACTCTGGCCTGGAACTGGTCCGATCTCGACCGGAAGACGTTCGCCGGACTGCTGGCCGTCTACGCGGACTTCGTCGCGGAGATGCCCGATACCGACTTCACCCTCTTCAAACTGAACCACGTCTCGAACGGGCAGATCGGCCTGATCATGCAGATGGTGTCGGCGCCGGGTGTCGCACAACGCGAGCATCGCGAGCGGGCCGAGTCGAGCTTTCAGGGAGCTCGAGCGCGGCTCGGCCAGGTCGTGCCGGCCGTGTCCCTCCAGAAGCCGCTCGGCGGGCATCCCGGCTACATGACGACCCTGCCGGCCAGCGTCGCGGTGCAGCACGTCACCTACCTGGAGGCGCTGCAGACGATGAACGGCTCCGGGCCGAATCAGTTCGGCAAGTACAAATCGGCCTACATGAAGAAGCGCTTTCCGGACGATCAGGTAGAGGCCATCTATCGATGGTTGAACACCACTCCGTCCGGCCTTCCTCCCGGCGACATGAGCCAGTCATTGCTGCAGGTGGACAGCTACGGCGGCGCGATCAACAGGCGGGCGGCGGATGCGACCCCGGTGCCGCAGCGCAGCTCCATCATGAAGCTTCAGTACCAGACGTACTGGATCAATGATTCGAAGCCGGGGGAGAGCGATCAGCAGCCCTACCGCGCGCAAGCCGGCACGCACCTCGAGTGGATCAACGATTTCTATCGTGACGTGTATGCCGAATACGGCGGCACGCCCGACCCGGCCCGCGACGAGACCGGCACCGTCGACGGCGCCTACTACAACTATCCCGACACGGTGCTCGGCAGCCACGAGCGTGGTGACGTCGACCGCGCGCTCTGGCTGTATTTCCTCGACAACTTCCGGCGGAATCCGCGCAATCTGGTCAAGGTCAAACAGCGGTGGGATCCCGAGGACCATTTTCATCACGCGCAATCGATTCCGTTGCGCTGATCACTCGAGGCTTCGGCGCCGCCTTCTTTTTCTTGTGCGCTTGCGGCCGAGGAGCTTGGGAGCAGGACGGTGCGGTCGGCGACCTGCCGGCAGGCGTCGCTGGCATGCAGCAGACGCGGCGGCAATGCCGTCACTTCTCGGGGGGCTCGTTGAGACCATGGATGTGCACGCCATCATCACGCGGGTGCGTCCGAGCCCGCCCTGCAGAGAGCGGCCTGCCGAGAACGTGACGGGAGGCCCCACGCCGCTACCCTTCCAAGGGACGGTTTCGCGGCCGATTCCTACATTCGTGGAATGTCTGCGCCGCGATCCGGTTATCCCTGGTCCGCGCTGAAGACAAGGCGAGCCGAACAGGAAGCCGGCGCGGTCGTTGAAATAACCGCGAGTCGCTCCGAGTTATGACTCGATCCCGGCGCATGAACGGCGGCGGGCCGCCAGACAGAGTCGAGCGGGGCCGTAAGCGGTTGAAATAACAAGGGGTTGCAGCAGGTTACCCATGATCCCAGCGCGGGATCGGCGGTGCGGACGAAAGCGGGAAAAACGCGAGTCGTACGCAGCACCGATCCGACGCGATCGAAAGTAGTCGGTTCCTTGACAACTGAATAGGAAAGCAACGAAGGCAAACGTGATTCCTTTGAGTCCTGACTATGTTCATTGAACAACGTCGGACTCGTCAGAAACACACATAAGAAGTATCCGAATAAGCAACAGTCGTTACTGACTGATGCTAGAGCTTCAAATTCAACAGATAAAACTGGAGAGTTTGATCCTGGCTCAGAATGAACGCTGGCGGCGTGCTTTACACATGCAAGTCGAGCGAGGCGGGGAGCAATCCCCAGTCGAGCGGCGAACGGGTGAGTAACGCGTGGATAACCTGCCTTGAGGTGGGGGATAACTCGGGGAAACTCGAGCTAATACCGCATATGACCGAGAGGTCAAAGGGGGGAGCAATCCTCCCGCCACAAGAGGGGTCCGCGTTCGATTAGCTAGTTGGTGGGGTAATGGCCTACCAAGGCGACGATCGATAGCCGGCCTGAGAGGGTGATCGGCCACACTGGAACTGAGACACGGTCCAGACTCCTACGGGAGGCAGCAGTGGGGAATTTTGCGCAATGGGCTAACGCCTGACGCAGCAACGCCGCGTGGAGGATGAAGGTCTTTGGATTGTAAACTCCTGTCAGCAGGGAAAAAGGGAAGGGACCTAATACGTCCCTGACTTGATTGTACCTGCAGAGGAAGCCCCGGCTAACTCTGTGCCAGCAGCCGCGGTAATACAGAGGGGGCAAGCGTTATTCGGAATTATTGGGCGTAAAGGGCGCGTAGGCGGCTATTCAAGTGACGGGTGAAATCCCTCGGCTTAACCGAGGAACTGCCTGTCAGACTGGATGGCTTGAGACCGGGAGAGGTGAGTGGAATTCCCAGTGTAGCGGTGAAATGCGTAGATATTGGGAGGAACACCAGTGGCGAAGGCGGCTCACTGGACCGGTACTGACGCTGAGGCGCGAAAGCGTGGGGAGCAAACAGGATTAGATACCCTGGTAGTCCACGCCGTAAACGATGAGTGCTTGGTGTAGCGGGTATCGACCCCTGCTGTGCCGACGTCAACACATTAAGCACTCCGCCTGGGGAGTACGGTCGCAAGACTGAAACTCAAAGGAATTGACGGGGGCCCGCACAAGCGGTGGAGCATGTGGTTTAATTCGAAGCAACGCGCAGAACCTTACCTGGGTTTGAACTGTACAGGAAAGTCTCAGAGATGAGAGCCCTCTCTTCGGAGGTCTGTACAGAGGTGCTGCATGGCTGTCGTCAGCTCGTGTCGTGAGATGTTGGGTTAAGTCCCGCAACGAGCGCAACCCTTGTTCACAGTTACTAACGGGTAAAGCCGAGGACTCTGTGGAGACTGCCGGTGATAAACCGGAGGAAGGTGGGGATGACGTCAAGTCCTCATGGCCTTTATGTCCAGGGCTACACACGTGCTACAATGGACGGTACAGAGAGCTGCAAGACCGCGAGGTGGAGCTAATCTCAAAAAGCCGTTCTCAGTTCGGATTGCAGTCTGCAACTCGACTGCATGAAGTTGGAATCGCTAGTAATCGCGGATCAGCACGCCGCGGTGAATACGTTCCCGGGCCTTGTACACACCGCCCGTCACATCACGAAAGTCGGTTGCACTAGAAGTCGGTGGGCTAACCCGCAAGGGAGGCAGCCGCCTAAAGTGTGATCGGTAATTGGGGTGAAGTCGTAACAAGGTAGCTGTAGGAGAACCTGCGGCTGGATCACCTCCTTTCTAAGGAGCATCTTCCGTCTCGGATCAAAACGAGATCGCGACGGCATCGTCTAGGTGCCGAATGATGTCAACCTAGGTCGAAAGGAATCTGCTGAGCGCAATGCTCGGCAAGCGTTTCGCCTCGTGCTTTCCTAGTCAGTTTTCAGGGCACCGACGCCCGAAGTCTCTTTGACAATTGAATACGGGTAAGTAAATGAGATGCAAGCGTCATATCGTGAGTAAACGTGTGGTAGCTGCAGATCGCATGAGATCAAGGCACTTTATGGTCAAGTTACTAAGGGTTGACGGTGGATGCCTTGGCACAGAGAGGCGATGAAGGACGTGGCAAGCAGCGATATGCTTCGGGGAGCGGCAAGCACGCTTTGATCCGGAGATTTCCGAATGGGGCAACCCCGCCAGGGTCATGCCTGGCGACTACCAGCTGAATACATAGGCTGGTTAGAGCGAACCGAGGGAAGTGAACCATCTCAGTACCTCGAGGAAGAGAAATCAAACGAGATTCCGTCAGTAGCGGCGAGCGAACGCGGAAGAGCCCAAACCGGTTGTCTTCGGACAGCCGGGGTTGTGGGGCCAGCTCACATGGAGTGACAAACCGGATGTTTAGTCGAAGCGTCCTGGAACGGCGCACCAGAGAAGGTGACAGTCCTGTAGGCGAAAGACAGAAGGCTCCGAGCTGGTACCCGAGTACCACGGGACACGTGGAACCCTGTGGGAATCTGGGGGGACCATCCTCCAAGGCTAAATACTACTCTGTGACCGATAGCGAACTAGTACCGTGAGGGAAAGGTGAAAAGAACCCCTGTTAGGGGAGTGAAATAGTACCTGAAACCGTCAATCTACAAGCAGTGGAAGCACTATGCCGTCCGCAAGGGGGAATGTGCAACCGCGTGCCTTTTGCATAATGAGCCGGCTAGTTACTCTCAGGGGCAAGGCGAAGCAATTTGCAGAGCCGAAGCGAAAGCGAGTCTTAATAGGGCGAAAATGAGTCGCTGGGAGTACACGCGAAGCGGGATGATCTAGGCATGGCCAGGATGAAACCTGGGTAACACCAGGTGGAGGTCCGAACCAGTGTTGGTTGAAAACAGCTTGGATGAGCTGTGCCTAGGGGTGAAAGGCCAATCAAATTCCGTTATAGCTCGTTCTCTCCGAAATATCTTTAGGGATAGCCTCGCGTCGACCATGATGGTGGTAGAGCGCTGGATGGACTAGGGGCCTTACCGGGTTACTGAATCCAACCAAACTTCGAATGCCATCAATGCAATGCGCGGCAGTCAGACGGCGGGGGATAAGCTTCGTCGTCGAGAGGGGAACAACCCAGACCGCCAGCTAAGGTCCCCAAATTCACGCTAAGTGGAAAAGGATGTGGAGACGCACAGACAGCCAGGAGGTTGGCTTAGAAGCAGCCATCCTTTAAAGAAAGCGTAATAGCTCACTGGTCAAGTGGCTCCGTGCCGACAATGTAACGGGGCTCAAGCGTGATACCGAAGCTGCGGATCAATCAGGTTCTTCGGAACCAGATTGGTGGTAGGAGAGCATTCTGAACCGGAGTGAAGTCAGACCGAAAGGACTGGTGGACCGTTCAGAAGAGACTCTGCCGGCACAAGTAGCGATAAAGTGTGTGAGAATCACACTCGCCGTAAGTCTAAGGTTTCCTGAGGAAGGTTCGTCCGCTCAGGGTCAGTCGGTCCCTAAGGCGAGGCCGAAAGGCGTAGTCGATGGAAAACAGGTCAACATTCCTGTACCGGACCGTGATGCGATGGGGTGACGCAGGAGGATAGGTGGGCCCGCGAACGGAAGTGCGGGTTGAAGCTTGTAGGATGGCTGGACAGGAAAATCCGTCTGGCTAGATCCGAGAAGCGAGTACGAGCTCTCTTTTGAGCGAAGTCACTGATTCCAGGCTGCCAAGAAAAACCTCTAAGCTTCAGTCACGGGACGACCGTACCGCAAACCGACACAGGTAGACGGGAAGAGAATTCCAAGGCGCGTGAGTGATCCCTCGTGAAGGAACTCGGCAAATTAGCACCGTAACTTCGGAAGAAGGTGTGCTGACTGTCGTCAGTATCCTCGCGATACAAAGCGACAGTTAGTCGCAGTGAAATGCCCCAAGCGACTGTTTATCAAAAACACAGGGCTCTGCTAAGTCGAAAACGACGTATAGGGTCTGACTCCTGCCCGGTGCCGGAAGGTTAAGGGGAGAGGTTAGTCTGCCGCAAGGCGGGCGAAGCTTTGAACCGAAGCCCCGGTAAACGGCGGCCGTAACTATAACGGTCCTAAGGTAGCGAAATTCCTTGTCGGGTAAGTTCCGACCTGCACGAATGGAGTAACGATTTGGGGACTGTCTCCACGAGGGGCTCAGCGAATCTGTAGCGCTGGTGAAGATGCCAGCTACCCGCAACTAGACGGAAAGACCCTGTGCACCTTTACTGCACCCTGGCAGTGAACTTTGGTGCTGTATGTGTAGGATAGGTGGGACTCTTTGAAGCCGGGCCGCTAGGTTCGGTGGAGAGGCCGGTGAAATACCACCCTTACAGTACCGAAGTTCTAACCGAGACCCGTCATCCGGGTCCGGGACATTGCCAGGCGGGCAGTTTGACTGGGGCGGTCGCCTCCCAAAGTGTAACGGAGGCTCGCGAAGGTTCCCTCAGGCTGTTTGGAAATCAGCCGTCGAGTGCAAAGGCAGAAGGGAGCTTAACTGCAAGACCTACAAGTCGAGCAGATGCGAAAGCAGGCCTTAGTGATCCGGTGGTTCTGTATGGAAGGGCCATCGCTCAAAGGATAAAAGGTACGCCGGGGATAACAGGCTGATCCTGACCAAGAGTTCACATCGACGTCAGGGTTTGGCACCTCGATGTCGGCTCATCGCATCCTGGGGCTGGAGCAGGTCCCAAGGGTCCGGCTGTTCGCCGGTTAAAGCGGTACGTGAGCTGGGTTCAGAACGTCGCGAGACAGTTCGGTCCCTATCTGTTGTGGGCGGAGGAGAATTGAGAGGAGATTTCCTTAGTACGAGAGGACCGGGAAGTACTGACCTCTAGTGTACGAGTTGTCGCGCCAGCGGCATCGCTCGGTAGCTAAGTCGGGAAAGGATAATCGCTGAAAGCATATAAGCGAGAAGCCAACCTCAAGATGAGTTCTCCCTGAAGACCCGTGGTAGATGACCACGTTGATAGGCCAGGTGTGTAAGTGCAGCGATGCTCTCAGCTTACTGGTACTAATCGGTCGTTCGACTTGACCATATTTGTCTTGATTTGATGTTGTCTGCTAGCTACAACGCCGACCATCTCACTACTACCCGTATTCAATGAATTTTGCTTTAACCAACCAGAAACCAAGTTTCCGGTGGTCATAGAGCGGAGGAAATACCCGTTCCCATTCCGAACACGGCAGTCAAGCTCCGCATCGCCAATGATACTGCGCGGGCAACTGCGTGGGAAAGTAGGACGCCGCCGGGATAATTTTTATGAAAAGCCGCTGAGAAATCAGCGGCTTTTCGCTTTTTGCCCCCTTCGGGATGCGCATATGCGCGACTCTTTGTCGTCTACACTCCAGAGACGACTGTGGCCGCCGAACCTGCCGATCGACCGGGTGCGGGTGTAAACGATCCCGTCCTCGAGGATGTCCTTCACGCGCCGACGGATCGGGCGCGGGAAGAGGCGATTGCCAGCCTTCTCTCCACTCATGTCTACTGGCGCATCGACCGCATCCTCGGCGGGCGTTTCCGCCGCTCGAGCCTCGCCGCGGACCAGCGGGACGACGTACGCGCCGAGATTCTGCTCAAACTGGTGCATCGCCTTCAACGGCTCGCGCCCGAGCCGCTCCAGAATTTCGCGGACTACGTCTCGGTCGTCGCCTTCAACACGTTCGATGACTTCATGCGCCGGGCATTTCCGGCGTGGACGAAGTTGCGAAATCGCGTGCGGTATGCGCTCCGGAACGACGCGCGGTTCGCGCTCTGGGAAGTCGCCGGCACAGCGTACTGCGGCTTTGCCGGAGAGGAGGGGCGTACTCCTCCGGCCCAGGTCCGCATCGACGAAGTGAGCATTGCGCCGGGAGCTGACGTCCGCCTGAACCTGATCGATCTTTTTCAGCAGACCGGTGGTCCGATCGCCTTCGACGATGTGATGGCGCGGCTTGCGCCAGCCTCGGCTTTCGGGAGCGAGGACCTGCGCGACGAATCGACGCCGAGGGCCGGCGCACCCGGACAGGAGCTCGAGAACCTCCAGTTGTTGCGGGAGCTCTGGCGGGAGATCTGCGAGCTGCCGCTCAACCAGCGCATCGCACTTCTGCTCAGTGCACGCGACGCCGCGGGCGAGTCGGTCACGCAGTTCCTTCCCATCACCGGCGTGGCCACGATCCGCCAGGTGGCGGACACCCTTGCGCTCGACCCCGAGGCATTCGGCGACCTCTGGAACGAACTGCCGCTCGAGGACACGCGGATCGCGGTCATTCTCCACATCACGCGGCAGCAGGTGATCAATCTCCGGCGCTCCGCGCGCGACCGTCTCGCGCGCCGTCTCAATCCGGTTCGAACCAAGCGGAGGAATCCTTCATGATCCATCCCGTCGCGGCGGACCTCGAGGCCTACAAACGGCGGAAGCTCGATTCGAAGAAGTTGCTCGCGGTCGACGATCATCTCGCCGCTTGTGACGAGTGCCGCCGCGTGGTTGCTTCCGGCGTGACGAACACGGTCGCGTGGCAACGGACGCTCGACGCCACGCGCGGCGAACACATTCCGTACGAAACGATTGAGCGCTACGTGAACGGCGAGCTCTCGCCGGAGGAACGTACGGACATCATCGGACACGCAGAAGCGTGTTCCTCGTGCGCTCGGGAGATGGAGGATCTCGAAGCGTACGCCCGCACGTTCGCGCATCGACCATGGCGTTGGTGGGCGGCTGCTGCGGCGGCGGTGCTCATCGCTGCGATGTCTTTCTGGGTGTACGACAGGTACGTTCCCGCCGAGTCGCGGCAGCCCATCGCGCACCGTGATGTCATGCCCCCGACGCAGACGGCGGAAAAGACCCCCACTCTTCCGGCCGCCGATCCGATGGATTCGCTGGCGCCTCCGCTGCGCGGTGTCGCGGCGGCGATCGAGGCCGGAACGTTTCCGGCGGTCGCCCTTGTCTCGTCGCTGCACCCGCCCAACGAATCTCAACGTTCCGTCGGTGCGACGGTGGAATCCGAGGTGCAGTTGATGGACCCGGCTGGGATGGTCATTGAATCGGATCGGCCCACGTTTCGGTGGAACAGGCGCGCTGACGGGGTGGAGATGAGAGTGCAGGTTTTTGATCGCACGTATGCGCTCGTCGCCGAGAGTCCTCCGTCGAAGGGTACGTCGTGGCCCGTGGACCGTCCGCTGAAGCGTGGAGCGACTTACCGCTGGCAGTTGCGCGTCGTGTCGCCGGACGGTCGAAGCACGACGGTTCCGGCGCCTCCCGATCCGCCGGTGCTCTTTCACGTCCTCGGCAGCGACGCGCACGAAGAGCTCCTGGCCGCACGCCGCTCGGACTCGCCGCTCGAAGCGGGATTGATCTGCATGCGCGAAGGACTCATTGAGGAAGGCGCGCGATCGCTGGCGCGTCACGCCGCGGACTATCCCCGATCGGCTCGTGCGCAGCGCGTCGCGGCAAACGCCGCGCTCATTGCGAAGTCGCTACGAGAACGAACGCCGACCAGTAGTACGGGTGGCTGAATTCGTCCTGCTTCATCAGCTCCCGTTGTGCGCGCTGGAGGGCGTAGGCATAGTCGCCGCCGCGCGCGGCGTGGCGATGAAACGCGATCATCAGTGCGGCCGTGCTTCGCGATTCGACCTTCCACTGGCTGACGACGGTATTGCGGCAGCCGGCAACCATGAGCGCCCACGACATTCCGATGATGCCTTCGCCGGGCGTGACGTCCCCACCGGCGGATTCGCAGGCCGAAAGAATCGCGAGATCAGCGCCCAGAGGCAGCTCCATCATCTCTCGCGCTTCGAGCAGCCCGTCGTCCGTACCCGAGCCCGCGAGAACCAGCGCCGAATACATCGGCGCTCCGTCGACGAGAATGCCGTGCGTTGCGAAGTGGAGAACCCCGAACCGCGGCGCAAGCGACTTCGCGGCCGACTCGGTGGCAGCGGGGCCGAGAAGAACCCGGCTCTTTTCGTCATACAGGTCCCGGATCGCCTCTACCTCCGATCGCGTATCCGGAAGCGGACCGAGATCCACATCCCGGTGCGTGGCGCGGGCCGTGGTGGCCGTGTATTGCGGCAGTGTGGGATCCGCGATGGCCAGGAGTGCCGGCCTGGCCGGCTCTGCCTGATCGCGGCGACGCTTGTTTCGAAGCAACAGCAGTGACGGCGTATAGGCCACGGCCACCGTCTCGGCCACGTATTTTCCGTCAGGCCGCTGCAGGGCCTGGAACGGCAGGCGCCACAGCATGCCATCAGGGATGAGGTAGAGCAGCCGTTTGCCCGCTACCTGCGAGGCGAACGGCTGCAGGAGGAGGTCGTGAAGGGAGCGCGCGTCGCGCCGATAGTCGAGGTCTCGCCGCTCGATGCGCGCGACGAACCGGCGGATCCGTTCCTCGAGCTCGGCTTTTCCGACCGGAATTCGCCGGACCGACAGCTCCAGCCGGTCCGCCGCACGCTCGATGCAAAACACGTAGGTTCGATCATCGTGCACGGAGAAACTCAGCGCGATCTCGTTGGCATCCGGAAGCACGCGCGCGCCATCCGCGAGCACGATCGCCGGGTCCTCGAGGCTGCGGTGCCGGATGTCCGCGCGCGCGGCGTAGATTTGGGAAAGGAATGCGCGTAGCTCGGCGCGCACCTGACCAAGTTGCTCGTCGATCGCGGCATTCGCGGGGGCGTCTCGGTCAGCCAGCAGCTTGCGATTCAGGTCCGAGATCGCGTCCTGCAAAGAGTCATGACGTTTGCGATCCGCCTCCGTCATTGACGCGAACGGATCGACATTCCCCTGGGCGGCGGCGGTCGCCAGTGCGCGCGCGCGGAACCGTTCGGAGACAACGAGAGCATCGAGGGAGCGTCCCTGGTCGATGTGCAGCGACATCAGTTCGAGGTAAGGATGTGCCTTGTCCCGCAGGAACGAGGACAACGCGACCTCGTCGGCGCCGACACTCGAGCGCGCCGCTTCGATCAGATCGATCGAGGACCGCAGCGCCTCGGCCGCTTCCCGCTCTTTTCCGGTCGCGCGGAGAGCGCTGCCGAGCGTACTGCGGATGGCCCAGAGTCTGGTGCCGCGATGGAGACCGATGGTCGCTCCGAACTGGCGAGCGAGCGCATCGGCTTCCTCGGCGAATCTAAGCGCTTCTTCAGGGCGGCTTTCAGCGAGCCGGAGCTGCGCCAACGCCTGCACGATCTCCGCTTCGAGCAGCTTTTCGGGCGAGCTCCGTGCGATGCGAAGCGCCGTCTGGAGCTCGGCATCGGCTTGGGCCCGACGGTTGTCTTTCGCGAGCGCCGTGGCCAGAGACAAATGCATCGTGGCGAGCGCCGCCTGATCCGCCTTCGCCGAGCGCGCACGGGCGACGATTCTCTGCCGGAGCCGCGCGGCCTCGGCGCCGTTTTCCAAGGCCTCTTCGGCCTCGGCGAGGTTGGAAAGACTGATGGTGATGAATTCTTCGCGACGCATCCGTTCGGCCAGCCGGAGAGCATGCCGGTCGAAATGGGCGGCCGTCGACTTGTCCTGCAGCAGGGTGAAGGTTGAACCGCGAAGAACGGACGTCAGGAACACACCTTCGAGCCACGAGAATCGCTCCGCCGCATCGCCGAGGATCGCCGCGGATGCCAAAGCTTCGCGATAGCGACCGCGGTTCATCAACAGGAGAGCGCGCATGTACAGCGCTTTCATCGGGCCCCGGGGATCCTCGACGTCGTTCATCAGCGAGGACGCGACTGCGAAGTGTTCGAGCGCATCGTCGAAGCGTCCGTTGCGCCAGGCGAGCACGCCAGCGGTCAGCCGCGCCGTGGCAAGGCCGTCGGGAAGGGCATGCAGCTCCGCGAAGGCGATCATCCTCTCTCCGACTTCTTGCGCACCGGCCGGGTTGTTCCTGTGTTCAAGCAGAAGGAGAGATTCCTCGAGCAGGGAGACGAGCTCGGGCATCACGAGGCCGCGCTTCCTGGCGATGCCTCGGGCGAGGTCTGCTTTCGCGGTCCCTTCGTTCGCGTAGAGTCCCGGGTGGCTGATGAACTCGAGCAGGATGCGCTCGAGGTCGCCGTTTCCCACCGCGTCGAGGAACGTCTGCTCGGTCAGTTCCGGCACGGCCATGAGACGGCGGGCGATCACTTTTTCCTCGTTGAGGATGCTCTGCAGTTTCCAGCCACCGTCGGCAGGCACGGCGACGACATGCCAGCGCCTCGGAAGGCGAAGGGGGGACTTGTTTCCACGTGCGAACGCGGTGGCGTCGGTGGTCACGACAAGCGCGGCCTCAGTCTCGGTAATGTTCGTTACCTCGACGGAATGCGCGCGAATGGAGATGCAGTCGAACTTCTCTACGGCGTGGCGCAGCTCTCTCCAATCCTCGGAGGCAACCGCTGCGCCCGTGGCGATCGTCGCCAGCTGCTCCATGTCGCCCGAACGGAGCACACGAACGAATTCAGTCGCGACCGTCTCAGCGGGCGGGGGCCACACACCACCGACCGGCACGGCAATACCGAGGAGTAGGAGAAGGCTGAGCATGGAGGGAGTTTAGCGGAGGGGAGGAAGGGCGGTGGTGGAAGGGAACGGGATCGTCGAGCCGGTTGGCGATCAGATTGCGAGTTTCTATCGTCCTTGGGTGCTTTCGACGAACCAGGACACCTTGGTCTTGCTCATCACCTCGGGCAGTTAGTCAATCTCGCGACGACGCTTCGTCAAGCACGTCACTGCCCTGTCTCGGATGGACATCGGTGAGTCAGAACCACCAACCTTCGCGGAGGAAAAATATGACAGATCCCCATTTGGACACCCTGCACATGCTTGTTACATCTCTCTTCGCCATCAGTAGTGCTCGGTGGTCGCAAACTTCAGTTCACCCGACTTTCGATCGTAGTACGCCTGGAACTGAAATCCCGCTGGACCGTGCATATTGAGGTACGTCATCGTCGTATCACTGCGGAGCTGACCAGTTGTGTCGGACCAAAAAGCCTTGCTGATCGCGGCTGCTTCACGGTGGGTGGGTTCACCAGACCGGCGCGTCGCGACGATATAGACGTCCTCGAGGCGAAAGTCATACTCCGCACCATACTGCTGCTCAAGCAGTGCTTCTCGGCGCTGATCTTCCTGGCTCGGCTTCGCATCCGAACAAGCGAGGAGCGTAGCGAACGCAAGACTGAGGATAACTCTCATTTGTTACCGCAGCACTTTCCGGCGCAGCACTCTTCACAGGTCGTGCACTGCTTGTCGTTACCTGACGCAAGCCGATCCACGCAGGCGAAGCCCTGCTCGTTGTTCGCGAGATCGTCGAACTGGAATGCCCAAGGTGATTTCCCGGTGATCCGGCTCCAGATATTGAGAATGTCCCAGCGCACAAACCCTTGAATTTCGTTTGCGCCACCAGCAAATCGAACTAACGGCTTACCCCAAAACTGTGCGGCTTCGCAGCTTACGGTGCAGTGTCGCATTCTGGAGTTCTCTTCGCCCGGGAAACGCTGGTGACCGTCAGCCCGCCGTTTCTGGATGTCTTCATAGAACGTGTCGAGCAGGTGCGCCAGCAATTGCGCGACCGGGCTAATCGTTTCCATAGCGAGGTCGCCCGCGAGGCCGAAACGATCGGTATGAGCTGTGGGTTGGCCGTTCACATATGCGTAGAGATTTAGACCTCCGTGGATTCCAATCGGATCCGCCTGCGTATACCGCCCCCACCCGCTCCGGTACCACCGGAAGACGTTGTAGGTCTCCTCTCCGGAGCCAGTGTTGTACGCGACCTGCTGGCCGGGGAAGCGGAGGGGTTGGTCGTCGGCGGCGTCGCCGGCGCGTAGAGCGTAAACATTGCCGAAGGGTTCGTACTCCACGCGCCATACCACCGCGCCGTTGGACACGGTCTGAAGGATTGGCGTGTCGAGATGATCGGTGAAGGTGTAGCGGACCGTGCTCTCATCATGATCCGCGACGGGCCGTGATCCGAACCAGATCACGTCGGCCACGCGGCCGTAGGTGGGAGACACGACGTTCAGCATCTTCAACTCAGGCGTGTAAAAGAACAGCTCCGCCGGCGGCGGATCCTCGATGGTGATCGAGCCGAGGCTGATGATGGTCCTGGTCGACTGCACGCGCACGCCGCGGCCGTCGTAAACGTTCGATCGCCACTCCTGCACGGGGTCGGGTTGGATACATGCGCTGCCTTGCTCCTCATAGCAGCGGTCATAAGCGCGTACGAACTGCGACTGCAGCAGGTTACGGGGCGAATACGAGGCAGCCGGTGAGCCGTCCTCCGGATCGCCGGCCGGACTCTTCAACTCGTTACCCGCGGCGTCGTACGCCATCGATCCTCCCAAGCCCGTGGCCGTGGCAATCCGCGGTGTCGTGCCCTGGTGTGAGAACGTTCTCGGGTTGCCGCCGAGCGTTGCCGAGAGCATGTTGCCCATCCGGTCATACGAGTACGATCCAGTGCCCCACAGCGAGGCGCCAGTATTTGCGACTGTCAGCCGATGGAGATCGTCGTACCCGAACGTGCGGCTGTAAGTCGGCTGCATCAGGTCGGTGATGGCGGTGATGTTGCCGGCCGGATCGGTCTGATGCGTGTAGTGAGCGATCGTCGTCGCACCGTAGGCCAGGCGGTTCGCCAGCGGCAGGTATCGCGTGTTGTACGTTCGTGTTTCGGTGGTGCCGTTGCCGAGGGTCAGCGAGGTCATCGGGCCGAACGGCAGGTAGGCCGCGCCCGTGACGTAGGGAGTGACCTGTCCCGCGGCCGTGCCCGTGGCCGCGATCGGTCGTCCGGCATTGTCGAACACATACGTCACGACACGGCCGGACGGATAACCGATGGAGGTTCGATTGCCGTTCGCGTCATATCCATAGGTCTGCACGAAGGTCGAGTCGAGCATCGCGTGCGTCTCGAGCCGCAGCAAGCCGCGCCGGTCGTAGCTGTACGCCGTCAGGCCGCTGGGATCTCCCATTGTCGCCAGCCGGCCGATGGCAAAGCGTCCGGTCGTCGGGTCGTCATAGGACCAAGACACGACTTCTGACACGGGAGCCAAGGTGGATGTGGCGGTCGTGACTCGGTTCAGGACGTCGTACGTGCGCGTCGTCACGGCTCCGTTCGCGTCGACCACTTGCGTCGGATTTCCGGCAGTGTCGTAGGCGTAGGCGGTCGTCCCGGTGACAGGACTGTGTTGCGAAGCCATCTGACCGAAATCGTCGTACACGTAGCTGGTGACGTTTCCATTCGGGTCGGTGACCGTGGTCAGGTTGTCATGCGTGTCATATGAATAGCGTGTGGTGATGACGCCGCCCGGTGCGTTGGCGAGCGTCTGCGTCACGGTTGCCATTCGTCCAGCGGGGTCGTACGCATAGAGCGTGTTGGGAGCCGCATGATTTTCATCGCGGACTCCCGCGAGGCGATCCGCGGAGTCGTACGTGTAGTGGATCGCGGCGCCGTCCGCGTGAGTGACGGTCTGCAATCGCGCCTGCCCGTCGTACGAGAACGACTGGCGCCGTTTCTCGACCCACGTTCCCGCCTCACGGGCCAGCGTCCGCTCGATGCTCTTCTTGCCGGTCAGCGCGTCGTAGCTCGTTTCGATCTGTTCGCGCAGGTCACTCTCGGACGGGCCGCGCGAGATCGTCTGCACGCGGCCGCGCGCATCGTAGGTATAGACCGTCACGCCGCCGCCGGGTGCCCGTTCCAGCCGCAATGGTCCGACAACAGAGGCATACGCGCGCGTGACGGTGAGGTCCGTGGCGCACAGAGGATCGTCCGTGGTGTTGCAGCCCGCCACACCTCTGGTCGTCGATGTGGACAGCCGGCCGAGGGTGTCGAAAGTCATTTCGGTGACCACGCCGTTCGGATCGACGATCCGGGTGACGTTGCCGAAGACGTCATAACCCTCGTAGCGAGTGATGTGTCCGGCCGCGTTTTTCGTCGCCGCCAGTCGCCCGCGAAGCAATGCCGGGACGGACGCATCGATCGGGTAATACACTCGCGCAGTGATGTCCTGCACATCCGTGCGCGAGCCGTCGATCGCTTTCGGCAGATGCGATGGCTGCGGCAGTGCGAGCCACGCACTCTGGAACGAGCCGCCCGGTGCAAAGGCCGGAGCATGGGGATCGGATGGTGGACACGGCTCCTGGCCGCACGCCGGCACGTCGCCGTAGAACGACGTCCGCGTGACGCGATCGATTTCCGGCTCTTCTTCATCCGCCCAGCCGCGGACGGTCGCGCTGTTGCCCGCTCCTGTCACGGGATGGTAGGTGTACTCCTCGCGGCGCTGATTCGCGGGCGCGCGGACGCTTGGGGTCGTTCTTGCCGTGATTCTGTCGGGCCACCGTGAATCGCTGTATTCGTAGGTAGTCTCGACCGTTGCCGCGGTCGGCTCGAGCAATGCCGTCGCCAATGCATCCGGTCCCAGTCGGCAACGTTGCGGGTCAGTCTGCGGATCGCAGCCCGCCGGCTTCAACGCCCGCTCCCTGGACTGGACCCGATCGCCGGCGTAGGTGGTGGCCTGAATGTAGCCGTCCGCTCCTTGCTGGCGAATCGCACGGCCCTGCGTGTCGCGGACGTACGTGGCTTCGTCCGCTCCGCAACTCGCGCAGCTGCCACGCACGGACACGGCCCGCCACGCACCACCCACGGCCCGAAGCGCGTACTCGGCCGTTGCGCCGGTCTTGTACGTCACGCGAGTCACTCGTTCTCCGGCAGTCGCGCCGGGCAAGCCATATTCGATGTTCGCGATCTCATCGCCGTCGCCCGTGGACGTGATGGCGCGGCCTTCCGCGTCGTAGGTATGACTTTCGATGAGGTTGCCCAGTGCGTCGTACGACGCCGTCATCCAATCGTTTTCGTATTCGTAGGTTCGCCAGACCGCATTCCCGGGCGCGAATACCGACAGCAGGTTGCCGTTCGCGTCGTACGAATAGGTCCAGGTCAGTTCCGGATGGGAGGCCACGCCGATGGACGTGACTCTCCGTTGCGCGTTGATGGTCAGGTTCCACGTCACACCGGTCACAGCGTCGGTGAATGTCGAAGGCCGGCCCTGCGCGTCGTACGCGATCACCGCCTCGCGGGCGTTCGCTGCGTCGCGCAGCGTCAGAAGCCGGCCATCGGCGGCGCGGAAGATTGCCGTTTCCGTGGAACCGGGAGCTCGGTATGTGAACGTTCCCGCCGCAGCATCATGGGCGAGCGTCCCCGGCGATTGGGACCGTGGCCACGTCTGCCGGAACGACCCTGCCGCCGGGCGAAAAGTCACAGCCTCGTTGGTGGCGCTCAGGATCGAGATCGCACCGTCGTCGTGGGTGATGAGACGCTGCTCGAAGAGCGTGGTCCATCCGCGGCCGAACAGGCCGCCGAGCTGTTCGTCGCTGTCATACGTCCGGGTGAGCCCATGCCCGCCGATGGCCGGCAACGGCTCGCCATCGGTCAGTCTCATGTTCCCGTCGCTCCAATACACCGGGTTGAGCGTGGCGTCTTCGCAGCCGCACTCGATCCAGGCGTCGTCGGTCGCAGGCCCGCACGCTGTGGGAGCTGTGGCCAGCACTTTCAGTTGCCGGGCTCCTGGAGGTCTGGAGAATGTGAACACGTGCGTGCCACTGGCCGTCGTAGCCGTGAAGGTCGTCAATGGTCCGCCCGGGATCTCCTGTCCGGCAGGGTTCGTCCAGTTCTGAAGCTCGAGCTTGATCGTGCCCCCGGCGATTACATCGTGCCAGGTAATGGTTGCCTGAATGTCCGTGTCGCTGACCTTGAGAAGCGCCACCGAGACCGCATCCTTGGTCTTGTCCTCTTGCTCGATCTCGTCCTCGGCGGTGAACTCGTCGTTTCCGCGCTGGCCACAAGCCGTGGCCACGACCCGTAGCTTTTTCCAGCACGTTCCGACCGTGGGCGACCAGACGCCGTTTGTCGATGGTGCTTCGTAAGCGCCGGCGAAGGCGTCGTCGATGTATAGCTCCAGCAGCCTCTGCACGTGATGATTGGTGTTCGGGAAGTCATACGTCACTGACGCAACGCCGCCGTTCTGCTCCGAATACGAGAGCGATACGCTCGGTTTCGGATCGATCGTCACCGAGTCGCGAGCCTGCGCTGTTTCGCCATTGCAACTCCGCACTTCGCCCACGAATGTGAGCTCGCCCACGAAGCACGCCGCGTTGTACGTGAAGATGTACTGACCGTATTGCTGCTCGGGTGGAAACCCCTGCATCGCGATCGTCCCGGATTCCGTTTCGATCCAGGGTTGCAGATGTCGATAGCCGGGAGCATCGGTGTTCGGAAAGCCGAAGTCCATGGTCACCACTACGTTGCCTGTCGGATCCGGACCCTCGGCCGAGACGGAGATCGTTGGCGTAGCCTGGACGACCGCGACGTCGGTCTTGGTCACGACCTGTCCGTTGCAATGACGCGCGGTGATCTCGTGGATGTACGTCCCGCTGCGTCGACAGGCCATGTTGAAGGGGAAGATCCACTGGCCTTGTTGCTGGGTCGGGTGCAGCGAAGGACCAAGACCTGAGAAGCCGTCGGGGTCGATGACGCGATGCGAGAGAAACCGGTGCGAGTCCGCCGAAGTGTTCGGAAAGTTGTAGTCGACGGTGACGGTGCCGTGGCTTAGATCGTCGGGGCCGTCGTACGTGATGTCCCCTGTGGTCTGGGTAATGAGCTCATACGAATCCGTCGCCTCTCTCTTGAGATCGGCCTTGCCACAGGAAATGGCCTGCGCGGTGTAAACATACGTTCCGGGTGGCGAGCAGGAGAGGCTGTGGCTGACCTCCCACACTCCGGAGATTTGCTCGGGCTGTATCGCCCCGAGAAAGGCGCCCGCTGTATCGCCGTCTCGCTTGACGCTCAGCGAGAGATGGCGGTGCCCGGCGCCCTCGGTGTCCGGAAAACTGTAAGTGACTTGGGCCGTCACCTGGCCGTTCAGATCGCCGCTCACCGAGACCCCTACCTGAGGGGGAGTCTGGCAGACGGCCTGTACATCCGGCGCCGTCGCCACAGCCCAGAGAAGACCGAGCGCGATGGCCATGGTACGAACTTGCGTGACAGGTGAACGCGACGGAACGGCGGCGATGATGCGGCGCAGACGGACCATTGAAATTTTCCTCTCCATGCGAGCGGCGACACCGCGATCGGCGGTATTCGCTCGTAGAGACGGAGGCCGGACCTGCGTATTGGCACTTTCGGCGGAGGCGTTTCGCTTTTCACGCGCAAACAAAAACCCGCTTCCCTGGCCAGGGGAAGCGGGACATCGCGCACGAGCGCGGCGGCTGGGTCGCTGCCAAAATCCACATTGCAGCGACAGCTGCCAATGTAGGTCCGCGGACCCGTTACGTCACCACTATTTTGTGGAAGGTCAGCGGACTTTCGTTCCCGCCGGAACGCCGGGATCGACACTCACCAGGCTGGGCTCGCCGTCGATCGACGCGGCCAGCACCATCCCGTTCGATTCGACACCCATCAGCGTCGCCGGCTGCAGGTTCGCCACGATCACGACCTTGCGCCCCAACAGTTCCTCGGGCGTGTACTTCGTCCCGATGCCCGCGACGATCGTCCGCTCACCGTCGCCGGTGAAGACCGACATCTTGATGAGCTTCTTCGACTTCGGCACGCGCTCTGCGGCCCGGATCTCCGCCACGCGCAGATCAGTCTGCATGAACTGGTCGATCCCGATCTTGGCGACATCCGGCGGCACGGCCTGGGTCGTTTCGATCGGCGCCGCTTGAGGCGCTGCTTGAATTGGTTGAGCCGGCGGTTCAGGGGTGCTTTCGCTCATTTTCGTTTGATCTCCGATGTATTTGGCGACGTCGACGCGCGGAAAGATCGACTCGCCGACTCTCACCGGCGCGTTCGCCGGAAGCAGGCCCCAACGCAAGGCCGTGGCCCCGATCTCTTCCGGATCCGCTCCCAGCCGCGACAACGCCTCGCGCGACGACACCGGCATGAACGGCGCGGTCATCACGCAGACGATCCGAAGGGCCTCGAGCGTGCTCCAGATGATCCGGGCCAGGGCCCGGTCGGCGCCTTGTTGTTTGAAGTGCTTCCACGGTTCGCGCGTGACGATGTAACGATCGATCGCGCCCACGAGCTCCCACGCCGCCTCGAGCGCGCGTTGAAAGCCGAGGTCGTCCATCGACTGCAGATAGCGCGGCACGACCTCCTCGGCCTTGGTCCGCAACTCGTTGTCGAAGCAGCGCTCCGGCGGCGTCTTTCCGTCGAAGTAGCTGTTGGCCATGGTGATCGCCCGCGACAAAGCGTTGCCGAGGCCGTTGGCGAGGTCGGCGTTGTAGCGGGTGAGGAGTGATTCGTCCGAATAGTCCTGATCCTGGCCGAAGACCATCTCCCGCGTGACGTAGTAGCGCAGCGCGTCCGCGCCGAAGTCCTCGAGGATGTTGTACGGACGCACGACGTTGCCCAGCGACTTCGAGATCTTCTGCTGATCGCGAAGCCAGAACCCGTGGCCGACGACGCGCTTCGGCAGCTCGACGCCGGCCGCCATCAGGAACGCCGGCCAGTAGACGGCGTGGAACCGGATGATGTCCTTGCCGATGAGATGAATGTCCGCCGGCCAGTACCGATCGAACAGATCGTGCTGCGCGCTGCCGAAACCGAGCGCGGCGATGTAATTCGTCAGCGCGTCCATCCAGACGTAGATCACGTGATCGGGATTGCCCGGGAAGGGGATGCCCCATTTGATCGAGCTGCGCGAGATCGACAGATCACGCAGACCCTGCTCGACGAACGTCACCACTTCATTGAGACGCGTCGGCGGCCAGACGAATTGCGGATTCGCGCGATAGTGCTCGAGGAGCGGCTTCGTGTAGCGGGAGAGCTTGAAGAAGTAATTCCGCTCGGTCGTCCACTCGACCTTGTGCCCGTCCGCGTCCGTGGCGTCAGATACGCCCTCGCGGGCGGCCTTCACCTGATTTTCGGGGATGAAGGTCTCTTCGCTCTGGCAATACCAGCCGGAGTGCTCCCCGAGATAAATGTCCTCGGGATTCCGCTCCTGAATGCGGCGGATCATCTCGAGCACGCCGATGCGATGCCGCGACTCGGTCGTGCGAATGAAGTCGTCGTGGCTGATGCCGAGCTTTTCCCACAGGGCGTGATGGGTCTTCACGACGCGGTCGGCGAGCTCGATCGGCGAGATCCCTTCCTTCGCCGCGGCGCGCTCGATCTTCTGCCCATGCTCATCGGTGCCTGTCAGAAAGCGGACATCGTCCCCCATGCGCCGTCGATGACGGGCTATGACGTCGCCGACGATGTTCTCGTACATGTGCCCGATGTGCGGGTCGTCGTTGACGTAGTGAATCGCTGTGGTGAGGTAGAACTTCGGCATGGCGGTTCCCGAGAGGGGAGCGGATTGTAGCAGCCGCGGTTCAGGCTGCGTGCCGGCCCGCCTCGGGCAGCTGTAAGTCATTTCCCGCCCGGATCTTGCAACGCTCAGAGCCGGTGTAACAGCCGGCGCCATGCGGCGCTGGAGAAGGAAACGATATGAACCTGAAAACGAGCCTGGTAAGCGTAATTTGCGCGGTTCTCATGGCTCTCTCGCCGGCAATCCCGGCGGGTGCCCAGTCGACGACGGACCGCGAGAAGGCAACAGCGCAGTCGCACGTGACCATTGCCGAGGCCGCATTGGCCGCGGCGCGGGCGGCGGATGCGCCGGAGCTTGCGAGAGAGCTGTATGAGGAAGCAGAGCGGCGGCTGAACGTCGCCCGCTCCAATTGGAACAACAACGACGCTGACGACCGCCGCCTGGCGGCGCTTCGTGCGATCGAAGCGGGCGCTGCCGCGGGCGCGGCGGAAGCGCTGGCTCTGCTCGTATCGGCGAATCGCGAGATTCGGACCCTGACGACGGAAATCGGAACCCTCGGCGGCACGGTCCGCCCGGTCCAGTTGTACGACCCGCCGGCGCTGTCCAGTCGCGGGGCGACGTCCCTCGATCGCGTCATCGTCGCGGAGAACGCGCTCGCCGCGGCGCGCGCCGCCGGCGGCAACTCGGTCGCTCAGGCCGATCTCGACCGTGCGGGGGACATCCTGAAAACGGCCCGCATGCTGGCGCGAAGCAAAACCCAGCACGAAGGTGCCGATCACCTCGCTTTCATGGCTGAAATGATGGCGCGCCGCGCCGAATACCTGGCCCGTCGCAACGCCATCGGGCCGCGCCTTCCTGAATTTCGCGCCGAGCGCACGCGCCTCGCGCAACTCGCGGCCGACGCGCGAGCTCGCGAGGAACAAGCTCGCCGGGTCGAAGCCGAGCGTCAGGCGGCCGAACTGCGGCAGCGGCTCGAGGCCGAGTCGCGCAGCAGGCAGATGGAACAGGCGGAGCTGGACCGCTTGCGCCAGCAGGTCGCGTCGAGTGAAGCCGAATTTCGGACGCGTCTTCAGGCGGACCGCGACGCGCGCATCGCCGCCGAGCGAACCCTCGACGACGTCGTCGCGCGCTATCAGACCGCTCTCGCCGAGCGTGGTGCGAGCAGCGCGGAAGTGGAGATGTTGCGCCGGCAGGTCGAAGACCAGTCGCTGGCCTTGCGCACCATTCAGGCGCGCGAGCAGGCCAGCGAGGCCTCGCTGGAGAGTCAGATCAAAACGCTCGAGACCGCGCTGGACAAGGAGCGGAGCGACGGACGCCTGAACCAGGACGTGATCGCCCAACGCGAAAGCGAGTTGCGCACGCAACGCGAGGAGCTCACACGTCTGCAGGCCGAGCGCGAGGAAAGCAATCGCCGGCGCGTGGAAGCGGAGACCGCGCGGGCCGCGGCGATCGCGGAAGCGGAACGCAAGCGGTCCGAGGCCGAGAGTCAGGCCGAGGCGCTTCGTCAGCAGATTGCGGTCGAGCGCAGCCGCGCCGCGGAGACCGAGGCGGAACTGGCTCGTGCGCGGGAAGAGCTTTCACGGCGCGACGCCGCGAGCGCGGATCGGATCGCCAGGATGCAGGAAGAGCTGTCGAAACTCGCGGCGACGAAAACGACCGAGCGTGGATTCATCGTCACGCTGCCTGGTCTGTTCTTCGATTCCGGCAAATCGGCGTTGAAAGCGGGAGCGCGCAACACGCTTTCGAAGATCGCCGATCAGCTGCGCGTCAACGATCAGCTCACGATCACCATCGAAGGTCATACCGACAGCGTGGGCAGCGACTCGCTCAATCAGTCGCTGTCCGAAAAACGCGCTGAGGCCGTGCGCTCTTACCTGGTCAGCCGCGGCATTCCAGCCAATCGGATGACGGTCACCGGGATGGGGGAGACGTCGCCGGTTGCTACCAACGACACACCAGCGGGCCGTCAGCAGAACCGGCGGGTGGAGCTGGTGATCGCGCAGTAACGGAGAACCATGTCAGTCGGCTGAGGTCCGAGCTTCGTCGAGGAGCTCGGACAACAGCTTCAGCCGATCGGTGGACATGTGCGACAGCGTCTTCTTCGTCGTTTTGTCGATGAGGTCATCGAGCGACTCCAGAAGACGCAGACCAGCCGGGGCGATCGCCGCGCGCACCACGCGGCGGTCGCTCGTTCCCCGCGAGCGCGTGACGAGTCCGCGCGCTTCGAGTTTGTCGAGCAGTCGGGTGAGATCCGGATCGCGGCGGATCATCCGTTCGGCAATCTCGCCGCACGCCAGCGCTTCCTCGCCCGCACCGCGCAGGATCCGCAGCACGTTGTACTGCGACAGGCTCAGGTTCGCCCCGCGCAGAACCTCCGAGACAGGCCCGGCGAGCTGATCCGCGGTGCGGTTCATGGAAAGGATCACCTCTTCCTGCAGGCTGCGAAACGGCCGTTTCTGCTTGATGTCTCGTTTCAGGCTCATGTCCCGACTATACGCCTTTAGACGATATTTGTGATGAGGAATATCGTCGTGAGACCGGTAGTTCTGAATGGACGAAAAGGAGAAGCACCGATGACCAACACCATTTCCTGGCAGATCGACCCTGCCCACTCTTCGGTCGAATTTGCGGTCAAGCACATGATGTTCACCACCGTCCGCGGGCGTTTCAAGGACGTGAAGGGGACGATCGAAATCGACGAACAGAATCCGGACCGCTCGACGGTCAACGTCGAGATCGGCGCGGCCAGCATCGATACCGGCGCCGCCGATCGCGACACTCATCTGCGCTCGGCTGACTTTCTCGACGTCGAGACTCATCCGGTGCTGACGTTCCGCAGCAAGCGCGTGGAAGGGGCGATGAAGAAGGAAGGCGACAAGTTCAAGATCGTCGGCGACCTCACCATCCGTGGCACGACCATGGAAGTGACGCTCGACGCGGTGTACGAGGGGACCGGCAAGGATCCGTGGGGCGGAACGCGCGGCGGTGCTCGCGCGACGACTACCATCGACCGCCGCGAGTGGGGCCTGAAGTGGAATCAGGCGTTGGAGACGGGCGGAATCCTGGTTGCCAATGAAGTGCGAATCGAGATCGAGGTGCAGGCTGTCAAAGTTGCCCTCGTCGGAGCCTGATCAATGAATGAGGATCGCCTTCCTTCGATTTTTCTGGCGCACGGCGCGCCGCCGCTGCTCGACGATCCGAACTGGGTCGAGGAGCTCGGCTCCTGGGCCGCCGCGCTTCCGAGGCCGCAGGCGATCCTCATGCTCTCCGCCCATTGGGAGGAACGTCCCATCACGATCGGCGCGACGCGCACCATTCCTCTGATCTACGACTTTCACGGCTTCCTGCCGCACCACTACGAACAGAAGTACCCGGCGCCGGGCGCACCGGAGCTCGCGAAGATGGTGCGCGGTCTTCTCGAGGGACAGCCGATTGCCGAGCATCCGGATCGCGGACTCGATCACGGCGCGTACGTGCCGCTCGTGGCGATGTATCCGAACGCGGACGTGCCTGTTCTGCAGGTCTCGCTTCCGAGTGAGAACCCGCAGGAGCTCTTCGCCTTTGGCCGCGCTCTACAACCGTTGCGCGACGCGGGCGTGCTTATCATCGGAAGCGGTTTCATCACGCACAACCTGCGCACGCTCGACTGGCACGGCGCGACTCCGCCACCGGCGTGGGCCACGGACTTCGACGCGTGGACCGCGGACGCGCTGGTACGCAAGGACGTCGACGCGCTGCTCGACTACCAGCGGAAGGGTCCCGGCGCGAACATCGCCCTCCCCACCCGCGAGCACTTCATCCCCCTCCTGGTCTCCCTCGGCGCAGCCGCGGAAGGGGAGCGCGTGCAGTTTCCGATCGACGGATGGTGGATGGGATCGTTGACGCGAAGGTCCGTGCAGTTCGGGCGGTAACAGCCTCGCCGTACCATGCCGCCATGAAACGTGCGGCGCTGATCATCGCTCTCTTCTTCTCGATTGCGTGGCGCGATACGTATGAATCGCGACTGGAGATCCTCGCTCTGCTGCAAACGCTCAACGGCGAGATTCTCGCCAGTTCGAGCGCAACGCGGACGTTGGAGGCGTGGTGCGGCGAACACCGCATGGCGGAGGATCCGAAGATCGTCGCGATTCGAGTGCCTGACGTCCGCAAGGAGCCGTCCGCCGAACAGTTGCAGCGGCTCGGCGTTCGCGACGCTTCGGCACTGCAGTACCGCCGCGTCGAGCTGCGCTGCGGCGCGCACGTCCTGTCCGTGGCCGACAACTGGTACGTGCCGGCCCGGCTGACGCCGGAGATGAACGCGCTCTTGACCACGACCGATACTCCGTTCGGCAAAGCGGTCCAAGCGCTCGCACCCTATCGACGCACGATCGCCGCGACGATGCTCTGGACCCCGCTACCGCACGGTTGGGAGCAGCAGCCGCGATCGCGATTCCGCCCAAATCGCCGGCAGATGCTTGCGATTCCCAACGAGGTCTTCCAGCACCGCGCTGTTCTTTACACGGCGGACCATGTTGCATTTTCAGAGGTCGTCGAGACGTATCAAGCGGAGGTGCTGGCGTTTAGGCGGTGAAACGCGTTTGCGCCCGGCGTGGGCGGACGCGTGGATAACGCAAAACGCCGCCTTTCGGCGGCGTTCACTCACATTCGATATTTGGCGGGGCCGACGGGACTCGAACCCGCGACCTCCGGCGTGACAGGCCGGAGGTCGTGGGTACATAGAGAGGAGTCGATCTACGAGCCGTGGGATAACTCACTGAAACCGAGTGACTTGCGGGCGCGGAACAGCGACCTTGCGAGTCACCTTGCGAGTTTCGGTCGACTCGCAAGGTGCACACTTTCTTGTGCGTGGAACACACCCCTTGAGCCGTGGAACATTCGATTTTTGGATGCCTCCGCGCGCGTTTCCGCGCGATTGCCGCGTCACTGGTCGAGCAGCGTTGCGAGGTCTATCCCGTTGAACGGCGCGAGCAACTCGGTGGGTTTGCAGCCGATCGCAGCCGCGAGCTTGAGCATCGTTGCGAGCGTCGGCATACCCACGCCGTTCTCCAACTGGCTGATGTGATGCTGCAGCAGGCCCGACCGCTGCGCTACTTCTGTCTGCGTCAGCTTGCGCTTCAGGCGCAACTCGCGCAGCCGCTCGCCGAAGACCTTACCGACGTTCAGCGGCTCAGTCATCGGCCGCCGTTAGCGTTGATTCTGACGCGCTCCGCGTATACAATACTTTGTATAAGCAGGAGGGCAGAATCATGCTGAATTCAGACCTCGTCAAATCCATCTGCGCCATCTTCCTACACGACGGCCAGCCCGTCACGCCCGATCACGCGGCGGAACTGCTCGGCTGGACGCTCGACGAAATGGACAAGGCCATCAAGTGGGGCGATATCGAGCTCGATCCCACGGCAGAAGACGCGCGGATCTCGCGCGCAGAACTGATCGAAAAGGCCACGCATCAATGGCCGTTTTCGGTCATTCAGGAAGCGCTAGGACCGAACGTGGTCAACGTCTTTCCTCCCGGTCTGCTCGTCCGCCCGCTGATCGTCCCGGTCCACGAGTACGCGGATGCGATGCTCGAGTACTTCGCCAAGAAGGGGAACGAGTCGAAAGAAACGGTGCTCGGTCGCATCCTGGACGACTACGCCGCGCAGCACATCACGGAGCTGGTCGCCAACGTGCCCGTGTTCAACGATGCTGCCTCGTTCATGGGGGAGGCGAAGCACACCGCTGCCGCCGATCCTGTCAGCGTTCATGTTGCGCGCGCTGCCCGAGTGGGCGGCCGCAGCGCGCGCACCTGTGCCCTCATCCCGCCGCCCGCTCTTGCCGCAACGCCGCCTTCTCGCGGTTGTGATCGGCCGCCGCCCATGCGGGAGGTCGCTGCCGCACCTTCGGTGATCCGTGACCACGGCAGCGCATCGCCCGGCGTCGCGCCGGGCGTCGCTGTTCCGGCTGCTCCGTTGCCTCCGCTGATGCCCTACGTTCCCGAGTCGCCGGCGAAACGTCGTCGGCGTCTCGGCGCGCGCCGTCGCTCGGGTGAACCGCTGCAGACGTCGCCGGCGCCCGCGCGGCGCAACCGTCCCGATGGCATCCGCGAAGCGACGCTCAGCTACTTTGAACTCGGCTATCAGCGCTTCGTGCCTTTCCTGCGGCTGCGCGGTCATTGGCTCGCGTCGTTCGGGTTCAAGACGCGCACGCGCATCTACATCAAAGCGTCGCAAGGTTGCCTCGTCATCACCGTCAAAGATCCCGCGCAGGCAGAGAAGGCGGCGCAGTCTCCGGCTGAGCAGCCGGGCACCGTCGCGCAAGTGGTGGCCGCGCGCGTCGGCCGGAGGCAACGCGTCTCCGCATCCGCTGCCGCCGTCGCCGCGCAGCGTGTGGTGAGGCGCGCATGAGGCATTACCGCAATGCCGCGGAGTCGATCGACGTCGCGTTGATCATCAACGCCGGCCTCGCGTTGCGCGATCTCGCGAAGGCGGACGCCCGCATGCACGACGTGTTCACCAGCTTCGTGCACGAAGCACTCACGGACGGCCGCCGTCATTCGGCTTCGATCTTCATCATTGCAGCCGTGGTGTACATGGAACGCGCCCAGCGCGTCGCCCGCCGCTTCCGCACTTGGCGCGCCAGCAAGTGCGCCGTTCCTCCGCTGCTCGGTAAGCCCGATCCGATCGGGACCCAGAATCACCCGGTGCGGCGCTGGCGGCGCGATTCCTTCGACGTCAACGCCGTGCTGAGCACCGTCCTCGCGGTGCGTGCTCTCGACCGCGAGGAAGAGACGTCACGCGAGCGCGAATTCGTGGCCACTCTCTCGCTCGCGTACGACGGCTGGACGTCGCCGTTCATTCGGGCGCTGCTCGCGTACGCGGAGCGGGATCGCCGTTTCGCTCGCCGCTTCCGGAGCTGGCGCCGCGCGAAGGCTGCTCGCGCCGCGTCGCCGGCCGTCACGTCGCCGCCGTCCGGTGCGCATCCTCGCCGCAAGACGCGGTGACGTCGCGCGTTTCGCTTTTAAGTGCCCGCGCGTCACTTTCACTCGACGCGCGGGCATGTGAAAGTGATCGCCGGTCACTTGCTTCTCGTCTGGAGGACAGTGAAAGTGACCGCGCCTCACTTTGATCTCAACTTGAGGACAGTTGAACGTGCGCCGCGCTCACTTTTAAGTGACCGCGGGTCGCGTGTTTTTGATCGCTCCGCATTTGAAAGTGCCCGCGGTTCACTTCCGCGAGCTCGCGCCGGCGATCGTTCCTGGTCGCGGGCGATCGGCCCAGCAGAGGAGGGGTAAACCGCCAGCGCTCGAGGCGCTCTACGCCTGGTAGATGCGGCCGCGCGCCCCCCGCGCGTCGCGTCCGCCGCTTCGCGCCGGCCTCGCCGCGCCGCCCGTCCCTCCGGGGGACTCCACCGCTCGTAGATTCTGCCGCGCCACCCCCGCCCGTCACGTCCGCTGCCTGCGCAACGGCCGCGCCGGGCTCACCACCCCCGAGAGATCCCGCCGCCCTGAGAGTACGCCGCCCACCCCGATCGTCGTGACCGGCGCGCTGCGCGGCGGTCGCGCCGATCTACCAGGCCGGGGGCCGGATGCGACGCACAACTCTCCCTACCCTGTAGGGGTGTCATTCCGGCACGTTTCCCTACCATCCGCCATCGGCGTGCCATGCGCCAGAGTTTCCGAGATCGGGCGGAAACTTCTCAGTTTTGATGCCAACTGACTTCTCAGAATTGACTATGCTGAAACACCATAAAAAGGCGGATAAACGGCCTAAAACATAAGTCTTTAAGAATCAACGCGGGGGACAAATAACTAGGCGTCGTTACAATTTGGTAACGAACTGACTTTGACGAACGTCACGTATCTTAGTGACAGGTCCAGACCGCTTCACCAAGTTGCTGCAGCAACGATCGCCCGCCACGCTTCGGCCGAAACGTGGCCGGTAACGCGAATTCATCGCGCCGCCCGCGCGTAGCGTTCGGTTGCGATGGGAAGGAAATGTGTGGGTGTATGGCTACAACGAAAGCCACCACCGCAAACGCCACCGGAGCAGCAACAGCGACCGATGGCACCACCGCAGCACCGACCGTCGAGACTCCCGACCCCGACGATCACGCATTACCAGCAAGTCGCCGCAGAGTTCATGTCCGCGCTCGACGAGATTGCGCAGATCATTCCGAAGCTGGAAGCGATCCACGTCTCCACCGCGAATCTCGTGCGCTCCCGCCTCAACGTTCCGAACGAGTTCCTGGCCACCGTCACCGCGGCCGTCGAACAGGTTCCGGAGCTTCAGGCGATCAACAAGCTCGACGTGAACGCCGCCCGTGACACCATCCAGTTCCTCGAAGCCTTCCGTCCCGTCCGCGACAAGGTGGACGCCTTCGCGAAGAACCTGAAGTACACGATGGATTCGCGCAAGGCGAAACTCGCCACCGACTCGCTGCTGACGTACGACGTGGCGAAAGGCCTCGCTCGCGATCCGAACAGCGCCACCATCGCGTCGCTCGTCGCGAACATGAAGCGCGATCTCGGCCGCCGCGGCCGTCCGAAAACGCCTCTCGCGTTGCGTAAGACCACCGCGACTCCCGGCATCGGCGTTCCCACGCCGCGCCTGCTTCCGAGTCGGAAGGAGATGCGGGATTCGTGACGACTCCGAGCCGCGCGGCACGCGGCTCGGGCCGGACACGAACGCCCCTCCGTCTGCTAGGACCAAAGGAGCAGCAGTGTCATGGGAAACATACCGCAGTACATATGCGGCGTCATCCCGCCTCACATCCTGACGCGGGTTGCCGAGCACACATCCTCTGAAGCAAGCGGCACCGCCCGCGCCACGCTCGAGCACATGCGCGAGCTGGCCACGGGTCGCGCCGCAACGCTCCTCGAACGACCGAGCGCGGTTGCCGCCACGCTCACCACTCCGAAAAAACGGCGGAACGTCTACTCCGCGAACCACACCCTTCGCCTGCCCGGGAAGCTCGTCATGAGCGAGCACAAGACGCGCGGCAAGGACGTCGAAGTCAACGAGGCTTACGACGGGAGCGGCTCGACGTACGATTTTTTCGCAAGCGTCTTTCAGCGTTCCTCCATCGACGGCAGCGGAATGCGTCTCGATTCCACCGTGCACTACGGCACGTCCTTCGAGAACGCGCTCTGGAACGGCCGCCAGATGGTCTACGGCCACGCGGACGGACGAATCTTCAAGCGCTTCACCGCATCCGTCGATGTGATCGCCCATGAGCTGACGCACGGCCTCACGCAGTTCGCCGCGGCTCTCGGCTATCACGGTCAGACCGGTGCGCTCAACGAGCACCTTTCCGACGCGTTCGGGATCATGGTCAAGCAGTGGTTGCTCGGCCAGTCCGCAAGCGAGTCCGATTGGCTCATCGGCGCGGAGATTTTCGGCCCTGCCGTAAACGGCGTAGCCGTGCGGTCCATGGCGTTTCCGGGCACTGCCTACGACGATCCCGTCCTCGGCAAAGACCCGCAACCGTCGCACATGCGCGACTACGTCGAAACGACGGAAGACAACGGCGGCGTCCACATCAACTCCGGCATTCTCAACCACGCGTTCTACATCGCCGCGATGACTCTCGGCGGCGACACGTGGGAACGTGCTGGGGCGCATCTGGTACGCCGCGCTCACCGAACGGCTCCGGCCCGAGGCTGACTTCGCGGACTTCGTGCAGGCCACCGTCGACATCGCCGGCGAGCTTTACGGCCACGGCGCGTCGATCCAGCGTGTCGTCGCCGACGCCTGGTCGGACGTGGGCCTGTTCCCGGCCGTCGTCGGGTGTGTCGCCAAACACACCGCCGTCCCAAGGCCGCGCCAGCGCGCCGCCGTCGTCGCTACGCGCATGCCGCGCGTGCGTCGCCGGCCCGCCCGCTGACCGCCTTCTCTTCACCCATCCACCAGCATCCGACCTGCCTCGAAAGGAGAGGCATCAACATGAGCACGAATCCCAAAGAACTGAATCCCCTCGAAGCGTCGAAGTCCATGATCGAGAAGAGCAAGCGCTCGACCGATCGCACGCTGCGCGCGCTCAACGTCGACATGGAGCAGGAGAACACCCTCGTGCAGGACACGCCGAACGGCCGCCTGCAGAAGGTGCTGAAGATCTGGCGCGGCATCCGGCCGGTCTTCACCGTCCTGTCGTCGCTCCCGCTCATCCCGTCGACGTGGCGTGCCGCCATCGTCATGTTCACGCAGGCGCTCGAATCGCTGTCGGCCGTCGGCGGCGAGATCACCGCGCAGTTCAAGGCGGGGAAGGACCTCGCGGAGCAGGAATGAGCACGCGCAAGGTCGCACGCAGCGCCTCGTCCGGCCGCTTCATCAGCGCCCGTGACGCGCGCCGCTGGCCGCAATACACGGTCGTGGAGACGATCAACTATCCGTCGTCTTCGCGGCTGCGTCGCCGCCGCGCCGCGGTCACTCACCGAGGAGAACCAGAACCGCCACAGCTTCAAGGCGGGGCAGGATCATCCGCACCGCGAAGGGGAAGAACACCGGCCGCAACTTCAAGGCCGGCCGTGATCTCTGACGCTTCACGCAGTTGACCCGGTGGGGCGCGCGTTCGCGCGCGCTCCACCTCTTCGGAGAGAGACCATGAACGTCCAGCAATACCCGCTCAAGAAAGGCCAATACTTTCCCGATCTCACCGCCAAAAAATTCGTCGTCTGGCACGGCACGGCCGGCCGCACGATGCACACGCCCGTCTCCGGACGTCCCGGCAAGGCCACGACGTCCATCGACGGCTGGAACCTCACCGCGGATCGCGTCGGCGCTCCGTGGCTCGTCGATCGCGACGGCACGGTCTTCGAGACCTTCAACGACTCCGGGTGGATTTACCATCTCGGGCTGAAGGGCACGAAGGGCGCCTACGACAAGCAATCGGTCGCGATCGAGTTCGCGAACGAAGGCCCGCTCGACCTGGACGGCGATCGCCTGTACGCATTCGGCATGAACACGCCGAACACCGTCTACAACGGCCCGTTCATCACGCACGACTGGCGCGGCTTCAACTTCTTCGCGCAGCTCGACGAGCCGCAAGTCGACGCGGGGATCGAGCTCACGCTCGACATCTGCAAGCGCCACAAGATCGAGCCCGTCTTCTACTACCCGTCCACCACGTACGACTTCCCGCGATGCTTCCAGGTCGCGACGATCATCTGTCACTCCAACTGCCGCACCGACAAGACCGACCTCTGTCTGCCGCAGTGGGTTTACGAGAAGATCGAAGCGGCGGGGATCCGCCTCGCATCGTGATGGAGCGCCACCATGGACGACACACTGTGGCTGCTCCAACTCGCACTCCGCGACCTCGAGGCTGCACGGCGCCGCTCCGGCAGCAAGAAGGTCCGCGAGTATCTTCGCCGCGCGATCGCGCGGATCAACGAACTGCATCACATGCTCAGCACCTAGCGGTTCCGATGCGACGCCGCACGCCGGCGTCGCATCGCGCTACAACCCTGTGCCTCTCCAATGGGTAGCATTTTGCTCATTTCGGCCACACCTTGCTTAGAGTGGATCGCGTGAAGGTTGACCCGTTCGCTCCGCGACTCCTGATCGATTACACCTACTTCTGCGACCGCTTCGGCTTGTTGCCTTTCGGCGACTTCATCGCCATGTGGCACGCCGCGGACGCGCTGATGCAGGCCGCAGCCGACGTCGGCTACGAGCCGCACGAGGTGCCGGACCTGCTCATCACGGCGGATAACCCGCGCATGGCCTTCATCCGCGCGACGGTCGCATGCATCCGTCCGAACATCGGGCGCATGCTGCCGCGGGGCGAACGCATGGCGCGGTGGCGAACCATGGCGCGACGTCGACATGGCAAGCGGTCGTCATCGTCGCTCGACACTTGACGCGCGTGGTTCCGACCGCAGTCGTGATGCTGTTCCGCCGCCCGGCTACGTCGCGACGCGCTTCGCGTTGGCGATGGCCGACCGGGCGCGCGGCGCAGTCGAGCAGCGGCTCAATATCCGGCTACGTCGGCGACGTAGCTCATGTACTGGTCGACTTCGTCTTTCACGATGCTCGGCACGTCGGCCAGAACGTCGAGCAGCGCTTCCATCGTGTTCGCGAACTCGATGAGATTCACGCACCGCTGTATCTCCATCGAAGCGGTACCTTTCACGGTCACGGGGTAGCGCCAGAGCGTGGACTTTGCGTCGAACTCGTCGAGCTCAGACAGGAGCGCCCGGAAGTCCTCGACCGTTTTGAATCCAGCAATGCCGAGGTCCCACTCCCAGCCGATCAGTTCGAAGGTCCGCTCGAGATCCGTCCGCAACATCCCGAAGCTGTGATTCTGGTAGACCGCCTTCTCGTTCATCGGCGTGCCGTCGTACTCGAGAAGGTCCGCGCCCGCGACGATGATGCCTTTGAGCGCCAGTTCAAGCGCGTGGCGATAGTTGTAGAACGCCGGATACGCGCGGAAACTCGCGCGAGCAGAGGCAGATCGCATGAACGTCTCATCGGCCATCAACTCGTGAACGAGTGCCCGCGCCGTGGCCTGAAAGTTCTCCGCGTACATCCCGAACTCCACGGCCGCATCCCACCCGTTCCAGAGATCGACGGACCCCGGAACGCGAATATCGGATTCCTTGAAGAGAACCGGATTCTTCATGTCTGCTCTCCGGAAGAAGCGAACGCCGCAGTCACTGCTCGGGATTCCGTTCCGTAGGTTCACCCGTGTCCCACGTCGTGATCTCCCGCCGCAGCCGACGGAGGAACTCACGCCATGCGAGCAGCTCATGTTTGAAAAGGTGGACGCCGAGGATGAGGCACTCGCCGAGCAACCGCATCTCGTGCATCAGCCCGAGGACGAGCGCGTTTCCGAGAAAGATCATGAAGAAGACGGTAACGACAGGATGGTCAGCAGCAAGGCTCGAAATGAAATTGACAGCACCCATAGCTCTCTCCAAGCACCTCTTTCGAGGGTTGGCGAGTTGAGGGGTTGCATTGCTGCCCGCGGAGGGGTTGAGCCTATGACCGTCTCGCTGAGACCGTGTTTCGATACAGCCTCGAAACGCGACCTTGCTTAGATCTCGCTGTTATCCAAGCTGCTATACCCGAACGATTCGGGCAAGGTCCCCTTCGGACCTATGACCTCTCTCATGAGAGGTCCGTTCGGACATTTTACTACGGCTCTCATCGGCCGGACTTCTAGCTTGTCAACCCGCTCTAGCGCTCGTCGCGGTCGCTCGCCACTTGAGGCCGGGGTGGCGTGCAACCGCGCACTTCTAGCTGGGGCGTGTTCCTGCCTCGCGAGTTTCAAATGCCGCAGCACTTCTTCAGCTTGCGCGAGCTGCCGCATACGCACGGTTCGTCGGGTCCGAAGGGTCGCTCGCTCATGCGAGTCTCCAACATCTCTTGCTTACGCACCAGCGGCGCGATTTCCGCCGCAGGGATCATCATCGCGCCGAGTTGCTCCGCGCGATCGCCGCGGTTCATAACCTCGAAGATTTCGTCACAGACCCGGATGAACCGACTGACGATTACATCGTTCTCGTACACAGGCAAGCGTACGTTATTGCGCTGTCGACCGTCATCTGAAATCTGTGGGTCAGCGACGAACGAGGTTGCGTGCGCATCGTTGCGTTTCGGCGTGACGTCCACGAGTTCGCCAGTTGGCGCCTGCCAAACGGCATGACATTCCGCCTGGACGAGGATTGGATTGGCGTGAATCGCCCAACCGTACACGGGCTTGCCGCCATCGCGGCCGATCTTCTTCTGGACGGCCGCGAAGCATTCGTCAAATTCGGCATCCAACTCCGGCTTCACTGGCACGACTACAACATCATGCACACCAAGCCGGCGGTACAGCCGGGCGAGCGCTTTCTGAACCGATGCCGGGGCGCTATCGAGCTTCACGAGCATCATTCAGTCGTCTCCTCCAAAAACATGGTCGGAGCAACCGTCGCAGAGGATCGCATCATCGTCGAACGTCGGCTCTCCGCACCGCTCGCATGTCTTCGACGAGTACAGCTCACGACAGTCCGGATTGGTGCAGAACCTCGCAGCGCCTTCCTCGACCTTCACGACGGTTTCTTCACCGCAAGCCGGGCAAATGTAAATCTCCTCAGCATCAGGTTTGTGCTTCGGGTGGTACGGCTCCACGTCACGCAGCGCCAGGACCTTCTTCTTCGACATCTTCGTGTACTTCGCTGCGAGGTCTTTCCACCACTGCTCCATGTATTCGGCGAACTCTTTGTTCAGCCGCTCGGAGACTTTTCTGAGGTGGGAGACACGGAAGAACGCCGTTGAGTCGAGCTCCGTCTCCAGAGCGACCGCTAGTTCATCTCGCGCGAACAGATACGCGAACGATGTCATCCCGGCGATCATTTGCTCCGCATCCGAGACCGTGAGCGTTACTTCGCCGTGCTCGATCGGGTTACGCAACTCGCGCACGGTCTCCAGCATCGTGCGGTCGGTTGGATCGAGCGTCACTCCTGCATCGCTCTCCAGCCGTTTGAGCAGCTCGTGGAAGTCGACCGTTTTGTTCGGGTTCTTCTTCGACGGCTGGAGGATCAACGCCGGGTCCGTGCGCCGCAGTCGCTCTTTCAGCAGCAGCAACACGCCGGTGTAGAGATCGCTCAGTCCGAACTTGTGTGCGCCGGTACTCGGCTGTTCGTCGGAGAAAAACCGTTCGATTCCCTCGCGCACGTGATCGAGAGCATTTTCAAGCAGCGTCTGCTTGATCACTGCAGGTTTCGTCGTCGCCATACGACACTAGAACACCTTCCGTGGCACGGACTCATCCCAGCTCGTCCGCACGTCTTTTTAGTCCCCGCAGCCATCGTTGCAGCGCTCGCCGGGGATGCCTTCGAGGCGATCGCGCGCGATGATCGGCAGCATGACCAGCGCCGCGACGGGATCGGCCCTACGAGCGTTCAACAACAGCCGCCGGAGGAGGATCGCGGAGAGCCACGTGTAGAGCGCCGGCTGCGGACCGTCGGCTTCGAGCGCTAGCGATTCTTCAGGCTGCCATAGGCGTTGCGAATCGGCGACACTACGACGCTTGCCGAACGAACCCAACCTGCGGCCACTGACAGATGATGAAGTACGCCTGATCCTCGCCGCCATCACAGGTGCGGGCGAGGACGAGGCCATGAAGTATTCGTCCGCCCTCTTTCCGCTGGTTCGAGTGGCGCAGGAAAGAGAGGATGCAGCACTCGAGGAGTGGATTCGACTCGTCGCGCGGGTGTTCTTCCCTTCCGTCGGAGCGCTCAGAGAGAGCGGGATGGAGGCGAATACGTTTTGGGTGAACCCCAAGACCTTGACCGATCCCCAGGTCGAGCTGCTGAAGACGCTCGTCGAGCGTGTGGATCGGCCGGCGGCGCTGGCGAGGCTGGCGGACTACGTCTGGCTAGCGAGATCCGATCACACGTACGCGCGGCGTGCCGTCGATGCATACGTGAAGCTTGCGAAAGAGCACGAGAACGACGAAAGCTGGATGGCGACGGCGGATTACTACAATCGCGCGCTGCGCCTTGCGGCGCGCCTGGGTCGCGGCCCACTCTTCCAACAGGTCGTCAGTGCGGTGGATGAGTTGCTGCGACGGCTCAATGGCGAGGATCCTCGGTTTCTCTCCGTGAAGTTGATGGAGGCATTGATCGAAACGCGAGCAGGTGGCGACGCCACAACCTATGCTGCCCTTGCGGAGAAGGGCGCGCGGCGGGCCGAGGAAGAGGCCGCGCAGGGCGATCGATCTAAATACCACGTTGCGCGTCAGCGCTGGATCGTTGCTGCCGAATGGCATCGCATGAGTCACGACGACGCTGCCGAAAACGCGGCCCGCGCCGGTTTCGGGGAGACATACATTCAGGAAGGAGAACTCGTCGCGACGTCGGCGTCTCCTGATTTCGGTGTTGCGGCAACGATGTATGGCCACGGAATCGCTGCCTTGAGGCGCCTCCAGAATCAGAAGGATCGCGTCTCTTCACTTCTCGCGCGGTACAAAGAACTGCAGCGCCGCGGCGTGAGTGAGATGAAGCCGATCGGCGGGAAGGTGGACGTCACCGAATGCGTCGCCGCGGCGAGGAAACGAGTGGCAGGTCTCTCTCTCGACGAGGCCATCGTTGCTCTCACGGACATCCTGCCGATTCCGTCGGTCGATGCGCTACGCAAGGATGTACTCGAGAGCGCGAAGACATTCATTTCGGATCAGCTCTTTCCCACCGTCCTGGTGAACGACGAAGGTGCGCCGCTCGCCGGTTTCGGCCCGCTCAATCCGGATGCTGACGAAGCCAACCACGCCCTCAAGTCACGAATGTTCAAAGATCTTCGCCAACGCCGTGTAGTTACCGTTTTCGGGTTCATCGATCCCGCTCGGGATCAGATCGTTCATGAGCATGTGATCACCGCGCAACCGTTTCTGAGACTCGCGTCGCTCAGCGAATTCATTCCGCGAAGCCGGGAGTCGATCTGGGCGCTTGGTCTTCAAGCCGGAATGATGGGCGACTTCCTCACCGCTACGCACGTGCTCGTGCCGCAGGTCGAGCATTCGATCCGGATCCTGCTCGTGCGATCCGGCAAAGTGCCGGTTGCGTGGACGAAACAGGGATACGAGGAGCTTCCGGATCTCAACGCCGTGCTGCGCGATCCTCAGACTACAAAGATCCTCGGTGAGGATCTGGTCTTCACCATGACCGCGGTATTCGTCAATCGCTTCGGCGGAAATCTCCGCAACGATCTGGCGCACGGATTGTTGGAAACGAGTGCGTTCTACGGTGAGACCGCCGTCTATGCTTGGTGGCTGCTGCTCAAGTGTGTGGTGGTATTTGGCCGCATCGAGGAGGGGCAGGGCCGATGACACTTGCCGGTGCGCCGCCCGCGCTACGGGGTTTCCGACGTCAGCATCTGTACGCGCTCTTCCGGCTGCTGACGGACGCCTCGCGGGAGCGATACAGCATTCAGCTCGAGGGTACGGAAGATCTCGAGATTTTCGATGAGAGCGGCCACCTGATCGAGGCCATCCAGGTCAAGGCGCGCGAGAGCGCACCGCTGACGCCTTCCAGGTTGCGAAGCAAGGACGACTCCTTCTTCATCCGCGCCAAAGAACGCCTGCGGAGTGCGCCTGAATCGCTCCAGCATGTCGTCAGCTTCGGTGACGTCGGCCTGAGCCTTCGTCTCCTCGAAAGCCCATCTGACGATGCGCGTGACGCGCTGAAGGTGTATGGGCTCGATGCCGGCGAGGCCGATGCGTTTTCCGCAGCCTTCCGCGTTACTGAAGTGAGCGAAGCGGACATCGAGCGAGTTGTGCTCGATCAGCTTTCCGCCACCGTAACGAGCGCGAATGCCGATGTGGCGTTTCTCTATCTCAGCGGATGGCTGGCTCGCGCGACGGAGGATCGGCGGCGCGTGACGGCGGCCGACGTTCAGGCGCGACTGCTCGCCGTTGGCCAGTACATCGCCGAGGAGGCGGCGCATCACGAAGAATGGTTCCGGACCATTCGTCCGCTGATCGAGCGTGAGATCGACGCCACCGAACGCGAAAAACTCGCGCAGCAGTTTTACGACGGTGTTTCCGCGCGCTTCGATCACGTGCTTGCGGGCGTGGATGTCCGGCGCGACGCGAAGCTGAGGGCGATCGAGAGCGGCTTCCAGGCGTCGAACGTCGTGGTGATCCACGGAGCATCCGGACAGGGAAAGACCGCGCTGGCCTGCCGGTATCTCCTGGAAGCGCCGCCATCGACGTGGCGCTTCGAGATCGCCGAATTGCAGGACATCCGCCATGCGCGCAACGTGATTCTGGCGCTGCAGGCTCACGCGCGGATCGGCGTCCGGACGATGGTCTGGTTGGACGCAACGCCGCGTGCAACCGCATGGGCGCAGGTCGTCGATGGCATCCGAGACTTGGAGGATGTACAGGTGCTCGTCACGATCCGAGAGGAGGATTGGACACGGGCGAAAAACGCCGGCGTGACGCTGTCCGCCGCGGAGATCGATCTCGCGCTCGATAAAGAGGAAGCGGCGCTCGTGTTCGCTGATCTCCAGCGCCGTGAGGTCTCGGGAGAGTTCCTCGATTTCGCGGACGCCTGGACGAAGTTCGGCGGAGCCGGCCCGCTCATGGAATTCACGTATCTCGTCACGAAGGGCGAAGCCCTCGGCAAGACGCTGGACAGCCAAATCCGGAGATTGAAGGAGGACGTGCGGCGCGGCGAGTTGCAGCCCGCAGAGCTGGATCTGTTGCGTCGCATCGCCGTGGCTTCGTCGGTGGGCGGCCGCGTGCGACTCCCGACGGCTGTGGCAGATCTCGGACTTGCTCTGCCGAGTCACACCCTGGAGTTGTTCGAGAAGGAGTACCTGATCCGGTTGTCGAAAGACCGACTCTATGCCGAAGGGCTACATCCTCTGCGGTCGCAACTCACGGCCGATCTCCTCACACGGGATGAGCTCGACCCATCGTGGTCCGAGGCGGCCATTGCAGCGATGGCGTCGCTCGATGAGGCCGACCTCGAAGCGTTTCTCCTGCACGGATTCGCGCGCCGGTCTGAAGCGGAAGCCGAGGCGATCTTGCTGCACGTTCGCACATTCAAACCCGAAACGATGACGGGGGCCGTCGGCGTCGTTCGCGCGTTGCTCTGGCGCGGAATCCAGCGATACCGCGCGCAACATGGGGCCATCCTCGAGGAGATTCGCGTGCATGTGGGCGGAGCCGAGATCGCATGGGGCATCCTCGACCCTGCAGGCCTGAAACAATTCATCCCCGGCTTCTCGGACAATTTCGACACGATCTTCGGAATGGTGCCGAGTCAGCGGGAGTGGTACGCCGATGTGCAATCGCGGATTCCATCGAACGAGCCTGTGTTCGAAGAAGCGCGCGCTTGGCTCGGAGGTGCGGGCAAGTCCGTGCTCGCGACTCCTTCATCCGATTGGTCAGCGGTGGCGGAAATGCTCTTCTGGGCGATCGCCTGGAACGTCGTTGACCCGGCGGCGATGGCGAGTGCGACCCAACGTCTGACGGCAAGCCAGACAGATGTTTCGCTGGAGACATGTGCCGACTTCGTCTTCGCGCTCTCGTTCCAATCCCGTGACGCGCGGCCGGAGGCTTTTGAGTCTCTCCGTCAGACGCTGATCGCGCGGTTCCAGGAGGAGTCAGCGACGTTCGCGATTGACATCGACGATGGTGAAGTCATGGCGTACTACGTCATGTCGCCCGCTCCGTCTGCGCCGTTGGATCTTCATGGAGAGACCATCCGGCGGGTCGATGTCTTGCGCCGTCTCTTCCCGGACGAGAGCACCTTCGGCGCTCGAGCATGCGGCGTCGCGGGGATGGCCATCTTCGCGCACGATCCGTCTGAGAAGAAGGGCATTCCAAAGCAGTCGTTTCCCGTACCGTGGGCCACACGTCTGCATCTTCTGTTTTCGCACGCCGCGCGCGTCTATCTGCCTTGGGGTGAATACGCGAAAGCGATTCTGGAATTGCGCCAGCGTGTCGTCGCGCTCGCGCGTGATGTCGTTTCCGCGCTGCGCAAGTACTTCAATCGCGACAAACCCAAGCACATCTTCGAGCTCGGAGCGAACCTCGATGAGTGGCTTGCGCTCAACGAAGCGCTGCGCCGGCTTCCGAAGCCTCCGAACGCGGCTGTGGACGAGCTGGGCTACGAGGTGAGGCTGCGCAGCGAAGCGCGAACGGTCGACCCGCGCGATGAGATTGGCGAGTTTCTGAAAGCGCTCTACGACTACGCGAATGCGCTTTCCGATTTCATGAGCGCTGCAATTCCATATCTTCGCGCGAACCCAGATCTGGGGCGTCCTTCTCCCGACGGGATTGAGCGCGCGCAAGCCCTCCTCGAAGAACATGCCGGCGGAAAAACTCCCCACCTGCCCACGTGGCGACTGGCCGATGCCGTGAAGGCACTTCGACGGTTTCAGGATGAGTTCCGATCCCGATTCGGGCGGTTCGCGCAAGGTTCTCTTCCGTCGCTGGAAGACGAGGAACAGACATGGCTATGGAATCTTTGGGCCGTCTGGTATCAGTTCGCCTACGACCCACGGCAATACCCGACCGATGCTACGCGGGAATCCCGCGCCAAGATCGATCAGGTCATCTCGAAGTACCGGCGTGAGCTCACGCGCCGGCTCGAAGCGCTAACGCAAGCACGCTCCAGAATTCATGCGGAGATCGACCGGTGGTCGGATGGAGCGGGACTGTGGGTCGTCCTCGACGTGGATACCGCGGCTGACACCGACGCTGGTCTTGCTGCGGTGATTGCGACAACCATCGACACCCTTCGTCCACCGCCCGACTTCGAAGCAGTCGAACGCTACGCGCTCGACCTCGTTTGGGGAGAAGTTCATTTTGTCGGCCTGATTCGCGGGAAGGCGCTCGAGCCGACGCGCCGCACGCTCATGATTTCGACGCTTCCGCAGCCTGATGACGAACTCCCGGGATGGCGGCTCCTGCCTCTTCCCATCGACGATTCCGTCTGGACACGACTCGGCATTCCGCTGCATCCGCAGACGCTCGCAGAGACGGCGCGGAATCTTCGTGCGGAGATCGCGCTCGCAGTCGCCGAGGTCGAAGCGCTACTCGGGATCGACGAAGCTCCACCTCCGACTGGTGTCGGAACGGTGGTGCTGCAAGAGCACTGGAGCAATGCGACATCGGAACTGATTCATCGTTTGCAGAGGTCGTCTGAGATCGCGGAGATGCTGCCTGTATCGCTCTTCGATGACGGGGCCGAGTCCGTTCGCAATTTGATGGAGTTTCTCGCAACGTTGCGCAGGATGATCGAAGAAGCTGAACCGATGTCCTTCGAGCCCCTAACCGTTGTGCGCAACAACCTCACGCCTCAATTGCTCGCGGCGGTGGATGGGATCGTGATCAAAGCGGTCGACAATGAATTGATCCCGGCATAGTCAGAAGCTTTGATGCTCATACCCGGTATGCCGACGTGTCTCTACTGCACCGCATATCTCGGGATGATCGCCGTGCAGATCGTGGGGAGTATCGGGATAGGCAAGCTGTCGCCGGCATGGGAGACGCGGTGATGGCCATGGCCTGACCTCCACCATCCATCGCCCACATCACTTAAAAGCGCGCCGGCCGCGGAAACGGCCGCCCGGCCCTCGAAAACGGCTCCCGGGGCCTCAAAAACAGCTCCCGGGACATCGATTAGAGCTTTCCGGGCATCACCGCGAAGTGCCCCACGGCCAAAAAATAGTGCCCCGGCATCACCCGGAAGCCCCAAGCGTCATTTCGACGTGCGCCGGAGCCGTTTCGCGCACCAGCTCGAGCACCGCGAAGCCACCGGCGACGACTTAAAAGCGCGCCGGGATCGATAGCGGACGATGCCGGGTCGTTTCGCGTCGACGGCTTGACGAGCGAAAACCACACCGCGTCGCTTGAATCCGATCGACGCGCAGATACGTGCGATTCGCCGACGCTTTACGCCGAGAGCCGCACGAGCGATTCCGACCCGCGATCACTTCGCGCAGCGAAACCGGCAACGTGAAGTCATCGCGTATGACACGGATGTCGTCGAAGAGGAACATTTGCCGACATTGATGCAGCAGCACGTGATGCCGCGTGAGGCTTTTCTGTTCCGTCCACAGCCCGCCCATCACGCAACTGCACGCTCCGATCGACATGCGCCGATCCGCGGCGCGTGTTGCTCGCGAACACGTCCGACCCGACCCCGCCCACCCTCGCCGCGTCACGCCCGTTGCACGCTTGCACCGCGATGAAGCGGCCGTGCTTCGCTGGCAACGGTCGCGCCGCGCGGCTCCCGCCCGCGCGAGTGGCACGTTCGGCGCGGATGCGACACCCGCCCGCCCTCGCGTCACGCCCGTTGCATGCTCGGACCGCGATGAAGCCGCCGTGCTCGCGGCAACGGGCGCGCCGCTTCCCCCCGCGCGAGTGGCACGCGCATCGCGGACCACCCGCCCGCCCCCCGCCCTCGCCGCGTCACGTCCGTTGCATGCGGGACGTCGCGCTGTCGCGCGCCGCCCGCACGCAACGGCCGCGCCGCGGCTCCCGCCCCCGCAAGTAGGGAAGGGCATCGCGACAGGCACCGCTCCACCGCCCGCCCGTGTGGCTTGTGCGGGTCATGAGGTTGTCCGCGCTCCTGGTGCGCCGGGGTCCTCGCGCTCGCGCGGCGAGCACGCTTGTCCCATAGTCACAATCCCTATTGTTGTTCGTTCATTTTTTTTGTTCCGTCCACAGCCCGCCCATCACGCAACTGCTCGTTGCATGGCGATGTTCGCGCGACGCGCAGCGCACCTTCGCGCGCCCGCGCGGCGCGCAAGTTTCGTTTACAGTGCGCTGCTACCGCGGTAGCGCGCGCCCCCTCGCTGGTGTCACGGTTTTTGCAGATCGGCATGGTGAAACGGGCGCGGCCCAGCCGCAAAAACGGCGCCGCCAGCTGCACGCCCTCCCGCGCCGTCGGTTTGCTCTGCGCGGCTGCACGTTTCCCCCTCCCGCGCGCGGTCACGCCGTTTGCAGCGGGCTTCTTTCGCGTGGCGCCTCGTCAGCGCGGGCAAACGCCGCGCCGGCGCGCCGACGACATTGCTTTTGCTGCCCGCGCCCGACCCCGCGAGCTCGTCACGTTTCCCGGATCCTCGTGAAGCCCGCGCCGTGTCACGCCCGTTGCAGGCGCGCGCGAAAAGGAATGCGATCCGTGCGCGCGGCAACGGTCGCGCCACGCCGCGCCGCCTCGCCTGTGGCCTTTCGGGCGTCCCGGAGCCCGCGCGCTTCCACGCCCGTCCTCGTGCATGCGCGACGTGTGCGCCTGTGGCTGCGCCTAACGGTCGCGGCTGAAGCTGTCGTGGCCCGCTGCTTCGTGGCTCCGCGCGTTTCCACTCGCTCGCGTGCAGCGCGCTGGGGAGGTTCCCGCTGCGAATCACTTTCAAGCGGTCCACGCAGCTTAGCCGAGCCTTAGGCGCGATCGCTTTCCATGGCCGCACCCTCCACCGCCCAACCCTTATTCGCCGCGTGCGTCGTCGTCCGCTACTGCGTCGCGGCCGCAGCTTCCCCCTCGCCGCGGCCGCAGCGCAGGCGGCGCGCCCCCCGGCTCCACCTCCGCGCGCGTCCGCCGCGCGCTGCTCGCAGGGCGCAGCTTCGCAGCGCCCTGCGCCGCGGCTCCCACCCAGGCCCCCGCCCGCTCGTTGGGGCGCGGCTCACGCCGCCGCGCCCCAACCTCGCGGGGTTCCGTCAACCAGTGGCCATTTCTCTGCCGAGAGCGCAGCAAACTGTCTCGCCAGCGCCACCAGCGGCTTGACCGGCGCACCGCTTCCGTTGGTCGCGGTGCGCCTCGCCGTCGGTGGCGTGCTGCATCGGCGCTGCACGTTTCCCCCTCGCCGCGCCGCGCGCGCTCGCCTTCGGCTCGCGCGCTGCCGCTCCGCGCACCTTCGGCCGCGCCGCCGCCCGCGCCCCCTGCCGCCGAAGCTGCGCTCCGCGGCCCGGCGCTTCCGCCCTCCCGCCGCGGAGCCCATGTGCGGCCGAGCGCGGCCCGTCCGCCACCGCCCGCCCTCGGGCCGCAGCTTCGGCCGCACATCGGCTCCGCGGCCCCCGGCGCCGGCGGCGCGGCTCCCGCCCGGGGCCTATGCCGCCCGCCCAACCTTCTCGCGATCGCGCGGTTCATCCGGCGGCACATCGAACCATGTGATGGTCCCGCTTCGATGAACGTTGTACCTTTCGCCGTGCTCGTGGTGGCCCGCGATCAGTTCACACGTTCGTCCACCGAACATCTTCGTCTTCGCGCCGCATGCTCCGATGCGATCGCGCAACTGTTCCATCTTCCGCCGCACCGCTTCTTCCGTCAGCGCGGTCTCATCGAGGTCCGGCCGGCCAGCGATGTAGCCGTGCCACTTCGTTCCGACCTTCCGTGTGGTGATTTCCGCAGCCATCGTGGGAAATTCTGCGGAAATGTCCCGCTTCACTTCAACATCACCCGCTCTCCTTCGGGCTCGATAGCGCTATGCACACTGCACTGTTCTACGCTGAGTGGAAGCCGCCGAACTAGTAAGCTCGACCGAACTAGCGGAAGAAATGACGGCACCCTTGCATTGCGCCTCTCGTGGACGAACGAGAACGCGATCCGATCAGGAAGTCTTCGCCGACAACGGAATCCGAAAGATTTGTCGCTGAACTCTGCGAAGGCACGTTTCTACGTCTATGGAGCTACCCTTGCGTCTACCAAGACAAGGGTGTCAGTCAAACCGGTGAGGGGAAGGAACTCTGCGACCTCTTGGTCGTGTTTGAAAACCATATACTGATCTTTTCCGACAAACATTGCGTTTTCCCATCGACCGAGAACTCAGAACTCGACTGGAGTCGGTGGTACCGACGAAGTGTCCTTGCCGCGGAGAAGCAACTGCGGGGTGCCGAACGATGGGTCAAAGATCATCCTGATCGAATCTTTGTTGACCGAGCTTGTAAGCAAAGATTCCCGGTGTCCATCCCTTCATTCGCAGACGCAAAATACCATCTGCTAGTAGTGGCGCACGGCTCAGTCCAGCGAACCCGCCAAGCTCTCGGCGGTACCGGCGGACTCGTAGTCACAAACATGCTTGCAGAAGACGACCTCCTGAAAAAACCTTTCACGGCCGGGGAACTATGTCCCACAAAAACGTTCGTCCACATCTTCGACGACGCGTCCCTTCCAATCGTGCTGCGTTCTCTCGACACCATCACAGATTTCGTCGACTATCTTGCCGCGAAGGAAGAACTTTTGCGGTCGCCGATACCCTTGCTTGCGCGTTCAGAGGAGGACCTTCTGGCGGCCTACCTGCCTAACGTCGGCCCCTTCGGTCAGCGTGTTTTCGCCGTGGAGTTAACGTCGGAAGGGATCCAAATTGACGAAGGTCAGTGGCAACAACTAGAGGCTTCCGGTTGGTGGAAGCACGAGCAAGAACTGAACGATCTCAGTTATGCGTGGGACCGCATGATCGACGCTTCAGCTACGAACACGCTCGACGACCGGCGATGGTTTGCATACCCGCACGATTCCTTTAGTGATTCAGAGCTTATTCTTCGCTTCATGGCTCGCGAGGGCCGAGTGCGTCGCCGAACATTGGGGCGGATGTGGCTAGAAGGTCTTACGAAATCAACTCCCACCGATACGTACACACGTTGTTTGGTGCCAAGTGACGCAGACGAGACGTGCTGGATCTTCCTATTCGTTCCGCGACTTGCGTCAATGACGTACGAAGAATATCGCGAACGTCGTGCCGCGATCCTGGAAACCGAGTGCCGCCTTCTCAAGCATCGCCACCCCAGCGCCACGGACATCATTGGGATCGCGGGGGAGGCCGGATTCAATCATGTTGATCGTTCCGAAGACCTCATGTACTTCAACGCACGCATCTGGTCGGCAGAAGACGCACAAACCGCGGGAGAACTCCACCGTAAGAGACGCCCAGTCGAGTCGCAAATGATCTTTCCCGCGGAATATAACGAAAGACCGCCGGAATTTCTCCAAACCCTGGCTCGTAAAGTCGCCGACGGTCCCTGCCCATGCGGCAGTGGTGAGATTTACGCACAATGCCCGTGCCGGACGACCTAATTGCAGCCGCACGCGCATCGCATGGAGCGGTGTTGCCGCGGGGATCGCCAGTTCTCTCTTATGTTCCGCCCACGGCCCGCCCATCACGCACATGGGTCGCTTCGTCGATCGTTCAACGCACCTTGCGTGCGCGTCGCGTTGTCCACCGGGTGTAGATCGCCGGCCCCCTCGTGGCGTCACCGTTTTTGCAGAACGATGGGATGAAAGCGGCGCGGCTCGGCCGCAAAAACGGCGCCGCCACTTCCCACCCTCCCATCGCCTGTGGGTTCGCTCGTCGCGGCCGCACGTTTCCACCGCCCATGCGCCGTCACGTCGCTTGCAGCGGGTGTCCGTGTGGTGCACGCGCGTGTCCCGCGGGCAAGCGCCGCGCCGGCGCCCCCCCGCGTTGGCATTTGAGGCATCTCGCCGGTGCGGCAACTCGTAGCTTCCCTCGTAGCGATCATCTCCGCTCGACCCTCCGCTGCGTCAGGTATACTTTGCTGTAACAGTCGTTGACTTGGCCCGGCACGCGATCGCGAGCGAGTTGCTCCCCATTGCCGCCGGCCGGCCGCGACACTCAAACGTGGGGAGGTCGCACACCTACCGACCCGCGATGGAGGATTTTGATGGCGAAGCCGCTCCGCTTGTCGTCCGAGAAGACTTACCCACTCAAAGTAGCCAACACTGGTTTCCTGCTCGACCGTCTGGGCGAAGACTGTCATCCCCTGCAGTTTCTCCGTGAGCTGACCCAAAATGCCATCGAGGCCATTCAGCGCACGCCTGATCGTACGGGCGAGATCGTATGGGACGTTGACTGGAACTCGTTTGAGCTAGACGAAACGGGCGCCTACAAGCTCTCAATTACCGACACCGGCGAGGGGATGACAGGCGACGAAATGGTTAAGTACCTTAACCAGCTCTCGTCGTCCGTTTCCGAGCAGTCACTCACGGGGAACTTTGGTGTCGGAGCAAAGATCGCCGCTGCCACGCGCAATCACCACGGCCTCATCTACCTATCTTGGAAGAACGGCCGCGGGACGATGCTTCATTTGTGGCGCGATCCTGAAACCGGTCAGTACGGACTGCGGCAGTTTCCGCTACCCGATGGCGGTTGGACTCACTTTGTCGAAGTTGACGATACCGTTCGTCCACCGCTAATCGCTGATCACGGCACCATGGTGTTGCTCATGGGCAATTCGCCGAATGCCGATACGATGACAGCGCCGCCCGGGGCCTCCTCTCCATCGCGATGGATCAGCAAGTATCTCAACAGTCGCTTTTTTGAATTTCCTTCCGGCATAACAGTCAAGGCGCGCGAGGGCTGGAAAACACCACGCTCCGACAAAGATCGCAACTTGCTTCGCACGCTAACGGGCCAGCGCGAGTATCTGCAGAAGCACGCTGTCGGATCCGGCACGGTCTCCCTGTCAAATGCCACAGCTCATTGGTGGATTCTTCGCGACGACGACTCGCTATCTCAGAACTCCGGCTTTATCGAATCATCCGGTCATGTCGCCGCGCTCTACCGCGGTGAGCTTTATGAACTTGCGACGGCGCGCCCAGGAATGGCGAAGCTACAGCAGTTCGGGGTACTTTTTGGCCATCGGCAAGTTGTCATCTACGTTGAACCGCTGGGCGAGGATGGCAAGCTCATTACGACGAACACGGCTCGCACGCAGCTTCTCATCCATAGAGAACCCTTGCCGTGGAGCGACTGGGCCTCGGAATTTCGAGCTGCCATGCCCAAGGCAATTCAGCAATTGATCGAAGAAAAAGCGGCAGCATCCTCCGCATCGGATCACTCTCAATCCATCCGGGAACGGCTCAAGCAAATTCTAGATCTCTATAAAGTCAGCCGCTATCGGGTAACGCCAAACGGGTCTCTGCGGGTCGACCCCGACGAAACGGTTCGCGGTGGTGAACCGAGAGGTGCCGGTGGCTCAACGACCGCATCAACTTCACGGTCCGGGACAAAGGGTGGCCAGGCGGGAGGGATATATGCCGTCTTTCTTAAAACAGACGGTGCGCCGGGAGATCGCGTCCGGCCGGATCTATTCCCCAAAGTTGATTGGGTCAGCGTTAAGAACGGTACGCGCGAGCCGGGGGACTTTGAGGATCGCGCAGGACGATACATTCCCGAACTCAATCACCTTCTCATCAATGCCGATTTTCGAGTCTTCACTGACATGATCGATAAATGGTGCCATGACCTTCCGACGTCCACTGCGATCCGCGATCTAGTGACGGAGGCTGTTCATGGGTGGTTCGAGCAATCTCTGGTCGAGACCGTCATTGGCGCTCAAGCTCTTCGTAATTCACGCGAATGGTCACCAGAACACATCGAGAAGGCCATCTCCGAAGAAGCACTAACTGCGGTCGTAATGCCCCGCTACCACGTGTACAACTCTGTGAAGCGCGAACTCGGCTCAAAACTTGGCAAACTGCAGCCCGCATCAGGAGTCGCTCAGCTGACGCCTGAGTCGGTACCGGCAGAGTGAGATCATGTAGATGAGCACATTCGCGCTTCGTCCTCCTCCGTCCCTTTTTCCTGTGGCCGACGCATTCGCAAGGTTCCGACGCGAGCACGTCGATCTCGAATCAACCCAAGTGGAACGCGCCAAATCCAGTCAGCAGTTTCTCATCGACCGCATCCTCGACAGCACTATGTTCCCGGCTCCGACCGGCTACTGGTTGCCGTCCGGATCTTTCGCTCGAGGAACGAAACTGCAACCTCTCGACGATCTCGATCTCCTCCTGCTGTTTGATGGTTGGGGTACGGAGCTGAGGACTTGGCCGTTTGGCGGGTACCAGCTGCACGTGCATCCGCTGAATCCGTTATCAACGCTTGCGCAGAATGGTTTCTTAAATTCGACTCGGCTTCTTTTTGCGCTCCGAGATCACGTACAGGCTCTGCCGCATTACAGACGCTCTGACGTTCGCAAAGATATGCACGTCGTAAACGTTGACCTCTCATCAACGCCTTGGGCATTCGATATCGCACCAGCGATCCCGATTCGTCTCGAATCCGGCGATCTCGTCTTCGCGATCCCCAACGGCCGCGCGCAGTGGTCACTGACCGATCCGCGCCTTGATGCAGCACGAATCGACCGCTGCAATGCTGCCCACGGCGGTCTCCTGCGGCCCACGATTCGACTCATCAAGTACTGGAACAAGCGAACTCACAAGCCGGTGCTCGGGTCGTACCATCTGGAGACGCTAGTACTGAATCTCTTTGACGGCGCGCCTCCGTCTTTGTCTGTTCCTGACTATCTCGCTCGGTTCTTTGCCAACATAGATCCGCACCTGATGGCGGCCTGTCCCGATCCTAAGAATCTTGGACCTGCGCTTGATCGCGACGTGAATCTCGCTACGAAGGCACGATACCGCTTCGCAGTACGAAAGACTTCCCAGGCGGTGCAACGCGCCGTAGCGCTCGACCGTCGCGGGCATTCCATGGCTGCGAAGACAACTTGGCGTGCGGTGTTCGGCAATGAGTTCCCAATCTATACCTGAGCTCAGTCTCACCTCTGTTCGCATCTTTTTGCGGCTGCTTTTCGAGTCGGCGAAGAATCGCTGGATCGTTTCGGTAGTGCTGCGCATTCTCACTTTCGTCATTGGTCTGACGGTCGTTGTCTTCGCAGAGTACGCGCGTGGCGCTGTTTGGATTGTCGCCGCGGCTGCAGTTGCTGCAGAAATAGCCGCGTACTTGGCCGAGAAACGCAAGAGCGTTGCAGAGTGGCTACTCCGGCAACTCGACTTGCACGAAGGCTTCGGCCAGCCACTTCCAATCGAGGAGATCGCCGACCTCAGGCTCACGCTGCCCAGGGTCACGTCGAAGAGCCAGGCCGGAGAGACTGCAGTCCAGCCATACTTCGCCGCCGCGAACGACGCTCACGGTTCCACGCGTGCTGTCCGCCAGACTCACGAGTCTGCGTGGTGGAGCAAATATTTGGCGGCCGAGATGTTCCGCTCATATGCGGTCGCCTTCGTGATGCTCCTTGCATTTGGTTTCATTAGTCTCATAGTGGCGATCGAGATGGCGGATCAGGTTGCAGCGCTCGACACAACTGCGCGTGTTGCGATTGCGGTTGTTGTTTTCGCGTTTTCTGCCACCGTTGGCCGGCAGGCGCTCGGGTATAAGGGATTTCGCGACGGTGCCGAAGCGTGTGAGCGAAAAGCTCGCCGGCTTCTGGAACGACAGGATATTTCGGTTCTTGAAGCGGCCGCGATGATGTCGGAGTATCACGTCCGGCGAGCCGCTGCACCGCTCATTCCGAGCTTTATACACGAGCGCAATCGCGCTCGCCTATCCGCCGAGTGGAATGCCCGAAGCGCTAACACGTGAACTGTTTCGAAGACGCGATGTTCACTGGTCCACGGCAGCTACAATTTAAGCGTGACTAAAACGAACCCTCGTAAGATTGACGGCCCATGGGCAGACGGCCGAGTCCTTGACCTTCACTCCACGGGCAGCGAGTTCCTCGGCCACGACGAATTCGGGCGTGAGCAATTCGACACGCATCGCACCGAGGTCGGGGAGTTGCTCTACCGCCTGAAGTATCGAAACGACGCGTCCGCGCTCGAGGAGATCGGCACCATCGCCGAGAAATTCATCCGCACCTGGCGCATCAAGTTCGACGTGATCGTTCCCGCGCCGCCGACACGAACGCGTCGCGTTCAGCCGCTTCACCAGATCGCCGACGAGCTCGCGCGCCGCTTTAACGTGCCCGTCGTGAAGGCGGTCTCCAAGAAAGCCCCGGGCGCGGCTGAGTTGAAGGACCTTCGCGAGTTCCACGAACGCGAAGCCGTGCTGAAAGACGCACTCACCGTGAACGCGCGGGCGATCGGCGGCAAGCGCGTGCTGCTTGTGGACGACCTGATCCGCTCGGGCGCGACTCTCGGTGCCGTCGCCGCTGCGCTCGCCAACGCCGGAGCGGCTATCATCTTTGCATTCGCTCTGACCAAGACGCGGCGCGTATGAAGAAAGTGTTCCTTTCCGGTTCTCGACGAATCTCCCGGCTTCCGGCCGAGGTTCAGTCGCGCCTCGAAGAGATGATCCGCCGGGAGCTCACGATCCTTGTCGGCGATGCCAACGGCGCCGACAAAGCGATTCAGACCTACTTCGCCGACCAGCGCTACCCGAACGTCCTCGTCTTCTGCACCGCCGGCGATTGTCGGAACAACATCGGCAACTGGCGCGTGCGTGCGATCGATGCGCCGCATCGTGCCCGCGACTTTGCTTTCTTCACGGCGAAGGACGCCGCGATGGCCGAAGAAGCCGACGTTGGATTGGCGTTGTGGGACGGGCAGAGCACCGGCACACTCGTGAACGTCGCGCGTCTCGTCGCGCGCTCGAAACCAGCGGTCGTGTACGTCGCGCCGACGAAGACGTTCTCGACGCTGAAGACGCCCGACGACCTCGTGACGCTTCTCTCGTCCGCGGACGCCGACGTGCGCTCGCGCGCCGAGGAGTACATCCACGATCACGTCGCCGAGTTCGCGCAGCCTCAGATGTTCTGACGCTGTTCGCACGACTGTCCTGTCACCGCGGGTGCCGCCCTCCCGCGCTGAGTGAGCATCGCGGCCGCCGAGGTAAAATTGCGGCATGGCGACGTCGCCGCGGTACTACCTCCTCGCGGAGGACGGCACGATTCATCGGCTCGCTCGATCCGCGTTCTACGATCTGATCCTCCAGAAGGTCGTCGTGCCGTTCCCTGAGCTGAGTGGCCAACGCGTCCGCCTCGCCACGATCCACGTTCGACTCGACGGCCGGCGTCCCGTCTCGGTCGCGGGCGCCACGTTCAACTACATGACCTTCCGCGACGATGGCTTCTTCGACTCAGGGGAGTGGGATGAAGACTCCGACTTCACGATTCGGACGTGGGAGCTTCCGACTGTCGATTCGCCGCCCTCGGTTCTCGACGGCCGCGAGCGATTCGATGCTCGCCGTCGCCAGGACGGTACGTGGACGCCTACAGACGAACTGCGGCAACGGCTCGAGATTGCCGCCATCGGCAAGCGCCGCACTTCTCAAACCCCGTAACGACTAACTCGCAAACACGACCGTCGGCCATCGCGCTAGGACGTCGTGCCGCAGCCCACCGTTATCAAGTCTCTCGCCGGGGAGACTTGACAACGGTGCGCTGCAGCACGCGTGGGTGAGTGCAGCGATGGCCGACGGAGCGCGACGTGCTCTGACCTCTGGAGCATCGCTCGTCCGCCGCCCCGCCTCCATGCTGCGGGCGCCGAATCAGCCGACGCATGCAACGTGATAGCGCGTCACCGGCAGGCGTCAAGCCCTCCACCGCCCGGCCGGCTTGACCCCTGCCGGTGACGCGCAGAGGACGTGCAGTTATGCGTCGGCTGCTCCGTCTGGCTGCTCGGCGTGAACCACGTGCCGCCCGCCCGTCCGGGCTACGGCTTCCGGCGCCTCGGCCGGCGTGACTCGAATTCGTCATGTCGCGCGAGCGATGCGAAGCCTTCCACCGCCAGGCTTGCCGCGTCGAGGTAGCGCGCGTTCGCCGTCGCCTCCAGCTCTCGCACGCTTGCCCGCAACTTCGGATCGCGGATGTCCTCGGTCACCTCGGGTGTGTCGCGTCCAACCAGCGCATCGAGTGACACCTCTAACGCCACCGCCAGCTTTGCCGCTTTCTCGAGCTGCGGCGCGAAGCGTCCGCTTTCATACTCCGATTCGCGCGAAGCGGTGATGCCGACCATCTCCGCGAGCTGCTCCTGCGTGAAGCCGCGCCGCTCCCGCGCGCTCCGCAGCCGCTCTCCGAACTCCTCCGTGAACGTCTTTCCCTTGCCCCTCGGCGTGCGCGTTGCCATCGGCGAAAGTATCGCCCTGCTTCCGCGCGGAGTCCGTCCACTCGACGACCGCTTTCGCATGCTTCTCAGTCATGATAACGCTTGTCTTCTCACAAGTGAGAACCTATAATTAACGCTTGACAGGTGATCGATGGTCGAGCGCAACTCACGACAGGCCGCAGGTAAGGGACTCGCCGTCACTTTCACCTCCGCCGCGCCGCGCCGGTTCAACCTCCATTCCGGCGTGACCCAACAGCGGCCGATCCTTGCGGACCTCGCCGCGAGCGATCGGCCGCGCGCGGCGGGTAAGGGAGACACACATGGCGTATAAGTCCGAGCCGAGCTGGGTTTCGGGCCGCATCGGTAGCCTCTGCATCGAGCCGCCGATTACGCATCCCGCCTTCTGCACGTGCGACCAGTGTCCGCCGTACCGCGCGAAACGCGCCGCGAAGACGGGCCGGCCGATCGAGGAGATCGAAGCCGAGCCGATCGACATTCGCATCAAGCGTTACTCGCCGTACCCTCGTAACAAGAAGCTATCGAAGCTCGCCGCGCAGCAGGTGAAAGAGGCGGAGGAGAAGAAGCTGAACGCTGGCGTCGTGCGCGCCAAAGCGGCCGAGGTTAAAGAGGCAAGCATCGTTCGCTTCCTCGCCGTCACGTCGAACTATCGCCGGTACCTCATCGACAACAAGCAAGGATTACGACCACGCCAAATCGCGCATCGACGCCATCGAAGCGTTCTACGGACGCGGAGCGCGATATCGAGACGCTGACCTATCCGCTCTATGAGGAGCTGATCGCCGAGGTCGGGTGCCTCAGCGCTGAGACGCAACGCCATTACGCAAACATGCTCCTCGCGATGCTCAACCGCGCGAAGGCGCAGCGGATCATCCCGCGCCATCACTTAGAGGGTGTGCCGGTGCCGCAAGTCGTGCACGATGACGAGCCGGAGCCGTGGTCACGTTTGGAGCTCGGCATCCTCATGGGGCCAGCGCTCCGCGAGTACGAAGCCGAGCAAGCCGCCTGGAACGCCCGCGTTGCGCAGGAAAAGAAGAACCGCGGCCTTCGGTCGCCTTCGTACATCCCGCTCCGCGGGCTGTGCCTCATCGGCTACTACACGCTGATGCGGCCGAAGTGCAATCGCTTCCTCACGTGGGAAGAGGTCACGCTAGACCCCGCAAGCCGCACCGGCTGGTATCAGCTCGACAAGCACAAGAACGTCAACAAGGGCATCAAGGCGCGCGGCCCTCTCGCCGCGGAACTGGTCGACTACCTCGCGTCCATTCGGCCCGCGAACGCTTCCGGGCCGATCCACGTCAACCCTTCAACGGGCGAGCCGTACGTCGACATCCGCAAGCAGTGGAATCGCCTCGCTCGAAATCGCCGGCCGCATGCTCGGCTACGACCTCGAAGGGAAGAAGGGCCAGTTCTTCAACTTCCGCCACACCGGCGCCTCGCACATCGCGCAGCGCGGCAAAACGCCCGCACACCTGCTCGCCGTCGTGAAGATGATGGGCGATACGAGCGTCGCGACCGTGAACAAGCACTACTTCAACATCGAGCTCGACCTGATGCAGGAGATGGTGCTCGGTTGGGAACGTCCTGACGTTCCGGTGCCGTCGTCGGCATCGCCCACAGTCTTCGGCGTCGAGCAAACGCCGATCTGCGACGTACCGCTGGCCTCGCCAGCTAGGCACCCCGCACCGCTTCACCTTCAGGATCAACACGCCATGAAACCGCGCCGCTCCGCTCACACGCCCGAGATTCGCGAGGCCACCAACGGAGGTGAACAAGTCATGCCCTCACGTCTTCTTTCCGCGCTTCACCGTCACCCGAAGCTTTCGCGTCCGCGCCGCCGCGCTGCAGCCGCGCCGCAGTCGCCGGCCGTCGAGGCGCAGCCCGTCCCGGCCGCGCCCGATTCCATCGCGCCCGTGGCGCCCGCTGCGGCAACGCCGAAGCCACGCCGCACGCGCACGCCGTCCTGCGTGAAAGTCGCATCGCGGTCTCCGCTACACATCGACGCCCGGCGGTGAGACCGTCCCTTTGCTGCGCCTGTCGGGCCACTGGCTCAAGCAGCACGGCTTCAGCATCGAGGTAGAGGTCTACGTCGAAGCCGCACAGGGTCGCTTGATCCTCACCAACTACGCCACGCATGCGCCAAAATTCAGGAGTCGCTGGCGTGACGCCCTGCCGCCTCGCCAGCCGCCGCGCGCAGGGGAACGGCGTACACCTTCGGGTGTGCGCCGTTCGCGCTTTCAGCGGCAGTCAGCGCGCGTTAGCGGCGCGCTCTCTCTCGCATCGCTCCGGCCGCACGTTCCGCCGCCGATCGCCGGCCGATTTCCGAAGCGGCTTTGACGCTTTTTTTCCGTGGAACACTCGCTGCGATTTGTGAAACATCGCGCGCTTTCGCGGCGGTTTCCGTGCAGGTTTTCGCGTCCGAGAATCGCGACCTTGCGAGTCAGCTTGCGAGTTACAACTTTCTAAGCGCAACCCTCTGAAAACACGAAAGCCGCCGAAGTGGCGGCTGGTGAGTGCTTTAGATTGGCGGGGCCGACGGGGCTCGAACCCGCGACCTCCGGCGTGACAGGCCGGCGTTCTAACCAACTGAACTACGACCCCGCGTCGTAGGAAAACTTGCTAACCGGGGAGGGTGGGAGGTGCATTCCCCGAGGAGCGGCGCATCGTAACCGGGGGGTGGGGGGGTGTCAACCCTCGAAAATCTCCGCCTCGGACAGGGGGAGGGCGGCGGCGTCTTTCGGGGCGAGGAGGGGAGCCGAAACGCGCCAGTCGATCCCGATCGCCGGGTCGTTCCACAGAAGCGAACGGTCCGAAGGCTGATGCCAGAGCGTCGTGCATTTGTAGATCACCTCCGCCGTCTCGCTCAGGACGGAAAAGCCGTGGGCGAAGCGCGGCGGGACCCAAAGCATGAGCTTGTTCTCCGCCGTGAGCTCGACACCGGTCCACTTCCCGAAATGCGGCGAGTTGCGGCGGATGTCGACGGCCACGTCGAGGATCGACCCCTGGACGCAGCGCACCAGCTTTCCCTGCGGCTCGTGCAACTGGTAATGCAGGCCGCGCACGACGCCGCGGCGCGACTTCGAGTGGTTGTCCTGCGCGAACTCCGCCGGCAGGCCCGCGTCAGCGAACTTCGCGGCGTTGAACGTCTCCATGAACCAGCCCCGGTCGTCACCGAAGACCGCCGGCTCGAGGATCATCACTCCCGGAAGCGTCGTTTCCCTCGTTTGCAAGCGGCGCGGATGATAGCAGCGAGGCGACCACCGAGCCGGCCAGGATGAAGGCGATCACGCCCAGCGAGACCACGATCGGGATCTTGTACCACTCCGCGATCACCATCTTCGTGCCGACGAACAGCAGCACCAGCGCGAGGCCGTACTTCAGCAGTGGAAGCGGTCGATCACGTTGGCCAGCAGGAAATACATCGCGCGAAGGCCGAGGATGGCGAAGATGTTCGAGGTGTAGACGATGAACGGATCGGTCGTGACCGCGAAGATCGCCGGAATCGAATCGACAGCGAACACCACGTCGGTCGCCTCGATCGCGAGCAGCACCAGGAAGAGCGGCGTGGCGAAGCGGCGGCCGTTCCTGATCACGAAAAACTTCTTGCCGTCGTACTCCGGCACGGCCGGAATCAGGCGCCGCAGGCCGCGATAGATCGGGTTCCGCTCCGGATGCGGCTCGACGTCCGCTTTGATCATCAGCCGAAGCCCGGTGAAGATCAGGATCGCGCCGAAGACGTACATCACCCAGTGAAAGCGCTCGAGCAGCGCCGCGCCGAGAACGATGAAGATCGCGCGCAGGACGATCGCGCCGATGACGCCCCAGAACAGGACCCGGTGCTGGTAGATCTTCGGCACCGCGAACGCGCTGAAGAGCACGACGAACACGAAGATGTTGTCGACCGACAGCGCCTTCTCGATCACGTAGCCGGTGAGGAACTCGAGGGCCTTGCCGCTCCCGAATCGCAGGTAGATCCAGCCGTTGAAGACCAGCGCGAGGCCGACCCACACGCCGCTCCAGGTCAGCGCCTCGCGATGATGAACTTCATGCGGCTTGCGGCTGAAGACGCCGAGGTCGAGCGCCAGCATGCCCAGGACGAAGACGCTGAAGACCGTCCAGAGCAGCGGTGTGGCGATGGTCTCCATCGATCAGACCACCCGCCCGAGACGCATCGCGCGCAGCCGGCGGATGCGCTCGGCCATCGGAGGATGGGTGGAGAAGAGATTGGCGAGCCCGCGAGTGCCCGCGAACGGGTTGACGATGAACAGGCTCGCTGTCGCGGGCGCGGCCGTCGCCGGCGGCACGACCTGCGCTGCGTGCTCGAGTTTCGCCAGCGCGGACGCGAGCCCCTCGGGATCGACGCAGAGTCCCGCGCCGGTTTCATCGGCGAGATATTCGCGCGAACGCGAGATCCCCAGCTGAACGATCGTCGCCGCGATCGGCGCGATGATCGCCAGGCCCAGCGCGGCGATCGGATCGGGACCGTCATCATCGGACGCGCCGCCGAAGATCGCCGTCCATTGCAGCATGTTCGCGATGTACGCGATCGCCCCGGCCACCGCGGCCGCGATCGTCGACACGAGGATGTCGCGATTGCGGATATGACCGATCTCGTGCGCGAGCACGCCGCGCAGCTCGCGCTCGTTGAGGATCTGCAGGATGCCGTCGGTCACGGCGACGACGCCATGTTCCGGATCGCGTCCCGTGGCGAAGGCATTCGGCTGCGGCGAGGCGACGCGATAAACGCGCGGCATCGGAATCTGCGCGCGCATGGCCAACTCCCGGACGATCGCGTAAAGCCGCGGTGCGTCGGCCTCGCTCACCGGCTGCGCGCGATGGATGCGCAAAACGAGCTTGTCCGACCAGAAGTAGGCGGCGAAGTTGATGACCATCGCCAGGATGGTGAAGGTGGCGACCCACTGCCGGCCGAGGAGCGCTCCGAATCCGATGAGGATCGCGGAGAGGACTCCGAGGAGGAGGATGGTTCGGATCTGGTTCTTCATAGCGTCGGGGATAACCGCCGGCGGCTCATCCACATTCATAGATCAGATGGATAGATTCGTCGTAACGAATTGAATTATTCTATGAGTGTGGAGTGGCTCAACTACAACCACCTCTTCTACTTCTGGGTCGTGGCCCGGGAGGGAAGCATCGCCGCGGCAACGAAGAAACTCAACCTGACCCAACCGACCATCAGCGCGCAGTTGAAGGTGCTGGAGGGATCGCTGGGCGAGAGCCTGTTCGCGAAATCGGGCCGCGGGCTGGCGTTGACCGAGGCCGGAAAAATCGCCCTGCGCTATGCCGACGAGATCTTCGCGCTCGGCCGCGAGCTTCGCGACACCCTGCGCGATCGCCCCACGGGCCGGCCGTCGCGGATCACCGTCGGCATCGCCGACGTCGTCCCCAAGCTCGTGGCCTATCGCATCCTGCGGCCGGCGTTCGCAGGCGGCGCGGCCATCGAGATCGTCTGCCGCGAAGGCTCCCCGGAAACGCTGCTGAACCTCCTCGGCCAGCACGAAGTCGATCTCGTACTCACCGATGCTCCCGCGTCCGCGACACCGATTCGCGCGTTCAACCATTTCCTCGGCGAAAGCGGGACGACCTTCTTCGGCACGGCCACGCTCGCGAACAGCGTGAAGAACGACTTTCCTCGGTCGCTTGCCGGCGCACCGCTGTTGCTGCCCGGCGCAGCGACACAGATCCGCCGCGCGCTCGAGCTCTTTCTCGATGCGAACGCGATCGAGCCGCGCCGCGTCGGCGAGTTCGACGATCTGGCGTTGATGACCGCCTTCGGCCGCGGCGGAATCGGTATCTTTCCCGCGCCGACGGTCATCGAAGACGAGATTCAAAGTCAGTATGGTGTGCGCGTCGTCGGGCGGCTGCCGGCGGTGCGGGAACGGTTTTACGCAGTGTCCGCGGAACGAAAAGTGAAGAACCCGCTCGTCGGCGCGATCACGAGCGCTGCGCGGCGGGAAGCATTCGAAGGAGGCGTCCGTGATCGAAACCGGTGAGCTGTCTGAAACCCATCTGGAGCGCAAGCCGCAATGGCGGCTCGCGGGGGTGATCTTCTTCGGGCTGCTGGCGCTGCTGCTGCTCTACGCCGCGTTCATGATCATCTGGCCGTTCATCACGGCCATCCTGATCGGCGCGATTCTGGTGACGCTGACGTTCCCGACGTTCCAGCGCATACGGGCGAGGCAGAAAGGCAGCTCGCCTCGTGCGGCGCTGCTCATGCTCCTCGGCATCACCATCGTGCTGGTCATCCCCGCACTGATTCTCGGGGTGATGCTCGTGCAACAGGCCAACGTCGTCGTCGAGAAACTGCAATCGGGCGAAGCGCAGGCGATGGTCAGGCGGATCGACCTCGCGCAGCATCTGCAATGGGTGAAACGCATCGCGCCGAATTTCGATCCGGCGACACTGAGCCCGGAGCGCATGTTCCTGCCGGCCATCCGCCAGTTCCCGGGCTGGGTCGCGCGTCACGGCGGCGCGCTCGTCGGCGGCCTGGCGGGCATGTTCCTCGGCTTCGTGCTGGTGTTGCTCTCGATGTACTTCTTCTATGTCGAAGGGGAGGAGATCGTCGACCAGTTATCGATTCTGTCGCCGCTGCCAAAACGGTATGACGCGGAGTTTCGCGCGCGATTCAAGGACGTGATCGACGCGACCTTCCGCGGTCAGCTTTTCACCGGGCTGGCGCAGGGGATCATGACCGGCGTCGGGATGGGCATCGCCCAGGTTCCGGGTGCCGGATTCTGGGGCGCGGTTGCAGCGCTGCTTTCGCTGATTCCGATGGTTGGCGCGGCCGCGGTCTGGGTCCCGGCGACGATTTACCTGACCATCTCCGCGTCGATGGGCGACCGCGGCTGGTGGCAGCCGATCTTTCTCGCGTTGTGGGGTGCCATCCCGGTGTCGCTGGTCGACAACGTCGTCCGGCCGTGGGCGATGCGCGGCAAAGCGCAGCTTCCCGCGATTCCGCTTCTGTTCGCGGTCCTGGGCGGCATGCAGGCGTTCGGATTCGTCGGTCTGGTGATCGGGCCGCTGGTCTTTTCGTTCCTGATGGCGATCATCGACATCTACAAACGATCGTTTTCGGCGACGGCGCCGCCGGGCATCGTCACGGGGTAGGTGCACACCGGGCTGTGCGGTTTGGCAGGTTATTTGTATCCCACGGCGGACAAGACAGGAAGCACCACTGATTTCACGAGTACTGATAGCTGACACGGACGCCGAATTGCGGCAACGGCTCTATGGCCGTCTTCTGGATTTCGACGTCTTTTCCGATTGCGTCGGCACGGCTGCGGACGCTCTCCAGAAGCTCGACGACGCGCCGTATGGTCTGGTGATCGCCGACGTCGAGCTGGCCTCGCGCGGAATCGAGCAGGTCGTCGGCAGGATCGCGGCGATGGAGCGCGCGAAACGGCCGATCGTGCTGGTTCTGGCGGGGACGGTCGAGGCGGCGCGGTCGCTGGATGTGGAGATCGTGCAGATCGTGTTGCGGCGGCCGGTCAACGTGCCCCAGCTGGTCGACCTGATCTCGAGCTGCGTGCGAAGCTCAACCGCGCCGCGGCGGGACCGCGATGTCGAAGCCGGCGGTTCCGAGCGCCGCGATCGCGCGGTCTAGCACCGCGTCTTTCACGAGCAGCCAATCGGTGTCGTAAGTCGAGATCAGAAAAAGGCTGATGCCCTTCGCGGCCAGCGGCGCCGTCAGCGATGCCGCGACGCCGGTTACGTCGAACGGGATCGGACCTTCGAGTTGCAGCGCGCGCCACCCGCGCTCAGCCACGACGTCATCGGGCACTGCTGATTCTTCACAGACCACCGACAGTTCGTCCGGCGTTCGCGTGATGGAGATGAATTCGCCGGTTGGCCACGGCGGCAACATCGAATCCGCGGGCAGTCTGCAAACGGCGAGACGCTCGGGGAGAAGCGTCAGCTTCAACTCGCAACGACCTTGCGGATCGCCGTCATCAGTTCCTCGGCCTCGAACGGCTTGCGCACGACTCCGAAGACGTCGCCGCTCACGCCTTTGAGAATCGAGTCGGGCGACGCGGTCACGAGCAGGACCCGCTTCATCAACTCCGGCTTTGTCTTGCGCAGATGCCTGAGCACGGTGAGGCCGCCTTCGGTGGGAGTCATGATGTCGAGCAGCAGCACGTCGTACGCGTAGCGGCCGATTTTCTCGATGGCCTGCGCGGCCTCGCTGACGACATCGACGCGATGACCGTCGCGACGCAGGAGAGCGGCCATCAGGCGCTGCATGGAGGGGTCATCGTCGAGCAGGAGAAGGCGCGCCTTGCGCTTGAGGAACATGAAGAGGCGCGATCTTACCTCGCTCCGGCCCGCGTTTTGCTGCCGGACACGCCTGACCCCAAGGAGCCACCGCCCATGATGAAGAACGTCGCGTTCGGCCTTCTCATGATCCTCGCGGCATCAACTGCAACGGCTGGGACGATTCGCCTCATCGACCCCGACACGATCGCAGTGAACAGCGGTGAACGACTCTTGATCATCTACGGAACCGAGCTCGGCGATCGGGTGCGTTTTTCCGGCCCCGCGGGTGAGATCGAGGTCGAGGGTAGTGCCGCCAGCGGCGACAAAGTCGACGTCTGGGTGCCTACCGAGGTGGCCGTCACGGCGGGGACGTACAGCGTGACCGTGCTCGGCGGGCCGACAGGCGACTCCGGCCCGGCGACGTTCAAGGTCTTCGATCCCGAGCCTGAGCGGCTCATGATCCTTGGGCAGGACCCGATCGCCATGGTCGCGACGAGCAGGGAAGGCGCGAAGGTCACGTACGAGGTTCAGACCTACGGCGGAAGGGATCCGAATCCGCAGGTCACCTGCGAACCGCCTTCCGGCTCGGTGTTCCCGCTGGGAACCACGCATGTGCGTTGCGTGGCCACGAACTCGTTCGGCGAGCGCGCCGAGGGCGGGTTGTCGATCTTCATCTACGACGTCGGGATTCCGATCGTCACTGTGCCCGAGGACATCGTCGTGCGCGCCGATGGACCGGATGGCACCGTCGTGACGTTCGAAGCCACTGCCACGGACACGATCGATGGCAATCTCCAGGTGACGTGCAATCCTGCGTCAGGGTCGCGCTTCCCGATCGGCAAGACGACTGTCGCCTGCAGCGCTACCGATTCGTCTGCCAACACAGGCACGGGGACGTTCACCGTCGAAGTCACGAGCGACGAGCAAAGACTCGTGATCGACGTTCCCGATCCGATCACCGCGGAAGCAGAGACGGCGAATGGTGCCGTGGTGACGTTCACCGTCACCGCACACGGAACCTCGGATCCGGATCCTGAAATCACCTGCAACCCGCAGTCGGGCTCGAACTTCCCCATCGGCACGACGACGGTTCATTGCGTAGCGAAAGACGACTTCGGCAATACGGCCGAGGACGCCTTCACCGTCACCGTCGCCGACACGGTGTCGCCGGCGATCTCCAGCGTCACCGCGACGCCGGACGTACTCTCGCCGCCGAACAACGAATTCGTGGCGGTGGCGATCAAGGTCGAAGCGAGCGATTTCGTCGATCCGATGCCGCGTTGCGCGGTGTTCGACGTAACGTCGAACCAGACCATCGACGGCGACTTCAAGCTGGTGTCGGATCTGAACATCGAACTGCGCGCTGAGCTCGAAGGCGAGGAGCGGTTGTACTTCGTTCACGTTCGCTGCACCGACAGCTCGCGCAATGCAAGCGAGAGCAGCGTCACGGTGCGCGTACCGAAAGACAAGCCGGCCGAGACGCTCGTGATCGACGTGCCGGATGCGGTGGTTGCGGAAGCGGAGAGTGGCGACGGCACCATGGTCACGTTCACTGTCACCGCCGGCGGAACGTCGGATCCGGATCCGGACATCACACGCGATCCGCAGTCCGGCTCGACGTTCCCGCTCGGAACGACGACGGTTCATTGCGTCGCGACGGACGATCTCGGCAATAACGCCGAGGATGACTTCGACGTCACCGTCGTCGATTCGCTTTCACCGATGATCTCCAACGTCAAGGCGACGCCGGACGAGCTCTCGCCGCCGAACAGCAAGTTCGCAACTGTGACGGTGACTGTCGAAGCCAGCGACGTCGTCGATCCGATGCCCCGTTGTGCCGTGTTCGACGTGACGTCCAACCAGACTCTCGATGACGACTTCAACCTCGTGTCGGATCTGAGCCTGGAACTGCGCGCGGAACGCGACGACGGTGACGAGCGGCTGTACTTCGTTCACGTTCGCTGTACTGACTTCTCAGGCAACGCAAGCGAAAGCAGCGTGACGGTGCGCGTGCCGAAAGGATCGGAGCAGTCGTCGACCGTCACGACGCCGGAAGCGCCCGCGCGGAAGCCGAAGAACTTCAAGCGTTGGTGGTGATTGGGGGTTGGTGCGGAGTGAGGGATTCGAACCCCCGACCCCCTCGGTGTAAACGAGATGCTCTACCGCTGAGCTAACCCCGCACGTCAGGTGAGGCCGTCGAGGATAACACGGCCAAATCGGCCAGCTCTTTCCCGGTCAGGCGGAACGTAATCCACTCATCGAGCGGGCGCGCGCCGAGGCTTTTGTAGAAGCGGATGGCGGGCTCGTTCCAGGTGAGAACGGCCCATTCCAGACGGCCGCAATTTCGCTCGCGCGCGATCTCCGCCAGCCGAACCAGCAGCGCCCGGCCGTAGCCTTTCCCGCGACACTCGGGGCGGACGTACAGATCCTCGAGATAGATGCCCGGACGCGCGAGGAAGGTCGAGTAGTTGTGAAAGAAGAGCGCGAAACCGGCCGGCTCTCTGTCGATCTCACCGATCAGCACCTCGGCGAAGCGGGGAGTGCCGAACAGCGTCGATCGCACCGAATCTTCCGTGGCCACGCATTCGTGCGGCAGCTTTTCGTACTCCGCCAGCTCGCGGATGAAGCGGAGGATCAGCGGGACGTCCTCCTCGGTCGCGGCGCGGATCCGTAACTCGTTGCTCATGAGCCGCATCGTACAATCGGGACAGGTCCCCATCCAGAGATGAAAACGCGTCCGCTGGTGATGTTCTGCTGGGCACAGGTCATCGTCGCTACAGCGATTCTCACGCTCAATTTCTACAGTCTCACCACGCGCCCGACGATCGGCGCCGAGTACGCGCGTAGCACCGGCAAAGTCCTGCACGTCACCGCCGACGGTCCGGCGAAAGAGGCGGGTCTGAAGGTCGGCGACACGATCGTCTCGCTCAACGGACATCCCGTCGGCGTCGAGGTCGTGCCTCTCTACTTCGTGAAAGCAGGCGACACGGTGCCGGTGGTGATCGAGCGCGACGGCACGACGAAGACACTGCGGATCACGACCGTCGCGAACAACACACTCCGTTGGCGGAGCTTCCGCGCGGGCGGCGCGCGGACGGTCTCGGCGATCGCGAATTACCTCTCCTATCCGCTGCACGTCTTCATGATCAGCCTCGGCGTCGCGCTGCTGCTCCTGCGGCCGGACTATCGCGACGCGCGGATCTCGGCCATGTCGCTGGTCTATTGGGCCGGCTGCATGTTCATGTTCAACCTCTCCGGCTTCGGGATCGTGTGGCGTGCGATTCCGGAGCCGTTGCGGGTCCCGTTGGTGCTGATCGACGCGGCCTTCGCGTCGTTCTTCTTCTCCGTGGTCGTGCACTTCGCGCTGATCTTCCCGAGCGAGCGGTCCGAGAAGCGGCGGTGGTGGGAGTGGCTGCCCTACATCGCAGTGATTCCGACGTTCATCGAAATTGTCGCCCACAGCTTCGAGCGACTCCGCGGCAATGTGGGACGTGCGCCATTACCGTGGACGGACGCGTATTCGCCGACCGGCGCGCTGCTCCTGCTCGCGTCGCTGGTCATCCTGGTGGTGCGCTTTCGGCGCATGGAGGACGCGAATGCGCGCCGCCGCGTGAAGCTCGTTTTCCTGTCGCTGCTGCCTGGGGCCGGCGCGTTCATCTTCGATTACACGGTGAACACCCTGAACCTCGGCTTCGGCTGGAGCCAGGTCTCACGGCTCCTGCAGATGCCGGCGACGGCGATCGGCTCGGCTCTTTACGCGTACGCGGTCGTCCGGCACCGCATGTACAACATCCGCGTCCTGGTGCGGCGCAGCCTGCAGTACGCGCTGGCTCGCAGCACGTTGCTCGTGCTGATGTCGCTGCCGATCCTCGGCCTGGCGTTCTTCCTGTACCGTCATCGTCGCGACTCGCTGGCGGACCTGTTGATCGCCACGCCCGGCGTTTACCTGCTGCTCATCCTTCCGCTGATCGCTGTCATCCGCTATCGCAACCGCCTCCTCGAAGCGCTCGATCGCCGCTTCTTCCGCGAGCAGTACGACGCCCGGCGCCTGCTCCTGCACGTCGTATCGATCGTGCGCGGCGGATCGGACGTGCTCGCGATCTCTCGCGCGTCGCTCGATGAGATCGACAAAGCCCTGCACCCGAAACACATCTCCCTCTGGCCGCTCGATCCGGAGGGCGCCCAATTGCATCGCGGCTTTCATCGCGGTGAGGTACCGGCGGACGTCCCACCGCTGAGCGCGAACGGAACGCTCGCCGCACTGCTCGCGAACGACGAGGAGCCGCTGGACGTGCATGGGCGGCAGACCAAAGTGTTGCTGCAACGGCTGTCCGACGAGGAACGGGAGTGGCTGCGACTCGCCGACGCGCATCTCATCGTGCCGCTCCTGATCGATCGCCGGCTCGCCGGCGTGATGGTGCTCGGCGAGCGGATGTCCGAGGAGCCGTACGGGGGTGAGGATCGCGAGCTGTTGCGGATGCTGGGCGGGCAGCTCGCGCTCACCCTCGATTACACGCGGCTCAAGCATTCGCCGTCGCTGGTCTGGTCGCCGCCGACGCCTGCGCCGGTCCATCTGCAGATGAGCGACGTCGTCCGGCTTTGTCCGCGCTGCGACCGCTGCTACGCGCCGGACGCGGTGAAGTGCGAGCTCGATCAGCAGGATCTCGTTTCCGAATCGGGCGTGCCGCACGTCATCGAGGAGAAGTACGTCGTTACGCGGCTTCTGGGACGCGGCGGAATGGGGTCGGTGTATCTCGCGACGCAGAAGCGGCTCAACCGGCCGGTCGCGATCAAAGTGCTCCTCGCGCATCTGGTAGGCAGTGCTTCGATGCGCACTCGGTTCGAGCGCGAAGCGCGGATCGTCGCGCGTCTCAAGCACCCGGCCATCGTCACCATTCACGACTTCGGGGTGCTGCCCTCGGGCCACGCGTACCTTGTGATGGAGTATCTCGACGGCGACACGCTGCGAAAGACGATCGCCTCGGGGCCGCAGCCGCTCGGCGCCGCGTTGAGCATCCTCGCGCCGGTCGGTGAGGCCGTCGACGCGGCTCACAAAGTCGGCGTCGTCCATCGCGATCTCAAGCCGGAGAACATCATGATCGTGCGCTCGCACTCGGTCCTCGCGCCGCGCGTGCTCGATTTCGGCCTGGCCAAGCTCACAGGCCCGATCGGTGAGGACGAGGCCACGCTCGTGCAATCGGGTCACAGCGCGGGCGTCGTCGGGACGCTCATGTACATGGCGCCGGAAGTCCTCAGCGGGAAGAACGCCGATCCGAAATCCGATCAGTACAGCCTCGCTTTGATCGCCTATGAACTGATCGCCGGCGAACATCCCCTCGGACGCTCGACCGATCTGGCGTCCGTCGTCCGGGGCCACACGGAAGTGCCGTTTCCGCCGATCCGCGAAGTCGTCCCCGACATCCCGCAGCACGTGTCCGACGCGCTGGAGCGCGCGCTCTCGAAAAAGGCGGAGGAGCGATTCGAGAGCGTTGCAGAGCTGATCGAGACGATGCGCACTACGCCGGAACGACCATGACCGGCACCGGCGCGTGGCGAATGATGTCCAGCTTCCCCTCGGTCGGTTCTTTCGCGGCGTTCAGGAAAATCGCGTCGACGTCCGACTTCGCGGCGTAGCGGACGATCTCCTTGTGAGCATCGTCGCCCTGGATCACGCGCGTCGTGGCGCTCGGGATATCGAGCGACCGCAAGTGAGCTTCGGCGCGCGCCGTGTCTTTCTCATCACAGACGATCACGAGTTGTACTTCGAGGTTCATGCGCGTCGCGAGCTCCAGCGCGGCGCGCGAGGTCTGTTCGAAATGCACCGGCACGATCACGCGATGAAGCTCGGATCGCTTGCGAATTCCGTAGCGGATGGCGAGCACCGGTGCAGGAGGGTTTTCGATCACGGCCACGGTCGTCGCTCCGATGAACAGGTGGGAGACGTGATGCCGCGCGTGCGTGGCGATGACGATGAGGTCCACGTTCTCCGCCTCGGCAGTCCGACAGATCTCATGCCCCGGATCCGGCGCCTGCCGCACGATCAGCCGCGTGGCGACGGTCGCGTTGGCGCGCCGCACGCGATCGCGAAGGCGATCGAGCTCCTGCTGCTCGGCATACTCGTAGATCGACGCGTCGGCGGGGAAGCGCAATTCGTCGGGATGCGAAGTGCGCGTCATGCGCACATGGAGGATGACGATCTCCGCCCCCGACGCGCCGGCAATGCGCACGGCATCGTCGAAGACCCACTCGGAAGCGGTCGAGAAGTCGGTGGGGATGAGGATGCGGGAAAACATGAAGGCTCAAAGGCTCAGAGGCTCAGAGGCTCAGAGGCTCAAAGCTTTGCGCCTTTGAGCCCTTGCGCCTTTGAGCCTCTATCGTGTCACAGGCTGTGTCTGCGCCGGAGTCGTCACTGCGGCAACCGGGGGTGGCGGCGCGGCCGCCGGCGGCGAATACGGCGTCACCACGTACCGGATCACCGTCTTCGGCTCGGCCTCGGTCTCCGCGATCTGCAGGGTCACCTGGCGGCCGGTGGGATCGATGCCCTGGCCGGGGATGAAGGGGTCCTGCATGGCCTGATTGAGCTGCACCTCGAGATTGCGCCAGTTCTGCTGTTTCGGGGGATAGGTGTCCTGGGGCTGATATCCGCCGAACTGGCCGAGGTAGGTCGTGTAGTAGTGGAAGACCTGGGGGAACGAGTCGTCCGTGGCCAGGGTGTAGACCTCGGCATTCGGGCCGAACTGATTGCGGATCGTGATCTCGTCGCGCTTGCTGAGGTCGGGATTGAACTGGGCGCCGTGATAGATGGGGATGGCCCGGCTGATCGATTCGAGCTCGCGCCGCGCGTCGATCTTCTCCTGGGCCGCAACAGCTGCGGTCGTGGCTTTCGGCGCCTCTTCTGCGGCATTCGTCTCGCTGCCGCCGGTGCAGGCGGTGGAAGCGAGCGCGAGTGTGAGAATCGCCGCTGCGGCTCCGATTCGAGTCGTCATTACGGCTTTAGAGAGCAATCGATGTGCCGTAGATCCTTCGACTGCGCTCAGGATGACACTCGCTTCGCTCGGTCAGTTGTTCTGCGCGTGAGCGGCGGCGGCGCGGCCGATGTCCGCATTGCTGCGGATACGCTCCAGCGCGGTCTCGCCGCCGTACTTGGCAACGAGGCGCTCGTCGTAGAGGTCGGAGATGCTGGCCACGCTGTCGAGCGAGGCGATCAGTTGCTCCGGACGGAGGCGGCGGCCGAGGAACGAGTGCGAGTAGTAGATGTCATTGCCGACCACGCTGAACGCCCCCAGCGGCACCTCGGCATTGAGCAGCAGCAGCTCCTGCATCAGCTCGAACGTGGGGTCGGCACCCTGCACGCAGAAGGCGAGGATCTCGATGACCGCGTCGTCTTCCTCGTACGGATCGATCGAGATCTCCAGCACGGTCGAGCCGTACTTGAGATAGAAGTCGCAGTGCGATGCGTCATCGAAGTGCTCGTCCACCAGCTCATCGAGGTACGACTTCACCTGCCGGTAGACCTCTTCCTGGCACTGGGTGTGGAACTGCTTGGTCGCCAGCGATGGCATGGCGGCGATTATACCGATGACCAACCTTCCGAACGTGTTCGATTCGAAACAAAGGCGAACGCTTGTTCTGAAACGCGGAAAAGAGCGTGTCGTCGCGAATCGCCATCCCTGGATCTTCGCCGGTGCGATTCACACCGAAAAGGGGCCCGAAGACGCGGCCATCGGCGATCTGGTGGACGGCGAAGGCACGCGCATCGCCTCGGGTTTTTACTCGCGTCATTCGCAGATCCGGTTGCGGGCGCTCACGTTCGGTGAAGAAGAGCTGACCGCGGATGTGATTGCTGCGCGTTTGACGCGGGCGATCGCGCGTCGCCGGCCGATCCTCGACGAAACGACGAACTGCGCGAGGCTGGTCCACGCTGACGGCGATGAGCTCAGCGGTCTGGTGATCGATCGCTACGACGACCTCCTCGTGGTCGAGATCGCCAATCGCGGCGTGGAGCTGATCAAACCGCTGATCGTGGAGACGCTCGAGCGCGACCTCGCGCCGCGCGCCATCCACTTCAAGAACGATCTTCCAGTGCGGGAGATCGAGCGGCTGCCGACCGAGGAAGAGCCGGTCGAGCCGGTGCGCATTCTCGAAAGCGGCCTTGCATTTCGCGTGGACGCGGGCAAAGGGCAGAAGACAGGCTTCTTTCTCGATCAGCGCGAAAACCGCCGGCTCGCGGGAACACTCGCATCGGGACGACGCGTCCTCAATCTGTTTTCGTACACCGGAGCGTTCGGCGTGTATGCGGCGGCGGGCGGAGCCGCGTCGGTGACGAATGTCGATGTGTCGAAGGATGCGATCGAAGTCGCGCGCGAAAACCATGCGCTGAACAATTCCGAGGCGGAGCTCACCGTCGCTGACGCTTTCCAGTGGGTACGGCAGCATCGCGAGCAGTACGGCCTGATCGTCTGCGACCCGCCGGCCTTTGCCAAATCGCGCGGCGAAGTCGATCGCGCGGCGCGCGGTTACAAAGACATCAACCTTCACGCGATGCGTCTCGCCGAGCCGGGCGGATTGATGATGACGTTCTCCTGCTCGGGTCACATGTCCCTCGACCTGTTTCAGAAGGTGATCTTCGCGGCTGCGGTCGATGCGGGACGGCGCGTCTCGATCGTGCGCCGGCTCACGGCCGGGCCCGATCATCCGGTGTCGCTGTATTGCCCGGAAGGGGAGTACCTCAAGGGATTTTTGCTGGAGGTCCACTGAAAGGCGGAGGGCAGAAGGCAGAGGGCAGAAGTACAATCGCATGAAATTCTCAGTTCTGCCCTTCTGACTTCTGCCTTCTGCTTTCTGCCTTCACCATGACGGTCACCAACATCCCCATCCCCAAGTCCGCGCGCGAGATTACGGTCTCGTATCTCGGTGATCTTCTTCGCGGGGCGGGTTTCGTCGACGAGCGCCAGCGCGCCGACATCGAAGCGGCGGACCGTCACTTCCGCACGCTGGCTCGCAGCTCCAAATCGCGGTCCGATGAGGACGGCAGTCCGTTCCGCGTGATCGCGGCGATGAACCTCACCGATGCCAGCGGCAACGGAACGCGCATCGACGACTTTCTGATGGCGCGTCTCATCGCCGAAGACGCCCATCTGCCGTTCTACAAGATCGACGCGCTCAAGCTCGACGTGGAGATGATCGAGTCGAAGATCTCCCGCCCCTTCGCCCGGCGGCACAAAATGATTCCGGTCGCCGTTCGCGACGGAAAGCTCGTCGTGGCCGTGGTCAACCCCTTCGACACCGGCGCCATCGATTCGTACAAGCCGATGGCCAAGCAGGAGCTCGACATCGTCGTCGCGTCGGAGTCGGACGTGATGGGGGTGATCAACGAGCAGTACGGCTTCCGCGCGTCGGTCACCAAGGCCGAGCGCGACCTGAGCAAAGGCGCGATCGACCTCGGCAACCTCGAGCAGTACATCAAGCTCAAGTCGGGCACGGAGATCGAGACCAGCGACGCGCACATCGTCAATGCCGTCGATTTCCTCCTGCAGCACGCGTACGACTCGCGCGCGTCCGACATTCACATCGAGCCGAAGCGCGAGCACGCCAACATCCGCTTCCGTATCGACGGCGTGCTGCACGAGATCCAGCGCGTGCCGAAGCTCGTGAACCTCGCCATCACCTCGCGCCTCAAGACGATGTGCCGCATGGACATCGCCGAGAAGCGCCGCCCCCAGGACGGCCGCATCAAAACCGAGCGCGAGGGAAAAGAGATCGAGCTGCGCGTTTCCACGCTTCCGACGGCATTCGGCGAGAAGGTGGTCATGCGCATCTTCGACCCGGACATCATGATCCGCGACCTCAGCGGCCTCGGGTTCTATGAAGACGAGCTGAAGACGTTCGCCGACTGGATCAAGCGGCCGCACGGAATCATCCTGGTCACCGGACCGACCGGATCGGGTAAAACGGTCACGCTGTATTCGGCGCTCAAGTCGCTGGCCTCGCCGGAGATCAACATCACCACCATCGAAGATCCGATCGAGATGGTGGCCGACGAGTTCAATCAGACCGCGGTCCAGACCAAGCTCGGGATCACCTTTGCCGCCGCGCTGCGCACGATCCTCCGCCAGGATCCGGACATCATCATGGTCGGCGAGATCCGCGACACGGAGACCGCGCAGAACGCGATTCAGGCCGCGCTCACGGGGCACCTGGTCTTCTCCACGCTGCACACGAATGACGCGGCGACCTCGATCACGCGTCTCGTGGATCTCGACATCCAGCCGTTCCTGATCTCGTCGTCGCTGATCGGCACGATGGCCCAGCGCCTTCTGCGGAAGATCTGCAACGACTGCAAGACCAACCGGCCGCTGACGATCGAAGAAGCGGGGATGCTCAACCTGCAGGCGCCGCAGGGCAAGCGGATCATCGTGAAGGAAGGCGCGGGCTGCATCCGCTGCCGCAACACCGGTTACTTCGGCCGCACGGGCATCTTCGAGATCCTGCCGGTCGACAACGCCATCCGGGACATGATCGATCGCAAGGAAGACTTCCTGAAGATCAAGGACATGGCCATCAAGCGCGGTATGCGCACCCTGCGGCAAAGCGCGCTGCGCAAACTGGCCGAGGGGATCACGAGCTTCGAGGAAGTCGTGCGGGTTACGGGGATTTAGCGGCTACGAGCCGCTGCGTCGGTTGCTGCGCCTTGCGGCACGAACTTCCCGGCCGCGCCCTCACGGCTCCGGGCGGCGCAACGCGCCTGACATTAGTGACTGCCTGCCCACTGTCCGCTGCCCACTGCCCGCAATTACGCCGGCTGGCCCCAGTAGTAGCCCTGCGCGTACTCGATCCCGAAATCGCGCAATACCGCCAGGTCCTGCGCGTTCTCGACGCCTTCAGCCACCAACTCCGCGCCGAGGACGCTGGTGAGGCCGATGTAGCGGTTCAGCTGCTTGCGCAGGCTGGGGTCGGAGCTGATGCCGATCACGCACCGCTTGTCGATCTTGATCACGTCCGGCTCGAGCACGATCAGGCTCTCCAGGCAACTGCTGCCGAAGCCGACGTCGTCGATGGCGATCAACAACCCCGCATTGCGTGCCGCCGTGACCGGCGGGAGCAGATGCGACGGGTCGCCGATGATCTGCTGCTCGCTGATCTCCAGGCAAAACGTGTCGCGGGGAATGTCAGCCGGGAACGACGCGAGAAGATGTTCGGTGGGGATGGCCAGCAGCGTTGACGGGAACACGTTGATGTGGAAGCGCAGGTACGGCGGCAGCGTCTTCGCGGCGGTGACCGCGCGCTTGAGGCAGAAGTGGTCGACGAGGGTGAGGATGTTCCGTTCGGCGCAGACGCGGAAAAACGTGTCCGGCACTTCGAAGTGGCCGTTCGAGTAGCGGCTCAGGAACTCGTACGCTATCGGCCTCTCGTCGGCCAGCCGGATGATCGGCTGTTTGATGGTCAGCAGATGAGTGCCTTTCGCCAGGTGCGTGCACATGTCCGCCTGCGCGCGCTGACGCCGGTCGGTGTCGTCGAAGTTGCCCAGCTCGAAGACGACGCGATTCTTCCCTTCACGTTTTCCGCGCGATAGCAGCTCGTGCATCCGCGCGAGCAGCTCATCGACCGACGGAGTGTCGGTGGTGAGCATGAGCACGGCGATCGACGCGGTCAGCGAGATCGTGCCGCCGGTGTGCTGAATGAGGCTCGTGGCGATCAGGAGGCGAACGCGCTCGGCGATGCGAACGACTTCGGACGTGTCGTCGACGTTCGGAAGGAGGAGCATGAACTCGTCGCCGCCGAGGCGGCCGATGCAGTCGACGCCGCGAACGGAGCCGCGGATGCGCCGCGCAAGTTCCTGCAGGGCGACGTCGCCGACCGCGTGTCCCAGCTTCTCGTTGACCTGCTTGAAGTCGTCGATGTCGATCAGCAGCACGGCCACGGCCTCGCCGTACCGCTGCACGCGCTCGATCTCGCGCGAAAGCGCCTGCTGCAGGCCGCGGCGGTTCTGCAGGTCGGTCAGCGGATCGTGCAGGGTCATCCGCTCGAGGCTCTCGTTCGCGTCCTCCAGCTGGCGTTTCATGGATTCGAGCTCGCGCACGTTGCGGTGGCGCTCGATCGCGTAGCGGATCGATCGCACCAGGCCCGCGCGGTCGACGGTGGCCTTCACCAGATAATCCTCGGCACCATGATTCAGGGCTTCGAGCGCCGTCCGCTCATCGCCGTTGCCGGTGAGAATCACGAGAGGGATGTCCGGCCTGCAGCGCCGCAGTTGCTCGAGCGCTTCGAGGTCACGGGCGTCGGGGAGGCCGAGGTCCAGAAGCACCACGTCGGCATCGCCGCGCTCGAGAATCTCGCATGCGGCAGACGCACTGGCCGCGTGCCGCGTCTCGATCGGTGGCGAGGCCGTCGATTCCAGGAGATCGCGTAAGAGCGTCGCGGTGGCGAGGTCGTCTTCGACGATCAGCAGGCGGATGGAGCTCGCTGCAACTTCGGCGACGGACATGAAGTAACCGATACGGGCAAGTCCCACGCCACGGTGTGACCTGGGTCACATCGGGTCATTTTGGCGAGACGACGCGCTTCCCGTCGCGGAGGGACGCGCAGGACCGCGTGCTATTCTTTTTCGTCGTTTACCGGCCAGTCAGGAGACCTCAAAGATGACCGTTCAGGCCGCGCCTTCCTCGATGGAGCGAGAGCTCGAATTCAGGAAGAAGCTCACCGGAATCGCGAACCAGATCAACTCCGCGGAGTCCATTCCTCACATCCTGATGACGCTGAAGGACAAGATCCTCGAGCTCCTCGATGCCGAGCGATTGACCATCTACGCCATCGACACCAAGAACCAGGAGCTGTACTCGCTGCAGAAGGTCGGCGACATGCCGAAGGAGATCCGGGTCCCGAAGTCCTTCGCCTCCATCGCCGGCTTCACCGCCCTGGCCCGCAAGACCATCAACATCAAGGACGCGTACGACGCGGCCGAGCTCCAGAAGTTCCATCCCAACCTCCGGTTCGACCAGCGCTGGGACAAACAGACCGGTTTCCGCACCCGCACCGTTCTCGCCGTGCCGATCCTCTTCGAGAAATACCTCCTCGGCGTGGTGCAGATGATCAACAAGCGCCGCGGCCCTGCCTTCACCGAACAGGATGAGGACGGCGTCGAAGAAATCGCGCGAATCCTGGGCATCGCCTTCTACAACCAGCACCGCGTCACGCGCCAGACGAAGCCGTCGCGGTTCGGCGTCCTGATCGACAAGGGCGTCCTCTCCGAGAAAGACCTCGACACAGCCGTCAGCAACGCCCGGGTGAACAACGTGAACGTCGAGAAGGTCCTCATCGACGACATGCAACATCCCCCGCGATGAGATCGGCCGCTCGCTGGCCACGTACTACTCCGTGCCCTGGTTCAACTTCGACGGCGTCCAGACCATCCCCGCAGGACCTGCGGGACCGGGTCACCGCCGACATCTGGAAGAAGCACGGAGCCGCGCCGATCGAGCGCAAGCCGGGACTGCATGGTCATCGCCGTCGACGATCCCCAGGACCTGACCCGCATCGACGGCATCCGGGCCATGAACCTTGCGCCGCGCTACGAGTTCCAGGTGGCGATGAAGCACGACATCATGGCCTACATCGCCGTTGTCGTACGGCGAGCAGATCCAGCAGGATGGCTCGACCGCCGACGGCGCGGACTGGGCCAAGATCCTCGACTCGCTGGGCGAAGGGGAGAAGGTCGAGCTCGACGACAACCCGAAGCCGGACGAGCCGGAGCTCGACGAGACCGACTCGGGCATCGTCAAGCTCGCGAACCAGCTGATCATCGAGGCGTACGCGCGCGGCGCCTCGGACATCCACATCGAGCCCGACGGGGCCGCGCCATCCGTGCGGCATCCGCCTGCGCATCGACGGCGACTGCCAGAAGTTCATGGAGATCCCGGGCGCGCACCGCAACGCGCTGGTCCAGCGCCTCAAGATCATGGCCAAGCTCGACATCTCCGAGAAGCGCAAGCCGCAGGACGGCAAGATCCGCTTCAAGTATTCGAAGGGGACCATCGAGCTGCGCGTCGCCACCATCCCGACCGCGAATCAGAACGAAGACGTGGTCATGCGCATCCTCGCCGCATCGAAACCGCTGCCCCTCGAGAAGATGGGCTTCAGCGACCGCAACCTCGCCGCGCTTCAAGACGCTGCTTGCAGAAGCCGTACGGCATCGCCCTGGTCGTCGGCCCGACCGGCTCCGGCAAGACCACGACCCTGCACTCGGCCCTCGGCTTCATCAACACCGTGGACATGAAGATCTGGACCGCGGAGGACCCGGTCGAGATCACGCAGCGCGGCCTGCGCCAGGTGCAGGTGCACCCGAAGATCGACTTCACCTTCGCCGCGGCCATGCGCTCGTTCCTGCGCGCCGATCCGGACGTGATCATGGTCGGCGAGATGCGCGATCACGAGACGGCGGCCATCGGCATCGAGGCCTCGCTCACCGGCCACCTCGTGTTCTCGACGCTGCACACGAACTCGGCGCCGGAGACGATCACCCGTCTGCTGGACATGGACATCGACCCGTTCAACTTCGCCGACGCGCTCCTCGGCATCATGGCCCAGCGCCTGATCCGCGTGCTCTGCACGAAGTGCAAGGAGGGCTACAACCCGACCCCGGAGGAGTTCGAGGAGATCATCGAGGTCTACGGCTACGACTACTGGCCGTCGACCGGCATCACCTACTCGCCGGAACTGATGCTGTACAAGCCGAAGGGCTGCCCGCAGTGCAACAACACCGGCTACAAAGGCCGCATGGGCGTGCACGAGCTGCTGGTCGGCACCGACGAGATGAAGAAAGCCATCCAGAACAAGGCCACCATCGAGCGAGCTGCGCAGCCTGGCCATGCAGCAGGGGATGCGCACGCTTCTGCAGGACGCGCATCGAGAAGGCGTTCAAGGGCGTCACCGACGTCAAGCAGGCGAGAGCGATCGCAGTCAAATGACCATGCGCGTTCGAGTGGAAATCGTCACCGCCGGCGGAGATCCTCCGCCGGCGGGATCTCCGGTGCTCGTGCGCGTCCTCGAGACTGGTCTGCAGGACGCGCCGTCCACGGTCATGGCCGAAACGACCGGAACCGTCCAGAGCACTGCCACGGGAGCGCCGGTGGCGGTTGCCGAGCTGGACGTCCCTGACCAGGAGGGCGCGCGGCCGACGATTTACGTCCACATCGACGTGGATGGCGACGGCAAAGTCAGCGCGGGCGACTTCATCACCATGCAGTCCTATCCCTGCCGCGGCGGCCAGATGCAGGTCGAAGTGCGCCGCGTGTGACTTCCTTGAAATTATTTGCAGTAACCGTTCTGTTGCCGATCTCCGCGCTAACAAGGAGAGGCAGTCATGGGCAACGGCCAACGGGTGCTCATTTGCGAGGACGACTGCGCGATTCGCGGTCTTCTCGATAAGTTGCTGAGCCGACACGGCTTGGCTGTCGACAGCGTAGCGACCGGCAAGGAAGCCATCGATCGGATCCGGCGCAGGACGTACGACCTCATCCTTCTCGACCTGCTCACGCCTCACGTCAGCGGCTACGAAGTGCTCGATCTCCTCTGGCGTGAGCGCGCCGAGCTGCTTGACCGGATCATCGTGGTCACGGCGTGCCAGATCGCGTCCGTCGGCGCGTTGCCGGTAAAGGTCGCGGCGGTTCTCCGCAAACCATTCGATCTCCTGGAGTTCGACGCGATCGTGGACAGTGTCCTGAGTCGCGAGGAGGTACGGGCGTGACGGAGAACTGTTCGGTTCTGGTGACCGAGGACGACCCGTCCATCCGCAATCTGCTGGCGGCGGCGTTCCGGCGACGCAGGCTGAAGCTCGCCACCGCCAGCGACGGACAGCAAGCCCTGGAGCTGCTTCAGCGGCAGGAATGGCTGGTCCTGGTCCTCGACCTCATGATGCCCACCGTCACGGGCTGGGAAGTGATCTCCTGGCTCGCCGAGCATCCGGAGCGGAAGCCGAACACGGTCATCGTCATCACGGCCACGGAGCGCTCGCTCCTGCAGAACCTCGATCCGACCGTCGTCAACGCCGTGATCTTCAAGCCGTTCGACATCGTGCAACTCGCGGCGTACGTGAAGGCCTCGTGCGAGCTAGGACATCGCGACCGGCGCAAGTCACGCATCGTCAGCGAAGGGCACTGACGTACGGCGCGCGTCTCGCGCGCTCGCGGCGGCCGTCCCGGCCGTCGCTTCGACCGCGGAGCGGGACGCTCCGCGGGATGCGGGCGGGACGCCCGCCGTACGCTAAGGCAGCGTCGCCAGGCGCGACACTTCATGCGCGAGATCGACAGGGTCGATCGGCTTCTGGCGAAAGACCTGGAAGCCCGCCGCGGTGATGCGCGCCTGTTCGTTCGGCCGGCCGAGGACGGTGAGGGCTAGCGCGGGAATCTCGCGCCGCTCCGGCACGGCTCTCAGCTTGCCGAGCAGAGAGCAGCCGTCGAGATCGGGGAGGGCGATGTCGCAGATCACGACGTCCGGTTTCCAGCGCCCGATGAGATCGAGCGCCGTCGCCGCCGTTCCCGCGCAATGAACTTCGGCGCCGCATTGCTTGAGCGCCGTGGCCAGAACGTTGCGGTTGTCGACCTCGTCTTCGATGAGGAGAACGCGGACGTCCGCGAGTTGCGGCATCTGGCGCACGCGCCCGGAATCGCGTCCGATCAGTTGCGCGGAGGTCATCGTGGTCTGATGCAGGGGCAGGCTGATCGTGAACGTCGAGCCGCGCCCGTCGCCGTCGCTTGCAGCCGTCACCTCGCCGCCGTGCATCTCCACCAGATGGCGGGTGATGGCCAGGCCCAGTCCGAGGCCGCTCTGGCGATCACTGAGCTGATCGTCCCCCTGGCGGAAACGGTCGAAGACGTGCGGCAGAAGCGCGGGCGGAACGCCGCGGCCGTCATCGATGACCTCGATGAACCCGCGCGTGTTTTCCTGCCGCAGCCTCACGGTCACATGGCCGCCCTCATGCGTGAACTTGATGGCGTTGCCGAGGAGGTTGCCGATCATCTGTTGCAGGCGGAGCGGATCGCCGAAGACGGGGTAGCGATCGCCATCGCGCTCGATGGAAACCGCCAGGCCCTTTGCGTCCGCCGACGGTTTGGCCATCGACACGGCGGCGTGGACGACGGTCACGAGGTCGAGGGCGCGAAGGTCGAGCCGAAGTTTTCCCGCGGCAATTCGCGACTCGTCGAGGAGGTCTTCGATCAACTTCGCCTGCGCACGCGTGCTTCGCTCCAGCGCGTCGAGGGCAGTGCGGTGCGTTTCTTCATCGAGTCCGCCCAGGCCGAGCATGCGCGTCCATCCGAGGATCGAGGTCATGGGCGTGCGGAGCTCGTGGGAAATGATGGCGATGAACTCGTCTTTGGCGCGGTTTGCGTCGCGCAGCTCGCGCGCGAGCTCTTCGACTTTCCGCCGCGACTTCACCTCGTCAGAGATGTCGAATCCGAAGAAGACCACCCCTTCCACGAGTCCGTCGACGCCGAGCAACGGCTGGTACATCAGCGTGAAGAAGGCCCCCTCGCGCAGCTCGACCTCGTTGCGCACGCACGACTCGCCGGTCGTCAGCACGCGATCGAGAGGCTCGACGACGAGCTCGCGGATCGCATCGGGCAGTGCTTCCCCGACCGGGCGGCCGAGAAGCTCCTCACCACCGGTCAGGCTTTGAAAGACGGGATTGACCAGCTCGAGGATGTGATCGGCGCCGCGAACGATGCAGACCGCGGCCGGCGCCTGCATGAGCAGCAGGTACAGATTCGCCCGCGGAATGAGGCCGAGCTCCCGGCTGGACGTGGCCACGAATCCGCGCAGATTCGCCTCTTCGAGAGCCTGCGTGCGCAGGTACAGCTCCGCGCGCACGGTCTCGGCTCGCGAGCGCAGCTCGTCATTTGCCCGCTCGCGTTCCTTCGTCTCCCGGTCGAGGCGGACGAAGCCGGTCACGTCTTCGACGCGATGAATGATGTGGGTGAGCTGATTGCCGGCAATCACCGGCGAGTTCACCGGACTCCAGAACCGCTCCTCGAACCCGCCCCCCTCGGACGCGGGCCGGCGGATGTCGTACTTCTGCACGGCCATCGTGTGCGGCTCGCCGGTGCGGAGAACGGTCTCCAGCGACGCTCTCAGATTGCGTGTGCCGGTTGCGTCGGGATCGTCGGGATTGTCGGGGAAGACGTCGAAGAGATTGCGGCCGACGATGTCCTCCCGCCGGGTCATGGTTGCGGCGAGGTATCCGTCGCTCACGGCCACGATGCGAAGGGTGGGGTCGAGCACGAGATACAGGCCGGGCGCGGATTCGAACAGCAGTTTGAAATCGAGGGAGGAGCTGGTCACTGTGTCACGCGGCGCATGACTCGATCGCGTCGAGCAGCTCTTCCAGTTGGAACGGCTTGCGGATCACGCGGCAGACGCGTTTGAGCTGATCGGCGGGCAGGGCGCCGGTGTACGCCGTGGCGATGACGGTGCGGTTGATCATGTCCGGATGGGCGCGGTCGAGGTACTGAAGGACGCCCAGACCGGAGACGCGGGGCATCATCAGATCGAGGACCAGGACGTCGAAATTCGCGTCGGCCAGCTGCTCGATGCCTTCCTGGCCGTCGACAGCGGTCTCGACCGCAAATCCGCGCCGGGTGAGGAATGTCCGCATCATCGAGCGGATGTTGTCCTCGTCCTCCACGACCAGTACACGCCTTTCCATCTGGTCTTTTGAGTGCAAGAACACATCCCGGCTGCGATACTGCGGTCCACAGGAGGAAACATCGATGTCGAAGATCAATGGAGAAAAGGCGCGTTCCGCGATCACCAGGAAGCGCCGGACGGCCCAGCGCGTCAAGGATCGCGCCGCACTCGCCCAGATCAAGGGCGGCAAGGCCGAGGAAGCGGCTCCGGCGGCGCCGGCGCCGAAGAAGTCGGCAAAAGCGAACGCAAGCTGACCCGGACGGAATTAGAAGCACTGGTGACCGGTTAGGTTGAGTCTACACAAGTGATATGCAGCTCGAGAAACGTCGCACGGATCTCCTGAGGCAACACAGAAAGGAGATTCAATGAGAACATCTGGAAATGTGAAGTGGTTCAACGACGCTAAGGGCTTTGGCTTCATCACGAGCGAGAAGGGTGACGACGTGTTCGTCCATTTCTCGGCCATTCAGGGCGGCGGCTTCCGGTCGCTGGCTGAAGGCGCCGCGGTCGAGTTCGATGTCGTGCAGGGCCCGAAAGGCCTTCAGGCGGCGAACGTCGTCCCGGTCTAACTGAAAAGTCGACCTACATCCGGAACGGGCAGGAGTGATCCTGCCCGTTTCTGTTTTTGTGTGGCATCATCCAGTTACGTTTCCGGAGGTGAGAGTTGGGTAGACCGCAAGCCAGTTTCGTCAAGCGACAGAGAGAGCAGCAGCGGCGCGAGCGTGCCGCGGCCAAGGCCGAAAAACGCGCCCAGAAGAAGACCGGTGAGAAGTCGGGCGGCCCCGAGATCATCCCGGACGACGACGTCTTTTCCCCCGCCGAAAACGAAGCCGCCGATTAGGCCGGCCGAGCCAACCAGTCCGCCACCGCCCTCCCGATCGGCTGGCCGGTGCGCTCCTCGACGAAGAGAAACTCCCCCGCAGTATTCACTTCGAGGAAGACATGCTCGCCCGCGGGCGTGCGGCGGATGTCGATCGCTCCGTAAATCAGCCCGAGGCGCTTCATGAGGGCGAAGACTGCCTGCTCGATCGCCGGCGGCAGCTCACAAGCCTCGGTCCGAGCCTGGCCGAGCGACATCCTGAAATCGACCTCGTAGTCCGTTCCCGGTGAGTGGATCGCCGCCGGGAACATCCTGTCGCCGACCACGGTCACCCGCAGATCGGCTTCGGCCTCGATGTACTCCTGAAAAATCACCGGCGCGTAGCGGACGCGGTCGAGGATCTCCAGCTCTTCCGCGCGCACCAGCCGCGTTTCCCGCCAGATCTTGTGCGTGCAGGAGAAGGTCTTGAAGATCGTTTTGCCGAGGCCTTCGTCCTGGATGAAGCGGCGGGCGGCGTCGGGATCGGAGGTCATCATCGTCCGCGGGGTGCGCAGACCGACTTCATTCGCGACGCGCAACTGCAACGCCTTTCGCGATGCCACCTCGTCGCGCGCCGGTGGATTCATCCAGGGCGCATCGACGAGCTGCCACATCCCGTTCAGCGCTTCCTGCCACTCGTTCTGCGCGAACGCGTACACGTCGTCGTTGCCGACCGCGGCGAGGTCGGGCGATTGCGGGCGCCGCCACCACACGGACTTCGCGTTCGACAGATCGATCGAATGCCCGTTGTTGCCGTACGACAGCCGCGGCGTTTCGCCGCGGCCGTAGTCGATGGTCATGGTCGCGCGCTCGGGCAGCTCGGCGATGTTGAGAAGCATCGCCTCGCTGCCGTCGCGCTCGAGCAGGCCGAGCACGTGCCCGGCATGCACGTCATCGGGATGGGAGATCACGACGATCATCGCGAGCCCTCAGCCCTGGGGATCGGCGCTGTCGAGATGCTGATTGAGCAGAGCCAGCGTCTCGTCGTATTGCTGCTGCAGCGAGTCGCGCTGCATTTCGGTCTCGTTCAGCGCATCCGCGATCTGCTGCAACTGCGCGTCGAGCTGCCCGATGGCGTTGATGGTCTCCTCGTTTTCGGCACCCGGAGCCTGATGCGGTGCGGCCACGGCGAACGGAACGGCCTCGCCCGGCCGGCGAATGATCGCCGGATTGATGACGCGGCCGCCCGGCTTGGTGAAAGGCGGGTCGAGCCCGACGCGCTTGATCGGATCGAAGGAGACGTCCTTGAACTTGTCCTTGATGAACTCTTTCCGCGTGTCGTGAATGACTTCCTTCTTCGTGTCCAGGCGGACGTCCTTGACCAGCTCCTTCTTGGTGATCGGATCGGACGTGAGCTCCTTCTTCGTGGTCACGACCGGCGTGCAGAGCGAGTTCGCCGCGGCGATGTCGCCGGGGCTGAGCGCGTTGCGCTGGCCGATCATCGCGCCTGCGGGATTGATGGGCACGATCGTGTCGCTGCCGTCGATCGAGAACGCCGTGCGGGGGTAATGCATGATCGAGCCGTAGTCGTACGGACCGACGTCGTCGCCATCGGTGATGTGCTGGTTGAAGTTATGCGCGAGGGCGGGGTCGATCTTCGCCCAGATGATGTTGACGAAGAGATCGCGGTCCTGGCGGCTCTGCTCGTGCCACAGGCCGATGGCGTGACCGATCTCGTGGATGGTGTTGCCGGTGGAGCAGGCGTTGGAGAGGTTGATGAACTGCTGTCCGCCCTGACGGCCGACGTGCGAGGAGCAGCCGCCCGCGGGACGGAAAGTGATCCAGTCCGTGTGTACCGAGGTCTTGGCGGGGAAGCGATAGTTCGTGGTGGCTTCCCAATGCGCGATCGCGTCGGTGACGCGGGCCTGATTCGGCAGCGCCGGGTCGATGGTGAAGGGGACGATGCAGTTCGGCCAGCGGAACTGCGCGCCGACGATCACGACCGCCGACGCGAACCCTTCCGGATTGCGCAGCACTTCGGTCTCATTCTGAACTTCGGCCGCCGTGCCGAGGACGATGTCGCCTTCGAAGATGGCCAATCCGTCCACGACCGCGTACTGGACCGGAATGGTTCCTTTCGCACGCTGGATCAAACCGGTGCGCACGTCACCGCTGCTGCGGTACTCGCCGCCGGAGTAGTTGTCGTTGGTAGGAATGTCGCCGCCGCCCTGTCCACGCTTGCCAGCCATGAATGCCTCCTGTTTTCAGGAGTAGTGACGAGGGGAGCGGAAACGTTACACAGAGTCAGTAGGCGGTAGGCGGGAGACCGTTTCAGGCCACCGCCTACCGCCTACCGCGAGGCGCGAAGCGCCGTACCGCCTACTTCTTGATCTCGATCGGCTCGACCTCGGGCAACAACTGCACGTTCCCTTTCCTCACTTCCTCGCGGAAGCGGGCGACGTCTTCGGCGAAGAGGCGGTTGTAGTCCGCCAGGATCTTCCTTAGTTCGGCCTCGGCCCGGTCGAGGTAGGCGAGTTGCGACGGGGTCGGCGCGTCCCACGACGACTGCAGCGAGAACAGCGGGTAGGTGATCTTGTTCAGGACGTCCGTCTCCGCGACGATTCCCTTCGTCTTGGGCGGGACCCAGAGGCGCTTCTCCATCGCGTCGAGCTTCTTCTTCAGATCCCCGCCCGCTTTCGTGATCGGGTCGGGTGTCTTCTCCGCTGTCGAAGCGGCGGCGGGATCGTCGTCCTTCTTCTGTTTCGCCAGCACGGCGTCGATGTCCGTGCGGGTCTGGCGGATGCGCTCGATGCCGTTCGTGACGGCCTCGTACAGCGCTCCGGCGCGCACGACGGCGTCGTAATTTGCCTGCCGCGCGGTCGCGTCGATCGGATGGCGCGGATCGGGAAGAATCCGCACGGTCTGCTTCGCCTCATTGCCGCGGAACTTCACCGTCACGGTGTACGTCCCCGGCGGCACTTCCGGTCCGCTCTGCGGCTGGAACTCCGACGGAGGGTCGTCGCTCTTGGGACGCTTGAACTGATCGCGGCCGAGGTCCCAGGTCGTGCGATTGATTCCGAGCTTCGCCGGGCCTTTGAACTTGCGGATCACTTTGCCGCTGGCGTCGCTCACTTCGATGTCGACCTGGGGCGGTTTGTCGGAAGGCGTTTCCGGTTTGGGCGCGGGTTTCGCGGAAGCCTCCGGTTCTTTCGGCACATCCTCCACCACGACCGGCACGCCGGTCTCCGGCACGCGCACTTTGCGCGCTGCCTCGCGCTCCTGTTCCTTGCGCTCGCGTTCCTTCTCTTCGGTCGGATGGGGCAGGCCGGGGAGATTGAGCGAGTAGGTGAGGAGCGCGCCGTACGGCTCGTTCTCGCCGCGGAATTCGGCGTCGCCGAGGAATCGGGAGCCTTCCTTCTGGCGGGTGCGGTAGGACTGCGCGTCCGGCACTTCGAAGAGATGCAGCGGCGCGGAGAGCGTCTCTTTCGACACGGTTCGCAGCGGACGGATGTCGTCGAGCACGAACGCCGAGCGGCCGTGCGTGGCGACGACGAGATCGTGATCGCGCGGATGCACGACCAGCCCCATCACCGAAACCGTCGGCACGCCGTGGGTCCACTTCAGCCAGGACTTGCCGGCGTCGTTGCTCACCCAGAGACCGAACTCCGTGCCGAGGAAGAGGAGATCGGGATCGACGGGATCCTGCTCGATCGACAGCGCGTAGCCCTGGATCGTCTTCGTAACCAGCGACGTCCAGGTCTTGCCGTAATCGGTGGTGCGGTAGACGTACGGCGTCCAGTTCGAGCGGCGGTGATCGTCGAACACGATGAAGGCCGTGCCGTTTCCGTGGCGAGACGCGGTGATCTCCGGGACCCACGTGTTCGCGGGCACGCCTTTGATGTTCGCCTCGACACTCGTCCAGGTTCCGCCGACGTCGCGCGTGACGTGCACGCGGCCGTCGTCCGAACCGGTCCAGATCACGCCGCGCTCGATGGGGCTCGGGGCGATGGTCATCAGCGTGGTGAAGTTCTCGGCACCGGTGACGTCGAGCGTCAGTCCGCCGCTGCGGCCCTGATGCTGCCACTCCTTTCTGTTGCTGGTGAGATCCGGGCTGATCACCGTCCAGGAATCGCCGCGGTTCGTCGATTTGTGCACGAACTGGCTGCCGTAATAGATGGTGTTCGCGTCGAACGGATCCAGGGCGATGGCCGCGTTCCAGTTGAAGCGCAGCTCGCTCGCATCGTCCGGCGCGGGCGGGCGGATGTCCTTACGCTCGCCGGTGCGCAGGTTCCAGCGGACGAGGTAGCCCTCCTGGCTCATCGCGTATCCGGTCATCGGATCGCCGGGAATCGGCAGAGTGGCGAAGCCGTCGCCGAAGCCCACTTCCTGCCAGTCCCAGTTGCGGATGCCGGTCGTTTCCCAGGTCGTGTTCGGCCCTTTCCACGAGCCGTTGTCCTGCATGCCGCCGTAGACGTTGTACGGCGTCTCGTTGTCGACGGCGACGTGGTAGTACTGCGCGAGCGGCAGCGTGGCCACGAAGCGCCAGCTGTTGCCGCGGTCCTCGCTCTCCGCGACGCCGCCGTCGTTGCCGACGAAGATGTGCGACGCGTCGCTGGGGTTGATCCACATAGCGTGATAGTCGGGATGGACCTTGGCGAAGGGAACCAGGGTTTTGAAGCTCTTCCCTGCATCCGTCGACAGTGACACGAGCGAATACAGGTTGTAAACGCGATTCGGATCCTCGGTATCGACGTGGATCTCGGCGTAGTAGAAGGGGCGGCTGGCGACGTTGTACTCGGTGTTGACGGCCGTCCACTTCCGGCCGCCGTCATCGGAGCGAAGCAACGCGCTCTTCTCGGCTTCGACGAGGGCGTAAACGATGCTCGGATTCGAGCGGGCGATGGCGATGCCGATCCGTCCGAGGTCGCCTTTCGGCATCCCGTCTTCTTCCGTGAATTTCTTCCAGGTCGCGCCGCCGTCGTACGAGACGTGCAGGCCGGAGCCTGGGCCGCCGGAGTTGAAGAACCAGGGCCAGCGGCGGTACTCCCACATCGCCGCGAAGAGCTTGTTCGGATTGACGGGATCGATCACCAGATCGGCCGCGCCGGTGCGCTCGTTGACGTAGAGGACTTTCGTCCACGTCCTGCCGCCGTCCGTTGTCTTGAAGACGCCGCGGTCGGCGTTCTGTCCCCAGGCCTGGCCCATCGCCGCGACCCAAGCGACGTTGGGATCGCGCGGATGGAGGACGATGCGGTGAATGCGCTCGGTTTTCTCGAGGCCGAGGTGCTGCCAGGTCTTGCCGCCGTCGACGGATTTGTAGACGCCGTTGCCGACGGACATGGAGTTGCGCGGATTGCCTTCGCCCGTGCCGACCCAGACGATCTCCGGACTGGGCTGGAAGATCTTCAACGCGCCGATCGCCGCGACCGGTTGATCGTCGAAGAGCGGCGCGAAGCTCAATCCGCCGTTCATCGATTTCCAGACGCCGCCCGTGGCCGCGCCGACGTACACGATGTCGGTGTTCGACTCGACGACGTCGATCGCCGCGATGCGGCCGCTCATCGCCGCGGGCCCGATGGTGCGGGCCTTCATCCCGGCGAGGAGCTCGGGATCGATCTGGCCCGTTGTTTGAGCGGGGACTGTGGTGGTGAGGAGGAGCGAGAGGAGGAGGGCCGCCGGTCTCGATGCGCTCATAGGTCGGCGCATTCTAAATGACGCTCTCCCCGCCGGAGCGGGGAGAGCGTTGCGGAACGGTTAGGTGGTGGTGGTGGAAACGGTGCCCGTGGCAGACGTGTCGGTCGTACCGGCAGTCGCGTCGGTGCTCGTCTGGACCGACGTGTCGGTCTCGGACGAGATGGTCGTCGTGGAAGTGGTCTCGGTGGTCACCGTGGCGGTGTCCGTGGCCACGGTGTCCGTGGTGACGGTGTCGGTCGACTCGACCTCATCCTTCTTGCAGGCAACGACCGTGACGAGAAGAACTGCGCACAGCAACGTGATGAACTTCTTCATTTGAAAATCTCTCCTTAAGTCATACAGCTCGGAAAGTTCGGCTATGCAGCGCTGGTTGCCCGATCACATCCCTTCTCTGTTCAGTAAACGATTCGTGAGGCGTATAGCACGGATCGGGCCAGGCTCTACTGCGGAAATCTGCTCCTGTCGATCCCGGGGATGATCCGCAGCGCGTTCTTGTAGTAGATCTTCTTCAGGACGTCGTCCGGCAGGCCGAGGCCGTACATTTTCCAGAAGGCGTGGCGCTTGCGGAAGTAATCGAAGTACTCGTCCTCGGTCTCGAGCCCGCGAAAGTACGTCGCGTACTCCTCCGGATTCCAGATGTCTTTGCCGAACAGCACGCGGTCCTGGTACTTGATCAGGAACGCGCGCGCGGCGCGGGGCTGCCGCCCCAGCTCGTGGAGCACCGCGCCGATCTCCGTGTACATGTTCGGCAGCTCGTCCATCAGTTTGCCGAGGCGGGTCAGGTCGTGGCCGAGCCATCCGAGGTGGGCGTTGATGAACTTCGTCTTCGAATGCTTGCGGAAGACGTTGTGCTGCTCGGTCATCGTCTCTTCGAACGACGCGAACTTCGGATCGGTGCGGCGGCGATCGGGGAACTGCTGCAGCTCCAGCCAGCGCTCGTTGTGCTTGTCGACCGGCGACCAGAACGCCACCGGCTCGCCGGTGTGAATCAGCACCGGGATCCCCAGCTCGCCGGCCTTCTTCCAGATCGGATCGAGGCGCGGATCGTCGGTGCGAACGCGCTTGCCCGACTTGTCGGTGAGCGACATCCCCAGGTTCTTGAAGATTTTCAGCCCGGCCGCGCCGTTCTTCACGTCCGCTTCGAGTTGCGCCGCTGCCTTCGCGCCGAAGTCCGGTTCATCGATCGCGCGGAGATCGACGTTCGCGAAGGTCATGAACCGCGGCGACTTCAGCTTCGCCAGACCTGCTGCCAGCGTGTCGCCGCTCCCGCCGCTCAGGTTCACCATCACGGCCATGTTGATGCGATCCATGTCCGCGACGAGCTTCGCCACGTCGGTCGCGTTCCGCTGATGGTTGTGGACGTCGATGAACGGGAACTTTGCGCGCGTTCGCGGATGCTCCGGAACGACGAGGGTCGACTTCGGGTCGTACTCCTCGAACGACATCGTCTCCTGGGCGAAGACGGGGAAGGCGAGGAGCGAGAGCAGCGCGATCAGCGCGCGTTTCAATGCACCATCACCGGCACGCTGACCTGCGTGTTCTCCCAGGACATGGTCAGGGCTTTGGCGTTGATGCCGATGCCGAACTGCTCGGCGGGAGTCTTCAGCGGCGTGACGGTCATCTTCACGCGGCCGAGGTCCTGCTTCTCGTCGTAATTCGTGCCCCACTGGCCGGTCTGCTTGTTCACGATCAGCGTCCATTCCTTCTCGCCGGGAATCGTGAAGAGCGTGTACTTGCCGGCCGGGACGTGCAGGCTGCCGATCATCAGGTCGGTGGTGGTGGTGAGCGTCGTCGCGGCGTTCGCGCCGGTGCGCCAGACCTTGCCGTACGGCACGAGCGCGCCCATGACCGCGCGGCCGCGCTTCGACGGCGCGCTGTAGTTGATGGTGACGTTCTTGTTGGTGCCGACGGAGTACTTCACTTCCTGCGGCGGGCTGAGCGGCTTCTTGGCCGTGTCGTGGTCAGCCGTAGCGGCAAAGGCGAAGAGGACGAGAATCGAGAGAGCGACCGTGGTCAGTTTGCGCATGGCGCGAATGATCGCATGGCGTCAGCGGCCGCGTTTGCAACAAGGCCGTGACGGGGTTGTCGCTGGATTTCTTGCGCGACCTCACGCGTTTTTGCTCATCCGTCGTTCCGACAAACCCCCGAAGAAAGCGAGTTCTACCGATGCACGTCTGGCGTCTCCGCGCGTTCTACACCTGTCTGCTGGCCCTGGCCGGACTGACCGCGGCTGCACAGCCCGTCATCAATGGAACTGTCGACTCCGGCGAGTACACGTACGCCAGCGGCGACTGGTCGATGGCGTGGGACGACACCTACCTTTACGTCGCGAAGATCAACGCCGCGTCGAGCACTGCGATCTCCGTGCAGCTCGACACCGATCCGCTGCCGTCGACGCCGACTGGTGGCACGGCCGCGAACGGCAATGTCGCCGGCCCCTCGGAGGTCTGCTGCGGAGGCACGGGCTTCGGCGTGACCTTGCCCTTCCGTGGCGATGCGCGGCTCCTCCTCGGCGGCGGCGCCAGCTCGCTCATGATTCGCGACGGCGCCGGGGACTGGATGGAGGGGGACGGCGGCGACTGGACGGGCTGGGCCGGCACGAATGCGATCGAGCTGCGGATCCGCTGGGATGGCATCCCCGGCCTTTCCGGCCGGCCGGCTGCCTTCAACTGGCTGGGATATCAGCTCAGTGCTGCCGGCCTGACGACGTCGCTGAGCAACGCCACGCCTCCCGCGATCCCCGCGGCCGCAACGACGCTTCATTACTTCTGGTCGGTGGCGAATATGACCGCGGCAGAGTCGACCAATCCCTTTTCCGTCCGCCATCTCAACTTCCGGGTCACCGACACCGCCGACTCGGGCACGAACACGTTGCGCAACGCCATCACCCTGTCCAGCGCCGACGCGGACTCGGCGAAGCGCTTCATCACCTTCGGCCTCGCCGGCGGCACCGTCCAAATGCTCTCGGCACTGCCGGACATCACTCGCACGGTCACCATCGACGGCACGACCGACACGGCCATGCCCGTCCTCGACGGAGTCGCCGGCATGACCGGCCTGCACCTCGTGGACGTGAGGAACGCCATCGTGCGCGGCCTGTCGCTGCAGGATTTCCAGAGCGCGATCAGGATCGATGACGGCTCGGCGAACACCGTGGCCGCGAACCAGATCGGCACGAGCATCGCCAACCTCATCGGCGTCAACATCGATGGATGCCAGGCCTGCGTGGTCGGCGGTCCGTCCGATGCCGATCGCAACCTGATCAACGGCAACGACACCGCCATCAACGTCACCAACGCCACCGGCACGGTCATCCAGAACAACTACCTCGGCGTCGACGCCAGCGGAGCGATCGCCGCGGGCAACAACACGGGCATTGCCTTCGGCGATGCGCCGGGCATCGTGATCGGTGGCGAGTCAGGTGAGGGCAACGTCATCAGCGGCAACACCGGACCCGCCATCGCCGGCGACACGTTTTCCACGGGCGTGACCATCCTCGGCAACCGCATCGGCGTCGCGGCGACGACCGACGCGGCACTCGGAAACGGGGGAGCGGGGATCACCGGTGTGAAGTACGCGACCATCGGCAGCCTCACCGCGCCGAACGTCATCGCCAACAACACCGGCGGCGCGATCGGCGTCGGCCCCGGCAACGTCATCCGCGGAAACTCGATCTTCGACAACGCCGTCGACGTCACCGGCGGGCAGCCGGCGCCGACGGTCATCCGCGCGGTGGCTGACGGCGACTCGCTGCTGATCCGCTTCAGTACCACCTCGAGCAACGTCCTCGCTACGACGCAAAGCCTGCAGCTCGATCTCTACGCGAACGTCTCCGGACCGAAAGTCCATCTCGCGGCCTCGCCCTGCTTCAGCGGCAACTCCATGACCACGAACTGGACGCTGTCCGGTGAGTACGACCCCGGCGACGAGTTCCTGCTGATGGCCACCGCGTATCAGGACGCCAGCTGCTCGAATCCCGGCGATGGAACGTCCGAGCCGTCGGATGTCGTCACTGCGGTCGCTCGCAACACGACGATCACCACGGTGCAGATCTCCGACGACACGCCCTGGAGCGGTCAGGACGTGACGCTCACCGCGACGATCGCGGATGGCTATTCGGCCACGGGCACCGTCGCATTCTTCGACAACGGTTCGCCGATCACCGGCTGCGATGCGAGACCGGTCGAGAACGATCGGGCCCAGTGCTCGACGACGTTCTCCACCGATGGATCCCACTTGATCACCGCGACGTACAGCGGAGACGACTTCAACGACGGCAGCACGAGCGCCGCGGTGCCGGTGACGGTCAGCACGCACGTCTTCACCGGCACCGGCAACTTCACCGACAGCGCGCGCTGGAGCAACAACACTCTTCCTGGTGCTGGCGAGAACTTCCGCATCGAGGGCACCTGCACCTTCGACAACAGCGGGGTCACGCACCGCTACGGCGCGATGACCGTCGCCGCCGGCGGCACGTTGCAGTGGACGGCCAACCATTCAACGCCGTTACGCGTAACCAGCGCCGCTGGGAACGGAGCGATCACCATGACCGGCGGCGGAACGCTCGACATCTCCGGCCACTTCAACGCCGCCAGTCTCCTCTTCATCCGCGGCCTCGGCACGCTGCAGTTCTCCGGACCCACGCAGGTCGTGCCCGCGCTGAGCTACTACAACCTCAGCATCACCGGCGCGAGCTCGGTGTCGAGCGGGCAGATCACGGTCTTCAACGCATTGATGGTCGGGCCGGGTTCGACATTCAACCTCATCGATCTCGTCACCGTGCACTCGTCGATCGCCAACGCCGGCACGCTGCAGTTCGCGCAGTTGTCGATTCCGTCTGGCGCAACAGTCACCGCGTTCAACAGTTTCAGCGCGACGTCGATCAACGTCGATGGCACGTTCGTTCCGGTGGCGGATGCGGTCATCACCGGAGCGCTGACCGGAACGGGCACGGCCTACGTCACCGGCATCGCCACCTCCAATTCATTCGCCAGCCAGTACAACGGCGCGAAGACCCTCACCAATCTGACCGTGCACTTCGAAGGAAGCGCGGCGCAGTCGATCGACACACTCGACTACTTCAACCTGACCATCAACAACGGCGCTGGCGCTTCGATCGCGCCGAACACTACGGCCAGGGTGTCGGGCACGCTGCACCTGCAGGCCGGCAAGGTGACCGTGTCCCCGAGCGGTGTGGGCGAACTCGAGGTCACGAACACGTCTCCATCCGCCGTCGTGCGTACCGACGGCTGGATCGAGGGAGAAGGATTCAGCCGCTGGATCGCGACGGGAACGGGCTCGTATCTTTTCCCGGTCGGACTCGCGACCGGCGCGGCGCCGGTCACCGTGACGTATCACGGCGTCACCGCGCCTGGCGAGGTGCAGTTCTCGGCGCACACGGCAGCGTCGTTCGGCGTGCGCGGCGCGGGCTCAGGAATCAATTCGAACCGCGACGCCAACGTCTACTGGCGCAGCACTCACACCCTCACGCACAGCAGCTATGACGTGCAGGCCACGTTCTTCTTCCTGCCTGACGCCGGCGCCGTTCCGTTGCAATTCGTTCTGCGCGCGCGTCATGGAAACGCGTGGATCGACACGGCCGCGACCCCGGCGGAACAGTCCATTTCCGCGACGGACATTCCTCCGCACGGTGACCTCTGGTTTTCCGCGGGCAACCAGCTCGCGTCGGCCGGGCTCAGTCAGATCACCGCGGCGGACACGTCGCTGGACACCAGTGAATCGACGGCGATCACCGTGGAAGTCAGGGACAGCGGCAATTTCGCCATGAACTACGGCGGCGACACGGTCACGCTCGCGACCACGGTCGGCACGCTCAGCGCCATCACCGACAATCTCGACGGCACCTACACGGCCACGCTGTCGTCGACCTCCGCCGGGACGGCCACGATCACCGGCACGGTCAACGGGGCGAACATCCTCGACAACGCATCGGTCGTCTTCACCGCGGCGAAGGGCGACACCACCACGTCGGTCGTCTCCTCGCAGAATCCGTCGACGAGCGGCCAGAGCGTGACGTTCACCGCGACGGTGTCGTCGGCAACCTCCGGCACGATCAGTGGCACGGTCACGTTCAAGGACGGCTCGACGACGATCGGCTCGGGCACGATCTCCGGCGGCGTCGCGACGTTCACGACGTCCTCGCTGAGCACGGGCTCGCACTCGGTCACCGCCGAATACGGCGGCAACGTCAACTTCAACGGCAGCACGTCGTCGACGTTGACGCAGACCGTGAACCCGGCGTCGTTCGGACCGCCGCCGTTCATCGCGGCAACGGCTACGGGCACGTCGTCTGTCACCGTGAGCTGGTCGACCGTCAGCGGGGCTGCGTCATACCGCGTCTATCGCGCGACGTCGGTGTCGGGGGTATTCGCGCCGATCGGCGAAGTCGCCGCCACGGTGTTCAACGATGGCGGCCGGAGCGCGAACACGACCTATCTGTACAAGGTCAGCGCGGTAGCGTCGGGGTCGGAATCGACGCTCTCGGCGACAGACGCGGCGACCACGCTCGTCTTCACTGACGCGTCGCTTACGGGAGTCATCGCGAAGGCGGTGCACATCACCGAACTGCAGACCGCGGTCAATGCCATGCGCGCCGCCGGGAATCTGTCGGCCTTTACGTTCAGTGCGGTGACGACGGGCGCGACGATCCGGCTCTCACACCTCATCGAGCTGCGCACGCACTTGAATGCCGCGCGCGCGGCCATCGGTCTGCCCGCGATCAGCTACACCGATCCGAGCCCGGTCGCGGGGAGCACGACGATCAAGGCTGCGCACATCACCGAGCTTCGGGCGGGGACGCAGTAGCGGGCCGAGGAGATTTGTCGAGCGATTCGCGGTACTTCACGCAGCCGCGCAGAAACTCCGGCCACGGCGGCACGTCGGGAAGAGGATCGGTCTTCTCCGGCAGAAGGCTCCACAGCTTCGGATGGAACCAGCAGAGGTCCTGTCCGGAGCTGTCGCGATGCTCGCGGACTCCATCGCGGAGACGCTGGACCTCCGCGATGAGCTGGTCGCGGGACATCTGATTTACATCGTCGTCCATGGGTCGCATCAGCAGGCAAGTGACGTGCCCCGGCGAACCAGGTCGAGCACTTCCGCGGCCAGTTGATGGGGATCGCGGCCGCTCGCATCCACGCGCGTCCCAAACTCGTCTCCGCTTTCGTGAATCCGGCAACACTCGGATGCTCGCCGAAACTGCCAGGCGTGCTTTGTAGGATCCGCTCCGCGATCTCGCAAGCGCTCATGCACCACTTCCACCGGTGCGACGAGGCAGACGTGAAACACGTCGGGCTCGAAGCGATGGAGTGCGGAGCGGATCTCCTGAAGATACGCGCCGTTTGAAAACGCCATGGGAACCACGACGTTGGGCCGGAACGCTCGCGCGATCCGAAGGCCGGCAACGGTGAGCCGCCGCCACAGTTTCAGATCCTGAAAATCGTCGATATGCAGGCCGGCGAGTCGCAGGAGACGTTGAAGAGCGATGCCGATGATCTCCGGGTCGAAAAGCACCGCGCGCGGCAGACGGGCAACCAGCGCACGAGCGACGGTCGTCTTGCCGATTCCGAACGCGCCGTTGATCAGGACAATCAATGCCGGATGGCACGGCCGCGCCGGGCCGCGCGGGTCGATGCCCGCCATTCACCGACCACGACCAGATCGCTCGTTTCCAGCGGAACCGTCCCGATCTGCATCCCGTCGTTGCCCAGTTGGATCGACGGCGGAGTCGTCGCATCCACTGCGCTCCAATCGAAGCGGCGGAGATGCGCCTTCTCGAGGTCGACGCTCGCTGCCCAGAACGCTTTCCCGTCGGTGCTCAGCGCGAGATGCGTGACGCCGGGATTCTCGTAGGTACGAACCAGCGAGCCTGCGGCGTCGAACTGCAGGACGGCCGTGCCGTTCGCGACGAGGACGTTGCCATTGGGCAGCTGGCGAATCGAGCCTGCGTATTGCCCCGGCAACAACGTTGCGAAATCGGTCTGCGCCTGATTCGTGCAGACATTCATCCGACGCACGCGGCTTCCAGCCGGATCTTCGCTGCCGAGCGTGTACAGGACCGTGCACTGGTCGCTCAGTAACTCGATGTGCATCGCCCCGAGGGCGCGGTTCGTCGCGGGGTCGATCACTTCGGGGAAGGGATGCTCCGCAATGCGTCCGTGGATGTTGAACTCGATCAGCTTCGCGCTCTGCTCCGCCCACCGTTCTGCGACCAGGTAATTGCCGGAGCGTATCGGGGCAATCTCGCTCAGCTCCGTGTCGGCCGTGAAGATCTCCGTGTAACCCTTGCCGGGAAGATTGCCCCGCGTCGGCACACCATCCCAAAGTGAGACTGTCCGCTGATGGTGAAAGACGATCTCGTTGGGCGAGGGAATCAGAAGATGTCCGCCCAATCCACTGTACGGAACGGGCTTGTAAATCAGCGCGCTTCCCTGCATGACGGCGTAACGCCACCCGATGTTGTGCACCCAAAGCTCGTAGGACCTCGAATTGGCGTCGCCGGGTGTATGCGCCCGGTATTCGAACAGCACGTCGCCTTTGTCGAAAGCCGCAGCAGGCAAGCTGAGGAGGATCGAGAGAACTACGAGAGCGAGGGCCCGGCGGGACATGTGCGCAATCATACGCGCAATAACTAATTCGCGGCGGCTTCGCTCTCGGCGCACAGCGTGAGGATGGCTTTGGTGAATTCGTCCACGTCGAACGGTTTCGAGATCACGACTTTCACCACGTCCAGATCGAGCTTCGTCAACGCCTGTTGCGAGACCGCGGAGACGACCGCGACCGGCACGGGATTGCCCTCGTTCTTCAGGTGCTCGATCACGTCGAAGCCGTTCAGCTCGGGCACCATCAGGTCGAGCACGAGCACCGAGTAGCGATTCACTTTCAGCTTCTCGATCGCCGTCCGGCCGTCACCGGCGGTATCGATCTCGATCGAGTGCCGCCGCAGCAGTTTTTCCACCAGACGGCGGATGGCCGGGTCATCCTCCACGACGAGGGCCCGGTAGCGCGTCGCGGTCTGCTCGGCTGCCATGCGAGTGCGCAGTCTACGTGAAACTCCCGTTCCGTCGCAGCGTAGACTTTCGCGCATGAAAACGCTTCTGCTCGCTCTGTTCGTCGCTGTCCTCACCGGGGCGTCGCTGGCGGCTCAGGAGCTCTCCGCCGCGGATCTCGATCGCCGCCGCAAGGCGCTGATGGATCTGCTCGACGAGCACTGGGAGTACACGATGAAGCAGAACCCCGAATACGCCTCGATCCTCGGCGACAAGCGCTACAACGCCGAGGTCAGCGACGTTTCGGAAGCGGCCGTGAAGAAAGAGCAGGCGGAGACGAAGCGCTGGCTGGCAAGGTTCGAAGCGATCGACACTCGCGCCTTCTCCGAGACCGAGAAGCTCAATCGCGATCTCATGGTCCGCGATCTTCGCCAGGGCGTGCAGTCGGCGAAGTTCCGCAACTGGCAGATGCCGGTCAACCAGATGGGCGGCATCCATCTCGGCGCGGCGCAGTTGCCGTCGCTGCTCGGGTTCCAGACGGCGAAGGACTACGACGACTACATCGCCCGCCTCGGCAAGTTCCCCAAGAGCATGAGCGACACCATCGCCAACATGCGGAAAGGGATGGCCAACAAGCTGATGCCGCCGCAGTTCCTGCTGACGAAAGTCGCGGAACAGGCCGACAACATCGCCAGAACCGCGGCCGATAAGTCGCCGTTCGCCGGACCGCTGGAGAAGATGCCCGAGTCGTTATCCGCGCAGGAGAAAGAGCGCATTCGCGCGGCGTTGATCGCGGCGATCGAAAAGCACGTCCTTCCGTCATACGCGAAATTCGCCGCCTTCGTGCGCGACGGGTACGCGCCGAAGGGACGCACGGAAGTCGGCGTCTGGGCGCTGCCGGACGGCAAGGAGCGCTACGCGTTCATGGTCCGGAACCAGACCACGACGGACAAGACCCCCGAGGAGATTCATCAGATCGGACTGAACGAAGTGGCGCGGATCGAAGGGGAGATGCTGCAGATCGCGAAGAAGCTCGGCTACAACGATCTGAAGACCTTCAACGAGTCGCTGAAAACAAACCCGGAAGTGCAGGCGAAGTCGCCGCAGCACATCATCGATTCGTACAAGAAATACACGGACCAGATGTACGCGAAGCTGCCGCAGCTCTTTGGCCGCCTGCCGAAGGCGCCGATGGAGATCGTGCCCACGCCCGCATTCCGCGAGGCTCAGGCTTCGAGTGCCGAATACAACACGCCCGCGCCGGACGGCTCGCGTCCCGGGCGCGTTTACGTGAACACGTACGAGGCGGAGACGCGAAAGACGCTCCCGTTCGAGTCGACCGCGTATCACGAGGGTGTGCCCGGCCATCACATGCAACTGGCCATTCAGCAGGAGCTCGTGGATCTGCCGAAGTTCCGCCAGCAGGGTGGGGAGACGGCGTTCGTCGAGGGATGGGCGTTGTACTCCGAGCGTCTCGGGAAGGAAGTCGGCTTCTATCAGGATCCGTACAGCGACTACGGACGCCTCAACGATGAAATGCTCCGCGCCATCCGCCTGGTCGTCGATACGGGATTGCACTCGAAGCGCTGGACGCGCGATCAGGTCGTGCAGTTCTTCCGTGACCACTCCGCGATCGACGAGGTGGAGATTCAGAGCGAAACGGACCGCTACATCGTCTGGCCCGGCCAGGCCCTCGCGTACAAGATCGGCCAGCTGAAGATCGTCGAGCTCCGCGACCGCGCCCAACGCGAGCTCGGCACCCGCTTCGACATCCGCGAATTCCACGACGAAATCCTCGGCGCCGGATCACTGCCGCTGCAGACGCTGGAGGAGAGGATTGAGAGGTGGATTGCTGGGGAAAAGCTCTAATCGTTACGGGGTTTCGGGGTTTCGGGGTTACGAAGTAGATTCCCAGCCTTTGCTTCCTCGTAACCCAGTAACCCCGTAACCCCGCAACCACATGCCCGAGCTCCCCGAAGTCGAAACCTACCGCCGCTATTTCGCGAAACACGCGCTCGACCAGCGCATCGCGAAGGTGGATGTCCGCGACGAGCGCATTCTTGGCGAAATCCGCAGGGAGACGTTCGCGAAGAAGCTGCGCGGGCGTGAGTTCAAGTCGGCGCGGCGGCATGGCAAGCATCTCTTTGCCGACGCGGGCGGTGTCTGGCTGCATCTCCATTTCGGGATGACCGGCGATCTCGCGTACTACACCGATCGCGAGAACGAGCCGCGATTCGCGAAGATCGTTTTCCACTTCGACGGCGGCGGCCATCTCGCGTTCGAGGACATGCGTTTGTTCGGTCTCGCCGACCTGGTCGATTCACCGGACGACTTCATCGCCGAAAAAGGCCTCGGCCAGGACCCGCTCGATCCGTCGTTCACCTATGCGAAATTCGCGGCGTTGCTGGACCGGCGCAAAGGAGCGATGAAGTCGCTGCTCATGTCGCAGGAAATCCTCGCGGGCCTCGGCAATCTCTACGCCGACGAGACGCTCTTCCAAACCGGCGTTCATCCGCGGCGGCCGGTGGATAAGCTGAAAGAGACGGAGAAGCGCGCGGTCTACGCGACCATACGACGCATCCTGCGCGACGTCATCGCCGCCCACGATCGCGGCGCCGAGTGGCCGCACCGGTATCTGTCCCAGCATCGCGAGGAAGGCGACCGCTGCCCGAAGTGCGGCGGCACGATCAAGCGCACGGTGGTATTTGGGCGGACGACGTACTTTTGCGCAAAGCACCAGAAATAGTGGTTAGTGGTTAGTGATTAGTCGTTAGTAGAGGCGAAACGGTTCTACTAATCACTAACGACTAACGACTAATCACTCTGCGTTAGAATTCGTTGTTTCGCGAGGAAGACAGAGGGATGCTCGACGAGCGTATCGGGGAGCTCAAGGTTCAGATCGCGGAGCTTTTGCGTGGCGGCGTCCCTGTGGCGGCGCGCGCGGACGGCTCGCCCGTGGTCACCGAAGGGTCCGACGCGAGCGGCAGCGTCATCCGCCTGGTGCTGGCCGAGCTTCGCAAGGAAGTTCCGTACGACAGCTGCTCGGTGCAGGAACTCCGCGGCCAGCGGCTGGTGATCATCGGCGGCGTCGGCTTCGCCGATCTCGACGTCATCCTCGGCGAGACGTTCGACATCAACAACATCGAGATCCCGAACGGCGAGGTCGTGTATCGCCGCCGCCCGCTCATCGTCGGCGATACCGAGCAATACCGCGCCTTCCGCCGCGGTCTGCATGTCGGAGCGGGCATCCACTCCTGGCTCGGTGTTCCGCTTCTGCACGAGGAGCGGGTCTACGGGATGCTCGGGCTGGACAAGGCCGAACCGGACTTTTACACGGTCAGCCATCAGCAGACCGCGCTGGCGTTTGCCGCCCTCGTGGCCTCCGCGCTCGCCCGCGAGGCCCCGGCCGCCGCCGAATCCTCGGCCTAGGCCGCCGCCGACGGGGAAAACCGACCAGCCGGCTAGTAACCGAGGCGTAATCTGACATCGTTACTGTAAGCAGCGGAGGATGGACAAGCCTGATGAACCCCCTTCTGCTTCAGCTCCACACAGCCGTCGAGACCCTCGTCCCCGAAAACCTGCAGGAACAGAAACCACGGCTTCTGGAGCTCGTTCAGGCCCTGGTGCCGTTTCACCCGAACGGTGACGGCGACGGGCGCCACAAGAAACTGTCGCCCCGCGAGCGCGAGGTCATGACCATGATCCTCAGCGGCCGCCGCCTCAAAGAGATCGCCGCCACGCTCGACATCAGCGTGAAGACCGTGACCACCCACCGCTCGCGCCTTCTCCGCAAGCTCGGCGTGGAGGACAACCTCGGCCTGTACCGCTACGGCATCCGCAACGGCCTGATCAGCGTGTAGGTTTTGAGTTTATCCCGCGCGAAGACGCGGGATCTCCCGGTCATACCCGCGACAGTCACTCCGTTGCGCGATGCTCGTTCGTGCACGCAGAGATCCCGCGTCTTCGCGCGGGATAAACTTCAGCGATGATCGTCGTCGGCACCAGCGGCTACAGCTACAAGGAATGGAAGGGCACCTTCTATCCCGACGACCTTCCGGCCGCGAGGATGTTGTCCTTCTACGCGGGCCACTTCGGATCGGTCGAGATCAACAACACCTTCTACCGGATGCCGGACGAGAAGGTCGTCGCCAAGTGGGCGGGGGAGGTCCCGGACGGATTCACGTTCGTCCTCAAGGCCCCGCAGCGCATCACCCATCAGAAAAAGCTCGCCGGCGTGGAGGATGACCTCCGCTACTTCCTCGAGGTCGCGGCCTCGCTGGGCCCGAAGCTCGGTCCGCTCCTCTTTCAACTGCCGCCCTACTTTCGCAAAGACGTCCCGCGGCTGAGCGACTTCCTCGCGCACGTGCCGCGGCCGTATCGCGTGGCCATGGAGTTCCGTCACGAGTCCTGGTCGGACGACGAGGTCTACGACGTTCTCCGCGGCCGCGACGCCGCGCTCTGCGCTTCGGACACCGACGAGGTGACCGATCCGGACAAGCTCCTCGTGTCCACCGCGTCCTGGGGTTACCTCCGCCTCCGCCGCACCGAGTACTCGGACGAGCAACTGAGCGCCTGGGCCGGCCGGATCGACGCGCAGAACTGGCTCGATGCCTACGTCTTCTTCAAGCATGAGGACGAAGGGAAGGGGCCGGCCTTTGCGAAGAGGTTCCTGGCAGGTTACCCTTCGCGCTCGTGACCGTCCTGAGGAGCGCGATCGTTTTCACGATCCTCTTTTCACTCAAGATCCTTAGCAAGATCTTCTACCGCCACGACTTCGGATTCGTGGGCAATCTGCCGCCCGGCGATCCGTGGAAAGGCTTGCGGCTGGTCGTGTTTCTGAACCACACCAGCCTATTCGAGCCGGTTTTCCTGGGCGTTACCCCGGCGCGGTTCATCTGGCGACTCGCCGCTCACGGCGTCGTTCCCGCGGCCGACAAGACCACGGACCGGCCGCTCGTGGGCATGGTCTTCAAATTCATCGCCCATCGCGTCATCGCCATCACCCGGCAGCGCGATGACACCTGGTCCCAGGTCATGAGCACGATCGAGAAGAACTCGATGGTGACCATCGCGCCGGAAGGGCGGATGAAGCGCGCCACCGGTCTCGATCTCAACGGGAATCCGATGACCGTTCGCGGCGGCGTCGCGGACATCCTCCTCGCGCTCGAGGAAGGGCGGATGCTGATCGCCTACAGCGGCGGCCTGCATCACGTGCAGATTCCCGGTCATGTTCCGAACGTCTTCAAGACCGTGCGGCTGCGCGTCGAGATCCTGGAGATCGCCGACTACATCCGCGAGCGGATGGCCGAAGGCGGGCCGGAGCAGTTCAAGAAGAGCGTGATCCGCGACCTCGAACGCCGTCGCGATCTCTACTGCCCCGAAGACGATCGGCCGGCCAAGGTCGCGTAGAACGCCTCGACCGTCATCGGCCTGCTGAACAGGAACCCCTGCACGTACTCGCAGTTCAGATCCGCCAGGAAGCGCAGCTGCGCCTCGCGCTCGACCCCTTCGGCGATCACTTGCAGGTCGAGCTCGTGCGCGAGCGAGACGATCGCCCGCACGATGGCCGCGCAACGGTCATTGCTCGGGACGTCTTTGACGAACGCGCCGGGCAGCTTCACGCCGTCGAGGGTGAAGTGCTGGAGGTGGGTGAGGGAGGAGTGGCCCGTCCCGAAGTCGTCGAGCCAGAGGCCGACGCCGAGCTCGGTCATGGCGTCGAGCACCTTCATCGTTTCCCGAGGATGCTCGATGTAGCTGGTCTCGGTGATCTCCAGGTTGACCTTTGTCGTATCGATGCCGCAGGACGTGACGAGGTCGGTCAGCCGTTTGATGACGTTCCCTTCCTGAAACTCGCGCGGCGAAAGGTTCACGTGCAGCCGCACATCGGGAAACTCCGCCTGCCAGTGCACCGCGTCGGTGTAGGCGTTCTTCACGACCATGCGGTCGAGCGTGTACAGATCGGGGCCGCCGCTGTCTTCGGCCGCGTCGGTGATTGCGGTGGCCTCGCGGATCTCACCGCTCTGCCGCCGTTGCCGCAGCAGAGCCTCGGCGCCGTAGATCGCGCGCGTCCGCAGATCGTGAATCGGCTGATAGAGAAGGAGGAGCTCGGTCTCGCCGTCGATTGCGCGATCGAGCGCCTGTTGCCCCGCGTGGTCAGCCATGCCGGCTATCTGCGTTTCACGATCTGCCAGGTCGCCAGCACCGCGCCGATGAGCGCGAGCAGGACCAGGGCCTTGTTGCGCTGCAGCACGCCGATGAGCGAGTTCTGTTCTTTCTTCTCGCGCTCGATCATCTTCATGCGGATCGCTTCGCGCCGCTTGATCGTTTCGCGCACGCGTCCTTCGAACGCCTTCAGCGTCGTCGGCTCCTCGCGCGGAACCGCGCGGCCGGCCTGGGTGTCGATCAGGACTGCCGACGAAACCTTGGGCATGACCAGCGGATCGTTGCGACCGTCGCGCACGACGTCATACGCGCCCTGTTCGAAGTAAAGGACCGTCGGTCCGGCCGCGGTGTTGCGGACGAACAGGACATGCTCGTCGCCGACCTCGAACTTCGGGACGCCGACCGTGTCCTGCTGAATGTTGCCGACCACGCCGCCCGGCGTCACGATCGTGACTTCGCGGCCCTGGAAGCCTTTGAGCGACTTCTCGACCTCGAACTTGTTGTAGGTGAGGATCCAGCGCTTCGCGTCGTCCCAGCGCGACTCCGTCGACACGCATTTCCCGACCACGATCGAGGCCGCATGTTCGACCTTGTCGTCGAAGCTCTTCGCCTCGGCGAGCGTCGCCTCGGCCCGCAACGGAAGCAGCAATAGAACTGCAGCGAGCGCGAGAGTAAGCCGCGGGTTATTTGTGGTCATGTCGTGACCTTTCTCTAGCAATCGGTACGCCACCGGACCGTACAATCCGCTTCATGCGCAAAACCGCCGCCGTGCTCGCTCTCGCGTTCGCTTTCGTCTCGTTCGCGCAGCCTGGTTCTGAGGAAACTGACAAGCTTCGCCAATTGTTCGCGGACGAGTGGGAGTACGAGCTCCGGGAAGATCCCGAGGGGGCGACGAGCGTCGGGGACAGGCGATATGACGACCGCCTGACCGATCGTTCCGAGGGGGCGTTTGAGAAATGGCGGGCGCACAACCGGGAAGTCCTCGCGCGCATCCAGGCAATCGACCGGAGCAAGCTTTCCGCGGACGACAAGCTCAACTACGACCTTTATCTGCTCCAAACGCGGAACGCGATCGAAGGGGATCGCTTCCCGCGCGAGCTCATGCCGCTCAGCCAGCGCGGCGGCATTCACGACAACCTCAGCGAGCTCGCGCAGGCGATCCCGCGGGACACGGTCAAAGACCACGAAAACTTTCTGAAGCGCATGCGCGCCTTTCCGCGATCGGTCGATGAAACCATCGCTCTCGCGCGCCGCGGTCTCGCGGCCGGACTGACTCCACCGCGCGCGATCCTCGGCAAAGTCTCGGAGTCGATCGGCAATCAGATCTTCGAGGATCCGACGAAGTCGCCGGTGTACGAGATCGCATTCACCGACTTCCGCGCGTCGATCCCTGAAGCCGATCAGAAGCGGTTGCAGGCCGAGGCGGTGAAAGTGCTGCGCGAAGAGGTGATGCCGTCGCTGCGCAAACTGCAGAAATTCTGGGAAGAGGAGTACTTCCCGAAGACGCGCGAGACCATCGCCTTCACGGCACTGCCCAACGGCAAGGAGTGGTACGCGCATCGGGTCAAGGTCATGACCACCACCGACATGACGCCCGATCAGATCCACGACCTCGGCCAGTCGGAAGTCAAACGGATCCGCGCGGAGATGGAGCGGATCAAGAGCGACACCGGTTTCAAGGGCACGCTCGCGGAGTTCTTCGACTTCCTGCGCACCGATCCGCAGTTCTATTACGAGACGCGGGAAGACCTCCTGCGCGGCTATCGCGACATCGCCAAGCGCATCGATCCCGAATTGACGCGGCTCTTCGGCAAGCTTCCGCGCACTCCGTACGGCGTCATTCCCGTGCCGGCGTATGCGGAGAAGACCAGCACCACCGCGTACTACAACCAGGGATCGCCGGAGGGAAACCGGCCCGGCTACTTCTACGCGAATCTGTTCGACCTCAAATCGCGGCCGAAGTGGGAGATGGAGGCGCTGACCCTGCACGAGGCCGTGCCGGGGCATCACCTGCAGATCTCCATCGCCCAGGAGCTGGAGAACCTGCCGCGCTTCCGCCGCTTCGGCGGCATCACGGCGTTCGTCGAAGGCTGGGGCTTGTACGCCGAGTCGCTGGGACCGGAGCTGGGGATGTACAAGGACCCGTACTCGCGCTTCGGCCAGCTCACGTACGAGATGTGGCGCGCGGTGCGGCTCGTTGTCGACACGGGCATGCACACGAAGGGATGGACGCGGCAGCAGGCCATCGATTTCTTCGTGAGCAATTCCTCCAAGCCGCTGCACGACATCGAAGTGGAGATCGACCGCTACATCTCCTGGCCCGGCCAGGCGCTCGCCTACAAGATCGGTGAACTGAAGATGAAGGAGCTGCGCGCGAAAGCGCAGAAGGACCTCGGCGACAAGTTCGACGTGCGCAAGTTTCACGACCAGCTTCTCGGCGCCGGACCGCTGCCGATGTCCGTGCTGGAAACGCGGATGAACGAGTGGGTGTCCGCGCAGAAGTCGGGCGGCGCGAAGGCGACGATTACTTTGTCGCGCGGGCAATGAAGTCGCGCACCACCGCGACTTCTTCCTGTGCGACGGCGTGCTGCATCGGGTACTCGTGATATTCGACGGCGAGTCCCGCTTCCTCCAGCACGTGCCGCGCGCGTCGCGCGTACGCGACCGGGACGACGTCGTCGTAAATCCCGTGCGCGATCAGAACCGGTAATCCTTTTTTCGCACTGAGATCGGGAAGCGCGGGCTCATACAAACCGCCGCTCATGGCGATGATGCCCGCGCATTCGGTGCGCAGTCCGGCGTCGAGCGACATCATCGCGCCCTGCGAGAAGCCGGCGACGACGAGCTTCGAGGTCTTGTAGCGATTCGTGATCTCGCCGATGAACTTCAGAAGAATCTCGCGCGACGCCGCGACCGATTTTTCCTCCGGCGGCCATCCGTCGAACCAGGTCCAGCCGAAGGTCATCCCCGGTGCGGCTTCAAAAGGGCGAGGGGCGTTGGCGAAGACGAAACGGCAGGTGTTGCGGTCAGCCAGCACAGGAGCCAGATCGGCGAGGTCGTGCATGTCCGCGCCGCGGCCATGGAGCATGAGCACCAGGGGCAGTTCGGCATCGCTGTCGGGGGTGACGAGGTAGCGGAGGGAGAGGTCGCTCGCAGGCATGGGGTCGCGGATTGTAATCTTCGCGGACGATGGCCGAAGACAGGGTGATTGCGCGGATCGGCGGCCGCGAGGTCATGTACGGCGAGGTCTGGTGCAGCCGCGAGGTGGCCGCTGAGAACCCGAAGTGGCTGCGCGGAAAGACGGTCGAGGAAGCCTGCGTGGAAGCCGAGCGCGAGAGGTTTCACGCCGTCGCGGCCCGGATTCTCGCCGAACAGATCTGCGCGATCGAAGGGTGCGAGCCGTCGGATGCCGAGGTGGACGCGTTTCGCTCACCGATCCTGAAGGACGAAGCGATGCTGCGCGGCCTCGCCGATCTGGGTCGGAAAGTGCCGGAGGCGGTCGCGCGGGTTTATCGAGGCGAGCCGATCGAAGCGGTCTACGAGGAGGTGATCGCGCCGATGAACAAATCCCTGGACGAGTTTCGCCGGGAGGCGGCCCGGTACCCGTCCCTGGAAGTTCTCGAGCGATTCCTGGCCAAAGACTTCGTGGCCAGCGCCCGGCAGCATTACGAAGAGCAGGCGAGGAGCATGGCCCGGCGGGCGGCGGTCGCGAAACGGATCGAGAGTCTCGGCATCGCGCCCGAGGAGTATCTCCGGTCGATGATGGCGCGGATCGGGGTCAGCATCCTCGACCCCCAATTCGAGATGCCCGGACGTCTGGGAGTAGAATCCAATGGTTTCCGAATCCCCTGAGGTGACTCGTGCACATCAACGATCTTCTGAAAATTGCCGCGGAGAGACGGGCCTCGGACCTTCACATCAAGGTCGGCTCCCATCCGGTCATCCGCGTCGACGGCGAGCTCGTGCCGCTCGTCGAGCTCAAGCGCCTCATGCAGGAAGACACGATCGCGATGGCGTTCTCGATCATGTCCTCCCGCCAGAAAGAGAAGTTCAAGAATAACTACGAGATCGACATCGCCTACTCGGTCCCCGGCCTCGGCCGCTTCCGCTGCAACATCTTCCAGCAGCGTGGGACGGTGGGCATGGTCCTCCGCGTCATCCCGGTCAAGATCCTCTCCATCCGCGAGCTGATGCTCCCCACGGTCCTCGAAAAGATCGCTGAAGAGCGGCGGGGACTGATTCTTTGCACGGGGACGACCGGCTCGGGCAAGTCGACCACCCTCGCGGCGATGATCGACTACATCAACGCTCACCGCACCGAGCACATCATGACCGTCGAGGACCCCATCGAGTTCCTCCATCGCGACAAGAAATCGATCGTCAACCAGCGCGAGGTCGAAGTCGACACCAAGTCCTTCTCCCAGGCCCTGCGATCCGCGCTCCGTCAGGATCCCGACGTCATCCTCGTCGGCGAAATGCGCGACTACGAGACCATCGAGACCGCGCTGACCGCGGCCGAGACGGGTCACCTCGTCCTGTCCACGCTGCACACCATGGACGCGACGGAAACCGTCAACCGCATCATCTCCGTCTTCCCGCCGCACCAGCAGAAGCAGATCCGCCTGCAGCTCGCGGCCGTGCTCAAAGCGGTCGTCTCCCTCCGCCTGCTCCCGCGCGCCGACGGACTCGGACGCGTTCCCGCGGCGGAGATCCTGATCTCGACCGCGTACATCCGCGACTGCATCGAGAACAAGGAAAAGACGAAGCTGATCAAGGACGCGATCGCCCAGGGCACCTCGCAGTACGGCATGCAGACCTTCGATCAGTCGCTCTACATCCTCTACAAGAACGGCCTGATCACGCTCGATGAAGCGTTGCGGCGCGCGTCGAATCCCGACGAGTTCCGCCTCAAGCTCTCCGGCATTCAGTCGACGGCCGACATGTCGAAGGAAGAGATGGAAGGGAAGCTCACCCTGTCCGGCCAGGGCAACGACGATCCCTTCAACGACGAGTCGCCGTTCGACTTCTCCAACAGCATCTGATGCGCCGCGCGGTCCTCGTCGCGGCGCTTCTTCTCGCCTCCTGCACGTTCCGGCTGCGGGAGGACATGTTCTTCCACCCCGGCCCGCCCGCGGCCGCGGACGACACCACGAAGTGGACGCTGCCCGCCGGTGCGACGGCGACCGACGTCATGCTGCCGATGGCCGACGGCACGCGCCTGCACGCCGTGCGCATAGTGCGCGAAGGGGCGAAGGCGGAAGTTCTTTATTTCGGCGGCGACTCGTTCCGCACTGAGCTTTTCGGCGCGACGACTGCCAACGGTCTCGTCGCCCATCCCGTGAACGCACTGATGATCGACTACCGCGGCTACGGCCGCAGCGAAGGCAAGCCGACCATCGACAACATGCAGACCGACGTCCTCGCGGTCTACGACTGGCTGCGCGCTCAGTCCCAGCTTCCGATCATCGTCCACGGCTTTTCCCTCGGCAGCTTCATGGCCGCGTACGTCGGCGAACAGCGCCAGCCGGCCGCGCTCGTGCTCGAGAGCACCGCCACGAACGTGAGCGACTGGGCCAAGGCACAGACGCCGATCGGCGTGCGCGTCGTCATTCCGCCGCGCATGCTGAAGGAAGACAACCTCGCGCGGGTAAAGGCCTATCGCGGTCCACTGCTGCTCGTGGCGGGGGAGGCGGACAAGGTCACGCCGGTGGCGATGTCGCGAACGCTGCTGGCCGCGTCGCCGTCGCAGTACAAGGAGTTGGTCGTCGTCCCGAAAGCGACCCACGGCAATGCGTTCTTGTGGCCTGCTGCCGCCGCCGGGTACCAGAGGCTCATCGCGGCGATCGCGCCATGACGGCCTAGCGCCGCTTACGCAACTTCGTGTCGACGGCGCTCATGATGTCCGCCAGGACCGCGGTCTGGGGGCGACTGGCGTCGAGCTGGAGCGAGCCGGCTGGCAGCACAGCCGGATAGCGGCGGCGGCAGAGACTCTGGAACGCTCGGAACCCTGCTTCTTCGGTCATGTCTTCAAACATGTCCAGTCCGCGTTCGTAAAAGCCGATCGGCGCACCGTCAGCCTTCTTGCGGGCGTAGGCGATCGCCGGATCGACGTCGAGATAAATGACGAGGTCGGGTTCCGGTGCGAAGGTGTAGAGCGAGCGGACGACCTTTTCGTCGACGCCGCGAAGCACGTCGCGCACAAGGCCGGTGTATTTGTAGCGGTCCATGATTACGATCTGGTCCTGTTTCAGCGCGGGAAGAACGAACTCCTCGAGCCGGTACGCGAAGTCCGCGCAATGCCAGACGGAGTAGGCAAGGGGTCCGAGCCTTCCCCGGTTGCGGTTTCGTTCCGCGGTCCGGAACAACGGATTCTCTTCCTCCGGCCGGACCTGGAACGACGTCCACTGCACGATCGTGACGTCTTCGCTCCGAGCCAGGAGCGACTCGCACAGTTTCCGGCTGCTGGTCGTCTTCCCGCTGCCGTCAATTCCCTCATAGACGATGAGCATCGGGTCCCTCCAGCCGCTCCCACGCCTTTCGGATTACGGATACGAGCGGCCACCATTCGTGAGGCTCCCGCTTTTCCATGAGCGCCGAGACGGCTTCTGCCGTGGTGTACCACGTCGGATGGCGGTCGGGCGGGGCGGAGTCCCTGAGGCTTTCGACAGTGAACAAGTAGGCCGCTGTCGGAATGGGCGGATCGTCGTCGCGGCGGTAGTCGAACTGCTCCAGCATCGGCTCATGGAGCTTTCCGATCGCACCGGCCTCCGAGCCGGCCGCGCGGATGGCCACCGCGGCCGCCGATTCGCGCGTCACGCGCGCTTTCTGAAACAGCCACCTGTCTTTGCTCGTCATCGTGAGAAGAAACCGCAGTCCGTGTTCCGTCTGCTCAATGCACACGGCGGCGGCCTGCCGTGCCACCGGCTCCTGCAGCAGCGGAGCGACCGTGCGGAACCGATCGACGATCCGCTGCAGGGACCGCTCGAGCGGCCAGACGCCGTGATCGTTGGTGTACGAGGCGACGCGTTTTGGCCCCCATTCCAGATGCTCGTATTTGCGCATCCACACCTGACCCGTGCCGCTGGCGAGATCGAGCCGCACGAAGTTGTACGAGTTCTCCTCGTGCGGGCCCTGGTACGAAGCGCCGGCAGCGATCCGATGATGACCTGGGGCGACGACGGAGAGAAACATCTCGTGCTCATGCCCATGCAAGCAGAAATCGAAGTCGCTGATGAGCTGCTGCTCGAGTTTCGGTGACTCGTCCGTGTGGATCCAGCGCGTGGAGTGATGCATCAATGCGATCTTGACGTCGGAGTTGACGAAAACCGGGAAAAGCCTGTCGATCTGCGACCGGCCCCCGACCCAGATCGATCGCTCGTCTTTATGGCTGCAGGACCACGCGGTGTTCAGGCCGACCACGGCCACGTCTACGTCGTTGACGAAGATCCGGCTCGCGTAAGTGAGTCGGTCCGGATCATCGAGAAGGTGCGAGTAACCGTAGGTCGTCAGGAATTCGCGGTACGCGTGAAGGCGCTCGGCGTAGAGTTTCCACTGATGCTCGCCCGACTGGATCATGTCCTCGACGTCGCTGCGCTGGGCGAGCTTTTCCAGCCAGTCGTTGAGGGGCTGTGGCGCCTTTTTCCGGTCCACGTCGTGGTTTCCCGGGACGAGAAAGACGCGAGACTGTGAAAGCTCGCCGTCGTAGGTTTGCTGGATCTCTTCGATGAACGTCTGGACTTCGGCGTACTGCGAGACCAGCGAGCGATCGCCGGCCCCGAGGTTCCCGTAGGCGAGGTCGCCGGTGATGAAGAGGAAGTCAGGCTGGAGACCTTCCTCGCGCCGAAGCTTGCGCAGATCGTTGATCAGCGTCCTCAGAATGCGATACCGGTCATGGCCATTCTTCGGCTGGCACAGATGAAGGTCCGAAAGGTGAAGCCAGGTCAACGAACCTCGTTCGGTCACACCTTTCTCCGGAATATCTCCATCAATGCGGCGAGTCTAGCAGAGACGTAGACTACGCCAATGCAAGACGACGCATACATCGCCGCGCTGCGCATCCTCAAATTTCGCTTCAACAGCGAAGTCGAGCTGCGGCGGAAGCTGAAATTCAAGCAGTTCGACAAGGAAACCATCGACGCGACCATGATCCGGTTGCGGGACGAGAAGTGGCTCGACGACAGCCGCTTCGCCGGCGCCTTCACCCGGACGAAAGCGAACAAGAGCATCGGCAGGAAGCGCATTCTCCGGGAGCTGCAGGCGGCGGGAATCGATCGCGAAACGGCCGCTGACGCGGTCGCGGGGAACGTCGATCCGGAGCGGGAGGCGGAGGCTTTGCGGACGCTCTGCGATCGCAAGGCGAGAACGCTCGTGAGGAGGCATGGACCCGAGTATTTGAAGAGCGCCGAGGGGCGAAACAAATTGGCCGCGTATCTGTTGAAGCAGGGTTACGATGCCGCGCTCGTTTTTGCCTGCATCAAGGAGACATCTGTTGTTGACCACCAGCCAGATTCGTGAGGCTTTCCTCCACTACTTCGAGAAAAACGGCCACCGCCGCGTTTCCAGCTCGTCTCTCGTCCCCGCCGGAGATCCCACCCTCCTGTTCACCAACGCCGGGATGAATCAATTCAAAGACACCTTCCTCGGCCGTGAGCCGCGCGACTACGCCCGCGCCACGACCTCGCAGAAGTGCGTCCGCGCCGGCGGCAAACACAACGACCTCGAGAACGTCGGCCGCACCGCGCGCCATCACACCTTCTTCGAGATGCTCGGCAATTTCTCGTTCGGCGATTACTTCAAGGAAGACGCGATCCGCTTCGCCTGGGAGCTGATGGTCGACGTGTACGGCCTCGATCCCGAACGGCTCTGGTTCTCCGTGTTCGAAGGGGACGACAAGGTTCCGGCGGACGAAGAGGCGGCGGCGCTGTGGGTGAAAGTCGGTGCGAAGCCCGAGCGCGTGCTGAAGTTCGGCAAGAAGGACAACTTCTGGCAGATGGGCGACACCGGTCCCTGCGGACCGTGCTCGGAGATTCACTACTTCCGCCGCGACGACCTTTCGAAGAACGTCCCGGAGCTGGTCAACGGACCGGGGGACGACACGATGGAGGTCTGGAACCTCGTCTTCATGCAGTACGACCGCGACGAGAACGGCGTGCTCCATCCGCTGCCGGCGCCGTCAGTCGACACGGGGATGGGCCTCGAGCGCATCTCCCTGGTCCTGCAGAAAGCCGGGACGAACTACGACACCGATCTCTTCACGCCGATCATCCACAGGATCGAGGCGGTGTCCGGCCACGAGTACGGCGGGGACATGGAGAGCGATCTCGACACCGCGGTGCGCGTGCTCGCCGACCATGCCCGGGCCTCGACGTTCCTCATCAGCGACGGCGTCATCCCGTCGAACGAAGGCCGCGGCTACGTGCTGCGGCGCATCATCCGGCGGGCCATCCGCTTCGGGCGCAAGCTGCCGTCGCCTGTGCTGCTCACGCATCTCGTCGACTCCGTCAACGAAGCGATGGGCGATGCCTATCCGGAGCTTCGCGAGCGGCACCAGGCCATTGCCAAGACGCTGGCGTCCGAGGAGGAGCGTTTCTCGCGGACGCTGACCACGGGCATGGAGCGCGTTGGTCAAGTTCTTGACGACGTCCGCCAGCGCGGCGAGACCACCCTCGGCGGCGCGGAAGTGTTCCGCCTGTACGACACCTTCGGCATCCCCATCGATCTCATCGCGGAGATGGCGGAGGAAGAGGGCGTGACGCTCGATCGCGCGGGCTTCGAGCAGATGATGGCCGACGCGCGCACGAAGGCGAAGGCGAGCTCGAAGTTCGCGATCGACGCGGACACCTCCGCGATCCTCAACGAGAAGCTACCCCCGACGGAGTTCGTCGGCTATGACCGTCTCACTGATGTCGAATCCTTCATCCAGGCAATTTTCGTTGCAGGCGCACCGGTGGACGCGCTGCATCATGGAACCGAGGGCGGTGTCGTACTGACGCCGACGCCGTTCTACGCGGAGTCAGGCGGACAAATCGGTGACACCGGTACGTTGGAGTGGGAAACCGGACGAGCCGTCGTCCTCGATACCTACAAAGTCGGTGAGGTCACCATGTCGCGTGTTCGTGTCGAGGAGGGCTCGCTCTCGCCGAAGATGGACGTGCGTGCGTCAGTGCCGGTTCCGCTTCGCCTCGACACGACCGCCAATCACACCGCCACCCATCTCCTCCACAAAGCGATGAAGGACATTCTCGGACCGACCGTGCAGCAGGCCGGTTCGCTCGTCGCCCCGGACCGGCTCCGCTTCGATTACACGTATCACCAGCCGCTCAGCGACGACCAGATCAGGGAGATCGAGGACGCGGTGAACGAGAAGCGTCCGCGCGAATCTCGAAGTCACGAAGACCGTGATGGGCATCGAACAGGCGAAGCAGAGCGGCGCCGTGGCGATGTTCGGCGAGAAATACGGCGAACAGGTGCGCATCGTGGCCGCGGGGGATTACTCGCGCGAGTTCTGCGGCGGCTGCCATGTCAATCGCACCGGCGACATCGGCATTTTCAAGATCACGTCCGACCGTTCGCTCGCTGCCGGCGTGCGGCGCATGGAAGCGGTCACCGGCCGCGGGGCGCTGCAGCACTTCCAGAAGCTCGACGACGCGACGAGCACACTGGCCTCGCAGGCGAACGTCGCTCTCGACGAGTTACCCACGTACGTGCGCTCGCTGCAGGAGAAGCAGAAGCAGCTGGAGAAAGAACTCAAGGCGCTGAAGCAGAAGCTCGCCACGGGCGGACGCGGCGAAAGCGAGGACTCGCCCATCAACGTGGATGGCGTTCAGCTCATCACGCGCGTCGTCGACGAAGGGATCGATCTCCGGAGCCTGGCCGACGCCATGCGCTCGAAGATGAAGAGCGGAGTGGTCGTTCTCGGCAGTGCAGCAGACGGGAAAGTGACCCTCCTGACCGCGGTGACGAAGGACCTGCTCGACCGCGTGCAGGCCAACACGCTGATCTCCAAGCTCGCGCCGATCGTCGGCGGCAAAGGCGGCGGCAAGCCCGACCTGGCCCAGGCCGGCGGTAAAGACCCGGACAAGCTGAACGAGGCGCTGGGGCGGGCGGAGGGCGCGCTGCGGGAGATTCTGGGGGCGTAGACTAGGTTCCGGTCGAGTCTTCAGGATCTCGCAGACATTGAGAAGCTGGAGGCGTCATGACCCAACGTGGATTACTCCGACAAGGCCATCACGATGCGCCTCCGACGCCTCTCCCTGGCCCGTTCGAAGCCGGTCCAGTCCGCGGCGCCCGAGCCTCCGCCCCCTCCTCCCCGCATCGAGCCGTGCTAAGCTTTGCCGCGGTTTTCCTTTATTAATGGAGTCATTCGCAAGCCCGGGTGTGGAGGTGCATGATGCAGAGAGTGCGAATGTCAGGATTCGCCGTGGCGCTCATCCTCGTCGCGGCAGGAGTCCAGGCGCAGACGGCGTTCACCACCATCAACGCGTCGCCGCTCAAGATCAACGTAGGCGCTGACGGCTCGTTCCAGATCTACAACACGGCCATTCGAGGAGTCGGACAGGTCTTCCCGACCTCCAACGACCTGGCCGACATGGGCATCTTTGCCTATATCGACGGCGTGCTGCACGCCCCCGATTTCAGCGCGCACGGCGGTACGGCGACGACCGCCCTCGGCGAATTCACTCCGTGGGAACCGGTGTCGCTCTCGCAGCGGCCGCTCGGCTCCGGCGCACCTTCCGATCCGTTCATCGTGTCGGCACTGCTCGCCGCGCCGGACTCCGACGTCCGCGTCAACTTCACCGTCTCCTACGTACGCGGCCAGAACTTCTTCCGCCTCCGGACCCACGTCTATTCGACGACCAACACGCTTCATGAGATCGACGTCTACCTCGGCGCCGACATCTACCTGGCCGGCTCCGACAACGGCTTCTTCGTCAGCGTTCCCGAGCTCAATGCCGTCGGCGGGCGCAGCTGCGATGCCGACGAAGGCTCTTACAACATCCTGCTGATCCCCATCACCCCGGCCGATTCCTTCACGGCAGCGCAGTTCGCCGACGTCTGGCGGCAGATCGGTGAAGGCACGCTGAACAACAGCAGCGAGGGAAGCGCCTGCATCGACAACGGTGCGGCCATCAAGTGGGAAGACATCATGAGGAGCGGCAGCACGTCGATCGAGCTGAACTCCGCGATCTCGTTCGGCGAGGTCCCCTCGGCCGCGAACTTCCATGGCTTCACCCTCAGCCCCAGCCCGAATTTCATCTCTCTGGCGCCGGGCGAGTCCGCGCAGGTGACGATCACCTCGACGCACAACCCGACCCTCGATTTCAACTCGGCCGTTCGGTTCTTCACCCAGAACCTGCCGCCGGGGGTCACCGTGACTTTCGACCGCACCACGATCGACGCGCCGGGCACCGGCTCGGTGAAAGCGACCATCTCGCTGGACAGCACCGTCTTCCCGCAGCTCTATTCGAACCTGCCCATCTTCGGCACGGGCGGCGGAGAGACCCACGCCGCATTCATCGGACTCGACGTCCTGTGCACGCCGCCGAAGATCCTGGGCATCAACCAGCCGCAGAGCACCACCGTCCGCCGCGGCCAGCGCGCAACACTGCAGGTCACGCCGTCCGCGGGCGGGCTGTACACGTACCAGTGGTACCAGGGCCACGCGCCGCTGACCAGTTCACCGATCGCGAGCTCGAACTCGTCCACGCTGACCACACCGGTCATCAACGAAGTAACGCAGTTCTGGGTCCGCGTGACCAACCCCTGCGGGACGGCGAATAGCCTGACCGCGACAGTCGTTCCCACCAATTAGTAGGCAGTAGGCAGTAGGCGGTAGGCAGGATTGAACCTGTCCTACCGCCTGCTGCCTCGGTTTTTACTCCTGCCTGCTGCCCACTGCCCACTTGCCTACTGAAATGAGCACTCACGCCTGGGGCACGCAGCCCGAGATGTTCGGTCCCCGCCACGAGCATCGCCTCGGCATGATCGTGCGGGAAGTCGAGCGTCTGCCGCGCGGCGCGCGGCTGCTCGACGGAGCGATCGGTCTCGGCCAGCTCGCCACGCGCCTGCAGCAGCGCGGCTTCGACATGTTCGGCATCGACTACTCGTTCGACGCGGCATTGCACGTGCGGCGGACGACGTCCATTCCGGTCGTCGTCGGGGACATGACCCGCATGCCCTTCCGCGATGGCGTTTTCGGGGGCGTGACGACCGGCGAGACCCTCGAGCATCTCGATGACGATGCTGCCGCGGCACGGGAGATCGGTCGCGTGCTGCGCGACGGCGGCTCGTGCGTGGCGACCGTGCCCGCCCTGCAAAGCCTGTGGAGCGCGTCGGACGACTACTACGAACATCGCCGCCGCTATTCGGCCGCGCAGTTGCGATCGATGTTCGACGCAGCCGGCCTCGACGCGCGGAAGACGACTTACTGGGGATTTCCCGTCGTCCTCGCCTACGACACGCTTTTCCTTCTGCCGATGAACAAGCGCCGCGCACGCCGCAAGGTTGACGAAGATGCGGCCCTTCGCGGCGTCGCCAAAGCAGGCAAGGCCCGCGCGCTGGTCAATCTCGTCCGGGCCGTCTTCGCCATCGATCGTCTCTTCGCCTGGCTGCCGTTCGGGCCGGGCTTGCTCATGGTCGCGCGGAAGGTACGCTGATCATATTGACGACGATCAATACGGTCGGTAGTATCGTCATGTGGGTAAAGTAAGACGCATCACCGCGAATCTTCCCGAAGACCTCCTCGACTCGGCAATGAACGTAACCGGAAAAGGGATCACGGATACGATCGTGGAAGGCCTGGAGCACATCAAACGCACACGCGCACATGACAAGTTGATGAATCTGCGCGGCAAGATTCATCTCAAACTCGATATCGACGCGCTCCGTGGCCGCCATCGTTGATACGTCGGTCTGGATCGACATTCTCGGCGGTGCGATCATCGAGGATGTCGAAGATGCGTTAGCCCACGGCACGGTTGTCGTACCTCCGCTCGTCGTTGCAGAGCTTCTATCCGGCGACATGACTCCACGGCATCGGGCGGCGGTTGGTGAGCTCCTCCAGGATTTTCCGCTCCATGAAACGCCTCTCGAGCACTGGATGCGAGTAGGAGAATTGCGTCGCATCCTCAGTGCAAAAGGGGTCAAGGTCACCATCCCCGATGCACACGTTGCGCAATGTGCGCTCGATCTGAACGGGGTCCTGTTTTCGCGAGATGACGTCTTCTCGCGCCTTGCCGCGCATACGTCACTTCGGCTCGCGCAACTCCGATAGAATCGCCCGTCGAACGGGAGGTTCACCATGTCAGACGGAATCGACAAGCCCAGCAAAGCGGAAGACGAGTACTTTGCGCGGCAGGAGCTCGAGCGCCGCAAGAAATGGGCGAAAGAACAGTCGGCGAAGATGGCCGCCGAGGAGAAGGACAAGCTCAAGCAGGCCCACTGGATGAAGTGCCCGAAGTGCGGCATGGACCTGAAGGAAATCGACCTGCACGGCGTGAAAGTCGATCAGTGCGCGAACTGCGGCGGCATGTTCCTCGACGCCGGTGAGATCGAGCAGATCGCCAAGCACGAAGACACGGGACTCGTCGGCCGGGTCTTCTCCATCTTCAAGTAATGCTCTTTCTGACGGGCGCCGAGCTGCGCGCAGTCGACGGCGCGGCGCTCGACGAGCTTCTCACTCGGAGCGAGCTCGTGGTCGCATTCGGGGAAGGGGAGCTGCGCGGCCTCGCCGCCGCGGCGATGCTCTTCGCCGATTACGCGGTTCTTCGCCGCGGCGCGACCCTCGTCCTCGACGCGCCGGAAGGGTGGGCGGGGGCGGCCTGGCGGCTGGGCCGCGGTGCCTGGCGCTGGTACCTCCGTGGCGGTACATCCGAGGAGCTGGTCGACGAGATCACGGACGATGACGCCGATACCTGGCTCGGGAACTGGACGCGCAATCGAAGCGTTCTGGCCCTCGACTCCGCTGCGACGCTCATTCGAGCCCGCGGCGGAGATCGCCTCGAGCGTGCCGAATTCGCCCGCCTCTTCGCCATCGGCGAGCCCCAGGAGGGCCTCGGCGCATTCCTCGCAAAGAAATCACCGCGTTATAGTTAACGCCCGGAGAGCTTCCACATGAGCCGTCACGAAACCGATCTTCGCAGCACTGAGACCACCACTCTTCCGCAGGTTCCCAAAGCGGCGGAGGAGCAGCTTTCACTCTTCTCACGCGAAGCCGTCGCGAGCATCCAGAAGGAAGAGTCGGCCTGGCGGCGCGACGTGCTCGGCCCGGTCCTCAAGAAGAAGCCATACTGGAAGAACGACTACACCACCGTCAGCGGGATGGAAGTGAATCCGCTGGCCACGCCGCTCTCGACGGCCGACCAGGACTTTCACGAAGTCGCCTATCCCGGCGAGTTCCCCTACACCCGCGGCATTCATCCGACCGGCTATCGCGGCCGTCTCTGGACCATGCGGCAGTTCGCCGGCTTTGGCACCGCGCGTCAGACGAACGAGCGCTTCAAGTACCTGCTCTCCCAGGGGCAGACCGGTCTGTCGACGGCGTTCCACCTGCCGACGCTGTACGGCTACGACTCCGATCACCACTACAGCGCCGGTGAAGTGGGCAAGTGCGGCGTCGCGGTCGACACGCTCGCGGACATGGAGACGCTCTTCGACGGCATCAACCTCGAGGACGTCACCGTCTCCATGACCATCAACTCCACCGGCCCCGTCGCGCTGGCGATGTATCTCGCCGTCGCCGAGAAGCAGGGAGCGGACTGGAAGAAGATCTCCGGCACGCTGCAGAACGACATCCTCAAGGAGTACATCGCCCAGAAGGAGTACATCTACCCGCCGCGGCCCTCGATGCGGCTGATCACCGATACGATCAAGTTCTGCACCGAGCACGTGCCCCGCTACAACACGATCTCCATCAGCGGCTACCACATCCGCGAGGCGGGATCGACGGCGCTGCAGGAGCTCGCATTCACCCTGCGCGACGGGATGGAGTACGTCGAATACGCGGTGCGTGCCGGTCTCGACGTCGATGACTTCGCGCCGCGGCTCTCGTTCTTCTTCAATTCGCACAACGATCTCTTCGAAGAGGTCGCGAAGTTCCGCGCTGCGCGGCGTGTCTGGGCGAAGGTCATGCGCGACCGTTACGGCGCCAAGGACCCGCGCTCGTGGCAGCTCCGCTTCCACACGCAGACCGCCGGTTGTTCGCTCACCGCACAGCAGCCGTACAACAACATCGTTCGCGTCACGATCCAGGCGCTCGCCGCGGTATTCGGCGGAACGAACTCGCTGCACACGAACTCACTCGATGAAACGCTCGCCCTGCCGACCGAGCAGGCCGCGCGCATCGCCCTGCGCACGCAGCAAATCATCGCCCACGAGTCGGGCGTCATCAACACGGTCGATCCGTTCGGCGGCTCGTACTTCATGGAAGAGCTCACGAACAAGATGGAGAAGGGCTGCTTCGAGTACATCGAGAAGATCGACCAGTTCGGCGGCATGGTCGAGGCGATCGAGGCCGGCTTCCCGCAACGCGAGATCTGGGACGCCTCGTATCAGTTCCAGCGCTCGGTCGACTCCGGCGAGAAGGTCGTGGTCGGCATGAACGCGTTCCGGATGGAGACCGAGGAGCCTTACGACGCGCTTTATATCGACGAGTCGGTCACGGCCGAACAGATCGCATTGCTGAACCAGGTTCGGGCCACGCGCGACAACCAGAAGGTGCAGGACGCCCTGCAGGCCCTGCGCAATGCCGCGGCCGATCCGGAGGCGAACACGATGCCTCCGCTGATCGAGGCGGTGAAGGTTTACGCGACGGTGGGGGAGATCTCCGACGCGTTCCGCGACGTCTTCGGTACGTATCAGGAACCGGCTCTGTTCTAGGCACGAGCGACCGGGAGGCCTCCGGCGGGCCGGCCACGGGCCGGCAGGCGCTGGTTGTGCCTGCTGCCGCGGTCGCGGTAGCTAGCGCGAGTCGCGTTCACGCCAACATCAGCGCTGCCGGCCGTGCCGGCCCGCCGGAGGCCTCCCGGTTGCTCATGCCCGGAAACGAAACGGTAACGACGCCGCAGCCGGACTGCCGGGCGGGTATCATCGACCATTCCCATACGGAGGATCTCAATGCGGCGCAGACTGCTCTTACTCGTGTGTGTACTCGTTTTCGCGACGTCCGGCTTCGCCAAGGACGTGTACCTCTCCATCGGCGGTAGCGCGAACGGGTTCTTCACGGACGCGCGCATCGTCAATCCGTCCTTCACCAAAGACATCACCATCACCGCCCGCTATCTGCCGGTCGGCAATGCCGACAACAGCGGCGTGGGAACCAAGACCATCACCGTCGCCAAGCGGTCGATGGCCGTTTACGACGACGTCGTCCAGGCCCTTTTCCCCGGCTCGCCCGCGCTCGGCGCGATCCGGCTGACGTCCGACGACGACTTCATCGCCTCGCAACGAATTTACGCCGACAAGCGCACATCGCGGCAGGGCGGAACGCTCGGCCAGTTCGTGCCCGGTCTCGAGGCCAGCGCGGCGAAAAAGAAAGGCGTCATCTCCCAGCTCAAGTCCGGCCAGGCAACCCTCGGCAACTTCCGCACGAACATGGGCGGCGCGAATCCGAACAGCGTCGTGGCAACGGTCAACTTCACCCTGTACGACCGCAACAACACCGTTGCCGGAACCAACACCCTGACCTTCCAGCCCTTCGGTGTCGTGTCGCCGTCGAACATCACCGGCTTCTTCGGCGATCCCGATCGCGACCTGACCGACGCCTGGATCAGCTACGACTCCGACCAGCCGGTGTTCATTTACGGTTCGGTCGTCGATAACGGTTCCGAGGATCCGACCTTCGTTCCGGCGTTCGAGGACACGGGCGTTGCGCCGCCCGCGCCGCAGCAGAAGAACGTTACGGTCACGGCCTCGAACTGGTTCTTCGTGGTCAATCAGTCCGCGGCGTTGCGGGCCGGGGATCAGGTTCGCTTCGAGATCGCGGCCGCGTTCGGCGATCACGGTTTCACGCTTTTCTCGCCGACCGGCCAGATCCTGATCAACATCCCGTTCCTTGACGACGAGGCTGAGGCCACCGAGCGGGTCATCACGCTTCCTGCGAGCGGGACCTACTCGTACGTCTGCGCCAACAGCGGATGCGGTGCGGGGCACACCACGATGAACGGCACGATCGAGGTCAGTCCCGCCAACTGATGCCGGCCGGGCCCTGCTGTTGCAAGTAACTTCTTCTGTTACACTCACGCGATAGTCAGTTGGGAGTGATGGGCAGGGGATGCAGCTGATCGATTTCTTTCGCAGCCGGCGTGGTGGGGAGCTGATCGGCATCGTCGTCGTGGCGGCCGGTTTCAGCCTCGGCGCGGCCCTTCTCACGTACCACCCCACCGACTCCTCCGCTTTCTACAACTCCACCGACACGGCCATCCGCAACGCGATCGGCTATTACGGCGCGACGCTGGCCTGGATCTTCATCAGCTTCTTCGGCTTCGCCAGCCTGCTCTTCCCGGCCGTCCTGCTGGCCATCGGCTGGAACCGCTTCTGGGGCCGGGAGATCGACTACTTCCACACGAAGCTGATCGGCTTCGTGATCGTGGCCATCGCCCTTCCGCCGCTCTTCGATCTCGCGGTAGGGAAGGTCTGGATCCGCGGCGCGCTCATCGCCGCCGGCGGGTACCTCGGCCAGGAGATCAACCGCGCCGTCAGCGCGAACATGAACACGAGCGGAGCGCTGATCGTACTCGTGACCGCGCTTCTGGTAGGGCTTCTCCTCGGAACGCGACTCAGCCTGGCGGCGGTGTTCCTCGCCGTGCATCAGCAGCTCCTCGCCCTCGGCCGCACGATCTCCATGCACTGGGCGCGGATGTCCGAGCGCCGCCGCAAGGACAAGATGAAGACCGCGCTGGTGCGGAAGCATCTGGAGAAGGCCGAGGCGCCTCAGTTGCGGTTGGTGCCGCCGGCTGAGGATGACGGGACGCCGCTCGTGACCGGCCCGATCGTCCGCGAAGTCAAAGGACGCGGGCAGTTTCAGATTCGGAAAGTGACCAAGGCCGATCTTCGGAAGGCCGCGGAGGCGCTCTCGCAGCAGGAGACGCCGGATCCGTTCGAGTTGTATCGGAAACCGGCCGCGATCACGCCGCCGACACGGCCTCCCGTGACCATCGAGCCCGACGACGAGCCCGATTTCGAAGAGCCGCTCTATCTCGACGATCCCAAACCCGTCGCGCCGCGATCGAAACCGCAGATTCCCCGGCCGGCCGTACGCAAAGCCGCGCCGCCACGGCGAGAGGTCAAGCTCACGCACCAGCTCCTGCCGCCGGTCAATCTCCTCAAAGAAGGACCGAAGCAGGACACGATCAACGACGAGGTCCACAAGAAGTACCTCGAGATCGGCCGTTTGATCGAAGACCGGTGCCGCGAGTTTGCGGTGGAAGGCGAAGTCACGGCCTACCACCCCGGTCCCGTCGTCACGACGTTCGAGTTCAAGCCTTCCGCGGGCGTGAAGTACGCGAAAGTCGTGAATCTCGGCGACGACCTGGCCTTGGCGCTCAAGGCCGAATCCATCCGCATCGAGCGCATCTCCGGCTCCTCGACGGTCGGCATCGAAGTGCCGAACCGCAAGCGCGAACTGATCGCGCTGCGCGACCTCATCGACACCGAGAACTTCACCGCGTCGTCATCGCTGCTGACGCTCGCGCTGGGCAAAGACATTCACGGCGAGCCGCTGGTCACCGATCTCTCGAAAATGCCCCACCTTCTCGTCGCGGGTGCCACCGGCGCGGGCAAATCGGTTGGCCTCAACTCGATGATCGTGTCGCTGCTGTACAAAGCACTGCCTTCACAACTGCGAATGCTGATGATCGACCCGAAGATGGTCGAGCTGAAGGTCTACGAGGACATCCCGCACCTGCTCCATCCGATCATCACCGATCCCAAACTCGCCTCGCATGCGCTGATCTGGGCGGTGAACGAGATGGAGAACCGCTATCGCACGCTGGCCGAGTGCGGCGTGCGCAACATCGAGCAGTACAACTCGCTGCTCAAGGACCCGGAGAGCTACCGCCGCGCGAAGAAGCTCGCCGCCGACGCGCCGACGCCCTCCGACGATCCGATGCACTACATCGTGATCATCATCGACGAGTTCGCCGACCTGATGATGGTGGCGTCGAAGGACGTCGAGGATTCGGTGACGCGGCTCGCGCAGAAGTCGCGCGCGGTGGGCATGCATCTCATCATTGCCACACAGCGTCCGTCGGTCGATGTCATCACCGGCGTGATCAAGGCCAACCTGCCGTCGCGCATCTCTTTCCAGGTCGCCTCGAAGATCGACTCCCGCACGATCCTCGACGCCCAGGGCGCGGAAAAGCTCCTCGGCAACGGCGACATGCTCTTCCTCCCGCCCGGCACCGCGCGCATCCGCCGGCTGCATGGCGCGTACGTCTCGGAAGGGGAGATCAACGACATCGTCGACTTCGTGAAGAAGAACCAGGGCGAGCCGCGGTTCCTCGAAGACATCACCCGCGTCGCCGTGGAGAAGAGCGGCGCCGACGGGATCGAGTACCTCGAGGATCCGAAGTACGACGAGGCCGTGCGGGTAGTGCTCACCACCGGCCAGGCCAGTGCGTCGTACCTGCAGCGCCGCCTCAAGCTCGGCTACTCGCGCGCCGCGCGCCTGATCGAGATCATGGAAGCGAACGGCGTGGTCGGCCCGTCCCAGGGCTCCAAGCCGCGCGACATCCTCGTGCGGTCGGATGATTACCCTCCGGCCAGCGGGCAGACGATTTAAACCAGTCGTTAGTCGTTAGTGATTAGTCGTTAGTAGCCCTGAAGCCGTTCTACTAATCACTAACCACTAACGACTAATCACTCCGCCGAGCTCGTTAGGCACCGCTTCTGCTATCCACCGTTTCATGCGTTGGACACCAGGCGGCCTCGGCTCTGATGTGGAAGATCGGCGTGGCATGGGCGGCGGTGGATTCGGCTTCGGCCGCGGTCCCACCGTCGGTTGCGGCGGCGCGATCATCCTGCTCGTTCTCAGTCTCTTGACCGGCAAGAATTTCTTCGCTCTCTTCGACGGAAGCGGCGGCAGTGTGGCGACCCAGCCGGGGACCCAGACCGCGGCACCGACCGACGAGACGCCCGAAGAGTCGCGCTCGGCACAGTTCGCGTCCTTCGTGGTGACCGACACGCAGGACGTCTGGACGAAGATCTTCGCCGCGCGGAACATGCAGTACGAGCGCGCGCGCCTCGTGCTCTACCGCGACATCACCCAGACCGCCTGCGGAACGGGTCAGGCGGCCGCGGGGCCGTTCTACTGCCCCGGCGATCAACGCGTGTACATCGATCTCGCGTTCAACGACGAGTTGAGCCGCCGCTTCGGCGCGCCGGGCGACTTCGCCCAGGCTTACGTCATCGCCCACGAGGTCGGCCATCACGTCCAGAACCTGCTTGGGATCTCCGACCAGGTTCAGAACGCCCGGCAGAGCGGTCGCGGCGACGCGAACGAGCTGTCGGTGCGTCTCGAGCTGCAGGCGGACTGCTTTGCCGGAGTCTGGGGACACGACACCGCTCAGCGCAATCTCCTCGAGGCGGGCGACGTCGAGGAAGGCCTCGCCGCAGCCTCGGCGGTCGGCGACGACCGCATTCAGGAGATGTCCGGCCGCGCGGTCAATCCGGAGTCGTTCACCCACGGCTCAGCCGCGCAACGGATGGAGTGGTTCCAGCGGGGATTCCGGTCGGGACGGGTCGAGGACTGCGAAACGTTCAGATGAGAACGAACACCTCGACCATCGTCGCCAGAATGAACCCCGTCACCAGCGCGACGTAGGACATCCGCAGCAGCCGGTACTTCTTGCGATAGAGGTAGATGCCCAGCGCGTAGATGTCCCGCAGCGCGGTCTCGATGAGCAGCGTGTCGTCGGTGATGACCTTCTCCATCTCGTCGAGGAACTCCTCCTCGCTCAGCGCGGCGAAGTGGCCGAAGAACAGCAGGTTGCGCCGGACCGGTCCGCCTTTCGAACGGCGGGGAGCGAATGTCGGAAGCACCGCGAAGATCGCCAGCAAAAGCGCGAGCAGACATGCCATCGCCAGTGTGAGGAGCGCGGCGCGCAGCTGCGGGTCGCCGGCACGGCTCAAGGCGATGGTCAGCACGATCGAGGAGATGGTGATGATCAGGCCGGCCTTGGTATCGGCGAGCGCGCTGAGGTGCACGTGATGCTGTTGCACCGTGCGCAGTAACTGATCGACGCTGGGGCGGGGGCGGACTTCCGAGAAACGCTCTTCCGACATGCCCCCTCAGTTTAGCCCGTGGTACCGTCGCTTGCCGTGCGCGCGCTTGCCTTTCTGGTACTGACTCTCGCGCTCTTGCCCGTGGCAGGCATGGTCGGCGTGCCGTTCGCGTATCCGCTGTTGATCCTGGGGTTGACGTTCGCTTTCGATCGTCGAGCGCTGGCCACTTTGGGGCTGACTCCTCGCCCCGCGCGAATTGGTCTGGCCGGAATCGGCCTGGTTGCAGGCGTGGCCATGAACGTCATTCGCGCCGTCACCCTCACGTCGGTTTACGGCGGCACCATCGAGCCGAAGGTCGAGTTGGCAGTGGTGCTTTTCCTGCTGTCGTCTGTCCTCGTCGAGGAGCTTCTTTTCCGCGGCTTCGCCTTCAAGGCGCTGGTGGATTCACGCGGCGAGTGGATCGCGATCACAGTCTTCGGGCTTGCGTTCGGCGCTCGCATTCCTGAGGAGCCGCACGCTATGGCTTCCCATCGGGCTCCACCTCGGGTGGAACGCGTCCGACCAAGCCTTACGCCCGGCCGGACTGGCGAAGAACACCGAGACGTTTCTCGTCGGTTTCGCGATCTCCGAAGTTCTGGTCGGGATCGCGATCGCTGTCATTCTCCTTACCGCTCCTCGGCGATCACCTCTTCCGGCAGTTTGACGGCCATGCCGCTCGAGGGCGGCGTCTGGACGTCGAAGCCGTTCATGTTCGCGATCGCTTCCGCGTCGCCGGCGTTCCCGGTCGCGCGGCGGGCGAGATCGCTCCACGATTCGCCGCGGCGCACTTCGCCTACGCGCATGCGCGGAGGAGTGACCGACCGCACGCGCGCCGGGTTGCGCTCGATGTTCGAGAGCACGGCGCTCATCGGACTGTTGCGTGAATTGATCGACGGCGAAACGAACATCAGCACGGCCACATGGTCGCCGTGAGTGAACTGCGTCGTTTCAACGCCGACCACACCGCCCTGGGTTTGCCCCTGCCAGACGTCGACAGCCATCCGCTCGCCGCTGGCCATGTTGGCCTGCCGCGAGCCGGCGTAACGAAGTCCCATCTGTTCGAGGCGGATGCGGATCGCCTCCTGGGCGTTCCGGCCCTGCAACTGATTGACGTCGATCTCCTGGGCGATGAACTGCGAGTTGGGGTCGCGCTTTGACGTCATCGCGAAGAGCACGCCCGGCGCGGTGGTGGCCACCCAGCCCTGCGGCGCGCGCACGACCAGACCATGGCCGCGGTCGTAAATCACGCCGTCCTTGATGGTCATGTGCTCGGTGCTGTTCGAGGTGATGATCCCGTCGAGCATCCGCACATACGAATCACGATCGGGCGGCGTCGTTGCGCTCGCGGACAGCATGCCGCTGCCGCTCAGCTCCGCGACCTTCGCCCTCACGTCCTTGACGCGCTTGGCGGGATCGGGATGGGAGAGGAAGTAGCGATCGATGCCGGTCGCCGGATTCTTGTCGAGACGCTGCAGCGTCATCAGCATCCGCTCCGCGCCGACGGGATTGAAATTCGTTTCGGCGAGATAGCCCGTGCCGAGAAGGTCAGCCTGAGTCTCATGGGCGCGCGAGTAGCGCTGGAAGAGCAGTCCCAGTCCGATCTCGGCGAGCTGCCCGTATTGCTGCACGGCTTCCGGGCCGGCCAGGACCGCGCCGAGGACCATGCCGAACTGGGCCAGCTGCTGACGGGAGATCTGCTGGGCCGAATGTCGCGCCGTCACGTGCGCGATCTCGTGGCCGAGCACACCCGCCAGCTCATCCTCGGAATTGATGTTCTCAAGCATCCCGCGGGTGATGTAGATGTAACCGCCCGGCAGCGCCATGGCGTTCACCATCGGGGAATCGAGAACCGTGAAGGTCCACGGAAGGTGAGGGCGTTCGGACGCCGCGGCCAGCCGCGTTCCGATCTGCGACACGAGCCGGTTCAGCTCCGGCTTTTCGTCGTAGACGCCGAATTGTTTGATGATTTCCTGGTGCGACTGCTGTCCGATCGAGACTTCCTGTCCCTCGGACACGATGTTGAATTCGCGCTTCCCCGTCGCCGGATTCGTGCTGCACGCGACGGTAGCGAGCGTTAGCGTGAGGGCGAGAAATGTATTGCGCATGTTGAGCTCCTGAGTCGCTTCACAGTGCAACCACTACGCCTTTTTCGGACCCAGCAGAACGGCTGACTCCGCTCTCCAGAGCACCTGCCAGTCGCCCGCGAGCAGCGGCTCGCCCGAGGCATTCACGTCGACTTTTCCGGCGAAATTCACCAGCAGCAGGCGAGGGTCGTCGCCGAACCAGCGGAGGGCCAGCGCCTTCTCGCCGAGAACCGCGCCTTCCATACGGGCGCTGAAGGGCATCTCCCGGCGATGGCGTAGCAACTCGCGATACATCGCGACGACCTCGGCGTGTTTTTCACGCTCGGAGTGATCGAGCTTGCAGCGCTCGAAGTTGGCGCGGTCATGCGGCAGAGGCAGCTCTTTTCCTTTGATCGAAGGAAATTGCTCTAGAAACTCGTGCCGGCCTTTCGCGACCTTCTCCGCGAGCTCGGGCTTGTGATCGGCGAAGTAGGTGAAGGGCGCCGAAGCCGCGAACTCCTGCCCCTGGAAAAGCATCGGCGTTTGCGGTTGCAGCAGGAGCAGGGCAATGAGGGCTGGATGATGCGTGCGCTGACCGCGCTCGGAATTCGCGATCTGATCGTGGTTCTGCAGGTAGACGACGAGTTGCTCGGATGGGATGTCGATCGAGGACGTGCCGCGGCGCTGCTTCTGCCACGAGTACCACTGCCCCTGATACAGAAAGCCGAGCTTCGCCATCGAGACGAATTCCTGCGGCGTGCCGGCGTAGTCGGTGTAGTACGCCTCGCGTCTGCCGCCGGCGGCGACCATCGCCGCGTGATGCCAGTCGTCGTTCCACATCGCGTCGAAGCCGTATTCGCGAAGGAGGCGCGTGTCCTGCGGCTCGTTTTCGGCGACGACGAACGTCGCGCGTCCGTTCGCGGCGGCGCGGACCGCGTCGGTGATCTCGCACAGGATGTGCTGCTTCGAGTCGTCGAAGATCGATTGCGTGGCGTCGACGCGCAGGCCGTCGAATCGATACTCGTCGATCCAGTACGCGGCGTTCTCGAGGACGAACGTGCGCACGCCGTGCGCGTTCTCGCCGTCGAAGTTGATCGCCTCGCCCCATTCGTTCTCGTACTTGTCGGTGAAGTAGTCCTTCGTGAATTTCGCGAGGTAGCACCCGTCGGGACCGAGGTGGTTGTAGACGACGTCGAGGATCACGGCGATGTCGTTGGCGTGGGCCTCGTCGACGAAGCGGCGCAGGTCGTCGGGCGTGCCATACAGACGCGTAGGAGCCCAGAGATCGACGCCGTCGTAACCCCAGCCGAACTCGCCGGGGAACTCATTCACCGGCATCAGCTCGATGACGTTGATGCCGAGGTCCGCGAGGAAGGGGAAGTGCTGCATCGCCGCGGCATACGTTCCCTCGGGCGTGAACGTGCCGATGTGCATCTCGTACAGCACGCGCTGTTGCGGAAGGCCCGGCCAATCGCGAAAGGCGAACGCCGGATCGATGACCTGCGACGGACCGTGCACGCCGTCCGGTTGAAAGCGCGATGCGGGATCGGGATAGTCGCCGTCCTCGAGCCTGAATCGATACAACGTTCCGGCTCCTGCCTCCGCGACTACACCCGAGTGGTACCCGTCCGGCTCGCGTTGCAAAAGAAAATCGCGGCCGTCGATGACGACCGCGACTTCGGTTTGCGACGGCGCCCACGCGCGAAAGTGGACGCCGCCATCGACGATTTCCGCACCAACTGCACGACGGCGGTTCACGGTGCGGACGGGTGCAGTAGGTACGCCACGTTTAGGAGTGCGGTGGCGTTTAGCCACCGCTTTGGTATCGCAAAGCGGCGGCTATGCCGCCGCACTCCTAGACTCCAACGCCACCGCGGCGGCATTCACCACCGCCGCGATCCTCACCGCATCATGCACCTGCTCCTCGGTCAGCGCGGCTTTGATCACCACGTCCTCATGCGAGCGGATGCACATCTCGCAGGCGTTGATGGCACTCACCGCCAGGCAGAACAGCTCGAAGTCCGCTTTGTTCGTAGCCGGCTTGGCGATGCGCTGCATGCGCAGCCGCGCCGGCATCTGCGAGTACGACGGCTTCCCGACGAGATGGCGGAAGCGGTAGTACACGTTGTTCATGGCCATCAGCGACGCGGCGGCCAGGGCGTCATCGATGACCTCCGGCCCCACCTCGGCCCGCGCGTCGCTGATGAGCGCGTCGCGCAGCGAGGTGTTGCGAGCGGCGACCGCCGAAGCGATCGCCACTCCCCAGCGCTGCGCGGCAGTGAGTGAGCCCGGCTGCAGCACGCTCTGCAGGTTCAGCTTGATGTCCCGGGCCGGTTCGGAAATCGTGTCGCGCAACGCTTCCAGTGCACTCATTTACGCCACCTTGATCGTGTCTTCGCCCTTCTGCCAGTTGCAGGGGCAGAGCTCGTCGGTCTGAAGCGCGTCCAGCGTGCGCAGCGTCTCGCCGACGTTGCGACCGACGGACAGGTCGTACGCGGCGACCGAGCGGATGATGCCGTTCGGAGTCGACGACGAACGTCACGCGCAGGGCCACGCCATCTTCCTTGTGCATGATGCCGAGCTGCGACGCGAGCTCCGGCTTGATGTGCACGAGCGGGGTGGGAAGGTCGGCCAGGTCGGGATGGGCATTGCGCCACGCCAGGTGCGAGAACTCGTTGTCGGTCGAGCCGCCTAGGACCACGGCGTCGCGGTCGGCGAAGTCTTTGGTGTGCTTGCCGAACTCGACGATCTCGGTCGGGCAGATGAAGGTGAAGTCTTTCGGGTAGGCGTAGAAGACCAGCCACTTTCCGGCGAAGTCCCTGCTCGAGACTTCCTTGAACTCCTTGCCCTTCTCACGACTCACGTTTGCGTTCAGCTTGAATTCGGGAAACTTGTCACCAACGGTCAACATCGTTTGCGATTCTCCTTTTGTTTACATCGTCCAGTTTTGGACGTGATCTAAGTCAGTTGGCAAAATTTTTTAGCGCTTGCGGCGCGGGGACTTCACGTTGCCGCGCATGACCACCTGGTAGTCGTGGACGTCGAAGTCGCGGAGCGACTCGATGTTGCAGACCTGGACCTTGTCCCAGGGCACGTCGTGAATGGTGCCGGTCGTTCTCGTCGATGAAGTGATGGTGCGTCTCGACGATGGGATCGAACACCACCGAATCCTCGGCGATGTTCAGCCGCTGCAGCAGCCGCTTTTCGACGAAGAGGTTGAGGGTGTTGTAGACCGTGGCCCGGGAGATCCAGGGAAACTTCTCGCGCACCCGCTTCCAGACCAGGTCGGCCGATGGATGCTCGTGCGTCTGCAGGACGTAGTCGGCAACGGCCACGCGCTGTGCGGAGGCCTGAATGCCGGCTTTTTCGAGGAGCTCCTGCGGGTTCACGAGAGTTAGACTAAGTCTAAAGTTGATTGTTGTCAAGCGCCGCGCGCAACGCCAATCGGGTCACGTGCTTGTCCGTCGATTCGATCTCGACATCGTTCTCGTCGACCCGCACCGCCGCCGCGTCGATGACGATCCGGCGGTGATGGCTGATGTCGCCGCCGAGGGTGATGGTTACCCGGCCGTCGTCGCGGGCGATGATCCCTTCCAGGGGCATGGACTCCCGCTCTCCATCGACGCTGACCAGCCAATGGTCGTGCTGCATCGTGAAAGTCTCGAAGAAAACCGGCCAGTCGGTGCGCTCGATCGTTCTCTGCATCGCTGCGGCCGCTGCAAGGCCCGTGCTGCCTGCTAGACTGCATTCCGTCCCCGATAAGCGTCAGAACAGGATCATGAGTACTCCGGAAGGCTTTACCTAGAGAACCTCGACAGGATCAAGCGCATCGCTGCGTTCGTGGCGCGGAGGAACCATCTCAACGCATCCGAAGCGGAGGAATTCATCCAGGTAGTGTGCGTCCGGTTGTTCGATGACGATTACGCGGTCATCCGCAAGTTCCAGGGAGAAAGCAAGCTCACGACTTACCTGACCACGGTCATCAAGCGTCTTTTCTACCAGTACCGCGTCGAGCTATGGGGCAAGTGGCGACCGTCGGCGGAGGCGAAACGCCTCGGTGAAAAGGCCATCGCCCTCGAACGGCTGATGACCCGCGACGGCTACACCTTCGATGAGGCGGTGAAGGAGCTCACCACCCCGGGCGGCTTCAGTACACGCCGGCCGAGCTCGAAGCGATCTACATCCGCCTGCCGCATCGCGCGCCGCGGCCGATTGAGGTCTCCGGCGAGATCTCGTCGGATGCGGCGTCGGTCGACGCCGAGGCCGATGATCGGGTGGAGAGGGCGGACCGGGAGCGGTCCGCTCGGAAGGCGGCGAGCACGCTCGATGGTTTGCTCGAGAAGATGGACGCCGAGGACCGCTTGTTACTGCATATGCGCTTCTGGGACGGCCTGAAAGTGCCGGACATCGCCCGCCGTCTGCACGTCGAGCAGAAGAAGCTGTACAAGCGGCTGGACAAGCTTTGCGGGGTGATGCGCCCCGCCCTGGAGCGCGCCGGTGTAGGCGAAAGACGAAGTCGCCGCCCTGCTCAGCAGAGGAGATCAGGAGATAAATCTCAATCTTCTTGGAAGGACCAAGGAAATCGCCCCTTTTCGTCCCTCTCAGGGTTCAGGTGGGAACGGTGACAGACGGGGTAAGAGAGGCTTGAGGAGACCGCTCCCGTGATGATGCCGAACTGCCCTGCCGACGAAACCCTGGCCGCTTTCATTGATGGCCATTTGACAGGCGACGCGCGACAGCAAGTGCTCGAGCACGTGTCGACCTGCAGCGAGTGCCGCGACGTGTTCCAGACAGCACACGAGATTGCCGAGGAGGCAGACCACGAGGGGAAGGTCGTTCCGATCTGGCGTTCCTGGCTGATTCCGGCGGCGACGCTGGCCGCGGCAGCGGCGATTGCGGCCGCCGTGTTCCTTGGACCGGCCGACGGATTCTGGCGGAGCGATCCCTCCGGAAGATCACCGCGGCCAGCGCGAATCTGAGGGAGCGTTCAATCGCCGCACGACCAAGCATTGAGATCGCCTACAAGGACCGCAGCAATCCTCGAGGAGGCAAAGACGAGCAGCAGGCTGAGTCGAGCATGATGACCGAGGCGGTGCGACTCGCTGACATTGCCGAAAAGCGCGAGACTGCTGCCAATCTCCACGCCGCGGGGGTAGCCTGCCTGCTGGTGGATAACGCTGACTTCAAGAAAGTCGCTGTCGAGTTCCTCGAAAAGGCCGTCGCCCAGACGCCCACTAATCCGGACGTTCTGAACGACCTCGCCGCGGCGTATTACGAGACTCAGGACCCGCGGGCCAAGGAGACGATCGAGCGCGCCTGGCAGTTGAAAAAATCGCCGAACATCGCCTGGACGCGCGCCACGATCCTATATACAGACCAAGCCTGGAAGGACTACCTGGCCATCGACCCGAATTCCGAGTGGTCAGCCGAGGTCAGAGAAAAGTATCTCTACGACGATCAGATCGGCAACTGAAGATCCCGCTCGTCCTCTTCCTCATCCATCGCGTTCTTCGCCTCGTACAGCCGCGCGTCGCACTCCGCGAGCAGCGTGGCGATCGTGCTCGCCGATCCCGACGTGGCCACGCCCGTGCTCACGCTCGACGTCACGACGTAGTCCCCCATCACCCAGCGCAGATCGGAAATCCGCCGCACGATGCGCCCGGTGATGGCCCGTGCTTCGTCGCCGCGCGTATCGGGCAGCAAGAGCACGAACTCGTCGCCGCCGTAGCGCGCGATCACGTCTCCGACGCGCGTGTCGAGCTTCAGCGCGGCGGCGACGTCGGCGAGGATGCGGTCGCCCATCAGGTGACCGTACGTGTCGTTGACGTGCTTGAAGCGATCGAGGTCGAAGAGCACCACGCTCAAGCCGCGTCCCGCTCCGAGAATCGGCGTCGGCCTCGCGAAAGAGGGCGCGCCGATTGGCGACGCCGGTCAGCTCGTCGGTGAGGGCCAGCGTCTGCAGCTCTTCGTTCTCGACCTGCAGCCGCCGCTCCATCGTCAAACGCCGTGCGGCGCTGCGCAGCTTGGCCACGATCTCCGAGTCCGAGGAGCTCTTGGTCAGAAAATCATCGAGGCCGCTGTCGAGCGCGCGAAGCTTCACCTCGACGCCATCCGTCGCCGTGAGCAGGATCGTGTACAGCCCGGGAAACGCCGACGCTTCGCGGGCGCGGCGAACGGTCTCGATGCCGTCCATGCCCGGCATGGACAGATCGCTGACCAGCACGGCGATGTCGCGATCGGCGCGAATGCGCTCGATGGCCGTGGCGCCGTCATCGGCCGTGGTCACATCGAAACCGGCGCGCGTCAGGACGAGTTTCAGACGGCGCAGATAGGAACCGTCGTCGTCGACCGCAAGAACGCGAAGGGGGAGGGACTCGGGCTCGTAATCGTTTTTTCGTCTCGAGGGCATCTCGTCACGCGTCGCCATCGGCGGGCACGGGAGCAAAGCAGGTGCCGTGTCATTGACGCTATGTGACGCTGGTCACGAAAGCGGACGTGTTACCCTCCCCGCCGTTCGAAATCAGTCCATGTTTTCGCGGTATCTCCTTCCGTTCTCGGGTCTCGCTCTGGTCGTGGCCGCCTGGCATTTCGCGGTGGCCTGGTCGGCGGGGACGCTGGTTCCCACGCCCGCGCAAGCGGCGCGCGCGATCGTCGAGCTCGCCGAGCGCGGCCTGCTCTTCCGCTACGTGGTGGCCTCGCTTTATCGCGTGACCTGGGGATATCTCGCCGCGCTCCTCATCGCCGTTCCGGCCGGCGTTCTCCTCGGCCTCTGGCGCCGCGGCGAGATGGCGATCAACCCGCATGTTGCAGCTCCTGCGGCCGATCTCGCCGCTGGCCTGGATCCCCATCGCCATCCTCTGGTTCGGCGTCGGCGACACCGCCGCGATCTTCCTGATCTTCCTCGCCTCGGCGCTTCCGCTGACCCTGACCACCATTCACGCGGTGCACAACATCGAGGGCATCCATCTCGCCGCCGGCCGCAACTTCGGTCTCACGCACCGCGAGCTGGTCCGCAACGTCGTGCTCCCGGCCATCCTCCCTCAGCTCCTCGTCGGCATGCGCATCACCCTCGGCATCGCCTGGCTGGTGGTCGTGGCCGCGGAGATGATCGCCGTGAGCTCGGGACTCGGATTTCTGATCATCGACGCGCGCAATGCCGGCAATCGCTACGACATGGTCGTGGCCGGAATGATCCTCATCGGCCTGATCGGAGTGGTCCTCGATCTGATCATGCGCCGCTTCGAGCGATTGCCGGGTGTGCGCTGGGGGTACGCGGCCGAGTGACGACCAAGGTCCGTTTCCGCAACGTGGGGATGAACTTCGGGGCCGTTGGCCATGATGCCCTTGCGGGCATGCGCGTCCTCGACGACATCACCCTCGACGTCCACGAAGGCGAATTCGTCTGCATCCTCGGCCCGTCGGGTTGCGGCAAATCGACGCTGCTGAACATCGTGGGCGGCTTCATCACGCCGACGGAGGGAGAGGTGACGATCGACGGCGAGCGGGTCACCGAGCCGGATCCGCGCCGCATCTTCGTCTTCCAGGAGCGCGGCGTCTTTCCGTGGCTCACCGTCGAGCAGAACATCTCCTTCGGTCTCTTCCGCCTCGATGAGAAGGAGCAGCGCGAGCGGGTCGCGCATTACGTGGCCATGGTCGGCCTGCGCGGATTCGAGAAGTCGTATCCGCGCGAGCTGTCCGGCGGCATGAAGCAGCGGCTGGAAGTGGCCCGCGCGCTGGCTGTGAATCCCGACGTGCTCTATCTCGACGAGCCGTTCGGCGCGCTCGATTCGATCACGCGGTTGCAGATGCGCCGCGAACTGCTGCGGATCTGGGAGGCCGAGCGCAAGACGATTCTGTTCGTGACGCACGACATCGAGGAGTCGGTGCAGCTCGCCGATCGCGTGGTCGTGCTCAGCGCCCGCCCCGGCCGCGTGCAGCGGATCGTGGACGTGGGCATCGAGCATCCCCGCGATCTCAGCGACCCGCGCTACATCGCCTGCCGCGATGAGATCTTCGGCGAGATCGGACTGGCCCACCAGGTATGAGAGTGCTCGTGCCATTGATCGTGATCGCCATCTGGCAGACGGCCGTTCTTCTGACCGGCACGACGATCTTTCCGTCGCCGCTGGACGTGCTCAAAGGCCTCCGCGAGCTGCCGCATCTCGCCGCGTACATCGCCGACTCGCTCTTCCGCGTCGGGAGCGGTTACCTCGCCGCGGTGATCCTCGGCGTGCCGACCGGCCTGGCCCTGGGGTGGTGGAGTGCCCTTTCGCGCGCGGCGAATCCGGTCATCCAGATGCTCCGGCCGATCTCGCCGCTGGCTTGGATGCCGCTCGCGGTGATCTGGTTCGGCGTCAGCAATCTCGCGCCGATTTTTCTGATCTTCCTGGCGTCGTTCTTCCCGATCGTGGTGGCGACGATGAACGGCGTGCGCAACGTGCCGCCGATGTACGTGCAGGCCGGCCGCAACTTCGGCCTCTCGACGGGCGCGCTGATCGTCCGGGTCATTTTCCCGGCCATCCTCCCGCGCATCGTGGTCGGCCTGCGCATCGCCTTCGGCGTGGCCTGGCTGGTTCTCGTCGCCGCCGAAATGATCGCCGTCGACTCCGGCCTCGGCTACCTCATCATCGACGCCCGCAACGCGGGCAAGCGCTATGACCTGGTCGTCGGAGGAATGCTCCTGATCGGAGTGATCGGCCTCGCACTGGACATGGCCATTCAGAGGATGGAGAAGGCGAGGAGGGTGAGGTGGGCGTTCAATGATTAGGTTTCGAGGTTGCGGGGTTACGAGGTTACGAGGAGGAGAAACCCCGTAACCCCGTAACCTCGAAACCCCGTAACTCGACCGAAGGGAGGTGAACAAATGACATCGCGCAAAATCGCTTACATGATCGCGGCCTGGGTAGTTCTCATCACCGCGGCGCATATGACCGCGAACGTCGACTGGACGGTGCTGCTCAATGACCGGCTGCCGGAGAGCGAGCGGAAGCTCAACGTCGCGTACATCCCGGTGACGTGACACCTGGCGTGCCCGGTCACCGACTACATCTCCGCCTACTCGAAGTCGGGTCATCTGTTCATCCCGCGGATGTTTCAGGGCTTCCCTGAGATCAAGGAAGCGCTGATCTCGAATCAGATGCAGGCGGCGTTCATGGTCGCGCCGATGGCAATCGCCCTGCGTGCTCAGGGCGTTCCGATCAGGATCGTCTACCTCGGACATCGCTACGGCAGCGCCGTGGTGGTGCACAAGAACGGATCGGTGAAGACCTTCGCCGATCTGAAGGGGAAGACTGTGGCCATTCCCAGCCGCTACTCCGACGAGCGGTTGATCCTCTTCCGTGCGCTGGCCGCGAACGGGATGAGCGCCGGCGATCTGCGCATGGTCGAGATGGCGCCGCCCGACGTTGCCGGCGCGCTCGCGGCGAAAGCGATCGACGCCTTCTCGATGGGCGAGCCTTACCCGTCCCAGGCGGAGATGGCCGGCTTCGGCCGCGTCCTCTTCCACGCGCGCGAGTACTGGCCGGACTACATCTCCTGCGTCCTGGTCGTGCGCGAGGACGTGATCGAGAAGAAACAGGAAGCCGTGCAGGTCCTCGTCGACGGCATCGCCCGATCCGGCCTCTGGCTCGACAACCCGCCAAAGAAACGAGCACGCCGCGAGCATGCCGCCGATTTCGTCGGACGCTTCTACTTCCGCCAGGACCCGCGATTGCTGAAGTGGGCGCTCACGAACCCGCTCGATCGCGTTCAGTACCAGCCGCTAACACCGTTGCGCGAAGACTTCGAGCTGATCGTGAAGCTGATGCGCGAAACGGGCGTGCTCGAACGCGACATCGCCTTCGAGGAGTACATCGATCCGCGCTTCGCCGAAGGGGCCAAGACGCAGACCGAATGGGTGTACGAGCCGGGATCGAGCCGCGCCGAGTAGTCAGTGCACAGGCATCGCGTTCACCTGCTCGATGAACGCGGCCAATGCCCAGTCCCGGCTGGTGAGGTTCTCGCGGAAATCGAGGCGGTCGAGCAGCTCACGGTCGCCGACGACGATTCGCGCGAGAACCATCAGCACCACCGGCAACATGAAGCGTGTCGGCACGAACACGAATGTGCGCGAAAGACTGTTGCGGCCGAGGATGGGGCGGTGGGAGAAGAGCACGCGGATGGGGATGCGGCCGAGCGAGCCGTCGATCGTGGCGATGTTCCCGCCCCAGGTCGTGAACGCGACCGTGACGTCGTTGCCGCCCAGCGAACGGAGCATGCGGTCGATCAGGCCGTTGCCGGTGAAACGCAACCGCATGCGCATCCGCGTGCGAAACGCATCGGGCTGTTCGAAGCGAGGCTCGTCGAGAAAGGCGATTTCGTGCAACGTCGCGAAGTGATCGAGGTCGAGGCCGTTGCAGGCGATCAGATGCGGATGGCAGTGGATGACTTGCGGCTTCAGCATCACCACGCGGTCGTTCGAGGCGAACGCCGGAACCTCGAATGAGGCGCGTGCGCCGTTGAAGAACCAGATCGCGCCGTGGCGCTCCTCGACCGGGTACGCGACGGCGCGCGCATTCGCGCAATGCCCATCGCCATCGAACGTCCAGCCGTGAAACGCGCAGCGGATGCGGTTGCCCTCCACGGTGCCGATGCCGAGGTCCGCGCCTAGGTGCGGGCAGCGTGCGTCGAGCGCGCGGACAGTCCCGTCTTCACCGCGGAAGAAGACGATCTTGCGGTTCAGAACGTCGAGCGTTTTCGCTTTCCCCCGTGCGAGCTCGCGCGACGGCATGGCCACGTACCAGCTCTCGACGTGCAGGTCCGGGTTGTTGAACGGCGTTGTCATTGTTGGATCACGTGATAGCGATTCGTGTTGACGCGCATCCGGGTCTCGCTGCGGCCGCACCAGGAGATGGTCACGTCGACGTCGCCTTTGTAGTCGCCGAGGCCGAAGAGCGCGCGGCGATCGCCCTGGGCGGCGAACGCGTTGACGATCGAGATCTCGCGCATCTGGGTCACGGTACGTCCGTTTTCCGGATAGGAGATGGTTACTCGCGTGCCGGCCGCGTCGCGATTGCACGTCGTTCCGTTTCCGCGGACGTCGAAGCCGATCCACCGCCCGCCCCGCTCATTGCGCGTGTTGCGGTACAGCGTGATCGGCGCGGTGATGTGGGTCATGCCCAGGTCGAGATCGCCGTCGTCGTCGAAGTCGGCGAGGAGGACGCCGCGCGATGGAGGCTCGTCCTTCCAGCCGAGGCGCGGGGCGACGTCGGCGAACTGCAGCCGCTCGCGATCGCCACGGCTGAGGTACACGCGATTCGACTCGCGCCCGTTGATGCAGTAGCCGCGCAGATCGCCCCACTTGTCCGCGTAGGTGTGAATCTCCGGGCCGGAGCGCATCAGCTTCTCGTTGACGTACCAGTAATCCCGGCACTGCTCGAATTTCCTGTCGAACGCGTCGTCGATCATGCCGTTGGCCTGGACGATGTCGAGCCAGCCGTCGTTGTCGAGATCGCCCATCGCCCCGCCCCAGCCGAAGCGATGCTCGTTGAGCGCGCCGCGTTGATTGGCCTCGTCGCGCAGCTCCGGCACGCCATCGCGCCCCGGGTAGGTCATCCACAGCAGGCTTCCTTCGGCCTGCAGCGGCATGTGCACATTCGACACATACACGTCGGGATGGCCATTGCGGTCGACGTCGCCCTGCGACGCGTTCATGCCTTTGTACGTGTCGTGACTGATCTCGCCGGCGATGCGCCCTTCGATCTTGCGAAAGCGCCCCTTCCCTTCATTCAGATAGAAGTCGTCGGGACCGAAGTCGTTGGCGACGTAGAGATCGGTGCGCGCGTCGCCGTTGAAGTCCGCCGTCGCCACCGACAGGCTCCAGTGCGTTTCGGGCATGCCCGGATCGACGCGCGTGAAGCGGTTGGCGCCCTGGTTGCGGTAGAGGACGTTAGGGCCGCCGTTTCGCGCGTTGTCCCAGCTGCTGTGCATGAACGGCAGCATGCGGCGGTCGCCGGGATGCTCCGGTTGCTCGAGCGCGAAGATGCTCAGCGGCCGCGGCGGGTCGTATTTGCGGAGCATCGGATCGAGAGCGTTGGCGACGAAGACGTCGAGCTTTCCGTCGTTGTCGAAGTCGAGGAAGTTCGCGGCGATGCTGATCGAGTAATCGCCCGTCCCCGCATCCGCAACCTCGGCGAACTCCGCCACGCCGCGCTCGGTAAGGTCGTTGCGCAGAAGGATGCTGCGGCCGTAACCGACGGTGAGGAAGAGGTCGCGATCGCCGTCGTTGTCGAGATCGACGAACGAGCCGCTGGAGATGATGCCGAAGCGGCGCGGGTCGGCGACGATTTTCTCGAGCGCCGGTACGCGGACGCGCTCGAACGTCATCGCCCCGGTGCCGCGATAGAGGATAGCCCGGTCGTCGACGGTCTTGAAGGGACCGCAGAGAAAGAGGTCCAGCCGGCCGTCGTTGTCGAAGTCCGCCGCGGCTGCCGCGTCACCCGCGGAGAGGAGCCACTTGGCGATGTGACGCACGCGCGGATCGGCCTCGTTGATGATCGAGCCGTCGAGTTTCGGCGCCACGCCGGTCTGCAGTGGATCGAGCTTCACCAAGTCGAATGTGAGCGGCGGCGGTGCGGCGAAGGGCTGCACGGTTATCGCGTACGTCGCGATCATCACCGCGCCGGTTGCGGCGACGACGGTCCATGCGCGGGCGTTGAATGCGAATCGTCTGCGGCGGAGGTGAAGGAAGACGAAACGCGCGGATGCGACGACCAGCGCGGCGTAGAAGAAGGTGTAGAGGCTGCCGCGCGTGTGAAACAGAAGATCGACGACGGTGAGCCCGAACGCGAGCAGGACCTGATCGCGCGGCCTGGCCGGCGAAGTCTTGGGGTCGGTGATCATGTAGAAGACGAAGAGGAAGAACGGTGCGCTGGTGAGCGTGCCGAGGATCAGCGACTCCGGCGGCAGGTACCAGCGCATCCAGTAGGCGCGCAGCAGAATCTGGATGGCGTAGAAGCCGAGGAAGGAGACGATCAGCGGCGCGCGTCCGACGCGGAAGACGAAAAGCGAGAGCGCGGCGGCGGCCAGGAATGCGGACATCGCCCACGTGCCGGCCGCGCCGCCGCCCCACTGATACGCGGGCGCGGTGGTGATGAGGTCTCCGCCGATCAGCAGCGAGACCGCGACTCCGAACATCGACGGGTTGAAGACATGGCGCCCTTCGAACGTGAGGACGTACTTGGAGGCGATGGTCAGGAAGACCGGAAGAAGCAGAATCCAGCTGTCGTGCGCGTAGTTGAGGAGCAGCGCGAGCGAGAGGCCGCTGATGTAGGCGCTGAGCGGGACGAGCTTCTCGCGGCGGATGACGCGCGCGAAGAACATGTCCAGTGCACAGGTCGCGGAGACGGTGATGAGCATTTGCAGCGGCGTGCGGTTGAAGCGCAGAACGGTCACGCCCGCGACGGCGTAGAGCGTCAGCAGGATCGCGAACGGAATCCGCGCGTCGAGACGTCTCGCGGCCGCGGTTACCTGCGGTGTGGAAAGCGGTGTGTCGGCGGTGAGCGTGCTCATAGCATGGCCGGCTCGACGTACGGCACGCGTCCGTCGAGCGATTCGAAATCCTCCAGGCCGTCCTCGAAATGGACGGCGAACGCATGCGCGGTGAATGGCGTTCTCGGCAACTGATTCACGACCGGCAGCAGCGGATCGCGCTCGTGCAGTCCGACCACGAAATAGTGGTAACGCCCGGCGCGGTCGGCTGCGAGACGCGCCAGCAAAGCGCGAAAGACTTCCGGATCGTCGTCATCGATGGCGACGAAGGACGCGTAGAAGAATCGCAGCGTTTCGCCCGGCTTCGGATAGCGCGGCGTGCCGAGCAGCGGCGCCACGAGGTTGTACAGCGGCCGTCCCGCCCGCACCGTTCCGCGGTAGCGAACGACACGCGTCTGCCGGAATGCGTTCTGATCCCACGCCGCGACCGCGCCGATCACTTTCCCATCGCGCACGGCGACCGCGAAATCGTCGAGGGTCAGACCGGGAAAGCGCGTCTCGAGATCGAGGAACGGCGCGAACTGGCGGCGGGCGAGATTCCGTTGAAGGCACGCCGCGAGCTCGCCTCGGCTGACTTCACTGCCGCGCACGATCTTGATTCGCGCCGGTTTCTTCGACCATCCACTCAGCCGCACCGCTGGGGTGAAGATCCGGCCCAGTGGCTTGTACGACGGCAGGCCGGCGCGGCCTGCGGCGATCGTCTTCAGCGCGATTTCATTCGCGCCGGCGATGAGAGTCAGGTACAGCGACGCGCCGCGGTCAGCGTGCAACTCGCGCAGAAAGCGATAGCCGCGGGCGACCAGCGAGCCGCCGCGGTGGGCTACGTCGAGGCGGAGATCGCCGAGGTAGCCGGCGTCGCGAACCTGGCCATTGAGCCAGGTCTTGCGGATGCCGCGGAATGCAGCGCCGACGACTTCCTTGCCGTCGCGCGCGACGATGATCTGGTGTCGCGGGGCCTGAACGGGGGACGCGAGGAAGTATCCGGGCTCGCGCAGAAAGGCCAGCTCGATCGGTCCGGCCATCGAGTTGCGCGCGAGCAGGCCGCGCAGGGCGGCGTCGTCCTCGTTTCGCGCGAGCTCGACGACGTAACGCGTCACGACGCGGCCTCCAGCGCCGTCAGCCAGTCGGCGTTCCGTTCGAGCGAGCGCGGTTTCACGTCGCCTGTTCTGCCGCTTCCCGCGCGGAGGCGCAGATACGTTTCCGCCGCACCTTGCCGCAGCCGGACGACTTCGATGGGCGCGAGCTGTCCCGCATCGCGGCAGAAGCGATAGTGCGGGTTCGCGCGCAACGCCGTGTCGATCCGGTCCGCGTCGATCGGCGCATTGGTCTCGGCGAACAGCGCGTAGCGCGGCGGATTGCCCTCGCGGGGCGCGAGGAAGAGCAATGCCGCATCGATCCGCTCCCGTGCCAGCGCGGCACCGACGAACGCTTCCGACAGTTTCTCGCCGCAGAGATCGCTCACGTCGCCCGCGCGGCCGACGAACTCGACGATCGGCGTCGATGCGAAGAGGCCGGTTACGCAGATGATGTCGCCGAGGTCGTAGCGATACAGGCCGCCGGCGGTTGTGAGGAGGACGCGGTATTCGTGGCCCTCGCGCAACTCATCGGCGAGATGGGTGTCGCCGCGCTCGTCGAGGAACTCGAGGAAATGAGAGGTGATCGCCAGTACCGCGCCGCCGGCGGCGGTGATGGGAATCGAGACGACACCTTCCGTTGCAAGCAACCCTTTCGGCTGCAGCTCGACGTTTGGAAAGATCGCCGCGAGCCTTGGAACGGCGAGTGCGGCGGCGGCGTGGGTCCAACAGCTGATCACCCGCAGATTGGGCCAGACGTGGTGCGGAATGAGCCGTCCGTCGCGAGCGAGCAGTCGATGCAGACGGGGGTTCGCGGTCTCCGCGACGATCCGCTCGCTCCACTCCTCGAGCCGCGCCAGCATCGCCGTGAGGAATGTCGGATTCCAGATGGAGATGAACGCGAGCGACTCTTCCCCGGCAAGCGCTCGCAGGGTTCCGTACTGATCACGGAGCCGCGGCCGGACGAGGATCTCACCCAGTGCCTCCCGGGCCTCGCCAGCGAAGTAGTCGCGATCGTCTTCGAATCCAACCTTCAATCCGCCGCTGGTCATCTCGCGATCGGCGGCGAGCGGGGAGAGTGACCAGTAGGCGCGGCCCTGCTTCAATTCCGGGTGCGCGCCGTACAAATCGCGCATCCACGCCGACACGCCGTTCAGAAACTGTCTTCGCAGCGACTCGGTGAAGGGGATGTACTTCGCCGCCGATGTCGAGCCGGAAGTCTTCTCGAACATGACCGCGGGCTCACTGGTGAGCACGTTCCGCATCACGTCGTCTTCGATGTCGTCGTACGTGACGATCGGAACGTGGCGCTGGTACTCGGCGACAGAGCGAATCGCGCCAAATCCAAACCGCCGACCGTATTCGCTGTTCGCATTCGCGCGTAGCGTCTCGAGCAGAATCTGCTCCTGCGCAACGCGCGGATGGTGAACCGCAGCGGAGAAACGCGCCGCGCCCTGCTCGCCGGTCGCGAGCCATCGCTCAACGGCCGTTCTCACCGCACCCCCGCCAGCTCCACGACCTCGGCCATCCCGCGCTCCGCTTCACGCCGGGCGAACGAGCGCATGTTCGACGGATCGATCTCCGTGAGGCACAGCAGCTCCACGCCGTCCGCGTAGCGCGGGTTGCGCTCGAGAAAAAACGCGACGTGGCGGTTGTGCGCGCGCTGCGGCGCGGAGTCGATCTCCGGACGGAGGCGATCGAGCGGTGCATCGGCATCGATCAAGCCGGTCCGCGCGTCATAACGATCGGCGAAGCGCTTCGTTCCGAGCCGGTGCATGAGTGACTGCTCGAAGGCCGGCGGCACGTGCTCGCACGAAGGGAAGAAGCGGTGGAAAAAGAAGGGGAGATACAGGTACGTCCGGTGGCCCTTCGAAATGAGCAGCCAGTACAGCGGCAGATCGGGTGTTTCGCCTTTGACCGTTCCGGCGAAACGGCACCACGCCCGCACGAGCTCCTGCGTGCCCCAGTTGCGCGGATCGATGATCGTGTCGCCGGAGAAGAGCACGCGTACGCGGCGGTTCTCGTGCAGGACTTCGAAGACGGCCTGCGTCGAGAATCCGGCGATCGAGCCATCGGAGCGCCGCAGCACGATCACCGCGTCCTTGCCGTCGAGGTCCTCTTCGAATCGCGCGCGATCGGCGCGGTCGTAATTCGCCTCGAAGATCGTGAAGAGGGCATCCCGATCGACGCGCGATGCAGGGATCACCGCGCTGGTGAGCGTTTCCTCAGACACGCTGGGGCTCCCGGATCAGGGCGCGGCGCAGCAGCAGGAACAGATCTGTGTAAACGGCGAGGTCGACGATGGTCGTCAGCGCGTTGATCAGGCGGAATCGGGGATCGTCGCTGGCGAAGTAGAGATCGCGTTGTCCGGCCTGGGCGACGAAGAACATCGCCGCGAAAACGATCTCGCAGACCAGCGTCACGCGCAGCGTCCACGAGAACCGCCGCGCCAATACAGCATGTTCGCTGGTAACCGCCGCGTCGCGCGCGAGCACGGCGATGAGGGCGATCGAGAAAAGGTCGTGGACGATGCCGTAGAGCGGGCTCCAGCTGACCGTCACGTACAGCAGGAACAGCTCGATCACCGCGCGCGCGCTGAAGTTGATCAGATGGGCCGCGAAGACGCGCCGCCAGGGGCGCGGCAGCAGCGGCGAACGGCACAGAAACGCCGGCAGGACGAACCAGGCCAGGATGGTGTAGTGGAGCCAGAGGATCTTGGCGAGGGACATCTCCCCGCCGATCTGCCCTCCGAAATTCTGCCGCCAGAAGAAGATCGCTGCCGTCAGCGCCAGACCTGACGCCGCGGCAAGGAACGGCCGCACGGGGAGCATGTCCGGTATCGTACAGTAACGTCGATGACCGAATCGGAGCTGGCACTCAGTCTGACTCGGTATTGGTACATCGCGGCAACCGCGCAAACCCTTCGCCACAAACCCATCCGCCGCACGATCCTCGGCCAGCCCATCGTGTTGTTCCGCGACGGAAACGGCGTTGCGTCCGCGCTGCTCGATCGCTGTGCGCACCGCAACATGCGCCTCTCCGCCGGCCGCACGACCGCGAACGGCATCGAGTGCCCGTACCACGGCTGGACCTTCGACGGCCGCGGCACGTGCACCGCGGCACCTTCGCTCGTGCGTGAGGACCTACCTCAGGCGAAAGTGCCGTCGTTTCCTGCTCGCGAACAACAAGGCTTCATCTGGATTTACATGGGCGAAGGGGAGCCGGCGGTGCAGCCTTTCGTTTTTCCCAACGTCGATGAACCCCGATGGACGACGTTCCGCATGACCACGCGCTTCGAGGCCAGCGCGTTTGCCTGTCTCGAGAATTTTCTCGACGTCCCGCACACGGTCTACGTTCACGGAGGACTCTTCCGCACGCGCGCGACACGCGTGGCCACGGCAACGGTGAGAACGGAGCGCGACGGCGCGGTCGCGGAGTTTGATGAAGAGCCGGAACGGCGAAGTGTCGTCGCGCGCCTGCTTTTTCCCAGGGCGGGAAAGCTCACCCACACGGATCGCTTCGTGATGCCCACCACCAGCCGCGTCGATTATTCGTTCAGCAGCGAGCGGCACTTCATCATCACCTCGCAGTGCACGCCGGTCTCCGCGCACGAGACCGATGTGTACACGGTGGTCACGTTTCGCTACGGCTCCATCGCGCCGTTGGTGAGGCTCTACTTCGAGCCGCTGTCGCGCCGCATCCTGCGCCAGGACGTGGAGATCCTCGCCGAGCATTCCGCGAATCTGCGAAGGTTCGACGCCCCCCGCTACACCTTCGCCGAAACGGACCTCCTCGGCCCCCGCATTCTTCGCCTGTGGCGCGATGCCGTGGCGTCGCGGGCCACGGAGGAGTCGACGTCGGTGGTTACGCTGCGGTTCTGAGGTTGTGCGCTTCTACGATCGGGCGGGACGCCCGACCGACGCGGGCGGGACGCCCGCTCCCCTTCTTGCGAAGAGGTATCCGGCGAAGACACCGATGAGCAGGCCGACGATGCCCGCCGCGGCGGCCGATTTCACGATTGCGTCGCGCATGAACGTGCGCACGAACTCGTTGTTCACCGGATCCATCGAGCCCTGCACCTGCACGAGCTTCCAGACGCCGTTGTCACGGCGGAGGACGGCGGTCCAGTTCGTGCCGAAGCGATAGGTCTTGCCGTTGCCGGTGGTGACGACATCGGAGGTCGTGCCGCGGGCAAGCGCGAAGTCGCCCATGAACACGCTCCGCTCGGGCTCGACCTTGACCTGATACGTACTGCCCGGACCCATCAGCTTCTTCATCGCCGCCCAGTACTGCTTCATGTCGTCGACGCTCGATACGCGCTTGCTGGTGATCATCACGCCATACAGCGGCGTGGCCACGTGCGGGCGGAGGAGGTCGAGCTGGTCCTCGTTGACGGCCTTCTCGTACAGAGCGCGCAGTTGCCGCAGCGCCTCGTGATCCGCCTCTTCACTGGCCATCAGCGGGAACGCGAAAAGAACCAGGAGAACGAGCGCGATCCGGGATCCGTGGATCTGTCTCATCTCAAACCTCCTCTGCTTGTGTGAGCGGAGTGTATCCCCAGGCGAATGCGTCGGCGGCGACGGCGAGCGCGATTCCGGCCGCGACGTCAACGGCGTAGTGCTGTTTGGTGGCGAGCGTCGCATAGAGGATCAGCATGCACCAGACGCCGCCCGCGGCGAGGATCATCGTTCGCGCACGGGACAGCAGCCGTGCACCGAGGAAGAGGGTGTAGACGGCCAGCGCGGCGTGGAGGGAGGGGAAGGCGTTGAGATTGCGGTCGTAGGTGATCAGCAACTGATAGAGCACGTTGCTGTCGCTGCTCACCGGACGTGGGCCGGCGACAGGCACCAGGTAGAAAGCGGCGAAGCTGATCAGGGTGAAGGCGAAGAAGCCTCGCGTGTAGCGATGGAGCTCTTCGCGCCGCGCCGCGAGCCAGGGCATCGGCAGAAAGAGGTAGAGCGACTGATAAACCGCCGTCCAGCGGATGTCGAACGGCACCGCGCGATCGAGCGCCGTCAGCGACAGCACGCGCGGCGTGAAGATCACGACCCGCTGCAGCGCGAAGTACAGCGCGCAGAAATACAGCGGCAACGCGATCGAGAGCAGAAGCTTGTACCGCCACTCGCTGCGCAGCCGCGCCGCGAGCTCAGAGCGCATTGCGTCTCCGGGCGATGCGCCGTCCGCCGCGCCACTCCGAATGCGGCGACATCGGGAGCGCCGCGGGCGTCGACTCGCCCTCGCCGATGATCACGCCCGGTCCGAGGAGCGAGTACGCGCCGACGATCGCGGTCGAGCCGATGGTCACCGGTGCAATGGTCACGTCGACGCGGCCGTCGGCCGTGCGATTGACGATGTGGGCGATCATGCGCACGCCCGCGCCGAACATGGCCTGGTCGCCGATGATCATCAGCGGGCGGTCGAGGATCGTGACGCCGGGCCCCCAGTACACGAGCTTTCCCACGCGCGATCCCCAGAGCCGCAGCCAGGCGCTGTAGAGCGAGGGAACGAGCCGCAGCAGCTCCTCGAGTTGCGGAATGCGGTTGAAGAGCGTCTGCCACTGCTGCGTCCACCACCAGACCAGAAATCCGCGCTCGTGAATGCCGTGCACGCGCGGCTCGAGCGGCGCGACCGCGAGCGTGATCCGCGCGACCAGCGGCGGAAGCAGGTAGAGCGCGGCGAGGAATGCTCCGATGCGCACGGCCGGCGTCTGCGGCACGAAAAGGAGCGCAACGCATCCGAGGAGATGCAGCAGTGAGACATAGCCCATCACCAGCATCGCCAGCCGGCGCGACACCGGCAGCGCGATCACCGGAACCGGCTCAATTGACGATGCGTCCTGCATAGCGGTTCCTCACTCGCACGTCGGTGAATCGGGGGCCGCGCCACATTCTGAAGTACGCCACCGGCAGGAATCCCCGCTCCCCCTGCTGTTCCTCAGCGGCAACCTTCGGCAAGTGAGGCCAGGGAACGGTGGGATGGCGGTGATGGGTGAGATGCCAGTTGTGATTGAGCCAGAGCGCGTCGATGGGGCCGAGGAGGCGGAGATTGCGGGCACCGTCGAGGACGTCGCGCTCGGTGCCGAAGTGATGCACGTACTGCATCGCCGACCACGACACGCCCCAAGCTGCGTACAACACCGCATATGCGAGAGGGTCGCCGAGAAACCAGATCGCGCCGGCGTGGATCGCGATCGCCGCGACTGCCTCGACGCGAATCCATCGCCAATACGCGGGATTGAGCGCGTCCATGAACGCCGCGGACGGGCGATCGAACTCGAAACGGGTCCGGTCGAACAGCCGCGGCACGAGCAGAACGGCTAGGTTCGAGATCACCACCACCAGCCAGTAGAAGCCGGTGAGGATTCCGTAGAACTGCATCCGCTTCCACAGCGGATGTTCCCCCTCGAAATAGAAATCGAAGGCCTCGTCGTCCGAGCGATTGCGCTGGTGGTGACCGATGTGTCCCTGCCGGATCAGGTGAAACGGCGCGGGAAAGAGCAACGCCATGCTCACGCCGGCGGCGTCATTGAGCGATCGCCGCGAAAAGAGAATGCCGTGCTCGGCCTCGTGAATGATCGAGTAGACCGAGTTCATCACGAGGGCGAAGCCCGCGGCGAAAAGCGCCAGCCGCCAGCCGCGCGCGCCCGAGGATGCTTGCAGAAGAGCGGCGACCACGGCCACTTGGACGACGGCGATGAGCGCGTTGGCGACACCTGGGATTCGATGGCGGGTCATGCCGTGGCCTCGTAGCCGAGGAGGACCGATTGCATGCGGCGCATCTCGGGAAGGCGATCGAAGAGGCCGAAGGTGATCGGCACCTTCTCGCGCGAGTACATCATCCGGTGATAGCCGCGGTCGCTGGTCAGCGCGCGTAACTCGCGGCGCAATCGAGGACGCAGTGGTGCGAGGCGGGGATGGCTGGCGATCAGCGCATCGAGGATGCGCATCGCGGCGGGACCCGGGCCGACCAGGAACCTTTGCACGAGCGAGCGAAAGACGGTCGCGGTCAGCGAGCGGACGGTTGCTCCGCGACGCTCGTGCAGTAGCGCCAGCAGCTCCACGTCGACGGCCACGTGCCGCCGCTCGTCTTCCGCGTGCGCGGCATACACAGTCGCATACGCGGGATCGAGGTCCGGATTGCGTGCCGCGATCTCGGTGACGGCGATCGAGCGTTCCTCGATCAGCAACATCAGCCACACCAGCGCGCTGACGGCAGACGACGCCGCGAGCAGCGGCACGAGCAATCCGGCACCCGGGGGAAGGCGCAGCAGTGAGCGGTCCCCGTTCGCGTAACGGCGCGGGTCGCTCAGCTGATTGAGTCGCGCGAACGCCCGCGCGTGTTCGATCTCGTCATTCGCGAAACCGCGGAGCCGCTCGTGGATTGCCGCGGGCAGGTCGCCGCGCTTACCCGCCGCGTTCAGCACGGCGATCGCCATCTCCCTCTCGAACGCGGCGATCAGCTCGTTCCAGTACATCCCGTTGAGCTGGTTGTAGGTCAGACGCTCCTGCGCTTCGAGCTCAGCCCAGGACGCCGTGTAGTACAGCGGCGTGAGCGTGTCGCAGATGAACGGCCGCGTGCGGTCGACGGTGGCGGACGCGTCGAGCATGCCCTAGATACTACTGCTCCAAGGAACGGAAAGCGGCGGCAGTGCCGCCGCTTTCCCTCATCCATCACTGCGCGGGAACGTACGTCGGGTCTTTGCTCTTGTTGTCGATCACCGAACCGTAAGCAGTGACGCGTCCACTGCCGCCGGTCACCTCCACGGTGATGCGCGCGTTGTAAGTCTGATCGCCGGGGTTGGTGAAAAAGTTCTCGATGATCCGGCCGTGCTGGACGAACTCATTCGCCGCCAGATCGATCGGCACCGACGCCGTGATCTTCGTGTCGGGGAAATGCACCGAGAGACGCAGGCTGACCGGATTGCCGCTCAACTCGGCGAGGCCCAGGTTGGAGCGGAAACGGTCTGATTGCTCGAGTTGCAGGACCTGGAGGGGAGCGTCGCCCAGACCGATCCCTTCGTCCGGGGTCACGCCCGGGATGAACTGCCCGTACGTCCCGCCACCGGTGACGTTCGTGTACGTGCGCGCCGTGGCCACGAGCGACGAATTGCCGCTCGTGGTGATGACGATCGAGCCGCCGGTACCGCTGTGGTTGAACATCGTGGGCAGCACGTTGTCGATCGCGAGGACCTCGCCCTTCCTGATCGTTCGCGGTGCGGCGCTGATCGGCGCGATGCCGGTGGTGTAGTAGGTGAAGTTCGCCACCACGTCCGATGCGCCGCCGTTGAACACGCGGATGTCGGAGTGGAAGTTGTTCTCGCCCGGAAGCTCGGCGATGCCCGGCAGTACGTAACGCGAGGCGCTGACCTTCGACACTTCCACCGGCATCACGGCCAGGGGATCGGTGGTCACGTTGTCGAGAACGGACGCGTAGGCGGTGACCGCGCCCGTGGTCGAGTCGACGGTGACCTCGATGCGGCCGTCCTCGAGATTGGTGATGCCCGCTTCCACCTCCAGATAGCGGTTCATCTGTTTGTGCTCGCCGGGCTGGAGGCTGTACGGCAGTTCCTTCAGCAGCGTTCCGGCGTCGTTGAACACGCGGATGCGGCCGCTGGCTGCTTCGCCGGCTCCTTCGACCAGCCCGAGGTTCGTGCGGAACTTCGCTGACTGGGCGATCTGCTGGAGCGACACGACGGCGCTGCTGGTGGGCTCGCCGGGAATCGGAAGGCCCGAGGAGCGCCGGGTGATGAACTGCCCGAACGGCACCGCGGCGATGAACTGGCCGAAGGTGCCGGTGGACGTGCTGGCGTAGGTGCGGCTCGACGCGAAGGTCTGCGTCGTGGAGCTGTTCAGCGGCCGGATCTCCAGCGAGCCGAACCCGAAATCGCCCGGCGCGGTCGTCGCGCCGAAGCCGAAGAAGTTCTTCACGATGTCGTTCAGGGCGATGGTCTGCTGCGGCTCGACGTCGACGGTCGTGACCTTGCTGAACTTTGTCGCATCGGTCTCGGTCGGTGTCATCGAGATCTGATACTTCAGCAGGCTCGCCGAGGCGTTGGTGAGGCGGACGTCGGAGAGGAATGGTCCGGTCGCTCCCTGCACGTGCGTGACGACGGGGATGACCAGCGCATTCGACGGGGGAACGCTCTTCGTTCCCGGCTGCACCGGTGTCACGAGGCTGATCGAGATGGGAATGCTGGTGGTGGTGTTGTTGGCAGTGACCTTCAGCGAGCCGGTATTCGCGCCCGCCTGCAGGCCGGTTGGATTCGCGGTGACGGTGACCGTCGTTCCTTCCGGCGGCAGCGTTCCCGAGCTCGGGGTCACGGCCAGGAAGGACTTGTCGGTGGAGGCTGTGAACGTCGTCGTCGCGAGCGTGGAGTTCCCCGCAAAACCGGGGATGAAGACCGGGAACTGCACCGGTGTCGTGCTGCCAAGCGGCACCGCGGCTTCACCCGACTCGCGAACGACCGGCGGCGGGGGCTGCACGACAGTCGAAGCAACCTCGGAATGCTCCGCGGTACCTCCGGCGCATTGCGTCGGCCGCACGCGGTAGTAGTAGGTCGTCGCCGTGCTGACGTCGTGGCGGAAGGTCTTGGAAGTGCCATTTACTGTGGTGGTCACGACATTGGCGCTGAAGTCCGGCGTCGTCGATTCCTCGACGAAGAAGCTCGCCGACGGATCGGCGACGGTCGACCAGGACACCGTGTAGTCGGCGCCGGTCTGGGCGATGGCCGGCGCGTTGATTCGCGGTTTGCACGACGGCACGTCCGCGTTCGCAAACGCATGGACCACGGCAAGCGCTTCGCCGGCCTCCAGGTCGATGACCTGAGTGACGGCCACCAGCGGTACGTTCGCGTTCGCGCCGGTGATGCGCGCCGACGTGGTGAAGCTGGCGCCGGCGGCGAGGGACGCCTCGCCGAAGCAGACGGCGAACGCCTGCGGGAACGTGCCGGGCGGAAAGTCGCTCGTGTCGAAGCATTCGTCGATGCCGAGCGAATTCTGGATGCCCGACAGCGAGCCGGCCGCCGTCGGATCGGTGCCGATCCAGCCGATGTAATACACGCCGCTGCACGCGTTGCGGCCGGTGTTGGTCGTGGTGCTGGTGCAGTGGCCGCCCGGTGTACAGGTGGCGGTGATCTGCAGGTCACATTGCTGGGCGAGAACCGGGGTGGCGAGAACGAGAAGGAGAAGAGAGGCGAGCAGGGTCCGGGTCAACGAGAGGTCCTCCAGGTAAGGGAAAGAAATGTACCTCAAAGTCGGGAGTACAGCCGGTCGAAATCAGCGAGCGAAAGCGTCTCGGCGCGGGCATCGACGTCGATGTCCGCGCTCACCATAGCCTCGAGCACCTGCTCCCGAGTGTGATCCCGCCACGTCGTCAAGTTGTTGACCAGCTTCTTGCGGCGCATGCGGAAGGACGCGCTGACGAGGTCGAGCAGTTCTTCGCGCGGCGACGTGAGGCCGGGATCGCGAGGATCGAGCACCACCACCGCGCTGCGCACTTTCGGCGGCGGGTAAAACGAACGCGGATCGAGGGTCATCAGTGTCTTCGCCGATGCGTAGGCGGCGACGTACAGGGTCAGGTAGCCGTATGGATCCGAGCCCGGCTTGGCCACGATGCGATCGGCGACTTCCTTCTGCAGCATGAACACGGCGCGGCGGCAATTGGGCTCGGCGATGATCCGGCGCAGGATGGGCGTGCCGACGTTGTAGGGAAGGTTGCCCACAGCGCGAAAGGGCGTCGCCGGCAGCTCCGCGTCGACCGCGTCTTCATTGCGGATTTCGAGGCGATCGCCGTACTTCGCGCGCAAACGCGCGGCGAGGTCGGGATCGATCTCCAGCGCGATGACCCGGTTCGGCAGCGCGAGCACTTTGTCCGTGAGCGCGCCTTCACCGGGCCCGATCTCCAGTACGAGCTCATCGGGCTGCGGCTCGATCGCCGCGACGATCTTCTCGACCGCGCCGCGATTTCGCAGGAAGTTTTGACCCCATTTCTTCTTGGGCCGCACGGCGCGCAGTTTAGACTTCGACCATGGAACAGGCCACCGAAAAAGCCCACGACACGATCGCGCGGCTCCGGGCAGAAGTGGCGAAGGCCGTCATCGGCCAGGACGCGGTGGTGAACCGCCTCGTCATCGCCATCCTCATCCGCGGACACGTGCTGATCGAGGGGCTGCCCGGCCTCGCTAAAACTCTGCTCGTGAAAACGCTCGCCGCGGCGATCGCCGCGACGTTCAAACGGATTCAGTTCACGCCCGACCTGCTGCCCGCGGACATCACCGGCACGCAGATCTTCAACCCCGAGAACCGAACCTTCAACCCCCGCCTCGGACCGATCTTCGCCAACCTCGTCCTCGCGGATGAGATCAACCGCGCACCGGCGAAGGTGCAGAGCGCGCTGCTCGAGGCGATGCAGGAGCGTCAGGTCACGATCGGCGATCAGTCGTACCTGCTGCCCGATCCGTTCATGGTCATCGCCACGCAGAACCCGATCGAGCATGAAGGCACGTACGCGCTGCCCGAGGCGCAGGTCGACCGGTTCGTGATGAAGCTGAAGGTCGACTACCCGGCCGCGGAGGAAGAGCTGCGGATGTTGTCGCTGTATCTCGACGCGACCGCCGCCGGCGTCGACATCAGGCCGGTGCTCACGCTGGGCGAGATCAGGGAAGTGTCCGAGCTCGCCTCGCGCGTGCACACCGACGAGCGCATCAGCCGCTACATCGTGCAGATCGTCACCGCGACGCGGAAGCCGGCGGACTTTCGCTTGCCCTCGCTCGCGAATCACATTCAGTACGGTGCGTCTCCGCGCGCGACGCTGGCCCTGGCGCACGTTGCGAAAGCGCACGCCTTCATCGAAGGCCGTCCGTATGTCGTCCCCGAGGATGTGAAGGCCATCGCCCATGACGTGCTGCGGCACCGGCTGGTGTTGAGTTACGAGGCGGCGGCGGAGGGGGTGGGGGCGGATCGGGTGATCGATCAGGTTCTCGGCGCGGTTCCCGTCCCGTGATGTTCAAACGCAAATCCCCCGACCTCCGCACGCCCGTGATCCGGCGCGTCCGCGATCTCGAGTTCATGAGCGCGCGGCTGATTCGCGCGGGGTTCGCGGGCGATTATCACTCCGCGTTTCATGGGCGAGGCATCGAGTTCTCGCAGGTGCGCGAGTACATGCCCGGCGACGACATCCGCACGATCGACTGGAACGTCACCGCGCGGAGCGGCGTGCCGCATGTGAAGGAGTTCATCGAAGAGCGCGATCTGACCGTGCTCATCGCCGTCGATGTCTCGGGATCGATGGGCTTCGGATCGGTCGACTGGCGGAAGAGCGACATCGCCGCGGAGCTGGCCGCCATCTTCGCCTTTGCCGCGGTCGAGAATTCCGATCGCACCGGTTTGCTGCTCTTCGATGAGGGCGTGCGCACGTTCATCCCGCCGCGCCGCGGTCGGGCGCACGCGCAGGTCATCGTGCGGGCGGCGGTCGACGCGGCGATGCGGCAGGCCGGCGGCGAGGCGGATCTCGAGAATGCGATGCGCTTTCTGGAGCGCGTCGCGGTGAAGCGCGCCGTTGTCCTGGTGATCTCCGACTTTCTGGACAGCCGCTTCGAGCGGCCGCTGAATCGGCTCAATCGCAAGCACGACGTGGTGGCCATTCCCGTCATCGATCCGCGGGAGGAGCGCTTTCCAGACCGCGGTCTGATGCGCGTGGTCGACCTCGAATCGGGCGAAGCGCGGCTGATCGATCTCAAACGCGCCGACGTCGCGAAACGGGCCGCGATCCGCCGCGAGCAGCTCGTGCGAAGGTTCCGCTCCGCGGCGATCGATCATCTGCCCGTATCGACCGTTGTTCCTTACGACCGGGAGCTGCTGCGCTTCTTCCGCGAGCGCTCGTTCCGGTATCGCCGCCCCGCATGATCCTGGTCATCCTTGCCGTCGTCAGCGCCACGTTCCAGCCCGCGCGGCCGACGGTGGGGGATCGCATCGTCATTCAGTTTCCCGCGGCGGTCGTGCTCGACGCGTCGAGCGAATACGAGCTCGTCGAACAGCAGGGCGCGCGGGTGGTGATCCGCTCGTTCCTGCCGATACCGTTCGCTCTGAGCGGGACGATGGGCAACGTCCGCTTTCAGAATCTGGTCGTGCCGATGAAATCGGTGCTGAAGCCGGACGACGATCTCAAGCCCGCGCCGCTGCGGCCGCCGCAACGCGTTCCCTATCCGCGCGCGCCGTTCATCGCCATCGGTGTCGCGGCTTTATCCGCGATCGCCGCGTGGTTCGCGGCGGGGTGGTTCTCGCGCAAACGCAGGGAGGAGCCCCTCGCGCCGCCGATGCCTGTCGATGAGCGCTTCCGCCGCGCGGTGATCGCCGCGAAACGCGAGCCGGAGCGCTGGGCGGCGCTCGCTGATGCGACGCGCGCCTACCTCGCGGAAACGAGGCCGCAACTCGGAAGCGATCTGACGACGACGGAGCTCGTGGCGCGATTGCGCGAGGAAGAGCGGATCGTTCGCGCGATCTTGCGGCAGGGCGATCTGGAGAAGTTCTCGCTCACCGGCGCGGAGCCGGAGGATTTCGATGAGGTGGCGGATCGGGCATTGAGGCTCGCGTCATGACCCGCTTCGCCCATCCACTCTTCTTCGCCCTCGCGATTCTCGTGATCGCCCGCACCGTCATGCTCTGGCGCGATCTGCGCGCGCGCACCGGCGCCTTCGGCTTTTCCTCGCTTTCGCTCGTCGCGCCGGCGCGCGGGGCTCGCGTGCGAACGGCGCTCCTGCCGTTCGTGCTGGAGATGCTGGCGTTGCTGCTCGTGATCGTCGCGCTGGCGAGGCCGCAGCGCGTGGTGCGGGTCGCCGCCAGCGACCGATTCGGCATCGACATCGTCGTCGCCCTCGACGCCTCGGGATCGATGGCCGCTGAAGACTTCCGCCCGCGCAATCGCTTCACCGTGGCCAAGGAACTGATCGCGGAATTCATCCGCCGCCGCACCGATGACCGCATCGGCATCGTCACCTTCGGCAGCCGCGCGGCGACGCGCGTGCCGATCACATACGACCGGCGGATCGCCGAGGCGATTCTCGATCGGGCGGAGATTGGCGAGCACGGAAATGGGACGGCCATCGGTCACGCGCTCGCGACGGCGGTCAATCGCCTGCGGACGTCGAAAACGCGCAGCCGGGTGATCATCTTGGTCACCGATGGCGTCAACAACTCCGGCTCCATCGAGCCGCTGGTCGCCGCGGAGCTCGCTGCGCGCAGCGGCATCAAGGTCTACACGATCGGCGTCGGCAGCGAAGGTCCGGTTCCGCTTCCCGTTCGACGGCAGAATCCGTTCACCGGCGCGGTGGAAACGGTCTACACGCACATCCGCGGAGAGCTCGATGAGAAAACGTTGAGCGCCATCGCGCGGACCAGCGGCGGCGACTTTTTCCGCGCCACCGACGCGCGTGCGCTCAGCGCGGTGCTGCAACGCATCGACACGCTGGAGAAGACGCGCCTGACTGCGCCGAAACGCGAGCAGATCGATGAGCTGTACGTCTGGCCGCTCGCGGCCGGCCTGTCACTGCTCTTACTGGCGTTGTTCGCGGGCGAAACGCTCTGGCTGAAGGTGCCGGCATGACCTTCCGCAGCATGACTCTGCTCTGGCTGCTGGCGCTGGTGCCGTTCGCGCTCGCATTTCTGTTTGCGCGCGAGCAGCTGCGCACGCGCATCGCCCGCAGATTTGCGTCGGAGCGGTTGCGCGGCGTGACCACGCCGGCGCGCGTGTTGCGGCCGTGGATCATCACTCTGGCCATCGCCGCGGGTGTGATCGCGCTCGCGGGGCCGTCCGCAGGCTTCACGCTGATTCCCATCACCGCGCGTGAATCGAATCGCGTGCTGGTCATCGATGTTTCGAACAGCATGGGCGCCGAGGACGTCGGGACGTCGCGGCTGAGCGGGGCGAAGGCGATCGCCAAGCGCCTCGCCGACGCGCAACCAGGCCGCATCGCGCTCGTCGTATTCGAAGGAGCTCCGGACGTGGTCTCGCCGCTCACGACCGATACGGAAGCCGTCGTCGCGCTGCTCGACACGTTGCAAACAGGCGAGATCGGCCAGGCCGGCTCCGACATCGGCAACGCAATCCTCGGCGCACTCCGACTCATCGAAGCCGACCCCACGCAGAAGGCCGACATCGTCGTGCTCAGCGACGGCGAGGATCAGGGCAGCCGCGTGAAGGAAGCGATCGAGCGCGCGAAGCAGCGCGGCACGGCGGTGTCGACGGTGCTGATCGGAACCGCGGAGGGAAGCACCATTCCGACTTCGCGCGGCCCTTTGCGCGATGCCGGTGAAGTGGTGACGACGTACGCGCGGTCAGAAGTGTTGCGCGAGATCGCGTCCGGCACCGGCGGGTTGATGCTCGAGAACCCCTTCGGCGAACGTGCGCTCGATGCTTTGTTCGATCGATCGGGCGAAGGCCGCGAGCGGCAGACCCACGCCCGCGTACCGATCGAGCGTTATCAATGGCCGCTCGGCCTCGCGTTCCTGTTGTTGATCGCCGGATCCGTCCTGAATCGAGGAGCTGAATGAAAACTCTGCTCGCGATTCTCGCCATCTCCGTCGCGCCGTTTCTCCGCGAGACGAACTCCCACGCCGCGGCAACGCGCGGTGAAAAGGCCTACGCCGGATCGAAGTACGAGGACGCGGTGGCGGCATATTCAGAGGCACAAACGCTCAAACCCTCGGCACGCGGTGCCTTCAACCTCGGCACCGCCCAGATCGCGGCCGGCGATCGCGAACGTGGCTCGACGACGCTATCCGAGGCGCTGAAGGATCCGGTGCTGCGCGCGGATGCGTTCTTCAATCGCGGCAACAGCGCCCTAGCGGCGAAAGCGTTCGATCACGCCGTGCGCGATTACACCGAGGCGCTGAAGCTGCGGCCGAACGACGGGGCGGCGAAGCGCAATCTCGAGATTGCGTTGATACGCCAGCGGGCGCAACAAAGTGGTGCGAGTGGGAAAGACAGCCAGAGCCCGGACAAGCAGAACGAACGGCAGCAGCAGCAACAGGCGCCCGGAAATCAGGGACAACAGCAGCCCAAGCCGGGGGACATCGATCTCGAGGCGTTGCTTCGCTCCGTGCAGCAGCAGGAACAGGAAGAGCTGCGGCGGATGAAGGCGAGATCGGGCGAGGCCAAGGTGGGCTGGTGAGAATGCAGAATGCAGAATGCAGAATGCAGAAGTGGCGATGGCGGGCCTTACGCGTCGCATTTTTTCTGCATTCTGCATTCTGCATTCTGCATTCGCCGGCGGACGCGTACGCGAATCAACTCACGGTCGACGCCCGCACGCTGCGCATGAACGACATGGCCACGGTCACGCTGTCGCTCGAAGGCTCGTTCGCCGAAGTCGAGGCGGCCAGCCCGCCGCTCGAGAACCTGGCCATCGTCGGCGAGCCGTGGGTGTCGTCCGAATTCGCCTGGATCAACGGCCAGGTCACGCGGCGGAAAGTCTTTCGATTCCGCGTGCGACCGATTGCGCCGGGGAAGGCCCTGGTCGGACCGATGCTCATTCGCGCCGACGACGGCGGGAAGGAGACCTTGCCGCAGATCGTGCTCGACGTCGTGGCCGATCGCGCGTTCGGCTCGAATGACGCCGACTCGCTGCTGCGCGACCTCAGCGCGAGCGGTCGAGATCCGGTGTTCGTCATTTCGGAGATCGACAAGACCGCGGTTTTTGCCGGGGAGCCGGTGCGCATCACCTGGTATCTGTACAACGCCGTGAACGTGCAGCAATGGCAGGTCGTGTCCGTGCCAAAGCTGGAGGATTTCTGGACCGAGGAAGTGCCGGTGCGGAACGAGCCCGCCGAGCGCGTTTACGTGGGCGACGTTCTCATGCAACGCGTTCCGATCCGGCGGGTCGTGCTCTATCCGTTGCGCAGCGGATCGCTGAAGGTAGATGGGTTGGCCGTCGAGGCGGCGGTGATGCGCCGGTATCGCACGGGAGTTTTCGCCGGATTCAATGGAGAGCTCGTCGAGACCAGCTTCACCTCGGCGCCGATCACCGTCGCGGCGAAGCCTCTCCCGGCCGGGCCGCCTGTCGATGTGGTCGGCGAGGTGATCCTGAAGTGCGAGCCGCCGCGCCAGCAGAATGCCGGGCCGGTGGTCGTGCAGGTGACCGTTGCGGCAGAGGCGAATCTGCGCGGCGTGCCGCCGCCGCGGTTTGCGGAGCCTCTGAAAGGAAACGTGCAGATCGAAGGCGGCGAAGTGACGGTCTCGCGGGAAGAGAACAGCGCCGCGATGGCCCGTCACTGGCGATTCCTCATTTTTCCGGCGCGCGAAGGATTGCTGTACGTGCCGCCGATGAGTCTTCGCACGTTCTCTCCGGCCACCGAACAGCGGAAAGAAGTGCGATGCGAAGCGGCCACCCTGGAGGCGCGCGCGGCTGCGTTGCCGGTGGGCCAGACGCCGGCGCAATCGGCGAAAGCGACGCGCGAGCCGGCGGACGTCGTGCCGTGGGTCGCCGGTGGCGCGCTGGCGCTGCTACTGGCTGGCGTCGGACTCCCGCGATTGCTGCGCGAGATGGCCGTGCGTCGTGAAGCGAATGCGATCGTCGGAGGCAAGACCGCGACGGAGATCCGTGCGGCAATCGACGCGCGGGTGAATCCCGCGTTGATGAACGAAGCGAGCGATCGCGGCGATGCCTATCGCGCGCTGCGCTCGATGCTCGACGCCGCGGAACGCGAACGGGACATCGCCGTTGATGGGGAAGAGGAGATCGCGCGACGGGTGAGGGAGTTGTTGAGAACTTAGCAACCGACGTCCACCAGCCACTCCACGACCTTCCCGACCAGCTCCCCCTCGCGCGCGGCCTTCGAGAGATACAGCGCGGGGCGCCATTCGTTCCAGCGGCTGGCGATGTTCGCAAGGAGGTCGAGCTTTCCGTCGTGATCGAGATCGCCGGCGAACACGACGTACTGCTCGACGTCGAGCGAGCTCAGTTTGCCGTCTTCGTCCAGCGCCGGAAACGTCGCCAGGACCTGAGTCAGGCCGTTGCCGTCGAGGACGAGCATGCAGTCGACGTAGCCGTCGGGGTCGGGCGCGCTGGTGCAGCGGTAGTGCAGAACGTACTTCGTCGTGCCGAGGGTGATCGGCTGCGGTTTGCTGACCGGGAGAAGCTCGGTGAATGAAGGGCGCGCGCCGGTGACTGGGCCGGCTGAGAGATGCGCGCTACGAAGGAGATAGACCATCTCCACGCCCGGAGCGGAAACGCGCTTGCCCGTGCGCTCGTCGTCCGCGTCGACGACGGGGTGAAACTCAGGCGTCACCTGAATCTTCACCGGCTGCAGAACGCAGCGATCGTTGTCTTCGTTGCACACCAGCGCGAGATAGCTCTCGCCGCTTTTCGCTTTGATCTGATCGCCGTGAAAGAGGTCGGTGAAGAGGATCTCGTCCGCGTTGGCGACGAAGGGGAGGAAGAAGAGGAGGAAGAGAATCGCCGCGATCCAGCGCTCGAGGCGGTAGTTGTTTGCTTCTGACATGCAGACATTTGAGGTCCGCATCGCGTCAAGGGGAGGGAGGGATGAAGGAAAGTCGGGGTTCGAAATGTGGCGGGATTATGTTTTCCGCGCCCGAAACCCATTCGCGTTCTCGTCGACGCGTTCGAATCCCGCCTCGTCCAGCGCAGCCCGCGCGGGCAGCGTCAACGTCGTCCCGATGGCATCGATCGCGTCGACACCGCGCACCTGAAACGCGATCTGCTCGAGCAGCGACGGCCAGTCGTCGAAGCGGAACAGAGTGACCGAGATGTGCGGCCACTCCGTCGCCTCGTGCCAGGCGCCTTCCGCAGCGGCCCGGTTCGCCGTGGTGTCGACGATCCAGACCGGCGTGCGGAAGGCGAGTTTCTGAAGTTTTTCTGAGTAATCGTCGTGAAAGACGACACTCACCAGCCGCATGTCTTGCCTTTGTTCTGCCCCTCCAGCCAGACCAGCAGCGGCTGGAAGTAGTCGACGATCGCGGTGGCGTCCATCTGCCGCTGACCGGTCACCGCTTCGAGCGCATCCGGCCAGGGACGGCTCATGCCCATCTCCAGCATCTTCTCCAGCTTCGCGCCCGCTTCCTTGTTGCCGTAGATCGAGCAGCGGTTGAGCGGTCCCTGATAGCCCGCCTGCTGGCAGAGCGCGCGATGGAACTGGAACTGAAGCACGCGCGCCAGGAAGTAGCGTGCGTACGGCACGTTGCCCGCGATGTGGTACTTCGCGCCCGGATCGAAGAGATCTTCGCCGCGAGTTCCCACCGGAGCGATGCCCTGGTACTGCTCGCGCAGCTCCCACCAGGCCTTGTTGTAGTTCGCGGGCGTGATCTCGCCGGAGAAGACGCCCCAGCGCCACTTGTCCATGAGCACGCCGAACGGCAGGAAGGCCAGCTTGTCGAGCGCGTCGCGCAGCAGCAGAGCGATGTCGGCCGACGCCGGCGGCTCTTTCTTGATCAACCCGATCTTCACCAGATACGCCGGCGTCACCGACAACGCGATCGTGTCGCCGACCGCTTCATGGAAGCCGTCGTTCGCGCTGTTCTTGTAGAGGTACGGCTTCTCGTTGTACGCGCGCTGATAGAAGTTGTGCCCCAGCTCGTGATGGATGGTGTTGAAGTCCTCGGCATTCTTCTCGATGCACATCTTGATACGGAGATCTTCGATGTCGTCGACGTCCCAGGCGCTGGCGTGGCAGACCACGTCCCGGTCGCGCGGCTTGGTGAACATCGATTTTTCCCAGAAGCTCTTCGGAAGCGGATCGAATCCGAGGGAGGTGAAGAAGCGCTCGCCGATGCGGACCATCTCCAGCTCGTCGATGTCCTTGCGCGACTGGAGGATCTTGGTCAGGTCGTAGCCCGACGGCGTGGCGTTCTTCGGCGCGACGAGGTCGTAGATGCTGCCCCATTCCTGCGCCCAGATGTTGCCGAGAAGATGCGCGGGAATCGGCTGGCCCGGCGGCACGACCTTCTCGCCGTACTTGTTGGTGAGGTTCCAGCGCACGTAACAGTGCACCGAGTCGTAGAGCGGCTTGAGCTGGTTCCAGAGGCGATCGACTTCCGCGCCGAACTGCTCGGGCGTCATGTCGTACTTCGCGCGCCACATCGCGCCGACGTCCGCGTAGCCGAGCTCTTTCGCTCCCTGGTTCATGAGCTCGACGAAGCGCGTGTACTTCTCGCGCATCGGCGGGGAGATGGAGTGCCAGCCGCGCCAGGCGTCGAGCAGCTCATCCGGCTTACGGCTGGTGCGGAGGATGTTCGAGATCTCGTTGATGTCGAGGCAGTCGTCGCCTGTCTTCCCCTCCGGGCAGTACTTGCCGGAGCCGTACATCGCATCGAGCTGCGCGCCGATGCGCGCGAGCTCCGCGGTGAGCACGGGATCCGACGGACCGGGCGAGGTGAGGGCGAGCTTGATCGTCTCCAGCTTGCGGCGCGTGTCGTACGGCAGCTCGAGGTTGTCGAAGCGGGCCGCGCCTTTCGCGAGCTCGACACCGGCGTTGATCAGCTTCTCGTTCTCTTTCGCCGAGATGATCTGCGTGTCGTCGGTGATGTAGGTCTGCTGCACCCACGCCGCGCGTTGCGCGTCGACGTTCATCGCGGCGAGCCGCGCTTCGGCTTCATTCGCGAAGCGGGTTGCCTCTTCGACCGTCGGGCCGGGAGGTGGTGGCGGAGTCGCGGTGGCCTCGGCAGCAGGCGCGGGTTCCACGACAGCCGCGGGAACGGGCTCGGGTACGGGCGTGGTCGCGGTCGTACACGCGGCGAGCGCGAGCACGGCCAGAACGACGAAGGTCAGCGGGAGTGTGCGCATGACAACCTCCGAAAAGTGAATTGATGGCGGGATGTTGCAGGTCGGTTGCACTTCGCTGGTGGTGCGGTGCAATCGTTCGGCCGGGAGTATAGCCAACAGACCCGTGCGTTCATGCGTATAACCAATGTGCAGTGTTACCATCCGGCGAAACTCCGCGGCGCTTCCAATCGTCGCAGCTTTAGATCACACCGAGGAGACTCATGAACCCAACCAAAAACCGTAGCTGGAAGTCTGCCGTCGCGATTGCGGCGCTCCTGTTGACCGTGCCCGCCTTCGCGCAGAAGCGCCGCGCGGTTCAGCATCCTTCACCCGCCGCCCCCGGAACGAACGTCACCATCACCGGCAAAGTGCTCGATGCCGTCACCAACGCACCGGTCGTGTTCGCCTCCGTCAAAGTCGGCAACCGCTTCGACCGCACCGATACCACCGGCTCGTTCCAGCTCAGCACGACGATTTACGGCCAGGCCGACCTCATGGTCGAGCGCAGCGGTTACACCGTTCTCAGCCAGCCGATCAGCGGTCCCGGTCCGCACGCTCTCACCCTGCGCGTGCAGCCGACGCCGACCGTGAAACTTCGCCTCATCGACGGAACCGAGCACGACGTCGACAACGAGAGCGTGGAGTTCGGCTACGTTCCTCCGTTCAGCAGCTACATCAAGAGCGACCACGACGACTTCTGCAAGCCCGACGGCACGACGGTGGTGCTCAACCGCATCCAGTTCTCGCGCATCACCGGTCCGGCCACGAATGAAACCGCCGGCGCGTGCTGCGGCGGCACCGGAACGCCGCAGAAGATCAACGCCACGCTGAAGACCGGCGAGGTCACGCCGCTGTACTTCACCGACTCGTGCGGCGGCTACAGCATCGACTTCATCGCGCGCGATCACGTGAGCGGCAAGATCATCTTCGCGAAGTTCTCGAACGTCGCCGAGATCATTTTTCCCTAGCGATACAATCTCGCGGTGACCGTAGCCGCCCGTCTTTTCGAAAGTTCCTCCGCGCTCGCCGACATCGAGCGCGTCTACGAAGCGCAACGAAACAATCGTGCCGCCGTCGCCTCCACGACGGCGGCACAGCGCATCGCGAAGATCAGGCGGCTCGAAGAGGCCATGCACGCGCGGCGCGACGAAATTCGCGCGGCGATGTGGGCCGATTACAGGAAGCCCGCGGCGGAAGTCGACCTCTCGGAGATCTATCCGGTCGTCAGCGAGGCCCGTCACGCCCGGCGTCACCTGAAGTCGTGGATCAAGCCGAAGCGCGTGGCGACGCGGCTCGCTCTTTTCGGGTCGCAATCGCGCATCGCCTACGAGCCGAAGGGCACGGTGCTGATCATCTCGCCGTGGAACTTCCCCTTCAATCTCACCCTCGGCCCGCTGATCTCGGCCATCGCCGCCGGGAACACGGCCATCCTCAAGCCTTCGGAAATGACGCCGGAGTCGACGACCTGCATGCGCCGGATCCTCGGCGATCTCTTCGAGGAAGACGAGGTCGCGGTCATCGAAGGGGACGCTTCCGTCGCCGCAGCTTTGCTGCAGAAGAGGTTCGATCACATCTTCTTCACCGGCAGTCCCGCGGTTGGACGCATCGTGATGAAGGCCGCGGCGGAGCATCTGACGCCGGTGACGCTCGAACTGGGCGGGAAATCTCCGGTGATCGTCGACCGGACCGCGGATCTCGGCGAGGCGGCGAAGAAGATCGCCTGGGGCAAGTTCTTCAACTGCGGCCAGATCTGCGTCGCGCCCGATTACGTGCTCGTCGATGAAAGCGTGGCCGCGGAGTTCAACGAAAAACTGCGTGCATCGATCGAAGCCCTCGGCAGCGAATCGCGCGGGATTCTCGTAAACGATCGCCACGCGGGCCGGATCAAGAAGCTGTTCGATGCTGCCGTTGCGCGCGGAGCCAGGGTTCTGATCGGCGGAACGTTCCATGAGCGCGCCGTCGAACCGACCGTGCTCACCGACGTGCCGCCGGACACGGCGCTGATGCAGGAAGAGATCTTCGGACCGCTGCTGCCGGTCATGACCTATCGCACGCTCGACGATGCCTTCGTGATGATCGGCGCGCGCGAAAAACCGCTCGTGCTCTACGTCTTCAGCCGCGATCGCAAAGTGCTGAGGCGGATTCTCGCCAACACCAGCGCGGGCGGCACGGCGCTCAATCACACGATGATTCACTTCTACGCGCTCGACCTGCCGTTCGGCGGAGTGGGGCAGAGCGGCTTCGGCCGCTCGCACGGCTTCGCCGGTTTCCAGGAGTTTTCGAACGCGCGTGGCGTGCTCGACCAGCGGCTGAAGTTCAGCGCGATCGAGCTGCTGTTCCCGCCGTACCGCGGAAAGCTGAAAGAGAAGCTGATCGACTTCACCGTGAAGTGGCTGTGACAGAGTTGTAAACCACTTCGCCCCGCGCGGCTGCCGTGTTAGACAGTCGCGCCATGAAAAAGCTGATCACGATCACCTTCGCGCTCGCCGTTGTCCTCGGCATGGGCACGACCGCATTCGCGCAGGAACGGCTCACCAGGCTCCTGCGCCAGCCCGACATTCACGGCGACACGGTGGCCTTCGTTTACGCGGGCGACATCTGGCTCGCGTCGAGCCGCGGCGGTGACGCGAGACGGCTCACCTCCGGCGAAGGGATGGAGTACTTCCCGAAGTTCTCGCCCGACGGTCGCTGGATCGCTTTCACCGGCGACTACACCGGCAGCCGGCAGGTCTTCGTGGTCAGCGCGGAAGGCGGCACGCCGCGGCAGCTGACGTTCTACAACGACGTCGGCGCGCTTCCGCCGCGCGGCGGCATCGACAACCGCGTGCTCGACTGGACGCCGGATGGAAAGCAGATCCTTTTCAACCCGCATCGCCTTCCCTGGTCCGACCGCATGCCCGCGCATTACGTGATCAACGTCGAAGGGGGAATGGAGAAGCCGCTGGCCATTCCCGAGGGGAGTGCGGGGTCGTATTCGGGTGACGGGACGAAGCTCGTTTACACGCCCATCGAGCGCGAGTTCCGCACCTGGAAGCGCTATCGCGGCGGACGCGCGCAGGACGTCTGGATCTACGACCTCGCGTCCAACAAGGCCGAGCAGCTCACGAACAACCAGTACACCGATAACCAGCCGGTGTGGGTCGGCAACACGATCTACTTCACCTCGGATCGTGAAGACGGTCGTCTCAATCTCTGGTCGTACGACCTCGCCTCCAAGCAGCAGAAAAAAGTCACCACTCACAACGATTACGACGTGCTGTGGCCGAGCGCCGACAAAACCCAGGTCGTGTACGAGAACGGCGGGTACATCTACCGCCTCGACTCCGCGACCAATCGCAGCGAGCGCATCCCCATCCGCGTCTACGGCGACTTCCGCAACACCCTCCCGTACTTCCGCAGCGTGAAAGAGAACATCGAGTGGTACACGCCGTCGCCAACCGGCGCGCGTGCGCTCCTCGTCGCGCGCGGCGACATCTTCAGCGCGCCGGCGAAGGAAGGGGAGGTCCGCAATCTCACCCAGACGCCCGGAATCCGCGAGCGCGACGCGGTCTGGTCGCCGGACGGCCGGTCGATCGCGTATCTCAGCGATCGCAATGGCGAGTACGAGATCTACGTCCGCAATGCGGACGGCACGGGCGAGGAGCGGCAGATCACGCGCGACGGGAAGGCCTGGAAGTTCTCGCCGCTCTGGTCGCCCGACTCGAAGATGCTGGCCTTCTCCGACAAGGACATGACCCTGCGCGTGCTCGACGTGGCCAGCGGCCGGATCACCGACGTCGACAAGGACAAGTACGGCGACATCAATCACTACCGCTGGTCGCCGGACTCGAAGTGGCTCACGTACACGAAGCTCAACGAAGCGCGCTTCTCCGCGGTTTACGTTCACTCGCTCGCCGACGGGAAGTCGCATCGGCTCACCAGCGGCACGACCAACGACAGCGAGCCGGTGTTCGATCCGAAAGGCCGCTACCTCTACTTCACGTCCAATCGCGACTTCAACCTGACCTTCAGCGCGTGGGAGTTCAACTACGTCTACACCGATCCGACGCGCGTTTACGTCGGCGTGCTGGCCGCGGACGGACCGGCGCTGTTCCTGCCGCAGAGCGATGAAGAGAAGGCCGCCGCGCCGCCTGCTCCGGCCGCGGAAGAGAAACCGGCCGCCGCACCCGCAGCGCCCGAGAAGAAATCGACGGCGGTCGTGGTGAAGATCGATCCGGCGGGCTTCGAGAATCGCGTTCGCGCGATTCCCGGCGGCGCGGGCGACGTATTCGACGCTCTCCGCCGTGAACAACGGCGTGCTCTATCTCAAAGGCGACGACGAGCGCTCGCTCAAGCTCTACAACATCGAGGACCGGAAGGAAGAGACGGTGCTCGATGGCCTGCGCGGCTACGAGCTGTCCTCGAACGGCGAGAAGATCCTGGCGTCGATGGGTCGCAACAACTACGCGATCGTCGTGGCGAAGCCCGGTCAGAAAGCCGCGGACGCGATGCTGAAGCTCGACAACATGGAGATGAAGGTCGATCCGAAGGCGGAGTGGGCGCAGGAGTTCAACGACGCCTGGCGGATCCTGCGGGACTGGTTCTACGACCCGGGCATGCATGGCCTGGACTGGAACGCCATCCGCGCGAAGTACGGGCAGCTCGTTCCCTTCATCGCGCACCGCGCCGACCTCGACTACATCCTCGGCGAAGTCGCCGGCGAGATGAACGCCGGCCACGTCTACGTCGGCTCGCCCTCGGACCTCAACCAGGACCGCGTCGACAACGGACTCCTCGGCGCGAACATCGTCGCCGATGCGGGCTACTTCCGCATTCAGCACATCTATCCCGGCGAGAACTGGCATGAGGGGTTCCGCTCGCCGCTCACCGAGCCGGGGGTGAAGGTCCGCCAGGGCGATTACATCCTGGCCGTCGACGGCACGTCGACGAAGGGCGTCGACAACTTCTATCGCCTGCTCGAGAACAAGGCCGATCGCGTGGTCACGCTGCTGGTGAACTCGAAGCCGGAGACGTCCGGCGCGCGTGAAGAAAAAGTGCGGCCGGTGAAGAAGGAGACGAACCTTCGCTATCTCGACTGGGTTGCGTCGCGGCGCGCGTACGTGGAAAAGATGTCCGGCGGCCGCATCGGCTACATCCATCTGCCAAACACCGGCGCGGAAGGCAATCGCGAATTGGTGAAGGGCTTCTATCCGCAGGTGGACAAGGACGCGCTGATCATCGACGACCGCTACAACGGCGGAGGCTTCATCCCCGACCGCATGATCGAGATGCTCGATCGTCCGGTGCTGAATTACTGGGCGCGCCGCGGCCAGCCGCCCTCGGCCACGCCGGCCTACGCGCACATCGGTCCGAAGGTCATGCTGATCAACGGCTACTCGGCCTCGGGCGGCGACGCGCTGCCGTACTACTTCCGCAAGCGCCAGCTGGGCACGATCATCGGCACCCGCACCTGGGGCGGCCTGATCGGCATCTCCGGCAATCCGAATCTGATGGACGGCGGATCGGTCTCCGCGCCGCAGTTCCGCTTCATGGACACGGACGGGATGTGGGCCGTCGAAGGGGTGGGCGTTGCGCCGGACATCGAAGTGGTGGACCGCCCCGACCTCGTCGCCGCCGGCAAAGATCCGTCGCTCGAAGCAGCGGTGAAGTTGCTGATGGACGAGCTGGCGAAGAACCCGCCGAAGAAGGTGGTGGCGCCGGCGGTTTCGGTGGAGCGGTAGAGAACGGGAGTCGCAGAGTCTCAAAGTCGCAGAGTCTCAAAGAGGATCTCAACGCTTTCCTCTCTGAGACTCTGAGACTCTGCGACTCTGCGACTTCGCCCACGGCACTCCCCGTGCTTGTCACAACGGCATGCTCGCCCTGATCCTCGCGGCCGCGCTCACCGGCCCGAGTTCCTCCCACCCCCCGTACGTTCTTCCCCTCGAGCCCAATCTGCGCACCATCTCCATCCTCACGACCGGTGACCAGGTGGGCGGATACCGGATGTCCGCGACTCCCGACGGACTGGGCGCCTGGGACAACGGCGACGGCACATTCACGCTGCTGGTCAACCATGAGATTCCGCGGACGGTCAACGTGCAGCGCCGGCACGGCGGAATCGGAGCGACGATCTCGAAGTGGCGGATCCGCAAGAGCGACCTCGCTGTCCTGGAAGGCGGTGACCTGGTGCACACCGTCTATCGCTGGCTTCCGGCTTCGCGATCGTACGAGCACGATCGGGCGCATGCCTTCCACCGGCTGTGCTCCGCGACGCTGGGAGAGGTGAGCGCTTTTCACGATGCGGAGACAAACACGGGATATCCGGATCGTCTGTTTCTGAACGGCGAGGAAGTGCCGGCTTCCGGCCGCGCGTTTGCACACACCCTCGACGGCACGACCTACGAGCTTCCCCGCCTCGGCCGCGCCTCCTGGGAAAACCAGGTGCCGCACTACGCGACCGGAACCAAGACCGTGGTGACCGGCCTCGACGATGACCACACCGGTCAGGTCTACGTCTATGTCGGGACAAAAACGAACACCGGGACTCCTGCCGATCGCGCGGGCCTGAACAACGGCCGCCTGTATGGCGTGAAGGTCTTGGACTTTCCGCGGGAAACGAACAGCGGGATCGTGTCCGCGCGATTCGAGCTCGCCGATCTCGGCGACGTCTCGAACGCCGACGGCCCCAGGCTGGAAAACGACAGCAACGCGGCCGGCATCACCGCGTGGCAGCGCCCGGAAGATGGCGCCTGGGATCCGTCGAGACCACGCGACTTCTACTTCGCGACGACCGGCGTCACCACCACCTCGCGTCTGTGGCGCCTTCGTTTCGACGACATCGACGACGTGACCGCCGGAGGACAGGTGTCGATGATCTTCGACGACAGCGCCGGACCGCGGGGGATGGACAACATCGCCATCACCGCGCACGGCATTCTCTACGTCCAGGAAGACCCCGGTCCGAATCCGCGCCTCGGGCAGATCTGGCGCTACGACCTCGTCACCGGCGAAGACCCGAGACCGATCGCCACCCACGATCCGGCCCGTTTCGGCGAAGGAGGAAGCATGACCATCAACGAAGAGTCATCGGGCATCATCGACGCCGCCGAGATCCTCGGCCCGGGATGGATCCTCTTCACCTCGCAAGCGCATTACGGTGGACAGCCGGACGAGGTGCAGGGCGGCCAGATTCTCGCGGGGCAGTTCATGCAGAGGAGGAGGGCGGTGCGGAAGTAGGCGGAAGGCTCAAAGGCGCAAAGGCTCAGAGGCTCAGAGGCTCAGAGGCTCAGAGGCTCAGAGGCTCACAGGGGTGTGCCGCCAGACGCCTTCTTTGCGCCTTTGAGCCTTTGAGCCTTTGAGCCTCTCCACGCGAACCGCCCCAAGTCCACCCTCCCTCGCAAATCGAGCTCCACGCCTTCGGCTTCGAGCAGATGCCGTTGCAGCTCGTGCGAATCACCGCTGGAGCGCGGCGAGACTTCGCCGCGCGAATTGATGACGCGGTGCCAGGGGACGTTGCTGCGCTCGGGCAGGTTGTGGAGGGCGTAGCCGACCTGGCGGGCGTGGCCTTCGAGGCCGGCGAGCTCGGCGATCTGGCCGTACGTCGCGACGCGACCGCGGGGGATCTTCCGGACTACCGACCAGATCAGCTCGTAGCGATTCACCGGCGACGCATTGTAAGATGCACAGGCTTTTGGGCACTTCGCCTCGGATTATCGGTTTCCATTTCCCGGTTGGATCTCAAGTAAATCGAGAGGGTCTCCATGCCGCGTGCGATAGCTACTGGACAGATTGCCTTCGGGCTCGTTTCGATCCCGATCAAACTCTTCTCCGCCGCCGAGTCGTCCGAGAAGATCTCCTTCAACATGCTGCACAAGGACTGCGGAAGCCGCATCCAGCAGCAGCTCTTCTGTCCCAAGGACGAGCGCACCATCGACCGCACGGAAGTGGTCAAGGGCTACGAGTTCTCCAAAGGCCAGTACGTGCTGTTCGAGGACGAGGAGATCAAGCAGCTCGAGGAGAAGTCGACGCAGCAGATCGACATCACCGAGTTCGTGAAGTCCGATCTGATCGACCCGATCTACTTCGCCAAGCCCTACTACCTCGGCCCGGACAAGCAGGGCGCCCGCGCGTACGCGCTGCTGTCGCGCGCGTTGCAGGAGACCGGCCGCTGGGCCATCGCCAAGTACGCAGCCCGCGGCAAGGGCTACCTGGTGATCATCCGCCCGCTCGGCAAGGGGCTGGTCATGCAGCAGCTCTACTACCCCAACGAGCTCCGCTCGCTGGACGACATCGATCTGGGCGATGCGGAAGTGAAGGACAGCGAGCTGAAGATGGCCATCCAGCTCGCCGAGATGAGCGCGAGCGATGCCTTCCATCCCGAGAACTACCGCGACGAAGTGCAGGAGCGCATGCGCGCCCTCATCCAGCGCAAGGTGGAAGGGGAGGAGATCACCAGCGCTCTCCTCGACGAGCCCAAAGCGCAGGTCATCGACCTGATGGAAGCCCTCCGCAAGAGCCTCGGATCGCCGAAGACCTCGTCGAAACCCGCGGCGAAAGCCGCCGCACCGTCGGCGAAGTCCGCCGTGACGAAGCTTCCGATCAAGTCGAAGCAGGAGCGGAAGGCGCCGAAGAGTGCGCCGCGCGAGGCGGTGGCGAAGTCGACGTCCCGCAGCCGCGCTCGGTAGGCGCAAAGGCTCAACGGCGCAAAGGCTCAAAGGTTCTGCCTTTTTCTTGAGCCTCTGAGCCTTTGAGCCTTTGCGCCTTAAAATCATCCGGCATGTCCTACTCCCTCCGCGAGGTCTCGGCGATGCTCGGGCTATCGCCGACCCAGATCCGCGCGTATGCGACGAAGGGCTTTCTCGACCCCGAGCGCGGACCGCGCGGCGAGCTTCGGTTCGGCTTCCACGACCTGATCATCCTGCGCACGGCCGGTGAGCTTTCCGCCGCGCAGATCCCTCAGCGAAAAGTGCAGCGCGTCCTCGAGCGTTTGCGCGAGCAGCTGCCAGCCGGTCGCTCGTTGACGGGTGTCCGCATTGCCGCGGATGGTGAGCGCGTCGTCGTTCGCGACGGCGGATCGGTGTGGAACCCGGAGTCGGGCCAGTCGCTCTTCGATTTCCCGGTTTCCGATCTCGCCGAAAAAGCCGCGCCGCTCATTCATCGCAACGCCGCCGAAGCGCGGGCGCGCGAGCACGAGCTTTCGGCCGAGGCTTGGTACGAGCTGGGGTGCGAACTGGAGATGTCGTCGATCGAGGAAGCGAAGGATGCGTACGAGCGCGTCCTTCGCGCCGACCCCGATCACACCGACGCCCACGTGAACCTCGGCCGTCTGCTGCACGAACAGAACGCCCCCGCCGCCGCCGAAAAGCATTACCGCGCCGCGCTGGAGCTCGATCCCGAGCACGAAACCGCCGCCTTCAACCTCGGCGTAGCGTTGGAAGATCTCGGCCGCATCGAAGACGCGATCCGCGCGTACCAGCAGGCGCTCGCACTCGATCCCGAGAACGCCGACGCGCACTACAACCTTGCGGGGATTTACGAACGTCGAGGGGATAAGCAGGCGGCCTATAGTCATCTGAAGAGTTACCGAGCCCTCGGAGTAGGCGGTAGGCAGTAGGCGGTAGGCGGTGGATACGACCAGCGAATCTCCTGCCTACCGCCCACCGCCTACCGCCTACCGAATCAAGTCCCTCGATTCCTTCCGCGGCGCCACGGTGGCGGCCATGCTCCTCGTCAACAATCCCGGGACGTGGTCCGCGATCTGGCCGCCATTGCGCCACGCCGAGTGGCATGGCTGCACGCCGACGGATCTGGTCTTTCCTTTCTTCCTCTTCATCGTCGGCATCACCACCGAGCTGTCGCGGAAAGAGCCGCTGGGCATCCTGCGGCGCGGCGCGCTGATCATCTTCTTCGGATTGCTGGTGAATCTCTTTCCGTACTTCAAGTTCGACACGTTGCGGTGGATGGGTGTGCTGCAGCGGATCGGAATCGTCTACATCATCGCGGCGCTGATCGCCTGGAAAGCCTCGCGAAGAGTGATCGTCGCCATCATCGTGATCATCCTCCTCGGCTACTGGCTCGTGATGTGGCACGGACCATACGAGCCCCCGGTCGCAACGGTCGCGGCGCAGGTCGATCGCGCGCTGATTCCGGAGGCTCATCTCTGGAAGCAGAGCAAGACCTGGGATCCCGAGGGGCCGCTTTCGACGATTCCGGCGGTGGCGACGGCGTTGCTGGGCGTTCTTGCAGCGCGGTCCGTCAAAGAGCAGAAGATCAAGATGTTGACGATCGCCGGAATCGTGGGGATCGCGGCCGGCTGGGCGTGGGGTTTGGTCTTTCCGATCAACAAGAGTCTTTGGACCAGCTCTTATGTGATCTACACCGCCGGATGGGCGTGCGTGATCCTCGCCCTCTGGATGTGGAGGATGCCGTCGAAGCCGTTCGTCGTCTTTGGTGTGAATCCGCTGGTCGCTTTTGTCGGATCAGGGATGATGGCCCGGCTGCTGGGCATCATCAAGATCGAAGGGGTCTCGCTGCAACAGACGATCTATCGAACGCTCTTCAAGCCATACTTTCCGCCGCAGCTCGCGTCGTTTCTGTACGCGCTGCTGTTCGTCGCGGTCTGGTGGGGCATCCTGGCGCTGCTGTATCGGCGGAACATCATCCTGAAGGTATGAACGAGATCTGCACGAATTGCGGCGCGGAAAACGTCGAGGTCTTCTGCGCCCGCTGCGGCGAGAAGCAGCCCAGCCATCACGATCTGACCGTCGGCCACTTCACCCACGATCTCTTCCACGAGCTCTTTCATCTCGATTCGAAGCTCTTTCAGACGCTGAAGCTGCTCGTCGTGCGGCCGGGATTTCTCACCGCCGAATATTTCGCCGGCCGCAAGAAACGCTACATCTCGCCGATCCGGCTGTTCCTGACGCTCTTCGCCATCCAGTTCATCGCTTTCACCGCCTACAAACCTGCGGCGATGTACGACGTCCTGAATTTCATGAAGTTCGACAAGAGCGGCAACGTCCAGCGGCTGATCGAGAAGAAGGCCGCGAAGTACAAGATGCCCCTCGAGCAGCACGCGGAGCGCATCAACCATCGCTGGCAGAAGAACCTGTCGATGCTGCAGCTCGTGAACGTCGTCGGCATGGCCGTCGTGCTCAAACTGCTCTACAGGAGACGCAAACGCTACTTCGTCGAGCACCTCGTGTTCTCGGCGCATTACCTCTCGTTCACGTATCTGTTCGGACTGGTTCTGGTCTGGCCGATCTACGCGATGGCCGGGTTTTCGCCAGGACCGCTGCAGAAAACGGTCGGAGTAATCGGCGTGCTCGTGCACATGGTCTACCTGTACTTCGCGCAGCGCCGGTTCTACGGTCAGACGCGCGGCAAGGCCATCGCCAAGACGGTGCTGCTCTGGATCGGCGTGTGGGTGATGTCGGTGCTGCTGCTTTCCGGCGCGCTCATCGCGGCGATTTTGCAGTACCGCTGACGCGCCGCAGAATCCGTCCCGGCAACGCGCCGGTTATCGTTCCGTCCCTCAGCACGAGCGTCCCGTTCACGATCACGTGCGACACGCCCTCGGAGAAATGATGCGGATCCTCATACGTCGAGACGTCACGAACGGTCTTCGGATCGAAGACGACCACGTCCGCCTTCATGCCGGCCTTCAGCACGCCACGATCGCTCAGGCGCGCGCGGGACGCGGCGAGGGAAGTCATCTTCCGCACCGCTTCCTCCAGCGTGAGCAGCTTCTGCTCGCGAACGTAGCGCGCCAGCACTTTCGAAAACGTCGCATACGCGCGCGGATGCGCGCCGCTGTTGCGCATTTCGCCGACGACGGCGCCGGAGTCCGATCCGAACGCGACCCACGGCTGCACCAGCGCGACTTTCATGTCCTCTTCGCTAAGGGAGAAGAAGATGGCGATCGGCGACTTCGCGCTCTGCTCGAACAACCGCAACGCCGCCTCGGCCGCATCGACATTCATCGACTTCGCGATCTCATCGAGCCGGCGCGTCTGCGCCGCGCGTACGGCGATGCTCGATGCGCCGTTGCCGCGCAGACGCCCCTCGCGCAACTCGCCGGCGATCTTGGTCCGCGTCGCCGGGTCCTTTAACCGATCGACGAACTTCAGGTAACCGCCTTCGAGCGCCCAGGCCGGAACGATCGAGATGAGATCAGTCGACGTCGCGGTGAAGGGGTAGACATTCGACGCGATGTCGAGACCGCTCGCGCGCGCGGCCTCGATCTTCTTCACGATGTGCGGCATTCGGCCCCGGTTCTGCTCGCCGCCGATCTTCAGGTGGAAGATGTCGACCGGCACGTTCGCGTCGCGGCCGATCTTGATCGCCTCGTCGATCGCCGGCTCGATGCGATCGGCCTCGTTGCGGAGATGCGTCCAGTACGACCCGGCGACGCGCGCCATCGCCGTCAGCTCCGCGGTCGTCGCGAATCGTCCCGGCGGATAAATCAACGCGCTGGCTAAACCGACTGCTCCTTCTTCGACCGCCTGCTGCACGAGGCGATTCATTTCCTTCTGTTCGGCCGCGGTCGGCGCGCGCTCGGCGTGACCGAGCACCATTTCGCGGGGATTGCGGGCGCCGATGAAGAACGCGAAGTTGAGCGCGGAGCCGCGCGACTCGACGACTTTCATGAATTCGCCGAGGGTTCGCCAGGTGACTCTCGGCCATCCGGCGGGTTTCGTGCGCTCCATCTCCGCGGCCATCTCCTCGTCGAGCGGGCCGGGCGAAAAACCTTCGCCAGTCACCTCGGTCGTCACGCCCTGACGGATCTTCCCTTCGAGCTTCGGGTCGATCAGCACCGCGGCCTGGGAGTTGCCGAGGAGGTCGATGAAGCCGGGCGTGACGACCTTGCCGGTCGCGTCGATGGTCGTTGAAGCGGTCGATTTCGAGAGGTCGCCGACGTGCGCGATGTTGTCGCCGCGGATGCCGACGTCCGCGCGTGTTCGCGGTGCGCCGAGGCCATCGAGAACCTCGCCGCCGCGGATGATCAGATCGAAGTCGGCGGCCCTGTCATCCCGAGCCTGTCGAGGGACCTGGGCGGGCGGGTCTCCTGCGCACATCAAGGCGAGCACGACGATCGGAAACACGCGCATTGGGAGCGCATCCATGCGCCGCCCGTACCAGCGGGCACAGACATTGGATGGACTGAGACTTCCGGACGTGCCCGATAACACAAAGCGTCTCTTCGTGACCTCGGCGTCACTCGCGATCGTGCTGCTCATCGGCTGGCTCGATCAGGTCACCCCGCGCGAGATCGGCCTGTCGCTGTTCTACCTCGTGCCGATCGCGCTCAGCGCGTGGTACGGCGGCGTCGGGCCGGCAGTGGTGGTGGCGACCCTGGCCGGTGCGTCCTGGCTCGCGGCCGATCTCGTCGGGAGAGTGGACGGCACCGCGGTGGCCATTTCGCTGTGGAACGCCTTCACCCGTTTCGTGATCTTCGTTTCGGAAGGCGTCTTCATCGCCATTCTGCGCGGCGATCGCGAGAAGCTCCGGCAACTCGCGGTGCGGGAGGCGATTCTCGCGCGAACGGACGCTAACACCGGTCTGGCCAACTCCCGGGCGTTCCTCGAGCACGCTGAGTCGGAGCTGAAGAAGGGGCATCCGCTGGCGATCCTCTACATCGATCTCGACAACTTCAAGGCCTTCAACGACCGGCTGGGGCACGCCGCGGGCGACGACATCCTCATGGAAGTCGCGCGCGTTCTCCGTGAGTCGGTGAACGAAGAGGACGTGGTTGCGCGCATCGGCGGCGACGAATTCGCGGTCCTGCTCTGCCGCGACGCTGGCGAGCTCGAGGCCCGCCGGGTGGCCGACACGCTCGTCGAGCGAATTCGGGACGTGGCGTCGGTGTACGGAGACATCGGCTTCGGCGCGACGGTGGGAATCGCGATGTATCGCGAGCCGCTGTCCAGCGCGGAGGAGTTCCTGCGCAGCGCGGACGAGGCCATGTATCGAGGGAAGGCGCTGGGGAAGGGGCGCGTGGTCGTTCAGAACGCGTAGCGCGCTTCCACGGTCACCGTGCGGCCGTTCGTTCCCTGACCGGCGAAGTTCTTCCCCGTGATCTGCGTGAATTCCGCGCCGCCGCGGATCGACGGGGTGATGTCGTACAGCCAGGCCAGCGTCCACGACCGGCCGGTCTCGTCGTTCGTGCCGGCCAGCGAGAAATCTTTCTCGTCGACGCCGAAGAGGTCGTACCGCGCCGTCCATCGGTTGCGGCCGCGCTCGTGCGAGATCAGCGCGTACGCGGCGTAGAAATCGCCTTGCACGAATGCGGGGGCGAATCCCATCCCCGTCGAGCCGCGCATGAGCTCTGCCGCGACGATCAGGTTGTCCGGTTCGCCGATCTCGCCGCTGATCAGATGAAAGTCGGTGGCCCACGCGTACTCGCCGCGATGAAGCTCGCGATCGCCGCGGTTGTCGACGTACGCGTACTGGACGTTTCCCTTTTGCGGGACGGAGTAGCGGACGCGCCCGGAGTAGCCGGTTTTGCCGTCGAGATCGCGACCGAATGGCTTCGTGCCGTCGTCGCGCTGGTCGGCGAAAAAGGGGCTGAGCTGTGGCAGAGGCAGGAGCTCGTCGTACGACGAAAGGCGATTGCCGATCGTCCAGCCTCGCCATCCGAGGAGGGCGCCCATGGAGTCGTTGCCGCGGAAGGCGGTGAGGGCGGTAGTGAGGATGTGGCCGCGCTGCAGTGTGTGCCGCCATTCCAGATCGACACCGACGGGACGGACTTCCTGCGCGATCCAGGTGTTCAGCGCGGAGAAGCTGATCGAGTACGGCGAGGCCCAGAGCGCGTCTTTGTTCTCGCGCGAAGTGGGGAGGAAGAACTGGCCGGCACGAAGCTGGACTTCGTCGAGGCCGAAGATGAGCCGCGCGTCCGCGTAGGCTTCGATGAGGCCCGAGCCCTCTTCGCGCGCGACCCCGCTCGCGTGCAGATCGAAGTAGCGGGAAGGCGTCCAGTCGAAGCCGAGCTGGGCGACGGCGTCGAATTCATCGCGATTCCCCCCGGACGACTCCAGCCGTCCGATTCCGCCGTCAAGCCAGGAGGTCGGTCCGCTGGCGTTGATGCCTCGCGCGGCGACGTAGCCCTGAAGGTCGAACGAGGATTGAGCGAGGGCGGTGGGCGCGAGGAGGAGGACGAATAAGGCGGCGCGCAAGACGCGATGATGCCACGCCCCGTGTCATCCCGAGCGTCAGTCGAGGGACCTGGGCGGATCGGGTGGCGCAGCGGCCGCGCCGCCCGCACCGCCAGGTCCCTCGACTTCGCTCGGGATGACATCAGGTACGAGCGGGATCCGCGGATCCCGCCACAACCCCACCACCCGCCGCCCGTAATCGATCGTCACCAGGAAGCGAGACAGCAGCCGGTTGCCGATGCGCGGCCTCGAAACGTTGGTGAACTGCACGTCGACCGCGCCAAAGTCCGTTCCGGCGACGCTCACGTTCACCATCCCGCGCGTCGTGGTCGATCCGGGAAGGACCAGCGTGTCGGGGCTGGAGGTATCGACGACCGCGGCGACGCGGCGTCCGTTCACCTCCACCCAGACCGACGGCTCGTCGCGGTAGCGGAAGGTCTTCATCTGACTCCGCTCGATGCCGCTCTTCTGATACGTCACCAGGCCGCTGCGGTAATCGATCGAGATCGCATTGCGGCCCCAGACGTCCGCGCCGACGATCGCATCCGCAACTCCCTGCAGGTCGACGCGAACGGACGAGAGGCGCAGGGCGTCCCTCGCCTGGATGGTCAGCACGCGGCCCGCACCGGCAAATCCGTCATCGATTGCGGTCCGGCGGCTGGCGCTGCCGAGGATGAAGCGGCCGGCGTGGCCGTCGATGCGCAGGGTCGACGGCAGGATTACCAGATTGTTCTCCAGGGTGAAGGAAATGTTGACTTCTTCGTCCGGAGGCGCGGTGCGCCACGGCAGCAGGCGCGAACAGGATGCGCACAACAGCACGAGGCAGAGTGCGGTTGCGGCTCTCGATGATTTGGATAACATGCGCACGCTTTTGAAAGGAACCTACATGCCAAGTCTTCCCGAGTTCAAAAACGAGCCCCTGACCGACTTTTCCAATCCCGAGCACAAAGCGGCGATGGAAGGGGCGCTCGAGAGAGTGAAACGCGAGCTGGGCCGCGAGTACCCGCTGATCATCGGCGGGGAGCGTATCACCGGCCTCAAGACGTTCGAATCGATCAATCCCGCCCACAAGGAGCAGCTCCTGGGCAAGTTTCAAAAAGGTTCGCGCGCGCACGTCGAGCGGGCCATTGAAGAAGCGTGGAAAGCGTTCGAGAGCTGGAAGCGCCAGCCGGTCGACGTTCGCGCGGGACTGCTGCTCAAAGCCGCGGCGCTGATGCGCGAGCGGAAGCACGAGTTCTCCGCGGTGATGATTTACGAAGTCGGTAAGACCTGGTCCGAAGCTGATGCGGATACAGCCGAGGCGATCGACTTCCTCGAGTTTTACGCGCGTGAGGCCTATCGCTACGCCGGCGAACAGCCGATCGTGAAGATCGCCGGCGAAGACAACGATCTCGTTTACATCCCGTTGGGCGTCGGCGCGGTCATTCCGCCGTGGAACTTCCCGCTGGCGATCATGGCGGGCATGACCACCGCCGCGGTGGTGAGCGGCAACTGCGTCGTGCTCAAGCCTTCATCGGACTCGCCGTGGATCGCGTATCGCCTGGTGGCGTTGCTGGAAGAAGCAGGCATGCCGCCGGGCGTCGTCAACTTCGTCAGCGGCTCGGGTGGGGAAGTCGGCGATCCGCTCGTGCAGAGCCCGCGCATCCGCTTCATCTCCTTCACCGGCTCGAAGGAAGTCGGGCTGCACATCAACGAGGAGGCGGCCAAGCATCAGAAGGGGCAGCTCTGGATCAAACGTGTCGTCGCGGAGATGGGCGGCAAGGACGCGATCATCGTCGACAAAGAATGGTCGAATCTCGATGAAGCCGCGGCAGCGGTGGTTGCGTCGGCGTTCGGCTTTCAGGGACAGAAGTGCTCGGCCTGTTCGCGGGCGATCATCGACGAGGCGATCTACGACGAGATCCTGCCACTGATCGTCGAGAAGACGAAGAAGCTGAAGATCGGCGATCCGACATTCGCCGACGCGCAGGTCGGCCCGGTCGTCAACGAAAAGGCGATGAAGAAGATCAAGGAGTACATCGACAAGGGCGCGAAGGAAGGGCGGCTCGTGGCCGGCGGCAACGTCGATCCCAATGACGGCTTCTACGTCGAGCCGACCGTGATCGCGGACGTCGATCCGCAGGCGACGATCGCGCAGGAAGAGATCTTCGGACCGGTGCTGGCGGTGATCAAAGCGAAGGATTTCGATGACGCGCTGCGCATCGCGAATGACACGCAGTTCGGCCTGACCGGGGCGGTGTTCACGGAGAACGAGGAGAAGCTCGATCGCGCGCGTGAGGAGTTCTTCGTCGGCAATCTCTACCTGAATCGCAAGTGCACCGGTGCCCTGGTTGGTGTGCACCCCTTCGGCGGCTTCAACATGTCCGGCACCGACTCCAAAGCCGGCGGCCGCGACTACCTCGGCCTCTTCCAGCAGGCCAAGGCGATCTCGAGGAAGGTGGGGAAGCAGGGGAAGACGGCGGCGGAGGCGAAGGCCTTTTAGAAGCAGTAGGCAGTAGGCGGTACGGCCGCTGCGCGACCTCGCGGTAGGCGGTGGTTTGGTTCCACCGCCTACCGCCTACCGCCCACTGCCTACTGCGAGGCGCGAAGCGCCGTACTACTCCAGCTGGAACGACACGGTCAGATTGAAGATCGTGTCGACGTTGTTTCCGTTCATCGTCCCGGGTCGGAACTTCCACTTCTTCACGGCGTTCACTGCCTGTTCGCTGAGTCCCATCGGCAGGCCTTTGACTACTCGCACCTGGTCGACGTTGCCGTTGCGATCGATGATCGCTTCGACGATGACTGTCCCGGCGATGCGGGCCTTGCGCGCGGCCTCGGTGTAATCAGGCTGGGCGCGGTTGGTCACGGTCGGGGCCTTCACGGCGCCGCCGACGCGCATCGGACCGGTCGGAACCGGGGGTGGTGGCGGGGGCGGCGGGGGTGGCGGAGGAGGCTCGACAGGCGCTTCGACGCCGCCAGTGCCCGAGCCTTCGGTACCCGTTCCGGTGCCGCCGACCTGGCCGCCGACTACGCCGCCTTTGACGCCGCCGATCTCACCGCCGATGACGCCTCCGACTTCGCCGCCGACGACACCGCCGGCCACGCCGCCTTCAACGCCGCCGACCACGCCGTTCACGGCATCCCCGCCCGCGGTTCCGCCATCATCCGGAGCGGACTCCGCAACCGGTTCCTCGGCGATCGGGAGGTTCTTCGTCGTCGGAAGGGGATCGAGCTTCGGGAGCTCCTTCGGAATCTCCACCGGCGGCGTCAGCGGATTGCGCTGGACGACCACCGGCTTCGGCTGTTGCACCTTCGGCGTGGCCTGCTGCTGGCCGCCGCTCGCCTTTTTCGGGGGCGGTGGCGGCGGAGGGGGCGGCGGGGCCGCGCCCTGGGTGAGGAAGGCCGGCATGGCCTTTTCGGCGGCCACGCTGTGCTTGGCCTGCGCGCCGGCGAAAACGATCGAGCCGACCAGCAGTCCGTGAAGGGCAATCGACGTCGCGGAGGCCTTCCAGCCACCGCGCTTTTTGGGTGTCTTCTGGGATTCGATGAGGTGCCTTTGCAGGTCCATAGTACGGAAGTTATTTGCAAGTGTGCAACCAACTATTTCAGCTTTTCTTATCAATGATTTAGAATGCATTTCGATGCTCTGGCGGCCCCTGCGATTCTTACCGTTTCTAACCGTTCTGGCCGGCTGCGCAACCACCCTCCAGACCATCCCCCCGGACTGGATGAGCGTGCCTGCCACGACGCGCATCCGCTCGGTCGTTCTGGGCGCCGACGGCAAGGTCGCCCCCAGCTCGCAACCGGCGGCGCTCACGGTGCCGAAAGGACCGATCAAGGTGGTCACGAACGCCATCGGTCCGATGATCGCGAACGCCGAAAAGCGGCTGACCGAGCCGTTCATGGCTCTTGATTCGTTCGATCTCTCCGACGCGCGAGGCGAGGTCGTCTTTTCGGTCAAGCGCGATGACGACTTCGACATCGGGCTCGTGGCGACCGAGGGGAGCGACATCAGCTGGGTGCCGAACGATCCCGCCGATGAGGTCGCCGTGCAGTGGGCGCCGCGGGGCAGCAAGATCAGCTACGTGATCCGCTCGAAGTTCGGCGACATCGTCCGGACGCTGCACATCCCCAGCTCGTACAGCTTCAGCGTCGACTTCCCCTTCTCGACGGTCCACGCCCTCGGCTGGGACCCTCAGGCCGAGCGCTACGCAGTCGTTTATTCGAGTCCCGTGACCGCGGACGCGATCGACGTCCTCAAGTACAGCGGCGAGCAGCGCACGCCGGCGCTGAAGCCCCCTGTGAAGCTGGACATGAGCATCGAGCCGTTCATCGGCGACGCGATCGTCATTCAGCGCCCCGACATCGCCTACAACGAGCGCCTGCCGCTGGTGATCTGGGTGACGCCCGACCGTCTGACCTGGAGCGACGCCCGCGCGGAGCTGATGAGAAATGCGCGGGTGGCGATGGTGATCACCAGCAAGGAGCCGGACGAGGCGCTGTGGAAGAGGGTGGGGGAGACGAGTTGGATGGATGCGACTAGGGCGTTCGTGGTCGACGTACGGCGGGCGTCCCGCCCGCCGGGCGACGGGCATCATGCCCGTCGCGAAGCGGGCGGGACGCCCGCCGTACGTATCTATCCCGACCCGGACATCAAAGCCGGCCACTACCGCCAGACCCGCAACGTCGTCGCGGTTCCGCCCGCTGTCGTAGAATCGTTTGCCGCGCGTTTCATTGCCGAGCAACTGAAGAGGACCAGCCCACCGAATGGCAGCAGATGATGAGCGCGAGAAGAAGTCGACGGTCCGCGAGTACTACGAAGCGCTGCTGATCGCCATCATCTTCGTCAATTTCGCGCGCATCTTCGCGTTTCAGGCCTTCAAGATCCCAACCGGGTCGATGGAAGACAACCTGAAGGTCGGCGACCACATCATCGTGAACAAATTCATCTACGGCGCCAACGCCTCGGACACGCTGGAAAAGCTCTTTCCGATGCGGACCATCCGCCGCGGCGACATCATCGTCTTCCGTTATCCGGAAAATCCGGAGACCGACTACGTCAAGCGCGTCATCGGCCTTCCCGGCGAGACGATCTCCATCCGCAACAAGAAGATCTACGTCGAGGGCAAGGCCCTGCCCGAGCCGTACGTCGTGCACACCGACAAGCAGACCTTTCCCGACCAGCGTGTGGCCTTGCCCGAGCCCTGGCGCTCGCGCGACCACTTCGGGCCGTACCGCGTTCCCGACGACCATTTCTTCGCCATGGGCGACAACCGCGATCACTCGTACGACTCCCGCTACTGGGGCGCCGTGCCTCGTTCCCTCATCAAGGGACGCGCGTTCATGGTCTATTGGTCGTTCGAGCCGGTCATGAGGCCGGTCTCCGTGGACGGTCAGCCGCGCGAGCGGGTGAAAGAGCTGGCCAGCGTCATCCGCCACTTCTTCAGCCGTACCCGCTGGGACCGTTCCTTTTTCATCATCGACAGCAAGTACCACTACACGCCCGGCGTGACCTCTTATGGATCCGAGTATTAATCAGGAAGCGGACGATCACGTCCACGTCGAGTCCGAGCACCAGCCCGACGGCACGGTGATCGATCGCGGCGGGCATCCGATCTCGCGGCGCAGCATCCCCGAGAACGTGCTCAAGGTTCTCTACCGCCTGCACCGCAGCGGCTTCCGCGCGTATCTGTGCGGTGGCAGCGTTCGCGATCTGCTCATGGGACGCACGCCGAAGGATTTCGACGTCGTCACCGACGCTCATCCCGCGGAAGTGCGGCGTCTGTTCCGCAACAGCCGGATCATCGGCCGCCGCTTCCGCCTGGTGCACATCATTTTTCAGGATCAGGTGGTCGAGGTGGCGACGTTCCGCCGCGAGCCGGAGCGGACGCTGGCGGAGACCGAGGCTGAGGATTTTCTGATCACGGACGACAACACGTTCGGGTCGCCGCTGCAGGACGCGCGGCGCCGCGACTTCACCATCAACGCGCTGTTCTACAACATCGCCGATTTTTCGGTGATCGATTACGTGAACGGCGTCGAGGACCTGCACGACTCGCGCGTTCGGGTAATCGGCGATCCCGATCTCCGCTTCCGCGAAGACCCGGTGCGGATGATGCGCGCCATCGAGTTCGCCTCACGACTCGGATTCGAGATCGAGGCGGCCACGTACAACGGCATCCTCCGCCATCGTGGGGAGATCCTGAAGGCTTCCCCTCCGCGCGTGTCGGAAGAGATTCTGGAGTTGTTGCGGCGGGGATGGTCGCGCGGCGCGATCCGGCTGATGGTCGACACGGGCCTGCTCGAGCCGCTGCTGCCCGAGATCTACAACGCGGTCAAAGGCGATCGCGCGCCGTACTTCTGGAAAATGCTGGAAGTGCTCGACCGCACCGTGCAGGCCGGGCGGCAGATCTCCGACGCGGTGCTGCTGTCCGTGCTGATGCTGCCGTGGGTCGTGTACGAGATCGAGCAGGAAGAAGTGCGCCGCGACACGCGCATGCGCATCGGCGAAGTGATCGTGTTCATCCGCGATCTCATCCAGCCGCTGTGCGCACGCATGGCCTTCGCCGCCGGCACACGTCATCAGATCGAACAGGCCCTGGAAACGCTCTGGCGGCTGCTCGAGCCGCCCAGCGATCGCCGCGCGCAGTTCCGGGCCGTGTTTCGCGACCCGTTCAACGACGCCCTCGCTCTTCTCGAGCTCTACGCGCTTTCCTCCGGCCGTTACATCGACGTCTTCCGTCAGTGGCAGGCCTTTGCGACACGCGCGAAACGTGCGCAGGAAGAAGGGGAGCAGCAGCAGACGAAACGGCGCAGACGGCGGCGGCGGTAGCACGGTGGAGCGCCGCCGGCCCGGCGGCTGTACCGCAGCCGTCCTCGGCTGCAGCCGGCGGGACGCCGGCGGTCCAGCCGGCGAGGACGCCGGCGCTCCTGCGTATCATGGGCACCGTGCCCCTCGACGTCGTCTACCTCGACCACCACGCCACCACCCCGTGCGATCCGCGTGTGGTCGAGGCCATGCTCCCGTATTTTTCCGAGCACTTCGGCAATCCCGCTTCGATCACCCATCAGCACGGACGCAAGGCCTCCAGCGCGGTCGAAGACGCGCGCATCGCCATCGCCCGGTTCTTCGGTGTCCTCCCGCCGGAGATTTACTTCACCGCGGGGGCGACCGAGTCGAACAACATCGCCCTGAACATCCTCAAGCCTGATCAGCACCTCATCACCGGCGCGACCGAGCACAAGTCCATCCTCGTCCCTGCCGAACGCAAACCGGGCGTCACCGTCATCCAGCCCGATCGCGAAGGCTTCATTACCGCTGACGCCTTGCGCGACGCGATCCGGCCGGAAACGCGCCTGGTCTCGATCGAAGCCGCGAACGGCGAGATCGGCACCATCCAGCCCATCGCCGAGCTGGCCGCGATCTGCCGGGAGCGGGGAATCCTCTTTCACACAGACATGACCCAGGCCGCGGGGAAGATCGCGCTCGATCTGGCGAACGTCGATCTGGCCTCGTTCTCCGCGCACAAGCTGTACGGGCCGAAAGGCATCGGCGGGCTGATGGTCCGCCGCGGCATTCGCATCGAGCCGGTGGTCGTCGGCGGGGGACAGGAGCGCAACGCGCGTCCCGGAACGGTCAATGTTCCCGGCGTCGTGGGGATGGCCGCGGCCATTCAATTGCGTACGACGGAAATGACTGAGGAGGCTGTGCGGCTGACCGAGCTCCGCGAAATGCTGCGCGACGGGATCCTCGCCGAGATCCCAAACGTTTCAGTGAACGGACCGCGGGAGTTAAGATTGCCGGGCAATCTCAACATCAGTTTCGAGCGCATCGAGGCCGACTCCCTGATCCTGGCAATGAAGCATTTCTCTCTTTCCTCCGGCTCGGCCTGCAGCGCGGGTGACCGCGGACCTTCGCGCGTCCTCAAAGCCATCGGCGCAACCGACGCCGCGGCCTTCGGCTCCATCCGCTTCGGCCTCGGCAAATCGAATACTCCCGCGCACATCTCCATGCTGATCGAAGACCTTACGCGCGCCGTGCGCAGACTGCGGGAGATCTCCGCCGCATGAGCAACGAGTCGATGCAGCCGGAGAAGGGCGTCATTCTGCTCGTCGATCACTCCCGCGGCGCCCTCATCTTCCAGGAGTCGATCCTCAAGCGGAAAGAGATGCAGATCAAGACCGCGCTGGCCGGTTCGGAAGGGCTGGTCCGTGCGCGCGAAGAACATCCGAACCTGATCATGTTCGGCTACGACCTGTTCGACATGACCGCGCCGGAATTCTGCCGCGAGATCCGCGCTCACGACGAGACGAAAGGCATCTCCCTGCTGCTCGTCTGCGATCGCGAAAACCGCGAGCACGGCGACCTCTGTCTTTCCGCGGGATGCAACGACGTGATCTTCCGCCCCCTGCTCAAACCGGAACTGGATCAGAAGGTGGAGCGGCTGACGAACATCCCCGTGCGCCGGCAGCTCCGCACGATCACGAAAATCGAAGTGTCGCTCGAAAAGAACGGCCGCTTCGTCCTCGGCCGCAGCATCAACATTTCCTCGACCGGCATCCTCCTCGAAGTCGATCGCATGCTTCCGCAGGACGGGCCGATGCGGCTTCACTTCTACCTGCCCGGCGATCCCAAGCCCCTGCAGATCGTGGCCGAGGTGCTGCGGGCGGAGTTCGCGGGCTCGATGTCGAAGTACGGGATGCGATTCATCGACCCGAATGAAGAAGAAAGGGAGAGAATCTCGCGCTACGTGCACCGTCTGCGCTCGCGAGAGCTGATCTGATGCGATCGAAGGTTGATGAAGCGATCGAAGAAGTCCGCGGGGAAGACTACCTCCACGCCCTGACGAAGTTCCTCGACATCTACGGGACCGAAAACTCGCCGCCCATCCGCACGCCGCGGGATGCAGCCGGCCTGTCATTCTTCGGTCTCTGCCTCGCCCTGGTTCGGAAAGACTTCAAGATGGCCATCGATCTCTGCCGGCGCGCCATCGATCTCGAGTTCTACAACGGCGATCACTACGCCAATCTCTCCCGCGTCTACACGGCCGCCGGAAATCGCAAGAAAGCCATCGAGACCGTCGACAACGGGCTGAAGCTCGTTCCCGAACATGAGTACCTCCTGCAGGTCCGGAAGTCCTTCGGCATCCGCGCCCGCCCGGCCGTTCCGTTTCTCGACCGCACCAATCCGATCAACGTCTCCCTCGGTCAGGCCCGTCACGCGAAAAAGATCGAGGAGTCGACGAAGAAGCGGCGCTGAGTCAGCGATACCAGCGCGCGAGCCGCTCCGGCGAGACGCCGAGGTGGTAGGCGAGGATGATCGTCCAGTTCACCACGGCCGTGCGCACGAGCCCCTTCTGCAGAAATCTGCGGCCCGAGGTGCGGACGGTGAGGGGGAGGATGGTCGTTGGTCCGGCGCGCTTCATCCGGCGAGCGAGCTCGTAATCCTCCATGATCGGGATCTCGCGGAAGCCGCCTGCCGCAAGAAACGCATCGCGGCGGATGAACTGGGCCTGGTCGCCCCACGGCGCGCGCGTCCAGCGCGTTCGGACGTTGATTGCGCGAGCGACGCCGTCGAGGCCCGGCTCGACGAAGGCGATGCGAAAGCCGCCGAAGACACATCCGTTTTGCAGAGCGTTCCGGACCGCATCGAGCGCACCCGCGGGAAGAATCGTGTCGGCGTGGAGGAAGATCAGCGCCTCGTCGGTCGCAACCCCGGCGGCGCGGTTCATCTGCCGCGCGCGCATCGATTCTCCTTCGATGACACGTGCTCCGTGCGCGCGGGCAACTTCGATCGTGCCGTCGGTGCTGCCGCCGTCGGTTACGATCACTTCCGCTCCAGCAGCGGAGTCGATCGCGGCGCCGATGGTCGCGGCCTCGTTCAGGGAAGGGATGATCACGCTGACGCGCACTCCATGAGATGCTACATCCTCGTCGGAGGCCGCTCCCGCCGCCTCGGCAGATCGAAAGTCGAGCTGTTCTTCGACCGCGTCCTCGCCGCGGCGCAGCCGGTGTTCGACGAGGTCCTGGCCGTGCAGCGGCCCGGCGGCGACGCGATGAGCATCCCCACGGTCTTCGAAGAGCCGCACGAGGATGACGGTGCGATCTTCGGCATCGTCACGGCGTTGCGTCACGCGCAGGAGCGCTGCTTCATCATGGCGGTCGACTATCCGCTGATTACGAGCGACGTCCTTCGCCTGCTTCGTGACGACGGCCGTGTCGCGGATGGGCAGGCGCTCTGTGCCGTCTGGGATCCGGCGCGGTTGCCGGAGATCGAGCGGCGCCTTGCCGCGGGACGCCGCGATTTGCACGGACTGTGGGAACAGGGGATCATCGGCATCGGCGCCCCGCTCAGCAACGTAAATACGGTCGAGGATTTGGAAGGGATCGATGGCAGGTAAAGACTTCTCACATCTGGATGAGACCGGCGGCATCTCGATGGTGCACGTCGGCGCGAAGAAGAGCACCCAACGCGAAGCCGCCGCGGCCGCGACGGTGCGCATGTCGCCGGCCACGCTGCAATCGCTGATGGAGCGCGCCCTGCCGAAAGGCGACGTGCTCACCACGGCGAAGATCGCCGGCGTCATGGCCGCGAAGCAGACGCCGTCCCTGATCCCGCTCGCGCACCCGCTCGCGCTGGACTCGGTCGACATCACCTTCGATCTCGATCCGAAATCAGGCGCGGTGGAGATCAACGCCATCGTCCGCTGCGACGGCAAGACCGGCGTGGAGATGGAAGCGATGACCGCCTGCGCCGTCGCTGCCCTCACGATCTACGACATGTGCAAGAGCGCGGAAAAGGGGATCGTGATCGAGAACCTGCAACTGCTGCGCAAGTCGGGCGGGAAGTCAGGGACGTGGGAGAGGTAGTCGTTAGTGGTTAGTCGTTAGTGATTAGTAGAACGAAGGGCGCGAACACGGTTCTACTAACGACTAACGACTAACCACTAATCACTGATTCGGTCTCTGCCAAGGCGGCGCGTTCGGTCTCTGCCGCCGCTCCACGGGCATTTCGGCTGCTTTCTCCGCGCTGACGAGCTGTTTGCGGATCGTGCCGAGGATTCGCGTGTCGGTGGCGACGGCCAGATCGACGAGCTTCTGCCGGTCTTTGAAGCCGTTGAAGGCGATCACGAATCGATCGATCCGGAAGGCCACGGCCCGTCCCAGATACTTGTCTTCGGCGGTGAAGTTGTCCTCGCCGAGGTTGGGGATGGGGTCGAGGAGCTTGCCGTTGCGGATGTAGAGATTGCGGTAGGCGTCGAGGATCTGCGCGGCGGCCTGCTTGTTCGCGGCGGGCACGATCAGGCCCTCCTGCACGTCGCCGGCGACGTTGAAGGTCGCCTGGAACGAGTTGCCGAGCATGGCCTGACCGAAGCCTTTGTCGGCCGCATAACGCTCGCTGTTGGGCACACGGGTATCGACCGGGAAGAAGTTGAACACCGCCGGCTTGGCCGGCGCTGGCGGCATGCGCTCGGCGACGAATGAGGCCAAGCCGGTCAGCGCCGCGAACGCGTTCTGCGATCCGCCGGTGACGCGGACGTAGAACGGGCCGCGCCACAGGTGCACGGCGAACTTGCTCGACGTAGGCCTCGTTCTGAATCGGCAGAAACGCCCGCGCCGCTTCCTTGCGCATCGAGTAGGCGCCGAAGGCCTTCACGAAATCGGGGAAGCGGAAGATCTCGACCGTGGCGAAGCCCTCGCCCTGGGTCGTGAGGTATTTCCCGGCGGTCATGTCGACCACTTCGTATTTCGTGAAGTGCTCGCCGTCGGGTCCGAGGTAAGTGACGATGCGCTCGCCGGGGACGACGACGGGGTCTTCCTCGAGACGCCAGCCCACCGCTTCCTCGCGACGGGGGAGGAACTGCAGGCTCGGCGACTCGATGACCGTGAAATCGACTTCCGGCTCGGCAGGACGCGGCGCGGCCGGCGCTTTCTTCGCGCTGCCGCCGCAAGCCGCTGTAATCAGAATTACGAACGCGAGAGCGACCGCAGCAGCTCGATGGTCACGCGCACGCCCGCGCCGTTGGCGCCGCGCGCTTCCCGTGAATTCTCGCTCTCCGCGTATGCCGTTCCCGCTATATCCAGATGCGCCCATGACGGACAATCGACGAACTCCTTCAGAGAACACCGCTGCGCTGATGGCGCCGCCCCACCGGCCGCCCGAGTTCTTCATGTCGGCCCATTCGCTGCGAATCAGTTCCTTGTATTCGTCCCAGGCGGGGAGTCTCCAGAGGCGTTCACCGGTGCGCTCACCTGCCTCAATCAACTTCCGAGCCAGCTCATCATCGTTGCGTGAACAGGCCGGCCGCCTCGCTGCCGAGCGCCACCACGCACGCGCCGGTCAGCGTCGCGTAATCGATGAGGTGGTCGGGCTTCAGCTTCGACGCGTAATGCAGGGCATCGCCCAGGATCATCCGCCCCTCGGCATCGGTATTGACGATCTCCACGGTCTTGCCGTTCATCATCGTGATGATCTCGCCCGGGCTTGTAGGCGCTGCCGCTCGGGAGGTTTTCGGTGGCCGCGAAGATGCCTGTCAGTTTGACGGGGAGCTCGAGCCTGGCCGCGGCTTCCATGATGCCGATGACCGCGGCCGCGCCGCACATGTCGAACTTCATCTCCTCCATCTTCTCGGCCGGTTTGATGGAGATGCCGCCGGAATCGAAGGTGATGCCCTTGCCCACCAGCGCGACGTGTTTTTTCGCGCCGCGGGGGGCGTGCTCCATGACTACGAATCGCGGCTCGAGATCGGAGCCGCGGTTGACGGCGATGAGGCCGCCCATCTTCATCCGCTCGATCTCCCGCATCCCGTAGACGGTGCACTTCACGCCGGCGGCTTTGGACACTTCCGCCGCGCGCTCGGCGAGCCGTTCGGGGGTCATGATGTTCGAGGGGGTGTTGCCGAGGTCGCGGACTGTGGTCACTGCCTCAGTCAAACCTCGCGCAGTCGCAGAGAGCTGTTTGACATGCTTCTTGTCGATAGCGGGCGGTGCGATGACCGTGGCGTCGATGGCGATGCGCTTCTGGTCTTTCTTGACGGTGATGTAGGGGTCGTACTTGTAGTCGCTCTGGGCGAGGTGATCGGCGACAAAGAGGGTGGTCTGTTCCGCGTCGAGGCCGGGCAGGGGATAACCGAGGTAGAAGCCGATGCGCGCATCGCGATGTTTTTTGGCGGTGCGTCCGGCGGTGGCGATGGCCGACCGCACGCCGCGGAGCGTGAGGGCGTCGCGCTTGCCGAGCCCGATCAGGGTGACCTTCCGCCGCTCGGCGACGAGCAGGGTGATGGTTTCCTCGGAGCGCCCGCTGAAGCCTGCCGCGGTAACGGCTTTCTGCACCGGCTTGGGGACGTCGTCATCCTCGAGTGGTCCCTCGGCGAGCAGGACGAAGAGGTGGTCAATCTTGGCGAGATCGGGATCGCGGACGATGTCGACTTTCATGCGGGGCCGATTCTATGTCGCGCGACACCCGGACGGCTGCGCCGCCGGGGTCGCTGCGCGCGCAGGAGCTGGCGCCGCGGGGCGGCGCAGCTCAGCGGCGCGCGCCCGGTATGCCGCTCAGTTGCGCGGCGGAGCCGCGACAACTGCAGCGGCGTCAGAGTTCGAACGGCTCGTCGGTGTCGGAGTTCGTTTCGCGGGAGGCGGGGCGGTCTTTAGTGAATCGGACCAGAAAGTCGAGGTATTCGTGCGGGTCCATGGCGGTGTGGTCCCGCGCCCGCCACAGGGCGGCGTTGTCTGCCGCAGTCGTGGGCACATCCAGTTCGAATGTATCCAGCGGTTCAACCCGCCTTTTCGATTGCATCGTAAAGCTCCAACAACCCGTGCTGGCGATAGTACTCCCGCACCATTTCCCGGTCGACGCCGGGGACATCAAGTGCGACCGCTTTCGGCGTCACCGCCCTGAAAACTCGTTCGGCGGTCTCGCCGCGGAGGTCCATGAAGTGACGGGTCTAAAAGAAGCGTCGGGACATTCGTGATTCGAGAAGGCCTCACTGACGTGAAGAGTCTCGTGGCCGTTCGCCAAGGCGACCACGATCGCGCGCGGACGAATCAACGGCGAGATCGATGTCCCTGGTGAGCTGCGAGCGACCCGAGGCGTGAACGACCAGGCCCGGTCGCACGTACAATCCTGGCCGCAGTCATGCACGAGGTTGGTAACTGATGCCGTATCGAATTCTGGTCGTCGATGACGAAACGGGGATCCGCGAAGCGATCAAGATGACCCTCGAATACGAGGGTTACAAAGTCGACGAGGCCCGTTCAGGACATGACGGCCTCGACAAAGCCGCACGCGTCCCCTACGACGCAATCCTGCTCGACATCAAGATGCCCATCCTCGACGGCATCGAAGTCCTCGAGAACCTGCGCGAGCAGAAGATCAACTCGCCGGTGGTCATGGTCTCCGGCCATGGGGACGTGCACACGGCCGTGGAGTGCACGAAACGGGGCGCGTTCGACTTCCTCGAAAAGCCGCTCAATCGCGACAAGCTGCTGCTCACCGTCCGCAACGCGGTGCGCCAGCGCTCGCTCGAAGAAGAGAACATCGAGCTCAAGGAAAAGCAGGAGAAGGAGTACCAGCTCGTCGGTCAGTCGCAGCTGATGCTCGACCTCAAGTCGCAGATCGAGCGCGCCGCGCCGACGAAAGCCACGGTCCTGATCACCGGCGAATCGGGAACCGGCAAGGAACTGGTCGCCCGCGAGATTCACCGCCGTTCGTCACGCGCGAACGAGGCCTTCATCCAGGTCAATTGCGCGGCCATCCCTGAGGAGCTCATCGAGTCCGAGCTGTTCGGCCATGAAAAAGGCTCGTTCACCGGCGCGGTTCGCAAGCAGACCGGCAAGTTCGTCGCTGCCGATGGCGGAACGATCTTCCTCGACGAGATCGGCGACATGTCCCTCCGCACGCAGGCAAAGGTTCTGCGCGTGCTGCAGGAAGGGGAGGTCGAGCCGGTCGGGTCGGCGACGGTGGTCAAGGTCGACGTTCGCGTCATCGCCGCGACGAACAAGGAGCTGACCGAAGAGATCCGCTCCGGCCGTTTCCGCGAGGACCTTTATTACCGGCTGAACGTGATTCCGATCCGCACGCCGCCATTGCGCGAGCGTCGCGACGACATCGGCGTCCTGGCCCAGCACTTCGCCGCGCTCTTCGCACAGGAGCACAACTATCACCAGAAGAAGTTCACCCCGAGCGCGCTCAAGGCCCTCGGCGACGCGCAGTGGCGCGGCAACGTGCGCGAGCTGCGCAACATGATCGAGCGGATGGTGATCATGGTTCCGGGGGATGCGATCGACGTGACGGATCTTCCCGCGGAGTTCTTCCGCACGCCGACCGACATCATCAGCACGGCCATGCGCCTCTCGACGCTGCAGGAGTTCAAGGACGAGGCGGAGAAGGCCTTCATCGTCGCCAAGCTGCGAGAGCATGGGTGGAACGTCTCGAAGACAGCGGAAGCCATCGACACGCCTCGCTCCAATCTCTACAAGAAAATCGAGCAGTACGACATCAAGCGCGAGGCCGGGGCCGGCGTCACGGCGGGTGACGTAGGTGACCGTCAATAACGGCTCGCGCGCCATCGGCGTGTTCGACTCCGGTGTCGGTGGTCTGACGGTCTTCCGCGAGATCGCCCGCGCCCTCCCCCGCGAGCCCCTCATCTACCTCGGCGACTCCGCACGCGTCCCGTACGGAACGAAATCGCCCAAGACCGTGCAGCGGTACGCACTCGAGGCCGCGCGCCACCTTCTGTCGCGCGACGTGAAGATGCTCGTCGTCGCGTGCAACACCGCCACCGCCGCGGCGCTGCCGGCATTGCAGGAAGCGTTGTCGATCCCGGTGATCGGCGTCGTGGAACCGGGCGCGCGCGCGGCCGTTGAACGGACGTCGGGAGTCGTCGGCGTGATTGCCACCGAGGGGACGGTGAAGTCGAAGGCGTACACGACGGCGATCAAGAACCTCGATCCGGACATCGAAGTGATCGAGTCCGCGGCGCCGCTCTTCGTTCCTCTTGCGGAAGAAGGTTGGGCGAATACGCACGTCGCGCGCGAGGTCGCGGAGATCTACCTCGAGCCGCTGATCGACGCCGGCATCGACACGCTGGTCCTAGGCTGCACGCACTACCCGATCCTGCGCGGCACGATCGAGCAGGTCGTCGGCGACGCCGTGCACATCGTCGACAGCGCGGAGACCACCGCGCAATCGGTGAAGGAGCTCCTCGGCAAGTCAGCGGGCGTGAACGCGCCGCTCCATCACTTCCTCGTCACCGATGCCGAGGAGCGGTTCCGCCGGATTGCCGGGGAGTTCCTGGAGCAGGAGATCGCGAATCTGGAGCTGGTGTCGTTGGGATAGTCACCAAACCTCGCAGCGCTTCTTTCGCACCATCTCTGAATCCGGCCCGCATCCGAACGCCTTTGCGAACTCGGGCATGTTCGACAGCGGTCCGATCACGCGGTATTTGCCGGTGGGGTGCGGTCCGTTCTGCACCATCAGGCGCTGGGTTTCGGGACGGAGCTCGTCGCCGCGGAACTGGCCCCAGCCGATGAAGAACTGCTGGTCGGGGGTGAAGCCATCCACGACCTGCCCCGGCGTCTTGGCGAGCGCTTTCTGCAGGCCAAGGTAGGCGATCTTGGCGCCGGCGAGGTCGCCGATCGATTCGCCGAGCACGAGCTTGCCGTTGTGATGGATTCCCGGCTCGATGAAGTAGCCCTCGAACTGCTCGACCACGCATGCAGTCCGCTCGCGGAAGCGGGCGAGGTCCTCGTCCGTCCACCAGTTGCGCAGGCGGCCTTGGGCGTCGAACTGCGAGCCCTGATCGTCGAAACCGTGACTGATCTCGTGACCGATGACCACGCCGATCGCGCCGTAATTCACAGCGTCGGTCGCGTTCACGTCGAAGGCCGGCGGCTGGAGGATACCGGCCGGGAACACGATCTCGTTCATCAGCGCGCTGTAATACGCATTCGACGTCGGCGGAGTCATGCCCCAGCGGCTGCGATCGACCGGCTTGCCGATCTGCGAGCGGTCATCGGCGATCTCGTACTTCGTCGCCGCGAGCAGGTTGTTGTAGTAGGAGCCGGGCCTGATGGTGATGCTGCTGTAGTCGCGCCATTTGTCGGGATAGCCGACCTTCGGAACGAACGTCGATAGTTTCTCGAGGGCCTGCCGTTTGGTCTCCGGTCCCATCCACTCCAGACCGCGGATCGTGTCGTCCATGGCCGCGAGGAGATTCGTCACCATGTCCTGCATGCGCGCCTTGGCCGCGGGCGGGAAGTGGCGCTCGACGTAACGCTGGCCGAGTGCTTCGCCGAGGAGGGCGTCGGTGGTCTCGACGCAACGGGTGGAGCGCGGCTTCATCTCTTTCGCGCCGCCGAGGTGACGGCCGTAGAAGGCGAAGTTCTCCTCGACGAACGGATCGGAGAGATGCTGGGCCGCGGCGTTGATCAGCTTCCACTTCAGGTACGTCTTCCAGGCGGGCAGCGGCGTCGAGGCCAGCTCCTCTTCCACCGCGGCGAGGAACTTCGGCTGATCGACGTTCAGCTCCGACTGCGGAACGTTGGTGGCGTTGAAGTACTCCTCCCACTTGAAGTGCGGCGTCATCTTCTGCAGCGCGGCGCGGGTGACTTTGTTGTCGGAGAGCTTCGGATTGCGGCGCTCGACGTTCGTGAAATGCGCCGTGGCCAGACGGGACTCGAGCGCGAACACCGTCTGCGCGGCCTTCGCCGACTCTTCTTTGCTATGACCGGTGAGCTCGAACATCTTCGCGATGTGCTCGAGGTATTTCTTGCGCGTCTCCACCATCCGCTCGCTGGTCTGGATGTAGTAATCGCGGTTGGGCAGGCTGAGACCGCCGGCGAAGATCCGGGCGATGACCTGCCGGGGATTGTGCTGGTCGGGCGACCCGCCGACGCCGAAGGGGACGTTGACGGAGAGATCGTGCAGCCTGGCGATCATCGGCTGCAGGCCGGCCCGGCTTCGAATCGCGTCGATGTCGGCCAGGAGCGGTTTGATCGGGGTGTAGCCGAGCTCGTTGATCCGCTTCGTGTCCATGCACGAGCCATAAAAGTCGGTGATCTGCTGATCGACGCTGCCCTTCGGGTAATCGCGGCGTTGGGACAGCTCATCGAGGATGGTCACGAGCTGCTTTTTCGCGATCTCGCCCGCTTCCCAGCGCCTGCTCCAGCGCTGCATGTTGTCCGGAATGGGGTTGGCCTTGCGCCAAGCGCCGTTCGCGTAGTCGAAGAAGTTCGTGCAGGCATCGGCGGATTTGTCGATATCCGCGACGAAGACGCCGGTCTGCTGGGCCGAGAGCGTCACGGACAGGAGCAGCGAGAGCAGGGCGACCGTTTTTCGCATGGGGAAGTATAGGCATGAGGGATGAGGCATGAGGGATGAGGGATGAGGGATGAGGGATGAGTGCGCGCGGTGCCCGCGCGCTGCTTTTACTCATCACTCATCACTCATTCCTCATACCTACATATAATCCGCGCCCGCATGGGCAACCGCACTGAACGGGATTTTGCGCCGGAGCCGGCCTCGCCGCGGCGGCGGTTTATGATCGCCGGCGAGCACGTCATCCTGCGCGCGTTCGAGCGGGAGGACGCGGAGCGCTGCTATCGCTGGATGAACGATCCGAACATCGTCCGGACGCTCAAGTCGCGGTATCCGATCGCGTTCGAGAACGAGACCGAGTGGATCGACAACGCCATGCACGCCAGCTCGAGCGAACGGCATTTCGCGATCGAGCGGAAGGACGACCGCAGCCACATCGGCAACGCCTCGATTCACGACATCGACTGGGTGTCGCGCACGGGCTGGTTCGGTCTTTTCATCGGCGAGCCGACGGCGTGGAACCGCGGCTTCGGCACGGACGCGATCGCGACGCTGGTGCGGTTCGCTTTCGACGAGATGAATCTGCGCAAGCTGCGCATTAACGTTTTCGATTACAACGACCGCGCGAAGCACGTCCTCGAGGCGCAGGGCTTCGTGCAGGAAGGCCGGCTGCGGGCCGAGTTCTACCGGGAGGGGACGTACCACGACATCGTGATCCTCTCGGCGTTCCGCGACGGCGCGCTTCAGGAGAAGACCTCATGACCGAACGGAAGATCCGCGTGCTGATCGCCAAGCCCGGCCTCGATGGCCACGATCGCGGTGCGAAAGTGATCGCCCGCGCGCTTCGCGACGCGGGGATGGAGGTGATCTACACCGGACTGCGGCAGACGCCGGAACAGATCGTCGCCGCCGCGGTGCAGGAAGACGTCGACGCCATCGGTCTCTCCATCCTCTCCGGCGCGCACAACGTGCTTTTTCCCGAGATCATGCGCATGCTCAAGGACGAGGACGCGGAGGGCATCCTGGTCTTCGCCGGCGGGATCATCCCCGAGCAGGACATCCCCAAGCTCAAGGCCCTCGGCATCCGCGAGATCTTCCTCCCCGGCACGCCGACCTCCGCCGCGGTCGAGGCCATCCGCAACGCCGTCGCCCGCTGATGCGGCGCGAATTCGTGTTCGACGACGGCGGGATGAACCTGCTGTCGACGAATGCGCTGCGCAGCATTCGCGATCAACTTCCGACGGACGCAACGCTCTTCCTCTTCCGCTCCGGCCGCCCGAACCTCTTCGCCGCCGGCGCGGACATGGCCGAGATGCAGCGGTTCACTCCCTTCGAGGCCGAGGACTTTGCGCGGCTCGGTCAGGAGCTATTCGCTGAGATCGAGCGCTTGCCGTGCATCACTGTGGCCCTGATCGACGGCGATTGCTTCGGCGGCGCGCTCGACCTCGTCCTCTCCTTCGATCTCCGCTTCGCAACACCGCGCTCGCGGTTCGCTCACCCCGGTGCGCGCCTGGGCATCGTCACGGGATTCGGCGGAACGTCGCGGTGGCGCAAGGTGATCTCGCGCAAGGCCGCGAATCAGCTTTTTCTCGCGAATCGCGTGCTGACCGCCGAGGAAGCGCTGGCGCTCGATCTGGTGGACCGGGTGGCGGAGTCGCACGAGGAGGAACTGGCGCGGCTGGAGGGGCTTGAACTGCCGATGGTCAAGGAGTTGACCAGGCACGCGAGCGGGCTGTCGCGTGAGGAGTTGCTGCTTCTGGCGCGGCGGCTCGGGGCAATCAGGTAAGGGGACTTCCAACGGCTCCTTCACGAACCCCCGATTCCACACCTCCGCTACACTTCGCCGCGCATGGAAGCCCTCGAAACCCATCTCGATTCATCCTCGGATGAATTCAGGAGCAACGCACAACGTATCCAGTCCCTCGTCGACGAGCTGAATCAGCGCGTCGCGCAGGCGAGAGAAGGGGGCGGGGAAAAGTATCTGGCCCGGCATCGGGAGCAGGGCAAGTTGCCGGTGCGCGAGCGCATCGCCGGACTGCTCGATCCCGATACGCCGTTTCTCGAGCTGTCGCCGCTGGCCGCGAACGGGATGTACGAAAGGACGCGCCCGCAGCGGGGATCGTCACGGGCATCGGGCGGATCAATCAGCGCGAGTGTCTGATCATCGCCAACGACGCCACGGTCAACGGCGGGACGTATCTGCCGATCACGGTGAAGAAGCATCTTCGCGCGCAGGAAGTGGCGCTGCAGAACAACCTGCCGTGCATTTATCTCGTCGATTCCGGTGGCGCGTTTCTGCCGCTGCAGGCCGAGGTCTTTCCGGACCGGGAGCACTTCGGCAGGATTTTCTACAACCAGGCGGTCATGTCGGCGCGGGAGATCCCGCAGATCTCCGCCGTCATGGGCTCGTGCACGGCAGGCGGCGCGTACGTGCCGGCGATGTCGGACGAAGCAGTGATCGTCAAGAACACCGGCACGATCTTCCTCGGCGGCCCGCCGCTGGTGAAGGCGGCCACCGGCGAAGAGGTGACGGCCGAGGAACTGGGCGGGGCGGATGTGCACACGCGGATCAGCGGCGTGGCGGATCACTTCGCCGAGGATGACGATCACGCGATCGCCATCGTTCGCAACATCGTCGAGAACCTGCGCTTCGAGAAGAAAGAGCCGGAGACGCGCGTCGAGCCCGAGGACCCGCTTTACGATCCGAAAGAGCTCTACGGCGTATCCCGAACGACGTGCGCAAGCCGTACGACGTGCGGGAAGTGATCGCCCGCATCGTCGACGGCTCGAGGTTTCACGAGTTCAAGGAGCGCTACGCGACGACGATCGTCACCGGCTTCGCGCGGATCTTCGGCTACAAGGTCGGGATCCTGGCGAACAACGGCGTGCTGTTTTCCGAGTCGGCGCTCAAGGCCACGCACTTCATCGAGTTGTGCAACCAGCGCCGCATTCCGCTCATCTTCCTGCAGAACATCACCGGCTTCATGGTGGGCAAACAGTACGAGCGCGGCGGCATCGCGAAAGACGGCGCGAAGATGGTTCATGCCGTCGCCAACTCGACGGTGCCGAAGTTCACGGTCATCATCGGCGGCTCGTTCGGCGCCGGAAACTACGGCATGTGCGGCCGCGCATACTCGCCGCGCTTCCTCTGGATGTGGCCGAACGCGCGCATCTCGGTGATGGGCGGCGAACAGGCCGCGGGCGTGCTCACGACCGTGAAACGCGACCAGCTCGCGCGCGCCGGAAAAGAGCTGAGCGCCGAGGAAGAGCGGAGCATCGCCGATCCCGTCCTCGCGAAGTACGAGGAGGAAGGCAGCCCGTACTACTCCACAGCGCGGCTCTGGGACGACGGCGTGATCGATCCCGCGGAAACGAGGATGTATCTGGGACTGGGACTGTCGGTTTCGTATAACGAGAAGATGGCGGATCCGAGGTTTGGAGTGTTCAGGATGTAGGTTCCGGGGTTTCGGGGTTTCGGGGTTACGAGGTAGCTTGAATCGGCGTAACCCCGCAACCCCGTAACCTCGAAACCCCGAAACGCATGACGACCTGGTTCCTCTTCGACCTCGGCAACACCCTCATCAAGCTCGCGTACGAGCGGGTGCTGGAGAACATCTGCCGGGACGCGACGATCTCGCGGGACAAGCTCGTCGAGTTGCTGGAGCGGCCGGGCGGGTATCGCGATCTGGAGCGCGGGGCGGTTTCGTTCTGGGAGTTCTACGAATTCATCTGCACGCACGCGGGGTATCGCGAGTCACTGCGGCAGTTCCGCGAGGTCTGGGGCGACTTCTTCGACGGGCCGCTTCCGGGCGTGGAGAGCTGCTCGATCGGGTGCGGGAGAAGTATCGCGTCGCCTTTCTGTCGAACTCGAACGAGGTGCACGCCGAGGTCATCCCGCGGCGGTTCGCGACGATCTTTCGGAAGGACGACCGCTTCATCTTTTCGTACCGATTCAAGGTCGCCAAGCCCGATCCGGAGATGTTCCGCCGCGCGCTGGAGATCATTGGAGCGCTGCCGCAGCACGTGGTGTTCATCGACGATCTGCTCGAGAACGTGCTCGCCGCGCGGACCGTCGGGCTGCGCGCGTTCCAGTTCGTCGATGCCGATTCGCTCACCGCGGAACTGACGGCCGAGGGCTTGCTGTAGCGACGATTGGCTGCGGTACGTCGTATCAGGGACGTGCTGCTGCCAGTGATCCTCGCGGCGTTGTTATCTGTCGATCAGCCCATTGCGCCGGTTCCGGCAGGGTCTGCCAGCGGTGCGTTTTCCGGTCCGTTTCTGGCCGTCGAAACCGCATCGCGGCGCTTCGTGATCATCGGCGAGCACATTCGGGAGGTGACTGAGGACGGCGTGCGGCCGTTCGCCACGTTGCCTGGCCCCGCGGACTCGGTGACGGCCGTCGGCGAGGATTTGCTGGTGGTCGTGGAGGAGTACGTCCGGCGCTCCATCGTTCGCGTGCATGCCGACGGAACGGTCGGCTCTCCTCGTCCGCCATTGGATCTCGTCTTTACTCGTGCGCCGATGGCCGCCAGCGGGAATCGCGTGCTGATGTTCGCCGAGCATGAAGCGGAGGTGCTTCTCTTCGACGACGACGGATTCCTGGTCCGTCGCTTCCTGGCGGCGAGCGATTTCCCCGCGATCTCGTTCCCGGCGGTTGCGGCGGGGGAGGACTCGTTTCTCCTCGCGTGGCTGGAGGATCGCAGGTTGTTCGCGCGAGCCGTCGCGCGCGACGGCAACTTTCTGTCCGATGCGATCCTCATCTCGAAAGACGGGAGCTGGCCGGCGATCGCCAGCGACGGCCGCCGCTTTCTGCTGACCTGGACGTCGTTCTCCGAAATCAAAGGGCAGAGACTGACCTTCGACGGACAGCTTCTCGGCGAGCCGTTGACGATCGATCCGACGGGTGCCGGGAACTTCGGGCACGCCGCCGGCTGGGACGGACTGCACTACGCGGTCGCGTTCGAGAAAAACGGGAACCTTCAGCGCGTCGACATCAGCCGCGGGGGTGAGATCACCGATCGCAGAGTGCTGGCTTCAGGCCCTGAGCATCACGTCGATCCCGAGATTTCGGGCTCGTTGATCGCCTGGCGTGTGCGGACGCCCTGTTACACAGCCGAGAAACTCGTGGCCATGCTTCCCGGCCGCGAACCGGTGCTCGCTTCGATCGGCAATCCGGTGCGCTTCGGCGCGCAGACAGTAGCCGTGGGGGATACGTTCGCCACGGTCTGGCTCGACCGCACCGACATTCTCCGTGCACGCGCGCGTGCCGGCGAGAAGGTCACCGAGTTGTCCGATCGCGTGGTGAGGGCGGCACCGGCTATCGCGACGGCGGGTGACCGCGCATTGATCGTCTTTGCCGAGAGCGATGAATCGATGTTCTGCGGGTCGTACCTCGTGGCGGCCGTCATCGACGCGGACGGCACTGTGCTCGCCCGCACGAAGATCGAGGCGCGGGTGTATTCCTTTGCCGCGGCCTCAGACGGGACGGACTTCGTCCTGGTCTGGACCAGCTCCGACTCCGGAAAGACAGCGCTTCACGCGATGCGGCTGGATGCGACGGGAAAGGTCGTCGATCGGCCGCGAGAAGTCACGAGCGAGGCGGTTCCCGGACCGTGGCTCACGTTCTGGATGGCTCCCTCGATCGCCTGGGACGGCAGCGAGTACCTCGTCATCTGGCAGCGGCTGCAACGGAACGTCGGAGTGCGCCTGCAGCGTCTCTCCCGCACGCTCGCTCCGATCGAGTCCGTGCGAACCCTGTCGGACGCTGTCAACCCAGCCGCGATATCGCCGTGGGCACGGCGTCGACGCTCATCGTCCAGCGAGACGGTCCCGGACTCAGCGGAATCCTGCTCGATCGCAGCGGTGCGATCGTCGCCGAGCCTCTGCTGCGCGAGGAGTTGCCGTTCTTCGGTCTCCCCGCGGTTGCCGCGCGCGGGACCGAGTTTTTCGTCGTCGGCGGCAACGACGTCCTGCGTGTGGATGGAGCCGGATCGGCGACGCAGATCACGACGCTACCGGGGGACGGCCGCTCCCTGGAACTGATCCCCGATCGCTCCCTGGCCGTTTCAGGATCGCGGGCGCAGATCACCTACGAGCGGGAAGGGGAGATCTTCGTCCGGATGCTCTCGTTCAGAGCCCGTTCTGCACGGTCCCGGTGAGCTTGTCCTCGCCGTACCACTTGCGATGGAACTGCAGCAGCGCGTCGCGGTCGGTCGATTCGTCGCCGATCGCCGGCGTGTCGCCGGCCGGTTTCAGGAGACGGGGCACGGTGTAGAGCACGTAGTCGAAGTTCTTCTTCGCGTACTCGTTGCCGATCTTCATGAACGACGCGCCGTCGACGGTGAACTTGGTCGCGCCCTTGTACGAGAGATCGACGCGCGAGTAGCGCTTCTCTTTCATCTTGCCCGCGAACTCGAGGAAGGCCGTGTGCACGTCGATCGGGGTCTGGCGAAAGCTGAGTCCCTTGAGGTCGTACACGACGACGCCGGGAATGACGTAGTACTGATAGTGCGCGGAGACTTCCATCCCGTGAAACGCGCTGTTCTCGCGAAGGATGTCGTTGACCGGTTCCTGCAGCAGGAAGAGGTTCGCCGAGTAACCGATCAGCGCCGCCACGAGGGGCGTGCCGACGAACACGAGCTTCATGTTCCGGAGCGCCGGGATGGGGATGGAGACGCGCTCCATCTTCAACTGCCTGCGGATGAGCGTCCCGAGCCCCGTTCTTTTCTTCGACCGCGGCGAGCTCGGTGGCTCGACCGGGATCGCGTAGTAGGCGATCGAGAGGAGCAGGCCCGCGGCGATCGACAGCACCCCCACCGGACGGAACACGAGCAACGCGCCGAGACCGAACAGGTACATGACCCAGCTCGCGTAGTTCATGCGGGAGCGGAGGCGCTGGGCCCGCTCGCGGTAAAAGTCCTCGTCGACGACTTCCGAGCAATGTTTGCAGCGAATTGCGTTCGAGGGGATGGCGCCCGTGCAGAAACGGCAGGTGGCGTTGTCCAGATCGCTGGCCCGGCGCTTCTTGACGGCAAGATCTTCCGAGCGCCGCTTTGGCGCGGCATTGATCATCAGCAGCCCGCAACTCCCGCAGGCCGCGCTGTCCGCCTCATTCAGTGAATTGCATTCCGGGCATCGCATGACGGGCCGAATAAGTGCGAGGCAGATGCCATGAAAACAGTAGGCGGTAGGCAGTAGGCAGCAGGCAGGGGAGAAAGACGGGGGCGGGTGGCGGCCTCCTGCCTACCGCCTACTGCGAGCCGGGCCCTGGCCCGGCGTACTGCCTACTGTTTCAGCGTCTCCGGCGGCCGAAACGCCTCTCGATGTTGAATCCGAGCTTCACGTCGTCGAGATTCAGGCCCGAGCCCTGGAAGGTGCTCGTAACGTACTGATCCGTAAGGGTGCTCTGGTTGTTCGTGAGCAGGACCTCGAACCAGTGGCCGCCGATGGCGCGTTTGATCCCGAGGGCCCAGCCGAAATCGGCGTCGATCTCGTCGGGGAGGTCTTTGTTGGGCGGAACGAGCTCCACGATCAGGCTCAGCGGCGGTTTGATCCGGTAGGCGAAGGCGATGGGAACGTTGAAGGCGTTCTCGAACAGCGCGCCCGAGGTATCGCCGGTGAGGGCGCGTCCGGCCTTGGTGACGAACGTCGGCAGCAGGAACACTTCCGCTTTCGTCCCGAACTGGCGCGAGACGATGGCCTGCGCGAAGAACGACGTGCGGTCCTCGAGATCGCGCTCGGTCCGCCAGTCCACGCCGCCGCGCAGCGTGACCGAAGCGGGGACCGCGGCAGCCTGTTGCAGAACGACGAACTTCAAAGCGCCTTCGACGGTGTCGTTGGTGTTGCTGCGCGAAAGCGAGAACTGCAGGTCGCGTCGCAAAGCCCAAGACGCGCCGAACACGACGTCCGCATTCGAATCAAGACCGAACAGCGAATGCCACTGATCGCGAAGACTGCCGTCGGTCAGCGACTGATTGAAGCGATGGGTGAACTTCACTTCCCACGTTCCCTGCGTCGGGATCTGCGGGCTGGGGAGGCTGAGCAGCGTATCGCCCAGGGGGAGCTTGCCGAGGGGGCGGTAGGGATCGTCCTGCGCTAAGGCGAATGCAGAATGCAGAATGCAGAATGCAGAAAGTAGGAGGAGACGTGGCAGCCACGCAGATGCCGGTTCTGCATTCTGCATTCTGCGTTCTGCATTCTCTTTTCTAATCATTCGGCGCACCTCTGCGAATCCAATCCCGTATCAACCGCGTCTGCGCGTCGTTGAGCGGCGGCAGGCTTAGCGGCATCCGATCGCCGGTGATGCCGGCGCCGGTGATCTTGCGATAGAGGTACGAGTTGGAGGGATCGTCCGGCTTAACGCGCATGAGCGACGGCATTTCCACGCTCGCGACGTTGACCGTGCTCGCGTACGCGCGGCCCGCACTGAGCACCATCTGCGATTGCTGGCCGAGGGGATCGTGACAGCCGATGCTCGCGCAGGTCGGCGTGAAGATCTCGTTCTGAACGCGGGTGAATGTTGCGCTCGGATCGATCGGATCGCCGCCGCCGCCCGGTCCGGTGACTGTCTCCAGGTTGCCGCAAGCGGTCAGAAGAAGTGTCACGAGAATCAGGGGTGATCGCATGCCGGACGTAAGGTAGCATCGCTGCGTGCGTTCCGTCGATGAACTGTTCGGTGTCGTCGTTCAGGAACAGGATGACGATGCGCGGTGGACTGCAATCCGCGAGTTGCATGCCCTCGGTACGCGCGAAGTTTTCGAGCGCGGCGTGCAACTCTGCCGCAGCGCGAATCCCGCCGATCGCATCGCCGGCGCGGACATTCTCGGGCAGCTCAATGCATACGCCGACGAAGGTCTGCAGATTCTCAACGCGATGCTCGGCGATGCCGACGCGTCGGTGCTCGAATCGGTAGTGCACGCGCTCGGACAGCAGCAGGATGCGCGAACGATCGACTCCCTCACGCTGCTCGCGGCTCACGATGCGTCGAACGTGCGCTGGGCGGTGGCCACGGCGCTCGAGGACCTGATCGGCGATGAGCGCGCGGAGCGCGTGTTACTGAGCCTGATGCGCGATGGCGATACGTCGGTGCGCGACCGGGCAACCTTTGCGGTGGGCAGTCTTTCCGATCACGACTCGCCGCGCATTCGCGCCGCACTGGCCGAGCGTCTGCGCGACGACGATGCCTGCGTCGCGAATGAAGCGGCCCTCGGACTGGCGCGGCGGCGCGATGCTCGTGCGATTCCGTACATCGCCACCGCGGTCGAAGGATCGAAGGACGCCGAGATCGAGGAAGCGGTCGACGAGATCACCTCGCCGGACATGCTCACCGAACTGCTGAAAGCGCGCGACGCCCTCGGCGAAGGCGGCGGGCTGCGGCGATTGATCGATCGCTGCAGGACCCGCGCGCTTTCGTAGTTACCGGACGGCGCGGCGCTTCATCGGCGTCGGTGACGGCGGAGGGGCGATCAGCACACGCGTGTAGACGCGATGCACGTTCTGCAGCTCCTCGGTCATCCGCTGATAGCCGATGAGCGATCTGCTGGCGCCGAGACCGACCAGGGCCGGGTAGTCCTCGTTGCGCGCGCCCGTGGCAATGAGCTGCGGCAACAGCACATCGGCGGTGGGCAGCACGCGCGCCGCGAAGATGTCGCCTTCCGCGTTCGCGTCATCTGTCGTTTTCACGCTCCAGGCGACGACGTACGCGCCGCCGTCGAATGCAACGCGCGGGTTGTCCGCAATCGTGTCGTGCGTGATCGGGAAGTCGGGGCCGACCGCGTCACCGCTGCGCGCCAGGAAACGGCCGTAGATCGACGTGCCGCGGCGGAACACGACCAGATAGCTGTTGCCGCTCCACGCGATGGACGCCTTGGAATCAGTAACGCCGAATGGCGGTACGGTCTCGAACACCGTGCGCTCGAAGTTGCCGGTGCGCGACACGAGCACGCCCCGAATGCTGCCGCCGGCCGTTCCGCCAACGACGAGATACGAGCCGTCGCCGTAGACCGCGGCGGGGTTGTTGGTGATGCCCGGGATGTCGAGCTCGACGTCCGGTTCGTTGACGAACACGCCGCGCAGCTGGGGATTGTTGATCGACTCGGTGAACAGGAGGAGCGCGTTCCCCGGTCCGCCGGCGATGGCCGGAGGCGAGGAGGGGATGGCCGTCGCTGAGATTTCGGTCGCACCAGCCACGACCCCGCGCGTGGTGACGTGGCGCATGACCAGGACCGCTGGACGCGTCGCGTCGTTGCGCTGATCGAGCCAGGTCACGAAGTAGTGCGTGCCGTTGAATCCGACCGCGGGTCGCGAGCCGGGGACGTGAATGGTTCGGGTTCCAACGACGACCGGACTGAGCGTCGGGTCGGGTGCTCCGTCGTCGTTGATGATCCGCGCCATGATCCGGTCGCGGGTCTCGGTGAGGTCCTCCGTCCAGACAGCGATCGACGACGAACCGCTCGTCGCCAGGACGGGCAGCTGTTGATTCGGCACGGCGCGGGAAAGAAAGATCGCCGGCTCGTCCGGCTCGGAGAACGCGAAGCGGCCGACGATCTGGCCGGCGACCTGCCAGACCGTGTAGACGCGCGCGTTGTGGACCGTGCCGGCTCCATCACCCGGCGCACCGGTCACCGCCTCGAAATCCTCGACGGTTCCGGAGGCGTAGTGATAGACCACCGCGCGGTTGCCGACGCTGGCCAGAACATCGAAGCTGTTGTTGCGGCCGACGACGTCGTAGATCACGCGCGGCGTCAAAGTGTCGTCGCGATGAACGAGCGTGGTCGAGCCGTCGGTATGCCTGCGCACCACGGCCATGTGATCTTCCCGACCCGCGGCGATGACGGCGTCATCCCCCGAGGTCGCCACGGCTACGGTGGGCCTGAACTCGAACGTCCCGAGCTGGGTGACGGTCTCGCCGTTCCCGATCGCGCCGCGCCGGTCGATGGGCAGTGCGCTGACCGTGTAAAGGCCGATGGGGTTGAACGGCGTCTCGACGTACACCGCCAGGAAACCGAATCCGTACGCTGTGAGCTGAACGTCCGGCACGGCCCGGAGACTTTCGAGCTCGCGGACGGTCAGGTCGGCGCGGATCTCGTAGATGTCGGTGCCCTGCGCGTCTGTGATCGCGACGGCGAGGATGCGCACGTTGAGAGCGAGACCGGTCGGACGTCCCGGCGCGAGGATGGTCGGGTCGGAGCTGATCACTCCGCGATCGGTGACCTTCGCGGCCCAGGTGTTCGTCCCGTCGCCCCAGACGACGACGAAATGGGAGCCGTCGTAAATGACGAACGGATTGGCTTCCGATTCCAGCGTCGACGTGAGGACGATGCCGTTCGGATCGAGGACGCGGCCAAGGCGGTCGATGCGCGCGACGATGATCTCGGAGCCGCGATCGGTGCGGCGATCGGTCCAGACCGCGAGCGCGGTAAGGCCGTCGCTGGCGACGTCGACGTTCCCGGCGCGCGATTGCGTTTCCGCGACCGGGGTCGCGACCGGATACTCCGTTCCGGACACGAACTGGCCGGAGGCGAAGACCGGCGCCAACGCGGCGGCGATCAAGGCGAAGAAAATCGCCGGAAGGCTATTTTTTAGCAGCAGCGACCATTTTCTCGACATCGGCTAGCAACCTCTTAGCGTCGTAGACGATGCCGTCTTTGATCGACGTATTCGACCCCGCCCACGCGCTCCACTTTCCCGGTTTCATCGTTGACCCGGATCGCTCCGGTCCCGTACAGAACTTTCAGATTGGCAATTGGATTCTCGTCGACGAGAACGAGATCGGCCAGCATGCCGGGCCGGACCGTAGCCGAAGTCAGGGCGTTTTGCCCTTCGGCGCGGTCAACGCCTCGGCGCCGTTGAACGTCGCCGCGCGAATCACTTCGAGCGGATGGAAGCCCGCCTCCTGCAGCAGCTCCAGCTCGCGGATGTAGTCGAAGCCGTAGAGCTTGTAGATGAAGCCGCTATCCGAGCCGGTGGTGACTCGCCCGCCGCGATTCTTGTACTCGTTGAGGAACGCCATCCAGAGCCGGTAGTTGCTCTTCCACTCGATCTCGTCGGACGTCGTCCAGTTGAACCAGTACGAGCCGTGGGCCTGCGCGGCTCGGCTGGTAGAACTGCCAGAGCGAAGGCAGCGTGTACTTGTCGTGCCATTCGGCGCGCATGGCGCGCATCAGATCGCGGCTGGCCTCGTAGATGGTGAGCGTGGGATCGATGGTGAAGCCGAGCTCGAGGAGCTCGTCCATGACCTCGTTCCACTTCGCGCTGCCCGGCGGCGCGGCCTGCTGCCAGAGACGGCCGGCCTTGCCGAAGCGATGCTGCTCGTCGTTGTAGTTGTAGTCGGGCGGGATAGTCCTGGATGGTGCGATCGGCGAAGAGCGCCTCGGGCAGTCCGTACCAGTGCTCCATGCCGCCGCAGTCCCGAGCCGCGCGGCCTGCAGGACGTTGCATGCGGGCCACGCCCATCTGCGCCAGATGCGTGGTCGTCGCCCGAGGCCGCGCTTCTTCGCCTCGTCGAGCAGCGCGCCGAGGATCTCGGGGTCGTAGATCGAGGTCGCCGGCGCCGATGATCTTGAGCCCCGCGCCTCCCTTCTTCGCCGCGAGCTGCACGAACTTCCGCGCCGCCTCGGGCGAGTTGATCGCGCCGCCGTCCCAGTCGCGCGCCGGGTGAACGATGTACGGCCACGATGCGCGGCGCGACGATCTCGTTCTTCGCGCTGCGCTCGCGCTCGTGCATCGTCCACTCGACGCCGTTGCCCGAGCCGGGATCGCGGATGGTGGTGACGCCGTGGGCCATCCAGAGCTTGAAGACGTACTCGGCGCGTCGTGCCCTGCGCCGCGCCGCCGATGTGCGCGTGCATGTCGACGAATCCCGGCAGCACGTACATCTTCGAGCCGTCGATCTCATGGTCGGCGTCCTTCGGCCGGCGGTTCTCGGGTCGATGGCGACTTTCGGAAAGCCGACGCTGCGGACTTCGGTGATGCGGTTGCCTTCGATGACGACGTCCACCGGACCGATCGGCGGCGCGCCGGTGCCGTCGATCACGGTCGCGCCGCGGATGATCAGCCGCTTGAACGGCCCTTCGCCTTCGTCCGGCGCGCGATCCGGTGCGTACGCCGGTTCTTTCGGCTGCGCAAAGAGAGAGGTGGCAAGGAGAAGCAGGAGCGCAAGGCGATAACCCATCGGCCGAAAGTGTAACCGCCCCCGTGTAGTGTGGGCCTCCGGCCTACCTTTGGGCGGTGGAGAGGTAGGCCGGAGGCCCACACCACACCGTCGGTGAGATAATCACGTTTTCGAAGTGGAAGAAGCCTACTGGCGGCCGGGTTGCACGGCCTGTTCGACAAACCCATGCAGACACTGACCCTGTTGCATTCGGAGTCGTTCCCGATCGGGAGATACGCCGACGCGCTGACGCGTGAGTCGATCTCCTCGAGCCGGATGCAGACTCTCGATCAACTCGTGACGGGGGACGGTACTTCCTGCGGGTTGCCCTCGTCGATCCGGGCATCATCAACGGACGCAACTCCACGCTCGCTCTCGATCCGCGCACGGCCATCGTCGGCATCGGACTCGAGGAACAGCCGAAATGGCTGGCCGATGACAGCGTTTTCCTGAATCTTCCGCAGGATCCGTCAACGGGCGTCCTGGTCGGCGCGATCAAGCGGGCCTACCAGTTCCTCTACCAGAAGCAGAGAGCGGATCAGCTCGAACGGCAGCTCGGCGAACGGACCCGGGAGCTACAGCAGGTAGCCGATGTCGGCGCGGCGCTGTCGACCGTGCGCGATCACTCCGTGCTGCTGACCATGATCCTGAGCAAAGCCCGCGAGCTCTCGCGCGCCGATGCGGGATCGCTCTACCTCCTCGACACGGTGGGCGGACGGCAGGTCCTCCGCTGGAAGCTGGCCCAGAACGATTCGATCGACGTCGAGGCCTTCGAGGAAAAGATCCTCCCGATCACGCGCAAGAGCCTTGCGGGCTACGTGGCCATGACCGGCGAAACGCTGGTGATCGACGACGCGTACAACATCCCCGCCGACGCCGAGTACGAGATCAACCGCAGCTTCGATGAGAAGAACGGCTATCTGACCAAGTCGCTGCTGGTCTTCCCGATGACGAATCACGTCGGCGACGATCATCGGCGTGCTGCAGTTGATCAACCGGCGCCGCCACGGCGCGCCGGCGCGTCTGAGCGCGGACACCGTTCCGGAAAGCGTCTGCGAATTCGACAGCGCGACCGCCGACATCATGCGCGCCCTGGCCAGCCAGGCCGCGGTCGCCGTCGAGAACAACCTGCTGTACGAATCGATCGAGCGGCTCTTCGAAGGCTTCGTCACCGCGGCCGTCACGGCGATCGAGCAGCGCGATCCGACGACGTCCGGTCACTCCTTCCGCGTGGCCGAGCTCACCGTCGAGCTGGCGCGCGTCATCGACCGCATCGACGACGGCCAGCTTCGCGACGTCCGCTTCACCACCGATCAGATTCGCGAGATCCGCTACGCCTCGCTGCTCCACGACTTCGGCAAGGTCGGCGTGCGCGAGCAGGTCCTGGTCAAGGAGAAGAAGCTCTACCCGCTGCAGATCGAGATGATCCGGGCGCGCTTCGAGTTCGTGATGAAAGCGCGTCGAGAACGAGGCCAGTCAGCGCAAGCTCGACTACCTCCTGAAGAATGGCCGAGACGCGGATACGAGGCGTTCAGCGCGCAGGTCGACGGCGAGTCGCAGGCAGCGATTCAGCGAGCTGCAGAAGGACTTCGCATTCATCGCCCAGTCGAACGAGCCGACCGTGCTGCCGGAAGGGGAGTTCCAGTACCTGCAGCAGCTGGCCACGCGCGAGTACGTCGACTTCCGCGGACGAGAGCCAGCTGCTGCTCGATCCGGAAGAGGCGCGCGTGCTCTCGATCCGCAAGGGCAACCTCGATCCGCCGAGCGGCATGGAGATCGAGAGCCACGTCACCCACACCTTCAACTTCCTCATGAAGATCCCCTGGACGCGCGATCTCTCCGCGGTCGCCGACATCGCCTACGCCCATCACGAGAAGCTGAACGGCCGCGGCTATCCGCGCAAGCTCATGCGCCGACGACATCCCCATCCAGTCGCGGATGATGACCATCTCCGACATCTACGACGCGCTGAGCGCGAGCGACCGCCCGTACAAAAGCGCGGTGCCCACCGAGCGCGCGCTGGACATCCTCCGCATGGAGATGAAGGACGGCCTGCTCGATCCCTCGCTCGTGGAGACATTCATCGAGGCGAAGGTGTACGAGCGGGCCGGCGTCGTCCGGACGTAGCGGCTAAAGACCGCGGACCTGAACGGCCGCGAGCAGCAGCCCGAAGCCGATGATCCACGCCCAGTCGCCGACGTTGCCGGTGAGCTTCACGACTCCGAAGTGCACGACCAGGGCGAGCACATAGAGAATGAGGCAGATGATCCAGGTGATCTGTTTTGGAGCTTTTCCCGCGCCTCTTGCCATCAGTTCTCCCGTGTAAGTCTGTACGGCACGGTACTCTACTTTTCGCTTCGAGACCGGTTCCGGCGAACTATTTGTGAAAGGTGCATCGAAACGCGGGGCACGGCAGTTGCTGTGGTCGACTCGAAAGAGGAACCAATCACATGAGCATTCTGATCTGGATCATCGTGGGACTCGTTGCGGGCGTGCTTGCGTCCATGGTCATGGGCGGAACCGGCTACGGCATCGTCGGCGACATCATCATCGGTATCGTGGGCGCCTTCGTCGGCGGATGGCTTTTCTCGAAACTGGGCGTGTCCACGCCGTTCGCCGGTTTACCCGGCACCATATTCGTGGCCTTCATAGGCGCGGTCGTCCTGCTGTTCGTCCTGCGGCTCTTGCGCGGCGGGGCAGCTCGCGCCAGGTAGAGCCCTTCCCGAGTCTCGTCAGCAAATCCTCTCCGCGCCGTCCCGGCGTTGACGGTACGATCCACCGCGCAGGCCCCCGGTAAAAAAACTTACGCGGATTCGGACAGCGCAAGTATGCGAATGCGTCGTTCGGTGAGAAGACGTGGGAAGCGTTGCTGACCGAGGCGGACCTGTCAGGCTCGGTTTACCTCGCTTCGCGCAGCTATCCGGACGAGCAGGTCACGCTATCGTCACGGCGGCATCGCGTGTCAGCGGCATTCCGCCGCTCCAGCTTCTGGAAGGATTCGGCGAATTCATCGCGCCGGATCTCCTCGCGATGTTTCGAAGCCTGATCCGAGCGGAGTGGCGGACGCTGGATGTGCTCGAGAACACCGAGGAAACGATTCACAAGGTCGTGCGCCTTCAATATGCGGATGCAGCGCGCGGCTCACTACAAAGAAACCACCGCCATGACTGAAAGCAGTTGCATGCTCAATGGCGATGCCGATTGTCAGATCCTCGTGCGGGTTGTCGGCTGACCTCACTCGCGCATCAACACGTCCCCGCTGCCGTTGTCGACGGACTGCACCATCGCTCCCACCCGTCCGTTACCGTCGATCACCTCGATGTCGAGTTGCGAGTTGATCAGGTCTCCGAACGCGTTGCGTTGATGGCCGAGGATGGCCCGGGCCAGGTCGGGGAGGGTCAGCATCTGCTTTGCGCCGATGCTGATCTCTTTGATCGCCGTGCCGAACGCGCTGACCTTCGTTCCGCTCGCGAAGACATAGCGAAGCGTCAGACGCACGGTCGCGCGCTCGCCGGCGGTTTCGACGAGGATCAGCGTCGAGCGATACGTTCCGTGGGTCGCGGCGACGCGTGAGGCGTCCGATGCGTCGTCGATGCCGGTGATCCGTTTCGATTCGCCGTTGCCGATGGATGCGGTCACGGGCAGCGCAATGAGGCCGGTGCCGAAGGATCCTCCGGACGCGGGTCGATCGGCGAGCGACCGCGCGCTTCCGGCCAGCGTGCCCGAAGGCGAGGAGAAGCGCAGGTAGCCGTTGCCGATCGAGATCGACGGCGTGATGGTCTGTTCCGGCTGGATGAGCAGCGTCGCATCGACGGCCGGCGCGAATCCGTGAACGACGGTGCGGCGGCGCGCGGACTGGGCGACCTCCTCGAACGTCGCGTCGACGGCGGACGTCCCTGAGTTGGTGAGATACACCGTGCGCCGCGGCGACTGGCCGTCGACATCGACGAGCGGTACGACGAACGCGTTCGACGGCGGACTGCTGCCGCGGATCAGGTCCGACACTACCCAGGAGTCGCCGGTGTCGTCATCGGTGACCAGCGCGTACGCTGCGAACCGCGCGGCCCCCGCGTCGCTGGCGACGGTGATGCGCGCGACCGCCGCTCCCGCGGGAACCGTTGCTTCCAGCAATGCGTGGCCGTTCACCGAGTCGGCCGGACGCGCCGGCAGGAGCAGCGCGCCGGAGGAGCTCATGAAGTCGATTTGAATGCTTCCGCGGACGCCCGCGACTTCCTGAATGAACAGCGCCGTGTGCGCGGTCGCGTTCTCCTCGACGCCCGCCAGGGTAATGCGCTCGCCGGCGCCGGCGGCACGATCGGAACGGAGCACCGGCAGGACGGTCGCGTAACGCCCATCGACCGTCGACGACAGCTGCACCGCCGCGATGGCCATGCCGCTCGCGCTCGTTCCTCGAATCTGCAGCGTTCCGACCTGACCGGCGGCGTCGAAAACGTTCTTCGCCATCGACGGAAACGCCACGGCCACGTTCGGATCGAAGCCGGCGACGTTGTTCAGGAGCTTCGCCACCGAGCCCGGTGCGAAGGTGGAGAAGTACATCCTGAGGTCGGTCGTCTTCGCGGTGCCGCGATTGGACAGCAGCAGATCGGTCAGCCTGCTCCCTCGTCCGTCGAGGCCGGCGATGAAGTAGATGATCTCGCCGGGGATCGGTGCCGGGATCGCGCCTGATGTGACGCCGGGCTTTACCGCATCGACGATCTGGACGGAGACCGTGCTGTTGGTGCTGCCGTGCGGCGTAATCGACTTCGCGCTCGCTGTTGATCCGCCGACGAAGCGCAGCGAGATCTTCGCGGCCGCGCCGCCGATCAGCGAGTCCGCGTCGAGCCGTTTGTCGCGATCGACTTCGTAAAAGACAGTGACGGTTTTTCCGGCCGGGAACTCGAGCGCTTCCCGTTCAAACGAGATCCAGGGAACGTCGGCGACCGCAATCGCCAGGAGGTCTGTGGTGCTGCTGTTCGTGAAGACAGCTCTGCCGGTGATCCTCTTCTGAGTCGCGGGAGCGACGGTTTCGGGGCGGACGGTTGGAGCGGTGGGGCGGATCTCGCCCAATGACGTCTCGCCGGTGAGCAGGCTGACGGGGATGGTCAGGATGGCGCCACCCTGGACGGTGATCTCGCCGAAGCGCCCGCCCGCTGTCGACTGGGCCGTTGATCGGAAACCGATGACGTGCGTGCCGCCCGGAGCGATGGTCACGGTGAGCACGGGGAGGACGATGAAATCGCTGATGGTGGAGACGACGACTTCCGCCGGCGCGGTGCCGGTGTTGGTCAGGGTGAAGCTGTCCGCGGCCGTCGCTTCACCGGTCCGCTGGATCATGCCGGTGGGAAACGAAGAGACCACGACGTTCGGATTCGCCTCGGGCCTGGGCTCCTCTTTCGTCAGCGTCGCCACGATGGAGAACGGGGCTTCGGGAGTCAGGTTCAGAACCAGGACCATCGTGTTCGGGAAGCCCGACGAGAACGTGCCGGTCGCGGTCCCGATGACACCCTCGCCCGGGTATGTAATATCGGCCTTGAAGTTGACGCCGATCACGGGTCCGCTCAACTCGACGGTGAAGGCACCTCTCGGTGTCAACTTACAGCCCTCGGTTCGCTCCGCCTCGGTCGTCAAGCTTCCGGCGACGGTCAAGTTGTCGTGGCCGAGGATCAGCAGCGCCTTTCCGGATACTTTCGGCTTCGCGGAGCAGTAGGTGTATTCGGTCTCGTGAGTCCCGCTCCAGGTGCCCTGCAGATGCTCCGCATGCGCCAGCGGGGAAAGAATCAGAAGAACGACGACGAAGAAGAAAGACCGGTAGCTCGGACTCTGCACGCAGCGCCTCCAGGGGAGTATGCATGCAGGATCTGCTGCATTCAGGAACTGCTGAAGTAAAGGTGGGAGGTCACATATAACACGATTCGTGCGAACGTATGCGGCGATGTCGACGCTCAGAATCCTCGCGCTTTCCCTTTTCGTATTGCCGCTGGCGGCGGAGACCTTCAAGTCCGCCGACGGCACGATCATTCACTACAACGTCGTCGGAAAGGGTGCGCCGGTCGTGCTTCTCTCCGGCGGACCGGGCTTCTCGCCGGACTACCTCCGGCCGATCGCGGACCAGCTCGCGGAGAAGTACCAGTTCATCCTTCTGCACCAGCGCGGAACGGGAAAGTCATCGGGCGCGACGTCGCTGCAAATGCCGAAGCTCGTCGAAGATCTCGAAGCGCTGCGCAACCATCTCGACGAACGTTCGCTCGTGCTCGTCGGCCATTCCTTCGGCGGGATCGTCTCGATGATGTATGCCCGCGAGCATCCCGATCGAACGGGGATGCTCGTCCTGATCGATTCCGGCGGACCGACGCTCAAGTCGCTGATGAAGTTCAACGCCAACCTCGAGTCGCGCTTCACCGCGGAAGAGAAGGCGGCCATCGCCGAGTGGACGGCGCGGAAGAAAGACGATCCCGCCCGGGCCGTGCTGGAGATCACCAAGGCGAAGACCGCGGCCTACTTTGCCGACCGCTCGAAAGCGAAACTGCTCACCGATCCGATGACCACCGAGTCATTTCGCGATGCCACGTTCTGGGCCATCGTTCCGCAGATGATGGCCCTCGATCTCCGCGCCGGTCTCGAAAAGGTGCAGGCCCCGGTGCTCGTGATTCACGGCAAGCAGGACCCGCTCGAGAGCGCGCAGGAAGTGCACGAGACGTTTCCCGGATCAGAGCTGGTGATGATCGAAAACGCCGGACACTTCCCCTGGCTCGAGCAGCCGGAGACGTTCTACAAGAAGCTCGATGGCTTTCTGACGATGCTTTACGAGCACTGTCCCTAAGGGCGCGGAACGTAGTCGTCGAGCGACAACTCTTCCAGCAAACGCTTGCACACTTCGCGTCGCGCTTCGCGCCGCGCATACAGCCAATCCTCGGCACTGTCGGGAAGCCAGTCGGGGATGAACACATCGGAGAGCACGTTACGCAGCACGTCCATCTGCGAGCTTCCTTCACGGCGCGCGCGGGCAAAGGATTCAGCCAGACCGCGCACACCCGCGCCGTCGATGAGAATCGCCGCGGCCACCGCCCGCTCCGCCTCGCTCACCGGATTTTCCAGCCGCCGGATCGATGCCGCGGTCTGACGCAGCTCACCTTCAGTCACCCCCTCAACGGCCAGCGCGGTCCGGGTGAGGTTGCCGACTTTGTCCAGCCAGTTGCCGAGGCGGTGGAAGCGGAGAAGGAGGTCGAGGGCTTGCTGGTCCGCGGGTGAGGCCGGCTGGTAGAGCGTGCGGGCGATCTTCGCGATCCGCTCGATCTCGTCCGCTCGCGAATGGCCGTCAAGATCCTGATACAGAGGGCGAAGGAAGGCGTCGAGCTGCATAGCGCCGGGAGTATATGGACGCGGACTGCGTTATTCTCCGCGCTTGATGTTGACCCGCACCCGCGTACTGATTGCGATCCTGCTCCTGGCGACGGCGGCCATCCATCCGCTCGTCCACTTCGCCGAACAGGATTGCCCGTGCGCGCACGGCGCGGTGCCGCATCTCGATGCACCAGGCGTTGCGCCGTACGCGCCGGTTGCCGCGACTCACGTCGAGTACGTTCCCATCTCCGTTTCCGCGACGCTCACGGGCGAGCTGCCCGCCCGGGCGCCGCCGGCCGTCTGAACCGCCCCGCGCGTTCACGCCGTTTGAAATCGGAGAAATCAAGTCATGCGAGCTCCCCTCGCGCGGTTCGGCCGCGCAATTCTGCTTTTCCTCATTGTTTTTCCTGTTTTTGCACAGCGCACAGCCACGGTCGTCGGCAAGGTCTATGACCCCCAGGCCCAACCGGTCGCCGGCGCGACGGTGACGCTCGTCGAGCTGCGCCGCAGCGTCATCACCGGCGCCGACGGTTCGTTTCGATTCGACAACGTTCCGCCCCGGCACTATCACGTCCGCGCCGAGAGCCCCCGCCTCGGCTTCACCCTCGGCGAAGCCGACGTGCAAGCCGGGGAGACGCGCACCGTCGAGATCGTGATCGATCCGCTGGTGCACGCGGAGGAGATCGTGGTCACGGCCAGCGCTGATTCGCGGCGCGAGTCGGAGGTTTATCAAGCCGTGAACGTGCTCGGTGAGGAGGAGCTTGCCGCGAAGCTGCAGCCGACCATCGGCGAGACGCTGGCGCAGGAGCCGGGCGTTTCGTCGACCTCGTTCGGCGCCGGCGCGAGCCGCCCCGTCATCCGCGGCCTCGGCGCGGACCGCATCCGCGTGCTCGAAGAAGGCGTCGGCACCGGCGACGTCTCGAACATCAGCCCCGATCACGCCGTGAGCGTCGATCCCGGCAACGCCGAGCAGATCGAGATCGTCCGCGGACCGGCGACGCTCCTCTACGGCAGCAACGCCGTCGGCGGCGTGGTGAACGTGATCAGCGATCGCATTCCGAACGAGACCAGCGCGCAGGCCATCAGCGGCAATCTCGATCTGCGGTACGGAAGCGCAGCTGAAGAAAAGAGCACGGGCCTCTCCCTGAACGGCGGAGAGAACAAGTTCGCGTGGCATGCGGACCTTTCCCTCCGCGATACGAACGATTACTCGATTCCCGGTCCCGCGGATCCCGATGATGATCCCGACCATTTCGAGGGTGTGCTCGAAAACAGCGCGCTCGAAACGCGCTCGGGCACGGTCGGCGGCTCGTACATCGCCGATCGCGGCTTCTTCGGCGCGGCCTTCACCAGGTTCACCACGAACTACGGCGTCCCCGGCCACCATCATCACGAAGGTGAAGAAGGGGAAGAGGAAGAAGAGGAAGAGGGCGGCGTCACCATCGACATGGAGTCGCAGCGCCTTGATTTCAAGGGCGAGTTGACCGACCTGGCCATCTTCCAGACCGTGCGGGTGCGCATGGGCCTGTCCGATTACGAGCATGTCGAGCTCGAGCCGGACGGCTCGGTCGGGACGCGGTTCACGAACGACGGACTGGAAGGGCGGATCGAGGCGCATCACCGCACCTTCGGCCGCGTGCGCGGCACCTGGGGCGCGCAGTTGACCACGAACGATTTCGTCGCCGCCGGTGAAGAGGCCTACATCCCGCCGAATGATTCGCGGGCCACGGCGATCTTCGCGTACGAAGAATTGCCGGGCGAGACCTTCGACATTCAGTTCGGCGCGCGGCTCGAGCATCAGCACGTGCGCGTCGACGCCTCCGACCTGCCGGACCGTGAGTTCGGCGGCATCTCCGGTTCAGTCGGCGGGATCTGGCGTCCCGCCGAGGGATATGCGATCGCGCTGTCGCTTGCTCGGGCCGTGCGGCTTCCGACGGCAACGGAGCTGTACGCGAATGGTCCTCACGCGGCGACGCGCCAATTCGAAGTCGGCAATCCGATGCTCGACGAAGAGACGAGCCTCGGACTGGACATCGCCCTGCGCCGCACCGTCGGCCGCTTCCGCGGCGAGCTCAATCTCTTCAACAACGCCTTCGACGGCTACATCTACGAAGAGCCGACCGGAGAGGAAGCGGATGGCTTCCCGGTTTTCGCGTTCGTGCAGCGCGATGCGCGGTTCCGCGGCGCGGAGATCGCCACGCACACGCATCTCTTCAGCCATCGCGAGTCGCACGTGGAGCTGGACATGAGCGCCGATTACGTGCGCGCGACCTTGCGCGACGGCGGCAACCTCCCGCGCATCCCGCCGGTGCGCGTCGCGGTCGGCATCCGCACGCACGGCGGTCCGTGGCATCTCATGGCCGAGGTGCGGCGGACGTTCGATCAGGACGACACGGCGCCGCTGGAGTCGCCCACCGACGGCTACACGATGGTCAACGCGCACCTCGGATACCGCCTGATCGTGGGCAACACCGTGCACGACATCCTGTTGCGGGGCACGAACCTCACCGACGCGCTGGCGCGGTCGCACGTGTCGGCGCTGAAGGAAGTCGCGCCGCTGCCGGGACGCGATATCGGCTTGTCGTACCGGCTGCTGTTCTAGGATGAGGGCGGCCTCCGGGCCGCCTTCTATGAAACGCGATGCAGTCGCGATCGGGCTGCTGGTCATCCTCGTCGCGGTCGCGCACGGAACGGTGCTGACGCAGTGGTGGCTGTGGGACGACCCGCAGCTGCTCTACGGCGTCATGCACTCCCGTGCGATCGATCATCTGATATCGGCGGAGGCGTGGCGGCATCAGACGACGGCGAGCTTCACGCCGATGCTCATGCTGGCGAACGAGCTCGATCTGGCGCTGTTCGGGCTCAATCCGCGCGGTTTTTACGCGCATCACCTGCTCGTTTTCGCGGCGGCGATCCTCGCGGTGTACGGGTACCTGCGAACGTTCACGAATGAGCTCATGGCGGCCGCCGGCGCGGGGGCGTTGGCGTTGTCGCAGCCGGCCTTCACCGTGGCGACGCTGATCATGGACCGGCACTACGCGCTCGGCCTGTTGCTCGCGGCGCTGGCGATGATTGCGTTTCGGCGCGATCGGGCACTTGTCGGAGTCGCGCTGTACTTCATCGCCTGTCTGGCGAAAGAGGTCTATGTCCCGCTGCCGCTGCTCGTCGTCGTTCAGGACGTCGTGACGGAACGCGATCGGCGTGCGGTGATCCGCGATGGTGCGTTGTGCGGTGTCGCGGCGATTGCGTACCTAATCTGGCGGATCGCCATTCTCGGTTCGTTCGGTGGGTACGGCAGCGCGACCGGGTCGCCGATCGATGTCGTGATCACCGGATGGACAGTCATCGCGGGGAGCAGTGGACGTGCGGCGCTGGGTGTGCTGACGCTGGCCGTCGCGCTGTTCGTCGCCGCACTCATACGCGAACGTTGGCGTGCTGTGTTGATTGTCTTTGCCGCGATCGTGTTCGTGCTGCTGCCGATTGCGCGGCTCACGCCGCTGGACAGCCGCTATCTCTTCGCCGGCGTGGCCGTATTGGTCGTGCTGACTGCGATCGGGGCACGAACGCGAATCGAGCAACTCGTCTTCGGCGCACTTTGCATCGGCCTCGCCGTCGGCGGTGTTCTGCACGGCCAGACGTTTCGCGCGAACCTCGCATCATGGCAACGCGCGGGGCTGTTCGTCTGGAACGCGCCGCCGAGCGTCGATCCGCTCTTCACCAACGCGAATGGCTGGTACATCGAAGGCGTGCAGTGGCTGCGGCGAACCGTGAAACGCGAAGAGCCGCCGCGAGTCATCGCCTCGATTCCCGGCTTCGTCATCGGCCGCATCCCGCCGCCGCCGGAATTGCGGCAGGAGTACGACGTCGTGCGCGCTCATGCCGTCGCGGACATGCCCTTGTCGGTCGAGCTCACCCTGCGCGACTCCGTGCTCTCCTGGTCGCTCGGGCCGGCGGGAAAGGACGACGCCTTTTTCTTCGTCACGCCGAACTACGAGTTGATCTGGACGCGGACGCCATCCGGCTGGGTGCGGCTGCCGGCAGACGTTCGCGTCCCGACGGCGACGCTCGACGCGAATCGCCGGATCCGGGTCATGCGCCGCTCGGGCGATCGTTGGACTGTTTCCACGGAACTGCCCTTCCCGAAAGAGGGCGCCACGATCCGCTGGCGGCGCTGAATCAAGGGCACTTAGGCGCTTTTCCCGGCGTGCCGGTGAAGTGGCGAATCACCTGCGGCGGCTTCCATGAGAAGGCCTGATCCTGTCAAGGGGCGGCGACGTGGCGCCGCCCTCCTTTGTCTCTCGCCGCTCGTCCTGACCTTGCTTCCATTCGCACTCTTGGTGAGCTCGATCGAGCTCGGTGCATGCTGAGGTCCGATTCAACTGGGTGCTGCCATCTGGTCCACGGTCTGGCATCGCTGCCGACCAAGCCGCCGCTCGCAGTCACCCGGATGAGGGATCGAGTCGAGTTTCTTTCTTTGCTGATCGGTTCTACCTGGTTCTCAAGCTGCTGAGTGCTCGGCACTCCTGTTGGCGTTGAACAGAGGTTCGTACACGCCTTCCGTACGCCACAGCCTGTGCATGAGCACCGCGAGTTTTCGTGCGACCGCGACCACGGCTCGTTTCTTCGCGTTCTTTCCGCCTCGCGCCGCCAGCGCCAACCCGTGCCGGCGCAGATCCGAGTCTGGTCGATTCGGCCCGAGGATGTACTGCGCGCAACTGACCAGTAGCCGTCGCAGATAGTTGTCTCCTTCTTTGGTGATCCTCATCTGGGGGTCCTGCTGACCCGAGGCGGATTGGCCCGGCGTGAGACCGACCCACGCTCCCGCCGTGCGACTTTTCCTGAACCGGCCCGGGTCGCCCACCGTGACCACGAACGCCACCGACGTCACGGGTCCCACACCGGTGATCTGCATGAGCAGCTTCGCGGCCGGGTACTCGGTCCTGGCGAGTTGCTCGATCTTGCGGTCGTAGCCGGCGATGTCTTTGTTCAGCTGCTCGACGTTGCGAAGAACAGGGTCAAGAGCAGCTTTCAGCTCTTTCGGGATCAGAGGCATCGCCCGACTTACGAACGCCTCTGCAGAGCAAGCCGGCAGCCGCAGACCGATCGACTTGACCGTGCCCCGAACATGCGTAATCAGACCTGTGCGAGTCCGCACCAGCTTGTCGCGCGAACGCAGAAGTGCCAGATGCTGCTGGTCGCGCTCGGAACGATGCGTGATCGGCTCGAGCAGTTTCGGGTCCATCCTCACCAGCCGTGCCAGGTACTCGGCGTCAACGCGGTCGTTCTTGCGGCGGTTTTCGTAGATCAGACGAAGCTTTCGGGAGTTGGCCACGACTACGCGATGGCCCAACTGCGTGAGCAGTCTCGAGACCCAAGGAGAGTGGGTACCTGTCTCGATGGCGATCAACTTTGGTCCGATCGCGCCGAACTCGTTGGCGATCGCCGTCGCTGTCGTCGTCGCCCTTCCTGTGGCCACTACTTCGCCGCTTCTGTTCAGACCCACGAAGTGCGATGCGCGATCTCCAAGATCGATCCCGATCACCTCGGCTTCACGGATATTGCTCTGCATGCTCGTACACGTGACGACGCTGGTAGACTTTTTCACGGCCAATCTCCTTTCTTGCGCTCGACGCATTCCTTGCAGCGCAGATTCCTGCGACTGCGTGGGAGGTTGGCCTTCTCATCTCATCTGGACCGCCGGCGTCCTCGCCGGCAACGAGCGGCAACGAATTGAAACCCCTCCCGCGACGTTCCGTAAGCAGTACTCGAGATGGAGGGAATCCGATGAAACTCGCAGCGATCGCAGCAGCGACCACGCTCGTGGCAACCACCGCCTTCGCCGGGGGCGGTCTCTTCGGTCAGGACGACTGCCAGTACACCGCGGCCCGCCGCGTCAACGCTCCGCTCGCGGGCGTCACGAAAGTAGTCGTTCACGCCGAGTCGGGCTCACTGAAAGTCGAAGGCACGAACGGTCTCACCCAGTTCGTCGCGGCCGGCACGGCCTGCACCTCCGAGCGCGATTTCCTCGACCGCATGAGCCTCACCACCCGCCGGCAGGGAGGCGAACTGCACATCACCGCGGACATCCCCGAGAAGTCGGTGGTCTTCGGCTTCTTCAGCGCACGCCTCGACTTCAGCGTCAGCGTCCCGACCGGAATGCCGGTCGTGATCGACGACGACAGCGGCTCGATTCACGTCGCCAACACCGGCGCCACGAAGATCGACGACGACTCCGGCTCCATCGAAGTGCGCAACATCAGCGGCGGTCTGGTCATCAATGACGATTCCGGCTCGATCGACATCGACGGCGTGGCCGGCAACGTGGTCATCGAAGACGACTCCGGCGAGATCATCGCGAAGAACATTCAGGGCAACATCGAGATCGAGGACGACTCCGGCTCGATCACCGTCGCGCGCGTCACCGGTTCGCTGCGCATCCGCGAAGACGGCTCGGGCTCGATCGCCGTCCAGAACGTGCGCGGCGACGTGCTCGTCGACAACGACGGCTCCGGCGGAGTCGACGTGGCCGACGTCGGCGGACGCTTCACCGTCTCGAGCAAGGGCAGCGGCGGAATCGATTTCGCGCGCGTGGCTGGCAAGGTGAGCATCCCCGAGCGCCATCGCCGCGACGACGACTAGCTCCCCAGAATCGCATTCATCAACGCGCCGAGGTCCGCGGCACTTTCGAAAAGGTGCCGAGGGTTCTCGGCGCGAAGTGTTTCCAGCGCTGTCTTTCCCGATGCGACGGCAATCGTCGTGGCTTCGTACGGCACGCCGCAGCGGACGTCGTAGACCGAGTCGCCGATGATCACCACCTCCGCGCCGCTGAACTGATGGTGGCAATGCTCCGACGCACGCTCCACGGCGATCGGAGGGAGCTTGGTCCGATCCGCTGAGTCGCTGCCAAAGGCTCCAAAGGCAAAGTAGCCGTTCATCTCCGCGCCTCCGAGCTTCAGCCGCGCGCCGGGCTCGATGTTTCCGGTCAGTAGGCCAAGGACGACGTCCTCATGCTCGTGAAGGGCTGCCACCAGTTCGCGGACGCCCGGGAGCACGCGAACCCGCTCGGTCGTCGCGTTGCGGGCCAGGCCTTCCAGGTAGATCTCCCAGAGGCGGGGGAGATGATCATCGATCGAATCATCCGTAAGCCCTTGATCGCGCAGGACCATCCGGGCGATCTGGGGATCGGTGCGGCCGGAAAAATCGTAGCGGGAAAGGTCGCCGTCGTAGCCGTAAACGGCCTCCAGCGCGACCCGGAAGGCGTCCCGGGACGCTCCCCGGTCGGTCAGGATCGTGCCGTCGATGTCGAAAAGGACCAAGCGCATTTGCGCCGCAGGGTACCGCGATGTGATTTTTCTCACACGTCGGGGAAGATGTCCGTATTAATGTGTTTGCTTCCAGATCCCCCAAACAATCAGGCCGAGGAGTTTGAAGCATGAAGAGCGCACTTATCCTTTTGGCGCTGGCCCTGCCAGTGGTCGCCCAGAACAGCGGTCCGTCCGCCAACGGCGACTTTCAGTTCAACGCGGGCGGGTTCGCCAAGTCGATCCAGTTCAACGCCCGCATCGATTCCAACGGTCAGACGAAGGGGAGCATGACCTTCGTCGGCGCCGAGGAAATCCCCGATCAGGACGTCGACGGCACCGGTAACTCCGGACCGGGCGGCCTGGTCAGCAACCTGTCGATGACGGTCGAATTCGACTGCCTGACCATCACCGGAAGCCGGGCGGTCATGAGCGGCGAGATCACCGAATCATCGGTTCCCAACTTCGTCGGCGTCCGCGCGATTCTCGCCGTCGAAGATGGCGGCGAAGGCGTGAAGAAGCCGATCGACCGCTTCACCTGGGGTCTCTACCGCGCCCAGGAGTCGGGCTGGGTGCCGTCCGATGCCGATCTCACGGTCGACACAGGTGTCGGGCTGACCTGGCTCGCCACGGACTTCGAGCGCAACGATGATCCCGGCGTGCCGTCGCATCCGAGCACGGACATCAGCTGCGCCAGCTTCCCCGTTGGCGCGTATGCGCTGGAGGACGTGGCCCAGGGCGCGGGCAACATTCAGGTCAAGCCGTAAGTCCGAAGGTTGTCGGGTTGTCGGGGCAAGAACCCGACAACCCGAATACGATACGCGTCCATGCTGCGACGCCTTTTCCTCCTCGCCACACTCACCCTTCCTCTTCTCGCCGCACCGCCCGCCGTTCTTCCTGAGCGCGCCCGTCCCGACGCCGTCAACGCGATGCTGAAGGATCGCCTCGACAACCTCCTCCCGAAGCTGATGCGGGAGACGGGGATCGACATGTGGGTGATCATCAACCGCGAATATGCCGAGGATCCGGTTTACCTGACCATCGTTCCGGAGCCGACCTTCGCCGCGCGCCGCACGACCATGCTGGTCTTCTTCGACCGCGGTCCGGAGAAGGGCGTGGAGCGGCTCACCGTCAGCCGCTATCCGCATCGCGGCTTCTACGACGCTGCCTGGGAAGGCGGCGACCTCGACGCCCAATGGACCCGTCTCGGCCAGATCATCCGCGAGCGCGATCCGAAGAAGATCGCCATCGACGTCAGCCGCAACTGGCCCTTCGCCGACGGCCTCACTCACGGATTGCACGAGCGGCTGATGTCCGTGCTCGACGCGCCGCTCCGCGAGCGCGTGGTCAGCGCGGAAACCCTCGTCGTGCGCTGGCTGGAAACGCGAACCGCGCGCGAGCTCGAGGTTTATCCGAGCATCGTCGCTCTCGCCCGATCGGTGGTGAAGGAAGCGTTCTCCGCGGACGTCATCACGCCCGGCGTCACCACCACCGACGACGTGGCCTGGTACATCCGCCAGCGCTACGCCGATCTCGGCCTGCCGATCTGGTTCATGCCCTACGTCAACATCCAGCGCCCCGGCCTGAAGTGCGAGATGGCCACATCGTTCTGCGGCGAGGACGGCGTGATTCAGCGCGGCGACGTGCTGCACACGGATGTAGGCATCACCTACCTCCGCCTCAACACCGACACGCAGGAAATGGGCTACGTCCTCCGCCTCGGCGAAGACGACGTGCCGGCAGGGTTGAAGAAGGCGCTGGCGACAGGCAATCGCTGGCAGGACCTGCTGACGGGCGGCTTCGTCTCCGGGCGCACCGGCAACGAGATCCTCGCCCTCGCGCGCACGGCGTCCGAGAAGGAGAAGATCAACGCCAGCATCTACACCCACCCCCTCGGCTTCTTCGGCCACGCCGCCGGCCCGACCATCGGCATGTGGGACAACCAGGGCCCAACGCCGGTTCTCGGCGACTGGAAGCTCAGTCCCAACACCGCGTACGCGATCGAAGGCAACGTCAAGGTCGCAGTGCCGGAGTGGGACGGACAGCTCGTGCAGATCAAGCTCGAGCAGTCGGCGGTGTTCGATGGGCGAGTCGTGCGGTATCTGGCTGGAAGACAAACGGAGTGGCACGTCGTCAAGTGAGGCTTCAAGGCTCAAAGGCGCAAAGGCTCAAAGCCTTTCTCCGCGCCGTTGAGCCTCTGAGCCTTTGAGCCTTTCATGCGCCGCGCCTCCCTCTTCGTCCTCTTCCTGACCGTCTTCATCGATCTGATCGGGTTCGGAATGGTGATCCCGTTCCTCTCGTACTACGCCCGCGAGTACGGCGCGAGCGGCATCGCCGTCGGGGCGGTGGTGGGCGTCTACTCGATCATGCAGTTCTTCTTCGCGCCGGTGTGGGGGAGGCTGTCCGATCGCGTCGGCCGCCGGCCGGTGTTGTTGATCAGCCTCACCGCGAGTTTCACCGGTTACCTCCTGTTCGCCTTCACGCGGAGCCTGACCGTGCTCTTCGCGTCGCGCGTGATTGCCGGCATCGGCGGCGCGAACATCGGCACGGCCCAGGCCTACATCGCTGATTCGACGACCGAGGAGAATCGTGCGAAGGGGATGGGGCTGATCGGCGCGGCGTTCGGCCTCGGTTTCATTCTCGGCCCGCCGATGAGCGGCATCCTCTCCTCGATCGGGACGAAGAATGGCCTTGCCGGAAACCTGCTGCCTGGTCTCGTCGCGGCGGGGATGTCGTTCACCGCGTTTCTGATCGGGCTGAGCGTCCTTGCCGAATCCAAGCCGCGCGATCTCGTTCCGCGATCCGGACTGCCGCCGCAATTCGATCCGCGGCTGTGGCGGGAAATGATCAGCAATCCCATCCTCGCGCCGCTGCTGGCGGGCCTGTTTCTGACGCTGCTCGCCGTTGCCGGAATGGAGATCAGCGTCACGCTGCATGGGCGCGACCGCTTCAACTTCCAGCAGCTCGACATGGCGTACATGTTTCTTTTCATCGGCGTGATCGTGGCCACGATCCAGGGCGGTCTCCTCGGCCGTATCGTGAAGAAGCTCGGCGAGAAAGGCGTGATCGTCACCGGCGCGGTGTCGTTCGCGATCGGCTTCCTCGCCGTGCCGTCGATCCATTCCGTTCCGCTGCTTTACGCGGCCGGATTCTTCATCGGCGTCGGCCAGGGGCTCTGCTATCCCGCGCTGATCTCGCTCGTGTCGAAAGCGGCGCCGGAAGCGGAGCGGGGAAGCATGCTCGGCCTGGCCACGTCCGTCGGATCGCTGGCCCGATTCGTCGGTCCGATTCTCGCCGGATTTCTGTACGACTGGGCGCAGGCGGCCGGCGCGTTTTACGGCGGTGCGGTGCTGATGATCCTCGCGCTGGTGATCGCGATGCGCATGCGAACTGGATAAACTCCGGCCATGGCAATTCTGAAAGTGTCCCGCCTCGGTCATCCCGTTCTGCGCCAGAAGGCGTCGGACGTGGAACTGAAGGACATCAAGGCCGGAAAGTTCCGCACGCTGATCGAGGACATGGTCGAGACGATGCACGCCTACGAGGGCGTCGGCCTGGCCGGACCGCAGGTGCATCTGCCGATTCGCGTGTTCGTGTTCGAGGTGCAGGAGCGCGTGGCCAAGCGCCGCGGGGTGAAGCAGGTCGGCGCGGGCGCGATCTTCAACGCGACGTATGAACCGGTGGGCACGGACCGGATCACCGACTGGGAAGGCTGCCTGAGCGTGCCCTTCCTCGGCGGCGAAACCCCGCGTCACAAAAAGGTGCGCCTTCGCGGATACGACCACGACGGCGATCCGCTCGAGCTCGAGGTCGAGGACTTCACCGCGCGCATCTTCCAGCACGAGATCGATCACACCGACGGCCACGTCTATCTCGACCGCATGCCCGATCTGAAGACCCTCGGCTACACGATCGTCCTCTGATGGACTTTCGCCAAGTCGCGCTGCCAGAGTGGTCCCCGATCGAACGGGTCTGGTTCGCGCGAGGCGGGAGTGGTGGCCGCGAGACCATTCTTCCCGACGGCCGCTTCGAGCTGATCTTCAACTTCGGCGATGTGGTGATGCAGGACGGTTCGCCGCAGCCGCGAGCCATGCTTTCCGGGGAGACGCGTCGCGCGGTCACCATCCAGCCTTCGGGCCGCGCGGATTTCATGGGCGTGACGCTGCGCGACGGACGGGCGACGTCGGTCATCGGCGCGCCGCTTAGCGAGGTTCGCGATCGGATGCTCGAGCTGCGGACGAATCTGTACGAGCGGCTGGCGGGGGCGGGTGATGAGGAGCGCGTCGCGATCATCGGCAACGAATTCGGCGACGCGCAGCGCGACGCGCTCGCGGAGCACGCGGCAGCAGCCATTCGTCGCACCGCCGGACGCATTTCCATTTCGCGATTGGCCGAGCTGTGCGGCGTTTCGATTCGCACGCTGAATCGCGCGTTCGAACGTTCCCACGGCCTCACTCCGAAAACGCTCGCGCGCGTGTGCCGTTTGAATCGCGCCGCATCGCTGTTGCGCGGTGGAGCGACAGCCGCAGACGTGGCCACGGACGCGGGCTTCTGCGATCAGCCGCATCTGGTGAACGAGTTCCGGAGCATGGCCGGACTTTCCCCCTCGCGCTGGATCGAGCTCCCGCCCGGCCTCGGTGTCCGGTTTCTCCAAGACGGCCGCGTCACGAACGGCTAATCTGTCCGTCATGCGCCGACTCCTGCTGCTTCTCCTTCTCGCGTTGCCTCTGTCCGCGGCCGAACCGGTCGTCGATGATCTGGCCTGGATCAGCGGTCACTGGTCCGAAGGGGAAGTCGAAGAGCTGTGGCTCGCCCCGAAAGGGAATCTGATGCTCGGCATGAGCCGCACGGTGAGGAAGACCGGCAAGGTGGCGTTCGAGTTCATCCGGATCGCGAAGACGCCCGACGGCATCGCCTACATCGCCCAGCCTGGCGGCAAGCCGCCGGTGTCGTTCCTGCTCGTCGAATCGAAACCGGGGAGGGTCGTCTTCGCGAATCCGCAGCACGATTTCCCGAAGCGGATCGTCTACGAGCTGCGCGACGGCAAGCTGTGCGCGCGCGTCGACGACGGCAAGGACGGTGACGAGTGGTGCTGGTCGCGCGTTGCTGACTAACGCACCGATCGCCGCCGCGTCGGTTGAGGATTCAACTCGTCCTCGCGATACACGATCGCGCGCGCGCCATTGACGAGATCGCGTTCCTGAGTCGCGATCAGCGTTCCAAGGCCCGGCGCAACGGCGATGCTCGGTGCGGTGAAGGTCTCCGGTGCTCGCGTCACCGCCGCGCGCAACGGCTCGACCTCGTCGCCGCGGCGATCCAGTCGCACCAGACCGACGTGCCACGCGAAGTTCTGCTGGTAGCGGAGTGCGACGACGTAATGCGCGCCGTCCCACAGGACGTCGGCCATCGCAGATGCACCTTCGAGCAACGGCGTGGACGACGCGATCTGCAGCGAAATCCGGTCGCCGTCGATGACGAACGCACGCATCAGGAAGTTTGGAATGACGAGAAACTCCTCGCCGCTCGTCGCGATGGCCGCCCCGGATGCCGCTTCATCCGGAAGGCGCAACGCCTCGGCGTCGAGAACGTTGCCGTCGCGGTCGAGCCGGATCGCGAATGCTTCATCGGGCGGGAAGTCGCAGATCGGGAATGGGCACGGGATCAGTCGCTTCTCGGACCAGACCATCAGCAGGCGGCGGCCATCGAAGGCGATCGCGGGACGATCGGTGAAAAGCCGCTCTGTGTTCGGGGGAAGGGGAGTGGCGAGTGACAACGACCGCGGCGGCGTCACCACGCCGGCGCGCGATACCGTCGCGAACATCATCTCTTCGCCGGACGGGTACACCACCACCCAGCGATCATCGGCCCACGTCAGAGCTGCCGTCGGGTTCGAGTTTGCGTTTTGCGCGTCCGTGGCCACGACGATCGGCTCCGCATCGATCGGCGCGCCGTCGAACGCGACGCGGCGCGCCATCAGCCAGGTCCCGCTCCAGGTGAGTGCGAGATATTCGCTGCCGTTCCAGGCGAGGTCGTTCGCGCCGAGGAATGCGGGGGGCTGAAGCGTGCGGACGGTGGAGAGGTCGCCGAGCGCGTTGATCGTCGTCGTCCGGATCAACGTGTCTTCCGCGTTCTGATCCGGCCAGCTGATGAGGAACGTGCCGCCTCCGGCGCCAAGCGCGGGCTGGAGTTGCCGCCCGCGGCCGTTGGAAAGGACCGCCGGTCCGGTTGCGGTTCCGTTCGGGCTGAGAGCGACGCTCGCGATCTGCGAGACTGCTGGAACGACCGGGTTGGCGACGACCTGAATCACGGCGCCGTTCGATGCCGCCGTCGCTCGCCAATTCGCGATCTCGATCGCGGTAGTGGAGACGGCACCGAACGAGCCATCAGCACCCACCGCCATCGACGAGATTGCGTGACGACCTGCCTCGGTAGGAGCAAGAGTTGCGAGCAGGTACCCATCGCCGGCCGGCATCAGATGAATGGGTGCAACTCCGGCTTTCCCGGCGACATGGACCTCGGAAAGCTCGCCGTTCGGACGAAGGACGACCGACTTGAGATCGGCGACATCGACTCCGGATGCTGACCAGATCACGAGCACGTCCCCGTTCTCTTTCGCGATGGCCACCGCGCGTAGTGCGCGAGACGCGGTCGTTGAGCGCTCGATGGTCGTGGCCACGGACGTGCCGTCGATCGCCACCCGATGCGCGAACAGGCCGTCCCAGCCGCCCGTGACGACCGTGAACACTTCCGCTCCCGCCGCGATGTCGAACCAGAGCGGTTGCCCGCCCACCGGAACGGCCGGTCGCACGATCCGCCCTTCGCGGTCGAGCAGAAATGCTTCGGTCAGCCGCTCCCCGGTCGTCGGCTGCGACACCAGCGCCAGGAAAAACGCTCCGTTCCAGGCCATGCGGACGCTGCTGTGCGCGAGAAAAGGGAGATACCGGAGAGCGGTGACGTGACCGGCGAGATTGAGGTCCGCCATCCACATTTCTCCATGGTTGTCCCGCCAGAACATGGCGTAGGAATCGCCGGTGCCGAGGAGCTGCAGGGAGTGGTTCATCGGCGTCACGAGGATCGGAAACGCCTGTTCGCTCACACGCTGCCCGTCGGCATCGCTGAACGCTCCCATGATCAGCGTGAAGTTCGCCCGCTGTTCGAACCAGACCGTGAGAAAGCGCTCGCCCGCGAACGCGGTCGCCGGCAGGTGCGTCGAGTACGGCGTCGGTGCGAGCTCGCGCGGGGGCAGCATGCGGCCGGCTGCGAGGGAGGAAAGGGCACTGAGAAGGAAGACAGCCGGTAGGGCGCGGATCATTTAGGCCAAATTAGCGTATCGGCACTTGTTCACAGCGTCCGCAATGACTTCCAGGGCCCGGTCGATTTCCTCCGCGGTCGTGTAGCGCGACAGGGAGAACCGCACCGCTCCCATTGCGATCCGCAGCGGTCTGCCCATGGCCTTCATCGTGCCGCTCGGCTCGACGCTCCCCGAATGACACGCCGCACCGGCTGACGCGCAAATCCCCTCGGCATCGAGCGCGCGCACGACCTCGTCCGCGGCGGCGTCGTGAAAAGAGATGTTGGCGGTGTTCCCGAGACGCGGCTGCGCGGCGCCGTTCACCGAAGTCTCCTCGACGCGCGAGAGGATCGAGGACTCGAGCTTGTCGCGCAACGTGCGAACGCGCTCGTAGCTCGCCAGCGCCTCGCCCGCGAGCCGCGCCGCCGTGGCCAGCCCGACGATCGAAGGCACCGCCTCGGTTCCGGAGCGAAATCCGAGCTCCTGCCCGCCGCCCAGCCACAACGGCTTCAGGCCGAGGCCGCGGCGGATGGTCAGCGCGCCGATCCCTTTCGGCGCGTGGAACTTGTGGCCTGAAATGGTCATGAAGTCCGCGCCGAGGTCGCGCTGCGAGACCGGGACTTTGCCCGCCGCCTGGACGCCATCGACATGCATCAGCGCGCCGCGCGCATGCGCGAGCTCCGCGATTTTCGCCACCGGGTGCAGGACGCCGGTCTCGTTCTGGGCGAGCATCACCGAGACGAGCAGGGTCTTGTCGTCAATGGCGCGGGTCATCGCATCGAGATCGATCTCACCATTTGTGTCGACGGGCACGATGGTCAGCCCGATGACGCGCGCCGATTCCAGCGACCGCAGCAGCGAGAGGACAGACGGATGCTCGACGGACGTGGTGACGACCTGCCGCCGCTCGGGATTCCGATCGACCAGGCCCCGAATGACCATCGCATTCCCCTCGGTCCCGCAGCTCGTGAAGATGACCTCCGAGGCCTCGCAGTCGAGGAGCGAGGCCACCGCGGCGCGAGAGCTTTCCACCGCGTCGTGGGACCGGCGGCCCAGGGAGTGGATCGCGTGGGCGTTGCCGTAGTGCTCGCGGTAGAAGGGGGTCATCGCGGCGATGACCTCGTCGGCGACGCGGGTCGTGGCGTTGTTGTCGAGATAGATGAGCGGCATGGGAGGCGAATTGTAGCCTTTCACGCTTCTCTGACGGGGTCCGTATGAGGGACTCACGTGACGCGGCCAGACCCGCATCGACTCACCGTTTTTTTATGGCGCACCACCGGCCCGCTGACCACGGGTGCTTAGGATGACAACTCAAGTACAGCGGTGCCGTATCGAGAACCGGCAGCGTGTTGTATGAGAGAGAGCAGACAGCCCGGTGGCGCGCGTAGCGCCATCGGGCTTCTGAATTTTGCGGCGACGCGCCGCTGCGTGGGTTGCTTCGCAGAGCGCACGTACGGCTGCCAAGTCGGTTCGAAATTGGCGGCTGCGCGACTCAAACCGACTTGGCAGCCGCACGTGCGTCCTGCGCAGCAACCAGCGCTGCGGGCCGTGCCCGCCTAGATCTCGAAGAGGAATTTGTCCGGATCGCCGGTCGCGTCGTACTCGGCCTGCAACTCGGTCTTGTGCTTCCACTCGATCTCGGCCAGCTCCATGAAAAGCTTTCCGAGCTCGGTGTGGCCGGGGACGCGCTCGGCCATGAAGCGGAAGTAACTCTCCGAGTCCCGCTCCCGCTCCAGCGCATTCTTCAGCGCGCGGGTCATGTCAAGGTTGGCTACTTCGGGTGGAATCTCGATCGCGACCGGCTCGGGCGGCGGAGGCGGCTGGCCGACCATCTCGCGGTACTTCCGCTCCATCTTCGCGCGGTGCACGAGCTCCAGATCGGAGAGCTGCAGCAGGCGCGCGCGAACGGCTGGCGTCGCGGCTCGTTCGGCGAGCTTCTGGTAGTACACCCGCGTCTCGACTTCAGACTGGATGGCCTTGCGAAGGACCTCTTCGACCGTGGTCTCGAGCGGTTTCATGGGGACGGGCGATGATATCCGGCTTCAGGCCGCGCCGCCGCGAAACAGATCCGGATTGGGCGGCGCATCATCCTCGTACGGCGCTTCGCGCAGCGGCTGTCCGAGTCCCGTGCCGCCCGCGGTGCCGCGCTTGTCCATCGCGCCGTAGTACGGCCGCCAGCCCATCGGGCCGACCGGGAAGTTCGGCGGCACGACCAGATCGCGGAGACCGACCACGGCGCGTGCGCGCGTGTCGATCGCCATCTCGTAATCGCGGGTCATGTAAATCGCATCCTCGGGGCACGCATCGACGCAGTAGCCGCAGAACACGCAGCGCAGCAGATCGATGTCGTAGCGCACGGGGAACTTCTCGCGCGTGCGCTCGTCCTCGCCGGCCTCGATGGTGATGCATTCCGCCGGGCAGGCCGTCGAGCACATGTAGCACGCGACGCAGCGCGTGGTGCCGTCTTCGCGAGAGGTGAGGATGTGCCGTCCCCGGAAGCGCTCCGAGTAAACGCGCTTCACCTCGGGATACGAGATGATCGGCAGCCCCTTCATGTTGAAGAGGTTCTTGAACAGATGCTTGATCGTGCGGAGCATGCCGCCGATGACCTGCGGCAGGTAGATGCGCTCGGCCAGTGTCATCGCTTCACGCTCGACCTTGACCACGCCGGGGGATACGCGAGTAAGCGCCATGGTTAGTGGTCCAGTTCTCCGGCGATGATGTTGAGCGACCCGAGAGTCGCGATCGCGTCGGGGATCGTCTGTCCGGTGATCATCTTTCCGTACGCTTCGAAGATGGGGAAGCAGGGCGGCCGCGCGCGAACCCGATACGGGTTCTTCGTGCCGTCGGAAACGATGTAGAAGCCGACTTCGCCGTTGCCGCCCTCGACCTGGAAGTACGTCTCGCCGACCGGCGGCTGGATGCCGTGCATGATCAGCTTGAAGTGGTAGATCAGCGATTCCATCTCGTTGTAGACCTTGGACTTCGGCGGCAGGGCCACGTACGGGTTGTCGACCATGACCGGGCCGGGCGGCAGGCCGCGGTTGATGGCCTGCTGGATGATGCGCAGCGACTGGCGCATCTCCTCGAACCGCACCAGGAACCGGGCGTACGTGTCGCCACCGTCGGCGATGGGCACGTCCCAGTCGTACGTCTCGTATCCGAGGTAGGGGTTCGACTTGCGCACGTCATACGGGACGCCGGTCGCGCGCAGGCAGGGACCGGTGAAGCCGAAGTTGATAGCATCCTTCTGCGACAGCACGCCCACGCCTTCCACGCGCTCGCGGAAGATGCGGTTCTTCATCACCAGCGCTTCCACTTCGTCGACGAACTTCGGAAGCATGTTCACGATCTTCTGCGAGTTCGAGAGGAAGTCGGCCGGCGGGTCGACAGCCAGTCCGCCGATGCGCAGGTAGGTCGGCAGCAGACGCGCGCCGCTGCACGACTCGGCCAGCGCGATGATTTCTTCGCGCGGCTGGAAGAGGTACCAGAAGTTGGTGAGCGCGCCGAGGTCGACAAGGTTCGTGCCGATGCAGACGATGTGGTCCGCGATCCGGTAGAACTCGGACAGCATCAGGCGGACGTGCTGCGCGCGCTCCGGCGCGGTGATGCCGAGCATCTTCTCCACGGCCATGCAGTAGCCGACGTTGTTGATGAACGCCGAGCAGTAGTTCAGCCGGTCGGTGAACGGGATGACCTGCTGATAGGTGTGCGTCTCGGACATCTTCTCGAAGCAGCGGTGCAGGTAACCGATCTCCTGCTCGGTGCCGACGATGGTCTCGCCGTCGAGCGTGACGACCACGCGCAGCGTTCCGTGCATCGCCGGATGGGACGGGCCGAGGTTCAGCGTCACGCGCTCGAAATCAGAGTCCTCTTCTTCCTGCACGAACTCGGGAGCGATCTTCGGAACCAGTTTCGAGATGCCGCCGTCGGTCAGCAGCCAGCGCTGCGCGGCGTCGTAGTCCTTGCGCAGAGGGTGGCCCTGAAACTCATCGTGAGTGAGGATGCGGCGCAGGTTCGGATGCCCGTCGAACTTGATTCCGAACATGTCGAAGACTTCGCGCTCGTACCAGTCGTAGCCCTGGAACACGTGGACGCTGGTGGGAACGTTCTCGTTTTCGGCGACGCGGACCTTGAGGCGGATGCGCTCATTGTTCTGCAGCGAGTAGAGCTGGTAAATGACGTCGAACCGCTTTTCGCGATTCGGGTAGTCGGCGCCGAACAGATCGAGCGGCATCGTGAACTGGAGCTCGGGATGATCGTGAAGGGCCTGCAGGACGCCGATGATGTTCGCCTTGTCGACGATGAACGTCGGCAGGTCCTGGGTGGTTTCCTGAACGAGGTTCGGGACCCTCGACGAGATCTCGGCGCCGCGCGCGTCCATGAGCTGCGCATCCGCAGGAACGTAAGGCGCGCGGTTGGTCGGCGCGGGGCCGGTGTAGGGGATGGCGCTGAACTTCGTTAAGGTGCTCATCCGCGCCGAATCTCCCCGCGCTGGATCTTCTCGCGCAGTTTGAGGATGCCGTACATCAGACCGTCCGGCGTCGGCGGGCAGCCCGGCACCCAGATGTCGACGGGGATGATCTCGTCGATGCCCTGCACGACGTGGTAAGCGCGGTAGAAGCCGCCCGAAGTTGCGCAGGCGCCCATGGCGATGACGTACTTCGGCTCGGGCATCTGGTCGTAGATCTTCTTGAGCACCGGCGCGAGCTTGTCGACGATGGTCCCGGCCACGATGATCAGATCGGCCTGCCGCGGGGAGAAGCGCACTGCTTCCGCGCCGAAGCGGGAGATGTCGTAGTGCGACGAGACCATCGACATGAACTCGATCGCGCAGCAGGCCGTGCCGAAAGGCAGGGGCCAGAGCGAGTTGCCGCGGGCCCAGTCGACGACGGCGTCGAGCCTGGTGGTGAGGTAGGTCCCGCTGCCGAGGTCGTCGACCTCGCGATCGGCCTCTCCGGGGAGGGTGATGAGGCCTTTCTCGGCTCCTTCGCCGGGCGCGTAGCCCGTTTTGCGAGGGATGATCGAGTCGGCTCGTTCAATCGTCTTGACTGGCATAAGTGTTCTCGATGGAAGCGCTTGCCTTCGGTGCGGCGCTGAACCACTTCGGTGGGGCGGCGATTTTATGCAATTGGGAAAACTTTCACAATCTCACGTGCGCCGGGCAAACCCGATGCGAGATGCGCGCCGCGGATGAGCTCATTCACCCCGGCGAATGCAGTTGGTACTCCAAGTAACTCGCTCTCGACCCGGCCGTTCCACACGTCGCTCCACTCCACACCGGGAACGCGGCTGTGACTCTCGACCCGTAGAAGCCCACCAAACGAGAGGATGTTGCCAGAGATGAATTCCTCGGCGGAGTAAGCAGGATCAAATGAACCCCAGGCCGCGACGGCTCGTCGTGCCTTCATCGCATTGGCCAACGTCGGCTCGATCAGGACATCGAGGTCACGCGTCGTTCGGTAAGGGATGTGCGCCAGGACCGCTATCCCGCCGATCACTACATAGGCCACGCCTTCGTTGTTGAGAGACGTGGTCACGGTCGAATCCTCTCACACCCCAAAGTTCGTACGCCGCGTCGAGCAGGGCGATGAGAGCTTCCATTCTTTCCGACGGCGTCGCGGCCAGCGCATCTTCGACTTCCTGACGGGCGATCTCGGATGGAGAGGTTGAAACGGTGAATCGGCGGGATGTGGCGCGATGGTTCGCCATATCCCGCGATCTTACTTCCTCAAGCGCTTCAGCTTCTCCTCCGCGCTGCTCCGGATCGCCGCCCGCCGCGCCTCGGGAACCTTGTCCAGTAACGCGATGGCGCGCTCGGACGCGGCGATCGCGTCGGCGGTGCGGCCCGCGGCTTCGTAAGCGTCGCCGAGCGAGTCGTGCGCGTTGGGCGACTCCGGATTCAGCTCGACGGTAAGCTCGAGGATCTTCACCGCGTCCTCGAACTTGCGCTCGCCCATCAGCGAGTAGCCGAGGCCGTTGAGGACCTGTTCCTGGAGGACGAAGGCCTGCGGATGCGTCTTGCGGATCTCATTCAGCTTCGCGGTCGCGGCCGCGGGTGCCGAGCCGGCCACGAGCTTCTGCAGTTGCGCAAGCGACATCGGCTCGGTGCGCGGCGCGCGAGGATTGGTCAGGTGAAACTGCAGAAAATCGAGGGTCTGCCGGATGATGTCCCGCGCCTCGGCCGTGTCCTGCCGCACGTCGAACCCGTGCAGGCCCTGCGGATAGGTGATCAGCGTGACCGGCGCATCGAGCGCAACCGCCTCGGCGACCCAGCGATCGATCGAGCCGTTGATCATCGGCACGTCGAGGTTCGCCCTGGCGATGAACACGGGCACGTCCGGCTGGGCGGGCGGCGTGCTCATGATTCCGTAGTAGAACGCGGCGGCGCGGAAGTCGGCCTTCGGATGTTTGGCGAGCAGCGACGTCGCCACGCGCGCGTTCGCGGAACAGGCCCACAGCGCGATGCGGCTCGCGTCGATCTTCATCGCAGCCGCATTCGCTCGCACGTATTTCAAAAGCGCCTCGGTCTGCGCTTCCGCCGATTCACCGCTGCTGGTCTGATAGGTGATCGCGGCGATGCTGCGCGTCGCCACGAGTCGCGGCCACGATGTGTACTGGCCCCACTCCTTCAGATCGGGAAGGCCGACGCCGTTCACGAAAATCACCAGAGGCAGAACACCGGTGGCATCGGCGGGGCGGTAGACATCGAGGGTCAAGTCGCCGTCGTAGGCGATGTTCTTCCGCACGATGGTCCGTTCCGTACCTTTGACTTTAAGGACCGCGACTTCGTCCTGCGGCCGCGGCTGGGCGATCGCGGCGGAAGCGAGAATGAAGGCGAGACACAACGCTGTCTTTCGCATGACTGCGAATCGTATCCGCGAGATGTTTCAGCGCTGTGTACGGCTGAAAAAGAACTGCTCCAACCGGTCCGCGACGTTCTCGACACGCCATTGCTCGGCGACCTCCCGGCCGCGTGCGCGCAACCGCTCGCGCAGATCAAAGTCGCTGAGCAGCTCGATCAGCCGCTCGCCCAGCTCCACCGCGTTTTCCTGCGGCGCGAAGAGCGCGTAGTCATGCCTCTCATCGAAGGAGAGGAACGAAGGGATCGACGTCAAAACGCAGGGCAGCCCGGCGGCCATCGCCTCCGCCGCGGGAAGTCCAAATCCTTCCGCCGCATGATTCGGGGCGATCAACGCGTCGCATGAGTGCACGAGCCGAGTCATTTCGTCAGTGGTCAGCGCGACGTGAAACTCCTGCACGCTTTCCAGAGGCTCCTCGCGCGACGGTGCCCACGACGACACGCGAATGAGATCGAGCTTCTGATGAAACCAGCGGGCGTGTGCGACGGCGCCGTAGCCGTCGTCGATGCCGCGGAAATCCGCCTGATACTGACCGCACAACAACACCCGCAGCGGTTCATGCTCGCGCGGCGTCGCCGGTCGATAAAACTCATCCTCGACCACCTGGCCGATGTAGGTCACGTCCTCGGTGAATTTCTGGCAGACCGGCACCAGCGATTTCGCGACGACCAGCTTCGGCAACGGCAGCGAGTACGCGGCTTCGATCCGCGGAAGGATCGGCTGATACGCGGAGATGAATCCCTCGTAGCCCTGACAGAAATGGACAGCGCGCGTGCCGCCGAGGTTGTGGGCGGCTTCGAGGGTCAGCCAGAAGGTGCCGACGATGAAGTCCTCGTCGCGCGCGTCGTACTCGGAGAAGTGATCGACGTAAATCCATTCCGCGCGGGAACGGCGCCAGGTCACGGGGAGCCCTTTGGTCACGATTCGCACGCGGTGCCCGCGCGCGATCAGCGCGTCCGCGTGCACGAGCTGCACACGCTGTCCGCCGGACAGCTCGGTGTCTTCCATCAGGTAGGTGATCTTCAGCGGCTTCATTCGTTCCGGGCCACGACGTAATAGCCCGTCGCCAGCAGCTCGTTCTCGTCGAACGCGACGCCGCTCTTCTTCAGCGAATCGACGAGCGCCTGCGCCTGCGGAGAGACCACCGCGCGCTGCGGCACGATGGCCTCGACCTTCCAGCCCGCGATCTCCAGCAGATCCTCGATCGAGGCGCGGGTGAAGAAGCGGAGATGGCCGGCGCAGGCGAGGCCGATGTAGGTGTAGTCGAAGCGGCCGCGGAGCAGATCGCCGACGATCGAGGCGTTGGCGATGTTGGGGATGCTGATGACCAGCCGTCCGCCACGCGCCGTGACGTCGCGCAGCTCGGCGAGCAGCGACCAGGGATCGTCGACGTGCTCCACGATCTCGCTGGCCACGATGCAGTCAAACTTGTCGTGAAGGATCTCGACGATGTGGCGGACGTCGCCGGTGTAGACGTCATCGATCTTCTTGCGGGCGATCGCGGCGGCGTGAGGATCGAGCTCGATGCCGGCCACGCGGCATTTCTGGCGCTCCTTGACCAGGGCGCCGAGACCGCCCTCGCCGCAGCCGAGCTCGAGCAGGGAGCGGGCGTCGAGGGGGATGTAGAGCAGGAGATCGTCGCGAACCTGGGCCCGCATCGGACTCCAGATGTGGACGTAAGTCGTGGGATCGATGACCACGTTGCGGCCGCGAAGCGCCCGCCAAAGTTGAGCTCGCTCGCCAGCGAGAGTTTCCCGCTTACAGAGGTAGACGCCGGGATCGGACTCATCCCAGGTCACCATTTCAGCCGTGCCTGAAGCCTTCTCGAAGGCCTCTTCCAGCTCCCGCAACGTCAGATACTGCGCCGGCGGAACGCGCTGCTGCCGCGGATGGCGAGTCTCATTCGTGACCGGGACCGCGGCCGCGGCGCCGCTCGATTCGAGCGCATTCCGAAGCTTCGCGCCGACGCGTAACGACGTCACGACCAGCGGATCGGTGACCACCAGGACATGCGGCTCCTCGACGCTGTCCACGACGTCCCCGGCGGCCTCATGCACGTCGTAAAACTCGAGTTTCGCGTGCTCGAAGCCGCGGCGCAGGCGCATCTGCGACTGCCAGCTCGCGTAACGTTCCTCGATCGCGGGGTGATCGTTTCGAGGGAAGAGGACCGCGATCGCCATTGCGGGGCGCATGATACGCGGAAGAGGCTGTGGGTTCAGAGCGTTAGACGCATCGCACTCAGGTCTCGTACTCACCGCAATGGTTCGTCCCAGCCCGTTTCTCCACATCGACGCGGACCGCGTTTACGACCCGCTCAGCGACCGCGCTCTGACGCCGGCGGACGAGGCGTACGCGCTTTTCCGGCACTTCCAGTCGACCGGTGAATCGAACGCGGCTCTCGAGGCGGAAGGCTGGCTCGTCGCCGCCGATGCAGACCTGTCCCGTAAGCATCGTCTGAAGGTGGTCTCGCTGGAGACGACCACGACCTGCAATCAGAAGTGCTACTTCTGCCCGGTCTCGATCGCGCCGCGCGAGGACTACGCGATGCCGGACGAGATGTTCCACAGCATCGTCAATCAGTTGACCACCATCCCGACCCTGGAAGCGGTCTTTCTCCAGAGCTACAACGAACCGACCGTCGATCGCCGCTTCGTCGAGCTTTGTCAGACGCTCTTCGCCAAGGGCCTGCCAGTCGCGGTGCTCAGCAACGGCTCCGGTTTCACCCCCGCGAAAACGGACGCGCTGATCGAAAGCGGTCCGCTGCGCTATCTCTGCATCAACCTGTCGACGCTGGACCGCGAGCGGTATCAGAAGGATCGCGGTGAGGATCATCTGACGGTCGTCCTGCGCAACCTCGATTACATGAAGGACCGCCCTCTCGCGAACGAGATGAAGATCGTCGTCCTCGGCAAAGGCGACGACGAGCATCAGCAGGATTTCGAATCGATCCGCGACCGCTTCGCTGGCAGCCGTTTCGTCGTCGAGGCCCACGTGGTGATGGACCGCGCCGGCTGGCTGGACGTCGGAATGAAAGCGCAGGATCGCGAGAAGCGCCTGGCCGGCTGCGACAACGTCGGCTCGCGTCCGCTCCAGCATCTCCACATCACTCCGCACGGCAAGTGCGTGCTCTGCTGCGAGGACTATGACGAGAACTACGTCGTCGGCGATCTCACGCAGAACAGCATCGCCGAGGTGCTGGAGGGGGATGAGCTGGCGAAGATGCGGAAGTGGATCTACGGGATCGAAGAAGCGCCGGCGGATTTCATGTGCCGGGATTGCGTTTTCGCGAGACGCAACAATCTGTAGGCGTACACGCCTTCGACATACCTTTCGACGTATCGCTCCCCACTCACGATCAACTCATCGACCTGTTCATTGGTGAGGCCGAGGTCGGCGATCAGGCGCTCGCGGTGCGCGGGTAAACGCTTGATGAAATAGCGAACCGTCGGCGGGGCCATTTTCGAGAGATCGAGATCTTCGAGAACGTCGAACTCGTGACGCGCTGCCGCCTCGAGGAACGACGCGTGCGTGCGCAGCGCCCCGGGCGTGTCGAGCGGCTGCATGGCGAATTCATCGAGGACGATCACCAGCGGCGCGAGCCCATCCGCCTTCGCGAAGAGCGCTTCGGAGTCGATGTACTGCGACGATTCCTGGAAGACGATCGCGTCGAAGGTTCCACTCGCTTCGAAGGCCTCGAAACCCACGCACTGCACGGGAATCCCATCGCCGTAACGCGCGCGGGCCATGGCGATCTGCTTCTCATCCGGCGTGATCCCGACCGCGTCGTACCCCATCGACAGCAGCCGATTCAGGGTCGTCGCCAGCCCGATTCCCACTTCGAGCAGACGGGCGGGCGGCGGCGGCAGGCGATCGAGCAGCATCCGCGTCGAGCGCTCCTGTGCGTCGGCGATCGGCTCATCCTCCCGCTCGAACAATCCGTAGTGCAGATACTCGACGCCCCCCTCCTCGGCGGTGAGGATGTGCATGAACACGTTGAGCGGGTAGTAGAAATCGCGGTAGGGGAGCGGCTCCGGCACGGCGCGCATTCTATGATCGAGTCGACATGGCGCCGGTGAAGCTCAATTACGAACCGCATTCGCTTCGCGAGCAGTACGCGAACGGCGATCCCTTTCCGCACATCGTCATCGACGGCCTTTTCGACGATGCCGATCTCGAGCGCGTGCTCGCCGAGTTCCCCACGCCCGAGCAGATGCGCTGGCGCCGGTTCGAGTCGCCTCTTGAGAAGAAGCTCGGCTACTACCACGAGGACAGCGTGGTGACTTCGAACGTCCGCGCGTTTCTCGACGCGATGAACGGCTTCGAGATGCTGCTCTGGCTGGAGGCGGTCACGGGCATGGATGGGCTGATTCCCGATCCGTACTTTGGCGGCGGCGGACTGCATCAGATCGAGCCGGGAGGCTTCCTGAAAATTCACGCCGATTTCAACGTGCATCCAAAGCTGAAAGTCGATCGCCGCGCGAACATGCTGATCTACCTGAACAAGGGCTGGCGCGAGGAGTGGGGCGGGCATCTCGAGCTCTGGAATGACTCGATGACCGAGTGCCGGAAGCGGATCGCGCCGCTCTTCAATCGCACGGTGATTTTTTCGACTACGGACACGTCGTATCACGGCCATCCGCATCCGCTGGCCGCGCCGGACGGGGTGACCCGCAAGTCGGTCTCGCTCTACTACTACACGGCCGGCCGGCCGGCCGAAGAGATGTCGCGGCCGCACGACACGATCTTTCGCGAGCCCGCGGCATAGGTACACTACTGACATGGCACGAATGACGTCCTGCTCCGCCATCCTCCTCGCCTTCGTTTTTCTCGCCTGCCGCAAAGAGGTCGCCGCTCCACCGCCGCCTCAGCCGACATCGACGGTCACAGCCTTCGAGGGCAAGCCTCAGGACATGAAGAACGCCGACGTGGACAAGGTCATCCTCCTTCCGCTCTCCGTCGTCCCCCAGTGCTACACCGGCTCGATCCTCGGCGAAAACGGCGCGGTGTCCACAGCGAGCACCTCGTTCGGCAAGAAAGACCCGATCTATTTTTCGATGTGGCTGAAGGAAGCGCCGGCCGGTCTTCGCGTGAGCGTGAAGGTGCTCGACGACAAGGGAAAGGAAGTTGCCGTCGTGCAGCGCGATGCCGCTGGTCTGAAGATCGCCACGCTGACCATTCCCACCCCGCCCAAGGCCGGCAAGTACAGGCTGGAAGGGTATTGGGGCGGAAATCTGGTGTGCGAGCGGGACGTGGAGATCAAGAGCGAGTGATTAGTCGTTAGTGGTTAGTCGTTAGTAGACGGAACCGCTGGTTGCTGCGCGTTCTACTAACGACTAATCACTAACGACTAACGACTCAATTCCTACTCGGGTCGCTCGGTTTCCGGAACGGCGCCAGAAACTGCAGGCTCTCGATCCGGTTCGCCAGCTCCGTTCCGATCGCCTCGGCCCGCGCGATCACATCCGACGCCTCCAGCAGCTTCTGCTTCTCGTGCACGTCGAGATTCAGCGACATGATCAGCGCGTTCGTCAGCGCGTCGAGATCGACGGTCTCGATCTCCGGCACCGCGGTCTGATCGGGCAGGTACTTCAGGTATTGCCGCGACAGATCGGCCAGCCATTCGCGTTGTTCGTACGCTTTCTCCGGCTGGCGGTTCAGCTCCGGCTCGGCGATGACCCTCGCGGTGCGATATGGAACGCTCGAGACCTCGTCGAGGATGCGGAAACGGACATCGCCGCGCACGACGATGTTGTATTTGCCGTCCTCGAGCGGCACCGCCTGCTCGACCGTTCCCATCGTGCCCAGCTCGAACACGCCCGGCGCGCCGAAGTACTCACGCTCCCAGCCCGGCTTCAGAAGCACGATGCCGAAACGCTGATCGGTGTCGAGGACGTCCTTCACCATCTGCCGGTACCGCGGCTCGAAAACGTGCAGCGGCAGGCGCGTGTGGGGGAAGAAGACGATGTTCGGCAGGGGGAACAGGGGAAGGAGAAACTCGCCTTCGGGGAGCGGCGGCATGAAGCGGAAACTCTAGCAGAACCACGCTTCGGCGAGCCGCAGCACCTCTTCTCGCGACGCGCGCGTGCGGCGCAGAAAGAGCTCGCCGGCTTTCGGCGATCGAATCGCGGCCAGCATTGCGTCGAGGAGCCGCGGACGCGAAAGCAGGAAGGCGACGCGGCGGCTCCAAGCGATGCGCTTCGCGAAGAAGCGGCGGTGCAGCGCGCGGTACTCCTCTTCGACCGACGCGCCTTCCAGCGCACGAAGGATGATCGGTGCCGCGAGCAGCGCCGACTGAATGGCCATGGCCATCCCGTTGCCGGTGAGCGGATCGATGACGCCCGACGCATCGCCGATCATGAACACGCCACCTTCCACCGCCGCGCGTGCGCGAAAGATCACCGGCTCCGACGAGAGGTAAGTCTCCTGCGCGGGCTCGTAACGCGCGAAGAGCTCGTCGAGTCGCGGTTCTTCCTCGCGGATCGTGTCGACGAACGCGTCCCACCGCCCTTTGTGTCCGCTGAGCCGCGACGCATGCACGAGACCGCAGATGTTGGTGATCTCGCCTTCGACGGCGTTCACGCCGAGGTAGCCGCGGTTGAAGGAGTAGAGGTCGATCGCGTCCGCGACCGGTCCGGTGAAATGGCGCTTGAAGCCGAAATTGCGATGCGAGCGATCGCGGACGAATGCGCGATCGAGCTGCTGGTCGAAGCGTCCCCAGCGTCCCCACGCGCCCACGACCACGCGCGCGTTGAGCTCTTCGAAGCGAGTCACCGTGACGCCATCGCGCACGATGGCTCCGTTGCGCGCGGCGGTGCGGAGCAGGAGATCATCGAGAAACAGACGCGAGACTCCGCGCGCGGCATGAGGCAACGCGAACTCGTAAGTCCGCGCGCCGATGACGCGGCAGCGCGTGATCCGCGGCGCGCTCGCGGTGTCGATCGCTTCGAGCACGCCCATCGCGTCGAGAACCGGCAACGCGTCGTACGACAGAAATTCGCCGCACAGCTTGTCGCGCGGAAACTTGTCGCGGTCGTAAACGGCAACGCTGACGCCGCGCGAGGCGAGAAGCGCGGCCAGCGTCGAGCCGGCCGGGCCTCCACCGACGATGGCTACGTCTTCCACAACAGAATGCCCAGCCGGAACGGCCACATGCGCACGATCTCGTACTTCGCCCCCCGCACCCGCTCCGCAATCGCCCGCGCCTCGGCCAGCGTGTACGCCTGCCGCACCGAAGCCGGCGCGTCGTAGCGCGTGATCCTGCCGAAGAGCCGCAGCGCCGACAGCAGCAGCACGAACAGCAACGGGACGTAATGGCGGCGCGTGTCATTCACGGTCACGCCCTGCCGCGCGACGCGCATTGCCTCCTGAAGAATGGTCACGTTTCCGTCGGGCGAGAAGTGGTGGAAGAAGTGCGCGGAGGTCACGACGTCGACCGCGCCCTCGCGAAAAGGAAGCCGCGTTGCGTCGCCGACCACGCGCCGCACGCGCGACCCGTTTCGCATGTAGAGGAGATGATCGATCTTGAAATCGAGGCCGATGCGCAGCGGGATGTGCGGCACGGCTTCGAGATCGTCGGACGTGCCGGTTCCGATGTCGAGGATGGAGCGGGGAGTGAAGCGCCGAAGCAGGCGGCGGTAGATGCCGATGCCGCCGAGGTACTTGTTGATGCGGCGGAGGTCGCGGAGGGAGCGCTCCATGTCCTCGCGCGGCGCGTCGTGCTCGTCGAGCAGTTCCTCGGTCTCGATGCGTCGCGGCGTGAGCATGAATCGCAGTTTAACGGCGGTTCGTCCCGCCTGCCTGCGTTTCGTCCCAAACCCTCTAACCTGAAGGAGTTGCGGCCCGTAAGGTCCGCACATGCGAACCCTTCTCGTGATTCACATCATCGCCGGAACGCTGGCCGTCCTCGCCGGAACGATGGCGGTCTCCGTGCCGAAGCCGGTGCGGTCGCGATCGATCCTCCATCGCCGGGCCGGTCGCGCCTTCCAGTGGCTCATGACCTTCGTCCTCGGCACGGCCACGCTGATGACCATCATCAAATTCAACGCGTACTTTGCCGGTCTGACCGCGGCGGCGCTCATGGGCGTGTTTTCCGGCGAGCGCGTGTTGCGCCGGAAGAACGGGGAGCGTGCGAAGGCGCTCGACTGGATCGTCACGCTGCTCATCATCGCTGTCGCCTCGTACCTCGCGTACCTCCTCGCGCGCGGGCAGGTGACGAAGAACGTCCCCGTCGTGCGCGCACTGGCGTACGGCACGTCGGCCTACGCGTTCTACGATGTCTACCGCTTTCTCTTTCCACGCGCGTGGCCCTTCCGGCCCCGCCTCTGGTTGTATGAGCACATCGTGAAAATGATCGGCGGATATTCGGGTGCGGTGGCGGCGTTCTCAGGAAGCGTGCTGGTGATGTTTCCGCCGCCGTGGCGGCAGTTGTGGGCGACGTTCGCCGGCTGGATTCTCGCCGTGGCCATGGTCGTCTACTACGCGCGGGAGCGTGCTTGAAGCGGCGATGGATTGACCTCGCCGTCATCGCGTACGCGACAACGGTGAGTGCCCTGGGCTCGGCACTCGTTGCGCGGCGGATGTTTCCGCGCGACGTGCCGTTCACGAGGCTGCTGGTCTGGCAGGGCGTCCCGTATCTGCTCTGGGCCGCGCTGGTGCCGGTGCTCGATCGACTCGTTCGCCTGCGCCGGCATCGCCTGCTCTCGCTCTTTCTCGGATCGATTGTCGTCGTCGCCGCGCATGCCGCATGCAGCGCATGGTGGCTCGCCTTCGCTCATCCAACGCGAAGCGCGCGCACGTTTGCCGACCGCTTCTGGGAGCGCGCCGGAATCGCGCTGCTGATCTACATCGCCATCGTCGCGCTGCTCTGGTTGCGGGAAGAGTCGCGCCGACGGGCCGCCGCCGAAGCCGACCTGGTTCGGGCCGAGCTGGAGATCCTCAAGCTGCAGATCCAGCCGCATTTTCTGTTCAACACCCTGCAGTCGATCGCGGTGCTGGTGAAGAAGGATCCCGATGCGGCGGTGCGCGTGACGCGCGACCTCGCGTCGCTGCTGCGCGTGGCCCTGCGCCGCGGCGGCCAGACGACCACCCTCGCCGCGGAGCTCGAGCTCGTGCGCCACTACCTCGACATCGAGCAGGTGCGTTTCGGCGATCGTCTGCGTATCGTCTGGGACATCGAGCCCGCGGCGAATGAGTGCAGCGTGCCGGAGCTCATGCTGCAGCCGATCGTCGAGAACGCCGTCAGGCACGGCGCGACGCGGAACGAAGCCGGAGGCACGGTGACCATTCGCGCGCGGCGGGAGAAGCGGCTGGTGATCGAGGTGATCGATGACGGTCCGCCGTTCGGTGAAGGAGAGGAGCGGATCGGGCTGGGCGCGACACGCTCCCGGCTGCGCAACCTGTACGGCGACAATCATCGCTTTCTGATCGACGGAAAGACCGTCCGCATCGAGGTCCCTCTCTGATGCGGGCCCTCATCGCCGATGACGAGCCGCTGGCCCGCGAAGCGTTGCGCGACGCCCTCGGCGACAGCGTGGAGATCGTCGCCGAATGCGCGAATGGCACCGAAGCCGCCGAAGCGATGCGCCGCCTGAAGCCGGACGTGGCCTTCCTGGACATCGAGATGCCTGGACTCGACGGTCTGGCCGCGGTGCGCGATCTGGAGAATCCGCCCGCGGTGGTGTTCGTGACGGCCTACGACGAATACGCGGTCGAGGCATTTGCGCTGGAAGCGGTCGACTACATCCTCAAACCTATCGACGAGCGCCGCGTGTCCGAGGCCTTGCGACGAGTTCACGCGCGGACGCCGCGGCGAGCGTCACACGACGAACGCTTCATCGTCGGCTCGAACGGCAAGCTGACCGTCATCGGCGCGGACGACATCCGCTTCCTCGAAGCCGCGGGCAACTACGTCCGCCTGCACACGGCGAAGATCAGCCCGTTGCTGCGCGGAACACTCTCGGCGATCGAGCAGCGTCTCGATCCCAGACGCTTCGTGCGCGTGCATCGCTCCTTCATCGTGAACATCGGCTTGATCGCGGAGATGAAGACTACGCGCTCCGGCGATTACCTGGTCGTGCTGCGCGACGGCGGGGAAGTGCCGATGAGCAGGACGTTCAAAGAGGCCGTGCTAAACGCGCTTCAACACTAGCGCCGAATTCTTCGAGCCGAAGGCGATGGTGTTGCACACCGCGACGTCGATCTTCGCCCGGCGGCCGAGGTCGGAGACGTAGTCGAGATCGCACTCGGGGTCGGGCGTGTCGAGATTGATCGTCGGCGGCAGGGTGTCGTCGCGGATCGCCATCAGCGTCGCCGCCACACCGGCTGCGCCGCACGCGCCCTGGGGATGGCCGATCATCGACTTCGTCGCTGACCCGGCGAGCTTCGTCGCATGTTTTCCGAAGGCCAGTTTCACGGCGCGGGTCTCGATGCGATCGTTCAGATCGGTCGACGTGCCGTGATAGTTCACGTACTGCACGTCCGTCGGATCGATCGCCGCTTCCTTCATGGCCATCGACATCGCCCGCGCAGGCTCTTCGCCGGAATCATCCATGCGCACGCGGTGGTAGGCGTCGCAGGTCGACGCGTATCCGGCGACTTCCGCGTAAATCCGCGCGCCGCGAGCCCGCGCGGTCGACTCCCGCTCCATGACAAACATCCACGACCCCTCGGCCAGCACGAATCCATCGCGATTCGAGGTGAAGGGACGCGAGCCGGCGGTCGGATCGTCGTTGTGCGAGTTGGTGACGATCCGCATGATGCAGAACCCGGTCATGACCCCCTCGGTGATCGTCGCGTCCGCGCCGCCGGTGATCACGTAATCGCAGACGCCGAGCTTGAGATTGCGATATGCGTAGCCGATGGCGTCCGTCGATGACGTGCAGCCGGTCGAGATCAGGTGCGAGTAGCCGTGGAGGTCGTAAGCCATCGAGATCTCGGAGGCGATCGTGCCGATGGTGCCGGAGGGAACGGAGTAGACCGAGGCTTGTTTGAGCGCGCCCTTGTACCAGAGCTCGTACATCCGCTCGCTGAACTCCACCGCGCCGCCGCCGGAGCCGAGCATCACCGCCATCTGCCGGCGCGTTTCGAGATCGACGGCGCTCGGGTCGAGCTTCGCGTCGCGCATGGCCTCGTCCGCGGCGGCGATGGCCATCGGCACCACGCGCGAGACGTGCCGCAGATTCTTCGCGTCGACCCACTTCGCCGGGTCGAAGTCCACTTCGCCGGCGATGCGGCAGGGGAGGGCGGACGGATCGAACTGGGTGATCGCGCGGATGCCGCTGCGGCCCTGCTTCACGGCGTCGAAATACGCCTCCCGTCCGATGCCATTCGGCGACAGCGCGCCGATGCCGGTAATCACGATTCGTTCGCTGGTCATGTTCGGGTTACGTTGATTTTGGAGTTTATCCCGCGCGCAGACGCGGGATCTCCCGGTGCACGAACGCGGATCGTGGCTCGGACTATCTAAGTGCGCGAAGAGATCCCGCGTCTGCGCGCGGGATAAACTGTTCCCATGAAGTCGTTTCGTGCACTCGTCTTCGCTCTGCTCACTGCTTCTGCCGCTCTCGGACAGCCTACCGCCGATGATGCCGCCCGCCGTGCAATGGACGTGCTCGCCGGACCGGCTTGGGATCAGGCCCGCTACTTCGCGTTCTCGTTCAACGTCGAGCGGGACGGGAAGATTGCCGTCTCCTATCCCCAGCGCTACGACCGCTTCACCGGCGACTACCGCGTCTCCGGCAAGAACCGCGAGGGTCAGGAGGTCGACGTGATCATGAACGTGAACACGAAGCAGGGGCGGGCCTGGAAAAACGGCGAGGAAATGACCGATCCGTCCGAGCTGCTGACCTTCGGCTACCGCCGCTTCATCAACGACGTCTACTGGCTGCTGATGGGCTTCAAGGCGTTCGATCCCGGCGTGACCCGGACCTACGACGGCGAGAAGACCGACGCCTGCGGCCGCGCGCACGAGGTGGTCCGCCTGTCGTTCGACAGAGTCGGCCTCACGCCCGGCGACGTGTACTGGATGTGGATCAACAAGGACACGGGCCTCATCGACGAGTGGCACATGAAGCTCGAAGGATCGAAGCCCGAGGATCCGCCGTCGGTGGTGCTGTTCCAGAACTACCGGCGCATCGGCGGTCTGATGCTTTCCACGCGCCGCGAGTTCAAAGGCCGCGGCCAGTTCATCCGCCTCGATGACGTGACCGTGTCGTCCGAGGTACCGGCGGGGGCGTTCACGAAGTGAGTCCGGATGAACGAAGAAGTTCGTTCAAAACGATTGCGCTGCTGACATTGGTACCAGTCGCGGGACTCGCTATCTTCCTGGTGTTACGGGGTTACGAGGTTGCGGGGTTACGAGGTGAACCGGAACCCGAAGCAGCCACCACCTCGAAACCTCGAAACCCCGTAACCCCGCAACCAACAACATCCCAGGCCGCGACGATCGCGCCGAAACCCGAAACGCCCCGCAAGCCCATTAACGCGCGAGGCGGAGCACGGATCGTCTTGATCATCGACGACCTCGGCTTCGACGGTCAGCCCCTCGACCGGGTGATGACCCTCGATCCGAACGTCAACGTGGCCATCCTTCCCAATGGCACGCGGGCGGCGGAGTTCGCAGAGAAACTGAATGCGCGCGGATTCGAGATCCTTTGTCACCTGCCGATGGAACCGAAGGGGCGCGAGACGCCGGGTGCGAACGCGATCCTCACGTCCATGTCCGACGATGAGATCGCCCGTGCCACGCGCGCGAACGTCGAGGCCATTCCCCACGCCCGGGGCGTGAATAATCACATGGGCTCGCGGGCGACGATGGATCGCCGGGTCATGAACGGCGTGATCGGCGCACTGCCGCCGGGGATGTACTTCATCGACTCGCGAACCACGGGCGGATCCATCGCCGCGGATGTTGCCCGGGAGTTGAACGTTCCCACGGCGACGCGTCACGTGTTCCTCGATGACGTCGCCACCGAGTCGAATGTGCGGAAGCAGCTTCAGAATCTCGCCGATGCGGCTAACGAGCGAGGCGTGGCCATCGGGATCGGTCATCCGTATCCGGTGACCTTGCGGGTGCTTGCCGACGTGTTGCCGGGGTTGAAGGCGCGGGGATTCCGGCTCGTGCGGGCCAGCGAAGTGGTTCGCTAACGCGCTCGTCCCAGCGCACCCTCGAGATACACCGCCTCCAGCCCCGTGGCCCAGTACCCAAGGGCGTCCCGATTGGGCTGGCTGGTCTCGCGATCGGTCACGCGGATGCTCGTGCCGTCGGCGAAGACGATCCGTCCGGCCCAGGTGCCGTCATCGCGCTCGACGCCTTCGACACGCACGTGCCACTCGCGATTGTTGACGGTAAGAGGCGTTGGAAGGCTGGTAACCATCTGCCAGTGGTCGCTCATCGCATCGAGGGTCGTTCATCATGCGTGCCCGTTCGGGCAGTGAGCAGCGTCACACGACGTGGAGGGGGCGAACCTGTACCGTGCCCAGCTCAAATCCATGAGTGTCTTACGTGTGGGCAAGTACCGCCTTCTTCAGCACCTCGGCGGAGGCGGGTCGTCCGAGGTCTATCTCGCTGAGGACACGGTCATGCGGCGGAAGGTCGCGCTGAAGGTCCTGCGCCGCAGCGACGCCGCCGATCGCGACATCCGCCATTTCGACCGCGAGCTGCGCTGCGCGGCGATGCTCAACCATCCCAACATCGTCACCATCCTCGACGTCGGAAGCCACGACGACGTGCAGTTCATCGCCACCGAATACGTCGAAGGGGACACCCTGCGGCAGCGGATGTATCGCGGCCCGATGCCCGTCGAGGAAGTGCTCGATACGGCGATCGGCGTCGCCAACGCGCTCGTCGCCGCACATGAATCGTGGATCGTTCACCGCGACGTCAAGCCGGAGAACATCATGCTCCGGCGCGATCGCTGCGTGAAAGTCCTCGACTTCGGCGTGGCAACGCTGGCCGGCGGTGCCGATGAAACCGACCCGCTCCGTCGGCCGCTCGTTGGGACGCTGTACTACCTCTCGCCGGAACAGGTCCGCGGCGAACCGATCATCGACACCCGCTCCGACATCTACAGCCTCGGCGTCGTTCTGTACGAGATGCTCGCCCAGCAGGCGCCGTTCGAGGGGAACGACGTCATGGACGTGCTCGCGGCCATCGTCGAGCGCGAGCCGCTGCCACTGCCGCCGTCCGTGCCGCTCGGCCTGCATCAGATCGTGACCAAGGCGATGCGCAAGAGCGTCTTCGATCGCACGCAGACCGCGGCGGTGTTGCTCGAAGAGCTGACCGAGCTTCGTCTGGACATGACCATCCGCGCGCGAATCAACCGCATCGGCACGGCCTGACGCATTACCATGCGCGCCGTCGCATGCTCCTCGCACTCTTCCTGATCGATCTCGCGGCCGGACTCTATCTGTTCCTGCCGCTGGTCGGCCGCCGCAACGCGGGCGTGAAGTTCTACCGGATGATCTTCCTGATCGGCGGCGCGCTGGCTTTGAGCGCCGCGATCGCGCATCTGATGGCAGCACGCCGTGATCTCGCCGTTGCCGACGGCGCGATCGTGGCCCTGACGGTTCTCGTCTACCTCGTGCTGCGTTATCCGAAGCGGTTGATCTTCCGCGCGTCCGCGGTGTTGCTCGGCGTCGCGTACGTCATCGCCGCGATCGCCGCGTATCACGCCGCTGTTCGTCCGTCGCACATCGCCTGGAGCATCATCGGCGCGCTCACCTCCGTTGCCCTCCTCGGCAGCGTCAACCTGGCCATGATCCTCGGCCACTGGTACCTCGTCGTACGAGGAATGGCCATCGATCCGCTGAAACGGCTGACCATTGCCACGCTGGTCGCGGCGATTGCGAAGGTGCTCCTCGTCGCGGGAGTCGTCGCCCTCGTGCCTCACGCGATGAAGGACATCTTCTTCTGGATGCGCGCCGGCTGGGGCCTTCTCGGTCCGCTCGCGCTCTATCCGATGGTCTGGGGAACGGTGAAGCTGCGCTCGACGATGGCCGCGACGGGCATCCTCTACGTCGACGTCGTCGCGGTCATCATCGGCGAGGTATTGGGCGCGTGGCTTTCGACACGCGCCCACCTGCCGCTTTGAATCAGATCAAGCGCCGCGAAGCCACGAGCAGCAGTCCCAGAGCCATCAGGATCAGCGCCCACTCGCTGGCCGTCGGCACGACCGCCAGGTTGACGGCGGGCAATGCGGGACCGAGAAGCTGTCCGCGAATCTCGCCCGTGTCGTAATCGACCGAGTGGATGTTCACGTAGAGGAAGCCCGCCGCGAAATCAGCGATGAGGCGCGGCGTGAGCGGAACGTCACCACTGAAGGTGTTCGTGCTCGGGAAGTTGAAGATGATCGGCCCGTCGATGCCCGGCGGCGCGTCGTGCAGATGGATGTCGGTGATGTCGTCGACGTTGTGCGAGCACTGGACGAACACCGAGAACGCGTTGTCGGAGAGGTCGGCGCCGCAGGTGCCGGTTGCCGTCGAATCGGTCGGCGGCACTTCCTGGCTGCCGTCCGCTGTGAACGAGAAGGTGTCGACGGTGCGCGGCAGGATCTGGCCGCGGATCTCGCCGCCCGGGCGGCCGCTGGTGTGGATGTTGACGTAGAAATTGCCGGCGAGCAGATCGGCGATCTCGGCGGGCGTCATGCCCGTCCACGTCGCTTCGATGGGGCTGGCCGGGTCGCCGAGGTCGAAGGCGATGGGGCCGTTCGCGCCGGCGGGGGCGCGATGGATGTGCGTGATCGAGGCGCCGACGACGTTGTGGGTGCACACCAGCGAGAACGTGCTCGCGGCCTGATCGAGCTGGCCGAAGCAGCCGCCGCGCGCGGTGGAGTTGGTCGGGGGTACTTCCTGATCGCCGGAGAGGTGAAACACGAAGAGGGTCGGCGCCGGCGCAGCGACGTTGCGCAGATTCGTGAACGTGCAGTCGACCGTTTCGCCGGCCTGCAGGTTCGCGGTCGCCGTTCGCGTGAACGGATTGCCGACGCTGTCGTTGTCGCCGCAGCGGATGTCCGTCAGCGCGTATCCCGGAGTTGCGCTCTCCGTGATCGTGTACGTGCCGGCGGGCACGTTCAGAACCGTGTGCACGCCGCCGTCGTTGAGCGTGAACGCGCCGGAGCCAGGGATGTTGTCGGTGAATCCGAAGCCGGTGCCGCCCGCGGGAGAAGTGGCCTTGCGGATGCGGATCGTGCCGGTGGTGACGACCACGAGCGGAGTCGCGATCTGGCCGCGAATCTCCTGCGGGGACGCTTCTTCGCCGCCGGCGGTATGGATGTCGAGGTAGAGCAGCTCCGCCGCAAAGTCCGCGACCAGGCGCGGAGTCAAGGGCATGCTCTGGTTGATCGGGCTGGCCGGCGAAGCGAAGGTGAACACCGTCGGACCATTCGTTCCCCGCTCGCCCTGATGAACGTGCGCGGAATCGGGCGCGGCCAGGGTGTGCGTGCAGGAGATGGCCAGGTTGTCGGCGTTGTTGCTCAGGTCCGCCGTGCAATTCGCGGTCGCGGAGTTCGTTCCCGGCGGCACGACCTGGGTCGAATCGGCGGTGAAGGCCACCATGTCGACCGTGCGCGTGAGGATCTGTCCGCGGATGATGCCCGCCGGCCGGCCTGCGGTGTGGATGTTGACGTACAGGTTGCCGCCGAGGAGGTCCGAGACGTCGGCCGGAGTCATGCCGCTCCAGGTCGCGATGACGGGGCTGGTCGGCTCGCCCATGTCGAACGCGATCGGGCCGTTGGCGCCGGCGGGCGCGCGGTGAATGTGCATCACCGTCGGCAGGTCGACGTTGTGCGTGCAGACCAGCGAAAGCTCGCTGGCGACGGCATCGAACCGCCCCATGCATCCGCCGCGCTCCGCAGTCGCGATCGGCGGCACTTCCTGATCGCCGGAGAGGTGAAAGACGAAGAGCTGATCGGTGGGCGCGGTCTCGAAGTTGCGGAACGTGCAACGGATCGTTTCACCGCCGGCGACCTGAATCGTCGCCGTGCGCGTGGCCACGTTGCCCGAGCTGTCGGCATCGTCGCAGGAGACGTCGGCGAGCGTGTATCCGCCCGACGATGGATCGTTTTCGGTCACGGTGTACGTGCCGGGAGAAACGCTGGAAAACGTCTGGGTCTGGCCGTCGTTGAGGACGAATGGCACCGCGGTGATGGTCTGCGTGAACCCGAAATTCGCGCCGCCCGCGGGGAACGTCGCTTTCTCGATGATGACCGTGCCCGTCGACGCGCCCGCCGGCGGCAGTCCGATTTGGCCGCGGATCTCCTGAGCGTCTTCTTCCGACGTTCCGGCGTGAATGTCGAGGTAGAGGAAGGTCGCCGCGAAATCCGCGATGAGCCGCGCCGTCATGGGCACGCTCGCGCTCAGAGGCGAGGCCGGGCTGGGGAAGGTGAAGACGATCGGACCGTTCACGCCGAACGGCGCCTCATGCACGTGCGCGGCGTTCGGCGAGGTCACGTTGTGCGTGCATTGGATGTCCAGCGCGGTCGCGGGGTCATTCAGGTTGGCCGTGCAGTTCGCCGTGCCCGATGAGGCACCGGGAGGTACGACCTGTGACCCATCCGCGGTGAACGCCACCGTGTCGATGGTGCGCGGAAGAATCTGTCCGCGGATCTCGCCGGCAGGCCGGCCGGCGGTGTGGATGTTCACGTACAGACTGCCGGCTAGCAGCTCGGCGATGTCCGCCGGGGTCATGCCCGTCCAGGTCGCGCTGACGAAGCCGCTCGAGGGATCGCCCATGTCGAAGGCGACCGGCCCGTTCGCTCCGGCTGGGGCGCGATGGATGTGCATGACCGTCGCGCTTACGACGTTGTGCACGCACGTCATGGCGAACGTCGCGGCTCCCTGATTGAGCTCGCCGTAACACCCGCCCGTGGCGGTGCTGGGAACGGGCGGGACTTCCTGGCTCCCGCGCAGATCGAAGACGAACGTCTGACCGAAAACGGGCGCGGCGAGAAACAGGGTGAACGCGAGAAGGGCGAGGTTTTTTCGGATCATGGGACCTGGGCGATCAGACCACGCCCAAGGCCGCCAAGACAACCTTAATGCCCTTCTTCCGCCCCTGGTGGCGCCGCGCCGTAAACGTGCCGGTCGTGAATCACCAGATCGAACGGTTTCAGCTCGGGATTGGGCGGGTAGCCGCGGTGCACGGCCTGGCACTCGTAGCAGACGATGACGTCCTTCACCAGCCGCCAGACGATGTAGTCGAGGATGGTGACGCCGAGGAGGGAGAGGCCCCAGGTCCAGGGGACGAAGACCGCGCCGACGGCCACCAGGGCGATACCGGTCGTGCGATTGAAGTCTTTCTGAAAGTAGAGCTGATCGTGATCGCAGGCCGCGCAGCGGCTGATGATCGCGCCGGCCGGAGGCGCGGTGATCGATGTGTCCGCGCCGCAATGCTCGCAAACGCGCGGCGGCTCGCCCGATTCACGGGAAAGCCGTTTTTCGCATCTGAGGCAGAGGAAGTTGACGGTGGGCATCGTCGTGTAGTGTGGGCGTCCTCGCCTACTTCCGGGCGGGGGTAGGCGCGGACGCCCACACTACACCGAGGTCAGCGCGCGCGTTCCAGGTACCGGTTGTCGCTCGGGTCGACGATGATCTCTTCGCCTTCCGTCACGAACGGCGGCACCTGCACGGTCACGCCATTCTCGAGGACGGCCGGCTTGTACGACGACGACTGCGTCGCTCCCTTGACCATCGGCTGGGTCTCTTTGATGCGCACCTTCAGCGTCTTGGGAAGCTCCACGCCGATCGGGCGGGTCTCGTGGAACTGCACCTGAAGCTTCACGCCCGGCTCGAGCCAAACCGCGGCGTCACCCAGGTCGTCTTCGCTGATCTCGATCTGCTCGAAGTTCTCCGTGTTCATGAAGTGGTGAGCGTGACCGTCGGAGTACATGTACTCCATCTCGTGCTGGGTGATGAACGCCTGCTCGATGTCGTCGTTCGAGCGGAAACGGTGCTCGAACTGCGAGCCGGTACGGAGGTTCCGCAGCTTGGCCTGAACCATTGCTCGCAGGTTTCCGGGAGTGTGATGGCGGAACTCCATCACCTTGCACAGGTCTCCGTCGAACACGATCACGATGCCTTTGCGGATGTCGTTGGCCTGCATTTGTGGTCAATCCTTTCAGATGAGCGCCGGGGTAAACTCGCGATCGTGAAAACCGCTCGATTGTTATTGCTAGCCATCGCTCTGGTGGCAACGGCCTGCCGCCCCGACCGCGAAGCCCAAACCTCAGACGCAACAGGGGATATTCCAGTCGGCGTGTATGCAGCGCTGACCGGAGATCAGGCCTCGTTCGGCAATGCCACGGTCCAGGGCGTGAAGCTCGCGGCCGAGGAGATCAACGCTGCCGGAGGGGTGCTGGGGCGGAAGATCAAGCTCGTCATCGAAGACGATCAGGGCCGGCCCGATCAGGCCGCGAACGTGGTCGAGAAGCTCATCACCAGCGACAACGTCATCGCCATCATCGGTGAAAACTCTTCGAGCAATTCACTCGCGGCAGCGCCGATCTGCCAGAGCTCGAAAGTGCCCATGATCTCGCCGTCATCGACCAACCCCGCGGTCACCGAGAAAGGCGATTACATCTTCCGGGTCTGCTTCACCGATCCCTACCAGGGCAAGGCCCTGGCGACGTTCGTCAAAACGAATCTGAACCTCGACACCGCGGCGATCCTCATCGACAAGAAGAACGACTACTCGATCGGCCTCGGCCAGTTCTTCCAGAAAGAATTCGAGGCCCTAGGCGGCCGCATCACCGGCACGCAGAGCTACTCCGGCGGTGACACAGAGTTCCGGCCGCAGCTCACCACGCTCAAGCGCGGTAACCCGAAAGTCCTGTTCATCCCCGGCTTCTACACGGAGGTCGGACAGATCGCCATCCAGGCCCGCGACCTCGGCATCACCGTTCCCATGGTCGGCGGCGACGGCTGGGACTCGCCGACGGTCATCGAGATCGGCGGGAAGTCGATCGACGGCTCGTACTTTTCCGATCACTACTTCGTCGGCGATCCGCGGCCGCTCGTGCAGCAGTTCGTGTCGAAGATCGAGCAGCGCCACAAGAAGAAGCCCGAGGCGAATGCCGCTCTGGGTTACGACGCGCTGAAGATCTTCGCCGCCGCCGCGACGCGCGCGGGATCGCTCGATCGCACGGCCATCCGCGACCAGATCGCGGCGACGAAGGCGTACGACGGCGTCTCAGGGATGATCACCATGGGTGCGGATCGCAATCCGGTGAAGCCGGTGGCGATGATTAAGATCGAGAACGGCCAGATGGGCTTCGCGGGCTGGGTGAAGCCTTAAGCGTACGGCGGGCGTCCCGCCCGCTTCGCGCGGCGCGTTTCGCGCCGCGCTGTGACCGCCGGGCGTCCCGCCCGGCGGATTGCGGCCGGGACGGCCGCCCTACGTGATCCGAACCACCACCTCGTGGTTTTCGCCGTCCCGCGGCACAGGCAACAGCAACGGTCCGGTTGCTTCTCCGCCGCGCTCGATGCGGATGTCGTAGGTTGCGCCGCGCCAGCGGCGCCTCATTCGCGCGCCGCGCCAGGACGGTGGCAGGCAGGGATCGACGCGCAGGCCGTCCCAATCCGGGCGCACGCCGAGGACCCATTCCGCAACGATGCGATGCAGCCACGCCGCGGAACCGGTGTACCAGGTCCAGCCCGCGCGCCCGTAGAGCGGTGAGCCGGGACCGTCCACGTTGCCGGGAAGCACGTACGGCTCGGCCCAGTAGCGCTCGGGATCTTTGTTCGTCGGATCGATGGCCGTGAGCAGGCGCTCGACCAGATCGGCGTCCTTCACCTTTGCGGCCGCGGCGATGGCCCAGGTCGCGGCGTGGGTGTAGACGCCGCCGTTCTCGCGGAGTCCCGCGGCGTATCTGGTGATGTAGCCGATCCGCTCATCGGGCGTGTCGTACGCGGGCGCGAGCAATAACGCGCCGGCCTCGCTGACCAGATGCTCGCGCACGGCGCGCATGCAGGCCGCGGCGCGCTCGGCGGGCGCGATGTCGTTGAGGATCGCCCAGGTCTGCGCGTTGAGGTAAATCCGGCCGACGCGATTCTCTGCGCTGCCGATGCGGCTGCCGTCATCGAGCGTGGCCCGCCAGTACCAGCCGCCGTCCCAGCCATGCTCGTTGATCGCCGCAATCAGCCGCTCGCGCCGCTGCGCGTAATCGGCGGCGAACTCCGCCCGCCCGCTGCGGCGATGAATCTCCGCCCAGTCGCCGAGACATCCGGCGAGGAAGTGCGCGAGCCAGATCGACTCTCCTTTCTCCTCGAGGCCCGCCGCGGACAGGCCGTCGTTCCAGTCGCCGGCGCCGATGTACGGAAGGCCGCGATCGCTGGTCCGCCGAAACACCCGCTCGAACGCGCGGCGCACGTGCTCCTCCAGCGGCGCCGGCTCGGCCTCGTCGAGAAACGGTGCGCGATCGGCGAGCACGGAGAAATCACCCGTTTCCCTGATGTAGCTCGGCGTCACGAACGACATCCAGAGCAGGTCATCGGTCATCTTCGTGATGTGCCCCTGCTCCGACAGCGGGTGCCACCAGTGGTACACCGAGCCGTCGGCGAACTGATGCTCCGCGTGCAGGTTGATCTGCCTGCGGCATCGCGCGGGATCGATGGTCAGCCAGACTTGCGAGTCCTGCAGCTGATCGCGGAAGCCGTACGCACCGCTCTGCTGGTAATAGCCGGCCCGTCCCCAGATGCGGGCAGAGATGGCTTGGTACCGCGTCCAGTCGTTGATGAACGTATCGAACCTCGAAATCCCGGTCTCGATGCGATGTTCCCCGAGCCTCTCGATCCACGCCTGCTTGGCCTCGGCGAAAGCGCTCTCGATCGCTTCGACGTCGAGCCAGCGCCGGAGGAGATCGGCTGCTCCATCGCGTGAAGAATCGACGGCGATGGCGAAGCCGATCGTCTTCTCCTCACCCGGCGCGAGCTCGATCACCGACCGCATCGCCGCAACCGGGTCGAAGTGCGCGCCGAAAAGCCCTCGCCACTCGTCGAGCTGCAGCGCCGCCGGCGCCCGCAACGTGCCGTTGCGGCCGAGGAACTCGGACTTGTCTCCCTCGGCCGCGGCGATGGACTCCGTCGTACCGAAGCCGCTGACGTACGGGAAGTCGGTGTTCCAGTGTCCCCAGCGTTTCGAGCCGATGTCCCACATCCGGCTCCAGCCGAAGACCGAGCGCAACGCGGGGTCGAACGCGGTCTCGATGAACAGCTTGTGAAACTCGCGGCGGGGTGCGGGAGTGACGCCGCAACACCACTCCAGATAGCCGGTGAGCTCCAGCCTGCGAGGGACATCAGTCGTGTTCCTCAGGCGGACCAGCCACAGCTCGACGGTCTCGCTGGCGTGCGCGAAGAGCGTCCACCGTGCCTCGATCCCGCTGCGGGAAGTCACGAACTCCGAGTAGCCGATGCCGTGGTGACACTCGTACAGATCGAGCGGCGTCCAGGTCGGCGCAGGGGAGAGCGACCAGGTCTCCTTCGACTCGCCGTCGACGACGTAGAGGAACTTTCCGGCCGTGTCCTGCGCAAAGTCCTGCTGCCACCAGTTCACGACGGCGAGCTGGGAGTTGTCGACCCAGGTGAAACCGCTGCCGCTGTGGCTCACCGCGAGGCCGAGGCGCTCGTTGGCGATGAGGTTCGCCCACGGTCGTGGCGGGTTGGGGTCGGTGACGATGTACTCGCGGCCATCGTCGGAGAAGCGGCCGTAGCGGTCGCGAACAGCGTCAATCTTTGAAGTCATGGCGTAGTCGGGAAGCCGACCATGGCCGGCAGTCTGCGCAAAACGGTCTCACGTCTGTCGAGCGGCGAGACGACGACGATGCCGCCATCGGGAATCGTCAATCCGGCGGCGACGTGAACGACGATCACTTCTCCCTCTCTCTTCATCGAATACGTGAGCGGACCATACGGCGTCCGCAGCATCTCCACGCCCACGCCGCCGGGTGCGTCGATCCATTTCCGTGGAATCGCGGCGCCGAGAACCAGCGCGTCGTCTTCGTCGCGCTCGTAGGCGAACATGTCGATCACCGAGCGGATGAAGTCCGACCCGACCCAGGTGTGGGGCATGTCGCCGATGAATTTCGGCGTGGCAGGATCTCGAAAGACCACCTCCGCCCAGTGATTCCACGCCGCCGGGCGGGAATGGGTGAAGAACCACTCCAGGGCCTGCTGCGCGCGCTCGGGCTGATTCATGCGGACGAACGTCCCCACGACGCGCCACTCGTACGGCGTGTAGTCGACCCAATCTTTCGTTCCGTTCTTGCGGGCGAGGAAGTTCTCCCAGTACTTGTCGAAGGTTCGTTGCAGCGCTTTTTGCGGCAGCTTTTTCGTCTGTCCGCCAGGATTCACCATGGTCGTGGTCGACGTCGCATCGAAGTCGCCAAGCTCGACCGAGCCGGGGATGTAGTCGATGCCGTGCATGGCCATGGCCCTGTCGAGCGAGGCGTAGAGATCGCGCTGAAACTCATCGCGACTCTTCGCGGTCTGCGCTTCCTCCTCGCGTTTGCCGAGGATGGCGGCGATGTCCACGGCGTCGTCGAGACCCTTCAGCACGAAGAAATCGTCCCAGTACGAATGCATCGGCTTCGCCGAATAGCCCTCGTGGCTGATCGACTCGGGGACCAGTCCGTAGAAGGCGCGTTTCTCCGGTGTCTGATACTCGGCGGTCATGCGCTGGCGGCGCAGGGAGTCGATGTACTGCACCGCCTTCTGCACGGCCGGCCACATCCGCTCGAGGAACGCCCGGTCGCGGGTGAAGTCGTAGTACTCCTTGATCAGGTAGATGAACTGTCCGTGGCTGTCGTGCTCGGGAACGGGGTCGCCGCCGCGGACACCGGCACAACAGGGGACGTAGCCGTCCGGCCGCTGATGCTGCGCATACCACTCGATGAATCGCCTGACCTCCTCCGGGTGGGCGAGCCGCAGCAGCGCCGCGGAAGTCAGCGAGCCGTCGCGGATCCAGGAGCGGTCGTACGAGCGCGAGCCCGGTTGGATGGACGCTCCGTCGGCGTTGATGAGGATGTAGGCGAGGTTGCTTCGGATGGCGCGGCTCACATGGGCCGCGGCTTCCGGGAGATGAAAGGCCACACGTCCGAGCCGGTTCTGCCACTCGGTGCGCGCCACGGCCAGTTCCGCGTCCGCGATCCGCGCCGCTTCATCCATCGGCAGCGCCGCTGGCAGATTGGCAGGGCGCTCGTGAAAGGGAATGGTGATGACGACGTCCCGCGACTGTCCGGGCGGCAGCGTCATCCGCCACGACATCACCCCCGAGGCGGAGCCGAACGGATCGGAGGCTGACTGTGTCGCGGGTGTCCGGCCTGCTGCCAGACCGGCGACCACGTCCCCCTGATCGAATCGCGCCGCGCCGAACCGCTCGAGCTTCGTCAGAGGAACGATGCTGGTCATGCCATTGACGACGATCTCGTCATCCTCCCGAGCGATGGAAAGCACCTCGGCCGACCCGCCTTCGACAGCCAGGAACTGCCACGACGGATTGACCTGCAACGGACGGATGGCGAGATGAAGCGTGATCTCACGCTGGTCGGGCGCGAGATTGTCGACGCGATAGCGAGACCAGAGCACGGAGTGCCCCGCCTCCCCGCGCGCGAACAGGGTCGTGGTCAGCCGGAGGTCGCCGTAGTCCCGGATCACGCTGGGGATGGGCAGATCGCCGTCAGCGAGCGACTGCGTGGTCGATTTCGTATTCGCCCAGGTGAGAAAGCGGTCGCTTCCCATCGAGAGAAACGGCTCGATGGAAAAGCGAAGGGGATCGATGTCGATCGCACCGTCCTGTCCGATCAGGGCCTCCCCGGCGTCGGCCGGCGCGCCGACGATCGTCCAATAGGACTGCTCGCCCAGCAGATACCGCGGATAGATTCCGCGCGGCCAGTCGTCGGCAATCAACGCGAAGATCGCGTTCTTCGATTCGGAAAAGCCGGGCGGCTGCACATCCACTTTTGCAACGGAACCGCCCTGGTTCATGGCCACGCGCACGTAGCGAGCCTCACCCTCGCGAATGGGAACGTAGTCGCGGCCGCCGTCACCGCCGCGAACGCGCCACACGGTGTCCCACTCCTTCCCGTCGACGGAAGTGAGCACGTCGTAGTCGCGTGCGAAATCTTCCTTCCAGTGAACGATCAAGCCGCCGAATTCACGGCGCTGGAGAAAGTCGATGTCGTACCGCTGTTTGCTCGACTTGATCGAAGGCATCCGGTCGTAAGGGCGCTCCGGCGGAAGAGGGGTGAAGGTGAGGTCGTCGATCCAGACCGATCCCTTCCCGCCGTCGACCGCCACCACCACGATCTCCAGGGCCGAGGTCCGCTTGATCTCGCCGCCGCCCTGAGGTCCCCAGGCGAACTTCAGGTTGCGCTTCTTGATGCGGATGCGCGTCCACTCTTCCGGGAAGCGCAGGCGCCGCCGCACGCTCCACCAGACGTTCTCCGCGGCAGGATCGAGCAGCTTGAACTCCAGCGTGTTCACCGGTGCCTTCGCGCGCAGGAGGAAGGAGAATTCGTAGTTCTCGGGAAGATCGAGAGCTACCGGCAGACGCGCGATCGCGTATCCGCCACCGGCGCCGAAGTCGAAATCGAGACGCATGGCCTTGCCGGTCCGGCCCTGATCGGAAGCGATCGTGAGCTTGACGGTCTCGGACGAAGGGTGGGCCTGCCATTCGTCGACGGACGCGAAGTCGTCGAGCACACGCGGTTGGGCGCCCGCGGTCGCCGCAACGACGAGCAGCGCGGCCAGCAACAACCTCATGGAGCCTTCTCCAGCCAACCTCCGCTGAAGCCGGCTTTGCGCAGTCCGCGCACGACGTGCGGATTCTTCTTCATCACGTTCCAGACGAAGTTCGTTCTGTAGTTCTCGATCATGAGCACGATGGGACCCTGATCGATGCCGAGGTAGTCGACGTCGAACCAGCCCAGTTGCGGATCGACCGTGCCCTTGCGAATGAAGCCGGGGTTGGTCGTGAGGCTGGGGTTGAACGCATCGACGAATCCGTACTGCTGATAGAGCCGCGCCCCGTAGCGCCGTTGCATCTCGGTCATCGCCGGAATCACGACTTCGGGCGCGAAAGGAATCGAGGCCAGGGCCGCCGTCGGCGCGATCGTTCCGTCGTCGCGGATCTCCTTCGCGGCCGCGGCCCGCGCGGCATATGCGAAGAACTGCCGCTCCGTCCCGTCCACCACCGCTTTTCCACCGCCCGGCCCATCGCACGCCGTCAGTCCCCAGACGTTCTCCCCGTAGTCTTTCCAGCGATTGGGATTGGCGATCGCGTACGCGCGCTGCGACAGTGTGGCCCGCCGCGAATTCTCGAAGAAATCGATTCCCTTTCCGCGCAGGTACTCGTCCTGGATGCCGCGGAAATCGATCCAGACGTGGGAGTATTGGTGCCCGAACAACGGGCCGAAGTTGACATGCTCGTAGCCGTAGAAGTCGCCCCAGTGGTAGGTGCTGGTCCACGAAGTCCACGCGCTCGCGTCGATGGGATGCGTCGGCGATCCCAGGGCCAGGACGTAGAGAATCGCTCCTTCGTTGAGGCCTCTCCAGTCGTGCGTGCCGAAGCCGCGCTCTGGACGCCAGGCCATCGACACCAGCGGCGGGCGGGTCAGAAAGTACGTCCAGTCGGCGGCCCGGTAGAGCTGTTCGGCGAGATCGCGGATGCGCGCTTCGTCGGGGTGATCCTGATCGAAGTAGCTCTGGCAGAAAAGCACGCCGGCCAGGAGCAGAGTCGTGTCGATGCTGGACAGCTCGGTGGTCTGGAAACGCTGGCCGGTCTCCATGTCGAGGAAGTGATAGAAGAAGCCCTTGTACCCGGTCATGCCCTGTGCTTCCGGCCCCTGCGGCGCGTTCGCGAAGAACTGCAGCGTCGTCAGCACGCGCTGGCGGGCCTGCTCGCGCGTGATCCACCCGCGCTCGACGCCGACCGGATAGACGGTCAGACCGAATCCGACCGAGGCGATGCTCGAGAATGCTTTGGTCGGCCAGCGGTCCTGCACCAGTCCGTTGGCTGCGTTCGACGTTTCCCAGAACCAGAGAAAGGTCCGCTTCTGGACGTCGTCGAGCATAGCCGTGGTGGCCGCGTCGAGCCGGGGAGCATCTGCCGGCGCGGATGCGGAGCGGCAACCGGCGGTGCAGATCAGAACCACGGTGACCACGATCGCGATGCGGGTCTGAATCATCGACTCCTCCCTAGTGCGCATGGTTCAACCGTTCGTCCTGCTGTCCCGGCACGGGACGCTGGAACTTCACATCCACGGCGCTCAGCGATTCCAGGGAATCGAAGAGCCGCTTCTGCATCGCCGTGACCCGGGCGGTGTGTTCGGGATTGCCGATCAGGTTCGTCCGCTCCGCCGGGTCGGCCTCGAGATCGTAGAGCTCATTTCGATCCCAGATGCCGTGGTAGAACATGAACTTGTAGCGGTCCTCGCGCAATGCGTAGACCGTCGGGGTGTGCGGATAGTTGTACTCCCAGTAGTAGGTGTAGACGAACGACTTCCGCCACTCCGGCACCGCTCTTCCGGCCAGCAAGGGTAGAAACGACTGGCCATCCATGGACTCGGGTCGCTTCAGCCCCGCCGCGTCCATGAGCGTGGGAGCAATGTCGACATTCAGAATCATCGGATCGATCTTCGTTCCCGGCGCGACCAGCCCCGGCGCCCACACCAGCATCGGCACGCGGATCGACTCTTCGTAGGCGTGGCGCTTGTCGATCAGTCCGTGCTCGCCGAGGGAGAAGCCGTTGTCGCCCATGTAGACGAGGATGGTGTTCTTCGCCAGGCCGCTCTTTTCGAGCTGTTCCAGCACGCGGCCGATGCTCTCGTCGAGTGCCAGCAGCGTCTCGGCGTAGCGGCGGTAGACGGTGTCGAGGTTCATGTCGCCGGTACATGTAATCGACGCCGTGCCAGCCGTAGCGCTGCTCGCGCACCCACTTCGGTTTGTCGCGGTAATTGCGCTCCGTGTCGGCCATCGTCACCGGGTACTTGATCTTCGCGTTTGCGTACCGGTCGAGGTGCCGTGGAGCGGGATGGAACTCGGCGTGAACCGCTTTGTGGGAAAGGTAGAGCATGAACGGCTTGTCCGCGTTCTGCTGCTTCAGAAAGTCGATGGCGTAATCGGTGAGGACGTCGGTGGTGTAGCCCTTGGCCTGCACACGCTTTCCGTCGACGTTCAGCGAGGGGTCGAAATAGACGCCCTGGCCGGGAAAGCTCACCCAGCGATCGAATCCTGGTTGCGGATCGTCGGTGTGTCCGCCCATGTGCCACTTGCCCAGAAAGGCAGTTCTATATCCGGCCTTCTGCAGGAGCTCGGGGAAGAACACCTCCTCCTCGCGGATGGCCCTGCTGTTGTCGACCACGAGATGTCTGTGCGCATACCGCCCGGTCAGGATGGAGGCCCGGCTCGGCGAGCAGAGTGCCGTCGTCACGAACGCATTCCGAACATGTGCCCCCTCAGCAGCCATGCGATCGAGAGCTGGCGTCTCCAGAAACTCCGGCGCGTTCGGGTGGAAGCCCATGAAGTCGTAGCGGTGATCGTCGCTGAGGATGTAGACGATGTTGCGACGCCCGCGCGGCGTATCCTGAGCGGCGAGCGCCGGAGACATGAGCAGGATTGCCACCACAAAAATGTTCTTCATGAGCATTCCCCTTCGGGCCGTCGTCGCGACCCTCGCCGTTCTTCTCGGCGGCTGCGCTTCCCATCGCACCGATGTCGCTCCACTGCGGGTGATGACGTTCAACATCCGCCTGAATCTCGCCAGCGACGGACCGAATGCCTGGCCGCATCGCAAAGAGGCGGTGGCGAGCATGATCCGCTTTCACGACGCGGACCTCGTGGGCTTGCAGGAAGCTCTTCCCGAACAGCTGGAAGATCTCGACGCGCTCCTGCCCGGGTACGGCCGGTTCGGGGTCGGGCGCGCCACCGATCTCCGCGGTGAAGCGAGCGCCGTCCTTTATCGCAAGAGCCGCCTGGAGGTTCTCGAGCAGGACACGTTCTGGCTCTGCGAAACGCCGGAAGTGCCAGGCAGCAAGGGATGGGACGCGGCGTACGAGCGGATTGCGACGTGGGGACGGGTGCGGGACCGGCTCTCCGGCGTGACGTTCTTCCACTTCAACACCCATCTCGATCACATCGGCAAGCAGGCTCGAAGAGAAGGGGCGCGACTGCTGGCGGACAGGATGAAGCAAATCACTCAGCCTCTCATTCTGACCGGCGACTTCAACGACCTCGCCGCATCCGAATCGAATCGCATCATCATCGGTTCCGGCTTCACCGACGCATTCGACGCGACGCGCTCTCCGCACCACGGACCGACTGCAACCTGGAACGGCTTCAAAGCGACCGAGGCCGGACGGCGCATCGACTTCATCTTCGTGCGCGGCCCGATCGCGGTCCTGCGGCACGCCATCCTGTCGGACACGTACGACGGCGGTTTCGTATCCGATCACTTTCCTGTCGTGGCGGATCTTCAGATCGGCGCGATTCACTGACTCTGCAGGTCGAATGACCCCTCCAAACCCGACGCCGAGCTGGGGCCGATCCACACCTTGAACGTGCCCGGCTCGAAGGTCCAACCGCTTTCGGACCAGTACTGCAGATCCTCGCGACGCAAGGTGAACTCCACGCGCTTCCTCGCTCCGGGTGCGAGCGTGATGCGCTGGAATCCCTTCAGCTCTTTCACCGGCCTCGAGATCCTCGCGACGGGATCGTTCACGTAGAGCTGCACGATCTCGTCGCCGGTTCGACGACCCGCGTTGTGGATCTCGGCTGAGACGGTGACCGTGCCCGACTTCGCGCTGACGCGCAGATCCGAATACTCGAACTTCGTGTACGAGAGCCCGTGTCCGAACGGGTAGAGGGGCGTGTTCGGCACGTCGAGATACTTGCTGGTGTACTCCTTCTCCGTTGCGGGTCGTCCCGTCGGCAGGCTCGCGTAGTAGATCGGGATCTGTCCGACCGTACGAGGAATGGTGACGGGCAGCTTGCCGCTCGGATTGACGTCGCCGAAAAGAACGTCGGCGATGACACGGCCTGCCTGCGTGCCGGGGAACCAGGGCCAGAGGATGGCCGGCACGTGCTCGGCCGCCCAGCGGATGGTCAGCGGGCGGCCGCTCATCACGATCAGGACGACCGGTTTTCCGGCTGCGACGATGGCCTCGAGCAGTTCCTGCTGGCGGCCGGGAAGGTCGAGATACGCGCGCGATTTCGCTTCGCCGCTCATCTTTCCCGCTTCTCCGAGCACGAGCAGCACGACGTCGGAGCTCTTCGCAACAACGACAGCCTCCGCGATCCCTGCGTCCGTCGCATCGCGTACGTCCGTCCCGTTTGCGTGGATCACGCGCGTCGTCGTCGAAACGCTGGCGCGGATGCCATCGAGTACGCTCACCGCCTCTTCCGCTTTCCCCGCGGCGTGCCACGAGCCGAGCATGTCCACCTGGCTGTCGGAGAGCGGTCCGATCACGGCGAGGGTCCCGAGCGTTTTCGATAGCGGAAGCAGCTCGTTCTCGTTCTTCAGCAGCACGACCGATTTCGAGGCCACGCGACGCGCTGCTTCGAGATGCTCGCGGGCCAGGAGAACGGCTTTCTCACGCGATTCGTCCGCATACGGCTTCTCGAACAGCCCCAGCGCGAACTTGGTGTGCAACACCCGTCTCACCGAGCGATCGACGATAGCCATCGGCAGCCGCCCCTCGGCAACGGCCTCCGCGAGCGTGGCGTAACTTCCGTCGATCATGTTCATGTCCACGCCGGCTCGGATCGCCTTCAGCGCGGCTTCCTGCGGTGTGGCGGCGACGCCGTGCGGGATGAGCTGCTCGACGGCCTGGTAGTCGCTGTCGACGAAACCGCGATACTTCCACTCGCCGCGAAGGATGGTCTGGAGGAGATGCTCGCTGACCGTCGCCGGCACGCCATTGAGCGTGTTGAAGGCGGTCATGATCGTGGCCACGTCGGCGTCGACGGCGGCCTTGAACGGTGGCAGGTAGACCTCTCTGAGCGTGCGTTCGGACATGTCCACGGCGTTGTAGTCGCGTCCTGCCTCGGCCGCGCCGTATGCGGCAAAGTGTTTCGCGCAGGCCAGGATGGAGTCGGGAGCGGAAAGATCCTTCCCCTGAAAGCCGCGCACCCACGCCGCGGCCATGGCGCCGGCGAGATACGGATCTTCGCCGGATCCTTCGGCGATGCGTCCCCAGCGCGGATCGCGGGCGATGTCCACCATCGGTGCGAACGTCCACCTCGTCCCTCCCGCGCTGGCCTCACGGGCGGAGACGCGCGCCGCGAGCTCCGCGGAGTCCGGGTCCCACGTGCTGGCGATGCCGGGAGGAATCGGAAAAATCGTGCGGAATCCATGAATCACGTCGTTGGCGAAGAGGATGGGAATCTTCAGGCGTGACTCTTCGACCGCCGCGCGTTGCAATGGATTGGTCTCGGTGGCGCCGCCGACGCCGAAGACACAACCGACACTTCCCTTCGCAACCAACTCTCGAATCTCCGGCCGTGAAGGGGTGTACTGAAGAAGCTGCCCGAGCTTCTCCTCGATCGTCATCCGCGACAACAGCTCCTCCACGCGCTCGTCGATCGTTCGCTGCTGGGCGAACAGAGCGGGTGCGAGGACGAAGATCGCCGCGAGACTCTGGACTGCGGCAGCGCGAGCTGCCGCTCTCCACGCCGCGGCAAAGCCGCGGCAGCTTCGCTGCCACGAGTGAGAGCGGCGGCTATGCCGCCGCAGTCCAGAATGGCGGGGCTGTGTCATCTCGTCCGCTTCCCCGGATAGCCATCCATGTGACCATCCTTGCAGCGAGGCGCAACCGGAGCGGGCCCGGGAGGGTCGACGTCGCCAAGCTCGCGCCGCAGCTCGACCATCCTGGTCTTCAGCGCCGTCAAGGTTCCGGCGTGGCGGGGATCGGCGGCGAGGTTTTTCGTCTCCTCCGGGTCGGCCTTCAGGTCGTACAGCTCCCATTCCTGCGGCTGCTCGAAGAAATGAATGAGCTTCCACCGGTCGGTGCGGATGCCGCGGTTCTTCCGCGCGCAGTGTCCGGCCGGATACTCGAAGTACTCGTAGAGAAACGCGTCGCGCCAGGGCACGTCGGCGCCGAGAAGAAGCGGAACCATGCTCCGACCGTGCAGGCCGAGCGGCACCGGAACGCCAGCCAGCTGCAGCAGAGTGGGCGCGACGTCGACGTTCAGCACCATGTGCGTGGTGTCGACCGCCGGACGGATCCGCGCCGGATAGCGAATGGCCATCGGGACGCGGATGGACGGCTCGTACATCAGCCGCTTGTCGTACAGGCCGTGCTCGCCGAGGAAAAATCCGTTGTCCGAGGTGTAGACCACGATGGTGTTCTCGCTCAGGCCGTTCTGATCGAGGAGCTCGAGCACGCGTCCCACGTTCTCGTCGACGGAAAGCAGAACGCGGTAGTAGTTCTTCACCATCAGTTCGTAGTTGCGGCGTTTCCGCTCTTCACGAGGCAGATCAGCCGGCACGCGGTCGCGGTAGTCGGGCAGATCGGCGAGAGCCATTTCCGCCGCGCGCACCGCCTCCGGTTTTCCGTCCAGCTTCTCCTCGAACGTCCTCGGCAGCGGGATCTCCACGTTTTCGAAGGCCCGCTCGTGGCGCTTCGCCGGAACCCAGCTCCGGTGTGGTGATTTGAACTGATACAGCAGGCAGAAGGGGCGATTGCGCGGGCGGTGTTTCAGGAACTCCAGGGCCTGATCGCCGACCACGTCGTCGGCGTGTCCACGCATCTTGAGATGCGTGCCCTTCGAAATGAGATCGGGATCGTTGTACTCCCCCTGCCATGGAAAGATCACCCACTCGTCGAAGCCGGTGGGCATCGACTTGAGGTGCCATTTCCCGACCAGTCCCGTGTAGTAGCCGGCCCGCCGCAACAGCTCCACGAACGTGGGCTGGTCTTCGCGGATCCCCGGCCCGTTGTAGAACTGCGGACCGTCGCCGTTGGTCACCACGCCGTGAGCGTGCGAATACAGACCGGTGAGATACGAGACCCTGCTCGGAGCGCAGAGCGAGCTCGTGACGAACATCTCCGTGAAACGCATCCCTTCGGCGGCGATGCGATCCATGTTCGGGGTGCGCAGGACTTTGTTGCCATAGGCGCTCATCGAGTCCTGACGCTGGTCGTCGGTCATGATGAAGACGATGTTGGGGTTGGAGTGGTCCTGAGCCGTGGAACGAAGAAAGGGGAGGCCGGCCAGGGTGCCGCCCAGAACGTACAGTGCGTCGCGCCGTGACAGTCCGCTCGGCATCGCTTCTCCTTCGTCTCAGCTCTTCTTTCGTCCCGCCATGTCGAATCCGACCGCGGCCACGAGCACCGCTCCCTTGATGATGTACTGCGTCGCGTTCTCCACGCTCAGCAGCGACATGCCGTTGTCGAGACTGGCCATGACCAGCGCGCCGAGGAGCGCGCCGGACACTTTGCCTCGCCCTCCCATCAGACTCGTGCCCCCGATCACGCACGCGGCGATCGCATCCAGCTCCATCAGCGATCCCGCGTCGGGCGAGGCGCTCCCCACTCTTCCGGTGTGGAGCAGGGATGCCACTCCGACGAGTGCACCGAGCAAGGCGAAGGCGATGAGGATGTGCTTGCGCGAGCTCACGCCGGACAAGCGGGCCGCGTCGGGATTGCCGCCGATTGCGTACAGATAGCGCCCGAACGTCGTCTTCTGCGTGAGCACGCCTCCGGCGACGGCAACGACCACCATCACGATCACCGGCAGCGGCACGCCGCCCTGAATGTTCATCCAGTGGATGAACAGAACGATCAACAGCGACGGCACGGCGATGCCGGCGACAGTTGCGGCGGTGGATGCCACCGGAAGACCGTGACGGCGGCGGGCCCGGTTGCGACGGATCGTCAGCCACACCAGCGCCACGATGGCCACCACCGCCAGCGCAATCCCCGACGCCGGCGTGATCAAAGCCACGCCGAGCAGCCGGAAGACAGGAAGGCGGACGGGGATCGTTTCCCCCTTGCTGAGGTAGAGGATCACGCCGCGCCAGGTGAGCAGTCCTCCCAGCGTCACGATGAACGCGGGGATGTTCGCGTAGGCAACGAGCGCCCCTTGAAACGCGCCCGCCAGCGCGCCGATGAGGATCGCCACGCCGAGCGATGGAATCAGGCCGGCTCCCTGGGTCATGGCGGCGATGCCGCCGGCCAGACCGAGGAGCGAGCCGACGGAGAGATCGATCTGACGGGCCACGATCACCAGCAGCATGCCCACCGCCAGCACGCCGGTGACGGACATCTGCTTGAGGAGATTCGCGAGATTGACCGGGTGCAGGAACAGGCCGAACGGATAAACCTCGCTGACGGTCTTGACCTGGAAGAAGATCCAGATGGCGATGAGGGCGATGACCATTGAGTACGCGCGGAGCGCTTCGGTGGAGGGCCGCCTCATGCCGCATGCCCCGTCGCGCAGGCCATCACCGACTCCGCGGTGGCCTCGGCACGCGTGAATTCGCCGGTAAGTTTCCCCTCCCGCAGGACGAGCACCCGATCGGAGAGGCCCAGCACCTCGGGCAGTTCCGACGAGACCAGCACGATGGCCAGACCCTCCGCGGCCAGGCGGTTGATCTCCGCGTAGATCTCCTGCTTCGCGCCGACGTCGATGCCGCGCGTCGGCTCGTCGAGAAAGAGCACTCTCGGATTGGTCAGCAGCCATTTGCCCAGCACCACCTTCTGCTGGTTGCCGCCGGAGAGCGTGCCCGTCACGGTGAACGCGGACTGGGCCCGGATGCGGAGCTCGCTCATCGAGCGCTGCGCGGCCGCGGCCTCGGCATCGACGTCTGTCACAAACGGCCCGCTGATGCGTTTCAAAGCGGCGAGACTGAGGTTCTCGACGATGGCCTGCTCGAGCAACAGGCCGAAGCGCTTCCGATCCTCGGTGACGAAGCCGATTCCAAGGCGAATCGCGTCGGCAGGAGTGCGGATGATTACGCGCTTGCCGTCGACCGACACAGCGCCCGTCTTCCGGCCGGAATGCGCTCCGAACAGGGCCATCATCAACTCACTGCGTCCCGCTCCGACGAGGCCGGCGATGCCCAGGACCTCGCCGCGCCGCACGCTGAAGCTCACGTCGTCGACGAACAGCTTGCCGGGCACGTTCGGATCTTCGACGGTGACGTTGCGGGCCTCGAAGGCAACCTGCCCCGGCTGGCGGTGCGTTGCGGGGAACAGATCGCTCACGTTCCGGCCGACCATCCGCGCGATGACCTGCTGCGGCTCGAGCGTGTTCGTGGCATCCGTGCTGACCGCCGCGCCGTCGCGCAGAACGGTGATGCGATCCGCGAGACGGAACACTTCTCCGAGCTTGTGTGAGATGTAGATCATTCCCACGCCTCGCTCGCGCAGCCGCTCGAGGATGCCGAACAGAACCTCCGCCTCCGAGTCGGTGAGGGCTGCTGTCGGCTCGTCCAGGACCAGGATGCGGGCGTTGCGCGACAGGGCCTTGGCGATCTCGACGAGGTGCTGCTGGCCGATGCCCAGGTGCCCCACGGGCACGTGCGGCTCGAGCCGCAATTGCAGCGCGTCGAGCAACCGCTGGGCCGCGCTGTACAGGTCTTCGTTCTGAATGAAGCCGAAGCGGCGGGGCTCGCGGCCCAGGAAAATGTTCTCGGCGATCGAGAACTCCGGGACCAGGGACAGCTCCTGGTGCACGACGGCGATCCCGGCTTCCTCGGAGTCGCGCACGCCGAGAAAGCGGCGATGTTGTCCGTCGACGATCGTCTCGCCGTCGAAGGTGCCGGCGGGATAGACGCCGCCGAGAATCTTGATCAGCGTCGACTTCCCGGCGCCGTTCTCACCGACCAGCGCGTGAATCTCGCCTGGGCGCAGGTCGAAGGTGACGCCGTCGAGCGCGAGCACTCCCGGAAATCGTTTGGAGATGCCGCGCATCTCCAGCAGCGGCCCGGCGCTGGCTGCGGTCATGGGACATAGATCTCGTCGCGCTTGTGGTAGCCGTCTTTGATGATGGTTGCGTCGAGATTGGACTTGTCGACGGCGATCGGCGCGATGAGGATGGACGGAACGTCGATCTTGCCGTTGTTGACCTTGTCGGTCGTGCTGACGGCTTCCTTCCGCGCGAGCTTGATCGCGGCGTCGACCGCACCGAACGCCAGGGCCTGGATCGGCTTGTAGATGGTCATGGTCTGCGAGCCTTTGACGATCCGCTGGACGGCATCCTTCTGCGCGTCCTGTCCTGTGACCAGCACCTTGCCGGCCAGGCCGGCCGCCTCCAGCGCGGAGATCGCGCCGCCGGCCGTGCCGTCGTTCGAGGCCACGATCGCGTCGATTCTGTTCCGCGTACGGGTGAGCGCATCTTCAGTGATCCGCAGCGCCTCCTCGGCCTTCCACTCGCGAGCGTACTGCTCGGAGATCAGCTTGATGTCGCCGCGATCGACGGCGGGTTTGAGGATGTTCATCTGCCCTTTGCGCAGCAGGATGGCGTTGTAGTCGGTCGGCGATCCGCCGATCAGCACGTAGTTGCCTTTGGGAACGCGCTCGAAGGCGTAGCCGGCCTGCATCTCTCCGATCTTTTCCACCTGATGGGAGATGTACAGATCGAGATCGGCATTGCGAATCAGACGGTCGTAGGCGATCACCGGCACGCCCTTTCGATGCGCAGCCTCGACGATCGAGGCGGCGATCTCCCCGTTGTGCGGCACGACGATCAGCACGTCGATGCCTTTGGTGAGCATGTTGTCGGCCTGCTTGGTCTGCACGGCGTCGTCGCCGTTGGCGACCTGCACGTCGAGCACCGCGCCCACTTCCCGGGCCCGCTGCTCGATGAGTTGCTTGTCGCGCTGCCACCGCTCTTCTTTGAGAGTGTCCATCGCCAGCCCGATCCGGACCGCGCCGGAACGGACGTCGCGTCCTTCAGTCGCGGCCGGCTTCTCCTCCGGAGCATTCACACAGGATGCGACGAGTAGAGCGCAGCTCAGAAGCCCGAGTGTTTTCCTCATTTCGGCACTTGTACCAAACGAACAGGAGGCAAGTCGATGAAACCGTACGGCGGGCGTCCCGCCCGCCTCGCGCGGCGCGTCCCGCGCCGCGCTCTGACCGCCGGGCGAGACGCCCGCCCTACAAAACGCGCTTACCCGCGGCCGAGGTGTCGATCAACTTCTTCAGCCGCGCGCGTTGGGTCTCTTCCTTCTTCGCGTTCATCACCCAGAACTTCAGCGTGCGCTGGTAGGACGGGGCTTGCGCTTCGAAGAACGCCCAGGCTTTTCTGTTCGCGCGAAACTCCTTCGCGTACTCCGGAGCGAGCTCGGTTTGCTGCGTCTGTTCGTATGAGTATTCGCGTTTGGCTTCCCGCTCCTCAAAGACCTTCATGCCGGCGGGTTTCATGAGACCGAGCTTCGTGAGCTCCGCGACCTTCTTGATGTTGACCGTGCTCCAGTTGCTCCTGGTCTTCCTCGGCGTGAACCGGATCATGTAGCGGTTCTCGTCGACGGTCTTGCGGACGCCGTCGATCCAGCCGAAGCAGAGGGCCTGATCGACGGACTCGGGCCAGGTGATGCTCGGCGTGCCGGTGGCCCTCCTGTAGTAACCGACCCACAACTCCGCCGCCGAGTCGTGATGTTTTTCGAGCCACGCCCGGAACTCGGCGGGGGAGGAGAAGTAAACCGGCTTCACGCCGTCATTCTTGCCCAGGATTGTTCTGCTTCCACTGGTCGATCTGCTGTTGCGCGACGGGACTCGGACTGCCTTCCAGGCCCGCGGAGCTGGGCGGCGGGCAATTCATCACGTTGGTGATGCCCGTGGGAGTCGCGCCGAGTAGCGTCAGGTACGTGTCGCCGGCATGCTCGCTTCCGACCCAGCAGAAGTAGTCGGTCATCGTCGAGACCCGCGGCGTCCCGCACGACGGCGAGAAATCGAGGTCGTTCGTCGGGCTGTACGTGTTGGCCGCGCCGGGCTGCGCATACGACACGCCTGCGTTCTGCAACTTCGTGAGGAACGCGCTGATAAGAAAGATCAGCTCGAGCGCGAGCTTGAACGTGACGCTGACGACGATCCCCTGCGGGATGACATTCGCGAGGTTCGACCACGCCTGCGGCGCGAGATCGCGAGGATTCGCGACGGCCCAGTAGTAGTACGGGCCGCTCGCACTGAGGCTCGTCGCGTAGGAGGCGAATGCTGCGTTGCCGGCGGTTGGCGCGGCAAAGGTGTAGGCCTTCACATTGAGCGACGTCGCACCGTTCCAGGTCTCGACGAGCCAGGGGAAGGTGATCGAGGCCAGACATCCGCCGAGGCTGTGGCCGGTCACGTAGACATCGAACGAGTCGAAGCCGCCCGCGGCGTATTGATTCTGCAGATACTGCAGGAACGTCACGGCGCTCCCACCGGCGATCGGCGCCGACGTGACGGAGTTGATCTCGTTCAACCCGTCGAGGGCGCCGTTGCTCACCAGCAGATCGGACGGTCCGAATCCCGGAGCGGACTGCGAGGTCACGGTGAAGTCTTCCTTGAAGTTGACCGGGAAACACCAGTCAGTGCCGCGGATGGCGATGGCGTACTGCGCCGGCTGGGTGGTGTTCTGGGCGACGTAGATCAGGTTCTGATTGTTGTCGGCCACTCCCAGCCAGACCAGCTCCCAGTTGCCCGCCGTTGCGAAGTTCGTGTTCGCGAGGTTGGTCTGGATCGTCGCCTGAATCTGTGAGGGGACGTTCTCGCTCGAATAGGCGATCGTCGCCAGGGTCATACACACCTGTGCTTCCGAGTTGTCGTAGCCGGACGTAAATGCCATAACGCTCTCCTTCCCGGAAGGAGAGTCGTTCCGCGGCAAATCCCTACCTGTGCTCGCCTATCTCTTGATCGCCTTCAACCGCCGGTCCGCCAGAATCCAGGTCGACGAGGCGACGCTCTCCTTCGGCTTGTCGACGCGCTTGTACGCGGCCAGGGCCGCGTCGGTGGCGCCGTAGTTCTCGGCGATGCGGCCGAGGACGTACCAGTCGTGGGGAGCGGGCTCGTCGCGGCCGGCGTCGTCCATGCTCTTGAGCAGCGCTTCGCGGGCCTCGAGATTTTTGCCCGTCTCCGCGTACAGCGAAGCGAGCGTGTGCAGAAGCGCGGAGCCGCCGCCGTTCTGCATGGCCTGGCGCGCGTCCTCGAGGGCGCGATCGAGCTCCTTGCCACTGAGCAGGGCGTTCCAGGCGATGTTGTTGTAGTCGCCGGAGGTCGGACGAAGCTCGTCAACTACTTGACGGTAGTACTTGTCGCTGCTCGCGTAGTCGCCGGCGTGCATGGCGGCCTGGCCGAGGGCGCGGATGGCGTCGTCGTCCTTGGGCATGCGCGACAGACGCTCCTTCGCGACCTTCGTCGCTTCGTCGTTGCGCTCGAGCTTGGAGAGCGCGGCGCAGAGCATGTTGAAGGCGACCGCTGAGTCGGGCGCGGTCCTGGTCATGCGCGTCGCCACTTCCACGAGCTTCTCCGCGTTCTCGTCCTGCAGCATGTAGGTGAGGGCGATGCCGTGGTCGATGCGATTGCGCTCCTCGTCCGTCGCCGCTTTCTCGCGGGCGGGGACGAGGATGGCCAGCGCCTGGTCGCCGAGCTCCTTCGAAGGCATCAGCAGCGCCGCCGCGAGCCGCATCTCTTCCGGCGTCGCCGACTGTTTCGCCTTCGGCCAGTAACGGGCGAAGGGCGTCGAGCCGTACGGATCTTCGGTCGCGGCGGTGAAATCTTCGCGGGCCCAGTTCAGCCACTGCCGCGCGGCCTCGTTCTTGTTCGCGTTCAGCAGGCGCAGCACGCTCCAGCCGATCAGCGCAGGACCGTCATTCGTCGCGCTGACGCGGTACTCGCTGCCTTCGCGTACGACGTACAGCGTCTCTTCCCGCGCGCGACTGGCCGGAGAGCGGAGGCGGATGCGATAGCCCGTCTCTTCATCGCCGTCCTGCACGGCCTGCAACGAGCCCATGCCGACGTCGGCGTAAAACATCAGCGGCAGGCCCTGATTCTGGGCCGTGGCCAGCATGTTCAGCCGCATCGTGCGCCACTGCGCCTTCTGCCGCTCGCTGCCGAAGAGATCTTTTTCGTCGGACGCGTAGTACTTCGCGATCAGCTCCGGCGTCATCTCCAGGAGCAGCGAGTCGACGGCGAGCTGTTTGGCGATCGTCTTCGGATCGTCCTTCGGCAAGGAGAGGTCTTCGAGGCGTTTGGCTTTGCGAAGACCTTCCACCTGCGTCCGCGTTTCCGCGTTCGGCGATCCCTGCATCGCTTCTTCGATCAGATCGGCGGCCGTGTCGTACATGCGCATGGCCAGGACGACCGAGCCGGCGGTGCGAAGCACGTCCTTGCGCTGGGCCTGATCGAGCGCCGCCGCTTCGCGAACGGCCGCTTTCGATCCTTCCGTCGCCGCCGCGGCCACGACCCGCCACAGATTGCGCTGTGTGGCGTTCTCGGCGTCTTTCGCTGCTTCGCGGAGCTCGTTCCAGCGCGCGGAGCGGGCCAACGCGAGGAGCAGCTCGGAGCGGTACTGCGTCGCATCCAGCTCGTCGATCAGCGAGCGCCATTCGATGACCGCTTCATCGAGCTTCGCCCCGCTGCCGAAGAGCAGTCCGTCCTCGCCATGCTCGAGCAGCTTGGCCAATTCGGCGCGTACACCGATGTCCTTCGGGTCGAGCGACTTGGCCTTGCGGTACGCGGCCAGCGCTCCTTCGAGGTCGAATCCCTTGCGGTAGGCGCGGCCGAAGTGATCGTGCTGGAGGACGACGCCGAGCATGCGATGTGCGCGCGGATAGGCCGGCTCGAGGGCGATGGCTTTCTTGACCTGCTCGCGGGCCGCTTCGCCCATGCCACCGGCCAGCAGCGCGCGGGCGATCTCGACCTGATGGCGGCCTTCTTTCGGATGCGCCGCGGCGAGCTTGCGGAACTCGGCCAGCGCCGCGGAGATGTTGCCTTTGGTGAGCTCGAGCTGTCCGCGCTGATCGAAACCGATCAGCAGCATGGGCATGTCCGAGGCGGTCTTGATGGCCTTGCGCGTTTCCTCGAGCTCGACCGGCGTCAGACGCCGTTTGCCGCTGTCGACGCGGAAGGTCGCGTTGACGATGCCGTCGGCGCCGGTGGCGAACTCGCGGGTCATGCTCATCGAGCCGATCTGCCTGGTCTCGTTCTGCGGCAGCGTGCGCGCAACGAATCCGGCCGGCGGCACGATGCGGTACTGCCACTCGCGGACGAACGGGCGGGTGAAGAAGAAGTCGTTGCGGCGGATGCGGCGCTTTTCTTCTTCCTCATCTTTTTCGCCCGGCCTGGTCTGCAGCGCCCAGGGGAGGTTCTGGAGCAGATTGGCCGGAAAGACAGCCACCGCCGCCTCTCCCTCCATGGCCTGCCCGCGCGAAGCCTCGGCAATCTCGAGCTGAATCCGGAACGGCTTGCTCAGGTCGTGGGGATCGCTGGTCTCGACCTTCGTCAGCGCCTTCGCGCCGTAGTAGTCCTTGACGTATTGCTCCATCGACTCGCGATAGCGCTTGCGATCGCTGGCGACCCAGTAGCGGCGCATCGACGATTCGTCGGCGCCGGCCGGCTCGGAGACTTCGAGGAGCGTGGCCTTTCCTTCTTCGGGCAACATGAAGGTGCGGATCTCGACGGTGCGATTCGCGGTCGATTCGGCCATCGGCGTGGCCACGAGCGAGGTCGTTTTCGGGCTGGCCACGAGAGCCATGCGGCCCTGATCCATCAGCGGAAGCTCGCCGGCCCGCGCGAATTCATCGGTAGGATCGACCCAGATCTGATCGGCCCCGGATCCAACCACGACGATCGCGTGATTGAACATGCCCAGGCCCGGGAGATCGCGCGGCACGTCGAAGTCTTCACCCGCGCGAAGCAGCGCGACATGCGCTTCGAGTCCGGCCTGACGAAGCATGGCCACGAGCAGCGTCGCCTTGTCCTTGCAGTCGCCGTAGCGATTGGAGAGAACGGTCTGCGGAGTGCGGGGGACGACCGAGGATTCGCCGACTTCGACGCCGGCGTAGCGGACGCGGGACTGAATCCAGGCCAGCGCCTTGGCGACCATCTCGCGGCGGTCGGTCGTTTTGCCGAGCGCTTCGCGCACCTGCTTTTCGAGGCCGGCGTTGGCGAGCTGCTTGTCGACGATCGCCGAGTAGCGCGTTGCCAGATCGCTCCACGAGCTCGCGTTCGAAACGCCGACCCAGGGCAGCGGCGCGACGTCGAACGGCAGGCCCCACTCCATGTCCTCTTTCGGTGCGAACGGGCCGCCTTCGTAGACCACCCGCTGGCGGCCGTTGGCGACTTCCTTCTTCTGTTCGACGCGCGATTGATTGATGAACTGCAACGGCAGATCCGCCGGCGCGTCGACGATCAGCCGCGCGCGATGAACGGGATAGAAACTGCCGAAGAAGAAGATGTCGCTCGAGGCCGCGTCGTACAGCGACGCTTTCGATTGATAAGTGATGAGTTGCTCGACTACCGATCCGACCGCGACGGCGGGGAGCGGCGCGCGGATGACGCGGTTGTCGCTGAAGATGTCCAGCGACTCTTCCGGCGACGGCGCTTCGATGATGGCCTTCGGGTCGAGCTGGTGAACGGTTCCGTCTTTGGTGATGACCCGCGCCTGCAGGGTGGGGCGTTCCTGGTACCAGGGAGCCCAGGGGGCGTTGATCGAGCCCCAGTCGTCGATCGCCGACTCGTTGGCGATTCGGTAGACCAGGCGCTGGGTCATGACGCCACCGCCCTTCGCGTCGAAGGTGTGAGCGGCTTCGTCGAGCAGGACAACCACGCCCGACTCGCCGGCCGAAATCGCTTCGGCAGCAGCCAGAAGCGCCTTCGGATCGGAGGTGAATGGGGCTGCTTCCCAGGGATCGGCGGCCAGCGCCGGAAGGGTGGAGAACGCGAAAACGAGCGCGAGCGCGCTCCGGCGAACGGCGGGATTCATGACGGCTCCTGGAAAGTTATTCGGACGCGACAGGGCATGGTACCACTTTCCGAAATCCGCTATACTTCGCCCGTCCAAATAACCATCGGGGGGAAGATTCAGATGAAGAAGCTCGTGCTTTGTGGCGCGCTGTTGCTGGCGGTGGCCGGATCGGCCTTCGGCCAGCATCCGCAGAAGCCTGGTAAGTGGAACGTGAAGATGCAGATGGAGATCCCGGGCATGCCGTTCAAGATGCCGCCGATCAACGTCGATGTCTGCCTGACCGAAGAGGATCTCAAGGACCCGCAGAAGTCCGTCCCGTCCGATCCGAAGTCCAAGTGCACCGTCAACGACTACAAGGTCGACGGCAACACGGTGACCTGGACCATGGAGTGCCCGAAGGACAAGACCAAGGGCGAAGGCGAGATCACCTTCACCGACACCACCTACACCGGCTGGATGAAGATGCAGGTGGGCGAGCAGGAAATGACCACCAAGTACACCGGAACGTGGAAAGGGGAGTGCACGAAGAAGTAACTCGTGCCTTCACTGTGATCTTGAAAGGCCGCGCGAGATGCGCGGCCTTTTTCGTATAGTGCCGCGATGATCAGCCTGCCGCTCCTTGCCATCCTTTCGCTGCTCAGCGTCGCGCCGGTCGCACCGCACGGAGCTGCTTGCGATGGGATCGATGACTTCATCCTCTTTCTGAACAGCGCCAGCGATCCGACCGAGCCCCATTTTTTGATTACCGGATGCGTGAACGTCAGCGGTTCGCTGCTCTTGACAGTCTCCGGCGTGCCGTTCCCCGGTGGACAGACGTATCTGATCTTCGACAACGACGGTACGGATCCGATCAATGGAATCTTCGACGGTCTCCCCGAAGGCGCGCTCGTCACCAGCGGCGGCCAGACGTTCGTCGTCAGCTACCGCGGCGGGTCGGGCAACGATTTCACGCTGAGGGCGGTGGCGGAGCCGACGGTTCCGACGCTCGCCGAAAGCGCGCTCATGGCTCTCGGCGCCCTGTTGGCCGTTCTCGGCGTCATGAAGATCCGAAACTGACGGCGAGGAGCCCCGCGAGCGCAATCACGACCGGCTCCGGAATCTTCTTCAGCCAGATCAGCGTCGCCAGCGTCGCCGCGAAAATCAGCACCGTCGGCACATCGATGATCGCTCGTCTCGCCAGCACGAACGTCGCGCCCGCGATCGCGCCCGTCGCGGCCGCGGTCACGCCGGAGACGAACGCCTTCAACCGCGGATCATCCGCGAACCGCGCGTAGTACGGCGCGGGAATCACCACGAAGAGGTAGCAGGGCAGGAAGACGCCGAGGGAGGCGAGGACGGCGCCGGTGAAGCCGGCGACGAGGTAGCCGATGAAGGCCACGGTGATGACCACCGGGCCGGGCGTGATCATCGCCACCGCGACGGCGTCGAGAAACTGCTGATCGGTGAGCCAGTGGTGCTCGCGAACGACGCCGCCGTAGAGGAAAGGAACGATGGCCAGTCCGCTTCCGAAGACGAAGGCGCCGGCTTTGGTGAAGAACCAGAAAATCGTCGGCGCCAGCGCGAGCGAGACAAGCGGCGACGTTCGCATCGCGGTCCAGCGCGCGGCGAGCGTGAGCACGCCGCAGGCGAGAATCAACGAGACCACCTCCGCCTCGAGCACGGCCGTGGCGATGGCGTTCGCGGCGAAGATCAGCCAGAGCAGGGGATCGCGGGCGAGGGTCAGGCGAACGAGCTTGTACGCGCTGCGCAACACGATGGCGATGACCGCGGCGCCGATGCCGTAGAACGCGGCCTGCATCCAGGCGATCCCGCCGAAGCGCACGTACGCCATCGAGATCGCGAGCACCATCACGAAGGAGGGCGCAACGAAGGCGATGGCCACCAGCGTTGCGCCGAGGACTCCCGCGCGGACCCAGCCGAGGTAGATCGCCAGTTGCGCGGCCAGCGGACCGGGGGCGAGCTGCGCGAGGGCCAGGCCTTTCACGTAGTCGTCTTCGGTGAACCAGCGGCGCTGCTCGACGAGATCGCGCTGCATGTAGCCGGCGAGGGCGATCGGTCCGCCGAAGCCGAAGGTGCCGAGGCGGAGGAAGTAGAGGATCAGGTCCCGTACCGCGGGCGTCCCGCCCGCTCCGATCGGGCGTTCCGCCCGATCGTCCAGCGCCGGCCGGGACGGCCGCCGCACTGCGAGCGGGACGCTCACCCTACGAGCTCTCCGACTAGCTCGTCCACATGCCGCCGAATCGCCGCGAACGATCCTTCCGGATCCTCGCTGAACATCGGCACGTCCTCCCAGCGCTCGACATTCGCGCCGGAAACGTCGCAGCCGATGCTGATCACCCGTGCGGCCTGCTCGATTTCTCCGGCCTCGACAGGCCGCGGTTTGAAAGCACGCACATCGACTCCTTGTCCCGCCAGCCGATCAACCACCGGCGCGGGAACGGAGTCATACGGATCCTCACCCGCGGCGGCGACTCCTCGAAACGGCAGGCCCGCGGCATTGAAGAGCGAGGCGGCGATGACGCTCTTCGCGCCACCGTGAGGACAGACGAACAGAATTGTTGACATAGCAGTTGCTAGATCATAACGGCAGTTGCTACACTCACGCAATGCCGCGCTGGCTCATCCTGGTTCATCGCATCCCTCCCCGCCCTCTGTACCTCCGGGCCAAGATCCGCCAGCGCCTCGCGGACGTTGGTGCGGTCGCGGTGAAGAACGCGGTCTACCTTCTGCCGCACGGCGCCGACGCGCTGGAAGACCTGCAGTGGATCGCGCAGGAGATCGTCGCCGGCGGCGGCGACGCCCATCTGTTTCATGGTGACTTCGTCGACGGCGTGGCCAACGACGCGGCCATCGCCCAGTTTCGCGAGACCCGCGACGCCGATTACGCGGCCATCGCCGCAGACGCGAACGCCGGGATGAAAGCGGCCCGCAGCGCCGCGGCGGCAGCCGAGCTCACCGCGGCCCACGCGCGCCTCTCCCGCCGTCTCGAAGAAGTCCGCCGCATCGATTTCTTCGAGGCCGAGGGCAGCGCGGCGGCGGAGGAAGCGCTGGCGGCGATCGAGAGCCGTCTGAAACGCGATCGCAAGGAGGAGACACGGATGCTCAAAGCGAATCCCGAACTGCGCGGCAAGACCTGGGTCACCCGCCCGGGCGTCAAGATCGACCGCATGGCCTCGGCCTGGTTCATCCGCCGCTTCGTCGATCCCGAAGGCGCGATTCCGCTTTGCCGACGAGAACGCTCCGCGCGCCGAGGCGAAATCCGCTTCGACATGGTCGGCGGCGACTTCACTCACGAAGAAGACCGCTGCACGTTCGAGACGCTGGTGCGGCCGCGTCGGCCTGCCCGACAAAGGCGTCCGCGCCATCGCCGAGATCGTGCACAACCTCGATCTGAAGGATTCGAAGTTCGATCGGCCCGAAACGGCGGGCGTGCGAATGATGCTCGACGGCCTCATGTCGCGGACCGAGAACGACAACGAGCGCATCGAGCGCGCCCTCGCCGCTCTTCGACGACCTGCACGAAGCCCTCGGCAAAAAGCGCGGCCGCAAGTGAACGCGCAGCGGCGGCTCGCTGAGCTGGTCGCCATTCCGGGGATCTCCGCGAAATCTTTTCCGGCAGTGGAAGTGCGGCGCTCCGCGAACGCGGTCGCCGAAACGCTGCATCGAGTACGGGCTCACGAATGTTCGTCTGCTCGAGACCGCGGGACATCCGGCGGTGTACGGCGAGCGATTCGTCTCCGCCGATCGGCCGACGGTGCTCGTCTACGGCCACCACGACGTGCAGCCGCCTGGACGCGAGGATCGCTGGCTCTCGCCGCCCTTCGAGGCAGTCGTCCGCGACGGCCGGATGTACGGCCGCGGCACGTCGGACGACAAAGGCGGCTTCATGGCCTGGCTCGCCGCGCTGCAGGCCAGCTCGCATTGCAACGTGAAGATGCTCATCGAAGGGGAAGAGGAAATCGGCTCGCCGAATCTCGCCGCGTTGCTCGCCGAGCATCGATCGCTTTTCGCCTGCGACTTCATCGTCCTCTGCGACACGCCGAACTTCGCCACCGGCGTACCCGCGCTGACATACCGCCTCCGCGGCAACTGCATCGTCGACGTGGAGGTGCGTTGTCTCGAGCGTCCAGTGCACAGCGGGCAGGGCGGCGGGCTCATGCCGGACGCGATCATGATCCTCTGCTCGATTCTCGCGCGCCTGCAGCGACGGCATCCCCGGTCTCGATGAGCGCGTCCGCATCGACGAAGTCACAACTCGCGGCGATGCGCGCTCTCCCGTTCGACCGAAGCGGACGCACTTCGGCTTGCTCGACGGCGTGCAACTCACCGGTGAAGGCGCGTGGGAACGGATCTGGGCGCGGCCGTCGCTGACCATCACCGCCATCGAAGCGGTTCCCATCGCGACACGCCGCAAACCAGATCTCCGATTCGGCACGCGCACGCCTGTCGCTGCGAACGGTTCGCGATCTCGACACGATCGAAGCGGGCGAACTGCTGGCGAGCGCGATCCGCGCGGATGCGCCGCACGGCGCGCATGTCACCACGAAGATCGTCGGCGGACCGTCCTGGTGGGAAGCCGATCCCTCGCATCCGCTTTTCACCGCCGCACGCCGCGCGCTCACGAAAGGGTTCGGCGCGGAAGCGGTGATGATGGGCAGCGGCGGCTCGATCGGCTTCGTCAAACCATTCGCCGACCTGGCTGGCGACGTTCCGCCGCTGCTGACCGGCGTGCAGGACCCGCACTCCAACGCCCACTCCGAAAACGAGTCCCTCAATCTCGGCGACTGGGAGAAAGCGACCCGCGCCGCAATTCATCTTTTCGAGGAGCTGCAATGTTTCCCACGCCGGCGCTGACCATCGACGAATGCATCCCCGCGGTCGAAGAGATGTTTCGCGCGTACGGCGAAGGCCGCGTCGCCGCGCCGGCGAGCCTCGGCATCGATCACTTCCACATCAAGGCCGCGATCGGTGAGGTCTTCGCGGCGAAGATCAACGCGAACTTCCCGGACAACCCGCGCCTTCACGGGCTGCCGACGATTCAGGGCGTGATCGTGCTCTTCGATCGCGAGCGCGGCACGCCGCTGGCGGTGATGGACTCGATTCACGTCACCACGCTCCGCACCGCTGCGGCGACAGCAGTCGCGGCAAAGTACCTCGCGCGCAAGGACGCGAAAACTCTTGCGATCATCGGCGGCGGCACGCAGGGACGCGCACACGTCGACGCCATCAGGCTCGTGCGATCGATCGATGACGTGTTGGTGTACGACGCTGATCCGGCGAAGGGCAATTGCAACTCGATCGACGAAGCGGTTGCGAACGCGGACATCGTCGTCACCTGTACGCCGTCGAAGTCGCCGATTCTCGACGCGCGTCACCTTCGGCCGGGCATGTTCATCGCCGGCGTCGGCGCCGACAATCCGCACAAGCACGAGCTCTCGCCGGCGTTGTTGAAGGAGAGCCGCGTGTTCGCTGACATCCTCGAGCAGGCCGCGACGATGGGCGATCTGCATCACGCGATCGCGGCGGGCGTGATGACCCGCGAAGACGTTGCCGGCGAGCTGGCGGATGTCGTTTGCGGCCGCGCTGGCCGGCGGAGTGAAGACGAGGTCATCGTCTTCGACTCCACCGGGACGGCTTTGCAGGACTTAGCGGCGGTTCAGTTGGTCATCCAGAAGTCGCGCGGATAAAGGCGCCAGAGCTTCGTCTCCGCCCCTTCCGCGTTGCGCAGATACGCTTCCCACGCGTCGAGCTGCTTGTCCGGTCCGATCGTGAAGTAGACGGCGTCCGGCACGTCCTTGCCCTTCACGTTGTAGCCGGGAAGGCTGCGGCCGTAGACCGCGTCCTTGCGGTCGAAGAGCGTGTTGCCGAGGTTGGGGTCTTTGCGGAGCTCGAGGATCGATGCGCGGAATTGGCGCACCTGATCGGGCGGCTGATTGTCGGCGAGGTCGTGAGCGATGCCCTCCGCGCGGGCCTCGTACGTTCCGGCGGCGCGGCTCTCGCCGAAGACCTGGGCGACGGCGTAGTCGCCGAGGCGCGGGTCGCGCTCGGCGGACTTGAGGATGTCGACGACGAACTTCACCGTCTGCGGGATCTCCGGCGTGCGCTCGGCGTAGTAACCGGCGCGGCCCGACTGCACGTTGCCGCGCAGACCGTTGCTGTAGGCGAGACCGTTGGCGAGCGTCTTCAGGAACACTCCGTGCGCGCCGTAGCCGGAGTGGAGGCGCGAGGCGAGGTAGTCGAGCTGCTTGGCCTTGTCGCCGAAGTCCGAGAAATGCGCGCTCGGAACGGAGGTGATGATCACGCCGCCCTTCATGTTCGGGGCGAGCAATCCGACGTAGACCGGCGTCTGCGCGGCCGCGTCGCGCGCGAGGAGTCGCGCGTCGACATGACGCACGCCGGCGCGCTGCGCCGGTGATGCTGCCCCGGTTCCGAGGGACGCGGAGAAGGCGTTGATCGACGGTGCGAGCGACTTCTGAATCGCGCTCGAGCTGACCAGCCACATGCGCGCGTTGCCGCGATTGGCGAGCTTCGCGCGCACCGCGTTCAGTTTCGCCAATGCTTCGGACGGAGGCATGAACAGATCGGCGCGGATCGTGTCGACGAGATACTTCCAGTCGGCGGCGAGACTGCTGTCGGGAATGTCGCCGAGGGTGAGGTCGAGGTCTTTGACGACTTCTTTCGCGATCGGCGTCGTGGCCGTTGCCGGATCGGCGAGGAAAGCTTTCAGTTCGGCGCGCGTGCCTGTTTTCGCGGCGAGGGTCGCGAACCACGCCGAAAGCGCGTCGCGATCGGCGGCCGGCGCTTCCTTCAGCTGCCAGCGCAACCGCAGCGCGTTGTGCGCGCGGGTGAGGATCGAGTCGGTCGCGAGAAACGCCGGATTGGTCTGCATCCGGTACGCATTCACCGGATTGTTCACCCACGACTCCTCGGGAGCCTGCATGACGTTGCGCCAGCCGCTCAGGACTTGATCGACGACGTCGCGGATGCGCGGCAGGTTCTCCACGCGCCAGTCCGGATGATGCAGCACCAGGTTCATCCACTCGATGGCTCGCTGAGCCTCGGTCGTTCCGATTCCCGCGCCGCGCACGATCAGCTCCACGCGCTCGGTGCGCGGGTTGGTCGAGTAGTTCGCGTCGAGACGGAGGATCTCCTTGCGCAGACGCTCGGACATCTCTTCGAACGAGACCGGCTTCCCGTTCTCGATCACGCCGACGCGAGTCAGAAGCTGCGGCAGCACGGACAGGTAACGCAGCTCATCCGCGGCGACGACGTCCGCGCGCACCGCGAGACCGAGCGTGGCGCTGGACATGTTCTCGAAGGTGGACGTGACGATGGGCACGCCCGACTCGAGCTTCGTCTGCGTGTACTGCAGGCCTTCGTCGAGCGACATGGGCGGGTTCTTCACGAACTCCGGAGGCGCAATCTTCTTCGCCTCTTCCTCGATCCGAGCCGCCTCGGCCTCGGTGTCCTTCTGATACCGCTTCAGCGCTTCCTGGACGTCGGCGACGCCGTATTTCGCGGCGAGGCGTTTCGCTTCGACGTCGGCGCGCGCCACGCGCTCCTGATCCTCGCGCATCAGCAGCGCGGGGCTCGGCTTCGCTGCCGCCGCATACGGCGTCACGCCGGTGAGCTGCCATTTGCTCAGTTGATCGCGCCAGATGTTTTTGCCCGATGCGAGGAGCTTGCGGACGGCCTGCGTCTGCGGCTTGAGCGTGACTGACTTCTTGAAGTCGGACGAGCGGTTGAGGAGGAGCAGTTGATCGTCCCAGACCGAGCCCGTGCCGCGAGCGCCCCAGGACGGCGGGGTGTTGACGAGGTTCGCCATCTGGCGCTCGGCCTCGATGACCCGGCTCAGGGCGCGGTCGTTGAACTCTTTCAGCTCCGGCGAGTTGTCGGCGAACCCGGCGATCCGCGCCAGCTCGTCTGTCACCTTTGTCCGGACTTCGGAAATCTTCGCTTCGTTGAGATTGGAAACGGCGACGTTGTCGAGGATGAGCGCCACCATGTGGCCCGGGTCGCGCTCGACGTTGCTGAAGACGCCCGTCGCGCCGATGTCCATGACCTTGGTCTTGCTGTCGACGAACATCTTGTACAGGTTCGTGGTGGCGTCTCCGGCGAAGGTCTCGGTGAAGAGCTCGAGCAGGATCAGCTCTTCGGCGGTCATGTTGCCGCGCGTCGCCGGCCAGACGAACGCGAGAGGGCTCGGCTGCAGGTCGTTGCGATTCGGCCATTCACCGATGGCGATCGTCGCTCCTGGCGCGGCGACCGGTGGCGGGAACGGCTTGCTCAGTGTCGATTCGCGCTTCTTCGGTTCCTTCTCGACCTTGGCGAGGATCGCATCCGTCCGATCGAGCACCTCGGTCACGGTCACGCTCTTCGGAAAGGCGACGAGAGTGCCCATGTTGGCGAGGTAGTAGTTCGCCGCGTGAAACTTCCGGATGTCCTCGGGCTGCATGGTGCGGATGCCCGACGGCTCGCCGCCGGAGTTGTAGGCGAGCGGGTGATTCTTGCCGTAGACCAGTTGGCCGATGGTGCGGAAGAGAACGCGATAGCGGTTCGCGCTGGAGCTGGTCATCTCGTTGTAGACCGAGCCCTTTTCCTCGAGCCGCAGCGTGCCATCGGGATTGGTGGTCACGCCGAAGCTGCGGACCTCGCGGCGGATCTCTTCATCGGTGTAGTTGGGGTGGAGCAGCGCGTTGAGCTCCGCGGCGAAGAGGTCGAAGAAGACGTCTTTTCCGGCGGTGGTGTTGAAGTGATACGCCGTGCGCCACTGCTGCGTGAACGCGGTCGAGCCCGAGAGCCACATCGTGTCGAGGCCGGCGAACGCGCGGCCGGTCGTGCCCTTGCCGAGGAGGAGGTGCTCCTGGGTGTGGGGCTCGCCCTGATCCCCGACGGCAATCGAGTTGACCCAGGTGTAGCCCTGGGGCACGGACTCGATCTGCAGGTAGTCGAGGGTGAAGCCGGAGCGCAGATGGATGAACCGTGCGCCGAGGGGCTTGTCGGCGTCGTTGAGGTAAATGGCTTCAGTGCGGAAGCCCTCGACGACATCGCCTCTTCTGAGTTGATCGAGTTGAATGTCGGCGGCGAACGCAGTGGTAGCGAGCATGAAGCAGATCAGGAGCGCGAATTTGCGCATCAGTCCTCCGGTAGGAAATCGGGCGCGATTGTACGGGCGCAACTGATGTACGGCCGGGTTACGGAACTGTTTCGGTCCTTTTCACCCGCTCCGCCCATGCCAGCTGCGCCACCATCAGCAGCATCCCGATGTCGCGCAGGATCACCAGCCACATGTCGCGCAGGCGCTCTTCGTGGGTCTTGCCCGCGGCGGAGACGTCGAAGCAGCCGCAGTCGATGGCGTTGTCGCGCATGAGGTTGAAGGCGATGGCGAGGATGAAGACGATCAGCATCGCCGCGACGAGCCAGCGGGCAGGCTTCACCCAGATTCCGAGAACCAGGCAGAGGCCGACCAGGATCTCCAGCCACGGCATGGTCAGGGCTGTGATGTTGATCAGGCCTGACGGCAGGACGTGGTAGTTGTAGATCATGTGCGCGAACGACGGCGGATCGACGATCTTCGGCCAGGCGGCGACGAGGAAGATGACGCCGAGGGCGATCTGCACGCGGATGGTCAACCAGGGACTTGTCAGCCAGACCTTCACGGCGTCGCTCCCGTCCGCACCGGTAACCGGCGCTTCTGCCAGTCGGGGAAGCCGTCCTTGTAGACGTAGATGTTGTTGAACTGAACGCCCCAGAGCTTCTGGGAGAGCATGTGGGAGTCCTCGCACGCGCCGCCGGAGCAGTAGATGACGATGGGCTTGTTCTGCTCGGCCGGGTCGGAGCGTTCTTCGAAGAGCGCGTTCACCTTGTCGTCGACGTCGACTTCCCACACCGAGAACGGCCGCGCGCCGGCGATGTGACCTTCCTCGAACACCGAGGTGCGCCGCGCGTCGAGGAAGAGCGCCCCGCCCGCGTGCAGCGCCGCCGCGTCGTCACCGGTGATCTCGACGTAGGCCTTGTCGGGGTGGGGGGTGAATCGGGAGAGGTCGGGTTTCGGGGTTACGGGGTTACGGGGTTGCGGGGTTTGAACCGGTTGCTGGGTTGCTGGGTTGCTGGGTTGCTGGGTCGTCGCGGTAGCGATGGTCGTGGTTGTTGCGACGGGCAGTTCGATGGCGGCTGTCGTCGTCGTTGGCGCGATGGTCGTGGTTGCTTCAATCGGCTTCGGCGCGGGCTGTTCTTTGGGCGGAACTTTGAGCGCGCCCGGATGAAACCCCGGGAGTTTGAGCTGGCGCGTGCGGCCGGCGAAGCCGTTGGCCACGACCGCGATCAGCAGGGATGCGATGACCAGAGACACAACCTGGGCGATGGGATGTTTGATGCGCATCGTCGTTTATGACGCGCGGATGCTACCAAGGTCACCCCGAAACCCCGTAACCCCGCAACCCCGAAACTAACCCGAGCGTCTCAAAACGACCACCGAATACGCCTGCACGTTCAGCGAGTCGCCCGCTTTCCAGATGTGGTGCAGGCGGAGGTCGGGGACGGGGACGTTCGTGTCGATCACGCACTCCCAGGCGTCGCCCCAGGGGCAGGTGGGCAGCTTGAAGTTCATGGCCTCGTAGTGGGCGTTGAAGAGCAGGTAGAAGCTGTCGTCGATGATCGGCTCGCCGCGGTGATCGGGCGTGGGGATCGCTTTCCCGTTCAGGAACACACCCACCGTTCTCGCATAGCCGGCCTGCCAGTCCTCTTCGGACATCTGCTCGCCGTCGGGCTTGAACCAGCCGATGTCCGTCACGCCGGTGCCGCGCACCGCCCGGCCGTGAAACCAGCGGCGGCGCTGGAAAACGGGATGCTCCTTCCGGAACTGGATCAGCCGCGCGGTAAAGGCCATCAGACCGCCGTCGAAATGCTCCCAGTCGAACCAGGAGATGTCGTTGTCCTGGCAGTAGCCGTTGTTGTTGCCCCCTTGCGTGCGGCCCATCTCGTCCCCGCCCACCAGCATCGGTACGCCCTGGGAGAGGAACAGGGTCGTCAGAAAGTTCCGCTGCTGCCGCGCCCGTAGAGCCTTGACCTCGGCATCATCCGTCGGCCCTTCCGCGCCGCAGTTCCAGGAACGGTTGTCGTCCGCGCCGTCGCGGTTTCCCTCGCCGTTCGCCTCGTTGTGCTTCTCGTTGTACGAAACGAGATCGCGCAAGGTGAAGCCGTCGTGGGCAGTAATGAAGTTGATGCTTGCGTAGGGCCGCCGTCCGTTCGCCGCGTAGAGATCCGAGCTGCCGGTCAGGCGCGTGGCGAAATCGTCGAGGGTCTGATCGGTGCCGCGCCAGTAGTCGCGGACGACGTCCCGGTACCGGCCGTTCCACTCCGACCAGAGCGAGGGAAAGTTTCCGACCTGATAGCCGCCCTCGCCGATGTCCCACGGCTCGGCGATGAGTTTCGTCTGGGAGATGAACGGGTCCTGCTGGATGACGTCGAAGAACGCGGAAAGGCGATCGACGTCGTGCAGCTCGCGCGCGAGGGTAGCCGCGAGATCGAAGCGGAAGCCGTCGACGTGCATCTCCAGGAGCCAGTAGCGCAGCGAGTCCATGATCAGCTGCAGCACGTGCGGGTGGCGCATGTTCAGGCTGTTGCCCGTGCCGGTGTAGTCCATGTAGTAGCGCGGGTTGTCGGCCATGGTCCGGTAGTACGCGCAGTTGTCGATGCCTTTCATCGACAGGACCGGGCCGAGGTGATTGCCTTCGACGGTGTGGTTGTAGACGACGTCGAGAATCACCTCGATGCCCGCGTCGTGCATCGCCTTCACCATCTGCTTGAACTCCATCACCTGCTGCCCGAGCTGGCCGCTGGCCGCGTACTCGTTGTGCGGTGCGAGGAAGGAGATCGAGTCGTAACCCCAGTAATTGCGCAAGCCCTTTTCGAGCAGGTGATTGGCGTGGATGAACTGGTGCACCGGCAGCAGCTCGATGGCCGTGACGCCGAGCTGCTTGAGATGTTTGATGGCCGCGGGGTGGGCGAGGCCGGCGTAAGTCCCGCGCAGGTTCTCCGGGATGCCCGGATGGCGCATGGTGAAGCCTTTGACGTGGACCTCGTAAATGATGGTCTGGTGCCAGGGCGTGCGCGGGCGTTTGTCGTACTGCCAGTCGAAGAAGGGATTGATGATCACCGACTTCGGCATGAATGGCGCGCTGTCGGCGTCGTTCCTCGATCCTTCCGGATTGTCGAAGTGATAGGGGAAGACGGCCTCGTTCCACTGCACCTGACCTTCGACCGCTTTGCCGTACGGGTCGAGCAGCAGTTTGCTCGGATTGCAGCGATGGCCCTTGTCCGGCTCCCACGGACCGTGGACGCGAAACCCGTAACGCTGGCCGGGCCCGACGTTGGGGAGATAGCCGTGGAAGATGAAGGCGGTCGATTCGGGAAGGTCGACGCGCGTTTCCTGGCCGTTTGCATCGAAGAGACAAAGCTCGACGCGGTGGGCGACTTCGGAAAAGACCGAGAAATTGGTGCCTACCCCATCCCACGTCGCGCCGAGGGGGTAGGGCCGGCCGGGCCAGATGCGCATGGGGCGCGATTTCGCAAGGCTCGGGCCATGTGAAGGTCCTGACTGACGTCTCTCGGAGGGTCATCCCGATCATGACCGCCATGGCCAACCCCTTGGCGTGACCTGACGACCGTCCAGCAGATCCTTCGCCGCGCGCACCGTTCGAGCTGTATCAGGAGCGGCCCTCAAAAGCGGAGTTGACGATGTCGCTGCCGTATCCGCCGGAAGGAAGTGTGGAGCTCAGAAGTCATTTCTTCCGGCAGCTCACGTATCCCGACGCGAAAACGATTCGCGCCGATCGCGTGCGGAACCGCGATGCGTGGGTCCTCGAAGTCGCACCCGGCGAACGGCTGTACCTCGACGCGGTCACCGGTGTCCTCCTGCGTCGAGAGAGGGAAGTGCCGACGCTGGTCGGACGGCGGGCTCGTTCCCTTTTTGCTGCAATGGTCGCGAGGGGACTATCAGGTCACGCACGGCTTCGCCGAGGTACGTCAGAACGTTACGCGGGAGTAGACGACGGTGGCACGGCGCTCGCTGTTATTCGCAGTGAATGCGAACCAGACCCGACATGGCTCGACGGAAGGAGCGCCCCTGCAGTTACGTGGTGCTCGCGGACCGTGTCACTTCCTCGCCCGACGAGCTTCGTAACCTTGCCAACTACCTCTCCGCGCTCGGCTTGCACGAGATCGACGTGGTCGTTCTTGACCCGTCAGCGGCGCCTGAATTCGAAGCGACGTCGCGCGTGCTGCGATGGGTGGGACGGCATCTCGCGGTGAAGCCCGAGCATCGCACGCCCAGCGGCGCGATCGACGTCGTGCGTGCGGCGGTCGACGTTGCGTCTTGCGAGAAAGTCATCGTCGCCGCGGAAGATGTTCGCTACACGCCCGAGGCGATCGGACAGCTTTGCGATCTCCTCGATCTTCATGAAGTCGTCGAGCCGCAGGACTATCTCGATCCGTTGCCCTGGTGGGGCGGGATCGAGGCCGGACGGATCCTCCTTCATCGCGGCGTCGAGCCGCAGCCCGATCACGGCGTGACCTTCGGTTTCCGCCGTGCCGTGGTGCGGTCGCTGCGTTCACTCGCCGGCGTGCATTTGCAGGATGATCAGGCGCGGCGGCTCTCCGCGGTTGGTGCCGAGGTTTATCCCGCGCACGAAGTGTTCGTGAAGCGGCAACCGGGTGCGTTCGGCGAATGGATCACCGGCCGCGCGCGTCAGGCCGGCGATGATTTCGCCCTGCCGATGAAGAGCGCGTTCTTCTTCTCGCTCCTGCCGATGCTCCTGCTGCTAGCGGTGCTCGGCGGCATTCAACTCGCCGGCGGCTACGCGAGCGTCATCGCCTTCGCCTCGGTCGCACTTGCGCTCCGTGGACGCTCCGGCGCCGCCGCGTTTTTCCCGCTGCGATCGGTGCTGTTCGCGCCGTTGTGGGTGTTCGAGCGATCGGTCAGCGTTTATTGGGCGCTGTACCGGAAGGTGCGCGGCGCGGACCTCGAGGATGCGCGCGTCATGGCGGCGATGGGCGAGTCTTCACCGTCGCGCCTCACGATGACAAAGTGACCCGCGCCGGCGTCGAGCCAATCTGCGCGAACCACGCAACCTTGTTCGCAACCAGATCGATCTCGACCGTGTAGGTTCCCGGCTCGAGCTTCGGCAATTCGAAGACGACCGTCGCTTCCTGCTCGGGCTCCAGTTCCCGCGGCAGCTCCTGCCGGGGATCGAGTTGCAGCAGGTGGCCGCTCGCGTCGTAGAAATGCGCGCCGACCGCGACGCCGCCGTACGTTTCCTTCGATGACAACCATCGCGCGCGTCCCGTGTTGCGCACGGTCACGCGAATCGACGACGGGTCGATGAGCGTCGCCTCGATCGAGCCACTGAGGCCTTCCGTACGCCGGCTGTCCAGTTCGTGCGCGCCGGGCTTGAGCAGGAAGAAATCGCGCACGCCTGTGAGAAAGCGCCGGCTCTGCTCGCCCCATCGCGCGTACGGTCCGGTGCCGTTGAGGAATTGATCGAGCTCCGCCAGCGACATCCAGAACGGCGGCACGTTGAAGGCCGCGACACGCAACTCGGCGAAGCCCACCCGTTCCGCGGTCTGCCAGATCGCATGCAGGTCGATGTCGTTCTCCACCACGCCGTACGTCCGCATCTCGTACTGCGACTGCGGCGTTTTCGAATGCTCCGGTCCCGGCTCGGCGAAGCCGGCGATTCCGCGCGGTTTGAGCACGCGGCCGAACTCCCACAGCACCTCGTCCGGATTCGTGGCGTGATGGAAGGAGTCGAAACAGAGGATGCGATCGACACTCGCATCCGGGAGATCGATGCGATGACCGTCGTACTGCAGAAACTGCGGCTCGGGACGCTCGCCGATGACCGGCTGCCGTGCGCACAACTCGCGGGCAATCTTCAGAGCGGTCGGTGACACGTCCAGGAGAATCGCCTTGCATCCCAGCTGGGTGAGATACCGCGACAGCCATCCCGTTCCGGCGCCGTATTCGAGGACTGTCATCCCCGGAGTCAGCGCGAGGCCCTGCAGCACCACCGCGAGATTGATCAACAGTTGCGGCGTGTCTTCCGCGCGCGCGAAGGGCTTGGCGAGATGAGACTCCCAATCCGTCAGCGACGAAAAGTACTCCTCGGCCGTCCGATTGAGCTGTTCGATCGACGACTCGGCAATCAGCTTCTTCACATCGATGAACGTCGCGTCGCTCGGTGTCGCGGTGGTTTCCTCGCGACTGGCGGCGACAGCCGGCCGGAACGCGTGCACGATGACCGTGTCGAGATCGCCGTGGCGTTCGAGCTCGAGATGCGGCGATTCGAGTCCAGCCTCCTGCAGCACGGCCAGCACTTCATTGAGGTCGTAGACGTTGCTGGCGATGAACGGCAGCGAGGCCTCTTTCTTCCGCGCGACGTTCACCAGCGCATTCACGCCCGGCACGCGCGATCGTGCCGTTCGCAATGCCGACACCACGCGCGAAGAAGAGGAGCGCCACGGAAATTGAAAGACTCCTGCGCCGCCCGCGCGAACGCGGCTCGCCAGTCGCCGAACGAGAGCGAGGCCGTCATCCGGTGAGAGACGCTGCAGGAGGAGATAGCAGTTGACGATGTCGAACTGCCGCTGCGGATCCGCATCGAATTGCTCGACGGTCAGGAGCTCGGCGTTCGGCGCATGCTTCTGCGCGGTCTCGAGCATCCCCGGTGCGATGTCGACGCCGGTCACCGTCGCCCGACGCGAGAAAGGGATGAGCAGCCGCCCCGGACCACATCCGTACTCGAGCACGGTCAGCGCATCCCGCGCCGCCACGTGAGCGCGGATCACGCTGAAGATCCGCGCAACCAGTGCTTCGCCGGTCTCGAAGAACTCGTTCTCAGCGTCGCGATCGAAGTTCGCCCGCAGGTAACGATGCTGGGTGAGGACCGCGAAGTACGGCTCGCGCGCGGCGAATGAGCTCCACGAGTCCGCCATGGCGGATTACGACGTGCCGAAGGCCTGCAGCGCGTCGTCCTCGGACTCGTAGACCGAGAACATCGGCAGCAGATTGGTCAGCCGCAGCGTCTTGGCGACGCGGTCCTGAGGCTTGAGCAGCCGGAGCGACGCGCCTTTGCGCTGTGACTCGCGGAAGGCCTGCACCAGCTCGCCGAGCCCGTTGCTGTCGATGTAATCCATCTCGGAGAGGTTCAGCAGGATCTTCTTGCTGCCGTCCTTGAGGATGTCCGAGATCACGCCGGGAAGGAGAGAATCGCTGACGCCGATGGCCAGGCGCCCCTTGAAGTCGACTACCGTTACGTCACCGTTTCTGCGCACCGCGATGTCCATGCGGCGCGGATCATAGCCCGACTTCACAACTTCTTCATCACCCTCGCTACCATCGCAACATGAGACGCCGAATTCTCCTCGTCGAGGACGATCCGAAGACGCGGGAGACGGTTGCTTTGTACCTCCGCCGCGAGGGCTACGCGGTCGAGCTCGCCGCCGACGGCGTGCAGGCGCTGGAGGTCGCGAGGGTCTTCGACCCGCAGCTGGTCGTGCTCGATCTGATGCTCCCGCGCCTCGATGGACTGGCGGTTTGCCGCGCCTTGCGCGAAACGAGCGGGACGGCGATCGTGATGGTCACGGCTCGGTCGACCGAGGAGGACAAGCTGAAGGGACTCGACCTCGGCGCGGATGATTACGTGACCAAGCCCTTCAGTCCCCGCGAGTTGCTGGCTCGGATTCGGGCCGTGCTGCGGCGGTCGAGCGAGGAAGATGTTCTGGAGGCGAATGGCATCACCATCGATCGCTCGAAGCGGGAGGTGCGACTCGGCGAGACCGCGGTCATGGTTACGCCGACCGAGTACCGGTTGCTCGAAACGCTCGCGCGCGCCGCGGGACGCACATTCACGCGGCAGGAGCTCGTCGAGCGCGCGCTCGGCGATGACTACGACGGGCTCGACCGAACTGTGGATGTTCACGTGATGAATCTTCGGAAGAAGCTCGGCGAGCCGGGGAAGGCCATCGTCACCGTGTTCGGCGTCGGCTACAAGTTCGCGCGATGATCCGTTCCCTGCGCTGGCGACTGGTTCTGGCGACGTCGCTGATCATCGCGGCGCTGGCGCTGGCCGCGGGGTTCTTCTCCATCGTGACCGTGAAGCGGGAGTTCGAGCGCTATCTCATCGGCGAGCGGATGAACGACCTGCGCGCCGCCGCGACGATGATCGCCGCCGGTGAATCGCTGTCGCGGGTTCACGAGCGATTCGGGATTCGCACGATCGTGGTCGATGACGCGAAGAAGGTCGTCGCGAGGTATCCGGCCGATCTCGAGCGATTCAACGTAGAGCTCACCGCCGACGGAATGATTCTGCGTAGCAAGACGGAGACGTTCCGTATGCGCGGCAACGCCCGTCGCATCGAGGGCGTGGGGACGGTGTACTTTCTGCCGCCGGTCGAGGAGCGAAGCCAGGGCGCGTTTCGGCTGTCGGTTGATCGACACCTGATGTTTGGCCTCGCCGCGGCGGCGTTGCTGGCGGTCATGGTGATGCTGACTGTCTTTCGTCGCGTGTTCGCCCCGGTCGATGCGCTGACGAGAGGCGCGCAGGCACTGGCGGCGGGCCAGCTCGACGTGCGCGTTCCGGTGCGCGGCCGCGATGAAGTCGGCGAACTGGCCCAGGCGTTCAATCAGATGGCCGAATCGCTGGAGCGCAACGAGCGTGCGCGGCGGAACATGGTCACCGACGTCGCTCACGAACTCCGCACGCCGCTGACGAACATCCGCGTGCAGGTCGAGGCCGCGCAAGACGGCGTGATCGCGGCGGATGCGAAGTTCCTGGGATCGATCGAGGAGGAGGTCGCGAATCTGTCGCGGCTCGTCGACGATCTGCAGCAGTTGTCACTGGCCGACGCGGGGGTTTTGAAGCTGGAACTGGAGGAAGTGCCGGTGCGCGATCTCGTTGCGCGCGCGGCGATCGCGCATCCCGTTACGACGGATGTCCCCGCGGATCTGATCGTTCACGCCGATCCGCGGCGCGTCGTGCAGGTGCTGCGCAACCTCCTCGTGAATGCGTCGGCACATGCGCAGAACACGATCGAGGTTCGCGCGGCGCGAGTGGGATCGATGGTCGAGATCCGCGTCAGCGACGATGGCCCGGGCGTCCCCCCGGAGCATCGCGAACGGATCTTCGATCGCTTTCATCGTGCCGATGCGTCCCGATCGCGCACCACGGGCGGCGCGGGTCTCGGACTGGCGATCGCCAAAGAGCTGGTGGAATTGCACGGCGGCACGATCCGGCTGGAAGGGGCGTCGACGTTTGTGTTCACGCTACGATCCGCGCGTTGAATCTGATCCTCCTCTTCCCCGAAGACTTCCTCTCCGAAGACCACGTCCGCCTCACCGGCCGGCGTCTCGCGCATGTCACCAGCGTGCATCGGGCAATGGTCGGCGACACGCTCGCCGTCGGGATCGCCGGAGGCCGGATGGGCAGGGGAGAAGTGACCCGCATCGACGCTGAGGCGCTGGAAATGCGGCTGACCATCGATCGCGATCCGCCGAAGGCACTCGAGGCCACGCTCGTCCTCGCGTTACCGCGTCCGAAAGTCCTCAATCGCGTGATCGCCAGCGCCACCTCGCTCGGCGTGAAGCGGATCTTCCTCATCAACGCCTGGCGGGTGGAGAAGAGTTACTGGAAATCGCCGCGGCTCTCCGCGGAGAACCTGATGATGCAGCGGGTGCTGGGGCTGGAGCAGGCCAGGGACACGATCCTTCCCTCAATCGAGTTGCGCCGTTTCTTCCGGACCTTCGTCGAGGATGAGCTCCCGTCGATCATCGACGGCAGCACGGCGCTGGTCGCCCATCCCGGCGGAACGGGTCACATCGTCCCCGGGCAGCCGCTGACGATCGCCATCGGACCGGAGGGCGGGTTCATCGCCGAGGAGATTGCGTCGCTGGAGCGGATCGGCTTTGTCACGGTCTCCCTCGGCGAGCGCATTCTGCGGGTGGAGACGGCGGTTGCGGTTGCGTTGGCTGGTACCATGCGCGGCGGTTCATGAAAAAGCCTCAGGTCCTCTTCCTCGTCAAATTCTTCGCCGTTCTCATCGCCGCGTACCTGCTCATCGCCTGGAGTCCGGTGAACGACAACGTGATCGTGCCCTTCACGGCCGGCATCGCCAGAACTTCCGGCGCGCTGCTGAAGCTGATCGGCGAGGACGTGACGGTCACCGGCACGGTGATCCGCTCGTCCCGCTTCGCGGTCAACATCAACAACGGCTGCAACGGTGTCGAAGCGATGCTGATCCTGCTCGCGTCGATCGTGGCCTTCCCGGCCTCGCTGAAGGCGCGGGCGATCGGCCTGGCCCTCGGCGCGCTCGCCGTGCAGGCCCTCAACGCCATCCGCATCATCACCCTCTACCTCCTCGGCGCGTATCAGCCGAAGCTCTTCGACCTCTTTCACACAGCCGTCTGGCAGATCGTGATCATCATGGCCGCCATCGGATTCTTCCTGGCCTGGAGTGCGCGCGTTGCCCCCGCTCGCGTGGCGAACAGCGCTTAAGGCGCTGGCGGGCTTCGCCGCCGGCCTGGCCATCTACGTCGCGCTCACCCCGCTCTACGACCGCGGCATCGCCGCGCTCGCGCAGAAGACTCTCAATGCATTCGAGAGTCCCGACGTGACGCGACTGAGCCGCGCGGCGGACGGGAACATCACCGTCGATCGCCGCGACTTCGATCCGAAGTCGAAGCGCCCCGGCATGCCTCTGCGCGACCTGACTTTCAACTTCGTTCTGCTGACCGCGCTCTTCGCGGCGAGCAAACAGACGTTCTCCGATCGCAACATCGGCGGGTTCCTCGTGGCCGCGCTGATTCTGTCGATCACACACGTTCTCGGCGCGGTGACGGAAGTAATGTCGATCTACGTGGCGAAGCTGGGAATGTGGAGCACGGTCAACTACAGCGACTTCGAGCGGAACGTCTGGGGCGTGGGCAGCCACTTCTATCGATTGGTGTTTATGTATGCCATTGCCTTCGCGCTGTGGTGGGCGTTCCGCGGACCTGACGCGGCCGCGCCGCCCTTGCGCCCGCGTCGCCGCAGAGGTAAAAAGTAGGTTCTTCGGAGGACCGTTACCGCGATGCGCCTGGTCACGCGTGGTGACCTCGATGGACTGACTAGCGCCGTCATCATCACGATGAAGGAGCCGGTCGACGACATCCTGCTCGTACATCCGCAGGACATCACCGACAAGGCGGTCGATCTGCGTCCGGACGACATCCTCGCCAATCTGCCGTACGACCCCCGCGCGGCGATGTGGTTCGACCATCACCTTTTGACGGAGAGCAATCAGAAACCGCCCGAGGATTTCCGCGGCCGGTACCGGCTCGCGCCGTCGGCCGCGCGGCTGGTTTACGAGTACTACCTGGAGAAGGACCCGACCGACGAGAAGCTGCTGCGACTCGCGCGTCTGGTCGACGAAACGGACCGTCTCGACGCCGCGCAACTGACGCCCGACGACGTCGAGAATCCGAACGACTACATCCTCCTCGGCTACACGATCGACAGCCGCACGGGCCTCGGCGGTTTCGACGATTACTTCAGGCAGCTCGTGGAGTGGCTGAAGACGATGTCGATCGAGGAAGTGCTGCAGCAGCCGGTGGTGCGCGAGCGCATCGAGCGGATCCGCGCGGACCAGGCGTCGTTCAAGCACCTCCTGAGCCGCAACAGTTTCCAGATCAACAATGTGGTGGTGACCGACCTGCGCGAGATCGAGCGCCTGCCGGCCGGCAACCGCTTCCTGGTCTACACGCTCTTCCCCGATGCGAACGTCTCGCTGCGCGTGCACTGGGGCCCGCGCCACGACACGGTCGTGGCCGCGGTGGGCCACAGCATCTTCAACCGCACGTGCAACACGTCTGTGGGCGACCTGATGTCGAAGTACGGCGGCGGCGGGCACAAAGGGGCGGGCACGTGCATCCTGCCGCTGGAACGTGCCGCCGACGCGATCGACGAGATCCTGTTCGAGTTACAAGCGAACGGGTGACATCCCGTGACGCTTCGCGCCGGGATATCTGTCCGCGCAGCAGCCGGCGCTTCGCGCGGCTGAGCGGCGGACGACGGGCATGGATCAGGAAGCGCGGCGAGTTGCTTCGGCCAAAGCCTTTGCGACGACTCGAGGTGCCTTGGAGGCGACGACCAGCAGCGCTCGCGCTGGGCCTTCCGGCTGCCGTCTGCCCTGTTCCCAGTTTTGGAGTGTCGATACGCTGACGCCAATCATCCGAGCGAATTCGGATTGGGATTTCTTCAGCTTTTCGCGGATCTGCCGGACGTCTTCCGGCTGAAAGACAAACGCGCGTGACGGCGCCGTTTGTCCTCGATGGATCTTTCCTGCCTGTTTGACGCTTGTGACGAGGTCCTCGAACAGTTCCTTCTTCATTTGAACTCCTCCTTCACAAGCTGGGCGAGAGCACGTTTCTGTCTTGCGGAGAGATCGTCCTGCTCGTCTTTGGAGTACGCCAGCAACATGTAAGTCGGGCTGTACGACCAATGCACCTTGCAGCTCCGCGTACACGTCTTCGGAGAGGAGGACCGTAATGTCCCGCGTGAAGATGGCGGTCTCACGGAACTCGAGCATGCTTCAAGGCTATGCGCCATTGGCGGATAGGTCAACGGGAATCCAGGCCGGTGAGATTCCTAGAACAACGGCCAGTGCCGCAACCGCGTCGGCGTCGACGTCCTCACGTACAGCACGGCATCGAACTTCTTCCCGAAATCCGCTTCGAGATCGAGCGTCGTCTTCGCGCGCGACTGGACCGAAGATCCTGCGATGCGCATGCGGTGCGTGCCGGCGAGCCAGTGCGGGAGAGCGCCGCGCAGAGGGACGATCATCGAGTCGCGGCCGGCCTGGTCGAAGAGCGTGCCGAAGTCGTCGAGGGAGGGGGGCGTCATGATCTGCGGGCGGATCTCGCCGTAGCCGCGTTCGTAGTCGATGGCCAGGAACGTTCCGTCGAGGAGGACGGATCCGAGCGAAAAGTACGCGTCGCCCAGAGAGTCCGAGAGATAGCCGCCGGCGCTCTTGATCAGCGTGGGACGCACGAGGCGGTACGGCGTCTGGCCCCAGTGCTCGTTGTGTCCGAGGATGATGATTTTCTCGCCGCGGTCGAGGTGCCAGAGGATGTTCTCGGCCATGAACTCATCGCGCGCGCGGTTGTTCGTGGCGATGACCTGCTCGCCCTGCTCGACCACGCGGGCGATGTGGAGAATCTCATCGGGAACGCCCTTCGCCTGGAGCGCTGCGAGCACCGATCCCATCAGGTTCCGGCACCAGTTGTTGCCGGCAGAGATCTGCGAGAGGCAGGCGTAACTCTGCTCGACTTCCGTCGCGAAGGTCGGGTCGTCGCGGCGGAGATAGTCGACCACCAGTCTCGCGGCGCTGGCGGGCTCCGTGGAGTCGACGCCGGTGATGCGGATCGGCGGCGTGAGCCCGGCCTCGTTCTGCTCGCGGGCCCACTCGATGATGGCCAGGACCTCGTTCGTGTCCCAGAACCAGTACTGCGCAAACTGCAGCGCCGCGCCGGGATCCCCCGTGCCGTGCAGCACGTATTCATCGAGCTTCGCCCATTCCGCGAACGGTGCCTCGAAAGCGATCGTGCGAAAGCCATTCGCGACCAGGAGAGGAATCAGCCGTTGTTTTGCGGTGTAGGTCTCATGCGTTCCGTGCGTAGCATCGCCGAGCGCGACCACGCGCGCGTTTCGCGTCAGATCGGCGAACTGAGCATCGCTGACCGCCCTCGCGCGCAGCCACTGCGCCGGCGTCTCGCTCTCGCCCGAACGGACGGAACGCACGCGTGCGCCAAGGGGAAACATGGAGAGGAGGATCAGGAGAAGGGCACCGGCCCGGTGGGTCATCCCGGCTACCAACGAAAATAGGCGGGATGGCCTTCCTTCACGGCCACGAATGTGCCGCGGCAGGTCGCGGTCACTTTGCCGTTCGCCTCGAGCGTCGCCTCGATCACCGCACGATCCTCACCGGACTCGACCACTCTGGCCCGGAGATGCAGCGGCGTGCCCATCGGTGTGGGCCGTTTGAGGGTGACGTGAAAGTCGAGCGTGACCGTGGCCGGCAGCTCCGCGGCCTCGCGTTTCTTCATCAGATGTCTCGCCGCGGTCCAGTTGGAATGGCAATCGAGGAGCGAGCCGATGATCCCGCCGTTGACGATGCCTTCGAAGGCGACGTGGTGCGGCTCGGGCGTCCAGTCGCACACGAGCTCGTCGCCTTCTTCGAAGCTGCGGATGCGCAGGCCTTTGTCGTTGGCCGGACCGCAGCCGAAGCAGCGGTTGTTCGGAGCGTAGGTTTCCTGCAGGCTTTTCACTCCGTGATGCTAACGCGAGGGGACGACGAGGGGCCTCCGGCGGGCCGGCCACGGGCCGGCAGGCGCTGATGTTGGCGTGAACGCGATCCGCTCTAGCTACCGCGAGCTCGGCAGAAGGCACAACCAGCGCCTGCCGGCCCGTGGCCGGCCCACCGGAGGCCCCCGGTCGGTCCTATCGTCCTAGCGAAATCACGTCAGGAAAAAACCTGTCGAAATGCCCCTCCAGCTCGGCCCGCGAATCGACGAGATGCCGCGTCGCCGTCTCCAGCCGCGGCCGCCGAGAAAAACGGCGGGAGATGTTGGCCAGCGCGCCGTGAATCCCGGCGAGCTCGCGATACGACTGCAGCCAGCGCTCGTCGCGGATGCGCGGGTAAATGAAGCGCAGCATCCCCGGCAGTGAATCGGCGTGCGGGTCGATCATTGCGAACGTCCGCGCGAGAAAGGCATCCAGCGGCTCCCCGCCGAGCTCGTCGAAGCGGGACGCGAGGAAGTGATCGAAGAAGATGTCCGAGATCACCCGCGCGTAGTGCCCATGCTCCGGCGTGAGCACGCGGCGGAACGCGGCCACGCTCGGGTGCGCATCGGTGAACGCATCGATCCTTCGGTGCTGGGCGATGCCCGCGGCGATGCCCGGCGGGAAACGATCGCCGATCGCTCCTTTCACGAAATCGCCGGACAGATTTCCGATCAGCGACTCCGCCGTCGGGCCGGCCAGAAACAAATGCGCGAGATGGTTCATGGTGCGAATAAATTTTCTTGCGTTCGCCTTCCGCTTCCTGCATCGTAAGCAAGCGTCTCGTCCAAAGACGTCCAAAAATTCAAGCCGTCAGGGAGCATCTGTTGCCACGTTCGAGCGTGCAGCGGTTCGCGGTTGCCGTACTGTTCGTCGTCTGCCCGCTCGTGGTGGAAGCGCAGGTGGTCTCCACTCACTGCGCCGAGACGGAAGTGGCCCTGACTGACAGCCACACCGTGGCCCGCCTGGAGCGCTGCGGGGACGACGTGGAGAGCTCGCTGCTGTGGCACCTCGACCGCGTCGACCAGGTCGGCGCCGAGCTGGACGGCTGGTACAACCGGCAGGGCAGCGGCACCGGCAGCGTGATCTATGTGATGGACACCGGGATCATGGCCGGTCACTCCGAGTTCGCCACTACCGGCGGCACGCGCGTGATCGGCGGATTCGACGCCACGCCCGCGGTCGAGATCGGACACTCCCGCTGCACGAGCGACGACAAATCGCTCGCCCCCTGTTTCGACAGCTACGAAGAGCTCGCTGCGGCATCGCACGGCACGAGCGTGGCCTCGATCGCCGCCGGACGCAACATCGGCGTCGCACCAGGCGCAATGGTCGTCAGCATCCGCGTGATGAACGAGCGCGGCCTGGCCACGACCCGCACGTACCTCGACGGTCTCGACGCGATCATCCGCCACGCGCACGCGCCGGGCGCGCCGCTGTTCCGCACGGCCATCGTGAACATCAGCGGCTGGGTGCTGGAGCGCCTGAGCTCCGCGAGCGGTGACACGCGCGCCGTGGTCCCGTACGCGGCCGTGGAAAAGAAGATCCGCGACATGATCGCCGGCGTGGACGCGACCGGCCGCCCTGATCCGCACGGCCGCCGCTTTCTGTTCGTGGTCGCCGCGAACAACGTGGACGGCGGCTGCGGCAGCTCCGGTGTAATCGACCGTTTCCCCGCCCTCCTCGGGCGCACGACGGAAGGGATGATCACCGTCGGCGGCATGACCCAACAGAACACGGCCTGGACGGGCACATGCCGCGGCGGAGTGGAAGTGCTCGCACCGGCACAGGGGATCTTCAGCGCCAGCATCACCGCACCGGATCACTACCGCGGCCGCCGTCCGTATCAGCGGAACGGCACGTCATTCGCTGCGCCGATCATCGCCGGGATCGCCGCCCGCCTTCTGTCCGACCGCCCCGATCTCTCGCCGCAGCAAATCGAGGCGTGGATCACGGCGACGCCGTCGCGCGTCGAAAATCCCGACTCGCTTCTCGCTGACGGCAAGGTCGCTTACGTCCGCTCGATCGCTCCCGCGTCTGCGACGACGGTGCGGGCTGCGCTCGAGCCGTGAGCTGACCAGGGGCCTCCGGCGGGCCGGCCACGGGCCGGCAGCGCTGATGTTGGCGTGAACGCGATCCGCGCTAGCTACTGCGAGTTCCGCAGAAGGCACAACCAGCGCCTGCCGGCCCGTGGCCGGCCCGCCGGAGGCCTCCCGGTCGCCTCACCGGCCAACGCCAATCACGCCCTCGGCGAGCATCACGCCGGACGCCTCTTCGATCACCGACAGAATCGCGTGAGTGCCATCCGGCGAGATCGTGAACGTCTCCGCAACTGAGTCCGATTCGGGCGATGTCAGTTGCCGCCGCGTCGCGCTCGTGTCCTCGCCTGGTTTGAACTCCTGCGCAAACAGCGCGACGCCGCCGTTTGGTGCGAGTGCGCGGAATGCGATCGTGTGTGTTGCGCCGATCCAGTGTGGGCGCAGCGTGGTCACGCCGGTGAAGCCTGATGCGAGCACGAACACCTTCCGATCGCTGACGCGGACTACGTCGAGCGCCGACGTCCCGCCGGCTTCGGGGCGCTGATACACCACGAATGCGCCGTCCGCGGACACCTCCGGATGAATCGTTTCCGCGGCGACGACCAGTTGCGCTTCACCGCCGCGGCGGGGGATGCGCCACAGACCTTCGCTCTTCGGATTGCTCGAGTCGTAGAAAATCCAGTCGCTGGCCGCGGGCAGGGTGGGGTTCTCCGCGTCGACGCCGTCGCGCGTCACCTGTTGCGGATTCGAGCCGTCGATCGCCGACGTCCAGATCTCGAAGTGGCCGCCGCGGTTCGAGCTCCACAGCAGCGACGTTCCATCGGGCGATGGACGTGGATCCCAATCCACGGCGGCGTGATCCGTCAGGCGCCGCACGCTGCCGCTGTCCAGCATCAGCTCCCACAGATCGACGTTCCCGCCGCGATCCGACGCGAAGACCACGCTTCGTCCGCCGCGAGCGTATGCGGGCTGGCGATCGACGCTCATGCCGCGCGACAGCCAGCGTCCCGCGCTCCCGTCGAGCCGCACCTCCTGCAGACTCTGCCGCGTCACATCCTCGGAAAAAACGAGACGGCCTTCACCGGCCACGTCGATCGTGTCCGCGGCGCTGTGCGGATTGCGCAGGAGCACGCGGGCGCGATCGCTGGAGATGTCGTGAAGGATGACGGCACTCGCTCCGCGCACGCGGGGCAGCCCGGCGGCGAGCGTGTCCATCTCGACGTAGACCAGCGACTTCCCGCGATTCGCCCAGGCTGCGCCGGACAGCAGGCCGTGCGGATTCGCGCGCGAAAGCAGGCGCGTCTCGCGCGAGCTCGGGTCGATGAGCATGATCGCGCCGGGCTTCGTGCCGCGCGGATTGCTTGTGACAGCGATCCACTTTCCGTCGGGCGACCAGCGCGGCGCTTCGAGCTCGTCATCGACGGTCGCGTAGATCTCGCGCACCGCGCCGCCGTTGACGGAAGCGAGGCAAAGCGTGGACAGGCGTTGATTCGCCGCTCGATTGCGGATGAACGCGATCTGTTGTGCGTCAGGAGACCAGTCGCCGTCGAACGCGTTGTCGACCAGTTTGCGCGGCTCGCCGCCGAGGATGGGGATGCGGTAGATCGCGCTGGCGAGGTTTTCGACGCGGGTGAAGAGCAGGACTGATCCGTCGGGGCTGAATCGCGGCGACGAATCGTTCGGACCTGCGGTCAGCGCGGCTTCGGTGCCGTCGGCGAGTTGCTTCAGCCAGACGCGCGGCCGGCCGTCGCGCGTGGAAATGAAGGCGATCAGGCGTCCGTCGGGTGATGCCGCCGGCGCGCTGTCGCGACCGGACGAGGTGAGTGTTCGCAGTCGCGGCGGCTCGGGCTCATCGCGCTCGAACGAGCCTCGCGATAAGACCGCGGCGGCGAGGATGCTCGCCAGGATCAGTGCGAGCACGACCAATCGCGTGCGCTTCGGCGCGGCTGCCGAAGCCGGCGGCAGGGATCGTCGCGCCGGCGTAGGCGTGGCGGTTGCGGGGACGGATTTTGCCGCCGCGTCGAGCGCGAACATCAAATCGCGCGCGGTCGAGAAGCGCTGCTCCGGATCTTTTTCGAGACAGCGGCGCACCAATGCGTCGACCGATTCAGGTAACAGATCCGGCGCCTCCTCGGTGAGAACCGCGTTCATCGTCTCGACCGGCGAGCGGTGCGCGAACGGCACCTCGCCGGTGAGCATTTCGAAGAGCACGACGCCGAGGGAGAAGATGTCGGCGCGGGTGTCGAGAGTTGTGCCGCGGATCTGCTCCGGCGACATGTAGTACGCCGTGCCCATGACCATGCCCGGCTCGGTCATGAGCTGCGTGGTGGCACCGGTGGCGCGCGTGGCCAGGCCGAAATCGAGGATCTTCAGCAGGTCGCCTTTGGTGATGAAGATGTTCTCCGGCTTCAGGTCGCGATGAATCACGCCCTGCGCGTGCGCGGCGGCCAGTCCGGCGGCGATCTGCGACGCGAAGGCCAGGGCCTTACGGATGGGGAGCGTTCCCGCGTCGAGGCGGTCTCGCAGCGTTTCGCCTTTGAGCAGTTCCATCACCAGGTATGGCGCGCCCTGCTCGAGCTCACCGACGTCGTAGAGCGCGCACAGATTGGGATGGCTCACCGACGAAAGCGCTCGCGCCTCGCGCTCGAATCGCAGGCGGAGTTGCGGATCGCTCCAGCGATGCTCGGGAAGAACCTTGATCGCCACCGCGCGATCGAGACGCGTGTCCGTCGCGCGAAACACATGGCCCATTCCACCGGCGCCGATCTCGGCATCGATGAGGTACGGTCCGAGACGCGCGCCATGTTCGAGAGGCATGGTTGGGAGGGGACGGGGGATGGTAGCAAGCTATTCGTCGCTCGTCCGCAACGTCGCGCTCCAATCCCCATCGCGATCGCGCGTCACTTCCACCTGCCACGGCTGGCAGCACACCGGGCAGTCCTGCACGTATGACTGCCGGCTCGCGCCGCCCTCCTCGACGTCGAGCTCCGCCGGCTCGCCGCAGTAGGGACACGTCACTCCGACGAACTCGGTCACGGAAATGCCGGCGGCTGCACGCGCCGCTTCGTGGCCTGCTCGAACGCATACGCGAGCCGCAACAGCGTCGGCTCGCTGCATGCGCCGCCGGTGAAGCTCACCCCGTACGGCGCCGGCTTCGCGTTGAACCCCTCGGGGAAAGCAGTCGTCGGCGCATTCGGCACGAACGCGAACGGCACCATCACCGTCGGATATCCCGGGCGCGCAGCCAGCGCGGCGCCGCTCGGTCCGGGGAAGAGCAGCGCGTCGAGTTTGTGATTCTTCATCGCCGCGTCGATGCCCTGCGGTCCGGTGAGGCGGATGTCGTTCGCGCGATCGGCTTCGTAGCGCGCGCTTGAACAGCTCGAGGTCCATCGCGTCCGAGAAGTCGAGCAGCGACTGGCCGTACCTCAGCGCGCCCAGCTTCTCGTGCGACCGGTTCCACGCGCGCAGCTCTGTCGAGCGTCTTCACCGGGGCCTTGTCGCCGAGGGAGGTGAGCCAGGCGTTGAAGTCGCGCTCCATGCCGTAAGCGAAGTCGATCGAGCACTCCTTCTTCTTCAGCACGTCCATCTCCGTGCAGATACCCCAGTTCAGCAGATTGTTCTTCGCATCGGTGTCGACGACGCTGGGGATGTCCGCCGGATCGACGACCACCGCACCTTGCGCTTTGAGGACGGCGATGGCTTCGTCCATCACTTTCTTCTGATCGTCATTGAGGCCGCCGCGCGTCGTCTTCGCGCCGGGAGGCGTGGTCTTGTCGTAGTACAGCGCGCGGGGAATGCCGATGCGCGCGCCTTTCAATCCGTCTCTCTTCAGGAACTGCGTGTAGTCGCGGTTCGGCGGAGGCGGACACGTCTTGGTCGCAGCGTCGTTCGGGTCTTCGCCTTCCATCACGCCGAGGAGGATCGCCGTGTCGACGACGAACCGGGCCATGGGGCCGGGCGTGTCCTGGTCGGCGGTGATGGGAATGACGCCGTAGCGGCTGATGCGGCCGACGGTGGGCTTGATCGCGGCGAGCATGTTCGCGTTGGCCGGGCTGAGGATCGATCCCGAGGTCTCGGTGCCGACGTTCGCCGCCCAGAAGTTCGCGGCAGTGCCCGTGCCGGAGCTCGAGCCGCCCGTGGCGAGCGCGGGACGGCCGTCGCCGGTGGCCTCGCGCGGATCGCGGCGAGCGTCGTAGGGATTGAAGCCGTAGCCGTTCAGCGAGTTGTAGTTCGTCGGCATCGAGGGCGTGCCGGCCACCCAGTTCGCGAGCTCGGTCAGCTGGGTCTTGGCGATGATGATCGCGCCGGCCTTCTTCAGATTCGTGGTGAGCGTGGCCTCGTACGGCGGAACGAGCTCCGCGAACGCCAGCGCGCCGCCGGTGGTGGGCATGTCGGTCGTGTGGATGTTGTCCTTGAGGGCGATGGGGATTCCGTGAAGCGGACCGCGAAGTTTGCCCGCGGCGCGCTCGCGATCGAGCATCTCCGCTTCCTCGAGCGCCTTCGGATTGACGGTGATGATGGCGTTGAGCTTGTCCTCGTAGGTGGCAATGCGCACCAGGTACTGCAGGACGAGCTCGCGCGAGGTGATGCGTTTGTCGCGCAGGGCGGCCTGCATGTCGGGGATCGACGCCTCGACCACGCTGAAGGATTTCTTTTGTGCGGCGAGCGTGAACGAGAGGGTGAGCGAGAGGACGAATGCGGCGATTCGCTTCATGAGGGCGAATCTTAGCGGGCGGTTACCATGAGCCGTCCAGGAATCGTGATGAGTCGAACGTCCGACAGCGACCGCTTCCGGCCGGTGACGTGGTGGGAGTGCACCGGGATCGCCGCCGCGGTGTTTGCCTTCTTCGCGTTGCGATTCCCGCTGTATGTGCGTCCCGGCCTGCTTCTCGGATGGCACAGCGACGCCGCGCTCCTCGGCCTCATGGCTCGGGCGATGGCGGCCGGCGACGTGCCGCTGATCTTCTGGGCGAGCGATTACCTCGCGCCGCTGACGTCCGCATTCGCCGTCATCGCCGGAACGGTCTTTCTCGACGAGATCGGACCGCTCGCGCTGCGGCTGGGTGTGGCGATCGAGGTCCTCGCTGCATTGCTGTTTTTTCACGCCGGCTTGCGGAGCGTGGTCGGCCGGCGGGCTTCGTTGCTCATGCTGTTGTGGATGGCTGCCGGTCCGGCGTTCCTCTTCAAGCTGACGTACGCGCCGCTCAGCGCCGAGCAGTATTTTTTCCTTGGAGCGGTGGTCTTCTGGTACGTCTGCCGTTTCCGGTTCGTACGTCTGCAGCACTGGCTCGTGCTCGGCCTGCTGGCGGGCAGCGGCTGGTGGATTCATCGCGGAGTCACGTTCGTGGTGCTTCCGGCGCTGGCGGTGATCTTCTGGTTCGACGCGCGCGGGCTGCCGCGACGCGACCTCCTCGCCGGCGTGCTCGTATTCGCGAGCGGGATCGCTCTCGGCTACGTGCCTGCGATCATCGGACGGCTCGAAGTCGATCAGAGGCTCTACGCACCGGTCACTCCGGGATGGGCATTTCGCCGCGTGCTGGATCGGCTGACGGACACGGCGCAGTGGGACTTCTGGCAGCTGATCGGCGCGAGCGGCTCCCTCCTTGGAATCCTCCTCGGCGCCGCCGTCGTCGTCCTGCTGCTCATGGCCACTCGCCGGTTCGATCTGCGCAGGGAGACGCTCTTCGCCGCGGGAATCGTCGCAACCGCGTTTGCTTTCTGGGTCCTCTCGACCGTCGCGTATCACGGCGCAGTGCGCTACATCGTGATCGCGTTGCCGATTCTGTACGCGTTCGCGGCGAGGGAGATCGTGGCGTTGTGGAATCGGCCACAGGTTCAGTCCCGTGTGCTTGCCGCCGCCGTTGCGGTGGTGATCACGCTCGCGCTTTACGTTCCGCGAGCGCACGACGCGCGCGAGGTCGCCGCCGCGAAACGCGAGCAGTTCGAACATTGGGGCGGTTTCGATCCAAGAGGCACGCTTCGAGCCCTCGCGGCGGGTGGTTATCGCGTCTGCTACGCCGATGTCTGGATCGCTCACAAGATGGAGTGGCTCAGTGATCCCGTGGTCGCATTCATCCCTCACCGAAGCGTGAACCGGCGGATGGTCGAGTCGCTGCGGCTCGCGGCATTGCCCGGCCGCAAGTGCTTCGTCGACCGCCAGGGAAACGTTCGCGAGCTCTCGCCCGCGGAGCAGCGCGCCCTGCGCCTGGAGACGCTGTGGCACATGCACGGATGGATGAGGCCGCGATGAAGCAAACGCGTCGCGAGCAGGCACGCTAGAATCCCGCCGCCTTCATGACCACTACCTACGATTCCTCTGCCATTGAAGTCCTGACCGGACTCGAGCCGGTGCGCAAGCGCCCCGGCATGTACACCCTGACCGAGCGCCCGAACCATCTCGCGCAGGAGGTCATCGACAACTCCGCCGACGAGGCCATCGCCGGATTCGCCGACGAGATCGTCGTCACGCTGCACGAAGACAACTCCGTCTCCGTCCAGGACAACGGCCGCGGGATGCCCGTCGACAAGCACGCCAAGGAAGGCGTGACCGGTGTCGAGGTCATCCTCACCCGCCTGCACGCCGGCGCGAAGTTCAGCGACAAGAACTACCGCTACTCCGGTGGTCTGCACGGCGTCGGCGTCTCGGTTGTCAACGCGCTCTCGAAGAAACTGCAGGTCTGGGTCCGCCGCGACGGCAACGAGTACTCGATGTGGTTCGCGGACGGAAAGAAGAAGCAGGAGCTGAAGGTCGTCGGCCAGGTCGGCAAGCGCAACACCGGCACGACGGTCCGCTTCTGGCCCGACGAAGGATTCTTCGACTCGCCGAAGTTCAGCGTGCCGCGGCTCAAGCATGTGATGCGCGCGAAGGCCGTGCTCTGCCCGAAGCTGCGCATGCGCTTCATCAGCGAGCTCGATGCGGCCGAGAGCGAGGAGTGGTACTTCGAGGACGGACTCACCGATTACCTGCACGTCCGAGCTCGCGGGCAGCCCGATCATCCCCGAGCCGCCGTTCATCGGCCATTTCAAAGGGCACGATCACGAGGTGGACTGGGCGGTGGTCTGGCTGGCCGAGGATGACGAGATCGTGGGGGAGAGCTACGTGAATCTCATCCCCACGGCGCAGGGCGGCACGCACGTGAACGGCTTCCGCACCGGCCTCACCGAGGCCATCCGCGAGTTCTGCGAGTTCCGCAATCTGCTGCCCCGCGGCGTGAAGCTCGCGCCGGAAGACGTCTGGGCGCGCTGCAGCTACATCCTCTCCGTGCGCATGACGAACCCGCAGTTCACCGGCCAGACCAAGGACCGCCTCTCATCCCGCGAGGCCTCGGCATTCGTCAGCGGCGTGACCCAGGACGCGTTCTCGATCTGGCTCAACAACCACGTCGCCGACGCGGAGAAGATCGCGAACATCGCCATCAATCAGGCCATGGTCCGGCTCAAGCAGGGGAAGAAGGTCGAGCGGAAGAAGCTGACCTCCGGCCCCGCGCTGCCGGGCAAGCTCGCCGACTGCACGGCGCAGGACCTCAATCGCACGGAGCTGTTCCTCGTCGAAGGCGACTCCGCCGGCGGCTCGGCCAAGCAGGCCCGCGACCGCGAGTTCCAGGCGATCATGCCCCTTCGCGGAAAGATCCTGAACACCTGGGAAGTGGACTCGAACGAAGTCCTCTCCTCACAGGAAGTCCACGACATCGCCGTGGCTCTCGGCGTCGATCCCGGCTCGGACAAGCTCGAAGGCCTGCGCTACGGGAAGATCTGCATCCTCGCCGATGCCGACTCCGACGGCGCGCACATCGCCACGCTGCTCTGCGCATTGTTCGTGCGGCATTTCCGCAAGCTGGTGGAAGCGGGACACGTGCACGTGGCCATGCCCCCGCTGTACCGCATCGACGTTGGTAAACATGTTTACTACGCGCTCGACGACGCGGAGCGGGAAGGAATCCTGGCGCGGATCGAGGCGGAAGGGCATCAAAGGCAAGGTCAACATCCAGCGCTTCAAAGGCCTCGGCGAGATGAATCCGTCGCAGCTCCGCGAAACGACGATGGACCCGAACACGCGCCGCCTGGTGAAGCTGACCCTCGAGGACCAGCCCGCCGCGCACGCGACGATCGACATGCTGCTCGCCAAGAACCGCGCCTCCGACCGGAAGGTGTGGCTGACGGAGGAAGGGGATAAGGCGGAGATTCTGGATTAACCAATCTTCGCCACCACCACCGTCACGTCGTCATCCTGCGCCACACCCCCGCGAAACCGCTCCACATCCGCGATGATCGCGTTCCGTAGCGTCTCCGCGTTTTCCGCGGCGTTGGCCAACACGACCTGTCCGAGACGCTCCAGTCCGTACGTTTCATCCTGTTCGTTGCGCGTTTCGTAGATGCCGTCGCTGTGGAGGACGAAGACGTCGCCGGGGCGGAGGTCGATGGTCTGCTGGGGGATGGCAACCGGCAGGCGGACGCCGAGGGGCGGTGCGTAGAGGTTGAGCGTGTCGAGCGTGCCGTCGGCGTGGGCGACGAGCACCGGCGGATGGCCGGCACTGGCGATCGTGGCGCGGCGATTCTTCTGATCGAGCAGCACCACCGCCACCGTCACGAGCATCCGGCGGCGGCTCGTCTCGGCGATCAGATCGTGCAGACGGCGCAGGACTACGGCGGGATTCGACAGCGACTCCTTCAGCAACGTGAATCCGCTGCGCATCGACGCGAGCACCAGGCCGCTGGCCATGCCGTGTCCGGCCACATCGCCGCAGACCAGCGCGACGCAATCGCCGTCGACGAAGTAGTCGTAGTAATCGCCGCCCACCTCCGTCGCCGGAATCGAGATCGCGCAAAGGTCGGCCCAGGGGATCCGCGGCGCGCATTCGGGAAGCATCGAGAGTTGCAGCTCGCGCGCGTACCGAAGCTCGTCGCGCATGCGGATCTGCTCGCGCGCACTCAGGCGGCGCTCCGTCCATTGCGCGGTGATGTTCCGCCGCACCCGCCGCGAAATGAGCAGCGCCAGGGTCATGGCCAGGCCGTTGGTCATGAGGACGGGGATGACCAGCCCCGGTTTTGGTTCGTTCGAGACCAGGAAGAAGGCGACGAGCACGGCCGAGATCCCGGCCTGGGTCGCGTGCAGGAGGACATGTTCCGCCGGCAGAAGCCGGAAGCTGACGAACGCGAACGGGATCAGGACCGCCAGCGCGACGACGCCCTCGCTCGGTGCGTTCACCATCAGCAGGATCGTCGTCTGGATGATGGCGAAGGTCATGGCCACGCCGCGCACGCGGGGGCGGATGAAGTTGGCGAGCCGCGGCCGCGCTTTCTTCCGGCGGAGGCCGAGGAAGAGCGTGGCGGAGGTCAACATGGCGACCGCGGACAGGTTCGTGCGAAACACCTCCGCATGCACCGCCGAGGCGATGAAGAACGGCACGGCGATGATCAGGAAAACGAGCGAGAGAATGCGCAGCGCGGCCGTGGTGCGCTCGTCGAAAAACGTGAGCACCGCGGATTCATCGGACGTGCGCACGATCTCATCGAGCGAGTACGGCAAAGCCATAGGCCGATGGTAGTTCGGATTTCAGCGAAGAAGGTTTTCAGCGGATCCGGACTACGACCACGGTGGCGTCATCGTCCTGCGGGCGTCCGCGGAACTGTTCCGCCTCGCGCACGATCGCGTCGCGGATCGATTCGGCCGTGGCGTCGGCCGGCTGGGCCGCGACAACGTTCCGGATTCGGTCCATGCCGTACTCCTCGCCCGCCGTGTTGCGCGACTCGTAAACCCCATCGCTGTGGATCACCACCACGTCGCCGCTTTCGAAGTCGAGAGTCCGCTCCGCCGGTGCGAAGGGGAGGCGGACGCCGAGGGGTGGCGCGAAGACGTTGATGACCTCGGTGGACTCTCCGCGACGCACGACCAGCGGCGGATGGGCCGCGCTGGCGATGGTCATCCGCCGCGTTTCACGATCGAGCAGAACCACGACCGCCGTGGTCAGCATTCGCCGCCGGCTGGTGTGCATGACCAGGTCGTGCAGCTGATTGAGTACGGCCGAGGGCGTGGTCATCGAACGGCGCAGTGTCGTGATCAACCCTCCGCGGATCGCGGCGAGCACCAGGCCGCTCTGCATCCCATGTCCGGCGACGTCGCAGGCCACGATGGCAACTCGATCCTGCTCGACGAAGAAGTCGTAGTAATCGCCGCCGACTTCCGCGGCGGGAATCGAGATCGCCGCAATCTCCAGCCAATCGATCCGCGGCGGAGCCTCGGGCAGCATCGAAAGCTGCAACTGCCGCGCGTAGTGCAGCTCGTCGCGCATCCGCACCTGTTCGCGCGCGTTCTGCAGAGGATCGCGCCAGGTTTCGAGAATTTCGCGCCGGACGCGCCGTGTGCCCACGTTCTGCAGCGCGAACGCGCAAATCATGAACAGCACATTGACCACGAGCAGCAGCAGGGTCAGGTGCGCCTCGCTGAAGTGAGGATTCGTGGAAGGTACCGGATGGACACTGGCGAAGCCGAACATCGCCGCGGCCATCATCGCGTGCAGCGTCATCGACTGCGGCAGCGACAGCCGGAATCGCGAGAAGAGCAGGGCGTTGACCCCGCCGAAGACCCAGTTGGGTCCGTCGTGAATCGCGACGAAGTACTGCAGCACGCAGAAGACCAGCACCCATGCGGTGACGTTGCGCCGCATGCGGCTCAGCGCGATCACCGCGACGATGTTCAGGATCATGTTCGCGACCACCGTCCGCCAGATGAGCGCCGGAACAGGTCCACTGAATGCGTGCCGGATGAGGTTGGCGATGGCGAAAACCGCAAACGTGATCAGCAGCGCCGCAAGCCACTTGCGGTTGCGCGAGTCGATCTCGCGGCGGATCACGTCCGCGTCGGTGAGGCGGGCCAGCTCGTCGGCGGTGTAGCGGTCGCTCAGAATTTCAGTTTACGGGACGGCTGCGGCCATGTTGCGGCAGGCGGCAATAACGGAAACGACGCGAGCCGTCGTCTACAATGCGGCTCTTCTCGTCGAGGACACGTGGAACCGCATCCGAGCCCCGAATTTCAGATCGCTCTCTTCGATCTGCACCGATACCTGCTGGACCAGATCCCGCCGCTCACCGCAAGCGACGCGGTGGAGACACTCATGTCCGCTCCACCTGAGCTGGTGATGCGGCAGGTCCAGAACTGGTCGCTCGAGCAGGCCCGCCATCAGGATGCCTCGCAGGGCGACCTGCTCTTCCACGCGATCCGGAAGATCCACGTGGTCAGCATGCTGCGGCTGATCGACCGCTCGGCGCTGGAGCAGTACCTCGAAAATGTTTATCCGCTGGCGCTGCAGGCCTGCCCCCCGGAGGAGCGCGAGCTTCTCGGCCGAAGCCTCGCTGCCCTCCGCGAGACGACGACTGTCGAGACACCGACGACGGTCGTGCCCATCGGTCGCACCGAGAGCACCCCGAAGGCCGCGCCGAAAGGTGCCGTCACCGAAGCGGTGTCTCGAAGCACGCGGCGGCTGTCGATGATCGTCGAGCGTTTGACGAAGCATCTTCCGTTCGGGTCCGGCGGAGCTGGTTCCACGAAGATCGATCCGCAGCCGGCCGCGCAGCTGGTCTCGATGGCCGCCGCGAGCTCGACGTCTGAGGAAGAGCTGAAGACGTATCTGAAAAGCCTCGGCAGCTACACCGGTGAGACCGATCCCGAAAAGCTGATGAACGTGCTGGCCGCTGCCGTTCCGCAGTGGGAGATCTCCGTCCCGTCCGAAGCGAAGCAGCCCGCGGCGATCGAGGCGATGCGCAAGATCATCGCCCTGACCTCCGACGCGCAGGAGAGTGCGCGGCGCTTGCGCGAGCTCATGAGCGAAGCCGTGGCCCACTTCAACAACGGCGGTCTCGGCGCGGCCGTCTCGATGCTGGAGCTGGCCGCGCAGATGTTGCGCGAGAAAAAGATCGATCCCTCGACCAGCGATCGCATTCATCACGACGCCGTCGAATCGATCAGCGCCGAGCAGCTGCGGAAGTACACCGAGAACAAGGCCAAGCACAGCATGCTGCGGCGGGCCTTGAGCTTTTTCCCGACGCTGACGCGCGAGAGTCTGTTCGATCAGCTCCGCGGCGAGCAGCGTCCCGAGCGCCGCCGCGCCCTTCTCAGCCTCCTGGAGGCGTACGGACCCGACGCGCGAAATTACGCGCTGGTCGAGCTGGAGAAGGAGCTCGCGCGCGAGCCGAACGAAGTTGATACCTACTACCTTCGCAACGTCATCTATCTCCTCCATCGCATCCCGCGTGAGCTTGAGGAGAACAGCGACAAAGAGCTGGAGCTGCTGACCAAAGCCGTGGCGCGCGGGCAGAACATCTACGTCATCAAGGAAGCGGTCGTGCCACTCGGGCACCTCAAGAGCGATGCCGCCGCGCGCGTGCTGACCACGCGCCTCGCGGAGTTCGAGGCCCTCCTGCTGCGCAAAGACACCTCGCTCTATCCCGCTGACGAGCTGCAGAAAGTCCTCGACCGCATCTGCGCTTCGCTCGGCCGCATCGCCACTCCTTCGGCACTGCTGACGATCGCCCGCCACGGCATGAAGCCGAATCCGCTTCTCGGCGACACCCGCGGCCGGCTGGCCACGCTCGCGCAACACGATCTTTCTTTCGACGAGAAGACCGTCGACGTGCTCGTCGGCGCGATCCGCGATGACCTTCCCACGAAGGTCCTCGGCCGCATCATCTCGTCGAAGCAGCCGCCGCTGAAGTTGATCGAGGCGCTCTCCGGAACGCGCGCGGAACGGGTCGATGTGCTCTTCAGCGAGATCGCCGAGAAATTCGGCGATCACGAGATCGGGCGGGCCGCGGCGGCCGTGCTGGCCAAGGCCGGCGGTACCGGCGCGACCGCGGCAGCAAAACCAGGTGCGACTCTCACGGGCGATCTGGATTTCTTCGGATTGCCGTCGCTCATGCAGTCGCTCGCGGATCAGCAGGCCACGGGCATCGTCACGCTAGTCGCCCGAGCAACCGGACAGACCGCGGGGAAGCTTCTGTTCGTGAACGGGAAGTTCGTCGACGCGCAGGCCAGCCATCTGCGGTCGGCCGAGGCGATTTATCAACTGCTGGAGAAGCCGGTCACTGGAACCTTTTCGTTCGTCCCGAGCACGGCCCCTCCGAAAGCGAAGGACCTGCACGAGATCATGCCGCTGCTGTTCGAAGGAATCCGCCGGCATGACGAGCTGCGGCAGATGCTGATCTTCGTTCCGGACGATCTCACCCTACGCGCGGGCGCCTCGAAGCCGTCCGCCGATCCGGAAGAGACCGAGGCGGCGTTGATTCGCGAAGTGTGGGTGAAGGCGTCGTCGGGTACGCCCGTCGGCGAGTTCGAGCCGACCATCGCCGTCGATTCCTACCGCATCCGCCGCCTGGTCGGACGCTGGCTGGAAGAGGGCGCTTTGCAGCCCGTCACCTAGCCGCGCTATTGCGGCCAGTACAGCGTGATCTGCTGCGTTCTGTCGTCCGTTCGGCTGATCACGGCCCAGTACTCGCCATCGACCAGTGGCGTGATCTCGATGGCCGCATCCCACTCCGAGCAGATGCGCGGAGAGGTGACGAAGCATCCGAGGTTGAGCGGTACTTCGGCGAATGACGGATAGCTTGGATCCGTTCCTTCGCGCCCCGTCAACGTGACCACGGTGTCCCTCCCCATACCGGCCCAGCTGAGAATGCTGACCCGCGCGGAGACGCGGACCGCCGCCTCGGTGCGTCCGTTCATCTCGTAAACGCGGAGAGTGACGCGGCCGGTCGCATAAGGAACGACCACATGAAATCGCGATCGCTTGAAATCCCGTTCCCGCGCGACAGGAATGGACACGCGATGGGTGGCCGCAGTTTCCTCGGCAGAAGAACTGACGATCGTGTATCCGAACGAAATCTGGTCCGCGGCGCCATCTTCGACGAAGAACAATCGCCCGCGCGTCCCGCCCTCACAGATCAGCGGTACGCCGATGCCGCCGATTGCTTCGAGACGTCCGAACACCGGCGTCGTCGAGGAAAAATCGCAATGCGGCCAGTAGGTGTAAGCGGCGCGGTGGATCGATGTACCCACTGTACTGAAACGCGATCCTCCGATTCCTGTGATGTTTGCGTTCTTGAACGGGATGAAGACGCGTTCGAAGCCGTCCAGTTGTTGGCCGTGAGCGTGAACGGCGAGAGAGACGAACAATGAGAGAAGGAGAGTTCGCATCCGAGCCGTGATACGCGTCGGCGAGAACACGCGTCTACCGCCACCGCCCGAAGTGCTATACATGTTGCATGAGATTGCTCATCGCCGTTCTGCTCTGGACTGTCGGCTGCACCTCGTCGCCGTCGGAGCCCGTCTCTGCGGACGGGACGCACACGGTGCGATACGGCGGCACGGTGACGATTGCGGGCAAGCGGATCTTGTTCACAGACGTCACCGAGAGCCGATGCCCGAAAGACGTGACCTGCGTCTGGGCCGGCGACGCGGCTGTGCGCCTGGAGGCCGGCGGCGAGTCCGTCGTGCTGCACACGAACGCGAGCGCTGGAGCGTCCGTGGGGAAACTCGCGGGCCTGACGATTACGCTAGTCGAGGTGAAGCCTGAGCCTGTCGGGTCAGGCGAGACAAAGAAGGCCGATTACATCGTCACGATTCGAACGTCGAAGTGACGGGTCACGGCTCGATCGTTCGCGACGCGGTTGCCATTCTGAGTGCGGCCAGCTCCTCGCGAATCGCCCTGAGCTCGACGAGAACCGCGTCGGCTTCCGCGTCGTCCTCCGCCTCGTCCTTTTCCTGTTCGGCCTCGACGAAGAAGCTGGCCAGAAGCCCTGTAAATGTGCCGAACAGCCCGACGCCAGCGGTCATCAGAAATACTGCAATGACACGTCCTTCGGGTGTGACCGGGAACTTGTCGCCATAGCCGACGGTGGTGATGGTCACGAACGACCACCAGAGCGCATCGGACGCCGACTTGATGTTCGCTTCGGGCACGTCCTCGAAATTCAACACGGCAATCGACGAGAAGATGGTGAGCGTCACCGAGATCAGCGCGACCGTGGCGAATGTTCCCAGGGCCCGGTTCCTGAAGAAGTACTTCACCAGCACGCGCGTGGAGCGGAACGCGCGAAGCATGCGCAGAATGCGGATGATCCGCACCAGCCGTCCCCAACGGAACGCATCGACCATGGGGATGCTCGACACAGCGTCGATCCAACCCCAGCGCATGAAGCGCCAGCGGTCCCGCGATCTCGCAAGGCGAATGCAGAAATCGATCAGAAAGATGACGCAGATCGCGTTGTCGATCTGCTGAAGCAGAGTCTTCACCTCGGCCGGCAGATCGACAGCCGCCTCGACGAAGAGTGCGATGAGGACGTAAATCGAAAGGACGAGCATGACCAGCTGGAACGGTCCGAGCTTCTCGTCGCGCGGAGGGGTGAGTTCAAGGTTGTCGGCCATCGGGAAACTATAGCCGGGTCCCGAATGCCGGTCACGCCGCCGGATCGCGGCGAATGACTGCGATTACAGATTTCGCAACGATCGGCACACGGCCTACACGATGAAATTCAGGCGTCATGAATCCGAATTCGCCGAAGAGTTCCCGCAGCTTTCGGATCGTAAAGAATTTGAGATGCCCGCCCTCCCACAATGGATTGAAGTGATGATCGAAACCGCCGAGCGCGATCACCGCGAGGTTCTTGACGTAGCCGTGGTAGGGAGTGGAGATGATTCCAAGGCCGCCAGGCGCGAGGAGCGAGTTGAAGGTGCGCATGAAATCGCGAGCCGAAGGGCAATGCTCGATGACCTCGAGGCTGACGACGACCGGAAACGTGCCGAAGCGGTCCGCCAGATCATGCGACGTCGACCCGACTTCGAACTGAAGGCGTTCGGATGCGTGTTCTTTTGCGATCGCGATCCCCGACGTCGAGGGATCGACGCCGGTCACTGAATACCCACGTTGAGCGAGCAGGCGTGCTGTTGCACCGTTCCCGCAACCGAGCTCGAAAACCGCGTGTGGCGCGGGCGCTTCCCGAGCCAGGATGCGCAACAACTCCGGCCAGAGGTATGCGTTGGACCACGTCGGGTCAGGGGAGGTGTATGCGAATTCGACCACGGTGCTAGTGCACGACTCCGTAAGCGCCGCTTCCAACGACGTACCGTTTCCCGTCAGGGCCGGCGACGCTTACGACATAGGCGGCCTTCTGCGCAGGCGTCGTTTCGCCCGGCCGAGGCCATATGTAATCGACCCAACTCCTTCCTTCGGGCTTGCTTGCAACGGCCAGCATTTCCCTAATGAAGTATTTCCCGTTGGCATCCTGAAGGTTGGTCTGGTCCTGCCCAACCAGATCGTCGCGAACCGGATGGCAGACGGTGACGTTCGTCTCCGCGCTCGTGACGAAGACGTAGTACTGGCCCGACTTCCACTTCGGTCCGTGAAGCGCGCCGCACGCGGCAGCCCCTCGAGTCTGAACGAGCCGCGCCGCTTCGTCGACGTACCGGGTCAGCTCAGCCGAGGAGTTCGTCGTCGGAACGAAGGAGGTGGCACACGCCATCCCCAGAAGAGCGAAAGCGGCGAGGACGAAGCAGCGTTGCATGAGGAGCCCTCCGGGAGGGGAAGGTAACAGAAACCTGCCCGGTAAACGACTTCACTTCATGCGTCGAGCAGGCCGACGAGATGGGGATTACGGAATCCGTTCGACCTTCCCGCTCGCGACGTCGTAGTACGCTCTCACGATCGGTACGCCCTTGAGCTTGGGGTTCAGCGCCAGTTGCTCGGCGGTGTACTTGATGTTCATGATCGTCGCCTCGCGAAGATCACGCGGCGGCGTCTTGAACGACTTTCGGATGCGCAGGATGAGCTGATAGAGGGCCGGCGTGGGCTCACCCGGCTTCGGCTCGGTCAGCGACGCTTGCACCGCGCCGCACTCGCTGTGGCCCATCACGACAATCGTTTTGGACCAGCCGTTCAGGACAGCGTATTCGAGGCTGGCCACACCGAAGGTCTCGTCAACGTTGCCGGCCACTCGGACGACGAACAGTTCTCCAATGCTGCGATCGAACACCAGCTCTGCAGGAACGCGACTGTCAGCGCAGGAGAGAATCGATGTCGGCGGTGACTGGCCGCCCGCCGTCGCATTCCTCAACTGCTGCAAGGCGCAGTAGTCCAGGCTTCCCCCGACGAATCGGGCGTTTCCAGCGGTCAGATCAGCCCACAAGGACTCGGTGGTCTGTGCATACCCGACGACGGCATACGAGAGAATCGCGACGACAATAAGTATTTTCCGCATGAAGAAAGTATAACCGTAATCCGTGATTCGCCGTGGTTTACCTGCACTTCACCAGGGTTTCCGTATTTGTCGTATCGATACTCAAACGCCATCGACGACGGTATTGAGTGGGTGGCCACCATCCGGTCCTCGGCCGGGGGCTAACGTCGTTGAGAGTGCATCTTTGGAGAGCTGACGATGTTCCGGCCGCCAGCGCTGGAAACTCGCGCCGCGCTGAGATAGCGAGGCGGGCTTTCTTACGTCCGGCTAACGTCCTTGGTGTAAGCTGCACGGCCGGTTCCGCGTGCCGAAGCCGGAGCGGCGGTTGCCGCCAATGACGTGCGTAGCACCGAGTGGCGAACTGCAACCGCTGTGACGCCGTCACGCTGGCGACAACGTAGGCGGCTCGGCTGCCGGGCCGAAGCCGGGCCGTGCCAGCTTCACACCAAAGTTAGGCCGTCTGTCGGCGCTCTCTCTCCCAGCAACTGCGCCACAAGAGGGCGGTTTATTGTCGGCCGGCTCGGATGGTAGTACCTGACAACATCGCGCTGATCGGACAAAGTCCATAGCCGCTCAAAGTGTGTCGTAAGTTTTTCGAACACCGCGGAGGTGCGCTTGACATGAAAGACCGGTGCGTAGACACCTCTGTGATTTGAGGTGTATAGCCCCCATAACATTTCGTCGTCCGTCCTATTGATCGAAAAATACGGGCAAAGGTCTACCGCCCTAATGACAAACATCCCGGCACCGTGAGGCTCATGCGCGCGCCTATCGGCGGCCGCTTCATAAACTGCCTGCAAGCGCTCAAACACACGCATGCATGACCGCACCGAGTCTTGCAACGTGGCCTTCAGGTCTTCCTCTGGAACTCCGTCCTCCGTTGCCCGTTGTCGAACGTATGATGCGGATGGTGAAAGAAAGGCTAGCCTCACCTTCGCTCCGTCGAAGACAATGTGCTTCAAGAACTTATCGTCCTCGTCATGCGCTATCTCTTCAAGTACATTCATCAACGCGACGCTGACGATATCTGTCTCCGCCGCCTCATACTTTCGCTTGCGATAGGAACGGTCAAGCTTGGCGCGCGTGTCGGACGCCATTTCAATAGTTTGTGCTGTCGGTTCGTCATGAAGCGAACGAACTAGAAAATCGATGAGGCCGGCGGCGATCAAACTCGTCGCCAGAGCGGCGATCTGCTCCTTGGCTGTTTGCGTTTGGACATAACCAATCAGAAGAAGCACGATGAAGCCGATGAGCACGAGGATGACGTCGATTGCTGTGTGCATCGACGCTCGAAATCGTGTGCGCATGGAAACCTCCCGTGTGCCGCTAAGTAGCCGCTCTGTTCTAGGAGTGTCAGCGGAAGCGAAAACCCTACCTCTGTCTGAGGCTGTGCCTAGCCTGAAGCGCGGAACGCCCCAGTTGCGATTTTCTCATCCAGGTCACTCAGCACACGTGTGAAGTGGAGCAACAAATAACAAAGCTTGGCAGCCCTCAGTTGGTTGCTATTGACCCGCGTATCGCGGTGGCCGTTTTCTGATCGGCGCCGAACGGCGTGGGGTTAAGGGTTCCCCGGCCGCCGCCCGGTGCCTGAGACGCACGATCGTGCAGGTACGCGGAGCTTCGTGGAGAGGTGTCCCCGCGAGAATCGTCATTCGTCGGCCTAGCTATCACTTAGGCCCCAACGCGAAAACGCTCTGTCGACCGTCGCGGGTCGGCCCGGCACGGGCGGACCAGTCAGCCGGTCGGCTACGACGTTACCGTTGGCCATGCGACCTTTCTGCCGACGGACTGCCAGCCGCGGGTTCGTCTGCAGTGTTTTCTGACTTCAGTACTTGCAGCTTGCGGTTCGCCGGCTCGCGATGGCTTCTTTTGCGCACTTGGGTCGCCGGCTCGTCTTCGATCGCCTCTCGTTTGAGAACGTTCCGGGAGATGGCGGTACGCATCGACCAGAGTTTCACGGCGAGGTCGCAGTACATGCCGCGCACACACACACACAACTCACGGGTAATCTCGTTGTACTTTGCTGTAGCCGAAGACGCTTGCGAGCATGTCGGCCACGATCATCGACGTATCAGAATGGACGCACAGCCGACACGACACCCTCTTCCGTCCCCACCAAAAGATACTCGTCCGAACTGGCAATGCTCCTTACACAACCACCGACGTTGACCTGCCACTGCGGCGTCCCGTCGGAACTAGAAAATGCATTCACCTCACCGGTGCAATCGCCAACGATGACGATATCGCGCCAGACATGCGGTTGTTCTGATGCGAAGGTTCGCGGGTGCTCCCGGTACCACTTGACGCGTTTGCCTGCTGGATCGAGCGCTACGAGCAGGCCTTTTGGGTCACTGGGATTCTTCAGCACAATGAACAGTGCGTCCCGCGTAAGCGTGGGCCGGCCGACCGGCTGGCCGCGCACAGGCACGGCGCGCAGGACTCGACCTGTTGCGGCGTTCAGCGAATAGACGCGGTTGTCCGCCGCACCGATGTGCAGAACTCCTTTCGCGATAAGAGGTGACGTCGTCGCGCGAGCACCGAGCCGACGCTTCCACAGTACACGGCCGTCTTGTGATCGTAGTGCGGTAAGCGTTCCATCCGGGGCGATTGCGAACAGTCTTTTGCTGTCGGCAGCGCCCCACATCGGCAGCTCGCACGTCGCCTCTGTAGTCGTCAGCGGCGCCTTCCACTGAAGGCGTCCGCTCGTTCGATCGAGACAACCCCACTCCGCGAAGGTCGTGCCGAAACAGACAGACGAGCCGATACGCAGAAGATTCGCCGACACACTGACCGGCGAGCGATATTTCCAGAGGATTTTGCCGGTCGTCGGATGCGCGGCGTAGACGTGGCCGATTGCCTCGGGCGCACAAACCATATCTGTGCCGAACAGAACCGCGCCCTCATCGACAACAACGTCCCCATGGAAACTGGACTGCTTTCCATCGCGACGGATGTCATAAGACCAGAGTTCCTCTCCCGTATCGTGGTCGAGCGCGTAGAACGTTCCCGAGCACGAACCTATGTAAACCAGATCGCCCGCGACCGCGGGCGGAGAGAACACTCAACCGGCTGTGTCGAACTGCCAGACAATCTCGGGCGTCGAGCCTTGCAGCAGCGGCCCACACGCGAGGCCAACACACAGCGCGACGGCGTTCAAGGCGTTCCGCATCGCCGCCATCTTACGTCTGCTACGTGATCGGACCGCTCCGGCCGACCACGATGCCGATCAACTCGAACTGGCTCGAGGCATCGACGTCGATCGATGGATGCCGTTCATTGCGGGTCAGGAGGCGGATGCGGCCGGCGCGCACATCGAGCACACGCGCGTACACGGCATTGTCGACGCGGCAGACGACGACGCGACCGGCTGCTTCGCGCGTGCTTTTCGTCGGTTTGACGAAGAGGAGATCGCGGTCGGCGATGCCGGCGCCGATCATCGAGTCGCCCGAGGCCTCGTAGACCAGTCTTGCGCCGCGGACGGCGTACGCGCGCGGTACTTCCACGCCGCCGGCATGGTCGGCGTTCGGCTCCGGCCGCTCGCGCCGCGACGATGAAGAGGACAGCAAGGTGTCATCGAGGAAGCGCACCACCTTGCGCAGTTGCTTCTGCTCATCCGCGGACAGAGCGAAAGGGCGTTCGTCGAGCAGCCAGCCGACGTTCTCATTGACCGCGCGGGTGATGCGCACGACGGTGGTGAAGGTCGGATTCATCCGCGCGTTCAGGATGCGGCTTAGCGTCGTCGGCGCGACGCCAGCGTCGCGGGCGACGACACTGTGTTTCTTCCCGCTCCGATCGACGGCGAGGCGCAGCCGCTCCAGCCAGTTCACTTCGACCACGAGTCGCAATACTGGCGTTCGTGGAAAGAAGCACTCCATCGCGGCGATCCCGCTCACGGTAACAAAGTACCTCGGCGAAGCCCGTTTGGGTATCGACGTGGCCCGATTCTTTGCTGTCGCGCGACGGGAGCGAATCAAGTACCTTATGCGCGTCTTTGAGAACCGATGCCGACCCGTAAATCCAAACAACAGCTCTCCTTCAACCCACCCCCGCCCACGCTCCCCGACATCGAGAACCTCCCCGTCGGCGATTTCGCGCGCAAGGCGTACCTCGACTACTCGATGTACGTCATCCTGGACCGGGCCCTGCCGCACCTTGCTGACGGTCTGAAGCCCGTTCAGCGGCGCATCGTTTACGCGATGTCGGAGCTCGGCCTGGGGCCGAACTCGAAGCCGAAGAAATCGGCGCGCACGGTCGGCGACGTGATCGGCAAGTTCCATCCCCACGGCGACTCGGCCTGCTACGAAGCGATGGTCCTCATGGCCCAGCCCTTCTCGATGCGCTATCCGCTCGTCGAGGGGCAGGGGAACTGGGGCTCGCCGGACGACCCGAAGTCGTTCGCGGCGATGCGGTACACCGAGGCGAAGCTGGCGAGGTTCGCTCAGTCGCTTTTGTCCGAGCTGGAGCAGGGCACCGTCGACTGGGGGCAGAACTTCGACGGCACCATGCGCGAGCCGAAGCTCCTGCCGTCGCGCCTTCCGCACGTGCTGCTGAACGGCGCGTCGGGAATCGCGGTGGGCATGGCCACGGACATCCCGTCGCATAACGTGCGGGAGATCGTCGACGGCCTGCGTGGAGCTGCTCGACAACCCCGACGCCACGCTCGCGCAGCTCACCAAGCACGTCAAAGGCCCCGACTTCCCGACCAGCGCGGAGATCATCACGCCGCCGGCGGAGATCCGGGAGATGTACAAGACCGGCAACGGCTCGTCCGCCAGCGCGCCAAGTGGGAAGTCGAGGACGGCGAGATCGTGATCAGCGCGCTGCCGTTCCAGGTCTCCGGCACGAAGGTGCAGCAGCAGATCGCGCAGCAGATGCAGGCCAAGAAGCTGCCGATGGTCGAGGACGTCCGCGACGAAGTCGGACCAGGAAAGCCCGACCGCGCTCGTGATCGTGCCGCGATCGAACCGCGTCGACCTCGACGAGCTGATGACGCACCTCTTCGCGACGACCGATCTCGAGCGGACCTACCGCATCAACATGAACATGATCGGCCTCGACGGCCGGCCGCGCTTGTACAACCTGCGCGACCTGCTCGCGGAGTGGCTGGAGTTCCGGATCGAGACGGTCCGCCGCCGCCTGCAGCATCGCTACGACCACGTCAACGCGCGACTGCATCTCCTCGACGGTCTGATGGTCGCGTACCTCAACGTCGACGAGGTCATTCGCATCATCAGGAAAGAAGACGAGCCGAAACCGGCGCTGATGAAGCGCTTCAAGCTCTCCGAGATTCAGGCCGAATACATCCTCGAGCTGCGACTGCGGTACCTGAACCGCCTCGAGGAGATGGAGATCCGCGGCGAGCAGAAAAAGCTGCAGGACGAGCGCACGGAACTGGAAAAGGTCCTCGGCTCGAAGGCGCGTCTGCGCAAGCAGGTCCGCGATGAGCTGATCCGCGACGGCGAGGAGTTCGGCGACAAACGCCGCTCGCCGATCGTCGAGCGCGAAGCCGCGCGCGCGCTCGATGCGACCGCGCTGATTCCGTCCGAGCCGGTGACGGTCGTGCTGTCCGAGCGCGGCTGGGTGCGCGCCGGCAAGGGGCACGATCTCGATCCCACCGCGCTGCAGTACAAATCGGGCGATCAGTTCCTGGCCGCGGCGAAGGGGCGCAGCAATCAACTCGCGGTCTTCATCGACTCGACCGGCCGCACGTACGCGCTGCCCGCGCACGAGCTGCCGTCGGCGAAAGGCCACGGCGAGCCGCTGACCTCATCGCTCCAGCCGCCGGGCGGCGCGACGTTCGTCGGCGTGATGATGGGCGAGCCCGGACGATCTGTGGCTGCTGTCGACCGATGACGGCTATGGATTCGTGATCCGCTTCGACGACATGGTCACGGACCGCAAGGCCGGCAAGTCGATCGTGAACGTTTCCGGCAAGGCCACGGTCATGCGGCCGCAGCGGATTCACAGCTACGAGACCGATCTCGTCGCGGCGGCGTCGACGGAAGGGAAGCTGCTGGTGTTCGAGATCGCGGAGCTGCCGCCGCTGTCGAAAGGCAAGGGCGTGCAGACCATCAAACTGCATCGCACGCCGATCGCGCCGGAGAAGGTGGTCGGCATGGCGGTCGTGCCCCAGAACGGGACGCTGATCGTCACCGCGGGCAAGCGCTTCACCAATCTGAAGGGCGCCGACCTCGAGCAATACCTCGGCAAGCGCGCCCAGCGCGGCCTCAAACTGCCGCGCGGCTTCCAGAACGTGTCGGAGATCAGGGCGTGGAACGAGCGGGAGGGGCGGACGCCGGATGTTGTGAATTGAGCGCGGCCTCGGCCCGCGCGCGGCTGTCGAAGCGCGCCGGGCCGGCCAGGTTCATTCCGATGCGCGTTCCGGCATCGCGATTGGGATCGCTCCTGCCGCGGTAAATTGCGAGGGCCGCGAAGACGATCACCGGGACGAGATAGGCGAGCCAGCCGATGTTGCTCGGATTCTTCTCGTCGTAGGTCAGGCCGGCGGTGATGAACGCAACGGCGAAACTGATGCCGCTGATGATCAGGATCTTCTTCATCGACATCTTCAGATCGCGCGCCGCGGCGACCATTCCTGGCTGATAGCGGCCGCAGTTCGGGCAGGACACCGGATCGACGTCGTAAGTCAGATGCGACATCAACTGGCGATGAGCATCGGCCGCGGCCTTGTTCTTCGCGTCGGTCTGCCCGATCCAGAGTGGCGCGCTGTCACGGCCGCTGCCGCTGCGGGTCATCACGTAGAAGTAAGGGCGATGGCAGAACGCGCACTTCACTTCCTTGATCGTGCTGGCAGTGGCTGTCGCTTTATGAACGGACCCGGTCGGAATCAACATCGGCGGATGGTGTCACAGGAGGTCTTCGTGAACCAGTTCACGATGGCGGTCGCCGCGCGCACGCGATTGCGCTCTTCGTGAAAGCCGTGACCCTCATTCTCGAAGACGATGTACTCGACTGGCACGCGGCGGCGGCGCAGATCGCGAACGAGCGCGTCGGAATGGGCCTGGCGGACGATGCGATCGCGCGCGCCGTGCAGGACGAGGGTCGGTGTGCGGATCGCTTCGATGTCGACGCTGAGCTCGTCGGGATCGCTCCCATATTCGGCGGCGAGCATCGGCGCGACTTCGGGTGAGGCCTCGTCGATCATCGCGTCGAGATCGGTCATGCCGTAGGAGTCGACGATGGCCGCGAACAGACCGGGATGGCGCGTTGCGGTTTCGAGCGCGAGCCAGCCGCCGTACGACTCGCCCATGACGCCGAGCCGTTTTGCGCCATGTAGTGCGAGCCATTCCGCGGCGGCTTTCACATCGGCGATCGCGTTCACGCGTAACGGGCCGTCGTCGAGCGTCATGAAGCGATTGCCGAATCCCGCCGAGCCGCGGACGTTCGGCGCGAAAACGGTGATGCCGGCGGCAACGAGCGCCTGATAGGTCGCGCCCATGCTCGCCGTTTCCTGCTGCATCGGGCCGCCGTGCAGGCTGATCACGGCGGCGTCGCTTTTCACCGCGCGATAGAGCCATCCGGAAAGCAGCAAGCCGTCCGCACCTTTGAAGTGAATGAGCTCGGGGCGGACGAGCGTCGCCAGATCGACGCCGGGGTGACTGCTGCGCGTGATCTGGCGTGCTTCACGGGTTTTGATGTCGAGGAGCCAGATGTCTGCAGGTTTCTGCGCGTCACTGCCGGTGAATACGAGCTGCGATCCATCGCGGTTGAAACGGACGTCGGCGATGCTGCTGAGCGGGAGGTCGATGTTCGTGCGCGTTCCGTCGCGTAGATTGAGGAGTGCCAGTTCCTGCTGGCCGTGGCGGTTCCAGACGAGTGCGGCGAGTGTGCGAGCGTCGTCGATCGCGGCCGCGGAGAGCTCGGCGTCGTCGCGTGCCCAGAGGGATTGGAACTGGCCGCCGCGGATGCGCATGAAGGCACTGCGGTCGCGTTTGTGATTGGTGACGGCGAAGAGGTCGCGGGAGTTGCAATCGAACGTCGCGATCGTCTGCTCATCACCCGCGGCCGGCGCGATCTCTCGTGCACCTTCGCCGACCATCACCGTCGAGCGCATTGCACCCTCGCGGCGAAGCACGATCGCGCTGCGGCCGTCGCAGGAAACGTCGACGATCACGCCGAATGCGGGACTCTTCGCCAGCGTCCGCGATTGTCCGGTCTTCGAATCGAACAGCGCTGCTTCCATCGACGGCGAGTTCCGAAACACGCTGCTGATGGGCAGCAGGTCGTCGCGCGTCCACCCGCTCATCAGATTGCGGGTGGATCCGGTCGGACTCACGCGACGAAGACCGGTGCCGTCGGGATGCACGAGATAGATCTGCCCATCCGACGCGAAGGCGATCCACTCTCCGTCGCGTGACCACTGCGCGGCATTGATGCCGTGCTCCATCGATGCGACGAGCTGCGGGTACGAGCCGTTGCGGTCGGTGATCCAGAGCTGCGGCTCGCCGGAGAGATCGGCGATGAAAGCGATGCGCGCGTCATCCGGCGAAAACGACGGCGAGTGCGCGTGCCCGACGCGGCTCAGCGCTTCGACGAGCGGTCTCGCCACATTCTCGACCGGCGCGGGCGCGCTCATTTCCTTTGCGGCGGCGCGTAGAAATTCGATCGCATGCACCCGCCCCCGATACCCGCCAAAAGAAGTCTGCCGCGCCCCCTCGGCATCGCTGACCACGACCCCGGTCCGGAAGCCGTACTGCGCGGCGATCTTCGGATCGCTGCGGACCATCACGAACATCCGGTTCAGCTCCGCACCGGTCTTCGGATCGCCGAAGAGCTCGCGCTCGAGCTGCATCGACGTCGCGTCGCGCTGCTCGAGGAATGCGTAGAGGATCGGCCGTTGCTGTTCGATGGCGATGCGGCGGGCGTCGCTCGCGTTTCGCCAGACCACGTAATTGCGGATGGCGATGGGATTGAGATGCTCGAGCACCGCCGCGGCCGCGCCGAACGCGAGGAACAACGCGCCGAGGGCGAGGAGGATCAGCGGATCGCGCCGCGCGGAGTCACTCGCTCGCATACGAGAGCTCCTTGCGGTTGAGCACGAACGTGGCCATGCCGAGGGCGAGCAACACGGTGGCGAGGTAGAAGGCGAGATGCGACCAGGGGAGGCGCATCGAGGAGATGACGCGGAAGGAGTCGATCTCGGGATTGGCAATGCGTCGAAGCGCGATGCTCATGTCGGTCAGAAGAGGCATCGACGCGGCGTCGCCGGATGCGCCGAGGGACATGGCCACGATGTGGATGGAGAGCCAGATCACGAGATCGCCGAGGCTGGAGACCATCGCCGAGAAGCAGGTCATGACTGAGACGATGCCGATGACAACGCTCAGTCGATCGGCGAGCGCAAGCAGCAACGGCGTCGTGCCCAGCTCACCATCGCGGGCGAGGATCAGCGCGACTTCGCCAGCCAGGCTGACGATGACGAGAGCCATGGCGACTGCTGTGGCACCCGCCCATCGCGAGAACACGTACGTCGCGCGTGTGATCGGCCGCGTGAAAAAGAGCGCGAGCGAGCCGGTCGACACTTCCAGGCCGATCACTCCCGCAGCCGCGATGACGGCGATGAACACAGCCCACTTCGGCGAGCCGAGTCGCGGATCGGGATCGACAGCCAGTTGGAGCAGCGGCAGGATCGCGCAGCCGAGGAGCGCGCCGGTGCGCACCGGTTGCGAGAAGAGCTGGCGGATGGTGGCGACGAAGAGAGCGGGGTTCACGCGACGCTCCCATCGAGTTTGAGGAAGAGGTCCTCCAGCCGCTCGTTGCCGACGTCTTCGATGGCCTCGATGCGGCCGGCGCGCAGAAACGCAACGCGGTCGCAGACGCGCTCCATCTGATCGAGTTGATGGGAGTTGAGGACGACGGTCACGCCGGCGGCTTTGAGGGCATCGACGATCTCGCGGAAGCGGATCGCACCGGCCGGATCGATTCCGGACGTCGGCTCATCGAGGAAGAGGAACTGCGGGTTGCCGATCAGGGCCTGCGCGAGCGCCGTCCGCTGCAGCATTCCCCGCGAGTACTTTTTCATCGGCCGGTCCCAGGCCGCGCGATCGAGTCCGACGCGCTCGAGCATCGCTTCAGTACCGGAGGTGCGGCAGAGCTGTGCATGCAGATCGACAAGCGCGCGGCCGGACATCCACCGGCTGAACCCGATCCGCTCGGGCACGTAGCCGATGAGTTTTTTCGTTTCAAGTGAATGCGGCGAACGCCCGCCGATGGAGATCGAGCCGGAGTCGGGATCGATGAGCCCCAGCAGAATGCCCATCAGCGTGGTCTTGCCCGCGCCGTTCGGCCCGATGATGCCGATGGCCTCACCACGGTTGATGGTCAGCGAGACGCCGGCCAGCGCGGTCGTGCGGCCGTAGCGTTTGACGACGCTGTCGATGACGATCGCGTTCACGGAATCGACTTACGAATCAGGCGCGAGACGGTTGCAGGGAGGGACGAGGGACGAGGCATGAGGCATGAGGTATGAGTGATGAGTGATGAGTGATGAGTGATGAGTAGCTTCGCTCTTCGCTTTTACTCATCCCTCATTCCTCATCCCTCATTCCTTTCTCGTCGTGAAATACCTCTTCAGCCACTGCGACAGACCGTCCAGGCCCGGGAACAGCACGCGTTCGGTGATGTTGGCCTGATCGAGCTTGTCGCGGACCTCCCACTTCAGGGCGGCGGGGATCACGATCCGGCGGTACGTGCCTTCGCGTTGCTTTAGAAGATTTTCGAGGGACATCGTCGCGCTCGAGGGCAGGGAGAAGAGCGCGAACTGGTTGACGATCCGTTCGTCGAGCGATGGCGGCTCGAAGAAGACGAGGAAATCGTGTTTCGCCAGATCGTCGAAGGCCTGCAGGGTCGTGGCCACGCGGTTCAGCATCTCCGTCGTCAGGATGTTGACGTCTTCTGCGTCGCTGACTCTGCGCAGCTCTTTCGGCAGCAGCTCGTTGGTCCGCCGGTAATCGACGCACCAGATCGCCCCATCCTCGGCGAAGTGCAGCGGATTGTGCGTCGCGAAGTGCATGGCCACGTATGGCGAGTACGTCCAGTCGAGGAGGCGCGTCGGCAGGCCGTGATGCTTGGCCAGCGACAGCCAGTTCCAGACCCAGTCCCCATGCACCGCGTTGCGGAGTGCGTACTTGCGGAAGCTCGTCAGCAGGTGGCGCTCGTGGGCCTCGAACCCGCCGGTCTGGAGACTGGTCTCCAGGCCATGCGAGGCCCGCGGCGTGCCGCGGAAGACGTAGTTCGATCGGAACCGCTGCAGCGTGGGCTGCCACGCGTTGTCGAAGAGGGCTTCCTGGAGCTCGAGCCAGGTGTTGACGCGAAAGTCCACGACCCGTTGCGTTTGCTGGGTTTATGCCGGGGTTGTGACCCGAATCACCTGCGTCCTGCTTTAAACTCTCGTCACGCCCAGAAAGAGAATGCTCGAACGTCTGAAGAATGCAATCCGCCCCGCGGAGGAGAAGCCCATTCCGCGGAAGACGACCGAAGTCCGGCTCGAGTCCGCTGATTCGAACGCCGACGCCGTCGAGCGGGCCCAGACCCACGAGCCGGCTCTGGTCCTCCTGGAGGGCGATCTTCCCGGGCAGGTCTTCCGGCTGCGTCCGGGACGGCAGATCATCGGCCGACGCCCCGAGTGCGACATCCGCGTTCGCGAGCGCGCCGTCAGCGGCATTCACGCGGAGGTCATCCGCATCCGCGACACCGTCACCATCAACGACCTGGCCAGCACGAACGGCACGCTCGTCAACGGCATGCGCATCAAGCAGCCCGTCCCGCTGGTGCAGGGCTGTCTGCTGAAGGTCGGCAACTGCATCTTCCGCTACGTCGATTCGCTGCTCGAGGTCGAGTTCACCGAGGCCCTGCATGCGAAAGGGATCACCGACGCGCTGACCGGCGCGTACAACAAGTCCTACCTCGTGGCGCGGCTCGGGTTCATCCTCGACACCGCGTCGGAAGCGCGGCCGGTGAGTGTGATCACCTTCGACTTCGATCAGTTCAAGCAGGTCAACGATCAGTTCGGCCACGCCGCCGGTGATCACATCCTCCGCGTCACGTCGGAGCTCGTGCAGTCATCGTTCGTCCGCGAGACGGATGTGTACGCGCGGATGGGCGGCGAGGAGTTCGTGATCGTTCTGCCGGACACATCGATCGAGGCGGCAGTGGCGATCGCTCAGCAGATCCGGGCGACCTTCGAGGACCGCCTGTTCGAATTCGAAGGAGCGGCCATCCATCTCACTTCGTCATTCGGCGTCGCCACGGCGACCAGCGCGGTGGAGAGGCCGGAAGCGCTGCTGGCCCGCGCCGACGAGTTGCTGTATCGCTCGAAGCGCGACGGCCGCAATCGCGTCAGCTCGTAAGCGCACGTTGGGTGCGGCGGCCGGAGCCGCCGCACCGCGAGTGGCGCGAGCTAAGGAACGAACGGATTGACGTTGGGGGCCGGACCAATCGGCACGGAGCCGCCCACGGCCTCGGACTGGTCCGTCTCCGGCGTGCAGCCGTTCCCGAGAGCGGCCGCATCGAAGTCGACGGAGAACCGGCCTTCCGAAGCCATCGAGACGATGACCCAGTTCTGGCTGGCCGGCGGATTCCCGGCGGCATTGGCCGTGTCGAGGTTCATGTACATCCAGCCGGCGACGTCGCCCGTCGTGATCGGCGGATAAATCGACTGATTGGCGACGCTGGTGCGGGACGATTCCGGAAGACGCGGCTCGAAGCTCGGCGGCGGCGAGACCACGATGTCGGGTGCGAACGTTTCCGGGTTCTCTTCTTCATCGAATCGAACGAGCTCGGTGATCCCCAGCGCGCCGCCGAGAATCGGGTACGCGGAGCAGGTCGTGGTCGAAGTGGTGTTTCCTTCGCGCCAGATCTTGTACGTCGTGGCGAATCCGGCGCCGCTGCCGTCGATCCACCGCGCCGCGAAAAGCGACGGCAGCGGTTGACGCGCGTCCTGCCGGAGCGGCGAGTAACGCGAGTAGAACGTGCGCGGGAAGTTGACGACGAAGGCCGGTCCGATCCTCGTGGCCGGCGTGCCGCCCTCGGGTATCGCCCTGATGTGGACCATCGGGTTGCCCTGCGCGAAGTTCTGATCGGAATTGACCTGCATGTAGTCGCCGATCAGCACGTTGTCGAAACGGATCTCGGAGTTGAAGTACACCGCGTCGGTCGGAAGCGAGGTGCTGCAGGCGCCGGCCACGTCGATGGTCACGTAACCGATCGCGTTCGTGTGAACGGCTCCGGCCGTGTTGCATGGACCGCCCAGGCCTACCGGCGTGACCCGGCCCTGGGTGAAGGCGGACTGCATGCGCACGACGTAGGGCGCCGGGAACTCTTCCGGAAGGTTGACGCAGGTGGCTTCCGAGATCACGGGATTGTCGAACACGATGTCGTTGACGTCGTCGCCGGACAACACGCCGACGTTCGATACATCGAACCCGGTGCCGTCAGCGTCAGGCGCGATGCGGCCGAGGACGATGACGTCCCGCAGGTTGATGCTCTGCACGTCGTAGCCGGTCAGGAAGATGTTGAAGTCGACCACCGGAAACGAAAAGTCAGTCCAGAGCGTGATGTGGGCGATCTGGGGAAGCTGGGTGGTGTTGGTGATGGTGAAGATTGTGGTCTCGCCTGCCGGATTGGCGATGTCGACCTCGAAGTAGGGAAGCAACAACGTGGCGGCCGGCATCACGGCGATGTCGCACGTGTCGTCGTTGTTGGTCGTGCTCGGGCCGCCCGTCGCGAAGACTGCCTGCGGCTTGACCATGTGGGGGCCTGCGACTGCGGAAACGGTGAGGCAAAGTACGGCCAGAAAGACGGGGACCAGTCTCTTTTTCATCTCTCTCTCTCCAATCCTCTGAAATCAGATAAGGCGGGGACATGACGGGCGCGGCTTGCGGGCGCACGCGAACGGGGAACCGGGGAAGGTGTTCGTTGGGGGAACCGGTGACGAGCCGGAGGCGGGCAGTTTAAGCCGAAGGCGGGAGTTCGCGAGCGACTATTTTCGCAGCCAGCCGTCGCTCACGCTCAGGCGAAGGCGCGCGGGCGATCGTCGATGGTCGTGGCCATGTCCAGGATCGCGGCGGTGTAGATCGACTCTTCGACCTGCAGGTTGACCTGTCCGATGTCGCGGGCGGCCTTGATGGTCATCACGTACTCGTCCATGTCCAGCTCGATGTCGTCGATCTTGGTCAGCGGGATTTCCTGGGTCTTCTTGCCTTCGATGATGACCCGGCGGTTGGTGATGTAGATCGTGGCGGGATCGCTGGGGACGCGGGTGTCGACGCGCTTGCCGTCGACGCGCTGCTTGACTGTCTTCACCACCGAGCCTTTGCTGATGTGGATGCAGGACTCGTGGATCTTCATCGCGATCGGGCAGTCGTCGATCTTCGGCAGGTTGGTACGGGCGACACCACGGAGGCGGTCGAATTCGTTCATGGCCTGGAGCTCTTCGGGAACGTCCCGATCCCAGATATCCAGGCCTTTCCGGATGTGCTTCATCTCCTCGGCCTGCGCCTCGCCGAGGCGATCGTCGGCGAGGAGATGCCAGATCACGGTCTTGTAGATCTCGAGCTTGATGGCCAGTTCGTGGGCCGGTTTCAGGCCGGCGGCACGGGCGGCGCGGCTGACCAGTTCGTTGATCTCCGCGGTGCGCGACGCGCCGAGTCGGTGGAGCATCTCGAACGCGATCTGCAGGACGGTCGTGCGCGCGTAGCCGCTCCAGATCTCGTACGGAACGTCGAGCTGCTGCCGCTCTGAGGCGGTGACGTCGAGGGTGTCGTCGTTGGGATCCTTGCGCAGGTTCTCGAGGGCTTCGATGTAGGAGGCGAGGACGGCGCGATTGCGCTGCTCTTCTTCTTCGCGCTTCGCTTTCTCGCGCTCTTCTTCTTCGCGAAGCCTGCGGCGAACCTGGGCGGTGAGGCCGAAGGGGACGGCCAGGAGAATCAGTCCGATGATGACCAGCGCCCATCCGGCGTTGTTGTCCTGGGCTACGTTGGCGAAACCGAGAAGAACGAGCAGCAGGCCGAGGATGCACATGGCCAGGAAGACCCAGCCGCGGGTCGTGCCGTCGAACACGGATTGCCAGAAGGGAGTGGAGCTCGCGGTCTGCGCGGTGGGGAACTGCGGCCCCCCGGCCTGCAGACGGTTCTCGGCGAAATAGAACCCGGAGGTCTTGCGCCGGATGAACTCGCCGGAGACTCCTGTCGACAGCGCCGGATCGGAGTCGATTTCGTCGAGACGCTTTCTCGGTGCGACTCCGAATCGAATGCGGCCATGCGCGAGCGACTTACGAACGTAAAAAGCCAAGCCGAGCAGGGCGGTTTGCGGACTTCGTGCCTGGTTTTGGGGTTGCGGGGTTGCGGGGTTACGAGGTTACGGGGTCGCGGGGTCGCGGGGTTAGTGCTGGGTAACTTGGTTCCGGGGTAGCCGGGTTGTCAGGTTGTCGGGTTGTCAGGTTTTCTAAACCCCGTAACCCCGCAACCTCGTAACCCCGCAGCTCAGCACGCGCTTTCGCGCGGGAACGGGAGGAGGTTGTTGCCGCGGGCCGCCTCTTCCTCGTCGCCGATGGTCTTCGCGGCTGCCGAAACGAGATCGCTCAGGACATCGACGTCGAACGGCTTGCGGATGATCGAATGGACCATCGAGCCGTCGAAGCGGCGGAGCGCGGCGGAGTCGGCGGCGCTCACGACGATGATGGCGGGCTTGCGGTCGGCGTGGTGCTTCACCCAGTCGACGACCGCGTAGCCGTCCAGGATGGGCATCATCAGATCGACGATGAGCACGGCGTAGTGGTTCTGCTCGAGCTTGGCAATGGCGTCCGCACCGTCGCGGGCGACGTCCACCCGGTAACCGGCGCGCTCCACGATCTTGGCGACCAGCGCACGAATCGCGGGTTCGTCATCCACCACCAGAATCGAGATTGGCTCGGGACCCATCCGGGGCCGGGCTCAAGCAATAAATGTGCCCTGGCTGCGGCACCCCGTTCGCAAAAGCGTGCTCCGTGAGTCGTCCGCTGATCCTGCTGATCGAGCCCCATGAAGAACATCTGTCCCGCGGCCGCGAGTTTCTGCAGGCCGATTGCGCGGAGACGTTCGACATCGGCACCACGACAACCATCGAAGAAGCGCGAAAAGTCATCGACGACGCGCACGCGAAGAAGCAGCCCATCGTCCTGATGCTGGTCAGACATCTTCTCGACGAAGGAGAGCTGCGCGGCCTGCTCGAGCGCGGGAAAGAGCTGTTCTCGGGGATGAAAGTCATCCTCTACGACGACGAGCTCGATCCCGGCTTCGCGGTCGCCGGCAAGCGCGAAGGTCTTGTCGATTACAGCGTCGCCGAGCCGTGGGAAGCGCCGGAGACCTCGCTCGAACCAATCGTGCGCGAAGCGCTGCGAGCGTGGGAATCGTCCGCGACCGCGGCGGACATCGTCCAGGTCTTCGGCGATCAGTGGCATCCGCGCTGTCATGACGTTCGCGATCTGCTCGCGCGGCACCGCGTTCCCTACCGCTGGATCGATACCGGTGCGGAGGACGATGATGACGATCGCCACGACTCCGGAACGCGCATTCTCTTTCCCGACGGCGCGGAGCTCGTCGATCCGAGCGATGAGGACCTCGCCCAGAAGCTCGGCTTCAGCACGTCACCCGACTCGTCGTTCTACGACCTGGTGATCGTCGGCGGCGGACCGGCCGGACTCGCGGCCGCGGTCTACGCGAGCTCGGAAGGGCTGCGAACGGTCATCGTCGAGCGCGACGTTCCCGGCGGACAAGCGGGATCGAGCGCGCTGATCGAGAACTATCTCGGATTTCCCGACGGCCTCTCCGGCGCGGAGCTCGCCTCGCGCGCGGTCATGCAGGCCCAGAAATTCGGAACGGAGATTCTGCTGACGAAGACCGCGAAGTCGTTGCGCGACGATCGCGGCTATCGCCTGCTCACGCTCGACGATGGAACGGAGATGGTCAGTCACACGGTGCTGCTTTCCGTGGGCGTGGCCTATCGCAAGCTGCGCGCTGAGGGCGCCGACAAGCTCACCGGCGCCGGCGTCTACTACGGCGCCGCCGCCGCGGAAGCCGCCCGCTTCCGCGACCGCGACATCTGTCTCCTCGGCAGCGGCAACTCCGCGGCGCAGGCAGCGCTGCTCCTCGCGCGATACGCGCGGAAGCTGACCATCATCACCATCGACGAGGCGCTCGAGACGACCATGTCGCAATACCTCGTCGAGCGGATCAACTCACTTCCGAACGTCGAGCTGATGACGAAGACGAGCGTGTTCGCGGTAAAGGGGGAGGAGCGGCTGGAATCGGTGACGATCGAAGAGACGGAAACGAAGGCGCGACGCGAGCTGGAGACCGATGCGCTGTTCATCTGGATCGGCGCGCGACCACGCACGGACTGGCTCGGTGACGCCGTCGCGCGCGACAAGCAGGGCTTCGTTCTGACCGGCCGCGACTTACGCCGCGAGCATCTCGCCGCCTGGCCGGACGACCGCTGGCCCGCCCATCTCGAGAGCAGCATGCCCGGCGTCTTCGTCGCTGGCGACGTGCGCCACGGCTCGGTGAAGCGCGTCGGGTCCGCGGTAGGCGAGGGCGCGATGGCGGTGCAGCTCATTCATGACTACTTGCGCGAACGCTGACGCGTTCGCTGAGTCGTTAGTCGTTAGTGGTTGGTCGTTAGATCCGGCTACTAACGACTAACGACTAACCACTAACGACTGGTTCTCTCTGGCGCGGCGATTGCTCCTTTCCTTTTTTTGCTGTAAGCGAAAAATCCGAGGGGGAACGCTTGCAATACACGATAGAAGCGCGGGAGTTGACCAACGAGTACACCCACCGGCCGACGTACGAGGTGGAGTCGAAGCGTACGGTCGTCGAAGCGGTCGACGCCGACGAGGCGATCTCCCAGTTCGTCCGGGACAGTGACGCGCAACTGGTCAGCCTGACCAGGCCGGCCCGCGGGACGGAATCGATCGCCACGATGAAGAAGGAAGACACCGTTTTTCTCGTGCGCGTCTATGCGGCGTGATCGACTGACTCCGCAACCTCGTAACCACGCAACCTCGTAACCCACATACAATCCGCCCCCTATGAGTGCGGCCTGGGCGCTGCTCGCGTTCGTGATGACGCTCGCCGGCGGGGCCTTCGCCTTCCGCTACCAGCGGTCGCTGCACGCGATCATGGCCTACTCCGCGGGCCTGCTCATCGGCGTGGCCTTCCTCGATCTGATTCCGGAGATCTTCGAATCGGCGACCGCAAATTCCCTCGACGTCCACAAGCTGATGCTCACGGTCATGGGCGGCTTCGTGGCCATTTTTCTGCTCGAGAAGCTGACCATCATCCACAGCGAGAAATCGCACGACAGCCCCGGACACCAGCATCACGTCGGTCTGGTCGGTGCGATCGGCCTCTCCTTTCACAGCTTCCTCGACGGCCTGGCGATCGGTGTCGCGTTTCAGGCGGGACGCGACGTGGGTCTGCTCGTGCTGCTGGCCGTGCTCGCTCACGACTTCGCCGATGGTCTGAACACGGTGACGTTCATGCTCGCCACGCGGAACAGCCGGTGGCGCACGATCACCCTGCTGGTCGTCGACGCGCTCGCGCCGGTCGCCGGCGCGCTGCTCGCGAACGTGCTGCGCATCGAGCCGGCGATGCTCGCGTACCAGCTCGCGTTCTTCGCCGGCTTCCTCCTCTACCTCGGCGCAAGCGATCTTCTGCCGCACGGCCACGAGCGTCCCCGCTTCGCGCTGATCTTCTCGACCATCGGCGGACTGGCTACCGCGGCGCTGATGGTCTGGGCGCTCGAACAGGTGCACTGACTCGCGTCCGCGCTGACGGGTCAGGACTTACTTCGCGTCCGGAAACGGATTCACCCTGTTCTCGATCGGCGGAAGGGTCTTCAGGTAGGTGTAGATCGCGCCGAGGTCTTCTTCGGTCATGCCGGAGTAGGTGAGCCAGGGCATGAGCGTGTTCCTGCCCGGCTGCGCCGGCGGTGCGTTCGATGCATCGATGTTCTCGAAGGCCTTGAAGCGGGCGATGAACTCTTCCTTCGTGGCGGTGCCCATCCAGTTCGTCGGATGTGGGGTGATGTTCGAGGTGACCACGCGGAACGTCGGCGTGTGCATTTCCCAGCCGCCGGCGAATTCCTTTCCGGGGAGGGTGTTGCCCTTGTCATCCTTCGGCGTGTGGCACTCGGCGCAGGTGGCGATGGTGGTCAGGTACTTGCCGTAAGCCAGCGTGTCGCTTCTGTCGGGCGTGGCGATCGGCGCGTCGACCGGCTTCGGCCCGAACTTCTCGACGAGCGGCAGCGGCATGTTCAGCGCCTTCTTCGGCTTCTCGTAACGCAGCGGCTCGAGCGTGCGCAGGTACGCGACGATGGCCTTGCCGTCTTCATCGCTGAGGCTGCGGAGATGGCCGTAGGGCATGATCGGGAAGAGAGCCTTCCCCTCGCGATCGACGCCCTCGCGGATCGCGCGGAGGATCTCGCCGTCGGTCCATTTGCCGAGACCTGTTTCCGCGTCGGGAGTGATGTTCGACGCCGCGAGCACGCCCGGGAATCCGATCTTCTGATCCCAGATGAACCCCTTCACGCCTTCCTGGCCGGGTTTGATCGGAAGGCCATAGGCCATGGTCCGCTCGGCGTGGCAGTCGAAGCAGATGGTGACGTTGTTGACGAGGTACTTGCCGCGGGCGAGCCGTTCCGGCGTGACCTCGATTTTTTCCGCGCTGGCGGGCCGCTGATTGGGCTTGCGGAGCGCCAGCCAGGAGACTCCGATCGCGGCCAGCGCGACCACGACGAGCAACAAGATCCCAACGACCTTGAAGAAGGTTTTCAAGTGATTCTCCTCGGATGAATGGCGGTGCGCGGTATTTTACGATATCCATCCGATGATCATCGAGACCCCGATCGGCCCGCTCACCGCCGTTCTCGACGACGACGGCAAACTCACCCAATTGACCTTCCGTTCCCTGTCATCCGGATCGGAGTCGAGGGACCCGGTCGGCCGGGTGGCGCATCAGCTTTCCGAATACTTCGCCGGTCAACGCCGCGTCTTCGATCTTCCCCTGGCCCTTCACGGCACCGAGTTCCAACTCGCCGTCTGGAACGAGCTCCTGCGCGTTCCGTACGGCGACACCATCACTTACGCCGAGCTCGCGCGGCGCATCGGCCGGCCCGCCGCGATTCGTGCGGTCGGCGCAGCGAATGGCGCGAATCCGATTCCGGTCATCGTGCCCTGTCATCGCGTGATCGGCTCGGACGGAACGCTCACCGGCTACGGCGGCGGCATCGAGCGCAAGCAGTGGCTCCTCGCACATGAAGGACGGAGGTTGTTCTGATGCTGGCCTTGATTCTCGTGGCGTCGCTGGCCGCGAACACCGATCGCGTTCTGCAGCACTACGAAAAGCATCAGGCCGGGAAGCTCGTGCCGATGCTCACCGAGGTGATTCGGTTCCGCACGTACGCCCACAACCCCGAGGCGCACGCGGAGCAGAAAGCGTGGCTGATGAAAACCGCGGCGGACCTCGGCTTCGTCGCGCGCGACGCGGGAAAGATCACCGAGATCGAGCTTCCGGGACCGGAAGGCGCGCCGGTTCTCGGCCTGCTGATTCATGGCGACGTGCAGCCGGTCGAAGAAGAGGCCTGGACCTTTCCGCCATTCGCCGGCGAGGTCCGAGAAGGCTACGTACTCGGTCGCGGCTCGGCCGACGACAAGGGTCCGCTGATTCAGGCGCTGCTGGCGATGAAAGCGCTGCAGGAGAGCGGGATCGAACGGACACACACCATCCGCTTGCTGGTCGGCAGCGAAGAGGAATCGGCGGCCACGGAGATCGAGGAGTACCTCAAAGATCATCAGCCGCCCGACTACTCGCTGGTGCTCGACTCGGAGTTCCCGGTGGTCGTCGGCGAAAAGGCCTGGGACGGATTCGGCGTCGCAACTGCGCTCAAGTCGCGGCCCGGCAGGAAGCGGCCGTTCGAGGTCGCGTTCATGGACGCAGGGATCTCGCCGAGCATCGTGCCCGATCGTGCCGAGGTGAAGCTGCGGTGGACGGCGGAGTCGATGAACTGGGATCCGTTCATCGCGGAAATGGAGAAGGCGAAGACTAAGCTTCCACCCGACACGCGCCTCGTGATCGGCATGGACGGCCCGATGCTTCACATCGTTGCGTACGGCAAGTCCTCGCATTCGGGAGTGAACCTGACCGGTGGCCGCAACGCGCTGGTCGCGCTGGCGCGCGTGCTCGAAGGCAAACTGCCGAGTGGTGGCGCCGACGATCTGCTGGCCTTCGCGCGCCTTGCGGGCAAGGACCTGCACGGCACCGGCCTCGGCATCACCGACAACGATCCGATCTGGGCACGATTCGGCGTCAACGTCGGCACGATCAAGCCCGTGTCGGACGAGGATGACCGCCGGATGCTCTACATCAACCTGCGCCGCATTCCGCCGCGCACCGCCGCGCAGATGAAGGCGCATCTTCTTTCGGTTCTCGACGCCTTCAATCGGAAGCAGGGCTCGTCGCTGGCCGTCGTCGAAGACAAGTCGTATTTCCTCGACGAGCCTCTGGGATTCGATCCGAACGCGAAGATCGTGAAACGGCTGATGACTGTGTATTCGCGGGCCACCGGCGAGACGGCGAAGCCGGCGATCTCCGGCGGCGCGACGTACGCGAAGCGGCTGCCGAACGCGATCGCCTTCGGCATGTGGTTCCCGGGCAAGCCGTATCCCGGCCACGATCTCGACGAGAAGATCTCCATCGACGACCTCCAGCGCGGCGCGCGCGTGCTCGTGCACGCGCTGGTGGACATCGCCACGGGGGAGACGATGACGGAGCCGTTCAAGCCCTGACCCGTCGCTCGCCTTCCTCGCATCCTCCCGCCGCCTGGTCGTCCTCACCGGCGCCGGCTGCAGCACGGAATCGGGCATTCCCGACTATCGCAGCCCGGGCGGCGCGTGGACGCGGCACAAGCCGATCTACTTCAGCGCGTTCGTGCGCAGCGCGGAAGTGCGGCGGTTTTACTGGGCGCGCAGCTTTCGCGGCTGGCCGCGCTTCGATGCCGCGCGGCCGAACGCGGCCCATCGCGCGCTGGCGGAGCTCGAGTCGAGCGGCCGCGTGCATCAGCTCATCACGCAGAACGTCGACGATCTGCATCAGGAAGCCGGCAGCCGCGCCGTCGTGCAGCTTCACGGACGCAACCGCGTCGTCGTCTGCCTCGATTGCCGCGCGCGAGATTCCGCGCGAGGAGATGCAGGAGCGGCTGGCGATGCTCAACGCGGAATGGCTCGCCGCGGCCGAGTGGGACCGCCTGCAGGCCGACGAAGCGGACTTTGCGCCGGACGGCGATTCGGAAGTAGCGCAAAGCGTGATCGGCGGCTTTCGCGTCCCCGAATGCGATCGCTGCGGCGGCGTACTCAAGCCGGCGGTCGTCTTCTTCGGCGAGTCGGTGCCGGGCGACAAAGTCAGCTACGCCATGCAGCGCGTCGACGAAGCCGACGCGATGCTCGTCGTCGGCTCGTCGCTCACGGTCTGGTCGGGCTTCCGCTTCGTGAAGCGCGCATCGGAGCGCGGGCTGCCGATCGCCATCGTCAACATCGGCCCCACCCGCGGGGACGAACTGGCGACGCTGAAGATCGAAGAGCGCTGTGGCGAGGTCCTCACCGGCCTGCAATTCGATCAGCGTGATCTCCGGCGTCATCCCGAGGCGAAACGGCAGCAGCCAGTAGCCGGTGCCGGTGTTGACGTAGAGCTGGGTCGGCGGAACGTCGTAAAGACCCATGTGGTACGGCAGAAATACACCGGCCAGCGACCAGCGCAACGGACGGAAACCGAGCTGCCCGCCGTGCGTGTGCGCGCAGAGGGCGAGCGGTACGCCATGCTTTCGTGCGTCGGCGATGATCGTCGGCTGATGGGAGAGCGCGATCGGAATCGCATTCGGCGGTTTCCCGGCCAACGCCTTCGCGAGATCGGGAGTGAAGTGCTTCAGGTTCGGCATCTGGCTGGCGGCGCGATCGGACACGCCGGCGATCCAGAGATCGCGGAGCGGGAATCCCTCATTCGACCAGCAGACGGATGCGGCTGCCGCGCAACCGGGTCGATGACCGCATTCCGGCGCGCCGTACATCTCGTGATTGCCGAAGACGGCGAGGATGGGGATCGTCGCGGGAAGGGTTCGCGTGCCGCGCAGCAGCTTCGGCACGAAGTACGGATCGTCGTCGATCATGTCCCCGGCGATCATCACGACCTCGGGATTCAGCGACGCGGTGGTCGTGAAGATCTGATCGAGTCGTGATGGGCGCGTGAAGAGGCCGACGTGCAGATCGCCGAGCAGCGCGAGCCGCATGCCGTGCAGCGACGGCGGCAGATTCGGCGATGCGCACCGGCACGTGCTCGACCCGCAACGGCACGACTGCCTGATAGAAGCCGACGACGCTTCCCACGATCGTAAGCGTCAGAAAAACACGCGAAGGCCAGCGCGCGAATTCGGCAAACCGTTTCCGGCGGAAGGGCAGCCACGCAATGAGCACGAGGAAGATCACCGCGGCGTACACGATCGCGAAGGACGTCCAGGCGAACCACATCGGGCCGAGAATCGCGCGGGTCACACGTGCGAACGGCGTGAACGTCCGCAGCATCGGGAAAAAGGGCCACATCAGGTTGCCGGCGATGAGTGCGCCGAGAATCCAGCGCTTGCGGCGTGGGTGAATGCGGACGAGTTGGCGGTACGTAATCCAGTTGAAGGGAACGAAGATCACCAGGGCGATTGCGAAGAAGAGGATTGCGCGGATGGCCATGAAGGGAGCGGAGTATAGACTTCGAGCGGTGCCTCATTTCGATATCCCGCTCGACCTTCCGCACGCCGGCCGCGTGGCCTCGCGCATCGTCCGGATGCTGGAGCGGCACTGCGAGGAGCACGGCATCGAAGGGGAGGAATTGCTCGAGATCGCCGAGCGGCTCGATGTGCTGCTCTCGCAGTACGTGCAGGAAGAGGAAAACCCCTACCCGGCGGAGGCGGAGACCGCGCGTGAGTCGGCCGCCGAGCTCGGCCGGCGACTGGTCACCGCCCTCGAAGCCTCCGGCATCCGCGGCGACCGCCTCGGCCAATACGTCCGCAATCTCTTCGAATGTCTGGCGATGGGGAAGGAAGGGGCGGAGATCTCGTTGCGAGCCGGGGAGGATCCCGGCTCGCTGCAACGACCCATCTAAGCCGGCTTGCGCACCAGCACGAACTCCTGCGTGTCGTACTCCTCGAGCGACACCTGCGTGTCGCGGCGGAGCAACTGCTGGCGCAGATACGTGTGAATGACGACCTTCGAGCGCAGTTCCTTCAATTGCGCGGTCGATGCGGGGTTCTCGCTGTCGAAGACCGAGTGACTGCCGATCTCCGCTTCGAGTCTCGCAACCTGTTTGCGTAGCCAATCCGTGTAGCTCATGACGTTGTGCATATTCGGTTCTGAGCGAAAGAGGTTGCGTGAGGAGGCTCACGCCGTTGCCGTTTGTTGACGAAGCCGCGAGAATGACCTCCGTCCATGTCGGTCGAAGCGGGAACGAAGCTGGGTCCGTACGAGATTGTCTCGCGCCTCGGAGCCGGCGGCATGAGCGAGGTCTGGCGGGCCTTCGATCCTCGCATCCGGCGCGAGGTCGCGGTCAAAGTCCTGCCGGCGACGTTCGCGCGCTACGCCGATCGCATGCACCGCTTCGAGATCGAGGCGCGCGCGATCGGCGCGCTCAACCATCCGAATCTGCTGACGATCTTCGACGTCGGGTCAGCTGACGGAAAACCCTACATCGTCACCGAGCTCCTCGAAGGCTCGACGCTTCGCGAATGTCTGCGGCACGACGGAACCGCGACGAGGCTGCCGATCCGCAAGGCCGTCGATTACGCGATCCAGATCTCGAACGGCCTGGCCGCCGCGCACGAGCGGGGGATCGTTCATCGCGATCTGAAGCCGGAGAACATCTTCGTCACGCGCGACGGAAGGGTGAAGATCCTCGACTTCGGCGTGGCCAAGTTGCGCAGTCCCGACGACTCGGCGTTGTCCGACGAGCAGACGCTCAGTCAGGACACGTCGCCGGGGACGGTCATCGGCACGGTCGGGTACATGTCGCCGGAACAGGTTCGGGGACAAGCGGTCGACGGACGCAGCGACATCTTCTCCCTCGGCACGCTCATGTACGAGATGGTCGCCGGCGAGCATCCCTTCCGCGGCGACTCACCGGCGGACACGATGTCGTCGATCCTGCGCGAAGACCCGGTGGAGGTCACCGAGATCAATCCGAACGTGTCGCCGGGCTTGTGCCGCGTCATCCGGCATTGCATGGAGAAGAATCCCGAGCAGCGTTTCCAGTCGGCGCGCGATCTCGCATTCCAGCTCGACGTCCTTTCGAGCGGATCGGGAACGATGCCGACCGTCGAGACGGTGAGCCCGTTCGCGACGCGACGTGCGTTCGCTGTCGGCGGTGCCATCGCGCTGGTCGTGCTCGGAGCGTTGGCGGGATGGCTGTTGCGCTCGCGCATCACGCGTGCCGCAGCAGCCGCGGAGAACGCGCGCTTCCGCCAGGTCACGCACGAAGACGGCGTGGAGATGTCGCCCGCGCTTTCGCCCGACGGCGCGACGTTCGTGTTCGTTCGCGGATCGGCGCGGAGGCGGACATTCACCTGCAGCGCGTCGACGGCCGGAATGCGATCAATCTGACGAAGCGCTGCACGGCCGGTGATTCGCAGCCGGCCTTCTCGCCGGACGGCTCACAGATCGCGTATCGATCGGAGTGCGATGGCGGCGGGGTGTTCGTGATGGGAGCGACGGGTGAGTCGGCGCGGCGCATCGCGCCGAGCTGCTTCAATCCCGCGTGGTCGCCGGACGGCAAGCAGATCGTCTGCGCGACGGAAAGCGTCACCTTCACGCCGACGTCGCGGGGAACGATGAGCGAGCTCTGGGTGGTCGACGCCGCGACGGGAACGCGCAAGATCCTTCTCCAGAGCGACGGCGTGCAGCCGAACTGGTCGCCGAACGGCCATCGCATCGTCTACTGGGGCATCGCCAGCGAGTCCGCGCAACGCGACATCTGGACGCTCGATCCGCGCGCTGAAAAACCGAGCGAGACGGCAGTGCGCGTCACCAGCGACGCGGCTGTCGACTGGAACCCGATCTGGTCGGCGGACGGTCAAGCACATTTACTTCGGCAGCGATCGCAACGGCGCCATGAACCTCTGGCGCATCGCCATCGACGAGGAAAGCGGCAAGCCGCGCGGCGAGCCGGAGCCGCTCATGACCCCCGCGCGCTACAGCGGGCACTACACCGTGTCGAAGGCCGGCCACCGGATGCTCTTCGCGTCGATCGATCTCACCGAGTCGTTGCGTGTGGTTGCGTTCGATCCGGTGACGGGCACGACCAGCGGCGAAGCGAAATCAGTGCTGGCCGGATCGTTCCTCGTGTTCAGCTCGGCGATCTCGCCCAACGGCAGGTTTCTGGCCGTCACCAATCGCGGCGGGCAGGAAGACGTGTTCGTCGTCGAAGTGGCGACGGGGGAGATCCGCCAGCTCACGAACGACGCCGCGCGCGATCGCGGCGTGACCTGGTCGCCCGACGGAACGAAGATCTACTTCTATTCGCAGCGCGACGGTGAAAAGTACGAGATCTTCCGCATCAACGCCGACGGCAGCGGACTGGCGCGCGCGACGAAGCCGGGACAGAGCGGCTGGTATCCGTCCGTTTCGCCCGACGGCAAGCGGCTGGCGTTCTTCAACTACGAGCACACGTTCCTCCTCGATCTCACGCGCGACGATGCCGTGGTCGAGGAACTGCCCGCGGCGCTGCAGGGAAGCCGGCCGGCGATGAACAGCTGGTCGCCCGACGGCACGCTGCTGGCCGGCGAGCTTCGCGGAAGACCGGGCATCATGCTGTATTCGCTGACCGAAAGGACTTACCGGCCGGTGACGTCGACCGGCGCGCGGCCGTTGTTCCTCCCCGGCGGCCGCGAGATCCTCTTCAGCGAAGGGTCTCGGCTGCGCATCGTGAACATCGACACGGGCGCGATTCGTGATGTGTCGACGCCGTACGCGATCGCGGCGATGAGCATCTCCGGGAATGCGCAAACGTTGTTGTTCTCGGAACGCACGACCGAGGCGGACGTCTGGATGCGCGAGGTCGAGGAGGATCGATGATCACTGTTCGGAAGTCGGCGGCGCGGGGGCTGGGCGATCACGGCTGGCTCAAGTCGCAACACACCTTTTCCTTCGCGAATTATTACGACCCGCGGCACATGGGCTTCCGCACGTTGCGGGTGATCAACGAGGACACCGTTGCACCGGGGCGCGGCTTCGGCGCGCACCAGCACGAGAACATGGAGATCATCTCCATCGTCATGGAAGGCGCGCTTGCCCACAAAGACAGCACCGGCGGCGACGGCGTGCTGCGCCGCGGCGAAGTGCAGCGGATGAGCGCGGGAACCGGCGTGGTGCACAGCGAGTTCAATGGATCGGATTCCGAGCCGGTGCACTTTTTCCAGATCTGGATCATGCCCGAGCGCGCCGGGATCGAGCCGGGATACGAACAGAAGATGTTTCCCGATGACGAGCGTCGCGGGAAACTGCGGCTGGTCGTCGCGCCGAGCGGCGAAGAGGGCGCGCTGAAGATTCATCAGGACGCGCGGGTGTTCGCGTCGATTCTCGATGACGGACAACGCGTCGAGCATTCACTCGCGGAGGGCCGCGGCGCCTGGCTGCAGGTCGCGCGCGGCAGCGTGACCGTCAACGGCACTGCGGTCAACGCCGGCGACGGCGCCGCGATCGAGAACGAGTCGACGCTCGCCATCGTAGCCACCGAAGCCGCCGAGTTGCTCCTCTTCGATCTCGGCTGATCACCGGAACCAGGTAACGATGGTGTAGCGATGGCCGTCCGTCAGCGGCGTGACTTCATGCGTCGTCTCGGACGGGAAGGCGATCAGCGAGCCCGGCGCGGAGGGCACGGGATGACGCTTGTCGAAGTCGGGATAACGGCCGTGCAGCACGAGCGAGCCGCCGGAGTACGCGCTCTCGTCGCTGAGGAACACGACCACGGACACGCGGCGGTGCCTGGCGTCGTCGTGGATGACCGGGGTGTTGCCGTCCTGATGCGCGACGAAGAAATCGCCGGTCTGGTAGCGAAGGAATTGCGGTGCTTCGAACGAGGTGAGTGGGATCGCGAAATGCTGCTCGAGCTTTTGCTGCACGTTGCCGAACGCCGTCCGCACCATCTCTCGCGTCGCCGGTGCGACGACGAGCTTTTTCGCACTGCGCGTACGGGCGTCGACCGCGCCACTCGCACTCGCGCCGTACACCTCCGCCTCGGCACCGCTCGCTGACTCGAGCTCGCGCAGAAGCGCCGCGCGCGCCTCGGGGTCGAGGAAGTGGTCGAGCACGAGGAGATTGAACATGCGGCCGAACGATAGCAGCGGGCCCCGTGTAGTGTGGGCCTCTGGCCTACCTCGGGGGGAACCGAAGGTAGGCGGGACGCCCACACTACACGCAGCTACTGTGCCGGTACGTACGTCGGATCCTGCGTCACCTCGTCGATCACCGAGCCGTACGCCGTGACGCGGCCCTGACCGTCGATGACGCGCACGGTGATGCGCGCGTTGTAGACGTTCCCGACGCCGAGGTCCCGGATCACGTTGAACTGTCTGAACTCGTTCGCCGCGAGCGGGATCTGGATCGTCGGGGTGATCTTCGAGTCAGGCAGCACGACCTGCATCTCCACCGTCACCGGCTTGCCAGTCACCTCGGCCAGGCCGACGTTCGTGCGATACCGCGTCGAGTCCTCGACCTGCAGGATGTGCAGCGTGCGCTCGTTCACGCCGACAGCCTGATCGACGGTGACTGCCGGCACGAACTGGCCGAGCGTACCGTTGGCGGTCTGGTTGTAAGTGCGGCCCGTGACGACGAGCGAAGCCGGATTCGCCGTCGTGAGATGCACCACGCCGCCGGTGTTCTCCGACCCGAACTGCGTCGTCAGAACATTGTCGAGGGTCATCACCTGTCCGACCGGCAGCGACACCTGGACCGACTTCGAGGGACCGTTGTTGAACGGGAAGAAGGTCAGCGTCGCCGATTGCGAGCTCGTGCCGTAGTTGAACACGCGCATGTCCGTGCGCCAGTGCGCGACCGCATTGTCGAGATTCGCGACGCCGGGCAGGACGAACTTCGTGGAGCCGGAGCCCGAAAGCGGCGTGCCGCTGACGAGCAGCGGATCCTGCGTTGCACTGTCGACGACCGAGGCGTACGCGGTGATCTTGCCGTCGCCGCCGGTGACCTTCACCTCGATGCGGCCGTCGTTCAGCTGGATCCCGCGCGTCGCGAGGAGCTGGTTCATCTGCAACTGCTGGCCGGCCGCGAGCTCGACGGGGATCTCGGCGAGCTTCGAGCCGCCCGAGTTGAAGACGCTCAGGACGGCGTTGACAGACGCGCCACCCGCTTCGGCGAGACCGACGTTGGTGCGGTACTGCGCGGACTGCGCGATCTGCTGGAGGCTGAGAACCTGCGGCAATGCGTTCGGCAAGGCTCTGCCGATGAAGCTCGGGAAGGGCACGGCCGGGATGTACTGGCCGAGGGTTCCATTGCCGGTGACGTTGTAGGTGCGGCTCGACGCGACGGTGGTGAGTGAGGTCGTGGCCGCGTCATCGAGCGGCAGGATCTCCAGCATGCCGTTCGCGCCGTCGTTGAGCGTGCCCAGACCGAACCAGTTGCGGACAATGTCGTCGAGCGCGGTCGTTGCTCCGGCATCGACGTTGATGTTCGTCTGCTTCACGCCCTGATTCGTGCCGCCCGACGGCGTGAACGTCAACTGATAGCGCGCCGATCTGAACCCGGCGTTGGTCACGCGGATGTCGGACTGCCAGTGCGAGTTCACGCCGTCGAGGTGACCGGCGGTGGGAATGATCAGCGCGTACTGCGAGGTCGCCGGCTTGGACGCGACCGGCGAGACCGGAGTGACCAGGTTGATGGAGAACGGCGTGGTCTTCACGGTCGTGCCGTGCGTGCCGATGCGGCCGCTGGTGCCGTCGGTGATGGTGACGATGATGCTCGCCGTGAACGTGCCGTTCGGCAGCGTCTTCGGATCGGCGATGACTTCGAGGTTGATGCCGGCGGGCGTGATCACGCCCTGCTGCGGGCGCACCGTCAGCCACGGACGGTCCGTCGTGGCGGTATAGAGCAGGTTCTGTCCCGGCTCGCCCGGAATGAAGACCGTCTGCACGACCACTTCCTCGCTGCCGGCGGGGACGTTCGTGCTCGGGTTCGGTTCGCTCGGATCCGGGATCGGGATGATGACGATGCGGATGGGAACGGAGTAGTCCCCGGCGGTTGGCGTGCACGCCGTGAAGGCGCGGACGCGGTAGTGGAACGGCTGAGCGCCGTTGGTCAGCTCGTGCCGGTAGGCAACGAAAAGGTCCGTGGTGGAGATGGTGGTGGCGCCGGTGAAAGCGGCGTTGGTGGCCTGGTCGACTTCATAGCGTACGGCGTTGGGAACGGCGTCCCACTCGACGCGGTAGAGCTGGCCGGAAGTGGCTTCACCGACGACGCGGGCCAGAGGTCTGCCCGGTCTGTTGCAGAGGTTGAAGGCGGCGACAGGCGACTGGACGTTGCCGCAGCCAGGAATGGTCGCGATGACGAACCACTCCATAGAGCCGTCGGAACCGAGTGATGCCGTGAGCTTCGTCGACGTCGTCGTTCCGAGCTCCGTGAAGTCGCCGCCGCCGATCTTCGCGAAGACCGTGTACGCCGTGGCGCCGCTGACGGCCTGCCATTCGAACTCGATGGGCGACGCCACGGTTCCGCCGAGCGGCTTCACGAGCGTCAGAGATACGTTGCAAGCCGGACCGGTCGTGAATGCGACGCATGCGCTAGAGGCGGGCTGGCAGCCCTGCCTGACCGCTTCGACGCGCCAGAGGTAACGGGTGTTGGGCTCGAGGTTCGCGTACGAGATGGACGTCCCGAGCGTCGAGCCGATCAGCGGGTCGCAACCGTCGCCGTCGGCGCGGCCGAGGTAAACGTTGTAGGAGTCCGCGCCGGTGTTGTCCCACGAGAGCCTTCCCGTGGTCCGAACACCGGTCGCATTCGGAGCGGGACTGAGGAACGCCGGCGCCTCGGGGCAGCCGCTGACGTTGATGGCCACCGTGGCATTGCTGGTTGCGCCGACGCTGTCCTGAACGGTGTAGGTGAAGGAGTCGACACCGGTGAAGCCGCTGTTCGGTGTGTACGTGCAATTGCCGTCGGGCTGGCAGGAAACCCCGCCGTTGGCCGGCTGCGTGTTGGCGACGAGCGTCAGCGGCTGACTCTCCGGATCGGAGTCGTTGGCCAGAACGTTGATGGTCACCGCGGTGTTCTGAACCGTGTCGGCGAAATCGTCGACGGCGTTGGGCGGAGAATTGGGCGAGCCGATGGTCACGCTGACCGTTCCGGTGGCGCTCGACGCTCCATCGAAGACCGTGTACGTGAAGGAGTCGCCGCCGCTCTCGTTGAGGTTCGGGGTGTAGGTGCAGTTGCCGGCGGCCGTGCACGTGGCCGTGCCTTTTGTGCCATTGGTGTTGCCGGTCACGGTCAGCGGCGACGGTCCGTCGATGTCGGTGTCGTTGGTGAGCACGTTGACCGAGCCAGGCGTGTTCGCGTTCGTGGTGAGGGCATCCGCATTGGCGACGGGCGGATCGTTCACGGAGCCGATGTTGACGTTGACGGTGCCGACGGAGGATGCGCTGCCGTCACTGACGGTGTACGTGAACGAGTCCGCGCCGTTCTGATTGGGATTCGGCGTGTAGGTGCAGTTGCCGGCAGCCGTGCAGACCGCGCTGCCCTTCGTGCCGTTGGTGTTGCCGGTGACGCTGAGCGCGGACGGTCCATCCACGTCGGTGTCGTTCGTCAGCACGTTCACCGAGCCCGGGGAGTCTTCGGCCGTGTTGATCGTGTCGGGGTTGGCAAGCGGCGGATCGTTGGTGGCGGTGATGTTGACGTTGACCGTGCCCACCGACGAGCCGAGGCCGTCGCTGACCGTGTACGTAAAGGAGTCCGTCCCGGTCTGATCGGGATTCGGCGTGTACGTGCATGACCCGGCCGCGGTGCAGACCGCGGTCCCCTTCGTGCCGTTGGTGTTGCCGGTGACGGTGAGGGCGGACGGTCCATCCACGTCGGTGTCGTTGGCCAGCACATTGACGCTGTTGGGCGTGTCTTCGGTCGTACCCAGCCCGTCGGTGTTCGCGACCGGCGGATCGTTCACGGAACTGATGTTCACGTTGACGGTGCCGACCGTGGACGCGACGCCGTCGCTGACGGTGTAAGTAAACGAGTCCGCGCCGTTCTCATCGGGGTTCGGCGTGTACGTGCACCCTCCGGCGGCCGTGCAGACCACGTTGCCTTTGGTGCCGTTGGTGTTGCCGGTGACGGTGAGGGCGGACGGTCCGTCGACGTCGGTGTCGTTCGTGAGCACGTTCACCGAGTTCGGCGTGTCTTCGGTGGTGTTGATCGCGTCGGGGTTGGCGACCGGCGGATCGTTCGTGGCGTTGACAGTGACGTTGACCGTGCCGACTGAGGCAGCGGAGCTGTCGCTGACCGTGTACGTGAACGAGTCGGCGCCGTTGAAGTCCGGGTTCGGCGTGTAGGTGCAGTTGCCGATCGGAGAACAAACAGCCGTTCCGTTCGCGCCGTTCGTGTTGCCGGTGACGCTGAGCGCGGACGGCCCATCGACGTCGGTGTCATTGGTCAGCACGTTCACCGCGCCTTGCGTGTCTTCAGAGGTGTTGATCGCGTCGGTGTTTGCGACGGGCGGGTCGTTGACGGCGTTGACGGTGATGTTCACCGTGGCGGTCGCGGTCGCGCCGAGGTCGTCGGTGATGGTGTAGTTGAACGAGGCCGGACCGTTGTAATCCGCGACCGGCGTGAAAGTGCACGAAGTCGCCGAGCAGGTGACCGAGCCAGCGCTCGGCGAAGGCTGCGTGTTCGAGGTGATGGTGAACGTTCCGCCTTCCGGATCGCTGTCGTTCGCGCGCGGATCGAACGTCGTGGGCGTGTCCTCGTTCGTCGCGGGCGGCGTGTCGTTGTTCGCCACGGGAGGATTGTTCGGCGCGGTCGCGCTGAATTCCGATGTCTCGCGCACCGGTCCGTTGACGCGGCTCGCTGTTGCGACGATGTTCGAGGTGCGGCGATTGCCGGGCAGGATGATGCTGACGTTGGCGTTGCCGAGTGCGTCGGTGGTGAAGGTCGATGTCGTTTCGTAGACCTCGCCTTCGCCGTGGCCGCTGCCGTCGAGGGCCGTGTTCGAATACCAGTCGATGTCGAACTGCGTGCTAGGAAGGCTGTTGAGCGTGCCGCTGATCGTGGTCTGGTTCGAAACGCTGTTGTAGCTGGCCATCGCGAGGATTGGGAAGTTCTGCAGCGCGTTCGGGCCGCTGTCGCCGTCGCCCGCGTCGTTCGCCGTGACCCCGTTGTTCGCGAGGTCGATGCCCAGGCCGGTGTTGGAGAAGATCGAGTTGTAGCGGATGTTGTTTTCGATCGAGGCGCCCGTGACGGCCACGCCGGCCGCGCCGTTGTGAGCGATGGCGTTGGCGGCCACCGTGCCGCCGCCGAGGGTGTTGCCGGATGCACCGGCGGCGATGAGCACACCGGGGCCGAGGTTCGCGAGCGCCCCGCTCCCGACGCCATTGAGGCCGATGCGGTTTGCGCTGATCACGTTTCCGGTAGTGCCGGAGTCGGAGAGGAGCACGCCTCCGAGAGTGTTGCCGGAGATGACGTTCATCGCCGAAACGACGCTGCCGCCCACGGTGTTGTTCGTGGCGGCGCTGAAGATGTCCACGCCGTACCAGCCGTTGGGGACGGCGAGGAAACCGGAGGCGTTCGTGCCGATGTAGTTGCCGGCGAGAATGTTCGAAGAAGTGTTGAGATCGCGGATGGCGACGCCGTCCTCGCCGTTCCCGGAGATGACGTTGCCTTCGCCGAGGGTCGTGCCGCCGATGGTGTTGCTCTGCGCGCCGTTCCAGATCCCGATGCCTGCCCAGCCGTTGCCGATGGCAGTGCCGGCGGACGTATCGGTGCCGATGTAGTTCCCTTGAACGACGTTGCCGTTCGTGCCGCTGTCCAGGATGGCGATGCCTTGCCGCAGGTTGCCGGAGACGGTATTGCCCGTGCCGGCGACGCCGCCGCCGATCGTGTTGTTCTGCGCCGCGCCGCTGATCTGGATGCCTACGAAGCCGTTGGGAAGGGCGGCGGTGCCGGAGGCATTGAGGCCGATGATGTTGCTCTGGACGAAGTTGCCGCTCGCCCCGTCGAGGATGATGCCGTTCTGGGTGTTGCCTGAAATGAGATTGCCGTTGCTCTGCGTGCCGATGAAGGCACCGCTCACGAGACCGCCCACGTAGATCCCGGTGGTGGCGTTCGGGACGGCGCTGGTGCCGGTCGGATCGGTGCCGACGTAGTTCCCGGTGATGGAGATGTTCGTCAAGGCCAGCGCCGATCCGTCCAGGAAGATGCCCTCGTTCGGGAAGCCGTTCACCACGACATTGCGAATGGCGATGTTGTTGCCCTGGCCGGCGGTTAGCGCGGCGATCTGCAGACCGGCCGAGGCCCCGGTGATGAGCGAGCCGTTGATGACGATCTCCGGGCCGCTCAGGTTCGTGTCGCCGCCGAACACCGTCTGCGTCGCACCATCGATGGTGGTGTTCGAAGCCAGGATGTCGGGGAGCGCCGTGGTCGGGCGGATGGTGTAAACGCCGCCCGAGAAGTTCGGATCGGTGTTCGGGATGTTGAAGGTGATCGCGCAGGGCGATGCGCACGCGCCGCTGTTCGCGTCGGTGATGGCCTGGCGCAGGGACCCCGCGCCGGAGTTGTTCGTGTTGATGACGAAGCCTGGTGCCACGGCGACGGTCGCACCGGGCGAGAACTCCGAGGTTCCCTCGTTGACACTGGAGCAGATCGTGTTCGTGTAGCTGGTCGCGGTCATCACGATCTTGTCGCCGGGGGCGACGCCCGCGGTGGGGATGGTCATCGTGGCATTGCTGATGTTGTTGCTCGCGAAGCACTGCCCCTGAAGGAACGTGAGTCCCTCGGGATTGGTCGGATCGGTGTCGGCCTTGAACGCCTCGGCGCGAATCCCCAGGGTCGTTCCGACGTTGGCGGAGTCCACGTTGAACTTGAGGGTCAGCGTCGACGAGCCGGTCGGGCCGTCCACGGACGCCGACGTGATGGCGGGGAAGTTCTGGAGGTGGTTGCCGGCCCCGGTGTCGGTGTCACCGGCGTCGTTGGCCGTCGCGCCGAGCGATCCGGATCCGTTTTTCAGATCGATGCCGATGCCCGTGTTGTCCGCGATCTCGTTCTGCTTGATGGCTACGCCGATGATCACACCATCGACGTCCACCCCCACGCCGCCGTTGTTACGGATGGAGTTCGCGAAGACGGTCGTGGTGCCGGTCGCCGCGGTGATGCGGACTCCGCCGAGGCCATTGGGGCGGGGCGTGCCGCTGACGTAGCCGATGAAGTTGTTCTGGATGGTGGTGTCGGCGCCGCCGTTGAGGGTCATGCCGTAGAAGGCGTTGCCGCCGATGCGGTTGTTGGTGATCGTGTTCGAAGAGCCGATCGCCGTGAGGACGATTCCCGTACCGCCGTTGGGGATCGTTGCGCTGGACCCGTCGTTCAATCCGATGAAGTTGAACGACACGATGTTCGACCCGCTGGAGTTGTTGATCTCGATGCCGCTGGTCGTATTGCCGGAGATCAGGTTGGGCTGTCCTGTGCCGCCGATGCTGACACTTCCGGGCGTGCCCCCGCCGCCGACGAAGATGCCGGCGTTGTTCGCCACAGCGGCCGTTCCGCTGATGTTGGTGCCGATGCGGTTGTTGCCCATGGCCGTGCCGGTGCCGAGCAGGACGTCGATGCCTCGGCCCGTATTGCCGCTGATGACGTTGCCCATCGACGTGTTGCCGACGGTGTTATTGCTGTTCGAGACACTCACACCGGTGGCGTTGGCGAGAAAGGCGGAGCCCAGCGCGGTCGTGCCGATGTAATTGCCGATCACGACGTTGCCGGCAGAGGCCAGGCTGATGCCCGAACCGCTGTTGCCGCTGATGAGGTTGCGGTCGGCCGCATTGGAGCCGCCGATCGTGGCCGTGGGGCTGGTTCCGCTCACGGAGATTCCGATGAGGTTCGGGACCGCGGCCGTACCGAGGGCATTCGTGCCGATCTTGCAGCCGGCGATCGTCGCGCTCCCGGTTCCACTGACAGTGATGCCCGTCTGGCCGTCCTGAATGACCAGGCCGCGGATCGTGACGTTCGAGCCGGAGATGGTGATCACCGGGCAACAGGTCGTCGACGGACCGTTGACGACCACGCGCTGCACGGAGTTGTCCGAGCTCCCGAACGCGCTGTTGTTGGCCGAGCCGACCCCGTTCGCGAATCCGTCGATGGTGACGTTACTCGCGGTGATGGAGAGATTCGAGGCCGTGTTGATGGTCTGCGTCGTCGCGAAGAGCGTGGCGTCGAACTGGATCGTGCACGGACTCGTGCACGTCGCCGAGTTCGCGTCCAGGATGCCTTGGCGCAGCGAGCCGGCCCCGCTGTCGGCCGTAGTCGTCACGGTGTACGAACCGGCCTGCGCTGCCGATGCCGCGCAGAGAACCAGAGTCACAACGAACCACTGGAAACGAGAGCCCATACACAGTCCTCCGAGGCACCAGGCGGCGAATGGGCGATTTTACGCCCCCGGGGGGAGCGGCGGCCGTGACGGCCGTCGCTCCCGGGGAGAAGGCGGGTTATTGCGCCGGCACGTACGTCGGATCCTGGGTGACCTCGTCGATCACCGATCCGTAGGCCGTTACGCGGCCCTGGCCGTCGAGCACGCGCACGGTGATGCGCGCGTTGTAGACGTTGCCGACGCCGAGGTCCCGGATCACGTTGAACTGCCTGAACTCGTTCGCGGCGAGCGGGATCTGGATGGTCGGGGTGATCTTCGAATCCGGCAGGACGATCTGCATCTCCACCGTCACCGGCTTCCCGGTCACCTCGGCCAGGCCGATGTTCGTGCGATAGCGCGTCGAGTCCTCGACCTGCAGGATGTGCAGCGTCCGCTCGTTCACGCCGACCGCCTGATCGACGGTCACGGCCGGTACGAACTGGCCGAACGTGCCGTTCTCGGTCTGGTTGTACGTGCGGCCGGTGACGACGAGCGAAGCCGGATTCGGCGTCGTGAGGTGGACCACACCACCGGTGTTCTCCGTTTCGAACTGCGTCTTCAGGATGTTGTCGAGGGTCATGATCTGGCCCGCGCCGAGAAGAACCTGCGCGGTCTTCGACGGACCGTTGTTGAACGGGAAGAAGGTCAGCGTCGCCGGCTGCGAGGAGTTGCCGTAGTTGAACACGCGCATGTCCGTGCGCCAGTGCGCGACCGGATTGTCGAGATTGGCCACGCCCGGCAGGACGAACTTCGTCGCGCCGGAGCCCGAAAGCGGCGTGCCGCTGACGAGCAGCGGGTCCTGCGTCGCGCTGTCGACCACCGAGGCGTACGCGGTGATCTTGCCGTCGCCGCCGGTGACCTTCACTTCGATGCGGCCGTCGTTCAGCTCGATGCCTTGCGTGGCCAGGAGCTGGTTCATCTGCAACTGCTGACCGGCCGCGAGCGCAACCGGGATCTCGGCGAGCTTGGAGCCGTTCGCGTTGAAGACGCTCAGGACCGCATTGACCGAGGCGCCGCCCGCTTCCGCGAGGCCGACATTCGTGCGGTACTGCGAGGACTGCGCGATCTGCTGCAGGCTGAGAACCTGCGGCAACGCGTTCGGCAGCGCGCGGCCGATGAAGCTCGGGAACGGTACGGCCGGGATGTACTGGCCGAGGGTTCCGTTGCCGCTGACGTTGTACGTGCGGCTCGACGCGACGGTGGTCAGGGAGGTCGTGGCCGCATCATCGAGCGGCAGGATCTCGAGCATGCCGTTCGCGCCGTCGTTGAGCGTGCCCAGACCGAACCAGTTGCGGACGATGTCGTCGAGCGCGGTCGTTGCTCCGGCATCGACGGTGATGTTCGTCTGCTTCACGCCCTGGGTCGTGCCGCCGGACGGCGTGAAGGTCAGCTGATAGCGCGCCGATTTGAAGCCGGCGTTGGTGACGCGGATATCGGACTGCCAGTGCGAGTTGACGCCGTCGAGATGACCGGCGGTGGGGATGATCAGCGCGTATTGCGAGGTCGCCGGCTTGGATGCAACCGGCGTGACCGGCGTGACGAGGTTGATGGAGAACGGCGTGGTCTTCACGGTCGTGCCGTGCGTGCCGATGCGGCCGCTGGTGCCGTCGGTGATGGTGACGATGATGCTCGCCGTGAACGTGCCGTTCGGCAGCGTCTTCGGATCGGCGATGACTTCGAGGTTGATGCCGGCCGGCGTGATCACGCCCTGCTGCGGACGAACCGTCAGCCACGGACGGTCGGTCGTCGCGGTGTAGAGCAGGTTCTGTCCCGGCTCACCCGGAATGAAGACCGTCTGCACGACCACTTCTTCGCTACCCGCGGGGATGTTGACCTGCGGATCTTCCTGGTCCTTGGGCGGCAGCGGAATGATGACCACGCGCACAGTCGTCGAGTCCGGACCGGGCGTGTTGGTGCAGTTCGCGAACGCGCGGACGCGGTAGTAGAACGCGGTCGCGACGATCACGTCGTGTTTGTAGGCCTGGCTGTTGCCGGTGACGGTCAGCCGCGTGGCGCCGAGGAATTCGGGGTTCGTGGCTTCGTCGATCTCGTAACGGACCGCGCCCGGCACCGGTTCCCACTGCACTTCGTACGTCTTGGCCGAGGTGGTCTGGCCGACGACGCTGACGATCGGCGCCGCGGGCACCGTGCAATCCGGCGTGTCCTCAGCCACCGTGAACGTCACGCAGGCGCTGGTGAAGGTGTCGCAGTTCTCGGCAAGACTCTGCACGCGCCACTCGTAGGTTCCCGGCGCGAGGTCGGAGAACGAAACCGAGCGCGACGCGGTCGTAGCGAACTGCGTGCTGCAGCCCGAGCCTTGCGGTCCGAGGAAGACGATGTACGACTCGCCGGTACCGCGCCATGAGAGCGTTCCGTCGCCGCCCGCACCGACGGTTGCGGTGAGATTCGTCGGCGTGGAGTTGAGGCAGTCGATGGCGACCGTGGCGCTCGCGCTGTTGTTGGAGGTGTCGTCGGTGGTGGTCGTGGTGACCGTGGCGGTGTTGGTGATGGTCGTACCCGACCTGTCGGCGGCGACCGAGTAGGTGGCGATGATGGTCTTCGTCGCGCCGCTGGGAACGCTGCCCAGCGAGCAGGGGAAGGCCGTGGTGCAGTCGCCGCTGTTCGACAGGAAGTTCAGTCCGGCCGGGGTCGGGTCGTTGACGACGACGTTGTTGGCGGCGGACTGACCGCCGTTGGCAACGGTGATGGTGAAGGAGATGTCGCCGCCTGCCTGGGCCGTGGCCGGACCGGTCTTGGTGATCGCCAGGTCGGCGAGGTCGACGAAGACCGTCGCGCTGCCGCTGTTGTTCGCGGTCGTGCTTTCCGGCGTCGACGTCGAGACAGTGGCGGTGTTGGTGATGTTGGTGCCCGCGCCGCCGGTGATGGTGTAGGTCGCGGTGATGGTCTTGGTGACGCCGGAGTTGAGCGTGCCCAGCGAGCAGGGGAAGGCGGTCGTGCAATTGCCGCTGTTTGAGACCCAGGTCATGTTGGCCGGCGTGGGATCGCTGACGATCACATTGCTCGCCGGCGAAGGTCCGTTGCTGGTGACGGTGATGGTGAAGGAGACGTTCTGGCCGAAGGCCGCGCTGGCCGGACCGGTCTTGGTGATGGACACGTCGGCGAGATCGACGAAGGCCGTCGAGCTGGCGGTGTTGTTCGCGGTGACGTTGTCGGTGGAGGTCGTGGAGACCGTGGCGGTGTTGGTGATGTTCGTTCCCGCGCCGCCGGTGACGGTGAAGATCGCGGTGATGGTCTTCGTCGCCCCCGCGGCCACGGTTCCGAGCGAGCAGGGGAAGGCGGTCGTGCAATCGCCGCTGTTCGAGACCCAGGTCATGTTGGCCGGCGTCGGATCGCTGACGATCACGTTGTCGGCCGCAGACGGCCCGCCGTTGTTCACGACGATCGAGTAGGAGATGTTCTGTCCGACCGTGGCGTTGGCCGGGCCGGTCTTGGTGATGCCGAGGTCACCGACGGCGTCGGCGGTGATGCGGAAGGCGTTGGTCTCGTACGTCGGGATCAGCGTGCCGGGAGGGAACGGCGGCAGGTTCACCGTCGCGAACGCGCCGGTGTGCGAGGCCCAGGTGACGAGATCGAAGACGTTGGCGTCGGCCGGGGTGAACGCGTTGATGAACGTGACGTTCATCGTGCCGTCGAGCGTTGCCGCACCGGTAACGACGAGCTGGTCGTAGCCGGTTCCCGGCGCCGTGCCGCCGATCTCGCTGTTGATCACGCCGGTGTTGGACTGGGTGAAGTTGCCGGCGATGGTGATCGTGCCGGCGGAGGCACCCGGCGCGAACGTGCCGTCGTTGCTGACGTTGGCGGAGATGGTGCCGTTGCCGGTGACCGTGCCGCCGTCGATGTTGACGGTGAGCGGCGAGGAGAACGTGCCGCCGATGAGCTGCGTGGAACCCGCGGTCTGGGTGTAGCCGCCGTTGAAGGCCGTATCGAATGCCTGGAACTGGGCCAGCCCCTGATTGGTGAAGGCAGGGCCGATGGTGATGTTGGCGGTCGGCTGAGCGCGGAATCCGCTCGTATTGATGATTGATCCGCCGCCAAGACCAGCGGCAATACTGCGGGTGACCGAAAGCGTGCCGTTGTTGGTGATTGTGCGGCCGTCGAGAATTCCGGTGGCGGACTCGACGGACAGCGTCGCGCCGCTGCCGATCGTGAATGGACCGGTGCCGCCGATCGTGCCGCCCTGCCAGATGCTGGTGGTTGGCCCGGTGAGCGTGACAGCAGACGTTCCATCGAGATCACCGGTGATGATGATTCGCGGCGTCTGAACGGCCGACGCCGTGTTGAATGTGACATTGGACCCGTTGTTGAGCGAAACACCGCTGGTTGGAGCGGTGCTGCTGATTACGAGCGTTCCCTGATGAACGGTGTTGTCGAGGTAGCTTACGAACCCGCCACCAGTGGTGTCCGAGGTCGCGTTGAAGGTCTGGGTGCCGCCGAAGTCCACGCTGCCTGTATTGGTGATGAAGTCGCCGTTGTGCGTGCCGCCGGCGAGGAAGCGAAGACCGGGCGCGCCGACGCCGATCGTCAGTGTCCCGTCGTTGTCGAAACGGACCGAGTGGCTGGTGAGGGTGCCGCTCTTGTTGTACGAGCCGAGGTTGTGGAACTTGCCCGTGCAGGCGGCGCAGGTCATGACCGCGGCCGCGGTGTCGTTCCAGGTGCCTGTTCCGCCGTTCGCGGCAATGGCTGTGCCGCTGAGGGCGAAGCCATCGGTCATCCCCACCGTGCCGTTGTTGCTCAGGTTGCGAGCGAGCGTCTTCCCGGAGCCGGCCGCGATGCCGAACGACGCGCCGGTGCCGACCGTCGTGCTGCCGGTGCCCGTCATCGTGCCGCCCGTCCACGTGCCGCCGTTGACGGTGAGTGCGCCGGTGCCCGTGAGTGTGCCGCCGCTCTGGATGAGATTCGGGAAGGTGATGGTGGCATTGACCGTGAGGGTCGCGCCGATGACGCCGATCGTTCCGGTTCCGGTCACGCTGCCCGCGTTGATCGCGAAGGCGCCGCTGCCGAAATCGAGACGTCCACTTGCGCCGGTGGCGATGGTGCCGCCCGACATCGTGCCGTTGCTGACCGTGCTCGTGCCCGCGGACGTGTCGAGCGTCGCGCCGAAACTGATGGTCAGACCGTCAGTCGACGTGCCGGTGATCGCCGAGTTGGCGGCCATCACCACCGTGGCGCTGTTCTCGATGTTGAAGTTCGCTGTGCCGCCGATCGTCAGCAGGTTCGGGCTTGTCGCGGTGTAGTTGAACGTGCCCCCGGCAACGGTCAGGGTGTGATTGTTGTTGAGCGTCTTTGCGGCGGTGTTGCCGATCGAGCCGCCGAACGTGCGGGTCGTGCCGTCGCCCTGCAGCGTGCCGCCGTTCCAGGTCAGGCCGCCGAAGATCTGAAAGGTCGAGGAGACCGCGACGTTGAGCGCGCCGCTGTCGACGACCAGCGTGGCGGGGGCGGGGATGTTCAGGCTGCCCGTGATCGACAGCGTGCCGCCGTTGACGCGGAAGATGCCGCTGCCCATGAACGGGGAGGTTCCGGGCGGAACGGTGAAGGTGCCGGCGAAGAAATCGATCAGCGCACCGGTGACGGTCACCAGCGACCCTCCGCCGGTCTGCGAGCCGCCTCCGGCGATGATCAGCGATTGGCCCGGCACTTCGGAGCTGAGCTGGCCGCTGTTGCCGAACACCGGATCGATGCGCGTGCCTGACGTGCCGCCCGTTTTCTCGAACGTGCCGTTGTTCGTGATGGCGTTCGCCGGGGCCGTCCCGCCGATGGTGCCGTTGCCGGTCGCGTTAAAGGTGCCGTTGTTGATCAGCGACGAGCCGTTGATCAGTTGGAGAGTGTTCGAGCCGTCCCAGGTGAACGTGCCGTTGTTGGTGAGGCTGTGCGTATCGAGCGTGAGCGCGCCGTTGAGCGAAGTCGCAATGAGGTTTGCACCAACGTTGATGTTGGTGACGCCGCCGAGCATCGTGCCGTTGCGCCAGATCAGTGACGTGCCGATGGTGAGCGTCCCGCCGGCGACGGTGCCGCCGTTCAGAATCTCCATCTGGGGAATGGTCACCGTCCCGGTCAGGCCGAGCGTCGCGAACGGCCCGTCGACAGCGATCACGCCGCCGCCGGTGAGGGTCGGCTGCGTCGTCGAGAAGGATCCGTTGGCGATGATCATCCTGTTGGCGGCGTTGATAAAGGTGATTGTGCCGAGCGTGTCGCCCCCACCGTGCAAGGCCATGCTGCCGCTGGTCAGGTTGAGGGTCTGGTTGTTCCTGAAGACCGCGTAGATGTTGGCCACGCCCGTACCGGTGCTCTTGTTGATCACGCCGCCGTTGGTGAAGCGGGGAGTACTGGCCTGGTTGGAGTCGATTTCCGCATCGCCGACCCAGTTGAACGTGCCGGTATTGAGAAAGAGCCCGCCGTCATCGATCGACAGCTCGATCCCGGTCGTCGGGTTGTACGTGAACGTGCCGGTGTTGGAGATGGTGCGTCCGGAGAGAACAATCGTGCTGGTCGTGCCGGCGATCTGCGAGCTCGTGCCGGTGAGGATGGTCTGGCCGTTGCCGGAGACGTTGCTCATCGTGCCGCCGGTCCAGAGGAACGCTCCGCCGGCGGTGAAGTTGCCCGCGCCGGTGAGGACGCCGCCGCTCTGCTGGAAGGCGATGCCCGAAGCGAGAGTGATGTTGGCGTCGACGTCCATGACGCCGGCGTTGAGTCCGACCGTGCCGGTGCTGCCGCTGAAGCTGCCGCCGGTGAACTGGTGGGTGCCGCCGTCGAAGACGAGCGCGGCGCTGGTGCCGAGACCCCATGAGCCGCTGTGCGTGCCGCCCTGCTGGAGCTTGAGGAGGCCCGACAGCGCGGAGACGCTGCCGGCGTTATTGAGCTTGACGGCGATGTAGGCCGCGCCCGCGCCGGCGGTCTTGTTGATGCTGCGCGTGGCCAGGTTGTCGATGCGCGCCAGCGGCGCGCCGTCGGAGTTGATGGTCAGGTCGCCGGCGATGTTGATCGTGCCGTTGTTGGTCAGGTGAGCGTCGCTGACGATGGAGAAGGTGGCGCCCGGGTTGATGGTCATCGTGCCGGCGTTGTTGAAATGCGCAGCGCTCGCGATCGAGGTGTTGCCGGCGCCGGTGAGGTTGACCGTCGAGCCGCCGAGCGCGTTGAAGGTGATGCCGCTGATCGAGCTCGCGTTCCAGGTGAACGTGCCCGTGAGATTGACCGTGCCGTTGCCGGAAATCGACGAGAAGCTGTCGTTGCTCAGGTTCGAGATGTCGAGGTCCGCGCCGGCAGAGATCACGGTCGGGCCGCCGAAGAAGGCCGAACCCGTACCGCTGATGGAGCCCGTCGCGCCGCTGAAGGTGTGCGTCCCGCCGAAGGCAAACCCGAGCCCCGTCGTCGGCCCGTTCATGATGAACGCGCCGGTGTGGGTGCCGCGCGCAAATCCCATCGAGGAGATGTTGACCTGGACCGTGCCGTTGTTGTTGAAGGTCGGGCTGATGTTCGTGCCGAAGTTGCCGTTGGACTTGAGGAAGGTGCCGCCGGAATTGACGGTGATGTTGGCGCCGCCGAGGTTGTCGCCGGCGATGCCGTTGGCGTTCTGGACGTCGAAGAGGCCGCCGCTCTGCACGACGATCTTCGCACCGCTGTTGACGGCGAGGCCGCTCGCCGATGCGCCGTAGGTCAGCGTGTCGAACACGTTGATGGTCTGGCCCCCGGTGACGATCATCGAGCTGCCGGTCGCGTTGAGGTCGGCGCCGGCGCTGATGATGGTCGTGCCCGCGCCGGTGATCGTGCCGGTCGACCAGTTGATGGCCGAGGTCGAGCCGATGGTCAGCGTGCCGCCGTTGTCCACCGTGCCGCCGGTGAGACTGAGAATCGTGCCGCCGGCGATCTGCGAGGCGCCGGTGAGCGCCACCGATCCGCCGGTGGTCACTGTGAGCGAGCAGGAGACGTTGTTGAAGTCGATCGTGACCGCGTTCGGAACGGCCGCTGACAACGTGACGGCGATCCCCTGGAAATCGATGATGGCCTTGTCACCCGTAGCCGAGCCTGGATACGTGCCCGCCGGTGCGACAGGCCCGGAGTTCGAGACCAGATGCCAGGTCGTGTTCGAGGTCCACGATCCGCCCGACACGTCCGCGTAGTAGTCGGTGGCCATGGCGGATGGCGCGGAAAGGACGAGCAGGGCTACGGCGAAAACACCGAGTGTGCGAAAGCGCATCAGGGTTGGACCTTTCTTGTGGGTGAACCAGGGACCGGAACGGCGGTTATTGTTATTGGATTCCTCCGGACAGGCTGTGATGCAGCCCACGCGGGTTTCCTCCGGGCCACCAGCGCCGTCTAAGCGGCATGAGTTCCTTACTGCTCGCGCTGATCGTCCACTTCCTGCTCGGTACGGTTCGAGCGAATCCAGCCGTGACTCTGGCCGCCGTTCAGGCCACGACGCCCGCCGCGACTCCCACCGTCTCCGAGCAGCCCGCCACTCCGCCGGTGACCTTCGCCGACCCCGACGGGCAGGAGCTGATCCTCGAGGAAGTCTCGGCCCGGGTGGCCATCCACGGGATGCTCTCGCTGACGGAGCTGGAGTTCCGATTCCGGAATCCGCAGGCGCGGCGGATCGAAGGCCGCTTCACCTGCACCCTGCCGCCGAACGCCGCCATCAGCCGGTTCGCCAAGGACGTGAACGGGCACCTGATGGAAGGGGAGGTGGTCGAGCGCCTTCGCGCCAATCAGGTTTACGAGCAGTTCCTGCATCAGATGCGCGATCCGGCGCTGCTCGAGCAGGATCAGGGGAACCGCTTTTCGGCGCGCATTTTCCCGATCGAGGCCAACGCGCCGGTGCACCTGGTGCTTTCGTATACGCAACTGCTGCCGGCCCGCGATGGCGTCCGCACCTACGCCCTGCCGCTGCGCGGTCTGCCCAAGGTCAACAAGTTGACGTTCCGCGGATTCGTCACACCGCTGCCGGGTGAAGAGACCCGCGGCAAGCTCACCACCAGCAGCGCGGAAGTGACGTCGTTCGACGAGCGCGACTGGACTCCCGATCGCGACATCGTCCTGACCTCGCGCGCAACCGACGGCCCCCAGATTCTTCGCGCCGGCGACTTTTACCTGGCCTCACTCCGCCCCACGGTTTCCACCGCGAACCGCCTGCCGCCTACCGCCTACCGCTTCTACGTCGACACGTCCGCCTCTTCGGCCGAAGGCGCGATTCACCGGATCCGCGGCATCGAGAAGACCCTGGCGGCACTGCCTGCACAGGATTCTGTGCAGCTCGTGGCCTTCGACAACGAGGTTGTGCCGCTCGCTTCGGGCACGGCCGCGGAGATGTCCCGCCGCGCCGGCGACCTGCTCCGCACCCGCCTCTTCCTCGGCGGCACGGACCTCTCCGCGGTCGTGGCCGATGCGAATCGCGCGCTTCGTGACGACCCCTCGCGAGCCATCGTCATCGCCAGCGACCTCGTCCCGACCCTCGGCGACACGAAGATTGAATCGATCGCCGGCCGCGGCATCGTGCACGCGCTCGTCCTCGGCAGCCGGGAAGACGGCGCCGTGGCGAAGAAGCTGACCGCGGGGCGGGGTCGGGTGATCCGCGTTCCGTTCACCGATGCGATCGATGGCGCCGCGCGCGCGGCCGCGGCTGAGCTCCGCCGTCCGCTCGGTGGCTCGGTCGACGTGACCGATCCTTCCGCCGAGTGGCTCTATCCGACGCACTTCGACGACGTCGGCAACGGCGAAGAGATCTTCGTCCTCGGCAAAGTCAAAGCGGGACGGGAGCCGGAGGTCGCCGGCGCGCGCACAACGGCGCGTCTCGCCGCATCGACGTTCGCGCCGCTGCTCGAACGCGAGGCCTATCGCGCGTATCTCGAGTATCTGGCCGAGCGCGAAGCCAGTGAGCCGTCGGAAGCGGTGCGGAAGGCGCTGGCGACCGAGCAGGTCCGGATCAGCATCGAGCAGCGTGTGGTCATTCCGCGGACCACGATGCTTGTGCTGGAGAGCGAGTGGGATTACCAGCGTTTCGGAATCGACCGGCGTGCGCTCGCGGCGATTCTCACCGTCGATGCGGGAGGTATCGGACGGCTGGACCGGACTCCCATGCAGCCGATTCCGATGCCGCGTGCACCGCGTCCGCCGCGTCCCATGCCTGTTCCGATGGAGCGGCAGAAGTCCTCGACCGCGCCCGTGCCTGTGCCAGTTCCGGAGCCGGCGGCGGTTCCTCCGCCGGTGGACTTCGTGCAGGACTCGGTTCAGGAAGCGGGAGTGGAAGCCGATGCGATGCGGGTCGGTGCAGTCTCGGAAACTATCACCATGGCTGCCGAAGCCCCGCGCATCGCCGCACCGTCCGTGATGCCGCCACCGCCTCCACCACCCCCGCGCCCGACCCCTCCGCCGCCGCGCGAAGAGAAGCGCGAGCGTCGCGATTGGACGCGCCGCGAGATTCCGTCGAGATCCGTCATCGCGGAGCTCGAGGCGAAGCTGAAAGCGGAGCCGCAGAATCGCGAGCTGTACAACCAGCTCAGCGAGGCGCTCGCGGCGCACAACGAATGGTCGTCGCTGCGTTCGGTCGCGCTCCGCTGGCAGCCGTACGACCCGGAAAACCCGCAGGTCTACGAAGTCCTCGGCATGGCCGCGGACAACCTCGGCAAGGAATCGGAAGCTGCCCGCGCGTTTGCGTCGCTGATCGAAGTCGCTCCGGCGAAGACGGAACTGTTGCAGCGCGCGGGTCTTCTTCTGCTGCGTGCGAAGCGCGCGAAACTGGCCGAGGCGCCGCTGCGGAAGGCGTTGGAAGTGCGGCCGGATCGCGCGAACGGCTACCGGCATCTCGCGCTGATGCTCCGGCAGGACGGACAGGTCGAAGAAGCCGCGCGCGTGCTCGAGTCGGCGACGCGCCAGACCTTCCCGCAGTGGTACGGCAACGTGCAGCGGGTCATCCGCGAGGAGCTCGCCTACGTCTACCGCGCCTGGCAGGCGAAGGATCCATCGCGCCGCGCGGAGATCGCCGATCGCGCGCGCGAGCATGACGTCGATCTGTTACGCGTCGACGCGCTGCGCGTTACGTTGGCCTGGGAGACCGATGCGAACGACGTCGATCTGCACGTCATCGATCCACGCGGTGCGGAGTGCTATTACCAGAACCGCTCGACGCCGTCCGGACTCACGCTCTACGAAGACATCACCCAGGGCCTCGGGCCGGAAGTGATCCGCACGAGCAATGTCGATCCGGGCACGTATCACATCGGCGTGCGCTACTTCGCGGCGGGACCGATGGGTGTGAGCCGGGGAGTGGTGACGGTCATGCGGAACGGGCAGGTGGAGATTCATCCGTTCCGGCTGGTGCAGGGCGGCGGCGACATCCGGTATGTCGCCGCCGTGAAGGTGAAGTAGCTCGCATGTCATCCCGAGCGAAGTCGAGGGACCTGGGGTGCCGGGCGGCACGCGTCTTGAGCCGCCCAGCCACACAGGTCCCTCGACTCACGCTCGGGATGACACTTCGTTAGTCGACGTCGTTCATCTTCTTGATGAACTTCGCGTCGACGCCGTGGATGCGCATCGAGACGAGCTTGTCGACCGGAATCTTCGTGTAGCCGGCCGCTTCGAGCTCGCGAACGAACTCCGGCGTCACGCGATGGATGCGCATGGACACGAGGTCGTCGGCGTCGATCTTGTCGTAGCCGAGCTTGCGCATCTCTTCGATGAATTTGGCCGTTACGCCGTGAATGCGGAACGCGATCAGGTCGTCGTGATCGAGGTTCCCGTAGCCGAGCCTGCGCATCTCCTCGGCGAACTCCGGCGTCGCGCCATGAATGCGGCTGGCCACGAGCTTGGACAGCGGCAGGTCCCAGCCCGCCGCGCGCATCCTGCGGATGTAGTCGGGAGTGACGCGGTGAATCTTCGTTTCGATGAGCTTGTCCGCGCTGATGTCCTTGTAGCCGAGGGCTCGCATCTCGCGGATGTAATCGGTGTTCACGTTGAAGATCCGCATGGAGAGGTACTTCTCGAGCGACAGCTTGAAGCCTTCCGCCTGCATCGAGCGGATGAATTCGGTCGAGACGTCGTGCACGGCGAGGATGAAGAGGTCTTCCTCGTCGGTGCGGTCCTTGCCGTGCTTGTTCAGGTCGAGCTCGAGGCCCATGGCGCCGAGCGTGTTGGCGTAGCCGTGATTCGGGGTGAAGGTGAAGTGGCCCGCGCCGTCGCCGTTGCGGAAGACGCCTTCGAACGACACCAGACCGGCCTCGCGGCGCATGTCGAACTGCACAGGAGTCTGGGCAGGGGCGTTGATCTGGGCCGCGCTCAGACCGCTGAATGCGGCCAGGTTGAAGGTGTTGCCCATGTTCTGAAACCGGCCGCGGGTGATGTTGAGATGGATGCGGCCGTCCTTCTCATCCTGGGTCGTGGCCGTCCAACTTCCGGTCACATTCGCCGAAGCGGCGGCCGCGAGTAGAAACACTGCGAGCGTGAGCGTCAGAGTGCGCTTCATGGTTCGTCTCCTTGGTTGTGGAGTGAGCGGGCTACTTCTTTTTGTACTTCGACATTTCGCGGATGAAGTCTTCGTCCACGCCCACCGCCGCCATCCGCGAGATCTCTTTGGGCGTCAGGTTGGTGTAGCCCGCGGCCGCGAGCTGCTGGACGAACTTCACGGTCACGCCCGTCGCCTTGAGCGACTGCGCTTCCTTGGCTGTCTTGAGATTGACGCCCGCGGCGCGGATCTCGCGAACGTAGTCGCCGCTCACGCCGAGGGCGCGCAATCCTTTGGCGACGCCGGCGCTGTTCACTTCGAGTCCCGCTGCACGCATTTCCCGCACGTACTCCGCGGAGACGCCCAGGGCTTTGAGGCCGGAGACCTCACCGACGGTGAGCTCGCCGAAGATCGCACGCATCGAATCGATGTATTCGGGGGTGACGCCGACCGCACGAAGGCTGATCAATTCGTCGACGGTGAGCCGTTCGGAGCCGATCTTCTTCGCGCTCTTCCCTTTCTCGTCGTCGTTTTCGTCGTCATCGTCGTTGTCGTCGAAGTCGAAATCGAAGTCGTTGTTGAAGGCGATCTGTGGGGCATGAGGAACGCGCGGAGCGCGAACTCCGGCAACCATCGGCGTGGGCATCGGCATCGGCGCGGCGCGGACCGAGTCGATTGCGGCCAGAGCGGCGGCGCGAGCCATGGGCGCGATCGCCGGGACCATGTTGTAGTCCTCGTCGTCGTCCGCGTCCTCATCCTCCACATCGGCCACAGCGGCTTCGTAATCGGCGTCGACTTCGGGCGGCTCGGGAGTGTCGACCGACTCCGCTTCTTCCGTTTCCTCAGGCTCGACCGGCGCGGTGACGTCGACTTTTGCTTTCGCCGGTTCGGTGGCCTTCTGCTCGCGCTCCGCAAAGGCGGGGAGCGACGGAATGCCGACGCCGACCGCGAGCACCACCAGGGTGATCATCGCCGCGGCCCAGCGTGCGCTGACGGCAGTCGATTCGGCGCGACCGCCGGCGATGCGGCGGATGCGATCGAGAAGCGACCCGCCATTCGCGGCAACGACGAGACTCGGCGCGGAACGCAGCTCTTCGAGACGGGTGAGTGCTTTCGCGTACTGAATCGGATTACCGCACACGGCCACGGCCATGTCGTCGCAGCAGTTCTCGCGCTCGATGCGCACGCGGCGCGACATCCACCAGACCGCCGGGTGGTAGAACATCAGCGTCTCCACCACGGCCTGCAGCAGGTTCACCAGGAAGTCATGGCGGCGGATGTGTGCGAGCTCGTGCGCGAGGACCATTTCGATCTGCGCGGGCGTGAGTCCGGTGAGGGTGCTGGCGGGGAGGAGGATGACCGGGCGAAGCATGCCCATGACCGACGGGACTTCGACGGCCGCTGATTCGAGAAGGCGCACCGCGCGGCGTAATCCGAGGGCGTTAGAGAGACGGCGGGCGACGCGCTGCCATTGACATGTTGGCGGGCTGCCCCGTGTCCGCGAGGCGGCGCGCGCGCATCCAGGTGATGAGCAGTCGTGAAGAGAGGAAGACCACGCCGAACAGCCAGACCGCGACGACCATCGGAAGCGACTGGCGCGCGCTGGCGACCATCGACATCATCCGGTCGCGCCACGTTTCCGCGGCGATGGTGGCCAGGGTGCGACCGGCACGTTGGTAACGGTGATCTTCGTCGCCTGCGATTCCGTGAGCGGCGCCGTCGTCACCGGCGCCACTGCCGGGTCATACGTCTTCCACGCTGTAGCGATGAACAAGGCGAACACGAGGCCGAGCGCGCCGCAGGCCGCGGAGTAGCGGGCGTTCGCGCTCTGGCGCGGAATGAGCGCGAGCACGGCGGCGAGGATTGCGGCCACGATCGTGGCCTGCCAGAGCAGATGCAGCAATGCCCAGCCGATCGCCTGGGCCAGAGGTCCGGTCAAGAGCTGCGTCGCGTTCATTTCGCCTCTCCTTCAATCTTCTCGAGCATGCTGCGGATGGCCGTCAGCTCCTCGGCCGTCGCCTTGGTTCCGGAAAGCGCCTGCATGACCAGCTTGGCGGGCGAGCCGCCGAATGCGCGGTCGATCAGATCACCGATCAGCTGCCGCTGCGTGCGCTGCTCGGTTTCCCGCGCGGCGTAGACGTGGGCGCGCTGGGATTCGTCGCGAACGACCAGGCGCTTGTCGATCATGATCTGGAGGAGCTTGAGCACGGTCGTGTAGCCCGTGTCGTGGGTGGGGCTCATGGCGTCGTGCACTTCGCGGACCGTGCTGGGCCCAAGCTCCCAAAGCACGCGCAGGATGGCGAGCTCCGCATCGGTGGGTCTGGGGATCGGTTTGTCGCCCATGAATCGTGCCTCCGGTTGTCGTTCTACGGAGGAGCATACGAAAGGTTTCGTAAGATGTCAACGAAAGACTTCGTAGATGGATTCTACGACGCCGGGCAGGGCTGAAACACCGACCAGTCAAATCCCGTCAGGAACTCCTCGTCGGGCGGATGAATCGTCTTGAAGGTGAAGGCGAACTGCGACGGTCCGTGCTCTTCGAGATGAGCCAGCCGCTTCTTCGCTTCGTCGACTCCCGGCAGATGTCCTGCCGGCACCCACCACATCGCGAGGTAGGCGGATTTCACATGCTCGAACCACGATTTGCGATCGCGCAGCAGCTCGGCGTGAGCGGTGTGGTAGACGTAGTTCTTCAGCGCCTCGACGCTCTTCCACACCGACATGTTCACGATGATGCGCTCGTCCTCGTAGGGGCGGAGGTAGGTGGCGTTCCCCTCCGGCGTCTGCAGCCGCCAGACGTACCCCTCGCTGCGTTCGGCGAGGGCGTTGATCTCATCGAGCCGCGCCATGAACCCGGCCATGACCGGCGAGTCGAGCGGCGCCTTCATCCAGGCGATGTTGATCTGGGCGATGTGGAATTGCATCGGGAAATCCTACAGCGCGTCGGGCATCACGAACGTGCGCCGGGCGAGGTCCGAGCCAATCGTTTCCGCTTTGTAGTACCTGTCGAGAATGGAAGGCTTCCAGCGGAACAGATCGGGATTAGCGTTCTCGAATTCTTCGAACGTCATCGCCGATCCGGCCTGCATCCGTTCGTGAATGACGAACAGAAACGCGAAGGTGATGGTCTCGTGATACAGCCCCGGACTGCCGACGCTCGTCGCGAAGCGGCGGAGGCTCTCCACGAACCGTGTCAGAGCCTCGATCAGCGGCGCCTCGGAAAGACAGATCCAGGCCACGCGCACGTGCTGGCGATGGCTGAAGAGCGCAGGGTCCAGCGTGCAGGACTCGAATGCGTCCATCAGCTCGCGGTCGGTCATGACTTCCTCCTTTCCGTGAGCCGGTGACTGGCGGTCGCGTCGAGATCGAGACCGTAGACCTTCTTCAGCTCGACGATCTTCTGCAGCGACTCCTTTTTGAAGGGACTCTTGCCTTCGAAGGCGTGCAGGACGATGCCTTCGAGGAGGTCGCCGAGGGTCATGTCGTGGTACTCGGCCAGGCCCTTGAGGACTTTGACCAGCCGCTTTTCCATGCGCACGCCGGTCTGGATGCGCTCCACGGGGATGCTGTCGTTCATGTGATTATGGTACAAATGTACCAAGGTATTAGTCAAGAACGGCGGAGATGATCTCGTCCTTTTCCCGCCAGATCTGCTCCACCCATGCCTTGAAGCGGTCCCGCTCCGGGCCGTGCTCGGTGATGGCGGCGCTGTGAAACTCCACCGGGATCTCGATGCGCCGCACGCGGATCTCCACCCACGGCAGGCGGTTGGTGGCGTACTGCCACATGCTGACGTCGCGGGTGGGGTAGATCAGGGTCACGTCGTACATGGCATCGAGCTGCTCGGCCATCGACGCGATGACGAAGCTGATGCCGCCGATGCGCGGCCGCAGCAGATGCCGGTAGGGTGACTGCTGATCCTCATGCTTCTCCTCGGAGAAACGCGTGCCCTCGACGAAGTTCACGATCGAGACGGGGATCTTGCGATAGCGGCGGCAGGCGATCCGCGTCGTTTCCAGATCGCGTCCCCGTTTTTCCGGATGCTGGGCGAGGTACTCCGGCGCGTAGCGCCGCATGAACGGGAACTCCAGCGCCCAGCAGGCCTGGCCGACGATCGGCGACCAGATCAACGCACGCTTGAGGAAGAAGCGAATGAACGGTCCCTTGCCGAGGACGACGCGCAGCACCGCGAAGATGTCCACCCAGGAGGTGTGATTGCTGATGATGAGGTAGTGGCCCTGGCGGTCGAAGTTCTCTGCACCTTCGATGTGCCACCGCGTATCGAGCAAGGCATCGAAGACGAGGTTGTTGCACATCGACCATCGCTCGGCCAGCCAGACCAGAACGACGATGACCCGTCGGCGCGCCGCGCCGAAGGTCAATAACTTGACCAGGCCGCCGAGGAGGATGGGCGCGCCCCAGAGGAGGAGGTTGAGGGGGAGGAGGATCAGGATCGCGAGCGCGCGGATCACGCGGGGAATGGTAAGCGCGTACGGCGGCCGTCCCGGCCGCGTTCCGCTGGGCGTGTCGCCCGGCGGGCAGCGCGGGGCAGGATGCCCCGCGCGATGCGGGCGGGACGCCCGCCCCACGTAAGATCGCCTCATGCTCCAACCGCCGCTCGAGGACGATCCCCGTTTCGCCGCGGCCCGCGAGCACTTCGACGCCCGCGACTGGCTCGAGGCCAGCGATCTGTTCGAAGAGCTCTACTTCGAAGCCGTGCGCGACGAGGTTCCGCTCGTGCGCCTCATGCTCCAGATCAGCACGGGCATGCATCACATCGCCCGCGGCCAGCGGCGAGCGGCGGTGGAGCGTTTGAAGGAAGGACTGCGCGCGCTCGGCGAGGTGACGAACGCGCGCGGCGTGGATCTGAAGGAAGTGGAGCGGATCGCGCGGGAAGCGGTTGCGCGTTACTCCTGATCCTTCTTCTGCCCGGGCGCGGTCACGCCTTCCGGAACCTTCTTTTCGTACAGCTCGCGCACGCATCCGAGGTGGGCGAGGACCTGTTCGCGGTCGACGCCGGCGATGTTGCCGCGGCCTTCCACCCACGACTGCGTGCATTCGCCGCAGCAGGGGCCGTTCGCGTCGATGACCTCGCGGCAGTGGCACTCGCCGGCGCTGATTGCGCACTGGCGGCAGGCCGGCTTCACGCAGCAGTCGTATTTCCCGTTCGCTTTGAGTTCGTCGATGTAGCGGTCGACCTCCGAGATCAGCAGGGCCTGCTTCACGGCAAGCGGCTGGGACTCGAACGCGGCGACGACCTTCGGATCGGGCATCACGTTGCGTGCGTCGGTTTCGCTGCGGGTGGTGTTGAGGTCCGTCGTGGTGTGCTGGGCGCGGTATGCGGCGCAGGACGACAGAAGGACAGCGGCCGACAAAGCCAGAACGATCGATTTCATGGGGCTGCCTCCGGGGGCGAATGGGATGCCCTTCATTGTAGATGTCGATGGCGGAAAATGGTGACGAGCCGGAAAACTCCGCGCACCGTGAAGGCCCCGAAAAACGCGAAGAGTCCGGCCCGCCAGTCCGGTTCCTTCCACCCGCCGAAGTCTCCCGCTGTTGCCGCGAGACCGAGGAGGGCCGCGGTGATGATACGAAAGGGCCAGCTCGGCGACCCATGCTTTCGCCCGGGCGACCGGGATCAGCCTGGCCACGACCCACGCGGCGACACCCGAAATGATCCAGACGGCGAGACCCATCGGAACCGGATTGTAGCGGCTGCCGAGCGGCTCAGCAGTTAGCATGGAAATCGCAAGACACGGCCTTCAGGAGGTATCGATGTTGGAGACGCGAACGAGCAAGTCCAATCCGAACAACAAGATCCTCGCGATCGAAGACGATCCCGAGGTGCTCGCGCTCTACAAGTCGTATCTGCAGAAGCGCGGGTACGAAGTGCTGTCCGCGACCGGCGCCGTCGAAGGAATGAGCCTCCTCAACTCCAACCCCGATACGCGCCTGATCCTCCTCGACCTCAACCTCCCGGGCATGAGCGGCGAGGAGTGGATCGCCTGGTACCAGCAGCAGGGCAAGCAGACCCCCGTCGTCGTAGCCTCCGGCAAGGGCGACATCCTCACCATCACCAAGGGGAACAACATGACCGCCGCGCTCACCAAACCCTTCCACATGGAAGAGTTACAGGAGCTGATCGAGGTCCTGCTCGCCGACGACTGGCACGACCAGGTGTCGGTCGACAAGAAGCTGCACTGATCGCGTTCCTCCGCCCAGAGGTAGGCCGGAGGCCCACACTACACGCCGCCGTCGTTCCCGATCGCCTCCACCGGACAGTTATCCATCGCGTCCTTGCAGAGGATCTCTTCCTCCGGCGTCTCGGGCTGTTTGTAGACGAACGAGAAGCAGTCGCCGTCGTTGCGGGTGTAGTTGTTCGGCGATGTTTCACGGCAGAGATCGCAGTCGATGCACTGCGAATCCACGTAATACCGGCCCGGCGCCTGGCCGGGTACTTTGTCGTTGGGATCTGCCATTCGGTGGGTTAGCTGGCGCGCATACTGCGACCACCCAATACAGGAGGTTACATGAAAAGATTTCTCCTGTTTTTGATCGCGTTCAGCGCGGCCACCGGAGCGCTCGCCCAGACATCGACGCCTGTCGCACCAACCATGGTCGAGACGGTCAGCGTCACCGGCACCGGAAGTACCCTGATGACGCCCGACCGCTTCAACTTCAGGTCGGCGTGCAGACCGTCGCCAACACCGTCGATGACGCCGTCGCCGAAAACAACCGCCGCGTCGCCGCGGTCATCGCCGCGTTGAAGAAGGCCGGTGCGACGGACAAGGACATCCAGACCTCGAACTTCAACATCTACCCGCAGCAGGACTATCAGGAAGGCCGCCTTCCCCGGATCCTCGGCTACCAGGTCTCGAACAACATCACCGTCCGCAGCGACAAGGTCGACCAGGCCGGAAAGCTCCTCGGCATCGCCATCGGCGCCGGCGTCAACACCTCGTCGGGACTTCAGTTCCAGGTCTCCGATCCGCGTCGCGGCCGCGAGACCGGTTTGAAGGCCGCCTTCGACGACGCCCGGGCCAAGGCAACTCTCCTCGCCCAGGCCGCCGGCCGCACCCTCGGCCGGGCCATCGTCATCAGCGAGGGGGTGCAGCATCCCCAGCAGCCGCAGCCGATGATGCGGCAGATGGCCATGGAAGCCAGAGTGGGGAACGCGGACGTGCCCGTCGAAGCCGGTACGGAAGAGCTAAGTTTCACGGTGTCAGTGACTTTCGAGCTGCGGTAGGTATCCCGATTGCACTTATTTGGAGTGTCCACGGCACGTGCCGGGGCCAACAAATGGAGGTGCAATGGAAAATCGCGAAAGAGATCGCGTGAGTCAGCGCACGACCCCGACCGAGGCTGGCCAGCTCAACCGCCAGACCGAGGAAGAGAAGGGGCGGCGCGAGAACAGCGGAACGAGCGCCGAGTTCGGACAGAGCATCGGCCGCTCGGAGAATCTGAGCGAAGGAGGAGAAATGAACCGCAACCGAAATAACGATGAAGTGACCAACCGTGAATCCGGTATGGAGAACGAGTCCAGCCGCCGCTCGGGCCAGGGCAGCTTGGGCAGCTCCTCGGGCCGCCGTTCAGGCTCGCAGAGCGACTTCGACCGTAACGAGCAGTCGGGCGGCCGCAACAGCAACAGCGGCAGCTCCGGCATCGGTGATTCGTCCAGCGGGCGGCACTGACCTGAGCAGTAAATAGATGATGTGAGAGGCCGGGCCTCGAGCCCGGCCTTTTCGTTTTATGATCCCGGCTCGTCCATGTCCGAGATCACCATCAGTCCCGCGACCGCGGCCGACGTCGAGGCCATCAAGACTCTCCTCATCGAGAACGAGCTTCCGACGGCCGGCGTCGACGATCACTGGAAGACGTTTCTCGTCGCCCGCGACGGCGACAAGATCGTCGCCTGCGGCGGTGCGGAGGCGTATCAGTTTGCGGCGCTGCTCCGCTCCGTCGCCGTGAAACCGGAGCACCGCAGCCACGGTCTCGGACGCCGCATCGTCCGCCAGCTCCTCGATCGCCTGGCCTCGCGCGGACTGCGCGAGTTCTACCTGCTCACCACCACGGCCGAGGCCTACTTCAAGAAGCGCGGCTTCAAGACCATCGACCGCGATGAAGTGCATCCGCAGTTGCTCAGCTCCCGCGAGTTCCAGGATGCCTGCCCGGAGAGCGCTGTGTGCATGCGGCTGGTGATGCTTGTTTGAGTCGCTAGTCGTTAGTGGTTAGTCGTTAGTAGCATGAACGTCCGTCTCGCGCGGCTCCTGTCCGCCCTACTAACGACTAACGACTAACCACTAACGACTATGATTTTCGACGTTCACGTCCACATCCAGCCGTGGCAGATGGTCAATCCCGATGCGCTGGCCATGATCGACGATCCTTCACACGCGAACGCGAAGGACATCCTGTCGACGCCGGAGAATCTCCTGCGCCACATGGACGAGCAGGGCGTGGAGCGTCTGTGCTGCATCAACTACGTCTCACCGGACGTGATGGGTTTCACCCGCGAAGTGAACGACTGGATCGCGGATTACACGAAGGACCACCGCGATCGCCTGGTGCCGGTCGGCTCGGTCAATCCGCTGCACGAGATGAACGTCCGCGACGAGATCCGCCGCGTCCTCGACCTCGGCATCGGCATGATCAAGATCCATCCGCCGCACCAGCTCTTCTCGCCGAACGCGTACCGCGGCGAGCTGTGGCAGCTCGCGGAGATCTATCGCGAATGCGAAGCGCGCGGCGTGCCGGTGATGTTCCACACGGGAACGTCGGTGTTCCCGCGCGCCCGCAACGTTTTCGCCGACCCGATGCCGGTCGATGACGTGGCCGTGGACTTCCCGAATCTGAAGATCATCCTCGCGCACGCGGGCCGTCCGCTGTACGGCGAGACGGCGTTCTTCCTGGCCCGCCGCCACCCGAACGTGAACATCGACCTGTCGGGCATCCCGCCCAAAGCGTTGCCTAAGTACTTCCCGCGCGTCGCGCAGATCGCGGACAAGGTGGTGTGGGGGACGGATTGGCCTTCACCCGGCGTGGCGTCGATGAAGCGGAATGTGGAGGAGTTTCTGTCTTTGGGGCTGGGCGACGAGGTCGAGCGGAAGATCCTCTGGGACAACGCGACGCGATTGTTCGCGTGATGCAACAGGGAAACCAGAGGCCTCCGGCGGGCCGGCACGGCCGGCAGCGCTCATGTTGGCGTGAACGCGATCCGCGCTAGCTACCGTGAGCTCGGCAGAAGGCACAACCAGCGCCTGCCGGCCCGTGGCCGGCCCGCCTATAGCTTGTCCGGCCGTCTCTCCGCTTCTCCCTCAGCCCTCAGAGAAGTACCCGTTGGGTGGCAATCGGGAGAATCGGGTTCAGGCGGCGCGATACTGAGAGGAAGGGTTCGTCCCGCTACGAATTCCGCCCGTGTTCGGATCGACGAATCCCTCCGGACTTTCGAGCGGGACGAAGTGCTTTGGCCCGAAACGCATTCTCAGATGCTGTCGGAGCACGACTCGACTATAGGCCTTGCGCGCGGCCAAAGCCAACCCGAAGGGAGGGTGTGATGACCGAGTTCGAGTTTGGGGCGTTGGTGGGGCTGGATTGGGGTGACACATCGCACGAGGTGGCTCTTTGGGACGAGCAACAGCAGACGTGCACGAACGAGCGCATCGAGCACACGCCTGCGGCTCTGCGCGCATGGATCGAAGCGCTGCAGGCGCGCTTCGGCGGGGCACCGATCGCCGTGGCCATCGAGCAGTCCCGCGGCGCGGTCTTCGACGCGCTCAGCGGCTATCCGTTCGTCACGTTGTATCCGATCAACCCACGCAGTGCAGCCCGGTATCGTGAGGCGTTTCATCCGAGCCTTTCGAAAGACGATCCGACCGACGCGGCGTCCTTGCTCGACCTGCTTCGTAAGCACCGCAACGAGCTGCGCCCGTTCATCGCCGACGACGCTTCTACGCGTCTGCTGCGGCTTCTGACCGAGGATCGGCGGGAGCTCGTCGATCAGAGGACGCAACACGTCCAACGCATGACCGATCGGCTCAAGACGTATTACCCGCAGGCGCTCCAGTGGGCCGGCGCGTTGATTACGGCGCAGGCCTGTGACTTCCTCGAACGCTGGCCGACGCTCGAGGCCATCCAAAGGGCTCGGCCGTCCGCGATAAGGAGGTTCTATGCGGGTCGTCATCACGCGGCCGCGTGGATCGACCAGAGGCTCGCCGAGATCCGTTCAGAGGTCGCGTTCCACGACGATCAGGTCACCACTGACGCTGCCGTGCTGCTGATCGGAAGCGAGGTTGCGCAGATCCGGGCCCTCAACACGAGCATCGCCACGTACGACCAGAAGATCTCGGCGGCGTTCGCCGCCCACCAGGACGCGTCGATCTTCGCGAGCTTCCCTGGCGCCGGCCAACAGCTCGCGCCGCGGCTCGCCGCCGCCTTCGGGACCGATCGCAAGCGCTTCGGCAGCGCCGTCAACGTCGCCACCCGAAGCGGCATCGCCCCGGTTCTCCGCCGGAGCGGCAAAACGGCGGTCGTGCACATGCGCTGGGCCTGTCCGAAGTTCCTGCGTCAGACGTTCCATGAGTACGCCCGCGTGTCGATCGGTCAGTCCGAATGGGCTCGAGCCTTCTACAAGCAGCAACGCGCGCGCGGACACAGCCACCACGAGGCTATCCGCACGCTCGCTTACCGCTGGATCCGCGTCCTTTACGCCTGCTGGAACAATCGCACCGTCTACGACGAAGCTCTCTATCTGCGGCAGCTCGCCACCCGAGGCTCAACCCTCGCCACAGCTGCTGCCTGACTTGACAGGAAGGCTCAGATGTCCGGAGGCCCCCGGTCGTCCCCTGTGGCATCGAGCTAAACATCCACGCCGACGCGCCGCAGAGCCTCGAACGTCCCCACATCCGACCATTCGAAATCCCCGCGAATCGTGGCGACGCGCGGCGACTTTTCCATCAGCGCGTAGTCGATCGAGATCGACGGCATCTCCTCGTAATTTGCGCGGGTCACGCCGGCAAGGTCCGGTGCGACCGCGGCGAGCTCGCGGCGGAAGACCTCCGAGCGCCAGACGAACATGCTCGCGTTCCAGGCGTAATTTCCCGCGCGCAGAAACTCCTCCGCGCGGGGGCGGTCCGGCTTTTCGGTGAAGGCGCGCACGCGCATCACTTCGCCATCGAGCGTTTCGCCGAGCTCGAGATAGCCGAAGCCGGTGGTGGGCTCGTCTGGCGCGATGCCGATCGTCATCAGATAGTCATTCGTTTCGGCGAAGTCGTATGCGCGGGAGAGCACGCGCACGAACTCGTCGACCTTGCCGATGTAGTGATCCGAGGCGAGGAACGACACGGTGCAGGGACCGATGCGCTCTTCGATCTCGAACGTGCACAGGGCGATGGCCGGCGCCGTGTTGCGGCGGGCCGGCTCGGCGATCACGTTTTCAGGCGGCAGCTCGGGCAGGTGCTCGAGGCTCTTCGCCGCGTACTGGTCGTTCGTTGAGACAAAGATCGCGTCGGCGGGGAGGATGCGGCGCAGGCGATCGAACGTCAGTTGCAGGAGCGACTGGCCATCGAACAGCTTCAGAAACTGCTTCGGATTCTCGTCGGAGCTGAGCGGCCGCAGTCGCGTGCCCGCACCGCCGGCGAGGATCACCGCGGCGCGTTTCATTTGCGGCCTACCGCGATCAGACTCAAGCCACTCGATGGATTCTCGCCTTCGAGTCCGCGGAACAGCGGCACGAAGAAATCGAAGAGCCGCGATTGCGCGCTGGGCAGTGCTTTCCGGCCGAGGAGCTTCGAGTTGATGCGCCAGGCCAGGCGGGAGATCTGGTTCTGATGGCTCGCGTACTCGAGCGTGAACCCAGCCTCGCGAACGCGCGCGATCAACTCGTCCTTCTCGTAGCGGCGCGTGTGGCCGATCCCTTCATCCATCGAGCCGTACAGCGACTTGTCCGCGGGAACGAAGATCACGACCCGTCCGCGCGGCTCGAGCAGCTGATGCGCGCGGCGCAACGCACCGGCGTCGTCGTTCGTGTGTTCGAGCACGTTGATCAGCATCACCGTATCGAACTTGTATCGCGCCAGCTCCCGCGACTCGTCCGACTCCAGATCGCAGCGCTCCACGACGATTCCCGGACGGCGGCGGAAGTAATTGCGCAGGCGGTCGAGATACGCGGTTTCGCGATCAGTGGTGACGATCAGCTCGCGGCCATACAGGAAGCGGGTCATCGTTCCGCTGCCCGCGCCCACTTCGAGCACGCGCTGACCGACGAACGGCTGCAGGCGCTCCCAGACCCAGCGGTTGTACTTCTTCAGGCGCGCGCGGCGGCGCAGTTGCGTGTAGGTGCGCGGCTCGGTGTCGCGATCGTCGAACAGGCCGTAGCGCAGGATCGTCCAGAGCGCGACGAAACCGTCCTTCCAGTTGATCTTCTTCCCTTCCCAGTAATCGCGGCCGTAGTACGAGATCGGCACTTCGTAAATGCGATAGCCGCGTTTGGCGACCTTGGCGGTGATCTCCGGCTCGATGCCGAACCGATCGGACTTGAGCTTGATCGACTGGATGATCTCGCGGCGGAAGACCTTGTAGCAGGTCTCCATGTCGGTGAGATCGAGGTTGGTGGTCATGTTGGAGAGGAAGGTCAGGAAGGTGTTTCCCATGCGATGCCAGAAGAGCATCACCCGCCGCGGATAGCCTTCGAAGCGCGAGCCGTACACGACGTCCGCATGGCCATCGACGATCGGCTGAATGAGCTTCGGATACTCCTCGGGGTCGTACTCGAGATCGGCGTCCTGAATGAGCACGATGTCGCCGCGAGCCTCGTCGATGCCGCGGCGGATCGCGGCGCCCTTGCCGCGGTTCGCCGGCTGAATGAGATGGCGGATCTCCGGCCATTGCGCCGCGAGTGACGCGACGACTTCGCGCGAGCCGTCGGTCGACTGGTCATCGATGACGATGATCTCCTTGTCGACCGGCACCTCGCGCACGCGGCGCAGGAGCTCGGCGACCGTGGCCCGCTCGTTGTAGCAGGGCACGATCACCGAAAGCAGGGGAGGAGGGGCGTCAGTCAAACCGGCGGGCATTGTATCGTTCGCCTCCGCATGGCTCATGTCACCAACGAGGTCCTGCGCAAGTCGCTGCACATCGCCATCGGCTTCGGCGCGCTCGCCCTGAAATGGCTCCCCTGGCACATCGCCGCGGCGATCTGTCTGATCGCCATCTTCAGCAACTGGTTTTTGCTGCACCGCCTGGTCGGAAAACGCGTCGCGCGGCACGAGCGGGGATTCGATGAAGGGATCGTTCTTTATCCGATGGCGGTCCTCGTGCTGGTGATCGTGTTCCGCAATCACCTTCACTACGCTGCGATCGCCTGGGCCATGCTCGCTTTCGGTGACGGCGTGGCGACGCTGGCCGGCAAGTGGATGCGAATCGGGTCACTGCCCTGGAATCGCGACAAGTCGTGGGGCGGATTGCTGAGCTGCTTCGTTGCCAGCGCACTCTCCGGAATCGCCGTCGCCTACTGGATGGATTACCGCCATCCCATCGTCGTGCTCATTGCCGCAGCCGCGGCCTCGATCACCGAATCGCTCGCGCTGCACTTTGATGACAACGTGACCGTGCCGTTCGCCGCCGCGACCGCGCTGGTGATCGCCGGTCTGAGTCCCGCGCAACCATTCGGTGTCTATCCGGACATCGTTCCCTGGCTCGTGGTCAACGCCGCGTTGGCGCTGGCCGGTTACTTCGCCCGCAGCGTCACCTTCTCCGGAGCCCTCGGCGGCTGGGCGCTCGGCAACATCATCATCCTGTGCTCGGGCTGGCCGATGTACCTGGCTCTGCTGGTCTTCTTCGTGATCGGCACCGGCGTCACGAAGCTCGGCTACCAGCGGAAATCGGCGCTCGGCCTCGCGCAGGAAAAGGGTGGCCGGCGCGGCTTCAGTCACGCGTTCTCGAATGCCGGAGTGGCCACGATCTGCGCGATCGCCGTCTCGCGAGCGATCGATGTTGAGGTCGTGATCCCGATCTACCTCATGGGCATCGCCTCGCTGGCCACCGCGGCGGCGGACACGACCGCCTCGGAAATCGGCCAGCTCCTCGGCCGCCGCCCGTTTCTCCCGCTCACCCTGAAACGGGTGCCCGTGGGCACGGAGGGGGCGATCTCGGTCGAGGGGACGCTGGCGGGATTGATCGGCGGATTCGTGGTAGCCGTTGCGGGCGTGATCGCGTTGGACTACGGTTACCTGCCCGATCTGGGATTGCGGACGGGCGGGAAGGCGATGGCGCTCATCACGGCGAGCGCATTCGCGGGGTCTTACATCGAGAGCATCGCCGGGAGTTGGAATCGGAAGCGCATCAGGCCCGTCCCGAATGGCGCGCTCAACTTCTTCAATACCGCCACCGGCGCGCTGCTGATGTACGGAGCATGGCAAATCACAACCTGAAAAAAGTGGTCATCGTCGGCCGGCCGAATGTCGGCAAGTCGACGCTATTCAATCGCCTCGCCGGAAAACGGCGCGCGCTCACGCACGATCTCCCGGGCATGACCCGCGATCGGCTGACCGACGTCGTCGAGCTCGATGACGGCCGCCGCTACGAGCTGACCGACACGGGCGGACTCGAATACGGCGACTCGCCGATGTCCGCGTTCGCGGGCGAGATTCGCGATCAGGCCAGCAGGGCGCTCGAGGATGCGGACTTCATCCTCTTCGTGGTCGACGGCGCGGCGGGCGTGGTCTCGGAAGACCGCGAGATCGCCCAGGACCTGCGTTCCGAATCAGCGAAGACGGTTCTGATCGTGAACAAGACCGATCGCCGGGATGCTGAAGAGGCCATCAACGATTTCTGGGAGCTCGGCTTCGAGCGCGTGATCGGCATGTCCGCGGAGCATGGGACGGGCGTTCAGGAAGTGCTCGACACGATCTCCGAGATCGTCCCCGCGGAATCGGCGAAAGACGAGGATGAAGACGAGACGGGCCCGATCCGCGTGGCCATCATCGGCCGTCCCAACGTCGGCAAGTCCTCGCTGCTGAACAAGCTCACCCAGCAGGAGCGGGCCGTGGTCTCACCGATCTCCGGAACGACGCGCGACGCGATCGACATGGAGATCACGCGCAACAACAAGCAGTACCTGATCATCGACACGGCCGGGATCCGTCGAAAGGGCAAGACCACCGACGAGGCGGAGAAGCTGGCCGTGATCTCCGCGCGAAAGGCGATCGAGCGGTGCGAGATCGCGCTGGTGATGATCGACGCGACCGAAGGCGTGACGGCGCAGGACGCGACCGTGGCCGGTTACGCCGATGAAGCGGGAAAGGCCGCGCTGATCCTGGTGAACAAGTGGGATGCCGAAGCGCACGAGCAGGATGATTACAAGAAGTTCGAGGAGCAGCTTCGCTTTCGTTTGAAGTTTCTGGCCTACGCGCCGCTCGAGTTCATCTCCGCGAAGACCGGCCGGCGCGTGGAGAAGGTCTTCCCGAGAATCGACACGATCGTCGAAGGCTACCGCCGCCGCTTCCGCACCTCGGAGCTCAACACGATCCTCGAGCGCGCCGTGAGCGCGCACAATCCGCCGACCGTCCGCGGCAAACCGCGCCGCTTCTACTACGTGACCCAGCTCAAAGCCGGCCCGCCGACCTTCGCGCTGTTCTCGAATGTCGAAGAGCCCCTGCACTTCTCCTACAAGCGCTACCTCGACAACCAGTTCCGCGAAGGCCTGGGCCTGGTGGGGACGCCGATGCATTTCGTGGTGCGGGCGCGGAAGGGGATGAAGAAACGAGGCGCATAGGCGCAAAGGCTCAAAGGCGCAAAGGGGAGGGCGGCCTTTGAGCCTTTGAGCCTCTGAGCCTTTGAGCCTCTGTCATAGAATCCCCGCCCGTCTTCTCCTGTTCACAAAGGTGCGAATGAAACCGCCTGAAACAATCAAACTCACCCCCGGCAAGCGCGTCCTTTTCCTCACCAAAGATCCCGATCTGATCCGCAAGCAGCTGGCAGGCGAGCTCGACCTGCAGATGAAGGACCTGACGCGTCGACGATCTGCTCGACGACATCAACACCGACGCCATGACTCCGGCGTGGGTCTGCTTCGACTACAAGCCCGAGGACATTGCGCGGAACGCCTATGCGGGCTTGATCGTGAACGGCGAGCGGCTCTTTCCCGCCGACGCGCTGCGCAACGGCAACTTCGAGGTCATCGTCTGCGGGTACCGCAAGGGCGTGGGCTCGTCGCGGGAGACGGCAACGCAGTGCGAGGTCTTCAGCGGGATCAAGATCGCCATCGCCGTTTCCTTCGCGCCGATCCACGCCCGCAACAACATCAACCAGGGCCTGCTCATGGGCGATCACGACATGCTCGTGCGCCTGCAGGCCGGCGAAGACGTCGCCCTGCGCGAGTTCTACCAGGACTACGACCCCATCACCCAGCTGATCATCCAGTGGGGCGGGCTCTTCCCGTTCTCCAAAGCGGTCGAGCGCGGCGACGTGAAGCTGCCCGTGCCGCACAACGCGCCGCGGCCGATGACGATGGGGGAGAAGATCCTCGCGCGACACATGCGCGGCGTCGAAGATCGCGAGCGCTTCGTGAAGCCGGGCGACGCGGTCGTCGTCGACGTCGACGGCGGCTACTCGCACGAGTTCACCACCGCGCAGGTCCACCACTTCCTCGACCCAGGAGTACGGCCCGGGCTACGGGATCGTGAATCCGGAGAAGTTCGCCGTCTTCGAGGACCACCTCATCTACGCCGACGACGTCCCGCGCATGCGTTCCGTTCATGGACAAGATCCAGACCCTGCGCGACATGCAGCGCGAGTATCAGCGCCACACCGGCGTGCCGCGACTTCTCCGCGAAAGACAGCATCTCGCCGGGCATCTGCCACGAAGTCGCGCGCGAGGCCTTCATCGATCCGGGCGACTTCATCCAGGCCACCGACAGCCACACCTGCATGGGCGGCGTGAACAACGCCCTGGCCTGGGGCGTCGGCGCGACCGAGTACGCGGACCTCGTGCACTCAGGGTTCACGACCGTCGAAGTCAGCGAAGTCGATCCGCTTCGAGCTGGTCGGTCAGTTGCGCGAGAACGTCACCGCCAAAGACGTGATGCTGCACATCCTGCTGCAGTACGCGAAGCCGCAGCTGACGCTCGACCGGATCATGGAGTTCACCGGACCGGGATTGCGAACGCTGTCGCTCGACGAGCGGGCCACGCTCGCGAACATGGCCACCGAGTGCTCGGCGCGCACAGCGATCGTCGAAGCGGACGAGAAGACGTACGAGTGGATCGCGTCGATGCGGCCCGGCGTGGACATCGAACGGCTGCGCTCACGCGCCGTATCGCCCGATCCCGATGCCGAGTACGCCGGCGGCGTGCACGTGATCGATCTGGCCACGATCGAGCCGATGGTCGCGCATCCCGGCGATCCCGATCACGGCATCGCCAGTCCGACCCGACCAACGGCGCCCTCATCGACGAGATCGGCGACGTGAAGATCGACATCGCCTACGCGGGCTCCTGCACGGCGGGCAAGATCGACGACTTTCTCTTCTACCATCAGGTGGCGAAGGAAGCGGTCGACGCCGGATTGCGCGTCGCGGACGGGGTGAAGTTCTTCATCCAGTTCGGCTCGCAGGCCGTCGAGACGTTCGCCCGCGAGAACGGACTGCTCGAGACCTTCGAGCGCGCCGGCGCGCAGGTGCTCAATCCCGGCTGCGGCGCCTGCATCGGCTGCGGCCCCGGCGTCTCGGAGACTGGCGAGCAGGTGACGGTGAGCGCGATCAACCGCAACTACAAGGGACGCTCCGGCCCGGGCAAGCTCTGGCTGGCCTCACCGCTGACCGTCGCCGCCTCGGCATTCACCGGGTCGATCACCGCGTACACGCCGGGGATGTTTGCGCGACGAGCGGAGCTCGTCGCGAGTGATTAGTCGTCGACCCCAGTAGCTAAATTCTGACCCCACGTTTGGGTCCTCTTGGCGCAATCGCTGACCCGCCCGCAAAACCCCCTCGTTCACAAGTCTGTTACTTTTCAGCGATTTAGTGCGGGCAAGAAATCTGGCCGGCCCTTCGCTATCCGTGGACCCCGCCAAGCACAACTTTGAAAGGGGTTCAACGAATGAAGCGTGCTGTTCTCTCTCTCTTCGCGATCCTCGTCGCTCTTCCCGTTCTCGCTGCCGGCCCGAAAGAGGGCAAAGTCATCAAAGGGAAAGGCAGGCCCGTCCACGATTCCTGGATCGTCGTCTTCGAAGACCGTGGTGTCGATGACGTCGATAACGCCGCCGACGACCTGGTCAACCTGCATCGCGGACGCAAGAACCACGTCTACCGCAACACCATCCGCGGCTTCTCCGCGAACATGTCCGAGCGGGCGGCGGAAGCCATCGCCCGCGATCCGCGCGTTGCGTATGTCGAACAGGATGGCGAAGTCTCGATCGACGCCACCCAGACCGGCGCGACCTGGGGACTCGATCGCATCGATCAGCGCGACCGTCCCCTGAACCAGACCTACGTCTACAACGCTACCGGCGCCGGCGTGAAGGCGTACATCATCGACACCGGCATCCTGACCTCGCATACGCAGTTCGGTGGCCGGGCCATCAACGGCTATGACGCCGTCGACGGCTCGCTGCCGGCCGCGGACTGCAACGGCCACGGCACGCACGTCGCCGGCACGGTCGGCGGTTCGACGTACGGCGTCGCGAAAGGCGTCACGCTCGTCGCCGTGCGCGTTCTCAACTGCCAGGGCAGCGGCACGGACGCCGGCGTCATCGCCGGCATCGACTGGGTCACGGCCGATCACGCCGCCGGGCAGCCGGCCGTCGCGAACATGTCCCTCGGCGGCGGCGCATCGACCGCCCTCGACGACGCGGTTCGCCGCTCCATCGCCGATGGCGTGACGTACGCCCTCGCCTCCGGCAACAGCAACGTCGACGCGTGCAGCTCCTCACCGGCGCGTGTGGCCGAGGGCATCACCGTCAACTCCTCGACCTCCAGCGACGCGCGCTCCTCGTTCTCGAACTACGGCTCGTGCACCGACATCTTCGCGCCCGGCTCGTCGATCACCTCGGCCTGGTACACCAGCACCACCGCGACGAACACGATCAGCGGTACGTCGATGGCCACCCCGCACGTCGCCGGCGCCTGCGCGCTTTATCTGTCGACCAACACCAGCGCCTCGCCGTCCACGGTCTGGGCGGCGATTCGCGACAACTCCTCGCTGAACAAGATCACCAGCGCCGGCACCGGCTCGCCGAATCGCCTGCTCTACACCGGCTTCATCGGTGGCGGCGGCGGCACGCCCGCGCCGAGCATCTCCAGCTTCAGCCCGACCTCGGGCGGCGTCGGCACGACCGTCACCATCAACGGCGCGAACTTCACCGGCGCGTCCGCGGTCCGCTTCAACGGCCAGTCGGCGAGCTTCAGCGTCATCAGCTCCTCGCAGATCAGCGCTTCCGTTCCGAACTGCTCGTCGACCGGCGCGATCTCGGTCGTCACCGCGGGCGGCACGGCCACCAGCTCGGGCTCGTTCACCGTCACCGGTTGCGGCGGCACCCCGTCGCAGCTTCTCGCGAATCCCGGCTTCGAGTCCGGCGCGGTGAGCTGGACGCAGACCTCGGGCGTCATCGACAGCTCGACCGGCCGTCCGGCGCGCACCGGTTCATGGAAGGCGTGGCTCTGCGGCTACGCCACGACCCACACCGATTACGTCTACCAGACGGTGACCATCCCCTCGACGGCCACCACCGCCACGCTCTCGTTCTGGGTGCGGATCGATTCCGCCGAGACGACCACCAGCATCGCCTACGACAAGCTGAACGTGCAGATCAGCACGAACGGCGGCTCGACCTACACGACGCTCGCCACGTACTCGAACCTGAACGAAAACACGACCTACGTGCAGAAGTCGTTCGATCTCTCCGCGTACCGCGGTCTCAGCGTCCGCGTTCGCTTCTATGCGACCGAGGACAGCTCGCTGCAGACCTCGTTCGTCGTGGATGACACCGCGCTGAACGTGCAGTAACGGCTCACTCTCACTGTCTGGTCGCGGCCAGTTTCAACCCGGCCGCGACCAGGCAACCTCCGGCAATCCTCTCGATCCAGCGCGTGTGCCGCGCGTAGACGGCGCGCCCGCGATCCGCGGCGAAGGCGTACATGGCCAGCACCGGAAACTCGATGACCGTGGAGATCACGCCGAGGGTGAAGAACTGCAGGGTCACGGGGCCGTGCGCGTCGATGAACTGGGGAAGAAGGGCGGTGAAGAAGACCACCGCCTTCGGATTCGCGAGCTGGACGAAGAGCGCCTGACGGAAGCTGTCGTCGCGCGCGATCTGCTCCGGTTCCTGCTCCACGGACTTGCTGACGATCATGCGCAGGCCCATGAAAACGAGATAGCCGGCGCCGATCCACTTGATGATCTCGAAGACCGTGCGCGATGCCATGAGCAGTGCGCCGAGGCCTGCCGCGGAGAGCGCGAAGTAGATTGCGTTCGCAGTGAGGATGCCCAGCGCGCCGCGGAGCGATGGACGGAACCCTCGCTTCATCGCCTGCGAAACGACCAGCAGCACGGCGGGGCCGGGGGTGAGACAGAGGACGAGCTCCATCGCCGCGAAGAAAAGGAGGTTGGTGAATGACATCGCTACGCTTTGCTCCCGCGTCGCGCCGGTGAGATCACCGCGCGCAGATCCGCCGCGAATTGTGCTGCATCCTTCGGTTCCAGCTCGGCGACGGTCACGCGAATGGCCGGCCCGCTCTTCACGCGATACCGCTCGCCGGCATTGACCGCCCAGCCTCGCTGCAGAAGCGCCTGCACCGTCGCGCTCTCCTCGGCGATAGGAATCCAGACATTCAGTCCCGACGTGCCGTGCGCGTCGATTCCGCGCTGGCGCAATTCCCGAAGCAGCGCGTCACGACGTTCGGTGTAGGCGCGATTTGCACGAGCCGGCGCGCGATCGCGCCACAAAGCCACGACCAGGCGCTGGAGGATGTGGCTGACCCAGCGGATGCCGAGGGTCTGCCGCCCTTCGACGCGGGCGTGTGTTCTCGCGTCCGAGGCGAGCATGGCCAGGCGGAGGTCCGGTCCGAGAGATTTCGAGACGGAGCGTACGACGGCCCAGCGCTCGCGTGATTCGTCGACCAGCGTTCGATAGTCCGCGCCGGCAACAGGGCCGGCGTGGTCGTCTTCGATGAGCAGCAGGTCGGGACGGGTGGCGAGGATCGCGTGAAGCTCCCGGGCGCGACGCGCGGAGTGCGCGGCACCGGTTGGATTCTGCGCGCGGGGCGTGATGATCATCGCCGAGCAGGACCGCATCGCCCGGCGCAACTCGGCAGGTTCGAGCCCATCATCGTCGACAGGGACGGGCACGGCGACGAGTGCCAGCGCATTCAGGAGATCGAGCACGCCCGTGAAGCAGGGGTCTTCGACGATCACGCGATCGCCGGCGCGCAGATGCTCGCGCAGAACGCGCTCGATGCCGTCGAGCGCGCCGCTGACGATGGAGAGATGCGCCGCGGGTACGGAATCAGCGGCGAACGACTCGCGCGCGAGCTCGAGCAGCGCCGGATCGTTGAGATCCTCGCCGTAGACGCGCTGTTCGAGCGTCATCCGCTTCATGGCCGCGGCGAGATCGGGGAGCAGGCGAGGATCGGGATTTCCTCCAGCCAGATCGCGCACCCCCGCGGGCACCCGAGCCTCCGCCGGCATCGCGATCGGCGAGGCTGGACGCACGCGTGTGCCGCGGCGTCCATCGGCGACCACGACACCCCGGTCCTGCAGCAGCCGGTACGCGGCGGCGACGGTGGCCGGACTCACCCGGAGCTGCGTGGCCAGCGTGCGGACCGGTGGCAACTGCGTGCCCGCCGCCATTTTTCCTGACGACACAGCCTGTTCGACCGATCCGGCGATGTTGACGGTAGTCGTTCCGCTGATGTACTTTTGTACTAGCATACGAGAAAGATTGTACGAGAACAATGAGCACACTGCAAACCGAGCGCACCACCGTCAAGCGTCTGGCCACCCGCGGCGTCTACGACCGCGACATGGTCTACGCCATCCTCGACGAAGCCCTGATCTGTCACGCCGGATTCGTCGTCGACGGCGCGCCGGTGGTCATCCCCACCATCCACTGGCGGCAGGGCGACACGCTCTACTTCCATGGCTCGGCGGCCAGCCGCATGCTCCGTTCCCTTCGCAATGGCGTGGAAGCGTGCGTGACCGTCACGATCGTCGACGGCCTGGTCATCGCCCGATCGGCGTTCCATCACTCGATGAACTACCGCTCGGCGATGATCTTCGGTACGGCCCGCGAAGTGACGGATCGCGAGGAGAAGCTCATCGCTCTCGACGCACTCGTGGAGCACGTTCTGCGCGGCCGCTCGTCGGAATCGCGACCGGCGAATGAGAAAGAGCTGCGCCAGACGATGGTCCTGGCCATGCCGATCGAAGAAGCCTCGGCGAAAGTTCGGACGGGCGGCCCGGTCGACGACGAAGAGGATTACGCGCTGCCGTTGTGGGCGGGGGTGGTGCCGGTGCGGCTCGCGTACGGCGAGCCGATCGACGATGGGCGGGTGAAGGTCGAGATTCCGGACTCGGTGATCAATGCGACCACGGCGGCACGACCCCGTTCATCCGTGCGTACGCAATCGACTGCCCCAGATGTTCGTGCAGGTGATTGAGGACGGTGATCAGCACGCTGCGGCTCGTCCTCGTGCTGCCGAACATCTTCACCTGCTTGTCCAGATCGGTCGCGTTCTCCGCGGCGGCATGTAGGTGATCGAATGAGCGCTTCAGCTCGGCGATCACATCCGCCTTGCGGGTGATCTTCTTCTCGATGTCGCCCACGTGCGCCGGTGCGGGGGCGCCGAGGAATGTCGAGAGGAAGTAGTTGCCGCCGGCGATGTGCATGTACACCTCGCTGATCGAGCGAATGTCGCCGGCCGGACGCCAGCTGTACTTGCTCGCCGGAGTGGCCTCCGCGAGTTGAATGATCTTCTCCTCGACCTCGGCGAGCTGCGCCTGAAACTCACCCCGGAATCCGGGCAAAGGCTTCGGGCTGGGCGCGGGCGCGTTCTGCGTTCGGTTTGCAGCAAGCATCGGCAACGACAGCGCGGCGAGAAGGAAGAAAAGTGCGAGGGTCCGGGGCTTCATGATTTGGTCGAATTCTACTCGCGACGGACCGAGGCCAGGAGTGAGTAATCGGGTGCAAAGACGACGTTTTTCGGCTTCGACGGCACTTTGTGCGTCACGGTCTGCTGGTCGTCCTTGTTCACGAGAAACACGTAACCGACCCGGCCGCCGTCGAACTCGACCCGCACGGGGATGATGGTCATGAAGGCCGGCGACACCTCCCGCCGGTTCACGTTGATGGTCAGGTTGAATCCGTTCTCGGCCGGCGCGACCGCGTAGTTCCAGGTGTACGACGGGATTTCCGCGCCGTAAACCCAGGAGTCGAAGAAGCCCTCCCAGCCCGGGCCGACGTGCTTTTCGACGATGCGGCGGAAGTCGTCCGTCGTCGCATCCTTGCCCTTCGCGAGCTGCACGTAATCGCGAAGGATGTTGATGAAGAGATCGTCGTTGCCGGTCTTGAAGCCGAGGATCATGCGCATCATGTGCAGGACCATCGGGCCCTTGAAGTAGCTCTGCAGCAGGTAGCCCGGCACCTCGGAAGTCGTGGCGCGGCCGCCGTGACCGATGGGCCCGATGCGCGAGCGCTCGCCGCGATCCATGTTCGCCGCCGCCAGGGTCGGACGGTTGAACTTCGAGAATCCGCCGGCGAACGGCTCGCCTTTCAGGATGCCCTGATACGAGCGGAGGATCTCGTCGAAATGTCTGGCACCGCCCTTGACGAAGCCCTGCACGAACATCATCGCCGCGTATTCGGCGAACGCTTCGCTGAGCCACTGATCGCGATACGAGCCCCAGCCGATCTTGTGACCGAACCATTCGTGCGCCACTTCGTGCGCGCGGAAGAGCTCCGAGGCGCCGGGCTGATCGACGGCGAACGTGAATTCGCTCATGTGCAAAAAGCCGTCGAAGGCCTGGCCGTGACCGGAGGCGATGCTGGTCACGTAGAACTGCGGGACCTCGAGGCGATCGCCGAGGAGGTTCTGGAAGAACTGCATGCTGTTGGCGACGTCGGCGCCGACGTTGCGGATCTTGTCGCGGTTGTCGAGCTGGAAGTCGGGGCCGAACGCGATCACCGGCGGAATGCCCTGGACCTCGAGCTTCACTTCCTCGAAGCGGGTGGCCGTCGAGAACGTGACGACCTTGGCCGGCTTGTCGATCACCCAGACCGTGGTTTCGCTGTTGTCGCTCTCGAAGCGTTTTTCGAGGCGGCCCATGGCCCGTGCTTCGTTCTTCCTGTTGACGGTGAGCTCGAGCCGCGCCGTGTGGTACTGGGGCAGAGCTTCGGCGATCATCGGATACCAGGGACCGCCCGGCGCGTAGTTCGCGCTTTCCCAGTTGTAGGAAAAGTGGAGCGTGCGTTTCTGCCCGGGCTGCAACAGCGTGGGCAGAATGATCACCAGCTCGTCGTCGTGAACGACGTTGCCGATGTTCACCGAGCGCTTGCCGATGTGGTCCCGCAGGAACGCGACCGGCGTTCCGTCGTCGTCGGTGATCTTCAGGTCGCGCACCGTTGCGAAGAGGTCGACGCGTAGCGCGTTCAGCGGAGTCTTCGTCGCGGCATACGTCGCGTCGACGAGATACTCGCCGTTGATGGCGTGCTGGCCGTGAAATCCGACTTCGCCGCCTCTGGCACGGCGGGTCAGATCGGCTTTCACATCGACGTGCAGCAGCGCAGCGTGATCGTGTGGCCGGCCCGGACGTCCGCTCGGCTGCCGATGCTCGGCCCGATCGAGACTAATCCAGGTCTCGCGATACGTTCCGCGCCACTTCGAAAGTGCAATCTCTTCGGTGCGCCACGAGTCGTACTCGTACATCAGCCAGTCGAAGTCCGCCGTCTTCGCGTCGATGGCCAGCTCGGTCATGCCCGGATTGAGCATCGCCGCGATGATGGCCGCGTCGGTGTCGCGGCGGAGTTGCTCGATCCAGAACTCGTGTCGCTTCTGCGCGAGCGGAAATGCCGCGTATCCGCCCGTCGCGGCCGGGAAGAGCTTCGCGATCGCCGGATCGGACGTGCGCACGATCAGCTGGGTGAACGGCTGATCGATTCCTTCGACCTCGCGCTTGCCGGTGAATCGCTTCAGCTGCGCGCCCTCGTAACGGTCGGGAACGGACATGCGAAAGCGGCCCGATCCCTCGAAGACGACTCCGGTGATCGTGCCGTCGGGAAGCGGTTCCATGAGGCGGACGGTGCCGGAGTCGAGCGTCCACGATGCCGTGTCGCGAGTAATCGTCACGGCGGCAGGCAGCGGAACGGCGTCGGAGAACTTCCACTTCTGCAGCCGCGCGTAATCCTCGGCGGCCGTCTTCGAATCACTGGCGGAAAGCGGCAGGGCCCAGAGAACGAGCGTAAGGACGGTGGGCCAGCGTGCCATGAAATGAGTTTACGCCTCACTCCACCACGAAGACCGTTCTGCTGAACTCCGAGGTCGTCGACACCAGGCCGCTTCCGTGAATCCCTTCCGGCTCGGGCGCGCGTCCGAAGCCGATGATGTTCACGCGCGTCGTCGTCGCGGCGATCCACGGGCCGGGCGGGCGGCCGTCGATCACGAAACGGAAATGACCGTCCGAATCGGCCTGGGTGGTGCCGAGGAAGTACTGCCCCTCGCCGTAGCCGCTGTCGTCCGGTTCGTCGTTCGCGTAGAGATCGACCCAGACCTGATGCCGATCGGGATTCGTTTCCGTGACGCCGACGATGAGGGTCTTGTTCACCGCGGTGTCGTAGAAGGCGAGGCCGATGGTCGGTCGGCGAACGGGACGATCCGACGTGCTGAAGTCAGGAACGTCCGCGGTCGGTCCATCGAGGCCGTAATCGATGGCCAGGTTCCAGTTCGCCTGGAAGGAGTTGCCGCGAATCGATCGATAGCCGGCGCCGCGATCGAGGGAAATGCCGAAGTGTTGATTGAAGCCGATGTAGTTGTCGAAGACGTCGGTGCCGTTCGACTCCGGTCCGAGGTAGATGCCGCTCGCGCCGTTGCCGAGGCCCGATTTCAGATCGCGAGTCAGTCCGATGATGTTCTTCTCGATGCGGAATTCACCCGAATGGATGAAGAGGCCCGAGCGCGTGTTGCCGCTGATGATGTTGTTGCGGATCGGGGAGGGATCGCCTCCCCATGGACCGGTGGAGGTGATGCCGCGCATGTTCGGAATGGCACGCATCCCTGTCGGATCGGTGCCGATGTAGTTTCCTTCGACGATCTGCTGTTCGCTGCAACCGCCGCCGCCGAGGTGGATTCCGCTGGCGGGGAAGCCGTTGATGGTGAGGCCGCGGACGATCAGGCAGACCTGCGATGACTGAATGCCGCTGCCCTCGCGCACGCGCTCGCCGCTGATCTCGATCTCCGGTCCATCGGGATTCGAATCGCTGATGTACGCCGCCTGGACCGCTCCGTCGATGGCGACCGGAACGTTCACCACGGGCAGCGGCGACTCGGGCCGGATGGTCAACCATTTCGTGCCGGCGTTCAGAATGCGGAAGGCGATCTTGCAGGGCGGATTCGGATCGCGACAGCCGGCGTTCGCGTCGTGCAGGGCCTGGCGCAACGAGCCATGTCCGTCGTCAGCGGTCGTGGTCACGAAGAACGTGCGGTAAGTCGTGGTTGCGCGCTCGGCGTAGTTCGTTTCGGGCTCGAGATCGCTCTCGGCGCCGTAGATCGCTGCAGCGACCTGCAGGCGTTGCGCGGACTGGTCCGGCGCGACGAGGGTGAAATCCAGACGGCTCGGGCCGCCGGCGACATCGCCGATCCTGCACGTGATCAGTTGGCCAGATGCGGTGCAGTTCTCCGGCATTTTCAGAACCGAGCCGAGACCGGGAATCTGAATCTGGATCTCCACGCCCGTGGCCGTGGTTTTCGCCAGATTTCCGTAGAAGACGCGGAGCTCGAACGGCAGACCGGCGTCGACGACTTGGGGCGGGAAGGTGTTGATGAAGAGATCGGGCGGCGTCGACAGCTCGAAACCGAACCGGGTGTGGTTGTTCTGCAGATCGGGATCGATCACATCCTGCGAAGCACCGAGGACCTCGATGACGCCGGACGTTTCCTCCGGCAGGGGCAGGCTGCAATCGACGGTGCGGCTCTCGCCCGCCGCGAGAATGGCCAGAATCTGGTCCGTGCAGGTCCGGTTGAACGTCAGCGTCGACCTGAACACGACGCTCGTCGCGGCGTCGGGTCCGTTGTTCCGGACCGTCGCTCGCCAGGTGACGATGTCGCCGGGGCGCGGCGGAGTGGGCATGGATGTGATTTCGATACTGGTCGCGATGTCCGCTGTCTGCGCGGCGGCCGCGGCCGCGGTCGCGAAGAGCAGTACGAGCAGGAGACGTTTCATTGAACCTCCGGATACGCCGAGCCGATCACCTGAATTTTCGGCGCCGCGTCCGGGCCGGCATTCTCGACGGTGACGCTCCCGGAGAAGGTCTTGCCCGGATCGACCCGGTCGGGCCCGGCCATCGTGACCCGTAAATCAGCGGTCCCGGCGCGGAGATGGGCGGCGAAAGCGAGGGAAAGGACTACGGCGAGAAAGCGGGTCATCGGCTCCTGGGGGCACTCGTAATAACTCGATGATACGCACCCGAAGCGCGTTTCGTTGAATGCGCTAGAATCGCGGCCCCGGCCTTGTTCCGCGGCCCCAGTTTCCACCTGACCCGCCGCCCTCGCCGAGAAAACTCAGGAGCCTTCGAGAATGGACTTTCGTCTGACCGACGAGCAGTTGCAGATCCAGCAGATGGTGCGCGATTTCGCCGAGAGCGAGATCAAACCGAGCCTGGCCGAATGGGATGAAGCCCAGCATTTCCCGGTAGATACGTTCAAGCGCGCCGGCGGGCTGGGGATGCTCGGCGTGACCATCTCCGAGGAGTATGGCGGAGCGGGCTTGTCGTACATCGACTACTCGAACGTCATCGAAGAGCTCGCCGTGATCGACAGCGGCTTCGCCCTCAGCGTCGCCGCCCACAACTCCCTCGGCACCGGCCACATCTACCTGGCCGGCAACGACGAGCAGAAGAAGAAATGGCTCCCGAAACTGACGTCCGGCGAATGGATCGGCGCCTGGGGCCTGACGGAGCCCGGCTCGGGCAGCGACGCCTCGGGCATGAACACGATGGCCGTCAAAGATGGCGATGACTGGGTGCTCAACGGCACGAAGAACTTCATCACCAACGCGACTTACGCGGACATCTCCGTCGTCCTCGCGGTCACCGATCGCAACGATCAGAAGCACGGCATCACCGCCTTCGCCATCGAGATGGATCGCAAAGGCATCCGCCCGGGCAAGAAAGAGAACAAGCTCGGGATGCGCGTGTCCGACACCGCGGAACTGGTGATGGAGGATTGCCGCGTCCCCGACGCCAATCGCCTCGGCGAGATCGGTTACGGCTTCATCGACGCGATGAAAGTCCTCGACGGCGGGCGTATCTCCATCGCCGCGCTGGCCATCGGCATCGCCCGTGGCGCGTACGAGGCGGCCCGCGATTACTCGAAGCAGCGCACCGCGTTCGGCCAGCCGATCTCGAGCTTCCAGGCCATCCAGTTCATGCTCGCGGACATGGCCACGGAGATCGAGGCCGCGCGTCTGCTGACCCATCGCGCCGCGGCTGTGAAGGATGCCGGCGAGAAGGTCACCCAGTTCTCGGCGATGGCGAAGTTGTACGCGTCCGAGGTTGCCGTTCGCGCGACCGAGAAAGGCGTGCAGATCTTCGGCGGCTACGGCTTCATCAAGGAGTTCCCGGCCGAGAAGTACTACCGCGACGTCAAGCTCTGCACGATCGGGGAAGGCACGTCGGAGATTCAGCGGGTGGTCATCGCGCGTAACCTGCTCGCCGGGCGGTGAGGAAATGCAAAATGCAAAATGCAAAATGCAAAAAGTCCATGAAAAACTAGCGATTCAACCTTTTTGCATTTTGCATTTTGCATTTTGCATTTCTGACTCGGTCCTCTCATGACCGATACCCGCGAGCTGACCGCCGGAATCCGCTCGGGCCGCTACCGCGCGCTGGCGCAGGCGATCTCGCTCGTCGAGTCGAACGACCCGTCCGTGACGTCGCTGCTCGCGCAGCTGTACATGGATACCGGCCGCGCGCGGATCATCGGTATCACCGGCTCGCCGGGCGCGGGCAAATCGACGCTCGTCGCGGCGATCGCGAAGTACTACCGCACGCAGGACAAGCGCGTCGGCATCATCGCCGTCGATCCGACCTCGCCGTTTACCGGCGGCGCGATTCTCGGCGATCGCATCCGCATGGCCGAGCTGTACACCGATCGCGGCGTCTTCATCCGCTCCATGGCCACGCGCGGTTTTCTCGGCGGTCTGGCCCGCGCGACGAACGATGTCGTGGACATCCTCGATGCGGCCGGCTTCGACGTCGTGCTGGTGGAGACCGTCGGCGTCGGACAGGACGAAGTGGAAGTCGTCCGGACCGTGCAGACCAACGTGGTCGTGCTCGTGCCGGGGATGGGCGACGACATTCAGGCGATCAAGGCCGGGATCATGGAGATCGGCGATGTCTTCGTGGTCAACAAGGCCGACCGCCCCGGTGCGGACAAGACCGTGACCGAAGTGACGATGATGATGTCGCTGGTCGAAGAGCATGGGGATTGGGTCCCGCCGATCGTCAAGACCGTGGCTTCGAAGGGTCAGGGCATCACCGAGCTCGATGAAGCGCTGATCAAGCACTTCGATTACCTCGCCGCTTCGGGCGAGCTCGATCGCCGCAACCGCGATCGCGTGCGCATCCGCATCGAGACGCACCTCAAAGAGCGGTTCATGGAGCGACTCATCGGCGGGACGGTCACGCGCGAGGAGTACGAGTCGCTGCTCGAGGACGTGCTCCGCAAGAAGAACAACCCGCACGATGCCGCCGAGGGCGTGCTGGCGCGGGTGACGTTCTAGCCGGTGTGGTGCAGGCCTCCGGCCTGCCTTGTCCTCCCGCCCGAAGGCAGGCCGGAGGCCTGCACCACACCGAGCGGATATCATCGGCCTACACGTGAATCTCGCAAGCGGCACGAGCCTCGGCCCGTACGAAATCCTTTCGCCGATCGGCGCGGGCGGCATGGGCGAGGTTTATCGCGCTCGCGACACGCGCCTCGAGCGGACCGTCGCGGTCAAGGTGCTGCCGCCGGTCATCGCCTCGGGAACGATGCGGGCCCGGTTCGATCGCGAGGCCAAGGCGATCTCCGGTCTGAGCCATCCCAACATCTGCGCGCTGTACGACATCGGCCATCACGACGGCGTCGACTACCTGGTCATGGAGTACCTGGAAGGGGAGACGCTCGCCGACAAACTCTCCCGAGGCCCACTGCCGCTGACACAGGTCGTGCGCTACGGCGCGGAGATCGCCCAGGCGCTCCATCACGCGCATCGCCGCGGGATCGCCCATCGCGATCTGAAGCCGGGCAACATCATGATCACGGCGGGCGGCGCGAAACTTCTCGACTTCGGCCTGGCCAAACTGGTCGAGGCGCCGCGCGAGTCTTCGGGGCAATCGGAAACGGTCACGCGACGGGATCCGCTCACCGCCGAAGGAACGATCGTCGGAACCTTGCCCTACATGTCGCCGGAGCATGTCGAGGGGAAGGAGGTCGACCATCGCAGCGACATCTTTTCGCTGGGCGTGATCCTGTTCGAGATGGCCACGGGTCGACGGCCATTCTCGGGCAGCACCCAGGCCGCGCTGATCGCATCGATCCTTTCCGCTGATCCTCCGTCCGGTGCGGTCGGATCGCCGCTCCTCGATCGCGTCGTGAGAACCGCGCTGGAGAAGAATCCCGATGACCGCTGGCAATCCGCACACGACCTCGGGCGCGAGCTGCGGTGGATCAGCGATCCGTCGGCATCCGCGCAACCTGCAACCACGCGTTCGCGCGTTCGTTTGCCGATGGTCGTTGTTCTCCCGCTCATCGCGGTGGCCGCGGGACTTACCGGTTGGTTCATCGCGCGGCGGACCGCACCGGCACCGGCCGCGACGACGACCGGCCGATTCAGCATTCTCCTTCCGCCGAGCGCGCGCCTGTTGCCGTTCGGCGGTGAGACCAACGCGCTGGCGATCTCGCCCGACGGGTCGAGGATCGCGTTCGTTGCTTACACAGGGAGCGAGACTTCGATCTTCCTGCGCTCACTCGACTCGCCAGCCGTGCACAAGGTCGAAGGCACCGCCGATGCGACCGGTGTGTTCTGGTCGCCCGACGGCGCATGGCTGGGCTACAGCGCCGGAGGGAAGCTCTGGAAGAGGAAGTTGCCGGACGGCACTCCCTTCGCGCTCTGCGACGTGAAATCGAACGGAGCGGTCGCGTCATGGCGGGGGGACACGATCCTCTTCACCGACCGGCCGGGTGGGCGCCCCCTGGTCTATCGCGTGCCGGCGGCCGGGGGCGAAGCGGTTGCGGTCACGAAGCTCGATGCGTCGGCTGGCGAGGCGGCACATGGCTGGCCGTATCTCCTCGAGGACGGGAAACACTTCCTTTACCTCTCCCTGCTCGGCGGGTCGATGGTGCGGAAGCTGATGATCGCCAGTCTCGATTCCCCGGCGGGCTCACCGATCCTCACGAACGTGTCCGTTGCCCGCACCAGCGGCGATCGGCTGCTCTACGTGCGGGATGGGAAGCTGCTCTGGCAGCGCTTCGAGGTCGGCAAAGGCCTGAGCGGAGATCCGTCCGTGATTGCCGACCAGGTCGCGTTCTTCCTCCCGGCCGGTGGAGCGGCATTCGACGTGTCGCAAAACGGGACGGTGGTGTACACCTCGAACACGATCGCGGAGCGGTTGCTGATCGCCGACCGTCAGGGGACGGAGCTGCGCGTCGTCGACGACACCATCCGGCTCCTGGGCATGGATGTCTCCCCGGACGGCCGGAGGGCCGCGGTAAGCGTCCGCGCGCAGGCGACCGGTCTGGCGGACATCTGGATCTACGATCTCGTCCGCGGGGTCCGGGAGCGCTTCACCAGCGATCCGGGGATGGAGGTTCAACCGCTGTGGACGCCGGACGGCCGCTCGCTGATCTATGGGCAGAGTACGGGGAGCACTCCCCGGTTGGTCCGCCAGGCGCTGTCGGAGACGCGGCCGGCGCGCATCATCGCACCGGGCAACTTTCAGATACCCATGGCCGTGTCGCCCGATGGAAAGGCGCTTTACTACATGTCGAACGAGCCGCGAACGCAGCGCGACATCATTCGCACGACGCTCGACGGAAGTGGGCAATCGGAGACGATTCTCGGCAGCGAGTTCAATGAAAATTTCGGAAAGATCTCGCCCGACGGGCGGCGGTTCGCGTTCGTGTCCGACCCGACAGGGACCGCTGAGATTTACGTGCTGGACCTGGCCACCGCGGAACGGGCGCGGATCTCGAACCGCGGCGGTTACAGCCCGCAGTGGAACGGCAACGGCGAGCTGATCTACGTCACGCCCGACAACCTGTTCGTCAGCGCCAGGCCGCGCGCCGGACGTTGGGACGACGTCGTGACCGCGGATCTTTTCCGGGCCGGCGCGGACGTCGGATACTTCGACGTTCTGCCGGACGGCCGCTTTCTCTTCAGCGAGTGGACGCCCGGACCCTCCGACGCGCACATTCACGTAGCCACCGGATGGTGATGCTGCACTAGAATCCGCGCCGCCATGAAGAAGACCAGAGACAACGATCAGTCCGCGCTCCCCGGAATCGAAGAAGCCGAGATCCTCAGCCGCCTCGGGGACCGCGTCGAAAAAGCCGTCGCCACCATCCAGGAACTGCGCAAAGAACGCGACCAGCTCCGAGCCCGCGTCGAAGAGCTCGAGTCGCAGGTGAAAGACTCCGACCAGACCTCCTCGCGCCTGGAATCACTCGAAGAAGAACACGAGCGGTTCCGGAAGGAGCGCGGCGAGATCCGCGATCGCATCGAGACGATTCTGGGGACGCTGGAGGCGCTGGAATCGTAGTTACGGGGTTGCGGGGTTACGGGGTTACGGGGTAGGAGCTCGGCGTTAGGTTCGGCGATGTTGCGAGGACAACCCCGGAACCTCGCAACCCCGGAACCCCGAAACCTACATCTCGACCAGCAACCTCTCCCTACACTTCTCCAGCTTCCGCCACGCCATTCCCTCGTTTGCCGTCGCGTCGACGAGGAGGACGATGTAGTAGCCGTCCTTCACGTCGAAGCTCAGGACGCGGGTCTCGCGGAACTCGATCTTGAAGCGCTGGGGCTCGCCGGCGTCGGCTTGCGAACACAGGTTGCGGAGCTGGCCGAGGAAGATGCCCTGGTAGGCGCCGAGGATGCGGAGGTCGTGGTCGTTGAGATCGCGGTCGCAGACCAGCTCCACCGTCTCGCCCTCGTAATCGAGGAAGAGCGCCGCCAGCGCGCCGCGCGTGGTGACCAGCATCTCGTTCAGGATCAGGTTGAACACGTCACTCCCACATCACCAGGTACTTGCGGGCCTCGATCGCTTCCGGCGATCCGGGCGCGAGCTGCACGACGCGCTGCAGGTATGACTTCGCCACCTCGATGCTGCCCGACTTCTGTGCCGAAATGCCGAAGCGGAGCATGGCCAGTGCCGACTCAGGATGCGCTTTGAGGTACTCGAGATACGCGCGTCCCGCGCCCTGCAGATCGCCGCGACGCTCGCGCAGCATCCCCGCGTAGAGCAACGCCGCGTCAAGCTTCGCGTTCAGTTTCAGCGCGCGATCGAGCCAGGCTTCGGCATCGGAAGCGCGGCCGAGGCGATCGAGAGCGATGGCGTTGTGATACGCCGCGTCGGCGCGAACGGGTGAGGTCTCATCGGCGAACACTTTCTGCATCTCGGCTGACGATTCCGCGAACTTTCCGAGACGCAGAAGAGCGAGGCCGCGATTCAACCGAGCCTCGGACAGCTTCGAATCCAGTTGCAGCGCGCGATCGAACGTCGTCAACGCCTTCGCGGCGTCGTCTTTCATCAGCAGCGCGAGGCCGCGGAGATTTTCGACCGCCGCCGGCGATGCACCGCTCGTCTTCGCGCCGTCGAGCTGGCGGAGCGCGGCGTCGTACTGCCCGCGCAGGATGTAGTAGACGCTCCGGTCGCACGCGGACTTCGCCGGTGTAGTGTGGGCCTCCGGCCTACCTTGGGCGGCGGGGAGCGGAAGTAGGCCGGAGGCCCACACTACACCGAGGAGGACGAGCCCGGTCAGGCCGCGCCTCTTACCTGTTCTTCGATCTGGATGTCGCCGCGCTTCACGCCGTTGACGAACGCCTCGACCACGCGCGGATCGAAGCGAGTTCCGCCGAAGCTCTTGATCTTCTCGACCACGTAGCCGATCTCCATCGCCTTCTGATACGGCCGGTTGGTCGTCATCGCGTCGAACGTGTCGGCGATGGCCACGATGCGGGCCTGCATCGGAATCTGCTCGCCTTCCAGACCTTCCGGGTATCCGCCGCCGCTCCACTTCTCGTGGTGGTACTTCATGCCCGGGATGATGTCGATGAGCTGCGCGACGCCGCTCATGATCGCCGCCCCTTTCGCGGGATGGCCTTTCATGATCTCGAACTCTTCATCGCTAAGCGCGCCCGGCTTGCGGAGGATGCGGTCGTCGATGCCGATCTTGCCGACGTCGTGCAGCAGCGCGCTGATCCGCAGGTTCAGCATCTCTTTCTGCGGCAGTTGCAGGTTCTTTCCGATGGCGATGGAGTAGCGGGCCACGCGCTCCGAGTGTCCGCGCGTGTACGGATCCTTCGCATCGATCGCCGCGGCGAGCATGCGCACCGAGTTGAGGAAGAGCAGGTGATTCTCCTGCGCCGCCTTCTTCAGCTGCTCGACCGCGTGCTCGATCGACTCGGACATGGTGTTGAAGTTGTCGGCCAGCTCGCCGATCTCGTTCTGCGTCTTCAGCTCGACGCGCTGCTGGTAGTTGCCCTGGGCGATCTCGTGACTCCGCTGCGCGAGCGCGCGGATCGGGCGGGCGATGCCCGAAGCGAAGAAGATCGCGGCGATGATCGCCAGGATCAGCGCGATCGCGCCCCACTGCCAGGTCGCGCTGACCATCTGATCGACGGAAGCGAACGCGGTGGACTCCGGCTTCTGCACGATCACGGCAAGATTCGACGCCGCCGGAGCGACGGTGCCGATGACGCTCGTTCCGCCGCCGGTCTGCTTGTCCACATACGACTCGGTCAGACGCACCGGCGCCGGCGCGCGCTTGAAGTCCTGCACGAGCTTCAGATGCGAGAAATTCGGGTGGCCGACCTGAACGCTCGGCTCGCTGTGAATGAGGACTCTGCCCTCGCCATCGACGACGAACGCGGTCACCCCGCCTTTGCCTTCTTCTCGAATGCGATCGACGATCCGGCGCAGGCTGACCAGCCCCACGATCGCGCCGATGACCTGCTTGCCCTGATCGAATACGGGAACGGACATGACCAGCACGGGATGGGTCGGCGTCAGATCGAGAACGCGTCCCGTCGACGCCTGTCCGGCGAGGGCGACGTCGCGGGCCTGGATCATCTCGGCCAGCACCGCGGGCGTGAGATCCGCCGGAACAGCCTCGGCACCCTGACCTGCCGTGTTCAGCGCGCGGATGGCGATGAGGTCGCTGTCGTTGGTGATGTAGTCGCCCATCCAGTCGTTCGCGGATAGGAAGGGATCGGTGCCGAGGGCCTTCTGCAGGGAGCGCATGCTTCCGGCGATCTTGGCCAGCTGCTGGCGGTTGTTCGAGTAGAGATTCTGGATGTCGTTGGCGATCGAGACCGCGGAGCGGCTCTGGTACTTCTTCTCCAGCGTCATCATCGAATCCCGATTGATGCGGATGAGGATGAAGTGGGAGATGGCCAGCGGCAGCAGGCCGACGAGAATCATGGCGCCGAGGAGCGTCCAGAGCAGGCGCCTGCGGCGGCGCGGGGCGGGGGTGGAAGCGTCAGTTGGGGAATCCGAGGACATCGCGGCGATTATAAAGGACTGCCAATGCCCGTCGGCCTCTACGTACACCTGCCGTTCTGCACCACCCATTGCACCTACTGCGCGTTCGCGATCTCCACCGATCTCGCTTTGCAGGACGCGTACGTCGAGGCGGTGCTGCGGGAGATCGATGCGCGAGGCGATGGCCGGACCGCCGACACGATCTACCTCGGTGGAGGAACACCGTCGCGAACGAGCCTCGACAACCTGCGACGGATCTTTTCGCGCCTGCGCGAGCGCTTTGCGGTTTCGGAGGATGCCGAAGTCTCGATGGAGGCCAATCCCGAGGATGTGAATGCGGGCAGCATCGCGGCCTGGCGCGAGCTCGGCGTGAACCGGCTCTCCATCGGCGTGCAGTCCTTTCACGATGAAGAGCTGATCGCGATCGGACGCGTGCACGACCGCGGCGCGGCGATCGACGCAGTTCGCGTAGCGGCGGAAAGCGGCGTCCGCACCAACCTCGATCTCATCCTCGGGCTGCCCGCGCAAACGCGCGCGTCGTTTCGGGAAACGCTCGCGACGGCGGTGGATCTCGGCGCGGGACACCTGTCGCTGTACATGCTCGATCTGGAAGAGCGGACGCCGCTGCAGGTGCAGGTCGCGCGCGAGCGGGTGACCCTGCCCGAAGATGACGACGTCGCCGATCTCTACATCGACGCCATCGACTACCTCGGCAACGCGGGCCTGGGCCAGTACGAGATCAGCAACTTCGCGCGAGCCGGTGAGGAATGCCGCCACAACCTCCGCTACTGGACTCGTGGCGAGTATCACGGCTTCGGTCTCGGCGCGCATTCGTTCATCGACGACAAGCGATTCGCGAATACGCGCGACATCCGCCGCTACATCGCTGCCTCACCCGAGGCGCGCGACTTCAGCGAGACCCTGGGCGGCGACGAAGCGCGGCGCGAGACCCTGTTCCTGAGTCTGCGGCGAACCAGCGGCATAAACTATGACGAGCTCGTGGAGCTGTGCGGGCAGGAGGGCATTGCATGGAGCGAACGCGGACTGACGGAAGGGTGGCTGCGGCGGGCGGAGGGGCGGGTCGCCTTCACGGCCGCGGGGTTTCTGCAAAGCAACGACTTCATCTCGCAGCTTTTCTGATTCTGGCGATTACCGCGCCGCTGCAGGCGCAGAGCGATTTCGTCTTCGATCACATCAGCGAGGAGGACTTCGCGAAGTTCTCCCGGATCATGGCCCAGGGCATTTACGCGACGCCCGTCGAGCCGGCGTCCGCGCGCGGATTGCTGGGGTTCGACATCGGCGTCGCCGTGACCGCGGTGCCGGTCGACACGGGCGCGGACTACTGGAAGAACGCGGTCCGCGACGACTTCACGGTCAGCAATTACGTGGCCGTGCCGAAGCTGGTGGCGTCGAAGGGTTTGTCGGTGGCGACGGTCTCGGCGTCGTACGCCAAGATCCAGGACAGCGACGTCTCGATCATCGGTGGCGCCGTCGATGTGCCGATCATCCGCGGAGGGGTGGCCGTGCCTTCGCTGACGGTGCGCGGTGCGTACTCGGAGCTGCGCGGCGTCGATAACTTCCAGGCTACGACCTACGGCGTGGAGCTCTTTCTCTCCAAAGGCTTCGGTCCGATCACGCCGTACGGTGCGATCGGCCGCATGCGCGCCGAGACGACCGCGCAGCCGTTTCACAATGAGCCGACGCTCGTGGCCGTGCCGCCGCTGGTCCACGAGTCGGATTTCAACCGCTACACCGCGGGAGTGCGGATCTCGCTGATGATCCCGAAGATCATCGTCGAGGTGACCCAGGCGGAAGAGCGGAGCTACGCGGCGAAGATCAGTTTCGGGTTGTTTTAGGACGCTACTTCTTCTTCGCCGCCGGTTTCGCCGGTGCCTTCGCCGGCGCGGGCGTCCCGATCGCCGTCCTGATCGCTTCCAGCGTGAACTCGCCGCTCGGGCCGAAGCCCATGACCTGGCCGTTCACGATGAACGTCGGGGTCGACGCGATTCCCAGTGAATACGCGCGGCTGACCTGATCGAGCAGCGCCTGGCGCTCCTCTTTCGAGGTGTAGATCGGCTTGATGGCCGCCCAGCTGATGTCGTTGTCCTCGGCGAAGTCCTCGATCACCTTGTCGAACGGCTGCTTGCCGATCGCTTCCTGGTTCTTGAAGACGTAGTCGACGTACGCCCAGTACTTTGCCGGGGCCACGCGCTGAATCGCGCGCGCGCCGAGCGCGGCGGGGATCGCCCACTGGTGATTCTCGAAAAGCGGCAGGTCGATGCGCACGTAGCTGATGTTGCCGAGGCCTTTCTTGATGATCGGCTCGACCTTCTCGTGCGCATGCGCGCAGGTCGGGCACTGGAAGTCGGACAGCTCGATGATCTCGACCTTCGAGTCCTTCTTCCCGCGGCGCACGGCCGTTTCCGTCTTCAGGGTCTGGCGTAGCGTCTCGGTCGGATCGGTCTTCAGGTTGCCCCGCCAGCCGACGATCATGATCGTCTCCGACGCATCGAGGAAACCGGACAGCGCGAACGGTCCGTACGGCGTCGCGCGGGTCATGGTGACCGCCTTCAGTCCGTCCGGGAGAGGAAACGGCGCGACGGTGACGGCCAGCTCTTTCTTGAGCAGGCGGCCGGCCTCATCCGCGATGCGGACGTTGGCCGGCTTTCCGTTCGACGGCAGCTCGACGACGCTGCCGATCAGGACCTGCTGGGTGACCGGCGAGTGGAGGACGTACTTCTGAGTCCCGCAGTACTGGTCGCTGGACCGCAGGGTCACCGAGTAGACATTGAAGTTCTTCACCGGCGCGTTCAGCGGCTCGATGGTGATGACTCCGCCCGGGCACTTCGGCAGCACGCGGGCGAGGTAACCGCGGAGCGGCGTCAGCGGATCTTTGGCCTGGGCCTGGGCGGCGGTGCTGGAGAGAAGGAACGCGATCGAAAAGACGAGGGCTCGTTTCATTGGTGCGCGTTAACAGTCCGATACCCGTGTTCAATCCAGGCCCGGAGTCCGCCCGAGATGTGGACCACGTTCCGGAAGCCGGCGACGATCAGAAGACGGGCGGCTTCGGCACCCTCGGTATCCCCGGTGCCGTAAATGAGAACGGTCTGGTTCTGATAGGGAAGGAGCTCGGGAAGCTGCCGCTCGATGGTGTCCATCGGAGCGCTGAGCGCCCCGGCGACGTGCCCTTCCGGGCCGCGGTACTCGCTGGCCGGGCGGACGTCGAGGATGACCACCTGCCTCGAGTCGAGAATCATTTCGTTGGCGATGGTCGGGGAAACCTCGGCATATCCGCCGGGGGTCATGGAGACGCCCACGGTTTTGCACGAGGCCAGGATCATCGCTGCCACAATCAATACTTTCCGCATCAGAGAGTCTCCAATTCAAACTCGGCCCGGACCTGGCCGACTGTCGTTCCCGCGTGATTCCGAAGGTCCCACTGCCGGTACGGCATCAGTTCCGGCCGCGCATCGAGGTCGATTCCGAGGAGCTCGAGGAGACGAAGGATCACCGGATTGCGACCCCGCTCCATCGAGCCGTCGTCGATCTTAAGTGCGACGCCGAGCGCGCAATCATCGGGGAGGCGGAGGGTATCGGTCAATTCAGAGCAGAGCGACGGCGCGAGCGCCATCGCGTAAAACCCCTCGGCGCCCTCCTTCGCCAGCAGCTCGCCGCCGAATGCAGCCATGAGCGGCGTGGTCATGCTCCAGTTGCCGGCGACGTACTCGGGAAAGGAGGTCATGGCGTCGACGATCGTGCTCGCGCTCTCGGCGTAACGATCGAGCGTGCGGCTCATGAGCTGCGCGTACGCGAACGCGGCGCGATGAAGCGAGAGGAAGAATGCGGGAACGCCGCAGCCGTCGATCGCGATCGGAACGTCGTCCGGTTGCAGTCCGGCGAAGTCGGCGACGGTCGAGCGCATCAACTGCTGCAGCGGGTGCTCGGCGTCGATGTATCGCGAGGATGGCGACGTCCATCGCCTGCGTCGCGAGGAGCATCCCCGCGTGCTTGCCCGAGCAGTTGTTGTGCAGCGGCGACGGCGGCTCGCCCGACGCGCGCAGCTCGGCGGAGGCCTTTTCGTCGTAGGGGAGATGCGCGCGCACAGAGCAGGTCTTCCTCGTCGAACTCGCCCTTGCGCAGCAGCGCCGCCGCCGCGCCGACATGCACCGGCTCGCCGCCATGCGACGCGCAGGTCAGAGCAATTTCTTCGGGAGTCAGGTCGTACTCTTCGACCCCGCCGTATTCGAGCAGGGGAATGGCCTGAAACGGCTTCGCCGCCGAGCGCAGGCAGGAACGGAGACCGGGATTGCCCGCGAATGCCACCAGACGTCCGGTCGCGTCGACGACCGCGATCGAGCCGCGATGCGTCGACTCGAGGTACGGGCCGCGGTAGACGTTCGTGAGGGGAACCGACACGCTGGAAGTCTACCGGGAACGAGGCATGAGGTTGAGTGATGAGTGATGAGGTATGAGTAATCGAGTGGTGAGTAGAGCGAAGCTACTCATACCTCATCACTCATACCTCATGCCTGAGCGCAGCGATTAAGCGCGAGCGGGCGTCCCGCTCTCCGCGGCGATGGCTTCGTCTTCCGCGCTGTAGATCTTGAACACGGCGTCGAGCTTGGCCAGCTTGAGCAGTTTCAGGATGCGCTCGGAAGGGTTGACCAGGATCAGCTTGCGGTTTTGGCCCGTGAACTTGCCGAGGTAGCCGACCAGCTCACCGATGCCGGTCGAGTCGATGTAATCGATCTTGGTGAAGTCGATGATGACGTTCGTGCTCTCGTTCTTGAGCACGTTCTCCAGGGCGGAGGAAAAGAACTCGGCGCTCTCGCCCAGCTTGATCAGACCTTCCACGTAAAGAATCGTGAAGTTCTCGAGGTGCTTCTTTTCTACGATCACTGCCTGCCTCCGAGCCGCATTCAGGCGGAGTGAAGCAAACGGACTGCCACGACCGCGTTCATCCCCCCGAATCCGAAGGAGTTGGAAAGAAACGCGCCGACCCGGGCATCGCGGGGCTGGTTGGGGACGTAGTCGAGATCGCAGGCGGGGTCGGGCGAGGTCAGGTTGATGGTCGGCGGGAGGAAGCCCTGGCGCAGGGCGAGGATCGACGCGGCGATCTCGATCGCGCCCGAGGCACCCATCGCGTGGCCGTGCAGGGACTTGGTCGAGCTCACCGGCGGTACGGACTGGCCGAAAACGGATTTGATCGCCGCGGTCTCGGTGGAATCGTTCGCGCGCGTGGCCGTGCCGTGGGCGTTGATGTACCCGACGTCGTCCGCGTTCAGCCGCGCGTCCTTCAACGCGAGGGACATGGCGCGCGCGGCGCCGTCGGCCGAGGGGTCGGTGATGTGGCCGGCGTCGCTCGTCGCGCCGAATCCCACGACCTCTGCGATCAACTCCGCGCCGCGGCGCCGGGCGTTCTCCTCCGACTCCAGAACGAAAACCGCCGCCCCCTCGGCAAGGACCAGGCCCTTGCGATCGGCGCTGAATGGCCGGCAGGCTTCCTCGGGATGCTCGTTGTCGATGGCCAGCACGCGCAGCGATTCCCAGCCACGGATGATCCCCGGCACGAGCGGCGCGTCCGACCCGCCGGCGATGACCACGTCGGCCTGACCGGAGCGGATGGCCTGCATGGCCAGGCCGATCGCATGCGCGCTCGACGCACAGGCCGAGACGACCGAGTAGGCGAGACCTTTCGCGCCGAGCTTCGCCGAGACCGCGGCCGCGGCGGCGTTGTACATCGTCGTCGGAATCGCATTCGGCGGAATCCGTCCGCCTTCCGCGTAGAGACGGCGATAGCTGTTGTCGAGGGTCTCGCATCCGCCGAGGCCCGTGCCGATCAGGACGCCGATGCGATCGGCCTCCGCGCCGAGGTCTCCAGCCTGCGCCGCAGCCTCCTCGGCCGCGATGAGCGCAAGCCGCGTGAATCGATCGTGCCCGCGATGGAGACCTTCCTGCGCTTCGGCCGGCACCTCGCCGCCGATGCGGCAGTTCAGCGCGGAGGTGTCGATGCTGGTGATTGCGCGGACACCGCTGCGCGCGTTGCGCAATGCGTCGAGCGCTGCACCGCTGCCGCGACCGAAGGGAGAAACGATTCCGAGACCGGTAATGAAAACGCGGATCACGTGGCGGGAACGCGCTCCTGCACGACGTCGATCAAATCGCCGAACGTTTTGATCGCGCGGGCGCGGTCATCTGGAATCGAGATCTTGAAGTGCTCCTCGATGGCGAAGAGGATGGTCAGGGAGTCGAGGGAGTCGATGCCGGCGTCGGCGAGGGACAACTCGGGTCGCAGCAGGTCCTCGGAGACGTTTTTTTCCTTCCGGACGAGGGTCACCAGCGTTTCGGCGATCTCACTGCGGGTCACGGTCCGTATCATACAGCCCCATGTTCCGCCGGTTCTGGCTGCTCTACCCCGCGTGGATCCTCGTCTGCGCGATCCTCTTCTTCGCCGTGCGCGGTCTCGAAGATCCGTCCCGGCCGAAGGGACGCATCCTCTCGATCGAGGCGGGGATACGGGCGGTGGACGTTGCGCGCGAGCGCGGCCTGCACGGCTACGAAGTGGTGCACGTCGCGCGGGCGCGGGCGGGGGAGGGGGCGGCCGAGGATCGGTGGGTGGTGCTGCTCGACAAGGTGCCTCACACGCGGCTGCGCGAGGCACTGGTGGTGGAGTTGAAAGTCGAGGATGGTACCCTGCTCCGACTCCGGAAACCGGTAGGCAGTAGGCGGTAGGCAGTAGGCGGTGGAAGCCGTCCCCCCCCGCATACCGCCTACCGCAAACCGCCTACCGAATCATGCGCCCCGTGACCAAACTCACCCCGATGCTCGAGCAGTATTTCGAGATCAAACGGCAGGTGCCGGACGCGATCCTCTTCTACCGTCTCGGCGATTTCTACGAGATGTTTTTCGAGGATGCGGAGAAGGCCGCGCCGCTCCTCGATCTCGTGCTGACCGCGCGGAACAAAGGACAGGAGTACGAGGCGCCGATGTGCGGCGTGCCGTATCACGCGGCGGACGGCTACATCGCCAAACTGATCCGGCACGGCCTGCGCGTGGCCATCTGCGACCAGGTCGAAGAAGCGTCGATCGCCAAAGGGCTCGTGCGCCGGGAAATCGTGCGGGTTGTTACGCCCGGCACGGCCACGGAGAGCTCGATCGTCGAACGGGAGAGCTGTTACCTCCTCGCGCTCGTCCCCACGGACGGATGTGTCGGCGCGGCGTATCTCGACGTCTCCACCGGTGATTTTTTCGTTGCCGAATATCGGGCCATCGATGATCCACGTCTGAGCGATGACGTCGCGCGACTCTCGCCGCGCGAGGTGGTCGTGCCTCGCGGCGCGAATGTCAGCGCGCTTCATCTGCCGACAACGAACGTCGAGCCGTCGCTCTTCGAAGGGCAGCACGACTACCTGGCCAAGCACTTCGGCACGCAGTCGCTGCGCGGCTTCGGTCTCGAAGATCAGGACCTGCGCGTTTCCGCAGCCGGCGGCGCGCTGCGTTACGCGAGCGCGAGCCACAAGAAGAGCCTCGAGCATGTCCGCGCGTTGCGCGTCGACAACGACGCCGACTATCTGCAGCTCGACGCGGCGACGCTGGAGAACCTCGAAGTCCTCGATTCGCGCGATGCCGGCCGTCCGCGCGCCGCGCTCTGGAGCGTCGTCAACGCCACGAAAACGGCGATGGGTACGCGCACGCTACGGCGCTGGCTCACCCGCCCGCTGAAATCGGCGAGCGCGATCTTCGACCGCCACGACGCCGTCGAGGAGCTGACGAGATCGCGGGCGATTCTCGAGCAGATGACCGCGCGGATGCAGAAGATCGCCGATCTCGAGCGGGTGACGTCGCGGGTCACGCTCCGTTCGGCCACACCGCGCGAGTGTCTGACGCTTGCCGATTCATTGTTGATGACCGGCGAGCTCCGCGAGGTCATGACGCCGCTGCAGGGGCCGTTGCTGCGGCAACTGCGCGTGTCGCTCGATCCGCTCGAAGCCGTCGTCGATCTCGTCGCGAAGACCATCGATCCCAACCCCTCGATGTCCGTTCGCGAGGGCAACGTCATTCTCGGCGGCGTCGACCCCGAGCTCGACCAGCTCCGCTCGATCGCCCGCGATTCGAAGTCGGTGCTGCTGGAGATCGAGACCCGCGAGCGCGAGCGCACCGGCATCAACTCGCTGAAGATCCGCTTCAACTCGGTGTTCGGCTACTACATCGAGATCTCCAAATCGAACCTGGCCAAGGCCCCGGCGGACTACATCCGCAAGCAGACCCTGGCCAACGCCGAGCGCTACATCACGCCCGACCTGAAAGAGCTCGAAGAGAAGATCGTCGGCGCCGAAGAGAAGTCGATCGCCATCGAGGTCCGGCTCTACGACGAGTTGCTGGCGGCGATCGCCAGGCTCGGTCCGGACATTCTCGCGACCGCGCGGCCCATCGCCGACGTCGATGCGGTCTGCTCGCTGGCCACGGTCGCGGTACGCAACCGCTTCGTGCGGGCGACGCTGAGCGACGACGCGGAGATCTCCATCGAGGATGGCCGCCATCCCGTGATCGAGCAGATCACCACCGAGCGCTTCATCCCCAATCACACGAACATCCGCCGCGATGCGAACGGGATCCAGATCATCACCGGCCCGAACATGGGCGGAAAGTCGACCTACCTGCGTCAGGTCGCGCTGATCGTGCTCCTCAACCAGGTGGGCTCGTTCGTCCCCGCCGCGAAAGCGCGGCTGGGCATCTTCGATCGCATCTTCACCCGCGTCGGCGCGTCCGATCAGCTCGCGCGCGGCGAGTCGACGTTCATGGTGGAGATGCACGAGACCGCGAACATCCTCAACAACGCCACCGACCGCTCCCTGATCATCCTCGACGAGGTCGGCCGAGGCACGGCGACGTTCGATGGTCTGTCGCTGGCCTGGGCGATCATCGAATACCTGCACGACAACCCCGCGCGCAGCGGCATCACGTTGTTCGCCACGCACTACCACGAGGTCACCGACCTGGCGAAGACGAAGACGCGCGTCGCCAACTACAACGTGGCGGTGAAGGAGTGGAACGACCAGATCATCTTCCTGCGCAAGGTCGTGGAAGGATCGGCGGACAAGAGCTACGGCATCCAGGTGGCGAAGCTCGCCGGGATCCCGCACTCGGTGATCGATCGCGCCCGCGAGATCCTCGACACGCTGGAACGCAAGGAACGCGACGTCGTCGAAGAGACCCGCCGCCGCGGCCCCAAACCACCCGCCTCGCAACTGGGCCTGTTCTCCTCGAAAGAGCAGTCGATCATCGACTCGCTCCGCGAGCTCGACATCGATTCGCTCGCGCCCCGCGACGCGCTGAATGCGTTGTATGAGTTGAAGAAGAAGCTCGGTGAGTAGTCGTTAGTCGTTAGTGGTTAGTCGTTAGTAGGACGTGGCGATGGTTTCTACTAACGACTAACCACTAACGACTAACGACTATGGTTCTAGCCGGCATCCTCCTCCCCGCGCTCCTGATCGTCCTCGCGATCCGTCGCTGGTACGCACCGCTTCCCTGGTCGATCGCCGGGCTGGCGATGATCCTCACGCTCGCATTTCTTCACGGCGCGGTCTTCACGAAAAAAGTGCCGGTGCCTTTGGACGAAGTGATGCGCGGCTATCCGTATCGCGGCGTGCTCGGCGTGAGCGAAGCGCGCAATCCGCTCACGAACGACACGGTGAAGCAGATCCTGCCGTGGATGCAGGTCGTGCGGGAGCAGCTGGCCGCGGGAACACTGCCGCTCTGGAATCCCCACCAGTTCTCCGGCTATCCGCTCCTCGGCAACGGCCAGTCCGCGCCGTTCGGGCCGCTCTTTCTGGCGACGCTGTTCGTCGCGTTGCCCAAGCAGCTCGTAGCCATGGCCGGGCTGAAGCTCTTTGTCGCGTTGCTCTTCGGCTACCTGTTCCTCCGCGATGAAGAGGTGTCGCCGGCAGCGGCGCTGTTCGGCAGCGCGATCTTCGCTTTCTCGGTGTTCCAGACCGTCTATCTCTACTACCCGATGACCAGCGTCAGCGCGCTGCTTCCCGCGGCCGCGTTTGCGGTGCGCGGATGTGTGCGCGATGGGCGGCATCGCTGGACCGTGCTCCTCGCGATCATCACCGCCGCGGCGGCGAGTGGCGGGCATCCCGAAAGCGCGGTGCACATCGGGATCGCCATTCTCATCGGCATGGCGCCGTTTTCCTGGCGGCCTTTCAAGGCGGCGTTGATCGGACTGCTGCTTGCTGCGCCGGCCTGGGTTCCCGTCGTAGAACAGGCCCTGCTCAGTACCCGCGCGGCGACACTCCACGGCGTGACCCATCCGCCATACCCGACTGCATTCGCCTGGCTGCTGCTCAACCCCGACGGCTTCGGCAACCCGGCGCGCGGCACGTGGCAATGGATCTACAACTACTCGATCGTCGCCCCGACCTACCTGGGACTGCTGCCGCTGTCGTTGCTTCTGGCGACGCCTTTCTCGCGGCCCAAACGGCGCGATGTGATTCTTCTCGTCGCGATCGTCGTGCTCTTCCTCGTGGCCATGAACTGGACGCTGATCGGCCGCACGATCAACTCCATTCCGCCGTTGAATCTGATGGCCAACGACCGCCTCCGCTTCGTCATCGCCTTCTTCACCGGCATCGTCGCCGCGCGCACCGTCGATCGTCTGCGCCTGCTTCCGATCGCCTTCGCCTCGCTACTTGTTTGCGTCGCCGCAATCTGGCTGCTCGACGCCAAATGGAACGTCACCCTCGGCTGGTCGACGAGCTTCGGTGTGATCGCCCTGCTGATCTTCTGGCTCGGCCGCGCACGACCGGCCGCGGCCGCCGTGGCGATCCTCGTCGAGCTCTTCGCTTTCAACGCCGGCTTCAACGCGCTCACCAACAGCGGCTGGTATCGACCGAAGCTGCGCATCCTCGACGCGCTGGCGACTCATTCGCGCGGCGAGCCATCGCGCATCGCCGGTCACGACTGGACGTTCCTTCCCAACGCCGCGGCGCAATACGGATTCGAGGACATCCGCGGCAGCGATCCGATGGCGCTGAGCTCGTACTCGCAATTCTTCGAGCGCATCGCCGTGCAGGACACGAGCGACGTCCGCCGCATCCAGGATCTCGATCGCCCCGAGCTCGCCTTCCTCGGCGTCCGCTTCCTGCTCACCGATCCGGCCGTCACGCCATCGCCGTCATGGCTGCTGCGCTACGAGGGTCCCGATGGAAAACTCTTCGAAGCCGCGCGCTGGAATCGCCATTTCTTCGGCGACGCCCGGATCGGCACGATCGCGCAGAAATCACCGGCGCGTCTCGAGTTCGACATCGACGCGGCAAAACGGACGCGCATCGAATCGAGTCAGGTCTTCGCGCCAGGGTGGCGCGTGACCGTCGATGGCGAGCGCGTGCCGCTGACGAAACTTCACGGCACGTTCATCGCGTTTGATGTCCCTGCCGGACGCCACCGTGTCGTCGTCCGGTATGTGCCGATGACCTTCTATTTGAGCCTCATCGGGACGATTGCGGCGCTCGCCCTGCTCAGCATCGGAGGAGTCGGCTGGCCGTTTGCTACGATGCGCAACAGCAATGCGGCCTGATATTTACGGTATCGGTCTCACCGGCAAGGTCTTAACCGACCTCGAGCGGCGCATTCTGCTCGAGTCGAGCCCCTACGCCGTCGTGCTTTTCGGCCGGAACATTGGCACGGCGGACCAGCTCCGCGATCTCGTGGCCGAGGTGAAGAGCATCTCGTCGCGGCCGCCGTTGTTCATGATCGATGAAGAGGGCGGGCGCGTCGATCGCCTGCGGCACCTCGTTCCGGGATTGCCCAGCGCGGAATCGTTCGGCGAAGGGGAACAGCCCGTCGAGATGTCGAAGTGGTTCGGCAAAGTCATCGGGATGGCCCTGCGTTACTTCGACATCGAGATCAATCTCGCGCCGGTCGTCGACATCCGCGGAACGGCCGCGCCGAAAGGGCTGGAGCGGCGAACGTTCGGCGCCGATCCGCAGACGGTCATCGAGCTCGCCGGCGCGTTCATGGACGGCCATCACGAAGCGGGCGTCGCGACGTGTCTCAAACACTGGCCGGGCATCGGCTACGGAAATGCGGATCCGCACTACGGCGCCACCGTGATCGACGTGCCGGTGACGCACCTCGTCGAGCACGACCTGGTGCCGTTTCAGAAGCTCGGCAACCGCGCCGGCGCGATCATGATCGGCCACGGCACGTATCCGCAGATCGACGAGCCCGATCTGCCGGCGACGCTCAGCTGGCGGATGACCACCGATCTGCTTCGCAACTTCATCGCCTTCGACGGCGTCGCCATCAGCGACGACATGGAAATGCACGCGGTCTCCGACCTCGGCTCGTACGAAGAAATCTCCGAGCTCGCGCTGATGGCCGGCAACGACGTGATCCTCTTCTGCAGCCACATCGAGCGCATCCCCGATCTGCAGACCTTCATCGCCCGCCGGGTGATGCACGACGACACCGTCCGCGCCCGTTTCAGCGAAGCCCTGCATCGCTGCGACGAATACCGCGCGCATTGCGAGCGCCTCCGCGCCGCCGCGCCTCTGCCTACGTCATGGGACGACGTGATCGATGAGGCGGTGCGCTTCGTCGAGGAGTTCGAGCGCACCCGCCCGCATCGCGAGGTGGTCGTGCCGGACGTCGATCGCCGGAAGAACTCGCGGAATCCGGGGAAGGGGCGGACGGGGCGGGAGGAGTGGACGTAAATGGGTTGCTCGGTTGCTGAGTTGGAGTGCGGCGGCTCTGCCGCCGCTTTAACAAGCGCCGGAGGCGCGCTCCGCGCGCTGAGAAAGCGGCGGCAGAGCCGCCGCACTCCATTTGCCCCCGCTCGTATACTCACTCCATGCGCCACCTCGTCCTCGCCTGCGCGCTGCTGATCGCAGCCGGCGCGAGCGCCGCCATTCCCTCCGCGGAGCGCTCCGCGCTCGTCGACCTCTATCAATCCACCAACGGCCCGAGCTGGACCGAGAACGCGAAGTGGCTCTCCAACGAGCCCGAGTGCGACTGGTACGGCGTGACCTGCGACGAGACGGAGTCGAACGTCATCGATCTCAGCCTGTACTACAACAATCTCGACGGGACGTTACCGGCGTCGCTCGGCAACCTTTCGAAAGTGCGGTCGCTGCAGTTCGCGGGCAATCAGCTTCGCGGCGAGCTCCCTGCGTCGTTCGGCGCACTGAAGCAGCTCGAGATCCTCTACCTCGACGCCAACCAGTTCGAGGGCCAGCTGCCCGATGCGCTGGGAGACCTGGCCGCGCTCGTCGAACTGGGACTCTCGCAGAACTATTTCGAAGGTGAGATCCCGGCGTCGTTTGCGAATCTCAGAGAGCTGAAGGCGCTCAACCTGACGTTGAATCTGCTCAGCGGCGAGATCCCCGCGGCGCTCGGATCGCTGTCGAAGCTCGAACTTCTGACGGTGGGCGACAACTTTCTCGAAGGCTCGCTCCCTTCATCCCTCGGCAACCTGTCGTCCCTGATCACCTTTCGCGCCGGCTACAACCAGCTCACCGGACCGCTGCCGGTGACCTTCAGCAAGCTGCGCGCGCTGGAAGACCTCGATCTCGAAGTGAATCAGCTCGACGGGCCGCTTCCCGACTTCATCGGCGATCTGGCCAGCCTGAAAACGCTCGACCTCACCGACAACGCCTTTACAGGATCAATTCAGCCGATTGCGCGGCTGACGAACCTCGAAGAAGCGCTCCTCGGCGACAACGAATTCACAGGGTCCCTCCCGCGCGAGCTCGGCAATCTGAAGAAGCTGCACACTCTCTGGCTCTCCTCGAACGCCCTCACCGGCACCATCCCCACGGAACTGGGCCAGATGGCGGCGCTCGAAAGGCTCGAGCTGCAGTCCAACCAGCTCGAGGGCTCGATTCCGCCCGGCCTCTCGGGGCTGGCGAACCTGCGCGAGATCGATCTCGCCCGCAACAAACTGACCGGTCCGATTCCGCAGGAGCTCGGAGCGCTCGCGAATCTGGAGTACCTCTCGCTCTACGCGAACGAGCTCGAAGGCACCATCCCGCCGCAACTCGGCGATCTCGTCAAGCTGCGGATCGTCTCCCTCAACGCCAACCGGCTCACGGGGACGATCCCGGAGACGTTCCGCAAGCTGAGCAACGTGACGCAGTTCACGGTGACCGATAACCAGCTCAGCGGAAACCTCCCGAGCTGGATCGGCGAGTGGACCCAGCTCACCGATTTCTTCGTCAACGTCAACCGCTTCGAAGGCCCGCTGCCTGCGGGCTTGTCAGCACTCGAGAACCTGAACTACCTCGACGTCAGCGAGAACCAGCTCACCGGTCCGCTCATCGATTTCAGCCGCCTCGGGAACCTGGTCTACCTCGTCGTCGGCCACAACCAGCTCAGCGGTCCTTTGCCTCGCAGCATCGGCTCGCTGACGAATCTCACCTTCCTCGTGCTGGTCAACAATGCCTTCTCCGGCCCGTTGCCGCCGGAGATGGGGAACATGGCCAATCTCGAATTCCTCTCCATCGGCGAGAACGACTTCGACGGTCCGCTTCCGAAAGAGCTCGCGAAGCTGAAGAAGGCCTACAACCTCAGTCTCTGCTGCAATCACTTCAGCGGACCGATTCCGCGCGAATTCGGCGAGCTGACGGCGCTGCAGTACCTGGGGGTGTCGTTCAACAAGCTCGAAGGGCCAATCCCGAGCGAGATCACGCGCATGACCGGCCTCGTGGACCATAGCTCCGACTTTGCGTACAACGCGCTGTACTCGAACGATCCAGCGGTTCGCGCGTTCGTGAATCTCAAGCATGGCGACGGCGACTTCGAGGCCACGCAGACCGTGATGCCGGCGAACTTCCGGCTGGTCGAGACGACCGATCGCAGCGCAACCTTCAGCCTCACGCCGATCCGCTGGTACTACTACGGCGGCGGCTATCAGGTCGTGGCGTCGAAGACTCCCGGCGGTCCGGCGGCAGCCGTGGCTACGACGATCAGTAAGTCTGAGAACACGGTCACGGTCCGCAATCTCGAGCCGGACACCACTTATTACTTCACGGTGGCGACCGTGTCGCATCCGGTTTCCCAGCAGGAGAACCTCGTCATCAGCGAGCGGTCCGCGGCCGTGCAGGGGAGGACCAAACCGCGCGTGGTCGCGCCGGCCGAGGTGGTGGTGAGCGAGCAACCGGAAGGATCGGTCCAGATCGATGGCTTGGAAGTCGTCGCGGATCGCTTCACGCTGACGAACTTCGGCGATCTTCCCACCGACATCACGCTCGAGCACGCGGACGACGCGTACTTCACCCTCGAGCCGAAGCAGTTCGCCATCGCCGGCGGCGCGAGCCGCACCATCGCCATCAAGACGACGCCTCAACCGCCCGGCACGTACTACGCCTACATCCTCATTCATGGCGAAGGGACGGCGAAGGATCTGGCCGTCAGCACCGTTCTTCTTTCGGTCAAGCGACCCGAGGGGACGGTCGTGGCCCAACCTGTCACGACGACCATCGAGCTCGCCGGCGAGCCCGGCTCGGACTCGGTCGGCATCGCCCAGTTCCGCAACACCGGCACCGCGGAGCTGACGGGCATCGTCGTCTCCGACCAACCCTGGGTCGTGCCCGATCCACTGCCGATCCGGATCGCGCCCGGCACCGTCGGCTCGGTCAACTTCCGCATCGTTCGCTCGAAGCGGCCCGCCGGCGCCGACGGTGCACTCACCGCGAATCTGAGTCTCGTTTACGTCGACGGCGGGACTGCGGCGAAGATCGATTTCCACGACGGCACGACCGGCGTCTCGGTCTCGAAGGTCACCATCATCGACACGACCAAGGTGCCGGTGACGCCGGGCTCGATCCCCGGATTGAACGCCGGCGAGATGCCGCTGTTCATCCCCGGAATCGCCAATCGCGGCAACGCGCGCTCCGACGTGTCGCTGGTGAATGCGTTCAGCGGAAACGCGATCGGCGATCTCAAGCTGTATTTCTCGAGCGGCGCCGCAACGAGCATCGCTTCGCTGCAGCCCTTGCGCACCTCGGAATCGGTGAACTTCGTCAACCTCGCCGCGAATATCTACGGCGTCACCAACGGCGTCGGCACGCTCCAGATCCGCAGCCAGAAGTGGGCGAGCATCGCCACCGAGGCCAAGGTCACGGCGGTGACGGATGCGGGGACGTACAGCGGCGCGATTCCGGTTTTCCGCGCCGATCGTTCCCTCGCCGCCGACCAGCGCATTTATCTGACCGGTGTCGTCGCCGGCGCTGATCTGTTCGTGCAGGAGACTGGTGGAGGCCCGTCGCGCGTGGCCATCGAATTTCTCGATGCGAGTGGGAACGCCGCCGGCAGCGCCCGGAGCGAGAACGTGAACGGGTACGGATTGCTCGAGCTGCGCGGTGCGATTCCAGCGAACGCGGCGACGGCGATCATCACGAACGGCGGGCCGGGCGCGATCACGGCGTACGCGCGCATCACCAACGCCGCGACCGGCGACAGCTGGAGCGTCGTCGACTGGAGCCGGTACTACGGATACGCGGGCGATGACGCGGTGCGCGTTCCCTTCGCGGACGCGCGTGGAACGGGCGGTGGGAAAAGGCGCGGCGTCAGAAGCATGGACATCGGACCGGAAACGTTGCCCGCAGGACGCGCGGCCACGGATCTGGTGATCTTCAATCCGCTGGTCACCGAGGCGCGGGCGACGCTGCAGGTTGTCGGCGCAACCGGCGGCGTCTCGGAGCGTGCGATCACCGTCGCCCCGCGCACGACCATCACCTTGCCCGATGTCGGAGGAACCACCTCGGCAGCGACTGCACACGTTGTGGTCATTCCCATTCGCGGCTCGGTGATCGTCACCGCGCGCTCGCACTACGGGAGCTTCGGCACGGCCATCCCCGTCGTCGCCGCGACCCAGGGCCTCCGCCTCGGCCAATCCCAGGTCTTCTCCAGCATCGAGGACTCGACGGCCTTCCGCACGAGCTACGGCCTCGTCGAGACGAGCGGCGTGCCGGTATCCGTTCGGGCGCGCATCCTGATCGGCGAAAGCTACTCGCTGGTCACTGCGACGACGACGCGCACGTTCCATCTCGGCCCCGGACAGCAAGTGCTCCTGCCCGAGCTGCTGCGCTCCTTCACCGGCACCGAGCGCGACGGTTACGGCGACCTGCACGACCTCACGGTCGAATTCGAAGTGATCGGCGGGAACGGCTCGATCGTGCCGTTCCTCGTGGTCACGGACATGGCGACAGGGGATCCGGTGGTGAAGATGCAGTGACGTACGGCGGGAGTCCCGCCCGCCGTACACCCTCCACTAAACTTTTCGTAGTTTCGTTCGTCTTACCATCGACCAGATGCGGATCCGGACCCAGCTCATCCTCGCGGCGTTTGTGCTCGCGGTCGTTCCGCTCGCGGCGATCGTGACGTACTCGTACCACTCGTCGCGCCGTGCCCTGGAGACCGCGTACCGCCGCGAAGCCGACCGCCTGACCCAGCAGATGGACCGCCGCCTCGGCGCGATCCGCGCCGAGCTCGACCAGCGGATGACCTTCGTCTCCGCGCTGCCGCTCCCGAGCTCCGGCGCGCCCGATGCCGGCAACATCGCCACGGCGATGGGGGAGGCGGCGAGCTTCGTCGACGCGCTCGAGTTTCAGCCCATCGCCGAGCCGCACGTCATCGCCGAGGTCGATCGCAAGGCCGCGAAGTCGAGCGGGAACCCGAATCCAAATCCGAACCCCGACGCGAACGGCAACATCCCGGCCCAGGACTCCTCGCGCATGGTCATCGCCATGCACACGCCGATGATGCCGCAGCGTCCTCTTGTCATCGATCTTCCCGAAGCTCCGACCATCCCGCGCCATGTGATGTCGGAAGAGCAGCATGAGCTGATCAACGAGATCGCGCGTCTCGGTTCGCAGATGGCCAATCTCAACCTTCCCGAGGATGAGCGCGACGACGTCGAAGAAGAACTGCGCTCGGTGCAGAAGAAGCTCAATGAAGTCGTCGAGGAGGATCGCAAGAAGTACGAAGCCCAGATGGCGCAGTCGCGCGCGGCGATGGCCGAGTACCGCGCGACCATTCGTGAGCGGCAGCGCATCGCCCGGGAAGATCGCCGTCGCGTCGCGAGCGGAGAGCCGGCACCGCCAGCGCCACCCGCGCCGGCCGCCGCCGAGGCGGTCGCGCCTGCGATCACCGCCGCGCAGACGGCCGTTCGCGCGCGCACGGCGAGTGACGCCGCGAGAACGAAAGCGACAGACAAACGCACCTCGCTGATTCTCGGCAAGAAGTACAACGTGCCCGTCCGGCAGAAGGGGGAAGTGGTCGGGCAGATCACCGCGCGCGTCAGCCCCGAGGACGTGATTCAGCGCGTGCTCGGCAGCGCGACCGAGGATGGCAGCGAGATCCCGTTCGCCGTCGATCGTGAGGGCAACGTCTACACCCGCACGCCCGCGCATCGCGAGACCCTCGATCGCCTGCAGATTCCCAAGCGCATCCGCGAGAATCGCTCGGTCAAGGGCATCGAGGGCTGGATCGTGTCGACGTCGACCGATCCGCAGAGCGGTCTGCGCATCGGCGTGGCCCGCCCGGTCGGCGAGAACTTCGGCGATCTCAAAAACACGGCCGCGCGCAACTTCGCGCTGGGACTCGGGCTCATCGCCTTCGCGCTCATCGGCATCGTGCCGCTCTCGAATCACCTGACCCGCGACGTCAAGCTCGTGACCGACGGCGCGGAGCGCATCGCGCACGGCGATCTGATGACGCGCCTTCCGGTGAAGACCAAGAACGAGCTGGGGCAGCTCGCGAGGGCGTTCAATCGGATGGCCGAGGACCTGAGCGTCAACCAGCAGAAGCTCCTCGAGCAGGAGCGGGCCCGCAAAGAACAGGAGTTGCAGCAGCGCCTTTTCGCGGTCGAGTACGAGCGCAAGTCGGTCGAGCTCGAGGACGCGCGGCGCTTCCAGTTGTCCATGCTGCCGAAGGAAGTGCCGCAGCACGAGGCCTACGGCGTGGCGGTGTTCATTCAGACGGCGACCGAAGTCGGCGGCGATTACTACGACTTTCATCTCTTCGGCGACGTGCTGTCGGTGACCGTCGGCGACGCGACGGGTCACGGCGCCAAGGCCGGCACGATGGTGACGGTGGTGAAGACACTCTTCGCCGCGTACGTGGGAGACACATCGCCGGCGAGCTTTCTCAGCAGCGCCGCGGAGACGATCAAGCGGATGGAGCTCGGACGCATGGCCATGGCCCTCTCGCTCGGCCGCTTCGAGAAACGCCGCCTGACGATCGCCTCGGCAGGCATGCCGCCGGTACTCGTCCATCGGCGCGCGACCGGTGAAGTCGAAGAGGTTTCACACGGCGCGACGCCCCTTGGAACACTCGGAACGGATTACGGCGAGAGCAACGTCGAGCTGCAGTCCGGCGATACGGTGCTGTTCCTCACCGATGGGTTCCCGGAGCTGATGAACGAAGCCGGACAGCAGCTCGGCTACACCGCGACGGTGGATGCGTTTGCCGAGGCCGCGAAAGGTGCGACCGCGGATGACGTGATCGCGTCGCTGGCCGCGAAGGCGCGGGAGTGGAATGGTGAGGGCGCGCCGAATGATGACGTCACGTTTGTCGTCGTGCGCGTGGCTTAACGCTCGTTGGTGTTACCCTCCCCGCCGATGATCGTCGGCGCGTTGCCGGTGCATTTCGCGACGGGTGAATCGGCGGCGGCACTGCGCGCCGATGCCGGGGACGTCGTGCGCGAGATCCGCGGCTGGGCAAGCGAGGAAGACCTCTTCCGGTCCCTCGCCTCGGCACTCCAGTTTCCCGACTACTTCGGCCACAACTGGGACGCCTTCGACGAGTGCCTGCGCGAGGTCGACAGCGACGTCGTGCTCCTCGTCCACGACGCGGCGAGTCTGTGGCGCGATGCGCCTTCCGTGGCGGGGATGCTCGTCGACGCCTGGCTTTCCGCGGCGCAGGACTGCGAATCCGACATCCATCTCGTGTTCGTCTGGTGATGCGAAGAAAAACCAGCCCTCTCGCAGCCCTGGCCGTGGTCATCGCCGTCGCGATCGTCGCGTGGTGGAACGGCAAAACGGAATCGCCGGACCGCCCGCAGCAGCGCACCGAGGTGCGCAGCGACGAACAGACCCAACTCGACGCAACCCTGGCCCTCATCGATCGCGGGGGTCCGTTTCCCTACCGGCAGGACGGCGCGACATTCGGCAATCGCGAGCGCCGTCTGCCCCAGCAACCGAACGGTTATTACCGCGAGTACACCGTCCCCACGCCCGGCGCGAAGAATCGCGGAGCACGCCGCGTGGTGAAGGGTCGGAACGGTGAAACCTGGTACACCCGCGATCACTACAAGACCTTCATCCGATTAGACTGACGCCCATGCGACCAGAGCCGACCGACTACGCCTCGTTCTACGCGAACTACGTCTCGCTCGTGCCCGAGGAGGATGTGCTCTCGGTGATCGAGACGCAGTCGTCGGAGACGCAGAAGCTCATGGCCTCGATCGACGATGCCCGTGGCGCGTATCGGTATGCCGAAGGGAAGTGGAGCGTGAAGGAAGTGTTCGGCCACGTCACCGATGCCGAGCGCGTCTTCGGCTACCGGGCCTTGTGCATCGCCCGCGGCGATCAGAGCTCGCTGCCGGGGTTCGATGAGAACGAGTACATGAAGAACGCGAACTTCGACGACTGGAAGATCGGCGACCTGGCCGAGCTGTACGCGCTGAATCGCCGCGCGAACATCGTCTTCTTCCGTAACCTCCGCGAGGAGGACTGGAATCGCCGCGGCACCGCGAACAACAGCCCGGTCACCGTGTGCGCGCTGGCGTTCATCATCGCCGGCCACGAGCGGCACCATCTGAAGGTGTTGCGCGAGCGGTACCGGGTCTAGCCGCTACCGCCGGATCTGCGGCGGAAACATCGCCGGATTGCGTCGCTTGAAATCGGCCAGCTTCTGTTCGAACGCACCGAGGAGCGGATCCTTGCTGCTCTTGGCCAGCGCCACGGCGCGCTCGTAGTTCTGCCAGGCCTTCTGCGTGTCGCCGGCGGCGTTGTACATGTCGCCGAGGCTGTCGTACGCGTTGGCCGAGGCGGGATTCGCGGCGACGTTTGCCTGGAAGACTTCCAGAGCCTGTTCGAACCGCCTTGCGCGAAGAAGGATGTATCCGATCTCGTTCGCCGTGTCCTCGGCGACACCCACGCGGTAGCCGTATTGCTTGCTCAGCTCCTGCGCGTGAGCCTGCGCGCGCGCCCACAGCTTCATCGGGTCATCAGGCGATTCGATCTTGAAGAGCCAGGGCGCGAAGATCTTGCGCAGCGCGGAGTACGTCGCCGGGATCGGCGTGCTGAAGTGATCCTCGTTCTCGAAGTAGAACGTGTGCACGGACGTGCTCTTCGGCGGCTGGGTGAAGACGGCCTTCAGTTCTTCGAAGCCGGCGTTCATCGACGCGGACTCTTTCCCGACGGCAAGGGCGATCGTCGACTTCACCTCGGGATTCGCCTGCACGAACTGCTGCGCGCGGCGAAGGATGTATTTGTTGTCCCACCACACCGTCGGGCTGATGGCGATGACGGTGTTGAAGAGTTTCGGATTCGTGAAGAGCGCGTCGAGCGCGAACATGCCGCCGTACGAGTGCCCCCCGAGAATGCGAAAGGGCTCGGTGCGGTAGCGCTTATCGATCTCCGGAATGAGCTCGGTCTCGAGGAAGGCGAGGAGCTTCGCCGCGCCGCCGCTCGTCGGAAAGCGGAGGACATCGCCGTCGACCGTCGCCTGGGGGACCCTGGTCGGCGTCAGCTCGTTGATCCGGTCCTGATGCCACACGCCGATGACGATCATCTCCGGCATCCGCCCGATCGCGCTCAGCGCCTCCACCGTCGCCGCCGTGTGCAGTCCCTGCTGCGTCGCATCCGTGACGTACAGCACCGGATAGCGCTTCCCGCCGGCCATGTACGACTTGGGAAGGCTGAGCAACACACTCCGCTCGCGCGCATAAATCTTCGAGTCGACGTTGATCCACGCAGGCTCGGCGAGAGAGGGGAGGGCGGCGGCGAGGGTGAGGAGGAGGGGGAGGAGTTTGATCATTGTGGGTTGCTGAGTTGCTCGGTTGCTGAGTTGCTGGGTGCTCCGCCGAGTCGCTTGCTTCTAACTCAGCAACCTAGCAACCCAGCAACTCAGCAACCATTTCTTAAAACGGCACTTCCTCGTCGTCCTCCATCATGTCGCCGCCGGACGGAGCGGACTTGCCGGCGCCGCGGGACGAGCTGTAGCCGCCACCGCCTCCGCCGGCTTCATCGCGGCGGTCGAGCATCTTCATGTCTCTGGCCACGATCTCGGTGCGGTACTTCTTCTGGCCCGACTCCTTGTCGTCCCAGCTGTCGGTGCGGATCGAGCCCTCGATGTAGACGAGCTTGCCCTTCTTCAGGTACTGGCCGCAGATCTCGCCGAGCTTTCCCCAGGCCACGATGTTGTGCCACTCGGTCCGCTCCTGCTTCTCGCCGGCGCGGTCGGTGAACTTCTCGTCGGTGGCCAGCGAAAACTTGGCGACCGAGGTGCCCTGGGGTGTGGAGCGGATCTCGGGATCCTTTCCCAGACGCCCGACCAGAATGACTTTGTTGATCATGTGGTGATTTCTCCTTCGCGCTTCGTGTGGAGGGAAGCGGCGCAGCGTGGAATGGCGGATTCTAACTGCTGCCGTGCGCCAGGGAAGCGTTTTCTACGGCCGGTAGAATCGGTCCCGATGAAGTGCGTGATTCAGCGCGTTCGCCGCGCTTCCGTGACCGTCGGCGAGGAGGTCGTCTCGGAGATCGGCGCCGGTCTCCTGATCCTCGCCGCCGTCCAAAAAGGGGACACCGAGCAGACCATGTGCGACGCGGCAAAGAAGATCCGCGAGCTGCGCATCTTCAGCGACGACGCGGGGAAGATGAACCACGACGTGGCCGAAAGCGGCGGCGCGATTCTGGCCGTGTCCCAATTCACCCTGGCCGGCTCACTCGCCCGCGGCCGCCGCCCGAGCTTCGACAACGCCGAAGAGCCCAACCGCGCCCGCGAGCTCTTCGACCTCTTCCTCGCCGATCTCGCGTCGACCGGCATCGAGGTGAAGACGGGACGCTTCCGGGAAATGATGGTGGTCAGCCTGGAGAATGATGGGCCGGCGACGTTTGTGTATGAGGGGAACTAGTCGGCGATGATCTCGTTGAGTCCTTCGACGATCCGTTCCAACTCTTCAGGGGCGATGCGCGCCATCCGCTTGCCAAGTCGCTCGACTGAAAGCGTGCGTATCTGCCCGATTCGAGCCCATGAGCGTTTCGGCAACTTCGCCGTCGTGATCTCCAGCGTGAGCGGAAATCCCGCTTTGGGCTGCTGACTGGTGATGGCGATGGCAATGACGATCCCGGACCGGTCGTTGAAGACATCGTGACTGAGGACGAGAACGGGACGCTGTCCGCCTTGTTCGTGCCCAACAGCGGGGTTGAGCCCAGCCCAGTAGATTTCTCCCCTCAGTATTCTGGCCATTCAGTCTCGCCGGCATAACCTTCGTCTGCCAGAGCCTGCTCCTCGCTTACATCCAGCTTTGCGCACTCACGGGCGAGCCGCGATCGATGCAGCTTCGCAATTCGATCCTGAACCGCATCCTCGATGGCCTTGCTTCGGTTGGGAAACACGCCCTGTTCAACGAGACGGTCGATTTCGGCGAGCGCCTGCTCGTCTACGGTGATGGCGATCTTGGCCTTACCCATGAGTATGATGATAAGTCATACCAGTCCTTATGGGTCAACCGATTGTCCGCCGCAGCTGCTCCCGATGCTCGAGCACATGCACCCGGATGCCCTGCACGAACGCCTTCCAGTCCACCTCGGCGTGCCAGTGCACGGGCTGGCCGTCGACCTTCACCACCATCTCGATGAGCGCCTTCGGCTCGAGGGACACGTTGTCATCCGCGCGAGCGATCAGGTCCTGGATCTCCGCGTGAATCGCGCCGAGTTGCGCGCGGAGCTCCTCCCACGACTTCAGCAGATGAGGAGGTGTGTCGAGATCGGCGGGGATGGCCACACCTTCGGGAGTGATTCCCGCGAGCAGGCTCGCCAGTTGAGGCATCGCCGGGCCGTGGCTCAGGATCAGATGATCGAGGATCTGATGAGGCGACCATTTCCCGGGAGCCGGCGCGGTGTCGCGCACATCCATACGTCACGGCGTCCAGCTCCGCCTCGATCGCGCTGAAGGCATGGCGAACCTGCTGCCGCAATTCCTCGACCGTCGCGTTCGTCCCTTTTCGCGCGAGGTAGTCGAGCGCGCGTTGCTGCTCGGGATGCATGTCAGCGTCCGCAGACCGACGCGTCGATCGAGCCCTGCATGTAGCTCGTCTCGCCGGTCATCTTGTCGATGATGGCGAACGACATCACATAGCGCCGGGCGTTCAGACCGAACTCGATGGGAATCGACGTCGACTCGCCGGCGGTGTTGATCGCGTGCGTGCTGCTGCGCACCTTCGACTCCTTGCCGCGGTCATCGACCACCATCGCGTGAACGGCGATCTCGTTCCCGGAAATGGGAGCGAGCTTCGCGGTCGGCACGGTGATCCCGATCGATGCTACGCAACGCTGGCCGCGAGGCCAGGGTGTGCCGACGGACAGGCGGATGCCGAGGGGGTTCGTTTCTTCGCGTGAGTAGAGGCGGGCGCGGATCGCGGAGGCGATTGCTTCGTGACCGGAGGTGACGTCGCGCCGGCGCGGCGTGAGAACGCGCAGATCATCGCGTCCGCGCACGCGCACCGACACATTCACGACCCGCTTCCGATCCTGCGGGCGGACGCCGATCGAGTAGTACGTCGTCACGTCGTCGGTGAGGATGGCGATGGCGTTCTTCAGGTCGTTCTGATTCGAGACGTAGCGGCCGCCGGTCTCGTTCGCGATCATTCGCGCGCCGGAGGAATCGTTGCCGCGGATGAAGAGCGCGTCCAGCTGCCCCAGTCCGGTCGCGTACTCGGCGCCGGTTCCTTCATTCGCGCGCACGCCGCCGGGATCGAGCGACGAGAACACCACCCCCGCGCTCTGGGCCAGCGACACCAGCTCGCGGAAGGCATTGCCCTGGTCGTACCGGAAGTCGCTGAGGGCGGCGCCGCCTGATTCGCGCTCGAGGTCGAATCCGAACACGGGATTGCGGGTCAGGACCTGCCGCGCGTAGTTGAGGACTTCCACGCCCGGCTGCTGCGGCATCGATTCGGAGATGAAGAGCAGGGTCTTCCGCCCTTCGAAGCCGGAGAGCAGCGAGATCAGCGACGACAGCGCCTTCATCGTGTTCTCCGCGTCGCGCGTCCGCTCTTCCACGTAACGCACCGCGGCGCGCAGCGCGATCGTGGCCTGGGTGTCCTGATAGCCGGGGACGGGATGGAGGATGACGTCGTCGATCTGGCGCATCACCCGGCGCCGCTCGGAGTCGGCGTGCAGGAGCAGCGCGGTTTCGCGCTCCAGCTCGCCGATCGCGCGCATCAGCGTGCGGGCATCGCCGCTCGACTCCACGCGCGTCCGCATGGTCCCGTTCCAGCGGATGAGCATCGTCGTCGTTTTCTCGTCCATCGACGACTGCACGTAATTCTTGAGCGCATCGAGAGCGCGTTTGCGGCCGGCCTGGCGGAGGTGGAGGTCGTCGAACACGACCACGAGGCGCGTCGGAATGCGGTTGTCGGATTCGCTTCCCGCGGGGTCCGGTGTCTCATCGACGATTCCGCCGCGATCGACGGCGTAGAAGTTCGAGATGTCGACCGGTTGTCCGTCGATCTTCACTTCGAAGTCGGCGCGGGTCAGGCCGCGAACGGGCTCGCCATCGCGATCGAGAACGACCGCTTCGACTTCGAGGACGTGAACCTCGAATGTCTCGCTCAGCGTCTGCGCCGATAGCGAGGCGGACAGAAACAGCAGCACGGCGAGGAGTCGCACGGGAGTCATCAGTATATTCGCTCGCTATACTCCCCCTCCCTATGCAATACAGCCCCACCGAAATCGAACCGAAATGGCAACAACGCTGGGCCGAAGCGCGCGTGGCCGAAATAGACGTCCGCGCCCCCGGTGACAAGCTCTACATGCTGAACATGTTTCCCTATCCGTCCGGCGACCTCCATGTCGGACACGGCCGCAACTACATCCTCGGCGACGCCGTCTACCGCTACTTCCGCATGCAGGGCCGCGCCGCGCTCAACCCGATGGGCTGGGACGCGTTCGGTCTGCCCGCGGAAAACGCCGCGATCAAGAACCGGACGCATCCGCGGCCCTGGACGCTGGCCAACATCGAGCGGATGAAGCGGCAGTTCGCGCGCTGGGGGATCCTCTACGACTGGTCGAAAGAGATCGCCTCCTGCGAGCCCGAGTACTACCGCTGGAACCAGTGGCTCTTCCTCCAGCTCTACAAGCGCGGTCTCGCGTACCGCGGAACGGCGCCCGTGAACTGGTGCCCCCAGGACCAGACAGTCCTGGCAAACGAGCAGGTCGTCGACGGCCGCTGCGAGCGGTGCGGCGCGCTGGTCGAACAGCGCGAGCTTTCGCAGTGGTTCTTCAAAATCACCGATTACGCGGACCGGCTCGATGCCGGTCTGGACACGCTCGAGCACTGGCCGGAGAAGGTGAAGCTGATGCAGCGGAACTGGATCGGCCGCTCGCTGGGCGCCGACGTCGAGTTTCCGATGCCGGCGCTGAACAAGCCGATCCGCATCTTCACCACGCGGCCCGACACGATCTACGGCGCGACGTTCATGGTCCTCGCGCCGGAGCATCCCGACGTGGCCACGCTCATCGCCGAGCATCCCGATCGCGCGGAGATCGAGGAGTGGATCACCGGCGTGCGCAATCAGAGCGCGCTGGAGCGGCAGGAAGCGGGGAAGGAAGGGAAGTTCACCGGCAAGTACGCGATCAATCCGTTCACCGAGGAAGAGATCCCGATCTGGCTGGGGAACTTCGTGCTGCCGCAGTACGGGACGGGCGCGATCATGTCCGTCCCCGCGCACGATCAGCGCGATTTCGAATTCGCGAAGCAGTACGACCTGCCCATTCGCGTGGTGGTCGGTCCCGCTTCAGGCGAAAAGCTCGACGCGCTCGACGAGGCGTTCACCTTCAAAGACGACACCGGCGTCAGCGTCGACTCCGGCCCCATCACCGGTCTCCCGGTGCCGCAGGCCATCGAGGAGATCATCGCCATCATCGAAGAGCGGGGGATCGGGAAGGGCACGGTGCGCTACCGTCTGCGCGACTGGCTGATCTCCCGGCAGCGCTACTGGGGCACGCCCATCCCGATGCTGTACTGCGATCGCTGCGGCCTGCAGCCCGTGTCCGAGGACCAACTGCCGGTGACGTTGCCGCTGGACGTCCCGTTCACCGGCCGGGAAGGCAACCCCCTCGCGAAGCACGAGGCCTTCGTCAACGCGACCTGTCCGCAATGCAGCGGTGCCGCGCGGCGCGAGACCGACACGATGGATACGTTCGTCGACTCGTCCTGGTACTTCCTCCGCTTCATCACCCCGCGCGACGACGAGAAGATCTTCGACCCGGCCCTGGCCAATCGTTGGCTCCCGGTCGATCAGTACATCGGCGGCATCGAGCACGCCATCCTTCATCTGCTCTACGCGCGGTTCATCACCCGCACGATTCACGACATGGGGCTGATCGATTTCGAGGAGCCCTTCACCCGCCTGTTCAATCAGGGCGTCATCACCAAGGAAGGCTACAAGGACGCGCACGGCTCGTGGGTATCGCCCGCCGAAGTGGAGTGGAAGGGCGACAAGCCGTATCGCGGCGAGGAGCTGCTCACGGCCGAGGTGACGAAGATGTCGAAGTCGCGCCTCAATGTCGTGCCGCCGGACGAGCTGATCGAGCGCTATGGCGCCGACACGGAGCGCGTCTACACCCTGTTCATTGCGCCACCCGAAAAAGAAGCGGCCTGGTCGGACGAGGGCGTGGTCGGCGCATCGCGATTCCTCGGCCGGGTCTGGAACATGGGCACGCGCCTAGGCGGCGAGTCATCGCCGGACGTGATCCGCAAGATGCACCAGACCATCGACGCGGTGACCTCGCGCATCGAGCGGTTCGAGTTCAACACGGCCATCTCCGCGCTGATGGAGTTCTCGAACACCCTCGGCGAAGCACCATCGCGCGAGCCGTACGAGGTGCTGCTCAAGCTGCTCCATCCGTTTGCGCCTCACATCACCGAGGAGTTGTGGTCGATGCTGGGGAACGAGGGATTTCTGTTGACGGCGAAATGGCCCGTGGCCGATCGCGCGCTGATGCAGGAAGACGTCGTCGTGATCGCGGTGCAGATCAACGGTAAGCTGCGCGGACAGGTCGAAGTTCCGGCGCCGCCCAGCGAGCAGCAGGTCATGGATGCAGTGGCCGCAAACGACAAGATCCAGCAGTGGGTGACCGGCAAGGAAGTCGTCAAGAAAATCTACGTCCCGGGGAAACTGGTCAACGTGGTGGTGCGATGAAAAAAACAGCGTTTGCTCTCGTTCTTCTTCTGTTCACGGCCGGCTGCTTCGAGATCGAGCAGTCGATCAACCTCCAGAAAAATCTCTCCGGCACGGCCGACTTCCGCCTCGGCGTCGACCTCGAGCCGATGGTCGTGGTGATGGCGCAGTTCGCCAAAGAAATGGAAGGCAAGAAAGGGCCGCTCACCGCCGCGGAGCTGGCCAAGGCGAAGGCCGAGTTCAAGAAGTCGAAGTCGGGGAGTGGTCCGGGTGAGCCGCCGTCGCGCGAGGAAGTCAAAAAAGGGCTGCCGAAAGGCGTCGACCTCCTGGACATGAAGTTCACCGAGAAGGAGTTCGGGGTCGTCTCCGACTTCAAGTTCGCCTTCGATCGCATCAATAACCTCGTCGGTGTGAAGTTCCCGTCGAAGGAAGGCGCTGACCCGACGCAGAAGAACATCGTCGACTCGCCGTTCGAAGGCCTCGAGCTGATCGAGAAGGGGGACACGATCACCTTCCGCAGCAAGGCGCTGAATCCGGCGGAGTCGGTGAAGGAACAGGCTGCCGATGCGCCGAAGCTCGATCCGGCGATGGAGAAGCTGGTGCGGGACGCGTTCGGCAACATGCGCGTCGTCTACCGCATCACCGCGCCGTTCACGATCGTCTCCCACAACGCCACGCGCAAAGAGGGGAACACGCTGGTCTGGGAGTACGACATGGAGCGCTTCGAAAAACTGAAGGGGAAGCCGCTTGACGACCTTCAGTTGCGCGTGACATACCGCCGCTGAATGAAACGCATCCTTTTCCTGGCTCCGCTGCTGTTCCTGATGTCGTGCGGCTACGCGCTGGTCGGGCGCAGCAACTTTCTCGATCCGTCCATCCGCACGATCGAAGTGCCGGCGTTCGTGAACCGCACCACGCGCGTCGAGCTCGAGCAGCGCGTGACGCAGGCCGTCGCCCAGGAGTTCGTCTCGCGCGGGCGCTTGCAGATCGTCACCGACTCCAAGCAGGCCCACGTCATCCTCCGCGGCTCGATCGACAGCTTCGGCATCTACCCGATCGCCTTCGACCAGGGCCGCGCCACGCGCTACCAGGTGTCGATCACCGCGAAGATCGAGCTCCTCGATCACCGCAACGACGACAAGGTCCTCTGGAAGAACGACCAGTACCGCTTCACAGAGAACTACGAAGTGAACGTCGCCAACACCGACGCCTTCGACCAGGAGACCCGCGCCATCCAGGAGATCGCCGTCCGGTTCGCGGAAGGGCTGGTTACGAATCTGTTGGAAGGATTCTGATGGTTACGAGGTCGCGGGGTTACGAGGTTACGGGGTGATGAGATTTCGGAGTGAGGCCGGTTCCTCCTCGTAACCCCGAAACCCCGTAACCCCGTAACTACAGCTTCCACGGCTCGGTCGCGTCGTACTGCTCCTTCATCGACCGAACCGAGATGTGCACGTGCTCGGTGTGTGGGTTCTTCTTGGTGTACTTCCGCCAGGTCCACGCTTTCGCGGTGCCGACTTTCTGGAAGCTGCAGATGCGGCGGTTCCAGATGATGTACTTCACGCGCGGATCTTCACTGCTCCGGATGGCTTCGGCGATCTTGCCCGCGTCGCAGCCGTTCGCCGGATCGTGGGTGATGTCGAGAGCGGTGACCACGCCCTTGCTGCCGTCCTTGACCCAGGGGTTGTGATCTGAGGTGTTGCTCTGGTGGGCCTCGTCGCCGATCGTGCCGTCGTTCTGGGTCCGCCGCTTCGGCCACTTCTTGTTCACCTGATCCCGCAACCTGGCGAGACTCTTCGCTACGCGCCATGCCATGGAAAATCCTCCTCCATCGTGGGAGTGACACCGACAGTAGTATCCCTACCTCTCAAATCGGCAAAAGGTCCTAACTTGTACCCTTTGGCGGGTCAGGAATTGCGCCATTGGTATCGGATGTGACCCTTTGCGCAAGCTGACTCATGAGCGTAAGCTTTTTGCTTACAACGAGTTGACATTTTTGGCACCAATGGCAGAGCCGTTGCCTTAGTGGTCGGTCAGCTAGTAGTGGATCGGAGGGGTCGGTGCCCCTCCAAAAGAAACTCAGACGGTAGTCAAAAGGAGATTCGATGCGTCGTTTCCTCATCGTCCTGGTTCTTGTGGCCCTTGCAGTTCCGGCCTCCGCGAGGCATGCGTGGCGTAAGTATCACTGGAGCAGCACCGGTTTCCCGATGAACATCAAGGTCGGCGACAACACCACCTCGGCGTGGTCTGGTTACCTGACCGAAGCGATCAACGACTGGAACAACTCCTCGAAGCTGAATCTCTCGAAGGTTTCGGGCGGCACGAACTCGAGCTGCGCGCCGACCGCCGGACGCATCGAAGTCTGCAACGGCGCCTATGGTCAGAACGGCTGGCTGGGAATCGCCCAGATCTGGCTGACGGGCCAGGGCTCGAACCACATCGCCCAGGGCACCGCGAAGATGAACGACACGTACTATGCCCAGTCGTTCTACAACACGCCGGGATGGCGCGACCTGGTCATGTGCCAGGAAGTCGGCCATGACTTCGGCCTCGGCCACCAGGACGAGAACAACAACAACACCAACCTCGGCTCGTGCATGGACTACACCGCCTATCCGGACGGCGGCGGCACGGGCGGCGCGAAGTCGAATCGCGCCCCGAATGCGCATGATTTCGCGCAGCTCGACTCGATCTACAACCACACCGATCCGACGAACAGCTGGTACTCCACCTACGACGTCATGACCGACTCGATCAGCCGCAGCGGCCAGACCCTGCCGAGCCTCGGCGACGACTATCTCCAGCCGTGGAGCTGGGGCACCCCGGTCGCGTGGGACAGCGAAGGCCGCGGCATTCGCTTCGAGCGCGAGATCAGCCCGAACCACGGTGGCGAAGAGCACGGCCTCCTCGTGACCGACGTCTTCTGGGCACCGTTCGATCCGTTCGCGCGCGTCGAAGAGCCGCGCAACAACCGCAACAGCGGCAAGTAATCACGAATCGCAGGCAACACTCGAAGGGCGAGGCCGCGTGCCTCGCCCTTTTTGTTTTCAGAGGGTGATCGTGTAACGCCCGCCGTCCTCGCTCATGGCCAGACGTCCGCGGGCGCGATAGGCGGCAACGACCTGGTCGAGCAGCTCGTCGGGGATCATCGCTCCCTGGAGCACGTCTTCGAGAAAGTGGCGCGTCACCGACTGCAGGTCGTCGCGGCCCAGCGTTCCATCCTCGGCCGCGCGCTGCATCAGGGCCTCGATCAGCTGGCGTTCTTCCTCGGGGGTCAGCGAGAACTCGTCGTCGATGTTCATGAACGAAAACGGCGCACCCGCAGGTGCGCCGCTGGAAACCGTCGATGCGTCTGGGTTTACTTCTCGGCGGCGCCGCGCTTCGAGGCTGCCGCGAGGCGGGCCTTGTAGCGGCTGGCGGTGTTCTTCTTGATCAGGCCCTTTTTGGCGGCCTTGTCCACTGCCGAGAATCCTGCCGCGAGCGTGTCCTTGTCGGCATCGCCGCCGGTGACCCCGGTGCGAGCCTTCTTCAGCGCGCTCCTGAGCTTCGACGTGCCGGCGCGGTTCCGCGCCTTACTTTTTTCGGCCTGCCGTCTCTGCTTCTCGGCCGAGCGAATATTCGCCATGAAATGCTCCTACTGAAATTGATGGGTGCTACGAAAAACGCGGCATTCTACCTTGTTTCGATCCCGAGCGCTTTGAGCCGCTGCCGCGCCAGCGCTGCTTCCTGCGACCGGGGATGCTCGTGCACGACGTACTGCAGCTGCACGACGCCCTGAGCCCGTTCGCCGAGGCTGATGTACGAGAAACCCTTTTTGAGGAGAGCGCCCGGAACTTTGTCGGATCGGGGATGCTTCGAGACGACGACATCAAACTGCTCGATGGCCTCGCGATATTTCTTCTGGGAAAAGAGGCTCTCGCCGATCCAGTACTCGGCGTTGTCGGACAGATCGGCCACTTTGTTGACGCTGAGGAAGTCCCGGAAGCCTTCGATGGCCAGGTCGAAGTTGCCGCGCTGGTAGTCCCGGTAGGCGGCCTGGTAGATCTCCATCGGGTCGCCGGATGCGGCGGGCGGGGCGGGAACATTGACCTGTCCTCCCGACGGGGCAGGCGCGGACGCGGCCGAATCGGCAGTTGCCGGGGTCGCCGGCTGTGCCTGCATGGCCGCGATCAGCGACTTCATGTCGTCGAGGTCGCGCTGGGCCTTGCCGAGCTGCTGGGTGAGCTGATCGAGGCGATGCGACGACTGCTCGATGCCGCCCTGGGTGGTCTGGATCTCACTTTCGATCGAGGCCACGCGCGCGATGAGCTGCGCGTTCGACCGCAGCAATTGCTCGGTCTGCTCGGCGATGCGGACGTTGACGTTCTGCACTTCCTCTTTGCTCGAGGCCGTGCGTTTGATCGACGCCAGCTCTTCCTGCAGCTCCGCGATCTGCCGCTGAGCGGCCTCGAAGTCCGAGGTCGAGATGCAGCCGGACGCGAGAAGCGTCGCGGCTGCGATCAGGATGGTGGAAGCGATTCGCATTTCTATCTCACGAGCACGAGATGGGCCCGGCGGTTCTGGGCCCACGCCGAATCGTCGTGGCCTTCCTCGAACGGGCGCTCTTCGCCGTAGCTGACCGTGCGGATGCGGCTGGCGTCGACGCCGAGGGTGACCAGGTAGTCGCGGGCGATGTTCGCCCGGCGATCGCCGAGGGCCAGGTTGTACTGCTCGGTGCCGCGCTCGTCGCAATGACCTTCGACGAGGAGCTTGTAGCCCGATCCCTGCGCGCTCTTGAGCCACGTCGCGGACGCGTTGAGCGCCGACTGCGCGGCGTCATCGAGCGTCGACTCGTCGTAGTTGAAGAAGGCGTCGCGGATGTAGCCGCGCTCCTGAGCCATGCGATTCGCCATTTCGACATCGGCGGGCATGATCTCTTCGCGCACCGGGGTGTCGTTGACGAAATCGGTCGGCGGATCGACGCGCGGGGTCGTGTCCTGCAAGGGCGGCGGCGCGATCTCCGGCGGTGCCGTATCAGCGACCGTGGCGGTCACTACCGGCTTCGGCGTCTTGCGCGATTTGCATGCGGGCACGAGCGCGACCAGGAGGATCACCAGGGTCGCCACAAAAGTCTTTTTCATTGCTGTTCCACTCCCTTTTTCCGATGTTATCAGTGCGTAGTCGTTAGTGGTTAGTCGTTAGTGGTTAGTAGCCCGGACGCGTTCTACTAACGACTAATCACTAACGACTAACGACTCTCACTCAGGTTTCTTCGACCAATCGGGTTCCTTGTTCTCTCCGTCGAAGGTCAGCTGCAGGAGATCGCTGCCGTCGACGCGCATCCGGTAGACCTGCCACTTGCCGGTGCGGTTCGACTGGAAGGCGATCCACTTGCCGTCCGGCGACCAGGTCGGCTGTTCGTTCGATCCTTCTCCGGCGGCCACGATCCGGTTCTCGCCGGTGATCTGGTTGGCGATGCGGATCTGGAAGCGGCCGTTGACGCGCGAGGTGTAGGCGATCTTCTCGCCGTCCGGCGACCAGTTCGCGTCGTCGTTCCAGCTGCCGTCGTGGGAGATGCGGCGCACGTTCGAGCCTTCCGCGTCCATCACGTAAATCTGCGGTGTGCCGCCGCGGCCGGAGGTGAAGGAAATCTGCCGTCCGTTCGGACTCCACTCCGGCGTGGACTCGATCGAGCCGCTGTTCGTCAGGCGGCGGACGTTCGAGCCGTCGTCCTTGATCAGATAGATGTCCGGGTTCCCGCGGACCGAGCCGACGAAGGCGATGTCGTTGCCGACCGGCGAGAAGGTTGCGGAGGTGTTGAGCGCCAGACCGGAGTTGAGCCGCAACGTCTTTCCGCCGCGGCGATTGATGATGTACATGTCGCTCGTGCCGCGGGCGAAGGACGTGTAGACCATCCGCTCGTTGTCCGGCGCCCAGCTCGGCAGGATCGACAGCGCGCCGTGATTGGTGATGCGGCGCTGATTCGAGCCGTCCCAGTCCATCAGCCAGATCTCCCAGTTGCCGGTGCGATTCGAGGCAAAGGCGATCTGGGAGAGAAAGACGCCGGGACTGCCGCTGACGGCGCGCAATAGCTCGTTGGCGAGCATGTGCGCGGTGCGGCCCAGCGCGCCGGCGGGGGAGCGATACCGCTTTTCGAGTTGTCTGGTGTCCGCGGCATCGAACAGGCGGGCCTCCACGACGTACTCGCCGTTCTCCTTCCAGACGTTCAGCTTCAGATGATGCTGGGCGTTGATGCGCTTGAGCAGCTCGCCGTTGACCGGCACGCCAGGCGGCAGCGGCGCGATGGCGAAGATGCCGGAGTAAGCGATGTCCCGCGTCAGCGGCCCGAAGAACCCGGTCCGCACCTCGGCCGGATCGACAGGCGAAGGGGACGGCGCATTGGGCGGATTCAGCTCGGGGAAGGGAACCGCCATCCGGATGACCTGCGTGGCCAGCTCCGGGTTCATGACCCCGCTCACGTCGGTCTGGGCGAACGCGGGAACGGCAAGCAGAGAGACGAGAAGGAGTCTTTTCATCTGAAGGTTAAGTGCACTCCCAGGTACTGGCCGGAGTAGGCAAAAGGCAATGGATTGAGTGGATTCGCGCTGCGGACGGCGCTCAGCGCGGCGCGGTCGAAGGTGCTGTTGCCGCTGGGCGTCTCGATGACCGCGTCCGTGACCTTGCCGTCGCGCTGGATGCGGTAATAGATGACGACCTGCGTTCCCGCCGGTACCGCGGGACGGAACCAGTTGCCGCCGATCTTCCGCTGCATGCCCGCCAGATAGAGGGTGTGCGGAAAGTCGCCGCCTTCCAGGCCGGTGATGCCGGAGCCGCCGACCGGAACTTCCGGGGCGGTAGGCGGTAGGCGGTCGGCGGTAGGCGGGGGAACGGTGGCCGGAGTTTCCGCGCCTTTTTTCGTCGATTGGCCGAAAGGGGAGAGCGGCACGGTGTTCTTCGTTGGTTTCGGCGGAGGCGTGGCCGCCGGGGGCTCCGGTTTCGGCTCCGCGATGACCGGCTTCGGCTCTTCGATCTTGGGGACGGCCGGCGCCGGCTTCGCCACCGGCTTAGCCTCGGCCTTCGTCATCGCCGGCATCTTCGCGAACTGGATGTTGACCATCGTCGCCGGTATCGGCGGCGATGCGTGCAGCGCGCTGTAGATCACCAGTGCGGCCAGGCCGCCGTGCAGAAGGACGGAGAGGGCCACACCTACGCCGGCGCCACGATCCAGCGCGGCGCGCTGGGCCAGGACGTCAGCGACGCGGTCCTGCATTCCGCTCCTTCGGCTGGGTGATCATGCCGAGCTGCTGCACACCCGCGCGGTTCATCACATCGAGCACCGCCACAACCCTCCCGTACGGCACGGTCTCATCCGCCTCCAGCAGCGCACGCTTGATCCGCTTCGAGCGCAGCATCGGTCCCAGCGTCAGCTCGAGGTCCCGCGAGCCGACGGACGTGCCGTCGACGTACACCACACCCGCGCTGCTGATGGTGATCTTCGAAGGATTGTTCGACGCGAGCTCGAAGCTCTTGCCCTCTGCCTCGGGAAGCGACACGTCCAGCCCCTGCTGCAGCATCGGGGCCGTGATCATGAAGATGATCAGCAGGACCAGCATGACGTCGACGAGCGGAGTGACGTTGATCTCCGACAAGTCCGACATCTCGTCGCTCTCACCCAGTCTCAAAGCCATGCTTTTGTTAGACGCACCAGTCTCACGTGAAGTTGCGTTCCGTCAGATTCAGGAACTCCAGCGTGAAATCTTCCATCTCCCCCTTGGCCGAACGGAGCCGTCCGACGAAGTGGTTGTATGCAAGAAGCGCGGGAATGGCGGCGAAGAGGCCGGCGGCGGTGTTGATCAACGCTTCGCTGATGCCCGGGGCGACCGCGGTGATGGACGTCGACCCCGTCGCGCCGATGGTGCCGAAGGCTTCCATGATTCCCCAGACCGTGCCGAAGAGGCCGATGAACGGCGTGGCCGCGGCGGTAGTGGCCAGGAACGGGACGAATCGCGAGAGGCGCGCAGGCTTCGATGCGCGTCGCCCGGATCAGCGAGCGCTCCACGCTCTCCACCGACTTCACCGTCTGTTTTCCCTCATGGTGGGCGATCTGGGCCTCGATCTCCGCGTATCCTGCGCGGAACAGGCCGACCAGCGCGGCATGTGCGAGCGGACCGACGGCCGATTGCACGTCGGCGAGCCGTTTGGCCTTGCGGAAAATCGACGACGAACCGGCGGGAAGCGCGCTGCGAGCGCCGGAAGCGCTGCCAGACCACGATCATGACCGCCCAGGAGATGACTGAGAAAATGAGGAGGATGGCCAGGACGGTTTTCCCCACCCACCCGGCCTCTAAAAACGCCGTCCACAGTTGCACGGCGCGGAGGGTAGCACAGCCTCGGCGGCCGTCACCTTGCATGCGGTGAAGGAGTTGTGATGATGGGAGTTACGGTACTTGCAGCGGCCGTGGTGATGGCCCAGATCGTCATCCCGCCGGGCGGCCTGTGGGGTCCGGTCACGGGCATCGGAACCGCGGCGCCGCCCGCTTCGGTCTCGCTGCCGATCGAGGCCGGACCGCGCTCGACCGGCGAGATGGCCACTGTCAATCCGGCTTCGACCCTGACCGCGGACGAGTTCGACGTGGTGGTCGCCGCGTCCGCGGCCGACGCGTCCAAGTTCGCCGGCGAAACGCACGTGCATCCGGCGCCGGCGGCGCCAGCCCCCGCCGCGATCCATCACCACCACGATCCGGAACCGGCACCCAAACCAAAAGCCTCGCCGAAGAAACCGGCCGCGAAGAAGCCCGCCGCGAAGAAAGCCCCCGCTGGCGTCGTCTACACCTGCCCGATGCACCCCGAGGTCACGTCGTCGAAACCGGGCACCTGCCCGAAATGCGGGATGTCCCTGGTCAGGAAGGGCTCGAAGTAGTGAAGCGCGGGCTGATCCTCATCCTCGCATTCACTGGCTGCGTGAGCGTTCCCCGCGACGCGGGTCGGGCCGAGGTGCAGCAGACCTTTCGCGAGCGCACCAATCTCACGCTCGCCAGCGGAAGCGTGACCGAGCTTCTGGCCGGTGAGCTCACCGCCGATGAAGCAGTAGCGGTGGCGTTGACGAACAACCCCCGCCTCGAGGTCGTGCTCTCCGAGCTCGACGTCGCCCGCGCGGACCTTCTCGACGCGACCACCATCAGCAATCCCATCCTCGAGTTCGAATGGCGCGTTCCCAAGCGGCCGTACAACCCGTTCGAGATCACGATCGCTCAATCGCTGCTCGATCTCGTGCAGCTTCCGCGTCGTCGTGCGGCAGGACGCGCCGCGTTCGAAGCGGCCAAGAGCCGTGTGGCCGCGGAAGTCCTCGCACTTGCCGCCGGCGTTCGCGATGACTACTACACGCTGCTCGCGGCAACGCAGAAACTCGGCGCGAGCCGCACCGCCACTGAAGCAGCGCGAACCGCGGCGGAGCTGGCGTTGCGGCAACACATGGCCGGCAACATCACCGATCTCGAGCTCGAGCATCATCAGGCCGCGTACGAACAGGCCAAGGTCACGCTGTCCCGCGACGAAGAGGAACTGCTCGTCGCGCGCGAAGCACTGCTCCGCGCGATGGGACTGCGCGACGCGTCGATCGAATGGACAGTCGCCGCCGACTTTCCGCCGCTTCCCGATCGCGAGCCGGAGATGACCGAGCTCGATCTCGCGACGCGGCGGCTCGATCTGATCGTCGCCACGCGCGAGCTCGACGCGCTGCGCCAACTCCTCGGCCTCTCCCGCCTGGAAGGCATGGGCGAGATCGTCGCCGACGTTCATCGCGAGCGCGAGCCGGAAGGGGAGATCACCACCGGCCCGGGCATCGAAGTCCCCATCCCGATCTTCAATCGTGGAACGGCGCGGCGTGCCCGCGCTCAGGCGGAACTGACACGCGCCGAACAGACTCTCGCCGCGCTCGGCGTCCAGGCCGCCTCGGAAGTCCGCGTCGCACGCGAGCGGCTGCTCGCGGCCCGCGCACGCGTCGAGTACTACCGCGACGTGATCGTCCCGCGGCGCACGCGCATCGTCGAGCTGACCAAGCTCGAACAGAACACCATGCTCCTCGGCCTCTACGACGTGCTTCGCGCGCGACAGGATGAGACCGTGGCGCGGCGGGAGCTGGCGGACGTGCAACGTGAATACTGGCAGGCGCGCAATGAATTCGAGCGCGCGATGAATGGAGTGGGAGCCACGAATGATCTCGAGACGGAAAGCACTGGCCGCGACTCTGGCCGGAATCGCGGCATCGGCCGGCGTAACGCGGAGCACTGAGGCGCGTTCCGCCGAGGCCGAGCCGCGGCTTTTGCCGGCGCGGCGGCGGTCGGGCCGCGCGACGGTGGTCGTGCCCGACGGCAACAAGCTCCATCACCGGATGGACAACGGCGTGAAGGTCTTCCACCTCATCGCCGAGCCGGTGCAGCGCGAGTTCGCGCCGGGGCTCGTCGTGAATTGCTTCGGCTACAACGGCGTGACGCCCGGCCCGACCATCGAAGCATTCGAAGGCGATCGCGTCCGCATCCTCGTCACGAACAAGCTGCCCGAGGGCACTTCCGTTCACTGGCACGGCTTCCTGATCCCCAGCGGGATGGACGGCGTCAGCGGTCTCAATCAGCCGAAGATCGAGCCCGGTGAAACGTACGCCTACGAGTTCACCCTGCGGCAGACCGGCACGCTCATGTACCACCCGCACTTCGACGAGATGGTGCAGATCGCCATGGGCATGCACGGCTTCTTCATCATCCATCCGCGCGACGAGCGGGTGCGCCGCGTCGATCGCGACTTCGCCATCTTTCTGAACGAGTGGGCGATCAAGCCGGGCACTGCGACGCCCGACCCGACGGTGATGCTCGACTTCAACACGTTCACCATGAACAGCAAGGTGTTCCCGGCGACGACGCCGATGATCGTCCGCACGGGCGATCGCGTGCGCATCCGCCTGGCGAATCTGTCGATGGATTCCCATCCGATTCACATCCACGGACATCTCTTCTACGTGACCGCGACCGACAGCGGACCGATTCCGGAGACGGCCTGGATCCCCGAGAACACCGTGAACGTGCCGGTTGGAACGACGCGCGACATCGAATTGACGGCCGACAATCCAGGCGACTGGGCGTTCCATTGCCACAAGACCCATCACGTGATGAACCAGATGGGCCACGACCTTCCCAACCTCCTCGGCGTCGACACCGGCGAAGTGCCCGGCAAGATCAACGACCTCGTGCCGGGCACGATGGTGATGGGGCAGAAGGGGATGGGGGAGATGTCCGAGCACCAGATGCCCGCGCCGCGCAACAGCATCCCCATGCGCGGCGGCGTCGGTCCATACGGCCCGATCGACATGGGCGGCATGTTCACGATCATCAAAGTGCGCGACGAGTTCACCGAGGGAAAGGATCCGGGCTGGTATCAGCCGCCGCGCGGCACGCTGGCCTGGAAGGTCGGCGAGGAGCGGCTCCCGCGCTTCATGCCCGAGCCGGTTCATCAGGAAGGAACGATGTACACCTGCCCGATGCATCCGGAGGTCGTGAGCGCGATTCCGGGGACTTGTCCGAAGTGCGGGATGGCACTCGTACCGAAGAAATGAGTGAGTTCGAGCGGGCCGTCGACGCCATCATCACCGGCGATGCGACCACGCTCGCCGCACTCCTTCGCGAAAATCCAGCGTTGATCCGCGAACGGTCCACGCGATCACATCGCTCGACGCTCCTGCATTACGTCTCCGCGAACGGCGTCGAAGATGAGCTGCAGAAGACGCCGCCCAATGCCGTGGAGATCGCGAGGATGCTGCTCGATGCCGGTGCGGAGGTCGACGCGGTCAGCGATGCCTACGCCGGAAATTCGACGACGCTCGACCTCACCGTGTCGAGCGTGCATCCCGCGCGCGCCGGATTGCAGGTTGCGCTCGCCGAGCTGCTGCTCGATTACGGCGCGGCGATCAACGGCCTCGCCGACGACGGCTCGCCGCTGGTCACCGCCATCACCTTTCACTATCCCGACACGATGGAAGCGCTCGTGCGGCGCGGGGCGCGCGTCGACACGCTCCCAACCGCGGCGGCGATGGGCCGGGAAGATCTCGTGCACGACTTCGTGGAGCGGAAGGACACGATGGCGATCGAGCTTGCACTGATCTGGGCCGCTGCCTTCGGTCATACGAAGATCGCCGACCTCCTCGCGCAACAGAACGTCGATCTCGCCGCGAAAGACAATCAGGGCATGACCGCGCTGCACTGGGCGGCGTTCTACGGGCACCTCGATACCGTCGACGCCCTCATCGCCCGCGGAGCGCCGCTGGACGTGGAGAACAACTACGGCGGGAACGTCCTTAACTGCACGCTCTGGGCGTCGGAGAACAGCGGCCTGGGCATCGACTACGCTCCGGTGATCGCGCGGCTTGAACGATGACGCGACGCCTCGCGCAATTCGAGAGGGCAGTCGTCGCGTTTCCTGGTCGGCGATGATCCGCTATCATCCGCCGTCTTCGCGGCTCGCGCTCGGGACCCCGTAGCTCAGCACGGATAGAGCAGAAGTTTCCTAAACTTTTGGTCGGAGGTTCGAATCCTCTCGGGGTCACCACTTCTACGCGGCAGGTTCGAACAGCAACTGGATCTGCCGGCCGCCAGGACCAGCCTCCATTTCATTTCGGAACTGGAAGCCTGCGACCCCGCGAAGCATAGGCTCACCCTAATGCTGGCCGCACGATGAGCAGGGAACGATCGTTTGGCGTCGAGCGCGATCCTCGACGCATCCGCCAGTTGCTGGCGTTACAGCGCGGTACTGCAGAAGTGCGACAGAAGATCGACTGATCGGCTTCGTTCGCCCTCAGCACGCGTTCGATCAGCCGACGAAAATCAATCGCAGATCGGCTCGCACACTTCGTAGGAATGGGTCTGGTAAAGGGCCGGATTCGTATCGCCCGACGACCAGGCATTCCCGGCACAGTCGACGCCCGACTCGCCAGCAAGGGTCAGCACATCGTTGCAGATGGTCCCGGGCGGGTGAGGACCGGGGCCGCAAGAATTCGGATACCAGTACTGCGTGGTCCAGGCGAGGTTGTAGTAGCAGTTCGCGTTGGCGTTGGACTCGCTTGTGGGCGTGGCCACCGCGCAGATTGTGGCGATGATGAGGACGACCGCTGCACGACGAGCTCTCATAAATCCTCCGGGAGGTAAGGGTGGTTGGGTGTCCGTCATGATACCATGCCCGGTCGTGATGGTTCGCTGCAGCACGTCGTGAACGCGCTTTCCGTCATCGCGTTTCGGTGGACGTCGCAAGAGACCGGGCACCGCTGGGCGCACCAATGATCGTCGTCAGGCATGAAAGCCAAACACTTTGTTGAGCCAGTGAGCAGCTGTCCAGACTGGCCACGGTGCGAGGTAGCACACACAGTAAAAGGAAACTTCGGAGGGACAAGACCATGAAACGTCGTGGACGCATTATGTTGGCCTTCGCGATTCTGCTCGCTGCTTTTGCGCTGGAAGCAGCGTGCCCGCCGGTTCCATTCGGCTACATCACCAGCTATTACACACGGCCCGTCATCTGTCACGGTACTGAGTGCACGTCAGGGGGCCCTGTGCTCGTCGGCGAGTGCACCCTGGAGTGCGACGGAACCTATTCGTGCTGGGGCGACAATAGCTGCGGAGGTGCCATTCACTCTTGCAGCACGACGTCTTGGTCCTGCGGCATCTGCGAGCCGGATTAGCTCGCTCCACTCGACCGTCTGTGCGGCATGATTCTGCACGGGCGCCGCAGGAACACTTACCATCGTTCGTACATCTGGAGCGGGCCGCCGTCCGCTGCTGGCAGTAGGTGGGCGCCGGTCTCCACTGACGCTATGCTTTCTCCCGCTGACGCGCGCCATGCGTACCGTGCTCGGCAACGAAATTCGACGCCCTCGGCCTGTCGCGATCGCCCACCTCCCTGCAACAGGTTTCTTCCGTCCGAATGACTCGTAGCTGAGGTACTTAGCAAGCTCAGCGAGTCGGCCACGTACATCCTTCCGGCCTTCAGGTAGTATTAGCCCGCGGTGCGTGGGAAAGGAAACGTGTCATGAAAACGAAGAAGCGTAGCTACTTTGCCGCAGTGCTGGCGCTCGTTCTCGCGCTAGGTACCACGCCAGTCGCCCAGGCTCGGACATCCGAAGATCTGTACGACTACTACAACACCTCATGGACGGTCATATCGGGCTACAGATATTTCTATTGCGACGACACCACCGACTGGTGGGGTTACCCGTCGAGCGCACGCGTTTGGACTCATACCGATTGCGCCACGGGTACAGGTTGGACGAAGTGCCAGATTTACTATGGTGGTGTGTGGTATGACGTCAGCTGTCCGTTTTGACATCAGATCGTGATGTGACCACCACGCACCGCTCAAAGTTGTGTTGATCACAAAGGTAGTGCGCATTCGGATGCTCTCTTGGGGAGCCCTAGGACCTGCCTGCATCTGTAAGTCATTCAAACAGGGGCGCCGATTTGTTTGCCACCAAGAAGGCCGCTATCCAAATAGTTAGTCACGCCGACCTGCGTGCGTCTGACATTCGTCGCCTCAGCGGTGGCGAGGCCCCGGATGCATGCGGCGCCGTGCGTCTCGGGGAGACAAGAGGCGCCTCAGCGCCGGGAGCGGTGAACCCCGCCGACAGCTCCTGGCAGTAGTTGGGCGGCGAATCGGTTGAGTCACCTAGCTACGGAATCCACTTGGGGATGTTGGGGACCTGAGCCGAGGCGTATAGGAGTTTGGTCCGTGGCATCCACTGTTACAACAGCTAAGCCAGCATAGCGCTCGGTTTCGCTGATGTGCAGGAAGAGTATCTCGTCGCCCCTCCAATCGGGGCGTGATCGAGATGGGGCCGGCGCGCGTCAAGCGCCTTGCATCGGTTCCGTCGATCCTTATACGCCAGATGTCATGTGCCGTGTTTGCGTCCGGATTCTCAGGAAAGTTGGGTGGCACATCCGCGTTGACCTTGCTGAATACAATGTAGGAGTTGTCGGGGGAAACCTCCGGATCATGGACGCCGCTAACCCGATTCGCCCCACCTCGATAGACCAGGCCTGGATTCGAGCCATCGGCGTTCAAACCAGACTTCTGTGTGAGTCTCATCGTCGAGGGGCTGCGAGCGAAAGGTCACCAGAGAACCGTCCTCCGAGACGGAGACATCAGCCTCGCCGGCGAGAGAGGTGTTGAGAAGGCGTCGAAGACTGCTTCCGTCGTAGCGAATTCGATAGATATCGTTGGCTCCCGCAGTGGCGAGGAAGTCGGCACGAGACTCTGGATGAGGAACTACATTTTTCTCTTTCGCTGCGAAGAAGATGAATCCTTGAGCGTCCCAATCGACGCCGCCATTCCCCGCCGTAAGAAAATCAGGAAGCAGACGAGCTTCGGTTCCGGCCCTCAGGTCGAAGATCCAAAGCCGCGAAAAACCACCAGCTTCGCCGGCTGGGTTCGGCAATTGCTCGTTGGCTACTACGAAGCGCCGATCGTGCGAAAGGGCTACGTGCTCCCACCGTCTGGGATTGTCAAATGTGATTTGGGTGACGACCGTACGCTGGCGATTCGTCACATAAATAAGTTGATCCTGATGGTAGACAATCTCGGCATCGGAGGGAATTGTTCCGAGTCGTACTGGATGAGGTGGACCGACGAGCGAGCCACCTGGCGATACGGCGCGACGTCGACCACTCGCGTGCGCGTTGAGGAACGGCAACGAGAGCAAACATACTCCGAGCAGCAGTAAAACGTTCCTCGTACGTCTTAGGTTAACAGGTCATCGAAGTGTGCGGCTGGGTGCGAATGATTTGCGCCAACGTCCGCCCAACGTCTATCGCCTAAGCTGCGTGGGCAGGGCCCGCGTGCCGAAGCCCAAGCGGCGCAGCGGTTGCCGGCAAGAAGGTGTACGCAACGCCTGCCGAACTGCAACCGCTGTGACGCCGTCACGCCGGCGAAAATGTAGGCGGCTCGGCCGCCGGGACCGAAGCCGGGCCGCGACAGCTTCGGGCAGTAGTTAGGCCGTCCGATATGTGAGTTGTGACGCATAAGCGGACCGTTCTGTTGCGTCTATAAAGCTAGAGTACCAAACGGCCCAATCCGCATCGTCCGGATGTGTTTCGACAAGGTGTTGGGCACGCCGTAGGTATGCGTTAAGCAATGGAACTGCAATCTTGGCTCCCTCCTGCGGATCAAAAAATAATCGATTGGCGGCCGGGGTCGGTGCATCGCGCCTAACATCGACGCGGAAACCCGCCATGAATTTAAGGATCGGTAGTCTCCGCGCAAAGCCCACCATCGCGTCCCAGCGCGTAATGCCCGCTGTGACCTCGACACCGTGTAGTGCAATACTCTGTGGGAAGGTGTTTCCAACTCCGTCGGTATAGCTGACAGGATGCTTCAGCCACGCGTCATCGCGCGACAGTAGTGCTCGCAAGGCATCGCCGCTCTGGAACCACTTCGTATCACGTTTAATAGGATGGATGTACCACGCAAGAAGAGCTCGACGTTGTTCAGGTTTCCTTTGTTCCCACCATTCCGCTAGAGTTGCGCCTGCGCCCGAACCGATTAGCCTCGATATTTCAGTGAGATCGAGTTTGTCTTGTTCGATATAGTCATCGAGATACTTGGCGATTGTGTCGATAAACGATGATGCAATCTTCGGCAAGCCCTCCGGGCGAATGTCAGCTCCGATCCGCAGAAAGCCGCGAGAAGGTGTTGGACCGCCGTCGTGCCCTCTGATAAACCAGAACCACGCCTTGCCTCTCAGGCGGCCAGGCAATTGTGTGTCGTCGAGAGGAACATCGATCGCCATCAGGACGTCATCAAACTTAGGCGCCCAAGGGACAGCCTGGGGCTCGGGTACGAGGTCACCATAGGCCGAACGACCTACTGAAGTGGGCAGCGCCGACGGCAAAACCGCCAGGCGTTCCCACATCCATGCCTGTTGAACCACGCGCCGATTCTTTTCTTTAATGATGACGTCACACTCTACGTTCGCTGCAAACCGGCCCAAAAGCGCCTGCACGTCAATATCCACGTCAGGACGCATACGAATCGTGACGCGCGTGCCGACGAACTTCGGAGGGCCGTCCTCGTCTAACGTCTTGGCGACAGCGGCAATCTGGGGCGGCGGTGGTGCAGCGAGACGACGAACCAGAAAATACTTCGTTGGCCCCTCGATTGTGACACGTAACGGCACCTCACCGACTCTAAATGTCTCAATTTCAATGTGGTCCGCAACCATGAAACAGGACAAGAAGCCGATTCCGAACTGGGATGTCGCTTCAATCTCAATCCCCGCATCCGCGAGTAGATGCCGGACCGCGTTAAACTCTCCCGAGCGGTAGTAACTCCGCCCAATCTGCACAAAGTAGTTTCTGACAATGTCTTCCGACATTCCGATACCGTTGTCCTGAAAGCTCAGGATCGTACCTGACGAAGTGCGCGCTCCTACAGATATGACAATACACGGCGTATAATATTGAGCTGCACCCTCAGCCTCAATCATTGCACGACGCACCCTACAGGCATCTAATGAATTTTGCAGCAACTCCCGCAAGAACAAGCTAGCGTCAGGGTAGAGGCTTCTATCCATAAGCAGCTTGAATATTCGTTCGTAATCGAGCCGGAAGCGAAATCCGCCGGCGGCGAAGCTCTTGTCCGCCATCTCAACGTACATTCGCTCGACGGCGGGCGGCAGATGGAAAGCATACTTCGCAGAAATTTCGGCCGGCGCTTCACGCATGATTAGTCGTCGGCAGTCGCGCAATTCATGGTCGACCAATTCTAGAAACTCCATAATCGCGACATAATGAGCCGGGTGCTGGCACGCTGCGTAGAATTCTATCTCGTGTGCTCGGATGCTCCAACCAGTGATTTGCAGATGCTTGAGCCACTCGCGCTGAGAAACCTCGTCCGTTATGGTGCGAAGTAATGCCAACGGCGTACGTGAGCGGTCGAAGTCGAGAATATCGGCGAGTCGCAGACAACAGGCGGTGTATTGGGGGTTGAACGGTAATCCGCCTACAGGCTGCATGCGTTTCAGCGACTTCGCGATTGCTCGCTCGGGCTGCCGAGGATCATCACTTGTGTATACGGGCCAACCGTGACTCTCACAGATGTCGCCGACGAGGGGAGCGAGTTCTACATCGGCGAATACGAGACGTTCAGCAAAAAGACTCTGAATGATAGCCTTCGCGCGCTCGGGATGGCGTTTTCTAAAGAACTCGGCCAGTGCCGCATCTTCGATGGCCTGCCGCGGGTTGGGTAGCAATGATGATGCTTCTAGAACTCGGAACCGCTCGGGGGAAGCCGCCACAAACGCCCTGAACGCGTCCGACAAAAGAACATCAGATTTCTCTGCGTCAGTGACGAACATGCCAATATCGTGCAGAAGAGCGGCGATAACTAGCAACGAAAGCTCCAGCGCATTCAGATTGCGGAGCGTGTCCGGTGGAATGAATCGTCCCATCAGATCGATCAGATTACGCGAATGACCCAGGTCATGCTCTGTATACTGTTTAAAGACAACAGGTATGCGACTCAGGAGCGGGCCGGCGGTGTCGGCGACTTCCATAACGAGGGCTGATAACTTCTGCGCGTCCGAGCGTGAGATGCCGTCGACGCCAACATTCCGATCGATTTGACGCACAAGCTCCAACTCTGCGATTTGATCTGCATATCGTCCCATCAGTGATTGCGACCTCGGACGAATTCTACATCGAGACGGTTTTTGCCGTTCTGTGCGGTCGGCCTAACGCATGATGAGAGCACGCTCCTTCCTGTAAGTTTGGAGCTGGAAACAACAAACGAAAGGAAGGAGCGGCTGCCATGAAACATCAGGCGATTCAGTATCTCGCTCTCGACGTTCACCAGGCAACAATCGTTGCGAGTGTCAGAGGCGAGGATGGCGCGATCCGAATGCGGGCCACGATACCGACGGAGGGATCGGCGATCGTGAATCTCGTGAGAGGACTCGGATCACGTGTGCGGGTGGCGCTCGAGGAAGGAACACAGGCGCAGTGGCTGCACGATCTGATCGTGCCGCATGCCGAGAGAATGGTGGTGTGCTGTACGCGTGGCCGAAGTGAGGTGTCGAAGAGAAGTGATCAGCTGGATGCCGACCACCTGTCGGAGCTGCTTCGGCTGGGTGCGCTCACGCCGGTGTTCCACGCGCTGCACGACACGCTCACCCTGAAGGAGCTGGTTCGCTGCTACATGAACCTGGTCGACGATGCCACTCGGACGATGCTGCGGATCAAAGCGTTGTTCCGCGCACGAGGCATTCGAACACCGGGTCGCTCGGTCTTCAGCGACGAGAACCGCGTTGAGTGGTTAGGGCGGATCGAGTCAACCGGTGCGCGCTTTCGCGCTGAGCAGTTGTTGACCGAGCTCGACACACTGAAACAGCTCAGACGGCGGGCGAAGGCGGCAATGGTCGCTGAAGCACCGCGGCGTTATGGTTGGACCATTCTGCAGTCGATCCCATTCTTTGGTCCCGTTCGTGTGGCTTGCCTGCTGGCCATCATCGTCACCCCTCATCGGTTCCGCACGAAACGGCAGCTGTGGCCGTACTGCGGTCTGGCCGTGGTAACGCGCTCAAGCGGTGAACACGAGTTCTCTGGTGGTGTGCTGCGCCGACGCCGGCACGTGGTCGCCACGCGCGGTCTGAATCGGAACCACAACCGCCTTCTCAGAGCGTGTTCAAGGGAGCGGCCAACGCGGCGACACTCAAAGCGGGACCGCTTCAGGACGCTTACCAGCGTTGCGTTGCGAATGGTGTCCGGCCGGAACTCGCGAAGGTCACCCTGGCCAGAAAAATCGCCGCGATCATGCTACACCTCTGGAAGAAAGGAGAGCTCTGGGATCCAACGAAAGTAGCGATGCAAGCGACATAGCCGTCGGATCGGCGCGAGTGGGGTCACTCGGCTGCTCGCTGATCCGAGAGGCAACGGATCGAGGGTGAGTCTCGGAGATACTAGTCCGCCTGGTGGCTCTCAGTCCCGCTGAGGCACTCGCCTAACTCTAGGCCCCTCGGATGACCCGAACAAGCGTCATGGCCGCGCCACAGCGTGCGCGAGTCTCAGATAGAACTATGGTCGACGTTCCATGCGATCGCCCAACGCTTGCACTTGCTTCTAAACGATCCTCTGAGCAGCACGAAATGAGTCAGCGGCCGACTGTACCGCCCGCCCGCAAACGCTCGCGATCGTCCTCTTCGGGTCGGTCGGAGCTGATCGTCAGGGGAAACAAAAAACGATCAGCAAAGAAGGGAACCGCCCTTGACGATCGCTCTCATAGAACTAGTATTTAGGCGGCTGTCTGCTCTTTACCAACGATTTTCATTAATCGCCGCCATCACCCCGTCGTAACTCGGAAACACGCTCGCAGCAGTAACGTTCTCTTTCGCAAGAAGATGAAGAAGTGTCGTAGCTTCCTTGAGCGGAAGCGTCAGCTTCGCGATCGTGGGCGCATCGAGGCGTGATCCGCGCGACAACCGCACGCGCGCCGCGAGCGTCCCGCCTTCGCACGCTTCGCGAGCGAGCCGATGGCTCAGCGTGCTTTTACCGCTCTGCCGCTCTCGCGACGCGCGGCGAAAAACCCATTTCCAACCGTGACAGTTGGAAAATTGCGCTCGCAATTTGCACCCGATGATCCCGGGCCGGCCAGGAGCCGCGCGACGGAGAGGTCGGAATGCCTGCCGAACGACTCGTACGTACCCTTGGCGATCAGGAATCACTCGATGCTCTCGCCACGCCGCTGCAGGAAGCGATTCGATCGCTGTTCGCGTCAGCGGGCGCTGCCGGTCGCGAAGCCAAGAACTTCCTCCATGGAAAAGCGCTCGGACATCCGCTGCATCCCGCGCTGATCGAGCTTCCCGTCGGCGCCTGGACGCTGGCCGCGATTCTCGATGCGTTGGAGATCGCCGGTGTGCGACGCAACCGGGGATTCTCCGAGACTGCGATCAAGATCGGACTGGTCGGCGCGGTCGGCGCAGCCATCGCCGGCGCTACCGATTGGTCCGAGACCGACGGCCGCGCGAAACGGATAGGTCTCGCGCACGGCGTCATGAATCTGGCGGCCACCGGCCTCTATGCAATCTCGCTCATGGTGCGCGGCCGGTCGCGATCTAAGGGCATCGCCCTTTCCATGACTGCCTTTGGTCTGGCGATGTCTTCCGCGTACGTCGGAGGCCATCTCACGTACGGCGAGCAGATCGGGGTGGATCACACCGCGACGGCGGAGCAGGGCACGCCGAAGAAGTTCGTCACGGCCGACGACGTAGCCATCGTGCTCGTGAAACAGGGCGATTCAATCCATGCGCTTCGCGACACATGCACCCACCTCGGCGGGCCGCTCTCCGAAGGAACGATCGAGGACGACAGCATCCGCTGCCCCTGGCATGGCTCGCGGTTCTGCCTGAAGGATGGCCGCGTGCTCGACGGTCCGGCCGTCTTTCCCGAGCGGGTCTTCGACGTCCGTGTACGCGAAGGCCGGATCGAGGTTCGAGCGCAGGAATGAACGCTTCGGCCGCCGTCGCATTCGCGCCGCTGCGCACCACCGTCTGCGCGCATTGTGACGAATCGCCTGCGAGCACGTTCCGCACTCGCGACGAGATCGCCGCAGAACTAGCGACGCGCGATGCGTTCTTCGCATCTCGTCGCAACCGTCCTTTCTCGCGTGACGTCACGAACGTTCTGCTGGGAACGCCGGCTGAGATTCTTCGATGCGACACGTGCGGGGTTCTGATCCGCGACGACACGCCGGATGAGGAAGCCTTTCGCGCCGATCGCTACGAACGGCCGGTGTTGGAAACGCTGCATGCCGTTCATACCGCCGCCTTTCGCGACAAGGAAACGGACTATCGAGGTCTTCTCCCCTCCGGTGCGCGAATCGTGGAGGTGGGAAGCTATGCCGGCGGGTTTCTCGCGGTCTCCCGGCAATGGGGCTGGAATGCCGTCGGCGTGGACATCGGCCGCGACACCTCACGCTTTTCGCAGCTCCACGGATACGACGTCCGCTCTGACCCGCTCGAGAGCTGCGACTTCGAGAGCGCATCGTTCGACGGCGTATTCATCTGGAATTGTTTCGAGCAGCTCGCCGCTCCGCGCGTTGCGCTCGACGAGGCGCGTCGCATTTTGCGGAGATCGGGCGTGCTCGTCCTGCGCGTGCCGGATGCCGGGTTCTATGCTCGGTGCCGGAGTGTCTCTACTCTCGCGTACAACGGTCTACTCGGATGGCCGCATCGCTTCGGCTTCGATGCCGCGGCGCTCTCCCGTCTCGCCGCGGAGCATGGTTTCGTCCCGCAACGCGTGCTGCGCGCGCCGGCGATCGGCCCGCTTCTCGGGCGCTCTCGCGCCCACGGATGGATCGAGCTGACGTTCCGGAAGGGATGAGCATCGTGACCCGAGGCGCGAGACGCAATCTCGATCTTGCCGCCGGTACGCTTTCCGTCGTCGTCCTTGCGGACAGCGCGGTCGAGCACTACCGCGGTGGCTTCTACAACCGGGTCATGTTCGCGGCGCCGCTGCTGTCCTCGATGACGCTGGCCACGAGCGTTTCGGCGCGCGAGCAATCGGCGGCCACGCCCGCGCATCTGCTCGCTGTCGCCGGAGGCCTGATCGGCACGGGCTTTCATCTTCTCAACGTCATCAGACGTGAAGGACGACTGAGCTGGCTCAATCTCTTCTACGGCGCGCCAATCGCCGCCCCTTTCGGATTGACGTTCGCCGGCCTGTTCGGCCTCGCCGCCGATCATGTGCGTCGATCGCGACCGTCGCCCTTCTTCGCGCGAGCTCTGGCGATGAGCACCGCGATTGGTCTCGCGGGCACGGCGGGAGAAGCAGCGCTGCTCCACTTCCGCGGAGCGTTCCATAACAAGTTCATGTACCTGCCGGTGACCATTCCCCCTCTCGCCGCCGTCGCGCTTGCGGAGGATGCGATCCGCGCGCGGCCCGCGCGATCGACACGCCTGCTGCTGCAAGCGGCCGTCGCCATCGGCGTCGGCGGAGCGGTGCTGCACACGCTGGCCGTGCAGCGCGAGATGGGTGGATGGAGAAACTGGACGCAGAACATGCATGCCGCTCCGCCGATCCCGGCGCCGCCCGCGTTTTCCGCGATGGCCCTGGCTGGTCTGGCAGCGCTGGATCTGATGAATGAGTGAAAAGACATTCGAGTCGCCATTCGATCCCTACGACGTGCTCGACAAGTGGAGCACGCCGTCATGGAACGAGCAGACCCGGCGCGCCGTTGCGCGGCGGCTGCGCGAGATCCCGCCGCGGCGCTTCTTCGACGAACGCGAATGGAGGATCGCCGAGGCGATTGCCGCGCGGATCGTTCCGCAAGCGGATCGCGGCGCTGCGCCCGTCGCGATCGTCCCGTTCATCGACGAGAGGCTGTACGAGAAGCGAGGGAAGGGATTCCGCTATGCCGACATGCCGCCGGCGCCCGAGGCCTGGCGCCGCGGACTCGCGGCCATCGACGACGAGAGTCGCGCCGTGTTTGCGCGTTCATTCGTCGAGCTGAGCGATGAGGAGCGCGATGACGTTCTCCGCCGCGTCCAGCAGGGAGTGGTCGCGAGCGCGCTCTGGGAGGGCCTTCCGCCGCGCCGATTCTTCACGAACTTCCTGCTCGACGAGATCGTCGGCGAGTACTACGCACATCCGGCCGCCTGGAGCGAGATCGGCTTCGGCGGTCCCGCCTCGCCGCGAGGTTACGTACGGCTCGGATTTGATCAACGCGATCCCTGGGAAGCAGAGAAACGACGATGACTTCGCGCGCGCCGAACGTCTTCCGCGAAGGCGAGTGGATTCCGATGCGCGCGTACGCATCCGATGACCTCGTCGATTTCGTCGTCATCGGCACGGGAGCGGGCGGCGGGACGCTGGTCTGCCGGCTCTCGGAAGCGGGGTTTCGCGTCGTCGCTCTGGAGGCAGGACCGTTCTGGCGTCCGCTCGAGGATTTTGCGTCCGACGAGAAGGAGCAGCAGAAGCTCTACTGGACCGACGAACGCATCACCGCCGGCGACGATCCGATCCAGTTCGGCAGCAACAACAGCGGCCGTGGCGTCGGCGGAAGCACCGTGCACTTCACGATGGTCTCGCTGCGCTTCCGGCCGGAGTGGTTCCGTTCACGGTCGCAACTCGGGTATGGCCTCGACTGGCCGCTGACGTACGACGATCTCGAGCCGTACTACCGCGAAGTCGAAGAGGCGCTGAAGATCGCCGGGCCGGTGCGGTATCCATGGGGTCCGCCCCGCGGCCGCTATCCGTATCGTCCGCACGAGGTCAACGCCGCGGGTCTCGTGCTCGCGCGCGGGTGCAGCCGCATGGGAATCGATTGGGTTCCCGCGCCGCTGGCCACGCTTTCCGCTCCGCGCGGCGAAGCGCATCCCTGCGTCTACCGCGGCTTCTGCATCATCGGTTGCTCCACGAGCGCGAAGCAGAGCGTGCTGGTGACCTGGATTCCTCGCGCCGTGCGTGCCGGCGCGGAGATCCGCGACAACGCCATGGCCGCACGCATCGAGACCGGGAGCGACGGGCGCGTCGCCGAGGTTGTGTATCACCGTGACGGAGCCTGGCACCGTCAGCGCGCGCGCCATGTGGTCGTGGCCGCGTACAGCATCGAGACGCCGCGTCTCCTGCTCAACTCCGCGTCGAGCCGCTTTCCCGACGGTCTCGCAAACAGCAGCGGTCTCGTCGGACGCGCTCTGATGACGCATTCGAATGAGGGCGTCTGGGCAACGTTCGACGAAGAAATCCGCGCGTACAAAGGTCCGCCGGTCATGGCCATCACCGAGCACTGGAACTATTGCGATGAAGGGAAGGATTTCTCCGGCGGCTATCAGTTCGGCAGTCAGGGACCCTTGCCGATGGAGTGGGGGAAGAAGCTCGCCACCGTTCGCGGGTTGTGGGGCATGGAACTACGCCGCGAAGCGACGAAGTACATTCACTCGGCCGGATTCAAGATGGTCGGCGAAGTCGAGCCGCGCGAGAACCGCGTCGAACTGGCGGACGAGAAAGACGCCCTCGGCCTCCCCATTCCGCGCATCACCTTCTCGTATTCCGACAACGACCGTCGTTTGATCGGCCACGCAGTCCGCTACATGACCGAAACTATGCGCGCGGCGGGCGGACGAGACATCTGGTCGGAGAGCGATACCGCGCACCTCATGGGCGGCTGTCGCATGGGCACTGATCCGCAGACCAGCGTCACCGACTCGTACGGCCGTTCCTGGGACGTTCCGAATCTCTGGATCTGCGACGGCTCGCTCTTTCCCACTTCCGGCGGCGTCAATCCGTCGGAGACCATTCAGGCGTTGGCGTGCAGGACCGCCGATCACATCACCGAACTTGGGCGCCGAGGAGAGCTCCACTGATGAAGTTCCAGGCCATCGACGAAAACGGCTTCCTGCTCGTCTTCGAACGAGGAGACGAGATCGGGGAGACGCTCACGACATTCGCTCGCGAACGAGCCATTCACGGCGCGTCGTTCACCGCCATCGGCGCCTGCCAGCGCGCCACGATCGCCTACTGGAATTCCGACACGAAGGAGTACGAGAAGATCGAAATCGCCGAGCAGGTCGAAATCGTTTCGCTCACCGGCAACATCGCCCTTGGTGAAGACGGTCAGCCGCGCGTGCACGGGCACGTCGCACTCGGGAAACGCGACGGAGCTCTGATCGGCGGCCATTTCCTGAGCGGCGACGTGCATCCCACGCTCGAGCTGTTTCTGACCACGTCGAGCGTTGTGTTGCAACGCAGAAAGGACGAAGAGACAGGCCTGGCGTTGATTGTTAGGAGTGCGGCGGCAGAGCCGCCGCTTTGCAAAGCGGTGGCTCCGCCACCGCACTCCTAAACGGCGAAGCGTTCCGCGTCGGCAGTCCTGAATTTGACGCCGCGCCGTGTGCGCCGACAGATGAATGGTGTTCGCTTCCCGGTCGCGGCTATGCGGAGGAACTCCGAGAGTGCCCCGATGGGAGTCCGCTTGGCGTGGAGAGGTTAAGCTGTGAGGTAGGGATTTTGCCCGATGCGGCACTCCCAAAGTGAGCGGGAAGCCAAATCATCCAACCACCCACCGGCATAGTCACGTTGATGTTCACCGACATCGTTGGATCGACGATGTTGCGGGACACAGTCATCGCTACGCACGGCGAGGCGGAGGGGAATCGTCTCTACCGCGAGCGCATCCTGGAGCCGCACAACCAACGCATCCGCGATCTGCTCGCGAAGCACGAGGGTTTCGAGGTGAAGACGAACGGCGACTCCTTCATGGTCGCGTTCGCGCGTCCCGAGGATGCCGTGATGTGCGCCACAACGATCCAGAGAAGTCTGCGAACGGACCCGATTCGCACCGGCGACCACACTGAAGCTCTGGCGGTCCGCATCGGAATGCACACGGGCGACGCGAAGTACGTCGAGCGCGACGGTAAGCCGGACTACGACGGACACGCGGTGAACATCGCTGCACGCGTGGAGAGTCTGCTAAAGAGCGGGGAGCGGGCTTATTGCTCCGGGGAAACGAAGGTTCTCGCCAAGACCGCTCCGGGCATCCGATTTCACAGCTACGGTCCGTACACATTGAAAGGTGTCTCGGCCAGGATCGAGATCTTCGACATCCTCTGGGACGACGCTCTGCAACCGGCACCGCCGGAGCAGCCGCACGAGACGCTTCCCTATCCGTGGCTGACTCAGTGGGTTGGCCGCGAACGCGAGATGACCGAGTTGGCGGAAGCGTTGCGCGCGAGCAGGCTAGTGACGGTTCACGGCACGGGCGGCGTCGGCAAGACCAGGCTGGCGGTGGAGACGCTGCTCGCGCGCGGCGGAGGGTTGCCGAGGGAGATCGTCTTCGTGTCGCTGGCGACGGCGGCCGACACGCCGGAGGGATTGCTTGTTGCCGTGCGTGACGCCCTCGGGCTGACGGAGGTCGATACACCCGATCTCGACGCGCTCTGCCGGCAACTCCATGGCGGCGATCGGTTGCTGCTGCTCGACAACTTCGAGTCGGTGAAGAGCGCGGCGATCTCCGTGCCGCGTCTCGCGACCACGCCCGGCGTTCGCGTGCTGGTGACCAGCCAGCAAGCCCTCGGCGTGCCCGGCGAGCGCGTCGTCGAGCTCGATCCAATGGAGACGAAAGGCGACCTCGCTGCGCTCGAAAGCCATCGACTCTTCGTCGGGCTCGCGCAGCAGCGGGACGCACGCTGGCAGCCGGACGACGACACTGCGATGCGCGATGTGCTCGTAGCCACCGATGGCCTGCCGTATCTGATCGAGCTCGTCGCCGCCGTCGCGCCGAAGCGAAAGCTGCGGCAGCTGGCCGATGAGATCAAGAACATCCGGGCCCGGTACCCGGGGCGTCATTCGAGCATTGATGACTGTCTCGAGTGGGCGCTCGAACGTCTCCCGGAGAAGGAACGCGAAGCGCTGCCGCGGCTGGCCGTCTTCACGGGCGGCTTCGACGCGGAGGCGGCCGAGAAGGTCGCCGGCGCGGCCATCGAAAGCCTGGACGTGCTGGTCGATGCATCGCTCCTGCGGTTCGATCGCGAGACGGGACGGTATTCGATGCTGCCGACGACGCAGCAGTTCCTGCTCGGATGGCTCGGCGAGGAGGAGCGGACACGTCTTGCGGGCGCGCATGCGCGCTGGTTCATTGAGGGCCTCGTCCGGGCCAACGCAGCACAGCGAGCGAAGGGCGGCGAAACGCAGATGGCGGCGCGGCGATGGATCGATGAGGAGTACGAGAACGTGCGGCAGGCAGTTGCCCATGCCGCAGGAGAGGAACCGGCGCTCTTCGCGCGCGCCGTGACGGCATTCGCGTCCTATTTGGGCCAAACCTGTCGCTTCTCCGAGGAGGTTCGTCTGCAGGAGACGCTGCTTCGCCGAATCAATTCCGAGGCCGATCCGCAACAGTGGGCGAGAACACAAAACAACCTCGGCATCGCCTACATGAATCTCCCGACGGGCGATCACAGCAAGAACATGGCGAAGGCGATCGCGTGCTTTGAGGCAGCGGTGGGGGTCTGGACCGAGCGCGACTTCCCGGCTCAATGGGCAATGACTCAGAACAACCTCGGGAACGTTTACTGGAGTCTTCCGACAGGCGACGGCGGAGAGAACCTGGCGAAGGCGATCCGGTGCTTTGAGGCAGCGCTGCGGGTCCGGACCGAGCGCGACTTCCCGGACCAGTGGGCGATGACGCAGAACAACCTCGGGAACGTTTACACGGATCTGCTGACAGGTGATCGGGCCGAGAATCTGGCTAAGGCAATCGCGTCGTATGAAGCGGCGCTGTTGGTCCGGACCGAGCCCGACTTTCCGGTGAAGTGGGCGATGACGCAGAACAACCTCGGCACTGCCTACTTGAATCTACCCACGGGTGACCGGGGATCAAATCTGGCGAAGGCGATCACCTGCTTTCAGGCGACGCTGCGCATCTGGAGCGAACGTGACTTCCCAGCGCATTGGGCGGTAACTCAGTACAACCTCGCCCAAGCCTACGCGGACCTGCCGACGGACGATCGGGGCAAAAACCTGGCGAAGGAAATCGCCTATTACGAGGCGGCACTGCGCGTCTGGACGGAGGGCGACTTTCCAAAGGATTGGGCGGACACGCAGTACAACCTCGGGGACGCGTATTCAAAGCTGTCGGGCGGTAGATTGGATCCGTACGCGCGACAGGCGATCGAGTGCTTCGAGGCTGCCGCTCGCGGATATCTGGCGGTCGGGATGCGAGACGAAGCCGAGGAGGCGCGGCAACGCGCAGCAGAATTGGCTGCCGACTCGCCGTAAGCCGGCGGTCAAGCGACCTCGAAGCGCCGCGCGTCCGCCTGTTTGAACTCCACGCCAATCCCAGGTCGGGAGAGAGATCGGGCGCCATCACGCCGTCCACCGGCGCGCGAAACCCATCAAAGAGCATCTCTTCGATGCGCGCATGGTCGAAGAAATACTCGACGTGCCGCGCTGGCGCGACCGCGCAACAAATCGGGACGTGCAGGGTCGGCGCCGTGTGCGCCGACAGGTGAATGTTGTTCGCTTCGCAGAGCGCGGCGACGCGAAGGAACTCCGAGAATCCCGCGCAACGCGTGGCGTCGGGTTGCACGACATCGACGGCAGCGGCTTCGATCATCCGTCGAAAGTAAACGAGGTCATATCCGTATTCGCCGGCCGTGATGTCCATGCCCGCCGGCGCGCGATCGCGCAGCAGGCGCAGGCCTGCCAGATCGTCCGACGACACCGGCTCTTCGAACCACGTCACCCCGAACGCCGCGAACCGCACGGCCTGTTCGAGTGCGAACTTGCGGTCATACGCGCCGTTCGCATCGACAAACAGCGCGGCTTCTGCGCCGATCGCCGCGCGCGCCGCGCGAACGCGATCGAGGTCGGCGGCGCGGTCACGTCCCACTTTCATCTTCACACTGCGGATGCCGGCGGCCGTCCAGCCGGCCAATTGCTTTTGTAACTCCGCGACCGTGTACGACGTGAACCCGCCGCTTCCGTAGACCGGGATCGACTCGCGCACTGCTCCGAACAGCGTGACGAGCGGAACGTCGAGCACTTTCGCTTTCAGGTCCCACAGCGCCGTATCGACGGCGGCGATGGCCATCGAGCAGATGCCGGGCCGGCCGAGATTGCGGATCGAACGACGCATCGCTGACCACAACGCCGGGATGTTCATGGCGTCGCCGCCGATGACGATCGCGCGGAGCCGATCGGCGATCAGCCGGGCCGTGGCCACGTCGGCGTAGGTGTAGCCGATGCCTCGCTTGCCGCCGCCTTCCAGCTCGACCAGCACCAGCGTCGTCGAGTCCCATTCGAGCGTTCCATCGGATTCCGGCGTCGCCGTCGGGATCACGTAAGCGGATACGCGCAGGTCTTCGACGGGAACTGGCATGCGCCTCACGGCACCGTGTTGATCACGTTCCCGAAGCCGTGAGTCGTGCACCGATAGCGGTAGTTCTGCGCGGTCATGGGAACGACGAACGTCAGCGTGCCCTGGGTGATGTTGTTGTTGGTCACGCTGCCGGGCGGCGCATCGAGAATCGCGAACGGATGGGCCGAGGCCGCGTTGATCTCGAACTTGTACGTCTTTCCGCGGGTCAGCTGCAGGATGGGATTCTCGCCGGACAGGCCGGAGATCGCGTAGTAGTGGCCGGGGCTGGTGACCACGAAGTCCACTCCTGACGTGTCGACGGTGACGTTGATGTTCACGAATGCCGTCGAAGAGACGGAGTCGCGCTGGATCACGTAGGCGAAGCTGTCCAGACCGGCGAACGAGCGCGTGTATCCGTAGCCGTCGTCCACGGTCGGAGGGGTCGTATACGAGAAACTGCCGTCGGCATTGAGACTGACCGTTCCGCCGGACGATGTTGGCGTCGACGCGCCGAGGACGGTCTGCTCGCTTCCGCTGTTCGAGCCGAAGCTGGCAATTCGGCCTCCGGCGAGCGTGTCGTTGGTGAGGACGCCGGGCGGCGGAACGTACAACGCGTTTTCAGGAGCGGTGGTGTAGGAGTCGCCCACCGCCAACGCCTGCAGCGGCTGGACGTCGATGGTGGCAGTTGCCGACGAGCTGCCGCCGCCATTGCGGATGGTGTACTTGAACGCGTCACTGCCGCTGAACGCCGCGGAAGGCGTGTAGGTGAATCCGCCGCCCGCGGCGAGACTCAGCGATCCGCCATGTGCCGTCGCGACCGTACCGCCGAGCGTCGTCTGCTCGGCTCCCGTGAGCGGTCCGACGCTCGCGATCACCGCGCCGTTGAGGGTGTCGTTGGCGAGGACTCCGGGCGCGGCAATGGTGAGGCTCTCGCCCGCGCGCACCGAGTAGTTGTCGGAGACTGCAAGAGGGGCCGTCACGCCCGCGCTGGGATGACGCACCGAACGGCGGCGGCCGCTGGTGGTCTGGGCCGCGCTTTCACTGAGAGAAGAGACGAGGACGATAGCGATCACGATCCGGTGCATCAGAACCTCCGTTGCCCCAGCGCCAATCGCTGTTGTAGGGAGAATCCTAATGCATCGGACCCGTTGTGGCGCCGCCCGCTCGAGGCAGGCGGCGCCGTAACGTCAGATTCAGCGTCTCGGCGTGTCGTCGATCGCGTCTCTGTCGAGATCGTTGTCGACGTTCGTGTCGAGGTCGTTCTTCAACTGGCCGTAGCCCTCGCGGATCGCGCCCTTGGCCCGTTCCGCTTTGCCTTCGATCTCCGTACTGCGGTCGCCGGTCAGCGCACCGAAGCCTTCCTTGATCGCGCCTTTGGCCTGCTCGAGTTTGCCTTTCACTTCGTGCTCGTTTCCGCTTGCCATAGATGGGTCTCCTTCGGGCCGCGGTTGCAGTGCGGACCTCCTATGGAGAGTGCAACGATGGTGCTCACCAGGAGCGTGCTCATCGCCAGATAGAGGACCGCCGGTCCGGTCGCATCGAACAACGGCAGCGCGAGGAGCGGACCCGCCGCCGCTCCCGCGTCGCGCGCCATGGCCGCACGCGCGAGTGCGCCGACACGATCGCCGGAGTCACGTGTCGCGACGGCAATCGGAATCGAAGTCATCGTGATCGCCGCACCGCAGCTGAGAAGGAGTGCGCCGAGGATCACCTGCTCCGAGGCGATGAACGACGTCCCGATGGCAATGATCGCGAGTCCCGCCGCGGTGACGTTCTTCCCGCCGAACCGGTCCGCCGCGTGACCACCGATCGGCGCGAGCAGGAGAACGGCGGCCCGCTTGAAGCCAAGCAGCATCCCGGCGCCGATCAGCGCTGCGCCGACGTCCTGCGATCGAGCGAGCAGCAATCCGACCGTCGCCGGAAAGATCCCGTCCGTCACCAGTCCGGCGAAGAAACTCAGCCACTCGACCTTCCATGGCCTGCCCGGTTCACGCGTTTCCGTCGTGAGCTCCGGCAGTCTCCCGGCGACGATGACGCCGGTGAGCGACACCACGCCGACGACGGCGAGAACTGGTCGCACGCCGAAGGCAGCAACAGCCGCGGTTCCCGCGGTCAATGACAACAACGGCCCGAGCTCCCGCAGCGACAGCGACAGACCGACACGTGAGCCGGCGTTCTCGGAAAATGACGTCGCGTAGGCGAGCGTGGCAAGCGACAGACTTCCGAACGCGACGCCCCAGGCGATGCGCGACGCGAGCAAGACCCACGCTCCGCTCGCGAAGGCAAAGGTGAGTGTCGAGAGGCCTCCCAACGCCGCTGCCGTCAACGTGAACCTCCGCAGTCCCGTCGCCGCGATGCGCGGAAGAACGGGATAAACGAACAACCGAATGACGCGATTCGCGGACAGCAGCACGCCCACAAACGCGAGCGAGATTCCAAACGTCGCGGCGTGCAGGGGAAGGACCGCGTACAAGAGCGAGTCGCCCAGCAGCGCCAGCGCCAGAACGATCGACGCCAGCACCGTCGGGCGACTCGTCATGACTACGCGCAGCAGGACGCCGGCGCGCTCTTCTGCGCCGTCTGCGGCACGCCGCAGCCGCATCCCGATTCCCCCGCGGCTTTCGCGTCCGCGTCCTTCACGCAGCACGCCTCCGCTTCCTTCGGCGCCGGTCCTCCGCAGCACGCCGAGGGCGCCTGTTCGGCAACTGCATTCACTTCAGCCATTTCAGTCTCCTTTCGAGGTTCCACGCCGCAGCAAGCCGCGGACGTGTCGTTGCTTCCGATGGTCGCGTTGCACACGCCGGTCTCCGGCAGATCGAGCAGAACTTCGCGCGCCGCGGCGTAGTCGCCGGCGATGTACGCCGCAACCGACCGGACCTGCTCGTAGCCGGTGGCCAGCAGGAATGTCGGCGCGCGTCCGTAGCTCTTCATGCCGGTGATGAACAGACCGCGCTCGGGCTGTTCGAGCTCGAACGCGCCGTGCGGCCGCACCGAGCCGCAACTGTGCTCGTTCGGATCGATCAGCGGCGCAAGCACGCGCGGGCTTTCCAGCGCGGGATCGAGGTCGAGACGCAGTTCGCGCAGGAGATCGAGATCGGGCCGCGCGCCGGTGGCGACGATGACCTGATCGACGAGCGCGACCTCCTCGCCGCCGACGTCGCGCACGACGAGCGCGCCGCCAATCTCTTCGACGGCGCCGATCTGCAGTCCGGTGAGGATGCGTACGTTGCCGGCTTCGATCTGCGCGCGGAGCTTCGTGCCGAGGGCGCCGCGGGCGGAGAGGGCGTCGGCGTTGCCGCCGCCGAGCGCGTTCCCTGGCGCGGTGCGGCGCATGCCCCAGAACACGCGCGTCCGTTCGTCGTCGCGCATCAGCTCGACGAGCGCGAGGAGGCTGTTGATCGCGGAATGGCCCGTTCCGACGACGAGCGTTCGTGTTCCGGAGTAGCGCGCGCGCTCAGCGCCGAGGATGTCGGGGATGCCATAGCGGATGCGCGCGGCGTGCGCCGTCTCGCCGCGAGCGGGGAGGCCGTTCGCGCCCATCGGGTTCGCCCTGAACCAGGTTCCCGACGCATCGATGACTGCGCGGGCGAGCACGTCGCGCTCCGTTCCATCGGCATCGACGGTCCTCAGAACGAAGGGCATCGCGTCGCGGTTGGGAGTCTTGACCTTGTCCACGAACTGCCGCGACACGGCGGCGACGCGCGTTCCGAGATGCACCGCCGCCTGCATCGACGGCAGCGAGGCGAGCGGCTCGAGAAACTGCTCGACGAGCTCGAGTCCGGTGGGCAATCCCTGCTCGTCCGGCATCACCCAGCCGCTCTGGTCAAGGGCGCGCTTCGCCGCGTGATCGACGAGGTAGCGCCAGGGGGAAAACATCCGGACGTGCCCCCAGTCGCGCATCGCGTGACCGACGCGCGGACCGGCCTCGAACACCATCGGCCGCAGGCCGCGCTCCATCAGATGTGCGGCCGCGGCAAGCCCAACCGGTCCACCGCCGATCACTGCAACGGGAAGCTCACTGGTCTGCATCGTCGTCTCCTGTCTCACTCGCTCAAGAGACGGAGAGCGTCGCGAAAAGACGCATTTCATCCGAAGATGCGTCTTTCGCCTCCCGTTTCCGTCTATCTTCCGGGGGAACCTGTGAAAGCAACTCAGACCATCGACGTAGCTGCTGCCTTTCATGAGCTGGGAGAGCGCCTGCGCGTGTACGTAGCGCGCCGCGTGAATCCGGGCGATGCCGACGACGTCGTGCAGTCGGTGATGGTGAAATTGCTGGAACGGCGCGGCGAGATCGAGGCCGACTCCGTTCGCGCCTGGCTCTTCACCGTCACGCGCAATGCGGTGGCCGAGTATTACCGCCAGCGCCGGCCGTCGATCGATCTCGACACGTTCGGCGATCTTCCCGAAAGCGACGCGGCCGATCCGGCCGATCGCACCATCGGCGATCTCAGCGACTGCCTCGAGCCGATGCTGCGCATGCTGGCGGAGTCGGATGCGACCTTATTGCGCCGCATCGATCTCCAGGGCGAGGCCCAGACCGACCTCGCCACATCCCTCGGCGTCCCGCTGTCCACGCTCAAGTCACGCGTGCAGCGCGCGAGAACGAAGTTGCGCGGCGCGTTCGACGACTGCTGCTCGATCGAGCTGGCCCGCAACGGCGCACCGATCGGGTTCGAGCGCGGGGCCGGGTGCGCTGCGCCTTGCGCGAGCGACGAACCGGAGGGATAGGAGGGCGGCCGCCTCGCCCGGCACTGCCGCTGGAGCGTGGGGCGGGGCGCCCCACGCGAGGCGAGCGGGTCGCTCGCCGTCCAGCAGGGGAAAAATGGCCCGGCGGACCGGGTCAGTTCGACCCGGTTTTCGAGCGTTCCTTCCTGTAATCGCCTGGCATCGTGATTGTGATGGAGGGTCGCCGTATGAGCGGCGAGCAGGGTGTATCGGTGCTGATGGTGGCCGCGGAGTCGAATGCCGTTCGCGCCTTGAGCGAGCGGCTTTCGGCAGAGGGGTACGACTGTGTCGTGCTGCGCAATCGTGGCGAGGTGACTCGTGCGAACGTGTATGTGTCGCGGCGGCTGCACGCGGATTTTCGTAGCGCGCGGGTGACGCGCGACGGGAAGCCGGTCCTTCTCACAGCGCTCGAGCTCCATCTCCTTCAGTACTTCGTCGAGCATCGCGGAGAAGTGGTGAGCCGCGACGAGCTTCTCGACAAGGTGTGGGGCTACGGCGCTTCGCCGGTGACGCGGACCATCGACGTTCGCATCGCCTCTCTGCGGCGCAAGCTGGAAGACGATCCGTCGCGGCCGGAGCTGATCGTCACCGTCCACGGCATCGGTTATCGCTTCGTCCACGATGTCGAGTGACCGCGCGCGCCCACGATTACATCGATTACAAACACATTGCGTCCTGATGATGACTTCGCGCCTTCGTCGCGGCGACCATCGGCGCATGCGACAGTTGATGATTGTTTTCTTGAGCATCGTTCTCGCGGGAAGTGTGGCGGCGCAGCGTCGTCCGGGCACCGGACGACCCGGAGACGGAAACGGCGGGGGAGGGGGGACGGCGGCTGCAGGCGAGCCGCTTCGCGGGCTCACCGCCGAGCAGCGCGAGGCGTTCGACGAGGGGCACGAGGACTTCGTCGAAGAGGAGGATGTGATTGGAGGTCTGGGCCCGCTCTTCAATGAGCGTTCGTGCGTCGAATGCCACAACGTGCCCGCCGCCGGTGGCGGCAGTGCGCGGCTCGTGACCCGGTTCGCGCGGCGCACCGGAGCCATCTTCGATCCCCTCACAACCCTCGGCGGCTCGCTCGTTCAGGATCAGGCCATCGGGCCGGCCGACGGATCGCCGCACGCGTTCAGGCCGGAGGTCGTCCCGCCGCAGGCGACGGTGGTCGTGAAACGCCGCTCGACGCCGCTGTTCGGGCTCGGCCTCGTCGACGCGACGCCGGATGCGACGTTCATCGCCCTGGCGCAGGCGCAGCTGGCGCGCGGAGATGGCACGGCCGGCCGCGCTCCTCTGGTCGACAACTTCCGCGCGGGGATGAAGACGGTCGGGAGGTTCGGATGGAAGGGACAGGTGCCGACGCTTCTGCAGTTTTCCGGCGATGCGTATCTGAACGAGCTGGGCGTGACCAGCGCCGATTTCCCGAATGAGAGTTGTCCGCAGGGGAATTGCGCGGAGCTGGCGTTCAATCCCGCACCGGGCATCAACGACGATGGCCACGGAGTCGCGGCGCTTGCGGCGTTCATGGCCACGCTCGCGCCGCCGCCGCGCGGACGAACGACGCGCGACACGGCCGCGGGGGAGGACCTGTTCACGCGAATCGGCTGCGCCGGCTGTCATGTTCCGTCGCTGCGCACTGGCTCGCACCCGATCCGCGCGCTCGATCAAACGACGTATCAGCCCTATTCGGATTTCCTGCTGCACGACATGGGGGCGCTGGGCGACGGATTGGAGATGGGCGCCGCCACGGGGAACGAGATGCGGACCGCGCCGCTGTGGGGACTGCGTTTCGTGACCACGTTTCTGCACGATGGCCGCGCGACGACGCTCGACCAGGCCATCCTCGCTCACGACGGCCAAGGGCGCGCCGCACGGAATCGCTTCGCCGCACTCCCCGCGGATCAGAAGGCGAAGCTGCTGGCGTTTCTGCGGTCGTTGTGACCAGACGACGGACCGCTGTCAGGTAGTGGCAGCGGTTCCGTCGCCGCGCGTGGTCATGCGGTGAACGCGCCGGCGTGGCGCCAGCGGCCCGATCGGTCTTGACGAATGCCGTTGAGACGATTACTTTCTCGGTTCGCAACTGAGACTCAGTCTCAATTGATGCGCGCTGAGAACGACTCGACCCATGGCCCTTCGCAAGACCCTTTTCTGGCTCCATCTGACTTTCGGCGTCACGGCCGGCCTCGTCATCGTGGTCATGTCCGCGACCGGCGTGCTGCTCGCCTTCGAGCGGCAGGTCATCGCCTTCGCCGAGCGCGATCTCCGCGCCACGGAGGCCGACGCGGAGCGCCCGCCGCTGCCGCTCTCACGCATCATCGACGCGGCGTCCGCCGCAGCTCCTGATGCCAAGCCGTCCAATGTCATCGTCCGCGCCGACCGGTTCGCGCCAGTGACCGTTGCCTTCGGCCGCGAACGGACGATCTTCATGAACCCGTACACGGGCGCCGTGCTCGGCGAAGGCGCGAAGCGCGTCCGCGGCTTCTTCGAGGCGAACAAGAGCCTGCATCGCTGGCTGGCGATGAAAGGGGAGGCGCGCGAGCGCGGCAAGGCCATCACCGGCGCGGCGAACCTCGCATTCCTCTTCATCGTCCTCTCCGGCCTGGTGATCTGGATTCCGCGCCGCCGTAGCCGCACGGGATTTCGCAACGCGATGTTCTTCCGACGCGGTCTTCAGGGCCGGGCCCGCGATTTCAACTGGCACCACGTCCTCGGCATCTGGGCCTTCCTGCCGCTCGTCGCGATCGTGTTCTCCGCCGTCGTGATCTCGTACCCGTGGGCCTCGCGATTCGTCTATCGCGCTCTCGGCAGCACGCCCCCGAAACAGCAGCAGCCGGCGAACGAACGTTCGGGTGGAACGCTCGATCTGGCTCTGCTCGATCGCCTTTCGACCGCGGCGCGTTCAGAGTCCACGCGAGTCGCGCCCCGGTGGCAATCGCTCTCCATCCGCCTGCCGCTTTCGCAAAAAGGACCTGTCACCTTCGCCGTCGATGAGGGCAACGGCGGGCGGCCGGACAAGCGTTCCCAACTCCTGATCGACCCGAAAACCGCCAGCCTTATCGAGCACAAGACCTACGCCGCGCAGGAAGCCGGACAGAAGGCGCGCTCCTGGCTGCGCTGGATTCACACCGGCGAGGCGGGAGGCATCCCCGGCCAGTTCGTGGCCATGCTCGCCTCGGCCGCCGTCGTCGTTCTCGCTTACACCGGGCTCGCCCTCGCTTTTCGCCGTTTTGCTCGCTTACTACGCGGCGCATCCGCGCCATCGCCACAACTTCTGGAAGAGGAAAGCAACGCATGAGTGGACGCAGATCGAAAAAACTTCGCAGGATGGCCGCGGGCGCGATGGTCGCGTGCACGGCATTCGGCACCCGGCTCGCGCTTGCGCAAGCCACGACCGGCACCGCCGATTCGGGCGGCTCCCGATCGACAGCGCAACTACCGCTCCGGCGGTTCGACATCGCGGCGGCCTCTGTCGCCGAGGCTCTTCGTGCGTTCGAGGCTGCCAGCGGTGCGACCGTGCGGGTCGAGTTCGATCGTGTCGTGCTCGACGCGCTCCGCAGTCCCGGCGTCACTGGTCTCATGTCCGATGCCGAAGCTCTCACGCAGTTGCTTTCAGAGAGCGGCATCAGCCATCGCTTCACCGGCCGGCGTACGGCTGTCCTCACCATACAGGTGATGAGCGACACGATCGACGTCTCCGCGACGGCGCCCGAGATCGCGTCGCCGAAGTTCACCCAACCGCTGCTCGACACCCCGCGCACGGTCGCTGTGATTCCCGATGAGGTTTTTCTCGCGCAGGGCGCAACGACTTTGCGCGATGTCCTCCGCAACACGCCGGGCATCACCTTTCAGGCAGGGGAGGGCGGCGTCGCGCCGGGCGATCAGTTCAGCATGCGCGGCTTTGCCGCGGGCAACGACATTCTTCTCGACGGCGTGCGCGAGCCGGGCATGTACACGCGCGACGCGTTCAACCTCGAGCAGGTCGAAGTGGTGAAAGGTCCTTCCGGAGCGATCGCGGGACGCGGCGGCACGGGCGGCGCGATCAACCTCGTCACCAAGACGCCGAAGCCGGACTCCTTCACGCGGGCAACGTTCGGTGCGGGCTCTGCCGGTTTTTCGCGGATGACCGTCGATTCCAACGCGCCCCTCCAATCGATCCCGAGCGCTGCCGTGCGCGTGGCGGCGATGTACACCTCGTCCGACGTGCCCGGCCGCGATGTGGTTCACAACAGCAGCTGGGGGATCGCCCCGTCGCTGTCCCTCGGCATCGGCAAGCCGTCCCGCTTCACGCTCGCGTATCAGCATCTGGCCCAGGACAACGTTCCCGACTACGGTCTGCCGTGGGCGGCGTTCGAGGCCAACCCGCAGGCGGACCAGACGAACTTCTACGGTCTCGACGGATACGACTACGAGAACGTCCAGAGCGATGTCGCCACCGCGACGTTCGAGCGCGATCTTCGCGAAGGATGGACGCTCCGCAACGTTTCGCGGTGGGCCGACAATCACCGCGACTCCGCGATCACCGCGCCGCGCCCTCCCAACCGTCAGCTCCAGCAGCGCCTCATGGATCAGGGCCAGCTCAGCAACCAGATCAGCGTGACCGGTGGTTTCCGCACCGCGGGCGTGCAACACGCGCTCGTTGCCGGCGTCGAAGCCGGCCGCGAGACCACCTTCATTCGGCGGCAGGCGCAGACCACCAATCAGCCGCAGACGAATCTCCTGGATCCCGATCCGCGTCAGAGCCCGCTCGGCCCGATGCCCGCCAATAACGGCAACCCGGAAGACACGAATCTCTCGCTCGCAGGGATCTACGCGCTCGACACGCTGCAGATCGGCTCGCGCTGGGAGGTCACCGCGGGTCTGCGGTGGGATTCCGTCGACGTCGATTACGAGCTGACGAACGTCACCACGGGAGTCCGGACGCGACTGGGCCGCGAAGACCGCATGCTGAGCTGGAACTCGGGAATCGTGTTCAAGCCGCGCGCGAACGCCAGCGTGTACGTCAGCCACGCAACGTCATTCAATCCCACCGTTGAAGCGTCGGCGGGCGGCGCCGCGCTTTCGGAAACGCCCACCTCCGCGAACAACGTGAACCTCGCACCGGAGAAGAGCCGCAATCTCGAAGCCGGCGCGAAGTGGGAATCCGGCGGCGGCCGCGCGATCGCAACGGCAGCGGTGTTCCGTACCGAGAAGACGAACGCGCGTACGCGTGGCGCGTCCGCGGAGCCATTCGTGCTCGATGGGGAACAGCGGGTGGATGGGATCGAGCTCAGTTTCACCGGCAACCTCACCGATCACTGGTCCGTCCTCACTTCCTACGCGCATCTCGACAGCGAATTCACCGCATCGGCCAATGCGCTCGAGCAGGGGGCCGCACTCGCGTTCGTGCCCGAGAACTCGTTCAACGTCTGGACGGAGGGCCGTTTGCGGCCGGGGTTCAGCGTCGGTGCGGGCGTGCAGTACATGGACTCCATTTTCCGGAACGCCACGAACACTGCCGAAGTGCCGAGCTACTGGCTGGTCAACGCCATGGCCGCCTACGATGTCTCGCGCGCGCTGACGCTTCGCCTGAACGTGAACAACCTGGCCGACGAGCTCTACGTCGATCGCGTCGGCGGCGGGCATTACATCCCCGGCGCGGGCCGCTCCGTTTCCATCAACGCGGAGCTCGGATTCTGATGCTGCTGCAGGTTCCAGAGGTTCTGACGCCCGCTCAGGTACGCGAGGCCCGGGCTCTGCTCGATGCGGCGCAATGGGTCGATGGCCGTGTCACGGCCGGGCATCAGTCCGCGCGGGCGAAGGACAACGAGCAGGTTCCCGAGAGCCATCCGGCCGCGCGTCAGGTGGGGGAGACGATCGTGGCCGCGCTCGCGCGCAATCCGCTTTTCCGTTCCGCTGCGCTGCCGCTCCACGTCTTTCCGCCGCTGTTCAACCGCTACACCGGCGGCCAATCCTTCGGATCGCACGTGGACAACGCGGTCCGGCAGGTCGCCGGGACGGCCCATCAACTGCGCACCGATCTGTCCGCGACGCTCTTCCTGTCCGAGCCGGACGAGTACGACGGCGGAGAGCTGGTGATCGAAGACACGTTCGGCGTGCAATCGGTGAAGCTCGCCGCGGGAAACATGATTCTCTATCCGGCCAGCAGCCTCCATCACGTGCGGCCGGTAACGCGAGGCGCACGCGTCTCGTCATTCTTCTGGATTCAGAGCATGGTCCGCGACGACGGGGAACGGACGCTGCTCTTCGACCTCGATCTTTCGATTCAGCGCCTCGGCGCGGACCATCCCGATCACGCGTCGGTGCTGCAGCTCACCGGCGTGTATCACAACCTTCTGCGGCGATGGGTAGCCCTCTGACTCCGTCGAACGTCTCTTGCGAAACATCCCGCGCAGCCGTCGATGGTCCCTGGTGCTGTAAACTTATTCGCATGTCCAAACGACTCCTCCCCACGCTCTTCATGCTGCTCCTCGCTCTGAACGTCGTCGCGAAGAATCGCGCGGTGGCACCGCCGCCGCAGGACGACGCCAGTCGCGGGATCGGCAGCGGCGCGAGCGTGACCGGTGAAGTGAGCGCGGTGAGCGGAACTCTCATCACCCTGGCCGGCGGACTCGTGATGATCGACGCCAGCAGCGCCAAGATTCTCGATCACGACGGCGCGGCGACGATCTCGGCCATCCAGCCCGGCGCGCGGATCATCGCCACGCTGCGCGACCCCGGAACCGTTACGACCGGACCGCTGGTCGCGACCGCTATCGCGGTCCTTCGCCATGCGGATGTGACTTTCACCGGCACCGTGCAGAGCGTCGACACCGCCGGCAGCCAGTTCCTTCTGCTCAACCGCACCATCAAAGTCGACGCAAACACGACGTTCGTGAACTTCGGCCGGCAGGGCTCGATCGCCAATCTGCAGGCGAATACGGTTGTCATCGTCGAGGCCAACGTCGTGGGCGGAGCGCTCGTCGCCTCGCGGGTGACGCTCATTTCGCCGATTCCGCCACGGCCCCAGACCGCGAGCGGCGTGGTGAAGTCGATCGGTACGGACGCCTGGGTGATCACCGTCCGCGATCACGACACCACCTTTGTCGTCAACGCATCGACCAAGATCCTCGGCGAACCGAAAGCGGGAGACCGCGTCGAGGTGCTCTACACCGTCGATTCCGCGCACGCCAACGTGGCGCTCTCGATCATCAAGTCGATCGAGGCACCGAAGGCGGTGAAGTTCACCGGCATCGTCAAGTCCATCGAGACGCCGAAATGGGTGATCACGCGGGACTCCGACCACAAAGACGTCGTCGTGAACTGGCCGCTCAGCGTGCGGATCTCGCCGGCGGCGAACCCGGGCGATCGCGTCGAGGTCATCGGCACCGAGAACGCCGACGGAACGTACACGGCGATCTCGATCGTGCCGATCCGGAAGTGATGCCCGACTCGAAGCGCCTGCCAGACCCGGACGAGCACCCACCCGCCGCGCCGCGGTGGGTGCGCGTTTTGGCCATCCTGGCCGGGCTGTTCGTGCTGGTCTTCGTCATCCTCCATCTCACCGGCGGCGCGTTCCGCAATCACATGCAGTGATGGTGCTGGCGCCCGGTCTCCGCAAGCTCGCGCTGACCGCGCATGTCACGACTTCGGTGGGCTGGCTCGGCGCCGTTGCGGCGTTTCTCGTGCTGTCGGTCGCCGGCCTGCGAAGCGAGGATCCGCAGATCGCCCGCTCGGCGTACGTCGCCATGGGTCTCACGGCCTGGTATCTGATCCTTCCGTTGTGCCTCGCGTCGCTGGCAACCGGTCTCGTTCAATCGCTCGTCACGCCGTGGGGTCTGTTCCGCCACTACTGGGTCCTGATCAAGTTCCTGATCACCGTGCTCTCGACGCTGATCCTGTTCGTGCACATGCGCCCGATCACGTATGTCGCGGGCGTGGCGGCCTCGGGGGCGCTGGCCGCGGGCGATCTGCGCCGGCTTCGGATTCAGCTCGCCGCCGACGCCGCTTTTGCCCTGGTGGCGCTGCTGGTCAACACCGTCCTGTCGATCTACAAGCCGCGCGGCCTCACGCGATATGGGTGGCGGAAGCAGCGGGAGGAGCGCGCGCGGCCGCAGGTGTAATGGCGCGCGATGCATCGCGTCTTCAGCAGGCTCGTCGATCCGAGTCACTTCGTTGACGACTTGCCGCACGTGCAGTCGAGGCATCCATGGTCCGCGCACGTGCGGCAGGATGCCTTGACCTGTTTGCGGAGCGCTTCGCGGGCGCGGAACACGCGCACGGCGGCGTTGTTCGCGGTGATGCCTGCCTCGCCCGCGAATTCCTGCACGGGCATTCCTTCCACTTCCACGCGGCGGATCGCTTCGGCGTACTCCGGTTTGAGATTTGCCGCGAGCTCGCCGACGCAGGCGCAGATGGCCCCATGAATCTCCGGCGGCGGCTCGACGGCGTCCTTCATCTCGCCGGCCAGCACTTCCAGCGAACGGTTCCGCACGCTCGCGCGCCGGTGATGATCGATGATCGCGTTGCGCAACAGCCGGTAAAACCAAGCCACCGCCGACTCGTCATCGCGAATGCTCTCCGCCTTCTCCAGGCTCTTCACGAACGCGTCCTGAAGAATGTCTTCGGCCAGGGCGCGATCGCCGAGGCGGCGCTCGAGGAAGGCCAGGAACTGGCGGTGACTGCCGACGAGGCGCGTGGCAACGTCAGGGGAGACGGACTCGGTCTCGCTCATCGGATGCTGATGGTAACTCGCGGTGTAGATGACTTTGCCGCCGCTGCGCTGCACCATCGAAAGGAGACAGGAAATGACGACCGTAAACGAACTGCTGTGCACTCGCGGGGAGGATAGGGGCCTCACCAGGGCATTGATGGCGTACGCGTTACGGGTTCGTGAGGAACTCGTACCGGCACGGGTATTCGCGGGAAGCACGTGTGATATGAACCCGTCTCTCATCAATGTTCTCCGTCGGAAATCGTGTCGGCCCGTATGAGATCGTCGAACTGATCGGGGCTGGCGGCATGGGCGAGGTCTGGAAAGCTCGCGACACCCGCCTCAACCGGTCCGTGGCGATCAAGGTCCTGCCCGCGGACCTGGCGAACGACGCGCAGTTCAAGCTGCGTTTCGGACATGAGGCGCGAACGATCTCGCAACTGGAGCACCCGCACATCTGCCGTCTTTACGATGTCGGAGACGACTACCTGGTCATGGAGCTGCTGGAGGGGGAGTCGCTCGAGCAGCGCATCAACCGCGGGCCTCTTCCTCTTGCCGATGTTCTGAAGTACGGCGCTCAGATCGCCGGGGCCCTGGACCGCGCCCATCGCGCCGGAATCGTCCATCGCGATCTGAAGCCGGGCAACGTCATGCTCAGCAAGGGGGACGCGAAGCTCCTGGATTTCGGCCTGGCGCGGGAGTCGACACGAGGGCCCCGATCGAGCCCCGGCTCGCGACCGGTTCCCCGTTCTGCAGCACCGCTTGCCCCGACCTACGTGCTCCCGGCCGAGCACCACAATCCGACCGAGCTGCGATTCGAACGTCCAGTGACCGAGCGCGGCACGATTCTCGGCACGCTGCAATACATGGCGCCGGAGCAGTTCGACGGACTCCAGGCCGACGAGCGCACGGACATCTTCGCCCTCGGCACATTGCTCTACGAGATGATCACCGGCCAACCGGCGTTCGAGGGGAAGTCGAGGAGCAGCCTGATCGCGGCGATCGTCGATCGGACTCCCACTCCGATCTCGCAACTGCAGCCGCTGACACCGCCCGCGTTCGAGCACGTGGTGATGAAGTGCCTGGAGAAAGACCCGGACGAGCGCTGGCAAAGCGCACAGGACATCGCTCAGGAATTGCGGTGGCTCGCTGGTGCAGGATCTCAGGTCGGCATCGCTCTACCTGTCGTTACCGCACGACGCCGAAGACAGCGGTGGATGATCGCTCTTGCGGTGACCGGGTGGACGGCGGCGCTCGCGGGTGCCGGCGTTGCGTTGAACGCGCGGCTGGCAGCGAACGAGCGGCGTCTTCTCAAGACCGAGATCGTCCTTCCTCTGGACAACGTCGTCAACGCGCCCGTGGCTGTTTCTCCCGATGGGCTCCATCTCGCGGCGGTGCTGACCGAGGCGAAGTCCGCGAATCCTTTGCCGAGCGCGAACGAAGGAGAGAGCATCCTGGCCATCCGCGACCTGGCCGGTGATGAACTGCGCCGTCTGCCCGGCACGGAAGGAGCGACCTATCCATTCTGGTCGCCTGACGGCAGCAAGGTCGGCTTCTTCGGCGGCGGAAAGCTGAAGGCCGTCACGATCAGCAGCGGCACGATCGAAGAGCTCTGCGATGCTCCCAACGGCCGCGGCGGAAGCTGGAGCCGGCTCGGGGTGATCATCTTCACGCCGAACACTTACGCACCCCTGATGCGCGTGCCGGATACGGGCGGCACGCCGTCGCTGGCCGTGAACGTACCGGCCAGCGTCACCAGGCCGCTCTATCGGAATCCTCACTTTTTTCCTGACGGGAAGCGCTTCTTCTACACGAGCGGAGACCGGTCCACCCTCGGCCGGGCCGTGCTCAGGGCGGGATCGCTCGACGGCGACGTCGATCGCAAAGTTCTCGACTACGGATCCAACGTCGCCCTCATCGATGACTGGCTCATCACCGCGCGCGTTCCCAACCTGATGGCCCAGCGGTTCGACTCCGACAAGATGGAAGTGGTGGGGAAGTCTGTACCGATCGGACGGAATGTCGACTGGTACTGGGCGCGGTTCCAGGGCCTGTTCGCGGCGGGCGGCTCGACGCTGGTTTTCCGCAGTCCGCCCTCGCCGGTGATGCACTTCCTGAAGCTCGATCCCGGCAGCGACCGTCCGCGCGAGATTCGCGAGGCCGGCACGTACAACGCGCCGCGAGTGGCACCGGATGGCAGGAGCATCATCGTCAACCGCTTCGATGCATCGACGCGGAACTCCGATCCCTGGCTGTTCGACTTCGACAGCGGAACCTGGAGCCGCATCACCTTCACCGCCGAAGCGGCGGGGGATGATTCAGCGGTCTTCGCGCCGGATGGAAAACGGATCGCCATCGCTTCCAGCCGGAATGTCCGCACAAGGACGCGGGAGCTGTGGACGCAGCCCGTCGGCGGCGCAGGGCATCAGACGCTCAGCGCCGGTGCGGACTACATCATCGCGACGGACTGGTCGGGGGACGGCAGCAAGATCGTGGTGAGCACGCAGCGGAGCGCGACGGGCTTCGACATCGAGGTGATCGACGCGGCTCGCGGCGGCGCTTTCGTACCCGTCGTGCAGACGCCAGCCAACGAGATCAACGGCCGTGTTTCGCCCGACGGCCGATGGCTGGCTTATGAGTCGGACCAAGGCGGACGCGCGGAGATTTACGTGACGAACTTTCCGGAGGCGACCGCCAAGTGGCAGGTCTCGACGGAGGGAGGGCGCACGCCGTATTGGAGCGAGGACGGCCGGTCCATTCTGTTTCTCCATCAGGATCGCATCATGAGGGCGCCGGTCCGCGCGGGGTCGCTGTTCGCGGTGGATTTGCCACGCGCATTCGAAGCCATGGGCGACCGGATCGCCGGGTTCACCGTTGCCGCGAACGGCACCATCGTGGCCCTGCGTCTGATCAAGGAAGGGAAGCCGCCGCTGAGCGTGATCGTGAACTGGCAGAAGATGCTGGAGGAGTAGCCGGTTAACACTCGACCCGCGGCGCGCATCCTCAATTCATGCGAACCGCTCTGCTGCTCCTGACCCTGCTGGCCGCCGCTGTTTCCCACGCCCATCCCGGCGCGGCCATCGCCGTGTCGAGCAATGGCACCATCTACTTCGTCGACACCGGCGGGGGAGTCTTCTCCATCGAGCCGGACGGACGCGTCGTGCGCCGCGAGGGTCCCGCCTTCCACTGGTTCGCGTTCGATCCGGCCAGCCGGTACCGGAACACGCCCTGGCCGCACGTGCCGAATGGCGAGTTTCGTTCTGCCGGAGCGAATCCGACGGTCATTCTCTCCAGCGATTTTCCGGTGACGATCGGCAGCGACGGGAAGTTCTACTACCCCGATGGATCGGGCGGAGGAGTCATCCGGCTCACCGCGATCGAGCCGTCCGGTGCGAAAACCGTTCGGGCGACATTGCCGGCCATTCGGCGTGGGGGCGAAACGATCACTTGGTTGAACGGACTCGCTCCCGGTCCTGACGGCTCGCTGTACTACACGGAAGATCGATTGATCCGGAAGGTCGACGCGCGCGGGCGGGTCACGACGGTGATCGCGGATATCGTCGTGCCGAACTGTTCGGTCGTTCCGGGTACCGAGGCGCCGACCGGGCCTTACCTTCGCGGCCTTGCTGTCGCGCACGATGGATCGATCTACGTTGCCGCGGCAGGTTGCGGCGTCGTCCTGCGGGTCGACACCAAGGGGCGCCTGGCTTCGGTGTTGAAGGCGCCGGCGCCCTGGTCTCCGACCGCCGTCGCCGTCCACGGCCGCGATCTCTACGTGCTCGAGTATCTGCACACGGCATCCGACGATCGGAGCGAGTGGTTGCCGCGCGTGCGCAAGGTCTCGCCCGATGGGAAGGTCGTCACGTTCGGGGTCAACACCAGAAAGTGACGGTCAGCGCGCCAGTTTCGTCAGCTCCACGAAGTCCTGGTCATCCTTGATCGACGAGAACACGTAGTCGACGCGCGCTTCCCACATTTCCATGGCCCGCACGTCGTCGTAGCGCTCGTAGGTGTAGAAGTGGCGCTTCAGCAAGTCCATGGCTTTGCCCTTCTGTCCGAGGAGGGCGTAGATGGCGGCGAGGTTGTAGGAAGCGGCCAGGATGTTCTCGTGCTCGCGGGCGATGCGCAGTGCTTCTTCGCCGCGGCCGCTGTCGGCCATGTACGTCGCGGCGAAGATCAGGTTGAACGGATCATCGGGGGCCATGGCCATCGCCTTCGCGACGTACACATTCGCTTTGTCGCGCACGCGCTCGGAGTTCCAGTACACGGCGAGGTTGCGATAGGTGAGTGCCAGCGGAAAGACGGCCACCGATTCCTCGAAGAACGCCAGACCCTTGGCGGGGTTGCCCATGTGGATGGTGATCTTGCCGAGGCCGTGCAGCGCGACTGCGCGGGAAAGCGGATCGGGCTGAATGCTCAGCAGGTGATTGAAGGTCTGCGTCGCCAGCGTCCATTCGCCGGTGTGATGGCGATAGAGCTCGGCGAGGAAACGATGCGGAACAGGATCGGCGGGATCGATCTGCACCGCCGCGGCATACAGCGAGCGCGCCTTCTCATAATCATCAACCACCTCGGCGGCCAGCGCGCGATCCATCGCCGCGGTCATGCGCGCGTTCATGCGCGGAGTCACCATCGGATCGGTGATCCGCAGCGTTGCATCCTTCACTTCGACGCCGAGCTTGCCCAAGGCCTTCTGCGCGGCGCGGCCCTTTTTGGGCGAGAGGCATCGCTGCTCCCACACCTGGGTGTACAACGCGGTCGCGGTGTCTTTGTCGCCGCCGTCCGCTTTCTGTTTCGCTTCGTCGAGCACCTTGTCCAGCGCGCCCTCGCGCGCCTTCAGCTCGCGGTTCAGCATGCCTTCGACGTCGGACAGGCGCAGCTTCCCTTTGTCGCCGTCGACTTTCGCGATCTGCTTTCCGTCCGGGCCGGCGAGGAAGGCCATCGGAACCTTTCCAGCGACTTCCCACTTCGCCTGCGTCGCCGTGTCCTCGGGATGGATGATCATCATTCCGATGCACTGCGCGGACGCGAGCGTCAGCGTTCGTGAGGACACGAGATCGCTGCCCTTCACCTCGGCCGCGGCCGCGGGCGCCCAGTACAGCGTGAGCGCCGCCGTTGCCGCGCTGGCATCGGCGACCTTCCAGGGAACGACGTAAGCCTTCGGCGCCGTGCCGTTGTTCGGCATCATCCCGCCCGTGCCGCCTCCACCTCCGCCGCCGCACGTGGCACGGGCGGAAAAGGTCAGAGCTAGAGCGGTGATGACGACGGCGAAACGGACGGATTGGCGCATGGAGCGAGGACGCTACCACCTTTGATCGTTCAGGCACGTTTGCGGAATGCAAACTTCTGCATGAAACACCCGCCAGGCTCCGCCGAATCGCTTTCCATCTGGATCGACACCACTCCTTCGACGAACTATCCCTCGCTGAAGGAAGACCTCGACGCCGACGTGGCCATTGTCGGAGGGGGCATCACCGGCATCACCGCCGCGTACCTGCTCGCCAAAGCGGGCAAGTCGGTGGTGCTCGTCGACAAGGGGCGGATCGCGATGTCGGAGACCGGCCACACGACCGCGCACATCATCGAAGCGACGGACGCCGACTACAAAGACCTGATCAAGACTCACGGAGTCGATGACGCGCGCCTCAATACCGAGGCCATTCGGAAGTCCATCGCGCTGATCCGCTCGCTGGTCGAAGAGCTGGGAATCGACTGCGGCTTCAAGGCCGTCGACGGCTATCTCTATACGGAAGACGAGAAAGACGTCGAATACCTGAAGAGACAGCAGGAGTACCTGCTGGAGACGGGCATCGCCACGGAGTGGGTCGAGGAAGTGCCGGTGCCGTTCGCGACGAAGGGCGGGGTGCGCTATCGCAATCAGTACATCTTTCACATTCGCGAATATCTGCGTCCCCTCGCCAAAGCCGCCGTCGACAACGGCGCGCGCATTTTCGAGAACACGCTGATCAACGACGTTTCCACCGGTGCGATCAAAGGGGAGGTCGGAAGTGTGCGCGCGAAGCACGTGCTGCTCGCGACGCACGTCCCCATCAACGATCGCGGTGGCATCTGGGCCAAGATGTACATCACCCGCACGTACGTCGTGGCCGCGCCGATCAAGCGCGACGTGATTCCCGATGCGCTCTTCTGGGATACGGCCTACCCGTATCACTACACCCGTCTGCTGGAGACGGACAAAGGGCTGTATCTGATCGTCGGGGGCGAGGACCGCGACGTCGGTAAGGAAGGGAATGACGAGGAACGCTACGAAGCGCTCGAGCAGTACTGTCGCGAGCGATTTGGCGTGAAGACCTTCTCCCACCGCTGGTCCGGCCAGATCAACGAGCCCGCGGACATGCTGCCCTTCATCGGCGAGAGCTCGCACGGAAAGAACGTGTGGATGTCGACCGGCTACTCGGGCACGGGGATGACGTACGGCACCCTCTCCGCGCTGATGCTCAGCGACTTCGCGCTCGATCGCGAGAACGAGTACGCGAGCCTCTACGACCCGGCCCGCAAGAAGCTCAGCGCGATCCTGGAGAACGTCGTCACCAAGGCGACGGTGTTCCCGAAGCGGATGATCGAAAAGGTCACCCATCTCGACGTGGAAGCGAAGAGCGTCGACGAAGTAGTCGAGGGAGAAGGGAAGATCGTCTCCACGGACGGGAAGAAAGCAGCCGTGGCCCGCATCGACGGAAAGCTGTGCGTGCTCGACCCGACCTGCACGCACATGGGCTGCACCGTCGCCTGGAATGCCGCGGAGAAGAGCTGGGACTGCGCGTGCCACGGATCTCGCTTCGACATCCGCGGCGCCGTGCTCAATGGGCCGGCGACGGCGCCGCTGGGCGAAGCTGAGGTCAGCGCGGAAAAGTAGCCCGCGGCGCGCGACTGTAATCCCCCGCGCCCCGGTGCGTCTGCCTGAGTGAAGGAGAGACCACCATGCGCTCGCCACATTCGCGTCCGCCCGTTGATAATCACGCCCGTCATATGTCCGAACACTCCCATGCGCCCGTGGCGGGCGCAGCACACATCGACCCCGTCTGCGGGATGACCGTCGATCCCGCCCACGCCGCCGGCACTTCTGAGTACGACGGGCAGACCATCTACTTCTGCTCGTCCGGTTGCAAGGTGAAGTTCGACGCTGACCCGGCGAAGTACGTGGGCGGCGGCAAGAAGCCGGAAGTGAAGTCGACGTCCGGCGAGTGGACCTGCCCGATGCATCCTGAAGTCGTGCGCGATGCGCCGGGAAGCTGCCCGATCTGTGGCATGGCCCTCGAGCCGCGCGCCGTGCAGCTCGAAGAAGACACGTCCGAGCTGAAGGACATGAGCCGCCGGTTCTGGGTCAGCGTGGTTCTGACCGCGCCGCTCGTCGCCTTCGCGATGCTGCGACACCTTCCCGCGGGACACGACCTCCTCGGTCAACCGCTGATCGCGCGCGGGTCATGGATCGAGCTCGCGCTGGCGACGCCGGTCGTGCTGTGGGGCGGCTGGCCGTTCTTCGAGCGGGCCCGGGCCTCGATCGTCAATCGCCACCTGAACATGTTCACGCTGATCGGACTCGGCGTGGCGGTGGCGTTTCTGTACAGCCTCGTGGCCACCCTCGCGCCGGGACTCTTCCCGCCGGCGTTCCGCGATCACTCCGGCAACGTCGGCGTCTACTTCGAAGCCGCCGCGGCCATCGTCACATTGGTCCTCCTCGGTCAGGTCATGGAGCTGCGTGCGCGAAGCCGCACCGGCGCTGCCATCCGCGCGCTCCTCGGCCTTGCGCCGAAAACCGCTAGGCGGATCGATGCGAACGGCAGCCATGTCGATGTTCCGCTCGACGAAGTGAAAGTCGGTGACACGCTGCAGGTCCGGCCGGGCGAGAAGATTCCCGTCGACGGCCTCGTCCTCGAGGGAAGCACGAACGTCGACGAATCGATGGTCACCGGCGAGCCGGTCGCGGTTCAGAAGGCGCAGGGCGATCGGCTGATCGGCGCAACGGTCAACACGACCGGCTCTGTGCTCATGCGCGCCGAGCGCGTCGGCGCGGACACGCTGCTCTCGCAGATCGTGAACATGGTCGCCCAGGCGCAACGCAGCCGCGCGCCGATTCAGAAGCTCGCCGACACGGTGTCGGCGTGGTTCGTGCCGCTGGTCATCGCCGCGGCATTGGCGACGTTCGTGGTCTGGTTGCTCGTCGGACCGGAACCGCGTCTCGTCTACGCAATCGTCAACGCCGTGGCCGTGCTGATCATCGCCTGCCCCTGCGCGCTCGGCCTGGCCACGCCGATGTCGGTGATGGTCGCGGCAGGCAAAGGCGCGTCGGCGGGCGTGCTCTTCCGCAATGCCGAGGCGATCGAGGTGCTGCGGAAAGTCGACACGCTGGTAGTCGACAAGACCGGCACGCTGACCATCGGCAAGCCCGAGCTCATGTCCGTCGTCGCCGTGCACGACTTCGATGAGAGCGAGTTGCTGCGGCTCGCCGCGAGCGTCGAGCGGGCCAGCGAGCATCCGCTTGCGGCGGCGATCGTCGCCGGCGCGGAGAAGCGCGGCATCACCATTCCCAAGGCGGAGCACTTCGAGTCGGTCACCGGCAAGGGCGTGTACGGCGCCGCGGAAGGCGCAGCGTCACGCTCGGCAATCGCGCGATGCTCGAGGAACTGCAGATCGACGCAGACGAGCTCGTGGCCTTCGCGGAGAAGCTGCGCGCCTCCGGACAGACGGTGATGTTCGTCGTCATCGACGGCAAGCCCGCCGGGCTCATCGGCGTCGCCGATCCGATCAAGGAAACGCACCGCCGAAGCGATTCGCGAGCTGCACGCCGAGGGCCTGCGCATCGTGATGCTCACCGGCGACAGCACGACGACCGCGAACGCCGTCGCGAAGAAGCTCGGCATCGACGAAGTGATCGCCGAGGTGCTGCCGGAGCAGAAGGCGGAGGCGGTGAAACGGCTGCAGGGGGAGGGACGCGTGGTGGCCATGGCCGGCGACGGAATCAACGACGCGCCGGCGCTGGCGCAGGCGGAAGTCGGCATCGCCATGGGCACCGGCACCGACGTGGCGATGGAGAGCGCGGACGTGACGCTGGTGAAAGGCGACCTGCGCGGCATCGTGCGCGCGCGGCGTCTTGAGCGAAGCGACGATGCGCAACATCCGCCAGAACCTCTTCTTCGCCTTCATCTACAACGCCCTCGGCGTCCCCATCGCGGCCGGCGTGCTGTATCCGCTCTTCGGCCTGCTTCTCAGCCCGATGATCGCCGCCGCGGCGATGAGCTTCAGCTCCGTCTCGGTGATCGCCAACGCGCTGCGGCTGCGAGGGCGCGGATCTGACATGCGTAAAGAGATCGCGATCGCCGTACTCGTGATGATGGCGCGCGTGCAATCGCGAGCCTCGGAACGCGATCGCGGAAGTGAGCATGCCTGCGCCGGTTGGCGCGGCCGAGCCGTTTCTGTTCGCAACGCGCGACGTCGTGCTTCTCAGCTGGCTCGAGCCGCGGGGTGACCGATTCGCCCTGCGGTTCTCGCGTTACGTGGATAAAGAGTGGAGCGCGCCGCGCACGATCGTCGAGCGCGGCGACCTGTTTGTGACTGGGCGGACTTTCCGTCGGTGATCGAGGACGCGAACGGTGCGCTGTACGCGCACTGGCTGCAGAAGAGCGGTTCCGGCACTTACTCGTATGACGTGCGCATGGCCACGTCGACCGACGGCGGATCGACGTGGAGCGCGCCGTTTCTTCTGAACCGCGACGGCAAACAGGCCGAGCATGGATTCGTCACGCTCGCCGCGCTTCCCGGCGGTGGCGTCGGTGCGACGTGGCTGGACGGGCGGAACATGACCGGCAGCGACGGCGACATGACCATTCGCTACGCGACGGTCACGGCAGCGGGGAAGATCGACGCGGACGTCGTCGTCGATCCGCGCACCTGCGAGTGCTGCACGACGGCGATGACCGTCACCACCGCGGGGCCGGTCATCGCCTATCGCGATCGCTCCGCGGATGACATCCGCGACATTTCGTATGTGAGCCGCGGCGGGGCTGCGTGGAGCGAGCCGCGACCGATTCACGCGGACGGCTGGAAGATCAACGGATGTCCGGTCAACGGTCCGCAGCTCGATGCGATCGGCAACGCCGCGGTCATCGCCTGGTTCACGGCCGCGCAGGAGAAACAACGTGTGTTCGTCGCGTTCTCGAACGACGGCGGCGCGACCTTCGGAAAAGCGATCGCCGTCGATGACGGTAAACCGGCGGGTCGCGTCGACGTGGTGATGCTCGACGACGACACCGCGCTGGTGACCTGGCTCGAACAGACCACCCTCGGCGCGGAGATCCGCGCTCGCCGCGTGCCACGGACCGGGGAGCCCGCGCCGTCGATCAAGGTCGCCGACTCGGCCACTGCGCGCGCCGCGGGTTTCACGCGAATTGCACGCCGCGGCGACGAGGTCTGGTTCACCTGGACCGAGCACCAGAGCTACTCGAAGCGGATCCACGTCGCGCGTGGTCGGTTCTGAGCGGCAAAAAGGTCGCCGCGTGACCGCCATGTGGGTCAGAGGCTGACGCAGTGCGCCATTTCTGACCCGTTCCATTAGCAGGTGGTCGCCGCAACGTTCTCCATTCAAACGACATCGCGCCGCGCGCCGATGGGCCGTGCGATTGCCTTTGTATGGCCCCAGTCAACATCCGCTGCCTGTCCCCTCAAGGGCGCTTTTCATCAACTTTCGAACGGAGATCAAATGAAAAAACGGTTCTCGATCCTGCTCGTCGCAATGCTCGTGGTGAGCGTTGCCCAGGTCAGCGCGGCGACGCTCGACCATGCCGGCGCTGTCAAAGCGACGGAACGGTCCGCCGTGGCATTCAACCGGGCTGCACACAACCAACAGATGATCGACCTGCAGAAGCATCTGTCGATGGGGGCGATCGATCTGTCCGAAGCGCGGGCGCTCGACGTCGTGGTGACGCCCGAAGAGCGCCTCGCCCTGGCCCAGGACGCGTTGATGGATGGGGCCATGCAGCAGAAGATGCGCGTCGGCCTGGTCAAAGAGCTTCATGTGCCGATGGGTTTCTCCCGCCGGGCGCTCAGCACTCGCGCGACTGCGCACGACCTCTTCGGTGCGGTCCGCGGTCGTGCCGCGGGCGGCTTCGAGTGGGCCGGTCTCGTGCGCGCGCCGGAAGCGGCCGCGATGTGCGTTCATTTCACTGATTTCAACCTGCCCGAAGGCGCCGAGCTGTACATCCACACGAACGCCGGCATGGCCTACGGTCCGTACACGGGCCGCGGCCCGAACGGCACGGGCGAGTTCTGGAGCAACACCGTCTCCGGTGCGGAGTTGGTCATGCAGTTCAATGCCGCCGGCAATGAGGCTCCCGCCTTCACGATTTCCGGCGTCGGTTATCTGACCGAAGCGTTCAAGCTGGCGGGGCACCTCAACCCGGTGACCAATGCCGCGAACACGAAGCCCCGCTCGTTCAATGCGAACTGCACCGTCGACGCGGCCTGTGGCACCGAGAACGCTGCCGTCACCACGGCCCAGCAATACAAGTAACGAACCAGCAACAGGCAACAAAACCATGGCCAGGTGTTGCGTGGCCACCACGTATTGCTGGCGCCTCGACCGGTGGTTTCACGCAGGTGCTTCTGGAGCGCGGCGCGGCGCACGTCATCGCGGTCGACGTGGGGCACGGCGAGATGGATGCGACGCTTGCCGCGGATCCGCGCGTCACCTTGATTGAAGGCCTCAACGCTCGCGACCTTCCGTGCGCCCATCTCGACAACAAAAAGATCGGCGCGTTGGTGGCCGACCTCAGCTTCATATCGCTGAAGCTCGCGCTGCCGCCGGCGCTCCAACTCGCGGAGCCGGGTGCCTGGGGCATATTGCTGGTCAAGCCGCAATTCGAGGTCGGGCCGAAGGCGGTCGGCAAAGGCGGCGTGGTGCGCGATCCCGCTGTCGCGCAAAAGGCGGCGGAGGGCATCGCCGCGTGGCTCGGAGCGGAGCAGGGCTGGCGCGTGGTTGGCCTCCTCCCCTCTCCTATCGAAGGGGGCTCAGGGAATCGCGAATTCCTCCTCGGCGCACGAAACGAAAACCCGGCGAATGCCTGAAACCGTCACCATCGACGCCCTCGGCCATCGCGGCGACGGCATCGCGCGTGGGACGCAAGGGCCGCTCTACGTACCCTTCGCGCTTCCCGGCGAGCGCATCGTCGTCGAGCGCAGCGGCGAGCGGGGAAAGATCGTCGAGATGCTCGCGCCGAGCCCTGAGCGCGTTGCGCCTGTCTGCAGGCATTTTGGGGTCTGCGGCGGCTGCGCGCTGCAGATGCTAACGCTCGAAGCGACGCGAAAGCTGAAGCGCGACTTCGTCGTCGCCGCACTCGCGCAGCAAGGGCTGACGCCGGAGGTAGGAGAAACGGTCGGCGTCAGTCTCTCGACCCGCCGACGGGCAGTAATGACGGCGCTTCGCATCGGGCAGCATGTGACGCTAGGCTACCACGAGCGGCTGTCGCATCGGCTCATCGACATCGAGGAATGCCCTGTGCTGACGCCGGCCATCTCCAGCAGGCTCGCGGGCTTGCGGGACCTGCTGCGTCCGCTCCTGCCGCAGAAAAAGCCGGTCAGGCTGACGGTGGTCGCCACCTCGGGCGGGCTCGATATTGCGCTCGATGGCGCCACACCCCCGAACGCTGCCGGTACCGGCCAGCTTGTCGAAGCGGCCGGCGCAGCCGGAATCGCCCGGCTTTCGATCGCCGGCGAACCGATCCTGATGCTCTCCGAGTTGACCGTGATTATTTCGGGCGTGCCGGTTATCGCTCCGTCCGGCGCATTCATACAGGCGTCGGCGGAGACGATCATGTCCGGCCTTGTCGCGGAGCACCTAGGCAGGGCCAAGCGCGTTGCGGATCTCTTCGCCGGGATCGGCACGTTCACGCTCGCGCTTGCGCGCCACGCCGCCATACACGCGGTTGAAGACAGTGCAGACGCGCTTGATGCGCTTTCCGCCGCGGCGCGGCGCGTTTCGGCGTTGAAGCCCGTCACGACCGAGCATCGCGACCTCTATGCGCATCCGCTCTCGCCGCAGGAGCTCGAGAGATATGGCGGGGTCGTCTTCGACCCACCACGGAACGGAGCCAAGGCTCAGGCCACCGCTCTCGCCGCGTCGAATGTGCCGCTCGTCGCGGCTGTCTCCTGCAACCCGGCCACATTCGCCCGCGATGCCCGCATCCTGGTCGAGGGCGGCTACGCACTCGAACGCGTCGTGCCCGTCGACCAGTTTGTGTATTCCGCCGAAGTTGAGGCGGTGGGGCTGTTCAGGCGAAGCTGAGGATCGCCCCCTCTCCCAAAGGGAGAGGGTGTCGCCGAAGGCGACGGGTGAGGGGATGCGACGCTGATGAGCTCGCACACCTTCACCGCCGCAGCCCCTCATCCGGCTGCTTCGCAGCCACCTTCTCCCTATGGGAGAAGGCTTGCTCCACCGCCTGGCCTCACTTCGTGCCGTACATGCGGTCGCCCGCGTCGCCGAGGCCAGGGACGATATAACCCAGCTCGTTCAAATGGCTGTCAATCGCCGCTGTGAAAATCGGCACGTCGGGGTGCATTTCGCGAAAATGCTTGATCCCCTCCGGCGCGGCAAGCAAGCAGACAAAGCGGATGTCCTTGGCGCCGCGGCTCTTCAGCTTGTCGATCGCGGCGACCGAGGAATTGGCCGTGGCGAGCATCGGATCGACGCAGATGACGGTGCGCTCGGAAAGATCTTCCGGAGCTTTGAAATAGTACTCGACCGGCTGTAGCGTCTTGTGGTCGCGATAGATGCCGATGTGGGCGACGCGCGCCGAGGGCACGAGGTCGAGCATACCTTCCAGAAGCCCGTTGCCGGCGCGCAGGATCGACGCGAAGACCAGCTTCTTGCCAGCGATCTTTTTCGCCTGCATCGGGGCGAGCGGCGTCTCGATCTCGACGGTTTCGAGCGGCAAGTCGCGCGTCGCCTCGTAGCAGATGAGCGCCGCCGTCTCGCGCAGCAGCTGACGAAAGCCGCGCGTCGATGTCTCCTTGTCGCGCATGATGGTGAGCTTGTGTTGCACCAGCGGGTGGCTGATGACCGTCACGCCCTCGATTTTGTCAGCCATCGCCACGCCTCCATTGCCGGAGGCGTTCATACACGGCGGGACGTGGTTCGCAAACGCCGGAGCACGATCCTTCTCCCAGAGGGAGAAGGTTGCCTCAAAACGCCCTCCGCTACGTCGGGTGTTCCACCGACACACGCGCTCCCCGGCGGTAGCGCGCGATCGCCGGCTCCGACCTGAGCGGCGCGGGAGCAAAATCCGTGACGGACATCGCGGCCGCCGAGGCAGCGCTGCTCTTCACGAGGTTCGGCATCGGCGGTGCAGATTGGCTCGCGGGAAAGATCGTGGAATTGAGCAGCGTCGAGGGAACCCCGAGATGGTCCCGCAACACACCCTTGAAGACCGAGCGGATGTCGGTGGTGGGCTTCAGGTCGCTGCCTTCGTAGAGCTTGGCCGGCGCCAGTCCTGGCCAGTCGCCGAACACTTTTCCGCCATTCACCGCTCCCCCGGCGAGAAGCGCCACTGTGCCGACCCCGTGGTCGGTGCCGTCGTCGCCGTTGGCACGCACGGTACGGCCGAATTCGGTGACCATAACGATCACCGTCTGGCTCCATGCAGAGCCGATCGTGGTCCGGAAATCCTGGATGCCCCGGTCCAGCTCGCCGAGCACACCCGCCATCGCACCCGTAACTCCGCCCTGGTCGGAATGCGTGTCCCAGCCGCCCACAGAAAGCACCGCGATGCGCGGTCCGTCGGCCGCTCCGACCAGCCGCGCCGCGCCGCGAAAACCCTTGCGCAGGCTGCTGATGTCGCCATCGTCCACGTCGCTGCGTTCCGCGAGCCGGTCGGCCCTCAGTCCCTGCTCGAGGACGGAGAGGAGCTTCGGATCGTTTTCGCGGTAGAGCGTGCGCACCAGATAGAGCGTCGGGTCCTTCACGTGGGTGAACCAGGTCGGCGACCAGCCGAGCACCAGCGCCGGTCCGCGGAGGATAAGTGGCGCATCGCCGATCTGGATGGCGCCCTTCGACTTGATCGGAGCGCCGGCGGGCAGCGCCGTGAGCAGGCGGTTGAGCCACCCCGTTGGGTTGGAGGCGAGCCCGGGCAGGCCGTTCTCCAGGTTGTCCTGCGCATCGAAATGCGAACGGTTGCGAAGCGGAGTGCAGGTGGCATGCACCACCGCGGCATCGCCCGCCTTGTAGTGATTTCCAAAGCTCGCCAGGGCCGGATGCAGGCCGAAGAAGCTGTTGAGCCTGATCGTGCTCGCAGCGGGAATAGCGATATCGCCGCGCATAGAGACGTAGTGCGGATCGCCGAAGGGCACGACGGTCGAGATCCCGTCCATCCCACCGCGCAGCACGACGACCAGCAGGCGCGGATCGCCGCCGGCGCTCGCCGCCTCCGCGTAGCGTGGCATGAAGGCCCAGGAGAACAGCCCCGCGGTGACGCCAAGCATTGAACGCCGGGACATCAGGAGGCGGGACTCGGCGCATCCCTCGCAAGCGGCGCGATGCAGCCTCGTTTCGGCCGGGTCCAACGGACGGTCGTCGCTCATGGTCGTTACCTCCGTTGGAATTCTGGTGACGAGAAGAGGATCGTGAGGGCGTAGCTCCTGTCGCCGGCAGCGGCGATGCGCTCGCGCGTTTCGATAGATAGAGCACGATCGAAGAGACTCGAGGCGAGCGCGGCCACGCCACCCTTGAAACGTGGGCCATAGACCCAGGCCGAGAGAAGCGAGGTGTCGAGCCGGATCGTCATGCCGTCCGGATCGAGCCAGTAGGGCGTGTCGTCGGAATACCCTTCCGGCGACGGGCACTCCCACAGCGAGTGGCGCAATGCCCTAGCAATACGACGTGTTCTGTGTCCTCTACTGGTTTCAGTTGCGTATTGCTATCGATGCCGGCATCCACCCGGATCGTGCTGTGAGTGAATCGTGCCCCCAGCCGCATGGCCGCCCGGCTGTCGGTTCCGGGGGGCGTGTCCTCCGGGTCGGTCGGCACATAGCGCCCGTTAATCTCGCCGACGATTTCGAGCCCTTCCCCGGACGGCACGGGCGATGGAAAAGCCGTAGGTGAGGACGTCCCCCTGCCGATCACCCTCGGTCGGATCGCCAAGGATCCCGAGGCCGATATTGCCGACCATCCGCACGGATTCGACGGTCTTGCCGATGAGCGTGCTGACGAAGAAATCCGTCGTATCGAGGCCGAGACCACTCTCGTTGCTGGCGTTCGGCAGTTTCGTGGCGAAACGGAGCGCGATCGCCGGCCGGCTGGACGCCTCCGGCACCAGACGGATCTTGGTGGCCAGGATCAAATCCTCGACATCGGTGGTTTCATCGCCCTCGAAATCGAGCTCACCCGACAATGGAGCGCGTTGGCGACTGTTCACAGTGAGCCGATTGTAGAAGCCGCCGTCGAGTTGCAGCTCGGCGATCGAGCTCAGGCCGAAGCTGACCCCGAGCGTCGGGAACCGCAGCAAATCGCCTTCGAGTCCCGACACCGGATAGAAGATCTCGCGCTGGATCTCCATTCCGCCCTCGAACAGAATCAAACCGGCGCCGATGGTTTCGGGGTCCTCGGTCACGAGCGGGCGCTGCTGCGCCGACGCGACCGACGCGCTGCAGATCAAACCCGTCGTGATCAACAGAATCGCGAACTGTTTTCTCAACGACACCTCTCTCAGTCACGCTGCAACGAAGGCGCTGCAGGCCGCAAACGCTCCCGGACGATCGTGGTGAGCGCGTGGATCCCTTCCATGATACTCGTCCGCCTCACCTTGCCCAGGCGACATCGGATGGAACTGGACCGGGTCTCGAGGATTTCGGCGCGATTCTAGAGCAGCCGGAGAGCAGCTGCTGATTCAGCAGCCGGTCGGCGAACGATGTCTCTTCGGCGAGCACAATAGCCGGACGCGCAAGCCGCGCGCGCCGGAGAGCGTGTCCGACATGTACCGCCATACAGCACGAGATAGCCACGCTGAGCACATGGCTGCCGACGACGCTGGCGCACGCAGGAGCGGCTCGTGCTTGTACGGCAGGCGGATCGAGGCTTCGATGTCCCTGACCGACAACCGCCTGCTCCCCCACACCGAATCGAGCCGCCCGGAGGTCAGATACGACGCCAGGCTGGCGACGTCCTCGCCGTTGTACATGCCCGACGACTCGAAGAGCATGACGTAGTCGAACCGGCTGGGGGTATCTCCGCGGCAAACTCGGTGCGCCGGCGGCGACATGGCACGCCCTGAATCGGCAGCGTCGCCACGAACTCCGCATCGAGTGCTCCCGGGGCCGGCTGTAGAACGCCGTGATCTCGAGCGGCAGCGACTGGATGCGCGCGCGGACGAGCTCCAGCAGCGTCTGCGCCACCTTGTTGGGCGAATCCGCATCGTGCAGCCACAGCGCCACGCGCTGGCGCGGCGCGGGAGCAGCGACTGGATGAACGGTCCGAGCACCTTGGCGGCGTCGTGGCGGCCGGTGACGCCATCCTCGTAGTTGCCGATCCTCACCAGCCTGGGTCCTCGATGCTGTCCAAGCGTCCGAGCGGTACGTAGGGGCCTGGTCCGAGCCGCGCGGATCGTTGAGCACGTAGTGCGTGATCAGACATGGCGCCGGCAGCGACCGGCGTCCCTTCTCCTGCAGGTAGTGCACCGCCTTCTCGATGATCTCGACCGCGGTGGCGTCGGCAATCTCCGCATCCGGCTGGATGTTGGTGATCAGCAGCTTGACCGCCTTCAGATTGGCGCCGATCGTGGCGCTCAGCCCCTGCGTCAGGTACGACGGAAACAGCGACGAATGCTGTGTGCCCGGCGAGTAGACGATCAGGTCGGCCTCGGCGAGCCGCTGCAGCAGCCGCGGATTGGCCGGAATCTGCCGCTCGAGCTGGCGACGGCGGCCGACTATCCGCGGCGGTCATACCGGCGACTTCGCGCCTCCGTCCTGCGGTGTCAGCCGCCGAGCCACAGGTAAATGTCGGCTTGATCCGGTTGCGCCGCGTTCGCATCGACGATGTCCGCTTCGCTGGCAGCAGCCGGCCGCCGAGATCGAGGGCGACGAGGTAGGCGTCGGTGCCGTCCGACACGTTCTCGATCAGACGCCGGGCTCGAGCCCGAGCAGTGCGCAGTAGTCGTCGAGCGCGTCGTTGAAGCGCCTGCCCGGCGCGCAGAAAACCCCGGCGAACACCAGGTTGCCGACGCTGCAGTCGGCGAAGTCGAACGGCTTGCCGGTCGCTGGCAGCTCGCGCGCGAACCCTCGAACCGGTCGGCGAGACCTGCTCGGGCTCGATCGATCGCTCACGCAGAAACGCCAGCGCGGCTTCGCGCGTCGACGCCATCCGGGAGGCCGGACATCGAGCAGGTCGACGAGCTCGATCCGACAGCGCCGAGGTCGCGCGCGAGATGCGAGGCGTTCTTGCGGAAGTCTGAGGGCCCGAGGCTGTCGCCGAGAAACCGCCGCACCTCGCCGGTCGACATTCCGTCGTCGTAGCCGTTGATCGCGAGCGTGAGCCGGACGTCGGCGACGCCGGATCAGCTCCTTCGAGAGGACCGCTCGAACCGCGGCCACCCGAAAGACGACGACGTGACAGGCTCGGTATGGCGTGCAATCACGGTGAGGCGGGGCCCCTGCTGTGCGTAAACGACGGCAGGCGATCAGAACGTCCCAGCGAGGCCGGGTATAGCATGCGACCCGGAGCGCGCCGGGAGCATACAATCATCTTCCTGCGCATGCGCCGCTTGCTGATCGTGCCGGCCGCGGGGCTCGGCTCCCGCCTGAAGACATCGACCCGAAAGCACTCGTTCCGGTGAACGGCCGTCCCATGCTCGACCATTTGCTGGACCTGTCGGCGCCGTACGTCGAGGCCGCGGTCATCGTCGCGAACCCGTCGTTCTCGCGCGACATCGCCGCGCATGTCGATCGCGAGTGGAACACACGGCTGCGCATCACCATTGCCGAACAGACAGCGCCGACCGGCATGCTCGACGCGATCCTGCTTGGCCACGCGGGCGGTGGCAGCCGCCAGCCGGACGCCGTGTGGATCGTCTGGTGCGATCAGGTTGGCCTGCTGCCGGCGACGCTGGCGCGGCTTGCCAGCGAGACTGAGGCGCTGCCGCCGCCGGCCATGGTTTTTCCGACCGTATGGCGCGCCGACTCGTACATTCACTTCGATCGCGACGCACAGCGGCCGGATCCGGCCGGTGCTGCAGCAGCGCGAGGGCGACAAGCTGCCCGCCGACAGGCGAGAGCGACATCGGCCTGTTCGCGCTGTCGCGCGCGGCCTTCGAGATCGAGCTGCCCCGCTTTGCGCGCGAGGTGCAGCCGGGCGCGGGCACCGGCGAGCGCAACTTCCTGCCGTTCATTCCGTGGCTGGCCGGACACGGCACGGTCATCACCGATTCCGTGCACCGATCCCGATGGAGGCGATGGGCATCAACACGCCGGAGGACCTGCGCGCGGTCGAAGCACTGGTTGCGGACGAGGCCGGCCGATCCGTGAAGACGCTGTCGATCGTCATCCCCGCCTACAACGAGGAGCGCTTCATCGGCACGCTGCTCGAGCAGATCAAGGCCGTCGATCTGCCGCCGCTGGGCGTCGCGACAGAGATCATCGTCGTCGACGACTGCTCGCGAGGACCGGACGGCCGAGATCGTCGCGGCGTCGCCGGCGTGCACGCTGCATCCGGCATGGAACGCAACGGCGGCAAGGGCCGGGCGGTCCGCGCCGGCATCGCGCGCCGCGACCGGCGACTACCTGATCATCCAGGACGCCGACCTCGAGTACGACCCGCAAGACTACCTGCCGATGCTGCGGGCGCTGCTGAGCGGACGCGCGGACATCGTCTACGGCAGCCGGTACCTCGGGCGGGGACGGCACCCGAACCAGTCGCTGGCCGCGTATCTCGGCGGCCGAAGCCTGAGCGCTGATCGCGCTGGCTGTTCACCGGCCGCTACCTGACCGACACGGTGACCGCGCTGAAGCTGTTCCACCGCGCCGACCTCGCCGTCGCTGCCGCTCGAGACCACCGGCTTCGAGCTCGATCACGAGATCACCGCGCGGATGCTGGCGCGCGGCGCAGCGCATCGCCGAAGTGCCGATCCGCTACTACCCGCGGAGCGCGGCGGAAGGCAAGAAGATCGGCCTGCGCGACTGGTTCATCGCCACCAGGACTCTCTGGAGGTACCGGCGCGGGTAAATCCTCAGCGCACCTGGTACACCGCCACCTGGTCATTCGGAACGCAGGAATGAAATAGCGAGGGTCGTCGAACTTCGCGACGCCTCCCGGATAGGCCTGGCGCTCGACGCCATCGACGTAGAGATAGTCGATGCGCAGGCTGTGGGCAACCGCATTCGCCTCGGCTGCGTCATGCGTCGCGTACACCAGCCGCACGGCCGCCGCTTTCTCGTGGTATTCGGGCATGTCGAGCATGAACGGGGGCAGGCCCGCGGCCATGCGCCGTGGCCGAAGGTCGGCACCACCCACCATGTCGTCGGGTGACGCGCCAGCGCGTCCTGCTGGACCGTCGCTGTCTCAGGTGTCTGCTCACGGATCCAGCGGAAGGCCTCCTGCTCTGCTGGTGTCACGACCCGGGTCCACGGGAATCCCGGCCCGGGAGAGCGGTTGCCGATGTCCTGCGCGTTGTACGCATCGATGAGCAGCGTCGGGGCGCCAGCGACCAGAACAGCCACTGCGACTGACGCCGCAAGGACTGGGGCCTTCGGCCATGTGGATGCAAAGAAGCGCGCGGACAGCGACGGCAGCGACAGCAGCAGCAAATGGCCGGTGCGAAATCCAACCCAGGACTCGTCGACGGACAACCGCACGAAGTACATCAGGATCAGCGACAGTGATGCGATCGTGGCGGCAGGGACCAGCGGGCCGCCAGGCGGGGCCGCTGCGAACGACCAGACTTCCGATCGCCGGAACGAGGGCCGGCCCGAGCGACACCATGAGCGTCAGGAACGGAGAGTTCACCGAGGGCCCGTCGAACCCGAACTCCAGGGCACCTCCAGCGCCGGACAGGACATCGTTCTCGACGCACCAGCCGAGCGCCAGGAGGACCGGCAGGACGGCCATCGCGCTGTTCAGCACGCTGCGCATCCAGGCCTGCTGACGCAGCGCGTCAACGATCGCGGCGACGCCGTAGGCGAGCGAAAACACGCAGCCGACGAAGGGATTCATCAGCACGGACCCGGCAAGCGCGACACCCACGAGCAGTCCTGCGGTCATGGCGCGGCCGCTTCCCCCGGCCGCGGCCGCCGTCAACGCGACCAGCCCCACCGCGCCCGACATCGAGTGTTGCGGGTTGTACCAGATGGCGCGCTGCAGGCCATCGACCCGATATCCGCCCCACCGCCACGCGGAGATCGCGTCGATGTTGAACTCTGCCAGGTGGCTGAACGGAATGCCATCGCGCCACAGGAGATAGATCTGCGTCAGTCCCTCGGCGCTCGCCGCGATGAAGGCCAGCCCGACGCTCACTGCCACAGCGGCCGGGACAGGAACCGCGGCGCGCACGCTAAGGAACAGCGCCGAGATCAGCAGCATGCCGGTGAAGACCGCATTCAGCTTCAGGCACTTCTCGACGTCGCGCAGATCGCCTGGGCCGGTTGCCGAAATCGCCGCGGGAACGAGAAAGTAGGTCCAGTAGTAGTGAATCGCCCGATGCCGCAGGAACGGATTGCGCGGCGGCATCGAGAACTTCCGCGATTTCTCCCGTCAGCGCCGTGTGCCAGACGAAGTCCGCCGTGAAGTACGCACGGTAGTAGCGATTGCCGGCGGCGTCTCGGCTGCCGAGCCTGGCGAACGGCGGCACGGCCACGATCAGCGTGAGGAGGAGAACGCCGGCGAGTCCGATGGTGTCCGCCCGGCGCCATGGCGCGACCGGAAAGAGCGGCGCGGCGCGCCAGTCCACGACGAGCCACGTCGCCAGGGAGAACAGTCCCCACATCGCGACGAAGGCAACGCCGCTCGGGATGCCGCCGCGAATCGCGATCCAGATCGCCAGCGCCGTGACTGTGTAGCCGACAATCGCCCCTGCCACCCACCCGGTGGCGTTGTCGCGGCCGAACATCCGCCAGCCAATCGGAAGGCCGGGAACGGCGGCCGCGACGTAGAGGAGGACGTAGACGAGCCCGGCGATCACCGGTGCAGGCGGAGCGGAACGGCAAGGTCGCGCGGGATCGCGTCGCGAAGTTCCGGCAGCGGATTGAGACGTTTGTCGAGCAGATGGCGTCCCGCGACGTTGCCGAGCGCCCTGATCATCGAGCTCTTGATGTCGGGATGCTCGACCTCGAGCTCCGCGATCAGCCGCTTCATGCGCTGGCGCTGCAGACTCAGGTCGCCGCACGCCGGACAGCAGCAGCCGATGATCGGCAGCATTCGCTTCCTTGGCGTACGCACGGGCCTCCGACTTCAGCACGTAGGACGAGCGGGCGAATGACGACATGCTCGCCGTTGTCGGAAACGAGCCGCGCCGGCATCGCCTTGATCGAGCCGGCGAAGAAAATGTTCAGCAGCAGCGTTTCGATGAAGTCGTCGGGATGATGCCCGAGCGCGATCTTGGTGGCGCCGACTTCGTGTCGGCCAGCCGGTACAGCACGCCGCGGCGCAGCCGCGCGCACAGCGAACACGGCGTGTCGTCGCTCGCAGGATGTCTTCGATGGTCTCGCCGATGTTGGTGTGCTCGATCCGGCACTCCCAGCCGCGGCCGGCGCAGGTCTCGGTCAGCTCGTGCCGGTACCCCTCGTAGCCCGAGTCGATGTTGACGCCGACGAGCGAGAAGTCGATCGGCGCGCGCTTCCGCAGCACGTCGAGGATCTGGATCAGCGCCCAGCTGTCCTTGCCGCCCGACAGCCCGACCATGACCCGATCGCCGTCCTCGATCAGCTTGTGATCGGTGATCGCCCGGTGACCTTCTTGGCGATGCGCGTTTCGAGCGGCGAGGTGTACGCCATCGGTCCGCTTCGGTACCACGCGTTCCGACGCTGGTCAGCTGTCGGACGGCGTCCGGCCAGGTCAGGCCGCGCCGGCGCGACGCCGCTGCCCCATCCGCTCCGCGAGCGGCGGATCGTCCATCAGCCGCCGCATCGCGCGCGCGAGCGCCGGGCGCCGGTTCGCACACGAAGCCGCTGACGCCGTCCTCACGAGCTCGGCCGGCCCGCCCCAGTCGGTGCACGTGATCACGGCTCTGCGCGAGGCGAACGCCTCGACGGTGACGAACCCGTAGTCCTCCTTGAACGGCGGAAAGCACACCGCGCGGCAACGCGCCAGGTGATCGAAGCAGCTGTGGCTGCGAGACCGGCCGGTGAACGTGACGCGGTCCGCGAGACCGAGCTCGGTCGACGCAGCGCTCGAGCCGGTCGCGATCCTCGCCGTCACCGGCGATGACGGCGCGGATCCCCGCGCCATCCGGGGTGGCCAGCGCCTCGACCAGGAGATCGGCGCGCTTCAGCGGATTCAGCCGCGACACCATGAACACGAAGTCGCCGTAGCCGCTCGCAGCGATACGGGCGCTGCGGCGCCGGCGGATACAGGACCGTGGAGCGCAGCGCCGGCCACATCGCCAGGCGCTGCTGGACCGTCGCCGATTGCACGAACAGCCGATCGACGTTGCGCGTCAGCAGATACCGATCGGCGGCGTGAATGAGCGCGCGGCGGACTGCGCTCCTTGAGCCGGCCCTGCGCAGCTCAGCGATCGCGCTGAAGCGCTCCCACAGGTCGTAGTACTCCCGCATCGTGTGATTGAGCCAGCACACGTGCCGCGTGGCGGACGCATAGCTCGGGATATCGCAGGCTGATGACCTGATCGATCCGGCCGCCGGTCGCTCGATCCGACATCGGTCCGCCAGGTCGCCAGATAGGCCGACCCCTGCCGGCCGAAGCGGTTCTGCGGGCGTGACGACGATGTCGGCGTCGTGGCCCGCCGTCTGAAGCGCCCGCGACCAGCGACCGCGCGATCACCATGTGCCCGCCGCCGGTCAGTGGCGGGCTCGACGTGACGACCGCGATGCGGCTCATGGCCAGGTCATGCCGTCACGCGGCTCGTCAGGAAGGAGAGATCCTCCGAGAGCACGCCGCGCCGGTGCGTCGGGCGTGAGACGCGGTGCAGCAGCTCGTAGAGACGCTCCATTTTCGTCACGAACGACTCGATGCTGTACTGCTGCGCCGTCCGACGGGCGGTCTCCCCGAGCCGCACGCGCGTCGGTTCGTCGCCGAGAAGCCGCACGATGGCAGCGGCCAGCGCTGGCGCGTCGCGCTTGGGCACGATGAGGGCGTCATGATCGGGCGTCAGGACGTCGACGAGTCCATCCGCGTCGGTGGCCACGATTGGCTTCCCCATCGCCAGCGACTCGAACACGGTCAGCGGCGTGCCCTCCCAGAGCGAAGGAAAGACGCTGAGATCGAACGCCGAGAGAACCGCCGCCACATCCCGGGCAAACCCCGCGAACACGAATCGATCACCCAGATTGAGCGCCTGCGCCTGCGCTTCGAGCCCGGGCCGCAGCGGCCCCTCTCCGACCAGGAAGAACCGCGCGTCGGGACGGCGGGCCAGGACCTGCGCCGCCGCATCGACCAGGTACGAATTCCCTTTGGATTCGTGCAGGCGAGTTACCGCGCCGACGGCCAATTCGCCGGGTCTGACGCCAAGGTCCGCGCGGGCGCGGGCGATGTCATCCTGGCTGCGCGGCCGGCTGAACTCGTCCAGCGGCACGCCAAGGTAGACCACTTTGACCTTGTCGGGCGGGAACTGCCGCGCCTTCACCACGAACTCGGCGGTGCTCTCCGACACCGCCAGCGCGATGTCGGTCTCGGGCTCGAGCACGGCGATCCGCGACCTTCTGGAACCACGGCGTGTCGGTCAGGTTCGCGTGCTCGTGCAGGATCGCCGGCATCCGCTGATCGCTGCCGCAACGCGGCCGAAGGTCGTGGCGCCGTAACCGTGCAGGTGCAGGATGTCGGTCTGCTTCTGTCGCATGACTTTGAGCAGCGCGGGCAGCGTCGAGCGGATCGAACTTCGACTTGCTGCAGGTAGGTGATGTCGATCCCGTGCGATTCGAGGGTCTCCTCGGACAGGTCCTTCTTGCGCAGGCTGACGAGCGAGACGTTGAACCGGTCGCGGTCGAAGCGCGGAATCATCCACGCTGAACAGCCGCTTGACGCCGTGCATCCGCGATCCTTCCCACCCGAGATGGTCGCAGACCTGGAGCACGTTGAGTTTCTGCCCGGCGTCGTCATGTGAGGCGTGGTGTCGGAGTCGGCGCCGGGAGCGACAGCTGATGAGCCGATCCCGGTGTTGCTCTTCGTAACATATGATAATTCCGCGAATGCCCGAACAGCACGCCGGCGATGACGCTCACATCCGCCGTGAGCGATGGATCGTCGCCGGCGCAGTCGTCCTGCTCGTCCTCCTCCGATCGATTGTCTTCGTCTTCTGGGAACAGTCCTACTTCGACTCCGACCAGGCGATCATCGGCCTGATGGGCAAACACCTCATCGAAGGCCGCGCGTTCCCGCTGTTCTATTACGGCCAGCACTACATGCTCGGCGTCGAGGCCTATCTCGCCGCTCCGTTTTTCGCCGTGGCAGGGATCTCGGTTACCACGCTCAAACTGCCGCTGCTCCTGCTGAACCTCACCGTCGCGCTCCTGCTGCTGAGGGTTCTGGAACGGGAGGCCGGCCTGCGTCCGCGCCTGGCTCTCGTCCCGGTGCTGTTCTTCGCCGTACCGGCCGCCGCGGTGGCCGCGGAAATTCTCGCGCCCAACGGGGGAAACTTCGCGCCATTCGTCTACGCCGTCCTGATTGGGTCACGCGGATGCGGCCGGCCTGGTGCGGCTTTTTCTTCGGCCTCGGTTTCCTCCAGCGCGAGTTCACCCTTTATGCCGGCGTTGCGCTGCTGTTCGTTGAGACGATTCAGGGAGAGCTGTTCACGCGAGAGGGACTCCGCCGCCGCCTCGCGACATTTCGGATCGCCGCCGAAGTGTGGCTTGTCGTTCAGTTCCTCAAGCAGTACTCCTCCGCCGCGGGCCCCGGTTCCTCGATCGCGAATCTGATGACGGCCAGCAACAACGTGGTGGAACTGGCCAGCCGAATCTGCACGGACGTCAGCACGGTGCCGCGAGGCGTCGCGGCCCTCATCACGACGCACTACCCGCTGCTGTTCGGGACGCAGCCGATGAACCTGTCGGAGTTCGGCATCGAGACCACCGTGGCCCAGGGCTTTCCAGGATCCTGGGTGCTGCTCCTGGCGGCGATGCTTCTCCCCATCGGAACGATTGCCTACCGGCTCGTAACCGAACGGCGCTGGCGGCCCGAATATGCCTTCCCCCTCTTCCTGATCACGATTGGCCTGCTGTCCTCGGCGGGCTACGTCATCGCGCGCTGCGGAGTCCTGCACCATCACATCCTCCGCTACGAGCTGCTGTCGGTGTTGGGAGCAATCGGCCTGGGCGCGTGGTTCCTGCAGGCCGCGCAATCGCGGGCGCTTCGCGCCACCTGGATCGGCATCGTCTGTCTGCTGACCGTAGTCACGGCGGCGCCGCACGTGCGCATGGTGACCGAGTAGTCCGCAACCCGCCGACCAGCTACAAGCAGCTGATCGGAAGGCATCTCGCGGCGCGAGGGATCAAATACGCCTACAGCGACTACTGGCGGTCGTACGTGGCGACGTTCCTCACCAACGAACAGATCATCGTCGCGGCCACCGATTTCAGCCGGGTGCTTGAATACAACCATATCGTCGATCAACACAGGAGCGAAGCGATCCGGCTGTCGATCGATTTCTGCGACGACGGGCCGGACGTTGATTCCCGGCCTCTTCATCTGCAAGCCTGTGAATCCGGACGCTGCTACGGATTGAAGTAGATGGGAACGAGGCGGATCATCGCGCCGAGATAGCGGCTGTCGGTGTTCTTCTGATCCTCGAGAAACGGCACGACCGCCGTTGTCGGTGGATATCGACATCGCGTAGACGTAGTTGGTCGGATACCGCGCCGGTTTGTAGGGAACGCCCGCTCCGGCGTTCACTTCGACGACCCGCTCCTCGCCAGCCGCCAGCCTGAGGGTCTGGCTCCCCGCACGCGTGGACACGACCACGCGGTTCGCAACCTTCCCGTTGTTGATGACTTCCACGGTCCAGGCACGTCACCCGCATCGAAGTCACCGGCTCGTCCGGACCGCCTTTGATCGGCGCCCGCAGGATCAGATCGGCTCGGGCTCCGCCCCTCACCCAGAACGCTTCCCCTTCGGGCGGATAGGCGCCGTTGTCGACGAAGTAGGCGCTGATCGGCGGCGTGCCCGCCAGCGTCCGGCGCGCGCGATCGACATCGGCGCTGACCGGGAGATCGTTCAGCAGCGTGAGCTCGATCGGCAGCATCCGCAGCGGGCCGGCCTTTGCGTGCTCACCAGGGTTGAAGGACGTATAAAAAGGATTGAATACGAGCTTCGCGGTGAACAGCGCGCCTACCGCCAGGCCGGCAATGATCGGAGCGGCGCTGCGGAGCGGCGGCAGCAGGAAGAGAAACAGCGGATAGAAGCTCAGGAAATAACGGTTCCCGATCGGCCCACCGCCGCCCGAGTAGCGTATACGGCATGTAGCACAGCAGACCGACGGCCCCGCCGTCGCGCCGCCGTGAGCCACTGCCAGAGCTGGCGATCCCGCACGGAACGCCAGGAACAATCCAGCTGCCACCAGCCCGGGGAAGAATATGGCAGCAGCCCGCTGTATCTGCCGGCCACGAAGACCACAGATTCCAGAGCAGGACCGTGGCGGTGTCGCGATGAAGCAGGATGTCGAACGGCAACGCGTCGGTGGCCAGCGTCTGCCCGCGGTTGTCGAACGTCTCCCAGTCGTTCGCGAACGGAAACCCGGTGCGGCTGTAGAACGACTTGCGATTCCCTCCCTGAAAGTTGAACTCGCCGGTCGTGAACGCGTTCCAGCTCAGCAGCGCCGCAAAGACCAGCGCAAAGGTCGCCCCCAGCGCGAACACCGACGCGTAGCGGCGGCGGATGAGCGCCAGCAAGAGGATCGGGAGAATCAGAACGATATGGGTGACCTTGGAGAAGGTGGCGATGCCGAGCAGCACCGCGGCCGCGTAATCGGATCGAGGCGAGTGCAGAAACCGTTCGAACTTCGAGTCCCTTCACCTGGAGCGGCGACCAGCTTGTAGCTCCAGAGGAAGTAAGCGCACAACACCGTCGTGAAGTTGAACAGCTCCGGCATCAGCCACACGAAGTAGATCGGGACGACGACGCGAACAGGAACACCGCGGCAAATGCCGCCGCCAGCGCGGGACGCGCGCCGCGCGCCGCGATGAACTTGTACGCGGCGCCGTAGCACAGCCGCGAGCAGGAGCGCGTGAAAGATCAGGAATCCGTTGGTGCCGAAGACGAGGACGAAGGGCGCGGCAAACAGCGGATAGATGTACGGACTTGGCGAAATACAGCCGTCCCCGCGCGGGATCCTCGGTCCTGATCATCCGCACGAACGGAAACCGACGACCGCTCGAAATCGACGCGGCTGCCGCGCTTCAGGAAGATGCCTTCGGGACCCGGGAATTCCTCCCAGACGCGAACGAGATCCTGCCGTTGATAGGTGAAGTCGAAGTCCCGCGCCAGGCTTCGGGTCAGGCTGTAATAGGTCGCCTCGTCGCCCTTGAAGCCAAGAGAGGCGCGGGGGAAATCGACGGACACGGCAAAGCCGAGCAGCACCATGAGCACCGCCGCAGTCGCCGCGCGACCGACAGGCAGATCGCGAAGGCGGTCGAGAATCGTCATGCGCGGAACGACGCTTTTGAGCGTATGCACAGAAGTGTTCGAACCCGGGCTTTCACCAGCAGGCGGCGAAACGGGCGCCGCCTGGAAGGCATGCAGCGGGTTCATCGTCTTTAGTCCAACGTGCCAGGTCTAAACCCACCGCCTTTCAGGCGGTCAGCTTCCAGCCGGTCCGGTCTGAGCGGCTGCTTCGAGCTGGCCGGGCACGTTGGACTAGCGGGACCACAGGTCCCGCCTATGAAGAAACTACCGCTCGCAGGCGGCGCGGTCGCGACTTTCAGTCGCGCGCGGAGTCTACCGCCTTTCAGGCGGTAGTTTCTTCAAAGCAATCCCGCCTCTCGATACCAAGCGGCGGTACGGGCGATGCCGTCCTTGAGGTCGATCGTCGGATTGTAGCCCAGCTCCTGCCGCGCCCGGGTGGTGTCGAAGGCGCGGCTCTTGCGATAGAAATCCACTCGGCGCCTGAACAGCGGCGGCTGAATGCGCAGCGGCACGCAGACCGCTTCGCACAGCGCACCCGCGAGCCAGACCGGCCAGACCGGAAAGTGCAGGCGCGGTGGCGAGACGCGAAGCTCGCGCGCGATCAGATCGACGAGCTGGCGCAGCGTCGTGTACTCGGGCCCCGCGAGAATGTAAGTCCGTCCTGCCGCCTGAGGAACAATGCCGCAGAGCTCCAGGCCGCGGACCAGGTCGTCGATGTAGGTCAGGTGGTAGAAGACCGTGCCAGGCCCCAGCATCGGAAAGCGGCCGCGCGCGATCCCGCGAAACATCTTCAAGAACCGCAGATCTCCCGGGCCGTAAATGCCAATCGGCCGTGCGACGACGACGTCGAGACGATGCCGCTGGCCGAACTCGACCGCGTAGCGTTCCGCCTCGAGCTTCGTTCTCTGGTACACGTCGCCGGGAGCGAAAGGCGCGTCCTCGTTCGCCGGCGGCCGCTCGATATGTCCGTGCACACCTCCGGTGCTGCAGTGGACGACGCGGGTGGCGCCAGCCGCGGCGGCGGCCTCGAGGACGTGCCGCGTGCCGTTCACGTTGACTTTCGTGTACTCCGCGCTTCCCTGCCCCGCTTCGCGATAGGTGGCGGCGATGTGGTAGACGACCTCGGCTCCTTTGACCGCTTGCGTCACCGCCGCGGCGTCGGAGAGATCACCCACGCGAATCTCGACGCCAGTGCTGGCGAGCTCCTCCGCGCGTCGAACGCTCGCCGGCCGCACGAGCGCCGCGACGGCATTGCCGTTCCGAATCAGGTGCCGCGCAAGATGACCGCCCGTGAACCCCGTCGCTCCGGTGACGAGAACCTTCATGCGCGCGACGGCACTCCGACGACGCCACGGGGCCGCGCGACGCGCTCGCAGACGTCCCGGGTCAGCGCCACGTATGCGTCCCGGCTGTACCGGGTTCGTGCGCGCTCGCGGGCCGCGCCCGAAATCGCGTCACCGAGCGAGCGGTCGTCGAGCAGCTTCGTGAGCGCCGCGGCAAACGCGGCGGGCTCGGGCGCAACGAGCAGGGCGCGATTTCGCGATCGAGCACCTGTGTATGCGTGAGCAGATCCGTCGCGACGATCGGCTTGCCCGACCGGAGGTACGAGTAGATCTTCAACGGCGTATTCGTGCCGGCAATCCGGGGGACGCAAGGATGTCCGAGGCCGCGACGAACGCCGGCACCTCGCGCGCCGGCTGGTGGCCGGTCAGGACGACGGCGGCGCCTGCGGTCTCGGCCCGGGCGCGCGCGGCCTCGACCTGTTCCGGCCGTCCACCGACGATGAGCGCACGCACGTGTGGATGAGTGCGGGCGACGATGCCCAGCGCGTCGAAGAGCAGATCGAGTCCCTGGTAGGGCTCGAACGTGCCCGTGTAGAGCACGAGCGGCGCGGCGCGCGGGATGTTCCAGCGCTCGCGGATCGCGTCGGGCGTCAATCGGGGCGGCTCCTCCACGTCGCCGCCCATCACGTTCTCGATCAGGACGGCGCGGCCGCCAGCGCCCATGGCCGTGACGTGATCCTGCAGGTCCTTGCAGATGGTGATGACGACATCCGAACCGAGACCGTCCGATCCTCGCATGATCTCGAACGCTTTCCGGAGCATCGCATTCCCTGCAGAACCGGAAGTTGGTCAGCTGCTGCGGCAGGCTCGAGTGCATGTCGTACAGGTGCGGGATGCCGAGGCGCTTTGCGAGCCAGACGCCGAGAGGCCCAGCCTCCTCGTGCGAATGGATCAGGTCGTACGGCTCCGCCGGGCCCGCCGCCACGCGGTGACCGCGAGCCAGACATCGAGCACCAGCTTCCCGAACGACGGACCGATGCGGACCGTGTGATCAGCGGCGGCCTCCGGCGATCGGATGATGCGGAGGTTGGGCAGCGCCACGTCGCTGCCGAACGGATAGGTGACGAGATCGACCGATGGCCCAGCTCCGAGAGCGCTTTGAAGCGATGGTATTCGCTGAACGGTGTGCCGCGCGGCTCGAAGAACGGCTCCGGCGCGAGCATGAGAATCCGCATTCGGTGTGGTATCCTTACTTCCGCTTGCGCAGCGAGCTGCGCTGTCATCGCAAGGTTCAATTCTACAGCTTGATGAAACGACCCGGCCTGAAGACGGCGCTTGCTGTCGTCAAGTTGACGGTGAGTGCCAGCCTCCTGGCGGTGCTCTTCAACCGCGCGGATCTCCGCACCATGCTGACCCAGTTCCGCCAGATGAATCTGGCCTGGATGAGTGCGGCGCTCGGCATGTACGGACTGATGCTCCTCGTCAGCGCCTGGCGCTGGCGGCTGCTGCTGAAGATTCAGGCAGTGCACGTCCGCTTCGGCATCCTGACGAAGTCGTTCCTCGTGGCCACCTTCTTCAACAACTTCCTGCCGAGCAACATCGGCGGCGACGTCATCCGCGTCGCGGACACCGCGCCCTACACCGGGTCGAAGACGCTCGCGACTACGGTCGTGCTGGTGGATCGCATCCTCGGATTGATCGCGCTGCTCGCCGTCGCGGCGCTGGCGTCAGGGCTGGCCACCCTCGGCGGTGTCCAGCTCAAAGCCAGCCTGTGGATCTGGCTCGCGCTGGTCGCGCTCAGCATCGGCCTGCTGGTCGTGCTGCGCTGGCCGACCCTGCTCACCCGCCTGATTCACGCCGCCGGCTCGGGCCGCGCCGAGGCGATTCAAACCCGCTTGAACAACCTCGTCGGCGCCATCCATCGCTTCGCGGGACAGCCGCGACCGGTCTGGTTCGCCTTTGCCGGCGCCCTCGGCGTGCAGCTGCTGCTCGTACTCTTTTACATCTGCGCGGCGCGCAGTCTCGCCGTCCCGTTCCCCCTGCTGGCGGCCTCGGTCATCGTCCCGATCAGCCTCGCGGTGCAGATGGCGCCGCTGTCGATCAATGGCTTCGGCGTTCGTGAAGCCGTGTTCGCGTTCTTCTTCACGAGCCTGGGGCTGGACGTAAGCTCTGCGCTGACGCTCTCGCTCGGGAGCGCCGGCCTGATCATGCTCTTCTCGCTGAGCGGAGGGGGCGTCCTCCTGTTCCGCTCGCGGCAGGGTCGTGTCGCGCCCGCAGGCGCCACCGAAATCACGTAATCCGCTCGCGTTCGTCCGTAGCGCCTTCCTCACCCGACCGGACCGACGAGTCGGTCGTCGAATTACGTCGAGGGGTGAGCGCCGGCGCGCCCGTACGGTTGCAGGGCGATGCAGTTTTGAGCAGTCCGCGAGGACGTACGCCGCGCCCACCCTCGTCGGGCAGGCCGCGCGACGAAGCGGAACCCAGTCGAGCTTGCAAAATCTCGGCTGAGGTTACACATTTTGCACGACGTGCGGCGCGCCTGTTTCCCGGTCGCACACGAACCGATAACATCGCTAACGTAATTACCCAATAAAAACGGGGGTTTTCTCCGTCAGGCGTACCCGGTCCGGGTCCGAAAGCCCATGAACAAAAACGTTACCTCGGTTACACGTTTCGTAGCAGCGGGTCTCGCCGCCATGGCGCTCGCGGCATGCGAAGCGAAGAAAAGCTCGAACCCCCTCAGTCCTTCCGTCGCCGGGCCGATCGCCGGCGTTGAGATCACGGCGCCCAAGCTGTTGGAACCGGCGCAGGGATTCAAGTTCAAAGAGAAGCAGCAGCCGATCAGGCTGGTGATCGAGAACTCCGTCACCAATGGCGTGCGGACGGTGAGCTACCTGTTCGAGGTGGCGAGCGACAACGAGTTCAAGACGAAGGTGTTCGCGCGCAGCGGCGTCGCCGCCGGCGAGGGCGGGCGCACGAGCGTCCAGATCGACGCGCTCGAGCTCGGCCGGGGCTACTACTGGCGCGCCCGCGCGGAGGACGGCGCCAACAGCAGCACCTATTCCACGGCGCAATTCGAGCTGCTGCCACGTGCGCAGCTGAGTGTTCCGGGCGTCGTCTCGCCAATCAACGACGAGCGCGTCACGACTCGCCGCCCGACCCTTCGCGTCAATCCCTCCGACCGCAACTCCGCCATCGGAACCGTCAGCTATTTCTTCATGGTCGCGAAGGACCCTGCCTTCACGCAGATCTCCGCCACCGGCCTCGTGGTGGAGCAGACGTCGTGGACGGTCGACCGCGAGCTCGATCCGAATCTCCGGCATTACTGGCGCGTCCACGCCACCGACGGTGAGACGTCGACCCCGTGGTCGCCGACGCACCAGTTCCTGACGCCCGCCGCGAGTGGCGGCGGAGGAGGGGGTGGCGGCGGCGGTGGTGGCGGCGGCGGTGGCAGCAGCGGCTGCAGCGGCGGCGGACGCGCCCCGGATCCTGCCGGCGGTCAGTTGCCGCTTCAGAACATGTTCCATGTCGTGCAGTGGGTTGCCAACAACTATCCGGGCGCGCTGGCCAACTCCTGCCAGTCGCAGGGCGGCACCTGGGAATTCATGGACCGAGTGGTCGATGAGCTGCGGAAGTGCGACACCCGGTGGGGCTACAACGGCAAACGCGGCAACAGCGGCGACCCGTCGCACGACGCCATCGCCTACCACTACAGCCGCGGTGGCGACGAGGGCAGCACGGATGTCTACATCATCGACGTCATCGTCGGGCATTGCGGCGGCCCGGGGCCGGCGTGGATCGACGTGACGGAAGCCACGCGCCAGGGCGGCACGATCGGTCGCTGGACAAGCCGCGGGCGGTTCTGAGCCGATCAGCGTACCAGACAAGGGCGGCGAGCTTCAAACTCACCGCCCTTTTTCGTTCGGCGGGTATTTGCTGTTGTCGGGTAACGCGCGGGCTAGAATCGGCCCCTGCTCAACCAGACCGTTCGGAGATCGCTGAGATCCTGCGGGTCGGCGCGGGAGTCGGCCCGCAGTGGCCGCCGATGATGTCCACGAGGCTTACAGCTAAGCTTATCCGGCCCTGAAATGAGCGAAAAGGCGATGTCGATCGCCGATCAGAAGCGAAGCCGGACGCCAGCGCCGATTTGAAAGCCGCCTACATCGAGGGAGGCACTCTGCCCTTCCGCCACTGTGAAATCCTGCGAGCTGTGGGTGAAGCGGAGCATCGCGCCAGCGCCGATGGTCGGGGTGAATGAGTAGGTGACGTCCATGCCGAGGTTGAACCCGACAGAAGACTCCTTGACATTCACCACATCAACGGAATCGACGTTCACCGAATTGAACGCGGGCGGATTCTCGCTGATCTGCACACTCCGTATGAAGTCCTGGCTCGTCGTGAAGAACGACGGGCCCACCGAAAGCGCGAAATCGACTTTTTCAACGAACGGGATGAACAGGATTGCCTGAATATGGACGGCCTGTTCTTTGTGCTCCAGGTTGTCGACTGTTGCCGTGATGGAGCGTGGGCGGTCGAAGAAGTCCGGATGAGGGTACGAACCAGTCATGGAACCGTTTTCAGAGGATTTCAACGACGTGTACACCATTCCGATGCCGAACCGATCGGGACCGAGCCCGAAGTCCTGTCCAATTTTGTATGCCGCGCCGATATCCAGGAAGGGGCCGGCCTCGACCTTCTGGGAGAACTCCTCGGTCGCCTGCTCTTCGTACAAGCTGAACGTGTTGGTGCGAGTGAGATCCTGGCTTCCGGTTTGCCCCGCGGCATTGAGACTGAAAATCAGGCGGCCATCGAGGGGCGACCATGATGACCATGATGACTGAGCGCTGGCTGACGATGCTGACAGACAAGAAACGAACGCGGCCGCAGCAATCACGAAACACTTACGCATTAGCACCTCGAAAACGTAAGACAGAGGCCGTAATCGTAACACGACCGTGATGGACATTGGCGTGCAAGTGAGCAGTTGAAGCGCAGAAAATGGGCTCAAATCCGGGTGTGGATCGGTTACAATATGGGCCGCGGCCGGTTCGTGTCGCACCTACTGAAACCTTGGAGAACTAGATGTACGGGAAACTGAGAATCCTGACGATGGTGGGCTGTGCATCAGCACTGGCCACGACACTCGCGTGCAGCAGCGCGCCCGATAATCCCACTGCTCCCTCGACGACAACCGCGGTCAGCGATACCGGCGCCGGGCCGGACGGCTCGACGCTGAAAGCGCCGGCACCTACTCCGGAGTCGCCGACCGGCGACACGCGTTTGACCAGCCGGTCGCCAACCATGGTTGCGAACAACACCGCCGGCAAGTTTACGAATAATCAGGCATTCACCTACGAGTTCCAGCTCCAGGACGACGGGGGGAATGTGATCCGCAGCGCATCGCTGGCGCCCGGCGAGGGCACCACGACCTGGGTCCTGGGCGAAGACCTCGCGCGTGATACGCCCTATCGCTGGCGCGTTCGGGCCACGCGCGATGGCGCCGTTACCGCATGGTCGGCGACCGCCCGCTTCCTGACCGTCAAGGAGAACCGGACGCCGAATCCAGGCGGCGGGCGCCTGCCGCGCCCCGATCGCAATGCCGATCATCGCGCAGGTGGTCGATCGCCAACCCCGGCATTACCTCGTCCCGGCGGTCCTGTCAGGACCCAGCACACGGCGGCCATCCAGTTACCGGCTGGGAGTTCATGGACAAGGTCGTCGACGCGCTCCGGCTGACTGACACGCGGTGGGGTTACAACGGCAAGCGCGGCAACGCCGCCGATCCCTCATTCGACGTCATCGCGTACAACTGGGGAACCAGCCCGACGAGGGCACGACCGAGGTATACATCTTCGACATCCTGCTCGGCCACTGCGGCGGCGCGGGGATCCCGACACAGAGCGACATCACCGGCGTTGGCGGCGCGCTCGGCCGCTGGACCAGCCGGGGCCGATTCCCCGGATCGTTCGGACTTCAGTAACGCGTATTGCCGGGCACTTTCTATCGCTGGTTTTCCGATCGCCAGAAAGAGCTGACCGGTTTCGGCAAAGCAAGACGCGGGCGCACCGAGCGCTCGCGTCTTGGCTTGCTGATGCGCCACACGTCCCCGCCAGGTGAGTTCCTCGAAATCGGTCCCGGCCAGGGCTCGCTCGCACTCCTCGCCGAGACGCCGGCTGGCGCTACCGCGCCGTCGAAGCCAGCACGATTCTGATCGATCAACTCAGGGAAAAGGGACTCGAGGTCATCGAGGGCTGGGCACCGCCCATCCCCGTGGCCGACGAGAGCTGCGACGTCGTCTACGCGGACCAGGTGCTCGAGCACATGTCGGGCATCGATGCCGCGCGGCAATTCGTCGCCGAGGCCCGGCGCGTACTCAAGCCCGGCGGCATGCTCTTCATCGTCGTGCCTGATTACCTCAAGGAGCGGGCGTTCTTCTGGGACGTCGACTATACGCACAACTTCGTCACCACCGAACGCCGGGTGCGGCAGCTGTTGTATGACGGCGGCTTCGACATCCGCCAGATCGTCCGCAGCATCGGCGCGGCGACCGGCGTCAAGCGGGATCTGCTCGCTGCCGGCGTCGATATTCGCCAACCTCCCGGGCCTCGACATGCTGTCCCGGTATACCCACACCGAAGACCTCCTTTTTCAGGTCCGCAAGAACCTCTTCTAAACCCTCGAATTCGTCGCCCGCAAGCCGGTCGAGTGATTGCGAGGCTGACCGGGTCGATCTGGTTTCGGGCGCTGCTGACCGCGGTCGTGCTCGCTCTATCTGCTCTGACGATCGATCTCGGAGACACGGCACGCGCGCTCGCCAGGCTGTCGCCTCTTGCCGCGATTGTGGTCCTGCCGCCCTGCTCGCTATCGACCGCGCCGTGACCATCTGGCGATGGGTCATCCTCATTCGCGCCACCGGCCAGCAGGTGTCGCTGCCAAATCGGCGGCCTGGATCCATCTGGTGAGTTCGTTCGTCGGCGCTCCACGCCCGGCGGAATCGGTGGAGATGCCGCACGGGCGTACACCCTGACCCAGCGGACGGCGCAGGCAGCGACGCCGTCGCCTCCATCGCCATGGACCGGGTCCTTGGACTGTTCTCTTTGCTGCTCGTGGGTCTTGCCGGAGCGGTCGCCTGGGGGCGGCAGACGGGCACGCCGGCGAGCATCCTGCTGCTGACCGCGGCCGCCGGCGCATCGGATGCGTGGCGCTGCTGTGGGCAGATCGCTGGGTCCGGGCCGCCATCCCGGAACGGTTGCGCGCAACGCGGAATCGGGCTGAGGTTCACGCGCATCGCCGATGCGATCTCACAGTATCGCGGCCAGCGGCGTGCAATGGCGCCGTGCTGCGCTCTCGATCGGTCTTCAACTGCTCCGGATCGTGCAGGCCTATCGTCTCGGCACCGGCATCGGCATCGACGTGCCGTTCACGTACTATCTGGTGTTCATGCCAATCGGCCTGATCGGGCTGCTGCTGCCAATCTCGCTCGGCGGGTTCGGGCTGCCGCAGGTTGTCATCGTCGCGCTGCTGCAGGCGCAAGGCGGTTGGCAAGCCCGAAGCGCTGGCGCTCTCGACGCTGATCATGCTCACCGGCCTCGTTGCCAACCTGCCCGGCGCCCTGCTCTATCTCAGGAGCCGCAGCCGCGCATGACGGCTTCGATGTAGAAGTTGGTCCGCAGCGGCATGGGCAGCCGATCGGGGTTGACGACCTTCAGGCATCAGCCCCGGGCCGAGCCGAGGTAACGCCGCACCTTGCGCTTGAAAGAAATCGGTGACGACCGGGACTCGTGGAAGCGCACCTCGAACCGGTGTCTCGCAAACCGCCGCTGCGCCTGCGCGTAGCTGTGCAGGGCGCAGTGATCCTTCCGCCAGGCCGTGAAGCTCCGCCATCGGATGGTTTCGAACACCGAGTTCGTCCACTTGTTCGGGCGTCTGCAGCAGATACCGCCCGCCCGGAACCAGCACGCGGCCGACCTCGCGCAGGTGCGCATCGCTCTCGGCGATGTGCTCGAACACGTCGAAGCTGATGACGACGTCGAAGGACGCGTCGGGGAACGGGAGCGTGTGCCCGTGACCAGTGTCACCGGGCAGATCGCCGTGCAGACGGCGGCTCTCCTCCACCATCCAGCGGTTGTTCTCGATCCCCTCGCACGTGCAGTCCGAGCCGCTGCAGCTCGCGCAGCATGCGTCCCTTGCCGGTGCCGATCTCGAGCGTCCGTGTCCCCCGCTTAGCGCGCCGGCGCGCTTCGAGGAACCGCAGGTTCGCGTCGAAGTTGCCGTAGTCGTCGCGCGCCTCGAACCGGATTCTGCGTTCCATGCGCGCTTCCGCGTCACGCCTGCTGCTCCGTCGCCACGCGGCGCCACCAGCGAGCGCGGCAAAAGCAGCCGAAGATGACCAGCTCCGAAGAGCGCGACCTTCATCGTTGCGCAGCCAGAACCCGGCAGCCAGTACCGCCGGGATACGGGTGGCAGCGGCGTCCACGGCGACATGTAGAAGCTCGCGTCGAACGGCCACAGCGCCATCACCCCGAGCGGAGGGGCGTGTCGAGGCCGAGCCAGTCGAACAGCACGTGCGAGCCGTAGGCGCCACCCGCGAGCGCCAACCGGCAGCTGCCGTGTCCAGGCGAGCGCGCCAAGTCCGGCAATCGCCACGAAGCCAATGCTGTGGGTCATCCCGCTGTGCTGGCCGGCGATCAGGTCCAGGTCAGGAAGCGCAGGCGACCGCATGCGCACAAGACCGCAGCGCGGCCGTGGACGGCGGCCCGCAACCAGCGAGGCGCGCATCGAAGAGGTAGCCGGGACGCTTAGCCGCCGTGTTCGGTGGTCAACAGGCCGAGTCGCCAGACCACCAAGCGCGTGGCCCAGCCGGACTGGGCATATTTGACCGACGCTACCAAGTCTCGCGGCCGGCCAGTCAAGCGCTCAGCTATGCGATACGCTGAATCCGTGTATAATCAACAACTTATGGCACAAGTCTACGCCTTGCGGTACCTCGCCAAGGCTGCCGCGAGCGCGCCTCGCGACCTCGTCAACTCCTACGTCGCGAAGTACAAGCCCATTCACCCGACCGTCCTGATCTTCCACTGCACGTTCGTCTGCGACGCCCGCTGCGAGATGTGCAGCAACTGGACGCGCGGCGACCGCAAGACGCGACATGACGCTCGCCGACATCGAGCAAGGCTTCGAGCTCGCCGCTCTGGAAGAACATCGAGAACGCCAACATCTCCGGTGGCGAGCCGACCACGCGCAACGACCTGGTCGACATCGTCCGCGTCATGCTCGACAAGCTGCCGCGGCTGCGCAAGTTCGGCATCAACACCACCGGCCTGACGCCGCATCGCGCCATCCCGATGCTGACGAAGATCGTCGAGATCTGCGACGAGCGCGGCGTCATCTTCAGCACCCGCGTGTCGATCGACGGCGTCGGCGACATGCACAACACGGTGCGCAAGGTGAAGCGCGGCTTCGACAAGGCCAACGCAGACGATCCGCGCGATGCAGGAGCTGCAGAAGAAGCATCCCGTTCAACTTCGGCATCTCGACCACGATCTTCTCACATGAACCTCGACGACGCCGAGAACATCCTGGCGTGGGCGAAGCAAGGAGAAGCTGGACATCGTGTTCAACATGGTCCGCTTCACCGATGCCATGCTCGGCAACAGCGAGCTCGAAGCGACGTGCGAAGCCGATCGGCCAGAAGAAGAGCGGATGCGCGCAGTTCTTCCTCGACCGCGTGCGGCATGGACCCGCTGCTCGACGGCCAGAACTACATCTACATGCACTACGCCGACATGATCGCCAACGGCTATCACCGCATGGCGCCGTGCCCGTTCCAGACCCAGGGCATCATGCTCAATCCCGACGGCGGCATGTTCTTCTGCGAGAACAGCGAGGTCGTCGGCAACGTCCGCGAGACGGATCCCGAGGCAGCTCTACTTCACGCGCCGCCAGCCAGGCGCACCGCGACTGGATTCGCGACGAGAAGTGCCCGACCTGCCTGAGCCCGTGCCAGATGAACGTCGCGGCGATCAAGCAGGTCGTGCCCTACGCGAAGTTCCTCGTCCGCGCCAGCCGCGAGCGGCGCCGCTACCACAACAAGGCGGCAATGGCGGCTGCGGCAAGCGTCCGCTAGCGCCCGAGATCTTCCGCCTGCGCAGAGCCTGTAAAGGCCTTTCCGGCGTCGATCCTGCATGACTGATCGCCATGCGACGCTTCGCCCTGGCGATTCTCCTCGCCCTCCTCTGCGCTGCCCCGCCCCCGTCGGCTCAACCGAAACGTTCGGGTCCGATCCGCGTCAGCGGACGCGCGGTGGCCGATGGGAGCGGTGAGTTTGCCGCGCTCGGCGCCACCATGTTCTGGGCGGCGTGGGCCTACAAACACGACCGGCCACGACTCGACGAACATCTGAAACTGCTCGCCGACCACGGCTTCGACTACATCCGCGCGCTCGGCGTGGTCGGGCGCCAGCCGGTGTGGGCCGGGCGCGAGATCGACTGGCGATGGCCGGACTACGACCAGGTCATCGCCGGCGTCACGGATCACGCTTACGATCAATTCGGGATTCGCGTCGAGTGGACGATCTTCGGCGATGCCGATCAGGTGATCCCCGAGCCGGCCGATCGCGTCGCGCTGGTCGATCGGTTTCTCGCGATGTCGCGCGGCCGCGAGCACAAGATCATGCACTTCGAGGTGGCTAACGAAAGCTGGCAGAACGGCTTCGGCGGCCCCGCCGGTATCCAGCAGATCCGTCAGCTCGCGGAACGGCTCGCAAGCGGGACGACGATTCCGATCGCGGTAAGCGACTCGGAAGGGCACGACTGCGAGGCGCATTTGACTCTGTATCGGGACCTGAAGGTCCAGATCCTGACGGAGCATTTCACGCGCGACGTGAACGGTCCGCTGCGCAACTGGGAGCCGGTCCTGGCGCCATGGGGGACGCTGACCTGCAAAGGCCTGCCGCCAATCGTGTCGAGCAACGAGCCGATCGGTCCCGAGAGCTCAGTGAACAGCGAAACGGATCCGGTCCGGCTGGTCGGTGCGGCGCTGTCCTCGTACCTGGCCGGGGTCGCGATGTACGTGCTTCATACCGATGCCGGTGTGTGGGGCCGCCGGCGCTTGATGGACATGCCGAACGCCGAACAGACGCTCGCCGCGTTTTCAGCGATGAAGAAGTACCTGCCCGCCGACATCGTCAACTGGCGGCGTCATCGCCATGATTCGGCGGAACACCCGTTCATCCCGCACGCCGGCGGCGCCCGCGGCGCCATCTGGCCGGATGGTCACAACGATGGCGCAGCGGAGCTACTGGCGGGTGTGAAGGAGGATCAGTTCTTCGTGGTCCCGGTCGGCGTCGTCAACAGCCTGAAGCTCGAAGCACGGCGCGCGATGACGTTTGAGGTGCTCCATCCGCTGACCGGCGCCCGGATCGAGCAGCACACGCTGGCAGCGGGCCAGTCGGTCAACCTCCGGCCGTTGCCCCTGCTGATCATCAAGGGCCGATTTCACTAAGGCACGTGAGCACGTGGGCACGTGGCACGTGGGCACGTGGGCACGTGGGCACGTGAGCACGAGCACGTGAGCACGTAGAGCATGGCACGTAGCACGTTTAAGGCTTCCAGTCGGGCAGCCGATCGTTCCCCGGCCCGGCCGTCAGCCGCTGGAAGCTGGAGTCGGGAGCCGCGGTCGAGATGATCGCGAGGTCCCAATCCTTCGCCCCGGTGATGCTCCGGGCTGACGGCAAACGCGACATGCCGCGCGTCCCGAGAAAAAGCCGGGTAGTACAGCCACAACTTAGGGGTGCTCGAAGAGCGTTCGCGCCTCCTTGGTTGCGACCGAGACTATGCCTAGACGCGACGGATCTTCCCCGAGGACGTACGTGACCTGCTGGCCATCAGGCGACCAGGCCGGGCGGCACGCGGGCTCGCCGCTCGTCAGCTGGACGCTGTTGCCGCCGATATCGCTCACCCCCCTGACATGGATCTGGAAATAGCGGATGGTCTGCCCCGCCCATGAAACGGAATTTCCATCCGGCGAGACCGCAGGCATGATTGCGCGATTGATGCCGTCGGTCAGCCGGACGACCCGTCGTGAGCCCAGCCAGACCCGATACAGCTCGCCGCGCCCATCGCGCTCGCCGCTGAATATGATGCTGCGCCCGTCAGAATCCCAGGTCGGGTCGTGTTCGATGGCCGGGTTGTCGGTCAGGCGTTCGATGCTGGTGCCGTCCGCGTTCATCACAAAGATGTCGAAGCTGCTGCTCTGACGGGTCGACGCGAACGCGATGCGCTTCCGTCTGGCGACCATCTCGGATTCTCGTCGCGCCACTCCCCGCCCTGCGTGAGCCGCGTAACCTTTCCCGCCGAGAGATCGATGGTGTAGATCCGCGGCCGGCCTTCGCGGTCGGACTCGAACGCGAGCGTTCCGGTCAGCCCGGCGGGAAAGGGGATACCGCGGCCGGCAGCGCGGTGTTCGCGGACGGCGTCTTCGAGCGCGCCTGGTCCTCACTCTCGCTGCGCTCGTCCGGCGGTGCACTGCAGGCCAGCGCAATCAGGGCTCCGAGGTATCAGAATTATTTCTCGCATAGTGCCATCAGGTGCCATCCCAATGGTCGCACGAGTCTGCGCGGCAGGGTGTTGAAGAGCCCGACGAATGCGCCGTTGTAGATCGCAGCTTTCCAGCCGTGGTGCAGCCGCGACTTTACGGGAAACCGTTCCGGCACGATCCTGGTGCGTCGAAACCCCTCGAGCAGTTCGCGGAACTCTCCTGCCGAGTAGAGTCGCAACCCGGGGGCATCTTCGTGCTCGAGCGCGACCTTCATGACCTTCGACAGCGCGATGAGCCAGGAGACCCGGTTGTAGACCATGAACACAGCGGTGCCGCCGGGCCTGAGCACGCGAAGCGCTTCGAGGACGATTCGACCGGCTCTGCCGCGTACTGTAGAACTCCGTGCGCATAGAAGACGTCGACGCTGGCATCCGGAAGCGGCAGCTCGCCTCCATCCGCGACCACGACCCTGCCGTTCAGGTGATGCAACGCGAGATTGGCCCTGGCAAGTCCGATGGCGGTTTCCGAAAGATCGACGCCGAGGACCTTTGCCCCGCCGGCGGCGAATCGGGCGAGATCGGTGCCGACGCCACAGCCGACCTCGACGAGCCGCTTGCCGCGAAACCCGCCGAAATCGATCAGCTCGGGGAGATAGGCCAGCTTGTCGAAGCGGTAGGCATCGAGCTCGTCGAAGAACGCACGCGTGCCCACCGGCTGCGTGGTCATCTCGAGATCGTGAATGCGTGCGTTCCAGTATTCGCGCACGCGCCTGGTTAGCTCGTGGGAAGGGGCTCGGCCGTTTGCTCCGGTCAATATGGCATCCGTCCGAGCGTGCTCGGCGTTTCCTCGTAGGCTCGCTGGATCGCGTCGAAGTAGATTCCCGCCATCACGTCATAGCCGCGCACGGTCGGATGGAATCGTCCAGCCCGATGAGCGTGAGGTCGTCCTTCATGCCGGCGAAGACGTCGACGAGCACGAGGTTCTCGGCGGCGGCCAGCCCGCGGACGCGGTCGTTGAAGCCGGGAATGATCGCGACGACCGGGTCGCGGCGGCGGAGACCGCCGGCGCGCTGCGGCGGGATGGTCGCGAGGGCAACCTGGACGCCCAACGACTTCGCCTCCACGATCATGCTGCGCAGGTTGGCGATGGCGGTGTCCGGGCCGCGCACCGTATCGAGCAGATCGTTCGTGCCTTCCATCAGCAGCAGCACTTCGGGACGATGCTGGAGCAGCTCGGAGCGGATCCGCCGCAGCCCTTCGGGCGTGAACTCCGCGCCTACGCCATCGTTGAGCACGACCGGCGCGCTGTGCCTTGTAGCGCATCCCCAGCCGCCGCTCGAGCTGCGCCGGATACGATTCCGGCTTAACGATGAGCAGCAGGCTCGGCCCGTTCGAGACCGTCCCTTCGGTCAAACTGTCGCCGAAGGAGAGGAACCGTGAAAACCGCAGCCGTGGCGGCGGCCGGACCGCCACCTGGTAGTTGCAGGAGGCCGACTGGCCGCGCGAATCGGTGGCCTGGCAGGTAACGGTCGTCGAACCCACCGGGAACGGCCCCGATTGATTCGAGCAGGTCACCGTGACCGGCGCCTGGCCTCCCGTGGCCTGCGGCTGCGTCAGCGTCACCTCCACCGGGCGAGCCATCGACCGACTGCCCATCGACTCGCGACGGACAGGAGATGCCCACCGGAGGAATCGGGGTCGGCGCCGGCGCCGGTGAGGGCGTGTCGCCGCACTGGACGGAAGACAGCACAGCCAGCGCGGCCAGGCACGTCCGCGCCAGCCGCCGGCACCTTCGCGATCGGTGACATAGAATGAGTCATCTGATGGTTCGGGACCTCGAACGCGTGACGGCCGGAATTTTCGACACGGTCGTCATCGGCGGAGGCGTGTACGGCGCGGCAGCCGCGCGCGAGCTCGCCGGCCGCGGTCTCAGCGTTGTCGTGGTCGAGCGTGGAGACTTCGCCGCGGCGACGTCGTTCAACAGCCTCAAGACCATCCACGGCGGCATCCGCGCGCTGCAGCATGGCTCGCTGACCGTGATGCGCGAGTTCGTCCGCGAACGCCGGGGGATCGCCGCCATTGCGCCACACCTGGTGCGCGTCCTGCCGTTCGTGATTCCCACGACACGACGAGTGCCGCGCAATCCCGCAGTGATGCGCGCCTTCCTCTCCGCGTACGACCTGCTGTCCGCCGACCGCAACGACGGGATCGACCCCTCGCGCCGACTGCCTCCGAGCCGCGTCATTTCACGCAACGACTGTCTCCATCTGAACCCCTGGATCGACCCGGCCGGCGTGACCGGCGGCGCGCTCTGGCACGATTATCAGTTGCACAGCCCCGAACGCTTCGCCATGGGCCTGCTGCAGTCGGCGGTCGACAAGGGGGCTGCAACCCTTAATTATGCCGAAGTACAGGCCCTGATCCGAAATGGGCGGCAAATCATTGGCATTCGCGCACGGGATCTCGAGACCGGCGTCCCTTTTGACATTCGCGCGCGAGTCGTCGTCAACGCCGCCGGTCCCTGGGCGGCCGGGCTCCTCGAACGGCTCGGAACAGCGGCCGCGACCGGGCCGCGCCCGGCCTGGTCGCTCGCCATGAACGTCGTCCTGGACCGGCCGGCGCCGGCATGCGCCGCGGGCGGCCTCGCCAGGGGCCGCTTCCTGTTCCTCGTTCCCTGGCAGAACCAGTCGATCGTCGGGACCAGCCACGATCGGTTTCGTGGGGACACCGGCGTCCCCACGATCACCGGATCCCACGTCGATGCGTTCCTGGCCGACGCGGTGGCGGCGTTTCCCGGCGCCGGATTGAACCGGGACGCCGTGCGGCTGGTTCACCGCGGCCTGCTGCCCGCGCCCCCGCGCGCACGTGACGCCGGAGCGCTCCTGAAGCGCAGCATCATCCACGACCATGCCGCCGATGGCCTCGACGGACTGATCACCGTCATCGGCGTCCGCTACACGACCGCGCGCGCGACGGCGGCGGCGGTTGCGGAGCGCGTCGCCCGCAAAATGGGCTTGCCGGCCAGCATCGCGGAACCGATGAAGGATCCGCTGCCCGGCGGCCACATCGCTGATCTGGAACAGTATGAAAGCCAGCACGTCGTCCGGAACGCCGCTGGACTCCTCCTTCGTGCGTCGCCTCATCGCGGCGTCCGGAACCAATCACGAGGCCGTAAGCCGCCTCCTGATGGAGTCGTCGGACCTGGCCAGTCCGCTCGGACGTCAGTGCGCCGTCACTCGCGCGGAAATCCTCTACTCGGTCCGCTCGGAGATGGCCCTTCATCTCACGGATGCCCTGCTCCGGCGCACCGCGGCCGGCGCCGGCGGTCATCCCGGCACCGATGCCGTGCAGGCCGCGGCCGACGTCATGGCGAACGAGCTGTCCTGGACGCCGGCTCAGACCGCCCGCGAAATCGAGGACATGAATCGCGTCTACGCCATCCCCGATCGCACGCCTGAGTAGCTTGCCGGCTGCGAGAGAGCGCAGCGAACGAGCCACGGGACGGAGCGGGGCGCGAGGGGCCCCCGCGAGCGAGCGTGTAAGGGGGTCCGGGGGACGAGAGTCCCTCGGAACATGATTGATGCCACGTCAGCCGGCGGGCATCAGTGGACGGACTCCTTCCCGCCACTGTTCGAACACCATCAGGCTGAACAGCACGTGCGCGTGATTGGCGCGCCCGTCAACGTGTTCGCGCCTCAGGCGCGTGACTTCCCCGGCGTCGATGAGTCCGCCGTCGCGCCAGACGATGGGGGCCAGCAGCCGCTCCATCATCGGCCGCAGATCGCCGCGCAGCCAGGTCTTCATCGGGATGCTGAATCCTTCTTTCGATCGATCGAGGATTGCCATCCGGCAGCAGCCCGCGAAGCGCCTGCTTCAGCACGTATTGCGCGTAGCCGCCGCGGATCTTGAGGTCACCGGGCATCGAAAAGGCCAGCTCCATGACGTCGGCGTCGAGAAACGGCGCCCGCGTTTCGAGCGACGTCGCCATGCTCATGCGATCCACCTTCACGAGGATGTCGTCGGCGAGATAGATCATGAGTCGGCGTAGAGCTGACGGTTCAGCAGGTCGTCGGCTTCTTGGTCGAGGCCAGCGCATCACGCACCGGCTGGTAGGTGTCGACGGACAGCAGCGCGTCACGGGAACCGGAGGGGATACAGCCGGCACTCGACATCGGCTGAGGAAAGGTCATCCACCGGTAATGCGCGATGCTCGACGGCGCATGCGCGAGGCCGTCGACGAAGCGGCGCGCTCTTGTTGATCAGCCCTTTCTTCTTCCGGGTTGGAGGCAGCAGGCTGAGCCACCGCCCTGGCCAGCCGCGCGACGCCGCCTCGGGGAGGGAGTCCTTCCCAGCGCGCCGCCAGCGACTGCGCCGCGTAGGCATCGTACCGCCGAACAGCTCGTCGCCGCCGTCGCCGGTCAGCACGACCTTCACGTGTTCCCGCGCCACTCTGCGAGACCAGGAACGTCGGGAACAGGGACACGTCCGCGAATGGCTCGTCGAGGTGCAGCCACGAGACGCTCGAACAGGCCGGCCACGTCCGGCGTGACCGTGCCCTCGTGGTGGCGCGTACCGCACAGGGCGGCGACCTGTCTCGCGAACGGCAGTTCGTCATAGCTGCCGTCCGCGACCCCATGCTGAAGCTCGAAACGTCGGAGGCACCCGGCGCGTCTTTCAGCAGCACCGCAACCGCGCTCGAGTCGATCCCGCCGGACAGGAAGAGCCCGAGCGGAACATCCGCCATCATCTGGCTTCGCACGGCCCGGCCAAGAGTCGAGCGCACCGCCTCCACCGCATCACGCTCGGACCATGCCTTCGGTTCGACGGCGGCCGCGTCCCAGTACCGGTGCACGGAGACCTGGCCCGCGCGGTACAGGAGGTAATGCGCCGCCGGCAGCTTCTGGATGCCAGCGAAGATCGTTCGCGGTGCAATGATGTATTCGTAGGTGAGGAACTGATCGAGCGCCTCGAGAATCAATCGTCCGGTTCACCTCCGGCCGGGACAACAGTGCCTTGATCTCGGAGGCGAGCAGAAGGCCGGATGACGTGAGCGTGTAGTAGAGCGGTTTCTCGCCGGCCCGATCGCGCGCGGCGAGGGAGCGTCCGGGTCCGGCCCATCCCAGAGCGCCGAGCGCGAACATCCCGCGCAGACGGCTGAGGAAGGCTTCGCCATACTCCTCATACGCGTGCACGATGACTTCGATGTCCGACCGCGACCGGAATGCATGCCCGCGGGGCTCAGCTCACGCTTGATCTCGGGGAAGTTGTAGATCTCGCCGTTCGCGACGACCTGAATCGTGCCGTCCTCGTTGCTGAACGGCTGCTGGCCGCCCGGCGAGATCCACGATCGCCAGCCGGCGCATGGCGAGCGCCGACTCCTGGCAGCCCGCACGCTCCCCTCCTCGTCCGGTCCGCGATGGTTCAGTGTCCGCACCATCCGCTCGACCTCGCCCGGAGGCACCGGCCGCTCGAGATTCCGCTCGACAATCCCGACAATCCCGCACATACCGTTCAGCCCGCCGTCGCCGCGCCGCCGCGCCGATCGCGGACGACCCGCGCCGGCACGCCCGCCGCAATCTGAAAGTCCGCCACATCACCGGTCACGACCGCTCCGGCGCCCACGATCGCGTCGCGCCCGATGCGACGCGCCGTCCGCCACGACGACGTGAGCGCCGAGCCAGACGTTCTCCCCAACGTCGATGCCTTTCGCGGTCCGGCCCTGATTGCAGCACCGGAACATCGACCCGATCGAAGAGATGATCGCCGCCGACCAGATACGTGTAGGCCGCGATCAGCGCTTCGCGCCCGACCCGCACCGACGCCGCCGAGAAGATCTCGACATTGAACCCGACGTTCGCGTCCTCCTCGAGCGTGATGTCGCCATTTTTGCAGCTGAGGATCGTGTTTCGCCCGAGAAACACACCGTTGCCAAGAGTGATGCCGCGGTTCGTCGTGCCCTTCGCGTCGAGACAGCAGTTGTCATCGATCACCACGTTGTTGCCGACGACGATCTTGTGCGGGTGCCGCAGCACGACGTTCATGCCGATCGCCACGTTGGAGCCGACGCGTCCGAGGATCATCGGATAGAGCTTTGGCGCGGAGGAACAGCCCGAGCGCGCCCGGCACCCAGCTGCAAAACAGCACGATGGCTTCATAGCGCACGAGCGGCCACCAGCCGTCGAGGCCGATCACGAGGTCCGCGTAGCGCTGCCGCCGCGATCGGTTGGCGCCGAACTCCTTCTGGATATCCGTGATCGACGGGTCGGCCTGCCGCGGCCGACGCTTGATCAGACGAATCGCTTGACGCTGACACGTTGCTCGTCTTTCGCCAGCTCGCGCGACGCGCCGTGACGAATCTCGCGGATCACGTAGGTCGGCTTGTCCTGCGACTCGTGGTACGTGCGCGCCTGCATCTCCGCCAGCAGGCCGAGCGTGACGAGCTGCACGCCGGTGAAGATCAGCAGGATGCCGAACAGCAGCAGCGGCCGGTCGCCGATCGCCTGTCGCCGAAGAGGCGCCGATAGCGCCAGCCAGCGCGCAGATCGACCGCCCCGAGGCCGCCCATCGCGAAGCCGAGCAGGCCGAATATCTGCAGCGGCCGCGTCGAATAGCTCAGCAGGAACTTCACCGTCAGCAGATCGAGGACCACGCGGATGGTGCGCGAGATGCCGTACTTCGACGTGCCGTGCATCGCGCGCGCGGTGGTTCACGACCTGCTCGACGATCGTCGACGCCCTGCTCGCTGGCGATCGCCGGCAGGAACCGGTGCATCTCGCCGTACAGCTTCATCGGCTTCACGACTTCGGCGCGGAACACCTTCAGCGAGCAGCCGTAGTCGTGCAGCTGCACGCCGGTCGCGCACGAGATGATCCAGTTGGCGATCATCGACGGCAGCCGGCGGCTGATGAACGCGTCCTTCCGGTCCTTGCGCCAGCCGCAGACGATGTCGAGCGTCCGCGCTCGAGCAGTCTCGATCATGGCGCGGGATGTCGCGCCGGATCGTTCTGGAGGTCGCCGTCGGAGGTCACGATGAAGCGGCCGCGCGCGTGCGCGAAGCCGGCGGCGAACGCCGCGGTCTGGCCGAAGTTGCGGCGGAACCGGATCACGCGGAGCCGCGGGATCCTGCGCCTGCAGCTCCGCCAGCAGCTCGAACGTCTCGTCCGTGCTGCCGTCGTCGATCGACGATGATCTCGTAGGGCGGCCGAACGCGTCGAGCGCCGCCGTCAGCTCGCGGTAGAGCTGCCGCGACGTTGGGCGCCTCGTTGCGGATCGGGACGACGACCGAAATCTCGGGTTCATCGGCGTGTATCGTAAACGCTTGATTATACAGTGGCTTCGTGCCGGCTGTGAATCATGTCCGGGCGCTCGGCGCTGCCAGGACCGTCGCCCTGCCGACCGCGCCCATGCATGCCGACCCTGCGAGCACGAGCAATCACCGCCAGGCCACGACCGTGCGGCGCGTTCTCGCTCGAGGAAGGCGCAGCGCCGCGTCGCCGTACCAGAGCGCCAGCAGCGCCTTCGCCGAAGTAGCGGACGCCCGCGGCCGATGGCGACGGCCACGATGAACTCGATCGGGCGCATGCGCGCCACGCCGGCCAGCAGCACGAAAATCTTGAACGGCGCCGGCGGCGGCAGCAGCGAGGGGACGAGCACGGCGAGCAGGCCGTAGCTGCGGAACGTGCGTCATCGCCCGTCGACGTGGCGCTCGTTGAATCGCTTCCGGAGAAAGCTTCGCCTCCCTTCCGCGCCGACGCTAATACAGCGCGAGACAGCCGGCGATCGACCCGAGGGTCGCCAGTGAGCGCGTAGAGACATCCGCGCTCGGATGCGCGGACCGTCAGCAGACCACGAGGAGATCGCAGACTTCGGGAAACGAGAGAAAGGACGAGTCGAGAAACGCGATGAGGAAGAGACCCGGCCCGCCCAGCGAGTCCGCGAACCCCTGGACCCAGACAGCGAGACGCTGCATCCTCATGAGTGTAGACTAGAAGCGTCCTGGTCACGACGCGCGTCCGCAGCCGTCTCGCGAGCGACCGTGGTCCGCGTTTGCCGCACTGGCTCGCCGCTCGTCGGCTCTCCTCGGTATCACGGCGCGCTGCGTCGCGATGCACTACGCCAGCTTGGTCTGACGCTCGGCCACTACGACGCGCGCGCGCACCTCGTCGTCGCGCGGCGCGTCCTCGACAGTCTCACGCCGGGCTGGCAGCAGATCGGCGCGGTGTGGCTGCCGCTGCCGCACCTGCTCAACGTGCTTCCCGTCCAAGTCGACAGTTGGTACGAATCGGGGCGTCGGCGATCGCGCATTTCGGTCTGCGCACGGATGGCGGTGACCCTGGGCGCTGGCCCGGCTCGATCGTCGGATTCACCGGATCGCGGATCGGCGGCCGTGACGGGCGCGACGCTGATCGTCGCCAACCCGAACGTGCTCTACCTGCAGAGCACGCCGATGACCGAGCCGCTGCTGTTCGCCACGTCGCATGCTGGCCGTTGCGCTGACGGCGGAGTGGGTGGCCGACGACGCGCCGGTTCATGGCCGCGGGCCGCCGGATGGAGCCATCGCCGCCGCGTGCATGACCCGGTACGAGGCGATCGCGATCTGTGGCGCGCTGATCGGGCTGGCGGCCATCGCCCTGCTGCGCCGGGGGACCGCGCCTGACTCGAGTCGTCCTGGCCTGTGCGAGGGCTCGCCCCTCTACCCCGCCATCGCCCTGATCCTGTTCACGCTGAACAGCCGGTGGACGACAGGCACGTGGTTCGTACCCTTCAGGGTTCTTCGTCCCCGAAACAAGGCCCTCGGCAACGCGTCACTCGCGTTCGAGCAGGTCCGGGAAAGTCTGTATCAGCTCTCGGGCACGGCCTGGGTCTGGCCCGCGTATGCCTTCGCGGTGCTGCTGGCTCTCGAGTTTCTGAGAACACGGACGCGGGCTCCGCTTCTTCTCATCCTGTCGCTGGCGGCTGCCGCGGCCCTTCCGTGGTCCGCGTCCTACAACGGTCACCCCTTGCGGGTGCAATATGGTCTTCCGCTCATCCTCGCCTGCGCGGCCACGACCGGCGTCGGCGTCGGGCTCCTGTGGGCGCCGCTGCGGCCGGTGGCCGCGGCGCTGATTGTCTGGTGGGCGCTGTCGCAATCCGCGCCGCTGAACCTTCAGGCGCCGCTCGTGGCCGAGTCGCAGCGCGACGCCGCGAACATGAGCGAGCGAGAAGCCGTGACCGAGTATCTGCGCCAGCACTGGGATCGCACCACGAATCATGATCAGCATGGGCTCCCTCGCCCACTACATGCACGACCTTTCGCGGCTGAACATCGATATTCGCGACTTTCTGCAGGAAGGCAACGAGCAGCTCTGGGTTCACGCGGCGACGCGGGGACCCGCGGATTCGTCACGTGGGTCGTAATCGAGGAACGGGCCGAAGGCGGCGACGCGCTCCATCAGGCGGCGGCGCGTGACCCGAAGTTCCTCGATGGCTTCGACCGCGTGGCCGAGGGAGGCGGCGTCGCACTCTATCGCGCCCGTTGAGGGAAGTATGCCGTGCTGCCTGAAGGCAGCGCGGAGCCCTCAGGCAATCGCCGTCGACGGCTCGTTCGCGATCCTGCCCAGAATCGCCTGACGCCTGCCGCGGCACGCGCCTTTTGCGAACACGAAGAACGAACGGCGGGCGGGCGAACGCTTCTCCATGTAGCCGTCGTCCTTCGCGTGAAGCGCCCGCTCGATGTCCTCATCGCGCCGGAACCCGTCGCTTGGAGCGCGCGACCCACCATCGCGCGTCCGCCCAGGTGAGATGTCCGTGGATCGGATAGCCGCGGTCGTCGACATGAATGGCGGAAAACGGGCACCCCTCGAGCGCATCGCGCTCCCAGCCGTCGACGTAGAGCGGAAACACTGTACGATCACCGGATCGTCGCCGAACACCGGAATGTTGCAGAACAGAAAGGCGTCGTCGGACGAGAGCAGGGCGAGGCGTGCGACGTAGCCGTCGAGGCGGTTGGGGTTCAGGTGCTCGAACACGTCGAGGCCGAAGACGAGGTCATAGCCGCCGGGGAGATTGAGGTCGAGCAGATCGCCTTGATGAATGCGGCCGCGCAGATGTGCCGGCGCCTTCTCCCGCGCCATCGAGCTGATCTCGATGCCTTCCGCGAGAATGCCCGGCCCTCGAGGCACTCGAGCACGGCGCCAGCCGCGCATCCCAGCTCCAACGCCCGGCGCGGGCCGAACGACGCCACGATCTCCGCTACGATCCGCTTGTCCGCGTCGACGCCGAGCACCCACACGCCGGGCTTTTCGTCGTACCGTGCGTGATAATCGCGCTCTCGAGCCAGTCGAAATCGGCGGGGGACGCGGCATCGAACACCGGGATGACCTGGCCATTCGTGCGATCGCGCGTCTCACGATACCGATCGGGCCGCATCCCGCGCAGGTCCGGCAGCGCGCTGACCTGCGGGGTCAGCCGCGATGTGAATTCCTCGGAGCGCATGATGTCAAGGAGCACGGCCGTGCGGCCCATGCCCTCGCGGAGCACGCGTCGATAGTGATTGAGGCCATCGAGATCGGGATTGCGGCCGAGGATTTCGCGGAAGGCGGTTTCGATGAAGGCTGTATCACTCGCAAGCGCGAGGGACAGACGACCCTGGAGGCGTTTGAGGAAGCGGCGCATCACCCGGCGGTTGGTCGAGCATTCTACCAAGCCGCACCGGACGCGATGAGAGATTCGAGCCGAAGGAGGCCCCGCCTCCCTCGGCTCGACCGGTTGCGCGTTAGAAGCGGAGATTGAAAGTGAAGCTGGTCGTCCAGCCGCCGAGATCGATTTTGTCGGCGAGCAGACCTGACCCGAGCAGGTCGTTCCCAACCGCCTTCTGCCAGCGGATTTCTCCGCCGATCGTCCAGATGTCGGCAACCGGGAAGCGAATCCCGCCGAGCACGACGGGACCGACTGCCGTGCCATCCGCGACATACCGATCACGGAAAATAGAGTCGTCGCTGAAGTCGACGAACTCGCCGACCTCCGAATAGCGCCATGGGAAGATGCCGATGCCGGCCCCGACGTAGGGTTCCACACCGCCACGGCCGATCGGCAGGAAGCGGACGGTCGCACTGATCGGGATGACGCGCAGCTTCAATTCCTGGGCGATCTCGAAACCATCGTCGGCGACGACGTCGCGGTAGATGCTGGGCACCGTCCGCTGGTAGTAGTTCACGCCGACGCCTCCTTCCAGGTATCGCCGAGCCCGAAGAGGAACTCGCCACCGAAGCTCGCGCCGTTGAAGTCGTCGATGTCGAACAGCGAGCGACGACAGATCCGCGAGCAGCACGTCGTCGACGTCACGCGCGTCCTCGGCACGCACGGCGAAGTCCCCGACGTTGAAGCCGACCGAATTGCTCGGTTCGACGCGCCTGATCTGGGCCTGGGCATCGACCGCGCTCGCCAGCAGCACGATCGCCAGCGCGGATGCGCCATGAACGACTCTCATAGGTTTCATCATGACCAATCTCCGTATCGCCGCGACGGCGCGGTGCCGGCCGGCTAGTGCAGACGAGTCGAGCATGAACAATGCCAGCCAGCGCGCGAAAAAGCGTCGGAATAGCTGGAATTGTGATGAAAGTGTGTCTTACCGGGGTGTCAGTGCGTCCTGTTTGGAGCACGCCGCCCATCACTGAAGCCGTTGATGACGTCCAGCATGAGGTCGTGGATCCGGCCGTTGGTGGCGATCACGCTGCCGGCGCGCGAGCGGAACAGGTCGCCGCTGATCGTGCTGACCCGGCCGCCGGCCTCTTCGACGATCAGCGCGCCGGCCGCCACGTCCCAGGGCTGGATCTTCGATTCCCAGTAGCCGTCGAACCGGCCGGCCGCGACGTAGCACAGGTCGAGCGCCGCGGAACCCAGCCGCCTGACCGCCCGCGAGCGCTTGATGAACTCCCGGAACAGGCTGACCAGCTCTTCCGGATCACGCTGAATACCGTAATGGAAGCCGGTGACGAGCAGCGAGTCGATCAACGTCGCTCGGCCGACGACACCGCGCAGCGGGCTGGCCGTTCAGCCACGCGCCGTGGCCGCGCTCGGCCGTGAAGAGCTCGCGCCGCGTCGGATCGTAGATGGCGCCGACCGCGATCTGCGCCGTCGATCTCGAGCGCCAGCGACGAACAGAAGATCGGCAGCCCGTGCGCGTAGTTGGTGGTGCCGTCGATCGGGTCGAACACCCAGCAGAACGGCGGCGTGGCGTCGCGATCGCCGCTGGAACTCGAACTCCTCGCCGAGCACGACGTGATCGGGAAAGCGCCCGGCAATCATCTCGCGGAACTCGCGCTCGATCTCGCGAGATCGATCTCGGTGACCAGGTCGATGGCGCCCTTCTTGTCGACCCGCATGTCGGTGCCGAAGCCGGCAGCTGCACCTGCGCCGGCGCGGATGACCGCCTCGATCGCGGTGGCGAGATAGAGGGGCGGCAGCGGATCAGCCACCGGCCGCCAGCTTCTTGACCATGCGCACTTCCATGCCCCCCTCGGCTCCGCGCTTGAGGGTCACGTCGTCCATGAAGTTGCGCATGAAAAAGATGCCGCGGCCGCTCGACTTGAGGATGTTTTCCGGGGCAAGGGGATCGGCGACTTCTTCGGGGTCGAAGCCTTCGCCCTGATCGAGGACCCGCACCACCAGCTCGTTCGGGCTCGGTCGACGGCGCCATCGCGAACTCGACGGTGACGAGTCTTGCCGTAGTCCTCGCGGTTGCCGTGCTTGATGGCGTTGATGACCGACTCGCGGACCGCGACGCCGATCCAGTGGACCGCGTCCTCGTCGAGGCCGGCCATCTGGCCCATGCGGTCGCTGACCACCTGGACGAAGTCCACCAGCTCGAAATTGACTGTGGATCTGGAGTCGGACGGTCCCGCCGCGCGTCAGCATGCAGGCAATTCGAACCCGGCGCTGGGGGTGCGGAACGCCGGCAAGAGTGTGAGGGCGGGCTCGAAACGCACGCGAGTGAATAACATACTAAACCGGATCCGTTCAAGATGGCGAATGCTATAGTGCCATGATGCTCCGCGCGTCCGTCGATGCCGCGCTGGTCCGCCCCGCGCAGCGGGCGTCCGGCCGCGTGCAGGTCCCCGGCGACAAATCCATCTCACACCGTTACGCCCTGCTCGGCGCGATCGCCACCGGCACCACCCGGATCGCCGGCTACTCGTCCGGCGCCGACTGTGCCGCCACCTTGGCCTGCCTGCGGGCGCTCGGCGTCCCCATCGTCTCGGCGGGGGGCACCGTCGAAATCACCGGGCGCGGCCTGCATGGCCTTTGCGCGCGCCGGAGCCGGTGGACGCGGCCAACTCCGGCACCACGATGCGGCTGCTGGCCGGCCTCGCTCGCCGCGCATCCATTTCGTACGGTCATCGTCGGCGACGCCTCGCTCAGCCGCCGCCCGATGCGCCGCGTCATGGCGCCGCTGACCGAGATGGGGGCGACCATCCAGTCGGCCGACGGCCGGCCCCCCTCACCATCGACGGCGCGCCGCTGCGCGGCATCACCTACCGGCCGGACGTGCCGAGCGCACAGGTGAAGAGCAGCGTGCTCCTGGCCGGCCTCCACGCGAGCGGCCGGACGGTCGTCGATCGAACCCGCGGCCACACGGGATCATACGGAGCGGGCCCTGTCGGCGTTCGGCGTCGCCGTGGACCGCGACGGCCCTCAGGTCAGCGTCGACGGGCGGACAGACGCCTGCCCGGCCGGACCGTGAAGGTCCCGGGAGACATCTCAGGCGCCGCCTTCTGGGGCGCCCTGGCCGCGGCCACGCCCGGGCAGCGTCATCCACATCGAGGGCGTCGGCCTCAATCCGTCACGCACCGGCCTTCTGGACATCCTGCGCCGGGCCGGCGCGCACGGTCGAGCTGACGGTCGAGCACGAAGACGCAAACGAGCCGATCGGCCGCGTGACGATCGCCTGCCGCCACCCCCCGCAGCTTCGCGATTGCACCCGACGAAGTGCCGGCGGCTGATCGACGAGCTGCCGGCCCTCGGGGCGCTCGGCGCCCTGCTGCCGGAGGGCTCGACGATGGAGGTCCGCGGCGCCGCCGAGCTCCGGGTGAAAGAGAGCGACCGGATCAGCGCGCTCGCCCGCGGATTCCGCGCGATGGGCGCCGACATCACCGAGTACCCCGACGGCTTCCGGATCGACGCCAGGCCGCTGCACGGCGACGTCACCGTGGACGCGGCCAACGACCACCGCCTCGCGATGGCCTTCGCCATCGCCGCCTGCGGCGCGTCCGCGCCCACGACCATTGCCGGCGCAGGCGCGGTCGACGTCTCGTATCCGGGGTTCTTCCTGGAGCTCGAGCGGCTCACGACGCCCGGTGACGATCGATAAGATCTACCTGGTCGGGTTCATGGCGGCCGGCAAGAGCACGGTCGCGCGCGCCGTCGCCGCCCGTCTCGGCTGGCGCGCCGAGGACGTCGACGAGCTGATCGAAGCGCGCGAGCGGCGGACGATCGCCGAAATCTTCGCGCGCCAGGGCGAGCCCTACTTCCGCGGCGTCGAGCGCGAGATCCTGAAGCTGCTGCTGCCGCTGCGCCACGCGGTCGTCGCCACCGGCGGCGGAACGTTCATGGATGCGGAGAACCGTGCCGCGATCAATCTCGACGGGGTTTCGGTCTGGCTGGACGTGCCGTTCGACCTGTTGATCGCGCGGGTGCCCGCCGACGGCCGGCGTCCGCTTGCCGCCGACCGCGCCCAGATGGAGCGGCTGTTCGCCGTCCGGCAGGCCGCCTATGCGCAGGCGCACCTGCGGATCGACGCGGGCGCCGCGCCGGCCGAGGCGATCGCCGAGCAGATCTTCGACCGCATCGCATCGGATGTGAGCCCGAGTCGAGCGATCGTGCGGTATCTGATTCTCTCCGACATCCACGCCAACATCGACGCCCTCGAGGCGGTGCTCGACGCCGCGCCGGCCACTGGGACCGTGCGCTCGTGCTCGGCGACCTGGTCGGCTACGGCGGCGAGCCGAACGCCGTCATCGACCGCGTCCGCGGCGCTCGACCCGATGGCGGTCATCCGCGGCAATCACGACAAAGCGGCCTGCGGCCTCGACGACGGCAGCGAATTTCAATCACGTGGCGCGATTCGCGGCCGCGTGGACCTGCCAGCAGCTCGGCGCCGGACTATCGCGAATACCTGCGGCAGCTGCCGCAGGGGCCGACCGAAATCGACGAGCTAGCTCGAAATCTGCCACGGCGCGCCGTTCGACGAAGATCACTACATCTTCGACGCCATCGATGCGCAGCCGCGCGCTGCAGACGCGCGACCCGGCCGGTCTGCCTGTTCGGGCACACCCACCTGCCGGTCGATCTTCACCTGAACGGCGTCACCGCTGACCGGCGGACATTCCGGACGTCGAGCCGCTGACGGTCACCTTGATCGCCAGACGCGCGTTATCTGATCAACCCCGGCTCGGTCGGCCAGCCGCGCGACGGCGACCCGCGCGCCGCCTTCGCGGTCTACGACACCGACGGCGATCGATCGAGCTGCGCCGGGTGCGAGTACCACGTCGAGCAAGGCGCAGCAGCGGATCTTGGCGGCGGGCCTGCCGCAGAGTCTCGCGAATCGACTGGCGATCGGGCGATAGAGCGCCTCAGGCCCGGTCATCTCGAGGCACTTGCTCTCGGGAAACGCTGAGCGCGAGTCGCGAAGCCTGCATCGTCAATCCTGAATCAGAGTCCGTTAGGGATCACGGACCTTCGCGATCCCGAGTGGCTCAGGACTCGCGATCCGGGAGCTCGAGGGATCAGCGATGCTGGGCACCTACTGGATTGCCTTGTCCGCGCCGCGCGCTCCTCCCGCCGCCTGAGCTCGGCGCCGTAGGCGTCCTGCGCGGCCGCGCGCTGCCGAGAATCCAGCCGATGACGATGCCGACGAGCAGCACCGCGGGAATGAAGATGAAGTGCGCGCGACGGTCATCTGCGAGGTCCATGCGACTCGCTCCCGGTCGCCGCTCCGGCGATGATCGCGTCCATCTCGCGTTCGACCGTGCCGAGCCGCCGCCAGATCGACCACAGATATCCGGCCACGCCACCCAGGCGACCGCATACGCGCGCGATCAGCAGCGGCGCCGCGGGCAGCTGCTCCTCGCGGCGGCAGCTGGTCGACCGGCACGAACTCGTCCTGCGCCGCCGCGGGCGCCGGCTGTCGCGCGTCGCCGTCGTCGCCAGCGCCGGGCCGGCGAGCGCAGCAGCATCAGATCAGAAGGATCCGCCATCCGGAACGCTCCGCGTCCATCTCAATCCTCCAGACTCAGGATACAGCTCGTCGAGCCGGGCGCGCTGCCGCTCGAGCTCGCACGCGCGCCATGACGATCAGCACCATCAGCACCATGAACGCCGAGCACGCAGAACCAGAACGTCCCGCGCATGCCCGGCTGCAGCGTCGGCACCACGCGTGGTCTTCGGATGCATGCGTCCGCCACCAGTTGACCGACCAATACACGAACGGCATGTTGGCCACGCCGAACATCCCGACCCCGGCCGCCAGCTTCTCCGATCCCGGCCCGCCGTAGCGGCGCAGCAGCAGGTAGGCGACGAAGATCAGCCACACCACCAGGGCCAGCGTCAGCTTGACGTCCCACTCCCACCACACGCCCCACGCCTTGCGCGCCCACAGCGGGCCGGTGATCAGCACGATCAGCCCGAACACCACCGCGAGCTCGGCGCCGGCCACCGCGTAGTGGTCGGCCTCGCGCGAGCCCTTCGCAACAGATAGCGCGCGCTGGCGCTGCCGCACACGAACGCGCCCGAGAACATCGCGATCCACGCACGGCACGTGGAAATAGAAGATCTTCTGCACCAGCCCCATCGTCGACTCGATACGGCGCGTTCGGCGATCATGAACGGCGCGTACGCGAACATCGCGGCGACGACGAGCAGTGAGCGGGAGAACAGCTTCGCGGCATCGGCGGTCGATCCGGGATCACGTTACTCGGTCATCACCGGCTCGAACGTCCACAGGGCCAGCGTGATGAAGACCACATCGAAAGAACACCAGCATCGAGAGCCAGGCCCGCGCCATCGCCAGGTCGGCGTCCGGCTGCAGCAGCGCCGCGGTGCCGCGCACCCCGGCGATGATCACCGGCACGGTGATCGGATACAGCAGCACCGGCAGCAGCACGTCCCGGCTGCGCGCCCGCGACCAGCATCGCGGCGAACAGCGTCCCGACCGCCGCGAACCCCACGGTCCCCGCGAGCAGCAGGCCGAGCACAGCATCGGAGTGCGCGAACACCGGCGCCTGGAACATCAGCGCCACCAGCGGCACCACCACCACCTCGCACCGCCGCCAGCAGGGTCAGCACGCCCGAGCAGCTTCGCCGACGTAGAGCGCCGGGCGATCGACCGGCGCCAGCAGCAGCGCGCGCAGCGTCTCGCTCTGGCGCTCGCGCTCGAACGCCCGCCCCAGCGCCAGCGTGCCGGAGAACGCGACCGCGATCCACAGGATGCCGGCGGCCGCGTCGTCCACCGGCCGCGCCCTCCTTGACGAACCCGAAGGCGAACACCAGCACGCACGACAGCGCGAAGAACAGCGTCGTGTAGAGAATCTCGCGGCTCCGGAGTTCGATCAGCAGGTCCTTGCGCGTCACCAGCCAGACCGTCGCGCAGGAAGTTCATGGCGTCGCGATGCTGCCGGTAGCGCTCGCGCAGCGACCGCCGCCATCGACGAGCGTCAGTCGTCCGCCGACAGCACGACAGCGCGGTCGACGATCCGTCTCGATCGCCTCGAGATCGTGCGTCGTCAGCAGCACGATGGCGCCGGCTCGCCGCGCAGCGGCGCAGAGCCGCTCGCGCAGCGCCGCCGCGCGGCCTCGTCCAGGCCGGTGAACGGCTCGTCGAGCAGCAGCAGCCGCGGCTCGTGCAGCAGCGCGCGCTCGAGCGCGAGCCGCTGGCGCATGCCGCGCGAGAATCCCACCACCGGTATCGTCGCGCCGGTCGGCGAGGCCGGCGCGGCCAGCGCGGCGTCGACCGCGGCGCTCGCGACCGCGTCGAAGCTCGTACAGCCGCGCGAAGAACGCAGGTTCTCGGCGGCCGTGAGCTCCGGATAGAGGTAGAGATCGTGGCCGAGCAGGCCGATCCGGGCGCGCAGCGCCGCGGCCCGCCGTGGCGGGCTGGCGTCGCCGTACGGACCTCGCCCGCGGACGGCGCGAGCAGCGTCGCGGCGATCGAGAGGAGCGTGGACTTGCCGGCGCCGTTGGGGCCGAGCAGCGCGACAATCTTGCCGGCTCGGCAGTCAGCGACACGCGTTCAGCGCGCGGCGGCGGCCGAAGTTGCGGGTGACCTCGTGGAAGGTGAGCGTATCAGGATCTCAGAGCGACGTGGCGGGAGCGGTCATGGGCCGCGGCCGGTCATCGAGAAATCAGGACGCGACGCCGACGGGCGACCGCGTCCTCGAGCGCCGCGTAGATGCGTTCGAGCGCGGCAATCTGCTCGCGCCGGCGGTGCGGCGTAGGTCACGGGATCGTCGAGCTGCCCTTGCGCTGCTGCTCTTCGAGCGCCGCCAGCTCGGCGAACAGCCGGTCGCGCCGCGCCTCGAGCTCGCGGCGCTGCCATCGCGCGGCGCGTGTGCGTCTCGCCGCACGGAACGCGCCCACGCCGCCGGCCACAAGGATCAGGATCGCGAGCGCCAGCGCCAGCGTTGCGCGGCCAGGTCGGCCGATGCGGCAGGCCCGAGAACTCAAGCGTCAGACACCTGTCCCGGCCGGCACCGGCGCCGCCGCGGCCGACGATGTAGGTCTGCCCGTCGGCCGGCATCTCGCGCTGCTCGGGATCTGCGGCGACGACAGCTGCATCTCGCCGACCTTCTGCGCGACCACCGCCAGCTGGTCAGCGGCGCCGGCAGCGTCTGCGCGATGACGAGCTCGTCATCGCCGAGCGGCATGGTGTACGCGAACTGCACCATGGTTTGCCCGGAGCGAACGGGCCGGCGATCGTGACCTGCCGGCCGCGGACCGCGCCTGCGGCGACGAGCCTTCGAGCAGCGTCGGCGCCGCGCGCCTCCGCGGGGCAGATCGAACACCAGCGGCCCGCCGGGGTTGACCGGACGCTGCGCGGTGTTCACGATCTGCAGGATGTAGAAGACGTTCAGCCCGTCGTCGCCCATTTCGAAGACGAAGCGGCTCTGGTCGCCGAAGACGACCACTGCCAGGCGCCCGGGCTGGACCGGCGGCGTGCTGCCCAGCGCGCGATCGGCCGCGGCCGCCGGCGCGATGCCGGTCGGTGGCGACGAGCATCAGGCGCATGCCGCCGGCCGCAGGCACCTCGAACTCCTGCGATTCGAGCCGCTCGCCGCCGACCATCACCGCGGCCTTCACGCGCGCGCCGGGCGGCAGCCCGCTTGAACTTCGGCGCGGCCGCTGTCGTCGGTCTTCGCGGACGGGACGTCCGGCGCCGGTGAGCTCGACGGTCTGGCCGGCAGCGGATTCGTCGAGCGCACCCGCGGATGACGCGCACGGTCACGGTGCCGGCGGCAGGTCGCGGACCGGCAGCGGCATGCCCGACATCGCCTGGGGATCGGGCATCTGCGCGCCTGCGCAGTGCGACTCGCCGGCAGCGCGGACACGGCCACCAGCGAGCGCCAGGCACGACCGCGGCGATCGAGCGCGGACGCAGCGGCTCATGCCGGCCCTCACAGCTTCGTGCCGCACTTCTTGCAGAACGCGGCGTCGGATCGTTCGCGGTGCCGCACGCGCACATCCCTGCGGCAGCGGCGGCGGCCGCGGCCTGCGGCGTTGGCGCGGCCTTTGCCGGCCGGAGCCGATGCGCCGAGCTCGCTCTCGATCAGCTCGCGGTACCGCCGTCCAGCGTCGAGCTGCCGCATCAGCTGCCAGCGCCCGGGCGCGCAGGCGCGCCGCCATCTCGTCGAAGTCCTGCGGCGAGACCTTGCCCATCGCGCGATCGAACTCGAGCTCCTTGATCGAACGCAGCGTCAAGCGCCTTCTCGCGTTCGAGTTCGACGCGCATGCCGCTCGCTGAGCGGCTCGCCGACCGAGCGACAGTCGGCGCCGACGAGCGGCGCGAGCATCCGGTAGAGCGCCGCGGCGGCGAGACCCGGCCGCGCCAATCGTCAGGCTGATCAGGATCAGGTTCTCCGGGCGGGCTGCCGCGCCAGACGACCGCGACGGTCGCCGCCAGCAGCGACAGCAGCACGAAGAAGTGCCACGGCTTGAAAGCGTCCGGCCGCTGCGTCGGCAGTTCGCGTTCGGCGGTCAGCGCGGCGCGTCGTCGCGCTAGTCGAGGTCTCTGAGCTCATCGTCCAGCCGCGCGCCGCAGCGCGGCGTCGTTCCGGCGCGGCGCGGCCGGCGCTCGCCGTCGGTCGGCTGCGGCGGCGCGACCAGCGCCGCGCGACGAGCACCGCCGACCGACCGCGCCCGTCGACGCCGACGCACATACGGCAACGCCCACGCCAGCCGGTTGAAGCCCTTGTCGATCGGCGCCGCCAGAATCGTCCTGGCCGCCGTAGTCCGCGACGAACGCCGCGAGCATCTGCTCGCGGTTCATGCCCTGCGCCGACAGTACTTGTCGAGCTTCGCGCTGCTGCTCCTGCAGGCCGTGACAACCCGGCCCCATCGGGCAGTTGTTCATCGGCGCCTTGCAGCCGCCGCACTTGCACATCATCTCCGCTTCGAGCTGCTGTCGCGGAACGCGCTGCGCGGCATCGACGGTCTGCGCGCCGGCCACGCGCCGGCAGCCAGCAGGAGCAGCAGAGCAGCATCGACGTGGTCGCCGCGCCGGCCGGAACCTTCGCCGTCGGCGAACGCCAACGCGCGCTCGGGCAGCAGCGCGAGGCCGGTGCCGAACGCCAGCACGCCGAAGCCGAACCAGATCCAGTTCACCAGCGGATTGACCGTCACCGCGTAGGTCGCGCTCTGCGTCTCGACGCTCGTAGCCGGCGAGCACGATGTAGAGGTCCTCCGCGACGCCGCGGCGGATCGCGACCTCGGTCGTCGGCTCCTCCTCGTGCTTGGCGAAGAACCACTTCGCCGGCGTCATCTGCCGATCTCCTTGCCGTCCGCGAGCACGGTCACGTGGCCGGTGATCATCTGCTTCTGCTCGTCGCTGCGTGACCGCGAGCGCATCGTGGCGGACCGTGAACGCGCCGACCGTGCACCTGTCTGCCCGGGCTTCAGCAGCATCTTCTCTTCGTGCTTGAAGCCCTCCGCCGGCGAAGCCGAGGAACATCAGCACGATGCCGAGGTGGACGATGTAGCCGCCGTAGCGGCGGCGCTGGCGGCCGACGAGGCCGATCAGCGCGGTCAGCACGTCGGAGCCGGATGCGCCCTGCCGCACCTGCGCGCCGCGCGATGAACTCCTGCACGAGCGTCGCCGACGACGAACGCGCACAGCGCGAAGCAGATGCCCGAGGACCAGACCGCGAACGCCGAGCGCGACCAGCGCCGCCGGACCGACGAGCGCCGCAACAGCGGCCGGCCACATGAACTGGTGACCAGGTTGCGACAGCGTGGACTTGCGCCACGCCAGCAGCGGCCCGATGCCGGTCAGCACCAGCAGCGCCAGCCCGATCGGCAGCATCCACTTGTTGAAGAACGGCGGGCCGACCGTCAGCCGCTCGCCGCGGCACGGCCTCGCTCAGCGTCGGGAACATCGTCGCGAACAGGACGAAGAACGCCGAGAACAGCAGGATCCAGTTGTTGGCCAGGAACGCCGCCTCGCGCGACACCCACGAGTCGAGCTCGTGGCGCGACGCGCAGCAGCGGCAGCCGGTAGATCACCAGCCCGAAGCTGAACGTGCACGATCAGCGACCATGAAGACGGTGAACATCCACGCCAGCTCACGGTCCTCGCCGAAGGCGTGGACGGACTGCACGACGCCCGAGCGGGTCATGAACGTGCCGAAGATCGTCAGGAAGAACGTGGTGATGACCAGCGTCACGTTCCAGACGCGCAGCATGCCGCGCCGCTCCTGCACCATCACCGAGTGCAGGAACGCGGTCGCCGTGAACCACGGCAGCAGGCCGGCGTTCTCGACCGGATCCCAGCCCCAGTAGCCGCCCCAGCCGAGCTCCTCGTACGCCCAGAGCATCCCGAGCGTCAGGCCGAACGACAGGAACAGCCAGCCGATCATCGTCCAGCGGCGCACGGCGCGCAGCCACGAGTCGTCGAGGTGCCCGGTGATCGAGCGCCGCCATGCCGAACGCGAACGGAATCGTCATCGCCGACGAAGCCGATGTACAGCGACGGCGGGTGGATCGCCATGTAGAAGTTCTGCAGGAGCGGGTTCAGCCCCTGCGCCGTCGGCCGGCGCGCGGCGACAGGTACGTCTAGAACGGGTTGTTGTGCACCACCATCAGGAAGAGGAAGAACATCTCCGCCGACGGCGATGACGGCGACGACCCAGGGAATCAGCTCGCGGTGCCGCTCGCGGTTGGTGTACACGGCGATCGCGCCGAACACCGACAGCAGGAACACCCAGAACATGATCGAGCCGTCGAGGCCGCCCCAGTACGAGGTGATCTTGTAGGCCAGCGGCTGCGCGGCGTCGGAATACCGCTGCGACGTACTTGATCGCGTAGTTGTCGGTGACGAAGGCGTGCATGATCACGCCGGACGCGACGGTCATCAGCGCCGTGACCAGGTAGAACGCGCCGACGCCGCTTTCGATCAGCGCGCGCGATCGGCGCCGCGCGCCGGCGACGACGCGGCCAGCGCGTAGGCCAGCGACGACGAACGTGGCGAGGAGGAGGAACGAGCCGAGCGCAGGCCATGCTCTGTCGCTGTCGCGGCGCCGGGCCGTCGTGCCGCGGTTGCGGCGCGGGGCGCCGGGCTTCGCCGGCTCGTACTTGGACGGGCACTTCGCCATCACGCCGTTGGGCTCGACGGCGAAGCCTTCGGGCAGCTTCCCTTTCAGCACGACTTCCGAGCCGTCCTTGAACGTGTCGGGAACGATGCCGGTGTAGTGCGCCGTGACGACTGTGCCGTTGTTCCGGACCTTGAACCGTAGTCGAGCGAGTTCCGCTCGCTCGATCGACGGTCGACGTAGCCGTGGAGCTGCAGGCGCTTGCCGTGCCAGGCGCCGGGGTCCGCATCACCTCGTCGACGTGCTTGTAGTACCTGCGTGTCTCGCGAAGCGTGGCGTATACATGAGGCCGTCAGAGCGACCAGGACGACGACGACGTGGCGGCGATCTTGAAAGCTTTGGCTGTCATGAATCTCCGTGCAGCCTAGGAGTTACCGTCAGCATAGTATGCCCGCGTCCTTGAGGCATGCCGGTCAGACGGTGGCCACCGGGAGGCCCACGACGTTCGACCAGGACCCTCGATCCAGTCGATGAACCGCGACGCCCGCCCCTGGATCCCGTAGGCTCCGGCCTTCCCGTGGGCTCGCCAGTGCGACGTACCACGTCGATCTCGGCGTCGGTCAGCGGCGCGAAGCGGACGCGCGTGGAGACGACCTCGCACCGCTTCGCGCTCACCTGCCACCAGGACGACGCCGGTCAGGCACGTCGTGACCGCCCGGACAGCAGCCGCAGCATCTGCTCCGCATCGGTGGCGTCTGGCCGGCTTGCCGAGGATCTGCCGTCGCGCCACGACGATCGTGTCGGCCGCCAGCACTGGCCTGCCGTTCGGTGTCTCCGACGCCGCCCGCGCCTTTCGCCGCGCCACGCGCAGCCACGTAGTCGGCCGGAGGCTCTCGTTGGTGAAGCGGCGTCTCGTCGACGTCCGCCGGCGCGACGTCGAAACGAAGCCGGCCGCCGTCAAGCAGCTCCGCGCGCCGGGGAGAGGCAGAGGCCAGGACCAGGCGCATGCGTTTCGCGCATCAGTATCGGCCGGAGCGTGATACCGCTTCAGAGACCTTCGCCACCAGCGTCCTGGCGCGGAGATCCGTGACGGAAGCGGCCGTCTTCTCCGGCCCGACACGAACTTCGCCGCTGGGAGCTCGCGGTGGGTCCCGGGCTCGCGCGCTCGACGACGCATCGATCGCGTCCAGGACGGCGTGTTGACCGTTCGCGCGCGCTGACCGAGCGATGGAGCGCGGCGAGGTTCGAGCCGCGCGCGCTCGGCCGACGCGATGTCTCGGCGCGAGCTCCAGCACCTGCTCGGCGGCCACGACCGTCGCTGCGGATCGACATCGTCCGGCGAATCGGACCAGGACTGAAGCGTAACACGATCATGCGCGAATCCGTCATCGTCTCGGCCGTCCGTACGCCGACCGGCAAGTTTCTCGGAGGCCTGAAAGACTTCACCGCCCCCGAGCTCGGCGCGATCGCCGTGCGCGAAGCCGTGCGGCGCGCCGGCATCGATCCGGCGATCGTCGACGAATGCATCATGGGCAACGTCGTCGCAGCGCCGGCGAAGGCCAGAATCCCGCGCGCCAGGCCGCGCTCAACGGCGGCCTCGCCGATCACGTCGCCGCGCATGACGATCAACAAGGTCTGCGGCTCCGGCTTGAAGGCCGTGATGCTCGCCGCGCAGGGGATCGCAACCGGCGACATCGACATCGCCGTCGCCGGCGGCATGGAGTCGATGAGCAACTCCCCGTACCTGCTGCCGCGCGTCCGCGAGGGCCTGCGCATGGGCAACGGCACGCTCGTCGACTCGATGATCCACGACGGCCTGTGGTGCGCGTTCGAGCAGTGTCACATGGGGATGTCGGGTGAGCACGTCGCCGAGCACGTACAAGGTCGACGCGCGAGCGAGCAGGACGACTACGCGGCGGAAGCCATCGCAAGGCGGCGCACGCGACGCGCCAGGGCTGGTTCGAGCGACGAGATTCGTGCCGGTCGAGATCCCGCAGAAGAAGGGGCGCCGCGTCGTCTCGATCACGACGAGGCGGTCCGCGCGGACACGACCACCGAAGCGCTGGCCGGACTGAAGCCGGCATTCAAGAAGGACGGCACCGTGACGGCCGGCAACGCGCCGGGCGTCAACGACGGCGCCGCCGCGCTCGTGGTCATGGCGGCCGAGAAGGCGCGCGCACTCGGCCTCACGCCGCTCGCGCGCATCGTCGGCCAGGCGACGCGCGGCTGGCGCCGAAGCTGGTGCTGATGACGCCGGTCGAAGCCGTGCGGAAGGTCGCCGGAAGATCGGCTGGGAGCTGAAGACGTCGACCTGTTCGAGATCAACGAAGCCTTCTCGGTGCAGGCGGTCGCCGTCATGCGCGAGCTCGGCATTCGATCCCGGAACGGTGAACGTCCACGGCGGCGCGGTCGCGCTCGGGCATCCGATCGGCGCCAGCGGCGCGCGCGTGCTGACGACGCTGATCTACGCGCTGAGGCGCCAGGGCAAGACGCGGGCATCGCGGCGCTGTGTCTGGGCGGCGGTAACGGCGTCGCGCTGGCCGATCGAAGCTCCTGTAGCCGCCTTAGGATCGAGCTTGTGCAGACGAGCCGACACGGTCGTCGACCAGTCTTGCCTGAAGGCGCCCCGCAGATTCGGACATCTGCGGACTTCGATGCAGATATCGACAGTCGGCGTCGTCGGCGCAGGCACCATGGGCAACGGCATCGCCCAGGTGTTCGCGCAGACCGGGTTCGACGTCCAGCTGGTCGACGCCGCGCCCGCGGCGCTGGACCGCGCGCGCGGCACGATCGAGAAGAGCCTCGGCAAGTTCGTCGAGAAGGGCAAGCTGACGCGCCGACGGATCGCGACGCCGCGCTCGCCCGCCTCGCCGCCGAGCCGACGCTCGACGAGCTCGCCGACGTCGACTACGTCGTCGAAGCGATCGTCGAGAACGTGGACGTCAAGCGCGACGTGTTCGCGCGGCTCGACCCGATCACGCGGCCGGACGTCATCCTGTCGTCGAACACCTCCTCCATCTCCATCACCACGCTCGGCGCCGCGACCAAGCGTCCGGACAAGGTGCTCGGCATGCACTTCATGAACCCGGTGCCGCTGATGACGCTCGTCGAGCTGATCCGCGGACAGGCGACGTCGCCCGGAGATCGATGCCGTCGCGACCGAGCTGTGCACGCGCGCTGGGCAAGACGCCGGTCGAAGCCGCCGACTATCCCGGCTTCATCGCCAACCGCATCCTGATGCCGATGATCAACGAGGCGGTCTACGCGTGATGGAAGGCGTCGGCAACGCCGGAGGCGATCGACACGGTCATGAAGCTCGGCATGAACCATCCGATGGGCCCGCTGACGCTCGCCGACTTCATCGGCCTCGACGTGTGCCTGGCCATCCTCGAGGTGCTGCACGACGGCCTCGGCGATCCGAAGTACCGGCCGTGTCCGCTGCTCCGTCGCATGGTGGCCGCCGGACACCTGGGCCGGAAGAGCGGCCAGGGGCTTCTACCCCTACTGACCGACGAGTTGCGATTTCCGCGATCTGGAGGCCTGAGAGATCCGCGCGGAATCTTCGATCCGACCCACCACTGAGGCGAAAGTCCATCAGGACTCATAACCAGCGGCGGCACAAGCACTTCTGAGCCAGATGTGCACAGTTTTTCGCCGACTTTCACCTCGGCACAGGCCGAGAATTCACCGCGGCTTGGCCAGCTGCGCCATACGATGGCGGACAGGCGGCTTGCCACGCCGAAGCGATGGTGCAGGCAAGCGCGGGCTGGCCCTCCCTGTCACGCCCCCGTCGGACACTGGCATGTGCCGCGGGCGGCGTGCGCGCCGGGCGCCACATATCAACGAGAATCTAGCGTCAGGAGCGTCATGCCCCCAGTTGAAGACCGTAACGACCGCGAGCGCGCAAAAGCCATCGAAATGGCCGTCGGCCAGATCGAAAAGCAGTTCGGCAAGGGCTCGATCATGCGCCTCGGCAGAAGGACGCCATCCCGGCGATCCCTCCATCTCGACCGGCGTCGATCAGCCTCGACTATGCGCTCGGCATCGGCGGCGTCCCGCGCGGGCGCGTCATCGAGGTCTTCGGTCCCGAGTCGTCGGGCAAGACCACGCTGCGCTGCAGATCATTGCGCAAGCGCAGAAGCCCGGCGGCATGGCGGCGTTCGTCGACGCCGAGCACGCGCTCGACGCGCAGTACGCGCAGAAGCTCGGCGTGGATCTCGACAACCTGCTCGTCTCGCAGCCCGACAACGGCGAGCAGGCGCTCGAGATCGTCGAGGTGCTGGTCCGCTCCGGCGGCGTCGACGTCATCGTCGTCGACTCGGTGGCGGCGCTGGTGCCGCGCGCCGAAATCGAAGGCGAGATGGGCGAAGCGCAGATGGGCCTGCAGGCGCGGCTGATGTCGCAGGCGCTGCGCAAGCTCACCGGCGTCGTCTCGAAGTCGAAGACCTGCCTGATCTTCATCAACCAGCTGCGCGAGAAGATCGGCGTCATGTTCGGCAACCCGGAAACGACCACCGGCGGCCGCGCGCTGAAGTTCTACTCGTCGGTCCGCATCGACATCCGCCGCATCGGCGCCATCAAGGACGGCGACGTCGTCGTCGGCGGCCGCACGCGCGTCAAGGTCGTCAAGAACAAGGTCGCGCCGCCGTTCCGCGAGGCGGAGTTCGACGTGATGTACGGCGAGGGCATCTCGAAGGAAGGCGACCTGCTCGACCTCGCGGTCGATCGCGAAGATCGTCGAGAAGAGCGGCACCTGGTTCGCGTTCAGCGGCGAGCGCCTCGGCCAGGGCCGCGAGAACGTGAAGCAGTTCCTGAAAGACAACCCGGCGACCTGCAAGGCGATCGAAGATCGCGTCCGCGCGGAGCTCGGCATCGGTGTGGCCGAGGCCGCGTCCGTCTAGCGCGCGAACGCCCTGCGCGCTGAGCATCCCCTCGCCTTGCGCCTTGCGGCGCAGGGAGGTGTCATCTGATCAGTTTTTTTCGTCTTCGATCGTGACCCTGAGGCGCGCGTGTCCGAGCACGAGCTCGTCGCCGTTCTCCAGCCGCACGCCACGGCTGCCTGCGGGCACCTTCGACCGTCCGGCCACCCCGACGAGCTCGTTCCTTGGGCGCTGCGGTCGTCCAGAGCCGGTACCGCGGCCCATCGCTCGGACGAATTCGACGTGCGCGTGCCGTCGCGACACGCTCGCGTTCGGTTCCGGTCCGTCGTCGAGGAAGGCGACGTCGTTGGTGCGGATCAGGCGGTGGCGCTGATCGAGCACCTCCGGCCGGCGGCCGATGTCGATGCGCCCGCCGTTGAAGATGTAGACGCTCGGTGCGGCGCTGCCTATCACTTGGTCAGCGTGATCAACGTTGGCCGACACCTCGCGCTCGACGACTGGACGCGCCGCCTCTGACCCGCTCGAATTCGACCTGAAGCCGCGGATTCTTCCAGTCCCGCCGCGCTTGGCGCGCGATACGCGACGTCAACCCCGATGCCGCGACCGGTACACCCGGCCGATCGCATTCGTCGACGAGCCTCTCCGACAACGAGGGCGGGCCCTCGACGACGGCCTAGAATCGGGCGCGTGCCTACCGGTCCTGCCGGGTGAGCACGTGGACAGTCACTCCATTGAACGGAAACACGCGGCGGCCGCGGCCGATTCCTGAATCTCGCCTTCCGCGGGTCGAGAACGCTGTACATGATCTCGAGGCGGCCGGGCCGCCGGACGGCCGACGAATTCGGCACCGCGCCGCATTCGAGCCGCCTTCGGTAATCTTCCGTTCCAGCTTGCGCGCCTTCCCTGCAATGTCCATGATCATCGCCTCACCGAGCCAGGCCGAGCGCCGCCGCCGCGGCGAGGATTTCGCCCGCGGCCGGCGCCGCGCCGGCGCCGCCGTATCCCGCGTTTTCGACAATGACCGCCACGGCCACGCGGCGAGTCGCTTGTCCGAAGGGCGCGAATCCCACGAACCAGGCATGGGACGCCGCCGACGACCTCCGCGGTGCCCGTCTTGCCCGCAATCGGCCAGGAGCCGTTCTTGAGGCTCCGGCCGGTACCGTCGAGCACGACGTCACGCATGTAGCCGGCGAGCGCGCGCGCCGCGTCGCGAGTCAGCAGTTCCCGGGCGGGGGCGCCCGACGTCCTGTTCGATCCGGACATCCCGAAGCTTCCCGTCCGACGCAATCGCCGCCACCACGCCGGCCATCCGCAGCGGGATGCGACGACGTCGCCCTGGCCGTACCCGGCCTGTGGCAGCGTCTCGCGCATCCGCGTAAGCGAGTCGTTGCGGGTGAGCGCTGATTTCCGCGACTGCCGCCGCGTCGAGCAGCGCCCTCGGACCAAGCCGTGCGGCAAGCTGCGCGAAGTAGGCGTTGCACGACACGACGAGCGCCCGATGCAGCCCGATGCTGCCGTGCGGATGGCGATCCTTCACATCGTCGCGCACGGGGCGCGTGTAGCCGGGAACGCGTGCGCCAACGCGGTCATCGGGGAGGCGGCTGCACGTGAAAGTCTGCGCCGTCGACGCGGCGTCGCGCCGCAGCGATGCCGCTGCCGTGATCAGCTTGAACGTCGAGCCGGGCGGATACCGCCTGTACCCGCGCGCGATCGAGGAACCCGCCGGCCTGGGCCTCGCCTCGCATCGGGGTGCGGCGGATCCGCCTGGAGACGGCCACGGATAGCTCACGCTGGCGAGCAGGTCGCCCGTCGCGGCGTCGATAGCAATACGTACTGGTACCAGGTACGCACA